>NZ_JADQTO010000029.1 GCF_015704865.1 Actinoplanes aureus | reverse complement strand
CTGCGTCGAGGAACTTCCATTGCTGCCAGGCGCCGTCGTTACGGGTGTACTGGTTGATCGCGGCGCCGTCGGTGGTGGCCAGGTTGTAGACGTCCAGGGCCTTGCCGCTGTTGCGGTTGACCAGCACATAGGGCGTACCGGCCTGCACGGTGGCGGCTTCGGCGGCGGTCGTCACGGCCACGGTGCCGGTGGCCGCCAGCACCATGGTGGCGGCCGCGGTCAGAATGCGTCTTCTACCGAGGGGATGCATGAGGGTCCGTTCGATAGGGCGCCAGGGTGGGGAACCGGTGGCGCTTCGGCGATTGCCCTGTTCGGATACCGGTCCAGCGCTGGTTGGCGGCGCCGGAACACGACCAGAGGATGAGGTGCTGTCGTTGCCGTGGATGGTGCCGTCGGCTTGGATCGTCGATTGCCCGGCGGCGGCCGGACGGCGGGGCTGCCGGGCGCGGCGGCGGCGGGCGCCGGGGAAGTGACGACGGCGGCGGGCGCGGCGATTCTCGTCAGGAGATCCGGAAGGTCGCGTCCTGGCGATCGGAGGCGCCGGTGCCGATCGGGTCGATGCGCAGCACGTAGTTGGAGTGGCGCAGGTACCGGTCGGGGACGTTGTAGGACCGGAACGACGACCAGCTCGCGTCGGTCAGGCCGGCGACCTGGGTGAAGGTGGCGTCGGCGCGGAACGCCGCGGTGTTGTCGCTGGGGTCCAGCCGGATCGCGTAACCGCTGTGCCGCAGGTAGCGGCCGGGGTAGTTGACCGACTCGAACGACACACCGGCCGCGTCGGCCAGACCGGGCACCATGCGCCACAGCTGGTCCTCGTGCGGGTCGAACGGGTACGCGTCGATCCGGCCGATGCTGTTCGCGTGGCGCACGTACCGGTCCGGGAAGTTGTACGACTTCAGCCGTACCCAGCCCGGCAGCCCCCAGCGCGCCACCAGGCCGTCGTACTCGGCGGCGGTGATGCCGGTGATCGAGCCGTGCTTGGCGTTCAGCGGCGGCGTGTAGTCGCGCTGGTTGAGCAGGGTCCAGGAGTTGGCGCCGACGTTCGAGGTGGACCACGCGTAGTAGTCGTTGTTGACCGGGCTGAACGAGTCACCCCACAACCGCCAGCCGCTCCCGCTGTTGTTCTTGATCAGCAGCGGCGCCTCGATGGCGTTGCCCTGCCGGAGCCCGCTGGTGTAGTTGGTGTAACTGTTCGGGTTGCCGCTGGACGACCGGGCGCCGTAGATCAGGCCGTCGTTGAGGTTCTTGTAGTACATGTAGAAGGTCGTCCCGTCGACCACGATGTCGGCGTCCAGCACCGGGTATCCCGGGCTGAAGTAGACCTGGTTCGCGCTCACCGTACGGAAATCCGATGTGTAGTTGACCATGAAGACGTCGGCGCCGTTGTTCGCGGAGTAGACGATGGCGTACTGATTGCGCGAGGCCACCCAGAACGCCGTCGGCGCCCAGGTGTGCGTGGCCAGGCCGTGCATGCGGATCCGGCGATAGCCGGTGAAGCTGCGCAGGTCGGTGGAGTCCCAGACGTGCAGGTACTGGTTGTTCTCGGTGAAGACGCGGCCGCGCAGGTCGGTGGCCAGCACGACGAACGTGCCGTCCTGCTTGCGCAGGATGAACGGGTCGCGCAGACCGAGCGTGCCGGCGGTCGGGGTCACCACCGGGTTGTTCTGGTTCAGCGGCCGCCAGTTCAGCCCGTCGGTGCTGACCGCCAGGTGCAGGGCGTAACTGTCACCACTCTGGTTGGGCGTCTCCTTGAAGTAGCCGAACACGTAGGCGGTGTTGGCCGCCAGAGCGGCCGACGGCGCGCCGAGCAGGGTGGCGCCACCGGTGGCGGTGGTCAGCGCGCCCATGGCGGCCAAGCGGGTGAAGTCGCGTCGGGAGAGAGGCACAGTCGATCGACCTTTCACGGGAATGCCGATGACACTGCAGAGGGCCGGGGAAGCCAGTGCGATCCTGTTACCGCGGCATGCACGCAACGTTTCGCAGCAGTGTTATCGCTCACATAGGCGAGTGTCAAGATGTGCGGCACAGCCCGGGTGCCGGATATCGACACGCGGCGAGGCTCGCGCCCGAGAAGCGACTGGGAACGCGGCACACCTCAGCGGAGGTCCGGCACGCTTTCCGCGACGCGTCCAGCCGAGAGGTCGGCAACGGTGTTGGCGTGGATCCGCGGTGGCGTCGCGGTGAAGTCGGCGACGATGGCGCGAACGTGCCGTTCGGCAGTCTCGGCGAGGCCGTCGTAGACCGTGGCGAAGATGCGCCGGGCGTGTTCCCGTTGCCATCCGCCGGGCAGGAGCCGCATCGGCAGCGGCGGGTCTGCCGGGGCGAATCGGCGGTAGCTGTCCATCACGGCGGTGCGCGAACGTACCGCCTGTGCCCCACCGAAACCCCCGGCCCGCACACGGGGCACGATCTCGCTCCAGTGACGAATGAAGGCCTCGTACTGCTCGCCGACGGCGCGCAGATCCCATGCATCGATGGGGCTCCGGCCCGAGCCGACGGCCAGTTCCGTGTGGCGAGCGCGGAAGACGGTGAGGTCCTCCAGATTCACCTCCGCGAGGTTCGCCCGGTCCTCGTCCTCGAGTTGACGCGGCGAGACCCAAAGCGCGTCGTACAGCGGCGCAAAGCCTCTCCACCGCAGGTGGTTACGCAGAGCGCGACGCTGTGCGGCACCCTCCTGGGGCACCGAGAACGCCACCAGCGTCCACCAGCCGTCCCACTTCTCAGCGTCCGCGCCGAACGCGACGACCCCCCTCCCGCCGGCGCGCAAGTGCGCCGCGACCGACGGCGCAAGGCGGTAGAAGGTGCTCCGCCCCACGCGGTTGCCCTGCAGCACTGACCGCCGCGTGAGACGGCTGATGGCGGTCCGCGCGCTGGCCGCGCTGACCTCGGCCTCGGCCAGGAGCGCCACGAGTGCGCCGGACGGCAGCCAGGCCTCGGTGTACGCGGTGTAGTCGGCGAGAAGTGTGAGAGCCAAGCCCTGCGGTGAACTTCCCGCCTGCCGTCGCGGAAGCCGCAACGAGCCGGACGCCTCGGCGGTGAAGATCTCCTCGATCTCGAACGGGTAATCCACAGAGTCTCCGCACCGCTTCCACGTGTAGACCCCGACTGTAACGCCGCTGATCGTCACCCTCCGCCCAGGTAGGCATCGACGTTCCTGTTTGACACTTTCCTGTACGGGGTGCACGATAACTGCCGTGTAACGTGCCGCTCCGCCCACCTTGGTGGCGAGAGCGCACCAGCGTCCGGGCGCCGCCCCCTCGGCGTCGGACGCAGCCATAACGCGCATCGAATTGTGAGCGCTCACATCCCCGTGCTCGAGTCTGCCGACCGTCTGCTGGCTCGAGCGAACCTGGAGGCTTCCATGCCCGGATCCCACATGCGGCGGCGAGTGTTGCTCGCCGTGCCGGTCGCCGCCGTCGTGGCAGTGATGTCGGCTGCCGCGATGCACGCGCAAGCCGCTGTCCGACCGCCCGCCGCCGCGGCCCCGATCAATGCGCTGGCCACACCGACCACGCCGCCGGGCTCCTACCCCAACCCGGGTCCCGTTTCGGGCGCCACGGGTACCCACGACCCCACGATGGTCAAGACGCCCGGCGGCACGTACATCGTGGCGCAGACCGGGAACAACATCGCGCTGACCACCTCCACCGACCGCACCGCCTTCCGGGCCGCCGGAGCCGCCTTCCCCAACGGCGCGCCGTGGACGACGACGTACACCGGCGGGAGCGCCAATCTGTGGGCGCCGGACATCTCCTACCACAACGGCCAGTACTACCTGTACTACTCGGCATCCACGTTCGGCTCGAACCGGTCAGCGATCTTCCTCGCGACCAGCCCCACCGGCGCGTCGGGCAGCTGGACCAACCGCGGTCTGGTCATCGCCTCCAGCTCGTCGAACAACTACAACGCGATCGATCCGAACCTGATCGTTGACGAGTCCGGCCGCTGGTGGCTCAACTTCGGCTCGTTCTGGTCCGGCATCCAGCAGATCGCCCTGAATCCGTCGACCGGTCTGCGCGCCGGCAACAGCATCCGTCTCATCGCCGGCCGCAACGGTGGGGCGATCGAAGCGCCGCACATGTTCAAGCACGGCGCCTACTACTACCTGTGGGTGTCGTTCGACCGATGCTGCCAGGGCGCCGCCAGCACGTACCGAATCATGGTAGGCCGATCGACCAGCCCCAACGGCCCGTTCGTCGACCGTAGTGGCAGGGCGATGAACTCCGGTGGCGGCACCCAGGTGCTTGCCGGACACGGCAGCGTCCACGGGCCCGGCCATCAGGCAGTGATCGCCGACAGCGACGCCGACGTCCTCGTCTACCACTACTACGCCGACAACGGGGCCTCCCGGCTCGGCATCAACCTCCTCGGCTACGACAGCACCGGCTGGCCCTTCGCCTACTGAGCACGCCTGCTCGGCCCGTACGCGGCGCCCCTCTCGCCGAACACCTGATGGCGGTGTGCCCCGGCCTCGGCCGGGGCACACCCGAGCCCGCGTACCCGCAAGGTCAAGCCGGGCGCCGCGACTCGCGGAGGGTCTGTTTGAGCAGCTTGCCGGTGCGTGTCAGGGGAATGGTGTCAAGCAGGATGAAGTCGTCCGGCATCCGCCAGGAGGCGATCCGGCGGGACAGGTGTTCTCGCAGCTGGCCGGCCTTCGTGTCGAAGTCCGCGCGCAGGACGACGAAGGCGACCGGACGCTCCATCGTCGGCGGTGAAACTGTCGGCCCCCTCCCCCGCGAAATAGCCGCCGGCCACCCACGGTCCGGCGACCTGCAGGACGCGATGGCCGACGATGACGCCACGACCGTACTCATCGACCTCGCCCAGGTCGGCTTCTGCGACTCTTCGGGCATCAACGTCCTGGACGAGCAATACGCCGCCTCCCTTACGGCCGGCAAGCGGATGCGGATCAGCGCCATGCAACCCCGCCGTACACCGGGTTCTGGAGATCGTCGGCCTGCTCGACGCGCTGACCGACCGCCAACGCAAGAAGCAATGATCGATAAACGTAATAGCTCCAGGAGCGGCCACTGCGGCTGGTACAGGTATCCCAGTGCAGGGGGCAGCGTTGTGCGATGCGAAGGCACAGAACGTAGCCTTCCGACCCTGAGCGCGCGTGTCTTGATCTAAGCGGGTCGCGCCAACGAAGTCTCGCCTCGCGTCTCGCGCACCGGGGACCGGGCACCGGGCACCGGGCACCGGGCACCGGGCACCGGGCACCGGGCAAACGATAGGAATCTTGCTCGGGAACCGACCGGAACGATCCACCCGACCCAGGGATGCACCGATACGAAGCTGAGACGAAACAGCAGGTCACGGGCATCCCGGGGCCGGGCAGGCCGCATTGGCATGATCGACTTGTTGCTTCCAAACTGATTAATTACGCGAGTTCGATTCTCGCCGCCCGCTCGCTGACGGTGGACCATGCCCGCTGAGGATCGCGGGCCTGGTCAGCTCACCTTTTCACCTGGGGGCCGGGTTGGCGGTTAAGTGGATCTTGCTTACCCCTCGTCGTTCGGCGAGCCGGACGGGCCGTTCACACCGAGGTCGGCTCAGCACATCGTGGTTCATGCCGGCGGTGGCACCGCGCCCTGGCCGATTCTCGAGAAGCTGGTCCACGTTCTCGACGCCAGCGGCGACCTGATCGAGGATCAACTCGCCCGGTCGCCGAGGCGACCGCACTTCCCTTGACACTCAACCGCCGTGCTGCCAGGAACGAAACGCCGATCTGCACGCGGACTGCGCCAGGTCACAGCCCAGGTCAGACGGCCTGGGCCGCTTTATTTGTGGCTGTTGCCGGCGCCTTGAGGGCTGCAAGAACGTTCAAGACTCGTCGCCCGGCTCGGGCGCAGGGTGGCGGCATGACTCTCATGGAGGAACTCTCAGCGGACGGGCCCCGGCCGGGCCACGAGAAGGCGATGGATCTGTACGGGCGCCTGACCGGCACCTGGGACGTGACCAACCGGTACCGCGGACCGGGCGGCGACTGGGTCACCGGCACCGTCGTGTGGACGTTCGGCTGGGTGCTGGCCGGGCATGCGGTGCAGGACGTCATGTGGTTCACCGAGTTCGGGCCGGGCGGCTACCCGGTACGCACCACCGGCAGCACGATGCGGCTGTACGACCCGGAGTCGGACCGCTGGCACGTCGTCTGGTTCTCCCCGGCTGGACGCACCGTGACGCTTGTCGGCCACGCCGGCGAGGACGGCGACATTGTGCAGGAGGGGCTGCGGCTTGATGGGACCGCGGTCCGATGGCTCTTCACGGAGGTCAGCGAGTCGCGTTTCCGCTGGTTGGGCTACTTCTCCACGGACGAGGGCGGATCGTGGGAGCTGGAGCAGGAGATGCTGGCACAACGTCGGCCTTGACATGTGACCAAATGGTCACCTAACTTTGCGTCATGACCGACGACGACCGGGTGTTCAAGGCACTGGCCGACCCGAGCCGTCGCTTCCTGCTCGATCTGCTCTTCGCGCGTGACGGCCGCACGCTCACCGAGCTCGAGTCGGAGCTGGAGATGACGCGGTTCGGCGTCGCCAAGCACCTGCGGGTGCTGGAGGAGGCGGGTCTCGTCGTCGTGCGCCGGTCCGGGCGAGAGAAGTTGCACTTCCTCAATCCGATTCCGATCCGGCAGATCCACGACCGGTGGATCGACAAGTACACCGAGCACCACGTGACCGCACTCATCGATCTCAAGCGAGCGCTGGAGGAAGAGCCATGAGCACCACGCAGGTCTACCGGATCTGGATCAAGTCGACCCCCGAGAAGATCTGGACCGCGATCACCGATCCGGAGTGGAACGCGCGCTACGGGTACGCGGCACCCCAGTTCTACGAGCTCAAGAAGGGCGGTCGGTACTACTCCACGGCGACCCAGGAGATGAAGGACTTCGCCGCCGCCAACGGGTTCGAGATCCCGGAAACCATCGTCGAGGGCGAGATCCTCGAGGTCGAGCAGCCGCGACGGCTGGTGCAGACGTGGCGGATGCTGATGGACCCGAGCACCGCCGGCGAGCCGTTCACCACGCTCACGTATGACATCGAGGACTCGGGTCCCGGAGTCTGCCGGCTCACCATCACGCACGAGTTGACCGGCGCGCCGGCGCACGCGGCGATGACCGCCGGCAGCCCGGAGGCGGGCGCCGAGGGTGGCGGCGGCTGGGCCTGGGTGCTCAGCGATCTCAAGTCGCTGCTGGAGACCGGCAAGGTCCTGACGGACGCCTGACACGACTTCACGGGCCGGTCCGGCGTCGCCGGGCCGGCCCGTGTCGTGTTCGGACGGCGGTCAGCCGACGTAGCGGCGGGCGGTGGAGCGGCGCTGCGTCTCGTCCAGGACGCCGAGCCGGGCCTCCACCACGGCCGGTCGCGGCCGGCGGTGCGCGAGCAGCCAGCTCAGGCCGCGTACGGCGTCGACGGCGCCGAGCAGCGAGGTACGGTCCCGCGGGACGGTCCGTGCCAGGAAGAGCGTGCGGCGTACGGCTGCCCCGGCCGGCCGCCGTAGCCAGGTGAACCACAGCGTGTTGCGCAGCCCGACCCGCCGCCGGTGCGTGGCGTCGCGCAGTCTCGACGCCCGGTGGTGCACGGTCAGCTCCTCCAGATAGCAGAGCTCCCAGCCGGCGGTGAGCAGATCAGTGGCGAGCAACTCCTCCTCGCCGCCCAGCCACAGCCGTTCGCTGAAGCCGCCGGCCGCCTCGAACGCCTCGCGCCGCAACACCGAGGCGCCGGCCAGGAAACTGCCCAGCGCCGGGCCCGGCAGCCACTCCGGCCCCGGGACCGGGGAGTCGCGCAGTTCGGCCACGATCGGATCCTCGGCACCGGAGGGCTCCACCACGATCCGGGCGTTGACCAGGCCGAGCCGTGGGTGCTCGTCGAGCACGTCGGCGGCACGGGTCAGGGCGCCGGGACTCCACCAGGTGTCGTCGTCGCAGAACGCGACATAGGGCGTACGCAATCGGCGTACCCCGATGTTGCGACCAACCGCCCCGAGGTTCTCGCCCAGCGCGACCACCTCGACGGCCGGGAATTGCTCGCGGACCGCGTCCGCGGTCCCGTCGGTGGAGCCGTTGTCGACCAGCACCACGTGTGGCTGCTCCGGCAGCTCGAGCAGCCGTTCCAGACAGGCGAGCGCCTCGTCGCGCCGCTGCCAGGTGATGACGACAACGCCCACCCGCGGGTCCCCCATGAAACTCCTCCCTCCGACGACCGGCGCCGTGCATACCCGCGATCCGGTTATTCGCACCTGATGTGGGCAACCGCATGACATTCGTTCGCTGACGAGGAGGCGATGACGTGGAGGCGATGACGTGAATCCGCGTGACATGTACCCGAAGCCGGAGCTGGACGGCGGCGACCTGAATCCGCCGGGGCTGACCTCCGACATGCCGGACCGGCCCGACCACGGCGAGCAGAGCTACCGCGGCAGCGGGCGGCTGGCCGGGCGCAAGGCGGTAATCACCGGGGGCGATTCGGGGATCGGGCGGGCGGTGGCCATCGCGTACGCCCGGGAGGGCGCCGACGTGCTCATCTCCTACCTGCCCGAGGAGGAGACCGACGCCCGGGACACCGCACAATGGATCGAGAAGGCGGGACGCAAGGCGGTCACCGTGCCCGGCGACATCCGGGACGAGGCGCACTGCCGGGCGATCATCGACCGGGCCCGGCGGGATCTCGGCGGGTTGGACATTCTGGTCAACAACGCCGCCTACCAGATGGCACAGCCGGGCGGGATCACCGAGATCACCGACGAGCAGTTCGACCGGGTCATGAAGACCAACCTGTACGCGATGTTCTGGCTCTGCCGTGCCGCGGTGCCGCACATGTCGCCCGGCGCGACCATCATCAACACCGCGTCGATCCAGGCGTACCAGTCGTCGAGCGCGCTTCTCGATTACGCCACCACCAAGGGCGGCATCGTGGCGTTCACCAAGGCGCTCGCCGAGGACCTGGCCGAGCAGGGGATCCGGGTCAACGCGGTGGCGCCCGGGCCGATCTGGACCCCGCTGATCCCGGCCACCATGCCCGAGGAGAAGGTCAAGTCGTTCGGCAGCGACACGCCGCTCGGCCGGGCCGGGCAGCCCGCCGAGCTGGCGCCCGCGTACGTCTATTTCGCGAGCCCGGAGTCCAGCTACACCACCGGTGAGGTGCTCGGGATCACCGGTGGCAAGCCGGTCAGCTGAACAGGCCCACCATCCAGTGGAAGGCGTCCATCACCCACTCGGTCTGGCGCAGGTGGGCGAACCCGACACCGGCCAGGAAGAGCCCGGCGACCATGTGTGAGCCGCGGGCGGTGTGCCGCACCCGGCCCATCTGCCGCTCCAGCACCAGGCGGCCGACGAGGCGGGACAGCGCGAACACGCCGGCGGCCACGCACACCGTCACGAAGAAGACGATCCCCGCGGTGACGAACGAGCCCTCCGACGACAGCACCCAGATGCCCCAGCAGACGAAGGCGAAGATGAGCGCCGCGTTCGACCACTCGCTGCCACGGCGCAACCGGCGGATGTGCCAGGACAGGCTGCGCGGCTCGTGCGGGGCGTGCCCGGCCTCCTCCGGCCAGCCGGTGCCGGTCGGCTCGTGCTCATGGCTGAACTGCTGAGTGCGCTGGGTGACCCGGGCCCGGCCCCGGGTGAACGGCGACTGCTCGGGCGCGGAAGGCGCGGAAGGCGTGGGCGGTGTGGGCACGGCCGTCGGCGGTTCGGCCCACGGGTCCTGCGGCGGCATGTCGAGCGTCCGCTCGGACCACTGCGGTTGCTCCGGCATCGTTCCCCTCTCGGACTGCGTGCGACGACGACGTCAAGGTCGAGGGTAGCGAGCCAACAAATCGGTCGCCTTCACCCACGCAAGTCCGTTACACACGAGCCATGAAGGATGCGTTGCGGCTGCGGCCCGGTACGGCGGACGACCACCCGGCGATCGTCGATCTTCTCGACACCGTTTTCCATGAGGAGCTCGCCGAGGAGTACCGGGAGGTCAGCGCGACCGTCTATGAGCCGGAGCGTGCGCTGGTGGTGGAGGACGCCGGGGCGGTGGTCGCGCACACCAACGTCCTGAGCAGGGATCTCACCGTGCCGGGGGCGATTCTTCCGGCCGCTCACGTGACCGGGGTTGGTGTGCTTCCGACGCATCGCCGGCAGGGCCTGTTGACGCGGATGATGCATCGGCAGCTGCGCGACGTGGCCGAGGCCGGGCGGGAGCCGGTCGCCGTCCTCTGGGCCAGCGAGACCAAGATCTACCCCCGTTTCGGGTACGGTCCGGCGTCCTCCCGGCTCAGTCTCTCGATCATGAATCGTGAAATTAGTCTCCCCGCGCCGCCCGCCGACCCGGCCGGCCGGTTGCGGATGGGTAAGCCGCTCGATCTGCTGCCCGCCATCGCCAAGGTGTTCGAGCAGTTGCGCCCGGAGCAGGTGGGCTGGTCCAGCCGGGACGAGCGCTGGTGGCGATACGTGCTGGTCGACCCGAAGGACCACCGGGACGGCGCCACCAAGCGGTACGGGGTGGTGCACGAGGGCCCGGACGGTCCCACCGGCTACGCGCTCTGGCGGGTCAAGGACAACTGGACCGACCACGGGCCGAACGCCGAGGTCCAGGTCCGCGAGGTGGTGGCCGCCGACCCGGAGACGTATCAGGCGCTCTGGCGCTTCCTGCTCGGCATCGACCTGAGCCGGTCCGTGAAGGTGAGTCTCGCCGCCCTGGACGAGCCCCTGCAATATCTGGTCGACGAGCCCCGGCGGCTCGGCTCGGTGGTCCTCGACGGCCTCTGGGTCCGCCTGATCGACCTGCCCCGGGCGCTGGCCGGCCGGCGGTACGCCGCGCCGGTCGACGTGGTGCTGGACGTGACCGACCCGCTGCTGGAGCAGAACACCGGGCGGTGGCGGCTCACCGGTGGACCGGACGGGGCGACCTGCACCCGCACCACGGATCCGGCCGACCTGGCCTGCACGGTCACCGAGCTGGGCGCGGCCTACCTGGGTGCGACGACGCTCGCCTCGCTGGCGGCGGCCGGACGGGTCCGGCAGCTGACCCGCAACGACCCGACCAACGCGTTCCGCTGGCATCGGTTGCCCAGTCCGACCGAGGTGTTCTGAGGTGACGGCGGCGGTAGCGTCGGGGGCATGGGTCAGCCCGAACGCCGGCGCCGCCGTGTACGCCCCTCTTCGACGCCCGCCGAACCGGCCGCCGCGGCGCCCGCCGCCCCGGCCGTCCCGAACCCGCCGGTCCCAGGCCCGCCGGTTCCAAGCCCACCGGTCCCAGGCCCGCCGGTTCCAAGCCCACCGGTCCCAGGCCCGCCGGTTCCAAGCCCACCAGTTCCAGGCCCGCCGGTTCCGAGCCCGCCGGTTCCCGGTCCACCGGCCGTGACCGCGCCGGCCGAGGGCGCGCAACAGCGGCCCGGACGAGGCGGTTTCGGCCGGCGGCCCACCTCGGGCGCCGGTGCCGGTGCCGACGAGCGGGAGGCCGAGCGCGGCCTGCGCGGGCTGGTCGGTTCGGGATCGTCACAGGTCAGCGTGGGTGCGGCTCTGCGGGCACGGGACGCGGCCCGGCCCACCGACCAGGACATCGCCGAGGCCGAGCGCGAGCTGACGATCGTGCGGCGCAACTGGCTGCCGCGCGAGGAACTGCCCCGCCGCTGACCACCCGGGCCCGGCCGTCGAGCGGCCGGGCCGAGCCGGGGATCAGGAGGCGGGAGTGCTCTCCGGCAGCTCCGGGAGCTCGCGGGCGACCTCGTACTCGGCGAGCTGGGCGATCCGCCGCGCGTGCCGGACGTTGCCGGAGAACGACGTGGCGATGAACGCCTCGACGAACGCGGTGGCCTCGTCCAGGGTGTGCTGCCGGGCACCGATCGCGATCACGTTGCTGTCGTTGTGCTGCCGGGCCAGCTCGGCGATCTCGGTCTTCCACACCAGCGCGGAGCGGACCCCGGGCACCTTGTTGGCGGCGATCTGCTCGCCGTTGCCGGAACCGCCGATCACGATGCCGAGCGAACCGGGGTCGGCCACCACCTTGACGCCGGTGTGGAAGCAGAACGCCGGGTAGTCGTCCTCGGGGTCGTATGCGTGCGGTCCGACGTCCACCACGTCGTGCCCCTGCTTCACCAGGTGGTTGACGAGGTGGTTCTTCAGCTCGAAGCCGGCGTGGTCGGAACCCAGGTAGAGGCGCATATCGGGAGTCTTTCAGAAGTGAGGGCCGTCAGAAGGTGAGGGCCGAGCGCAGGGCGGACGCCACCTGATCCGCCGCGGCCCGGGCGGCGTCGATGGTGGCCAACTTACGGGCGAAGCCGTGGTTCACGCCCATGTAGCGGGTGTGCACCACCGGTACGCCGGCGGCGATCAGCGCGTTCGCGTAGTCCGCGCCCTCGTCGCGCAAGGCATCGTACTCCGCGGTGATCAGCAAGGTAGGCGGCATTCCGGACAGATCGTCCACTGCGAGCGGTGACACGTCCGGGGTGAGCCGGAGCAGCGGATCCGGCACGAAGGTCTCCCAGGCCATCTTCATCGACGCGCGGTCCAGCCCGTACCCGCCGACCTCGTCGTAGGACTCGGCGGAGGTGAGCGGGTCGAGCGCCGGGTAGATCAGCACCTGGAAGTCGAGTGGGGTGGCCGCGTCGCGCTGCCGGCGGGCGGTGACCGTGGCGAGCTGGCCGCCCGCGCTGTCCCCGCCGATCGCCAGCCGGGACACGTCAACGCCCAGGCCGCCGCCCTCGCGACGCAGGTACGTGAGAACCGTCCCGGTGTCGTCGAGGGCGGCCGGGAAGACGTGCTCCGGGGCGAGCCGGTAGTCGACCGAGACCACGGCACAGCCGGACCGGTCCGCCACCCGGCGGCAGAACCGGTCCACGGTCTCGATGCTCCCGTAACACCAGCCTCCGCCGTGCAGGTAGACCAGGACCGGCGCACCGGCCCTGGTCGCGTACAGGCGACAGGGCACGCCGTCGGCGTCGAGGTCGGCGACGACCGGCAGCGGCAGTGCCGGGCCGGTCTCCGCCTCGTTCGACTCCTCCATCGCCGCCCGGGCACCGAGCAGACGCTGGTACGGGTCGGCGGCGAGTCCCTCAGCCGTGGGGCGCCGCCGCAGCTGAGCAGCAGCGTTCACCTGTGGATGGAGCATCAGTCAAGCTGGGCCAGGACGAGACCGCCGCGGGCCTTCGGCGTGAACCAGGTGCTCTTGCGTGGCAGCTTGAGCCGCTCCAGGTTCACCTCGACGAAGTCGTCGACGGTGACCGGGGCGATCAGCACGGCCAGTTCCGCCCGGCCCGCGTCCACCTCGTCACGCAGCCACTCGACCGGGTAGTCCCCGCCGATGTAGGCGATCCGCTTGTCCCCCGGGTCCAGGCCCAGCGTGTCGCGCAGCAGGACGCGCTCCACCAGGGCGTGGTCGAGGTTCTCCACCGAGGTCCCGGCGGGGTCGGACGGCAGTCCTACCGCGAAGGAGCGGCTTTGCGCGTACATCTCGATCGTGCCCTTGGCCGGAAGCTGCGCGGCGCGCGGCAGCTCGGTGACCGTCGCGCCGGCCGCGCGGAGCCGGTCCAGAAGCTCGTCGAGCGACGTCGGCAGCTCGCTGACCAGGCGGTTGTAAGGCTGGATGGCGACCGACGCGGGCGTGGTGACGACCGCCAGGAAGCGCGGCAGGCCGCCGGTCTGCGCGGCCAGGCTGCGGTGGTTGCCGTCGGCGACCACCAGCTCACCGCCGCCGGCCAGGTCGAGGAGCCGATCCTGGAGCTCGCCCGGGCCGATCTCCCAGATGGCGTGGGTGCGCCCGGTCGGATCGAGGTCGGTCGCGGCGGGCTCGCCCGCCGCGTCGGCGGCGTCAGCGAGAGCGGCGTGCAGCTCCTCGCCCTTGCCGGTCTGGAGCAGGAGTACGGGTGAGAGCAACGTCTGCAGGGCACCGGCGAGGGCCACCCGCTCGCGGACCTTGCTGATGAACACGTCCTCGTTGCGAATCACCAGGCCGGGCTCGTCGGCACTGGTCGAGATCTGCGAGGTCTCGACCATGCTCCACAGGCCGTAGGCGGGCGCCTCGCCGGGTGCGCTGATGCGGTAGAGCACCACGACGTGCTCCGCCGGACGGTACCGGCCCTCGGCCTTCTCCCGCTCCAGCCGGACCACGGCGTCCGGGAGCGAGTCGGTGAAGGACTTCCCGAGCGAGTCGGGCGCGAGGTGCGGCATCTCGACGGCCAGCGCGCTGTGCGGGTTGGCCGTGATGATCTGAGTGATTTCGGCGTCGTCGGCGAACTCGTCATAATTCTGGGCCCCGGTACCGCCATTGGTGATCCAGGCCCGGCTGATCGGGTGCACGACCGTCATGGGGGGCAACTTACCCGGCGTGCCTGCGGTGCCTACCAACCGGCATGTTCCCGCGTGACCTGCTCAACTGAGCCTTCCGATGCGGATTCATGGGCCGCTCCACCGGCTTTGCCGTGACGGTCACCGGAGGAGCCACCATCACTGCCACATCCGGGGGCAAATCACCCCAGACACCTCGCTGAACGCCGAAGCTCGATCCGATCGGCTCACTCTCGGGCATGCCCGCCTCCGCGTTGGATGAGGTGTACGTCACCCCATCCAACGACGGTCAGGTTGCCGGGAGTCGCCTCAATCGAAAATCGGACCCAGGTCGCGAGTCCGCTTGAGTTCATAGAAGCCCGGCGTACCGGCGACCAGCACGACGCCGTCCCAGAGCTTGCCGGCGGCCTCACCCTTCGGCGCCGGGGTGACGACCGGACCGAAGAACGCGATGGTCTCGCCCTGCTCCGGGCCCGGAGCGTGGATCACCGGGGTGCCGACGTCGGTGCCGACGGGCTTCATCCCGGCGTTGTGGCTGGCGCGCAGCGCCTCGTCGCGGGTGTCGCTGCCGGCCGCCGCGGCGAGTTCCGGATCCAGGCCGACCTCGGTCAGCGCCTCCCGGAACAGTTTCTCGTCCAGCTCGTACTTCTGCAGGTGAATGCGGGTGCCGAGGGCTGTGTAAAGGTCACGCAGGACCTGCGGTCCGGCTGCCTCGGCGGCGGCGATGCAGACCCGTACCGGGCCCCAGCCCTTCTCCATCAGCTCCCGGTAGCGCTCCGGAAGCTCGTCTCGGCCCTCGTTGAGCACGGACAGGCTCATCACGTTGAAACGGACGTCGAGGGGGCGGACTTTCTCCACCTCCAGCAGCCAGCGGGAGGTCATCCAAGCCCACGGGCAGATGGGGTCGAACCACATGTCGACGGCGGCGCGTTCAGTCATGCCTCGATCTTCCACCCTGATCGGTACCCGGTCGGGGTGAGTTAGGTCGCCGTTGGCGCATAGGCTTCGGACAAACGCAGTCAGCTCGAAGGAGAGTGCACGTGGCCGGTGTTCACAACCTGACCCAGGTCGAGGCGGCGGAACGTGGTCGATTGCTCGAGGTGACCGGGTACGACATCACCCTTGACCTGACCGACGGGCACGGCAACCCCGGCTCCGACACGTTCCGGTCCACCACAGTGATCACATTCCGATGCGCCGAACCGGGCGCCGCGACGTTCGTCGAAGCGGCCGCGGCGACGATCCGCTCCGCGACGCTGAACGGCGCCCCGGTCGACCTCGGCGCCTGGTCGCCCGAGAACGGCCTGCCGCTGTCCGGCCTCGCCGCCGAGAACACTTTGGTCGTCGACGGCGACTTCAAGTATTCGGCGAGCGGCCAGGGCCTGCAGCGCAGCCTGGATCCGGTCGACAAAGAGGTCTACCTCTACAGCCAGTTCGAGACCGCGGACGCCCAGCGGACGTACGCGTGCTTCGACCAACCCGACCTGAAGAGCGTCTTCACGTGGCGTGCCACGGTGCCGGCGCATTGGAAGGTCGTCTCCAACATGCCCGTGGACCGCGAGGACGCCGACGGCGGCGCCAAGACGGTCCACTTCGCCACCTCGCCGCGGATGAGCACCTACATCACGGCGATCTGTGCCGGGCCGTACCACGAGGTCCGCGACTCGCACGACGGCATCGAGCTGGGCGTCTTCTGCCGGGCCTCGATGGCGCAGTACCTGGACGCCGACGACCTGTTCCTGATCACGAAGCAGGGCTTCGACTTCTTCCACGAGCAGTTCGGGGTGCGTTACCCGCTGCCCAAGTACGACCAGCTCTGGGTGCCGGACTTCAACGCCGGTGCGATGGAGAACTTCGGCTGCGTCACGCACGCCGAGTCGCACTACATCTTCCGCTCGCAGGTCACCGACTACGAGTACGAGCAGCGGGCCAACACGATCCTGCACGAGCTCGCCCACATGTGGTTCGGCGACCTGGTCACCATGCGCTGGTGGAACGACCTGTGGCTCAACGAGTCGTTCGCCGAGTGGGCCAGTCACTGGTGCAACACCCACGCCACCCGGTTCACCGACGCCTGGTCGACGTTCCTGTCCATCCGCAAGGCCTGGGGATACCGGCAGGACCAGCTCTCCTCCACGCACCCGGTCTACTGCGAGATGCCGGACCTGGAGGCGGTCGAGGTCAACTTCGACGGGATCACGTACGCCAAGGGCGCCAGCGTCATCAAGCAGCTGGTCGCGTACGTGGGGCTGGACCCGTTCCTGACCGGTCTGCGGGCGTACTTCGCCAAGCACGCCTGGGGCAACGCCACCTTCGACGACCTGCTCACCGAGCTGGAGACGGCGTCCGGGCGGGAGCTTCGCAAGTTCGCCCAGCAGTGGCTGGAGACGTCGCAGGTCAACACGCTGCGCCCGGTTGTCGAGGTGGACGCCGAGGGCCGTTACACCAGCGTCGTCGTGCACCAGGAGGCGCCGGCGGACTACCCGACGCTGCGTACCCACCGGGTCGGCATCGGGCTCTACGACCTCGAGGGGGACCGGCTGGTGCGCCGGGAGCTGCTCGAGGTGGACGTGGCCGGGGAGCGTACCGAGATCGCGTCGCTGGCCGGGGCACCGGCACCGGACGTGCTGCTGGTCAACGACGAGGACCTGACGTACGCGAAGCTGCGCCTGGACGAGCGGTCGCTGGGCACCCTGGTGCATCACATCGCCGGGTTCGAGTCGTCGCTGCCGCGGGCGCTGTGCTGGGCGGCCGCCTGGGACATGCTGCGCGACGCCGAGATGGCGGCCCGGGACTATGTGGCCCTGGTCGTCTCCGGCCTGCCGGCCGAGACCGACATCAACCTCACGACGGCCACGCTGCGGCAGGCGGGCATGGCGCTGACCAGCTTCGCCGACCCGGAGTGGGCGCCGACCGGCTGGGGCATGCTGGCCGGCCTGGCGAAGTCCCAGCTCGGCGCGGCCGAGCCGGGCAGTGGCTGGCAGCTCACCTGGGCGCGGGCGTTCATCACCGCGGCGCGTACCGCCGAGCAGGCGGCCGAGCTGCGCGGCTGGCTGACCGGCGAGTCCCGGCCGGACGGTCTCGTGGTCGACACCGAGTTGCGCTGGAGTCTGCTCCAGGCCCTCAGCGCGCTCGGCGCCGCGACCGAGGCGGAGATCGACGCCGAGCTCGCCTCGGACCGGACCGCCAGCGGCGAGCGGGAGGCGGCGATCGCCCGCGCGCTGCTGCCGACGCCGGAGAACAAGGCGCGGGTCTGGGCCGAGCTGACCGGACCGCAGGCACCGCCGAACTGGCTGAACCGGTCGCTGCTCCAGGGCTTCCAGAGCACCCGTCAGGTGGCCCTGACAGCGCCGTACGCGGCGAAGTTCTTCGAGGTGGTGGGTGACGTGTGGGCCCGCTCGGACAGTGAGCCCGCGCAGGAGTTCGCCACGCTGGCGTACCCGGCGTACCAGATCGGCGAGGAGACGGTGGCCCTCACCGACGCCTGGCTGAGCCGGGACGGGCAGCCCGCGTCGCTGCGCCGGCTGGTGGCCGAGGGACGAGACGGCATCCTGCGGGCCATGAAGGCTCGTGCGAAGGACCGTTCCGCGGCCTGATGGTTGTGTGAAGGTCCCCGCTCCGGTCATCCGGAGCGGGGACCTTCGTCTTTTACTCAGGCATAACTCGCCGGTAACCACTGTGAGTAAGTAGTCTGGCACTCCGCGGTGATGGAGGTGGCCTGTGACGATGTTGAGCCAGGGTGCCCCGGTGCGGTGGAGCGCACCGGAGGGCCGGTGGACCGAACCGGATCTGCACCTGTTCCCTCAGGACGGACACCGTTACGAGATCGTCGACGGCTGCCTGCACGTCACCCCGCCGATGGACGGGCGGCACGACGCCCTGGTGGAGGCCGTGGTCGGCACGTTGCGAGCGGCGGCACCACCCGGCTGGTGGGTGTGCGCGCGTCTCGGCATCGAGATCGGTACCAGCAACGTGGTGCCGGACGTGACCGTCCTGCGCCCGCACTCGTCCGGCGCGATCTGGGTGGACCCGGCCGATGTGGCGCTGGTGGTGGAGATCGAGGCCGAGGAGACCCGGCACTACGACCGGCTGCTCAAACCGGCGCTGTACGCCGCGGCCGGCATCCCCGCCTACTGGCGTGTGGAGTCCGGTCCCGCCCTGCGCGCCTACACGTTGGAGGGCACGGAGTACCGGTCCGAGTGCGACGTTGAAGGCGCCGAGCAGTGCCGGCTCGACGCCCCCTATCCGATGCGGATCACGCCCGCCTCGTGGCGGTGAGCGACTAGGAGCGGCCCGCGTGGGTGGCCAGCTGGTCGATGCCGATGAGCAGGCCACCGGCCAGGTCGCCACCGGAGAACGAGGCGGCCATCGACAGCCCGGCCAGCTTCGCGTCCCGGTCGGAGATCCGCTTGCGCGCCTCCGCGCCGGTGACGATCTCCAGCTTGCGCTGGTTCGGCGAGACCGCGATCAGGACCGACCGTTGCTGGTCCCGGGTCCGGCGGTGCAGCTCCTCGGCGGCGGCCCGGACCGGCTCGTCCAGGTCGCCTAGGTAGACACTGAAACTCAGGCCGGTCGCCTGATCGGCGATCCGCAACGCCTCGTCGAGGCGGAGCAGCTGCCGGGTCGTGAACGGACCGTCCGCCGGCTGCTCCAGCGGGGTGACCTCACCAACTGTCACTTGCGCCTCCTGTAGGACCGGGCCGGACCGGGGCACCGGAGCTGTCCTCGATGACCAGTCCATGGTGCTCGCTCGTGGCGGCGGCGACCCGCTCCGGCGCGGCGGTCAGCCACATCGCGGGAAACTCGTACGGCCGGCCCGGCCGGTAACGGCGAGACGGCTTCGACTTGTCGGAGCTGCTGAGCACGAGCGCCGCAACCGCCCCGATGACCGCGGCCGGAATAATCACAAAGACCAGAACGGTGCTGATTACTGTCAACTGAACGCCCCCAGGCGCCGGGTAATCCTGGATTCTGAACAACAATCACGGTAGCGGAGCGCGAGTCGTGTCGGACCGTCGGGTCTCGAACCGGCGTCTCACGCCGTCGGGATCTACGCGGAATGTGCTCCGAGATGCGAAAATCACCCTCACGCGCCGTCCGCGTATTTTCCGCCGCGAACGGCAGGAGGGGGTCTCATGCGCATCTCCGTCCCCGCCGCTGCGGCGGCCCTGGCCGTGGGCCTGGCCGTCCCTGGCGTACCGGCCCTGGTGCAGGTCCCGGCCGCGCACGCCGCCGCGGCGGTCTTCGTGGAGCTCAATCCGAGCACCGTGCCCGCCGGGGACGAGCTGTCGTTGCGCGCCTCCTGCGACGACAACCTGGAGCCGGCCACCGTGACCGCCGAGCCGTTCGGTGAGGTCACCGTCCAGCCCGAGTTCGGGTTCCTGACCGCGACGGTCCGGGTGCCCGCGGACACCGAGCCCGGCGACTACCCGGCCGCCCTGCGATGCCCCAAGGGCGGCGCCGCGACCGCCACGCTGCACGTCGTCGCCAAGGTGGAGCCGACCCGAGGCCCGGCCACCGGCGGCGGCGGGACCGCGCCGGGTCCGACCGCGTCGATCCTGGTCGGGGGTGGCCTGGCGGCCATCGTGGCCGGTCTGGCGCTCGCTGTCCTGTCGTTCCGCCGCCGGCGAGTCGGCTGAGGCCGCGATGACCGGCGGAACCGGCCGCGTGCCGAAGTCCGTGCAGCACAAACGGCCGGCACAGGTGATCGCCGCGCCGCCGCCCGGTGTGGTGACCGGTCCCCTGCCGCCCACGCCGAGCACACCGGGGCGTTCCCCCTTTCGGGTTCCCCAACCGCGGCGGCGCCCGTCGCCCCGGCCGCTGCGCGGGCGCCGGTCCGGCACGGTCGGCCTGATCGCCCTGGCGCTGCTCTTCGTCGGGCTCTTCTGCGTCGGCATGGGGCTCGGCGTCGCGACCGGATTCGACCTGGGCGACCTGTTCCGCGGTCCGGACAAGCCGCCGGCTCGCGCCTTCCCGGTGCTCGAGCCGAGCCGGCCCGAGCGGCTGGAGATCCCGTCGATCGGGGTGTCCGCGTCGGTTCTGGAGGTGGGCCGGGCGGACGACGGCTCGGTCGGCGTGCCGCCGCTGAAACGGCACGACGAGGCGGGCTGGTTCGACGGCGGGCCGACGCCGGGGCAGTTCGGGCCCGCGCTGATCGTGGGGCACGCGGACACGCGTACCGGGCCGTCGGTCTTTCACGACCTGGACGAGCTGAAGCCGGGTGAGGAGATCGAGGTGGCCCGCGCGGACGGCTCGGTGGCCGTTTTCGAGGTGAACTCGGTGGAGACGTTCGACAAGGACCGGTTACCCGTTGACCGCGTCTACGCCGATTACAGCCGGCCCTCGCTGCGGTTGTTGACGTGCGGCGGCGAGTGGCTCGGTGGCCGGGAGGGATACGCCGACAACATCATCGTCTTCGCCTCCCTCATCGACGCCCGGGAGGGGTGAAAAAGGCGGCTTACGCCGCCTCGGCCGCGACCGTCGAGGACGGCAGGTCCAACCAGTCCATCCAACGGGGATCGGGCGTACGGTGACCGAGGACGCGCCAGGCCACGCCCCGGGGAGCGGCCGGCAGGGCGTGCAGCCGCCAGCCGAGCTCGGCCGGGGTCTTGTCGCCCTTGCTGTGATTGCACTTGGCACAAGCGGCGACCACGTTCTCCCAGGCGTGCAAGCCACCGCGGCTGCGCGGGAAGACGTGGTCGATGGTCTCGGCGGAACCGCGGCAGTAGGCGCAGCGGCCGCCGTCACGGGCGAAGATGGCCCGACGGGAAAGTCCGACATGCGTCCGGTACGGCACTTTCACGTACCTGGTCAGGCGGACGACGGAGGGGACCGGGAGTGTCTGGTGCGCACTGTGCAGCATGCCGTCTCCGTCGGAGACGCACTCCGCCTTGGCGGTCAGCAGCAGGATGGTCGCCCGACGCACCGATACGACGCACAGCGGCTCGTAGGTAGCGTTCAGCACTAACGCGGAAGAGCCCACTGTGGGTCGTATGTCAGGCATCGCGATCACCCTTCCGGTGTCAGGTGCTGCTTACCGCTCCCGTAGCCCATGCGTGTGTGATCCGCGCCTCGTTGCCGAGGCCCGTGCGCCAATAGTCCCTGATGAATAACCAAATTGCGAGCACAATCTGTGGCCTTGGGGTAAACGTCTGAGGTCTTCGGCCAGCCGAACCCGGTACCTTGACTTCCCGTGCTTCTTGTTGCCGCCCCCACCCCCAATCCCAGTGGCTCGGTCGACGTCTACCAGACGCCGGACATCTCCGCGTCCTGCAAGGCCGACACGTTGTGCACCTGGTTGATCAACAATGACGTGAGCCCGTGGCTGGCCAAGAGCAGTTACGTGTTCGTGGTGAAACCGCTGCGGGTCCTCGGCATCATCCTGGTCGCGCTGCTCATCCGCTGGCTGCTGCACCGCGCGATCGACCGGCTCACCCAGAGCACCTCGCGCGCCGCGATGCCGGCGCTGCTGAAGCCGCTCAAGGAGAAGGTGACGGTCACCGCCGAGGAGGGCCAGTTCATCCCGGAGCGGCGCCGGCAGCGGGCCGAGGCGATCGGTTCGGTGTTGCGCAGCTTCGTCAGCGCGGTGGTCTTCACCATGGCCGGGCTCCTGGTGCTCGGCGAGCTGGGCTTCAACCTCGGCCCGCTGCTGGCCAGCGCGGGCATCGTCGGCGTGGCCATCGGCTTCGGCGCGCAGAGCCTGGTCAAGGATCTGATCGCCGGGCTGTTCATGCTGCTGGAGGATCAGTACGGCGTGGGCGACACGGTGGACCTGGGTGAGGCCACCGGTGTGGTGGAGAGCGTCGGCCTGCGGATCACCACGGTTCGCGACGCCCGCGGTGTGCTCTGGTACATCCGCAACGGCGAGATCATCCGGGTCGGCAACAAGAGCCAGGGCTGGGCCATGGTCGTCATCGACATCCCGATCGGCTTCGTCAACGCCGAGGAGGCGGTCGGTGTGTTGAAAGCGGCGGCCACCGCTGTCGCGGCCGAGCCGGAGCACCAGACCGAGTTCCTCGAGCCGCCGGAGGTGGTCGGCGTCGAGCAGCTCACCGTGGACGGCGCGGTGATCCGGACGATCGCCAAGACCACCGCGGACAGCCAGCCGATCGTTCAGCGGGAGCTGCGCCGGGCCCTGACCGAGGCTCTGGACGCCTCCGGCATCTCCGAACGGATCGCCGCGTCGCGCCTGGGACCCCGCAGCGCGATCCCGCCCGCCTGGCTCGCCGGACCGGAGAGTTCCTCATCTTCGGCCGCTGACCAGCGCCCGGGCGGCGCCACCTGACCTGCGCATACGCGACGGGACAGGCTTTCGCCCTCGACCAAATGGCCGATTTTTACCCCAACTGCCCTAGCATTGACTCGGACGATCGGGCAGAATCCGCTACAGATTCTGCACATACAAGCACGTTCACGTCCGGGCTGCCCGTGGGCGTGCCCGGCCATCGTCGGCCCTCGACGATCGTCGACATCGATGGAGGGCTTGGTGTCCGAAGACCCCGAACGGCCGAGCACTGCGGCCGACGTGGTGACTCAAGGTGAGGATGCGGTTACTTTCCGCGACATCTTCAGCTTGCCGGAATACCGGGCGCTTTACTTCTCGACGCTGGTCAACTGGATCGGTGACTACCTCTCCCGGGCGGCGGTCACCGTTCTCGTCTACCACCAGAGCGAGTCGGTGCTGCTCTCCGCGGCCTCCTTCGCGATCAGCTACCTGCCCTGGTTCTTCGGGCCGGTGCTGGCCGCGCTCGCCGAGCGGTACCCGTACCGGCGGGTGATGATCACCTCCGACCTGTGCCGGATGGTGCTGATCGGGCTGCTGCTCATTCCCGACGTGCCCGTGCCGGTGATGCTGGTGCTGCTGTTCCTCTCCAGCCTCGGCGCGCCACCGACGCAGGCGGCGCGCTCGGCGCTGCTGCCGGCGGTGGTCGGCCGCGAGCGCCTCGCGCTCGCTCTCACCACCAACCAGACCAGCGGGCAGGCCGCCCAGGTCATCGGATACATGGCCGGCGCCACCCTCGCCGTGGCGCTGACACCCCGGATCGCGCTCGGTATCGACGTCGCCACGTTCGCCCTGTCCGCGTTGCTCATCGCCTTCGGCGTCGGCCGCCGGCCGGCGGCCTTCGGCCGCACCCAGCGCACCCACCTGCTCCGGGAGACCGCCGAGGGATTTCACCTGGTCTTCGGGCACGCGGCGCTGCGGTCGATCGTCATCGTGGTGTTCACGACGACCGTCTTCGCCATCGTTCCGGAGGGCCTGGCCGCCGCCTGGGCGGCCGAGGGCACCCCGGATCCGGGGACCCGGGGACTCGACCAGGGATTGATCATGGCGGCCGGGCCGTTCGGGTTCGTGTTCGGTGGCATCCTGTTCAACCGGCTCGTGCCCGCTGCCCGCCGGGCCCGGCTGATCCCGTACCTCGCGGTTCTTCCACCGCTCTTCCTGGTGCCCTCGCTCGCCGGGCCGCCGGCATCGGTCGTCGCCCTGCTGGTGATGTTCTCCGGCGTGATCCAGGGCGCCCTGATGCCGACACTCAACGCGACCTTCGTGCTGGCCCTGCCGCATCACTTCCGGGCCCGCGCCTTCGGCGTGGTGAACAGCGGGGTCCAGCTGAGCCAGTTCGGCGCCGTGATGATCACCGGTACGCTCGCCGACCACTTCTGGCTGCCGCTGGTCGTCGGCCTGTGGAGCATCGGCGGCACGCTCGCGATGATCCTGCTCGCGCTCAGGTGGCCGAGCCCGAAGACGTTCACCGCGGCCGTCGAGGCGGCGGCCACCACCGAGCCGGCCCGTCAGGCCCCCGGCCCGGGCTCGGCTCGGGTGCCGACGACGAGCGTCACACCGGAGCGGCACCGGCCGAACCGTTGAACCGATCCGCGGGCTGGCAGGATGGAACGGTGAGTGCACCCGAACCGGAAGAGGTCAGCCTGTTCGCCGCCGTCGGTGGCGAGCCCACGTTCCGGCGCCTCGTGGACAAGTTCTACGAGGGCGTCGCGCAGGACCCGCTGCTCCGCCCGATGTACCCGGAGGAGGACCTCGGACCAGCCGCGGATCGGCTCACGCTCTTCCTCATGCAGTACTGGGGCGGGCCGAACACGTACTCGGCCTCCCGCGGACATCCGCGGCTGCGGATGCGGCACGCGCCGTTCCGGGTCGACCCCGCCGCGCGTGACGCCTGGCTGCGTCACATGCGGGAGGCGGTCGACTCGCTCGGGCTGGCCGCGCCGTACCACAGCGCACTCTGGGACTACCTGGAGCGAGCGGCCTACTTCATGGTGAACGCGATGGACAACGCGGAACCCACTCACTGAATCGTGTCGCGTCCGCCGGTGGCTCGTTGATCGGGATGTCACTCACGATCCCGGGAGAGCCGTCTGATGCGTCGTCGTCTGCTCGCTGCCGCCGCTGTGGCGTTCGTCGCCGTTGCGGCGGTGGCCACGACACCACCTGCGGTCGCCGACCGTGCCCATTCGTCGGTGGTCTCGACCAACCCGGTCGACTACACACCGCACGTTCTGGACGGCACGGTTTGGGCGCTGGCCCTGGTGGGCGACACGGTGGTGGTCGGCGGGGCCTTCACGAAGGTGACCGACAGCAGCCGCCGGCAGACCCTGGCCCGGAAGAACATCTTCGCGTTCGGCCTGCACGACGGCGCGATCCGGACTTTCGCCCCGCAGGTGGACGGCGCGGTCTACTCGCTGGCGGCGGGCCCCGACCACACGGTCTACATCGGCGGCGCCTTCAAGACCGTCAACGGCGGCGCACAGCGCGGGCTGGCCCGGGTCTCGGTCCGCACCGGTGAGCGGATCAGTTCGTTCGGCGCCCGAGCCAACTGGGGCGACGTGCGCGCGCTGGCCGTCCGCGGCGAACGGCTTTATACCGGCGGCACCTTCTCGGCCATCAACGGCGTACGGCGGACCGGGCTGGCCCGGCTCAACGCCATCAGCGGGGCGGTCGACCCGAACTTCGACGCCCGCCTCTCCGGCCCAGGCCTGAAGCGGGTCCGGGTCGAACACTTCGACGTCTCCCCCGACGGGCGCAAGCTGATCGCGGTCGGCGCGTTCCTCCGGTCGGGCACCAGCGACCGTACGCAGATCGCGCTCTTCGACGTCGGCGGCTCCCCGGCCGTACTGACCAGCTGGTACACCGACGCCTTCAAGCCGGCGTGCATGCCGGGCTTCGACACCTACCTGCGGCAGGTCAAGTTCTCCCCGGACGCGTCCTACATCGTGATCGCCGCGACCGGCCGGGCGTCCTCGGCGCAGAAGCTGTGTGACTCGGCCGCCCGGTTCGAGACCCGGGCCGGCGGGCGGCAGAACCCGACCTGGGTGCAGCGCACCGGCGGCGACTCGCTTTACGCCGTCGCGATCACCGGTCCGGCGGTCTACCTGGGCGGACACCAGCGCTGGTTCGACAACCCGTACGGCACTGACGGCAACGGCCCCGGCCCGGGCGCCGTCTCCCGGCCCGGCATCGGCGCGGTCAACCCCAGCACCGGCAAGGCACTGCCGTGGAACCCGACCCGCTCCCGCGGTGTCGGCGTGCGCGCCTTCCTCACCGCACCCGAGGGCCTGCTGGTCGGCTCGGACACCGATCAGCTGGGCCGCGAATACCACGGCCGAGTCGGCATGTTCCCCCTCGGGGGCTGAGCCCGGCGACTCAGAGCAGCGCACCCTCGTCGTGCAGCCAGTCGACGAACGAGGTGGCGACGGCCGCGCCGCAGTCCAGCAGCTCCACCACGAGCGCGTCGTGCGCCCCGGCGGCGAGCGGCACCTGGAGCTCGGCGTATATCGGCAACTGCCCGCGCTCGGTGGGATCCCCCACATACGCCTTGCAGAAGCGTCGCGTGTGGTTCCACTCATTCACCACGCGGTAGGCGCGGTCGGCCCAGTCCGGCGGGACCGTCGCGTGCGGGCGTGCCCGCATGACGAGGATCTCGTCGTCCGGACCCTCGAGTGTGAACAGGACGGCATGCCGCTCCCACATCGCCAGCAGGCTGCCGCCACCATCGGCGAGGAATCGGATGTCGAGCAGATCGAGCGCCTTGCCGATACGCGTCAGCGAGACCGGTGTAACCGAATCGGAGGACGATCCGGTCGTGGACAGATCAGATGGAACGCCGGCACGGCCTGGCTCACGTTGGGCCGGGACACCGACGCGGACGGTGCTCTGCACCGCGACCTCGCCACCGGTATCCGGCTCGTTGCCCGCAGCCGATCCCGGACGCCATGACCACCACGGCATCGTGTGCACCTCACTCCCGAACAGACCCCCCGCCGGACGTAGCAGTGGACCCGAGGGCCGACGGTACCCGTCCAGTTCGGGATGGTCATCCCCCCAACCGGAGGGCGGGACCGGAAGAACGATGCGGCGTCACCCGTTCGGGTGAATCGCCATCGGCGTAACGGTCAATTTATGAACGCTCTGTCGCCAAGCTACTCCATATGGTGCAGAAATTCCCACCCAGCCGCCGGCAATCCGGACTCTCGCCTCGGCGGGTTCCGCGTCTTGCGGACCCAGGAATCCCATCCGTGCGACGGCCTGCACGAGCCGCTGCGACACCTGCACCGGGGCGCCGCTCTCCGGCGTGACGACGAGGGCGACGTGATCCAGTAAGGCGTCGCGTACCGCCCGCTGCCCGACCGCGCGGCCGGACATTCCACCGGCCGAGATCTCCCGCAGGGTTCCGGCCGCCGCCGCGGCGAGCTGCGCCAGCTCGGCGCCGGAGATGGACTCGACCGCCTTGCTGGCGGCCGGTGGCAACGGCCAGCGCCACTGGGTGTCCCGCCGTTCCGGCAGCCCTTCGCCTCCGGCGGCCAGCACCGCCAGCAGTTGGGCCGCCGAAACCGTGGCGTCGCCCGGCCCGGGGCCGGCCACCTCACGGGTGACCATGACGTCCCAGGGCAGGTGGGCCCAGAGCGCGGTGCGGCCCCCGGACGAGCGCAACCGCACCGGCGCCGCCGGGTCCAGCCGGGTGAGCCGGGCCAGGAACGCGCCCGCGTCGGGAACCCCGAGCAGGCCGTGCGAACTCATGACCGAACCTCGGTGTACGGCTTCAGGAAGTCCCGCTCCGCCTCGGAAAGCCGGCGCGGATGCCCCTTGACCAGGTTGTACGGCACACACACCGATTTCGCCCGGCTGGCCAGCACGCCGTCGTCGAACAGCTCGTAGGAGACGGTGAACGAGGCGGCCCGCAGCTCGGAGACCCACATCTCGATGCGCACCGGATCACCGAAGTCGACCGGGCGCACGTAGTCGATCTCGTGCCGGGCGATCACGATGCCCTCCTCGAAGGAGCCCAGACCGTGCGCCTTGGCTCCGACGAAGAACATCGCCACTCGGGCCTCCTCGTAAAGAGTGAGGAAGCGAGCGTTGTTGACGTGCCCGTACGCGTCCATGTCGGACCAGCGCACGGCCACGTCGTAAGCGAAGCGTCCGCTTTCAGTCACGATTCTTCTTCGGTTTTCCGCTGCGGGCAGGCTCAGTCACGATTCTTCTGGCTCAGTCACGCGTCAGCTTGCGGTAGGTCACCCGGTGCGGGCGAGCCGCCTCCGCACCAAGCCGGTCGATCTTGTTCTTCTCGTACGCCTCGAAGTTGCCCTCGAACCAGAACCACTTGTCCGGCTCCTCCTCGGTGCCCTCCCAGGCCAGCATGTGCGTGGCGACCCGGTCGAGGAACATCCGGTCGTGGGAGATGACCACGGCGCAGCCGGGGAACTCGAGCAAGGCGTTCTCCAGGCTGGAGAGCGTCTCGACGTCAAGGTCGTTGGTCGGCTCGTCGAGCAGGATCACGTTGCCGCCGATCTTCAGCGTCATCGCGAGGTTGAGCCGGTTGCGCTCACCGCCGGACAGCACCTTTGTCGGCTTCTGCTGGTCCGGGCCCTTGAAGCCGAACGCGGCCACGTACGCCCGCGACGGCATCTCGACCTTGCCGACCATCATGTGGTCGAGCCCGTCGGAGACGACCTCCCACAGCGTCTTGGTGGGGTCGAGGCCGGCCCGGCTCTGGTCGACGTACGACAGCTTGACCGTCTCGCCGATCCGCACCGAACCGGAGTCCGGCTGCTCCAGGCCGACGATGGTCTTGAACAGGGTGGTCTTGCCGACGCCGTTCGGGCCGATGATGCCGACGATGCCGTTGCGCGGCAGCGAGAACGACAGGTTGTTGATGAGCGTACGCCCGTCGAAGCCCTTGACCAGGCCGTTGACCTCGATGACGGTGTTACCCAGGCGGGGGCCCGGCGGGATCTGAATCTCCTCGAAGTCCAGCTTCCGGGTCTTCTCGGCCTCGGCGGCCATCTCCTCGTAGCGGTCGAGCCGGGACTTGCTCTTGGTCTGGCGCGCCTTGGCGTTCGACCGGACCCACTCGAGCTCCTCGGAGAGGCGCTTCTTCATCTTCGCGTCCTTGCGGCCCTCGACCGACAGGCGGGCCGCCTTCTTCTCCAGGTAGGTGGAGTAGTTGCCCTCGTAGCCGATCGCCCGGCCGCGGTCCAGCTCGAGAATCCAGCCGGCCACGTTGTCCAGGAAGTACCGGTCGTGGGTGATCGCCAGGACGGTGCCCGCGTACTTGGCCAGGTGCTGCTCCAACCAGGACACGCTCTCCGCGTCCAGGTGGTTGGTGGGCTCGTCGAGCAGCAGCAGGTCGGGCGCCTCGAGCAGCAGCTTGCAGAGCGCGACCCGGCGGCGCTCGCCACCGGAGAGCTGGGTGACGTCGGCGTCCGGCGGCGGGCAGCGCAGTGCGTCCATCGCCAGCTCGAGCTTGGAGTCGATGTCCCACGCGTCGGCGTGGTCCAGCTCCTCCTGGAGCTTGCCCATCTCCTCCATCAGCTCGTCGGTGTAGTCGGTGGCCATCTGCTCGGCGATCTTGTTGAACCGCTCCAGCTTGGCCTTGGTCTCCGAGACCGCCTCCTCGATGTTGCCGAGGACGGTCTTCGCGTCGTTGAGCGGCGGCTCCTGCGCCAGCATGCCGACGGTGTAGCCGGGCATGAGCCGGGCCTCGCCGTTGCTCGGCGTGTCGAGCCCGGCCATGATCCGTAGCAGGCTGGACTTACCCGCGCCGTTCGGGCCGACCACACCGATCTTGGCGCCTGGCAGGAAGCTCAGCGTCACGTTGTCGAGCACGACCTTGTCGCCGTGCGCCTTGCGCGCTTTTTCCAGGACGTAGATGTACTGGGCCACGGTGTGCCCTACCTCCGAGATCGTGGTTTATCGGTGCCGGAATCAAAGGACAATCTTTCCAGGTGCCGTCACCGTCGCGAACAACAACCCCGGGCGGTCAGCTTTCGACCACTTTCTGCTCCTCGCGATCGCCGTCCGCGTACGAGATCAACAGCCGCTTCCGATCGACCGAGAAGATGTTGCCGTCAAAGGCCTGGGCCGCGTAGCGGCCGTCGCCCTCGCTCCACACGCCGGTCAGGAAGAGTGCCGTCTTGCCCTCGATCCACTCGGCCTCGGTGCCGCCCTTGTTGGCGTGGTAGAAGAGCCGCCCGGACCGGTCCTCGCAGATCCACACCTCGGTCTTGCGATTCGTACGCACCCACATGACCTGCCGCAACTCGCCGTCGGCACCCTGTTTGGCGCCCATCTTCTGGGTCTGGTCCGGGCACGCCGGCCCGGTGGCGATGAGCACCGGACTGGGAGTCGGCTCGGCCCCGTCCGACTCCTCGCGGTCGCGTTCCTGCCCGAGCAGGTACCCGCCGACCATCCCGATGATCGTCAGCAGCGCCGTGGCGATCACCACAGGGAAGAACAATGGCCGCCGCCGCTGGGAATGATCATCGAGGGGAGTCACCGGCACAGGATGGCACCCGAGCCTCACCCGGTCCATAACGGTCCGAGACGTGGGGTGCGAGAAAGCGGGAGCTTACGCACAGTAGGCTCGCGTTGGGAACAGAAACCACTCGGAGGTGTACTCAGCGTGGCCCAACGAAGTTCCTTCGTCGTCGTCGCCAATCGTCTGCCCGTTGACGAGGTGACCGCGCCGGACGGTGAGAAGCAATGGCGTCCCAGCCCGGGAGGCCTGGTCACGGCGCTGCATCCGGTCCTGACCGAGCATCGCGGCACCTGGATCGGGTGGGCCGGCGGGGACGGTCCGGCGCCCGAGCCCTTCGAGCTCGAAGGCATCCACATCCATCCGGTTCCACTCAGCGGCGAGGAGCTGGAGCGTTACTACGAGGGCCAGTCCAACGCCACGATCTGGCCGCTCTACCACGACGCGGTCGAGACGCCGGTGTACAAGCGGCGCTGGCGGGAGACGTACCGGGTGGTCAACCACCGGTTCGCCCAGGCCGCGGCGGAGGTGGCCGACGAGGGCGCCACCGTCTGGGTGCAGGACTACCAGCTCCAGCTGGTGCCGTCCATGCTCCGCGAGATGCGGCCGGACCTGAAGATCGGGTTCTTCCTGCACATCCCGTTCCCGCCGATCGAGCTCTTCATGCAGATGCCGTTCCGGGCCGAGATCCTGCGCGGCCTGCTCGGCGCCGATTTGGTCGGCTTCCAGCAGCGGCTCGCCGCGCAGAACTTCGTCCGGCTGGCCCGCCACCTGCTCGGCCTGCGGTACGAGGGCCAGTCGATCCAGGTGGACGGCCGCAAGGTCAAGGCCGGCGCGTTCCCGATCAGCATCGACACCAAGGACATGGAACAGCTGGCCGCCGACCCGGCGGTGCAGGCCCGGGCCAAGCAGATCCGCGCCGAGCTGGGCGATCCGCAGACCGTGATCCTCGGCGTCGACCGGCTGGACTACACCAAGGGCATCGAGCTGCGCCTCAAGGCGTTCCGCGAGCTGCTCGCCGACGGCAAGCTCAACGTCGGTGACGCGGTGATGGTGCAGGTCGCCACGCCCAGCCGGGAACGGGTCGAGCACTACCAGACGCTGCGGGTGAAGGTCGAGCGCGAGGTCGGCCGGATCAACGGCGAGTTCGGGCGGGTGGGTGTGCCGGCCGTGCACTACCTGCACCAGTCGATGCCGAAGAACGAGCTGGCCGCGCTCTACGCTGCGGCCGACGTCATGATGGTGACCCCGCTGCGCGACGGCATGAACCTGGTCGCCAAGGAGTACATCGCGTGCCGCGGTGACACCGGGGGCGCGCTGGTGCTCAGCGAGTTCGCCGGCGCCGCGACCGAGCTGCGCCAGTCGTTCCTCTGCAACCCGCACGACCCGGACGGCGTGAAGGACGCGCTGATGCGCGCGGTCGGCGCGGAGCCGTCCGAGCTCAAGCGCCGGATGCGGGTCATGCAGCGGCACCTGCGGACCCACGACGTCGCGCGCTGGGCACGTACCTTCCTGGACGAGCTGGGCGACGCCGGCGAGCCGGACGAAAAGGAATAACCCGCGGTCAGGCGCCGGGCCGATTCCGGTCCGGCGCCTTTTTGCGGTACGCGCGAAGCACGCCGCCCGGCCGCTCAGCCGAGAGCGGGGGTGATCTGCTCCGCGACCGCCACCACGTCCCCGATCACGACCACCGCCGGTGGACGGATCCCCGCCGCGGCCGTCTCGCCGGTCACCGCGCCCAGCGTGCTGCGCAGCGACCGCTGATGAGCGGTGGAGCCCTCCTGGACGACGGCGACCGGGGTGTCCGCGGACCGGCCCTCGGCGATCAGGCGGGCCGTGATGGCGGGCAGATTCTTCAGGCCCATCAGCACCACCAGGGTGCCGCGCAGCCGGGCCAGCGCCGCCCAGTCCACCAGCGAATCCGGGTGGTCGGGCGGGATGTGACCGGAGACCACGGTGAACTCGTGCGCCACACCGCGGTGGGTGACCGGGATGCCGGCCAGCGCGGGCGCGGCGATCGAACTGGTCACGCCCGGCACCACCACCACCGGTACACCGGCCTGGGCACACGCGAGGGCCTCCTCGCCGCCCCGGCCGAAGACGAAGTTGTCGCCGCCCTTCAGCCGGACCACGAATTTGCCCTGGGTGGCACGATCCACCAGGATCCGGTTGATCTCCTCCTGGGCGGCCGACGGCCCGTACGGGATCTTGGCGGCGTCGATCAGCTCGACCTCGGGACGCAGCTCGCCGAGGAGGATCCCGGGGACGAGGCGGTCGGCGACCACCACGTCGGCCGCGGCGAGGAGCCGGCGACCCTTCACCGTGATCAGCTCGGGATCGCCCGGGCCGCCGCCGACCAGGGCCACGCCCTTGAACTCGGGCGAGGCGGGTGGTGCGGCCTCCAGCGCGTGGGCCACCAGGTCCCGGACCGCCATGGCGCGGCGGCGGTCGCCCCCGTCGGTCACCGCCACGGTTACCTGACCGTGCCGGGTGACGGCCGGCGTCCAGGCGGTGGCGGCGTCCCGGTCGTCCGCGCGTACGCAGAAGACCCGATGCTCCTCGGCGGCCTCGCTGACCTGCGCCGCCGCCTGCGGGTCATCGACCGCGACGTGCACCAGCCAGGCGCCCGCCACGTCGCCGGGCGCGAAGCGCCGCGGCGTCCAGACCGCCCGGCCGGCGTCGACGTGCGCCTGCAAGGCGGGGGTGAGCTCGGGCGCCACGATCTCGACCTGGGCGCCCGCCGCGATCAACCCGGGCACCCGGCGGGTCGCGACCGTGCCGCCGCCGACCACCAGAACGCGGCGCCCGGCGATGCGCAGGGCCAACGGATAGAGACTCACTTCTCCGACACTCCCGCCGAATCGAACGTCGCCACCTCGTGCAGCACGCGCACCGCGGCCGACACGACGGGCAGGGCCAGCACCGCGCCGCTGCCCTCGCCCAGACGCATACCGAGGTCGAGCAGCGGCTCCAGGCCGAGGTGAGCGAGCGCGACACTCGCGCCCGGCTCGGCGGAGCGGTGCCCGGCGACCATCGCGGCCACCGAGTCCGGGGCGAAGGCGGCCGCGGCCACCGCCGCGGACGCCGCGATGACGCCGTCGACGATCACCGGGACCCGGCGGGCCGCCGCGCCGAGGATGAAGCCGGTCAGCGCGGCGTGCTCCAGGCCGCCGACGGCGGCGAGGACGCCCAGCGGATCCGCCGGGTCCGGCGCGTGCCGTTCCAGCGCGGCACCGACCACGTCCGTCTTGTGTGCCAGCATCGCGTCGTCGATGCCGGTGCCACGCCCGGTGACCGTAGCCGCGCCGGCACCGGTGAAGGCCGCGATCAGCGCCGCCGCCGGGGTGGTGTTGGCGATGCCCATGTCACCGGTGAGCAGGGCTCGGGCGCCCTGGTCGACGAGCGTCTCGGCGACCTGGATGCCGACCTCGACCGCGGCCAGGGCCTCCTCGCGGGTCAGCGCCGCCGTCACGGTCATGTCCCGGGTGCCGCGGCGCACGTTCGCGTCCAGCAGTGTCGCGCCGCCGTGCAGCGGGATGGCGACACCGACGTCGATCACCATGACGTCCGCGCCGGTCTGCCGGGCGAACGCGTTGACCACCGCGCCGCCGGCCACGAAATTCGCCACCATCTGAGCGGTGACCTCCTGCGGCCAGGGGGTCACCCCCTGGGCGTGCACGCCATGGTCACCGGCGAAGATCGCGACCGTGGCCGGGTCGGGCAGCGGCGGCGGGCAGGCGCCGGCCAGGCCGGCGAGACGTACCGAAAGCTCTTCCAGGGCGCCCAGCGAACCCGCCGGCTTGGTCAGGCGTGCCTGCAACTCGCGGGCAGCCGTCATCGCCCGCTCGTCGGCGGGCCGGATGGCCGCCAGGGTGGTCTCCAGGGTCACGGTCGCTCCTCGATCACTTCGGTCAGAGTCTGCACGAATCCGTCGGTGGTGGCAGTGTCGCGCACCGCAATCCGCAGCCACTGCGGGCCCAGCCCCGGAAAGGTGTCGCCCCGGCGTACCGCGTAGCCGCGTTTGCGCAGCTCAAGTCGAATCTGGTCGGCGCCGGGCACGCGTACGCTCACGAATGCGCTGGCCGGCTCACCTGCAACCGTGACGCTCGGCACGTGCCGCAGCCGGTCCACCAGGTGGGCGCGCTCCGCCGCCATCTCAATCGCGATCTCGCGTTCGGCGGCGACCGCGACCGGCGACGCACACGCGGTCGCCGCGGCGAGCGCGGGCGTGGAGACCGCCCAGAGCGGCTGCGCGGCGGCCAGCCGCGGCAGCAGCTCGGCCGGGCCGAGCAGATAGCCGATCCGCAGGCCGGCCAGGCCCCAGGTCTTGGTCAGGCTGCGCAGCACCACCAGGCCCGGCAGATCCCTGCGCTCGGCGAGGGACTCCGGCTCGCCCGCGACGCCGGGACGGTAGGTGGTGTCGGCGAACGCCTCGTCCACCACCAGCACCCGCCCGGGCCGGGCCAGCTTCGCCACGTCCTCGGCCGGATGCAGCACCGACGTCGGATTGGTGGGATTGCCGACGAAGACCAGCTCGGAGTCCTCCGGCACGAGCGCCGGGTCGAGGCGGAAGCCGTCCTCCGCACGCAGCAGCACGCGGTCGACGTGATGACCGGCATTGATCAGCGCGGCCTCCGGCTCGGTGAACTGCGGATGTACCACGATCGGGTGATTCGCACCTCGCAGCGCCTGGGCGAGCAGCACGAAAGCCTGAGCGGCGCCGGCGGTGAGCAGCACTTCCGCCGGGTCGCGGCGGTGCCGGGCGGCAACGGCCGCTGTCGCGGCAGACCCATCGGGGTACGCGGACAGCCTGCTCAACGACTCCGCGATCGGGTCGGCCAGCCACCCGGGCATGGGCTGGTGCCGGACGTTGACCGCGAGATCGATCAGGCCCGCGCCCACCTCGGTGTCGCCGTGATGACCAAGGTCGAACGTCATGCGACGGTGCCCTCCCGGCCCTCGCCCGTTCCGGCTAGGTGCCGCTCGGTGCAGTCAGTCATGCGGTCAGCATGCCGGATGCCTCACTTCAGCCGTTCCGGGGGAACGTGAAGCCATTTGTCATACCTTCGAAGAGTGACTAGCCGACCCCTCACCGTAGCCGGAAGAGTCGCCCTCCTGATTCGAGCCGGGCTCATCGCAGGCCTGGTCATCGCCGGCCTCTCCTATCCGCTGGCCGCCCTGGCCGGCATGGGAGTCAAGGTCGGCACCGACGCCATCGAGAACATGCCCGAAGAACTCACCGAGGTCCCCCCGGCACAGACGACCTACGTGTACGCCAACGACGGCGAAACCCTGCTGACGATGTTCTACGAGGAGCACCGCAAACACGCCGCCCTCAGGAACATGTCGCCCTACATCACCAAGGCGATCATCGCGTCCGAGGACTCCCGCTTCTACGACCACAACGGTGTCGACCCCAAGGGTGTGGCCCGCGCCTTCGTCGCCAACCAGAAGGCGGGCGGCGTCTCGCAGGGCGCGTCCACGCTGACCATGCAGTACGTCCGGATGGCGCTGCGGGACGGCGCCCGGACGCCCAGGCAGGCCCTCGAAGCCACCGAACAGACGGCCGCGCGCAAGCTGCGCGAGATGCGGCTCGCCATCGAGGTGGAACAGCGGCTCAGCAAGGACCAAATTCTGGAGCGATACCTGAACGCCGCGTACTTCGGGCACCGCGCATACGGGATCTTCGCGGCCTCCCAGGTGTTCTTCTCCAAAGCCCCGAAGGACCTCACCCTCACCGAGGCGGCTCTGCTCGCCGGGCTGGTCAAGGCGCCGTCGGCGTACGACCCGGCGACCAAGGACCAGCGGGCGGCACTCCAGCGGCGCAACTACGTCATCGACCAGATGGCGAAGATCGGGTCGATCACCCCGGACGAGGCGGCAACCGCCAAGAAGACGAAGATCGATCTGAAGCTGACGGCGCCGCCGAACGACTGCGTCTCGGTCGCGAGGAAACACAACGACTGGGGCTTCTTCTGCGACTTCTTCAAGACCTGGTGGCGGGAACAGCCCGCCTTCGGCGCGACCCCGCAGGAGCGCGAGGAGAATCTGCGCCGCGGCGGCTACCGGGTGGTCACGTCCATCGACCCCAAGATCCAGCGGTACGCGATGGAGCACGTCCTCGACAAGGAGAAGCGGGACAGCCCGTACGCACACGGACAGGTGGTCATCCAGCCCGGCACCGGGCGGGTGCTCAGCATGGCGGTCAACCGCCGGTACTCGCTGGACCAGGAGGACAACGGCCGGCACAGCGACTGGTCACTCGGCCGGGACGTGAAAGGCAACTATCCGAACACGGTGAACCCGCTGCTCGGCGGTGGCGACATGGCCGGATATCAGGCCGGCTCCACGTTCAAGATCTTCACGCTGCTGGCCGCGCTGGAGGAGGGCCTGCCACTCTCCACGTCGATCTACGCTCCGCAACGGTTCGTCTCGAAATACATCACCGCGCCCGGACCGGCGACCTGTGGCGTGCACTGGTGCCCGAAGAACTCCACCGCGTCGATGACCGGCAACCAGACCATGTGGAGCGGATTCGGCAAATCGGTCAACACCTACTTCGTGCAGCTCGAGCAACGGATCGGCGCGGAGAAGGCGGTCAAGATGGCGGAACGGCTCGGGCTGCGGTGGCGCAACGAGGTAGACCGCAAACTGGCCGGACCGGACCACGCCTCCGGCTGGGGCGCCTTCACACTGGGCGTCAGCGACGCCACCCCGATGGAGATGGCGAACGTCTTCGCCACCCTCGCCGCCGAAGGCATGTACTGCCAGCCGCTGCCGGTGCAGTCGATCCGCAACCCGGACGGCAGCCACGCCGTCCACAACGGGAAGCTGATCGGGGCGCCACGCTGCCACCGCGAGCTGAAGGTCAACGTCGCCCGGGCGGCGACCGACGCGGCCCGCTGCGTCACCGGGTACGGCGCGGAACGCGGCAGCTGCGGCGGGTGGGGCACGTCCGAGATGGTCTACGCCACGCTGAACCGGCCGGTGGCCGGGAAGAGCGGGACCACGGACGGCAACAAGACGGCGTGGTTCAGCGGATATACGCCGCAGCTGGCGTCGGCGGCGTTCGTCGCCGACCCGGACAATCCGAAGCATCTCGTGGGGTCTGGGCGGTCGACGATTTCTAAGTTCACCGTCGCGCAGACCCTGCGGGATGCCCTGGAGGGGCAGCCCAAGGCGAAGTTCAAGCCGCCGTCAGACAAGATGGTCCGGTGAATCGGCTCTTGTCCGGCCCAACGTGGGTGCTGTCTGGCGGCCGTTGAGACAGCAGTGAGCGTGGGCCAAGCAAGATCACCGCTTGGGGGCCCTGACGAAGGAAGCCCTTGCGGGGCGGCGCGGCTCGGGCGGCGCCGCTCGGGCGGCGCGGTTCGGGGCGGGGCGGCTCGGGCGGCGCGGCTCGGGGCGGCTCGGGGCGGGGCGGGGAGGCGCGGCGCGGCGCGGGACGCGGTGACAGCCATCAGGCACAGCCGGGCCCGACTTTTCCGCCTATTTGATCACCCGGCTATACGCCAGGGCTGCCTCCCGGCCGTTGAAGCAGCCCTCGCGCACAGCCGGCCCACAAAACCCGGCCTTGTCGATCACCGAGGTAGTAGCAGTGGCTGTTTAGCTGATCCACACCACACCCGCCATGCCCGGGCGCGGTTGCTCGCCACGTGGCCGGGCTGCCTGCCCGGGGGTTTGTGGGGCCGGGTGCGGGTGCTCGCGACGGCCGGGCTCCCTGCCCGGGGGTGGCGGGGGCCGAGCGCGCTTTCGTCGTGCGCTCACCCGGGTGCCGACCCGTAGACATACCCGGGCGGCGGGCCGTGGACTGCCGTAACCGTCAGGTGATGCTGTTTCCCGGCGGTCGCGCTGAGGCCGGGACGGAAAGCCTGGCTCGCGCCGGGAGAGCGGGCACGGGGTCGGCTTCGGCGAGACGCCGGTTACGCGTACTCCGAAAAGCCGGGACTGGCGGGCAGACCTCGACCCAGATAGGGGTCAAGAGCTTGTGCGACGTGGCGGGCGGCCGCCGATCACCGTCTGTGGCAGCGGCTGCCGAGCTGATCAAGGTCTCGTGCGATGTGGCGGGTGGCCGCCGATCGCCGTTTATGGCGGCGGCCCTCAGCTGATCAGGGGCTGGTGCGGTGTGGGCGGGCGGCGGCCGCGTCGCGGCTGCGGGGTGGCCGCCAGGAGGGGTCGCGGCCGGCCAGGGCGACCGCTTGACTCAGCAGATCGTTCTCCGGGTCGACCGGCACGACGGGGCCGAACATCCCGGGTGTGCCCTCGGCCGGACCCTGTGCGAGGAACTCGACCAGGACCTCCAGCGCGCGCGGATCGGCGGCGTAGTCCTGGCCGGTCGCGCGGGCAAGATCCCAGCCGTGAATGACCAACTCGTTCACCGCCACGGTCCCCATCGCGGTCGCCGGCAACGTCACCCCACCGGCCTGCGCGGTCCCGGTCCAGGCGGCCGGGTCGCGCCACGCGGTGGAGAGATCCTCCAGCAGCACGGGCAGCCTGCTGCGCCAGTGCGGTGACAGATGATCGGCGGACGGCTCCGGCGGCGGGCCGCTGGTGCCGGGCGCGTCGGTGCGTTTGCGCGCGGCCTGGCTGAACGCGAACGCCAGCCCCATCAGATGATCCAGCAGGGCCGCGACCGACCAGTCGGGACAGGGGGTCGGAGCGGCTAGGTCATCATCGTCGACGCCGAGCAGCAACGCCCGGATCTGACGAACCGGTGGGTCGAAATCCAGCGGCACACGGTCGGCCACGGCCCCTCCTTCGGTTGTCGTACGCCTCACGTTACGAGAGGGGTACGACACTTTCCGGACGGCGAATCGGCCTTTCGCACGCTGGGCGGCTTCCGGCGGAAATCGGTCCCGTGGGCGGCTGGGCGCGGCTCAAGAGTGGACCGGAATGTCCTCGGTCGGTCGGCTGTCCGGGATGCCAGGGGTACCCGGGCCGGAGCGGGGCGCGGCTCCGGGGCCGGGGACATACGTCACCCCGGCGTCCGAGCCGGGGGCGATGCCGGGCCCGTGACCGGAAGTCATCCCCGGACCGGATCCGGGCATCACGGGCGGACCCTGGATTCCTTGAGTCGTACCGGCGTCGAGGCCCTGCCCGGGAGGTGTTCCTGGGCCGGGAGACATTCCAGGGCCGAGAGGCATCCCCTGGCCGGAAGGCATCCCCGGACCGGAAGGCATCCCTTGCGCCGGGCCGGGGCCCATGCCCGGGCGGGAGCCGGGAGGCATTCCCGGGCCGTGTGCCGTCGCCGGGACCGGACCGGGTGGCATCGGGGCGGCCTGCATCGGGGGCATCGGGCCGGGCGATCCGGACGGACCGGCAGGCGGTCCGGAGTAGGCGGGTAGCCCGGAGTTGGCGGACGGGCCGGAGTGGCCGGGCGGGCCGGCTGGCGGGCCGGAGTGGCCGGGTAGCCCGGAGTGGGCGGACGGCCCAGAGAGGGCAGCCGGCGGGCCGGAATGGGCAGGCGGCCCGGAGTGGCCGGCCGGCGGGCCGGAGTGGGCGGACGGCCCGGAATAGCCGACGGGCATCAGCTGGCTCGGTGGCACAGCCGGGCTGGGTGGCATCGCGGGAGCGGGAGCGGGAGCGGGCGGCATCGCGGAAGCGGGCGGCATCGCTTGGCCCGCGGGCATGCTGGATCCGGCGGCCATGCCGGAAACCGGCCCGGACTGCGGGCCGGTGAGCGCCGCGGCGACCAGCCGGTTCGCGATCTCCGGGGCGGCCGCCCAGTGCAGGCCGAGCTGGGACGCGTGCACCTGCCGCCAGACGAAGCCCTCCGGATTGCCCCCGGACCAGGTCCACGCCGGGTTGGCACCGGCACGCGGGGCGACGATCGCCCGGTGATGCTTGTATCCGGTGATGCGGGCGCCGGCCGGAGCCAGCACCGAGGTGCCGGGGGCGGTGGCCTCGCGGTATCCGGCGACGGTCTGGTCGCTGGTGGTCGCGGTGGCGTCCAGGACGCCGCACATCGGGCGGCCGTCGAGTTCCCGGCCGAGCCACGACAGGGCGATGCCCTCGGCCACGACGGGCCAGCCGTCCCGGGCGAACTGCGCCACGTCGGCGCTGAGCCGGTGATTGGCGGAGAGCTCATCGGCGTACCCCTCGGGCAGACCCGCGCCCATGATGAGCGCGCGCGTTCCCGGCGGCAGTGCCTCGTCGCGCAGCGGATCGACCACCGCGACGTCCGCACCGGCGGCGGCGAGCAGCTCCGCGGTCTCCACGTAGGTGAAGGGTGCGCCCTGGCCTCCGGCCAGGGCGATCAACGGCCGCTTGTCGAACGCCTCGCCGCCGATCGCCTCGGCCGGCGTCCAGATCGGCCCGGGCAGCGACGGCGCCGAGCCGGCCAGGGCCATCAGACGGTCCATGTCGAGCATTCCGGCGACCGCCTCGCCCAGCCGGCGCACCGCCCGGCCGGCCTCGACGGTGCGATGCGCGACCGGGACCAGGCCGTGTACCCGGGCCGGAAGTACGTTCGGCAGGTCACCTCGGTGCAGCGCGCCCAGCACCGGCATGCCGATGTCGTCCATGGCGCTGCGCAGCATCTGCTCGTGCCGCGCTGAGGCGACCTTGTTCAGGATGACACCGCCGAGGTGCACCATCTCGTCGAACATCCGGAAGCCGTGCACCAGCGCGGCGAGGGAGTGGCCCATGGCGGCCACATCCACCACCAGCACGACCGGTGCGCGCAGTGTCGCGGCGACGGCCGCGGTGCCGTCGATCTCGGGCTGGCCGGTGAGGCTGTCGAAAAGCCCCATCGCGCCTTCGATGACGGCGAGCTGGGCGCCGGCGGCGCCGTGCGCGAACAGCGGCGCGACGCGCTGCGCGCCGACCAGCCGGGGGTCCAGGTTGCGGCCCGGGCGTCCGGCGGCCAAACCGAGGTACGCCGCGTCCGTGTGGTCCGGGCCGACCTTGAAGCCCGCGGTCGGTACGCCACGCGCCGTCAACGCGGCGAGCAGCCCGACAGCGATCGCGGTCTTGCCGTGGCCCGACGACGGCGCGCTCACGACCAGACGAGGCTGGGCGGTGATCAATGTCTCCCCCGAGGATTCCGCAGACGGCGGCCACGTGGTAGTGGCCCACCGAATGTCGCACACTACCTGGCTGCGGCGGGCGGCACCGCCTGGCCAGGTAGCCTCGGGGCGTGTACCGGTTCCTGCTGACGCCCCGCTGGCTGGCCGCGGCCGCGCTCACCGTCGTCGCCGCGATAGTCATGGTGATGCTCGGCAACTGGCAGCTGAGCCGGTATCACGAGCGCACCGACATCAATGAACGGATCGACTCGGCGAACGGCGCGCAGGCCGTTCCGATCACCTCCGTGCTGGCCGCACCGACCGCCCCCGGCACCCCCGGAGCGGCACCCGGCAAGGCTCTGGCCTGGACAAAGGTGACGCTGACCGGTCGGTACGACACGGCGCACGAGATCCAGGCCCGGGGCCGCACGGTCGGGAGCAAGGTCGGCTTCGAGATCGTCACACCGCTCGTTCTGGAGGACGGCACCGCGGTCCTGGTCGACCGGGGATGGGTGCCGGCCCCGGCCGGTGGTGCCCTCGCCGCGCCCGAGGTTCCGGCAGCGCCGACCGGCGAGGTGACGGTCGAAGGGCAGATTCACCTGTCGGAAAGTCGACCCGCCTCGGTGGAACGCCGGGACGGCCGGCTGGACACCCGGCGACTCCACCTTCCCCGCCTCGCCACCGAGCTGCCGTTCCCGGTCTACGGGGCATACGTCCTCCTGACGTCGCAGACGCCGGCCGCCGATCCGGCGTTCGTGCAGGTGCCGATCGAGCACGAGGACGCCTGGCAGAACGGTGGCTACGCCGTCCAGTGGTGGCTCTTCGCGGTGATGGCCTTCTTCCTGTACGGGTGGCAGGCCCGCCGGGAAGCGCACGGCGTGAACGAAACCGCCGGGAAACGACCACCCGCTCCGGTCCGGCGCGACCGGGTCGAGGAGGCCGAACGCCGAGCGCAGCGACCTCGCGACCGGGTGGAGGAGGCAGACCTACGCCGAGCGGCCGCAGCCTCGACCGCCTCGCCGGCCCCGGCTGCTCGCTCTTCCACCGCGACGGCCGAATCGGCCAACGAGAAGGAGTAGCCCGCCGAGCCGGAGCCGAAGAGGCGAAGGTCGTCTCGCGATGCCGGTCGGTGCCCGTTAATGTCGCGGGCATGACCTTTCCGCCGGGTGATCCGTGGAGCGCGCCCACGCCCGCTCCGGTGCCCTCCGCTCCGGCGGCGTCCGGCCCGGTGATCGTCGAGATCGCCGAGATCGAGGTCACCTCCACGACGGTGCGCACTCCGGTCGGTGACCTCCCGCTGGCCGGCTCTCATTGGCAGGTTACCGATCACTGGTTTCCGCAGCGGCGGACCCCGCTCTGGGCCAAAATCCTGGCTTTCCTCGGCATCTGCGTGACGGCCGGCCTGAGCCTGCTACTCCTGCTGGTCAAGGAGTCGGTGCCGCAGGGAACGGTGCACGTCACCGTCGTCAGCGGCCCGCGCCAGTACGTGGCCCGCATCCCGATCCGGCACGAGGGCGATGTGACCTCGATCAACCAGCAGGTCAACTACGTCCGCAGCCTGGCCGCTCTGTAGACCTCAGCCGGCGGGGGCCTGGTGCCCGCCGATCGCCCGGACCATGTCGATCGTGTCGGCCTCGGCGGCCCTCTTGTCGTCGCGGTAGCGCAGCACGCGCGCGAACCGCAGCGCGACCCCGCCCGGATAGCGGGGCGAGGTCTGCACGCCGTCGAAGGCGATCTCGACGACCTGCTCCGGCCGCACCCGGACCACCCAGCCGTCGTCGGAGACGGCCAGCTCCTTGAACCGCTCGGTCTGCCAGCGCAGCAGCTCGTCGGTGAGCCCCTTGAACGTTTTGCCGAGCATGACGAACTCGCCGGTGCCCGGGTCGCGGGCACCGAGATGCAGGTTGGACAGCCAGCCACGCCGGCGCCCGTGGCCCCACTCGACGGCGAGCACCACGAGATCCAGGGTGTGGCGCGGCTTCACCTTCACCCAGGCGGCGCCGCGGCGCCCCACGTCGTACGGCGCCTCCGGTGCTTTCACCACGATGCCCTCCTGGCCGGCGGCGAGCGCCGCCGCGAACGCCGCCGCCGCCTGCTCCGGCGTCTCCACCGTCTCCCGGCCCACGGTCAGGTCGGCGGGCAGCGTGTCGGCCAGGGCGGCCCAGCGGACCCGGCCGGGTTCGTCGAGCAGGTCGGTGCCGTCGAGATGGAGCAGGTCGAAGAAGTAGGGCATCAGGGCGACGCTGGAGGTCGCGCCGCGAGTGGCAGCACGGCTGGAGGTCTCCTGGAACGGCCGGGGCCGCCCGCTGGCGTCCAGGGCCATCGCCTCACCGTCGAGGATGATCTCGCGCACCGGCAGCGCCCGCACCGCCGCGACCACGTCCGGAAGGCGGGCAGTGATGTCGTCCAGGCTGCGGGTGAAGACCGCCACCTCGTCACCGGAGCGGTGCACCTGGATGCGGATGCCGTCGAGCTTGGTGTCCACGACCGCCGGGGTGCCGGTGTCGAGCAGCGCCGCCGCGACATCCGGCGCGCTCTGCGCGAGCATCGGGCTCAGCGGCGTGCCCACCCGCAGGTGGATCTCGGCCAGGGCCGGGGCACCACCGAGGAGGGCGGCGGAAGCCACCTGTTTGAGGTCGCCGGCGAGCAGCAGCGCCCGGCGCACGGCGGTGACGGGCACTTGCGCGGCCACCGCGATCGCCTCGGCGAGCAGGCCCGCCTGTGCGCCCTGGCGGAGCTCGCCGCTGAACAGGCCGACCAGCAGCCGCTGCTCCTCCGCGGTGGCCGCACCGAAGAGGGCACCGACCAGGTCACGCCGGCGCGCCTGTGAGCCGGCGCCGGAGACGACCGAGAGCTCGGCGATCGCGGCGTCGACGGCGGCGACCGTCAGAGTGGCCTCGTCGGCCGGGGGTGGCAGGTCACGCAAGCCCGCATAACCCACGCCGGTCTGTCGTTGCCGCAGCTCACCGGCCAGGTAGGCGGCGCCGGCCGTGATCTCACCGGGCTCGAGACGGCGCAGGGCATCGGCCAGCAGCTCGATCTTGGCCTTACGGCCAGAGGTCGCGCTGACGGCCGCCGAGGTGGCAGCTATGTCGAGGAAGCGCACGAGACCCATCCTGGCAGCCGGGTACGACATCCGGGTGCGGCATTCAGGCCGCCCGTGGCTCAGTGACGCGGAAACCCTTGGCTCGCACGGCGTCAGCCACCCGCGTCAACTCGGAGTCGAGCGCACAGAGCACCTTGGAGAGCTCCTCCAGATGGTCCTTGAGGGTGGCCTCGTCCCACCCGGAGACGTCGACGTCCCCCAGTGCGCGGGCCGCGACCCGCAGCCTGGCGATCGACTCGATCCGATCACGAGTGCGGAGCCGATCGAGGGTGTCTCGCGGGCCGGCGGGCATGGCCCGGACCACGCGGCTGCTGGCGGGAACACTCTTCGAACGCATGTTCGAATCCTAACAGGATTGATCGCCGCCGCCACCCTCGTGATCCAACCTGTGGACAACCGGGATCAGCGCGCCATCGCGAGCCGGAACCGCTCCTCCGCCTCGGCCGGACCGGCTCGGTCGGCGACGAAGCCGTCCGGCCTCACCAGGTAAAACAGGCCCGGACGCAACGGGGTGGAGGGTGCGGGCGGGAACACGTGAACCGGTATGCCGAGGTCGGGCGCGTCCTCGGTGACGACTCCGCCGTACGCATGGATCTGCCAGGAAGCGGCGCGCAGCACGGCGTAGTTGCCGCCGGCCCAGGGAAGGCGGCGGCCGACGACCGGATCGCGGCGCCCGCCGGGCGCCGCCGGGTCGAGGCGGTAGTGGATGCGGGTCTGCGACACGTACTGGAAGAGGCGGGAGCCACCGGACGAACGCGGCAGCAGCCGTACGGCGAGCGGGGCGATCAGCGGGACCGCGACCCGCCGCAGCAACCGGATCGGCAGCCGGGTGGACGTGACGATGCCGAAGAGACGGTCGGTGGTGGCCACCAGGGTCCGGGCGACCGGGCGCCGCTCCGCCTCGTACCGATCCAGCCAGCTGTCGCGGCGCCGGCCGCGCAACACGTCGGCGAGTTTGAAGGCCAGGTTGTGGGCGTCCTGGAGGCCGGTGTTCATGCCCTGGCCGCCGACCGGCGAGTGCACGTGGGCGGCATCGCCGGCCAGGAAGAACGGGCCGTCCCGGAAGGCCGCGGCGACCCGGTGGTGCACCCGGTACGTCGCGAACCAGCGGGACCGCTCGTAAGTGACCTGGAACGTCCGCCGCATCCGAATCCGCGCGTCGTCCTCGTCCAGCTCGCCGCTGCCGTCCACGTCGCGGACCAGCCCGATCAGCCGCCAGTTCGCCTCGCCGCGCATCGGGAAGGCGAGTAGGAAGTCCTCACCATCCGGCCGGGCGTTGACCGCGCCCACCACGAGGCCGGTCGCGCCCACCGCGTCCAGCACGAAGAACCGGTGCGGATTGGTGATTCCCTCGAAGCCGATCCGCCGGGACCTGCGCACCGTCGAGTTGGAACCGTCGCAGCCGACGCAGAAGCGGGCACGCACGGTGTCGTTGCCGACTTTCGCCTCGATGCCCTCCTCGGTCTGCACCACCGCGGTGACCGGGCACTCCCAGAACACGTCACCGCCGAGCTTCTGCAGGTTCTCGTAGAGAATCTCCTCGTTCCGGCTCTGCTCGAGAACCTGGATGAACGGATATGGCGTGACGCCGGCGCCGAGCGGGCCGAGCGGGATCCGGCCGAAGGCGCGCGCACCGAATCCCGGTGCGAGCGCCTCGGCCGGCTGTGCCGCCTCCAATGCCTGGTCACCGATGCCGAGCTGGTCGTAGATCTCCAGGCTGCGCGCCTGCACGACGAGTGCCCGGGACTCGCGCGTCGGGCCGTCCTTGCCGTCCGCGACGAGCACGTGCACCCCGAGCCGGGTCAACCAGTTGGCGAGCATCAGGCCGGTCGGACCGGCGCCCACCACCAGGACCTCACACGACAACTCGGCCATCGGTCACCCCGTTCTACTTCGTCAATTTCTCCGCGACGTTCTTGAGGAGCAGGGCCTCGGCGACACAGACCCGCTCGAACTCGCCGAGGTGCAGGCTCTCGTTCGGCCCGTGCGCCGCCGCATGCGGGTCCTCGACGCCGGTCACGAGGATCGCCGCGCCGGGGAACAGTTCCTGGAAGGTGGCGATGAACGGGATCGACCCGCCGACACCCATGTCCACCGGCTCGGTGCCGTCCCAGGCGGACCGGAAGGCCGACCGAGCGGCCTCGTAGGCCGGGCCGGTCGCGTCGATCACGCAGGGCGCGCCGTCGCTCTCCAGTTCGAGGACGAGCTGTGCGCCCCACGGCACGTTCTTCTCCAGGTGGGCGCAGATCGCCGCGTACGCCGATTTCGGGTCCTCGCCCGGCGCCAGCCGTACGCTGATCTTCGCGCGTGCCGAAGGCTGAAGCGCGTTGGCCGCCTCCAGCGTGCGTGGTGCGTCGATGCCCAGCACCGAGATGGCGGGTTTCGTCCAGATCCGGTCGGTGATCGTGCCCTTGCCGATGAACTCGACGCCGTCGAGCATCCCGGCCTCGAGACGGAACCGGTCCGCCGGGTAGTCGACGCTTGCGCCCTCCCGGCCGATCAGCCCGTCGACGGCCACCTCACCGCGGTCGTCGTGCAGCGTGGCGAGCAGCCGGACCAGGGTGATCAGCGCGTCCGGCACGGGACCGCCGAACATGCCGCTGTGCACGGCGTTTTTCAGCACCCTGACCTCGGCGAACATGTTGACCAGGCCGCGCAGGGAGGTGGTCAGCGCGGGCTGCCCGATGTCCCAGTTGCCGGAGTCGGCGATCACGATCACGTCCGAGCGGAGCTCCTCCAGGTGCTCCTGGATGATCGTGTCGAGGGAGTCCGACCCGTACTCCTCCTCGCCCTCGACGAAGACCACGACGCCGACCGGCAGCTGGTCGCCGAACGCGCGCAGCGCGGCGACGTGCGCCATCACGCCGGCCTTGTCGTCGGCCGCACCGCGCCCGTAGAGCCGGCCGTCGCGTTCCTCAGGCTCGAACGGGTCGCTCGCCCAGAGCGTGGGGTCGCCGGCCGGCTGGACGTCGTGGTGCGCGTAGAGCAGCACCGTGGGGGCACCGGCCGGGGCCGCCTTACGGCCGATCACGGCCGGCTGGCCGCCGTGGCGCACGATCTGCGTCTCCAGACCGCAGCCGCGCAGCAACTCGGCGACGGCCTCCGCGGACCGCTCGACGTGCGAGTGGTCGAAACCCTCGAAGGCGACGCCCGGGATCCGCACCAACCGTTCCAGGTCGGCACGGACACCGGGCAACTCGCGCCGGATCGCGGCGCGCAGATCGGATTCACTCAAGCTCATGCCGCCGATCGTAGGCCGCACCTGTGACGACCTCAGGCCGGGCGACCCGTTCGCGCCGGAGATCAGGCCTCCGGCGTACCCCCGTCGCCGTTGTCACCGCGGCTGCGGCGACGCGCGTCGCTGGCCCAGTTCATCACCCGGCCGGCGGCCGAACCGGCTAGGTCGGAAGTACCGTCGCCGAGCCTGCGCAGCAGGCCGGCCAGCGGGTCCTGCGAGGTGGCGAAATCTTCCCGGTACGCCTTCGCGGCCTGCTTGACGTCCTCGCTGACCGACGCGTCGCCGTCGGAGTCCCGGCGCGGGTAGTCCCCGGAGACGATCCGTGCGTACGCCCCCGAGTCGATCCATTTGCGCTGCTCAGCCGCGCGGGCGACCGGCACGGGATGGGTGCTCCACGCGGTCATGCCGATCTTGTGGATGCTGTCCCGCAGGTCGCCGCCGCCCTCGTACTCCGCGGCCTGCTCCAGGAACGCGGCGGTGTCGATCTGCGAGAGGTCGCCACCGCCGGCCAGCTTCATCAGCAGCCGCAGCGACGCGGCCGGGTCCTGACCGGCCAGCAGGCCGGCCCGGTCGGCGGAGAGCTCGGCCTTGCGCCACCACTCCAGCATCGCCGCGATGATCGCCCGGAGCGCGAAGGCGCCGACCGGAAGCCAGCTGATGTTCGCCGCCCAGCTGGTCAGAATCATCATGATCGTCTTGTAGACGGCGTGGCCGCTGAGCACGTGCCCCAGCTCGTGCCCGAGCAGCGCCCGCAGCTCGTCGTCGTCGAGCCGTTCCACCGAGCCCGTGGTGACCACGATGAACGGGCGGTCCAGGCCGATCGCCTGCCCGCCGATCCGCGGGTTCTGACTGACGTAGATCTCCGGGAGCTCGGCGACGTCCAGCGAGGTGGCCGCCTCGGTGAAGAGCTTGTAGACCCGCGGATACTGCCGGTGGTCCACCCGGATCGCCCCGGCCAGGAACGTCAGGCGGAAACCCCGCTCGTTCCACATGCCGAAGAACGTCTTCACGATGTCGTCGAACCCGCGCAGCTCGCGCAGGGCGGAGAGCGCGCCGCGGTCGGCCGGGTGCTCCCAGGCTCGCGAGCTGATCCCGGTCAGGGTCACCCGGCGGCGTACCGGTCGGTTCGACTCTTCGGTCGTCATGGATCACCCCGTTCTCGCCGCTGGCGCGGCGTGGTGGCTACGTCCGGCAATACCCGCGCCCAACGTACGCCCGCCACGCAACGCTTGTCCCGACCCGGCGACCCGGAGAAATCCCCTACGGGGCTCCTGGCGGTACGAACGGCAGACCGGGCGGCGACCCCTTCTCGATCAGCCGCCACAGAGCATCGGTGTCCAGGTGCTCCGCCACGAGATCACCGAGAACGTCCAGGGCACGCTCGCGGACCGCGGCGTACCGGGTATCCGGTGCAGCGGTGAAACCCCGGCGCCCGGCCTGCTCGGCCGCCCTGGTCAGAAAGCGCCGGCGGAACTCGTCGGACTCGAACGCCCCGTGCCAGTGCGTGCCGTAGACGTTGCCGGCCACCGCTCCCTCCGGACGCCCGTCCGCGTAACGCAGGAACGGCTCCGGCTCCCCCGCCGTCACCTGACCGTGGTGGATCTCGTAGCCGCCGACCTCCGTGCCCAGCGCTGAACCGGCGGAACGGGCGAGGGTCTTGCGGGCGGCGAAGGTGATCCCGACCGGCAGCAGACCCAGGCCCGGCACCGTGCCGTGGCCGCTCTCCACGTCGTCATGGATGCTCTCGGCGAGCATCTGGAAACCGCCGCAGACGCCGAGAAGCGGCTTGCCCGCCGCCGCGTGGGTGCGGACCGCGTCGGCCAGGCCGGTTTCCCGCAGCCACGCCAGGTCGGTGACGGTCGCCTTCGACCCGGGTAGCACCAGCAGGTCGGCGTCCGCGATCTCGGCCGGCTCGATCGTCAATCGGACCTGCACACCGGGTTCGGCGGCGAGGGCTTCGGCGTCGGTGGCGTTCGAGATCCGGGGCAGCCGGATGACCGCGACCCGCAGCCACTCGGTGCCGTGCGGCGCGCCCGGACGGCCGAGCACCCGACCGTACGCCAGCGAGTCCTCGGCATCGAGCCAGACGTCGAGGTGGAACGGGAGCACGCCGTGCACCGGGCGGCCGGTCGCCGCCGTGATCATGTCGAGGCCGGGGCGGAGCAGCCCGAGGTCACCCCGGAACTTGTTGATCACGAAGCCGGCCACGAGCTCCTGGTCCTCTCGCGAGAGCAGCGCCAGAGTGCCGAAGAAAGCCGCGAAGACCCCGCCCCGGTCGATGTCGCCGACCACCACGGTGGGCAGGCTGAACCGCCGGGCCAGGCCCATGTTGACGAAGTCGCCGTCCCGCAGGTTGATCTCGGTGGGGCTGCCGGCGCCCTCACAGACCACCACGTCGTAGTCGGTACGCAGGTCGGCCAGCGTGTCGTACGCCGTCTCGGCCAGCCGCGGCCGCAGCGACCGATAGTTGCCGGCGGTGACCGTGTCGACCGCCTCGCCCAGCAGCACCACCTGGCTCGACCGGTCGCTGCCGGGCTTGAGCAGCACCGGGTTGAACCGGATGTCGGCGGGAACGCCGCAGGCCGCCGCCTGCATGGCCTGCGCCCGCCCGATCTCTCCGCCCCGGCCGTCCGGGCCGACCACGACGACCGAATTGTTCGACATGTTCTGCGCCTTGAACGGCGCCACCCGGACCCCGTTGCGGTGCAGCCAGCGACAGATGCCGGCGGTGAGCACGCTCTTGCCGGCGTCCGAGGTGGTTCCGGCGATCAGAAGGCCACCCGTCAACGCTGCTTCCTCTCGCCCTTGACCTTCGCGAAAACGCGTCGCGCCACGGGACGGGAGCCGCTACCGCGGGCCGCCGCCACAACGACCGCGAATCCCACCGCCGCAGCCCCCACCGCACCGGACACCCGTGCCGCCCGCCGCAGGTGCACGGCGGACGGGCGCGGCCCGTCCCCGAGGAACGGCCTGGTCTCGCTACGTCCGAAGTAGACGTTGCGGCCACCCAGCCGTACCCCCAGCGCCCCGGCCATCGCCGACTCACATTGCCCGGCGTTCGGCGACGGGTGGTCATTGCGGTCGCGCCGCCAGACCCGCAGCGTCTCGCGGGGCGAGCCGCCGGCGATCGGCGCGGCGGCCACGGTGAGCAGGCCGGTGAGCCGCGACGGTACGAGGTTCAGCGCGTCGTCGAGCCGGGCCGACGCGGTGCCGAACCGGGCGTAGCGCGATGACCGGTGCCCGACCATGGCGTCGAGCGTGTTCGCCGCCCGGTAGCCCAGCAGGCCCGCCGGCCCGAGAAGAGCACCCCAGAACAGCGGGGCGACAACCGCGTCCGACGTGTTCTCGGCGACCGATTCGACGGTGGCGCGAGCGAGTTCCGGTTCGTCCAGCGCGGCCGGGTCCCGGCCGCAGAGATGGTTCAGGCGCCCGCGTGCCGCCGCCAGATCGCCGGCGTCGAGATGACGGGCCATGACCCGCGATTCCCGGCGCAGGGTACGCCCGCCCAGCACCATCCAGGTGGCCGCCGCCGTCACCGCGGCCCGGGCAACGGGCCGGTCCCGGGTAACCAGCCCGGCCGCGAGTCCCGCCAGTGCGGGCACCCCGACGGCGACCGCGGTGAACGCCGCCCCAGCTGCTCGTCCGGGCCGGTAGAGGCGGCGTTCCAGGGCGGCGGCCGCCGTCCCGAACCCGGCGACCGGGTGATACCGCCGCGGATCGCCGAACGCGGCGTCCAGGAGGTATCCGGCGAGGAGGCCACCCGCGTCCGCGGCCCACCGTCGTGACATCAGCGGCCGAACGGCGTCAGGTCGTACGCCCACACCGCGAGTCCCGGCTCCGTCTCGGGGTCGTCCGGGAACGGCACCGGCTCCAGTTCGCCCCAGACGATCGCGCCCGGCGCCCGGTCCTCGAGGAACTCGACCACTATCGCGCGCAGGTCCTCGGTGACCCGGTAGTCGACCTGGAAGGGCAGGTCGCTCGGTTTGCGGGTGCCCGCCGAGCAGCGCAGCTGACCGGCGACGGTGTCGTGCCAGACGTAGAACGTCGCCGTGCCCCGGTGACCGTCTCCGGTCACCCGCCGGCGCAGTGCGACCGCGGCCTCCTCGAACGCGGCAACCACCTCGTCGGCGGAGAGGCTTATGCGTTCGTGCGGAGGTGCACCGAACCAGTTGGTGTTGGTCTCCTCGGCCGCCGGGTTGTCCGGCGAGAGCACCACCGGCTCGGTCACGATGGCACGGATGTCCTTCAGCAGCACAGGTTCAGTCTGCCGCGTGCCGGTGCCGGTTCCCCAACCGGGCCGCTCCGCCTCGCGGTCGGATGCGTCGGCACGATCGGCCCAACCCGATCGAACGACCCCGCAGGTTTCTCATCGAACAAGCCCGCAGGTTTCTTGAGGCACCGGCAGCCCGGCCAGGCGACCCCGAGCCCGGCCGGGCCGCCGGGCGCCACCGCCGGCGGAGATCCGCAGGGAGACTGATCTCCCGGCGGCGGCTATCGGTAAGGCCTCAGGCCGGCACGGGTTCGCGCCGGGTGCCGCGCCGCGACCGGCGGGTCTCGACCGTGGGAGCGTCCGGCTCCGGCTCCGCCGGTGCGGACTCGGGCTCCGTGAAGGCGGGCTCCTCCTCGAGGTCGGCGACCACCTCGAGGAAGGTGGGCGCCTCCTCCTCCGGGTGCCGCTCCGGCAGCCCGTCGCCGTACGCCACGGGCACCTCCGACTCGCCGACCGTGATGGTCGGCTCACCGCCCACGATGGCGTCGGCGTCCGGCCCTTCGATCATGCTGTTGGCCGGAGTGGGCTTGTTGCGGTAGAACCGGCTCCGGCCGCGTCCCAGGTCGTGGCCGATCGCGAAGGCCTCCATCTCGTACGACACGCGGTGGTTCTTCTCCTCGTCGACCCAGTCACGGGTGTAGATCCGGCCGTAGACGATCACCGGGTCGCCGACTGTGATCGACGACGCCACACCTTCGGCGAGCCTGCGCCAGGCGGACACCCGTACCCGCATGCTGTTGCCGTCGACCCAGCGGCCGGTCTCCCGGTCGTAGCGGCGCGCCGTGGAGGCGATCTTGAAGTTGGCGACCAGCGAGTTGGAACTGTTGGTGCGCCGCCACTCGGGCGCGGTCAGCACATTGCCGACTACAACGATGTTGGTCTCGAACACGGCTTTTCTCCTCGGACGTTCGACTGCTTCGGTCGATGGCAGAGCTTGGCCGTCCGGCGCCGGGTCGCGGGGATCTTGCGGGTGCCGCCTGTGGATAGCGGCGGAATGTGGACGAGTGTCGGGATCTTGGACGGGTTTGATATGGCCCGCGGTCATGTACCGGTGGGTAACCTGGGCGGGTGGAGACCGACGTCCTGGGATGGCCGTACGAACGGCACAGCATCGATCTGGGTACCGACGACGAGGGCCCGGTGGTGGCGACCCTGGTACGCCGGCGGGCGGAGACACCGACAAGACGGGCCGTCCTGCACGTACACGGGTTCGTCGACTACTTCTTCCAGACTCATCTGGCCGACTTCTTCGTCGAGCGGGGCTGGGACTTCTACGCTCTCGACCTGCGCAAGTACGGCCGCAGCCTGCTGCCGCACCAGACGCCGAACTTCGCGCGCAGCCTCACCGACTACTTCCCGGAGCTCGACGAGGCGGCCCGGATCATCCGCGAGCAGGACGGCCATGACCAGCTGCTGGTCACCGGCCACTCCACCGGCGGCCTGATCACGTCGTTGTGGGCGCACACCCGCAAGGGGCGGGGCGTCGTTGACGGACTGTTTTTGAACAGCCCGTTCTTCGACTTCAACCTGCCGTGGCTGATGCGGCGCCCACTGATGGCCGCGATACTGGCGGTGAGCGGCCGGTCACCGTACCGAAAAATGCCGGTCTCCTCGCTCGGCCTGTACGGCCGCAGCCTGCACGCCGAGCACCACGGAGAATGGGATTACGACCTGGCCTGGAAGCCGATCCTGGGCTTCCCGGTCCGGATGGGATGGCTGGAGGCGATCCGGCGCGGGCAGCGTCGGCTGCGAGCCGGGCTGGCTATCGACGCGCCGGTGCTGGTGGCTTGCTCCAGTCGGACGTTCCGCGGCCGGCAGTGGCACGAGGACGTACGGGTGACCGATTCGGTACTGGACGTGGATCACATCACGCGATGGGCGCCGGGCCTCGGCCCGCGCGTGACGATCGCCCGCTTCGACGGCGGCATGCACGACCTCACCCTCTCCGGCAAGGAGGTACGCGCCGAGGTGTTCCGTGAGCTGGGCCGTTGGGTCGACGCGTTCCTGCCGGCACCGGGCACGCCGGAGATGGTCGTACCGCCGGCGCCAGAGGATCAGGCGGAGCTCGTCACCATGCTGGAGGCGGCCGAAGCAGCCGTGGAATCGGCGATCGCCGACGAGGCGGACGACAAGACCGGCACGACCGCCTAGTATGTGCTGGCCAGCGCTCGTAGCTCAGCGGATAGAGCAACGGACTTCTAATCCGTCGGTCGCAGGTTCGAATCCTGCCGGGCGCGCCATCCACTCTGACCTACGGAAATAGCCGAGCTGGCGCTGTGCGGAGTCCCTCGCTATACACGAAAGCGAGTCACTCCAGGTGACCAGCCTGCAACGGAAGGTCATTCCGGCTGCATCCTTCACTCGGGTTCGCCAAGTCGTTGCCTTGCAGCAGCGTCCAGTTCATTGCGCCCGGACGGGGACATCTTCTGGTATTTGGTCCAGAATTCGTCGAATGCTTCGCCGATCTCATCGCCGTAGACACTGCTCGTCGCCGTCTCCCGTAACGATGCGCCGTCGAGCACGTCGCGGGCCATTTCGCGCGTCTTGTCGCTCCCGTGTGCTGCCAGGGTCTCGAGGAACTCGCGCAGTACGCGGGCTAGGCTCGCGTCACCGCGAGCGATGTCGAGAATCTCGTCAGACATGCGCACCCGCCCCGATCAACGGGTGGTCGTAGCCGGCCCCGCCGCCAATGATGGGAAGCTCGACGGAGTCCAGGTCGCTGAGTCCACGGTCTAGAACGGCTCGGAAGCCCATCACCGCTGCGTTCGCGTAGGCCAGGTACTTCGTGACCTCCGCCCAGTGCTTAAGAATGATGGCGGTCTCAACTGCCGCGATGCCATAGCCGACGGCCGCACCGACGCCGGTCGCCGCGGTAACGGTGCCGCCGATGGCCGCAGCCCGGCGATCAACGCCGCGTCACACATCCCCTTGATCAACCCGCCGATGGCGTCTCCAGCTTCCCAGACGGCATCGGCCATCGTCCGGTATGCCTCCCCGATCTCAACCAGCGGTGCGCGGAGGCCATCAACGGAGGTGGCCAGGTCCGTGAAGTACCGATAAGCGGTGTCCCCGGCATTGCCTCGCCAGTAGCTCTGCAAGGACGTTGCTCCGGACTGGATGTTGAGGGAGACGTCGTGCAGCGCGGCCGATGCGTTCGCCAGCACGGCCGGCATCCTGGCCATGATCTCCCAGTCTCCGAAGATCCTGTTCTGTACCTCTTGGATGGGGTCGAACCCTAGGACTACGTCGAAACCTTTCATGACCCATGCCGTGGGGCTGATGTAGTCCATCCAGCCGAGTTTGTTATTCGGGCCATCAACCTCTTCGGGCGGCGGCTTGAGGTGGTTCTCCGGCGCCCTGGAGTCGCCAAACAGCGGCGGCTTGCAGGCGTTGTTGGCAATCTCGTACTCAAGGGGCGTCGGGCATGTCTTGATGCCCGGCGGTAGGGCGCGATCTATATCTATCGCCGCCGCGAGAACCGTGTCCTGGTAGTAGCTCGCCGCTGAACGCAGTTCCGGCGCCGAGTAGTCCAGCAGGCACGTCAGGCGGCTGAGGGCTCCTTCAACTACCTTGACGGCGTGCTGATTTCCCTCCTCAGCGATGGCGAAGAGTTCGCCGCCCGTGCCATTCGTCGCATGCGTAACGATGTAGTCGTTGACGACTTGGACATCGTCGCGAGCCCGGTCTACCTGACTCACATATGAGATCAGCGCCGGCGGCTCGACCTTCAATGTGGTCATGAGCTAGTTCCCGCGACGATCGCCAGCCCAGCGAGGCCAAGGGCAGTAAAAGACACCGCGGCCAGAAGAAGCCACCGCACCAAGAGCGGATAAGGCCTGCTGAAGTACACGCCGGCGCCGCAGACGCCGCCGATTGCACACGCCAGGGTTGGCACGAGCCGTGCTCCGTCGGCTTCACCCCAGGCGATGAACAGGATGGCAAAGACCCCGAGGAAGACGCAGACACTTGCGATGGTCGAGCGCAGGTTCCAGTACGCCGTTCGCTGGAGTTGAGCCACAGCGTCCTGGTACTTCGCCGCAATCGCCTCTCGCTCCTCCGGCGTACCGCGTCGGCCCTTGGGGTCGTTCCTCCTCGCCATGGCCGGAACGGTAGCAATCGACAAAGATCATTATCGTCGCCGACGCCTCGTTGTCAGGTGCCGCGAACTTCCTGGCAGGCGTGAACCGGCGGATCCTGCATGGCGTACATCCAACCGCGAATAACGATCCTCCAGGCGACGGAACGCGCCGACATGATCGGCTAGGTCGCTGAACGGCTTCGCCAGGCCTGACGTCCCGCGAACTACCAGGCTGAAGGTGTGTCCCCGGCGCGGGACCGCAGCGGCGAAAGCGACCGGACCGCATTTCCGGTCCCACGGGTCTCCAAAGTGAACACTTCTCGATTAAGATCGGCGGCGCCCGTGAGGATGCACCGGAAGGACACACCGTGACCGCCGACGAACCGATCCCTCCCGGCGTCGATGTCACGACGCCCAGCATCGCCCGGGTCTACGACTTCATGGTCGGCGGCAAGGACAACTTCGCGATCGACCGGATGGCCGCGCAGCGGGCGTTGGAGATCATGCCGGATGCCCAGGAGGCCGGGCGAGCCTGTCGCGCCTTCCTGCGCCGGGTGGTGCGGTTCCTGGCCGCGGAGCGGGGCATCCGCCAGTTCCTCGACATCGGCTCCGGCCTGCCGACCCAGACCAACGTGCATCAGGTGGCCCGGGAGGTGAACCCGGCGGCCCGGACCGTCTACGTGGACAACGATCCGATGGTGCTGGTGCACGGCCGGGCGCTGCTCACCGACGAAGGATGCAGCGCGATCATCGAGGGTGACGTGCGCTCGCCGGCGGCGATTCTCGAGCATCCGGTGGTTCGGGACTATCTGGATTTCCGTGAGCCGGTGGGCCTGCTGCTGCTCTCGATCCTGCATCACCTGCACGACTCCGAGGACCCGGGCAAGATCGCTGCGTCGCTGCGGGACGCGTTGCCGTCGGGCAGCCATCTGGCGATCATTCACTTCTGGGACCCGGCGGAGGAGCATCCGGACATCTCGGCGAAGGTGCACGACGCCGAGCGGGTGTTCAACGAGACCTTGGGCACCGGCCGGTGGCGGCGGCGCTCCGAGATCGAGGCGTATTTCGGCGACTTCGAGATGGTGGAGCCGGGCCTGGTGCCGCTGGCCGACTGGCGGCCGGGCCCGGAGGCCGAGGCGGCGCAGAAGGACAGCTACTACACGATGATCGGCGGGGTGGCGCGCAAGCGCTGACTTGATCCACTCCTCTATCCTGACCAGCATGATCGCGGTGCTGGTGTTCGGTGTGGCTGCCCTCGGGGTGGCCGCCGGCGTGCTGATCGGGTTCTCCATCGGCACCGCCCGGACGCGGGAGGCGCTGCGCGCCGCCCGGTACCGCGATGCCATCGCGCTCGCGGCCGATCTCGTCGAGACGCCGGACGCGCTCGATCTGCGTGATCGGGCCCAGCGCATCCTGGCCGCGCACCGCGCCGCCCATACTGAGCAGGAGTTCTGATCTCGTTGTTCGTCCTCGGCATCATCCTCGGCGCCGTCGCTCTGTTCGCTCTCGTCACCGCTCTCGTCGGCAAGGCCGACAAGTTCCGCCGCAACGCCTGGCTGACGTTCGGCGGCTCGCTCTTTCTGGCATTCGCCTTCATCGTGGTGTCGTGCATCTCGGTGGTGCCGACCCGCAACGTCGGCATCGTGACCAGCTGGGGCAAACCCACCGGGCGGACCACCGGCGCCGGTCTTCAGTGGACAGCACCGTGGCAGGACATCGACGAGTGGGACGCGTCCGGCCAGACCTACGCCCACCTGGGCGAGGGCTGCGTGTGGGTGACCATCGCGGCGCAGCGGCGGGCCTGCATCCCGGTGCAGATCGAGTGGTCGGCGAAGTCGGAGAAGGCCCCGGAGAACTGGGCCGCCTACCGCGAGGTGGGTGACATGACCCGGTTCGAGGTGTTCGTCGAGCGCCGGGTCAACCCGCAGATCAACGGGGCCATGACGTCGATCTTCGCCGCCTTCGACCCGCTCGGCTCGGTCGACGTGACAAGCGGTGACGCGCCGGCGCCGGACCTGAACAAGACCTACAAGGAGACGCTGACCAAGGCGCTCACCACGGCGCTGGGCGATGAGATCGTGGTGAAGTCGGTGGCGTTCGAGTCGCCGCGCTACGACGAGCCGACCACGCAGGCGATCGCCGCCTACGGTCAGAAGATCCTCGAGGCCCGCAACCTGGAGATCGACAAGGCGAACGCGAAGACCCGGGCGGAGATCACCCGGACCGACGCGAGCGTCGACCAGGTGGCCCGCTGCCTGCAGATCGCCGAGAAACTCGGCAAAGAACCCGGCCTGTGCATGGGCAACAGCGTTTCCTTGACGCGCCCGGTCACCTCCGACAAATAACACCTTTCCGGTACGCGTATCGGCCGTCCCCAAACGTGGGCCGTCCCCGATTCACCACGCGGCCACCTGCCCGCTCACGGCCGCAACGCGGCCGCCGGGACCGGGAAGGTGGCGCGCGGCGCCGGGCTGATCAGCCCGGCGCGCGCGGTGGGGCCGCGAGCGGGCACATCGTCGCGCGGGCAAGCGGGGACGGTTCAAAATGGGGTTGGGGACGGGCAATTACGCGTACCCGGCATAGGGGTTTAAATGACCCCATGCCGTGAGTGACGTGCGTAGCCAGCGCGGTGCTGTGATTCGCCCGGTCAGGGCGGTTTCGCTGGCATACCAGCGGACCACGCCGGCGGTGTCGGTGACCACCTGCCCATCCTCGATGAAGCCCGGCGGATGGGCGCAGACCTCGTTGCCGGTGCGGGACAGGACGAGCCAGAAGCGGTTCGGCGGCGACCGGTCGGTGATCTGGAAGAGGACGACCACCCGCGGCCGCGGCACCAGCTCCGGCGTGATCATCCGGGAGAGTGTCCAGAGCGCGAGGTAGGGGTCCTGGTCCTCGGGGCGCACCGAACGCCAGCGGGCGCCCCAGGCGCCCAGCGTGAGGCACACCTCGGCCAGTTCGTGGCCGCAGTCGGTCAGGGCGTATGCGGTGGATCGTCCGTTCTGCGTGCGGCACACGACGCCGGTGCGTTCCAGCAGGCGCAGCCGCTGCACGAGCACGCTGCGCGGCAGCCCCGGCGCGCCGTCCAGGATCTCGGTGAACCGCCCGCAGCCGAGGTGCAGGTTCCGGATGATGATCGGGGTCCATCGTTCGGCGAAGACCTCGGCGGCCAGGGCGATCGGACAGTACTGCCCGTAACCTCGCATCACCCCACGATCCGGCCGCGGTGCGCGACGTGCCAAGGCCGGGTCCACTATTCGAACTTTCCGGACAGCATCCGCGCTGCTTGTCTGAGGGCATGACCGAACAGACTTACGCCTTGTCGGCGGAGGCCGCCGACTTCTACGAGTCGACGTTCGTGCCGGCGCTCTTCGGGGAGTGGGCGCGGCGTCTGGTCGAGGCCGCCGGAGTGCGGCCCGGCGAACGTGTGCTGGACGTCGCGTGCGGCACCGGGATCGTGGCCCGGACCGCGGCCGACCGGGCCGGCACCACCGTCGGCGTAGACCGCAGCGACGCGATGCTCGCGGTGGCCCGGCGGATCCGCCCGGATCTGCGGTGGGAGCCGGGTGACGCGCACGCGTTGCCGTTCGGCGACCGCGCCTTCGACGTGGCGCTGTCGCAGGCGGCGCTGATGTTCTTCGCCGACCGGGTGGCGGCGCTGCGGGAGATGGGCCGGGTGGCCGGCCGGGTCGCGGTCCAGGTGCCGGGGCGGCTCTCGCACAGTGCCGGATATCGGGTGTTCACCGAGGCGGTGCCCGAGCACGCCGAGCTGATCGGTGCCTACTTCGCCGCCGGTGACCCGGACGAGCTGGCCGGCTGGTTGGAGCAGGCCGGGCTGCGCGTCGATCGGTTCGACTCGTGGGTCGGCGCGACCCGGGCACCGTCGATCGACGCGTTCGTGACCGGTGAGCTGCTGCCCCTGGGTGTCACGGCGAACGAACGGATCACCGCGGCCTGCCGGGCCGCGATGGCGGGCTTCGTCGGGATCGGCGGCAGTGTCGCCGTGCCCATCGAAGCCCACCTCGTCGTGGCGACGCCGGCACGCTAGGCCGCGGCCAGCGCCTCGGTCGGTGCCAGCCGGGCGGCCCGGATGGCCGGGTACAGGCCGGCGATCGCGCCGATCAGCAGGGTCGCGGCCAGCCCGCCGCCGGCCGCCCACAGCGGTACGACCGCCGGCCACTGCTGGGTGGTGGCGTAGACCAGCGTCACCGCGAACCCGCCGAGCACCCCGCCGACACCGCCGAGCAGCGACAACAGCAGCGACTCGGAGACGAACTGGGTGCGGATCTGACCGCGGGTCGCGCCGAGCGAACGGCGCAGCCCGATCTCGGCCCGCCGTTCCAGCACCGAGATCACCATGGTGTTGGCGACACCGATGCCGCCGACCAGCAGCGCCACCGCACCGAGCCCGAGCAGCAGCGCGGTGAAGGTCTGGTTGGTGGCCCGCTGCGCGGCGAGCGCGTCGGAGGGCCGGGAGACCTGCACCTCGTCCGGGCTCTCCGGGTTGGCGGTCGGGGCCAGCACCGCCCGGACGGCCTCGACCTGCGACTCGACGGACCGGGTGTAGACGGTGGTGGCGTGCCCGTCGAAGTCCAGGTACGCCTTGGCGGCGTCCCACCCGACCAGGACCGCGTTGTCGAGCTCCGGGGCCAGCGGCACGCCGTCCAGGACGCCGACCACCGTGTACCAGCGGCCTCCGATGTAGACGCTCGGCACGTCACCGAGCCGCCGGGCCGCCGCGGCGCCGAGGACCACCGCCGGGTACCGGGCCGTTGCCGCGTTCAACCAGGTCCCGTGCGCGAGGTCGGCACCGACCGTGGCGAGCAGGTCGAGCTGCGCCGCGAGCAGGGACAACCCGCCGGTCTGGCCCTCCGGGATCCGGTCCGTACGGTAGATCGAGGCGTCCTCGACCTTGCCGGTGGCGGTCGCCGAGGTCACCGGCCCGATCCGTTCGATCATGCCGAGGGCCTCGTCGGGCAGGGTCGCCGTGTCGCCGAACATGGTGTTGCCGGGCGAGACGGTCAGCATGTTGGTGCCGAGCGCGGCCAGGGTGCGGTCCAGGCTCGCCCGGCTGGACGTGGAGATGCCGACCACCGAGACCATCGCGGCGATACCGATCGCGATACCCAGGGCGGACAGGACGGCGCGCAGCGGACGGGCACGCAGACCCGTACCACCGAGGCGCATCAGGTCGGCCGGGTGCAGTCGGGCGGGTTGCGGTGGAGGCATCTCAGACCACCTGCCCGTCCAGCATCGGGACCTGCCTCGGCAGCGCGTCGGCGATCTCGTGGTCGTGGGTGATGACCAGGACGGTGGTGCCGGCCGCGTTCAGCTCGCGCAGCAGCTGCACCACCCCGGCGCCGGCCGTCGAGTCCAGGTTGCCGGTGGGTTCGTCGGCGAGCAGCACCGCCGGATCACCGGCCACCGCCCGGGCGATGGCGACGCGCTGCCGCTCGCCGCCGGAGAGCTGGTGCGGGCGGTGCCCGAGCCGGTCACCGAGACCGACCCTGACCAGGGCGGCCTCGGCGCGCCGCTCACGCTCCTTCTTCGGTACTCCCGCGTAGAGCAGCCCGTCGGCCACGTTGGCGACCGCGTCCCGCCCCGGGGCCAGGTGGAACTGCTGGAACACGAACCCGATCCGGCCGGCCCGCAACGCGGAGAGCTGCCGGTCGGACAGCGAGGCCACGTCGAAGCCGTCGATGCGTACCGTGCCGGTGGACGGCCGGTCCAGCGTGCCGATCAGGTGCAGCATGGTGGACTTGCCGGAACCGGACGGACCGACGATGGCGATCAGCTCACCCGGCTCGACGGTCAGGTCGACGTCGCGCAGCGCGGTGACGCCACCCGGGTACGTCTTGGTGACCCCGGCCAGCTCGATGACCGGGCTCATTCCGGCACTCCGACCGTCATGCCCTCGGTGAGCCCGCCACCGGAGACCTCGACCCGGCCGTCGGCGAACAGGCCGGTCACCACCGCGACGGTGCGGGTGGTGGCGGCTTCTACCACCTGTACGCCGTACCCGCCCTCGGCGAGCGCGAGCAGCGCGTTGACCGGGACGGTCAGCACGTTCTCCCGCTGTGAGGAGGTGAAGGCGACCGTCACCGAGGCCTCGTCCAGGCCGCCCGGTGCCTTGCCGAAGGTGATGCTCAGGCGCAGCTTGGTGGTGTCCTCCTCGTTCGGGTTGTCGGACGTGTCGACGAACGTCGTGACATCGCTGATCTTTCCGGGGACGGCCTTGCCGTCGGGGAGGGTGACCTGGACGGCGGCGCCCTTCTTCGCCAGTCGCTGGTCGCCCATGTCGAGTTCCACCGTGGCGACCCGTCCGGTGCCGGTGACCTCCAGCATCTCGGCGCCGGGTTGCGCCGCCTCACCGACCGTGGCGGTTTGCGCGTCGGCGCGTACCGGGCCGGATCGGTAGACGACCCGGCCGAGTTCGACCGTGCCGGTCTCGGTCAGCCCGAGGTCGTCCTGCCAGTCCTCGACGGCGTCGGCGGTCGCCGAGGTGTACTCGTCGTCGACGTCGAAGCCGCGGTAGCCCAGCGCCCACAGGTTCTTCTCGAACTGCTTGACGTCGGCTCCCTCCACGCCGGGTGACAGGTCGCGGTATGCGGGGAGCGAGCCGTACAGCAGCACCACGGGATCGTTGTCCAGGTGATAGAGCGCCTTGCCCCGCTTGATCGTCGCGCCGGTCGCCGGCAGGCCGGTCACCGTGCCGGACAGCCGGGTGGTGAGGGTGGTGCTGTCGCCGTACCCGAGGGACCCGTCGTGGCTCTCGGTGTCGACGAGCGTCTCCTTCTTGACTTGCTCGGTCGTGGTGGGCAGGGTGCTGCCTGATCCAGTGCCGCTCTCCGCCTCGGGCAGACCGGCCACGATCACCGCCGCGGCCGCCGCCCCTGCCGTCAGAACCGCGGCCAGGCCCACGGTGGTACGCCGTCTCATGCCCCACCACTCCCGCCCGGCTTCTCGACGTGGCGCTCCACCGCGCCGGACGGCCGGTATCTCGAGCAGGCCTGCTCGGCCTTGTCGAAGGTGGGATCGCCGGGCCCGGTGCCGAGCTTGTCGCCGTCGATCGCGAGGCCGCCGTCCGGCTGCGGGTCCGGGAAGTTCGGCACGCCGTTCTCGCGCATGCACTTGGCCATCTGCCGGGTCAGCTCGATCGCCTCCGGATCCGGCTCCGGCCTCTCCCCGCCGTCCGGCGCGTACTGCCGGCACGCCTTCTCGGCGGCCGCCATCTTCTCCCGGTCGACATCGGACGGTACGGCGACCGTCAGCTGGCCGTCCTCGGGATCGGGGAACCAGGTCATGCCGTTCTCCCGCATGCATCGCGAGTACTTGACCGGCGCGTCCGGATCGACGCTCGGCTTCGGTGTCGCGGTACTGGTGGTCTTCGGGTCGCCGCTCGCCGCGGTCGCCACGCCGGGGCTCTCCGCGGGCTTCGCGCAGCCCGTCGCCAGTGCCGCGAGCAGTACGCAGAGAGCCGCTTTCGTTCTCCATCTCGTCGTCGTGTCCATGCAACGCAGTGAAGCGACGGGCCGGTTTCCCTGGCGTCATCAAAAACGATGACGGCGAGTTGACACCGCGGCGGGCCAGTATGGGGGCATGCGGATCCTGGTGGTGGAGGACGAGCCGCTGCTCGCCGACGCAGTGGCGCAGGGGCTACGGCACGAGGCCCACGCGGTCGACGTCGTCTACGACGGCGGCTCCGCCCTGGAACGGATCGACGTCAACGACTACGACGTGGTGGTCCTGGACCGGGATGTACCAGTCGTGCACGGCGACAAGGTGTGCCAGGTGCTCGCCGAACGCAAGGCCGACATCCGGGTGCTGATGCTGACCGCGGCCGCCGGGGTGGACGACCGGGTCACCGGGCTGGCCCTCGGCGCCGACGACTACCTGCCGAAACCGTTCGCCTTCCGGGAACTGTCCGCGCGGGTGGCGGCACTCGGGCGGCGGGCCCGACCGGCCGCGCCGCCGATTCTGCGACGGGCCGGGATCAGCCTGGACCCGTACCGGCGGGAGTTACACCGGGACGGGCGCTACGTGCCGCTGTCCCGCAAGGAGTTCGCGGTGCTGGCCGAGTTGCTGCGCGCCGACGGCACGGCGGTCTCCGCGGAGACGCTGCTGGAGAAGGCGTGGGACGAGAACGCCGACCCGTTCACCCACGCGGTACGGATGACGATCCTCAAACTGCGCCGCAAACTGGGTGATCCGCCGGTGGTGCTGACCGAGCCGGGAGTGGGGTACCGGATCCGATGAAACTCACCGTGCGCGGCCGGCTCACCCTCGTCTACGGCGGGTTGTTCCTGCTCGCCGGCCTGGTGCTGCTGGGTGCCATCTACGTCCTGCTGGGCCGGGACGCGCCCGGTGCGATGCGGACCTCCATCGCCGGCGAGGCCGCCGCACCACCGCCGCCCAACGGGGAGACGTACGTCCGGGAGATCGTCGAGGGCACCCGCGCCGACACCCTGCATGCCCTGCTCACTCAGGGAGCGATCGCCCTGGCCGTGGTGAGCGCCGCGACCATCGCGCTGGGCTGGCTGATCGCCGGCCGGCTGCTGCAGCCGCTGAACCAGATCACCGCGACCGCGCGCCGCATCGCCGAGTCCCCGGCCGCCGATCGGGGCCTGCACGAGCGGATCGCCCTGGCCGGTCCGGACGACGAGATCAAGCAGCTGGCGGACACCTTCGACCTGATGCTGGCCCGGCTGGACCACTCGTTCGACGGGCAGCGGCGGTTCATCGCGAGTGCCTCGCACGAGCTGCGCACCCCGCTCACGCTGAACCGGACGCTGCTGGAGGTCGCGCTCGCCCCGTCGACGGCCTCCCCCGAGGTACGCCAGCTGGGCGCCACCCTGCTCGCCATCAACGACCGGCACGGGCGGCTGATCGACGGGCTGCTCCTGCTGGCCCGCTCGGACCGGGAGGTGACCGAGCGCTCCTACGTGGACCTGGCCGACATCGTGGAGCACGTCGCCGTCTCGGAGTCCGAATCGGTCAAGGTCCTGACCGAGCCGGGCGAGGCCGCCGTGCTCGGTGACCCGGTTCTGCTGGAGCGGCTGGTGCAGAACCTGGTGGAGAACGGCGTGCGGCACAACGTCCCGGCCGGCGGCTGGGTGAGCGTGGCGACCCGGACCCGCACCGACGGCTGGGTCGAGTTGCAGGTCGCCAACTCCGGCCCGGTCGTCCCCCGGTACGAAGTGCCCGGCCTGTTCGAACCGTTCCACCGGTACGGCGCGGAACGCCTCGCCTCCCCCGGCGTCGGTCTCGGCCTCTCCATCGTCCGGGCGGTGGCCCGGGCGCACGGAGGCGACGTCCATGCCGACGCCCGTGAGGAAGGTGGCCTGACCGTCACCGTGATGCTGCCTCGGGCGTTGTGAGGGTCTTCCGATGCTGGCCAAGGCTATGTAGAGTTCCGACATGCCCGTTGTCGCCGAGCGTGTGGCCCACGTTCTGCTCCGCCTGGCCGCCCGGCGATGGCCGGCCGGCATGCACCAGGAGTGGAGCGCTGAGCTCGCGAGCCTGCGCGGCCGGCCGTGGCGCATGCTCACCTTCGCCGGCAGCCTCGCCATCACTTCGGCGTCCGGCATGCCGCGTGCCGCCGCGGTGGCTCGCGCCGGCACGGCGGCCATGCTGGTCGTGTTGCTCTCGGCGGCCCTCTTCAACGGTGTCCATCTGGCCCTGCACCGGGCCGAGACACGGCTGCCCTGGTCCGGTGAGGCGACCCTGGTCGGCGCCCTGCTCGCCGTGGCGATGCTGCTCATGGCCGGTGCCGGGGCGCGCTGGCGGCCGCGCCGGCCGGTCCCGGCCACACTGCTGATCGGCGCGGCGGCGTATGCGTTCCTGCTGGCCGGCAACGAGACCCCGGTCATGCCGTTCATGGGCTGGCGGGACGTGACTCCCGCGGTCGCGACCTGGACCGCGGTGACCGCCATGAGCAGCTGGGCTGCTGTCCGGCTCCGCGCCGCCGGACGTACCCGCCGGGCCGCGGTGGTCGCGGTCGGCGGCGGCCTGCTGGCCCTCCACACGGCCGCCGCCGCGGGCTCGCTGCACGCGGCTGCCACGCTGGGCCTCTCCAGCGGATCCGCGCCGGCCTGGTTCCCGCTGGCCATGCTGCCCGGCGGCACCGGCGGCTTCGGTACGTACTTCGCGGGCGGGCAGCCCGCGATCAGCGGCCTGCCCGGCTCCGGACCGGCGTTCCATGCCTCCGACATCCTGCTGGCCAACACCGCGGCACTCAGCGGGCCGCTGCTGCTCTGCTCAGCCTTCCTGTGCGCGGCCGCGCTCACCCCTTCCCGCCGCCCAGGTCGCGCGGCGAGCCCCCTGATCGCACGCCTTCACGGCCGCGCCGATCCGTTGATCGTCGCTGCCTCCGGGACTGCCGCCGCGGTCCTGCTCCTGGCCGGGCACATGCCACGCGCCGTCGCCGCCGAGGCGGCCCTGCCCCGGCTCGTCGACAACTCGATGGTGTTCGGGTTCGGCTTCCTCGCCCACCCCGCCGGCCGCGCCGCGCTCGCCTTCGCCGTGGCCCTGCTGATCGCACACCACCTGGCCGCGCGCGAGCGGCGAGCCTGACCCACTGACCGCGCCGCGGAAATCACCCCTTGCGGCACCCTATGTAGGGAAACAACAATGATCAGTGGAGCACGCCGGAACGAGCGTCACCACCCCCTCCTCCTCTGGGCACCGGCCGCGCTCGTGGCGGTGGCAACGGGCGTCATCGCACTCCGACGCCCGGAATCCCTGCGCCTCACCGACCTCCAGGTGTACCTCGGCGCCCTCGACACCCTGCGAGACGGCGGCAGCCTCTACGACTACATCCGCAACGGCAACGCACCCTTCACCTACCCGCCGTTCGCCGCGCTGTTCCTGCTCGTCCCAGCCCAATTGCCGCTCACGGTGCTGTATGCGGCCTGGACACTGGGCACCGGCCTGGCCGCCGTCGCTCTGGCCCGGCTGTTCGACCGACGGGCAGCGCCCTGGCTCGCCCTCGTGCTGATGCTCTCCGCGCCGGTCTCGTCGAACTTCCGCTACGGCCAGGTCAGTCTGCTGCTGGCCGTCCTAGTCACCACCGACGTACTGGCCCTGCGGCACAGCCGCCACCAGGGTGTCCTGATCGGACTCGCGGCGGCCGTCAAGCTGACTCCGCTGATCTTCATACCGATGCTCTGGCTCACCGGCCGCCGGCGCGCCGCCGCGGTCGCCACCGCCACGTTCCTCGCGTGCACCACACTCGCCGGCGTCCTCCTCCCCCAGGACTCCTGGCGATACTGGGGCACCGAGGTCCACGACGTGTCCCGCCTGGGCTTCATCACCTCGGTCGGCAACCAGTCCCTCAACGGCGCGCTGCTCCGCCTCGACGTGCCGCATCGCCCGCTGCTCGCCACGCTCCTGGCCGGAACGATCGCCGCGATCGCACTGTGGCGGGTCGCCGGGCTCCGCGACCCCCGGACCGCGCTCGTCATCACCGGCGCGGCCGGCGTCGTCCTCTCCCCGGTCTCCTGGACGCATCACCAGGTCTGGCTGGTGCTCGCCGCCTTCCTGCCGCTGATCCGCCCGGCCCGCGTCGCCGTCCTGACCGTCATGCTGGCGCCGGTCACCGCCCTCGCCTGGACACCGCTGCGCGAGTCCCGCCTCCTGCTGGCCATCGCTCTCGCCCTGCTGCTCCCGACCCGAAGCCCGGCCCGACACGAACCCGCTAACCGGCCGTCGACTGCCGGGTGGGCGCGGGACCGTCCGACGGCTGCCGCGAGCCCGTCCCCGTACCCGCGGTCCGCCGGGCCAGGCCGACCACTCCCCAGCCCATGACCGCGGCGGCCACGCCGGCCGCGACCAGCCCGGTGGCCCCGAACCGGACGCTCTCGCCGAACAGCACCACCCCGGCCAGCGCGGCGACCAGCGGGTTCGTCACGCTCACGGTGGCCAGTGGGGTGGCCAGGCCGGCACCCCGGTACGACAGCTGGCCGAGCAGGTAACCGGTGGTCGCGAAAGCCACGACCATCCCCACGGCGACGCCCGACACCGTGCCCGCGCCGCCGGTGGTGAACGAGGCGAGCACCGCCTTGGACAGCACCGAGGCGATGCCGAACGCCGTGCCCGACGCCGCAGCGAGCAACATCGCGCGGGCTCGCGGACCGGCCCGCCAGGCGGCCAGCGTACAGACGAAGACCGCCGCCGCGGTGACCGACGCGAGACCCCGGGCGTCCCGCTCGGTGAGCAGCGCCGGTCCCTCCGACTCCACCGACAAGGAGAGGACCGCGGCCAGGCCGGCCACGGTCAGGCCCGCGTCGACCCAGGCCGCCCGGCTGATCCGGGTGTGGTAGCGGATCACCTCGATGGGTAGCGCGAAGAGCAGCGTCAGCGTGCCGAGTGCCTGCACCACGGCGACCGTCCCGAAGTTCAGCGCGAGGACGTGCAGCGACACCCCGGTCCCGGTGAGCAGCAGCGCGACGGCCCACCGGGACCAGCCACGATGGCCGTGCTCGGCGAGACGCTCCTGGGCGACGGCGGCAGCGGCGTAGGCACCCGCCGAGAGCAGGGAGAGCCCGACAGCCCACCCCAGCGATCCCATCGCCCCACCTCGCTGCCCGCCGGATCACCGGCCGCCGACCCACGGCCCTGGCCCCGAACGCTCGAGCCGCGGCCTCGGAGTCACCCGATCGCGCGAACCTCGCTCCATTGAACATACCGACCAGGGAAAAGGTGACCGCCGCAAAGCGGACGAACTACTCATCCGCATGGCGCGGCGCCGCGCGAGCCCTGGCCCGTGCCCGTCGTGCCGCGTTTCGCTCCACCAGGCCGTGCGCACGTCGCCGTGCGGCCGAGCGCCGTGCGGCTGCGCGGGTCGCCCGGCGCAGTGCCGCCTCCGCGGCGCGCTCACGAAGATCGGCCCGCCAGTCACGGACCGCCGACTCAGAGCCGTCGATGAACATGCCCGCATCTTCGCGCGCCGGTATGACATTTCCCGGGCGGCCGGTCCCCACGGCATGAGAATTCCGTTTCGTGCCCGGCCCGTGGCCTGCCACCATCCCGGGCATGGTCACAGCGAGCGGCGCCCGGATCCGCTGGGCGGATCTGCCCGCCCCGGTCCGGCACCGGGTCGAGGGGATCATCGGCGGCGGCCCGGTGACCGAGGCACGATCACAGCCCGGCGGGTTCTCACCGGGCACCGCCGACCGGGTGCGCACGGCCTCCGGGCAGGCGGCGTTCGTCAAGGCGGTGACCCCGGCACTCAACCGGGACTCGGCCGAGATGGCCCGCCGGGAACTGCGGATCACCGCCGCACTTCCCGCGCACGCACCGGTGCCTCGGCTGATGGGCGGCTTCGACGACGGCGACTGGGTGGTGCTGATCCTGGAGGACGTGGCCGGCGCGCATCCGCGTACCCCATGGATCGCGCCCGAGATCGATGCGGCCGTGACCGCGCTGCGCGACCTGGCGGCCGCGCTCACGCCGGCGCCGCTTCCCGGCCTGCCCAGGGCGACCGACCACCTGGCCCCCGACTTCGGCGGCTGGGAGACGCTGGCCGCCGGCCCGCCGACGGACCTCGACCCGTGGGCCCTGCGGCACCTGGACATCTTGCGCGACGCCGCACGGCGCGGCGTCGCGGCGATCTCGGCCGGCGACACCCTCGTGCACTGCGACATCCGGGCCGACAACATGCTGGTACGCGAGGACGGCCGGATCATCGTCGTCGATTGGCCCTGGGGCTGCCTGGGTCCGGCCTGGCTGGACACGGTGCTCCTCGCGCTGAACGTGATCGTGCACGGCGGCGACCCGTCCCGGGCCCTCGACGGCGTCGACCACGACGCCGCGGTGGACGTGATAGCCGGCGTGGCCGGCTACTTCCAGCGGCAGTCCCGGCGCCCGCCGCCACCCGGCCTGCCCACGGTCCGGGCCTTCCAGCGTTTCCAGGGCGACGCCCTGTTGCCCTGGCTACGAGAAGCCCTGACCGGGCGATAGCACCGAAACGGAACTGAACCACACCCGCTGCCTGCCCGTAACAGTTGACGGGTTGACCGGCAGATGGGACCTCAGGCACACCGCACCGGGCCCGGCTCGCCGGGAGACTAGGCTTGACGCCCTGTGAACTGGGCTTCGGCGTGGCGGCCCGGGCGGCCAACCGAAACATGGAACGGAAGATGATGATCGACCAGGCCAAGGTGCGAGTCCTGCTGTTGGAGAGCATCCACCCCGACGCGGTGTCCCGTCTGGAGGAGGACGGCTTCCAGGTCGAGTCCGTGCGCAACGCGCTCGACGAGGTCGAGCTGATCGAGCGCATCCGCGGGGTGAACCTGCTGGGCATCCGCTCCAAGACCCAGGTGACGGCGAAGGTGCTGGAGGCCGCCGACAAGCTCGTGGGTATCGGCGCGTTCTGCATCGGCACCGACCAGATCGATCTGCCGGCCGCCACCGCCGGTGGCGTCGCCGTCTTCAACGCCCCGTTCTCCAACACCCGCTCGGTGGTCGAGCTGGCCATCGCCGAGATCATCGCGCTGACCCGGCGGCTGACCGAGAAGAACGCGCTGATGCACACCGGCGTCTGGGACAAGTCGGCCGATGGCGCGCACGAGATCCGCGGCCGCCGTCTCGGCATCGTCGGGTACGGCAACATCGGCACGCAGCTGTCGGTGCTCGCGGAGAACCTGGGCATGTCGGTCTCGTTCTACGACACCGCCGACAAGCTGGCGCTGAGCAACGCGCACCGCTGCGCCAGCCTGGACGAGCTGCTGGAGACCAGCGACATCGTCACCCTGCACGTGGACGGGCGCCCGGGCAACGCCGGCTTCTTCGGCGCCGAGCAGTTCACCAAGATGCGGCCGGGCAGCCTGTTCCTCAACCTGTCCCGCGGCATCGTCGTCGACCACCTGGCCCTGCGCGACGCGCTGAAGAGCGGGCACCTGTCCGGCGCCGCCGTCGACGTCTTCCCCAAGGAGCCGAAGGGCCGGGGAGACGAGTTCCTGTCCGAGCTGCGCGGCCTGCCGAACGTCATCCTCACCCCGCACATCGGCGGTTCGACCGAGGAGGCCCAGTCGGACATCGGCGGGTTCGTGGCGAACAAGCTGGCCAAGTTCGTGACCGAGGGCAACACCACGCTGAGCGTCAACCTGCCCGGCGTGACCCTGCCCGAGCTGCCCGGCATGCACCGCATCGTGCACATGCACAAGAACACCCCGGGCGTGCTGGCCCAGGTCAACCGGATCCTCGCCGAGCACGGTGTCAACGTCGAGGGCCAGATGCTCAGCACCCGCGGCGAGTACGGCTACCTGATCACCGACATCGCCCGCGGCTACAGCGACGAGGTGCTGGAGCAGCTCCGCGCGATGGAGCAGACCGTACGGCTGCGCGTCCTGTCCTGACCGGGATCCGGACCGGTGCGGCGATCCGTCGCACCGGTCACGGCTTCTTCTCCTCCACGGTCAGCAGGGTGATGGCGGAGACGGCGTCCACGTCGTAGCGGTTGGCCTTCTGCCAGTCCTTGGGTGTCAGCGTGGCGCCGGGTGGCAGGTCGCGCAGCGTACGCGAACCGGCCGTCACAGTCCCCGCCCCGCCACCGACCCGAACCCGGATCGGGTTGTCCACCGGAGCCCGCAGCACCAGCTCCTCGATACCGCCGGTGATCTTCATGGGAATGGTCCCGGACGCCTCGGCGAACGTCATGTCGGCCCGCCGGGTCCCACCGACCATCTCGATGCGGGTGACCCGCCCGTCGCTGAGGTCGACGATCCGCTCCGCGGCGTACCCGGAGAAGCGCAGCGCCCAGCGCACCTTCGCGCTCAGCACCACCTCGACCTCACCGCCGGTGCCCGCCTCGTCCCGAGCCAGGTCCAGGGTCACCAGGTCGTCGCGGACCCCCGGATTGGGCCGGATGCCCGCGCCCTCCGCGGTGCTGATCCGGTACAGGTCCGTGCCCAGGTCCGCGATGCTCAGCCGGACTCGGTCGGTGGCCGCGAGCAGTTCGAAGGTGGCCACGGTACGGCCGTCCAGCGGGCCGCTCACGACCCGTTCGTCGGTGCCGCCGGTTCCGAGCTGGAGCATCTCGCTGATCTCGGTGTCCGGGCCGGTGTAGTAGACCACCCCGGTGAGGGCGATGACCGCGACCGCCACCGCGCCGAGCAGCCCCATGCCGAAGGTGACCAGCCGGGACTGCCGCCGGGGCGTGGGCGGCGCGGCCGGGGTGTCACTCCACACCGCCGGCTCGTTGCGGCCGGCCGGGCGCTGGTCCGCACTGTCATCGGACCAGGCCGGGGCGATCCGGTCGCTCTCCGGCCATACCGCGGGGGTGGCCCAGCCGTCCACGCTCGTCGCCCGGGGCCCGGCCGGCTCGAACGGAACCGGCTCCCAGGGAGCCCGATCAGAAGCAGGAGAAGGAGCAGGAGAAGGAGCAGCCGGCTCGGCGGAGACCACTGAAACGTCAGGAGCTCGGATCGGCAGCACGGCCGGACGCACGCCCCCGATCGGCCCATCGCTGAAACCGAACGAGGTGCGCCCCGGCCCGCCCGGCGAAGCCGGCCCGAACTCCGGCGTAGCCCGCGGAGCTTCGGAAGCTTCCGGCGACACCGGCGACACCGACACCGACGGCGCCTCGGCGGCACCCGCCGAATCGCCGAACCAGTTCACCGCCGGCTCCGCCGGTTCGGCCGGTTTCTCGGCCCGCGGCCGGCGTCGGGGTAACGCGGACCCGGCCGAGCTCTCCTCGGCGGCGACCCCGGTCACGACCGGATCGGACGACGTGTCGACAGCGGTACGGTCCACTGCTTCCTCCCTGCCCCAGCGCCCGTGAATGACGCCCCCGCAAGGAGTACGGACGGAACCGCCTGTCGGATGAGTGATCGGAAGGTTTACCGCGGGTCAGGACGGACGAGTCCGCGCCGGGTGGCGATCGCGACCGCTTCGAGCTGGCTGTGCGCGCCCAGTTTGGCCAGAACCGCCTTCTGGTATCCACGGCAGGTGTGCACGCTGATGCCCAGCCTGCGAGCCACCGCACGTGCGTCCAAACCGGCCGCCATCAGCTGCAACACCTCGTCCTCGCGGGCGGTGAGACCACCGCCGCGCGGCGCGCTCACCGGGGTGGTGCTGCGCAGCAGCCGGGCCAGGATGTCGGTGGACACGGTCATCCCGCCGCCGTGCGCGGTGCGCAGCGCGTTCAGTACGTCACCGAGCGCACCGTTCTTCGACAGGAATCCGGCGGCACCGGCGGCCGTGGCCCGTCGTACGAGCGCCTGCTCCTCGCTCGCCGTGAGGATCACCACACGTGTGTCGGGCTGGCGCACCCGGATCAGCTCGGTGATGGCGATCCCGTCGGCATCGGACAGTTCCGGATCGAGCAGGATCACGTCCGGCACGAGCTCGGCGGAGAGTTGCAGCGCCTCCGCCCCGGTACGCGCATGCCCCACACACCGCAGGTCCGGTTGCCCGGCCAGAGCGTGTCCTAGCAGCTCGGCGAAGGTCTGGTGACCGTCGACGACGAGCACTCGGATCGCCTCGTCGCTGTCCATACGTCACCTTCCCCTTTCGCCCGGCGGGCTCCGCGCAGTCTAAGGATTACCCGCCAGGAACCCTGACCTACCAACAGGTGCCCGTTCAGTACGGCCGACAGAAGGATGACGCCAAGCGGATGCGATAACCAGTCTTTCGGCCGAGATACCCCCTCGCATTGGGGCTTGCCGCCGCCTGGCCACCGGCCGCAAAGTTTTTGATCATGTTCGACATCCAGCTCTTCGGCCGTATCGAGGTCCGCACCCGGGGCATCCGCCTCTCCGGTGACGACTTCGGTGGCGAGCGCCCGCGTCACCTGCTCGCGCTGCTCGCGTTGCGGGGTGAGCTGTCGCTTGTGGAGCTGGCCGACACGCTGGGTATCGCTCCGGCCACGGTGAAGGACGACCTGCGGGTGCTGCGCGAGCGGCTGGAGCCGGATGTCCGGGGCAGCGAATCGGTCGTCACCGGGCACCGAGGCCTCTTCCGCCTGGCTCCCGAGCGCGTACGCGTCGACGTCGCCACCTTCGACGCGCTGATCACCGCCGCCGCCGGCCGTTCCCCCGAGCGCGCCGCCCGCCCGCTCAGCGCCGCCGCCTTCCTCGCCTCCCGGCCCCTGCTGGAGGAGGAGTGCGCGCCCTGGGCCGCCGAGGCGCGCGCCGAGTACCGCGCGAAGCTCGTCATGGCGAACCCGGAAAAGCGCCCGGAAAGCGCCGCCCAGCCGATCTGATCGAGGCGCCCCGGAGACAATCGCGGGGTGCTGCCGATCACATTGCAACCCGTTCCGCTCGCCCCGGAGATCTCGCTTCACCTCGTCGACCGCCCGGTCGGGCTGTTCGACCTGACCGGCGGCGAGTTCCGCAGCGACGAGCCACCGCCGTTCTGGGCCTTCGCCTGGGCCGGCGGCCAGGCGCTCGCCCGCTACCTGCTGGATCGTCCGGAGGAGGTGGCCGGCCGCCGGGTACGCGACGTCGCCACCGGTTCCGGGGTGGCCGCGATCGCCGCCGCCCGGTGCGGGGCCTCGGCGGTCGAGGCGTCGGACATCGATCCCGCCGCGGTGGCCGCCGCTCACCGCAACGCCGCCGCCAACCGGGTGACGCTCGCCGAGCGGGTGGCCGACCCGGAGGTGGTACTCGCCGGCGACGTCTTCTACAGCCCGGCGGTCGCACCGCCGATGACCTCGCTGCTGCGCGCGGCGAGCCGGCGCGGCGCGTCGGTGCTGGTTGGGGACCCGGGCCGGGGGTATTTCCCGGACCGGCTCTTCGAGCTGGTGACCGAGTACGTGGTTCCGGTCCCGGCCGCTCTCGAGGAGACCGAGTCGCTGCGGACCGGCGTCTGGAAGATGCGTTCACCACGCAACAACTTGTAAGGTACAACCATGCACGAGCAGGACACCACCCGACTTGCCGACGAGATCGTGCGGTTCATCAGGATGGGCACGCGGTTCCGGGGCATGCTGAAGACCGGCGACCTCGGCGCCGAGTTCTCCGCGCTGATGCTGCTGCTTCCGTTGCAGTCGTCGGGCCCGATGCGGGTCACCGACCTCGCCGAGATCAAGCAGGCCGACCCGTCGACGATCAGCCGGCAGGTCGCCCAGCTGGTCAAGGCGGGCCTGGCCCGCCGCGAGGCCGACCCGGTGGACGGCCGTGCTTCCCGGCTCGCGGTCACCGAGGCCGGCGAGGCCGCCTGCGAGCGGCTCCGGGCTGCCCGCGTGGCGCTGCTCGGCGACGCGCTGAACGACTGGCCGGCCGAGCGGATCACCGCTTTCACCGACCTCTTCGAAGAGTTCAACAGCTCGATCGAGGCGCTAATACGCACCGATCCCACCGCATCCCCACGGGAGATTCCGTGAGCCACCCCAGCCCAGCAGCCGCCCCACCGGTGGAGTTCACGCACCGCCAGATCCTGACGATCCTGGGCGGTCTGATGATGGGCATGTTCCTGGCCGCCCTCGATCAGACGATCATGGCGACCGCGACCCGGACCATCGCCGACGACCTGCAGGGCTTCGACCTCCAGGCCTGGGCGACCACGGCGTTCCTGATCACCTCGACGATCTCCACGCCGCTCTACGGCAAGCTGTCGGACATCTACGGCCGGCGCCCGTTCTTCCTCTTCGCCATCGGCGTCTTCATCGTCGGGTCGTTCCTCTGCGGCCTCTCCGACAACATGTGGCAGCTCGCCGCCTTCCGGGCGGTCCAGGGCATCGGGGCCGGCGGTCTGATGTCGCTCGCTCTGGCGATCATCGGCGACATCGTTCCGCCCCGCGAGCGCGCCAAATACCAGGGCTTCTTCCTCGCCGTCTTCGGCACCGCCAGCGTGCTCGGCCCGATCCTGGGCGGCTTCTTCGCCGGCGCCGACAAGATCCTCGGGGTGGACGGCTGGCGCTGGGTGTTCTACCTGAACGTGCCGATCGGCATCGCCGCCATGGCGGTGGTCGCCAAGGTGCTGCATCTGCCGCACCACCGGGTCGACCACCGGATCGACTGGCCCGGCGCGATGACCCTGATCCTCTGTCTGGTGCCCCTGCTCACCGTCGCCGAGCAGGGCCGGGACTGGGGCTGGGACTCCGGGAAGGCGATCACCTGCTACGTGATCGGTGTGCTCGGCCTGATCGGGTTCATCCTGGCCGAGCGGGCGTACAAGGAGGAGGCGCTGCTGCCGCTGCGGCTCTTCGGCAACCGTACGGTCGCGGTCGGCTCCGTCTCCAGCACGATCCTCGGCATGGCGATGTTCGGCGGTCTGATGACCGTCCCGCTCTACCTGCAGATCGTGAAGGGTTCCTCGGCCACCATGGCCGGCCTCCAGATGATCCCGTTCGTGGTGGGCATCATGGCCGGCTCGATCGTCTCCGGCCAGCTGATCTCCCGGACCGGCCGCTACCGCATCTTCCCGATCGTCGGCAGCGTCCTGATGGTCGTCGCGCTCTTCCTCTTCTCGCTGGTCGGCGCGGACACCCCGCTCTGGCAGACCATGCTGGTGATGGTGCTGATGGGCCTCGGCCTGGGCAGCAACATGCAGCCGATGATCACCGCGGTGCAGAACGCGGTCTCGCCCCGGGAGATCGGCACGGCCACCGGCGCGGTGACCTTCTTCCGCTCGATGGGCGGCACGCTGGGCACCGCGGTCTTCCTCTCGGTGCTCTTCAACGTGCTGCCGGGCAACATCCGGGACCGGTTCACCGCCGCTCAGCAGACCCCGGAGTTCCAGGCCGCCTTGCAGGCCGACCCCGCGCAGCAGGAGCTGCTCAAGCGCGCCACCAGCAGCGACGCGCTCAACGACACGTCGTTCCTGGACCAGCTCTCCGACGTGATCGCGCACCCGTTCAAGGTCGGCTTCTCGGACAGCGTGCACGTCGTCTATCTGATGGCCTTCGCCGTGATGCTGATCGGCCTGGTCGTGGTCTTCTTCCTGCCGGAGCTGCCGCTGGCGCAGCGCTCGGCGCAACAGGCGCGCGCCGAGGACGCGCTTCAGGCCGAGAAGGGCGCGGGCGTGCCAGGTCCGGGTTCCGGCCCGCAGGCCGGATAAAACCCATTCGGGGTACGGGCGGAGCACAGTCCCCGTACCCCGCGTCGCGACTCCCGCTCTCAGGTGTGCGCAGTAGCGTGACCGCATGGCTGTTGTGAAGATCAACGCGATTGAAGTCCCCGAAGGCGCCGGCCCCGAGCTGGAGAAGCGTTTCGCGGCCCGGCACGGCGCGGTGGAGAACTCCCCGGGCTTCCTCGGCTTCGAACTGCTGCGCCCGGTGGCCGGCGAGAACCGCTACTTCGTCTACACCCGCTGGGAGTCGGAGGAGGCGTTCCAGGCCTGGTCGAACGGCAGCGCCAAGGAGGCACACGCCGGCGAGCGCAGCCGGCCGGTAGCCACCGGAGCCAGCCTGCTGGAGTTCGAGGTCGTCCAGCACGTGGACAAGCCGACCTCGTAAACCAAGCTCAGGCGTTGCGGGCGGCTGCGATCAGCAGCCGCTCGGCGACGCTGCGCCGGTCCAGCCCGAGACGCTGGGCGCTCTCCTGGAGGATCGCGTACGCCTCCTGCACGCCGCACCCGCGCTGAGCGATGATCACGCCGACCGCCCGGTCCACCTCGGCGCCCTCGGACAGCCCTTCCCGCCGCTGCAACTCGCCGAGCAGCACCTCCGCCTGTCCGGCCACCGCCATCGCGGTGAGCAGCAGTTCCGGGTCGATGTCACCGGCCCGGCCCAGGTAGAGGCTGAGCGCACCCACCGAGGAGCGGCGCACGTCGAGCGGGACCGCCAGGACCGCGCGGACCCCGGCGACCCGGGCCGCGCCGCCCAGTTCGGGCCAGCGCTCGTCATCGGCCAGGTCACCGGAGACGACCAGGGAGCGGGTCCGGGCCGCCTCCAGTCCGGGACCGGTGCTCCGGGCGTACATCTGCTCGTCGAAGGTCTCCCCCGCCGCGCCGGCACCGGCCCGGGTGAGCGGCCCGCCTTCGCCGATCAGAGCGACCGAGCAGCGCGCGACGCCCGGCAGGGCGCTCGCGCCGAAGACCGCGAGCCGGTCCAGTGCCTGCCCGAGCCGGTCGGCGGAGAGCAGCCGGACGGTCAGTTCATGCAGCAGCCCGGCGAGCTCGACCGAGTGCGGTCCGCCGGACGCGGCGAGTGGAGCCTGGCGTCTGCTCCGGCCGCGGCCCGGTCCACCCGCGATCCAGCGGACCACGTCGGACGTGGACGTGCTCTCGGCGGGCACGCGCCGGGTCAGACGGGCGCCGCGTTGCACGGCCGGGATGCGACGTTGCGGGACGGACACTGGACGGATATTGCCACGTCGATCAAGAACGGTGGGCGGCCAGGTGCCCCTATCGAGGGTTGTTGTCCGGATAAACCGTCTCGTCCGAGCGACGTCTTTCGAGAAATGAGTCCGGTGCCGCGCCGGGGTCGTCCTCGCGTTCGTCGGAGTCGGCGAGGATCGCCTCGGCCTGGGCACGCGGGTCGGCACTGCCCGACGCCGTCTCCTCCGGCAGCAGATCGGCGGCGCGTCGTCCGGTCCGTTCGTCGGTCATGGTTGATGTTTCCCCGGGGCGGGTTGGGGGCAAACCGGGCGCCGCCCCCGGGTGGGCCGGGGGCGCGGCGCGGATGTAGATGCCGGTGTGCAGGTCGCCTCGCGGCGAGTGGCGCGACACGGCTCCAGCCGAACGGAACTCCGTGAAGGCTTAGGGTGAGGCCCGGGGACACTGGGCACACCGGCATCTGTTCACAACTGTCGGCACGTCACCGGGATTCCTGGAGCGTATGTGACCTGGATTACAGCCTCCGGGTTTGCCCGGCGGCGGTACGGGTAGAGCCGTGCCGTGACCGACGACATCCGTGTGCTGGACGAGTTCCTCGACGCCGCGTACGACGCGCAAGAGCGCCTGACCAGCGGCGACCTGCAACGCCGGGCGATCGCCTCGGACCTCCCGGCGGCCCTGCTGACCCGCATCGACGCCCTGCCCGAAGGCGAGTACGCCCAGGACGAGGCCGCCGAGGCCCTGCGGTCGATCTAGCCCTCCGCCTTCTCCTTGGCGATCGAGTACGCCATCTGGAGGAAGTCGGAGACGGCCGTCGCGGTGAGCGCGGTCGCCGCCAGCCGGGTCAGCCGGGGTGCGAGCACCAGTCCACCGGTCAGCCCGGTGGCCACCCAGACAGCGAGGCAGAACGGGCAGGTGATCAGCTCGCCGATGCCGTGCCGGACGCTGCTGCCGCCGTCGCGTACCTCCTCGTTGAGCTCGGCCGCTCCGGCCGGCTCCGCGTAGCGGGTGAACGGGGCACGCAGCGGGCTGGTCACCGCGTCCTTGGCGACCAGCCGGCTCAGCTTGTGAGTGGCGATCGACAACAGCGCCACGTCCGCCATGGCGGGCCGGTCCGGCAACGGGCGGCCGCTCAGCTTGGCGGCACCGGCGAGGCTGGCCGCAAGGGCGCCGAACGCACCCATCGCGACGAGGTAGCCGTCGAGCGGCCGGTGGTCGTGCGGTGCGTAATCCCGGGCCACTCGGGCCACCCTGGTGCGAAGAGAAGTCATCCTCAGAAGTCCTGGGTCAGCCGGTGGGGGTCGACCTCGCGGCCCGGATACCGCGCCATGTACTCGGTCTCCAGCTCCGCGGTCCGCTTGAAATGGTTCTCCAGGGCCGCGTCGGGACCGTGCCGCAGGGTCTGCAGCCGGGTCCGGTAGAGACTGCTCAGCTCGCGGAAGAGGTCGTCGTCGGCCAGACCCGCAGGGTCTATGCCGGTGTCGAAGACCACCGCCGCGCCGTCTTCGAATCGCGCGTCCGTCATCGTGCACCTCCGTTCGTTCGCCTCGCTCGCCAAGCACGGTTGCCCGAGGGGGCGGTCGCCAAACCCGCGCCGGTACGCTCGTGGGCATGAAGGGGCTGTGGACTCCGGCGTGGATGGCCCGGCATTTCGTCGCTCTCGTGCTGACCGCGACCTGCCTCGGCCTGGGCTGGTGGCAGTTCAGCCGCGCCACCGACGGCAACTCGATCAGCTGGGGCTACATGTTCCAGTGGCCGGTCTTCGGAGGCTTCGTCGTCTTCATCTGGGTCCGGGAGATCCAGCTGGCCCGGCGCCGGTCTCGCGGCGAGACCGAGCCCACCGCTGACGAGACGCCGGCTCCGGTCGCACCCCGCTCCGCGGACGCCCCGATCACCCTGGGCCGCCCGGTCCGGGTGGCGGCACCGGCGGCCCCGGCCGACGACACCGATCCCGCCCTCGAGGCCTACAACGACTACCTGGCCTGGCTGGCCGCCCATCCCGGGGCCCGGCCCGCCGACTACCCCGGCCGCATCCCCCAGTGAAGACGAGCAAGGAGACACCCGCCGTGCAGGGAGCCCTCACCCGCTACCGGATCATCGCCTGGATCGTCGGCGTGGTCCTCATCCTCCTCGTGGTGATCGGCATGCCACTGAAGTACCTTGCCGACAACCCCACGGTGGTCGAGCTGGTCGGCCCGTTCCACGGCTTCCTGTACATGGTGTACCTGGTGCTCACCTTCGACCTGGCGCGGCGGGCGAAGTGGCCGTTCAGCCGGATGCTGATCGTGATGCTGGCCGGCACCATTCCGTTCTTCTCGTTCTGGGCCGAGCGTCGCGTCACCAGCCACTGGGTGCCGAACTCCGCATACGAGCCGGCGCTGAGCGAATAGTCCGGAATCCCGTACCGAAATAACGCTCAGCGGCGACGAAATAACACTCGGTTATCGGGATTAATAGCGCAAGCCAGGCTATTGGTAGAAATCAGTCGGTCAGGTCTTGATTTCTTTTCTTCCGTCGATAGGTTAATGCGGTTGGTTCGGTCCGCAGCCACAAACCCTCGGGTGGCGCCGGCCAACGCCGCCGACTCTCCGTGACGGCCGCCACCTCCCCCGGTGGCGGCCGTCACGACCGGAACCGGGAAACCAGCGGTAGGGCCTTCTTCCCGCCCGCGGCGCTGCTGGACCCAAGCATCAGCACCCCCGGTGGGCGGCCAAGCGGAAGAAAGGCCCCTGACCAGTGCCACACCCCCGTACCCGGCTCCGGGCGCTCGTGGTCGCGCTGACAGCGCTCGCGATCACCACGTCGGGAGCGACGGCCGTACACGCGGCCCCGTCCAAGAGCGAGCTCAAGAAGAAGATCGACGCGGCGTCGGAGAAGCTCGAGGACGTCACCGAGTCGTACAACAAGATGCGGCTCGACCTGAAGAAGACCAAGGCGGACACGGTCAAGCTGGAAGCGTCGCTGAAGCCGACCCAGGCCGCTCTCGCGAACGCCACCGCCAAGGTGAAGACCATCGCCGCCACCTCGTACATCCAGGGACGAGTGGGTCCGCTCAACGTGCTGGCGAGCGGCGACGAGGACACCCTGCTGCAGCGGATGGCCTATCTGGAGCAGATCGCGCAGGCGAACCAGCAGGACATCGACGCCTTCACCGAGACGACCGAGACGTACGCCGAGCGTAAGGCGGCCCTCAAGGTCACTCAGGACAAGCAGACCGCGCAGGTCCAGGAACTCGCCGACCGCAAGAAGAAGATCGAGGGCGACCTCGACAAGCTGTACGACCTGCGGGAGCAGGCCTACGGCAGCCCCACGGAGGACACCGGGGGCTACACCGGCAAGATCCCGGACATCCCCGGCTCGGCGGGCAAGGCCGTGACCTTCGCCTTCAACCAGATCGGCAAGCCGTACGGCTACGGCGACGCCGGCCCGAACTCGTACGACTGCTCCGGTCTCACCTCGGCGGCCTGGGCCGCGGCGGGCAAGTCATTGCCGCACAACGCCGCCGCGCAGTACAGCGCCACGGCCCGGATCAGCCGTGCCGACCTGCAACCAGGCGACCTGGTGTTCTACCGCTCGAACGGGCACGTCGCCATCTACGTCGGCGGCGGAAAGATCATCGATGCGCCGTCGGCCGGCCGTGACGTGCTGCACCGGACGATCGACATCATGAGCCCGAACGGCTACGGCCGAATCAAGTAACCCTGGTACGACGAAAGGCCGGTGCCCCCGAATCCCGGGGGCACCGGCCTTTCGTTACTCGTTCGTGGTGCGTCAGGCGGCCTGCAGGCCCTCGGCCCGGGCCAGCTCACGCAGCCGGCCGAGCGCCTGGATCTCCAGCTGGCGGATCCGCTCCCGGCTGAGCGAGAAGCGCGAGGCCACCTCGGTCAGCGAGTGCTCCCGGCCGTCCTCCAGGCCGTACCGGGCGCGCATGATGCCTGCCGACCGGTCGTCCAGGTGGTTCAGCAGGCCTTCGATGCGCTGACGCTCCAGCGCGTTCAGCACGATCTCCTCGGGCGACGGTGCGTCGCTGTCGGCGACCAGGTCACCGAGGTTGGTGTCGCCGTCGTCGCCGACCGGGGTGTCCAGGGAGACGGTGTCCTGCGCCCAGCGAGTGAGCTCGTTGACCCGCTCGACGGTCACACCCAGGGCCGCGGCGACCTGCTCCGGCTCCGGGTCGCCGCCCAGCTCACGGACGAGCTGGCGGGTGACGTTACGCATCCGGTTGACGTCCTCGACCAGGTGCACGGGGAGCCGGACGGTGCGCTCCTGCTGGGCGATGGCCCGGCTGATCGCCTGCCGCACCCACCAGGTGGCGTAGGTCGAGAACTTGTAGCCGCGCTCGTAGTCGAACTTCTCGACCGCGCGGACCAGACCGGTGTTGCCCTCTTGAATCAGGTCCAGCATCGGCATGCCGGACCGCACGTAGCGACGTGCGATGGAGACGACCAGCCGAAGGTTCGCCCTGATGAACAGGTCCTTCGCGCGCTGGCCCTCGGTGACGAGCCGCTCCAGTTCCTCCCGGCTGACGCCGCGGCGAACCTCGCCCTGATCGAGCAGGTGCTCGGCGTAGAGGCCCGCCTCGATTGCCTTGGAGAGTTCAACCTCCCGTGCGGCGTCCAACAACGGCGTCCGGGAGATCTCGTGCAGGTAGACTCCAACGAGGTCGCGCTCTTCGGCGACCTGGTCGGTACGCATCACGGTGCTCTTCTCCACGTTGCCCACGGTCCCCTCATTGCCGTCACTAACCCTGTTACGGGCATTACCTGCGTCCATCAGCCCTCTCCCGTAACGTCCGCAGCTCGTGCATTGCGGTGGCTGCCATCTACACAACAAATTGCCGGCTGTACTGATTCCAGCTGGTGGGTCGAAAGTGTCACGAATGCCTGGGTCTTACCTGAGAGCCCAGTGCGCGGTACCTGAGTGCGTGGTACCTGAGTGCGTGCTCTCGGCGCCCGTCCCGTAGACAGGCGGATACCCTCGGCGCGCTTCATAACACCATTCGGCCTCTCAACGTCACAGCGACGGGCATCACCTGGGGTCCGCGACGCTCATCACCCCCGTGTACGGGTTTCACGCCTGCGGGGTTCATGTGCAGCATCGGCCGGCCCGCGACGAGCCTGAAACAAACGCCTGAAGGAAATCCCGTGCTCCGCACCGGAACGGGACCATCGGTCAGGATGCGCCACACCACGCCACAGTTCACTCGCCCACACGGGTGACATCTCTTGAGACGCAGACATTCCCAGGTGGCGGCCAGTTTCCTCGAACAAGTGAGGAAAAGCACATCCCCGTCGGTATGACAGGCTGCTCCGCATGACGGATGCGCGTACGGCTTTGGTGACGGGTGGCACGGGCGGTCTGGGCGGGGCGACGGTCTCCGCGTTCCTGGCAGCCGGGTGGCGCGTGGTGGCCCCGGTCCGGCCCGGGACGACCGACCGGCTGCCGGCCGGCGCGATCCCGGTGGAGGCGGACCTGACCGTCGAAGCGGACGTCCGGGCGGCGGCCGAGGTGGCCGGGAGCGATCCGGAGGCGCCGCTGCGGGCCGTGGTGAACCTGGTCGGCGGGTACGCGGGCGGCGGTCTGATCGCCGACACCCCGGTCGAGGAGTTCGAGGCGATGCTCACGACCAACCTGCGGTCGACGTATCTGACCACGGCCGCGACCCTTCCGTACCTGGTCGCCGCGGGAGGTGGCTCGGTGGTGTGTGTCTCGTCGCGGGCCGCGCTGTCCCCGTTCCCGGGTGCGGCCGGATACGTGACCGCCAAGGCGGCCGTACTGGCCTTCGCCGAGGCGGTCGCGGTGGAGTACAAGAAGCAGCGGGTCCGGTGCAACACCGTGCTGCCCAGCGTGATCGACACCCCGGGCAACCGGGCGGCCCAGCCGGACGCCGACCGCAGCCGCTGGGTACGGCCCGAGGAGATCGCCGGCGTGGTGCTCTTCCTCGCCTCGGACGCGTCGGCACCGACGAGCGGCGCGCGGATCCCGGTCTACGGGCAGGCCTGAAGGGGTTCCGGCTCGGTCCGGCGCGCGGCGGGCACCGCTGCCGGCTCGGTGAAAGCAGCCAGCTCGGCATGGATCGCGGCGCTCACCTCATCGGGCGTGCCGTTGGCGTCGATCACCACGAAGTCCCGGTACTCCGGCAGCGACTCGTACGCCTTCGTGGCGGCCCACAGGTAGTCCATCGACTCGTGGTCGTACCCGCGGCGCTCGATCCGCTCGTGGGCGACCTCGGGGTCCACGGCGAGCAGGAACGTCACGTCCGGTCGCGGGAAGAGCCGGTAGGCCAGGCGGGCGCGGCGCTCGGCGGCCGGGCGGGCACCGCGGGCGCGCAGGCTCGCGTACTGGCAGACCGCGTACCGATCCATCACCGCGATGTCCCGGCGGATCATGCGGCGCAGCATCGTACGGGCGATGGCGAGCCAGCGCAGCACCGACTCGACGCCGAGCATGCCCCGGCGCCCCAGCAACTGCTCGGCGTCCTCCTTGCCGACCAGCCCGGCGACCCGGCCGAACCAGTGCCGCCCGCCGGCGTTGCGCCGGTACACGGCGGGCAGCCCGGCGGCGGCCAGCTCAGCCGCCAACCGGTGCGCCTGAGTGGTCTTGCCGGAGCCGTCGATACCGACCAGCGCGATGGTGCGGACGCGGCGGCCGATCCGGGGAGACTGCGGGAGGAGAGCCATAACAACTGACGGTAGCCCGGGGGCGCACCATCCGTTCCGCACCGCGACGGATCCTGTCCGTACCAGAATGGGGCGAGGGGTTCAAGGTGTGGCGACTCCGGGTAGTCGTTCACGGACCGGACACGGGACAGGAGGTCGCCATGCCACACCGGGTGGACGAAGGTTTGGCCGTCACGTTGAAACGCGTGGCGTCGACGCTCAAAGCGGCCGACATACCCTTCGCACTGGGTGGGAGCTTCGCGGTCTACGCCCGCGGCGGCTACTCCAGTGACCACGACGTGGATTTTCTCATCCGCGAGCAGGACAAGGACCGGGCGCTGCAGGAGCTCGCCGCGGTCGGATTCGAGACCGAACAGCCGCCCGAGGACTGGCTGGTGAAGGTCTTCGACGAGGGCCGGATGGTGGACCTGATCTACCGCCCGGTGGAGTCGCCGGTGACCGACGAGACGCTGCACGACACCGACCAGATCTCGGTCGAGGCGATCTACATGCCGGTGCTCTCGGCGAGCCAATTGATGATTCACAAGCTGCTGAGCTACAGCCAGCACTACTGCGATTTCGCCACCGGACTGCCGGTCGCCCGGTCACTGCGCGAGCAGATCGACTGGGACCGGGTGCGCCGGGAGACCACCAAGTCGCCGTACGCCGAAGCGTTCTTCGTGTTGCTGGACCGGCTGGACGTCGTCCCGTTCCCGGGCGGGCGGGAGCTGAAGGTAGGGGGATGAGATGACCCACCAGATCAACCTGGAGGCCGAAATCCAACGGTTGCTCACCGAGGATGACCGGATCTCCGAACAGGGCATCACGGTGCAGCGCCGGGAGAACCTCGTGGTGCTCGGCGGTGAGGTGGAGAGCGCCCAGCGGCGCGACGAGATCTGCCGCCAGGTCACCACCCGGTTCCCCGAGATCGAGATCACCTGTGACATCGGCATCACCCGGGCGCAGGCACCCAGCGAGGTGGAGGAGATTTCATGATCCGGATCGCCGCCGTAGGCGATGTCCACGTGGACAAGGACGTGGTGGGCCGCTACCGGCCGGCCCTGGAGCAACTGCCCGACCGGGCCGACGCGCTGCTCGTCGCCGGCGACCTGACCCGGCACGGCACCGTCGAAGAGGCCGGCTGTTTCGCCAAGGAGTTCGGCGGCCTGGCGGTGCCGGTGGTGGTGGTGCTAGGCAACCACGACCATCAGAGCGACCTGCAGGACGACGTCGCCAAGGTGCTCACCGACGCCGGGATCACCGTGCTGGAGTGCTCGGCGACCGTACTGGAGATCAAGGGCCATCGACTCGGCGTGGCCGGCGCGAAGGGATTCGGCGGCGGCTTCGCCGGCGCCTGCGCGAGCAACTTCGGCGAGCGCGAGATGAAGGACTTCGTGGGCACCACCGAGGACATCTCGGCCCGCCTGGGCGAGGCGCTGCGCTCGGTGGAGTGCGACGCCCTGGTCGCGCTGACCCATTACTCCCCGGTGCCGGAGACCCTGGTCGGCGAGCCGCTGGAGATCTACCCCTTCCTCGGCTGCTACCAGCTCGGGCAGGCGATCGACTCGGCACCGACCGCGCTCGCCCTGCACGGCCACGCGCACCACGGCTCGGAACGCGGCCGCACTCCGGGCGGCGTCCCGGTCCGCAACGTCGCGCACCCCGTGATCAAGCAGGCGTACAACGTGTACCAGCTGCTGTCCGACGCGGTGGATATGGAATTGGCCCACGCGTAACCCGGATGGGTGGGATCACAGGTTTTCGATTTCCAGGCTCCGGGTACCTCGATCGCATGGAACTTCTGCTTCTGATCCTCGCCGTTATCCTCGTGGTCGCCGGTATCGTCGCGCTGTTCCGGCGGCAGATCCTGTGGGGCATCGTGCTGATCGTCGTCGGCCTGCTCGTGGGTCCGGGCGGCGTCAGCATCTTCAACGTCTGACCTGCCCCGGAAGTACCGACCGCTATCCCCTGACCAGTAATGACGACCCGAGAACCGGGGTCGCCGCCGCCCTGTCCGATCCGGACAGCGCGACGGTGGCCCCGGTTCTCTTTGGAGCACCGCCGCACACGACGTGCGATGTACGGCCGCTGATTTCTGACTCAATCTCGGCGTTCGATCGCCGACTTCGCGAGGTCATCAGTGGCTCATGTGCATCACTTCAGCTACGGGATCTACAACCCGATAGCCGCCTATCTTCTGGCCTTCCTCGGATCGTTCCTCGGGTTGCTCTGCGCCGGCCGGGCGCGGGACGCGCACAACCGCAGCCGGCGCAACCGCTGGCTGGTGATCTCCGCGTTCGCGATCGGCGGTGGCGGCATCTGGCTCATGCACTTCTCCGCGATGCTCGGCTTCGACGTGCCGGACAGCCCGGTCCGCTACGACCTCGCGCTCACCCTGCTCAGCCTCGGTTTCGCGGTGCTGACCGTCGGCGTCGGACTGATGGTGGTGGGGCACGGCACCCGTAGCACCGCCAAGACCGTCGTGGCCGGGATGCTCACGGGCGGCGGTGTGATCGCCATGCACTTCACCGGCATGGAGGGCATGCGCCTGCCGGCCACCATCCACTACAACCCGCTGCTGGTGGCCGCCTCCACGGTGATCGCCTTCGCGGCCAGCACGGTGGCGCTCTGGTTCGCCATGTCGGTACGGGGCTGGCTGCGGGTCAGCGCCGCCGCCGCGGTCATGGCGCTCGCCGTCTGCGGCATGCACTACACCGGGATGGCGGCCATGTCGATCGAGCTGCACGTGTCCGCGCCCCTTCCCGGCGGAATCCGCCCGCTCACCATGCTGGTCCCGATCACGGTGATCACGGCGGCCACCATCGTCGGGGTCGCGCTGAGCGCCCTCCAGGCGATGACCGAGGAGGAGTTCACCGACGGTGCGGGCACCCCGAAGCGCGGCATCCACGCCGAGACCGCACAGCCGTGGTCGCTGAAGCAGGCCTCCATGGGCGCGGTCCGGCTCACCCCCGCCGCACGCGCCGTGATGACGAATCGGGCCGTCGCCGGCCGGCCCTCACCGAAGCCCCGGCCGTCCGCGGCACCCGCGCCCACGGCGCCTCCGGCAACATCGGGTAGCTGATGGAAACCCATTGCCGACTGTGATCGGGTATATCTGATCGGCATGGCACCACGGTTGCTGCTCTCGATGCCACTACACGCGATCACGGAGGTGTACGGCGAAGCGGGACTGCGCGATCGTTTCGGCCTTGAGCTGGAGTCCTTCCCCGACGACGAGCGCAAGCAACTGGAGGCGGCGCTCGACCTCGCGTCGAGGTTGCACGCCGACGACCGTCGGGTCCGTGAGCCCTATCTGAACCATCTGCTCCGGGTGGCGATCCGCATCATCCGGTATTACGGCGTCCGGGACGCCGACGTGCTGACCGCGGCGCTGCTGCACGACGCCGTCGAGGACCACCCGGCGGAGCTGGGCGGTCTCGAACCGGACGAGTCGTACCCGGTGGCCACCGAGGCCGCGCTGACCGAGCTGGCCCGCCGCTTCAACCCGCGGGTGTCCGAGCTGGTCCGGTCGGTCACCAACCCGGAGTACGACCCCGCGCGGGATCGGCACGAGCAGTACCGGGAGCACGTCGCGGAGAACCTGGAACGGGACCCGTGGGCCCGCGTGATCAAGATCTCGGACTTCACCGACAACGGGGTCGGGGTCATCCACACCTCGAGCGACAAGGCGTACCGGTCGGCGACGAAGTATCGGCCGCTCGTGCCCAAGTTGCGGGAACTGGTGGGCCGATCGGACACGCCGCTGTCGACGCAGGCCAAGGAGCACATCTTCGACCAGCTGGACCTCGCCGAGGAGCGTTTCGCGGCCATCCTCGACGACTGAGGGCAGAGCCCGCCATACGCTGGGGGCCATGCCCTCCACAGACGTCTGGTGGCGCGACGCCGTCATCTATCAGATCTACCCGCGCTCGTTCGCCGACGGCGACGGTGACGGCATGGGTGACCTGCCCGGCATCACCGCACGCCTGCCGCAGCTCCGCGAGCTGGGCGTGGACGCCGTGTGGCTCTCGCCCTTCTATCCCAGCCCGCAGCACGACGCCGGGTACGACGTGGCCGACTACCGGGGCGTCGACCCGCGGTTCGGCTCGCTCGGCGACGCCGACAAGCTGATCGGCACGGCACACGACCTCGGTCTCAAGGTCATCGTGGACCTGGTGCCGAACCACACCTCCAGCGAGCACGTGTGGTTCCAGGCCGCACTGCGTTCCGCGCCGGGCAGCCCGGAGCGGGAGCGCTACATCTTCCGTGACGGCGATGAGCCGCCGAACTCGTGGCAGAGCGTCTTCGGCGGTTCCGCCTGGGAGCGCCTGCCGGACGGTCAGTGGTACCTGCACCTGTTCGACGTCTCCCAGCCCGACCTCAACTGGGACCACCCGGAGGTGCGTGCCGAGTTCCTGGACATCCTGCGGTTCTGGCTGGACCGCGGCGTCGACGGTTTCCGGGTGGACGTGGCGCACGGCCTGATCAAGGACGCCGAGCTCACCGACTGGACCGCGCCCTCGGTGATCCTCGGTGGCTTGGACTCGGTCGGTCCGCCGCCGCCGATGTGGGACCAGGAGGGGGTGCACGAGATTTACCGCCAGTGGCGTGCGGTCCTCGACGAGTACCCGGGCGGGCGGATTCTGGTCGCCGAGGCCTGGGTGCAGCCCGAGGAGCGGCTGGCCCGGTACGTGCGCCCGGACGAGATGCACCAGGCGTTCAACTTCCCGTACCTGGAGGCGCCCTGGTCACCGGCCGAGCTGCGTCAGGTGATCGACTCCTCGCTGGCCGCCAACGAGACGGTGGGAGCCACCACGACGTGGGTGCTCTCCAACCACGACGTGGTGCGGCACGCGTCCCGGCTGGGCTACCCGGTCGGCCAGGGACGCCGTCCCGGCATCGGCGTCGAGGACCCGCAGCCGGACGCCGGTCTCGGGCTGCGGCGGGCCCGCGCGGCGACGCTGCTGATGCTCGCGCTGCCCGGGTCGGCGTACCTGTACCAGGGCGAGGAGCTGGGGCTGCCGGAGCACACCACGCTACCCGACGAGTACCGGCAGGACCCGGCCTGGGAGCGGTCCGGACACGCCGAGCGGGGCCGGGACGGCTGCCGGGTGCCGATCCCCTGGGAGGCGGACGCACCCTCCTACGGCTTCGGCCCGGCAGACGCGAGCTGGCTGCCGCAGCCGGCGATCTGGGCGGAGTACGCCCTGGACCGGCAGGTGGACGTGCCCGGCTCGACCTACGAGTTGTATCGGGTGGCGCTGCGGGCCCGGCGCGAGCACGGCCTGGGCGCCGGCTCGCTGGCCTGGCTGGACAGCGGCCCGGACGCGCTCGCCTTCCGCAACGACGGCCTGGTGGTGCTCACCAACTTCGGCGCGGAGCCGGTCTCGCTACCGGACGGGGCCCGGGTCCTGCTGAGCAGTGAGCCCCTGGACGCCGACGGTCGCGTCCCCACCGATGTCACCGTGTGGGCGTTGCTCTGAGGCCACGGCCAGCAGGTCGGCGTGGGTGCGTGCCATGTCCTCCGCGACCGTCCTGCTTGCCAGCCAGTACATGATCCCGGTCGGCACGAAGAAGAACACGAACCCGGCGAGCCCGACCGCGTAGTTCAACGGTGGCGGGAACGTGCCGGAGAGGCGATGGAACGCCACGCCGACCAGGGCGTTGCCGCCGGCCCGGCCGACGCCGTTGACCAGGTTGCCGAGGCTGTAGACGGTGCCGCGGTGCTGCGGCGGGTTCACGTCGGCGATCATGGCGAACCAGTTGGGTGAGTTCGCCGAGGTCAGCATCAGCGCGAACACCGCGGTGGCCAGGCAGGCGGCGACGGTCGGCTCGGTCACCACGTTCGCCAGCACGCCGCGGATCACCGCGCCGGTGCCGGCGCCGTCCGGCACCGTGATCTTCATGGGGACGAAGAACAGCACCACGTAGAACGGCACGGCGGCGAGCACGCCGACCGATGCGACGAGGGCGCGACCCCGAGGCGTACGCCGTTGCAGCCGGTCACCGGCGAGCCCGCCGAGGATGGACAGCGCCGCCCCGAGCTGGAAGATCGTCGCGAAGACGCTGCCGATCAGCACCGCCGTACCCGGTGAGTACCCCTGGTCCTCGGCCCGTGCCCGGAACAGGATCGGCAGCCAGACCAGCGAGCCGAACGCGATCTGCGCGGTGCCGCCCTGAAGGATCAGCCAGATGTTGGTGCGCCGCCGCAGGATGACCGGGATGTCCTCGTGGTGGATGCGCTCGTCGTACTCGACCCCGGCGAGCTCGGGCTGGCTCTCCCCGCGCGGCACGTTGTAGGTGAGCAGATAGGCCAGGGTGGCCAGCACCCCGGCGGCCGCGGTGATCAGGAACGGCCGCCGCCAGTCCCCATGTCCGAGAATGCCGCCGACCAGGGTGCCGGCCAGGGTGCCGACGCCCTGTGACAGGCCCCAGAAGCTCATCACCAGACCGCGGCGCCTCGGTGAGATCAGGTCGCTGACCACGGCGAAGCTGACCGAGGCCACCCCGCCCAGCCCGATCGCCGCGAGGATCTGGGCGGCGAGGAAGGACGGATAGCTGCCGGCCAGGCCGGACCAGGCGGTGCCGATCACCCAGATCAGGGTGCCGGCCACCAGGACCGGCTTACGGTCGGTGCGATCTCCGACGTACGCGAAAACGATCGCCGCGACCGCGCTGAACAGGAACATCATCGTGGTCGCGAGCGCGATGTGTCCCTCACCGACGTCGAGCTCGGTGGCGATGCTGCCGTAGAGCGGCGGGACGATCCCGATGGCGACGTTGTCCAGGGCGGCCAGGATGACGAAGACCACCACGCTGTATACGCGGTGCACGGCCCCGCCTCTGCCCATCCCGCGGTATACGTTAGACGCGTGGGCGGCGCTGCCATGGGACAGCGCCGCCCTTCCCGTTCCCCCGCGGGTCCTGGTTAATTTCCGATGTTGGCCTGCGGGCCGGCGTACTTCGCCAGCAGTGCGGGGACGTCCGCCGCCGCGTCGAGGGTGTACGAGTAGAAGCTCTTCGGGTCGAACGCGGACCCGTTGGTCTGCTGCTTGCCCGACGAGTTCGTCACGATGCTGCCGCTCTGCTTGAGCTGGGCGGCCGACGTGTCGTTGTAGTAGGGGTTCGCCACCCTGTCGAAGTAGCTGTTCTCCAGAACCATCCTGGTGCCGCCCCGCGACAGATTGCCGTACGAGGTGATGTTCTGCAGGTAGTTGTTGTACAGGTGGGCGTACGCGACGTTGTCCGTGCTCGGGTTCCGCTGCGCGGTGTTCTTGATCCAGTTGTGGTGGATCGTCATCCGCGCCGTCACGTTCTCGGTCCAGCCGATGCCGAACGCCTTGTTGCCGGTGTCCAGGATGTTCCAGGACACGGTCAGGTACGTGGTGTCCTTCCGGCTGTCGATCATGCCGTCGTTCATCCGGGTGATCTTGCAGTGGTCGATCCAGATGTGATCCGCCGTGTCCATCTGGATGCCGTCGTAGTCGTACGTCTTGTCGTCCGGGTCGTCCTCGGTCATCTGGGTGTCCCGGATGGTGAGGTTCCGGATGATGACGTTCTTGACGCCCTCGCCCAGGAAGAAGCCACCACCCACGATCTCGCCGGTGGTGCCGGCCCCGACGATGGTCTTGTTCGACTTGACCTTGAGCTCGGTGCCCTTCGGGGTGATCGTGATCGTCCCGGCCACCTTGATGACGTACGGCTCGGTGGCCGTGACGTACTTGGTCAGGTCGGCGAGCGTCCTCACGGTGACCGTGGCGCCGGCCGCGCCGCCGGTCGTGCCGCCGCCGGTGGCGGCGAACCCGTCCGGCGTGGCCGGCCAGGTCCGGTCCCCGCTCGAGGCACCCGCCTGGGTGAACGCCCACTGCTTATTCGAGTTGGCGGAGCAGGTCTCCTGGATGATCGCCGCGCCGTTGGCCGTCGAGGCCCCCTGGTCGGAGATGCACAGGCCACTGTTGATGTTGATGATCTGGAACGTGTCGGTCCCGGAAGCGGCCACCTTCCACTGCTGGTTGGTCTGCGAACCGACGCAACCCCACTGCTGCAGCTGCTGACCCGACGTCTTCGAAGCGGACGGCACGTCGATGCACTTACCGCTGTTCACGTTCTGCAACAGGAAGTTGCTGCCCGACGCCACCAGCTTGAACTGCTGCCACGTCGAGTTCGCCGTGCAACCCCACTGCTGAAGCAGGGCGCCGTTGTCCTTAGACGCGGCCGGCACGTCGATGCACTTCCCGCTCTTCTTCACGACGAGCTGGTACGTGTTACCGGCCGTGGGAGCGGCCGCCGCGCTCGACGGGAGCACCGACCAGCCGATGACCGCGGCCGGGACGGCCAGGACCGTGGCCAGCAGGGCGGCGCGCTTCTTGGAGATAGCCATGATCAACCCACCGGATTCCAGTTGTCCGAGCCCGCGAGGTACTTCTGCGGGGTGTAGTTGGCGGCCTGCGAGTCGCTCAGCTGCGGCCGGTTGCTGTTGGTGGTCGCCCCGGAACCGGTGTTCTTGTACTCCAGGAACCGGGCGTTCTTCCACGAGTTCGACGACATGTCGGTCCACGGCTGGGCGGTCTTGATGGTGGCGCTCAGGCTGGTCTCGCGGAACAGCACCTGCGCGTCCGCGCCCCACGGGCGGCCGAGCTGGGTGGTGTTGTTGGTCGCGCCGGTCACCGTGCTCTTGTAGATGAGGAAGCCGTACGCGTTCCCCGGGTCGGTCCGGGCCGCCGTGATCGGGCCGCCAGTGCTCCGCTTCTGATAGATCCTCGTCGCGTTGAAGACCGCGGTGCCCCCGCCGAAGATGAAGTCGACGGTGCCCTCCACGTAGGAGTTCTTGACGTACGAGCGGCCGCTGTTGACCAGCAGGGTGTCCTGGGCGCCGAGGAAACGCACGTTGTCGAAGACCAGCTTGTCGCCACCCAGGTTCGCGGCCACCGCCTGACTGCCCTCGCCGTAGTCGTTCGCGATGGTCAGGTTGGCGGCGACGAGCTCCTTGCCGTTGGCGAAGAAGGTGGCGCTGCCCGAGGTGCCGTAACCACCGGCGTTGCTGCGGTTGTTGACGATCACCACGTCGTCGGCCGAGTCGCCGCCGCCCTGAAGCGTGATGAACGGCTTGTTCGACGGGACGGTCACGATCTCCCGGTACGTACCCGGCTTGATGGTGATCGTCTTGCGGCTGGCGTTGTTCGCGCCGACCGCGTCGATCGCCGCCTGCACGGTCCGGTACGTCCCGGTGCCGTCGCTCGCCACCGTGAAGGACCCGGTGGATCCGCCGCCGACCTGGGTGAACGCCCACTGCTTGTTGGAGTTGGCGGTGCAGGTCTCCTGGATGATCGCCGCGCCGTTGGCCGTCGAGGCCCCCTGGTCGGAGATGCACAGGCCACTGTTGATGTTGATGATCTGGAACGTGTCGGTCCCGGAAGCGGCCAGCCGGAACTGCTGGTTGGTCTGGCTGCCCACGCAACCCCACTGCTGCAGCTGCTGACCCGACGTCTTCGAAGCGGACGGCACGTCGATGCACTTACCGCTGTTCACGTTCTGCAACAGGAAGTTGCTGCCCGACGCCACCAGCTTGAACTGCTGCCACGTCGAGTTCGCCGTGCAACCCCACTGCTGAAGCAGGGCACCGTTGTCCTTCGACGCGGCCGGCACGTCGATGCACTTCCCGCTCTTCTTCACGATGAGCTGGTACGTGTTGCCCGCCGTCGGGGCGGCCGCCGCGCTCGACGGCAACATCGAGTAACCGACGAGCCCGGCCGGCACGACGAGCGCGGCCACGAGGCCGAGCAGCGTCCGCTTGCGAGATCTTCTCTCTGCCACTGCGGTCCTTCCTTACCTGCGGGGATGGCGGCCGGGGGATGGCCGGTCTTCCTGTGCAGGTAGGTAGATGCCGCTGCGGAGAGGGGACAACAGAAAAGTTCGCAAATAAGTTGGGGGACGGCCCGGCAGAGCCGTCCCCAGGACTCAGCGAGGCCGGTCGATCACGGCGTCCTGTGCGGCCGCGTACTGCTCGCGGATCAGCGGGACGCTGCTGTCCTCGTACAGCGCAGGGGTTTCCGCCGACCAGGTGGGCGGGACGTCACCGCCCAGGGTGACCCACGCGGCCTGGCGTGCCGCGCCGTCGGCGACGTACTCGCCGGGCGGCGGGACCAGCACCGGCTTACCGAAGAGCGCCGGTGCGATGCGGCGAACCGCCTCGCTGCGCGCCCCACCGCCGACCAGAACGATCCGGTTGGCGGCCGCGCCGTTCGCGACCAGCGCGTCCAGGCCGTCGGCGAGCGCGCAGAGCATGCCCTCGACGGCGGCCCGGGCCAGGTGGGCCGGGTCCGAGGTCCTCAGGGTGAGACCGTGGATCGCGCCGGTGGCGTCCGGCCGGTTCGGGGTGCGCTCCCCCTCCAGGTACGGCACCAGGACCAGCCCGTCCGCACCGGCCGGAGCCGACAGCGCGAGCCGGGACAGCTCCTCGTGATCGACGCCGAGCAGCTTGGCCGCGGCGTCGAGCACCCGGGCCGCGTTGAGCGTGACCACGATCGGCAGGAAACGCCCGGTGGTGTCGGCGAAGCCGGCCACCGTGCCGCTCGGGTCCTGCGGCGCGACGTCCGAGGAGACGAAGACCGTGCCGGAGGTCCCGATCGAGACGATCACGTCGCCGGGCAACGCGCCGGTGCCGAGGGCGGCCGCCGCGTTGTCACCGGCGCCGGGCCCCAGCGGCGCGCCGTTGGCCAGTCGCCCCGCGATGCCGGTGGGGCCGAGCACCTCGGGTACCGCGATCGGGCGGCCGAAGCCGAGTTCCAGCAGGTCGTGCCGGTACTCGTTGGTCTTCGCCGACCAGTAGAGGGTGCCGCTGGCGTCGCTGCGATCAGTCCTGATGTCCGAAATATCAGTGGATCCTGATAATTTCCAGGTCAGCCAGTCGTGCGGCAGGCAGACCGCGGCCACCCTCGCCGCATTCGCCGGCTCGTTGCGGGCCAGCCAGCGCAGCTTGGTCAGCGTGAAGCTGGCGACCGGCACGATGCCGACCGCGTCCGCCCACTTGTCGCCGCCGCCCAGCTCCTCGATCAGGTCGGCGGCCGCCCCGGCGCTGCGCGTGTCGTTCCACAGCAGCGCCGGGCGGACCACCTCGCCGTTCTCGTCCAGCACGACCATGCCGTGCTGCTGACCGGCGACCGAGGCGGCGGCCACGTCGTCCAGGCCGCCGGCCTCCTCGATCGCCGACTGGAGCGCGGCCCACCAGGCGTCCGGATGCACCTCGGTGCCGTCCGGGTGACTCGCCCGGCCCTGCCGGACCAGCCGGCCGGTCTCCGCGTCGCGGATCACGACCTTGCAGGACTGGGTCGAGCTGTCGATCCCGGCTACCAGTGCCATCGCGGTTACCGGGCCCCGATGAGGTGCTCGATGGCGAGCTGGTTCAGCTTGACGAAGCCGTACCCCTGGGCGCCGGCGGCGTCGGCGTCGAAGTCCTCGAACGCGCTGCGGTCGGCGAGCAGATCGGTGTACGTCTCGCCCGGGTTCAGCGTCGGCGCGCCGAGCTCGGCGACCTTGGACGCGGCGAGCGCCGCCTGCACCTCGGGGTCGGCGCGGAACGCCTTGGCCCGCTCCTTGAGCAGCAGGTACATCCGGATGTTGGCCTTCGCCGACTCCCAGACGCCGTCGTAGTCCTCGGTGCGCGACGGCTTGTAGTCGAAGTGCCGGGGACCGTCGTAGGCCGGGGCGCCGTCGACGCCGCCGTGCTCCAGCAGGTCGACCAGGGAGAACGCGTTGAGCAGGTCGCCGTGACCGAAGACCAGGTCCTGGTCATACTTCGGGCCGTGCTGACCGTTCAGGTCGATGTGGAAGAGCTTGCCGTGCCACAGCGCCTGGGCGATGCCGTGGGTGAAGTTGAGGCCGGCCATCTGCTCGTGGCCCACCTCGGGGTTGATGCCGAACAGCTCAGGACGGTCCAGCTCCTGGGTGAACGCGATGGCATGACCGGCGGTGGGCAGCAGGATGTCGCCACGCGGCTCGTTCGGCTTCGGCTCGATGGCGAAGCGCAGGCCGTAGCCACGATCCTCGGAGTACTGCGCGAGCAGGTTGAGCGCCTCGCGGTAGCGGTCGAGGGCGGCCTGGACGTCCTTGGCCGAGTCGTACTCAGCGCCCTCGCGGCCGCCCCAGATGACCAGGGTCTTGGCGCCGAGCTCCGCGCCGAGGTCCATCTGGCGCAGCACCTTGCGCAGCGCGTAACGCCGGACCGAACGGTCGTTGCTGGTGAAGCCACCGTCCTTGAACACCGGGTGGGTGAAGAGGTTGGTGGTCACCATCGGGACGATCAGGCCGGTCTCGTCGAGCGCCTTCTTGAAGCCGGCGATGATGCCGTCGCGGGTCTGCGTGTCAGCACCGAACGGCACCAGGTCGTCGTCGTGGAACGTGATGCCGTAGGCCCCGATCTCGGCGAGCTTGTGCACGGCCTCGACCGGGTCGAGGGCGGTGCGGGTGGCGTCACCGAACGGGTCGCGGGCCTGCCAGCCGACCGTCCAGAGGCCGAAGGAGAACTTGTCGTCACGGGTGGGCTGGAGTGCCACGGGTTACCTCCACGAAACATGGTGGATTTGTTTATTGGTTGAATTATTTGACTCAGGTGTGGCAGTGTCAAGGGCGTGTTGAGCGCCCCGACGACGCCAGTGCGCCAAGCGAGCGTGCGAGCCCATAATCTCGCGCTGGTTCTGCACACCGTGGCGAACAGCGCAGATCACCCATCTCGGGCGGCTATCGCGGCGGCCACCGGGCTCACCCGCGCCACCGTCTCCGCGCTTGTCGACGATCTGATCGCCGGCGGACTGCTGACCGAGATCGACCCGCCACCGCGCACCGGCGCCGGGCGGCCCGCCGCCGGGCTGGCGCTCACCTCGGCCGGCCCGGCCGGCCTGGGGCTGGAGATCAACGTCGACTACCTGGCGGCCTGCGTGGTCGACCTGACCGGCGCGGTGCGGCAGCGCTTCGTGGAGCACGACGACCAGCGGCCGGCCGGCGCCGCGCGGTCCCTCACCGCTCTGGGCGCGCTGGCCGCCCGGGCCCGCCTCGCCGCGGAGGCCGACGGGCTGACCGTGACCGGCGCCGCGCTGGCCGTGCCGGGCCTGGTCGCCGACGGCGGACTGATCCGGGTGGCACCCAACCTCGGCTGGCAGGACGTGGACGCGCCGGCCCTGCTGCGCGGCGTTCCGGAGCTGGCCGACCTGCCGGTCACCGTGGACAACGAGGCCAACCTGGCGGCGCTCGGCGAGCTACGGGTCACCGGCGGCGACCCCACGTTTCTGTATGTGTCGGGCGAGATCGGCATCGGTGCCGGCCTGGTTCTGGACGGTGATCTCTACCGGGGTGTGCGCGGCTGGAGCGGCGAGATCGGGCACCTCACCGTCTTCCCGGACGGCCGGCTCTGCCGCTGCGGGGCGAACGGATGCCTGGAGCAGTACGCGGGGCAGGAGTTCCTGGCCGGGGACGAGCCGTTGGCCGCCCGGGCGCTCGGGATCGCCCTGTCCGCGGTGGTCAATCTGCTGGACGTGCCGGTGATCGTGCTGGGTGGGGCGTACGCGCCGTATTTCGGGCGGCTGCGCGGTGGGATCGAGGCGGAACTGGACCGCCGGGTGCTCACCGCCGGGCTGGCGCCGGTGACCCTACGAGCGGCGACGCTCGGCGCGGACGCGGCCATGCGCGGTGCGGCGGACACCGTCATCCGGGCGGTGCGCGACGACCCCGCCTCCTGGTTGCGCCGGGCGGGGTGACCGCCTCTTTCGCGAGGTAGAGCACGGTCGCGCGTACATCTGAAAATGCACAGAGCGGCCGCCATCCTTGCGTAAGGATGGCGGCCGCCTGGTGTGTCTGTCGTTACTTCCCTGAGCCGGACCGCTGACCGATCGCCTGCGCGAAGATCTTCGTGATGTCCGTCGGGTCCTCGGCGAAGAAGGCGCCACTGCCTTCCACCGCGCCCTCGATGGCCTTCAGCTCATCCTTGTTGACCTCGGTACCGATACCGATGAGCACCAGACGGATCTTCTTCGTCGGGTCGTAGGCCTTCTTGAGCTCCACCTTCAGCTGTTCCAGGCTGAGTCCGCCCGGAGGGCTGGAGTCCTCGCCGTCGGTGAAGAGGATGACCGAATTGATCCGGCCGCCCTGGTAGCCCTTCTTCACCTGCAGGTACGAGGCCAGCACCGTGTTGTAGAGGCCGGTTCCGCCGTCCTTCACCGGGTTGAGCTTGTCGATCGACCGGCTCAGCCGGTCCCGTGCGTTGGTGAGCGGCTGGATCGGCTCGAGCTGCTTGTAAGGCTTGTTGCCGTCCAGGTTGGTGGAGAACCGCCACACGCCGACCTGCCAGTCGTCACCGAAGAGCGACAGACCGGCACGTGCCGCCTGCTTCGTCACCTCCGCACGGCTCGCGCCACCGGCGGTCGGCACCGGCTCGTTCATCGAACCGGAGACGTCGAAGACCGCCAGCGCCCGGCCGGGCAGGGTGGTCGCGATCCAGCTACCGACCACACCACTCAGGTCCGCACCGGTCACCCCGGAGGCGGCCGTGCCACCGGTCGCGGGCTTGCCGGCCGACGGGGTGATCGCGGGCGACGCCGCCGGGGCGCCGACCGGAGCCTTGAAGGTGGAGCCGTACGTCCCGTCGGGAGCGCGCAGACCCGCGCTACCGAGCGCGTTCTTCGCGCCGCCGCCGGTCAACTGGGCGAGCAGTCCGTCGGCCGCGGCCGCCTTCTGCTGGTCCACCACCTGCGGCATGATCATGTACGGGTAGTCAAGCGCCGGCGGGCTGGGGTCCACGTAGAGCGCGCTGAGCCGCACGGTGGGCTGCTGAGCGTTGTAGGAGACCACGGCCTCCTCGGAGAGCGGCGCGGCACTGAGACCACTGGCGAGCTCGTCCTCGGTGGCCGCACGCGGGAAGCTCTCCAGGAGCTCCGCACGCACCTTCGCGTCGCGCTCCGCGAGCGTCCGCAGGGACTCGACCCGCTTGGCGCCGGTCGGGTCGAGGCCGGTCGCCGACTGGGAGATCGCGAGCAGGCTCATCAGCCCGGACGCGTCCCGGGCCGGGTCGACGATGCCGACCTTCAGCGGCGTGTCGGAGTTGAACTGGGCCAGCAGCGTCTTCCACGACAGCTTCTTGCCCTCCCACCCGACCTTCTGCGCGATCGGCTCGGGCATGGCGACGACCAGCGGGCTCTGCGCCACCGAGACGACCTTGGAGGGCGCGAACCCGGAAGCCTCGTTCTTCAGGCGCAGCAGCCAGGTCGACGAGTCCGGCAGCCACACGTCGGGCACCTTGACCGACTCTGGCGCCTGACCCAGGCCGGCGAGGATCACCGAGTGCTCGCGGGATACCGCGCCGGCGACCGTGGCCGCACTCTGATCAGCGACGTCGACGAAGACGCACGTGCCACCGACCTCGGCGCCGTCTTGGCTCCACTTGTCGGCGACCTGCTTAACCGCTGGGGCGATTTCGGGGGCAGCGGCTACGGACAGTCGCACCGATCCGGTACAACCGGAGTCGGCGAACCGTTGATAGGTGAGCCACGCGCCGGAAATGACGACGACTATCGCCATCGCTCCTCCGACTACGCCGGCTCCCTTCGAGTTGAACGTTCTACGATGGCGGCCAGACACGCGCTCCATAGTGCGCATGTCAGAAGCTGAATGCCATATACGTTCGGACGAAAGTTACTCAGATTGGCCATTGCCGATCTAGAAAACACCCAGCGTAGTTACGTCGTCTCGATGGGTGGCGACCGGCGGGGCGGCGATGCCGGATTTCTCCGAAAGATCACCACACATGCCGCCCTGCCCGATCTCGCCTATGGCCTGATCATCGAGGGGCTCCACCGGAGCAGACAGGTGGGGCTCGGCTCACCGGTCGGCTCGCCTTGCGAACCGGGAATTCCGGTGTCCGGATCGACTCGGAAAACCGTCACGTTGTGTGAACGCTCATTGGCTACGTAGAGGTGATCGCCGAGGAGCGTGATATGCCTCGGCCAGGCTCCACCGCTGGGCACTTCGGCGATCAGAGTCGCCGTTTCGCCGTCCCACTCGAAAACCGAGACGGTGTCCGGCCCGCGGTTCGCCACGTACGCGAATCGGCCGTCCCGGCCCATGGTGATCTCCGACGGAAAGGTCGGCCCGGGCAGCGTGCTCGTCCTCGCCTCCCCGCGCGACTCGAGCTGAGGCCCGCCGGCCGGGCGGTACCAGGACAGGTTGGCCGCCAGCTCGCCGGTCAGGAGGACCGCACCGTCGGTGGAGCGCGTCAGGTGCCGCGGACCGGTGCCGGGCTTCGCCTCGATCGCCGGCTCGGCCGGGCCCAGCCGGCCGGAGACCGGGTCCAACCTGGACCGCCACACCCGGTCCGAGCCCAGGTCGGAGATGAGCACGTCGGCGCCGTTCGGGTCCGGGACGATCTGGTGTGCGTGCGGCTCGCTCTGGCGTTCGGCGTCCGGACCGGAGCCGGCCAGGGTGAGCAGGTCGCTGCGGGTATCCGGCACACCCTCGGCGTCCAGCGGGAAGACGGTGACCGATCCCCCGCCGTAGTTCGCCACGACCAGGTGGCGGCCGTCCGCGGTGACGGCCAGGTGGCACGGGTCGGCGCCGCCGGTCGGCTGCACCGCGAGCGGGATCAGCGAGCAGTCCGGCGCGACCGCGAAGGCGGTGATCGTGCCCTCGTCCAGCTCGTTGACCGCGTACAGCACCGGGAGAGTCGGGTGCTGCGCCAGGAATGAGGGCGACGGAGTGCGTGCGGCCAGACCCAGCCGGGTCAGCTCCCCGGTGGCCGGATCGCGGCGCACCAGCGTGATGCCGTCCCCCTCGCCTCCCTTCTCTCCGGTGTAACAGCCGACGAAGACGTATTCAGCACTGGAACCCATGACCCTGATCCTACGGGCGACTTGTCTTCTTGACCGGTACAGAAGAGCAGGGTTACTGTACCGGTACAGAACAGGAACCGAGGAGGCTGCCATGGAACTGCCCGCCGCGTACCTCCGCGGGGTCCAGAGCGTCACCCGCGAGGTCTACAGTGCCCGGCCGGACGCTCCGGTCGTCGTTGAACCCGAGCGCGTACGCCGTACTCCACGCCTGCGGTTGTCGCTGTCCCGCGCGCTGTACCGTGCGTCCGTCGCGATCGCCCCGCCCGCTCCCGCCCGATCCACCGCTATTCGCCATCCCCGCCGGGGTTCAAGCTGAGGTGCCGGGGCGTAGCGAATTCGCTCGGCAGCGCGGCCTGTCGGCGAGGATGGCCTTAAGTCCGGAGCGTCATCAGTCCGACACGTACAGCGTCGGCGCATAGATCCTGACGAATAGTTGATCTAGACTGCACCGGACTCGCTGACTTGCCGGTCAGCGCTACGGGAGGTCATGGATGATCGGGAAAAGAGCCATTTCGGCCGTCTTCGCAGCGGTGCTCGCGTCTGCCGGGGCGGTAGTCGCCACCGGCACTCCAGCGTGGGCGCTCAAAACGGAGTGCCGGGCGACCTACACGGAAAACGGATGGAGAGCCACTCCCTGCGTGAGCCGGGAGATCGTCAACGGGGCGTACGAGTACAAGGCCAGCGGAACCCTCGCCGACTATCCGAGCAACTGCAGCACCTTCCGGGTGTACCTCACGTACCCGAACGGAACGCGCCGTTGGTCCACCAGCGCATGGTCCTGCAGCAAGAAGTCGATCGAGACGGTATGGGTACGGTTCCCCGGCGAAACCTCGACCGGGGCGAAGGCCGAGATTGTCGCGTACAACTCGAGCGGAACGCCGATCTTGGACCTTTTCTCCGGGGTGCTCTACTGACCGGTGACGCGCGAACGTCAAGCTCGCGCTCCGAGGCAGCGATCCCACCTGCAAGGTCGCTGCGGACGCGGTAGAGGCGTCCGAGCCAGAACGGCCAAGCCGGTCCGGGCCAAGCACCAAGTCCCGTCGGATTCCGAACCGCGGGATCGCCTCCCACCGCCGTCCGGTGGAGGCGATCCCGGCATCCGGCGCTACCGTGTGGGCAGCGGAAAGGGACGGTGACCGGTGCCCAGGGTGACGTTACAGACCATCGCCGACCGGCTCGGCGTGAGCCGGATGACGGTGTCGAACGCGTTCTCCCGCCCGGACCAGCTCTCCCCCGCCCTGCGCGAGCGGATCCTCGCCGCCGCACAGGAGCTCGGCTACGTCGGACCCGACCCCGCCGCCCGGGCGCTCGCGAAGGGCACCACGGGCGCCGTCGGCATCCTGCTCACCGACTCGCTGCGGTACGCGTTCACCGACCTGGTGGCCGGCAGCTTCCTCGCCGCGATCGCCGAGGAGCTGACCCCGACCGGCCTCGCGCTCACCCTGCTCACCGCCTCCGGCTCGGACGACCTGGTGCCGGCCCGGGACGTGGCGATCGACGGGGCGCTGGTCTACTCCTGCGACCCCACCTCACCGGCCGTGGCCTGGCTGCGCCGGCGCAAGCTCCCGATGGTCTTCGTCGACCAAGAACGAGCCGAGGACGTGCCGAGCGTCAACATCGCCGACCGCGACGGCGCCGGCGCGGCCGCGCGGCACCTGCTCGACCTCGGCCACCGCCGGATCGCCATCGCGACGAACGGCCAGCACGGACGGTACGGCTTCATCACCGACCCGGACGACGTCGTGGAGGGACACTCCTCCCGCCAGCGCAGGCTCGGCTGGTTCGACGTGCTGAAACCCGCGGGGGTCGAGCCGGTCGTCATCCGGCACCCTCTGGAGCGGACCGATGACGTACGCCGGGACACGCGCACGCTGCTGGACCGGCCGGACCGGCCGACCGCGATCCTGTGCTTCTCCGACGCCACCGCGGTCGGCGTGCTCCAGGCCGCCGACGACCTGGGCCTACGGGTGCCGGCCGACCTGTCGGTGGTGGGCTTCGACGACGGTCCGCTGGCCACCCAGCTCCAGCCGGCCCTGACCACCGTGCATCAGGACGTCGAGGAGAAGGGCCGGTTGGCGGCGGCCGCGCTGACCGAGGCGATCCGCCGCTCCCGCACCGGGGAGACCGGTCCGGTGCCGCACGTCCTGCTCCCCGCCACGCTGGTGGTCCGGGGAAGCACCGGACCGGCGCCGCTCTGAACCGTCAGCGGCGCCCGGCGGAGGTGAGCTGACGCCGGGCCACGTACTCCACCAGTTCGATCAGCACGTTGCGGGCCGCCACCTGGTCGCGGGCGTCGAAGAGCACGACCGGCACACCCGGGTCGAGGTCTAGGGCGCGGGCCACCGCCTCCGGCGCGAACCGGTGGTGGGTGTCGAAGCAGTTCACCGCCACGACGAACGGCGTACCCCGCTGCTCGAAGTAGTCGATCGACGGGAAGCAGTCGGCCAGCCGGCGGGTGTCGGCGAGCACCACGGCGCCCAGCGCGCCCTGCGACAGCTCGTCCCAGAGGAACCAGAACCGGTCCTGGCCGGGCGTGCCGAACAGGTAGAGCTGGAGGTCCTCGGTGATGGTGATCCGGCCGAAGTCCATCGTCACGGTCGTGGTGGTCTTGCCCTCCACGCCGGAGACGTCATCGGCACCCTCGGCGCCGGTGAGGACCTCCTCGGTCTGGAGTGGCCGGATCTCGCTGACCGATCCGACCATCGTCGTCTTGCCCGCCCCGAACCCACCGGCGATGAGAATCTTGAGGGCGACGGGAATGCGCGACGAGCCGCCGTTGCGGTCAGAGCGCACGGAGTCCATTGACAACCGCCTTGAGTACGTCGACGTCGTGCGGCTGCGTGGCCGCCGGAGGTTCGTACAGCGAGATGAGGCCCGCTGAGCGTAGGTCACCGAGGAACACGCGGACCACGCCGATGGAGAGGTCCAGTTGGGACGCCAATTCAACCACGGAGATCGGCTCCCACGCGGCAGCCACGATGGCGTGGTGCTCAGGTTGCAGCTGCGGGCCGAGCGGCATGTCGGGAACCGTGGCCACGACGAAGGCGACCAGGTCGAAGTCGCCCCCCGAGGGAGCGACCCGGCCCTGGGTCATCGCGTACGGACGAACCACCGGCCCCGCGTCGTTGTCCAGCCAGTCGTGATTCACCCGCGGCTGCTCAGAGGGCATCGGACGGTGCTAGGACCGTCCGCTCCGGAGCGCTCATGATCTGTCCCACCCGGGTCACCAGCATCGCCATCTCGTAGGCGATCAGGCCCAGATCGGCGTCGGCGGAGGCCAGCACGGCGAGGCAGGCGCCCTGCCCGGCGGCCGTGACGAAGAGGAAGGCCTCCTCCATCTCGACCACCGTCTGGCGTACCTGACCCGCCCGGAAATGCCGGCTCGCGCCCTTGGCCAGGCTCTGGAAACCGGCCGCCATGGCCGAGAGGTGCTCGGCGTCCTCGCGGCTCATCGCCGCGGAACAACCCAGCATGAGCCCGTCGGCCGAGAGGACCACCGCCTGCTGCGCGGTTGGCACCCGTTCGACGAGGTCGTCGAGGAGCCAGGTGAGGTTCGCGCTCTGCTTCGTCGTTGCCACTATGCGTCCTTCTCCAGCCTGAGGTTCTCCGCGGGACCCGCGGCACGGTCGCCGGCCGCACCCGCCTCGGTCCCGGATGGTGCGTTGTCCCGCGCCGTCGCGACATCGACGAAGGCCGGGATGCTGACGGTAGCCGCCTCGGGGATCACTCCATTGCCCGGGATCTCGGGCTGGTCCGCGGAGGCGACGCGGGAGGCGTCGACGCGGCCCCGGGTGGTACCCATTTGCAGGGCGCTCATCAGCGAGCGGACCTGCTCCGGGGAGCGCGCCGGCGCACTCGACTCCGGCTGCACCACCGGCTGGCGCAGCTGCGGTGCCAGGTTGGCCTGGCGGACCCGCTTGGGCAGCCCGTCCGCGTCGACGGCCTCCGGAAGCGGCGCCGGGGGCAGCGGTTCCATCGGTGCCGCGGGGGCCGAGTTGCGCGGCACCGCCCGCGGCGCTGGAATCGCGTCCGGCGACAGGTCGGCCGGTGGCTCGCTCCGGCGACGGACCCGCCGCCGCTGGACCAGCCCGTCCGGACTCAACTCGGCGGCGACCAGGCTCGGCGAGGGCCCGCCGATCTCGCCGGTGGCCGCGTGCGAACCGGACTGGGTCGTCGCCTCCTCCGGCGCCGGGTCGGCCTCGGCGCGCCGCCCGGCCACGGTCACCTGGCGCAGCTCCTCGCCGCCCTGCCATTGCAGAGCGGCAAGCGAATGCCGCGCCGGGTCGTCGCTGCCCGACCCGACGAGCGGGCCGTTCAGAGCCGGCTGCGGTACGCCACCGGACCCCACCGGCACGGCCGGGCCGGGTGCGGCGGTCACCAGCTCGCCGGGGATCAGCACGATGGCGGTGATTCCGCCGTACCCGGAGGCTCGCAGCGACACCCGGATCTGGTGCCGGTTCGCCAGCTGGGCGACGACGAACAGACCCAGCCGCGCGCTGTCGGTCGGGTCGAAGTCCGGTGGCTCGGCGAGACGGCGGTTCGCCTCCTCGAGCGCCTCCGGGCTCATCCCGAGCCCGCGGTCCTCGATCTCGATCGCGTAGCCGTTCGGCAGCACCTGGCCCACGACCTGCACCCGGGTGTGCGGCGGCGAGTACGACGCGGCGTTCTCGATCAGCTCGGCGAGCAGGTGGATCACGTCTCCCACCGACCGGCCGACGATCGCGGACGAGTTCACCGAGCGGATGTCGACCCGCTTGTAGTCCTCCACCTCGCTGATCGCGCCGCGCACCACGTCGATCACCGGCACCGGGTTGCGCCAGCCCCGGCCCGGCGCCGCACCGGCGAGGATGACCAGGTCCTCGGCGTGCCGCCGCATCCGGGTGGCGAGGTGGTCGACCCGGTACAGGTCCTCGAGCTCCTGCGGCTCGGTCTCCCGGCGCTCCATCCGGTCGAGCAGGGAGAGCTGGCGGTGCAGCAGCGTCTGGCTGCGCCGGGCGATGTTGAGGAACACCTCGTTGATGCCGCGCCGGACGTTCGCCTCCTCGACCGCGGACTGCACGGCCGTACGCTGCACGTCGTTGAAGGCGTGACCGAGCTGGCCGATCTCGTCCCGGCCGTACTCCAGCGGCGGTGTCTCGACCTCGACGTCGACCGCCTCGCCGCGTTGCAGCCGCCGGACCACCGAGGGCAGTCGCTCGGAGGCCATCTCCAGGGCCTCGCGCCGCAGCCGGATCAGGCGGCCGACGATCGAGCGGCCGAACCGTACCGAGACGAAGACCGAGACGATCAGGGCGGCGAGACCGAGCAGGCCGGCGACGGCCAGCCAGAGCAGCACGCTCGCGGCTAGCGGCGTGGCGTCCTCGGCGATCTGCTCGACCGCTCGCAACTGGAACGCGGTCAGGTCCTGCGTCGCCTGGTCGTAGACCGGTTGCCACTGAGCACCCGAGATCGGCGTCGGCCCGCCGATGTAGCTGTCCTCGATCAGCGCGTTCTGCATCCGGGTGAGCTCGAGCAGGGTCGGGCTCATCACCAGTCTGGAGAAGTCGCCCTGCACGCCGACCGGCATGTCGGCGACACCGGCCTCCAGCAGGTACCGCGAGGTGCTGAGGTTCTCCATCAGCTCGCGGCGCGAGACGCCGTCGATACGGCCCGCCGCCGCGGCCGCCGCCATCAGAGCGTCGGCCCGGCTCAGGTACTCCTGGCCGCGGAACGCGCTGATGACACCGCGGACCTCCCGGTCGACCCGCTCGCTGAAGAAGATCGCAGCGGTGCGGGAGACGTCGAACCCGAGGTCGGCCACGCCGTTGAAATACTCCATCTGGCCGAGCACGTCGATGTCCCGGGCGTCGATCCGGGCGCGGATCTCACGCAACCCGCCGAGCTTGGTGTCCAGTTCGGCCACTTCGGCCCGGACCGCCTCGTCCAGGTCGGCTTTGCCGGCGGAGTCGCGGAAGGCGGCGATCGCCTTGTCGGTTGCCACCCGCTGCTGGGCCAGATCGCTCGACTCCGATTTACGGACGGCCAGGTAGGCGGCGGAGAAGTGCCGCTCCCGCTGCACCTGCATGATCAATTGCAGCCCTGGGTCACCGAGCCGGTGCACGGCCTCGCGAGCCTCCAGCAGGGTGAGTGCCGGGCCGGAAGTCACCACTGTTGCGAAGATCCAGAGCGCGAGCAGTGCCGAGAGCGGCACCGCGACCATCGCGATGATCTTCGAACGGATCGACCAGTTGTGACTTCTCATCAGGCTCCGCCCGAGGGGTTCGGTAGGAAACGATCAACGCCTGGCCGGCCGTGACGAGGCGATCAGAATGCGACGGCTGCCACGCCTGACTCATGCGCTTCGGCAGAATACGTAATGACGTCCGTCTCAGCTAGTTCCGCGCTGTATCAGATGCTGGGCTTCCATCCCGTTTGCCCTGGCAGATTGGCATGCGATCTTTTTGTACGACGGTCAGCCATGTGACAACGCCGTAACGGTGACCCAGAGTGATGGGATTGGCGGCTGGTACCCAGTGGGAATACCTCCTACGGAAGAAGGAGGAACCTGATGTCCGCCACCGTCACCATCGTCCTGATCGTCGTCGTCCTACTGGCGCTGGCCGCGATCGCCCTCGGTGTCCGGGCCGCGCGGCGCCGCAAGCTCCAGCAGACCTTCGGGCCCGAGTACGACCGGGTGGTCGCCGACACCGGCAACCGCACCGAGGCCGAGAAGGAACTGCTCGAGCGCACCAAGCGGCACGCGCAACTCGAACTCAAGCCCCTGTCCGCGGAGTCGCGCTCCAAGTACTCCGCCGCCTGGGAGGAAGTCCAGATCCGCTTCGTGGACAACCCGAAGGAGGCGGTCGAGACCGCCGACGAGCTGGTCACCAGGCTGATCGCCGAGCGTGGCTACCCCACCGGGGACTACGACGAACGCCTCGCCAACCTGTCCGTGGAGCACGCCTCCACCCTCGAGCACTACCGCGCCGCGCACGACATCAGCCGGCGCAGCAAGAGCGACGAGGCCGAGACCGAGGACCTGCGGCAGGCCCTGGTCCACTACCGGGCGCTCTTCGCCGATCTGCTCGGTGAGGACCCGGTGGCGCACAACGGCCCGGCCGCCGAGGAAACCACCGCACCCGCACCCCGCCGTAACGTGGACGACACAGAGGACACCACCACCGATCCCGGCGTCACGCGTACTCGCCCCGACGCCACCAGCCGCTGAGGAGCTTGACGATGCGCTTCTTCTCCAACGAGGCCAAGGACAACGACGAGCGGGACCCCGAGGACCGGGACGGCACCGTGCAGTCCGAGCCGGTGGCCGTTCCGGCCCAGCGTGCCGGTTCACCGTGGCAGCACGCGCCGGCCGAGGGCGCGGACCGGCCGCCGGTCCACGAGCCCGCACCGCAGCCGACGGCGTTCGGGGCGTCCACTGTGGGCGGCGCGGTCGCCGCGTCGGCCGCCGCCGGCCCGCAGGAAGCCGGGCCCCGGCCCACCGACCGCACCACGGACGCGGCGTCCGGCGTGGCGGACGACCAGACCGTTCCGATCGGCGACGCCCGGCACGCGGACGACGTCGATCGGACCGTGCCGCTGAGCTCCACCACGACCGACGACAAGGCCGACCACGACAAGGCCGACCACGACAAGGCCGACCGCGACGAGCCCGGCCACGACAAGCCCGCCGACGAGACCCCCGTCGACGTCGCCCTCGAGGATCACGGCACGTTCGACGACCCGAAGGTGTCCGAGAGGGTGCCGGAGAAGGCGTCCGAAGAGGCCGCCGTCGATCTGGCCCTGGAGGACCGCGGCACGTTCGACGACCCGAAGCTCGCCGATGAGACCCGGCCCGAGACCAAGACCGAGAAGGATCAGCACGAGAAGGCCACGCCGGCCGGCCCGCCGGCGTTCTTCCCGACCGCCGACACCGAGGCCCTGCGGGAACGGTGGCGCGACGTGCAGCTGCGCTTCGTCGACGACCCGAAGGGTGCCACCGCGGAGGCGGCCGGCCTGGTGGACGAGGCGGTCGACAAGCTCACCAGCGCGCTCCGGGACCAGCGTGGCTCGCTGTCCAAGGGCAGCGACGACACCGAGGCGCTCCGCGTGGAGCTGCGCAGCTACCGGGACATCCTGGACCGGCTACTCGGCCTCTGAACGAGAAGGGAGCCCCGGCCGGGGCTCCCTCATCAGTCCTGCGGGAAGGTCGGCTCGACGTCCGGATCGTCCCCGGTGGGCGGCCCGGACGGCTCGGGGTCCGCGGACGGCGCGCTGGGCGACACCGACGGCGACGGCGCCGGCTCGCTGATCGACGGCGAGGCGGACGGGCTCACCGAGCGACTCGGGGTGAACTCGACCACCGGGTCGGCCGGCGATTTCGTGGTGGTGCGGAGAGTACGGGAATCGGCCGGCGGAATCGGGTAACGCGTCACCGGATCCGCGGTCTCCGGCGAGTCACCCGCACCCGCCCCGCCGAAATCCAGCTCGGTCCCGGTGTCCGGAACCTGCTCGCCGACGGTGGCCGGACGCTCGTCCGGAGCGAGTTTCACCGTGCCCAATTGGGCGCCCAGCCAGAGGGCCGGACCGAGACCGATCGCCACGATGGCTCCGAAAAGCGCCAGTGGACCTCGTTCCATGAGCGCCCTCCCCGCCTCCGAGACGATCGTCGCGCCTCCCCGGCACCCGTGCTACCCAATTGCGTAGACACCGAAGCGAACAATCGCTGAGGTTATTGTGACCCAAAGTGACGTAATGGTTGCTCATCCGTCGTGGATGAGACTGGAGGATCAGCGGGTTCCGCTCAGGAAGGCGGCCGCGTCTTCCCAGGCCGACCAGCCGCCGGGCAGTTCCTCGGTGTCGAGCGCCGGGCGCAGGGTCACGCTTCCACCGTCGCGCAGGCCGATCACCCAGCCCCGGCGGCGCCCCGGCTTCGTGGTCAGCGACGCCACGTCGACGAACGGCAGGAACCGGCCGTCGGCGTCGGCCGGCGTGCTGGCCGACGCCGGGATCCCCGCGGCGGCGATCCGGCCGAGCCGGCGCCGGGCCTCGGCGGTCCGGCCACGGGGCAGGCCGGGCACCAGGTACAGACCGAGATCGGTGATCAGCAGGTCGGTCCGCTTCCCGTCCGCGGAGAGGTTGACCAGACCGCCGAGCACCTGGGCGCGGGCCGGTCCCGCGCCACCCGCCGGCGCGGCCAGGTCCACACCGATCTTCTCCAGATACTCACGGACGGACTGGGTGGTGGCCGGATCGGCGGCGGCCACGGCCAGCTCGGCGAGATTCAGGTACGCGCCGTCCACCCCGACCACCTCGGCCGCGCCGGTCCAGCTGTGCCGCCACCGGACGACTCCACTGCGCAGCGCGGCGAGGGCCAGCATCAGGCCGAGCAGGTCGACGACGCGCCCGGTGGTCTCCTCCGGCGACAAGTCCGGGAAGAGCGTGCCGGCCGCCTCCCGCAGCCGGCCGTCGCCGGCGAGTTCCAGCACCCGCTCCGGGCCGGGCACCGGAGCGCCGACCGCTCGCGAGATGGTGGCCAGCGTGGCCTCCGCCTCCCGCTCCATCTCGGCGGTACGCGCCAGGCTGAGAAACTCGGACCAGGACACGACGGTACGCCCGCCGGGCGGGAACGCCACCGCTTGCAGCGCCCGCCCGAGTTTGGGCAGGTCAGGCACCAGCTCTTCGGCCGGTTCGGCGTTCTCCGCGACAGCGGGCTCACCGGCCTCCGCCGGCTCCTCACCGTCGGGCGAGGGCGCCAGAGCCGCCAGCCGCTCCCCCAACGGCGGATGCGGATCCCACGGCCCGGACGGCTCGGGGTCCTGCGCCCGCAGCCGGGTCAGTTCCACGGCACGCGCGGCCAGCACCCGCAGCAGCCCTCCGAAGACGTCGTCCGGAACGTACCCCGCCTGCCATCCCGGCCCGAGATATTCGGCGTGGAACAGCCGCTGCATCCCGGCCAGCGCCGGCAGGTCGCGCAGTGCCGCGACCGCCGGCGCCACGCCGGCGTGCTCGGCGGCGATCCGGTCGGCGGCCAGCTCCTGAGCCCGGCTGAACGGCGCTTCGATTCGCCGGTACCAGCCGGCGTAGGCGCGCAGCACCGCCCCCGCCGGGTTGCGCCGGGAGATGCGCGGCACGATCCGGCTCACGGCCACCCGGCCGCGGTACGCGACCGGAGCCCACCGGCTCAGCCGGGGCGAGGTGTGCGCCAGTTCGTGCGCGACCACGGCGCGCAACCGGTCCGGATCCCAGGCCATCAGCAGCGGCAGGCCGAGATACAGGTCACGGCGGCCGCCGATCAGGCCGAGCAGCCGGGTCCGTTCCCCGAGCACCGCGGTGGCGTCGGCCACCACGGTCAGCGAATCCGGCGGGCGCACTCCGGCCGCACCGGCGGCCTTGTCGGCCAGTTCCCAGAGTCGCGGAGCGTCGTCGCGGGTGACCGCCACCCCGGCCGGCACGCGGCGCCGGGTGTGCAGGGCACGCCAGGTCGCGTATCCGGCGGCACCGAACGTGGCGATGCTCAGCGGAACCCCGGCACGGAGCGCGACGGCGCTCGGCAGCAGCGTGAGCGCCGTCCAAAGGACCAGCAGCACCACAGCCAACTGGAGTCCCGCGACGAGCAGGAACCCGGCCAGGGCCGCGGCCGACACCCTGGCCGCTCGTGCACCGTTGCTCAAGCCGTACTCCTCCCGCACATCGGCCCTAGCGTAGGTGCCGAAACCAGGCGCGTCCGTTTCGCACCCGCGCAGCGGGATATACGAGCGACATGGCCGACCTCGATCAGACCCTCGCCGTCGCTCTCAAGGGGTACGCCTGGCTGCCCGATCTGCGCCGCCGCGCGCACGGCGGCCCGGTTCGGACCCGGATCATGGGGCAGCCGGCGGTCGGCATCTGCGGGCCCTCCGCGGCACGGTTCTTCTACGCCGACGGGAATCTGGAACGGCACACCGCGCTGCCCGCCCTGATGGTGCGCACGCTCTTCGGCGTGGGCGCCGTGCACACCCTGGACGGCGGGCCGCATCGGCTCCGCAAGTTGCTCTTCACCCACCTGCTGCTCGGCGACGGCATCGACACGCTGGCCAAACTCGCCGGCGAGGCGTTCGACGAGGCGGCCGAGGGGTGGCGGGGCGACAATCCGGTCGTCCTGTTCGACGAGGTGGCGCGGATCATCGCGAGGGCGGTGACCCGCTGGGTGGGCGTACCGGTGGCGGACTCCGAGGTGAATGCCCTGGCCCGCGATCTGGTCGCGATGGCGGACGGCTTCGCCACGGTGGGGCCGCGCGCCGCGCGGGCCCTGGCCGCGCGACAGCGGCAGGAGCGGCGCTTTTCTAAGATCATTTCGACGGTACGCGAAACCGAGGCGTCCCCGGAACCCCTGTCGGTCGTCGCGCACCACACCGACGAGTACGGGCTCCTGAACCCGCGCACCGCGGCCGTGGAACTGCTCAACATCATCCGGCCGACCACGGCGGTGGCCTGGTTCGTCGCCTTCGCGGCGCACGCGCTGGACCGCTGGCCACGACACGTGTCACGACTGCGGGACGACGACGAATACACCCGGGCGTTCGTGCACGAACTGCGCCGGTTCTACCCGTTCGCACCGTTCCTCGGCGGACGGGCGACCCGTGACCTCTTCTTCCAGGGTGAGCCGATCCCGGCCGGGACGCTGGTGCTGCTCGACATCTACGGCCAGCACCACGATCCGGCTCTCTGGGAGGACCCGTACGCGTTCCGCCCGGACCGCTTCCTGGGCCGGGAGATCGGCGACTTCGACCTGATCCCGCAGGGCGGCGGAGATCCGCGGACCGGGCACCGCTGCCCCGGCGAGAAGGTCACGATCGCGGTGCTGGGCACGCTCGTCCAGCGGCTGGCGCGCCTGAACTACTACCTGCCGCCACAGAACCCCGACATCGACCTGAGCCGGATCCCGGCCCGGCCCAGAAGCGGCATCGAGATCGTGGTGCCCTGACCGGTCAGGGCCAGTCGATCTCGGCGGAGCGGTGGTAGGCGATGCCGGCGGCGTCCCAGCGCGGGCCGAAGGCGGCGAGCCGGGCCCGGAACGACTCCCAGTCCCGGCTGCCCCGGGGCGACCAGGCCACCTCGGCGATGGCCGGCAGCCGGGGCAGCGTCAGGTACTGCACGTCCGCCACGCTGCGCAGCGTCTCCGACCAGAGCGGCGCCTCGACCCCGAGCAGTGCCTCCTCGCCGACGCCGGGCAGCCGGTCGGCCGGGTCCCAGTCGTACGCCCGCTCGACACTCAGGTGACCGGCCCAGTCCAGGCCGAGCCGGGTGTCCGCGTCGTACTTCATGTCCAGATAGGTACGGTCGGCCGGCGCCATGATGACCTGCCGTCCGGCCGCGGCGGCCCGGGTCACGTTCGGCTCGTCGCCCTCGATCCGCCAGAACTGGACGACCGCGGTCTCCGGCAGGTCGGCCGCGGCGATCTCGTGCCAGCCGACCGCCCGCTTGCCGTACTTGCCGGGGAGCGGGAGCACCCGGGCCAGGAAGGTGCGGTAGTCCTCCGGCGGCGTGGACAGGCACTCGTCGCCGCCGATGTGCAGGTAGGGGCCGGGGGTCAGGTCGGCGACCGTCTTGATCACGTCTTCGACGAAGGCGTACGTCTCCTCCATGCCGGCGACCAGCGAGCTGTAGCCGACCTCGGCGTCGGTGCGCGGCGCCACCGCCTGACCGTCGGCGGTCAGTTCCGGGTACGCCACATGCACCGCGTTCACGTGCCCCGGCATGTCGATCTCCGGGACGATCGTGACGAACCGTTCGGCGGCGTACGCGACCACGTCGGCGTACTCGGCCAGCGTGAGGAAGCCCGGCCCGGTCCCGTCCACGCCGGTGCCCGCACCTCCGCTGACCTCGGTGAGCCGCGGCCAGCCGGGAATCTCCAGTCGCCAGCCCTGGTCGTCGGTGAGGTGCAGATGCAGGTGATTGATCTTGAACTGGACGAGCAGGTCGATGTGCGCCTTCACCTCGGCGGCGGTGAAGAAGTGCCGGGCCAGGTCCAGCATCGCGCCCCGGTACGCGTACCGGGGCGCGTCCTCGATCACGCCACCCGGCAGCACCTCGCCGAGCTGGAGCACCGTCTGCACGCCCCAGAACAGCCCCTGCGGCGAACCGCCCGACAAGGTGACCGAATCCGCCGTGATCGCCAGCCGATAGGCCTCGGCCGCCAGCGTCTCGTCCAGGAGGAGGCGGACGGACCCGTCCGCACTGATCGGCAGGTTCAGATGGGCGGCGACACCGGCGGCCTCGCCGACTGCGCTTACCGCCGTGCCGGCAGTGATCGTGAAGGTCACGGCCGGGTCCGGCCGCACCGAGGCCGGTAGTGGGATCACGTCGCTGAGCTGCTTCGTCTGGGCGCGCACTCTGAACACTCTAAACTGTTTCCTCATGACGATCACCGTGCTGGCCCCGCGGCGGAAAACCCATGCCACCCCATAAAACACGTCACGGCGTGATCGGCGATGAGAAGCCGCTGCACGACCTAGCCGCCCGAACCTTCGGGCTGGCCTGCCCGCCCGGAACGGCGCAGGCGGACATCGACGCCTTCATCGCCGAGCACCTGTCGGTGGAGAGCTTCGCCCGCTACCTCGACGACCCGGACCGGATCATCGTGATTGTGTCCGCGGACGATCAGCCGGCCGGCTACTCGATGCTGGTCCGCGGACCGATCACCGACCCGGATGTGGCCGCGGTGGTGGACGAGAAGACCAGCATCGAGCTGAGCAAGTTCTATCTGGCGGCGGAGCGGCACGGCAGCGGCCTGGCCGGCGCGCTGATGACCGCGACCCTCGCCGCGGCCGCCGGGACCGGGTCGGAGTCCTGCTGGCTCGGGGTGAATCAGCAGAACAGCCGGGCCGCGAAGTTCTACGCCAGACACGGCTTCGAGATCGTCGGGGTGAAACGCTTCCTGGTCGGCCGCGAGTGGCACGACGACCATATCCGGCAAAGGACCCTATCCTTCGCCCATGGCTGAGGTGCGCGCTGCGCGGGACGAGGACGTCGAAGCGATCTGTGACATCTGCGCGAGGGCGTACCACGCGACCTATGCCGGCCTGGTGAGCAGCGATTACCTGAACCGGATGCTGGACGAGTTCTACCGGCCGGAGCGGGTCGGCAAGGCGATCGCGGCCACCCCGCCGGACTGGCTCGGCTATCAGGTGGCCGAACACGACGGCCGGGTCCTCGGCTTCGCCGCCGGCGGCATCACCACCGCCGGCGCGGGTGAGCTGTTCACCCTGTACCTGGAGCCGGGCGAACGGGGGCGCGGGCTCGGCACGCTGCTCCTGGACCGGATCACCGAGCAGCTCCGCGAGCAGGGCGCGACCGAGATGTGGGTGGCCGCGCTGGCCGGAAACGAGCTGGCCGTCCCGTTCTATCGGGCGCGCGGCTTCGTCAAGGAGGGCGAGCGGCCGGCGTACGGCACGACCGGCGCCGAGGACTACCGATCCTGGCTCCTGCGCCGACCGATCTGATTCAAGAAATTTTATATAAGCGTGGGCTTAAACGTGACGCGAAAGTGTCGCACCCGGTCGGTACCTTCTTTGTGCGGACCGGCGCCACGGGGGTGCCGGTCCGTCCATATTGGGCTCATGCCGCGCCACGGACCAGCGCTTCACCGGTCGTGCGCAGCTGGTCGCGGAGCTCCTCCGGCGACTCCACAGTGAACGGTGCGGCGAGAACCCCGAGCAGCATGACCGGCCAGCCCAGGTCGTCGACGCTCATCCGCAGGCGCGACGATCCGTCCGGCAGCGGCTCCACCGCGGCCCATTGGCCGACGAAGGAGCGGACCACCTCGGCCGGCGCGTGGATCAGCACCGACACGTCGTAGCGGTTGGGGATGGTGGCGAGCCGGGCCCGCAGCCAGGCCACCGGGTCGCCGCCGGGCAGGTCCCGGGGACGGAACCGGGCACCGGTCAGGGCCGGGCCGGTCAACCGGTCCACCCGGAAACTGCGCCAGTCACCCCGGTCCAGGTCCCAGGCGACCAGGTACCAGCGGCGGCCGAGGGAGACCAGCCGGTGCGGCTCGACGTGCCGGCGCATCGTCTCGCCCTCGCGCGGGGTGTAATCGAACCGCAGTCGTTCCTCGCCCCGGCACGCCATCGCGATCGTGGTCAGCGACGCCGCGTCCAGCGTCGGGCCGCCGCCGAACACACCGGGGGCGGTGACCGCTTGCAGCGCGTCGATCCGGCGGCGCAACCGGGGCGGGAGCAACTGGATCACCTTCGCGAGTGCGCGTACCGAAGTCTCCTCGAAACCGGCCACGGCGCCGGCGGCGGCGCTGCGCAGCCCGACCGCGATCGCGACCGCTTCCTCGTCGTCCAGCAGCAGCGGCGGCACCGCCGCGCCGGCCTGGAGCTGATAGCCGCCCGCGACGCCGCGGGCGGCGTCCACCGGGTAGCCGAGCTCGCGCAGCCGGTCCACGTCGCGCCGCAGCGTGCGCGGGCTGACCTCGAGACGCTCGGCGAGCTCGCCGCCGGGCCAGTAGCGGTGGGTCTGCAGCAACGACAGCAGTCGCAGCATCCGAGCACTCGTATTCGCCATGAATCCAGACTCCATCGCATTGCGGTCAGAAAGTGGCCGCTTAAAACTTTAGCGTCGTTGACATGATGATTGAGACGCGAGAGCTGACGAAGCAGTTCAAGGACGTCCGCGCGGTCGACGGGATCAATCTGACGGTGGCGCGGGGCGAGCTGGTGGCGCTGCTGGGGCCGAACGGCGCCGGCAAGTCGACCACGTTGCGGATGCTGACCACCCTCATCCCGCCGACCGCCGGTAACGCCTCGGTCGGCGGCTTCGACGTCGTACGGCAACAGCGTGAGGTACGCCTGCGGATCGGCTACATCGGACAGGGCAACGGCGCCGGGCACAGCCAGCGGGGCCGCGACGAGCTGGTCAGCCAGGGCCGGGCGTACGGGATGCGGGTCCGCCCGGCGCGGGAGCGGGCGAACGAGCTGGTCGACTCTCTCGGGCTCGGTGACGTCGCCGACCGTACCGTCTCCACCCTCTCCGGCGGCCAGCGCCGCCGCCTGGACATCGCGATGGGCCTGATCCACTCGCCGGAGCTGCTCTTTCTCGACGAGCCCTCCACCGGTCTGGACCCGCAGAACCGGGCCAACCTCCAGGAGCACATCCTGCGCCTGCGCGAAGCGCGGGAGACCACGATCGTGCTCACCACGCACTACCTGGACGAGGCCGACTCGATGGCCGAGCGGGTGATCGTCATCGACCACGGACGGATCATCGCGGACGACACCCCGCAGCGGCTCAAGGCCAAGCACGTCGGTGACCACGTGATCCTCGGCTTCACCGCCGAGCACGACGCGATCTCCGCGGCCCGCACGCTACACGCCGAACGGCACGGCACCGAGGTACGCGTCACCGCCGAGGACGGCCCGCAACAGGCCCCAAAGCTGCTCGACGACCTGAGCGCGGCCGGCCTCGCCGTCTCCTCGATCGAGGTCACCCGCCCCACGCTCGATGACGTCTTCCTGACCCTGACCGGCCGCAGCCTTCGCGAGGGCCGCGCCGAAGAGACCGTGGAGGTCTGATCATGACTTCGCTCGTCAGCGACACCCGAGTGGTCTTCAGCCGGGAACTGCGACCGGTCATCCGGGACCCGTTCTCGGTGATCTTCTCGATGATCCAGCCACTGTTCTTTCTGGCGCTGTTCGCGCCGTTGCTACCCGGTGAGTCGTCGCTGCAATGGTTCGTCCCCGGGATCGTCGTGATGTCCTGCCTCTTCGGCTCCTCGATGACCGGCTCCAACCTGCTCTTCGAGATGCAGACCGGCTCGCACGAACGGATGCTGGTCACCCCGCTGCGGCGGCCGGCACTGCTGATCGGGCGGGCACTCAAGGAGATCGTGCCGATGGTCGCGCAGGCCGCGCTGATCGTCGTCGTCTGCATCCCGTTCGGCTTCGAGCTGCACTTGGGCGGCGCCGTGCTGGGCCTGCTCATCCTGGCCGGGTTCTGCATCGGTCTCGGCGCGCTCTCCTACACGCTCGCGCTGGCCTCGAAGAACAAGGAGTGGCTGTTCTGGACGGTGCAGCAGACGCTGCTCTTCCCGTTGCTGCTGCTCGCCGGGGTGCTGCTGCCGATCGACAACGGTCCGGGCTGGTTGCGCGCGCTCTCCCACTTCAACCCGATGACGTACGTGGTGAACGCGGAACGCGCGTTGTTCTCGGGGGACGTCCTGACGCGCGGCACGGTCGAGGGTGTGATCGCGGCCGCCGGCATGGCCCTGCTGGGCCTCTTCGTCGGGGTACGTGCCATGCAGCGCTCGGACTGATGGTCGGCGACCGCTACCTTTCTCTCGCAGCGAATGTGCGGGAGAAAGGTAGCGGCGATGCTCGGTTGGCGACGCGGGCGGCGCGGCTCGGCTGATGCCGAGTCCCGGCGGCCCGCTCTGCCGGTCCTGCCGGCTCTGCCCACTTTCCCCCGGGCCCTCGGGCGGCTGCTGGAGAGCTTGACCCAGCCGGCCACGCCGGCGCCGGCCGCCCGCCGAGGCAATCCGGACGCGGTGGTGGACTGCGCGGTCTACACCGCTGGGGTACGCCGCGGCGGGGCCGGACAGATCCCCTACCCCGAGGCCGCCCGGCTCGCCCGCCGGCGCGGCTCGTTCGTCTGGCTGGGCCTGCACGAACCGGACCGGGCCACCATGGGCGCGGTGGCCGAGTTGTTCGGCCTGCACCACCTCCTTGTCGAGCAGGCTGTCTCGGGCGGGCACCGGCCGGGTGTGGAGACCGTCGGCGAGGTCACCCGGCTCGTCCTGCGCACCGCGCGGTACGTCGAGCACGACGACCTCACCGCCACCTCGGAGGTGGTCGAAACCGGCGACGTCACGGTGCTGATCGGCCCGTGGTTCGCGATCACCGTGCGGCACGGCCCGGTGGGCCCGCTCTGGGCGGTGCGCCGGGAGCTGGAACAGCGCCCGGAGGTGCTGCGGCTGGGTCCGTGGTCGGTGGCGTACGCGGTCGGCAGCCGGATGGTGGACAGCTACCTGGAGGTCTCCGATCATGTGCAGCACGACCTCGAGCGGATCGAGGAGGAGACCTTCGCCACCGTACGCACTTCCGAGTTCGCGCACATCTACCAGCTCAAACGGGAGATGGTGGAGTTCAAGCGCGCGGTACTGCCGCTCGCCGACCCGCTGACCCGACTGCTGGAGATGCGTGAGTTGCCGACCGGACTACGGCCCTACCTGGTGGACGTCCGCGGCCGGCTGGCCCGGGCGGTGGACCGGGTGGCCGGCTTCGACGACCTGCTGAACTCGATCCTCCAGGCCCGGCTGACCCAGGTCTCGGTGGATCAGAACCACGACATGCGCAAGATCGCCTCGTGGGCCGCGATCGCCGCGGTGCCCACCGTGATCGCCGGGATCTTCGGGATGAACTTCGACGTGATGCCGGGGCTGGACTCGCCGTACGGTTTCGCCGCCTCGATCGTCATCATGGCGCTGATCGGCGGCGGCCTCCACCGGCGGCTCAAGCAAGCGGGTTGGCTATGATCGAAATTGATCACACACAGTTATAGCGATGCAAGTCACAATGCCGCGACGCGCCCCGATCAAGGGTGACAGCGGCGTTAAAGACCCCCAGCATGGTGGGGTTCGTCAACCCATCGGTGCGTGTCAACCACCGATACGGCTAGTTTCCACACCGGACGGTCGGCGAAGCTCGGGCGCCTTGCCCTAGCGCACGAACACGGTTAGTTACTAGTTTGGCTGACTGCGTCGATCTTTGGGGGGAGTACCTAGTGACGGCAACCGACGCCGCACCGCAGCACGCGGAGTCGACGGGCAAGGGCGGCATCTTCTCGGCCTTGAAGGGTCACGTCGACCTCTTCCTCAACGCCGGATCCCTGATGGCGACCACGCTTCTCACGTCGCTGTTCGGCTTCGCGTACTGGTGGGTGGCAGCCCAGCTGGCACCGATCGAGGCGGTCGGCCAGGCCTCCGCCGCAGTGGCCGCGATGACACTGGTCGGCACGATCGGCATGTTCGGCATGGGCACCATGCTGATCGCCGAACTGCCGTCGATCGCCCGCGGCAAGTGGGACCTGATCTCGACCTGTCTGCTGACCGCGGGCACCGCGGCCACCGTCGGAGGTCTGATCTACGTCGCGCTGGCCCACCTGTGGATCCCGAGCCTGCAGGACGCGCTCGGCGGCAACGCCGCGACCGCGCTGCTGGTCGTCGGCATCGCGCTGAACGCCATGACCCTGGTCCTCGACGAGGCGATGGTCGGCCTGCTGCAAGGCCCGCTCCAGCTGATGCGCAACGCCTGGTTCTCGGTGATCAAGCTGGTGCTCCTCGCCCTGGTGGCGCTGCTGCCGGGCGTGCTGACCGGCGGCGGCATCCTGCTCACCTGGGTGGCCGGCATCGTCGCGTCGACCGTGATCCTGCACCGGACGCTCCGCAAGCGCGGCATGATCGACTCGCTGCGTCCCCGGGCGAACCTGTTGCGCGGCCGCGGCAAGGCGACCTTCGACCACAACCTGCTGAACCTGGCGACCTACCTGCCGCGGGCAGCGCTGCCGCTGGTGGTGACCGCGGTCCTGTCGGCCGAGGCGAACGCCGCGTTCTACACCGCGTTCATGGTGCTCTCGTTCCTGGCCATGGTGCCGGGCAACGTGGCGCTGACCCTCTTCGCGGTGACCGCCGGCGACAAGGCCGCGCTGCGCGGCAAGGTACGCGTCGGCCTGCTGATCTGCCTCGTGATCGGCCTGCCCGCCTCGCTGGTGGTGTTCTTCCTCTCCGATTTCATCATGTCGCTGTTCGGCGCGGAGTACGCGGAGACCGCCGGCACCGCCCTCGCCATCCTGGCGCTGTCCTACATCCCGTTCGTCTTCCACCACTTCTTCCTGGCCATCTCCCGGGTGCAGAACAAGCTCCGCGGCGCCGCGATCTTCGCGGTCTTCGCCGGCGTGGCGGAGTTGCTGGCCGCCTGGTGGGGCGGCAGCAAGGGCGACCTCAACGACCTGGTCACCGCGGTGGTCGTCGTGATGGTGATCGAGACGGTGCTGGTCGCGCCGATGGTCCTGAAGGTCGTCTTCGCCCCCGTCGTCGACATGTCCGCGGTAGCAGAGGGAGTTAACGTCATGTCCACCACCAGCCTCACCCTGCGCGAGCGCGCATGGCTGCCGCTGGAGTACATCCGCACGGTCGGCCCGCTCACCGGAGTCAACGCCGAGCGGGTCCGCGAGGCGCTGATCGGCCTGCACGTCTCCGACCCGACCCACCGCGCGGTCTCCCGCCTGGACCGGAACGGCTCCAACTGGCAGCACATGGACGGCGCGTCGTTCGCCCGGTACGTGCACGAGGCGGTGACCGACCTCGGCCCCGGCCCGGTGGACTTCGACGCGATGACCCGGCAGCTCCAGTCCGAGCCGCGTGGGCACCACCCGGTGCGGATCCTGGTCGGCGGCGGCTACTTCGCGCTGAAGGTGTCGCACGCGTACGGCGACGCGGGCCCGGTGAACACGCTGGTGCGGGAGATCGTCCTGGCCGCGTACGAGCAGCGGGCGGCACGTATCGCCCCGTCGGTGCGGCACCGCACGGCGCTGGTCAAGGCCTGGTGGAAGCAGTTCGGTCTGCACCCCGACCGGTGGAAGACGGGCCTCAGCTTCGCGCGGCCGCCGCACCCCGAGCCGGCGCCCACCCGCCCGTGGCAGGACGGCCTGACCGTACGCACCGCCCGGTCCGCGCGGGTGCTCGGCCAGATGCGCGCCTGGCGTGACGAGTACGCGCCCGGCGTCACCACCTCGGCCATCACCTTCGCGGCGTTCACCGCGGCGCTGATCGAGCACGGCTACCGGCCGGACCTGCGGGGTGCCACGTTCCTCGCCGACGCCCGCCGCTACCTGGACAAGGGCGTCAGCATCGACAGCAACTTCTGCCAGGGGCCGTTCCTGACGCCGCCCAGCCTCACCGACCCGGTCGCCATCCACAAGACGCTGAAGGCGGAGCTGGCCACCGGCCGGATCCTCACCATGATGCTGCTGCGCGAAGGCAAGATCATGCTGACCGGTGCGCCGGGCATGCCGGACCCGTACCCCACCGAGGGCCCGGTCGAGCCCCGGCCGCAGCTCACCTTCAGCAACCAGGGGCGGCACGACGTGCTCGGCGACCTGCCGTGGGCGGTCGAGCCGGCGGGCCGGGTCAACCAGAGCGTCCCGACGCTCAACGGGCCCGAGGGGATCACGCTGACCACCAGCGAGATGAACGGGGTCCTGCACCTGGAGGCGACGTTCCACGCCACCACCTACGACCCGGCGCTGATCGCCCGCGCCCTGGACGTGGTCTGCTACGACCCGGCCGGGCTCATCATGGCGCATCGCTGATCCGGACGGCGCCCGGCCGGACTGCCCCCCGGCCGGCCGGGCGCTTTCTCGCTAACCCGCACATCGGGTATTCATAAACGACGCGCGG
>NZ_JADQTO010000028.1 GCF_015704865.1 Actinoplanes aureus | reverse complement strand
CCCCCGCTGGGGGTCGCCCCTCGACTGCTTTTGTGTGTCTGCTCCCTAGTAACTTTGTGTGTCGAGGCATGGCCGCCCGTACCGAGGGCCCGCCGCCGTACTGGAAGGAATGATCCGTGACTACAGGACCGCAGGACAGCGGCTCCAGCAACCGCGACGACGATCGTCGTCCCGGCCGCGGTCGCGACGGCGACGGTGACGCACGCCGCGGCGATCGGGGCGGCTACCAGGGTGGCAACCGTGGTGGAGACCGCGGCGGCCATCAGGGCGGCGGTGACCGTGGCGGCTTCCGCGGCGGCGACCGGGACCGGGGTGGCTACCAGGGTGGCGACCGCGGCGGTTCGCGCGGCGGCTACCAGGGCGGCGGCGACCGCGGTGGCTTCCGCCGGGACGACCGTGGCGGCTCCTCAGCCGGCGGCGACCGTGGCGGTTCGCGCGGTGTCGAGCGCGGCGGGGACCGTGGTGGTTACCAGGGCGGTGGCTCCCGTGGTGGCTATCAGGGTGGCGGTGAGCGCGGCGGGTTCCGTGGCGGTGACCGGGACCGGGGTGGCTACCAGGGCGGCGACCGTGGCGGTTCGCGCGGTGGCTACCAGGGTGGCGGTGACCGTGGCGGCTTCCGCGGCGGTGACCGGCCGCAGGGTGGCGACCGTGGTGGCTATCAGGGTGGCGGCGACCGCGGCGGGTTCCGTGGTGGCGACCGGCCGCAGGGCGGCTTCCGTGGCGGTGACCGGCCGCAGGGCGGCGACCGTGGTGGTTTCCGTGGTGGCGACCGGCCGCAGGGCGGCGATCGTGGCGGCTTCCGTGGTGGCGACCGTGACCGTGGTGGCTATCAGGGTGGCGGCGACCGCGGCGGGTTCCGTGGCGGCGACCGGGACCGGGGTGGCTACCAGGGTGGCGACCGTGGCGGTTCGCGCGGTGGCTACCAGGGTGGCGGTGACCGTGGCGGCTTCCGCGGTGGTGACCGGCCGCAGGGTGGCGACCGTGGTGGGTTCCGTGGCGGTGACCGGCCGCAGGGCGGCGATCGCGGCGGCTACCAGGGTGGCGGCGACCGTGGTGGGTTCCGTGGCGGCGATCGGCCGCAGGGTGGCGACCGTGGTGGGTTCCGTGGCGGTGACCGTCCGCAGGGCGGCGACCGTGGCGGCTTCCGTGGTGGCGACCGTCCGCAGGGCGGCGATCGTGGCGGCTACCAGGGTGGCGGCGACCGGGGCGGGTTCCGCGGCGGTGACCGGCCGCAGGGCGACCGGGGCGGCTTCCGCCGGGACGACCGCGGTGGGTACCAGGGTGGTGGCGACCGCAACCGTGGCGGTGACCGGGGCGGCTTCCAGAGCGACCGGGGTGGCTACCGTGGTGGCGACCGTCCGCAGGGCGGCGGCTTCCGTGGTGGCGACCGGGACCGGGGCGGCTACCAGGGTGGCGGCGACCGCGACCGTGGCGGATACCAGGGTGGTGGCGACCGGGGTGGGTTCCGGGGCGACCGTCCGCAGAGTGGCCCGCGGGAGAGCTTCCAGGGTGACCGGGGCGGCTTCCGTGGTGGCGACCGTCCGCAGGGCGGTGGCTTCCGGGGTGACCGGGACCGTTCGTTCGGCGACCGCCCGCGTGGCGACCGGCCGTTCAACGACCGCTCGCGGGGCGACCGTCCGCAGGGTGACCGTCCGCAGGGTGACCGTCCGGGCGGCTTCCGCAGCGATGACCGCAGCCGTGGCGGCGACCGGGACCGTGGTGGCTACCAGGGCGGCGGCGACCGTGGCGGCTTCCGCCGGGACGACCGCGGTGGTGACCGGGGTGGTTTCCGTGGTGACGACCGGGGTGGCTTCCGGGACAACGGTGCCGGGCACGACCGTCAGGACGAGCGGGACGCCGGGCAGCCGGTCTTCCAGGCGCCGGAGATCCCCGAGGAGATCCAGGCGACCGATCTCGACCAGGAGGTCCGTGCCGAGCTCGTCGCGCTGGCCCGGGACGTCGCTGACACGGTGGCTCGCCACCTCGTCGCGGCCGGCCAGATCATCGACGAGGACTCGGAGCTGGCCCTGCAGCACGCCATCGCCGCGCGCCGGCTGGCGTCGCGGATCTCGGTGGTCCGTGAGGCGGTCGGTCTGGCGGCCTACGCGGTCGGTGACTGGACGACCGCGATCGCTGAGCTGCGTACCTACCACCGGATGACCGGGCGGCAGACGCACCTGGCCGAGCTGGCCGACTGCGAGCGCGCCCTGGGCCGTCCGGAACGCGCGATCGACCTGTTCCGTGGCGCGGACGTCGCGACCCTGGAGAAGGCCACCGCGATCGAACTGCTGATCGTGGCGGCGGGCGCCCGTGGTGACCTCGGCCAGCACGAGGCCGCCGTGGCGATGCTCCAGGTGCGCGAGCTGACCGGCGACGACGACGCCGAGTGGGCAGCGCGACTGCGGTACGCGTACGCCGACTCCCTGCTCGCGGCGGGCCGCCGTGAGGAAGCGCGGGAGTGGTTCGCGCGGGCCGCCGCCGTCGACGAGGAACAGCTCACCGACGCGGCCGAGCGGTTGCTCGAGCTCGACGGGGTCTCGATCGAGGGCGACGAGTCCGACGACGAGGACGAGGACACCGACGCGGCGCTCGGCGAGAGCGACCGGGCCGGGGCCGAGGACGCGGCGCTCGGCAAGAGCGATCGGGCTGACGACGACGAGGACGAGGACTCCGAGGCGGCGCTCGGCGAGAGCGACCAGGCCGAGGACGACTTCGACGACGAGGACGACGACGACTTCGACGACGAGTTCGACGAGGACGAGGACGACGAACTCGAGGATGACGAGCCTCGTCTCGCCGAGACCGACGTGAACACCGACCCGCTGGACGGCGAGGACAAGCCGGCGGTCACGGGTGTCACGGACTCGCTGGACAAGCCGTCGACGGACGAGGAATCGGACACCGCCGGTGTCACCGACTCGGTCGGCGAGCCGGAGCCGGCCGGCAGCTCGGCGGAGCCGGTGGTCAGCGGTGGAGTCACGGACTCGCTGGACAAGCCGGAGACGCCCGGCTCGACGGTCACCGGCGGCGGGACGGACTCGCTGGACAAGCCCGGGGACGAGTTCGTCGCCCGGAGCGAGGACGACCGGCCGTAGGCATGAGCGATCACCTCGCCGGCGACTACGACCTGGTCATCTTCGACCTGGACGGGGTTGTCTTCCTGATCGACAAGCCGATCCCGGGAGCGGCCGAGGCGGTCGAGCGGTTACGTGCGGACGGGACCGCGATCGCGTACGCGACGAACAACGCGTCCCGCCGTGGCACGGACGTCGCCACGCTGTTGAACGGCATGGGTGTAAGCGCGGAGCCGGCCGAGGTGCTCACCTCGGCCGGCGCCTCCGCGGCCCTGCTCGCGGAGCGGCTGCCGGCCGGCTCGCCGGTGCTGGTGGTCGGCGCGGACGCGCTGCGTGACGAGGTCCGCGACGCGGGCCTCACCCCGGTCGACAAGCTCGAGGACGAGCCGGTCGCGGTCGTTCAGGGGTACGGGCCGGAGGTCGGCTGGAAGATCCTCGCCGAGGCGGCGCTCGCGGTGCGGGCCGGGGCGACCTGGTTCGCGACGAACACCGACCGGACCCTGCCCAGCCCGCGCGGCCCGCTGCCGGGCAACGGGTCGCTGGTGGCGGTCCTGCGCACCGCCCTGAACCGGGAACCGGACGTGGTGGTCGGCAAGCCTCAGCCCGGCCTGTTCACGGCGGCGGCGACGCTGTCGAAGGCGGAACGGCCTCTCGCCGTCGGCGACCGGCTGGACACCGACATCCAGGGTGCGGTCGGCGCCGGCATGGCGAGCCTGCTCGTCCTCACCGGGGTCAGCGGGCCGGCCGAGCTGCTGGCCGCACCGCCGGAGCGGCGCCCGGCCTACGTGGCCGCCGACCTGTCCGGGCTGTTCCGTCCGGCGCAGGAGGCGGTGCTCCCGGCTCCCGGCGAGCGGGCTGGCGGCTGGCGAGTCACCCGTGACGGTGACCGGGCGGTCCTGGACGGCTCCGGTGACCCGGTCGACGCGTTGCGGCTGCTCTGCGGCGTGACGTGGGCGGGTGTGGCGCCCTCGGCGATCGAGGCCGGATCGGCGGACGCGGAAGAGCTGCTGCGGGCCTGGGGCGTCTAGGACCGCAGGGAGAAGCGGGGACCGGGCGTTTGCTCGTACCCCTCAAATGGGTGAACGCGCGGCTGCGGCCGCGCGTTTTCTATCTGCGCGGCCGGATCCGGGTTATGTCGGCCAGCATGTGCCCGGCGCTGTAGGCGGCGTCGTCGGTGTGGCGCTCCGCCTCAGTGGTGGGTTTGGGCGTGTATGTGTAGCGCCGCCGGGGTGGGGGCTCGTCGGGATCGATGTGCAGTAAGCCGTCGACGAAGGCCATCACCGGGCCGCTCATGTAGTCGAAGGCGGGCACAGCCACTTGTTCGCAGCGTTCGTGCAGGTCAGCGGCCGTCACCGTGTCGTCGATACGCGGGTGGCCGGGGCGGGGACGTTTCATGATCCCTCCCAGGGTCCTGTCGTCCTCTCTCCATCGTTGCACCGTTCGCCGCCGGAACGACCGGCGTTGCGCCTTCTGCGGGACAAGGACTCCGGGCACTCAGGAAGGGGTGAACCATTCCGGGGCGAACCTCGTAGTTCAGGTCGCTGGCGGTGTGATCAAAGGAGCTTGCGGAGCTTGAGCAGGTCGAACGGGTTCGCCTTGATGGAGATCTGCCGGGACGCGATGGCGCGGGTGACGTCCAGCCGGCCCTGGGTCAGCGCGATCAGGTCGTCGCTCGCGGCGATCAGAGCGATCTTCGCCCGGGGGTCGTCGCCGTCCGCGATGTCGACCAGCCGGCCGCCGGTCAGCCGGGCGTGGAAGGCCGTCTCCAGGTCGGTGACCCGGCAGGCGAGCGTCCGGTCGAGGTCGAGCTTGCCCTGGGTCTCCGCATTCGCGGCGAGTTTGGCGGCCAGATCGTGCAACGCCTGGCGACACTCGTCCACGGTGGCCATTCGCACCCTCCCTCACGACACCAGCACGGTACCTCAGGAAGTTGTCGGGGGTGCCCGGTAGCGTGGCACCCGACGCGGCGAGAGGAGGCGAGATCATGCCGGACGCATGGCGGGCGTATCTGGACCTGGCGCTCGGGCTTACGGAGGCCCCACGGAAGAAGGCGCAACAGGTCGCCGGGGAACTGCTCAACAAGGGCGGTGCGACGGCGGCGCAAGTTCAAGGACTGGTGGAGGACCTGGTCTCGGCCGGGATGGCGAACCGCGAGGCGTTGACGAACATCGTCCGCTACGAGGTGGACCGGGCGCTCGGGCGGGTCGGGCTGGCCACCGCCGATGAGGTCTCGGACCTGACCTCCCGCGTACACGATCTGGAACGGCAGCTGCGCGAGGCGCAGGCCCGGGCGACCGCGGCGGAAGGCACGACCGGCGGGACGCGGCTGGAGAAGCCCGCGCCGACGCCGCGCCCGGCCAAGAAGGCGGTCGCGAAGAAGGCGCTCAAGGCCAAGCCGAACGCGATGCCGGCGGCGGGGACGGTCCCGGCCGTGCCGTCCGGGAACGCGGCGGCCGTCGAGGTCAGCGCGCCCGCGGCGCCGGTGAAGAAGGCGGCGAAGCGTGCGCCGGTCAAGCGCGCTGGCGGCCCGGCTGAGAAGGCCGCGGCGACGCGTGCGGCGACGCGGGCTGGGAGCCCGCCGGCGCCGGCCGCGGGTTCGCCGGTCAAGAAGGCGGCGGCTAAGCGGGCGCCGGTGAAGGCGGCTGCGGGTGCGTCGGTGGATGGCGTGCCGGCGGCTAAGCGGGCGCCGGCGAAGGCTGCTGGGGGTGTGCCGGTGGATGGCGTGCCGGCGGCCAAGCGGGCGCCGGCGAAGAAGGCTGTTGCCAAGCGTGCCGAGGGATCTGTTGGTGCGGCTGAGCCGACGCCGGGTCAGAGCGGGCCGGCTGGGACTGCGGCTGCCCCGGTGAGCCCGGTCGTCGAGGCTGCGGCTGGTACCGAGCTGCCACCCGTGGCGCCGTCCTCGTCGTCTTCGGCGCCCTCGTCGTCTTCGGCGCTCTCGCCGGGTTCGGCGGCGGGGCAGTCGGCTGCTAGCGGGCCGGCCGTAGAAGCGTCGGCTTCCGGGTCGGCCGCGGAGGTGCCGGGTCCGGCATCGCGGGCGGCTTCGGTAGGTGCCGGGCGCGAGCAGACCTCGTCCGCCGAGCCGGAGCCGGCATCGCGGGCGGCTTCGGTAGGTGCCGGGCGCGAGCAGACCTTGTCCGCCGAGCCGGAGCCGGCATCGCGGGCGGCTTCGGTCGCTGCCGAGCGCGAGCAGACCTCGTCCGCCGAGACGGAGACCCCCACTGCGGCGGCGCGCAAGCGCGCGCCGCGGAACGCGGTCGCTGAGGGTGCCTCGCCGCGGAAGGCGGCCGATGCCGAGTCGCCGGGTGGGCGGGCTCGTAAGACGACGCCGCGGAAGGCGGTGGCCGGGGGCGTTTCGGGCAGGAACGCTACGCCGCGGAAGGCGGCCGATGCCGAGTCGCCGGGCGGCCGGGCTCGTAAGAACACGCCGCGTAAGGCGGCGGAGGACGGCGCTCCGGCGCGGCGCGGTGCCGCGGCCCGGACGCCGGCGAAGAAGGCCGCACAGGTGCCCAGCCAGTCGAAGCCGGCGGCGGAGGCAGTCAACAGCACCGAATCTCCGGAGGCGTGACCCCGTGACCTTCCCCAACTCCGCACAGCCGGGCCCACGTCCCGGGCCGCCGCCAGGTGGTTACCGTCCCGCGCCCCCGCCCGGTGGTTATCAGCCGCAGCGTGCGGGCATCGCGCGGCCGGACGGTGGGTTTGCGGCGGGTGGTGACCTGGGGGCTCTTCCTGCGGATGCGGATGGGGCTCAGCCGGCGGGGCAGAGCGCGGAGGACACCGGTCATCCCGCGGTGGACGCGGTGCTACGGTCGCTGGCCAACGCCGCGCGGCTCGCACCGGCCGAGCAGATCGCCGAGTACGAGGCCGCGCACCAGGTGCTCCAGGAGACCCTGGCCAGCATCGACCGCTGACACCCGTACGCAAAAGGATCTTTATGGCCCGCCGTGCGCGTCTGGACGCTGAGCTCGTCCGTCGCAAGCTCGCTCGTTCCCGGGAACAGGCCGCCGCGCTCGTCGCGGCCGGCCGTGTGCTGGTTCGGGGCACCGTCGCCCACAAGGTGGCGGCCATGGTCGACCCGGCTGATCCGGTGGTGGTGACCGGGGAGGATCCGCAGACCGAATATGTGTCGCGGGGTGGGCACAAGCTGGCCGGTGCTCTGAAGGGGTTCGAGGGTCTCGGCGTCGAGGGGCGCCGGTGCCTGGACGCGGGCGCGTCGACCGGTGGCTTCACCGATGTGCTGCTGCGGGCCGGTGCACGGCAGGTGGTCGCGGTCGACGTGGGCTACGGGCAGTTGGCGTGGCCGATCCGTACCAATGCGCGGGTCGTGGTTCAGGAGCGCACCAATGTGCGGACGCTGACCCCTGAGGCGATCGGCGGGCCGGTCGATCTGACCGTGGCCGACCTCTCGTTCATCTCGCTGCGGCTGGTGCTGCCCGCGCTGGCTGCCTGCACCGGGCCCGATGGTGACCTGGCGCTGATGGTGAAGCCGCAGTTCGAGGTGGGCAAGGAACGGGTCGGCGCCGGTGGCGTGGTGCGTGACTGGCGGCTGCGCGCGGAGGCGGTGCTGGACGTGGCGGCGGCCGCCGCGGAGCTGGGGCTGGGTGTGGTGGACGTGACCGCCAGCCCGCTGCCCGGGCCGAGCGGCAACGTGGAGTTCTTCGTGTGGTTCCGGCGGGACGCGCCGCCGGCCGATCGGGCCCGGGTCGAGGCCGTGGTCGCCGCCGGCCCGTCCGGCGGAGCGGCCGAAGCCGGCGTGGAGAGTGCGGCCAGCGCGGAATCCGCGGCCGATGCCGGCGTAGAGGGCGTGGCTGGTGCGGAATCCGCGGGCGAAGCCGGCGTAGCGGGCGTGGCCGGCACGGAAACCGCGGCCGAAGCCGGCGCAGCGAGCGCGGCCGGCGTGGGAAGTGGGCTTGGGTCCCAGCCCCGGCGGTCTGCCGCGGGCGAGTATCTCGACATCATGGAGGAGAAATGACGCGCTCGGCTCTGCTGGTGACGCACACCGGGCGCCGGCAGAGTACGCAGCATGCCCGTGCGGTGGCACTCGATCTGATCGCGGCCGGGTTCGAGGTCCGGGTCATCGCTGACGAGGTCGCCGATCTGGAACTGCCCGACGGGGTGAAACCGGCCGACGGCCCGAGCGCCGCCGAGGGTGTGGAGATCGTGCTGGCGCTGGGCGGGGACGGCACCTTCCTGCGCGCCGCGGAGCTGGCCCGGCCGGTGAAGGCGCCGCTGCTCGGCATCAACCTGGGCAAGGTCGGGTTCCTCGCCGAGGCGGAGATCGAGCACATCGACACCGCGGTCGCCGAGGTGGTGGCCGGCGAGTACCAGGTGGACGAGCGGCTCACTTTGGACGTGCGGGCGGAGTACGACGGGCGGCTGATCGCCGAGTCGTGGGCGCTCAACGAGGTGACCGTGGAGAAGGGGCAGCGGGCGCAGATGCTCGAGCTGCTCGTGGACGTCGATGGACGACCGCTGTCGCGGTACGGCTGCGACGGTGTGGTGTGTGCCACACCTACCGGCTCGACGGCGTATGCGTTCTCGGCCGGTGGCCCGGTGGTCTGGCCCGAGGTGGAGGCGCTGCTGCTGGTGCCGATCAGCGCGCACGCTCTGTTCAGCAAGCCGCTGGTGACCGCGCCGACGTCGACGTTCGTGGTGACGGTCGACCCGTACACGTCGTTTGCGGTGCTCTGCTGTGACGGCCGCCGCACCTGGGACCTGCCGCCGGGCTCGACGGTGACTGTCGAAAGGGGTCAGCTGCCGGTCCGGCTGGTGCGGTTGGCGCCGCGACCGTTCACCGACACGCTTGTCGCGAAGTTCGAGTTGCCGGTGGTCGGGTGGCGCGGGAATCGACGCTGACCATCGGGGTTGCTTCGGTTTTCCGCCGCGGGTAAGCGCAGCTACCCGCGGTGGGCATTTGTCGGTGGGTCCCGATACTGTCTGCCCTGTGCTGGAGGAACTGCGCATCACCGGGCTCGGCGTCATCGACGACACCACACTGAGGCTCACGTCCGGGATGAATGTGATCACTGGTGAGACCGGTGCCGGTAAGACGATGGTGGTGACCGGTCTCGGACTGCTCTTCGGTGGCCGCGCCGACGCCGGCCGGGTCCGGGCCGACCCGGGCCGTGCCGTGGTGGAGGGCCGGCTGAAGGTGGGCGGGACGCTGGGCGACGCCGTGCGGACCCGGATCACCGACGCCGGTGGTGAGGCCGACGACGACGGCTCGGTGCTGTTGAGCCGCACGGTGACGGCCGAGGGGCGGTCCCGGGCACACGTCGGTGGTCGCAGCATGCCGGTGTCGACGCTCAGCGAGCTGGGTGAGCAGGTCCTCGCGGTGCACGGCCAGTCCGACCAGTTGCGCCTGCTGCGTCCGTCGGAGCAGCGTTCGGCGCTGGACCGGTTCGCCGGGCCAGAGCACGAGAAGCTGCTGGACGGCTACCGGGAGGCGTTCACCCGCTGGCGTGCCGTGGTCGAGGATCTGACCGACCGGCGGCGCAACGCCCGTCAGCGGTCGCAGGAGGCGGACCTGCTGAAGCTCGGCCTCGACGAGATCACCCGGGTGGACCCGCAGCCGGGTGAGGACGACGAGTTGCGTGCCGAGGTGCAGCGGCTGGAGCACGCGGAGGGCCTGCGGGTCGCCGCGACGCTGGCCGGGCAGGCCCTGGCCGGCGGGGTGGAGGCGGCCGACGACACGCCGGACGCGACACAGCTGCTCGGCCTGGCCCGCCGGACCCTGGAGGGGCAGTCGGCGGTGGATCCGTCGCTCGGCGACCTGGCCGCCCGGATCGAGGAGGCGGCCACCCTGGTGGGTGACGTCTCCTCCGAGCTGTCGGCGTACCTGGGGACCCTGGACGCGGACCCGGCCCGGCTCGAGGCGATCTACGAGCGGCGGGCCGCGCTGCGGGCGCTGACCCGGAAGTACGCGGACGACATCGACGGTGTGATCGCCTGGGCGGACCACGCACGGACCAAGCTGAGCGAGCTGGACAACTCCGACGAGCTGCTGGATGAGCTGGACAAGGAGCGGCAGCGGCTGGCGGCGACGGTCGGCGAGCTGGCCGGGCGGTTGACGGCGGCGCGGCGGGAGGCGGCCGGGCGGTTCTCCGAGGCGGTCAGCGTGGAGCTGGCCGGGCTGGCGATGCCGCACGCGCGGGTGGACGTGGCTGTGCTGACCCGTGCGCCGTCGCGGGACGAGCCGACGGTGACGGTCGACGGGGTGGACCTGGCGGCCGGTCCGGACGGTGCGGACGAGGTCGAGCTGCGGCTGCTGGCCCACCCGGGTGCGCCGGCGCTGCCCCTGCAGAAGGGCGCTTCCGGTGGTGAGTTGTCCCGGGTGATGCTGGCGATCGAGGTGGTGTTCGCGGGTGCGGGCGGGCCGCCGACGCTGGTCTTCGACGAGGTGGACTCCGGCGTGGGCGGCACCGCGGCGGTGGAGATCGGGCGGCGGTTGGCGCGCTTGGCGCGTACGCATCAGGTGTTGGTCGTGACGCACCTGCCGCAGGTCGCGGCTTTCGCCGATCGCCACCTGGTGGTCGCGAAAGACACCGGCGGGGCGATCACGACGAGTGGCGTCCGGATCGTCGAGGAGACCGAGCGGGCCCGCGAGTTGTCCCGGATGCTCGCCGGCCTGCCCGATTCCGACCTGGGCATCGCGCATGCCGAGGAGTTGCTCGCTGTCGCGGCGCGGGAGAAGCGCGCATGAAACGTCCCTTTTGTCGGTGAGCTGGCGCATGTCGCGTGGGGACGGCATGCGCAGGCGTGTCAGGATGGCCGGGATGCGACTTCCCATTCCCACCCTGCGCCGGGCGCGTGGCACCGAGCCGGGCCCGATCTCCGGGCTGGCCCGGCTGGACCGGCGCACCAAGCGCCTGACCGGCCGGCTGCGCCCCGGTGAGATCGCCGTGATCGACCACGTCGACCTGGACCGGGTCGCCGCCGACTCGCTGGTCGCGGCGGGGGTGACGGCGGTGCTCAACGTCAAGCCGTCGATCTCCGGGCGGTACCCGAATCTCGGTCCCGAGGTGCTCATCCAGGGTGGTGTCGTCCTGGTCGACAACCTCGGCGAGGAGGTCTTCCAGGGCATCCGCGAGGGTCAGGTGGTGAGCGTCGAGGGCGGCACCGTGCTGCTCGGCGGCGAGCCGGTGGCGACCGGGGTGCGGCAGGACGCGGAGTCCGTGGCGAAGGCGATGGCCGAGGCCCGGGAAGGGCTGTCGGTGCAGCTCGAGGCGTTCGCGGCGAACACCATGGACTACCTGAAGCAGGAACGGGACCTGCTGCTCGACGGCGTCGGCGTGCCGGATGTGCAGACGTCCATCGCCGGCCGGCACGTACTGATCGTGGTCCGCGGCTACGACTACAAGGACGACCTGGACGTTCTGCGGCCGTACATCCGCGAGTACAAGCCGGTGCTGATCGGGGTGGACGGCGGTGCCGACGCGCTCGTCGAGAACGGCTACACCCCGGACATGATCATCGGGGACATGGACTCGGTCACCGACGACGTCCTGCGGTGCGGTGCCGAGGTGGTGGTCCACGCGTACCCGGACGGCCGTGCGCCCGGCCTGCAACGCGTGGAGAACCTGGGTGTGGACGCGCTGACCTTCCCGGCCGCGGCGACCAGCGAGGACCTGGCGATGCTGCTCGCCGACGAGAAGGGCGCGTCGCTGATCGTCGCCGTCGGCACCCACGCGAACCTGGTCGAGTTCCTGGACAAGGGCCGCGGCGGGATGGCTTCCACCTTCCTCACCCGGCTGAAGGTCGGCGGGAAACTCGTCGACGCGAAGGGTGTGAGCCGGCTCTACCGGCAGAACATCTCCGGGTCGGCGCTGCTGCTGCTGGTTCTGTCGGCCATGGCGGCGATGGCGTCGGCGGTCGCGGTGTCGACGGTGGGGAAGGCGTATCTCACTGTGGTGTCCGAGTGGTGGGACAATTTCGTCTTCCAGCTGAGCAACCTCATCTGAGAGGCGTCATGATCAACTTCCGGTACCACGTGGTCTCGCTCACCGCGGTCTTCCTGGCCCTGGCGATCGGGCTGGTGGTCGGCACCGCGGCCCTCAACGGCCCGGTGTCGGAGAACCTGCGGAACAACCTGAACGCGCTGAAGAAGGACAACGACCTCAAGCGCGACCAGGTTCAGCAGGCGCGTGACGAGCTGAGCCGCAACCAGGAGTTCGCCCGGGAGATGGCGCCGTACGGGCTGGCTGGCCGGCTGGCCGGGCGCAAGGTGGCCGTGGTGACCCTGCCCGAGGCCGGTGACGCCGCTGACGGTGTGGTGGAGATGCTCAACGTGGCCGGCGCGACGGTCACCGCCCGGGTCGGCATCGAGACGAAATTCTTCGAGCAGGCCAACGCCAACGAGCTGCTCGACCTGGCTCACGCGTCGTCGCAGCCGAGCATCCCGGTGATCGGCCTGCCGAACAACAGCGACGGCGTGGAGACGGCGAGCGCACTGCTCGCGCTCACTCTGCTACTGGGCACCAGCTCGCCGGCCCCCGGTGATGTGACCGCGGTGCTGGCCGCGTTCTCGAAACCCGGCTACCTCACCGCCGCGGAGAAGGCGACCGGCGGCGCGGAGACGATCGTGCTGGTGGCCGGGCCGCCGGCGACCGACAAGGAAGCGACCCGCAAGAGCCAGTCGGCGGTCACCATGGCCACCCAGTTCGGCAAGAACCGGCCGCTGGTGGTGGCCGGCGACAGCGCCGGTGACGGGAACCTGGTGGCCATGGTCCGCAACGACCCGACCCTGGTGAAGACGATCTCCACGGTGGACAACGTCAGCACAGTGCAGGGTCAGGTGGCGACCGGGATGGCCACCTACGAGCGGCTGGTACTGAACCGGGTCGGACAATACGGCCTGGCCGCGGGCGCGACCTCGATGGTCCCGGCACCCGCGCAGTAGCCACGCCCATACAGACTTCGTGGCGCTGCGGCACGCCAAGGAGCAGAAGGCCCGGGTGCCGGCGATCTGCGACACCAGCGGGTCGAGGTTTGCTTGCCGGTTGCGCTGCTTCTTCGGTACGGGTGACCGGCGTCTTGCCGAAGCCGACGCGTGCCCGTCCTCCCGGCGCGAGCCGGGCTGTCCGTCCCGGCCTCACCGCGGCCGCCGGGAAACACCGATCCGTCGCGCTGCGAGCAGGCCCGGCCGCCTGCCGCGGGGTCAGGGTCTTGTCCGGCCCAACGTGGGTGCTGTCTGGCGGCCGTTGAGACAGCACTGAGGTTGGGCCAAGCAAGATCATCGCTTGGGACCCTGACCACGTAAGCCCTTTGGAGCCCGTTTGCGGCGGTCAGCCCGGCGCGGCCCTCGCGCACAGCCGGCGCCCAAACCCCTCCTCGTCGACCGCGAGCTAGGAGCAGTGGCTGTCTCCCTGATCCAGACCGCGACGGCCACGCCCGGCCGGGCGGCCGGCAACCACCGGCCGACCGTAACCGGCCCTGCGAACCGCAAGCGGGCACCCCGGCCGCTGGTCAGCACCCACCGGCCGACCGCAAGTGCAGGGCTCCACCACCGCTAGACTTCTCGGCCATGGCTTTCCTCCGCTCGTTGGGCATCGGCGCGTCGGTGGCGCGTACCACGCTGGCCTGGGTTCGCCGCGACCCGAACGCGGGTGAGCTGAACCGCACCAACTTCCACGGACGCACGGTGTCTCTCGCCGGCGGCCCGGCGCTCGCGGTCGGTGCCACGTTCGGTGCCGCGTCCGGCGCCCGCACCCGGCGGCTGGCCGCCGCGGCGGTGACGGCCGGCGCGGTGAGCGGCGCGGTCGGCTTCTACGACGACCTGGTCGGCAACCGCCCGGAGCAGAAGGCGGCGAAAGGCTTCGCCGGGCATCTCGGCGCGTTGCGGGAGGGCCGCGTCACCAGCGGCCTTGTCAAGATCGCCGGGGTGGGTGCGGCCGGGCTGGCCGCGTCGGCGCTGGTCGGCAGCCGTCGCTCCGGCCGGTTCGGGCGCGGCGTGGACGTGCTGCTCGGCGCCGGCGTGATCGCCGGGACGGCGAACCTGCTGAACCTGCTCGACCTGCGCCCGGGCCGGGCGATCAAGGGGGGCGCGATCATCGGGGCGCCGCTGGCGGTGGGCCGCAACGCCTCGATGGCGGCCGGGACGCTCGGCGCCGCCGCGGCGCTGCTGCCGGCCGACCTGAACGAGGAGATCATGCTCGGTGACTCCGGGGCGAACGCGCTGGGCGCGCTGCTCGGGGTGGCGCTGACCGCGCGCACGTCGACGGCCGGGCGGGCGGCCGCGCTGACCGCGCTGGCCGCGCTGACCGCGGCCAGCGAGAAGGTCAGCTTCACCAAGGTCATCCAGGACACGCCCTGGCTGCGGTCCCTCGACGAGCTCGGCCGCCGGCCACCGCAGGCGTGAAACAGCCCGCCGACCCCGGCGCGGCGCCGGGCGAATTTTCCGATACGCGTGACCCGGGCACCCGGCCCGCGAAAGAGGCGGATTCCACCACCGGCTCCAGGATCGGTCTTCCCGGCGGGGCCACCGCCAAGATCGCCGGAGCCGCCGCGCTGATCACCGTGCTCACGGTGGTGGCCCGGCTCGCCGGTTTCGGCCGCACGTTCGTCTTCCTCAGCACGGTCGGGCACGACGACCTCGGCGACATCTACAACGCCGCCAACGTCATCCCGAACATCGTCTTCGAGCTGGTCGCCGGTGGCGCCCTGGCGAGCCTGGTCGTGCCACTGCTGGCCGGGGCGGTGACGGCCGGGGATCACCGCCGGGTGCGCGCCGTCACCTCGGCCCTGCTGACCTGGGTACTGCTGCTGCTCGTACCGCTGGCGGTGCTGGTCGCGCTCCTGGCCGGGCCGATCGCCGGCCTGTTGCCGAAGGTGCCGGCCGACCAGCAGGAGGTCGCCGCGAGCATGCTGCGGGTCTTCGCGCCGCAACTGCCGCTCTACGGCATCGGGATCGTGCTGACCGGCGTCCTGCAGGCCCACCACCGGTTCGCCTGGCCGGTGATCGCGCCCCTGCTGTCCAGCGTGACCGTGATGGGCGCCTACCTGGCCTACGCGGTGATCGACGGAGCCAAGACCGATCTGCCCGGCCTGTCCACGGCCGGTGAGCTGACCCTGTCCGCCGGCACCACGCTGGGCGTGGTGGTGCTCTCGCTCTGCCTGGTGATCCCGGTGCGGCGGCTGCGCCTGCGGCTGCGGCCGGCGCTGCGGTTCCCGGCCGGTGACGGGCGCAAGGCGGTGCAGCTCGGCTGGGCGGGCGCGGTCACGGTCGGTTCGCAGCAGGTGATGCTGCTGGTGGTGGTCGCGCTGACGGCGAGTGGCGGGCTCACCCTCTACAACGCGGCGCAGACGGTGTTCCTGCTGCCCTGGGCGGTGCTCGCGGTGCCGCTGGCCACGGCGGTCTACCCGCGGTTGTCATCGGCTGCCGAGCACGGCGACGAGGACAGCTATCGGGAGGCTTTGGCGTCGTCCGCGCGTACCGTGATGCTTCTTGCCGGTGTCGGTGCGGCCGCGCTGGCCGTGCTCGCCGTGCCCGCAGCGGTTCTGATGCAGGCGAAGCCTGCCTGGCCGGGCATCGTCGGATTCGCGCCCGGCCTGTTCGGCTACGCGTTGTTCGCGCTGCTCTCGCGCGCTCTCTACGCCCGGGGCGCGACCCGCGCGGCGGCGTTCTCCACGGCGGCCGGCTGGATGGTCGCGGCGGCGGCCGCGCTCGCTTTCCAGGGTCTCGGCGAGGACCGGCAGGTGCTCGGGCTGGGCCTGGCGAACTCGATCGGGATGACGGTGCTCGCGGTGCTGCTCGCGCTCGCGGTGCGAAGGCACGCCGGACCGGGCGCGCTCGCCGGGCTGGGCCGGGCGAGCCTCGCCGCGGTGGTGGCGGGTGGTGCCGGTGCGCTCGCCGGGTGGGGGACGGTGGCCGGCCTCGAGGCGGCGTTCTGGCCCACCCCGGGAGTGTTCGCCCGCCTCGCGGAGGGCATGCTGGGCGGTGTCGCGGTCGTGGCGGTGTTCGTCGCGGTGGCGTTCGTGCTGGACCGGCGAGACCTGAAACCGCTGGTGGCCGTGCTGCGGAGGCGGCTGCGCCGGTGATCCGCCCGGGGCCGTGACGGAACCGGCCACCGGCGATGACAAGCTTTCCCTGGCCCGTCGATTCTGCGACGGTCCGGCCGGGATGTGCGATTCGAGGGAGGAATACGGCTCGTGAGCGGCGACGACGGTTGGTGCGGCTCGGTCGTGCTGGTGCTCGGTTCCGCCACCGGCGGCACCGGCGGGCACGTCGCCTCGCTGGCCCGCGGCCTGCTGGCAGCCGGTTGCCGGGTGCTGGTCTGCGCACCGGCCGCGACCGACGAGCACTACGGGTTCAGCGCCGCCGGGGTGGAGTTCGCGCCGGTGGAGATCCCGGCCGACCCCGGGCCGCAGGACTCCGGGGCGATCCGGGCGTTGCGCCGGGCGATCACCGGGCGGGACGCCGAGGTGATCCATGCGCACGGTCTGCGGGCCGCTTTCGTGGTGTCGCTCGCGCGGACCGGCGTACCTCTCGTGGCCACCTGGCACAACGCCGTGCTGGCGAAAGGCCTGCGCGGCCAGGCCGGCGCCCTGGTGGAGCGGATCGTGGCGCGCAACGCCGCGCTGACGCTCGGGGCGTCGGAGGACCTGGTGGAGCGGGCCGTCGCGCTCGGCGCGAAGAAGGCGCGGCTGGGGCCGGTCGCGGCGCCGGAGATGGCGCCGCCGCGGCGGACCCGGGCGGCGGTGCGTGCGGAGTTCCGGCTGCGCCCGGAGACTCCGCTGATCCTGTCGGTCGGCCGGCTGCATCCGCAGAAGCACTACGACCTGCTGGTCGACGCCGCGGCCCGATGGCGGGAGCTGGATCCGGCGCCGGAGGTGGCGGTGGCCGGTTCCGGCCCGAGTTACATGCCGCTGGCGCAGCAGGCGTCCCGGGTGCATGCCCCGTTCCATCTGCTCGGGCACCGCACCGACGTGCCGGATCTGCTGCTCGGCGCGGACCTGGCGGTGGTCACCAGCGACTGGGAGGCGCGTCAGCTGTTCGCCCAGGAGGCGCTGCACGCCGGGGTCCCGCTGGTCACCACCGCGGTAGGCGGGCTGCCGGGACTGGTCGGCGATGCCGCCATGCTGATCCCGCCGAACGACCTGGACGCGCTCGACCAGGCGGTCCGGCGCATGCTGGGCGACCCGGAGCTGCGCGCCGACTACGCGGCCCGGGGGCCCCGGCAGGCGGCGACCTGGCCGACCGAGGCGGACGTGGTGGCTGACGTGCGTTCGGCGTACGCGGAAGTCGCGGCGGTTCGCCGGTGATCAGGGTGCCGCACTGGCTCAACCGGCTGCGCCGGGTACGACGTCCCGGCACCCCGCGCGGCCCGCGTGCCAAGGTGTGGGTGCCGTACCTGCTGGTGGCGTTGATAGCGGTGGCCAGCCTGACCGGTCTGACCGTCAGCCCCGATGAGGAGTCGCGCCGGGGCCGCGCCGACTACGTGGTGGTGGCGGCCGCGGCCGGGCTGCGCTGGGAGGACCTCGATCCGAGGCGTACCCCGGCGCTGTGGCAGGAGGCGACCCAGGGCTCGGTGGGCTGGCTGTCGGTACGTTCGGCGCACGCCGTGACCTGTCCGTCGGACGGCTGGCTCACGCTGGGCGCCGGTAACTATGCGGCGTGGGACACCCGGGCGGTGACCGGCCGATGCCCGCCGGCGGAACCGGAACTCACCCAGCCGGACGGTTTCGGGGCGAACGTGGTCGATCAGCGGACGGTGGTGCGGACCAATCAGGAGCGGCTGCCGTACGGCACCACGCCCGGCGCCCTGGCCGAGTCGGTGCGCTGCACGGTGGCCGTGGGGCCGGGTGCGGCGATCGCGGCGGCCCGCCCGTTCGGCCGCGTCGACCGCTACCTGCCCGAACTGCCGGATGATCCGGCGCCACTGCTCGGCCAGTGCGTGCTGAGCATCGTGGACCTGGGCACCATCTCGGGTAGCGGAGCCGAACGGCAGGCCGCCGTGGCCGCGGCCGACGCGGTGCTGGCCCGGGTGCTGGCCGCCCGCCCGGAGCGGTCGCTCATGGTGATCGCCGGGCTGTCGGACACCGAGCGCACCTCACGGCTGCACGTGGCGATCGCCGAGGGGGAGGGCTGGCAGGGCGGCTGGCTGACCTCCGCGGGCACCGGCCGCGACGGCTACCTGCAGCTTGTCGACCTGGCGCCGACGGTGCTGTCCGCGCTGGGCCGCCCGTCGCCGGAGAAGCTGTTCAACGGGTACGCGGCCACCGTCTCCGACGGCCGGCCGTCCGACCCGGCCGAGGCGATGCAGGGCAACCACGACGCGGACCAGCGGTCGATCGCCCAGCGCGGCGTCGCCGAGATCTTCTTCACCGTGCTGGCGATCGTGCAGTTCCTGCTCTTCGTGGCGGTGGTCCCGGTGCTGGTCCGGGCCCGCCGGCACGCCGGCCCGGCCGCTCCGCCGCTGCCGCCGCCCCGGCTGGTGGCGCTGGCCGAGGCGGCACTGATCGCGGCCGGCCTGGCCATCCCGGCGGCCCTGCTCGCCGACCTGGCGCCGTGGTGGAACAGCACCCATCCGGCGTGGATATTCGGGTCGGCGACCGGTGCGATCATGGTGGCCGGCACCCTGCTGATCCGGTTGACGCCCCGCTACCGGGAGACGTTGTGGCCGATGGCGGCGGTCTCCGCGATCGGCGCGACGGTGATCGCGGTGGACCTGCTCACCGGGTCCCGTTTGCAGCTCAACGGGGTGGCCGGCTATTCGGCGGTGTACGGGGTCCGCTACGCCGGGCTGGGCAGTGTCGGGCTGGGCGTGTTCGTGGCCTGTCTGCTGCTGCTGGCCGGCTGCCTGGCCCAGTGGGTGAGCCGGCGCTGGCGGCCGGTGGTGATCGTCTTCTTCGGCGGCATCGGCGTGGTCATGGTCGGCAGCCCGTACCTGGGTGCCGACCCGGTGGGCGCCATCGCGGTGACGGCCGGGGTGTGTGTCGCGGCGGCGCTCAGCACCGGCGGCTGGCTGACCTTCCCCCGGCTGGCCTGGGCGACGGTGGCCGGGCTGGCCGTGACGGCCGGGTTCGCGGCGCTGGACCTGAGCCGGTTGCCGCTGGAGCAGGGCACGCTGGGACGGTTCCTGACCGCCCTGGGGAACGGCACCGCCGGCCCGGCGATGCAGCGGGCGGCCGCCGCGAACGGGCAGGCGCTGCTGGACAGCCCGCTCACGCTGCTCGCCCTCGCCGGGACGCTGATGCTGCTGTTCTGCCAGTTCTCCCCGTGGGGCGGGCTGACCCGGGTGTACGGGCTGCATCCCGCGGTACGCGCCGGGCTGGCCGGTACGGCGGTGGCCACCCTGATCGCCGGTGTCTTCGGCGGCACCGCGGTCGGCGCGGCCGGTGCGGCGGCCGCGGCGGCGGTTCCTGTGGCGGTGCTCACCGCGCTGCGGGTGCTGGTGCACGCCGCCGACCGGACGCCGCCACCGGGCGAAACGGACGGACCGGGCGGGCCGTCACTGCGCAAATCCGACGAAGATCCAGTAGTGGTGATCTAACGGATCCGATGACACGCACGCCGACCAGCCCGAACATGGCACCGGCGGCAATCGGTGTTACGGTGGACTCCCGTGGATGGGGCGCTGCCCCGGCCGCAAGAACCGGAAGATCGGCGACCACGGGAGCGGGCCTTGGCCTCAACAGTGCGCGAGACGCGGCACATCTTCGTCACCGGGGGCGTCGCCTCCTCGCTGGGCAAAGGCCTCACCGCCTCCAGCCTCGGCAATCTGCTCACCGCCCGCGGTCTCCGCGTCGTGATGCAGAAGCTTGACCCTTATCTGAATGTCGACCCCGGAACGATGAACCCGTTCCAGCACGGCGAGGTCTTCGTCACCGAGGACGGCGCCGAGACCGACCTGGACGTCGGTCACTACGAGCGCTTCCTGGACCGGGACCTGTCCGGCAAGGCGAACGTCACCACCGGCCAGGTCTACTCGGCGGTCATCGCGCGCGAGCGCCGCGGTGAGTACCTCGGCGACACCGTGCAGGTGATCCCGCACATCACGAACGAGATCAAGAGCCGGATCTTCGCGATGGCCGATCCGGACGAGCAGGGCCGGGTGCCGGACGTCGTCATCACCGAGGTGGGCGGCACGGTCGGCGACATGGAGTCGCTGCCGTTCCTGGAGGCGATCCGCCAGGTGCGCCACGAGGTCGGCCGTGACCACGTCTTCTACCTGCACGTGTCGCTGGTGCCCTACCTGGCGCCGTCGGGCGAGCTGAAGACCAAGCCGACCCAGCACTCGGTGGCGGCGCTGCGCAACATCGGTATCCAGCCGGACGCGCTGATCTGCCGTAGCGACCGGGAGATCCCGGAGAAGCTCAAGCACAAGCTGGCGCTCTACTGCGACGTCGACCGCGAGGCGGTCATCGCCTGCCCGGACGCGCCGAGCATCTACGACATCCCGAAGGTGCTGCACGACGAGGGCCTCGACGCGTACGTGGTGCGCCGACTCGGTCTGTCGTTCCGGGACGTCAACTGGAAGACCTGGAACGACCTGCTGGAGCGGGTGCACCACCCGAAGCGCACGATCACGATCGCGCTGGTCGGCAAGTACGTCGACCTGCCGGACGCGTACCTGTCGGTGAGCGAGGCCATCCGGGCGGCCGGCTTCGGCAACACCGTGAAAATCAAGATCCGCTGGGTGCCGAGCGACGACTGCAACACCCCGGCCGGCGCGGCCGCCGCCCTGAAGGGCGCGGACGGCATCGTCATCCCGGGCGGCTTCGGCGTGCGCGGGATCGAGGGCAAGGTCAACACTTCGCGGTACGCGCGGGAGAACAAGATCCCGATCCTCGGTCTGTGCCTCGGTCTCCAGTGCATGACGATCGACGCCGCCCGCAACCTGGCCGGTCTGTCCGGGGCCAACTCGGTCGAGTTCGACGAGAAGGCGCCGTACCCGGTGATCTCCACGATGGCCGACCAGGAGGACATCGTCGCCGGCAAGGGCGACCTGGGCGGGACCATGCGGCTCGGTGCGTACCCGGCTGCGTTGAAGGCCGATTCCATCGTCGCCGAGGTTTATGGCTCCACGGAGATCTCCGAGCGGCACCGGCACCGCTACGAGGTGAACAACGACTACCGGGACAAGCTGTCCCAGGCCGGTCTGGTCTTCTCCGGCACGTCGCCGGACGGCCGGCTCGTCGAGTTCATCGAGCTGGACCGGGACGTGCACCCGTACTTCGTGGCGACCCAGGCGCACCCGGAGCTGAAGAGCCGGCCGACCCGGCCGCACCCCCTCTTCGACGGGCTGGTCAAGGCCGCGATCGTGTACGCCGCCGCGGACGAGCTGCCGGTCGAGCCGGTCGAGGTCGCCTGACATGGCGTTCGAGCACGAGACGGTGTCCCGTGTCGAACGGTACGAAGGCGCGATCTTCACGGTCTTCACCGACGACGTGACCATGTCGGACGGCAGCACCGCCGACCGTGACGTGGTGGAGAACCGCGGCGCCGTCGTCGTGGTCGCCCTCGACTCCGACGACCGGGTGGTGCTGATCAAGCAGTACCGGCACGCGGTCCGGCAGCGCCTCTGGGAGCTGCCGGCCGGCCTGCGCGATGTGGAGGGCGAGGACGAGGCGGTGACCGCGGCGCGGGAACTGGCCGAGGAGGCGGACCTCACGGCGGGCCGGATCGAGCCGCTGATCGACTTGCACACCTCACCCGGCTTCTCCGACGAGTGGGTGCGGGTGTTCCTGGCCCGCGACCTCACCCCGGTGCCGGAGGCCGACCGGCACGCGCGGACCGCGGAGGAGGCCGACCTGGAGGTCCGCCGCGTCGCCCTGGACGAGGCGGTCGCCATGGTCTTCCGCGGCGAGATCACCAACGCGGCCGCGGTGGCCGGCATCCTGGCCGCCTCCCGCGCCCGCGACTCCGGCTGGACGCTGCTGCCGGCCGCCTGAGCCCGTCGCGAGCGCGGCCGCCCATCCGGGCGGCCGCGCTCGCGTTTTGGCCGGCGGGCCTGCCTTCCGGCGGTCTCCGGCGGCCGGCCGCGCTCGCGTCCTGGTAGGCCGCCTTCCAGCGGTCCTCGTCGGCGGCCGGACTCGCGTTTTACTGGCCCCTGCCTTCCGGCGGTCTTCGTCGGGCGGCCGCGCTCGCGTCATCATGGCTGCCGGAATGCTTCGGGTACGAGGACGTCCGGCCAGCCACTGTCCGGCTGCCCGCCCTGGATCCGGTCGATGGCGTAATGGCACACCGCAAGCCATCCCTCGTCCTCAGCGACCAGGCCGTCCGAGCCGCCCCAGCGCCACCCCACCGCCCGGTACGGCGAGCCGGCGTGCGCCCGCAGCACCGGGATCGCCTCCTGCGCGGCCGGCCCGATGGCGGCCAGCGCACGCACCGCCAGGACTCCCCACGGGACGCACGCGACGTAGCGCACCAGGACCGGCACGACCGGGCCGGCGGCACCGGTGAGGTGCCAGTAGGCGATGGCCGCGTGGACCGCCCGCCACTCGTCGTCACCGTCGAACATCGGCGGGAGCAGCTCGGCCAGCCCGGCCGCGGCCGGGCCGACTTCGGCGAGGGTCTCCAGCGCGCCGTGTTCGCGAATCTGGTCGCGGAGCACCGTGAGCAGGTCGTCCACCTCGCCGGTGATCCGCCACAGTGCCCGGGCCGCGATCCGCTTCCGGGCGGGGTCGTCGTCGGCCCGCATCGCGATCAGCTCGGGCAGCGCCGCGACCGCGGCCGGCCCGAGATCGCCGAGAAGCTCGCTCGCCGAGTGCGGGTGCTCGGCGACGTGTCGTCGCAACACCGGCACCAGCCCGGCCGGGTCGGCTCCCGCCCTGCCGGCCGCCCGGATCAGCCGGGCCCGGACGGCTCCGGCCTCCGCCGCCTCGACGGCGTCGACGATCACTGACCGGCACGCTGTGGCCCACGGACCGATCGCCTCGATGGCGTCATCCAGTCCCGCCGTCCGAAGCGGGCGCTCGCGCAGCAAGGCGGCCAGAAACCGGTCGGCGCGCGGGTCCCGCAGCAGGCAGAGCGAGACGAGCGCGGAGGCGCCGACCGGGCGATCGTCGGCGAACACCGTGCCCTGGCTGTGCACCGGGCCCTTCTCCACGGCGGCCCACAGCAGGTCTGCGGCTCCTGCGGCGGCCTGACCGGCGCCGGCCAGATGCCGCAGGGTGATCGTGCGAACGGCCTCGGAAGAGTCTCGCTGGGCGGCGGCAAGGGCCGGCACCAGCGCCGCGGCGGCCGGTCGCCAGGTGTGCAGCGGCCCGGTGACGGCGTAGGCGGCGGCCTCGCGTATCGGGCGGCCGGGGTGGCGCAGCCAGGCGGTCAGCAGCCGGATCTGTAGACGCGGGTGCCGCGCCACCGCTGCGATGACCCAGCTCAGGCCGTTGCTCACACCGCCGGGTAGGCGCTGGATCCGGGTCAGGCAGTCCGGAGCGTCCCGCTCGATGATCTGGGCGATCGGCTCGGGCACAGGCTCCGGGTCGTCGTCCGCCCGGATGTTCGCGGTGACGATCGCGGCGGCCAGGCGGGGGAGGGGCTCCGGGTCGCTGAGCGACCCCGCCACCGGCTCGTCGACGGCGGCGAGGGCCAGCACCGCGCAGGCCCGGACCAGATCGCTGGGATCGCCGCCGGCGGCCTGGCGCAACCCGGCTTGCCGGGCGGCGCCCGCACCCACGCCGCCGAGCAGGTGGGCGGTCGCGGCGCGCACGTCCTCATCCGGGTGCGTGGCGAGCAGTCGTAAGTAGACCGGCATCCCCTCGGCCACCGCCCGGCCGGCGGCGGCGACCCAGCCGAGCTCGGCGTCCATCTGCTCGACGATCTCGCCGCTGTCCCGCTGGGAACGGGGGAGCAGCCCGCGATGCACATCCATGTAGGACGTGCCGTCGGCGATCGAAGCGAGCAGGCCGAGCACACCGCCCGGGTCGGCGCCCGGTGCCTCCAGGACGCGGATCAGGAACGGCACCGCGTACGCCGTAGCCTCGTACACCGTCCCCTGGTGCCAGATGTTGCCGTAGAGCTCGGACAGCGCCTTGCCGCTGCCCCCGGCCAGATCCCGGAGCAGGTCCGGCACGTCGTCCGCGGCCCCGTACGCATGTGTCAGCGCGGACCAGTCCACCGTCGCGAGGTCGTCCAGCATGGCCGGCAACCTATCCGCCGGGTACGACAGAAATCAGCTGATGCGGGCCAGGGCGGCCGAGCAGGCGTCGCGCCAGGCCTCGTCCTGACGGACCCCGTCCTCACCGACCGACATCTGCCACTGCCGGTACGGCGACTCGACCGCGGCGCGCAGCACCGGAACCGCCGCCTCAGCGGCCGGCCCGATGTCGCCCAGGCACTGAACCGCGACCATCCCGCGCGGCCCGCAATTGAGAAAGCGCAGCAGGACCGGCACCACCGGCACCGGGTCAGCGGTGAGGTTCCAGTAGGCCACCGCCGCCCACAGCGCCTGCCGGGCATCGTCACTGTCGAACTTCCGGGGCAGCAGCCCGGCGAGGTCGCCCGCGGCCGGCCCCGCCGCGGCGAGCACCTCCAGTGCCTCCGGCTCGACGCGGTCGCTGATCGCGGCACGCACCCGGGCCAGCAGTTCGCCGGTCGCGCCGGTGATCCGCCAGATCGCCAGCTCGGCATCCCACCCGGCGCCGGCCCGCCGCATGGCCTGCAGTTCCGGCAGCGCCTCGGCAGCTGACGGCCCGAGGTCCCCGAGGACCCGGGCGACCGCGCGCGGATGCCGGTCCGCCTCCCGGCGCAGCACCGGCAGCAGCTCGGCAGCCGGCACGCCGACCCGATGGGCGGCACGCATGAGCCCTTCGCGGGGCCGGCCGGCCGGTGCGGACGGGATGGCACCGGTGATCACCGCCCGGCACCGGTCCGCCCAGGGCCCGAGCGCGTCGAACGCCCCGCCCAGCCGGTCGATGTCCGCGTCCGGCAGGGCCGCCAGCACGGCCGCCAGGTACGCGTCGGCACGCGGATCGCCCATGCGGGCCAGCGCTGTCACGGCCACCGCCTCCCGGTGCTGGTCCATAGCGGCCGCGAGCTGGTCGGCGTACGCCGTTGCGGCCCGCCCGGCGTTCGCCAGGTTCCGCACCGCCCAGTGGTAGACCTTCTTCTCCGGATCGGCGACCGCGGCGGCGAGGGCGGGCGCCAGCCGGCCGGCGGCGGGACGCCAGTGCATCAGGGGTTCCTCGGCGGCGTACGCGGCACCTTCGCGGACCGCCGGATCCGGATGCCGCAGCCAGGCGGTGACCAGGTCGACCTGGAGTTCCCACCGGTGCCGGAGCCCGCGCAGGACCCACACCAGCGGGTCGTCGTCGAACTCCGGCAGCCGCTCGATGTCGCCCAGGCAGGCGGGCGCGTCCCGTTCGAGGATGGACACCGCCGCGGCGGGCAGAGCGGACTCGGCGCGGGCCATCGCCAGGGCGGCGGTGAGCCGGGGCAGCGGCGCGGGGTCGTCGAGATGCTCGGCCACCCCGTCACCGCGTACACCCAGGGCGAGCACGGCCGCCGCCCGTACCGTGGGATCGCTGTCACCGGTGGCGGCTTGCCGCAGGGCCGCGGAGGCGCCGCCGGCCACCGCCTGGCCGAGCGCACCGATGGTGGCCGCCGCCGCGGCCCGGACGCCCTGCTCGGGGTGGGCCGCGAGCAGGCGCAGATAGCTGGGCAGGCCGGCCGCCACCGCGAGGTGGGCGGCGGCGTCCTCCCGGCCGGCCCCGGCCCGCGCGATCTCGTCGAGCAGGCCGAGGATGCCGGCGGTGTCACTGTCCGGGCCGTCCAGGAGCCGGATCAGATACGGGACCGCGTACGCCGTCGCCGGATAGACCGTGCCCTGGTGCCAGATGTTGCCGTAGAGCTCGAACAGGGCGTCGTCATCACCCTGGGCCAGGCCGCGCAACAGGCCGGGCAGATCGTCCGCCGGCCCGTAGGCGTGAGTCAGCCCGGCCCAGTCCACCCGCACGAGATCGTCCAGCATGATCGGCAACCTACCGAAGTGGCGCCGGACAGGTATGCCCGTGCGGCGGAAGGGCGAGGTCGATCAGGTAGCGATCGACCACCGCGGTGGTGCAGTCCGTGGTCCGGTAGACGCCGTGTCCCCAGCCCTCGTAGGTGACCAGCCGCCCGTGCCGGCCCAGTCGCGCGGCGACGTGCGCGGCCCACTCGTGGCCGGTGCGCGGGTCGTGCCGGGCGTTGAGCAGCAGCAACGGCGTCTCGGTGTGCACCCGCAGCCGGTGCGGCGGGTTCGCCACCGGCTGCGGCCAGCCGAGGCAGGTGGAGATCGCCAGCAGGCCGGCGCCGTAGCGGATGTCCGGCCCGGCGAGCCGGGCCACCCGGAGCAGCTTCCGGTACGCCTGGAAGTCACGCACCGGCACCGGGAAGTCGGCGCAGACCACCCCGGCGGCGAGCGGCGGCAACGGGCGCAGCACGTCAGTACGCCCGGCCACCAGCCCCGTGATCGCACCGGCCAGGGCGGGCCAGTCCGGCTTCTGCAGGGTCCCCAGCGGCAGGGCCGCCACGTCGAAGGCGGTGTACGGCGCGTAGTCTCCCCGGTCCGCCCGGGCCAGCACCTCCGCCCAGGTGGCGCGGACGTCCTGCGGGCACGGGCCGGTCCGGTCGCACCAGGCCACGAACTCGTCGAACGAGTCCTGCAGCGCGATCGCCTGGGTACGGACGAAGGTGGACAGGTCGAGGCCGTGGTCGAAGACGCTCTCCAGGACGATCGCCCGGACCCGGCCGGGGAACCGTTCGGCGTACTGCTGACCGAGCAGCGTGCCGTAGGAGCTTCCGTGGAAGGTGAGCGCCGGCTCGCCCAGCGCGCGGCGGAGCGCTTCCAGGTCGTACACCGTGTTTTTGGTGTCGGCGTGGTCGAAGACCGCGCTGCTCGCCCGGCATCGCTCCCAGAACGCGCGGTTGTGGGCCACGGTGGCGTCGAAGTCGGCCTGGTCGCGCAGGATCACCGGCGGGCGGTCCGGTTCCGGCGCGCAGGTGGGTGCGTCGCTGGCGCCGACCGTACGCGGATCGAAGCTGACGATGTCGAACCGGTCGAGTTGCTCGTCGCTGAACCGGTTGCCGGCGAGCACCCGGCTCACCCCGGAGTCGCCCGGCCCGCCCGGTCCGAAGATCAGGGTCCCGACCCGCTCGGCCGGTACCCGGGCCGGGCGCCGGGCCACCGCGAGCTCGAACGTCGCACCGTCCGGTTTCGATCGGTCCACCGGAAGCCGCAGATCGGCGCATTGCACGGCCGGGTCGGGTTTGGCGCAGTCGCCCCAGTCCAACGCCGGCGCCGGCGGCCGTGCCTGGGCGATGCCGGGCGTCAGCAACGTGACGACCATGGCGGACAGCGCGATAGATCGAGAAGTAGCCATGTGCCTCATCGTGGTCGCCCGGTGCGGTGTGACATATCCGGAATCGCCCCGACGGGGCCACTCAGGGTCGCCTCGCTGATCACAATGGAGCGATGCGGATCAAGGTGTTGACCGCCGCCGGGCTCGTGCTGCTCGCCGCAGCTCCGATTCTGTTGTGGCTCACTGGGCGTACCCGGCTGGCGACCTCCGCGGACGCTGAGGCCGACACCGTGCCACTGGCCGCGGTGGCGGTGCCGTACCTGGTCGGCTTGCTGCTGATCCGGCTGGTGCCGCCGAGGTTGCCGGAGCTGGAGCTCGCCGCCGGGGGCGAGCGGGACGCGCTGCGCAGGCAGGCCTGGTGGCTGATCGGCCTGGCCCTGCTGTTTCCGCCGGTGGGCCTGGCGCTGCGGACCACGCCCGGCCTCGCGGACGTCTATCCGCTGGCCAAGGTGCTGATCCTGCTGATCGGGGCGTGGCTGGTGCTGCGCCGCATCCCCGGGCGGTCCGGTGCGCGCGAGCACCGGGCCCGGCTGCCCCGGCTGTGGTACTGGCTCGGCCCGGCGATCGTGGTCGTGACCTGGGGTTACCTGTTCTTCTACAGCCCACTGGTCGGCGCTCGCGACCTCTCCGGATACCAGGACTGGGACCTGCTGACGCTCGCGGTGGGGATGCTGTTCACCTTCGTCACCGCCAGCGTGCTGGAGGAGATCTTCTACCGCGTGATCCTGCAGACCCGTCTCGAGGCGTTGTGGGGCCGCTGGCCGGCGATCACCGCGTCCACGCTGCTGTTCGCGGTCATGCACGTGCACCGCTACGGCGACGGCCCGTTCTTCGACATCACCCTGCTGATCCTGGTCTCCAACGGCGGGCTCGGCCTGTTCGCCGGCTACCTGTGGTCCCGGTACCGCAACGTGTGGGCGATCCTGCTGGTACACGGCGCGATCAACGCGCTGGCCCTGCTGCCGCTCTTCCTCTGACCGTCCAGGAAGGGTCGAGGGTGACCTGGTCGCCGGTAATGGCGGCGAGGAGCAGAGCCGCCTGGACAGGCCGGGCGATCTCCTGCGGCGCGTCGAAGAGTCGCACCTGGATGGTGTCGTAGGCGCCGGCCTGGGCGGCGGCGAGCCGATCGTGCGGCCCGGCCATGAACGCCTGATAGCTCGCCCGGTCCTGCCACCAGGCGACGATGTGCGCCCGGCCGGGCTCGTGCCGGCTCCAGCCGCCGGCCTGGCCGAGGAAGCCGGGCAGATCGCGCAGCCCGGCCCAGGCGGACTGACCGGTGGCGAAGGCAGCCGGGTCGCTGGTCGTGCAGGTGACCCACTTGATGAGCATGCGATCCGCCTCGGTGTGATCAGCGCAGTTCGACCTCGACGCCGTCCGCGGCCAGCAGTTCGAGGAGCTGGTCCATGGTGAGCGACGGCGCCCACCAGCGCCGGTCGTAACCGGGGACCAGATGGTCGCGGGCGACCGCCGAGTCGTGCCAGACCAGCCGGAAACCGGGCGCCACGCCCCATCCGCCGAGCAGGCAGTCGTGCAGGGCGCCCAGGTTCCAGCCGAAGTAGCCGCCGGGCCCGTTGACCGCCTCGCCGATCGCGCAGTAGAAGCCCTCCTCGTCGGTGACGTGCCGGCCCTCGAGGTGCACGGTCGCGCCCGGCTTGCGGTCCGGGGCGTGCCGGTGGTGCGCCAACGCCGCCCCGGCCCACTCCTGCCGCAGTTCCCGGTCGTAGCGGGCCCACGCGCCGGGATCGATGGGACGGCCCTCCTGCCAGCGCTTCCAGACCTCGCGGGCACGGGCCGGGCGGGACGGTCCGACCGCGTCGGCGTACGTCGGCTCCAGCGTCACATCGAGCAGGTCGTCGCCGAGCAGCGACGGGCGTACGCCGGCCACCTCCGCGCCGAGCCCCGAGTCGAGCAGCCGGGTGGCGGTGCCGTCCCGGCCCACGCTGAAGATCGACGCGTTGACCCAGCGCCGGTGACGGGCGGTGCCACGGTCCAGAGCCTCCAGGGCACGCTGCAACCGGGTACCGGGCCGGCAGCCGATCAGGGCGGCCGGCCGGCGCGGCGGCGCGGGCCGGTCACGGAACACCCCGTCCAGGCCGGCGCAGGCGCCGAAGTCCTCCTCGCCGTCGGCGTCGATGCCGGTGAGCAGATAGCCGTCCGCCTCGGGGGCGCGTCTCGGCGGCTGGCGCAGCCGCCCCTCGAGGACCACTTCGAGGGGACCGTGCCGCCCGGAGCGGCTGCTCTTCAGGACCGTGACGTCGAGCAGCTCGACGGCGCAGGAGTCGGGTGGGTCAATCGCTTCCAGACCGATATTGCCCAGCCAGGACGGGCCGCTGCCGTCGCAGGCGGCGCGCAGCCGGCCGGCCGGGGTGCAATCGAGCAGCGTGTAGCGCTCGACCGCCGGCTCGGGTGGGTCGGCGAACAGTCCGTCAATGTCGGCGCACGTGGCGACGACGTTGTCACTGTCGTCGATGGTCTCGTCGACCAGGATCCAGGGAAGGCCGATCACCGGGCGACCGTACCGCCTCGCCGCCGACGGGGGTATCCCGGGACATGCGGCGCGAACTGGGACGTCACCAGGGGTACTCTCCGCGCAAGGGGACTAGCTCAGCGTTGAGAGAGGACGGTGTCGGCTCGTGAAGGTCGGCATTCCCAGTGAGGTCAAGAACAACGAGTTCCGGGTGGCGATCACCCCGGCGGGCGTCTTCGAGTTCGCCCGGGCCGGCCATCAGGTGTATGTGCAGGCCGGAGCCGGTATGGGCTCGTCCATCACGGACGCGGACTACCGGGCGGCGGGCGCCGAGATCCTGCCGGACGCGGATGCGGTGTGGGGGACCGGTGACCTGATCCTCAAAGTCAAGGAGCCGGTGGCGCCGGAGTACCACCGGATGCGGCCGGGACAGGTGCTGTTCACCTATCTGCATCTGGCCGCGTCCAAGGAGTGCACGGACGCGCTGATCGACCGGAAGGTGACCGGGATCGCGTACGAGACCGTGGAACTGCCGGACCGCTCGCTGCCACTGCTGGCGCCGATGTCCGAGGTGGCCGGCCGGCTCGCACCACAGGTCGGGTCGTACCACCTGATGCGGCAGGGCGGCGGCCGCGGCGTGCTGATGGGCGGCGTGCCCGGGGTGTACGCGGCGAAGGTCGTGGTGATCGGCGCCGGCGTCTCCGGGATGAACGCCGCCGCGATCGCGCTCGGCATGCAGTCCGAGGTGCTGCTGCTGGACAAGAACGTGGCCCGGCTGCGCGCGGCCGACGCCGACTACCGCGGGCACATCCAGACGATCGCGTCGAACGCGTACGAGATCGAGAAGGCCGTCCTCGACGCCGACCTGGTGATCGGCGCGGTGCTGGTGCCGGGCGCGAAAGCGCCGACGCTGATCTCCAACGAGCTGGTGTCCCGGATGAAGCCGGGCAGCGTGCTCGTCGACATCTCCATCGACCAGGGCGGCTGCTTCGAGGACTCGCGGCCGACCACCCACGACGATCCGACCTACCGGGTGCACGAGTCGATGTTCTACTGCGTGGCGAACATGCCCGGCGCGGTGCCGCACACCAGCACCTACGCGCTGACCAACGTCACTCTCCCGTACGCTCTGGAACTGGCCAACCAGGGCTGGCGCGACGCGCTGCGCCGCGATCCGGCGCTGGCGGCCGGGCTGAACACGTTCGACGGGCGGGTCACCTACGGTCCGGTCGCCGACGCGCACGGCATGGACGCGATACCCCTGATGGAGGTACTCCGCTGACTTTGAACGGCGCGATAAAGGCCTATCTCGACCACCTCAGTGTCGAGCGTGGGCTGTCGCGTAACACCCTGGCCTCGTACCGGCGTGACCTGGACCGGTACGCGCGGCAGCTGGCCGAGGCCGGGATCGAGGAACTCGGGCAGGTGCGCGCCGCCGACGTGACCGCGCACCTGGCCGGGCTGCGCGAGGACGGCCTGGCGTCGGCCTCGGCGGCGCGGGCCATCAGCGCGGTGCGCGGGCTGCATCGCTTCGCGGTCCGCGAGCGCCTGGTGCCGCAGGACGTGGCAGCGGACGTACGCCCTCCGGCGCCCCCGAAACGGCTGCCTAGAGCGCTCGACGTGGACCAGGTGAACCGGCTGCTCGCCGTGCCGGGCACCGACTCTCCGCTCGGGCTGCGCGACCGGGCCCTGCTGGAGTTCCTCTACGGCACCGGGGCGCGCATCTCCGAAGCGGTCGGCGCCGACATCGACGACCTGGAGCTCGACGACGACCCGTCGGCCGTGCTGCGGGGCAAGGGCGGACGCACCCGGGTGGTCCCGGTGGGCGGTTACGCGCGGACCGCGTTGCAGGCCTATCTGGTACGGGCTCGGCCGCTGCTCGCCGAGGCCGGCCGGGGTACGCCGGCGATCTTCCTGAACGCCCGAGGTGGACGGCTGTCCCGGCAGAGCGCGTGGACGGTGCTGCACCGGTGTGCCTTCGAGGCGGGGTTGCCGGTGGACGGTCCGTACGCGGTGAGCCCGCACACGTTGCGGCACTCGTACGCCACCCATCTGCTCGACGGCGGCGCCGACGTACGGGTCGTCCAGGAGCTGCTGGGACACGCCTCGGTCACCACGACACAGGTGTATACGCTGGTGACCGTCGAGCGCCTCCGGGAGGTGTACGCGACCTCTCACCCCCGGGCTCGTTAGAAGCTGTGTATCCATAGGTGCGACACGCCGAACGGCTGACCCCTTTCGGGATGGGCCCGTGGCGTACAGTCGGGCATCGGCTGAGCCAACCCGCGGCGGAAAACTAAATGCAAATCGGGTCGGAAGGGGGCGAGGATCATGTCAGGGAACGGCGACCGTGCGGAGGCCTGGACTTCCGCGCTCCGTGACCAGCAGAACTCGCTCGATCTCGGCGCCGACCTGGGCCCGGCCGACCCCACGGCCTACACGATGCGCCGGCCCATCCCCGAGCCGATGCCGACCGACCGGCACGGCCCCGCGCGCATCATCGCCCTGGCGAACCAGAAGGGTGGCGTCGGCAAGACGACCACCACCATCAACCTAGGCGCCGCCCTCGCCGAGTACGGGCGCAAGGTTCTCCTCGTCGACTTCGACCCGCAGGGCGCCTGCTCGGTCGGCCTCGGGGTCAACCCGCACAACCTCGACCTGAGCGTCTACAACCTCCTGATGCAGGACGACGTCGCCACCGAGGACGTCATCATCAAGACCGACGTGGCCGGGCTGCACCTGCTGCCGGCCAACATCGACCTCTCCGCGGCCGAGATCCAGCTGGTCAACGAGGTGGCCAGGGAGATGGCCCTGGCCCGGGCGCTGCGCTCGGTCCGCAAGGAGTACGACTTCATCCTGATCGACTGCCAGCCCTCGCTGGGCCTGCTGGCGATCAACGCGCTGACCATCGCCCACGGCGTGCTCATCCCGCTGGAGTGCGAGTTCTTCTCACTGCGCGGTGTGGCCCTGCTGCTTGACACCATCGACAAGGTCCGCGAGCGGCTCAACTTCGACCTCGAACTCGAAGGCATCCTCGCCACCATGTACGACTCCCGCACCACCCACTGCCGCCAGGTGCTGCAGCGGGTCGTGGAGGCGTTCGGCGACAAGGTGTACCAGACGGTCATCACGAAGACGGTGAAGTTCCCGGAGTCGACCGTGGCCGGCGCGCCGATCACTACGCTGGATCCCGCGTCGTCCGGCGCCCGTAACTACCGTCAGCTCGCTCGCGAGGTCATCGCCGCCAAAACAGAACGAGGCTAGGTCCGACACCCGTGCTCTTCGCGCTCGGCGAACCGGTGGCGTTCGTCGCTCTGGTCGCCGCATTCCTGCTCGGCTTGGCGCTGCGTGCGGTCGCCATCCGCTTCACCGCCCGCACCGTCGGCCTGGCCGAACGCCGGGGGTCGCTGCGGCTGAGCCCGCGGGAGGACATCGACCCGTTCGGCGCGGTTTCGGCCGCGGTGGGCGGGATGGGGTGGGGCCGGCAGCTCACCGTGGACGAGGTGCCCCGCTACCGGGGCCGCGGGCGGGCCGCGGCGGTCTTCGTGGCCGGGCCGGTCGCCTGCATCCTCGCCGGAGAGGTGCTGATCGCGGCGTACGCGATCATCTTCCCGGCGAACGCGGAGGTGGTTCTGTCCGTCGCCGGCATCGGTGACGTGCTCCGCGGCGTCGCCCTGCCGTACGCCGAGCAGATCCTGCTCTCCCTCGGCGTCGGCCTGCTCGCCTTCGGGTTGCTGGCGCTCATCCCGATTCCGCCGCTGGACGGCTTCGGCATCCTCTGGTTCGCGCTGCGCCGGCCCGGACCGAGCATGAACTGGATGCGGCTCTGGTTCGAGGACAAGAACATCGGGGTGCTGATCCTGCTGATCTGCGCGTTCTTCCCGCTCGGCCTGCCGATCCTGCTGATGATCCTCAACATCCTCGGCGCACTGTTCCTGCGCGTCTGGGCCTGACGCTCCGCCTAGTCGTGTGCCGGGTTCCGCCTGGAGCGGAAGGCGGTGAGGGTCTGCCGCCAGGCCACCACGGCGACCGCGCCCAGCTGGGACGGCGTGAAGGCGATCTTGCGGCTGAGCCGGTAGGCGCGGTCGGTGATCTCCTTGCGGGCCTTGCTGGGGTGGCCGGCGTCGAAGGGTGGCTGCGGGTCGTACTCGATGTAGAGCTGCACAATCTCGGCGTGGTCGCGGCCGGCGATCTCGCCGACCAGCCAGAGGCCGAGGTCGAGACCGGCTGAGACGCCGGCCGCGGTGGCGACCTTGTCCGCGCGTACGATCCGGTCGTTCTTCCGGGCTTCGGCGCCGAAGGCGGCCAGGGCACGCTGCACGGTCCAGTGGGTGGTGGCCGGCTTGCCGGTCAGGATGCCGGCGGCGCCCAGGATGAGCGCGCCGGTGCAGACCGACGTGGTCCATTGCGTGGTCTCGTGCACGCGGCGCAGCCAGTCGATCAGCTCGGTGTCGGCCATGGCGCTCGCGGTGCTGGGGCCGGAGCCGGGTACGAGCACGATGTCCGGCCGCGGTGTCTCGGCGTAGGTGTGGGTCACGCCGAGGAACAGCACGCCGCTGTCGGCGACGATCGGGCCTGGCTCGGCACCGACGAAGCGGACCTCGGCGCCGGGCAGGGAGCGGAGGAACTCGTACGGGCCGATCGCGTCGAGTGCGGTGACGCCGGGGTAGAGGACGATGGCGATCTGCATGCGCCGATCGTGTCCGTGGCGGCGGGCCGGTGGCTGCGGGTGCGGCCGGACCGGTCCGGATCCGTGTGCAACGGTGCCGGATTTCTGCGATCGGCTGGATTCACTCCGAGCTTCGGTAGACCGAGATGTGCGATGCGCTGTCCGGCCGGAATTCCTCGCCCGCCCAGCCGGCGTAGCGCGCCTCCAGGTAGAGCCCGGCGTCGGCGGCGAAGGCGTCGATCTGCTCCGGCCACTGGTAGCGCATCCCGAACGGCTGGAGCTTGACCCCGTCGTTGCTGAACGTGACCGTCTGGCGGAGGAAGCTCTGTGCCGCCCGGTCGTACCGGTGCAGGCGTACGGTGACCGCCTCCTCGGTCACCGACCAGACCTGTATCTGCTGCTCGTCGCGGTCGAACTGGGCCGGATCGGGTACGAACGCCTCGATGACGAAGGCGCCGCCGGGTGCGAGGACCCGGGCCACGTTGCGGAAGCAGTCCTCCTGCCGGCCGGGGACGGTCAGGTTGAACAGGGTGTTGAAGACCAGGTAGACCAGCGGGTAGCGGCCGTCGACCGCCACGTCTGCCATGTCACCGATGGTGACCGGCAAGTCCGCGCCGCCCGGCTTGGCCCGCAGCAGCTCCACCATCTCGGGTGCGGCCTCGATGCCCTCGACCGGGATGCCGCGCTCGGCGAGCGGCAGCGCCACCCGGCCACTGCCGATCGCCAGCTCCAGGACCGGGCCGCCGTCGGCCAGTCCGGCCAGGAACTCGACCGCCGGGGCCGGGTCGGGAAGGCCGTGGTCGTAGCGAGCCGCCCACTGGCGGCCGAAAAGTCCGGGGTCGTCCAAGAGCGACATGTGTCCATGTCTACCGGGAGCCGGGGTTGTCGGCTACCGGACACGCGCGCCTCTGTCCGGACTGTCCGGAGTTGTCGTATGAGTTCTTACCGGCAAGCCAGGGGGCGGTCTGACGTGATACCCGACCGGCGCGTCTGCGAGATCTACATCTGCGACCCGGGTGCCGGGCCGCGGCCGTACGCCAGCGGCTCGGGCCTGCTGCTCACCGATCGTCTGGTGCTGACCGCGAACCATGTGCTGCCCACCGGCGACGTGCTGGTGCGGATCCCGGAGGTCGACGCGGGCACCTGCCATCCGTGCGAGGTGCGGTGGCGTTCGGAGGAGCTGGACGCGGCCGTCCTGCACATCGCCGACGGCGACTGGGTCCCGCCCACGCTGCCGGAACCGCGGTGGGGCCGGTTCGTCACCGGGCCGTCCGGGATCCCGGCGGAGGCGGCCGGCTTCCCGGGCGCCCGCTACGCCGACGGTGACTGGGCGCACGCGGTGGGGACGCTCAACGCCCTCGAACAGCCCGCCCGGATCGAACTGCGGGTCGGTTCGTGGCCGCGGCCGCCGGGCGACCGGTCGACGTGGAAGGGCATGGCCGGCGCCGGCCTCTTCTCCGAGGGCCTGCTGGTCGGGCTGGTCGTCGAGGACCCACCCGAGTCGGGGAGCCGCCGGCTCACCGCGGTCCGCAGCGAGGCGCTTCTCGCCGATCCGGGGTTCGTGACCGCGGTGTGTGGCGCCGCCGGCCGGCCGCTGGTGGAACCGGCGGAACTCGCCGGCCTCCAGCGCCGTCCGCTGCCGGTCCGGGTCAGCCCGGCCGGACTGCTGCGCGCCGAGTCCGAGGTGGTGCCGTTCCACGGTCGCCGGGAGGTGCTGGACCGGCTGCGCCGATGGCTGGGCGGGGAGACGGCGGCGGGCGTACGGGTGCTGACCGGCCCCGGCGGGCAGGGCAAGACCCGGCTGGCCCGAAAGTTCGCCCGAGACGCCGGTCGGGCCGGTTGGCTGGTCGTGGACCTCCGCGAGGACGCGCCGGCCGGGTTGTTCGAGCGGCTGCGGCACGTCCGCGAACCCCTGCTGCTCGTGGTCGACGAGGCCGAGAAGCAGCGCGACCGGCTGGAGCTTCTCGTCGCCGAGCTGCCGGAGCGGCAGCGGGTCCGGTTGTTGCTGGTGGCGCGTACCGGTGGGACCTGGCTGCACGAGCTGGCGCTGGCGAGCGACGCGTTCGCGGCGCTGCTGCCGCGGACCTGGTCCGGTGACGACCTCGACGCGGTCACCGAGAAACTGGGGCCGCTCGACGACGTGGATCAGCGTGCGGCCGCGTTCCGGCGGGCCCTGGTCGCGTTCGGCGACCGGCTCGAGCTCCGGGCCGCGATCGAGACGCCGTTGCTGGACGACGACCGCTACGGCAACGTGCTCGCCGTTCACATGGAAGCGATGGCGCGGCTGCTGAACGCGGTCCAGCCGGTCTCCGGTCCGGACGCCACCGCGATCCTGGTGGAGCACGAGACGCGGCACTGGTTGCGGCGGGCCCGGGCGACGTACGGGCTGGACGATCTGACCGGCACCGCGCTGCGCCAGACGGTGGCGGTGGCCACGCTCTGCACGGTCCGGCGCCAGCCCGGGGAGCGGCTCCTGGATCTGCTGGACCGGGTACCGCTGCTGGACGACCAGCCGCCCGCGGTCAAGCACGCCACGGCCGAGTGGCTGACCGACCTCTACGGCGAGCCGGGCTGGCAGTGCGCCGCCCTGCGCCCCGACCCGCTGCACGAACATCTGATCGGCGCCGAGCTGGCGCTCCACCCGCGAATGCTGGACCGGCTCGTGCCGATCCTCACCGAACGCCAGGCGCGCGAGCTGCTGACCGTGCTGGCCCGGGCCGGCGCGCCGGTCTCCGCCGGTCTCCGCCGCGACGAGACGGTCATAGCGACCGTGGCCTGGGCGATCAACTCGCTGGTGCGCCGATATCCGAAGCGCCTGGCGGTCCCGGCCTGGTGCGCGGCCGCGCTGGTGGACGAGGCGTCCGCGGAGCCGCTGCACGCGGCCTTGGACGCCATCTATGACGGCGAGGCGGCGCGCGGCCGGCAGTGGCGGCAGTCGCTTTCCGACACAATCGGCGCGGTGGGCGGCACTTTCGGCAGGCTACGACTGCGGGGTACGCGAAAACGGCGCGCCGCGGACACGCCAGTCCCCCGGCGGGCACCGGCTGCGGTCGATGCGGGACAGGCCGTGGTCGGGGCCGTTGGCGGACGGGCGTCGGGCGCGACCGTCGGGCGCGCGGCGAGCGCGGCTGTTCATGGGCGGGCCGGGGATGCGGCCGTAGACGGGCGGGCTGTGTGTGCGGCGGTGCTCGGCCGGGCGGCGGACGGCGTCAGGGCGACGGTGGGCCTGGTGGCGCGGGCGCCGGGTGCCGGGCCCGCGGTGCGGATCGTCCGGCGGTATCCCGATGCGACGCGGGGCGTCGGAGCCGTGCTGGCGGTGGCCGCGCTTGCCTCGCCGGTGCTGCTGGCCATCTCGGAGAGCGACGCGGGACAGCCGGGCGTGGCCCCGGTCCAGGGCGGCGTGGTCGCCGTGCCACCGGTGGCACCGGGCGGGATCGGTGAGCCGGCCTCGGTCCCGTCCCCGGGTCCGAGCAGGACATCGCCGGCTCGGAACCGCACCCCGGCCGCGACTCCGAAGCGGACTCCGGCCGGCGCTGCGAAACGGGCAGCGCCCGACACTCGGATGGCGCGACCGGCCCGGACCACGGCGCCGAGGCCGCAGGTCCGGCCGGAGCAGCCGGCCGTGACGCCGACGCCCCGCCCGAAGGTGGTGACGGTGACGCGCACACCGCCCGGTCGGCCGGCGCCGACCGCCATCCCCACGCTGACCGGCCTGCCGGAAATCCACGAGCGGATGGCCGTGCCCGGCTCGGCTTACCGACCGGGCACTGCCGACCTGCCGGTCGCCCAGCCGCAAGTGGCCCCACCGAAAACGGAGCAGCCGGAACCCCAGCAGCCAGAGCCAGAGCCGGAACAGCCAGAGCCAGAGCCGGAACAGCCAGAGCCACAGCCGGAGCACCCAGAGCCGGAGCCGGAGCAGCCGGAGCCGGAGCAGCCAGAGCCGGAACCGGCACAGCCGGAACAGCCGGAACAGCCGGAACAGCCGGAGCGGCCGGAGAGACCGGAACCGGACCCGGCAGCGCCCACCGTCGATCGGCTCTCTGTCGAGCTCAACGTCGGACCGTTGTCCGGCGCCGTCTAGATCTAGAGAGGGGTCCTGTCCGGCCCAACGTGGGTGCTGTCTGGCGGCCGTTGAGACAGCGTTGAGGTTGGGCCAAGCAAGATCACCGCTCTAGGATCCCAGGGCCGCGGCGGTGCGGTAGCGGGACGGCGGTACGTCGTACCGGTCGAGGAACGCCTGCCGCAGCGACTCGGTCGAGCCGAACCCGCACCGCCGGGCCACCGCGGACAGCGGCAGCTCGGTGTTGGTCAGCAGGTGGGCGGCGGCCTCGGTACGGGCCCGGCGCACGTACTGCGCGGGGGTCTGGTGCACGTAGGTGAGGAACAACCGGGACAGGTGCCGCTCGCTGACTCCGGCCCGGCGGGCCAGCGTGCCGGTGGTCAGGTCGCCGCTGAGGTGGGCGGCGATGTGGTCGGTGGTACGCCGTACCACGAAGTCGTCGCTGCTGCGCCGGGCCAGGAACATGCTGATCTGTGACTGCCCGCCGGGCCGTTGCAGATAGGCGACGGTGCCGAGGGCGACGCCGCGGGCCATGGCGGGCCCGTTGTCCTCCTCGATGAAGGCGAGGGTGAGGTCCAGAGCGCTGGTGACGCCGCCGGAGGTGCTGACGCAGCCGTCCCGGATGTAGATCGGGTCCGGGTCGACCAGCACCTTGGGATAGCGCTCGGCGAGGCGGTCCGCGTACATCCAGTGGGTCGTGGCGCGCCGCTCGGTGAGCAGGCCGGCTTCGGCGAGGACGGTGGCACCGGTGCAGACCGCGGCGACCCGGCGGGCCAGCGGTGCCAGGCGACGGACATGGCTGACCAGGTACGGGTTGCCGGCCGCCCGCTCATGCCCGAGCCCACCCGCGACGAGCAGCGTGTCGAGTGGCTCGTTGACCCGTTCGAGCACCGCCTGTGCCTCCAGCCGCAGACCGGAGTCGCAGCTCAGGGCCGCCTGGCCGAGGGTGGCGAGAACCGTCCGGTACGGCGGGGTGGCGCCGATCCGGTTGGCGATGTGCAGGGCCGAGGTGACGCAGGCGATGTCGAGCAGTTCCGCCCCGTCGTATCCGACGATCAGGAATAGTCGTTCGTCCATCGCGCCATATTACCCCCGGGGGGTATCAAGACGGAATGTGCGTGGACAGCCGGCCGGCGGTGTGCAGTTCCAGCCGTACCGTGGCACCGCCCGTGGTGGCCAGGCAGACCTTGTCGTCAGGTGTGGACAGGGTGCTGATCTGGACGTCCTGGAGGGCCACGACCACGGTCGCCTCCTCCAGCGGGATCCGGAAGTCGGGGATGCGGGTGACCGGCTGCGGCGGCAGTTTGGCGATCTGCCCCTCGACCGCTGCGGTGATCACCGGGGCCAGGGCGTTCACCACGATGCGCAGCAGGTTGTCCAGGAACGCCGGTACGCCGTTGATGTCGAAGTCGAAGGTCACCGCCTCGACCCGGTCCAGCTTGATCACCACTTCGCCGGCCGCGTTGACCGAGGCGGTGACCCGTACGGTCGGGTGGGCGGTGGCGGTGCCGTCGAAGGACCAGCCCACCGGTTTCGCCCACAGGTGCAGGTCGACGTCGATGCGGGCGGACCCGTGCAGCCGGCCGTTCTGACCGGGCACCACGTCCAGCGAGAAGTGGGAGAACCGGGCCGTGTACTCGGCGGTGACGGTGACGTCGACCGGGAGGAGCCGGATCTGGGTCGACCAGTCGCCGGTCACCGGGTACGCCGCCGCCGCGTTGTCGAGCAGCCGGTTGAGCAGCGGCGCCCGGACCGCTACGAACGCCTTGCGCTCCGGCCAGGCACCGGCGAGCGGGGCCGTGCCGGGCTGCTCCGGGAGCAGGGTCGTGGTGGCGAGCAGCCGGCCCTCGCCGGTCGCGACGGCCGGCGGCGCGACCTGCAGTGAGCCGAGGCCGAGCGGCGGGATGCGCAGCGGGCGCAGGAACGTCTGCTCGATGAGCCGGGTCAGCTCGGGCACCACGCCGCGGTTGACGATCTGGGTCATCGCCGGGTTGCCGGGCACCTCGACCCGGAGCGTCACCAGGTCGGGGGTGAGCACCCCGCCGGACTCGACGATCATCTGGAGGCCGGCGTGCAGCGAGGCCTCGAACCGGGTGGGGTCGCCGTCGCTGAAGTGGAACGTCAGATCCACCCGGGGCACCACCAGCTCGAACGAGGCCCGCGACGCGGTGGCGGCGACCTGCTCGGCATTGCCGCCGGCGAGCTGGTCGAGCAGTGCCCGGTGCCATTCGCGTACGTCGGCCGACGGTGCCAGGGTGACCGTCGGTGCGGTGGCCAGGTCGTAGTCGATGCGGGTCACCGACAGCGCCGGGAGAGCGATCGGCAGGCTTCCGGTGAGCAGCAGGTCGTGGGTGGCTTCGTACACCGACAGGATGACCTCGTTGAGGGCCGCTTCGTCGATGCCGATCACCGCGTCGTAGTTCGGCATGTCTCCTCCTCGGGCAGGGCGCACCCTTCACCGTGGACGGTTGCCGCAAGCCGCGAAAGCCCCCGGTCAGTGGAGTTCGAAGCGGTCCGCTCGCTCGGGTGGTTCGTCGTGCACGTCGACGGCGGTGACCTGAGCGTCCGGCGGACCGGTGCGGCACCACGTGACGAGGCGCTCGACGCTCTCCGGAGCGCCCTGGAACACGGCCTCGACGCGGCCGTCCGGTAGGTTGCGCACCCAGCCGGTGACGCCCTGCTGCCCGGCGACGCGGCGGCAGGTGTCGCGGAAGAAGACGCCCTGCACCACGCCGGTGACCAGGACTCGCTTACGGATCACCGACCAACCTTATGCCGCCTGATGAGCCGACAGCGGTGCGTCAACTGTGCCAGATGAGGCGAAAAAACGAATGGTGAACATCTCAATTCCGCCACGCAAACCCGGGGTTTGTTGATCACGTTTACAGTCACGGAGCGCGGGCCGCTCGGTCGCGCGGTGTCGATCGGAGGGAGGCCCGTATGGCGAAGAAAGACGACGTGAAGGTCAAGGCCGCGAAGGCCAAGGACGACGTGAAGGTCAAGGCCGCCAAGTCCACGGTCAAGGCCAAGGACAAGGTCAAGGCCAAGGACAAGGCCGCCAAGGTCGAGGCGAAGGCCAAGAGCGACAAGAGCGCGAAGGTCAAGGCTCCGAAGTCCAAGAAGGACTCGAAGAAGAAGTGACGCATCGGGCCGCCGTCGGAAGGCGGCGGCCCGACTGCTACGTGGTGAAGAGTTCGCAGGTCAGGTTGTAGTACCGATCGGTCTGGCCCAGATGGCGCATCCCCAGGCGGCGGCAGACCGCCTGCGAGGCCGTGTTCTCCGGGTAGCTGACCGCGAGCACCGTTGGCAGACCCATCCGGGCCGCGTACGCCAGCACCGCGTTCGCCGCCTCGGTGGCGTAACCGTTGCCCCAGGCGTCCGGGTGCAGGTGCCAGCCGATCTCGGTCTCATCGGCCGGCTCCATCGGATCGCCGGAGGCCATCAGCCGGACCAGTAACGCGGTGCCGAGCAGGCGCCCGCTGCGCCGGTCCTGGATGGCCCAGACCGCGTGCCGCTCGTCCTGACGGTCGCGCCAGCGGGCCAGTTTCGCCAGCGCCCCGTCGTGATCGCGTACCGCTTGTGGGTTCGAGCCCAGGAAGCGGAAGACCTCCTGGCGGGAGTACATGTCGAGAATGAAGTCGGCGTCCTTTTCCTCCCACTCGCGCAGCAGGAGGCGTGGAGAGATCAGTGACCGCATCGCGGCAGCGTAACCGGGCCGGCAGCAACCGGTCACGGGTTGCGACGTTACTGACTGCGTGAGCCAGGATCAGCTTGTGACCGGCATGGTCTACGGTCGGCACGTGCCTGAAGAGCCTGCCCAGTCGCCATCCGGTGCGGTCGTCGAGCCGCCGGGGCCCGATGACGCCGCCGAGATCGTCCCGGCGGAGGTCGACTCCGGCGGGTTCACCGTGCGGCTGGACAACTTCACCGGCCCGTTCGACCTGCTGCTCCAGCTGATCGGCAAGCACAAGCTGGACGTCACCGAGGTGGCGCTGCACCAGGTCACCGATGACTTCATCGCGTACATCCGGGCCATGGGCGACGACTGGGACCTCGGCGAGGCCAGCGAGTTCCTGCTGGTCGCCGCGACCCTGCTCGACCTCAAGGCGGCCCGGCTGCTGCCCGCCGCCGAGGTCGAGGACGAGGAGGACCTCGCCCTGCTGGAGGCGCGCGACCTGCTGTTCGCCCGGCTGCTGCAGTACAAGGCCTACAAGGAGGCGGCCGCGCACATCGCGGAGCTCGAGGCCGCCGGGGCGCGTCGCTGGCCGCGGATGGTCTCGCTGGAGCCGAGGTACGCCGAAGCGCTCCCCGAACTGGTCCTGGGCATCGGCCCGGAGCGCCTGCTGAAGTTCGCGCTCAAGCAGTTCCTGCCCAAGCCGGGCCCGCCGCAGGTCTCGATCGCCCACATCCATCAGGTACGCGTCAGCGTCCGCGAGCACGCCACCCTGCTGCGCGATCGGCTCCACCGGGCCGGGGTGGCCACCTTCAGCCTGCTGGTCGCCGACTGCGAGAACACCCTGGAAGTGGTGGCCCGGTTCCTGGCGCTGCTGGAGCTCTACCGCGAGGGGCTGATCGAATTCGAGCAGCCGGTGTCGCTGGACGAGCTGACCGTTCGCTGGATCGGCGGCGACGACGCGGGCGATGAACTGGACATCGACGACTACGAGGGCAGCAAACCGGCTCCGGACGGCGCCGATGATGCCGCAAAGGCCACCGGTTCGGACGAAACTATCCCGGCTGAGCTTGACGCGCCCCGGTCCGATGGTGATCTTGGCGTGGGTGACGGTCCGGCCGGTGGATCGTCGGCGGTGGAGGAGACAACGTGAGCAGCGAGCAGCGTCCCGATTCGCTGGCGGCGCAGGCGGCCGCTTGGGTGCCGCCGTGGGAACGCCACCGCGAACCGGACCGGGAGTACCAGGCGGAGGCCGAGGCCGAAGCGGAGACCGGAACCGACGAGCCGGACGTGGAACCGGGCGAGGGCGCCGGTGAGCGGGGTCACGACGTGGCGCCGATCGTGGCGATCGACGCACCGCACGAGATGCCCGAGGACGACGACGAGGAGGAGCCGGAGCCGACCGACGTCGAGCCGGAGCCGGAACTGCCGCTGCCCGAGTCGGTCGAGGACGCCGAGAACGAGGACGGCGAGGACGAGGACGGCGAGGAGGGCGAGGCGTTCCCGGTGGACGCGCCGGTGCACACCGGCGAGGCCGGTGCGGCGGAACCCACCGGCGTTTCGGCGCCGGCCCCTGCCCAGCGCACCGTGCCTGCCCAGGCCCGGGGGGAGCGGGACGACCTGGATGCGGTTGGGGACGGTTTCGCGCGTACCACCGCGGTTCTTGATGACGCCGAGCTGGCGGCGGCCCTGGAATCGATCATGCTGGTGGTTGATGAGCCGGTGGGCGAGCTTCAGCTCGCCCAGGTGATGGAGGAGCCGGTGGAGCGCGTGGCGCGCACGCTGGAGAACATCTCGGCGCGCTACACCGCGGCCGGTCACGGCATCGACCTGCGGCGCGCGGCCGGCGGCTGGCGGCTCTACACCCGGCCGGAGTACGCCGCGTACGTGGAACGCTTCGTGCTGGACGGGCAGTCGGTGCGGCTGACCCAGGCCGCGCTGGAGACACTGTCGGTAGTCGCTTACAAGCAACCGGTGACCCGCTCGCGCATCTCGGCCATCCGCGGTGTGAACTGTGACGGAGTGATGCGTACGCTGGTCACTCGCGGCCTGATCGAGGAGTGCGGCACGGAGCCGGAAACCGGGGCATACCTGTACCGGACGACGACCCTGTTCCTCGAGAAGCTCGGCCTCAACTCGGTCGACCAGTTGCCGCCGCTCGCTCCGTTCCTGCCCGACGATGTGGAAGAAGTACTCGATGCCTCAGGCTGACACCGCCGAACGCCTCCAGAAAGTCCTGGCGGCGGCCGGTGTTGGATCCCGGCGCGCCTGCGAAGATCTGATCTTCCGGCGGCGTGTCACCGTCAACGGCCGGGTCGCCCGGCTCGGCGACAAGGTCGACCCCGCCACCGCGGAGATTCACGTCGACGGGCAGCGGGTGATCACCAACACCAAGCTGGTCTACGTCGCGTTGAACAAGCCGCGCGGCGTCGTCTCCAGCCTCGACGACGAGAAGGGCCGCACCGAGCTCGCCGACTTCCTCGGGGCGAACTTCGAGCAGCGGCTGTTCCACGTCGGCCGGCTCGACGCCGAGTCCGAGGGCCTGCTGCTGTTCACCAACGACGGCGGGCTGGCGCACAAGCTGATGCACCCGTCCTACGAGATCTCCAAGACCTACCTGGCCGAGGTGGTCGGCCCGCTGCCGCGCAGCGTGGGCCGCGCCCTGCAGGCCGGCGTCGTGCTGGAGGACGGCCCGGCGAAGGTGGACAGCTTCCGGCTGGTCGACGCGATCGGCAAGACCGCGCAGGTGGAGATCGTCCTGCACGAGGGCCGCAAGCACATCGTGCGGCGGATGATGGACGCGGTCGGGCACCCGGTGACCCGGCTGATCCGTACGGCGGTGGGCCCGATCCGGCTCGGCGACCTGCGCCCGGGTGGCTTCCGGCACCTGTCCAACGCCGAGGTCGCCGCCCTGTTCAAGGCCGTCGGCGACGGCGACTAATACGGGCGGTCGGGCAGCGCGTCGGCGGCGGACTGCTTGTTGAAGACCGCCTTCTCCGAGGCGATGCGCTTGTTCACCGAGCCGCCGTGGAAGAGGTCGACGACCACGTCCATCAGCAGGTTGCCGATGACCGGGCTGCACTCGACGACGTAGTTCAGCTTGCCGTCGACCAGTCCCTGCAGGCCTGCCTTCGTGGCGTCCACGGTGACGATGCGCGTCTTGTTGCCCGGTTCCCGGCCGGCCTCCTCCAGCACCGGGACGGCGCCGAGTCCCATCTCGTCGTTCTGGGCGAACACGGCGTCCAGGTCGGGGTTGCGGCGGAGCAGCTTGCGCATGGCCGCCGCACCGCCCGCCTTGCTCCAGTTGCCGGTCTCCTGGTCGACGACCTGGAGTTTCTTCTCCTTGGCGGCGGTGGCGGCGAAGCCCTCCGAGCGTTGCTTCGTGGGGGTGGAGTCCGGTGTGCCGAGGATCTCCACGACCTTGATCGGACGTTTCGCCGCGACGTAGTCGTGCCCCAGGTAGAGGGCGGCGAGGTTGCCCTCGGAGACGAACTCCGCCCCGATCGAGCAGACGTAGAGCGACTCGTCCTTGGAGTCGATGAGCCGGTCGGTGAGCACCACCGGGATCCCGGCGTCCCGGGCCCGCCCGAGCACGCCGTCCCAGCCGGACTCGACCACCGGCGAGAAGGCGATGACGCTGACCCGGGCGTCGATGTACGACTGAAGGGCCGCGATCTGCCGTTCCTGGTCGCCCTCGGCGTTGTCGAACCTCAGCTGGATGTCGCGATACTCGGCAGCCTTCTGAATTGATTTCGTGTTGGCCAGGCGCCATCCGCTTTCCGAGCCGACCTGCGAGAAGCCGAGAACGATCGGCCCGGTGGGCGCGTTCTTGATATCGAAGCCCTCGTCGTCGTCGCCGCACCCGGTGAGCATCGAGCCGAGGCCGGCCGCGCTGAGCAGCACGAAGGAACGTCTGTGCATTGCCGGACTCCCATGCGAGCGCGTTACGGGATTGTCGCTGAGCGGTGTGAACGATAACAACGAGGTGATCGACTATCAATCCGGTCGATGTATTTGCGGTGCATTCTCACCTAGGGCCGCTATGCGGGCAGTTATCGGCAAGACCGGACAATGACGGGATTTTTCATACGTCCGGCAATAATGGGCCGGACTCGCGGTAGCCGTGTGCCTCCAGAACCGACTGGAGCCGCTCCTCCCAGGCCTGTTCGTCGGCGTCGCGCCAGCGATGCCGCCGGGGGCACTGCCAATTCGGCGGATCAGCGGAGACGACACAGCCGCCCAGCGCCAGCTCACCCTCCTCGGCGGCCTCGCGTGCCTCCGGCACGGGCAGACCGAACATCAGAGGTACGCCTGGCGCACCGCACTCCGGGCAGAAAACGATCACGCCCGGAACCGTACCCGCGACCGGCTCCTTGAATCGTGGCGTCACCTGGGTTGGACGGGCGTGGCGATCGTGGATAGCTTTGGCCGGCATGACCGACGAGTGGATTCCGGCCCTGGGCCGCTACGCGCAGCGGCTTCACACGACCGCGGGTGCCCGGCATCACGTGGCCTCCCCGCTGGGGGCGTGGCTGCTGCTGGCGCTGACCGCGTCCGCCGAGCCCGCCGGTGACGAACTGGCCGAAGTGCTCGGTGTGCGGCCCGCCGAGGCGGCATCGGTGGCGTCCGCGCTGCTGACGAAGCCGCATCCACTGGTCGCAGCGGCCACCGCGGTCTGGCATGCGGAGGGTCGCGTCGATCCGCGGCGGCTGGAGGGCTGGCGGGCCGGGCTGCCGGCGGCCACCGAGGTCGGCCCGTTACCGGATCAGGCCGCGCTGGACCGGTGGGCGCGCGAGCACACCTTCGGCCTGATCGACAGGTTCCCCATCGAGCTGACGCCGCAGGTGGTGCTGCTGCTGGCCAGCGCGCTGGCGACCAGGCTGAGCTGGGACACCCCGTTCGAGGTCGGGCCGGCCGAGACGCTGGGCGGGCCCTGGGCGTCGCGGCTCACCCGGGTGCTGCGTACTCCGCGCTTCGGGCACCGGGCGTTCGTGGCGACGTCGCGGCACGCCGGTGAGGTGATCGTGCACGCCGCTCCGGCCACCGATGCCGAGTCGGGGGCGCAGGTGCGGGTGGTGTCGGTGGCGGCGGCCGGGGACGTGCCGCCGGATCGGGTGATCGCCGCGGCGTACGAGATCGGCCGGGACGCCGTCACCGGTGGGCCGGCGGCCGAGCGGACCTCGCTGTTCGACCTGCCGCTCGGCGACGGTCAGCTGTGGAGCATCCGGGAGAAGACCGCGGCGATGCACGACGCCGAACAGGTCAGCGCGGTGTTGCCGGCCTGGTCGGCCACCAGCGACCACGACCTGTCCGCGCCGGAGCTCGGTTTCGGAGCGGCCACCCGAGTGCTGGAGCAGCTGGTCGGCTTCCACTGCGACTTCGAGGCGAAGCAGGCGGCGACGGCCCGGTTCGGCCGGTACGGGTTCGAGGCGGCCGCGGTCACCGGGTTCGCCACGCTGACGTCGATGCCGGAGGAGCGGCCGGTGCGGTTCGCCGAGCTGCGGTTCGCCCATCCGTATGCGGTGGTCGCGGTCACCGACCAGCCCGGCCCGTGGCACGGGGTGCCGGTCTTCTCCGCCTGGGTCACCGAGCCGGAGGACGAGGCGGCCGGCTGAGCCGGGCGAGACTAGCGGACCGGCACCGGAGCGTTGAGGACCGCGTCGATCTGGTCGGCGGGGGCCGGGCGGGCGAAGTAGTAGCCCTGGGCGTACCGGTAACCGAGGTCGTGCAGGCGGGTGGCCTGATCGAGGGTCTCCACGCCCTCGGCGACGGCGCGCAGGCCGAGCGTGCTGGCGATGGTGCTGAGCGAGGTGGCGATGGCCTCCTGCTCAGCGGTGCCGTTCAGGTCGTCGATGAACGACTTGTCCACCTTGAGGGTGGTGACCGGGCAGGTGCGCAGCAGGGTCAGCGAGCTGTGGCCGGTGCCGAAGTCGTCGAGGGCCACGCCGACGCCGAGGTCGCGCAGCTCGCGTACGGTGCTCAGCGCCGCGCCACCCGCGAAGACCGCGGTCTCGGTGATCTCGATGGTGATCCGGTCGGGCGTCAGCCCGTGCCGGTGCAGAGCGTCGGCGACCAGGCCGGGCAGGTCGGGGTCGAGCAGCTGCCGTGCCGACACGTTGATGTTGACGCGTGGGCTGTTCGCGCCGTGCCTGTGCTGCCAGACAGCGGCATCGGCGCAGGCGGTGTCGATGATCCAGGCGCCCAGGTCGATGATCAGGCCGCTGTGTTCGGCGACCGGGATGAACTCGGCCGGCGAGACCACCGGACCGTCGGCGGGATGCCAGCGGACCAGGGCCTCGACGCCGATCACGGCGCCGCTGGGCAGTTCCACGATGGGCTGGTAGAGCAGCCGGAACTCGCCGTGGTCGAGGCCGCGGCGCAGGGCGGCGGCGAGCTCGGCGTGGTGCTGGGCGGTGGCGTCCAGCTCGGGGGAGTGCTCCCGGTGCCGGTTGGTGCCGGTCAGTTTGGCGGCCTGCAGGGCCAGTTCGGCGCGGCGCAGCAGATCGGGTACTGCCGGGCCGTCCCCGGTGGCGACGCCGACGGTGACGGTGACGAGCAGGTCGTGGCCGCCGACCCGCAACGGTGTATTGAACGCCTGGAGCAGCGCCTCGGCGACATCGGTGCGGTCGCCGGACAGCAGCAGGCCGAACTCGTCGCCGAGCAGGCGGGCGGCGACCCCGTCCGGGCCGGCGACCGCGGCGACCCGTTCGGCGGCGGCACGCAACAGGGCGTCGCCGGCGTCGTCGCCCAGGCGGTCGTTGAGAGCGGCGAACCCGTCGAGGTCGCAGACGGCGACCGTGGTGCTGCCGGTACGACGGCCCAGCCCGGCCGTGAACAGCCGCCGGTTGGGCAGCCCGGTGAGGTCGTCGTGGTGTGCCTGGGAGTCGAGGCGGTCGAGCAGCGCGTTGTTGTCCGACAGTGCGGCCAGCTGGCGGGTCAGGACGAGCAGGGTGAGCAGCACCGAGCCGCCGGCGAGGCCGGGTGGCAGGTGGCCGACCCGGAGGGTGACCGCGGTCAGCATGACCGCCACGATGGCGACGGCCGCGTACGGCACCGGGCTGACCTGCCGCACGATGCCGAGGTGACCGGCCGGCCGGTCGGTGGTCTCCGCCGCGCCGGCCGGAGCGAGGTTGGCCAGGGTCTGCAACCGGGCCGCGGCGACGATCAGCAGACCGGCGGTGGGCAGGGTGACCACGGTCGGGTTGAGGAACGCCCGGTTGTCCAGCAGCGGCGCGAGTGCCCAGGAGAGCGGGCCGAGCAGGCCGATCGGGGCGAGCGCCCAGAGCGCTCGCCGGTTGACCGCGCCGCTGCGGGTGACGCCCACTTTGATCACCGCGACCACGGCGGAGCAGGCCGCGGCCAGCACCACGAAGAGCATGGTCGCCTCGGCGTTGCCGTTGGCGCCGGGCGCCGAGGTGGCCACCAGGAAGTGGGTGATGATGATGGTGGCGGCTACCGCGACGATGGCGATGTCCAGGCACAGCGAGACGGTGGCTCGCCAGCTGCGGCGCGGCCGGGGCAGCTGGACCAGAGCGAGGATTCCGACGCCGATCGCGCCCAGATAGAGCGCGGCGGTGATCGTCCCCATCTCGTTCGGGTGCCCGGTGCTGACGCAGTCGTACGCCTGCCCGGCGGTGCCGGCGGTGAGCAGCGCGGTGGTGAGCGCGAGCCGCTGCCAGAACGCCGCGGCCGGTCCCTGCCCGGTGCGGGCGGCGACGGCGCAGGCCAGTGTGGCGGTGGCGACCGCGCCGATCGTGGACGGCCAGAGCAGCCATATCGGCGAGCCGAGCGGCTGGTGCAGGACGCCGAGCACAGCGCCGACGATGAACCAGCCCGCCGACATGATGAGAACCACTGTGGCCGCGGAGGCGGAGCGCAACGACGGTCTCATCATGCCCGGATTGTTCGGCAGCGGACTCTGCCGACCTGAGGTTTCAGCCGGTGGCGAGTTGCTTCTTCTGCACCTTGCCCATGGCGTTGCGAGGCAGCTGGTCGACGAGATGGACGACGCGGGGCCGTTTGTGTGCGGCGAGGCGTTCGGCGACGAAGGTGATCAGCTCGTCCGGGGTGACCGGATCAGCGACCACGAACGCGGTGATCTGCTCACCGAGGTCGGCGTGCGGGGTGCCGACGACGGCGGCCTCGCGTACGGCGGGGTGCAGCAGCAGGGTGTCCTCGACCTCTCCGGCGCCGACCCGGTAGCCGCCGGTCTTGATCAGGTCGGTGGAGGCGCGGCCGACGATGCGGTGCCAGCCGTCCGGGCCGACGGTGGCGACGTCGCCGGTGGGGAACCAGCCGTCGACCAGGCCGGGTGGCGTGGTGGCGCCGTCCCGCAGGTAGCCGTCGAGCAGGGTGGGGCCGTTCACCTGGAGATGCCCGATGGTGACGCCGTCGGCGGGCAGGACGGCGCCGGACTCGTCGACCAGGCGGGTGCCGACGCCGGGCAGGGGCAGGCCGACGTGGCCGGGACGGCGTTCGCCGGTGGCGCGGGTGCTGATGGTGATCAGGGTCTCGGTCATGCCGTACCGCTCGACCGGGGACTGTCCGGTGAGCGTCTTGAGGGTGTCGAAGACCGGCACCGGCAGCGGGGCGCTGCCGGAGACCAGCAGGCGGGCCGGGGCGAGGGCGCGGGCCGCGTCGGGGGCGGCGGCGATCCGGGACCAGACGGTGGGTACGCCGAAGTACAGGGTGCCGCCCGCTGACGCGTACGCCTGCGGGGTGGGCCGGCCGGTGTGGATCAGCGGCGAGCCGTGCCGGAGCGGGCCGAGCATGCCGAGCACGAGCCCGTGCACGTGATAGAGCGGCAGGCCGTGCACCAGGGTGTCGTCGGCGGTCCACTGCCAGATGCCGGCCAGGGCGTCGAGGTCGGCGGCGATCGCGGCGCGCGAGATCACCACGCCTTTGGGCAGGCCGGTGGTGCCGCTGGTGTAGAGAACCAGCGCCGGCCGCCGTGCGTCCGGTTCCGGCGGGGCGCTGCCGGGCCGTACGCCGGTGACGGGCATGACCGGTACGCCGGAGGTGCCCGAGGCCGCCGGATCGTCGCTGAGCAGCAGCGTGGCACCGGAGTCGCGCAGGATGTGGCTGCGTTCCAGGTCGCCGGCGTCGGGTGGCACCGGCACCACCGGCACGCCGGCGAGCAGCGCCCCGGTGATCGCGGTGACCGTGGCCGTCGTGGGAGTGGCGTGCACCGCGACGATCGGCGCTCCGGCGATCTCGGCGGCCACGCCGGCGGCCCGGCCGAGCAGCTCGTGGCGGGAGAGCAAGCCATCGGCGGTGGTGACGGCGTCGGCGCGGTCGGTGTCCTCGTGCAGCGCGGCCAGCAGGGTCATGCTCGGATGATGCCACCCCCCTCGGGCGGGCGCGCCGGTGGCCGCGACCGGCCTCCCTTTCCCGGCGGCCGCGTTGCGGCCGTGCCCCGGCAGATGGCCGCGTGGTAGTCCGGTGCGGTGTGGATTCGGCGGGACGGCCGATGACGCGTACCGGGAAGGGGTGAATCTCTTGAAGCCCGGCGGTATGCCTGGGTGACGGCGCCGTTGCCCACGGTGATCAGCGCTGGCTAGCGTCGGCTTCCTCGACCAGCCTTCCGAGGAGGCGCCTTGTCGGATCGGGCCCGGTTGCGGGATCTGCGGCAGCTGACCCGCGGGTATCGGCGGTGGATCGGTGGGGCCGCGGGTCTGAGCCTGCTCGGTTCGGCGCTGGCGCTGGCGCAGCCGCTGCTGGCCGGCCGGGCGGTGGACGCGGCGGCGGGCGGCCGGGTGCCATGGCCGGTGTTCGGTGCTCTCGCCGGGTTGTTCACCGCGCAGGCCGCCGCGCTGGCGCTGGCTCGCTACGTGCAGGCGCACACCGGCGAGACGATGACGCGGGATCTGCGGCATGCGGTCACCGTTCACCTGCTCCGGGCCCGGCTGTCCGTTTTGGATCGGGTGCGCACCGGCGACTTGATCGCCCGGGCGTGCGGGGACACCGCGGTGGTGAAGACGCTCGTCGCGCAGAGCCTGGGCACCGGTGTGGCCGGTGTGGTCGGCCTGGTGGCGATCGTGGTGATGCTGGGCTGGCTGGACGTGTTGCTGCTGGGTCTCGTGGTGGTGCTGTTCGCGGTGGCGGTGGGCAGCTTGCTGGCGGTGGTGCGCCGGCTGCGGGTGGCCTCGCGGGTGGCGCAGACGGCGGAGGGCACCCTGGCGGCCGATCTGGAGCGGGTGCTGGGCGGCATCCGGACGGTGCGGGCCTGCCGGGCGGAGCCGGTGGAGGCGGCGCGCCTGCACACGTCGGCCGGCCGGGCCTACCGGGAGAACCTGCGGATGGCCGGGCTGGTCGCGCTCAGCGGGCCGACCAACGACCTGGCGGTGAGCGGCGCGTTCCTGGTGGTGCTGCTGGTCGGCGCGACCCGGGTGGCGGCGGGTGAGACCACGCTCGGTGAGCTGGTGGCGTTCACCCTGGCCATGACGTATCTGTCGGCGCCGATCTACGAGATCTTCCAGGCGGTCAGCTCGGTGCAGCAGGGTTCCGGGGCGCTGCACCGGATCAACGAGGTGCTGGCGTTGCCGGTGGAGCGGGACCGGCCGGTGGCGGTGGTGCCGATGGGCGGCCGGGAGCCGCCGGTGCTGGAGTTCCGCGACGTCTGGTTCGGCTACGACCGGGCGCGGCCGGTGCTGCGCGGCATCAGCTTCGCGGTGCCGTCCTGCGGGCACGTCGCGCTGGTCGGGCCGTCGGGTGCGGGCAAGTCGACGATCTTCGCGTTGGCCGAACGGTTCTACGAGCCGGATCACGGGCGGGTGCTGTTGCGCGGGCGGCTGCTGCCGTACGCCCGGCATCGTGCGGTGGTCGGCCTGGTGGAGCAGGACTGCCCGCTGCTGGCCGGCACGTTGCGGGAGAACCTGCTGTACGGCGCGGGCCCGGCCGGCGACGACGACCTGACCCGGGTGCTGGCCATGACCGGTCTGATCCCGGTGGTGGCGGCCCTGCCGCGTGGGCTGGACACCCCGGTCGGTGAGCGCGGCGGCCGGCTTTCCGGCGGGCAGCGGCAGCGGGTGGCGATCGCCCGGTGTCTGCTGTCGCGTCCCGAGGTGATCCTGCTCGACGAGCCGACCGCGCACCTGGACCCGGACGGTGAGCGGGCCCTGGCGGCGGCGTTGCGCGAGGTGGCGCGGGTGTGCGCGCTGGTGGTGATCGCGCACCGGTTCTCCACTGTCCGGTCGGCGGACCGGGTGCTGGTGGTGGACGACGGGGTGGTGGCGGCCGACGGCACGCACGAGGAGTTGCTGCGGTCGAGCTCCTATTACCGGAGGCTGGCCGCCGGGGTCCCGGCGCAGCGCCACCGGGCGTTCTCGTGATCCCACCAGCAGCGTTCGCAGACCAGTGGACCACTCGCACCGGTGACGAACGTTTCGTCGGCGACCCAGGCGGCGTACTGGTCGTCGCCCATGGCGGCGATCAGCCCGGCGGTCTGGGTGGTCTGGGCCGTGAGGGCCTTCACCTTGCGGGCCAGGGTGGCCGGGTCGAGGGTGAGGTGCAGGGCGAGTTCGCTCTCCCGCCGGGTGACCGGATATCCGGGGGCGAACACGCTGAAGCGTTCGTTGACGATGCGCCACTGCCGCTCCCAGTCGCCGGTGACCGCGGACTGGAGCAACCGGGTCCTCGCCGGTGCGGCCCGGTCGACGGCGGCGGCGGTCCACCGGCCGACGGCCTGATGGTCGGGGTGGCCGGTGTTGCCGTCCGGGCCGAAGGTCACGACGGTGTCCGGGCGGATCTCGTCGATCAGGTGGCAGAGCCGCGCGACCGCCTCGCCGGGCGGCACCCGGGAGCATTCGCCGTCCCGGTAGCCGAGCCAGTGATGCTCGGTGACACCGAGGACGTCGAGACAGTCGCGCAGTTCGGTGGTGCGCTGCTCGGCCAGCCGCTCCGGTGACCAGCGGTCCGGGTCGGCGGTGCCGCGTTCACCGCGGGTGGCGGTCACGCACACCACTCGTGACCCGGCGTCGCGGGCCAGGGCCATCAGACCGCCGGAGAGGTACGCCTCGTCGTCGGGGTGCGCCCAGACGCCGAGGATGGTGCCGAGGCCGGCGACCTGGTTCATGGTGTCCTCCGTTGCTCGTTTCCCCGAGCATGGCGGGACGCCCTTGCTGACTTCTGTGGGTTTTCTTGCCGGATCCTTGTCGGCTGTCAGCGTGGGAACGTGGCGAGTTCCTGGACCGCGGTGGCGAGCTCCCGGTCGTAACCGGTTTCCACCATTTTCTGGCAAGTGGTGTCGCCCAAGGTGGCGAGGCGGCGGATGTCGTGGATGGAGGCGCTGATCCGGTCGCGGACCTCTTGCACGATCTGCCGCAGGGTCCCGCGCCAGCCGTACGCGTCGAGGAACAGGCGCAGCCGGCGGGGCCGGTCGGCGAAAGCGGTGAAGCCCTCGGCCTCGGCGACCTGCCGGGCGGTCAGCGGCACCCAGGCGAAGGCGGCGAACGCGAGGTCGGCCTCGGCCGTGACCGGGCCGGCGAAGTCCCAACCGACGAAACCGGTGAGCCGACCGTCGGCATGGGCCACATTGGCCGGTACGGCGTCGTTGTGGCCGATGATCAGCCCGGGTTCCCAGGTGCCGCCCTTGCGCCACTCGGCGCCGGCCGGCGGGACGAACCCGGCGACGGCGGCGTGGTACTCACGCATCCACTGGGCGACCTGCCAGAGGGTGTCATCATCGTGCACCCACCGTGGCCAGGGCCGTTGTTCGCCGAGTGGCTCGCCCCGGAGGCCGGTCTCGTGCGGGTCCGGTGCGCCGTCGAATCCGGTGTCGGCGAGGTGCTGCAGCAGGGCGCGGACCGCGGGGGTCCACGGAGCGGCCGGGCGGTGATCCGCCCGGCCGCCGGGTAACTCGTGTTCCGTGCACATGATCAACAACCGTAACCTGGCGGTTGTCGACCGTGGCGGCCGGCAGGTGGCCGTTAGGCGAAGACCTCTCCGGCCTCGGCCTTGGCCAGCAGCAGCGGCGGCGGGGTGAACCGGTCGCCGTAGCGTTCGGCCAGCTCACGGGCGCGGGCCACGAAGCCGGGCAGGCCGCCCTCGTACTGGTTGACGTACTGCAGGACGCCGCCGGTCCAGCCGGGGTAGCCGATGCCGAGGATGGAGCCGATGTTGGCCTCCGGCACCGAGGCGAGCACGCCCTCGTCGAGGCATTTGACGGTCTCGATCGCCTCGATGAACAGCATTCGTTCCTTGAGGTCCTCGAACGGGATCGACCGCGCCTCCGGCTTGGTGAACGCGGACAGGCCCGGCCAGAGCCCGGTGCGCTTGCCGTCGGCGTACTCGTAGAAGCCCGCGCCGCCGGAGCGGCCCGGCCGGCCGAACTCGTCGATCATCCGGTCGATGACCTCGTCCGCGGGATGCGGCTCCCAGGAGACGCCGGCGGCTTCCGCGGCCGCCCGGTACTCCTTGCGGATCTTGCGGGGCAGGGTGAGGGTGAGCTCGTCCATCAGCTGCAGCACCGGGGCCGGGTAGCCGGCCTGGCTGCTGGCCTGCTCGATGCTGGCCGGGGCGACGCCCTCGGCGAGCATGGCCAGGCCCTCGTTGGTGAAGGTGCCGATGACCCGGCTGGTGAAGAAGCCGCGGCTGTCGTTGACCACGATCGGGGTCTTGCGCAGCCGCTGCACCACGGCGAGGGCACGCCGCACGGCGAGATCACCGGTCCGCTCGCCCTTGATCACCTCGACCAGGGGCATCTTGTCGACCGGGGAGAAGAAGTGCAGGCCGATGAAGTCGGCCTGGCGGCGTACGCCCTCGGCGAGCAGGGTGATCGGCAGGGTCGAGGTGTTCGAGCAGAGCAGCGCGTCCGGGGCGACGACGCCCTCGATCTCGGCGAAGACCTTGTGCTTGAGCGCCGGGTCCTCGAAGACCGCCTCGATCACCACGTCCGCGCCGGCCAGGTCGGCCACCTGGTCGGTCGGGGTGATCAGGTCGAGCAGCTCGGGTTTGCCCTTGCCGCGGGCGACGAGCTTCTCCGCGTACGCCTTGCCGCGCTTCGCGCCGTCCAGCGTGACGTCGCGCAGCACCACCGGCAGGCCGGAGCGGGCGCACACGTACGCGATGGCCGCGCCCATCATGCCCGCGCCCAGCACCGCCACCTTGGTGATCGGCGGCACGTCGCCGATGTCGCGGTTGTTGACCGCGTTCAGGTCGAAGAAGAACGCCGAGATCATGTTCTTGGCGACCGGCCCGGTGACCAGCTCGACGAAGTACCGGCTCTCGATGACGAACGCGGTGTCCACATCGACCTGGGCGCCCTCGACGGCGGCGGCCAGGATGTTGCGCGGCGCCGGGTAGGGCGCACCCTTGAGCTGCTTGCGCAGGTTCGCCGGGAAGGCCGGCAGCTGCGCGGCGAGCGCCGGGGTGGACGGGGTGCCGCCGGGGATCTTGTAGCCCTTGACGTCCCACGGCTGCACCGCGTCCGGGTTCGCGGCGATCCAGGCCCGCGCGGCGGTGATCAGCTCCTCCGGGGTCTCGACGATCTCGTCGATCAGCCCGAGATCCCGGGCCGCGGCGACCCGGTGCCGATTGCCCTTGAGCAGCACCTGGGTCAATGCGGTGAACAGACCGAGCAGCCGCACGGTACGCACCACACCGCCACCGGCGGGCAGCAGGCCGAGGGTGACCTCCGGGCAGCCCACCTCCAGCCGCGGGTTGTTCAGCGCGATCCGGTGGTGGGTGGCGAGCGCCAGCTCGAGGCCGCCGCCGAGGGCCGAGCCGTTGAGCGCGGCGACCACCGGCCGGCCCAGCTTCTCCAGCCGGCGTAGCTGAGCCTTGACGTGGTTGGACAGGGCGAACGCGTCGGCGCCCTGGCCGGGGCCGACCGAGCGGAGGTCCTCCAGGTTGCCGCCGGCGAACCAGGACTTCTTCGCCGACGTGATGATCACGCCGGTGATCTGCTCCCGCTCGGCCTCCAGGCGGGCGACGGTGGCTTCCATGCTGCGCACGTAGTCGCTGTTCATGGTGTTGGCGCCGTGGTTGGGGTCGTCGAGGGTGAGGATGACGACGCCGTCGTCCTCGCGGTTCCAGCGGATGGTCTCAGTCATCTTCAAGATCTCCTCAGAGCCGTTCGACGATGGTGGCGATGCCCATGCCGCCGCCGATGCAGAGGGTGGCCAGGCCGTACCGCCCGCCGCGCCGCTCCAGCTCGTCGACCAGGGTGCCGAGGATCATGGCGCCAGTGGCGCCGAGCGGGTGACCCATCGCGATCGCGCCGCCGTTGACGTTGACGATCTCGGGGTCGAGCTTGAGGTCGTCGATGAAGTGCAGCACGACCGCCGCGAACGCCTCGTTGATCTCGACCAGGTCCAGGTCGTCGACGGTGAGTCCGGCCTTGGCCAGTGCCTTGCGCGCGGCCGGGGCGGGCCCGGTCAGCATGATGGTCGGGTCGGCGCCGCTGAGCGCGGCCGCGACGATCCGGGCGCGCGGGGTGATGCCGGCGCGCCGCCCGGCCGCCTCCGAGCCGATCATGACGAGCGACGCGCCGTCGACGATCCCGGAGGAGTTGCCGGCCGAGTGCACATGGTTGATCTTCTCGACCCAGTGGTACTTCTGCAGCGCCACCGCGTCGAAGCCGCCCTGGTCGCCGATGACGGCGAAGGAGGCGGGCAGGTTGCCGAGGCCCGCCAGCGTGGAGTCGGCGCGGATGTGCTCGTCGCGGTCCAGGATCAGCAGGCCGTTGCGGTCACGGACCGGGACCACGGACTTGTCGAAGTAGCCGTTCTGCCAGGCCTTGGCCGCCTTCTGCTGTGAGCCCAGCGCGAAGGTGTCGACGTCCTCCCGGGAGAAGCCGTCCATGGTGGCGATCAGGTCGGCGCTGATGCCCTGCGGGATGAAGTCGGTCTTGAGGCTGGTCTCCGGGTCGAGTGCCCAGGCGCCGCCGTCGGAGCCCATCGGCACCCGCGACATCGACTCGACGCCGCCGGCCAGGACCAGGTCCTCCCAGCCGGAGCGGATCTTCTGCGCGGCCACGTTCACCGCTTCCAGGCCGGAGCCGCAGAAGCGGTTGAGCTGCACGCCGGCCGCCGTGTACGGCAGACCGGCGGCGATCGCGGCCGTCTTGGCGATGTCGGAGCCCTGGTCGCCGAGCGGGGAGACGACGCCGAGCACGACGTCCTCGATGTCGGCCGGGTCCACGCTCGGGAACCGGCGCCGCAGCTCGTCGATGAGTCCGACGACCAGGGAGATGGGTTTCACCCCGTGCAGCGAGCCGTTCTTTTTGCCTCGTCCGCGCGGGGTCCGCACGGCATCGTAGATGAAGGCCTCGGTAGTCATCGCCTACTCCCTCGGATGCGAATTGCGGCTAACTTTTGCCGATGTTTCCCCTAGGTGTCAAGGCGGCGACTCACAGCTAGGCTGTGCCCCGTGCAGACAGCAGCGGCAGCCCGGAAGCGGCCGAAAGACCGCAAGGCGCAACTCGCCCTGGCCGCCGCCGAGCTGTTCTGCGAGCGCGGCTACCACGGCGTGAGCATCGACGAGATCGCCACCGTGGTCGGGATCAGCGGCCCGGCGATCTACCGGCACTTCCCGAACAAGTACGCGATGCTCGTCCACGCCACCCGCCAGCTGGCCGGCACCGTGCTGACCGCCACCGAGAGCGCGACCGAGCTGGACGAGCTGCTCGCCGTGCTCGCCCGGCTCGGCGTCGAGGGCCGCAAGGTGGCCGGGCTCTACCAGTGGGAGTGGCGTTATCTGACCGATGAGCACCGCGAGGAGTTCCGGGCCGGGCTCGCCGCGTTCGTGCGGCGGCTGGCCGTACCGTTGCGCGAGGTCCGGCCCGAACTGACCGAGCCGGACGCGGAAGCCCTGGGCCGCGCCGCGCTCAGCGTCTTCGGCAGCCTCGGCACGCACCGCGCGGCGATCGCCAAGGGCCGCGCGGAGGCGGCCCTGCACCGGGTCGCGCGGGCGGTGCTGAGCGACGAGCCGCCGACGCCGGCGCCGGTGGGGCCGGAGCCCGGCGAACAACCGGCGACGCGGGTGGGCGCGCGCCGCGAGATCCTCCTCGCCGAGGCGGTCAAGCTCTTCCATCGGTACGGCTACCACGCCGTCGGAGTCGAGGAGATCGGCCGGGCCGCGGGCATCAACGCGTCAAGCGTCTACCGGTACTTCCCCGGCAAGGCGGACATCCTCGCCGCCGCCTTCTACCGCGCCTCGGAGCGCGTCGCCGAGGCCACCGCGGTCGCCTTGTCCGGAGCCGGCGGCGATCTGGACGCGCTGCGCCGGATGGCCGAGTCCTACGTCGAGCTGACCTTCGAGCGCAGCGCCCTGGTCTCGGTCTACCTGGCGGAGAACAACAACCTGCCCGACGCCGACCGGCACGAGCTGCGCAAGGTGCAGCGGCTGCACGTCGAGGAGTGGGTGGGGCTGCTGGGCCGGCTGCGCCCGGAGGTACCGGCTGCCGAGGCGCGGGTGCTGGTGCACGCGGCGCTCAACGTGGTGGCCGATCTGAGCCGGTGGGTGCGCTTCGATCGGCGTACCGGGATGGACCGGCATCTGGTGCGCCTCATGCAGACCGTTCTGACGGCCTGAAGTTAGCCAAGATTCGCAGCCTGCCGGCCGGTTTACCGGCGTGCACTTCCCAGGAAGTTAACCGGCGTTTACAGTGGCGCCTGTCACATCAGTGTGGCCCCTGTATCGAAGGAGGCAACACCATGGACGCCGACCTCGCCCAACGGTGTGCCGACACCGTCCGCGGCCTGACCATTCCCGCCCTGCTGCACCGCAACGCCACCGAATTCGGAGACCTGCCGGCCCTGAGCATGCTCGGTCAGGAGCGCACGCGTACCTGGCGCGAGCTGCGCGACGAGATCGCCGTCCTGTCCCGCGGGCTCGCCGACCTCGGCCTGCGCTCCGGCGACCGGATGCTGATCCAGATGTCCAGTCGTCCCGAGCACTGGCTGATCGACCTGGCCGCCACCCACCTGGGCGCCGTGCCGTCCACCGTGTACGCCACGCTCTCCACCACCCAGCTCGAGTATCTGGCCCGGCACAGCGCCGCCGAGATCATCGTGCTGGAAGGGGAGAAGGAGCTGGAGCGGTGGAAGCCGATCCTCGCCGAGCTGCCGCAGGTGCGCCACGTGGTGGTCGTGGACGCCGAAGGCGACGGGTTCGTGAGCCTGCGGCAACTCGCCGCCCAGGGCGAGCCGGACCTGGTGGCCTTCGAGAAGACGTGGCGCGAGATCCGCCCGGAGCAGCCGGTCACCCTGCTGTACACCTCCGGCACCACCGGCGACCCGAAGGGTGTGGTGCTCAGCCACGCCAACGTCATCTACCAGTCGGTCGTCCTGGAGGCCACGGTCGACGTCCCGGACCACGCCGCCGGGCTGGCCTACCTGCCGCTGGCGCACATCGCCGAGCGCATCCTCGGCATCTACAACCCGATCTACCGGGCCGGGCACGTCACCATCTGCCCGGACCCGGCGCAACTGCTCGCCGGGCTGGTCAAGATCCGGCCGGTCTCGTTCTTCGGGGTGCCGCGGATCTGGGAGAAGATGGTCGCCGGTGTGCAGGGGCAGCTGGCCGCCGCCGATCCGCCGGTGCGGGCGGCTGTCGACGCGGCCCGGGAGGTGGCGCTGGAGGCGTACCAGCTGCGTGCCGCCGAGCAGCCGGTGCCACCGGAGCTGGCCGCCAAGCTCGCCGTGCTCGACGAGAAGGTGCTGCGCCCGCTGCGCGCCAGGCTCGGCCTGGACAACATGATCCACGCCGGCAGTGGTGCCGCGCCGATCCCGGTCGAGGTGCTGCTTTATCTGGCGAGTCTCGGCCTCGACGTGCTCGAGGTGTGGGGGATGACCGAGACCACCGGTACCGCCACCATCAACACGCCCACCCACTTCCGTACCGGCACGGTCGGCCGGGCCAACGCCGGCATGGAGCTCAAGCTCGCCTCCGACGGCGAGATCCTGGTACGCGGCCCGCTGGTCTGCCTCGGCTACCTGCGCGCCGACGGCGGCATCGACCCGGTCACCGACGCCGACGGCTGGCTCGCCACCGGCGACGTGGGAACGCTCGACGACGACGGGTACCTCACGATCACCGACCGCAAGAAAGAACTGATCATCAACTCGAGCGGGAAGAACATCTCCCCGGCGCAGATCGAGAACCTGCTGCGGGCGCACCCGCTGATCGCCCAGGCCGTGGCGATCGGCGACCGCCGGCCGTACGTGACCGCGCTGATCGCTCTCGACCCGGAGAGCGTGCCGGTGTGGGCCGCCAAGCGGGGACTGGCCGGTGCGACGCTCACCGAGCTGTCCGCCGATCCGGCGCTGGTCGCCGAGATCACAGCGGCGGTCGCGGCGGCCAACGCGAAGTTGTCGCGGCCGGAACAGGTGAAGACCTTCCGGGTGCTCCCGACCGGCTGGACGCCGGAGAGCGGCGAGCTGACCCCGACGCTCAAGCTGCGCCGCCGGATCATCCAGGACCGCTACGCCACCGAGATCGACAAACTGTACGAACAATGACCACACCACCGGGAACAGCGGGCGGAACGACCGTCCGCTGTTCCCGGCCGGTAACGACTATTCAGTCGCAGTATTCCCAGAAGGCCTTGTCGAATCCCTTGTCCTCTCCCTTGGTGTACCCCTTGTTGTATCCCCGCATGTAGTCGCTCTCCCGCTCTTCATCGTCGTCGAACTTGAACATCATTTTCTGCGATTTTTTACACTCGTCCCGCGCCATCTCCCACCCGAACCGGTACCCGTCCCGGTACCCGTCCCGGTAGCCCTTCTTGAAGTCACGGAAGTCGGTCGCGCTGGCGATGATCGTGTCGCCTGCTGGTGCGGCCGCTACCGGAGTGGCGGCTTGGGTCAGGCCCGCGGCGGCGATGAACAGTACGGTTCCGACTGTGGCGCCCAGTTTCCGAACGTGCATGATGTCAATCCCCCGTCTGACGATTTCCTGATCGTTTTCGTTCCACCGGAGAACGTACGCCCGCCCTCTCGGCGGCGTGCGTAATTCGCTTTCCGCGCCGCTGTTCCGGCAGTTTTTTCGGATGATCGGATGAGGTCGCATATTGGCAAATGCCCGATTATGCGAACACCCGGGGGAGCTTGTCGGATTTGGTTGTGCCGTAGATCATCAACGACGCCGCCCGGGCGAGACGCAGGGCTCCCGCGTGGGGCATGATGAGGCGGACCTCGCAGCCGTTCGACGGGAGAAAGTGTGTTTTCCGAGCCGGACAACGGCCGCAGGCGGTCACGTCGATTCATGCTGGCGCTCCTGGCCCTGACCCTCACGGCGGGCTGTGGCACGACCGGCGGCACCCAGGCCGCCGGGACGGCACCGGTGGCCGAGCCCGCACCGTCGCCCGCCTCTGCCTCTGCCGTCGCTTCTGTCCCCGGTGCAACGTCGGCCGCACCCACCGCCTCGGTGGTCCCGCCCGCGCCGCCCACCGCCTCGGCTTCCGCACCCGCCTCCAAGAAGCCGACCGAGCCGGCCACCGCGCAGGTCGCGAAATCCGACGGCCGCGGCGGCCCGGTGCCGTTCACCCCCGGCAAGGCGATGCTCGGGTCGTACATGGCGCTCGGCGGCAAGTCGCTGAAGCAGAGCCTCGCGCTGCGCCGCGGCCAGCTCGACCGGGAGCAGCGCATCGTGCACCGGTTCTACCCGTGGGCCGGTTACGTGCCGTCCTCCGAGCCGGACGTCAGCAAGAACAGCGTGCTTATGGTCTCCTGGCACGGCGCCCCGCTGGCCGGCATCAACAACGGCTCGTCGGACGCCAACATCCGGTCCGTGGCCCGCAAGCTGAAGGGCATGAAGCGGCCCATTCTGCTGCGCTGGGGCTGGGAGATGAACGGCGACTGGTTCGAGTGGAGCGGCCCGCAGAACGGGGGCCCGGCGAACTATGTGAAGGCGTACAAGCGGATTCACCGCATCTTCGGCGAGGTCGGCGCCAACAACATCGCCTGGGTGTGGAGCCCGAACTGGAACTCCTCGCCCAACACCTCGGCCAACAAGGTGCAGAACTACTACCCCGGTGACGCCTACGTGGACTGGGTCGGCATCTCCGGCTACAACTTCTACGGCGAGTCGCCGTCCACCCTGTTCAACCCGATCACGAAGCTCTACGGCGGCCGCAAGCCGATCATCCTGACCGAGACGGCGGCGGTGAAGAACAAGGCCGGCTGGATCAAGCAGCTGAACAGCTGGGTGGCCAGGACTCCGGCGGTCGGCGGCGTCGCCTGGTTCGACACCGACGTCCAGCACGACAGCGACCACAACTTCCGGTTCGACACCGACTCCTCGGCCCTGGCCGCCTACCGCACCATGGCACGGAGCTCACGCTTCGCAGGCTGATCAGTCCGGCGATGCCGCGTCCATGACCCCGAACACCGCGAACACGACGAGTTGCAGGGCGAGGCCGAGAACACCGCAGGCGATCCCGGCGGCGGCCATCCCACGGTTGCCGGAGCGGATGCCGAGGGCGCCCAGCACGATCCCGGCCACGGCGGCGGTCGAACCGAGCGGGAAGCAGGCGACCGTCGGGATGGACAGCGCCCCGAAGATCAGCGCGAGCAGGGGGAGCCGGCTGACGCTCACGGTGGACTTGCGCGGCGGCGGCATCGGCTGCACCTCCTGCGGTGCGGGCAGGTCCGCGACCAGGCGGGACAGCTCGCCCCAGGTGCGTGACGCGTACGCCCGCTGCGCCCGGTAGCTGAACTCGTCGATGTTGAGCCGGCCCTCGGCGGTCGCCGCGTTCAGCCGTGCGACGATCGCGTCCCGGTCGGTGTCCGACACACGGATTCGGGGGTCGCGGTACATGCCCCGACCCTACCGGCGCTGGTCAACCCGCCGGATCCCTCAAGTCCCCGCCTCGCCGACCGACAAGCGTTGCGGCGAAGGGAGGGACGGCCTTGACCATCGGAGAGCAGCACGACACCGGCGCGACCCGGTGGATGCGCGGTGCCGTCGCCGCCTTCTACGTCGCCCTGACGATCACGAACGCCCTCACCCTGACCGGTTCCGCCCGTACGGCGATGACCCTGCTCGCCGCGGTCACGGCCGCGTTGCTGGCCCTCGCCGCACTGCCGGCCGCCGACCGTCCCCGGCTGCGCTGGCTCGCCGGCGGCGCCCTCGGCTTCCTGCCGGTGCTGGACAGCGTGGCGCAGGTCGCCGTGACCGGGCAGCTGCACTTCACCACGCTCCTGATGCTCGCCCTGGTTGGGGTCGGAGCGGCGGTGCCGTCCCGGCGCGTCGCCGCGGCCGCCACCCTCGGCGGTCTCTCCGGATGGGCGGCCGCGGTCGCCGTGCGCCCTGAGCTGCGCACCGCCGAACTCAGCCACTACGCCGTCCAACTGGTCATCGCGGCGCTGCTCGCCGCCATCCTGCACGAGACGGTGAGCCGCCGGCAGCGCCAGCTGCGGGACGCCCGCGACGAGGTGGCCGCCGTCGCCGAACGCTTCACCAGCCTCTTCCACGCCTCCCCGGCTGGTGTCGGGATCGCCGACGAACACGGCCGGTTCGTCGCGGTCAACCCGGCCCTCTGCGTCCTCGCCGGGCTGTCCGGGGATCAGCTCGTCGGCTCCAGCGTCCGGCCGTACCTGGACGGCGAGGGCGAGAAGCGGTTCGTCCACCCGGACGGCACCGAGCGCTGGGCGTGGCTGACCGTCGGCCACAGCAGCGGCGGCGACGGATCATGGATGCTGCTGCAACTTCAGGACATCACCGACCGGCGCCGGGCCGAGGCCGCCGTCCGCGAATCGGACCGGCTGCTCGCCGCCGTCTCGGCCGCCGCCCGGCGCATCCGCACCGGCGAGGACGCTCGCAGCACGATCATCGAGGCGGTTCGCGACCTCGCCGAAGCCGACAACGTCACCCTTCTGGAACCGAATCCGAGCGGCGCCGAGATGGTCGCCACCGGCGTGGCGGGCGCCGACGTCCTCGGCACCCGCGTCCCGCTCGACGGCACCTCGATGATCTCCCGCGTCTACCGCGACCGTGAGCCGATCTTCCTGTCCGATCCCGCACAGGACCCGCGCGTCTCACCCGCCCTGCTCAAGCTCGTCGAGGGCCGTTCCATGCTGTGGCAGCCGGTCCTCGTCGACGGCAAGGCCATGGCGGTGCTGGCCGTCGGCTGGAAGCGGCGGGTGGAAACGGTCAGTGACCACCGCGCCCGAGCCGTCGCCCTGCTCGCCGACGAGACCGCGCTCGCCCTGGACCACGAACGCCTGCTGAACCGCCTGGAGCAGATGGCGTTCACCGACACGCTCACCGGCCTGCCCAACCGCCGGGCCTGGCAGCGCCGGCTCGCCGAACTGATGACCCAGGACCGCCCGCTCACCGTGGCGATCGCCGACCTGGACCATTTCAAGCGGTACAACGACACGTACGGTCACAACGCCGGCGACGACCTGTTGCACCGCAGCGCGACCGCCTTCGCCGCCGAGCTCGGCCCCGGCGACGCGATCGCCCGCTGGGGCGGCGAGGAGTTCGTGATCGCCCTGTCCGGCCGCACGCCGGACGAGGCCGCCGCGCTCCTGGAACGCGTCCGCCGGGCCATGCCCGACGCCGAGACGTGCAGCATCGGTTACGCGGTGTGGCACGGCGGGGAGTCGTCCGAGCAGCTCCTCGAACGCGCCGACCAGGCGCTTTACACCGCCAAGCACGGCGGCCGCGATGCGGTGTGCGGCGCTTCAGCGCCCGTCACTCTCTGATCGTTTTTCTTCGGTACGCGGATCGCCGTCCCGCCGATTTCACACCTCCCGCCATGCCCGCGATCACCGGCCGCTCCGGGCCGCAGCGCGACCGCCGGGACCGGCAGCTACGGCCCTCGGCGATCTCGTCCCAGTCCCGTAGGGCTAGTTGCTCGGGCATGGCTCCGACGATGTCCCATCCGGGTCCCGGATGTCGACGATCTTCGCTGCTGGCGTTGTGGTGTCAGCCGCCGAGGCTTGACGCGGCCGAGCGGATCGCCGAGGAGAAGTAGCTGACCTGGGTGTACACGCCCGGCTTGTTCGGGCGGGCACACCCGTCACCCCAGCTCACGATGCCGACCTGGATCCAGGCGTTGCTCGCGTCCCGGCGGAACATCGGACCGCCCGAGTCACCCTGGCAGGTGTCCACCCCACCGGCGGTGTAGCCCGCGCAGATCTCCTCCGCGGCGATCACCTCGCCGCCGTACATCGAGCTGGAGTTGCAGGTGGCGTCGCTGACGAACGGGACGTTGGCCTTGAGCAGGTAACGCTGCTGCGCGCCGCCCTCACGGTTGGCGCCCCACCCGGCGACGGTGAAGGTTCCCGAGTCGTTCGCGGTGCTGGTGGTGATCGGCAGGGTGGCGACGCCGGTGACCGCGCTGGAGAGGCGGATGAAGGCCCAGTCGTCGCCGTTGCCGTTGTATCCCGGCGCCCGGTACACGTAGTTGGACCGGCGGGTGATCCGGCTGCTCGACTGGAGGTCCACCACACCGAGGGTGGCGGTGATCGACGTGTTCGTGCCGGTCCGGCTGACGCAGTGCGCGGCGGTCAGCACCAGGGTCGGGCTGTAGAGAGCGCCGCCGCAGCCCATGGAGAGCCGCACCATCCACGGGAACTCACCCAGGGCGGCGCGGGTGCCACCGACGACGTACGGGGTGACGACGGGCCCGTCCGCGACGGCGGGACTCGGAGCGACGAGCACGCCCATGCTCGCGACGGTGAATACGGCGGCCAGAAGGGTTCGCCATCTGCGCATCTCGGGGGTCCTCCTCAGTCGGGGCGTGCCCGGTGGGGAACGCCGCTGAGGAGAGCATGCATCTATGTAGATAAATCTTTAAATCTCGGTTCGCTCATACCGTCACGCACGGATCGGCGACGATGCGCTCCAGGGTGCGCCGGCCGATCCGGCTCATCACCGGGTTGCTGGTCTCGTAGTACCAGACCAGGCCGAGCGACTGCTCGAACGCCCACGCCTGCCCACGCGCCCACTCCAGGTCGTCACAACCCAGCTCGGCGCGCAGGAGGCCCCTCGGCCCGGACTCCAGCAGATGCCAGGCGCCGATCAGGTCCAGCGCCGGGTCGGCCGGGCCGAAGCCGCCGACGTCGAGGACGCCGGCCAGGCGGCCTCCGGCCACCAGGACATTGCCCGGCATCAGGTCACTGTGGGTCATCACGTCCTTGTCACCACCGCGCGGCAACTCACGCATCGCATCCCACAGGCGCCGCAATCGGGGTACGGGTAACAGGCGCTCGCTGTTGGCCAGGCAGGTCCGCACCCAGTCCTCGTGGTTCGCGATGACACCGCCCCGGCCGCGTCCGGCGAACGTGCGCCCGTCGGTGCCGACCGCCCGCATCCCGGCGATCAGCTCGGCCAGGTCACGAGCGAACGCCTCGGACTCGCCGGGGTCGTCGTCCGTGGCGATCGTCCCGGGCAGCCACGTCTGCACCGACCAGGGCAGCGGATAGCCGTGTCCCGGTTCACCGATCGCCACCGGCCGCGGTGTGGCGAACCGGGTGCGGTTGTGCAGCAGGCTGGCCGCGTACGCCTCGGCCAGAAGCTCGCGCCGAACCGCCTCGGTCTCACCCTCGCGAAGCGGGAATCGGGCCGTCAGGCCGGTGCCCACGCGGAAGATCGCGTTGACCGTCCCGGCGGAGCGGGCCTGCCGCACCGGCTGGCCCGCCCACTCCGGAAACTGCGCCGCGACGAGGCTCCGGACCGTCTCTTCGGATATCCGCACGCGGCGAGTATCGGATCAGCAGTAGGTGGATTGCTTCCCAATTACCTTGTACGGGCAGTCGGCGACCTCGGCGAGCAGCAGCGCCGCCTCCCGGTTGCGGGACGTCTCGCGCGGGATCACGCTGGCCGGCGGGTAGAAGCCGCCGCCCGACGCGCCGCCCGGGTACAGCTCGAAGGTGTACGCGAAGATCTTGTGCGTGCCCCAGAGCCAGTCGAGGGAGTCACCGTCGGTGATGTACAGATCGCTGGACTGCTGCGGTGTGTAGCCGTTGGTGGCGGCCATCTGCCGGCCGAACGTGGCGAACGTGTTGGCCTGGTCCGCGTTCATGCCGGTGCTGGTGTTCGCCGTCGTGTGCCCGTACGGCCAGAGCACCAGCTGCGAGTAGGAGTGGAAGTCGATGGCGGCCTTGATCTGCTGGACACCGCCGACGACCCGGCTGTTCACGAAGTCGCGGATGACCCGGGTCTCCGGTGCGGAGAACGCCGACGGGCCGCGGTAGGTGGCCGACGAGGTGCTGCCGGACGAGCCGCCGCAGCAGCCCCACCGGTAGCCGTAGTTACGGTTCAGGTCGGTACCGATGTAGCTGGAACCGCTGTTCGGCTGCCGGTTCTTGCGCCACGACCGGTAGCTGCCGCTGGCGATGTCGTACTCGACGCCGTCCGGGTTGACCATCGGGATGATCCAGATCTCCCGGCTGTTCACGATGTTGCGGACCCGGGTGTCCGCGGCGTAGCCGCTGGTGAACTGGCCCAGCAGGTAGAGCGCCTGCTCGACGGTCAGGTGCTCGCGGGCGTGGTGGTTCGCGTCGAACAGCACCTCCGGCTCGGCCTCGTCGGTGCCCACGTTGTCAGAGATCTTCACCGCGACGATGTCGCGCCCCTCGTACGACTTGCCGAGGACCCGCTTGCTGGCGATGGCCGGATACGCGGCGACAGCCGAATTGATCGCGGCGATCGTCTCGGTGTAGTTGTGGTACGCCGAGTCAGCGGGCGGGAAGTCGAGGGTGCCCATCACCGGGTCGACCTCTTTCACGGTGAACCCGAGCTTGCGCAGCTTGCTCACCTCGGCACCGGTCGCGGTGACCGTGGCGACCCCGTGCTCGATGTCCTCGATCGCCACACCGGTGTGGGCGATCGTGTTGCGGTGCGCGTGCGTGCGCACGTCGTAGATCTCGTATTCGGCGGCGGGGTCCGGCGTCGGTCCCGCTCCAGCGGGAGAGGAGGCGGCGAATGCCGAAGTCACGCAGAGCGCGACCGCAGCGACGGCGGCCAGGGATCGTCGTCTCATGAACGACCTCCGGGGTACAGGGGAATGGTTCCCCTACCCCACCACCGACCATCGAAGAACGGCAATGAGCCGGGCCATGCCAATCCACCCCTGATACACATGTGATGCCCGCCGCCCCCGCCGCCGCGCCCGCCGCCGCGCACGCTCCGCCGCTAACCCGCCACGAGCCCGCCGCGGCCTTGCCCTTGCCTTGCCCTCGCCCTTGCCCGCCGCGCTGCCGCGGGCTTGCCCTTGCCCGCAGCGCCGACCGCGACCGGTATGTCGCGCCCGCTGCGCGGCCCCTGTCGCTTGACCCACCGCTTGCGGAGGCAGGCGATCCGCTTGCCGCCGGCCCGTCAGGCTGCGATGGTCAGCGGCCCGGCGGCGGGTCCGCAACCTGGCGCCCGGTGGGGTCGACGAGACCCGGCGCCATGCTCCCGCCGTGCGCCTCCTGCTCCGGATGCTCCTGCTCCGGATGCTCCACCCGCTCGACGTCGGCCGAACCCGGCCCGTCCTGGGTGGTGAACTCCGCGAACTGCTCAGGATCGTAGTCAGTCATGATCGACCTATACCCGCTCCCAGCCCACTGACTCCTGGCCGCCGAGACCCCGACCGGCCATATGAATGCCACGTCCCGGCATTCGATCCCGAAACCAAGCTCGGCCCCAGGCTGGCAGAACGGCGTACCCCTGGTGCGCGTGTGCGAGTGGCACGGTGACAGCCCTCAGGCACAGCCGGCCCGCAAACCCCCGCCTTATCGACCACCGAGCAAGGAGCAGTGGCTGTCTCGCTGGCGCATGGAACGCACCGCGTGTTCAGCGTTCTCAGACGCGGCAGCAGCAAGCGAGCCGGCGCACCAGCTGCCATCATCGGCGGATGATCGCGCATCCTGGGCTGCGTTTCGTCGACCACACCGTCACCGTTCCGTTGGACCATCGCCGGCCCGACGGAACCACGATCGAGGTCTTCGCCCGTGAGGTGACCGCCTCCGATCGGTTCGGCGACAACCTGCCGTGGCTGCTGTTTCTCCAGGGCGGCCCGGGCGGCAAGTCCCCGCGGCCGCTGGCCGCCGACAGCTGGATCGGCCACGCGGTCAAAACCCACCGGGTGCTGCTGCTCGACCAGCGCGGCACCGGCCGCAGCACGCCGATCTCCGCCCGCACGGTACGTGACATGCCCGCCGACCAACTCGCCGCCCGCCTCAAGCTGTTCCGCGCCGACAGCATCGTCGCCGACGCGGAGATCCTGCGGCACCGAGTCGCAGCTGGGGAGAAATGGGACACGCTCGGCCAGAGCTACGGCGGTTTCGTCACCATGACCTACCTGTCCACGGCCCCGCACGGCCTGCGCACCTGCTACATCACCGGCGGCGTGCCCGGCCTGACCGCAACCGCCGACGACGTGTACGCCCGCACCTACCCCCGGGTCGCCGCCAAGAACGCCGAGTTCTACCGCGCTTTCCCTCAAGACGCCGCCATCGTGCGCCGCGTCGCCGACCACCTGTCCACGACCGACGTACGCCTGCCCGACGGCGACCGGCTCACCGTCGATCGCCTGCGCCTGCTCGGCAACGCCTTCGGCATGAGCCCCGGATACGCCCAACTGCACTGGCTCTTCGAGGAGGCCTGGCACGGGTCCGAGCTGTCGGACACCTTCCGGTACGAGGTCATGCGCTCCACCGGTTTCATCGACACCCCACTCTTCGCGCTGCAGGAATACACCTACGGCCAGGGCTCCCGCCCAACCGGCTGGGCCGCCGCCCGTGCCATGGCCCAACACCCCGAGTTCGCCGCCGACGCCAACCCGCTGCTGTTCACTGGCGAAATGATGTACCCCTGGATGTTCGAGCAGATCACCTCCCTGAAACCCTTCGCCGCCGCCGCGAACCTGCTGGCCGACGCCGACGACTGGCCACCCCTGTACGACCTCGACCGGCTCGCAACCAACGAGATCCCAATCTGCGCCGCTGTCTACGCCGACGACATGTACGTCGACGCCGGCCTCTCCTTGGAAACCGCCGCAGCCGTCCCCAACCTGCGCACGTGGGTAACGAACGAGTTCGAACACGACGGCCTCCGAACATCCGGCGAAAAGGTCCTCGACCATCTAATGAAAATGGCCGCCGGCCGCTGCTGACCCCCATCGCCGGCGAAGGCAGGCAGCGGCATCGCCCTAATCCGCCCACGATCCCGCCCGGCTCGGCCGCCCGGCTCCACCTGGCGGGCCGGCTCGGCTTGGGTGCCCCGCTTGGCCCGGCCCTGCCGCCCGGCTCGGCTTGACTGCCGGCCCAGCCCTGCGGTTCCCGGCCCGGCTGTCCGGCTCGGCCTCAGCGCCTGGCCCTGCCGCCCGCCTTTCGGTCCGGCCTCTCGCCCCAGCCGCCTGTCGCCTGCCAACGCGGTTTAACCGTCTGGCTCGGCTTGGCGGTTCGGCTCGGCCTGGCGGTTCGGCTCGGCCTGGCGGTCCGGCTCGGCTTGGCGGTTCGGCTCGGCCTGGCGGTCCGGCTCGGCTTGGCGGCTCGGCCCCGCGCTGCCGTCCCGCGTGGCCCGCCCCCTGACGGCCGGCTCGGCCTAAGCGTCGGCCCGGCCCTGCGGTTCCCGGCCCTGCCGCCCGGGTCGGCCTCAGTGCCCGGCCCGGCCCGCCGCCCCTGGACGCCGCCTGCACCCCCCCAGCCGGAGCCACCTGACCCGACCCTCGCCCAGCCCCAGCCAGCTCAGCCACCCCGAACCCCCCAAACCCCGGCCGGCCACACCCGAACAGCGCCCCGGGCAAGAACGCCGACCCCGTCAGGGAAGGATGACCAGCTTGCCAACCGTGTGGCGCTGTGCCAGATCCGCGTATGCCTGCGGCCCCTCCTCCAGCGAGTAAGTCCGCCCAACAGTCGCCACCAGCGCACCCTCCGCCGCGAGCTCGGCGACCTCCCGCATGCCGCCCAGCTCGCCCTCGGTGTCGAGGACCAGTTGAAGGGAGACGTCGTCTCGGCCGAGCCACTCCTGGCGGGGGACCGGGAACGTGATCGTGTAGAGACGCCCGCCCGGGCGCAGCGCGCGGGCCACGCCGGCCAGCTGGTCGCTGGGGAGGGCCAGGTTGAGCGCGACGTCCACCCCGGTCGGGTAGGTGGCCTCGTCGTAGCCGATGGTGTCGTCGGCGCCGAGCTTGCTCAGCAGGTCGGCGTCGGCCGGGTGGGCGGTGGCGATGACGCGGGCGGCGGCGGGCAGGAGCGGGAGCAACGCGGTGCCGACACCGCCGGAGGCGCCGATCACCAGGACCGTCTCGCCGGGCTGGACGGCTGCGGTTAGTGCGAGAGCGCGAGCTGCCAGGCCCGCGGTGCCGAGTGCGGCGGCCTCGGCGGCGGAGACGCTGCGCGGGCGTCGGGTGATGAAGGGGGTGTCCGCCTCCACCACCGCGAACTCGGCGAGTGTGCCGGTGCCCAGGGACGGGTGGGTCTGGCCGGCGACCGGCCGCAGCGCTCGTGGCATGGCGTGTCCGAAGATCTCGTCGCCGACCTGGTAGGCCGTCACGCCGGGGCCGGCCTCGGTGACGGTGCCGGCGAAGTCGTTGCCGGGCACGTGCGGGAACGACAGCTCCGCCAGGGGCCGCAAGTCACCGGCGGCGATCTTGAGATCCACCGGGTTGAGCGCGGCCGCTGCGATGCGGACCTGGATCTGCCCCGGCCCCGGTCGTGGCACCGGAACCTCGGCGACCGTGAAGGGAGCGCCGTAGCCCATGGTGATAACAGCCTTCATCTCGCACCTCCGATAAGCGGACCGCCCGGTCATGTTCCGAGCAAAACGGTAGCCCTAAGCGGACCGCCCGGTCAACTTAATAGAATCTCGGTATGCGCGCCGACGCCGCCCGTAACCGGGCGCTCCTGCTGGCCGCGGCCGAGGCCGCGTTCGCCGAGCGGGGACTCGACGTGTCGGTCGCCGACATCGCCCAGCGCGCCGGGATCGGCAAGGGCACCGTGTTCCGGCACTTTCCCACCAAGGACGACCTGCTGGCCGAGGTGATGCTGGACCGTGTCCACGCGCTGACCCATGCCGGGAAACGGCTGGCCACGGCGGACGACCCGGGCGCCGCGCTGCTGGAGTTCCTGACCCTCGCCGCCGAGCGGCAGCAGCAGAACGACCTGTCGGTGCTGCGCGAGGCCCACGCGGTCAACGAGCGGCTGTCCGACGCCCGTGCCGCGATGTTCGCCCAGATCGACACCCTGGTCGGCCGAGCCCGCGAGGCCGGCGCGATCCGTGCCGACGTCACCGGCACCGACGTCGCGCTGCTGATGTGCGCGCCCGGCCATGTGGCCGGATTCGCCCCGCACGGCGGCCCGGACCTCTGGCGCCGCTACCTGGCGATCATCTTCGACGGCCTGCGCCCGCACGGCGCGCGCCCGCTGCCCGTGCCCCCGCCCACCGAGAATTCCTGACGCACCGGTTCGGCCGACCGCAGAAAAACCTTCCCCACGCGCCACCCCAATGCCAGGGTCCCCCCATGACCCAGGTCTTCTCCGTGCAGGCCCAGCCCACCGACGCCGCCTCCTGGCTGCGCCTGGCGCAGCGCTGCGAACAGGCCGGTTTCGACACGCTGCAGGCCGCTGACCATCCCGGCTCGTGCGCGGCGCCGAGCGTCGCCCTGGCCGCGGCCGCCGCGGTCACCACCCGGATCCGGCTCGGGGCCTACGTCTCCAACGCCGGCGTCCGCGAGCCGATCCACCTGGCCGCCGACGTCGCCACCTTGGACGTGATCTCCGGCGGGCGCGCCCGGCTGGGACTCGGCGCCGGGCACACCCCGGCCGAGTGGCGGGCGATCGGCCGGGAGCGCCCCGACGTGCGCGGCCGTGTCGACCGCTGCCTGGCCGTCGCCGAGGCTGTCGTCGCCCTGCTCGCGGGGGAGACGGTGACCAGGCGGGAGCCGGGGGAGACGGTGACCAGGCGGGAGCCACTGCTGGAGATGGCCGAGGCCCGCCTGGACAAGCCCCGACCGGTCCAGGACCGGATCCCGCTGACCATCGGCACCGCCAACTCCCGGATCCTGCGCTGGGCCGGGCAGCACGCGGACATCGTCGGGCTCAGCGGGCTGGGCCGCACCCTCGAGGACGGGCACCGGCACGAGGCGCGCTGGCGTCCCGATCAGGTCGACCGGCAGATCGAGCAGGTCGTGACCGGCGCGGCCACCCGCGCGGAGCCGCCCGCGCTGGAGGCGCTGGTGCAGATCGTCGCGGTCACCGACGACGCGGAGGCGGCCGCGGCGCCGCACGCGGAAAACCTCGGGATGCCGGTCCCGGAGCTGCTGGAGGCGCCGTTCGTGCTGATCGGCACCGGCGACGAGATCCGGGCGGCGATGGCCCGCAACGAGAAGCGCTGGGGCATCACCCGGTACGCGGTCCGCGCCGACGCCGTCGACGCGATAGTGGACGCCGGACTGGTCAGGGCGTGAGGTTGAGCAGCGCCTGACCGGTGGCCGGGTCGAACGGGACCGACTCGTGGTCGTGCACGATCAGCCACCGGCCGTCCTGCCGCACGCAGCCGAGGGTCGCGCGCACCCACATGTCGACCTCGCCACCCGACTTCAGCGTGCCGGAGACGTGGTAGACGAACGAGCAGAAGCCCACGTCTCCGTCCACGGTCACATGCAGGTCGCGCACCTCGTAGCCGATGTCGGTCGCGTACCCGTCGAACCACGCCTGGGTAGTGGTCTCGGCGGCGGCACTGCCGTGCGTGTGCAGCGGCGGCAGTACGTTGAACTCGATCACGTCCGGGTGCTGCCGCGCCGCGAGGGGTTTCGGGTCCTTGGCGGCCACGGCGGCGACACGTTCCTCCACCAGGGCTCGCAGTTCCGCTTCTCCATTCATGGTTGGGGATGTACCCCGAACGCGACGTCCGAATATCGCTAGCCCGCGACCGGCCCGGCACGGTTGGCTCTAGGCATGCCCGCGATCGCCGCCGCCACCGTCACCGTCGTCCTCTGGGCCTCGGCCTTCGTCGGGATCCGGGCCGCGGCCCCGCATTTCCACCCGGGCTCGCTCGCCCTGGGCCGGCTGCTCGCCGGCGCGGTCACCCTGCTGATCTTCCTGGCCATCCGCCGCCAGGGCCTGCCGCCGCGTGCCGCCTGGCCGGGCATCGCCGTCTCCGGTGTGCTCTGGTTCGGCCTCTACATGGTCGCCCTCAACTGGGGTGAGCAGCTCGTCGACGCCGGCACCGCCGCCATGGTGGTCAACGTCGGCCCGGCCGTGATGGCGCTGCTCGCCGGCTGGCTGCTGCACGAGGGCTACCCGCCCCGGCTGCTCGCCGGCATCGGCGTCTCGTTCGCGGGCGCCGTCGTGGTCGGCGTGTCCATGTCCGACGGCGGTCACGCGTCGATCCTCGGCGTGCTGCTCTGCCTGGTCGCCGCGGTCGCCTACGCCGCCGGGGTGGTCGCCCAGAAACCGGCATTGCGTCACGCGACCGCCCTGCAGGCCACCACCTTCGGCTGCCTGATCGGGGCGGTCGGCTGCCTGCCGTTCGCCGGCCGGCTCATCACCGACATCGCCGAGGCCCCGATCGGCGCCACCCTCAACGTGATCTATCTGGGCGTCTTCCCGACCGCGATCGCGTTCACCACCTGGGCCTACGCGCTCGCCCGCACGACCGCCGGAAAGATGGGCTCGACCACCTACGCCGTACCGGTCGTGGTGATCATCCTGTCCTGGCTCCTGCTCGGCGAGGTTCCCGGCCTGCTCACCCTGGCCGGCGGCGCGCTGTGCCTGGCCGGCGTCGGCGTGTCGCGCAGCCGGCCACGGGATCGCGAACCCAGCATGCGGTAAGCGGGGCAGCGCGCAGCGTGACTGTCGTCTAGCGTCGGGCATCGTGGCGTGGGCGGGAGACTGGGCGGCCCGGTTGGCCGGTGACGGCTGCCGATGGTGTGCACACGGCCGCCCCGACGAGATCGACTTCGGGTTGCGCATCTTCACCGGCCAGGTCACCGACGCGTACTTCGCCCGCCGCGCCTTCGTCCGCGGCTACGCGATAGTCGTCTGGCGCGGACGCCACGTCGTCGAACCCATGGACCTCACCGTCGGTGAGGCCGACCAGTACAACCGGGAGGTCATCCTCGTCGCCCGCGCCATCCGCGACTGCTTCCGACCGGCGAAGATGAACTTTCTGACGATGGGCAACTGGGAACCACACCTGCACACCCACGTCACGGCGCGTTACCCCGACGACATCGGCGACGGCGGGCCGCTGCCCGCCACCACGCCACCTCTGCTCGACGAGACCCAGTTCCGCGCCGACGCGGCCGCGGTCCGCACCCTTCTTTGAACCCCCTTTTGGGGTACGCGCAAGCGTCGTCACGCCGATTTCCGCCCGTCCCCGCTCTCCCGCGCGACCTTCTGCCTGGTCCCGGCCGCACCGCGACCGCCGGGCCGGGCAGGCGGTCGCGCTGACGGACCGACCTAGACCACGGCCACCGCATCGATCTCTACCAGGAAGCCGGGGTTGAGGGCGGCCACCACGTGCACGGTGATCGCCGGCGGCGGATCCTCCCGGTTCCACACCTCCTGGAACGCCGCCACGCCCTCGTCGAACGAGTGCCCGTTCACCACGGCGATCCGCCAGTGCACGATGTTGCCCAGGGTCGCGCCCTCGCTCTCCAGGATTGTCCGCAGGTTACGAAACACCTGGCGGGACTGCTCGCCGACGGTCGAGCCGACGAGTTTGCCGTCGGCGTCCACGCCGTTCTGCCCGCCGATGTAGATCGTCTTCGTCGGCTGCTCGACCACGACCGCCTGGCTGAAGGCCGGGCTGCGGTGAAGTCCCTTCGGGTTGATGTGCCGAACGCTCATGTCTCTCTCCCCTCAATCAGCGACACCGGTTAAACAGGTGTCTTTCATTTACCAGTTATAGTGGTTACATGCGAGCAAGCGCAACCGGACGGGTGCTGACCGACCCCCGAGGCGGGTCCTTCCGCTTCGACGCGGGAGCCGTCAGCCTGGACTTCGCCCATTCCGGCGGCGAGGGCCCCTACGCGATATTCGAAACCCTCCATCAGCCCGCCGACCTGGCTGACTGGCTCGCCCACCCGCCGCTGTCAGCGATCGTGACCAGCCCGGTCACCGCCGAAGAACTCACCGAGGCCAAGGCGCTGCGCCAGGCCGTCTGGGTCGTCGCGCACGCCCGCGCGGACCGGCTTCCACTGCCGCCGGCCTCGGTCGCCGCCATCAACCGGGCCGCCGCCGCGGCTCCGCTCGTCCCCGAACTCGGCGCCGACGGCACGAGCGTCGGCTGGGCCACCCCGGTACGCGCCACGCAAGCCCTCTCGACCCTGGCCCGCGAGATGATCGAGCTGCTGACCGGCCCGCTGGCCGACCGCATCCGCGAGTGCGCCAGCGACAACTGCCCCCTGGTCTTCGTCGACTCGTCGCGCCCCAACGCCCGCCGCTGGTGCGCCATGGAACGCTGCGGCAACCGCCACAAACTGCGGGCCCTGCGCGCCCGGCGAGCCACGGACACGTGACGACCGGCGGTACCGTCCCGGACCATGCGACCTGATCTTCGACGGGTGGCCGGCGCGGTGGTCCCGGCCGGCTTCCTGCTCGGCTTCCTCGACTTCGTGTGGATCAAGTACGTGCCGGCACCCTTCGGCGACCTCGGCAACTCGTCGGCCGTCTGGGCGGTGGCGGCGTTCGCCTTCGGCTACTGGATCCGCGCGGGCCGGTTGCGCGCCGCGGTCGCCGCCGCGATTCTGCTGGTCATCGCCGTGCCCAGCTACTACGTCGCCGCCGCCCTCATCCAGAACGACGACTGGGCGGTGATCTGGGCACCCAGCTCGTTCCTGTGGATGGCGTTCGGCGTCGTCGCCGGTGTCGCCTTCGGCATCGGCGGCACCTGGGCCCACGACCGCGGCCGGCGGCGGATCGCCGGTCTCGCCCTGCCCGGTGCCGTCCTGTTCGCCGAGGCCGCCCTGCACCTCAACCGGATCGGCCACCCCGACTACGGCACCGCCCCGATCTGGGACGCCCTGATCAACACCGCGCTCGGCGTACTCGTCATCGCCCTCGCCGCCCGCGCCAACCGGCAGCGCCTGCTCGCCGTCGCCGCGGCCGTCCCGCTCGCGCTGGCCGGCTTCGCCGCCTTCCTCGCCGCCGGGTTTCGATAGCCACCACCCGGCGGGTAAAGGGAAGCCCCATGAGATCCCGGCTCGGCAGCGCCCCGGCGGTGCTGTCGCTCATCGCGCTGTCGCTGTCCACTTTCATGTACGTGACCGCCGAGACGCTGCCGATCGGTGTGCTCCCGCTGATCGCGGCCGACCTGGGCCGAACGGTCTCCGAGGTCGGCCTGCTGGTGACCGTCTACGGCCTGGTGGTGGTCGTCGCCTCGGTGCCGCTCACCAAGATCACTCAGCGCGTACCGCGCAAACCGCTGCTCTGCGCGTTGCTGGTGGTCTTCGCCGTCTCGAACGCGCTGTGCGCGTTCCTCGACGGCTACTGGCCGCTGATGGCGGCCAGGGTGGTCACGGCGCTCAGCCAGGCGATCTTCTGGGCGGTCATCAGCCCGGCCGCCGCTGCCCTCTTCCGCGCGCGGGTGCGCCCGCAAGCACTGTCGATTCTGTACGCCGGAAGCTCCGTCGGAGCCCTGGCCGGTGTCCCGGCCGGCACCTGGCTGGGTCAGCAGACCAGCTGGCGGGTCGCCTTCCTCGCGCTCTCCGGCGTCGGCCTGCTCATCCTGGCCACCCTCGTCGTGCTGATGCCGAGCGCACCGCCCGGCGAGCGGGAGACCGCACACGGTTCGGCACCCGACGCCGGCCGGTACTGGGCGATCGTCGTCTACACCGCTCTCGCGGTCGGCGGGTCGTTCACCATGTTCACCTACGTGAGCCCGTTCCTCACCGACGTCAGCGGCTTCGCCGAGTCCGGGGTCGGCCCGCTGCTGTTCGTCCGCGGCCTGGCCGGCCTGATCGGGGTGTTCGTGGCGGGCTGGGTGGTCGGCCGCAACGGCTGGCTGACGATGGCCGGTTTCATCGGTCTCCAGGTGCTGGCGCTGACCGGCCAGTGGGCGTTCGGCACCTCACGGACGGCCCGCCGTGCTGACCCTGGCGCTCTCCGGCTTCGCGCTGGCCGGGATGGCCGCCGGACTCGGCGCCCGGGCCCTCGAAACCGCGCCGAGCAGCTCCGACATGGCCTCCGCCGGCACCTCCACCGCCTTCAACATCGGCATCACCGGCGGCGCCCTGCTCGGCAGCGTCCTGATCCCCGCCGCCGGGGTACGCAGCACCGCCCTGGCAGGTGCCGGCCTGACGCTCGCCGCCTTCGCCGTGGTCCTGCTCGAACCGGCAGTATCCAGCCGCCGCCGTTCCAGGGCACCCGCCGACGCACTCCGAGAATCCGGTCTCCCGGCGCGACCTTGATCATCCCGGCACCCATCGACGTGCGCCCGTCAGGAGAGGCGTGCGCCCTTCAGAAGATCAGCGCGGCGTCCGGGATGCGGCCGTCGGCGAGCAGAGCGACCAGCTCATCGAGCAGCGCGTCGAGATCGGCGGGAGCGGTCAGGTCGTAGTGCTTGTTGACCGAGCGATCGTGAACGGTGTCGATCGTGGCCAGTTCGGTCTCGCCGGTGACCCAGATCATGAGGTTGCCCAGCCAGTCCGCCGATTCGAACTCGCAGACCACTACCGCTTTGCCGTAGTTCGGAGCGACCGGGCGGACCTCGCATGTGACTCCGAGCCGCGCCCACGTCCCGGAACGAGCCGCGACGGAGGGCGCGAGCAACTCAAGCGGGAAATCCACGCCGCAATCATCGGCGCGGACCGGGCTGGTGGCCAGCGCTTCTGCCCGGCCGGGCTGCTACGCCTCGGCGCACCAGCCCGGCCGGGCAGCCCCGCCTGCGCTGGGCCGGTCCTTGTGAGCTGGGCCGTCAGCCCTTCGCGAGCTCGGACTCGGCCGGGGCCTTCACGTCGACGGGCAGGCCGAAGTCCGAGTAGGTGACGTCCATCTTCGTCGGGAACTCGGCGCCGGCGGCCTTCGGCATGGTCAGCGAGTAGCGGACGAGCCGGCCCTCACCGTCGAAGTTCGCCTGGAACGGGACGGTCTTCTCGGTGAGCTTGGACAGGTCGGTCTCGGCCAGGCCCAGCTGCTTGCCGGTCTTAGCGAGGTCGATCGTCCCGGTCACGGCGTCGTCGCCGGCCCACTTCACGTCGGCGGCCGTCTCCAGGCTCTTGGCGATCTGGGCGGCGTCGAAGTCACCGAGCGTGCCCGGGCCGCCCCGGCCGTCCATCTTCCGCCAGCTCTTGCCGTCCATGCCGGGGATGTCCGCACCCGGGATGGTCAGCCGGACATAGGTCGTACCGTCGATCTTCCGCAGCTCGGTCTTCATGGTCTCGCCGTCGGCGTTGTTCTCCATGGCGAACTCGCTGACCTTCTTCTTCGGGTCCATGACACCGGCGAGACTGCCCGCGTCGCCCATGTCGATGACAGCCTTGAACGACTGCTCCTGCAACTTCGCCGTCGCGTCGACGAGCGCCGCCGTCGCGTCGGACGCCTTGGTGTCACCGCCGGCGCTGTCTCCGGACGTCTCGCCGCCGCCGCAGCCGGCCGTCGCCAGCACCGCGCTCAGGGCCAGCACCAGGCCGCCTCGCATCATTCGCTTGTTCACGTGATCCCCCGTTCTCCGGCACTCCATATCGGAGGCCGCCAAAGCGGGACACTCTAACCGCACACATCGATGACCGTTCGACCGGGTCCGGTGCAGGTGTCGGTTGCTTTTCGGGACTGCCGGGGCTCGTACGCCCGGATTTCTTGGGTTGGGGTGGTTGGTGCCGATCGCGGAGGGCCGGAGGTAGGAGGTGGTGTTCGCCACCTCATTCGTTCTTGAAGTTTCAACATCGGCGGACGATGCTGGGTGAGGCTTCAACAACATGGGGGTTGGTATGACGATCACGCTGGGAACACCGCTGGCCAGGGTGCGCACCCGGGTCGTCGTTCCGTTGCGCTTCCCGGACGGGTACGAGACGAGCGCGGAGGTGCACACCTTCACCGGCCTGGCGGACGGCCGCGAGCACCTCGCTCTCGCTCTCGGCGACTGGCGGGCGGCGCTTGCCGACTCCTCGATCGGCGGGCCGGCGCCGCTGGTGCGTCCGCACAGTGAGTGCCTCACCGGTGACGTGTTCGGCAGCGAGCGCTGCGACTGCGGGCCACAGCTGCGCGAGGCCGTCGAACGGATCAGCGAGACCGGTGGCTTCCTGCTGTATCTGCGGCAGGAGGGCCGGGGGATCGGGCTGTACGCGAAGCTCGACGCGTACGCGTTGCAGGACACCGGCCTCGACACCTACCAGGCGAATCTGGCGCTCGGGCACGGCGAGGACGAGCGCGACTACACGCCCGCCGCGCAGATGCTGGCGGCCCTGGGAGCCGATCGGATCCGGCTGCTCAGCAACAACCCGGACAAGGCCACCCAGCTGGCGACGCTCGGCATCGAGGTGGCCGAGCGGATCCCCACCGGCGTGCACCTGTCCGAGGCGAACGCGCGCTACCTGACCACCAAGCGGGACCACACCGCGCACACCATCGACCTTCCGCTGGCGGGCTGACATGACCACTCTCGCCCTGCCCGACACCGACCGGCACTGGATGCACGCCGCGATCACCGTCTCCCGGACGGCCCCGCTCGTGCCCACCCGGTACGCGGTCGGCGCGATCATCGTCGACCACGACGGAAGCGTGCTGGCCACCGGTTACACCGGCGAGACCGACCCCGCGCACCACGCGGAGGAGGTCGCTCTCGCCAGGATTCCCGGGGTGGATCTGTCGCGCGCGACGATCTACACGACGCTCGAGCCGTGCACGATGCGCGCCTCCCGGCCCGCCGCGTGCACGAACCTGCTGCTCGCCGCCGGGATCGGCCGGGTGGTCCTCGCGCTGCGCGAGCCGCTGCTGTTCGCGGACTGCGACGGCGTGGAGACCCTCCGGGAGTACGGCGTGGAGGTCCTCGAACTGCCCGACCTCGCCCAGCACGTGCGGGACGTCAACGCGCACGTGCTCGCTCCCGCGGTCGCGCCCTGATCAGCAGATCGGCGAGGATGATGTGGTGACCGACACTCGACCCGATGTCGAACCGCGCTGGCTGACCAGCGCGGAGCTCGGCACCTGGGTGAACATCGCCCAGATGCTGATGCTGTTGCCCGCCGCCCTCGACCGGCAGCTGCGCGAGGACACCGGGATCCCGCACGCCTACTACCAGATCCTGGCCATGCTCAGTAACGAGCCGGACCGGGCGATGCGGATGACCGACCTGGCGCGGGTCGTCGGCAGCACCAGCAGCCGGCTGTCCCACGCGGTGGCCAGCCTGGAACAGCGCGGCTGGGTGGAACGGCAGGCCTGCCGGAGCGACAAGCGGGGGCAGATCGCCTACCTGACCGATGCCGGACTGGCCGCACTCGAGGCGGCGGCACCGGGGCACGTCGAGGAGGTGCGCCGGCTGGTCTTCGACCACCTCACCGAGGAGGACGTCGCCTGCCTGGGCGCGATCACCGCGAAACTGCTGCCGACGCTGAACCAGATCTCCTGAGCGCTTTTCGGGTGGCCGGTGGGGCGGACTGCCTCTTTCGCTTGATGTGCGGCGTGGGGCGTACCGAATCAGATCTCGGACAGGGCGAGGGCTTCCAGGACCTCGGGGTACAGGCGGGTTTTGATGATGCGCAGAGCGTGACCGGCCTTGCCCGCCTGCGCCTGGGCGAGCTCGATCGCCGTGCTGAGCACGGTGTCCTCGGGGACCGCGTGGTCGACGATGCCGAGGCCGGCGGCCTCGCCGGCGCCGTAGCGGCGGGCGGTGACCATGGCCTCGTGCGCGGCCTGCGGTGTGAGGCGGGCCTGGATCAGGGCGCTCATGCCGGGCGTGAAAGGCAGATTGATGTCTGCCTCCGGCAGGCACCAGAAGCCGCGATCGGCGCGCATCACGCGCAGGTCGTGCGCCAGCGAGAACATCGCGCCGCCGGCGAAGGTGTGGCCCTGCAGGGCGGCGACGGTCACCATGGGCAGGGCGAGCAGACGAGCGAGGAGATCGTGTACGGACTTGACGTACGCGATCCTCTCGTCGGGGTGTTCGCCGAGCCAGTCGAGGTCGAGGCCCAGGCTGTAGTGCTTGCCGGTGGCGGTGGTGACCAGGGCGGCGGGGCCGGTGGCCTGCTCGATCTCGTCGAGCAGGGTGTTCAGGGCGGTGATCTGGTCGGGGTGGAAGCGGTTCTCGGTGTCGCCGAGATCGAGGACGTAGACGTCGTCGTGGCGGTCGAGCGTCGGCATTGAGGCTCCTCCTTAGTTACTTGCGGGTAACATAGCGGAAGATGCCCCCGTTCGTCGATGACCGCACCGGCGGGCACAATGGGAGGGTTGATGTTCTGGGGCGGTAGGAGGAACGGTGGCTCTTCAAGAACGGCCGGAGCAGTGTGTGGTGGCCGTCGACGGGCCGTCCGGCTCGGGTAAGTCCACCGTCTCCCGGCGGCTCGCGGCCACCCTCGACGGGGTGTACCTGGACACCGGCGCCATGTACCGGGCGGTGACCTGGGCGGTCCTTCAAGCCGGGGTGGACCTGACCGACCCGGAGGCGATCGCGAAGATCGCCCTCGAGACCGAGTTGACCATCGGCACCGACCCGGACGCACCGCACTTCGCGGCGAACGGCACCAACGTCGACGCCCCGATCCGCGGCCCCGAGGTCACCGGCGCCGTCTCCGCGGTCGCCGCGGTCCCCGCGGTCCGCAAGCACCTGGTGACGCTCCAGCAGACGATCATCGCCGCACACAAACGGATCATCGTCGAGGGCCGCGACATCGCCTCCGTCGTCGCACCCGACGCTGATCTCAAGGTCTACCTGACCGCGTCCGCCGCCGCCCGCGCCGCCCGGCGCAGCGCCGAGGACGCCACCGATGTTGCCGCCACCGAGGCCGACCTGGCCCGCCGCGACAAGCTCGACTCCAGCCGGACGGCCGACCCGCTCCGGCAGGCCTCCGACGCCATCGAGGTGGACACCACCGGAATGGGCATCGACGACGTCGTCGCGCACCTCCTCGAACTGCTCAACAGCAAGGTAAGTAAGTGACTGAGCTTCCCGCCGGCCTGGACATCAACGACTTCGAGGGCGGTTTCGACTTCTCTCCCTCCTCGTCATCGGACGAGGACTCCTTCACCGGCCCGGTGCCGGTCGTGGCCGTCGTCGGCCGCCCCAACGTGGGCAAATCCACCCTGGTAAACCGGATCATCGGCCGCCGGCAGGCGGTCGTGGAGGACGTGCCCGGCGTGACCCGGGACCGGGTGCCGTACGACGCGCAGTGGAACGGGCGCCGGTTCACCGTCGTCGACACCGGCGGCTGGGAACCGGACGCGCGCGACCGCGCGGCCGCGATCGCCAACCAGGCCGAGATCGCGGTGCAGACGGCGGACGTGGTGGTGTTCGTGGTCGACGTGACCGTGGGCGCGACCGACGTCGACGAGGCCGCGGTGAAGATGCTCCGGCGCAGCCACAAGCCGGTCATCCTGGTGGCGAACAAGGCCGACAACCAGAACCTAGAGCTCGAAGCCGTGTCCCTGTGGTCGCTCGGCCTCGGCGAACCACACACCATCTCGGCGCTGCACGGGCGCGGCTCGGGTGACCTGCTCGACGACATTCTCAAGGCTCTGCCGCCCACACCACCGGTGACCGAGGGCGGCCCGCGCGGCCCACGTCGCATCGCCCTGGTCGGCCGGCCGAACGTCGGCAAGTCCTCGCTGCTGAACCGGGTGGCCCGCGAGGAGCGGGCGGTAGTCGACTCGGTCGCCGGCACCACCGTCGACCCCGTCGACAGCCTGGTGGAGATGGACGGCGAGGTGTGGCAGTTCGTCGACACCGCCGGCCTGCGCAAGCGGGTGCATCAGGCCTCGGGCACGGAGTATTACGCGTCGCTGCGTACCGCCGGCGCCGTGGAGGCCGCCGAGGTGGCGGTCGTCCTGCTGGACGCCGGCGAGGTGATCAGCGAGCAGGACCAGCGGGTCATCACCCAGGTGATCGAGGCCGGGCGTGCACTGGTGATCGCCTTCAACAAGTGGGACCTGGTGGACGCGGACCGCCGGCTCTTCCTGGACAAGGAGATCGACCGCGACCTCAAGCGGGTGACCTGGGCCGTCCGGGTCAACATCTCCGCCAAGACCGGCCGCGCGGTCGACAAGCTGGCGCCGACCATCCGGCGAGCCCTGGCGTCATGGGAGCAGCGCATCCCGACCGGCGCGCTGAACCAGTGGCTGACAGCTCTGACCCAGGCCACCCCGCACCCGGTGCGCGGCGGCCGGGCGCCGAGGGTGCTGTTCGCGACCCAGGCAGGCGTGGCACCGCCCAGGTTCGTGCTGTTCACGACGGGTCCGTTCGATACCGGGTACCTGCGTTTCATCGAGCGGAAGCTGCGTGAGGAGTTCGGCTTCGAGGGGACTCCGGTGGAGGTCTCGGTGAAGCCGCGGAAGAAGACCGGGCCGGGGGGTCGCGGAAAAGCGCATGGGTGAGGTTGGTAGGCTTTAGAGGATGTCGCGCCGGACTGGGGTTCGGGGCGAGATCGGGCTGTAGCGCAGCTTGGTAGCGCACTTGACTGGGGGTCAAGGGGTCGCAGGTTCAAATCCTGTCAGCCCGACAGCGTAGGGGTTTTCGCAGGTCACAGACTTGCGAGAACCCCTTTTTCGTGTCTGGCGACGTCAGCCGGGTCGAGCACGCCGCTTGTAGACCCCTTGACTCGGCAGGTGACGAGAGATGCCCCTACTGAACCTCGACCGACTGTGCGAAGGCCTGGAGAAAGGCGACTGGGCCGGCTTCCTGCGCGACTGGGACCGCACCCTGCGGGCTGCGAATCACCCGGAGACCACCCGCTACAACTACCTGCTGGCCGCCGCCCAACTGGCCAGATATCTGGGCGAGGAATCACCGGACCCGGACGCCGACGACGCCGCCCAGGACCCCACTCTGGTGACGAAGGCGCACTGCGAGTTCTTCCAATCCTGGATGATCGAAACCCGATCTCCGGCGACCGCCCTGAACAAACACAAGGGACTGCAGCAGTTCTTCAAGTACCTCCTCGAAGAGGAGGAGATCGACAAGTCACCGATGGCCCGGGTGAAGCAACCGCAGACCCCGCAGAAACTCGTACCGATCATGGGCGACGACGACACGAAGAAACTGATCGACTCCACCAAGGGCAAGTCATTCCTAGCGTTGCGCGACGAGGCGCTGATCCGGCTGTACTACAACACCGGCGCCCGCCTGTCCGAGATCGGTAATCTGCTGTTGACCGATCTGGACATGAACGGCGAGTCGGTACACCTGCACGGCAAAGGCGCCAAGGACCGCCGGGTGCGATTCGGGCCCAAGACGTCCCGGGCACTGGCCCGCTATCTGCGAGCCCGCGCCAAACGCAAGGGCGCCGCCGACGTTGCTCACTTGTGGCTGGCGGAGCGAGGTGCCAAGCCGCTGGCGCCGAACGGCATCAAAATCATGCTGAAACGGCGCGGGGCCGCGGCGGGCGTGACGAACGCGCACGCGCACCGGTGGCGGCACAACTTCGCGCACGAGTGGCACAAGGCCGGCGGGAACACCGGTGACCTGATGCTGCTGCTCGGTTGGGCGTCGGAGGACATGCCACGCCGGTACGGGGCGAGTGCCGCGGCGGAGCGGGCGCAGGAGTTGCAGACCCAGATGGGCATCGGCGAGAAGGTCTGAGCCAGCGTCTCGGCCGCCTGTCCGTGGAGAGGGGGAGGACTACCGGGGACAACCGGAGACATCTTCCGGAGTGGAGGTTCGCGGCTTGATGATGAGGTCGCGGACCGGCGGCAGGGGCCTACGTGCCCTTTTATGTAGTCAAGGTGTGCACCGCCGCGAGCGAGGGCGAGGCCGGGCCACACGAAAGTGGGCTGCACGGCTTCGCCCGAGCGTGGTTCGGTCGATCTACGGGGTGCGGCCGATAGCGGAGATGGTGGAGGTCATGGAGCGTTCGCGGGCGGTGGCGTTGGTCGAGGAGGTGCTGGGACGTCTCGTTGAGGGCCAGGGGGAGTGGCCGTTGAGCCTGGTCCGCGAGGTGTACGTCTTCGGCTCGTTCGCACGCGGAGCCTTGCAGCCAGGCGATGTCGACCTCGATCTGGAGGTAGATCGGGATGATCGGTGGAGGAACTGGTTCGTCGACGCGTTGAGCGCCGGCCGCGATCCGTACCTGCGGTTTCGTCAGCCGTTGGTGGGACGCAAACGCTTGGTGCAGTTCGAGTTCAACGGCCATGAGGAAGCCGACTTCCCGATGACGCTGCTCTGGCGTCGTGGCGATGACTTGAGCGCCGCGATGGATCGCCTCACCGAGATCAAGGCTGATCCGGACGCGGGCAGGGCCGAGCGGCATGCAATGCTGCCGCAGTTCGAAGGGCTTGACCGCTGGCTGCCCCGCTTTCATCGCGAGCACTTCATCGCCGCGATCGAATCTGGCGCCATCACCGTGGAACGGGTGACACTCCCGGAACCGGAACCACGTCACTTTGCCCATCCCGTGGTCGAGGACCACCTTTGGGATCGCTGGCAGCCGCCCAGCCCGCTATACCGTGCGGCCGGCGCCGTCTTTGCGTACCTGATCGATCGTGGCGTTGACCCTGCTGAGTTGCATCTGCATGGACGGGACGTCCGTGCCAGAGAAACGCCGTACTACGCCGGCTTCTCGCTGCGCTACCTACGAGCGATGCAATGGTGCTTCACGGACTACGGTGGCCGCGAGTGGATCGAGGTCGTTCACCCAACTAAGCGCGGTGAAATTCACGCGCTGCGGGTGCTCCCTACGTCGATGGACAGACTGAAGGAGCTACACTGGCTGCGGAGCTGAGCTCGTTGAATAAACGCGTTGGCCTGCGGAAACCGTTCTGGAGCCGAACATGTTAACCGGCAGGTTATTGGTTCGAGTCCAATTCGGGGAGCCATCTACCAGGGCAAACGCCCTGGAGCGCCAGTAAGTGGATCTTCGACCACTGGTTTACTCACGTTTTACGATCTCTCGTGGCTCAGGGAGCTGAGCTGGGGAAACGCGCTCAGCGGAGATCCATGTGACTTACGTCACGTGAGCTGTCGGTGGCGTGGACGGCAGGGCCGGAGCATCTCGGCGGCGGCAAATCAGCGCACGTTTCAGCGGTCGGCGCTGCTCGGACAGTGGCGAAGCTCGATGATCCTCATAGCGTCGGATGTGTGGTCCGTGTGTCCGACTTCGTCGAGGGCTGTGCTGGTCCTGATCGGCTTGGCACCGCGGATGCTGTCGATCGCATCGGCAAGGCGGTTGGCTTGAGGCGCCGCGCAGGCGTGCCAGAGGTTCCCGGCAGCCGCGGCGCTTCGTGGGTCACGCCCCCGTGCTTGCTCATGCTGGATGAGGCTCGATGGGTGCAGGGAAATTGCCCTTTCGTTTTTGTTTCTCAAAGGGTCCAGCATGACATCCAATTCCGATGGAATCGTCATGAGTGGGGACTGCTGGGTGCGTCCAGTATCACTTATTCCCGGAAGGGCGGCGTGTGGCTGGGCGGCGGTAATGGGCTGATGCCGCCCTGGACTGAAAGCGAATTCCCGGAGAAGGGGCTAATCGTCGCTCTCGGCTTCTTTTGCGGCGACGAACTGCTCGACTGCGGACAGACGGAAGCGTACGTATTTGCCTACCCGGAAGCCGGTCGGGCCTATTCCCTGGAGGCGCCATGTCCTCAGGGTGCCTGTCGGAATCTTGAGGATCGCGGCTACCTCGTCGAAGGTGAGAAGTTCGTCTTGGATTTGCTTTCTGGCATTGGATGGCATCAGGATCCCCGGCTGTCTGTCACGCCCCGGCCAGCATGGCGCCTAGCGTGCACGTGGTTCTCGACGTTTGTCAACCGTCCATGTTGTGGCTCAGTGATCCGCGTTGATAGTTGTCTTCGGTAGTCTCTAGATGTCTGGCGTTGTCCCGACCAGGTCGATGGGATTGTTTTCGGCTGCAAGCGAAGGTCCGGGACTACCGCAGACAACCGGAGACAACTTCCGCGCTATTCAACTATGGGCAAGTCTCGGACGAACGGGACCTGGCGGGTGCGGCGTTGGCTTGCGTCGTCTGTAGCGATGTGAATGGCCAGCAATCATTCTGTCTCGCATCGGCAGCAAATCTCATGTTGTCGGCCGTGCCCTTTTCCCGAGTAGGGATGGGGAGCTGGTGGATCGAGATCCAAGTACGTTGGCGGCCGCATTGGCGTGGCATGACGCGGGCTGTGCGGTGATTCCGATTCGAGCTGATGGCAGCAAAGCGCCGCTTGTGCCGTGGCGGAAGTACCAGAAAGACGGGCCGACCCGAGACGAGGTGCGGCGCTGGTTCACCGGCAACCCACCCGGTCTGGCGGTGCTGTGCGGGGCGGCATCGCGTGGTCTGGAGATGCTCGAGTTAGAGGGACGGGCGGTCGCCGAAGGCTTGGCGCGGCGGCTGGTTGAACTCGCCGATGCGGCCGGACTGCAGGAGCTGTGGCGCCGAGTCGCTGTTGACGGGTACGCGGAGCGGACGCCGTCCGGCGGCGTCCATTTGCTGTACCGCGTTGAAGGCGTTGAGGTGGGACGGAACGTTAAGCTTGCTCGCCGTCCGGCTACCGACGCTGAGCTTGCGGTCGATCCGTCGGACAAGATTAAGACTTTGGCTGAGACCCGTGGCGAGGGCGGCTATACGATCGTCGCGCCGTCACACGGGTCCGTGCACGAGTCGCGGAGGCCTTGGGTCGCGATCGGCGCTTCCACGCCGGAGCGTATCCCGACCATTTCGGTGCCGGAGCGCTATGTGCTTCTCGCGATCGTGCGATCGCTGGATGCGATGCCCCTTCCCGCCCCGGTCCAAGGCTCGGCGCACTCGACTGCGGCCGGGAACGGAGCATCGCCGGGCGACGATTTCGAGCGCCGCACCGACTGGGCAGACATTCTGGAACCGGCTGGCTGGACGTTGGTGCACCAAAGCGGGCGGACGCGGTATTGGCGTCGGCCGGGCAAGAGCGTGGGCGTCTCCGCCACCACCGGCCGCGCCGATGATCGCGACCGGTTGTGGGTGTTCAGCTCCAGCACGGTCTTCGACCCGGAGCGCTCGATCACGAAGTTCCACGCTCATGCGGTCCTGCACCACGGCGGTGATCATGCTGCTGCGGCGCGGGCATTGCGCGGGGCCGGCTTTGGTAGACCGCGCTCCGGCATCACCACAAGGGTTGCCGTGCCGCCATCCGAAGGATGGGATACGGGACCTGGCGCTGGAGAAGGGGGGCCGCAACGCACGCCGGCGCGGGTCACCGAGGAAGCCGTTCCGCACGTGGCGGCCTGGGGCCCGACGGAAGACGGTTTGGCCCGGGCGCTGGTCGCGCATCACGGCCATGAGTTGCGGTATTGCCCGCAGCGCGGCAAGTGGCTGTTGTGGGTCGGGCACCGATGGGCCTGGGACGATGCGGAACAACATCGCGAGTTCGTCCGGGCTCTGGCACGTGAGCTGCCGTCTACCGGCCCGTGGCGGCGGTTCCGGGCGCAGGCGCTGTCGGCCGGTGGCGTCTCCGGGGTCATTCGGCTCGCCCGCTCGGATCCGGCGATCACCGTTGGCATTGACCGGCTGGATGCGCGTCCGTACGAGCTCAACACGCCCGGCGGGGTCGTCGATTTGCGTACCGCTGCCCAAGGACCGTCGGACCCGGCATTGCTGCACACCCGATGCACGACGGCTGTGCCGGATTTCGACCGTCGGTCGGAGGCCTTCGACCGGTTTCTCGCTGACACCTTCGGCGAGGATGAGGAGCTGGCGGGCTACGTGCAACGTCTGCTCGGGGTGTCCGCGATCGGCATCGTGTTGGAGCAGTTGCTGCCGTTCGCCGTCGGTCCCGGGGCGAATGGCAAATCAACGCTGCTGGAAGCGGTGATGCACGCGTTGGGCCGCGACGATGGCGGGTACGCGGCCGCGGCGTCGGCGGAGATGCTGATGGTCCGCAAGCACGCTGAACATCCTGCCGAGCTGGCGCAGCTGGCCGGTGCCCGGCTGGTGGTGTGTGCCGAACTCGACGAGGGGCAGCGGTTCGCCGAGGCTAGGGTCAAACAGCTGACGGGTCGGGATTCGATCAACGCGCGGTTCATGCGCCGGGATCCGTTCACTTTCTCGCCGAGCCATACGCTGTGGCTGCTGGCTAACCATCTGCCCGCTGCCCGGGCGGGAGGGCCAGCGTTCTGGCGCCGGATCCGGGTGCTGCCATTCAACCGGGTTGTGCCGGCGGAGCGGCAGATCAAGCGGCTGGGCGAGATTCTCGCCGAGGACGGGCCCGCGGTGTTGGCGTGGGTGCTGGACGGTGCCGCGGCATACCACGCCGCAGGCCTGCGGGAGCCCGCCTCGGTAACCGCTGCGACTGCTGCGTACGCCCGTGATCAGGACACGGTCGGCCGGTTCGTCGAGGAGATGTGCCGCCACGGACAGGATGCCGCGACGCTGCGGGTGGTGACGACCGTGCTGCGTGATGCCTACGAACAGTGGTGTGAGCAGGCCGGAGAACGGCCGGTTTCAGCCAAGCGTCTGACCCAGGAGTTGCGCCGGTTCGGTGTGGCCGATGCACGCGGTAGCAAGGGGCGCCGCTACTACGAGGGGATCGCGTTGGTGGACTTCGAGGATCCGCAGCAGGCGTTGCTCGGGCGGGCGGGGTGACGGGTGGCGGGTGGCGGGTGTGCCAGGGTTTCCCGCTTAACGGCCTTACGCGTGCGGGCGCGCACGTACGTGACGCGCGCGCGAATGTGGGAGATGCGGCTTTTGGTGCTGCATCTGTCACCTGCCACCCGGATCGTGTGGGAGGGCCGCTACGCCGCCGTCATGCCGTGATTGACACTGAAGTGGGCACGTTGTTTGCTGAGTGCATCGCTGTCGAGCCGAATCCTGATTCCGGCGCGGACTGATCTGCGTGAGCAGGCCACTGATGCGGTTCGTTAGGCGGGTGTTTTCCAGCGGAGTCGCCGCCGCGGGCGGCTCTCGCGGGACAACCCCAGACAATGTGAGACAACCGCAGTCATCTATCGATTGCGTCGGTCGTGGCTGACGGTGGGGACATGATCAGAGAGTTCCCGGCTCTAACTGGCGTTGACTTGGCAACCAGGTGCACTTCGCGCAGTGCAGTAGCGGCTCCGGTTGGGGCTCACGAGGGGATGGCCCGACAAGGGCGAGTACGGCGTCACGGTGAGCGACCATCCGCAGTTTGTGATCTTCACCACATTACCAAGGTCGACGCGCTCGCGTTAACCGCCACGCGGTGGCAGCTGCCTTGTCGCCAGCAGTTGATCTCTCTGCCGTGGGGGCTAGTGCGCGCAGATGACGCGTGAGCTGGCTTTTTCCCGGTCTTGGTTGTGGTGCGTGGCGGGGCTGGAGAGGTCTTAACAGGGCTTCTGGTGGGCCCTCGACGACGCGGCCGGCCGGTTCATATTGCTAACAATCACCATCCTCTATGTACAGCGTGGCGAACTGAAACCGTTGATGGTGTCATGGTCAGTTGATAGACAGAGGTGAACCTCATAAACTGAGCGGCCTTCGCGTTGTTGGCGCCACTCGGTCCCGCGAGCAACCAAGCCTCAAGAATCCCCCGCAAGGAGCAGTCATGCCACCAGCTAGGGCCACGAGCCTCGCGGCGCGGTTGAGTCACCTATTCGAGACGATCCGACCGGAAGCCGGCAAGGAGTTCAGCTACAAACATGTCGCGGACGCTATCCGGCACAACCAGGGCGTGTCGATATCTCACACGTACATCTGGTCGCTGCGGACGGGTAAGCAAGATAATCCTACCTTGAAGCAGTTGGAAGCAATCGCGCAGTTCTTTGGTGTCCCTACTGAGTATTTTCTTAGCGACACGCGAGCAGAGCGTGTCAATCAGCAGCTCGCGGTTTTGGCCGCTATGCGGGACGTCGGCGTGCAAAAGGTGGCACTGCGGGCCAGCGGCCTGTCCGACGGGGCCTTGGAATCGATCACCAAGATGATCGAAGTAGCCCGAAGCCTCGAAGGACTCGATAAGGAAGCCGAAAAGGGCCGCGGATGAGCGGTCCGGTCGGCCACGTGCCGCGCGTGGAAGTCCTGGTATGGAGCCGAGAAGGAGGGGGTGACATGAGGCTAGGCGAAAACCGGCGGACACGGCGGGCGTGTGAGGGCATCGTGCGCGACTTGCACATTCCGCAGCCGCTCGATATGGAGGCCCTGTGCCATGCGATTGGCGTCAGGACCGGCCGGTCCATCCGGCTATACCCCATGGCCATGCCCGACGGCGGCCCCAACGGTGTGTGGATGGCGACCGAACATGGCGACATCATCTTCTACGAAAGCGGCACCTCGCGGGTTCACCAGATGCAAATCATCCTGCACGAGCTGGGGCATCTGTTGTGCAGCCATGACGCAGTTCCCGGATTAGAGGGGGCGGCCACGGCGATCCTGGCACCGGACCTTGACCCGGGCCTCGTGCAGCGCATGTTGGGCCGCACCCACTATTCCGTACAGGAAGAGCGTGAGGCCGAAATGATCGCCTCGCTGATCTTGCAGAAGGCCACTGATTGGACGCCGGAACCGCAGCCCGTTGTGCCGGCTGATGCCGCGCCGGTGGTCGAACGGATTCACCGGTCCCTGTCGGCGGGAAGCGTCAGCAGTCGCAGGAATCCCGAGGAAGGAACTCGGCGGTGAAGAGCCTCAACGACATCCTCTATCCGATCGACGCCGCGATCGCCGGCGCGGCGCTGTTGTTCAAGCTTCACGGTATGCGCAGAGGCCGCCGGGATCCCGCGACAGTGTTCCTGTGCTTGGCACTGTTCCTGCTCGCCTGTACCTACACGCTCGTTATTCCTGCAGTGTTCGTGAAGGTCGACGCTCTCCTGGGCACGACGAACGCCGCGGTACTGGTGTCGCAGTGCTGCGTGATCGGGTACTCCCTGTCCATCCAGTTGATGCTGGTGTATTGGGCCTTCTCCGGTAGGCAAGCATGGCGTCGAGCGGTGTGGCGGATCTCGATCGTCGCGGTGGTGCTAGCCGTCATGGTGACGCTGTTTCTCCTCGCGGGCGCGAACGAGCAGCGCGTCCGGGACTTCGTGGCTCACTACGCCGGGCTTCCCATCTACTCGGTGTACCTGCTGGTGTACCTCGCTACGTTCCTCGGAAGCCGCATCGACGTTCTTCGCCTGGCGATGCGCTACGCCCCGGTGTCCGGACGCCCATGGCTGCGCCGCGGCCTGTACCTGATGTGCATAGGGGCGTCCGGCGGTCTGGTCTATGTCATCGCCCGCATCGCGGACATCATCGGGCCGCGGTTCGGCGCAGACCCGCAACGCTGGGAAGTGTTCGCGCAGCTCGGCGCCGGCCTTGGCTCCATCTTCACGATCATCGGCCTGACCATCCCTTCCTGGGGCATCTACGTGACGCGCGCCGGCCAATGGATGCGCCGGTACCACGCCTACCTTCGGCTGTACCCGTTGTGGAACGCTCTTCGCCTCGCCAGCCCCGACATCGAGTTGCACAAGTCCCGATCCCGCATCGTTGATGCGCTGGCCCTGCGGGACCTGAACTATCGACTGACCCGCCGTGTCGTCGAAATCAATGACGGTCGCCTGGCGCTTCGCCCCTACATCCGAGCCGACGTGGGAGAGTCAGCCGCGCGCCTCGCACAAGACGCCGGACTCGATGATGAGGACCTCGTCGCGGCGGTACAGGCGGCTGAGATCAAAGCCGCGCTGCGCGACAAGGAACTGAACCGGGAGCCCAGCCTCGACGGATCCATCTCCGAGTTGGACCAGGACGGCACGCATGATGTCCGGACCGAAACGACCCGGCTGGTCAAGGTTGCCGACGCGTTCCGCGTCTCGCCGGTGGTCGCAGCCGCCGTTACTGCGCCGGCCGGTCCGCAGCTGGCCGGAAAGCGGAGCTAGGTACCCATGGACATGTGGAGTGCGCCACCGCGGTTGACCAACGACGGGGCCTTTATGGCAGACCCTGTACCGGCCTATTCGGCATGGCGACGGGAAGCCGCCGTCCATCGCACCACCACCCCCGATGGATCTCCGGTGTGGCTGGTAACCCGATATGGAGACGTCCGCTCTGCCCTCACCGACTCGCGGCTCTCGCTGGCCAAATCCGTCTCCCGCGTCGGCTATCGGGGATTCGCCCTTCCGCCAGCGCTGGACGCCAACTTGCTCAACATGGATCCTCCGGATCACACCCGTCTACGCCGGCTGGTGTCCAAGGCGTTCACCGCCCGCAAGATCGAGTCAATGCGCCAGCAGGTCCAGCACGTGACCGACCAGCTCCTGGACGCCGTGCCGACTGACGGTCCGGTCGACCTGATCGCTGCGCTGGCTGCACCCCTACCGATGATCATCATCGGGGATCTACTCGGCGTTCCCGACCGCGATCGGGAGAATTTCCGCAGCTGGGCCAATGCCCTACTCGTTCCCAACCAAGCCGGTCCGGTGACGCCAGCCCGAGCAGTCGACCACCTGCAGGATCTGCTGAGCACATTGATTGCCACTCATCGCACATCGCCAGACGGGACCCTGCTGTCTGATCTGGTACGCGTGCGAGACGCCGGGGACGAACTCAGCGAGGACGAGCTGACCTCGCTGGCATTCCTGATCCTTTTGGCCGGCTACGAAACCACCGTCCATCTCATCGGCAACGGCATCGTCACCCTCCTGCAGCACCCTCGAGAACTGGACCGATTGCGCCGCGACCCGAGCCTGGTGCCGCTGGCGGTCGAGGAGGTCATGCGTTTCGCCGCGCCCAATCCGTACGCGATCCGTCGCTTCGCCCGTCAGGATTTCGCCATCGGGGGAGCCCAGATCCGGGCGGGGGACACCGTGCTGTTGCTGCTGGCCGCTGCCCACCGGGACCCAGACCGTTTCACCAACCCGGACGAGTTGGACATCACCCGCATCGACAACGGTCATCTAGGCTTCGGCCACGGCATTCACTACTGCCTTGGCGCGCCTCTGGCCCGGCTCCAAGCCCAGACCGCCATCGGCTCCGTGCTGACCCGCTTCCCGCACTTACGCCTAGCTGTCGCCGTCGACGAGCTGCAATGGCGTGCTTCCTTCCGCTCCCGAGGTTTGTTGGCGCTTGCCGTCACCACCACGCCAAGCAGAACGCCATAAATCCGCAGGGGCACCGCCATCTCCGGAACGACCGCCCGCGCCGATGGCGCCAGCGGCCTGCCGCCCGACCTTGGAGACGCTATGACAACGGACCGGATGCCCGGACTAGGTCGAGCCTCAAGCTGGTCGCGCAGCGCAAGGCAACACCGTCCCTACCTGCCGCAGCAGCAGCGGCAGCAGATGACCCGAACCAAGCTCGCCGACGAGGTCAAGCGCGCTCCGCGTTAGCTGCTTCCCGACGACAACACGGCCGCCGATGAGGTCGATGGAGGTTGGATCGGCGGCCTCAAGCGGTGCGATCACAGCCACACCTCCGATACGCCAGCTTCTCAGGGTGCGGGCATTCCGCTCCCGCGACATCGAGGACACCATGACTGACGATCCGAAGCCCACAGTGAGCAGGAACAACAACATTCTGATCGCGCGCCGCGAGGCAGTGCAGCCATCGAACCGTGCGGAGCGAGGCTGGACCCGAACCGAGCTGGCCGACGCAGTCAACCGTGCCCTCGCTGAGCTGTATCCCTGCGAGAACACGGCGGTCGAGGAGGTTGATGGACGGTGGATCGGCAAGCTGGAACGCGGACTGCACAGTTGGCCATCCGAAAGGCGCCGTGCCGCTCTGCGGCACGTCCTCGGTGTCAGGACGGACGCCGAATTGGGCTTGTACATCCGTAGGAAGAAGCCCCGCGGCGCTCACCAGGTATCCCGCGGGCCGTCGGTGATCGACACGTCGACGCCGCACCCTGCCCGCCGATACAACTACTGGCTCGGTGGGAAAGACCACTTCGAGGCCGATCGCCGGTCCGCTGACGAAATCAGCAAAGGATTCCCTACCGCGGTTGGCGCGGCCCGCGCCAACCGCGCTTTCCTGCGCCGGGCCGTCACCTATCTTGCGAAAGCCGGGATCCGGCAGTTCCTGGACATCGGAACTGGGCTGCCGGCGCCCGACAACACCCACGAGGTTGCGCAGCGCATCACCCCCGAAGCGCGGGTGGTCTACGTGGACAATGACCCGATCGTGATGACACACGCCCGGGCCCTGCTGCTCGGCGATCCCCGTGGCCGTACGGCGTACCTGGAGGCTGACCTGCGCGATCCGGAGGTCATTCTGCAGCACCCCGCGCTCAAGCGCACTCTCGACCTGACCGAGCCGGTTGCTCTGCTGCTGATCGCTGTACTGCACTTCATCCAGGACGACGATCAGGCTCTAGCGGTCGTCAGGCGGCTGCGGAGAGCGCTCCCGCCGGGCAGCTACCTCGTTGTCACCAACGCCACCATCGACTTCAGCACTCCCGAGGTGGTTGCCTTCTACGAGCAAATGGTCGCTTCCGGCAAAAGCGACATTCGCCTTCGGCCGATCGCGCAGTTCAGCAGGTTCTTCGAAGGCTTGGAACTGGTCGAGCCAGGAATCGTGCCGGCCCACGATTGGCGTGCCGAGGATCTCGACGATCCTGCGCGCCCGTCCGCCTCTGACGTGTCTCTCTACGGCGCGATAGGCCGAGTGTTGTAGCCGCGGCCGGCGCAGAAGTGATCAGGTTGTATGGAGTACTCATTCTAGCTGAACGGTGCTCGAATTTCTGGAAAGTTGAGCGTAGCTCGAAATATTCGTTGTCGGTGAGGGCGCAGGTGCTCCCCGAATCTATATCGGACCTCAAATCGGCATTCCTAGAGGTGGATCTAGGGGCCAATATTGATCAGTGCTGTTGGGATGCTACTCATGCCGGGGCAGGCGGGCTTTACGGCGGTCACGCCACCGAAGTGGCAGGCTGCCGTCTGCTTCGGTTCATCGCGACTCGCGTGATAGCCCGCGCGGTCATGCGTGCGAGACGCCTGAACCACCGACCGCCATTGGCAAGGTTAGGAATTGCCGACGAGCGCTTCTTAAACGAGGTAGCAACCACGCTGTTGATCATCATCAAACGACATGGGAGATGCGGTGGTGACCATGTTCACGGCCGATTCTGCTGAGCTGGCCCATCAGGATAGGCATGCGGAGTTGGCCGCCGACCCAGCACCGGCGTTACGAACGGGGGGAGACGGATCGGCGATGGACTCGTCCAGGGACGAGGGCTACGGCGCGGGTCCTGGACTCAGTTTTGGCCGCCGGTTGCGGCGAGAGCGCATGCGGCGGCGTTGGACCCAGCTGCGTCTGGCGCAACGCATGCGTCAGATCGCTGTGAATCGCGGCGGCACCGCCGAGTTGCGCTCGCTCACAGTGATGATCAGTAAATGGGAGAACGGGCTCAAGGAGCCGAACGAATACAACAGGCACCTGCTGGCCGCTGCGCTCGGTATCCCTGTCGCTGACCTAGGTTTGCCGGAAGACCCTGACTTCTGCTGGTGACGGTGTCAGGCCGGTGAACCGCCCGCCGTTGTGATCACGGTGTCCGTAAGCCGTGGTGTTGACCCCGCTCCTGCGCTCGTGGGCCCTTCCCGGTCTCACGCGACGACGTCAGGCGACGCCGGATCGCCCGCTTCGTGAATCCTGGTGAAAGTGCCGAGAGCCCACGTCAGGGCAGCCCCATAACTATGCAGGGCATCAGCGAACGTTGCCGATGTTCCCCACGGCTCGTCACCGCCGGCCCTAACCACGGCCGGGTCGTCGTAGGCCAAGGCGTTCTCGCCCCACAGTTGACCCGAGATGACGTTGCGCAGCGCCGTGTGAGCGGACAGGACATCCGCGTTGCAGTCCGTCATGCGCGGGTCGTTGTGCGCGGGGAATTGAATCTGCGGCAGGTACAGGTCGAGCGCGGCGATCAAGTCAGAAGGCTTCACGGGCGCCGGGTCAGGCAGCGGGGCCGTGCGGCCGGCGAGGACTGCGGTGGCGACCTGTGATGCGTAAACGGCGTAGAGGGCAGCCGCCCGGGCCAGAGCCACCACTGTCTGGGCATGGAAGCTATCAGCGATGAGCTCCAGATCCATGACAACCCGAGCCGCGGCCGACATCTTCTCCGGCCCGGTTGTCTGCTCCTCGGGCTCCGGTGCGATCCGGGTTTCGCGATCGTTGGTGTACTGCATCTGGAACGCGAACGCGTGTGTCACCGCGACTGCGGCATGGTTGCAGGCCGCGCCGAAGTCGTTCAGCGCCAGGCGTACTGCCCTCGGAAGCCCGGCGTCGTGCGGCAGCAGCTGGTGCGTTGTCGCACTCATGTCGTCGCCCCCCGGGTACTCACAGTCGCGTCGGTGCTCGGTGGCAGGAAGCGGTGCTGCCACCTGGCCCGGCCCGATGCCCGTGCCGCTTCGATTCACGTCAGTGTCTTCGCGGGACAACCCGAGACAACCTGAGACAGCCTGAGACATCTATCGATCGCGTCGCCGTTGGCTGAGGGTCAGGACGTGATCAAACTTCTTCGAACTCTAAACGAGGTCGGCGTGCTGGGCCATACATACCCTCAGCCACCTGAGGTGCCAGATTTCCGACAGAAACTGGGCTTGCGAACCAACGGCATGCCCGCTTACCGGCCTGCCGGACCGCGACGGCGGGGACATCAAACCACGCCGGTGGTCGCATGCCGCCGCGGCGCGCGCCACCCGGTTGTGTGGCTGTTCGGGCATCGCCACCTCACTGGGCGCACCTGGACAGTGCCGCTCGCATGCACCTTTACCTGCCTCGCTCTACTCGTGCCGTTGGCATTACGGCGAAACACCAGCGCGCAGCCGGTGCAGCTGATCCCCACCGCGTCGGCTCGGTCGAGCCGAGGTGGCCGACCCGCACCACCGACATGATCGACCGGGCGAAGTTGCCTGAGGCGGCGGCCACCCAGCAGATCAGCGCCGCGCCGCTGGACGTCACCGTCACCGCCGGCACGGCCGGCATGATCGCGCACAATCGGCAGCCGGTACCCGTCTACGCCGCTGCGGGCAGCACGCCGATCGCCTGGCTGCCGCCGCAGATGTTCGGCGCCGAAACCCGGCTGCCAATTATCGACCAGCAGCCCGGCTGGGTGCGGGTTCTGCTGCCGTCACGGCCCAACGGTTCCACGGGATGGATCACCACCCGCGGGCTTGAGTTCGCCCACACCCCACACGAGATCCGGGTGCACCGGAGATCGGGCCGGCTCCAGCTGTTCACCAGCGGCCGCAGGGCCGGGACCTGGCGGGTCCGCGTCGGCGCTGCGCCGACGGCGACACCGATGGGGCGCACCTTCCTGCTAGCCACCCCCGCCGAACAGTCTTGCCCGCCGTGGATACCGCTCGGCCTGCACAGCAGCGCCTCGCCGCCTTGCACCCGCAGCCCAGGGCTCGTCGCCATCCATCGCTGGCTCGACATGCCGGACGAGGAAAGCCGGTGCCCCGCATGCATCCACGTCCCAGCCGACACGTTCGAGGTCCTGGCGGCCATGCCGCGCGGTTCCCTCGTGCGCATCTACCGCTGACCTCACCACCACAGACAAGGAAACCGCTCTGATGACCGAGTCTCCGCTAAACCTGCTCGCCGCCGCTGCTCTGATCGATGCTGGCATCGCACTCGCCGCCGCCCCGACGGCGTCACCGCAGACGCACTACGACGCCGCCTACGCCGTGTTCGTCAACGGCGGCGAACTATCGGCCGCCGGACCGCACGCTTCCAGCGGCTCCGGTCACATCCGCAGCGGGTGCCGGAATGCCCAGTCCGCGGACATCCGGCCGATCACCGGATTGGAGGACGGCGCCGCCGCCGTCGGCCAAGCCGCCGGGGCGGTCCGCGACGTGATCGTGTTTGGCGGCAACATGCCGACCGAGCTCGGGCCGAACATGCAGGCCGATCAGGCGCTAGGCATCGGCTGACCCGGCGATGACATCGACCACCGAGAGCGCAACACCGGGAGCGGGCCGATCCCACAACGACGCCGGATCGAGATTGCAGCAACGTGTGCGGCTCAGCGCCGCTGCAACAGCGGCCACGTCTATCACCCGTGCCAACATCCCGGCAGTAGCCGCCCTCGCCGCGCAACTAACCCGGCATCATCCCGCGGCCGCGTGGCTGACGCCTGATCCTGGCAGCCGAGCCGCGGACCTGCGCGGTTGTTACCGGCTGCTGCTTGGGCACGCCCTGCGCTACGGCTACGTGGACGTGCTCGCCGATGATTGTGCAGTCGCGATCTGGCTCGACCGCACCCAGCCGACGCCGGAAGTCGCCGACCGGTTGAGGCGCTTGCGCCAGGTGTGCGGCGCCGACGTCGGCGCCGCGCTGCTGCTGCTCGATGTGGCGGCTTGCCATCAACCGCTGATCCCGCACCTGCAGCTGGCCGTGCTCGCCACCGACGACCCGGCGGCCGCGGCTGCCCTGCTCACGCACCGCCAGCGGCAGCTGGACCGGGTCAACATCGCCGCATTCGCGTACGCCGGCACGCAGACCCATCTGGGTGTGCTCATGGATGCCGGATTCCAGCCCGGCGAAGCGGTCTGGCTGCCCGCCGGCCCACCGCTGTGGCCGACGCTGCGGCCGCCTGCCGGTCTCGAGAACTCCGCCGCCATACGCCCATCGGCGTGCTGAACGGCGGCCAGGACCCGCTCTCTTCCACCCCGTCCCCGGCACATCCAGGAGATCACTGGCATGGGTATCACCGGCTGGATCGACACCGCCCGCGACCTGCGCGGCGAACGAGCCATCCTGCAGGCGCTCGCCGCCGCGCTCGGCCCCGCAGCCGGCTCGGACCGGCTCGACCAGGCGAGTCGGCATGCCGCGCTTGCCCGCCGCGGCCGGGCGACCGGATACGCCGATTGGCGGCATCCCGACCGCAGCGACCCGGATCTGATGCTTCTCATCGACGGCGCGCTGGCCAACCGCGAACGCCTCGAAGAACAGCTGTATCAGCGGGCCCGGCCGTTGAGCAGCGACGCCGAGGTGCTGTTGCACGCCTACCGGCAGTGGGGCGCCGCGATGGTCGACCGGATCGACGGCACCTACACCATCGCGGTCTGGGATAACCTTGCCCGGCAGTTGCTGCTCATCCGCGATCCGCTCGGTGCGAAGACCCTCTACTGGACACCTTGCCCCGACGGCATGCTGTTCGCCAGCAGAGCCACCACCCTGCTCGCGCATCCCGGCGTCGACGCCCGCGTCGACGCCGAAGGCCTCAACGAGTTGCTCACCCTCGGCCCCGTTTGCACACCGGGCCACGGCGTGATCGCCGGCGTCCGGCAGCTGCTGCCGGGCCAACTGCTGCGGTTCACTCCTGCGGGGATGCGGCTGCACCGATATTGGCAGTTGCAGGCCGACGAGCACGGCCAGGACCTCGACGCGACCACACACAGTCTGCGGCAGGCCGTGGCCGAGAAGACCGCGCCGCTGCGCCGACGCCCGGCCGGGGCGGTGTTGCTGTCCGGCGGTATCGCCTCGGCCGCAGCCGCGGCCTTCACCACCCCACTCCCGGTGGACGGCGACCGGCCCGCCGCCTACTCGCTGACCCTGGCCACCCCCGGCAGCCAGCCACCTGGTGTCGGCGCGGACGTGGTCGCCGCCGCGCAGGTCGCCGGGCATCTGGCACTGAACTGGACCATCGTTGCGGTCGGCGCGGACACCCTGCTGGACGCGGCAGCCGCCGCCCGCACCGCGCTGGACTTCCCGGGCCCGGCCAACCTCGACGCGACCCGGTACGCGCTGCTGCGGCGCACCGCGGCCGATGGGCACACCAGCGTCGTGTCCGGCGATGGCGTCGACGCGGTGTTCGGCGGCTACCGGTGGCTGCACGACCACGAAGCCCTGGCCCACGACGAGTTCCCGTGGCGGCCGACCGGGCTCTGTGCGAGCGACCTGCTCACCGACGACGCCCGCTGGCACCTGATTCCCGGCGCTTACCTCAAGATGCGGTTCGAGCAGGCCAAAGAAGACGTTCCGGCCCTTCGGGGGGAGGACGTCATCACCGGCCGCCGCCGGCTCATGGGGCACCTGGCGCTGACCCACTATCTTCCGCAGCTGCTAGTGCGGCTGGACCAGCTCGCTGCCGCAACCGGACTTAACGTGCACACCCCGTTCGCGGACTGGCTGCTCGCCCAGTACCTGTGGAACGTCCCGCATCTGCTGCGGCACCTGCTCGGCGTTCCCAGCGGCCTGCTGCGTCACGCTGTCGCCGACCTTCTACCAGCCGCGGCGACCTGGCTGCCGAGCGGGCCGTTCCCCGGAGCCCACCTGCTGCCGGCGTGGGAACAGACGCAACGGGAACGGCTCCTGGCGATCAGCTCGGATCCGGCGGCGCCGTTGTACGGGCTGCTGCACCGCACCCGCGTGCGCTACGTAATGCGGCAAGGCCCCACCGTGCCGCGCCGAGCCTGGCACACCACCGTCGCCTACCTGAACGAAGTCAACGCCTGGTTCGACCGGCACGACGTCACCCTCACCTGAAAACCTGCCGGCCGCCGGTCCGCAGCAAGCCGTCGCGCCCACGGACCGCCGCCGCCAAACAGCGCCGTCTGCAAGCGAAGGAGAACCACGTACCGTGCGACTCGACCCGTTCAGCGATACCTACTGCAGCGACCCGGCCAAAACGTGGAAGAGGATCCTGGGCTTCGAGGGTCGGCAGGTCCTTTACGATCCCGACCTCGACGTGTGGCTGATCGCCGGCCACGACAACGTGCGCGCCGCCTTGACCGACGCTCGGCGGTTCAGCAACGCCGCTACCTTGGCGCCGCTGCGCCCGCCCAGCGACGCGGCAGCCACGATCCTGTCTCGGTTCGACGCCCCCGACGTGCTGGTGAGCGCCGACGGTGCTCAGCACACCCGCATCCGCGCCATCGTGCGCGCCGTGTTTCCCCAGGCATCGGTCCAGGTCCACCAGGTTTGGGGTGCCTTGATCGCCGAGCACACCAGCCGCCTCGTCGACCAGCTCGCCGGCCACGAGAGTGCTGACCTGATGCGGGTGGTTGCCACCCGGCTGCCGTTGCTGGTGATCGTTGACATCCTCGGCCTACCCACCGATGGCAAAGCCCTCCCCGGGTCCGCGGACGGGTTTGCCAGCTTGGTCTGGGGTGACTTCGGCGCTTTCGCGCAACGGCAAGCCGCCATCGAGCTCGTGCAGCTCTGGCGCTACTGTCGCGACAGCGTCATCGCGCGAGCTGCCACACCCGACGGCGGCGACGGTCTGATCGGGGAGCTGCTGCGCCACCGCGACGGCGACGACGCCCGCCTGACCCTCGACGAGCTCGCCGCGCTGGTGCTGAACCTGATCGTCGCCAGCTGGGGATCGACCTCCGGTGCGCTCGGTCACGCCCTGGACCACGCCCTGGCCGACCCGCACCGGTGGGCTCGGCTCGCCGACGACGAGCACTACCTCGCCACGCACGTCGAGGAGTCCCTGCGGCACAGCCCCGTTATCGACGGCTGGCTGCGGCTGACCACCACCGACGTCACCCTCGACGGCGTCACCATCCCCGCCGGCAGCCGCTGCCTGCTGCTCATTGGCACCGCCAACCACGACCCCCGCGTCTACGCCACCCCCGGCCGATTCGACCCCGGCCGGGCCTGGCTGTCACAGCACCTGTCCTTCGGCGCCGGCCCGCACTACTGCATCGGCGCCGCCCTGGCCCGCCTCGAACTCACCACCGTGCTGCGCGCCCTCGCCCGACGGCTGCCGCACCTGCGCCTCGCCGGCGGCTACCAGCGCCGGTTCCGGCCGAACGTCGCCGTCCGCACCCACATCAGTCTGCCCGCCACCGGCATCGCGGGAGGGTGCCCGCAGGGCCACGACGCACGCACCAGGAGCCCTCAGTGACCACGGATATCACCATGCTGCGGCGAGCAACCGCAATGCCGCCGTCCGAGATGGCGCCCCGCTACCAGGAGCTGCTGCGCCGGCTCACCACCGCCGCGCGCACGAACCTCGGGTTCCCCGCCGCCACCGACATCGACTATCGGCCCCTTGCCCCATTGCTCGGTGTGCTACTCAACAACCTCGGCGACCCCTGGACCGACGGCGTCTGGCCGCTGCACGCCAAAGGCATCGAACGCGACGTCCTCAGCTTCTTCGCCCAGCTGTTCCGTGCCCCAGCCGGCTGGACCGGGTACCTCACCAGCGGCGGCACCGAAGGCAACCACTACGGCCTCTGGCGCGGCCGCACCCGGCTACCCAACGCCGTCGCCTACCACTCGGCCGCCGCCCACTACAGCGTGCCCAAGGCTGAACACCTGCTCGGCCTGCCGAGCGTCACCGTCGCCGCGGCGGCGACCGGAGAGATCGACTACACCGATCTACAGCGGCAAGCGGCCCGCTTCCCCAGCAGGCCGGCAATCGTGACCGCGACCATCGGCACCACCATGACCGAGGCCGTCGACGACGTTCAACGCATTCACCAAGCACTCGACGCCGCCGGCAATACCCACCGGTACGTGCACAGCGACGCCGCGCTGGCCGGCGTGCCCCTGGCCGTCACCGCCGACCGGCCCGCGTTCGACCTCGGCGACGGCGCCGACAGCATCAGCATCAGTGGCCATAAATTCTTCGGCACCCCACTGGTGTGCGGGGTAGTGATCGACGGCCGCGGCTTGGGTGACCTGCCGCCGACGATCCGGTACACCGGCGCACCGGACACTTCGATCACCGGCTCCCGTACCGGCCTAGGTGCGGTCATGCTCGCCCACGCCCTCGACGTACTCGGGCTACCAGGACTATTAGACCGGGCGCAGCGTGCCAGAAGCCTCGCCGCGTACGCCTGCCACAGCCTGCAGGCGATCGGTTGGCCGCACTGGCGCAACCCGGCAGCCTTCACGGTCATGCTGCGCGAACCTCCCCAGACGGTACGGGCACGCTGGCACCTGCCGTCCACCGACGGCTGGAGTCACCTCATCTGCATGCCCGGGATCACCACCCGTCACATCGACGCTTTGATCCGTGACTTAGCACTGCTGTTGGACGGTGCACAGCCTTCCGTCGTCGAACGTTCTGCGACAGTTCTCCGGGATTGAGCGTCCTGCCCTGCCCTTGAAATGGCGCATCAGGGAGCAGGGGATTGAGTGCGGGCATTCGCGGTGGAGCTCCGGTCGGGTAAGCGGCCGTGGACGTGATCGAAGGATCTGGAGCCTCGTTCCGCTCTTCGTCCATACGGCCACCAGCGAGACGGGCCTACCACCGGTCACGTAGTGGGCCGCGCCAAACCCTCCCATCGGGGCGAAGAACTGGCGCAGCGTGGTCGCGTGGCGATCCGGCCGGGCTTGAAGGTCTTGGTCGGCGGGTCTTCTTCCTGTCGCTCAGCTGTCGTCGTCGGTGTTGTCGTCGCCGGCGGTGGCGAGCAGGCCGTTAAGGTTTCGGCCCACAAGCCATGTCATGGTCCTCGATGTCCGCACCTCGGAAGAGCAGGAAGGATCGATCATGAAGCAGGTAAAGGCACGGTGGGCCGCTGCGCTGCACCTACGCTGGGCTGGCGGCATTGCCGCCGCATTCGCTGCGACAATCTCAACCTTGGCGCTGACCACAGTGCCTGCTCAAGCGGCACCTGCAGGACCGGTAGCCACATGCAACAGTGCCCGCAATCACTGCTACATCGGCTACCAGTACATCAACCCCACATACTACGCCGGCGACTCGGAAGGATGGTTCCTCCCGAACCGCTATAACAACAACTGGAGTATCAGGATCTACAACGAGAATAATCAGGATGAGGTTCCCTGGATTGACGTCATCGTTAAAGACACTGGGGCAACCATCAGATACAAAGGTGTTAAGAACAACGGAACAACTGATGGCGGATACAAGGATTACGACGACCGAGGCTTTGCTGTTTCCAAGTGGCGGCTGTGTGACCCGTTCGCGGGGAGGTGCACCGCTTTCGTCACTCCTCCGGCGGGCTAGTTTGTCAACTAGAGATTTTGAGCCTCTAGGGCCGGAACCGTGACTATGGCCCGCGACCCTAGAGGGCAACTCTCATCGGCACCGTCGCACGCTGGTGTTGGCTAAGTTCCGGAGGTCATGAAGGCGCGGCCGGTGCGCGGCACGAGTCGTGAGATCGTCCATATCCGCTCCTGGGGCCTGGCCCGCGATTGATGCATCTCCGAGTCGCAACTGAGGTCCGGTCCACGGGAGCTGCGCACGGCACTCAGCCCGGATTGCGGCTACTTCTTTACTTGGATCTACGACCTGGCCCGGCCACGCTGTTTCGAGGTAGCCGGTGGGATCCCTTCCTTTGCGGCTGTCCACTCAGGTCCGCGGGTGTGACTCTCATCTGGCATGCGCCCACCGGCTACCGCCCGGGAGTGGCTCAAGACCTCCGACGTCTGAAACCGTCAAGTCGTAGGTTTGTCCGTCATGCGATGAACTGGAAGATCTTGCCGTTCTGCAGCGGCCGCGGGGTTCCCGTGAAGCGGTGATCGTCGACAGAGAACAGCACGTCGTCGGGTGCGGTGAAAGCCTGTTCGGAGAATCCTGCGTCGGTCAGCCACCTCCGGACAGAGGGTGTCAGGTCAGGCGCTCGTCGTGTCCTGGTCCAGATCACTGTGGCTGCGGGGGCACGGAGCTGCGGCAGCGTGCGAATGGTGGTGTGGGCATCGGTGTCGCTGATGTTGCCCAGGACACCGGCCATGACGACCAGGTCGGCGGGCACTATGTGCCTGTAGGAGGTTAGGTCGCCGGCGTCGGCCTCAGCGACGGTCACCGTGTCGAGGCTCGCGGCGATTGCTCGGGTCCGGGCTGCGGCGACGTTGCGCGGGTAGGTCGGCAAACGCTGGCACTGTGTGGGACATCGTTGCCTGGCGGGGAGGACGTCATCACCGGCCGCCGCCTGCTCATGGCGTACCTGGCGCTGACCCACTACCTCCCGCAGCTGCTGGTCCAGCTCGACCAGCTTTCTGCTGCAGCCGGGCTCACCCTGCACACCCCGTTCGCGGACTGGCGCCGCGGACAATGATCGCGAGGATCGGGGGCCCATCGTATGGGACCGGGCGACTAATCGTCGTCCTTCAAGATTGTGGACATTATGTCCCCGAATGTGCCGGCCCCTTGTAGATCGTCCACGAAGCCGACGATCGCGAAGCAGGCGAATGCCCAGGTGGTCACCTCTGACTCCGTGATCGGGCCCAGCGATTCCCTCCACTGGCAAACATCTTGGTCGAGAGCCGCGGCCGTATGCGCGGCCGCCACGGTGGGGAGCATATTGGCCTGCACCCCTTCGCTGTGCTGCTCCAACTGGCCGAGCGCTGCACCGATCACCCGGTGCCGTAGTGCAGGGTCCTCGTGAGGGAATCCCAGCGCCTTGAAGGCAACGCCGATGAGAAGGAGGAAAGCGCGCGTGATTTCGGCTCGGCCAACAAGGCTGAACTGAGAAAGCAACATGATCTCGAAATCGAGTTCATCGCCGGGCCCGCGGCCGTAGGCTGCCTCAATCGCCCGCACAGCGGCCTCGATGGCCTCGTCTGGCACCTCATGCGGGTACTCATCGGTCATGAAGACTCAATCTATACGGGAGCTGCGGCGGCGTAACTGCCGTTTCCGCGCTGTGTTCGTTCGGGCGCGGATTGGTGCCCATCGTGCGCTCGGCGGCGTGGGGACTGAATGCCGGGGGGGATCAGGTGTGAGCGGCGCCGAACGCTACGTTGCCGTCCTGCGGTCGGGGGTGGCTGATCAGGCTGCGCACCCCCGTGGCCTTTCACCCAGGGTGTCGTGTCGGCCGTGCGGGTCGGTTGGTGGCAAGCCTCGTTTTCAGGTGCGCCGCCCGTCGCTTCAAGGCGCGACTTCCGGCTCGGTGTAAGGACCAGGAATCGGGCGATCCGAACTGATTCGCTAGGTGACCAGCCGGCGAGCTGGCCTGAAGTGGCAGGCCAAGGGCTTGCTCAGCAGAAGCCGGACAGCCGAAGACAACCGCAGACAACTATCGGCAGCTGGTCATGAGCGGCATCGTCGATCATGTGATCGACGCTCATTGTGGGTGAGGACCGGTCGTTCGTGGGTGCGCTGGAGGGGCCAGGCAGCTGCGTCGGAGGGGTGCGCAGCCGCACCGGAAACGCCCGAGTTGATGATCACCGGCCGTGCTGAAAGCGGGCCGTGTCAGGAGCTGGTCGGCGGGGATCGACCCCATCCGGTTGCCGCCGGCCAGCCAACTGCGGTCGTCGACCATTCGGGGGAAGCATGCCGTCGTCCGAACCTGCACGCTTTGTGATCCGTGACCGGCGTTTAGCAGCGGCTGCATCCGTGTCGGCAGAGCCAGCCCGATTGACCGATCCGGGGCAGCCGCTTGCCGCGCCGCCCGCCTTCGCGCCGCTCAAGCCGAGAACCGAGTCGTTCCCGGCGCCGACAGGGCGCGTGGTCATCCATGAACCTCGGCCGGTTCCGAACGAGTTCGGTCCAGCAGATGTTGCCGAGCGGGCGTGGTTGCACGCTGCGGCTCTGCGGCCAGGCGCGTTGGTGACGGTGTCGTCAGCCGATGGCGGGGTGGGCCGGTCCACACTCGTCGCCGCGCTGGGCGGGCTCGTCGCGCTGGCGGTACCCGAACCGGTCATCGCGATCGATATGGTCCCGGCGCCGTGGGGCGGGCTCGGTGCGCGGGTGGGCCGTCAGAACGCCAGCACGGTGTGGGACGTCGTCCGTGACCTGAGCGCGGTGACCAAGCGATCCGATATCGAACGCTGGGTCCAGCTGGGCCCGACAGGCTTGCTCGCCCTGGTCGGCGAAACCGAAGGCCTAGAACGGCGGCCGCCACGAGACGACGAGGCAGCAGCGGTCGCCGAGCGCGTCCGTAACCTCTTTCCCCTGACGGTAGGGGATTTGCCCTCGGCGCTGACCACAGGGGTGTGGCGGACGCTCGCCGCCGCTACCGCCCCGGTGCTGGTGGCCCGCGCCACCGCGGACAGCCTGCGGCACACCCTGCGCCTGCTCACCCATATGGCGGCGGCCGGGTACGCGCGGGTCGCCCGTGATTGCGTGCTGGTGGTGATGGCCACCGCGCCGTCAGTGCCGCGGCAGGTGCGCGCGGTGGTCCGGCAGGCCGACGGCGTCGCGGGGGCGGTGCACACCGTTCCGTACGACCCGTACCTGGCCAGGCCGGAGCCGGTCGACCCGCGGCGGCTGCGCCGGCGTACCCGTAGCGCGCTGGTGCTCGTCGCCGACGCGGTGTTGCAGCGGTGCGCCGCCGAGCGGCCGGCGCTGCGTCCCACGACCGAGGAGCGTGTGTGATGCCTGTCGCGGCAACCTTCTCCGACGTGGCAGCCCGCGTGCACACGGCCGTTCTTCGGGCGCCGGCAGATCCGACTCCGACGCCGACCGCCACAGGTTTCGACTGGACGCAGATCAGGCCGGACCCGGAGGCGCTGCCGAAGTCCGGGATGTTCTACACGCTCGTCAACGGGCTGCTGTATCTCGGCATCATCGCGGCTCTGTCCGGCCTGGCCGCCGGCGCGATCGCGTTCGGGGTCGGGCCTATTTTTGGCGCGAGCATCATCTCCGATCGCGGGAAGTCGATGATGTGGAGAGCCGGTCTCGTTGCGGTGATCATCGGCTCGCCGGTCGCGATCGTCGGCTGGTTGCTGCAGCAGTGATGGCACCGGCGACTGTCGAACGCCTGGCCGCCGGCCTGGCTCCGTCGCGGCCCGCCTCGCCGGTCTCATACCGGCGTGCCAGGCAGTACCGCCGGCACCTGATCCGACTCCTTCTGCTTCTGTTCGGATCTCTCGCGTTCGTGGTGAGCGCCGCCGGCACCGGCAACGCCGCACCGCAGCCGCCGCCAGCCGAGGAAGTATGCGCACGGAACGCGCCCGGCGCGGTCGCCTGGTGCATGCCGTGGGCGATGCGGGTGGAGACGCCACCGGCGGGCAGCCCATCACACTGGGTCACGGACTGCAGCAAGGCCACCACTGACGACCAGCGCACGTCGTGCGCAGCCGCCTCCCTGAGTCTGGACTCACCGCCCGCGGTCGGGACGGCGTCCGTGCTGATGGACGGCCCCACGGACGGCAGCGGTCTGGCCGGGCAGATCAACTGCTCGCTGTTCGGCGCACGCGCCGACGACCTCAGCGCTCCTGGCCTGCGCGATGAGTGGCGGGCCAAGCAAACCCGCTGCTCCGAGGAGAAGGCGGCCTGGGCGGCGGCAGCGTACGACCCGGATCCGAAGAGGCCGGACTGTCCGCTGGGAAACCTCAACTGCGAAGTACAACGCGGCGCCGAAGAGGCGTTGAGTGCAGGCGTCAGCACCGGCATCCAAGGTCTGGTCGACATCATCGTGCAGGCCGAGGTGTACCTGCTCAGCCGGCTCGCCGCGCTGGTGTTCACCGAAACGTCCATCGCCAGCCCGGACCAGGCGTTCTACAACGTCTACAACTCCACGGCCGGCGCCATGATCGCGTTGGTGCTCGTCTTCTTCCTCATTTCGACGATCGCCAACGGTCTGCGATTCGGTAGCGGGCCCAGCCCCATGGCGACCCTCGGAGGGCTGCTGCGGGCAGTGGTCGGCATCCTGTTCGCCGGCGGCCTCGCCTACACCATCGTGCTCGCGTGGGACCAGGCCACGATCGCGGTGCTGGCGGCCAACGCGAGCAAGCCGTGGGAACCGTCCCAGTGGATCACCGGCATCACCAATTTGACGACCGGCGGCGGGACGCTGCTGCTTGCGGCGTTCTTCGGGCTCTTCGCCGTCATCGGCCTGGTGCTGCTGTTCATCATGATGGTGTTCCGCGGGATGCTGACGACGCTTGCGGCCCTGTTCGGTGCGGTCGCCATGGCCGGGCAGGCGATGTCGGAGACCCAGCATTGGGGCCGCCGCTGGTTCTGGACGGTCAATGCCCTCGGGGGCAGCAAGTTCTTCATCGCCCAGATCTGGATCTATGCCGGCCAGTCGGCGTACGGCTCGGATGACCTGACCACGGTCATGCAGTCGACGCTGATGATCTGGCTGATGGTGGCCGCCCCATTCATCCTGCTGCGGCTGACGAGCATCTGGGACGGCTACCTGTCCGACGTCAACGCCCACGGGATCCTGTCGGCGACGCTCGGCGCGCCGCTGCAGTTCGCCGCCGACGTCGTCGGCGGATTCCGGGAAGGCGCCGGCGCCGTGGCGGGCGGCGCTGTCCCGTTGATGGAAGCCGGTGCGGCCGCGATCCCGACCAGTCCGGCCGGTCCGCTCGAGCAGATGGCCGGCTTCGGCGCCGGACCGGGTCAGGGAGCGGCGCAGGCCGCCGGGACCGGGCAGGGCGGCGATCCGGTCGGCCAGCCCGCGGCCAGCACGCCGGGCGAGCAAGGCCCGTCCGGGCAGGCCTCCGCCGGCAGCGGTGACGAGCAGGCCGGGCGGAGCAGCGAAGAAACCGGCAGCGCTCAGAACGCCGGGTCCAGCGGCCAGTCGGATCCGCCCGGTGACAGCACCGGCAACGACGAGGGCGTGCTGGGCACCGGACAAGGTGCGGCGGGCGGCGACGCATCCGGGGCGACTTTCGGCGGCACGGCTGACAACGGCGACCCGAGCGGGCCGGAGCAGACCGGCGTTCCCGCCGACGACGGCCGCAGCGCTGCCGCCGGGGCCGGGACAGCCGGCGATGAGACGACCTCCTCGTCCTCCGGCGTGTCCGGAGCCGGGGCGGCGACAGCAGGCCGGTCGCGGGGCGCGGCCGCCGGAACCAGCGAATGAACCGTCCCGCTGTGCACTGGGGGAGCAGATGACGAAATTTTCATTCCCGGCCCGCTCGACTCGCGGCGCGGTGCTGGGTTTCACGTGGTCTCAAATCGGCATGGTGGTCGCCGGGATCATCGCGGCGGTCACCGGACTGAACCTGCTCGCCGTCAACCGGGCAGCCGCCATCACCCTGTTCGTGTCGGCCGCGCTGCTGATCACGTTTGGTCTGTTGCGCATCAAAGGCCGGCGGATCACCGAATGGGCGCCGGTTGTCATTGCCGCGCTGCTGCAGCGGCGCACACGCCAGCACCAGTACCGCGGTGGCCCGTACGGGGCCAGCGCCGTCGGCGAACACCTGGACCTACCCGGCACGGCCGCCGCCTACCGGTGGCTGCCCGCAGTCGCCGCCGACGGCACCACCGAGATCGGCCTGCTGCACCACCGCAACGAGAAGACCGTCACCGCGGCACTGCTGTGCTTCGGCACCAACCTGATCCTGGCCGACCGTGATGTGCAGGTCCAGCGGCTGACCGACTGGGCGCAGGTCCTCAACATCCTGGGATCGGAGTACGCCGATGCGGGACTGATGCGCTGGTCGGTCACCGCGCGGGCGGTCCCGGACTCCGGTAACCGGGCGCAGCGGTTCCTCATCCACAGGGCTGTGGACACGGACTCGGCCGCGTACCAGTCGCTGGCCCAGCTGACTGCGGCGGCGGCCCCAGCCGCGCAACGCCACGAGATCTACCTTGCCGTTGTCTTCGACGTCGCCAGGCTGTCGGCAGAGATCGCGGACGCGGGCGGCACCGACACGGCGATCGCCACGGTGATCCTGGATCGGCTCTCCGGTATCGAGGCAGCCGTCACCGAGGCCGGCGTAACCACCGGCGGCTGGTTGTCCCCGCGCGCGTACGCGGCCGTCATCCGCACGCAGTTCGACCCGGACGATCAGGAAGTCGTGGACCTGCGCGGCAGCACTCCTGCCGGGGACCAGCGCACACCGGCGGGGGTGGCGCCGTGGCTGGCCGGCCCGGCAGCTGCCCGCACCGTTGGCTGGCACACCTACCAGCACGACTCCGGCTTCAGTCGCACCTTGTGGGTGGCGCAGATGCCGCGCCAGCAGGTACCGCCGACGTGGCTGACACCTCTGTATATGCGCACCACCTGCCGTCGCACCGTCACCCTGGTCGCCCAGCCCGTGCCGACGCGGCTGGCGGCGCTGGCGACCCGGCGAGACAAGGTTGCCCGCGCCGGCGACGAGGCAACCAAACGCCGGCTACGGCTGGTGCAGAGCGCCGCCGAACGCAAAGAGGCTGAAGCGGTCGAGCAGATCGACGCCGAGCAGGCACGCGGCCACGTCCGCTACCGATACGCGCTGCTGGTCACCGTCACCGCCAGCAGCGAGAAGGCACTCGAGCGGGACGTGCGCGCGGTCAAGCGGATCTTGTCGCGGTCCGGCTGCGAGGCGATCAGCTTGGCGGGGGAGCAGGACCAGGCGTTCCTGGCCGGCGCACTGCCGCTCGCGCGCGGTCTCAAGCCGATGCGGGGGTGGGCCGCATGAGCGGCCGCCGGTTGCGCCGCGAAGGGTCTCTCGCCGATCGGATCACGCAGGTCGCCGAAGCCCGGGACCTTGCCCGTGCCGAGGCGGCGCTGCGCCGCGAGCAGCGTGCGGTGGCCCGGGAAACCGCGCGGCTGCTGGATCCTGCGGCAGCGGGCTGGCGTGGTCAGCCAGGCCGCGCAGCCGGACGGGTGTTCTGGCGGCTACGGCTGCCGCCTCTGGTCACCACCTCGGCGCAGCTGTGCAGTGTGTATCCGTTCGTGACCGATCCAGGGCTGCCAGTTGACGGCCCGCTGATCGGCATGGAGGTCTACTCCCGCTCGGCGTTCACCTTCAGCCTGCATGAGCTATACCGGGCGAAGGCGGTCACCGCACCCAATCTCGTCGTCACCGGCGAGATCGGCACCGCCAAAAGCAGCCTGCTCAAATGTCTGGCGTTCCGCGGTATCCCGTTCGGCACCCGCGCCTACATCTGCGACGTCAAAGGCGAGTACGAACAACTCGCGGCGCTGGCCGGCATCGCCCCGGTCCGCATCGGCCCCGGCCTCGGCGTGGTCATGAACCCGCTGTCCGGGATCCACCGGCACCCACAGCAGACCGAACAGCAGTGGCTGCAATCGCAACGCACCCGCCGGCTGCTGCTGCTCGAAGGGCTGCTGGAAATCCAGCTCGGCGGACCGCTACTAGAAGCCGAACGATCGCTGGTCGAGTACGCGGTCGACGCGGTCACCCGCGACAGCGACGCCACCGCCAGCCGGATCGCGACCCCGACGCTGAGCACGGTGCTCGCCGCAGCTGGCACACCCGAGCTGTGGCAACACCGGCTCGACCAGCTGCACTACCCCCTCGACACGTTCATCAGCGACTCGCGGCGGGTGCGGCTGGCCCTGGCGAGGCTGATCGAGGGCGCCCTCGGCGGGGTCTTCGACGGCCCGGCCGAGTCGAACGCACGCCTGGACTTCGCGCAGCCCGGCGCGATCCTGGACCTGCGCGCCATCCGCGCGTCCGACGCGATGACCGCGATGGCGATGACCTGCGCCCAATCCTGGCTGGAAGCAGCGCTGTCGGCGCCCGACGCCGGGGCGCGGGTGTGTTTCTATGACGAGTTCGCGCTGATCGCCCGCCATCTGCCGCTGATCCGGCGGATGCGCGAGCAGCTGAAGCTGGCTCGGGCATATGGGATCGCGAACGTTTTGGCGTTCCATCGTTTCTCGGACTTGGCGGCGTCCGGGTCGGCTGACAGCGAGCAGGTCCGCATCGCCCGCGGCCTGATCGAGGACTCCGGCGTGCGGATCTCCTACCGGCAGGCCACCGGCAGCCTGGAGCAAGCGCGCGAGTTTTTGGGCACCTCGGACGTGGAGACCGACCTGCTGCGCTACCTGCCGCAAGGCGTCGCCTTGTGGAAGATCGGCACCCGGTCGTACGTGGTGAAACACCAACTGTCCACCACGGAGACGGCGATGGTGCACACCGACAGCCAGATGGAAGCCACCGAAACCGGCGACTCCTTGACCCCGCAGGAATACGACGAGCGCCTGGAGGCGGTCGCCTCCGCAGCAGGAGCCGACCGATGAGCAGAGCGCCGATCTCCGCGCCCGGGCACCGGCCGCCCCAGCAAGGGCACCTGCGCGAAGACATCTACATCAGGGTCGTCCTGCTCGTGGTGGCGATCATCGTCACCAGCACGGGCATGCTGTCGTTGTGGCTCGCCGGCCAGCTCGGCGGCGTGCTGCGCTACCAGCAGTGGCCAGACTCCGGCCCGGCCGACACCGCAGGCGTTGCCTTCCGGATCGTCGCCCACCTCGGCGACCCCGCAGAGGCTTGGCCCGAAGCCGCACGCGCCGCGGTGGCGCCGGCATGGCTGCTCTACCCGCTGTGGGCGCTGCTGTTTCCCAGCATGCTGTTCGCGATCTTTTTCAGCCTGGCCAGGATCGCCAGGCCGCGGGCCCGCCGCGCCGGGTTCGCGCGCCGCAGCGAACTGGCCAAGACTCTGAGCGCCCGAGCGGTGTGCGCGCGCGTCGACGTGGTCCGGCCCGGCCTGACCGTCCTCGCCGCCGACGACGACGCTACCCGGGCCGCTAAAGAGCAACGCCGCAACGATCCGCTCGAGGTGGCCCGCTTCCTCGGCAACGACGTTGTTGCCGGGCAGCCGCTGTACCTGGCCAACGAGTACACGCTGCTGGCCGCCGCGGTGCCGCGGGTCGGCAACAAGACCACGAGACTGGTCATCCCCGCTGTCGCCGACGCGCGCGGGGCGGTGCTGACCACGTCCACCAGGCTCGACGTCGCCGAAGTCACCTACCAGCGCCGGTCGGACAAGGGCCCTACCTACATTTTTGAGCCCCAAGCGGAGGTCCCGGGTGTTCCGCGCCTGCGGTGGTCGCCGATCGAGGGTGCTCAGGATCAGATTGTGGCGATGCTGCGCGCCCAGGGTTTTGCCAGTGGCAGCGGAATCGGTGACGAAAGCGTGGAGAACGGCCGCTGGTTCAGAGACCAGGCTGCAACGATCTTGCGAGGTTTGCTGCATGCGGCGGCCTTGGACGATCAGGCCACCATGGTCGATGTGCTGGCCTGGTCGCAAAACCCCAGCAACTCAAGGCCGGAAAGGATTCTGCGTCACCACGGCGTGCACTCCTGGGCTGACCGGCTCGCCCGGCACCGCGAGACCACCGGCCGGGCCCGCGACACCATTCAATCCGTCGTCAGCGGTGCGTTGGACGCCTTCAACGACCCTCGCGTGCTTGCGGCGTGTTCGCCGCCGCGTGGCACCCAGTTCAAGCCGGTCGAGTGGCTCAACGAATCCGGCACGCTGTACCTGGTCGGCACCCGCGACGCTCAAGCCCTGATCGCGCCGCTGCTGGCCGCAGTCAGCGAAGACATCCTGTACCAGGCCAAGAGGATCGCGCTGACCTCGCTCGGCGGCCGCATCGAGCCGACGCTGTACTTCATTGGCGACGAGATCGCCAACATCGCGCCGTTGCCGTCGTTGCCGAGCCTCGTGAACGAGGGCGGCGGGTCCGGCATCGCCATCAGCGTGTTCGCGCAGAACTTGCACCAGCTGAGGGAACGGTGGGGCGACAAGGGCGGCCAGGCCATCGCCGACTCCGCCAACGCGCGGCTGCTGATCGGCGGCTCCACGGACGTCAACGGCCTGCGCGACGCGCAATCGCTCGCCGGGCAGGTCATCGACATCTCCTCCGGCGCCTCCTGGGGCAGTGGCCGAGCCAGCGTCAACACCTCCGCCCGCCGCGAACACCTCATCGACCTGGCGGATCTGCGCACTCTGCCCGAAGGCCGAGCCCTCGCGCTGGTGCGCAACCTGCCCCCGGTCGAATTGGCGATTCCGGCTTGGTGGGAACGGCCCGACGCCGGCGAGCTTGAAGCCGGCCGCGATGCGTTTCGCCGCATGCTCGCGGAGGGCGCCCGATGAGCGTCAGTTTCGAACTTCCGGACGGCGCGCCACCGGACATGGTGGCGATCGCGGAAATCGGCGCCGGCCTGCAGCAGCTCGCCTCCGCCGTCGACGCCCTGCACCGGCAGCATCTCGACCTGCGCGACACCGTCGCCGCCCGCCTCACCGCAGATCCCGGCGGCGGGCCGCGCAAGGCACCGGATGGGATGCCGTGGCCGCTGCGCTGGTCGGACCTGGACCGCGACGCCGCAGCCCAGGTGTGGGCGTGGCTGATCGACTGGGTCGGCTGGCTCGTCGATCGTTACGAGCTGGCCGAGGAGATCCCCGCCTGCTGGTACCGGCACGGGCCACTGATCGAAGAGTTGACCGCACTCGCGGCTGGCTGGCACACCGCCTACGACGACGCCGCCCGCGGCGACGAGCCGCTGATCTGGCACGAGCGCCTCGCCCGCGCCAGGGTCCGCTTGCGCGACTGGGACGACTACACCCGCTGCCGCAACGGCGAACACACCGACCACAACCTCGACCTGCGCTGGCCCGCCGACTGGGTCGAGACCGCGACCGAAGCCGCCTACGCCGACCTCGCCAGTCGGCCGCAGCCGGTAGCCGCGGCTGAACAGCAGACTGGGAGCCCGTCATGACACAGCCTGCGCCGATCACGTCGGAATACGACTGGGCCCAATTCCTCGCGAACCTGCGGATGATCCTCGACGACATCAAAGGGCTATACCAGCGCATCACCGACGACGAGCCCGACCTCGATCCGGATACCGCTTCCGAGTCCGATGAGATGAGGCGTCTGGCCCTCATGGTTGAGGCGGAGCGAGCGGCGCTGGACGAGATCGAGGAAGCGAGGATTTACGACTCGGAGGATCTTCTTGACGGCGCGCCGGACTACGACGACTACGACGATCCGCAGATGGAGTCCTGATGGCGCCGTCGACGACTCAGACCGTATCCCGGTCGACATCGGCTGAAGGCTTGGCCGACGTACCGACTGTCGCACCTGACGACTCGCTCGTGTGCTACCTCGACGCGCTGCGCGTCCTGGGGTCGCACGCCGTTACCGTGCAGGCGGCTCTCCTGGACGCCCACGTGGCCGCCGATCACGCCGCACGCACGGCAGCACTGCGCAGCCTGCACTGCCAGCTGCGCGAGATGGCCGGCATCATCAACGCCGCTCTCGGCGCCCACTTCACCGCGGGGAGCCCGCAATGAGAGCGTGCCGCCTCCTACCCGCGGCCCTGGCTATCGCGCTCGCCTTGGCCGGCTGCGGCAGCACACGATCACGCGAAGCTCCCCGGGCGGCCACGTCAGCGAGCCTGGCAAAAACCCTGGACGACGAGCACGAACACGACCATGACGACGGACGTGCCGCCGCCCCGAGCGCACCAGCGGCCGCCGCCGCGCTCGACGCCGCCCGCAGCTACGTGACGGCCTGGGCCCGCCCCGACCTGGACCAAGCCACCTGGTACACCCAGCTGCGACCACTGGTCATCGCCGAGTACGCCCGCCTGCTCGCCGACACCGACCCGGCCAACGTGGCGGCGACCGCCGTCACCGGCGCACCCACGGTCGTCTCGTCGACCACCGCGGTCGTCGTCGCCGACGTGCCCACTGACGCTGGAGCAGTCCGCGTCACCGTTGTCCGCCACGACACCCGATGGCTGGTCGCGACAGCCGAGCCAGTGCCGGAGCCGTCATGAAGCCGCTGCACTGGGCAGCGGCGCTCGCCGCCGCGCCGCTGCTGCTGTGCGTCGCCGGGATCCTCGTTGCCATCGGCGACGAACCGGCCGGAGCCACCTGCGCCAGCCCGACAGCCTCCGCTCAGGCCAGAGTCCGCGAGCATGTCGGCGCGGTCGGACAGTGGGACTCAGCAGCGATCGACAACGCGGCGATCATCGTCGCCGTCGGACAGCAACGCCAGCTCCCGCCCCGGGCATGGGTCATCGCCGTGGCGACCGCCATGACCGAATCCTCCCTGATCAACGTGCGAAGTGCCGTCGATCATGACTCGCTCGGGCTCTTCCAGCAGCGCCCCAGCCAGGGCTGGGGCACTCCGCAACAGCTCGTCGACCGGGTCTACGCCGCCGGCAAGTTCTACGACGCCTTGCTCAAGATCAAGGGCTGGGAGAAGCTGGCACTCACCGTGGCCGCACAAAAAGTGCAGCGCTCCGACTACCCGGACGCCTACGCCAAGCACGAAGACGACGCGGAAAAGGTCGTCGCCAAGGTGACCGGTGCCGCCTCCATCACCGACCTGCCCGGGGCAAGCCTCGCCGACTGCGACACCTCCGCACAGATCTCGGCGCATGGCTGGGTTCGGCCGGTCAACGCGCCGGTCGGCAGCCCCTATGGGCCACGCGAGGGCAAGTTCCACCACGGCGTGGACCTGAGCTCAAAGCGGTACACGGTGATTCGGGCAGCGTCCGGCGGCCGTGTCCTGTGGTCCGGCTGCGACCCCGGAACCGGCAACTGCAACGTCGACGGCACCTCGGAAGGCAGCGGCTGCGGCTGGTATGTCGACATCCTGCACGCCGGCGAAGTCGGCACCCGCTACTGCCACCTGGTCCGCAAACCCGACGTCGCCGAAGGTGACACCGTCAACGCCGGTGACCCCATCGGGCTGATGGGCAGCTCCGGACGCTCGTCCGGCGTCCACCTGCATTACGAGGTGCACCTGAACGTCTGCGGCGGCAACGGCGGCAACGACTGCGACCTAGACCCGGGCAACAGCACGAACCCGGTGCCGTTCATGCGGAATGTCCAGGCGTCTCTCGCCGAGTGACTGGTGCTGCTCAGGCGTGACCATGACATGGCGGCGGGTGCGATGCGCGCGTACTGGGCGGCTAACTGTGTCGCCATCCCCAGCCCGCAGGCGGTACGCAGCCCTGTCTCTTGCAGACGTGAGGCCAATTCTTCTCACGGGTTTACAGAACCCAGATCAGCCGCCAATCCGCACGAGGAGGACTCCTTGCCGCTCGTTGAGCCGATCAGCCATCACCGCGCCCGATACGCGCGCATTCCCGCGGTCGACCAGGCGGCGAGGCATCTTCAGACGCCACCGTGCGCTGTCCGCAGAACGCGACTCGGCACCCGCGCACCGCGTCGCCAGCGCCGCCCCGTTGCTGTAGCCGCCCAGGGCAAAGCCTGGAAGAGGAACGGACTGGCCGTGGCCTCACAGGAATATCCGCAGCAGGTGCACGACCGCCTCTACTCCCCGTCGGCTCCGACCCCGGCAATCCATGCCGTTCAGGAGAGCAATCACTGCCGACAGGTCCGGGAGTTCCCCGGCGACGAGGGCAGGACATGAGTACGAGCGACGTCCCCGGCACCGTGGACTCGGGTCGCGCGGATGAGCCCGCAGCCATTCGCGAGTCGGCCGCACCTCTGAAGCGTGTCGCGCTGCTGTGCCGTAGCAGCAACCTGATTCGGCGCCACCTGGAGCGAACGGTACTGCGTAGCGCGCGACTGACCTGGAGCAGCTACGACATCCTGCAGCTCACTGTGGCTCGCCGGCCCATCGATACCCGCACGATCGCTGAAATCGCATGCGTCTCCAAGGCATCCGTGACGATCTGCGCCGATGACTTCGTCAACCGGTCCCTCATCCGACGCGGCTACGATCCCCAGGACCGCCGCCGCGTGCTGCTGCACCCGACACCGGCCGCCTGGCAACTCATCCAGGACATCCGAGCCCGGCTAGCAGCGGAGATCGACCGTCTGCTGCATGGCGGACTCCCCGGCCTCGACGCCGACGCGACCACGCTGCTGCACCAGATCGTGTGCAGCACACGACATCCGACGGACTCACCCGTCGCCAAGTCAACAGGCACGTAGAACCGAGAGCTGGCTGTAACAGCTGTCGGCGTACGGGTTCCAGTTCCAGTTCCAGGGCAGAGGCGGGTACGCCAAATGTGCAGAGGGCCGGGACGCGAAGCGCTCCATACGCCGCGACGGCGGCAGGCACGGCGACCCACCTCCGCCACTCACGATGAGTAATCAGTGGCCCGCACTACACGGCATGACGCAGGCGGTAGAGGCCAGGGTCGAAGGCGGGCGGGCGGACGCCCGCCCTTCGGCCCCTTGGCCTTGCGGTGCGCGTCCTGGTCAGCCTTGCTCGGGATGCACGCCCGGATGCCGCGGCGGCGCAAGGTGGGCACGGTTGGCCTTGACGTGTACGCCTTATCGGCCAACACCAGGTCCGGCCGGGTCCGCAGCCGGCCGCCGCCGGCGCGGGTAACACGCACCTTAGCCAGCACCGGCATGAACTGCGGGCTGTCGCCGCGCTGCCCGGCGGTCACCACCACGGCCATCAGCTTGCGACCCTGCCTGCCAACCCGATGAGTCTTGGTGGTCCACCCGCCCCCGGACCGGCCGAGCCCGTGATCTGCTGGCTCGTCCTGCACACCGCCGGGCGGCTCCTTCTGCTTATCGGTGTCCCGGCGCGCGCGCCGGCCGCATGCTGACGAGCGCGGCTGATGGTCGAGCCCACGCTCACCGTCCAGCACGATCAACCCCGCCGCGTCCGTCTAGATCACCCTCCAGGGTGACCGATGGCAGCATGCTGGGCCAACGGCGCCGCTCATTCGATGGTCAACTCGGCGGCGGTTTCAGGTTCAACGGTTTCCGGCTCAGGCAGGGCCTGAGAGGCAGGAGAAGGTACGGAGAGCTGTTGGCTTTCCGCGGATTGATGTATGGCGGTGGCCAGCTCGGCGACGCCGCGATTGAGTTCGCGTAGCTCGTGGAGGATCTGCTGCTGGGCGCCGTGGTGGGTGGCTGTCTCGATCTGGTGCAGCAAGGTGGTGAAGAGGGTTCCGGGGCCTTGGCTGCGGGTCGTCGTGCCGCCGGTCAGGGTGTAGAATTGGCTCGTCAACAAGGATGCTTGAGCACTTTGGCTCAGGTGTTCGGGGCCGCGATCGCCACTAGTAAGTTGTGGTGGAGCGGCCCTGTTGTTGTTCAGGGTGAGTTCGTGGCCGGTGTGGGCGTCGATGATGGTGGCGATGTCGGTGATGCGGCTCCACCACTGGGGTTCGTCGTTGGCGAGAGCTCGCTGGAACGACCACGCTGCCGCGTCTGCCATCCAGAGGCCGGGTTGCTGGCGGTCATCGAGGTGCATTAGTCGCATCCGTGAGCTGATCTGCTGAGTGCGCACGAGCCGGCGGTAGGTGGTCATGTCGGGCAGGTCGGCTGTGGTGACTTTGCGTCCTTGCAGTTGTGCTTGCACCCGTTCCCGCTCACTGGCGCGGGTGTCCATGACGACGTCACGCACTTTCTGCTCGTTGAGCTGTTCCAGTAGGCGCGCTAGGGCAGTCTGCCGAGTGTTCTCCTGGGTGCTGTGGGAGGCGTGGGCGACGAGGACGGTCCAGCCCGCGTGGGCCTGGATCGCGTCGAGCATGTCCTCGATGGGTGTGAGGTGCCCACGGTGGTACAGGTCGGTTGCGTGGAACCCGGCACGTCCCGCGGCGGCTTGCCGTGACGCGTCGATGACGTCGGTGAGGTCGTCGCTGTCTACGATGACGCTGGCGAACATGTATATACCGGGCTGGCCGCGCAGCTTGAGAGACGTCTCGTCGACGAACGCGACGGGGTATCCGGTCATCTGAGTCCCCCCGGGTGGCCCGCAATGTGGGCGTTGACGCAGTTCAGCGATGCGCCGGATGCCTGCTGCGGGTGGTCAGTCACGGCCGAGATCCAGGTCGTGTTCGGCTGGCTGCGGCTCGTGGTCGGCGGTATCGGTGACGCGCTCGTAACCGGCGGCGGCGTCGTGCGCGAGCCGGTCGCGGACCGGTTCGGCGTGCCGGTTGGGTCGGGTGGCGTCCACAGCATGGACGCGGTCGGTGGCCTGGCGGACGGTTTCGGCGACGCGGATCGCGGTGGCGGCGACGTTGGCGGCGCGGCGTAGGGCTTCGGTGTGGGCGGCGAGTCCGGCGTACCGGATCGGTAGAGCCTGCGCGTACCAGGTGCTCCACTGCCGGTGACGGTCCTCGAGGACGGCGACATCGTGGGCGGCTGCGGTGACCCGGCCCCGAGCGTGATCAAGCTGCTCGTGCAGTTCGTCGACGACCACCGTGGCACGGAGCGCGGCGACGGCTGCCGCTTGTTGCTCGGCGGCGGCCCGTGCGCGGACCGCCGGGGTGTGCCACCAGCGGGGTGCAGGTGTGCCGGCGCGCGACGCGGCCTGGCTGGCGTTGGTTTGGGCGGTGGCGAGGGTGAGCCGGGTGTCGCGCAGGTGTTGTTCGGCGGCGACGAGCCGGGTGTGGGCGTCGCGGAGGTCGCCGCTGACGTACAGCGGTGCGGCCCGGTCGGCGGCGCGTTGAGCTTCGACGAGAGCCCGCAGTTGCGGGTCGGTCGCCGCGGCGACTTGCCCGGCGACGGTGGCGATGCCGAGCACGAGGCGGGCGCGGTGCCAGGCGCCCCAGCGGCCGGGGTCGCGCGGGGACGGTTCGGGGCCGATGGGCTCGTCGCCGGTGACGGCGTATCGGTCGCGGTATGCGGCTACTACTGCGGCTGCGGACAGCCACTGCCGGTGGCCGGGTTCGTCGTCGGGCACAGGGCCGAGCGCGTGGCTCCAGGTGGGCCGCTGCTGAGCGGCGAGGTCCGCGAGGGCGCTGACGCGGCGGTCGCAGATGGCCGCGACCTGGGTCAGGGCGGTGCCGATGTCGCCGCCCGCGTCGCTGATCCGGTCGGTGTAGGAGCCGGCCTGGCCGGCGCTGATAGCGACGACGGGATCGGGTCGGATGTCGCGGTGGGTGTTGTCGATGCGCCAGGCGAGGACCGCGGCGGTGTCGCGGGCGGTGGTGAGCTCGCGTTCGGATGCGACGGCGGCGAGGACTGCGGCGGGGTCGTATCCGGCTGCGGCCAGGCCCTGCAGCCGGGCGGCCAGGGCGGGCATCGCCGGGTCGGCGGCCAGGTTGTCGGCGACGGCAGGCCCGGCCACGGCGCGGATGACGGCGACGTAAGCGGGCGCGGCGACGCGGGCGGTGAGGTCGTCGTAGATGGCGCCCCAGTGGCGCAGGGCGTCGACGTCGGCCCACAGGGCTTGTTCGGTTTCGGTGGCGGAACGGGCGGTGGTGTCGGCGCGCAGGATGTCGGCGAGCAGGGTGATGCCGGCGGTGGGCGGTTCGGCGGGGTGGCCTTCGGGTGGTTCGTCGCTGGTGACGACGCCGATCCAGTTGAGCAGCCGGCCGCGGGTGGCCATCACATAGGCCCGGGCCCGGGTGGTCGCGGAGTCGACCAGGGCACGGCCGACGTCGACGGTGCGGCCTTGGGCGGAGTCGACGGTGGCGGCGTAGGCGAGCTGGACGTGCTCGGCGACGTAGTCGGCGGGCAGCACGAGCCGCGCTCCGGTGGTCGTGTTCTGGACCTGCAGCCCGCCGTGGTCGGTGACGGCGAGGACGGTCCATTGGTCGCGGTTGGCGACGAACTGCTCGCCGGCGATGAGGTCGCGGTTGTTGCGGCGGGTGACGATCAGGTCGCCGACGCCGGCCTTGGTGCCGTTGGCGAGAGCGACCGCCGGGCCTGGCGCGACGATGCCGGCGTTGATGAGGATGTGCCGGGCTTGGGCGGCGATGTCGGCGGCTTCGGCTTCGGTTTCGACCATGATGAGGCTGCTGTGGCCTTGGATGATGTCGGCGGCCCAGCCGTTGAGGGCCAGTTCGGTGAGGTGCCGGCGGTCGCCGCCGAGGATGCGGCCGCGCCGGTCGTACTCGGCGAGCACGGTGGTGTCGCCCTCGCGCAGCCGCAGCGAGGCGGGGCCTTCCCACGCCTCGTGGAAGCGGCGTACCTCGGACAGGGCGGTGGTGTTGCCGAGAGAGGCGAGATACCGGAACAGGCCGCCGGGCCCGACCGAGCTGATCTGCTCGGGGTCGCCGACGAGGATCAGTTTGCCGCCGACGGGGGCGAGCAGCTGGGTGAGCCGGACGAGGTCGAGAGTGGAGGCTTGGGAGGCTTCGTCGACGATGACCCACTGGCCGGGCTGGAACGCCCAGTCCTCGGCGGCAGTGCCGTCCGGTGGGTTGTGCTGGGCCTGCAGCCACATGGCGATGTTCTCGGTCCGGATCCCCGCCGAGCCACCTTCGCGAGTGGCGGCCGCGAGGACGTAGGCGGCGTTCTGGCTGACAGTGAGGCCGAGCACCGGGCTGTTCGCGCGGTGCGCAGCGATGCCGACGGCCCGCTGCAGGTAGGTCTTGCCGGTGCCGGCCGGGCCGACGATGCCGGTGACCCGCCGGTCGTCGCCGACGGCGAAATGCAGCGCTGCCCGCTTCTCGTCGCTGAGGTCCAACTCGGCGGCGACCTGGTCGAGCAGGAGCCTGGCGGCCGACGTGGCGCCGCGGCCGGTGGCGTAGGCGAGGAGTTCCTTCTCCGCGGCGAGCACCGGCTGGGTGGAAAATTTCAGGTCGCGGTGCCGGCTGTAGATGCTCTGCCGGTCGCTGCCGCGCACGAGTGTGTCGCCCCATTCCAGCAGCGCTGGTGGGGTGAGTATCCGCAGCCCGGCGGCGTGGGTGCGCAGCGCGTGGGCGGCGAGCTGCTGCACCTGCTTCCAGTCGGCAGTCCGGTCGGTGTCGGTGGGGACGTGCAGGATCCGGCCGATGGCCAGTTCGAGGTGGTCGATGGTGAACACCGCTCGTTCGGCGCTGAGGTCGTGAACGGCGCGTTCGACGGCGAGGTGCGGGACACGTCGGATCGCGGCGTCGACGATCAGGGACCGCTCGCGGTCGTCGCGGATACCGAGCGCGGCCGCAGCGCCGTTCAGGGCTGTCACGTCGAGGTGCGGCCCGTCGAGGCGCTGTCGCGCGTAGGCGAGGACTCGCCATGCGGCACGGTCGATGTCATCGGTGACGACGCCGGCGACGACGCGCTGGACCGCGTCAATTGTACCGAGGCCGGCGGTGCGGTCTTCGCGCCGCCACCGGGCGACGGCCTGCACGGTCGACTCCGGGCCGTCCTTGTCGGGGCGGGTACGCAAGGTGGCGTCCTGAGCCCGGCGCCGCCACCGCCCGGCATCGAGCCGGTCCCGGCCGACGGCCAGGTCGGTGACCCGGGTTTGCATCTCGGCGTCGATGGCGGTGCGCCGCTTGGAGTAGTGCGCCACCTGCCGGGCAGTGATCCCGATGATCTCGCGGATCGGCGAACCCTCGCGGGCAGCGAATCGCACCCCGAGCCGGCGTCCAAGCTCGGTCTCGACGGCCCGTTCGTAGGCGATGCGGGCGGCGATGGTGGCCTGGTAGAAGGCGCGGCTGTCCAGCGACAGCCACTCCTGGCGGCCGTTGCGGGTGATGCGGACCTTGGACGAGACGATGATGTGCGAGTGCAGCTGCGGGTCTTTCTCGCGGCTCATGCGGTGGTCGAACACCGCGGCGGCGAGCCCATCGGTGTCGACCTGGACCAGGCCGTTGGTCCCCAACCGGGTGAATGCGCCGTGCCGGCGCAGATGCTGCAGGGTGGCCCGGACTCCTTCGTGGTGGGCGGCCATCACCTGCTGCTTGACGATGTCGTCGCCGAACGCCCACAGCAAGCTGACGCTTTTGACCGGGGAGACAGTGACGTCGAAGCCGGCGACCGGGCGGCGTTCAGGCGCGGTCCAAATGTTGAGCCACACCCGTGCGATCTGCTCGTAGGTGGCGCCTTTGGGGAGCTTCTCCCACGCTTTCTCGACAGCGGCACGACGGGCGTCGTCGTCCATTGCCTGATATTGCCGCCAAAGTCGGCCCAACTGTTCCCCGGTAACGGGGTTCTTTCCCTCGGCGAGAAGCCGCTGCAGTTGTTGTTCGGTGACCTCGCCACGCACTCCGAACAGCGCATTGCTTTGCCCGGCCCACCAGCCCGGCGCTTCACCGTGAGCGGTGGGGTCGGCGTGGTAGGCGACGACGGAGTGCGGTTCAGCTGGGCGAAAGTCGTGCCGGCCGGTGGCGACCTGCCGGGTGAGGTACGCGATCCCGGCTCCCGGCGCGATGCGGGTAACCGTGAGCATGGCAGCGACGGTACGACGCGCCGCGCCGCCTTTTCGACATTTGAATGCCAGGGGGTGTGCTCGAAGGAAGTAAGAGAGAGTTGGTTTGGTCTTATAGGTGCTGGCCACACATGGTGTGGCTAAGGATAAACGAGTAGGAAACTACTTCCGACTAGTTTTTAACGATTGTCAGGCATGGTTGTGGTCAGGGTTGAATATGTAGCGTGGTCGTATGGCGAGCAGAACGACGAATGACGCGGTGAAGAGCCTGCGGGGTCGCCAGCAGGCGGAGGAGTCGGCATTGGCGGTGGCGCTTGACGCGGCCGATCGGGTCGGGCGGGCACGGTCGAAGCGTGACGCTGAGGTGCGGCGGCTTGATGCGGCGGTGAGTGAGGCTGAGTTGATCGAGGATGAGGCGCTCGCGGTCTTGGCGGTGTTGCTGCCTGGTGACGTGGTGGCGCAATTGCTGGGGGTGGGGTCGGCGCGGGTGCGTCAGGCCCAGCAGCGCGCGGATGTTGAGGCGGTCAGCAGCAGGGTGGCGGGGCTGACGGGTGCTGCCCCGGCTCCTCGCCGGGGCAGGCCGCGTAAATCGGGTCGATTAGCGGTGGCGGGCAGCGCCGGTTCGGGGTTGGACGGTACGCCCGTCGTTGATTTCCCGGCTGATATTGCGGGTGGTGGCGGGTTCGGGGATCGCGTCGGGTGATGTCGGCTGGTCGGTGAAGGTGATGTCGTACTCGGCGCAGATGTCTTCGATGTGGCCCGTGGTGTCGGGCTTGCTGAGCAGGGGGCCGATGCGGTCGGCGAGCGCGGAGAACTCGTCCAGTGTGATGGTCGCTGTTGGCTGGCTTGTGGTCGGCATGCTGGCGCTCCGGTCGGTGGTGAGGTGTTGATCGGGGCTGATGCGCGCGCTAGCGTGGGGGTTGGCCTTCCCGGTGCTTCGTGCGCCGTGTTGGTTAGCGTTGGGCCGACGGACTTTGGCCGTACATCTCTTCGGAGATGTCCCCGAGAGGGGCCGTCGGCCCTCTTTCTTTTCGCGTAGCGCGCGCCGGGTGCCGGTGAAGTGCGGCCGTGGGCGGTGGGCGCGGCAGCTCGGGGCGGCGTGCTCGATGCGCGCCGGCGCGGTCGGCGTACGCGAGTGGTCCGCTCGGTTGAACAGCTGCCCCGGGGACGCGCGTCCCCGGGGTGCTGGCGATCAGAACGGGATGGGGATCTCATCCCAGTTGACCGGGTCCGGCTCCGGGATCGCGTTCATGATGAGAACCGTGTTCGGGAATCCGCATACGCCTTCACGTTGCGCGTCGGCGGTCAACGTGTTCTGTAGGTCGTCGGGGATGTGCGCGTACTTCTTGACCTCGTCGATGAGGTTCGCTGCGCGGGTGACTTGGGCGAAGGTGCAGCCAAGCTCGTCGTCCGGGGCGTCGAACGGGCAGTCGTTGTCGGTCTTGTACATCTGGAAGAAGTAGGTGCCGAGTCCCTTTTCCCATCCGACGGCGACACAGTCGATGGACTCGTCCAGCGGCACGAGTTCGTGACGGCTCACGTTGTGGCCTTCCCTCTTGTGTTGTGGTGGTTAGCGTCGTCAGGGTTTGGCCTCCCTGACTGGTTAAATCGTACAACACTAAACGAAGTATATCTATATCTTGGGCACGTTTTGTTAAGCTTTATGCTGTTTCTATTGCGCCCAGGAGTGCGGCAATGGCTGATTGTTTGCGCAGCTCGCGGATGTTTGCTTTTGGTGTTAAGCCGCTTTTTCGGCCGTGGGGGGCGAGCTTGCTCGCCAGGTTGGGAGCGGCGGGAGCCAAATACGGTGTGGGGGTTTCGAGTAAAAGATCATGCGGGTTTTGCATGATGTTTTAGGAGCCCGCAGCGGATTTGGTGGACGCCGGGAGCAACCTACACTCGTAGCGTCAGCCGACGGCCGGAAAGGGGCTTTGCAGCGCGGCCGAAGGCCGCTCCGTTCTACCGGCCGGCCACGGCCGGCCGGGGTGAGCTCGGCCGTAGCGATGAGTGAGGCGCGGCGGCCAGCCGGGCCGCCGCGCCGGGGCGCGTCAGCGCTTGCCGTAGCCGACGACGGTGCGGAACTCCCGGAAGTCAGCAGGGCTGGTCGTGTCGTAGAAGTCCTTCTCCCCGGTGAGCACGTATCGCCGGGCGCCCTGGCGGCGGGTGAAGGCGGTGTTGCGGCGCGTGCGGCGGTCGATGATGTCGAGGTCGTGGAACATCGCGCTGCCTCCTGGTGGTGACTCTGGGTGCGGCTGCCGGGCCGGTCGGTGCCCCTGGGCTGCCGCGCTGACAGGACCGTGGAGAACCGGAACGGCCTGCCGGTGGGCAAGCCGATCTGAGGCGAAAAGATCTTGGAAGCGTGGGAGGGCCCGGCATAGCGAAGCGCGCCGGGCCCTCCCACGCGATCCGGCGCGGCGCAGCAAGCCGGTCCAAGATGTTTTGCCGGCTTGCCCACCGCCGGACGGGCCGGTTACCCCATCAGGACTGGCTAGCGCGGTCGCCCGGCATGGACGGCCAGTCCGCATCCGTCACCGCCAACGGCGCGATGTTCCGTCCTCGACGGAACGGCTGCCGCGTTATCGCGTCGCGACGCTGACCGGGGTCGCCCGCCGACAAGGCTTCTCAACGACAGGGGTTCCGATTCGCGGGCACGTTCCACTGTGGACCCGGGAGGCAACATCGTATATCGTCGATGCAGATCGTATACGACCCTTTCTCTTGGCCGTTTCAAGCTCAAGTCACTGGGGGAGTTATGTTTCGAAGAAGCCCATCACCTATACGTGCGGCAAAGCCGGCGCGTCACCTCTCGCGCCTGCTCGCCGTGGTGGCGCTGGCGGTGCCCGCATTGCTGGTGGCGGCCAGCCCGGCCCGGGCAGACTTCACGCCTTCCGACGGCGGCGCCTACTATCTGCGCCAGTTCGTGTCCGAGAAGTGCCTCGACGTCACGGCCGCGCAACCCGGTAACGGGACTTACCTGCAGCAGTGGGACTGCTCGCCGGAGTGGAACCAGCAGTTCGTCTTCTCCGAGCCGGGCAGCCCGACCGGGGAGCGTTCCTGGAAGATCAAGCCGCGCTTCGTGCAGAGCAGATGTCTTGACGCCAAGGATGGGGTGCACTATTCGACCCGGATCCAGATCTGGGACTGTCACGTCGGGTGGCAGCAGAGATGGGTGGTCCGCGGGGTCCGGGGCTACGCGGGGGCGTACACCCTGCATGCCGCGTACCTGCCGAACTACTGCTTGACGATCCGGCAGCCGAGTGGTGGCAACGGGCAGATCGCCGAGACCGCTCCCTGCAACGGCACCTTCGGACAGATGTGGCGTTCGTGATCTGACCCTTCGTGAACATGGGCCTTGGACGTTGTCGTCCGGGGCCCATGTCGTTGTCGGAGAACGAAGCGGAACGAAGTATTCCGTTGCGAGTATTGAGGAGCCGGCAAGGAGCGAGATCCGCCTTTTCCGCATCGACGTCTCCGACGCCGAGATTCAGGACCTCCGTGATCGGCTGACCCGCACCCCTGTTCCGGCCCTGGCTGCGGATACCAGGTCAGGACCATCATGCGACGCTCATCGGCCGTAGGTGGAGCCAGCCGTCCGGGTCGGTGAACAGGTCCGTCCAGTGGATCAGATCGTGGGTGACTGTCCGGTGGACCTCAGTGATGTCGGGTAGCTGAGACAGGCGGGCCCTCGTCCGCAATTCGCGGACTTCGCCGCGGAGTCAGTACCCGGTGGCGAGGGCCACCTCGCCGAGCATGGCTCGCAGCTTCTCTTTCTCGGCCTCGGCGTATCGCTCCGGGGGCGGCGTCGAGCAGGTGTAGTCGCTGGCCTTGTCCCGTGTCGTTTGCCGTCGAGGTTCGTCCCGCGTGACAGCGAACCTTGTCCCGGTGGGGGTTTCTGCCAGTCAACTCGGTTCGTGCTGACGGCGGTGGTGTCGGCCGGCTCACCGTTGGCAGGTTTGCCGGTCGAGGTTCAGCTTCTGGGGAAGATCTCGGTCTCGGGGCGCTGCATGTACTCCATCGCCGCGGTGAACTCTGGGTCGCCGAAGCGTCG
>NZ_JADQTO010000027.1 GCF_015704865.1 Actinoplanes aureus | reverse complement strand
GCTGGCGACGCTGGACGAGCGGGAGCAGAAGATCCTGACGCTGCGTTTCTACGGCAACCTGACCCAGTCGCAGATCGCCGAGCAGATCGGGATCTCGCAGATGCACGTCTCCCGGTTGCTGACCAAGGCCCTCACCAAGCTGCGCACCCAGCTCTCCAGCGAGCGGTAATTTCGGTCAAGCTCCGTTTGCCGGTCACGCTCCTCCGGGGTACGCGTGACCGGCGTCCCGCCGAAGCCGACCCTGTCGCCGCTGTCCCACCGCGAGCCAGGCTTGCCGTCGCGGCCCCAGCGCGTCCACCGGGAAACAGCATCCCGGCCGGCGGCCGGGCCGCCCGCGACCGCAGCGCGGGTCCCGGCCGGCCGTTTTCGCTGGTCGGCTGCCGGGCTGCCCGCCCGGAGCGGGCGCCACGGCCGCTGGCAAGCACCTGAGTGCTGGCAAGCACCCCCACGCACCGCGACAGGCCCTACCGCCAGGTGCCCCGGCCGTCGGCCAGCGGCGTGACGCCCCTGCTCACGGCCGTAGCGAAGGCGAGGCCGGTAGCTTGTCACGCAGGGTGCGGGACGAGCCCGGAAGTTCACTGGGCGCCGCTGGCCTGCCAGTTGAGGCGGACCAGCAGGGCGCGCGCCTCGTCCGCCACCTCCGCGTCGGCGAGTACCGCGTACTGGGCGGCCTGCAGCGAGCTGCGTGACGTGAAGTCGCGCCGTCCGCCGGTGGCGGCGTGTGCGATGGCGCCGAAGATCGCGCCCCAGATCGCGCCGATCAGCACCGTGGTGAGGATGACCGCGAGCCACTCGGAGTCGCTGAACAGGCCGAAGAGGAGGCCGATGAAGAGGCCGAACCACGCGCCGCTGGCCGCGCCTGCGAGGGCGGCCCGGGCGGTGGTGAGCCGGCCCAGGACGGTCTCGACGAGCCGCAGGTCGGTGCCGATGATCTTGACTCGCTGGACCGGGAACTTGTTGTCCGAGAGGTGGTCGACGGCCTGCTGGGCGAGCGCGTACTCGGGGTAGGTGCCGACCACGACGGTCGGGCCGGCGGTGGCGCCGCCGGAAGCGGCCGCCTGGGCGGGGAGGTCCGGAACACCGGCCGGGCCGGGCGGGACCGAGCCGGTGGGCGTGTTGTCGGCGGGCGTGGTGGTCATTTCGTGCCTCCCTGTACGGGCGGGCCGGCCGGCGGTTCCGCCGCGTTCAGCCGGACCCAGATGATGAACGTGCCGGCCACGGTGGCGATGATGCCCGCCGTGCCGGCCAGGAACGCGAACCGCCCGGACACCAGGTCCGGAAGGACGCGCTCGGACAGGGCCACGGCGACCAGCCAGCACAGGCTCACCGCGGCGGTGGCCGCACCGGTGACCGCGAGGACCCCCATGACCAGGCGGTTCGGCAGTTGCAGCGGCCGGGGCGAGCCGGCCCGGCGCAGGCGTACGCCGAACACCGCCAGCGCGCCCCAGGCCAGCACGATGAGCATCGCCGCGACGGCGTCGCTGGGCCGGTGCCACTCGGCCCACACGGTGGCGACGGCGACGATCGCGACGTAGCCGGCGCCGACCAGCCCGACGGTGCCGCGCAGCGCCCGCGGGAAGACCAGCACCAGCACGAACGCCGCCGAGACGGCGGCCGCGGTGTGCCCGCTGGGGAACGAGTTGGGCGCCGGGAAGTCGTCCAGCTCCGGCCGGGACAGGCCGGCCTTGAGCAGCTGGACGGTCACGTTCGCGCCGATCACCAGCAGGGCCGCGGCGATCGACAGGTCGAGGCGGCGGCGCAGCGCGCCGAAGGCCGCCGCGAGCACGCAGACCACGGCCAGGCTCGCGAGCTGGGTGGCATTGAGGGTACGGGTGAGCACCTCGGTCACCCGGGGATGCTCCACGTCCCCGCCCCGCATCGCGGCGGTGTCCACGAGCTGTCCCAGTGAGGTGCCGATGAACACCCGGTGGACCGCGAACGCGAGTGCGGCCGCGGTGGTCGCGACGAGCAGTGGCGTGACGGTGTGCCAGGTGTTCCGGCGCGGCGTACCGGACCGGCGGGCGGGCCGGGTGGGGCGCGGGGCGACGGCGGTCATGTCGTCACGGCTTTCCCCGTCGCGCGCCATTCCAAGCACCGCGATCGCGTACGCCACACCCGCAACGTAGCCGCACCCTTCCGGGCCCGCGTCACGCAACGCCCGCATCGGATCTTCGTACGGACGCCGACCGCTACGAAGGGGACGTTTTTCATGAGGCACAGCACCCGACGAATGCTCACCGGCGCCCTGCTGGTGCTTGCCGCCGGGACCGGGGTGAGTGGGTCGCCGGCCGCGGGGTACGCAGCCGGTGTCCGGGCCACCATCGACGTCAACAGCGCGTTGAAGGTCCGGTCCGCGCCCTCGCTGACGGCCAAGGTGGTCGGCTCCCTGCGGGACAACCAGAAGATCGACATCGCCTGCCAGGTGAGCGGGCAGTCGGTGCGCGGCAAGGTCCGCACGACCGCGGTGTGGGACCGGCTGGCCGACGGCCGGTACGTCTCGCACGGCTACGTGCGTACCAGCGCCAAACTGCCGGCGTGCCAGCCGGCCGCCGCCGCCGACCGGATCAAGACCAAGGCCGCGGCGTACGTGCCCGGCCGGGTGCGCAGCTCGGACGGCTCGGTGAACGTGCGCCGCGGCCCGTCCACGCAGAGCGCGGGGGCCGGTCGCTTCACCAACGGCGCGGCCCTGAAGCTGGTCTGCTCGACGACGGGCACCCGGGTCAGCGGCACGGTCCGCACCTCCTCCCAGTGGGACCGGCTGACCGACGGGCGGTACATCTCGCACGCGTACGTCGTCTCGGCGGCCGTCAAGGCCTGCCCGGCGGCGAAGCCCGCGCCGGCAGTGGCTACGCCGGCTCCGGTGCTCACTCCCGAGCAGTTCATCAAGGCCGCGGTGCCCGGCGCCCAGCAGGGCTGGCGCCAGTACGGCGTCCCGCCGTCGGTGACCATCGCCCAGGCCATCCTGGAGTCCGGCTGGGGCAAGAGCAGCCTCTCCGCGACCGACCGCAACTACTTCGGGATCAAGTGCCAGGCCGGTTACTACGGGCCGCACGCGACCGGCTGCCACGTCTACAAGACGAACGAGTGCACCAAGGCCGGCCGGTGCTTCGAGACCTCGGACGCGTTCCGCACCTACGCCTCGATGGCCCGGTCGTTCCGCGACCACGGGCACTTCCTGCGCAACAACAAGCGGTACGCCCCGGCGTTCACCTACACCAAGGACGCCAACAAGTTCATCTGGCAGGTCTGGAAGGCCGGGTACGCCACCGACCCGAAGTACTACACCAAGGTCACCGGCATCATGGCGACCTACGACCTGTACCGCTACAACACCTGGAAGTAGAGCGGGCGACCTCGCCCCCGTTGGCCGAACCCCGGCCGACGGGGGCGTTTTGCGGCATACGCTCCATACGGTGAAGCGACGGGAAAGCGGCGAGCGGCGGGCTGCCGGTCCCTTGCTCGCCGTCACGGTGCTGATCGCGGGCCTGGTGGTCACCGCGCTGGTGGCGGCCGGTCTCCACGCGGAACAGCGGGACAAGGCCGAGCAGGTGATGGACCAGCGGCATGCCATGGCCCTGGCCGCGGTGCAGACCGAGGTCGGCCGGTACCGCGCCGTGCTCGAGACCCTCGCCGCGGGTGTGTCCATCGACGCCGAACTGACCTGGGACGACTTCGACATCGCCAGCTCCCCGCTGGAGGACGCCAAGCTGATCGGGGCGGCCGCGGTCGGGTACGTCGTCCCGGTCCGCACCGCGGAGGTGCCCGCCGCCCAGCGCCTCTGGCGGGCGCGCGGCGCCGGGGACATGACCCTGCGCCCGGTCGGCGACGGGGAGCACTTCTTCACGATCTACACCCGGCTGCTGGCCGACACCGAGGTCGCCAGCGTGAGCGGCTCGGACCTGAACGGCCTGCCCGAGCTCACCGCCTCGCTGCGGGAGGCGCGGCGGATCCGGCAGACCGTCGTCTCCGACACCTACGTGCTGCTGCGCGACCGCGGCCAGCCGGCGTCGCAACAGCAGCAGTCGTTCATCTTCACCGCACCGGTCTGGACCCGGGCCAGCACCCCCGAGTTCCGTGGCTGGGTGGTCCTCGGCCTGCGCGGCCGCAGCTTCCTCTCCGGCATTCTCGGCGTCACGAGCCAGGGCCAGCTCGCCGGCAGCCTGATCGCCGAGAACACCGACGGCAGCCGGGTGGTTGTCGCCGACTGGGCGGTGCCGGGCGAACCGGATCTGACCCGCGAGTCCCGTTTCGAGGTAGGCGATCACCACTGGACGCTGGTGACCCGGGCGGACACGGCGCGCCTGCCCGGCGCCTCCGGCAACGGCCCGGCCGTCGCGCTGGCCGGCGGCACCGTACTCACCCTGTTGCTCGCCTGGCTGGTGTACGTCCTGGCCACCGGGCAGGCCCGGGCCCAGGCCCAGGTGGAAGTCGCCACCGACGAGTTGCGGACGGCCGAGCGGGTGAGCCGCCGCCAGGCCGGCCTGCTCGGCGCGGTGCTGACCAGCATCAGCGACGGCGTGGTGGTGGTCGACCGGACCGGCCGGGTGCTGCTGCACAACCCGGCCGGGCGGCGCCTGCAGGGCGTCACCGAGGACTGCGACGATCCGCGGGAATGGCAGCGGCACTACGGGGCGTACCGCCCGGACGGGAAGACACCGCTGCCGCTCGACGAGATGCCGCTGATCCGGGCTCTGCGCGGCGAGCCGTCGGACGGCGTCGAGGTGATCATCCGGAACCCGGGACGCCCGGAAGGCGTCCTGCTCAGCATCGACGGGCGGCCGCTGGACGTCAGCGCCGGTCTGCACGGCGCCGTGGCGGTCTTCCGGGACATCACCGAGCTGCGCCGGTACGAGACCGACCTGTCGATCTTCGCCGGGGTGGTGGCCCATGACCTCAAGGCGCCGCTGTCGGTGGTTCGAGGGCACGCCGAGATCGCCCTCGAGGACCTGCCGGAGGACGCCGACGCGTGGCAATCGATACAGCGGATCATGCTGGCCGTGGACCGGATGGACGCCCTGATCGAGACGCTGCTGGCGTACACCACCGCCCGGCACGCCCCGTTGCGCCGCACCTCGGTGGACCTGGAACCCCTGGTCCACGAGGTGATCCAGGGCCGGATCGCGCATCTGCGCGCGGACCAGCCGGTACCCGAGTGGACGGTCGGCCCGCTGCCGCCGGTCGAGGCCGACCCGGCCATGCTGCGGCACGTCCTGGACAACCTGATCGGCAACGCTCTCAAGTACGTCCGCCCCGGCGATGTGCCGCGCGTCGACGTGACCGGCGCGAGCGTGGCGCCGGACCGCGTACGCATCGAGGTCGCGGACGCCGGGATCGGCATCCCGGACGCCGAGAAGCCGCACATCTTCGAGTCCTTCCACCGGACCGAGGAGGCCGCCGGCTACGCCGGCACCGGCCTCGGCCTGGCCATCTGCCGGCGCATCCTGGAACGTCACGGCGGCGACATCGGCGTGGCCGACAACCCCGGCGGGGGTACGCGCTTCCACTTCACCCTGCCCGCCGCCGTCCCACACGAGGAGGAACCCACCATGACCGGTACGGACAACGCGCCCGCGGACCACGACGAGGCCGTCCGGGAAGCGCTGGACCGCGCCCTCGCCGAGCGTGCCGCCATCATGGACGCGGCCCAGCTGCCCGGCATGGGCGGGCCCTCGATCCCGGCATCGGAGCCCGCCGAGGAGTCCGGCCTGCGCCGGCACGCCGGGGCGCACGGCCGTCCCCGGCGCGACTGACCCGCGGTCAGGCCGGGAGCAGCGTGGCGATCAGGGCCAGGAGCTGGGCCGGGACGAACGGCTTGAGCAGCGTCGCCGAGGCGCCCGCGTCCTCGGCCAGGCTGTCGCCCGGCATCAGCGACCCGCTCGCCACCACCACCGGGATGTGCCGCAGATCGTCGTCGGCCCGGATCGCCCGGCACAGATCCAGGCCGGTCATGTGCGGCATGTCGACATCCGTGACGACCAGATCCGGCCGGTGCTCCCGGACCGCCGCCAGCGCGGCCTTCCCGTCGGCCGCCGCGACGACCCGGTGCCCGGCGCGTTCCAGCGAGCGTTTGAGCACGTACCGGATGTCTTCGTGATCCTCCGCGACAACGATCACCGTTGACCTCGTCTCCTCGCCGGTGCTGCAGCTGATTCGCTCAGATACCGATCCAGGCGGCCACCGGGAAACGGGGGCGGCGTTAATCACCAGGCGTTTCGGCCCGGTTCCGCCTATCCTTGCTGCGCCATGTCGACATCGCCTGCCCCTGCGGCCACCGCCGAGCTGCGTTCCCGGATCTCCGAGTTGTTGCCCCGTGACGAGCGGCGACTTCAGCGTCGCCTGGAGGGGACCCGGCGCATCCGTGACGACGCCGCCCGGTCCGCCGCGCTCACCGAGATCGCCGATGAGGTGGAGCAGGCGCGGCTCAGGCTGGAGAGCCGGCTCGCCTCGGTGCCCAAGGTCGTCTATCCGGAGGCGCTGCCGGTCAGCGCGCGCAAGGACGACATCGCCGCGGCGATCCGCGACCACCAGGTGGTGGTCGTCGCCGGCGAGACCGGCTCCGGCAAGACCACCCAGATCCCCAAGATCTGCGTGGAGCTGGGCCGGGGGGTACGCGGGCAGATCGGTCACACCCAGCCCCGCCGGATCGCCGCCCGGACCGTGGCGGAGCGGATCGCCGAGGAGCTGGACCGGCCGCTCGGCTCGACCGTGGGCTACAAGGTGCGGTTCACCGACCAGGTGAGCGACGACACCATGATCAAGGTGATGACGGACGGCATCCTGCTCGCCGAGATCCAGAACGACCGGATGCTGCGCCGCTACGACACGCTGATCATCGACGAGGCGCACGAGCGCAGCCTGAACATCGACTTCATCCTCGGCTACCTGCGGGAGCTGCTGCCGAAACGGCCCGACCTGAAGCTGATCATCACGTCGGCGACGATCGAGACCGAGCGGTTCGCCGCGCACTTCGCGGACGCGGCCGGCAAGCCGGCACCGGTGATCGAGGTGTCCGGCCGGACCTACCCGGTGGAGGTGCGCTACCGGCCGCTGCTCACCACCACCCTGGTCGAGGACGACGAGATCCGCGAAGAGCCGATCGACCAGATCGACGGAATCTCGGCCGCCGTCGACGAGCTGCCCACCGACGGCGACATCCTGGTCTTCCTCTCCGGCGAGCGGGACATCCGGGACACCGCCGACGCGCTCACCAAGCGGGACCTGCGCAATACCGAGATCGTCCCGCTCTACGGCCGTCTCTCCGCCGCCGAGCAGCACAAAGTCTTCGAACGGCACACCGGCCGCCGGGTCGTGCTCGCCACCAACGTCGCCGAGACCTCGCTGACCGTCCCCGGCATCCGCTACGTGATCGACCCCGGCACCGCCCGGATCAGCCGGTACTCGAACCGGCTCAAGGTGCAGCGGCTGCCCATCGAGCCGATCTCGCAGGCCAGCGCCAACCAGCGCAAGGGACGCTGCGGGCGTACGTCGGACGGCATCTGCATCCGGCTGTACTCGGAGGAGGACTTCGAGCAGCGACCGGAGTTCACCGAGCCGGAGATCCTGCGGACCAACCTGGCGTCGGTCATCCTCCAGATGACCAACCTCGGGCTCGGTGACCTGCAGAAGTTCCCGTTCATCGACCCGCCGGACCGGCGCAACATCAACGACGGCGTGAAGCTGCTGGAGGAGCTCGGCGCGCTCGACGACCGCAAGCTCACGCCGCTCGGCCGCCAGCTCGCCCAGCTGCCGGTCGACCCCCGGCTCGCCCGCATGGTGATCGAGGCGGACCGGCAGGAGTGCGTCGCCGAGGTGATGGTGATCGCGGCCGCCCTGTCGATCCAGGACCCGCGTGAGCGGCCCGCCGACAAGCAGCAGCAGGCCGACGAGAGGCACGCCCGGTTCACCGACAAGGAATCGGACTTCTTCACCTTCCTCAACCTGTGGCGTTATCTGCGGGAGAAACAGCAGGAGCTCTCCGGCAACCAGTTCCGCCGGATGTGCCGTTCCGAATTCCTGAACTATCTGCGGATCCGGGAGTGGCAGGACATCTACGCGCAGTTGCGACAGGTCGCGCGTACGCTCAATCTTTCCGTGAAAGAGGACTGGGAAGCCGGAGTCGCGGCACAGCCGGTGCACACCGCCCTGCTCGCGGGTCTGCTCAGCCACATCGGCATGAAGGACCAGGAGAAGCGCGAGTACATCGGCGCCCGCGGCGCCAAGTTCGCGATCTTCCCGGGGTCGGCGCTGTTCAAGCGCCAGCCGCGCTGGGTGATGTCCGCCGAACTTGTCGAGACCAGCCGCCTCTGGGCCCGGGTGAACGCGCGGATCGAGCCGGAATGGGCCGAGAAACTGGCTCCGCACCTGGTCAAGCGCACCTATTCGGAACCGCACTGGGACCGCAAGATGGGCGCCGTGATGGCCTTCGAAAAGGTGTCCCTCTACGGTCTGCCGATCGTGCCGCGCCGCCGGGTCGGATACGGCAAGGTCGATCCGGTCGTGTCCCGGGAATTGTTCCTCCGGCACGCCCTGGTCGAGGGCGACTGGGAGACGCACCACAAGTTCTTCGAGGACAACAAACGGCTGCTGCGGCAGATCACCGAGATCGAGAATCGCGCCCGGCGGCGCGACATCGCGGTCGACGACGAGACGGTGTACGCGCTCTACGACGCCCGCGTTCCGGCCGAGGTCGTCTCCGCCCGCCATTTCGACGGCTGGTGGAAGAAGGCCCGCCGGGACGACCCGGAACTGCTGCACTTCACCCGCGAGGATCTGGTCAACGCGGGCCGGGACACCGTCGACCCGAACGCGTTCCCGGACGCCTGGCTGGCCGGCGGGGTGAAGCTGCCGCTGTACTACGAGTTCGAGCCCGACTCGCACGCCGACGGCGTCACCGTGCGGGTGCCGCTCGAACTGCTCAACAAGCTGGACGCGGACGACTTCGGCTGGTCGGTGCCCGGCTTCCGCAAGGACGTGGTGATCGCGCTGATCCGGGCGCTGCCCAAGCAGCTGCGCACCAGCTTCGTCCCGGTGCCGGACTGGGCCGAGGCGGTCCTCGACCGGGTACCGGCCCGGCGCGGGCCGCTGCCCGACGCGATCGGCAACGAGCTGCGCCGCCTCACCGGCACCGTCGTGCCCCGCGACGCGTGGCGTCCCGACCAGGTGCCGGAGCACCTGCGGATGAACTTCCGGGTGGTCAACGAGGCCGGCGAGGTGGTGGCCGAGGGCCGCGACCTCGAGGTGCTGCGCCGCCGGCTGGCGCCGAAGGTGCAGGCCACCATCTCGAAGGCGGCCGGCGATCTGGAGCGCCGCGGCATCACCACCAACGACTTCGGGGTGCTGCCGCGCCGGATCGCCCAGGTGCGCGGCGGCTACGAGGTGAACGTCTGGCCGGCCCTGGTCGACGAGGGCGACAGCGTGGCGATCAGGGTGTTCGAGACCGAGGCCTCCCAGCGCACCGCGATGGTCGCCGGCACCCGGAGACTGCTCCTGCTCACCCTGCCGCCGGCCGCCCGGTACCTGCAGGGGCGCCTGGACAACAAGGCCAAGCTGGAGCTGTCCCGGGGCAACCCGTACCGGTCGATCGCGGAGCTGCTCGACGACTGTGCGGGCGCGGCCGTGGACCGGCTCGTCGCCGACGCCGGTGGACCGGTGTGGTCGTCGATCGAGTTCGCCTCGCTGCGCGACACCGTCCGGCAGGACCTTGTCGACGCGGTGGCGAACGTGGTCACCCAGGTGCAGGCGGTGCTCGCCACGGCGTACGACGTCGAGCAGCGGCTCCGGGTGCTCCGCGATCCCGCCCTGCTGCCCGCGCTGGCCGACATCCGTCAGCAGCTCAAGGGTCTGGTGCACGCCGGCTTCGTCACCGAGGCCGGCTGGCGCCAGCTGCATCAGATGCCGCGCTACCTGCGCGGCATCGTCTACCGGCTGGACCGGCTCGGCGGCAGCCTCGGGCGGGACCGGCAGCTCACCACCCAGATCCACGAGATCGAGTCCGAGTACCGGGAGCTGCGCGCGGAGGCGGTGGCCGGCGGGCCGGCGGAGGAGGGGCTGCGGGAGATCCGCTGGATGATCGAGGAACTGCGGATCAACTACTTCGCGCAGTCGCTCGGGACGGCGTATCCGATCTCGGACAAGCGGATCTACAAGGCGATGGACGCGCTGCCGCTCTGAGCTGAGCGGGTGGCGCTTGGGGTGCCGTTCGGTTTCGGACCTGTATTTGCCGCTCACCACGATCTAGGTTCTCCCACATGACGAACGAGAACCTGGCCTTCGCCCCGATCGCCGATGACGCCGCCGCCGTTCCGGCCGGTGCGTTCCTCGACGAGATGATGGCGCGGGTGGGTGTCGACGGCCTTGCCGCCGCGTTCGCCTCGCCCGGGCTACTGGCCCGGATCGACCAGCACGCGGCGGCCGTGCGGGAGATGCTGCTCGGTGCCGGCCGGGGGGTGGACGGCGACGGTCTGGCGGCCTACGCGCGGTCGGTCGTCGCCGGTGCGGTCCGGGTCGGGCGGCCGATCCCGCAGCCGGGTGCGGCACCGGCCACCACCACCGAGTGGCTGGGCGCGGGGTGGCCGCTGCTGCGCCTGGTCGCGGTCTGCATGATGGCCGAGGCCGCGGACATTCTCTGACCCGGCGGGCGGTGGGGCGGTTAGTGCCAAGCGGGGACGATCACGGCTTCGGGTAAACGGTTGAACCCGTACGATCTACTTTTTAAGGTATTAAACCGCCAAAGCGGTAGGTAAGGGATCTTTTCCCCATGAAGATCCTCAGGCTCTCGATTCTTGCTCTTCTCGCCGTGCCGGTGGTCGCGGCGCCGGCGGCGGCCGCGCCCGTCGTGGTGCCCGCGCCCACCCTGGTCGCCCGGTACAACTTCGACGGTGGCGCTGTCGCCGGCCGGATCTCCGAGCTCTCCGGGCGGGGCAGCGCCCTCACCGTCCGGGGCGTCAACAACGGGTCCATCGCGTTCATGACGTTGGGCGCCGGGCGATTCGCGGCCTTCCCGGGTGTGTGCGCGGCCACCGTCACCACCTGCGCGAAGGCGATCCTGGAGGCGCCGGACGACGCCGACCTCGATCCCGGTACCCGCACTTTCCGGTGGGCGGCCAGCGTGCGGTTGACCCGGGCGCAGCTGACCGGCTCGGCGAACGTGATGCAGAAGGGCGTCGCGACCGCGGACAGCCAGTGGAAGATGCAGATCGGCGGGCCGCGCGGCCGGGCGCAGTGCGTCATGGTCGGGCGGGGGACCGGGCAGGCGTTCGCGGCGATCTCGGCGGGACCCGTCATCGACGGCAACTGGCACCGGATCGTCTGCGAACGCTCCGGAACGGTGCTGACCATCTCGGTGGACGGCGTCCCGGGGAAGCGGGTCGCGGTGCCGGCCACGCTGTCGGTCGACAACAACCTGCCGCTGCGGGTGGGCGGGCCGAACTTCGCCGGCAACGCCGACATGTACCACGGCCAGATCGACGACGTGTACGCCCAGCTGGGCTGACCGGCGCTATCCGCGGAGAGAGCCCCGGCGTCCAAGGCGGACGCCGGGGCACTGGTGTGTCTGGATCAGCTGCGCCGGAACGCGTAGCTGCGGCCTCCGGAAGCGCCGGCGGCACGGCCCGCTCGGGCACGGCCGGAACGCTCCCGGGCGGCCTGGCGTTCATCCCGGGCGCCGTGGTGTGCGGACCCGGCCGCCGCCGGATGCTCGGTGTCCGAGCCGTCCGCGGCCGGGCGGTGCAGCGCGGCGGCGAGCTCGTTGCGGCTGATCTCGTCGAGGTTCAGGCGTACGGCGAAAGGCTTGGCAGGCATGCGGTGACCTCCTTGCAGCGCCGCGGGAGACGCGGGCGCGCGGTTGGGACGGGAAGGCCGAGCGAGACAGAGCCGGCAGCCGATCGCGGCGAGAGTCGCGGAACGCGATGGGCACCCGGTGTCGGTCGGCCGAAGCGGACATCGGAACGACGCGCCTCCTGCGGGCCCTCAGATGAGGGGCGGCAGGGCTCGTATGAGGAGCGGAGGCGGACCGGGGGTGACCATCACAGCATGGCGCCCACGCTAATCCGGCCTCCCGGACCGGCGCCACCTATTTATCGGGCGAGGGCGGCATCCAGCATGGCGATCGCGGCCGGGAAGTCGATGAGCTGGTCGCGGATCAGGCGGAGCCCGGCGCGCAGCGCGGCCTCCGGCACGCCGCGGACCGCCAGCACACCCTCGGTCCACTCGACGAAGTCGGTGAAGATCTGCTCCTCGCCGACGTAGAGGGCGGCCGCCAGGAAGTCGGCGATGTGTCCCAGATCCTCCGCGGTGGCCTCGAGCTGGCCGTGGTCGTAATGGTGGGCCACCGGATAGGTGGCCGGGAGCCGGCTCATCGCCGTCGCGATCAGCTGCGGGCGGGAGCGCACCAGGTGGGTGTACTCCTCGTCGCCGAGGAAGCTGTCCGAGTCGAGGAAGGGGACGTCGGAGACGTACGGCGGTGGCCAGCCGTCGGCCAGCCGGGTGACCGCCTCCTCACCGGCGGCGGCCCAGGCGTCGGCGCCGAGGCGCTCGGCGTACCGGCCGCCGGGACCGAAGCCCCGGCCGCCGGCGATCACCGGGACGCCGGCCGCCCGGCACGCGGTGATCGCGGCGTGTGCCCGGGGCAGGCGGGTCGGGATCATGCAGCTCAGCGCGACCGCGTCCGGGCCGGTCTGGTGCAGGTGGGTGATCAGGTGCCGGCCGGGGACGCTGGCGCCGAGGAAGTCGACCCGCCAGCCGTCCAGGCGGAGCAGTTCGGCGAGCATCCGGGCGGGCAGCCCGTGCCACTCGCCGTCCACGCAGGCGAGCGTGATCCGGCCGCGGGACGGCCGGATCGTGGTCCGGGCGGCCAGCACGGCCAGCACCCGCTCGTTCACCGCGGTGGCCGAGTGCTCCCGGGCCACCGACCACTCGTTGGCGGCCCAGAGCTCGCCGACCCGCGCCTGGCTGGGGCCGATCAGGTCGACGATGATCCGCTGCGCGGGTGTCCCGCCGTCGAGCAGGGCGACGGCCAGCTCGGACGCGCCGCGCTCGTCGCCGTCACCGATCAGGCTCAGGTAGTGCTCGGCGAGCCGGGGATCGTGCAGCGGCAGCGGCTGGGTGGGTGCCGTCATGAGCGGGCCCGGGTGCGCCGGTCGCCGCCGCGTGCGGCCGCCAGGAACGGTGAGGTGTTGGGTACGCCGCCGCCGCGCAGGCTCAGTGGCGCGCGAGCCGGCGCGCGTACCGCCAGCATGGCGATGTCGTCCTTGTTGCCGCCGTGGACCCAGTCGGAGACCAGCTGGCGGATCCGTTCCACGGCGACCACGCCGGGCATGCCCCGGCAGTCCGCGAGCGCCTGCCGCAGCCGGTGCTCGCCGTACTGTTCGGTGCCGGCCGGACCGCCGCGCGCCTCGGTGAGCCCGTCGCTGTAGAGCAGGCACAACTCGCCGGGGGCCAGCTCGACGGTGGCCGGGTGAACCACGGTCCGCCGCATCACGCCGATCAGCGTCCCGCTGGTCGGCACCTCCTCGACCGTGCCGTCGTTGCGCAGCACCAGCGGCGCGGGGTGGCCGCCGGTGGCCAGTTCGAGGCGGACCCGGCCGTGGTCGATCCGGTTGATCGAGCCGATCACCATCGTCACGAACCGGTGCTGGCGGCTGGACTGGAGCAGCGCCTCGTTGAGCACCCGCAGCATCGCCTCGGGCCCGGCGTGCACCAGGCGCAGCGCACGCAGGGTCTGCCGGACCTTGCCGGTCAGCACCGCCGCCTCGGGACCGGTGCCGCAGACGTCACCGAGCGCGATCACCGTGTCGGTGCTGTCCCCGGCCGGGCCGAACACGTCGTAGAAGTCGCCGCCGATCCGCAGCGCCTCGCGAGCCGCCTGGTACGAGCCGGTCAGCTCGAACCCGTCCGGCTCGGGCAGGGCCGGCGGTAGCAGGTCCGCCTGGAGCACCGCGGTGGTGTCCACCTGCTCCCGGTAGAGCATCGCCGCCGAGATGGCGGCGCCGGCGCGGGCCGCGAAGACCCGGGCGAGCAGCTCGTCCTCGGGTGCGAACGAGGCGTCCGGGCCGCGCCGGGCCAGGATCAGCGCGCCGGCCGGCTCGGCGTTGCCCGGCAGGGGCGTGACCAGCAGCGCCCCGATCGGTCCGAGCTCGGCCGGAAAGAGCCAGTCCGGCACGTGCGACGCGTCCAGCCAGCGGCTCGGGATCGGCGGGAAGCCGCCGAGCGCCTCGACCAGGCCGGGCACGTCGGTGAGCCGGCTCTCCCGGAGCATGCCCTCCTCGGCGGCCCGGTCCGGGACCAGGCGGACCCAGGCGCTCTGCCGGCGGTTCGCCGGGAGGACCACCACGGCGGCGTCGGCCAGGTGCGCCACCGCCAGTTCCACGGTGGTACGCGTACAGCGGCGCACGTGCAGCGACGCGGAGAGCCGCCGTCCCGCCTCGGCCAGGAAAGCCGTCCGGGACCGCTCGATCTCCAGCGCGGCCGCGCGCTCGCTCTCCTCGGTGTGGTCGCGCAGGAACCACGCGTAGTGGTCGTCGTCCAGGCGCCGCCGCATCCCGTAGACGCAGCGGCCCTCGTGCTCGTAGCGGAAGGAGTCCGCGTTCTCGGCGGCGGCGCGGGTCAGGGCGGGCAGAGGTGCCGCGGCCAGGTCATGCCCGATGCCCAGGCCGGGAACGAGTCGCCGGGCCTCGGCGTTCGCCAGCAGGACGGTGTGGTCGGCCGCCGCACAGAGCAGCATGGCCTCGGTCGCCGCCTCGAACGCGGCCCGGAGCAGGTCCGGAGCGGGTGAGTCCGTGACCATAGGCGCCAGCGGCTCGCCGGCTCCCGCCGGCGTACGCGCTGTCATTGTCGCCTCCTGTCTCTCCCCGCCCATCAAGTGACCGTTCAGCGTGCTGGATCGACTTCAGCCTACGGGGTCCACCGGGGAATCGGGCATCCCGCGCCGGTGGTCCCGCGGATCAATCGCCCAGATCGACCACGATCGGGGCGTGATCGGAGGGGCCTTTGCCCTTGCGCGCCTCACGGTCCACCACGGCATCCGTCACCCGGGCGGCCACGTCCGTGCTCGCGTAGACCAGGTCGATCCGCATGCCCTTGTTCTGGTGGAACATTCCGGCCCGGTAATCCCAATAGGTGAACGGCCGGTCGCCCTTGAGCGGCCGGGCCGGCACGTCGTGCAGCCCGATCTCGAGGATGGCGGCGAGCGCGGCTCGCTCCGGCGGGGTGACGTGGGTGGAGCCGGCGAAGACGGCGGGATCCCAGACGTCGGCGTCGGTCGGCGCCACGTTGTAGTCGCCGGCCACCACCAGCGGGCCGGCCGCCAGGTCGTCGGCGAGCGCGGTACGCAGCGCGGCGAGCCACTCCAGCTTGTAGATGTAGTGCGGGTCCTCCGGGGTGCGGCCGTTCGGCACGTACACCGACATGAACCGGATGCCGCCGCAGCGGGCGCTTATCGCGCGTGCCTCCTGGTCCGGAAAGCCGGGCTGGCCGGGGAAGCCGCGGCGGACGTCGTCGAGACCGATCCGGGAGAGCACGGCGACGCCGTTCCACCGGCCCTGGCCGTACGCCGCGGTGTCGTAACCCAGCTCGGCGACCTCCTTGGCCGGGAACGCGTCCTCGGCGACCTTGGTCTCCTGTAGGCAGACGACGTCCGGCGAGGTATCCGCGAGCCAGTCGACCAGGCGGGGCAGGCGGGCCTTGACCGAGTTGACGTTCCACGTGGCGAAGCGCATCAGCACAGCCTGCCGCATCCGGCGGGCCGGCGCGCTCTCTACCGGCGGCGGGTCGCGCTGAGCAGGGCGGCGCTCAGCCCACCGGCGAGCGCGAGCAACAGGGCGACCATCCAGAGGATCCCGGCCTCGGCTCCGATCAGCGCTGCCATGCCCCCTCCATCGGCTGTGATGTGGCTTACTCAAGGATTCCGCGAGCGAATAATGCCGGAGTTGCCCTCGCGCCGCCAGTCGTCCTGACAGGTTTGTCACCGAGAGACGCTATGTGCACGGGGGCGACGATGCGAGTGGAAGTGCTGCCGGAACTGCCGGCGGACATGCTGGAAGAAGCCTGGAACTGGTACCGGGAGACGTTTGACGAGCTGCGGTACATGGCCGCCAACCGGCATCTGATGTTCCGCGACGAGTTCGACTACCTGATGGCCGACAAGCGGGCCGACAAGTACATCGCGCTGGACGCGGAGGGCGCGCTGGTCGGGATGGGTGTGCAGACCACCGATCTGGACTCGGTGCCGTTGATCTCGCCGGACTATTTCGAGTACCACTGGCCGGAGCTGTTCGAGCAGCGCCGGCTCTTCTACGTGACCTTTGTGGGCGCCAAGAAGAGCGCCCGCGGCGCCGGCGTCTTCATCGCTCTGCTGCGGGCGATGTACGGGCCGATCGGCGAGGCCAAGGGCCGGGTGTTCGTGGACATCTGCTCCTACAACGAGGAGCGGCACGCCCTGCCCCGGATGATCGCGATGATCCTGGGCCGGGTCGCCGGCCGGGCGCAGCCGACCCGGCTGGACGCCCAGTCGTTCTGGATGTACGAGTTCCCGCCCGCGCACATGCCGATCCGCGACGAGCGGCGGACCGGCTTCCGGGAACGGAAGGCCGGCATGATGGAACGCCGCGCCCACCTGCGCGATCCGGAGTAATCAGCCGGTGTCGGTGCGGCGGTGCCGGCCGTACGGGTTCGCCGCGATCGCCGGGACGGCCGCCGCCTGGGTGATCGCCGCCCGGCGCCACCGCTCGGCGAACTCCGGCGCGGGCACCGCCGCTCCCCAGAGCCAGCCCTGACCGTTGACCACGCCGACCGCGTGCAGCGCCTCCCGCTGGAGCGGGGTCTCGACACCCTCGGCGATCACGCTCAGCCCGAGGGCGTGGCTCATCGCCACCACCGCGCGGACGATCTCGTCGTCCTCGACGTTCACCCCGAGACCGGTCACGAAGGACCGGTCGATCTTGACACCGGTGACCGGGAACCGGCGCAGGTAACCGAGCGCGGAGAAGCCCGTCCCGAAGTCGTCCACCAGCAGCTTCACGCCGAGTTCGCGCAGTTCGAAGAGGACCCGTGAGGTGACGCTGGAGCCGTCCACCATCACCGACTCGGTCATCTCCAGGGCCACGCACTGCGCGGGTACGCCGTACCGCAGCATCTCCCCGGAGACGATCAGCGGCAGTTCGGGGTCGCTGAGCTGCCGGGGCGAGACGTTGATCGACAGGTAGAAGTCGTCGCCGACGATGCCCTCCGAGCGCCACACACCGAGCTGGCGCAGGGCCTCCTTGCGTACCCAGGTGCCGATGCTGCCGATCAGGCCGGCGTCCTCGGCGATCGGGATGAAGGTCATCGGCGGGATCAGGCCGCGCTCCGGGTGCAACCAGCGGACCAGCGCCTCGGCGCCCACCGGCACCCCGGTCTCCAGCCGCACGATGGGCTGGTAGGCCACGTACAACTGGTCGTCGGCGAGCGCGGCCCGCAGCGCCACCTCCAGCTCGATCCGCTCGCGGACCTGGGTGTGCATCGAGGTGTCGAAGATGGTGGACCGGCCGGGGCCCTCGTCCTTGGCCCGGTACATGGCGGTGTCGGCGTCCCGCATCAGCGCCTCGGCGGTCACCCCGGCCCGGGCCGGGTCACCCTCGGCGTGCGCGATACCGATCGAGGACGTGATCACGACCTCGGTGTCGCGTACCGGGAAGGGCCGGGCGAAGCAGCCGCGGATGTCGTCGACCAGCCGTAGCGCCTCACCCTTCTCGCCGATGAAGGCGAGCAGGAACTCGTCACCGCCGACCCGGGCCAGCGGGATGGTGTTCGGCACCGCGGCGCGCAGCCGCCGGCCCACCTCGATGACCAGCTGGTCGCCGGTGTCGTGACCCCACGAGTCGTTCACCCACTTGAAGCCGTCCAGGTCGAGCATGTAGACCCAGACCCGGTCGTGGTGGTCGGTCTCGGCGACCATCACGAGGCGTTCGATCTCGGCGGACATGGACATCCGGTTGGGCAGCCCGGTGAGCGGGTCGTGGGTGGCCTGGTGCTCCGAGCGCAACTGGGCGGCGACCTGCGCCTGTACCGCGAAGGTGGCCCGGAACAGCAGCAGCGCCACGATGGCCGCACCGGCACCCGCGACCAGCACCCGCTCCGCGGCGCCGCTGGTGCGCCCGGTCAGCAGCAGCACGAACGGCAGTGCCAGGGCGGGGGCGAGCACCAGCAGGCGCGGCCACGACCAGGCCTGCACCGGTGGCTTGGCGGCCCGGCTCATCTCCACGACCGACGGATGCAGCGCGGCCACGCCGAGTCCGGTGTACGCGACCAGGAACGGCACGTTCAGCAGTGGCGAGGCGTAGACGTGACCGCTGACGCCGACGATCGCGTACGCGGCGTCGCCGACGAACAGGCCGACCATCATGACGATCAGCGCGACCAGGCTGACCGGCCAGGTCTTGGCGGTGAACGTCAGGTTCACGATCAACAGCAGCACCATCACGTCGAAGAGCGGATAGGTGCCCTGGATGATCGAGAGCAGCGCGGACCGGCCGGGGATCGCGGCGGCTGGCAGCGCCAGCAGCAGGGTGCTGGTCATCCCGGCGGCCAGGGCCACGATCAGTCCGTCGATGACGGCGTGCCGGTCCAGGCTCTCCCGCCTGCGCAGCAGGATGGCCAGGAAGACCGAGAGCAGGACGTACCCGCTGAAGCTGGCCGCGTCGGCCAGCAGCGGCCAGGGCATCGGCTCCTCGGTGACCGTCGGCCGGATCAGCACGCCGATCAGGAAGAGGAGTGCCGCGGCGCCGATCAGCAGCCACGCGCCGGGCGGCTCGGCGCCCCAGCGGCGCGGGCCCGCGAAGCAGGCCACCACCACGACGACGCCGAGCAGGACGAAGCTGATCGTCCCCGGAGCCGACGAGGAGTAGAACGTGTAGACGCCCGTGGCGATGAGGCCGCCTACGGCCATGCCTTGCCAGAGCCGCCGGGCGACTGCGGGCGGGAGAACGGATAGCACCGGGCATTCCTCCCGTTTGCCCCAAATCCCTGTCGGACCAACGGTAGCAATCCGGGCACCTTGCGTTAGTCAGCTTGGGCGAAACCGTCTCAGGTCCGTAGCGTCCGCGCCGGCCGGCCGGGCGGCGCCGGCACCCGGCGGGTGGGTATCCGCGGGCCGTGCACGAAGACCGCCGGCACCGTGCCGCGCCGTAGCACCTCCTCGGCGACCGTCCCGAGCCGGCCGCCGGCCCGCAGGCCGCGGGGCCCCAGCACGATCAGCCCGGCATCGCGCGAGGCCTGGACCAGGGTCTCCGCGGGCACGCCGATCAACAACCGGCGGCGTACGGCGGTCAGGCCCGGTACCGCGGCGAGCGCCTCGTCGACCAGCCGGCCGGCGGCGGCCTCGGCGTCCGGTCCATCGTCCATGACGACGTGGGCCACGTGCACCGGGCCGCCCCGGCGCTCGGCCTCCTCGGCGGCGAACCGGAGCGCGAGGATCGAGTACGCCGACCCGTCGAGAGCGGCCAGCACCGGCCCGGCCGGCGGCCGCGTGCCCCGCGCCACCGCGACCGGGCACCACGCCTGCGACACCACCTCGAGCAGCGGCGACCCGGCCGGCAGCCGGCCGCTGGCGGCCAGTGCGTCGCCGCCCAGCACGAGCAGTACGGCACCGCGGCTGAGCTGCCGCAGGACGCGCCCGGGCGGCCCATCCACGAGTTGACCACGCGCATCGACGCCGGGTATGGAACGCTGGGCGGTGGCGACCGCCTCCGCGACCACGCGCGAGGCGGCCCGGCGCGCCGGGGCGTAGTCGGTGCCACCGGCTCCCGGCCGCGGATCGGGCCAGGTGAAAGCATGAGCGACGTGCAAGGTGCGTCCGCGGGAGAGAGCCTCCCGCGCGGCCAGCCGTACGGCGGCCAGGCTTGCCGGGGACCCGTCCACGCCCACCACGACGGGTCTCTGAGTCGGGATCCGCATCGGTTCGACCTCCGCTCCCGTAACCGTGTCGCAATATACCGACCATTGTCTATGGCGCAACGGTCCATACGTACTGGTGACCAATGCCTCAACGGGTGGCCACCTGATGACCCATTCAGGTTGAGGGTTTACGGTGAACGGCAAAATCTTTGGGACATCTGCCGGTGAAGTGAGGGAAATACATGACGGATGTCAAGCTGGACCACCCTGGTGGCCAATTGTCGATGGGGGTACGCAAGGCCGTCGACGGTCCGGGCGGCATCGACGTCAGTGCTCTGCTGAAGGAGACCGGCTACGTCACCCTGGACCAGGGGTTCGTGAACACGGCGTCGACCACCTCCGCGATCACCTACATCGATGGTGACCAGGGCATCCTCCGCTACCGGGGATACCCGATCGAGCAGCTGGCCGAGAAGTCGACGTTCCTCGAGGTCTCGTACCTGCTGATGAACGGCGAGTTGCCGACCGCCGCCCAGTTGCGCGATTTCGCCGACAAGATCCGCGTGCACACTCTCCTCCAGGAGGAGATGCGTACGTTCTTCTCCGGCTTCCCGCGTGATGCGCACCCGATGGCGGTGCTCTCCTCGGCGGTCACCGCGCTTTCCACCTTCTATCAGGACGCGCTCGACCCGCTCGACGAGGAGCAGGTGGAAATCTCCGCAATCCGCCTGATGGCGAAACTTCCGACGATTGCGGCGTACGCCTACAAGAAGTCGATCGGGCACCCGCTGCCCTACCCGGACAATTCGCTGGATTATGTCGAGAACTTCCTGCGCCTGACGTTCGGTCTGCCGACCGTTCAGTACAACGTCGACCCCAAGGTCGCGAAGATCCTCGACATGCTCTTCATCCTGCACGCCGACCACGAGCAGAACTGCTCCACGTCGTCGGTGCGGCTGGTCGGCTCGGCCCAGGCGAACCTGTTCGCCTCGGTCTCGGCCGGCATCAACGCCCTCTCCGGCCCGCTGCACGGTGGCGCCAACGCGGCGGTGCTCGAGATGCTCGAGCAGATCCGCAAGGACGGCGGAGACGTCAACGCGTTCGTCACCCGGGTGAAGAACAAGGAAAAGGGCGTCAAGCTCATGGGCTTCGGCCACCGGGTCTACAAGAACTACGACCCGCGCGCCGCCATCGTGAAGAAGGCCGCCCAGGAGGTCCTCGCCACGCTGGACACGCCGGACCCGCTGCTGGAGATCGCCTTCCAGCTCGAGGAGATCGCCCTCTCCGACGAGTACTTCGTCTCCCGCAAGCTGTACCCGAACGTCGACTTCTACACCGGCCTGATCTACAAGGCCATGGGTTTCCCGACGAAGATGTTCACGGTCCTGTTCGCGATCGGCCGGCTCCCCGGCTGGATCGCGCAGTACCGCGAGATGATGAACGACCCGACCAACAAGATCGGCCGCCCGCGGCAGATCTACACCGGCTCGCCGGTCCGCGACTTCGTGCCGCTCGACCAGCGCTGAACCCGCGGAAGCCCCGCCGGAGGACCGGCGGGGCTTCTTTCGGTGCTGTACATGCCTTGACAGGCATATAACCGGAGCGGCATGCTGGCGGTGTGGATGTCCTGGAGGTGCTCGCCGAACCGGCCCGCCGCCGGATCACCGACGTGCTGCGCGCCGGTGAGGCGAGCGTCGGTGACCTGGTCGGCGCGCTCGGGATGAGTCAGCCGGCCGTCTCCAAGCACCTGCGGGTGCTGCGCGAGGCCGGTGTCGTGTCCGCCCGGGTGCGGGCCCAGCAGCGGATCTACCGCCTGGAGGCCGGGCCGTTCCGTGAGCTGGACGCGTGGCTGGCGCCTTACCGGCGGCTCTGGGACCACCATCTCGACGCGCTGGAACGTCACCTTGAGGAGGAGTCATGACCGCATCCGTCGTACCGGACGGGGACCGCTGGACCCTGATCTTCATCCGTGAACTGCGCCGCCCGCCGGAGCAGGTGTGGCTGGCCCTGACCGACCCGGAGAAGATCGACCGGTGGGCGCCCTTCACCGCCGCCCGCGACCTGGGCACGCTGGGCGAGACGACGCTGACCATGGTGGACGGCGACGAGCGTACGCCGCTGGCCGCGACCGTGCGCCGGGCCGAGCCGCCCCGCCTGCTGGAGTACAGCTGGGGCGGCGACCTGCTGCGCTGGGAGCTGGAGCCGGCCGGCGACGGCACCCGGCTCACCCTGCGGCACACCCTCGCCGAGGAGGGCGTCGAGGCGATGGTCGCGGCCGGCTGGCACCTCTGCATGGACGTCCTGGAGCGCCTGCTCGCCGGCGAGCGGGTCGAAGCCGTGCGCGGCGCCGCCGCGCGGGAGCACGGCTGGGAAGAGCTGCGGGATCGGTACGCGAAGATGTTCACGGGGTAGGGAAGAGGCAGCCGCGTACCAGGGAGGGCACGTATGGACGTCGTGATCGGGATCGACACCGGGACCACCGCCACCAAGGGCATCGCCGCCGGACCCGGCGGTGAGCTGCGGGCCCTCACCAGCGTCCACTACCCGCTGTCAGTGCCCGGTCCCGGCCGCGCCGAGATCGATCCCGGCCACCTCACCGCCGCGGCCGTCAAGGCGATCACCGACGTGGCCGCCGAGTGCGCCCGCAACGGTGACCGCGTGATCGCCGTGAGCCTCAGCTCGTTCCTGCACGCGCTCGTCCCGATGGACGCCGGCGGCCGCCCGCTCGGAGCCGTGATCACCTGGGCCGACGGGCGTTCCGCCGAGCAGTGCGAGCGGCTCGTCGCGTCCGGTCGCGGCAAGGAGCTGCAGGCGCGTACCGGCACGCCGGTGCACCCGATGTCCCCGCTGACCAAGCTGGCCTGGTGGGGCGAGCACGATCCGGGCACGCTGCGCGGCACGCCCCGCTGGGGCGGGGTGAAAGAGCTGATCGTCGCGGCGCTGGCCGACGCTCCCTTCCTGGTCGACCTGTCGGTCGCCTCGGGCACCGGCCTCTACGACATCCACACGCGGCGCTGGGACGACGAGGCCCTGGAGATCGCGGGGGTACGCCGGGAGCAGCTCGCCGAGGTCGTACCGACCGTCCACCAGCTCCGGCTGCGTGCCGACGTGGCCGCCGCCGCCGGACTGTCCCCGGACGTTCCGCTGATCATCGGGGCGGCCGACGGCCCGCTCGCCAACCTCGGCGTCGGCGCCACCCCGGCCGGGGTCGCGGCGGTCTCGCTGGGAACCAGCGGCGCCTTGCGTACGGTCGTCGACCGGCCCACCACGGACGCGGCCGGCCGGCTGTTCTGTTACGCGCTCACCGAGGACCGCTGGGTGATCGGTGGCGCGGTGAACAACGCCGGGTCGGTGGTCCGCTGGGCCGGGCAGGCGTTCGCCTCCGGGTTCGAGCGGCCCGGTGCCGAGGGCGAGGACGCCGACGAGCGGGACGCCGCGCTGCTCGAGGAGGCGGCCGGGGTGACGGTCGGCAGCGAAGGCCTGCTCTGCCTGCCGTACCTGCTGGGGGAGCGGGCGCCGTGGTGGCGGCCGGGGATGCGCGGGGCGTACCTCGGGCTGCGCCGCGAGCACGGACGCCCGCACCTGGTCCGCGCCGCCGTGGAGGGCGTCTGCCAGCAGCTGGCCCTGGTCCGGGACTCGTTCGACGCGGAGGGCTGCGCTCTCACCGAGATCCGGGCCACCGGAGGCGCCGCCGCCTCCGAACTCTGGGTGAGCGTGCTCGCGGGCGCGCTGGACCTGCCGGTCTCGGTGTCCGAGACCCCCGAGGGCACCGCACTCGGCGCCTGCCTGCTGGCCCGGCACGCCCTCGGCGAACTGCCCGACCTGGACGATGCGGCCGCTCTCGTCCCGACCGGCCGGCACACCCGTCCCGACCCCGAGGCCGCGGCCCTCTACCGCCGGCTGCGCCCGCTGGTGGAACGCTCGGCGCTCGCCGTCCTCGACGTGGTGGCCGAGCTGGACAAGCTGGCACCCGAGCCGCTGCCCGCCACCGAGAAGGCGGTCGGCGCGTAAGCGATCACTGTCACGGCACCCCGCGTTGACGCGCACCCCGGCGGTAGGAAAGAGTGACCGGCGAGCGGTTGCGGAGGAACCCGGTGCGAGTCCGGGACGGTCCCGCCACTGTGACCGGGGAGCGACCCGCTGACCCAGCGCCACGGCCTGCGACGGCCGGAAGGCGAGCGGGAAACGTCGATCCGGGAGTCAGGAGACTCCAGCCGCTCGTGTCAACCGACGAGCGGGCGTGGACACCCGCCGGAAGGGATTCCCCTGTGACGAGTCCGTACCCGTTCTCGGCCGTGGTCGGCCTCGACGACCTGCGCCTCGCGCTGTTGCTCACCGCCGTTTCACCGGCGGTCGGCGGTGTGCTGGTCCGCGGCGAGAAGGGCACCGCCAAGAGCACTGTGGTGCGTGCCCTGGCCGGGCTCCTGCCGCCGGTCGCCGTGCTGGCGGACTGCCGGTTCGCCTGCGACCCGGCCGCGCCCGACCCGGCCTGCCCCGACGGTCCGCATCCGGCGGCGAGCCCGGCGACGGCCCGGCCGGCCGCGCTGGTGGAGCTGCCGGTCGGCGCGACCGAGGACCGGGTGGTCGGCACCCTCGACCTGCAACGCGCGCTCGGCGACGGGGTGAAGGCGTACGAGCCCGGCCTGCTCGCCGCCGCCCACCGCGGTGTGCTCTACGTCGACGAGGTCAACCTGCTCCCCGACCACCTCGTCGACCTGCTGCTGGACGCGGCCGCGATGGGCCGGGCACACGTCGAGCGCGACGGTGTCTCGGTCAAGCACGCCGCCCGGTTCCTGCTGGTCGGCACCATGAACCCGGAGGAGGGCGAGCCGCGGCCGCAGCTGGTCGACCGGTTCGGCCTGGTGGTGAACGTGCTGGCCCCCCGCGACGCCACCCAGCGGGCCGAGGTGGTCCGCCGCCGGCTGGCCTACGAGGCCGACCCGGCGGGCTTCGCCGCCCGCTTCGACCCGGCCGAGCAGGACTATGCCACCCGGATCGCCGCCGCCCGCGCCCTGCTGCCGTCGGTCGAGCTGCCCGACGCCGAACTCGACCGGATCGCCCGGGTGTGCCTCGCCTACGGAGTCGACGGGATGCGCGCCGACATCGTGGTCGCCCGGTGCGCGGTCGCGCTGGCCGCCTGGCACAGCCGGACGTCGGTGACCGCCGGCGACGTACGCGACGCGGCCCGGCTCGCCCTGCCGCACCGGCGCCGCACCGATCCGCTCGACCCGCCCGGCACCGACGAACAGAAACTCGAAGACGCCCTGGCCGAAGCCGAACGCCAGGCCGAGGAGGACCGCCAGGCCGAGGCGGACCGCCAGGCCGAAGACGACCGCCGGGCCGAAGAAGATCGCCACGCCGAGGCGGACCGCCAGGCCGAAGACGACCGCCGGGCCGGCGATGATCAGGCCGGGCCGGGCGACGACGATCCCGATCCCGAGGGCGGCGGGCCGCCCGGCGGGGGAGGCGGCGGGCCGCGGGGACCGAGCGACGGCGGCGGGCCGCAGGGCACGGGCTTCAGCCATGACGGTACGGACCACAGCGCCCCGTCACACAACGGCCCGGAACACGGCGACCGGACGGCCGAACCGCAGAAGGCGGGCGCGGTCGCCACCGCCGGAGCCGCCTACCGGACCCGCACGCTGCGCATCGCTGCTCGCGGCGAGGGCGGCCACACCGGCCGGCGCTCACCCGCATACGCCCGCCGCGGCCGGGTCGTCGGAAGCCGCATCCCACACGGCAAGCTCTCCGGCGCCCCCCACCTGCCGGCCACACTCCGCGCGGCCCTGCACCGCGCCGCCATCTCCACCCCACCATCCCCGGCGGCGTCGGCCGCCACCTCGCCATCCGCCGTCCTCTCGGGGAACGCGGCCGAGACCGCCGCCTTTCCGACGGCGGCTGCTGGAGGGCTGTCTGGTCGCATCGCGCCGGCGAGCCGGTCGGTGGCCCGCCGGTTCGGCGTGGAGCTGTCGGATCTGCGGGAGTCGGTGCATGTGGGGCGTGAGGCCAACTTGGTGTTGTTCGTTGTGGACGCCTCGGGATCGATGGCCGCGCGCAAGCGGATGACCCTGGTCAAGACGGCCGTGCTGTCCCTGCTGCGCGACGCCTACCAGCGGCGCGACCGGATTGGCATGATCACCTTTCGGGGGAGCGAGGCGGAGGTTGTGCTGCCGCCGACGTCCAGCCACGAGGTGGGTGTGCTCCGGCTGGCCGCTCTGCGGACCGGTGGGCGGACCCCGCTCGCTGCGGGACTGCGAACCGCGGCCACGACCATCGCCACCGAGCGCCGCCGCGACCCGCGTCGCCGGCCGCTGCTGGTGCTGGTCACCGACGGGCGGTCGACCAGCGGCCCGGACCCGCTCCGGCTGACCCCGCTGCTGACCGGGGTCTCCACCGTCGTCGTCGACTGCGAATCCGGCCCCGTCCGGCTGGGCCTGGCACGGAAGCTGGCCGCAGCCCTGAACGCCGAAGTCATGCCTCTCGACCACCTCCAGGCTGTGGCCGGGCGATCCGGCCCGCCGGTCCCGCCGGCCGTGGCCGACCGCTCCTACCGCAGCGCGGCGTGACACCCCGCCTCGTGGTGCCCGCCGCCGCGAGATCTTGGGTGAGTAGCACGCTGGACCGCCCAATCGTCCAAGATCACCACCCCGCCGCGTCGACCCGCAGATCTTGGGCGGCGGAAGTGGAAGCGGCGCGAGCGGTGGCGGGGTGCGGGTGATCGTGGGGCCGCGGAGTCCGGGCGCGAAACGGCCGGGGTGGGCGGCGTGCTGAGCGGCGGCGCCGGAGGTGGCGGGCGGTCGGCGGGATGGACGGCTATGCGTACTGGAAAGGTGGAGAGATGCCGCAAGGGAAAGTGACTGCCGTTCCCGATGACGGGCTGACGACGCGGCAGCGTCGGCGGCAGGCGGTGCTGGCGGTGCACACCGGGCCGGGCAAGGGGAAGTCCACGGCCGCGTTCGGGATGGCGTTGCGGGCGTGGAGCGCGGGGTGGCCGATCGGCGTCTTTCAGTTCGTGAAGTCGCAGAAGTGGAAGGTCGGCGAGGAGGCCGCGCTCAAGGCTCTCGGTAACGCCGGCGGGGCGCCGGTTACCTGGCACAAGATGGGTGAGGGCTGGTCGTGGATCCAGCGGGCGGGGACTGAGCGGGATCACGCTGCTGAGGCTGCCGAGGGCTGGGCGCAGATCAAGCGGGATCTGGCGGCCGAGGCCTACCGGTTCTACGTGCTGGACGAGTTCACCTATCCGATTAAGTGGGGGTGGGTGGACGTCGAGGACGTGATCGAGACGCTGGGAGGGCGGCCGGGAACGCAGCATGTGGTGATCACCGGGCGGGACGCGCATCCGGATCTGGTCGCGGCGGCTGACCTGGTCACCGAGATGACGAAGATCAAGCATCCGATGGACGCCGGGCGCAAGGGGCAGCAGGGCATCGAATGGTAGCCAGGGTGGTGATCGCGGCGCCGGCCAGTGGGCACGGGAAGACGACCGTCGCGACCGGGCTGCTGGCGGCGTTCGCGCGGCGCGGGGTGCCGGTGGCGCCGTTCAAGGTGGGGCCGGACTACATCGACCCGGGCTATCACGCGCTCGCCGCCGGGCGGCCGGGGCGCAACCTCGACCCGGTGCTGGTGGGGGAGGACCTGATCGGGCCGCTCTTCGCGCACGGGTCGGCCGGGACCGAGCTGGCGATCGTCGAAGGGGTGATGGGCCTCTACGACGGGCGTACCGGGGCGGGCGATACCGGGTCCACGGCACAGGTCGCGGAGCTTCTGCGGGCGCCGGTGATCCTGGTGGTGGACGCGGCCGCGCAGGGGCGGTCGATCGCCGCCCTGGTGCACGGTTTCCGCAGCTTCGGTACGGTCCGGCTGGCCGGGGTGATCCTCAACCGGGTCGGTTCGGCCCGGCACGAGCAGATCCTGCGGGACGCCTGCGAGGAGGTGGGCACGCCGGTGCTGGGCGCGTTGCGCCGCGCCGACGCGGTGGCGGCGCCGTCCCGGCACCTCGGCCTCGTCCCGGCGGCCGAGCGCCGCGCCGAAGCGCTGGCATCGGTGGACGCGCTCGCCACGCTGATCGCGGGCTCGGTCGACCTGGAGGCGGTGGCCGCGGTCGCACGTTCGGCGCCGCCGCTGGCGGCGAGCCCGTGGACACCCCAAGCCGCGGAGCCGGTCGCTGATGGCCCGGTGGTCGCGCTTGCCGGTGGTCCGGCTTTCTCTTTCGCGTACGCGGAAACGGCCGAACTTCTCGCCGGGGCGGGGGCGACGGTCGTGACCGTTGACCCGCTGCACGACGAGGCGCTGCCGGCCGGTGCCCGCGCGCTGGTCGTCGGCGGCGGCTTCCCGGAGGTGTACGCGGCCGAGCTCTCCGCCAACGAGCCACTGCGCCGGTCGGTGGCGGCCCTCGCGGCGTCCGGCGGCCCGATCGCCGCCGAGTGCGCCGGGCTGCTCTGGTTGTGCCGGTCCCTGGACGGTGCTCCGATGTGCGGGGTGATCGAGGCGGACGCGGCGATGACGCCCACCCTGACGCTGGGTTACCGGGACGCGGTCGCACTCACCGACAGCCCGCTCGCCGCGGCCGGCACCCGGGTGACCGGGCACGAGTTCCACCGGACCTCGGTGCATCCCCGTTCCGGCCTGCTGCTGTCGCCGGCGGCCGGTGCGGCGTGGGCCTGGCGGGGCGCCGACCCGGAGGGGTTCGCGACGGGGTCGGTGCACGCGTCCTACCTGCATCTGCACTGGGCCGGGCATCGCGGGCTGGCCGAGCGCCTGGTCCGGGCCGCGGCCGGCCGACCTGTCCGGCCCAACGTGGGTGCTGTCTGGCGGCCGTTGAGACAGCATTGAGGTTGGGCCAAGCAAGGGGTGTGAGCCGGGGTTCGGTCGTGGGGGTGGGCGCACGGGCGGGGACGGCGGGTGAGCGGCTGGCCGGGGCGATCCGCGCTGTGCTGGCGGGCGCGGGGATCGCGGTGGGCGAGGTGGCTGTGCTGGCGACCCTGGACCGGCGGGCGGCGGAGGACGGTGTGCGGGCCGTGGCCGCGGAAGCGGGGTGGCGGCTGGTCGGCTATCCGGCGGCGGTGCTGGCCGGGCAGCCGGTACCCGGGGCGAATCCGGTGGTGGCGGCCGCGGTGGGTACACCGAGCGTGGCGGAGGCGGCGGCCCTGCTGGCGGCGGGACCCGGTGCGGTGCTGGTCGTGCCCAAGCGGGTGTGTGACGGGGTGACGGTCGCGGTCGCGCGCGGCTGAACCGGGCGGCGTGACCACCTGCCCGGTCCCGGCGGCCGCGTCGGGGCGCGGGACCGGGCAGGTGATCGCGCGGTGGTCCGGGGACGGCCCGCGTTTTTGGGACGGTCGCTGCGCGTACCGGAAAAGGTGCGTGCGGGTGGAATGCCTGACGCGACCTTCCGTGCTTGCCGGCGCCGTCCTAGGTGGCTACCGGCCATTCGTGGACCGGGATGTTCTCGTGCATGAGCGGGAGGTAGCGGCGCAGCATCTCGTGCAGCGCCTGCTGCCGGTCGTGTCCCTGCGCCTCCAGGGCGTGCAGGGTGTCCACCTGCCAGGACGCGCCGTTGCGATGCAGCAGGCAGCGCTGCTCGATGATGCCGAGCAGCCGGTCCCGCTGGGTGGGCGAGACGCCCCACTCGTCCAGGCCCGCCGCCGCCTGCGGTAGCAGCCGGCGCAGCACCAGCTCGGTGACCGGGAGGGTGCCGTGCCCGGGCCAGAACACGCTGGCGTCGATGCCGTGCCGGGCGCAGTTGTGGAAGTTCTCCTCGGCGGCCTGGAAGCTCATCTGGGTCCAGATCGGCCGGTCGGCCTCGGCGAGCGTGCGGACCAGGCCGTAGTAGAACGCCGCGTTGGCGATGGTGTCGGCGACCGTCGGGCCGGCCGGCAGCACCCGGTTCTCCACCCGCAGGTGCGGGCGGCCGTTGACCACCGCGTAGATCGGCCGGTTCCATCGGTAGACCGTGCCGTTGTGCAGCCGCAACTCGCTGAGCTCGGGGATCTCGCCGCGTTCCAGGATGTCCGCCGGGTCGTCGCCGTCGCAGATCGGCAGCAGCGCGGGGAAGTACCGCACGTTCTCCTCGAACAGGTCGAACACGCTGGTGATCCAGCGTTCGCCGAACCACACCCGCGGGCGTACGCCCTGCGCCTGGATCTCCTCGGACCGGGTGTCGGTGGCCTGCTCGAAGAGCGGGATCCGGGTCTCCCGCCACAGTTCCCGGCCGAGCAGCAGCGGTGAGTTCGCGCCGAGCGCCAGCTGTATGCCGGCGATCACCTGGGCGGCGTTCCAGTACGCGGCGAACTGCGCCGGGCTCACCTGCAGGTGGAACTGGGTGCTGGTGCAGGCCGCCTCCGGCGCGATGGTGTCCGTGGTGACCGCCAGCCGGTCCACCCCGTCGATGCGGATGTCCAGGTCCTCGCCGCGGGCCGCGAAGATCTGCTCGTTGAGCAGCTGGTAGCGGGGGTTCGTGGTGAGCGCGTCGCCGGTGAGGTGCTCGCGGCGCAGCGTCGGCAGGATGCCGATCGTCACCATGTGCGTCCCGGCCGCCCGGGCGTGCCGCTCCGCCTGGTTCAGGCTGGCCCGCAGGCTGCGCTCCAGCTCGGCGAAGTCGTCACCGGCGAGCCGCCGCGGAGGCAGATTGATCTCGATGTTGAACTGTCCCAGCTCGGTCTGGAAGTCCGGATCAGCGATCGATTTCAGCACCTCGACGTTGCGCATCGCCGGATCGGCGTGCTCGTCGATCAGATTGAGCTCGATCTCCATGCCGGTCAGCGGCCGCTCGAACTCGAAGCGGGCCTCCCGCAGCATGGTCGCGAACACGTCCAGGCTGCGCCGGATCTTCTGCCGGTACCGGGTCCGGTCCTCCCGGCTGAATTCGGTCTGGTCGACTTTCTCGCCCACCGCGCACCACCTTTCGAGCCGTCAGTGACGCCAGGAGAGCGCGCGAGGCGTTCCCCCGGCCTCATGATGACGGCTGTCTATTGCGGTTCCCATCTCGGCGAGCGTCCATTCTCGCCTGGCGGCCAACGGGCCTCCGCTGGTTGCGCGTTCGCATGCGTGCGGCATGGACGGCCCGTTACCCGCCGGGGCGTCGTTCTACGCTTACCGCAGCCAGGCCGCCAGCACCGCGCCCAGGATGGTCACGCCGAGCCCGGCCTGGAGCAGCAGGGCCGGACCCAGGTGGGACCACTGGGTGGGGATGCGCGGTGTCAGCGGTTGCATGGTGGTCAGGTTCACCACCTGGAGCAGCTTCACCGGCAGGGTGTGGTCGGCCTGCGGCTGGGTGCGGACCTGCACGAGATCGCCGCGGTGCAGCGCGGACTGCGGCAGCTGCCCGTGCATCTCGATCTCGTACGTCTGCCCGAGGTCGTCGCGCAGCCGGACCGGGGTCACCAGGAACTCCGGACCTTTACGGAGTTCCTTGAGGGTGCGCCGGACCGGTCGCATCCGCAGCAGTGCGGCGATGATCTGCGCGATGCCGGCCGACACGAAGACGAAGAGGGCCAGGGGCCGGCCGATCCGGATCTCGCGGGTGTACGAGGCCTGATAGCCGAGGAACCGGCCGGTGATGATCGGACTGACGTGCCGGAGGATCCGCTCGCGGTGCAGTTCGGTGTCGTCCATGGGGGGTCACCTCCTGGATGTCCTTTCAATGCTACGGAGAGAACATGCTTCAGCACCGTGAGTGAATTCCGACCCCGATCCTCTCCTGCATACCCGTTGTCCCGGGCGGCCGTGGCGGATCGTCATGAATACCCACTGATCTGTGCAAAGCCGCCCTGCGGGAACGCCGCGCGAGGTGAACTTGACGACGGGGCCGGGGATTGGGGGCGATGGCAGTGGCGGCGACTGACGCATACGTCAAACCGGAGAGCGTGCTGGCGCGTACGGCACGGGACATGGTGGAGGCGCACGGCGGTGGCCTCGGCCCGCACGACGGTCTGACCGAATGCCCGGCCTGTGGGGAACCGCTGCCCTGCCGCATTGCCCTGTCCGCCGCCGAGGTGCTGGAAGCGGCCGGGATGGCTGAGGCGTCCGGGTTGATCGCGGCGGCTCGTGCGGCGTACGTGCCGCCGGTCCGGGAGGAGCCGGAGAGGGCGGCTTCGGGTGACCGGCTCGCGCCTTCCTCGCCGGCGGGTGGCCTGATGCCGTCCGGAGCCGGGGCTCCCTGGGAGGCGAATGGGTCGATTCCGCCGCTGCCGGCTGCTGGAGTGTCGTCGCCGGAAGCCGCGATTCCGCCCTGGGTGGTGCCGGAGGAGCCGTCGCCGGGTGCCGCGGTCCCGCCCTGGGTCGTGCCGGATGAACCGTTGCCGGGTACTGGTGTGCCCTTGCCGGATGCCGCGATCGCGCCCTGGGTGGTGCCTGAGGAGCCGTCGCCGGATGCGGGGGTGCCGTGGGGGTCCGCGGAATCCGGGGGTGGGTCGCCGGCGCCGCCTCGGGGTGCTCACTCGTGGCCGCCGGTGGCTGCTGAGCCGCCCGTTTCCGAGGAGGGTGGGGCGGAGGCCGGTCGGTGGCCGCCGCCGGTTGCCGGGACCGCGATGGCCGGTGGATCGTGGCCGCCGCTGGGTGGAGAGGGGAGTCCGGGTACGCCTGGCGTGCCGCAAGCTTCCATCCCGCCTGCCGCGGCTTTCCCCCTGCCGGGAGTCGACAGGCCGCCGGTGGCTCCTGTCGTGTCTGGGGCCGATATGCCGTTCGCGGCTTTCGTGCAGGAGCCGGCGTTCCCGGGCGCTGTGGCGCCGCCGGCCGCCGTTCGGCCCGATAGCGGGCAGTGGACGGAAGTGCAGCCGCCCTGGCCGCCGGCCGGCGGTGGTTCTGCGCAGCCCGGCCAGGTGGCAGGGGGTAGCGCGCAGGTCGGACCGGGGGTGGTCGGCGTTTCGCAGCCCGGATCCGCTGCGGGCGGGGGTCCCGCCCACGCCGAGCCGGCGCAGAGTGGCCCGGTACCGCCTGGTTTCGGGCAGGATGGTCCGGCGCAGCCTGGTTTCGCGCAGGATGGTCCGGCGCAGCCTGGTTTCGGGCAGGAGGGTCCGGCGCAGGCGGGGATTGCGCAGGCCGTTCCGGCGCCGGCGGATGCTGGGCTGGCTGATGTCGCGCAAGGCGGACCGGCGCAGCGGCCGGGAGCGGAGCAGGTTGCTCCGGGCGGCGTCTCGCCGGTGATCGCCGGTGCGTCGCCGGCCGCTTCCGCTTCCGCTTTCGGGCCGTCGGGTGCCGGTGTGCCGCAGGGCCGGCCGGGCGAGGTGGCCGCGCCCGCGGTTGACGATCCCGATGACTTGATGCGGCAGCCGCCGCCCTACAGCCAGCAGAACAGCCCGCTGGACGCGCCACGGTTCACCCGGTCCGCCCGTCCGGCGGCCGGCGGCGGACCGGTCCGCGCCACCGAGATCATCATGGGTACGCCGCCACAGCCGCCCGCCGGGACGCCGCAGAGTACCCCGGCCGCCGAGCCGGCAGAACCCACCTCGTTCCTTCCGTCCGCGGCCGCTCTGGTCCAGGCCGCGGAGGACTCGCAGCGTCCGCTGCTTGCCCCCGAAACGGCCCTGCCGGGTCCGGCCGGTCAGCAGCCCGCCTCCCGGTCCCCGTTGCAGGCACCCGACATGGGTCAGCAATCCGGCCCGGCGGGTCAGCAGCCGGCCACCAGGTCGCCGTTGCAGGCTCCCGACATGGGCCAGCAGTCCGGCCCGGCGGGTCAGCAGCCGGCCTCCCGGTCCCCGTTGCAGGCCCCCGACATGGGCCAGCACAACCAGGCGGCTCAGGCCGGCCCGGGACAGCCGGCCCGTCCGGTCTCGCAGGCGCCGGATCTGGGTCAGCAGAACGCCGCCCGGCCCGGTCTGCGGGCTCCCGACATGGGCCAGCAGAATCCGGGGCAGCCGGCCCGGCCACGGTTGCAGGCTCCGGACATGGGCCAGCACAACCCCGGCGGCCCGCAACAGGCGGCCCCGCAGCGCCCGCCGCTACAGGCACCGGACATGGGCCAGCACAACCCGGCCAGCCCACCGCCCGGCCCCCCGCAGCCTGGCCTTCAGCAACCCGGCAGTCAGCCACCGGCGGACGGCGCGCCGTCGGACGAGGGTCAGCAGCCGTCCGGGCTGCCCGGCCGTGCCGGCGCCCAGGTCCGCCCGGAGCCGGCGGTGGCGGCTCCGGAGGCTCCGGAGGATCCGTCGTCGGCGCCGAGCGGTCTTCCGCCGCGCCGGAACCGGCAGGGGTGACGATGAGAAGCGCTCGGTCGGTTGACGATGTTTGGGTGGGTGGTAGCCCGGGCAGTAGCGTCCCGTTAAGGGGACGTGCGCCCGCGCGGCGGGTTCCCCGCGTACCGGTGCCGGAAAGGGATGCGATGCCCGCACGGAACCACGCCGGCGAACAGGCCGAGAACGCCCTCGAGGATCTCGACGCTGCCGCTCTCGCGTACGCCGAACGCCGTTCCGGCGCCTCCCCGGTACAACTCGAGTCGCTGCGTGAGGACCTGCTCCGCTACTGCCTGCCCTTCGCCGCGCGGCTGGCCCGCCGGTACCGCGGCCGCGGCGAGTACCTCGAGGATCTCGAGCAGGTGGCCCGGCTCGGCCTGGTCAAGGCCGTCGACCGGTACGACCCGGAGCGGGGTTCGTTCACCGCCTACGCGGTCATCACGATCTCCGGCGAGTTGAAGCGGCACTTCCGGGACCGTACCTGGGGCGTGCACGTGCCGCGCCGGGTGCAGGACCTCAGCCTGGAGGTCGGGCACGCCTCGATGGTGCTGACCAGCGCGCTCGCGCGTACCCCGACGACCGGTGAGCTCGCGGAGCAGCTGGGGGTGAGCGAATCGGCCGTGCTGGAGGCGGTCGAGTCGGCCGCCGGCTACGCGCCGGCCTCGCTGAACGCGCCGGTTGCCGGGGACGGCGCCCAGGAGTTCGGTGACCTGCTCGGTGACGTCGACGACGAGCTGGAGGCGGTGACCGACAAGCTCACCGTCGCCGAGCTGCTGCTGCGCCTGCCGTCGCGGGAGCGCCGGATGCTGGCGATGCGGTTCTACGGCAACCGCACCCAGGCGGAGATCGCGGCCGAGCTGGGCATCTCGCAGATGCACGTTTCCCGGCTGCTCAGCCGGGCCCTGGCCTGGTTGCGTGAGGCGATGCTCAGTGACGTGCCGCCGCGCTGGGAGGGCGGGGAGGCCCGGGCCGGGCATCCCGGCATGCAGGTGTCGGTGGAACGGGACGGCGCCGCGCTCACCGTACGGGTGCGCGGCGAGGTGGACCGGGACACCGCGGAGCGGCTGCGGATCGGACTGCGGCACGCGATCGGCACGCCCGGGGTCGTCTCGGTGATCGTGGACCTCTCCGGGGTGCCGCTGATCGACGCGGCGGGTGTCGGAGTGCTGCTGGACGCGGCGCAGGCGGCGGCCGCGGCGAACGCCGGCATCAGCGTGAGCGGGGCTCAGCCGTACGTCGCCCGGATCTTGGCCGTCTCCGGCCTGGCAGGCGTGCTGCGCCGCTGCTGACTCCGCCGCGTTCAGCGGCGCAAGGCCGCCCACATCACCTTGCCGCCTTCCGATGGCAGGCAACCCCAGGAGTCCGCGAGGGCGTCCACGAGCAGGAGCCCGCGCCCGCTCGTACTCTCCGGGGCGGGCGTTCGCAGGGGAGGTGGCTGCACGGAGGAGCCGTCCCGGACCGCGAGGTTCAGTTGGCGTGGGCGCAACGAGATCCGCAGGGTCATCATCGTGTTGGCGTGATCGATGACGTTGCCGACGAACTCGGTGACGATCAGGCTGGCCGGGGCGACCAGACCGGGCAGATCCCACCCCAGGCAGGCGTCGGTGACGACGTCCCGGGCATGCCGGGTGGACCCGCTGATCGGAAGCAGTTCCTCGCGTACCGTGGGCACGGTCCGGCGGCCGTCGGTGATGTGGCGCCGTGCCGCGGCCATGCCGGAGAACAGCGGCAACTGCCGGTAGGCGCCGGTGAGCAGAAGGTCCCGGGTCGCCGGGGGCGGGCCGCAGAGCAGCACCGGTGTGCCCGGCCAGCTGGCGGCCTGCCGGAGCACCGTCGTGAAGACCGCCAGCGCGAGCGGCTGGTCGACGTGCAGCTCGCTGAGATCGATCAAGAGTGCCTCGGGCTGCTCGGTCAGGCACTTGAACATCTGCGCGCGCAGCGATGCGACATCGCTGAGCTGAAGCCGGCCGGACACCACAAGGGCCAGGCGGGCGTCGTCGCCGCGGACCCTGCACCGGACCGTCATCGCACCGCCTCCCCGATCTGTCGCCGCTTACCCCGCGCCCGTGGCGGCAAACGTCAGGCGGTCTCCATCACGACGATTACTCCGTCACCGATCCGCGGTACGCCGTCGCGGCTCCGGAGCGGAGTGCAGGCGACACGTACCGTCACGGCCCGCCCGCGCCGGTTCACGGCGTCCAGCCGGATCTCCGCGGACTCCCCGTCCGCACCCAGCGCCCCGCGCAGCAGCGGCCGGACCCGGTCGACCGGCAGACCGATGTCGAGGTTGAGCAGATGATGGCCGATCACCTCGCCGGACCGCAGTCCCCACAGGTCCTCGGCGTGCCGGTTCCACATCCGGACCCGCAGATCCGGGTCCACCACGGCGACGCCCGCCTGCAGGCTGGTCAGCACCGTCTCCAGGAAGACCTTGGCCTCGTCCAGCTGGCCGGTGCTGATCCGCAGCTGGTCGTTGATGCTCTGCAGCTCGTCGTTGGTGGACTGGAGTTCCTCGTTCATGGTCTCCAGTTCCTCGTTGGTGGACTGGAGTTCCTCGTTCGTCGTCTCCAGTTCCTCGACCGTGGACTGGAGTTCCTCGTTCGTCGTCTCCAGTTCCTCGTTCGTGGACTGAAGCTCCTCGTACGCCGCCTCCAGCTGCTGGTTGGCGTGTTCCAGGTCGTCCTGGAGCCGGCGGGACGCGGTGACGTCGTGGAAGATCAGGTTCACCCCGAGGAGGCTGCCGTCGGCGCCGGTCAGCGGGCTGATCTGCACGTCGAGGTAGCTGACATCGGTGCCGCGGTGGTACTCGACGTCGCTGACCCGCAGACCGCGGCGCTCCAGCTGGGCCTGCTCGATGTAGCGGCGTAGCTCAACCGGACGGTAGGAGAGATCGAGATCGCGGAACGGCCGTCCGGTGTCGCGTGACGACACCCCGAACATCTTCTCCAGCTGCCGGTTGGAGAGGGCGACCAGGCCGTCGGAGGTGAGCGCGAGCTGGGCCAGCGGACTGGCCGAGAAGACCTCGGTGCGCAGCTCGTCGAGACCGGTGACTGGGCTTCCCGCGTTCGGCGGCGGATCGGCGAAGGCGACGCCGGGCGGGGCGTACAGGCGGGGAACCCGCCGGAAGACGCGGCGCTTGAGGTCGATCGGTGTGAACAGGCTGGCGTGGCTGAGCAGCATCTCCGCCTTGCCGAGGAACAGCACGCCGGACTCGGCGAGGGCGAAGTGAAACCGGCTGAGGATCTTCGTCTGGGTCTCGGCGTTGAAGTACATCAGCGTGTTGCGGCAGGTGAGCAGGTCGATCCGGGAGATCGGGGCGTCCTGCACCAGGTCGTTGCGGCCGAAGATGACCGAGCGGCGCAGGTCCTTGCGGAACGTGTAGCGGCCGTTCACCGGCTCGAAGTACCTCTCGACCAGCGCGGACGGCACGTTCTGCACCTCGCGCTCGCCGTACGTCGCCTGGCGGGCCTCGTTGAGCTGTTCCTCGTCCACGTCGGTCGCGTAGATCTTGACGCGTTCCTTGAACTGCTCGGCGCCGAGCACCTCGGCCAGCGCCATGGCCAGCGTGTAGGCCTCCTCACCGGAGGCGCATCCGGCGGACCAGACCCGGATCATCGACTCGGCCGGCTTGGCCGCCACCATCGGTTCGAGCACCTCGGCGCGCAGGTACTCCCAGGCGTCGGCGTCCCGGAAGAACGCCGTCACATTGATCAGGATGGTGTTGAACAGGGCGGTGAACTCGTCCGGGTGCACCTGGAGGTGGTCGAGGTACTCCGGGTAGGCGGTCGTGCCGATCTGGCTCATCCGGCGATTGACCCGGCGCATGAGGCTGGACCGCTTGTACCCGGTGAAGTCGAAGCCGCGCGACTCCTTCAGGTAGAGAAGCAGCGCTTCGAAGTGCGGGTCAATCTCTTGCACGACTGGGAACGCTACCGTACGTCACGCCCGGTGGGGCGCCACGAATTGGCGGATTCCTCCGGCGACGCGGTGGAACCGAGGCGGGCGATCAGCTGGCGGAGGGTCGCGCCGGCGGACTCGGCGTCCTCGGCCATGGCGCGGAACTGCGTACCGGCGGCCGACGTGGCTCGCCTGGCCGCCAGCCGCCGGCTCAGTGTGGCCTTCTCCTCGAGCGCCCGCAGCGCCTGCCACAGGGCGCTCTCGAGCGTCGCCGCCTGCTCGTCGAGGAGGCTCTCCGGTGACCAGGCGTGCCCGACCCGGCAGCGGAATCGCGGGATCGGCTTCTCGTGGATCAGGAAGAGACTTCCGCCGCAGTCCGGGCAGCCGTATCCAGCGGGGGCGGAGAACTCGTCGGTGTCGACCGGCCTCAGCTCGGCGATCGCCACCTCGGCGCTGAGCAGCGGATCGGTTTCGAGCGCGGGCACGGCCGGCAGCGCGGCCGCGGTGATCGCGGCGAGCAGGCCGCCCAGCCCGGCGGCGGGCACGATGTGATCGGGCTTGACCTGATCCACCGCGGCCCTGGGCATCCAGGGATAGATGGCGTCCTCGGGATCCTGTACGACCGTGGCTCCGCCGGCGGCGGCGATGGCGGCCAGCCCGGCCGCGCCGTCGTCGCGCGACCCGGAGAGGACGACGCCGATCGCGCGGCGCCCGGCCACCCGGGCGACCGAGCGGAACAGCGGGTCGACCGCGGGCCGGTGCCCGTTCTCGGCCGGGCCCCGGCTCAGCCGGAGGTGCCCGTCGATCAGGAGCAGATGATGGTCGCCCGGAGCCACGTAGATCCGGCCGCCGACCAGCGGGTCGCCGTCCTGGGCGGTGGCGGCCGGCAGCGGCCCGCTGCGGGACAGGATGCCGGCCAGCGCACTCGGTGCGCTCCGGGGGACGTGCAGCACGACGAGCAGCGAACCCGGATAGTCGGCCGGCAGCCCGGCCACCAGGGCCCGCAGAGCCTCCACGCCACCTGCCGAGGCGCCGATCGCTACGAGGTCGCGATGCTCTTGCGGTGACGAGTCGGTCACGCCGGGGCTCCAGTCGTGAGCTGGGTCCACACCACCTTACCGTCGGTCACGGGTAGCACCCCCCAGGCGTCGGTCAGATCGCGCACCAGTCGTAACCCGCGCCCGCCGGCGTCGGTCACCGCGGGGTCGAGCGGCCGTGGCAACCGGCGGCTGCCGTCACGTACCGCCATGGTCAGGCGGCCGTCGCGGAGTCCCAGGGTGAACTCCATGGTGGTGTGGGCGTGCCGGACCACGTTCGCGACGAGCTCGGTGGCGACCAGCGTGGCGGTCGTCGTGACGTCGTTGCGCTGCCAGGTGGCGCAGGCCTGGCTGACCAGTTGCCGGACCTGGCGGCAGGCCTCCGGAACCGGCCGTAATCGCACCCGGAGGCCCGGCTCACGCGGCTCGGCGTCCGCCTCGGCGAGCGCCCGGGAGCAGTCCGCCGCGAACTCCAGGCCGGCGCAGTCGGGTGTGGTGGCGAGCGCCCGCTGGGTGGCGGGGTCCGCGCCGCAGACCACGATCGGCACCGCCGGGAACTCCGCCGTCTGGCAGACGACGGAGCCCAGCGTGGCCAGGGCGCGCGGATCGCCGATCCGGAGCCGGGCGACGTCCAGCAGCAGTTTCACCGGTTGCACGGCGAGGCTGCGGCGGACCGCGGCGCCGAGTGCGTCCCCGGTGACCCGGTCAAGGGTGCCGCTGATCGCCAGCACGGCCACGGGCAGATCCCGTTTCGGCCGGCAGACGAGCTGGCTGGGCATGCCGCTCCCTCCGCGCGTAAGACGCAGACTCAGGTGCCCGCCGGTCCGGCCCGGCAAACGTCAAGTCCCCTTCCGGATCCCTTCGTACAGCCGCAGGTAGGACTCGGCCATCACCGCCGGAGTGAACCGGCGCTCGGCCTCGGCCCGGCAGGCGCGCGGATCGACGGTGGCGGACTTGCCCACCAATTCCCCGAGGGCCTCCTCGTCGTCGGTGAGCAGACCGCTGAACCCGTCCTCGATCAGCTCCGGCAGGCAGCCACGGGCGATGCCCACCACCGGCACGCCGAGCGCCAGCGACTCCACCACCGCGGTACCGCCCGGCTCTTCCCAGCGCAGCGGGAACAGCGCGGCACGGGCGCCGGCCAGCATCAGGTCACGGTCGCGGCCGGTCACCGTTCCGGCCCACCGCACGCGTACGCCGTCGACGTGCGGCGCCACCTTCTCCCGCCAGAAGCGCACGTCCGGGTTGAGCGCCGCGGCCGGGTCGCCGTCCGCGGCGGTGAGCTCGGCGGCGTTCCGGTACGGGCCGACCGGCCCCGCCAGCACCAGGTCGAACCCGTGCGTGTGGGCGAGCCGGGCGGCCAGGTCCTGACCCTTGCCCGGGTTGATCCGGCCCAGCACCACGACGTACGAGTCCTTCGTCACCTCCGGCATCGGCTCGGCCGCCAGTGGCGTGGCCAGGTGCACGTGCCCGACCGAGTGGTCGCGCAGCGCCTGCGGGGCACGGGCCAGCTGCGAGGCGGAGACGCCGTTGACGCGTACCCGGGCGCCGCCGTCGAACGTGCCGTACAGGCCGGGGTGTTTGTGCAGGTCCCAGTGCAGGGTGTGCAGGGCGGGCGGCGCGTCGCCGCCGAGTGTGGCGAGGGTCACCAGCCCGGCCGCCTCGACGTGGTCGTGGATCAGGTCGATGTCGTCGCGTTCGCGCAGCGCGCGCACCACCGCGTGCTGGTGCGCCTGGACCACACCGACCACCTGGTTGTACGGCCGCTGAAGTGCCGCGAACTGGCCCTGGTCGAAGACGTGCACCCGCCCGTCGGCCTCCAGCGTGCTCTCGCCGACGCTGGCCAGCACCACTTCGACGCCGAGCCGGCGCAGCTCGGGCACCAGCGTGGCGACGATGTTCTCGATGCCGCCGTACCCGGCCGGCGGTACCGGCAGCCACGGCCCGGCGTTCATCAGCACTCTCACGCGGCCACCGCCCGGCGGTCGAGGGAGGACAGCGGCGGGCGTTCGGTCACGCCGGTGTCGGCGACGGCGATCTGCCGGTCCAGGTTGGGCAGCGCCTCGTCACCGCCCCGGCGGAACTGGGTGAGCAGGGTCGACGGCGGCACTGGGTCGGTGGTGAGGCCACGCCGGTGCATCCGCGACCAGGCCGTCACCATGATCTGCGCGGCCATCCGGCCGAGCGCCTCGGTGCCCTGGTGCCGGTGCTTGCGTTCGCCGAGGTCGACCTGGGCGAGCGCGTCGAGGCCGACCAGATCGACCAGGTCGATCAGCATGCCGATCTCGACGCCGTAGCCGGAGACGAACGGGATCCGCTCCAGGGTGCGGCGTCGGCCGGCGTACTCGCCGGCGAGCGGCTGGACGAAACCGGCCAGCTCCGGGAAGAAGAGGTTGAGCAGCGGGCGGGCGGCCAGCTCGGTGACCCGGCCACCACCGTCGGTCTCCACGCTCACCGGCCCGATCAGCGGCCGGTGGTAGAAGCCCTTGACGTACTCGACGCTGCTGTCGGTGAGCAGCGGTCCGAGCAGCCCGGTGACGAAGTGGGCGGAGAACTCCCGCAGGTCGCCGTCGACGAACGCGACCACGTCCCCGGAGCTGGCGGCCAGCCCGGCCCAGAGCGCGTCGCCCTTGCCCTCCATCCGGGGCAGCCCCCGGGTGATCCGGTCCTGGCTGACCACCCGCGCACCGGCCCGCCGTGCCTCGGCGGCGGTGGCGTCGGTGGAGCGCGAATCGACCACCAGGATCTCGTCCACCAGCGGGACCCGCTCGGCGAGTTCGGCGCGGATGGTGGCGACGATCGCCCCGATCGTCGCCTGCTCGTTCCGGGCCGGGATCACCACGCTGACCCGGTCATGCCTCTTGGCCACGGCCAGTTGCTCCGGCGTCCATTGACCGGCGCGCCCGGTCCGGTACGTCGTCCACGCCTCCACGATCGGCGAGACGGTCGTGTTCGAGTGCCACATCGGCGTTCCCCCAAGGTCGACAAATCCGCCGCCGCTGAGTTCCCACTGTGTGTGGATATCAATCTTTCCGGATGGTTACGAACACACTTCGCACAGCAACCATCCACTGCCGAGCGTTTCGGTGCGGGGCTACCCGGATACAGAACCCGCCGATCGTGCCGACAGGGAGCAGGGGAGCGGATGGCGAAGACACGGATTGGTCTGGTAGGTGCCGGCGGAGTGGCGGCCCGGCACGCGAGGGTCCTCTCCGGACTGGCGGACGTGCAGGTGACCGGGGTGACCGACGTGGTGGCCGACGCGGCCCGGGCACTCGCGGACGAGCACGGCGCGCGGGCGTACGCCTCCGTCGCGGAACTGATCGACTCGGGCCCGGACGCCGTCTACGTCTGCGTGCCCCCGTTCGCTCACGGTGACGCGGAGCGAGCGGTGATCGCGGCCGGCCTGCCGATGTTCGTGGAAAAGCCCATTTCAATCGATCTCAGCACAGCGACCGAAATATCCGGTCTCATCGCTAAGGCGGATCTTCGTACCGCGGTCGGCCATCACTGGCGTTATCTGCCCACCGTGGAGCGGGCCCGGGAGATGCTCGCCGGCCGGCCGATCCGCCTGATCACCGGCGCCTGGCTGGACAAGGTGCCGCCGGTCGCCTGGTGGCCGCGGGCCGACAAGTCCGGCGGGCCGGTGGTCGAGCAGGCGGCCCACGTCCTCGACCTGGCCCGGCACCTCGGCGGGGAGGTGGACGAGGTGTTCGCGTACGGCAACGGGACCCCGCCGCCGGTCGACGGGGCGGACGTGGACGGCGCCACCACGGCGGTGCTGCGGTTCGCCAGCGGAGCGGTGGGCAACCTGGCCGCCACCTGCGTGCTGGGCTGGAAGCAGCGGGCCGGCCTGGAGGTGTACGCCGACGGCCTGGCCCTGGCCTTCACCGAGAGCGAACTGGTGATCCGCGACGAGACCGGCACCGTGACGCTGCCGTGCGAACCGGCGACCGCGCACCAGGCCGTCGATCGGGCGTTCGTCCGCGCGGTCCGTGGCGAGGAGGACGACGTGCGGGTCCCGTACGCCGAGGCTCTGCGTACCCATGCTGTCGCTCTCGCCGTCGCCGAATCGGCGGCGACCGGCCGCCCGGTCCGCCCGGAGGCCGTCCATGCCTGATCGCAATCTGATCGTCTCGGGTCCCGGCCGTGTGGAGATCGCCGAGGTGCCGGCGGAGCCGGTGCCGGACGGCGGTTTCCGGGCCCGGACCCTGTTCAGCGGGGTCTCCGCCGGCACCGAGCTCACCTTCCTGAAGGGCACCAACCCGGCGCTGCACACCGGCTTCGACGCCGGCCTCGGTCTGTTCGGCGCGCCGCCCGAGCAGGCCTACCCGGTGACCCGCCTCGGCTACATGGAGGTCGCCGAGGTCGAGCAGAGCCGTACCGCCGCGTTCCCGGACGGCACCGTGGTCGCGATGACCTACGGGCACCGGACCGGGTACAACGGCCATCCGCTGCGGGACCGGGTGGTGCCGCTGCCCGCCGGCCTCGACCCGATCCTCGGCGTCTACGTCGCGCACATGGGCCCGATCTGCGCGAACGGCCTGCTGCACGCGGCCGCCGACCGGTACGGCCCGGCCGTGCGCTCGCTGTCCGACGGGGTCCTCGGTGCCCGGGTGGCGGTCGTCGGCGCCGGCGTGGTCGGCCTGCTCACCGCCCTGCTCGCCCGGGCGCACGGCGCCGCCTCGGTGGTCGTGCTGGACCCGACCGCGCAGCGCCTGAAGATCGCCGAGGCGCTCGGCCTGGACACCCTTGACACCGGTCCGGACGCGCCGGACGCCGCGGTCACGCTCAAGACCCGGTGGCGGCACGCCGACGGCGACCGCGGCGCCGACGTGGTCTTCCAGTGCCGCGGCCAGGCCGCCGCACTGCACCTCGGGCTGCGCCTGCTGCGCCCGCAGGGCACGGTCATCGACCTGGCCTTCTATCCGGGTGGCGCGGACGAGGTCCGGCTCGGCGAGGAGTTCCACCACAACGGCCTCGGCGTACGCTGCGCGCAGATCGGCCGGGTGCCCCGGGGGCTGGCCCACTCCTGGGACCGGGAACGGCTCTCCGCCGCCACCGTCGATCTGCTCCGTGCCGAGGGCGAGACGATCCGTAAGCACATGATCACGGCGGTCGTCCCGTTCGACGAGGCGCCGGCGCTCCTGCACGATCTCGCCGAGCGGCGCCGCCAGGAGCTCCAGGCGGTGATCTCGTTCTGAGCCACCGGAATGACTGGCACCGGGGAGTCCGGAACCTGAGACTCAGCGAAATGAAGTACCGTTGCGCGCCATGGGTGTGTCGCAGCGGCTGAAGAGCCGGTTCCGCAAGTTTCTCCAGCGTCCGGGCACGACGGTGGACCTCGGGCCGCTGGAGAAGCGGCTCAGCGCGATCGAAGCGCGTGAGGACGCGCTGAAGGAGCTGGACGACGCGGCGCTGACCGAGGCCGCGCGCGAGGCGGCCGACTACGTCGAGATCTGTGCGATCGGCCGGGAGGCCGCCCGCCGCGCGATCGGCCAGCGGCCGTACGACGTGCAGCTGCTCGGCGCCATGGCGCTGCTCGACAAGCGGGTCGCCGAGATGGCCACCGGTGAGGGCAAGACGCTCACCGCGACCGTCGCGGCGTACGGGCACACCCGGCTCGGCAACGGCCCGGTGCACGTGCTCACCGTCAACGACTACCTGGCCCGCCGTGACGCCGAGTGGATGGAGCCGATCTACACGCTGCTCGGCCTCACGGTGGCCTGGGTGACCGAGTCGATGGCCCCGGAGGAGCGGCGCGAGGCGTACCTGGCCGACGTCACGTACGTCTCGGTGAGCGAGGCCGGCTTCGACTACCTGCGCGACCAGCTGGTCACCGACGTGGCTGACCGGGTGCAGCGGGAGCTGGCCACCGCGATCGTCGACGAGGCCGACTCGATCCTGATCGACGAGGCCCGGGTGCCGATGGTGCTGGCCGGCAGCGTCGCCACCGAGAGCGACCCGGTGCACGAGGCCGCCGCGCTGATGAGGACCCTGCGCAAGGGCAAGCACTACGAGGTGGCCGAGGACGGCCGCAGCGTCGCCTTCACCGACGACGGCCTCAAGCACCTCGAGGAGCAGCTCGGCGGCATCGACCTGTACGCCGACGACCAGGTCGAGCACCTGTCCGCGGTGAACGTGGCGCTGCACGCCCACGCGCTGCTGCGCCGCGACGTCGATTACATCGTCCGCGACGGTGGCGTCGAGCTGATCGACGAGATGCGCGGCCGGGTCGCCCAGCGCCGCCGCTGGCCGGACGGCCTGCAGGCCGCGGTGGAGGCCAAGGAGGGCCTCAACTCGACGGCCGAGGGCGAGGTGCTCGACACCCTCACGGTGCAGGCGTTCATCGCCCTCTACAAGACGGTGTGCGGCATGACCGCGACCGCGGTGCACGTCGGTGAGCAGCTGCGCGAGTACTTCAAGCTCGAGGTGGCGGTGATCCCGCCGAACACCCCGAACATCCGCGAGGACGACCCGGACCGGATCTACTCGGCGCACGAGACGCGCGACGAGGCCCTGGTCGAGGAAATCAAGATCGCCCACGAGTCGGGCCGACCGGTGCTGATCGGCACCCTGGACGTGAAGGCCTCCGAGCTGCTGGCCCGGCAGCTCGGCGACGCCGGTGTGCCGTGCAACGTGCTGAACGCGAAGAACGACGCCGAGGAGGCGGCGATCATCGCGGAGGCCGGTGCGCTCGGCGCGGTCACCGTCTCCACCCAGATGGCCGGCCGCGGTGTCGACATCCGCCTGGGCGGCAGCGACGAGAAGGACCGCGAGCGGGTGGTCGAGCTCGGCGGCCTGTACGTGATCGGCGCCGGCCGGCACGACAGCCGCCGTGTCGACGACCAGCTGCGCGGCCGGGCCGGCCGGCAGGGCGACCCGGGCCGCTCGGTGTTCTTCGTCAGCTTGGAGGACGAGCTGGTCGTCCGGCACGCCGGTGACATCCTGCCCGCCTCACCGCGGATGGACATCGACGGTGTCGTGCACGACTCGCAGGTGGACTACGCGGTCGAGCACGCCCAGCGGGTCGCCGAGGGCGTGAACCACGAGATCCACAAGAACACCTGGCGGTACAGCGTGGTGATCGAGCAGCAGCGCCTGCTGCTGGCCGAGCGCCGGGAGCGGCTGCTCACCTCCGAGGTCGCCGCGATCATGCTGCTCGAGAAGTCGCCGGAGAAGGCCAAGGACACCGACGAGGACGTGCTCTCCGAGTCGGCCCGGGCGATCGCGCTGTACCACCTGGACCGGCTCTGGGCCGAGCACCTGGCGTTCCTCTCCGAGGTCCGGGAGGGCGTGCACCTGCGCGCGCTGGGCAAGCTGGACCCGCTCGACGAGTTCCACCGCTCCGCCGTGCCGGCCTTCCAGGAGCTGCTGACCCAGGTCGAGGCGCGCACCATCGAGACGTTCGACGAGGTCGACCTCTCCGACGGCTGGGTGCCGGACCGGGCCGAGATGGTCCGGCCCAGCGCCACCTGGACGTACCTGGTGCACGACAACCCGTTCGGATCCGAGCTGGACCGGCTCATCGCGGCCGTCGGCCGCCGCCTCACCGGCGACTAGGCGTCTCGCGGGGGCGCCTGCCCGGCGCCCCCGTCCAGCAACGCGGTCATCTCCGGAAGGCCGAAAAAGGCCGCGGTCTCCACCGCCGACGGTCCGCCCGCGTGCGGGCTCGCCCCCGCCGCCAGCAGCGCCCGCACCGTCTCCGCGTTCTGCCGGAACACCGCCGCGCCCAGCGCTGTCTGGCCGCGGTCGTTGGCCCGGTCCGGTTCGGCGCCGTGCTCCAGCAGGGCCGCCACGGTGTCCGGGTGGTTGTGGTACGCCGCCAGGATCAGCAGCGTGTCGCCTTTCTCATTGGTCAGGTTCGCCGGCAGCCCGGCCGCCACCTGTGCGGCCAGGTCCGCGGTGGCGCCGGAGCGCGCCAGGTCGAACATCCGATGGGCGTACGCGATCGTCTCGTCATCCAGCTCTGCCACGGGTGGAGGCTACCCACGTTCGGCAATCTTTAATGAGGCTGACAGAAAACGTTCCCGGAATGCATTTCTGTGACCGTGAACAATCAGGCTTAATCGCCGCTCGCCTTGACATGATCTCCACCGTCGTGAATAGACCCCGAACATGGAACGTGTTTCCCACACTGTGGTTGGCGACTTGACCCATGCGTCAGCCGACCGGAAATATCGTCCCCGCTTTACGCACAGTGATCAGTCGTATTCGCTTGCCGCAACAAATTCTGGGGGATGTCTCAATGCCGGTCAGCGCATTGTCGCCGCGTGCCGATCGCCGTTCCGGACCCGGCCGGGGTCCCGGCCGGCGCGTCACCGAACCGGCGTTGACCGTGACGCTCGCCATTCCCCTGAGCGGGGACGCGATATCACCACAGGCCCACCGGTTGCTGGCCGCGGTCCGGGAGCTGGTCGAGCTGAGCCGCGGCACGGTCACCGTCGAGCCGGTCGCCGAGACGCCCGAGGCGTCCGAGCCGGTGCCGGACGGCCCGGAGGTGCGGCTGCTGACCGGGTCCCGGCAGGCGCTGCTCGACGGCGCCCAGCTGCCGCTCACCCGGCTCGAGTTCGACCTGCTGCTCTACCTGGCCGAGCGGCCCCGCCGCGTCTTCACCCGGGCCCAGCTGCTCGCCGCCGTCTGGGGCTACGAGCGGGCCGGGGAGCGGACGGTCGATGTCCACGTCCGCCGGCTGCGGCTCAAGCTGGGCCCCAACCTGCCGCTGATCACCACGGTCTACGGGGTGGGCTACCGGCTGGCCGACGACGCCCGGATCTTGATCGTCGCCTGACACCATTGCCGCATGCGCGTGCGTCCGGTGTCCTTCCCCGCCCTCGTCGACGACCTGGCCGACCGGCTCGCCAGTCGGGAATCCGACACTAGGGTCCGGGTGGCGATCGACGGTGCGGACGCCGCCGATCCGGCCCGCCTGGCCGACGCCCTGGTGGACCCGCTGCGGGTGCGTGGCCGCCCGGCCGTCCGGATCGACACCAGGGACTTCCTGCGGCCCGCCTCGCTGCGCCTGGAGTTCGGGCGCACCAACCCGGACTCGTTCTACGCCGGCTGGTTCGACGAGGCCGGCCTGATCCGGGAGGTGCTCGTCCCGGCGGCCCCGGACGGTTCCGGGCGGATCCTGCCGCGGCTCTGGGACGCGGGCGTGGACCGGGCCGCCCGCGAGCCGTACACCGAGCTCCCGTCGAACGCGATCGTGCTGGTCAGCGGCCCGTTGCTGCTCGGCTCCGGCCTCCCGTTCGACTTCACCGTCCACCTTGAGGTCTCCGCCGCCGCACTGGCCCGGCGCACCGGGGCCGACCAGCAGTGGACCTTGCCCGCCTATTGGCGGTACTCCGCCGAGGTTGCCCCGCAAACCTTCGCTGACCTGGTCATACGTCTCGACGACCCGCGCCGGCCGGCGGTGGTCGAGCCGGCGTGGTGATCGTCGGCACAAAGACCCAATGGCCGAGTCCGTGGCGGATTCAACCACTGACAGTTATGCTCCGGTTACTTTTTCGCGGGGGTCCCGTTTGGGGCCCCCGGACGGTGGGTATCGAGCGGCTCCGCACATCGAGCCGGACCGGGACGAGGGTGACCCGGCGCACGGCCCACCGGCTGGGGCTGAGTGAAGGGCAGGGGGACTGATGCTCGTCAACGGAGCGGTTGTTACGGGTAAGGGCGCGGGCACGGCGAAGGGGCGCTCGGCCGAGGAGATCGACCAGATCCGGACGCTGCTGCGGAGCCGGTTCGAGGAGCTCAACACCGAGTACGAGGAAGCGGTCGCGCAGAACCATCGGTTGCGGCTGGTCGAGATCGGCGACGCGGCCGGCGACGATCAGGCCGACAGCGGGTCCAAGACGGCCGAGCGCGACGCGGCGACCTCGCTGCTGAAGACCCTGCTGGACCGGCGGACTCAGGCGGAGCACGCCATCCATCGCCTGGACGAGGGCACCTACGGCAACTGTGAAGGCTGCTCGAACCCGATTCCGGTGGAGCGCCTGGAAGTGTTCCCGTCGGCCACCACGTGTGTGAACTGCAAGCAGGTCCGCGAGCGCCGGGCCAGCTGACGCCCCGTTTCCGGGCCTGCTCACCGGCGGGCCCGGAGGAGGGACCTTGATGGGTGAGATCCGGGTCGGCACCGCGTCGTGGACCGACAAGACGCTGCTCGCCTCGGGGTGGTACCCGCAGGCGGCGGACACCCCGGAGAAGCGGCTGGCGCACTACGCGAGGCACTTCCCGATCGTCGAGGTGGACGCCACCTACTACGGCCCGCCCAGTGAGCAGACCACGAAGCTGTGGGCGGAGCGGACGCCGGACGGATTCACCTTCGACATCAAGGCGTTCAGCCTGCTGACCGGCCATCCGACCAAGGTGTCCGCGCTCTACAAGGACCTGCGGCCGGAGACGGACAAGGCCAGCGTCTACCCGCAGGACCTGCCGCCGCAGGCGTACGAGGAGGTGTGGACCCGTTTCCTCAGCGCACTGGACCCGCTGGTGACGGCCGGCAAGCTGGGGACGCTGCTCTTCCAGTTCCCGCCGTGGTTCGGCATCCGCAGGTCCAACAAGGATTACCTGCTCGAGGTGACGGCACGCTGCAAGCCGCTGCGGCCGGTCTTCGAGTTCCGCAACGCCTCCTGGTTCGACGGCGGCAACCGTGCGGAGACCATCGAATTCCTCCGGGCGCACAAGCTGGCGTACGTCTGTGTCGACATGCCACAGGGCCACAAGTCGTCCGTTCCGCCACTGGCGGTGGCGACCGCCGATGTCGCGGTGGTCCGATTCCACGGCCACAGCGAGAAGTGGACCAGCAAGGACATCCACGAGAAGTTCGGATATCGCTATTCCGACGCCGAACTCGCCGAATGGGTCCCGAAACTGAAGTCGCTCGCCGATGAGACCGACGTCACCCATGCGTTGCTGAACAACTGTTACCGCGATTACGCACAACGCAATGCGTCAACCCTCATCGATCTGCTGAAGGCCGCGGACTGACCGCCGGCGCCTTCGTGGCCTCGAGGCCACGCCGGGCGGCTTCCGCCGCCAGGACACCGGCGTCGATCACCGCGGCACCGCCCGGGTCATTGTTGAAGAAGACGAACGTCTCGGGTACGGCGAGCCGGTCCAACCACGCGCGCAACGACTGCCGCCCGTACCTCGGCCACGGCTTGGCCCGCCCCTCGTGCAGCCGCAGGTAGCCGAATCCGGCCGTGGTCCAGAGCGGGGTGATCGGGCGCCCGCACCGGTCCGCCCAGCAGAGCGCGGCGCCGTGGCCGCGCAGCAGCTCCTCGCAGTCGCGGGTGAACCAGGTGGGATGCCGGGGCTCGACCGCCACCCGTACCCCGGCCGGGAACTGCCGCAACGTCTCGTCCAGGGCGTCCAGGTCGGCGCGCAGCGTCGGCGGCAGCTGGAGCAGCACCGGTCCCAGCTTGTCGCCGAGCGCCTCGGCCCGCCCGAGGAACCGCGCCACCGGCTCGGCCGGCTCCCGCAGCCGCTTGATGTGCGTCAGGTAGCGGCTCATCTTCACCGCGATCCGGAACCCGTCCGGGGTCCGGTCGCGCCACTGCGCGAAGGTGTCCCGCTCGGGCAGCCGGTAGAAGGCGTTGTTCACCTCCACCACGTCGAACCGCTCCGCGTAGTGCTCCAGCCACAGCCGCTGCGGCAGCCCGCCCGGATAGAGGTAGCCGGTGTCGTCGGCGCCCTTGTCCGGCCGCCAGTCCCGGTACTGCCATCCCGAGGTCCCGATCCACAGCATGCCGCCGGGATACCCGGGGTGGTTCCGGATTAGACGTGATCATCGCGGGTAGGACAGCGGGACCATCGTGAGGAGGGGTCATGGGACTCAGTAACGACGACATCATCAGCTCGGACCCGGCCGGCTCGGCCGGAGAGGGCCCGGCTGACGGCGGTGCCAACCCGGCCGGCCGGGATGGCGGCGCGGACGGCGGAGCCTCCGGGGAGGGTCCGGCCGACGGCGGTGCGAACCCGAACGCCGTGGACGGCGGCGCCGACGGGGGAGCCTCCGGGGAGGGTCCGGCCGACGGCGGTGCGAACGCGAGCGGCCGGGACGGTGGCGCCGACGGCAGCGCGGAATGACGGCACTGTCCCGCGTCATCACGCTGGACCCCGCCGAGTTCGCCGGTGCCCGCTGGGGCCGTTCGCCTCTGCTGACCCGGGCCGCCGACCTCGGCGGCCCGGGCGGCTTCACCGACCTGCTCTCCCCGGCGGCGGTGGACGAGCTGCTCAGCCGGCGCGGGCTGCGTACCCCGTTCCTGCGGGTCGCGCAGCAGGGCAAGGTGCTGCCGGCCGGGCGGTTCACCGGCGGCGGCGGCGCCGGTGCGGAGATCGCCGACCAGGTCGTCGACGAGCAGGTGATGCGCCTGTACGCCGGCGGCGCCACCCTGGTCCTGCAGGGCCTGCACCGGCTCTGGCCCCCGCTCGTCGACTTCGCCGCCGAACTCGGCGCCGAGCTCAACCGGCCGTTGCAGGTGAACGCCTACCTGACCCCGCCGGCCGGCCAGGGCTTCGCCACCCACTACGACACCCATGACGTCTTCGTGCTCCAGGTCGACGGCCGCAAGCAGTGGTGCGTCCACCCGCCGGTGCTGCCCGACCCCCTGGAGGAGCAGGCCTGGGGCGGCCGGGCCGACGAGGTCGCCGCCACCGCCCAGGGCGAACCGGCCCTCGACGTCGTACTCGAACCGGGCGACGCCCTCTATCTGCCGCGCGGCTGGCTGCACTCGGCCCGGGCCCTGGGCGGCCGCTCGCTGCATCTCACCGTCGGCATCCGCGGCCTGACCCGGTACGCCCTGGTCGAGGAGCTGCTCACCCTCGCCATGGAGGACCCCCGCCTGCGGGCCACCCTGCCGTACGGCCTGGACGTCGCCGACCCGGAGGCGATCCGCCCGGAGCTGGACGAGACCGTTGCCGCCCTGCGGGACTGGCTCGGCACCGCCGACCCCGCCGCGCTCGCCAACCGCCTGCGTGACCGCTCGTGGCCGGCGGCCCGGCCGGCACCGATCAGCCCGCTCGCGCAACTGGACTTCGCCGGCTCGCTCGGCCCGCACGACGAGATCGTCGCCCGCGGCGGACTGCGCTGGCAGCTGGCCACCGACGGCCCGGACCGGGTGGTGCTGCGACTCACCGGCCGGGAACTGCGATTCCCGGCATACTGCGCGCCGGCCGTACAGACCGCGCTGGACGGCGACCCGCACCCGGTCGCTGACCTGCCGCTCGACGACGACGCCGACCGTCTGGTGCTGGCCCGGCGGCTGCTCACCGAGGGACTGGTCGTGCCCGCGAGGCGGGTGTGAGCGAGTAGTGTCGGAAGGCATGACGGAACCGCAGGACGACCCGCAACAGGTCTCGGACGTCCCGGCCACCGGCCCGGAGTTCGACCCCGCCGGCGACCTCGGCTACGACGAGGCGCACGGCGCCGGCCAGCACGAGGACGTGCCGGCGGCACTGCTGGAGGAGGCCCGGCAGCGCCGCACGCTGAGCCAGCACTGAACCGGCTCTAGGTGGGCTGTGCGAACTGCACGGCCGTGAACAACAGCCCCGCCGTGACCAGCCCGGTGGTGAGCACGGTGGCGACCGCCGCCGTGTCCAGACCGACTCCGCGCCGGTCCGCGACCAGCTTGGCGGTGACCACGGCGAGGATCGGGCAGCACAGCAGGACCAGCAGCGCCACCACCGGGGCGGCCGCCTGCCAGTCGCCGCCGGCCGCCTCCCCGGTCCGCCGCAGCACCAGGTTGCCCAGCACCCCGAGGATGCCCCCGGCGAACCCGAAGACCCCGAAGAGCACCTGCGTGCCCAGGGTCAGCGGCCGGGCCGGCGGGGTGTACTTCACCCGGTTCTCCACCTCGTCCAGGTAGTCCCGGGCCTCCCGGTCGCGCTGCCGGGGAATGCTGGGCGGCGGCAGGGTACGCCCGAACCGCTCGGCGGCCGGCCCGACCCGGTGCACGAACTCCGACCAGAGCCCGGCGGCACGCGCGTCCACGTGCTCCAGGTCCCGCTGCGCCACACGCACCCGGTGCTGCGCCTCGCGTACCCTCTCCTCGGCCTCCCGGACCGCCGCCTCGGCCGCGCCGGCCCGTTCGGCGTGCCACCCGGCCGCCTCCTCGCGCAGCGTGGCGGCGCGCTGGTTCAGGCTGGTCAGCCGGTGCAGCACGGTCCGGTAGTCGGCGCGCTCGAAGTCGGACGGTTGTAATTCGCTCATGAGGTTCCGTAAGGGATGATCACCTCGGCGCCTCGATGCACCGAGCGGTCGAAATGCAGGGCCCGCCACGGGCGCGGGTACCAGTTCGGCGCGCCGGCACCCGGGTAGTACGGCGACAGCTCGCTGCCGTGCACGTCCAGCGCCACCCACGCGCCGATCGCGTCGGTCCGGGAGGCGTGCCCGCCGAGGCTGTCCCGCAGCAGCCCGGCCCCGCGCCACCAGCCGAGCACGTGCAGCCGGCGCTCCGGGCCCTGGCGCAGCACGGTACGCAGCTGCTCGGCGGCCGCCCGGCCACCGGGCAGCGCGTCGGCCGCGTAGATCAGGATGAAGTGCGGCCGGTCCGCCGGCCACGCGGCGGTCGCCTCGGCGGCGGCGTCCTCCAGCAGCCAGTCCACGTTCTCCCCGTCGTACCAGCCGCACTCCGGGATGCGGGCGTGCAGTGCCTCGGCCGCGGCCCGGGCGTCCGGGTCGAGGCAGACCACCGAGAACCGGGCGCCCTCCGGGGTGAACTGCGCCGCGAGGGAACGGCCCGCGGTGGCGAGCACCGCGCAGGCCTCGTCGAGCCGGGTGCCGAGCACGGCGATGTTGCGGCCGGGCGCGCGCCGCAGCACGGTACGCGCGGACCGCGCCGTCACGTCGATGGTCTCGCCGAGCAGCGCGATCGGGGCGGCCGGCGACTCGGACGGGCGCAGTCCCCGGAAGTCCGGGCTCTCGGCGAGGCGCGGCACCACGTCACCGTCGAAGAGCCGGGGCGGGCCCTGCTCGGGCGGGCGGCGGCGCCACAGTCGGTGCTGCAACGCGCTCCACTGGTCCCGGTCGCCGGCCGCCGGTACGCGTACCACCCGGTTGGCCTCGGCCGCGCCGGAGTCGGCGTTGACCACGGCGTGGTAGCGCGGCAGCGAGTCGGCGGCCATGTTCGTCTCGGCCAGGACCCGGCGGGCCCGGGGCAGCGCGATCCGCAGCGAGAACTGGGCGACCAGCGCGGGCCGGCCCCAGAGCGCCTCGATGCCGGAGACGTCCTGGCTGGCCAGGATCAGGTGGATGCCCTGCGAGCGGCCCCGGCGGGCGAGGTCCTCGAGCAGGTCCACGGCCTCGGCGGCGACCGCGTCCCGGCCGGAGAGCAGCACCTGGAACTCGTCGACCACCGCCACGATCCGCGGCCAGACTCCCTCCGGGTCCTCCGCCCGTAGCTCGGCCAGGTTGGTCACCTCGTGCTGTTTCGCCGCGTCCGCCCGCCGCCGCAGCTCGCCACTGAGGAAGCGCAGCAGCGCCAGGCCGAACTCCCGGTCGGTGTTCACGTTCACCCCGACCAGGCGCACGTGCGGCAGCCAGCTCGGGTCGCGCCGGCCCGGGGCGAACCGCGCGAACGACACCCCCTCCTTGAAGTCGAGCAGGTAGAACGCCAGCTCGGCGGGGGAGTAGCGGGCGGCGAGCGCGCCCATCCAGGCGTAGATGAAGTTGGTCTTGCCGGTGCCGGACGGCCCGGCGATCAGCGCGTGCGGCGGGTAGTCGCTGAGCGTGACCAGGACCCGGGCGCCCTGCGGGCTGTCGCCGAGCGGCGCGGTCAGCGCGGCGGACGAGCTCTCCCGCCACTCGGTGCCGGCCTCCGGCAGCAGGCTGTCCAGGGCGACCGGCGCCGGGCCGGCCGCGACCGCCTCGGCGATCTGCCGGCAGGTCGCGGTGAGCACGGTCGGCAGCGGGCCGGGATCGAGACGTACGGGCAGATCACCGGCCCCGCTCACACGCGCCCGGTCACCGGGTGCCGCCGTGATGAACTCGACTCCGGGCACGGGCTCCACCGCCAGCCCCCGGATCACCAGGTGCACCCCGCACGCCGCCCCGCTACGCAGCAACCGGTCCAGCTGGCTCCGCTCGTGCTTGGACAGCTCCCCGGCGCCCAGCAGCACCGCCACCCGCCACGGCTCCGGGCGCCGCCGGGTCGCCGCGTGCAGCTCCCGCAACGACGTGTACTCCCCGGCCAGGACCGTCTCGTTGATCCGCCGTACGTGACCCACCAGGCCGTCCAGCAGCGGGCCGAGATCCTGCGGCCCGGCGAAGGTCAGCACTCCGGCCGGGGCCAGCGGGGCGAACCCGGCCAGGCCGCCGCCGAGGTGCTCCGGGTCGTACCCCACCAGCTGCACCGCACCCGGCGCGCTCGTGCCGAGCGCGCGCAGCAGCAGCCCGGCCACCACGTCGTCGCCGATCCGCTGGTCGCCGGAGACCACGATGTGCCCGTGGTCCAGCAGCCGGACCAGCGCCGGCACCTCCGGCGGCGCCTCGTCGGCGAGCGGCGCGGGCTCCGGTTCGCTGTCCCGGGTGGCACCCGGAGCGCCGGCCCATGGTCCGTCCGGCCGCCTGGTCCGCTCCGGGTGCGGCACCGGGGCCTCGGGCAGCAGCAGCCGGCCGACCCGCAACTCCGCGGCCCGGTTCAGCGGGGTCGGCTCCCAGCTGTGCCACAGTTCCCCGGCGGCGCCCGGAGCGGCCCGGTCGGCGGCCGCCGCGGCGGCACCGGCGAGCGCGGCCAGCTCGGTGTCGTGCCAGGTGTCGATCTCCCGGATCCGCTCGTCCCGGGCCGCCGCGAGCTTGCGCCGCCGGGTCGTCGCGGCGCCGCTCACCCGTTCCCAGTGGGCGACCGCCGCGGTCTCCTCCTGCTGGGCCCGCTCCAACGCCGTCTGCGCGGCGCCGAGCGCATGCGACAGCCCGGCCCGGATCTCCATCACCCGATCTCTGGTGGATTCAGCCATGACCTGCCGGCATCGTCGCAGTTACGTCTGGGGTCATCGTTGACCCTCCCCGTCCTCGGCGTCACGGCGAACCGGTTCCGGTGCGTCCGGCCGCAGCGTCTCCGCGTCGCGCCCGAGCCGGGCGAGCAGCACGCCGGCCAGGACGCCGGCGGTGACCGCGTTGTCGGCCGGATGCCCCGCGGGCCGGTCCTTCTGCTGCTGTTGCTGCACCGGCACCCGGCAGATCCGGTCGATCAGGGTCTCCAGGACGGCCGGTTCGGTGCCCGGCAGCAGCGACCGGACCCGGCCCTCGGCGGCACCGCGCAGGCGCGGCACGTCCTCCGGGCGGGGCTCGTGCCCGAGCAGGTCACCGGCGAGACGGTGCAGCACCGGCGAGGTGACCGCGGACAGGCCCAGGCCGGTGGAGGCGTTCACCGCGTGCAGCTCCCGGCCGAGGCGGGCGCGGTCACCGGAGCGCACGCCGGCCGCGACCCGGCGCAGCAGCTCCGCGGTGTCGGTCCGCTCCGGACCGGACTTCCGGTCGGCCGGGGCGGGCTCGCCGGTGAGCTTGGCGACCCGGTCCTGCCACCACGGGCCCAGGGTCTCCGGCGTGGGAGCCGTCTGGTCGTCGGGCGCCGGGCGGCGCTCCTCCGGCTGGAGCGCGGTGCGCCACTCCTGGCCCGGCGGGGCGCCGGGCTCGCCGGAGAGCCCGAGCGCGGCCAGGTAGGCCGCGATCGCTTCCTGGGTGACACGCAGGGCGGCAGCCGCGGTCTCCGCGTGCTCGGTGGCGAAAGTCAGCTGGGGTACGCCGATGTCCTGGCGGGACTCGGCACGCACCCAGTTCAGCAGCTCGGTGGCGCTGCGGAGCCGCTCCATCGCCGTCGTGACGAGCCCGGTTGGTAGATCGTCGGAGGTGGCGCGGAGCTGGGCGCCGAGTTCCCGCAGCAGCGACATCGCGTCAGAGGTTCGCCGTGTAGGTCTGCGCCTGCTCGATCGCCTGCAAGGTGGATCCCATGCATTCCTCGAGTTGCTGGTCCGCGTGGGACAGCGAGGCGTGCGCGGCGCCGACCGAGTCGTTGGCGCTGCCGTCGAGGGCGGCGGCCAGGCTCTGCTGAGCCTCGCCGAGCTTCTCCCGGGCCGCCTGGATGGCCGCCTGCCCCTCGGTGACCTGCTGAAGCGCGGCGTCGACAGCAGCCCTTAACTCGGCGACACTGGCCAAGGCGTGGAGCCTCCTGTACGAATCCTTCTTTGCGATTGCAGACTACCGCCCGGTTCTGGTGCCGCCGTCCTCGGATGCCCCGATTTGGCGGACCCTGGGCATTCGGAGTAGCCCCCCGGGTGGGCTCTCTCTCCGGCTCCCCGCACAGCGGATCGCCAGGTCGATCGCATACCCGACGGTCGTCCATTGTGGATCATGGCGGTTCGCGGCGCCACTCGGGGAGGCTCTTGTCGCGTGCGAACCCCTCCCGCTTTCCACCCGCGCGGGTCACCCGCGCGCCCCTCCCGGCGGCTCAGCGGGGGACCGAGGACGGGCCGCGGACCTCGGCGCCGAGGGCGAGAGCGCGCGTACGCAACCCCCGGTCGGCGGTGACGACGATGGTGCGGCGGTTCGCGGCCGATGCGCGTACCACATCGATGATCTTGTCGTCGCCGGAGCCGGTGGCGCGCTCGACGCGCACGCCCTCCGCGGCTTGCGCGATCTCCCGGGCCCGCCCCTCGACCACCAGAACCACCTCGACCGGGGCCGGGACGTCACTCAGGCCGGCGGCGGGGACCGCCGCCAGGCGGTCGCGAAGCCGGGCCGCCGCGCCCGCCCGATCCCGCCACCAGCCGTCCGGCACCGAGCCCACCACGTTCGCGCCGTCGACGACGATCAGCGGCACGACCTCGGCGGATATCGCCGCCGGAGGCGGCGGCTGCTGGGATGCTGGCTCGGGGAAGGTCGGCTCCTGGAAGGCCGGGGCCAGGGATCGCGGGTCCGGATCGGCGAATGGTGCGGCCATGAACTTGAGCCTACTCCAGTCAACTTTTCGCGCGAACCGGGAATCAGGAGGCGGGCTCACACGCTTCTAACACCCGGGCGGGCACGAATTCGCCGCCCCGGCGGCCGGGCAGCGGTGCAGACGTTCCGGGCCGCCCGCGAGGTACCAGGAGAAGAGAGACTGATGAGCATCGGACCGTTCGGGCCGGCTGGGCCCGGTCAGTGGGACGACCTGTTCGCGCGCTTCTTCGGTGCGGCCGAGCCGCGCCGGGCGGCGCAGCGCTTCGACATCGCGCGATACATGAGCAACGACGCCCGCCAGGTGCTCACCGACGGGGCACGGCGGGCCGCCGAGCTGGCGACCGGGGAACGCCCCCTCGCCGACCTCGACACCGACCACCTGCTCTGGGCGGTGCTCCAGCAGGAGCCGATGAAGCAGACCGTACGCCGTGCCGGCACCGACCCGGAGGCCCTGCTCGCCGAGTTGGACGCACGCACCGACAACGATGTCGCCCGGACCGCCGCGGCGAACCGCCGGGCCGAGATGGGGGCCGCCGGCCGTGACCTGCCCGAGCAGGTCGCACTGACGCCGGCCGCCAAGCGCGCCCTGTTGGACAGTTTGCAGATCTCCCGCGCTGTCGGCGCCTCCTACATCGGCCCGGAGCACATCCTGATGGCGCTCGGGCTGAACACCGACTCGGCGGCCGGCCGGATGCTGGCCGGCCGGCTGGACACGCGCGCGATGCCCCACCCGGAGACGACCTCCGGCGGTGGCGGCGGCGGCCAGGGCGGTTCCCGGGGCTCGTCGGGGCAGACGCCGACGCTGGAGCAGTTCGGCGTGGACCTGACCGAGACGGCCCGCCGCGGTGAGATCGACCCGGTGGTCGGCCGTGCCGACGAGATCGAGCAGGCCGTGGAGATCCTGTCCCGGCGTACCAAGAACAACCCCGTGCTGATCGGTGAGGCGGGCGTCGGCAAGACCGCGATCGTGGAGGGCCTGGCCCAGCGGATCGTGGACGGCGACGTGCCGCTGACCTTGCAGGACAAGCGGGTCATCCAGCTCGACCTGGCCGGCCTGGTGGCCGGCACCCGCTACCGCGGCGACTTCGAGGAGCGCCTGCGCAAGGTGATCGACGAGATCCAGGCCTCCGGTGACGGCCTGATCGTCTTCCTCGACGAGATCCACACCCTGGTCGGCGCCGGTGGTGGCGGCGAGGGCGGCGGCATGGACGCCAGCAACATGCTCAAGCCGGCGCTCGCGCGCGGCAAGCTGCGGGTGATCGGAGCGACCACGCTCGACGAGTACCGCAAGCACATCGAGAAGGACGCCGCGCTGGCCCGGCGCTTCCAGCCGGTCCTGGTGGGTGAGCCGACGGTGGAGGACGCCATCGCCATCCTGCGCGGACTGCGCGACAACTACGAGGCGCACCACCAGGTACGCATCACCGACGAGGCCCTGGACGCCGCCGCCGAGCTGTCGGACCGGTACATCACCGACCGGTTCCTGCCGGACAAGGCGATCGACCTGATCGACCAGGCCGGCGCGCGGGTACGCCTGCGCACCAAGACGCCGGACGCCGGACTGCGCGAGCGGGAGCGCCTCCTCGAGCAGCTCTCCCGGGACCGCGACCAGGCGGTGGCGGCGGAGCACTACGAGCAGGCCTCACAGCTGCGTGACCAGATCAACGAGCTGAAGGCGCAGATCGCCGGTGCCGGTGCCGACTCCGGCGGCGTACCGCAGGTGACCGACGCGGACGTCGCCGAGGTGGTCTCGCGGGCCACCGGCATCCCGGTGGCCCAGCTGACCGAGGCCGAGCGGGACCGCCTGCTGCGGCTGGAGGACTACCTGCACGGTCACGTGATCGGACAGGAGGACGCGGTCGCGGCGGTCGCCGAGGCGGTTCGCCGGTCGCGGGCCGGCATGGGCGACCCGGACCGGCCGGTCGGAAGCTTCCTGTTCCTCGGCCCGACCGGGGTGGGCAAGACCGAGCTGGCGCGCTCGCTGGCCGAGGCGCTCTTCGGTGAGCCGGACCGGATGATCCGGCTGGACATGAGCGAGTTCCAGGAGCGGCACACGGTGTCGCGGCTGGTCGGGGCTCCGCCCGGCTACGTCGGCTACGACGAGGCGGGTCAGCTGACCGAGGCGGTGCGGCGACGGCCGTACAGCGTGGTGCTGCTGGACGAGATCGAGAAGGCGCACCCGGACGTCTTCAACATGCTGCTCCAGGTGCTCGACGACGGGCGGCTCACCGACAGTCAGGGCCGGACGGTCAGCTTCAAGAACACCGTACTGATCATGACCAGCAACCTCGGTTCGGACCTGATCAGTGGCAGCACCCGCAGCGTCGGCTTCGGTGCCACCGAGGGCGGCCGCACGGCCGAGGCGGAGTTGCGGGACCGGATCGACCGGCGGCTCAAGGAGCAGCTGCGGCCCGAGTTCATCAACCGGATCGACGAGATCATCATCTTCCGGCAGTTGGAGAACGACCAGCTGCACCGGATCACCGAGATGATGCTCGAAGAGACCCGCCGCCGCCTGCGCGCCCAGGACGTCGGCCTGGAGATCACCGACGCGGCCGTGGACTGGCTGGCCGAGCGGGGCTTCCAGCCCGAGTTCGGTGCCCGGCCGCTGCGCCGGACCATCCAGCGCGAGCTGGACAACAAGCTGTCGAAGATGCTGCTCGCGGCGGATCTCGCCCCGGGCCGTACGGTCCGCGTGGACGCCCGCGACGGCGAGCTCACCTTCGAGGTGGAGTCCAGCCCGCAGCCGGCGAGCGCTCGCTAGGTGTCACCGGAGGCCGCCTGAAGTCAGGCGGCCTCCTGCACCGGGGCGATCGGCGTGATGCCGTTGACCTCCGGCTCGGACCGCATCCACTCCATGTAGGCCTCGTTGCGCGTGATCACGTCCTGGTACGCCTCGTCGGCGAGCGCCATCAGCTTCGGCGCGCTGCCGGCCGCCGGCGACTCGGGATGCCAGCCGAGCACCAGCCGCCAGCGCAGCGGTGCGCCCCGCAGCGGCCGGCTGGCCAGCCCGGCGGGTGGCCGGAAGGTGGCCTGGCACAGCCCGATCGCCAGGCCCAGCTCGACCATGTCGACGCAGGCCCGCGCGTCGGTCTCGAGCATCTTGCGCGGCGCGAAGCCGGCCCGCGCGCAGGCCGCGGCGAAGCAGTCCGCGAAGCAGGTGTCGCCGGCACCGGCCACCCAGTGCTCCTCGGCCAGCTCGGCGAGGTCCACCTCGTTCTTCTTGGCCTGCGGGTGGTCCTCCGGCATCAGCACGCAGACCGCGTTGACCGCGATGGTCTGCCAGACCAGCCCGAACTCGGCCGACGGCAGGGCGTCGCCGCAGACGCCGACCTGGGCGTAGTCCAGCTTGCCGGCGAGCACCATGGCGGCCAGTTCGTCCACGTAGTACGACGCGTGGGTGGTGATCTGGGCCTCCGGCTGCGCCTCCGCGAGGCGGTGCACCAGGTGGGCGACCACCGGACCGCCGACCGCGCCGATCCGGTACCGGCTCATCGTCTCGTTCCCGCCGGCGGCGAGCCGGGCCGCCTCGTCCTGCAGGCCCTTCATCGCGGGCAGCAGCACCCGGGCGCGGGAGAGCACCAGCTCACCCAGGGCGGTGGGGCGGGCGCCACGGCGGTCCCGGTCGAACAGCGGACCGCCCAGGGTGCGCTCGATGCGCTGCAGTTGCGCGGTGAGGGCGGGCTGGGCGAGGCCCAATTGTGACGCGGCCTTGGTCACGCTGCCGGTCTCCGCGATGGCGCAGACCACCTTCAGATGCCGCAGCTCGAGGTTCATAGCGTGACGTTAGGACTTGAAAGGGATCGAAAGCTAGTCCTGTGAGCCCGGGAAAGATCCGCAAGCCGTGACAAACATATTAACGAACAGCACAGACTCCGCTTACCGGGCGTTATCGGCGTTTCACTTCAGATCGCGCATATACGTGGTCCGGGCGGTGATCATGTCGCGGATCTTGTCCACCACACCGAGGGCCGGATCCACCACCTTGTTCCACGGCGGTGTCGACGGCGTACGCGGATGCGGCCGGGTCGGTGCGGCCTCCTCGGCCGTCTCCACCCGGTTGCCCAGCCGGATCATGTCCTCGGCCGGAACCATCTGCTCCAGCAGCGGGAACAGCTCGTCGGCGTCGGCCTGGACGTGCCGCCGGACCGCCGCGGCCACCGGCCCGGACTCGCCGGTCCGCTCGAGGTCGCCCATCAGCGTCAGCAGCTCCCGGTCCTCGGCCAGTTCCCGTTCGGCGATCGCGTCGCCGCCCGGCACCACGGCCCGGATCGCCGGATAGAGGTACTGCTCCTCGGCGGACAGGTGCCGCGAGAGCGTGGCGACCAGGACCGACGCCACCCGGGGGTCGTCCTGGCCAGGATCGGTCAGCCGGTCGGTCAGCTTGATCAGCTCCCGGTGCTGCTCGCCGAGGACATCGACGATGCTGCGCCCGGAGGTCTCGCCGCCTACTGGCGGCAGCGGGGGGAGATTCACTTCAGACACGGCCGCGGTGTACCCGTTACCGCTCTCCCCTCAAACGCAGGTCACATCTTGCTGGTAAGAAAGGCGGATGAACACCACCGCCGTGGACGAGGTAGTCGGCCTCTGCCAGGACCTGCTGCGCATCGACACCACCAACACCGGGGACCAGCGGACCACCGTGGGCGAACGGGCCGCCGCCGAGTACGTCGCCGAGCGGCTGGCCGAGGTCGGCGTCGAGACCCGGCTGCTGGAGTCGGCGCCGAAACGGGCCAACCTGGTCGCGCGCATCCCCGGCGCCGACCCCTCCCGCGGTGCCCTGCTGGTGCACGGGCACCTCGACGTGGTGCCGGCCGACGCGAGCGAGTGGTCCGTCCCCCCGTTCGAGGGCGTGATCAAGGACGGCTATCTCTGGGGCCGCGGCGCCGTCGACATGAAGGACTTCGACGCGATGGTGCTCGCCGTGGTCCGCGAGTGGCGCCGCGTCGGATACACCCCGCCGCGCGACATCGTCCTGGCGTACACCGCCGACGAGGAAGCCGGCATGGAGTACGGCTCGCAGTGGCTGGTCCGCAACCACCCCGAGGAGTTCGAGGGCTGCACCGAGGCGATCGGCGAGGTGGGCGGGTACTCGTACACGATCAACGACGATCTGCGCCTCTATCTGGTGCAGACCGCCGAGAAGGGCCTGGACTGGCTGCGGCTGCACGCCCATGGCCGGCCGGGGCACGGCTCGTTCATCCACGACGACAACGCGGTCACCGCGCTCGCCGAGGCGGTCGCCCGGGTCGGCCGGCACCGCTTCCCGGTGGTGCTCACCCCGACCGTGCGCACCTTCCTGGAGCAGGTCAGCGAGGCGCTGCACATCGAGCTCGACCCGGACGAGCCGGAACTGGCCGTCGCCAAGCTCGGCCCGATCGCCAACCTGATCGGCGCCACGCTGCGCAACACCGCCAACCCGACCCGGCTGGAGGCCGGCTACAAGGACAACGTCATCCCCGGCAAGGCCTCGGCCACCGTGGACTGCCGGACCCTGCCCGGACAGGCCGACGCGTTCCTCGCCGAACTGCGCGAGGTGATCGGGCCGGACGTGGATATCGAGCACGTGCACCAGCAGCCGGCCGTCGAGACGTCCTTCGACGGTGCGCTGGTCGACGCGATGGGTGCGGCGCTGCGTGCCGAGGACCCGGGAGCGCGTACCGTGCCGTACCTGATGTCGGGCGGCACCGACGCCAAGGCGTTCGCCACGCTCGGCATCCGCTGCTTCGGCTTCGCGCCGCTGCGGCTCCCGCCGGACCTCAACTTCAGTGCGCTCTTCCACGGCATCGACGAGCGAGTTCCGGTCGAGGGGCTAAAGTTCGGCGTGCGTGTGCTCGACCGACTGCTCCGCAACAGCTGATTTCGGAAGGAACCTTTTTCCATGAGCGACCAGAACGCTGAGCTCGACGCCGCCCTCGAACGGGTGGTCGAGGCGGCGCGGGCGCACCTCGCGGCCGTCAAGGCGGCCGCCGGGCGGATCGACGACGACGACGTCTGGCAGGCGTACGTCGACCTGAACAACGCCTCCTACGCGTACGACGAGAAGCTGCTCGACGCGTACGGGGAAGTCACGCCGTGGGATGTCGAGTCGATCGACCCGGACGAGGCGGACAGCCGGTTCGGGCTGGTCGGCGACGGGTCCGACGGTGCGGCGGGCGACCCGTACCCGCAGGTGGTGTCGGTGCGGCAGCGCCGCGACTACCGGGTGCCGAGCGTGGCCGCGCTGCTGCGGGTGGCCGAGAACGCGCGCCGCACCTCGGTGCCGGACGACGAGGACCCGGGTCCGGTCGAGTCGGTCGGCGAGGCCGTGCTGGAGCTGCTCCAGGCCGGTGACGGATCCCTCGCGTCGCTCGACGTGCCGGAGCTGGAGCCGCTCGACGGCCTGCTCACGGTCACCGAGGTCGCCGAGCCGCTGGACCTGGAGGCGTTCGACGACGCCGACGGCAGCGGGCCGTTCGCGCCGGTCGAGGGCGACCAGCTGGTCGGGCGCCTCGACGAGCACCCCTTCCTCCCCGACGAGGAAGACGACCACGCCGGTCACAACCACTGAGCTGTGCTTGTCGGCTTCGCCTTCGGCTCGCTGGCATTGCGCCCTTTGACGCCGGCGTCGTGGTTGCGCTTCTTGCGCGCACGGGGGAGTGCGGCCGCGTCGCGGCCGTGAATCAGGAAGCCCGTCCGGCTGGTGCCGGGCGGGCTTCTCAGTAGCTCAGGTTGGGCTGGGGGGTGGCCTGGATCCGGCGCCGGAGCATCACCTTCCGGGTGCCGTCGCGGAAGAGCTGGACCTTGGCCAGCTCCCAGCCGGAGAACTCGGCCTGTATGGCGAGCTGCGCCGCCGCGGTCAACTTGTCGACATTCGAAGGCAACCGGAGCGGCGCGTATTCGTAGTCCATGCGATCTAATATGCTCCGGCCCCCGAGCCCCGCACCACCCCCACATGCGCACGGTTTTGCCGGTCGCACCGCCCGCAGGCACCCCGGCGGCGCAGGTGATATCCGTAGGCGGCGGCACCGAGTGCGACGGTCCACAGCGGCCACAGCAGCATCGGCACCGAGGCGATCCGGTCCCCCTCTCAGAGGGAGATGAACCCGGATCGGTACGCCACGACGACCGCCTGGGTCCGGTCCCGCACCCCGAGCTTGGCCAGGACGTTCCCGACGTGCGACTTGACCGTCTCGACGCCGAGCACCAGGCGGGTGGCGATCTCCGCGTTCGACAGGCCCTCGGCCATCAGGGTCAGCACCTCGGCCTCCCGCGCGGTCAGTCCCGCCGCACCGACCCGGCCGTCCGGAGGCCCGTACGCCGTGGCCAGCCGCCGGACCGCCTCCGGGAACAGCAGCGAGTCACCGCTGGCCACCACCCGTACCGCCTCGGTGATCTGCTCCGGCCGGGCCCGTTTCAGCAGGAACCCGGCCGCGCCGGCCTGCAGCGCCTGGTAGACGTACTCGTCGTTGGCGAACGTGGTGACCACCAGGATCTTCGGCGGTTCGGGGAACCGCTCGCGCAGCAGCCGGGTGGCCTGGATGCCGTCCATCCGCGGCATGCGCACGTCCATCAGCACCACGTCCGGTCGCAGCCGCAGCGCGGCGGGCAGCACCTCGGTGCCGTCGCCGGCCTCCCCGGCGACGGTGATGTCCGGTTCCGCGGCGAGGATGGCCCGCAGCCCGGCCCGGACCAGCGCGTCGTCGTCCACGATCAGCACACTGGTCATGGCCGGACCACCGGGAGCCGCGCGGTGACCCGCCAGAGTTCGCCGTCCGGTCCCGCGGAGAGGGTGCCGCCGAGCAGCCGTACCCGCTCCCGCATCCCATCGATGCCGTGCCCGCCGGACCGGCCGGCGTCGCCGGCCGCACGCGGATTGATCACGTCGATCATCAGCTCCTCCTGGTGTGACCGGACGCGCAGCGTCGCGGTCCCCGACCCGTGCCGGGCGGCGTTCGTCAGCGACTCCTGCACGATGCGGAACGCCTCCCGGGACACCTGCGGGGGCACGTCCACCGCCGCCACCTCGGCGTCGACGTCGCCGGTGAGCAGGCGGTCCAGGTCGGCCAGGGTGGGCGCGGGCGCCCTGCTGGCCGCGTCGTCGCGCAGGATGCCGAGGACCGCGTCCAGTTCGCCGGCCGCCGTGCGCCCGGTCTCCTCGATCGCGTGCAGCGCCTGCCGGGCGAAGCCGGGGTCGCTGTCGAAGACCGCCCGGGCGGCACCAGCCTGCAGGGTCATCGCGGTCAGTGCGTGGCCGACCGAGTCGTGCAGCTCGCGGGCCAGCCGGTTGCGTTCGGCGAGCCGCCGCTCCTGCTCGTGCGCCTCGGCCAGGCGCTGGGCGGGTGAGGGGCCCAGCAGCACCGGTGCCATGGTGGCGGCCAGCCGGCCCAGCCCGGCGGTCGCGTAGATCGAGGTGATCAGCAGCAGCGGACCGGCCGGGATCCACCACCAGGAGGAGCGGTCCGCCAGCCCTTCGCCGCCGGCCAGGGCGAGAATCGCGACCGGGATCGCGAACAGCATCACCGCGCCGATCGCCACGCCGCTGAGCAGGTGCAGGCCGAACCAGACCGCCGCGCGCAACCGGGTCTCCAGCTCCGGCGGGTGGCCGCGGTCGTGGCCGGGCAGGTCCACACCGAGCAGCGAGCGGGCCGCCACGATCTGCAGCTCCCGGGTCCCGCCCAGGAACGGCGGCACCAGCGCGATCAGCCCGCACACCGCGATGACCGCGAGCAGGTCGGGCCGGCCGGCGCCGCTCTCGATCAGGGTCTGTGCCAGCAGTCCGGCGCCCAGCAGGTACGGCAGCGCCAGCACCGCGCCGAGCAGCAGGAACACCGCACGCCGGTAGGTCCCGGCGCGGACCAGCGGACGCAGCAGCCGGCTCATCCGTCGGTGTGCGGGTAACCGGCACCCTCACGTTCCGGATAGCCGACGTCGATCGCGGAGACGTCGTCCAGGGCCATGGCGATCTCGGCCGGCAGGGTCAGCTGCTCGCTGCGCAGCGCGCCCTGCAACTGGCCGGCGGTGCGGGCGCCCAGGATCGGGGCGGCCACCCCGGGCCGGTCCCGGATCCAGGCCAGTGCCACCTCGAGCGGGGAGACGCCGAGGCCGCCCGCCGCGGTCACCACCGCCTCGACGATGCTGGAGCTGCGCGGCTCCAGGTAGGTCTGCACGAACGGCGCCAGGTGCTCGGACGCGGCTCGCGAGTCCAGCGGGCGGCCGTTGCGGTACTTGCCGGTGAGCACGCCCCGGCCCAGCGGCGACCAGGCGAGCACCCCGAACCCGAGGGTGGCCGCGGCCGGCAGCAGCTCCCGCTCGATCCCGCGTTCCAGCAGCGAATACTCCATCTGGGCGGCCACGATCGGGGCCCGTCCCGGGTATGCGGACTGCCACGTCGCCGCCCGCGCGGTCTGCCAGGCCGCGAAGTTGGAGACCCCCACGTACCGGACCCGGCCGGTGGAGACGGCGTGATCTAGGGCGGACAGGGTCTCCTCGAACGGTGTCTGCGCGTCGTACCCGTGCACCTGCCACAGGTCCACGTAGTCGGTGCCCAGCCGGCGCAGCGACGCGTCCAGCGACCGGAGCAGGTTGCCCCGGGAGCCGTCGCGCGGCCGGTACCGGTGCGGGGTGAGTCCCGCCTTGGTGGCGATCACCACCTCGTCGCGGGGCACCAGGTGGTCGAGCAGCGAGCCGATCACCGACTCGGCGTCGCCGTCGCCGTACACGTCGGCGGTGTCGATGAGCGTGCCGCCGGCCTCCAGGAAGATCTTCAGCTGGTCGGCCGCGTCGTCGGGGTCGGTGTCCCGTCCCCAGGTCATGGTGCCGAGCGCGAGCCGCGAAACCGCTAGCCCGCTTCGGCCGAGCGGTCGCTGATGCATGAGTGAACCTTATTCAGACCTTGCACTTCGCGAAATGCTGAAGCACCCGCGCGCCGCGTCGGCTACCGGACGGAAATATGCTTTGCGGCGGACACCAAGATCTCGGGAGGGCACGTGCGGCTCGGACTCAGCCTCGGCTACCAGACGGCGTGGAGCACACCCGCCGATCATCTCGCCATGGCTCAGGAGGCGGACCGGCTCGGCTATTCCGTGGTCTGGGCCGCGGAGGCGTACGGCTCGGACACGGTGAGCATGCTGGCCTGGTTCGCCGGGCAGACCGAGCGGATCGATCTGGGCGCCGCGGTGATGCAGATCCCGGCGCGCACCCCGGCGATGACCGCGATGACCGCCGCCACGATCGACACCCTGTCCGGCGGCCGGTTCCGCCTCGGCCTCGGCGTCTCCGGCCCGCAGGTGTCCGAGGGCTGGCACGGCGTGCGGTTCGCCAAGCCGCTGGCCCGTACCCGGGAGTACGTGGACATCGTGAAGATGGCCGTCGCCCGGCAGCCGGTGTCCTACTCCGGCGAGCACTACACGCTGCCGCTGCCCGGCGGTGCCGGCAAGGCGATCAAGCTGGGCTTCCACCCGCCGCGCACCGAGGTGCCGATCTACCTGGCCGCGGTCGGCCCGAAGAACCTGGAGCTGGCCGGCGAGATCGCGGACGGCTGGCTCGCCATCTTCTTCGCCCCGGACGCGGCCGGCGACCATCTGAGCCACATCGCGCGCGGCCGCGAGAAGCGCGGCCTGACCATGGACGGGTTCGACGTGGCGCCGAGCGTCCCGGTGGTGGTCGGCGACGATCTGGCCGCCTGCGCCGACGTGGTCCGCTGGTACGCGGCGCTCTACCTCGGCGGGATGGGCAGCCGCGAGCAGAACTTCTACAACCAGCTCGCGGTCCGGATGGGTTACGCCGACGAGGCCCGCCGGGTCCAGGACCTCTATCTGAACAAGCAGGTCGCCGAGGCGGCCGAGGCGGTGCCGCAGGAGTTCATCGAGCGGACCTCGATCATCGGGCCGAAGGAGCAGGTCAAGAAGCGCCTCCGGGAGTACGCGGCGGCCGGCGTCGGGACGCTGTCGATCAGCCCGTACGTCGGCGACCTGGACGGCGGCATCGCGACGCTGCGGCTGGTCGCCGAGGCGTTCCACGAGTCCGGAGTGGCCGGCTAGTGGCGACCGTCCTGCTGCTGCGGCACGGCCGCACCACGGCGAACGCGACCGGCGGCCTGGCCGGCCGGCAACCGGTGGAACTCGACGACACCGGCCGGGCCCAGGCCGCCCGGGTCGGCGAGCGGCTGCGCGAACTGCCCCTGGCGGCGGTGGTGACCAGCCCGCTGATCCGGTGCCGGCAGACCCTGGAGCTGGCGCTGCCGTACGCGGACCCGGTGACCGACGACGGCCTGATCGAGTGTGGGTACGGCGACTGGGAGGGCCGCCCGCTCAAGGAGCTGGCGCAGGAGCCGCTCTGGCCGGTGGTGCAGCATCATCCGAGCGCCGCGGTCTTCCCGAACGGGGAGGCGATGGCCGCGATGTCGGCGCGGGCCGTCGCGGCGGTCCGATCGTGGGACGCCCGGGTGACCGCCGAGCACGGGCCGGAGGCGATCTGGCTGGCGTGCAGCCACGGTGATGTGATCAAGGCCATCGCCGCTGACGCGCTGGGCCTGCACCTGGACGAGTTCCAGCGGATCGTGGCCGACCCGGCGTCGGTCACGGTAATCCGGTACACCCCGACCCGGCCGTTCCTGGTCCGCCTCAACGAGACCGGTGAGCTGGGCTCACTCGTACCCCCGCCGACAGCGGACCGGGAGAAGGCCGCGCAGAGTGACGCGGCGGTGGGTGGCGGCGCCGGAGGCGGCGTCTGATTTACGCTCGGTGACCGACGTATAGCCGCAGCGTGTACCGCTTTGCGCCCTCGGCGAACCCGCCAAGGTGACCCGCGCGATCGGCCGTTTCGATGGTTAGGGTTGTCCCCATGACCCACCAAGTGCATGCCTTCGAGCCGCCCGAGCGGTTCGTCGCCGGGACGGTGGGCGAGCCGGGGGATCGTACTTTCTACCTCCAGGCCCGCGGCGGCGGCCGGGTGATCAGCGTGGCGCTGGAGAAGGTTCAGGTGTCGCTGCTCGCCGAGAAGCTGGAGGAGCTCCTCCTGGAGGCGAACAAGCGGTTCGGTGTCGATCTGCCCGAGGCCGCGCTGCCGGTGGTGCACGACAACGAGCCGCTGGACAGCCCGGTCGACGAGGAGTTCCGGGTCGGCACGCTGGGCCTGGCCTTCGACGTGGACACCGGCACCGTGGTGATCGAGGCGATCGAGGCCGGTGAGCCCGAGGCCGGGTTGTCCGGTTCGCTGCCGGACGACGAGGAGGACGACGTCGACGGCGACGAGGACGAGGACGAGCCGGACGACGACCTGGACCGGCTGCGGGTGCGGCTGACCCCGGAGGCGACCCGGGCGTTCATCGACCGGGCCCGCCGCGTGGTGGCGGCCGGACGGCCGCCGTGCCCGCTCTGTGGCCAGCCGCTGGACCCGGCCGGCCACCTCTGCCCCCGGCACAACGGTTACCACCGGTGACTGCCGAGCCCACGGCCGTGCTCGCGGAGGCGGACGCCCTCGAACTGCTCGGCCGGGGCCGGATCGAGATCGAAGGGCGTCTGGTGGACGCCTCGAACACCACGCTGCGTGCCGAGATCAGCCTGGGCGGGCTGACCCGGCGCTGCGTCTACAAGCCGGTTCGCGGCGAGCGCCCGCTCTGGGACTTCCCGGACGGCACGCTGGCCGGACGGGAGGTTTCCGCCTATCTGGTGTCCCGGGCCACCGGCTGGGACCTGGTGCCGCCGACGATCCTGCGGGACGGTCCGCTGGGCACCGGCGCGCTGCAGCTCTGGATCGACGAGCCGTCCCAGGTGGAGGGTCTGATCGGCTTCGTCCCGGCGTATGACGTGCCGGCCGGCTGGTTCGCGGTGGCCGCGGCCCGCGACGACGACGGCGACGCGTACGCGCTGGCCCACGCCGACGACCCCCGGCTGGCCCGCCTGGCGATCTTCGACGCGGTGATCAACAACGCCGACCGCAAGGGCGGCCACGTGCTCTACCCGGCCACCGGCGGGGTGCACGGCGTGGACCACGGTGTCAGCTTCCACGTGGAGAACAAGCTGCGTACCGTGCTGTGGGGCTGGACCGGCAAGCCGCTGCCGGACGAGGCCGCCGAGGTGCTCACCCGGCTCGCCGAGCAGCTGACCGGGCCGCTCGGCGCGGCCCTCGAGGAGCACCTGACGACCTCCGAGGTGCAGCACGTCGCTCTGCGGGTGAAACGGCTGCTGCGGGCCTGCCGTTTCCCGAGACCACCCCAGGACTGGCCGGCCATCCCGTGGCCGCCGATCTAGTGACAGAGGTTTAGGTCACGCGCCCAGGGTGTGCGCGGGTGCCGCTGGATAGGCTCCGACCATGGACGCTTGGACCGGGCACGACGTACCCCGCCTGCCGGAAACGCCGGGGCGCACACCGCTGCGGCTCTTCGATTCAGCGCGGGAGTCGGTGCAGCCCAGCACGCCGGCCTCGACCGCCACGATGTACGTCTGCGGCATCACGCCGTACGACGCGACCCACCTCGGGCACGCCGCCACCATGATCGCCTTCGACCTGGTGAACCGGATGTGGCGCGACGCCGGCCACGACGTGCGGTACGTGCAGAACGTGACCGACATCGACGACCCGCTGCTGGAGCGGGCGGAGCGCGACGGCGAGGACTGGATCGTCCTGGCGATGCGCGAGACCGCCCTGTTCCGCGAGGACATGGAGGCCCTGCGGATCATCCCGCCGGCCCACTACGTCGGTGCCGTCGAGTCGATTCCGAAGATCGTCGAGCACGTCGCCGACCTGGTGGCGAAGGGCGCGGCGTACAAGCTCGAGGACGGCACCGGCGACGTCTATTTCGACATCAGCGCCGCACCTCGGTTCGGCTACGAGTCACACCTGTCCCGGGACGAGATGCTGGTGCTCTCGGCGGAGCGCGGCGGTGACCCGGAGCGGTCCGGCAAGCGCGACCCGCTCGACCCGCTGCTGTGGCGCGGCGCCCGTGACGGCGAGCCGGTCTGGGACGGCGGCGACCTGGGTCCGGGCCGTCCCGGCTGGCACATCGAGTGCGCCACGATCGCGCTGGGCCTGCTCGGCGACACGATCGACGTGCAGGGTGGCGGCAGCGACCTGCTCTACCCGCACCACGAGTGCTCGGCGGCGCACGCCGAGGTGCTCACCGGCGCGGAGCCGTTCGCCGCGCACTACGTGCACGCCGGCATGATCGGGCTGGACGGCGAGAAGATGTCGAAGTCCCGGGGCAACCTGGTCTTCGTGTCCCGGCTGCGCGGCGACGGCGTGGACCCGATGGGCGTACGCCTTGGCCTGCTCGCCGACCACTACCGCGGCGACCGGGACTGGACCGACGAGGTGCTCAAGACCGGTCTGGACCGGCTGGCCCGCTGGCGGGAGGCCGCTGCCGCACCGGCCGGGCCGTCCGGGGCCGGGCTGCTGGGCGCGGTTCGGGAGGCGCTGGCCGACGATCTCGACACGCCGGGCGTGTTGGCGCTGGTGGACGCGTGGGCGGAGGCCGCACTGGCCGGCGCCGGTGCTGACACCGATGCGCCGCAATTGATGTCCCGGACAGTAAATGCCCTGCTCGGAGTGCGTTTGTAGCATTCCGGAAAAGGCCCCCGTCAGCGATGCGGACGGGGGCTTTTCTGCGTCTATCGGTGCTCAGTGAAAGCAGATCCCCGGGCGACCATAACCCCGTCTCGCCGGGCCGGGAGGCTAATCCACTAAATCTTGCCCGATCGTCGAATATCGGGTCAAAATCGAAGAATTTGGGCGGCGATTCAGACAGACTTTCTTTGGTCAAACCAACGTCCGAAAGGAAACATCATGCGTCGTACGGCTCTGTTCCTCGGCGGTCTCTTCCTGGCCACCGGCGCGAGCCTGGCCCTGGCCGGCCCCGCCTCCGCGGCCGAGGCCGGTTGTGGCAAGTCCTGCAACAACGGTGGCGGCCTCGCCGTCGTCCACAGCGCGCCGCAGCCGATCTACGTGCTCGACGCCGACGACGACGAGTGCTACTACGGCAACAGCTACGTGAGCAGCTACGGCCACGGCGGCCACGGCTACGCCCACGGCCTGAGCGGCGGCTACGGCGACGGTGGCTACCACAACAGCACCGGCCAGGTCGGGCTGCTCAACTTCAACTCGACCAAGCAGGGTCCGCAGGTCGGCGGGCTGGTCGGCAGCATTCTGTAAGTCACCTTCGGTGTACCGGCCCGGGATCTCCGGGCCTCCACCGGACCAGCAGGTAGCCCGGGCCCGGGACGCGATCAGGCGTCCCGGGCCCGGCCTTTCTCACTAAGCGGCGGCACAGCGGCCGACGGAATCGCCGGACATATCTGAGCCCGGCCGGAATAAGGATTCTTTCGTCAGCCGCCGCCGGCGCGGACCAGCCCCGACTCGTACGCGTAGACCACCGCCTGCACCCGATCTCGCAGCCCGAGTTTCATCAGCACCCGCGCCACGTGCGTCTTGACGGTCGCCTCGCCGACGGTGAGCGCCGCGGCGATCTCCCCGTTCGACATGCCGCGCGCCATCAGCCGTAATACGTCCACCTCGCGCGGCGTCAGCTCGCCCAGTTCCGGCGGCGGCACCGGACCGGGCCGCCCGGCGAACGCCGAGATGACCCGCGTGGTCACCGCCGGGTCCAGCAGCGCCTCGCCGGCCGCCACCACCCGGATCGCCGTGATCAGATGCTCCGGCGACGAGACCTTGAGCAGGAACCCGCTGGCCCCGGCCTGGAGCGCCCGGTACAGGTTCTCGTCCGAGTCGAACGTGGTCAGCACGATGACCCGGGGCGGATCCGGAGCACTCAGCAGCGTCCGGGTGGCCGTCAGCCCGTCCTGCCGGGGCATGGCGATGTCCATCAGCACCACGTCCGGCCGCAGCCGCCGGGCCACCGCCACCGCCTCGGTGCCGTCGCTCGCCTCGCCGATCACGTTCATGTCCGGCTCGGTCTCGATCACCATGCGCAGACCGGCCCGCAGCATCCGCTGGTCGTCGGCGATCACCACACTGATCGTCACCGGGCCGCACCGTCCCGGACGGCGGCGGGCAGAACCGGCAGCCGCGCCTCCACGGCGAACCCGCCCGGCGGTCGCGGACCCGCGTGCAGGTCCCCGCCGAACAGGGTGACCCGTTCGCGCATCCCGATCAGCCCCTGCCCTCCGCCGGACGACGGAGCGGCCGGTGGCCCGTCGTTCACCACGCCCAGGTGCAGGCCGTCGGCCCGGTAGTCCACGGTGAGCTCGGCCGACGCCGCGTGCGCGTGTTTCAGCACGTTGGTCAGGGCCTCCTGGACGATCCGGTACGCCGACACGTCCACCGCCGGCAGCAGCGGCACCGGCTCACCGCCGCGGCGCACGGTCACCGCGAGACCCGCTTCCCGGACCTGCCCCACCAGGTCGTCGAGGCGGTCCAGACCGACCGGCGGCTGGGCGGTGCCGTCGCCGTCGCCGCGCAACAGCCCGAGCGTACGGCGCAGTTCGGTAACCGCGTCCCGCCCGGCCGATTCGATGTACTGCAACAGCTGCGGGTCCACCGGCAGACCGGCGTCGAGCCGGCGGCGCACCACCCCGGCCTGGATCACCATGACGGTCACGCTGTGCGCCACCATGTCGTGCAGCTCGCGGGCGATCCGCACCCGCTCCTCGGTGACCGCCTCCCGGGCCTGCCGCTCGCGGAACTCGGCCCGTACCCCGGCCGCGTCGGCGAGCCGCCGGGCCTGCACCGAGACCACGATCCCGAGCACGTACGGCGCCAGCGGGAAGAAGATGTTCGCCATCGGGTCGCCCGGGTTCTCGTGGTTGTACATCGCCACCGTCCCCAGGATCAGCAGCGCGCCGGCCGCGCCCCGGTGGGTGATCCGGCGGTCCGGCCCGAACGGCGGTTCCCAGCGGCCGACCGTGTACGCGCAGACGACCATCGCGACCACCTGCCAGAGCCGGAAGTTCACGGTCTTCTCGCCGTCGATGGTCGTCTCGACGTAGAACACGCTCAGCACCACGAACCCGTGCGGGATCATCGCCAGCAGCGGTATCAGCCGGCGGATGAGGATCAGCAGGGTGTAGCCGGCCAGCGCGTACGGCCACCAGTTCCCCGGCATCCGGATGAGCTGTTCCTCGACCACCGCGAACGCCGTGAATCCGGCGGCCACCGCCACGTCGGTGCGGCGGATCCGTCTGAGCTGTTGCCGTAACACGCGTCGACGGTACGGCCCGGCCCGGCCGGCCGGACCCACCCCCAGGATGATCGGCCGTCCGCCGCGCGGGGGAGGCCGGATCACTCCCGGTACGGGCGACGCCCCCGCCCCGCGTTCGTAACGTTCCCGCCGGTTGAAGAAACACCGAGGGGGAGGAAACAATCATGTGGCGTAAAGCAGCGGCCGCGAGCCTGGTGGCCGCGCCGATCGCACTGGCCGTGGCGACCGGGGTGGACCCGGCGCTCGGCATCCCGGAGCAGTACGGGATCTACCGCCAGCACCCGGACGCGGTGCAGGCACACTCGATCCTGCTGCACTGGGCTTGGGTGCTGTTCGTACCCGGTCTGCTCGGCCTGCTGGCGCCGATCCGGCAGCGCGGCGCCGTGCTCGCCCGGATCGCCTGGATAGCGGTGATCGTCGGCCTGGCCACCTTCTCGGCGCTGATGGCGAACGACTTCGTCCTGCTCGCCCTGGAGCAGACCCTGCCGGACGCGCAGGTGCAGGCGGTCGACGAGAAGTTCCTGGCGATGAGCGTGACGGTCGCCGGCTGGCAATGGCCGGGCCTGATCGGCTGGGGCCTGTCGCTCATCCTCACCCCGATCGCGGCCGCCCGCGGACGGGTGATCGACTGGTGGACCGCCGGCGCCGCGCTGCTGGGCATGGCGCTCTACCTGGCGTTCGCGATCTCGCCGGTGCCGCTCTGCCTGCTCGGCCCGATCGTCATGATCGGTGCCTACGGTGCCGCGGCCTGGCGGCTGGTACGCCCGCGGCCGGCCCCCGCCGAGCCGGAGCCGGACACCTTCGGCGCCTTCCGCCGCGGATTCGGTCAGTTCGCCCTGTACGCCGCACCGCTCTCGTTCGCGATCGGCATGGCGACCGTGCCGGACTGGTCCGGCGACCTCGCGGACAGCGTGGCCAAGCCGGTGCAGACCCAGGTGAGCGCCCTGTTCCTGCACTTCGCCTGGATCCTGTTCGTGCCCGCGGTGCTCGCCGTGGCGGCCCGGGCCAACCGGTTCACCCAGGTGGCGGCCGGGATCACCGTTCTCGCGCTGATCAACTTCAGCGGGCTGATGGTGGGCGACTCCGCGGACCTGGCGGCCCGGCAGGTGCTGGACGCGGCCACCGCCGACCGGGTGAGCGAGACCCTGGGCGGGTACGCGGCGTTCACCTTCGGCTGGGCGATGCCCGGCATGCTGCTCAGCCTGCTCGGACTGATCGCGGTGGCGGTGGGCGCCGCGGTGAGCCGGGTGACCCGCTGGTGGACCGCGGCGCTCGTGGTCGCCGGTATCGCCGCCTTCCTCGGCCTCGGGCTCGGCCCGATCGGGGTGACCGGGCCGCTGCTGCTGCTCGCCGGTTTCGGCCTGATCGCCCGCGACCTGCGCCGCCTGCCCGCCCCGGCCGCGCCGGCGGCCACTCCGGCACCCGCTCCGGCCTGACCTCAGCGGGGCAGTGGACCGGACGCCGGCATCGGGGGGCGATGCGGCGCCCGGTCCGCTTCAGATCAGTTCGGCGTCGTGCACCAGCAGGGCGATCTGCACCCGGTTGTTCAGGTCCAGCTTCGTCAGCAGCCGGGAGACGTGCCCTTTCACCGTCGGCAGGCTCATCCGCAGGCCGGCGCCGATCTCGGCGTTCGACCGGCCGTGCCCGACCAGGAGCGCCACCTCGCGTTCCCGGTCGGTCAGCACCGCCAGCCGGCCGCGGGCGCGGGCCCGGCGGGTGCCCGCCTCGGGGTCGGCGACGTGGTCGATCAGCCGGCGGATCACGGTGGGGGAGAGGCTCGCCGCTCCGGACGCCACGCTGCGCACGGCGGCCAGGATCTCCCGCGGCGGGGTGTCCTTGAGCAGGAAACCGCTGGCCCCGCCGCGTAACGCCTCGAGCACGTACTCGTCGGCGTCGAACGTGGTCAGCACGATCACCTGCGGCGCGCCCGGGCGCCCGCGGATCCGGCGGGTGGCGACCAGCCCGTCCACCTCCGGCATCCGGATGTCCATCAGCATCACGTCCGGCCAGTGCGCGCCGGCCACCGTGACCGCCTGCGCGCCGTCGCCGGCCTCGGCCACCACCTCGATGTCCGGCGAGCCGCCGACCAGGATCCGCAGACCGGCCCGGACCAGGGGATCGTCGTCCACGATGGCGAGCCGGATCGGCCGCTCGAAATCACTCACGCCGGCCACGGCAACTCGGCCTCCAGCCGGAACTCCCCGCGCGAGGAGCCGTACCGGACCTGTCCGCCGGCGAGCGCCACCCGCTCCCCGATGCCGACCAGCCCCGCACCGCCACCGGCAGCGGGCGCTTCACGCGTACCGGAAAGGGGGTTGATGATGGTGATCCGCAGGCCGCGACCGGCGCTGCCGGCCAGGCGCACCGACGCGGCCGGCCCCGCACCGTGCTTGCGTGCGTTGGTCAGGCCCTCCTGGACGATCCGGTACGCCGTGCGCCCGAGCACCACGGGCGGTCCGTCCGGCGGCACCGCGCTCGCGTAGTCCACCGCCATGCCCGCCGCCCGCGCGCTCTCCACCAGGCCGGCCATGTCCGCGAGGCCGGGCTGCGGCGGCTCCGGCCGCCCGCTCGGCACACCGACCACCGCCCGCAGTTCCTCGAGGGCCTCGTGCGCCGAGCCGCGGATCGCTCCCGCCGCGATGCTCAGCTCCTCGGCGGAGACCTCCGAACGCACCTCGAGGGCGCCGGCGTGCAGGCTGATCAGCGACATCCGGTGGGCGAGGACGTCGTGCATCTCGCGGGCGATCCGGGCCCGCTCGGTGAGCCGGGCGCGGTCCTCGCGCAGTTCCTGCTCGGCCTCCAGTCGGGCGGCCTGCTCGCGCAGCGACGCGGTGAGCCGGCGGTAGGCCTGCATGAACAGGCCCCAGCCGAGCGCCGCCGCGGTGATCACCCCGCGCATCACGAAGTCCACCCAGATCTCGTAGGCCGGCCGGTCGTGCAGCAGGTAGTAGATGCTCGCGGTGGCGACGTTCGCGGCTCCGAGCAGCAGCAACAGCGGCGGACGGAACCGGATCGCGGCGGTGAACAGCGCCAGCGTGATCGCCCCGGTCGCCATCACGGACACCGCGCCGAACGGCAGCAGCGCGACGGTCACGCCGAGCGGATGCCGGCGCCGCAGCAGCAACGCGGCGGTGCAGGCCAGCCCGGCCGCGATGTCGGCCGGCCAGGGCAGGAACGCGCCGGGCCGGGTGGCGTCGCCCAGCGCGACCATGAGCGATCCGTAGGCGAGGGCCAGCGCGATCGCGATGGCGTCCGCCAGGCGGTCGCGCGCGGCCGCCCGAGCACTGCCGGGGTCGGGCACCAGCAGGGCGAAGAGCATGAGCGCAGCCTATGAGGTACGCGCGAAGCACGGCACCTACCAAAGTAGGGTCCGCCCCGGTTCCGCCGGCCGGTGCGCGGTCCCGCCGCCGGGGCCGATCCTCGCTGCCATGACATCGACCTGGTTCCGCATCGGTGCGTCCGTCCTGCTGGCGGCCGGCTGGGGTGCCGCCGCCGCACTCTGGACGCCGCGCGGCCCGCTCACCAACGCTCAGGCGCTCTGGTCCATCGTGATCAGCGCGGCCGTGGGCCTCGCCGCCGGCCGGGTGACGCGCTCGCGCTGGGCGATCATCACCACCCCGCTGGCGTACGCCGCCGCGCTCGAACTCACCCGCCTCCCGATCACCGGCCCTTCGGTCGACGCCCCGCACCTCAGCGCGTTCGGTCTCGTCGCGTTGCTCTCCGGCCGGGGTGTGCACGGCCTGCTGTCGCTGCTGCCGATGGCGATCGGTGCGGCGTACGGAGCCGGCCCGCGCCGCCGGATCCCGATCGCCCTGGCCACCGCCGCGCTGCTCGCCGTCACCGTCGCGGTGGCCGTTCCGGCCCGGACCGCCGCGATCCCCGGCGGCGTCGCCGAGCTGACCTCGGTGAGCGGCCTCGGCGTGCTGATCCGTGGCGCCGACACCACCCGCCCGGTGCTGCTCTTCGTCCCCGGCACACCCGGCGGCTCGGAGACCGGTGCGATGCGCCGTCACCTGGCCGCCCTGGAACAGGACTTCGTGGTCGCCACCCTGGACCGCCGCGGCGGCGGTGCGTCCTATCCGGAGCTGGACCCGGCCGGCCGGGTCACCGTGGACAGTACGGTCGCGGACATCCTGACCGTTACCGATTACCTGCGCACCCGCTTCCACCAGGACCGGATCCACCTGCTCGCGTTCTCCGGCGGCTCGATCCCCGGCGCCCTCGCCGCGCACCGCGCGCCGCAGAAGTACCGCGCCTACGTCGGCACCGGCCAGGCCGTCGACCTGCGCGCCAGCGACCAGCTCTTCTACACCGACATCCTGGCCTGGGCCAAGTCGTCCGGCCGCGACGACGTGGTCACCCGGCTCTCCGAGCAGGGCCCGCCGCCGTACGCGGATTTCTGGGGCTACGAGCCCTTCCTGCTCCACGAGAGCGAGGCGTACGACCAGAAGCCGCCCGCGTTCGAGATCGGCGTCCCGGAGTACACGCTGCTCCACAAGGCACACACGCTGACCGCGATCATGGACACCTGGAGCGTGCTGTACCCGCGCATGCAGGACACCGACCTGCGCCGCGACGTGCCGCGCCTGGTCGTGCCCGCCTACTTCATCCAGGGCGGGAACGAGATGCGCGGCCTGTCGGTCCTCTTCGACGAGTGGTACGCCGCCCTGGCCGCCCCGGCCAAGCGCCTGGAAGTGCTGCCCGGCGCCGGCCATCGCGCCATGTTCGAGGAGCCGGACCGCTTCGCCGCCACCCTGCGCACGCTGCTGGCCCAGGTCTAGGCGAGCGCGAACCCCGGTTCCGGGCCGGGTTCGGCGGCCGGCGCCGGGATGCGGTACTCCTCGGTCAGCGTGGTCATCGGACCCGGCCAGGTCGCCTGGGCCACCTCGATCGGCTTGCGGGTGTCGTCGAACGCGACGTGCAGCAGGTGCAGCACCGGTGTGTCCGGCCGGATCTGGAGGGTCTCGGCCTCCTCCCGGCTGGGCTGCCGGGCGCTGATGGTGTCCGTCGCCGACGCGTACCGCCGGCCCAGCACCTCCTCCGCCTCCTGGTAGAGCGGCCGCCCGAAGGCCTCCATCCGCTCCAGGGAGGTGCCGCTGGTGTCGGTCACCCGGAACCACGACGCGCCCACCTCGACCGTCGCCTCGTCGGTACGGACCACGTGCCGGCGGACCAGCAGTTCGGTGCCGTCCCGTACCCCGAAGGCGTCCGCCACCTCGGGCGGTGCGGGTTCCCGGCCCACCGCCACGAGCTGCTGGCGGTAGCGGGCGGCCAGGTCGGCGTGGTAACCGCGGTGTGCACCGTAGCGGCCCCGGGAGAGCCGGTTGAGGCGGCGGCGGGTGCCCCGGACGTACGTGCCGGATCCCGGCTTGGTGATCAGCAGACCCTCCACGCGCAGCTGGTCCACGGTGCGCTGCACGGTCTGCTTCGCGACGCCGAACATCTCCGCCATGGCCGGAATGGACGGCAGCCGTTCGCCGGGTTGCCAGTCACCTCGCCGGATGCGCTCGCGGAGCTGGGTCGCGATCTGCCGATGCGGGAACTCGGCGGCGCCCGGATTGATCGTCATCGTGGCCTCCCGACATAGCTAGGTTCCTAGGATGCGGCACGAACTGTGATCCGGGCGGCATTGACACGCGCGCGCACGATGAATCCGTGAGTGAATCCGCCTATCAGCTACAAGGCTGTCAGCAGCCTGGCGGATAGACCACCGTCCCCGCATACTGAACCTGCGTTAAGGCGACGAGGTCCTGGATCCGGGAGGAGGGGGATGGAGTTGCCGGTTTTCTATCGCGGTCCGCGAGCCGTCATCACCCACAGCGTCGTGGAGGTTGCACAAACCGTCCGGCGCCGCTTCCTGGTGGCGGAGCTCTTCGATGTCCACATCGTCCGGCACGACCCCGAGCCGGACGCCTCCGGGCGGCAGGTCTTCGGCGTGTCCGCCCTGGCCGCGGCCGTGGTGTCGATCCCGGTGGTGGGCTCGGTCTCGATCCTGCTCACCGCCCTGCTGGTCGGGGTCCTGGTGGTCTACGGCACGATCTGCGTACGCCCGCGCCGGCGCCGGTGGTGGCAGGTGCGCGCCGAGTACCGGGGTCAGGTGGTGGAGGTCTTCTCCTCCCGGGACGAGCGGGAGTTCGCCGAGTTCTGCCGGGGCCTGGTGCGATCCCTGGAGTTCCACGACCGGTGACGGCGACCCGGTTTGGTGTCCGGTTTGTTCCCTGGAGTATTGTGCGGCAGGCCATGGGCGACAGCCATCTGCGATGTTGCAGTCATGGGTGATTCGCGGCTTTCGACGTTTTTGTGAGGATATCGCATGGCGGCTGCGCACACCGAGCTGCCCGCCGTCGCGCGACGGCGGGTCCGGCTCGCGCTCCGCTCCGCCCGTGAGGAGACCGGCAGGAGTCAGCACGAGATCGCCGAGACCCTCGGCTGGTCCCTCTCCAAGCTGCAGCGCATCGAGCTGGGCGAGGTCACCATCTCGCCGACCGATCTGCGTGCGGTGCTGGAGACGTACGGCGTCCTGGACGAGGAGCGCGTCGCGTCGCTGGCTGAGGACGCGCGGGTCGCCCGCCGCGAGCGGTACTGGACCAACCCGGAGTATCGCGAACACCTGCCGACCGGGTTGCTCCAGCTCCTCCAGTTCGAGCTGGCCGCCACCACGATCCGTGAGTATCAGACCACCCTGGTGCCCGGGCATCTGCAGACCTCGGCCGTCGCGGACGCCACGATCGGGTGGTTCGACAAGAGCCTCACCGAGGACGAGCGGCGGGTCCGGCGGGACGTCCGGTTGTCCCGCCGGCGCGACGTCTTCCAGCGTGACGGTGCGCCGGACTACCTGCTGCTTCTCGACGAGTCGGTGCTGTGGCGCTCGGTCGGCGGCCTCCAGGTGACGGCCGACCAGTACGAGAGCCTGGCGAACGAGGCCGCCCGGCCCAATATGCACGTCCGGGTACTACCCATGGACGCCGGAGTTCTGATGGGCTCCTCGGGCGCGTTCTCGGTGCTCGACCTCAGCCCCGACCCCGATGACGCCGTGCTGTACCGGGAGACCTACCTTCGGGACGAATTGGTCCAAGATCCGGTCGAGGTGGGTTATCACCGAAATGTCTTCGAGCGTTTCTGGTCCCGATCGCTCGATGAGGACGCGACCAGGGCGCTGATTCTGGCCCGCGTGTACGACTTGCGCGCGAGAGTGGCCAGAGCGGCGTGCGGCGTCGACGAGAAACCCCATAACGGATAACTGGCGAGGAAGGCTAGAAATGGGTGACACCACAACGAGGTGGGAGCGCAGTTCCTTCTGCGCGTCCGGGTCCTGCGTCGAGGTCGCGAGGATCGACGAGGACATCATCGCGGTCCGGGACGGTAAGAACCCGGCCCAGCCGGCGCTGATGTTCACTCGTGCGGAGTGGAGCGCGTTCTTGGACCGCGTCGCCGGAGGAGATCTCGCCCGCGTGTGAACGCGAAATCCCCCGCCGGGCGGCTGCCCGGCGGGGGACACGTGAGCGTCTACCAGGATCCGGCGGTGGGTCCGGCCGAACCGCCCCGGCGCCGCAGGTACTTCTCGAACTCGCTGGCGATCTCGTCGCCGGTCAGCGGCTGGATGCCCGCGTCACCGACCCGCTCCTCCAGCTCCCGGACGTACTCGCCGAGCTCGGAGTCCTGCTCGGCGGCGGCACGGACCTTCTTCTCCCAGTCGTCGGCCTGCTCGGCCAGGTCGGCCATCGGCACCGGCAGGTCGAGCACGTCCTCGATCCGGCTCAGCAGGGCGAGGGTCGCCTTGGGGCAGGGCGGGTTGTTCGCGTAGTGCGGCACGTGCACCCAGAACGAGAGGGCGTCCAGGTCGGCGCGGGCGGCCGCCTCGTGGAGCACGCCGACGATGCCGGTGGGGCCGTCGTACCGGGTCGGGACCACCTTGTACTTCTCGCCGATCTCACGGTCCGACGCGCTGCCGCTGATCGGCAGGGGCCGGGTGTACGGCACGTCGGCGAGCAGCGCGCCGAGCAGCACGATGCGGTTCACCTCGAGGCTGTGGCAGATCTCCAGCACCGATTCGCAGAAGGTGCGCCACCGCATGCTCGGCTCGATGCCGCGGATCAGCACCACGTCCCGTTCCGCGCCGGGCGGGCTGGCCACGGTGAACCGGGTGGTCGGCCACTCGATCTTTCGGGTCTCGCCCTCGGCCATGGTGATGGTGGGCCGGCTGACCTGGAAGTCGTAGAAGTCCTCGGGATCGATGCTGGTGACCTCACGGGCCTCCCACACCTGTTCGAGGTGTTCCACGGCCGCGGTCGAAGCATCCGCGGCGTCGTTCCACCCCTCGAAGGCGGCGATCGCCACGGGAGAACGGAGCAGCGGGAGGCCGTCGAACTCAGTCATGGCACACAGCCTACGTGCGGGTTCCGGTAGGCACCCGTCGACAGGTCTCCGGCGTGCCGGGATCGCGCCGTTGAGCGGATGGCGTACGCGCAATGCGCGCATAATCGACATATGGCCGATCATGTGGACCAGGTTCTCGGGCCGACCGACGACACGGTCAGCTTCATCCAGGCCCGCGGCATGTTCTACGTGACCACGCTCTGGGTCCTCGCCGCCTGCTGGTTCCCGATGCTCGTCATCAGCCTGCTGCTCAAGATGGCCGCCGGTTACCGGCCGGGCGGCGGTGACATCGTGCTCTACGCCGAGGCCACGCTGATCATCCCGGTGATCGTGTCGGCGCTGGTGCTGCTGCTGTTCTGGCGGCGGCTCGGCTGGCTGCACACCTCGGTGCACGGGATCGACTTCGCCGCGACCGGCCGCCGTCCGGTGCATCTGCCCTGGTCCGGGATCGGTTCGGTGGCGCTGCACGGGCGCGGCCCGTTCACCGAGCTGATCATCACGCCGGTGGCCGAGGACTACGCGACCGTACTGCCGGGCAAGGGCGGGCCGCCCCGGATCCGGCGGCGGGGCAACGAGGTCGCGTACGTCATCGACGTCGGGCTGATGTCACCCGGCCCCGAGGTCCTGCTGGCCGAGTTGCACCGGCGCGTACCCAGCAAGGTTTGACAGCCGCCACACGCGTGCCTACATTTAACCGGTCCGTTAATTAACGGAGGGGTTAAATGAGCGACCGGTTGAGCGTGATCTTCGCGGCTCTCGCCGACCCGACGCGGCGCGCCATCCTGGCGCGGCTCGCCGAGGGCGAGGCGACCGTGACCGAGCTCGCCGAGCCGTTCGACATCAGCCTCCCGGCGATCTCGCGGCACCTGAAGGTCCTGGAGAACGCGGGCCTGATCTCGCGCAGCCGCTCGGCCCAGTGGCGTTCCAGCCGGCTCGAGGCCGAGCCGCTGCGCGAGGCGACCGCGTGGATGGAGCGGTATCGCCGGTTCTGGGACGCCAACTTCACGCGTCTCGACGCCCACCTCAAGCGCATGCAGACCGACCGCACGACACGGAGGACACAGTGACCGATCTCGTCATCACCCGCATCTTCGACGCCCCCCGCGAGCTGGTGTACCGGGCGTTCACCGACCCCGATCAGCTGGCCGCCTGGTTCGGCCCGGTCGGCTGGTCGGTGCCGCGCGACTCCGTCGACATCGACCTGCGGGTCGGCGGGCACCAGCGCTTCACCATGGTCAACGACGCCGACCCGGACATGCGGTCACCGCAGAACGCCACCTTCGTCGAGGTGATCGAGAACGAACTGCTGGTCGGCGAGGAGAACGTCGCCCACATCCCGGAGTTCGGCGCCGACGTGCTGCGCCTGCGCATCGAGTTCCACGACGAGGAGGGCGGCCGCACCCGCCTGGTGCTCACCCAGAGCCCGTTCCCCGAGGCGATGGCCGGCGACGCGCGCGAGGGCTGGGGCTCCAGCTTCCAGAAGCTCGACAAGATCTTGGCCGGATAACCGCGGCTTTCAAACCCCTTTCCGGTACGGCCCTGACCGCTCCCTGCCTTCTCCCCGGCGGCCATGTGGGGCTCGAGGCCCCAGCGCCGCCGCCGGGAAACGGCAGGTGGATACAGACACGTGCGGCCCCGGCTTCCGCCGGGGCCGCACGTGCTTCGTCCCATTCGCGCCGGCCCGTCCCGGCTCGGCCGCTCGCGCCGGGCTTTTCTGCTCGGCGGCTCGCGCCGGGCCGTCAGTCGTGGGCGATGGCGCCCAGGACGTTCAGGCGGGCGGCGCGGATCGCGGGCGCGACCGCGGCGATCACACCGACCAGGGCGGCGAGGCCCAGGTAGGTGCCCATCCGGCCCCACGGCAGCACGATCTCGGTGATGCCGTCGTTCTCCAGCGCGCGGGCGACCGCGCTGCCCATGCCGGCTCCCACGACCACGCCCAGCAGCGCGCCGAACACCGAGATCACCACCGCTTCGACGGTGACCATCCGCATGGTCTGCGCACGGCCCAGGCCCACCGCCCGCAGCAGCCCCAGTTCGCGGGTGCGTTCCAGGACCGACAGGGCGAGCGTGTTCACCACACCCAGCACGGCGATCAGGATGGCCAGGCCCAGCAGGATCTGGATCATCGTGATGATCTGGTCGAACTGCGCGGCCTGGGCGTCCACGAAGGTCTGCTGATCGGTCGCGGAGACCTCCGGGCTGTCCGCCAGCAGGGCCTTCACCTGCGGGAGCACGGCCGAGACCGGGACGCCGTCGTCGAGCCGGACGAAGCCGAGGACCGGCTGGGTGATCCCGAAGCCCTTGATCGCGGCGGCCGGCATCAGGATGCTGCCGGGCAGCTCGTTCTCCGCGAACAGATGCGTGACCGTGTACGTGCGCTCGTCACCGCGGGCCGTCTGGATCGCCACCGTCGACCCGATCTGCCAGCCCTGCTCGGTGGCCTCCGGTTTGCTGACCGCGATCTGGTCGTCCTTCAAAGTGGTGGCCGTCGTCCCGTACGCCTGACCCAGCACGGCCAGGTCCTCGGTCGCCGCGACGTACTGCCGCTCCCCGCCGATCTGCACCAGGTCGTTGTAGAGGCCGGCCGCCGCGCGTACCCCCGGGATCTGCTCGGTCTTGTCCAGGACCGCCGGATCGTACGTGGGAGGCCGGGGCCCGCCCTGATCCCCGCTGATCATGATCTGGGCCTTGAGGATCCGTGCGGCCTCGCTCTTGAGGCTGCTCTTGGCCGAATCCATGACCACGGTGACGCCGGTGACCAGCGCGATGCCCACCATCAGCGCGGCGGCGGTGATCGCCGTGCGCCGCGGGTTGCGGCCCGAGTTGAGCCGGCCCAGCCGGCCCGGCACCGACCACGAGAAGAGGCGCCCGAGCAGCGACACCACCGGCCGGCTGATCAGCGGGGTGAGCAGCGCGATGCCGACGAACGTCACCAGCACACCACCGAGGATCAGCCACAGGGTGGCGTCGCCGGCGTCGGCGAACAGGCCGAGGCCGAGCCCGGCCGCACCGAGCGCGGTGACCACCGTTCCGGCCACCGTGATCTTGGTGAGCGGCCGGTCCGGGATGGCCACGTCCTGCATCGCCGCGACCGGCGCGATCCGGGAGGCGCGAAGCGCCGGCAGCACCGCCGCCACCACGGTCACCAGGAGCCCGACCACGAACGCGCTGATCACCGCGGACAGCGGCACCCCGATCGAGGCCAGTTCCATGCCACCGCCCATGCTGCTGAACAGCGCGGCCAGCCCGGCGCCCGCGCCGACCCCGGCGGCCAGGCCGAGGACCGCGGCGATCAGGCCGACGACGATCGCCTCCACCAGCACCGAGTTGATCACCTGGCGGCGGCTGGCGCCGATCGCCCGCAGCAGCGCCAGCTCCTTGGTGCGCTGGGCCACCACGATCGAGAAGGTGTTCAGGATCAGGAAGATGCCGACGAACAGCGCGATTCCGGCGAAGCCCAGCAGGATCTGGTTGAAGAAGCCGAGACCCTCCTTGATGCTCGCCGAGCTTTCCTCGGCCAGCTGCTCACCGGTCTTCGCCTCGTAGTCCGCGCCCAGGACCGGGGCGAGCCGGTCACGCAGTTCGTCCGGGGTCACCCCGTCGGCGGTACGCACCAGCACCGACGTGAAGACGCCTTTCTCGCCGAGCATCAGCTCCTGGGCCACCGGTGTGGTGAAGGCGACCTCCTGGACACCGCTGATGCTGTCCCGATCGCCGGTGTAGCCCCAGATCCCGACCAGCGTGAACTCCCGTTTCGGCTGCTGGGTGAGCACCGCCACCCGGTCGCCGACCTGGTATCCGGCGAGCTCGGCCGTGGTGGCGTTCATGGCGATCTCACCGGCCGACTCCGGTCCGCGGCCGGAGCGCATCTCCATGAGCTCGTCGGTGCCGGTCCAGTTCGAGCCGATCCGGGGCGGGCCGAACGAGGTCAGCACCTTGCCGTCGGACCCGATCACCCGGGCCCCGTCCGTGTCGACGCGGCCGGTCGCGGAGCGTACCCCCGGCTGGTTCTTGATGGTCTCCACGAGCGAAGCCGGCAGCGGCGCCGCGACCTCCTCGCCCTCCATCTCGGAGACCTCGACCTTGGGTTTCGCGGTGACCGAGACGTCGGTCGCCGCGTAGGCGTCCGCGAAGATCGAGTCGAAGGTGCGGTTGAGCGTGTCGGTGAGCACCAGCGCGCCCGACACGAACATCACCCCGAGGATGACGGCCAGTCCGGAAAGGATCAGCCGCAGTTTGCGGGCGAGCAGGCTCTTCAGCGTGGCGCGCAGCATCAGAGCATCACCGGGTCGGTCAGCGTGTCCAGCCGCTTCATGGTGTCCAGCACCGACTCGGCGGTCGGGTTCGCCAGCTCGTCGACGATCGCGCCGTCGGCCAGGAAGACCACCCGGTCGGCGTAGCTCGCCGCCACCGGGTCATGGGTGACCATCACGATGGTCTGCCCGTGCTCGCGCACACTGTCGCGCAGGAACCCGAGCACCTCGGCGCCGGACCGCGAGTCCAGGTTGCCGGTGGGCTCGTCGGCGAAGATGACGTCCGGACGGCCCATCAACGCCCGCGCGCACGCCACCCGCTGCTGCTGGCCGCCGGAGAGCTGGCTGGGCCGGTGGCCGAGCCGGTCCCGCAGGCCCACCGTGTCGATCACGAGATCCCACCACTGCGGATCCGGCTTGCGGCCGGCGATGTCCAGCGGCAGCTTGATGTTCTCCGCGGCACTCAGCGTCGGCAGCAGGTTGAACTGCTGGAAGATGAAGCCGATCCGGTCCCGGCGCAGCCGGGTCAGGGCCTTGTCGCCCAGCTTGCTGATCTCGGTGCCGCCGATGTGCACCGTGCCCTTGTCGACCGTGTCCAGGCCGGCCAGGCAGTGCATGAGCGTCGACTTGCCACTGCCGGACGGCCCCATGATCGCGGTGAAGCGGCCCCGCCCGAAATCGGCGCTGACCCCCCGCAGCGCCACGACCTGGGCCTCGCCCGAGCCGTAGACCTTCCAGATCTCGTCCGCCCGCGCCGCCACCGGTCCGCCGGTATCCGTCGCCTTCACGTCTCCCCCTTGATGTCGTGGTCCGGCCGGGGCGGCACTCGCCCCGGCCGGCCAGATCAGTGTTTCGGCGCGGCGGCACGGAAACGTCCGTCCCGCGGGGGAGCGGGCGCGGAGATTCCGGTGGGGGTCACCACCCACGCCGGCTCAGGGACACCCCCGAGGACTCGGGCTTCCCGGGTTCGCGTGCGGGTTTCGCGACAACCCGGATTGGTAAGCACAACTACCGTGGAACACCCGGCCCAGGAGGACCGCATGCGTGCTCGACCGGCAGTGCTGCTCGCTCTGATGTCGACCCTGCTCCTGACCGGCTGCCTTCCCCCGGCCGAGGATCCCGGCCGGGCTCCGGCGACGGACCGCTCCGGCGCCGGGGAACCCGTCGATCCGGACGACGGCACCGACACTCCGGAGGAGTTCGCCAACGACATCGGCGCCTCGCGATCCGTCGCCGAGCGGTACTGGACAGCGGTCTTCCGGCAGTCCGGGACCGGCTTCGAGCCGATCCGGCAGGTCGTGCCGTACGAGCGGGACGGCGAACTGGACTGCGCCGGCGAGCCGCTGCCCCGCAACAACGCGGTGTACTGCCCCGCCGGGGACTTCATCGCGTACGACGTGAACTGGGCGTTCGCGGCGTTCCGGCAGATCGGCGACGCGTTCGTGTACTACCTGCTCGGCCACGAGTACGCGCACGGCATCCAGGCCCGGCTCGGCATCCGCAAACAGTTCACCATCGAGCAGGAACTGCAGGCCGACTGCATGGCCGGGGCGTTCATCGGCGACAAGGCCCGCGACGGCGACCTCACCATGCAGGACAACGACACCCGGGAACTCGCCGACGGGCTCGCCGCCGTCGGCGACCAGCCCGGTCAGCCGTGGTTCGCCGAGGGCGCGCACGGCACAGCCGAGCAGCGGATGGACGCGTTCGCGAAGGGCTACCAGAGCTCGCTCGACGAGTGCGGCCTCTGATCTGGGTCACATTCGGTCGGCGCCCGGCCGGTTTGGCAGCAGAATGGGCCCGGCCGATCGACCTGGGGGAGCTGTTCTGGACGCCGTACTTTTCGACATGGACGGCACGCTGGTCGACAGCGAGCGGGTGTGGGGCATCGCGCTGACCGAGCTCGCCGTGCACGCCGGCGGCACCCTCTCCGAGACCGCCCGGCTGGCGATGGTGGGCACCAGCATGGCCCTCAGCATGCAGATCTTCCGCGACGACCTGGGCCAGCCGGACCGCCCCGAGGCGCCGGACGTGACCTGGCTGACCGACCGGGTGTTCGAGCTGTTCGGCGACGGCCTGGTGTGGCGCCCCGGCGCCGCCGAACTGCTGCTCGCGGTACGCGCGGCCGGGATACCCACCGCGCTGGTCACCTCGACCGGCCGCCGGCTCGCCGAGGTGGCCCTCAAAACGATCGGCGCGGAGAACTTCGACGCCGTCGTCTGCGGCGACGAGGTCGACAAGCCGAAACCGGACCCGGAGCCGTACCTGCGGGCTGCGGAACTGCTGGGCGTCGACATCACCCGGTGCGTGGCGATCGAGGACTCCCCGAGCGGAACGGCCAGCGCCCTCGCCGCCGGAGCGGCGGTCCTGGCCGTCCCGGCCGAACTCGAACTCCCACCCACCGTCGGCGTCCACCTGCGGTCCTCCCTGGTCGGCGTCGACCTCCCTTTCTTGGCGGCGTTGCTGTCCCGCTAAAGGCCTTCCGCAGTCAGGGTCTTTGTCCGGCCCAACGTGGGTGCTGTCTGGCGGCCGTTGATGCAGCGGTGAGCGTGGGCCAAGCAAGATCCCCGCTTGGGGACCGTGACTACGGAAGCCCTCGGGACATCTTTTGCGGTCAAGGTTCGGGCTGACCGTTCCAGGAGTGCCCGTTGCGGCAGTGGCGCGGTGAGCCCATACGCGCCGCCCGGCCCGGCCCGGCCCGGCGCGGCCCGGCGCGGTGCGGCCTCAGGAGGTGGTGACAGCTTTCAGGTACAGCCGGGTCCGCTTTTTGGGCCTGTTTGATCATTCGGCTGTGTGTGAGGGTTGCCTGCCGGCCGTTGAAGCAGCCCTCGCGCACAGCCGGCCCGCACCACCCCGCCTTGTCGACCACCGAGCTAGCAGCAGTGGCTGTCTCGCTGATCCACACCACAGCCGCCATGCCCGGAGTGGCGACCGGCCGGCAACCACCGGCCGACCGCAACCGGCCTCACACACCGCAAGCGAACCGCGCGTGACCTCGGTCCGCGCCCGGCTTGGGTCCGCGCGTGAACTCGGTCCGCGCGGCTTGGGTCCGCGCCCGGCATGGGTCCGCGCGTGAACTCGGTCCGCGCGGCTTGGGTCCGCGCCCGGCTTGGGTCCGCGCCTCAGTGGCCCCTGGGGCTGCCGGAATGATCAAGTGCCGGGCTTCACCAGGCCGGTCTCGTAGGCCAGCACCACCGCCTGGGTGCGGTCGCGCAGGCGCAATTTGGTCAGGACATGGCCGACGTGGGTCTTCACCGTGGTCTCGCTTACCTGCAGCGTTTCGGCGATCTCGGCGTTGGTGCGGCCGCGGGCGACGTGCTCCAGAACCTCGCGTTCCCGGCCGGTCAGCGCGTTGAGCCGCGCGGCGCCGTTGCCGGTGGAGCCCGCGATGGCCTCGGCGACCCTACCCAGGATGCGGGCGAGCAGCGGCGGCGCGATCACCGCGCCACCCGCGGCGACGGCTCGGACGGCGGCCACCAATTCGTCGCGCGGAGCGTCCTTGCACAGGTAGCCGGTGGCCCCAGCGGTGACCGCCGCCAGGATCTCCTCGTCACTGTCGCGGGTCGTGAGGATCAGGACGCGCACCGGCAGGTTCGCCTGGTTGATCGCCCGGACCACCGCGAGCCCGTCGGCCCGCGGCAGGGTCAGGTCGGTGATCAGCACGTCAGGCAGCAGGCGCCGGGCCAGTTCGATCGCCTCGACCCCGTCCCCGGCCTCCCCGGCGACCACGATCTCAGCTGGTGCGGCGTCTCCCGCCGCCCACTCCGGCGCGGTCCGCACGCCATCCGCGGGCGAGGCGGTCAGGATCGCCCGCAGCCCGGCACGTTGCAGGGGCGCGGCATCCGCAACCAGGACACGCAGCGGTCTCATCACCGCATTGTCCGGTGTGAGGCCCGCCCCGCGCGGCCCGTAGCCAGGTGACCGACATCCCAGTCCGCAACCGGCCGGTCGGCGACGCCCGGCATCCCAGCCCGCTGGTGGCCGGTCTGGGCGGATGGCCTTGCGGTTCGCTGCTGACCGGTCCGCAGCGGCTGGCGTCGCGGTCTGCTGGTGGGTCGGTCTGCGGGGCTCGCCTTCGGCTTGCTGGTGGCCGGTCTGGAAAGGGCTGGGCGTCGCGGGTTGTTGCGGGCAGGTCCGCATGCGCCGGTCTTTCGGTTGTTACTGGCAGGTCCGCTACGGCCGACCTGCCAGGCTGCTGCCGGCAGGTTGGCAATCGTGGACATCCCTGTTGGCGCGAGTCTCAGCCGAGAGGGCCGTCGCGGAGCATGCTGGCCAGGCGGTCGGGTTCGGGCTCGGCGGTGAAGGCGCCGGTGGGGGCGAGTTCGGGGAACGGGGGCGGCGTGCCGCCGAACTGAGGGCACAGGGCCTGGTGGCTGCACCAGCCGCAGAGGCGGCTGGGCTTCGGGCGGAAGTCGCGGTCGCGCTTGGCGCGTTCGATCGCTTCGGAGAGGGCGACCAGGGTGCGTTCGAAGCGCTCCAGTTCGCCGGCCTCGGGGCTGTAGTCGCAGACCTCGGCGTCCTTCAGGTAGAGCAGACGCAGCACGCGTGGCACCACGCCGCGGGTGCGCCACAGCACCAGGGCGTAGAACTTGAGCTGGAACAGGGCCCGGCCCTCGAAGGCCTCGCGCGGGGCGCCGCCGGTCTTGTAGTCGACGACGCGCATGTCGCCGGCGGGGGAGACGTCGAGACGGTCGATGTAGCCGCGCAGCAGCAGCTCGTCGCCGATCACGGTGGAGATCAGGGTCTCCCGCTCGGCGGGCTGCAGGCGTTGTGGGTCCTCCACCGCGAAGTAGCCGGTCAGCAGGTTGCGAGCGCTGGCGAGGAAGGCGGCGATACGGGCGACCTCGGCACCGCCCGGAACGTCGACGAGCGCCAGCTGGCCGGTCGCGTCGGCTCGGGCGGCGGGAATGGCCGGGGCGGGTTGCTGGAGGCCGTTGCCGTCGGCGGTGGGATCGGGCGCGTCGGCCGCCGGGTAAAGGTGTTGCTGGGTGTCAGCGGCGGTGGTTGGGCCGGGCGCCGGGCGGAGTTGTTGCTTGTCGTCAGGGGCGGCGGCGGGCTGGGGTGCCGGGTCGGGCTGCTGCGGGCGGTTGGCGGCGAGGGCGTCTCGCGTGGCTGCCTGGCCGTCGGCGTGGGGGTTGGTGGCGGGCTGGGGGAGGCCGGTGGCGTCGGCCTCGGCGGCCAGTGCTGCTGGGTCCGGGGCCAGGACAGCAGTGGGTGCGCTGGTGGGTTCGGTGAACAGGCCGGCCAGGGCGGGTTCCTGCTGGAGCAGTCGCTCCCACTCTGGGGCGACCAGGGCGGCCGCGGCTTCGGGGGTGCGCTCGACGGGCGGCAGGTCGAACAAGCGCTCCAGCACCGCGTGCACCAGCGTGCCGCGGACCTGGTCGGCCGAGGGAGTCTCAGGCAGCTTGTCGATGGTGCGGAAGCGGAACAGCAGTGGGCACGTTTTGAAGTCGGCGGCCCGCGATGGCGAGAGTGAAGGGCCAGGGGGCGTCTCCGGGCGGCGGCGGGCGGCCGGAATCACTGCGTCTGCCGGCGGCCTAGCCTCAGCCGGCGGCTCAGCCCCAGCCAGTGGACCAGCGTCTGCCGGCGGCTCGGCGTCGGCAGACGGCCCGGCCTCCGCCGGCGGTCCGGCCTCGGCCGGCGGCACGGGGCCGGCCGGCGGCAGGGCGCCGGATGGGGACGCGGAGGCCGGTTGCGCGGTCATCGGAGTGGGGGCCGTCATGTCTGAGAGGCTAGGCCAGGGGTGTGACGAAAACGCCGGGGTGGGTGCCGTGGCGCTGGTGTCCGTAGCATCAAGCGCGTGGAGGAGAGCCGGGCGCCGCAGGGCGGCGCACCTCGGGACCGGGCGCCGGACGGTGTCCGGGGGCGGCCGGTGGGGCATGTGCTGGGCATCCCGGTGTACGCGAATGCCTCGATGCTGCTGCTCGCGGCGCTGGTGACGGTCGTCTACGGCAACTATGCGCGCAACGGGCTCGGCCTGCCCAGCCCGTGGGCGTACGTGGTGGGCGTCGGTTTCGTGGTCTGCCTGCTCGGCTCAGTGTTGCTGCACGAGCTCGGCCACGCGCTGACCGCCCGGCGCTACGGCATCGGCGTGCGCCGGATCACCCTGGAGCTGCTCAGCGGCTGGACCGAGATGGATCGGGACGCGCCCACCCCGCGGATCGACGCGCTGGTCTCGCTCGCCGGCCCGATCGTGTCGCTGGTGCTCGGCGGGATCGCCACCGGCGCGGCGCTGCTGCTGCCGGAGCGGACCGTGCCCGGCCAGATCGCGTTCCAGCTGGCGGTGAGCAACGTCCTGGTCGCCGTCTTCAACGTGCTGCCGGGGCTGCCGCTGGACGGTGGCCGGGCCCTGCGTGCGGCGGTCTGGGCGATTCTGAAGGACCGTAACCGCGCGACCGTGGTGGCGGGCTGGGCCGGCCGGGTGCTGGCGGTGCTCACCGCGGCGACCGTGTTCCTCTTCTACCAGATCGGCTGGCTGACCGTTTTCGGGCTGGTCTTCGTGTTGCTGGTGGTGCTCACCCTCTGGCAGGGCGCCGGCCAGTCGATCCGGCTGGGCCGGATGACCCGACGGTTCCCGCTGATCGATCTGGGCCGGCTGGCCCGGCCGCTGCTCGCGGTGCCGGCCGGTACCCCGCTGGGTGAGGCGCAGCGGCGCCGTGCCGAGGATCCCAGGCCGGACGTGGTGCTGGCGGTCACCGACTCGGCGGGTAGCCTCACCGCACTGGTCGACCCGGTCGCCGCCGAGCGGGTGCCGGTCGACCGGCGGCCCTGGGTGAGTGTGGAGAGCGTGGCCCGCTCACGTGACGCGCTGACCTCCCTGCCGCTCGGGCTGACCGGCGAGCAGGTGGTCCGGGCGTTGCAGGCCCACCCGGGTGCGCACTACCTGGTGACCGCAGGCGAGGATGTCGTGGGCGTCCTGCGGGTCGCCGACGTGGCCGCCGTGCTGGAACCGCGGCGTGCCACACCGAGTCCGCGTAAAGGCACCGAGTCCGCGTAAAGACAGCTGAGAGAAGATCCGTGACCACAACCCCCGCCACCGCCGTCGACGAGCAGGTCCCCGCGCACCGCGGGCCGTTCCGGGAGGGCGACCGCGTTCAGCTCACCGACCCGAAGGGCCGGATGCACACGATCGTGCTGGAGGCCGGCAAGGCGTTCCACACGCACCGCGGGGCGCTGGAGCACGACGAGCTGATCGGGCTGCCGGACGGCAGCGTCATCACGGCGTCCAGCGGTACGGCGTACCTCGCTCTGCGTCCTCTGCTGGCCGACTACGTGCTCTCCATGCCGCGCGGTGCCCAGGTCATCTATCCGAAGGACGCCGCGCAGATCGTTGCCATGGGCGACGTCTTCCCGGGCGCCAAGGTGCTCGAGGCCGGCGCCGGCTCCGGCGCGCTGACCTGCTCGCTGCTGCGTGCCGTGGGGCACACCGGGGAGGTGCACAGCTACGAGCTGCGCGACGACTTCGCGGCGATCGCCCGTAAGAACGTGGAGGCGTTCTTCGGCGGCCCGCACCCGGCCTGGCACCTGCACAACGGTGACGTCGCGGGCAACGAGATCGGCGGGTTCGACCGGATCGTCCTGGACATGCTGACCCCGTGGGAGGCGCTCGACATGGTGGAGCGCTCGCTCATCCCGGGCGGCGTGTTCATCGGGTACGTGGCGACCACGCCGCAGTTGTCCGAGCTGGTCGAGGCGCTGCGTGAGCGCGGTGGCTGGACCGAGCCGCGGTCCTGGGAGTCGCTGGTCCGTGACTGGCACGCCGACGGCCTGGCGGTGCGCCCGGACCACCGGATGATCGCGCACACCGCGTTCCTGGTGTCGGCGCGCAAGCTCGCGCCGGGCGTGACGGCGCCGCCGCGGCGGCGCAAGCCGAGCAAGGGCGCTGAGGCGTACGCGCTCCGCAAGGCGACCCAGGCCGCCCTGGCCGCGCAACGGGAGGGCACCGCGGGGGAGTGACCGCCGCCGTTGGAGTCCGGTAGGTTCCGGGCGTAAAGGTACGGCCGGAATGGAGGGCAGGGGTGGGCGCGATGAGTTCTCCGCCGTTCGGCGGCGGCAACGAGATGCCGGCGGTCTTCCCCGACTGGTCGCCCTATCCGGACCTGGACTCCGCCGCCCGGGCCTACCTGCGTGACCCGGACGTGGCCCTGGAGGCGCTGTTCGGGGTGTTGCGCGGCGCTTCGGTGCTGTGCTTCACCCTGGAGCGCTTCGTCAACGAGGTGAACGGGGTCTGGCAGGAGGTCGTGGTCTGCGACGGCAGCCGGCTGGTCCTCTGGCACGGCGAGGACGTGGCTCCCGGCGACGGCCCGGTCGGCGCCATGACGTCCTCCTTGCGGGTGGTGCCGCTCTCCACCGTGACCGAGGTGGGCTGCCGGCGGCGGCTGACGCGTACGCCGAACGGGCAGGCCCGGGTCGACAGCATCGACGTCTACCTGCTGCTCAGCTCGGTCGACGACGCGGTGCCCCCGCCCGGCGTGGGCGAGGAGGAGGGCCGGACCCCGCTGCGGCACGACGCGCTGCGGTTCGGCAAGACGCTGGACGACGGCGGTCCCGGGCAGATCGCCCGGCTCGAGGAGTTCTCCCGAGTGGTGGCCTCGCTCGTCGGCCGGCCCACTCTCTGAGATTCACTCCAGTTCACTCACTCGGACGCGTGCGGGCCGGCGATCGCCACGTCGTCGGCGGTGCGCACGACGTGGATGCAGTCGCCCGGGCACTCCTTCGCCGAGTCGATGACCTCGAGACGAAGGTGCGCCGGCACGCCGGTACGAACACCCGGATCTTGGAGCAGATCGCCTGAATCGTCCTTTACGTACGCCAGGCCGTCGATGTCGAGCTCGAACACATCCGGGGCGTACTGGACGCAGAGGCCGTCACCGGTGCACAAGTCCTGATCGATCCAGACCTGAAGCTCTTCCGACACGTCCTACCTCCCCAAACCGGCCCGCCTCGACGGTACCCGAACCTCCGATGGGCCCATCGGCCGCGGGTTGATCAATCGATCAAGACTCGGTGACGAGGGTGTTGCAAGGGTCGAAAACCGCTTCGCAACAGTTAGTGTTAACCCAAGACGTTCGAGCCCCCCGGGGAGGTGGGACGTGGCACGTAGCGACGAAGCGGACTCCCGCGCCGCACGATGGGAGAAGGAAGCCAACGATCTCTCCAGCCAGGTCGCGTTTCTGCAAGAGGAACTCGCTCTGGTGCGGAGGAAGTTGACCGAGAGCCCCCGACACGTCCGGCAGCTCGAGGAACGGCTCGCGGCAACGCAGGCGCAGCTGGCCCGAGTGACCGAGAACAACGAGCGGCTCGTGGCGACCCTCAAGGAAGCCCGAGCCCAGATCGTCACTCTCAAGGAAGAGATTGACCGGCTCGCCCAGCCGCCCAGCGGCTACGGCGTTTTCCTGGCCGCGCACGAGGACGGCACGGTGGACGTGTTCACCGGAGGGCGCAAGCTCCGGGTGGCGGTCTCGCCGTCGCTCGCCGTCGACGAGCTCGACCGGGGGCAGGAAGTCCTGCTCAACGACGCGCTCAACGTGGTCGACGCGTTCGGCTTCGAGCGCACCGGTGAGGTGGTCCTGCTCAAGGAGGTCCTGGACAACCCGACGGGTGGTCCGGCCGACCGGGCGCTGGTGGTCTCGCACGCCGACGAGGAGCGCATCGTCTTCCTCGCCGACTCACTCGAGATCCCCAAGCTGCGCGCGGGCGACTCGCTCATGATCGAGCCCCGCTCGGCGTACGCGTACGAGCGGATCCCGAAGAGCGAGGTCGAGGAGCTCGTCCTGGAGGAGGTCCCCGACGTCGACTACGGCGACATCGGTGGCCTGCACTCGCAGATCGAGCAGATCCGCGACGCGGTCGAGCTGCCCTTCCTGCACGCCGACCTGTTCCGGGAGCACCAGCTGCGCCCGCCGAAGGGCATCCTGCTCTACGGCCCGCCCGGCTGTGGCAAGACCCTCATCGCCAAGGCGGTGGCCAACTCGCTGGCGAAGAAGATCGCCGAGCGGCGCGGCGAGGAGAAGCACACCAGCTACTTCCTCAACATCAAGGGTCCGGAGCTGCTCAACAAGTACGTGGGTGAGACCGAGCGGCACATCCGCCTGGTCTTCCAGCGGGCTCGGGAGAAGGCCGGCGAGGGCACGCCGGTGATCGTGTTCTTCGACGAGATGGACTCGATCTTCCGCACCCGTGGCTCCGGTGTCTCCAGCGACGTGGAGAACACCATCGTTCCCCAGCTCCTCAGCGAGATCGACGGCGTCGAGGGCCTGGAGAACGTGATCGTCATCGGCGCCTCCAACCGGGAAGACATGATCGACCCGGCGATCCTGCGCCCCGGCCGTCTCGACGTGAAGATCAAGATCGAGCGTCCGGACGCCGAGGCCGCGAAGGACATTTTCGCCAAGTACATCCTGGCGGACCTGCCGCTCAGCTCGGACGACCTGACCGAGCACGGCGGTAACCGCGACGCGACGGTCGCCGCGATGATCGAGGCGGTCGTGCTGCGGATGTACACGGAGACCGAGGAGAACCGCTTCCTCGAGGTCACCTACGCCAACGGTGACAAGGAGGTCCTGTACTTCAAGGACTTCAACTCCGGCGCGATGATCCAGAACATCGTGGACCGCGGCAAGAAGATGGCGATCAAGGAGTTCCTCACCTCGGGCAAGAAGGGGCTGCGACTCCAGCACCTGCTGGACAGCTGCGTCGACGAGTTCCGGGAGAACGAGGACCTGCCGAACACCACCAACCCCGACGACTGGGCCCGCATCTCCGGCAAGAAGGGCGAGCGGATCGTCTACATCCGCACGCTCGTCTCCGGCGGCAAGGGCGCCGAGGCCGGCCGGTCCATCGAGACCGCGACCAACACCGGTCAGTACCTGTAACACGCACTGAGGCGGGAGCGGAGGGAAACCCCTCCGCTCCCGTTCTCGTTCAACCCGTGTGACCGCTCCCCGCCTCGCGTGGCTCGACGCCCTCCGCGGCTACGCGGCCGTCGTAGTGGCCGCCTTCCACCTCAGCCCGGTGCTGCTCGGCGCCGACCGGCACCTGCAGATCTACCGCCAGTTCGACCTCGGCAAGTACGGCGTACTGCTCTTCTTCCTGGTCAGCGGCTACGTCATCCCGATGTCGCTGGAACGGCACGGATCCCTGCGCCGGTTCTGGATCGGCCGGCTCTTCCGGATCTACCCCGCCTACCTGTTCACCATCGCGGTCGCGCTCGGCCTGGCCGCGACCGGGATGTATCGCCTGCCCGGGCAACTCACCAGCGAGACGGCGGCGAGCGTTCTCGGACACGCCACGATGCTCCAGGACCTGCTCGGCGTGCGCGGCGTCGTCCGGCCGTTCTGGACACTCTCCTTCGAGATGACCTTCTACCTGGTGACGGCGGGACTCTTCGCCTGGCGGTGGCACCGGACCGGGGCCTGGTGGGCGGCCGGCCTCACCCTCGTCTCGCTGGCCGGCGGCACCCGGTTGCCGGATGACCTGCTCGGCGGCAGCGCCCCAGACCGCAGGACAGCCGCCGCCGCAGTCGCACTTCTGGTGATGGTGAGCTGTGGCGCGTACATCTGGCGTCGCAACGGTCTCGCGCTGCCCGCCGGCGCGATCGGCATCGGCCTGATCGCGCTGCCGCTGGTGAACGGACACGCGTCACGGTGGGTGACCAGCGCATCGTCCGCGCAGGCCGCCCTCATGCTCGCGGTGATGTTCGCCGGGACCGTGGTGTACCGGGCCCAGCACCGGCAGATCGGCCGGCGCGGTGCCGCCGCGACCCTGACCCTGGTCTTCGCCGGACTGGCGCTACACCAATGGTCGAGCAGCGGAACCGGGCTGCTGCGCTGGACCGCGATGGCGGTCGCGGTGACCGCGACCTTCGTGATCGCCTTCGCCCTGCGCAACCGGCCCGTCCCGGCGGTGCTCACCTGGCTCGGCGCGGTCAGCTACTCGCTCTACCTGCTGCACCTGCTGGTCCTCGGCCTGATCGTGCGGCTCACCGGTAACCCGCTGCTGATCGCGCTCGCCTTCACCGCCGGAACGCTTTCGGTCGCGTGGGCCGCGCACCGCTGGGTGGAACTGCCCGGGCAGGCCCTCGGCCGCCGGATCGGGGAGCGCTTCCCCGCGATCGGCGTCGCCACGCAAGGTGGCACGCCGCGCACGGGCAGCTTCGGAAAGCAACGTGAGAGCGTCTAGGCTCGATACATGAGCTCGCTTGGCTTCGTGGCGGACAAGGTGGTCGCATGAGCGTTCGACGGATTATGGGTACCGAGGTCGAGTACGGCATTTCGGTGCCCGGGCAGCCCGGCGCCAACCCCATGGTCACCTCCTCCCAGGTGGTCAACGCCTACGGAGCCCGCCCCGAACTCAACCGGGGCGGGCGTGCCCGCTGGGACTACGAAGAGGAGTCGCCGCTGCGTGACGCGCGTGGCTTCACCTACTCCGGCGCCGCCTACGACCCGGCCGAAGCCCTCGCCGACGAGGACCTCGGCCTGGCCAACGTGATACTGACCAACGGGGCAAGGCTCTACGTCGACCACGCACACCCGGAGTACAGCACTCCTGAATGCACCAACCCGCTCGACGTCGTCAAGTGGGACAAGGCCGGCGAACGCGTCATGGCCGAGGCGTCCCGGCGCGCCGCCACCATCCCCGGCGCCCACCGCATCCAGCTCTACAAGAACAACACCGACAACAAAGGCGCATCGTACGGGTCACACGAGAACTACCTGATGCGCCGGCAGACCGCCTTCGCCGACATCGTCGCCCACCTCACGCCGTTCTTCGTCACCCGCCAGATCTTCACCGGCGTGGGCCGCGTCGGCATCGGCCAGGACGGCACCGGAGCCGGCTTCCAGATCTCCTCGCGGGCCGACTTCTTCGAGGTCGAGGTGGGACTGGAGACCACCCTCAAGCGACCCATCATCAACACCCGCGACGAGCCGCACGCCGACGCCGACAAGTACCGGCGGCTGCACGTCATCATCGGCGACGCCAACCTCTCCGAGATCGCGTCGTACCTGAAGATGGGCACCACCGCCCTGGTGCTCAACATGATCGAGGAGAAGGTGTTCACCGGCGAGCTCGGCATCGCCGACCCGGTCTCCGAGCTCAAGGCAGTCAGCCACGACCCGACCCTCAAACACCTCATGCGACTGCGCGACGGGCGCCGGCTCACCGCGCTCGACCTGCAGTGGGCCTACTACGAGCGGGCCAAGCAGTTCGTCGACGACCGGTACGGCACCGACGTCGACGAACAGACCGCCGACGTGCTCGAGCGCTGGGAGGACGCGCTCGACAAGCTCGGCCGCGACCCGATGCTCTGCTCCGACACCCTCGACTGGGTCGCCAAGCTGCGCCTGCTCGAGGGCTACCGGGAGCGGGAGAACCTGGCCTGGTCCTCGCCGAAACTCCAGCTCGTGGACCTGCAGTACTCCGACGTACGGCCGGAGAAGGGCCTCTACCACCGCCTGGTCGCGCGCGGGTCGATGAAGACCCTGCTCGACCCGGACCTCACCGAGCGCGCCATGTACGAGCCACCGGAGGACACCCGGGCCTACTTCCGCGGCCGCTGCCTCGCCCAGTACGCCTCCGAAGTGGTCGCCGCCAGCTGGGACTCGGTGATCTTCGATGTGGGCCGCGAGTCGCTCGTCCGGGTGCCGATGATGGAACCGGAACGCGGCACGAAGAAGCACGTGGGTGCGCTCTTCGACACCTGCGAAAGTGCTAAGGACCTGCTGGAGGTCATCACAAGCCGGTGAGAAAACAGCCGGACCGGCGGACTGTTTTGTCACAGGCGCGAGGTAGGTTTTTCCCAACCCGATGTTGCAGGACTTCGGGTGGCTGAGAAGGGGGACATCCATGGCAACCCGAGACACAGGTGGTCAGTCGCAGAGTGGCAAGGGCCGCAGCGACCAGGAGATCGAGGACGTCACCGTCGAGGCCAATCCTGAGGTAGCCGAGCGGCACGCGGAGATCACCGAGGACGTCGACGACCTGCTGGACGAGATCGACTCCGTCCTGGAGGAAAACGCCGAAGAGTTCGTGAGGGGATACGTGCAAAAAGGGGGTCAATGAGCCATATGTCCGATTCGCAATGATCGGGCATTGAAGCCTTAGCCTCCGCCGCCGGATGCCGCCGCCTTCGGGCCCGAGTGGCATCCGGCGCCGCCTTCGCCGGCCGCGTGTGCCGCTGTGGCGCGGGCGACCGCAACACGTCGATGATGTTCATCGCGCCGCATCGGTGCGCGGGATATTGTGCTTCAACTGCACGGCGGCCTCCATCGCGCCGATGCGCGATCACGTACCTGAAAGGAACCACGTGGCGACGGGCTTTGATTCATCCGGGCGTCTACCGGATTTCTTCACCAGCACGGGGACGTCTTCCTTCACGCAGTTCCTGAGTCAGACCGCCCCCGAGCTGTTGCCGGGCCGGCGGCCGCTTCCGCCGGGGCTCTCGGCTGATGTCGCGCCGCACGGCACCACGATCGTCGCGATCGCGACGGCCGAGGGTGTGGTGATGGCCGGCGACCGGCGCGCGACCATGGGCAACCTGATCGCCAGCCGGGACATCAAGAAGGTGCACCCCGCGGACTCGTATTCGCTGATCGGCATCGCCGGCACGGCGGGTATCGGCATCGAGCTGATCCGGCTGTTCCAGGTGGAGCTGGAGCACTACGAGAAGATCGAGGGGGCGATGCTCTCCCTCGACGGTAAGGCGAACCGTCTCGCGGCTATGGTGCGCGGCAACCTGGGTGCCGCGATGCAGGGTCTCGCGGTGGTTCCGCTCTTCGCCGGCTTCGACCTCTCGCCGGCCGACTCGGGGCGCGCCGGGCGGATCTTCAGCTTCGACGTGGCCGGCGGGCTGTACGAGGAGACCGGGTACGAGGCGATCGGTTCCGGCTCGCTGTTCGCGAAGTCGGCGCTGAAGAAGCGGTACCGGGCGGGCGTGAGCACCGAGGACGCGATCCGGCTGGCGGTGGAGGCGCTCTACGACGCGGCCGATGACGACACCGCGACCGGCGGTCCGGACGTGACCCGCAAGATCTACCCGGTGGTGATGACGGCGACGGCGGCCGGCACGCACCGGCTCAGCGACGAAGAGATCACCACGGTGGCCGAGCAGGTCGTCCAGGGACGCATGGAGAACCCGGGCGGTTGATCCGCACTCGCACTACCGGAGAGAAGGAGTAGCCACCCGTGGCCATGCAGTTCTACGCATCACCCGAGCAGGTTCAGCGGGACCGCTCGGAGTACGCCCGCAAGGGCATCGCCCGCGGCCGGTCGGCTGTGGTGCTCACCTATGAGGGCGGCATCCTGCTGGTCGCCGAGAACATCACCACGCTGCGCAAGATCAGCGAGATCTACGACAAGATCGCGTTCGCGGCGGTGGGGCGGTACAACGAGTTCGAGGCCCTGCGCCGGGGCGGTGTCCGGATGGCGGACATGATCGGGCTGAGCTACGACCGGCGGGACGTGACCGCGAGGGCGCTCGCCAACACGTACACGCAGACCCTCGGTGCGATCTTCTCGGAGACGCAGAAGCCGTACGAGGTGGAGATCTGTGTCGCGCAGGTCGGTGCGTCGCCGGAGCAGGACGAGCTCTACCGGATCACCTATGACGGTTCGGTGATGGACGAGCCCGGCTTCATGGCGATGGGCGGCCAGTCCGAGGCGATCGCCAACGTGCTGCGCGAGCGGCACGACTCGGCGGCGGAGTTGCAGGTGGCTCTCGCCCTGGCGGCCGAGGCGCTGGGCAGCGTCGGCGGGGAGAACGGGCAGACCCGCACCCTTGAGGCGAAGCAGCTCGAGGTTGCGGTGCTCGACCGGCGCCGGCAGGGCCGGGCGTTCCGCCGGATCGCCGGGGCGGCGCTGGCCACCCTGCTCGGGCACGAGGCGGTGCCGAACGCGGATCTCGGTGACGTGGACTCGGCGCCGCCGGCGCCGGCCGAGCCGAAGCCGACGGTGTCCGCGGCCTCGGCCGACACCGAGGGCAAGGCTGAGAAGCCGGACAGCGAAAAGGGCGGCAAGGCCTGATCGTCGACGATGGGCGCGGCCGGAAGGCCGCGCCCTCGCTTCTTCGGGGCCATGGCCTCGGGCTCGCGGGAGTGCCGGACCGGCTTGCAGGCCGGGCTTGCGGGGCGGGCCGGGCTTGTAGGCGGGAACGGGGCCCGGCTGGGCTTGCGGGGCCGCTGGCCTGCGGATGATGGCACCGGGCCGGCGCGGCCACGTGCATGGCCCGGCGGTCGCCGGGCGGTCTTGTGGGGTGCCCGCGTCGCGTGGCTCGGCGGGACTGTTCGCTGCCCGTACCGGAAAAGCAGCGCAACCGGCGACCACCGCGGGTATCCGGGAAAGCGCGAGTTGTGACTGCCGCTGAACCGTTTCTTACCGCTAGTGTTTCGTCATGGAACGGCGAATTTTCGGCCTCGAGACCGAGTACGGAGTCACGTGCACCTATCGGGGGCAGCGGCGGCTGTCGCCGGACGAGGTGGCCCGCTACCTGTTCCGCCGAGTGGTGTCGTGGGGGCGCAGCAGCAACGTGTTCCTTCGTAACGGCGCCCGTCTCTACCTCGATGTCGGTTCCCACCCGGAGTACGCCACCCCCGAGTGCGATTCCGTCACCGACCTGGTCGCCCACGACCGGGCCGGTGAGCGGATCCTGGAAGGCCTGCTCGTCGACGCGGAGAAGCGTCTGCACGACGAGGGCATCGCCGGGGAGATCTATCTGTTCAAGAACAACACCGACTCCGCCGGCAACTCCTACGGCTGCCATGAGAACTACCTGGTGAGCAGGCACGGCGAGTTCGGCCGGCTCGCTGACGTGCTCATTCCGTTCCTGGTGACCCGTCAGCTGATCTGCGGCGCGGGCAAGGTGCTGCAGACGCCGCGCGGCGCGGTGTTCTGCCTGTCGCAGCGCGCCGAGCACATCTGGGAGGGCGTCTCCAGTGCGACGACGCGGTCCCGCCCGATCATCAACACCCGGGACGAGCCGCACGCCGACGCCGAGCGCTACCGGCGGCTGCACGTGATCGTCGGCGACTCGAACATGAACGAGGTGACCACGCTGCTCAAGGTGGGCAGCGCGGACATCGTGCTCCGCATGATCGAGGCGGGCGTGGTGATGCGCGACCTGACCCTGGAGAACCCGATCCGGGCGATCCGCGAGGTCAGCCACGACATCACCGGCCGCCGCAAGATCCGCCTGGCGAACAACAAGGAGGTCTCCGCGCTGGAGATCCAGCAGGAGTACCTGGCTAAGGCCACCGAGTTCGTCGAGCGCCGGGGTGGCGACCCGGTGGCGAAGCGGGTGGTCGAGCTGTGGGGCCGGGTGCTCAACGCGATCGAGAGCGGCGACCTGGACCCGGTGTCGCGGGAGATCGACTGGGTGTCGAAGTACAAGCTGATCGAGCGTTACCAGGCCAAGCACGAGATCCCGATGTCGCATCCGCGGATCGCGCAGCTCGACCTGGCGTACCACGACGTGCGCCGCGGTCGCGGGCTGTACGCGTTGATGGAGAAGCGCAACCAGGTCGACCGGATCTCCAACGACCTGCAGATCTTCGAGGCGAAGGAGACGCCGCCGCAGACCACGCGGGCCCGGCTGCGGGGCGAGTTCATCAAGCACGCGCAGGAGAAGCGGCGCGACTTCACCGTCGACTGGGTGCATCTGAAGCTGAACGATCAGGCGCAGCGGACCGTGCTGTGCAAGGACCCGTTCCGGGCCTACGACGAGCGGGTGGAGCGGTTGATCGCCAGCATGTAGCAACCGGATAGGCTGGCCGGGCTATGACATCGTCACACCCCGGCCAGCCCGAACCGGACCCGGACCGCCGTTTCAACCGGGTCGAGCGCCGCCGCGAGCGGATCCGCAAGCAGGTCCAGCAGGCGCGGCACGGCAGGCACCTGGTGCCGACCTGGCTGCTGGCCACGGTGCTGGGGCTGCTGCTGGCCGGCTGGCTCTACCTGATCATCACTTCTTAGAGTCTCGTCCGAAGGGCCGTGCCATGGACATCGTCGATCCCGCGGTCAGTGACTACCTGCTCGCCCACTGCTCGCCCGCCGACCGGGTGCTGCGTGACCTGGCCGAAGAGACCCACGCGAAGTTTCCGCCCGCGGACGCCGAGATGCAGATCTCGCACGACGAGGGCGAGCTGCTGACCATGCTGGTGCGGCTGACCGGCGTCCGGTACGCGGTCGAGGTCGGCACCTTCACCGGCTACTCGTCGATCTGTATCGCCCGTGGCCTTCAGCCGGGTGGCCGGCTGCTCGCCTGCGACGTCTCGCCGGAGTGGACGGGCATCGCGCGCGGCTACTGGGAGCGGGCCGGGCTGACCGACCGGATCGAGCTGCGGCTGGCTCCGGCGCTCGAGACGCTGCGCGGGCTGGACGCCGAACCGGTGATCGACTTCGGGTTCGTGGACGCCGACAAGACTGGCTACCCGGACTACTACGACGAGCTGGTACCCCGGCTGCGGCCCGGTGGCCTGCTGGTTTTCGACAACGTGCTGCGCGGCGGCCGGGTACTGCATCCGAGCGAGCGGTCCGATCAGGTCGTCGCCGCCCTCAACGACCGGATCGTCACCGACGAGCGCGTCGAGTCGGTCATGCTGCCGGTGCGCGACGGCGTGACGCTGGTCCGCAAGCGCTAGCCGAGCAGGGCCGCGGCGTGCCGGCCGGCGGCGGCCGCGGCCAGGAAGTAGCCGTGGTCCTGGTCGAGCTTGCGGCCCATGGTGGACAGTGGCACCGGGCACGCCCGCAACGCCGCGTCCAGGCCGCCGGTGGCGACGCGGACCAGGCGGTGGCGTCCGCCGAGCGGCGCGAGCGCGGCGTCGACTGCCGCGGCCAGGGCCGGCTCGAGGCCGTCCGGCACCGGCAGGTCGGCGGGCGCCAGGGCGACTTTTCCGTACGCCGTCAGGCTGTGATGTGACACCCCGCGGTGCCGGTCCCGCCCGTCCCCGCCGGAGATCCGCAGCGAGCCGACCGGCCGCCCGCCCAGCACCGCGACCGCGTTGATCGCCTCGCCGAGCGCCACCCCGGAGAACCCCCAGGTGGTGCCCGTCCCCAGGTTGCCGGGGCCCTGGGCGACGATGGTGATGTCGGCGCCGAGCACGTGCCGGGCGGCGAGCAGGCCGGTGTGCACGGTGCTCGCCTCGAGGTCGCCGCCGAACGCCTGGCCGGTCGTGACGGTGCCGGCCAGGTGGTCGCGCAGGCCGTCGAGGGTCCGGGAGAACCAGGCCGGCAGCGCCCCGCCGTCGGTCATCAGGTAGGCGACCCGGGCGTCCGGCCGGTCGGCGTGCACGCCGGCCAGGATCGCCGGGAGCGCGGAGTGCAGGTCGGCGGTCACCACCGGCATGCCGTCGATCGAGGTGGCCGCGGCCATCACGGTACGGTGCGGTGACGCCTCCTCGTCGACGCCGAGCAGGATCGGCTGCAACGGGGTGTAGCGGGCCTTGACCAGGTGGCCGCTGTCGCGGGTGGTGCCCGCGGCGGGCGGGTCGGGCGGCAGCCGGTCGGGGAGCGCGACCACCAGTGCGTACCCGCCGGTGCCCAGGCCCATGACCAGCGCGCCCACGTTCAGCAGCACCCGGTCGCCGGGCTCGGGCGAGCCGACCAGACCGGGGTAGGCGAGGGCGCGCAGCGGCCCGTCGGCGGTCTCCACGTCCAGCTCGACGGCGCCGTGCCATTCCCGTCGCACCGACCGGACCGTCCCGGACCGCCATCGCACCATGCCGGGACCCTATAAGGGCGGTTCGGCCCGGTCTCCCGCCGGGTCGGGGAACCGTGCACGAATAACAGTCCGAACGTGTGGGCTGCTAGCGTTGCCTCTCGTGTCGCGCACTCGTACTGAGCGCCTGGTAAACCTGGTGATCTGCCTCCTGTCCACGCGCCGGTTCCTCACCGCCGCGCAGATCGCCGCGACCGTGCCCGGATACGAGCACGACGCCAGCGATCCACGCGATCACGAGGCCTTCCAGCGCAAGTTCGAGCGGGACAAGGCCGAGCTGCGCGAGCTTGGCGTGCCGCTGGAGACCGGCACCGACAGCATCTTCGACTCCGAGCCCGGCTACCGGATCGCGGCCCGCGAGTACGCGCTGCCCGACATCCACCTGGCGCCGGACGAGGCCGCCGCGGTCGGTATCGCGGCGCGCCTCTGGCAGCACGCCGGTCTGGCCGCCGCCGCCTCCTCCGGGCTGGCCAAGCTGCGCGCCGCCGGCCTGGAGGTGGACCCGCAGGCCACCCTCGGCGTGGAGCCGGTGGTGACCGTCGACCCGGCGTTCGGCCCGCTCACCGCGGCGGCCCGGCAGCGGCGCGCGGTCACCTTCAAGTACCGGGTGCCCGAGGGCGACGAGGCCAACACCCGGCGTCTGGAACCGTGGGGCGTGGTCTGCTGGCGCGGCCGCTGGTACGTGGTCGGCCACGATCGGGACCGGAACGCCACCCGCTGCTTCCGGCTGTCGCGCATCGTCGGTGACGTACGCGCGGTCGGGCGCCAGGACGCGTTCACCCCGCACGAGGACGCCGACCTGATCAGCCATGTGGCCCGCTCCTCCGGGCCGATCGCGCGTACCGGGCGGGCCACCGTGACGGTCCGGCCCGGCCGTGCCGCGGGGCTGCGCCGGATGGCCGTCGAGACCGTGCCGGGCACCGACGGGGACCGGCTGACCATCGCCTACGGGGACGTGGAGTGGCTGGCCGCGCGGATCGCGGCGTACGGGCCGGATGTGCGGGCCGACGGGCCACCGGAGCTGCGCGAGTCGGTCATCCAGCACCTCAAGGAGCTGGTGGCCCGGCACGAGCGGGTGCAGCCGGCGGTGACGCCGTGACGCCGCAGCAGCGGGGCGCCGCACCCCGTGCCTCGGCCGACCGGCTCGGGCGGCTGCTCAATCTGGTGCCGTACCTGCTGGCCCGCCCGGGGATCCGGGTCGCCGAGGCGGCGGCCGACCTGGGTGTGACCGACAAGCAGCTGCGCGAGGACCTGGAGCTGCTCTGGGTGTGCGGGCTGCCCGGGTACGGGCCCGGCGACCTGATCGACATGGCGTTCGACGGCGATCGGGTGACGATCAGCCACGACGCCGGCATCGACAAGCCGCTGCGCCTCAACCCGGACGAGGCGCTCGCGCTGGTGGTGGCGCTGCGGATGCTGGCCGAGACGCCGGGCATCGGCACCCGGGACGCGATCGAGCGGGCCCTCGCCAAGATCGAGAGCGCGGCGGGCGACCTGGCGGACGCCCCGGTGGCCGTACGGCTGCCGGCCAACCAGGAGAAACTCGCCGCGGTACGGGCCGCGGTCGACTCCGGGCACGCGCTGCGGCTCACGTACTACACGGCGGCCCGGGACGAGACGACCGAGCGGGTCGTGGACCCGATGCGGATGCTCATGGTGAGCGGTTTCGCCTACCTGGAGGCGTGGTGCCGCCGCGCCGAGGGCACCCGGATGTTCCGGATCGACCGGATCGACGCGTTCACCGAGCTCGCCGAGCCGTCCGCCCCGCCGGTCGGCGCGGTGCCGCACGACGTCAGCGACGGCGTCTTCCGGCCCGGCCCGGAACTGCCGCTGGTCACCCTGCGGGTCGGCCGGGGCGGCCGGTGGATCACCGAGTACTACCCGGTCGAGGAGGTCCGCCGTGAGCCGGCCGAATGGCTGGTGACCATGCGGGTCACCGACCTGGGCTGGGCGCAGCGGTTCCTGGCCGGGCTGGGCCCGGACGTCACCGTGGTCGCCCCGCCCGAGCTGGTTGAACGGATCCGGTCCCAGGCCACCACCGCGCTGGACCAGTACGCCGCGCCGCAACCGGCGGCACCGGAGGCGGGCCGGTAGGGTGACCGCGTGGTGATGTGGGTCTGGATCGCCGTCGCGGCGATCGCGCTGTTCGTGCTGGTGTCCGTGTCCGTGCGTCTGCTGGGGCGGCTGTCCGAGTTGCGGCGGGCGGCGATGCGGCTGCGGCACCGCCAGGAGCAGGCGCAGCGGTTGCAGGCGGGCGCGGAGTCGCTCCAGGAGACGATTCTGGCGCTTCAGGAGAAGGCCGAGGTCACCCAGGAGAGGGTAGCGGTGATCCAGGCCGCAACGGGCCGCTGAGCGCTGTTCGCGCTCCGTTGCCCAGGACTTCCCAAGATCATAAGAATCCCAGAGCATCCAGCGGGCAACTTCACCGGAAACCACACGTACGATGGACCCCGCAACCTGATCCGACCGACTGGAGTCATCCCATGGGCATGCTCAAGCCATGGCACATCATCGTTCTCGTCGTGGTCCTCGTGCTGCTCTTCGGCGCGAAGCGGCTGCCTGACGCGGCCCGCTCGCTGGGGCGCTCGCTGCGGATCATCAAGGCGGAAACCAAGGGCCTGGTCGACGATGACAACGTCGCGGAGAAGGCCGAGCCGCAGCACAGCCGCACGCCGCTCCAGGGCGAGGTGCAGCAGCCGTACCAGCAGCAGGGCTACCAGCAGGCGCCCCCGCCCGGCTACCAGCAGGCGCCCCCGCCCGGCTACCAGCAGCAGCCGCCGGCGCAGCCGTATGTCGACCCGGTGCAGCGCACCAACGACCGCTGATCCGGGACGATGCGCCTGAGTCTGCGCCGTAAGGGGCCGACCAAGTTCGATCAAGCCGCCGACGGCTCGATGACACTCATCGAGCACGTCCGGGAGTTGCGCAACCGGCTCTTCATCGCGTCGATCGCGGTCGTCGCCGGCCTGATCGTCGGCTTCATCATCTCCAAGTGGACCTTCGAGATCCTGAAGGCTCCCTACTGCGATCTGCCCAGCTCGGCCGACCAGACGGGCAGCTGCGAGTTCATCACCCTCGCGGTGACCGACCAGCTCATGCTGCGGCTGAAGATCGCGCTCTGGGTGGGTCTGCTGGTCGGCGCGCCGGTCTGGCTGTACCAGCTTTGGGCGTTCGTCGCGCCGGGCCTGCACCGCCACGAGCGCAAGTGGGCCTACGTCTTCGTAGCGCTCGCGACCCCGCTGTTCGCCGCCGGCGCGGTGCTCGCCTACTTCGTGATCGGGCACAGCCTGGCGTTCATCATGGAAGCCGGTGTGATCGGCGAGCCGACGAAGCTCGAGGTCACGTCCTACGTCGGCTTCGTGATGAACATGCTGCTGCTGTTCGGGGCGGCGTTCGAGTTCCCGCTGCTGCTGCTGATGCTCAACTTCACCGGTGTGGTCTCGGCCCGCAGGCTGCTGAGCTGGTGGCGGACGGTGGTCTTCCTGTCGTTCGCGTTCGCCGCGATCGCCACGCCGGACCCTGGACCGTTCGGGATGACGCTGCTGGCCGCGTGCATCACCCTGCTGTACTTCATCGCTGTGGGCGTCGCGTTCATCAACGACAAGCGCAAGGGCCGCGGCAAGGAGATCTACGCCGGTCTCGACGACGACGAGATCTCGCCGCTCGCCGAGGAACGCGTGCCGGTCGGTGCGTCCGACCCGATCGAGGCGCCGACCTCGGTCTCCGCGCCGGCGCCGGTGGAGAAGCCGGCACCGCTGGAACGCCGCTACGACGACATGACCTGAGACAGCCCGAGCTGACGACGACCGCCGCGCCCACCTGGGCACGGCGGTCGTTTGGTTCGCGGCCGGGCAGCGTACCGTTCGCGGCTGTGACGAGCGACTTCATCGCGGTGCTGGCCAACCCGTCAGCGGGCCGGGGGCGGCATCGCGGGCTGCTGCCGGGCGTCGTGCAGGCGCTGGGCGCCGGTGGGCGGACCGTGCGGCTCCTGGAGGCGCACAACGGCCTGGAGGCCGAGGCGGCCTGCCACCAGGCGGTCGGCGAGGGCGCGGCGGCGGTGGTCGCGGTGGGCGGGGACGGCACCGTGCACCGGGCGCTGCAGGCGGTGGCGGACCGGCCGGTCGGGTTCGGGGTGGTGGCGGCCGGGACGGGCAACGACTTCGCGGCCGCTGTGGGCGTACCCCTCGATCCGATGCTTGCCGCGGAGCAGATCAGCGCGGCGCTGCGTGCCGGGCGCGACCACCGGTTCGATCTGGCCCGGACCGAAAGTGCCCAGGGTGAGCGGCGCTGGTTCTGTGCGGTGCTCGCGGCCGGCTTCGACGCCCTGGTCAACGAGCGGGCCAACCGGATGCGGCGCCCGAAGGGCCCGCGCCGCTACGACGTGGCGATCCTGCTGGAGCTGGCGCGGCTGCGGGCGCGCGGGTACGTGGTGCACGCGGACGGCGTGCGGCACAGCTTCCCGGCCGAGATCGTCGCCGTGGGTAATTGTCCCAGTTACGGCGGTGGGATGCGGATCCTGCCGGACGCCGACCCGGCGGACGGGATGCTCGACGTGATCTTCGCGGCGCCGCTGGGGCGGATGAGCGTGGCCCGGCTCAAGCCGCGCCTGCGGCACGGCACCCACGTCACCGACCCGCGCGTCACCGTGCTGCGGGCCAAGCAGGTGCGGATCGAGGCCGAGGGGATCATCGGGTACGCGGACGGCGAGCGTCTCGGGCCGCTGCCGCTCGAGATCACCTGCGTTCCGGGTGCGGTCCGGTTGCTCCGCTGAGCCAGGGGTCAGTTTTCGCCGGACGGGCCGAACTGTCTGGCATGACCAACACGATCGGTAGCAACTCCTCGATGGCTTCGATGGCGTCGTCGGTCTTCGGCAGCGCACGCCAGGCGTTCAAGGCGATGGCCGACGCGGCCACCAGCCCCGAGGTCGGCGGTGACGAGCAGGCGTGCGCCGAGTCCGCCGCGAAGCGGGGCCGGCGCGGCACCGTGCTCGACTGCTACGCCTGAGCCCTCACGGGCAGCCGGCCAGAGCCAGTGTCGCGCCCAGGCCGTTGGTACGGCCCGGCTCGGCGGCCGGCAGGACCAGCGCGGCGCATCCGGCCCGGACCGCACCGGCGTCAGCCGGGGTGTCGCCGACCATGAGGGTGCGCTCCGGGTCCACGCCGAGCATGCCGCAGGCCCGCAGGAAGATCGCCGGGTCCGGCTTGGTCCGGCCGACCTCGAAACTGAGCGCGTACGCGTCGACCAGCTCGTCCAGCCCCCAGGACGCGAAGTGCGGCCGGATGTCGAAGCCGATGTTGCTGACCACCCCGATCTTGATCCCGGCGTCGTGGAGTTTGCGCAGGGTGGGCTCGGTGTCCGGGTAGGGCAGCCAGCCGTCCGAGGTGAGCAGCCGCTCGTACAGCGCGTCGGCGAGGCCCTCCACGTCGGTCTGCACGGTCGACGCCAGCCCGGTGTAGGCGGCTCGGTGACTGTGCGCGTACAGGTCGCGGTCGGCCCAGTGCTCGGCCAGATGCGGCGGCACCCGGTGCGGCAGCGGCCCACCGGCCCGCCCGGCGGTCAGCAGCCGGTCCGCCAGGATCGTCGCCCGGCCCCGGTCCAGTACCGCGCCGCAGGCCGCGGCCGCGGCGACCACCCAGGTCAGCGGGTCCTCCACCTGGGCGAGCGTGCCGTGGAAGTCGAACAGCACCGCCTCTACCGGACGCAAATGACTAGGCGGGTGATCGGTAGGTACGAGAGCATCCGGCACGCGTTGCACCATACCTAGCGGGCCCGACCCGCCCGACGGCCGCCACCGTGTCGCAGATTGTCATATCCACGAACTAGCCTGGTGGTCATGACGAGTCCCGCCGAAAGGTATGCGGAATCCAAACGGCGGGCGGCGCGGGTCGCGCAATTCCCGGCCCTCGAGGATTTCATGCTCGACGTCGGCTTCGACCTGGACGACTTCCAGCGCGAGGCCTGCGAGGTCGTGGAGCGGGGCAACGGCGTGCTGGTCTGCGCGCCGACCGGTGCGGGCAAGACCGTGGTCGGCGAGTTCGCGGTGCACCTGGCGCTGCGCTCGGGGGAGCGCAAGTGCTTCTACACCACTCCGATCAAGGCGCTGTCCAACCAGAAATATCACGACCTGGTGCGGCGCTACGGCGCCGACAAGGTTGGGCTGCTCACCGGCGACAACGCGATCAACGGTGACGCCCCGGTGGTGGTGATGACCACCGAGGTGCTGCGCAACATGCTCTACTCGGGCTCCGACCAGCTGCGCGGCCTGGCCTACGTGGTGATGGACGAGGTGCACTACCTCGCCGACCGGTTCCGCGGCGCGGTCTGGGAGGAGGTGATCATCCACCTGCCGTCGTCGGTGACCCTGGTGTCGCTGTCGGCCACGGTCAGCAATTACGAGGAGTTCGCCGACTGGCTGGTCACCGTCCGCGGCGAGACCGAGGTGGTGGTCAGCGAGCACCGGCCGGTGCCGCTCTGGCAGCACATGCTGGTCGGCCGCCGGATGTTCGACCTGTTCCACGACGCCGACGCGGCCAGGAAACACGACGTGCACCCCGAGCTGCTGCGCTACTCGCGGGAGATGGAGCGCCGGCTCGAGTTCACCGACCGGGCCGCCGGGCGCGGCGGTGGCGGCCGTGGTCGCCGCTGGACGCCGCCGCCCCGCGCCGAGGTGGTGGACCGCCTGGAGCGGGCCGGGCTGCTGCCGGCCATCCTGTTCATCTTCAGCCGGGCCGGCTGCGACGCCGCCGTGCAGCAGTGCCTGGCGGCCGGGCTGCGGCTCACCGACCCGGAGGAGCGCGCCGAGATCCGGCGCATCGTCACGGCCAAGGTGGCGAGCATCCCGGCCGAGGACCTGTCGGTGCTGGGCTACTGGGAGTGGCTGGACGGGCTCGAGCGCGGGGTCGCCGCGCACCACGCCGGCATGCTGCCCGCCTTCAAGGAGGCGGTCGAGGAGTGCTTCGTGCAGGGCCTGGTCAAGGCGGTCTTCGCCACCGAGACCCTGGCGCTGGGCATCAACATGCCGGCCCGGTGCGTGGTCCTGGAGCGCCTGGTGAAATACAACGGCGAGGCACACGTCGACCTCACCCCGGGGGAGTACACGCAGCTCACCGGCCGGGCCGGGCGGCGCGGCATCGACGTCGAGGGGCACGCCGTGGTGCTGTGGAGCCCCGACGTGGACCCGCGGCACGTGGCCGGTCTCGCCTCCACCCGGACCTATCCGCTGCGCTCGTCGTTCCGGCCGTCCTACAACATGGCCGTCAACCTGGTCGGCACGGTCGGCGCGGACAAGTCCCGGGAGCTGCTGGAGTCGTCGTTCGCCCAGTTCCAGGCGGACCGGTCGGTGGTCGGGCTGGCCCGGCAGGTGCAGCGCAACGCCGAGACCATGCAGACGTACTCGGAGGACGCCGCCTGCCACCACGGCGACTTCGAGGAGTATTTCGCGATCCGGGTGGCCATCTCCGACCGGGAGAAGTCGCTGTCCCGGCAGGGCGTGGCGCAGCGCCGCACCGCCGCGGTCTCCTCGCTGGAGAAACTGCGGATCGGCGACGTGATCCGGGTGCCGCAGGGCCGCCGGGCCGGGCTCGCCGTGGTCATCGAGCCGTCCGCGGACGGATTCGGCGAGCCCCGGCCGCTGGTGCTCACCCAGGACCGCTGGGCCGGGCGGGTCGGGCCCGGTGAGTTCAGCGGCGAGGTCGAGGTGCTGGCCCGCGTCCGCGTACCGAAGAATTTCAACCATCGGTCCCCGGGCGCTCGCCGTGACCTGGCCGCCCAAGTCAGCGGGACCGGGCTGGACCGCCACCCGGACCGGCGGCGCAGCCGGGGCCGGGTCGCGCCGGGCGAGGACGCCGAGATCGCGCTGCTCAAGGTCCAGCTGCGGCAGCACCCCTGCCACGCCTGCCCGGAGCGCGAGGACCACGCCCGCTGGGCGGAGCGCCGGCATCGTCTCCAGCGGGACACCGACGCCCTGCGGGACAAGGTGGCCGGGCGGACCGGGTCGCTGGCCCGCACGTTCGACCAGGTCTGCGCGGTGCTCTCGGCCCGCGGCTACCTCTCCGCCGACGGTGAGGTGACCGAGGCCGGCCGGATGCTCGGCCGGATCTGGTCGGAGGCCGACCTGCTGGTCGCCGAGTGCCTGCGCCAGGGTGTCTGGGACGGCCTCGCCCCGGAGGAACTGGCGGCGGCCGTCTCCATGGTGTTGTACGAGTCGCGCCGCGAGGGCGAGGACCGGGCCTCGGTGCCGAAGGGCCCGATCACCGCCGCGGTGGACGCCTGCGCCAAGCTCTGGGGCGAGATCGCCGCCGACGAGAGCGAGCACGGCCTGGCGCTGACCCGCGAGCCGGACCCCGGGTTCGTCTGGCCGATGTACCGCTGGGCCCGCGGCGAACCGCTGGCCCGGGTCCTGGCCAGCGGCCAGCAGTACGACGCGGACATGCCGGCCGGTGACTTCGTCCGGTGGGCTCGCCAGGTGCTCGACCTGCTCAGCCAGATCCGCGAGGCGTCCGCCGCGTCGCCCAGCGTGCGGGAGACCGCCCGCAAGGCGGTCAAGGCCGTGAACCGGGGGGTGCTGGCCCTGCAGACCGGCCTGTGACGCCGGTCAGGGCCGCGGAGACGTCCGGGTCCAGCCGCGTTCGCCGCGACGCGACGTCGCGGCGACGCACCGCGGGCAGATGTGGCGCACCTGGTCCTCCGCCGTGACGACGTCGGTGGCCCGGAAATCGAACCGGACGTGCGGGAAACGGCGCAGCCTGGTGCGGCTCAGCGCCAGGCCGCACACGGTCTGATTGGTTCCGGGCCGCCAGGCGTGCACCTCGCCGCCCGGCTGCCGGACACCGGCCTCGTCGGTCCACTCACTGGAGGCGGCAACCTGGGCCGTCAGCACCTTCGTAGCCATACGAACCGACTTCCCGCGTCGCGGATGGTGAATCCCCGTTGACGAGATCTTCCGGACAAATCAAGAATTGCGGGGCAGCATAGACAACCGCTGATAACGCCGGCCGGGAGAAGGGCGCCATGGTCGCGGGCTCACCACATCTGATCGGTTCGTCCGATGACGCCGTGGCCGAGTCCGTGCTGGCGGTCATCGACGCCGACACCGCGGTCATCGAGCTGTCCGTCTGGGGGCGGTGGGACCGTTCGCTGTCCGCCCAGGCGCGTACGGTGCTCGACAAATGCCTGGCCGAGCACCCCACCGGGCTCATCGTGGACCTGCACGAGCTCAGCGACTCGCACGCGGTCAGCGCGCCGCTCTGGCTGACCGCCTGTGCGCAGGCCGCCGCGATGCGTCCGCCGGTCGGGATCGCGCTCTGTGTCCAGGCGACCGCGCCGCTGGCCCGCCGGCTGAGGCGGCTCGGCGCGCGCGACTGGCTGGTCCTCTACGCCACGATCGCGCAGGCCCGGGCCGCCATGACCGGCCACCGCGTCCTGCACGACCGGATGCACCTGGCGCTGCCCCCGGACCCGGCCGGCGCCGTGTCGGCCCGCTCGCTGGTCACCGACGCGTGCACCGTCTGGAACCTGCCGCACCTGTGCCAGCGGGCCCGGCTAGTAGTGTCCGAACTCGTGGTGAACGCGGCCGAGCACGCCGGCACCGACATCGAGGTGATCGTGTCGCCGCGCGGCGAGGGCGACGCCGCCGCGCTGCACCTGGCCGTCTACGACGGCGACCTGATCCTGCCCCGGCTCCGTGACCCGGTCACCGGGCCGCTCGGCCCGTCGCTCGCCGACCGCGGCCTGGGCCTGCGCATCGTCGGCGCGGCCGCCTCCGACTGGGGCGCGCTCCCGGCCCGCAGCGGCAAGCTCGTCTGGGCGATCATCCGCAGCCGGCCGGAGGTCCCGGCATGAGCGGCGGCCGCCCGTCCGGCACCCGGATCGCCGGAACCCGCGTCGGCGACCGGCTGCTGATCACCCTCTACGGCAGCCTCGACGCGATGTCGGTCGGGGCGCTGCAGACCCAGCTCTTCGACATGGCGCAGGTGCACGATCTGATCGGGCTCGGCGTACCGGTCCGGCAGATCCACATCGACCTCGCGGAGGTGGACTTCTGCGACGCCGCCGGCCTGCGCATGCTGCTGGCGGCGCGGCGGGTCGCGGAGGCCCGGAAGGCGACCTGCCACCTGCACGATCCGCAGCCGCACCTGCGCTGGCTGCTACGCGCCACCCAGGCGGCCGACCTGTTCCATCTGGAAACCTAGGGCCAGGTGTTGTGATCGGCGTCGAACAGGGCCTGGTCGCTCTGCACCGGCACCACGCAGACCAGGTGACCTCCGGGCGCGCGCAACGTGGTGAACCCGTCGTTGTCCACCTCCACCACCGCGCCGAGCCCGATCAGCCGGGCCCGCTCGGCCGGCACGTCATCGGTCTCGATGTCCAGGTGGTAGCGCGCCGCCCCGTCGATCGCCTGCACGTCCACGCTGAGACCCGGCACGGCGTCATGCAGCGTGACGAACTCCTCCTCGCCGGGGACCGGCCGGGCGGGCGCGCCGAGAGCGGCCGACCAGAACCGCGCCGCGGCGTCGGCCTCGGCGAGTGGCGTGTCGATGAACAGTCCGAAAACCCGGCTGCGATGCATGATCCAACCCTTCCGTCACTCGTCCGAACTCGCAACCGCCGGCTGGCAGGATGGGGATCATGGCTGATGATCTCTCCCTGGCCCGCGACGCCGCCCTCGCCGGTGCCGCCGAGGCGTTGCGGCACTTCGCGGCCCTCGCCGACCTGCCCCGCGAGGTGAAAGCGGACGGCTCGGTGGTGACCCGCGCGGACCGGGCGGTCGAGGCGGTCATCCGCGAGGCGCTGACCGCCGCCCGGCCCGGCGACGCGATCCTCGGCGAGGAGGAGGGCGAGACCGCCGGCACCGGAGGCCGCCGATGGATCATCGACCCGATCGACGGGACCGCCCTGTTCGTCGCCGGCGACAAGCGGTGGCTGGTCCTGGTGGCACTCGAGGAGCAGGGCGAGATCACGGTGGGCGTCGCGGTCGTACCGGCCCTCGGCCGCCTGTGGTGGGCCCAGCGCGGCGGCGGCGCCTACGAGGGCCGCTTCCAGGACGGCCGGATCCTGGACGAGGCTCGCATCCAGGTCGCCACCCCCGCCTCCGGCGAGCTACCCGGCAGCCGCCTCGGCGTAGTGCCGGACTGGGCCCGCGAGGTCGCCCAACCACTGATCGCCGTCGCCGACGAGCGGCCGTGGCCGCTGCATCCGCCGCTGATGGTCGCCCGCGGCGACCTGGACCTGGCCATGCAGACCTGCGGCCAGATCTGGGACTTCGCCGCCACCTCGCTCATCGTGGCCGAAGCCGGCGGGCACTACAGCGGCCTCGACGGCCGCGTCCGCCCCGGCGCGGGGCCGTCACTCTTCGCCGCTGACGCCGCCTTGCGCGATGCCGCCCTGAAATCCCTGAGCCGCGCGCCGGCCGCCCGGTAACGCTGGACGCGCCGCCGCCGGCCGGCATTCGTGAGCGCGGCCGGCATTTGGGCGCGGCCGCCGGGCCGGTAACGCTGGGCAGCGCAGCCGCCGGCCGGTAACGCTTTTCGGGGTACGCGTGACCGGTTGTCGCGCCGAACCGGGGCCGTCCCGCCGTACCACGCGACCGGCTGCCCGATGGCGGCCCCAGCGCGACCGCCGGGAAACAGCACGGGTCAGGCATGAACCGGCGCTGGGGGCCGTGAGCGATGGTGTGGCCGGCCGGCCCGGCCACCTGCCTGGGCCCGGCGGGCGCGGTGGGGCGGGGACCGGGCAGGTGATCGCGTGGTGCGGTGGGGACGGGTCAAAGGGGCGGGGACGGGCGATCGGCGTACGCCGCGGGGTTTTGATTGAGGGCCGTCGCGTGCCGCAGTGGCCGCCACGCGCCGGCGGCTATCGCGGCCATCGCTGCGGAGGCCAGCCAGAACGGGGTGGTCAGGCCCCAGATACCGGCCAGCAGGCCGCCGATGAGTGAGCCGATGGCGGCCGCGCCGCCGGATTCGAGGAGGGCGTAGACGCTGCCGACTCGGCCGAGCAGATGTGGCGGGACGATGCGTTGCCGCAGCGTGGCTATCGTGATGCCCCAGATCATGCCGTGCGCGCTGAACAGGACCAGGGCGCTGGCGGCTACCAGCGGTGATCGGGTCCAGGCCAGGGTGGCGTGGACCAGTGTCTCGGCCACCAGGTCAGCGCGGAGTACCGCGGTCGCGCCTACCCGGTTGGTGAGCGGGACCGCGATCAGCGAGCCGATCAGGCCGCCGGCCGCGAAAGCGGTCAGCAGGAGGCCGTAGCCGACCTCGGAGAGGCCCAGGCGATCGCGGGCGTAGAGGACGAAGATCGCGAAGGCCGCGCAGAAGACGATGTTGGCGAAGCCCATCGCGACGGCGGTGGCGCGTAGAACCGGGTGCCGCCACAGCCAGCGCAGTCCCTCGCCGATCTCGGTGCGCAGGCGGCGCCGGGGCGCCGGTGGGGCGGCCGGCACCGGTGGCAGGCCGGCGACCAGGGCCGCGGCGATCACGAAGGTGAGGGCGTCCAGGCCGAACGGTACGGCCGCGGCGATGCCGTAGAGCCAGGCGCCGAAGGGTTTCGCGGCGAACTGGTTGATCACGGTGAAGGTGGCGCCGAGCCGGGCGTTGGCCCGGTCCAGATGCTCGGGTGCGACCACGGCGGGCATCAAAGCGCCCGCGGCGGTGTCGGCGGCGGTCTCCGCGCAACCGAGCAGGAAGATCACCGCGTAGATCAGCGGCACGGTGGTGTGCCCGGTGGCCACCGTGAGGGTCAGCACGGCCAGTGCGGCGGCACGCACCAGGTTGACCACGATGATCAGCCGCCGGCGGTCCAGGCGGTCCACGTAGGCGCCGCTGACCAGGCCGAAGAGTAGCCAGGGGACCTGGCCGGCGATCGCGCCGCCGGCGATCAGCGTGGGGTTGTCGGTGACCGAGAGCAGCAGGAGCGGGCCGGCCACCATGGTGACCCCGTCGCCCAGGTTGGAGACCGCGGACGCGGCCCACAGACGGTTGAAGCCCACGCCGAGGCGCGGGCCGAGAAGGGTACGCAAAAGAGCTCCTCGAACCAGGAAGGAAACGGTCGTCGTGGACCGCCTCGCGGCGAGGAGCGACTGCCGGTGGCTGGTTAGCGGGCGGCGTGCTCTCGCGGCGAAGCGGAGACCGTGACCATGTCGAGGCGCATATCGACTCCTGTCTCGAACCGGAGAGGGTGCGGGGAGTCTATCCCGGAGCCGTCTTCAACGAAATTTTCTGGGACGGTGTCGTATCGGGGCGCGGCCGTTCGTGGAACTAGTGTGCGGCAGCCGGAAATAGGCTCGCCTCAGGACCAGGAGGAGATGACCGTGACGGAGTACCTGATCGCATTCAACGACGAATGGGTGCCTGAGCATACGGCGGAGGAGATCAGCGCGAAGGGTACGGCCGCCCGGGCCGTGGTCGACGAGATGCTTGCCGAGGGCGTCCTGATCTTCACCAACGGCGCGCTCGACCGGTCCACCGTGGTGTGTGGCGTCGAGTCGGTTGACGGCAAACCGGTCTTCACCGACGGGCCGTACGTCGAGACCAAGGAGCACCTCGGCGGCTTCGTCGTCTTGGACGTGCCCGACGACGAGGCGGCGCGATACTGGGCCGGCCGGCTCGCGACCGCGCTCGACTGGCCGCAGGAGGTGCACCGGTTCCGCGGGCCCGGGCGGGTCGGGCGCAGGGATCCCGGACAGGAGTGAGCCCGCTGCCGACCGTCGGTCAAGCGCTCGCCCGCGCCCACCACGAGGAGTGGGCGCGGGTGGTCGCCGGCCTCGCGCGCCGTTTCGGCGACCTCGACGTTGCCGAAGAGGCGACGGCCGAGGCGTTCGCGGCGGCCGCCGAGCGGTGGCCGCGCGAGGGCGTACCGCCGAATCCCGGCGGTTGGCTCGCCACCACCGCGACCCGCAAGGCGATCGACTGGCTCCGCCGCGAGTCGCAGCGCGACGCCAAGCACGAGGCGGCCCGGCTCGTGTTCGACGACACCCCTCCCGAGCCGGCCGGCTCGGTCGAGGACGACCGGCTCCGGCTGGTCTTCACCTGCTGCCACCCCGCGCTCGCGATGGAGGCCCGGGTGGCGCTCACTCTGCGCCTGCTCGGCGGCCTCACCGTCGCCGAGATCGCCCGTGCCTTTCTGGCGCAGGAGACCGCGATGGCGCGCCGGATCACCCGCGCCAAGACGAAGATCAAGCTGGCGCGTATTCCGTACCGGGTGCCCTCGGCCGACGACATCAGCGAGCGGCTGGCCGGCGTGCTCGCGGTCGTCTACCTCATCTTCAACGAGGGCTATCTGGCCGGCCAGGGGCAGGACCTGGTACGCGCCGACCTCACCGACCAGGCGATCCACCTCGGCCGTCTTCTCCGGTCCCTGCGCCCGGACGACGGCGAGGTGGCCGGACTGCTCGCCCTGATGCTGTTCACCGACGCCCGGCGGCCGGCGCGCGTGTCCCGCACCGGAGAGCTGGTGCCCCTCGGCGAGCAGGACCGCGGCGCATGGGACCGCACCCTCATCGCCGAGGGCAATGCGCTGGTTCGCGAGCGGATCGGGGCGGTGGCGGCCGGCGGTGGCCCACCTGGGCGCTACCAGCTACAGGCGGCGATCAACGCGGTCCACATGGAGGCCCGGTCCGTCCAGGACACCAACTGGTCCACGATCGTCGCTCTCTACGGCCGCCTGGTGCTGCTCGACCCCTCACCGATCGTGCGGCTCAACCGTGCGGTCGCGATCGCCGAGGTCGACGGCCCCGAAGCCGGGCTCGCCGAGATCGACCGGCTCACCGCGGCCCTCGACGACTACCACGCCTTCCACGCCGCGCGCGCCGACCTGCTGCGGCGGCTCGGGCGCGGCGGCGCGTCACGGGCTGCGTACGACCGGGCCATCGGTCTCGCCGGCAACCCCGCGGAGCGGGCCTTCCTCACCCGCCGCCGCGACCAGCTCACCGGCTGACCAGCTCGCCGGGCACCTCGGCGGCGACCATCCCGCGCGGTGGAGGCGGCAAACGGTATGGCCTTAACCATCGATAAGGATCGCTGAATTTCCTAGGGTCGGGTGCAGGTTTCCCCTTTCCCCCAAGGAGAAGATCGATGATCCTCCGAAGAGTCCTCGCCGCGCTCTGCGCAGCCGCGGCCCTCGCCGGTGTGCAGGTGATCAGCGCCACGCCCGCCACGGCGGCACCGCGCATCCTCTACTACGACGCCAGCCAGGCGCAGGAGTTCGTCTCGGTCGTCCACCAGGGCGCGCAGATCTGGAACAGCCGGGTCACCAACGTCCGGCTCGAACCGGTCACCGCCGGACGGACCCCCAACATCCGGGTGTACGCCGACAACAACTGGCCCCGCGCGCAGACCACCTCGCTCGGCAACGGCCGCTGGTGGATGGGCCGCCAGGCCGTCAACCAGGGCTACTACCAGCCGCGGATCGCCGCGCACGAGTTCGGGCACCTGCTCGGGCTGCCGGACCGGCGCACCGGCCTCTGCGCTGACCTGATGTCCGGCAGCAGCGCGCCGGTGAGCTGCACGAACGCGTACCCGAACAGCCGTGAGGCGGCGACCGTGAACGCGAACTTCCGCACCTCGGTCAGTGTCGCGCCGGAAGCCTACGTCTGGGCGCCCTGATCCGGCGCGTGCAGCGTGATGGTGGTCCAGACGCCCACGTGCACCTGGTCGCCGTCCTTCAACGTACGGGACTGGCCGGCACCCAGCGGCCGGTCCTCGTCGTTGATGTAGGTGCCGTTGGTCGAGCCCAGATCGGAGACCAGCCACACGCCGTCGATGTTCAGCGTGAGCAGCGCATGGCTGTGTGAGACCCCGGGATCCGCCGGGGCGGCGGAGAGGTCGAGCTCCGGGTCGGTGCCCTTGGAGGCGCTCCTGCGGCCGATCCGCACCTGCGGCGGAGGCAACGTGACGGTACGCGGAGGCGAGTCCACCGGAAAGTCGACGCCCTCGGTCTCGTTCAGGTCGAAGTAGGCCCGGTCGGCGAACACCGTGGCCGTCCACTCACCGGCCGGCGGCCCGGCCATCGGCATGGTGAGCTGCGGTATCCGGCCGGTGCTGTGGTCGAACCCGCAGTCCTCGCAGAACCGGGCGGTGCCGCTGCGGGGCGTGCCGCAGTGCGGGCAGGAGGGGCCGGTCTCGGCCGGCTTCTCCGGCGGCTGCTGCTGCGGCGTGAGCACGGCGGTGGCATCGTCGATGCGCGCGCCGCAGGTGTCGCAGAAGTCGCTCTCCGCCGAGGCGTGGCCCTTCGGGCAGAGGTACGCGTTCACTGCGCCCGCCCCACCCGCACCGTCTTCGTCGAGCGGGTGTCGAGTGCCATCTCGTCCTCCGCGGCGACCTTGCGCCGCATCCGTACCGTGCCGGTCGCCGCGTCCTCGATCTCCACCACCTTCGAGAGCAGGTCCTCGGTGGCCTTGTTGCCGCTGGCGTGGGCGATCTGGGCGGCCCGGCCGAACTTGAGCGTGGCGGTCCGGTCGTCACCGGCGTCCCGGGCGGCCAGGCCGGCCTGGATCGCGTCGGCCAGCTCGGCCTGCCCGGTGTAGTGGGCGACCTGCCGGTTGATCCGGGTGGAGAGCGCGGTGTCGTCGGTCCAGACCGCTCGGACCAGGCTCTGCGCGTGCACGGTGTCGCCCTCCACCACCGACACCCGGGCGGCGAGCATCTCGTCACCGGCCGCGCCGGGCGTGACGTCGACGCACACGTGGTAGTCGCGGCTCTCCTGGCCCCAGGAGCCGAGCGGGTAGCGGCCGGCCCTCGCCCCGTCCGCGACCCGCTTGCCGGTCAGGTCCACCACCTGTGGCTCCACCTGCTTCACGAACCGGACCGTGCTGTTCACCGGGGTCCAGACCTTCAGCTGTACGTCGGCGCTGGTCTTGCCCATCGCCGCGGTCATCATCTGCTGGAACGCCGCGGTCAGGTCCATCGGCTTGGCCACGATGTCCACGGTGCCCAGCATCGCCGTGGCGATCTTGCGGAGCTCGGCGACCTTCCAGTTGGTGCCGACACCCCGGCAGTCGCAGGTGAACTTGCCGCTGATGGTCTCCAGGACGCTCTCCAGGTAGCCGTACCGCTCGCCGTTGTCGCCGTCGGTGAGCAGGATGGCGTGCGCGATGTCGCCCGGTCGCAGCGCGAACAGCTGGGTCGCGAGCAGCAGCCAGGCGCCCATCGCGGTGCCGCCGCCGGCCTGCAACCGGTCGATCGCGGCGGACGCGGCCGCCCGGGTCCGCGGTGAGGCGACCGCCAGTTCACCCGGGTCCGGGAAGAGCTGCTGCGCGGTGCTGACGCCGGCGATGATCGCGAAGTGGACGCCGTCGTCGATGCACTCCACCGCGGCCTTGGCGGCCTGCCGGGCCGCGCCGATCCGGCCTTCGGCCTGCATCGATCCGGACGCGTCCACGATGATGATCTCGGTGGCGCCGGAGGTGCGGCGGCCACCCTCGGCGCCGGACGAGGTGACTGTCACGATCGCGTTGACCTCGCTGGCGCCCAGGGCGAGGTACTCGTTCTGGAAGGCCTCGGCGGTGTACGACACTCGGGTCTCCTTACGCGGCTGGAGTTACTACTTCGGCGGGCTGGACCGGGATCAGGGCGACCGTGATGTTGTCGGCGCCGCCGGCTTCGTTCGCGTACGCCACCAGGGCCCGGGCCGCCGCGAGCAGGGGTGACGGGCCGGTCGCCGCGCTCAGGCAGGCCCGGACGACGTCGGCGAAGCCGGCCGGGTCGGGCAGGTAGTTCCACAGGCCGTCGCTGCAGAGCACCAGGAACCCCGGCTTGGTGGCGGTGAACGCGCCGACCCTCGGCCGCACCGGGCCGGCGTCCGCGCCGAGCCAGGCGGTGATCGCGTGGGCCTTCGGATCGTTCATCGCGACCTGCGGGTCGACGCCGAGCGCGATCACGTGCCGGGCCCAGGAGTCGTCCTCGGTGAGCTGCTCGGCCGGGCCGTCCTCGGTGAGCCAGTAGGCGCGGCTGTCGCCGACCCAGCCGAAGCCGACGTGCGGCCCGCGGACGGCGGCGGCCACGATGGTGCAGGCCGGGTTCGACACGGACCGGCGCGGATCACCGGTGTGCGCCAGCGAGGCCACCGCCTCGGCGGCGCCGGCGATCGCCGCGGCCACCACGCCGGCGATGGCCACGGCGGGGCCGGGTTTGCCGGGTACGGCGATCGCGCGGCCGATCGGAGTGTGCGGTTTGGCGTCTCCCGGGTCGCCGGCGGCCGCCGGATCGGCCTGGGCAGGCTGTTCCTCGGCCGCTCGTTCCGGCGCGTCGGGTGCCGGCTCGGCCGCCTCGGGCGTGGTGGTGGCGGACGCGTCGGGTGCCGGCCGGGCGGCGTCGGGCGAGGCGGAGGCGGTCGCGTGGCCGCCGGTCTCCTCGGCCGCGGGCGGAGGCCCGGCCTCGCCCGGTGTCGCGCCGGAACCGGTCGCGGCGAGCTCGATGGTGGTCTGCTCGGCGGCGGCGAGTTCGGTCGTGGCCTCCTCAGCCGCAGCCAGCTCGGTCGTCTTCTGCTCGCCTGCGGCCAGCTCGGCGGTCTTCTGCTCGGCTGCGGCCAGATTGGTCGTCTTCTGCTCGGCCGCGGCCAGCTCGGCCGGGACCGCGCTGAGATCAGTCGTGACGTCGGCGTCGGCGTCCGCGTCTGCGTCGAGGCCCGGCGCCGCACCGCCCGGGTGCTGCGCGGCCGCGAGGAACTCGCCCGCCGTGCGGGCCGCGATGTCCGACGCCGCATCCGGGTCGTAGGACGCGGAGACGCCGTCGCAGACCACCACGTCCGCGGCCGCCACCCCGACCGCCAGCCACATGGCGTCCTCGTTGCGATGGTGACGCCGGCCGCGGTCGCTCACCGCCGCGGCCACCGGGCCACCGTCCGCCTCCAGATGATCACGGGGCCGGCCGGCCAGCATGCCGCACTCCTCGCAGTATCCATCCGTGCCCACCGTCCGCTCCGCCTCGCAGTGCGGACAGTCCATCCAGTCCGGCGAGGACCGCGCGGCCGCCTCCGTGCTCAGCGACCGGCCGCAGCTCTCGCAGAACGCCGCCCCGGCCGCCCGCTCGTCGGCGCATGCGGTGCACTCGGTCAGGATCATCGGCGCGGTTCCCGCCTCTCTCATGTCCGCGTCCGCGGCCGCGCCGCGTTCGCCATGTCGACCAGGCGGATCTTCTCCGGCCCGTGTACCGCCCGGGCCATCTCCCGGTACGCGGCTTCGAGCGCGAACCGTACGTCCCGCTCGCCGGCGTCCCCGGCCCGGGTGCCGCCGAGCACCGCCGCCGGAATCCTCGTCCCCCCGCCGAGTGTGCGCAATGCCTGTTCGAGCAGTTCCGCACGGAGTGCCGCGAGTTGCGCCGCCTCCACCTCGAGACGCTCGATCAGTTCGGCCGCGCTGGTGAGCGAGTCCACGTCCACGGCCGCCGACTCGTGCGGGCGGACCAGCGCCCGGACCGCGCCGACCTGCGACACCCGGTACGCCGAGGACGTACCCGGCACCCGGTTGTAGGCCTCCACCGCACCGGCCCGGTCGCCCTCGGCCAGCCGGCAGCGCGCCAGGCCGGCCGCGGCCGTGGTGTACGCCGGATCGGTGCGGCTCACCACGTCGTAGTAGCCGGCCGCCGTCTTCAGGTCACCGGCCAGCTCCGCGGTGAAGCCCAGGGCGAGTTGCGGCGCGAGCTCACCGGGCAGGGCCGCGTAGACCGCGTCGAAGCGGCTCCGGGCCTGATCGGTGTCGCCGGTGGCGAGCGCCAGCAGGCCGTCGTACCAGGCGACCCGCCAGTCCGCGCCGGCCGACTCGGCGAGCAGCGCGCGGGACGCGGTGGCGTCCTCGAACCGGCCGGTACGGGCGCCGAGGTCGATGTTCGCCCGCAGCTCCCGCAGGCGCACCTCCAGCGTGTACTGCGGTGCCTTGCCGAGCAGCGTGAGCACCTCGGCGGGGTCGGTGACGGTGACCGAGGCGAGGAACGCGGCCGCCGGGTCGGTCAGGTCGATCAGCGGGGTGGGCAGGTCCTGCCAGCGCAGGGTGTCGTCGCGCAGGTCGGTACGCAGTTCGCCGGTGAACAGCCGGGACGGGGCGGGCCGCGGCTCCCCGCCGGCCGCCAGCACCTGGCGCAGCACCCCGAGCATCTGCTCGGTCATCTCGGTGGCGTCGACGAAGCGGTCCGCCGGATCCCTCCGGGTGGCCCGCAGCAGCAGCCGGTAGAACGACTCGTGCCGCTGGTAGGCCTCGAACTCGTCGCGCGCCGGCAGGCTGTCGGCGTACGTGCTCTGGTAGCCGCGGAAGTCGGTGGTGAGCACGGCCAGCGTCCGGCCGATGGTGTACAGGTCGGAGGCGATCGAGGGTCCCTCGGTGGCCATCTCCGGTGCCTGGTAGCCGACCGTGCCGTAGAGGGCCGCCTCCTGGTCGTCGACGTGCACCACGCCGCCCAGGTCGATCAGCCGCATCTGGTCGCCGGCCTGGATGACGTTGTCCGGCTTGAAGTCGCAGAAGATCAGGCCGCGGTCGTGCAGGTACCCGAAGGCCGGCATGATCTCCAGCACGTAGGCGAGGGCCCGCTCGACCGGGAACGGCTCCGTCTTGCGCAGGTCCTTGAGGGACTTGCCGCCGACGTACTCCATCACGATGTAGCCGGCGCTGTCGCCCGCCGAGGAGGAGTGCTCGACGAAGTTGTAGATCTTGACGATGTTCGGGTGTTCCACCTCGGCCAGGAACCGCCGCTCGGCGACCGCGGCCGCGAGGGCGTCCTCGTCACCGGAGTTGAGCAGGCCCTTGAGCACCACCCAGCGGTCCGAGACGTTCTTGTCCACGGCCAGGTAGATCCAGCCCAGGCCGCCGTGGGCGAGCGGGCCGACCACCTCGTACTGGCCGGCGACCAGGTCGCCCTTGACCAGCTTGGGGGTGAAGTTGAACGGCTCGCCGCAGGCGGCGCAGAAGCCGGAGGTGCGCCCGGGCCGCTCGCCGCGGGCCCGGCCGACCGGCTTGCCGCACTTGGCGCAGTACCGCTTGCCCTCCGGCACCTCGGCGACCGGCATCACCGCGGTGGCCGGGTCGGCCTGCGTGATCGGCGCGATGTCGACCAGGCCGCCGCCGAACCGGCGCCGGGAGCTGCTGCGGGAGCTGCCGGTGCGAGCGCTTCCTCCGGTACGCGTGGACAGCGCCCCGCTGCGCGAGGACGCCGGGCGGGACATCGCCGAGCCGCCGGCCCGCGGCTTCGGCACCGCACCGGCGACCGGCGCGAGCCCGCAGGTGTCGCAGTAGCCGTCCTCGATGGTCCCGGTGCAGTCACCGCGCCCGCACGAGAGCGGCCCGGAAGTGGTCACCGCGGGCGCCGGAACCTCCGCGACGCGGGCCGGTGCCAGACCGCAGGTGTCGCAGTAACCGTCCTCGATCGTGCCGGGACAGTCGCGCTGGCATCTCATCGGGCCTCCCTCGCGGCGATCGTGGCGGAAAGAGCGTCCTGGTAAGCGTTGACGGCCGCCCGCGCGGTGTCCAGATCGCACGGCGCCTCGTACAGCGTGGTGCGGGCGGCCTCGGCGAGCGGGGTGAGGCCGGGGTCCTCGCCGAGCCCGCGGCGCAGAGCCTTCGCCCGGTACGCGTCCAGGCGCCCGCGCAGCTCGCTGCGCTCGGCGAGCAGCCCGGTGTTGCGGTCGGCCGACTCGCGCAGCGCCGCCAGCCGGTCCCGGGCCTGCCGGTTCCACGCCGCCAGACGGGGGCTGATCAGTGCCCACTGTCCGGCCGCGGCGAGCGCCTCGATCGCCACCAGATCGGCGCGCGGGTCGGCTCCCCGTACCGTCGCGATCCGATGCTCGGGGAACCGCCCGGCCGCCGCCTCCCGTGCGGCCTCGGCGGCCCGGCGTGCCGTGTCGATCTGGGCGGCGAGCGTCCGTGCGTCGCGCAACCGCTGGTCGATCCAGGCCCGCAGCTCGGTGGCCGAGGTCCGCTCGGCGTCGGCCCGGTCGATCAGCGCGCGGACCCGGTCGAGGACGGCCGGATCGGTGCCGAGCGGGTCGCCGGCCATGGTGGCGGTGAAGGTGCCGAGCAGCCGGTCCGCCTCGTCGAGCGCGGCGCCGCTGGCACCGGCGTTGCGGGCGTGGGCCAGCGCGGCCGCGGCGTCGGCGGCGGCGGGGAGGAGGCGGCGCCATCGCTCGCCGGCGCGGGTGACCACGTGCACGGCGGTCGCGAACGCCGCCTCCATCGCGGCGAGCAGCTCGGCCGGCGAGCAGGTGGTGCTGACCTGGCCGACGCCGAGCAGCCCGCGCTGGGCGAGCGGCACGGTGCTGGTGGAGAGCGTGATCGACGAGCCGAGGACCTCGTGCGCGTACGCCGCGCGGTCGCTGTCGCTGAGCCGCCGCCGGTCGCGCAGCGCCCGGGCCCGGTCGATCACCTCGGTCAGCTGGCGGTGGCCCTGCCAGAGCCGGCCGAGGGCGTCGCTGGCGTCCGCCCACGCGGTCGCGGTGACGCCGGTGAGTTTCGCGGTGCCGAGTTCCTTGCGATCGGGGTTCTCGTCGAGTTCGACCAGGTTCGTCGCCATCGCGGCGACCGCGCGCTCCAGGCGGGCGAGTTCCGCGTCCGCGGAGGCCAGGGGAGCGGTCATCGGTACTGGGCCGCCGGTGGCTGTGGGGCGGTGCCCAGCCACTTGTCGTAGGTCGCCGCCCAGGTGCCGTTCCTCCGGTTGTTCTCCAGCACCGCGTTCACGAAGCGGGTGAACTCCGGATGCTCCTTGGAGATGGCCATGCCGTACGGCTCCTCGGTGAAGCGTGGCCCGACCACCTCGGCGTACGGGTCCTGGGCGGCCAGACCGGCCAGGATCGTGTCGTCGGTCGAGATGGCCGCCACCTCGTTCTGCTGGAAGGCGACCAGGCACTCGCCGAAACTGGCCTTGCCCACCGGGATCGGCTTGGTCCGCACCTTCGCGATGTTGTCCAGGGAGGTGGAGCCGACCGCGGCGCAGACCTTCTCCCCGCCCAGGTCCTCGATGCTCTTGGCTGTCGAGCCCGTGCCGACGAGGACCTTCTGACCGGTCACGAAGTACGTGGTGGAGAAGTCGACCTCCTTCCACCGGGCGCAGTTCGCCGTCATCGTGCTGATCACCAGGTCGACCTTGCCGTCCCGGACCCAGGCGGTGCGCTCCGCGCGCGGGACCACCCGGATCTGGAGTTTCTCCGGATCGCCGAAGATCGCCTGGGCGATCTGCCGGCCCATGTCCACGTCGAAGCCCTCCACCTTGCCGGTGAACGGGTTGCGGGAGCTGAACAGCAGGGTGTCCTGGCTGGTGCCGAGGACCAGCCGGCCGTTGTTGACGATCGTCGCCATGTGGCTGCCGGCCGGCATCCGGCCGGGCGCCGGCAGGGTTCCGGTGGGGCGCAGGCTGGCCCGCGGTTTGCACGAGGTATCCGGTGCGGCGGCCGGCGCCGTGCTGGCGGGCGTGGCCGCGGGTGCCTCCACCGGAGCCGGCGTCTCGGCGGTGCAGCCGGCGACGGCGAGCAGGGCGATGACGGCGAGGGCGGGACGGATACGCATCACCGGTACTCCTCCAGCCGGGCGCGCAGCCCGAACACCGCGAGCACCCCGATGGCGAGGGCCAGCAGCGGGCCCAGCCAGGTCAGCGTCCCGAGGCCGGAACCCGCCTCGCGGATGTGCTCGTCGAAGGTGTGCTTGCGGTCGTCGAGGAGGTTGTCGACGGAGTCGAGAACGTTCTCGAACGCGGTCGTGGCCCCCTCCCCGACAGCCAGCTTCACCGCGCCGTCGTAGTCCCCGCCGTCGTCCAGCTCGCGGACCTTCTCGTGCAGGTCGAGGTACACCTGGTGCTGCTCGCGGATCTCCCGCAGGTTCCACTCGAACCCGTCGAGGCTCTCGTCGTCGAAGGTGAGCTGCTCCCGGGTCGCCTGGAAGTCCTTCTCGTGCGGCCCGTTGCCGGCCCGCGCGGCCAGGGTGAGCGCCTCGTCGGCGCGCTCGCGCAGCAGCAGGATCCGGCTCTCGGCGAGGGCCGCCACCGGGGCCGAGCCGTCCTGGTCGGCGGTGCTCAGCATGTCGCGCTGGCCGGAGAAGACGAAGCCCGAGGTGAGCATCAGCAGCGCGGCGAGACCGGTCGCGGCCACCAGCGGCACGTTGAAGGTGCGGTTCGTGGTGCGGCTCAGGTAGAGCTGGGACCAGATCAGCATGATCGTCAGGAGCACGAACACGGTCAGCAGCAGCATCAGCCACCATGAGCTGCGCGCCGCCGAATACCCGCTGTCGACCTCTTTGCGGGCGAGCTGGAACAGCGCTTTCGCCTCCGGTTGCAGGGTCTCGCGGTTGAGCTGCGAGGCGGTGGCCAGGTAGGAGGCGCCGACCGGCAGGCCCTGGCGGTTGACCGCGCGGGCGGTGGCGACCAGTGCCGCGTACCGCGTGGTGCCGGTGGCCAGCGCCTCGACCGCCCGCGAGGCCGCACTGCCCTCGGGAGTGAGCCGGGCGGCCGAGGCCAGTGAGGTGGTGGCCCGGGCCAGGTCGGCCTCGTAGCGCTCGGTCAGCCGGACCGGCTCCAGGCCGCCGGCCAGGAACGCCTGCGCCGCCGTGGTGTCCGCGTCGGCGAGCGCCGAGTAGATCGTCTCCGCCTCGACCAGCAGCGGCTGGGCCCGGTCGCGAAGGTCGCTGGTGCCGGCCGTGGCGGAGGCGGCGGTCAGCCCGGCGATCAGGCCGGTCAGGACGGCGAGCGTGACCAGGGCGGCGCGGATGAGCTGAAGCCGGCCCGGCGACGACTGGCGCAGCTGCCCGACGCGCCGCAGCGCACCGGTCCGCGGCGGTACGGCCGTCGCGGACCGGTGCGTCAGAGCGGTCGTCAAGATTCGCCTCCGTGTGGCCGGCTCCCGTTGCCGTCCACTGTGCGGCACGCGCGCAAGCGATCTCGGCGGCAGGCGGGTCAGCTCAGTTCGCGCTTGAGCAGCTTGCCGGTGGCGGTCATGGGCAGCGACTCGACGATGCTCACGATCCGCGGGTACTTGTAGGCGGCCATCTGCTCCTTGCTCCAGGCCACCAGGGACTCCTCGGTGGCCTCGGCGCCCGGCTTGAGGATCACGAACGCCTTGACCTCCTCGCCGTGGCTGGAATGCGGCACACCGATGACCGCGGCGAGCGAGACCGCCTCGTGGGTCATCAGGACCTCCTCGATCTCCCGCGGGTAGACGTTGAAGCCACCGCGGATGATCATGTCCTTGGCCCGGTCGACGATGTAGTAGAAGCCGTCCTTGTCACGGCGGGCCAGGTCACCGGTGCGGAACCAGCCGTTCCGGATCACCTCGGCGGTCGCCTCCGGCCGGCCGATGTAGCCCCGGAAGATGTTGTGCCCGCGGATGGCGATCTCGCCGATCTCGTCGGCGGCCTCGATGGTGTTCCACTCCGGGTCGATCAGCTTCACCTCGACGCCCCAGATCGGGATGCCGATCGAGCCGGCCCGCGGCTCGCTGTCCGGGTCGCTGAAGGTGGCCACCGGCGAGGTCTCGGACAGCCCGTAGCCCTCCAGGATGGTGACGCCGAACCGCTCCTTGACCGCCTTGATGATCTCCACCGGCAGGCTGGAGCCGCCGGACACGGCGACCCGCATGTTGCGGGCGATCCGCTCCACGTCGACGCCCTCGCCCAGCGCGTTGAGCAGGCCCCACCACATGGTCGGTACGCCGGCGAAGAACGTGACGTTCTCGCTCTGGAGCAGCTGCACCGCGGCCGCCGCGTCGAAGCGGGGGAGCAGCACCAGGGTGGCGGCGGTGGCGAACCCGGCATTCATGTTGACCGTCGAGCCGAACGAGTGGAACAGCGGCAGCACCAGCAGGTGGGTGTCGGTGCCCGGTTGGGTGCCGAACAGCCGGTTGCAGGTCAGCGCGTTGAGCACCAGGTTCGAGTGGGACAGCTCGGCGCCCTTGGCCTGCCCGGTGGTCCCGCTGGTGTAGAGGATGACGGCCGCGTCGGTCTCGGCGCGCAGCACCGTCTCGAAGGCCGGCGACTGCCCGGCCAGGCCCGCGCCGAGCGTGTCGGCGCCCTCGATCGGCGAGGCGGCGGCCGGATCCGCGGTGATCAGGAAGAACTGCTCGCAGCCGGCCACCTCGTTGAATCCGGCGAAACCCTCGCTGCCCATCGGCAGCTCCGGGGTGCCTTCGAAGCACAGGTACGCCTTCGCCTGCGAGTCGTTCAGGTGGTACGCGATCTCACGGCCCTTGAGCAGCACGTTCAGCGGGACGACGACCGCGCCGGCCTTGAGGATGCCGTAGTACACGATAGGGAAGTACGGCAGGTTGGGGCAGGAGAGCGCCACCTTGTCGCCGGGCTTGATGCCACGGGACACGAGCAGGCCGGCCACCTGGTTCGCCGCGGCGTTCACCTGCGCGTAGGTCAGCCGCCGGGGTCCGAAGACCACGGCGTCGCGCTCCGGGTAGTGGCGGGCGCTGTCCTCCAGCAGTACGGAGAGGTTGAGCATCCGGCAAATCCTTTTCAAAGGTGAGCTGTGACGGCGGTCTCATCCCAACACGCCGACCAGTGCCGGTGGAAGCCTACGTTCCGGCTTTGTTTCCCGGCCGGATTCATCAAGTGGCCGGGTTACCTGCCGATGGCCACGACGTGGGAATCCCGGTGTTGGACGCGGTGCACGTGGGCCGCCAGCCGATCTTCGACGCGAACGGCGCCGTCGTGGCGTACGAGCTGCTGTTCCGCGGCCGTATGGACGACGTGGCGTCCGGTCGCCAGGACACGTACGCGACCAGCACGGTTATGATCAACGCGTTCACCGAGTTCGGCATCGGCGAGGTGGCCGGTAACCGGCCGTGCTTCATCAATCTGACCCGCGAGTTCGTGACCGGCCGGCTGCCCTTGCCGTTCGGCCCCGAGCAGGTGGTGCTGGAGATCCTCGAGACGGTGACCGTCGACGACGAGGTGATCGACGGGATCACCGCGCTGGCCGAGTCGGGCTACCGGATCGCCCTCGATGACTTCGTCTGGGGCTCCGGGCACGAACGGCTGCTCGGGCTCGCCTCGTACGTCAAGCTCGATCTGCTCGACGGCGACCTGAGCCGGCTCGACGAGATCGTCACCGCGTGCCGGGAGTACCCCGGCATCCAGCTGGTCGCCGAACGCCTGGAGACCGCCGAGCAGGTGGCCATCGCCGATCATTACGGCATGGAGCTGCGCCAGGGGTACGCGCTGAGCCGTCCCCAGGTGCTCAGCACCCCCAGCCTGTCCCCGTCCCGGCTGCGCCGGCTGGAGCTGGTCGCCGCCCTGATGCACCCGGACGTCCGGCTCGACAAGATCACTGCGATCATCGTCAGTGACCCGGCGCTCGCCATGCGGGTGCTGCGGGTGAGCAACTCGGTCGCCGCCGGGGTGACCAGCCGGATCTCCTCGGTCCGGCAGGCGATCATGATGATCGGCCTGACCCACATCCGCCGCTGGGCCACCCTGATGGTGGTCGACGACGTCGCCGAGGCCCCGGAGGAGCAGCTGCTCACCGCGCTCACCCAGGCCCGGCTCTGCGAGAACCTGGGGCCGCGCTTCGGCGTGGACCCGGGCGCGGCGTTCGTGGCCGGGCTGGTCACCGGGATGGCCCGGTTGATGGGCATCACCCCGGCCGCGATGACCGACCAGCTGCCCCTGGCGGTGGACGTGTCGGACGCGCTCACCTTCGGAACCGGGCGGCTCGGCCGGCTCCTGGAAGCGGTCCGCGCGTACGAGGAGGGCGATTGGGGCTCGGGCGACCTGGCCGGACCCGCCCTGGACGCGATGCGCTGGTCGACGCGGACGCTGAGCGCGGCGAGCCGGTTCGCGCCGGCCTGATCAGCGCGCCCGGTCGGCCTCCTCTTCCGCTTCCTCTTCTTCTTCTTCTTCTTCCTCGTCCGGGTCGTACTCCTCGATCTGCCAGTCGGACTCCACCACCGGGTGCCGGCCGCTCCACCACAGCAGGCCCGCGGTCAGGGCGAGGTTGAACACGGCCGGACCGGCGACGACGAGGTTGCCGAGAGCGCTGTCGAACAGCTCGTACCGGTTGTCGAGCAGGCAGACGAAGACCGACCAGGGCAGGCCGAACGCCAGTAGGTAGAGCCCGATCAGCCCGGCGCCGATGTTGGCGTCCGGCGCGGCGTCGACGGCCTCCTGCGCCGGACCGAGCCAGATGAACACCACCGGCAAGACCAGGACCGCCTGCACGGCGACCAGCGCCCAGAGCCACCTCCGGCGCGTGTCACTCCCCATCTTCGGACCCCTTTGGCTGAGCATTCGCTGAGAGCGATCGCGTCAGCCTAGAGGTTTTGTGCCCGCATCGGATCCCCCGGATTCCGAGGAGATTTCAGCGAGGCCCGGAGATCACCGCCGGCGCAGCACCGGAACGGCCGCCGCCACCACGGCCACGGCCACGCAGCCCGCGGTCACGGCGAGCCCGGCACCCCACGGGATCACCAGGGCGATCGAATGGTCCAGTTCGGATTCGACCGAGGCCCGGACCCCGAGCAGGGATATACCGGCGACAGTACCGCCCAGCACCGCGCCCACGGCCACTGCCAGCAGTGATTCAGCCGACACCACCCGGAGAACCTGCCCGGTGCCGGCCCCGGCGAGCCGCAGGGCGCGGAACTCGGACCGGCGCGCGGCGGTCGCCATCAACAGCGTGTTACCGACCGCGATCCCGGTGTAACCGGCGGTCAGCCCGATCAGCGCCCACAGGAAGAGGTCGACGAGCTGCCCCTCCTCGCCGATCTCCTCCCGGACGAAGTCGCCGACCGGCATGGCCCGGGCGCCGGGTGCGGCGGTGGGCTCGCCGTCGAGCAGCACCATCGCGGTCAGCGCCTGCGGATCGTGCGCGCGGACCAGCTCGGCCGGGAACACCACCGTGGCCTGGGCGTCCGGGTCGACCGCGCGCACCCGCGTCTCGGACGTCGTGCCGTCGGCCCAGCGTACGGTCAGGGTGGAGCCGGCGCGGGCGCCCAGTTCGGTGGCGGTGTCGTCGCGCAGCACGGCTCCGGACCCGGACCCGGCCACCCCGGCGGCCTCGAAGCCGGTGATGCCGTCCTGGTGGGTGATCAGCACCCGGGTCTCCAGGCGGGACTCGCCCGGCTGGGCGGCGACCGCGGCCGCGCTCAGCCCCGGCGTGCCGTCCGGCACGAGCAGTGAACCGGTGGAGAACTCGGCGGCCGCGTCGATGCCGGCCGCCTCCTCGATGGTGGCGATCGTGCCGGTGAGCAGCACGGTGATGCCCACCGTGGCGAGCACCGGCGCGGCCGTGGCGGCGACTCGCCGTACCCCGGTCAGGGTTCCCTCGCGAACCAGCTGCCCGGTCGCGGTGTGCCGCACCGGCCAGGCCACCACCCGGACCAGCGGCACGATCAGCACCGGGGAGAGCAGGGTGGCGGCGGTGATCAACAGCATCGCGGCGCCCAGGCCGGCCGAACTCTGCGCGCTGACCGGCAGCGACGGCATCGCGGCCAGCAGGCCGGCTCCGGCGACCGCGCCGAGCACGCCCAGCACCCAGCGGGACCTGGTCATCGCCCGCGGGTCCACGGCGGCCTCCCGCAGGGCGTCCAGCGGCGGGACCCGGCTCGCGCGCCGGGCCGCCACCGCGACGCCGCACAGGGCGACCAGCACTCCGAGTAACGCCGCGCCGAACACCGCGGCCGGCTGCCAGGTCACCGTGAACCCGGCCGGTTCCAGTCCGGTGTCCACCATCGGGCCGGCCAGCAGTGGGGCGGCGGCGGCACCCAGCGGGGCTCCGACCAGGCCGCCGAGCAGGGCGATCAGGGTCGTTTCGGCGTACATCTGGCGGCGCACCTGGCCCGGCGTGGCACCCACCGCGCGTAGCAGGCCCAGCTCGCGCCGGCGCTGCGCGGCGCTCAGCGCGCAGGTCGAGGAAACCACGAAGACCGTGGCGAAGGCACTCAGGGTGACCAGCGCGATCAGCAGCTGCGCGCCGATCCAGCGGATCCGGGTGACGTGGTTCGCCTCCAGCAGGTCGCGCTCCGCGCCGGTCCGGACGGTGCCGGCCGGGCCGATCAGGGCGCGCGCGGCATCGGCCACGCGCGCTTCGTCGCCGCTCACGGTCAGACCGATCACCGGTACGCCCGGAGCGCGCCGCAGTGCCTCGGAGTCCGCCAGGTAGAACCCGGGTCCGTCGACAGTCCCACTGACCGTCCAGGTCTCCGGCCCGGACGCGGTCAGCACCTCGATCCGGGTGCCCGGATCGGCACCGCTCAGAGCCACCTCGTCACGGCTCTCCGGCGCCCGTCCCGCGGTCAGCCGGTAGCCGCCGAGCCGCGCCGACGACCAGGCGTGCCCGTCGGCCCGGGCCGCCTCCGGATCACCGGTCGCCTTGCCGCCGGACAGCCGCTGCACGTAGAAGACCGGGTCCGGGACCGCCGCCGCGACGCCGGGCAGCGTGGCCAGCCGGTTCGCCAGGCCGGTCGCCTCGGACGCGGGCCAGGCCGGGCGTTCCTCCTCGCCGTAGTCGTTGGTGCCGGCCATGGCCGGCTGGATCAGGATCGGCGCCGCGTCGTAGCGGGCCGGTGCCTGCGGCTGCGAACTCAGGTACAGACTCGCCGATCCGGCCAGCACCGCGACCCCGAGCACCACCGCGACGAACGTGCCGGCGAAACTCGCGAACCGGTGCCGCACCATCGCCCACGCCGCGCTCATGCCCCCACCGTCCGGGCCGCCTCGAGGCGAGCGGTGTGCACCGCCACCAGCTCGGCGTCCACCGGGCCGGTCAGCTCGTCGACCACCCGGCCGTCGGCGAGGAAGAGCACCCGGTCGGCGTGCGCCGCCGCCAGCGGGTCGTGGGTGACCATCACGATGGTCTGGCCGTGCCGGTCCACCGCCGTACGCAGCAGCCGCAGCACCTCCTTGCCCGAGGTGGCGTCCAGCGCCCCGGTCGGCTCGTCGGCGAAGAGCACCGCCGGACGGGTGACCAGCGCGCGGGCGATCGCCACCCGCTGCTGCTGGCCGCCGGAGAGCTCGGACGGGCGGTGCCCGGCCCGGTCGCCCAGGCCCACCTCGGCCAGCACCGACGACACCTCGCCGGCAGCCGGCCGGCGCCCGGCCAGCCGCAGCGGCAACGCCACGTTCTGTGCCGCGGTCAGCGCCGGGATCAGGTTGAACGACTGGAACACGAAGCCGACCCGGGTGCGGCGCAGCCTGGTCAGGTTGCGCTCGCTCAGCCCGTCGAGCGGTACGCCGTCGATCACCACCCGGCCGGCGTCGGCCCGGTCCAGACCCGCGGCGCAGTGCAGCAGGGTGGACTTGCCGGACCCGGACGGCCCCATCACCGCGGTGAAGCTGCCCGGTTCGAAGCGGGCGTCCACCCGGTCCAACGCGGTCACCGCGCTCTCGCCGGTGCCGTACCTCCTGGTGACCGCTTGCAGCTCGACCGCGGCCGTCGCACGATTCGTCATGGTCGCCAAGCCTTCCGGCGTACGGCGTCCGGCACAGTCACGCGGGCTCGACGATCCGGGGTATATCCAGCACTACCACCTCGAGGCTCGATCAAGGCTATGACCAGCTCAGCCGTCCGCTGGCCTGATCTCGGGCACAGCTCGGGCACAACCTGAGGAACGTCGGTCATGCCGGTCTCGCCACCGACAGGCTCGCCGATCCGGGCGATCCCAACGCGCTGTCCACCAGTGACCGAGTGCGGTCCAGCGCGTCCGGCCACTCGTGGACGTACTCGTTGAGCGTCACCGTCGGTGTGGAGTGACCGAGCGCCAGTTGCACCGTCTTGACGCTCGCCCCGGCGTTGATCAGCAGGGTCGCGTAGTAGTGCCGTAGACCGTGAAACCCCCACCGCATCGGCAGGCCGGCCCTGGCCCGCACCGACGTCCAGGTCCGGGTGAACGATGCCGCGTTCACAGCCTTGCCGTTGGCCCCTCGGAACACCAGGGCGGCCGGTCGCCGAGTCGGCCGGCGTGGGTCGGTGTCATCGTCGACCTCGACCGGATCTCCCAGGGTCTTCAGGTGCGTACGCAGCGCATCCGCCACCACATCCGGCAGTTCAACCGTGCGGACGCTGCTCCTGGTCTCGGGTTGGCCGAGGTACGGCGAACGGCCCTTGTGCAGCTTGAGCTGTTGCCGCACGGACAGCTCGGCCCGCTCGAAGTCGATGTCTTCCACCTCCAGACCCAGGACCTCGCCCAGCCGCAGGCCGCATCCCGCAGCGACGTAGACAGCAGCGAACAGCCGATCCGGCATCAGCTCGGCGAGCCGGTGCACCTGCGCCGGCGTCGGGATCACCCGTTTGCCGCGATCGACTCCGGGGAGCCGGATATCGACGCACGGCGAGCTGGCGATGATCCGGTCCCGTACCGCCAGGGCGAACATCGCTTTGACGTAGCTGTACACCAGCCGCAGCGTGGCCGGTGCGAGTACAAGACTCCGGTCCCGCACCCACGCCTGCACCTTGCTCCGGCGTACCTGGCCCACCTGGAGGTGCCCGAGTCCCGGAAGGATGTGCAACCGGACCGCGTGTTCAACCCGGATTGCCGTGGTGTCGATGTGCAGTTGACTGGCCCGCCACTGCTCGGCCAGAGCGGCAACGGTGATCCGCCCGGCCCGGTCGTCGATGTACTGCCCCCGGCTGACATCGGCCCGCACGTTCGCGTCGAAACGCTCGGCATCGACTCTCCGCTCGAACAGCCGCTCCCGGACTTCGCCTTGGTCGTCGGTCCACCGGGCGCGCCAGCGCTTGCCTCGCCCGTGCTTCCTGGACGGCAGACGGGTGCCGTCGGGACCACGGCTCTTCAGGTACCACAGGTCATCGACGGGCATCAGACGCACTCCCGCAGCCAGGCGCGGACGTCCGCCGGGTCGTAGCGCAGGTGCCGGCCGACCTTCCGCGCACGCGGCCCCGTCCGGCGGTGCCGCCACTGGTAGAGCGTGCCGACCGGCACGCCGAGGTACCGCGAGGTGCGCTCGATTGACCACAGATCTTCCACTGTCTCAACGCTCACGATGACCGCCCCTCCTTACGGCTGAGGGTCAGGTAGACGCGGATCTCGCCGGTTCCGAGGATCGCGTCAGCCCCGACGAACTCCGAGCCGACGCCAAGGCGCTGCGGGCACTGCTCTAAAGAGATTGAGGTTCGCCCGCAGCTTTAGACCCAACCGCTCGGTTTTTAAGTTCCGGGCGATCTATCCGGGTGAGTGTGTGCGCGGCTGTGACCTCGGAGAATCGTCCGGCGCAAGATCGCGCTGATCGAGATCATCCGTGCCGGTTGCTGTCAGCGTTGCTGTCAGATCGGCTCTGCTCGCCTATCGACGTTCGAGATGATCATCTAGGTACCGCTGGACCGGACCATGGAGCCGGTAGGGAACAAGAGCAGCGACGGTTTCCAGGTCGCACCATGCCACCTCCGCCACCTCTGCGCCGCTTGCCGCATAGGCGGTCCCACTCTCGACCTCGCAAGCGACGTAGAATATTGTCCGGCCAGTGTCCGGGTGTACTCGCATTCCGAGGTGGCCTACCACCTGCACCGCAAGCCCTGTCTCCTCAAGCGTCTCCCGGACCGCCGTCTCGTCGATGGACTCGCCAGGCTCGACCTTCCCAGCGGGGAATTGCCAAGAGAGCCGGCCTTCTTCCACGGCACGGCGAATCAACAGGCCTCGGCGGCCTTGGACGACGACGGCCGCAACGACCGGCCGATCTTCACTGTTTGCGGGCATGGCTCGTCGACACTCCATTGAGACAGATGTCGACTCCCACACTGCCAGGACGGTACTCCCCCAAGATCGCTGAGCTGCAGCGCTTTGACCAGCAGCGGAGCAGATCAACTTACCTCCATTCCCCGTTGCTCCCCGACGATGACCGGTCCGTCTGGCACGGATCTGGCACAGCAACCCGGGTTCATGACGCGTCGCTTGTAACTCCTAGGCAACTCGTCCGGCGTTGTCCGTCCGTGGGTGCGCCCTCGGATCGCAGTCCACAGCCACCTCGCCGTGGTCGCCGCCATCCTGGCCGGTTGCTGTCACCGTTGCTATCAAACCGGCGGGATTGCCCTCTTGTGAAATCATCACTGCTGTGCGGACCCGTGGCTACCTTCTCGTTGCGTTGGCGTTGACCGCCGCCACAGGCTGGATCCTATGGCTATCTACCTTGGATGGGCGGTGGGATAAGGCCACGGTCTCGTCCTTTGGGCAGGCAGTCGGAACCCTCTTTGCCGTCATGGCGGCACTCTGGATTGCCACGCGAGACCGCCAGCAAGCCTTGGATCGAGCAGCGAGCGATGCAGCCGCGGAACGAGAGCTCTTTGTCCGACGTCGGGACTATGACGAGTGTCTCCGATTGCTGGAACTAGTCGAGCGCGACCGCCGGGAATGGGAAGCCGCGGGGGATCCTCTCAGTCGGCCAAGATCTATTGAGGCTACGGCGCTGATCCGAGCCCTTTGGGGCCGCCGGAACTGGTGGGGAACAGCTGTCGAATGGTATGTAGAGTCCAGAAACCCTGGATGGCGCTACAGCGACGGCGGGCCAGCTCCGGATGATGTGTTCGCCCAGATGCAGAGCGAGATCGTTCAAGCAATCATGAATCTCGATGCGCAGGACCGACATTCTGCCGCCGTAGTCAACAGCCAGAAGACCTCTCTGCGGCTGTGGATAGCTGGCCAGCTGACTCGGCTCGCCTCGAAGCTTGCACCTCGTAGATCCCAACCAGACTGATAGCCTGACTACGCCGTTCGGTGCTTCACCCCCTTGACCCCCAGGCAACCAACAAGGTCGGCCGACCTCGTGCGGAAGCCGTCATCACCTGCGGTATCGATCCAGGGACGTCCGCCCTCGTCCGCCGACGTCACTGGTGATTGCCACCCAGTTAGTCACCCGTATGAGTGCGGAGTGTCTCCGAGTCGTAGACCCGAAACGGTTACTCTCCGAGACCAGGACGCACGGCGCAGCGAATACCGTGCACATCGGTGAACTGCACCTCGACCCTTGAACAGGCTGGGCAGGTAGTGGGATTGCAGCTCCTCGGGCCACGCGACCTCATGACGCTTCAGGTCCCACATCAGTGTGTGTAGCTGACCGGCTTGAAGGACGGATACTGAACCGGACCTCCATTGCCCACACTACTGTTCATATTGGCGCAGATCGAATGTGATTCCCAGATCGATCTCGAAGGGTAGTTCTACGATTCCCCGTTGCGGAACTGTCAGCCGGATTCGCCCCTGCTGCGCGATTCTCTTCCATTCCATTACGACCACCAACGCGGTATGCGGCGGAACCGTTACGCCTATCTCTTCCTCAAATGTTTGTTCCTGCTCCGTAGAGATGGAATAAAGCTTCCGAACCTGAGTTTCGAGGCTTCCTTTTAGGGAAAGGAAGTCTGCCACACTAAAATCTACTCCGCCGCTGCGAGTCCGTAGCGATTCCATCTCGACTCCGCAGCTCTGTGTCCATCTTCTGCTTGCCTTGATGTTCCTTGTTACGTCACTGCCGCTTCCGCTATTGTCAATCTTGCGGGTATCAGTTCCCACTGGTCGCTCAACTCGTCCAGTTTCGACTATATCGAGCACTCTGGGATCTGCCGTGCCGACTGGATTGTTGCCGCCCTGAAGACTCAGCAAGAATTCTTGGAGTTCCTTCTTGAGTGAAACATAAGAAACGCCCATCGCAACCCAGGAATAGGTGAAGTAGCGCGCCGCGATTACCGCCGCCCCCGCCTTCATGAGACCTATCTCGACGTTGGTTCCATGACCTAGCCGGTGGAACCGAACCTCAATGGAAGGGCTGGCGCCAATATACCTCTTCCAGCGCGTGGGTTCGTGGGCTCGAACGATTGTCTTCGAGCCCTGCTGAAGCACTTCTTCAGCCTCAAACCCTTTACGCTGTAACCAAGTCCTGACATGGAACGCGAGATCCATGTCGCCAGTTCCTCCGGTGGTGGGCAGAAGCATGTTCGCCTCCTAAGTATCCCTAAGAGGAGGATCTATGAGGGTCGCGACGTTCGTCCGACCTACGTTCTGGGGCCGATGTTCGAGAGTATTGAGCTGAAGGCGAGGAGCCTAGCTATCCGTCGCCACCGCGACAGTACGGAAGCACTGATGGGTGAGGCGAGGACCCCGCGCTTGTAAGTTCTGGGCGGCGTGTCCACCGGCGTCTCTCTGTGGCGCCGGCCTCGGACGATTGTTCGGCGCTGCTTCGTCATGACGGTCGTTGTGCGTGCCGGTTGCTGTCAGCGTTGCTGTCAAACCTCGTGGTGCTATCTGCGTTCAAGTTCGTAGGAGTGGCGTCCGGGGTGTTCGTTGAACAACATGCAGATCACTTCTCGTCGTACTCGTCGAGTTCTGGTCGAATGGCGGGGCAAGCCCGAACCTCGCGAACCTCCGACGCGATCAAAGTCCATCGAACCCACCACTCGATTTCGTTGCCCTCCTGCCCGAGCGTGGCGTGTGCACCGTCGTGACCGACCTCCAGGGCGCACAGGCAGTCACGTCGAACCTCATGGGCGCGGAGGGGGCGGCTTTCAAGCCACCTGATCTGAGCGTCGTGAAGCTCCACCCGTGCAGGGCACTGCCCACCCATCGCAGACATCTGGACAACATATCGGCTCTGCAGCTTGCCCGCATCGAACGCTTGTGCGACTACTCAGGTTTGTGTGGGCATTGGAGCGGCTACAGGATCCCGTGACGGACGGCGATAGGTGCCATCCGGATAGTCATGGTTGTCAACGCGATCGTGACGCCTCGCTGAGTCGTCTACGGATCCAGACGTGCCGCCACGGACTCAGCTGGCGCTTGCGGCGATGGCCGCGTATTTGCGGTCCGGGACCTGCTGTTGCAGGCGCTGGAGTTCGGTGAAACCGGCCTTTGCTAGTCGGGCGGAGAATTCGTCTACTGGCCAGCGGTACG
>NZ_JADQTO010000026.1 GCF_015704865.1 Actinoplanes aureus | reverse complement strand
GGGGTGATCGTGGACTCCGACGATCCGTGGACCCGCTTCAGCGGTACGTTGGGCACCTTCAAGCGCATGCCGGTGTCCGGGTCGATCACCGTTAGGTCGCGGATGTCGCAGTTCGTATCGGCACAACGCGTGTGCAGACGCCCGGCGGCGGGGATCTCGGCGACGTTTCGTGCCGCGGAGTCCGGTGCCGACCGCCACGTACGACCGGCGTCGATGCTCACCCACCACTGTCCGCGGTCTTCGATCACGACGGTCTGTGTGGTGACGGCGTGCAGGTCGGCGCTATAGCCCTCAAGCGGTGGAACCTTCGCCAACGGGAGCGCTCGATTCTCGTAGGTGCGACCACCGTCGATGCTGACGGCCAGTCCGTACGAGCAAAGCCGCTTACCGCCGGGGCACGTCGCGGTCAGCGCGAATCCGTGTTCCGGGTCGACGAACTGGACGAAGACGGCATCGAATCGCGCCCCATTCACCTCGCCGGCGTCTACTCCGGTAACGGCATCGTGGAAGTACGTCGCGTCCGCCGGCACCGCGCCGCTGCCCCGGCTGATTCTCCCGCCCGGTGCCACGTGGGTAACCGAAACGCCGATCGCCGCCAACAACGCCACCGCGATGAAGGCGCTACCAGCTCGGCGGCGCCACCTACCTGCGGTCTGCGGCCGCCGGCCAGGCGATAGCCCATCGTGGGGCGGGTTCGCTTCGCTGCAGACGATCAGCTCGCGGCGCGGTGTGGCGGGCATACGGCCACCTCCTCCCGGTCGGGTCTGAATGATCGACACCGCCGGGACGAGAAGGGTTCCGAACCAGAGCCCCAACAACCACATGACACGCCCCAAGAGCGGTTTCACGCGGGCAGGGCAGAGCCCTCCGCGCCTGCGGGTTGGTAGTGGTGGACAAACTCTGGCGATTTGGCCGCCGGGTTGCGGGCGGCGAAGTCAAGGTACGCGCGCGCGAGGGCGGCGACCCGCTCGCGCGGGCCGTCCACGGCGGCTGAGCAGATCAGCCGGAGGCGGTCAGGTACTCCAGCACGAGGTCACCGATCATGGTCCGGTAGTGGTCCCGGCGGGCGGGGTCGAGCATGTCCCGTTTGAAGATCGCGTTGAAGGTGTACCGGTTGGCGGTCCGAAAGACGCAGAACGCGCTGATCATCATGTGCACGTCGATCGGGTCGACGTCGTCGCGGAACCGGCCGGCCGCACGACCACGGTCGAGGATCCGGGTCAGCGCGTCCAGCGCCGGATTGGCCAGGCCCGCCAGGATCTCGGACCGGGCGATGTGCCGGGCGCGGTGAATGTTCTCGATGCTGACCAGCCGGATGAAGTCCGGGTGCGACTCGTGATGGTCGAACGTGAGAGCGGTGAGCTGCCGGATCGCCTCGGCCGGGTCGAGGTGCTCCACGTCAACCTGTTGTTCCAGGGCGCGGATCCCGGTGTACGCCTGCTCGAGTACCGAGATGTACAGGCCCTCTTTGCCGCCGAAATAGTAGTAGATCATGCGTTTGGTGGTCCGGGTCTTCGCCGCGATCTCGTCGACCCGGGCGCCGGCGAAGCCTTTGTCGGCGAACTCGTGCGTCGCGACCGCGAGGATCTCGGATCGAGTCCGTTCGGGGTCGCGTGCGGCGGATGCCGCCACTGGCGAGTCCGGCGTCTGCGTGGCCAATGACCCTCCTTCGGATCGAAGATTCACCTTAGTCCCGGGTTCGCGGACCTTCCTCATCCGACGCCCGGCGAGTATAACTAACTATCTAGTACATACATTGCGGCCGGCAGTGCCCGGCGGCAATCACCTTCCGTCGTCCCATCGGCGCATCGCTGAGCCCGTTCTCGCAGCCGGGCAGAGCCATCGAGGAAGGCAGTGCACCATGCTCATCGCCGATCATGATGCTGCTCAGAGCCCGGCCGCTGGATCGTCCACCGGACCGCACCTGACGATCGCCACCGCCTGCCTGTCCGGGACCCTGGAGGACAAACTCGCGGCTGCCGCAGCAGCCGGCTTCCACGGGATCGAGCTGTTCGAGAGCGACCTCATCGCGTCGGCATGGTCGCCGGCGAGGATCCGGCAGGAGTGCACGCGCCGTGGCCTGACCATCGACCTCTACCAGCCGTTCCGCGACTTCGAAGCCGTCCCGCCCGACACCTTCCGGGCCAACCTGCGCCGCGCGGAACACAAGCTCAGCGTCCTGGAACAACTCGGCGCGGCCACGATGCTGGTCTCGTCGTCCGAGTCGGCCGACGCCGTCGACGACGACGACCTGGCCGCCGACCAGCTGAGAGAGTTGGCCGAGCGGGCCGCGGAGCGCGGGCTACGGATCGCCTACGAGGCGCTGGCCTGGGGCCGGTTCGTGAACACGTACGCCCATGCCTGGCGGATCGTGCGGCGTGCCGACCACCCCGCCCTCGGCCTGTGCCTGGACAGCTTTCACATCTTGTCCCGGGGCGACGACACGGCCGGAATCCGGGTGGTACCGGGATCGAAGGTGTTCCACCTGCAACTGGCCGACGCGCCCCGATTGAAGATGGACGTGGTGGAGTGGAGCCGGCACCACCGGCTCTTTCCCGGCCTCGGCTCGTTCGATCTGACCGGCTTCGTGAGCCGGGTCCTGGCCACTGGCTATGACGGCCCGCTCTCGCTCGAGGTGTTCAACGACGTCTACCGCCAGGCCGACCCGCGGCACGCCGCTATCGACGGGATGCGTTCGCTGCTCGCCTTGCAGGAGTCGGTCAGCGTCGGCGTCCCGCCTGCGCGGCGGCTCCGATCACCCGGCCTCCCCCCGGCTCCGCGCCTCGGCGGCCACATGTTCACCGAGCTGGCGGTCGACGACGTGTCCGGCCCGGTCGTCGCCCGGACCCTGACCGCCCTCGGCTTCGCCCGGACCGGGCTGCACCGCTCCAAGCCGGTGCAGCTGTGGCAGCAGGGCGACGCCCGGATCCTGCTCAACTTCGCGCCGCAGCGGACGGTCCCGCCCGGCACCGCGGCGATCTGTGCCCTCGGAGTGGAGAGCAGCGATCCCGCCGGCTCCGCCCAGCGTGCCGACCGGCTGCTCGCTCCGGTGCTGCCACGCGTACGTCAACCGGGGGAGGCGGATCTGAGTTCGGTGGCCGCACCGGACGGCACGGCCGTCTTCTTCTGCCGCGCGGGCGCGGACGGCAACAGCTGGCTGGCCGACTTCGAGCCCACCGACAGCGGGACCCGCACCGACAGCCTGGTGACCGGCACCGACCACATCGCCCTCACCGAGCCGATAGACGACTTCGACCAGGTCGCGCTCTTCTATCGCACGGTGCTAGGTCTGCAGGCAGGCCAGACGACGGAACTCACGGCACCCTTCGGCCTGCTGCGCAGCCGGTCGGCCACCGACACCGAGCACACTGTCCGGATCACGCTCAATACGGCGCCGCTGCGACGCGGCTCCTGGGCGCCGGTCGTGCCGAGCCCGCAGCATATTGCCTTCGCCAGCGGCGACGTGATCGCCGCAGCCAAGGCCATGCGCGAGCTCGGTGCGCCGGTACTGCGCATTCCGCGGAACTACTACGACGACCTCGACGCCCGGCTCGCCCCGGAGCCGGAGTTGCTCGCGACGCTGCGTGAGCACTCGATTCTCTACGATTGCGATGAGGGCGGGGAGTACCTGCACTTCTACACCGAGATGCTGGGCTCGCGGCTCTTCTTCGAGGTGGTGCAGCGCATCGGCGACTACGCCGGCTACGGCGCCGCGAGCAGCGCACCGGTGCGGATGGCCGCGCACCGCCAACGTCGCCTGCGGCGACTCAGGGACACCCCACAGCAGGCGTACGGTCGTGAGCACGACTATTCACTGGCCCACCTGACGGCGCTCAGCCTGTCCCCACCGGAACTGGTCGATGCCGCCGCGGACGCGGGATACCGGTACGTGGGCCTGCGCCTGACCCGGGTGACGCCGATCGAGCCGCATTATCCGCTGGCCACCGATCCCGCGCTGATGCGCACCACGAAGGTGCGCCTGGCGGCCACCGGCGTCGAGGTGCTCGACATCGAACTGGCCAGGATCGGCCCCGACGAGGATCCGCGTGATTTCCAGCGTGTCCTGGAGGCCGGTGCGGAACTCGGCGCCCGCCACGTCATCACCCAGCTGCCCGATCCGGACCGCAACCGCAAGATCGACCGGTATGTGCAGTTGTGCCAGATGGCTCACCCGCTCGGCCTCACCGTGGACCTGGAGTTCCCTTCGTGGACCGAGACACCGGATCTCACCGAAGCGACCAGGGTGCTCCGGGCGGCCGATCAGCCGAACGCCGGCATCCTGATCGACCTGCTGCACTTCGCCCGATCCGGCTCCAGCATGGCCGACCTGCGGGAGCTGCCGGCCGAATGGTTCCACTTCGCGCACGTCTGCGACGCGCCCCCAGGAGTGCCGCCCACCAAGGAGGAACTCATTCACACCGCGCGGTTCGAACGGCTCTATCCCGGTGAGGGCGGCATCGACGTCGACGGGATCCTGGCAGCCTTGCCGGCTGGAATCCCGTACGCCCTGGAGATCCCCCGCGCGCAGCTGGTGGCGCAGATCGGAGCCAAGGAGCATGCCCGCCTGGCGGTCGCCGCCGCACGCCGCCGCCTCGACGGTGCGCCGGCGAACCGGAAACCGGCCGACGCCGCATAGCCGCGCCGACCGGCGCCGGGGTCAACGGCAGGAGGTTGCGGACCATGGCCGATTCGATGCCGTCGAGCGCGGTGCAGGTGTCGCGGCGGCTGACCGTCTCGACGACGCTGTCAGGCGCCTTCCGTGAAGGTGGGCAGGATGGACGGCGGCATCGGGCCTTTGTTGCGGCGGCCCTGGCCGGTCTCCTCCCAGGCGTGGGCGAGGATGCCGACACTGCGGCTCAGGACGAACAGTCCCCGGGCCAGTGGGGGCGGGAAGCCCAGCTCGGCGTAGACGACGGCGGTGCAGCCGTCGATGTTGATCGGCACCGGCCGGGTGCGGCCTGCGGCGAGGACCCGTTCGATCGCTTGGGCGGCGTGCAGGTAGGAGCCGTCGACGACGCCGTCGGAAACGGCCTGTTCCACCTGCCCGAGCAGTGGATCGCGGCGGGGGTCGACGGAGTGGAACCGGTGCCCGAAGCCCGGCAGGTATTTCGAGCGGGCCTGCCAGGCGCCGACAGTTGTCTCGGCAGCGGTGGCGAGGCCGGCGCCCTGCTGGTGCAGGCGTCGCACGTCGGCCAGCAGGGCCATGCATTGTTCGCCGGCGCCGCCGTGCACGTCGCCGAGCAGGTTCACGCCGGTCGCCACGGCGTTGTTGAGGCCGATTCCGCATGTTGCCGCCATGCGTGCCACCGCGATGGACGGCGCGTGTGGCCCGTGGTCTACCGAGGAGACCAGGGCGGCCTCGAGCAGTCGCTCCTGGCCCGGCGTAGCGGTCTCGCCGCGGAGCATGAGCCAGATGATCCCGGCGAAGCTGATCGAGCCGATCAGGTCCTGCACCGGGCGCCCGCGCAGTTCGATGCGGTTGGGTTCGATACGGGAGACGCTCGTCGACCACCAGTCGGAGACGTCGCGGACAGTCGGGTCGGGCCGGGCATGGCTCATGGCGTCGTCACCTCGTCCGCAGTGGCCTTGAATTCGTCGTTGTGCTCACCCAGCAGCGGTGGCGGCGCCTGGGGGCGCAGGGCCTCGCCGTTGACCAGCACCCCGTTGCCGGTGACCCGCAATGTCCGGTCCGGATCGCCGGGAAACTCCAGGTCGGTGAGGAAGCCGCGGACCTTCAGCTGGTCGAGCTCCATCGCCTGCGGGACGGTGAGGATGCGGGCCGCCGGCACCCCGGCCGCCGACAGGGTGCGTTCCCACTCGATAGCCGGCCGGTTTCGCAGAGCTGTGTTTATCTCGTCGTTGAGCGCGGCACGGTGTCGTTTGCGCGCCTCGCGTTCGGCGAATCGCTCGTCGGTGAGCAGGTCCGTGCGCTCGATGATCCGGCACAGGGTCTCGAACTGCTCCTGCCGATTGGCGGCGATGTTGAGCGGTCCGTCCGCGGCGTGGAAAGTGCCCGACGGTGCGGCGGTGGCGTTCTGGTCGCCCATCGGCTCCGGTGGGACGCCGCTGACAAGGAAGTTCGACGCGGCCCATCCCATCGCGGACAGGGAGGTCTCCAACATGGAGACGTCCAGGCACACACCTTTGCCGGTTCTCGCGCGCCCGGCCAGTGCGGCGGCGATCGTCATGGCGGCGACCAGACCCCCAATGGTGTCGGAGACCGGGAAACCGACTCGCAGCGGAGCGGTCTCGGGTGTGCCGGTGACGCTCATCATGCCGGACAGGCCCTGGATGATCTGGTCGTACGCGGGCGCCTGGCGCATCGGCCCGGTCTGCCCGAACCCGGAGATGGCGCAGTACACAAGGCGCGGGTTGATCCGGTGCAGCACCTCCCAGCTGTATCCGATCCGGCTCAGAACGCCGGCCCGGAAATTTTCCAGCAGGACGTCGGCGCCGTTGAGCAGCGTCTCGAAGGTCGCGCGGTCGGCGGTGTCCTTGAGGTCGAGTTCGACGGACTTCTTCCCCGCGTTCTGGGCGAGGAAGGAAGCGCCGATCGCCGCCCGGTTCAACCCGGGTTCCGGGCCCAGCTTGCGGGCCAGGTCGCCGTCGCCGGGTCTTTCTATCTTGACGACCTCCGCGCCGAGGAGCATCAGTTGGTAGCTGCAGTACGGGCCGGCCAGGACGTTGGTCAAGTCCAAGACCCGGACGCCGTGCAGTGGTCGCTCGTCATCCATGAGACGTGCCCCTCGGTCGTCATTGGGCGAGAAGCCCGGCATGGCGGTCAGGCGGCGAATCAGTGCGGCTTTCATGTCCCCGCAACAACTGCGAACCAGGCATTGCCAGGGAACCTCGCGGCCCGTACGTTACACCTAGTCCACAGAGCGGTCCATATGGACTGCCAAGCGGTTCTGCCGGAGGAGTGGCGATGACTGACAGCCCGGGCCGTGCCGTCCCGGAGGACGCGCTGACCACGGTCGGATGCCTGATCGGCGGCGAGTGGGTGAGCGACGGACAGCGGGCGGACCGTGTCGGCCCCTGGACCCGTGCCGTGGTCAGCTCTGCCCGGCAAGCCACCGATTCCGACGTCGGGTCCGCTCTGCGGTATGCGCGTCGTGGCGCCAAGGTGGTCGCCCGGATGTCGCCGGCGGCGCGCGCCGATGTGCTGGAACGCGCCGCAGCCGTCGCCCTCGCCCGGCGCGACGAGCTGGCCCGGCTGCTCGCTCTGGAGCTCGGTAAACCGGTCAAGGATGGCCTCGGTGAGATCGACCGGGTGGCCGACACCTTCGCGGTCTCCGCCGCCGAGGCTCGCCGCATCGGCGGGGAGGTCCTGCCGGTGGCGGGCTGGGCCCGCGGGGTGGGCAACACGGCCCTGACCCACCGCGCCCCGGTCGGTGTGGCTCTCGCGATCACGCCGTTCAACGCGCCGGCCAACCTGCTCGCCCACAAGCTGGCCGCCTCGTTCGCGGCCGGCAACACGACTCTCGTGAAACCGCCGCCGCAGGCCCCGGCGTCGTCTGTGGCGGTGGTGCGGCTGTTGCTCGACTCCGGGATGCCACCCGAGGCGGTCCAGGTGCTGCACGGCGGCGGCCCGGTCGGCGCGGCACTGAGTTCCGCACCCGAGGTCGGGGTCATCAGCTTCACCGGCAGTCCCGGGACGGGTGCCGCTGTGGCCCGGTCGGCCGGAGCCAAACGCCTGGTCATGGAACTCGGTGGCAACGCCGCGACGATCGTCTGCGAGGACGCGGACATCGCCGCGGCCGCCCGGATCTGCGCCGCCACCGGCTACAGCAACTCCGGTCAGAGCTGCATCTCGGTGCAGCGCGTCTACGTCCACCGCAGCCGGTACGAGGAGTTCCTCGACTTGTTCACCCGCGCGGCCGAGAAGCTCACGGTCGGGGATCCTCTCGATGCGGCCACCGACGTCGGCTCGATGGTCGACGATGACGCGGCCGAACGCGTCGTCTCGTGGGCGCACGAGGCGGCCGCCGCCGGCGCGACCATCACGACCGGCGGCCGCCGCGACGGAGCGACCGTGATCCCGACAGTCGTCGCGTCCCCGCCGGCCGATGCCCGCCTGATCCGCGAGGAGGTGTTCGGTGCCGCCGTCGCGGTCCGGCCGTTCGACGACTTCGACGAAGTGCTGGCCACCTGCAACGACAGCCGCTATGGGTTGCAGGCCGGACTGTTCACCCACGACGTGCGGCGCATCGTCACCGCGTGGCGGGAACTCGAGGTGGGCGGGCTGATCGTGAACGGGTCCTCCAACTTCCGGCTCGACCATGTCCCGTTCGGCGGGGTCAAGGATTCCGGCTTCGGCCGCGAGGCGCCGCGCTGGATGATCGACGACTACACCGTCGTCAAGACCCTCGTGCTGCGCGGCATCTCCCTCTTCGGCGACCAGGAGGACGCCCGATGACCATCGAATCGGACGAGAAGACCGTGACCGCCGCCGAGGCGATGGTCACCCAGCTCGAGTCGTACGGCGTCGAGTACATCTTCGGCACCTGCGGGCACACCAACATCGCCCTGCTCGACGCGATCGGGCGCAGCAGCATCCGGTTCGTCATCGCCCGCCACGAGCAGGCCGCCGCGCACGCCGCCGACGGGTATGCCCGCGCCAGCGGCCGCACCGGCGTGGTGCTCATGCATGTCGGTCCCGGCCTGACCAACGGGGTCACCGGGGTACTCACGGCCGCCCTCGACTCGGTCCCGCTGGTGGCGATCGCCGGCGACATCCCGTCCTATTACCACGGCCGGCACCCGCATCAGGAGGTGAACCTGCACGCCGACGCCGACCAGACCGCCATCTACCGGCCCTTCGTCAAGCGCGCCTGGCAGGTCCACCGTGCCGCCGACCTGACCCGGTTCACCGAACGCGCCTTCTGGACCGCGGCGTCCGGACGGCCGGGCGCGGTGCTGCTCAGCGTGCCGATGGACCATTTCTCCCGCCAAGTGATCGCCGAGACCGGTAGCGCCTTCCCGCTCGCTGTACCGCAACGCCCAGGTCTGGCCGCCGACGTCGCGGACCGCATCGCCGACATGCTGCTCGCCGCCGAGAAGCCTCTCCTCTACATCGGCGGAGGCCTGCGCCGCGGGCCCGGACTGGACGCGCTGCGCTCGTTGATCGAGCATCTCGACATCCCGGTGGTGCACTCGCTGATGGCCAAAGGGACGCTGCCGGACAGTCATCCGCTACTGCTCGGCATGCCGGGCTTCTGGGGCCTGGAGATGACCAACGAGTACACCCGCGAGGCCGACGTCGTCCTCGCCCTGGCCACCCGGTTCGCCGAGACCGACGCCAGCTCGTGGGATTCCCGCTACACCTGGCAGTTCCCGCCGGGCCGGCTCATCCAGATCGACATCGACCCGGCCGAGATCGGCCGCAACTACCCGGTCGATGTCGGCGCGGTCGCTGACGTCACGCACGCCGTACAGGCGATCGACGCGGCCGTGCGCGCCCGCCAACCGCAACCCCGGCACCGGCAGGGGCTGCGGGAGACCATCACCGCGACCCGGCGCACGCTGTTCACCGACAGCCGCGAGCGCGGCGCCAGCGACAACTTCCCCCTGCGCCCGGAACGCATCCTCACCGACCTGCGGGCGATCCTGCCCGCCGACGCGGTGCTGGTCACCGACGTGGGCTGGAACAAGAACGGTGTCGCGCAGTGCTACGAACTGCCCGAGGAGGGCCGGTTCATCACGCCGGGTGGCGCCTCGACGATGGGCTTCGGCCCGGCGGCGGCGGTCGGCGTCCAGATCGCACAACCCGACCGCACCGTGGTCGCCCTGATCGGTGACGGCGGCATGAGCGCCCAGCTCCCGGCGCTGCCGATGGCTGTGGAACAGGGTGCCCCGGTCATCTTCGTGGTCATGAACAACCGATCGCACGGCACCATCAGCGACCTGCAGGCCGCCAACTTCGGGCAGAGCTTCGGCTGCGACTTCACCGGCCCGGACGGCACGTCGTACAGCCCGGACTTCGCCGCTCTCGGGCGTGCCTGCGGCGCCGATGGTCACGCCGTGACCAGCGCCGGCGACTTCGGCGACGCGCTGCGTGCCGCCATCGCCGCGCGCCGGCCGGCGGTCATCGACGTGCCGATGGTCAACGAACCGGTGCCGACGCCGGGGCACTGGAACATCAAGGACATCTACCAGGGCATCTTCGAGTGATCCCCGGGTGCCCGGCCCCGTCCGCCGGGTCCAGAAGGCGAGGCCGTCCGTGGCGGAGCGGTTGTTCATTCTCAACGGTCCCAATCTCGATATGCTCGGCCGGCGCGAACCGCGCCTGTACGGCCGGGTGACGTTGGCCGCCATCGAGAGCAGATGCCGGACGGCCGCCGAAGAACTCGACTTCGACCTGTTCTTCGCTCAGTCCAACGCCGAAGGGCAGCTCATCGACTGGGTCCACCAGGCATATGAGGAGGCGGCCGCGGTCATCGTCAACCCGGCCGGCCTCTCCACTCGCTCCGTGGCCCTCTACGACGCGCTGCGGATGCTCGACCGGCCGATCGTCGAGGTGCACCTCACCAACGTGTTCGGCCGGGAACCGCTCTACCGGGACCTGCTGACCGCAGCCGCCGCGTGGGGATTCCTGGCCGGCTTCGGCGCGGAGGTCTACGAGATGGCAATGCGAGGCCTGGCCGCCCACCTGTCCGGAGGTAGCCGGCCGTGCGGATAGGGATCATCGGCTGCGGCCGGATCGCGCGTAACCACGTGAGCGCCCTGCGCAGCACCGAGGGCGTTCACGTGGCAGCGGTGGCCGACATCGACCCGTGGCGGGCCCGCGCGTTCGCCGCGGAACACGGTGTCGACCGGTCCTTCGGCGACGTGGACGACATGCTTGATGGTGGCCTTGACGCGGTCACCATCTGCACCCCGCACGCTGAACACGAGGCCGGGGTACTGGCGGCCGCCGCTCACGGCACCCACGTGCTCTGCGAGAAGCCCATCGCTCTTCGGGTCGAGCAGGCCGAGCGGATGATCGCCGCCACCGCCGCCGCCGGGGTGCGCTTCGGGGTCCTCTTCCAGCGCCGGTTCTGGCCGGCGGCGGCGCGCATCCGTGCGGCGATCGACGACGGGCGGATGGGCCTGCCGATCTGCGGTGGCGTCGTGGCCCGCCTCAACCGGGGCGCGGACTATTACCGGGCCGAGCCGTGGCGCGGCCGCTGGGCGACGGAGGGTGGCGGGGTCCTGATGACCCAGGTGATCCACCACATCGACCTGCTCCAGTGGTTCATGGGTCCCGCGCGGCGGGTGACCGGCCGGTGCGCGACAGTCGTCCACCAGGGGATCATCGAGGTGGAGGACACTGCCGCCGCCCTCATCGAGTTCGCTTCCGGTGCCGTCGCCACGGTCCAGGCCGGCACCACCTTCCAGCCCGGGCTCGGCGTGCAGGTGTGGGTCAGCGACGCTCATGGCCGTACGGCGAGCGTGATGGAGTTCCCCGAGGGCGTCGGCTTCACCGATGTCCGGACCCTGCCCGGCGAGGAGGCGTTCGCCAGCGGGTACCGCGCCGGTCAGCCCTTCGACATTCCGCTGGCCGAGATTCACGACCACCTCGCGCCGTACCACGCCGCGCAGATCGCTGACTTCGTCGCGGCACTGCGCGACGGCCGACAGCCGGCCGTGACCGGTCGTGACGCGCTGCGGTCGCTGGCGATCGTCGAGGCCGTTTACGAGTCGTCGCGCACCGGCTCGGCCGTGGAGCTGCCGTCGTGACAGCGGGGGAGTGGTCAGCCCCGGCTGCCGAATGGCCGATCGAAACCTCGCTCGGCCATCTGCTGGGCCATCTGCTGCAGGTCGGCGGCGAACTCGGTGACCAGCTCGGGGGTGAAGCGGACGGTGGGCCCGCTCAGAGCCAGTGCGGCGACGACACTGCCCGATTGCCCGAGAATCGGGACGGCCACGGCCGACAGGCCGTCCTCGCGTTCGCCGTGACTCTCGCCGTACCCCTTGGCGGCCGTCTCATCGATCCACTGGCGCATCGTCGCCGCGTGCTGCGGGCCGTGCGGCGATTGCTTGGCGATCCGCTCCAGAAGCCCGGAGGTGGCGTCGCGCAACAGAACCTTGGACGAGGCGCCCGCCCACATCGGCAGCTCGTCACCGACTTGGACGACGTGCCGCAGCGGCTGAGGACTTTCCTGCTGGGCGACGCACACCCGGTAGATGTCCCGGACCACATACAGGTTCACGGTCTCTCGCCGGCGCGCGGCGAGCTCACGCATCCCGCGCTGCGTCTCCGGCGGCAGCTCCCAGCTGCGCCGGGCGAGATGTGCCCATCGCCAGAGCCCCGGACCAGCCATGTATCCGCTGCCGGTGGCCCAGAGCAGGCCGCTCTGTTCCAGAGTCGACACCAGCCGGAGCACGGTGGTCTTGGCCAGGCCGGTCTCCTCCACGATCTCCCGGACCGAGACTCTGGGCCGGTCATCGGTCAGCAGGCCGAGGATGCCCAACGCGCGCTGGACGCTTCGCACCCCCTGCTGATCGGCGGACTCCGTCGCGGACGGTTTAGCCGCGGCATTGCGGGTGGGGGGCGCGTCCACGGTTCTGCACTCTCCTCGTGTCCCGGGAATGGTCCGCTGACCATCCTTCCTGAAGCGCCACGATTCTCGCGTCCGGAGCTCACCTTTCACATATCCGTAACGGTCGGAGCTGAAGCCCTTGCCAGGAACCTGGGCCGCCCGTACTTTACACCTAGTCCATCCAGCGGTCCAATTGGTCCGGCCAGTGGTCGAGCGGCATTCCGACGGCGCCCCGGGTGGATCGCGAAGTTCGATTCCGGTCACCGCCGTGGCGGCAACCCGCGACACCTCGTGTCGCGGCAGACATACACCTGAGAGCGAGGGCGCATTGTTGACCACCCCGTCCCGCATCGCCGGCCCGCTGCCGGCGGCCGGAGCATGTGCCGGGAGCGATGGCCGATGACCGCTGACCCCGTCGCGTCCCCCAGCGGCCCGCAGCCTCTCGTGGAGCCCGGGCCGCAACGACAGTGGCGTGAGCCGAGAGTCCTGCGCATCTGGGCAGCGATCGAGCTCTGGATCGCCTGCCTCGCGGTAATGACGATCTTCCTCAGCGTCCTCTGGCAGGTGATCAGCCGGTACGTGCCGGCGCTCAACTGGCAAGGCGTGAGTGAGCTGGCCAACTACTCGCTGATCGTCCTGACGTTCATCATGGTCGGCTACCTCATCGGCAACAACGGCCACATCGTCATCCAGATCGTCGACTACCTCGTCAAGGGCCGGGCCCTGACCGTCGTCAAGGCGATCTCCGCGGCGTGCACCGCGGTGATCTGCGCACTGATGGTGTGGGAGGCCTACGAACTGATCCGGGCCTATCCGGACCGGCGTACGGCAGCCCTGGAGATCCCACTGTGGCTGCTGTACACGTTTCCGCTCGTCGGCTTTCTGTCCGGTGCCGTGCGGGCGATCGTCCGCATCTTCCTCGCCGGGCAGCCGGACGAGTTCTTCGACGCCGCGGAGGCCCGATGATCCTCGAACTCTGGATGATCGGCCTCGCCATCACCCTGCTGCTGCTGATCCGCGTGCCGGTCGGGCTCGCCTTCATCGGCCCCTGCATGTGGTGGGCGCTCGCCGACGGCAACTCCAACGGCTTCGCCCTGAAGACGACTTTCGACGGGCTCAACAGTTTCCCGCTGCTCGCCGTCCCGCTGTTCATCCTGGTCGGCGTCATGGCGAACGGGCTCGGTATCGCCGACCGCCTGTACGACTTCTGCCTCGCCGTACTGGGCCGCATCCGGGGCAACCTCGCGTACGTCAACATCGGCACCGCCGTGGGCTTCTCGTGGATGAGCGGTTCGGCGCTCGCCGACGTGGCCGGACTCGGCAAGATCGAGGTCCCGCACATGGTGAAGGCCGGCTACCCGTACCGGTTCGCCGCCGGCCTGACCGCGTCGTCGTCGCTGATCAGCCCGGTCATGCCGCCCAGCATCCCAGCCGTCATCTACGCCGCCACGGCGGCCGTCTCCACCGGAGCACTGTTCGCCGCGTCGATCATCCCGGCACTGCTCATGGCGGCCGGCCTTGTCGTGTACGTCTTCATCTGGACCCGGCGCCGCCCCGACATGACCTCGGTGCCGTTCGACCGTACGCGGCTGCGGGCCACCGCGATCGGCACCATCGGCCCGGCGTTCGTCCCGGTCATCCTGCTCGGTGGCATCCTGTCGGGCACCTTCACCCCGACCGAGGCCGCGTCGGTGGCCGTACTCCTGATGATCGTGCTGGGCCTGTTCTACCGCACGCTGACGCCCCGGGTGATGCTCCAGTCGCTGCGCGAGACGGCCGTCATTACCGGATCCATCGGGCTGATCCTGGGCTCGGCCGCGCTGCTCGGCCTGATCCTGACCCGCGCCCACGTCTCGCGGGACGTCGCGGAGCTGGTGACCTCGGTGTCGAGCGAACCGTGGGTCTTCATGATCATGATTAATATCGTCCTGCTCGTCCTCGGCACGGTGGTCGACGCGACGGCCGCCATCCTCGTGCTCGTGCCGGTGCTGCTGCCGGTCGCCATGAGCCTCGGCGTCGACCCCATCTACTTCGGGGTCGTCATGATCATCAACCTGATGATCGGGCTGCTGACGCCTCCCGTCGGCAGTGTCCTGTTCGTCACCGCCTCGGTGACGGGACGACCGGTCGAAGAGGTGTTCCACGGGATCATCCCGTTCCTGATACCGCTCGTCGCCGTGCTGATCCTGGTCACGGTACTGCCCGGCCTCGTGCTGTGGCTTCCCCACCTCCTCGGATTCTGACCGCATCGCCGCCCCAACCAAGAGGGAGACACCATGCGCCAACGTCCAGTTGGGTGGCGCCGAATCACCGCGGCGCTCGCCCTGCCCTTGTCCATCGTTCTCGCCGCCGGATGCTCCACGTCCAGCAACACACCTGCCGCCGAGGGCGAGAATCCCACCCTGTCGCTCAAGATCGGCAGCTCGCAGCCCGAGGCCCAACCGAACTTCTACTGCGGGATGAAGCTGCTCAAGGAGCGGGTGGAGGCGCAGAACCTCGGCCTGACCATCGACATGTTCCCGAACAGCCAGCTCGGACCGGACGCGGAACGCTTCGCCAGCGTGCAGACCGGCGACATCGACATCGACCTGCAGGGCGGCTCGGCGATGTCCACCGCCTTCCCGAAGATCGGTGTGCTCGACGCCGCGTACGCCTTCAACGACATCGACCACTTCTTCAAGTGGATCGACCAGAACGGCAAGGAGTTCTTCGCCGAGTTCAACACCGCCACCGACACCACCATCGTCGACGCCTGGTACTTCGGCATGCGTACCTTCACCGCCACCAAACCGATCCGCAAACCGGAAGACCTCGCCGGCTTGAAGATCCGCTTCCCGAACACCCCGCAGTTCCTGGCCAACGCCGAGGCTCTCGGCGCCAACGCGGTCGCCATCGCCGTCGAGGAGCTCTACCTGGCACTGCAGCAAGGCGTCGCGCAAGGGCAGGAGAACCCGGTCACCGCCACCCACGCCCAGAAATTCGACGAGATCCTCAAGGTCGCCAGCCTGAACAACCACCAGGTCGGCGCGCACTATGTGGTGGTCTCCGACAAGACGCTGGACAAGATGAGCCAGCCGCAGAAGGACGCGCTGTTCAAGGCCATCCACGACATCCGCGCGGAGAACCGCAAGTGCGTCGACGAGGAGACCGAGAAGGTGCTCGACGGGTGGCGGAGCGACTCCAGCCGTACCGTGGTGGAGCCCGACCAGGTCGACCGGGACGCCTTCATCAGCAAGGCGGAGGCCTACTTCAACACCCACTTCACCGGCGCGAACCTGGAGCTCTACAAGAGCATCCGGGCGTCCGCCTGACCGAAGCGAGCGGGCCGGCATCCCGCCGGCCCGCTCAGCCGAGCCCCTGGAAGAGGTACGGGTGACCAGCCCTCAACAAGCGCATGTCCTGGTCGGGCTGATCGGTGCGGGCATCGGGTCGTCGCACTCACCGTTGCTGCACCAACGTGAGGCGGACCGGCAGGGGATTCGGCTCCTCTACACGGTCATCGACTCGAGCGCGTACGGGCTCACCGCCGACGACCTTCCCGGTCTGCTCCGCTGGGCCCGCACACTGGGCTACCGGGGCCTGAACGTCACCTACCCGTTCAAACAGCAGATCGTCCAGCACCTCGACCAGCTCTCGGCGGAGGCGAAGATTCTCGGGGCGGTCAACACCGTAGTCTTCGCCGACGGCGCCACCTGCGGCTACAACACCGACGCCGTCGGCTTCGCCCGCAACTTCGATCGGAACTTCCCCGCCGTGCCCAGGAATGAGGTGGTGCAACTGGGCGCCGGCGGGGCGGGATCCGCGGTCGCGCACGCCATATTGAAACTGGGCGCGCGCCATCTCACCCTCATTGACGTCGACGCGGCCAAAGCGCGCCGGCTCGCCGGCCTGCTCGCCGGAGAATTCGGGACCGACCGCATCACGGTCGGCGCGCACGAGAACCTGACCAGGCTGTTGGCGGGCGCCGACGGAGTCATCAACACCACCCCGATCGGGATGGCACACCATCCGGGTTCACCTGTCGCACCCGAAAACCTGCGCAAGGACATGTGGGTGGCTGACATCGTCTACCGGCCCACCGACACCGCCCTGCTCCAAGCAGCGCGCGCGGCCGGCGCACCGACCTTGTCCGGCGCTGGAATGAGCGTCTACCAGGCGGTTGCCGCGTTCGAGCACTTCACCGGGGTTCCCGCGGCCGCGGAAACGATGCTCGCGGACTCCGAGGAACTGCTGCGGTACGGCCGCTGATCATGTCCACGACGCTGCGGGCCGTCGCGGTCCTACTTGGCGTGGGGGGCAGCGTCGGCGCCGACCGCGCGGAAGGGATACTGCCGTTTCCCTATCGCCCCTCGGGAGGTGGGGGTTATCGGATCGCCTGGGCTGCGGCAGCGCCCTGAGCGATGGCGGCGTCGGCGGAGGCGCCGAAGCCGGCGTCGCCCACCGTGAACCGTTGCCAGCTTCCTGATCCGAGCACGACCGGTGCCGGCACCGTGCCCTGCGAGACCAGAACCGGACCGGACTCGTCGATCCATTGGCGGGCTCCGTCGCGTCCGACGAGGAGGCGATTCGGCTCGATCGCCTCCAGAGTGGTGCCGAGCAGGATCCGCACCGCGGGGTTCGTGGTCAGCCGGGGCACCACGAGGATCTTTTCGCGGCGGCCGGCTTCCGGGGCGAGTTCCTGCTGGGCGCCGAGCAGAAGAACGCGGACTCCGGTAGCGGCGATGGCATCGGCGACGGCGAGTCCCGCCCGGTCGGCGCCCCAGACGGTCACGCTCGTACCGGCGGGCCCGGGGTCGTTTCGCGCAAGCCAGTCGCGCACACCGGCGACCCTCGGCAGGTCGATACCGGGCACCGCGGGCAACGCGTCAACGCCGCCGGCTGCCACGATCACAGCGTCCGGCGCGACGTCGGCGACCACGGCCGGATCGGCTCGTGTGGACAGCCGCACGTCCACGCCGGCGCGGGCCAGTTCGCGCAGGTACCAGGCCATCAACCGACCGAACTCCGGGCGGCTGGGAAGGCCGGCCGCCAGGCGAAACTGACCACCGACGGCGGCAGCCGCCTCGAGCACCGTCACCCGGTGGCCTCGCGCCGCCGCGCGTAGCCCCGCCTCCAACCCGGCCGGTCCCGCCCCGATCACCAGTACGCGCCGGCGCGCGGTCGTCGGCGGGGCGAGCTCCGACTCTCGCGAGGTTCCAGGGTTGACCACGCACCAGATCGGCTGCTGTGTGTGTACGACGTCGATGCATCCCTGGTTGCAGGCGATGCACGGCCGAGGGGCGCCGCCGTCCAGGACGATGCGGGCCCAGTCCGGGTCGGCGTGCAGCGCACGACCGATTGAGACGAGGTCGGCGGCGCCCCCGGCGAGCACGGCCTCGGCGGCGTCACCGGTGGAGATACGGCCTGCGACCGCGACCAGCGGCCCGAACCGCCGGTAGCGCGCGGCGTGCGGCGCCAGCACACCGCGAGGGAACTCACCCGGCTGGACGATCCATTCGCCGGCCTCGTAACTGCCGGCCGAGACGTCGATGACGTCGACCAGGTCCAACCGCATCCGCGCGGCCGCAGCGAGCGTCGCCTCGGCATCGAGCCCGTCAGGTACCCCCCTCCATCGCGGAAATCCGCAGGACGAGCGGTGCGTCCGGAACGGCGTGACGGACCGCGACGATCACCTCGTTCACGAACCGCACCGGGTCGGCGTACCGGTCGGTTCGGTGGTTGGTCCGTGGCGAGAGGAACTGGTGTATCAGGTAGCCGTGAGCGGCATGCAGTCCGACGACGTCGGCGCCCGCATCCACGCAGCGGCGTGCCGCAACGGCGAACGCGTGCACGATCTGGGCGGTTTCGTCGGTGGACAGCTCGCGGGGAACGCGCCCGGCGTAGGGGACAGGCGAGGGCGCCACCGGCTGGTAGCCCGACACGTACGGTTCAGCGACCCGACCGGCGTGATTGAGCTCCACGCCGAGCAGCGCCCCCTCACCGTGGACCGCGTCGCACAGAGCCCGCAGACCCGGGGCCACGTGATCGGCGTGGGCGCCGAGTTGGAATAACCTGCCGCGCCCGTCGGGCCGGACGTAAGTCGCCTCGGTGAACAGCAGAGCGGCACCTCCGGCCGCGCGGGCTCGCAGGTAAGCGATGTAGCGCTCGGTGACCCGGCCGTCGCGCGTGCCGTAGTTACGCTCCATCGGCGCGGCGACGATCCGGTTGCGCAGTAGCAACCGGCCGACCCGCAGCGGCGATGCGAGCAGTACCGGCCTGTTCGTGGTCGCGGAGATGACGTCCTCCCTCGGATCCGCGGGCCGACGCGGTGTGCGTTCCAGCGCCAGGACGGTCTGCTGACCTCCACCTGTCCGATGGGGCGTGGGCCGGTGTGGGAACCGCGTGGTCGCGGTCACCCGGCGAGTGCCGTTCTCATGGACGATGGCGGGTCAGCTGCCAATGCGCGACTGTTCGGCTTCGAGGATCGTGGTGCGGGCGTCCGGCTGCAGGAGGTAACCGGCTCGAACGTTGCGCTGCGTCACGCGGACGACCTGAGCGACGTAGGCCCGGTGCGACGGGTACAGCGTGGCGAGAGTGGCCTGGTCCAACGGCCGGTGCCAGCCGTAGGTGCTGCAGCCGGTCGCGTCGTTGGTCGCGGTGGCCACTTCGTGTTGCGAGAGCCGGATGCCGCCCAGCGCGTTGCCGTACTGGTCGCGGGTGATGTCGGTGGTTCCCGGGACGGTGCTGATCCGCGGTGCGGTGGGGGGCGGTGTGCCTTTGCGGATCCATTGGATCAGGTGCTGGGCGGCTGCCGCGAACACGTAGCGGCTCGGGATGAGCGAGATGGGCTCGGCATCGGGCGGCAGGCCGGTACAGAAGGTGATGGGTGCAAGGTCGTCGCGGGCATTGTTCGGGATTCGGTACTGCACGTTCTGGTAGGTGGTGTGCGGCGCTCCCGCTATCTGCCACGTGCGCAGGGTGCGGCCGTCGGGCTGATCGTTGCTTTCCACGGTGCCGACCGTCAGATCCCACTCGGACATGACCTTGAACACGGGAGTTCCCAGGCGGTCGAACGCGCGGTCGCGGCGGATCACGTGGTCGAAGATCGGGATGGCCAGGAAGAATCCGTCATAGACACGTGCCATCGGGTGCACGGAGTTGACGTAGGGGATCAACCGGGCAGCCGACTGTGAGGCACCCGTCGCGATCAGCGTGGTTCGGGCGAGCCCATGCAGTGGGTCCACCCCGGCCGGCTGCCGCAGCGCCTGACCGACCTGCGACAAGATGTCGTACGCCAGGTTGTTGACCTTGACGTTGCCGGGAGTGAGCGGCGTGTCAGCCGAAGCGGGGCAGCTGCTGCCCGGGAGCGGCTCGACGTTGAGCGCGCCGTACCGGTGGGGACTCCATGCGCGCAGTTGCTGGACGACGTTGTTCTGCAGCGACAGGCCCACCCAGGTGGCGCCGGCGCGTATGTATGCCTCGTAGCTGGTCGCCGCCCATGTTGAGTCGATCTCGTAGCCGCTGGAGGCGTTGAGCCACTCAACGACCACGACGCCGTTGGACTTGTCGCGATCCAGCGGGCGGCGCACGATCATGCGCGTGTTGTACGGGTTGCCGCTCTCGATGACCGTGCCGGTCTGTAGCCGGGGTGTCTCGTAGCAGCTAGCCGTTCCCGAGACGAAGAACTCCTCCTGCACGTAGCCGTGACTGGACAGCCAGGCCGGATCCGTGGATGCGAACGGGTAGTCGTGCGTCTCGTTGCCGACGAGCCCATGCGTCACCGGACCTGTCACCACCGGGTTCGCCACCTCGGTCGGAGCGGTCGACGATCGGCCGTGCGCCGGCGCGGACACCGTAACCTCCGCGCCGGCCATGACGCGGGCCGGCTGTGCGATGCTCGCAGCCGGCGGGAGGCCCACCAGCAGAGCGGCAGCCGCCAACCCGGCCAACGTGCTTGGCACCCGAAGCGATCGGTTGTCCGACATGCGATCCTCCCATCGTCGGAAACTGCCTCGATCACCACTCGGCAAGCGCTGCAGCCGTGTAGCGCTAAGCCGAGAGACTCGAGGCGACCAGGTCGTGAGGTGATTGGATCAGAGCCGCTTCTTGTCCCAGGGGTACCGGAACGCGGAACGGCTGTAGTACCGGACGACGTTTCCGTCGCGGTCGACTTCGCTGCTGTAGTGCTTGAGGAAGTCCCACAACAGCGGTGACTCCTCGGGCATGGTGTTGTGCGAGCGGTACAGGTTCTTGGACAGCTTCAGTACGGGGACTCCGGTGTCGTCGTCGCGCCAGGTCCAGGTCTGGAAGCGGTTGTGCCAGCCATGGCGTTTGCCGGCGACGGTGTCCACGTCGGCGAGTGTGAGCCCGTGGGCGCGCAGGTGGTACTGCGCCCAGCTGTCGAGCGAGTTCTGCGTGTCGTCCCAGAGACCACCGGCGAGGAAGCCGAGGTCGCCGTACCCGTAGATCTGGTAGTTGGGGATCGGCCGGCCGCTGGCCGGAACCTGGACACCGTCGATGCCGACGGTGCCTGCGGCGTCCGGGGCGGTGGTGAACGACGTCGAGGCAACCGCGGCGAAGTACTCCGGGTAGGCGATCGCGAAGTTCTGGGTCACCGCACTGCCGGCGGACTGCCCGGTGGAGTAGAACCGCGTCGCGTCGACCGCGAACTCGTCGATGATCAGGTCGCGCAGCTGCCGGTAGAAGGTGTGCGAGTCGCGGTGGCTGACCGAGACGGAGGTGTTGCTGTACTGCTCGCCGATGACGACCAGAATGCATCCTTCGCGTTCGGCGACCTTCCACCACTGGGCGGCGTCGAAGAACACCTTGGCGGTCTGGCTGTTGCCGGGCCAGACGAACACGACCGGCGCCCGATCGCGCCACAGCCGGCGCGCGGACTCAGGGACGTAGATCAGGTACTCCCGCAGGTAGCTCTCGACCATCATCGTGCGTACCTCGACGCCCAGCTTTGCGTAGTCGGCGCGCTCGAAGAGCTGGTTGCCGTAGGCGAAAAAGTTCTCGTACCGGGTGTACCGGGTCAGGAAGTCGACGATGCGGTGCGAGCTCATCGGGCGCTGCTGGACGGCCACCTTCGAGATCGGGCCGGCGTACGACGTCATCCACCGGCCGGAGTCGTGCCGCTGCGGGTACACGGTGCCGAGGATCCGGTCGTCCCGGGTGCGGTGCCCGGTGTCGTTGGCCCGCTTCCAGTAGGACAGGCTCGCGCCGATCGAACTCCGGTCGGGGTGGATGTACCAGGTGGGCAGGACCGTCTCGTCGTACCTGATCAGATCGAAGCCTTCGGGAAACTCGACCGGGGTGTAGCTGCCGTCGGTCTCGCCGCCGAACTCGCGGCCGGCGTAGGAGCTCAGATAATCCGCACTGAGCCCCGGCGAGTCGACGTACACCTGGCTGATGACCCGCAACGGGTGCGCGACCGCCCATGCCTCCAGAGCCGCGGCGCCGGCACCGTAGCCGACGAGGTAGTGCAGACCGAAGATCGAGAAGTAGCGGTTGTTCTGGAAGAACGCCATCGCGGCCTCGATGTAGGCGGCTTCCTCCCGGGCGCCGTCCCAGCCGTCCGGGCCGGGTTCCAGGACGAACAGGCCCTCCTCTCGCCGGTCCGCGATGCCGGCCCAGCCGGCCCGCTGCAGGAACTCGCCCGTCTCGACGCCGTCGGGAACGGCGATCACCGTGTAGTAGGAGCGGATCGGTGTCTCGGGGGAGATGTACACCTTCGCTGTGCGGGTCGTGCCGGCGATGTCGAAGGACTTCGTCCAGTACCCGGTCATCTCCCGCGGCAGCTTGTTGGCGCGCGAGTAGTCGTACGCCGGGAACGGGCGGCCGTCGAGCGGTTGCGGTTCACTGACCTCGCCCCGGGTCCGCCCGCCGGGGCGGGCACCGGCGGCCGGCAGGGCAGTGGTCTGGCTCGCCAGAGCCGAGGTCACCGCGAGGGCGGCGGTTCCCTGGAGCAGGCGGCGTCGATCGATCGTGCTCATGGCGATGGTCCTTTCGCCGATGATGGTTGGGTGTCCATGCCTGACGGGCGAGGGGGTCATGAGGGCCGGCGGCAGAGACCGAGCCCGGCGAGGCTTGCGTTGCCGCCTCGCCGGGCGCGGCGGCGGTGTCCTACTTGCGGACGCCCACCGTCGCCGTCGACGTGAGCTGCTTCTGGTCCCCGTCATGCAGGAAGTTCGCCACCAGCGTCAACGGCACGGCGTCCCCCTGCGGCACGTTGTTGTCCAGGTCGGCCTTGTCAAACACCACGACCAACGTGCGGCCGATCGCCTTGGCTTGCCTGGCCTTGACGGGTGCCTGCGACAGCGGCGTCCGCAGCTCGACGTCGCCGTCGAGCCGGTAGCCGGCCGGTAGGCGCAGCGTCGCCGTCACCACGCCGTGCACCGCGGTGAAGATCCCGGTCCGCGAGCCCAGGTCGATGGTCGCGGGCACGAACCGCAACGCATCCGGCAGATCCTGTGGTGCCGGATACACCTCGATCTTGCCGGTCGGCCGCGGGTCGGTGCAGTCGTTGAAGTAGTACTCACCAGCGCGGTCGAACGTGAACTCGAAGCGCTCCCCAGGGTCCAGCCGAGGGTTGAAGAGCCCTTCGAAGAACTGGGTCGCGCAGTGCGGCAGCTGGTTGGGGAAGTTCGGGAAGGTCTCCGCTCCCGGGTTCAGGAATGTGACGGTGGTTCCGACCGGCACCCGCAGGTGAGTCGGAGCCATGCCGCTCTGTGAGGTGCTGTCCCGCGCCGCGGCGGTGTCCGCCGTGCGGTTCTGGCGGCCCAGGTAGACAGTGTTGTTCACCGTCGCTCCTTCGACCGGACCGCCTTGGACGGGACGGCGGATCGTCAGCGGAGCAGTGTCCGGCCCCTCCTGGCTACCCGACTCGGTCGTGTAGGTGCCGCCGAGCTTGAACGCCCACAGCGAGTCGCCCTGCGTCACCGAGCCGCCGTACGGGTTCGTGGAACCGGCGGCGAGAACGGCGACGTACTGTTCGCCGTCGACCATGTAGGTGATCGGAGCGCCGGAGATGCCCGACCCCGTCTGGAACTCCCACAGGACGTCACCGTCGCGGGCATCCATCGCCAGGAGGCGGCCGTCGATCTGGCCGGCGAACAGCAGGTCGGTCGCGGTCGTCATCGGGCCCTGGCCGTGCGACATGTCCGTGCCGAGGTGGTTGCGCCACTTCACCTTGCCGCTCGAGGCGTCGTAGGCGAGGATGCCACCGGTCTGGTACTGACCGATCGCCCGCTGCCCGTTGGCCGCGGCACCGTTCCAGTGCGCCACCGGGTTGGTGCCGTACGGGTAATAGACCAGGTTCGTGCTGTGGCTGTAGGAGTTGTTCGACCAGTCGGCGCCGCCGTTCTGGCTGGTCGTCGACAGGATCGGCAGGTTCCACTGAGGGTCGTACATGCAGCCGCGGCGGTGGTCCGAGGGGTAGCCCTGCGGGTACGTCAGGAACGGCTCGTCCGCCGCGACATAGCTGTCCGGGTTGAAAACCAGGTCGCCGTCCGCGTCAGGTTGGTAGCCGTTGTAGTTAGGCACGGCGCGCCACGGGTCACCCGGGACGTTGCGCGGGTCCAGCTTCTGCCAGACGACGCATTCGGGCAGCAGGCGCTCCGTCGGGAAGGGCTGGGTTTCGGCGTTGTGCTGCCGGGAGTCCTGGATCATCGGCTTGTCGACGACCGGAAGCACAGGCTTGCCGTTGGTCCGATCGAGCACGAACTGATGCCCCGACTTGCTGCCGTAGAAGACCACCTTGCGCTTCTGGCCCTTGATCCTGATGTCGGCCAGGGTCGGCGGATGGACGTTGTCCATGTCCCACACGTCGTGCCGGATCGACTGGTAGTGCCACTTGTACGCACCGGTCTTCATGTCGACCGCCACCATGGTGGTGGAGAACAGATTGTCGCCCGGGCGCAGGGAGCCGTCCTGCGAGCTGTTGCAGCTGCGCGGATTCCCGAAGGTCATGTAGTAGTGGCCGAGGTCGGGGTCGACGGCGCCGTGCATCCACGGCGTCGCACCTCCTTCGAGGTTGCACTCTGTGCCGTCGGGCAGCACGGGCCCCCAGGTGGCGCCGGCGTCGACGGAGTTGCCGTTGACGTCGGTGTAGATGGCTCCGCGGTCCGGTCCGCCGAAGAAATGCCACAGGTAGCCGCCGTCACTGGCGCGGACCGCGACGACCGCGGCGCGGTCGCCGTTAGCGGCGTGGGCGTACACCACGCCGTCGTTGTACACCGTCGCGACCCGGTCGAGATTACCCAGGTCGACCCCGGCCTGGATCGCCGGCTGCACGACCCAGACCTGCTCACCGGTGTCCTTGTCGAGGGCGACGATGCGATCGCCGTCGGCGAGCGTGTAGATCTTGCCCTGGCCGATGGAGACGCCGCGTCGCGTGTCCGCCGTCTCGAAACCCTCCGGTGCCCACTTCCACTTCGGCTCACCGGTCGCGCCGTCGACGGCGATCACTTCGCCGCCGGGCGTGTCTAGGTAGATGACCCCGTCGGCCACGATGGGCGTCGTCTGCTGGCCTACGTCGTCGCTGGCCGGCGCGACCGCCGAGACGTGCGTACGCCAGACCGGGCCGAGCTTGTCGAGGTTGCGCTTGGAGATCTGCTTCAGCCCCGAGTAGTGCTGGTTCGCGAGGTTGCCGCCGACGGCCGGCATGTCCGCCCCCGTCGGCTCCAGACCTGGCGGTTCCATCTGTTCGACGCCCTGTCGGGGGCCCTGGGCGACTGCTGCCGACGGCCCGACGGCGACAGCGACGGCGAACAGGATCGGTGCGAGAATTCGTGGTTTCATCGATCGCCTCCCGCTATGGCTACTTGCGCTTGGCCGGTGTGCAGAACGGTTCGAGGCCCATGGCGGACTTGATGCCGTGCTGAAGGTGCGCCTGGAACTCGGCTGCGCCGGGGAAGGTCGAGTTCTGCTGGAAGGCAGCCCCCTCGTGTCCGAGGGTCGTGACCCAGGAACGGCCACCGTCGTAGTACTGGCACCAGGTGACCGGATGGAAGTCGCGATGTCCGGGGTGCGACCCTTCGCCGCCCGCGCCGTCGGCCAGCGTCCGCTCGTCGACGGTGGCGAGGAAGTTCACGTTGGTCGGGAACGGGACGAGGTTGTACCACTCGTCGGAGAATCCCCAGCGTCGCGGAAGGGCCTTGGTCGACACGTCCCGGTCGTTGACGACGACGACGTCACCGGGCTGGCTTCGCCCGTGGTTGTAGTAGTTCGCGTTGCCGAGCAGCCCTTCATACCACTGCCAGCCGTACTCCGTACCGAAAGCGTTGTGGACGCCGACGAAACCGCCGCCGCCTTGGATGTACTTGCGCAGCGACTCCCGGGCCCAGTCGAGGCGGGTGCCTCCCACCGCACCCCGCGCGTGGTTCCACAGGGTGTCCCGGGTGGGGCTCATGAAGATCACGGCTCTGTAGCTGGAATTCAGCCGCTCCATCGCCTGGACGTCCTCGGTGACGTGCACCTCGATGCCGTCGGCCTCCAGCATTCTGACCAGCCCGGCCTGCGCCACATTGGAACTGTCCAGGGGCCGTGGCCAGGCCGCCGGGTCGCTGTGATCGTGCGTGATCACGTAAGGCCGGGGAAGTGCAAGGCCTTGAACACTCGTGTTGTCGGGATCCAGGACGCGCCCGAGGTTCGCGTGCCGCGGTCCCGCCGTCCGGGAGTACACCAGCACCTTGTTGTCGCGCTCAGTACCCCAGTCGCTGTAGCAACCCGGGTCGACTCCGCGGCACACGCCGTACACCGGGTCGATGCGGGTCGGCTTCCCTTGGTGCTCTGTCGGCGAACCCTTGAACGCGAGAGCCGAAGCCGGCGCGAGGATCGCAAGCGCCGCGAGAGGCACCACCGTCTTGAGCCAATTGTTGTTCACGCTGGGAACTCCCGTCTGGAGGCGGATTCCAGTTGCATGCGATCTTGTTCCCCTCATCGACGCCGGACATCGACCGTTTATGTGGAAGCGGCCTTGTCGCGCCAAGCTGACGCACCTGCTTCCGGGCAACGCTGTGCTGGCTGGCGAACTGCGTGCGGTGGGTGGTCCTTCCGCTCGGCGTGCAGGCGGCATCGCCGGACGCCGAGATGTCCTCGGTCCGCATAGTGGACTCGTTGTACCGCTGGACAGACCATAATGGCGAGTGGGCCTTCTCACAAGGTGGCGGCGCACGCCCTTCAGGTATCGATGGGCGCCGTTGGGGTGAGGCGAGACGCGGGCGCTATGGGGGCGGTGCGCGTTGACGCCGACTCTTTCCAGTTCGGGCCGGGTCGGCTATAACTAACCAGCCGGTACATTATTTCGGGTTGAGTTGACCGCCTGGTGGACCAATGGTTGGCGGGATGGCTTCACGATCGACCGGCAGTTCACCCATGCCGCGCAGGAAGGCAGAGCGGTCGTGCTCATCGCCGAACATGATGCTGCGGCAAGCCCGTCGGCCTGGCTCGCCCCCACCCACGCCTCGTCGATTCCGCGGAGCTGCCGCGAATCGGCGGCTGATCCCGGCATGGAGGCTCGCGACGGCCGTTTGCCGGTGTCGCTCTCATCCTCATCATCGCGAACGCCGGGGGCCTGCTCACCCCGATCGGCGACCCGCCGCTCTACCTCGGCTTCCTCAAGGGCGTCCCGTTCGAGTGGACCTTCCGTCTCTGGGCACCACGGCGGCGGCGGTCCGTGCGGGACGGCCGCAGGTGGTGTGTCCGTTCGTCGGCGATCAGCCGTTCTGGGGTGCGCGGATGCGCGCTGGGCGTCGCGCCGGCACCGATCGCCCAGCGGCACCTGAGCGCCCCGAGATTGGCTGCCGCGATCCTCCGGGCGCTCGATGATGCGGCGATGAGCACCGCGGCCCGCCGGCTCGGTGAACAGGTCCGAGCAGAGAGCGGCACCGCTGTCGCGGTCGACGCGCGTTGGAGCGGATCGCGGCCGGACACTGGTAGGAGGTTAGGGCGGCGGGTAGGTGTATCGCTGCAGCCACGGGCCGGGCACGGTAGGTTCATCGGTAGGTGTGCCGGGAAGCCTGGTCGGCGATGTCGTCGCCGTGCCTCGCTGAAGGAGTCCCGTGTCCGGAACCCCGTCTCGTCCCGCCCGCCACCTGTTCGGCCGGGGTAGCTGGCCTGAGGTCAACCGCATCGGTGACATCCTGCGTACCGAGACCGTGGGTGGCGCGCTGCTGCTCGGCGCCGCGGTCCTGGCGCTCATCTGGGCAAACTCGCCGTGGTCGTCGGGATATCAAGATTTGATCGCGTTCAAGGCCGGTCCGCACGCCCTGCATCTGGATCTCACGCTGGCGCAGTGGGCGGCGGACGGGCTGCTAGCGATCTTCTTCTTCGTTGCCGGGCTCGAATTGAAACGCGAGTTCGTCGCCGGCGACCTGCGTGATCCGCGGCGGGCGATGCTGCCGGTCGCCGCCGCGGCCGGCGGCATGGCGGCACCCGCGTTGATCTACACGGCGATCAACGCCGGTATGGCGGGTGGGGCGTTGTCCGGGTGGGCGGTCCCGACCGCCACCGACATCGCGTTCGCCCTCGCGGTCCTCGCGGTGATCTCCACGCATCTGCCGGCGGCGCTGCGCACGTTCCTGCTCACCCTCGCGGTGGTCGACGACCTGCTGGCGATCCTGATCATCGCGGTGTTCTACACCAGTTCCCTGCACCTGCTGCCGCTGGCCGCTGCTCTGCTGCCGCTCGGATTATTCGCGCTCTTGGTGCAGCGGCGGGTCCGCTCGTGGTGGCTTCTGCTGCCGCTGGCAGCCGCGACGTGGGTACTGGTGCACGCGTCGGGCGTGCACGCCACGGTCGCCGGGGTTCTGCTCGGATTCATGGTCCCGGTGATCCGCCGAAGCGGCGGGGAGGGCCCGGGTTTGGCGGAGCACTTCGAGCACCGCTGGCGGCCGTTGTCGGCCGGCTTCGCGGTGCCGGTCTTCGCGTTCTTCGCCGCCGGGGTGTCGGTCGCCGGGGCTGGCGGGCTCGGCGAGACGCTGCGGGATCCGGTCACGATCGGCATCGTTGTCGGTCTGGTGGTCGGCAAATGCGTCGGTGTACTGGGGTCGACGTGGCTGGTGCAACGGTTCACCCGCGCCACCCTCGGTGATGGGGTGAGCTGGTGGGACGTGCTCGGCCTGGCGCTGCTGGCCGGAATCGGGTTCACCGTGTCGCTGCTGATCGGCGAACTCGCGTTCGGGGTCGGCAGTGAGAAGGACGAGCACGCCAGGATCGGCATTCTCGCCGGGTCGCTGATCTCCGCACTGCTGGCCATGGTGGTCCTGCGGGCCCGTAACCGCCATTACCGGCAGTTGTGCGCGGCGGAGGAACGGGACACCGACGCCGACGGCATCCCGGACTTCTGGGACGACGACACCGTGCGGCGCTGAGCGCGCCGGGCCTTCCCGCTGGGGGCGAGCGGGCGTACGGTGAGCGGTAGGTGTGCCGGGAAGTCTGGTCGGCGGTCATGTCCGCACGACCGCGAAGGACCTCCCATGAACAGCGACTTTGCGCTGCGCACCGCCGGCCTGACGAAACGGTACGGACGCCTCACCGCCCTCGACGACCTCACGCTTGAGGTCTGCGCTGGTGAGGTATTCGGGTTCCTCGGCCCCAACGGCGCCGGCAAGTCCACCACCATCCGCCTGTTGCTCGGCTTGGCGCGCCCGACGGCGGGCCAAGCCTGGGTGTTCGGCGTTGGCGCCGCCGATGTCGCCCGCGCGCACCGGCTGCTGGCCTACGTCCCGGCGGACGTCGCATTGTGGCCGCAGCTCACCGGCGCGGAAATCCTGCACCTGCAGGCGTCCACCGGCCCCGGCGTCGACTACGCCTATCAGGCCGAACTCGTGGAGCGGTTCGAGCTCGACCTGTCGAAACCGGCCCGCACCTACTCGACCGGGAACCGGCAGAAGGTCGCGCTGGTCGCGGCGTTCGCCACCCGGGCGCCGCTACTGGTACTGGACGAGCCGACCAGCGGTCTGGACCCGCTGATGGAACGCGTGTTCCGTACCGCCGTCGCCGCTGCCCGCGATCGCGGGCAAACCGTGTTCCTCAGCTCCCACCAGCTGGCCGAGGTCGAAGCGGTCTGCGACCGGGTCGCCATTCTGCGGGCCGGCCGGCTGATCCAGGTCGCGCCGATCGGCGAGCTGCGCGGCCTGCACCGCTCCGAGGTGACACTGACCTACACCGGCCAACCTCCAAACCTGGACACGATCGCCGGAGTGCAGGACGTGCGGCAGCCGGGGGAGGGCCGGCTGCGGTTCACGCTGACCGGACCACCCGGGCCCGCGCTGACAGCGCTCGCCGACGCCGACATCACTGCCCTCGCCGTACGCGAACCCAGCCTGGAAGAGATCTTCCTTGACTACTACGGCACCGAGGCCGTCCGATGACCACCGTCACAGCGCCGGCCACGACCGCCGGTTCCTCAGTGCCTGTAGTGCCCGGAAGGGCCGTCACCCGGCTCGGGGTGCGGCAGATCCGTCGCGGCGCCCTCATCGTGGTCGCCCTGGCCGCGGGCATGACGGCGTTGGTCGCTGCCACCTATGACAGCATCATGGCCGACCCGGCGGCCGCGGGCAGCCTGCAGGCGCTGGCCGGCAACCCCGCCATCCGCACCCTGTTCGGTGAGCCGGTCGCGCTCGACACCACGGGCGGGTTCACGGTGTGGCGAGTCGGCACCGTGATCGCCGTCCTGCTCGGTGTGTGGGCGATTCTTGCCACGACACGTATCACTCGCGGCGAAGAGGACGCTGGCCGCTGGGATGTGCTTCTTTCCGGTCGTGTCACCTTGCGTGCCGCGGTGATCCGGCACGTCGCAGCCGTCATGACGGCCACTGTTGCCGCCGGTGGCGCGGTCAGTGTGGTGCTGCTGCTCGTCGGTGCGCCGTCTGCCGGGGCGCTGGTTCACGGCGCGGGTGTCGGCCTGCTCGGCCTGTATTTCGTCGCGGTTGCCGCGCTCGCTGGGCAGGTGTTTCCGGCCCGTGCGGCGGCGACGGGAACCGCTGTGGCTGTCTTGGGCGTCGGTCTGCTGCTGCGTATGGTCGGCGACGGCATCATCGACCTGGGGTGGCTGCGCTGGCTGTCCCCGTTCGGGCTGCTCGCCCTCAGTAGCCCCTTTCACCAGGACCGGATCCTGCCCCTGCTGGTCCTGCTCGCCGCGACGGCGTTGGTGACCGCCACCGCAGTCGGGGCGGCCGGTCACCGCGATGTCCGCGGCGGCCTCGTCGCGACCAGCTCGGGGCGGCAGGCACGGCTGCTTCTGCTGGGCAGTGTGGAGGCGTTCGCCGTGAGGCGCCTGTCGCGGCCGTGGACCGGCTGGGCGCTCGGTATCGGCGCCTACTACCTGCTGATCGGCGCGACCGCGGTGTCGATCACCGAGTTCCTGGCCGACAACCCGGCCCTGGCCGGCGAGGCGGCGAATGCGGGCTTCGCCGAGCTCGGCGCGGTCGAAGGGTTCACCGCCACCCTGTTCGCCATCCTTGCCCTGCCCGTCGGCGGGTTCACCGCCGTCCGCATGGGCGCGTTCATCACCGCCGAAACCGACCGTCAGATGACACTGCTGTCCGCCCAGCCGGTCAGCAGACTGCGCCTGCTCGGCGCCGAACTGCTGGCCACCGCCGCAGGCGCGGTCGCTCTCGCCACCGTCGCCGGTGCGCTTACCTGGGCCGGTGTCGCCGCCGTCAGTGGCCGGCTTGGGCTGCTTGCCGCGGCGCAGGGAGCGTGGAACATCCTGCCCATCGTGCTGCTCAGCCTCGCCGCGGCCGCCCTGGCGGCCGGCTGGGCTCCGCGGGCGACCGCGGTTGCCGGGGCGCTGCCCGCCACCGGTGGCTTCCTGCTGCTGGTGATCGGTGAGAGCGTCGACGCGCCGGGATGGGTTCGAAACCTCTCGCCTTTCGCGCACCTCGCCCCGGTACCCCTGCACACTGTTGACTGGCCGGCAACGTTGATGATGACCGGAATCGCTGGAGCGATGATCGCCGCAGCAATGATTGGCTACCAGCGGCGAGACCTACGGTCCTGATCCGTGTAGAGCTCGCAAACTCGTTCCAGCAGTCTGACGTGCGCGTGGGACTCCCGGCGGCTGTCAGGCTGCGGGGTCGTGACCGCCGCGTTGGTGTACCTGGTACTGCGCCAGCGACTGCAGATGTTGACCCAGCTCGCCCGAGACGACGGCGCCAAGGACGTCGAACTGCTCGTCTTGCGCCATCAGGTCGCGGTGCTCCGCCGGCAGGTACACCGCCCGAAGCTCGAGCCCGCCGACCGGGTCGTGCTGGCCGCCCTGTCGCGGCTGCTACCCCGGCCACGCTGGCCGATCTTCTTCGTCACGCCGGCGACGCTGCTGCGCTGGCACCGTCAGCTGATCGTGCTGCGCCTCGCCAGGGAGAACCTCGCCTGGGGGCATCGTCGGATCCAGGGCGAGCTGGTCGGCCTGGATCACACGATCGCCGCCAGCACGGTCTGGAAGATCTCGCACCAGGCCGGCGTCGACCCAGCACCGCGCCGGACCGGACCCACCTGGCAGCAGTTCTTGACCACCCAGGCCCACGCCATGCTGGCGTGCGACTTCTTCACCGTCGACACGGTGTTCCTCAAACGGGTCTACGTGCTGTTCTTCCTGGAGGTCGCCACCCGGCGGGTGCACGTCGCCGGCGTGACAGCTCACCCCACCGGCGCCTGGGTTGCCCAGCAGGCGCGGAACCTGCTGATGGACCTCAACGAGCGGGCTGACTCGGTGCGGTTCCTGCTACGCGACCGCGACGCAAAGTTCACCGCGGTCTTCGACACGGTGTTCACGGCGGCCGGCATCGACGTGATCCGAACGCCGCCGCAGGCTCCGCGCGCGAACGCGTTCGCCGAACGGTGGGTGGGCACCGTTCGGCGGGAGTGCACCGACCGGATGCTCATCGTCGGCGAACGGCACCTGACTGCCGTCCTGGCCAACTACACAAGGCACTACAACGAACATCGGCCCCACCGCTCGCTGGGCCAACGGCCACCCGAGCCGCGTTCGGCCGCCGCCAAGGTCAACCGCCGTCCCGTCCTCGACGGTTTGATCAACGAATACGCGCAGGCAGCGTAGTAATCGACTTTGCGAGCCCCACAGGCCGAGCTGTACGCCCGGCTCGGGCTGCGGCTGACCTATCAACCTGGCCCGGAGTCAGTGATCGCCGAGGTTGTCACCCCGGCGGATCTTCGTGTCTTTGATATGTGTCCGGAGCCCGACTTGCACCTTATGCACACGCTAGTTGGGCAGCTTGGCTGCCGCTCGAGTTGTCCTGAGCGGAAAGACCCGAGGCTGCATTTATGGGGTGCGCGGCACAATGCGAAGGGATCACCCCCGCGTACGCGGGGAGCAGTCGGCCTGGCGAAAGAGGGCTCCATCTCGGATCGGATCACCCCTGCGTACGCGGGGAGCAGGCCTGGACGTGCAGGCCGACCCGTCATTGCTGCGGATCACCCCAGGCGCACGCGGGAAGCAGCGAGCGGCGCCGTGCCGGTCCCCGCAGCACAGCGCCTGTCCCGGATGATGCGTACCCGCCCGTTCGAATCTTCGCCCACCCGTGAGCACGCTCGTGCTGATCGGCGTGGCCATCGCCGCGCCTGCCACCTTCGCCCAGTATCTCTGTGCCACGGCGACGGGTCCGGATCAGCGGGACGCCGCGACGTTGATGTACTACGGCGGCGACCTCATCGAACTGCTCCTCGCCTTTGCGGTGATCCAGTCCCGCCGCCCACCGCCGGCAAGCCGCGCGTGTCGACCGGCCCGGAGTGCACAATCCGGCAATCGCGTTTGCGTTCCGTCAGCCCGGGTAACCATAGCCAGGCAACAGCGGGCGTTGTCTGAGCCGGGCTCCAACGTCCTGCCCGCCGGATGTGCTGCGGCATACCGCATGAAACACGCCTCCGCAGTCAATAGACCACGAAGGCCCACGCACGTCAGCCGCAATAGAGGATTGAATGTCTACTCAGATCAGTACAGCTTCTCGGCACGATGCCACCTCTGCGGACGGCGTCATCCGGCGCCGGTCGGCAGAGACCAAGGCCGCGTTCAAAACCACAGAGTTCATCGCGTACGTAGTAATGGTGCTCGGCGTGTTGATCGCTTCCATCGTGGTCGACGGGAACGGCAACGGCGACAACGGTGCTGGTGGCGATTACTTCCGCGCTGACCAGGCCTGGTTCTATGTGGTGCTTCTGACCATCGGCTACATGGCCAGCCGTGGACTGGCGAAGGCCGGCACCCGCGACTCGTCCGACGCCTGACAGAACTGACGACCGCCGCCCGGGACCCCTCTTCAGGGCCGGGCGGCGGTCTCGCTGTGTCGCAGAAACACCTCGGGGCGAGCCGCTAAGCGCCCTTCTCGGCTGCTCTCTCCAACCTGCGGTTTCCTTGCGGCCGGTCGACGTGACGCCCGGACGCATGCGGTTCTGGAATAGATGGTGTTTGCCGCTTCCCGCCACGGGCACACAAATGGCCGAGAGCACGCCACCGGAGTGTGTGACTCCGCGGCCGGAAAATGGTGGGCCGTCCGGACTCCGCGGCGGATCTCACCAGTCCAACCACTTCTCTTCGGCCGCCTCCAGCTGGGCATCGGACTGCGTCGACCACCGTTCTAGGTGGCATGCGCTGAACGCACGGACTTTCCGGTGGGGCCAGTTGACGCCTGATCCGCCCGTACCCCGGCCCCTGAATTGATCCGCCGAGCATCCAGGGTCGGCGGCAGGGGATGCCGGCAAGTGCGACACAGCGGAACCCGTCAGGACCGTCATAGAAGAGGAAGCCGTTGACTAGGGTGGCGGCCCGTCATGGTGAGGGCCATTCCGCTACCCACGCTGGTTGTGCGGATGAAGGACGGCGGCCACGCAGCCAGCATCGGGATCCGATCCGGCGGTCAGCCGTAAGCCGTTTGCCGTTTGTCGTCACCGCCTCCGCGGGGTGATGAGGTCTTCGGGATGTGCACGCCGGTGGTGGAGGCAGCGCGGATGCTGCTCGACCACATGGGCATCACCGCAGAGGACCAGCTGCAGGCACCCGGGATGCGATCTCGGGTACCGACGTTCGCCGAGTACGTGCCGTGGTGCTCGCTGCGGTTGGGGACGGGGCCCGGCGGACGTATTGTTCCGTATCTGCGCCACGCTGCCGGGTACACCGCGGGCATGCGCGTCGGACGTACCGAAATTCATCCCCTCGGCGGCCTCGCCATGGTGCTGCTCTCGGTCATCGGCACCGTCGCGTTGAACCTGATCTTCTGACCGATGCTCGGGCGGGCGCTCACCTGCGGCCTCAGCGAATGAGGTTCTGTTCCACACCGCGGCCGTGGGGTGACCGGTAGTCAGTCCGGTACCGCCGCGCTCGTCCGTGCCTGGTCGGCGCCGGCACTGGCGTCCCGGTCGTCGCTGTGTCCGTCGTGCCAGTCGAGGATCAGCAGGGTGGCATCGTCGGCCAGGACCGGTCCGGCGACCTCGAGTGTGGCGTCGGCCATCGCCCGGACGGCCTCGCGGGGGTGCAGGGCGGTCATCTCGGACAGCCGTGCCGACAGATCCAGGTGGGTGGCCTTGCGTTCGCGCATGCCGTCGGTGAACAGGGCCAGGCGGTCTCCGGGGCGAAGCACGATCTCGCCGTCACGGAAGCCGACCTGGGCGAACATGCCCAGGGCGAGGTTGCGCGGTAGCGGCACCTCCCGGGTTTCGCCGTCGCGTACCAGAAGTGGTGGCACGTGCCCGGCGTTGAGCAGCGAGCATGTGCCGGTACGCAGGTCGAGGCGGCCGAGTATCGCGGTGATGTAGCTGCCGGGCACGACGGCGTTTTCTTTCAGGTCGGCATTGGCGGTCGTGGCCTGCTCCACCAGGCCGGCGTCGCGGCGCCGGCTGTTGCGCAGGCTGCCCACACCGAGGGTGGCGGTCAGCGCGCTGGCAACCCCGTGCCCCATCGCGTCGGTGATGCTGAAGTGCAGCACGTCGCGGCCCAGGCTGTAATCGAAGGTGTCGCCGCCGATACTGGCGGCCGGCTCCAGCCAGCCGGACAGGGTGAACGCGCTGGCCTCGCAGGTGAAGGAAGCCGGCAGCAGACGTCGCTGGATCTCCGCCGACAGGGTGAACGGGGTGGTGCGTTGCCCCCACTCGAACAGGTCGGTGTGCCGCCGGTTGGCGATCACCACGAACGCCAGCGCGTGCGCCGTACGGGTGATATCCCGCAGCACGTCAGGAGAAGGCTCGTCCGGCAAGATCATCTCAAGGAGGCCGATCACCTCACCACGCTCGGTCACCGGCGCCAGCACCGTCCACCCGTCGGCCAGCGCCAGAACCTGCACCGTCTGGGTGCGCAGCGCCTGCTCGGCCGGGCCGCCGTCGAACGGCACCACGGTAGCGGCCTCCTTGCCCTGATGCCGCGTCCCGCCGGCGACGCCGAACGGCACGTGGGCGAGCCGGACCAGCGCCCGGCCGCTGAGATCGGCGATCAGGAACGAGACCGTACGGGCGCCGAGAGCCACGGCGACGTTCCGGGTGACCGCGTCGACGGTGTCCACCGGCGCTGCGTTCTCCGCCGCGTCGAGGATGTCGGCCAGTAGCGGGCCCTGGTCGCTTTTCATCTCCGCAGGGTACGAGACCTGCTGCCGCACGCACGCCGCCAACATTCGGCCGGCGCACCCGGGGGTAGCCGCACCCCATGACACCGGACGCCAGCGCGACCTTCATCGGCAACGCGACCATCTTGCTCCGGCTCGGCACGTTCGCCCTGCTCACCGACGCTGCCGTCGGCGCTTACCGGCCTGATCCGGCCCCGGCTGACCCTGCCGATCCACTACGACGACGACAAGGTCATGAAGTCACCCGGCGGGAGTAGATGCCGTATTCGAGGGCGGCCAGGATCAGGTCGGTGTCGCAGCGATCGGAGGTGTTCCAGCCAACGATCCGGCGGGAGAGCACGTCGCGGACCGCGGCGAGCCAGAACACGCCCTCGCCGAACGGGATCCGGGTGGCATCGGCGACCCACAACCGGGCGCGCGAAAGCTCAAGGTTGCGTGCTTCGAGCACCTCCCGCAACCGGCGTTCACGATCGACCGGCGCCGGTTAGCTCAGCGGCCGAGGTCGAGCAGGCGCTGCCCGGCGATGCGCCCGGCGTCGCTGGCCACCGACATGTCACGCGGGTCGACCGGCGCTCCGTACGCGTAGACCAGCGCGAAACCGTCGGGTATGCCTTGTAGCGGTGGCCGCGGATTGCTGCTGGCGCCAAGGATGATCAGTCCATCCACGTTGCGTTCCAGCCGCAGACGCAGGCAGCAGACGCAGATAGTGCGCCTCCTATTGCCTGGAGTGCGCCAACTGCGGCGCGCTGCGACAGGTCGGCCGGCACGTGGTCGCCCGCATGAGCGTGTGATCCCGAAGGGTTTTGCGGTGAACCATGCCGCCGCGGGGGTACTAGTAGGCGTGTTCCCAACCCGCACCGCACGCATGAGTCCTGCCCAGCGTCGCCTGACCCGTGCCGCCCCCGGCCCCGCCGAAGGGTTTACCAGCGCGACAGCGACGGTGCGCGGGGCAGACCTGCACGTCCGGCAACGCGTCGACTCCAACGCTGCTGCACCGATCTGGGTGCTGTTGCACGGCCTGGCGGTCTCCCACCGGTATCTCATGCCCACCGCTGCGGCGCTGCCCGGCTCGGTGTTCGTTCCTGATCTGCCCGGCTTCGGTCTCTCCGGCACACCGGCCCGTGTGCTGACCACTGAGCAGCACGCCGAGGTCGTCGCCGCCTGGATGGACGCGGTGGGTCTTGCCGGCGCTCACGTGCTGGGGAACTCGTTCGGCTGCCAAATCGCCGTCGAACTCGCGATCCGGCGGCCCGACCTGGTCGCCTCGCTCACCCTGGTCGGCCCGACTGTCGACCCCGCCGCGCCTACCGCCTTCGCACAAATCCGACGCTGGGCGCACGACCTGCTCAGCGAGGACCCGCACCAGCTCCCCATGATCCTCACCGACTTCCGCGACGCCGGACCGCGGCGCGTCCTGCGGACACTCGGGTACGCCGTCGGTCACCACATCGAACGCCGTATACCGCTCGTCGAGGCGCCGATTCTGATCCTGCGCGGCCAGTACGACCCCATCGCGCCGGCCGACTGGACCGCCCATGCCACGTCATTGGCCCGCCGCGGCAGTACCGGTGACCTGCCCGGCGCGGCGCACAACGCCGTGACCACCACCGGCGCGCTCGTCGCCGAGTTGGCCGCCGCCTTCGCCCTGACTCTCACCGCCGGCCATGGTCGCTCGATCGCCCACGCCTCCCAGCGAGCGGTGGAGGTTCCCCTGGATGAGCGTCGAATGCCGGTGGAGCACACCACTTCGGCCGCCGAAGCCAGGCACGTCGCCGAGCAGTTTCTGCACGACTGGAACATGACCGACCGGACCGACGATGTCCTGCTGGTCACCACCGAACTAATTCAGAACCTCACCCAGCACACCGACGATGGCGGCGAGCTGCATCTTCGCCTTCGAGACGATGCGATCCTGATCGAAGTTACCGACACCAATCCGCAACCACCGCATGTACGGCCTCTGTCTCCTGCCGTACCGGGTGGGCGCGGGCTCCTCCTGGTCGCCGCGACCGCACGCCGATGGGGCAGTCGACCCGCTGGGTGGGCCGGCCGGACCGGCAAGGTTGTCTGGGCGGAGATCGCCCGACGACTACCAAGATGATCGCGGCCGGGGATTCCTGCGGCGGCCCGGCCCCACGAGACGGCGGCGCACCGGCTTGGCCGACGAAGATCTGAAGCTGACGCTTGTTCACGAAAGGCGCCGGCCCGTCCGCACCGCCTGCTCGGCGACTACATTCGACCAGCAATCTGAGGTCGTCGGCACAAAAGTGCGAGGGTCGCAAGTGGCGTAGACCGATCGGCCATCCGGGAATTGGGCGTTCGTACCGTCGCCAGGGCACATCGATCAAGCGTTTGAGTCAGTACGGTGATCATCATGGCTGGATCGGTTTCGGGGACTCTACGGTCGCGCAGGACGTTGATCGGTGCCTGTCTCGGTAACGCCGTGGAGTGGTACGACTTCGCCATCTACGGCGCCTTCGCCCCGGTGCTCGCGCGCGCGTTCTTCCCGGACGGCGGCCGGGCGGCGCTCGCGACGACGTTCGCGATCTTCGCGACGTCGTTCATCGCCCGGCCGATCGGTGCGATCGTTGTGGCCAGCCGCTCGGATCATCTTGGGCGGCGTGCCGCGTTCAGTCGTACGATCGCGTTGATGACGTTGGCGACCGCCGCGATCGCCCTAGTGCCGACGTGGTCGGCGATCGGCGTGCTCGCCCCGGTCGTGCTGCTGCTCCTGCGTCTCGTGCAGGGATTCGCGGTCGGCGGCGAGGTGCCTACCTCGGTGGCGTTTCTGATCGAGTCAGCGCCCGACGGGCATCGTGGATGGTACGGCGGGTGGCACATGGGCAGCATCGCCCTCGGCTTGGCGACCGGGTACGCCGTTGCCGCGTTGATCGCTGCGACCCTTTCCGTCGGCGCCTTGCACACCTGGGGTTGGCGGTTGGCTTTTCTCAGTGCCGCGCCGCTGGGGTTGGTCGCCCGCTACATTCGGCGCCGGCTGGCGGAGACCCGGCGGTTCGAGGCGCTTGACGAGCCGTCCCGCCCTCACCTTCGCCGGGACGTCTTGCGCGGGCGCGGTACGCGGGTGGCGCGCGGCGTCGCGCTGGTGGCTCTGCTGTCCATCGCGTTCAACCTGTGCTTCGTCTACCTTCCCAGCCGGCTGGCAACCTCCGGCTCGGTTCCGCTGGCTCAAACCCTCGGCGCGGGCGTCCTCGGCCTGCTGACCGCGGCAGTGGCCGCACCCGTGCTGGGCCGGCTCTGCGACCGCGTCGGGCGGCGCCCACTGCTGATCGCCGGGACGGTGGCCGTCGGCATCTTCGCTGTCCCCGGCTTCGCTCTTGCGGGCGACTCGGTCGGCGGCCTGTTGGTGTCCAATGTCGTGTTCGGTGGTCTGCTTGGGCTGCTGGTAGTGACGGTGTTCGTCGCCGAGCTCTTCCCGACCGCGGTCCGGGCCACCGGGGTCGCCGTCACCTACGGCGTCGCCACGGCCGCGTTCGGTGGCACGGCGCCGCTGATCGCTACCCTTTTGGCGAACGCGGGAGCCGCCTGGGCCGCGCCGATCTATCTCGTCGTGGCAGCCGTGCTCGGCCTGGCCGCCGCGCTCACCGCTGCCGAGCCGGCCAGCGCCGGACCCGCCAGTGCCAAAGCCGCCGCCGGTGCGCTCAGCCGCAGCAGTAGCCGCCCGGTCCACCGGTCGGCCAGCCGGCCGGCCACCGGCATGGTCACGAGCGCACCGACGTCGAGGGCCATGAGGATCGCGCCGACCCGGGCCGCACCGAGGTCGAGCTGGGCGTCGAACGCGGGCAGCGAGGCGCCCCAAGACGCGGTCAGCGCGCCCGCCGCCGCGTACTGCAGTGCCACCGCGCGTCGTGCACCCATCGCGAACCACCTCGATCGTCGTTGTCGGTGATCCGATCGTGGCCTGGCCGGCGGTCCGAACTCCAACACCTGTTCGAGGCCGATTGACGCGCCGTGTGTGTGAATCGAGTACAACGGACGTGTGTCCGAGGATCTCGACATCCGCCTGTTGCGCCACTTCGTCGTGGTGGCGGAGGAGCTGCACTTCAGCCGCGCCGCACAGCGGCTAGTTGGTCCCGGAAGTCCGGATCTTGGCCGAGCGCGTGGCGACCGCTGCGGGCGGGGCGGGCGCGATGTGTCTCGCTCGACGACGGCATCGTGCGGGTCGGGCCGGTCATCGCCTCGGCGCCGCCGACCACCTCCGTACGGTAGGCCGCCCCTGTCTCAGTGCCGGTGGAAACCGGCCGATTAGGAGAGGACGGCTGTCGAGCGGGAGGTAGCGGTGACAACTGGTTACGGGCGTTCCCTGGCCCGGACCATGATCTTCGCCCTCACCTACGCCGCCGCGTGCTACGCAGGCCGGAGCTTCTGGCTGGGCAGCCGCCTGAACCTGGTCTGGCCGGCCGTCGGCGTCGCCGTGGTCTGGTTCTGCGCGCAGCGCCGGGCACCCACCCGCCGCCTCGACATGCTGCTGCTCGCCCTGATCCTGGGCGGGATGGATTGGCTGACCGGAGAGCCCTTGGCGCTAAGCGTGGTCGCCGGGATCGTCGGGCTGATTCAGATCACGGTCTTCCTGTGGCTGCTGCGCCGGTGGGGCCCGCACCTCTGGGGCGCGGGCGGCAACGCGTCGCTGTGCTGCCCCCGCGACCTGTGGGCCCTGCTCGGGGCCGGGTTCGTGGGCGACCGTCGCCACCGGCGTCGTCTACTTGCTGGGCTTCTGGTTGCTCATCGACTTGTTCCCGGTCTTCGCCCTGACCCTGATGGCGGTGCGGCACATGGCCAGCATCCTGCTCATCGGATCCGCCGGGATCTGCGTGGGCGCCGCGCTCACCCGGCTCCGGGCCGAGGACCGCTCGATCGCCGGTTGGTGGCGTCACCGCAGCCCCACCCCGCCCTGGCGGATCGGCGAGATCGCCGGAATCAGCACCCTCGGCATCGTCGGGTACCTGGCCGTGTTCGCGTCCGAAAACCGCTTTCCCATGTCGTTCGCCCTGCTCGGCTTCACCGTCCTGGTGGCCACTCGCCTCAGCACCCCGTGGGTGCTGCTGCACAACACGGTGGTCTGCGCCATCGGGTTGTGGTACACGCTGGCCGGCTCCGGCCCGTTCGCCCTGATCAGTGACGTGGCCCAGCGCTCGGCCGTCGTGCAGGTCTTCGCCCTCCTGGTTGCCCTGGTCGGGTTGGCCCTGGCGCTGGGCCGCGACGAACGAAATGCGCTGCTGAGCGCCCTGGCCGAGGAGAAGGCCGAGCTGGCCGCCCGGCAGATCGAACTGGCCGTACAGAAGGCACAGGTCACGCACCATGCCGACCTTCTCGCCGCGATCATCGACTCGATGGCCGACGGCCTCGCCGTGATTGGCCCGGAGCGCCGGGTGACACTGCACAACCCGGCCGTCACCGACCTATTCGACGGCCGGGACGACGTCCTCGGCGGCACCGACGGGTCCGGCCTCTACCACCTCGACGGCACCCGGAACACCGAGGGCGAACTGGCCTACCTGCAAGCACTCGCCGGCGAGGACGCCCCCGGAGTCGACATGCTGATCCACCACCCGGGAGGGCCGCAAGATCGGGTGGTCCGGGTGACCGCCACCGCGCTGCCGCACCCCGACGGCACCCTCAGCACGGTGGCGCTCTTCCACGACGTGACCGCCGAACGCCGGCACCGCGACGAGCTGACCAACTTCGCCGGCGTGGTGGCCCACGACCTGCTCAACCCGCTTGCCAGCGTGGACGGGTGGACGACGGCGGCGCGGGACTCGCTGGAGGGCGTACCGGAGCATCCCGATCTGGACCAAGCCCGCGCCGACCTGGCCCGTCTGGCCCAGGCCTCCGCCCGGATGCGCGGGCTGATCGACGGCCTGCTGTCCTACGCGACGGTGCGCGAGGCGACGGTCGCCCCGGCCCGGGTGGACCTGGCCGAGGTGGTCGCCGACATCGCCCTCGCCCGCACCGACGCGGCGGTGGCATCCGGCAAACCGGAGCCGCACTTCACCATCGGCGAGCTGCCGCCGGTCCAGGCGGACCCGGTGCTGGTCCGGCAACTGATCGACAACCTGGTCGGCAACGCCATCAAATACACCGCACCAGACGTCGTCCCGGCTCTGCGGATCGGCGCCACCCAGGACGAAACGATGGTCACCATAAGCATCGCGGACAACGGCATAGGCATCCCCGAAGGCCAACACGAAGCCATCTTCGGCAACTTCCACCGGGCGCACGTCAACAGCGGCTATCTCGGCACCGGACTCGGGCTGGCGATCTGCAGACGCATCGTGGAACGCCACGGCGGCACCATCACCGCCAGCGACAACCCCGCCGGCGGCTCCTGCTTCACCTTCACCCTGCCCAAAGGCGCCAAGCCGCCAAATAGCCCCGCCACCGTTTCCGCGACATCGAGCCCATCAGAGCCGATGCGGAAAAGCGCGAATTAGACGCGAATTAGAAAGGTGCGGACAACGACATCGTCGTCCGCACCTACACCTACCCGGCGACGCCGCATCGACCGCGCACCGCACGTCGATCTGTCCGGCGGCAGCCGACCAAGCGCGAGCCCGGCCAGCCCGGCAGCCGGCGAGCCGAAACCGCGCCCTGCTGTTCCTCGGCGAGCCGGTCGTGCTAGCGCGTCCCACCGCCGCTCGGAACGCCGCTGGTTGGCGCTGACGCGGCGGGCTACCCCGAACAACCAGGGCCGGGCCGCTACCGGGACCTCAGCGAGCCGCCGCCACGCGACCACGAACGTCTCGGCCACCACCTCATCGGCCTGGGCCTCATCCACCCGCCGCCGGGCGTAGGCGAGTACCGCGGCTGCGTGCTCATGCCACAGCCGGTTAAATCTCTCCTCGCCGGGCGCGTCGTCGCCCATCCATCCCTCCCCATCGCCGTGGACACCCTCTCACCGATGACTGTGTCCATCAGAGAGCCGAGGATTACCGGCTTCCAACGGCAGCTATGCCGGAGCAGCGCACCACCCGATAGGAAATGGCGATCCACTTCCGCCTCGCAACGTTCACCCGCCGCAGGACCTGGAGCCATAGCGCGCCGACCATTCCACCAGCCCGGTGTCAGAACATCCGCTCGTCGGCAAAGTAGTGCACCAGCCAGAAGCGAGTGCGCTACGGAGCGTGACGTTGTGCCGGGTTGCGCGCGCCGGTCACGCACCGGCAAAGAGCATATTATTTAGCGGGTTGGGACAATTGGAAAGGTGCCGCGTACATCGGCACCCCGACGTACGTCAGACTCAGCTGTTCGCCAGCGAAATCCCCTGCGCAGCGGCTGCACTGTCATCGGATCCTGAAACCCGGTCTGTGTCGCTGGCCGGGCACGGTCGGTGGTGGGTGGCGGACCGGTGGCCCGGCTGCTGGTTCGGCCCCCCGAGTTGGTCCCCTGCGGTTTGCCCCGACGCGATTCGCCCCAGGTCCGGAAGGGTTCAAGCCCTCGTCCGGCTGGGCCAGGATGACTGGCCCAGCCGTTGCCCGACACTCAGCGGACTGACTTCGACGGCATGGCGTCGACCACCCTTTTGTCATTCAAAGGTTCCGCGCAGGTCAGGTACGTACCACCGGGCCGAGATGACTGTTACGCGATACCCATCGATGGCCTTCAGCGGATAGCACGACATCCCGAGGTCAGGGCAATGTGACGACCTGCGCCGCGTACGACAGGCCGGCACCGAAGCCCACGAGCAGCGCGAGACCCGTCGTATCGGGCAGGGCTGCCATTGCCTGGGGAATGGAGGCCGCGCCGCGCCTTCTTGGCGAGGACGCGGCATTGAGCTCATCCTCGCGGCCGGAGTGATGAACGATGCGCCTGGACTCGGTCCGAATTTCGAGGGTTCAGCCGCGGCGGTAGCGGGCGTCGAACAGGCAGTAGAGGCCGAAGCAGGCCAGTCCGGCGGCCACGAGCAGCAGCAGCGCAGTGCCGTACGGTTGCGCGGCGAGGGTGGTGAGGGCGGCGTCCAGGCCGACTGCTTTGTTTGGGCGGTAGGTCACTGCCATCGTGATGATCAACATGCCGATGGTGCCGTACGCGATGCCGAGGGCGGGGTAGCCAGCTTGTCCCAGCCGGATCGCGGCGGTGCGGGCGGTGGGGCTCGCGGTGGACAGGTCGAGGTCCTCGACGAACTTCTTCCGGATCCCGCGGTAGATCTCGTACGCCGCGAGCGCGAGAAGGGCGACGCCGACCGTGCCCACCAGAAGCTGCCCGAGCGGGAGCGCGAGCACGCGGGCGGTGAGGGCTTTCTGCTGGGCGTCCGAGCCTGCACCGCCGCCGGCGGCTAATTTCCCGGCGCTGACGGCCAGGAGCCCGAACACCACCGCGGTGAGCGCGCTTTCGATCCGTTTGCGGATGCGTTTGTGGTGTGGCTGCACCCATCGTAGGCCTACCGTCGCCTCGCCGAGCCGCCACAACACGAGCACGGCAAGCCCTACCGTGACTGCCCAGAGCAGCGCCCGCCCGCCGGGTTGGGCGGCGAGGGTCGCTAGTGCCCCGCCTTTGTCGGCTTTGGCGCCGCTGGCGCCGAGCGCCACTCGTACCGCGAGGTAGGCGATGGTGAAATGGACCAGCCCGTAGGCGGCGAGGCCTACGCGGCCGAGGAGTTGGAAGTACTTGTTGTCGGTCGTATCCCGGGCGGCGTCTACTGCGGCGTGACCGGCGTTGCCCGCTGTTGTCATCGGGTGCTCCCCTCGAGCGCGGCGTCCGTACGCCTGGTGGGGCGCGGCGACCGGATGTGGGCGCCCCCGGGCAGGCCGCAACGGTGGTGCGGGTGTAGGCGGGGTGGGGGCATGCTCGGTTGCGAGGGGTGCTTGATCTGGTGATTCAGTCTGGCGAAGGGGCTGTTGACCAGCCTTGCACTGCGCACGTGGCGGGCGGTGAGAACCTGTCGACGCAGGACATTGCTCTGGTCGTTCGCTGCGAGCAACGGCATGCGCTGGTGGTTGGCGGGCAGTGGGCAGCCCAGATAGATGCTGGCAGGTGTTGACGGTGCCGCCATTTTCCGACCTCCAGGTGCGCATCGTGATCGATGTCGGTGATGCGTCGCCCGGGGTCCGGGGGCTGACCGTTGATGTTGCGCCTACACGGCTGAGGGTGAGTGTGGCCTATTGGGCCGCGCTCACCAGTGACGCTATCACCGGGTGAATAGGCACGCGAGGCAGGCGAAATGCCACGGTGACAAGTCCATGTCGTCGCGTCTGCCAAGACAGCGTGGAGTGGCTTTGGTCGTCAGGAGCGGGCTCGGGCGCGAACTGTGTGATGGACGTCGGGCGATAAAGTCGCTGTCCGGCTTCGTGTAATCCTTGCCCTGCCACCTCATTACGCGGTACTGAGCGTCGACGCCGGTCGACGCACTCACATCGGCAGGTCCGTGCACCAGGGCAACAGGCGCGGTGTCACGGTGGGCAGCGAGCGGATCGCGGCATGTACGTGCGTTGACATGTCCCAGGCGACTACATCGCCGGCCAGAAGCGGATCAGGTATTCCTCGAGGACGTCGACTGCATCCATGGCTTTCCTGAACGCTGCCCCGTTCCAGTCGGCTTCGTCGAAACTTGCATAGACCGCAGCGCGGGCTTGTTTCTCGGCGTCGCCGTTCCGACGTGCCAGACGCACGTGATAGCGACCGGGATGGCTGAGGGAGAATCCGGTCGTCGCCCATCCTGCGGAGATCTGGTTGAGACCGATGCTGCCCCCGTTTCCGAAGCAGTCCATGCTGACGGTGACCACGTCGTCTTGCCACGGTCCGCGGGAGTCCTCTGGTTCAGGGCCGGGCTCGCCGTCCCACTCCTCCAACCGCAGAATGGCCTGGTAGTGGTCAAACGGGGTCACAACTAGGATCGCGGACCATCCAGCGGTCACCCAATCGGCGTCGCCATGCCCGGCTGGGACGAGCCCTTCCCCGAGGTCCTCGTTGACCACCGCGAAACATGCGGTGGTCGAGCAGGGTCGTGGTCGTGACCTCGGACAGACGTCGGCTCACGAAGGAGACCTTCCGGTTCGGCGGGAACCGTTACGGGCGATGCCCCCCGGTTCAGCGACCGGTCTCAGAAAGTCAAACAGGCCGCATCGGTCGCTGTCCGCGCTTTGACTCATCAGCCCACCCTCGTCTACAAGCGTGCGCCGCCGACCCGGCATCCCGCCACGGACAGTAACGACGGCCAGCGTCCATTCGCATGCTGTGCGGCAAATCCGTGCACGCGGGACTTGAGTTCGGCGACCTGTCAGGATCGGGCCCGGTAGTTCGAGGTTGACATGATGGCTGCCCGTTTCAGGCAGCGTTGATGTTGGTGTTGCCGTGTCACCAAGGCGGTTCGAGTCAGCAGTTGGTCGTTGATCGCGGCAATGTCGCAGTGGTGCAGCAGCCGGTCGAGGATGGTCGCTTCATCGGAACACACAGTGATGGTAATCTGACAATATGCTCGATTCGCCGAAAAGTGTCCGAGCGGCGGGTGTCGATGCGACCGATACCCGAGTGAACTTCCAGAAGCTGTTCGAGTCGGCGCCCGGACTCTACCTGGTGCTCGATCCAGAGCTCCGGATCGCCGCTGTCAGCGACAACTACTTGCGTGCCACCATGACGGAACGCCGGGAAATCCTCGGACGGAACCTGTTCGAGGTGTTCCCGGACAACCCCGAGGACCTGGAGGCGACCGGGGTAGCGAACCTGCGCGCCTCGCTGGAGCGGGTCATACGCCGTCAGGTGCCCGACACGATGGCGGTGCAGAAGTACGACGTATCCCGGCCGGCCGGGGGCGGGTTCGAGGTGCGCTACTGGAGCCCACGCAACACCCCGATCCTCGGCCCTGACGGGCAGCTCACCCACATCATCCATCAGGTCGAGGACGTCACCGAGCTGGTGCTGCTCCAGCAGCAAGACGACCAAGTGCAGCAGCAAACCGCCGAGCTACAGGCGCGGACCGAGCACATGCAGGCGGAGATCTTGCGCCGCTCCGACGAGTTGCACCAAGCTAACCGGTTCCTCGCCGCACTGTTGGAAAACCTGGACGTAGGCGTCGCCGCCATGAGCGCGCAGGGCGACTGGACGGTCTTCAACCAGGCACTGCGCGAGCTGTACGACGTCCCGGAGGACTGGGCCCCACAACTGGTCGCTCAAAGGCTCGCCGGCATGACCTTCAAACCGGGCGGCGCACCGATGCCGTTAGAGCAGAGTCCTCTGATGCGGGCACTGCGCGGGGAGCACGTGCGCGCCGCTGACGTGATCGTCCAGGCTCCCGACCAGCGCGAGCGAACCTTCGTCGCCCATGCCCAACCGATCACGACCAGCGACGGACGGCGGCTCGGGGCGGTGGCGGCGCTGCACGACGTCACCGCGGTGCGCCGCGCCGAACGCTTCCGCGCCTGCGAGCAGCAGGTCATGCGGATCCTCTCCACCGCGCCCACTATCGAGGACGCGGCTCCGGACGTACTGCACGCGGTAGCCGACTCGTTGGGCTGGCCGCACGCCGAGCTGTGGCTCATCGATTCCCTCACCGACACCCTGCACGTGGTCGCGGAATGGAGCGCCCCGCGACTACGACTCGACGATCCGGTGGGCGGCAGTGTCGACAAGGGCGTCGGTATCACTGGCACCGTGTGGGCTACCGGACAACCGCTGTGGGTGCCAGACCTCACCGACAGCGCGCACCTGGCCACCGAGGAGTCCCTGGCCCGGGCGCAAGCCTGCGATCACCAGGGCATCCGTACGGTGTTGGCCGTCCCGGTACGCGACGGCGAGACCGTGTTGGGAGTGCTCACCTGTTACGCCAACACCCCCGAGTACGACAAGGACCTGCTCGCTGTGCTCCTGGGCAGCATCGCCTCCCAGATCGGCCTGTTCGTGGCGACCCACCGGGCCGCCGACCTCAGGGGGCAGCTGAGCCGAACTCGCGACGACTTCCTCACCCTTGTCGGCCACCAGCTGCGCACCCCATTGGCAATCATCGCCAGTAACGCCGCCCTGCTCACCGACGACCCCGATTTCTCGGCCGACGACGTCCGGCTGATGCTCCAGGCAATCGACCGCAACGCCGGCTCGCTGTGTGACCTCGTCGACGACCTCCTCGAGCTGGCCGGGCTGGAGTCCGGCCATCTGAAGCTCACCGTCACCGCGCTCGATCTCGCCGACGTCGTCGCCGCCGCGGTCGCCGCCGCCGAGCAGGCCGCCACCGCCAACGCTGTGCGCATGCACACCGACCTGCCCGACCACCTTGCCATGCACGGCGACGCCGCCCGGCTACGGCAACTCGTGGATAACCTGATCTCCAACGCAATCAAATACAGCCCCGACGGCGGCGACGTCCACATTCAACTAAGCGACCAGGCCGGCGTCGCCGAGCTACGAATCAGCGACCGTGGTATCGGCATCCCACCGGCCGACCACCACCAACTGTTCGGCCGCTTCTACCGGGCCAGCAACGTCGCCCACCAGGGCATCCCCGGGCTCGGCCTCGGCCTCGCCCTGGCCCGTACCATCGCCGAACTGCACCACGGCACCATCACCCTCCACACCGCCCACCAGCCCGGCACCAGCCTGCTGCTCCGCCTCCCCGGCTACCCCGCCGTCCCCGAACGTTGAGCGACGACCTATCAGAAACCATCCCAGAAGGTTCTCACCTCGCCATTTCAGCCGGGAGGGACCACCCGCGCCCATCTCCCTCGCCGGTGATGACATCGCCGAAATGCGCGTGATCCTCACCGGCTCCAGAAACATGCCGAAACCCCGCGTACGCACGGCGATCAATGCCGACGACACCTGGTCGAGACGTCGGTCGCACCGGTGCGACCAGTCGTTACCGAGGATCAATTCGTACGCGAACTGCCCGTCCGAAATTGACCGGCTCAACGTCCCAGGGCGTCACTGCCGACATGCCTGGTAGTGGCCAGGGTGGTAGCCGCCGCCAACGAGGATAAACAAACGCAACTAAGCGACGCCAGCGGCGGATGCCCCACCGATGACGGCGGCCAGCCGGGCGAAGGAACGCGAACTCACCACAACGAAGAGGCTCCCAGGCGTGGCTCCTAAAGGCCGAATCGCCCGCAAGTACGCCGCCGTGCTTGCCGATGCCGCTTGAGGAAAGAAGGTCACCGTCGTATTCCTGTCGACGATTATTCTCCCTGAAATTTGCCGATGGAAACGCACTCAACTCGGCAGATCCGGACACTAGCCATGCGGCAAAGTTGCGCAGAGTAGCGAACGTCTGCTCACGTCGAAGTAGTCCGGTTAAGAGGGCATCTGATCCTCTAAGAGGGCATCTGATTGGGTAGCGTTGTGGCAATGCCTCATAGTCGCGCGCCAGACGCCGGTGCTGCATCAACCAGCCCAGGGTTCGTTCGACGACCCATCGTCGCGGCAAGACGTGAAAGCCCTTTACCGACGACGGTCGGAGCACAACCTCCACGTCGATACCGAGCCGGGCGCCGTGACGCAGGACGGAGTTCTGGTAACCGCCGTCGACCCAGACCTCGCTCACTGCCGGATGGTCGGCCGCCAGCATGGTCAACAGCCCCTTGCCGGCGGCAGAATCCGACACCGACGCTGCGGTCACCACCACGGCCAGCAGCAGCCCCAATACGTCGGTGGCGATGTGCCGGTTACGCCCTTTGATCTTCTTCGCCGCATCGATGCCCTGCTCGGATTCCCTAACGTTGCATGACGTTTTGACACTCTGAGCATCCAACACCGCCGCGCTCGGCTCGGCATCTCGACCCAGCGTCTCGCGCACCCGCGACCGTAGAAGATCGTGGATGCGCGCCGTGGTGCCGTCTCTCTCCCACTTGGCGTGGCTCTGTTGCGTTGCGAGATGTGCGGACACCCTGAGGGAACCGGACGGGGGTGTCAGATCGCTTGGGCGAGTTCGGTGAACGCCGCGGCGACTTCCTCATCTTCGTGGTGCGCCATGAGTAGGCCGCGACCGACGCACGCCGGTTGCGACGCGAACTGCGTCGCAAGCATGCACACGATGCTGGTCGGGCAGCGCAGCCTCGCCACTCAGCGGCGGGGTCGCCACGTCTCCGGCTCGAGCGCCCACCCGGATCGCATGGCGCCCGATCTGGCCGTCGCCCTGATATACGACTACACGCAGCCCGGCGACCTGGCCGTCGATCCCTTCGCCGGCGTCGGCACGACCCTGGCCGAGGCTGTGCGCGGTGGTCGCGACGCATACGGCGTTGAGTACGACCCGGGATGGGTCGCCCTCGCCCGAGCCAACCTCGCCCTGGCCCGCCGACAGAGCGGCATCGGCCACGGCCAGATCGTGCGTGGCGACGTCACCCGCCTGCCGGCCGCCCCCAGGCGAGAACTGCGAGGGCGGGCCAGCCTGGTCCTCACCGCGCCACCGTCCTCCGCGACCATGCCGGTGTCGCCTCGCAGTTCAGCGCGCCACAATCGCGTCGACCTGATGGACGGCATCACGGCCGCGCTGGAGGAATGCGTGCCGCTACTCAACCCGAACGGCCTGATCGTCGTCGTGTCGCGGTCGTCCAGGCGCACCCCGGTCCTCCTCGACGCCGTCGCCGCCGACCTGAGCCTTCTCGCCGTGCGCCACGCCGCCTACGCGACGATGCGCGCCGGCCGCCTCGTGGCGGGCCGCCACCACGTCGACGGCATCCGGTACGACGACATCCTCGTCCTGCGCCCTCGACGCGGAAGGCGTCCTTGACCGAGTCGTCGCGCAACGAACAGAGCGTGCTGAATACGCGCAGCTCAGATGCGGTATTGTCGGATCAGTCCACCGGCCCGGACCCAGCCTCCGGCGTGCCAATTCAGGTGAGCCTGCCCGTGACTCTCCCAACCTGACTCCCGCCGCAGCACGGATGCTGTTACGCATCCCTGCTGCGCGCAGCCCGTGAGCAAGGCCTCGCCACCGCCGACCACCTGAGCGTCGGCGAAGCGCCCGAGGAGTAGACACATGGACTTCGCGTTCTACGGCCGAGTCTCGACCGAAGACCAGCAAGGCCCACAAGCGTCCCGCGCCTGGCGGCTGTCCCACGCCGCAACGCTGATCGCGGCCACCGGCGGCCGGATCACGCATGAGTTCTTCGACATCGGATCGTCCCGCTCACTGCCCTGGAAACGCCGCCCTGAAGCCGCGCTCCTGCTCGCTGCGCTCAAGGCTCCGGACAGGGGTTTCCAAGCCGTCGTCATCGGTGAACCGGAGCGGGCTTTCTACGGCCACCAGTACGGACTCACCTTCCCGCTGTTCGTGCATTACGGCGTCCAACTGTGGGTCCCTGAAGTAGGCGGCCCCATTGACCCGGACAGCGAAGCCCATGACCTCGTCATGTCCGTCTTCGGCGGCATGAGCAAAGGCGAACGCACCCGGATTCGCGTCCGCGTGCGTGCCGCGATGAACTCGCAGACGGTCATGGGGCCAACCACGTCGAACACCCCCGCGCGGTATACCTACGCGAGAACCAGGTTGTGCCGATCCTGGACCGGTGGTTGGCCACCACGTTTAACCCCACTCGCATCGAAGACACGCTCGACAAGCTGACCGACGCCCAACCGGACAGCGACGCCGACACCGCGGCAGACAGCCAGATCATCACCGCATGCGACCGCAAGCTCGCCGGGTACCGCGCGGTCCTTGACACCGGAGGCGATCCGGCGGTGGTCAGCGAGTGGATCGCGCAGACGCAGGCCGAGAAGTCGCTCGCCGAAGCCCGCCTACGTCAACGCGGCAGTGGCAAGCGGCGGCTCAGCCGCGAACAGATCCGCCACATCGTGACCACGCTGACCGACATCATCGGAGTGATCCATGACGCCGACCCGGCAGACAAGGCCGCGATCTACGGGCCAGCTCGGGCTGCGACTGACCTACCATCCAGGAAAAGCAAAAGTGCTGGCCGAATCAAGGCCAGCACCGGCGTGCTTACAGTCTGTGTCCGGAGGGGGACTTGAACCCCCACGCCCGATAAAGGGCACTAGCACCTCAAGCTAGCGCGTCTGCCATTCCGCCACCCGGACCTGCTCAGTACAGCTTAGCGGAGCCGTCGTCCTGGCTTTCACCTGGGTTTCGGCTGCCCCGCGGGCCGCACAGCTGAGAACTGTACACGGCCCCAGCCGGCCCACTAAGAAGGGGTGGGGGTCGGACATTCCGGGACATAAAACCGCCCGACCTGGCGGACTGGGGACGAACCGGGCAGCATGGCGGGGGTGTCGCAGCCCTCCCCGCTGACCCCGGCTCTCGAACGCGCGCACGCGCTGATCGCTGCCGGTGACCTGGCGGGAGCGCGGGCGCTGCTGGAGCGTGCGGCGGAGCTGGGCCGGGCGAACCTGGGCGAGGACGATCCGGACGTGCTCGCCACGCTGCGGGAGCTCGCCGCGGTGTATCAGCGGGCGGACGACCCGGCGGCGGCGCGGCGGGTCTTGGAGGAGGCCTACGCGGCGGGGCAGTGGCGGCTCGGCGACAGCGACCCGCTGCTGCTGCAGATCTCCTACGACCTCGGCCTGGTGGCCCAGGGGCTGGGCAACCGGCACGAGGCGCGAAGGGCTTTCAGCCGCGTGGCCGGCCACGGGCCGGCGGTGCTGGGCGCGCAGCACTGGGCGGTCACCCGGGCGCAGGCCTATCTCCACCAAGACCAAAACCCATCTTCGGTACGCGAAACAGCACAGTCCCCACCGGCGCCGCCGACCGAACTGTTCCCGCCGTCCGGCCCGGGCCGGCTTTCGTCACCTCCAGTCGCAGGCCGTCCTCCACCGGGCTCGTCCGCAGACTTGCCGCCGCATTTCAGGTCAGGCCCAACGCACCCTGTCCCGGACGCGACGGGCCAGCTGCACTCGCCTGCGATCTCGGCGTCGCATTCCACGTCGGGCGCGGAGCAAGCCTCCCCGGGCACAGCGAGCCAGCGGCCTCCGGGGCCACCCGAGCGGTCCACCAGTGGAGACCGGACGCGGACCCCGGCGCAACCATCCTCGGAGGCCGCGACTCATCTGTTTCCGCCCGGCTCGGGAACGTCTCCGGCCGGCGCGGATATTGGGCAGCTGCGGCCAGATCGGCCTCCTGGGACTGGCTCGTCACCAGGCTCGGCGAGGCCCGCCACCGAACCACCGCCGCAGGACGTGATGAACGTCCCGACCAGGGTGTTCCCGACGGCTCAGAACCCGGAAGGCGGATCCGGGCGAGGAGGCGCGACTGGACCGTGGGCCGCCCCGCCGGAGCGGAACGGGCCGTGGGCCGCCCCGCCGGCGAAGGAACCGCCGGCGTTCAATCCGTGGCCGGGTGAGCAGCAGCTCGCGAAGCCGCCCGGCCCGGGCGGTCAGCAGGGCAGTGCGGGTCCTCCGTGGCCCGGCCAGCAGGCTGCGGTGCCACCTTCGCCCGGTGGGCAGCAGGCTGCGGCGCCATCGTGGCCCAGCGAGCAGCAGGCCGCGGTGCCATCGTGGCCCAGCGAGCAGCAGGCTGCGGTGCCATCGTGGCCCAGTGAGCAGCAGGCTGCGGCGCCGTCATTGCCCGGCGGCGAGCAGCAGGCTGCGGCGCCATTTTGGCCTGGTGAGCAGCACGGCGCCGGAGGGCTGTGGCCGGGTGAATCGCAGCAGGCTTCGGTGCAGCCGGGGGAGGGCGGAACCGAAGGCGACCGATGGCCCGAGGAGGAGCCCGACGAGCGGCGGGACGCGGGCGGGGTGGCTGTCTGGCTGGGGGCGCCGGGCGTGGAATCGGGGCGGGGAGCCGACCTCTTACCCGGCAGTGGCATGGGTGGCGCGTACCAGAAAATGGGGGAAAGCCGGCGGCGCGGTATGGCGCTGTTTGCGGTGGTGGCGGCGATGGTCGCTGCCGTGCTTGCGGTAGCGGCGCTGGTTTTTGTGCTTGCGGATCGGGCTACCGAGCCGGTGCCGGCTCCGACGAGTTCGCCCGCCGCGTCGAGTGTGCCAACTCTGGCGGGCGAAGCGCCCGGGAGCGTGCTTCTGGATGACCGGGGCTCGAGTGTCGGGGTGGGGTGGAGCGACCCGGCCGGTGGGCGGGCGCCGTTCGTGGTGATGATGGGCCGGCCGGGGGAGCGGCTGAAGCCGGTTTCGCAGGTGGGAGCTGGGCAGACGTCGTTTCGGATGAGTGGGTTGAACGAGGGGCTGGACTACTGCTTCGCGGTGGTCGTGGTCTATGCGACCGACCGGTTCGCCAGCTCTGAGCAGGTCTGTACCCGCCGGTCCCGGTGACTGTCCACAGGCGCGCGAAGCGGGTATCGACAGGCGCCGAATCTTCCCTATGATGGCTCGGTCCTGACCGGCTGTGACGAGGGGATCACGGTGTGAGCAGTTCCGACGCCTCCAGGGCGCGCCGTGGTCATCTGGTTACGCTGGGTGTCGTCGTGATGCTCGCGACCGCGCTGGGGCTGACCGTTCGAGGGTTGGGGTCGGCGGATGAGGCGCTGGCCAGCTTCGACGCGGCGTCGTGGATGTGGAGCCGGGAGCGGGGCGAGATGGCCCGGGTCAACGGGGTCACCGCCAAGATTGACACCCGGGTGGACGTGGGGCCGGCGCGTGGGCACGGTCTTGAGGTCAGTCAGAGCGATCGGTTCGTGATCCTGCGCGATGTGGACACCGGCGCCATCGGGTCGATGGATCTCGCCGATCTGCGGGCGTTCTGGCACGGCGAGTCGACGCCCGGCGCGGGCATCAGTGTGGCGCTGCACGAGGACGCGGCGTTCGTGGTGGATGCGGTGCAGGGCAAGGTTCAGCAGGTCGATCCGCGATCGCTGCAACCGGTGGGGGAGCCGCTGCGGTTTCCGCCGGGCATCACCGGCGGGGTCTTCGACGGTACGGGGCGGTTGTGGATCGCCTCGCCGAGCGAAGGCACGGTCACGGCGATCGCGCCCGCGCCGGCCGGTGCGGCGGCGACCCGGGAGCGGACCGAGGCGGTCGGCGGGCCCAGCCATGACCTGGCATTGACCAGCATGGACGACGGGGTGGCGGTGCTCAACCGCACTACCGGCCAGCTCACCCGCATCGGGACCGGCAAGAGCACCACCGAGCTGCCGCTGACCGGGCCTGGCGTGCTGCCGCCGCACACCGACGGCGACACCGTGGCGGTCACGGTTCCGGCCGAGCGGCGTGTCGTCGCGGTCGACGAGCAGGGCGTGCGCACCGACGTCACGGTGCCGGGCGAGGGCGGCGAACTGCGGCCGGCGGTGGCCTGGCAGGGCTTCCTCTATGTCCCCGAGGGCGACACGGTGCACGTCTTCGACGCGAGCGGCAAGGCGCGCGAGGGCATCCGCGTCGCGCGGCCGGGCGGCGATCTGGAGCTTGAGGTACGCGAGAACTACCTGTTCATCAACGCTCCCGGTGCCTCGACCGCGCGCGTCGTCGACGACAAGCACACGGTCCGGACCGTTGACAAGTACGACGATCGCGTCCTCGGCGGCGACCCGCCACCGGTGACCACCCCGCCCGCCCCACCCGAACGCAAACGCAAACCGCCGAAACCGGCCGTCACCAAGCCGGGCGCGCCGCGCAACGTGCGGGCCGCGGCTGGTAACGCCGAGGCGCGGGTGAGCTGGCAGGCGGCCGCCGCCAACGGCGCCCCGGTCAGCAGGTATGTGGTCTCCGGTGCCGGGCGGACCTTTCAGGTCGGCGCCGACCAGCGCTCCCTGGTCGTCGGTGGGCTGACCAACGGCGAGACGTACCGGTTCCAGGTGCACGCGGTCAACCGCAAGGGTGACGGCCCGGCCCGTGCCAGCAACGCGGTCCGGCCCACCGCCGAGGTGCCGGATCCGCCCGGTGCCCCGACCGCCGAGGCGAAACCCGACGGGTCGGTGACGGTCCGCTGGCCCGCCGCGAACGGGCAGGGCCGCAAGATCCAGCGATACACGGTGACTGCGGTCGCCGCGGGTGGCACCACCGCGCTCGGCGACGCCACCGGCACCTCACTCACCGTCCCCGGCCTGGAGTACGGCAAGCAGTACGCGTTCACCGTCGTCGCGGTCAACCAGCGGGGTGCCGGGTCGAAGGCGTCGGCGATCAGTAACAGCGTCGTCCCGTTCACCAAGCCCGGTCGTCCGGAGAACGCGTCGGCCGTGACGGTCGGCAACCAGGCCGGCGCGATCAAGATCAGCTGGGCGGCGGCGGCCGGCAACGGGCGGCCGATCAGCAAGTACGTGGTCACCGCGGGCGGCAAGTCCACCGACGTCACGGGCGGCACCACGGTCACCGTGACCGGGCTGGGCAACGGGCAGAACGTGCCGGTGAAGATCGTCGCGGTCAACGAGGCCGGCGAAGGGGAGGCGGCGAGCACGTCCGCGCGTACCGTCGCGCCGCCCAAGATCACCGTCACCGGCGTGAAACCGGCACACAACGCGGCCACCGTGACCTTCAGCGCCGACACCGGCGGAGGCGGCACCACCTGCACGCTCACCGTCTCCGGCGGTGGCAAGGGCTCCTCCGGCAAATGCTCCAGCCTGGTCGCGACCGGGCTCAAGCCGAGCACCAGCTACATGCTCACCGTCACCGTGCGCAACGCCGCCGGCGTCGCCATCGACGCGATCAGCACGACCACGGCCGCCCTCTACGGAACAGCCACCTGCGTCAACGGCGGCAGCGGAGCGCAGAAGACCTACTGCGACAAGGACGTCGACGGGCGCAACGGCAACGAGATCTTCGAGATCACCCAGCAGGTCAACGCCCGCCAGGCCGGCTGGGCTAAACCCGGGACCCGGCTCAAGACGTACTGCAAGAAGAGCGGCGAACAGGTCTACGCCTTCGTCTACAACAAGCACAAGCGCAGCACCTGGTGGATCCAGGTCGACTACAAGGGGAAGACCTACATTCCCTGGGCCTGGCTCAACCTCGACTCCGGCGACAACCTGAAGGACCTGCCCGCGTGCTGACCCCCGCCCACGTCCAAGGATTCGCCCAGGTCGCCGAGCAGCTCGCCGGCAGCATCGGCACGGTCGTGCTCGGCAAGCCCGAGGTGGTCCGGCTCGCACTTACCGCACTGTTCGCCCAGGGCCATGTGCTGCTGGAGGACGTACCCGGCGTCGGCAAGACCACCCTGGCCCGCGCCCTCGCCGCGTCGGTGCGCGGGCAGTGGCGGCGCATCCAGTTCACGCCGGACCTGCTGCCCTCCGACGTCTCCGGCGTGACCATCTTCAACCAGGCCAGCCGCGGGTTCGAGTTCCATCCGGGGCCGGTCTTCGCCAACATCGTGATCGCCGACGAGATCAACCGGGCGTCGCCGAAGACGCAGTCGGCGCTGCTCGAGGTGATGGAGGAGCGGCGGGTCACGGTGGACGGCGTGCCGCATCCGGTACCGCAACCGTTCCTCGTGGTGGCCACCCAGAACCCGGTGGAGATGGACGGAACCTACCGGCTGCCGGAGGCCCAGCTCGACCGGTTCCTGGTGAAGCTCGCCGTCGGCTATCCCGACGAGGAAGCGGAGATCGAGGTGCTGCGGGGTGCGGCCGGGCGGTCACCGGACGCCCTGGAGCCGGTCACCGACACCACCACCATCGGGGAGATGGTGCGGATGGCGCACGGTGTGCACATCGCCGAACCCCTTTATGCGTACGCCGTACGGCTGGCCGCCGCGACCCGTGACCATCCGCAGGTCCGGGTCGGGGTCAGTCCACGTGGCGTGATCGCTCTGACCCGTGCGGCAAGTGCCTACGCGCTCATCCACGGCCGCGGCTATGTGCTGCCCGAGGACTTCAAGGAGCTGATCACGCCGGTCTTCGCCCACCGGGTCCTGCTGTCGGCCGACGCGCAGCTGCGTGGCGTCACCGCGGCCGAGGTGCTGGCGGACGCGGTGCGGTCGGTGGCCGTACCCTTGCCCGACCAGCGCGTCCCCGCCGCACCGTGACCGCTCGCGGCATCGCCCTGCTGGTCGCCGCCGTGCTGCTGCTCGCCACCGGCTTCCACTACGGCTACCCCGACCTCGCCCTGCTCGGCGCCGCCGCCGGTCTCGCGGTGACCGGCGCGCTCGCCTTCGCGGCCTGGCGTCCACGGCTGGGTGTCGAGCGTGTCGCCGAGCCGGAACGGGTGGCCCGCGGCGATCCGGCGACCATCACGCTCACCATCCGCAACAGCAGCCGGATGCGGGCGGCCACCCTGCTCGCCGTCGACCGGTGCGGGCCGGCGACGGTTCCGGTGCCACTGCTGCGGTTGCGGCCGGGGCGGGACACCAGCACGTCGTATCCGGTTCCTACCCATCGGCGTGGGCTCGTGCCGGTGGGGCCGCTCGGCGTGACCCGGCGGGATCCGTTGGGGCTGGTGAGAGTGAGGCGTGCCTACGGCGGGACGGTTACGGTGCGCGTACACCCGCGGATCCATCCGCTGCGTGCGGTGCCGGCCGGGCTGACGCGCAGCCTTGACGGGCAGGTCGACAAGGTGCCGCACGGCAGCATCACGTTCGACTCGCTGCGCGAGTACGTGCCCGGCGACGAGCTGCGCCGGATCCACTGGCGAAGCAGCGCCAAGGTGGGCGAGCTGATGGTGCGCGAGCAGGTGGATACGGCCGAGCCGACCGTGCTGGTTCTTCTTGATGATCGGGTGGGGGCGCATACGCCCGACTCGTTCGAGTACGCCTGTGAGGCGGCGGCGTCGGTGGTCACCGCGACGGTACGGGAGGGGCTGCCGGTCAGCCTGCATCTGGTTTCGTCCGCGTCGTCCGGGCCGTTTTTCGATGTGTTGACCGAGGCCGGGCTGGGGGACGGGGATCTGGGGGCCGGCCTGCGGCGGCTGCGGGCGCAGCGGCTCGGGGACACGCTGGTCTTTCTCACCGGGCCTGGCGGGCGGGCGGATCTGGGGGCGGTCAGCGGGCTGCGCGGGGCGTATCCGGTGGTGGTCGCCGCGATCTTCGGCGATCGGGACGCTGCTCCGGAGCTGGGCGTGGCCGGCATGATCGTCATCGAGGCCGCCGATGGCGCCGAGTTCGCCACCGCATGGGACGGCGTGCGCGGATGGTGAGCCGTGGCGATGCCGGTGGTTCTGCTCGGGGTGGGCGGATGGATTCCGTTCGCTCTGCTCAGGGTGAGCCCATGGTGAGCCGTGGCGATGCCGGTGGCTCTGCTCGGGATGAGCCCGTGGTGAGCCGTGGTGATGCCGGTCGCTCTGCCTGGGGTGGACGGATGGTGCGCTGGGCGCGCGCCGCAATCCTGCCGGTCGCCCTGGCCGGACTGCTCGCCCTGGCCGGTGCGGTGCTCGGCCGGATTTACTCGGACGGCTTGCTTCTGCCACTTTGCGCGGGTGCCGCGGCGGGCTCGGTTGCTACCGGTGTCGCGGCCCGGCGCCTGCCATCGTGGACCGCCGCGCCGATCTCCGCGCTGCTGCTCGCCGGCTACACCGTCCTCGCCCTGCACCTCGCCGCCCCCGCCGGGCTGACCGCGGCCGTACTTCGCGACGCCCTCGCGAACGGCATCCCCCGTCTGCTCACCGCGTTGATCCCGGTCGAACCGGAGCCGGACACCGTGCTCGCCCCGATCGTCGCGGTCTGGCTCACCGGGCTGGCCGCGACCGAGATCGCCGTTCGCGGAGGCCGGGTGCTGTTCGGCTGCCTTCCGCCGGTGCTGCTCTACGTGGCCGCGCTCTACGTGGTCGGCCCGAACGCCGGGCCGGCAACCGGGCCGACGTTGGCGTTCGCCGCGCTGGTGGCGGCGGCCCTATTGGGCGGTGATCCGGCCTCGGCGAGACTTCCAGCTCGGGTACGCGCACACGCGCTCGCCACCGCGGCGGCCGGCCTGCTGACCCTGCTCGCGCTGGTCGCGGTGGCCGGGCCGTGGGTCAGCCGCCAGGTCTCCGCGACCCCGGCCGACCCTCGGCGGTACGTGGAACCGCCCCGCGTGGACAGTTTGGACGAGAGTCCGCTGAACCGGATCTCGGGATGGGCTCTGTCTCCGGCGCAGCCACTGCTCGAGTTCCGCCCCGGCCCGGATCCCGCCCGCGCCGGCGGTGAGGTGCGGCTGCGGCTTGCCGTGTTGCCCGACTACGACGGGGTGACCTGGCGGGTCGGTGGCGTCTACCGCAACGCCGGCCGGGTGCTCCCGGAACAACCCGTGCTGCCCGGAGCGACCGTCGCCGACGCCCGGCAGGAGATCACCGTGACCGGGCTGACCGGCCGGCTGTTGCCCGCGATCCCCGCGCCGGCCACGGTTTCCGGGGCCCGGGTCGCCTACGACGCCGGGACCGGCACCCTGATCCGGCCGGAAGGACTCAGCCACGGTCTGCGCTACACGGCCACCTCACGCGTGCAGACCCCGGACCTCAACCTGCTGCCGATCGCCGAGGCGCCCTCCGGCGACGCGGTCGCCCGCTACCTCAGCGTCGGCTCGGGCGTGCCCGAGCAGATCCAGCGACTCGCCGAACACCTCGCCGACGGCAACGGAGGCGCGTACGACCGGGCCGTCGCGATCGAGGAATTCCTCGCCGAGCACTACCGGGCCGTGGGCGACGCGCCGAGCGGGCACGCGTACCCGAACCTCGCCCACTTCCTGTTCGGCCGGGCGGAGCAGGGCGGACGGGTGGGGACCTCGGAGCAGTTCGCGGCCGCGTACGCCCTGCTCGCCCGCCTGATCGGCCTGCCAAGCCGCATCGTCGTCGGTTTCACCGCGCCCGCCGCAGGCGGCGAAGTCACCGGCGGTGACGCGCTGGCCTGGCCGGAGGTGCTGTTCGATGGGCTCGGCTGGGTCGCGTTCGATCCGATGCCGAAGAGCGACGAAGCGCGCCCGGTCGAGGAGGACCTCGCGCCGCGGCCGACCACGCCGCCGCCCACCCCGTCGGAGCCCGCCCCGAGTGACACGCCCTCCGCCGCGTCCTCCGCGCTACTCGCTGCTCCATCGCTGGATGCGGGCCCGCCGGCGTTCGCGGTCGCCGGGGGAGCGGGTGGATCAGTGCTCGTTGTGGCCGTGATCGGCGGGCTGGCCGTGGTCCAGATGCGGCGCGCTCAGCGTCGCCGGCGGCTGTTCACCGGCGGGCCGGGGGAGCGGATCGCCGGAGCCTGGCTGGAGCTCACCGACGCGTTGCGGCTGGCGGGCCGTCCCATCCCAGCTCACCTGTCGGCGACCGAGGCCGCCGAGTACGCCGCGATGCCGCCGCCTGCGGCCCGGCGGTTCATCCGCTTGCGGCGTGCCACGCCTTCCGCCGAAGCCGCCGCCAGGCTGCCGAGTGTTGGGCACGAAGGGTCCGCTGCGCCATCGTCCGCGTCCGGTGCTGGAGCGCCGCGTGGCGAGAGCCGGGAAGTGGTGGATCCGGCCAGTGATGCTGCGGACGGCCCATACGCAGGCTGGGAGTCGCCGCCGCTGCCCGATCAGGGCGCAGGTCCGGAGCCAGTGCCGTCGTTGGCCGAGCTGGCGGCTGGGCGGGAGGCAGTGTCGCCGTTGCCCAATATGGGCGCTGGCCGGAAGGCAGTGTCCCCGTCGGCTGATATGGCCGCTGGGCGGGAGGCTATGTCGCGGTTGGGTGATCTGGCGGCTGGCCGGGAGCCGGTGGCGCCGTTGGGTGATCTGGCGGCGCGTCAAGAGTCACTGCCGCCGTCGGCTTCCGGCCGGCAGTCACTGCCGCCGCTGGACGACCTGGTCGCGGCCGTCAACGTCGTCGGCTTCGCGCCGGATCAAGCGGACGCCACCCAAGCCGACCGCGCCGCGACCCAGGTGCTGGCCTTCTCTGCCGCGTTGCGCCGCGATCGGCCCAGGTGGGCGCGGATCTGGTGGAGCCTCCGGCCCGGCCCGCTGCGCTGGCATCGCGACGACTGACTCGCGAATCGCGCTACCACGACATGATCGCGAGGACGAGCAGCAGCGCGGCGACGGCCAGGATCAGCGTCGCTGCCAGTACCTGAAATGTCTTCATCGCATCGCCGGAGTTTGTCGTGGCCGCTGGCGCCGATCCGGTATCAGCCGCCTCGTGCCGTTATCGGCCCGTCGGAAGGGGCTCAATCTACTCCTGTACCGAGACGGATGTCGATCTATTCGGGTCGACTGTCTCGCGGCCAACGCCAGTGAGCGGGCGGGGGCCGGCCTGACCAAGGCCAGACGCGCCAGCCGCGGTCGCGGTCGCGGAGTCGACGCGGCGTTGGTGTGGGCATGAGGGCCTCCAGCAGCTCCACTGCACCGTTGGAGGCCTTCAATGAAGTGGTCACACCTAGTCGATGTTGTTCAGGTCGAAGATACCGAGGATGTTGGTGCCGTACGTCTTGGCGGCGAGTGATGCCTCGACCATGATCAGCCCGCGGAAAGTGCCGTTGTCGTCGAGGATCTGCAACGCCGCCTTGAGGTGGCCGCGCGCCGGGCACGGACCCGAGTTGACGGTCTTCAGCTCGTGGTTGTAGAACATCCGCCGGTCGGTGCCGGTGCCGCCGATGTAGGCCTTGTTCTCCGGCTTGTCGCCGATCGCCGGAGTGGTGACGTTGATGCAGTGGTCGTTGCCCGGATTGCCGTCGTTGTTGTCGCACAGGTGCACGGGCAACGTTCCGTTCGCGGTCATCTGGAGCTGCGTGATGCCGCCTAGGACCTCTCCCCAGTTGTTCTGACTCCACGGGCCGCTCAGCGGCAGGATGTTCGACTCGAAGATCGTCCGGGCCGGCACCCCGGTGTTGAAGCCGATCCGGCTGCCCCAGCCCCAACCGGTGTTGGCGGTCGGGTGACTGGCCAGCGTCAGCTGAGTAGCCGTCGCCAGGTTCGCGAACTTCCAGCGCTCCACCCCGGAACTACCGCTGGTCCAGGTGATGGACAGGTCGTCGGTACTGGTCAGCGACCAGGTGCCGTAGAGCTGCTTCGGTGCGCTCTGGAAGCCGTTGGGGGTCCAGATGTCACAGGTGTTCGCGCATCCCAAGGTCCTCAGCCCGGAGGAGACGTTGGGCTGGGTCTGCTGGGCGTTCCACGCCCAGTAGTCGGCCCGGATGGTGCCGTCGGCGCGGAGGCTGTACTGCGCGAGCCGTACGAATGACTCGGTGCCGACGTTGCGCATCAGGGCGACCGTGTAGTTCGCCCGGCCGCCGGGCGGCTCCTGCGCCGCTTCGGCCGAACCCGGAAGGGCGACGATCGCAGCCACGACCATCAACGCCGTCACCAACACCCCGTGGCGCAGCCGCTGGAGGACTCCACCGGCTGCATGTCCATGCTGATTCATGGCGATCAACGTACCGGCCGCGGCAGGTGGGCTTCGACCCCGCGAACCCGTGCCGGCAAGGCCCGCTGGCAAGGCCCGCCGGCCCACGGCCGCTGGCGGCCAGCGAGGGGCGGCGCTGGCGGCCAGCGAGGGCGGCGCTGAATCCCGATGCACTTGAGGCTCAGCGATCCGGACCGCCATGCGTCGCCGCCCTGCCGTCCGTCAAGGACAGCACCGGCGTGGCAACGCCGAGCCTGGTGGGTTCCACCTGCTCGAACGCCTCCGCCGCCGCGGCCTCGATGATCGTGGCGACGGCCCGGCCGGTGAGTCGGGTCGCGATGAGCCTTCCTCTGGCGTCGAGGCGTGGGAAGAGTGCTCCGCTCCGGTGCCCCGCGGCCGCCAGGTGACGAGCCCAGGCGAGCACGGCGGCCGCGGGGCAGATCGTCTCCTCTTTGGCCGGGATGGTGACGTAGCGGGTCGGCAGGGCCGATCGCCGGTGGAGGCGCACCTCCGCCCCGGCGGCGGTCCGGACCACGTCGTCGACGTCGAGCGCGGCGATGTCCGCCGGAGTCAGCGCGACGCTGCAGGAGAATCCGAGCAGTACGACGGCACGGTCCCTCAACCGCGTCTCCGGCTGCCACCAGCGAAGGGCGTCGCGGCCGGGGTGGATCGGCCGCGCTCCCTGGTCGATCGGTGCCACCAACCTGCTCAACATCTCGTCCGGCACGCTGGGTGTGACCGCCGGCGCGGGGAGGGCCGCCCGCGCGGTGGTGACCGGCCGGTGCCCGCGGAAGCGCCGGAGCCGGCACCTGCCGCTGCAGGTCTTGCGCCGGCGGCCTCGCTCGGACTGGACCATGAGCCGCCCGCATTGCGCGCAGAACCAATCCTGCAAGCCCACCTGATAGGCGAGGGCCAGATAGTTCTCTGCCCGCCCGGCGCGGCGGAAGTCGTGAAGCTTGTCCGCCATCTCCTGGTCCTCGCGCAAGGTGGAGAGGGCCCTGTCGATACGGGCGGTCAGGTCGGCTATGTCCATGTTGAGGGCCAGCGACAGGTTCCGTTCGGAGATGTCGAGGCCGACGCCGGCGAAGATCAGAATCCGATCGGTCTCGTCGTCGATCCGCGACAACACCTCGGCGTAGAGGTAGGCGCCGGCCACTTCACCGAGGGCGGCCTCACCGGTGTCGTCGGTGGGCTTTCTGTCTCCCATGCTCATTTCCGATCCTTGTCCGACCGCGCCGAGCTGTCTCGTCGCGACCAGGGCAGGAACAGGCGAAGCGGATGGATCAGCGCGCCGAGCGCCCGGACGACCGATTCGACCTCGTCGGGGGCCGTCTTGTCGAGCGCCCGCCGGGCGATCTGAAGAACCAGCCACGCGGTGATGGCCATAGCGGCGAGCGCGACTCCGGCGATCAATGCGGCCATGACGACTGGCGAGGGCAGCATGGGACGACCTCCTGGCGTGAAACGAAAAGGCCCCGCTCGCGATGGCGAGCGGGGCCTTTCCGGACCAATGAAAAAGCCTCGATGAGAATCGAGGCTTGTGCGGGCATAGAACACCTGCAGTCGCACTCTACGACAAGATTGCTTTTGGGGCAAACATGCACGTCAATGGCGTTCAAAGAGAGGCGCGGCTCCCGAATCCATTTTGTTTCAGTCAGCGTGCTCTATGCATCGAGTCCAGTACTTCTTGTCCAATGTTCGGAGTGCTTGCCTTGAGCTCGCTCAGTGGGGAGGGCGAGTGCTGGCTCGGCGTACGATCGACCACGATTTTTTATGGTTTCTCGGCTTGCGGCCGAGCGCGGCGTGCGCGCAATCAGCGCCCTGCTCGCGCAGTGATTGCGCGACCGTGGTGAGCCCGAGCTCCGCGGCGATCGCCGAGTCGTCCCAGCCGGTCACGGCCACGTCGGCGGGGACGATGCGACCGGCGGCGCGCACCGCCCGGATCACGCCGGCGGCCTGCTGGTCGCTCATCGCGGCGATCGCGTCAGGTGGCTGGGTGGAGTCGAGCAGGGCGGCGGCCATCTGCTCGGCCTCGGCCGGGTCGTTGCGAGCGCACACCGCGACGGTCACGTCCTGCCACGCGAAGCCGGCGTCCTCGGCGGCGTCCCGGTAGCCCGCCAGCCGCTCACGGGTCACCGGGAACAGCGCCTCGGCAATTTCCGCGCCGCGCGTGATCGTGCTGATCCGGTCGCGGGACAGCGGCTGGCTCACGATCGCCGGGCGTTTCGCGCCCGCGAACGCGACCGCGCCCACCGCGCGGGCCGCGGCCCGGTTGTCGATGGTGACGAGGTGCAAGCCGGGGACCGCCGGTCCGCCGTGGATCACCGCGGGGCGCTTCATCGCCTGGACGGCGTCCAGGATCGGGTCGTCGTCGGCCGTGGTCCAGACGATGAACCCGTCGACGGCGGCGCTGGTGATGCGGGCGACGTCGTCGGCGGCTCCGGAGATCGGCAGGATGGTCATGCCATATCCCTGATCGGCGCAGACCTCGGCGATGCCGGCCAGGAAGGACACCGCCTGCGGATCGTCGAACGCGTAGGTCAGGTGCTCGCCCAGCACCACGCCCAGCGTCTGGGTGCTGCCGCGCCGCAGTGACCGGGCGCTCGGGTCGGGGCCGGGATAGCCGAGCTCGGCCGCGGCGGCGAGCACTTTCGCGCGGGCCTCGGCGGAGACGCGTTCCGGCTGGTTGTACGTGTAGGAGGCGGTCATCACCGACACCCCGGCCAATTTCGCTACCTGCGCAAGGGTCGCACGTTTCGCCATGCTGTGTATCGTTACACAGATGAGGGACTTCACGCGAGACCGACTCACCTGGATCGCCTACGTGATGGTCGCCTGGTTCGCCTACCTCCAGGCCGCACCGGGACTCGTCATTCCGCACCTGCGCGACGAGCTCGACCTGAGTTATTCGACCGCGGGGCTGCATGTCACCGCCTTCGCCGCCGGCAGCCTGGTCGCGGGAGTGATCTCACCGCGGCTGGAACGGGCGCTCGGCCGGCGTACGCTGCTCTGGTCCTCCGCCGCGACGCTGAGCGCGGCCGCCCTCGCCTTGACGGCCGGGCGCACTCCTGCCGTGACCGTCGGCTCGGTCCTGGTCATGGGCATCGGCGGCGGGCTGCTGCTCGCCACCGTCCAAGCGACCCTCGCCGACCACCACGGCGAACGCCGAGCCGTCGCGCTGGCCGAGGCGAACGTGGCGGCAAGCGTCGCCTACGTCCTGCTGATCGGCCTGTTGACGCTGACCGCCAGCCTGCACATCGGCTGGCGGATCGCGGTCCTTGCCTCGCTCGCAGTCCCGGCGCTGGCGTGGTGGAGCAACCGGCGCCTGACGATCGACGCGGCCCCGCTGCCGGACTCGGCGCAGGGCAGCCTGCCGGGCGTGTTCTGGATCGCCGCCGCGATGCTCTTCTGCACCACCGCGGCCGAGTGGTGCATCTCCGCCTGGGGCGCGACCTATGTCCAGGAAGCCGCCGGAGTGCCGGCCGACTCCGCGGTGCTGCTGATGGCCGGGTTCTACGGCGGTGTCCTGGCCGGGCGGTTGCTCGGCAGCCGGCTGGCGCGCCGGCGCGACCCGGCGCAGCTGCTGGGTTACGCGCTCGCCGTCGCCGCCGCCGGCTTCGCCGTCCTGTGGCCCGCGCGGGAACCCGTGCAGGCGCTGATCGGTCTGTCGATGCTCGGGATCGGGCTCGGCAACCTGTTCCCGATGGCGGTGTCCGTGCTGGTCGCGCTGGTGCCGGAGCAGGCGGTGCTGGCCAGCGGGCGGGCCGTGACGATCAGCTCGTTCGCGGTGGTCCTGCTGCCCTTCACGGTCGGCGCGCTGGCGGATGTGACCTCGCTGAAGGCGGCTCTCGTGGTGGTGCCGGGCATCCTGGCGCTCGCGGCCGTGAGCCTCATGCTGGTCCGCCGGGCACGTGCCCGGCTGGCCGGCGCGACCGTCAGTGGAACAGGTGCACGTCGACGTTAGTCGTCTCCTTGTCCCGGCCGCAGCGGGCGCACGCCTTCCACCGGTTGCCGTCCTCGGTGCTGCGGGTCCGCCACTGATGCCGCAGGTTGAGCCGGCAGGTGAGCGGGATTCTCCGGTCGGTCGCCATGTCGCCCCCATGAAAGTCGGCAGTGCGATCAGGGTTCCACGACGGCCGATCCCCCGCAGCCCCGTTCCGAGCCGAGGTTTGCGCCGGCCGGGAAGACCGGTCGGCCGGCGTTGAGCGTGCCAGGTCCGCATGGTAACGATGGTCGTCGATGTAAGGCTGCACCGTCGCTCGACGTCCACGAGGGAGTGACATGCGAGTTAAACGTCCGAGTAGAGCCGTCGTCGCCGCCTTCGCGTGGGTGATTCTCACGCCGGTGGCCGCCGTGGCGCAGGAACCGATCACGACCGCCGGCGGCTCGCCGGCCGCCTGGATCGACGCATGGACCGGGTCGGCCCAAGGTGTCTACCCGGTCGGATATTCGGTCGCTCAGCCCGGACCGGTCGGGCCGGCCGGCCCCGGCAACCAGGCGCCCCTGCTGACCGCCGCGTTCCCGGACAACCAGGCGCGCAACCAGACCCTGCGCATGATCGTGCATCCGAGTGTCGAGGGCACGAGCTGGCGCATCCGGCTGACCAACGAGTTCGGCACCCGGCCGGTGATCTTCGAGCGGGCGTACGCCGGACTGCAGTCCAGCGGCGGCAACGTCAAAGCCGGCACGAACCGGGCGCTCACCTTCGCCGGCCGGCGATCGGTCACCGTCCCGGCGGGCCGGACGGTCCTGAGTGACCCGGTGTCCGTCCGGGTCACCGACGCGCAGTCGCAGCACCTCGCGGTGAGTCTGCACGTCGCCGGGGCGAGCGGGCCGATGACCTGGCACGCGGCGGCGTTCACCACGTCGTACCTGTCCGATCCGAACGCCGGTGACCACACCGCGGACATCGCCGACACGGCGTTCCCGCACTCCACCACCTCCTGGTTCTTCGTCTCCGAGGTGCAGGCACAGCGCCGCGACACCGCCACCGTCGTGGCGTTCGGCGACTCGATCACCGACGGCTTCTTCTCGACGCTGAACGAGGACGACCGGTGGCCCGACGCCCTGCAGCGCCGGCTGGCACATCGCCCGATCTCGGTCGTCACCGAGGCGATCGGCGGCAACATGGTCACCCGGATCGGGCGTACGCCCGGCGGCTGCACCCCCTGCGACGGGCCGCCCGCGCTCGACCGGCTGGACCGCGACGTCCTCGACCGGCCCGGCGTGCGGGCCGTCATCCTGCTCGAAGGGATTAATGACCTGGGCGGTGGCGGTGCCACCGCGGAACAGGTGATCGCCGGCTACCGGGAGATCATCCGGCGGGTGCACGCCCGCGGCATAAAGATCATCGGCGGGACGCTGACCCCGTCCGCGGGCACCGCGTTCGGCCTGTACGGCACCCCGGAGACCGACGCCAAACGCCGGGCGATCAACGACTTCATCCGTACCAGCGGGCTGTTCGACGGGGTCGCCGACTTCGCGGCGGCGACCGAGGACCCGGCGAACCCGGGGCGTCTGCTGCCGGCGTACGACACCAACAGCACCGCCGGCGGTCCCGGCGACCACCTGCACCCGAACCGCGCCGGCTTCCTGGCGATGGCCGCCGCCGTCGACGTGGCGCAGCTGGAGCGCCTCGTGCGGGAACCGGCCGGCAAGCGAGCCGCCTGACCGGGGCGGTCTATCGTTCCCCTATGTCGATCATGGACCAGACGTTGGCCGTCGCGGCGGCGGAAGCCGGAGCCGAGGTCGTCCGCTCCCACTACGGGTCGTCGCTGACGCGATTCGAGAAGGGCGCGGGCGACTTCGCCACGACGGCCGACGTCGAGGCCGAGAAGGCCATCCTCGAGGTGTTGCGCGCGGCGCGTCCGCACGACGCCGTACTGGGCGAGGAGAGCGGGCGCACGGGCACCGGCCAGAACGGGCGCACGTGGCTGGTCGACCCGCTGTGCGGCACGCTGAACTACGCCGTACGCAACATGCTGGCCTCGGCGAACGTGGCCCTGCGGGAGGGCACGCGGGTCACCGTGGCCGCTTGCGCGGACCCGTTCAACCAGGAGACCTTCTGGACCGACGGGGTCACCGCATTCAAACGCCACGACGGTACGGACGAGCCGCTCACCCCGTCCGCCGAGTCACGGCTGATCGACCTCAACCTCGACCCGCCGTTCCCCAACCGGGACACCTTCCTGGCCGCCCGGATGCTGGCCGACGCCGGCTTCATGGACCGGTTCCGCCCCCGCGTCGTCTCCACCACCCTGGCCGTGGCCTGGGTCGCCGCCGGCCGCCGCGCCGGATACGTCACCGACGGCGACCTGCGCGACAGCGTCCACTTCGCGGCCGGCATCGCCCTCTGCCAAGCCGCCGGGTGCGTCGTCACCGGCATCGAGGGCCAGCCGGTCCACACCGGCGTCGGTGGCCTCGTCGCGGCCGCCGACGAGCAGACGCACGCGGCCTTGCTGGCGCTCATCCGCAATCAGCGAGCAGTATCGTCGCCGGATGGACCCGATCCGGCCTGAGCCGCTCGCCGACCGCGACCCCCGGGCTGGCCGGCAAGATCGCTTCACCGATCGCTTACGCCTGGAGCCCATCGGGCCCCAGCACGCCACCGACCTGTACGAGTTGTACACCGACCCCGCCGTCGCCGAATGGTACGGCCGGTGGACCCCCGCCGAGGCGGCCGCCGAAGCAGCGCGGATGGGCCGGCACTGGCAGGCCGACGGAGTCCACAAGTGGATGGCTTATCACCGGAGTACCGGCGCCCGGATCGGTCGCGGTGGACTGTCCCGCGCTCACGTCGACGGACGGAACTGCCTCGAACTGGGCTGGGCGCTGCACGGCGAGTTCTGGGGCAACGGATACGCCACCGAGATCGGCCGGGCCGGCTTGGACTTCGCCTTCGGCGAGCTCGGTGCCACCGAGGTGGTGTCCTTCACGGAGACCCGGAACCACCGCTCCCGGGCCGTCATGGAACGCCTCGATTTCCGCTACGCCAAGGACATCTCGATCGGCGGCGAAGCCTTCGCCCTTTACCAGCGGTCGGCCGAGCGGTTGACGGACGGGCTTCCGTCGAGCTGAGCCGTGAAACGGCACTGTCCGGTGCGGCATTCCTGCATCGTGGCGGTGATCAGCCGACGGGTGCGGCGCAGCTCGGCGATCTTTGTGTCGATGCGGTCGAGGGCGCCTTCGAGCCGCCACTGTTCGCTGTCGCAGCTGGTGGTGCCGGCGTCGTGGGCGTGCAGCATTTCGATGATCTCGTCGAGGGTGAAGCCGAGGTTCTGGAGCATGCGGGCCATCCGGATCCGCTCCACGGTCGAGGCCGGGTACTCCCGGAAGCCCGAGGGCCGACGGGCCGGCTCGGGCACGACGCCGCGGCGTTCGTAGAACCGGACGGTGTCGATGGTCACCTCGGCCTCGGATGCCACCTGCCCGATCTTCATGCCCTCACCTCTTGACTCTGGACCCGAGTCCAGATTTTACGGTCGTAGGTGAACCAGGCGCCATACGAACCGAGCAAGGGAGTAACGAGATGCCGAGTGATCCGAGCGTGGCACCGATTCCGATCGTGTGTGACCTGACCAACGCGCGGGACACCGCGGAGGAGCGGATGGCCGAGTACGGTCGGCTGTTCGCGCAATCGCTGGCCGGGCGGGAGCGGACCGGGCAGCGGGTCCGGTTGCGGTTCCGCGCCGACGACGGCGTCGAGGCATGGGTGCGTGACCTGGCCGCCCGGGAGAAGGCGTGCTGCCCGTTCTACGACTTCCGGATCAGCGCTGCCGACGGCGAGGTTCGGTGGGACATCGGCCTGGTCGACGGCGTCGCCGACAGCGACGAAGAGGTGGCCCGCGCGATGCTGGACGAGTTCTACGATGCGCCGGACAACGTCGCCGGCGGTGTGGCCGGCATGAAGCAGCGGCTCGCTGAGGACGGGATCGCGGTCACCACGAGCGAGTCCGGGACGGTCATGCGGTTCAATCGCACGGGCGCCAGCGCCTGAGCCAGGCGTGGTCCACCCGGCTGTCTCCGCCGGGTGGACTCGCCTTAGGTTGCATCCGGTACCCAGGTACAGGCTTACCGTCAACGGGCGGCGCCGATGGCGCCCCGTTCGAGGAGGCCGGTATGTGTTTCGTGGTCCCGGACGCCTGCGCGCTGCCGACGGCGGAGCGGCCGTCTCGGCTGGCGGAGTCCGATGAGCTGTTGACAACCGCCGACTGGGCTCAGGCCGGGCTGCCGCTTGAGGGCGCCCGATCGGCGGCGCGGGCGTCGTGATGGACGGGTTGCGCACCGGTGAGGTCGCCGAGCAGGCCGGCGTCAACATCCAGACGCTGCGCTACTACGAGCGCCGCGGCCTGCTCGCCGAACCGGTCCGGTCGAACGGCGGGCACCGCCTCTACCCGGCCGACACCATCGCCCTACTCAACGTCATCAAAGCGGCGCAGCGGCTCGGGTTCACCCTCGACGAGGTCGCCGAACTCCTCGACGCCGGCGGACGTCGACACCCGAGCGCGGATCTACGGCAACGCGCACTCGACAAGATCGCCGAGATCGACCGGAAGATCGCCGACCTGACCGCTATCCGCGGCACGCTCACCGAGGTCGTCGACGCGCGCTGCGACAGCCTGACCAACTGCACCTGCACCGACTGCCCGATCCCTTACCTGACCATCGGCACCACCCGACCTGACGGAGAGCCCGCATGAGCCAGCCCGCCACGCCGATCCCGGTAGAGATCGACAACGCACCCCCGCGGCGCAGCAAGGTCACCGGCGGGCTTGCCGCCCTCGCCTGCGCCGCCTGCTGCGCCCTGCCGCTGTTCATCGCCGCCGGCGTGCTTACCGGCGCGGGCGCCGCGATCCTGGAGAAGATGCTGCTCGCCGTCGCCGCCGGCCTCGTCGTGCTGGCGCTGGGCATGTGGTGGTTGCACCGGCGTCGCTCCGCCCAGCACGCCGCCGGTGCGGGCTGCGGGTGCGGCGGCAGCGGATGCGGTTGCTGACCAGCGAGGCAGTGCGGCACCCGCACGCCTCGGTGATGACGTCATACTCAGGCCGTGATCGATCAGAGCGACGCCCTTCCCGTGCTGGTCGTCGACGGCGCCTGCTTCGCCGACCTCGACGGTTTCGCCCGCGAGTTCTCCAAGCTGCTGCGCCACCACACCTGGAACGGGAATCTGGACGCCTTCAACGACATCCTCCACGGGGGTTTCGGCACTCCCGAGACCAGGTGGGTGTTCCGGTGGGCCCACTCCGAGCTGTCCCGGACCGCGCTCGGCCACGACGCGACGGTCCGCTGGCTGGAACAGATCCTGCGGACCTGCCACCCGTCGAACCGCGCGAGCGTCGAAGCGCGGATCAGCGAGGCCCGGCGCGGCGAGGGCCAGACCCTGTTCGACATGATCGTGGAGATCATCCGCGACCACGGCCCGGATGGTGAGGAGTCCGAGGACGGCGTACTCCTCGAACTGCTCTGAAGACCGGCCGGTCAGACGGCCATCGCCGGTGGGTAGGTGGCGCGGCTCGGCCGCGCCTCGTACTCCTGCCAGGCCGCCGCCAGCCGGCGCACGGCTTCGCTCAGCTCCGCCGGTGCGGCCAGGAAGTGCACCCGCAAGTGATCGTCGCCGGCGCCGGACGGGTCGAGGCCGGCGCCGGGCAGCACCGCCACGCCGTGCCGCAGCGCCTGCTGGGCGAACGAGCGGCCGTCGCCGTGCGGCAGACGCACCCACAGGGTCTGGCCGCCGGGAACGGCCGGTGCCTGCCAGGACGGCAGATGGCGGGCCAGCTCGGCGCGCAGGTGGTCGTGCCGGGCCTTTCGTTCCACCGCGATGCGGCGCAACAACGGCTCGAGCCGGGGCATCAAGAACGCGGCGGCCAGCTGGGCGGGCACGTTGCCGCCGAGATCGAGGACGGTACGCATGCGGGCCAGCCGGGCGATGACGGCCGCCGGCGCGCGCACCCAGCCGACCCGCAGACCGCCCCACACCACCTTGCTCAGCGAGCCGATCGTGATCACCTCGTCGTGGTGCGCGGCGATCGGGGCCGGCACCGGCTGGTCCGGAAAGCCCAGCTCGGTGAGGGCCTCGTCCTCGATCAGGGGCACGCCGGCCGCGGCGGCCGCTTGCGCGATCCGGCGCCGGGCCGGGGACGGCAGGACGGTTCCGGTGGGATTGTGGAAGGTGCTCATCGCGTACGCGAAGACGGGTTTTTGATCCTCGATGGCGCGCGTGAAGCCACTCAGGGTGACCGGCAGCGTGCGCAGCACGGCGCCCTCCTCGCGGAACGCCTCCAGCGCCCCGAAGTAGGTCGGCGCCTGCACCAGGACGCGGTCGCCGGGCCGGATCATGGCCCTGGCCAGCAGGGTCAGCGCCTGCTGGCCGCCGGTGGTGACCAGCACCCGGTCGGGCGTGGTGGGCAGGCCGCGGGCCGTGAAGCGGGCGGCGATGGCCTCACGCAGGGCGAGATGCCCCATCGGGTGGTAGCCGATGTCGCCGGCGATGCCGGCCAGCTGCGGGACGGTACGCGCATACGCCTCCACCAGCTCCGCCGGAGGCGCGTCCGGCGCCGCACAGGCCAGCATGATCACCCCGTCGCGGGGTTCGAGCAGGTGCAGGAAGGCCGGCGCCTCGGTGGTCGGCCGCGACGTCGCCGCCGCCGGCCCGGCGACCCGGGTCCCGCTGCCCTGCCGGCGGACGATGCGCCCCTCGCCGCACAGCAGGTCATAGGCCGCGACCACCGTGCTGCGCCCCACCGACAGGGCGGACGCCAGGACGCGGTCCGGCGGCAGCGGCGCGCCCGGCGGCAGCTCGCCCTCGTCGATCAGCGTGCGGATCCGGGCCGCCAGCAGCAGATACAGCGCGCCGCGCCCGGACGACCAGCGGCCGAGACGCTCCACCAACCCGATTGGCTCCATTGGCAGACCAATCTAGCGGCATTGGCTCTGCCCCGCGAGACCGGCCACGCCGACGATGACGACATGACCGCCTTCACGCCGACCGCCATGACCTCGCTGATCGACGACCACGTCCGCTACGACCTGGCCGAGAGCACCAGCCCGCCGCTGTCGCTCGCCGACCTCGCCGACCCGGCCGAGCTCGCCGCGATCCCGCTCGGCTACGGCACCACCCGCGGCTCCGCCGACCTGCGCGAGCTCATCGCGGCCGACGCCGGCGTCAGCGCCGAGCAGGTCCTGGTCACCGTCGGCGCGATCGAGGCGATGTTCCTGATCGCCCAGGCCACCTGCGGTCCCGGCGACCGGGTGCTGCTGGTGACACCGTGCTTCCCACCGGCCCGCACCGTGCCGGAGGGACTGGGCGCGCACCTCGACCTGGTGGCGGCGACCTTCGACGACGGGTACCGGCTGCCGCTGGACCGGGTCGTGGCGGCGCTCGGACCGCGTACCCGTCTGGTGTCTCTCGCCTCGCCGCAGAATCCCTCCGGCGTCCGGATCACCGAGAGCGAGCTGCGCGAGCTTCTCGCCGCGGTGCGCGAACGCGCACCGCGGGCGGTGGTCCTGGTGGACGAGACCTACCGAGAATCGGCGTACGCCGACAGCCCGGTCCCGCCGTCCGCGGCCACCCTGCCCGGCGTGCTCACCTGCTCGTCGGTCTCCAAGGCACACGGCGCGCCCGGCCTGCGCCTCGGCTGGCTGACCACCACCGACCCGGCCCGGTACGCCCGCCTGCGCGAAGCCAAGTTCGTCTCCACGATCGCGTGCTCCGGCGTGGACGAGTTCCTCGCGACCCGGGTGCTGTCCCGGCGTGCCGAGATCCTCGCACCGCGCGCCAAATTCCTCGGCGAGCAACTCGGCGAACTGCGCGCCTGGGTGGCCGGGCAGCCGATCGAGATGGTGGTGCCGCACGGCGGTCCACTCTGCTGCCTGCGGCTGCGGCCGGAGGTGGACGTCGCCGGCTTCTACGCCCGGCTCACCGAACTGGAGACGCGGGTGGCGCCCGGCTCCTGGTTCGGCGAGGACGACCGGGTGTTCCGGCTCGGCTTCGGGCATCTGCCCGCGGCTGAGCTGGGGGAGGCACTCGGCCGCCTCGCCGACGCGCTGCGCACCCGATGACCGGGTCAGCCGTCGAGGTCGTCGAGCGGCTCGCTGCCCCGCCAGGTCAGCACGGCAGCCGGCATCATGGCGCCGACCAGCATGGCGGTCAGCGTCACGTTGATCCAGCCATCACCGTCGATCAGCGATGAGCCGCCGGTCTTGCGCATGACGCCGTCCGCGATCGCCACCAGCACCAGCACGGTCAGAAGCCCGACGGTCAGCGCGTGGGCGCGACGGTGCGCGTTGTCCCGTTCGCCGACCTCGCGCTCGTCGAGCATCCGATCCGGCACGGCGTCGAGCATCCGGGAGGCCTGCCGCAGCAGCAGAAGCAGCCCGACGCAGAGCGTCACGACGACCACCATCACGGTGGTGCGCGCCAGGCTGTCGGCCATGGTTCCGGCGACCAGCCCGCCGGCAAGCGGCAGCACCGGCAGCACCGCGATCGCGCGGCGAGTGCCGCGGCCGGCCAGCCAGGCCGGCAGCGGGCGCTGCCGGTGATCCTGCACCCGAGCGTCCTTGTCGGCGACCAGCCGGCTCATCCGCGCGGCGCGATTCTCGGTGCTCACGTCGGCTCTCCACTCCTCGTCGGGTACAGCTGTGCGGACATCGGGACGAACGGAGCCAGCGAGAACACCGCTTCGATCGGCAGCTCGAAGTAGGCGCAGATCCGCAGCGCCAGCTCCAGGGAAGGCCCGTAGTCGCCACGCTCCACGAAACCGATGGTCTGCGCGTTGACCCCGACCGCCTGCGCCAGCTCGCTGCGCGAGACACCGCGCTCGGCGCGCAGCACCGGTAGCCGGTTGTGCACGCCAGTGCGGCGGCGACCGTCCTTCGAGTCATTGCCCGCCATGCACGAAGTATTGCGTATACGCAACGACAGTCGCAATCGTTGATCTCGGTCGATAGCGTCGCGGCATGCGGATATTGCACCTGTCGGACACGCACCTCACTAGAGCGCCGGGCCCCAACAGCTCCGGCATCGACCCCCGCGAGTCGCTGCGCCGCATCCTGGACGAGTGCCGCGAGCTGCCGGATCTCGACGCCGTGGTGATCACCGGCGACGTGGCCGACGACGGTTCAACCGAGGCGTACACCGACGCGCGCGACCTCATCGGCGCCTTCGCCGGGCAGCGCCGGATCCCGGCGATCCTCAGTACCGGCAACCACGACGAGCGTGCCGCGTTCACCGGCGTGCTGGGCAGCGGCCACCTCGACGGAGCGGAACACCAGCTGGACGCCGCCGACGGCGCCCGGGCGGCGGTGACCACGGTCGACGGATGGCGGATCATCACGCTCGACTCCCTGGTGCCCGGCAAGGGCTACGGGCACCTCAGCACCGAGCAACTGGCCTGGCTGCGCGACGTCCTGGCGGTACCCGCCCCGCACGGCAGCGTCCTGGGCTTCCACCACCCGCCGGTCATGGTCCCCGGCGTGGCCGTGCAGCACGCTCTCGGCCTGAGCAACGGCGACGACCTGGCCGAGGCGATCCGCGGCAGCGACGTGCGGATCGTGCTCTGCGGCCACTTCCACCTGCAACTGTCCGGGATGCTCGCGGGCGTACCGGTCTGGGTCACGCCGGGCGTGGTCAACCGCATCGACCTGACCGCCACCCCGGGCACCGAACGGGCGGTCAGAGGCGCCTCCGCCTCCCTGATCGACCTCGGCGGCCCGCACTCGCCGGTCTGCCACACCCTGCACGCCCGCGACCCGCGGCTCGGCCAGACCGCGTACGAGCTCGGCGCCGCGGAATTGGCCGCCGTCATCACCGCACTGGGCCCACCGGTGCCCTGAGCTCGCCGAACCGCACTCGGACGCGCCGGACAGCGCCGGTGTCGGGCTGTCGACACAATCACTCACGGTCGTTCCCGGTCGATATTCTGGCCGTGATCCCGGGGGGTCGACATGGGGCCCGGAGCCGCCGCGGAAAGCTGCATCTCGACACCACTCGGATGCCCGGCGGGGTGCTGCGCTTCAACGTCAGCGCCCTGTCCGAGCGGGCGGCCCGCGCGTTGGCCGAAGGCACCAGGTTCGTGGAGCTGACCGAGGACACCGCCCGTGACTGGGGTTACGTGGGCATGGCATACCCGCTTTCCCACCTGGACGTGGATGCGGCCCTGTCCGTTCCGCGCGTCCGCGCATCCACGCGCGGACGTCGGCGCGAGCCCGCGGACACGGAGGACGCGGAAGAGGTAGGCGACGCGGAAGAGGTGGAGGTAGAGCCCGCGGAAGAGGCAGGCGACCAGGCCTCGGCGGCTCTGCCCACGTCTCCCCGCCGGTCCCGCCGGCGGGAATAGCCTCGATCAAGGTGGGAGGTCACCATGGCCATGGACAACCGGGTCGTGGAGGCCCTGGGCCTGGCCTACTACGCGCGCGCGACGGCCGCCCCCGACCAGGCCCGCGCCCAGGCGCAGAGCGGATTCGCCATCGCCAGTTTCCTGGCGGGAGGCATCGTCGGCGCCGGGATCCTGAGCGGAGCCGGGACCCTGCCGATCGCCGTGCGTGTCGCGGCGGCGGTCGCGGTAGCACTGTGGATCGTCACGGCGCTGCTGTACGCCCGCGCGGTCGGCGAACCGATCCGGCTCGACGCGGCGGAACAGCCGGACGCCGAGGCGTTCGTCAGAAAGGTGCTGGAGAACGCGGCAGCCGAACGCGACGCGGTCGACGCTAAGCGCCGCCGGGCGTACCTGGTCAGCGTGGCGGCCGCGGCGTTCACCGCACTCGCCGCCGTGCTCGGGCTGCTCATCCGCGACGGGGAGAAACACGCGACCATCCTGCTGACACCGGCCGGCAGCGCGTCGGTCGAAGCCCTGTGCGGATCGCGCGTGACCGAGCTGACGGCATCGTGAAGGTCGCCGACATCGGCCGCGAGTACCTGACGGTGCGCCCCCGCGATCCGGCCTGCGCCGACCACGATCTGCACATCCGCAGAGCGGACGTGCTCCAGGTCGCCGTACCGCGATAGCGTCAGCGCGGTAGATCGTGCTTGCGGTGGGTGACCTTCTCCACCAGCGTGGCCGGCAGCAACCGGCGCAGGGTGAACACCAGCGGGGCGTTGCTGCCGACCGCGTATCGCGGCTTCGGCCGGTCCGCCTCGATGGCGCCGACGATCGTGGTGGCCACCCGTTCGGCGCTGACCCCGGCGCGTTCGTTGCGGTCCAGCGCGGCCAGCATCTTCTCGAACTCGGCCCGGTGTGGTGAGCCGGCACCGATGTACTTGGTGCGCCGCTCGCTGATGCCGGTGGCGATCGAGCCCGGCTCGACCGTGGTCAGCCAGACCCCGTACGGCGAGAACTCGTGCCGGGCGCCGTTGCTGAAGCCCTTGAGTGCCGCCTTGGTCGCCACGTAGGACGAGCGGTAGGCGAGCGGGAACGACGCCAGCATCGAGCCGATCATCACGACCCGGCCGTAGCCGCGCTCGCGCATCCCGGGCAGGGCTAGTTGCGCCAGCCGGACCGGGCCGAGCACGTTGACCTGGAACAGCCGGCGCAGCGCGTCGAGCGGCAGCTCTTCGAACGGGCCGGACTGGCTCTCCCCGGCGTTGTTGACCAGCACGTCCACCCGGGCGAGGCGGCCGGCGAGGGCTTCGATCGAGGCGTCGTCGGTGAGGTCGAGCGCGACGTACTCCACGCCGGGCGCCCGTTGGTCCGCGGACAGCGCCTCGGGTTTGCGACTGGTTCCGATCACCCGGTAGCCGCGCGCGGCGAGGGCGGCCGCCGTCGCCTTGCCGATGCCGGACGAGGCGCCGGTGACCAATGCGGTGCGTTCCATCGGCGCACGATACCGGTCCTACCCGTGGGAGCCCAGCAGCGACCGGGTGATCGACTCGCCCTCGGCGAGCATCTCGTCCAGAGCCCGCTCCAGGTCGGCGTCGCCCGGCTGGTGGCCGGACTCGGCGGCCACCAGCACCGCCCGGCGTACCAGCTCCTTGGCGAACGAGGCGGTGATCCCCGCCGACCGTCCCGCGGCCCGGTCCAGCGTCGCCGCCCCGAACGGCAGCCCGCGGGCGTAGAGCTCGATCAGCCGGCGCCGCGCTTCCGCGTCCGGCAGCGGCACCTCCACGGCCAGGTCGACCCGGCCGGGCCGCTGCGCCAGTGCCGGCTCCAGAATGTCGACCCGGTTCGTGGTGAGCAGGAACGCGACGTCCGCGTCGTCGGCGAGCCCGTCCAGCGCTTCGAGGACGGCGAACAGCAGCGGCTGCGGCCCGGCGTGATGGTCGCGGCTCTCGGCCACCAGGTCGCAGTCCTCCAGGACCACGAGCGCGGGCTGCAACGCCCGCGCCATCTGGGTGGCCTCGGCGACGTACGCGATCGACGGGCCGGCCAGCAGGATCACCGTGACCTCCGGCAGCGCCCCCAGCAGGTAGCGCACCGTGTGCGTCTTGCCGGTGCCGGGTGGCCCGTACAGCAGCAGCCCCCGCTTGAGGTGCTGGCCGGCGGCGCGCAGCCGGTCCCGGTGGGTGGCCACCCCGGCCACGTGCCGCCCGATCCGGTCCAGTACGCCCGGCGGCAGGATGATCTGGTCGGCGGTGAGCGCCGGCCGCCGGTGGAAGACGATGCGACCCACCCCGGGCTCGTAGTCGGAGCCGCCCAGCGACAGCACCTGCCCGCGCAGCACCGAGCGGCGCAGCATCAGGTCCCGCACCGCGGCGATCAGCGCGGCGGCCACGTCGCCGGCCGCGGTGAGGATCTCCATCTGGGCGGTGGTCTGCCCGAACCGGGGTTCGGCGGTGCGCTGCAGCACCGCGACCGGCGCGCCGTCGAAGGTGAACAGCCGCAACCCGAACGAGATCGCCTGCCGGACGGTGTCCGGCCCGGTCGCGATGCTGCGGTAGTCGACGGCGCCGACCGGGAAGTTGCCGTGCCGTTCGGCGTTCTCCAGGATCTCGGAGAGCGAGTTGTGCCGGCGCTGCTGGCCGCCGCCGACGCCGAGCAGCCGGTGCTCCGGCGCGGCGTCCTGCACCTCGGCGAGGGCCACGTCCAGGTCGACGAACAGGTGCGCCGGGATCTCCTCGGTCACCACCGGCAGCCCGCGCGGGTCGGTGCCGAGGTGCTCGGTCAGGACCGCGACGAGGCTGGGCCCGTCGCCACGGTTGCGCCGCTGGGCGTAGACGACCTCGTCGAGGAACGCCTGGAAGCTGGTCACGAACTCGTTCGTACGCTCATCCACGCGCCCTATCTTCACGGATGTCGCGCAGCCACGCGGCCCCGCGAAACACGGTCTGGTGGACGAGCACACCCGCGCCGGTGTTGACGACGGCGAGCAAGAACACGGGGAGCAGCCCTGCGCCGGGCCGCACGATGTCCTGGGCCAGCAGGAGGATCGGCCAGCCGAGCGTGCCGGCGAGCAGCGTGGTGCGCCACCAGCGGCCCGCGACTAGTCCGAACAAGATCAGGGTGGGAATCATGAAGACACCGGCCTCTGTGTGCGTACGGTGATCGTCACTCCTGTCGATGCCCGCGTCAAGACGCTGCCGCAGCACCCGGCCGCGTGAATTTCCGGCTTTTTGTTCAAGGCTCTGAGCTGGCCTTTCGTGGAAACCGCGGCGAGTTGCGGGGAATTAGGTTGAACCGCTCGCGACCCGCCGCCCGTACTGGCCCCCGACCGGGCACACCGAAAGTCCAACGACGAGGAGTGAGCATGAGGGCGCGCGCGTATCGAGGCGACCAGAGCAGTCGGCGGAAGACGATCGGCGCGGTGGCTGTCGCGGGAGTGTTGCTGGTGACCGGGGTGACCGGGGTGCAGCTGGCGTCGGCGGGCACCGAGGCCAAGGCCGCCGACGTGATCAACGTCGATGGTCAGCAGTTCGACGTCTCCCAGTGCACCGAGCTGGCGATCGACGGCGGCACCGTGGTCTGTGACGGCGAGGAGCTCGCACCGGTCGAGGAGCAGGCGCCCGGCGACGCCGCGGCGGCATCGGCGCTGGCCCTGGAGGAGTCGTGCGACCAGTTCGCGGCCGACATCGCCGCCGCCGAGGGTGAGCAGGCCGGTGAAGAGGCCGGCGAGCAGGCCGGTGAAGAGGGCGCCGCGGCGGCCAAGAAGCAGCGCAAGGCCCTGGCCAAGAAGTGGGCGAAGGCGCTGAAGGCCGCCGAGAAGGGCAAGGCCGAGAAGGGCAAGGCCGGCAAGGGCGCGGCCGAGGAAGGCGCGGCCGAGGAAGGCGCGGCCGAGGAAGGCGCGGCCGAGGAAGGCGCGGCTGAGGAAGGCGCCGCCGGCGAAGAGGGCGCGGCTGAGGAAGACGCCGTCGCAGCCGCTCAGCAGGGCCTGCTGCAGGCCTGCCTGGCACTGGCCGACGCCAAGGCGGCCGCAGGCGACGCCGGCGCGGGCGAAGACGCGGGTGCCGGGGAAGACGCCGGCGCGGGCGAGGACGCCGGTGCCGGGGAAGACGCGGGCCAGGAAGAGGCCGGCGCGGGCGAGGACGCCGGCGAGCAGGCCGGCCAGGAGGAAGAGGCCGGTACGGCCGGCAAGTAACCCGCCATCACGGCCCGGGTGACGGTGAACGCGCCCATCGGGTGCTGGCGGATCAGCACGCTGTGACAGATCGGCGCGGGGCGGAAACGCTCCGCGCCGGTTCAGTCCCCGCCGCCGCCACCGCCGCCCCCGCCGTCACCCGCACCGCTGTCCCCGTTCCAGGCCAAGTCGGCGTGCCGGTTCGCGTCCGTCTCGCAAGCACCGCCTCCGCCCGGGTCATCAGTGCGGGTCCGGGCACGGCGCCGATCACGCAGGTAACCGATCCCGACGACCAGGGCGAGCCCGGACATCGCGACGACGAAGACGATCACCGGCAGTTCCATGCGCGGCAGTATCAGCCGGTGACCGGCGGTCCGGCCACCTCCGCCAGGACCGTCCCGGTCGACGACAGGGTGACACCGATACCCGCCAGATCGGCCAATCTCTCCGCGCTGACCTGCGACACCGCGTCCTCCACCAGCACGGTACGGAAGTCCCGCTCGCTCGCCTCGAACAGCGTGGCCCGCGGACAGTTCGGCAGATTGCACCCCGCGACCACCACGGTGTCCACCTGCCGCTCGCGCAGCCACTGCTCCAGCTCGGTGCGGTAGAAGGCGCCCCAGCGCGGCTTGAACAGCACGATCTCGTGCTCCCCGAGCACCTGCGGCTTACCGGCCAGCAGCACGCCGGCGTCGACCGGCAGCGGACCGCCCGGCCCGGCGATCCCCGCGATCACCGCCGACCCCGGCGTATCGGGAGCACCGAGTACCGCGCCCGCCTCGACCGCCGCGCGCCGCGGCAGGTCCACGTCCGAGGAGCCCGGCGGATAGAGCCGCACGATGTGCACGATCGGCCGTCCCGCCCGCCGGAAGCCCTCGGCCAGCCGCCGCACGTTCGGCGTCACCGCGTCGGTGCCGGCGACCGGCAGCATCCCGCCCTCGGCGAAGTCGACCTGCATGTCGATGACCACCAGCCCCGACGCCGCCCAGTGCGGCTCGGTGTATCCACTCATTCATGTCCTCCCAGGTGGCGCCGGTAGCGGATCTCGTTGAGCGTGAGGCCGAGCGACTCGTCGACCTGCGACGCTCCGTCGGCCGTCCACCCGCCGATCTCGTAGAAGCGCTGCGCCCGCCGGTTGGTGTCGAGGGTCCACAGCACCGCCTGCCGGAAACCGGCCGCCCGCAGGTGGTCCAGCCCGGCGTCCATCAGCAGCCGGCCGCAGCCGCGCCCCCACCGCTCCGGGAGCAGGTAGATGGCGTTGACCTGGCCGGTGCCGGGCTCCGGAGCGGCCGACACGACCACGTAGCCGGCCACGCCCCCGTCGTCCAGCACCAGGATCGCCGTGGGCGGCCGGGCGTCGCGGATCCACTGCCGCCATCCGGGCACCTGCGCGGCCGGATCGAGGCCGTCCAGGTGGTCCTGCGGCACCAGTCCCCGGTACGCCGCCTGCCAGGTGCGCACCCGTATCTCGGCGAGCGCCTCGGCGTCGGCCAGGCTCGCCGGACGCACCCTCGGCGTGGACATCGGCATGCCGTCACGATTGTCGCGCCCGGCTGTCACGTCCACCGATTTCCGTGCCCCGCTCAGCGAACGGCCAGCGAACGCACAGGTCAGCCTGGACATGGCCGCGTACCGTTGAGGAAACCCCAGCAGACAGAGGAGACGGTGCCGGTGAGCGGCTTCATCAAGCGGTTCGTTCTCTCGATGGTCGCGTCGAAGCTTCAGCGGGCGTCCCAGAAACACCACAACCCGGCCGTCGACGGCCTCCTGCGGGAGGTCAACCACCGCATCGCGCGCAGCCAGGGCTACGGATACCACCACCCGGGCGCTTACGGCCATCCGGGTGCCTACGGCCATCACGGTCATTACCGCCATCACGGCCACTACCGGCACCACGGTCATTACCGCCGCAGGTGGTTCTGACCCTGCCGGAGAGGCTCAGACGTGGCCGCGGCCGTGCCCGGACGCCAGGACCCAGCCGGTCGCCGAGTCCACCACCTTGACGTCGGCCGGGTCGCCCTCCAGCACGTACACGATCACCTGACCCGGCACGCTGTCGATCCGGAACTGCCGGTCGCCGCCGGAACCCACCACGATGAACGTCTCACCCGGCCGTAGCCAGTAATCCGACCCGGCCGGCTCCAGCAACAGACACAGCGGCTCCGCGCCGAAGTTACCCACCGGCAGCCGCTGTGCCGGCGCGGGCGTGCCCACGTGCCTGTCTGTCCGGACGGCGGGCTTTTCCCTGCCTCTCCGGGTCGGAAGATCCATGCCCCGACTATCGCACGCCCACCCCCGGCAGGCACAGACCGAAAAGATCAGCGTTCGGCGGCCGATGCGTAACGCTCACGCAGCGATATCGGTACGCGTCACCGGCCGTTCCCACCCATCGGGACCGTCCCGCCGCGACCGCGCGAGGCCGCACCGGTGTGCGGCCCCAGCGCGACCGCCGGGCCCAGGCGGGTGGTCACCGCGAGCGGGGAACCGGCGGCCATCGGTACCCGTCTCAGCCGGTGACGTACGCGCCGACTGCGGGGGAGCCATGAACAACCGGACGGTGATATCGGTCATCGTGCTGGCGCTGGCCCTCAGTGCCTGCTCCCACTCGCGCACGGACGGGCCCCCGGAGGTGCAGGAGGCCTGGGAGTCGTGTGCGGCCGTCGTCGCGGCGGACGACCTGATGCTCACCGACGTCGGCCAGGAGCCGCTGGTCCTGCCCCGGCTCGACCACGACTTCCAGCCGGTCGCCACGGTGATCTGCGGCGTCGGCCCGCGAGAGCGCCCGGACGGCGGCACCGACCTGGTGGCCACCGAGAAACGCGCGGTGGACATCGCCGCGCTCGTCGAGTCGCTGCGCCTGCCGGACGAGACCCCGACGCTCGACGCCTGCACCCAGGAACTGCCGTTCGTGCCGTGGCTGGCGCTGCTCGACGAACAGGGCCGGTGGATCCGCCCGGGCGTGCCGGTCGACGAATGCCGCAAGCCGCGTACCGAGTTCGGCGCCGCGGTCCACCAGCTGCGCACCGAGCAGGTCTCCGCCACCGTGGTCCGCTCGCTCAGTGCGAAAGCATCCCGCTGACCATCGCCTGCCAGGTCATCGGCCCGACGATGCCGTCGACCGCCATCTCCGGCGTGCCGGCGCGCACACCCTCCTGGAAGGCGCGGACGCCCGCCTCGGTCTCCGTCCCGAAGTCGCCGTCCACGACGAGCTGCGGATCGCCCGACTGGTCCCGGCCGCGCAGCTCCTCCTGCACCGCCCGGACCGCGTCACCGGTCGAACCGCGCCGTACCGTGACGATCAGCGCCGACCAGGTGAGCTGCCCGGCGATCCCGTCCACCGCCAGCTGGTTCGCCTGCTGGAAGGCGCGTACCGCGGTCTCGGTCTTCGGGCCGAAGTCGCCGTCCACGGTCACCGTCTGACCGCGCTGCCGCAACAGGTACTGCAAGGTGAAGACCGGGTGCCCCTTGTCGCCTTCGCGGGTGTTCGGCCAAGGCTGCAATGCCATGCTCGTTCCCTTTCCTCGTGGGCGATCTGTCGCTCCGCTCCACCATCGCCCCGGGCGTCAAGTGATTCAACCGGGTCGATGACTGGCGAGCCGGGAGCACTCTTGAGGTGAGTGAGGAAGGACGATGCGATGACCGCGATTGCGATCTCCGGCCTGACCAAGACGTTCGGCCGGACCACCGCGCTGGACGGGCTCGATCTGACCGTGCAGAAGGGCGAGGTGCACGGCTTCCTGGGGCCCAACGGCAGCGGCAAGACCACCACCATCCGGATCCTGCTCGGCCTGTTGCGCGCCGACGCCGGACAGGTACGACTGCTCGACGGCGACCCATGGGCCGACGCGGTCGCCCTGCACCGGCGGCTGGCGTACGTGCCGGGCGACGTGATCCTCTGGCCGGGCATCACCGGCGGCGATGTGATCGACCTGCTCGGCCGGCTGCGCGGCGGCCTCGACCGGCGGCGCCGCGACGAACTGCTCGAACGCTTCGACCTGGACCCGTCGAAGAAGGCCCGCGCCTACTCCAAGGGCAACCGGCAGAAGGTCGCGCTGGTCGCCGCGCTCGCCTCGGACGCCGAGCTGCTGTTGCTCGACGAGCCGACCAGCGGCCTCGATCCGCTGATGGAGTCCGAGTTCCAGCGGTGCGTACGGCAGGTCAAGCAGGAGGGCCGCACCGTGCTGCTGTCCAGCCACATCCTGGCCGAGGTGGAGGCGCTGTGCGACCGGGTCAGCATCATCCGGCTCGGCCGCACCGTGGAGTCCGGCACGCTCAGCGAGCTGCGGCACCTCACCCGGACCTCGATCTCGGTGGAGACCTCCCGGCCGGTCACCGGGCTGGACGGGCTGCCCGGCGTGCACGACGCCGTCGTGGAGGACCATCACGCCCGGTTCGACGTGGACACCCAGGGCCTGGAACCGGTCATGCGGCAGCTCGCCACGCTGGGCGTACGCAGCATCACCAGCACACCGCCCACCTTGGAGGAGATGTTCCTGCGCCACTACGGGGAGGAGTCATGACCGGGACCGGGACGCTGCTCGCCTTCAACCTGCGCCGGGACCGGGTCGCGCTGCCGCTGTGGATCGGCGGCGCCGGGCTGCTCTTCCTGGTCCAGTCCACCCAGAGCCAGAACCTGTACGGCACCCCCGAGGAACTCGCCGCGCTGCGCGCCACGCTCGGCGGCAACACCGCGGTGATCGCCATGAGCGGCCCGGTCGAGCTGCTGGACAGCATCGGCGGCGAGATCGTCTTCGAGATCTTCGCGTTCGCCGCGATCGTGGTCGCCCTGATGAACATGTTCCTGGTCGGCCGGCACACCCGCGGTGACGAGGAGACCGGCCGGGCCGAGCTGATCCGCTCCGCGCGGGTCGGCCGCCGCTCACCGGTGTACGCCGCACTGGCACTGGCCGCGCTCGCCGACCTGGCCGTCGGCGCCGGGGTCTTCGCGGTGGCCGCCGGCACCGGTCTGCCGGTCGGCGGATCGCTGCTGGTCGCGGCCGCACTCGCCGGGGTCGGACTGGTCTTCGCGGCGCTCACCGCGGTCGCCGCGCAGGTCTTCGAGCACGGCCGGGGCGTCTACGGCGCGGTCGGCCTGGGCATCGGCGCGGCGTACATGCTGCGGGCCGCCGGGGACGCCGGCAATCCCGCGCTGTCCTGGGCCTCGCCGATCGGCTGGGGCCAGCGCACCTTCCCGTACGGCCAGGAGCGCTGGTGGCCGGTGCTGCTGCTGCTCGGTACGGCGCTCGCGCTGACCGGGATCGCGCTGCTGGCCCTGGACCGGCGCGACTTCGGGGCTGGGCTGGTCCGGTCCCGGCCGGGCCGGCCACGGGCGTCGTGGGCCCTCGGATCGCCGGCCGGGCTGGCCTGGCGGCTGCACCGGGGCGCGGTGATCGGCTGGGTGATCGGGGTCGGCATGCTCGGGGCGGCGTACGGGTCGCTCGGCGACAGCATCGAGCAGTACATCGCCGAGAACCCGGAGGTCGCCGAGTTCCTGCCGGGCGGGGCGGCGGACGTCGTCGACTCGTACCTCGCCCTCACCGTCACCATGGGCGCCCTGCTGGCGGCGGCGTTCGGGGTGGCTGCCGCGCTGCGGGCCCGGGCCGAGGAGACGGCCGGGCGCGCCGAACCGCTGCTGGCCACCGCGGTCAGCCGCACAGCCTGGCTGGGCAGCCACCTCGGTGTCGCCCTGCTGGGCAGCGCGCTGGTGCTCATCGCCGCCGGCTTCGGCGAGGGCCTGGCGTACGGGCTGACCGTCGGCGAGCCCGGCCAGGCGATACGCATGACCGGCGTGGCCCTGGCCTACCTGCCCGCGGTGTGGGCGGTGGTGGCCGTCGCGGCGCTCGGCCTGGGATGGTGGGCCCGGGCCGCCGCGGTCGCCGGCTGGGTGGCGCTCGGCTACTGCGTGGTCGTCGAGCTGTTCGCCGACTCGTTCAACCTGCCGGAGTGGGCCCAGCAGGCGTCGCCGTTCGTCCACGCGCCCGAGGCGCCCCTGGAATCCGTGACGGCCGCACCGCTGATCGCTCTCGGCGTGGTCGCCGCCGCCCTGGTCGCGGCCGGCCTGGCCGGCTTCCGCCGCCGCGACGTCGGCTACTGATGACAGTTGTAGCGTCGAACTAATTGGTTGTATGGTCGAACTATGCCGGAGGATGATCTCGACCTGGCGCTGCTGCTGCAGGGCCGGATCACCACGTTCGTGCGCGCGTTCGGCCTGCACCAGCCGGACCGCACCCCCTGCGGGACACCGGTGCCGGTCTCCGAGGCCCACGCGATCGGCGAGCTGGACCGCGACGGGCCGCTGACGCAGAGCGCCCTGGCCAGACGGCTCCGGCTGGAGAAGAGCACGGTCAGCCGCCTGGTGGCCCAGCTGATCGGCCGTGGCTGGGTGCGGCGCGCCGAGCGTGACGGTGACGCCCGGCTGGTCTGGCTGGAGCTGACCCCGGACGGCAGCCGGGCCGCCGGCGAGCTGGCGGTGGCCCGGGCCGCCCGGTTCACCGAGTTGCTGCGCAACATCCCCGCCGAGCAGCGACCGGCGGTCATCGACGCGCTGACGACGCTGGTCGAGGCCGCCACCGGGCAGCCGACGCCGGCGGACGCGGGCGTGGTCACCCGTGGTTGACCAGCGGACCGGCTCGCGCCCCGCGACGACCCGCCGCCGCGGCCGATGGCGTGCCGGTGCGGTATTCGGCGCCGCGCTGGGCCTGGCCCCGCACCTGCTGCACCACGCCGGCCTGCTCGCCGGCACGGCGCTGCTGGCGGGAACCGGCGGGACCGTGCTGTTCGGCGTGCTGGGCCTGGCCGCGATGCTGCCCATGCTGCGGAACCTACGCCGCCGGTTCGGCACCTGGTGGGCGCCGGGCATCGCGGTGACCTCGTTCGCCGTCCTGTTCGCCGTGTCGGCGTTGCTGATCGGCCCGGCACTGCGCACCGCCCTGGACGGCCCGCCCCAGCCTGACCCGGCGCCCTCGGCGCCGGCCGGCGAGCACACCCGTCATCACCGCTGACACCCGCTATTTCCCGGTGGTCGCGCTGGGGCCCGGGTGTGATGCCGGGCTCGCGCGGCGCGGCGGGACGGACCGATCCGGCGGGACGGGCGGTGCCCGTACCCGATAAGGGGTGCCGTCCGGGTGCCGATAGGTAACACGTGATGGGGGAGCGGGAGCAGCGGCGGCTTGCCGAACTGCACGAGTACCAGCTGCTCGACACCCCGCCGCAGGAGGAACTGGAGACGGTCGTCCGGGTGGCGGCCGCGGTGGCCGGAGTGCCGACCGCGACCCTCAACCTGATCGACGCCCAGCGGCAGTACCAGCTGACCACGGTCGGATTCCCCGGCAAGGACTGCGACCGCTCCGACTCGATGTGCGCGGTACGCCTCGACACCGGCCGCTTCGTGAACCTGCCGGACGCCCGCCGCGAACCGGACTATCAGCGCAACCCGTGGGTGACCGGGGTGCTCGGCTCGATCGTCTTCTACGCCTCCGCGCCGCTGGTCACGCCCGGCGGGTTCGCGCTCGGCACGCTCTGCGTCTTCGACACCGAGCCGCACGAACTGACCGCCGAGCAGGTCAGCCGCATCGAGGACCTGGCCGCCATCGTCGTCGCGTTCTTCGAGTGCCGCCGGCACGTCCGGCTCACCGCGGCGCTGGCCACCCAGACCGAGGCCCGCAAGCAGTGGGCCGAGGCGGTGATGGACACCATCGACGTCGCGGTGATCGCGATCGACCCGGCCTACCGGGTCACCGAGTTCAACCGGGCCGCGCGGGGCTACCACGAGCCGGACGTGGACCTGGAGGCCGCGCCGGTCGAGGTCGCCGCCCGCTTCACGCTGTACGAGCCGGACGGCCGCACTCCGGTCCCGGACGACCAGGTGCCGCTGGTGGTGGCGCTGACCGGGGGAGGGCCGGTCACCGGCCGGGAGATGATGATCCGGCGGCCGGACGCCGAGCCGCGGCGGGTCCGCGCGAACGCGCGGGCGTTGCACTCCGCGGACGGCGCGGTGCTCGGCGCGGTGGTGGCCCTGCAGGACGTGACCGCGGAGTGGTCCCGGCGCGGTTTCATCGACCAGGCCCGCCGGCGGCTGGCCGCGGCCAACGCGGACCTGCGCCGCTCCAACGCCGACCTGACCAACTTCGCCGGCGCGGTCAGCCACGACCTGGTCGCCCCGCTCGCCGCGGTGGGCGGCTATCTGGAACTGCTCGCCGACGAGGTGGACGGCCGGGCCCGCGGCTGGGTGGACGCGGCCGCGCGGGCCGTCGCCCGGATGCGGGACCTGATCGCGGCGTTGCTCGACTACGCCCGGGCCGGCAGCGCACCGGTGCGGCGCGTGCGCGTACCACTGGGCAACCTGCTCGACCAGGTGCTGCTCGACATGCGGGCCGAGATCGAGGCGGCGGGGGCACGCGTACGCGTACCCGGCCCTCTGCCGGTGATCTGCTGCGACCCGGTGCTGGCCCGGCAGCTGCTGCAGAACCTGATCGCGAACGCCATCAAATACCGGCATCCCGACCGGCCGTGCCGGGTCACCGTGACCGCCGCCGCGGGCCGGGTGTCGGTCGCCGACAATGGCGTCGGCGTCCCCGCCGAGCAGCGGCACCGGGTGTTCGACATGTTCACCCGGCTGGAGCCGGGCGCGGCCGCCGCCGGACAGGGCATCGGCCTGTCCACCTGCCTGCGGATCGTCGACCGGCACGGCGGATCCATCCGGATGGAGGAGAACGCGGACGGCGGGGTGACCGTGGTCTTCGCCCTGCCGGAGCCGGCCGATGACTGATCTGCGGGAGCGGCGGCGACTCGCCGCGCTGCACGAGTACCGCCTGCTCGACTGCCCGGCCGGCGACGAACTGGAGGCCGTGGTCCGGGTGGCCGCCACGGTCGCCCGGGTGCCCACCGCCAGCCTGAACCTGATCGACGAGAACCGGCAGTGCCAGCTCACCTCGGTCGGTTTCCAGGGCGCCGACTCGGCCCGCGCCGATTCGATGTGCGCGATCCGCTTCGAGACCGGACGGTTCACCTACGTGCCGGACGCCAGCCTCGACCCCGCCTACCGGGACAGCCCGTGGGTCACCGGTGTCCTCGCCGGCGTGCGGCTCTACGCCTCGGCGCCGCTGGTCACCTCGGCCGGGCACGCGCTGGGCACGCTGTGCGTCTTCCACGACCAGCCCGGGACCCTGGACGAGCAGCAGATCGCCCGGCTCAAGGACCTCGCCGCGATCGTCCTGGCGCTGTTCGAGCGGCGCCGGCAGGCCCGCCTCAACGCCGAGCTCGCGGTCGTCGCCGAGACCCGCAAGCGGTGGACCGACACCCTGCTGGAAACCATCGACGTGGCCGTGGTGGCCTGCGACGAGCAGGGCCGGCTCATCCTGTTCAACCGGGCCGCCCGGGACTGGCACGGGCTGGACGCGGATCCGAGCGTCGACCCGTGGGACTTCTCCGACCGGTACCACCTGTACGAGACCGACGGCGTCACCCTGCTGAGCCCGGACCGGGTCCCGCTGCTGCGCGCCCTGCGGGAGGGGGTCGTCACCGACGCCGAGTTGATCATCAAGCGGACTACCGGCGACCCGGTGCACGTCAGCGCCGGGGGCCGCGCCCTGGTCGCGGCGGACGGCTCCCCGATGGGCGCCGTCGTCGCGATGAACGACGTGACCGGCGACCGGATCCAGCAGCGGGCGATCGAACAGGCCCGCCGTGAACTGGCCCGGGCGAACGAGGAACTGCGCCGCTCCAACGCCGACCTGAGCAACTTCGCCGGTGCGGTCAGCCACGACCTGGTCGCCCCGCTCGGCGCGGTCGGCGGCTACCTGGAGCTGCTGGAGGACGCGGTCACCGGCGACGCCCGGCAGTGGGTGGGCGCGGCGGGCCGGGCGGTGACCCGGATGCGCGACCTGATCCGCTCGCTGCTCGGGTACGCCCAGGCCGGCAGCGCCCCGGTACGCCTGTCCCGGGTCGACCTCGGCGAGATCCTCGATCAAGTGCTGGCCGACCTGCGCGAGGCGATCGACGAGGCGGCCGCCCTGGTCAGCGCGCCCGAACCGCTCCCGGTCGTCTCCTGCGACCCGGTGCTGGCCCGTCAGTTGCTGCAGAACCTGGTCGGCAACGCGGTCAAGTACCGGCATCCCGAGCGTCCCTGCCGGATCACCGTCACCGCCGCCGGCGACGAGATCCGGGTCGCCGACAACGGGCTCGGCATCCCGGCCGAGCAGCGCGACCGGGTTTTCGACATGTTCACCCGGCTCGACGACGCACCGGCCAAGGGGCACGGCATCGGCCTGTCCACCTGCCTGCGGATCGTCGAACGGCACGGCGGCGCGATCCGGGTCGAGGACAACCCGGGCGGCGGAACAGCGTTCCTCTTCACGCTGCCTCATTGACGGGCATCGGTGCTCCGCATAACTTACGAGGGACCACCGAAAGTTACGCGCTTCGTCTCCCTCGAAGGAGTCACGTTGAGAAAGACCTCCCGTGCCGCCGTGGCCGTCCTCGCCACCTCGGCACTGCTCGCGATCGTGGGCCCGGCCGCGCCGGCCAGTGCGGGTGACCGGCACGACGGCAAGACACTACGTTCGGCCGCACCCCGAGACTTGCGGATCGGCACGGCGGTCGCCGGCGGCGGCCACCACGTCGACCAGCCCTATCCCGACCCGTTCTTCCACGACAAGCCCTACCGCAAGGTCCTGGCCCGCGAGTTCAGCTCGGTCTCGCCGGAGAACCAGATGAAGTGGGAGTTCATCCACCCCGAGCGGCACCGGTACAACTTCGGCGCGGCCGACGCGATCGTCCGCTTCGCCCGGCAGAACGGGCAGGCCGTGCGCGGGCACACTCTGCTCTGGCACAGCCAGAACCCGGCCTGGCTCAACGAGGGCACCTTCACCAAGGCCGAGCTGCGCTCCATCCTGAAGAGCCACATCTACACCGTGGTCGGCCGCTACCGCGGGCAGATCCACCAGTGGGACGTGGCCAACGAGATCTTCAACGAGAACGGTGAGTACCGGCAGGAGAACATCTTCATCCGCGAGCTCGGCCCCGGCATCGTGGCCGACGCGTTCCGCTGGGCGCACCAGGCCGACCCGAAGGCGCAGCTGTTCCTCAACGACTACGGCGTCGACTGGCCGGGTGCCAAGGTGGACGCGTACGAAGCCCTGGCCAAGGAGCTGCTCGCGGCCCGGGTGCCGCTGCACGGTTTCGCCTCCCAGGCGCACCTGTCGATGCGCTACGGCGCGCCGGACCAGCTGGCGAGCGTCCTGCAGCGCTTCGACGACCTCGGCCTCTACACCGCGATCACCGAGCTGGACGTGCGGATGGACCTGCCCGAGGGCGGCGTGCCGACCGCCGAGCAGCTGCAGACCCAGGCCCGCTACTACCGGACCGTCCTGGACGCCTGTCTGGCCGTCGACGACTGCAACTCGTTCACCATCTGGGGCTTCACCGACAAGTACTCGTGGGTGCCGGTGTTCTTCCCGTCCGAGGGCGCCGCGACGGTGATGTGGGACGACTTCAGCCGCAAGCCGGCCTACTACGCCCTGCTCGAGGGGCTGCGCCAAGCCCGGTGATCGCCGCCGGCGTGACCGGCCGGCGTTTCCCGGCGGTCGCGCTGGGGCGCGCCGAACCGACGTGCCCGCGTGCGAAAGCGGGGACGGGGAAAACGAAACGGCCGTCCGCTCGAAGCGGACGGCCGTTTACGCGTACCGATCTAGAACAGCGGCGTGCGGCCCTTGTAGCCGGTGGAAATGCGCACGCTGGTGGCAATGATCTTGCCGTTGCCGCGCAGCAGCATCAGATAGCCGGTGGAGGCGTGCACGGCGACCAGGTCGGTGAAGCCGTCCCGGTCGAAGTCGCCGATGCCGGTCACGTCCCGCAGACCCCGGCCCGAGCCGATCTTGACGCGGGTCTTGAAGCCGCCCGACTTGCCCGGGTACAGGTACAGGTCGCCGGTGCTGTTCAGCTTCACCACCAGGTCCTGGTAGCCGTCCCGGTTGAAGTCGCCGGCCCCGGTGAACTCGCTGCGGTTGTTCCAGTTGCCCTTCGCCAGCAGCTTGCGCGTGCCGAACTTGGCGCCCTTCTTGCCCGGGTACAGGTAGACGTTGCCGTTGCTGGTCTGTGAGGCCAGCATGTCCGGGTAGCCGTCCCGGTTGAAGTCGCCGATCGCGGTGATCTCCCGCAGGTGCTTCATGTTGCTGTAGATCTTGGTGCGCGAGCCGGCCTTGCCGGTGCTGCGGCCGGGGTGGAAATACATCGCCCCGGAACCGGTACGGGTGATCACGTCCTGCATGCCGTCGCGGTTGAGGTCCATCCGCACGATCGCGTTCGCGCTGCTGAACCCGCCGGCGACCTTCGTGCGGGCGCCCTCGGTGACGACCGTGCCGTTGCCCGGGTAGGTGTACAGGTTGCCCGTGCTCTTGGTCCGCGCCAGCACGTCCGACCAGCCGTTCCGGGTCCAGTCGCCGAGCTTGGCCGAGGGCAGCCGGGCGAAGTCCACGTAGTTGCTGTCGATGTTGATGGTGTGCCCGTCCCAGGTCTCCTTGTGCGGGCCGCCGTACTGCTTCATCCGCCGCTGCGGCATCCAGTACGCCGCCGGGATCGCCTTGTCGGCGACCGTGACCTTGTTGTCCCAGCGGGCGAAGTCCACATAGTCGGGCCGCGCGTAGCCGGCCTTGTTGTAGACCGCCACCTGGTCGGCGACGCCGGAACCGGTGCTGCTGTAGAAGCCGGAGAAGTAACCGTGGTCGTGCAGCCGCGCGGTCCAGGCGTGCATGAACGCCAGCACCCCGGCCTTGCAGGCGGCGTCGCTTGACCGGTACGCCTCCATGTCGTAGACCAGCACGCTCTCCGGCGACAGGCCGAGCTTCTTGGCCTGGGTGACCGCGTCGTCCGCGGTGGCCCGGCCCTGCGCCCCGGCCCGCGCGTTGTCGATGAAGTGCTTCTTCGTGACCGTGGTGCACGTCGCCTGCGGGCCCACGTAGATCGGGATCAGCCGCCAGCCGCGGCTGATCTGCTCCTTCACCCAGGCCGCGGTCAGGTTCGCCTGGGTGCAGCCCCGGGCGACACCGCCGAAGTAGATGCCGATCGCCCGGTACGGCGACTTGAGCCAGGCCTTCATCGCGTCGCTCGACGGGGCGGTGCACGCGTCGAACGCGTACCCCCGGAAGTTGCCCGGCTGCGGCGGCAGCGCGGTTGCCGCGGTCGCGTTCCCGTTCACCAGGGCGAGCGGAGCGACGCACAGTGCGGCGACGAACACGCCCAGTAGTCGCTTCCGGTACCTGAAGAGCCGGCGGGGATGGAGCCGGTGACGCCCGGGCTTGGGCGTGTCATTCATTTGTCGGACCTATCGTCGGTGACCGGGAGCCCATAGAGGGAAGCAAACGTTCGGGCTGCCGCACATCGTCCGAACGGCCAGCATGATCGCGAAGCCCATGCCTGCGGTGGATTCAATGACCGGCCATCGCGCGTTCGTCCGCCGTTCACCGAGGCCGGTCTAGCCTTCGGCCATGACCGCCCTGCTGCTCACCCGGGCCGCTGCCGCACGACACCTCGCCGAATCCCTGCTGGGCGACAGCGGCGACCGGTGGCGGCACAGCGCCGGCGTCGCCGAACGCGCCGCCGGCCTCGCCGACCGGCTCGGCCTGGACCCGGACGTGCTGGTCGCGGCGGCCTGGCTGCACGACATCGGGTACGCCAAACCGATCGCCCACACCGGTTTCCACCCGCTCGACGGCGCCGCCCACCTGACCGCCGAGGGCTGGCCGGCCCGCGTCGCCGGCCTGGTCGCCCACCACTCCGGCGCGCGGTTCGTCGCCGCCGCCCGCGGTCTCGCCGGCGAGCTGGCCGCCTTCCCCGACGAGCACAGCCTGCTGGCCGACGCCCTCACCTACGCCGACCAGACGGTCGGCCCGCGCGGCGACCGGGTCGGCACCGAGCAGCGGTACGCCGAGATGCTGCACCGCCACGGCCCCTGCTCACTGAACGCCCTGGTCGACGCGGACCGCGGCCCTCACCTGCGTGCCATCGCCGCCCGGGTCGGGGCGCTACTGGGCGAGGGAACGCAGGAACCCGGTCAGCGCGTCGTGGTACGGCCGTAACGTCCGCAGGTCCACGTACTCGGCCGGCCCGTGCTGGCCGTCCCCGCCCGGCCCGAAGATCACCGCGTCCACACCGTGCGCCGAGTAGAACCGGCCGTCCGCCGAGCCGTGCTTGCGCAGCGGTGAAGCGTCGTACCCCACCGACTCGGCGGCCCGCCGCAGCGCCCGCACCGCACGACTGTCCGGGTCGGCGTGATGCGGCGCGCCCACCGCGTCGACGTGCACTCGCACACCCGGACCGGCGATCGTGTGCAGGTCGGCGATCAGCTCGCTGTCCGAAGACGGGAACCGGATGTCCAGCCAGGCGCACGCGTCGGCGGGCACCATGTTCACCGCCTGATTGCCGGTCTCGATCCGGGCCACGTTCACCGTGGTGACCCACTCCTCGGCCGCCGGCACCGGATACCGGTCCAGCAGCCGGCCGATCGCGCCGGTCACCGCGAGAAGCGCGTTCGACCCGAGCCAGGGGTAGGCGGCGTGCGCGGTGCGCCCGGTGGCGGTGAGCCGGACCCGCAGGATGCCCTTGGACTCGGTGACGATCCGCAGATTGCTCTGCTCACCGATGATCACGAAGCCGGCCCGGACGCCCTGGGCCACCTGGTGCCCGGTGCCGTCGAAGCCGCCCACCTCCTCGTCGGTGACCAGCTGCAACGCGATCGGGAACGGCAGCCGCGGCGCCAGGTCGCGGAAGACCGTGGCGAGCACCAGGGCGGCGCACTTCATGTCGTGGGCGCCCCGGCCGTACAGCAGGTGGCCGTCGCGGCGGGCGGTGAACTGATGGGGTTCGCCGGGGACGACGTCCAGATGGGCGTTGAGGATCACGGACGGTTCGCCGGCCGAGACCGAGACCAGCGCGCTGGGCTTGCCACCGGAGGAGAACCGGCGCACCTCGAAGCCGGGACCGACCAGCTCCAGCACCAGGCCGAGCGCGCGGTGCAGGTCGTCCGGGCGGTCCGCGGTGGAGCGGATGCCGATCAGTTCCACCGCGGGCGCGACCAGTTCCTCCATGCGATGAGAAACTACAGCGGCAAGTCAGGCTGCTATCTTGCTGGCAGGTCATGAGTGCCAGCGCGTAGCCCCGGCTTGCTGGCCGGCAACCCTTGCGTTCGCGATGGGGTGCCCCGGGTGAGGACCGGGCCGGTGTCGCCCGACACCGGCAAAACGGCGAACCCGTGGAGGCGCGGTCATGCCATCTCTCGACATCATCGGCGACGATCTCAAGGTCACCCTTCCGCACGGGGAGACCGTGCGCTTCGCGCACCTGGACTACGCGGCGTCGGCGCCCTGCGCGCAGGCCGCGGCCGATGCGGTGGCCGACCTGCTGCCGCGCTACGGCAGCGTCCATCGCGGCACGGGGGTACGCTCCCAGGCGTCCACCGTCGCGTACGAGCTGGCCCGCGACGTGGTGGCCGAGTTCGTCGGCGCCCGACCCGGCGACGGCGTGATCTTCACCCGGAACACCACCGACGCGCTCAACCTGCTCGCCCGAGCCCTGCCGCCGGGCACCACCACCATCGGCTTCGACGGCGAGCACCACGCCAACCTGCTGCCCTGGCCGAACGTGTTGCGCCTGCCCACCCCGGCGTCGCCGGACGAGGCCGTCGAGGCGCTGCACCGCGCGCTGCGCGAGCACACCGGCCCGGCCGTCCTCACGGTCACCGGGGCGAGCAACGTGACCGGTGAGGTGTGGCCGGTGCGGCGCCTGGCCGACGTGGCGCACGCGTACGGCGTACGCGTCATCGTCGACGCCGCCCAGCTCGCCCCGCACCACCCGGTCTCGCTCGCCGAACTCGGTGCCGACTACCTCGCCTTCTCCGGCCACAAGCTGTACGCCCCGTTCGGCGCCGGCGTGCTCGCCGGCCGCACCGACTGGCTCGACGCCGCCGCGCCCTACCTCGCCGGCGGCGGCGCCAGCGTCGCGGTCGGTGACCGACCCGGCGAGCTGACCTGGGCCCACGGGCCCGCCCGGCACGAGGGCGGCACCCCGAACCTGCTCGGCGCCGTCGCCCTCGCCGCCGTCTGCGCGGCCCTGATCACCGCCGACCGCACCGCCCTGCACCAGCACGAACAGGCCCTGCTCACCCGGCTGCGCGACGGGCTGCGCGACCTGCCCGAGGCGACCGAGGTCAGCGTCTTCGGCCCGGACCACCCCCGGGTCGGCATCGTCTCGCTGCACCTGCCCGCACACGACCCGGCCGGGATCGCCCAGCGCCTCGGCCGCGAACACGGCATCGGCGTGCGGGCCGGCCAGTTCTGCGCCCACCCCCTGGTCCGGCGGCTGACCGGAGCCACCACCGGCGGCGCGTGCGGCACCGGATCCACCGGCCTGCTGCGCGCCAGTTTCGGCCTCGGCAGCACCACCGACGACGTGGATCGCCTGCTCGCCGGGCTCACCGCGGCACTTCGCACCTGAGCCGCTACCCGCGAGAACCTGTCCCGGTCGCGTCGTACGCCGATCCTGGCATCCGTGGGGACCTGGATGACGTGGCTGCGCGACCGGCTTCCGGCCGGTGGCGGGCTGCGCGACGAGGACTGGGCGGGCCGGCACCGCCTGCTGACGGTGCTGCTCGCCGTCGTCATGGTGGTCCTCACCGTGTTCGGGGTCTTCCAGGGCGAGCACCACGCGGTCACCCTGCTGCTCACCGACGGGCTGATCCTGCCGGCCGTGGCGGCCGCCGCCCTGCTGCGCTCCCGGCGGCTGCGCTCGGTCGCCGTGGCGCTCGGTTTCACGGTGGCCTGCGCCGGCTTCGTCTCGCTCAGCCACGGCCTCACCGAGGCACACTTCACGTTCTTCATCGTGGTCGCCGCGCTCGCGCTCTACCGCGACTGGGCGCCGTTCGGGGCGTTCCTGGTCGCCACCACCCTGCACCACGGCGTCTTCGGCACGCTGGTCGGCGACCACACCTACGACCACCAGAACGCGACGGCGCACCCGCTGATCTGGGCCCTGGTGCACGGCGTCGCGGTGCTCTTCGCGGCCGGCTTCCAGTTGATCTCCTGGAGCCTGAGCGAGACCGAGGAACAACGCGCCCAGGAGAACCTCGACGAGAGCCAGGCACAGCTCAGCGTCGCCTTCGACGAGACGCCGGTCCCGATGGCGATGATCGACCCGGACGGTGTGCTCGTACGCACCAACGCCGCCTTCCGCGAGTGGCTGCGCCTGCCGGCCGAGCTGCCGGCCGGCTTCGCCCTCACCGACCTGCCGATCAAGTCGGTCGACGAGGCCGGCGCGCGACTGTTCGAGACCCTCACCGGACGGACCGAGCCGGTCACCGTGACCCACCAGTACCGGCGCGCCGACGACGGCTCACTGATGTGGGTGCAGGTGCACAGCACCGGCCTCTACGACCGGCACGGCCGGCTGCGGATGGTCTTCGTGCACTGCCTCGACGTGACCGCGGTCCGCGACCACGAGGCCGAACTGCACTACCAGGTGCGCCACGACTCGCTCACCGGCCTGCTCTCCCGCAAGGCCTTCGAGCACGACCTCGCCGGGCTGCTCGACCGCAGCCGGGAACCGGTCAGCGTCATCTACCTCGACGTGGACCGGTTCAAGACGATCAACGACGGGTCCGGGCACACCACCGGCGACGACGTGCTGCGCGCGCTGGCCGTACGCCTGCGCCAGGTGGTGCCGGCCGGCGCCCTGATCGCCCGGCTCGGCGGCGACGAGTTCGTCGTCGCGCTGCCCGGCCCGGCCGGCACCGGCCTGCGGGTCGGCAACGGCATCCTCGCCGCGCTCGCCGAGCCGCTGCCGATCGGCGCCCAGGAACTGCCGGTCTCGGTCAGCGTCGGCGTCACCACCGCGTTCGGCCCGGCCGCCGTCGACGACGTGGTGCTGGCCGCCGACACCGCCATGTACGCCGCCAAGCGCGCCGGCGGCAACCGGGTTCAGGTGTTCACCGACGCCCTGCGGGTGCCCGTGCAGGAGCGGATCGCCGCCGAGACCCGCCTGCGCCGGGCCCTGGCCGCCAGCCCGCGCCACACCCTGCCGCTGTGGTTCCAGCCGGTGGTCTCCACCGTCACCGGCCAGATCATCGGCGCCGAGGCGCTGGTCCGGATGCGTACCCCGGAGGGCACCATCCTCGGACCGCACGCCTTCGTCGGCGTGGCCGAGGAGACCGGGCTGATCGTGCCGCTCGGCGAGCACGTGCTGCGCTCGGCGATCGACCACCTGCTGCACTGGTCGGACCGGCTCGGCTACGTCTCGGTCAACGTCAGCCCCCGCCAGCTCGCCGAACCCGACTTCGTCCCGATGGTCGCCGGCGTCCTCGCCGGGGTGCCGCATCTCGACCCGTCCCGGGTGGTCCTGGAGATCACCGAGACCGCCCTGCTGTCGTCCGCCGGCGACGTGAGCGAACGGCTGGCCGCCCTCAAACAGCTCGGCGTCCGGATCGCCCTGGACGACTTCGGCACCGGCTACAGCTCACTGACCTGGCTCAAGTCGCTGCCCGCCGACATCGTCAAGCTGGACCGCTCGTTCGTGGCCGGCCTGGCCGGCGACCCCCGCAAGTCGTCGATCATCTCGGCGGTGCTGTGGCTGGCCCACTCGCTGGGCATGTCCACCATCGCCGAGGGCGTCGAGGACCTCGCGGACTGGTCCGCGCTGCAGGCGGCCGGCTGCCCGGCGGTGCAGGGCTACTTCTTCAGCAAGCCGCTGCCCGCCCCCGACTTCGACCGCATGCTGGCCTCCGCCGGCCGCACCTCGTCGCTGATCCGGTCCTGACGTCAGCGGAAGTCGCGGATCGGCCAGAGGCGGACCCTGCCGTCGGCGTACGCGGCCGCGAGCAGCACACCGTTCCGGTCATAGGCGATCGTGTCCGCCGGATCGGCGCCGCCGATGAGGGTGTGGACGTGCAGACCGGTGCTGGCGTCGAAGATCTGGACGGTCCCGTCCCGCGGAGCGGCCGCCAGGCTGTTGCGGATCAGCGGGTTGAACGCCAGCGAGCTGACCCCACGCGGCGTACGGACCGGGCGGACGGGCCGGCCGTCGCTGGAGTCCCAGACCCGGGTGGCGGCACCGGCCTCACCGGTGACCACGGTGTTGCGGGTCAGCGGGTCGAACGCGAGGGCGGTCACCTGGCGAAAGGAACCATCCAGCTCGCGGACCGGCTTCCCGTTGCTGGTGTCGAAGACGGTGACCGGGCCGTCGCGGCCGGCCACCGCCAGGGTGTTGCGGGTGAGCGGATCGAAGGCCAGCGCGGTGACCGCCGCCGGCGGCCCGCTCAGCACGCGGATCCGCAGTCCCGTCCCGATGTCCCAGAAGGTCACCGGGCGCCCGGCGACGCCGGCCACCAGCACGTCGCGGTTGTGCGGGTCGAAAGCGAGCACCGCCTTGCCGCCCGGACCGGCGCCGGGCAGCGTCCGCAGCGGGCTGCCGTCGGTGTGGTCCCAGAGCCGGATCAGCCCGTCCGGCCCGGTGGTGGCGAGAACCTGCCGGTTGAGCGGGTCGAAGGCGACAAGCGTCGGCTGCGGATCGCCGGTGTCGATCGTCCGGGCCACCTCGCCGGCGGCGGTGTCCCAGATCCGGACGACACCGGCCGCGTCGGCCGTCGCCAGCCGGTCCCCGAAGAACCGGGGAAAGCTCAGCGACACCGGTCCGGACGGATGTCTCGGCGTCAGCAGCCGCGGCTCGTCCGGATGGCCGGAGGCCGCCTTCCGCACGACCAGCAGCGTGACCGCCCCGGCGGCCAGGACCGCCCCGCCCGCGATCACGGCACGCCGCGACGGGCGCCATCCGGCGTCCTGCTCGCCGAGCTCGGCCCGCAGCCGTTCCCAACGGCGCCGCCACTCCGCGACGTCGCCGTCACAGGCCTGCACGTAGGCCTCGACGGTCGGCCACTTGGGCAGGTGCCGGCCGCCGGCGGCGTCGGACAGCGCGGTGCTCGACCGGCCGGTACGCGTCGCCATCGTGCTGTATTTCGGTGACCCGGCGGCCACCCGGAGCGCGCGCAGCGCGGCAGCGAACTCGGCGAGCGGGCCGTCCGCCGGATTGAGGGGACGCTCCGGACGTGGCATGTGACCCAGCGTCACAGCCGTCCGCCGGGCCGGGCAAGAAACCGTCGGATGTCCGCCGCAGGGCGCGTTGTCCGCCCCGGCAACACATTGTCCGCCCGGGCACCGGCGGCCGGGGAATCGGCTAGGACCGGATGCGGGCCCGGTGTCGCGCCGGGCGACACCCGCACGCGGAGGTCTGGTCAGATGACCAATACGGATCCGGAGGACTCGAGGGCGGCGGCTCAGCCGTCTCCCGAACAAAAGCATCGCCGACCGGAGGAGCCCACGCCTCCGAAGCCCGCGCCCGAGAAGGCGCCCGCGCCCGAGCAAGCGCCCGCCCCGGTGGCCGTGCCCACGCCGCCGGACGAGCCCGGCGCCCACCCAGAGAGCCGAGCCGCTCGCAGCGCCGCGGAGAAGGCTCAGACCTGGAGCGCCGTCGTGTCCGCGGTGCTCTCGGTGGTCGCGATCGTGCTGTCCACGATGGCGTTCGCCGACCAGCGCGGCCGGCAGCGCAAGCAGATCGCGGCGCGTATCTCGATCGTGGAGGGCCTGCTGCCCACCCGGGTGGAGGGACAACTCGGCGCACCCGGGATCGTGATCCGGAACCGGGCGCCGTCACCGATCTTCAAGTCCTGGCTCCTGGTGGAGGTGGCCGGCAAGATCGGAGTCTTCTACCTCGACGCGATTCCCCCATGTGTCGTACTCGGGCTGCCGAAAGAGATCTTCACCGGCAAGCCCGTCCCGGACCGCACCGTGGTCGTGGCGTTGTGGTTCACCGACGACGAGGGCCGCGGCTGGCAACGGCTTGCCGGCGGAGACCTCGACCCGTTCGCCGTACCGGACTACCGGGGCGCGGCGACGTCGCTGCCGGCCGGCCGGGGCCTGCCGCCGGCCACGGCCATCGACACGACGCTGAACTCCGAGCCGGCCCGGCTGGCTCGCGGCATGGTGATCCGTGACGCGTCGGACTGCAGCGAGGCGACCTGACCCCCGCGTAACACCTCAGCGGAAGCAGTTCACCTGCCGGAAACCACAGCAGGGGCAACGGCCGGTTAGAGTCCGGCCATTCTTGACAACGTTGATCCTTTCATCGGCACCGCGGCCACCGACCTGCCTCGCGCACACGGTCTCGCCGCCACCTGGTGGTGGCCGAAACCGCAGGTGGGCAACACCCACCCGGGCGCCACCTCGCCGCTGGGCATGGTTTCCGCCTGCGCCTACTCGGGCGCCTACCCGACCGGCTACGGCCGGTACGCCAAGAACACCGAGGGCGTGCCGGAGGAGATGTTCGGCCGGTTGCAGGCCTCCGGGTTCACCCACTTCCAGCAGTCCGGCACCGGCGCGATCCGCAAGTACTACAACTACGTCCGGGTCACCCCGATGGTGCAGCCCCTCGACGACCTGGGCGGGTCCTGGCCGCTGGAGGACGAGCGGGCCGGGCCCGGCTACTACGCCGCCAACCTGGACACCGGCGTGCGCTGCGAGATCACCGTGGGGGAGAAGGTCGCGGTGCACCGCTACACCTTCCCCGACCACGACAGTGCCCGGGTGGTCGTCGACCTGTCCTGCGGCGGGCTGGCCATCGACCTGGGCCGTACCGTCCCGCTGCGCGCCCAGGTGGAGAGCATGGGACACGGCCGGGCCCAGGGGACCGTGGTCATGGAAGGCGTGCCGCTCTCGGTGTACCTCGAGGTGGACAGCCCCGGCTGGCGGCAGATGCTCTGGTACGACCAGCGGCTCATCCCCGGCGGCACCCGCCTGGACTTCGACAGCATCCGGCACACCACGCTGCGCCCGTTCGGCATGCTCTTCATGGGACCCACCCGGGCCGGGCAGAGCGTCGAGGTGCGGATGGGCTTCTCGCTGCGCGGGTGCGACCAGGCCCGGCAGAACCTGGAACGCGAGTGCGGCGTCGCCCGGACCGCCTTCGAGACCGTCCGCGCCCGCACCCGCGCCCGCTGGCGCGACCACCTCGGCAAGGTCGAGGTCGACGGCGGCACCGACGCCCGCCGCACGGTCATGGCGACCGCCCTCTACCACTCCCTGATCAAGCCGTGCGTCGCCGACGACGAGAGCCCGTTCTGGCCCAGCTCCGGCCCGTACGCGTTCGACATCTGCACCATGTGGGACATCTACAAGACCCAGCTGCCGCTGCTCTCGGCGCTCGTCCCGGACCGCTACGGCGACCTGCTCGAATCGCTGATCCGGGTCTGCGAGGAGGAGGGCAACTTCCCGATCGGCTACCGGATGGCCCGCGGCGCCGACCGGTTCTTCCGGCAGGCCAGCGCCCTGGCGCACACCGCGCTCGCCGACGCGCACGCGCTGCGCCGGCCGGGTATCGACTGGACCTGGGCGCTCGTGCACATGGTCGACGACCTGCGCCGGCTCTACGGCGAGGACTTCTTCGAGCACGGCGTGGCGCACCCGATCACACACACCCTGGATCTCGCGTACGCCCACCACTGCACCGCCCAGCTGGCCCGCGCGCTGGGCGACCACCGGCTCGCCGCCGACCTGGAACGCCGCGCCGGTGGCTGGGTGAACGCGTTCGACCCGGCGACCGGACTGCTGCGCGACTCGGAGTTCTACGAGGGCGGCAAGTGGAACTACTCGTTCCGGCTGCTGCACGACATGGCGGCCCGGATCGCCCTGGCCGGCGGGGACGACGTGTTCCTGGACCGGCTCGACCGGTTCTTCGGCTTCGGCGCCGACCCGGTCAAGCAGCCCGGCCGCCGCCCGCCGCCCGCCGAGATGGCCGCCGGCTACGCCCTGAACCGCTTCGAAGGGCTGAACAACGAACCCGACATGGAGGCACCCTGGGCCTACCACTACGCGGGCCGTCCGGACCGTACCGCGCAGATCGTGCACGCCGCGCTGACCTGGCAGTTCGGCACCGGACCCGGCGGTCTGCCGGGCAACGACGACTCCGGTGGCCTCAGCTCCTGGTACGTCTGGGCGTCGCTCGGCCTGTTCCCGGTGGCCGGCCAGAACCTGTTCCTGGTCAACGCCCCGGCCTTCGAGCGGGCCGCGCTGCACGTCGAGGGCGGCGAGTTCGTCATCGAGACCAGCGGGCACCGCTCCCGCCCGATCGGCGTCGACGGGATCGACCGCGACCCGCCCCCGCAGTACGTCCAGTCCGCGACGCTCAACGGCAAGCCGCTGCACGCCACCCACCTGACCGCGGCCGACGTCCACCACGGCGGGCGGCTGCACCTGCGGCTCGGCCCGGAACCCTCCACCTGGGGTCACCGAACCCGGCCGCCGTCTCTGGCACACCCCCACCCGAAGGAGGTCCGATGAGCCGACCGACCCGCCGCCTCGTCATCGCGGTCCGCGCCGACCCGGTCATCTGCGGACACTCCGGCGAGGCGCGCAACCTCGCCGAGGTGGCCCTGACCCGCGGCTTCGACGACGTGCGGTTGCTCACCTGGCCGGTACCCGCACTACAGGCCGCCGGGCTGCCGCTCAAGCCCCTGGACCGGCTGCTGCCGTACAGCCCGGGCATCACCGTGGAACGGCCGGAGGCGGTCGGCGACTACCGGGTGCCCGACGGGCGGCACCTGGCCGGGCTCACCGGGCGCCTGGTGGAGCTGCTCGCCGACGGCGTGCCCACCGTCTGCCTGTCGATGTACCTGGTCCCGCACACCCAGGTGATCAACGACGCGGTCACCGCGGCCCGGGCCGCCGGCTTCGACCCGAAGGTGCACACCATCGCCAAGGCGGTCGGCTCGGACGTCACCAACGTGATCCGCAACTGCCTGCGCGAGGGCCGCTTCGGTGCGGCGACCGTGCTGCTCACCACGTTCCTCGCCAGCGACGAGGTGGTGGCGGTCTCCGAGTACACCCGCGACGAGATCATCGCCGCCGCCGAGGAGGTCGACGCCAACTGCGGCACCGGCTTCGCCGGCCAGTGCCGGCGGCGGGTCACGGTCAGTTACCCGCCGATCGACGCGTCGGCCTTCCTCGGCCTGGACCCGGAGGCGGTGGACGCCGCGCTGGCCCGCCGCGGGCTGCGGCGCGAGCGGTACATCCTGTTCCTGTCCCGGGTGGCCCGGGCCAAGGGCATCTACGACCTGATCATCGCCTACGGCCAGATGCGCTGCCGGGACGACGTGAAGCTGGTGGTGGCCGGCACCGGCCCGGCCCTGGAACACGTCCGGGCGATGGCGAAGGAGGACGACCGGATCGTCTTCCTCACCGATGTGGACGACGACGAGAAGCCGCTGCTGATGGCCGGCTGCGCGGCGTACGCCCTGCCCACCAAGCCGGAGCCGGACTTCGTCGAGACCTTCGGCATCGCCCTGGCCGAGAAGGCCCTCGCCGGAGGCGGGCCGATCGTCACCACGCTGACCGGCGGCACCGGCGAGGCGGTCGGCGACGCCGCCGTCATCGTCGAGGCCGGCGACATCGGCGGCCTCGCCGAGGCACTGGACCGGGTGGTGCTGGAGATGCCCGCCGAAGAGCGGGCGGACCTGGAGAAACGCGCGCGGGCGCACGCCCTGGCCTTCGACCGCGCCGCGGTCTTCGATCAACTGCTCCATTGAGGGGTACGCGAAAACGGCCGCCCCTTCCCCGGGGGCGGCCGTCTCCGTCGATCACAGCTTGCCGTCGGCAACCATTTTCTCCAGCTTGGCGTAGCCCTCGTTGACACCGACCTCCATGCCGCTCTGCAGCCAGGCGTCGCGGCCCTCGATGCTGTCCACCACGGACTGGGCGCGCAGCCGGGTGCGCCCGTTGCCGAGGTCCTCGAACCACAGCGTCTCCAGGGCCACACCGTCCGGCATGCCCTCCCAGGTGAAGGTCTGCACGATCTTGGTCGGCGACACCTCGTGGAAGGAGCCGTGGAAGCCGAACTCGTCGTCGCCGCGCGAGGAGACGTAGCGCCAGCTGCCGCCGGTCCGCGCGTCCCAGTAGTCGATCTTGGTGTCGATCGAGTCCGGGCCGTTCCACTGCAGGAACAGCTCCGGGTCGGTGTGCGCGCGGAACAGCTGCTCCGGCGTCGCGTCGAACTCACGGGTGATCCGGACGATCGGCAGCTTCGGGTCGGCCTCGATGGTGGCCTCAACGTTCTTGGTCATTGCCCTTCCCCTTTTCCTTGTCGTCGGTCATCTTCGCCAGCAGCGTGTCGAGGCGGCTGAACCGCTCCTCGGCGCGACGCCGGTAACGCTCGATCCAGGCGTCCATCTCGTCGAACACCTCCGTCTCCAGTCGGACCATCCGGGGTTGCGGTCCCGGCGGCCGGCTCACCACCCCGGCGTCCTCCAGCACCTTGAGGTGCTTGTAGACCGCCTGGAGCGACATCCGGTACGGCTCGGCCAACTGGTTCACCGTGGCGTCGCCCTCGGCGAGCCGGGCCACCATGTCGCGGCGCGTCGGATCGGCGAGTGCGGAGAAGACGCGAGTCAACGTGTCCGCCGGCATCGAACCCTCGTTTCAACTTGTCGGTTGAAAGTAACCGTAGACGTGGTGCCGGTCACCTGTCAACCATAAAGTTGAAAGCGCAGCTCAGAGCGGATCGGCACGCCGGGCTTACCGGTAGTTCGCAAGCCGTACACATCGTCCGAGTAGACCGGCGGCATGGAACAAGCGCGTTGTGTGATCCGCCGCGAGACCACCCCGGCCGGCCCGGCCGTGCGGGTCCACGTCACCGGCAGCCTCGATCGGGCCGCCCACGCCGAGCTGCGCCGCGCCCTGCGCCGCGCGTTCGAACAGACCCGGCGCGCCGCCGTCCTCGTCGACCTGACCGAGGTGGACGACATCGGCAGCGAATGCATCGAGGTGCTGCTGGTCGCCTACACCCGCGCCCTGCGCGGCGGCCACGGCTTCGAGGTGGCCGGCGCCCGCGGCGCCGTGCGCCAGGCACTCGAGATCACCGGCCTGTGCCCGCCCAGCGCGCTCTACGCGCCCAACACCGCCGACACCCTCGACGCCATGCTGGACGCCGGTTCACTCCTGCCGGTGATGTCCGGCCGTCCCGGAGCGTGATAGGTCTCTAGGGTGGCTCGTTCGCGAAGCGAAACGGCCATGCCTGGAACGACGCCAGCCGCCCGAAGGGACCGGAAACCTGTCGATGGAACGTGACGCCACCGGCACCGGTACCGACCCACCCGTCGCCGCACTGATCGACCACGAGACCGGCATCATCGAGCTCACCGTTAACGGTCACTGGGACCGGCGGCTGAGCGCCGCGGCATACCGGACCGCACAGAAATGCCTGGCCGAGCACCCGGCCGGACTGGCCATCGACCTGCTCGGCCTGCACGACCCGCGCTCGGCCAGCGCGCCGGTCTGGATGACCGTCGCCGCACAGGGCGGGCGCCTCCAGCCGCCCGTCCCGGTGGTCGCCTGCGTACCGCCGGCCACCCGGCTGGCCGGCCGGCTCGACCGCCTCGGCGCCCGCGCCCACCTCTCCCTGTTCAGCACCGTCGGGCTGGCCCGCACCGCGATCACCAGCCACCGCCCGACCACCAGCCAGGTACGCCTCCAGCTGCCACCCGTACCGGCCAGCGTCGCCCACGCCCGGCAGATCGTCAGCGCGGCCTGCGCCGAATGGCACATGGAAGCGGTACGCCCACGCGCCCTGCTGGTCGTCTCCGAACTGGTCGCCAACGCGGTCCTGCACGTCGGCGGCCCCATCGATGTCGTCATCTCACACCGCGGCACCCTGCGGCGCGCCGCCACCCGCGGCGCCACCAGCCTGCATCTGGCGGTCTACGACAAGGACGTCCGGATGCCGCCACCCAGCGGCAGCGGCATGGGCCTGCGCCTGGTGAGCGTCGCCTCCCAGGCCTGGGGCGTCCTGCCGGCCCGCGACGGCAAGGTCGTCTGGGCGATACTGCGGGAAACCGCCCGCCCCAACGAGGTGACCCGATGACCACCGAGGACCTGACCCGGATCAGCGCCGAGATCAACCAGCGGCCGCCGGTCAACGGCATCCGCCTGGTCGGCGTCGACGGCCCGAGCGGATCCGGCAAGAGCCACCTGGCCACCGGGCTGGCCGCACTGCTGGACGCGCCGGTCCTGCCGATCGACGACTTCGTCTCCTGGGACGACTTCGCCGGCTGGTGGCCCCGTTTCGACGAGCAGGTCCTGACGCCGCTGCTGGCCGGCAAGGCCGCCCACTACCAGGCCCGCGACTGGAGCGACTGGTACGGCTCGTCACTCGGCGAGTGGAAGACGCAGCCGTGGGCGCCGACCGTGATCCTGGAAGGCGTCACCTGCACCCGGCGCGAGACGGTGGGCCGGTTGGCGTACGCCGTCTATGTGGACGCACCGGCCGAGACGCGCCTCGCGCGCGGCCTGGCCCGCGACGCCGCGTTCCCGGGCCACGAGGAACTCTGGCACCGCTGGATGCGCGCGGAAGACGAGTTCTTCACCAGCGACGGCACACGCGCCCGCGCCGACACCGTCATCGACACCGGGCCTCAGCTCACCTGAAGGTAGAGGTGGCGGCCGGTGGCCCGCGCGGTACGCGCCAGCCCCGCCACCTCGGTGACCAGCTCCAGAGCGAGCTCCTCGTCCTCCACGCCGGCCTCGTCCCCGGCGATCCACTCCCGGGTCACCCACGCCAGGCGCTCCGGGCTCGCCTCGGCCAGAGCGGTGACCAGCTCGCCGCGCGCCCGGAAGACCAGGTCCCCCACATCGGGGGAGTCGTCGCTCTCGATCAGCTCCATCGCGTCGCGGCCGGTCAGCAGGGCCTCCCACTCGAACAGCGCGGTGTACGCGTCGAAGTTGCCGTATTCAGCGGACTCGCCGTCACCGGGCCCACCGGCCGCGGCGGCGTCGTCCGGCGCGAGATAGAAGTCGATGATGCTGCTCACCCGACCATGGTGACAGCAGCGCATAGAGTGCCGTCATGATCCCCCCAGCCGTCACCGAACTCGGCCGCGAGCTCGTGGCACTGGGCTGGGTCACCGACCTGCTGGTCGCCGGATCCCTGGCCACCGGCGACTACCGGCCCGGCGTCAGCGACATCGACCTGGTCGCGCTCACCGACCGGCCACCCCACCAGGACGTCCTCGCCGAGCTGCACCGCCGCCTCGACGCCGGCCCGGCCCGCGGACTCGCCCTCGGCTGCGTCTACGTCGAGACGGCCCGCCTGGCCGACCGCGACGCCGAACACCCGACCTGGACCCACGGCCAGCTGGTGCAGCGCATCCTCTCCGGCATCACCCGGGCCGAACTGGTGCGGCACGGGCATGCGATCGCCGGTCGCGCACCGCGCGACGTGCTGCCGGCGATGACCGACGACGACGTACGCGACGCCGCCCGCGCCGAGCTGACCGGCTACTGGGCGTGGGCCGCCCGCCGCCCCTGGCTGTTCCGGGATCCGGTCATGGCCGACCTGGGCCTGACCTCGATGGCCCGGGGCCGGCACGCGCTCGCCACCGGCAACCTGCTCACCAAGACCCAGGCCGTGGCGGCGGCCGACGCGCCGGCCTGGCTGATCGGCCAGCTCCGCGCCCGCCGCGACGGCGAGCACGTCACCTCGCCCCGCCTGCGCACCGCCCTGATCGCCTGGCGCGACGTGCGCCGCACCGTCGCCCGGGCCCGCCGGCCCGGCTGAGCCGGTTCGGCGCCGGACGCTAGAGAGCCTTGGTGGTCAGGGTCTTGTCCGGCCCCACGTGGGTGCTGTCTGGCGGCCGTTGAGACGGCATTGAGCATGGGCCAAGCAAGATCACCGCTTGGGGAGCCTGACTACGGAAGCTCTAGCTGCCGGCTGAGCGGCTCAGCCGGCGCATCCCCGCGGATGCCACCGTTGCCAGCAGCTGGCGCTCCACCGGGTCCGGGTCGTGCGGCTTGTGGTAGTGCACCGACAGCACCCCGAGCTGGACCCCGTCGCTGACCAGCGGAATCGAGCGCACCGCCCGTACCCCCGCGGCCAGCACCACGTCGCGGGCCGGGCCACGGCCGAAGAGTTCGCTGCGCTCCACGTCGTGCACCTGCACGGTGCGCGCGTCTGCCAGGGCCACCCCGCACGCCGACCGCCGGTCGTCGACCAGGGCGAAGAAGTCCAGGAAGTCACGGCCGAACCCGTACTGCGTGACGATGCGCAACCCGCCGGCGGCGGCGTCGTACAGCTGGATGTTGCCCATCCGCGCCGGGCTCAGCGCGAGCGCCGCCTCCAGCGTCGCCGACATGATCGCCGCCGGTTCCTCGACCCGGAGGAAGTCGGCCGCGAACAGGGTGAGGCCCGGCCGGCCGGGCGGGCGCAGCGCCGCGGCGGCCGTCCGTTCTCCGGCCTGCGCCCACCAGACCCGCAGGTATTCGTGCACCTCGTGACGCCAGCTCTCGGCGGCCCTGCGCCGGGCCTCCGCCTCCGCCCTTGCCTGCTGGGCCCGGCGCATCCGGAGGGTCGCCTCGGCGTACCGGCGGCGGGCCGGCTCGGCTTGCCCCCCGGCCGCGCGGCCGGGGTGCGGCGGGGGGGGCACCAGCACGTCGTGCGCGAGCGCACGACGTGCTGGTCCCGGGTCTGCGGCGCGGGAAAGGCGCGCCGCGTCAGGCTCGCCCACCCCTCAGTCGTATCACAGCTGCCCCGATGGCAGGCTGAACGGCATGCGAATCTCGATCTGGCCGGGTGCGGCACAACCGTACGGTGACGTCCTCGAGGTGGCTCGCCACGCTGCCGAGACCGGGTGGGACGGCGTCTACGTCGCCGACCACTTCATGCCGAACGCCGGCGGCACGCTCGGCGCCGACCACCCGGTGCTGGAGTGCGGCTCGCTGATCGCCGCTCTCGGCGCGACCGTCCCGCGGCTGCGCGTCGGCACGCTGGTCTACGGCAACACCTACCGGCATCCAGCGGTGCTGGCCAACATGGCGGCGACCGTCGACCAGATCACCAACGGCCGCTTCGTCCTCGGCGTCGGCGCCGGCTGGCAGATCAACGAGCACGAGCAGTACGGCATCGAGCTGCCCCCGGTCAGCAAGCTCATCGACCGTTTCGTGGAGGCCCTGCAGGTGCTCCGTGGCCTGCTGCGGGAGAGCCGCACCACGCTGCACGGGGAGTACTACACGCTCACCGACGCGGTCTGTGAACCCAAGCCGGTGCAGGACCCGCTGCCGATCCTGATCGGCGCCAAGGGGGAGAAGCGGATGCTGCGGGTGGTCGCCGAGTACGCCGACATGTGGAACGCCTGGGGCCGCCCGGATCTGATCGCCCACAAGTCGGCGGTGCTCGACCGCCACTGCGCCGACCTGGGACGGGACCCGAGAACGATCGCGCGGACCGCCCAGGCGCTGATCGTGGTCGACGGCCCGCTGCCGGAGAACCTGCCGGTGCCTGTCATCGGCGGCTCGCCCGAGCGGCTGGCCGACACGATCGCCGAGTACCGGGCCGGCGGGCTCGACGAGCTGATCGTCCCGGACGGCCTGCTGGGCACCGGCGCCACCCGGTTCAAGGCGATGGACACCGTCCTGAGCCTGGTCCGCGGCTGACCCGATCCGCCGGCCGCCTCAGTCGGCGAGCAGGTCGCCGGCCCCGACCTGGAGACACAGCCACCGGATGTGCGGCTGCGCGTCGCGCAGCCGCAGGCTGCCGCCGCGGTCGGCGGCGGCCACGGCCAGGCCGTCGAGGGCCCGGATCGCGGCGGCGTCGCAGAAGGTGACCTCGGCGAGGTCGGCGACGACATGACTCGCCGAGCCCGTCTTGATGATGAGGTGGGCCTGCTCGAGCAGGGCGGGCGCGGTGAACGCGTCGATGTCACCGGTGAGCCGCAGGGTCAGCGTGTCGCCGTGCACCTCGGCGACGATGGCGGGCATCACCGGATCGTTGCCGACCGGGCCGTTCGCGTAGGTCCTCATCGCCGGGCCGTCCGGGGCCGGATCGTCGCCCACACCGCCTTACCGTCGTGCGTCGGCATCGCCCCCCACGCGGTCGCGGCCGCGTGCACCGCGACCAGGCCCAGCCCGCTCACCGGGATCTGACCGGGCGGCGCCTCGGATACGCCGAAGCGGTGCGGCAGGGCCGGACCACTGTCGCGCACCATCACCTGAATCGCGGTGCCGCGCCGGGCGATCACCACGGTGATCGGGGTGCCGGCGTGGTCCACGGCGTTGACCACGAGTTCGGAGACCACGAGCCGGGCCCGGTCGGCGAGTTCAGGCAGGTGCCAGGCGGTGCACGCGTCGGTGACGGCCGCGCGTGCCCGCGCCGCGGCGTCGGCCGCCGGGGTGAGCCGCAGGCGGATCCGGTCGGCCGGCGGTGACGGCTCGGACGCGGCAGCGTGTGCCTGCGCCGCGCTGGGAAACGTCGGCAGGAATCGTGGTGCGCCCATCCGGTCCAGGCGGGCCGCGAGCGCGGTGCCCTGGGGAACACAGATCAGCACCCGCACCGGCGGATTCAGGTTGGCGCTGAGGCGCCGGGCCATGAGCCAGGTACTGACACTCGCCGCGTGCGGGTCCCGCAGGCTCTCCAGGTCGATGACCAGGCTGTTCGGGTGCTCGCTGAGGCACTTACGGATCGCGACGTACACGTCGCGTTGCCGGGTGCGTCCCCAGAGGCCGTGGACGGCCAGCGTGACCGTCGACGACTCGATGTCCAGCGTGACGCTGACACCCTCGTCCTCTCCGTCCTCGAACCGGTCGAACAGATACGGCGAGCGCACGCGCGGCATCGCCAGGCCCGCCCGGCCGAAGAAACCATCAGGCCCACGAGGATCCACTACCAGTAATCCTCACCGATCGGTGCACCGCGGAGAGTGCGGCGCGTTACTTCGAGCGTCGCAACCGGCATCCCATGGTCACAACTGTTCGGCGAAGGTTCACCGTGACGGCTACCGCGAACGGCACGCGCGGTCGTCGAGCGCTCACGGGCTGGCCGTCGCCTGGTCGAGGACGTCGTCGGCGGGGCAGCGGCCGCGGGACACGTACCGGTCGGTGAACTCCGCCAGGGCATCGCGCAACTCCCGGGCGGCGCCCTGGCGGGCGAGGGCCGCGTACGCGGCCAGGAAGCAGTCGCGTGCCGCGGCGGCCAGCACCGGATCGGTGAGCGCGTCGCGCCCGGCCCGCTCCCACAGGCGCGCTTCGCCGGCGAGCGGTGCGGTGGCCGCCCAGGCCTGCTCGGCCGCACGCCGATCGTCGAGCAGCACCGTGGTCACCGCGGCCACCAGACGCCAGCCGGCGCCCGGCTGCCGGTCGGCCGGATCCAGCTCCAGGTGACCGCGGGCGGCCACCGGCGGGCGCAGCGCCGCCAGGTGCCGGTCCAGGTCGGCCGGGGCCGGCCGGCCGCCGGACCGGATCCACTGCCGCAGGGAGCGGCCGGTCGCGGCCGGAGCGTCCATCGCGTACGCCGCCCAGCCGGCCCGGGGCTCGAGGGCGGGAAGAACCGGCAGGTCACGGCGCAGCGCGGTACGGACACTGCGCCAGCCGGTGGGCCGCCCGTGGCGCAGCGGCGAGTTCGCGAACGCGGCCGCCAGCACCGGGGCGAGGGTGTGCGCGAGGGCCCAGCGGCGGCGCAGGCCGAGTGGGCCGCCGTCGTCGAGGCCCGCCTCCAGACCGATTCGGACGCCGGCCGTGGCCGTGCCGAGCGCGTGCGCCGGGCCCTCCGGGTGCGCGGTGCCGGTGGCCAGCGGCAGGACGGTCAGGCGGTGCTGCTCGGCGATGCGGCCGGCGGCGGCCAGGTCGTCGCTCATCCGCCGCAGGGCCACGTCGAGCCCGGGGGAGGGCGGCCCGCTGACCACCATCAGCCGCGGCGAACGGGTGTCCAGGAAACCGTGCCGCAGCGGCCGCCGGCCGCCCGGCGCACCGGCCGGATCGAGAAGCAGGTCCACCGCGATGCCGACGAATCCGGGAAGGCCGGTGGTGAACGCGCGCCCGGCGATGAAGCTCTCGGCGGCCTGTTCGGTCTGGGTGGTCACGGGCGCCTCACTCGTCCTGGGGCGGCGAGCATATCAGTCCTACCGATTCGATAGGAGTGAGGCACGTTACCGCGATTGAGATAGGTTCCTAGGATGCCTTAGAGGTGGTGAGGGTGGTCCCCGAGGGCGGGATGGGGGGACAGGCAGGGAAACCGCCGGTATTCCAGCGCGCCGCCACGGCCGTACGGTCGGCTCATGTCATCGAACAACGTCACCGTCCGCCAGGCCGCCATGGACGCGCCGCTGCTGCTGCTCGCCTACGGCGTGCTGCGCCTGGCCGACGGTTTCGACGGCGACCGCGGCCCCGGCCTCGCCTGGAACCTCGGCCACCTCGCGTTCTTCGCCGCCATGGTCCTGTTCGGCGTGCTCGCGGCGAGCCTGGTCGCGCTGGCACCGGCCGGCGCCCGGCGGGTCGCCTCGGTCGCCGCCGCCGTGACGGTCTTCGGCGTGGCCTGCTTCCTCTGGGTGATCACCGGCGATCTGTCGCCCGGCTTCCGGCAGGCGATGCCGCTGCCCGCCGCACTGGAGGCGGCCGGCCCGATGGCGTTCACCCTGGGCATGCTGACGTTGCTGGGCCTGCTGGTCGCCGCCCGCGCGGTGCCGGTCCGCAGCCCGCTGTTGTTCGGCGCCGGCATCGTGGCCGTCACCGTGCACCTCGATCTGCTCCCACTCGCCGCGTTGCTGCTGCTGGCCGCTCTGGCGCCGCTGGCACGCGGCGCCGGCCGCACCGCCCGGCGCGAGCCGGTAGCGGCACCCAGCGCCCCGCTGCGAAGCCGGGCGCTGCACTGACCGGGGGGATCGGGGGATGGCTGGGGCCGGGCGGGAGACCTCCCGGCCCCAGCCGTAGGGCTCAGTGGATCGGCTTGCCGGTGGCCCCTAGCCGTACCGTCCCGTGCGTGAACCGCGCCCGGTACGTCGAGGCGCTCAACCCGTAGTGCGACCGGAACCGCCGGGCGAAGTAGTTCTGATCCGGCCACCCGACGTCCTGCGCGATCTGGGTGATCGGTTCATCGGTGTGCAGCAGCAGGTTCGCCGCGGTCTCCACCCGGTGCCGGGACAGGTACGCCACCGGCGGCAACCCGGTGGTCGCCTTGAAGATGCGCACCAGATATCCCGCGCTCAGCCCCAGATGGTCGGCGAGTTCGGTCAGCGACCACCGGCGGGCCAGGTCGGCCTCCATGAGCCGCATGGCCTGGGTGACGGCCGGATGGGTCGGTGCGCTCGCCTGTTCCCCGGCCACCGCCCGGGCCAGCACCGACAGGAACAGCGTGAGCCGCCCGATGATGTCGCCACGGTGCGCCCCGACCGGATGGGCTCGCAGCTTGTCGAGCGCGTCCAGGTGCTCGATGCACTCCGCGAGCTCGGAGCCGGACAGGTGGGCGGTGAGCATGCCGCGGCGCTGCATCGCGTACGGCCCGGTCCACAGCAGGTAGCCAAGCAGCGGATCCTCCCGGGTCCAGGCGAGCTCGCGATGCAGCAGATCAACCGAAAAGCAGCAGTTGTACAGGTCGAGCGAGGAACACTGTTCGTACCCGTGCCAGACGCCGGGGCGCAACAGCACCACGTCGCCGATGCTGAGCTGCTGGTCGCCGAGCACGGACCGGTGCCGTCCGGCTCCGCCGACCATGACGGCGATCTCCAGGAAGCTGTGCGTGTGATCGGGGTGCCGGTCCTGGTGCATGTAGTGCCCGGCGTACGCGAGCGACCCGTCGGCGAAGTACAGCAGGCCGCGATCGCTTCCCACGGGAGGTTCGCTCATCCCGACACCAAACCACGTCAGGTCAATATCGTGCTAGGCCAGGTGCAGCTTGGCCTATCGACGCCGGTGCGCCGGAACCACGATGGAGCTGCGCCCGCAACACCGTGTTAACCCACGGGTAACGCCCCGGGCAGAGTCACATCGTCCTGATCGAGGAGCCCCATGCTGGTCCTGCGCCTGGAACACCACACCGACGGCGACGTCGTCAACACCCCGGCACCGCGGCTGTCCTGGATCGTCGAGGACGCCGAGCCGGGCTGGCGGCAACAGGCCTACGAGATCGCCGTCGGCGACCAGCGCCACCTGGTGGAGTCGGCGGAGCAGGTGCTGGTGCCGTGGCCGGGCGCGCCGCTGCGCTCGCGCGAGCACACCGAGGTGCGGGTCCGGGTGCGCGGCGACGGCGGCTGGAGCGAGTGGAGCGATCCCAAGACTGTGGAGGCGGGCCTGTTCGCCGCCGAGGACTGGACCGCGCGGTTCATCAGCCCCACCGGGCAGGATGACAACGCGGTCCAGAAGGCGTTCACGGTGACCGGTGAGATCACCAGGGCCCGCCTCTACACCACCGCGCACGGCCTCTACCGGGCCGAACTCAACGGCGAGCGGGTCGGCGACCTGGAGCTCGCCCCCGGCTGGACCAGCTATCCGCGCCGCCTGCGCTACCAGGTCTACGACATCACCCACCAGATCCGGCCGGGCGAGAACAGCCTGCGCGTGCTGCTCGGCAACGGCTGGTACCGCGGCCGGCTGGGCTTCGCCCAGGGCCGCGCCCTCTACGGCGACCGGCTCGCGCTGCTCGCGCAGCTCGAGCTCACGTTCGCCGACGGCACGACCCAGCTGGTGGTCACCGACGAGACGTGGCAGGACGCGCCCAGTGCGATCAAAACCGATGATCTGTACGACGGACAACGCACCGACCTGCGCAAAAACGAGGAACAGGCGCACCCGGTCCAGGTGGTGGCTGCCGATCTCGGCCGGCTCGTCGGCGCCGACGGGCCGCCGGTCCGGGTCACCGGCGTGCTGCCCGCGGTGAAGATCGACGGCACCCTCGTCGACTTCGGTCAGAACCTGGTCGGCTGGGTACGCCTCAAGACCCGCGGCCACGCCGAGGGCCACGAGATCACCGTCCGGCACGCCGAGGTGCTCGAGAACGGCGAACTCGGGGTCCGCCCGCTGCGCACCGCCGCCGCCACCGACACGTACGTGCTGGCCGGCCCGGACGAGGTCACCCTGGAACCCTGCTTCACCTTCCACGGCTTCCGCTACGCCGAGATCACCGGCGCCGGCGATCTGCGCCCGGAGGACGTCGAGGCGATCGTCGTCGGCTCCGACCTGCGGCGTACCGGCTGGTTCGACAGCTCGCACGAGCTGCTCAACCGCTTCCACGAGAACGTCGTGTGGGGCATGCGCGGCAACTTCCTGGACGTGCCGACCGACTGCCCGCAGCGCGACGAGCGGCTCGGCTGGACCGGTGACATCCAGGTGTTCGCGCCGACCGCCGCGTTCCTGTACGACACCGCCGGCTTCCTGACCAGCTGGCTGGCCGATCTCGCCGTCGAGCAGCACAAGGACGGTTCGGTGCCGTTCGTGGTGCCGGACGTGCTGCGCGACCAGTCACCGGCGGCCGCGGCCTGGGGTGACGCGGCCACCCTGGTCCCGTGGACGGTCTACCGGCGTACCGGTGACCGGCAGGTGCTGGCCCGGCAGTTGCCCAGCATGCGCGCCTGGGTCGACAAGATCGCCGAGCTGGCCGGTGACGACCTGCTGTGGACCGGCGGGTTCCAGTTCGGCGACTGGCTGGACCCGGCCGCGCCGCCGGAGAACCCGTTCCAGGCTCGCACCGACGCCGACGTGATCGCCACCGCGCACCTGGCCCGCTCGGCGCAGGTGCTGTCCGAGGCGGCCGCCGTGCTCGGCGAGACCGCGATCGCCCGGCGGTACGCGGACCTGGCCGCCCGGGTGCGCGAGGCCTTCGCCGCCGAATACGTGACGGCCGGTGGCCGCGTGCTCGGTGACGCCGAAACCGCGTACGCCATGGCGTTGAACTGGGCCCTGCTGCCGGACGCGCGGCAGCGTGAGCGAGCCGGGCGGCGGCTGGCGGATCTGGTACGCACCTCGGGTTTCCGGATCGCGACCGGTTTCGTCGGCACCCCGCTGATCGCCGACGCGCTCACCGACGCCGGGGAGTCCGCGGTGGCCTACCGGCTGCTGCTGCAGACCGGCTGCCCGTCCTGGCTGTACGCGGTGACGATGGGCGCGACCACGGTGTGGGAGCGCTGGGACAGCATGCTGCCGGACGGGTCGATCAACCCGGGGGAGATGACCTCGTTCAACCACTACGCGCTCGGTGCGGTCGCCGACTGGCTGCACCGCCGGGTCGCCGGGCTGGCCCCGGCCGCCCCCGGCTACCGGGAGATCCTGGTGGCGCCGGTGCCGGGTCACGGCCTCACCTCGGCGTCGGCGCGCCACCTCACCCCGTACGGAACGGCGGAGGTCTCCTGGCGCCGGGCCGGCGGCGAATTCCACCTGGACCTGCGCGTGCCGGTCGGCAGCACCGCGACCGTGCGGCTGCCCGGCGCCGACCCGGTCACCGTCGCGCACGGCAGTCACTCCTGGACCGTCGCCGACCCGGTGGCCGACGCACCCCTGGTCACCGTGCGTGACGTTCTCGACCGCGAACCGCTGTGGCAGTCCGTGGTCGTCGCCGCGGTGGAGGCCGGCGCCGCCTCCGGCGAACCGGCGGTCGCGGCCCGGCTCGGCCGCTACCTGGACGCCCCCGCCGAGCAGCTCATCGAAGCCCTCACCGCGGCCGGTTTCGCGCCGGGCGCCGCGGACCTGCGCCGCCGTCTCGCCGAGCTGCTGCCCGGCACCGATGCCTGAACCCCCCTGGAGGAAGAAGTGAGACTCAAGATAGCCCTGGCCGCGTTCACGGCCGCCGCCCTCGCGCTGTCCGGCTGTAGTGCCGGCAGCCTCGGCTCCAGTGACGACGACGGCAGCGGTGTCACGCTGTCGTTCATGGTCGACAACTCGGACACCAACAGCAAGATGGCCGAGGGCCTGGCCAAGGAGTTCAACGCCAAGAACCCCGGCATCGTGGTGAAGGTGGAGACCCGCCCGCAGGGCACCGAGGGCGACAACCTGGTCAAGACCCGGCTGTCCACCGGCGACATGACCGACGTTTTCCAGTACAACTCCGGCTCGCTGATGCAGGCCCTCGCCCCGACCAAGAACCTGGTCGCGGTCGACGACCAGCCGTGGGCCGGGAAGCTGGACGAGAACTTCAAGACCTCGGTGACCAGCGAGCAGAAGCTGTTCGGCGCGCCGTTCGGCACCTACAACGCCGGCGCGATCCTCTACAACCGCGAGGTCTACCAGAAGAACGGCCTGCGAGTCCCGACGACCTGGGACGAGTTCATGGCCAACAACGCCAAGCTCAAGGCGGCCGGCGTCGCCCCGGTGATCCAGTCGTACGGCGAGACCTGGACGTCACAGCTGTTCGTGCTCGGCGACTTCCACAACGTCACCGCCGCCCAGCCCGACTTCGCCGAGAAGTACACCGCCAACCAGGCCAAGTACGCGACCACCCCCGCCGCGCTCGCCGGGTTCGAGCACCTCCAGGAGGTGCACGCCGCCGGGTACACCAACAAGGACTTCGCCTCGGCCAAGCTCAACGACGCCGTCGAGCAGCTGGCCAAGGGCACCGGCGCGCACTACCCGATCCTGTCCGGCATCATCAGCCAGCTCCTCGGCACCTTCCCCGAGGAGAAGGACACCATCGGGCTGTTCCCGATCCCCGGCGACGACGCCGCCAAGAACGGCCTCACCGTCTGGGCGCCCGCCGGCGCCTACATCCCGGCCAGCACCACCGGCGAGAAACTCGACGCCGCCAGGAAGTTCCTCGCCTTCATCGCCAGCCCCGAGGGATGCGCCGCACAGGCCAACGCCACCGTGATCAACGGCCCGTTCGCGGTGCAGGGCTGCACCCTGCCGGACGACGTGCCGCAGGTGGTCAAGGACATGCAGACCTACATCGACAAGCCGGGTGCCTCCAGCCTGGCGCTGGAGTTCCTCTCCCCGGTCAAGGGCCCGGCGCTGGAGCAGATCTGCGTCGAGGTGGGCTCCGGCATCCGCAAGGCCCCCGACGGGGCGAAACTGTACGACGAGGACGTCAAGAAGCAGGCCCAGCAGCTCGGCCTGCCGGGCTGGTCATGAGCGTTCTTCTGGAAACCCGCGACGGGACGGCCCGGGACACCGGGTCGCCCCCCGCGCGGGTCCGCAGCCCGTACCCGCACTGGTTCTACCTGCCCGCCGCGATCGTCTACGGCGTCCTGTTCCTGATCCCGACGTTCGCCTCGTTCTACTTCAGCCTGACCCGGTGGACGCTGTTCGAGTCGCACTTCATCGGACTGGACAACTTCGTCCAGTTCTTCCAGGAACCGGCCCTGGTCAAGGGCTTCGTCAACACGCTGATCTACGGTGTGGTCACCTCCGGGGCCAAGGTGGTCCTCGGGCTGCTGCTCGCCGTGCTGCTGACCTCCCGGATCGTGGCCCGCGGCTACCTGCGCTCGGTGGTCTTCTTCCCGGTGCTGGTCAGCACCATCGGGGTGGGTCTCACCTTCACCGTGCTGATGAACCCGGAGCAGGGCCTGATCAACCAGACCCTCGCGACGGTCGGTATCGAGGGCCCCGGCTGGCTCACCGATCCCTCGTACGCGCTGCTGTCGGTCGCGCTCGTCGACGTCTGGAAGGGCGTCGGGCTGGCCACGCTGATCTACATCGCCGGGATCGTCTCCATCCCGCAGGAGTACTTCGAGGCGGCCCGGGTCGACGGCGCCGGCGCCTGGGCGAACTTCCGGCACCTGATCCTGCCGCTGGCCCGCCCGGCCACGGTCACCGTGATCATCCTGTCGCTGATCGGCGGCCTGCGCTCGTTCGACCTGATCTGGGCGATGACCCGCGGCGGCCCGGGCTTCACCTCCGACGTCATCGCCTCGGTGATCTACAAGCAGTACCAGGCCGGGTTCTACGGCCTGTCCACCGCCGGCAACGTCGTGCTGTTCGTCGTGGTCACCGCGATCGTGCTGCCGCTGTCGCGCTTCCTCAACCGCAAGGAGGTCGAGCTGTGACGCTCACCGCGCGAGCCAGGAGCTGGCTCATCGGCTCGGCCGCGATCCTCGTCTCCGCCGTGGTGTTCCTGGTGCCGTTCGCGTTCATCCTGCTCACCGCCGCGAAGGACGCCCGGCAGGCGGCGCAGCTGGACTTCTCCTGGCCGTCGTCGTTCCACTTCGTGCCGAACCTGATCGAGGTGCTTCAGGCCCGCGACTACATGCTGATCATCGCGTACATCAACAGCACGATCCTCACCGTCTCCAGCGTGGCGATCATGGTGGTGCTGGCCGCGATGGTCGCCTTCGTGCTGCAACGGCGGGCCTCCCGCTGGAACGGGCTGATCAACTTCCTGGTGCTGTCCGGGCTGATCATCCCGCCCGCGGTGGTGCCGACCATCTGGGTCCTCGACGGCCTCGGCCTGTTCGGCACCATGCCCGGGCTGATCGCCATCGAGGTCGCCTTCGGGCTCAGCTTCTGCGTGCTGCTGTTCCGCGCGTTCATCGCCACCATCCCGCGCGAACTCGACGAGGCGGCGGTCATCGACGGCGCCGGCCCGCTACGGCTCTTCTTTCAGGTGATCTTCCCGCTGCTCCGCTCGGTGATCATCACCGCGGTGGTGGTCCAGTCGGTGACCGTCTTCAACGACTTCGTCAACCCGCTGTACTTCCTGCCCGGCTCGAACAACGCCACCGTGCAGACCACCATCTACAACTTCTCCGGCCAGTTCGCCACCCAGTACCACCTGCTGTTCATGGACATCCTGCTGGTCACCGTCCCGCCGCTGATCATGTTCCTGTTCTTCAACCGCCGCATCGTCGCCGGGATGACCGCCGGAGCGATCAAAGGCTGATCAGCCGGTTCAGTGATGCGGATCCGCCACGATCGGGCGCGGGGTCTATCCTTGTCGATCATCCTTGATCGATGGGGGCAGAGATCATGGTCGAACCACTCGACACCGGGCGGCCACATCCCGCCCGGGTGTACGACTACCTGCTCGGCGGCAAGGACAACTTCGCCGCCGACCGGGCGGCCGCCGCCGAAGGACTCAAGGCCAACCCGGACGCGGCGACCGCGCCCCGGCAGAACCGCGCGTTCCTGCAGCGCACCGTACGGTTCCTGGCCGCCGAAGCCGGCATCCGCCAGTTCCTGGACATCGGCACCGGCCTGCCCACCGCACCGAACGTGCACCAGGTCGCGCAGTCGGTCGACCCGTCCGCCCGGGTCGTCTACGCCGACAACGACCCCCTGGTGCTGGCACACGCCCGCGCCCTGCTCACCGGCACCGGCGAGGGCCGCACCAGCTACCTCGACGCCGACCTGCGCGAACCCGAGCGGATCCTGGCCGCACCGGAACTGCGCGACACCCTCGACCTGCGCGAGCCGGTCGCCCTGCTGCTCTACGCGGTGCTGCACTTCCTCGACGACGCGGCCGACCCGTACGGCATCGTGGCCCGGCTGATGGCCTCCCTGCCGCACGGCAGCTACCTGGTCATCTCGCACATCACCGGCGACCACGACCCGGAGGCGTGGGCCCGGTTCACCGAGGTGATGCGCCGGCAGGGCGTCACCACCCGGGTGCGCAGCAAGGCGGAGGTGGCCCGCTTCTTCCCCGGCATGGAGATGGTCGAGCCGGGCGTGGTGCCGATCCAGCGCTGGCGGCCGGAGGGCGAGCCCCCGTACACCGACGCCCAGGTCGCCCTCTACGGCGGTGTCGCCCGCAAGCACTGACGCGCCGGGCCTGGACCGGGGCCGCCACCCCGGTCCCGGCCGGATTCAGAGCGACTCGCGTGACCAGGCCTGGTTCGGGGCCAGGTTGCAGGTGAACAGGATCACCGCGGTGTTGCGGCCCCAGTTCGAGACGTCCAGGCACTGACCCGGGTAGCGCACGCTCTCCAGCACCATCGCCCCCGGCTCCGAGCCACGCTGCCGGAAACGCTGCCCGGTGCTGCGGTCACAGTTCCAGACCGTCAGTTGCTGGCCGTGCCCCGCCACCCCGTCCAGGCACTTGTTCACGCCGTTGTGGGTGTAGAAGACGTCGAACGTGCCGTTGCCGTAACCCTTGTACAACGTCCAGACCTGGTTGGCTCCACCATGGCAGGGATACATGTGCACCCACGGCCCGACACCCCAGTTGTAGGCGTCCAGGCATTTGCCGGCCGCGTCGGTGTCGAGGCTGCGGATCACCGGACCGGCGAGGGCCGCCGCCCGGGCTGGGCCGGCCGGCGCGGCGGCCGCCGGTGTGGCGAGCACCAGCGATCCGAGGACCGCCAGAGCGGCGAGCAACCGAGAAACACGCATGATCATGCCTCCATTTCGGCGAGTTCCACGATGACGGCCCGGAGGTACGCGACAATGCGGTGCCGGCATCCCCCGTGCCGATGCCGGACCCGTGCTCGCTCCGGGCCGTATCCACGGCGGGTGGTCCCGCCGTGTGATCGCAGCGTGCGGGCGAGCACTTCGGACGGTCAACGAATGCCGCGCCGGGCACCGCGGATTTGCGGGATTCCGCAACCATGGCCGCGATCCACCGGCGACAAAACGGGCAGGTCTGGTCACCGGTACAGCGGTGTGGTTGAGTGCGGCGACGGGGCGTGGGCGGGGGTGCCGCCCGTTGCCGATGGCGGTCCTCGATGGAGACAGACTTGCCGAAGATCACGTTGTCGGAGCGCGAGCGAGAACTGATCGCTCTGCTCGCCGAGGGCCACACCGACGCCGGCGCCGCCGAGCGCCTCGGCATCAGCCCACGTTCGGTGACCAACATCCTGCGCAGCCTGATGGACCGCCTCGGCGTGGCCAACCGCTTCCAGCTCGGCCTGGCGCTCGGCTTCCTGCGCCGGTCGCACACACCCAAGGCACCGTCCGACCCGGCGGTCACCGAGCAGACCGCCGGCAGCGCGGTGGCTTCCACGGAGATCCGGCCGTGACGATCACCGTGCCCGCCGCGCGGGCCGGCCGGGCAGCCACCACGCTGCCGATCGGTGCGGCGCTGCCGTCGCTCGTACGCTGGGGCGCCTCCGCCGACGCCGACCTGGTCTATCGCACGCTCGTGACGTTCGGCCCGCGCACCCGCCGTGATCTCGGCCTGGAGCTGGCGATGCCGGTCCGCCGCATCGATGACGCGCTCGCCGAACTGCGGTCCGCCGGCGCGGTCACGGCCGGCGAGGCCGTACGGAGCCGTACCTGGGCCGCCGTGCCGCCGGACGTGGTGGTCGCCGCCCTGCGCACCCGGCGGTTGTCGCTGGCCGACGAGCGTGCCCTCGCCGAGTCGCACCGGCGCATCGTCGGCGATCTGCGCACCCGGCTCGGCGCACTGGCCCTGCCGCTGTCCGCCCCGGTGCTCGGCGGCCTGCAGGACGAGCAGGTGCGCTACCTGCCCACCCGGCACCTGACCCGGGCCCGCTACGCCGAACTGCTGCCCGGCCGGCAGGAGACCCTGACCATCAACCCGGAGCAGGCGTTCGACGCCGAGTCGGCCCGCACCGGCGCGGAACTGGACCGGCGGCTGATCGCGCAGGGCACCCGGATGCGGGTGCTCGGCGTGCCACCGGCCGACCGGGACACGCTGAACCCGCAGGAACGGCCGCATCCGGCGTACCGGATCCGCGAGTCGCTGCGGGTGCCGCTCAAACTGATCGTCCTGGACCGGGCGGTCGCCCTGCTGCCGGCCGACCCGGAACGCATCGAGCGCGGGTACCTCGAGATCGGCCACCCCGGCGTGGTGAGCGCCCTCGCCGAGCTCTTCGAACGGCACTGGGAGGTGGCGGCGGACCCATACGTCGGCGCCGTCACCCCGATCGTGCTGACCAGCCGTGAGCAGGCGCTCGTCGACCTGCTCGCCCTCGGGCACACCGACGTCACCGCGGCCGGGCAGCTGCGGATCAGCGCCCGCTCGGTCACCAACACCCTGCGCCGGCTGATGGACCACCTCGGCGTGGAGAACCGCTTCCAGCTCGGCCTCGCTCTCGGCGCGATGAACGCCGCACGCCCACCGCAGCTGTCCACCTCGGAACAGGATCGAACCTGATGATCGACCGCATAGTCGCCGGGCTGGCCGGCGTCCTGCTCATGCTCTCCGCCGCCACGGCACCGGCATCGGCGAGCCCTGCCGCCGCTCCGGCGCCGGCCGCCGAACCCTGCGTGACCGTCACCCTGGACGGGATGCGCGGGGTCTACCGGCCCGACTCCGATCTCTGGGAGCCGTGGTTCGACGCCACCGTGGCCGGCCGCTCCCGGGCCTGCGGCGGCGGGGCCGCCACCCTGGCGGTCACCCAGTACCACGTCCGTGACGGGGCGACGATCGGCCTGATGAGCACGCCGTGGACGGCCGCGGCGCAGGGCACCACGGCGTTCTCCCGGTTCGGGCGCATCCGGCCGGACGTCGCGGCGCTGTGCGTCAGCACCGGCCTGACCAGCCGGGACGGCGCCGTCGTAGCCCGCAACGCGGCGTGCGTGCGGCCGGTGCGCACCGGCACCGACCACCTGGTCACCCGGTTCGCCCCGGTCCGGCTGACCGATCCTCTGGTCAACGCCGCGCTGAGCGAGCACCCGGCCGACGGGGTCACGCCGACCGGGCCGCTCTGCCCGGTCAACTGCCTGGTGTCGCCCTACGTCCACGTCCCGGGCAGCCCGTGGACCACCCGGGACACCCCGATCAGCGAGCCGGCCGTGCCGCTCGAGCCGTACGAGTCCGAGTGCCACACGATCGCGATCACCGACACCTTCGCCGGGCCGTCCGACGACCCGGCCAACGGCTACGACGTCTGGATGACCGGCGCGGTCGACGCCTGCCCGGGGGTCGAGACCCTGCCCCAGGTGCACGCGATCCGCTACTGGTCCGACCGGGGCATCGTGATGGAGTGGTGGGACCAGGCCCAGTGGCCGCTGGCCAAGAGCGCCACGGTCAACGAGAACACCGCCGCGATCTGCCTCGCGACCGGGATGCGCGAGCGCGGCGGCCGGCTGTACGGCGTACACGACCTGTGCTGGAAGATCGTCAAGGATCGCCCGGACCGCTACCTGCTCGTGCCGATCCGCACCGACGACCCGCGCGTACGCAAACCGCTACAGAGCAACATGCGCGTGCCGGACCCCGAGTACCCGCCCGGCGTCTGCGCCTCCTGCCTCTGACCCGCCTCGCTCAGCCCGCGACCACCCGGCCGGTGAAGGCGGCCAGATTCGTCATCGCCCGCTCGACCCGCTCGGCCAGACCGAGGGTCTCCTCCCGGCGGACCAGCCGCATCCTCGGCTGGCGCCGGCCGCGCAGGTAGAGCGAGCAGGCCAGATCGGCGCAGATGTACTCACCGACGGTGTTGCCGTTGCGCCCGGCCGCCCCGGCCAGCGGCGCCACGAACAGCGCCACCCCGGACGCGGCGTGATCGGTCAGGCAGATCCGGCACATGCTGGACCGCATCGCGCTCACCCGCCGTGCCTCCGGCCGGCGCAGCACCAGACCGGTCGGACCGTTCCCACCCGGCACGACCAGCAGCGCCCGCAACGGCGCGCCCGGATCGGTCCAGCCGAGAAAGTCCAGGTCGCTCCACGGGACACTGCCGTCCGCGAAGCCCGCGGGCATCTTGATCCGGCCCGCTTCGCCCTTGCTGCAATTGACGAAGGAGGCGCGGATCGCCCGCTCATCGAGTGGTTCCATGCCGGCGAAGCTAGCCGCCAGCGGCCTGGTGGATCACCTGGTTTTCCGGACCGCGGCGGCCGCGACCGCCAGCCACGCCATGTCGACCGCGATGACGAGGCGTTCCACCAGGCCGACCAGCGGCGTGCCGCCGACCGTCAGCGACGGCCCGTCCATCACATCGGCCAGCACCACGAACAGGCCGGCGGTGGCCAGCAGGCTGATGCCCGCCAGCGTGCCCAGCAGGCGGCGGTGCCGTCCGGCGGCCCGGCTGAGCAGCACGGCGGCGACCGGGAACGCGATCAGAGCGATCCAGGCGGCCGCGCCGTGCACCATCTCGGCGACGGACGGCCGGGACCACCGGCCCGGTGGGTCCGCCGGGACCAGCCCGGCGATCAGCAGCCCGCCGGCCCAGACGGCGAGCGCCCAGCGGCCCGGCCCGCGCACTCCGGCGGCGAGTACCGCCGAGGCGACGCCCATGCCGATGATCGCCACCGGGATCAGCCAGCCGGCGGTGCCGTTGACGTAGCGGCTGACCGTCTCAGCGACGGGGCTGTACTGAGGGTTGACGATGTCCGCGGTGACGATGGCGGTGGCGGCGACGCCGAGGCAGGTCCGGATCAACTTCGTGCTCATGGCGGAACCGTAGAAGCGCGGCCGCCCGCCGGGCGTCGTCCCCGGGCAGGCACTCGCGCCTACACCGATCGGTGTACCCGCTACGCCATAGGGCATGGTGATGCCATGGCGACGATTCTGATCACCGGGTCCAGCGACGGCATCGGGCGGCACACCGCACTCACCCTCGCGGAGCAGGGCCACCGGGTGGTGCTGCACGCGCGTAACGAGCGGCGTGCCGAGGAGGCGGCCAAGGAGGTGCCGGCGGCCGCGGCCGTGGTGGTGGGGGAGCTGGCCTCGCTGGCGCAGACCCGGGAGCTGGCCCGGCAGGCGATCGAGGCCGGACCGTACGACGTGGTGATCCACAACGCGGGTGTCGGCGGCGGGCAGAGCGCACCGGTGATCACCGAGGACGGCCTGGAGCGCATCTTCCAGGTGAACACCCTGGCCCCGTACCTGTTGACCGCGCTGCTGCCGGCGCCGGCCCGGCTGGTCTATCTGACCTCGGGCCTGGAGGCCGGCGGGCGGGCCCGGCTGGACGACCTGCAGTGGCGGTCCCGGCCGTGGAACGGCATGCAGGCCTACAGCGACTCGAAGCTGTACGACCTGATGCTCGCCTTCGCGGTGGCCCGCCACTGGCCGGGCACGCTGAGCAACGCGGTGGACCCGGGCTGGATCCGCACCCGGATGGGCGGGCCGGGCGCCACCGACGACCTGCCGCAGGGCTCGGACACGCCGGTGTGGCTCGCCACCTCCGAGGACCCGGAGGCCACGGTGACGAGCCACTACTTCAAGGAGCGGCGGGCGCTGCGGGCCAACCCGCAGGCGTACGACGAGGCGCTGCAGGACGAACTGCTGCGGCGCTGCGCGGAGCTGACCGGGACCGAGCTCACGCCTCGTTGAGCGGTCCGGTCGGCAGTTCCCGGCGCAGCAGCTTGCCGGTGGCGTTGCGCGGCAGTTCGTCGACGAAGACCACGTCGCGGGGCACCTTGTAGCGGGCCAGGCTCGCCTTCACGTACTCCTTGATCTCCTGCGGGTCGCGCGCCGAGGAGTCGGTGGGCACGATGAAGGCGCGCAGCCGCTTGCCGAACTCGTCGTCGTCGACGCCGATGACCACCGCCTCAACCACGTCCGCGCGTTCGGCCAGCAGGTTCTCGACCTCGACCGGGTAGACGTTCTCGCCGCCGGAGATGACCATGTCGTCGTCGCGGCCGTCGATGAACAGCAGACCCTCGTCGTCGAAGTGGCCCTGGTCGCCGGTGGCCATGTAGCCGTCGATGACCTGCTTGTGCTGCCCGTCGGTGTAGCCCTCGAACGGGATGCCGGTACGCACGAACACCCGCCCGTGCACGTGCGGCTTGTCGATCCGCTTGTCGTTGTCGTCGAACAGCGCGAGGTGCACGGTGACCGGTGGCCGGCCGACCGTCCCGGGCGCCCGGCGGGACTCGGCCGGCTGGGCCACCGACGCGACGGCCACCTCGGTCGACCCGTAGACGTTGTAAATGACGTCACCGAACTGCTCGTGGAAGCGGGCGGTCAGCTCGGGCGCCAGGGCCGACCCGGCGACGAAGACGGTCTTCAGCGACGACGTGTCGTACTTGTTGATGACGTCCGGGCCCAGCGCGAGGATGCGGGTGAGCATGGTCGGCACCGCGACCAGCATCTGTGCCCGGTGCTCGTCGATCGCTTGCAGGATCCGTTCGGCGTCGAAGCGGCGCAGCAGCACGGCGTGGTTGGCCAGCGACAACCCGACGGTCCAGGAGCCGAAGCCGGTGCTGTGGAACAGCGGCGACGCGAACACCGCGGCGCCCTGCCGGGGGAACGGGATGCGGTCCGCGATCAGGGCGCTGGCCAGCGGGGACACCTTGGTCCGCGGCGCGCCCTTGGGCAGCCCGGTGGTGCCGCTGGTGAGGATGATGAACCCGCCGGGCTGGTCCGGCGGTGGTAGCGGCGTGCTGCGATGCGCGGCGATCAGCTCGTCGATCGTGGGTACCGGCCCGGAACCCCAGGTCAGGTAGCGGGGGATGTCCTCGGGCAGCCCGTCGACCAGGTCCGCGAACTCGTCGTCGTAGAGCACGACGCGGACCTTCTCCCGGGCCACCACCTCGGCGAGCTGCTGCTTGGCCAGGCCGGTGTTCATCAGGGCCAGGCGCAGGGCGGCGCGGGCGGTGCCGCTGATGGCGAGCAGCAGGCCGCGGTGGTCGCGGGCCAGGACGCCGACCACCGAGCGGTCCGGCAGGCCGAGTTTCTTCAGGGCGTGTGCCAGCGCGTTGGACTGTTCGTCGAGCTGGCGGTAGGTCAGGGTGCCCAGTTCGTCGGTGACCGCGGGCAGGTCGGGATGCTCGGCGGCCGCTTTCATGATCAGGGCGGCCTGCGGGCCGAGCCGGGCGTTGTTGACGGCGGCGCGCAGCAGCCGGCGCGGGCGCAGCAGGTTGACGATGCCTATCTGGTGCATGCGCAGTACGGCGTGCAGATTTTCGAGCATGTCAGGAACCTTTGTTAGGCGGGCGGGAGGTCCTTCCAGACGGGTGCGCGCTTCTCGGCGTACGCGCGGACACCCTCGATGGCGTCCGCCGAGCCGATCACCTCACCGGCGATGCCGGCGAGCTTGTCGAACGCCTCCGCGGTGCTCCAGTCGCGGTGCTCGTCGGCGATGCGCTTGGAGAGGTACACCGCCAGGGGTGCGTTGGCGGCGATGTCGTGGGCCAGTTCGAGAGCGGTGTCCAGGGCCTTGCCGGCCGGGGTGACCCGGTTGACCAGGCCGAGGTCGTACAGGCGGCGGGCCGGCATCGGCGCGCCGGTCAGCGCCAGTTCCAGGGCGATGCTGCGGGGCAGGCTCTGCGCGAGCCGCAGGACACCGCCGGCCGCGGCGACCAGGCCGCGCTTGACCTCGGGGATGCCGAACACGGCGTCCTCGGCGGCCACGATCAGGTCGGCGGCCAGGGCCAGCTCGCATCCGCCGGCCAGGGCGGCGCCCTCGACCGCGGCGATCAGCGGCTTGCGGGGCGGCCGGGCGGTCAGGCCCAGCAGCCCCCGGCCCTCGGTGACCGGATATTCGCCGCGGGCGGCGGCCTTGAGATCCATCCCGGAACAGAACGCGACGTCGCTCCCGGTGAGCACGGCGACGCGCGCTTCAGGATCAGCCTCGTACGCGTCGACAGCCCGTTCCAGCGCCCGGGCGGTGGCCAGATCGACGGCGTTGCGGGTGGCCGGCCGGTTCAGCCGGATCACGGTGACCGGGCCGTGCCACTCCACCAGCACCGGCGGCTCACCGGCCGGCGGCAGGGCGGCGCGCGTGGTGTCCGCGATCGTGAACCCGTCGGCGGTCATCTCGAGCCGCCAGCCGAGCGGGTCGTCCTCGAGCAGCCGGTCGATCAGCTCCCGGTCGGCGACCCGGCGGACCACCCGGTCGCCGCCCGGGGTGATCGCGGTGACGATGACGGCTTCCGGTTCACCGTCGCGCCCGTACGGGACGGTGTAGGCCTCGCACACGGCCGGCCCGGTCCAGCCGGTGTCGACCTTGCGGGCGGCCGGCCGCGGCAGCCGCAGGTCGGCGTCGATGTCGCGGTACTCCCGGCGCGGCGGCCGGGCGGACAGCACGGTCGCGGCGTGCTTGGTCAGATACCACCCCAGGGCGGTGGCCAGGCCGTACTGGTCCGGGTCGGCGCGCAGCAACGGTACGAGGTTCGCCACCGCATGGCTCGTGTAGTTGTTGCCCGGCCCACCGGCGAAGGTCAGTCCACCGGTCACGGTCAGCGGACGCCGCGGGTCGTCGAGCGGCAGGTCCAGCTCGGCGGCGCCGATCTCGACGGCGGACGGGAAGCAGGCGTACAGGTCGATGTGCCGGACCTCGTCGATGGTCAGCCCGGCGTGCCCGAGCACGGCATCGCCGGCGGCCCGGATCGCCGGCGACGAGGCCAGGTCGTGGCGTTCGGTGACGTACCACTCGTCGGTGGCGTGCGCGCCGGCGTGCACGAACACCCAGCGGTCCTGCGGGATGCCGGCCTCGTGCGCCGCTGACGCGCTGCACACGATGATGCCGGTGGCCTGGTTGACGCTCAGGTTCGCGGTGAGCAGCTTCGGGTACGGCGCGGAGATCGGCCGGTTGTCCGCACCCGGTTCGGCGAGTGCGGAGGCGCTGTGCCGCTCCGGCCGCCAGGCGTGCGGGTTGTCCGCGGCCACGCCGGAGAACCGGGACCACAACTCGGTGATCCGCTCCCGGTGCTTGGCCGGGCTCGACCCGAGCTTGCCGCGCACCGCCGACTCGATGAGCGCGTACAGGTAGATCGGCGCGACCAGCCCGGCCGCGATCTCGACGTCGGTGTTCGGGGCGGTGTCCACGCCGACCGAGCGAGTCGGCGCCGTACCCTCCGGCTGCCCGGGCCAGGCGAGATCCCGGCCGGCGCGTTCGGCGGCGGCCGCGGTGGCGGCGGCCTCGGCGCCGCCCAGCAGGGCGATCGACACGCGGCCTTCGGCGATCGCGGCGGCCGCGTCGTTGAGCAGCCGCAGCGAACCGTCCCCGCCGAAGATGCTGGTCTGCACGGTCTCGGCAGGCGTCGCGCCGACCGTCTCGGCGATCAGCGCGGCGCCGTCCGGGTACTGCCAGGACACGCTGGCGACATAGCCGACCGAGTCGGCGCGGGCAAGGAGGTCGGCACCGGCGTCCTCGGCCGCCAGCCGCAACGCGCGGACGGCGAGCGAGACCGGGTCACCGCCGAGCGGCTCGGTGGACCGCTCGCAGACCTGCCCCACCCCGACGATCACCGGCGTCCACGCGTCGATGTCCTGCCCACCGCGCTCGTGCCGGATCGGCGCGGGCCTGGGGTGAGCCGGCCGGGAGCGAGCGGCCGTCGTGCCGGTACCGGACGCGGGGCCCCGGGCGGCGGTCGGCGAGTCGCCGGCGGCCGGGCGCGTGACCACGTCCGCGAGCCGGTCCAGGGACTTCTGCATCGCCTCGGCGAGGTTGCGGGCGACCATCGGACCGAGCGGCCCGTCCGCGGTCCCGCCCTCGACACCCCCGTCGACGCGGACCAGCGTGCCCGGACCGCTGGGCGTCAGCGACAGATAGAACCCGACGACGATCCCCATCGGACCGGTGCCGTCCAGCCAGACCGTACGCCCGGGATCCAGGCCGACCACCGTCCACCGCACCTCGGTCGGCATGCCCATCAGCTTGACCCGCTGCGCGAAGCGCGCGCCCTCCTCGATGGCACCCGGCGGCGACACCGGCCAGCCGGTGTGCATGACCAGCCACTCGGCCATCCGCGCCGGTTCGGCGAGCACCGCGAAGACCCGCGACGGCTCGGCCGCGATCTGCACCGCGGCGCTGAACGGGTACGCCAGCTCCCGGGGCGGCTCGACCGCCGGCGGCGCGACGGGCTCCGCCGGCCCGCGAGTGATCCGGCTCAGGACCGTGCCGGCCACCGCCGCACCGACGGCGAGCACTCGACGCAGCATCGACGTCCCCCTAACAGTCTGCCGTGACGGTAAAGGGGTGAGCTGGCTCACGGCAAGGCCGCGAGAAATCCGCCGGAGACAAACTAACCGTCACGCCGTACGGTAAGTGCGTGATCGGACAGGGCAGGCGCACCCAGGCGCAACGCAGCGAGGCCACCCGGGCGAAGATTCTGGACGCCACCGTCCAGTGCCTGGTCGAGCGCGGCCACGCCGAGACCACCACCACCGAGGTGCTCGCCCGCGCCGACGTGCCCCGCGGCACCTTGCTGCACCACTTCCCGACCAAGGTGGACCTGCTCGTCGCCGCGGTCCAGCACGTCGCCCGCCGCCGCCTCGACGGCCTCGCCGCCGAACTGGCCGCCGCTGAGTTGGCTACCGCGTCAGCCGGCACCGACCGGCTGGACGCCCTGATCGACATCCTCTGGCGGCACTTCTCCTCACCGCTGTTCTGGGCCGCCCTCGAGCTGTGGAACGCGGCACGCACCGACGCCGAGCTGCGCGGCGCGCTGGTCCCGGTGGAGAAGGAGGTCTTCGGGGTGCTGCACGCCCAGTCCCGTGCCCTGCTCGAGGAGTCCATGCCCGGCGACCCCCGGCTCGCCACGGTCGTTCAGCTCAGCTTCGAGGTGCTCACCGGGCTCGCCATGACCGGCATCGTCAGCGGCGACCTGGCCCGCCGCGAGCTGCTCATCCGCCGCTGGAAACGCGCCGCCGCCGTGCTGCTCGGCCGGCGAGCCCCGGAAACCCTGGTAGAACGTCCCGCAAAGGAGCGTTGATGTCCTATACCGACCCCTTCGACACCCCCGAACGCGCGGCCCTGAGGGACGCCATGCACCAGTTCGTCACCCGCGAGGTCCATCCCTACCTCGCCGACTGGGAGAAGACCGGCGAACTCCCGCGCGACCTGCACGAACGCGCCGCCAAAGCCGGTCTCTACGGCATCGGCTTCCCGGAGGAGCACGGCGGCGAGGGCGGGGACACGGTCGACACCGTGGTGGCCACCGAGGCGTTCCTGGAGGCCGGCGGCTCCTCCGGCGCGCACGCCGCGCTGTTCACCCACGGCATCGCCCTGCCGCACATCATCGTCACCGGCGACACCGCGCTGATCGACCGGTTCGTGCGCCCGGCGCTGGCCGGCGAGAAGGTCTGCTCACTGGGCATCACCGAACCGGACGCCGGTTCCGACGTGGCCTCGCTGCGCACCACCGCGGTCCGCGACGGCGACGACTACGTGGTCAACGGCGCCAAGATGTTCATCACCTCCGGCACCCGCGCCGACTTCGTCACCACCGCGGTGCGTACCGGCGGGCCGGGGGCCTCCGGGATCAGCCTGCTGGTCATCGAGAAGGGCACGCCCGGGTTCACCGTGTCACGCAAGCTCGACAAGATGGGCTGGCTCTGCTCCGACACCGCGGAGCTGTCGTTCACCGACTGCCGGGTGCCGGCCGCCAACCTGATCGGCCCCGAGGACGGCGGGTTCCTGCTGATCGCGCAGGTCTTCGTACCGGAACGGATCATCGCCGCGGTGCACGCGTACGCCACCGCGCAGCGCTGCCTGGACCTCACCCTGGAGTACGCGCGCAGCCGCCACACGTTCGGCAAGCCGCTGATCGCCCGGCAGGTGGTGCAGCACAAGCTCGTCCAGATGCGGCAGCGCATCGAGCTCGCCCGCGCGTACACCCGGCAGGTCGCCCTGCGCCACGCCGCCGGCGAGCAGGTCGTCGGCGAGGTCTGCCTGGCCAAGAACGCCGCCGTCGACGCCTGCAAGTACGTCGTCGACGAGGCCGTCCAGCTGCACGGCGGCATGGGTTACATGCGCGAGAGCGAGGTCGAGCGGCACTACCGCGACACCCGCATCCTGGGCATCGGTGCCGGTGCCACCGAGGTGATGACCGACCTGGCCGCGAAGATGTTCGGCTACGGCCGCTGACGGGTAGCACTCCGATGTGGACCTGCAGGCCCGCGCCGACCGGCGCTTCCGGATCGTCCTGATCGTCTTCGGGCTGCTGATCCCGCTCGCCCTGGCCGCCGGGTTTCTGGCGGCCGGGCCCGGGCGGGAGCCCCGGACGTGGCTGATCGTCCTGGCCGTGCTGATCGGCCTGATCGCCTTGTGCGGGCTGGGCCTGACACTCATGGTCCGAGCGGTCCGCCGGCGGACCGGCACCATGGTGTCGCCGCTGTGGGGCGCCGACCGCAAGACCCGCGCTCAGGTCGGCCAAGCCATCAAGAACCAGGAGAAGCCGGACGGTGAGATCGGCCGGCTGGCCCTCGCCGAGGCCCAGCGCGGAGTGAAGCTGGCGCCGATCGTCCTGCCGCTGGCGACCCTGGCCGCGGTGTTTCCGCTGATCAACGTCGGCCTGCTGCTCGGTGACGGCGATGCTTCGCCGGGCCGCGTCGCGGTGCACGCTGTCCAGGCGGCCGGCTTCGCCGGCCTGGCGATCTACCATGCCATCTTGCGGCGGCGCTCGCGCGCCTATCTCAACCGCTTCCAGGGGTACGCGTAACCGCCGGTCCCCGCCTGTCCCGCGCGATCCCGGCGGGCCGCCCCGGCCCCAGCGCGGCCGCCGGGAAACGCAGCACCGGTGGCGAATCTCGGCAGGCATCCATACGGTGAGCTTTGACATCGACGTCAAACGATGGAGCCGCCGTGAGATCCACGATCGCCGCCCTCGCCACCGCCACCCTGCTCACCCTGGGCCTGGCCGCCACACCTGCCGCCGCCCAGCCCGCCACCACCCCGGACACCCTGACCACCGCCGTACCGGCCAGCCTCGTCCCGCCGCGGCCCAGCCCCGACGACGTGCGCCGGGCCCTGACCCGCATCGCCCGGGACAGCGACGGCCGGGTCCGCCTCGGCGTCATCGGCCGCAGCAACGAGAACCGCCCGCTGCGGCTGGCTACCGTCGGGCACGGCCACACCCGCCTGCTCTACGTCACCCAGCAGCACGGCGACGAACCGCTCGGCACACCCGCCGCGATCCGCGCGTTGTGGGCGCTCGGCGTACCCGACACCGCCTGGCACCGCTGGCTGCGCAGCCGGATCACGCTCGACATCGTGGTACAGGCCAACCCCGACGGCGCCGTCCGCAACCAGCGCTACAACCACGACCCGTCCGCCACCGGCGACTACTCGGAACCGGGGGTCGGCTACGACATCAACCGCTTCCACAACCCGCTGACCCCGATCGCCGACAACCCGGTGCCCGAGTCACGGGCTGTGCTGCGGCTGTGGCAGCGGACCCACCCGCGGATCGTCGTCGACTACCACATGCAGGGCCGCTACCTGCAACCCGACGGTGAGGAGACCACCGCGTCGCTGCTGTGGCCGACCAGCCCGCTGGTGGAAGCCGGCGCGGTGACCGCGGGACGCCAGCTGGCGGTCCGCAACACCGAGGCGATGACGCTAGCCGGCGCGAACGTCACCCTCTACCCGGGCGGCGACTACGAGGGGATCGCGCGGAACGCGTACGGGATCCTCGGCAGCGCGTCCCTGCTGGTCGAGCTCTCCGACCTACCCGAAGACCAGGTCGAGCTGCAGATCCGCAGCGCCTTCGCCTCGATGATCGCCACCGCCCAGGGCGCCGCCGACCGCTCACTGTGGCGCATCGACCCGGCCCGAGCCGACCGGATCCCGGCGCGCGGCCCCGCCCTACCCGGCATCCAGTCAACGCTCGAACTCGACGCCGCCTAGCCATCCGTCGCGGTCAGGGTCTCGTCCGGCCCAACGTGGGTGCTGTCTGGCGGCCGTTGAGACAGCATTGAGCGTGGCCAAGCAAGATCACCGCTTGGGGACCCTGACCACGGAAGCCCTTTTTGGCATCTGTCGCGGTCAAGGTCTGGTAGGTGATCGTTCCAGGGAAGGCCGTTTGCGGCAGTCGCGCGGTGAGCCGGTACGCGGCGCCGAGCCCGGCCAGGCCCGGCCCGGCCCGGCTCGGCCCGGCGGCGTGGCCCGGCCAGCCCTCGGCGCGGCCGGCCCGGCGCGGCGTGGCTCGGTGCTGTCCGGGAGGTGGTGACAGCCATCAGGCACAGCCGGGCCGGCTTTTGAGGCCTGTTTGATCATTCGGCTGTGCGCGAGGGCTGCTTCCCGGCCGTTCAAGCAGCCCTCGCGCATAGCCGGCCGCAGAAACCGCGCCTTGTCGATCACCGAGCTAGCAGCAGTGGCTGTCTCGCTGATCCACACCACACCCGCCATGCCCGGTCGGCCGGCAACCACCGGCCGACCGGCTTTTCCGCACCGCCCCAGCGCGACCGCCGGGAAACAGCTTCACCTGGCGGTTACGGCGACGAACGTGGGCAATTGCGGTCCGCCCTCCGCGCCTGGGGTAGGCGCTGCGGTCGTCACACGGGGTTGGCGCACGGCTGAAGTGACGTGGGGTAGCCAGAGTTGGCCGGGTTTGCGGCCGGTCTCGCGGACCGTGGTGGATCGGGTGGGTAGACGTGCACCGGATCCACCGCATTCCCCGAAACCACCACGCAACGGCGGCTACCCGCAGTAGTCCCCGCGTCGACCGCCTCCCGTAAGTGTCCCTACCACCCGGACCCGGCACCCCGGGCGCTGGCAAGCAACCACGACGAAACCGCGCCGGGCCCCGCACAACGCCGGGCAGGCAGTCCGGCCGCGTGGCGAGCAACCACGACGAGTCCGCGCCCGGCCCCGCACAACCCCGGGCATGCAGCCCGGCCGCGTGGCGAGCAACCACCACGAAACCGCGCCCGGCCCGGCAAACCTCGGGCAGGCACCCGGCCGCTGGCAGCAACCCCGCCGTCACCGCGTCCGGTCCGGCGAACCCCGCAGCAGGCAGCCGGCCGTTTGCCGAGCACCCACCTCGGTCTGCCCGCAGCGCGACGGACTGGTGTTTCCCGGCGGCCGCGCTGGGGCCGGGACGGAAAGCCTGGCTCGCGCCGGGAGAGCAGGGACGGGCACGGCTTCGGCGGGACGCCGGTTACGCGTACCCCGAAGAAGCGGAACCGGCAATGCAAACCTCGACCCACAAGGCCCGAACACCGATCAGCCGTCCGACGGCACTTCCCGGCGCCCGAACTCCACGGCGTCCAGATCACCGTGGAACTGATCGGTATCGACGTCGCTCTGCCCAGCCCGGATCCGCTTGCCGCCGATCACCACGGCACCGCTGGGCAGGATGTCCCGCAGCTTCGCGGTCTGCCTCCTCGGCGGCAGCACCTGGCGGCCGGTGCGCGGATCGTCGACCCGGATCTGGAACAGCACCGGCGACAGGCGTACGCAGGTCACCCGGTACCACCGGCCCACGGTGAGCCGGAAGTCGTCGCCGCCGGCGCCCAGCAGCACGAAGTCGGTCCCGTCCGACCAGCGGCACGACGGCCGCCCGGAGTCGACCTGTAGTTTCCACTGGCTCAGGCCGGTCCCGGCGGCGCCGAACTGGAACACGTTCATCCCGGCCTCCGACGACGGTGGCTCGGTCAGCCGGATGTCGGCGCCGTACACGAACCGGCCTTCGGCCGGCACCAGCGTGACCGTCCGGACCGGCTGGATGATCGCCTGCGGGCAGGGCGCCACCGTGCAGCTACCTCCGGGAAAGCGCAGGAACGGATCGCCGTCCTCGGTCACCACCGCCACCGCACCGCCACCTCCGGTACGGATATCGCCGTGCAGATCGTTGCCGCTGCTGTCAGCCACCTGGGCCGGACCGGTGAGGCCGCCCTCGTAGCGCAGTTCCAGGGAGCCCGGCGGTGGAGCGATGGCGGCGGCCGCGGCAAGCGCGCCGGCCACCACGGAGTGCAGAAGTGTCATGACGACCAACCTCAGCCGAGGTGGCCGACTCTGACCAGGGTGAAGACGCGCCCGGGTGGCAGTTGCACCCGGCCGGGTTAATACTGCAACGGCACTTCACCTGAGTGGGTAGCCACGCACGAAATGCGTCCGCGGTCAGGCGGGTGTGGTCACGGTGTGGTGGTCACGCTCAGCGCCAGAGCCCTTTATTGACGAACCCAGTTCGCTCGCCGTCGTCCAACAAGAAGGTTGCGGCTCAGCCTGCGAAAATCTCGCGGGGATTCATTGTTCAGCGGCGCACGATGCTGCCGATCGGGTAGCGTGAATCGCGCTTAGATGGGGGTTTGCCGTTGCCGGCGCGTGTCGCCTATGTGGGGCGTCAGATGGCTGCTCCGGCGTTGGCGGCGGTGCTGGATGTCGATATCAGTGAGGACGCCTGGCGGGTTTCCGTTGGTGGAAATGCGCACCGGACAGCGGCGGTCGCCGATCGGCTCTCTGCTCGCGAGCGGATCAGCCACCGGTGATCCGTGCCTGGCGGCCGCGGCCCTGACCGAGGCCGATTGCGCGGCGCTGCGTTGCGGCCGGCCCGTGCCTAGCAGCCAATCGCCGCTGGCCGGGGCCGGTTGGGCCCGTGACAGCGGCAGCGGCCGGAGGCACTGCGGACCCGGCTGATCAGGATCCGGCACCGCATGCCGCACCGGGGCACTGAGAGGTTGTCTCATGATGGTTGACACGGTGAGCCAGGCCGGCTTAGCGGGGCCGATGGGACTATTGCGCAACAAGAAGATGCGCCGGCATCTGCTAATCGGCGTCAGTGTGCTCGTGGCCGCGATGGCGATGTTCCTGCCCCTGTGGTCACTGACCAGCAGTAACTTCGACAAGGTCGAACACCGTGACGCCGTCCGGCAGGCAACCGGGTTGCAGGCGGCGTTGAACGCCCAGGCACAACGGCTGATCGACTTCGGGATCACCAACTCGGTATGGACCGGCGCCGTCGACGTCATCCGCACCGGAGACCCCGACATAGCGCTGACGAACTTCCCGCCCCATCTGATCGGCGGTGCCTACCACTTCGCCGGGCTGATCGCGGTGAACCGGGCCGGGCAGATCCGCGGCGGCGGCCTGGTCGTCAACGGCGTTTACCAGCGCCTGCCCGGCCAGTTCCCCGACGCACCGGTCCTGCAACGCATGTGGCAACCCGACGCCGCCGCGGGGACACCGGCGTGCGGACTGGTCGCCATCGCCCGGGCACCGCACCTGTACTGCGGGTTCCCCGCCTACCACACCAACGGCAAAGGCAGCAGCAACGGCGGCTTGATCATGCTGAAACCGGTCGACGCCGCCCTGCTCACCATACTGTCCGAGGCAGCCGACGCCCGGGTGTCTCTGGATTCGGGCGCCGGACGGGCCCAGGTAGCCCACGGAGAACTCCCCACCCTGCTCGGCCCGATAACGGTCAACACCGACCTCTCCGAACACGCCATGACCGCTTACGCCGCCATCACCGGCGTCGACGGGCAGGTCGTCAGCCTGCACGCCGTCCGGGACCGGCCCATGCGCGAGATGGCCTCCACCACCCTGCGCATGGTGTTGCTGGCCGCTGCGGGATTCACCATCGTAATCGTCGTGCTGATGATCCTGCTGGTGCGCGGCAGCGTCCAGGTACAGATCGGCCCACTACGGCACACCACCGAGAGGATCATGAACTCCGGTGACCTGAGCCTGCGCGTGCCCGCCGTCGGCGGGGGCCACATCGCCGCGCTCGGCAGAACCATCAACGCCATGCTGGCCGCCCTGCAACAACAGGAACAGCAGATCCTCCAAGCCCATGAGCGGGAAGAACAGCAGCTGAACGCCCGCCGGCTGGAAAGCCTCGGCCAGCTCGCCGGTGGCGTCGCTCACGACTTCAACAACATCCTGGCGGTGATCAGCAACTACGCAGAAATGATCTCCGATACCCTCGACTCACCGGTACCAGACCCGCAGGACCTGGCCGACGCGCGTAAAGACATCGGCCAGATCAGCCGCGCCGCCGAACGCGCCACCCGGCTGACCAAACAGCTACTCGCCTTCGGCCGCCGCGACATCACCCAGGCCGAGATCCTCGACCTCAACCACGTCATCGGCGACATCGAACCCATGCTGCGCCGCACCATCGGCGAACACATCCACCTGATCACCAACCTGGACCCGCAGCTGTGGCCTACTAACGCCGACGTCGGCCAACTCGAGCAGATCCTGCTCAACCTCGTGGTCAACGCCCGTGACGCCATGCCGGGCGGCGGCACGCTCTTCATCGAAACCAACAACGCCGAACTCGGCGAACACGACATCAGCGACGGCTCACCCCTGCAGGCCGGACGCTATGTACGCGTACGCGTCAGCGACACCGGCGGCGGCATGCCACCCGAAGTCATCGAACGCGCCTTCGAACCCTTCTACACCACCAAACCCAAAGGCTCCGGCACCGGCCTCGGACTCGCCACCGTCCACGGCATCGTCGCCGCAGCCGGCGGCGACGTAAACCTCTACTCCGAAAACGGCATCGGCACCACCGTCACCGTCACCCTCCCCGCCGTCGACACCCCCGCGGACACCCCAACACCCGACACCGACAAACCCCTCGAACAGTTCAGCGGCAGACCGCCGCACGAGACCATCCTGATGGTCGAAGACGAGCGTGCCCTGCGAGTCATCACCGACCGCGTCCTCAGCCGCGCTGGCTATCACGTGCTCACCGCCAGCGGCGGCGAACAAGCCATCCACCTCGCCCAAACCCACCCCGGTCCCATCGATCTGCTGCTCACCGACGTGATCATGCCGAAGATGACCGGCAACCAGGTAGCCGCCCGCGTCGAAGCGCTCCGGCCCGGCATCCCGGTGCTCTATATGTCCGGCTACGCCGAACCCGTCCTCGCCGAGAACGGCACCCTCCCCGAGGGCGTAACCATCGTCGAGAAACCCTTCACCAGCAAGGAGCTCCTCGACCACATCCGCACCCGCCTCCACCAAGCCGGCAGTCGGGGCCTGCAAATGGCTTCTTTGTCAACTGGTGAGGGCGATGTCGACAGGCAAGGCCTGTAGACGACGTTGGAGCCAGGCGTAGGCGGCCATGGCCAAGGTGATGTGGGCATATCGGGCCCGCCAGTCGCGGACCTGGTACTCGTCCGGGCCGGCCCGGCGCGTAACCGGGCCCGGTTGCCTTCCGGCGCCCGGACCGATAGACAGTTGTGGTTCTTGGAACCGGAGACTGTAGAGGGTGCGCCGTGATCGACGTGAATCAGCCCAGCGCCGCCCGGGTGTACGACTACTTCCTCGGCGGCACGCACAACTTCGCCGTGGACCGCGCCCTCGCCGAGCAGATCGCCGCCATGACGCCGAACATCGCCGAGACGATGCGCTCCAACCGCCTTTTCCTGCGCCGGGCGGTGCGGTACCTGGCCGGCCAGGGGATCCGGCAGTTCCTGGACATCGGCTCGGGCATCCCGACCGCCGGCAACGTGCACGAGATCGTCCGGGAGGCGGCGCCGGGTGCGAGCGTCGTCTACGTCGACATCGACCCGGTGGCCGTCGAGCACAGCCGGGACATCCTGGCCGGTGTGGAGCGCACCGGGGTGATCTGCGCCGACGTACGTGACGTGGACCGGCTGCTCACCGAGAGCGAGGAACTCGGCCTGATCGACTTCGACGAGCCGGTCGCCGTGCTGCTGGCCGGGGTGCTGCACTTCGTGCCGGACGCCGACGGCCCGGCGAGTGTGGTCGCGGCGCTGCGGGACGCGGTCACCACCGGCAGCTACCTGCTGATCTCGCACGCCACGGCGGACGGTCAGCCGCCCGAGGTGATCGAGGCGCAGAAGCTGTCGGGGCGTACGGCCACCGAGATCGTGCTGCGTACCGGGGCGGAGATCACCGCGTACTTCGACGGGTTCGACCTGGTGGAGCCGGGGCTGGTGTTCATTCCGCGGTGGCGGCCGGACCCGGGTGACGAGGCCGACGGGCATCCCGAGCGGGTCGGCGCGTACGCCGGAGTCGGCATCAAGAACTGAGACAGCGGCACCGATCTATGTGAATACGTGAGAGTATGCGGCTCATGTTGGCTCGGGCGGCGGTCGTGCTCTCCGTCCTGTCCGCCGTGCTCGCGGTGCCGGCCGCGGCGGCCGCGGCACCGCCGGTCGCCTGGGCGCCGTGCGCGGAGCAGACTCTGGCCGGATTGGACTGTGCCGGCTACGAGGTGCCGCTCGACCACGACCGGCCCGGCGGCACGACCACGACGATCGCGCTGGCCCGGCGCCCGGCGAGCGACCCGGAGAGCCGGATCGGCACCGTCTTCATCAACCCGGGCGGCCCCGGCGGCAGCGGCCGTGAGCAGGTCAAGAGGGCGGTGGCACGGCTGCGGCCGGAGGTGCTGGCCCGCTTCGACGTGGTCGGCTTCGACCCGCGCGGCGTCGGCGCCAGCGACCCGATCCAGTGCTTCGCCACCGACGCCGAGGCGGCGGCGCTGATCGCGCGGATGACCGGTGTGCCGGTGACCGCCGGGCAGATCGACGAGACGCTACGGGCGACCTATGAGTACACCGAGGGCTGCAAGCGCAACGCCGGGCCGCTGCTCACCCACATGAGCACGCTGAACGTGGCGAAGGACCTGGACCTGCTGCGCCAGGCGGTGGGCGACGACCGGCTCACCTACGTCGGGTACTCGTACGGCACGCTGATCGGTGCGACCTACGCCAACCTGTTCCCCGGGGCGGTGCGCGCGCTGATCCTGGACGGCAACGTCGACCCCGAGCAGCGGACGGACGCGCGGCTGGCCAACAAGTTCGCCCGGGCCGGCGGCTTCGAGATCGCCCTGCGCGGCTTCCTGGCCGAATGCGACCGGGCCGGGGTGAACTGCGCCTTCGCCGGCAACGCCCGCGCCAAGTTCGACCAGCTGCGCGATCGGCTCCGGCAGGGCCCGGTCACGCTGCCCGGCTTCGGCACGGTCACCCTCGACGACCTGGTCGGGTTCGCCGGCTCGACGCTCTACGACGTGGCCAGCTTTCCGGAGGCGGCGCGGACCCTCCAGCTGGTGCACGACGAGATCTTCGGCGATCCGCTGACGATCCGCCTGCCGCCGGCGAAACCGCTGCCGAAGGCCCCGCCGGTGCGCGGCTGGCTGCCCGACGCCTACTCGTACACCTCCCGCGACGCCCTGTTCGCGGTCAACTGCGCCGACGCCCCGCTGCCGCGCCACCCCGCGCTGTACCCCGGTTTCGCCGCGGCGTTCGAGGCCGTGCACCCGACCTTCGGCCGGGCCGAGGCGTTCAGTGAGGCCGGCTGCGCGAACTGGCCGCTGATCGGCGAACGCTACGCCGGCCCGTGGGACCGCCGCACCGCACAGACGATCCTGGTGGTCAACCCCACCTACGACCCGGCCACCCGCTACACGTTCGCCGTCCGGATGACCCAGCAGCTCGGCAACGCCCGGCTGCTCACCCTCGACGGCTTCGGCCACACCAGCGACTTCAGCAGCTGCGTCGACGACTGGTACACCCGCTACCTGATCAACGGCGAACTGCCCGCGGTGGGCACGCGCTGCACGCAGGATCGCGCTCCGTTCCCCGCAGCTTGAACCCCTTTGGGGTACGCGTGACCGGCCGTCCCGCCGAAGCCGGCCCGTCCCCGGACTACCCGCGCGATCTCGGCCGCCGCTCGCGGCCCCAGCGCGACCGCCGGGAAACGGTGCCGGGATCAGCCCGCGCGGTGCGCCGAAGCCGGCCCGTCCCGGGCCGCGGCCTCAATGGGGACCAATCCTCGTTTCCAGCGCGAGCATCGACCCACGAAAGGGGAGCACGATGGAATCATTCGCCGTCACCGGACCGCCACCATCACGCTCGCCGCAATAGTGGTTGTCATCGCCGTAGCACTGTCCCCGCTCGTCCTCGCCGCCGCCGGTGAAGCCGTAAACCTCGACTGGCAGCACATGAGCGACATCGGCCAGGCCTACGGTGCCGCAGCCGCCGTGTTCTCCGCACTCGCGTTCACCGCCGTCGCCGTATCGATTGCCTACCAGGCACGAGCGGTCAATCAGCAGCACTTCCAAGCCGTCCGCGGGTTCCAGTGGGAGCTGTTGAACATGGTCGCCGACGAGGTAACTCCCACGACGCACGGTTCGCGCGGATCGTCGATGAGGAGCACCGCAAGGCTGTGGCGTCAGGGCCGCCGGTTGAACCCGCAGTGAGTGCCGATATCCGGAAACCGCCGGAACAGGCGAAACGGTCGCATGGCGCAGCGGCTGCTGTCATTGCGGGGATTCTGCTGTTCGGCTCGGCTGCCGCCCGCCGCCGACGTTGACGTCGACGCAGCGCATCCGTCTGCGGACAGCCGGCCTGCGCGGCAGCACGGGGCGCCCGTTGTCGACCGCCGGGAGACGGCGCCGGGATCAGCCCGCGTGCGGTCGTGGTCAGGGTCTTGTCCGGCCCAACGTGGGTGCTGTCTGGCGGCCGTTGAGACAGCATTGAGCGTGGGCCAAGCAAGATCACCGCTTCACGGAAGCTGTCTAGCGTGGCCGCCGTAACCGTTGGGTGATGCTGTTTCCCGGCGGTCGCGTTGGGGCTCGGAGGGAAGCCCGGCGCGCGCTGGAGAGACGGGGACGGGTCGTTTTGGCGGGACGGCCGGTCACGCGTACCCCGAAATAGCGGACAGCCCTCAGCTCAGCGCGACCACCGCGGCGTGCGCGTCCCGGCGTAGCCGGTCGTCCAGCCAGACGATGTCCTGGTAGCTGCCGGCCCGCACCACCCGTTCGTCGCCTTCGGCGAGCTCGCGCAGCCTGGGCAGCGCGGGCGTCGCCCGCATTTCCACCAGCAGCCCGATCGCGCCCTGGTCGCCGTGCGGATCGGCGGCCGCGGCCAGCAGCGGATCGATCAGCTCGGCGGGATCGGTCCCGTAGCGCCACAGCGCCCGTGCCACGTCCAGCGTGGCCCACCGGTTCCGCAGTGCTTCCCGCAGCGCCGGGAGCAGCTCGGTCCCGGCGGGCGCGAGGTCGGCTGCCAGCGTCGCCGCGGTACGCACCGGGACGCCGCCGGCACGCAACACGGCGTCGACGGTGGGCAGCACGCCGGGCACCTCGCCGGTTGCCCGCCATAGGACCCGGGCCGCGGCGATCCGGGCGTCCCGGTCGGGGTAGGTCTCCGGCGCGGTATCGGTCAGCACCGCGCGCAGCAGCGGAACCAGGGGTGCCGCCGCCGGACCGGCCTCGGCGAGCATGCGCAGGTCCCAGGCGTACCGGCCCGCCGGGCCTCGGGAGAGCGCCGTCCGCGCGGCCGCTACCAGCGGGCCGGGGTCGCCGGTGATCCGCCAGAGCGCGTACCCGGTCTCGATGCCGCCCATCCCGTCGCGCAGCGCGTCGACCGCGGAGGCGGCGCCCGGCCCGATCCGGCCGAGCGCGGCGACGGCCGCCATCCGGGCGGCCGGCAGCGCGGCAACGATCTCCGGGACCGCCGCCGAGGCCGCCGCGCCCCAGCCGCGCAGCACGTTGACCAGGCTGATCACCGGGTTGCCGGTCAGCCCGGCGGCCGACTGTGCGGCCAGGCGGCGCCGTACCGCGGCCAGCATCTCCGGGTCGAACGCCGGCGGGTGTTCGAAGAGCAATCCGACGGCGTCCGGGTCGTAGCCGGACTCCCATGCCGCCAGCAGCACCGGCCGCCAGCGTGGATCACCGAGCCGGACCAGCGTGCTCAGCGCGGTGTTCGCCGGTCCGCCGGATTCTGCCCAGTCACCGGCGTCGGCGATCCGCGCCAGTTCGCCGGCGACCCCGGCGGCGGCGGTGCCGGCCTGCGCCGCGGTGTCCACCGCGGCCGCCCGGACCTTCTCGTCGTGGTCGGCCAGCAGTTCGCGCAGGCGCGGGAGCAGGGCGACCGGCGCGCCGCGCCGTTCCATGAAACGGCGCGTCAGCGCATGGGTCAGCCGGATCCGGCTCTGCGAACCGCCGCCGGCGATCAGCCTCGCGGTGAGCGTGTCCACCGTCGCGCTGCCGGCCAGTGCCAGGATCTCGCCGAGCGGATCGCTGGACCACGGACTCTGCCACTCCTCGTCGGCGCCGAGGTCGCGGGCGACGTGCCCGAGCACCTCCGGCGGGATGGGCAGCCCGGCCCGGGCGTACCCGAGCGCGGCGGCCACCGGCACCGGGAACGGCTCGGTCGTGGCCGCTTCACGCAGCAGCTCGACCGCACCGGCCCCGTCGTGCAGGGCGACCGCCATCAGCAAGGAGGCGCGCACCCGCGGGTCCGGCTCCGGCTGAACGAGGCTCAGCCGTTGCGGGCCACTGTGCGCGAGCGCGAACGCCGCCGCCTCGCGTACCCCCGGGTCCGGGTCGGCGAGCTGCGGCAGCAGCGTGTCGCTGTGCGCGGCGAGGGCGGCGCGCACGGCGGGCAGGTCGTCGCCGTAGCTCTGCCCGGGATCGCCGAGGACGCCGACCGTGTGTAGCAGCATGTCCCGCCGGTGCACGCCCGGTGTGGTGGCCAGCTCGATCAGGAACGGCACCGCGGCCACCGTGACCGGGTAGACCGTGCCCTGATGCCAGATGGCGGAGTGGAAGTCGAACCGGCCGTCGCCGGCCACCTCCGGATCGGGATCGGCGATGGCCCGCAGGATGTCCGGCGCTTCCGTGGCGGGCCCGTAGGCCCCGTCGTACGCCGCCCAGTCGATGTCGTCGAGTCCCGCGAGCATCGGGCGACTATAGATCTTCTCAAGAACGTGAATGTGTTGTAACGTTCTCTGGGAGCGCTCCCACAGTGCTCTCCCAGACTCGAGCCGCTTCGTCGCCGATTCCCCGGTGCCGGGGCGGCTCGCCCCATTCTTACCGGCGCAGACCCACCGCCACCAGCACCGATCGCGCCGCCTCCGCCGCCGGGCGCAGGATCTCCTCGCGCACCCACCGCGCGGCCGGCGTCACCGTGACACCCCAGACCCAGGCGATCCCGCGGAACAGCGCCCCGAACGTGTACCGCCACAGCCACGCCACCGCGATGCCGAACGGGCGCAGCAGGAACCGGTAGAGCTGGCGGCCCAGCCAGGACGTCCCGGCCCACCCGGCCCGCAGGAACCACAGGAGCGCCCGCCCGACCGGGGCCAGCAGCCACTCGTACACGAACCTGCCGACCGGCGCGATCAGCCGCTCGATCACGAACGTGACCGCCAGCAGCACGCCCACGAACACCGGGCGCAGTACGTACCGCCAGAGCGCCCGCAGCGCCGGCTGCAGGGCCTGCTGCCACAGCCAGGCCAGCGGCACCCCGATAACTATCCGCACCGCGGTCCAGATCAGCTGGGCCAGCCAGAGCACCGGGATCACCACCAGGTGCTGCCACAGCCAGGCCAGGGGCGCGAGCAGATACCGGTTCAGGAACCGGCCGATCAGCTTCGCGGCCTCCCAGAGCAGGCGAAACGGCAGTACCACGACGACCGCGATCGCGCGTACCGGCCAGAGGAGCCAATGTTCTTGATCAACCTGCTTCCGCACGCGCACAAGGTAGCCCACGCCGCAAAGACGACCGCCCTCCGCACCCGGGTGCGGAGGGCGGTCGCAGCGCAGGTCAGACGCGCTGGGTCTCGGTCGTCGAGGGGTGCAGTTCGGCGGTGGTCGCGCTCACGAACCGTCCGGTGCTCGCGCTGCGATGCACCGCCCGCTTCTTGCCGCCCTTGTCGCCCCCGACGTGCTCGGTCGTCGTGGACCGCGGCTGGCGCTTGGCGGTGCTCTCCTTGACGAACCGTCCACTGCGGGCGCTGCGGTTCACGTCGTGCTCGTTGCGGGCCATCGGGAAAGACCTCCTCCTGGAATCTGTCTGGCCTTTTACCTGCCCACCTCGCCCCGGCCGAAAACACACCGGTGTGATTCCATCGATGCCATGGCCCGTGAACACGTCGACGCCGTCGTGACCGCCGCCAACGAATCACTGCTCGGCGGCGGAGGCGTCGACGGCGCCATCCACCGCGCCGCCGGGCCCCGGCTCCCCACCGCCGGCTCCGCCGTGGCCCCCTGCGACCCCGGCGACGCCAAAGCCACCCCGGCCTTCGACCTCGACCCGCCGATCCGGCACGTCATCCACACCGTCGGCCCGGTCTGGGAAGGCGGCGGCCACGGCGAGGCCGAGGTGCTGGCCTCCTGCTACCGGCGCAGCCTCGAGGTGGCCGACGAGCTCGGCGCCCGTACGGTCGCGTTCCCCGCCATCGCCACCGGCGTCTACGGCTTCCCGCCCGAACAGGCCGCGCGGATCGTGGTCGACACCATCCGGTCCACACTCACCGCGGTCCACCAGGTTCGCCTGGTCGCCTTCGACGAGCAGACCCGTGCCTCGCTGGTCTCAGCCCTGCGAGAGTCGGCCTGGCGTCTTGTGATGAAGCCCGGTTGAGGTTGCACCATGACCGCATGATGACCGTGGAGATCACCACCATCGGGCGCCGTACCGGGCGGCCACGGCGGATCGAGACCTGGCGCTATCGAGCGGACGGCCGCTACTGGCTGACCGGAAGCCCGGGAACGCGTGACTGGTACGCGAACCTGGTCGCGCATCCGGAATTCACCCTGCACCTCGAAGATCGGGATCTCCCGGCCCGCGGACGGGCGGTGACCGACCCGGACGAGCGTGCGCGGGTGTTCGGCGAGATCGTGCCGGCTCTGGACTGGGCGGGCAGCCTGGAGAGCTGGATCGAAGGAAGCCCCCTGGTCGAGATCCAGCTGGATGAGGTGCTGTAAGAAATCGGCTCTCCGGCGCATTACCAGGTGACAGGACACCTTCACTAAGGACGGCCCATCAGTGGCAGACCCTGAGAGTGCGCAGGAGTTCACCGCGCTGTATGCCGACAACCACCCACGCGTGTACGCGTACGCCGTCGCCCGCGCCGGGCAGCCGCTCGCCGACGAGGTCGTGGCGGAGACGTTCCTCGTCGCCTGGCGGCGCTTCGCGCAGATGCCGAGCGGAGCGGCACTGCCGTGGCTGCTCGGCGTCGCCCGCAACGTGATCCGCGAGCGGTATCGCGACGAGGGACGGCAACGAGCTGTCGCCGCCGAGATGCTGGCGTGGGCGGCCGACACCCCCGACGTCGCCGACGGGGTCGCCGAGCGATCGGCGGTCCTGACGGCACTCGCCCGGCTCTCGGAGAACGACCGGGAAGTGCTGACCCTGATCGCCTGGGACGGGCTCTCGCCCCGTGCGGCGGCCCGCGTCGTGAACTGTTCCACCCCGGCGTTCCTCGTACGCCTGCACCGTGCCCGCACCCGCCTCGAGCGTGCCGTAGCGGCCGCCGAGGAACCGGCCATCACCAAGGAGCCCAGCCGATGAAGAACCACCCCGACGTCATGAAGGCTCTCGCCGAAGCGCGGCCGGCGCAGCTGGACCCGCCCCGGACACCACCGTTCCCCTTTCCCCTGCCGGACCGGACCGTCACCGGGCGCCGCCACCGGCGTTTCCGGGCCGCCGCGCTGATACCGGCCGGGGCACTCGCCGCCGCGGCCGTCACCGCGGTCGCCGTGGTCGCGATCGACCCGGGCGGCCCGGCGCCGACGCCCCACGGGCCCGGCGCATCCGTCGAGGCGGCACAGCCGCTGGCCGCGTCCCAGATCCTGCTGACCGCCGCCGAACGCAGCACCGAGGACGCTCCCCGGTCCGGGAGATATCTGGTCGTCCGGAGGGAGAGCGGGTCGGTGATCACCGTGGGTTCCGGCACCGCGACGTACGAGATGACGGCCAAGTCGTCGCAGGAGACATGGTTGTCCCGCTCGGGTGAGGAGCCCACCTGGGTGACGTTCCAGAAACTCGGCCTGACCCCGCTCACGCCCGCCGACGCCGCCGCCTGGCGTGCCGCCGGCTCGCCCGAGCAGGTGATGATCGGCAAGCCCCTGCCGACCGGCGAACTCGGGCCCGGCTCTGCGGTCAGCACCTCCGCAGGCCCGCGGGAGAGCTCCTCATGGGGCGCGGACCTGTACGCCCTGGGCGACACCAGCGTCTCCGTACGCGATCTCGAGAACCTTCCGACAGACCCGCCGGCCCTGCGGACCGCGCTGCTCGAGCACTTCCACGGTGGCGGCGGCGATCTGCCCACCGATCGGGACCAGTGGTTGCTGGCTGTGGCGTCCAGCCTGATCACCGACATCCCGGTCAGCGGCCCGGTCCGGGCGGCGGCCTTCCGCCTGATCGCCACCATGCCCGGTGTGCGCTCCCTCGGCGTGGTCACCGACCAGCGCGGGCGCGAGGGCCAGGGTTTCGCGTTCACCTCGGTGAACGCCGCCAGCGGCCCGATCGAGCGTCGCTTCGTGATCGACCTCGCGACCGGGCGCGCGCTCGGCGAGGAGTCGCGCGTCCTGCGCCCGTCGGGCACGACGGCGAAGCTCAAGCCCGGGAGCCTCCTCGGCTACAGCGTCGTCCTGGAACAGCGGACCACCGACGAGACGCCACCGAAGTAGGAGTCGGCGGTCAGCCGCCGGCAAGCCGCTCCAGCGCGGGAACCACCGAAGCCGGTGCCGGCATGGCAGCGATCTCCGCCGCCACCTCCTGAGCCGCCGTTCGCAGCGCGTCGTCGGTCAGCAGCCGGGTCAGGTCAGCCGGACCGATGGTCTTCGCCTCGACGGCCAGGCCGGCACCGCGCTTCGCCAGCAGTTCGGCGTTGTGCCTGCGGTCGCCGGCACCGGGTGTGGTCAATTGCGGTACGCCCGCCGCGAGCCCACCCAGCACGCTGCCCGCGCCGGAGTGGTGAACGAAGGCCGCGGCGTACGGAAGCACCTCGTTCAGGGGCACGCGATCGACCACCCGCACGTTCGGCGGCAGCCCCCGCGTGGTCGCCGGGCGGACCAGAACGAACTCGGCGTCCACCCGCGCGGCCGCGGCGACGACCGCCGGGCCGGGATCGCCGTCGTTCGGGCCCTTGAGGGTGCTGCGGCTGACCAGGACGCGCGGCTGCTCACCCGGCGTGAGCAGCCAGTCCGGGACCGACCCGCCACCCGAGAACGGCACCGGCCGCATCGCGATCGCACCCGCCGCCGGGGTGCCGCGCAGGCTCGGCGGCGTGACGGTGATGGTCAGCGCGGGCGCGGGGATGTCCTGCTCGGACAGGGCCGCGCTGGCCGTCACCGCCCGGAACAGGTCGGCGGCCGGCCACAGCGTGTTCTCGTGCAGAACCGACGGAACACCCAGCCGACCGGCCACCACGGCACCGGCCTCACCCAGCGACTCGTAGACGATCAGGTCGGGTCGCTCCCGCTCGGCCAGCGCCAGCAGCGGGCCGACCAGGGCCAGATTCGCCCGGCCGAACAGCTCGCCGACCATGGCGAGGCCGGCGGTGCCCCGCATCTCGGCGCGAGCGAGGCCCGGATGGCGAAGGGCCACCCGGATCGCGCTCCTCGGCAGGCTGAAGCGCGCTCCGATGTCGGCGGTGCGCAGACCGAGTACGTCGGACGGGAAGCCGCCGCTGGCCACGACGACGTCATGACCGGCGTCACGACACGCCGCGGCGAGCGGGATCAACGGCAGCAGGTGGCCTTGCAGTGGCGCGGCGACGAAGACGATACGCATGATCCGCCTTATAGCACGGCCGGGCGAGAGTAGGGCTAGCCCCCGGACGCAGGGGAAACCAGGTCCACTGTGCCGGCGCCGAGATCACGCCACGCTGATGGTGATCGGCTCGCCGGGTGGCGGCCGCAGCGCAGGGGAGGCATTCGTGATGGGTCCGGAGGAGCGTGCCGTAAGCCGGCGGGCTGTGCTCGGCGGTGTGGCCGCGGGCGTGGCGACGGGAATCTGGCCGGCGACGGCGGCCCAGGCCGGTGGCGTACCGGCGGCAGCGACGGTGGACGCGGTGGCGTCCCGGCTGGACCGGCATCTGATCGAGCTGCGCCGCGACCTGCACCGGCACCCGGAGACCGCCGGCCAGGAGCAGCGCACCGCCGACGTGGTCGCGAGGCACCTGCGCGCGGCCGGCCTGCGGGTCACCACAGGCGTCGGTGGGCACGGTGTGGTGGGTGTGCTGACCGGGGCACGGCGCGGCCGGACGGTCGCCTACCGGGCGGACATGGACGCGGTCGGCGCGCAGGACCAGATCGGCGGCAGCGGACAGGCCGCGCACCTGTGCGGACACGACATGCACACCGCCGTGGGCGTCGGGGTCGCGCTGGTGCTGGCCGCGCTGCGGGAACGCCTCGCCGGCCGATACGCGTTCATCTTCCAGCCGGCCGAGGAGACACTGACCGGAGCCGCCGCGATGCTGGCCGACGGTGTGTTCGACCGCATCCGGCCCGCGGAGATCCACGCCCTGCACTGCGGCCCGTTCCCGGTCGGCCAGTTCGTGGTCACGCCGGGCACCGGCCTGCCGGGCCAGGACCGCGGCGTCATCACGCTCACCGGCCCAGACGCGACGGCACGCGCGCAGCAACTCGCCCTCGAGATCAACAGTCTCGGTACGGTCGCCCGGCCCGCCACACCCGCAGACTTGGAGCGGCTGATCGCCGACGTGCAGACACCGGACGGTCCACTGGCCCGGTTCGTCTTCATGCAGGCCCGGGCCGCGGAGTCCGAGGTGCGGGTCTCCTACCGCTGCTGGCCGCAGCACCGGTACGCCGAGATCCGCGACGCCATCAGCCGTCTCGCCCGATCGGCCGGCCCGGCGTCCGTGGACTTCCCGAACAAGCCGTTCCCCGCCCTGATCACCCCACGGCGCGAGGGCCGGCAGTTGCAGCGCCACCTGCACCGCACGATCGGCGCCGAACGCACCGGCGTGCTGCATGCCGCGATCCCGTTCAGCGGCGAGGACTACGCGCTGTTCCTCGACCGGATCCCCGGCACGTACACCTTCCTCGGCGTCCGCGCACCCGGCGCCGCGATCGAGACCAGCTATCCACACTTCGGCACGTTCAACCCGGACGAGCGAGCCATCGGCCACGGCGTGCGCACGATGGCCGGCTGGCTGGCCACACGCGCCTCCGCCGAGACGCCGGCCTAGGCAGCTTTGGGGTACGCGTTCACGCGGTGTCCTCCGCGTTCCCGCGCGAGCTGATTGCCTGCGTCGCGGCCTTACCGCGACCGCCGGGCACGGGCAGAGTCGTTCGCTTGCGGAGTGCAGGGCCGGTTGCGGTAGGTCGGTGGTTGCCGGCCAGCGGCTGGGGTGCCTGCTTGCGGTGTGTAGGGCCGGCTGCGGTCGGCCGGTGGTTGCCGGCCGACCGCAACCGAGCTTGGCGGGTTTGGTGTGGATCAGCGAGACAGCCATTGCTGCTAGCTCGGTGGTCGACAAGGCGGGGTTTTGCGGGCCGGCTGTGCGCGAGGGCTGCTTCGACGGCCGGGAGGCAGCGCTGGCGCACAGCCGGGTGATCAAATAGGCCGGAAAAGCGGGCCTGGCTGTGCCTGATGGCTGTCACCGCCTCCCGGGGCCGGGCCGAGCCGGGCCGAGCCGGGCCGAGCCGGGCCGAGCCGAGCCGGGCCGTGCCGTGCCGTGCCGGGCTGGGCCGGGCCGGGCTGGGCCGCGTCGGGCCGGCTGCCGCGTATGGGCTCACCGTGTGGCTGCCGCAACGGCCGCTCCTGGAGGGATCACCAACCGGGACATTGCCGCGAAAGAGGTCTGGCTCCCGGACCGGAGTCAGCCGCCGACGTAAACCCAGGCCGTCTTGCCCGAGGCGAGGCTCGCCTCCACCCGGTGGTAGTCGTCGACCTCGTACTCGTCGGCGCGGAGCAGATCGTCCTCGGTCACCTCGAGGGCGGAACCGTCCACACCGTCGGCCGCATCGCCGGTCACGCGCAGGATCGGGTGATGAGTCTGACCGCTCACCGCCAGCACACGCGGATCGGTGATCTCGACCTGTTCGAGGCGGAACCCGAGAATCCGGTCGTCCCGGCCGGCCAGCTCACGCCCGAAGTTGGCCCTCTGCACGGCCGGATCCCGCAACGTCCCGTAGGAGAACAGCAATGGCATGACGAAACTCTAGACACCTTTTGGGGTCAGGGTCCGGCTGAGGTTGGTGGGGATAGACCGGTTCCGGTGAGGTAGCCGTCGATCAGTCCGTGGCGGTATTGCATGCGTTTGAGGCGGTTCTTCACGGCGGTGGTCA
>NZ_JADQTO010000025.1:59675-169375 GCF_015704865.1 Actinoplanes aureus | reverse complement strand
TCGACCCGGCCCGCACGTCCAGGACTGCTTGATACCGCTGTTCGGTCACGCTGATCTCCACCAACACTCGGCGGAGTGTCACGCACGTCCTGATACCGATCTGTCACGCAGGTCCTGAGACCCGACAGCCGGGAGTCCGCGCTGCGGTGAGAACTTTCTATACGTCTTCAAGGCGCGGCTTCGGGGCACGGCGCTACCGCCTTCGGCTCCGCGCCGGCCCCGGCCGCGCCGCTCACAGAAGCTCAGCGCATCGACGAGGTCTTCCCGCTCTGGGTGCAGGCGGACGTGCAGACGCCGCGCCGCCCACACCCGAGTCCCTAAGATGTCGCAGTGGCCAGGAAGCCCCTAGCGCGTCGCCGATCAAGAAGCCGTCAGTCTCTCACCAGGGCTTTGTGGCCCGATCTAGTCGCGCTGCCAGTGGGCCTCGCAGCCCTCGGTGTGGCCGGCTACTCCCTCGCGGAGAACCTCGGCCTATCCAACGCCCAGGCCGTTGGCTTCGGCGCGGCCAGCGTCGCGGTCGTACTTATTTTCGGTGCGTCACTCACGGCGGTTGGATACTTTCGGGGACGGAAGGCGGCGATCGCGTCAAAAGAAGCGTTTCGCGCGGCAGCAGACCGGGTTGTTACCTCGGTCCAACCCGCACCAACGGCGGAAGCTTCGCTCGACGAAGAGCTTGCCGAAGTAGCCACATCACTTACCACGGCTGTGTCTCGTCTACGGCAACTTAGCGCTAGGGCGGAAGCATTCGAAGCTGAAGTGCAAGCACTGGTCACCCGCGCAGAGGCTGCGAAGGCGACCGCCAGCCTGCACGAAGAAGACGCTCGCCGAATCGCACAGCTCCTCGGAGCTGAAAGCGAGAGTCGCCTACGACATGAGATCGCGAAGCTGACCACCGAGCACAATGAGCAGCTCGACAAGCTGCGCCGGTCAGCCAACAGGTCGGCGCTGTGGACCTTCACCGGCGGCGTACTGCTTGGCCTCATGGGCAATGTCGTCGTGGCCCTCTGGCTGGGATGAGGCCGGCCGTCGGTCCAGGTGCCGCCTAGGCGACCACGCGCGGCGCATCCGAGCAAGCCTCCGGCGGGCAGGATCTCCGACCCTGCACCCGGATAAGGCCTCCGGCGGCCAGGGCTACCCGCCCTGGACCCGGGCGACTCTGGGATGCCAGGCCCGAGCGACACCCCACCGCACACCGAAGGCAGCCAGACCGCGTCTGTCCGGGCCAGGTCGTACGTCCGGTAGGGCGCTCCACCTGGCCCGGACAGACGCGGCCCAGCAGGGCGGAGCCTGCGCGACGGGATGCCACCACCGAACCAGACCAGCCCCCGCTCCGTTGGGGGAAATCGGGAGAAGATCCTGGGACCCTTTCCCCAGAACGACCAACGCAGACCAACAATGACTAAGGCCGCTAGCAGCGCGTATCGAAGATCGGCCACGTCGATCAACGACCCCTGCCTCATTCGGGACGAAGGAAGCGTCGGTTCATTCGCGTCCAGCCACCTTCCAGATCCGCGAGTCCGCCAGGCAAAATCATGGCCGTCGATACCAAGCGTGAGCCCGAGGGGGACATTCCGTGAGCTACGAAGACGACGGCAACGTGGCCTACGTGCCAGTGAAGGTCTACGACAACGGCCTTGCAGTGCCGATGGGCACGACGTTCCATTCCGATCGAGAGCAGACGCAAGCCTTGGTCGACTGCCTGAACGCGAAGGCCGAGACAGCAAGCGACACCAGCCGGTATCGCGTCGGAGGACTCGCTCCTCTCCGGGACGTCCCCGTAGGGCCGAACTACCACGGACCATTCCACTCACTCGACGACTCCTGCACTGCATCGCCAGCCTGATCCCTTGACATACGCGGAGGCCCACCCCCAAGGTCATCGGGCACATCCAGGGCACAACTCCGACGAGAAACCATCCGAAAACGATGGCAATCAATGGCAGGCGTTGACGCAGCTCAGATGCCCTCTCGGCGGCATCGCCGCAGGTCACCGCGACCCCATGATTGGTTCGAGATGAACTACTACGCCCACCACGATCATGGGGCCGTCTCTGGGCCGTCCGGGCCGCCACCGGGCCGTCGAACGTCAACCAACGTCGACCGGCACCGACTAGCGCTGCCGTACGAAACACCAGGTGAGCCAGCATGACCACAGCCGTAACCAGTGCAGTGATCAGGCGCCACGCCTGAACATGCACTTCAGCACTACCGACCGGTAAGGAATTCGCGCAGCGCCGAGTTGAATTCGCGCTCGGCTTCGATGTTGCACACGTGGCCGACGCCGGGGAGAACGGTGAGCGTGGAGTGACGGATCGCCGCGTGCAGCCGCTGGGCCACGTCCAAGGGCGCCCTGACGTCCTGATCGCCGTAGATCAGGAGCGTCGGCAGTTCCAGGTGCGGCAGCGCGTCACGCAGGTCTTCGGCGGATGCCTGCGCCATGGCCCGGAATCCGGCCGGGTGGAAGGCCAGCATGGCGGCACCGAACCGGTCCCGCACGTCTGATGCTGTCCCCTCGGTGAACATCGTCGGCAGCAGCGCGTCCCGGAACGCCTTCGGCTCCAGTCTGGACAGCGTATCCGCTTGTCGCAGGCGCTGCTCGGTGACCTCGGCAGACAATGACCCGGCCCAGCCCGCGTAGGCGGAGGCGAGGACGAGAGCGGCGGGTACGGCCGGGTAGCGCCGGCAGAAGTCGATGGCCAGGGACCCACCGAACGAAAGACCGACGATAGACGGCCGTTCGAGTCCGAGGCGCGCGACGAAACCGGCGAGGCAGTCGGAGTATCCCGCCATGCCGAAGGACTCGGGCGGATCGGATGAGCCTCCGGCGCCCGGCGCATCCCAGGCCACGACGGTGAACTCGTCGGACAGCGCGTCGATCTGGCGGCGCCATGTCGTCGCGCCGTCTCCCACATAGCCGTGCAGCAACACGATCGGCGGTCCGGTGCCGGCACGCTCGTACGCGATGCGCAGCCCATCGACGTCAATGGTCTCCATGCGAAACCAGTCTGGTGGCTTAACACCCGCCGGCCAAGGGGCAGGGCTGGTCAGCCGGTGACGACGCGGTTTCGGCCGGTTTCCTTCGCGCGGTAGAGGGCGTGGTCGGCCCGGGCCAGCAGTTCGTCGAGGGAGGTGTCGCCCGGTTCCAGGCGGGTGAGGCCGACACTGATGGTCACCGTGACCGGACCGGCCTGGGTCTGGACCGGCTCGGCGGAGACCGCCTGCCGCATCCGTTCGGCGAGTTCGGTGGCGTGGCCGTCGTGGTCGGGCAGGACCACGGCGAACTCCTCGCCGCCGTACCGGCCGAGCACGTCGGAGTGGCGCAGACGGGCGCGGATCCGGGCGGCCACGGTACGAATGACCTCGTCCCCCACACCATGCCCGTGCGTGTCGTTGATCGCCTTGAACTTGTCGATGTCCAGCATGGCCGCGGCAAGCTGGCGCCCGTTGCGGGACGCCGCCTGCACCAGGGCACCGGCGATCGCGTAGAAGTGCCGCCGGTTGTGCTGCCCGGTCAGTTCGTCGGTGGTGGCCAGTTCCCGGACCTTGCTGAACAGCCGCGCGTTCTCGTACGCCGCCATGCCCTGCGTCGCGAGTGCGGCCGCGACCTGACGGCTGGTGTCGTCGAGCCCAGTGCCGCCCAGCAGGACCAGCCCCGCGCATTCGTCGCGGGCGCGCAGCGGCACGGCCAGCACCACCGGCGCGCCGTCCAGCAGGCGTTCCCGCAGGCCGGCCGTCGCCGAGGGTTCGAGCAGCACCGGGGAGCCCTCCGGCCGCTCGTCCAGGTGGAAGGCGGTGCCGACCAGTTCGGCGGGCGCCTGGCCGACCACCTCGACGACCTCGCCGCCGAGGCCGAGCAGGCAGCCCGCGGTGGCGCCGAGCTGGGTCTGGAGCATGGCGCACAGCTGACGCAGCAACTGGTCGGGTTCGAGGATGGCGCTGAGCTCGGCGAGGCTGGCCCGCAGCATCTCGGCGAGCGCCTGCTGCTGCCGGGCCGCCTGCACGGCGGAGTGCAGCTGGGCCGCCCGTGCGGTCTCCAGCGACACCGCGACGTGGCTGGCCACCGCGGTCAGCACGGCGACGTCGTCGTCGGTGAAGACGCCACGGGCGAGCCGGCTGTCCAGGTAGACCACGGCCACCAGGCGTCCCTTGAACTGGACCGGCGCGACCAGGATGCTGCGCAGGCCGTGCACCACGGCACTGCGGGAGCCGAGCGCGGCGCCCTGCTCGGTGCCGGTGACCACGAGCGGCTCGGCGGTCTCGGCGACCCGCCGGACCAGGGTGGCCCCGTACTCGATGGTCTCGGCCAGGTCGCCGGAGGCGTCCCGGCCGGCGAAGCGGACCGGCTCGCCGGCGTCGTCGAGCAGGAAGAAGAGCGCACGTTCGGCGCCGAGGATGCGTAGCATCTCGTCGAGGGCGACCTGGGCCAGTTGCCGCGGGTCGAGGATCGTCGCGGCGGCCACGCTGACCTGCTGCAACGCGTCCAGGTGCCGGTTGCGGCCGGAGCTGGGCCGGCGTTCCGCGACGGTACGCCGATGCGTGCCCGCCCCCTCGTCCACGCCGAACTCGGTACGGGTCTGCCGGCGCCGCTGCTCCCAGCCGTGGAAGACGGCCAGCCCCAGGGCGAACCGGGCCTGCCGGTCGGCCTCGTTGGCCATGCCGAGCGTCCGGAACGCGCGGGCCCGGATCCGGCACACCTCGTACTGGATGAACGGTGCGTCCACCGCGCGCAGCCGGCGTTCCGCCTCGTCGGCGGTCTTGATGCAGCGCTGCAGGTCGCCGGCCACGTAGTACAGCGAGGCCCGGGTGGTGTGGTACACGGCCCGCAGCAGCGGGGTGCCGCCGACCTTGCCGAGGTCGGCAACCGCCTTGCGGGCCACGACCAGCCGCTGCGGGCGTTCTTCGTCGGAGGCGTACCGCAGCTGGATCAGCCGAGCCTGCGCCTGATAGACGTAGATCCACTTGTGCTGGGGCATCAGCTCACCGGGGCGCAGCCCGAGTGCGTAGAACTCGGCGAGCACCTCCTCGATCTGCGGGCCGACCTCGCCCTGTTCCAGCAGGACGCAGGCGGCGGCGGTGAGGATGTTGGCCCGCTGCACCCGGGTCCCGGTGCCGTCGGGGAAGGCGGCGCGCAGCCGTTTCAGTGCCGCGCCGGCCTCGCCGAACCGGCTCTGCCCGGCCGGGATCATCACGCTGAGCATGCCGAGCGAGGTGCCGAGAGCCCGTTCCGGGTCGGCCAGGTGGCCCATACCGCGCTCGAACTCACGCTCGCTCTCCGCCACGTAGCCGCGCAGCAGGAAGCGCAGGCCGAGGGTGGCGTAGCCGGGGATCAGCTGGGCCGGCACGTACCAGCGGATGTTGCGGGTGATCACTTTCTCCCAGGCGGTGCCGTCGTCGTAGCCGCCGAAGAGCAAGGCAACGCCGCGCATCCACTCCACGTAGGCGGCCAGGCCGGGATCGCCGAGCTCGGCGGCGACCCGGGCGGCGCGGCGCAGGCACCGCTCCGAGGTGCCGCGCAACTTGATCACGGCGGTCACGTACCCGATCAGCGAATAGATCCGGACGTACTCCGGGCAGGGTCCGATCCGGTTGACCGCGTACAGGCCGCGCATGGCCAGGATCGCGGCCTCACGCAGGCGCAATCCGATTCCGGCGGCATAGCCGCCGGCGTCCAGCACGGCGGTGAGCGCGGCGAGCGTTTCCCGCCGCCGGCCCCGTGCCGTTCCAAAACCCATCCGGGTACGCCGGACGAAGCCACCCGCCATGGCGATGAACAACGTCGTGATCAGGACGAGCAGTCCCCGCCCGGGCAGCGGCCGGCGGAGTTCGGCGAGGGCCGCCCGGGCCGCCTCCAGTGCCTGACCGTCGTCCCAGAGCGTGTGGTGCAGCTCGATCCGGGTGGTGAGCAGCCGGGCCCGCAGCAGCCGGTCGGACTCGCCGGCCAGCGCCCGGTCCAGCACCTCGGCACACTCGTCGAACCGGCCGGCCCGCAGGTACGCCTGGGCGAGCGGGTGCAGCAACGCGGTACCCGGCGCCGGGTCACCCGCGATGGCTTCGGCCAGGTAGTCGATCGCCTCGGCGGGCGCCTGGTCGGCGAGGGCGCGCAGGCCGGCCGCCGCGGCGCTGCGCCGGCGGGCCTCGGCCGGCACCAGGTCACCGGCGCGCCGGTGGTGCCGCGCCACCGCGTACGCGTGACCCTCGTCCCGCAGGTCCTCCGGCAGTTGCTCGAGGGCGCCCGCCAGAGCAGCGTGGATCCGCCGCAGCCCGTCCTCGTCGACCCGCTCCAGCAGCACGTCACGCAGTTGCGGGTGGACGAACGCGTACCAGCCGCCGGGCCGGGGCTCCAGCACGTGCCGGTCGACGCCGGTGGTGAGGGCCGCCACGACGTGGTCGGGTTCGCCGATGGCGAGCAGTGGCTCCGGACGGAACCGGATCCCGGCCACGGCGGCGACGGTGAGGGACTCGACGGCCGAGCCGGACAGGCCGTCGAGCCGGGTGGCGAGCAGGTCGCGGACGTCGGCGGTGGCCGGCAGCGCGTCGGCGCCCGCGGTGTCCAGCCGCCAGGTCCCCCAGAACGGGCTGAGCAGGCCGGCGTCGAGCAGCCGGAGCAGGTGGCTGACCACGGCCAGCGGGGTCCCGTCGGTACGCGTCGTCACGTACCGGGCCAGCTCGGCGGGCACTTCGGCGCCGGGCAGCCGGGAGGTGATCAGGTCGGCGACCGCCGGATCGGGCAGCGGTGCGCAGGTCACCTCCAGCACACCGGACGCGCCCACGGTGGCGGCCGGATCGGTGGCCGCGTCCGGCGCGGTGAGCAGCAGCAGGACCGGCAGACCGGGCAGCTCCGGTACGAACTTGGCGAGCAGTTGCCGGGTGCCGGAGTCGAGCTCGTGGGCGTCGTCGACGACCACGACCAGCCCGCCGGCCCGGGTGGCCAGGTCACCGAGGAAGGCGACGCCGGCCGCGAGGACGTGCTCGTCACCGCCGGGCGCCGGGGTGGCCGGCTCGGCGGCGGCCGGGCCGAGCTCGCCGAAGAGCTTGCCGATCAGGGCCGGACCGGCCACGGCGGAGGCCTCGGCGATCTGCTGCTCCACGACGGCACGCCGGTCCTCCGGCATCCGGCGGACCGTCTCCAGCCAGCCCTCGATCGCCTCGCGAGCGGCGGACAGCGGGGACTCGTCCGGGCGTCCGGTGGCCCAGAGCACCGGGACACCGTCGGTTGCGGCCTGCCGGGCGATCTCCTCGGCGAGTCGCGTACGCCCGGAGCCGGGACCGCCCCGGATCACCGCGACGCCGCCCTGCCCGGCCCGGGCCCGTTCCCAGCGCCGGGACAGGCGCCCCGCCTCGGCGTCGCGCCCGCACAGCGGCCAGCCGGTGACGGCGGGACGTTCCGCGGCCTCGCCGCCGGGGCAGCCGCGCAGGTCGGCCAGGAGTGCGCCGGCGTCCGGGTAGCGGTCGTCCGGGTCCTTGGCGAGCAGCCGGTACACCACTGCCGTGAGCACAGGGTCGACGCCGGGGCGCAGCTCGGCGATCTCCGGCACCGGCGCGGCCAGGTGCAGGCGGAGCAGCTCACCGACGTCGTCGGCCTCGAACGGCAGCCGCCCGGTCAGGCACTCGAAGAGCACGACGCCGAGCGAGTACAGGTCGGAGCGGCCGTCGACCGGGCGCTTGAGCATGCCGGACTGCTCCGGCGGCGCGTACAGGAAGGTGCCGACCGCCTCGTCGTCCGGGCTGTCGTCCGGGCCGCCGCCCAGCTGCGCCAGCCCGAAGTCGATCAGCTTGGCCGGGCGGTCCCCGGAGACCATGATGTTGCCGGGCTTGATGTCGCGGTGCACCATGCCGAGCCGGTGCGCGGCGGCCAGGCCACGAGCCAGCCGGGCGGCCAGTTCGACCACCCGCTCCTGGCTCAGCAGCCCACCGGCCAGCAGGTCGGCGAGCGAGCCGCCGGGCAGGTGCTCGAGCACCAGCGCGGGCACACCGTCGAGGTCGCCGGCCGCGAACGCGCTGACCACGGCCGGGTCGTGGATGCAGGCCAGCAGCGCCGCCTCCCGGTGGAAGGCGGACCGGATCTCGGGGTACGCCTCCGGGTCGGCCAGCGGACGCTTCAGCGCGTACCAACGGTCGCCGCGTCGGGCCCGATGGACCATCGTGAACGCGCCCCGGCCGAGCTCCTCCTCGACGTCGAGATCGGTCAGCTCCGCCGGCCGCGCCCGTCCTTTATCCGTCACCTACACACTCACTCCGCATCCGGCGTCGTTCTGCTGATCGGCTGAAAGCGGGCCGAACTGAACGATCACCGTCTCGGCGAACATCATCGCGAGCTCCGGCGCGGGGATCGGACGGGCGAAGTGGTAGCCCTGGCCGCGATCACAGCCCAGAGCCCGCAACAGGTCGGCGTGGTACGCGGTCTCCACCCCCTCGGCAACCGTGGTCAATCCGAGGCTACGCGCCAGATCGACGATCGTGCGCACCAGCGCTGTCTGCTGTGCGTCACCATCGCCGTGTCCGTTCCCGGCCGGCATGAACGACCGGTCGATCTTCAGCACGTCGATCGGCAGATCCCGCAGGTAGGCCAGCGACGAGTAGCCGGTGCCGAAGTCGTCGATCGCCACGCGTACGCCCTCGGCGCGCAACGCGGAGAGATGCACCAGCGCCTGCTGGGCGTGCCCGCCGGACCGCACCAGCACGCCTTCGGTGATCTCCAGGGTGAGCGCCGTGGCCGGCAGGCCGCTGTCCCGCAGCGCGCTTACCACCTTCCGGGTGAAGTGCGGGTCGATCAGCTGGCGCGGCGAGACGTTGACCGTCAGCGTGGTGCCCCACCGCTGGTACCAGGGGGCGGCGTCGCGGCAGGCGCGGCGCAGCACCCACTCGCCGAGGGCGACGATGAGGCCGCTGTCCTCGGCGGCCGGGATGAACCGGTCCGGGCCGATCGGCGCCTGGCCGGGCGGGATCCACCGGACGAGCGCCTCGGCCGCGGTCGGCGTTCCGTTGTCCAGGTTCACGATCGGCTGGTAGTGCACGGCGAACTCGCCGGCGTCCACCGCCGCGCGCAGCCGCTCCAGCAGGCGGATCCGTTCGCCCTGCTCGTCGCGCATGGCGACGTCGAACAGGGCGGCACAGTCCTTGCCGGCGGCCTTCGCGGCGTACAGGGCCAGGTCGGCGTCGGCGAGCAGCTGCACGGCGTCCGAGCCGGGTTCGATCACCCGTACGCCGACGCTGGCGGTCACGTGCAGCACCTGGTCACCTGCGGTCAGCGGGCGGCGCATCGCGTCGACCAGCGGCTCGCCGCCGCTGCCGGGTCCCACCAGCAGGGCGTACTCGTCACCGCCGAGCCGGGCCACGTGCTCCCCGGCGCCGAGCAGGCCGGTGAGCCGCTCGGCGACGGCGATCAGCAGGGCGTCCCCGGTCGGGTGCCCGAGACGCTCGTTGACGTCTTTGAAGCCGTCCAGGTCCAGCAGGAGCAGCACCCCGCCATCGCCACCGGCGGCGGCCTCGGCGATCAGGCGGGTCATCTCCACCCGGTTGGGCAGCCCGGTGAGCGCGTCGTGCCGCGCCTGGTGGCTCAGCGAGCGCTGGAGCTCGGCCTGCTCACGCAGGGCGTCCCGCAGCCGGCCGGCCCGCCGGTTCGCCGTCCACGTGGCGTGGCTGGAACGGATGACCAGCAGGACCGCGGTGAGGGCGGTCGCCGCGAGTGGCAGGACCAGGTCGACGTGGTCGAGGTCGTGGCCCTTCTCCTCGCCGGTGACCAGGTACGTCGTGGCGACCGGCCCGACCAGGACGAGCGCCGCGTTGAGCGCGACCGTACGCCAGCTCTGCCCGCTCCCGGCGTGCTCCTCCGTGCCGGTCGGCGCGGACGTGTCGGGATGCAGCGCCGCCGCCCCGATCAGCAGCAACGCCAGCACCCAGCCGGCGGCGCTCCAGGCCGGGCCGGCCCAGGATCCACCGTTCGCGGTCGCGATGAAGTAGACGACGTCGGCGGCGGTGAGCACCACCGTGGCGGCGACGAGCATCCAGTCGGACCGGGTGAGCCGCCGCAACGCCACCACCAGCCGGGTCACCGCGGCGAGCATCAGCAGGTCAAGCCACGGGTAGGCGATCACGCTCGGCGCGCCCGGCCACGGACCGTGATCATGAACGAAGGGGTCGTAGAGCAGCACCCAGACCAGCACGGTCCCGGTGCAGAAGGCGATACCGGCCTCACTCACCCCGGACCACCGTGAGGCGATCCGGTCGCCCGGCAGGGCGAGCAGGCCGATCATGAGCAGCACGTACATGCTCAGGTAGAGGATGTCGACGGCGGAGACCCGCATCGCGATGGGCTGCCCGACGGCCAGGCCGACGGCCCAGATCGTGTTGGCGGCGCAGGAGCAGACCACCGCGGCGGCCATGGCCCGCCACGGCCACCGGATGTGCCGGTGCAACCTGGTCCCGGCCACCACCGCGGCGAAGGCCGCGCCGGAGGCGAGAATGTACGCGATCTGGCGGCTGAAATCGTCCATCAGCGGCGCGGCGACCGCCACGAGCAGGCCGATGATCAGGCACAACATCCAGGCATGACGCCGCAGATGGGTGGCGCTGCGCGAACTCCGGTTCACCGGCGAACCCCTCCGTAGCCTGCTCCGACCGGCTTACCATGACCCGCCCGGGGTGCGGACCGGTTGCATCCCGGGCACCGTCACGGAGCGGCGGCGGCTCAGAGGGTGGCGGCCAGTTTCTGCAGCGCCTCGGCCGCGCCGGTGGTCAGCGGTTCGCCATGGCCCGGCAGGATGACCTTGACCTGGAGCGCCGCGAGCTTCTTGACGGACGCGGCCGCCTGGTCCTGGTTCTCGGTGTACTGCGGTGAGGAGCCCTCCAGCCCGTTCTCGTTGCGCAGCGCGTCGCCGGCCACCAGGACGCCCGTCGACGGCTCGAAGATCGACATATGCCCGGCGGTGTGCCCGGGCGTACCGATGATCCGTAACCCGAAGACCTCGTCGCCGTCGGCGATCGCGGTCATCGGCTTCTCGGCGTTGATCCCGGTGATGTCGGCCTGCCCGGCGTAGAGCTTGCCGGAGACCAGCGGCGCCACCCCGGCGAGTCCACCGGCGTGGTCCTGATGCTGGTGGGTGAGGATGACGTGCTTCACCGCGGCCCAGTCGCTGCCGGCCGCCTTCAGCGCGTCACCGATCGCGGTTTCCGAGCCGGCCGTGCCGGTGTCCACGACGGCCGCCTCCCCACCCCGGATCAGCAGGTACGCCGAGACGAAATTGAGGTTCACCCGCTGCCAGTCGCCGGCCACCGCGGCGCCGCCCGACGAGGACGCGGCGGCCGGCGTCCCCGGTGCGGTGCTGCCGGAGGCGGCCGGGTCGTCCGAGTTGGAGCAACCGGTGAGAGTGTTGAGGACGGTCACGCCGAGCACACCGGAGCCGGCGGTGAAGAGCAGTCTGCGGGTGAGTCTGAAGTCACTCATCCCCCCATCCTCAGCGCGCCCGCCGAGGCGTGGGGGGCGGGCCGCGGGGATCGTTGCCCGATCGACGCTCAGCGCAGCCAGGGTCGCAGGCAGTAGTCGATCATCCGCAGCTGGCGGGCCGGATCGGCCAGATCGGACCCCATGATCGCGTGCACCTGCTGGCCGACCGCGATCGACAACAACACGTCGATCACGTCGTCGACCGGGGTGCCGGGATCGAGCCGGCCGTCCTGCACCGCCTCGGCGAGATGCCGGCCCAGCAGGTCGTGCCAGTACTCGTCGACGTCGGCGCGGGTTGCCGCGATCTTGTCGTTGGCGGCCAGCCGGCCCCAGAAACCGACCACGACGTACGCCTCGTCGACGGTCTCCTTCTCCAGCGGCAGGATCTCGCGCAACATCGCGTGCACCGCGTCCAGCCCACGCAGCTCGGCCGTGGCCGCCGCGATCCGCGCGTTGGTCCGCTCGGTGATCCGCTGATAGGCACCGGCCGCCACCGCGTCGTACCCGTCGAAGTAATGCCAGAGCGCCCCCGTGCCGACGCCGAGCTCGGCCGCGATGGCCCGGGTGGTCGCGGCGGGCAGCCCGTCGCGGGCGACGACGGTCAGGTACGCCTCGATGATCTCGTCGCGCCGCTGGTCGTGATCGACGATCTTGGGCACTCTTCTCCCTCCGGGAAACGTTGGAGAGGCTACCCGCCGTGCCGGAAGTGTTGCGCACCTGACAGTCCACAACGGGTCTGCGGGACACACGCCGCCATCGATGCCCGGCATGCTGAGCCGACACGGGTGGAAGTGAGTTGTTTCGAGGTGAGCAATGACTATCGCGTTGCGGCCGGCGGGCACCGACGAGGAGGACCGGGTCATCGCCCTGGTCAGCGAGCTGACCGCCGAGGTGGTTCAGGAGGCACCGCCGCTGGTCGTGAGCCGGCGTGCCACCGACGACGGGCCGGTGGCGGTGCCGGCCCTCGACGAGGTGCTCGATCGGGTACGCGATCTGTGGCTGCGACGCCTGAGCCCCGCTGACCGGCTCGCCGTGCACGTGGCCGCGCTGCACCGCTCGCCGCGGCCGACGCCGGTGTCCGCGGCCGTGATCGCCTGCCGCCTCGCTGCCGACTGCGGGCACCCCGTCCAGCTGCCCGAGTTCACCTCGATGACGTGCGGGACGGTGAAACCCGGCCGGCGCGGGGTGTGGTCCGCCGAGGTCGGCACCCGGCCGTACGGGATCGGGCAGATCGGCGACTACGGCAGCATCCGGGCCGCGAACGCCGCCGTCTGGGACACCATCGAGACCAACCGGGAGACGGTACGGGCCCGGATGCGTGCGGCGTCGCCCCTGCTGGCCGGGGTGGCCGGGCGAGCGTGGGAGGAGCCGCAGGTCAGTGTCTGGGCCACCGCCGAGCAACGGGACTCCGACGATCCGGACCTGGTGACGATGCACCAGATCGCACACCGGGCCCGGGTGAGCGTCACCCGCGCCGACCGGTGGCGGGCCGAGTTCCCCGCCTTCCCGTCGCCGGAACCGGGCACCTCGGTCTGGTTCTGGCCGCTGGTGCGGCGGTGGCTGACCGACACCGGCCGGACGCCCGCCGACGGCTTCGCCGCGGACCGGCCGGTGCTGCCACGCGAGCTCGGTTACTGAGCGGGGTCCGGCCCGGTCATGACGAGAAGCAGGAGAGCGATCACCTGCGTACCGGCGAGCACCACGGCGAGCAGCGTGATCGAGTAGTCGTAGAGGCCGCCGGCGAGGGCGCCGCCGGCGATCGCGGCGACACCCTGGATCGCGGCGAACACCCCGTAGGCGGTGGCCCGCCGGCTGCCCGGGACCAGATCGGCGACGAGCGCCTTCACGGTGGAGTCCTGCACGCCGACGGCCGCGCCCCAGAGCAGGGTTCCGGCGACGATGGCGGTGACGCTGCCGGACAGCGCGAGCGCGGGGGTGCCGGCGGCCAGGACCGGGAGGGCGTACAGGACCCGGGCGCCCCAGCGGTCGTAGAGATAGCCGCTGGCCAGGGCCGCCACGGCACCGGCGGCCATCGCGCCGGCGTACAGGACGGGCACCGCGGCGAGCGGGATCCCGCCGGTACGACTCGCGTGATAGGAGATCAGGCCGAACGTGACCAGACCGGCGGTGGAGGCCGCGGCGGCGGCGGCGAACCAGTAGAACCGGCGGGGAAGCGGACCGGCCGCCGCACTCACCGGGGCATCGGGCCGGGGCGCCGGGCCGGGAAACCGCCGCCGCATCCACACCAGCAGCACCATGGCGACGGCGCCGGGGACGGCGAGTACGGCGAGCGCCGGCCAGACCGTACCGGCGAGCGCCACCAGGGCGGCCACCAGCAGCGGGCCGGCGAACGCGCCGATCTGGTCGAGGGCCTTGTGCACCGCGAACCCGCGGCCCCGGCCCACCGCGCCGGCCGCCTCGGCGAGCAGCGTGGACTTCGCCGGGCTGCGGATCGCCTTGCCGATCCGCTCGGTCACGATCAGGGCGGCGGCGACGGCCAGACCGGCGGCGCCCAGGGCGGGGGTCAGGGCGAGCAGGGGTACGCACACCGCGGTCAGCCCGTACCCGGTGATGGTGAGCGCCCAGTACCGCGCGGTCCGGTCGGCGAGCGGGCCGGAGACCAGACGCAGCAGCAGGGCGGCCGCCTCGCCGGTACCGGTGATCAAGCCGACCGCGAGGGCGGACGCGCCGAGCGTGGCGAGCAGCGGGCCGGTGATCGAGCGGGCGCCCTCGTACACCATGTCGGCGGCGAGGCTGACCACCCCGAAGGCGGCGATCGCCCGCCACGGTGTCAGCCGGGGGCGCGCGAGTTGCTCCGTCACGTGAACTCCTCCGGGGGAATTTCGACCCCGCACATCATCGCGCCCGTAGTGAACCGGTAAGCGTTTCCCCCAACGCATGTTTGGCGTCCCCCAGGAACAGGAAGACGGTGCTCATGCATCCCCAACCCCCGCGCCGCACCACGCACGCCTACGGCACCCCGGTGAACCGGCTCGTCTACGACCGCTGGGGCGCGTACGGACGCCCGGTCGTCCTGCTGCACGGCCTGCTCTACGACCGCACGATGTGGTGGCCGGTCGCGGCCGACCTCGGCAACGCGTGCAGTGTCGTCGCCGTCGACCTGCCGGGGCACGGGCAGTCGGCGCCGCGCGGCGACTACGACCTGGAGTCCCTGGCCCGGGACCTGGCCGTGCTGATCGCCGGTCTCAACCTGCACCGGGCCCCGGTGATGGTCGGGCAGGGCGAGTCCGCGCTGCTCGCCCAGGCGTTCGCGGACTCCTACGCGACCCGGGCCGTGGTGACCCTGGACGAGCCGGTGGCCGGGCTGCCGGACACCGTCGAGCAGCATCTCGCGACCGCTGACCTGGGTACCATTCCCGCGCCCTACCGGCAGTTCGCCGTCGCCCGGCCGGACGCGACGCTGCTCCGGGCGTACCAATGCTGGTTCAAGCTGCCGGATGCCGGCCGTGCGCGGCCGCACCCGGTCTCCGCGGTCCGGCCGCGCTGCCGTTTCCCGCACCTGCGCTCGCCGGCGTCCTTCGCGGCGACCCTGCGCGACCTGCTGTGACCGAAACAGCCCGGGCGGAGGATCCGCCCGGGCTGGATATCAAGTGTGCCGATGGTGGAAGCGCGCCCGGTGATGGCCGTGTCCGTGCCGGCGTGGTGGTGGTAGTAGTGCGGCACTGCTGATCACTATGCAGAGGATCAGCATCGCGCCGACCAAGATGTCGATCAGCATGTGCGAGACCTCCTGATTAGCCCGGATTTATCACGGTCCTCCGCGAGCTACCGCACGTCAACCCGATCCGGTTTATTTCGCGGTTCGGCATGGTTGCCGACCGGCCGAGTGCCTAAGCTGCCCGTGAGGGGAGTACCTCCACACAGAGCGTGGCGGTCACCACGGGCACGCCGAACGTGCCCCCGTGCGCTCGCCCGCGAGCCTGCGACGTCCGTCGCGGCGGGTGAGGGAGACCTCGGACGACAACGCGTGTCCGAGGAGGCCCAGTGCTCCAGTTGCCTGACTCAACCCTGCCCTCAATCGCTTCCGCCCAGCTATGGGCGATCACCATCGCGGTGCTGCTGGCGCTGCTCGCCGCCGATTTCGCGGTCACCCGCCGCCCGCATGAGGTGGCGATGCGCGAGGCGGTCGGGTGGTCGATCTTCTATCTCGCGCTGCCGGCCGCGTTCGGCGTCCTCATCTGGCAGGTGTACGGGCGCCGGCCCGGGATCGAGTTCTACACCGGGTACGTGGTGGAGAAGTCCCTGTCGGTCGACAACCTGTTCGTCTTCGTGCTGCTGCTGGCGGCGTTCGCGGTGCCGCCGGCCCTGGCTCAGCGGGTGCTGCTCTACGGCATCGCCGGTGCGCTGGTCATGCGGGCGATCTTCATCGCCGCCGGTGCGGCGGTGCTGCAGACCGGCGCCTGGGCGTTCCTGCTCTTCGGGGCGGCACTGCTGGCCACCGCGGTGAAGGTGCTGCGTGACGCGATGCGCCACGAGCGGTATCACGTCGACATCGACACCATGCGCAGCGTGCGGCTGATGCGCCGGTTCATGCCGGTGACCGGCGACTATCACGGTGGCCGGCTGACTGTCCGGCTCGGCAGCCGGCGCGCGCTGACGCCGCTGGCCCTGGTGGTGGTCGCCGTCTTCATGACCGACCTGGTCTTCGCCGTCGACTCGGTGCCCGCGGTGTACGGGGTGACCGAGGACCCGTACCTGGTCTTCGCCACCAACGCGTTCGCCCTGCTCGGCCTGCGGGCGCTGTACTTCGTGCTGCGCAACGTGCTGGACCGGCTGCGGCACCTGGACTACGGACTGGCGATCATCCTGGCCTTCATCGGGGTGAAGCTGGTGCTGCACTGGGCGCACAAGGTCTGGCCCGCGGTCCCGGACATCCCGACCGAGCTGTCGCTGGTGGTCATCGCCGTCACCCTCGCCGCCGTGACGGTCACCAGCCTGGTCGCCAACCGCCGGGAGGCGGTTGGCGCTCGCTGACGGGTCAGGCGCGGTTCCCGGCTCTTACGCGGAGGTGGCCTCGCTGAACCGGGGACGGATCTGATCCACCGCTTCCCGGGTGATCTCGATGAGGGGGCGGGCCCGGGACAGCGAGGCCACGGCGGCATCGAGGTCACCGGAGCGCGCGTCGGTCTCGAGGCGGCCGCAGGCGTCGGTGGCCGCGCCCGCCCCGAGGTTCGCCATGATGCCCTTGAGCTGGTGCGCCTCGGTCCGCAGCGTCTCGGCGTCGTCGAACGCGAGCGCGTGGATGATCCGGTCCAGGTGTTCGGGGATCTTCTCGGCCAGCGCGCCGAGCAGCCCGTTCAGCGCTTTCGCGGTGACCACCGGGTCGGGCCCGCGGAGCTGGTCGAGCCGCTGTCCGATCTCGGCGACCACGGAGCCCAGGTCCGGTACCGGCACCCGGCTGGTCCACCGCTGGAGCACCCGCGCCACGTCAGCCGGGATGAGCGGCTTGGCGATGTGCCCGTCCATGCCGGCGGCCAGGCAGCGGGCCCGGTCCTCGGGGAGCGCACTGGCGGTCAGCGCGATGATCGGCACGTGGTGGCCCTCCGGTTCCCGCCGCCGGATCTCCTCGGTGGCGGCGTACCCGTCCATCTCCGGCATCAGGCAGTCCATGAAGATCGCCTGGTACTCACGCCGGCTCGCGTACTCGACCGCCTCCACGCCGTTGACCGCGACGTCGGCGCTGTAGCCGAGGTTGGCCAGGATGCCCAGGGCCACCGTGCGGTTGATGTCGTTGTCCTCCACCAGCAGCAGGTGGCCACGGCCGAGCGGGGCGTCGGTGGTGGCGCCGATCGCCTGATCCCCGGCGTGCCCGGTCAGTACGCCGACCAGCGCGTCGTAGAGCTGCGACTGCCGGAGCGGCTTGGCGAAGGCCGCCGAGAACCGCCCGGAGTCCGGTTCCTCGGGCAGGTGGTGAGCGTCGTCGGCGAGCAGGATGGTTCTCGGCGGCGGGCAGCCCTCCGGGGCGATGGTCAGACCGGTGATCTCCAGCCCGTCGTTACGGGCCGTACCGATGTCGACGATGACCAGGTCCATCGGCCGGCCGGCCGCGGCCGCGTCACGCAGCGCGGCCCCCGCGCTGACCGTGTCCTCGGTGCCGGTCGCCTGCATGGACCAGGCGGCGAGCTGCTCGGCGAGCACACCGCGGTCGTTCGCGTCGCGGTCCACGATGAGCACGCGCAGGCCGTCGAGCGAGTGCCGTTCGGAGAGGTCGAGGTCGTCGCGGGCGGTGCCGACCGTGACGGTGAACCAGAACGTGCTGCCGTGTCCCGGCTCGCTCTCCACCCCGATCTCGCCGCCCATCAGCTGGACCAGGTCGCGGCTGATGGCGAGGCCCAGTCCGGTGCCACCGAACTTGCGGGTGGTGCCGGCGTCGGCCTGGGTGAACGCCTCGAAGAGCAGTTCCTGCTGGTGTTGGTCGATGCCGATGCCGGTGTCGCGCACCTCGAACCGGATCGGCACCGCATCCGGGCCGGCCGGGAGCCGGTCGTCGCGGGCGGCGATGACGGTGACCTGTCCCCGGCTGGTGAACTTGACCGCGTTGCCCGCCAGGTTGAGCAGCACCTGGCGCAGCTTGGCCGGGTCGCCGCAGACGGTGTCCGGCAGACCGGGCTCGCAGACACCGGTCACGGTCACCGAGTCCCGGGTGTCCGCCGGCGCGACGAGCGACACCACGTCGTCGATGAGCCGGCTGACCTCGAAGTTGGCCTCCTCGAGAAGGACCTTGCCGGCCTCCAGCTTGGAGAAGTCCAAAATGTCGTTGATCACCGAGAGCAGCGCCGAGCCGGCGGTGTTGATGCCTTCGGCGTACCGGCGCTGCTTGTCGTCCAGCGGCGAGCCGAGCAGCAGACCGGTCAGGCCGATCACCCCGTTCATCGGGGTCCGGATCTCGTGGCTCATCGACGCCAGGAACTGCGACTTCAGGCGGGCCGTCTCGATCGCCTGGTCACGGGCCTCGGCCAGGGCCAGCTCGGTCTGCCGGCGGGCGGTGATGTCGCGGACGAAGCCGTGGAAATGCACGCCGCCGTCGTGGCCGATCCGCCACATGGTCAGCTCGACCGGGATCTCGTGGCCGTCCCGGTGGGTCGCGGCGATCTCGGTCGGCCGGTCGAGCACCCAGTCCCACCGGCCGTCCAGCAGCCGTTCCAGCGGGCCGACGTAGCGGGCCGGCAGGATGGTGCCGGCCACCTTGCGGCCCAGGACCTCATCGCGTGACCAGCCGAAGACGTGCTCGGCCTGCCGGTTCCACTCGGCGATCACGCCGTCACCGTCCATGGTGAAGAACGGGTCGCTGGCCGCCTGCATGATCATTTCGAGCTGTTCGCGCTCCACGCGGAGGCGCTGCTCGGCCTGCACCCGCGCGGTGATGTCGTGGGCGACGGTGGACGCGCCGATCACCGTGCCGTCGGTGTCGCGCATCGGGGCCATGCTCAGCGACACCTCGATGATGCTGCCGTCCTTGCGCTGGCGGCGGGTCTCGTAGCGGCTCAGCGCCTGCCCGCCGAACACCCGGCCGAGCAGCTCCTTCTCCTCGCCGAGCCGGTCCGGCGGCAGCAGCCGGGTGACGTCGCTGCCGACCATCTCGTCGGCGGTGTAGCCGTACAGCCGCTCGGCGCCGGGATTCCAGGTGTGGACCGTGCCGTCGAGGGCCTTGCTGACGATCGCGTCCTGCGATGCCTCCACGATCGCGGCCAACCGGGCGTTCACGTGGGTCTGGACGCTGAACTGAGTGCGCGGCTGGACGGCCTGGCCCCGGCGCCTGCGGCGAAGCGCTGTGGCACCGACCGCCAACACCGCCGCGGCGAATGCCCCGAAGATCAACACACCTGCTCCAGAAGACGAATCCGATTCAGCATCACCGTACATGTGATGATTTTCTGCTTTAGCCTTATTCCGGACATAAGCTCTCAGACGACGACGGGCAGAGGGAGACGCCGTGGCGACAGTGATGGTCGTCGACGACGTGGCCGCCAACCGGGACATCGTGCGCATGCTGCTCGGCTACCGGGGTCACGAGGTCATCGAGGCGCGCGACGGAGCCGACGCGCTCCGGCTGGCCCACGTCCACCACCCCGACGTCGTCGTCTCCGACGTGCTCATGCCCGGCATCGACGGCCTGGAACTGGTCCACCGCCTGCGTACCGACCCGGACCGGCAGACCGCGCAGGCGCCGGTGATCTTCTACACCGCCAACTATCTGGAGCCGGAGACCCGGCCGATCGCCGAGGCGTGCGGGGTCAGTCAGGTGGTGCTGCGCTCGCAGGATCCGCACACGCTGCTCGACGCGGTGGACGAGGCCCTGGCACACGGCCCGGTCACCGTCGAGGTCCCGGCCGCCGACGAGACGTTCACCCAGGCCCACCTGCACGCGGTCAACGCCAAGCTGATCGAGAAGGTGCGTGCCCTGCACGACACCGAGCGCCGCTTCGAGGCGATGGCGATCGCCTCGCCGGTGGGCATCGGCATCATCGACCGGCACGGCAACGCCGACTACATCAACCCGCGCCTCGCCGAGATCATGCAGGTGTCGCTGGACGGCTTTCTCGGCCAGGGCTGGCTGACCTGCCTGGACACCAGCGCGCAGGACGCCGCTCTCAGCCTGCTGCACGGCGCCGGCGACGTCAGCGAGCTGAAGTTCGACCACCGGATCACCTGGCCCGACGGCACCACCCGCCGGCTGCGGCTGCACCTGCGGCAGATCCGCGACGACGAGGACGGCCAGTTGGCCGGTGGCGTGCTCATGGTCGACGACGTCACCGACCTGGTCTCCGCGGAGGAACGGCTGCGCGAGGAGACCCTGCGCCGGCAGGAGGAGACCCGGCACCGCGACGCCGAACGGCTGGACGCCCTGCGCCGGATGGCCGGTGGCACCGCGCACGACTTCAACAACATCCTCGGCGCGATCATCGGGTACGCCAACCTGGCCATCGAGACCATCGGCGACGCGCAAGGCGAGGGCACCATCCCGTCGGAGACCGCTGAGTCGCTGCTCGGCGACCTCGGGCAGGTCGTCAAGGGCGGCGAACGGGCCAAGACGCTCACCCAGCAGCTGCTCGCCTTCGGTCGGCGCGACATCACCCAGCCGACCTCGTTCAACATGAACACGCTGCTGCGCGACACCTCCGACACGCTGCGCGCCGCGGCCGGCAAGGGCACCGACCTGGTCCTCGATCTGGATCCCAGCCTGCCGGACGTGCAGGCCGATCCCGCGCAGATCTCCCAGGCGGTGCAGAACCTGGTCCGCAACAGCGTGGAGGCCATGCCGTCGGGCGGCACCGTCACGATCACCACCGTGCTGGAGGACGACCACGTCGTACTCCACATCCGGGACACCGGCACCGGCATGCCGCAGGACGTCCTGGACCGCGCCTGCGAGCCGTTCTTCAGCACCAAGCCCACCGCCGGCACGGCCGGCCTCGGCCTCTCCACCGCGCAGGGCATCGTGAGCCAGGCCGGTGGCCAGCTCACCCTGCTCTCCCGGGAGGGGTACGGCACCACGGCCACCTTCGCCCTGCCGGCCGCTGTCACCACTCCCGCCGCCCCACCGCCCGCCGACACGCACCAGGCCGACCCGGGCGGCGAGACCCTGCTGCTCGTCGACGACGAGGCCGCCCTGCTCCAGGTCACCGCCCGCATCCTCAGCGGCGCCGGCTACCACGTGCTGACCGCCGCCGACGGCGCCGAGGCGCTGAACGTCCTGGAACAGCACCCCGGGCACGTGTCGGCCCTGGTCACCGACGTGGTGATGCCCGGCATGAACGGCCGCCAGCTGGCCCAGATCGCCACCGCGCGGCAGCCGAACCTCACCATCGTCTTCGTCTCCGGGTTCGCCGAGGCGCTCTTCGACGAGCAGGGCAACAACCTGGAACCGGGTTCCACCATCCTGGCCAAGCCGTACAACCGGGAAACGCTCGTCAGCACGGTACGGTCGGCGCTGAGCGCGGCCCACCACAGCTGACCCACAGGTCATCGGGGCCCGGCGTCGACTACGATGCTTTGCCCGCGGCGTAATCGGCGTCCGCGAATACGTCCATACCCGGACGTAGCGCCCACCGACCCCCGGAAGGACGCCCCGGTGACCACTGCCAGTGACCGACCGCCCACCGCAGCGGACACAGCGACCGTCCACCTGCCGCACCAGGCGACCCCGACGCACGACAACATCGGTGCCCCACCGGAACCGCCCGCGCCGCCGGCCGGGCGGCGCGGCCGCAAACTGCTGATCGCAGGCGTCACCGTGCTGGCCCTGATTGCGGGCGCCGGGGTGGCCGCGAACTGGGCCTTCCAGGGCGAGGTCCCGCGCGGCGTCTCGGTGCTCGGGGCCGACCTCGGCGGGCTCAGCCGGGCCGCGGCGGCCGCCGCGCTGCGCGAGCACCTCGCGGCGGACCAGAAGCTCACCGCACCGGTCCAGGTCCGGATCGACGGCGCCGGCAAGACCGCCACCGTCAAGCCCGCCGACGTCGGCCTGGTGGTCGACGTCGAGGCGACCGTCGACGCCGCGGCCAAGGGCCGGCCGGAACTGTTCGGCGAGCGGACCGTGACCCCGGTCATCGCCGTCGACCAGGACCTGCTGGACGCCGCACTGCGCAAGGCGGCCGGCAAGTTCGGCACGGCGATGCGCAAGCCCGCCGTCGTCTTCGACGGTGTCACGCCGCGCGCCGTACATCCGGAGCCCGGCCGCGACCTCGAGCCGGCCCGCTCGGCCGAGGCGCTGCGCGCCGGATGGCTGGGCGGCGGAACGGTCACCGTCCCGCTGGTCGAGGTGCACCCGGTGACCACCGCGGCGGAGGTGGATCAGCTGCTGGAGACGGTCGCCCGCCCGGCGGTCTCCGGCCCGGTCACCGTCACCTCGGAACGCGGCACGCTGAGCATCCCGCCGGCGGCCATCGCGCAGAGCCTGGTGCTCACCGCGGACAAGACCGGGAAGATCGAGCCGCGCATCGACGACAAGAAGCTGCGGGCCGCCGTCGCCGCGCCGCTCGGCAAGCTGGAGGCGCAGGCTCGCGACGCGAGCTTCACCTTCGCCGGCGGCAAACCCAAGATCGTCGCGGGCACCGAAGGCATCACCCTCGATCTGGCGGCCGCGGCGCCGCAGCTGCTCACCGCCGTCAAGAGCACCAGCGATCGTACGGTGGAAGCCGCCCTGACCAAGGCGGAGCCGAAGCTGACCACGGCCGACCTGGAGAAGCTCGGTGTAACGGAGAAGGTCTCCACGTTCACCACGAAGTTCACCGGCGGCCTGTCCTCGTCGCGGAGTCAGAACATCGTGCAGGCCGCGAAGCAGGTCCGGGGCGCCCTGGTGCTGCCCGGCAAGATCTTCTCACTGAACAAGCACACCGGTGAGCGCAGCTACAAGCAGGGCTACAAGGACGCGCCGGTGATCCTGAACGGCAAGCTGGTCCCGGGCGTCGGCGGCGGCGTCTCGCAGTTCACCACGACGCTGTTCAACGCCACCTACTACGCCGGGCTCGAGGACGTCGAGCACAAGCCGCACTCGTACTACTTCGACCGGTACCCGGCGGTCATCGAGTCGACGATCTTCTACCCGGACCTGGACTTCCGGTTCAAGAACGACAGCCCGCACGGCGTGCTTCTCGACACCAAGTGGACCAGCAACTCGATCACCGTGTCGGTGTGGAGCACCAAGGTCTGGGACAAGGTGACCACCGAGTACAGCCCGCGGCGCAACATCACCTCACCGCAGACCATCACCCTGCCGGACGGGCCGAACTGCATCGCGACCGGCGGGCTGCCCGGCTTCACCCAGGACGCGTTCCGTCTGTTCCACCGCGACGGCAAGGTGGTCAAGCGGGAGAAGTTCACCTGGAAGTACGACGCCGAGCCGAACTACGTCTGCGGCGGCGCCGAGTCGGCTGACTGACCCGGAACGGCCCGGCCGGAGCCGGGCCGTTCAACGCTTCTCCACTACTGCTTGGTCGCCGAGACGACCAGGTTGAAGCCGGTGTCGGCGGCCAGGATCGGGTTGGCGAACCCGGCACCGGCGAGCAGCTCCAGGCGCTTGGCCGGACCACCCGCGGTGCCCAGCCCGTACGCGCCCGGCTGGGCCAGCGAACCCGGAGTGCACAGGGCGGTCGACGACGCGTACCCGATCCGGGTGATCGGCATGCCGATCGTGGTGGTGAAGTCGTCGGCCGACCACGGCTCCACGGCGACCACGATGCCGCCCGGCGCCAGCGAGTCGTACGCCGACTTCAGCGCCGCCGCCGGGTCACCCAGGTCGTGCAGCGCGTCGAAGAAGACCACCACGTCGAACTGCCCGTAGCGGGCGATCTCCGCCGAGTCGGCCACCTGGAACGAGACGTTCGCCGGGCTGCCGGCCTCGATGGCACGGGCCCGGGCCGTGGCGATCGCCGGCTCGTGGTTGTCGAAACCGGTCACCGTGCCGGCCGGCCAGGTGTTGCCGATCAGCAGCGTGGCGAAGCCGTGCCCGCAGCCGACGTCGGCCACCCGGGCGCCGGACTCCAGCTTCCCGACCAGCCCCGGGACGGCCGGGAACCAGGTCTGGGCCAGGTGGTTGACGTAGGCCGTACGGAAGTAGCGCTCGATGCCGTGGTGCGTGCAACCCGGCACCTCCTCGTAGGGCAGGCCGCCGTTGCCGCGGAAGGCGCCCTCCAGCTGGTCCAGCGAGAGGTAGTGGCCCGCGATGATCTCGCCGGCCGCGACCAGGTACGCCGGCGAGTCCAGCACGGACAGCACGAGAGCGTGCTCCATGGGCAGTTCGAAGGTGTCCCCCTCGACCGTGACGTACCCGGAGACCGCCTGCTGCCGGAGCCACTCGGTGACCAGGCGCGGGTGCAGGCCGGTCTGCGCGGCGAGCTTCTCGGCGGTGACGCCTCCAGCGCCGGTCATCGCCCGGAACAGGCCGAGCCGGTCGCCGAGAACGGTCATCACGGTGCTCGCGGCGCCGGCGATGTCGGTGATCATCTGTCCGACGAAGGCCTCCACGCGGGCCTCGTCGATGGTCGGGGTCTGCTGTGTATCTGTCGTCATGCCCTTACCGTGCGGGCCGGGCCTTGCCGCTGCCTTGCGGATGCCTTGCCGCCCGCTGTCAGCCGGCGCGGGCGGCCAGCAGGGTCAGCACGTGCCGGACGATCGAGGCGGTGTCCCCGGCACCCGGCGGCGGGGCGGGCACGGCGACCGCGGCCCGCAACGCGGCCAGCCGATCCCGGTCCGGGCCCATCACCACGGGCGCCATGGAGTCGCGGTCGGCCGCCGCCACCAGCATCGCCGCGGTCTCCGCGTCGCCCAGGCCGGCGAGCAGCTCGGCGGTGAGGCGCATCATCGTCCACACCTGGGCGGTCATGTTCGCGTCCCGCACCGCGACGATCGTCTCCCGGCAGGCGGCCACCGCCTCGGCGTACCGCCGCAGCCGGATCAGGGCGGCGGTCCGGGCCACCCGGGCGACGTTGCCCATGTACACCTGGTTCACCCGGTCGCTCGCCGCGATCGACCGGTCGTACCAGGCCAGCGCCTGCTCCGGGGCGCTGCCCGCGACCAGTTCGCCGCGGGTGAACGGCACGAACCCGTCCAGTCCCTCGGTGTGCAGGTCGTCCGCGTACTTCTCCAGCCAGGCCTGACCGGCCGCCGCGTCGCCGCCGTAGACGTCCATCAGCGCCGCGCAGCAGATGCCGGTCGCCCGCGCCCAGCGCGGCGCGCCCGGGTCGGCCGCCATCCGTTCGGCGTCGGCGCGCACCGCGCCGGCCCGGCCCGCGAACATCCCGTTGGAGATCCGGACCATCAGGGCGCTCCACCGCAGCGGATGGTCGCCGGGCATGCGGTCGAGGACCGCGCTGAGCAGCCGGTCCGCCTCGGGCAGGTCACCGCGGAGCCACTCGGCGGTACCGGCCGCCAGCGCACACAGCACCTCGCTCTCCGACTCGACCCGCTGCGGCTTCCAGCCGGCCAGTTGCTCGGTGAGGCCCGCGTCGGGGGCGTCCGAGCCGATCACACCGAGCAACCCGGCCAGCCGGGCGCCCTGCTCCTCGGTGCCGCTCTCCCCCAGCCAGGTGAGCGCCTCCTGGAGGTTGGCCAGCTCGCGGCGCAGCGTCGGGGTGGTCCACGGGTCGCGCTCACGGCCCCGGCGGACCAGCTCACGTGCGAGGTCGAACATCCAGCGGGCGTGCGCGTCGCGGGCCCGCCGCACGCCGTCCGGGCCGAGATGCCCGAGCCCGACGTGGCGGACCGTCTCCAGCAGCCGGTAGCGCGGCGGGTCCGCGCTGAGATCGCAGGTGACCAGAGACGCGTCGACCAGTTCGGCGAGCAACGGTTCGGCGGCCCGGTCGTCCGGGGCGAGATAAGGCAGCGCCTCCAGGCCGAAGCCGCCCCGGCAGACCGCGAGCCGGTCCAGCAGGCGCTGCGCCGCCGGGTCGAGCAGACGGTACGACCACTCGACGGTCGCCGACACCGCGGTGGCCCGGTCGCCGCCCCGGGCCGGGTCGAGCACGTTCAGCCCGGCACCCAGCCGGTCCCGCAGGTGCACCATCCCGAACACCGACTCCCGGCGGGCGGCCAGCTCGACCGCGAGGGGGAGGCCGTCGACCAGCCGGCAGATGTCGGCGGCCAGTTCACGCGTACGCGAATCGTCGGCGAAATCGGCGCGCAGCAGCGCGGCGCGATCGCAGAAGAGCGCCACCTGGTCCTCGGCCGGCAGCGGGCCGAGCCGCAGCACCCGTTCGCCGGCAACGTCGAGACGCTGGCGGGAGGTGGCCAGCACCCGCACCTCGGGGCAGCGCACCACCAGCTCGCCCACCAGCTCGCGGACCGCGTCGAGCAGGTGCTCGCAGTTGTCCAGCACCAGCACGGCGGGGGTCGCGCCGAGGCGTTCGGCGAGGGCGGCGACGCCACCGTGCGGCGCGGCCCGCAGACCGAGCGCCCCGGCGACCGCGGCCGCCACGTCCGCCGGCACCGATCGCTCGGCGAGCTCCACCACCAGTTCGTCGCCGGTCAGCGCCTCGGTCATCAGGCGGGTCTTGCCCATCCCACCAGGGCCGACCAGAGTGGTGACCCGCCCGGTGGCGAGGGCGTCGCGTACCGCGTCCAGCTCGCTGCGCCGCCCGAAGAACCGGTCCGGCCGGCGGCGCACACCGGCGGCCGGCCGCACCGGCGCCTCCCGGACCGGCGCCGGCCGCAGCCCCGGATCCTCGCTGAGGATGCGGCTCTGCAACTCGGCCAGGGCCGGCGACGGATCGACGCCGTGGCCATCGGCCAGCCGCTCCCGGAACGCGCGGGCCGCCGTGAGCGCCTCCGCTGTGCGCCCGGTCGCGTGCAGGGCTCGCATGAGCAGCAGCTGGGTACGCTCGCGCAACGGCTCCGACGTCGCCAGCGCCTCCACTTCGGGCAGTGCGGCCGCCGCGTCGCCCGCGTCCAGGCGACGTTCCAGCCACTGCTCGCGCAGGTGCCGGCGCCACTCGGCGAGGCGGGCCACCTCCGGCGCGAAGACCAGCCGGCCGGCAACGTCCGCCAGCGGGTCGCCGCGCCACACCGCCAGTGCCTCGGCCAGCGTGACCGCGGCCTGCTCCGGCCGCTGGCCGCGGGCCCGGGTGACCAGACGCTCGGCGCGCGTGATGTCGAGCGCGTCCGCCGGCAGGTGCAGCCGGTATCCGCCCGGCTCCCGGCGGAGCGCGTCGCCACCGGTGTGCCGCCGCAACCGGGACACGTAGCTGTGCAGGTTGCCGACCGCGTTCTCCGGCGGCTCCCCCTCCCAGAGGGCGTCGATCAGGTCGGCGACCGGGACGGGACGACCGGCGGCGAGGGCCAGCCGGGCGAGCAGGACACGTTGCGGCGCGCCGGAGAGCGGGATCGGCACACCGTCCCGGCTCAGCTCGACCGGACCCAGCACGCCCACCCCGATGCCCACGGCGTCATTCTCGCCACTCGTGTGGGCCGCCGACCAGTCGTCATCCCGACTGACCTCGGCTCGCGCCCGGCGCCGGACGTTTACGGTACGTGCCGACCACCTGCCGCCGGTCCCTCGTCCTGCTGTCGTCGCCGCTGCTGATGCTGAGCCTGACCGCGTTCGCGGCCGACGAACCGCGCCGGCTTCCCGCCGTCCCGCTGCTCACCGCCGCCCGGTACACCTTCGACGGTCCGCGGGCCGGGCACGACGACTCCGGCCGCGGGCGTCACCTCACCCCGGCCGGTGGTGCCGCCGAACGCGTACGCCACGGTCGTCACCGGGCGCTCCGATTCCCGCCGCCCTGCCCGTCGCCGACGTGTCCCCGGCTGATCATGCGGGCACCGAGCAGCGCCGGCCTGAACCCGGGCAGCCGCGGCCTGCGGTACGGCGCCAGCGTCCGGCTCGCCGCGGAGCACACCAGCGAGGGGCAGAACGTGCTCCAGAAAGGCTTCTCCGCCGAGGGCAGCCAGTACAAACTCCAGATCGACGGGTACGCCGGCCGGCCCAGCTGTGTCCTGATCGGCCGGCCGGACCGGGTCATCCACCGCGCGGTCGCGGACGTCATCGTCGCCGACGGCCGCTGGCATCACCTGGAGTGCCGGCGCGGCGGGCGTACGCTGACCGTCCTGGTCGACGGCACGCCCCGCGGCGACGTCCCGGTCCCGGCCGGCCTGTCGATCGTCAACGACCGCCCGCTGCTCATCGGCGGCAAGAGCCTCACCGCGGACAACGACCAGTTCCACGGTGCCGCCGACGACGTGTGGGTGGCGATCGGCTGACAGCACCGGACGATAGGGTCTGCCGGTGCGGACCAAGCAGCAGCTGACCGAGGACATCCGCCGCGAGCGGCGGGCGGTGCTGGTCGTCAACGCGCGGTCCCGGCGCGGGCGGCAACTGTACGCGGACGCGCACGCCCGTCTGGTCGCCGCCGGGTTCGAGCTGCTCGGCGCGTACGCCGTCGAACGCGACCTGGAGAAGAGCCTGGCCGACGCCATCGCGCAGGAGCCGGACCTGCTCGTCGCCGGAGGCGGCGACGGGACCATCAGCACCGCCGGGCGGATGCTGGCGCACCGCGACATCGCGCTGGGCCTGCTGCCGCTCGGCACCACCAACAACTTCGCCCGGACCGTCGGCATCCAGCCCTCACTGGACAAGGCCGTCGCCACCCTGGTGGACGGCGCGGTGATCGACGTGGACCTGGGCGTCGCCGGCGACATGCCGTTCACCAACCACGTCGGCGCCGGCCTCTCCGCCGAAGTGATGATCAACGCGCCGAGCCGGCTGAAGCGGGTGATCGGCCGGCTCGCCTACCCGATCACCGCGCTGGGCCTGCTCACCCGCCACCGGCCGCTGCGCGTCACGGTCCGCGCCGACGGCGTCGAACAGGTCTTCCTGACCCACCAGGTGTACGTGGCGAACGGCGGCTTCCACGCCGGCCGCCCGATCACCGCCGACGCGCACGCCGACGACCGGCTGCTGGTCGCCTACCCGGTCGGCGGCGCCACCCGGCGCGAACTGCTGCGCGAGACCGCCCGCAACGCGCTCACCGGGCATCGGCGCACCTTGCACGAGCGCCCGTTCCTGGCGGTCGGCGAGCTGTGGCTGGAAACCGACCGCCCGGCCCACGTCGAGGTCGACGGCGAGCCGTGCGGCCGCACGCCCCTGCGAATCGCATTGGACGCGAACGCCCTGCGCATCATGGCGCCGCCCGGCACACCCGATCATTGAACCTTTCAACGTGGCGAGGGCCGCACTGCCGGCGCCGGCCATCGACCCGAGCACCGCCAGCCCGATGCCAGGGTGAAAAGGTTCATCAGAAATGATCGGCAACGGTCAGCCGAGATTAGCCACCGCCTGATCGGGCCACCTTCGCCGGAGGCCTGGCGGCCGCAGCGACCGCCGCGGGCACCGGAGCCGGCGCCCCGCCGCACCCAGAATCGCGGCCACCGCCGCTGCGGGCGCGTTCGGCATGCATCATGGCGATGCTGCCGATCTTCTACGATTTCATCGAGCGCACCCTTGCCGCCTCGAACACCGTGCAGGGGGAACTGGTCAGTTCGGCAGGCCTGCCGGGCGGCCACTGGCCCGGCATCAACGACCGGATCATCAACCCGAGCCGGCCGTGGGTGGTGGCGACGGACTGAGCGACACGCCCGGCACATGATGTTGTGTTGCGCGTGGCTGGTGTTTAGCAGATATAGTCCTGCCCGCAGCTGGTTCGGCCGTCCTCGCAGGCGGCCGAGGCAAGAGGGAATCCGGTGTGAGACCGGAACTGCCCCGCAGCGGTGAGTGGGAACGACCGCCGTCACACAAGCACTGGGCCTAGCGGCCTGGGAAGCGACGGCCAGTAGGAGCGCGTACGACGCCCGCGAGTCCGAAGACCTGCCAGCGTGCCGCGCGCCGACCGGCGTGCGGCGGTCGAAGGTCGCGTGGGACGACCGACGCCGAAACCGGCCGCCGCGCGGCCGGTGGCGTCTTCCCGCGCACCGACGACCCTGTCGAGAGGGCGCGAGGGAGAGAGCCATGACGACGTCGCAGAGAGCGACGCTGCCGGAGCAGCGCCGGCACGCGATGCGGGTACGCAAACGCAACGGTGACCTGGAACCGGTGGACGTCAACAAGATCGTCCGAGCGGTGGAGTTGTGGGTCGCGGACCTGGACGAGGTCGATCCGCTGCGGGTCGCGACCCGGACGATCAGCGGGCTCTACGACGGCGCCACCTCGGCTGAGCTGGACAAACTGTCGATTCAGACGGCTGCGGAGCTGATCGGCGAGGAGCCGCAGTACTCCCGGCTGGCGGCTCGGCTGCTGGCCGCCTTCGTCGACGAGGAGGTGCGCGGGCAGGGCGTGGCGAGCTTCAGCGAGTCGATCCGGTACGCGCACACGCTCGGCCTGATCGGCGACGAGACCGCCACCTTCGTCGCCCGCAACGCCGGTGAGCTGGACGACGCCGTCGACCCGCGCGGTGATCTGCGGTTCGAGTACTTCGGCCTGCGTACCGTCGCCGACCGATACCTGCTGCGTCACCCGCAATCCCGGCTGGTCGTGGAGACCCCGCAGTTCTGGTTGCTGCGGGTGGCGTGCGGCCTGTCGCGTACCGCGGCCGAGGCGGCGGGCTTCTACCGGCTGATGTCCAGTCTTGCCTATCTGCCCAGCTCACCGACGCTGTTCAACTCCGGCACCCGGCACACCCAGATGTCGTCCTGCTTCCTGGTCGACTCACCCCGCGACGAGCTGGACTCGATCTACGAGCGGTACCACCAGGTCGCGAAGCTGTCCAAGTTCTCCGGTGGCATCGGCATCTCCTGGTCGCGGGTCCGCGGCCGGGGTGCGCTGATCCGCGGCACGAACGGCAGGTCGAACGGCATCGTCCCGTTCCTGAAGACCCTCGACGCGGGTGTCGCCGCGGTCAACCAGGGTGGCCGGCGCAAGGGCGCGGCCTGCGTCTACCTGGAGCCGTGGCACCCGGACGTGGAGGAGTTCCTGGAGCTGCGGGACAACACCGGCGAGGAGTCCCGGCGTACGCACAACCTGAACCTGGCGAACTGGATCCCGGACGAGTTCATGCGCCGGGTGGAGGCGGACGGCGACTGGTCGCTGATCGACCCGTCCGACGCTCCGGAGCTGCCCGATCTGTACGGTGCCGAATTCGACGCCGCGTACCGGAACGCGGAGAAGAAGGCGGTCAAGACGGTCAAGGCCCGCGACCTGTACGGGCGGATGATGCGCACGCTGGCCCAGACCGGCAACGGCTGGATGACCTTCAAGGACCGCTCCAACGCCCTGTCGAACCAGACCGGCGAGCCCGGCAACGTCATTCACCTGTCGAATTTGTGCACCGAGATCCTCGAGGTGAACAGCGACGACGAGACCGCGGTCTGCAACCTCGGCTCGATCAACCTGGGCGCGCACACCACGTCCGAGGGCGTGGACTGGGAGAAACTGCGCGAGACGGTACGGACCGCGGTGACCTTCCTGGACCGCGTCATCGACATCAACTACTACCCGTCGCAGCAGGCCGCCGCCTCGAACCCGCGCTGGCGACCGGTCGGTCTGGGCCTGATGGGACTGCAGGACGCGTTCTTCACGCTGCGCCTGCCGTTCGATTCCGCCGAGGCTCGCGATTTGTCCACCCGGGTGCAGGAGGAGATCTTCCTGACCGCTATGGAGGCGTCGGCCACCCTTGCCGAACAATTCGGCGCGCATCCCGCGTACCCCGAAACCCGGGCCGCGAAGGGTGAGTTGCATCCGTTCCTCTGGGGTGCCCAGCCGGCGCAGGTCGCGCGCTGGAGCGCGCTGCGCGAACGGATCCGGGAGAGCGGCCTGCGCAATTCGCTGCTGGTCGCGATCGCGCCTACGGCGACGATCGCGTCGATCGCCGGCTGCTACGAATGCATCGAGCCGCAGGTGAGCAATCTGTTCAAGCGCGAGACCATGTCCGGCGAGTTCCTTCAGATCAACACCTATCTGGTACGCGAATTGAAGGCCCGGAACCTGTGGACGCCGGAGATCCGCGAACAGATCAAACGGGCCGAGGGTTCGGTGCAGGGCATCGCCGAGCTCCCCGCCGCGGTGCGGGAGCTGTTCCGCACCGCGTGGGAACTACCGCAGCGGGCGCTCATCGATCTGGCCGCCGCCCGGGCGCCGTACATCGACCAGTCGCAGTCACTGAATCTGTTTCTGAGCGCGCCGACCATCAACAAGGTGTCGTCGATGTACCTGTACGCCTGGAAAGCCGGCCTCAAGACCTCCTATTACCTGCGCTCGCGTCCCGCGACCCGCATTCAGCAGGCGACGGTCTCCGTCATCCCGGCGCTGACCGCCGCGGACGTCTGCTCCCTGGAAAACCCCGAGTCATGTGAGGCCTGCCAGTAATGCTGCTCGACCCCGGAATGGACCTGACCCTGCGGCCGATGAAGTACCCGCACTTCTTCGACCGGTTCAAGGACGCCATCAAGAACACCTGGACCGTCGAGGAGGTCGACCTGCACTCCGACCTCGCCGACCTGGCCCGGCTGACCCCCGCCGAACAGCACCTGGTGTCCCGGCTGGTGGCGTTCTTCGCCACCGGCGACACGATCGTGGCGAACAATCTGGTGCTCAACCTGTACCAACACGTCAATTCGCCGGAGGGCCGGCTCTATCTGTCCCGGCAGCTGTTCGAGGAGGCCGTGCACGTCCAGTTCTACCTGAACCTGCTCGACACGTACGTGCCCGATCTCGACGAGCGCGCGGCCGCGTTCGCCGCGGTGGACAACATTCCGTCGATCGCCCGCAAGGCCGAGTTCTGCTTCCGGTGGATCGACTCGGTCTTCGAATTGCGTGAACTGCGGACCAAGGACGACCGCCGGGCGTTCCTGCTCAACCTGATCTGCTTCGCCGCCTGCATCGAAGGCCTGTTCTTCTACGGCGCCTTCGCCTACGTGTACTTCCTGCGTTCGCGCGGGCTGCTGCACGGGCTGGCGTCCGGCACCAACTGGGTGTTCCGCGACGAGAGCATGCACATGGCGTTCGCCTTCGACGTCGTCGACACCGTCCGGCAGGAAGAACCGGACCTGTTCGACGACTCGATGCGGCAGCAGGTGCGCGACATGCTCACCGAGGCGGTCGAATGCGAGGTGCAGTTCGCCGCCGACCTGCTCGAACAGGGGGTGAGCGGAATGTCCCCCGGCGACATGCGGGAATACCTCCAGCACGTCGCCGACCGCCGACTCGCGGCGCTCGGTATCGAGCCGGTCTACGGCAGTAAGAATCCGTTCGCCTTCATGGAACTGCAGGACGTCCAGGAGTTGTCGAACTTCTTCGAGCGGCGCGTTTCGGCGTACCAGGTCGGGGTTTCCGGAAACGTAAGCTTCGACGACGACTTCTAGTACTCCGGGGTGGTGTTGTTGCACCTGCCGTAGCGGCACGTGGTCTCCTCGAGGCACCTCAGCACGAAAGGCTCCGTCTGTGACGTACTCCTTCGCCATGCCTCCCCGGCAAGTCAAGATCGGTGATGCTGCCGTCTTCGCTGGGACCACGCCGCGCGCTATTCGCCACTACCACCAGATCGGTCTGCTGCCGGAGCCCGAGCGGGGCGTGGACGGTCGCCGTCGCTATGGCTACGACGACATGATCCGCCTGCTGTGGATCCGCAAGATGGCGGAGGCCGGCATCAGCCTTGACGACGTGCGGGCCGCCTTCGAGGAGACCCGGGACATCGGGGAGGTGCTGGGCCGGCTGGAGGAGACCCTGGCCGCTCAGGAGGCCGAAATCAAACGTCAACGCGCGGCCGTCCAGCGTCTCCAAGCGGTGGGCAGCCCGCTGGGACTGCTCTCCGAACTGGTCACGGACCGGCTCGGCCACCTGCCCCCGGGCACACTGCGCCCCGCCGACCTGGACGCGCTGCTGGTCACCGAACGCGTCTTCGGCCCGCTGGGCGCCGCGATCCAGGCCAGCGTGTTCATCGTGCTGGCCACCCACCCTGACCTGCGGGCGGAGCAGGACCGTCTGGACGCGGCCGAGGCAGCCCTGGACGACAGCGTGGAGCCCGAGGACCCGCGCGTGGAAGAACTCGCCGTACAGCGATGCGCCCACCAGATGGCCCTGGAGCGTGCCGTCGAGACAGCCGGGCTGGACGCGGCCGAGGAGAAGCTCTTCGAGATCTACGACGCCGACCTGGCAGAGGAGAAGGACACTCAGATGAGCGCCTTCGAAGCAGTCACCAAGATGCCCTACGACTTGTCTCCCGCCCGGAAACGCTGCATGGAACGCACGGCACAACTCCTCGCAACGGACGGAACTGCGGTCACAACTCGCGGAGATTGATCAACGGCTGACCCGATCAATGAAGACTCGGTTCCGCCTCATCTGCTGACCGCAGATCGGCTTGGCCGGCGGGCGCCATCGCCTTGAAGGTGGAGGCGGCACGCAGGCCGAGCCGGAGGAGAAACCCATGCATCCATTCACTGCCGCGACGCCGGGCGGGACCGGGTCCGTTGACGACCAGCTGTCCGTCCAGCTTCTGCACCAACGCATCATCGTGCTCGGGGCCGAGGTCGACGACCCGATCGCCAACCGGATCTGCGGGCAGCTGCTGCTGTTGTCCGCGGAGGACCCGCTGAGCACCATCAACCTGTACATCAACTCGCCGGGCGGTTCGGTTACCGCCGGGCTGGCGATCTACGACACCATGCGGCTGATCCCCAACGACGTCAGCACGCTGGCACTCGGGCTCGCCGGGAGCATGGGGCAGTTCCTGCTCACCGCCGGCACCCCCGGCAAGCGGTATGCGCTGCCGCACGCCCAGATCCTGATGCACCAGGGCTCGGCCGGATTCGGCGGCACCGCGGCGGACGTGGAAATCTATGCCAACCAGCTGGAGCGGCTCGGCCGGACGCTGTTGCGCCTGACCGCCGAGCACACCGGGCAGCCGATCGACACGGTCGAACGCGACAGTCGGCGTGATCGCTGGTTCACCGCCGAGGAGGCGCTCGAGTACGGCCTCATCGACCGGGTCCTCGACAGCGTCGACGACGTACGCCCCGAGATGGCCCGCCAGCCGATGGGACTGAGCGCGTGAGCCACTACACCATCCCGACCGTCGTGGAGAAGACGCCGAGCGGGGAACGCGCCTTCGACATCTACTCCCGGCTGCTGTCGGACCGGATCATCTTCCTCGGCACCGAGATCGACGACGGGGTCGCCAACGTGGTGATCGCCCAGCTGATCCACTTGGAGTCGACCGGGGAACAGGAGATCGGGCTGTACATCAACTCGCCGGGCGGCTCCTTCAGCGCGCTGACGGCGATCTACGACACCATGCACTTCGTCCGGTGCGACATCGCCACCATCTGCGTCGGCCAGGCCGCGTCGGCGTCCGCGGCGCTCCTGGCGGCCGGCACCCCGGGCAAGCGGTCGGTGCTGCGGCACGCGAAGGTCACCCTGCACCAGCCGTCCGGCCAGGCCCGCGGCACGCTGCCGGACCTGGCCGTGGAGGCCAAGGAGGTGGCCAAGGTCCGGGCCGAGATGGATCAGATCCTGGCCGAGCACACCGGTCATTCGATCGCCAAGATCCGGGAGGACACCGACCGCCGGATGACCCTGACGGCCCCCGAGGCCGTCGCCTACGGCCTCGCCGATCAGGTCATCAGCCGGCGCGAGCCGCGCGGATACCGGCTCAACGCCGCCTGATCAGGCGGCCAGCAGGACGACATCGCCGGACCGGGAGCCGCGCGGCGCATGTGCCGCGCGGCGCAGCCGGGCCGTCTCCAGCCGCAGAACCGGGGCGCGATGCACCGTGAGGTCGCGCCCCACCTCGGCCAGCAGGTCGGCCAGCCCGATGCCCAGCGAGTCACAGACGGCGGCCACGATCTCCGAGCTGGCCTCCTTGCGGCCGCGCTCGACCTCGGACAGGTACTGCACCGAGACGCACGCGTCCCGGGCCACCTCGGCAAGGGTCCGCTCCTGCTCCAGCCGGCGGCGCCGCAGCACCTCGCCGAGCAGGGTGCGCAACAGAGGCCGGGGGCGGTACGTCACGTCTTCCATGCGCCGACGGTAGTGAGCCGTCGCCGTCGCCGACACCCGATCGAGCCCGGTTCTGCCAGCAGCGTAGCGGCCGCCGAGTTCCCTCCGCCGGCAAGCGACCACGACGAAACCGCGCCCGGTTCCCCCCGCAGCGCGACGGACTGGTGTTTCCCGGCGGCCGCGGTGGGGCCGGGACGGACAGCACGGCTCGCGCGGGGAGAGCGGGCACGCGTCGGCTTCGGCGGGACGCCGGTCACCCGTACCGAGGAAGGAGAGTGACCGGCAAGCGGACCTCGACCCCGTCAGGCCGGGGTGGACGCCTTCTCGTCGGGGGTCTCGCCGGCGGCCGCGGCGGCCTCCGCCTCGGCGATGATCTGCTGCTCCTCGTCGCGGTTGCGGCGGTACTGGCTGAAGGCGTACACGAGGGCGGCCGCCCAGGCCACGTAGATCACGGCGTAGATGGAGTAGCGGACGCCGTCGGAGGCGTCGATCCAGTCGCTGCGCAGCAGCGAGCGGCTGTTGGTCAGGATGATCACACCGCCGACGGCGGCGCCGAGGACGCGCGGCGGGATGTGGCGGACCAGCCAGGCGGCGATCGGTGCGGCGATCACGCCGCCGATGAGCAGGGCGGCGACCCAGCCGAAGTCGATGTTCTCCGAGCCGATGCCGATGATGAAACCGATGCTGGCGGCGATGGCGACCAGGAACTCGCTGGTGTCGATCGAGCCGATCGTCTTGCGCGGCTCGAGGCGGCCGCTGGCCAGGATCGCCGGGGTGCCGACCGGGCCCCAGCCACCGCCGCCGGTGGAGTCGACGAAGCCGGCTACGACACCGAGCGGGGCCAGGAACCGCTTGCGCAGCGGCTTGCCGAGCTGGCCCTTGGGCAGGCCCTGGAAGGTGAAGCGGAGGAAGACGTACAGGCCGAGGGTGAGCAGGATGATCGCCATCAGCGGCGCGGCGGTCTCGGTCGAGATGCTGGACAGGAACGTCGCGCCGGCGAAGGCGCCGACGGCACCCGGGACACCGATCTTCAGGACGACTTTCCAGTCGACGTTGCCGAAGCGCCAGTGCGAGAGCCCGGAGACCAGCGTGGTGCCGATCTCGGCCAGGTGCACGGTGGCCGAGGCGGCCGCGGGGTTCGTGCCGATCGCGAGCAGCAGGGTGGTCGAGGTCACGCCGTAGGCCATGCCGAGGCTGCCGTCGACGAGTTGGGCGCCGAGACCGACGAGGGCGAGGAGGAGGAGTTTTCGCATGTCTCTACCGCCAGGACTGGAGGGTTACGGTTTCCGGGGCGCCGGCTGCTTTGCCGACCTGCTCTGCCAAGCCTGTATTTCCTATTTATTGGATCGGAGATTAGTTGCTCGGGCGGCGCACGGCAAGCGGGCATCCACATGCTGTGACCGGTAGTGGTGGCCGTAACCTGTGCCCATGGCTGACGCGGACGATGTACGCCGTCTCGCACTGGCGCTGCCACAGGTGGCAGAGATCGACAGTGACGGCTTCGACTTCCGGGTGGCGAACAAGGGTTTCGTCTGGTCGTACCCGGAACGGCTGCCGGGGCAGCCGCGGGTGATCCGCGTCGACATCGCCGTGCTCTACGTCGGCGACGAGGCCGAGAAGCAGGCGCTGCTGCTCGGCGAGCCGGACCTGTTCTTCACCACACCCGGCTACGACGGCCTGCCGCTGGTCATGCTGCGCCTGCCCGCGGTGTCGGTGGACCGGCTGGCCGAGCTGATCACCGACGCCTGGCGGATGCGCGCCCCCGAGGAGATCGAGGCCGAGCTCGGCGCCTGATCAGCCGGACAGGCCCCGCGGCAGACGACCGGTGACCTTCGCCCGCAGCTGCGGGCAGGCCAGCGCGTCCTCGGCTTCGCACTGTGCCGCGTGCTCGACGACGTCCAGGGCGGCCTGGGCAGCGGCGATGCGCTGCCGCAGCTCCTCGCTGTGCCGCCGGAGCAGCTCACGACGGGCGTCCCGGTCGGCGGCGTCGGCGAGCAGCTGCCGGGTCTGCTCCAGGCTCAGCCCGCCCTCCTTGCTGATCTGGATCAGCACGATCCGGGTGGCCTCGGCCGGGCCGTAGACGCGCCGGCCGGTGCTCGTCCGCTCCGGCGCCAGCAGGCCCATCTCCTCCCAGTGACGCAGCACGTGCGGTGCGATCCCGAACATCGCCGCCAGGTCGCCGATCGGCATGGTCGCGGAGCTTGACTTCATGTCGACATGAAGATGCAGAGTCCGGGGCGTTGTCAACACCCACGGAGGAACGATCATGTCGGATCAGCAGGCCGCACCCCGGTTCGACCGGCGGGCCAGTGCGGCGTACGACCGGAGGGCTCGCCGGATGCTCGGCGGCCTCTACCGCCGGGTGACCTCGGAGGTGACCGCGGCCGCATCGGTCGGCGCGACCGTGCTGGACATCGGCACCGGACCCGGCGAACTGCTCAACCGGCTCGCCGCCCGGCGACCGGATCTCGCGCTCACCGGGCTGGACCTCTCCCCGGAGATGCTCGCGATCGCACGTCGCTCAGCCGCTTCGCCGTCGATCGGCTTCGAGGTGGCCGACGTCGCGGCCCTGCCCCGGCCGGACGACAGCGCCGACGTGATCGTGTCCACGCTGAGCGCGCACGAATGGCCCCAGCCGGAGCGGGCCGCCGCGGAACTCGCCCGGGTGCTGCGCCCCGGCGGGCGGCTGCTGATCTACGACTTCCGGTTCGTCCGCCTCGGCCCGCTGACGGACGCGCTGGCGCAGCGGTTCGCCGGAGTCCGGCGGGACGCCCTGCACCCGCTCTCGCTCGTCATGCGCCTGAGCGCTCCGTAAGCCTGCGCTTACAAAGCGGTGGTTGCTTGTGGATCACACCTTTGTTTAGGTAAGCCTTACCTTAGCAAGGACAGGATGATGAATTTGCGATACGCCGCGCCCGTCGAGGGATCCGACAGCACGGTAGTGATCACCGACCAGGTCGACATCGAGGCGCTGGCCGCGGTCTACCGCCGCGTGCACGCCGCCGACCTGCATCTCGTCGACCACAGCACGCCGACGGTGGAGGAGCGCCTGATCTGGACCGCGCAGGCACCGGGCTTCCGGGCGGCGCTGGCCTACGTCGGCGACGAACTGGCCGGCACCGTGATGGGCTGCCCGCTGCCACCGGAGACTCTCTGGTGGCGGGACCTGACCGACGTCGAGGACCCGGACCTCGCGGTCGAGTGGGAGGGCCGGACGTTCGCCGTGTGCGAGGCGTTCGTGCTTCCGGAGCACCGGAAGCACCGTCTGGGCGTACGCATGGTCACGGACCTGCTGGACCAGCGCGCGGAGGAACGTGTCTCGCTCGCCGTGGCGGAGACCAACACCCGGGTGTGGCACGCCCTGCAGCGGCTGCGTTTCCAGCACGTCGGCGACCTCGTACCGTTCCCGGGCTGGCGGTCGCACCGGATGCTGGTCCGGGCGCTGCCGCTGAGCTCGTCGCGTTAGGGATGCCGGGGCCGGCACCGGCCGGCCCCGGACGACCTCAGGAGCTCTGCGCCGCCTTGCGGTAGGCGAGCAGGCCGAGCACCAGGCCGGCGAGGCCGGCGACCAGGCCCGCGATGCCCCAGGCGGTACCGTTGCCGCCCTCCGACTCACCGGAGCCGTCGGCCACGGCGTCCGCCGCTTGCGAGGGAGCGGCCGAAGCCGCGCCCGCCGCGGTCAGCTTGAGCACCGGCGCCGGGCTCTCCGGCTCGGTGCCGTCGGTGGTCGGCTCGTCGATCCAGCGCACCACCGTGCCGTCGGAGTACGTCTGCAGCGCCTTGAAGACCATCTGCTCGGCCTCCGGCAGCGGCCCGAGCGACACGTCGAACTCCTGGAACGTGCCGGGCTTGATCTCCGAACCCTGGGCCGCGGTCCAGGTGATCTTCATGACCGCCTCGGTGATCTCGCTGTCGTGCGCCTTGATCGGGGTGGCCAGCTTGCTCTTCTCGGCCACCGCGGTCCACCCCGGGACCGGCTTGAGGGAGACCGACGCGACCGGCGCGTCCGCCGGCAGGTTGACCTCGAGCTTGGTGGTCGACGCCTCGTCGCTCTCGTTCGGTACCCGGAACGTCACCTTGGTGTAGCCACCCTGGGTGGCGGTGCTCGGGTTGACCGTCACGTGCGCGGCCGCCGGGCCGGCCACGGCCAGCACGAACGCGGCTGCCATGGCGGAGACGGCGGCGGCACGGCGGAGAACTGCTCGCTTCATCACGGGACCTTTCACGCCTTGCGGCGACGGGCGTACAGGAAACCGGCGAGGCCGGCCAGAACAACAACGATGCCGATGACCAGCCCGACGACCGTTCCGGTGCCGGACGACTCCTCGGTGGCGGCTTTCTCCTCGATGGGCGCGGCGCTCGCCACGGCCACCGCGGTGCTGGGGGCTGCGCTGGGGCTGGGTGCAGCCGCCGCGGAGGGATCCGCGACGGTGAACTCGTACGAGCCCTTCACGGTGTGCCCGTCGGTGGAGACGACCTGGTAGGCGACGGTGTAGACCCCGTTGGGCAGGGTGTCGTCGAGGGTGATCGTCCCGGTGTTGCCCTTGACCGCCGGCTCGGAGGCGGGCACCGGCTGCCGGTCCGCGTCGCTCACGGTGATGGTCGTGCGTTCCGGGTCCAGCTTTTGGAGGAACCGCAACTTCACCTCGGCGGGTGACTTCTCCAGCGTCGCCTTCTTGGCCGGGCTGGCCTCGGCGAGCGCGTTGTGCGCCCAGGCCGGCCCGCCCGGCACCAGTACGAGCAACGCCGCGACCAGGACGAGCAGCAACCGGGCCGGGGCGGTAGGCGTGGCGATTCTCGGCATCATCTTCCTCAGACTCGGGATCGCCCGTTAGTCGCCGCCGCACCGGGGTTGGTTCCCGGTATTTCTTCGGTCACGGACTGTTACTGGGAACTGGCTGAGAATCACCGCCGACTAAGGATTGACGCCGTCACCGGGACGCCGGGCGCGTCGACTGCCACTCCCTTCGACACCACGAGGACAGCCGATGTCTGTGACGCCCGAACTCGCCGATCCCCTGGCCGAAACCGCACCCACTCGCCCCGCGCGGCGCGCCTCCGGCTTCGCCGCGCTGCTGTTACGCCTGCACTTCTACGCCGGAGTGCTGGTCGCGCCGTTCCTCGTGGTCGCCGCGGTGACCGGGCTGCTCTACACGGTCACGCCGCAGCTCGACGCCGCCCTCTACGGCGACAAGCTGACCGTCGCCGAGGCCGGGAGCACCGCGCTTCCCCTCGCCGATCAGATCGCCGCCGCCCGTGCCGCGCACCCGGACGGGACACTCGCCGCGGTGCAGCCCGGCACCGGCGACCAGACGACCAGGGTCGTGTTCTCGCAGCCCGGCCTCGGGGAGAACCAGCACACCGTCTACGTCGACCCGTACACCGGTGACGTTCAGGGGCAGCTCACCACCTGGTGGGGCTCCACCCCGGTGACCACCTGGCTCGACGATCTGCACCGCAACCTGCACCTCGGCGACCTGGGCCGGCACTACTCGGAACTGGCCGCGAGCTGGCTGTGGGTGCTGGCGCTCGGCGGCATCGTGCTGTGGTGGCGGCGCCGGCGCAGCGTCCGCGGCATGCTCACCCCGGACCTGGCGGCCAAGAAGGGCGTACGCCGTACCCGCGGCTGGCACGCCGCCACCGGCGCCTGGCTCGCCGTCGGCCTGCTGATCCTGTCCGCCACCGGTCTCACCTGGTCCCGGTACGCCGGAGCGTCCTTCACCACCGCACTGGACACTCTGGACGCCCACCGGCCCGCCCTCGACGTACCCGGTGCCGCCGCCTCGGCCGGTGGCCACCACGGCGCCGGCGGCGACACACCCACCACCGTGGACCCGGCCGAGGCCGACACGGTCCTGCGGGTGGCCCGGGACAACGGCCTCACCGGCCCGGTGGAACTGACCCTGCCGGAGAGCGGCGGCCAGGCCTGGACGGTCGCCGGCGTCGACAACACCTGGCCGGTCGGCCTGGACCGGGTCGCCGTCGACCCGGCCGCCGCCACCGTCGTGGCGCGCAGCGACTTCGCCGACTGGCCGCTGCTCGCCCAGCTCAGCAAGCTCGGCGTGCAGGCACACATGGGCGTCCTGTTCGGACCGGCCAACCAGATCCTGCTCGCGGCACTCGCCGTGGGCCTGCTCTGCGTCATCGTCTGGGGCTACCGGATGTGGTGGCAGCGCCGGCCGACCCGCGGCGACCGCCGTGCGCCGGTCGGGGCCGCGCCGGCCCGGGGCGGTTGGCTCGGCCTGCCGGGGTGGGCCATCATGGCCGGGGTGCCGGTGGTCTTCGCGCTCGGCTGGGCGATGCCGCTGCTCGGGGTGCCGCTGCTGGCGTTCCTGGTCGTCGACGTGGTCGCCGGTGCGGTCAGCCGGCGGCGTGCCGGAGCACCTCGGTGATCAGGTCACGGGTGGCCTCGTCCGGCAGGGCGTAGAAGACGTTGCGGCCGCGGCGCTGCCGCCGGACCAGCCGGGCGTCCAGCAGGCAGCGCAGGTGGTGGGCGACCGCGGTGTGGTCGGCGGGCACCGCGGCCGCCAGCTCCCCCGCGGTCCGCTCGCCGTCCTGGAGCAGGATCAGGATGTGCAGCCGGTGCTCGTACGCCATGCCGCGCAGCACGGTGACCGCCCGGTCGAGCAGTGCCGGGGTCACCGGTGCGCCGACCGCAGCAGGGCGGACACGAGCAGGGTGCCGGTCGCCGCCAGGGCGATGCTCGCGCCGGCCGCCAGGTTCCAGCGGGCCGAGGCGTACAGACCGGCCAGGCCGCTGGCGATCGCGAGCCCCACCGCCAATGCCGTCACCACCGGCAGGCGGGCCGACCAGAGCCGCGCGGCGGCGGCCGGGGCGACGATCAGGGCGACCGCGAGGATGGTGCCGACCGCCGGGACCAGCGTCACCACGACCACCTCGATCAGGAGCAGCAGCAGGAGGGTCCAGGCGCCGACGGCGTACCCGGCGGCCCGGGCTCCGGACGGGTCGAAACCGGTGAACAGCAGTGGCCGGGCGCAGACCGCCAGCACCGAGCCGACCACCAGCAGCGTCCCGCAGGTGATCAGCAGGTCCCGGGTGGTGACCGTCAGGATCGAGCCGACCAGATAGGACGACAGGTCCCGGCTGAACCCGCTGCGCAGCGCGACCAGCCCGGCGCCGAGGGCGAACCCGGCGGAGAGCAGCACGCCGGTCGCGGCCGTCGCGTTGCGGCCGGTGCGGCGGCTCAGCGCGGCGACGCCGAGGACCACCGCGACCCCGGTGACCATCCCGCCGAGCAGCAGGTCCAGGCCGAGCAGGGCGGCGACCACCACGCCGGGGAACGTGGCGTGGGTGAGCGCCATCGTGAAGAACGACAGCCGGCGCAGGACCACGTGCACGCCGACCAGGCCGGCGAGCGCCCCGGCCAGGATCACCTCGGCGACCGCCCGGTGCAGGGCGTCGTCCCAGAAGCTCATCGGAGCCGGCCGGCGGGCAGCAGCACCAGGTACGCGGCGACCAGCAGCAGGACCACCGTGGAGGCCGAGGTCAGCGCGATGCCGTACCCGATCGAGGCATGCCAGCTGATCAGCAGTCCGGCGTACCCGGCGGCGAGGATCAGGCCGGTGCCGAGCAGCGCGAGCACGGCCGGCCGGTCGGTGACCAGGCGGGCCGCCGCGGCCGGCACGATCAGCAGCGCCACGACCAGGATCGTCCCGACGGCACGGACCGCGGCCACCACCACCAGCGCGACGAGCACGTTGAGCCAGAGGTCCAGCCAGAACGTGCGGTAGCCGGCGGCGGCCGCGGCGACCGGGTCGAACGCGCGGAACAACAGCGCGCGGGCGCCGACCGCGAGCAACCCGAGGATCACCGCGGCGAGGGCCGCCGTCTCGGCGATCTGCTGCGTGGTCACCGTGAGCAGCCGTCCGAACAGGAAGGTCGTGAGGTCGGAGGTGTACGACGACCGCCGCGACACCAGCACCACACCCAGCGAGAACATCGCGGTGAGCAGGACCGCTGTGGACGCGTCGTCGGTGACCGCGCCACCGCGGGTCAGCACGGTCAGCACCACCGCGGTGAGCAGGCCCGCGACCAGCGCGCCGAGGAAGATCCCGTCGGCACCGCCGGCCAGGAAGCCGACCACTACCCCGGGGAACACGGTGTGCGTGAGGGCGTCGGAGACGAACGACAGCCGGCGCACCAGCACGAAGACCCCGACCGGGCCGCAGATCAGCGCCAGCAGGGCGATCTCGGCGAGAGCGCGGCCCATGAACGGTACGGTGAACGGCTCGATCACGGGGCGTACGCCTCACGCAGCGTCGCGTCGGAGAGCACCTCGGACGGCGGCCCGGCCGCCCACTGCCGGCCGTTGACCAGGCAGGCCTCGTCGGCCACCTCCCGCGCCAGACGCAGGTCGTGGGTGCTGAGCATCAGCGCGGTGCCGGCGGCGGTCAGGTCCCGCAGCACGGCCAGGATGGCCTCCTGGCTGACCGCGTCGACGCCGTTGAACGGCTCGTCCAGCAGCAGCATCCGGGGTTCGGCCGCGAGCGCCCGGGCCAGCAGCACCCGTTGCCGCTGACCGCCGGAGAGCACCCCGTACCGCCGTCCGGCGTGATCGGCTAGCCCGACCCGGTCGAGGGCGTCGCGGGCCGCCCGGCGGTCGGCGGCGCGGGTCGGCCGGAACCAGCCGATCCGCCGGTAGCGGCCCATCAGCACCACCTGCCCGGCGGTGACCGGGAAGTCGGCGTCGAGGTCACCGGCCTGCGGCACGTAACCGCAGAGTTCCCGGCCCCGTTCCGGGCTGCGGCCGAAGACCTGGGCGGTGCCGCCGAGCACCTCGGCGAGACCGACCACGGAACGGATCAGCGTCGACTTCCCGGCTCCGTTCGGGCCGACCAGCGCCAGGCGCCGCCCGGCCCGCAGCGCGAGGTTCACCCCGGTGAGCACCGGCGAGCCCTGGTAGCCGACGCTGACCCCGGTGTACCGGAGAGCGGTCATCCGCCCAGCGCTTCGACGATGACCCGGGTGTTGTGTTCCTCGGCGGCGAGATAGGTGCCGTCCGGGCCCAGGCTGTCGCCGTACAGTGCGTCCTCGCCCGCGACCACCTTGACGCCGGCCTGGCGCGCGATGGTCTCCGCGCTCTTCGCCGGCAATGAGCTCTCCGCGAAGATCGCCTTGGCGCCGGTTGCCTTGATCTTGGCGACCAGCTCGCTGAGCTGCTTCGCGGACAGCTCGGCCGAGGTGTCCAGGCTGGGGATCACCGAGCCGACGAACTCCAGGTCGTACCGGTCCACGTAGTAGCCGAACGCGTCGTGGTTGGTGACCAGCTTGCGGTTCGTGAGCTTCGCGAAGGCGGCGGCGTTGTCCGCGTCGAGCTTGTCGAGCTTCGCCTGGTACGCGGAGAGGTTCGCGGTGAAGGCGGCGGCCTCGGCGGGCGCGGCGGCCGTGAGGCCCTTCTCGATGTTCGCCACCATCAGCTTGGCGTTGCGCGGGTCGTGCCAGATGTGCGGATCGTGCTCTTCGCCCTCCTCCGCCTCCTCTTCCTCCGCGTGTTCCTCCGCGTGGGCATGGCCGCCCTCGCGCAGCGTCACGCCCTGGCTGGAGTCGATCACGGAGCCCCGGAAGCCGGCCGACTCGATGGTCCGGTCCAGCCATTCCTCGAGTCCCACACCGTTCTTCACCACGACCTTCGCCTCGCCGATCGCCTTGATGTCGGCGGGTGTCGGCTCGTACTCGTGCGGGTCGACGTTCGGCTTGATGATCTGGGTGACGTCGATCCGGTCGCCGCCGAGGTTGCGGACGAAGTCGGCGACCTCCGGCGTGGTCGCGACCACCGCGAGTCGCTCCGGTCCGGCCGCCGCCGTCCCGGCATCACCGGAACCGCACGCGGCGAGGGAGAGGAGCGCGACCGCGAACATGCCTGTCATTCGTTTCACGCCGGAAACGGTAATCGTTTTCAAAACTTATCGTCTAATCGCGAGATGACGATGTGCTCATATGGTTCGCAGGTCCAGGGTGTGCCAGACCGCGGCATCCGGATCGCCGGTGGACCACCAGAGCATCCCGTCGCGGGTGGCCGCCAGGTCGGCCGCCGCGGCCAGGGTGACGCTGCGACCGGCGACCAGATCGTGCACGAGCAGCCCGGCGGTTCCGGTCACGTCGGAGTCGGGCCGCGGCTGGGAGAGGATCTCGAAGCGGTCCAGCACGGCCACGTCGGTGACCGCGGACTGGGCGCCGGGCCCGGCGATCCGCCGCCGCTCGGAGCCGTCCGGGCGCATCAGGTCGATCCGGGCCAGCCCGTCGCCGGACATCACCATGACCCGGCACCAGGCCGGGCTGCACATGTTCCACTCGGCACCGGACGCGACCACCCGTACCTCGCGGCCGGACACCAGATTCCGCATCCGGATCGTGCCGGACTGCCCGCCCACGTCGTCGGTCAGCCACGGCCAGGCGGTGAGCGCCCACTGGCCGGTCACCTCACGAACCCGTACCGCGCCGCCGGTCAGGGCGACCGAGCGGATCTCGGTGGTCTTCTCGTCGTCGCCGGCCGCCCAGTGCACCCGGCCGTCGGCCACCACCAGGTCGTGCTGGTTGCCGTAGAACAGGACGTTGCCGGTGTCGGCGGTCAGCCGGCGGGGCGGGTCACCGTCCTTGGCCGCCCAGATCTCGACCGGCCGGTCACCCGACGACTCGGTCCAGAGCAGCTCGGCACCGGCAGCGGTCAGGTTGTCGAAGCGCGGCTCGCCGGCGTCCGGGAGCCGGCGCAGTTCTCGCGTTCCGCCGCCGGCCGACTCCACCAGCAGCCGGACGAATCCGTCCCCGGTGACCGTGCCGACCGCCGTCGTGGCGTCCCGGAAGAGCAGCGGCTCGACGGTCAGATCGCGCAGGTCCGCCCGCCGCGCCGACGGCCAGACCGACTCCAGGGTGGGTACGACCGGAGCCGGTGACTGCTGAGGCAGACCGCCGGCCAGCAGGGCGCCCGCGGCCAGCAGGGCGATGACCAGGCCCGCTCTCATTCGTACTGTTGCTTGGGCGGGGTGACCGGCTGCCACTGGGCGACCTCCAGATAAGCGATGTCGGCCTGGTTGACCGGATCCTCGCCGCGCTTCGCGCTGTGCGTGCCGGTGACCTGGATCCAGGTTCCGGCGGGCACGTCGATCAGCGGCCCGCCGGTGAGCCCCACCTTGATCGGGCGGCCGTCCGCGGCGCAGCAGCCGACCACGATCCGGGCCAGCATCGGGGCACCGCCCGGGCCGGCCGTGACGAAACCGGTGAGCTGCACGCGGCGGCCGGTGAGGCTGCGGCCCTCGTCGAAGAGCGCCCGGGAGGCGTAGTCCAGCAGCCCGATCGGGGCGGGGTCGCCAGCCGGCAGCGCCGCATAGTCCGAACCGGACACCGGCAGGGTGCCCGACTGTCCGGCGGTGAACGAGCCGAGCGCCGGCGGGGCAACCAGCAGCAGGCCCAGCACGGGCAGGATGAGCAGCCAACCGACCCGTGGTTCGTGATGCGAATGATCGTGATCGGGCCGCCGCTCGTACCAGAGGGTGGCGATCGCGGTCGCCACCAGCGCCACGCCCGCCGCGATCAGGAACGGGCGCAGGCCCTCCTTCACGTACCGCAGATAGAGATCGGTGAACGAGGCCTTCAGGATCGCGCCGCCGAAGAGCAGCAGGACCACCGCCTGCGCCTGCCGGTTCACAGCAGCACCATCCCGGCGACCGAGCCGGCCAGCACCGCCACCACGAAGGTGGCCGGGGCGAACCGGGCGGTGAACCCGCGGCCGAACACACCGGCCTGCATCGAGATCAGCTTGAGGTCGACCATCGGGCCGACGACCAGGAAGACCAGCCGGGAGGTAAGCGAGAACTGCGACAGCGACGCGGCCACGAACGCGTCCGCCTCGCTGCAGATCGACAACAGCACGGCGAGCACCGCCAGTGCCAGCACCGACAGGACCGGTTCGGCGGCCAGAGTCTGCAACCAGGCCTCCGGCACCAGCACGTTGATCGTCGCGGCCGCCGCGGCACCGAGCACCAGGAAACCGCCCGCGTGCACCACGTCGTGCCGGCACGCCGACCAGAACGCCCGCCCTCGCGACGCACCGTCCACATCCGGCCGGTGCGGCAACTTGATCCACTCGGCCTTGCCGAGGCGCAGCCACAGCCAGCCCATCACGATCGCCACCACCAGGCTGGCCAGCCCGCGCGCCACCACCATCTCCGGGTCACCGGGAAAGGCCACCGCGGTCGCGGTCAGCACAATCGGGTTGACCGCCGGCGCCGCCAGCAGAAACGCCAGCGCGGCCGCCGGCGTCACCCCGCGCCGGATCAGCGACCCGGCGATCGGCACGCTGCCGCACTCACAGCCCGGCAGCACCACACCGGCCACACTGGCCGCCGGCACGGCGAGCGCCGGATGCCTGGGCAACGCCCGCGCCCAGAACGAGCGCGGCACGAAGACCGCGATCACCGCCGACAGCAGCACTCCGAACACCAGGAACGGAACGGCCTGCACCAGCACCGACACGAAGACCGTGGTCCAGGTCTGCCAGCGCGCGCCGGGCACCACCCCGGCGAGCTCCCCCCGGAAGATCACCAGCAGCACGAGCAGTGCCGCCAGCACCTCCACCGAACCGATCCCCGGCCCTTGCCGGGCCTCGCGTTCCAGCGTGCGGGCCTCAGCCACCCTCACTCCCCTGCCGTCGGCTGCGACGAAGAAATCTACCGCTTGCGCAACGCCCGACAACCTTGCAAACCCTTTCGGGTACGCGCGACGCCGTCCCACGTCGAGCGTGAGCGGCTGCCTGGGCCCGGCGGGCGCGGTGCGGCCTGGAGTGGGCAGCAGGTCGCGGGGCTCGGCGGGACGGCGTGGGTTCGGCGGGACGGGGTGGGGCGTACCGATTATGGGCTTGCCGCCAGGAACAGGAAAACCGCGAGCAAGCCTAGGTGCAGGCCGCCGTGGAGGATGTTGGCCCGGCCGGGCACCACGGTGAGCGTGCCGACGACGACGGTGAGTCCTAACAGCACCATCTGGGTGCCGCCGAGGCCCAGCAGCAGCGGGCCGGGCAGCCAGATCATCGCCACGGCGATGGCCGGGATGGTCAGGCCGATGCTTGCCATGGCGGAGCCGAGCGCGAGGTTGAGGCTGGTCTGGATGCGGTCGCGGGCCGCGGCGCGGACCGCCGCGATGGTTTCCGGCAGGAGCACGAGCAGGGCGATCACCACGCCGACCACGGAATGTGGCAGGCCGGCGCCGACGACGCCGGACTCGACGGCCGGGGAGATGCCCTTGGCCAGGCCGACCACCGCGATCAGGGCGAGCAGCAGGAGGCCCAGGCTGTTCAGGGCGGTACGCGAGGACGGCGGCTCCACGTGCTCCTCGGCGTCGATCACCTCGCCCTCGGTGGTGATCGGCATGAAGTAGTCGCGGTGGCGGCGGGTCTGCACGGCGACGAAGAGCAGGTACAGGCCGAGCGAGACGACCGCGGCGAAGCCCAGCTGCGCCGGGGAGAACTGCGGGCCGGGGCGGCTGGTGGTGAACGACGGCAGGACCAGGCTGAGCGTGGCGATCGCCGCGACGGTGGCGAAGGCGGAGCCGGTGCCCTCCGGGTTGAAGACCGCGATCCGCCGGCGGAGCGCGCCGACCAGCAGGGAGATGCCGAGGATGCCGTTACAGGTGATCATCACGGCGGCAAAGACGGTGTCCCGGGCGAGGGACTGGGAATTCTCCCCGCCGCTGATCATCAGGGTGACGATGAGGGCGACCTCGATGACGGTGACCGCGACCGCGAGGATCAGCGAGCCGTACGGTTCGCCGACCCGGTGTGCGACGACCTCGGCGTGGTGGACGGCGGCCAGGACCGCGACGCCGAGCAGCAGTGCCACGACCGTCACGCCCGGCGGCGGCAGGTCACGTCCCCAGGTCAGAATCAGGGCCGCGACCGCCAGAATCGGCACGTAGATGGTCCAGCGGGACAGGTACGAAACGATCTTCGGTGTCATCCGTCAACCTTGCCAAAAGGTGGGTGACGGCGCTCGGCTCTCCGCGGAGAAAAGAGGCTCAGCTCTCCTCCGCGGCGGGCGCCTGGCGGTCTGAATGGCCGAGGTCGCGGCCGGGTGCGATGCGGTCCCGGACGAGGCGCTTCAGGTGCGGCAGCTCGGGGAAACCGCCCTCGGCCTTGCGGGACCAGAGGGTCTCGTCGCCCAGCCGGATCTCGAAGACGCCGCCGATCCCCGGCACCAGCGCCACCTCCCCCAGCTCCTTGGCGAACGTGGTGAGCAACTCCTGCGCGGTCCAGGCGGCACGCAACAGCCAGCGGCATTGCGTGCAGTACTCGATTTCCAGGCGGGGCTGTCGCATGGTCACAGCGAACGAGTATGCATTCTCCGGGCCGTCATGCATGATCATGGGCCGGGATCGGGTGAACGAGGAGTCGGGTTGAAGCGACGCTGGATGAAGACTGTGGTCACCGTGGTGGTGGCGGGGATCGCGACGGCGTCCTGCTCGGGTTCCGGCAATGACGGGGGCGCGGAGGCCGCCGAGGCGCGCGACTACGTGGCGCTGGGTGACTCGTACGCCGCCGGGCTGGGCGCCGGGAACTACGCGGACACCGAGTGCTACCGGAGCACCGACTCGTCGTACCCGCGGCTGTGGGCGAAGTCGCGTCCCGCCGGCACGATCGGCGAGGTGACCGACAGCACGTGCAGCGGTGCGGTGATCCACGAGGTGCGGACCACCCAGTTGCGGGCGCTCGACGAGAAGACCGGATGGGTGACGGTGACCGTCGGCGGCAACGACGTGGGCTGGTCGCAGACCCTTCAGCAGTGCATGCTCGGCAACGACCTGACCTGCGGCTCCGCGACCCGGACCGCCGCCAGCACCGCCGAGACGGTGCTGCCCGAGCAGCTGGACGGGCTCTACACGGCGATCAAGGAGCGCGCCCCGAACGCGAAGGTGTACGTGCTCGGCTACCCGCACCTGCTGGCCTCCGGCACCGGGGTGAAGTGTGAGTCGCTGAGCGCGGCTCGCCGGGAGGCGCTGAACACCGGCGCGGACACCCTCAACGAGCTCATCAAGGCGCGTGCCGCGAACGCCGGGTTCACCTTCGTCGACGTCCGGGAGATCTTCGACGGGCACGAGGTGTGCACCGCCACGCCGTGGATCCACGCCGTCCGCGACCAGATCGCCGAGTCATTCCACCCGACCGCCGACGGGCAGAAGGCGTACGCCACCGCGCTTACCGCCGTCACCGGCTGAACTCGTCGTAGAGCGACTCCAGCCGCCGGGTCTGGGCCCGCAGGTTGAAGCGTTCCCCGACGTGGCGCCGGGCCTGCGCGCCGAGCCGGCGGCGCAGGACGGCGTCGCCCAGCAGACTGGTCATCGCGGCGGCCAGCGCGGCCGGGTCCGCCTCCGGGCAGAGCAGGCCGGTCTCGGCGTCGACGACCGCTTCCGGGATGCCGCTGTGCCGGGTCGCGACCACCGGTACGCCCAGGGCGCCCGCTTCCAGGACCGTGGTGGGCAGCCCCTCGGTGTCGCCGTCGGGGGCGGTCTTCGACGAGACGACAAGCATCCGCGACTCGGCGAGGTGCCGCTGCACCGACTCCGGCGGCTGCGCGCCCATGAACGTCGCGTCCAGGCCCAGCCGCTCGGCACGCTCGCGCATCCCGGCTTCCAGCGGGCCGTCACCGAGGAACACCGCCCGCGGCCGGGGCGCTCGCATCCCGGCCAGGGCGGTGAGCAGGTCGTCGACGCCCTTCTTGGGGACGAACCGGCCGACGAAGGCGACGTCCCAGCGTTTCGGGAGCAGCGGGGGCGTGTCGGGTACGCGTACGCCGGTGTGGTGCACGCGTACCTTCGCCGGGTCGGCACCGCAGTCGATCGCCCGGTCCCTGATCACGCCGGAGACCGCGATGATCAGGGCCGCCCGGCCGAAGACGGTACGCAGGTTGCGCCGGTAGCGCAGGCCGTGCAGTCCGGAGCTGAGCGGCTGACGGGTCACGTCGTGGCCGTGCAGGGTGACCACGAGCGGCACACCGAGCCGGCGAGCCGTACCGCTGATCAGCCAGCCGTCGCCGCCGAAGTGGGCGTGCACGAGGTCCGGCCGCAGGCCGGCGAGGGCGCCGCGCAGCCGCGGTGAGGTACCGGTCAGGCGCAGCCGCAGGAAGGCGGCCGCCCGGTCCTCGAACACTACGGTGTCGTCCGGCCGGGACAGCACCGAGGCGAGACGTTCGGCGCCGATGTAGAGCGGGCGCCAGCGGGTCAGCGCGTCACCCTGCGCCCGGACGAACGTCTCCGAGCCGGGCAGCATGGCGCTGCGCCAGACCGCGACCCGGCGGTCAGCCGGCATCGACCGCGCGGCCCACGATCAGGTCCCGCACCCGGCGCCGCAGGCCCGGCGGCAGGGCCCAGATCTGCAGATGGGTGAGGTAGTCGAGGGCGCCCGGGCGGCCGTTGCCGCGGGCCTCGGCGAGCAGCTCACGGAAATGCCGGGCCTGGCGGGAGGGCGCGGCCATCGAGCTCATCACGCTGAGCGTGAAGGCGGCGTACGCCCGCGGCGTGAACAGCTCCCGGTTGGCGCGCAGCCACCGCATCTGCTGCTCGTAGGGCATCTCCAGGCTGATCCGGTGCCGGTTCTCGTCCTGGTGCCAGAGCACCAGCGGTTCGGCGGCGTAGAGCAGTTCCACGTCCGGCTCGCGTACCGCCCGCAGCGTCCAGTCCAGCTCCTGCTGGCGGCGCAGCCCCACGGTGAACGGCACGCGGCGCAGCAGTTCGGTCGGCGCCAGGATGGTGGAGGTCTGGATGAAGCCGTCGCCGTAGAACAGGCCACGCCGGACGGTGAAGTACTCGCTCAGCGGTTGCCCGGCGGCCGGCAGCCGGCGTGGCATCACCGAGTCGGCGCGCGGCGTACGGCTGATCAGCCGGCTGGCCACGATCGGCGATCCGGCCGGCGACGCCTCGGCGAGCGCCAGCTGGATGGCGATCTTCTCGGGCAGCCACTCGTCGTCGTCGTCCAGCAGCGCGGTCCACCGGCCACGAGCCTCCCGAGCGCCGGCGTTGCGGGCGTTCGGGGCGTTGCCCCGCACCGGGAGCACCACCACCCGCAACCGTGGATCGGCGACTTCGGCCAGCGCCTTCTCGGTCGCCTCGTCGGGCCCGTCGACCACGACGATCACCTCGAGGTTCCGGTGGGTCTGGCCGAGGGCGCTGCGGACAGCGCGGGTGGCGAGGTGCGGGCGGTTGCACGTCGGGATGACGACGCTGACATCCAGCGCTGACGACATGGCCCGAAAGCTATGCGCGCCGGGCGGCCCGGACATGAACCCCAGGCGGCGCCTGAGCGAGGGCTGCCCCTCATGTGCGGAAACAGCCTTGCCCGGTGGTTCCGGCCGTCAGCGGGACGGTTCCCGGCGCGGACGAACCGGTTCTCTGAGCGCGGTGACGGGTTCCTCCTTGACCGGCGAGAGGTCGGAGTAGACGGGCCAGCCGTTCCGTGCCCGCATGACGGCCCAGACGACGTTGAGGCGACGGACGTAATCGAGAAGGGCGAGGTTCTCATACAACAGATAGGCGACCGGAAGGACGATCAGCAGCTGGACGATCGGATCCGACACGTCCGCGAGATATATCAGGACGATCCCGAGTGCGATGATGGCCGCCGTCAGGAACTGGATGACCAGGCTGCGAAGAACCCGGGGGATCGCCATCGCCGCGTAGTGCGAGAACTTGTCGGGATTCTCGCCCATCCAGGAACTGACCGCCTCCAGCCTGGCCGACTTGAGAATCAGCCGCCGGTCCCAGCGCGCGTTGTATCGCGCGACCAGGCGGGATACGGGCGGTGTCACCAGATTGGCGGCTATCGACAGCGGGATCGCGAGCACCAGGCCGAGCCAGAAAGAGAGCTTGCCGTCCACCACAGTCCTTCGGGTAGGTCGCTTTCCTACGGCGGTCAAACTGTATCGGGACATGGTTGGGGGCGCCGAACGATCGACGCCGCCCCGGCAACTTTTATGGAGCGGCCAAGGTCTCACCATCCTCCCGGGCGTCGGCGTCACCTGACGGGCCACCAATATCGTCACGGGACGGCGCCGCCGTACCGCATTCCGATTCGTGGAAGCCTGCCGTCGAATCCGTCAATTGATCTTCGGCTTGAGTCGCAGCGACTTTTGACCTGACAGGGTGAATTGCATCTTTTTCGCAGCGCCTTCCAAGGAAGCCCCAGCACAGGACAAGAAGCAAGAGTCCCATCAGGGCGAGAGACACCGCGATGAACGCGGGCTCTCGCACGTTGCGAGTCCTAGAAAACCTGGGACCTCATGGCAAGGTCCCCTTTCTCCTCGACACGGGCCTGGCCGGGCAGACATCCGGCGGTGGACCAGTCACCACCCATCCCTTGTTCACGTCATTTCGGCACCTCGACGCACGCATGAACAAATACAAGAGAGCATGGAAAGGAGGGCTTGCCCTCTTGGCCTTCGCAACTTGGTTCCGAAGGCCAACACAGCGTCCCACAAGATCAGGAATTGGCCGGCGCGGCCCGACGAGGAGATTCAGCCATCCGAGCGACCACGTACGTCTCGGGAGGAGCGGGCGGGAAACGCCCACCTGGATCCATCGGGACGATCTACCGTAGCTACGGGGGCCACGACTGAGATGGAACAGCTGATGCTCGCCCCGGCGGACGGGCTGACCGGGGCGGAGGCCGAGGCCCGGCGCCGGCGGGGCGAGGCGAACAGCGCGGTGCGCGGCGGCACCCGCGGTTACGCCGAGATCCTGCGCACCAACGTCTTCTCCTTCTTCAACCTGATCCTCTTCGTGATCGGCGCCGCGCTGCTGGTCCTCGGCCGGTACAGCGACGCCCTGATCAGCGTCGGGCTCGGCCTGATCAACGCGGTGATCAGCGCCGTCCAGGAGATCCGGGCCAAACGCAAGCTGGACCGCCTCCAGCTGCTGGACCAGGCCGGTGTGCTCGTGGTCCGCGACGGGCGGGAGACCGAGATCGCCCCCGACCAGGTGGTCCGCGGCGACGTGCTGCGGGTCCGCCCCGGCGACCAGATCGTGGTGGACGGCCCGCTGCTCGACGGCGGCCGCATCGAGGCCGACGAGTCCCTGCTCACCGGCGAATCCGATCCGGTGGTCAAACATCCCGGCGACGACCTGCGCTCGGGCAGCGTCTGCGTGGCCGGCGACGGGCACCAGCTGGCCCGGGACGTCGGGGCGCACAGTTACGCCGGGCGGCTCACCGCCGAGGCCCGCCGCTCCACCACCGACATGACCCCGTTGCAGCGGCGCATCGAGTTCATCGTCCGGCTCGTGATGGCGCTCACCGCCCTGATGAGCGGCGCCATCCTGGGCCAGGCGGCGATCGAGGGCTTCAGCGTGCTGCGGGTCGTCCAGATCACGGCGGTGCTGTCGGGGCTCGTACCCTATGGGCTGTTTTTCTTGATCGCCCTCGCCTACACCGCCGGCGCGGTCCGCATCGCCCGGCACGGCGCCCTGGTCCAGCAGGTCAACGCCGTCGAGTCGGTGAGCAACGTGGACGTCGTCTGCACCGACAAGACCGGCACCCTGACCACCGGGCGGCTCTCGCTGGAGGAGATCGTCCCGCTCGCCGACCACGAGTACGCCGAGGTGGCCGAAGTGCTCGGCGGGCTGGCCCACAACGCCACCACGCCGAACCTGACCGCCCTGGCGCTGACCGCCGCTCTGCCCGGCGAGCCCTGGCAGGTCCGCGACGAGATCCCGTTCTCCTCCTCGCTGCGCTGGTCGGGTTTGGTCGCCGAGGAGGGCAGCTGGGTGCTCGGCGCCCCGGACACGCTCGCACCGCGGCTGCGGTCGGCGCTACCGGCGGCGGAGGTGACGTCGCGGACCGGCCTAGGCCTGCGGGTGTTGCTGCTGGCCCGCACCGAGGACCCGGAGGCCGGGCTCCGTGACGCGGACGGGCGGCCGGATCTGCCGATGCTGGTGCCGGTCGGGCTGGTCGCGCTCGCCGACCAGCTCCGCGACGACGTCGTCGAGACCGTCCGCCGGTTCCGGGACGACGGTGTCCGGCTCAAGGTGCTCTCCGGCGACGATCCGCGTACCGTCGCCGCGATCGCCGGCCGGGCCGGCATCGAGGCGGACGAACCGGTTCGCGGCGCCGACCTGGACGACCTGGACGACGCCGCGCTGGACCGAGTGGTGGCCCGGGCCTGCGTGTTCGGCCGGGTGGCGCCCGAGCACAAGGAACGGATCGTCCGCTCGCTGCGCCGGCAGGGCCACTACGTCGCCATGATCGGCGACGGGGTGAACGACGCCCGCGCCCTCAAACAGGCCCAGGTCGGGGTGGCGATGCGCAGCGGCAGCACGGTCACCCGCGACGTCGCCGACATCGTGCTGGTCGACGACTCGTTCGCCGCGCTGCCGCCGGCCCAGCACGAAGGCCGCCGGATCATCAACGGCATCGGCATCTCGCTCTACGTCTTCCTGGCCCGGGTGGCCAGCCAGGGCCTGGTCATCCTCGCCGTCACCATGCTGGGGCTGGGCTTCCCGTACTCGCCCACCCAGGTCGGGCTCACCATGTTCACCGTCGGCATCCCCACGGTGTTCCTCACCTTCTGGGCCCGGCCCACCCGCCCGGACCCGCACCTGCTGCGCAACCTGGTGCGGTTCGTGGTGCCGGCCGCGGTGGTCACCGCCACCTTCGGCACCGCCGTCTACACCGCCCTCTACGAGATGATCACGCTGGGGTTGAGCTCCGGGCGCACCCCGGACCGGATCACCGACGAGTTCGAGACCTACACCGGTCTGACGTACGGCAGCGACGCCGACTTCACCACCGCCTCGGCGACGATCCTGGCGCAGACCGGCCTGTCGACCTTCTTCTGCTTCGCCTCGTTCATCCTGATCCTGTTCCTCGCCCCGCGCTCCCGGGCCTTCGCCGCCTGGACCTCCCCCAGCGGCGACCTGCGCCCCGCGATGCTGGTCGGCGCGCTCTGCCTGCTGTTCAGCGCGGTCCTGAACGTGCCGGTGCTCTGGGACTACTTCGGCCTGATGGGTCCGTCCAAGCCGGTCTTCTTCGTGGTGCTGCCGGCGCTGCTGCTCTGGTACGCCACTCTCACCGTGGTCCTCCGCTTCCAGCTGTTCGACCGGCTGCTCGGCATGCGGCCGGCGCGGTAGTTGTTCGACCGGCCGCTCGGCATGCGGCCGGCGCGGTAGCGGCTCATCCGCCCGGGAGGAAGCGAACCCGTTGGCCCGTGCGGCACGGTCGTTCCAGACGCGGAACGAGCGGGAGGGACGGAAATGGCTGTCGACACGTACTCCGTCTATGTAGGCGTGTATCCGAGCGTGGCCGCGGCACGGGCGGACTACGAGCTGGTGAAGACCCTGCACCGGGACGAGGGTCTGATCGACGACTACGACGCGGCCGTGCTGGAGCGCAGCGGGGACGGCAAGACGAAGATCATCAAGAAGCACGAGATGCCGACCCGGGTCGGCGGCGGGATGGGCGCCGGGCTCGGCCTGGCCGTCGGCCTGTCCGCGGTGATCTTCCCGTTCGCGGCCCTCGGCGGCGGCCTGCTGGCCGCGACCACCGGCGGCGGTGCGCTGATCGGCGCCCTGGCCGGGCACGCCGCGGCCGGGATGAGCCGGCACGACATCAAGGAACTCGGCGAACTGCTGGACGACGGCGAGGCCGGGCTGGTGGTGGTCGCGGCGGTCGACATGGGGCCCAAGGTGGAGCGGGTGCTGCGGCAGACCGCGGAGAAGGTGGTGGCCCGCGAGCTCAAGGCGGACACCGCCGCGATCGCGCAGGCGGCCAAGGCGGTCGAGGCGACACCCTGACCGCCCGCTTACTGCTGCATGATCCAGATCGGTAGCGGTGCGGTCAGCTCGCCCACCACCCGCCAGCCCGCCCGGCGGTAGAACTCGACGTTGCCGGGCGTGCTGGTCTCCAAGATCGCTGGCAGCCCGTCGGCCGCGGCCCGGTTGAGCCCGGCGGCCATCACGGCACGGCCCCAGCCGCGACCGGCGCTCGCCGGATCGGTGCCGAGAACGCCCAGGTACCAGAACGGACTGTCCGGCAGGGCGCTGTGCACGGCGTGGTCGTAATCCTTCAACCGCGCGACGGCATCGGGCGGCAGATCCGGCTCGGCCACATGGCTGGTGACGGCCGCGGTGCCGACCGGCGGCTCCCAGATCGCCACCGCCGCCCCGCCGATCGTCCAGATCGACTGCCGGCCCACCCGCTTGTCGAAGAGATGACCGAAGAAGGCGGCCGCGTGCGCCGGATAGGTCTCCTCGTCCGGAAAGAGGAAGCGCAGAACAGGGTCGTTACGGAACGCTGCGACCAGGGATTCGACGATCCCGGTGCGGTCGGCCGTGGTGGCCACGGTGATCTCAGGTGCTGACACAGCCGGACTGTAGCGCGACCCCCGGCACCGCCCGCACCCGTCCTAGGAGGCTAGGTGAGTCGGCGCCGGCGGCCGGTAGCGTCAGGCGGTGGGGATGGTGTGACCGTTGGCGTCCAGCCACTGGTCGAAGGTCTGCAGCTCGGGGTTGAGCTTGCGGACCTCGTCCAGGTCGCGGACGCCGGTGAAGTAGTCCTCGAACTCGGTGTAGTACTGGAGCATGTTGCCCGCCTCGTCGGCGCCCGGAAAGCCCAGGTTCCGGTAGGCGTCGTGGGTGAGCGGACGGTAGACGACCGGCTCGCCGACGGCCCGGCTCAGGCCCGCGGCGACCTGCTCACCGGTCAGGTGCTCGCCGGCGATGTGGACGGTACGCCCGGCGTACGAGGCGCCCGCCTTGAGGATCGCGTAGGCGGTCTTGCCGATGTCCTCGACCGCGATCCCGGCGAGCCTGCTCTCGCCCATCGGCAGGGCGAGTGTGAGCACGCCGTTCTCGTCGCGGGTGGCGCCCCAGCCGTTGGCCAGGTTCTCCCAGTAGAAGGTGGTGCGCAGGAAGGTGGTCGGCACTCCCGCCGCGCGGAACAGCTCGTCCGCCTCGGCCTTGGCGTCGAAGTGCGGGACGTTGTACTTCTCCTGCAGCGTCGGCATCCGGTCGTTGTCGACCGCGATGTGGTCGCGGGTGTCCTCCAGGGTCGACCAGACGACGTGTCGCAGTCCGGCCCGCTTCGCGGCGCCGGCCAGGTTGGCGGCCTCCTCGAGCTCCTTGGCAGCCGACATGTGCGCCCAGAAGTTCGTCACCAGGAAGGCGCCGTACGCTCCGGCGAACGCCCGCTCCAGGCTCTCCGGGTCATAGTTGTCCGCCTGCACCACCTCGGCGCCGAGCTTGACCAGCTCCTGCGCCTTGGGCGAGGTGACATCCCGGGTCAGGGCGCGCACCGCGAATCCACCGTCGGGGTCGGCCAGGATGGCCCGCACCAGTCCGCCGCCCTGCGACCCGGTGGCGCCGACAACCGCGATGATCTTCTTCTCGCTCATGTTGCTCACTCCCCTGTATCCGGTGCGGGGCCTGATCGGCGCTCGCAGATCACCACAACCGGTCCTTCAAATTTTAAATTCCTAGCGCCGCTGAGACGGCCGTCACCGGAAACATCCGCCGGAACTCAGTGACCGCTTTCGGCGGCCGATCGGGATGGGGTGACGGCAGGTGAGAACGACCTGGCGAGGGGCACGCGAACGGAGACGCCCGCGCTGGATCGGCTGACCCGGGCGGCGGCCAGGGTGCTGCGCGCGCCGATGGCCGGGGTGTTCCTGCCGGGCGACCCCCGGCGGCCGGCCCGGCATCCGGCCAGCCGTTACGTGCACGCCGAGAACGCACCGCTGATCGTCACCGACGCCCGGGCCGACCACCGGGTCAGCACGGCGTCCGGCGAGGGTCAGCACGTGGTCGCCTACGCCGGTCATCCACTGCGCGGGGCGGACGGCGCGGCGGTCGGCACGTTCTTCGTGACCGACATCGTGCCGCGCCGGTGGACCGACGAGGACCTGGCGAACCTGGCGGACCTGGCCGCCGCGGCCGAGGCGCTCGTCGCCTCGGACAGCGGATCCGACGCGTTCGAGCGGGAACAGGAGCGTGCGTTCCTCCAGGCGTTGCTGAACAGCCTGGACACCGGGGTGGCGGCGTGCGGCAGCGACGGGCGGCTGGCCCAGTTCAACCCGGCGATGCGGGAGATCCACGGGCTCGGGCTGCGGACGGTCGGCGCGGAGGCGTGGGCCACCACCTACCACCTGTACCGGGCGGACGGCCGTACCCGGATGAGCCCGGACGAGGTGCCGCTGGCTCGCGCGTACGCCGGAGAGTCCGTGCAGCACGAGGAGATGGTGATCCGCACGCCGGAGCGGGCGCCGCGCCGCTTCCTGGCCAACGCCCGGCCGATCGACACCCCGGACGGCCGGCGCCTCGGCGCCGTCGTCGCCATGCACGAGGTCACCGAGGCGCACCGCGCCGAGATGCTGCGCCGCTGCCGGGCACGCCGTCGCCCAGGCACTCTCCGAAGCGACCTCGGCCCGGGAGGCGGCCGTGGCGGCGGCCACCGCGGTCGCCACCGAGTTGGACTGGGTGCGCGCCGAGTACTGGGAGGTCGACGAGGAACGCGAGGTGATCGAACGGGCCGGCGGCTGGTCGCAGGCGGAGGCCGGCCACGAAGCGGTGAGCTTCCGCCGCGGTGAGGGGCTGCCGGGCGCGGTCTGGGCGCGGGGCGCCGAGCTGTGGATCAGCACCGCGATCGGCCTGCCGGTGCACGGCGAACACCAGGTGGCCGGAGTGCTCACCTTCCTGACCGGCACCGAGGTGCCCCGCGACGACGACGTGCTGACCGTGCTGCACGACATCGCCGCGCAGGTCGGCCGTTTCGTGGAGCGCCGCCGCGCCGAGGACCTGACGCTGGCACTGGCCGCCGCGCGGCGCGATCTGAACCGGGTCGTCCAGAACGTCAACGACTGCATCTGGACGGTCGAGATCATGCCGGACGCGCACGTCCGGCCGGTGTTCATCACGCCGGGCGCGACCGGCGTGTTCGGCGGCGAAACCCACGGCGCGGACGAGCAGACGGAGCGGATACACCCGGACGACCTGGACGCCTTCGCCGGGTTCCGCGACCAGATGACCGCCGGCCGGGCCGGTGAGATCGAGTGCCGGGTGATCGGGGTGGACGGGCGGATCCGGTGGGTGTGGACCCGGGGTATGCCCCGGATAGAGGACGGCCACCTCTACGTCGACGGGATCAGCACCAACGTCACCGAGCGGCGGGAACTGGCCGACCAGCGGGAGCAGCAGATGCGCCGGCTGGAGGAACTGGACCGGATGAAGGACGAGCTGGTCGCCGTCGTCAGCCACGAGCTGCGCAACCCGATCGCGATCATCGCGGCGTACACCGAGTCGCTGCTGGAGGAGCCGGAACTGGCCTGGCGGCCGGAACTGGCCGTCATCGAGCGCACCAGCGCCCACCTGGTGCACCTGGTCGAGGACCTGCTCGATCTGGCCCGGCTGGAGAACGGGCACACCGCGATCGACCCCCGGCCGCTGCGACCGGAGCGGCTGCTGCGCCAGGCCGTACAGGAGCATCAGCGCAACGCGGACGCCCGGCCGGTCACCCTGGTCGCCGAGATCGGCGCGCTACCGGTGGTGCCGGGCGACGCCGCCCGGCTGCGGCAGGTGCTGGACAACCTGCTCTCCAACGCGATCAAGTACACGCCGGCCGGCGGCACGGTGACCGTCACCGCCGGCGCCACCGACACCACGGTCGTCGTGGCGGTCACCGACACCGGGATCGGCATCCCGGCCGAGCAGTACGCGCAGCTGTTCACCCGGTTCTTCCGGGCCAGCACCGCGACCGACCGCAAGATCAAGGGCACCGGGCTGGGGCTGGCCGTCACCAAGGCGATCGTCGAGGCGCACGGTGGCACCATCGCCGCCGAACCGGGGCCGGGCGGCGGCACCCGGTTCACCGTGACGCTGCCCCGCTGACCGGCGGCGGCCTCAGGTGCCGGCCGGCCGGCCGTGCCGCCAGTAGCCGATGAAGTCCACCTGGTTCTTGGGCACCCGCAGTTCCTCGACCAGGTGGCGGCGGCCGCCGGTGACCAGCGCCGACTCACCCACCAGGTACGCGTAGACGGTCCCGCCCAGCAGCTGGGTCTCGCGGAGGCGGGACATGGCCAGCCCGCCCGGCACCCCGCCCGCCCCGTCGCGGGGCACCCAGTGCAGCTCGACGCCCGCCGGCACCCGGAACTCCTGCCGGTCCTCGGCCGACGGCAACTCCACAATGGCCAGGCCCTTCGCGTCCCCGGGCAGTGACTCGCAGATGCCGGCCACCGCGGGCAGGCCGGTCTCGTCGGCGATCAGCAGCGTCCAGTCGTGCTCGTGCCGCGGGTTGTAGCCGATCCCCTGGTCCAGCAGGCCGACCTGGTCACCGGGCTTGGCGTTCAGCGCGAACGAGGCGGCCGGGCCGCAGCTGCCGTCCGCCTCCCGGTGGATGACGAAGTCCACGTCGAGTTCGCGCTGTTCGGCGCGGTAGGCGCGGACCGTGTAGTTGCGCACGTACGGCCGCTTCTGCTTCGCGGTGGCCAGGTACTGCGCGTACCAGAGGCCGGAGGTGGCGGTCGGCAGCTTCAGGGTGTCCTGTCCCGGGCGGGGCAGGAAGAGACGGAACCACTGGTCGAAGCCGAGCGGCGTGAACCTGCCGAGGCCTTCGCCGCCGAGGGTCACCCGCACCACGTTGGGCGAGACCCGCTCGCCGCCGGCCACCTCGAGCATGAGCACGTGCGGGTCGACCGCCTTACGAACCTTGAAGCTGGCCATGTATCGGACCTCCGGAGCTGCTGCGACGGGCGATGTACGCGCCCGGCGTCTCACCGAAGTGCCGCCGGAACGCCAGGATGTAGCCGTTGGCGCTGGTGAAGCCCACCCGGGCGGCGACAGCGCCGACCAGCATCCCCTTCGCCAGCAGGTCGAGTGAGTGGTTGAGCCGCAGCCGGGTGCGCCACTCGGTGAAGGACAGCCCGCTCTCCGCGCGGAACGCCCGGCGCAGGCTGGTGGAGCTGGTGAAGTGCAGGGCCGCCCACTCGGTGGCGGTGCGCTGGTCCCCGGGCGTCTCGGCGAGGGAGCCGGCGACCGCGCGGGCGATCGGGCTGCGCGGCTCGGGAACCGCCAGCCGGCTGCCGCGCAATCCGGAGAGCAGGGCGAACAGCTTCGCGTCCCGCACTTCGACCAGAATCGCCGTGTCCGTCACCACCGCACCCTCTCCCCGCCGACCACGAGTGAAGGTAAGGCTAGCCTAACGATGTGACGGCCCGGACCCCCGCCTGATCGTCGACCGGCGTCGCCGCTTGCGTGCGGGCGGCCGCCGGAGACCCGGGTTCCCGCGCGGCCGCAGGATGCGACGCGGTGGCTCCGGCTTGCGCCACAGGTACCGCACGCGCAGGGCCACACCCAGCGAGACCAGGCCCGCGGCCGCGAGCCGGGCCAGGTATTGGAACCGGTTGTCCCAGGCCCAGCCCTCCATCGCCACCGACGTCAGATCGTCCTCGTTGATGTAGACCTGGATCCGGTCACCGGGCTGCGGGTCCCCGGCGTCCCGCTCGGTCCACGCCTGGCGCATCTCACCCTTCCACGGGAAGGAGAGGCGGTAGGTCCGGCCGGCGTCGCTCACGTTGACCTGCTCGACGGTCGCCACCCCCTCGAACCAGGTGTTCCGGTAGACCACGGCCCGACCGGCGTCCACCAGCACCGAACCCGCGAAACCGCACGCCACAAAGATCAATGCCAGGTGCGCACACATCTCCCGGAAGTCCACGCGATCATGGTGACATCCGGGCGCATCAATCCACCGGCGGCGGAGAATGACGGGATGGGGAGGAGGGCTCTGGTGCGCGGTGCTGTGGCCGTACTGATCGCCCTGGTTTTGATCTTGATCTTGGCCTGGGCCGTGCAGCGCAAGCTGATCTACTTCCCGGACCGCGCGGCGCCGCCGCAGGCGGCCGGCGCGAGCGAGGTCACCCTGCGCACGTCCGACGGGCTGCGGCTGGGTGCCTGGTTGATCAAACCCATGCCGGGTACGCCGGACCGCCGCCTCGCCGTGCTCGTGGCACCCGGCAACGCGGGCAATCGGTACGGTCGTCTCCCGCTCGGCGAGGCGCTCGCCCGGCTCGGGCTGACCGTGCTGCTACTGGAGTACCGCGGCTACGGCGGCAACCCGGGATCGCCCAGCGAGCAGGGGCTGGCCCGGGACGCCGACGCCGGGCTCGCCTACCTCGTGGAGCAGGTCCGGCTGCCGGTCCTCTACTACGGCGAGAGCCTCGGCGCCGCGGTGGTGACCGCGCTGGCGGTACGGCAGCCGCCGGCCGGGCTGGTGCTGCGGTCCCCGTTCGAGGACCTGGCGACGGCCGGGCGGGCGCACTATCCGTTCCTGCCGGTCGGGTGGCTGCTGCGCGACCGCTTCCCGGTCACATCGCTGATCTCCCAGGTCAAGGTGCCGACCGTGGTCGTCTACGGCACCGCCGACACGGTCGTGCCGCCAGCACAGAGCGCGGCGGTCGCCGGTCGCGCCGCCGGGCTCGTCTCCGCGGTCGTCGTCGACGGCGCCGACCACAACGACCGCGCCCTGCTCGACGGGCCTCAGCTGATCGCCGCCGTCGCCGCCCTCATTTAGCCTGCCTCGACAGCTGGATCACCTTGTCGACCGCCACCACGGCGGGTGCGAGCAGGGAGAGGCCGATCACGACCAGCCACTGGGTACCGGCGAGCGACGTGGTGTCCAGCAGGCGCTGCAGCATGCCGAGCTCCACGGCGGCCCAGGTCAGCGTCCAGCCGGCGATGATCCAGCCCAGGTACGGGAAGACCGGCGACGACCAGGGCGCCTCGCGTTCGCGCCGCATCACCAGGCCGATGTTGACCGCGCTGAGCGAGACGATGGCGAAGGCCATCGTCATGGCCGCGGACGGCTCCGTCGTGCTCGGCTCGTCGGGCCCCCACACCAGCACGGCCAGGGCGCTGGCGGCGATGATGAACCCGGAGACGACCCATCGGACGATCTGCGGCGTGTTGACGATCTTCGTGCCGGGCCGGCGCGGCGGGCGCTCCATGACACCGGGGTCCGGCACGTCGACGATGAAGCCGATCACGACGGTGACGACCACGAAGAACTTGGCGAACAGCAGTTGGAGCGGGAAGAGCGCGATGCCGTCGTTGATGTCGAGGATGGTGGCGAACAGCATCAGCTGAAGGACCGCGGACAGGATCGTGAGCTGCAGCCTGACGTACGCGGAGATCCGCCGGTAGATGTCGCGGCCCAAGTCGACGGCGCGGACCAGGGTGGCGAAGTTGTCGTCGGTCAGCACGATCTTGGCTGCCTGCTTCGACACCTCGGAGCCGCTGCCCATCGCGACCCCGACGTCGGCCTGTTTCAGCGCCGCCGCGTCGTTGACCGCGTCGCCGGTCATCGCGACCACCTCGCCGGACTCCTGCATGAGCCGGGCCAGCCGCAGCTTGTCCTCCGGCGCCACCCGCCCGAACACGTGCAGTTCGGGAAGCCGGTCGATGACCTCCTGATCCGGCAGGCGGGCCAGTTCGGTGCCGGTGATCACGCCACGGCCGAGACCGAGGTCGTCGGCGATGGCACGGGCCGTGACGGTGTGGTCGCCGGTGATCATCCGGACGTCGATCCCGGCGCCCAGGGCGACCCGCACGGCCGCCTTGGCCTCGGCACGCAGCGGGTCCATGATCCCGACGAGCGCAACCAGGACCAGGTCGTCGACCGCGGACATCGGGTCGGCGAGCGCCGCGGACATGGCGGCGTCGCCGAGGTCGCGGGCGGCGAAACCGAGCACCCGCAGCCCACGTTCGGACAGCTGCCGGACCGCGCCGAGGAGCTCGTCGCGGACGGTGCCGATCGGCACCAGCTCGCCGTTCCAGAGAGCCTGGCCGCACCGCTCGATCACCACGTCGGGGGCGCCCTTCACGCTGGCGAAGTGCGGCTGGTGCAGGATCCCGCCGGACAGCGAGGCGGGCCGGTCGTGGAACGTCGCCATGAACTTGTACTCGGAGTCGAACGGCACCTCGGCCCGTCGCGGCATGGCCGTACGGGTCTGCTCGGCGTCGACGCCCATCTTCGCGGCGAGCACCACGAAGGCCGCCTCGGTCGGATCACCGATCACCGTCCCGTCGTCGGCGACCGTGGCGTCGGTGCAGAGGGTCAGCCCGAGCGCGAGCCGGTGGAAGTCCGGCGCCTGCCCGCCGGCCACGCCGAGGATCTGGCCGGTCTTGCGGTAGCCGGCCCCTTCGATGCGGAACCACTGGCCGCCAGCGAGCATCGTGGTGGCCGTCATCGCGTTCATCGTCAGCGTGCCGGTCTTGTCGCTGTTGATGACCGTCGTACCGCCCAGGGTCTCGACGTCGGTCAGCGACTTGACCACCGCTTTCAACGCCGCCAGCCGCCGCGCCCCGGAGGAGAGCATGGCCTGCACGAAGGTGGGCAGGCCGTCGGGTATCGCCGAGATCGCGGTCGACACGCACAACAGCACCAGCGTGCTGGTCTCCTGGCCGCGGGCGATGCCGAAGACCGCGATCACCGCGACGGCGAGCCAGGCGATCAGGCCGAAGATCTTGGTCATGCCGTCGAGCTCGCGTTGCAGCGGCGAGCGGGTCCGCTTCGTGGCGGTCACCATGTCGGCGATCTGGCCCATCTGGGTCGCCTGACCGGTGGCGGTCACCACGAACGTCGCCGTGCCCCGGGTGACCTGCGTGTTCTGGAAGACCAGATTGGTACGGTCGCCGAGCGCCCGATCCCCGCCGGGCAGAGTGGTGCGGTCCTTGGGAACGGGGGCGCTCTCCCCGGTGAGCGCGGCCTCCTGCACCTCCAGGGAGGCCGACACCAGGATCCGCCCGTCGGCCGGGACGACATCGCCCGCCTCCAGCAGCACGACGTCACCCGGCACGAGCCTCGTCGAGTCGATCTGCTCGGTCAGGCCGTCACGCCGTACCCGGGCCGACGGCACCTGCAGCTGGGCCAGCGCCTCCACGCTCGCGCGCGCCTTCATCTCCTGGTTCGTGCCCACGACGACGTTGAAGCCCACCAGGGCCAGCACCACCAGAGCGGTCGGCACCTCCCCGATGACCAGGCTCGCCGCGCCGACGATCAACAGCATGATGTTCATCGGATTGGCCAGCTGGCCGCGCGCGACCACCCACCGGCTCGGCGGCGTCTCGACCGGCAGTTCGTTGGGGCCGTACCGGGCCAGCCGCCGGTCCGCCTCCTCGGCGTCCAGCCCGCGCCCCGGATCCACCTCCAGCCGCCGCGCCGCGTCCTGGGTCGGGACGTCGTACCAGCGCGGCTCCTCGACCGCGGGTTTGACGGCGGTCACGCCAGCTCCCCGAACGGTGTCGGAATGTGCCGCGCCGTCAGGTCCGTCTCCTGGTAGTCGTCCGCCTGCTGGCGCCGGGGCAGCTTGACGTCGCGGGTCTTCAGCGGCTCGTACGGGACCTGGCTCAGCAGGTGACTGATGATGTTCAGACGGGCGCGCTTCTTGTCGTCGGTGTTGGCGACGTACCAGGGTGCCCAGGCGGTGTCGGTGCGAGCCAGCATCTCGTCCCGGGCCCGGGAGTAGTCGTACCAGTGGGTGTACGACTTGAGGTCCATGTCGGACAGCTTCCACACCTTGCGCGGGTCGTGGATGCGGCTCTCCAAACGCCGGGTCTGCTCCTCGGCACTGACCTCCAGCCAGTACTTGAGCAGCAGGATCCCGGAGTCGGTCATCGCCTTCTCCCAGGCCGGGACGGTCTGCAGGAACCGCTCGGTCTGCTCCGGAGTGCAGAAACCCATCACCGGCTCGACGCCGGCCCGGTTGTACCAGGACCGATCGAAGATCACGACTTCGCCGCCGGCCGGGAAGTGTGCGACGTAGCGCTGCGCGTACATCTGGCTCTTCTCCCGCTCGGTCGGCGTGGGCAGAGCGACCACCCGGAACACCCGCGGGCTGACCCGCTCGGTGATCCGCTTGATGGTGCCGCCCTTGCCGGCCGTGTCCCGGCCCTCGAACACGACGCAGATCTTGGCTTTGGTCGCCTTGACCCACTCCTGCATGGCCACCAGCTCACCGTGCAGATGCCGCATCTCGTTCTCGTACGCCCGGCGCTTCATCCTGGCCACCGGGGCGGCCACCTTCGCGCTCTTCGGCCGGTTCTTGTCCTTCTTCGACATGGCGACGTCTCCGCGTCCGAGCTCAGGCATGCCGCGGCGCGGCAGCCGCAATCAGCCCCACGTGCTGGAACCGCGGGGCCGGCGCCATCGCAGTCTTCCGCCGGGCACGCTCCAGTGCCTCATCCGCATCGGATGACACCGGCGTCGGACCCAGGTCGCCGGGTGGCTTCCGGGTTCGTTGGGCGTCCCGTTCCGGGACAGACCAGGCGGCACTCCAGCAGGCGGCGGGGCCTGACGGCGCTCGCCGGGCCGCCATTTCGGCCGCAAGTCCGCATCCCCGCATCCCGGCCCGGTCCGGCCCCGGCTGGCGCTCAGGCCCCTGACGCGGCTAGCAATCCCATGCTTTGCGTGACGGGCGCCGAGGACCGTGAGCGCCGTAACCGTCAGGTGATGCTGTTTCCCGGCGGTCGCGCTGGGGCCGGGACGGAAAGCCTGGTCCGCGCCGGGAGAGCGGGGACGGGGTCGGCTTCGGCGGGACGACCGGTTGCGCGTACCCCGAAAGGGCACGGGTCTAAAGGAGGCGGGCGAGTTCGGCGAGGTCGCTGACTTTCAGGTCGGCGTCGATGCCGCGCAGGCCGGCGGTGCGGGCGCCGGCGGCGCGGCCGGCTCGGATGCCGACGTCGGCGTCCTCGACGACCAGGCAGCGGCGGGGTGCGACGCCCAGGGAGGCGGCGGCGTGCAGGTAGCCGTCGGGGGCGGGCTTGCCCCGCGGTACGTCCTCGACCGTCACCAACAGCGGCGGGGTGATGCCGGCGGCGCCGAGCCGGGCCTGGGCCAGCCGCACGTCGGCGCTGGTCACCACGGCCCACGGGAGCCGGCGTTCGGCCAGGACGGTGAGCAGGTCGGTGGCGCCGGGGGCCGCGGTCACGTCGGCTAGATCGTCGTACTGCAGGTCTAGTTGGCGGGCGGCGGCGGTGGCGATGGTCTCGTCGTCGGCGCCGGGCAGGAAGCGGCGGGCGGTGGTGTGCGCCGGGGCGCCGTGGGCTACGGCCAGCACCGCGTCGGCATCCACGCCGTGCTCGGCGGCCCAGGTACGCCAAGCCCGCTCGACGGCGGCATGCGACTCGACGAGTGTGCCGTCCATGTCCAGCAGGACGGCGTCGATCTCCAGCAGGTCCATCGGGCACCTCCGAGATTAAAGTCTTACTACGAGCATAATCCGGTGCGGGAGCCCGTGCCGGGATGGTTAGGCTGCCTCACTTTCGCCGGCCGGAGCGGCCGGCGAGTTCGGGCACTCTGCGATGGGAGCGGGATCCGTGACGGTTGCCGGGTTCAGCACTCCCCGCACGGCATGAGCAACCAACTGCTGCGAGCTGCCCTGCGCCGGCAGCGTGGGCGGCTGACCGCCGGGGTGGCGCTGCTCTGCCTGCATCAGGCCGCCGAGGCGATGGTGCCGGTGGCCATCGGCATCGTGATCGACCGGGCGGTGGCCACCTCGGACACCGGCGCGCTGCTGCTCTCGCTCGCCGGGCTCGCCGGCCTCTTCACCGTGCTGGCCTTCGCCTGGCGGACCGGTGCCTGGCTCTCCTTCGGCGCGGCTGAGCACGAGGCCCACTTCGCCCGGGTGCGGATCGCCGAGCGGGCGCTCGACCCGCGCGGGCAGCGGTCCGGGCTGCGCGACGGGGAACTGCTGAGCATCGCCTCCTCGGACGCCGACCAGACCGTGGAGGCGATCCGGGCGGCGGGGATGGCCGCCGCGGCGTGCACCGCGCTCGTCGTCTCCGCGGTGGCACTGATCGTCGTCGACCCGCCGCTCGGCATCGGCGTGCTGTTCGGCGTACCCCTGGTGGTTCTGGGTTTGCAGCGCCTCGCCCCACTGCTCACCCGGCGCGCCGACGCCCAGCAGGAGGCCCTCGCCGCGACCACCGCGACCGCGGTGGATCTCGTCTCCGGCCTGCGCGTGCTGCGCGGCATCGGCGCGCAGCATCACGCGGCCGGCCGGTACGCGGCCGCCAGCCGCCGCGCCCTCGCCGACACGCTGCGCGCCGCCACCACGAAAGGCCTGCACCTCGGCCTCACCACCACGGTGAACGGGCTGCTGCTCGCCGCCATCACCGGCGTCGCCGGCTGGCTCGCGCTGAACGGCCGGATCACCGTGGGTGAGCTGGTCGCGGTGGTGGGGCTGGCCCAGTTCATCGCCGAGCCGGTGCAGACGCTCGGCTGGTGCGTGCAGATGTGGGCCACGGCCCGGGCCTCGGCCGGACGGATCAGCCGGGTGCTCGAAGCGGCGCCGGCCGTGCTGCCGGGCGAGGCCGATGCCGCGCCGCCGGCCGGGGAGCGGCTCGTTCTCGACGAGATTCGGTACGGCACGCTGGCCGGCCTGGATCTGCGGGTCGAGGCGGGCGAGGTGCTGGGGGTGCTGGCGTACGAGCCACGCGACGCCGAAGCCCTGCTGGCGGTGCTCGCCGGAACCGTGCCACGCGAGGAGTACCGGGGCGAGGTCCGCATCGACGGCGCCCCGGCGCAGACGCTGCGCTTGGCGGCGGCCCGTGGTGTGGTGCTCGTCGAACGGCACGACGTCACGCTCTTCGAGGGCACGCTGCGCGGCAACCTGGCCGTCGGCGCGGCCGCGGACGACCGGGACCTGCTGGCCGCGGTCCGGGTCGCCGCCGCCGAGGACGTGCTGGAAAGCCATCCGGAAGGCTTGGACCAGGAGCTCATCGAGCGGGGCGCCAACCTCTCCGGCGGCCAGCGGCAGCGGGTGGCGCTCGCCCGGGCCGTCGCCGCCGGACCTCCGGTGCTGGTGCTGCACGATCCGACCACCGCGGTGGACGCCGTCACCGAGGCTCTGATCGCCGAACGGCTCACCGCCACCCGCGCGCGGCCACCACTGGCCACCGTCGTCGTCACCAGCAGCCCCGCCCTGCTGCGGGCCGCGACCCGGGTGGTCGTGCTGGACGCCGGCCGGGTCGCCGCCGAGGGCACGCACGAGGAGCTCGTCGCGGCTGAGCCGCGCTACCGGGAGGCGGTGCTGCGTTGAGCGAGCCGGTACGGATGCTGCTGCCGACCGCCACTGCGCGCGAGACCTGGGCCGTCACCCGGGCCGAGTTCGCCCGGCTACCCGGCCTCAGTGCGACCGCCCTGACCCTGCTGGTGGGCGCCGCCGCCACCGGGCTGGTCCCGCCGTGGGTGCTCGGCCGCCTGGTCGACGACGTGATGGCCGGCGCCGGCACCAGCCGGGTGGTGGGCTGGGCCGCGGTGATCGCGGCGGCGGCGCTGGTCGGGGGCCTGCTGACCGCGGCCGGCGCGGCCGTTGCCGCCCGGCTCGGCGAGACCGTGCTGGCCCGGCTCCGGGAGCGGGTCGTCGACCGGGCGCTGCACCTGCCGTCGGCCACTCTGGAGAAGACCGGGACCGGGGATCTGGTGGCGCGTACCGGCGACGACGTGGCGGTGGTCGCCAACGCGATCACCGGCAGCGGGCCGCTGCTGGCCGGGGCGCTGCTCTCGGTGGTGCTCACCGCCGGTGGCCTGTTCGCGCTGGACTGGCGGCTCGGCTTGGCCGGGCTGGCGGCGGCACCGGGGTACGCGCTCGCGCTCCGCTGGTATCTGCCGCGGTCGGCGCCGTACTACGCCCGGGAACGGGTCGCGGCCGGTGAACGCGCTCAGGCGCTGGCCGGTGCGTTGCAGGGGGCGGCGACGGTCCGGGCGTACCGGATCGAGGAGACGCACGTGGCGCACGTCGCCGAACGGTCCGCGGTCACCCGGGACCTGTCGCTGGACGTGTTCCGGCTCTTCACCCGGTTCGTCTCGCGGGTGAACCGGGCCGAACTGATCGGGCTCTCGGCCGTACTGATCGTCGGCTTCCTGCTGGTCCGCGAGCAGCTCGGTACGGTCGGCGCGGCCACCTCGGCGGCGCTCTACTTCCATCGGTTGTTCAACCCGATCGGCATGCTGCTGTTCGAGGCGGACACCGTCCTGCAGGCCCGCGCGAGCCTGGCCCGGCTGGTCGGGGTGGCCTCGCTGCCCGCCACCCCGCGCAGTGAGGAAGTCGACGCTTCGGGGCCCGGGGAGCTCGAGGTGGTGGTCACCAAGCACCACTACGACGACGGGCCGGTGGTGCTCGCCGACGTCACGCTGCGCCTGGAGCCGGGATCCCGGGTCGCCCTGGTCGGCGCCAGCGGGGCCGGCAAGACCACGCTCGCCGCGATCGCCGCCGGCATCATCGTCCCGACCGGCGGTGCGGTACGCCTCGACGGCGTACCGCTGACCGATCTCGGCGAGGACCACGTCCGGAAGCGGATCGCCCTGATCAGCCAGGAGGTGCACGTCTTCGCCGGTACGCTCGCCGACGACCTGCGGCTGGCCCGTCCCGGCGCCGGCGAGCAGGAGCTGCTCGCCGCACTCGACCTGGTCGGCGCGACCGGCTGGTTCCGGGCCCTGCCGGAGGGTCTGGGCACACACGTCGGCGAGGGCGGTCACCGGCTCACCGCGGCACAGGCCCAGCAGCTCGCCCTGGCCCGGCTGGTCCTGGCCGGACCCGAGGTCGCCGTCCTGGACGAGGCCACCGCCGAGGCGGGCAGTGCGGGCGCCCGTGACCTGGAGCGGGCGGCCGCGGCCGCCACCGCGGGCCGGACCACGCTGATCGTGGCGCACCGCCTGACCCAGGCCGCGACCGCGGACCGGGTGCTGGTCCTGGACCACGGCCGGGTCGTCGAGGAGGGCTCGCCCGCCGAGCTGCTGCGGGCGGGTGGGCGCTACGCCGAACTGTGGGCGGCCTGGAGTCCTTAGAGGAGTCCGAGGCGGTGTGCGGTGTCCACCGCCTCACGGCGCCGGGCCGCGCCCAGTTTCCGATAGATGGCCCGCATGTGCGCCTTCACCGTGTTGACCGACACGCCCAGGTTGCCGGCGATCTCCTGGGCGGTGAGCACGCTCGGCAGGAACCGGAGTACCTCGGTCTCCCGCTGGCTGAGCGGATCGGCGAGCTCGGCGGCCGCGGTCTGCGGCCGGTGTTCCGATGCCGCGTCGAGCCCGCCGGGGTACAGCCGGCGCAAGGGCCGGCGGATACCGTCCGGCTCGGCCAGGGCGGTGGCCCGCCGGACCGCCTCGGCCGAGCGGGACTTCTGCCCCCGGTCCGCGGCCAGCCGGGCCAGGGTGATCCACGCGTGCACCGCCGCGATCCGGTTCGGGCCGGCGGCGGCGCTCGTCAGCAACCGCTCCCCCGTGGAGTCGCCGACCCCGGTCAGCGCCCGGCCGAGAACCGCCTGTTCCGCCGGGCCCAACGCGGACCGGGACCGGTAGCGGGAGATCACCTTCTCCGGGACGCCCAGCGCCAGGTCGATCTCGCTCTCGATCAGGTCCAGCCATCGACGCAGGTACGGAGCGTCAAGCGACGGGCCGGTCTCCTGGCGCAGCTGCCGCAGGAAAGGGCCGGCGTGGGCCGGGTCATCGGCGGCGAGCAACAGGAACAGCACCGCCGATGAGACCACGGTGAGGGTGGCCTCCGGCGGGTTCGCCTCGGTGTGCAGGGCGCGACGGAGCATCGCCTGCGCTTCGGCGACCCGGTCCCGCTCCACTTCGACCAGGGCCGAGGCCAGGGCGGCCGCCGTGGCCATCGCGGTGTCGGCGAACCCGAGCCGATCAGCGAGCCGGCACGCCGAGTCCGCGTGTTCGGCGGCAGCGCCGATGGATCCCCGGAAGTACGCCAGCAGAGCGAGATGCCCCTCGGCATTGATCTCCACGAGCTCCAGACCGGTCGCGCGAGTCGCTCGCAGACCCGACCGCAGGTACTGTTCCGCCTGATCGAGGCGGCCCAGCCAGAGCAGGCCGACGCCCTTGTTGCTCAACGCGATGGCGCGAAGCTGAAGCAGCATGGGAATGTCGCGGACGCTCGCCGCCCGCAACCGCGCGAGGATCCCGCCGGTAGCCGCCACCAGATCCGACATGTCACCGCGGATCCGGAACACCGTTGCCGCTTCCAGGGCGTCCAGTGCCACCCGCGCCGCCCGCCGCTCCCGGACCTCGCCGGACAGCATCGCCCGGGCCTGCCGGATACAGTCCGGGATCGCCGAGTAGTCACCGTTGAACAGCATCAGCAGCGCGGAGCAGAGGCACAGCTCAGCAGTCGTCGGAAGGAGTTCCGGCGGGATCCGCCGCAGGACGTCCACCAGAAATCGCCGGTCGGTCGACACGATCCGGGTCACCGCCAGCTCGGCCACGATCCGGCCCAGATAGACCCAGTCGGCCGCCTCCGCCGCGTGCCACAACGCCTCGGGAACCGCGATCTCGCCGGCGTACCAGCGGGCGGCCGCCGCGTGCAGCCCGGCGACCTCGTCCGGTTCCTCCATCTCCAGCCGGCGCCGCAGCATCGCCCGCAGCCGGCCGTGGCAGCGGAACCATCGCCGGCCGTCGTGCTCCCGGCTCGTCACGAAGCCGAGCCCGCGCTCCAGTTCCTCGAGGATCGGCAGGCTGTCCACCACGCCGGTGAGCGTCTCGGCGAGCGCCGGGCTGACCTCCTCCACGACGCTGGCGCGCAGCAGGAACCGCCGGATCGCGGCCGGCTGCACGGCGACCACCTCACGCCACAGGTAGTCGTCGATCGCGTCCGGTCCGGTGGTCTCGGCCGCCAGCCGCACGCCGAGCGGCCACCCCTCACCGGGCGACGCGTCCGCTCCACCGTAGAGAGTGACCAGGTTCGTGGCCTCGTCGCTGTCGAGTGCCAGGTCGTCCACACCGACCGTGGGCGGATTCATCGGCAGGTCCGGAACGCTCCGGCTGAGCAGGATCAGGTGCAGGCCGGCGGGTCGTTCGGCCACCAGGAGGGCCAGAGCGCGCATGGCCGCGGTGCCGTCGAGGACGTGCAGATCGTCGAGAACCAGCACGGTCGGTTCATGTGCGCGATCAAAAACGGACTCGAGCCGGCGAAGCAAGGCGTCCTCGGACTCTGCCTCACCATCGGCGTCGCCGGGCTCGGACACGGTGGCTCCGGCGGCCCGCAGTGCCGCGACGACGCCGCCGGTGAACGCCGAGACACCGGTGTGCCGGTGCCGCACGGTCAGCCAGGCGATCCGCTCCGGTTCCGGTCGCTGTGCCAACCAGGCGGTGACGAGTGTGGTCTTTCCCCAGCCAGGACCCGCCCGGAGCAGCGTGACCGTCTGCTCCACACCCGCATCGAGCAGGGCGTACAGCCGCGGGCGCGGCAGGTACGGCTGCGGCGCCACGGGCCGGCCGGCGCCCACCGCGAGATAGTCCGCAGGGGCTCGGCGGGCTGACTCGGTCACTGCTCGATCACCCCGCGATCACCGTCTCGACCAGGCGCCGGTGATGCCGGCGGACGCCTCGCCACCTCGGCCGAAACTACGCGCCACCAGGAGCTTCAGCCGTCGAGTGCCGGAAACGCGACACCTGATCATAGGCTCAGACGTTGACCTCCATCATGCCGGATACGGTGCCGGTCCGGGATCGGCGGGCGGCACGGTGCCCGGGGCCGGCTGAGGGGTGAGGATCGCGTTCAGGGATTCCAGGACACTGTCCACTTGCGGACGCAGGCGGTGCCACTCGCGGCCGCCGGCGAGCGCCTCGTTCTCCGCGTCGATCGCTGGGACCAGATCCCGGAGGAGCGCGGCGACCGTGCCGGCGTGTGCCTGTTGTGCGTCACCGATGGACCGGGTGGCCAGGGTCCCCCACCGGGCGGAGAGATCGATCAGGTCGTCGCGGGCCGGTGGCCAGGAGAGGGATCGCTCGGCCGCCGTCCGGGCGGTGAGCACCGGGGGCAGGCGTACGCCGGTCACGCTCCGGGTCTCGGCGGCCAGCGCGGATGCCTCCGCCTCCCAGACCGCTACCCGCCTCGAGCGGCTGACCAGCACGATCGCGATGACGCTACCGAGTAGGACGAAGAGCAGCAGCCAACCGAGAAAGCCACCGGAGTCGGCGTCGTCCGAGACCGGGACGGCCGCCGCGCTCGCGGCCGGCTGCTCAGCCGGTTCCTCTGTGGAGTCCGGGTCCTGGGTGCGCGTCGGCTCAGGCTCGGTTTCCTGGGTGCGCGTCGGCTCCGGCTCGGTTTCCTGAGTGCGCGTCGGCTCCGGCTCGGCTTCCTGGGTGCGTGTCGGCTCCGGCTCGGGATCCTGGGTGCGCGTCGGCTCAGGCTCGGTCTCCTGAGTACGGGTCGGCTCAGGGTCCTCGGTCTGCTCCGTCCTGGTCTGCTCCGGGGTGCCCCGCGTGGTGCGGTCCAGCGAGACTTCGACGGATGGCCGGCCCGACGGCAGTGCTCTGCCGTCACCGTCCCCGTCACCGCCGCAGGCCGCCGCACCGAGAAGCACCGCTGCCGCCAGCCCCATCACCAAGTGCCGGTACCGTGCCCGTCGCGCCATTCCGGCTCCCCACTCTCGACCCGATAGAGGGCCGGCTCGCAGTGCCGTCTCGTCCCCCGAGAGACGACGCTGCGAGCCGGCTGGGCCCGGGCAGGACAAGCACCGGGCCCGTCCGCTGCGACACCCCGGCTGGTCTCCAGTGCTGCCTACGCCCCCACGGAGGAAGCACTGTGAGCCAGCCGGGCCCGGCGGGGTGACACCGGGCCCGGGCCGCTGCGGTACCCGGTTACGTCTCTCAGGACTGTCCAGCCCTCGCGGGGCAGCGCTGGAGACCAACCGGGTCATGTGACGGTTCGTGATGTCGACGTGATCAGCTTTCCGGCCGCGACCGATTCCGGGATCCTTCGCAGCGGATGATTCCGACACCCCCGCATGGCCATCGCCTTTCTGCGGGGGGGGTGACCGCTTCTGAACGCGGCCTCGGCAGCGGGATCACCCGGTAGAACGCTGATTCACCCGCCGGGGATGACGTACCGGAAGGCCTGCCGGTCAAGGCTGGAACGGTGCAGAGCCGACTTCTCCTCGCCGGTCAGGCGGTACGGCCGTTGCTGCTCATGTTCCCGTTGGGCCTGTTCACCATGGCGGTCCTCTTCGACCTGGCGACCGTGCTCGGTGCACCGCACCTGATCGGCACGCTGGCCTACTGGAACATCGTGGCCGGCCTGGTCGGCGGCCTGCTGGCAGCACTGGCCGCGGGCGTCGACGCGTTCGGCGCCCACGACCCGAAGGCCGCCCGGATCTCGTTCCTCAGCCTGCTGATGGACTTCGCCGTGCTGATCCTGTTCGCGGTGCTGACGCTGATGCGGATCCGCAGCCCCGATCGCGCCGCCGACCCGGGGCTGCTGGTCGTGGAACTGGTGGGGCTGGTGCTGGCCGGATTCGGCGCCTGGTACGGCGGCCGGTTCGGTGACCCGTACGCCCCGATGGTCCGCCTGCAACGGCGACCGCCGGTCCCGCAGAATTAAGCCCGCGAACGCAGGCCGGCGACCGCGACGAAGATCAGGCAGATACCGAGGAAGCAGAGCGTCGTCGCGCCGATGAACAGAAAGGCGGTCAGGCCGATCCCGGGCCAGACCAGCAGGGCGATCGCGGCGACGATCGCGCCCGCGCCGAAGGCGAGCCGCCAGCCACGGCCCGACTCGCCGGAGCCGATGGCCAGGACGATCTCGGCGATCCCGTCGAGGATCCAGCCGATCGCGACGATCAGCAGCAGCAGCGCCACCGATCCCGCGACGTTGCGCAGGCAGAGGATGCCCACGATGGCGACGAAGACGCCGAAGACGATGCCGACCACCCGGTTCAGCGTCGGGTAGCCGCTGGAGAAGAGCAGCACCACGGTCCGCGCCACTCCGACCACCAGCAGGTTGAGGCCGAAGAGGAAACCGACCACGCGCAGGGTCGCCTCCGGCCAGACGAACGCGACGATGCCCAGGGCGAGGGTCAGCAGGCCGGCGACCAGCCCAACCCAGTGCCATGTCCGGGCCATGGACGTTTCGGACCTCGCGATCGACATCTCCGCCATCGGGTCGTCCTCCTGTCAGTTCTCGCGCCGGGGCACCGGCGCCTTGGGCAGGTCACTGAAGGCCGCGGCCAGGAACGGCCCGACCAGCTCGGTGCGTTCCGCCTCGGTGGCGGTGACCTCGACCAGCGACCCGTCGCGCAGCCAGAGCCGTACCGCGATCGGGTGCTGCCCGCACCGCTTCGCCTCGCCGGGTGGCACGACGTAGACGCCCACCGGGGAGACTCGCGCCGTCAGCCGGATCGTCCGGTCGAACACCGGCCCGCGCCGTACCACCAGCTCGTCGCCGGACCAGCGTGCCCACATCCGCCGGGACCATTGCCGGCGTAGCCGCCGCCACGCACGCGGCGGGCCACCACTGGTCCGGATCCGGCACCAGAACGCGGATCCGCCGTCGATGAAGTGGCGCCGGCTGCGGCGCTCCCTGGCGACGGCGCCGAGCAGCAACAGAAACGCGAGGAACAGCAGTGACCACAGCACGGGAACTCCTCAGTACGGCGCTGCCGGAATGCTCACCGTCGATCAGGTCCGGGCGCGTCATCCCCGGCGAATGAGCGATCCCCGTTCTCGGCCTCCCAGTTGCTCGGCCGCCACTTGTCGACCACCTTCGCCACCGCGGTGACCAGGAAGAGCGTGCCCACGAGGGTCTCCAGGACGGCGATGCTCTGCGCCGGGTTGGTGGCCGGCACCAGGTCGCCGTACCCGGTGGTGGTCATCGTGACGAAGCTGAAGAACAGGACGTCGGCGAGCGAACCGTCGCCCCGCTCGCCGAAGAGTGGCCCGGGTTGGATGGCGGCGACGCACTCGTACGCGAACGCGAACGCCATCCCGATCAGCAGGTAGGCGGCGAGCGCGCCGAGCATCGTCTGCTGGTTCACCCCGCGGTGCCGGCCGAGGTCCCGGACGATCGAGAACGGGGCCACCAGGTACAGGGCGCTGGAGGCCAGGAAGGTCCAGCCGATCAGCGGGACGTTGCGGGCGAACAGGTTGAGCAGGGCCGCGACCAGCGCCAGCAGGAAGACCAGTCCGGCGATCAGTCGCAGCCCGGCCCGGGCCTTGGAGACCCGCAGCGTCTGCCAGACCGTGCCGGTCTGCACGAACAGGAGCACCGCCACCATCCAGCGCTCCTCGGTGAGCAGCGCCAACACGTACGTGATGACGATCAGCACCAGCACCATGCCGTAGCCGCCGCGGGTCTGTGGCGTTCTCAACGGGATGGTCCCGGCTGGTCGCCCGGCCCCTCCTCCGCGGGCAGCCGGCGTACCTCGATGAGCCGCAGCCCGAGGCCGTGGATCCGGGAGATGAGCCCGACCACCGCCGACTGGTCGGGTAACGACCCGTGCAGTACGGTCTCCGGCGGCTCCACGCTGACCGTGAGGTCGCGTAGTTCCGCCAGCACCTCGTCGGGGATCACCCCGGAGACTCTGACCTGGTAAGACGCCTCGGGCACGATCATGACCTCCTCACCCGATGAACCTGCCGCTCCGGTCTCGCTCGGCCTCCATCAGGGCGATCTCCTCCGCACCGCGCACCACGATCTCCGGGTCCGGGGTGAAATCGAGTTGGGGATCGCGTCCCTTGTAGTCGACCGCGTTCAGGATGACCTTCATGGTGTTCAGCCGGGCACGCTGTTTGTCGTTGGAGCGGACGATCAGCCACGGTGCGGCCCGGGTCTCGGTGCGCTTGAGCATCTCGTACTTGCGGACGGTGAAGTCGTCCCAGCGGTCCTGCGCCTGCAGGTCGATCTCGCTGAGCTTCCACTGCCGCAGCGGATCGGTACGGCGACGCTCGAACCGCCGGGCCTGCTGCTCACGGGTGACGCTGAAGTAGAGCTTCACCAGAATCGTGCCCTGGCGCACCAGGTCCTTCTCGAATCCGGTGACGCCGAGCAGGAAGTCGCGGTACTCCTTCGGACTGCAGAAGCCGAAGACCCGCTCGACCATCGCGCGGTTGTACCAGCTCCGGTCGAACAGCACCATCTCGCCGCCGGCCGGGAACTGCGCCACGTAGCGCTGAAAGTACCACTGCGACCGCTGTTCGTCGGTGGGCCGGCCGAGCGCGACGACCCGGTAATGCTTCTCGTTCATGAACCGGGTGACCCGGCGGATGGCACCGCCCTTGCCCGCCGCGTCCCGGCCCTCGAAGAGCACGATCATGCGGAGGTTCTCCAGTTCCAGGTGCCGCTGCAACTTCAGCAGCTCCACCTGCCAGCAACGCAACCCGCGCTCGGCCCTCAGCTTGCGGTTCAGGGCCGTACGTTCGTGCCGCAGCTCCGCGAGCTCTCGCAGAGCCTGCGCATACGCCTCGGTGAGGTCCGGCCCCATTCGCTCCTCCTCGGTTTCGCGGGTCTCAGCCTTTCGGTCCGCACGTGGCGGCACGTCATCCCGAACGGATGAGGCTGATCAGACCGGTGTTCCGTGCTCGGCCTCGCGTACCCGGGACTGGAGCAGGCCCAGGCGGAACAGGCGCTCCAGCCGCCGCACGGTGAACGGATGCGACCGGGTGAGCTGGGCCAGTTCGACCCAGAAACCTCGCAGCTGCCGGCCCTGGCGAACCAGTTGATCGACGTCAGTGGTCTGCTCGGTGTACCGGCCCGAGGCGAGCAGCACCAGGCCGGTCGCGCCGGTCGGGCAGAGGTGGGCGCCGTGCCGGTCGCAGGAGTACTCCCGCAGCCGGGACAGGGTCGGGCCGAGGATCGGGATGCGCTCGGAGTAGGCGACTGAGAGCTGGTACCAGAGCGAGACGTGGTGCAGTTTGATGTGCCCCAGCTCGTGGCCGAGGATGAACCGCAGGCCGTCCTGGTTCTCCCGGTAGAGGTTCACGAACAGCTCGTTGGAGAGCACCACGTAGTCGTGGCCGGTGGCCTGCGCCGCGAACGCGTTCAGGGTCCCGTTGCCGTTGGCCAGATACAGATTCGGGCGCCGGGGCAGGTTCAGCTGCCGGGCGAAGTCGTCCATGGTCCGGTAGAGATCGCCGTACTGCGCGGTGGACAGCTCGACCGCGCTGCCGCGGGTCGAGGCCCGCTGCGTCTCACGGATCACCACGATGGCCGGGACCAGCAGGAGCAGACCGATGAACGCGGAACGGACCGCATCGACCCAGCCCGAGTCCTGGAGCCGCTCCGGCAGGAACGGAACAGTGACAGCCGCCTGAATGATCAACCAGATGATGATCAGATTGAGGACGACCATGAACACGTAGAAGGGCAATTCGGCGGGGTGGCGCAGCTGACTTCCGGGTGCTGACGATGTCGCCACAACGGATCTCCTGTCCGGCCGGTCCGGGGGTTGTGGTCGACGATCCACCCGCGCCGATGCGCGCCACCTCATCCCGCCGGTATGAAGCCCACCGGAAGACCGCGCGCGACGCTTGGTCCATGGCTGAGCTTGTCGATGTCCCCTCGTCCCGGCGCTGGCTGGCGAGACTGTCCTTCCTCACCGTGGCGGCGGCTGTCCTGCTGGTCCTCGCCGTCGCCGGGCTGCGCGGCAGCATCGGGCTGCTGCTGGTCGGCTCGATCGGCTCAGCCGTGGGCCTGGCCGCCGCCTGGTGGTTCCTCACGCACCGCGGCCTGCTGCGCTGGCTGGCCGGTGCGGTGGTGGTGCTCGCCCCGCTGGTCGTCGCGGTGCTCTTCGCCCGGGCCAACCTGATCTGGGTGATGATCGTCTTCGGGCTGCTCTGGTCAGCCGCTGTGGCGGCCGGGCAGCGCGCGCTGGCCCCGGACCGGGAGGACACCATCACCGAGTACGAGACCCCGCCGCCGCGCCGCCCGTACCTGATCATGAATCCGCGCTCGGGTGGCGGGAAGGTCGAGCGGTTCCACCTGGCGGAGCGTGCCCGTGAGCTCGGCGCCGAGGTCTACGTCTTCCACGGACCGGCGGTGGACGTCGCCGAGGTTGCCCGGGACGCCGTCCGCAACGGCGCCGACCTGCTCGGCGTGGCCGGCGGAGACGGTACCCAGGCCCTGGTGGCGGGCATCGCCGCCGAGCACGGGCTGCCGTTCCTGGTCATCTCCGCGGGCACCCGCAACCATTTCGCCCTCGATCTGGGCCTGGACCGCGAGGACCCGTCGACGTGCCTGGACGCCCTCAGCGACGGGGTGGAGCTGCGAATCGATCTCGGCCTGATCGGCGACCGGACGTTCGTCAACAACGCCTCGTTCGGCGCGTACGCCGCGATCGTGCAGAGCCCCGCCTACCGCGACGACAAGATCGGCACCACGCTGGATCTGCTGCCCGATGTGCTCACCGGGCACGACGGGGCCCGTCTGCGGCTCGACGTGGACGGCGTGTCCGTGACCGGCCCGCAGGCCGTGCTGATCAGCAACAACCCGTACGCCGCGGACGATGTGGCCGGCCTCGGCGAGCGGCCCCGGCTGGACGGCGGGACGCTGGGCGTGCTCGCGGTCACCGTGCGGGGTGCGGCCGACGCGGCCGGGCTGATCAGCGGTGGTGGCCGGGCGAGAGCACTGACCGTCCGGGCCACGACCGAGGCGGTGGTCGACGCGGACACGCCGACGTTGCCGGTGGGCATCGACGGGGAGGCGGTCATCCTGCCCACCCCGGTGCGCTGCTCGATCCGGCCCGGTGCGCTGCGCGTACGCGTACCCCGCCGTCGCCCCGGTGTCCGCCCGGCCCGCCCGGAGATGGACTGGAAACGGCTGCGGCGGCTGGCTTTCGCCCGCCGCCGCAGCTCAGACGCCGCCGCCGTCTAGAACCGGCGGTCCTGGCGCCGATCCACCCGGCGCGCGGTGCGCCGGCTCGTACGGCGGGCGACTCTCCGTGTAGCGAACATCGGACGCTCCTTATGTCGTGTGGTCAGGCCGTCTTACCCGCGGTCTCCAGGTCGTGCAGTTCCTTTGCCTCCTCGGCCGCGATCAGGCCGATGCCGACCAGGTCGAGCGGGCTGATGAAGCCGTCCGCGACCCGGAAACCACCGGCGCGGACGATCGCGTCGCGCAGCGGTACGGCCCAGTGGTGCTCGATCAGGAGCAGGGCGGCGGCGGAGTCGTTCGGGATGTCGGCGAGCACGTCCCACGCCTGTGGATCGTCGAAGACCGCGACGCCCTCCTCGGCCGCCAGCTCGGCCCCCTTCTCGTAACCGGCCGCGGCACCCGCCTCGCCCTCGAAACCGAGCCCGATCAGCGCACCGATCTTGCTGCCCAGCTCGACCGCTTCCTCGCGGGTGAGGTTGCTCAGGTGCTCGGCCGACAGTTCGCCGTCAGCGTCCTTGTAGACGGCGAGCGCGTCGATCACCCGTACGGTGTCACTCGCCTTCAACCGCTCCAGTTCCTCGATGATCTCGCCGTGAAAGTTGGGGTGTTTGAAGCCCAGCACCAACAGCTGGACGGGACCGATGGCCATGTCTCACTCCTCCACTCGTCGGTCCCATCGTGCTGGCGGCCCCTGCGCACGTCCTCATCCGGCGCGGGTGAGGACGCTCCCCGTACCGCGGCACGGTGCTGAGCACGACCGTCTGAGGCACGCGTTCATCCCGCCGAGATGACGTCCGCGGCGCCGCGTGGCGTCATCCTCGGCGGCATGGAGCGAATCCCGAGAATCCTCACCGCGACGATGGCCGTCGGCATCCTCGGCCTCGGCGGCTGCAGCAGCACCCCGGCCGAGGGGTCGACCCAGGCGGTGTGCGACAGCTTCGCGGCCGTGCAGAACACCGTGAACCAGATCAAGAACGCCAACGTCTCCGAGAACGGGCTGAACGCGGCCCGGCCGTACGTCAGCCAGCTGCTGAACGAGCTCAACCAGCTCGTCCAGGACGCCAAGGCCCAGTTCAAGCCGCAGGCCGACATGCTGAAGACCACCGTGGACCAGCTGCAGGCGAGTGTGGACACGGCGCGTACCGATCCGAACCGCACGAACCTGTCGGCGGTCCGCGCTTCGGTCGCAGCGGTTCGCGAGAGCGCCGAGAACCTGCGCGACGCCGTCTCCGGGTTCTGCTGATCCGGCCGGAAAGGAGAGGCGAGATGGAAGTGGAACAGAGCCGCGCCACCGGTTGGGTCGCCTGGGTGCTGTTCGGTGGCATCCTGCTCGTCCTGCTCGGCACCGTGCACCTGTGTGTGGGTCTCCTCGCGCTGCTGCGCCCGGAGATCCTCGCCGGTACCCGCGCCGACCAGCTGCTGCCGGTGTCGCTGACCGCCCTGGCCTGGCTGCATCTGGTGCTCGGCGCGGCGGCCGTGGTCACCGGCGTCGGCCTGATCCGCGGGCTGAGGTGGGCACGGGTCATCGCGATCGTGCTCGGCTGCCTGACCGCCCTGGTGAACTTCGCCTTCCACCACGCCCATCCGGTCTGGTCCGTCCTCGCGGTGGTGCTGGCCGCCCTCGTCGTCTACTCGGTCGCCGCGCACGGCGGCGAGGTGGCCGACGCGTACGGGTCGTGATCGTCCGGCGCCTCGACGACCTGCAGCGGCGGTGGCCGGTACTCGGCTTCTGCTACGCGGTGATCTGCAAGTACCTGGACGACGGCGGCATCCGCGAGGCGGCACTGATCACCTACTACGGGTTCCTCAGCCTCTTCCCCACGCTGCTGCTCGGCGTGACGATCGTGTCCGAGGTACTGGTCCGCCATCCCGAGCTGCGGCAGGAGGTGGTGGCCGCGATCGTGCCGCCGTTGCTGCAGGACGGCGTGGAGAACTCGGTGGCCGCCTTCACGTCGTCGAGCACGGCGCTGGTCCTGGGCGTGATCGGGCTGGTCTTCTCCGGGATCGGGGTGGTCGTCTCCGCGTACGAGACCTTGAACCACCTCGCGGCTGTGCCCTTCGTGCGGCGCCCCGGGGTGGTCGTCCGCTATCTGCGAGTGGTGGCCGGCCTGGCGATCATCCTGGCCGGGACCGTAACCGTCGGCGCGCTCACCGTCGCGGCCTCGTCCCTGTCGATGTGGCCGGGCCCGCCCCGCTTCGGCGCGTTCATCGGCTCGTGCGGGGTGGTCTTCGTCGTGCTGGTGTCCGTCGCCCGCCTGCTGCTCGCCCGCCCGGCCACGCTGGGCATGCTCTGGCCGGCGGCGCTGCCGGGTGCGGTGGCGGTGACGCTGGTGCTCCATCTCGGCGCCACCGTGCTGCCCGAGATCGTCCGGCGGGCCGGCCGGGTCTACGGCGCCTTCGCCACCGTGGCCGGCATCTTCACGCTGCTCTACCTGCTGAGCAACGCCCTGGTGATCGCAGCCGAGATCGCCGCGGTACGGCACGCCCGGTTGTGGCCGCGCGCCCTCGACCCGGGCCGGCCGGCACCGGCCGACGCCCGGGCCATGCTGTTGCTGGCCCGGGAACAGGAACGGCTGCCGGCCGCGTCCATCGACTACGTGCTGCGTGACCCGCCGGCCGGCGCGGACTGCGTGTCGGAGGCCGGGGTGAAGCCGCCACGCGGCAGATAGGCGGCGGCGATCAGGCCGATCACGCCGGCGCCGGCCACCGCGATCATCGCCCAGACGTACGCCCGGCCGGGATGCGAGCCGTCGACCTGGGCGACCAGGATCGTGCCGGTCAGGGCCGCGCCCAGCGACGAGCCGAGGTTGGAGACGCTGCGGGACAGGCCGGAGATCTCGCCCTGGAGGTCCTCGCCGAAGCTGGACTGCACCACGTTCACCGACGGGGTCAGCATCCCGCCCAGGCCCAGGCCGATCACGAACAGGCCGGGCAGCATCGCCCACACCCCGTCCCCGGTGCCGCCGAGCAGCAACAACAGCGCGATACCGGAGATGGTGACCACGAACCCGGCGATGATCAGGGTGCGCTGCGGCCGCCGCCGCGCCATCCGCCCGGCGGCCAGCGACGAGATCAGTACGCCGACCGTGGTGGCGGTGAACACGGCACCGGTCTCGATCGCGTTGTAGCCCCGGACCACCTGCAGGTACGTCGACACCACGAACGAGCTGCCCATCACCATCAGCCACTGCATGTTCTGGGTGATCAGGCCGAGGTTGGAGGTGCGGTTGCGGAACAGCACGGTGGAGAGCAACGGCTCACCGCCGGTGCGCTCCTTCGCCCGGACCGTGGCGAAGAACCAGACCAGCATCAGGACGCCGGCCAGCACCAGGCCGACGAACGCCCAGACGTTGTCGTCGCTGACCAGGATGCCCATCACGATCAGGATCAGACCGGCCGCGGAGAGCACCGCGCCGAGGACGTCGAACGGCATCGTCCGGTCCGCCGGCAGCGGGTCCCGCACCGCGCGGCGGGCCAGCAGCACGATCACCAGGACGATCACGGCCTGCAGGACGAAGGCGGCCCGCCAGTGGATGGCGGAGGCGACCAGGCCGCCGATCAGCGGGCCGGCCACCGCGCCGACGCCGCCCATCGCGCTGATCAGGCCGAACGCCTTGGCCCGCGAGCCGAGGTCGCGGAACAGCAGCGTGGTGAGGATGTAGACGGGTGGGATGAGCAGGGCCGTGCCCACGCCCTCCAGGATCGAGTAGCCGATGATCAGGACGCCGAGTCCGGGCGCGAACGCGCTCAGCAGCGCGCCGGAGCCGAACAGGATGAGCCCGGCGATCAGGCACCACTTGCGGCCGAGCAGGTCGGTCAGCTTGCCGCCGGGGATCATCAGGGCGGCCATCACCAGCAGGAAGAGCGTGATCGCGAGTTGCACGCCCTGAACCGTGGTGTCCAGGTCCTGGCTGATGTCGGTGATCATCACGTTCATGTTCGAGCCGGCGAAGCTGCAGATGAACTGGGCCAGCGCGAAGGCGATCAGCGCCTGCCGCAGCCCGGGGGCGATCCGTTCGCTGGTCATCGGCCCAGGATCTGCGGCGGATACCGGAAAAGCGTCACTCCCACCGGATGAACCGGCCGCGGCTACTGCCGATCGCGACTCCATTGCGGGCCGACCTCGAGCCACTCGCGTTGCCAAGCCCGCTCCCGCTGGCGATTGAGCAGTGCCCGGGCGATCGCGCTGAGCCCGGCCAGGGCGACGGCGAGACAGAGGAGCACCGCGCCGGCCACCACGACGGCCTGTCCGACGGGGTGGCGTTCCAGCGGCGGGGCCCGCAGCACGCCCCGGTCGTCGACCCAGACCGGGATCCGGTCACCGCGCCGGTCGGTCTTGGAGACCTGCACGATGCCGCTGCGCGGCGTGCCGTCCGGCGCCTGCCAGGTGGCCCGGGCGGCGCGGGGAGCGACCGTACGCGAGTCGCTCATACCCAGCATCTCCGGCTCGGTGACCAGCACCGCCTCGACCCGGAAGACGTGGTCCTGTTCCCACTCCAGGGCCCGGACGTCAGCCAGGTAGCTGGAGCGGCCGGCCCACCACGCGAGCAGCGGCGCCCCGATCAGAAAGAGCACGAGCAGCACCAGAATCACCCCGCGCTCGACCCGATCCGAGCGGCGGCGCAGCTCGTTGCCCATCGTCGGCTTCCTTCCCCCCGATACTCCGCGATCAGCATCAACGGACCGGGCGACGCGTGGTTCACCCCGGCCGGATGAGGAGTCCGCGGCCGGTTCGGGCGACGCTCGGTCCGACGCCTGCTGACGGGAGACCCCATGGCCCGCTTGATCCCGATCCGGCTGACCCACGACACCGAGGAGGGCACCGCGGCAGGCATCTACGGCCTGATCGTGGGCGGCGGGATGGTGGTGTCCTCGCACGCGAAGAGGGCCGTGGTGGTGGCCGTCGCGGTGCTGGTCACGCTCACCGTCTACTGGGCGGCCGAACGCTATGCCCGGATCGTCGCCGAACGCATCCACGCGGGACACCGGCCGACCTGGCACACCGTACGCCGCCAGCTGACCAGCGGCTGGGAGCTGGTGACCGCCAGCACGCTGCCGCTGGTCGTCCTGCTGACGGTCCGGGCCACCGGCATCAAGCTGATCAACGCGGAGATCGCGTCACTGATCTGCACCACGATCCTGCTCGGCGTGGCCGGCTGGCGGATGGGTGTGGGCGGGCGCCTCTCCCCGGCGGAGCGAGTCGTCTCCACGCTGGTCGCGAGCGCGTTCGGCGTCGCCCTGATCGCTCTGAAGACCTCCCTGCACTGATCCGCGGGGAAGCGTCACCACACGCCCGGTGTGCCAGCCGGACGGCCCGAAGTAGCGCTCGCGGACCACCACCGCGCCGGTGTCCACGGTGATCAGGCTCCAGGACCGGCTGGTGCCGCGGACCCGGCGGCTGGTGGCCGTACCGGCGACCACGAACACCGGCCGGGACCGTTCCGCGATCCGGACGTCCGGGACGTGGGTGTGCCCGGCCAGCACCAGGTCCACCCCGGCCGCGCGGGCGGCGCCGAGCAGCCGGCGCCGGCCGAGGATCCGGGCGGTCCCGGTGGCGAGCGGCGGGTGGTGCAACGCGAGCAGCCGGACGTCCCCCGGTGGCGCGCCGCCCAGGACGCGGGTCACCAGGGCCGCCTGGTCGCCGGTCACCCGGCCGTTCTTCCACCGCCAGCGCGGCATGGATTGCAGACCGAGGGCGGTGAGGCCGGGGATCGAGACGACCGGGTCCAGGTCGTCGTCAATCCAGCTCCGATAGCGCGAGTACGGGTCGAACACCCGCCGCGCGCTGAACAGAGGCAGGTCGTGGTTGCCGGTGACCGCGAGTACCGGGCCGGTCAGCCGGTCGAGCAGTTCCCGCACCTGTCGGAACTCGGCCGTGCGGGCCCGCATCGTGCTGTCCCCGGTGACCACGGTCAGGGCCGGGCGCGCCGCGGCGACGTCCACGAGGAGGCCGTCCACAGCGTCCTCGTGGTGTGCGCCGAGATGCAGATCGGAAATATGGGCGACGACGACCGTCACGGCACCGCGGGCTCGAACCGCCCCAGTTCGTCATCACCCTTCTGGATCACCCCGTAGCTGGACTCGGGCACCGGCTGCCAGGCCCCTTCCAGGTCCGCGAGGGGTTCCGAGACGACCAGCCGGGTCTCGTCGGAGAGCCGCCGCAACCTCTCGTTCTCCGGGTAGAGCTGGTGCAGCGCGGAGATGGCGGTGCTGTAGTAGAGGGAGCGGCTGTGCCCCTCGCTGGAGTAGCGGAAACACCAGGTCTTGTCGCCGTCGGTGGTGGCCACGGTCATCTGCAGCGGCTGCTCCACGCCGTGCGTCCGGCCCACCGACTCGACCAGCCCGGCCATCCGCTCCACCGCCGCCACCGGCCGGTCCCGCAGGCCGTACGTCAGCGCGAGATAGAACATCACCTCGGAGTCGGTGGAGCCGGCCATGAACGGGTAGAGCTCCGGATCGACGGCGAGGACCAGATCCCGCTTGAGCCGGTGGAAGTCGCGGATCGACCCGTTGTGCAGCCAGAGCCAGTGCTCGTAGCGGAACGGGTGGCAATTGGTCTGCTGCACCGGCGTGCCGGTGCTGGCCCGGATGTGTGCCAGGAACAGCGGTGACATCGTCGACCGGGCGAGCTCCCGCAGATTCGCGTCACTCCAGGCGGGGCCGACGCCACGGAACAGCGTGGGCTCGCCCGGACCGTCGACGGGATACCAGCCGACGCCGAAGCCGTCGCCGTTCGTGGTCTCCACCCCGAATCGGGAGTGCATGCTCTGGTCGATCAACGAGTAGCGCGGCTTGTAGAGCAGCTCTTCGAGCCGGATGGGCGTACCGGAATAGGCCAGCCAGCGGCACACGGCGATTTCCTCTCCCCGAGACGATGTCCCCATCGTCCGCCGCCCGGCCCGGCGGCGGGTTCACCCCGGAAGGATGAGGTCCCGCCGGGCGGTCCGGCATCCCACCTGCTCCATCCAGTCGCAGAGCAGGCGGTGCACCGCGTCGGCGCCGACCAGTTCGCGCGGCGCGGAGAACGATCGCGGATGGATCAGCACCGGCCGGTTCTGCCATCCGCCCAGGCCACCGTGGCAGCCGATGAGCTCCTCGAACGCGGCGACCTCCTGGGTGACCGGATCCCAGAGACTGTTGATCAACAGATCGCCGGTGTTCGCCAGACCGTCGTGCCGGCGCAGGTCCTCCGCGGCCAGCGGGCCGAACCCGAGCAGCGGATCGAGGCCCTCCACCTTGTCGTCGTCGAGCCGGCGCCGCCCGGCGCGGCCCAGCACCACCGGGCCGTCGGTACGGGAACGCACCATCACCCAGCCCACGCCGGGATGCTCGACCAGCCCGGGCAGCAGTTTCGGGTGCCGCTCCTCGATCTCCTCGAGGGTGACCCGGCCGGCCAGCCGGGTGAAGTACAGCAGGGCGAGGTTCCCGGAGGCGGCGATGACGATCTCCGGGCGGTCCGGCGCCGGCTCCGCCGCCGGTTGCGCTTCTTTCTCCGGGGTACGGGTGAGCCCGGCCCGCAACGCCCGCGCCCGTCCCTCCTGCTCGTTCTCCTTCGTGACAGCCACCTCGCCGGCCGCCGTCAACCGCTCCACCAGGTCGTCCAGCCGCAGGCCGTAGCGCTGCTCGAAGGTGGCACCCTGGCTCTGCCCGTGATCGGAGAGCACCACGAAGTGGTACGGCCGGGGCGCCGACGCCGCGATCTCCTCCAGGGTGGCCAGCACCCCGTCGATGCCCTCCAGGGAGGCCAGCGACTCCGGCCGGGCCGGACCGGCGTGATGGGCGATCTCGTCGTAGTCGACGAAGTCGCAGAAGACCGACGGCGCGCCGCGCATCATCTGCTCGGCGATGATCGTCAGATTCAGGTGCCGCATCAGCACGTTGGTGGCGCCGCGCAGCAGCACGTACGACCCGTGCCGGCGCATCCGCGGCTGCACGTGGCGCAGCCTCTGCCGGCGTGCCTGGTACAGCTCCTTGATCATCTCGCCGACGGTCAGCACCAGGGACCGGGTCAGCCCGAACGGGTCGATCAGGTACGCGCTGAGATACCGGGCCGGCCCGGGGCGCTGCTTCGCCTGGACCGTGCTCATGGTCAGCAGGGAGGTGGCGGCGTCACCGGAGAAGACGTTGCTGACGCTGACCCCGCCGTCGGCGAGCAGTCCACGGCCGTCCGAGCAGCGGGACTCGACCAGGGCGCTGTCCCGCGGGTGGTTGGTCACCACGAGGCGGCCGGCCGTCTTCTCGTACCACCGGAAAGCTGGAACCTGCGCGCTCGCGCCGTGCAGCAGCCCCGCCTGGCTGGCCGGCGTCGTCGCCGGCAGCTGCGCGTGCCACTCGGCGAGCGTGTGGCTGCCGGTGCGCAGCCACCGGCCCAGGGTGGGCAGGTTGCCGGCCTCGATCGCCCACCGGGCCAGCGGCGCCGACAGCCCGTCGATCTGGATCATGACGACGCCCGGCACCTCGGTGGTCGGCACGCTGCGCCGGAAATGCCGGTTGACCCGCAGCAGGTGCTGGGTGACCGCGCCGGGCTGCCCGGCGGTGACCACCCAGAGTCCGATGCTCACCAGAACCGCACCCAGCCAGGAGGCCCAGAACGCGCTCCAGAAGTCGTGCACCTGGATGCCCGGGACGAGCAGCAGCGCGGCGTAGACGAGCAGCGCCTGCACGACCAGCCAGCCCGCCACGACGCCGGCCCAGCCGATAGCCGAGAGCGCGACCACCAGAACGGGACGCACCACGGCTCCGAAGAGTCCGATCAGGACGGCGGCGGCCAGGATCGCCCACCCGCTGTCGGCGCTGATGCCGGGCACCAGGCCCACGGTGACGGCCACCGCCACCACGCCGAGGCCCACCGGGACCAGAGCGGATAGCACCGGCGCTGCGAACCGGCGCACGTGAGGTTCGGGTTGCTGCATTCCGCAAGTGTCGGTGCCGTCCGGGGCGCCGACGCCATCCGTGCCGGATGATGCTCACCCCCACCGGGCCGCAGACCATGACGGGGTGACCGAGCCGTCCACATCGGGTCCGGGGCCGACATTCACCGCCGGCCGGATTCTCGCCGTCATGCCCCGGTGGCTGCGCCCGCGCGCCGCGCCGATCCTCCAGAACCGGGCCGGGCAACTGGCGCTGACCACGGCGAGCGAGCTGATCCGGGTACAGATCTTCGACCGGGCGATGACCCTGGCCGCCCAGGCCTTCACCTCGATCTTCCCGATTCTGATCATGCTCGGCGCGTTCTTCGGTCATCGTGCCCGCGACAAGCTGGACGACCTGCTGAAGCTGCCGGACAGCGCGGTCCGGGTGGTGGACGAGGCGCTCAGCGATAGCGGCAGCAGCGCCTTCGGGCTGCTCGGGAGCCTGATCGTGGTGCTGTCCGCGACCGGACTGGCCCGGGCGCTGAACCGCGCGTACCGGGTGATCTGGTCGTCGCCGGGACGGCCGGCCGGTCCGGCCGCGACGGCGTGGCAGATCGGTACCGTGATTCTGCTCGTCCTCTTCCTGATCACCGCGCGGGTGCTGGGCTGGCTGAGCGGCCTGCTGCCGGCCCCCCGGGTCGCCGGTGTTTTCCTCGCCCTCGCCGCCGACTTCGCCCTCGCCTTCCTGCTGCCCCGGATTCTGCTGGGACCTCTGCCCCGGCTCCGGCTGCTGTTCAGCGGCGCGCTCTTCGCGCTGGTCATGGTCGGGGTACGGGCGGCCGGCTCGATCTACCTGCCGCGGGCCATCCAGACCAGCGCCGAACGGTACGGAACGATCGGCCTGGCCTTCACCTTCATCGGCTGGCTCTATGTGATCTCGTTCGTCCTGCTGCTCACCGCCGTCGTGGGCGGGCTGCTCGCCGACCTGTGGTCGGAACGACCGCCGCGCTTGCGGCGGACCGCGCCTCGGGTCGACGCCCCACCGGGCTGACCGGCCTCAGAGCAGGCCGAGCTGGCGGGACTGGACCACGGCCTCGCGCCGGCGCCCGGCCCCCAGCTTGCGGTAGATCGACCGCATGTGGGCCTTGACCGTGTTCACCGAGATGCCGAGGTTCTCCGCGATCTCAGCCGCGGTGAGCACGGTCGGCAGGTACTGCAACACCTCCATCTCGCGCTCGCTGAGCGGGCCGGCCGTGTGCGCCGCCGCCCCGAGCACCGGCAGTTCCCCGGTGATCTCCTCGAGCACCCCCTCGCCGCCCGGCCGGCGCAGCTCGGTCAGCCATTGCTGCCGTTCGGCCAGGACCGTCACCCGTGCGGCGTCGAAGCTGCGGAACGGCCGGCGGATCAGCTCCGGCTCGGCGTCGGCGAGAGCGCGGGTGAGCGCCTCGCCGGCGCGGGATGCCCGGCCGTGCGCGTCCGCCGCCAGCGCGGTGAGGATCCAGGCGGAGACCGCGGAGACGCGGTCCGGGCTCTCCCGCACCCGGGTGAGGAGACTCTCGGCCGCCGATTCCCGCCCGGCTCCGAGGTACGCGCGAGCCAGGCACACCTGCTCGGCCGGGAGGAGCGCGGGCAGCGCGGGCCGGTTGGCGTACCGGGCGATAACGGCGTCCGGCGCGCTCAGGGCCAGGTCGGTCTCCGCGATGCCGAGCCAGCGCAGCCGGTCGAGCAACGGTGCGGTCAGCCGTGGCCCGGCCTCGTCACCGGCCCGGCGCAGAACGGACCGGGCGGCGAGCGGCTCGCCCCGGTCCAGCAGCAGCCGGGCGCGGACCAGCACAGCCACGATCGCCAGCGTCGCCTCCGGGTTGTCGCCGAGCGCGTGCAGCCCGCGCCGCAGCGCGGCCTCCGCCTCGGACTCCCGGCCGCGTTCCGACTCGATCAGCGACTCGGTGAGGTACGCGAGCGCGACGGCGGGCCGGTGCTGGGCGTCGATCCGGCGGGCGACGTCGGTGGCCGCGGTCACGTGCTCGAGGGCCCCGTTCAAAGACCCCTGGACGAAGGCGAGCAGGGAGAGGTGGGCGAAGGCGCTGATCTCGACGAGCGGCACCCCGGCGGCACGGGCTCCGGAGGCGGCCGCCCACAGATACCGTTCCGCGTGGTCCAGGCGGCCGGTCCAGAGCAGACCCGTGCCCTTGTTGCTGAGCGCGATCGCCCGGTACTGGAGCCGGGCCGGCACCTGGTCCCAGCGCAGCGCGGCCAACTCGTCGAGCATCTCGGAGCTGACCGTGGTGAGCCGGGACATCTCACCGTGCCGGCGGAGAACGGCGCCGCACTCCATCACGGTCAGCGCCAGGTCGCTGCCGGCGCGATAGGCCGGATCACGACCGGCCAGTAGTGAGCGGGCCCGGGTCAGCCGCTGCGGGATCACGTCCAGATCGCCCTCGGCGTACGCGAGCATGGCCCCGCTGACGGCGAGTTCGGCGGTGTCGGTGAACCGGTCGGCCGGGATCCGCCGCAACACCTCGATCAGGTCGGCGCGGTCGACCGAGGCGAACAGCTGCAGCCCCCGCTCCACGACGAGCCGGGCGACGAAGTCCCAGTCCTCGGCGGCCGCGGCGTGGTTCAGGGCGGTCAGGCCGTTGCCCTTGCCGGCGTACCACTGCGCGGCGAGCAGGTTCAGCCGCGGCACCGTCTCCGGATGGGTCAGCGCGAGCTGGTGGCGCAGCGCGGCGCGGAACATCTGGTGGTAGCGGAACCACCGCCCGGGACCGATCCGCTCCACGAAGACGTTCGCCCGTTCCAACCGCTCCAGGGTCTGGTGGCCGTACCGCTGCCCGGTGAGCGCGTCGGCCAGCTCCCCGCAGACGCGGTCCGGCACGCTGGTCCGCAGCAGGAAGTCCCGGACCTGTGGTGGCTGCCCGGCCAGTACCTCCCGGACGAGATAGTCCTCGACGGCCCCGTACCCGTCCGGGGTCTCCGCCGTCAGGCGCAGCCCGGCTCCCCACCCTTCCGCCCGCCGGACCAGGGCAGCGAGGTCCGGGCGGGCCGGGCGGCGGCCCTGAAGTGCGAGCAGCTCCCCCGCCTCTTCCACCCGGAACGCCAGGTCGGCGGCGCGCAGCTCGGTCAGGTGGCCGGCCGCCCGGAGCCGGTGCAGCGGCACCGCCGGCTCGGTACGCGAGATCAGCACGAACCGCAGCCGCTCCGGCAGATCCGCCAGCAGGTCGGCCAGCCCGCCCAGCACCCGCGAGTCGGTGACCCGGTGCAGGTCGTCGAGGACGACCACGGTGACCGCGGGCAGACCGGCGAGCGCGGCGGTGAAGGCCCGCCGGAACGCCCGGTCGTCGTCCACGGTCTGCGGCGGCGGTTCGGGAATGGAGTTGGTCGGCGGGATGGCCCCGGCCGTGCGTAGCGACAGGATCAGGTCGGACCAGAAGGCCAGCGGATCGTCGTGCTGGGCGTCCAGCGTGAGCCAGGCGATCGGGCCGGAGAGCGACCGGGTGCCGGCCCAGGACGAGACCAGGGCGGTCTTGCCCCAGCCCGGCCCGGCGCAGAGCATCGTCACCGCCCGGCGGACACCGGCGTCCAGCGCCTCGGCCAGGCGTGCGCGCCAGAGCACTCCCTGTGGCACGCGCGGGCGGACCACGCGCCCGGCCGCCGCCGATATGGACAGGCCGCTCAGCCTGATCTCCCGCATACCGCAATCCCCCCAACGGCACCACGCAGCGGGTACGCCCGGTTCGCGGAACGGGCGAGCGCTGGGTGCCTTTCTTCGAAGCCTGGCCGTCGGGCGAGCGCCGGTCCAGTCGCGTGTCCGCCCCCGGCACGCGACAAACACGAAGCGTCACCATCGACGAATAACGTCAGCGGTGAATCCGTCGTCGAGGAACCTGTGAATACGGAGGGTGAATCATCGGCTGAGCCTTCACGGTCACCGAAGCACACGCCGTACGCACACGACAACCCCTCGTATTGGCGTGTGGCGCAGAACGGGTGGTCAAACTGCAAGTTGCATTAGCGGGTAATGCGCCCGATATCTACATTGGTGCAAGACGGGGCAAGTCGCCCGCGATGGCACGATTCAGATGAGGTTCAGCGCCCGGGCCCGCCGTACCGCCTCATTGCGCCGGGCGGCGGACAACTTGCGCAGGATGCTCCGGACATGGGTCTTGACGGTGTTGACCGAGACGTAGAGTGTCGCGGCGATCTCCTCGGTGGGCAGCATCGCCGCCATCCCCTTGAGGACATCGAGTTCCCGTTTGCTCAACGCCTCCACCACCACCGGCTCGCCCACCACGGCCGGCGTCCCCGGTGCCAAGCCCGCGCCGAGCGCGCCGTACTGCACCGCCAGCCGGTCGTCGTCGCGCAACAGCCGCCGCAACTGGCTCCACACCTGGTGCACCGGCCGCCGGTAGGACTCCCCCGCCGCCACCCGCAGTGCCCGGCGCAGCGCCTCCCGAGCGCCCGAGGTGTCCTCCCCGTTCGCCGCCAGCATGGCCAGCAGCAGCCAGGCGTCGAGTGCGACCGGCACCGGTACGCCGGCGGCGTCCGCGACGGTCCGGGCGACGTCGTGCGCCTGCCCGGCCTCGCCGCGGGCCATCGCCAGGGCGGCCCGCACCACCGCGACGTCCGGCGGGCACGGTTCGGGATACCGGTCCAGCGTCTTTTCCGCCTCGTCCAGGTGGCCGCCCGAGATCAGCATCCGGGCCCGGCCCAGGGCCACCTCCCGGACCAGCCACACCGGAGCCGACGCCGCCACGTCGGACTCGTCCGCGGCACGCAGGGCGTTGATCGCCCCGCGCAGCTCACCGCGGGTTTGCAGACGGCGGGCCCGGACGATCGCGTACGACAGCACCGCCAGCCCGTCCGCCCCCGTCCCGCAGAGCGGCTGAGCCGCCCGGATGTGCCGGTCGGCGGCCTCGATGTCGTACCGCTCCAGCGCCACCCAGGCCAGGGCGACCTCGGCCGCGCCCAGCCGCTGCTTGCGCTCGAACCCGTACTCGCCGGCCAGTTCGAGCGCCTGCCGCGCCACCGTCTCGGCCCGGCTCAACCGCCCCCGGTACGCCTCGAGCAGCGCCAGCCGGCTCAGGCTGTTGATCCGCAGCGACTCGCAGCCGGGCAGCAGCCCGGCGGCCGCGTCGCTGAGCACGTCGGCGGCCGCGTCCACAGCCCCGGCGTTGCTCAGCGCCATGCCTTCCGCGGTCCGCAGGAGCAGCCGCAGCTCGGGATGCCGGGCCAGTCGCTCGGTCGGGGCGACGGCGAGGAAGGCCTCGGCGACCGCCACCAGCTCGGTCACCCGCTCGGCCTCCGGACCCTCGGCCAGCAGCAGGATCTGCACCAGGAAGCCGGTCAGCGTGAGCCCGTCGCCGCAGGCGCTGCCGCGCACGCTGAGCAGCTTGCCGGCGTACGCGAGCCGCTCCGCCGCCTCCTCGCGCCGGCCGTCCCCATAGGCCATCGCGGCCCGGATCATGACCACCTCGGGCAGTTCCAGATGCTCCGGGAGCCGGGCGAAGATCGCACCCAGCCGCCCGGAGCTGCCCTCGATCACCAGCCGGCCGACCGCGTAGTCCTCGACCACCATGGCGGCCGCGGTGCCCCAGTCGCCGCCCTGCACCGCGTGGTCCACCGCCTCCAGCAGCCGGCCCTGCTCGGCCAGCCACACGGCCGCCCGCCCGTGCAGTACCGCCACCTCCTCCGGTTCCGTCCAGGCCAGCTGGGCCCGGAGCAGTTCGGCGAAGAGCCGGTGGTACCGGTAGACGTCCGACCCTTCGCCGACCGGCTGGATGAACGCGTTCTCCCGGGTCAGCGTGGTCAGCATCCGGTAGGCGTCCGGCCGGGTGGTGACCACGGCGGCCAGCTCCGGTGTGAAAGTGTCCAGCACGCTGGTCTCCAGCAGGAAGCGGCGCACCTCCGGCGGCTGGAGCCGCAGCACCTCGCCGACGAAGTACTCGGCGATGGTGGACTCGTTGCCCGAGATCGTGTTCACCAGCCGTTTCGCGTCCGCACGGCCCTGGAGCGCGCATGCGCACAGCCGGATCCCGGCGGCCCAGCCCTCGGTGTGCTCCAGCAGCGTCGCCAGCTCCGGCTCCCCGAGGTCCACGCCGTGCAGCTCCATCAGCCGTCGCGCCTCCGCGGCGGTGAACGCCAGATCGGCGGTACGCAGCTCGCGGAGCTGGCCGGAGAGGCGGTACCGGTACAGCGGAAGCGGCGGATCCCAGCGGCCGGTGAGCACGACCCGCAGCCGGTTCACGTGGCTGAGCAGGAACTCCAGCCCGATCGCCCAGTCCCGCCCGGGGAGCTGGGAGGCTCCGTCCAGAACCAGGACGATCGGCGTGGGCTGCTCGTCGAGCATCGTCGCCAGGCGGCCGAGGACGGCCCGGCTCACCGCTCCGCCGGGCACCGGAGGAACGTCGACGCCGGCCCGGCGCAGCCCCTCCATCACGTACGTCCAGAACGTCGACGTCTGCTCGTCACCCTGCTCCAGGGTGATCCAGGCGACTGGCCAGTCCACCGCGCGGCTGTTCACCCAGGAGGCCAGCAGCTGCGTCTTGCCGCTGCCGGCCAGCCCGGTGACCAGGGTGACCGGGCCCTGTACACCCTCGGTGACCCGGTCTAGCAGCGCGGGACGGGCCACCATGAACGGCGGCGCCGCCGGGACCGCGAACTTGCAGTCGAGCAACGAACTGTCCGGGTCAAAGCTCATCACGCCGGACGGATCCGCGATCAGTTCGATAGACACGTCTGTTTACCTCCGAGAGCCGACCCCATTCGATCTCTCGTTCAGACTCGTCTCGGCGACTTACCCGCGCATCGTCCGGATCGGATAATCGTGACCCTGGGTACCTGGCTCCTTACTCGACCGCGAGTACGTGCGCTCCCCAGGCCGGAAGGTCCACGTAGAGGCCGCTTCGTGCCAGTTCGTCGCCGTCGCGTTCGAAGACCCGGCCGTCCAGCAGATCGGTGAGCCGCCAGGCCCGTCCGGCCACCGTCGGCCAGGGCAGCGCGATCCGTCCCTGCGACGTGTGGTCACCGAAGTTGATCGCGATCACGTGCCGCGGGGTGTCACCGTCCGACCAGGCCCAGGCCAGCACGTCGTGGTGGGTCGGGTTGTCCGGCCAGCCGTGACAGTCGAGCAGCCGCCAGTCGCCCCGGCGCAGCGGAGCCGTCACCTCGATCAGCCGGCGATAGAAGTCCCGCAGGTTGAGGTCGAGGTGCTCCTCCGGGTAGCGGGCCAGGAAGACCGGCAGATGCGTACGCCGCCCCTCGAACTGCCCGTCGTGCCAGAGCACCGCGCCGGGCAGGGTGGCGATCGCGATCGCCGCCGCGCGGGCACGATCCCCGGGCATGGTGGCGGCGGCCCGCGGCTCGTCGTGGTTCTCCACGAAGCGGAGCAGCCCGTCCTGATAGTCGCGTCCGGCGCTGAGATGCTTGCGGACCGAGTCGGCGTCCTCGTGGGCCATCCGGTCGTAGAGCCGCTTGTCGTAGCAGAAGTCGAACCCCTGCTGCTGGAGCGCCCACTCCATGTCCCAGTACGCCTCGGCGATCAGGACCAGGCCGGGGTGCGCCGCCCGGACCCGCTCGAAGACGTACGGCCAGAACTCCGCACCCGGCGCCGGTCCGGCCCACCGCCCCCACGTCCGCGCGAAGATCTCGTTGGTGACCAGCATCGCCATGTCGCAGCGGACACCGTCGCACTGCTCGCCGATCCCGATCAGCGCCGCCGCCGTCGCCTCCCGCAGGCCCGGGTCGAAGGCGTTCAGCTGGGCGACGTCGGGCCAGGGCGGGAAGTACGGGTCCCGGCCGTGGGCAAGGACCCGGCCGGCCGCGGTGAACCAGCCGGCCGGATCGTCGAGCTGCTCCTGTGCGGTGCCCTGGATGAACCAGTTCGGGTGCTCGCCGGTCGCCGGGTGATCCGGGGCGACGTGGTTCGGCACGTAGTCGAGCACCAGCCGCAGACCACGCCGGTTCAGCTCGGCGCGGGCCGCAGCCAGCCCGGCGGGCCCGCCGAACCGGTCGTCGGCCCGGTACCGGCGTACGCAGTACGGCGAGCCGACGACATCCGCCGGCGTGAGATCGGGCAGCGCCGCCCGGAACGCCCGCTGCAACGACTCGTTCGCCCGGGCCACCTCGAGCCCGGCGGGACTGCGCTCCCAGACACCCATCAGCCACACCGCGTCCAGGCCGGACGCGGCCACCTCGTCCCAGATCTCACCGGGCACGTCGGCCAGGGTCAGCGGGCGGCCCAGCCGGCGCTCCAGTCCGCTCAGCCACGGCCAGGTGTCGATCTCGTAGATCGCCGGTGCGGACGGCCACGCGCTCATTCCCGTTCCTCCTGCCCTTCCAGCCGGTGCAATACCCCGGCCATGCCGTGGTCCAACAGCTCGGGACCGGTCAGTCCAGCGAAGATGTTCGGGAAGACCGCCACGAGCCCGGTCCAGCCGGTCTGGTGAGAGGCTCCGAGCCCCGCCCCATTGTCGCCGTGGAAGTACTCGGAGAAGGTAATCAGATCACGCCAATGTTCGCTGGCGAAGATGTGCTGGCCGCCGAAGCAGGGCCGGCGGCCCTCCTCGTCGGGGAGGAAGATCCTGGTCAGCCGCTCGGAGAGCTCCCGGGCCACCTCGAACAACGTCATCTTGACGCCGGAGCCGGTCGGGCACTCGACGGTGAGCTCGTCGCCGTACGCCATGTAGAGGTTGAGCAGCGCGCGGATCAGCAGGACGTTCGTCGGGAACCAGATCGGCCCGCGCCAGTTCGAGTTGCCGCCGAACATCCCGCTGTCCGACTCGGCCGGCTCGTAGTCGACGGAGAACGTCCGGTCGCCCACCCGGAACTCGAACGGATGATCGCGGTGGTACCGGGACACCGACCGGATGCCGTACGGGCTGAGGAACTCGTCCTCGTCGAGCATCCGGGCCAGGATCCGGCGCAGCCGGCTCTCGTCGAAGAGCGCGAGCAGGTGCTCACCCTTGCGGCCCTGCACCCGGCCGCCGGTCAGCACCGAGCTGACGCTGGGATGGCGGGCGACGAAGTCCCGCATGTTCTCGATCAACTGGGGGTGCCGGGAGGTCAGCCCGGGGTCGTACACGGTGGCCGCGGCCAGTGGGAGCAACCCGACCAGTGAGCGCACCCGCAGCCGCTGGGAGCTGCCGTCCGGCAGCCGCAGCAGGTCGTAGAAGAAGCCGTCCTCCTCGTCCCACATGTTCGCGCTGCCGGTCGCGTGGTTCACCGCCACCGCGATCCAGGCGAAGTGCTCGAAGTACGCCTGCGCCTGCTCGACGTAGACCGGGTCCCGAGCCGAAAGCTCCAGGGCGATCTGGAGCATGCTCTGGCAGTACAGGGCCATCCAGGCGGTGCCGTCCGCCTGGTCCAGATAGCCGCCGGTGGGCAGCTCGGCGCTGCGGTCGAAGACGCCGATGTTGTCCAGCCCGAGGAAGCCGCCCTGGAAGATGTTGTTGCCGTCGTGGTCCTTGCGGTTCACCCACCAGGTGAAGTTCTTCGCCAGTTTGTGGAAGACCGACTCCAGCCAGTCGTGGTCGCCCTGGCCGCCGCGGCGGGACTTGTCCAGCTCGTACACCAGGTGGATGGCCCAGGCGTGCACCGGCGGGTTGACGTCGCTGAAGTTCCACTCGTAGGCCGGGATCTGGCCGTTGGGATGCAGATAGCGGCGGCTCAGCAGCAGGTCCAGCTGGTTCTTGGCGAAGCCGAGGTCGACCATGCTCAGCGCGATCGTGTGGAAGGCCAGGTCCCATGCCGCGAACCAGGGGTACTCCCAGGTGTCCGGCATCGAGATCACGTCGTGGCAGATCATGTGGAACCAGTCGCCGTTGCGGACCCCGCGGGCCTCCAGCGGGTCCCGGCCGTGCTCGGTGAGCCAGCGCTCCACGTCGTACCCGAAGTACTGCTTGCTCCACAGCATGCCGGCCAGCGCCTGGCGCACCACCTCGCGTTCGGCGTCCGGCAGGCCGGGGGCGAGCAGCGTGCCATAGAACTCGTCGGCCTCGGCCCGGCGCAGCGCCACGAGCGCGTCGAACGCCTCCTCGGACGACCGGCGGTCCTCGCCGCCCGCGACGATCGGCTCGTCGGTCAGGCGTACCCGGACCACCGCCGAACCGCCGGCCGGAATGTCGAGGGCGACGTCCGCGGCCGCCTTCGTGCCGATGCCGGCCGGGTTCACCGCGCCGGTCTCCCCCCGCACGACGTAGCGGTCGAAGCTGTCCTTGACGTACGGGCTGTGGTTCGGCTCGCCGAGGATCCGCTCGGCGTTCGTCTCGTTCTCGGTGAACAGCAGCGGGGACGAGCCCAGACAGGCCAGCCATCGGGTGCCGAGCCGCGGATGATCCGCCTCGACCACCGACATACCGGGTACACCGGGCACCGAACGCAGCACCGGCCGCGGTTCCGGTCCGTCCCAGGACCAGGTGTTGCGGAACCAGAGGGTGGGCAGGACCCGCATCGTCGCCGCCTCCGGACCGCGGTTGTGCACGGTGATCCGGCACAGGATGTCCTCCGGCCCGTCCTTGGCGTACTCGATCTCCACGTCGAAGTAGCGGTCCTCGTCGAAGATGCCGGTGTCCAGCAGCTCGTACTCGAAGTCGCCGAATCCCCGGTCCCGGTTGGTGGCGACCAGGTCGTTGTACGGGAACTCCCGCTGCGGGTACTTGTAGAGCATCCGCTGGTACGAGTGGGTCGGCGTGGCATCCAGGTAGAACCAGTACTCCTTGGCGTCCTCGCCGTGGTTGCCCTCGGCGTTGGTCAGCCCGAAGAACCGTTCCTTGAGGATCGGGTCAGCGCCGTTCCACAACGCCACCGACACGCAGATCAGCTGTTCGTCGTCGGAGAAGCCGCCGATGCCGTCCTCGCCCCAGCGGTACGCCCGGGACCTCGCGTGATCGTGGCTGAAGTAGGCCCAGGCGTCGCCGCCCTGGCTGTAGTCCTCGCGGACCGTCCCCCACTGCCGTTCGCTGAGGTAGGGTCCCCACCGGCGCCAGGGCACGGTGTCGTTGTCGGCGTCGCGCAGGCGCCGGTGCTCGGCGCCGGGTTCAATGATGGCCATGCCGTCAGAGTCATCCCGTGGTCACGCGCCGTGTTCCCCCGGCGCGGATGAAATCAGGATGCGGCAATTCGGTACGCGGCCACCGCGTCCTCGATCGTCGGGTAGAAGTGCGCCGGGTCGATCGTCCGGGTCAGCTTGTACCGGTCGATCTTCTGCCGGACCGGATCCTTCATCTCCGCGAAGACCAGCGAGATCCCATGGGCGTTGAGTTCCTCGTCCAGGTCCTCGAGCATGTCGGCGGCGGTGGTGTCGATATCGGTGATCGGCTCCGCGGCGATCACGATCCACCGTGGTGCCGGCTCGGCATGCGAGAGGTGCCGGATCTCCTCCCGGAACGTGCGCGCGTTCGCGAAGATCAGCGGCGCGTCGAAGCGGAACAGCACGAGTCCCGGGATCAGCTCCGCGTCCGGATAGGAACGCAGGTCGTGGTACCCGGCCACGCCGTCGGCCCGGCCCAGCACCGCCTGGTACGGCCACCACACCCGGCGGAACACGTTGAGCACCGACAGGCACACCGCGACCAGGATGCCCGGCAGCACCCCGAGCAGCGCCACCCCGAGGAAGGCCGCGACGGCGAGGGAGAACTCCACCCGCCGCTGCCGCCACAGCCGGCGCATGCCGCCGATGTCGGCCAGCGACAGCGAGGCCGCGATCACCACCGCGGCGAGCATCGGCTGCGGCAGGTTCTGCAACAGGTCGGGAGCCACCACCAGCATCAGCGTGATCGCGGCGGCGCCGACCACACCGGTCAGCTGCGTACGGGCACCGGACTGCAGGGCCACGGCGGTACGCGAGCCGCTCGTGCTCACCGGAAAACCCTGGAAGAAGCCGGCCGCCAGGTTGGCCGTACCGATGCCGACCATCTCCTGGTTGCCGCGCACCTCCTGCCCGGTCCGCTCGGCGAAGGCCGACGCGGTGGAGATGGTGTCGGTCACCGAGACCAGGGTGATGCCGAGCGCGCCGGCGGCGAGCAGGCCCAGGTCCGACCAGCTGATGCTCGGGACGGTGAACGGCGGGAAGCCCTGCGGCAGCGGGCCGACCACGTCGACGCCCCGGTCCGGGAGGCTGAACACGGCGACCGCGACGATCCCGCCGAGCACCGCGAGCAGAATGCCCGGAATCTTCGGCAGCCAGCGTCCCAGCACCAGGATCACCAGCAGCCCGCAGGCCCCCACGGCAAGAGCCGCCGGCACCGTCGCACCGGACGCCACCCCCTCGACGAACCCGGCGGTTTCGTCGATCAGGCCGTCGGCGTCCACCGAGAAACCGAACAGCTTCGGCAGCTGTCCGATCAGGATGGTCAGCGCCAGGCCGTTCACGTAACCGAGCTGCGTGGGGTGGGACAGCAGGTCGGCGACGAAACCCAGCTTGAAGATCGCGGCCGCGGTCATCAGCACGCCGACCAGCAGGGCGAGCATCGAGGCGAGCGCCACCGCCTTCGCCGGGTCACCGTCGGAGGCGGCGATCGGAATGATCACCGCGGCGATCATCGGACCGAGCGAGGAGTCCGGGCCGAGCACCAGGATCCGGGACGGACCGAAGACCGCGTACGCCAGCAGGCACATGATCGACGTGTACAGCCCGGTGATCGCGGGCAGGCCGGCCAGCTCGGCGTACGCCATGCCCTGCGGCACCAGCAACGTGGTCAGGACGATCCCGGCGACCAGGTCCCGGGGCAGCCAGGCCGGCTTGTAGGTAGCGGCGGCCTGCAGGCCCGGTATCCAGTCGGTGCGCGCCATCTCCCCACCCTCCACGAAGGACGCCGCCCGGTTCACGGGCGGCGTCCGGACGAGACACGAACCTTACTGCTGGCCGCCGCCGTGCAGCGCCTCCTGCAGTTCCTGCTCGGTCTCCTTCGGCAGCGAGGACTTGAGGACCGTGCCGCCGTACTTGCTCAGGGCCTCGACGGCCTTGTCCGGGGTGACCGCCTCGACGACGAGGAAGAGCGCCGAGGTGCCGGGCTGAAGCTCCTCGCGGATCCGCTCCTGGAACTCCTTGTTGATGGCGCTCTTGGTCAGCTTGCCGGTCAGCGCACCGAGGCCGGCACCGATCGCCATGCCCAGCACCGGGACGAAGAAGAGCATCCCGAAGAGCAGGCCCCAGAACATGCCCCAGGTAGTACCGCCGGCAACCGCGTGGTGGTTCGTCGTGACGTGGTACTTGCCCTCACGGTCCCGGATGATCACCGCGATGGCATCCGGCTGAATGATGAGATCCTTCGCCAGCCGGTCAGCTTCCAGCGACGCCGCTGTCGCCGTGGTCTCGTCGGGGTAGCCGATGGCGACCAGAGTTGCCATGAACTTCTCCTTCCATAGCCGCGCGTCTCTGTCGTGCCGCCGCGGCGCGGCGCAGCGGCGTCCCGATCAGTGAGCCATGAAGGGCCGCGGCCGCTCCTCATTCCGGACGGATGAACTCCGGCCCGCGCGCGGTACCGCCGCCGGGTTCCGCACCGCGGTTCCGGGCCGTTCATCCCGCACGGGGGAGTCGCGTTACGTGATCGATCGGCGACCGTCAGAGACATTCGTCGTCCCCGTTGAAGGAGTCGTGTCATGTATGAGCGCTACGAGATCCGGGTGCGCGGCTTCCTCGGCCCATTGCTGCGCATGGCGCTCCGTGACCTGCGCTGCCGGGCCCTGCCCCACCAGAGCACCATCCGCGGCAGGTTGTCCGAAGCCGACCTGGTGCGACTGCTCACCCGCCTGGACGACTCCGGTCTGCAGGTGGTCTGCCTGAGCCGGGTCGGAGGCGGTTCATCCGCCACGGATGGCGTGCCGGTCATCGATACCGGCACACGATCGGAACTCAGTCGCACACCTTCTGACTAGGAGATGGAGCATGACCGACACAGAATCCCGGCGGGCGCACGACGAGCCGGCGTATCCGGCGGCCCGTCGCGAACCGACCGGCTGGGTGGGCATGGTTGTCTTCGCCGGCGTCATGCTGTTGATGCTCGGCTCGTTCCAGGCCATCGAAGGGCTCGTCGCGCTGTTCCGCGACGACTTCTACATCACCACCAACAACGGCCTCGTCATCCCGATGGACTACAGCGCCTGGGGCTGGACCCATCTGATCATCGGCCTGATCGGCGTCGCCGCCGGTCTCGGCATCCTCTACGGGAAGATGTGGGCCCGGATCGTCGGCATCGTCATCGCCGTGCTCAGCGCCCTGGCGAACATCGCCTTCCTGCCGGCGTACCCGGTCTGGGCGACGATCGTGATCGCTATCGACGTCCTGGTCATCTACGCCCTCACCGCCCACGGCCGTGAGGTTCGGTACTGACCCCCGCCCGGCCGGGACCGCTCGAGGAGGCGGTCCCAGCCGGCGCGGGCTGCCCTCATGACCCGCTTGGTGTCCCGGCCGCACCGCAACACGGTGCGGCCGGGTTCCGCACCCCCGCCGGGCCTTCCGCGCGGGGTGCTCGTCCTGCTCGGCACGGCCTGCGGTGTGGTCGTCGTGGGCGGGATGCGGGGGATCGCACATCTCATCGGCCCGGTCTTTCTCGCGCTGATGCTGACCGTCACGGTCAGCCCGATCGCCACTTGGCTGCGCCGCCGAGGCGCACCGGCCTGGGCCGCGATGCTCGCGATCCTGGTAGCGGCGAACCTGATCCTGGTCGCGCTCGGCGCGGCGCTCGTCGTCTCGATCGCCCAGCTGATCGACATACTGCCGCAGTATCAGAGCCAGTTCGCCGCTCTGCGCGACGATCTGGTCAACGGGCTCGCCGGCCTCGGCGTCAGCACGGAGCAGATCCGGTCCGCCGTCACCGGCGCCAACCCGAGCACCGTTCTCCGCATCGTGGAGACGATCTTCGGAGGGCTGACGGGCCTCCTGTCCAACTCACTGTTCCTGCTGGCCGTCGTGCTGTTCATGTGCGTCGACGCGATGCAGTTCCCGGCCAAGCTGAACTCGGTGATGGTCGATCGCCCGCAGGTCGTCAGCGCGTTCCGCTCCTTCGCCCAGGGCACCCGCCGCTACCTGTGGGTGTCGACGGTCTTCGGGCTCATCGTGGCGGTCGTCGACACGTTGATGCTGTGGGCGCTGGACGTACCGTTGCCGGTGCTCTGGGGTCTGCTCGCGTTCATCACCAACTACATCCCCAACATCGGTTTCGTGATCGGTCTGGTGCCGCCGGCGCTACTCGCGCTGCTCGACGGCGGCCCCGAGAAGATGGTGACCGTCATCGTGCTCTACTGCGCGGTCAACTTCGTGATCCAGTCGGTCATCCAACCGAAGATCGTCGGCGACGCCGTCGGCGTCTCGGCCAGCGTCTCGTTCCTGTCCCTGGTGTTCTGGGCCTGGGTGCTGGGCCCGCTCGGCGCGCTGCTGGCGATCCCGCTCACCCTGCTCACCAAGGGCCTGCTGGTCGACATCGACCCCTCCACCCATTGGATCAACGGCCTGATCTCGGCCGGCGCGCCGGCCGAATCCCCCACCCCGGATGAAGAGACGCCGTCGCGCAACGGCGCAGGATGGCGGCGCACACGAACCGCGAGGAGCAACCCATGACCACTTTCACGGTATGGAAGTTCGACGACCCGAATCGCGCGGAGCAGATGTCCAAGATCCTCAAGGACGCCGCCGCCGACGGCCTCGTCCACATCATCGACCACGCGGTCGTCACCTGGCCGGAGGGCACCGACAAGCCGCAGACCCACCACGAGCACGAACGGGCCTGGCGGGGCACCGGCTGGGGCGCGTTCTGGGGCATCGTGATCGGCGGCCTGTTCCTGGTCCCGGTGGTCGGCGGCGTGGTCGGCGCCGGCATCGGCGCCCTCGCGAAGGCCACCCAGGGCACCGGCATCGACCGGGAACAGCTGGAGAAGATCCGGCTCGAGGTCACCGAGGGCACCTCCGCCCTGTTCCTGGTCACCGAGCAGGGCAACCTGGACCGGCTCGGCGAGCGCTTCCACGGCCTGCACAGCAAGCTGATCGCCACCAACCTCACCGAGGGCGAGCGGGACATCCTGCTCGAGACCTTCGGCGACCACACTCGATGACCGGGCCAGCCTACGGGCGCGACCCCGCCGCACGGGCCGAGGCGGGGCGCGCCGCCCGCAAGCGCGTCCCGCTCGACCGCCACGCCGACTTCCAGCCGGCTGCCGACCGGCCCGATCCGGTCGAGGTGCTCGTCGCCGAGGAGACCGACCGGCTGCCCGAGCTGGTGCCGATCCGGCACGGCCGGATGCTCGCCTCCCCGCTCACCTTCCTGCGTGCCTCCGCTGCGGTGATGGCCGCAGACCTGGCCGGCACCCCGTCGTCCGGGCTCACCAGCCAGCTCTGCGGCGACGCACACCTGTTCAACTTCGGCGCCTACGCCTCACCGGAGCGGCGCCTGGTATTCGACCTCAACGACTTCGACGAGACCCATCCCGGCCCGTTCGAGTGGGACGTCAAACGCCTGGTCGCCAGCTTCGCCCTGGCCGGCCGGGCGAACGGCTTCCGGCGCAAGGAACGGGCGCTGGTCACGACCGCGGCCGCCCGCGCCTACCGGCAGGCGATGATCGAGTTCGCCGGCATGCGCGAGCTGGACGTCTGGTACGCCCGCGCGGACATCGACGATCTCCAGAAGCGGCTCGGTGACCAGCTCGGCAAGGTGCGCCGGAGACGGCTGGAGAAGGCGGGGGCGAAGGCGCGTACCCGGACCAGCCTCCAGGCGTACCGCAAACTCACCGCGCTGGTCGACGGAGAGCGCCGCATCGTGGCCGACCCGCCCCTGCTGGTGCCGGTGCAGGACCTGGTCCCGACCGTGGCCCGCAAGCAGCTGGAGAGCCAGATCCGCGACCTGCTCGCCGGCTACCGGGACAGCCTCCCGGCGGATCGTCAGCGGCTCTTCGACGCGTTCGAGTTCGTCGACCTGGCCCGCAAAGTGGTCGGAGTCGGCAGCGTCGGCACCCGCTGCTGGATCGTCCTGCTGACCGGCCGCGACGACGGTGATCCGCTGCTGCTCCAGGTGAAGGAGGCCGGCCGCTCGGTGCTGGCCGCACACACCCCGCCCGCCGGCTACGAGCACGAGGGACGACGGGTGGTCACCGGCCAGCGGATCATGCAGGCCGCCAGCGACATCTTCCTCGGATGGCACCGGGTGTCCGGCTTCGACGGCAAGACCCGCGACTTCTACGTGCGCCAGCTGCGCGACTGGAAGGGCGGGGCGGTGGTCGAGGTGATGGACCCGCCCGGCATGCAGGCGTACGCCGAGCTCTGCGGCTGGACCCTGGCCCGCGCGCACGCTCGCGGCGGCGATCGCATCGCGATCGCCGCCTACCTCGGCGACAATGACCGCTTCGAACGCGCCCTCGCCCAGTTCGCCGAGTTCTACGCCGACCAGTCCGAACGCGACCACGCCACCTTCACCGCCGCCGTCGACGAGGGACGGATCAGCGCACAGACCGGCATCTAGATCTAGAGGGCTTCCGTAGTCAGGCTCCCCAAGCGGTGATCTGCTCGGCCCACGCTCACTGCTGTCTCAACGGCTGCCAGACAGCACCCACGTTGGGCCGGAAGGCTCTCCAGGTCTAGCTTCTTCGGGGTACGCGTGACCGGTGTCCCGCCGAAGCCGACCCTGTCCCCGCTCTCCCGGCGCGGGCCAGGCTGTCCGTCCCGGCCCCAGCGCGACCGCCGGGAAACAGCATCACCTCCCGGTTACGGCCCGCCGCCTGGGTATGTCCGCGGGTCGGCACCAGGGCTGGCGCACGGCTGAAGTGACGTCGGGTAGCCGGCAGTGGCCGGGTTTGCGGCTGATCTCGCGGATCGTGGTGGATCCACATTCCCCAACCCACCACGCAACGGCGGCTACCGGCAGTAGTCCCCCGCCGATCGCCTACCCGTGGGCGGCCCTTCCACCCGGAGCCGACGCCCAGGGCGCTGGCACGCAACCACGACGAACCGCGCCCGGCCCCGCCAGCCCTGGGCAGGCAGCCCGGCCGCGTGGCCAGCACCCGCGCCCGGTCCTGCCCGCAGTACGACGGCTTGGCGTTTCCCGGCGGCCGCCGCGGGCAGGGACGCAAACCCCGGCTCGCGCGGGAAAGGCGGGCGGTGGTGGAGCCGTTCGCTTGCGGTTTGCAGAGCCGGTCGCCCGGCGGTTGCTGGCCAGCGGCCGGGGGCGCCTGCTCGCGGTTCGCAGGGCCGGTTGCGGTCGACCGGTGGCTGTCGACCGCACGGCCGGGCACGGCCGCCGAGGTGTTGATCAGCGAGACAGCCACTGCTGCTAGCTCGGTGGCCGACAAGGCGGGGTTTTGCGGGCCGGCTGTGCGCCAGGGCTGCTTCACCCGCCCGGGAAGCAGCGCTGGCGCAC
>NZ_JADQTO010000025.1:0-59665 GCF_015704865.1 Actinoplanes aureus | reverse complement strand
GCGGGGGGCGCGCCGGGTCTGCCACCCCCCCCGGCGCCCCGGCGCGGCCCCACAGCCGAATGATCAAACAGGCCGAAAAAGCAGGCCCGGCTGTGCCTAATGGCTGCCACCACCTCCCGGGGCCGCCCCGGGCCGCTGGGCCGGGCCGCTGGGCCGGGCCGCACTGGGCCGGGCCGGGCCGCACTGGGCCGGGCCGCACTGGGCCGGGCCGGGCCGCACTGGGCCGGGCCGGGCCGCACTGGGCCGGGCCGGGCGCCATTTCCGATGCGCCTCGCGCCATCCCCGGGAGCTGTACCTCCCCTGCTGCCGCGCGGCCCAGGTAGCGGACCGGGGGGCAGCGCGACCGCCGGGCCGGGGCAGGTGTCCCGGGCCCGGCGTCGCGGGGACGCGGCGGCTCGTCAGGTGGCAGGGCTGGGAGCGGGCGGCGTCGCCGGGTGGTCGCGGTCCTGATCGTGGCGGCGGGCGATCAGCGTGACCGCGACCTCGAAGGCCGCCAGCAGCAGCACGATCACCAGCAGCGACGTCCAGGATGACAGGATCAGGGCCAGCACCACGGCCACCAGGACGCCGCCGATACGGATCGGGTCGAGGTAGGTGGTAACGAAGCCGGGTCCGCGGGTGACCGCGACGTCCGTACCCCTGCGGATCCCGCGCCAGCCCGCGACGGCGCCGCGCCGGACCTGCCGGCGCAACCACACCGGGAATCGGCCGGGACCCACCAGGTAGGCCACCAGCGCCAGGATCGCGCCGATCCAGATAATCTGGGTGCCACGCTCGCGCAGCGTGCTGAACACGGTCGTGACCGCCGCGTCGACACCGTCGCGATACGTGCCTTCCGGGATCTCGGCGATCACCTGGCGGCGCACCGCGCGGACGATCGCGGTGACGGTGACCGCCGCGATGATCAGCCAGATGCCGAGCTGGACCGTGGTGCGGCGCCGGCGCGGCGAGACGACGTACGCGAGGATCAGCAGCACGATCGTGGCGCCGACGAAGAGGGCGAGATCGCGCTTCGCGGTGGCGACCGCCTGTTGCGCGGCCCAGAGCTGCCCGGAGTCGTAGACCGTGAACTGCGCGAAGTTGGCCGGCAGCGTGACGCCGAGCTGCTCCTCCACCCGCGTCCGCAGGTTCTCCGGGATGGCCCCGCTGCTCAGGTCGGGCAAGGTGATCTGTTTGCCGAACAGGGTCGGCAGCTGGTCGCTGAGTTCCCGCAGCACCTGGTTGATCAGGGGCAGCAGGTCGATCTGGATCCGGTCCTGCTGCGCGGTGATCAGTGTGCTCTGACCCTCCAGGACGGCCAGGATCCGCTGATGCAGCCGCTGGTTCAGTTCCACCCAGACGACCTGGAAGCGGTCGCTGCCGAGCACGTTCCGCACGGTGTTGCGCACCTGCTCCCGCAGCTGGCCGGCGATCGGGCCGGCCACGAACGCGGCCTGCGGCGGCAGCACCTCGCGCAGCCGGGTCTCGACGTCGAGAACCTGGAACACCTCGGTCGTGGCGTATTCGGCGACGGCCGCGTTGATCTTCGGGTCCTGGGGCAGGGGTGCGACGGTGGCCACCCATCGGTCGGTGTCCAGAGTGGTGCGCGCCGCCCACAGCCCGACCACGCTGGTCACCAGGGCGAACGCGGCGAGCACCACGAGCACCGCGGCGACGGCACGGCGGAACGTGTGACGGCGTGGCCGCGCACGCGGCCGGGTCTCCGCGAGCTGCGAGCGCAGCGCGGCCACCTCGGCCCGGAGCCGCTCGACCTCGATGTCGTCGGATACGACCGGTGACTCGACGGCCGGGTGCGGTAGGGCGCCGTCGCCGTCGGGTGCGGTCGCGGGTGACTGACTCGCCGGGATCGTCATCGTTGCCTCCTGGATGCCGGCCGGCGAGGCGCCTGGTGGCGCGGTATCTGGCACGCTCGCCGGCTTCCGCCGACGCTTCCCGACGGGCGATGCGGACGCCTCATCCGGCGCGGATGAACACATCCGGGCGCGCTGCACGGCGGCACAGGTTCACCCCCGGCGGGTGAGGCCGGCGGTTCGCCGGACGAGCAGGCTGACGCCATGGCATTCGGGCCGCTGGAACTGATGGTGTTGTCCTTCCCCGCCGAACGGCTGAGCGACGGTGTCCGGGTGACCCTGGACCATCTCTCCGCCGCCGCGGAGATGAGAGTCGTCGACGTCCTGGCGGTCCGTACCGACCCGGCGGGCTGCGCGTTCACCGTGGAGCTCAGCGAGTTGCCGGAGCTGGGCGGCGATCGGGCCCGGCTCGCGCGACTGGCCAGCGGCCTGATCACCGAGTCGGACGTCGCCGAGGTCGCGGCGGTGGTCGGCGACAAGCGGGACGCGCTGGCGGTGCTCCTGGAGCACCGCTGGGTGCGCGATCTGGCCGGGCCGGTGGCCGCCTTCGACGGGAGCATCGTGGCGCTCACCCACATCCCCGGCGCCCCGGGACACGGCCGGGTCCGGATCCGGAACAGCCACGACCAGAACCGCCTGATCACAACGAGCTGAGGAGAGCGATGACCAGGAGACAGAACACCCGGCAGCGCGCGGCCGCCGCGTACGGCGTCCTGCGCGGCCGAACCGTACCGGCCGCGAGTTAGGGGGGCACTGTGCCTGAAGATCTGCTGGAAGAGATGGGCCCGATCGACTATCTGTGCGTCGAGTTCCCCGACGGGAGCCTCAACGGCAAGGCGTTCCCGCTGCTGGTGGACCTGGTGGACCGGAGAATCATCCGGATCCTCGACATCCTGTTCATCAAGAAGACGCTCGAGGGAAGCGTGTTCGCCCTGGAGGGTAAGGACCTGGAGATCGCCGACCTGGGCGTCTTCCACGGTGCGGCCTCCGGCATCCTCGGCGGCGACGACCTGCGGGAGGTCGGTTCGGTGCTGACCGCCGGTTCGGCCGCGGCGGTCGTGGTCTACGAGAACCTGTGGGCGGCACCGCTCGCCGTCCAGTTGCGGCGCAACGGCGCCCAGGTCGTGGCGGGCGGCCGGATTCCCGTACAAGCGCTGCTGGCAGCCCTGGACGAAACCGATCCGGAAGCGGCCGCGGCGGCACCCACCAGCGCTACCGGAGGAAGGTGAGTCTGATGCCCGGACTTCTGCGAGGAATCGCCCGCACCGCGGTGGTCGCCGGTACGGCGACCGCGGTCTCCAATCGTGTCTCCCGCCGGCAGGCCGGCCGCTGGCAGAGGAAGGCCGACGAGCAGGACTCACAGGCGTACTACGAACAGCAGCAACAGCCGCAGTACGCGCCGGCGCCGGTAGCCGCCGAGCCTGCGCCGGATCCGATGGCCGTGAAGCTGGAGCAGCTGAAGCAGCTCGGCGAGCTGAAGAGCCAGGGCGTGCTCTCCGAGCAGGAGTTCCAGCAGCAGAAGGCCCGCATCCTGGGCTGAGCAGGCGATCGAGCGGCGAGGTCTCCGGCGGCACCCGGAGGCCTCGCCGCTTGCCGTCGGCCTGGCCCGGGTGGTCAGACCCGCAGTGCCAGCGGCGCGGTCGCCTCGGCCAGGGCGCCGACGAAGTCGCGGGTCGGCCCGTACCGCTTCCAGAGCCGCCGCTGCCGCTCCGCGCCGGTGCCCTCCCGGCGCAGCCGCTCGACGCCGGCGTAGACCTCGCCGGTGTCGCCGTTCGCGTCCAGCTGCGGGGTGATCTTGCCGAGCAGGCGGGCCGCCTCGTCCGCGGTCCGGGTGCCGCCGCGGGCCACCGCCAGCAGCCGCTCGGTGATCCGCCCGGCCGCGACCGGGACGATCTTGGCACGCTGCCGTACGTCCTCGATGAGGGTCGCCACCAGGGCTCGCACCACGCCGGCGAGCAGCACCGTGTCCGCGACGCCCAGACCGGTGTCGGCCACGCGTACCTCGATGGTCGGGTAGCGGGCGGAGAGCCGGGCCAGGAAGTAGATGCCGGACTCGTCGAGGGCGGTGCCGGCCGCGAGGTGCCAGCGCACCTCCCGGTCGTACTGTTCGGCGCTGGCCCAGACGTCCGGTGGCCGGAACGTCGGCCAGCGCAGCTGGGTCCGGTAACGGTGGCTGGCCCAGCCGGTGTCGGTCGCTCCGGTCACCGGCGAGTTCACGGTGAGCGCGAGCAGTCCCGGCAGCCAGGGCCGGATCCGGGTGAGCACCGCCGCGGCCAGTTCCCGGTCGGGCACGCCGATGTGGACGTGGCATCCGCAGGTGCCGCCGGCCTCGGTGGCCTCCGGGAAACGCCGGGCGAGCCGCCGGTACCGGTCCTCCTCGTTGAACGCCATCATCGGACCGGCCGGGAACGGCGGCGCGCCGCTGGCCACCAGCCGCACCCCGGACCGTTCCGCCGCCGCGGCCGCAGCCAGGCGCAGCCGGCTCAGTTCCCGGCGCAACTCGTCGAGGCCGGTGCAGACGGGTGTGGCGGTCTCCAGCTGGTAGGACATGTACTCGGTCTTGATCTGCTCGTCCACCCCGGCCCGGCGGACCACCTCCGGCGCCTTCGGCGCCACCGCGCCGTGCGGCTCCAGCAGCAGGAACTCCTCTTCAACCCCCATGGTCAACACGGCCTCAGCGTGCGGCCCGGGCTACCGCCCTCACCTCATCCCGCGGGGATGAGAGGCGCAGCACGGTGGTGCGCGCGACCTTGTCCTGGAGTCCCTGGCGGCGGCGGTCCACCAGCAGCCAGAGCGCCCCGATCGGGAAGAAGGCCAGCACCACCGCCCGGATCAACGCGGCCATCCAGCCCACCGGGCCGCCGTCGAAGCGGACGACGCGCAGGCCGAGCACCGTCATCCCGGGGGTACGCCCGGCGAGCGCCCAGAACAGCGTGCAGTACAACGCGAAGATGAAGGGCAGGAACTTCAGATACGACGAGAGCACCGTCTCGGACAGCTCGTGGGCCACGTTGCCGACGACCGAGGCCACCAGGCCCAGTGCGGTCGCCGTGACGCCGGTGAACACGGCGACGATCAGGGCGTCGAGGAGGTACGCCATCGACCGGCTGATCAGCCCGGCGTAGACGGTCACGTCGGTTCGGCGTCGCCGCCGCGCCGGCCCATCCGCAGGGTGAGCCGGTCGACCGCCGCGTCGCCGGCCGCCGCGCCGGCCCGGACCCGCCCGACCACCTCGCCGACCATGGTGTCGCGCTGGCCGCGGACCAGCCCCTGTATCCGGTCCGGCTCGTGCTCGAAGAGCTTGAGCATGCGGTCCACCTGGACGTCCACGATCCGATTGACGAGCGAGGACGAGGCGATCGCGGTCATCGCCGCGTCCAGCGCCTCGGCAGCCCGGGCGGATGCCTCCGATTGTCGTTTGGCCCGCTCGGCGGCACCGCGCTGGGCGAGAGCGGCCAGTCGCCCGCGCAGGCCGGACGTCTCGGCCGAGGCCCGCTCCCCGGCGGCCTCGCCGGCGGCGCGGACCCGGGCCAGCGCATCGGCGGTGCTCTCGCCGGCGCGGAAGGCCGCACCGATCGCCACGTCACCCAGATCGAACAGGCTCGGCATGTTCATCGGCTCCTTCGTCTAGCCGTACTGGCGGGGGTAGGGCCGGGGTGCCGGGCGCGCCGAGACCAGCATCGTCGCCGATCGGGCCACCCCGGCGACCAGCGAGCCGATGGCGATGCCGAGCACCATGTTGAGCCCGGCGGTGTAGATCCGGGCCGCGAGACTCGCGTCGGTGACGAACGGTGCCAGCATCGCCGCCACCGTGCTGAGGCCGATCACCCAGCCGAAGAACCGCATCGGTCGCGGGGTGGTCACGATGAGCACGTGCGCCAGTCCGGTGGCGAGCAGGGCGGCTACGGCGGCGCCGAGGGCGTACCAGCCGGTGCTGGCGTCACCCCAGGTGCCCTGCCCCTTCGGCGCGAGCACGTCGATGTCGAAGAGGCCGCGTCCCAAGAGGATGCCGACGATCGCGATCAGGGCGGCGACCGCTGCGGTGGCGGCACCACCGGCCCAGAGTTTGCCGGCGTTGACCACCGGGCGCGGCGTCGGATCCAATGGCGGATTCATACCGGTCATGGCGCTGAGCCTCACCGGACGGCATGCGCGCCGCCTCATCCGGCGTGGATGAACCGCCGGTACGCCGCTGAACGATTCCGCGCCCGGGGCCGTACCAAGCGACGGCAACACGTCGACCGAGGGCTCGGGAGGACATCGTGGCACGGACCGGAATCGACACGTCGATCCTGCACAAGGGTGCGCACAGCGCCTCCTACTTCGACCTGGCTCGTGCCGCCGGTGAAGGTGCGGAGATCGTCGACTTCTGCATCCCGTGCAACCCGTACTTCCCGACGCCGGAGATGTTCGACGAGCTCACCCGGGACCTGAAGAGCATCCTGAAGTACTACCCCAGTGACTCCGCCACGATCACCAAGAAGCTGGCGAGTGTGCTCGGCCTGCACCCGCAGACGGTGGCGATGGCGAACGGCTCCACCGAGCTGATCACCTGGATCGACCATCTGCTGGTCAAGGAGAGCCTGGCCATCCCGATCCCGACCTTCGGCCGGTGGACCGACCAGCCCCTGGAGACCGGCAAGCGGGTGGACATGTTCCCGCTGCAGGAACGCGACGGCTTCCGGCTCGACCTCGAGGAGTACGTGGAGTTCATCCGGGAGCGCAAGTCCCGGGTCGCGGTGATCTGCAACGTGAACAACCCGGACGGCAACTACCTGCCCCGGCGCGACGTCATCCGGTTCATGGACGCGCTCAGCGACCTGGACCTGGTGGTGGTCGACGAGTCGTTCATCGACTTCTCGGACGCCGAACGCTATCCCTCGGTCGGCCCGGACGCGGTGATCCGCCCGAACGCGGTGGTGCTCAAGAGCCTCGGCAAGAACTTCGGCCTGCACGGCATCCGGTTCGGCTACATGCTGGCCAACCCGGCGATCGCCGGCAAGATCGCCAAAATGCTCCCCAAGTGGAACCTCAACTCCCTCGCCGAGAAGGTGGTCCACATGATCCAGGAGCACGAGATGGAGTACGAGGAGAGCCTCCGCCTGCTCAGCCGCGACCGCCGGTCGATGGCGCGAGAACTGAGCCGCATCCCCGGGCTCACCGTCTTCCCGTCGCAGGGCAACTTCTTCCTGGTGAAGCTGCCGACCGAGTGGTCCGGCGTGGCACTGCGCGACTACCTGGTCGCCAACCACGGCATCATGACCCGGGAGTGCGGCAACAAGCTCGGCATGACCAGCCAGTTCATGCGCCTCGTGGTACGGCCGACCGCCGACGTCGAGCGGCTCGTGGACGGGATGATGGACTACGGGCAGCGGTTCCACGGCCGCTCGGTCTACGACATGGACCCGATGGAGTCCACCGGCCGGCGCTGGGCCACCGAATCGTACGACGATCCGCAGCCGGACAACCTGATCCCGTACCCGAGCCACCGCAACACTGAGTACACCGCCCGCCGCGCCGCCGTGAGCTGAGACTCAGATCACCCGCCGGCCCGCCGATAGGTCAACGACAGACCTTCTCTCCGCGGACGGGCGAGTAATGACCTATCGCAGGTCGCTGACGCGTACGGCGCTGTTCGCCGTGGTCTACGCGATCGCGATGGGCATCGGGCGTCTCACCGTGATGGACTCGGCCAACATGAGCCTGGTGTGGCCGGCCGCCGGGGTCGCGGCGGTCTGGTTCTGCGCGCAACGGCGGGCTCCGGCACGCTGGGCCGACGTGGTGGCGCTGGCCGTGGTCACGGTCTTGGTCAACATGGCCACCGGGGCGACCGCGCCGATGACGGTGATCTTCGTCGCCGCCAACCTCATCCAAACCACCGCCTTCATGTACGCGATCGGCCGTTCGCGCCCGCACCTGCTGGGCGCCGGCGGCATCGAGCCGCTGCGCAGTCCCCGTGACCTGTGGGGCCTGCTGGCCTGCGCATCCGCGGCCACGATCGTCGGTGCGATGGTCGGCCGGGCCGGCACGTGGCTGCTGACCGGCGCCTACACGTGGTCAGCCACGTTCGTGTGGCTGGCCCGCAACACGACGAGCGTCCTGCTGATCGTGGCGGCGGGCATCTGCCTCGGGCACGCGTACAAACGGTGGCGCCACGGCACAGCGGGCCGGCTGAGGAGCATGCCGCGCCGGCGGGTCGCCGAGTGCGCCGCGCTGATCCTCTGCTCCGCCGTGGCGTACCTGGCCGGGTTCGCGTACAGCCGCGGCCTGCCGCTGGCGTTCCTGATGATCGCCGTGACGGTCTGGGCCGGTGCGCGGTTCCGGGCCTCGTTCGTCGTGCTGCACAGCCTGGTCGCCGGCATCACCGTGATGTCGTTCACCCTGCACGGGACCGGGCCGTTCGCGGAGATCCCCAGCCCCGCCGACCGGGCGGTGGTGGCCCAGCTGTTCGTCGCCATGATCGTCGTCGTCGGTCTCTCGCTGGCGCTGGGCCGCGACGAGCGCGACGCCCTGATGGCCGAGCTCGCCGCGGACCGGGCCGAGCTGGCGGTGCAGCGGGAGCGGGCGTCGCAACGGGCCGAGCTGCTGCGGGCGATCATCGACTCGACCGCCGACGGGCTGGCCGTCGTCGACGAGAACGGTCAGGTGGTGCTGCGTAACCGGGCCGCGAAGCGGCTCCTCGGCGACTACCTCAACCCCGGCGACACCATGGCCGGACCCGCCCACTACGGGCTGTTCCACCTCGACGGCACCCCGCTGGCCGCCGAGGAGATGGCACACGTGCGGGTGCTGGCCGGAGAAGACTACGGCGACGCGGACCTGCTGATCCGCAACCCGGCACTGCCGGACGGGCGGATCCTCAACATCCGCGCCACGACGTGCGAGAACGGCGACGGCACCCGCAGTGCCGTCGTGCTGTTCCACGACGTCACGGCCGAGCGGCGGCACCGCGACGAGCTCGCGAACTTCGCCGGGGTGGTGGCGCACGATCTGCTCAACCCGGTGACCACCGTCGAAGGCTGGAGCGACGCGGCCGGCGAGTCGCTCGCCGAGGCACCCGACCACCCGGCGGTCCGCGACGCCCGCAGCGAGCTGCGCCGCGTCACCCGGGCCGCGGTACGGATGCGGACGCTGATCGACGGCCTCCTCGCCTTCACCACGGCACGCGACGCCGCGATGCGGATGGTTCCGGTGGACCTCGCCGAGGTGGTGACCGAGGTGACGATCGCCCGTCTCGACAACGCGATCGCGGCGGGCCGGCCGGCGCCCCGGTTCACCGTCCGGGACCTGCCCACGGTGCTGGCCGATCCGGTGTTGCTGCGCCAGCTGCTGGACAACCTGATCGGCAACGCGATCAAGTACACCGCCGCGGACGTCATCCCGAACCTGACCATCACCGCGGAGCGGAACGAGGACATGATCCGGGTGCGGATCACCGACAACGGCATCGGTATCCCGCCCGGGCAGCACGAGGCGATCTTCGGCGACTTCCACCGGGCCCACCGCTCCGGGCCGTACGCCGGCACCGGGCTCGGCCTGGGCATCTGCAAGCGCATCGTGGAACGGCACGGCGGCACGATCGCGGCGGAGGACGTACCGGGTGGCGGCTCCCGCTTCAGCTTCACCGTCCCGGCCGCCACTTCCACACACGAGACGGAGCGCGTGGCCGATTCCGCTCAGCTTCGATGAGTGCGGGCCGAAAGACAGGCGTGGACGCAACCCGGCCGGTGGACGGCATCGTGGAGGAGACACGCCTCGAGGCGCTGCGCTCGTACCGGGTCCTGGACCAGCCACGCGCGTCGGTGCTCGACGACCTCACCCGGCTGGCGGCGACCATGTTCGGCACGCCGATGGCCGCGGTCTCGCTCGTCGATCGGAACCGCCAGTGGTTCGCCGGCAGTGTCGGCCTGGCCGATGAGCAGACCCCGCTGGACGTGTCGTTCTGCGCCCACGTCGTCAGCGGCCGCGCGCCGCTGGTCGTGCCGGACGCCACCCGGGACAAGCGCTTCGCCGGCTTTCGCACCGTGGTCGGTTCGCCGAACATCCGGTACTACGCGGGTGCTCCGATCGTCGACGAGCAGGGACACACGCTCGGCGCGATGTGCGTGATCGACGACAAGCCGCGGGACACCGACGACCGCCAGGTGGCGGATCTGATCACCTTCGCCGGTCAGGCGGCCGGCCACCTGACCGCTCTGCGCAACCGCCTGTGGATGGCCGACCTCGGCGACGAGCTGGCCCGGACGGTGCAGCGCGAAGACGAGATGGTCGCCAACATCACTCACGAGCTGCGTACGCCGGTGACCACCATCCAGGGCTACCTGGAGCTCCTTGGTGATCATGAGGAGCTCCAGCCGTACCGTCGCCTCATCGAGCCGATCCACCGCAACGGCCGGCGGCTTGTCGCGATGGTCGATCACATCCTGGCCGGGACGCGGTCGCCGGAGGCGCCGCTCCCGCCGCCGGTCGGCACGGTCGACCTGGCCACCGTCGTCGCCGCCGCGGTCACCACCTGCCGTCCGCTGATCACGTCGCGTCCCGGGACGGTGACGGTCGAGGCGGACCAGGTGCTGCCGGTCCGGGCCGACCTGGCCCGGCTGGCCCACGCCGTCGAGCAGGTGCTGCGCAACGCGCTGCTGTTCACCCCGGCCGACCGGCCGATCACGGTACGGATGACCGGTGTGCCGTACCCGGTCGTCGAGATCATCGACGCCGGCGTCGGCATCCCCGACGACGAGCTGCCGCATGTCTTCGACCGCTTCTACCGGGGCCGGTACGCCCGCGGTCAGGCGGTGCCCGGGGTCGGCCTGGGTCTCACCATCGCCCACAGCGTCGTCGCGGCACACCGCGGGACGCTGATCGTGACGAGCTCACCGGATGGCACCACGGCCCGGATAACCCTGCCCGGCGCCGACTGAGGACGGCCGTGCACGGTTACGGTGAGGGAATGGACCGGCCCCGCGCGATGCGACTCGACGACATCGTCGGGGCGATTCTGGGCCGGCTCACCGAGCAGCACCGGGTCGTCCCGGAGTACATCGTGCGGGACGCCGTCGAGGCCGCGCTGCGCCGCCGCTTCCCCGGGCTGCCGCTCGCCACGGTGGAGGTGCCGGCCGACGTCGCCGGCGAGCTGGTCAATGGCTTCTGCGCGGACGCGGGAGAGGCCGAGGACGACTCGGCGACGATGCCCGCGGTGCTCACCGGCGACGAGACCGGCCGGCTGATCACGGCGCTGGGTCTGGCCGTACACGTGGCGGCCTTCAACCTGGACCGCGACCGCCTGCACGTCGCCCAGGTCCTCAACGGCGCCGCCGCCGCGCTGGTGGCGCTCGGCTCGGGCGCCCGGGCCGCGCACGACGACGGCACCTCGGCCGTCCTGCTCTCCCCGGCCACGCTGCGCACCGTACGCACCACGGTGATCGGTGTGCTCCAGGGTCTCCAGAACCGCGGCTGGCAGGCCCAGCACCTGGACGAGGCGACCACCCTCGCGCTCTTCGACGGGGTGCTGGCGATACTCGGCGCGGTGCCCTGAGTCCGCTCGATATAGCTATTTCGATATATACATGATTCGCTCGGTCGCCCATACGCTCTCTCCAGGCAGCGCGAGAGAGGAAGAACATGGCGATTCGAGGACACGGCCGCATCCTGGCCGCAGGTCTGTTCGCACTGGCCACCGCGGTGGTCGCGACCGGAACCCCGGCCGCGGCCGCACCGGCGACGGGCGAGATCCGCCTCGCCGGCACCGCCGACGCGATCCCGGGCAGCTACATCGTGGTTCTCAAGTCCGGCGCCCAGCAGGCGAAAATCAGCAAGGCGTACGGGGCGACGCTCAAGCGCAGCTTCGGCCGCGCGCTCAACGGCTTCGAGGCCGGCATGACCGAGACCCAGGCCAAGCGGCTGGCGGCACACTCCGACGTGGCGTACGTCGAGCAGAACCAGACCATCCAGCTCAACGCCACCCAGACCAACGCGACCTGGGGCCTGGACCGGATCGACCAGCGGAACCGGCCGTTGAGCACCACCTACACCTACCCGGTCACCGCCTCGAACGTCACCGCGTACATCATCGACACCGGCATCCGCTACACGCACAGCCAGTTCGGCGGCCGGGCCACCCCGGGCTACGACGCGGTCGGCACCGGCGCGGTGGACTGCAACGGCCACGGCACGCACGTCGCGGGCACGGTCGGCGGCTCCACCCACGGTGTGGCGAAGGCCGTGCGGCTGGTCGGCGTGCGGGTGCTGAGCTGCACCGGCAGCGGCACCACGGCGGGTGTCATCGCGGGCGTCAACTGGGTCACCCAGAACGCGGTCAAGCCGGCCGTGGCCAACATGAGCCTCGGCGGCGGCGCGTCCACCGCCCTGGACAACGCGGTGGCCAACTCGGTCGCCTCCGGTGTCACGTACGCCCTCGCGGCGGGCAACTCCAACGCCAACGCCTGCAGCTCCTCGCCGGCTCGCGTCGCCAGCGCCATCACGGTCGGCGCGACCACGAACACCGACGCCCGGTCCAGCTTCTCCAACTACGGCAGCTGCCTGGACATCTTCGCGCCGGGCTCGTCGATCACCTCGGCCTGGTACAACAGCAACACCGCCACCAACACCATCAGTGGCACCTCGATGGCGTCGCCGCACGTGGCCGGCGCGGCCGCCCTGGTCCTCTCCCGCAACCCGAGCTTCACCCCGGCGCAGGTGGCCTCGTCGCTGATCACCAACGCGACGCCGAACGTGGTGACCAGCCCGGGCAGCGGCTCGCCGAACCGCCTGCTCTTCGTGGTCCAGTAACAGCTCTTCAGAAGTCGAGGGGGCCCGCGACGACGGGCCCCCTCGTTCTGTGAGAGCGCGGTAAGGAACCACCTGCCGCTTCCGATAGGGCTGAGGTGAGCCGGAAGCGAGCGGGGAGCGGGCTGGGCCGCGCCACGGCGCTCAGCGCGCTGGTGGCCGTGCTCGGCTGCGCTGTGGCTCTGGGCATCAGCGCGGTGCTCGCCGAACGCGAGGACGCCGCCGCCGAGGTGCAGATGGATCGCCGTACCACGGCGGCGGCGGAGACCGTCCGGTTCGAGACCCGGCGCTACGTCGACGCCCTGCGGATGGCGGCGGCCGCGGCGGGCGCGCAACAGACACTGACCGCCCCCGAGTACGCCGGAATCACCGAGCCGCTGCGGGACATGCGGCTGGCCGGCGTCTCCTCGGTAGCCTTCGTGGTGCCGGCCGCCAACGGCAACGTGGCGCGGGTGCAGCAGACCTGGCGAGACCGGGGAGCCACCGGGCTCACCCTGGCACCACAGGGCGACGGCGATCACGCGTTCACGGTCTTCGTGACGACGCTGGACGGCCGGCCGGTGCCGACCGGCATCGACATGCTCCAGGCGTCCGCACCGGCCGCCGTCCTGGCCGAGGCCCGCCGCAGCCGGGACGTCAGCGTGTCCGACACCTACCAGCTGCTCGCCGACCAGACCCTGCCGCCCGCGCTGCGGCAGAACTCGTTCGTGCTGGCCGCCCCGGTCTACCAGGCGAGCGAGTTCCTCGGCTGGGTGCAGCTCGCGGTACGCGGCCAGTCGTTCATGGGCGCCACGTTCGCGCAGGCCGGCCAGGGACTGCTTGACCTCTCGCTGCGGGCCGACGACTCAGGGCGCCGCCCGGTCACCGTCGCCGAACTGCGCTCGGCCGCGGCCGGCGAGCGCGACCTCGACCGGACGGTCTCCGTACCGGTGGCTGACGGCACCTGGACCCTGCACGTGGCGGCGGTGAGCAACCGGCTGCCCGGCGCGCACACCGGGCTGCCGCTCGCGGTGGCCGGTGGCGGGCTCAGCCTGACCGCCCTGCTCACCGCGCTGGTGTGGGTGCTGGTCACCAGCCGCGAACGGGCACAGGCCCGGGTCCGTGCGGCCACCGCCGACCTGCGCGCGGGCGAGGCCGAGACACGCCGGCAGGCGGTTCTGCTCCAGGCCGTGCTGGACGGGATCAGCGACGGCGTCGGTGTGGTCGGCCCGGACGGCGGCTTCCTGCTGCACAACCCGGCCGCCCGCAGGATCCTGGGCGAGTCCGGGTCGCACCCGCGCCCGGACTCCTGGCCGGAGCACTTCGGGTTGTTCCGGCTGGACGGAGTGCCGTTCCCGGCCGAGGAGATGCCGCTGGCGCGTGCCCTGGCCGGCGAGAGCAGCGACCAGGTGGAGATCCTGGTCCGCAACGACGTGCACCCGGACGGGCGGGTAATAAGCGTGTCGGCCCGGCCGCTGGAGACCGCCTCCGGCGAGCGCGGCGCGGTCGCCGTCTTCCACGACATCACCGACCGCAAGCATGTCGAGACCGAGCTGCGCGGCTTCGCCGGGGTGGTGGCGCACGATCTCCGATCCCCGCTGACCACGGTCCGCGGTTTCGCCGAAATGATCAGCGACGCGCTCGCCGCCGAGCCGGCCGATCTCGCCCTCGCCCGCCGCGGCGCCGACAAGGTGATCACCGGTGCTGTCCGGATGGAACAGCTGATCACCGAGCTGCTCGACTACACCGCCGCACGGGACGCCACGCTGCGCATCGCCGAGGTGAGCCTGCACGCGATCGTCGACGACGTGGTCACCGCCCGCGTCGACGCCCCGGACGGCGCGGACCTGCGCCCGGACGTCTTCGTCGGCCGGCTGCCGGTGGTGCTCGCCGATCCGGTGCTGTTGCGGCAGGTGATCGACAACCTGGTGGGCAACGCGATCAAGTACACGCCGCCCGGCCAGGCACCGCGGATCGACATCACCGCGCGAGCCGGCGCGGGCGGCGCGGTCTCCGTGCAGATCGCCGACCGGGGCATCGGCATCCCGGACGGAGAGCACGGTGCCGTCTTCGACAGCTTCCATCGGGCCAGCAACGGCACCACCCATCCCGGCACCGGTCTCGGCCTGGCGATCTGCCGGCGGATCGTGGAGCGGCACGGCGGGCACATCGAGGCCGCTCCCAACCCGGGCGGCGGCACGATCTTCACCTTCACGCTGCCGGCCTCAGCGGTGGGGCCTTCGGTGACCGAGGTCACAGCCGGAGCGGCTAGTGGTTGAGCCGTCACCCTCCGGGTACGCCTGCCGCATGCCCGCCGACGATCCTGGCACCGTCATGGTCTTCGCACCGGTGCCGCTGCTCACCGTGACCATCGAGCAGCAGAACGACGAAGCGGAACTGCACGTCCACCCCGGCGGACAGGGCATCTGGCAGGCGAGAATGTGCGCCGGCCTGGGCGCTTCGGTCACCCTCTGCGCCGCGGTGGGCGGCGAGATCGGCAAGGTCATCGCCAGCCTGCTGGGCGACGAGCACATCGACGTACGCGTGGTCCACCGCTCGTCCGGCAGCGGCTGGTACGTGCACGACCGCCGGGACGGCTCCCGCAACGAGATCGCCGAGTACGGCGGCGCCCCGCTCGGCCGGCACGACGTGGACGAGCTCTACTGCACCGCGCTCGCCGCCGGCCTGCGCGCCGAGGTGAGCGTCTTCAGCGGGGTGGCGACCGAGGGAGTGGTCGATCCCGAGGTGTACCGCCGGCTCGCCACCGACCTGACCACGCACGGCGGCACGGTGGTCGCCGACCTCTCCGGCGACGACCTGAGCGCCGTGCTCGCCGGCGGCCTCGCCTTCCTCAAGGTCAGCCACGAGGAACTGCTGGACGCCGGCCGGGCCGGTGACGACAGCCCGGAAGCGCTGGTCGGTGCCGCCCGCAAGATGCGCGACGAGGGCGCGGGGTCGGTGCTGATCAGCCGGGCGGGAGAGTCCGGCGTCGCGCTGCTCGACGGCGAGCCGTTCCTGGTCGAGCTGCCCTCACTCGAGGTCGTCGATCACCGCGGCGCCGGAGATTCGATGACCGCCGGTGTGGCCACCGTGCTGGCCCGCGGCGGCGACCTGCACGAGGCGGTACGCACCGGTGCGGCGGCGGGCGCGGTGAACGTGACCCGCCACGGCCTGGGCACCGGCCGCCGGGAGGCGATCGAGGAACTGTCCGGGCGCGTACGCCTGACCCCGTTTCACTCCTGACGAGCGGCCGCGATCGCGGCGGTGCCGGGATTCTCGATGATCAAGCCGGCGTTCTCGCGGACGGCCTCGTCCGCGTAGAACGCGGCCTCCTGCCGGGCCCAGCGATCCCAGTGCGGCTCATAGGTGGCGCCGTCGCGGGCCAGGGCACGCCGCTTGCGCACCGCGGTGGGGCTCTCCAACCAGACCAACCCGCAGAGGTACGCCCGAAGCACCCGCCCACCCGAGCCGACGCCCTCCACGACCAACCACTCGCCGTCGGGCACCCGGTGTGACCCGGCGTAGGCGCCGGCCGCCCAGTCCCAGCGCCGCCAGATCGCCGGACGGCCCTCGGCGAGCGGGACCAGCACCTGGTCGCGCAGCGCGGTCACGCCCTCGGCGAGACCGTCCCAGCCGGCGTACAGATCGTCCATGTGGAGCAGCGGGGCGTCCAGGCGCCCGGCCACCGCCGCGGCGAGCGTGGACTTGCCCGACCCGGAACGGCCCTCGACCGCGAGCACCCGCCGCCCGCCCACCGGCGCCGGACGGGAACGCGCCCATCCGGCCACCCGGTCCGCCGCCGTCTCCGGCCAATCGCTCGCCCGCATTCCGGAAACCTAAATCGGCAGCAAAGCGCTGATCAACTCTTTCACCCGGACATAGCGAGTGGGGATCTCCGTCACATGCGGGCCAAGCGTGATCTGCCGTAACCGAAACCACAGGCTCCGCACAGCATCCTCGGCGAGGCTCCCGATCGCCCCCACAGATCTTGCAAACGCCCAGGAGTACCGGCTTGGAGCCCACGAGCAGTACCGCCGTCAGCATCGTCATTCCCACCCACAGCGAGAAGCGATGGACCTCGCTCACCCGTACCATCGCCTCCGCCCGGGCCCAGACGCATCCGGCCGCCGAGATCGTGGTCGTGGTCGACCACAACCCGCAGATGGCCGCCCGCGTGAAGCAGGAGTTCGAGGGCGTCACCGTGCTGGAGAACGCCTACGCGCGGGGTGCCTCGGGCAACCGCAACACCGGGGCGTTCCACACCCGTACGCCGTTCATCGCCTTCCTCGACGACGACACGGTGGCCAGCCCTTCCTGGCTCGCCGAACAGCTCGCACCCTTCTCCGACCCGAGAGTGGTCGGCACCGGCGGCGGGATCATCCCGGCGTGGGAGCGGATCCGCCCGCAGTGGATGCCGGACGAGCTGCTCTGGGCGGTCGGCGTCTCCTACACCGGGATGCCCACCACGACGTCACCGATCCGCAACGTCTGGTCGGCGAACATGATCGTGCGCCGCGAGGCTTTCCTGGCGGTGGGCGGTTTCCGTACCGGCTTCGGCAAGCTGGGCGACCAGAACCGGCCCGAGGACACCGAACTGTGCCTGCGGATGAGCACGGCGAACGGCGGCTACTGGATGTACGTGCCGCACGCCGTCATCGACCACGAGGTGCCCGCCGCCCGGTCGACGTTCGGGTTCCTGATGCGCCGCTGCTACGCCGAGGGGCGGGGCAAGGTGCAGATGGCCGGCCTGATGCCGAAGGATCAGGAGCTGGGGGCGGAGAAGGACTACCTGCGGCGTACGCTGCCCCGCGCCGTCGGCCGCAACCTGATCGACGCCGGCAGCGGCCGCGGCATGTTCCACGCGCTGCGGGCGGCGACCGTGGTCGCGGCCGTGTTCGCCGCCGCCTGGGGCGGTGGCGTGGAGACCCTGGCCGGTCTCTTCGAGACGAGCGCCGTCTCGGGCAGTGTCGACAACAGCTAGCCGGCCCGTTCCAGGCGGACGACGACCCACTTCGACGTCGGGGTGCCGCTCTCCTCGGCCTGCGAGTCGAGCGGCACGAGCGGGTTGGTCTCCGGGTAGTAGGCGGCCACACAGCCCTTCGGGGTGTCGTACTCGACCAGGCGGAACCGGTCGGCACGCCGGGTGACCCCGTCCTCCCACTCGGAGATCAGATCGACGACGTCGCCGTCCGCGTACCCGAGTTCGGCCAGGTCGGCGGCGCTGATGAAGACCACCCGGCGCCCGGACCGGATGCCCCGGTAGCGGTCGTCGAGACCGTAGATCGTGGTGTTGAACTGGTCGTGGCTGCGCAGGGTCTGCAGGACGAGCCGGCCCGGCGGCACGGTCAGCACCTCGAGCGGGCTCACCGTGAAGACCGCCCTGCCTTCCGGGGTCGGGAAGGTACGGGAGTCGCGCGGCGGATGCGGCATGGTGAAACCACCGTCGCTGATCTTCTCGGCGTAGCCGTCGCAGCCGGGCACGACCCGTCCGATCCGCTCCCGGACACGCTCGTAGTCGCCGGCGAAGTCCGCCCACGGAATGCCGTGCCGGTCCCCCAGTGTCGCCTGGGCGATGCCGCAGAGGATGTCCACCTCGGAGCGGAGCAGCGGTCCGGCCGGGTCGGACCGCCCGCGGGAGGCGTGCACCGCCGACATCGAGTCCTCGACGGTGATCCGCTGGACCCGGCCGCCGGTCCGGTCCTGCTCGGTGCGGCCCAGGGTGGGCAGGATCAGCGCGGTACGACCGGCGTCGAGGTGGCTGCGGTTGAGCTTCGTGGAGATCTGTACGGTCAGCGCCGCGCCTCGCATCGCCGCGGCGGTGACCTCGGTGTCCGACATGGCCGCCACGAAGTTGCCGCCCAGCGCGACGAAGACCTTCGCGTGCCCGTCGCGGAACGCCTTGACGGTGTCGACCGCGTCGTGGCCGTACGTCCGGGGCGGCTCGAAGCCGAACTCGTCGCGGAGCCGGTCCAGGAAGACCGCCGGTGGCTTCTCCCAGATGCCCATGGTCCGGTCGCCCTGCACGTTGGAGTGGCCGCGCACCGGGCACAGTCCGGCGCCCGGCTTGCCGATCATGCCCTGGAGCAGCGCGACGTTGACGAACTCCTTGATCGTGGCGACCGCGTTGCGGTGCTGGGTGATGCCCATCGCCCAGCAGTGCACGACCCGCTTCGCCGAGGCCAGCATGTCCGCCGCCGCCTCGATCTCGGCCCAGGTCAGGCCGGTGGCCTTCTCGATCGTCGCCCGGTCGACGGTCTCCAGATGCTTCGCCCAGGCCTCGAAGCCGACCGTGGACGACTCGATGAACTCGCGGTCGGCCACGTTCTTCCGCAGCAGCAGGTGCCCGATCGCCTGCCACAGGGCGAGGTCGCCGTTGGAGCGGATCCGCAGCAGCCGGTCGGCCAGGGCGGTGCCGCGCCCGGCCAGGCCGCGTACCTTCTGCGGGTTGTCGAAGCGCAGCAGACCCGCCTCCGGCAGCGGGTTGATCGCCAGGATCCGCGCGCCGTCCCGCTTGGCGATCTCCAGCGCGGTCAGCATGCGCGGGTGGTTGGTGCCGGGATTCTGCCCGGACACCACGATCAGGTCAGCCTGGTGCAGGTCCTCCAGGGTGACCGAGCCCTTGCCGACACCGATGGTGCGCATCAGCGCGGTGCCGGTCGACTCGTGGCACATGTTCGAGCAGTCCGGCAGGTTGTTCGTCCCGTACGCACGGGCGAACAGCTGGTACACGAAGGCGGCCTCGTTGCTGGCCCGCCCGGAGGTGTAGAAGACCGCCTCGTCCGGGCTGCCGAGCGCGTTGAGGTGCTGCCCGACCAGCGCGAACGCCTCGTCCCAGGTGATCGGCTCGTAGTGCGTCGCGCCGTCGCGGCGCACCATCGGATGGGTAAGCCGGCCCTGCTTCTCCAGCCAGTGGCCGGTCTGCCGGGCCAGGTCGGCGATCGAGTGCCGGGCGAAGAACTCCGGCCCGACGGTGTCCCGCTGCCCCTCCCAGGAGACCGCCTTGGCCCCGTTCTCGCAGAACTCGGCGGCGTGCCGGTGCCCCTGCGGGTCCGGCCAGGCGCAGCTCATGCAGTCGACGCCGTCGTGCTGGTTGAGGGTGCGCAGGTTACGGACGGTCTTGCGTACGCCCATCCGCCGCACCGCGTTGGTCAGGCTGAGCCGGACCGCCTCGAGCCCGGCCGCGTGATCGGCGGGCGGGCCGACCCGCAGTTCGGCGTCCTCGTCGGGCAGGGGTGCGGGCATCGGACCTCCAGGCGGCGCGAGTGGACCATCAAGAGTCTTCGCGTTACCGCTCCGCCGGGCAACTTCCGATCCCGTCACCCCCGCGAACCAAGAGTTCAGAATCCCCAGGAGATCAGCTTGAGGCTGGAGTTCGCCGCGCGTACCGCGGTGACCAGGCTGTCCCCGCGCGGCACGACAAGCGTGGGCAGGGTGGCCGCGCCCGCCTGGTTGCCGCTGTCGCCGTAACGCGTCACCGTACCGTCGGCCCGGGTCTGCCATGCGATGACCTTGAGGTTGCCGTCCTCGGTGACCACCGCGGTGGCCAGGCGCCCGCCGGGCGCCGGCCCGAGATCGTGGCCGTTGGAGGTGCCGGCGAGACTGCCGCTGTCGCTCAGGCGCTGGATCACGCCACTGGTACGCACCCGCCAGGTGATCAGCTTCAGCGAGCCGTTCGCCGCGCGGACCGCGGTGACCGCGTTGCCGTGCGGATCCATGGTGACCTTGACGAAGCGGCTGTCGCCGGCCTGTTCGCCGCTGTCACCGAGGCGCTGCACGGTGGTGTCGGTGACCCGCCAGAGGATCAGCTTCAACGTGTCCGAGGCGGTACGCACGGCGGTGAGCAGCAGCCCGTTGTCGACCACGGCGACGTCCAGGTCCCGGATCTCGCCCGCCTGGCCGCCGCTGTCGGCGCGCCGCTCGAACGACTCGTCGGGCCGCCGGGTCCAGGTGATCACCTTGAGGTTGCCGCTGCCGTCCTGGCAGGCGGTGGCCCAGAGCGTCGAGCTCATCTGCGCGATCTTGATGAGGTCGGCGGTTCCGGCCTGCTCGCCGCTGTCACCGTGCCGCTGGATGCCACTGCCGTCGTTGGCGACGTCCCAGCCGATCAGCTTCAGCTGGCCGGCCGCGGTGCGCACCGCGGTGACCATCTCATCCGGTCCGGCCAGGGCGATATCGATGGACCGCGCCGCGCCGGCCTGCTCGCCGCTGTCGGCGGTACGCAGCAGCGACCCGTCCGTGCGCAGCTCCCAGGCGATCAGCTTCAGCGTGCCGGCCTGGGTGCGTACCGCGGTGACCAGCCGGCGGCCGCGCTCCGGTGCGACCGCGGCGATCTCGCCGACGAACCCGGCCTGCGAGCCGCTGTCCCCGAGCCGCACCAGCGCCGGGTAGAGCCGGCGGATGCCGTCGATGTCGTCCTGGGTGAGCTGCCGGCGTTCCCCGCCGTAGGAGGCGAACATGACCGCGCCGGCCACTGTGGAGTGGTCCAGCCCGAGCAGGTGCCCGATCTCGTGCAGGGCCACCGTCTCGGTGTCGCGCTGCTGGCCGCCGTGCGCCAGCGCCCAGGTCTCGGCGTCGTCGTAGTGCAGGGCGCCGGCGTTCGCACCACCGCAGGGCGGCGGGTAGAAGGCGTGCGCCAGGGTGTTGCCGACGCCGTCGAAGGCCGAGCCGTCACCGTGCGCACCGGTGAACCAGCCGACCACGAAGTCGGCGTTGGCCGCCGTGGTCAGCGTGAAGCTGACGCCGCGCAACACGGACGCCCAGGTGTTGAAGGCGCGCTGCACGGCGGCCCGCTCGTCGTCGCCGGTGATGTCACCGGTCCCGTTGGCGAACCGGAAGGTCAGCGCGAGCCGGTTGTAGCTGCATCCGCGCAGCACGAACTCGGCGGACTCACCGCGGTGGGTCGCCGCCACCGTGGGCACGTCCGGTACGCCGCAGCGGGGCCGTTCCAGCGCCTCCTGAGTGGACGGGTCGAGGTAGCCGGTCTCCTCCACGCCGTACACATGCTGGAACGACCGCAGCGCGTCGCTTGTCGGCTGGTCGAGCTTGCCGGGCTCGATCGTGGTCGTCAGGTAGCCGAACCGGGTCAGGTACTTCTGCACCTTGGCGATGTCCGGATGTTCCTGACCTTGGTGGACTTCCTTGGCTTCGAGGGTGAATCGTCGTTCTGCCATGCGGCCGACGCTCCTCGCGTAGTGACCGTGGTCACAACAGCAGAACGTGCTCACTGTCTGTCAAATCACGGCCACAATCTGCTAGCCCGGCGGGACGGGCCGGCTCAGTCGATCTCGTGATGGCGTAACTCGGCCAGGACGGCGGGCGGCGGCCAGTCGTCCACCCGGTAGCGGGACGGCGCCAGGATCGGCTCCGGCCGCAACCCGGTCGTCTCCTCGACCACATGCCACGGCACCCGGAACTGGACACTGTCGGCGCGGGCGAAAGCGACCGAGTCGGCGCGCGGCAGCAGTGTGCTGGCGCCCTCGATCCAGGTCGCGATGGTCTCGGCCGGTCCGCCGCCGGGCGGCTCGACCGCGATCAGCCGGCCGACGTGCACGTCGACGCCGGCCTTCTGATACTGCTCGGCGAGCCAGTCGGTCTGGTTCGAATACTCGGTGAGGGCGAGCACGGCGTCGGCGCGGCGGGCGGCGGCGTGGTGCGGGTGACCGGGCGGTGGCGCGTAGGGCACGGCCGGGCCACCGGCGCCGGCCACGTAGGCGACCGGCGACAGGTATCGCACCGCCTCCTGGAAGGCCTTCTCGACGAGCGCGTACAGCTGGTCGGCGCCGTCGTCGGGCAACGGGGCGAGCAGCAGCGTGTTGTTGTCCGGGGCGAAGGCGAGCACCGGGGCACCCATCCGCTCGCCCACCTCGGCGAGCCAGCCGGGAGTGAGCAGCAGCGAGGTGAAGTAGCCGTCACCGTCGTCGATCATCCGGACCACGCTGGGGCCGCCGGGCCAGGGCTGCTCGAGGGAGTGACGGGCGATCTCGGCGAGGTTGTCGCGGGCCGCGGTGAAGACGTCCTCGGCGGTGACGCCCCACTCGTCGAGCCGGTCCGGGATGACGTAGGCCATCGCGTCCGGGGTGTCGATCACGATGAGTTCGCGCAGGAAGGGCATCGCGGGGCGGGACAGCGGCGGGCGCAAGCCGACCGGTCCGGCGACGCCGAACGTCACCGGGCGCACCACGGGACGCAGCTTCGGGCGTACCGAATCCCAGGTGTCCTCGGGCGGCGGAGCCGCCATCAGCCGGACCAGCCTGGCCAGCCGTTCCCGGCGCTCGGCCGGGGTGGCGTCGAGGGTCTCCCGGTAGACGTTGGACAGGTAGAGGCGTGCTGGACCGGCTCCGCCGGCTCGGTGGATCGCGATGGCGAACTCTTCCGGCTGGTAGACCGCGTGTTCCACCCCGGGGGTGCGACGCGCCACCCGGAGGGCGAGCTGGGCGAACCGGCGCTGCGGTGAGCCGATGAACCTGTCCAGCATTCCCATTGGAGGACAGTATCGAACCGAGATGAAGATCAAGAGAGTCGTTGCTCGTCGACCAGCCGGGTAGCGACCTTGCCCAGCGCCTCGTCGAGCAGCGCCCGGTCCTGCGGATCAGTCATGGTGATGTCGTCGAGGTGGGCGTCGAGCCACCCGCGCCAGGCATCCCAGACCCGTTCGAACTGTTCCTCCCCGGCCTCGGTCAGATGGATCGTGTCGCCCTCCAGCCGGGCGTATCCGGCCTGGCAGAGGTCGGCGAACGCGGGCCGCAGCACCTCGGCCGGCATCCGGTACCGGCCGGCGATCTCGGGCAGTTCGGCCCGGCCGCGGGCCGCGGTGTGCAGGTGCGTCTGCCCCATGGCCCAGGCCTGGGACGGGCTCAGCGCGGCGCCGGACTCCGCCAGAACGTTCTCCAGCCCCACCCCGCCGCGGCGGATCGTGTCGCTGATCTGTCTCTCCAGCTGACTGACCCGGTCGTCGGAGGCGGGCGGCGAGAAACCCTCGCCGACGTCGGTGGCGTGCGCCCGGGCACTGTCGCGCAGCGGCAACTCCTTGAGGAACCAGGCGACCAGGAAGCCCAGCAGGGCGACCGGGACGACCCAGCGGAAGACGTAGTTGATCGCGTCCGCGTAGGCCGCGATGATCGGCCCGGCCAGGGCCGGATCGAGGGCCTTGAGCGCGGCCGGTTCCTGTGCGGTCGCGGCCGGTACGCCGGTGGTGGCCAGCGCACCACCGAGCTCCGACTCGAGGCGGCCGGTGTAGAGGCTGCCGAAGACCGCGGTGCCGAAGGAGCTGCCGAGCGTACGGAAGAACGTCACCCCCGAGGTCGCGGTGCCCAGGTCGGCGTAGGGCACGGTGTTCTGCACGACGATCGTGAGCACCTGCATGGACAGCCCGATCCCGGCGCCGAGCACGAACATGTAGAGGGACTCCAGCCAGGTGCTGGTGCTCGCGTCCATGGTCGACATCAGGTAGAGCCCGATCGTCATCACCGCGCCACCGGCGATCGGGAACACCCGGTACCGGCCGGTGCGGCTGACCAGGTTGCCGGAGAGGATCGAGGTGACGAAGAGACCGGCCACCATGGGCAGCGTGCGCACACCGGACGCGGTGGCCGAGACACCGTCCACGTATTGCAGATAGGTGGGCAGGAACGTCATCGCGCCGAGCATCGCGAACCCGACGATGAAGCTGAGCGTGGAGCAGACGGTGAAGACCGAGTTGCCGAACAACCGCATCGGCAGCATCGGCTCCTCGGCCCGCAGCTCGACCAGCACGAACCCGGCGAACAGCGAGATCGAGGCGGCGAACAGACCGAGGATGATCGGGGACGTCCAGGCGTACTCCTTGCCGCCCCACTCCAGGGCCAGGATCATGCTGGTCGCGCCGCCGGCGACCAGCCCGATGCCGGCGTAGTCGATGATCGGGCGGGCGGCGGAGCGGATCGACGGGATGGCCCGGGCCGCCATCACGATCACCACCGCGGCCACCGGCACGTTCACGTAGAACGCCCACCGCCAGCTCAGATGGTCGGTGAACAGGCCGCCCAGGGTGGGACCGACCACCGTGGTGATGCCGAAGACCGCGCCCAGCGCGCCCTGGTACCGGCCGCGGTCGCGCAGCGGGATGACGTCGGCGATCAGCGCCATCGCGGTGACCATCAGACCGCCGCCGCCGATGCCCTGCAGCGCCCGGGCGGCGACCAGCATCAGCATGTCCTGGGCGACACCGCACAGCGCCGAACCGACGACGAAGACCACCGCACTGACCTGGAAGACCACCTTGCGGCCGAAGAGATCGCCGAACTTGCCGGCCAGCACCGTGGCGACCGTCTCGGCCAGCAGGTACGCCGTGACGACCCAGGACATGTGCCCGGCCCCGCCGAGGTCCGCCACGATCGTCGGGAGCGCGGTCGACACGATCGTCTGGTCCAGCGCGGCCAGCAGCATCCCCAGCAGGATCGCGACGAAGACGATGTTGGTCTGTCGCTTGCTCAGCACGGCCGGTGCGGTGGCGGTGGCCATGATCCTCAGTCTTCCGGGCGGCGGACCGGGATGTGGCGGCTATCCGAAATCGCCGAAGTAAACTAAGTTAACTTCGGCATCCCCGCAGCTCAGGAAAGGTGTATGGTCGCCCTCAGCCAGGGCAAGATACCGGGGACGCCATCTGGGAACGCGTCTTCGCGGTCAACGTGGACGGCGTCTTCCGGCTGACCCGCGCCGTCGTACCGGCCATGCTGGCGGCCGGCCGCGGCGCCATCGTCAACGTCGCCTCCGAGGCCGCGCCGCGCGGCAACGCCGCCGGGGTCGCCTACACCGCCTCGAAGCACGCGGTCGTCGGCATCACCAAGAACACCGCGTTCATGTACGGCCCGCAGGGCATCCGCACCAACGCGGTCGCGCCCGGCGGCGTCGCCACCGGCATGGCCCAGCCGCCGAACGCCTCCGCCTTCGGTCAGGGCCGCACCGGCCCGTTCCTGCGCCTCATCCCGCCGGCTGGTCGGTGCAGTAACTCAGGGCGTCAGCACCTGCTGGAGCAGAGCGCCGTACCGGACCACCAGCTCACGGTTGTCGGCGGCGAGCAACGCCTCGTCGCCGACCACCCAGAGCGCGTAGAGCAGCCCGCCCACCACCGCCACCGCGAGCCGGGCCCGCAGATCGGCATCCGGTCCGCTGAGCCGCGCCCGCACCGGTCCGACGAACGTCCGCTCGTGGATCTGCTGCAATCGCGCCTTGATCTGCTCCTCGTTGCTGCCGCGCACCAGCGCCAGATAGACCCCGCGGATGTCGTCGTCGGCGAGCAGCACCTCGACGAACCGCTCCCCGAACCCCTCCAGCGGCACGTCCAGCAACGGCTCGTCGTCGATGCTCAGGTGCATCGTCTCCAGGAACAGCAGTTCCTTCGTACCGAAATGCCGGATCACCAGCGCCGGGTTACTGCGGGCGAGCGCGGCGATGTCGCGCACTGACGTGCGCGCGAAACCCCGCTCGCGGAACAGCCGGGTAGCAGCGTTGCGGATCTCCTCCCGCGTCGCTCCCCCGGTGCGCCTGGTCACGCATCAAATCGTAGGGGTACGCGTATCGGCCGTCCCGCCGGATTCAGCCCGTCCCCGGACCGCGCACGCGGCCGGTCAGCCCGTCCCGGCCCCAGCGCGACCGCCGGGAAACACCGCGCCCTAACCCCTCGGGGCCAATCCCGGGACGTCAGCAGCCGGATTCCCCCGAACGAGGAAGACGCCCGCATCTCTCGTGCTCAGCTAGCCGGAGTCATTGGCATTTACACGAGAAAGGTATGACATGCGCAAGGCGACACGAAGCCTGACCATCGCCGGCCTCGGGCTGCTTGCCGGTGCGGCGTTCGGGGCGAGCCCCGCCATGGCCGCACCCGGCAACCCACCGCCGCAGAGCACCGACAACGCCGTCGGGCAGTACGACACGCAGCAGGCATGCAAATCGATCAGCAGTCTCGGCGCCAGTCTCGGGCTCTGGGACCGGCACGATTGCGCGACCGCCTTCCACGGCGTACGTCGGGTCTTCGTTCTCTACGCCGAATTCGACACCGCGACCCCGCCGGCCGGGCCAGGCCAGCCCAGCGGGTCGGAGACGCCGAGCGGTCCGGGAACGCCCGGTGGGCCGGCAACGCCAGGTCAGCCGGGGACGCCGGACGGGACGGCCCCCGGTGACGCGCCCACGGACATGACGCCGCCTACCGACACCACGCCGCCGACGGACGCCGGCACCACCACGCCGGGCACCACCGAGCCCGGTACCACCACTCCGGGTACGACCACTCCGGGCACCACTGAACCCGGTACCACCACTCCAGGCACGACCGAACCGGGCACCACCACACCAGGCACGACCGAACCGGGCACCACCACTCCAGGCACGACCGAACCGGGCACCACCACACCAGGCACGACCGAACCGGGCACCACCACACCAGGCACGACCGAACCGGGCACCACCACACCAGGCACGACCGAACCGGGCACCACCACTCCGGGTACCACCGCTCCGGGCACCACCGAACCGGGCACCACCACTCCGGGCACCGCTGAACCCGGCACCACCACTCCGGGCACAACTGAACCGGGCACCACCGCACCCGGCACCACCGAGCCGGGCACGGGAACCGCCGCCGGAGTCACCGACACCGACGCCACGACCGACACCAGCAACGCCGACGTGGCTCAGACCAGCAACGCCAGCGTGGCTGACACCAGCACGACCGATACGGCCAGCACCGGCCCGGACGCCACCAGCACGGCCGGCGCGGGCACTACCGACGCTGTGACCGCGACGCCTTGAACCGGCGTTCTGACGGCGGCCGGGATGATCGCCCGGCCGCCGACCGCCGGATCAGCCGCCGGCCATCGCGCCGACTATCAGGAACGGTTCCTCGCCCTTGACGACCCGGTCGGGCAGGGGCGCGTCCGGTGACTCGTTCGACAGGTCCTCCTCGCAGGCGAAGAACCGGACCAGCGGCCGCCGCTGCCCGGTCCGCCGATCCCGCATCGTGCCGCGCAGCATCGGGTAGCGCTCCTCCACCGCGTCGAGCACCAGCCGCTGGGTGACCTCGCCGCCGACCTCGACCCGCACCTCGCCGCTGACCTGGGCGAGGGTCCGCAGGTGCGGTGGCAGCACCACCCGGATCACGGCAGCACCTGAACTTCCACCGACAGCACCGGCGGCAGGTCGCGGACGATCGCCTGCCACGTGTCCCCGCTGTCCGCAGACGCGTACACCTGGCCGCCGCTGGTGCCGAAGTAGATCCCGCACTCGTCGAGCGTGTCCACCGCCATCGCGTCCCGCAGCACGTTGACGTAGCAGTTCTCCTGCGGCAGGCCGGCCGTCAGCGGCTCCCACTCCTCGCCGCCGGTCCGGCTGCGGTAGACCCGGAGCTTGCCCTCCATCACGTAGTGCAGCGAGTCGCTGGTGATCGGCACCACGTACAGCGTCTCCGGCTCGTGGGCGTGCACCGCGATCGGGAAGCCGAAGTCGGTCGGCAGGTTCCCGCTGATCTCACGCCAGTTCGCACCCGCGTCGTCGGTACGCATGACGTCCCAGTGCTTCTGCATGAACAGCGTCTCCGGCCGGGACGGGTGCATGGCGATCCGGTGCACGCAGTGCCCGACCTCGGCGCCCTGCTCGGCGATGCCCTCGGAGACGAGACCGCGGTTGATCGGCAGCCAGCTGGCCCCGCCGTCGTCGCTGCGGAACGCTCCGGCCGCCGAGATCGCCACGTAGATCCGATCCGGGTTCACCGGGTCGAGGATGATCGTGTGCAGACACAGACCCCCGGCGCCGGGCTGCCACTTGGGCGCCGACGGGTGCGTACGCAACCCGGTCAGCTCCTCCCACTTCTGCCCGCCGTCGGTCGACTTGTAGAGCGCGGCGTCCTCGGCTCCGGCGTAGACGACGTCGGGGTCGGTGCGTGACGGCTCGAGATGCCAGATCCGCTTGAACTCCCAGGGCCGGGGTGTCCCGTCGTACCACAGGTGGTCGCCGACCTCGCCGGAGTAGACGAAGTCGTGGTCGACCTGACTCCAGGACTTACCGCCGTCGTCGGACCGCTGGATCAGTTGACCGAACCAGCCGCCCGACTGCGACGCGTACAGCCGGTCCGGGTCGGCCGGCGAGCCGTTGACGTGGTAGATCTCCCAGCCGCCGAAGTGCGGGCCGTCGACCGTCCAGTCCTGGCGCCGACCGTCCGAGGTCAGGATGAATGCGCCCTTGCGGGTGCCGACCAGCAACCGAACTCCGCTCATCTTCCACTCCCTCCATAGCCGTATGGACGCATCATCGTCCATCTAGGCGTAGGCGTGGGGGCTTCGGACGAACGTTCGACCGGATCGGGTCAGCCTTGCAGTGCCCGGGCCATCTCGGCCTGCTCGCCCAGCACGTCGTTCATCCGGGCCTGGACACTGTCCATCTTGCCGATCGTCTCGCTGGTGGTGTGGATACCGGCCGCCACCGTCTGCGCGCTGGCCTGGATGCCGGCGATCTGGGCGGCGACCTTCTGGGTGGCCTCGGCGGTCTCCCGGGCCAGTTCCTTGACCTCGCCGGCGACGACCGCGAAGCCCTTGCCGCTCTCGCCGGCCCGCGCCGCCTCGATGGTGGCGTTAAGTGCGAGCAGGTTCGTCTGCTCGGCGATCGACTCGATGATCTTGATGACGTCACCGATCGCGGCCGACGCCTGTCCCAGCGCCGCGACCTCGGCGGTCATCGCCGACGCCCGGTCCACCGCCTGCTCGGCGACCGAGGTGGCGTCACCGCTGGCGCTGCGCAGCCGCTCCACTGTGTCCAGTAGCGCGCGAGCGTTCGTCGCCGCCCGCTCGGCGCCCCGCATCACGTCGAGCCGCTGTGAGACCAGCTGCTGCACGTTGCGCAGTGCCGCGGCCCGCGACTCGGAGAGGTCGATGTATTCGGTGGTGAAGAAGTCCATGGTGCCGACGATCCGGTCACCGCTCATGATCGGGAAGCAGACTCCCGAGCGGACGCCGGCCCGCTGTGCCGCGGGCGCCCGTACGCAGTCGGTCAGCTCCGCCAGGTCGCGGACGAAGATTAGATCCTTCGCCCGCCAGGCCCGGCCGGAGAGGCCGGTTCCCTCAGCGAACGTGGCCGCCAGGGTGACCCGGCGGAACTCGTCACCGGCCGAGCCGGACTCGAGCTGGAACTTCAGCACGTTGTCGTCCGGGTCCACCTCCCAGTACGAGCCGTACGCCCAGCCGAAGGCGGTCCGCACGCTGTCCAGGGCGCTGCGAATGGCGCTCTGGCTGTCCGGCGCGTTACCCAGCCTGGTGACGACGGTGGTCACCGCGATCCGGTCGTCGGCCACCTGACGCAGCTCGGCCGCGCTCACCGCGCTGGCCCGGGACCGCTCGGCGATCCGGGCGATGGACGCGAACTTCTCCCGCCGCGCGGCGTCCAGGTAGAGCGGGTGCGCGGAGTAGTACTCGAGGACGGCGTGCACCTCGGTGCCCTTGGTCACCGGCAGCACGACCGCGCTCGCCATGCCGGCCTGCTGCGCCGCCTGGCAGCGCCGGCAGTCACCGCACTCGGCGAGCGACTCGACGTAGACCGCGTTGCGCGACCGGTACGCCTTGCCCACCAGGCCTCCGTCGCCGGCCAGTGTCGTGCCACCGGTCGCCGACTTCAGCTGCGGGGTGATCCGCCCGGTCTCGTGCAGCAGGTGCAGCTTGCCGTCCGGCTGCGGGATCCAGACCGCGCCGTAGCCGAAGCCGTAGGACTCGACCGTGCTGGAAACCGTGATTCGCCAGGCGGTGGTCTCGTCGATCGCCGATTCGAGGGCGAGGACGAGATCCTCCAGGGCCTCCACGTCGCGGGGCGTGGGACGGGTGACTTCCGGGCTCACCGGCCGGGAACCGAACAACCGCACGCTGTATCTCCTCGTCACCACACCAGCCGGACGCCGGGTAACAGACATATCGCTCGATCACGCGGAGATTGAGGCATGCGGTCCCCGGTCCGGGCCCGGACGAGGAGACGCCAGGCCCGGACCGGATCAGACCGCTACGTCCTCCGCCGGCAGTTCGGCCAGCGGGCGCAGCCGCAGCCTGGTGATGGCCCGGCCGGTGATCTCCACGACCTCGGCGGTGTGCCCGTCGATCGCCACCGTCTCGCCCGGCTCCGTCGGGATGTGACCCAGGCGCGCCAGCACCAGCCCGGCGACCGTGGTGTAGTCGCCCGCGTCCAGCTCCTCGATGTCGACACCGATGTCCGGCAGGTCGTGGATCGGGAAGGTGCCGGGCAGCAGCATCGCCCCGTCGTCCTCACGAATGACCGACTGCACGTCGCGGTCGGTCTCGTCGTAGATCTCGCCGACGATCTCCTCGACCAGGTCCTCCATGGTAACGATGCCGTCGATCGCACCGCGCTCGTCCACCACCAGGGCGAACTGCTGGCGCTGGACCCGCAGCTGCCGCATCGCGTCGGAGACCTTCAGCGTCTCCGGCAGGAAGAGCGGGGTGAACATGTAGCCGTTGACCGGCCCATCGGCGCCGATCAGGTCGCGCAGGTGCACCACGCCGAGCACGTCGTCGAGACCCATCGGCCCGGTGACCGGGGCCCGCGAGTGCCCGCCGGCGACCAGCCGGTCCAGGGCCTCGGGCGCGGGCGTGTCGGCCGGCAGGACCAGCACGTCGCGGCGGGGCACCAGGATCTCCCGCAGGATCCGGTCGGCGATCTCGAACGCTCCGGAGATGATGGTGCGCTGCTCAGCGGTGAAGTCCTGCTGCTGCGCGACCATGTCGCGGATCTCCTCGGTGCTGACCTCCTCGCGGCCCGCGTCGGGGTCGCCGCCGGTCAGCCGTACCACCAGGTCGGTGGACTTGCCGAGCAGCCAGTTCACCGGCCGGGAGAGCGTGGCGAGGACGTCCAGCGGCCGGGCGACGAGCATCGCCCAGCCCTCGGCGCGCTGCATGGCGATCCGCTTCGGCGCCAGCTCGCCGACCACCAGAGTGAAGAAGGTCAGCACGATGGTGATCAGGAGGATCGCCACCGGCTCGGCGGCCGTGCCGAGAAAGCCCTCCAACGGCTTGATCAGCGGCTGGGCCAGCGTGGTGGCCGCGGCGGCCGAGGCCAGGAACCCGGCCAGGGTGATACCGATCTGAATGGTGGCCAGGAACCGGTTCGGGTCCCGGGCCAGCTTGGCGAGTGTCCGGCCGGTGCGGGACTGCCGCTCCAGACGTTGCAACTGGCTCTCCCGCAGCGAGATCAGTGCCATCTCGCTTCCGGAAAATGCCGCGTTGAGCAGCACAAGCACTACGACGAGGACAACTTGCCACCCGTATCCGCCCACGGCGGAAATCAACTCCTTCGCTGACAGAGATGCGAAGTTCCCAGCCTACCCAGGAATGCTGGGAGCCATTCCCAGGTGGGCTGGGGCCGATGTTCGTCACATGGTGGCGGCCGCTTTGACGCGGGCGGCGGCGTCCCGGCCGGCCCGGTAGCCGAAGACCACCGCCGGCGCGATGGTCGAGCCCGGCCCGGGGTAGGTGCGGCCCATCACCGAGGCGGTGGTGTTGCCGGCCGCGTACAGGCCGGTGATCTGGTCGCCGCCGGCGCCGACGGCACGGCCCTCGGCGTCGGTGAGCAGGCCACCCTTGGTGCCCAGGTCGCCGGGGACCAGCTGGACGGCGGTGAACGGGCCCTTCTCGAGGGTGCCGAGGTTCGGGTTCGGTTTGACGGTCGGGTCGCCGTAGTAGTTGTCGTAGACCGTGCGGCCCCGGCCGAAGTCCTCGTCGACACCGCTGCGGGCGAAGCCGTTGAACCGCTCGACCGTGGCGCGCAGCTTCGCCGGTTCCATGCCCAGCTCGGTGGCCTCGCGCCGGTCACCGCGCCGGCCTCATCGGTGATCAGCCCGGTGAGCGGGGTGTTCAGCAGGATCTCGACGCCCTGCTTCACCAGGATGGTCAGCATGCTGGCGGTGAGCGCCGAACCGAGGCCGAACAGCCGCTTGCCACAGACCAGCCCGAAGAGCGTGCGGAACACGAAGCGGGCGCCGCGGACGAAGCCGTCCGGTGTGGACCAGGCGCGGGACAGCAACCAGACGTCGTCGGTCTTGAGCGGGGCGGGCAGGCTGTCGCGGCCGGCGTCGTCGACCTGGTGGTGGAGTACCGCCGGCTCTCCGCGGTGCTCAGCTTCGACCCGGTGGTCAGCCGCCTGGTCCGGCAGCATCCCGCGATGGCCGCGATTCACCGGGTCGTCGCGCCTGCGGCGCCATTTACTGACAACGGCCGCGCGCACATTACGCCTTCGGGTGTCGCCGGGCTGACGGACAGCACCGGAAAAGCGGCGTTGACTGTTTTCATGCCGCTGAAAAGATACGGTGTGCTACGGGCCGCCGTCATCGACCGCCGGATCGAGACCACCGACACCCCGCATTACCAGATCCATTTGCGGGCAGCCGGTGTCGATTACCGCGCGGCCGTCAACGTACGCTCCCAGCAGTCCCCGCCGGACCTGCTCTACCTGGGGATCAACCCGTTCATCCACCCGGTCACCGACCGGCTCCGCGGCCTGAGCGACGGTTTCACCGAACTGGAGAGCCGCACCGGCGGCGCCGCACTCGACTATATTCGCGGAAATCTATTTCAACGCGATCAGATGCGTCCCGTTCCGACCACCGCGCCCGGCCCGGAGAACGATCTCGGCGATTTCCTCGATCATTTCGTCCGGCGCGCACTCGGCGATTCCGACGCCCGCGCATATGTCTTCGGCGAGGCCTGGGGACCGGAGCGGAACAAGCCCGACAAGATCTTCGGATTCCGGCCCGGCAACGGCATCCACGACGTGCACATGAACCAGGGCAACGCCGGCCGCTTCGCCGGCGACAACGGCGTGCACCAGGACGGCGCCCTGCTGCTGCATTTCCCGGCGGCCGACGAGTGGGTGGCGATCTTCCTGGCCTTCCAGTCCCAGGTCTGGCACACCGACGACATCACCGGCCACCCGCTGCCCGAGGTCACCCGACCCGGCCCGGCGCCGACCCCCGGCCCCGGCGAGCCCGACCACCTGGTCCGCATCCTCGCCGCCCTGGTCAACCCGCCCGGCCCGGCACCCGAACCGGAGACCGTCACGCTGCTGAACGCCTCGCCCGGCGAGATCGACCTGACCGGCTGGTCCCTGATCGGCCAGCCACCCGGCCGCCAGGACCTGGACGGCCGCCTCCCGGCCGGCGCGACCCTCCAGGTCCGCGTCGCACCACCCCTGCAACTGAGCAACCGCGGCGGCGCACTCACCCTGCTGAACGCCGCCGGCCTCAAGGTGGACGGCGTCGCCTACACCGCCACCCAGGCAAGCCGGGAAGGCTGGACGATCATCTTCTAGAACCTCCGGGGTACGCGTTCGCACCGCCCCGCCGAATCGGACCGTCCCGCCGCTCCCGCGCGCGGTCCGCCCGGGCCGGCGCCCCAGCGCGACCGCCGGGAAAAGCACGGGCCGGCCCTGCGAGGACCTAAGCGTCAGTCGGCGGCGCCGGCCCGGAACACCCCGTCGAGCATGAGGTCGATCGAGCGGTCGGCGGCGGCTCGGGCGGCCGCCACGTCGGCGGCCGCCTCGGTCACGCCCTGGACCATGGTGAGCAGCAGCGCCAGGTCCTCGGGAACCAGGTCGGCCCGCACGTACCCGTGCTCGCGGGCCCGCCTCAGCGGCACCGCGAAGGCGGCGATCACCCGCTGCCGGTACCGCTCCTGCACGGCGGGTTCGAGGCGGCGGACCAGGCTGACCAGGCCACGCATCTCGATCTGGTGATGCAGCACCTCACGCAGCAGGCTGCGGAACTCGGCCGGGTGCTGCGCGTGCGCGACCACCCGCGCGTCCAGCAGGTCCAGCTGATAGCTGAGCACGGCCGCGAGCAGGGCGTGCCGGTCGGCGAAGTGCCGGTACAGGGTGGCCTGGCCGACGCCGGCCCGGCGGGCGATCTCCGGCATCAGGGCGACCACGTCGCCTCCGGCCAGCACCTCGCTCGCGGCCTCCAGGATGGCCGCCCGGTTGCGCTGGGCGTCTCGGCGACGCGCGGTCGGGGCTCCGTAAAGCACGCTCACCCCCTTGGCTACCGACGAGTCACGTTACTAGTCGGTAACGAGAATGTCACCATCTTCAAATTCTCGGAACCGCTTCCTACGCTGCCGCCACGACGCGTCGCCATATTCACATCCGTCCATTCCCGAGGAGTGCGCATGGCGCCTCGCCGTTGGTTCACGCTGCTCGCCGCCCTGCTCCTGGCGGCCACCACATTGATCGGAATCGCCGGGCCCGCGCAGGCCGCCGTGGCCACCACCGGATTCAAAGCCGTCGACATCACCGGCGGCGACGGCGTGATACTCAAGGCCAACGTGATCGGCCCGGCCACCGCCGGCCGACATCCGGCGGTCGTCCTGCCGTCCAGCTGGGGCCTCAACGACCTGGAGTACCTCGCTCAGGCCAAGGTGCTCGCCGGGCGCGGGTACGTGGTCGTCTCGTACACACCCCGGGGCTGGTGGCTCTCCGGCGGCGAGATCGACACGGCCGGGCCGAAGGACATGGCGGACCTGTCCAAGGTGGTGGACTGGACGATCGCGAACACCGCGGCGGACCCGGCCCGGATCGGGGCGGCCGGCATCTCGTACGGTGCCGGGATCAGCCTGCTCGGCTCGGCCTTCGACCCGCGGATCCGCGCCGTCGGGGTGCTCAGCGGCTGGACCGACCTGGTCTACTCGCTGTACGCCGACTCGACCCGGCACCGCCAGTCGGCCGGCCTGCTCGAACTGGCCGCGCAGATCGTCGGCAAGCCCAGCGCGGACCTGACCGACAAGATGGCCGACTTCAACGCCAACCGTGACGTGGCCGAGGTGATGGCCTGGGCGAAGGTACGCTCCGCCACCAGCTACGTCGACGCCATCAACGCCAACCGCCCGGCCGTGCTGATCGCCAACGCCTGGGGCGACACGTTCTTCCCGCCGAACCAGATGGTCGACTTCTACGGCCGGCTGACCACGCCCAAGCGCCTCGAACTGCGGCCCGGCGACCACGCCATCGCCGAGCTCACCGGCGTGCTGGGCCTGCCCAACGACGTCTGGACCAGCCTGTACGCGTGGCTCGACCAGCACCTCAAGGGAACCGGCTCCACCGGTCCGAACCCGGTCCAGGTCAAGCCGCTCAACGCCTCGTACGAGTCCTACCCGGACTGGTCGGCGCTGACCGGCACCGACCGCCGCTACGGCCTCGGCCGGATCCGCCTGCTGGACGGCACCGGCCTGCTCGGCGGCAACCCGAGCAGCGGCTGGACCAAGAGCATCCCCACCGACAAGGACACCGTCGCCGGCGGCGGGATCGTGCTGATCACCAACGGCGCGGCCGCGATCACCGGTGAGCAGCCGAAGATCTGGCTGCCGTTCGTGGACCGGGGCAAGGCCGGTGTCTGGGCCGCCGAGCGCCCGTCCACGGTCCAGAAGATCCGCGGATCCGCCAAGCTGCACCTGGAACTGTCCGGCGCCGAGTCCAAAGGCACCGTGGTGGCCTACCTGTACGACCTGGACGCGGTCGGCAACGCCAAGCTGATCACCCACGCGCCGGCCACCTGGCTCAGCGGCGGCGGCTCACGCGACGTCGACCTGAGGTTGCCGGCCACCGCGTACGACCTGCCGGCCGGGCACTCGCTGACGCTGGTGATCGACACGGTCGACCCGCTCTACTACGAGGAGAACGCGTCCGGCGATGCGATCACCGTGGGCGGCGGGTCCTACCTGGACGTTCCGCTGCGGTAGCCGAGGGTGACCACCTGCCCGGGCCCGGCGGCCGCGCTGCGGCCGGAACCGGGCAGGTGGTCGCGTCGTAGTCCGGTGACCATGCCGGAATCGTACGATTCAAAGATCGATAAACTCCGATATGGTGCCTGCATGAGCCGGACCGGAAAGCTCTCGCTCGTGCTTGTTCTCCTCGCCGCCCTGGCGGCCGCCTGCGGCGACGACACCGCGTCGGACCAGGGCGGCAACGGCCTGGAGAAGTCCACCATCAACGTCGCGATGCTGGCGCTGGTGGTCAACGCGCCCTATTACATCGCCGTGCAGGAGAAGCTCTTCGAGGCCGAAGGCCTGACCGTGCGCACCCAGCCGGTGCAGCAGAGCACCCAGGCCTATCCGGCGCTGAAGACCGGCGACGTCGACGTGGTGTTCGCCAATAACGCGTCGATGCTGCTCGGGCACGACAAAGGCGACCTGCGGATCAATCTGGTCGCCGAGGGCAGCCGGCTCACGCCGAAGTTCATGGGCGTGCTGGTGATGCCGGACTCGCCGATCACCGACATGAAGGGTCTGGAAGGGCGCAGCCTCTCGGTGCACGTGCTCAACAACATCCAGGCGATCACCTTCGACGCGATCGCCGCAGCCGGCGGGGTCGATCCGGCGAAGCTGCGATACCGGCAGGTGGTCTTCCCGCAGATGGCGGCCACCATGCAGAAGGGCGACCTGGACGCCATACATACCCAGGAGCCGTTCCTCACCGACACGATCCGCAAACTCGGCGCCCGGATGGTCGCCGACGGCGGCGCGGTGCCCGCCACCGACCTCCCGCTGGACGGCTACTTCTCGCTGGACACCTGGACGAGGCAGAATCCGCGGACCGCCGCCGCCTTCCAGCGGGCGATCCAGAAGGCCTCGCTGATCGCCGCCGACCGGGCGCGGGTCGAGGCGATCCTGCCGACGTACGCGCGCGGCATCGACCCGGCCGTGGCGAAGGCGATGACCATGCCGGCCTTCGGCACCTCGGCCAGCGCCGAACGGATGCAGCAGCTGATCGACCTGATGGTTGAGCAGAAACGCCTGACCAACAAGATCGACGCCGGCACGATCGTGTTCCAGCCGTCCTGACATGCGTCTGGCCACCGTCGCGCGCGGTGCGGCCGGGATCGCCCTGGTGATCACGGCGAGCGAGGCGCTGGGCCGGGCCGGCATCGTGCACCGGGACTTCCTGCCGCCGGCCTCGGTGATCCTCGCCCGGGCCGGCGAGCTGGCGTTCGACCCGCTCTTCCGCGCGGACGTGACCGCCACCCTCACTGCCTGGGCCCTCGGCCTGCTCATCGCGATCGGCATCGCCGTTCCGCTCGGCCTGGTCCTGGGCACCATCCCGGCGGTGTCCCGGGCCGTCACCACGATCGTCGAGTTCCTCCGGCCGATCCCGTCGGTGGCGCTCATCCCGCTCGTCGCGATGCTGCTCGGCACCGGCCTGGAGATGCGGCTCACGGTGATCGTGTACGCCTCGGTCTGGCCGATCCTGTTCAACACGATCTACGGGCTGCGCGAAGTCGACCCGCTCGCGAAGGAGACGTTGCGGGCGTTCGGGTTCGGCCGGATCGCCGTCCTGCTGATGGTCTCGTTGCCGGCCACCGCGCCGTTCGTCGCCACCGGCGTGCGGATGGCCGCCGCGGTCGCGCTGATCCTGGCGGTGACCGCGGAGATGTTCGGCGGGTTCGGTTCGGGCATCGGCATCTTCATCGCCCAGGCCTCGAACTATCCGGGCGGCATCGACGACACCCTGGCGGCCACGGTCTGGGCCGGCGCACTCGGGCTGACCATCAACGGCCTGCTCTGGCAGGGCGAGCGGCGAATGTTCCGGTGGGCGTACCGATGATCCTCTCGCGACGCGGCCGCCCGGGTGCCCTGAACCGCTTCCTGCAACGCTGGCTGGTCTTCCTCGGCTGCCTGCTCGCCTGGCAGCTCGCCGCCTCGGCCGCCACGGATCCGTTCTTCCCGCCGCCCTCGACGATCCTGCGGCAGCTGCTGGACCTGTTCCGCGCCGGCGCGCTCACCACCGACGTGCTGCCCAGCCTGGCCCGGCTCGGGCTGGGCTTCCTGCTCGGCTCGCTGGCCGGCGCCGTCCTGGGCATCGCGATCGGCCGGTCCCGGTGGGCCTACGAGCTGCTCGATCCGGTGCTCCAGTTCTTCCGGGCCATACCGCCACCCACCCTGGTCCCGGTCTTCATCGTGCTGTTCTCGCTCGGGCCGGCCATGCAGGTCGCGTCGATCGTCTTCAGCGTGCTGTGGCCGGTGCTGCTCAACACCGCCGACGGCGCCCGCACCGTGGAACCGCTACAGATCGAGACCGCGCGCGCGTTCCGGCTGACCGCCGCGGAACGCCTCGGGTTCGTCATCCTGCCGGCCACGCTGCCGAAACTCTTCGCCGGGCTACGGCTGGCCCTCTCCCTGTCCCTGATCCTGATGGTCTTCTCCGAGTTGCAGCCCGGCGCGGCCGACGGCATCGGCTTCCGGCTGCAGGAGGCCACGACCCGATTCGACTACGAGACCGTCTGGGCGGCGATCGTGCTGCTCGGCGTCCTCGGATACCTGCTCAACGCCCTGCTCCAGGCGGTGGAGCGGCGGGTGCTCGCCTGGAGGTCCGACACATGAGCACGGTCCGCGAGACGTTCTTCGACGTGTGCCGGGACGCCGGCCTGACCAGGTGGTTCGGCAATCCCGGCTCGACCGAGCTGCGCATGCTGCGGGACTGGCCGGACGACTTCGACTACGTGCTGGCACTCCAGGAGTCGTCGGCGGTCGGCGTGGCCGCCGGGTACGCCATCGCCACCGGCGGGCCCGCGCTGGTCAGCCTGCATTCGGCGGGTGGGGTCGGGCACGCGCTGGGCGCGGTGTTCAACGCGTACCGGGATCGGGTGCCGCTGATCGTGGTGGCCGGGCAGCAGACCAGGGCGATGCTGCCGACCAGGCCGTTCCTCTCCGCCGACGAGCCGGCCACCTTCCCCCGGCCGTACGTCAAATGGAGTCACCAGCCGGAGCGCGCGGCGGCCGTACCCACCGCCCTGGCCGAGGCCGTACGCGTGACACTCGCCCCGCCCCGCGGCCCGGTCTTCCTCTCGGTCCCGGAGGACGACTGGGATGCCCCGGCGGATCCGGTGCCGCAACGATCGGTGCACTCCGACTTCACCGCCTCACCCTCGGCGCTGCGTCTCGTTGCCGACGCCTTGGACAGTGCCCGCACGCCGGCCATCGTCGCCGGCCCCGGCATCGACGAGGACGGGGCGTGGGCGGAGATCGTCGCGCTCGCCGAGAAACTGCGGGCGGCCGTGTGGGCGGCGCCGATGCCGAGCCGGGCCGCGTTCCCCGAGGATCATCCGCTCTTCCAGGGCTATCTGCCGCCGGTCCGGTCGTCGATCGCGTCGCTGCTCGGCGGCAACGACGTGGTGCTGGTGGTCGGCGCTCCGGTCTTCACCTACCACGTGCACACCGAAGGGCCGGTCGTCGCCGCCGGCACCCGCCTGTTCCACCTGGACTGCGACCCGGCGGCGGCCGCCTGGGCAGCGGCCGGCACCTCGGTGCTGACCACCGTGCGGGCCGGAGTCGCCGCACTGGTCCGGCAGGTCAGGCCCGCGGCCCGGCCGGCACCGCCCGTACGCTCCCGGCCACCCGCTCCCGCCCTGGCGGATCCGCTCACCGCCGCGGCCGTGCTGGCCTGTCTGCACCCGATGGAGTCGGTGCTGGTGGAGGAGGCGCCCTCGCACAAGGACACCCTGCACGAGCAGATCCCGATCACGCGCCCGAACAGCTACCTGACCACCGGTAGCGGTGCACTCGGCTGGGGCCTGCCGGTCGCGGTCGGGCGGGCACTCGCCGGTGAACGGGTGATCTGTGTGGTCGGCGACGGTTCCAGCCTCTACTCGATCCAGGCGCTCTGGACGGCGGCCCGGCGCCGGGCACCGCTCACCGTGATCGTGCTGAACAACCGCGGTTACGAGGCGGTGTCCGCGCTGGGCCGCCGGATCGGCGTCACCTCGCTGCCGGGGGTGGCCCTGCCCGATCTGGATCTGGTCTCGCTGGCCCGCGGTTTCGGCTGCGAGGGCGAACGGGTGACACGGGCCGCGGACCTGCGCAAGGCGCTGTCGCACGACGGCCCCTATCTGGTGGACGTCGAGGTCACCACGTCAGGCGGTGCGCTCTACTGAACCCTTGCCGCGTACCAGCCGCCCCACCTCCGAGCGCAGCGCCACGAACTCCGGCGACTCCCGCGTGGCGATCTGCTCCCGCGGGCTCGGCAGCGGCACCGGCAGGTCGGCGCGCACCCCACCCGGCGACCCGCCGAACACCACCACCCGGTCACCCACGTACACGCTCTCGTCGATGTCGTGCGTGACCAGCAGGATCGTCATCCCGAACCGCCCGCGGATCGCCAGCAGCAGATCCTCCAGCTCCTCGCGGGTCTGCGCGTCCACCGACCCGAACGGCTCGTCCATCAGCAGCAGCCTCGGCCGGAAAGCCAGCGCCCGCGCGATCGACACCCGCTGCTGCATCCCGCCGGACAGCTGCCACGGATGCTTACCCGCCGACTGCCCCAGCCCCACCGACTCGAGCGCGTCCGCTGCCGCCGCCCGCCGCTGCGCCCGGGCCATTCCACGCCGGCGCAGCGGAAGTGCCACGTTGTCCCGGACGGTCAGCCACGGATAGAGCGATCGGCTGTAGTCCTGGAACACCACCGCCAGCCCGTCCGGCACACCGTCGATCGGCTCGCCGTCCAGCCGGATCTCACCGTCCGCCGGCCGTTGCAGCCCGGCCACACAGCGCAGCAGCGTCGACTTACCGCACCCGGACGGTCCGACGATGCTGACCAGCGTGCCCTCCTCGACCCGTAGATCGACGGCACGGATCGCCACGTGCCCGTCGGGATAGGTGTGGGTGAGCCCTCGGACCTCCAGCATCCATCGATCGTAAGGAATCAATTCGCTGGTGATCCGTCGTCGGGGTGGACTCCCGCTCCGGGCACCACCGCGCGACCCCGGGCCGGTGGGGACATCGGGTTCGGCGAGCGCGGCCCGGCACCGAAGGCGCCCTTCATCGGCCGGTCAGCGGTGCCCTCCAGGTCGCTGTTCGCCGGCCGGTCCAGATCACTGACGCTGAGCGGGCGGTATGCCGCGGCGATCGCGGGCGCGCGCCGGCCGGACGCTCGCCGTGCCACCAGGACGACCGCACCCAGCAGCAGGGCCAGACCGGCGACGGCTGCCGCCAGCCAGAGCCATCCCGGCCGCGACGACGTCCCGGGCCGCTCCGCGACCACGACCTCGCCGGTGAACGTCGGCTCGCCGGTGTCCACACTGACCACCACCCGGGCCGGCAGGTCCGGCGGGGTCGGGAAGCGCACCAGATAGCGCCCGCTGAGCGTCGTCTCCACCTGGTCCAGCGCCGGGACCACCACCGGATCACCGGCCGGTGCGAAGAACCCGCCGGTGCCGGTCGCGGCGGCCGACCAGTAGGTTCCGGCGGCCGCGGGTCCGACCACCACCAGGATCGTCCCGGCGGCCCGGTAGCGGGCGGCCAGCCGGTCCGCGCTCGTGACCCCCGCATCGGCCGCCGTCGTATACAGCAGCACCACCCTCCGGCCGGCCGGCACGTCCGGGAACTGCCGCTCGGCGAGCTCCAGCGCGGCGGCGGTGTCCCGCTCACCGCCGGCGCGTACCGAGTTCAGCGAACGGACGATGCCGAACGGCCCGCGTTGCGCCGGTCCGAGCACCGCCACCGGCGCCCGGTCCGGAATGATCACGGCCTGGGTGGTGGCGGGCGCGGCGAGCATGAACCGGGCGGCGGCGCTGAGCCAGGCGGGCAGGGTGGCGGCACCCTCCGTGGTGGCGTCGACGACCAGGGTCACCGCGAGCCCGTCAGCGACCACCGGCTCCAGATCTGCCGGCCGGGTGGCGCCGTCATGGGTGATCGTGGCGGTGCTTCCCGCAGCCGGTGGCCGGGAGCTCAGGTCGACCACGACGGTGGTCTCCGCCCCGACGGTGACCGTCGCGACCACCGGAAGAGGCAACGCGGCCGGAGCCGCGGCCGGGACGGCGAGCGAGGCGAGCAGGAGGGCCGCGAGGCTAGACCGGTTCGGCGTACGCGATGACATTGTCGCGATAGCTCCCTCTGCTCCGGTCGAAACCGCCGCCGCAGGTGACCAGCCGCAGGGTGGCGTCGAGGGTGGGCGCGTACACCAGGTCGGTCGGGAACTCGTCCTTCGGCACCCGGGAGATCCGGGTGATCCGGAAGGTGACCGTGCTGCCGTCGGCGCGATCCACCCGGACCTGGGTCCCGACCGGGGCGCCGGCCAGCGACGCGAAGATCCCCGGGCCGGCCTTGGAGTCGACGTGGCCCAGGATCACGGCGGGGCCGGGCTGACCGGGGCGGGGTCCGTGCTCGTACCAGCCCGCCACGTGCGGGTCCTTCGGCACCGCGACGGCGCCGTCGGATTGCAGGCCGAGCCGTTCCAGCTCGCTCTGCACCCGCAGCTCCGGGATCCGCAGCCGCACCGGCAGCGCCACCTCCGCGTAGTCGCTCTCCGATCGGAACCGGTCCGCCGCGATCGGCCCGGTCACCTGGGGCGCGGGCTCGGGCCCGGGGGCGGACAGGGCTCCCGACGGCTGGGCTCCGGCCAGCCCGGCCAGGCCACCGGCCACCAGCGCGAGCAGGAGCAGCCCGCGAAGGTATGCCGGTCCGGACACCTCACCGACCACCCGTGACAAGTCCGCCGTACCCGGTCTGCGCGCCACCGCGCGGGAGTCGCGCCGCGACCGTCTCGCCGAACGCGTCGGCCAGCTGGCGGGCGAGGTCGAACCCGTGCTCATACGTCTGGTACGCGATGTCGTGCGCCGTCGCGTAGTCCCGCGACGCATACGCGTCCGCGTGTTTGAGCAGCATCTCGTCGTGCCCGGCGAACGCCTCGAACAGTTTCGGCCGGGTCATCCGCTCGCCGGTCGCCCCGCTCAGGAACTCGGCCACGTCCTTCTCGTATTCGGCCAGCGCGGCACGCGCCTTGGAGCGACCGGCCTCGTCCTTCTTCGCCGTGGCCGCGCTGTACGCCACGAGCTGCTCCACGTGCTCACCCCAGAGCTGCTGGAACTGCCGGGCCGCGGCCGTCCCGAACAGGCTGTCCATCGCGGCGGTCAGATCCCGGGTGTTCGCGTTGATCATCCGCGCGGCGGCGTCGAAGTCCGGCGTGTTGGTGACCGCCGCCCGGGTCACGTCCTCGACCAGGACGACGTGCTCGGCGAGCAGTTTGCCGAGCTGGGAGCGGAGTCGCCAGACCGGCTGCCGCAGCGCGGAGCGGTCACCGGCGGGCAGCAGCGTCTCGGCCAGCACCAGACCCAGGTCGTAGAGGTGCTGGTAGCCCTCCCGGTTGACGCGGTCCGCGGTGAGGTAGTCGCCCTTCGCGTACGCGTCGGCCTGCCGGGTGAGGTGCTCGACGTGCATGCTGAGCGCGTGGTGGGCGTCGGCGGTGGCGAGCCGGCCGCGGGAGAGGCCGGCCAGGAATTCGCTGAGCTCGCCCTCGTACTCGATCAGCTCCTCGCGGGCGTGCTCACGGGCGGTGTTGTCGCGGGCGGCGAGCGCGCTCGCGTAGGCCACCAGCTCGACGACGTGCTCGGCCCACATCGGACGGAACGTGCCCACCATGTCCTCGCCGAAGAGCCGGTCCATCAGGTCGGTCATGGCGTCGGTGTTCTTGCCGAGTGCGGCCTCGGCGGCCTGCACGAAGTCGTCGTCACCTCGGATGCGGCTGCGCATCACGTCGGCGGCGAGCACCGAGTGCTGTCCGAGCAGCGCCTGAAGGCGTACCGCATGGTCGGCCGCGTCGCTGGGAGCCAACCGCCCCGCGGCGACCACCGCATGGTCGTGTCCGTGGCCCGGCGTGGCCGGGGCCGGTGGCGCGGCCCCCGCGGAGCCGATCGGCAGTGCCGCGAGCAGGCCGGCACAGAGGATCGGGATCGAGTGCCGGCGCCATCCTTCGCCAGGTTTCCGCATGTCGCCCTCTTCGCCACCCGGTTACTGTGGACAACCGGGCGATTGCCGACGGTCAGGTCCCCGCCGACCTTACGCCGATCATCGATGCCGGTCGAGTCATCGCGCGGATGAGCGCCCCGGCGAAATCCGACAGTTGCCGGGTGGCGCGTTTGCAGTAGGGTCTAAGGGGCTGCTGACCCGGATTTTCGAGGTGACGGTATGACGTCTCCGGGAGAACTCGTCTCCGGGCGTTACCGCATCATCCGGCCGCTGTCCGCCGGTGGGATGAGCCACGTGTGGCTCGCCTCCGACGAGGCCGGCGGCTCGCTCATCGCGCCACTCGTCGTGGTCAAACAGTGCACCGTCCCCGAGGGACTCGCTCCCCACCAGCGCGATCTCGTGCGCCGCTGGGCCCTGCCGGAGGCGGAGGCCGCGGCCCGGGTGAACCACCCCAATCTGATCCGTACGTTCGAGGTTCTCCCCGACGACGACGGTCCGTGGATCGTCATGGAGTACCTGCCGTCCCGGTCACTTCAGGACATCGTCGACGAGTCCGGCGCCCTGCCCGTGGCCCGGGTCGCCGAGATCGGGCTCGCCGTGCTGGCCGCTCTGAAGGCGGCCGGCCGGGCCGGGCTGCTGCACCTCGACGTCAAACCGGGCAACGTGCTGATCACCGACGACGACCGGGTGGTGCTCACCGACTTCGGGCCCGCCGTCACCGCCGAGGGCGTCGCGGTCCTCTCCAACGCCGGCGTGGTGCTCGGCTCACCGAAATACATCGCTCCGGAGCGGCTCTTCGACCGCGTCTCGACCGAGCGCTCCGACCTCTGGTCGCTCGGCGCGACCCTCTACCACGCCGTCGAGGGCCGCCCGCCGTACCTGCGTTCCAGCACCACCGAGATCTTGCGCGCGCTCGCCGACAGCCTGCCGGACCCGCCACGCCGGGCCGGACCGCTCACCCCGGTGCTGACCGGCCTGCTGCGCCGCGACCCGGCCGCCCGGCTCACCGCCTCCCAGGTTCAGAGCCAGCTCCGCCGCGCCGCCCAGCCGTCGCGCAGCGCGGCGCGGAGCCGGCGCCGGGTTCCCGCGCTGGCCGCGGCGTGCACCGTGCTGGTCACCCTCGCGGCGGTCGCCGCGAGCGCGCAGGGCGACCCCCGGTCCGGTACGCCACAGGCCGTCGCCCCCCTGGTCGCCACCTCACCCACCCCGGCCACCCTGCCCGCCGAGTACACCTGGTGGAACGATCCGAACGGGTTCCGGGTCGCCCTGCCCCGCGGATGGAAAGCGGTGCCCGGACCGGACCGCACGGTCGCCTTCACCGATCCGCGCGGCGGCCCGACCCTGCAGGTCAGCCGCTGGCCGAAACGCCAGGGCGACGTGGTCTCGGCCCTGCTGGCCGAGGAGCAGAAGATCCAGCTGGAGGCGTACCGGCGGTTGCGCATCGAGGCGCAGTCCACCCCGCCCGGCGCCGTCTGGGAGTACACGTTCCTGACCGGCGGCGAGGTGGCGATGCGCGGTCTGCGCCGGGTGATCGGCATCGGCGACCAGACCTACCTGCTGGAGTGGCGCATCGACCGGGCCCGCTGGGTCGCCGGCCTGCCGCATCTGAACGTCATCCTGACCAGCTTCACCGGCTCGGGGTCGTAGCCGGCTCACCCACCACCTCGGCGATCTTGTGCAGCAGGTCGTGCGCGGTGAACGGCTTCTCGATGAACGCGATCTCCCCGTCCAGCACGTGTGTGGTGCCCAGCAGCCCGTTGCTGTACCCGGACATATAGAGCACCGGCAGGTCCGGCCGGCTGGAGTGGATGACCTCGGCCACCCGCCGCCCGGACATCTCCGGCATGATCACGTCAGTGAGCAGCGCGTCGCAGCCGTGCTGCCGGAACAGGTCGAGCGCCTCCGCGCCGGCCGTGGCGGTCAGCACGTGGTACCCGCCGTTGGTGAGGATCCGGGTGACCACCCGGGCCAGCGCCGGCTCGTCCTCGACGACCAGGATGGTCCGGCCGTCGCCGTGCGGTGGCGGCGCCTGCCGGATCCCGGCGACCGTGGTCCGCCCCGGCACCGCCACCATCGGCAGGTAGATCCGGAACGTCGTGCCGACTCCGAGCTCGGAGAACACGTTCAGGCTGCCCCCGGCCTCGGTGACGATGCCGTAGACCGTGGAGAGACCCAGACCGGTCCCCTTGCCGCGGGGTTTCGTCGTGTAGAACGGCTCGAAGATGCGCCCCGCCACGTCCGCCGACATTCCCTCCCCGGTGTCGCTGACCAGCAGGCGGGCGTACCGGCCGGCGGGCAGCGGCGGCTGCATGTCGACCTCGTCGCCGTCGATCTCGGCGGTGTTGGCCTCCAGCACCAGCGTGCCGCCGTCCGGCATCGCGTCCCGGGCGTTGATCGCCAGGTTGAGCAGCACCTGCTGGATCTGCCCCGGATCGGCGTGCACGACGACCGGTTCCCGCGCCGGTACGGCCATCAGGTTGATGTGCTCCCCGATGGTGCGCCCGAGCATGGCGTACACCTCGGCGATGGCCGCGTTGAGGTCGACGTCCTGCGGCTGGATGGTGTCGCCCCGGGTGAAGGTCAGCAGCTGCCGGGTGAGGTTGATGGCCCGGTCGGCGGCGCTGCGGACGTGCCTCAGGTCGGCTTCCAGCGCCGGGTTGCCGGCGGCGTCCTCGACGGCGAAGTCGGTGTAGTTCACGATGATCGCCAGGATGTTGTTGAAGTCGTGCGCCACCCCGCCGGCCAGTTTGCCGAGACTCTCCATCCGCCGCGCCTGGTTCGTACGCTCCTCGATCGCGCGCTGGCGCTCGGCCGCCTCCTTGGCCGCGGTGATGTCCCGCACCACCACCGAGATGCCGGTCACCTCGCCGGCACCGTCCCGGATCGGCGCGAGGGTCAGCGCGGCCTCGACCGGGATTCCGTCCTTGGTGTAGCGCCGCGACTCGTAGTAGACGCCTCGCTCACCGCGCATGATCCGGGCGATCACGTCGCGCTGCGCCTCGGCGCCGGACGCGTCGGCCAGCAGCGCCGCGGGCTGCCCGATGATCTCGGCGGCGGAGTAACCGAAGAGTCGTTCGGCTCCGCCGTTCCAGGCGGTGATCACCCCGTCCAGGGTGACGCCCACGATCGCGTCGTCGGTGTGCTCGACAACCGCTTCGAGCGTTGCCCGGGCGGTCTGCTCCCGGGCGGTTGCCTCATGTTCGCGGGCGGTGGCCTCGTGCTCCCGGGCGGTGGCCTCGTGCTCCCGCGTGGCGGCCTCGTGCTCCCGGGCGGCCGCCTCGGCGAAACATCGCTGCGCCTCCGGATCCACGTAGATCGCGCCCGGGTTGATGAGCGCACGCTTGCGCAGCGTCCAGTAATAGACGCCGGCCAGACAGCAGACCACGTTCCACCAGGCCAGCGCCCAGACCCAGACGATCGGCACGGAGTGCGCGGCCCGGTCCAGGTTGCGAAACGCCAGGAAGGCGTGCAGACCGTGCCCGACCGCGGCGGTCAGGAAGATCAGCGCGGTGGCGACCGCCAGCTTGTTGCTGCGCAGTTGCCCGGCCCGCCCGACCGGCACCGCGACTGCCACCGTGATCGCTCCGTACGTGATCATGGTGCCCAGATTGCCGACCAGAAAAAGCTGTTCCGGCACGGTCGTCTCTTCGGTCGGCAGCGCGAGCATCTGAGGATTCCGGCCGGGCTGGACGATAGGCCGGTACCGCCGTGTCGAGCCCCCGGGGACAATAGCTGATCTTGGGCACCGAACGAGGGGAACAGCGCGGCTGATGCGGGTCGGGATCACAGGGGTGGGCGCCCATCTGCCGGAGCGCGAGGTGACCACCGCCGAGCTGCAGGACAGCGTCTCCCGGGCCGGGTCGGTACGGCTGCCGCGCGGCCTGCTCGCCCGGCTCACCGGCATCGAGCGGCGCCGGATCGCGGCCGCCGACGAGTACGCCTCCACGCTCGGCCTGCACGCCGCCCGGGCCGCGCTGGCCGACGCCGACCTGGACCCGCTCGACATCGACCTGCTGCTGTTCGCCTCGGCCAGCCGGGACATGGTCGAGCCGGCCACCGCGCACATCCTCCAGGACGGCCTGGGCAGCCGGGCACACGCGCTGGACGTCACGAACGCCTGCAACAGCTTCGTCAACGGCATCGACCTGGCCCGGTCGATGATCCTGGCCGGGCGTGCCCGCCGCGCGCTGGTGGTGACCGGTGAGACACCGTCCCGGGTGATGCGCCCCGGGGTCACCGACCTCACCGAGGCCCGCCGGTCGTTCGCCGGCTACACGTTCGGTGACGCCGGGGCGGCGGTGGTGGTCGAGCCGGTCAAGCGCGGCGGCATCCTGGACGTCGACACCGAGACCCACTCCGAGCACTGGACCGTCGGCGGGATCCCGGGCGGCGGTTCCCGGCATCCGCGTGGCGACGAGCACACCTACTTCGCCGGCGACGGTCACCGGCTGCGCGGCGTCTTCGAGAAGGTCGGCGCCAGCATCCTGGACCGGGTCCGCAGCCGCACCGGCCTGGAGTACGCCGACTACGCCCGGATCCTGGTGCACCAGGTGACACTGCCGTACCTTGACCGGTTCGTGGAAGTCACCGGCGTACCCCGGGACAAGCTGGAGGTGACCGTGACCGGCCTCGGCAACATGGCGAGCGCCACCCTCGGTGTGCAGCTGTCCCGTGCCTGGCCCGCGCTGAGCGCCGGCGACCGGGTGCTGTTCATGGGCCTGGGCGGCGGGGTCAGCATCATGACGATGGTCTGGGAGTGCTCGTGACGACCCGGTTGTGGGTGGTGGTCCCGGCGTACAACGAGGCGGCCCGGATCAGCGCCACCCTGTATGCCATCGCCGCACAGACCGACACGGATTTCACCCTGCTGGTGGTCGACAACGGGTCGTCCGACACGACCGTCGAGGCGGTCAGGGCGTTCGAGGCTTGTGCGCCGTTCCCCGTACAGGTGCTGGTCGAGACCGAGAAGGGCGTGGGCTGCGCGGTCGACAGCGGGTTCCGGCACGCCATCGCCGCCGGGGCCGAGCTGATCGCGCGTACCGATGCCGACTGCCTGCCGCGCCCCGGCTGGGTGGCCGCCGCCCGGGCCGCCCTGGACGGCGGCGCCGGCATGGTCTGCGGCCGGATCACCGCCCGCCGCGACGAGCACGGCCCGGCCGGCCGGGCGTTCTTCGCGGGGCTGGTCGGCCTCGCGGCCCTGTTCGGCCGGTTGCGCCCGGCACACCGGGGCAGCGGCTACCTGGCGCCGTACCGGATGCACGCCGGCAACAACATGGCCATCACCGCGGAGCTGTACCAGGCCTGCGGCGGCATGCCCCGGCGCCCGTCCCCGACCGATCGGCTCTTCCTCAACCGGGTCCGCAGCACCACCGCGGCGATCGTCCGGAGCCGCCACATGGTGGTGGAGAACTCCACCCGGCGGATCAGGGCGTACGGCGTGCTCGGCACCGCCCGGTGGTACCTGGACCGGGGCAGCGGCGTGCTCACCCCGGACCCGAGGTGACGGATGCCGGTAGAACTGCGACCGGGTGACGACACCCCGGCCCTGCTCCACGGCCGGCGCACCGTCACCCGGGGTGACCTGGCCGAACTGCGCGACCGGTACGCCGCCGCCCTGTACGCGCGTGGCCTGCGCCCCGGTGACACGCTCGGCCTGGCCGTGCGCCCGGGGCCACGAGCGCTGGCGGTGGTGCTTTCCGCGTACCGGATCGGGGTCCGTGTCGCGGTCCTGGATCCGAACGCCGGACCCGACGTGCTCACCGCACGCCTCGCCGCGGCCCGTCCGAATCTGATCGTCGCCGACGCGGCCGCGCAAGCGGTCGCCGGCTGGGCCGCGCCGATCGCCCGCCGCGCCGGGCTGGCCCTGCCCGACCTGGCCGCGCTGGCACCCACCGTGACCGTCGGCAGGCGGCTGCCCGGCACCGCTCCGGCCCTTGCCCCGGCCACCGCGGCGGCGCCCGTCCATGACGGCGACGGCGACGCGGTAATCATCTTCACCTCCGGCACAACCAGCAGCCCTCGGGCGGTGGTGCACACCCGGGCCGGCCTCGCAACCGGCCTGCGCGCGGTGTCAGAGCTGGTCAGACCGCGTTCCGGCGTACCCGTCCTGGGCGGCACCTTCTTCGTCATGCTGCCGTCGATCGCCGCCGGCGCACCGGTCGCGCTCCCGGCACGCCGCCCCGCCCGGCTCGCCCGGCAGATCGCCACGCTGCGCCCGCAGGCCACCTATCTCACTCCGCCGCAGCTGCGCGCCGCCCTCGACGCCGGCGTGCCGTTCACTCAGCGTGTCTACAGCGGGTCCGCTCCGGTCTCCGCCGACCTGCTCAACCGTGTCCGCGCGGCCGGCGCCGACGAGGCCTGGGGTGTCTACGCACTCACCGAGGTGTTCCCCGCGGCAGCCGTCGAATCCCGCGAGAAGTCCGCTTTCGACAGCACTGGTGACCTGGTCGGCGACCTCCTGCCCGGCGTGCGCGCCCGGCTCGGCGAGAACGGCCAGCTGCTGCTCGCCGGCGCCGGCGTCTGCGACCGGTACCTCGGCGCCGACCCGCACGAATGGGTCGCCACCGGCGACGTCGCCCGCCTGATCGATCGCCGGGTGGTCCTCGGCGGACGCTGCAAGGACATGATCCTGCGCCGCGCCGAGAACATCTATCCCGGCCTCTACGAGCCGGGCCTGCACGTGCCCGGCGTCGCTCTCGCCGTCCTGGTCGGCGTCCCGGCCGGCGACGGCGACGAGGAGGTGGTCGCGGTCGTGCAGACCGCGCCGGGCGCGGACCAGGCCACGGTGCGCGCCGCCCTGCGCGACCCGCTACGCCGGATGGGCGCGGCCACCCCGGACCGCGTGCTCTTCGCCCCGGTCCCGCTCGCCGGCCGCTCCCGCAAACCCGATCGGGGCGCGGCGGCCCGGCTCGCCGCCGGCATTCCACGCCAGAGAAAACCGTTCGGGGTACGCCGTTGACCGCCCCCGCCGAACCCACCCCGTCCCGCCCCGCCCGGTCCGTCCCGCCTGAGGGGTCCAGCCAACTCGCCGTGGTCGTACCCGCCTACAACGAGGCCGGCTCGATCAACGCGACCCTCGACGCGCTCGCCGCGCAGACCGACCTCGGCTTCCGCCTGATCGTCGTCGACAACGGCTCCACCGACGGCACCGCCGAGGAGGTGCGCGCGTTCGCCGCCCGGGCACCCTTCCCGGTGGAGGTCGTGACCGAACCGGAACGGGGTGCGGGAACCGCCGCCGACACCGGGTTCCGGTACGCGATCGCGGCCGGTGCCACGCTGCTCGCCCGTACCGACGCGGACTGCCGGCCGGCGCCCGGCTGGGTGGCGACCGCGCGGGCGTACCTCGCCGGCGGCGCCGCCCTGGTCTGCGGCCGCAGCGTGCCGCGCCGCGACGAGCAGCCGTCCTGGCCGGAACGGCACGTCTTCCCCGCCGCCGTCCGGATCGCCGCGCTCTACGGCCGGTTCCGGCGCGCGCATCGCACACCGGAGTTCCGCACCCCGTACGTGCTGGTACACGGGCACAACCTGGCCCTCACCGCCGAGCTCTACCTGGCCTGCGGCGGCACCGCCCGGGAACCGCTGGAGGCCGGCTCCGAGGACGTGACCCTGCTCAACCGGGCCCGCACGCACACCGACCGGATCGTCCGCGCCGAGGACCTCGTGGTGGAGGCGAGTCTGCGCCGGCTCCGCGCGTGGGGTGCCCGCCGCACCCTGCTCTGGTACTGGGACCGCCGCTGGCGCCCGGTCACGTCGTCCGAGGTGCACGTCAGGTGACGCCCGGCGAACGTGCCGGCGCGGCCTCTCGGCACGCCGCCCGAGCCCGCCGCCGGGACCGGCGGGTCTACCTGTACAGCCATCCGGTGCTGTTCGCACTCCTCGCCGTCACCCGGCGCCGGCCGGTAACCAGGTTGGGCGGCACCGTGCTCGCGCACTCCCGGGCGGCCTTCGTGGACGGGCTCACCCGGGTGCGGCTGGACCGGACCGCCGAGGGCACGACGGGCGGCGCGGCCGGCCGGCTGGCCGGCGATGGGCTGCTGTTCGACCAGGAGGGCGACGAGCACCGCGGTACCCGCCGGGCGCTGGCCGACGCCCTCGGCGCCGACGGGGTCACCCGCCTCCGTCCGGTCTGGCGGGAAGTGCTGGAGCGGCGGCTGGCCCCGCTCGCCGCCGGCGGCGAGGTGGATCTGGTCGACGTCGCGGCGGAGCTCGCGGGCACGACCGCCGCCGCCCTGCTCGCCCTCGACGTGGACGGCCGCGAGCTCGCCGCCGCCGCACGCGCCGCCGCCACGGCCGGCGCCCGCGAGCACCTGCCCGGCCTGCCCCGCCCGGGCGCCCGCCGCACCGCCCGGGCCGCAGCCGAGCGGCTCAACGCCCTGGTGACGTCGCCCCGGCCGGCAGAGGGCACGGCCGGCACCGGCCCGGACAGGCGCTCCGGCGATCCGGCGGCGAGCCCCACCGGGGCAGAGCAGCCGCTGGGGACGCACGGCCTGGCGGCCATGCTGGCGGTCGCCGCGATCAACACGACCGTGGCGGCGCTGCCGCGGGCGGCGGCCTGGTGCGCCGACGCGGGCCTCTGGGCGTACGCCGAGACCGATCCCGGCACGCTCACCGCCGAACTGCTGCGGGTCACCGCCCCGACTCCGCTGCTCCCCCGGGTCGCCGCGGCGGGCGGGGAGATCGACGGATGCCCGGTCCGCGGCGGCGACCGGCTGATCCTGGTGGCCCGGCACGCCGTGGACGCCCACCGGCGCGACCCCTGCCCTCGCGACCCGGCACCGCCGCAGACCGCGCAACTCGTCTTCGGGGCGGGCCCGCACGCCTGCCCGGGAGCGCGGCTGGCCCGCCGGCAGATCGCCGACGCGCTTGTCGCGCTCGCCGCGCACCGTCCCGTGGTGATCAGCGCACGGGTCGACCGGCGTAGCGCCCTGCCCGGCTGGGCCTCGCTGATCGTGCGCGCCGGCCGATGAGCGGCCGGGACAGGTTGCGGGTTGCGGTGACCGGAGCGAGTGGCTTCTGCGGCGGGGTGGTGGCACGAGCCGCCGCGGCCGCCGGTGCGGAGGTGGTGTGCCTGGGGAGGCGACCGGGGCCGGTTGGCGAGTCACGGTACTGGGACGCTGCGCGTACCCCGCCCGATCTGACCGGAACCGATCTGGTGCTGCATCTCGCGGCAGCGGTGGGTGACCCACCGCCCGGTCGCGGATCGGAGGCCGCGTTTCGCGCGGTCAACGTGGACGGCACCGCCCGCCTGCTGGAAGCCGCCGGCGAGCGGCCGGTGGTCTGGGTGAGCAGCGCCAGCGTCTACGCACCGGCCGGGCCGGAACCGATCCGCGAGGATCATCCGCTTGGTGGGCTGACCGCTTACGGTCGCACCAAAGCGGCCGGTGAACGGCTGGCCCTGAACGCCGGCGCGGTGGTCCTGCGTCCCCGGGCGGTCTACGGGCCGGGTGACCCGCACCTGCTGCCGCGCCTGCGCCGCGCGGTGCGCGGCGGCCGGGTACTGCTGCCCGGACCGGACGTCCCGCTGAGCCTGACCGCTGTGGAGAACCTTGCCGACGCCTGCCTGGCGGCACACTCCTGGCCGGCCGGCGCCTACAACATCGCGGATGCCTGCGCCTACCGGCGGGACGAGGTGGTGGCGGCGGCCTGCGGCGTGCCGGTCCGGCACGTCCCGATCACCCTGACCCGCGCGGCCGCGACGTTCGCCACCGGCATCGCGCGCCTCACCCGCCGCGAGGCAAGCCTTTCCCGGTACGCCGTGGAGCAGCTCACCAGCGGCGTGGTCCTGGACATCTCCCGGGCCCGGGCCCAGCGATGGACACCGCGCCGGACGTTCGCGGACTTCCTCACCTCGGCCTTGTAGTCGGCTGTTCAGCGCCGGCGGTGATGCCGATCGACGTACTCGGCCCGGCGGCCGGGATCGCGGGCCAGGTCGAGGCCGGTGCGGGCGAGCAGCTTGGCCGCGTGCACCAGGCTCTCGCCGGCCGCCGGGGTCACGGCGTACGCGGCGAACTCGTGGGTGTGCGGCATCGCCGCCACGCCGTGCATGGCGATCATGGGGTGGATGGCCGGCAGAGCGTGGCTGATATTGCCCATGTCGGTGGAGGCGCTGCCGGAGCCGGGCGGGAGGTGGGCCGCCGTACGCCCGAAGCCGGGCAGGTGGCTCGCGTACCGTTCGATCAGCCACGGGTCGTTGCGCAGGTCGAGGTAGTCCGGTTCGGTGCGCCGGAACCCGACGGTCGCGCCGGTGGCCAGGGCGCCCGCCTCGAAGCAGTCGTACACCCGGCGGCGCAGGGCGGCCAGCTGGTCCACGGCGGGAGTGCGCACCTCGTACTCGAGAACGCTGAGGGCGGGAATGATGTTCGTCTTGTCGCCACCCGACCGGACGAAGCCGGCGATCCGGTAGGCCGGAGGTGTCTGCTGGCGCAGCAGGCCGACCGCGACCTGGGCGACCACCGCCGCGTCCGCCGCGTTGACACCGTCCCAGGGCGCGCCGGCCGCGTGTGCCGGCCGGCCGCGATAGGTGACCTCGAAGCGGCTGCACGCCTGCGTGCTGTCCGTGGCACCGGCCAGGTCGGCGGATCCGGGGTGGGCCATCATCGCCACGGTGACGTCGTCGAACGCCCCGCGTTCCAGCATCAGCTGCTTGCCGCCGCCGCTTTCCTCGGCCGGGGTGCCGAGCAGCTTGACGCGGAACTCGTACCGGTCGGCGGCGGCCTTGAGCGCGACCGCCGCGCCCGCCGACGAGGCACAGATGACGTTGTGCCCGCAGCCGTGGCCGATCCCGGGCAGCGCGTCGTACTCGGCGCAGAGCCCGATGGTCAGGTCGCCCTCGCCGTATTCCGCGGTGAGGGCGGTCGGCAGGTCGTAGGCGCCTTCGCGGACCGTGAATCCGGCGTCGTCGAGCAGGGTGGCGAGTTTGCCGGCCGAGGCGTGCTCGGCGAACGCGACCTCCGGTTCGGCGTGCAGGCTGTGGCTGAGCGCGAGTAGCGGGTCCCGCCAGTCGTCGACCGTACTGTCAGTGATGGAGTAGCCCATGCCGGACGGTGCCCTACGTCGCCGTGCGGAAACTGTCTGATCACGGACAGGTTGCAGTCCGGCGATCTACCAGGTCAGAGCCCTGTGGGTAAGCCTCGTCACGGTGTCAACACTGTTGACACCGGCTGTCAACGGTGTTGACACTACGACGGTCAAAGTTGATGTCCGAAAGCGTTCAGTCATGCGTCTGCTCTGGTTCATGGTGGTCGGTGCCGTCAGCACGGTCGTGCAGACGATCGTCTACGTGGCCGTGCGCGAGGCCGTTCCGGCGATCTGGGCGAGCTGGCTGGCGCTGCTGGTGGTGACCCCGCTCAACACCGAACTGCACCGCCGGGTCACGTTCGCCGTCAAGACCACCGCGCTCGGGCGGCTGCACTGGGAAGCCGGCCTCACCTCGGTCGCCGTCTTCGTGGCGAACCTGGCCGCCGCACCGCTGTTCACCGGCCTCGCCGGACCGAACCCGCCGGCCGTGATCGAGGCGCTGATCCTGGCCCTGACCGGCAGCCTGATCGGCGGCGCCCGCTACCTGGTGCTGCGCGGCTGGGTCTTCGCGGCGCACCGCCACCAGCCGGCGCAACCGGGGTTCAGGGCGGATCGTCGCTGTCGAGTAGCCGTTGGATCGCGTCGCCGTAGAGCTCGACTGTCGCCGACCGGTCGGCGTTCCGCAGCACCGGATCAGCGACCAGCCAGTACGCGTTGATCAGACCGGCGAACTGGGCGGCGACCAGACGGGCACGCAACTCCGGGTACGCGCCGCCGATCCGGTCCGCCAGCGGCCCGACGAACACGTCGTGCATCGAGGCCCGCAGTCGCTCCTTGATCTCCGGCCGGTCCGACGCGCTGAGCATCGCCCGGTAGACCCCGGCGACCCGGCTCTCCGACGCGCCGAGGACGAAGCCGACCAACTCCCGCCCGAGCGACTCGACCGGACCGGCCAGGATCCGCGCCAGCTCCGTGGAGGCCGGCACTGTCGCCAGAAACAACGCCTCTTTCGACCCGAAATGCCGGATCACCAGTGCGGGATCGCAACCGGCGGCCGCGGCGATGGCCCGCACGGTCGTACCCGCGTAGCCGTCCCGGGCGAACAACTCGGTCGCCGCGCCTCGAATCGCGTCGCGGGGAGAGTTGGGCGGCACCGGCACATCTTAAGGCGACCATTCCGGGGTACGCCCAACCGGCGCCGTCAACGATCCGATCGGTCCTCCTGGTAGGTCGCCCCACCGGTGGACTCCTCGGTCAACGGGCGAGCACCACCCTCGGGCGGACCTGCCTCGGACTGCTCGCCGGCCGCGAGCTCCGGGAACTTCGCGTCGAAGGCCGGCCGCTCGGAGCGGATCCGCGGCATCCGGTCGAAGTTGCGCAGCGGCGGCGGGCTGGACGTCGCCCACTCCAGCGAGTTGCCGTGGCCCCACGGGTCGTCGAGCGTGGTGACCTGGCCGACCTTGTAGGACTTCCACACGTTGTAGATGAACGGCAGCGTCGCGACGCCCAGGATGAACGCGCCGATCGTGGAGAACATGTTGAGGAACGTGAAGCCGTCAGTCTGCAGGTAGTCGGCGTACCGGCGGGGCATGCCCTCCGCACCGAGCCAGTGCTGCACCAGGAACGTCATGTGGAAACCGATGAACGTCAGCCAGAAGTGAATCTTGGCGAGCCGCTCGTCGAGCATCCGGCCGAACATCTTCGGGAACCAGAAATAGATTCCCGAGAAGACCGCGAACACGATCGTGCCGAACAGCACGTAGTGGAAGTGGGCCACCACGAAGTAGCTGTCGTGCACATGGAAGTCCACCGGCGGCGAGGCGAGCAGTACCCCGGTCAGGCCGCCGAGCAGGAACGTCACCATGAAGCCGAGCGCGAAGAGCATCGGTGACTCGAAGCTGATCTGGCCGCGCCACATGGTGCCGATCCAGACGAAGAACTTCATCCCGGTCGGGATCGCGATCAGATAGCTGAGCAGGCTGAAGAACGGCAGCAGCACCTGGCCGGTGGCGAACATGTGGTGCGCCCACACGCTCATCGACAACACCGTGATCAGGATGGTGGCCGCCACCAGCGTCTTGTAGCCGAACACCGGCTTGCGGCTGAACACCGGGATGACCTCGGTGATGATGCCGAAGAACGGCAGCGCGATGATGTACACCTCGGGATGGCCGAAGAACCAGAAGAGGTGCTGCCAGAGCATCGGCCCGCCGGTCTCCACGTTGAAGACCTGAGCGTCCAGCACCCGGTCGGCGGCGAGCGCGAAGAGCGCGGCCGCCAGGAACGGGAACACCAGAATCACCAGCAAGCTGGTGAGCAGGATGTTCCACGTCATGATCGGCATGCGGAACATGGTCATGCCCGGCGCGCGCAGGCAGAGGATCGTCGTGATCATGTTGACGCCACCGAGGATCGTGCCGAGACCGGAGACGGCCAGACCGACCACCCACATGTTGCCGCCGAGACCGGGCGAGTGCTCCCAGGTGCTCAACGGGACGTACGCCGTCCAGCCGAAGTCCGCCGCCCCACCGGGCACCAGGAACCCGCCGAACGCGATCATGCCGCCGAACAGGTACAGCCAGTAGGCGAACGCGTTGAGCCGCGGGAACGCCACGTCCGGCGCACCGATCTGGATCGGCACGACGAAGTTGGCGAACGCGAACACGATCGGCGTCGCGAAGAACAGCAGCATGATCGTGCCGTGCATGGTGAACAACTGGTTGTACTGCTCCGGTGAGAGCATCTGCATGCCCGGCCGGGCCAGCTCGGCGCGCATCAGCAGCGCCATCGCACCGCCGAGCACGAACCAGACGAGGGCGGTGGCCCCGTACAAGATGCCGATCTGCTTCGCGTCCGTGGTGCGGATCGTCCGGGCCAGCCATGAGCCGCGGACCTGCCGCCGCAGCGGGTGCGGCCGGGTCTGCACAGGACGGGGCACAACAGTGGTCATCGGAACTCCTCCGGGCGGCGACTACCCGCTTCGAAGATCACTTAACGCATGCACTCTGTACCCGTTCGTACCGCTCCGGCGGCAGACTTGCCAACCCGGTCACATTGATCGAAAGGGATCAAGCCCCTGGACGTGCACCATCCGCACAAGCACCCATCGCCGCGGCCATCTCGGCACCCTCCGGCACCTCGATGTCCGGCACGACCCCGGTGCCCTCCCAGTTACCACCCGTCACCGGATCACGGACCACGCCGTAGGGAATGAGCGCCACCACATGCGGCGAAACCCGCGCCGGCGTGCAGTGATCCGCGGCGCCCGCGGTGCGCCGGCCGACCACGGTGACCCCGCGGTTCTGCAGCACGTACGCCAGCGCCTCCCCGGAGGAGTAGGTGCGTTCGCTGGTCAGCACCACCACCCGCCGGCCCCCGCCTCGGCCGGCCGGGGCAGTCCGGTATTCGTCGACGCGCTCCATCGTGGTCACCGTCGCCAGCGTCACCGCCTCCGGCCCGAGAACGAACCCGGCGATCCGCGACAGGGTCTCCATGTCGCCCCCACCGTTGCGCCGCAGATCCAGCACAAGCCCCCCACCCCCATCGGTACGCGAACCGCCCCGCCCCTCCACCGCACCAGCTCCGGCTGCCACTCCGCCTACGGCCTCGGCTGCGGCGAAGGCATCTTCAAGGAATGGCCCAGCGGACTCCCACGCTTCCAAGCTGTCCACCCGCAGTACAGCCACCCCCTGATGCCGCTCGACCGACACCACGCCACCCCTGGCCCGCGCGATCGCCGCACCGTCCGGCGGCGGCCAGCCCATCGGCTCCTCCCGATCCGGCACGAGCGAGCCATCGGCGTGGAACTTGAGAGTGAGATGCCGCGAATACGAGTGACACACCTTCTCAATACGCCGGCACACCTCCGCACTGATCCTCTCCGTGGAGTCCCCGAACTCCCGCCGCAACGCGGCAGCGAGTAGCCCGGCTCGCTCCCTATCCGGCAGCAGCCGCTCAACCCAGGCCCCGATGCCGGCGGCAACTCTTGCCGCGGTGTCGTCACTCATACGAACGACGCTAGATTCACCGCCTCGCGCGGCACGTCGGCTTTGGCACCTGGCATCCGCTTTGCCCGCCCCACCTCTGCCAAGGGCAGAAGCAATCCCCGGCCGGCGCAGCCCTCAGCCGGAAGCCGGCTCACCATGCCGGCTTAGCGGTAGTTTGTCGCCTTAATGGTGGTAGATAGAGGTTGAGGGCGCGGCCGTTTCCGACGGCGTTGAGGAGTTGCTGGAGTTCACGGGGTGGCGGTTTGTTGGTCCAGGCTGTCCAACAGCGTTGCAGTAGCAGCCATGGGGTGAG
>NZ_JADQTO010000024.1 GCF_015704865.1 Actinoplanes aureus | reverse complement strand
CGGTAAGTGCCTGGATGTGCGTAACGGTAGTTCGGTGGATGGGACGCAGGTGCAGATCGCGTCGTGCAACGGTACGGCGGGGCAGCGGTGGACGGTGACGCCGGGCTCGACGATCAGGGCGTTGGGCAAGTGCCTGGACGTGAGCGGGAACAGCACGGCGAACGGGGCGCGGGTGCAGTTGTGGGGCTGTAACGGTGGCGCCAACCAGAACTGGCAGGCGGCTGCGGACGGGTCGGTGCGCAATCCGCAGTCGGGCAAGTGCCTGGACGTGTCGGGCGGCGGTTCCGCGGACGGCACGGTCGTGACCTTGTGGACGTGCAACGGCGGTGCGAACCAGAAATGGACCCTTCCCTGATCTCCGGCCATCCGAAAAGAGGGACATGACATGCGCAGAAGATCCCGTAGCCTGCTCGGCACGGCGGCCGTGACACTCGCCCTGGCCTGCGTCGCCGCGCCCAGCCCGGCGGCCGCTGCCGACCCGCCGTACAACGTCCTGGTCTTCTCCAAGACCGCGGGGTTCCGGCACGACGCGATCCCGGCCGGCGTTCAAGCCATCCGCGACCTCGGTGCGGCGAACAGCTTCACGGTGACCGCCACGGAGGACGCCAACCAATTCACCACCGCCAACCTGAGCCGCTACCGGGCGGTGATCTTCCTGAACACGACCGGTGACGTCCTGAACGGTACGCAGCAGACGGCGTTCGAGTCGTACATCGGCTCGGGTGGTGGGTTCGTCGGCGTCCACTCGGCCGCGGACACCGAATACGACTGGCCCTTCTACGGCAACCTGGTCGGTGCCTACTTCGCCTCGCATCCGGCGATCCAGCCGGCCACCGTCAGGGTGGAGGACCGGGCGCACGCGGCGACCGCCCACTTGCCGCAGGCGTGGAACCGCACCGACGAGTGGTACAACTTCCGGACCAACCCCCGCGCCACCGCTCACGTGCTCGCGACACTGGACGAGTCGTCGTACTCGGGCGGCTCAATGGGCGCCGACCACCCGCACGCATGGTGCAAGACCGCGGCCGGCGGCCGGTCCTTCTACACCGGTGGCGGGCACAGCCAATCGGCGTACGCCGAGCCGGCGTTCCGGGCGCACCTGCTCGGCGGCATCCGGTATGCGGCCGGCCTGACCAGGGCCGACTGCCGGCCCGAGATTGGCTACACAGCCCTTTACAACGGCTCGACCACCGGCTGGTCCCAGTCCGGTCCGGGCGGTTTCACCAATACCGACGCCACCCTCAGCTCGAACGGTGGCATGGGCATGCTCTGGTACAGCGCGCGGCAGTTCACCAACTACTCGCTCAAGCTGGACTGGCGGCTGCTCGGCGACGACAACTCCGGGGTCATCGTCGGGTTCCCGCCGCCGAGCGATCCCACCTCGGCGTTGAACAACGGCTACGAGGTGCAGATCGACGCCACCGACGCGATCGACCGCACCACCGGCTCGATCTATGCGATCAAGGCCCCGGACACCGCGGTCCGGGACGCGGCGCTCAACCCGCCGGGCGAATGGAACACGTTCGAGATCCTGGTGGAGGGCGAGCGGCTCCAGGTGTTCCTCAACAGCGTAAAAATCAACGACTTCACCAACCCCGACCCGGCCCGGTCGCTCGCCGGCCACGTCGGTATCCAGAATCACGGTACGGGCGACGACGTCTCGTTCCGCAACATCCGGATCAAGGAACTGGGTGGGACACAGCCCGGTGGAACGGGTCCGATCGTGGGCATCGCCGGTAAGTGCCTGGATGTGCGTAACGGTAGTTCGGTGGATGGGACGCAGGTGCAGATCGCGTCGTGCAACGGTACGGCGGGGCAGCGGTGGACGGTGACGCCGGGCTCGACGATCAGGGCGTTGGGCAAGTGCCTGGACGTGAGCGGGAACAGCACGGCGAACGGGGCGCGGGTGCAGTTGTGGGGCTGTAACGGTGGCGCCAACCAGAACTGGCAGGCGGCTGCGGACGGGTCGGTGCGCAACCCGCAGTCGGGCAAGTGCCTGGACGTGTCGGGCGGCGGTTCCGCGGACGGCACGCTGGTGCACCTATGGAGCTGCCACGGCGGCGCGAACCAGAAATGGACCCTTCCCTGAGCCTCGCGCTCGGCGACTGAGCACACGAGACGGCCACCCGGTCCGCTGATCGGGTGGCCGTCTCTCGTCGTATTTCTACGCTCGCGTCCAGCGTTGGTTGGCGGCTGCGGTGCAGTTCCACAGGATCACCGCGGTGCCGTTGCCCGTGGCGTTGCCGTTGACGTCCAGGCACAGCCCGGCCTGGTTGCTGACCGTACCGTTGCTGTTGATCGTCCACTGCTGGTTCGTGCCGCCGTTGCAGTCCCAGATCTGCACCCGGGCGGCGGCGTTGGCGGGAGCGTCCAGGCACTTGCCCATCACCTGCAGCGCCGCCCCGTTCTGGCTGAACTGCTGGTTGGCGTTGGAGTGGCAGTCCCAGATCTGTGCCGGGGTGCCGTTGGCCGAGTTCGCGCCGCTGATGTCCAGGCAGCGGCCGGAGGCCTCGCTGCGCAGCCGGAAAGCGGTCGGGTTGGTCGGGCCGGACGACGGCGGTGTTCCCTGGAACTGCGCGAAGAACCGCCATACCTCGACCTTGGTCCACGTCCTGGTGCCGTCCTCACAGCCGCTGCACCCGTCCACGGGACCGGGACCGTGACCTCCGTCGAACGCCGCCCACTGCACCGGGTAGCCGGCGCGGCATCCCGAGTACGCGGTAGTGATGTGCGTCCGGCTGCCCGGGCCCGGCTCGCGCGGGCTTTGAGCGGTGCAGCCGTTGTTGCGGACGAACGTGTCCCGCAGTGTTCGGCCCGCCGAGATGTTGAGGACGTTGTCCGAGATGCCGTGCAGGCCGAAGTACGCGATCGGCTGGCTTCCGCCGCTGCATCCGCTCAGCTGCGCGCCGGCGTAGACGGCGACGGCCCGGAAGACGTTGGCCCGGGCGCAGGCGAGCGCATAGCTCATGCCGCCGCCGTAACTGAAGCCGAGAGCGAAGCGCTGCGCCGTGTCGACGCAGAGGTCGTTCTCGATCCGCCTCACCATGTCGTCGACGAAGGTGACGTCCTCACCGCCGGAGTTGGCCCAGCCGTTGCCGAGGCCCTGGGGCGAGACGAGGATCGCGGTGTTGTTCGACTGTTCCTGCATCCCGTAGTAGGCCCACGATGCCCCGCTGCTGCCGCCCGAGGCGACGTCGTTCATGGTGCCGCCCCGCCAGTGGAAGGCGAAGATCAGCCGGTACTGGGTGTTGCTGTTGTAGTTGGCGGGGATCCGCAGGACGAAGCCGCGAGTCTTGCCGCTGCTCTGCAGCGAATGGGTTCCGCTGGTGAGAGTGGGGGCCTTGCCGCATCCGGGCGTCGCCGCGAGTGGGACGACGTCGGCGGCTGCCAGCCGGATGCCGGTGACCCCGGCGACGGTGAGCAGCACACTGGTGGCCGTGGCGGCGACGAGCGTGGGCCATCGGCGGCGGTCAGTGCCTTGTCGCATCGTATTTCTCCATTCCGTGGGGGACAGCGGATCAGCGGTATCCGGCGGCGATGACGTTGGCCTGGACCGCGTTCTCGGTTGCCTCGGACGGGTAGCCGGAGACCATTGCCCCTTCGTAGAAGGTGCCGGCGCTGAGGTTCGCGCCGCCGCCCGGCTTGCAGCAGTCGCCCCCGCTGCCGAGGATGATGGCGCCCTGTTTCTTCATGGGGCTGTATCCGGGAGGGAGCGCGCCGTCCCAGAGCGTGGTCAGGCCACCTGTCTGGGCGTTGCCGCCTTTGAGCGCGAAGCGGGTCGTCCCGTTGTTCTTCAGCATCGCTGTCACGAACTTGCTGGTGAAGGCACGCTGGTTCGGGTTCCAGGACTGGCTTCCGCCGGGAAACAGTCCCCACTCCAGGTCCGCCTGGACCCACGGACCGGTGCCGGCGCACCCGCCGAACCAGCACTGGGTGCTGAAGTTGATGGCGTCCATCGCCCCGGCGGCGTCGGCTGATCTGGTGGTCTCGCTGTTGCCGTAATCGAAGCAGCAGCCTCCGTTGACGTGGGTGCCGCTGGTCACCATGTACATGCCCTCGGGCGCGCTGCCGGTCGGCACCCCGGTCAGGTGGCCGTCCCGCCAATAGCTGTTGCCGGGGTTGATGTAGAGCGAGTAGGCCTTGCCACCGCCGATCGTCAGTGCCTCGGAGGTCGCCGTTGCCGGCCGGCTCTGGGTGGAGCCGGGGACCACGCTGGATCCCTGGTACCACAGGTCGTTCCCGCGCCCGGACTGGTCGTAGACCACGGTGATGACGCAGGTGGTGCCGGCGCAGAAGGAGTCCTGAGCGGACGCGTCGGCGGTGCCGCCCGCGGTGCGTACGCTGATGTTTCTGGTCGTGTTGTCGGAGGAGCGCCGTACCTGGTAAAGGTTTCCGGCGTACGAGCCGTAGAGCGCCCGGACCGTGCTGTGCGCCGCTATGCAAGGCGTGCCGCCGGACGCGTAGATCTCGCACGGGCCGGCACCGGTGGGCGGTGTGGTCGGCGGCGAGTCCCATCTCTGGTTGGCGCCCGCGTGACAGGACCAGAGGATGAGCTTCGTGCCGCTGGCGGTGCCGGCGCCGTTGGCGTCCAGGCACAGGCCGGACTGGGCGCCCCGGATGGTGCCGTCGGTGTTGGTGTTCCACTGCTGGTTCGCGCCGCCGTGGCAGTCCCAGACGATGACGGCAGTGCCGTTGCCGGTGCCTTGACCGCTGGCGTCCAGGCACTTGGTGCCGTGGACCGTCAGCTGCCTGCCGGCCGTGTAGGTCCATGCCTGGTTCGCCGCGCCGGTGCAGTCGCCCAGCTGGATCTGGGCGCCGTTGGCGGTGGTGGCCCCGGGCATCTCCAGGCACCGGCTGGACGCCACTCCCACGATCGGCGCCGTTTGCCCCGGCTGGATGACCACGGCCGCCGCTGCGGCCTGGGGCACGACGACCGCGGCGGCGGTGACCATCGCGATCCACGCCGCGGTGGCGAGCCGGAGCGGTCTGCGGCGAGGACTGCGTCGGAGGACAGAGATCATGGTGTCTCCTCGAATGGCTAGTGCCAGGGCCGGGACCGACCCGGAGCGGTCGGTCCCGGCGGTGAAGGCGATGCCGCTACACCGGTGTGAAGCGCCACTGCTGGTTGGTGGCGCCGTGGCAGCTCCACTGCAGCAGCCGTGCACCGTCGGTCGTGGCGCCACCGTTCACGTCGATGCACAGCCCGCTCGGGACGCTCTTCACGGTGTACACACCGCTCGTGCCGGTGGACGTGACAAGGAACTTCTGCTGGTTGCCATTGGTGCACGACGCCTGCTGGAGGAACGCGCCCTGGGCGGTGGAGCCACCGATCACCTCGAGGCATTTGCCGCTGTGCCCGGCCTTCAGGTAGACGGCGCCCCCGCCGGCGTCGGAAGCCTGCCACCTCTGGTTGTTGCCCCCGGTCGCCGTCCACTGGACCACCTGGGCGCCGTCGGCGGTGGAGGCGCCGCTGACGTCCATGAGCTTGTTGCTGTGCTGGGCGGCCACGGTCCAGGTGCGACCGGCGATGCCACCCGCGCCGGGGACGCCGACTCCGGCGCCACCGAAGGTGATCGCGTCCAGGTCGAACCAGTTGGCCGAGCTGCCCTTGAACACCAGGTAGAGCGTGTGGCTGCCGGACAGGGCGGCGACGTTCACCGCGGGTGTGGACTGGTAGCTGTCCCATCCGCCCGTGTTGACCACCGGGGTGGTGGCCAGCAGGGTGCCGGTGGGCGAGTCGGCGCGCAGCTCGATCGATCCCCCTCCGCCGGGCGACGACAGCCGGTAGCTGACGTTGGCGATGCCCGACAGGCTTATCGGGCTGAATGCCACCCAGTCGTTGGGGGAGATGTCGCCGATCCGCTTGCCGCCCTGGGCGCCGGCCTGCTCGACGATGCGTACCCCGGACTGGCTGGAGTAGAACTCGGCCTGCTTGTCCTTGGGTTGGAGGATCGCCTTGGCGTAGCCGGTGAGCGGCGCCGCACCGCCGGCGCCGCCGTTGTCGGTGTAGCGGGCGTTGAGGACGTAGTAGAGGTTCGCACCGTCGGGGTGACCGCCTAGCAGGTCGGTCGAAATGGTGCCCGAGCAACCGGGGTAGTCCGTGGTCTCGTGCTGGTGGTCGTCGTGGCCGAGTGCGGGGTTGACGAAGACCTTGGTGCAGTCGATCGGGCCGCCGTCCGGGTCGGAGACGCTGACCGTGTACGACACCTTGTCACCGAAGTTCAGCATGCCCCCGTCGGGTGGCACGGTGATGGTGACCACCGGCGCGGCGTTGCCGACGGTGATCTGCACATTGGCGAAGCCGGTCTTGCCGGTGTTGTCGGTGATCTTCAACTGCGCCGTGTAGCTGCCGTTGGCGGTGTAGGTGTGTGCGGGGTTGGCCGCGGTGGAGGTGACGCCGTCGCCGAAGGTCCACAGGTAGCTGAGCGTGTTGCCCGGGTCCGGGTCCGCCGATCCCGCGCTGCTGAACTGGACGGTCAGCGGCGCGGCACCGCTCGTGGGTGTGCCGGTGGCCTTGGCGACCGGTGCGCGGCCGCCGTGCACGTAGCTGATCCGGTAGAGGCCGGAGTCGTTGTTGCCCCCACCGAAGTTCGCGCCCCACTCGAGCAGGTAGAGCGAGCCGTCCGGCCCGAACGTCATGTCCATCGGCTTGTTGAAGTTGCCACCGGGCAGGAACGGATTGGTCCGCGTGACGGCTGACGCCGAGTCGAAGTGCACCTCTTTGACGTACTTGCGCTCCCATTCGTAGAAGAAGTGCACGCCGTCGTAGTAGGGCGGGAACTTGGTCTCCGACGGGTTCGCCGCGTTGTAGCGGTAGACCGGTCCCGCCATCGGAGCCGATCCGCCGGTGCCGAGCTCCGGGAAGGTGGGCGACGCGCCGTAGCCGTACCACATGTTCGGGGCGACGATCGGCTTGAGGCTGGTCAGCCCCGTGTTGTTCGGCGAGTTGTTGACCGGTGCGGCGCAGTTGAACTTCGCGCCCACGGCGCCGGTGCTCGGGTTGTACGGTGCGTACGGCTGGTTGTCGCCGTGGCAGAACGGCCATCCGTAGTTGCCGGCGGACTTGATGACGTTCAGCTCGACCAGGCCCTCGGGGCCGCGGTTGGTGGCCGGGCCGCCCCGGTCCGGGCCGTAGTCGGCGAGGTAGACCCAGCCGGTGGCCGGGTCGATCGAGAAGCGGAACGGGTTGCGGAAGCCCATCGCGTAGATCTCCGGACGGGTCTGGGCCGTTCCCTGCGGATAGAGGTTTCCGGTCGGAACGGTGTACCCGCCTGCGGCGGACGGCCGGATGCGGAGCAGCTTGCCGCGTAGGTCGTTGGTGTTGCCCGCGGTGCGGGCCGCGTCCAGGTGGGCTCTGCCGGATCGCCAGTCGAGCGGGGCGTAGCCCTGCCACGCCGGGTCGAGATTGGGCGGGACGTCGTCGCCGGTCCCGATGTAGAGGTTCCCGTCCGGGCCGAACGCGATGTAGCCGCCGGTGTGCCCGGGCTCGGGGGCGGTGCGGTCGCGAGAGGCCGGGACGTCGATGACGGTCACCTGGCTGGACATGGTCAGCGTGTCGCCGGTGAGCGTGAAACGCGAGACCCGGTTGATGTCGGTCGCGCTGTTCGCCGGCGAGTGATACAGGTAGACGTAGCCGTTGGCGGCGAAGTTCGGGTCGAGCGCGATCCCGGTGAGCCCGTCCTCGCCGCCGGTGTAGACGCTGAGCGTTCCCGCGGTGACTGTGGTGTTCGTGGTCGGCTTGAAGATCTTCACCTGTCCCGCCCGCTGGACGTAGAGCACCCGCCCGTCCGGGGCGACGGCCAGTGCCATCGGGTCGAGGGTGTTGTCGTCGAGGGTCCGCTTCTCGAAGTTGTTCCAGACGGTGCCGCCGCAGTCCCCGGCTGCGGCGCCGGCGGCCCACTTGACGCCGCCGAGGACGTGGTTGCGGAACGGGGTTTCGCTGTAGGACGCGGCCGCGTGGCCCATGGCGGTGGCCCAGACCCGGCCACCGGCGGCATTGCGGCACCAGGAGATCGGGTGATCCGGCCCCATCGCCCGGGAGCCGGGGTTGTATGTCCGCTCGTCGGCGGTCGCCAGAACGTGCACCTTGCCGCGCGGGTTGGCGTCGAAGTTGTACCACTCCTCGGCACGGTTCCACCGGTCGGGGAGCGCCGCCGTCGACGGATGCTTCTTGTCGGCGACGATCGCGGTGCCGGAGAGGACACCGGGGGAGTGCTCGGGCATGTGGGCGCCCCCGTTGATGGTCTCGTCCCACCACGGGTATTCGTTCTCGATGCCCATGTCCGTGGCGTTGTGGACCGCGACGATGCCCTTGCCGCCGGCGAGGAAGCCCTCCACGGCCTGACGCTGAGCCGCCGTGGTCCACACCATGCCCGACGTCTGGAACATGATCAGAACGTCGAAGGTGGCGAGGTTGGCCGGGGTGAAGACGCCGGCATCCTCGGTCTGCACCACCTCGAAGTTCTCGGCGGCCGCCTGCTCGCGGAACATCTGGATGCCGGCGGGGATCGAGTCGTGCCGGAAACCGGCCGTCTTGGTGAAGAGTAGGGCGCGGAAGGCCGGCGCCGCTGACGCCGGGCGGACGATCGCGAGGGACAGTAACAGGCCGACGACGGCCCCGAAGATCAATGTGCTGCGACGCATGCCGTCTCCTATTCGGCGGTCAACAATGCCGACCACGGGCGCGCGCCACCCGCACCTCCTGGTTGGGGGTGCGCAGCTGTATGTGCCATCAGGTCGCCATGCCGTCCGCCGCGACGGCAATCACGGTCCCTCGGGAAGTAACGCATTGTCACACCTGGCGCTACTTCATCCCGCGGTCTGCTCGGCAGCATGCGACCGCATATCGCTAGATGTCAATGCGACCCGTTGGCGCCGTTCTCGTAACAAATTTTTCCGAGTCCGGATTTGCTGATCTCGGGTTGGAGCGCTCCCAGCAGGGATTGCCAAGGTCCAATGTGGCGCCTAAGGTCGGGACATGTCGAAGGTATGACGTCTTATGACTCGAGCGTCGGCCAGATCTTCGCCCGACCGCGATCCCGTGCTGTCAACTACTGAACGTAGGGGTTTTGATGTCCGACCCGCTGCTCGCACTCCAGGGCATCGGTAAGTCGTTCCTCGGCGTGCGAGTGCTCGGGGGTGTCGATCTCGAGGTCCGGCCGGGCGAGGTGCACGCTGTCGTGGGGGAGAACGGCGCCGGCAAGTCCACCCTCATGAAGATCGTGTCCGGGGTGTACCCGCCCGACGAGGGCACCATCGAGTTCGCCGGCGCACAGCGGCACTTTTCCGGTCCGAGGGATGCCCAGCGGGCCGGCATCGGCATCGTCCACCAGGAATTCAACCTGCTGCCGCAGCGTACCGTCGCGGAGAACGTATTCCTGGGCCGGGAGCCCCGGCGGCGCGGGCTCGTCGACCGGCGGGCGATGCTGGGCCGCGCCGCGGAGCTCCTCGCCTCGGTCGGGGAGGGCTCGCTGCCGCCCGATACCCGCGTGGGACGACTGGGTGTGGCCCAGCAGCAGGTTGTGGAGATCGTCAAGGCGCTGGCCCTCGACGCTCGGTTGATCATCATGGACGAGCCCACCGCGGCCCTGGCCGATCATGAGGTCGGCCAGCTCCGCGCTCTCGTCCGGCGGCTCCAGCAGCACCACATAGGCGTGCTGTACGTGTCCCACCGGCTCGCCGAGGTCTTCGATCTGTCCAGCCGGATCACCGTGCTGAAGGACGGCCGCCGAGTGACCACGGTGAATACGGACGAGGTCACCGCCGACCAGTTGGTCCGGCACATGGTCGGGCGCGAACTGTCCGGTTACTACGCCGAGCGCGCGAAGCCGGACGAGCGGGGCCCGGTCCGGCTGGCGGTCCGTGCCGGCGGGAACCGGATACTGCGCGACATCAACCTCCAGCTGCGCGCCGGCGAGGTGCTCGGCGTCGGCGGGCTGCGCGGCGCCGGACGGTCCGCGCTGGCCCGATCGCTGTTCGGGGTCTCACCGTTCACCACCGGTGCGGTGACGATCGACGGAGAGCCGGTGCGGTTGCGCTCGCCACGCGCCGCGATGCGAGCCGGGATCGCGTACGTCACCGAGGACCGCAAGGGCGAGGGCATCGTGGCCGGGCTGTCGGTGCTGGACAACGCGCTGCTGGCCAGTCGTGCCGTCCGCCCGGGGTGGGCCGGCCGCGGTGCCCGCGCGGCACGGATCCGGGACCTGCTCGCGGCCGTCGAGCTGCGTGCCGCGGGGGAGGACCAGGACATTCGTTTTCTGTCCGGCGGCAACCAGCAGAAGGTCGTGCTCGCCAGGTGGCTCGCTCTCGGTCCGCGGGTCCTGCTGTTCGACGAGCCGACCCGGGGCATCGACGTGGGCTCCAAGTCGGCCATCCACGACCTCGTCCGCAGACTCGCTCGGGCGGGCGCAGCCGTGCTTGTGGTCTCGTCCGAGCTGCCCGAGCTGCTGGGCCTGAGCGACCGGCTCATCGTCATGCGCGACGGCCGGATCGCCGGCGAACTGCCCGCCGGGTCGAGCGAGGAGGATGTCGTCGCGCTGGCCGTCGGCACCACGCGGGAGTCGGTCGGATGAGTAGCGCGCTGTCCATGCCGGCCCGGCGGGCCTCGCCGGGAGTGTTCGTGGCGTTGGTCCTGACCCTGGCCATCGGCTGGCTGGTGGTCGCGATCGACGGCGGCCAGTTGTTCAGCGTGCCGACGACGGTGAGCTTGCTGCACGTGGCAGCCGGCCTGGGGTTGGTCGCGGTGGGCCAGACCCTGGTCGTCATCGGTGGCTCACTCGACCTCTCGGTGGCGTACGTCATCAGCCTCAGCACTCTGGTTGCGGCCGAGACCATGGGCGGCGACGACGCGGCGTTGCTGCCCGGAATCGGCCTGGCCCTTGCGGTCAGTGCCGGCATCGGCCTGTGCAACGGCCTGCTGGTCACCAAGGTGAAGATCAATCCGTTCATCGCGACCGTCGGCGTCGGGCTGCTGCTGAAGGGCTACCTCGACAACGGCTACGACGGCCCGGCCGGAAGGACCGCACCCGCTCTCGTGCAGACCCTCGGGTACCAGCGGATCGGGCCCGTACCGCTGTCGTTCCTCCTGCTGCTCGGCGTCGCGGGCGCAGCCTGGTTCGCCCTGGCGCGTACCCGCTTCGGTCACCACCTGATCGCCGTCGGCGGTGACCCGGAGGTCGCCAGGCTCTCCGGGGTGCGCAACAGCCGGGTCCTCGTCACCGCGCACGTGCTGTGCTCGCTCTGCGCCGGCCTCGCCGGTATCTACCTCGCCAGCCGGCTCGGCTCGGGCGCTCCGCGGGTGGGCACCGAAGGCCTGTACGACCTCGAGTCGATCGCCGCGGTGGTCCTCGGCGGCACCGCCCTGGCCGGGGGTATCGGCGGGGTCGCCGGCACTGTCGGCGGAGTGCTGCTGCTCGCCGGCATCGATGCGATCTTCAACCAGCTCGAGGTCGACGCGTTCTTCAAACAGGTCATCCGTGGCGTGATCATCATTGCGGCGGTCGCCGTCTACGCCCAGCGGGTCCGGGGAAGGGCGGCGCCCTAGCCATGGAGATCGCTGAGCGTCGCCCGCTTCCGCTGCGGCTCCGGCGGTTCCGCGCCGGAAGCCTGGTTCCGATCGTCATGCTCCTCGCGGTATTGCTCGTGCTGATCGCTGTCCGCCAGCCCAACTTCCTTGCCCCGCCGTCCCTGCTGTCGTTCCTCGGCCGTTCCACGCCGATCATCCTGCTCGCCGCCGGTCAGTACTTCGTGATCGTCTCAGGCGAGTTCGATCTCTCCGTCGGCTCCCTGGTCACCGCGCAGGTCGTCGTCGCGGCCCGGCTCATCGACAGCGAGCCGTCGCGTACCTGGCCGGTTGTGGCGCTGCTGCTCACGTTCGGCATCCTCGTCGGTCTCATCAACGGTCTCGTCACGACCCGGCTGCGGGTGCCGTCGTTCATCACCACCCTCGGCATGTTCCTGATCCTCGTCGGCGCCGTTTACCTGTGGTCCGACGGCGCCCCGAAGGGTGGACTCTCGGAGGAGTTCCGCCGGTTCGGCCGGCGGGCGTTCGAGGACGTTCCCGGCCTGGGCCGGGTGCAGTACGCGCTGCTCGTTCTGCTGGCTGTGGCCACTGCGGCCGTGCTGCTGAGTCGTTCCGACTTCGGTCGCACCCTGGTGGCCGTCGGCGGCAACCCGCGAACAGCGGAACTGAGCGGCGTGCGGGTGTGGCGCGCCAAGACCATCGCGTTCGTCCTCAGCGGCCTCGCGGCGGCGCTGGCGGCGATTCTGCTCGGCGGGTACAGCGGCGTCTCGTTCCAGGCGGGCGCAGGCTTGGAGTTCGCTGCGATCACGGCGGTGGTTCTCGGTGGTGTCGCTCTGGGCGGTGGCCGCGGCTCGGTGTTCGGCGCGATGCTCGGCGCGCTGACCCTGGAGATGCTGTTCGCCCTGCTGAATTTCTACGGCGTCTCCGGCGCCCTCAAGTCCACCGTCCAGGGCGCGATCATCCTGCTCGCTGTGGCGGTCTCGTCTGTTCGTTCCACATCGAGGTAGGGGGATTCCGTGCGACGCACCATAACTGTCCTGGCTGTAGGGACCCTGCTGGTGCTCACCGGCTGTGCGACCGACGAACCGGCCACCGCGCCATCGGCCGCCGCTTCCGGGCCCGCCGGGTCGGGCACGGGCGAGCAGTCCAAGTTCTTCGTACAGGCGGACTACGACAGGGAGCTCGCCCTCCTCGACGCCACGCCCGCCGGGCCGGACGGAAAGCCGTGGGAGCAGGCTCTCCAGCCGACAATGGTGGATACCGCGAAGTTCAAGAAGGCGGGACCGCACAAGATCTGCTTTTCCAACGCCGGGTTGAACAACCCGTGGCGCCAGGTGGGCTTCAAGACCATGCAGGCCGAGGTCGATGCGCAGCGGAGCCGTATCGAGCAGTTCGTTCACATCGATGCCGAAGGCAAGGACCAGAAGCAGATCGCGGACATCAATGACCTGCTCGGCAAGGGCTGTGACGCGCTCATCGTCTCACCGAACACCACTGCCACGCTCACCCCGGCCGTGGAGAGCGCCTGCAAGAAGGGCCTGCCGGTCATCGTTTTCGACCGGGGCGTCGATACCACGTGTCCGGTGACCTTCGTCAATCCGATCGGCGGCTACGGTTTCGGTCATGTTGCGGCGGAGTTCGTCAGCGGGAATATGAAGCCGGGTGGCAAGGTGCTCGCCCTGCGCATCCTGCCCGGCGTCGACGTCCTGGAGACGCGCTGGTCGGCCGCGAAGGTCGCGTTCGACAAGGCGGGTGTGAACGTGGTCGGTGTCGAGTTCACCGACGGTGACCCGGCCAAGACCAAGAAGATCGTCAACGACTATCTTCAGCGGTACGGCACGATCGACGGCGTCTGGATGGACGCGGGGGCGGTTGCGGTCGCGGCGGTCGAGGCGTTCCTGGATGCCGGGCAGCCCGTGCCCCCGATCAACGGCGAGGATCAGCTCGATTTCCTCAAGCTGTGGAAGGACCGGAAGCTCACGGCCATCGCGCCGACGTATCCGACATATCAGTGGCGTACCCCCGTCATCGCCGCGTTGAAGATTTTGGACGGCGAGCAGGTGCCGAGCCCGTGGAAGCTGCCGCAGCCGACCATCACCCAGGAAAACCTCGCCCAGTACGCCGACCCGGACATGCCCCCGCTGCACTACGCGATGTGCGGCTGCACCGACCTTCCCGGTTACCCGGATCGGTGGAAGTAGTTCCGTGCGCGCCATCGGTGTCAACCCGTGGGTGTGGACCTCACCGGTCGACGACGCGGCCCTGGCCGAGCTGATCCCGCGGATCGCCGGATTCGGCTTCGACGCGGTCGAGTTGCCGATCGAGCGACTCGGCGACTGGGAGCCGGCGCGTACCCGGGATCTGCTGGCGGCGTACGGCCTGACCGCGGCCGGCGTCTGCGCCGTCACCTCGCCCGGACGCGACCTCGTCAACGCCCCGCCAGAGACGGTCGCCTCCACCGTGGCGTATCTGAAGTCCTGCGTCGACCACGCCGCTGCCGTCGGCGCTGCCTGTGTCGGCGGACCGGTCTACGCCGCGGTCGGACGGACCTGGCACATGTCCGCCACGGCCCGCGCGACCTGCTACGCGGACGTCCGCCGCGCTCTGCGGCCGGTGGCCGACCATGCGGGGGAGCGGGGCGTGAGCATCGGCGTGGAAGCCCTCAACCGTTACGAGACGAGCGTCGTCAACACCGTGGAGCAGGCGGTGGAAATGATCGACGGCCTGCCGCCGAGTGTCGGTCTCATGATCGATACCTATCACATGAACATCGAGGAGAACGATCCCTGCGCGGCTCTGGCGTTCGCCGGCCCGTACATCAAGCACGTCCAGGTGAGCGGCACGAACCGCGGCGCACCGGGCAGGGATCACTTCGACTGGCCTCGGTTCCTCGCCGCTCTGGCCGCGACCGGCTACCGAGGCCCGGTCTGCATCGAGTCGTTCACCGCGCGCAACGAGGCGATCGCCACCGCCGCCGCGATCTGGCGGCCGCTCGCCCCGTCGCAGGACGCACTTGCTCGCGACGGGTTGTCCTTCCTGCGTGCCACCCTCGAGCAAATCGATATCGATCACTTGACCGGATGTTAGCGGTCACTTAACGTGTGGGTCATGACGTCATACGTCATATGAATTTAAGCCTTCCGGGGTGTCCCCCGGGGAGGTGCGTTCGGAGGCCGCCATGAGGAGACAACGTGGTCCCATCTTCGCCTTTCGCGGCGCGCGGGCGACTGCTGGCTGAAGCCACCACCACCCGCCTCGACGGCCCCATGCCGACCGATTGCGGCCAGCCGCCGGCGATTACTGCACCAGCCGAGACCTATATAAATGTCAGGTCCGGTGTGCCAGGCCCACCATCACGTCTGGCCGACTCCTCGCCGGCAATCGCACTCGGGATGCGTTCATCAGCGAGAGTTGTCGCGCGGGCCAACGGTCATTACGGGCTGTATTTCGACGAGGCTTCGAAGCGTCACACCGCCACCAGTAATGCTTTCGTCGGCACCGGCACGGTGGCGAAGGCCAATCCTGGAATCGCGACGGCAATTGGCCGTCAGGTGCGCAGGCCGCGTGCCGCGCCGGTGTGCGCCGAGTCGCCGCGAGCTACCCGAATGCTGACCTGATGGGGACCGGCGTCGCCGACGAACGGAGCCTGGTCGTCGCCGCGGAGGCCGGCGACCGGAGGGCGCTCGAGGATCTGGCCAGAGTCAGCCTGCCGCTGGTGTACACCATCGCCCGCAGGGCGTTGGGTGGGCTCCCGGAGGTCGACGACGTCGTGCAGGACACCATGTTGCGGGCAGTGCGGGAATTGCGCAGCCTGCGTACCCCGGAGAGCTTCCGGCCATGGCTGGCGGCGATCGCGACTCGCCAGATCAGCAGTCATCTTCACCGGCGGCAGGTGGACGCCGAGCGTGCCGTACCTCTCGAGGAGGTGGCCGATCCGCCGCACGCGGATGCGGAGAGCCTGGTCCTGGCATGCGTTGAGCTGTCCCAGGACCGCCGGCAGGTGGTGCGCGCAAGCCGGTGGCTCGATCGGGGTGATCGGGTGGTGCTATCGCTGTGGTGGCTCGAGGCGGCGGGCCGGCTGACCAGGGCCGAGCTGGCCGATACGCTGGCAACGAGCGCTGCTCATGCCGGTGTGCGCCTCCAGCGGATGCGCAACCAGCTCGATCTTTGCCGGTCACTGGTCGCCGTCCTGGAGGCCAGTCCCCGATGCGCACGGTTGACCGTCGCATTGGACGGCTGGAGCGGCCGTCCGAGCGTGCTGTGGCGCAAGCGCATCATGCGGCATACCCGATGCTGTTCGGTTTGCGCTCGGGCCGCCGGCGGGCTGAGCCCTCTCGAGCGGCTGACCGCGGGTCTCGCATTGTTCCCCGTCTCGCCGGCTCTGCCGGCCACAGTGAGACGACCATCCGGCTACCACTCCCGATAACAGAATCCTTAATGATTTTTTCGCGTCCACTCCTAATTTCTCGATGAACGCGTTGCGTGGGACGTTTGGGCAATGCATTGACAGATATCACTTGATAAACTTGCCACAATCTGGCAATGTCTTGGACGTCGAAGCGCGGCTTCAGAACCACCCCAACCTTCGGTTGAAAACAAACGCACCGGACATCCCGGCGATTCATTCGACCCTGCCCTCCCGAAATCACCTCACCTGCTGGCCGAGGGCGGGGTGCGCAGCTTCCGGGCCGCGACGGCAGCAGCATGACGCCGACTTGCATCGCTGCCCGAGTGATCCGGAAGAGGCTGGCGCGGAGCGGGCAAGCTCCGCGCCAGCCCGGCCGGCGGCCCGGCTCGGATGCCGGCCGCCCCCGGCAAGACCACGACCGGCCCGTCGGGATCACAGTGCCATCGCGCTGCCGTGATTCGCTGCGACGCGAGGCGCGACGGCCCTGGCCGGTGAGCGCCCGGCCCGGCACACCGCACCCGCGTTCGGGTGGAGCAGCCACATCCTCGGCCTTGCCGCAGCAAAGGTCGCGCATCGAGCCTGACCACCAACCGGATCTGCCGAAGAGCGGATGCGTACATGTAGTCGTCGTCCGGCGTACATGACGGACCATACTGTCGCGATGGACCTCTTCCTCGGCAGTCAAGGGCTTGGTGCTTTTGGAGCCTGGCTCGACACCCTCGCCCCCCGGCCCAGGCGGGCGGTTCTGGTTCCGACGGCGGGCAATCCGTTGCCCGCGACGCCGTGGGTTGATGTGGCCGAAGCGGCGATGACTCGTGAAGGGCTGTCGGTGCGGCGCCTCGATCTCGAGCCCGCGACGCCCGAGGAGGTATCCGCGGTTCTGGCCGATGCGGACCTGGTATTCGTCACCGGTGGCTATCCGATCTTTCTACTCCAGCATGCTCAGCGAACCGGCTTCCTCCACGCCGTCAGACAGGGCGTCGCCTCAGGACAGTTCGCCTATGCGGGAATGTCTTCCGGAGCGGCGCTCGCAGCGCCGGACCTTGCGAGGTACAGAAACGATGACGATCCCGGGCAGGTGACCGACTCTGCGGGTCTTGGGCTCGTGTCGTTCTACCCGCTGTCGCATGCCAACCGTGGTCGTGAGGAGCTCTACGCGCAGATCATCGCCGAACATGGAGACCGGTACGACTTCGTCCCTGTCCGCGACGACCAGGCGGTAGTCATCCATGATGGCGGAAGACAGATCAAGCCGAGCTGAAGACAACAGCCGGTAGACACGCAGATCTAGCCGCTGATCGTGCGCTGTGGCTCGCCAGAAAACGTGAGGTGCCATCCCGCTTCAGCGGCTCGGCGAGCAACGGCCGGGCTCTGCCCACGTCCGGCAAGTCATGCCGCCACCGCAGGCGGCATTTCCGCTGTCTGCCGCTACTCCCAGGTGTTCGCCGGGCCGGCAGGTCGCTGGCGCACCAGTACGCCCGCCGGGACCAGGCTCGCGGCTAGCGCGATGACGAGGCAGGCGCCGGCGACTCCGGCCACCACGGCAACACGATGAGCACCTGCGGGTTCTTATCTCGCACCGCGAGCGCGAGACCGGCGACGGCGGGCACCACGGCGACCGCGGCCAACACCGCCCCGAGCGCGGTGACGAGTACGGCCTCCGCGCCGATGATGTGCAGCACCTGGCTGCGTGTCGCTCCCGACAGCCACCGCGATCGCCGACGCGATCCTCGACCAGCAGTTCGTCGGCATGTCGCCGCTCCAGAATCCGAATGAACCCGATGCTCGGAGATCGGCCGGAATCGGGACTGTGCCAGGAGCGGTGTTTCCGGCTCAACGCGCCGGGTTGAAGCCTGGCGGGATGGGCGCCGTGAGTGATGCCATCGAACGTCGTGAGCCACGGAAGAAGACTGAGGATGGCGGGCGGCAAATGTCGCCGGAGCAGGCCGCTGCGGCGGCGACGGCGGTCCGGATTGCGAGTCGTGGCCCCTGATCATGCCCGCAGCTCGGGAACGCGCCGAAATTCCTTCGATGCCGTGCCACCTTTGTCCATTGTCGCTCCATTCACCCGCCGTTCTTGGTCCGAGCGACCCGAGCCCGACGAACTCCTACCCTGCAGGGCAGAGAGCTCATAGGCCGTACGGCATCACACTGGGGAACGGGGGACACAATGACGAAGCTCAGGATCATCGGCGCGGCCGCGGCCGCGGCTGCGCTGGCCGCCATGCTGCTGGCTGCGCAGCCGGCCGCTGCCGCAACGTCCCACGACACGTCACAGACTCAGTCAGCGACGACCATCACGACCGGCACCAACTGGGATTAGCAGCGAACGGACGAACGCCCGGAACGCGGAAGCGGACCGGGCGTCTCGTTGACTACGGCTACGAGCGCGTCGCGCGGACGGGTCGCAAACTACGCCCCGTACCGGGCGGCGTTGCCCGCTCGAATACCAAGTCGTCGATGTCTTCCTGAATCTGCGCACTGCGTTCATGTACAGCTATGTACAAGATGATCCGGCCCGGCTCCGTGCGAACCGAGATGGCACGCATCTCACGAGTGATCAGACCGAGCGCGGCCTGGACGAGATCAAGCACCACGCGGTTCTCATGCGCTAATGACGCTTCCACCGTCGGCTCCCCGGAGTGCCGACCGACGCCGTAACGGACATTCGGTACGCCCCTCACTCGGAAGCGTCCCCGGACGATAGCTACGGGTGCCGCCCAGGGCACCTCATTTCAACGGGCGATTCGACGCACTGATCTAGCTGCCGGTCAGGCGCTGTTGGTCAGCGTGACGTCTTGAAGCGATGGAGGCACGAGCCGATCATGCGCCTTCCGGCGTAGGCCAGCCGCCCCGGCCGTGGCCGGGGCGGCCGGCGGGTCTCAGGAGATGTTCCAGCGCTGGTTCCAGTCGCCGACGCAGCGCCAGACCTGCAGCAGGGCGCCGTCGTTGTAGCTGACATTGGTCACGTCCAGGCAGAGGCCCGAGCGGTTGTTCGAGAGCGGCTGCCAGGCGGTGCCGTCGCCGAAGATGTCCTCGAAGACCCACTGCTGGCTGGTGCTGTTCCTGTCGCAGGTCATCTGGACTACCGGGGTGCCGTTGCCGCCACCGCCGGGCTGGTCGAGGCACTTCTGCGAGAGCGAGTTCCGGAGCGTGTAGATGCCCTGGCCCCACTCGTCGCTGGCCACCCGGGTGATGGTCCATCGCTGGTTGCGGACCTCGCCGGTCTTGCGCAGCGCCCAGAGCTGAGCGCGGCCGTAGTTGTCCCTGGAGTACTCGCGCATGTCGAGCACCTTGACGCTGGTGGCCCCGTCGGGCTTCTTGACGCTGACGTACGTGGTGATCGCGGCCAGCGCGGGCGCCGGGCTGACGAGCAAGCCGGCCGCAGTGAGGAGGGTTGCCGCCAGAACGGCGAACAGCCTTCGGGAACGAGACAGAATCATGGTTTGCCCCCGTGAATTAGTGTCGATGTCTCGATCGACACTTTAGGGGCGGCCGCCTTTCCCGGTGACCCGCTTCCGGCCCGGAAAAGGCGTTCTACCGCCGCCTGCCGGATGGCGCGAACTAGAGCAATGCCAAGTAAACGGGGCTTAGTCGGTGGACGCTGCAAGCCGTTGGACGCCGACCGGTGCGGGGAGCCGGCTACCGGCACGTATTGGTGGGGAAGGGCCGGGTTTGTCGGTAGGCCGGATCGGGCAGCGTAGGACAGCGGCCGCCTGCCGAAGGGAGATGCTGATGACTGGGTCTGGGCGACCATCGCCGGTTCATATCGCGCCCGTGGTAGCGGTGAGCGATCTGGAGCGCTCGCGCAAATTCTACGAGGGCCAACTGGGGTTGGACGGCGCCGCTACCCCCGGCGGTTGGACCGTGTCCGGCGACTACGGGACCGTGATTAACCTACTTCCGGAGATTCCCGACGCCGGCTCAGCAGGCTGGCCGGTCGCTACCTTCCGAGTTGACGACGTGTCCGCCACCGTCCGCGAGTTGCGATCCCGCGATGTGCCGTTCCTCGGCCCGGACGACATCCCCTTCAGCCTTGACGGCGACGGCGTGTCCACGGACCAGGCGGGCCTGCGAGTCGCGTGGATGCGCGATCCCGACGGGAACATCCTCACGATCTACTCGCTCAGCTCCTGACCGCCTACGCAAATGGACGGCTCACCTTGAGCGTTCGGGCAGCTGCAAGTCGATCATCGTGTCCGCGTGCCGGTGGGCGATCTTCCAGGCGCCGTTGTCGAAGCGGAAGATCATGGTGACTCGCAGGACCTGCCGGTGCGGCGTGGTGCTCCCGGTGTAGAGCACGTCGGCCGTCTCGATGGCCACCGTGTACGCGATCCGGCCGCGGACGTCCTTGACCAGGTAGTCGAAGTCGACGGTGGCGCCGCTGGGCTGGAACGCGCCGGCAGCGAGCAGGTACCGCTGGTGCACCTCGGCGGTGCCGGCTTCTCCCCGGCCGCCGAATCCGCCGAAGATCGACACCGGATCCCGGCCGGCGGTGATCGCCAGCCAGCGGGACGGGTCGCCGTTGACGAAGGCGGTGTTGGCGGCCTCATACCGGGTCAGGAATCTTTCAAAGGTGTGCGGCGGATCGGCGGAGGCCGGCTGGGCGCAGGCCAGAATGCCGAGGGCGATCAGGAGTATGACGGGAAGACGCTTCATGACATGTCCTTCCGGGATTCCAGGAAGTCGGCGATCACCTGGGGCTTTTCCAGGTACACCTCGTGGCTGTCGGCGCCCTTGACGGTCAGCGGCGCCTGGCCGGTCAGTTCGCCGAGACGGATTCCGATCGCCTCGTGCAAGGGGTTCGGCGTCTCGCTCAGGGCGATGATCACCTTGCCGGGCGGCAGTTCGCCGGGGCGGAACGTGCGCGCGGTGATGAGCGGGCCGTCGTCGCGTAGCACCGCCTCGGCGTTCGCCTCGGCGAGCTTGACGATCGGCGAGTCCAGGTCGGCGCGGCCTTGCGACAGAGTGCGCAACAGCACGTGGTACGCCCCTCGCCAGTCACCGGGCCGGCGGCGCAGATGCTCCTCGTACGGCTCATGCAACGCCGTACGCATCTGCTCGCCGTCGGGCAGCATGGCCACGGCTGGGGGTTCCCAGGCGATGGCTTCGGTCACCAGCTCGGGGTGGCGGGCGGCCAGGGCCAAGGCCACGATGCCGCCGGAGCTGAACCCCAGCACTGTTGCCGGCACCGCGCCGAGTTCGCGCAGCAGCATGGCGGCGTCGTCGGCGTGCTGATCAGCGCCGGATCCCGGCCAGTCGTCGCGGGTGCTGGCACCCGTGCCGCGCCGGTCGTACCAGATGACCCGCCGGGTCGCGGCGAGGGCGTCGGCCTGGCCGGTGAGCATTCCAGCGTCCTCGGCACCTCCGTGAATGAGCAGGACCGGGGGACCGGCGCCGGCGGTCCGGTAGTCGAGATGCATCACGATCTCCTTTCGCTGCACTCGAACTGAGTTCAATACTCGTTAAGGTAGGCGAATGACAGCACCGCGGCTAGACCGTCGCCGCTATGACGCCAGAAGCCGACAGTTGCAGGCGCAGCAGACTCGGGACCGCATCGTGGAGGTCGCTCGGCGGCTCTTCGTCGAGCAGGGATACGCGGGCACGTCGGTCGAGCAGATCGCCGCGCAGGCCGGGGTGTCCGGCCGTACCGTCTTCGCCGGCTTCACGGCCAAGATCAATCTGCTGAAGCAGGCCGTGGACACCGCGATCGTCGGCGACTCCGACGATGTTCCGCTCGCCATGCGGTCGGCCATGCAACGAGTGCACCAGGCTGCCACCGCACACGAGGCCTTCGAACGGCTCGCGGACGCCTACGCGGAGATCGTGCAGCGCGCCTACGGCATCTACACGGTGGTGCACCGCGCCGCGGACGCCGATCCGGAGATCGCCGAGCTGGAACGCCTGCTGGAGGCACAGCGCCTCACCGGCGCCGGGCAACTGGCGGCCACGCTGGCCGACCGCCTCGGCGTCGCCGACCCGGCGGCCGTCGCCTACATGCAGGATGTGCTGTGGACGGTCGGATCCCCGTTGCAGTACGGGCTGCTGGTCCACGGGCGCGGGTGGACGATCGAGCGCTATCGGGACTGGACCGCCCGGGCCCTGGCCGCCCTCGTCCCGCCGGCACATTGACCACTCATGCGTCAGGGCGGCTGCCGGCCGTCAGCCGTGGAGCAGAGCTGCCGCCTGGGTGCGGGAGTTGACGCCCAGCTTGCGGTACGCCTGTTCCAGATGCTTGTGGACGGTTCGTTCGCGGACGCCCAGCGAGCGCGCGATGTCCCGGTCCGAGGCGCCGCGGCCCAGCTCGCCCACCACCTCGCGCTCGCGCGGTGTCAGCGCCGCCAGCCGATCCGCTGCCGCGTCCAGGGCTTCGCGGCGGGTCAGGGCCCGGCGCAGCCGAGTGGTCTCGGCGCGGCGGGCTTGAGCGCGGCCGAGGTGGGCGGACATCAGCTCGACCACGGCGCGGTCCCGGCCGGTCCAGCCGCGGCGGGATCGGTTGAAGGCGAGCAGATGACCCTCGCGGCGGTTCAGCCGGACCACGCACAGCAGCTGGTCGTGGGTGCCGCGCGGGGCGAAGAAGTCCACGTAGAGCGGGTTGCGCCGCAGCTGGCGCAGCGTGTTCACGTCGGACCAGGCGGCGGGCCTGCCGCGGTGCAGGGTGCCGGCCCGGAAGGCGGTGAAGCCCGGGTGCAGCGTGAAGACGCGGTGGAACGAGGAGACCCGGCTCAGGTTGGACTCGTCGGGGACGCTGTGGGCGGCGACCAGCCGTTGCTCGACGTGGTCCACGGTGCTCAGCGACGTCATGTCGCTGCCCACGATGGCACCCATCCGGGCCAGATGGCTTTCCGCATCGCCGTCCAGGTCGTAGACCAGGTCGAGGAGGCGCCGCAGGTCGGTGGATGAGGGTGTGTTCACCCGTCCCATCCCACCGCCGTCGCGGCGCCGGAACTGTCGGCCGCCAGACGGTTGCGCTGACGGGGATGCGCAGAACTGCGTATGGCCGCCCGCCCGTCCCGGATGGTGCTCTGGGCTCGTCAATGAACCCGAGCACATGCGGAGAGAACACCGAGATGGCGAACGACGAAATCCGTTATTCGGCGGTCTGGCGACCGTCGACCGAGGGTGAGATTCAGGTGTACGGGTGGACGTACGCCGACTATCGCAAGAAGTACGACGAGCTGTGGAAGCAGGGCTGGCGGCTCAAGGCGCTGCAACCGTTCGTGCTCTCCGGCGACCAGGTCCGGTACACCGCGGTGTGGCGGCCGTCGACCGAGGGCGAGATCCAGATCTACGACGCTCCGTACGAGACGTACCGCGCCAAGTACGACGAACTGTGGAAGCAAGGCTGGCGCCTGAAGCTCATCCAGCCGTACGTGGTGGCCGGCCAGGTCCGCTACACCGCCGTCTGGCAGCCCTCGAAAGAGGGCGAGATGCAGGTGTACGGGTGGACGTACGCCGACTTCCGCAAGAAGTACGACGAGTTGTGGAAGCAGGGCTGGCGGCTCAAGGCGCTGCAACCGTTCGTGCTGCCGGGCGATCAGGTCCGGTACACCGCGGTGTGGCGGCCGTCGACCGAGGGCGAGATTCAGATCTACGACGTGAACTACGAGGCGTACCGGGCGAAGTACGACGAGCTGTGGAAGCAGGGCTGGCGCCTCAAACTGCTTCAGCCGTACGTGGTGGGCGGGCGCACCCGTTACACCGCGGTCTGGCGTCCCGCCACCACCGGTGAGTTCCAGCTGTACGGGGCGACGTACGAGCAGTACCGCAAGCGCTACGACGAGCTGTGGAACCAGGGCTGGCGTCTCCAGTCGCTGACCCCGCTCGTGGACCGCAGCGACATCGTGGTCCGCAAGGCGCTCGAGGCGTACGACCGGACCGGCGGCGTGACCAGCCCGCTGGGCCTGCCGACCGGGGCGGTGAGCGTCGCCGCCGGGCAGGGCCGCTGGCGGATGACCGGTGGGCACATCACCACCACCGCGGCCGGCAATCCGGAGATCATCATCGACCAGCACCTGCGGATCTGGTTCGTCGGCTTCAAGTGCTGGGGCGAGTCCACCGAACTGTCCGGCAGCGACGAGCCGTACTTCATCGTCTCCTGGGGCGGGCTCGGCCGCTCCGCCACTTCGATGTTCAAGTTCACCGACGTGGACAAGGGCGACGTCCGGGTGACGCCAGCCGTGGTCGCCGACAACCAGCCGGTGGTCACCAGCGTGCTGCACGTGGCGGTGATGGAGAACGACGAGGGTTCACCGTCGGACGCCCGCAAGAAGGTGGACGCGGCCATGCAGAAGGCCGCCGCGGCTGCCGCGCAGGGTGCTGCGATCTACGACCTGGCCAGCGCCGCGGCGCCGGGCAGCGGGCTTACCCCGGCGGCCACCATCGCCGGCATGGTGACCGGCGGTCCGATCGGCGCGCTGATCGCCGGCGGGCTGGTCGAAGGTCTCGGCCTGGCCGATGACTACGTGGGCGAGCACGGCGAGACGTTGTTCGCCCGGGGGTACGCCCCGCCGCAGGTCCAGGGCACCGTGCCGGGCACCAACGAGCCGTACACGCACAAGTTCTGGATCGACGGCAAGGGCGAGGGCAAGTACGACGTGTTCCTGCGCGCCGAGATCGTCAACCAGCCCCGTCCCTGGGTGGCGTAGGCGAAGTGGGCGGTGCGCCGCCCACCGCCCACTCCTCCCATTGATCAGGCGGGACGGAGGTGATCCGCTTGCGCCGATACTGCGCGGTGGAGCGCCGTACGCCCATGGCATCCGACAGCTCGCCATAGGTTCCGCCCGCACCGGTGTGCGCACGGATCAAGGCGTTGCGGACTCCGTCCAGGCGCAGCGGCAGGTTATGTTCGAGTTCGCGCAGAAAGTACTGCCAGGTCGTGCGATCGAAGTCGTCGGTTGAGCCGTTGCGCAGATGCGCGAGAGCAGTCAACGCCGTCGCGAACATGCCGAGCATCTGGCCCAAGTCAGCGCCTAGGGCGGCGGCCTCCTCGCTGGTCGGCACCACAACCACCGTGCCATCGGGCTGCCCCTTGACGTCCATGATCCTCCCTCGGTGTACGGAAAACCGTACACCGAGGGCGGCCGTCCGGTGCAAGTCGGAACGGAGCTGATCGTCGAAGGGGCGCCGCTGCACGGCGTATCAAATTCGCCGTGCGGATCAATGGCTTTCCTTGCGTGCCTGGTCCAGGCTGGACACGGACGCTAGCGAGGAGGTTGAGATGACCCCGGAACTGGCGGCGTTACTTGCCGCGGGGGCGACGACGGTGGTGTCGGCGGCGGCGACCGATGCGTGGAGACTGGCCCGGTCGGGGTTCGGCCGCTTGCTCGGGCGTGGTGACGCCAGGCGGGAGTCCGCCGAGATCGCCCGGCTGGACGTGCTGGCCGAGGCGATCGAGCAGGCGCCCGCCGACGAGCGCGACGAATTGCGTCAGCGCCTCCGGGAGGGCTGGCTGGTCCGGCTCGGCGATCTGGTCGAGGACGATCCGGCGGCGGCGCAGGAGCTGCACGGGCTGGTCGAGGCGCTGGCGCCCCAGCTGCCGGAATCGAAGTGGGTGCAACACAACACCGCGCGGGATCACGGGCAGGTGTTCGCCTCGCTGGGCGGCAACGTCATCGTGCACCAGACACCCCCCAGTGACGGATGATCCAGCAGACCGTCACGGCGGTCGGCGGATTCGCGTACGGGGTGATCAACGCCGATCTGCATGTGTTCAGCAACGGCGCTCCTTTGTATCTGCTGGCCGGCTGGGCTCCGTCCGCGCCGTACCCGGAACGCTGGCTGCTCCAGATGCCCAGCCGGATGCTGAACGCGCGCCGCGAAGTCGTGCCGTTCACCGGCCGCGAGGCTGAGCTGGCCGAGCTGCGGGACTGGCGAGACTCCCCGGATCGGCTGGCCGCGCGCTGGCTGCACGGTCCGGGCGGACAGGGCAAGACCCGGCTGGCGGCCCGATTCGCGAACGAGTGCGAGGCGGCCGGCTGGCGAGTGGCCACCGCGCTGCACGGCCCGGACGCCGACCCACCCGCGCCCGGCAGCCACGACCTGACCCTCGACGGTTACGCCGGTCTGCTGCTGATCGTCGACTACGCGGACCGGTGGTTGCTCAGCAATCTGACCTGGCTGCTGAAGAACGCGCTCCTGCACCGCGACGGCGTGCCCACCCGGGTGCTGCTGATCGGCCGTACGCTCGACGCCTGGCCTGCGGTCAGCGCGATCCTCGACACCCACCTGGCCGGCACCTCACACCAGCGACTGCCCGACCTGGCCGCCGGCCCGGATCGCCGTGACATGTTCGCCGCGGCCCGGGACGGGTTCGCCGCGCTCTATCAGCTGGACCCGGCTCGGATCGCCCCGATCAGCGACCTCGACGGGCTCACGCTGGCCGTGCACATGGCCGCGCTGGTCGCGGTCGACGCTGCTGCCGAGGGCAGGATCGCGCCGCAGGGCACCGACGCGCTCACCCGCTATCTGCTCAACCGCGAGCAACTCGGCTGGGATCGGACCGTGACGACCCCGCGGGACCCGCTGGCCCGGGCAGTGTTCGTGGCCGCGCTGACCGGCGCGATGCCCGGCCCCGACGGCGTCGCGTTGCTCACCCGGCTGGATGCCGCGCCGGATCCGTCCCGGGTGCTCGCCGATCACGCGATCTGCTATCCGCCGGAGCACGCGGGCGCCGTGCTCGAACCGCTCTACCCGGACCGGCTCGCCGAGGACTTCCTCGCGCTGACGATCCCCGGTCACGAGAGCGACTATCCGGCCAAGGACTGGGCGACCGCGTACGCGATTGCTCTTCTCGCCCCGGAGTCCCCGCACCTCGCGCGTACGGTCACGTTCCTGGGCGCCGCCGCGTCGCGTTGGCCGCACGTCGGGAGGAGCTTCCTGTACCGGCACCTGACCGAGCATCCGGACGTCGCGGTCGCCGCCGGCGGGACCGCGCTCGCCGCGCTCACCACCCCGGCGCACGTCGATCGCGCGCTGCTTGAGGCGGTCGAGCCGCTGCTGCCGGCCACCCCGCACGTCGATCTGGACGTGGCCGGGGCGGTGATCACCAGCCATCTCACCCGGCACCGGCTGGCCGAACACGCGGGTACCCCCGCCGAGGCGGGCATCCAGTTGGTGCATTCGCTGCGGATGGGCAACGCCGGCCGCCGGTCCGAGGCGCTGGCCGCGGCGGCCCGCTCCCTGGAGGTGCAGCGGCAGGCTTCCTCCGGTCGCCCGGAGGAGATCCTCGGTGTCGCGGTCACGCTGATGATGTCGGGCGCCCGGCTCACCGAGTCCGGCCGCCCGGACGAGGGCATCCTCCAACTCGAGGAGGCCGTTCAGATCCTCCTGACGCACGGCGAGTCGAACATGGGCGCGGCCGGGCTGCTGCTCCTGGAGGCGATGAACAACCTCGGCTGTGCGTACGTGCGAGCCGGTCGCTATGCGGACGCGGTAGACACGCTGACCGACGTCATCGAGGCGCTTCGGTCCGAGATGCCGCCCGATGCTCCCGCGGCGCTGAGCAGCGCGCTGCCGGACGCGCTGGCCAACCTCGCAGCCGCGCTGCAGTCGCTGGGCCGCGCCCCGCAAGCCCTCGAAGCGGCGACCGAGGCGGTCGACCGGCTCCGGCCGCTGGCCGAGTCAGAGCCGGACGCCTACGGGCCTACGCTGGGGCGAACGTTGTACAACCTCGCGTCCATCCAGGACGATCTCGGGCAGACGCGGCAGGCCCACGCGACCGCGGTCGAGGCCCTGGAGCTGTCCCGCCGCCATTCCGACGTCAATCCGGACGCACACCGGCCGCAGTTCGCCAGCGAGCTGGGGAACCTCACGGTCTACCAGGCCAAGCTCGGCGGGCAGAGCGGTTCGGCCGAGGTCTTGGAGGCTTTCCGCGATCTCGCCGCCACCGACCCGGACGCGTACCGTCCTGAGCTGGCGATCACGCTGCACAACCGGAGCCGGGAGAGGTACCTCGACGGCGACCTGCAGGGGGCCAAGGAGGACTTGCAGGAGGCCATCTGGATCTACTTCGAGCTGACCGAGTCACATCCGGGCAGGTACGGTCCCGGGCTGCTCGCGGCGTTGTCAGCGATGGCCGTGTACATCGACGCGATGGGCCACCCGAAGGAGGCGCTGGGCATAGCCGAGCGGGGCGTCGACACCGGCCGGCACCTGGCCAAGGCGACGGGGCCGGGCCCGATCGACCCGACCCTGGCCCACGTGCTGGAGAACCTCTCCGGCATGTACGAGAAGGCCGGCCGGATACGCGAGGCGATGCGCGCGGCCGAGGAGGCGGTGGCGGTACACGGGCAGATGTACGAGCGTAATCCCGGGGCGGAATCCGCGTACATCACCGCCCTGCAGCGTATTGGCCGGCTGTACCGCGTCCGCGGCCGCCATCAGGCGGCCGCCGCCGAGTTCGAGCAGGCGGTGCGCCAATACCGAAGCGGCCCGGCCGGCATGGTCACCGTGATCGACGCACTCGGCCGCCTCTACAGCGCGACGAAACGCCGGGCGGAGGCGGTCGCCACGCTCCAGCACGTCGTGCGGATCGCCCGAGGCACCGGAGATCTCGAGCTCTTGGCGCACACTCTGCAGGGATACTCGGTCTGCCTGGCCCAGGCGCGCCGCACCAAGGAAGCAGTCGAGCCGGCCGAACTGGCGGTTGCGCTCTACCGGCAATTGGACCTCAACGCCGACCTCGTGGTTGCCCTGCGTAGCCTGGGCAACATCCAACTCGCCAACCGGCAATGGCGGCTCGGCGTGCGTACGATCGGTGAGGCATCCGCTGTCGAGCGGCGGAGCCGTTTCTAGCACTCACGGTGCACAGTCCCCCTCAGATCTCGCCCGGGACGGGCAGGGGAGCTTCGGGGAGTTCTCCCGTGGTCGCGGTGGGTTGCGGGGAGGTGGACTCGGTGACCTCGGCGCTTGGGCCGATCGACGGCACCGCGGAATCGGACGGGGAAGGATCCACCGTGGTGCTTGGAATGACCGATGGGTCGGGCTGCGGGGACGGGATCCTGTCGGTGGGTATCTCGCGGTACTTGTTGGTCTTGTCCGGTGGCTTCGGTGCTTCCGGTTGACCGGTGCACGACATTCGCTGCTCACCGCCGCCGCTTCGAATATGGGAGTCGACAAGCTTGCGGCTTATCTTCACGTTGCGGTAGGCGATGCCGAACTGACCGATGTCCACGGGATATTCTGCGGCCTTCGTGTCGACCTCGTAGGTGGCGCTGACGGTCGTCTCGGCCTTGTCCAGTTCCTTCCACAGTCCCTTCGATTTCTTGGATTCGACGAGGAAGATCCGATCCGCGGTGACCGCGGAGATGAACGGGTCCGTCAGTACGTGGCCGATAGCTTTGCGGATAGCCCTCTCACTGCGCTTCTTGCGCAGGTTGACCACGCGGGTAGCCTGCCTGATTCGTTTGTCCTGTTCGGTGTCGACGACGGTGCTGAGTCGTATCGGGCGGCCGGTCGCGTCGAAGAGGACCTCGTAGGCGATAGCGAGCCGGCCGCGCCATTCAGCGGACACCTTGTCGCTCTTCACCCCGAAACGGTTCAGGAGCCAGCTCGGTGCTTTTCCCTCGAGGGTGGCGGTTCATGATCGTGTGATGCTGAAGCCGCCGTCGGAGAAGAGGGTGAGGAAGGCTTTGGCGTCGGATCCCACCGAGACCTTGCCGGCCAGGTCGGATGTGAGAGCCTGTGTCTGCCCGGTGGCTCGTGCACCGAGGGTGATGATCATGCGGCTCCACCGGTCGGGCGGCCACTTTTCACTGAGCAGGTCCTCGGCTTCTTCGCTGTCGGTTCGCTCGTAGGTGAAGCCCATCCCGGCGGTGCCCTCAATGGCAGCTCTGGCGGAGGGTGCGAGGCCGCCGGCCCACTGCCCGACCTGGGCGTTGAGCCTGGGGTTGACGCCCGCGCCGCCTTCCAGTTCGTAGATCAGGGTTGCTGTGTAGGTTCGTGCGTGCGATCGCGGGTCGACGGTGATGGCAAGCGTTCGGGTGGATGTCTCGCCCACCTTGAGGAACACCCCGTGTCCGCTGATCGTCTGCGCTATCGTGTCCGCGCCTAGCGTGCACACGTAGGTGTCTACTGCGCTATTCGTCTTGGCTGGACTGACGCATCCGGCGGTGGCGGCGATGACCGCAAGGATGAGAGCTGTCGTACTCGTGTGTCGCACAGGCATGGCGACCTCCTGAAACGGCCAGCTTCCCTGGCGCTCCTGGTTGGTCGGGAGTGGTTCGTCGCGTAAGCGACGCCGTAAGCGGCCGTACGGAGGACCCCGGAAGGTGGGGATACCCGCGCATCGCCGGGAGTGCCGCAAGCTGGGCGTCGCCGCGCCGATGCCCCGGCAGTACCGGGGCGAAGTCCGGCGCGACGACTCCCGGTGGGTCAGGCGATGGCGTACGCGTAGTTGGCGCCGAAGTCGGAGTCGTAGGCGGTGCATCCGCTGCGCTGCCCGGTGACCTGGAACCAGAGCTCCACCCGCTGGCTGCCGTGCGCGATGTCGACGGTCGCCGGAACGGGCTCGCCGTTGTCGCCGGTCAGGGCCCGCGACTGCGCCGGACCGCCGTCGAAGCGGTAGAAGACGTCGATGCGCCAGGCCGGTACGCCGTTGTGGGTCTCCCGGCACTGCGGGAGGCGGGCGGTGTCGTACTGGACGGCGAGGCCGTGGCCGGCGCGGATCGGGCCGGTGACCGACTCGGACCAGTCGGCGCGGAACGTGGCGACCGCCGGCTGCTCGATCGTGTAGTGATAGTTGGCGCCGGACCGGGAGTCGTATTCGCTGCAGCCGGTCCGGTCGCCGACGTGGAACCACAGCTCCAGGTCATGCCCACCGAGCGGCAGGTCGATGGTTGCCGGCGCCTTGACGTTGTGCCGGTTCTCGTCGAGCCGGGTGACCGCCTGGGTTTTGATCGGGCCGCCGTCGATGCGGTAGTAGACGCCGATGCTCCAGGCGTCCCCGCCGGCGTACTGGCTGCGGCACTTCGAGAGTCGTGTCAGGTCGTAGTCGACCAGGACGGGCCGGTTGGCCTCCAGGGTTCCGTCGATCCGGTCGGTCCCGTCGGCCGTGAAGCGCAGCACGGGCGTGTCGGCGGTGGTGACGGTCGCGGCTTCGGCCGGCGCTGCCAGGGTGATCAGGGCGGCCGCGCTCAGGACGAGGATGCGGGCGATGCCTGCCATGGTGTGCCGTCTCGCGTTGATCCCAATGTTGCGATGCATCGCAGTTCCTTCTCACAGATCGCTGGTGAGGCGCCGCGCTTGCCGCGACGCCAGAGCAGAGCCTGCAAGTACTTGCAGCACCGGTCAACCGCAATCATTACGCGGGGTGATCGAATCCGCCGAGAAGTGATGCACGCAAGCGGTTCGATAGAGGTCAGGCGAGTTCAAAAACTTCATTCAGGAGCAATGTGGGCGCGGTCACGTATCGGTGCCGCGCAACATGTCGGCAAATGTTGCAAGAGCTTTCAGCGGCCGATCCCTGGTCTTCGCCAGAGGATTTGCGGGCGCGCCTTCGGGGGAGTTCCGGCCTGATCGATAAGTTACCGGGGTGACTCGACCGACGGCCCGTAGGTCGGCCGGCACGCGGCGAGCACTGGTGGGCGCCTGCGTGGGCAACGCCGTGGAGTGGTACGACTTCGCGATCTACGGCGCCTTCGCCACCGTACTCGCCCAAGTGTTCTTCCCGCCGGGTGAGCAGGCGGCGCTTGCAGCAACGTTCGCCATCTTCGCTACCTCGTTCGTCGCCCGGCCGATCGGCGCCATGCTGGTCGGCCGGCGTTCGGATCAGCGCGGACGGCGCCCGGTGCTGAGCCGGATGATCGCGGTGATGACCGGTGCGACCGCAGCGATCGCGCTGATTCCGTCCTGGTCGGTGATCGGTGTTCTGGCTCCGGCTCTGCTTCTTCTTCTGCGCCTGACGCAGGGGTTCTCGGTCGGGGGTGAGGTCGCCAGTTCGGTGGCCTTCCTGTCCGAGTCGGCGCCGGCCGGATCGCGAGGGCGGTTCGGAGGCTGGCACACGGCCAGCATCGCGATCGGCCTGTCGGCGGGTTACGCCGTCGCTGCGCTGCTGTCCGCGGCCTTCCCGGACGACGTCTTGATGGACTGGGGTTGGCGGCTCGCGTTCCTCAGCGCGTTACCGCTGGGCCTGGTGGCCCGCTACATTCGCCGTCGCCTCGACGAGACGCCGATGTTCGAGGCGGTCGCCGCGCCGGCGAAGCCACGCGTGATCGCCGACGTCGTACGGGGCAGGGCCGGCGCGATCGGACGCGGCTTCCTGCTCGTGACCACGTTGTCCGTCGCGTTCAACCTGTGGTTCGTCTTCCTCCCCGGCTACGTGGCGGCTGAGGCCACGATCCCGCTCGGAGCGGCCCTTGGCAGCGGTGTCATCGGGCTCCTCACCGCGGCCGTGACGGCCCCCGTCATGGGCCGGCTCTCCGACCGTCTCGGGCGGCGTCCGGTGCTGATCACCGGCACACTCGCCATCGCCGTTTTCGCTGTTCCCGGCTTCGCACTCGCCGGCCGGGCCATCGCCGGCTTGCTGCTGGCGGATGTCCTGCTCGCCGGTTTGCTCGGAACGCTCGTGGTGACCGCGTTCGTCGCAGAACTCTTCCCGACCGAGGTGCGGGCCACTGGAGTGGCCGTCACCTACGGCCTCTCCACGGCCATCTTCGGCGGCACAGCGCCCCTGGTCGCCACCCTGCTCGCCGGTGCCGAGTCGGCGTGGGCCATCCCGGGGTATCTGACGGTGGTGGCGCTTCTCGGGCTGGCCGCCGCGGTCACCGCGCGGGAGACCGCGTTCGACCGGTTCCGATAGCCGCGAGGGCGCCGCGATCACCCAGCACCGGGCCATCGCCTTGAACAACCGGGGCCTCGCACAGCTCTGGTTGGGGCGGCCTGAGGCCGCGGCGCGTGATGTGGGCCGCGGCCAGCGCCGCACGGGCCGCCGGTCTCGACCTGGCCGAGATCAACGCTGTCGGCCATCTGGCCCTGCTCCAGGTCATGCACGGCTCGGTCCAGGAAGCCGGCGGGCTCGCTGCCAGCGCTTGTGACCTCATCGAACGCGGTGGCTGGCGCAACACCATCCAGTCGGTCGCCGCCCATCTGGCCCAGGCGCTGGTTCACCTGGAACGCCATGACCTCGACGCGGCGGAGGAAGCCGTCCGGGCCGGGACACAGGCGCATGACAGCGATCCCGAAGCCGCTCAACGGATCGTGCTGCACGGTGTCCGAGCCCGTCTCGCGTTGGCGAACGATGACGCCGTGACCGCCCGGTATCACCTGCATGCGGCGCGCGCGGACCGGAACGCCCGGTTGCGGGTGCCGGCCCTCGACCAGTGGCTGTCGCTTGCCGGCGACGAGATGGAATTGGCTGCCGACCGCCCGGAACGGATCTCGGAGCGCCCCGCCGACCCGTCCGAGGACCTGCCGCAACGGGTCATCCGCGCCCGAGCTGCCCTGGCCGTACGGGATCTGCCTCTCGCCGAACGACTTCTCACCGTGACCGGCCCGGCCGTGCTGCCGCACACCGCGGCCGCGGTGGAGGCCGGCGTCATCCAGGCCCTGATCGCCGACAGCAGGGGACAGGCCAGCCGGGCGGCCGAGTTCCTGAACAAGGCGGTCACCCTGGCCGGACGGGAAGGAATCCGACGACCGTTCCGCATCCACGCCGGCGGCCGGCTGGAAGAACTTCTGCACCGCCTGCAGCTGGTCAATCAGGACACCACCGCAACAGTCGACGCGCTGCGCCCCGCCATGCGCGCGGTGGACAACGCCGGCAGTGTCGAAGGGCTCAGTGATCGGGAGAAGGAGGTGCTGCGATTCCTGCCCACCAACCTGACCGCTGGGCAGATCGCCGCCGAGCTGGGCATCTCGGTCAACACCGTCCGGGCGCACCAGCGGGCGATCTACCGCAAGTCCGGGGTGGCCCGGCGCAGCGACGCCGTCGTCTGGGCCCGCGACCACGGCCTGCTCTGACGGCCCGGCGCCGTCACACGTCTTCCCGACTGATCGGCAGGACCCGCGCGACGCCCGGCTGGCCAGGGTCGTCGGTGATGTCGCTGCCGTCGAGCCAGCAGCCGATCACGTGAGCGAGTTCGCCCGGGTGGCTGTAGTTCATCGCGTGTGCCGCGCCGTCGATCACGACCACGGTCAGATGCGGGGGCGCCAGCCGACCGAGCTCGCGTACCCGCGCCATCGGCGGCATCAGCGGGTCGCGGCTGCCTAGTACGGCGAGCGTGGGCACCGGCGTACGCAGCAGGCGTTCCAGTGAGGGAAACCGCACCAGCTCGCTGAACAGGTGCAGGCCGTTGAGCGGGCCGAATCGCAGATAGTCGGGCAGCACGACGGGGATCATCCGCGGGCTTTCGCGGCGTACGTCGCGGGCGAGTTGCAGCAGAGCCCGGCCGAGCGGCTGGTTGTGCATGCCGCCCGCGGGGGAGGCGAGCACGATTCCGGCCACCCGGTCGGGTGCGCTGTGGGCGACCTCCAGCGACACCGGCCCACCCATCGAGTTGCCGATCAGGACGACCTTCTCGAGACCCAGCGCGTCGAGAACTTCCCGCAGCGCCCAGGCCAGCGAGGGGATTCCGAGCGCGTGGCCCCAGGCCGCGCTGCGGCCATAGCCGGGCAGATCCGGTATGAGCGTCGTCGCCCGCCGGGCCAGCGCGCGGGCGGTCGGCAACAGGTAGCTTCCGGACACCGCGAAGCCGTGCACGTGGACGAGCGGGATCGAGCCGGGCACGTCGGGACCCATGCGTACGAACACCGAACGTCCCTGGACCTCGATTCGCCGCTCCCGCCAGCCCGCTTCCGCCACGCCGCCATTGTCGTGCGGCGACCGCGTACCCGACCCCTCCGTCAAGGATGAGCCGATTTTTTTTTGGCACTCCTACCGGCTTCTCGGCTGCTGTACACCCGTCGGACCTGCTTGCGGATCACGCGAGGTTGTTCACCCGGCGCGGATGAGCCGCCGCGGTCCACCGGGTTGGGACTCTGGTCGGGCCGAAGGCGCCGCGTAGGGAGAGGCTCTCATGAACGGATGGTTGATGTGGGGACTCATCCTCCCCCTGCTGCTGGTGGTCGCGGGCATCGTCGTTCTGCTTCGCCGGCGCAACGGCCGCCGCTGAGATGCCGGCCCGCGTCGAAGTCCTGCTGGTCGCGGTGACGCTCGCGGTGGCCGGGTGCGGCGGCGGGGACGGCGACGGCCAGCTGCGAAGGGCCGAACAGCAGGTGTCGGACAAGCAGGAGGGCATCACCGACCAGACGCCGCTGAGGCAGGCGTCGGAGCAGTTCAACGCCGCGGCCGTCGCGCTGGAGATGTCATGGCTGCGACTGCTCACCGAAGCCGGCTGCCTGAGCGAGGACCAGCAAGAGCGGGCCAGCGACTACACCTCGGCCATTCAGAAGTCCCTCGCCCAGGCCGGCTACTACCAGAAAGAGGTCGACGGCATGTACGGCCCGGCGACGGTGGCCGCCGTCCAGGCTCTGCAGAAGGCGCACGATCTGCCGGAGACCGGAACCGTTGACAAGGCCACCGACGCGGCGCTGCAGGCAGAGTTGCGGGCCAGTGGCGGCGCGGCCGCCGATGAGGCCATCGCGGCTACCGCCGCGGTGCAGCAGACGTTGAAGCTGGCCGGCTTCTGGACCGGTCCGGTGGATGGCACGTGGACTGCGGCGCTGACCGAGGCGCTGAAGTCTGCTCAGGCCGCCCTGGCCGTCGAGCCCACCGGCACCGTGGACGCGGCCACGATCGCCGCTGTCGAACGCGCCCTGAAGCAACGCTCGGCGGCGCCCTCCGCGGCCGCGCCGGCGTCGCCGACGAAGTGATCTGACCGAAGTACGGCACGCGCCTTGCCGGGCTCGGCGGTTCTCGCCCGGCAAGGCGCGTGGCTTCCGGCGCTTCATCCCCGTCGGATGAGGAAGACCCCACACCGTCGAGCGAACCTGTAGCTGCGCGAACGGACGACTCACGTCCGCCCCGGAAGGAGAACGTCGATGGCAACCGGACAAGCACCCGTCCTCGAGGCCCTGACCGATATCAACGCGGTGTCGCTGGCCAGGGTCGAACTCGACCCCGCCACGCTGCTCATGGTCCGCATCGCCGCCCTGGTCGCGGTCGACGCGCCTCCGGCCTCCTACCTGCTGCATGTGGCTCCAGCGGTGGAGTCCGGGGTCAAACTCGACGACGTTCAGGATCTCCTCGTCGCCGTCGCACCGATCGTCGGAGCGCCGCGCGTCCTGCGGGCCGCGGCCGCCATCACCGAGGCGCTCGGCGTCGCCATCGCCCTCACGAGTGAGGCGGGGAGCGAGGCGGGCGCCTGACCTGCAACGGGCGGTCATGGCGAGCCAACCGATGTGATCGCCGAGCGCGGCGCGTTGTGCCGGGCGGCTGCGGAGGAGCCGATGTCAATGTGGCTCACTGCCCAATTCACCCGTAGCGGGTGAAGGAATGTCGGATCCCGCCCGGCATGGTGAGGCATAGCTGGCGACCGGGAAGCGGTTTGGCTCGCGGACGAGCGCCAGGGGATCGGGTGCGAGGGGAAGGGAGGCGACAGATGGCCAAGAAGTCGAAGAAGGGCAAGAAGGACAAGAACAAGAAGAGCGCCAAGAAGAAATAGCATTTCGTTTCGCTGGCAGTCGGATGGGCGTTCGGTTGATGCCAGCGGCGCGGGTCGCGTCAAACGCCGGTCTCGTGCCGCAGCATCGACGCGCAGCGCCCACCCACCTTGCCCAGGCTACTGCGGTGGCCGGCTGACGAGAGAGGCCGGCGTTCACCACAAACTCGCGGCGCGGAGAGCTGCGCGAACTCAGCGAACGCGAAGGCCTCGAATGCGTCGATCATCCTTTCCGCCCTACCTCGTAGTAGGCCAGGGACAACTGCTCGGCTTCCCGGAAGCGGACGAGAGTCCACTCACTGTGGAGGCCCTCGCTGCTGCCCTCACCGACGATTTCGCCATCGAATTCGGTCCTCCGTCGGTCGTCCACGGCGCCGATCTCGACACCTTCGACCGACGGCTGGGCGCGGCCGGATTCTCCCTGCATCACCTGTCCGATCCGGCGGGTCAACAGCTCGTGCTGATCCCTCCGGGGGCACACGCGCCGTTGACGATGCCGGTCACGAACGCTCACTGGCCCGCACTCGTGACCGCACTGCCCGCTGGTGCGGTTCGCGATGAACTGGCGCCGTTGGTGACGATCCGCGCTTTGATGGTGCTCGACGAGCGGGATCACCGGATACGCCACGGAGAGTTGCGGAACGAGGATCAGAAGATCCTCGCGAGGCTGCAGCTGATTGAGCAAGCCGCGGACGCGCCGGCTTGGCTGAGCGTGAACCCCCTGCGCGGGTACGGCGGCGACACCCGGCGAGCGGTTCGCCTCCTCACCGCGGCCGGGTTTCCTCCGATCAGGCCGGTTCAGGTTGCCCTGACACGCAACGACACCGGTGTGCGGCAGGTCCGGATCGAACGGTCCGCGCCCGCGATCACGCTGCTGGTCGCCGCGTGGTCCGAACACCTCGCCGTGATGCGCGCCAACCTCCCGGGGGTGCTCGACGACGTGGACACCGAGTTCCTGCACGACTTCCGGGTGGCGCTTCGGCGTACCCGATCGATCTTGAAACTCGGTCGCGCCGCGCTGCCGAAGGATGTGTCCGATCGATGGGAACCGGATCTCAAGTGGCTGGGCGACTTGACGACTCCGGTCCGCGACCTCGATGTCTACGAATTGGGCCTGCCCGAGATGGCCGGCTGGCTGAAGGCGGCCGGCCCCGCCGACCTGCAGACCTTCGCCGTTCAGCTGCGTCGCCATCGGTCGGCCGCCCGACGAACTCTGGTTCGCGGGCTGCGGTCCGCTCGATTCCGCAACGTCCTGTCCGGCTGGGCGGACGTGTTGGCAGACCTTGCCGGTCCGCCACCTGGGCAGGCGAGCGGGCTGACCGTCGGTGAGCTGGCGAACCGCAGCATCGGACGGGCCTATCGACGCGTGGTGCGCGGCGGTGCCGACATCGATCAGGGTACGCCGGCGGAGGCCCTGCACTCACTCCGGAAGAGGTGCAAGGAGCTGCGCTACGCCCTGGAGCTGTTCGCGCCGATCAGCGACCGAGCCGCCCGCAAACGCGTGGTCGCCGATCTCAAGGACCTGCAGGACGTCCTCGGCCGGTTCCAGGACGCCGACGTGCAGAAACAGACGCTTTACCGGTTCGCCGAGCAGATGCGAGAGGCCCACGCGCCCACCAAGGCGCTGCTCGCGATGGGCGAGCTCGTCTCCCATCTGGACGCCGACCAGCAACGGGCCCGCGGCGAGTTCGACCGGGCGTTCGCCCGGTTCAGCCGGCCGGCCGGCCGGACCCGGATACGCCTGCTGAGGGTGGGCCGATGAAGGTCCTCGCGATGTACAACATCAAGGGTGGCGTCGGGAAGACGACCACCGCGGTCAACCTGGCCTACCTGGCAGCCCGGGAGGGGCAGCGGACACTGCTGTGGGACCTCGATCCGCAGGCGGCGGCGACCTTCTTGTTCCGGGTACGCCCCCGGGTGAAAGGTGGAAGCCGCGCCCTGCTCACCCGCGGACGGCCGCTCGCGGCAGCGCTGAAGGAGACCGACTTCGAGGGCCTCGACCTGCTTCCGGCCGACTTCAGCTACCGCAACATGGACCTCGAACTCGACGACACCAAGAAGAGGACGAGAAAGCTCGGCCAGCTGATCAGCACCCTCTCCGGCGACTACGACATGGTGTTCCTGGACTGCCCGCCCAGCATCTCTCTGGTGTCGGAGAATGTGATGCGCGCGTCCGACCTGCTCGTCGTACCGCTCATCCCGGCGACCCTCTCGCTGCGAACACTCGACCAGCTGACGGGCTTCGTCGCGGACGCGGGCGGCAACCAGCCGCAGGTGAAAGCCTTCTTCTCGATGGCCGACCGCCGCAAGCGGCTGCATCGGCAGGTCATCGCCACGCTCTCTGCCGACCATCCCCACGTCGCCCGGACGATCGTGCCGGCACTCTCGATCATCGAGCAGATGGCGGAGCGGCGTGCTCCCGTGCCGGCGTTCGCACCGCGCAGCCGCGCAGCCATCTGCTACGAGCAGTTGTGGGCCGAGATCCGCCCAACCTGAGGCCGGCCTGGCTCCGCTGCTTCCTGCGGCCGCGGCGCACGGGCGAGTTCACCACGAACCGTCAGCCAAATCGCTGCCATCAGTTTCGCGAGGGCCGACCACGACGGGGAACTCATTTGTCGCCGTGCCGACCGCTGGCCCCGTTCCGGAAGGACCGCGCCGCGGGCGCGGCGACTGGTGGCGGCGCCGACCGATCATTCGCGATCTCGGGCCGGCTCGTGAACGATCGCCGCGTCGATCACCCCGGAGCCATGCATCGCACGAGGTGCGTTTTCATTACGGATTCTTCGCTTTGATCCCTCAGCCGATCACCAGACCCATTTCGTGGTCGCCGAAGGGTTGACTATGCGGACTTACGGCGCCATTACGCAGCGCCAGCGGCGCATCGGCCAAATGTGTCGCCCCGCCTCGCCGGAACCGACGGCGGGGTGCTGCCTTCTTGCCCATTCCGCTTGGTGTTGGTCAGCGGCGCCGATTTCACGGCGATGCACGAGGTCATCGTTGCTGCCCTCTCTGCTGAGCCATTTTATTGTGACGGTGCAGATCAAGCAGCGGGTTCTTGGACACTCGGATGGCTAGCGGCCGGTGTTCCGCCGAGCGATCCGACGCCTCGAATGCTCATATCTTCCAGGGGCGAGACTCGCCGATCAGGCGCGGCCGAAAGAGATAATTGCAGCGGGTCTGGCGATGCCGGCGGTTCACGAGTAGTGCCCGTCGCGTTGCTCGCGACTGGATGTCGGATCAACGACCTACCGTCCGTTCTGCCTGGGCCGGCGATGAATGATGTCAGGGAGTACTCCTGAAAAACATGGGTTGTTCCACCGGCGCAGCGTTTCACATTGCTCTTCAGGGATTCGCGCCTCCCGCCATTCGGTCTTGGGAAGGGAGTCGATGCATGACCGCCTTGGAGAATCTTGATATCGCTGACCTGGTTTCGACCCACCCGCCTTGGGCCTTGCGGGAGCGGTTGTTAAGGCAGCAGTTTCTGCGGGAGCGTCAGCTCGAGCCGACTTTGTTCCCCCCGTTCTTCCGGCCCTGCCGCAACCGGGTGCTCCTCGTGGCCGACGGGGGCCTGGACTTCTCAGAGGGTGACTTCGGCTTGAGCGTGTTCGTCCGGACCCTGCTGGACACGCCGGGCCGACACGTCCGGCACGAGATCACCCTTGCCCACATCGGGGCGGCCTCCGGTAGCCAGCTCATGGCGGCAGAGCCACGCATTGCCCGCCGTATTCCCTCGTTCAAGTTCGACGACTCGAGTTCGTTTGCGCCGGACATGTACGACGTTGTCATGCTGTTCGGGATCGCGACCGTCTACGCGGGTCGTGGGACGGCATCAGACGGCAATGCCTATCCCTTCGACCGGCTCGCCGACCCGGAGCTCCGTGCGCTGACGGCATTCATGGAAGGCGGCGGTGGCCTCTTCGCGACCGGTGACCACGGTGCGCTCGGACGGGCGCTGAGTTCAGCGGTGCCACGGGTGAGAAACATGCGCCTGTGGGCTTCCACCGCGCCCCAGGAGGAGTTCGACCAGGTTTCGATGGGAGGGCCGCGCCGCAACGACACGAACCGTGGAAACCTCTTCGACAACCAGTCCGACGCTGTTCCTCAGGTGATCAACCCCAAGATGTACGCCGCGGGCGTCATCATCCGGGCGAGTTATCCTCACCCGCTGCTATGCGGCCCCCGGGGCGTAATCACTGTCATGCCCGACCATCCTCACGAGGGGGAGTGCGTCGAGCCGACCGACACGTCGCTCAAGCTGCCGTTCGGCGGTGCGGAGTATCCGCCGGCGATCGATGGCGGGCCCCGGCCACTGCCAGAGGTGATCTCCACGAGCACGGTCCCATCCGGCAATGAGGCGAAGACCACCGGCGGCGCTAAGCAACCGACCCATAGCCAGGTGTTCGGCGGAATCTGCGCCTACGACGGCCACCGTGCCGGAGTCGGCCGGGCGGTCACTGACGCCACCTGGCACCACTTCGTCAACGTCAATCTAGTGGGCATGGTCAACCCGAGCGCAGCCGCCTTTGACAAGGGTTTCCTCGGCACTGAGGCAGGCCGTATGCACCTGGAGGCCATTCGTGCCTACTACCGCAATGTCGTCGTGTGGTGCACACGGCCGGAACGAATCCGGTGCATCAACATCCGCCTGGCTCTCGAGGCGATTTTCGACGGCCGGGTGCTGGAAGCCGTGCTGAGCACAACACAGGCCCGGGCGGGCGAGGTCTCCCCGTTCGCGCTTCGCCTCATTGGAATTCATGCGCGGGACGTCTTAGGGCGAACCGCGAGCCAGTGCCAGACCTTGCGGCTGGTGCTCGATATCGTCCTCGAGCGTGCCCTGCCCGACCTCATCCCGGACGTGGACCCCTGGCGTGGCCGGGGCGACCGTGACGACCAGCCCGCACGCCTTGACTGGGTCGACGGCAGCGCGCTGCTCGACATCGCGCTCGGTGGAGCGCTTGTGGGATTGCGTGAGGCGGTCGGTGACCTGACCGAAGAGCAGGCCGACGTGGACACCGACAGGCTCGCTGAGGTCATGGCGGACAGCGGGGCACAGGCAGCGAACGTGGCGCTCCGCTCGCTCGCATCCGAGCTGGAGCAGGTCCGGCAACGACTAGGGCTTTAACTGAGTGACCACGAGGGATTGTGGCTCGTCACCGAATAGGGCGCGACGCCGCTTCTCGTTCTGAAGTCGCCATCGTGAGTTCTGGACGTCTGAACGTGCGTGCTGTTGAAGGTCTCCCGGTCCGCCTACTACCAGCGCGACGAACGCTGCGCGCGGCCTCGTAGGACGAGCAGCTGACCGCCCGGATCCGGGCGGTGCACACGGCGTCGAACGGCACCTACGCGGGCGCCGCGTATCCACGCCGAACTTGCCGACGCCGGACTGCGGCACGGCCGTATACGCGTCTCGTGGCCTGGCTGATGCGCCCGACGGCGTGCGCGGCAAGTCCCCGCCGGTGACAGCTCACCACCATCCCGACCTGATCGGACTGGACTTCACCGTGAACGCGGCGGCGGTCGGCACCCGCTGGTGCGGCGAATTCGCGCCGCTGGTCGGTTAAGCGCGGCAAGAACGTCGCGCGCCGAGAGTGACGGCCGCGGGTCTGGGATCTGCTGAGCGCCAGATGGCCTTCGGTGGTTGTTCCGCGACGAGGGCGATATGAGGTCATTTCACACCGCGTCCGGGATCTCCCGCGCGGAGGTCGTACGGAAATGCCCTTGCTCAATGGTCAAGGAACGTTGACCATTGAGCGCATGCCTGCCGATGATCTTCCCGAGACGTTCCACGTCACCACTGACGAGCAGCTCCGCGCCGTCTCCAACCTCACGCGCCACCGGATCATGGCCGTGCTGCGCTTCGAGCCCGCGACGATCACGCAGATCGCCGAGCGAATGGGCCTCGCGAAGGGAAGTTCGAGCTACCACGTACGGCTGCTCGAACGGGCCGGCTTGGTGAAGGTGGTCCGAACGCGGAAAGTCCGGGGGGTCACCGAGCGGTACTACGCGATGGCCGCGCGGTCCATTGAGCTGCCGGATCCGGGCGAGGGCGGCCCCGATGTGCTGATGCGGCATGCGGTGGCAGACCTGGAGGCCGCGCCGATGGATGGCGAGCGGCACGTACGGATGGCGCATCTGCGGCTCACCGAGGAGCAGTTCGCGGAGCTGGGTGCGCGGTTGCAGGCCTTGGCGGACGAGTACCGGGAGCTGTCCGATTCGTCGCTGCCGGACGTGTCACTCGTCTTCGCGCTGTTCCGGCCGGCGCAGCCTGAGCGGGTCGAAGGGGACGCGAAATGACCTCGGACGCTCGGAAGTTGCCGACCGGGTTCGGACGGCTGTGGACTGCGCAGACGATCTCCTCGCTCGGTGACGGGGTGACGCATGCCGCGCTGCCGCTGCTCGCGTTGACGTTGACACGGGATCCGATGGGGCTTGCCGTTGTCACGGCCGCCGGGACGCTACCGTGGCTGCTGTTCGGGGTGCTCGGCGGTGCGCTGGTGGACCGCTGGGACCGTCGGCGCACGATGTGGGTCACGGACGCGGCGCGTGCGGTGCTGCTGGCGATACCGGTGGTGGCGGCCGCGCTCGACGTACTGAGCATTCCACTGCTCGCGGCCGTCGCCTTCCTGCTCGGCCTCGGCGGACTCTTCTTCGACACGGCCGCCACGGCCTATCTGCCGGATCTGCTCGGCCGCGACCCCGCGCTGCTGGAGCGCGCCAACGCCCGCCTGCGCGGCACCCAGACCGCCGCGTCCGGCTTCGCGGGGCCGCCTGCGGGCAGCGCCCTGCTCGCGTTCGGGCGGGCGGTTCCGCTGCTCGCCGACGCGGTATCGTTCGCACTCTCCGCGCTGCTCGTACGGTCGCTGCCCGCCACGCCCCGGCCCGGATCGCAGGCTCGTGAGTCGCTGCTGCGGCAGGCGCGGGCCGGCGCCACGTACGTCTTCCGGGACCGGTTGCTGCTTGGGCTCGCGCTGCGCCCGGCGGTCGGGAACATCGCCTTCGTCGCCGTGGAGACCGTACTCGCCCTCTTCGCGCACGACCGTCTCGGCCTCGCCACCTTCGGCTTCGGACTGCTCCTCACGGCGGAGGCCACCGGCGGCCTGCTCGGCGCGGGCATCGCTTCCTTCCTCGGCCGACGACTCGGCACCGGGACCGCACTGACCTGCACGGCCGCGGTCGAAGGGCTTGCCATCCTCGGACTTGCCGCCGCCCCGAATCCGTACGTCGCCGGTGCCGCGCTCGCCGTCTGCGGAGCGGGCATGGGCGCCACGATGGTGCTCGCCCCCTCCCTGCGGCAGGCGATCGTCCCCGCACACCTGATGGGCCGGGTCACCTCCACCTCCCGCATGCTCGCCATGTGCGCCGCCCCGTTCGGCGCCCTCCTCGGCGGCTGGCTAGCCTCCACGTTCGACGTGCGCACCCCGCTTTACGCCGCCGCCGGCCTCCTGCTCACCATGACCGCCGTCACGACGACCATGACCAGCAACCGCCGGGTCGAGGCGGCGCTGCGCGGCGCTGCCTCGACCGGCGGTCCATCCCGCCCGGGGTCCGGCGATCCCGTTCCGCAGGGTGCAGCCGAATTGTTGTGACACTCTCGCGGACAGACCCTTCAACCGGACGGTCGGTATCAACGCCTCGACCCGCAGCTCACGCGGGCACGGCCCGAATCCGCCGGCCGCGGCCGGCGGGCCTGCCTGGGATACGTGCGACTTCTGGTCGCCCGCGACCCCGACGTGGATCCGTCGGTGATCGCCCACTTCACTACCGACCCGCATCCGTGCGTCCGCAAAGCGATGGCCCGATGCCCACGCCTACCAGGCGACCGGCTCACCGCCTTACTCGACGACGCGGAACTGGCCGCAGACGCCGCCAACCCGTCACTGGACTGGGAAAGTGTCATCCGCGCGCTGCAAAACCGCGACCCAGCAGAGGCTAACGTTTGAGGTGATCAACTTGTGGCAGCGCGCGGCGAGGTCAGCAGCACTCGCACATCGCAGACCAGGGCAGTCATCTGTTCGCCGGCTGCCAAGGTGAGGACGATGGTCGCCGACCAGGCGTCGGTGGCGTACAACCTTCCGTGCGCTCGGATGGCGATCTGCAGGGTGACGTAGCTGCGGGCGTCATGTGTGGCTTCGACAGTCATCTCGCGTCCGAGCGCATGCCAGTTGCGTGTCCAGGCCACTTCGTGGCGCACCTGAACCGTCGTCGCCGGGTCACCGCGTCACTTCAAGTGTCACCGATTCGCGCACATATTCGCGGACCGGACGTAACGGTGCGAATGGAGACCCAAATCTTTCTGCGATGTGCGGGGCTTTACACAATGTCCGTATGCGACTTGTCCGTTGGCTTACTGCCTATATTGCTTTGATCGTTTGTGTCGCGGCGGTCAGCTTGATGGTTATCCTTTCGCGCGGTTATGTCACACCTCGGGGCGTGGAGCCAGCGAAAATCACCGACTGGATGCAGGCTTGGGCCAGTATCTTTGCCGTCATCGCCGGCCTGGGCGCGGCATTGTTCACGGCCCTCCTCCTCGTGCACGAGATGACCGAAGCGCGCCGTGCACGCGAGGATGCGGCGCAGGAGCGTGCCGAGGCGGCCGATGATCGAATGGTGCTGGTCCGCGACCGTGAGGACCAGCACAAGCGGTTCGCGCGCCTGGTTTTTGCCTGGGGACCGATGGTGACATACTACCCGGCTGAAGGTCCGCCAGAACAGGGCGGCGCAGACAGGATATTTGTCAGCAGCATGGAATTAGATTTGCATAATTTCAGTCCTGCTACAGTAACAGATGTTACCGCAAGAGTTGTTTTTCCAGGCGGTAAACCGATGACCGACTGGCACGTTTATGGCACGCTGACGCCCGATCTCGAACTCGTGCCTGGCCGCTACCAGCGGCGTGGGGTCATTTTCAATTTCCCCGAACATAAACTGGTGACTCGCAAAGTTCTTGAGGCCAACTTTTTGAGCGTCGTGTTAATTTTCCGGGATGCAAATGGGAGGCAGTGGCGGCGGATCGACGACGAGGACCCCGTGCCGGACAACGAAATGACGTGGTCGCGAGTCCCATCGGCGACCTTGCTTGAACCACGTCTCAGACAGAACGGCACCCACGCTGAACGGCCGTCGACGAATGAACCGCTAGATGATGAGCTCCTTTCGGATCCGCCACCATGGGGCGAACCCCGACCATTCTTGTCATGAGCACGAGGCCATCACGGCCGTACTATCTTGCACCGCGTGGATCCGTTCGCAGGCCTCACCGATGCCGCCCTCACCTTCATGCGTCAATGGCTCGGAGCCAAGTAGCGCTCCATGATCGGCTTCACTCTCATAGCCGCGAGTCGCCCTGTGCGACCAGTCTGGAGGCCCGAGCCCGACGGAGGCAGCGGTGCGTTCGTGCGGGGGTGAGGTCGCGGATGGCTCGCCGCGACCGTCGCGCCGCCCGGCAACCGGGAGCGACCGGCCTTCGTGGCGGCCGGTGCGCGTAGCTCACACCATGATCACGCCGGCGTGCCATCCCGCACCGTCGCGCCAGTAGTGTTGATAGCGTCCGTCGGTCCGCTGCACGATGATCTCTAGGTTGGTGCCGTAGGTGCCCTGCAGCAGACCCACGACCCGGCTCGCGGCATTGCCGAACTCAGCACCGAGCGTCCACGGTCCACCGCTGCTGTTGTGCCGCCACCAGTGCTGGATCTGCTCGCCGACCGCTACGCAGAGCTCGAAGTTGCCGATCCCGGCCTCGTTACCCGCGCCGTAGGTGCCCTCGATGAGCGCCGGACCGCTGGTCACGCCTGCCCCGAAGGTCGTGACGTACTCCCACATTCCGCCGGTTACCCGCCGCCAGTGCTGCATCGCCCCGGAGGACGTCGCCCCCACATAATGCAGTTCGCCAAGCCCGTTCTCCGGAAAGCCCTTAGTTCCGAGCCGGCTCTGCACCAGCGACGGCCCGGAGTACCCGAACCCGGCGCCGAACACCTCCTGCCGATACCAGGTGCCGGGGGGTGCGGTCCATGGCCAGCTGTTGTGCTTGGTCCAGTGCTCGGCGACTCCGGAGCGGGTCACGGCGACCACTTCGAAGTCACCAGGTGCGCCCCGGTCGCTCTGGATGAATCCTGGTATCCCGATGGGGTACCGGAGGGCGTTGCCCTGGTCGCCGATGACCCGGGCGTCGAACCACCAGCCGAGGCCTGGTCGAAGTAGGCGTGGTGCAGCCCGCTCTCCGAGCACCGGTACAGCAGCTCGTAGTTGCGGTTGAACGAACTCTGCACCACCGCCGGAACGTCGACCGCGTCTGCGGGCAGAGGCCGCCACGGATCGGCCGACTGGAGCGGGCCGAGCTGGTTCCACGGCATCTGCCAGTTGGAGTTCTCCCGGTACCAGTGCTCGATGTTGCCACCGACTAGCACGAACAGTTCGAAGTTGTTGTTGCTTCCGCCGTTTCCGCCCTGAACCAGTGCACCGGTTCGCTGCCGCCGTTTCGCCCACGGGTCGGGATTCGTGCCCCGGACGCCCACAAATGCCCGCGGCTCGAGCATGTTTCCGGCGTACGCGATCCGTGCGAACCCGCCGTCGCCCCAGTTGGGTCCCCACGAATTCTTGACGATCCAACACTTGTCGGTGTCGTTGAAGCCGATGACGAGCATGAGGTGATCGCCGCGGATCGGTGAGTTCGGGTTGGGTGTGTAGATCTGTGATCCGACGGCGGAGAAGTCCCAACGCACCGGCACCTGCACGACCATCGGGCCGACCAGGTCGAGCCAGTCCTTCTTCTGTTGGTCCGTGGTCAGGCCGACGAATGTGCCGGGACGGATCCGCATCGTGCGGCCCGGGCGGTCGGGCGTCGGCGACATCGGCAAGGCGCTGAGCGCCGGCCCGTGCGGCTTGGCTGTGTACAGCGCCGCCGCCTCCGACCACGGAAAGCAGCCCGGGTCGGCTAGCCCGTACCGCTCCACGAAGATGTGCGCCTCACCTGCGTTCCCCCAGTCCCACGCCTGCTTCCCGGCGCCGCGTGCCACGTCGCTCTCCGACCGCCTGGTCCAGAGGCTGTGCTCGATCCGGATCATCGACTCATAGAGCGCCGTCATAGCGAAGGCCCAGCAGTTCGGGGCGTTGCCCTGGCTCCGCACGCTGGTGACGAAGTTCCGGCCGTTGCGGTTGCGCCAGTCGACGTTCATCAGCGGTTCCCGGAGTCGTCCGGGCGGTCGCTGGTGGCCTCAGGCGGGACCCCGTCCAGCGGCACGCCGACTTCCGCCCAGCGCTCGCGCAGTCCCGGGTCGTTCGGCGGCAGCTCCGCGATGATGGTCCGGACATCGACCTGCGGGTCGATCAGCGCGGATGGTATGCGCTCTCCGGCATCCTCCGGCATGCCGCCCAGCGGATACTCCGGCAGCGGCTCGTCGTCACTGATCAGCGGGTCGATCGTCCAGGGGTCACCGTTCTCGGCGAGTTGCCGTCGAAGCTCGCCGAAGGTGGGTCGCATCGCTCGCCGGGATTCGGTCCGGTCCGGCCTGGATGAATCGTCGTGGTCCATCGCCGAGTCCTTTCAGCCCTTGTGACTCACCGTTCCGGCCTGCGACGCCCGTCGTCAAGAGCCCGCAAGCAGACGGTCACCGACTGTAAACAAGCCGACCCGCCGTGCTGCGCGCCTCAGCCGCCGTAGGACCGAATCAGTTGGCTAGGACTCAGGAAAGTAGAAATTGCCTGTCGCGATGCTGGTGCCTGGACCGCCGATGCGCTTGCCGCTTTGGGGCGGCCAGATCTCGGTGTCGACAGTGAGGGCCCGCGCCGCGAATTCATTGGACCCAAACTGAGGCCCGGGGGTCTCGTGTAGTGCCGCGCACTCGACAACGACCTTGGCGGCGTTCGTGCAGACGATCGCGTTGTGGGGGGTGAGCCTGACCTGTCCGCTCGCAGGCCGATCGTCTCAATCCGGCGGACAGGCGTTGTAGTCCCATTCTCGTCGGCCTTGGCAGAGCGCATCCGGGTCTCAGCTGAGCGCCGTCGGGTCGTGCCGGACGGACGGGCATGGAGCACAGCAGCAGATTGCCGATGTGTACGTCATCGTGGACGGGGTTTGGCGGGAAGCCGACGTGTGTCAGCTCGGCGACGCACGGGATAGTCAGGCGCGTGACTACGGTTGTCACGAAGTCGTGGGCCTCGACCAGACGCGGGATCTCTGTGCGGCCGTCCGGGCGTTGGGCTGGATGATCTCGGCCTGTTCCAGAAATGGCAGTTGCTTGAGAAAAGACAGGTCGAGCACGCTGCTGCCCAGATAGCGCAGACGCAGGAAGCGCAATTCTGTGAGCTCGAGCAGCGGATCGGTGTCAATCCATTGGCCGCCCACGTTGATGTGCAGGTGGGTGAGCCGGGTCCAGCGTTCGATCCCTACATAGTCCGTCAGGCGGTGCTCCTCGACGCGCAGAGTGCGCAAGGCGTGTGGCTGCTTGGGAAGCCTCGTCAGGGTGGTCAGGCTGGGAACGATAAGGGTCAGATCCTCCAGCCACATCAAGGCGGGCAAGGACTTCAAGAGGGAGCCGTCGTCCAGCACGAGCCTGCGCTTCTCGGCTGGGAGTGCTTTGCCGAACGGCGTCATGACCTCCTTCGCGAAAGCCTCTTTCTCGCCTGCGCTGACCTGGCTCGCCCAGGCTCGGACGAGTTCGCGCTCCAAGCCTTGGAAGCGGGCCGCGATGCCCGCGATGACCCGGATCGACTCCGGGCCGCCGACGGCTGCGGCGAGTCTGATGGAGGCGAAGGCCTGACTGTGGTGGAGCGGCGGCCGCTCGGTCAGCAGGTCCAGGACGACCGGGCCAGCAGCGGCCAGCGCTGCGATGTTGGCAACACCGTCCGGCGGAACAAGATCTTTGGCCATCTCCTCGATGCGGGCCCGTTGATCCGGATCGACCTGAGGAGCGATCTGCAGGCACGACAGCAGCAAGAGCTTGAGGTCGGTATCCTTGCCGCGCGCCTTGATCTGACTCAGGATGCCGTGAAGTAACTCGGCGCGCTGGCGCGGCTGTGCGTGGGCTGCGGTCATCACGATGACCTCCCGGAACTGATCGTCGCGGGCGTGCTTGACCAGGTAACCGATGTGGTTCTCCTCGACGGCGGCCTTGCCGACGAGGTATTCCTGGAAGGTCCGGTGAATGAAGTCCACGCGGTCCTCCACCGGATGACGTAGCAGGCCGCTGCGGTTCACGAGAGCCGCGAGCAGTTCGCCGGGTTGCATGCGCGAGGCGGGCAACTGTCGCATCGCATTGCCGACCTGCTCGACGGCCTGGTCCACGGGTGCGTCCGCCAAACCGTTGAGGAAGAAATAGAAGGCCAGGTCCTGCAGGACGGCTACCTTTTGTTCGTAGGTGAGCCCGGTGTCGTCGGAAAGTACGCCACGGCGCTCATCGCGCAGGACCAGGAGCATCCGCAGGGCGGCTTGGTAGACCCCCATCCGGTTACGCGGAAGTGCGCGGTTGTGTTCCCGATTGAGCGCGCACAGCAAAGCGCACAGCAGTGGGTTGATGCACAAGGCGCGCATGTGCCGGTCGGAGTCGATCAGGGCCAACAGCGCGTTGCGGTCACCGTCGAGCCGTTCCTGCTCGGCGCGGTCGCGTGCCCCGTGCCGGACGGCGTCATGCCACCGGTCGACGAAGGCTCGGATTTCCTCCGGTCTCATGTCCTCGAGCCGGGCATAGTTGAAGGCAGTCAGCTGGCCCCAGTCCTCGGTGATCGCCCCCGGACGTGAAGTGACGACGTACCGGCACTCGGGGAACTCCCGCACGAGATCCATCAGCCACTGAACGGCCTCGGTTCGCCTCGCGTCGGGCAACTCGTCGACACCGTCGATCAGCAGCAGGGCGCGGCCCGCTCGCAGATGTTGATGCACCCAGGCGGACGGCATCACCTCGCTGATGTTGCGTCCGGCTTCGTCGAGAAATTCACCCGGTCGTGGGAAAGGGCTGGCCGCGTACCGCCGCAGGGGGATCAGGAACGGGACGCTTTCGTTCCACTTCCCGATGGGCTGCGAGAAGCTCTGCCGTGCGGCGTTGATCGCCAGCCATTGCATGCACGTCGTCTTGCCGGAACCCGCCTCGCCGATCAGCAGATGCCGTGAGCCGCGGGCGAGCAGATCCTCAAGGCGCGTTCCTCGGCGGTCGTTCGGTGGTCTGCCTTCTCGGGCCGGTCCAAGGTTCAGTGCGGAGAGCCCGAGGTACGCGATGGACAGCGAGTAGCGTCGCGAGGTCTCGTTGGACAGCGCGGTGCCGAACAGTTCCAGGTGATCGAACTTCAGTACCACGCTCCGCCGGTACATCCGCGCGAATCCATCATGATCGTCAATGTCGCGGCCGGCCGGCATGCGGTCGAAGACCGTGGTGAGCGTCTCCATGATGGCGGTCGAGCGTTGCAGCATCGTCACCATGAAATCGTCGTGAAACGCCGGGAAGGTCCGGACGGTCTCGACGATGTAGGCGCACGACTCGCGGAGCAGGATCCGGTAAAAGTGCTGCCCGGCCTCGCTCAGAGAAGCCGCTTCCAGAGCTGCTGACGCTGCGGGCTCCACCAGTCGTTCCAGGCGTGCCGCGTCAAGATCCACATCCATGACGGACGTGGTCGTGACTCCCGCACGATCGAGGGTCTCGGTGACTGCATGAACCGCTGCCTCGCGTTGATTGGCGGGTAGCTTTCCACCGTACGAGTCAACGAACTTTCCGATTCTCTCCGCGACGACGTCGGCGCATTCTTCGTAGAATCGGCGGATCTTCCGCTCTTGGAGGCGGTCCTTCGCTTTCGCGAACAGCGCGTCGCTGGCGTTCTCTGCCACGCCGGCCAACGGGCCGGCCCAAAGACCGATGACCGTTCGCATCACCGATTGACTAATGGAGATCGCTGCGTCACCGCTCATGCCGTCAGCCCAACGGTTGTCCGGAACCATCTCGTCGGAGCATATCGCCGACCGTCCATAACGACCGGATCTCCGAGCCGCTGCTGGCTCGGGCGCGTCAGTCGCCGATCGTGCGCCGAAGGCGTCGGACTTAGCGGTGAGCTCGGTCCCCGGTGGCGACGAACAGCGACCGGAGCAGACGTGATCAATGCGTGCGGTTGACCGCCGCGCCGGCCAGCTCGGTGAGGGCGGCGCGCACCGCCGGTGGCAGCTGGGCCCGGGCGAGGGCGGCGAGGCAGGTGTCGGTGCGTACCCGGATCATCCGCTCGATCTGCTCGTGCGCACCGGTCGCACGGATGATGTCGCGCAGCTCCTCCGCGCCCGCCTCGTCGAGCGCCGGGTTGCCGAACAGCGACGCCAGGCCGGCGGCCTGGGCGCGGTCGGCGGCGTCGCGGGCCAGCACCATCATCACCGTCGGCTTGCCCTCGCGCAGGTCGTCCAGGGCCGGTTTGCCGGTCACGGCCGGGTCGCCGAACACCCCCAGTACGTCGTCGCGCAGTTGGAACGCGTCGCCCAGCGGGTCACCGAACTCGGCGAACGCCGTGCACAGCGACTCCGGCGCACCGGCGAGCCGGGCGCCGATCTGCAACGGGCGGGTGACCGTGTACCGGGCGGTCTTCATCCGGATCACGGTCAGCGCGTTCGCCACCGAGTCGTCGCCGACGGTGGACACCAGATCCAGGTACTGGCCGGCGATCACCTCGGTACGCATCAGCGCGAACGCCGCGTACCCCTGATGGATCTGTGCCGGCGGCAAACCGCACTCATGGAACATCTGCTCGGCCCAGGCCGCGCACAGATCGCCGCAGAGCAGGGCGGTGTTGCGGCCGAACGCGAGCGAGTCGCCGCGCCAGGCGTGCCGGTCGTGCAAGGTGGCGAAGCGGCGGTGCATCGAGGGCTGGCCGCGGCGGCTGTCGCTGCCGTCGATGATGTCGTCGTGGATGAGGGCGAAGGCGTGGAACAGCTCCAGCGCCGCCGCCGCGTTGATCACCGCGGGGCAGTCGTCGCCGCCACCGCCGCGCCAACCCCAGTAGCAGAAGGCGGGACGGATGCGTTTGCCGCCGGCCAGGATGAAGCGGCGCAGCGAGTCCAGCGCGCCGCGCGGGGCGCCGTCCGGCCATGCCGCGTTCTGACGGTCGATGAAGCCGGTGAGCGCGGCGTTGAACCGCTCCCGCAACGGCTGGCGGGTCGCTTGCAGTGTCATGACGACAGCTCCAGCAGCAGAGCTTTCACCTCGGTGGCGGCGACCTGATCTCGTACCGCTGACGGATCTGAGCAGATGAGCACCGGAGCGTCGGCCGGGTCGCTCGGCAGCCGGCCGTGCGAGCCGCGGACCGCCTGAGCGCCCGCGTCGAGCCCGACCACGTTCATCAGGTAGCGCAGGCCGATCTTCTTGCGGGCCACCGCGGTGATCGCGCGCCGGCGGGCGGCGCCGGGGCCGGCCGGGTCGAAGAACAGCTCGGCCGGGTCGTAGCCCGGCTTGCGGTGGATCTCGACGCAGCGGGCGAAGTCAGGGGCGGCCGCGTCGTCGAGCCAGTAGTAGTAGGTGAACCAGGCGTCCGGCTCGGCGATGAGCACGAGTTCCCCGGAGCGGGCATGGTGCAGGCCGTACGCTGCTTTGCCCGCGTCGTCCAGGACCTCGGCCACGCCGGGCAGGGCGGCGCAGAGCTTGGCCACGGCCGGGATGTCGCCGTGGTCGCGCACATAGACGTGCGCCACCTGGTGGTCAGCGACCGCGAAGGCCCTGGACATCCATGGATCGAGGTACTCCATGCCGTCCTGGGTGTGCACCGAGAGCAGGCCCTCGGTGCGCAACAGCCGGTTGACGCCGACCGGCCGGCGTACGTCGGTGATGCCGTACTCGGAGAGCGCCACCACCGTGACGTCCGGCCGGTCGAGCAGCGGTGCCAGCACCTCATCCAGCTCGGCGGCCGCCGTGGCGGCCTGCGGGCTGGACGGGCCGAAACGCTGCAGGTCGTAGTCCAGGTGCGGTACGTAGACGAGGGTCAGGTCCGGGTGCCGGGTGTCGAGCAGGTGCTGGGCGGCGCGCACGATCCACTGCGACGACGGCAGCCCGGCGCCCGGACCCCAATAGGTGAACAGCGGGAAGGTCGGCAGTTCGTCGTGCAGCTCGGGCGGCCACGTGTAGCAGTCCGGTTCCTTGCGCCCGTCGGCCCGGTAGATCGGCCGGGGCGTGATGGTCCAGTCCACTTGTGCGCCCATCGCGTACCACCAGCACACGTTGGCGACGGTGAAGCCGGGCCGGCGCTTGCGGGCCGCGTCCCAGATCTTCTCGCCGCCGACCAGGGCGTTGTGCTGGCGCCAGAACAGCACCTCGCCCAGGTCGCGGAAATACCAGCCGTTGCCGACGATGCCGTGCTCGGCCGGGGTGAGCCCGGTGAGGAAGGTGGACTGCACCGAGCAGGTCACGGCCGGCAGCACCGTGCCCAGCGGCGCCTGGAACCCGCGCTCGGCGACCGCCCGCAGCCGCGGCATGTGCGCGAGCAGCCGCGGGGTCAGCCCCACGACGTCGAGCACCACCAGCGCGGTCATCGGACGGCCGCCTCGGCGGCTAGCAGGTCGCGGGCGAAGGCGAGTTCGGCGGCGATGCCGTCGGCCAGCCCGGCCGCGTCAACCGGCCGCTGATCCGGCGGCAGCACATTCCAGGTGTACGTCTCCACGTCGAAGTGCTCGCACTCGGTGACCAGTTCGTGGATCGCCTCGCGCAGCACCGGGATCGTCGAGGTGAGCGGCGCGGCCGGCGCGGCGTGCAGGGGCACGTGATAGTGGATGCGCCACGGGCCGGGCAGCTGCCGGTCGAGGGCTTCGTCCAGGTCGTCGGTGGCCGGGCCGAGGCGGGAACGGGTCTGATGCAGGAACCTCGGTTCGGCGTACGACCGGAGGACCTGCGCGGCCGCGCCCGGATCGTCGGCCTGGAGCGCAGCAGACACCTGCACCTTGACCACGGGCACACCCGCCGCTCGCAGTCGCTGCAGCGCCGCCGCGGGCTCCTCCCAGGCACATGCCAGGTGAGCCAGGTCCAGGCAGACGCCCAGCCACCTGGTGTCCACGTCCGCCAACAGCTCCGCGGCCTGCGTCGTGTTCTCGATCAGGCACCCGGGTTCGGGTTCGAAGCCGACGCGGACCGTCCGGCCGGTCGAGACGGCGAGCCGGTCCAGCCCTTGGGCCAGCTCGTCGAGGTGCTTGCGCGCAGCCGCGGCCCGGGTGGGGTCCCACGGCGTGCGCCAGGCCAGCGGCAGCGTCGAGATCGAGCCGTAGGACGCGGAGTCCGGCATCAGATCGGTCAGGACGGCGGCCAGGTTCAAGGTGTAGTCGAGGCGCTCCGGTGAGGTCCAGTCGGGGAGGTAGACGGCGTGCTTGACCACCGGCGCCTGGAACGACGCGAACGGGAAGCCGTTGAGAGTGACCACTTCCAGGCCGCGGACGTCGAGTTCGCGCCGCAACCGGCGGCGGTCGGCGGCTGAGGCGGCGAGTTCGGCCGCCGCCGGCGCCGCCAGCCACAGTCCCAGCCCCAGCACGCCGGTGTCCAGCCGCCGCCGGATCGGCAGGGCGTACGTGTCCAGCTGGGCGATGATGCCGGCCAGGTCCTCGGCCGGGTGCACGTTGGTGCAGTAGCTCAGGTGCATCAGCTGCCTCCGCGCAGGATGGAGTTGCCGGCGAACGTCGCGTCGGTCTCCGGGAGGGCGGACAGGTCGAGGCGTTTCGACTGCCCGTAGAACTCGACCGGATTACGCCAGAACACCAGGTCGACCGCGTCCGCGTCGAAGCCGCCGGCCAGCATCGCCTGCGCGGTTCGCAGGGTGAGCAGCGGATCGGAGCGGCCCCAGTCGGCGGCCGAGTTCACCAGCACCCGCTCCGGGCCGTACCGGTGCAGGATCGCCACCATCCGCTCGGGCGACATCTTGGTGTCCGGATAGATGGAGAAGCCGAGCCACACCCCGGCGTCCCGGGCCGCCTCCACGGTGACCTCGTTGAGGTGGTCGAGCAGCACCCGGCCCGGCGCGATCCCGGATTCCTTCACCACGTCGAGGCTGCGGGCGGTGCCGCGGGCCTTGTCCCGGTGCGGGGTGTGGATCAGCGCCGGCAGGTCGTGGTCGATCGCGAGGGCCAGCTGCGCCGTGAACACCTCGTCCTCGGCCGGGGTCATCGAGTCGTAGCCGATCTCGCCGACCGCGACGACGCCGTCCTTGGCCAGGTAGCGGGGGAGCAGGTCGAGCACCGGGCGGCAGCGCGGGTCGTTGGCCTCCTTCGGGTTCAGCGCGATGGTGGCGTGATGGCGGATGCCGAACTGCGCGGCCCGGAACGGTTCCCATCCGATCAGCGAGTCGAAGTAGTCGGTGAACGAGCCGGGATTGGTGCGTGGCTGGCCGAGCCAGAACGCGGGCTCGACCACCGCGCGTACGCCGGCCTCGGCCATCCGCTGGTAGTCGTCGGTCGTGCGTGAGGTCATGTGGATGTGCGGGTCGAAGATGCGCATCACGCCTCCTTCAGCTGTTCCAGCAGGGCGAGCGCGTCGGGCGGCATGTCCCGGCCGGCGGCGCGGCGTTCGTCGGCGAAGGCGCGCAGCATGGCGCCCAGCTCGGGGTCGGCGCGCTCGGCCAGCCGATGCACGCAGGCGAGCGGCACACCCATGAAGACGCATTTCAGTACGGCCTGGCGCCAGGCTTGCGGCTCGAGATGGTCCGCGTAGCCGCCGAGCGCCGCCGCCACCAAGCGGGTGTCGTTGGTCCGTAACGCGTCCTCGAGCAGGGGCACCGCGCTGTCACCGATCGGCAGCAACGGCAGGGCCTTCAGCACGGCCAGCTTCTCGGCAGTGTCGCCGTAGCGGTAGATCTCGTGGATGTGCTCGGGTGGCAGGACGGACAGCAGCACCGCACGGGCCGCCTCGTCGGTGGTCCAGTCGCCCACCAGCGGCTCGCGCCCATAGCGGCGGCCTGCGGCGGGAAACAGCGTGGCCGCGGCCTCCGGGTTCGCGGCCACCCGGTCCAGGTCGCCGGCGATCCGGTCGCCGAGTTCTCGCCGCAGCGAGTCAAGCGTGCTCATCGGCGGCCTTTCGCAGGAAGTCCAGCGACTGCGCGGCCACGGCCGGCGCCGCATGCGAGTGGCGGGGCAGTTCCACCGAGACCAGGCCGCGGTAGCCGGCCGCGTCCAGCGCGGCGAGCACCGGTGGAAAGTCGATCTCGCCGGCGCCGAACTCGAGGTGTTCGTGCACGCCCCGCCGCATGTCGTCGATCTGTACGTTGACGAGGTGGTCGGCTACTGCCAGGACGCAGTCGGGCACCGGCTGGGGCTCCAGGCAGCGACAGTGTCCGATGTCGAGAGTGATACCGAAGCCCGGCGGCCGGCCGAGGTCGGCGTACAGGCGGCGCCAGTCCGCGATGTCGTTCACCAGCATGCCCGGCTCGGGCTCGAAGCCCAGCGTCACGCGGGCCTCCGCGGCGGTGTCGACGACCTGGCGGCAGCCGTCGACCAGGCGGTCCCAGGCGTGCGCCGGGCCGATGCCGGCCCAGAACGAGACCGCCTCGGCCCCGAGATCGGCGCCGACCCGGACGGCGCGGCGAAGGTAGTCGAGCCGCCGGGCCGGATCGTCGTCCATCAGCGTGGGGGAGTGCTTGAGCCACGGGTCGAGCAGATAGCGGGCGCCGGTCTCGATGACCACGGCCAGGCCCAGCCGTTCGAGGTCGGAGGCCACGGCGGCGGTGCGGCGGGCCAAATCGGCGCCGAACGGGTCGAGGTGGTTGGTGTCCAGCGTCAGCGCGACCCCGTCGTAGCCGAGGTCCGCGATCACCCGCAGCGCCTCGGGCAGCCGATGGTTGGTGAAGCCGTTGGTGCCGTAACCGAATCTCATGTCGGAGACACCCTTCGTGCCAGGCGCCGGGCGAGTGGGGCGGCCAGGGCGACAGCGACCCCGTACGCCGGCCGGCCCGACCGCGCGGTCAGCGCACCCTGCAGAAGTGGCAGGCCGGTGATGCCCGCGCCGACGGCCGCGCGCACCCGGACCGCGCCGGGGTCGGCGAACGCCCGGACCTGCGCGGCGCCGTAGCCGGCCGCGTACCAGGCGGCGAGAAGCCCGGCCGGTCCCGGGCGCCGGCCGGCCGTGGTGGCGGCCAGCGCGAGCGTGCCGGCGAGGGTCGCGGCCGGCAGCGCGGGCGCCGCGCCGGACACCTCGAAGCGGGACAGCGCGGTGACCGTGTACGTGTGAGCCGCGATGGCCAGCGCGGTCGGCAGCGCCCGGCGTACCCGTCCGCCACTCGCGCCCAGCAGCACGTCGAGCCCGCGGCAGGCGGCCATCATGGCCGGACCGGCGGCCGTGTTCTTGGCCCACAGGTCGTAGGCCCAGACGGCGCCGGCCAGCGGCGCCGCGACGCCGGCGGCGCGCCGGCCGCCGGCCAGCCCGGCGATCAGGACACCGGCGCCGGTCAGACCCGCGGCGGTCAGCAGCGCCTGGCGGGCGCTGACCCGCCCCGAGGGGATCGGCCGTTCCGGGCGCTCGCGCGCGTCCAGCTCGCGGTCGGCCCAGTCGTTGGCGGCCATCCCGCCCCAGTAGAGGCAGACCGAGGCGGCCACCAGACCGGGGGTCGCGCGACCCGGAGCGCCGGCGGCCGCGGCGCCGGCCACGGCGTCACCGGGAACCGAGAGCGCAGCGGGGGCGCGCACCAGCTCGGCCAGGTCACGAAGGCGCATGGAGGCCCCTGACGAACGCGACGAGCGCGGCCCACTGGTCGGGCAGCGCGTGCGGCACGTCACCGATCGGGTCCTTGAAGAAGAACGCGAGGTCGGTGAGCGGCCCGCTGCGCCCGGCGGCGTGCGCGGCCGCCGTGAGGCGAGCCAGATCGAGTACGAGCGGCGCGGCCAGGGCCGAGTCGCAGCCGTGCCAGGAGAACTCCATCCGCATCGGGGTGCCCAGGAAGCCGCTGAAGGTGATCAGATCCCAGGCGGTCTTGAAGTCGCCGATGTCGTCGACGTACTCGATGTGGCTGCTGCCCTGCGGCTGGTAGCCGAGCGTTTCGGCCAGCACCCGCTGTTTGCTGCCGGCCTTGGCGGCGTTCGTGTCCGGGTCGGCCAGGTTGGCGCCGTCACCGCCGCCCAGCAGATTGGTGCCGGACCAGGTACGCACCCGCAGGTGCCGCATGGCGAACATGGGCGCCAGCACCGACTTGACGAGCGTCTCGCCGGTCTTGCCGTCGTGCCCGGCGTACGGCGAACCGTGGCGAGCGGCCAGCTCCGCCAACGCCGGCAGCCGGGCGCCGGTCGACGGCGTGAAGTCGACGTAGGAACAGTCAGCCGTGAAGGCGGCGTACGCGTAGAGCGAGCTCGGCGGCAGAACGCGGTCCGGCCCGGCCAGCGCCTCGTCCAGCAGGCCCAGTCTCTGATGCGCGGGATGAGGGGCGACGGCCGGTTCGGTCGAGGAGACGTTGATTACCACCACCCGCTCCAGGTTTCGCCGCCGGCGGAAGTCGTCGATGTCCGCGGCGATCAGCCGGGCCACCCCGAGCTGGGTGCCGGCCTCGGGCACCGGTCGTAGTTCGCGTTGCACCGCGGCCAGCTCGGCGCCGACCGCCTCCGCGGCCCGGCTCGGCAGAACCCCGGCCGCGACGAGGCTCTCCGCCTTCTTATCCAGCGTGAGGTCGCTGACGTCGTGGCCGCCGAACGTCAGGTCGGCGAGGCCCGGCACCGCCGGGCTGGAGAGTTCGGGCAGCTCGGTGACGCAGCCCAGTGGCTCGGCGAGCCCGGCGCGCAGGGTGAGAGCTCCCACCACGCTGGTCACCGCTACGGATCCGCGAGCCCCGATCAGCCACACGCCGGTCGTTTCCATCGGCACCTCCATCGTCGCAATTCGATGGGCACACCTGGTCACCGTAGGAACTTCTGGATGGTCCTGTCCATTACTTTTGGATAGACGTCGGTAACTTTTTTGGTATCTGGCAAAAGTGGTCCCGTGGTTCTTGCCGCCGCTGGCGCCCATGGGCTTCGCTGAGGCGCCCACCCTGTCGCCAGGAGCGTGCTTGCGGAGATCGCCGCGCCGTGGCCGCCCAGTACGCGAGGCCAAGATCGGCGCCCCTGGAGCAGGCGGCCCCGATCCGCAATGCCTGACTGAGGTTGTCAGTCATGGCTCGTACTGTGCAGGACATGCGAGCAACGGGAACTTTCGACGTAGCGGACTTCACTCCGGCGCCGGTGCCGGCTTCCGAGATCAAGACCGCCCTACCGGTCGGCTTCGCCACCATGCGCAAGACGTTCACCGGCGAGATCGACGGCCGCTCCGAGACCCTGTTCACGGCCGCCTTCGATCCGGGCAGCAACACCGGGACGTACGTCGCGATGGAGTCCTTCGAGGGCAGCGTCGCCGGCCGCGCGGGCGCCTTCAACTTCGTTCACTCCGCCACCACGACAGGCTCGGACCGGCAGGCCGAGTTCCTGACGATTGTTCCCACCAGCGGGACCGGCGACTTGGCCGGCATCCGCGGCGCAGGCGGTTTGGCAATCGACGAGGACGGCACCCACCACATCTGGTTCGACTACGAATTGCCCTGATCCGGCTTTTGGGTCCCCTCGAACGCTCACTCCGGGATTCGAACATTCATCGCCGCAGCGATACGCCTCAGCGCATCCGGTCTGAAAAACGCGATGGCCTCGAGTGCACGAGCCCAATGAATGCCCTTCAACAGCCGTCGGAGATGGCCGGCGTCCGAGCTGCCCCGATACCCGAGGCCCACCGCGATGGCGGCCTCCGCCTCGGCCGTCTCCGCCTGGTCGGCCGTGGTGTCCCTGACGACGGCGTGAGCGAGTTCCTCTTTACCGTGAGCTGCCAGGGCGTACGCGAGACGGGCCAGTGCCGCACTGCGATCAGGTCCTCGCGGCATCGTCTGGTAGAGCGACAACGCGGCCTCACCCGCATTGATTTCAGCCAGAAGAACACAGATCGCGGTAAAGGCGTCGGCAGTGTTCAACGACCGTGACCGAGCGAAGTCCGACTGAGCCCGGTCGAGCACGGCCTGCTGTACGCGAGCATCCATGCGTCCAAGGTTCTCGGTAAGAACCCGCCAGCCCGAGCTCGACGTGTGCAGCTGGCCGGCCAGCTGTTGCGCTTCGCCGATGCCACCCCGCTGCGCAAGCGCAGCCACCTGGGCCTCCCTGGCCACCTCTCGCTGTCGCCGTAACGGACAGTGACGCGCCAGCGAAGTGGACTCCGAGAGCGCACCAGCACGGGCAGCGGCGACCGCGAAAGCCATGAACGGTCGTCGCTGTGGCGGCAGTGCGTCTGCGATCATGGCGGCGGTTTCGAATTCACCGACGTTGGCGAACCCCTTGGCGATGCTCTCTTGCCAGTCAGGATCGGGCTCGGTCGTCTCGTTCATTCGGCAAAGCGCCTCGGACTGGTTCGCGAGCTGCATGGCACGGTTCCGGTCGAGATCCACCACGTCGCGCGCGACGCGGGCCAGTGCCCCGGCGCGCTCTCGCGTGCCGGCAGCCCGCGCAAGCGTCGTCTCGGCCGAGTGCCACAAGGCCGCGGCTCGCAACGGAGCCACCGCCTGCATGCGCGCGGCGAGGATCAGCTGCAGGCGGCAACGCTCCGCGGTGTTGCCGGTGTTCGCGGCCGCGGACAGAGCGGAAGCGAACGCGTGTGCGGCGAGACCCGGCTCGATGTCGTGGAGAACGGCACCTACTTCGGCGTACCCGAGCACCCAGCGCCACGGTGCTACGGGCTGAGCTGCGGCATCCAGCGCTTGCCGGGCGGTCGCGCACGAGCGCGCCGGGTCGAGCCCTCGAAGGGTCACCGCCAGCGCGGCGAGCCCACGTGATCGTTCGACGCTGTCACCCAGTGCGGCGACGCGTGCCTCGGCTTCGGCCGCGTGCCAGACGGCTTGAGCCCGGCCCCAAGAGATCAGCGAGGTCGCCAGGTTGGCCTGCGCCACTGCCAGGTCCACTCCGGCGAGCTGATCGAGGTGGTCGAGTGCTGTCTCGTAAAGCCGGATCCCGGTGTCATTGGCCCCCTGCCGAACCAGCTTGCCGGCGATCCGCGCCAGCACGCCGGGCGAGTCGGGCGCAGGTGTATAGCCCCGGGCGATACCGAGCGCTTGACTGCTTTCACAGTCATCGATGATGGCGAAAGCCATACGCGTTCGGGCGGGACCGGGCGACAGCTCCCTCCAGGCATCGATCGCCTCCGCGAGCAATCGATCAGCGTGGTCCGGATCGTGCGCCCTGAGGCGCCGGGCCAGCAAGCGAAGCGTGTCGGCGCGCAGTACCGGATCGCCGATACGCTCGACCAGGTCTGCCGTTTCGCCGATCCGGTCCATCGAGTTCCGCTGGGCCTGCGCCGCGATCGCCCAGGACAACAGGGGCTCGGGTTGGGCAGTGGGCATGCCGGCAGCGTCCAGCATGGCGCGGTGCGCCGGCGGCAGCTTCGGATTGATCTCGGCGACGGCTGCATGCTGGCCGACGGCTGCGAGATCGCCGGCGATACGCAACAACGTCCAGTCGCGCTCCTCGCCCTGTAGCGGCAGCAATACATCTTTGGCCCACAGCAATTCGCCGGTCTGCCGACCGACGCTGCTGGCCACGGTAACTTGATCTACGCCCGGTATGTGCGACGCTTCAGCGCGTAGCCCCGAACTCGACAGCAGCGCAGCTACGACATCAACCTGATCACTGTCGATTTCCCGCGTGGTGAGCCGATCGGCCCACGGCCGCAACAACTCGTTGTCGATCGAGCCGGACAAAGCGCAGAGCCGGATGAGTTCTGCCTGTGTCACCGGATCGCCCTCCATGGCGCGAAGCGCGTCCAGATCGCCGGCCAACGCACGGCGTCGAAGCCGTGGCAGATTGTCGCGGCGCGCGGACGACGCGATGCCGAGAACGGCGCGCATCTCCGGCTGCCATTGCGGCGGGTACGCATGATCGGCGAGGCGCCGGCTCAGCCCGGTATCGATGTGCACCAGGTCCGCTATGACGCTCACCAGCGCTGCGGGCCGCGGTGGACCGAACACCTGTGGCTGTGTCAGCCTGTCCAGCTCGTGGCGTAGCTGCTGAAGCGCTTCCTCGTCCAGGCGCCCGTCGATCAGCACATCGACGACGACCCGCGCGTACTGCCCCACGCTGTACGTGAGTTCGGTCGAGATCGACGGCTGCAGTCCAGGGATACGGTCAGCGTGCGGCCGCACGTTCGGTGGGACACCACGTCGCAGAACTTCGGCCTGGTGCCGCACTGCCGCACGCCACGGGTCGTTCATGCTCCGAGCGATCGCGGACAACGCGTTATATCGATCCTGAGCGGTGGAGGCAGGTGGGATCCGTTCGAGTGCCTCCGAGACCAGCATGTCCGCGGTGTCGCTGTCGCGGGCACGCCAGAGCGCAGCGACGCCCGCGAGTGCCAGCGACGGCCCGATACCAACCCCGTGGGTCCGTGCGGCCGCGACAGCAAGTTCGAGAAGCCGGCGTGCGGACGCCATGTCCAGCCGCTGCACCTCCGCGGCGACCGCGGCTGTCGCGGGCGGCGGCAAACCGGCATCCTGCCGGTCCACCGCCTCTCTGATTCGCGTACGCGCCTCGGGACCGTCCAGAAGGGCGCGCACATGTCCGTCTTCGATCCGGGTCGACAACTCGGCAGCGTCGTCGTCTCGCCCGTCTTCTCTGATCAACCGGACCAGTTCCAGGAGACCGACCGACCTGGCAACCGGGTGGCTGAGCGATTCCACCAGCCGCACGCCGGCATCGGTGGAGCCGGCTCGCGCCAGGTTGACCGCGATGCGTACGGCGATGTCAGGGCGATCGGCGTTCTCGTCCATCACGTTCAGTGCTGCCACGGCTTCCTGCATCAACTGCTCAGCGAGCGCGCCGGTGGCGATGACCGCGGCCTCTGCCATGGCACCGCAGCGGGCGACCCGATCCTTGATGCCCCGTGCCAGGGTCAACGCCACTTCGGGACGGTCCAGTGCGATCCAGACGCTCGGCAACTCCGGCGGCACGTCGCCGTTGCGTGCGGTCAGCCGGTCACCCCAGATCGCGAGTTCCGTCAGGACGACGATGTCCCCATCGGATGAGGCAGCCATCAGACGACGTGCGGCGGCGTTCTCGTTGATGGCATCGAGGTCTGAATGGCTGGCGGCCCACAGCCGCTCATGCCGGTGTTGGTCCAGCGCGAGGCTGCTCAGCCGAACGATCTCGCCCCGGTGCGCGAGCAGGTCACCGTAGGGCCGTAGCAGATACGTCGGCGTGTTCTCGGGCCACTGTTGTCGCCGGTAACCGTCCGCCCACCGGTGGATGGTCCTCAGATAGTCCTCGAGCGCGTCGCCCAGCTCAGTCTCGGCGATCGACTGCAGTTCCTCGTGAGCAAGAAGGTAAATCCGATCCGCGCCCACGCTCGTACGGCGACGTGCTTGGAGACTCCGGGCGAACGCGCTGCCCAGAAGCGCCTCCAAGGTGAGCCGTCCGACCGGCTCGCCACGGTGCAGACGGAGCAATCCATGCAGGTCGTCGAGGGTTAGACCGCCACCAGCGGCCGCCAGCAGACCGACGATCTGCTGATTGACGGCCTCGCCCGAAAGTTGTGCCAGTAGCTCTCGCTGCGCGGCTCTTCGGGTGCCTTGGGCGTGAGGGGACGGACGTAGCTCGCGCCACGGTGTGTTGTGCAGCGGGTGCATGTCGGCGACATCGGAGGGAACGCCGGGATTGGTCCGGCTGGTCAGAATGATCCGGAGGTTGGGCGGCGGTTCTCGCGGAAGCAACGAGGCGATACTGGGCAGGCCGGAGTGGGGATGGGCGCCCAGGTCCTCGTCGAGGCCATCGATCAGCAGCACGAGAACACGGCTTCGGTGCTCGCTCCTGCGGGCTGCGGCGGCCAGCAGCCGGTGAAAGGTGCCGACCCAGGATTGGGTATCGGTGAGTGCGGGTGTCGGCTCCGCGGCCAGGTCGGCCAGCTGACGCAAGACAGTGTCCAGGAAGTCGGGACTGGTCGATTGCCCGCGAATCCGTGCGGTGACGAAGAACGAGACGACGTCCAGATCAGGTGGCGGCCGGGAGGCGAACCATGCCGCCAGCGCCGTCTTGCCCGACCACGGGGGAGCCACCCACCACCCGTACCGCTCCGGCGTACGGCAGAAGTCTTCCAGTTCGGCCAGCTCATCCTCCCGGTCACGCAGTTTCTTCGGACCGATTTCCCGGGCGGAAAGCTGATGCAGCAGCAGGGTGGATTCGCTTCGGACCGGAACGACAGGCAGTTCCCCTTCGGGGGGAAGGCCGAGCACGGTGATGAGAGCCGCGCGTTTCGACTCGTCTTTTACCGCGTATACCCGTTCCAATCGGATGGCGACGAGCCGGCCGTAACTTTCCGCGGGATTCTGCTCGGCCACCACACCGATCAGATGATCATCGACCCAGACCGCTGAACCGGAATATCCCTCCCAGGGGTTCATGCCGTCGCGTATGCCGTCCGGCGGTGGACCGGCCAGCGTCAGTTCGAGAGTTCCGGTGCCCGCGTTGGACATCGGCGCCAGCGAGCCCGCGGCTTGGTACGTCACCCGGGATCTGCGACCTGAGAGGGTCCGCAACTTCCATCCCGGGTGTCCGACCGCCTGGAACTCCAGCGGCTGCCCCTGTCGTGGTGCCGCCCCGAAACGAACGGGACCGCGGCACTCCACCGGGGCTGACGACAGAATCACCAGAGCCAGGTCGACATCATCCGCGACGATGAGGCGCTCCGCAGTCACGGTGCGTTCCTGTGGCGCTCCCGCGTGGAAACGGACGGTGACGTCATCCGGACGCGCCGCCGCCTTGACCGAATGCGCGACGGTGAGCACCAGATTGTCACCGACCAGATAGCCGGAACTCAGCCGTCGCTTCTCGTGAACCGTGGTGACCAGCTGTACTACCTGTGCGGGGACTGGAGCCGAGGCACTCGATCGCATGGTGCGGGCCAGTGTAGGCGATGGGAAGCGCTACGCATGCTCTGCCAAACTGGTCGAATGGTGCGTGGTGATGGGCAGTTGACGCATGAACCGTGGGCCGATGATCCCCGCCCGCGCGACGCATGCGGGCTGATCGGGATCTGGGCGCCCGGCACGGATGTGTCGAGTCTGGCGTATGCGGGCCTCGTAGCCCTGCAACATCGGGGCCACGAGGGTGCCGGCATCGCCGTCGGCGACGGGAACGGCTTCGTCGTCTACAAGGACTTGGGGCTCGTTGGTCAGGTCTTCGACGAAAGGATTCTGGATTCGCTGTCCCCTGGGCATGTCGCGGTCGGTCACTGTCGATACGGCACCTCTGGAAAACCTCGCTGGGAAAATGTTCAGCCGGTGATGGCGGGCTCCGAAGGCTTGACATTCGTACTCGCGCACAACGGAAACATCGTCAATCTGGCGGAATTGAACGAGGAGCCCGATCGGGATTCAAGCGACTCACATCAGCTGGCGGTACTACTGGCGAGAACCGCCGCCGGCCGGTCCATCTTCGATGCCGCTCAGGCGGTGCTCCCGCGGGTTCGCGGCGGTTTCAGCCTCGTCTTCGCCGATGAACACGGTCTGTGCGCCGCGCGGGATGTCCACGGACTTCGTCCGCTGGCACTCGGCCGTCTCCCCGAAGGGTGGGTCATCGCCAGTGAAACGGCGGCCTTCGACACGCTCGGAGCCACCTGGGAGCGTGACGTGGAGCCCGGGGAACTGCTCCGTATCGACAGCGGGGGAATTTCGAGCACGCGCTTCGCGGCACAGCAGCGCGCGGCATGCGTTTTCGAGTTCATCTACCTTGCCCGCCCGGACTCGGTGCTGAGCGGGCGGCAGGTCTATGAAGCGCGGGTCGACATGGGGAGGCGGCTCGCCCGCCGCCATCCGGTCGAGGCCGACCTCGTCATCGGGATCCCCGCGTCCGGTGAGCCGGCGTCCATCGGTTATGCGGAGGAGTCGGGAATACCGTGGGCATGGGGACTTGTCCGCAACGAGTTCGTCGGCCGCGCCTTCATCGAGCCGGACGACGCCAACCGCCACACGGCGTTGAGAGTCAAACTGAGCGCGATCAGAGACGTCGTCAGAGGAAAACGCGTGGTGATGGTCGACGACTCCATCGTGCGCGGCACAACCCAGCGGCGGCTGGTGCGCATCTTGCGCGAGGCGGCAGCACTGGAGGTCCACGTACGGGTGTCCTCGCCGCCGATCACGTGGCCGTGCTTCTACGGTGTAGACATCGCCGAACGGACGGAACTGATCTCGGCTGGCCTGGCTGTTGACGACGTACGCCGATCCATCGGCGCGGATTCCCTGGCTTACAGCCTTCTCGACGACATGGCTGCTTGCACCGGGCAGGAGATGGCGGACCTTTGCACGGGTTGCTTCACTGGTCGGTATCCGACGTCCTGAGCACAGAGGAGAACCGTGTCCAACGACAACACCATCGAACTGTCCGATCTCATCTGGCAGCTGCGCGGCGAGTTGATCCGGGCCATGTGGGGCGGCGAGCACAAAGAACTCCGTTTCCGCGCCGAAACCGTGGAACTTGAGCTCGCTGTTGGCGTTGAGCGCGGGCAAGGCGGCAATGCCGAGGCCAAGTTCTGGGTCCTCGGCATCGGCGCCAATCGGGATCGCAAGTTCTCCGACACGCAGACGCTGCGGCTCACCCTCAAGCCGGTGACTGCCGACGATCCGGACCAGCCGGCGCTGATCGACGGGCTGGAGCGGCCGGGGGAGTAGTCGACCAGCTGCCGATGCGGGGTTAAATATCGCCAATCTTCGATGTAGAGTGGGAGCGCTCCCACCCCCGCGTCGGCCACTCTGCTCGAGGAGCTGAACATGTCGCGACTGCATTGTCGCCCGGCCACCATGCTGGCCGGCCTGCTCGTTCTGGTCCTGTCCGCGCTCCTGTTGACCTGGGTGCCCGGGTCAGGCACCGCCGCGGCCGGCGCATCCCCCAGCCGCGCGGTGCCACTCAGTGAGCTGACCGTGGTGTCCGAACAGGTGGCTTACGGTCTGCAGCGTCCGATCGCGATCACCGGGCTGCCGGACGGCCGGATGCTGATCGCGGAGAAGAACGGCACCGTCCGCGCCTACCACCCGGACACCGGCCTGGCAGCAGAGCCGGTGCTCGACCTGACCGCCCGGATCGACGCGTCGGACAACGAGCGAGGCCTGCTCGGCATCACGCCCGCGCCGAACTTCGCGAGGACCGGGATGCTCTACGTGGCCTACACGAGCCTGCCGGCCGGCGCGCTGACCCTGGCGCGACTGCCCATCAGCGCCCCGGAACGGCTGCAGGTGCTGCTCACCCAGGAGCACGCCGAGTACGGCAACCACAACGGCGGACAGGTGGCGTTCGGCCGCGACGGTTACCTCTACTGGTCCACCGGCGACGGCGGACACGCGAACGATCCGTTCAAGGCCGGTCAGGACCTCGGCACCCTGCTCGGCAAGATCGTGCGGATCGACGTCAACCGCGCCTGCGGGGCGAAGCCCTACTGCGTACCCTCCAGCAACCCGTTCGTCCGGACGCCGGGCGCGCGGCCGGAGATCTGGCTCTACGGGCTGCGCAACCCGTGGCGGTTCTCCGTCGACATCGACAACTCGCTGTGGATCGGTGACGTCGGCCAGGGCCTGATCGAGGAGATCAACCACATCCGCCCGTGGCAGGGCGGGGCGAACCTCGGCTGGTCCTGCAAGGAAGGCACCCCGGTGTTCGACCCGGAGCAATGCCGGCCGGGCGTACGGTACGTCGACCCGGTCTTCGAGTACGAACACTTCCTCACGGAGAGCTGCTCGGTCATCGGCGGCGTGGTGTACCGAGGGTCCCGTACCCCCGAGGCGTGGGGGACCTACGTCGCGAGCGACTACTGCGCGCCCCGTGTGTACGCCGTGCGGCCCAAGCGCGACGGCGGCTACGAGACCGCCACGATCGGTAACTTCCCCACCCAGCCGACCGCGATCGGCGCCGACGTGCACGGCGAGCTGTACGTGCTCAGCGACTTCCCGGGATTCCTGAGCCGGGTGCGGTTCGAGCGGGTCCAGCCGGTCTCCGCGGGAGGGGTGGCGAACCGCTGAAACCCGGCGGCGACCTACGAGCCGGTCGATGTGTGTCTGGTCGGCGTATCCCTGAGGGATGGCAGGGAGCCTGACTGGGCCCTGACGAAGCCGATCTGAAGTCGACGGTTGACACGATTCCCGTGATCTGAACGACGGAGCACGGGGAGAAACAGCGATGACGAAGATCTTGTGGGGCAGGCTGCGCGTCGTGACGGTGACGGCGGCGCTCGGGCTGCTCTCCCCGGTGATGTTCGCGCCCGTTACGGCGCAGGCCGGGCCGGGCACCACGGTGAACGCGGTGGTCATGTGGAACTCATATGCGCAGACAGCCATCTATGAGGTCGCGCGTCAGTCACCGACCACGACGGCGCGCAGTTTCGCGATGGTGCAGGGTGCCGTGTACGACGCGGTGAACGCGGTCGCCGGCGCGCCGTACCAGCCGTATCTGGTCGCGCCGCGCGCCCGGCCCGGGGACTCGGCATCCGCTGCCGTCGCCGCGGCCGCGCACGGCGTACTCCAGTCGCTCTTTCCGGCCCAAGCCGACGCCCTGCGTGCCCGGTACGACGAGGCGCTCGCCGCGATTCCCGACGGCCGCTCGAAGAGCGGCGGCCGCGCCCCCGGCGAGGCCCCGGCCGCCGCCCGGTTCGCCACCCGGGTGCACCACGGGGCGCCTCGCGCGCCTGCGTGCGGGCCTCGCCCGTCGGGGGGCGCGCGCGGCGGGGGCGCCCGCGGCCGCCGCCATGATCGCCTCCAGGGTGAACGACGGGGCGTTCTCCGACGCGAAATGGCGGGTCGGCACTGAGCCGGGTCAGTGGCGGCCTACCCCGCCCGGCTTCCTCCAGGTCGGCGCGTGGTTCGCCACCCTCAAGCCGTTCGTCGTGCTGGACCCCGGCCGATTCCGCACGCCCGGCCCGCCGGCGCTGACCAGCGCCGTCTGGGCACGCGACCTCAACGAGGTCAAGGCCGTCGGTTCGGCCACCAGCACGGTACGCACGCCGGACCAGACCGAAGCGGCGATCTGGTGGGACGATCCGCGGCTGGTGGAGTGGGCAATCCTGCGCGATGTCGCCACCACCCAGCGGCTCGGCACGCTGGACGCCGCCCGGCTGTTCGCGATGGCCGACCTGGCCGCCGCCGACGCGCTGATCGCCTGCTATCGGGCAAAGAAACACTGGAGCTTCTGGCGCCCGGTGACCGCGATCCCGCTGGCCGGCACGGACGGCAACCCGGCCACCACGGCCGACCCCGCTTGGACGCCGCTGCGGGTCACGGCACCATCCACCGAGTACCCGTCGGGGCACGCCTGCTTCACGTCGTCCACCATGACCGCGCTGCGCGCGTTCTTCGGCCGTGACGACGTCGCGTTCAGCGCCTACAGCGCCGACTCCGGCACCGTGCGGCACTACCGCAGCCTCGCCGCCGCCACGGCGGAGCTGAACCAGGCCAGGATCTGGGCCGGGGTGCACTACCGCACCGCCGTCGACCACGGCGACCAGCTCGGCGAGACCGTCGCCCGCGCCGTCCTCGCCCGCCAGTTCGGGCGCCGCTGAAACCCGCGCCAGGCCAGGAGCGGCCGTTCGGCCGTTCCTGGCCGCACCCGGCTGCCCGGAGCAGCAGCGATGTTCGCTGCGGCAGCTCCCCCGCCTTCGGCCGGGTGGACCGGTTCTTCCCGGCCACCCGGATGTGCTCGGCGTGTGGCCGCGTCAACGCCGCCATCAGCGTGTTGGCCGCCGTAGATCCGGGACTCGTCCCGGCACCGCGCGGCGGCGGGGCCGGTGACCGGGTTCTGGCGGACACGCGGACCAAGTTTCCGGACATCTCGCCGCAACCGCCTCGACGCGCCCCGGCCAGATCGCAAGCATCGATCAATGTGGACATGTCCGCCGTCGTCCTGCCTAGCCGGTCGACGAAGCCGGCCAGTGGACCGGTCGATGAACTGCGACGGATGGGAAGAAGCTGAGACGACGATGATGGGTAACCTGCCCGCGCTGGTCTCCCGCAAGGAGTGGCTTGCCGCCGGCTTCATGATCCCGCCCGACCTGGACATCGGCAACACCGCGGTGGTCGCTGACAGCCGTCTCACACGCCCCGTACGCGGAGATCGCCGCCTGGTGCTCGACGAGTACGAGACCTGATCGTGGCCCCCGATGGCGGTAGCTCCGGGTTGCGGGTCGGGGTCCTCGGTCCGCTGGCGGTCTGGCTCGACGGGCACGCGGTGCCGGTCTGGTCGCCGAGGCTGCGCACGTTACTGGCGGTGCTGGCCCTCTCGGTCGGTGAACCGGTGCTGTACGACCGGCTGGCGACCGCGGTGTGGGGGGAGAACCAGCCGAAGGATGCCCGCCGCGCGCTTCAGCTCCACGTCACGCGGTTGCGGCAGCTGCTCAGGGGCGAGCTGATCCGGACGGTTCCCGATGGATACGTTCTGGCGACGAAGCCGGAGCTGGTAGACGCTGTCCGGTTCGGCTGGCTGCTCAACGCCGCAGAACGCGCCGCGGACATCAATGTCGAGCGGGCGATGCTGGTGGAGGCGCTGGCCCTGTGGAGGGGCGAGCCGTTCGACGGTGTGCGGTCCGCTTGGCTCGAAGGTGTGGAGGCTCCACGCCTGTCGGCTCGGCGGCTGGCCGCGCTGGAACGGCGGATCGAAATCGACCTGGCCACCCGGCGAACCGCCGGCCTCGTAGCGGAGATCGAGAAGCTGACTGCCGGCTACCCGCTCAGGGAGCAGTACTGGGGTTTTCTGATGACCGCACTGGCGTACGCCGGCCGGCGTGCCGACGCACTGGAGACGTATCAGCGGTTGTACCGCCTGCTCGCCGAGGAACTGGGCATCGAGCCCAGCCGACCCCTGCGCGAGCTGCACCGCCGGATTCTCAACGGTGAGCCGGCATCCGATCCGCCGACGGACGCTCGGGTGCCGGACTCGCCGTCGCCGCGGCAACTGCCGCCCACCGTCAATCACTTCGTCGGCCGTGGCGGCGCCCTCGCCCGCCTGGACGCGTACCTGCCCGCCGATGGGGACGGAGCGCCGGTGACCGTGGCCATCACCGGCGTGGCCGGCACCGGCAAGACGGCACTGGCCGTGCACTGGGCTCATCGCGTGACCGGCCACTTCCCGGACGGGCAACTGTATGTGAACCTGCGAGGCTCCGACCCGGCCGGTACGCCGCTGCTACCGGCCACCGCGATCCGGCACTGTCTGGACGCGCTCGGCATGGCCCCGTACCCCGTCCCCGGAGACCTGGACGCGCGAGCCGGGCTTTACCGCACGCTGGTGGCGGGCAAACGGATGCTCCTCGTCTTCGACGACGCCCGCGACTCGCACCAGATCCGCCCGCTGCTGCCCGGTGCCGGCGGCTGCATGGTCGTCGTCACCAGCCGCGACGAGCTTGTCGGCCTGGTCGCGCACGACGGGGCGCGGCCGCTCGAGCTGGACATCCTCACGCCGCAGGAGGCGGTGCGGCTGCTGACGGTCCGGCTCGGCGCCGAGCGGGTCGCCGCCGAGCCGGAGGCGGTTCGGGAGATCGTCGAGCGGTGCGGGAGGCAGCTCGTGGCTCTGAACGGCGTCGCGGCTCACGCCGTGCGGCACCCGGCTGTCCGTCTGACCACGCTCGCACGCCATGTCGATCTCGTGCCGACGGGCAGAGCTACGTCCTCTGATCGTTGAGGAGCAAGGCCATGACGCCGCCTCGTCAGCACGTTTCTGAGGTTCCGCGCCCGCCTATCGGGTCAGCATGGGTCGATGTACCAGACCGGGTCCCAGTTGACGGAGACCGGCCTGTTGTCCGGGTTGATCGTCTGCTCCAACCAGCCGCCACGGTCGCGGAGTTCCGCGACCGCGTCGTCCGTCTGGTGATTGACGGCGGCTCCGCGGCCCAGGAAGTTCGTGAGGCTCCGCCGGTCGCAGTAATAGAGCTCGAAGAAGGTGTGCTGACCGTCGCCCTCTCCCACGGCATAGCAGGAATAGCCCACCATGCAGTTGCGCAGATACAGGTTCCGGGCCTCGGTGTCCAGGTTGCGGGTCACGTACTCCCGCGGCCCGCTGCCGTTCTTGCCGTCGGGCCAGAACGGGCTGAGTCCCGGTCTGACCTCCAGTGTGGTGTTTCCCCAGGCCGGGGACGCGCCGGCGGTGAGCAGCGCGACGATCGAGGCCCCTAACGCCAGGACCCGGGTTCTTCGTAGATTGCGCATGAGCTTCCCTCATCTGTTGCGGACGCTATGGACCGAGCCTGTCTGCCGTAGCGCACGGCGGTCCTTGCGGGCGGGTGCACATCTCTGCGTCAACGCGGACTCTCGCTACTGCCGCGGCCAGACTCGTACGATTCAAGCGGGCGGCGGCTTCAGATCGGCTTCGGACTCCGGGCCGCCTATCGCTCAGGTCGATCTCGGCGGGGAAGATGTCCGAAACGGGGCAAGGGTGGCACGGACCTGTTCGCCCGCCCCCCAGTCATCGTCGAACTGGGCCAGCACAGCGAGGTGCTGTCGCAACTGGATGATCGGCATCCGCGCCTGCCAGTCGCCGTCAAGGGAAGTCAGCTCCGCATAAACCGCGAAGAACCGCCGCGCCTCGGGCGGCGGCGAGGTCGACCACACGTGGGCAAGGTCGACGTCGGGCCACATGTAGGACACGGCCGGGTCGATCAGCGCAGGCCGGCCGTCCGGGGTGGCGAGAAGGTTTTCTGTCCAAAGATCGCCGTGGGTCAGACAGGCCGGTCGCTGCGGCAGCAGTTCGGGCAGACGGTGACACAGCAGCTCCAGCGCCGCCCGGTCGCCGGCGTCGAGCGCCGCCTCGACGCGAGGCTCCCCGAGCCACCGGAGCAGCCGGTGCTCGGCGAAGAAGGCGAAGCCGTCGTCTTGCCAGGTGTTGATTTGTCGGCGGCGGCCCAGCCAGTTGTCGCGGTGCCATCCGAAACGAGGATTGGTCGTGCTCTGATGCAGGCCGGCGAGGGCGTGTGCGAACTGTTCCCAGAAGGTCTCGTTGCGAGGTCTCGGCCGCAGTACCGACAACACGAGCAGCTTTCGGTCCGCCAGGATCACGTCGGGTGTCGCCACGCCGCCGATCTCGCGCAGCGCGGCCAGTCCTTCGGCCTCCGCGGCGAAGACGTCGTCGTCCGGGGTGTCGGCGAACGCCTTGACGAAGACCGGCGGTGCGTCCTGGCGGGATGCTATGCCCGCGAGCGCCGCGAGACCGCCCGTCGCCGGCTCTACCGTGACGACATCGCGGATCCCCGCCCGATGCAGGCTCTCGAGCAGGAACGCCGCCGGTTGCACGAAGGGCTCCTTCTCGTCCGCGGTGCTTGCTTGTCGATCTTAGTCACCAGCACCGCGACGTGCCGCGAGGTAGTTGCCCAGAGCGTCGAGCAGGCCACGGCTGCCTTCCTCGCGGTTCGGCCCGTCGGCCCAGAACTGGTCGAAGAAGACGCCGTGCTCGACGTGCGTGAACCGGCTGCCCTCGTCGATCGGCTCGAATTCGAACGACGCCACCGACGTCGACATGTGGACCCCGTCCAGCCACATGTCGTACGTCGTGACGATGCGGACGTGCTCGACGATGTCGGTGTACGTGCCCTCGTACCGCGAGACCGGGCCCTCGTGGAACTTCGCTTCGGCGACGTCGCGTCCGCCGACGCGGAAGTCGAACACCCACTCGCCGGGCTCGATGGTGTCGCCGGCGCCCCACCAGGCCAGCTTCTGCTGCTCGTCGGCGAACGCGTCCCAGAGGCGCTCGAGGGGAGCGGGGTAGTCGCGGGTCAGGGTGAACCCGGCGCGGGCGAGTCGGCGTTCGATCGTCATCTGCGTGTCCTATCGCGTGAAGGTGACGTGGATCGTGCCGCTTTCGGCCACTTCCGTCGTCACCTTGTGAGTGAGGTCGAGGCCGCGCAGATCGTCCCAGAGCCGGGTGCCCCGGCCGAGCACGATCGGAGCGATCATGACGTGCAGGTGGTCGACCAGGCCGGCGCGCAGGAAGGCACGTGCGGTGTTGACCCCGCCGCCGACGCGTACGTCCAGGCCGCCGGCGGCCTCGGTCGCCTCGGCGAGCACGTCCTCGATCGCGGTGTTGCGGAAGTGGAACGTCGTCCCGCCCCGCATCGGGATCGACGGGCGCGGTGCGGTGTGGGTGAGGACGTAGACCGGGGTGCCGAACGGCGGCTGGTCACCCCACCAACCTTTCCAGTCCGGATCGTCGGGGAACGCGTGCAGGCCGAACATGGCCGCGCCCATGATCTCGGCGCCGATGCCCTCGAAGTGCGCGGCGGCGTAGGAGTCGTCGATGCCGGTCGTGCCGGCGCCGCTGGTGTCGCCGAAGACGCGCTCGCGGAACGTGCGGGTCGCGGCGTAGGCCGCCGTGAGGCGCCCCCAATCCTCGCCCATCGGATTGTCGGGGGTGCCGCCGGTCGTCGAGGCGTAGCCGTCCAGCGAGAGGAACATGTCGATGCGAACGCGGGTCATGTCAGGTTTCCTTAGGGTTGAAGCGGGCCAGGTGGATGCCGAGCCGGTCGGCTTGGCGTTCGGCGGGGGTGCGCTGCTCGTCGAGCCACAGGTGCAGGACGTCGAGAGCGCCGGGCCGCAGGCTCACGGTGCGGACGCGTCCGTGCTTCTGCGACGTCACCAGTCCCGCGTCCTCGAGGACGCGCAGGTGCTGCATGAGCGACGGCAACGCCATCGAGAACGGCGCCGCGAGTTCGGACACGACGGCCGGGGACTTCGCCAGCCGTTCCACGACGGCCCGGCGTGTCGGATCCGCGAGAGCGCGGAGCACGGCGTCGAGTTCGTCGTGATACTTAGGCACGCGCCTAACTATTGAGGACGGGCCGGGATTCGTCAAGGACCAGCCGATTTTCCTGGTGTCAACGATCGGCCGCGACCGATAGCTTGGTCCCCATGGTGCGCAAGCTGCCCTTCGCTCTGATCCTCGCGATGTCGACGTCCGTCGTGCTGGCGGGTCCGCCCGCCGGTGCCGCCTTCGATCCCGGGACGCCGGGATCGGCCGGCGCGGGTGATCCCTACTATCCGCTGGACGGCAACGGCGGTTACGACGTCAAGCACTACGACCTCGCGATCAGGTACGCGCCCGCCTCCGACGCGCTGGCCGGCACGGTGACGATCCGGGCTCGGGCGACTCAGCGACTGTCGGCGTTCAACCTCGACCTCGACGGCCTGACGATCCGGTCGGTCACCGTGGACGGCCGGCCGGCGAAGTGGTCCCGCGACGGCACCGAGGTGACCGTGACACCGCGCCGATCGCTGAGCCGGGGGCACGCCTTCGACACGAGGATCGTCTACGACGGCGTACCCAAGGTGATCCAGGACCCGGACCTCGGCGACGGCGGCGCCTTCACCACCGACGACGGCGTGGTCATCCTGGGCGAGCCGGATGTCGCCCAGGCGTGGTTCCCGTCCAACGACCACCCGAGCGACAAGGCGTCCTTCTCGATCGCGCTGACCGTCCCGAAGGACTTGCAGGCGATCTCCAACGGCGTCCCGGCCGGCCGGTCGACCGCCAAGGGCTGGACCACGTGGCGCTGGGAGCAGCGCGAGCCGATGACGACGTACCTCGCCATGGCGGCGATCGGCAGGTTCGACGTGACGTCCTACCGCAAGGACGGCATCCAGTTCCTGGACGCGATCGATCCGGCGTTGCCCGCGGAGACGTACGCCCGGGCGGCCAAGTCGTTCGCCCGCCAGCCGGAGATCCTCCAGTTCCTGTCCGGCTATTTCGGGCCGTACCCGTTCCGTGCGGCCGGAGGCGTCGTGGACGCCGAGGGTGGATGGGGGTACGCGCTGGAGACTCAGGGCCGCCCGATCTACACGCCGCAGGACTTCGAGACGCAGGAGGACGGCGACAGCATCGTCGTTCACGAGCTGGCCCACCAGTGGTACGGAGACAGCGTCGCCCTGGACCGCTGGCGCGACATCTGGCTCAACGAGGGCTTCGCCTCCTACGCCGAGTGGCTCTGGAGCGAACACGAGGGCCTGGGCACCGCCCAGGAAACCTTCGAGCAGCTGTACGCGACCCCGGCCACCTCGTCGCTGTGGCAGTCGAAGGTCGCCGACCCCGGCCCGCCCAACCTGTTCATCGGCGCCGTCTACGACCGCGGTGCGATGACGCTACACGCTCTGCGGCTGACCGTCGGCGACCAGAAGTTCTTCCGGATCCTGCGTTCCTGGGCTCAGATCCACCGCAACGGCAACGTGACCACGCACGAGTTCATCGCCCACGCCGAGCGCGTCTCCGGCCGTGACCTCGGCGCACTGTTCACCGCATGGCTCTACACGCCGTCGAAGCCGGCCCACCCCTGAGCCGTGCTGCCAGTCGTCGACCTGTCCTCACCGGCGCGCCGGCTCGCCGGTGAGATCGGGCGTGCCTGCCGGGACAACGGCTTCTTCTACGTCGTCGGCCACGGTGTGCCGGCCGAGCTGCTGAACCGGCTCGACACCGCCGGCCGGCGATTCTTCGGCCTGCCTGAGGCCGACAAGATGGAGATCGCCATGCGGCACGGCGGTACGGCGTGGCGGGGCTTCTTCCCGGTCGGTGCCGAGCTGACCTCCGGCCGGCCGGACCGCAAGGAGGGCCTCTACTTCGGCGAGGAACTCGGCGACGACGACCCTCGGGTGCGTGCCGGGCTGCCGCTGCACGGTCGCAACCTGTTCCCCCGTCAGGTGCCGGAGCTGCGGGACGCGGTGCTGGACTATCTCGAGGCGCTCACCGCGACCGCGCAGGCGGTGCTGCGCGGCGTCGCGCTCAGCCTGGACCTCGATGCCGGCTACTTCGCCAACGGCTACACGGCACGTCCGACCGTACTGTTCCGGATCTTCCACTATCCACCCGCACCGCCGGACAGCGACGACTGGGGAGTCGGCGAGCACACCGACTACGGCCTGCTCACCCTGCTGGCCCAGGACGCCAACGGCGGCCTCCAGGTACGCTCCGCCGACGGCTGGATCGACGCCCCGCCGATTCCCGAAGCGTTCGTCTGCAACATCGGCGACATGCTCGACCGGTTGACCGGCGGCTATTACCGCTCGACGCCACACCGGGTCCGCAACCTCAGCGGCCGCGACCGGCTGTCCTTCCCGTTCTTCTTCGACCCGGACTTCACCGCCGAGGTTCCGCCGCTGCCGCGCCGGACGACGAGCCACCCGCGCTGAGACGGACAAGACCTTCAGGCATTCACCGGTACGTACGGCGACTACCTGATCAACAAGGTGTCCCACGTCTTCCCGCAACTGCGCCGGCAGGTGCGTCTCGACCAGGACATCGAGCCGGACGGGTAGCCCGCTCGCCGCCCTAGCTCCGAGGGAGAACCCAGTGACCGTCGAAGCGCTGCCCGCCAACCAGCCCGAGACGTTCTACCGGGGCGCCGGCCGGATCGCCGGGTTCCGCACCGTACCGGCGCTGCCGGATCGCCCCGAGGACTGGGTGGGCTCGGTGACCACCCGGTTCGGGCTCGCCCCGTCCGGGCTGTCCACGCTCGCGGACGGACGCGTGCTGGCCGAGGCGATCGCCGCCGACCCGCGCTGGTGGCTGGGACCGGAGCGCACCGACACCGGCGTACTGGTGAAGCTGCTCGACGCCGGCCAGCGGCTGCCGTTGCACGTCCACCCGGACCGCCGCTTCGCGAACGCTCACCTGGCCTCGCCCTACGGCAAGACCGAAGCATGGGTGATCGTTTCGGCGCGACCGGGCGCGTACGTCCATCTCGGCTTCGCCCGCGACGTGACGTCCGACGAACTGGCCGGCTGGGTGAGCGGGCAGCAGACCGGGCCGATGCTCGAGGCCACCAACAAGGTGCCGGTGGCGGCCGGCGACGCGATCCTCTGCCCGGCCGGCCTGCCCCACGCGATCGGCGACGGCATCCTGCTGGTCGAGGTCCAGGAGCCGACCGACTTCTCCGTCCTGCTCGAGTACGAGGGATTCGGCCTCACCGACGGCCACCTGGGACTGGGCTACGACCTGGCCCTGCAATGCGTCGACCGCGGCGCGTGGACGCCGCAGCGCATCGCCGGGCTGCGTGGTGAGGACCGCCTGCTGCCGGCCGCCGCGGACGAGTTCTTCACCGCCCGCCGCTTGCGCGGCGGCGGCCGGCTGGATCAGGGTTTCAGCGTGCTGGTCGTGGTCGCCGGCCAGGGCCGGCTGACCGGCGAGAAGGACGACCTTCGGGTACGGCGAGGCGACACATTACTCGTTCCGTACGCCGCCGGGCCGCTCCACCTCGACGGCCAGGTCGAGGTGATCCGCCTGGCAGCCGGTTACTCGGCGCGGACGTTGTCGATGTCGACGGTGCCCGGATTGACGTAGATCCACAGGACGCGGACATCGGCCGGGGCGTTGCTGTCGCGGCGCAGGCGCGGTCCCGTTCGCCCTCCGCATTTGGCACGTTCCTTCCCCATCCGGCGCATCGCACGGCGCGAATGTCCCGTGACGCCATCCGGACTCTCTCCGGGGGCGGAACCGGAATTCTTCGGAGGAGCCATGCCCCGAGACGCGGCTGTCGACGCCCGTGGCCTGCGCAAGACCTATCGCTCCGGCAAGACGGCCCGGAACGCGGTGGACGGGCTGGACCTGTTGGTCGAGCCCGGTGAGATCGTCGGCTTCCTCGGACCTAACGGCGCAGGCAAGACCACCACCCTGCGCATGCTGGCCACGCTGCTGCGCCCGGACGCCGGGACGGCTCTGGTGGCCGGCCTCGACCTCGGCGCCGACCCGGCCGGTGTCCGCCGCCGGATCGGATACGTGGCCCAGGGCGGAAGCACCTGGTACGAAGCGACCGGCCGGGAGGAACTGATCCTTCAGTCCCGGCTGTACGGGTACCCGCGGGCAGAGGCGGCCGGCCGGGCGGCCGCGGCCATCGAGGCGTTCGAGCTCACCGACTGCGCGGACCGCAGGTGCAAGACCTACTCGGGAGGGCAGCGCCGGCGGGTGGACGTCGCCCTGGGTGTCATCCACCGGCCACAGTTGCTCTTCCTCGACGAGCCCACCACCGGCTTGGACCCGCAGAGCCGGGCCCGGATGTGGGACGAGGTGCGCCGGCTGCGGGCCGAGGGCATGACGGTGCTGCTCACTACCCACTATCTGGAGGAGGCCGACGCCCTCTGCGACCGGGTGGCGATCATCGACCACGGCCGGATCGTGGCCGACGGCAGTCCCGCGGAGCTCAAGCGGGCCATCTCCGGCGAGGTCGTCAGCGTCGGCCTGAACGGCGCCGCGCAGGCGGCCGCGGGCCTGCTGGACGGCCAGCCCTACGTGCGCCGCGTGGAGACCGGCGGCGACCGGCTGCGGCTCTATGTGGACGCGGCCGCCGGCGCGGTGCCACTCATCCTGCGCACCTTGGAACACGCCGGTCTCCAGCCGGCCTCCGTCGAGTTGCACCGGCCCAGCCTGGACGACGTCTTCCTGGCGAAGACCGGCCGCTCACTGCGCGACTGATCGAACGAATTCGGGGGTGGGAACGTGAAGCTGATCCGCGACACCTGGCTGATCCTGCACCGGCAGATGACCCTGCTGCTGCGGGGCCCCGCCTGGCTGATCACCGGGGTCCTGCAGCCGGTGCTGTACCTGGTCCTGTTCGGCCCGCTACTGAAGACGGCCCTGGACGCGCGGTCCACCGCGGAGGCGTACCGCACGTTCGTACCCGGCCTGCTGGTGATGCTGGTCGTGTTCGGGGCGCTGTTCGCCGGGTTCGCGCTGATCGGCGAGGAGCGGGCCGGCGTGCTGGAACGGTGCCGGGTCACACCGGTGAGCCGGCAGGCGCTGCTGCTGGGACGCTGCCTCCGCGAGGTGATCTCGCTGCTCTTCCAGGCGACCGTCATCGTGCTGCTCGCGCTGCCGTTCGGCCTGTCCGTGGGGATCGGCGAGCTGCTGCTGGTCTATCTGGTCCTCACCCTGGTGGCTCTGGCGATGTCGGCGCTGTCGTACGCGGCAGCCCTGCGCCTGCGCAGCGAGGACGCGCTCGGCCCGGTACTGAACGCCGTCACACAACCGGTGCTGCTGCTCTCCGGCATCCTGTTGCCGATCACCGCCGCCACCGCGCCGGTATGGCTGCTGATGCTGTCCCGGGCGAACCCGGCCTCCTGGACCGTCGACGCCGTGCGCTCGCTGTTCGCCGGCGAGTACGCCGACCCGCGGGTCTGGTGGACGCTCGCCCTGCTGGCCGTGCTGGCCGTCGCCGCGCTGGCCTGGACCGGCCGGATGTTCGCCCGCGATGTCCACTGACCCGGTGGCCGCCGGGCCGGACGAGCCGCTGGAACGCTCCACGGCGCTCGGCGCGATGGACCTGGCCTTGCGCCACACCACCACGGCCGGGCAGATCGTGCTGGTCACCGGCGAGACCGGGATCGGCCGCTCGGCGCTGGTCCGGCACTTCGCGCGACGGCACCCGGCGGTTCTCGGGCTGTGCGACCCGCTGGCTCGCGCGCGTGTCCTCGGACCGCTCTACGACATGGCCGGCGACCTGGGCGAGCGGTTCACCGAGGCGCTGGCCGAACGGGGCCATCACTCGGACGTGTTCGCCGCGTTCCTCGACGAACTGCGCCGCCGTGAGCACACCGTGGTCATCTTCGAGGACGTGCACTGGGCCGATCCGGCCACCCTCGACCTGCTCACCTTCCTGGGGCGCCGGCTCGACCGGGTGCCGGTGCTGGTCGTGCTCACGTACCGGGACGACGAGCTCGGCGCCGGGCACGCCCTGCACACGGTGCTCGCCGGCCTGCCCCCGGAGTTGGTGCACCGGGTGCGGTTGCGGCCGCTCTCGCCGGCCGCGGTCGAGGCGCTCGCCGTGCGCGCCGGGCGGCCCGCAGCCGGTCTGCACGCGCTGACGGGGGGCAATCCGCTGCTGATCACCGAGGTGCTGGCGGCCGGCGACGACGGCATACCGCCCCGGGTGCACGCGCTGGCCCAGGCCGGGCTGTCCGGCCTGAGCCCGGCGGCGCTGGCGGTGGTCCGGCTGGTCGCGGCCTGCCCGGACGGCGCCGAGCCGTGGCTGTGGGCGGCGGTGTCCGGCGACGATCCGTCCGTGCCGGCCGAGAGCATGGCCACCGGTCTTCTGGTCACGGACGGCGACCGGCTGCGGTTCCGGCACGAGGTGGTCCGCCGGGCCGTGCACGACGCGCTGCCCGCCCACGAGCGGCGGGCGGTGCACCGTACCGTGCTGCGGGTGGTGGCCGCCCGCGACGGTGATCCGGTCCGGTTGGCTCGCCATGCGCTGTGGTCCGGCGATGCCGAGGCGGCCCTGCGCTACGCGCCGGAGGCCGGCCGGCGGGCCGCGGCGGCACACGAACATCATGAGGCCGCCGCGTTCTTCGAGGGCGCCCTGGGCTACGCCGAGCGGCTTCCCGACCCAGAGCGTGCTGAGCTTCTCGAAGCGTTCGCGCTGCACGCCTTCTGGTCCGGCGACACCGTCCGGGCGCTGAGCGCCCGCGAGGCTGCGCTGGCGATCCGGGAGGAGGCCGGGCACACCGTACGGACCGCGGAGAATCTGCGCTGGCTGTCGCGGCTGCACTGGTGGAACGGCCGGCCCGGGGACGCGCGGCGGGCCGCCGTGCGGGCCGTGCACCTGCTGGAACGCGGCGTGCCGGGCCGGCAGCTCGCGCTCGCCTACAGCCACCGCGCGGAGATCGATGTGCTTGCCGGGCGGGCCGGTTCGGCGACCCGGTGGGCATTGCGGGCGCACGGCATGGCCGAACGCCTCGGCGATCCCGCCGTCTCGGCCCACGCTCTGATCGGGCTCGGCGCTGCGCGCCTGGCCGCCGGCCGGGCCGGGGGACGCGACGACCTGGGCCGGGCGCACGCGCTCGCCCTCGACCGCGGGTTGCGCGCGGACGCCGGGTACGCGCTTGCCAGCCTGGCCGTGCGTACGGCCGAGTGGCGTGACCGCCGGGCCGCCGACGACGTCGACGAGGCGCTGCGATTCGCCGCCGGCCACGAGCTGTGCGGCATCGTCCGGCATCTGACCGCCGTGCGGGCCTGGCTGCGCCTGCTCCGCGGCGACTGGCCGGGCGCCCAGGACGACGCCGTGGCCGCGGCCGAGGCGCCCGGCGGGCCGGAGCTCGCCCGGGCCGCGGCGCTCGCTGTGCTGGCCAGGCTGCGGGCCCGCCGGGGCGACCCGGCAGCCCTGGACACGGCGCCGGAAACCGCCGGCCTGACCGGCGAATTGTGGTGGCAGGTCCTGGTCGCGGCCACCCGGGCGGAGCACGCCTGGCTGACCGGCGGGGCGCCGGACGTGGCCGAGCTGCGCCGGGTGCTCGCGGCGGCCAACCGGTCACGCCATCCCTGGCACTGCGGGGAGCTGGCCTGGTGGCTCCGGCGCGCCGGGGCGGACCCGCCGGTGCATCCCTGGTACGCCGAGCCGTACCGGCTGCTGCTGGCCGGCGACTGGCGGCAGGCGGCGCAGTCATGGGCGGACGCCGGGCACCCGTACGAGCAGGCCGACGCGCTCGCGTCCGGCGGTGATCCGGACGCGGCCCTGACCGCGCTGGAACTGTTCGACGCCCTCGGCGCGCACCTGGCCGCCCGCTCGCTGCGCCGCCGCCTGCGCGGGCTCGGCCTGCCGCGGGTGCCCCGGGGACCGCGCCCGGCGACGGTCGCCAACCCGGCCGGGCTCACCGGCCGGCAGGTGGAGGTGCTGGTCCTGCTCGCCGGTGGGCTGAGCAACGCGGAGATCGCCGACCGGCTGACCCTGTCGGTACGCACCGTCGAGCACCACGTCGCGGCTGTGCTCGCCAAGCTGGCCGTCGGCTCTCGGCGAGCTGCCGCCGCGGCCGCCCGGCAGCTGGGGTTGGCGGCCGAAGTTGGGTGGCCGGGCCCGCCAACCTGGGAGGCCGCTACCGATTCCGGGGCCGTCGCCGGCGACGACAGTGGACTCGGCGGATGACCGGTGCGGGGCCCAGCACCGGGGCAGCCGCCCGGGCGGTCCCAAGACCGTCCGCGAACCTCCATCGGACAGGAAGGTCCACATCATGAAGGACACCAAGCTCGACGTGGTCGAGCTCGACCTGATCGAGCTCGACGACCTGGAACTGGACGAGATCGACGTGACGTCGCTGCGGGACACGGTGGCGCTGCCGGAGACGGCCGCCTCCTGCAGTGGCTCGTTCACCAGCAGCGGCTCCTGCTCCAAGCCGACCTGATCGGCTTTTCCTCCAGGTGGCCCGGTCCGTCCTCGCCGGACCGGGCCACCGCTCCGTCCCGTTGCGCAGGAGGTAGCGATGACCCTCTCCGCCGGCACAGCCCTGGTTCCGGGAACGATCCCGGTCGAGGTCGCGCCGTACGCCCTGGTCCGGTTGTCCGTGCTGCCGTACCCCCGGCGCGGCCCGGCTGCGCGGCAGTACGGCCGGCTGTTCGCGGCGGCGGTGGCCTGCGAACGCGACCTGATCGCACTGGCCGAGCCGCTCTCCGCCGACCTGTACGCCAGCCGCCCGGACCACTCCGAAGACTTCCACCGGACCGTGGTGCTGCCGTTGCGCCGCGATGTGCACAACCGGCGCGATCCCACAGCGGCTGTCCGTCGCGCGCTCGGCGACCTCCCCGTGCGGATGCCGCTGCTGGACGCGTGGCTGCGTACCGTGGACGAGCGCCTCCGGCTGCGGGCCGCGCTGGCGGCCGCCGCCGGACCCGCGCTCACCGACGACCGGGCCGCCACCGCCGTGATCTGCGCCGACGAGTGGGTACGCCGGGCGGCCGCGCTGTCCAGCCCCACGCTGCTGTCCGGCCTGGAGCGGGCCGCGGCGCACGGCGGCACAGCCGACGCCCGCGGCCGCAAGGCCGAACCGAAGATCCTGCGTTACGCGCTGCGCGCCACCACCAAGACGAGTCCCTGGTCGTGGTTCACCCCGGTCGGGTGGGGCCGGTGGCAGCCCGGCGGCGCCGGTCCGCACCGTCTCGAGCCCACGGCGATCAGCCTCCCCAACCACGCCATGGTCACGTCGCTGCTGCGCGGCCTGCTCGCCATGCCGCAACACCGGCGCGGCACCGCGTACCGATCGGCGCCGGCGCTGAGGGCCGGCGCCGGCCAGGTGGAGTTTCAGCGCGACGAGCCCGCCGGCGAGGTGCTGTACAGCATGTACGCGCAGCACCAAGTGCGGTTGCCGCATACGCCGGCTCTCGACGTGGTCCTCGCTGAACTGCGGCGGGCCGGACCGGCCGGGCGTACCGCCGAGCAACTCGCCGCGGCTCTCGCCGTCCGGCTGCCCGCCGGAGCCCCGGACACGGCCGCGCTCCGGTACGTCGAGCGGCTCGCCGACGAGCGTCTGCTGCTGCCGATCCCGCCGATCGATCCGCAGACCCCCGACCCGCTTCCCGCCCTGGCCGGCTGGCTGGCCGGCCACGGCGACGCGGAACTCGCCGGGACGCTGCGCCGGGTCGGCGCCGACACCCGCCGGTTCAGCGGGCTGAGCGCCGCCGAGCGCCCGCCGGTCCTGCGCCGGCTCACCGCGGAATGGCAGTGGGCGTTCGCCGCGATCGGGCAGCCGATGCCGTCCGTGCCGGTGGTACGCGAGGACGTCGTGCTACCAGGTGTGTCCAGCCTGGGCCGGCGCGCCGGTGCGGACTGCCGCGCCGACCTGAGCCGGGTCGCGCCGCTGGCCGAACTGTTCGACAACGCCGTCGTCACGCGGGCGCTGCTGCGCCGGCGGCTGCTGGACCGGGCCGGACCGGGCGGCCGCTGCCGGCTGCCGGAGTTGATGACCGACGCCGCGCAACTGTGGTCCGCGGCCGCCGCGATCACGCCCGACGGCACCGTCCTCGACGGGACGGACACCATCCCCGCGGACGTCGCCGAGCTGGCCGCCCTGCGCCGGCAGATCACGGCAGCCGCCCACGCCTGCCCGCAGCGCGGCGACGAGCTGGAGCTGACCGGCGACCTGATCGACGAGGCGGCCGCCGCGCTGCCGGACTGGCTCATGCGGCGGCCCGCCTCCTACTCCTGGTTCGTGCAGCCGTTCCGCGACGGCGCCCGCACCGGCTGGTGCGTCAACACCGTGGGCGACGGGTGGGGCCGGTACACCAGCCGCTTCCTCGGCATGCTCGGGCCGGAGCCGCCCGCGTCCGTGGCGGCGCAGCTGGCGGCGGTGTTCCGCGGCGGACGGCTCGCCCAGTTCCGCCCGCTGTCCGGCTTCAACCCCAACCTGCACCCACTCCTGACCGGCGACGAGATCGGTGAGGATCCGGCGTGGGCCACACTCGCCCTTGACGATCTGGAGGTCGTGCACGATCCGCGGGACGACGTGGTGCGGCTGCGGATCGCCGCCACCGGCGAACAGCTCGACGTGCTCTACCTCGGATTCCTGATGCAGCCGATCCTGCCGGACCGGGTCGCGCCGCTGACTCTCGACCTGGGTGGCGCCAGCGCACAGCTGAGCCACCTGGCGCCGGCCCGTCCGGCGTCGGTGGCCGGGTTCGCGACCGAGTGGAGCCGGCGGCTGCGGTACCGCTCGCTGGTACTGTCCCGCGCCTGCTGGACGCTGCCGCCACCCGCCGTCGCCGCGCTCGTCGCCGACCTGCGGGCCGGCGGCGACGTGCCGTACGCCGCGGCGGCGCGCTGGGCGGCCGGCCTCGGCCTCCCGGAGTCCGTGTTCGTGTCCGGCCGGCCGTTCGCGTTCGCTGACCCGGAGGCGGTGCGCGCCTACCTCACCGACCCGAAGCCGCAGTTCGTGGATCTGGGCAGTGCCCTGCACCTGCGCTGCCTGGCGCGGCTGCTCAGCGGACACAGCGGACTGGTGCGGCTCACCGAGGCGCTGCCCGTACCGGGCGAGGGACCGCTCGGCCGGCACGCGACGGAGCTCATCGTCGAGACGTACCGGCAGAAGGGGGCACACCGATGATCTGGCGGGACGTCGTCGTGCACTACCACGACCCGGTGAAGGCGCCGCTGCTGCGCGAAGCGATCCTGCCCGCGCTGGACGCGGTGCCGCCGGGCGTCGGCGTGCACCTGGAGCGGGGTTGGCTGCACGGGCCGCACATCCGGATGCGCTTGGCCGGGCCGGACGACACGGTGTGGCCCACGGCCGCCGGCATCGCCGCCGCGGTGCGCGGCTACCTGGCCATCCGGCCGTCCCGGGTTCGCCTGTCCCACACCGAACTGCTGGCGGCGTCGACCGCCGCCGGGCGCGCAGAGCTCGTCCCTGCGCCGTACGAGCCGTTCGCGGCGGACAACTCGGTGCTGGTGTGCGGGCCGGACGCCGCCGCTGTGGCACGGGTGCCCGGTGGGCCCCGTACCGCGGCGGTGCGCGCCGCACTGCTGCGCGCGGGCCTCCCCGCACTGTCCGCGACCCTGACCGAGACCGGGATGCGCGGCGACACCGACGGGGCACGGGTCCGGTCGGTGATCGTGGCGTTGGCCGCGCACGCCGCGGCCGGGCCGTGGCGGCTGCGCGGCAATTACCTGTCCTACCAGTCGCATCTGGAGCTGCACCTGCACCACCACGACCGGACCGGGCGGATCCGGGCGGTGCACGACGACGTCTGGCGACGGCACGGCGACGCCACCACCGCCCTGGTGCGGCGCAGCACGGCGGCCGGCGGCCTTGAGCCGCTCAGCGCCGCCTGGTACGCGTGGGGCACCACGGCACGCCGGATCGCGGCGGGGGCGTACGACCGCGGGGTGCTGCGGTCGGCGAGCCCGCAGGACGGGCAACGGCGGTTCGACGCGTTCGGCGACGCGGAGTTGGTGGCCGCGTACGTCCGGGACGGTCACAGTCTGTTCCACCGGCTGGCCGGGGAAAGGCGGCGGGAGCCGGCCGAGCAGCGGCTGTTCGAGATCGAACGGTTCTGCAACAACGTGCTGTACCTGCTGCTGGCGGTAGCCGACGTCACCCCCACCGAGCGTTACCTGGCCACGAGCATGGTCTGTGCCGCCGCGCAGCGGCTCACCGGCCGTAGCTGGCGGGAAGCGGTCGTGGATCCGGCAGGGGCGTCGTGATGACCGCTGGACCCACGCGCCCGGCCGGTACGGTGCTGCGCCTGCGTCCCTCGGTGCGGGCGTCACCCACTGCGGACGGTGTCCACGTCCGTGGCTGGTCCGCTGCCTTCACCGTCAGTGGGGGCCCCGGTCTCTGGCTGCTGTGGCAGCGGCTGGAACCGGCGTTACGGCTCGGTGTGACGCCCGAGCGGCTTGCCGCGGCCGCGGCGCGGCCCGCACCCGCGGACGCCGTCCGGCGGCTGCTCCGCGCCCTGGCGCAGCACGACATGACGGTGGCGGTGCCGGCCGGATGGCGGACCGGCGACGGCACGCCGTCCGGTCCGGTCGCGGACTGGCTGGAACAGCTCGCCGCCGACCCGGCGGACGCCTGGCGCCGGCTCAGGGGCGCCGTCGTACGGGTGTCCGGTGCGGACAGCGGACCGGCCGTGGCCGGCGCCGCCCGTTCGGCGCTTGCCGCAGCAGGCGTGGCCCGGTCGTCCGGGCCGGGCCTGGCCGCGTCCCGGCCGGGGCTGGTCGCCCTTACCGCCGGGCCGGTGACGGTGGTCGCCGGGGCGGCCGGTTTCGTCACGTACCCGATGCCGCCGGCGACCGCTGCCGCGACCGGGGACCGCATCGCCCGCCGCTTGGCCGGTGCCGTTCCCGCGTCGACATCGGTCTCCGGGCCGCTGGCTGCGGTGCTGGGCGGCATGGCCGCCGAGCGCCTGCTCCGCGCGGTGGCCGGCCTGCCCGACCCGGGCGTGCAGGTGGACGGCTGGCCGTCGGTCCTGGTCGCCCGGGCCGAACCGCTCGCCGCCGGATTCCGGCCCTGGCTGCTGGACGGGCCACCGCACGCCGGCTTCCCGGAGAACGACGGCGACGTCGACCGGACGCTGCGGCGGATGGACGCCCTGTGCGACCGCGACCTCGGGGTTCTGCCCGCGGCACGGTACGAGGACCTGCCCCAGATCCCGGCCGCCCTGGCGGTCTGCGACCTCGGCGGCCGATCCTTGCTGGGCACCGGCGCCACGACCGGCGCGGCCCGGCTCGACGCCGTACTGCGCTGTGCCGGGCGGGCGCTCGATCCGCACGCCGCGGGACGGCTGGCCGTCGGCGTCGACGACCGGCACGCCGCCGGGGTGCTGCTGCGCCGGGTCGCGTACCGGGTGGCCGGCCGGGCCGCGGTCGCCGCCGGCGTGGAGGACCCCGGCTGGCGCGGCGATCCGACTGCCCGGCGCTGGTGGTCGGCGCTCACCGCCGGCTACGGAGCGGAGGCTCACGGAGTCGTGGCCCAGCTGGCAGGCGGTGTCTTCGTGGCCCGGGTCGAGGTGTACGGCCGCGAGCTGGCCTGGGCGGTGGAGGGCGGCGCGGGAACCGCGATGGCGATGGCCGCGCAGCGGGCCGTCGCCGTTCGTCAAGGACGGTTGGCCGGTGTCGGCGACGGAGCGGAGACACACGCCGGAGCGTCGCCGGGCCGGATCGGCGAGCCGGAACTGCAGGACAGCCTGCGCCGGATCGTCCGGCCCGCGCGGTGGCCGCGACCGGCCCGGATCCGTGCCGGAGACCTCTGGACGGCGCTGCACACCACCGGATTCGCCGTCCAGGAGACGCCATGATCACGGCGGGGGAGAGGATCGGCGGGGTCGAGGTGGTCGCGCTGGCCGACTGGACCGCGGAGTCGCTCGCCGAACTGGGCCGCGGAGCGGTCGCGCAGCGGCGGGAGATCCTTCCGGTACGTCAGGACGGCGCACTCACCCTGGTCGGCCCGCTGGTCGGCGCCGCCGCGGGCTGTGTGAACTGCGCCGAGCAGGCGCGGCTGCGGCAGCTGGCACTGCCCGGCGACCCGGCCGGCACGGCGTTCGGCGGGCCGCTCGCGCCGGCGTTCCGGCCGATGGTCGCCGCACTGGCCGCAGCGGCGGCGGACGACCCGGAGACGGCCACGCGGACCGTCTGGACCATCGACGCGGCCGGCGGCACCGTCTCAGCGAACCGCTACGTCACCCTCCCGGACTGCCCGGACTGCGGGCGGATGAGCACGGACGGGCCCGCACAGGCCCGGATCGGCCTGGCCCGGCGGCTGGTGCCGGGACCGGGACAGTGGCGGCAGGACAACCCGGCCACCGCGGGGGACCGGCTCGCCGCGGCGCTGCTCGACGGAGCGCTCGGCCCGGTCGTCCGGCTGCGGCACGCCGACGGGCTCCCGCTTCCGCTGGCATCCGCGCTCATCGGGATCGGCGGAACCCTCGACCACGGCTACGGCCGGGGGGAGACCGTCGAGGAGGCTCGGCGTACGGCGCTGTTCGAGGCCGTCGAGCGGCGGCTCGGGATGCGGCCGCACGGGCACCGCACCGTACTGCGGGCGTCGTTCGCCGAACTCGGCGCGGACCGGGCGGTGGATCCGGCCACCCTGGGACTGCCGGATCCGCGGTACGCCGGGCATCCGGCGTCACGGCTGACCCCGTACCGGCCGGACCTGCGGACCCGCTGGGTGCACGGATGGTCGTTGACCCGGCAGCGGGCGGTGGCGGTTCCGGAGCACGTCGCCTACTACGGAGTCGAGGCCACCCCGGACGCGCCGCACTTCCTCTACGAATGCTCGAACGGCTGCGGCCTGGGCAACAGCGTCGAGGAGGCGATCCTCTACGGGTTGTTCGAGGTCGTCGAACGGGACGCTTTCCTGATGGCCTGGTATGCGGGCACCGCACTGCGCCGGGTCGCGATCCCGGACGGCGACGATCTCAGCGGGCATCTCCGCGACCATCTCGACCAGGCCGGGTACGACCTGCTGCTGTTCGACGCCACCAACGATCTGGGCGTACCGGTGGTGGCCTCGCTCGCGCTGCGGCGGGAGCCGGACCCGGTGGCGCCGAGCGCCTACTTCGCCGCAGGCGCACACCCGGACCCGCGGATCGCGGTGCGCTCCGCAGCGATCGAGGCGGCGGTCGGGTTGTTCGCCGGGGCGGCGCGGCGGCACGGGGACACCGTGCTCGACCGTGCCCGCACGCTGCGCATGCTGGCCGACCCCACCGACGTCCGGGACCTGGAGGATCACGTCCGGCTGTACACCATGCCGGAGGCCCGGCCCCGGTACGCGTTCCTGCTCGACGGTCCCGCCCCGGCGGATTGGCGCGACCTGTGGCCGGAGCAGCCGCCACCCGTCACCGACCTCACCGCCCTGCTCACCGCGCTGGTGGACGGCCTCGGCACGCTCGGCCTGGAGACGATCGTGGTGAACCAGACCGATCCGGGACTGCGGGACCGGCTCGGTCTGCACGCCGTCAAGGTGATCGTGCCCGGCACGCTGCCAATGACCTTCGGCCATGTGCATCACCGCACGATCGGCCTGCCACGCCTGCTGGAGGTGCCGCACCGGCTGGGGCGAGCGCCGGTACGCGAATACGCCGACCTGCCGTTGCACCCGCACCCCTTCCCCTGACCCGCACGACGGGAGACCGTGATGACACCCGGCGACGCCTCGATCCGGCCGCGGATGCGGCGGGACACGGTGCTGCACCGGCTGCCCGGCGCGGTGCTGGTCCGCACCGGCGGTGACACCCTCCGGCTGGCCGGACCGGACGCGTACCGGCTGCTGCGCCGGTTACGGCCGCATCTGACCGGCGAGCGTTCGCTGCACGACATCTGCGCCGGGGTCCGCGACGGGCGACGGGCGACGGTCGCCGCCCTGATCCACGCGCTGATCGATCGCGGCGCCGTCATCGACGCCGGCCCGCCGGACGGTGCCCTCTTCCGGGACCAGCACGAGTACCTGGCCCATCTCGGCGGCGCCCCGGCGTTCCCGGCATGGCGCGGAGCCCGGATCCTGGTGGCCGGGGACGGGGTCATCCGGCAGGCCGCGCTGACGGTCCTGGCGGCCAACGGTGCCGGCCACGTGGTGGCGTCCCGGCCGGCCCGGGAAGCGCGGCCATCCGGCCATGACGCGGTGCTGTACTGCGCCGACCGGGCCGATCCCACGGAGATCACCGCGTTGGCCCGTGCGGCCCGGGCGGGTGGGCCGCCGCTGCTGACCGCGGCCGTGATCGACGGCTGGGCGGTGCTGGGTCCGGTCACCGGTCCCGGTCCGGAGGGCTGCTGGTGGTGCGCGGTGGTACGGCTCGGCCTCGATCCGGCACGGCCCGCGGACCCGGCCGGGGCGCTGACCCGCACCGTGGCCCGGATGCTCGGCGGCGCGCTCGCCTACGACGCGTTCCGGCTGCTCACCGGCGTCCTGCCGGAGGATCCGGAACGGCCGGCCGTGGCGCAACGGCTGCGCACTCTGCAAACGCTGCGGATCCGTACGGCCGACGGGTGTCCGGTGTGCCGAACCGGGGCAGCGGCCGACACGGCGCCGGTGCTCACCGCCCGGGCCGCCACCACGGTCCGGCTCGTCGCCGACCTGCCACCGGCGCCGGCCGGCGGGCCGCGCGCCCTGGTCGCCGGGTACGCGGCCGCCATGCACCGCCTGGTCCGGACCCGGCCGGAGCCCGCCGGTTTCCGTCCCGACTGGACGGACCGCCCCGCCGCGTACACGGCGTACCCGCAAGCCCCGTTCCTGCCGCTGCCGGAGCACTCTCCGAGCGGGCAGCGGCCGTTCGGCACCGGCCCCGGCGCCGAGGACGGGCGCTACACGCTGCCGGCGCTGAGCTGGCTCCTGCGCCTGTCCTATGGTCTGCTCTCCCGGCGGCTGCGCATCGACTCGATCCGTTCGGACGAGCTCGACGAGTACCCGACCGCGGACTGGCGCCGCGGCGCGATCAGCGGCGGTGGTCTCTACCCGCTGGAGATCTACTGGGCGGCCGGGCGGGACGGCCCGGTCCGGCCCGGCGTCTACCATTACGCCCCCGCGCACCACGGCCTGGAACGGCTGTCCGCGGCGGATCCCTCCGCTCGGATCCGCGCGGCCCTCCGCTACCCCGGCAGCGCCGCCACCGGCCACTTCCTGCTGATCTCGCACCGGTTCTGGCGCAACGCGTTCAAGTACGCCAGCCTCGGCTACCACATCGCCACACTGGACGCCGGCGCGCTGCTGGGCTCACTCGGCCAACTGGGCGCCGCGCTCGGCCTGCCGGTACGCCGGCTGCTGTGGTTCGACGACCGGATGATCGAGGCCGTGCTGGGCGTCGACCCGGCCGAGGAGGGCGTCCTGGCGGTCGTGCCCCTGCCGTGGGAACACGCGCCACCGCCACTCGCGCCCCAGGACACGCCACCCGCCATCCGGCCGCCGGCCTATGAACGGTCCCGGACGGTGCTGCGGTTCGCGTGGGCCGCCCAGGTGCACCGCGCCACGATGCTCGGCGTCGCGCCACCATCCGACCAGGGCGTGGAACCACCAGCGATGATCGGTACGGCGGCAGGTGCTGGAATCGCCCTGCCCGAGCCGGCCGGACCGTGGTCCGCTCAGCCGGTCGGCGAGCTCCTGCCCCGGCGGCGTTCCAGCTTCGGGCAGTTCGCCGGGACGGCCCTCGGGATGGATCAGCTCGGCGCGCTCCTGCGGCTGATCACCCGCACCGGAGGGTACCGCGGCGACACGGTGGCCGACGGCGTGCGTACCGGATGGACCCGCCTGTCGGTGCTGGCCAACCACGTCGCGGGCCTGCCCGCCGGCGGCTACCGGTACGAGCCGCCGACCGCGACGCTGCATCCGGCCCGCTCCGGCCGGGCCTGGGCCGACGTGCTCGCCGCCATCGGCGCCGACCTGACCAACTACGACCTGGGCGAGACCGCGGCGGTGCTGGTCATTTCCGGCCGGCCCGACGCCATGCTGGACGCCTACGGCCCGCGCGGATATCGGCTGCTCAACGCCGAGGTCGGCACCGTGGCGCAAGCCGGCTGTCTCGCCGCGGCCGCGATCGGCATCGGCTGCGGCGCCGTGCTCAATCTGGACCACCCGGCCGTCGACGACGTGCTCGGTTTCCCCGGCACCGGCGAACGCACGGTGCTCTGCCTGCTGATCGGAGGTGAGCGGGATGGCGGCGCCGACTTCGTCCACCACCTCCGCTGAACGCACGGACTGGCTGAGCCTGCACGCCTTCTACGCCGCCGACGAGGACCGGCTCCTGGTCGACTGCGTCGCACCGCTGATCCGATCCCTGCGCGAACGCCGGCTGATCGACCGGTACTTCTTCATCCGCTACTGGCTGGAGGGGCCACACGTGCGGCTGCGCCTGCGGCCCGCGGCCGGCGTTCCCGCCGGGGACCTGGCAACCGAGGCGGAGACCCGGATGGCGGACTACCTGGCCCGGCACCCGTCCGCGGACCCGCCGGTCCGGCCGCGGCCCGCCACCTACCGTTCGATGTTCCTCGCCGAGTACGACCAGGCGTCCTGGGACCGGCGGTACGGGAGGGACGGCCACATGCCGGTGCGGCACAACAACACCGTGCGGCGCGAGGAGTACGTCCCGGAGTACCGGCGCTACGGCGGGCCGGCCGGGATCGAGCTGGCCGAGTGGCATTTCGAGGCGTCCAGCGATCTCGTCCTGCGGCTGCTCGCAGGTCGCAGCCCGCAGCGCCGTGCCCGGTTGGGGCTGTCCGCGCAGCTCGGGCTCATCCTCTGTCTCACGTTCCTCGGCGACGGTGCCCGGGCCGCCCGCTTCCTGGGCCGGTACCGGGACTTCTGGGCGAACGCGTACGGTCCGGCCGGCGCCGACCTGCGCCGGATGTCCCGGGCCGCTTACTCGACCCACGCCGACCCACTGCGCCGCCGGGCGGAGCAGATCCAGGCGACGCTGCGGGCCGCCGGAGGGGATCGGCCGGCGCCGGGCGGATGGCCGGCCCACTGCCGGCTGCTCCGGCAGCGCGTTGCGTCGCTGACGGCGGCCGACAGGCTGGAGCCCCCACCGGGTACGCCCGCCGGCGCGATGCCGGAGCGGCTACTGCACTCCTACCTGCACATGACCAACAATCGGCTCGGCGTCGGAGTGCTTGAGGAGGCGTACCTGGCCGACCTGTTGCGGGCGGCCCTGGCCGGATCCTGAGCCGGGCCGTGCGGCGGGCGGAGCTGATCTCGCCCGGCCAGGCTGCCGACAGTGTGAGGCTTCGCCGCACGAGTGACCCTGACCTACGCCGGAGCCGTTCATCTGCCCACGCGGTGCCTCGTCATTCCGATCGCGCGTCACGACGGCACCTCTTGCAGGCCGCCCGACGGATGGGCGACCAGGATCGCCGTGTCGCCGGGCGTCCAGCGCAGGACGGAGCCCCGGTCCGGGGAGGTATGCAACGGCAGCTGACCGGCGAGCGTGCCGGAACGGACGTCCCACAAGTGGATCGCGTCCGCGTGCACGGTCGCCAGCAGACCGCCGGAGGACATGCACGATTCGCCGATCACGGCCGGGATGGTGATCGCGTCGTGCAGCGGTGCACGCGCGGCGATGTCGAGGACACGCAGCGCCGATGTCTTTCCGTGGTCGTCCACGGAGACTGCCAGCGCGTGGTCCGGGGTGAGGTAGACCTGCGAGCGGCTAGCGGGATAGACGTACCCTCCGATGTCCTTGAATCCCTTGATCTCGTACGTCTGGAATCCGGTCGCCCAGCCCAGGTCGAACGTCGCGGAACCCGGCGTGTACGCGATCGACCCGATGACGTACGGCGCCTTGGCCCGCGCACGGACCTCCAGCGTCAGCGCGTCGAGCCGGTAGAGCACGCCGTTGCGGTATCCCTTCGAGCAGGCGACCAGCACCTCGCCCCGGTCGGCCAGCGACGCTACGCCCACCACCGTGCCGTCCAACTGCTCGCTTCGGGCCGCCGGCGTCGGATCATCGAGCGTGAACCGCAGCAGGTGCTCGCCGTCACCGACGAACAGCGTGTCGCCGTCGAGCGAGACGCCATGGTGGAGACGGAATCCCGGTACGTCGACCATCGCCGTGAACAGCGGCGACGGCCGGCCACGCGCCCAGACGCAGACGCGGTTGTCCTGGCCGGTCGTGGCGAACCGGTCGCCGTCGAACGAAACGGCGATGACGGACCGGGAATGACCGTCGCCCAACTCGGGGATGCCGGTCGCGCCGGGCCGGAACAGCATCGGGCGGGAGTCGAGGCCGCTTCCGACGATCGTCTCGCCGACGGCGGACAACGAGTTCGCGAATCCCCGGTGCGTCCAGGTGTGCCGCACCGCCCCGGTCGTCGGGTCGAGCTCACGGCAGTCGTGGAATCGGGCGGATATGACACGGTCGCCATGGACCAGGGCCGGACCGTACGAATCGGTCTGCCAGCCGACGGTGCCAGTCGCCGGATCGATCGCGACGGTCGCCGCCTCCCGGGCGTAGGCGATCAGCCGACCGGACGGGGTGATCCCGGCCAGCGACGCGCTTCCCGTCGGCGACACCCACAGGCTCGTTGCCTTCGGCTTCTTCGCGCTCGGCGTCCAGCCGAGCACGCGCGGCCCGGCCGCCGCCGCAACCACGTCGTGTGCCGCGGAGACAGCCACCGCGGTGACCGGCGCGCGAGGCCCGGTCAGGGTGTGCCGAACCGTTCCGGTCGCCGCGTCCACGACCAGCACGTTTCCCACGCGGCCCTGGTCCGTGCCGACCGCGACGAGCGTCCCATCAGGCGAAACGGAAAGGCACGTCGCTTCGGTGGGCAGGTCGATCCGCTGCGTGGTGCCGTCCACGATCAGGGCCAAGGCGTACGGTTCGGCGGTAAGCGCCGCGATCGTCCCGCCACCCATCGCAAGCTGGTACACCCGGCCACCGGCGTCGATCTCCTCCCGCGGCGTCAGCTCCGGCAGCGTCAGCAGCGCGACCGTGTCCGGCCTTTCCTCGTACGCCACGGCCACGACATCCCCGCGGGTGGTCACTGCCTTGACCTGAGGCCCTGTCGTCACCACACCCGTGCCCAAGTCGATCGCATCGACGCGCCCCGAGTCGATCGCCAGGAGCGTCCGCCCGTCATCCGCGCCGAGGAATCGCACCGACCAGTTCTCCGCCCGGAATGCGGCCGAGCCGTATTCGATGATGCCGTCCCCTTCGGTCATTGATAGATCAAAACACCCGGCCTCCGGCCGAGGACCAGCGGTACGCGGAACGCCCTCGCCGTCGTGCGAGAACAACGGCTACCCGGCGGTGATGCGTTCCTGGGCCGGTTGCTCGAGCAGAATCTGGTACCAGAAGGACATGTCCTTGACGCGGAACGCGTCCTGTCCTTCCGGATGACGGCCGATTCCGAATCCGTCGCGGATCTGCAGCCACGAACCCCGGTACAGGCCGATGCTGTTGCTCGTCGCCTGTGCAACGACCTTGAAGGCGAGGTCTCCGAGCATCGTCGCGGCGTGCAATGCCGGCCCCACCAGGCCGGCTGTGGCACCCAGCGTCAGTGCCGTGATGCTGTCGATCGCCTGGCCGAGCTGCGGCGCGCCGGCCGCGGCGCTGAGCAGGTCTCCGAGATCCTTGCTGTCGGCCCGGTCACGGGAGGCGGCCAGGAAGACGTCGAGGAAGTAGCGCGGCTCGCCCAGGTAGGCCAGCATGCCGCCCTCGTCGATAGCCAGTCGTTCGCCGTCGCGGACATCGTGGAACCGGAAGGTGCGGGGGTGATAGATGCTTCCGCGGGCGCTCGAGCCGCCCTGGACGACCAGGACATCGAGACGGATGTCGGCGCCGCCGAAGAGCTTGCGGCAGTCGTGGATGGTCACGTCGTGGATGGTGAGTGCGACTCGGGGAGCTCGCAGCCCGCCGCGGGTCACGTACTGGTCGTGTCCGGCCGCGCGCTCGATCTCGAGCAGGTCTTCGGAGTCCGGCGGCCGGATGTCGTCGACGAGCCAGTGATCAGTGGTCATCGGAGCTCCTGTCTCGCGGCCGCCGCGCTTGGCCGATACGGCTCCAGGTCAACGGCATCGGATGGTTCGGAAGCTTGCAGTGTCCGTCGCCGAGGACGAAAAAGGAGCCCCACAGGGCGGGGTCCGGCGGAAGTCGTACGCCGTCCTCAATCAAGCCCGGACCGAGGACTTGATCGCGTGTGGCGGCACTCGCGGCCTGCAAGGCCTGCGCAACGCTTGCTTCCCGGGTGGTCAGCGCGCGGTAGAAGGCGTCGGCGAGCAACCCGGTCGCTGCATCGGACACCTTGGTCAGACTGAGCACGACCGCCTGAGCACCCGCCCGCAGGAAGGCGTCGCCGAGGCCGAGGATCCCGTCGGACGTGACCCGGCCCTGGCCGGTGTCGCATGCGGCCAGGAAGACGATCGTGTCGTCGAGCCGCAGCTGCTCGATGTCGGCAGGTGTCACCGTGCCCGCGGAGCCCGCGGCAGGCGTGAAGTACAGGACCGAGTCGACGGCCGGTTCTCTCAGCACGGCGTGCGTCGCCAGATGAAGCAGCGATGCGCCGGCCGTCTCGGTGCGGAACGAGCGGTCCGTCGCATCCCCGCCAACCCGGGTGATCACGTCCACCATCCCTGTCACCTGTTTCACCCATCGGCTCACCGTGTTCGCCTCGAGCCGAGCCTGTGGCAGCGCGACGAGGCCACGGGCGCGATCCCGGGGTTTCAGATCGGGGTCTGCGGCCACGTAGGCCCGCAGTGTCCCGCCGGAGAACAGATGTGATCGTTCGCGCAGCGCCGCGAGGATCGACACCGACGGCGCGAGGGCGATCGCGAAGTCGTCGGACAGCGGTCGGCCGTCGGCGTCCGGAAGCAGACCCCACGGGATGAGGGTGAGCTCCCGGTACGGCACGACAGTCAACTGGAATCCCGGTTGCAGCAAGTGCTCGACCGGCGTGATGAGGGCACGCCGAAGCTCGCGGAGTGCTCCGTCAAGATCGTCAGTCGGCTCGGGCCTCGCTCCGGCGGCCCCGCGCAGGGTGCCGTGAATGTGCATCTGTCGTTGGGCGGCATAGCAGAGGCGCGACAGTTCGGCGGCTCGCACGGGTGATTCCACGACCGAGCTGTCGAAGCCGTTCGTCAGCACCATCAACGCGACTCTGCCGCCGATCGGCTGCACCACCAGGACGTTGTCGAAGGTGGTCATCGTCATGGCTCTCACACCGTCGCCATCGATCGGCTCGGTGGCCGGGTGCAGCATGCTGTCGACCGCGATCGCAGCTCCGACCCTGGTTGTCAGATACCGCAGCCGCTCCAGCGGGGGATCGGGCCAATCCTGGTCGTCGACGAGGTCGATGCCGAAGTCGGCCGAGCTGTCGTCGAGGGCCAGCTGTTCCAGCGTGCCGCGCCCCTTGGCCCGGTCCGCCAGGCTGATCGCGCCCGGTACATCGTCGTGATCCAGCGCGAATCCGGCGCCGCGGAGGTAGACCTCTTCGATCAGCAGCGAATCGGCATGCTGGAGGCGATCCTCGCCGACCCTGTTGCGCAGCCGGAGTGCGTCCGCGACTCGGATGGCGCCGTCGGCGATCTGCTCCGCCACCGCGGCGTTCAGCCGTTCCTGTCGCGTGGCGGCAACAGCGGCGCCAGCAGCAAGGTGCAGGAATCTCATCACCATCGGATGGATCACCCCGCACGCGGCGGCGTCGCTTGCGTGCCGGCCCAGGAGCTCCAGCGCCTCGGTCGCTCCACCGCTACGCTGCACCTCTTCGGCCTCGATCTCGACGAGTTCGGCCCGGCCCAGCCGGGCGAGCCGGTCCGGCAGTTCGCCCGGCTGAGCCGGATGTCGGCGAAGTCCGGCTGCAGGGAGCACAACCCGTCGAACCGGCCCGGACGTCACGTCGCGTACGACTGTCAATAGCTCCTTCACCTGCACCATGAGCTCTTCCACCCGCTCATCGGAGCCGAGCGCGGAATACAGGCGGGCTCCCTTGTCGAACAGCGCCGACGCGCTGTGCAGCGAAGGCAGGGCGTCGCTTGCCGCCAGCAGATACTCCGCCGCGCGAAGGTGCGGAAGCGGCATATCCGCGATGACAATCTCGGCGTTGGCAACCTGGTCGAGCAGGTCCAGGGAGGCCAGATTCAGCCGCGACGTCTGCCGGCGCCGGTCGTCACGGCCGGCGGCACCCTCGTATCGGGCAAGGCTGTGGCTGAGGCGGGCGAGCATGTCGAGCAGGAGACTGCCCCTGCGCGCGTCAGCCGAGACCGTCGGCTCCGGACGGACCGCGTAGACGTCCCGGTACCGCACGGCCAGGTCGGCAACGAGACCGGGCAGGCCCGTCGCTGCCATGAGCACGAGCTGGACGGCCGACTCCCCGTTGTCGAGGCCCTCGGCCGGACTCTTCTCGAATGCGTCGGCGAGCCCCGCGAGCAGCGTCGCGGCCAGCTGTAAGAGGCCCTGCGTATGTGCGTCGAGGCCGTCGGCCGGCAGCCGGTACGGGCGCAGGGCCTCGGTCAGCGCGGCATCGACGCGGTCTCGGATCCGGCCGATGAACGTCGCCTCGGAAGGTGTCAAGGTGATCGAAGATCGAGGGTCGAGGCCCCGTTCCGCGGCGTCGCGGGCCAGCCGGAGCTCGGTGGGTCCGGTTGCCTCCGCCTCACAGGCGAGGATCAGACGGAGCAGCTCGTAACCCTGCACGTGTCCCGAGCAATACACCTCTTGGAACCGGTGACGAGCTGCCTGGGCAGGGGTGGCATGAAGCGCGCCGTGCACCCAGCCATCTGGGGCAGCCGGGTAGGGCACCTGGACGGTCGACAGGATTTCGCGTAGATCGGCGGCCGACGCCCGTAGGCTCTGCGTGCCGCCGGACAGCGTGACGACCATGTCGAGATCCCCGCCCCGGACGACAGCGAGCTGTTCCACGTCGTCGATGGCCGTCCACGACGTTGTCCAGGCGGATTTGTCATCGCGCCGCAAGGTGAAGTTGCCGACTGAGTCCCGCCATGGGGGAGGCAGGTTTTCCGCCACGGCGCTGAGCCATTCCCGGGCCGAGGCGGTGTCGGGCGCCTGCCGGGGTTGAAGCGCGAGGACGGCGCGCCGGCCTGGGCAGGTCCAGCTTTCCAGTTCCGCGTGCCCGATGAACGACGCGGCGTCAATCGGCAAGTAGCCGAACGGGATCCGGAATCGCATCAGCCCGAACGGATCGCGATAGCGCATCGAGACTCCAAAGTGCCGAACCTACGACGGAGCCGTACCGGTTCCCGAGAGGCGTTCCAGCTCCTGTGCGCAGCGGTACGCGTCCTCCAACCGGCCGCATTCCATGAAGATGACGCCCTCGTTACGCAGGACGGCCGTCAGGCCCTTCAAACCCTCGGTACGGTCGACGGCGACCAGTTCCCGGCACAGTTTCTCGGCCTCCTGAAGCAGATCTAGCGCCTCGCCCGCCCTCTCCTGGGCGTACAGCACCGAGGCCAGCCCGTTGAGGGCGGGTCCGAGGGCTGCGGCACGCTGTGCTATCGGGGCCGTCGGTGGTATTCGCTCACCGGCCGCGACGGCGGCCCGACCGAAGCTCTCCGCCGCGCGCAGCCGGCCGAGGGACATCAAACCGCCGGCTTGCTGGACCCATGAGCCGGCGACGTGAGGCATGACCTCGAGCGCCGGCAGCGTGGTAAGGCGGCAGAGGAGGCCGGTTGCTTCGTCGAAGTAGGCGTCCGACTCGGACGCGTGGCCGGTTTCGGCAGCGAAATGAACGCCCTGATGAAGCGAGCCCACCAGCCGTATCGTCTCGGGGCGGTCGGGTCCGATCGCGACGCGCCTGACGGCGATGGCCTCGCGGACGACCTCCAGCGCGTCGCCGGTGCGGCCGAGGTCGGCCAGCATGTCCGCCAGGTCCTGCAGCGCGTCCCCCAGGTTCAGCTGCTGCGCGGGATCCGATCGGGCGGCCTCGCGGTAGAACTCCACCAGCTCTTGCTGGGTGGCCAACTGGCTGGTCACGGCGAACACCCCGGCCCGGGGGCGCGGATCGGCTGCATGCCGCCGATCGTCCCACCGCGTCAGCAGCGACCGATCCTACTGTCGGACACCCGATCGGGTGAACACCATTTGAGAAAACTGATTTATCGGTAAACCAGGAGCAGGCGCGCGGCCGGACTCAGCGCACGGATGCCGGCGGCGGGCCGACCGACCCGCGCTCGACCAGCGAGACGCCCAGCACCCGCCGCTCGGAGCGCACCGCGGGCCATTGCGCGAGCTGGGCCAGCAGGACCTCCACAGCCGCCCGAGCCTTGCCCGGGATGTCCTGGTGCAGGGTGGTGATCTCGGGAGTGACGTGCCGGGCGACCTCCAGGTCGTCGAACCCGATGATCGACATCTCGTCCGGCACCGGGCACCCCGCCCGGGCGAAGCCCTTGAGCAGGCCCGCGGCGATGATGTCCGCGGTGGCGAAGACCGCCGTGGGCCGCTGCGGTGCCGCCAGTACCTGCTGCGCCACGGCAACCGCCGCGTCGAAGCTCGCGTTGCACCGCACCACGTGCTCCGGCCGCAGCTCGAGGCCGGCCTCCGCCAGTGCCTGTACGAAACCGGCGTGCCGCTCACGGACCACGCCGGGCTCGTCGAACCTCGGCCCGACGAAGCCGATCCGCCGGTGCCCGGCCTCGATCAGGCGGCGGCCGGCCAGGTGCCCGCCGAGCCGGTCCTCGATGCCGACGTTGCTGATGTGCGGCGAGGTCCCGTGGTTGTCGATGAACACCATCGGGGCGTCGTAGGCCGCCTGCAGCGCGGCGACCTCGTCCGCCCGCGTGCCCAGGAAGATCGCCCCGTCGACGTTCCAGGAGCGCAGGCTGTCGGCCGTGGACTCCACGCTGGTCACCGAGTGCGCCATCAGGTAGAGGCCGGCCTTGGTGACATGCGACTCGACCACGCCGAGGAACACCGAGTCGTGCGGGTTCATCAGGGACTCGACCCCGCCGGAGTCGCAGCCGGGAAAGGCCAGGGCGACGATGTTCGACCGTCGTGCGCTCAGCGATCGGGCCGTGGCGTTGGGCACGTAACCGAGCCGGCCGACGACCTCCATGACCCGGGCGATGGTGGCGGGGGAGACCCGGTCCCGGCGCCCGTTGAGCACGTTGGAGACCGTCATCTTCGAGACCCCGGCCTCGCGGGCGACGTCCTGCAGCGTCGGCATCTCTGGTCCTCTCCGCGCCCTGGTGGCGCTCACCCAGACATCGAACCATCTTGACGTCCGCCGGTCGCCGGGGCTAGGTTGCCCGAGTATACCGGTAAACCTGTTTCGCATTCGAATGACCTTCGGGCATTCCTTGGGCCGTTGATCCCGCCTTCCAGCAGCAGCTGTCGAGGGCGATGACTCAATTCCTGCGGAGGTTCCATGAAAACCACGCGCACACTGGCCGCTGTCCTGACAACCGCCGTCCTGATGCTGACGGCATGCTCCGGTGAGTCCTCCGACGACGGTGACGGGGTGAAGGACACCACGGCGGCCAAAGGCCTGCCGATCGTCGGCGAGAATCTGAAGTACGACCCGAACACGCTGGTCAACGACGGGAATCCGATCCATCTTGACTGGTGGGCCTGGGGCAACATCCCGCAGATGCAGGCGTTCGCCGACGCGTACCAGAAGATCCACCCGAACGTTGACATCACCGTCGTCAACCAGCCGTGGGAGGACTACTGGACGAAACTGCCGCTGCAATTACAGGGCAGCAAAGGGCCCGCAATCTTCAACGTTCACAACAGCGAGCACGACAACATCATCAAATACATGGCACCGTACGACGTCCCGCTCGACCAGCTGACGGCGGACTACATCAACGTCCAGCCGCACGTGATCGACGGCAAGGTCTACTACATCGACCTGGGGCTGATGAGCGGGGCCATCTACTACAACAAGGACATGTGGGCCAAGGCGGGCCTGACCGACGCCGACATCCCGGAAACCTGGGACCAGTTCCGCGAGGTGGCCAAGAAGCTCACCGTGCGCGACGGTTCGAAGCTCAAGCAGGCCGGGTTCAACTTCAACGCCTCGTTCAGCGCCTTCCAGTCCGGCATGGCCTACCAGCTGGGGCAGAACATGTTCGCCGCCGACGGCAAGACGCCGACCGTCGACAACCCCGCGAACCTGCAGGTCATCCAGCGCTTCCTGCAGATGTACGCGGACGGAAGCGGTTCGAAGGACTTCGGCACCGAGGCCACCACCAGCTTCGGGCAGGGTCAGACCGCCATGGTCTACGCCTGGGGCTGGTACGAGGGCACACTGCGCAACGACTTCCCGAAGATCAAGTTCGGGGTCTTCCGCACCCCGGTACCCACCGCCGGCACGACGCCGTACGCCTTCGATCGGTACAACGGCGAGTCGACCCTGGGGATCAACAAGAACGCACCGGCCGACCAGCAGGCGGCCGCCCAGGACTTCCTGAAGTTCTACCTCACCGACAAGACCAACATGAAAGCGCTCAACCTGAGTTACGGCGTCTTCCCGGCGTACAAGCCGCTCGCCGACGACCCCGACATCAAGGCCGACCCCGCGCTGCAGGCCTACGGCGACATCGAGCGCTACATCTGGCCGGGCACCATCCCGTCCACCTTCGAGGACAACTTCACGAAGATGTGGCAGGACATCCTCTACAACAAGGTCGATCCGGCCAAGGCGCTCGCCGCGGCGCAGCAGAAGATCACCACCGATCTGGCGGGCAAGAACTTCCAGTCCGCCGAGCAGTCGTACGCCGCGTACGCGCCCTCGAACTGAGGCCGGTCCCCCGAGAGGAGGTGGCCGGACGGCCGGCCGCGCCCCGCGCGGCCCCGTCCGGCCCGGGCCTGATGACCACCACCGAAACCACGCCCGCTGTGGCGCCGCCGGTCGCTGCGCCGGGACGCCGCCGGAGCACCTCGACCGCACGCGGGGAGCGCCCGCTGCGCCTGGTCGTCGTCACGACGATCATCGTGGCGATCCTCACCCTGGTGGCCTGGCCGATCGTGGCCGCGCTGCTGGGCAGCCTGCACGACTGGAACCCGCTCAACGACACCTACCGGTGGGTCGGCCTGGCGAACTACCGGCGGCTGTTCGCTGATCCGGTGTTCTGGACCTCGTCGGTCAACACCGTCGTCTTCATGACCGGCGCGATCATCGGCCGGGTCGTCCTCGGGATGGCCCTCGCCTACGCCGTGTACTCGCGGCTGACCCGTACCAAAACCCTGTTTCGCACCCTGTTCTACCTGCCCACCGTGACCCCGCTGGTTGCTGTGGCGTACGTCTGGCGGCTGATGTACAACCCGCAGTTCGGCGCGGTGAACTCGTTCCTCGGACTCGACGTCAACTGGCTCTACGACAGCCGGTTCGCCCTGCCCGCCGTCATGGTGATGACCATCTGGAAGGACTTCGGGTTCGCGGTCATCCTCTACCTCGCCGGGCTGTACGCCCTGCCCGCGGACGTGCTGGAGGCGGCCGACGTGGACGGCGCCGGCGCCTGGGCACGGTTTCGCCAGGTGATCTGGCCGATGCTGCGCCCGACGACCCTGTTCGTCGTGGTGACGTCGATCATCGGGTACCTGCAGGCGTTCGTTCAGGTCTTCGTCCTGACGGCCGGCGGTCCGGGCGATGCGACAAGCCTGATCTCGTACCTGATCTATCAGCAGGCATTCGAGAACTACAACTTCGGGTACGCCTCGGCGGCCGCGTTCGTGCTGTTCATCGGCACCGCGGTGCTGACCATGCTGTGGTACCGGGCGCAGACCGGCCCGTTACGCGGAAAGGCACACTGATGCGTCTCAGGATCACCGCCATCTGCCTGAACGTGGGACTGCTTGTCATCGCAGCCGTCACGATCTTCCCGTTCGTGTGGATGCTGTTGTCGAGCTTCAAGCACGCCGACGAGATCGCCGCGGTCGACCAGCACCTGCTGCCGCGCGTCTGGACCCTGGCGAACTACCGGTCGATCCAGGAGCACTTCGACGTGGTGCGGCTGTTCGGCAACTCGCTGCTGCTCGCGGTGGTGATCACCGCGATCGCCGTCTACACCAGCCTGCTCGGCGGGTACGTGTTCGGAAAGTACCGCTTCCGGGGGCGCGGCCTGCTGTTCTCGGTGGTCCTGGCGACCACGATGATCCCGTGGGCGGTCGTCCTGATTCCCCGCTACACGATGTTCACCGACGCCGGACTGCAGGACAGCTACGCGTCGATCATCATTCCGGCCGCGATCAGTTCCTTCGGCATCTTCATGATGCGCCAGAGCATGGACAACGTGCCGGACGAGATCCTCGAGGCCGCCCGGATCGACGGCGCCTCCGAGCTGTACATCTTCCACCGCATCGTCGCCCCGTTGAGCGTCAACGCGATCTCGGCGCTGGCCATCTTCCAGTTCCTGTGGGTCTGGGAGGACTACCTGTGGCCGTACCTGATGATCACCACGCCGTCCAAACAGGTGCTCGCGGTTGGCCTGACCACGTTCAGCGGGCAGTACAGCACCGATTACGGCGGCCTGTTCGCGGCCACGACGGTGTCGATCATCCCGGTCGTCATCGTCTACGTGATCTTCCAGAGGCGTTTCGTGGCCGGGGCGGCCAGCGCCGCCGTCAAGGGTTGAGTCCCACCGTCGAAAGGGCAGGCGTGTCCGACGCTCAGTACTTCCGTAATTTCACGCGTGTCGACTCCGTCGAGAAGACCGCACAGGGATTGTCGGCCGAACTGCACGGCGAGCGACTGCGTGTCGATGTCGTGCGTGCCGACGTCGTGCGGTTCGCGATCAGCCGGGGCGGCGTCTTCGACGAGTATCCCTCCCACGCGGTGTGCGTGGATCCGCTGGCGGCCGCAGTGCCGTTCACGGTGGAGGAGACGACCGGGGACGACGGCCGTGTCGTGCGGTTGCGAACGTCCGGGCTGGTGGTCACGGTGGGAATGGCGCCGTTCCGGCTGGACGTGCATCGCCCCGACGGTTCCCCGGTAGCGGTCGGTGCCGACGGGGCGTACGCAATCTTGAACGACGCTTTCGTCATCCGCCGCAGGTGCCGCGGCGCCGACGCGATCTACGGTCTGGGTGAGAAGACCGGCCCGCTGAACCGGCGCGGGCGCGACTACTCGCTGTGGAACGTCGACGTCCTGGACCCGCGTGCCTCGGGCGAGTTCGCCGCCGCGCGGGCGCAGACGGATCCGCGGGCGGACCCGACGAGCACCGAGTTCGATCCGTACTACGTGTCCATCCCCTTCTTCTATCACCTGGACGCCGCGTCGGGGACGATGGCCGGCTCGTTCGTCGACAATCCCTATCGCGCCCGGTACGACTTCTCCGGTCCGGAGCAGTACTCGATCCGGTTCGACGGCGGCCAGTACGTCGAGTACGTCTTCGCCGGTCCCCGGATGCCGGACATCCTGGCCGCCTACACGTGGCTGACCGGCCGGATCGCGATCCCCCCGGTGTGGTCGCTGGGATATCAGCAGTGCCGGTGGTTCGCCTACCGCCAGGCCGACGTCGAGGCGCTGGCTCACCGGCACCGGCAGGAACAGATCCCCTGCGACGGCCTGTGGCTGGACATCGAACACATGGACGGCTATCGGGTGTTCACCTGGGATCCGCAACGGTTCCCCGACCCGGCGGCCATGTTGAGCAGGCTGGCGGACGCCGGCTATCGGTTGGTGACCATCGTGGATCCGGGCATCAAGCACGACCCCGGATACCGGGTGTTCGACGAGGCGGTGGAAGCCGACCTGCTGTGCCGCACGGAAGGCGGGGGAGTGTTCGTGGGTCAGGTGTGGCCCGGCGACACGGCGTTTCCCGACTTCACTCTGCCGGAGACCCGGACGTGGTGGGGGCAGTTGACCGCCGAGCAGGTGCGCTCGGGAGTGTCGGGAATCTGGAACGACATGAACGAGCCGGCCACCGGGGCGATCGACCCGCAAGCGATGCTGTTCGGTCGCGGCCGGCACTCGCACGCGCGGTTCCACAACCAGTACGCGCTGCTGATGGCGATGGCGACCGTGGAGGGCATGCGTACGGCGGCCCCGGACCGGCGACCGTTCGTGTTGTCGAGGGCCGGGTCTCCCGGGATCCAGCGGTATGCCGCCAACTGGATGGGCGACAACCTCTCCCGGTGGGACCACCTCGCGATGAGCATGCCGATGGCCGCCGGGCTCGGGCTGAGCGGGCAGGCGTTCGTCGGCGCCGACGTCGGTGGGTTCATGGGGGACACGAACCCCGAACTGTTCCTGCGCTGGATGCAGTACGGAGTGCTGACACCCTTCTGCCGCAACCACTCGGCGATCCAACACGTCGACCAGTACGCCTGGTCGTTCGGACCGGTGATGGCGAACCTGGTCCGCGAGGCGGTCCGGCTGCGGTACCGGTTGATTCCGTACCTGTACGCGGCGTTCGTGGAGGCGAGCCGGACGGGCGCGCCGGTGCAGCGGCCCCTGGTGTTCGACCACCAGGACGACCCGCTGGCCCGCGACGTGGACGACGAGTACCTGTTCGGCCCCGACCTGCTGGTCGCGCCGGTGCTGGCCGCCGGGATGACCGACCGGCGGGTGTACCTGCCGGCGGGCACCTGGGTCGACTGGTATGACGGGACCGTCCTGTCCGGGCCCGGGTTCGTGACCGCGGCGACACCGATGGACCGGATCCCGCTGTACGCCCGCGGCGGCGCGGTGATCCCGATGTGGCCGCACGCCCCCGAGCACGCCGACGGGTACCAGCCGCGCAGCACGGAGCTGCACGTGGTGGTGCCGGCCGGCGACGGTACGCACACCTCGGTGCTGGTCGAGGACGACGGCACCACCATCGCGGCCGAGGGCGGGGCCGTCCGGCGTACGGTCTTCACCCTGACCCGGACCGGGCGCGTAGTGACCGTGCACGCTCGTACCAGCGGGGACGGCTACCCCGAGTTCGTCCGCGAAGCATTCGTCCTGGTGATCCGCGGCGCGCACCCGCACGAGGTCCGGGTCGACGGCGTCGATCACCGGGTGACCGGCGCACGCGTGCGGTTCACCAACCACGGCGGCGACTTCGATGCGACATTCACTGTCTGATCCGGCGAATGCCACCACATCCGATCACAACAACTCTGCCAGCAGCGCACCCGCCCGCCGTGCCCCGTCCATCGGCACCGGGCGGTAATCCACCTTCCGCCCGATCTCCGCCGCGATCGCCTCGGCCAGCACCTCGGGTTCCAGATCGGCGTAGTCCATCCGCCGCCCGGCGCCGTACCTCCGCAGCCGGTGTGCGACATGGAACTGCTGCTCGAAATGGTGTCGCAACGGCACGTAGATGAACGGCCGGCCGAGCGCGGTCAGTTCCATCGTCGTGGTCAACCCGCCCTGCACGATGGCCAGGTCGGCGGTGGCCAGGCGGGCGGGCAGGTCGCTCAGGTAGCCGTGCACGGACAGGCCCGGCCGCACCTGGAACTGAGCCGGATCGAGGCGCGGGCCGGTCACGACCACCATCCGCAGCCCCGGCACGAGGTGAGCGGCGTGCGGGTACGCGTCGATGACCCGGCGTACCAGATCGCCGCCGACCCCCGAGCCGCCCACGCTCACCACACACACCTTCTCGTCCGGATCGGCCGCGGGGGAGGGGTAGGAAAGTGGGTCGAACCCGGCGACGTAGCCGGAGAACGTGTAGTTCGCCTGCGTCCAGTCGCGGATGAACGGCAGGTCGGCGCCGAACCGCTCGTCGACGATGTCGTCCGGGTCGCCGACGAACACCGCCCGGTCGCGCATCCTCGGGAACCGGGCGACATGCGCGATCATCTCGGCGTTGTGGTCCGCGGCGACGAGCGCTTCGCGCTCGCCACCGTCCGGGAACGGCAGGAAGCCGACGAAGTCCGTCATCCAGGCGTACGCGAACCGCTTGAGCTCGGGGTTCTCGAAGAGGAAGTGGTCGACGTCCCAGGCCTCGTCGCCGACGACCAGGTCGTATCGCTCGTCGCTGACCACGTCGCGGAACACCATGAAGTTGTTGACCAGGATTTCGTCCATGTCGCGCAGCGCCTGGAAGCAGTGCAGGTCGTGCTCGCCGGCCTCGCTTTCCACGTGCGCCGACTCGTTGGCCAGCCAGCGGCTCGCCGGGTGGACCCGCTCGCCGGCGTCGTGCAGCATCCGGGTCACCGGGTGCTGGGTGAGCCAGTCGACGCGTACGCCCGGGTGTTGCTCTTGAAGTTGCCGGGCGATCGCCAGATCGCGCCGTGCGTGACCGAGACCGATCGGCGAGCACAGGTAGAGCACCCGCTTGCCGCGCCGGTCCCACCGTGGCCAGGTGCGGCGCGGCTCGGGCCGGCCGAAGCGCCCGGCGAACTCGGCGATCAGCTCGTTGACCTGGACCGCGTCCCGGGCGTTCGGGATGTGCCCGGCGCCGTCGAGCACCGCGAGCGTGCCGCCGGTCAGCTCGGCCAGCCGCTCGCTGCGCGCGAGCGGGGCGAGCGCGTCCTCGGTGCCGTGGATGGCCAGCAGCGGACTCTTCACCTGGCGGCACCATTGTTCGATGGTGGCCTGGTCGGGCCGGTACGCCTGGCTCTCCGCGACGAGCACCGCGCCGCTGGTCTCCAGCGCCCACCCGACGCCGTCCTCGATCGCCTTGGTGGAGTGGCGCTCCGGGAAGCACTGGCCGAAGAAGAACCAGGCGAAGTCCTCGTAATGGTTGAGCCAGTACGCCCGGTTGTACTTCGCCCAGTGCCGTTGCGGGTCCGAACCGAGCCGGGGCACCGCCGACGGCGTCAGGTCCGGCAGCGGCGCGTCCATGTCGAGCAGGGTGGACCGGGCGGCGTTCGGCGGCAGGGCGATCGACGGGCCGATCGTGATCGTGCCGTGCACCCGATCGGGGTGCTCGGCGGCGAGCTCGAGAGCCCAGTTCACCGCCCGGGACAGCCCCACCAGGACCGCCCGGTCGGTGCCGGTCGCGTCGAGTACGGCGAGCGCGTACCCGACCTGCGCCGCCTGCGCGTACGGTTCGCTGGTCAGTGGCCGGTCCGAGCGGCCGTTGCCCGGCCCGTCGTAGACGACGACCCGGAAATGGCGGGCGAGAAAGCCGATCTGCAGCTTCCAGACCCGCTTGTGGACGATCGTCCAGGTGGGCAGCAGCAGGATGGTCGGCCCGCCGCTGCCGTACACCTCGTAATGGATTTTTACGCCGTCGTGGTCGACGAAGCCGTCACTGTCGGGCAGTCGCGCGTACATCATCCACCTCCCGCGGGCGGAGCGGTCGGTCGATCGACCGAATCAGCTGCAAGCTACCATTCGGTCGATCGACCGAACAGGGAGCGCCGTGAATCCGACACCGCTGCGCATCATCGAGGCCGCCCGCAGTTGCCTGCTCGCCGACGGCTACGCCGCGCTGTCGACCCGGCGGGTGGCCGAGGTCGCCGGCGTTCCGCTCAGCCAGATCCACTATCACTTCCGCGGGAAGCAGGGCGTCATCCTGGCGTTGCTGGATCACGAGAACCGGCAGCTGGTCGCCCGCCAGCGCGAGATGTACGGTTCGGACACCCCGCTGTGGCGGCGCTACGAGCAGGCCTGCGACTTCCTCGAGGACGACCTGGCCTCGGGGTACGTACGCGTGCTGCAGGAGATGATCGCCGCCGGCTGGGCCGACACCGAACTCGCCGCCCGGGTCCTGGCACTGTTGCAGAGCTGGTTCGACGTGCTCGGCGAGGTGGCCCGGGAGGCCGAGGAGCGGTTCGGCTCACTCGGGCCGATCCGGCCCGCGGACCTGTCCATGCTGATCGGCCTGTCCTTCCTCGGCGGCGAGGCGGTTCTCCTGCTCGGCGACGCGGGCTGGGGCGACCGGGTCCGCTCAGCGCTGCGCAGTGCGGGCGCGGTCATCCGGCGTTTCGAAGAGCCGGCCTCCGACGCCTGATGCCCCTCCCCGCGCCGAAGACCGATCCGGACGGGTGCTTCAGTGGCCGGCGAGGGGCAGGGTGACCGTCAGCGGCCAGGCCACGACGACGGAACCGGTCAGGGCGATCACCCACGGGGACACGGCGAACCGGTTGAGGAATGCGCTCCACACCGCCTGCCAGAGCATCAGGCCGACCAGCGGGAACAGCACCAGGGTCACGAAGCCGTGGGTCAGCCCGGTGACCGCGGCGGCCGCCAGGACGATCACGAAGATCGCCGCGATCAGCAGCAGATGCAGTACGACGCCACCGGCGACGCGTTCGGCGGCGTATGCCAACAGGGCGAAAGCCGCCCAGACGATCAGCAGGAGCCACCAGCGATCGCCGACCGGCCGGGCGTGCGTCAGTCCCAGGTGCACCGGTACGGCGATCGCGACTGCCGCATAGGGTACGGCCAGCAGGAGACGGGGACGGCTGATCGTGGGCCCGTGCCCGGGACGCCGGGATGCGTACGCGAGAAGCAGTGCCCCGGTGACCGCCGCATATCCGATGACGTAGCCGGCGATCGCCAGCGGTAGCGCGGTCGTGGGCAGGAACCGGGCCGTCACCGCCCCGGCCACCGCCGCCGCTGCCGTCACCGCCGCGATCCGGATCGTCGCCGCCCACGGTGGCGCCTTCGGCCTCGCGAAGAGCGGCCACGGGCTGTCGCCCGAGCCGGCGAGGCGGGCCGCGATCGGAGCGAAAGCGAGCACCAACGCCAGCACCAGCAGCGCCGCGCCGACCAGGCGCCGTCCGGGGAACGGGATCGCGCTGTCGTCGCGTGGTCCGCCGAACGCACGGTCGAGCCACGCGACCGTCTCCCGGTGGGTCTCGGGGGCGTACAGGACAGTGATGTGTTCGGTGCCGCGGACGACGTGGACGGCGCGGTCGCCGCGCTGGGCGGCGGCGCTGGTGGCGGCCGCGTGGAAGCCGGGGAACTCCAGAGCGCCCACCATGGTGAGCAGGCGGGCGGGGCCCTCGGCGGAGGCGACGGACGAGTCCGGCAGGGAGATCGCCACGGTGGCGGTCACCTCGGGGTGGGCGGCCGCGTACCGGGTGACGGCGCCGGCGCCCATCGAGTGCCCGACCAGAGCGATGCGGGCCGGGTCGACGTCCGGCAGCGAGCGCAAGTGCGCCACCGCCACGTCCAGGTCACGCTGGAGCGCCGAGGTGGAGCCGGACGAGCCCGCGGCCTCGTCCGGCAACGGTTGCGGGTTGGCGCCGTGGCCGGTCAAGTCGAGCAGGACTACCACATAGCCGCGGGCCGCCAGGGTGTCGCCGAACGAGGCCATCAGCTTCGCGGATCCGGAGAAGCCGTGCGCGACGACGACGCCCGGGTGTGGCCCGCTCGCCGGCGGATGCACCTCCTCGAGCGGGACCCCGGCGGAGGCGGCGTGCTCCCGGCGCAGGTCGTGACCGGCTCCGAGGATCAGCCAGCCGCCGCCGACCGCGAGGACGAGCAGGAGGAGCAGCGTACGTCTCACGAGGCTCCTCTGGCTGATCCGGCGGAAGCCGGATCTTACCGAGCCGCCGGCGGAAAACGCTCGAGGAAGGCGGTGAGACCGTCGAGGAACCGGTCCACTTCGTCGGCGGTGTTGTAGGGCGCCAGGCCGACCCGCAGTGCGGCGCCGGTCAGCCGCAATGCGGTGAACGGCTCGTACGCGTAGAAGGACCCGGCGGGGGCCAGGACGTCGCGGGCGGCCAGATGGAGTTGGGCCTGGCGGGCATCGCGACCGTCGAGGGTCATCAGCAGCGTCGGGGTGCGGTCGGCAGCCTTGGAATGCAGAGTGACGGCATCACCGAGGGATCGCAGGCCGTCCTCCAGCCTCGCGCGCAGCACCCGTTCGTGGTCATGCAGGGAGCCCAGCGAGTGCGCGAGCCTCTCCCGGCGGCCGGGCCGCGGGCCCGGGTCCATCGCGGCGAGGAAGTCCACGGCGGCGGAGGCGCCCGCCAGCATCTCGTAGGGCAGGGTGCCGTACTCGAAGCGCTCCGGCACGGCGTCGGAGGAGGGGAGCAGCTTGTCCGGCCGGATGGTCTCCAGGAGCTCCGGTGCCGCCGCGAGCACACCGCAGTGCGGTCCGAAGAACTTGTAGGGCGAGCAGACGAACACGTCCGCGCCCATCGCGGGCACGTCCACCAGGTCGTGAGCGGCGTAGTGCACGCCGTCCACGAACACCAGGGCACCGCACTCGTGCGCCAGATCGGCGATCCGGCGGACCGGCGGCTTGGTGCCCAGCACGTTCGAGGCGGCCGTGACCGCGACCAGCCGGGTACGAGGGGAGAGCACCCGTGCGTACGAATCGAGGTCCAGCTCTGTGGTTTTGGTGTCGATCTCGATCCAGCGCACTTTCAGGCTCATGCGCTCGGCCGCTTGGATCCAGGGGCGTACGTTGCAGTCGTGATCCAGACGGCTGAGGACGATCTCGTCGCCGGCCTGCCAGTTCTTGGCCAGGTGGTGGGAGAAGTCGTACGTCAGCTGGGTCGCGCTGCGGCCGTGGACGACACCGGCGGCGGGCACGTTGAGCAGGTCGGCGTAGGCGGCCCGGAACCTCGTGACGGCACGTTCCGCGTTGAGCTCGGAGATGCTGACCGCTCCGCGGTTGGACAGAGGGCCGGTCAGTGTCGCGGCGATGGCGTCGGCGACCGCGCGCGGGGTCTGCGTCCCACCTGGGCCGTCGAAGAAGGCGAGGCCGTGGTCGAGGGCGGGGAAGTGCGCCCGCAGGGCGGTCAGGTCGATGGCCATGAGCGCCAGATTAGGCGCTGGGCCGGCACCGGGTCGCCGGTGAGTCCGGTGGCCGCGTTCGCCGCCACCGGACTCCGGCGCACTACGCGGCCGCCGGTCGGTACCGCACGTCCAACTCGGCCGTCGGGTCGTCGGCTCCGACGCGGTGCAGATAGATCGGGCGACCGCCGACGTGGTCGTAGAGCCGGATGCCGTCACCCAGCAGCACCGGCGCGATGTGCAGGTCGATCTCGTCGATCAGTCCACGCTGGAGGAGCTGGCGGCCGATGTCCGCCGACAGCACCTCCACGTTCTTGCCACCGGCCGCCGCCAGCGCGATCCGCACCGCCTCCGCCACGTCACAGTTGAGGAAGGTGACCCCGTCGGCGGGCTTGGCGTCCTCGGGGTGGTGGGTCAGCACGAAGACCTGCCCGGTCCAGGCGCCGCCGTAGACGCCGCCGGCGTCGGGGAAATGGTCCCAGCCCCGCCGGCCGCCGAGGACGGCGCCTGTCGTCTCGACGTACTGATCGATGAAGCCGGGCCGCTCGGAGATGCCGGTGCTCATCCAGTCCATGTCGTGGTCCGGCCCGGCCACGAACCCGTCCAGTGACATGGTGAAGTGCCACAGGACCTTGCCGTTCGCGGTCTGCGGTTCGAAGTCGCTCATGCCGTCCTCCCGGTGCGTTGATTCGCTCGTACAAAAAGAGCTCGTATACAAGAAGAGACGGCACCCGCGACGAAACCTCATCGGTCGAGGGTCGGCGGCAGCCCGAACGCCGGGAAGAGCGCCGGCTCGTGGAAGGCGACGATCTCGACGATCCGGCCGTCGCGCACGCGGAGCACCCCGATCCCGAACGGCTCGAAGATCTGCCGCCCCGGAGGGCGCCGATAGCTCGCCGCGGCGAGCTGCCCGTTAGCGCTCGTGGCGACCATGCGCAGCGCTCCGATGTACTCGGGGGAGCCCGCGTCCCAGGTCGCCGCCAGCGCCGCGAGGACCGACTCGCGGTCGGCGAACCACTCCGGGTACGGCGGCATCGTGGCCCGCACGTCCTTCGCCAGCAGTTCGGCCACCTCGTCGAGATCGCCGCGTTCGACCGCGTCCATGTATCGCCGCAGCACCTGCCGGTCCTCCTCGGTCGGCGGCGCGGCCGGCGCCCAGTCCGACCGGCCCTGCGGGAGGTGCTCGCGCAGCGTCGCACGGGCCCGCTGCAGTGCGCTGTTGACCGACGCGACGCTACCGTCGAGCACCTCGGCCGTCTGCCGCGCCGGCCAGCCGAGCACGTCGCACAGAATCACCGCGGCGCGCTGCCGGGGCGGCAGGTGCTGCATCGCCGCCAGCAACGCCAGTTCCAGGGTCTCCCGGGCCACGGCCGCCGCCTCGGGCTCGTCCTGTCGCGGCGCGACCGGCTCCCGCAGCGCGTCGGGGAACGGCTGCAGCCACGGGCCGGTGACCAGGGTCGCCGCCGGCTGCCCCGGCAGGTAGTCCGGGTTGGCCTGATCGGGCAGCAGCCGCCGCCTGCGCCCGTCGAGCGCGTCGAGGCAGACGTTGGTGGCGATGCGGTAGAGCCACCTGCGCAGCGACGACCGGCCCTCGAACCCGTCCCGCGCCCGCCACGCCTTCAGGAAAGCCTCCTGCACGAGGTCTTCCGCCTCGTCGTAGGAGCCGAGCATGCGGTAACAGTGGACGCGCAGCTCGCGCCGGTGCTGCTCGATCCGCCGGGCGAAGTCGTCGTCGCTCACCGGGCGACCGTACCGAACCCGGCGATCGCCCCGGCGCTCGATCGAGGCGCTGTCAACGGTCCGAAGTCAGGCGTTCGACCAGGACGGATTTCACTTGGGCAGTGAAGCGGGCATCGTACTTGCCGGTGGCGGCGGCCCACCCGGTGTCGCGCAGGGTGGCGCCGGCCTTGATGTCACGCCGCGCGGCGCCGTTGATGGTGGCCGAGCCGGCGCCTTCGTCCAGGCGCATCCTGACGAGAGCATCCTTTTCGGTACGAACGATCAGCTCACCCAGCGTGCCGGTGACGGCCAGCTTGACCGTCCCCTGGGGCTTGGCCAGGTGCAGCACACCCCTCGACACCGCACCGGCGATCTCGAGGCCTGCGAGACCGCCGGCCCGCGAGTCCACGTCGAGTTCATTCGCCCCGTCGGTGACTTTGAGCGTCCAGGCGACCGTGGAGTTGAGCACCACCTCCGCGCCCGCGGTGACGACCGCGCCGGGGGCCAGGGTGAGCAGCGAGCCGCCGGCGGCGTCGACCACCTGGGGTACGGCGCTCGGGTCGAACGCGGTGACGGAGAAGAGCGCCTCGCCCAGGTCCGCCGTGCGGATACGCAGAGCGGTGGCCGCGCCGGTGACTTCCAGCCGCCGCTGTTTGATCGTGCCGAGCGGGGCGGTCAGCGGTGCCGGCGTCGGGATCGCGCCGGACGGCTGCGGTGCCGGGACGCTGCCGCCGGCCTGCGCGGTCGCCGCCGGCCGCGGCGCAGGCGGCTGGTAGGCCTCGGTCTGGCCCAGGATCACACCCACGGTCAACGACACGATGACCGCCGTGAAGCCCAGCAGCCGCCATGGCCTGCGGATCTGCTGCTCATAGATCAGCACCACGCGTCCCGCGTCAAGCGCCGGTGGGCGGCGCGGCAGGGTGCGGGCGGTCGGCGCGTCGGCGAGCGAGGTCGGGCGTCTCGCGGCGGGTGGCGGGACAGCCGGTTGGCCGGCTGCGTTCGGGGCGGCTGAACGGCGGCCGGGGAGGGGGACCGTGGGGCGGCCGGATGGCGGACCGCTGGCCGGGGCGCCGGTGAAGTGCCGTTGACGGAATTCGGGGGCCTCCGGCGCTGCACCGTGACGAGCCGGCGACAGGAAGCGCCATACGACATTCGCCCGTCGCCGACCCGATTCCCTCTGGTCGGACTGGTCAGCCACCCGGCACCTCCGATCGCCGGGACGCCTGTCCCGCCGGTACGGAATACGGACGGCGAAGCCGTTTCGGATCGATGAAGATCGTCGATCTGGGCCGACGAGCTCCGAGCTGCGGTCAGTGAATGTGCGCTCCGCCGTTGACGTCGTAGGTGGCTCCGGTGATGTAGCCGGATTCCTCGCGGCACAGATAGGCGATCAGATCCGCCACGTCGTCCACCTGGCCGGCGCGCCCGACCGGGATCCCCGCGACGAGCTCGGCCTTTCGCCGCGGGTCCAGTTTGCCGGCGGTGATGTCGGTGTCGACGAAGCCGGGAGCCACCGAGTTGACCGTGATTCCCGAGGGACCGACCTCGCGGGCCAGGGCTCGGGCAAAGCCGAGTTGCGCGGCCTTGGCCGCCGAGTAGGCGACCCCGCCGAAGATGCCGCCGCCACGCTCGGCCGAGACCGATGACAGGAACACCACCCGGCCGAATCCCCGCTCGGCCATGCCGGCCACGACCTCGCGGGTGATGTTGTACGCGCCGCGGACGTTCACCGCGAAGATCCGGTCCCACTCCTCGCCGGTCACCTGGAGGAACGGTGTCGGTGAGGTGATGCCGGCGTTGTTGACCAGGGCTCCGACGGGCGGCATCGCGTCGGCGAGCGCACCAAGTGCCTGTTCCACGGACCGCTCGTCGGTGACGTCGCAGTTCACGCCGAGGGTTTGCACACGATGGCGCTCGGCGATCTCGGTGGCGGCGTCCTTGGCGCTGGCCTCATCGATGTCGAGGATGGCCACGCTCCAGCCGGCGGCGGCGAGGGCGTGCGCGGTGGCCCGGCCGATGCCGCGCCGGGAGCCGGCGCCGGTGACGATGGCGGTTCTGTCGGAGACGGACATGCGGCCCTCCAGGAGAAGCGGTGGTCCCTCCAGGAAAGCCGCCCCGATGCCGACTGTCAACAGTCAACAGATTTGATGTTGACGAGTGGTTTGTTGGCCGCTGACTCCACCTCTACGATCGCGGTACGTCCTCGACGAACGGAGTACGCATGGCCACCGAGCCGCTGACCAGCCTGGATCGCAGCACTCTGCGCGAGCGGGCCCTGGACGCGCTGCGATATGCCGTGACATCGGGGCAGTACCGGCCGGGCGATCATCTCGGCGAAGTGGAGCTGGCCGGGCGGCTCGGCGTCAGCCGGGGCACCGTCCGCGAGGCGCTGCGCCACCTGCAGCAGGAAGGCCTCGTGACGCCCAGCGCCCGTGGCATGCTGCGGGTGCGCGCCTACACCTCCACCGAGATCCGTGAGCTGTTCCAGGTCCGGGCGGCTCTGGAAGGGCTCGCTGTCCGCCTGATCATCGCCTCACCCCAGCGGGACACCGCGGTGACCGCGCTGCGCCACGCCGTCGCGCGCCTCGACGAACGGCATCGCGACTTCATCGCCCACGTCGACGCCGACATGGCGTTCCACCTGCTTCTCTGCGAGTTGTCCGGCAACTCGATGCTGACCACCTCCTGGCAGCAGCTCGCCGGCCGCATCCGGACCACGGTCATGGCGCGGGGCGAGGAGCAAACCACGCTGATGTCCGGCGGCTACCACGCGCCGATCGTGGACGCCATCGAGGCCGGAGACGCCGGTACCGCCGTCGACGTGCTCCAGCAGCACATGGAGCGGGCCGCCGAACGCCTGGCCGCATAGATCGATTTACATCTTCCGCATTTCTTCGTAACGCGGGGTTGACAACGCCGGCGCCCTCGACTCAGCATCGACTCCCAACAGCCGACTGTTAACAGTCAACGGTCGGCACGGCGTGAGGGGTCCTCATGACGAATCCCCCGAACCAGACCGTCGCGCAGTGGCACCCCATCGACGGCACCCCCGAGAAGAAGCGGGTCGCCATCGGCTGCGGAGTCGGCGCGACCATCGAGACCTACGACTTCATCGGCTTCGGCACCGCGGCCGCGCTGTACTTCGGCGACGTCTTCTTCCCCGAATCCGACCCGCTCTCCGCCACCCTGCTGTCGTTCGCGACGCTCGGCATCGGCTTCGCCGTCCGGCCCCTGGGCGGCATCATCGGCGGCCACCTCGGCGACCGCATCGGCCGCAAGCCCGTCCTCGTCGGCTCCCTGCTGCTGATGGGCATCGCCACCGTCCTCATCGGCCTGCTCCCCACCTACCAGATGGTCGGCATCTGGGCGGCCGTCCTGCTCGTCGCGGTCCGCGTCGTCCAGGGCCTCGCGTTCGGCGCCGAATGGGGCGGCGCGATCCTGATGACCTTCGAGCACGCCCCCTGGCGCAAACGCGGCCTCTACACCGGCATCACCCAGGCCGGCTTCCCCGTCGGTCTGCTGCTGGCCAACCTCGCCTTCCTGGCCAGCGTGCCGCTCGGGCCGCAATGGGCCTGGCGGGTGCCGTTCCTGCTCAGCGCCGTACTCATCGTCGTCGGCATCATGATCCGGCTGAAGATCGACGAGTCGCCCGAGTTCGAGGAGCTCAAGGACGAGGGCGCGGTCTCGAAGAACCCGCTGCTGGAGGTACTGCGCGACGACTGGCGCAACGTCCTGCGCGCCTTCTGCCTGCGCATCACCGAGACCGCCGGCTACGCCGTGTCGGTGACGTTCATGCTCTCCTACATCAGCCTGAACGACCTCGCCGACCGCCCGGTCACGCTGACCGCCCTGCTGATCGCGGCCGGGGTGGGCATCGCCGCCACCATCGCCTGGGGAAACCTGACCGACCGGGTCGGCCGGCGACCGGTCTATCTGTTCGGCTGCGCCGTCACGGTGGCCTGGGGAGTGCCCCTGTTCCTCGGCATCAACACCGGATCGACCGCGCTGATCATCATCGCGTTCATCATCAGCTACGCCGTCTGCCAGAACTCGCTCGCCGGTGTGCAGGGCGCCTGGTTCTCCGAACTGTTCAACGCCAAGACCCGCACCAGCGGCGCCTCCCTGGCGTACCAGATGTCCGCGGTCGTCTCCGGCTTCACCCCGCTGCTGGCCACCGCCCTGCTGGACCGCTTCGGCTGGGCCGGCCCCGCGGTGCTGTTCATCGGGTACGGCGTGCTCGGCCTGGTCGCCGCTCTGCTGACCAGCGAGACCTGGGGACCCGCGCAACGCGCCGAGGTCGACCGGCTCGCCGAACAGGTCGCCCGAAACCCGCACCTGCCGCAACGCGCCTCCTGGGCCCGGCGCGCCGACACCTCCGTCTGAGGAGACACCGTGACCACCGCGATCACCACCGACCGGCTCGATCGGGTACGCGCGGCCGCGTACCGGATCCGGCGCCACGCCCTGGACATGGGCGAGGTGCAGGGCCAGGGCTACATCGGCCAGGCCCTCGGCGTCGCCGACATCCTCGCCGTCGCCTACACCGACCAGCTGCACCACCGGCCCGACGACCCGCACTGGCCGGGCCGCGACCGGTTCCTGCTGTCCATCGGTCACTACGCGATCGCCCTCTACGCCGCGCTCGCCGAGGCCGGGTTCATCCCGGTCGAGGAGCTGGAGACGTACGGGTCGGACGGCAGCCGCCTGCCGATGTCCGGGATGGCGTCGTACACGCCCGGCATGGAGATCTCCGGTGGCTCGCTGGGCCACGGCCTCACCGTCGCCACCGGGATGGCCCTCGGTCTGCGCCATCAGGGCAACCCGGCCCGGGTCTACAACCTGCTCTCCGATGGCGAACTCGACGAAGGATCCACCTGGGAAGCCGCGCTGGCCTGCGCCCACCACGGTCTGGACAACGTGACCGCGATCGTCGACGTCAACGCGCTGCAGGCCGACGGACCGACCGCCGGGGTGCTGCGCACCGAGCCGGTCACCGACAAGTGGCGGGCCTTCGGCTGGCACGCGACCCGGGTGGACGGCAACGATCCCGCCGCGCTCCTGGCCGCATTCGACGACATGCGTACGCACCGCGGCTCTCCCGCTGTGCTGATTTGCGACACCCGGATCGGCTGCGGCGTGCCGCTGCTGGAGGACCGCGAGAAGGCGCACTTCATGCGCGTCGATCCGGACGAATGGCAGATCGCCCGCGACCAGCTCTCGGAGGGCTACCACCATGCCTAAACCGACCACCTCGGCCATGATCGCGTCGTTCGCCGACCCGGGGCAGAAGACCACTAGCGCGCCGTTCGGGCACGCGCTCGCCCGGCTCGCCGATCAGCGCCCCGACATCGTCGGACTCTCCGCCGACCTGGCCAAGTACACCGACATGCACGTGTTCCGCGACGCCCACCCGCAGCGGTTCTTCCAGATGGGCATGGCCGAGCAGGTGCTGCTCGGCGCGGCCGCCGGGATGGCCGAGGTCGGGCTGGTGCCGTTCGCCTCCACCTACTCGGTGTTCGCCACCCGGCGCGCCTACGACTTCCTGTGCCTGGACATCGCCGAGCCGAACCTCAACGTCAACGTGGTCGGCGCCCTGCCCGGGCTGACCACCGGGTACGGCCCCAGCCACCAGGCCACCGAGGATCTGGCGATCCTGCGCGGCATGCCGAACCTGACCATCGTCGACCCGTGCGACTCCGTCGACATCGAACAATGCGTGCCCGCACTCGCCGCCCACCCCGGCCCCACCTACCTGCGCCTGTTGCGCGGCAACGTGCCCACCGTCCTCGACCAGTACGACTACCGCTTCCAGCTCGGCAAGGCCGCCGAACTGCGCACCGGCCGCGACGTCGTACTGATCTCGACCGGCTTGATGACGATGCGGGCCCTGGCCGCCGCTGACCGCCTCGCGACCGACCACATCGACGTGGCCGTGCTGCACGTGCCGACCATCAAACCGCTGGACACCACGGCGATCCTGCGCGCCGCCGACACCGACCGGCTCGTCGTCACGTGCGAGAACCACACCATCCGCGGCGGCCTCGGCGAATCAGTTGCCGCCACCCTCGCCTTCGCCGGGAAGGCCCGGAACATCGTGCCCGTCGCCCTGCCCGACGAGTTCCTCGCCGCCGGAGCGCTGCCCACCCTGCACGAGCGGTACGGGCTGTCCACCGATGCCGTCGTCGACAGGGTCCGCACCGCAATGCACGGCGACCCCGCCAGGTAGGACAGTGCGGGCCGGAATTGCCCCGGCCGAGTAGGCTCGCCTTCGGGACGAGGAGGTCCAGCGTGTGGGGTGAGCAGCGAGTACGGCGGGCGTGCCGTGCTGTCGTGCTGCCGCTCGTACTGATGCTTGGGTTCTGCTGGGGCGCGCTGCTCGGCGTCGGCCGCAGTGAGACGATCAAGGCCGGCGAGCTGCCCCGCCTGGTGGTGTCCACCTTGGCGCCGCAGTCGGTCGTGCCGGTGGTGCCGGACGCCCGGCTGGCCGGCAAGCCCTCGCAAGCGGCGCTGTTCTTGTTCGTGGCCGCGATCGTGGCGCTGCTGTTCGGCGCCGGGCGACGCGTTCGGTGGCGGGCCGCCGCGGGGATGGGTTCCTCGGCGACGCCATCGCTGCATCTGCACACGGTGAGGGGGCGGGCCCCGCCACGCCTGTCGGCGTAGTCGAGGCCCTTTCTTCCCCACCCCGCGGTGGCGCCGCCGGCGCTCGCGGGCTTCATCCGTGTTGAGGAGCATTCCCCATGTCGCGCGCTACTGCCGTGCGCGTGGTTCTCGCTCTGGTCGTGTTGGCGGTGTCCGGGTGGCTGCTGGCCACCCGCCCGCCCCGGCTCGGGCTTGACCTGCGCGGCGGAACCCAGATAGTCCTTGAAACCCGTGACGGTGAGTTCGCCGAGGCGACAGCCGCCACCACTGACGAGGCGCTCGAGGTGCTGCGCCGCCGCGTCGACGAGCTCGGGGTATCCGAGCCGACGCTGGCCCGCTCCGGCGAGCGCCGCATCATCGTCGAACTGCCCGGCATCACCGAACCGGCCGAGGCGGTACGCGTCATCGGTCGTACCGCCCAGCTGACGTTCCACCCGGTCCTCGGTGTCGACCCGGCGGCCGCCGAGCCGAGACCCGGCGGAGAGATCGTGCTGCCGTCGGAGAGCGGCGAAAGGCTGCGGCTGGGACCTGCCGCGCTCACCGGTCAGCAGGTCGACAGCGCCACCGCGGGGATCGGTGAGTTCACCGGCTGGCAGGTCAGCCTCGACTTCCGCGACTCCGGCGGCGAGTCCTGGCGGAAGCTCACCGCCGACGCCGCCTGCGCCTCACCCGGTGACCCGTCCCGGCGGGTGGCGATCGTCCTGGACCAGGAGGTGATCTCGTCACCGCAGGTCAATGAGGATGTCGCCTGCGGCGCCGGGATCGCCGGCGGCCGCACCCAGATCACCGGCGAGTTCACCGAGGCGGAAGCTAAGGACTTGGCCTTGCTCGTCCGCGCCGGCGGGCTGCCGGTCCCGGTCGAGGTCATCGAGCAGCGTACGGTCGGCCCGAGCCTGGGTGAGTCGGCGATCGACGCGTCGGCGACGGCCGCCGTCCTCGGGATGATCGCCACGATGCTGTTCATCGTCGCCGTGTACCGGTTCGTCGGCGGGGTGGCCGCTGTCGCGCTGCTCTGTTACGGCGTCATCTCGTACGCCGCGTTGCTTGCCATCGGCGCCACCCTCACTCTGCCCGGCCTGGCCGGATTCGTCCTTGCGATCGGCATGGCGCTTGACGCGAACGTGCTGGTCTTCGAACGAGCCCGCGAGGAGTACGCCGCCGGCGGCCCTCGGCGGAGCCTGCGCACCGCCATGCGGGCCGGTTTCGCCAACGCCTGGTCGGCGATCGCCGACTCCAACGTCACCACACTGCTCGCCGGCGGGCTGCTGTTCCTCCTCGCCTCCGGCCCGGTACGCGGCTTCGGCGTCACCCTGTCGATCGGTGTGCTGGTGTCGATGTTCACCGCGCTGGTGCTGACTAGAGCGCTGGCCACTCCTCTGGTCAACGCCCGCTGGCTGGAACACCGCCCGAACTGGAGCGGTCTGGGCGGCATCGGTTGGGTCCGGCGCAGGCTGGAAACCCGGAACCCGGACATCATGGGCCGCCGGCGGCTATGGCTGGCCATCTCGGTCGCAGCGGTCGTGCTGGCGCTGGCCGGTGTCGCCGTGCGGGGGCTGAACCTGGGCGTGGAGTTCACCGGCGGCCGGCTCGTCGAGTACGCCGCCACCGCCCCGCTGTCCGCCGACGCCGCCCGGGACGCGGTCGAGTCGACGGGTCTGGAACGTGCCGTTGTCAACACGTCCGGCGACGGCAACATCAGCGTCCGGGCCGGGGAGTTCGGCGACGCGACCGAGGCCGAGGTACGGTCCGCGCTGGTCCAAGCGGGCGGCGGCGAGATCGAGCGGCTGCGGGACGAGAAGATCGGCCCGACCCTCGGCGAGGAGTTGCGCCGCAACGCCCTGATCGCACTCGCCGTGGCGCTGGCCGCCCAGCTGGCCTACCTGGCGATACGGTTCCGCTGGCAGTGGGGAACCGCGGCCGTGCTGGCCATGTTCCATGACGTCCTGCTGGTAGTCGGCGTGTTCGCCTGGCTGGGCCGGCCCATCGACGGGATCTTCCTGGCCGCCCTGCTGACCGTGATCGGCTACTCGGTCAACGACTCGGTGGTGAACTTCGACCGGATCCGGGAGCTGGTACGGGCGAAGAACAGACGTGGTGTCCCATTCGCGCGGCTGGTCAACACCGGCAGCCTGCAGACCGTGCCGCGCACCGTCAACACCGGTTTGGGCGCGGTCTTCATTCTCACCGCGCTCGCCGTGCTCGGGGAGGATTCCCTCGTCGACTTCGCGCTGGTGCTACTCATCGGCATCGTCGTCGGCACGTACTCCACGGTGTTTCTGGCCGCGCCGCTGGCGGTGGTGTTCGAGCGCCGCCCTGGCGGCCTGGACGCCAGGCCCGGCCAACCGGAACCTGCCCGCGTGGCCTCGTCCGGGTCTGGCACCGTGTGACCATGGTTGATACCGCCGCTCTGCTGGCCGCTTACGACGCGCAGATGCGCTTGCCGACAGGCGCCGTCCCGTCCGGCATGATCTACGAGTACGACGGTCCGGTCCTGCGGATCGTCGGTGGGCATGTGGGTCGGATCCGGGCGCCGCGTGACGTCGGCGTAACCGGCGCTGATCTCGACCGCCTGATCATGCGCCAGCGGGATTACTTCCAGGCCCGTGGCCAGGGCGTCGAGTGGAAGCTTCGGGCTCACGACCTGCCAGCGGATCTTCCTGAGCGACTGGTCGCGGCCGGGTTCGTACCTCAGGAGCCGGCGACGGTGCTGCTCGGCTTCGCCGAAGAGGTGGCCGCCGAACCGGTCCTGCCCGACGGCGTCGTGCTGCGGCGGGTCAGTGACACTGAGGACCTGCGCCGCTTCGCGGACCAGCAGACCGAAGTGCTGGGGCTCGACTGTTCCTGGGTGGCGGCCGACCTCGCCGCCCGGGTGTCGGCTGATCCCGACCAGATCACCATTCTGGTCGCCGAAGCCGGTAACCGGCTCGTCTGCACCGCCTTGGTGGATTACTGCCCCGGCACCGACTTCGTCGCGCTGCTCGGCGGTGCGACGCTGCCGGACTGGCGGGGGAGAGGGCTCTACCGCGCCATGATCGCCGCCCGGGCCCGGGAGGCCGTCGCCCGCGGCTTCCGGCTGCTGCACGTCGACGCGTCCCCGGCCAGCGCGCCCATCCTGCGCCGGTGCGGCTTCCATGAGATCACCACCTCGACGCACTATCAGTGGATGCCGCCGAATTAGCTCAACGGCGCACCCGATAGCGCAGGTGAAGCACCCGGTCGCCCTGGATCACCACGTCAGGATCCTCCAGCAGGTGCTGCGCGTGGACCGACCCGAAGTAGCGCTTGCCGGACCCGAACACGACGGGTACGACGTCCATGCGCACCTCGTCGACCAGGCCCGCGGCAAGCGCCTGGCCACCGACGTCGCCGGCGGCGACCTCGACTATGCGGTCGCCCGCGAGCTCCTGCGCCTTGGCCACGGCTGCCTCGACGCCGTCGACGAAGTGAAACGGCGCCTCGGGGTCCCAGCCCTCGGGCCTGCCCCGGTGGGTCACGACGACGACGTGGTCGATCCCGCTCGGAGGCTTCCCGTCCCAGCCGTCCGTCATGTCGAAGACGTGGCGGCCGGCGATTGTCACCCCGATCTGATCCCAGTACGGCCGGGTGTAGTCGTAGGAGGTCTGCGACACCTTCACCATACCGCTTTCGTCCAACGGGACGTCACCGCTGGACAACCAGTCGAACAGCGGTCCGGGCTGGTCATTCTCGTCCGCGATGAAGCCGTCCACCGACACCGAGCTGTACATGACCACCTTGCCCACGGGGCTCTCCTCTGCTCTAGGTGCCCCTCAAATTAGCGTGTCGTGAGCTGTCGGTCTTGTAAGAAATCAATCGGCCGGCAGCGGCCAGCCGTCCAGCGCGTGGCCGGGATGTTCGCGCAGGAACCGCCGCCGGACTTCGACGTACCGGGTCGGCGTGAGCCCAGTGAACTCCCGGAACTCGTGGCCGAAGTGGGCCTGGTCGAAATAGCCGGCGCCGCCGGCGAGCTCGCCCCAATCGATCGGTTCAGCGGGGTTGATCGCGAACACGGTGGCGGTGAAGCGGTAGCCGCGGGCCAGCCGCTTCGGCGTGACGCCGATGAGCTCCTTGAACCGCTGTGCCAGATGGGTGCTGCTGACACCGGCTGCCACGCTCAGGCCGCCGATCGCCACCGCCCCGCTGGTCGCCGCGATGACGCTGCTCGTGTGGCGGACCAGCCCCAGTCCGGCGGTCTCGCGCAGCCGTCGCATCAGCTCCTCCTCGAGCAGCGTCAGCATCTCGTGCGGTCCGGGCGCCGTGGCCAGCCGGTCTCGCAGCTCGGCAACGGCGGGCCGACCCCAAACCTGCTCTACCGTCACCGGCCGGTCACACAGCTCGGCCGCGGGCATCGGCAGGAACGGCGCCAGCCCCCACGGCTTGAAGTGCACGCCGACGGACCGGGTCCGGAGTGGGTAGCCGAACTCCCACGCGCGGGTGGGAATGGTGATCACGCAGCCGTCGGCGTACTCGGCCGTCTCGATGTCGGTGCCGCCGCGGATGCGGAACGGCGCCGCGAGGTTGAGGATGAGCAGCGCCGACGGCGCGGGCGGCAGCGTCAGCCGGGCGTACGGCGGCGCACCCTCCAGGTAGTAGAGGTCGTCGATCAGCCCGTCCAGCGGCGGTCGCGGCACTCTGGACACGTACTCCACGCCCACAGCATCGCCACCACCGTGTTCGCGATCAACCCCGCCGGCATCGCGCGCCTGCGTGGGATATCTCGCCTGGTAGAAATCCGGCATCCGCGGCCTGGGTGCCCACCCTCGCGGGCCGCCGGCACCGCGGCCCGGATCGAACGATGGAGATGACCCGTTGACCGGAGGTTCGAGACGGTAGTAATTTTCACCGACAACGGTGACAGATGAAAAGGATGACCGCATGGGTGACAGCGGCGGGCTGCTCGGCAAGCTCCGGGTCGAGGGCCCCGGCATGCCGGAGGCTCTGGCAAAGATCGCTGCGACGATCCTGGAAGACCCGGAGACCGCGGCCCACGCGAGCATCGTGGACCTGGCCGATCGCTCCGGGACCTCGACGGCGACCGTGACCCGGTTCAGCCGTACGCTCGGTTTCCGAGGTTACGCCAATCTGCGCGTCGCCATCGCGACCGAGACCGGGCGGGCCGCGCAGGCCCGCTGGGACACCGACATCAGCAGCGACATCGCCCCGGAGGACCCGCTCACCCACGTGCTCAGCGTGGTGACGGCCGCCGACACGCGGGCCATCCAGGACACCGCCGCAGGCCTCGACACCGCCGCCGTCGAGCGTGTCGCCGCCGCGATCGCGGAAGCCAACCGGGTCGAGATCTTCGGCCTGGGCAGCAGCGGCACCTCGGCCCGCGAGATGGCGTTCCGTCTCGAGCGCATCAGGGTACCGGTCTGGCACCGCACCGACTCGCACACCGCGCTCACCAACGCCGCCCTGCTGCTGCCCGGGGACGTCGCGATCGGCCTGTCGCACTCCGGGCGTACGCGGGAGGTCATCGAGACCCTCGCCGAGGCGGCGGACCACGGTGCGCTGACCGTGGCCGTCACCAGTCACAGCCGCTCCCCGCTGGCGGAGGTGGCCGACGTCGTTTTCACCACCGCGGTGCAGGAGACGACGTTCCGGCTGGCCGCGCTGGCGGCCCTGCACTCGCAACTGCTCGTCCTCGACCTGATCTACGTCGCGGTGGCGCAGCGCACCTACGAGCGTACGGCGGAGGCGCTCGAACTCACCGTGCGTGCCGTCGACGCCCACCGGCTGCCCGAGAAGATCCCGACCCGCAAGCGGGGACGGAAGTAGAGCACACCTAACTGAATACCCCTCGACTGCCGGGCAGGCCCGGTGGGGCGCTGCTCTGCGCCCGTACAACCTAATTTTTTACACTTTTTCGGTTATTTTGGGGAGTTCACATGCGCAACCATCGTTTCACCGCGGCAGTCGCCGTGGGTCTCACCGCGATCCTCACCGCCGGTGCGTGCGGCAGCTCCGGTTCCTCCACCTCCGGTGACGGCGCCCCGGCCGGGGTCCCGGCCGTCAAGGGCGAGGGCAAGACACTCACCGTCTGGGTGATGGACGGCGACTACACCGAAGCCACCATGAAGGCGATCAACGACGAGTTCACCCAGGCCACCGGGGCCAAGGTGGACGTGCAGATCCAGCAGTGGGAAGGCATCACCACCAAGGTCAGCACGGCGCTGTCCACCTCGAGCACGCCGGACGTGCTCGACCTCGGCAACACCCAGGTCCCCGCCTTCGCCGCCAACGGCGCGCTGCTGGACCTGACCCCGTACAAGGCTGATCTGCAGCAGGGCCGCACCTGGCTGGCCGGCCTGGAGGAGCCCGCCACCGTGGACGGCAAGCTGTACGCCGCGCCGGGCTTCGCCGGCGCCCGCGCGGTCATCTACAACAAGAAGACCTGGGCGGCCGCCGGGGTCACCGAGGCCCCGAAGACGTACGCCGACCTCACCGCCGCCCTCGACAAGATCAAGGCCAAGAACCCGGCGCCCGACTTCTCCGCCTACTACCTGCCCGGGCAGTACTGGTTCGCGGGCTTCCAGTTCATGTGGGACGCCGGCGGCGACATCGCCAAGAACGAGGGCGGTACCTGGAAGGGCACCTTCTCCTCGCCGGAGAGCCAGAAGGGCCTGAACGACTTCAAGACCTTCCAGAACACGTACTCCAGCAAGGCGTCGCAGACGATCGACACCATCAACCCGGACCAGACCCAGCTGTTCGCCCAGGGAAAAACCTCGGCGATCATGGCGACCGCCGGAGCGATCGGCCTGATCAAGAAGGCCAACCCGAAGATCACCGACGCTGACCTGGGCACCTTCCCGTTCCCCGGCCAGTCGGGCAAGAACCAGCCGGTGATGCTCGGCGGCTCGGACTGGGGCATCGCCGCCAAGAGCGACGCACACGACCTGGCCCTGCAGTGGGTCAAGATCGCCGCCAGCCCGACCGTGCAGGACAAGAACGTCTTCGGCGTCGACGGCTGGATCCCGAACAGCACCCAGGGCATCGAGGCCGCGCAGAGCAGCCTCGACGAACACCAGAAGGCCTTCTTCACCGCCGCGCTCATCTCCAAGGCGACCCCCGCCGCGGCGCAGTGGTCGGCCATCGAGGGTGACAAGAGCATCAACCAGGTCTTCGCCGACATCGCCTCCGGCGCCAAGTCGCCGGCGGACGCCGCCAAGGGCTTCGACGAGCATCTGAACACCACCCTCGCCGGCGGCCGGTGACCTCTCGTGCGGACCAGCACAGTGCTCGGCGGTGCGCTCGACGCACCGCCGGGCCCTTCCCCCGCCCCTGCGCACAGGTCCCGCCGCCGGCGGCGGGACCTGGCACCACTGGTGCTCCTCAGCCCAGCCTGCCTGGTACTCGCCGTCGTGACGCTGGCCCCGATCGGCTTCCTCGTCGCCACGTCGTTCACCGACTACAACCAGCGGACGCTGTTCACCGGCGAGTACGCGAACGTCGGCCTCCAGCAGTACACCGAACTGCTCTCCGACAACGACTTCTGGACCTCGCTGCTGCGTACGGTAATTTTCACCGCGGCCATGGTGGCCGGCAGCGTGCTGATCGGCATGGGCGTCTCCCACCTGCTCACCCGCCTCGGGCGGGGATGGCGCTACACCGTCACGGTGGTGCTGATCGTGGCCTGGGCCATGCCGAACGTGGCCTCGTCGCTGGTGTGGAACTGGCTCTTCCAGCCCGGGTACGGCGTCGCCAACTGGGCACTCGCCCGGCTGGGCATCTTCGGTGATACCACCAGCCTCAACTGGGCGCAGGACCCCATGCTCGCCTACATCGCGATCTGGCTGCTCATCGTGTGGCAGGCCGTTCCGTTCATCGCGCTGACCCTGAACGCCGCCGAGACGCAGGTGCCGAAGGAATACCTGGAAGCGGCCCGGCTGGACGGCGCGAGCGAGTACGCGATCTACCGCATCGTCACGCTCAACCATCTGCGGCCGACCCTGCTGCTGGTCACGATCCTGTCGGTGATCTGGGACTACAACGTCTTCAACCAGATCTGGCTGATCTCCCGTGGCGGGCCCGGCGACGCCACCTCCACGCTCGGCGTCTTCACCTACAAGACCGCCTTCGTCGGGTTCCACATCGGCCACGGTGCGGCGGTCTCGGTCGTCACCACGCTGATCCTGCTCGGCCTGACCGCGGTCTACATCCGCAACCTGCTCAAGTCGGGAGAAGACCTATGACGCGCGGAGGCTGGAAAGCGAAAGCGCTGGCGGCGGCGTTCTGCCTGGTCTGGGCCTTCCCGGTCTACTGGATGGTGAACACGGCGTTCAAGCCACGCTCAGAGATCTTCACCAGCACGCCGCTGTTCTGGCCGCGGCATCCCACCCTGGGCAACTTCAGCACGGCACTGTCGCAGAAGCAGTTCCTCACCAACCTGGGCAACAGCGTGATCGTGGTCGCCGCGACCGTGATCGTCTCGATCGTGCTCGGCATCTTCGCCGCCGCCGCGCTGTCCCGGTTCCGGTTCCGCGGCCGCCGCGTGATCATGGTGGTAATCCTGGCGGTGCAGATGCTGCCGGCCACGGCGTTGCTGATCCCGATGTTCGTGATGTTCAACAGCCTGGACATGCTGGGCACCTTCGCGGCCCTGGTGCTCGCCTACGTGGCGACCGTGCTGCCGTTCTCGATCTGGGTGATGCGCGGCTTCTTCGTCATGATCCCGGCTGAGATCGAGGAGGCCGCCCACATCGACGGTGCCGGCAACTGGCGGACCCTGATCAGTGTCCTGTTCCCGCTGGTCGCGCCGGGTGTCATCGCCACCGGCATCTTCTCGTTCATCGCGGCATGGAACGACTACCTGATCGCCTACACGTTCATGCAGGACGAGAGCCGCTACACGCTGCCGGTGTGGCTGGCCTCGTTCACCAACCCGCACACCGGCACCGACTACGGCAGCCAGATGGCCGCCTCGGTCATCTTCGCCGTCCCGGTCATCGTCTTCTTCCTCGCCATCCAGCGCAATCTGGTCGCCGGCATGTCCGCCGGCGCCGTGAAGGGCTAGCTCTATGAACCTTTTTCAACCTGACGACGGGCCGAAGGGATCAAGGCCGCTGGCCGGTGCCGGGCCGCGCGGCCCTGGCCACGTTGAAAAAAGTTCAATGATTCCCCGCCCGCTTACGTGGACCCCCGGCACCGGCGAACTGGTCCTGGACTCCGGTACCACGCTGGCGGCCCCTGACGAGCTGAGCGACGTCCTCGCCTGGCTCCAGGGGGCGTTACGTCCCGCCACCGGCCTGCCATTACGGCAGGCCGGGCACGGCACCATCACCCTGACGCTCGCCGACGAACTCGGTGCCGAGGCCTTCGAACTGGAGGTCCGCGCGGAGAGCGCGACCGTCAGGGGCGGCGGTCCGGCCGGCGTCTTCTACGGCTGCCAGGCGCTGGTGCAGCTGTTGCCACCGCAGGTGTACCGCCGGGCTCCGGTGCCCGGCGTGCGGTGGGCGCTTCCGGCGGTACGCGTCTACGACGCCCCGCGCTTCGGCTGGCGCGGCGTGATGCTCGACGTCGCACGCCACTTCATGCCCAAGCACGACGTGCTGCGTTTCATCGACCTGATGGCGATGCACCGGCTCAACACACTGCACTGGCACCTGACCGACGACCAGGGCTGGCGCCTCGAGATCCTGCGCTACCCCCGGCTGACCGAGGTCGGCGCCTGGCGGCACGAGAGCCAGGTCGGCGCTGTCCAGGAGGCTCCCTCCGACGGGCGCCCGCACGGCGGTTTCTACACCCAGGACGACGTACGCGAGATCGTCGCGTACGCCGCCCAGCGCTTCATCACGGTCGTACCCGAGATCGAGTCGCCCGGCCACGTGCAGGCCGCCCTGGCCGCCTACCCACAGCTCGGGGTGAGCGGCCGGCCGCTGGAGGTCTTCACCCGCTGGGGCATCAACCCGAACGTACTCAACGTCGAGGAATCCACGGTCGACTTCTTCACCGGCGTGCTGGACGAGGTGATGCAGCTGTTCCCGTCGCGCTGGATCGGCGTCGGCGGCGACGAGTGCCCCAAGGACCAGTGGCGCGCCGACCCGCGTACCCGGCAGCGGATGGCGGAACTCGGCGTCAGCGACGAGGCCGGGCTGCAGGCCTGGTTCATGCGCCGCCTCGACGACCACCTGACCGCCGCCGGGCGCCGGCTGTTCGGCTGGGACGAGATCCTCGAAGGGGAGCTGGCGCCCGGCGCGACGATCGCCTCCTGGCGGGGCATGACCGGTGCGGTCGCCGCCGCCCGGCGCGGTCATGACGTGGTGGCCTGCCCGGATGACCAGGTCTACCTGGACTACCGCCAATCGGAGTCGCCGGACGAGCCGATCCCGGTGGCGATCCCGCTCAGCGTCGAGGACGTGTACGCCTTCGATCCCGTACCGCCACAGCTCACCCCCGGCGAGGCGCGCCACATCCTGGGCGGCCAGGCCAACATCTGGACCGAGCACGCCGACTCGCCCCGTACGGTCGACTACCTCGCCTTCCCCCGGCTGTGCGCGATCGCCGAGGCGCTGTGGAGCCCGGCCGAACGCGACTTCAGCGACTTCGAACGCCGGCTCCCCGCACACCTGCACCGCCTGGACGCGCTGGGTGTGGAGTACCGGCACGCCGACGGACCCCGGCCCTGGCAGCGCCGCCCCGGCGTACCCGGGCGGCCCGTCACCCGCGAGCAGCGCGCCGAGCACATTGCGCGACTGGTCGCGAACATCCGCACTTCCTGAAGGGGGCACTCATGTCGCAACGACCGCTCAACCTGGGCCGCCGGGGCCTGCTCGTCGGCACCTCCAGCGCGTTCACCGCCCTGCTCACCGGCACCCTCGTTTCCGCTCCCGCTGCGGCCGCGGGCGCCCGGGCCGGGGGCGCCGGGCGCCGCCCCCGCCCGCCGCGCGGCCCCCCCCCGCGGGGGGGCGCCCCCCCCCCGCGACTCGATCCGCAAGGCGTACGCCTTCCTCAACATCAAGTTCGACGAGTACGGCTCGGGCGACGCACTGCGCGTTCCGCGCAGCTACACCGGCGGCTTTTTCGAGACACCGACCTGGACGTACGTCTCCTCGTTCGCGTACGACGACGCGCTCGTCATCCTGGCCTGGCTGGCCCGCGGCACCCGGGGCGACGTGCGGCGGGCCACCATCCTGGGCGACACGCTGCTCTACGCCCAGCAGCACGACCCGATCGGAGACGGCCGCACCCGGGCCTCCTACCAGCCGGACTCGTTCACCGTCCTGAACGGCACCCTGGACATCGGCTCGCCGGCGGCGTACACCGGCAACCAGGCCTGGGTGGGCATGGCCTTTGCCCATCTCTACGCCCGCACCCGGCAGCGCCGCTTCCTCGACGCAGCGCTGCGCGAGGCCGATTGGATCCAGGACAAGACCTGGGACGGCGTACGCGCTCCGCACGGTTACACCGGCGGGCGCAACGCGCAGGACGAGCCGAACACCTTCAAGGCGACCGAGCACAACATCGACGTCGGCGCCTTCTTCACGATGCTCGCCCAGCTGACCGGCCGGCAGGTCTGGCGGGCCCGGGCGCGGGCGGCGTACGCGTTCGTCGCCGCCATGCACGACCGGACCGGCGGTCACGTGTGGACCGGCACCGACCCCGACGGGGTGACGACCAATCGCAACCCGATCCCGGAGGACGTGCAGACCTGGGCTTACCTCGCCACCCTGGACCATCGCTACGACGCGGCCGTGAGCTGGGTCGTCGACAATCTCGCGGCGCACGACGCCGGGGTGGCCGGCGTCAGCTACAGCAACACGGACACCAGCAAGGTGTGGCTGGAGGGCAGCGCGCACACGGCGCTCGCCCTCGCCGCACGCGACGGCAAGGGCGATCACCTGCTCGGCAGGAAACTGCTCTGGAACATCGGGCGGGCCCAGGCCACCACACCGAACGGCGACGGCCGCGGAATTCCGGCGGCCTCCAGCGACGGCCTGGACACCGGCTTCGGCGACCTCTACTACGCCAGCCTGCACACCGGCGCGACGGCCTGGTTCCTGCTGGCCGCGCTGGGCAGCAACCCGTTCCGGTTGTGACAGGGCAGCCGATATCTACCACCGGCGAGTCAGAGAGGACGTCAACTACCGGCTGGCGATGGAGGCGGCCTACCCCGCCCAGCAGGCCGACATCGACGCGGCCATCCGCTGGCTGCGCCACCACGCCCCGGCACTGCGCATCGACCCTGCCCGACTCGCCGCGCTCGGCGAATCAGCCGGCGGCCAGCTCGCGGCGATCGCCGGCCTGCGGAATGGAAGCTCGCCAAGAAGGATCCATTGCAGCGGACCGGAGCAGACGTCAGCGGTCCAGTTCGGCCCGGACCGCGGCTACCTCGGCCGCATCCAGGCCGCCGGCGGCCACGCCGATCAGCCACCGCTCCAGGCCGCGGCCCAGGTCGGCCAGCCACCGCGTAGACCGGGGCCTGTCTGGTGCCCGGTCGAAGCGATGTGCACACCTGCCAGTGTGGACGCGTACGGGAAACGGTGCTCGAACCACGGGACCTTCAGTTCCAGCGGAGTCCTGATGCCGTGGCCGAACCGCGGGCCGACCGCTTCGCCCAGGCCGTCCACGACGACCTGGTCGACGACCACCTCCGCCGGCGGCTCGGCATTGAGCATTTCTGAGCGCCGGCGGTGTCGACTCTCGGACTGACCCGACATCGGCAGCAGGACCCGAGCGAGACTGATATCCCAACCGCTGCGCTTGGCCCCGAAGCCCGCCGTCAGTGACAACACATGGCTCGGGAGGTGTGATGAGCCATCCGCGTCTCCGGCCCATCGATGTGATCGATGCGTTCGGCCAGGTGCTGCAACTCGCTCTCACCACGCTGGTCGCCCCGGTGCTGGCCGTTGGGCCGTGGCTGGGCCGGCATCCCAGACACTGGCTGAGCCGGCCGGAACCCGCGCCACGCCGGTCTGTGCCGGCGCCCCCGACCGGCGCCGGCGAGCGCCTGCCGGAGCCGCTGGTCGCCCTTCTGGCCCGCGGACGCGTACAGAACGATCCCGCGCCTCGCGGGTGGCGCAGGGTGACGCTCGCCGCCGTGCTGTATCTGCTCGCCGTCGTGGCCTGGGCCCTGTGGGCGATCCTGCACCGGGTCGACTCCGCGTTGCAGCAGATGGCCGTCGGCGACACCCGTCCCGGCGGCGGGCTGGGCTTCTCGGTCCCGCTGAGCAACGTCTGGGCGGCGCTCACCTCGTCGGCGGAACAGCCGCTGCTGGCAACCCGCTCCGCGTGGATCGGCTACGAGACCGACGTCGCGGCCAGCACGGTGCTGCACAGCCCGTTCACCATCGCCCGGCAACTGGTGCTGCTCGACCTGTGCTTCGTCCTGGTGTACGGCCTGCTGCTCACCGGCCTGCTGGTGACGCTGCGCCGGGTCAACGCGGTCATGGGCACCGACGCCGAGCGCTACCGCCGGGACCGGATGCTGCGCGGTGCGCTTGCCGTGCTGGGCCTGCTGGTCCTGGTCGACCTGGTGGAGGACCGGCAGCTCTACCGCTCGCTGGTGTACGGCGAGGAGCTCGCCCGGCTGCCGTTCGACATCGCGGTCGGTCCGTTGATGTCGCTGGCGAAGTGGCTGCTTGCCGTCGGCGTGCTGCTCCCCACGATCTTCGTGGCCGTCGTCCTCGTCGCCCGCCAGAAGACGCTGCTGAAGGCGCTGGCCTCGATGCGCGGTGTGCTCTACGCGGTCGGCGTGCTCCTGCTGGTGCTTTCCGCGGGGATCGGCGCCGCCCAGGTCGACGACGTGATCCGGGCGTGGGACTTCTGGGATGCGGCCGCCGCTGTCCTCGCCGGTGGGGCGGTGTGTTTCACCGTCGCGGGAGTGGCGCGCTATCTCAGCGGCCCGGCGATGGAGCGGGTGGCTCCGGACGCCGGACGCAGTGCCCAGGGTCTGCTGCTCGGCGGCGCGGTGCTGCTCATCCTCCTCGGGCAGTTGCTACGGATCCTCGGCTGGGGCTGGGGCCTGTCCGCCGCGGGAGCCGTCCTCGCGGTGCTCTGGCTGATCGGCAGCCTGCTCGACGAGCCGCCCACGTGGCCGCCGCGGCCGGGCAGCGACCGGCCGGCTCGGCTCGGCTGGCGGCAGTTCGGCGCCGCGGTGGCCGGGCTCCTGCTCGGCATCGTCGCCGCGGTCCTGCTGGACGGTGTCGTCGTCCTGGGCGCCGTTCTCGGCGCGTTCGGTGGTCTGGTCGTCCTGGCCGCCTGGTGGACGCGGGGTGTCTGGAAGCGGCCGGAGCCGCCCACCCGCCAGACGCCCGCGAACGGCGCGATCGCACTCTGGGGTGACCGGGCCGGCCGGTTCGCCGGCGGGGTGGTGGCCGCCGCGGTGGTGGCAACCATCGCCCGCGCGACCGCCCTCGACGCTTACGTGCGGGAGGACCCGGCACCGGTCGTCCGGTGGCCGGTGTGGGCGGCCGTGGCAATGGCCGTCATCGGGGTCGTCGTGGTCTCCTACCGCCTGCGGCGTTCCCGCCGGCTCCACGAGTCGTTGTGGTTCTGGGTGACCCTGGCGCTGCTGGGCGGTGGGCTGTTCCTGCTGCCCGACGCCAACGCCGTGCGCTGGCCGCAGAACGTCGGGACGGTAGGGATCTTCCTGGCCGGTTTCGCCCTGGGTGTGGGGCTGCTCGCGCTCCTCGCCTCGGCGGTGCGCAGGGGACCGGTGTCCGAGTACCGGCTGATCCCGGCGCTGCGGGCGCTGCGGTTCAAGCGCTTCCCGGTGGTGCTCCTGCTCCTGGTGTGGGTGCTCGCCGTCTCGCTCCTGGACGCCGGCGGCTACCACGACGTACGCCGGAACAAGTACGGTCCGGCCACGGCCGCTCCGACGCTGGGCGCGGCCTGGCAGGCGTACCTCTCCTCGGTCTCTGGCACCGGCCCCCGGCCGGTGGTCCTCGTCGCCGCGCAGGGCGGCGGGTTGCGGGCGGCGGTCTGGACCGCCTTGGTGATGGAATGCCTGTTCGGGCCTGGACCGGTGCGTTCGCAGGCACCCTGTGCGCACGGCACCGGGGAACCGCGCACAACGGACCTCGCCGTGGAGGCCGGCAAGCCGACACCGGTCTTCCTGGCGAGCGGCACCTCGGGCGGAAGTGTCGGGCTCGCCGCCTGGACCGCGCGCCGGGCCGACCTGCTCCAGGACGGCGCCGCCAGCGACACCCCGCTGGTGATGGAGGACGCCCTGCAGCACGACTTCGTCGCCGCCGACGTCGCCCGGCTCTTCCTCGCCGACGTGCCGCACACGTTTCTGGCCTGGGACCGCGACGACCGGGCGGCCATGCTGGAACGCGCCTGGGAACAGCCGTGGCCCGAGGAGCGGGGCCTCTCCCGCGGCATGCGGGCGACGTGGGAGCTCACCAACGCCCGCGGATGGCACGCCCCGGTGCTGGCGTTCAACGGGGTGAGCGTCGAGGACAATTGCCGCCTGGTCACCAGCGCCGTCGACTTCACGCTGCCCCGGAAGCCGGGCGGGAACGTCAGCTCCCGCGACGACCGGCCCAACGACGCGGCGTGCCGCAGTGTCGGCACCTCGGCCGGTGCGGCCGCCGACATCCTGCCCTCGACCAACGAGCTGATCGACTATCTGTGCCCCGGTGAGGATGTCCCGATGTCGACCGCGGCGCACCTGTCCGCCCGGTTCCCGTACGTGTCTCCGACCGGCCGCATCGAACGCCGGGGCTGCGCCGACGAGAACGGCCTGGTCCGCGCGCCGGCGCTGTCCTACGACGCCGACGGTGGCCTGTTCGACAACTCCGGGGCGAGCACGGCCGTCGACACGTGGCGGGCGCTGGCGCCGCTGGCCGCCCAGCACAACTCCTGCCTGGTGCCGCTCTTCCTGCAGATCGACAGCTCGCCGCCGTCGTCGGCGGTCAGCTCGGTCGCCGACGCCCGCCCGAACGAGGTGTTCGCGCCACTCACCGCCACCATGAACCAGATCTCCAGCCGGGACCGGTACGCGAAGGCGGGCGCCGCCGCCACGTTCCAGAGCCTCACCTCCGCGGACGGACGGACCGTCACCGTTTCCGGGGCGCCGGGCCGGTCATGGTTCCACATCGCCCTGTACGGCCAGCCGGGACCGGAGCCGCCTCTCGGGTGGACCCTGTCCCGGCAGACCGTCGACGACATGCGCTCGCAGCTGAACGCGACACCGAACCGAGAGCAGATGGAGGCCCTCAGCGCCGCCCTGGATCCGGAGCACCTCTCCTGTACCGACCCGCCGGTCACACCGTGACGCTGTACCTGCCGGATTCTGCATCCGTCCTGGTAAGAGGCACCCTCTGGTCGTGGAATCAATCTTGGCTCTGCCCCGGCGTCTTCCGTGTTCAACGTCGTTGGTGACTGCGCGATGATGCCGCGTCATGCTGCTGCGACTGGCGTACCTGGGCATCACCAATGCGTTCGGACTGCTGCGGCTGCTGCCGGGCAACGACCGGGACAAGGACGCGGAGAGGCTCTGCTGCGTTCGCCGATCGGACGGGACCGGGGCAGGCTTGACCGGTGAAGCATGCTGTACGGTCGCGCGCTTGGACTGCAACCCGCTCGGCGTTTGCCGGCGGTGCGTTGGTACCTGCGCTACGGCCTCTCCTACCGCGAGGTGGAGGAGCTGCTCGCCGGACCTAGGGTCGAGGTAGATCACGTGACGATCTACCGGTGGGTGCAGCGCTTTACTCCCTTGCTGGCCGACGCCGCCCGATTCGCCCGGCACGCGCCGGGTGACCGCTGGTTCGTCGACGAGACCTACGCGAAAGTCAACGGCGTGTGGCGCTACGTCTACCGGGCCATCGACCAGCACGGCCAGGCAGGATCGCCGGGCGCCTCGGCGGCGACGAGTTCGTCTTGCTGCTGCCCACCCACCGGCGGACAGCTGCCCAGCCGTGGATCCATCACGGGTGTCAGCCGCTGAGCCGGTCGCGGTTGAGGGTGCCAGCGCGCTCAAGCACGGCGGCCGGCGCCTTGGCCACCGAGCCGCTGTCGAACGGCGGCTGCGGGTCGTACTCGGTGTAGAGCTGGATCGCCTGCGCCGTGGTGTCGTCGGTGAGCAGACCCGCCAGCTGCAGGGCCATGTCGATGCCCGAGGAGACCCCGGCCGAGGTGATGATCCGGCCCTGCCGGACCACCCGCTCGCTCGTGTACGCCGCGCCGTAGCTCTGCAGGTCAGCGACGGCCTCCCAGTGCGTGGTCGCGCTGAGCCCGTCGAGCAGCCCGGCGGCGCCCAGCACCTGCGAGCCGGTGCAGACCGAGGTGGTGAACCGGGTGGTGGCGTGCATCCGGCGCACCCAATCGAGGAACTGCGAGTCGGCGATCACCTTGTGGGCGCCGCCTCCGCCGGGGATGAGCAGCACGTCACACGACTCGACGTCGGAGTAGCGCGTGCGCACGTCGACCGTCAGCGCGCCCAACGCGTCGGTGAGCAGGCCCGGCTCCGGCCCGACGAAGCGCACCTTCGCCCCCGGCACATAGGCCAAAATTTCGTACGGGCCGATCGCGTCGAGCGGTTCGAAGCCGTCAAAGAGCACGATGACGATGTCCATGGGGCCCAGCCTATTGAACGACGCCGTCCGGTCGTATCACCACATGACCCGGCATGCCGACCCGTGAGCGTCCGGTTCTGGTAGGAGATCGCGTTCACGATCTCCCGAAGATCACCCATGCCAGCCCAACGCCGCAGCCAATGACCCGGTCATGACCGGTATTCATCTTTCACGCCATCGAATGATCACTATCTAAGGCGAACCCGCAGAACGATCTCCCAATGGACCCAACACATAGATCGACCCCAAGGATCTCGAACCGCCCTCTGAGTGCGGCCGCGACCGGGATTGCGCCCGGACCCGGCCCGGTCGGGGCCTGAAATCACGCTCCTGAACCATGAAGCGCCTTGCCGAACGGGCGCTATCGCGCGGCGTCCGTATCTGGCCGCTGAGTTTGGAAACACAACCCGCGCCGCTGTTGGCAAGCCAGCTACGCACCGGTGTCGTCCGTCAATGCCGCAAGCTGCGCCGAACCGACTCCTGGTGTCTTGCTGTAGCCAAGCGCCTCGACAATAGATCCGTCTCGCACCAGCATCAGATTCACGCCCCGGACGTAATCGCGCGGGCCGTCGCCGAACCGGTAACGCCACCGGATCGTGGCGCGGTCACCGGCGAACACGACTTCGTCCGGCTCGAACTGTGTGGTGCGGTCGTCAGCAAGCGCCCGCCAAAACGCCAGGCACGCCTCTCTCCCGACAGTGCGCGCACCGTCGGGAGCCGGCTCCACCGCCTCCATGACGCAATCGTCGCCGATCAGGTCGTCGAGCAACGCCGCGTCATGGTTAACGAAGGCGGCATTGAACCGCCGAATAACCTCAGCCGTATCGAACATGCCGCCAAGCCTCCGACGGCTGGGACAGCCGGTCAATTCCCTCCAGGGAATAGCCGCGCGGCACCAAGGCGAGATATGAAGAGAGCGTGCCAACGATCACGACGTCGACTCGAGAGGTGGGCACCGAGCTACGCCGCTGGCGAGACGCCCGCCGAATGACTCAGCTGGACCTGGCAGTCCGTGCGGGTACCACACAACGGCATCTGAGCTTCGTGGAAACGGGTCGTTCGTTGCCCGGACGGTCTTTGGTGCTGCGCCTCGCCGAGTCGCTAGGACTTTCGCTGCGCGAGCGCAACGCGCTGCTGGACGCGGCTGGCTACGCGCCCGCGTTCGCCGAATCCGGCTTCGATGACCCACGGCTGCGGCCCGTCCGCCACGCGCTGGGACAGGTGCTCGCCGGGCACATGCCGTATCCGGCATTGGTCGCCGGCCGGCATGGCGAGGTGCTTGCGGCCAACACCGCAGTCGAGGTGCTCACCGAGGGGGCCGCGTCCGAACTGGTGACAGAGCCGATCAACATTTGGCGGCTCGCTCTGCATCCACGCGGTATGGCGGCGCGGGTGGATAACCTCAGTGTTTGGGGTCGGCACATTGTTGAAGGCCTCCGCGCCGAGTCCGTGCGCCATCCGGACCCACAACTCGACGACTTGGTCAACGAACTGTCCGGCTACCTACCGGCTTTGGTGCCCGCAGCGGAAGACTACGTTGGTTTCGCGGTCCCGTTGCGCCTTCGCACGGTTGACGGCCCACTACAGTTGATCACAACGTTGACATCGTTCGCGACAGCGGTCGACGTCACCCTCGCGGAGCTACATCTGGAGGCGTGGCTACCGGCTGACGAGGGCACCGCACAAATACTTCGGAGCCGGGTGGCTGCGTCCACTCTCGGGCAGTCGAGATAGTCGGCCGGACGGTCCGTGGACTGACCGGCCAGCCTTGGCAGGCGCCCACCTCGGCTTGCTGGCCGGCGCCGTTCACGGGCGGACGATAGCGGGGCACGCTTGATCGTGTTGTGCACTGCGCGGTCTGTCCCGACCTTTCATTGGTTACTCAGGATGTGGCGCAAGCGGGGGCAGCTGTCGAGCCTGCCGGGTGCTTGTGGCCATGAGGTTGGCCGCGAGCGAGCGGACGTTTTGGCGCTTGGTCCGCAAGAGCCGCAGGCGGTCGATTCGCCTACTGGTCTACCGCAAAGCACGCACTACGGCGTAAGGGCGCTCTCGATCGGGCGGTCAAGGTCCTCAGTTGTGCGGGTGTGCTCAATCGGGAGATGAAGAGGCCGCCGCGGATCGCGCGGACGCTGTCGTGGGCTTGTGCACTACAGCTAGGGGCACCTTTCATGCGGTGGTTCGCTGTATCGGATCGACCACTGTGTCCGACCTAGCGTGTCGGCATGCGACCTTTCCTCACCCGCATCGCTCTCGTGGGCACCGCGTTGATGGCCTCGACGACCGCCGCCTGCGCCTCGTCGCCGCCCAGTGAGCTGCAGCCCAATGGTGGGCTGCAACGGCATGCCGATGTCATCCACGCGCTCGGCGTCGTCGGAGTGCAGGCCCGCCTCGTCGCCGGAGACGGCCGACACCATGTGGTCACCAGCGGCGTCGCTGACCTGCGCACCGGACTGCCGGTGCCGCCGGACGGACGTTTCCGCATCGCCAGCACCGGCAAGACGTTCTCGGCCACCGTCGTTCTGCAGCTCGTCAGGGAAGGGCGGCTGCACCTGAGCGATGCGGTGGAGCGCTGGCTGCCCGGTGTCGTGCGCGGCAACGGCAATGACGGCCGACAAATCACCGTGCGCCACCTGCTTCAGCACACGAGTGGTATCGACGACGACATCCCGCACTACACCACCGAGGCCGGCTTCCAGCGCCACCGGTACGACGTGTACACGCCGGAACAGCTGGTGACGCGGGCGATGGCACACCGGCCGGTCGGCCGGCCGGGCATGGTGTGGCACTACTCCAACACCGGCTACATCCTCCTCGACATGATCATCGAACGGATCACCGGTCGGCACTGGTACGACGAGGTGGACCGCCGGATCGTACGGCCGCTCGGCCTCACCCAGACATCCTGGCCGGGAGCCGCCCCCGCGATGCCGCGCCCACACGCCCGGGGATACCAGCCGTTCGGGACCGGCGCTCCGATCGACGTCACCGAACAGATTATCCCGGACGCAGGCTCGGCCATCATCTCCACGACCCGGGACATCAACACCTTCCTCAGGGCGCTGTTCGACGGCCGGCTGCTGCGCCCGGCGCAGCTCGCCGAGATGAAGCGCACCATCCCGGTCGGACCCGAGGTGCAGGCGATCATGCCCGGAGCCCGGTACGGCTTGGGTATCTTCCAGCGCCCGCTGCCCTGTGGCGGCACGTATTGGAGCCACACCGGAGGCTGGGCCGGATACATCACCGACAACGGTGTTACGGCCGATGGTCGGCGCAGCGTCGTGCTCTCGGTCAACAGCGTGCTCGGCAACACGCCCGACGACTCGGTACGGCAGCAACGCGCAGCCGACAACCTGGTCGAGGGGGCGTTATGCGGGCCGAACCGGATCGGCTCGGATCGGCTCGGCTCGGTGAGACCCAACAGCGAATTACCCTCCGCAACTACATCCGTCAGGTCGTGAAAGGTGCCGTCAGGTCGGTGGGCTCGCCCCCGGGCCCTCCAACGATGCGATCGGCGTCCTCACGGTCACGGGCGCATCGGGGCGTGCACCGCCTCGAGGATCACCACCGCGCTCCGTCGAAGTGGGGAAACTGAATTGAGGCCGTGGGTGTGAACGCCGAGCTGTCGAAGTGATCAGTGTGATGGCGACCGCGGCATCGTCGGGACACGATGCGAGCAGTATCGCGTGCTGATCGGGAAGTTCAGCAGATCCCGCGGCAGCCATGGCGGTCCTGCTCGCTATGGCAGATGACCTGCTCTCGCCATGTGGGCCAGCCACGTGCGGGCTGCGGCGCGCTCCCTGGCGTCGAGAGCCGCCTCGAGTTCGCCTTCCCGGGCGTGAACCGATGGCTTGGCGGCCTTCAGCCGCTGTCGGCCCAACGCGGTCAGGTTGAGTTCTTGGGTGCGGCGGTCCCTCGAGTGGGGGCGGCGTTCTACGAGTCCGGCGCGCTCCATCCCGGCCAAGAGCTCGTTGGCGGACTGCCGGGTACTGGCGACAACGCGGGCGACGTCGGCGATCGAGGCGCCGGGCTGCTCGTCGAGCACGAGGAGCGTGGCGTACTGGGCTACGGATAAACCGTGCGGAGCGAGTGCGTCGTCCACGGCTGAACGCATATTCAACCAGGCTTGGCGCACGAGGAAGCTAAGGCAGATCTCGCTGTCGTCCATCCCGAACCCCCATTGACAGGTTCCTGACGAACTCAAATACTCGTCAGGAACCTGTCAATCTATCGGACGGAGCTCGCTATGACACTTGCAGTGGTCACCGGGGCGAGTAGCGGTATCGGCGCCGCCGTCGCTCAGCACTTAGCCGAACGAGGCCTAACCGTGCTCGGCGTTGCCCGTCGCGCCATGGCGCTTGAGAAGACCGGGGCGCAGATCCGCGGCCCCGGCCGCTTCGAATCCGTCGTGGCCGACCTCACCACCGACGCCGGCATCGCCGACGTGGCCACCGCGGTCGCCGGACGTCCAGTTACCGCACTTGTTCACTCGGCCGGCATCGACCATGTACGCGAGCCGGCCATGACGACTCGGGCCGAACTCGATCACCTCTGGAACGCCAACATCTCGGCACCTTTCCTGCTCACCAAGGCACTCTTGGAGTTCTTCGCGGATGGAGCCGGTGTCGTCTTCATCGGCAGCACCGCCGCAGTGCGTGGGATCGACCGTCACGCACCCTATGGGGCGAGCAAGGCGGCCCTGCTCGGCCTAACGGTCAACCTGGCCGCCGATCTTGCGCCTCGCGTGCGGGTGAACTGCGTGAGTCCCGGCGGCACTCGTACACCTATGACCGCCGACTACGTCAACGCCTACCGGCAAGGAACCGCTCCAGAACTGGCCGACCGCGCATTCGCAGTGGAAAGCGGCCGGATGTTGCTCGGAGGGCTGATCGAGCCCAAGGACGTGGCGCTCACCGTCGGCCACCTCGCTGTCGACGCCGTTGCCATGACCGGAACCACCGTCTACGTCGACGGTGGGTTCACCGCCCGATAGCCACCGGCCGTAAATCTGGCTGACATGGTCCGTAGGCGTCGCTGGAAGCGGTCACCGGAGCGGACGGCCGGATCGAACGTGTCCCGTACGAGCTGTGCATGCTGACCGCGCTGCGCGAGGCCCTGCACCGCCGGGAGGTTTGGGGAAGGTGCCGGCCGGTGGCGCGACTCGGACGAAGCCCTGCCCGGCGACCTCGGCGACAACCGCGACGTGCGGAAGGTTCGCCAAAGAAGTACGGAAGGCGTGTCGGATCCGGAGGGGCGTGTTCGTAGCAGGGGTAAGACCGCCGACAAGGGGCGGCGCCAAGGCAAAGGAACCGCGATCATGAAGCTGACGACCATGACCCAGGTCACCATCGATGGAGTGATGCAGGGAAACGGCGCCGCGTCGGACGAGGACCGCGGGAACGGGTTCGAGCGCGGCGGATGGGCCCCGGGGAAGGGTGATGACCGAACCCCGCGTACCCGACACCACAGGAGATGATCTTCAGATGAAGTACCTGGTTTCCGTGATCGATGACAAGAGCAATCCCGGCAGCACGGATAGGCAGCCCGCCATCAGCGCGTTCAACGAACGACTGATCGCCGAGGGCTACTGGGTTTTCGCGGGCGGACTCGCGGACACCGACGCGGCCACGGTCATCGACAACCGAGGCGAGCAGCCGGTGTTCAGCGACGGGCCCTACGTGGAGTCGAAGGAGTACCTCGCCGGCGTCTGGGTGTGGGAGGCCCCCGATCTGGATGTGGCGCTCAAGCTCGCCACCGAGGCGTCGAAGATCTGCGATCGGAAGATCGAGGTGCGGCCGTTCCGGTGAGCGACGTCGAGGAGGCGATCACCCGGGCCCACCACGAGGAGTGGGCGCGGATGGTCGCAGCCCTGACCAGGCGTTTCGGGGACCTCGACATCGCGGAGGAGGCGGTGGCCGAGGCATTCGCGACCGCCGTCGAGCGGTGGCCGGCCGACGGCGTGCCGCCCAACCCCGGCGCCTGGCTGACCACCACCGCCAACCGCAAGGCCATCGACCGGATCCGGCGCGAGAACAAACGCGACGACAAGCACAAGGAGGCTCAGATGCTGCACGACAACACCCCACCCGAGCCTCTCGGTGCCATCGACGACGACCGGCTCCGGCTGATCTTCACCTGCTGTCACCCGGCGCTGGCGATGCAGACCCGCGTGGCGCTGACGCTGCGCATGGTCGGCGGTCTGACCGTGCCCGAGATCGCCCGTGCCTTCCTGGTGCAGGCGACCACCATGGAGCAGCGCATCACCCGTGCGAAGGCCAAGATCAAAGCGGCGTGCATCCCCTATCGGATACCGTCCGCCGACGATCTGCCGGCTCGTGTCTCGGGCGTCCTCGCCGTCCTGTTCCTCGTCTTCAACGAGGGCTACCTGGCCACCGGCCCCGGCACCGACCCCGTACGGCACGACCTGACCAGCGAAGCGATCCGGCTCACTCGTCTGATCCGCGCGCTCCTGCCCGAGGACGGAGAGGTGGCCGGGCTGTTGGCGCTGATGCTGCTCACCGAGGCCCGCCGGGCCGCCCGGGTCTCGGCGAACGGCGAACTGGTCGCCCTCGACGAGCAGGACCGTGGGGCCTGGGACGCGGCGCTGATCGCCGAGGGCCACCGGCTGGTGCGCGAGCGCCTCGCCGCTGCCGCCGCCGGGGCGGCTCCGGGCCGCTACCAGATTCTCGCGGCGATCAACGCCGTGCACACCTCCGCCCCCGACATACGCGACACCGACTGGTCGCAGGTTCTCGCCCTCTACGACCAGCTCATCCGCCTCGACCCCTCGCCGATCATCGCCCTCAACCGGGCCGTCGCCGTGGCCGAGCTCGACGGGCCGGAGGTGGCACTGGCCACCGTTAACCGCCTCGCCGAGGCGTTGGCCAGCTATCACGCCTACCACGCCACCCGCGCCGACCTGCTGCGCCGGCTGGGCCGAAGTCAGCAGTCACGCGCGGCCTACAACCGGGCCATCGAGCTGGCCGGCAATACCGGCGAGACCGCCTACCTCACTCGCCGCCGCGACCAGCTGCAGTAGCGCCCGCGCTTGAAGCGCGCACTTGATGCCGGGGCGCCGGCATGCGGCGGCCGTAGAGACTCGGCGTGTCGTCGACCGGCCACGACTCGCGCGGTACTGCTCGGTGGGCCCGCAACCCGACCAACGCCGGCTACCCCACATCACTTCAGCCGTGCGCCAACCCGTGTGGCGACCGCGGCACGTACCCAGGCGGCGGGCCGCTGTTGCCCACGTTCGCCGCCGTGTCCGCCAGGTGATGCTGTTTCCCGGCGGTCGCGCTCGGGCGGTGAGGGGAAGCCGGGCTCGCGCCGGGAGAGCGGGCACGGGTCGGCTTCGGCGGGACGCCGGTTGCGCGTACCGGCGAAGAAGCGGGACCGGCGCGCAGACCTCGACCCAGAAAGAGGTATAGCTGTCGCACGCGGCTGAGAAGCGTGCGTAGGTGCCTCCACACCACCGCGGTTGGTTCGCTCACCAGACGCGAGCCGGAAGATCTCGATGAAATCTCGCGGCGGTGTCGGATCGGGTCAGGGGTGTTCGTAGTGGGGGTGAGAGGCCGCCCAGGAGGGGCGCCCTGGTAAGCGAAGGACGTTCTATATGACTACCTCGACGGAGCCGGGCACCGTCAGTGCGGGCCGCTCCAGCCGCCGGATGTGGGCGATCCTGGGGCTGGTGCTGCTTGCCGACGCTATCGACGTGATCGATGCAACGATCACGAACATCGCGGCCCCCACCATTGCCAACGAGCTCAACGGCGGTGAGAGTTTGATCAAGTGGTTGGGGCCGGCGTACATGCTCGCCATGGGTGTCCTGCTCGTGGTCGGCGGACGGCTGGGTGACAAGTTCGGCCAACGCAGGCTCTTCCTGATCGGCATGGGCGGGTTCACCCTGGCCTCGGCAGTCATCGGCTTCTCACCGGACCCTGCCCTGCTCATCGCCGCCCGGATTGCCCAGGGAGCGTTCGGGGCTCTCCTGATCCCGCAAGGCATGGCGATCATGACGAAAGCGTTCAGCCGCGACATGCTCGCCAAGGCGTTCGGACTGTTCGGCCCGGTTCTCGGTATCTCCAGTGTCGTCGGCCCAGTCCTCGCCGGATTCATCATCAGCGCCGATCTGTTCGGTCTGTCCTGGCGCCCGATCTTCCTCGCGAACATCATCCTTGGCGGCATCGGGCTGGTCATAGCCGCCAAAATCCTGCCGCGTGACGACGGCGACCGGTCCACCGTCGTCGACGGTTGGGGCTCCGGCCTGCTTGCCGCAGCCATGTTCGGACTGCTGTACGGCCTGATCGAGGGCTCGACCAACGGCTGGAGCGCCATCCCTGTCATCTCGATCGCCGTCGGCGTCGGGTTCTTCGCCGCCTTCGCCTACCGTCAGCGCACCGCAACCCACCCGCTCATCAAGCCTTCGCTCTTGCAGAACCGGGGTTTCACCTCCGGAATGCTTGTGGGCCTGGCCGTCTTCGCCGCTGGCACCGGCCTCTTCTTCGTGCTGTCGCTGTTCCTGCAGGAGGGGTTGCACGCCAGCCCGCGGGACGCCTCGGTCGGCCTCGTGCCGCTCACCGTGGGGCTCATCGCCGCCGCGTTCGGCGCCATGGGTGGCCTGGTTGCCAAGCTCGGTCGCAGGCTCGTCTTCATCGGCCTGGCCGTCTCCCTCGTCGGTTGCGGTTGGGTCCTGGCCCTCGTCGATCACTCCGGGACGAACATCAGCCTCTGGGCGCTGGCCCCAGCGTTCTTCGTCATCGGCATCGGTACCGGCCTCTGCTTCGCCACGATCCCCACCGTCGCTCTCGGCGACGCGAAACCTGACGAAGCCGGCAGCGCCAGCGGTTCGCTCAGCTCGATTCAGCAACTCGCTTCAGCGATCGGCTCGGCCGCGGTCACGTCGATCTTCTTCCAAGCCGCAACCTCCGGACTGGCCTATGCGATGAAAGTCAGTCTTATCGTCGTTCTGGCCGTCACTGTCCTCAGTTTCCCGGTCGTTGCCTTGATGCCCCGCACGGCACCGCAAGAACCCCACCACTGAGCACCCGGCCGATTGTGGCTTTGGGTGGCACGCCGATGGTGTGCCACCCAAGCCGGGCGGCTGGTCGAGCATCGTCGCCGACGGCAAGACCATGGCAGCACCGCAGTGGCGTCGCCTGGTCCAAGAGCGCGGTCCGGACCATCCTGACCAACCCCCGCTACACCGGCGGTTTCCCGAGGTCACGCGGAGCTGTCTCGGCCCGCGCGCAGCTGACACAATCCCGGCGTGACCGAGATCGACGAGGTTCTGCACCGGCTCGGCAAGGCGTTCGTGGCGGGCCTGCGGGAGCCTGCCCAACAGCTGCGGATTCCCCTCGATTCGTTCGCCGGCGCATTTACTTCTATCCATCCGTGCCTTTAGCGCTGCCTTAGCCGGGCCTTAACCCGGCCCGGCCAAGACTTCGGGCTCTATCGATCGAGGGGAGTCCACAGTGGTAAGACACGGGGTGAGGCGATCAACAGTGGTCGTAGCGGGGGTGATCGCCCTGCTGTCCGGGCCCGCACCGGCCCAGGCGGCCGAGGCGGCACCGGCGCACGACGACTTCGCCAGCCGTATCACCATTCCGTCGGCCGGCCTGCCGTACGCCGACACCCGCGACTACCGCGCCGCCACCCGGGAAGCGGGTGAACCGGTGTCGTGTTCATCCGGCTTCACCGGCTGGTACACCTGGACGCCGGCCACCACCGGCTCGGTCACTCTGCGGACCAATCCGGGCAGCGCCGGCATCGCGCTCTACACCGGGTCCACGCTCGGCAGCCTCGGCCTGCAGAAGTGCAGCACCATGTACAGCTACGCCCCGATCACCTTCGCCGCGCAGGCCGGCCGCACCTACCAGATCGCGGTGCTGGCCGACGGCAACGACGAACACACCCTGCACCTGGAGGTGGCGCCGCCGCCGGAGATGACCTTCTACCACTCACCGGAGCAGCCGGACTCACTCAACCCGATCAGTTTCAGCAGCTCCGGCGGTGACCCGGCGGGCGCCGGCATCGTCTCCTACGCGTGGGACTTCGGCAACGGCACCACCTCCACCGAGGCGAATCCGGTGCACCGGCTGCCAGCCGACGGTGACTACCCGGTCAGCCTGACCGTGCGTACCGAGGACGGCCGCACTGCCACCGAGTCCAAGGTGGTACCGGTGCGCACGCACGATGTCGGCATCGTCAAGCTGACGGTGCCCAGGCGGGCGAGCGTGGGCCAGGTGATCCAAGTGCACGCCGACGTGCAGAACCTCCGTTACGAGGAGAACGTGCGCGTCATGCTGGAGAAGGCCGCCGGCAACGCCGGGTGGACCGCCGTCGACGAGGCCCGCAAGGTCGTGCCGGTCGGACGTCCCCGGCAGAGCACCCGCTTCACCTTCACCTACACCGTCACCCAGGACGATCTGGTCGCCGGCAAACTGATCTTCAAGGCGGGCGCCGACCCGGACCCGAACCGTGACGCCTACACCGCCGACAACCAGCTCCAATCCACCACGATCACCATCAGATAGGCATCACGTCCAGGAGCGGGCGATCTTCTGATCGCCCGCTCCGGCGTTGCGGGAATGGCCGAGTGGACCAGCGTGGATCAAACTCCGCAACAAGCTCGCAATGAGAAGTGCCGAAATTCTTGACTTCGGCCGTGACTACGTAGACATTGTGACTACGTAGACATCGTGAGGGTCGGAGGTTCGGTGGGCGATACAGGGTCGAAGCGCACCCGCCAGGACCGGCGTCCCGGCGGGAATGATGTGGCCCGCCTGGCCGGTGTCTCGCAGAAGACCGTGTCGCGCGTGTTCAACGGCGAATCGAACGTCTCGGCCGACACCCGCGACCGTGTGCTGGCCGCCGCGCAGACACTCGGCTACCGGCCGAACGGTGCGGCCCGCGCCCTGCTTACCGGCCGCACTCATCGGCTCGGCGTCGTCGCGCTGGGCACCTCACACTTCGGGCCGTCATCCTTGCTGGTAGCGCTCGAGCGCGCGGCCCGCACCATCAACTACGCGCTGAGTATCGCCAACTCCTTCGAGGACGACCCTTCGGGGCTTGCGGAGGCGGTTGACAATCTGCTGGCCCAGGGCGTCGACGCGGTCATCCTCTCCGAGCCGGTCGACGACGGTGACGAGCCGCTGGTGGTGGACGTGCCGGTGCTGACGCTCGGTGCGGCGCCGGTGGTGCACGCGCCGACGGTGCTGTCCGTGCGGGCGGCCGAGGGCGGCGATGCCGCAGCGGAGGTGACCAGGCATCTGCTGGAGCTCGGCCACCGTACCGTTCACCACATTGCCGGGCCTCAGCGCTGGTGGGCGGCCCGGGAGAGACTGCAGAACTGGCAGGACACGTTGATCGCGGCGGGCGCCGAGGTGCCGCAGGCCGTAGAGGGCGATTGGACGGCGGCGCGGGGATACGCCGCCGGCAAGGCGCTCGCGCGTGATCCCGGTGTCACGGCGATCTTCGCGGCCAACGATGAGATGGCGATCGGGGTGATCCACGCGCTGCACGAGGCGGGCCGGTCAGTGCCCGGCGACGTCAGCGTGGTGGGTTTCGACGACATCCCGGTCGCGGCGCACGTGTGGCCGCCGTTGACCACGGTCAGTTCCGACAATGCCGAACTTGCCACGGTCGGCCTGACCTACCTGGTCGATTTCCTGAACAACCCGGACAGCCCGCCGGCGCCGCCACCCAAGCACGTGCACAACCTGGTGGTCCGCGCCTCGACGTCCCGCCCGCCCACCGCCGGAGAGGAGGCCCACCGGGCCTGACACAAATGTCGGCCACATCCCTGTGACGGATGCGGCCGACGTAGAAGCCATCCTGCTCCCGGCACACAGCCTGCCAGCTCTGCCGGGAGTCATCCCGACGTGCGCGAAACGCCCGTCGATAAGCACGGAGGAGCGATCTCCCATGCCGACTTCCATTCGCCATCTTAACCGTCGAAGGTTGCTGACCGTCACCGCGGCGGCCGTCGCGGCCGTCACCCTGGCCGCCTGTTCGGGCTCGTCACCGGACCCGGCCTCCGCTCCGGCCGAGGCGGTCAGTCAGGCGGACATCGACAAGGCGATGACGACGCCGACCACGCTGACCTTCTGGACCTGGGTGCCGAACATCGACCAGGAGGTGGCGTTGTTCGAGAAGAAGTACCCGGCCATCAAGGTCGAGGTGGTGAACGCCGGGCAGGGCCTGGACGCCTACACCAAGCTGCGGACCGCGCTGAAGGCTGGCACCGGCGCCCCGGACATAGCTCAGATCGAGTACCAGTACATCCCGACGTTCTCCATCACCAAGAGCCTGGTCGACCTACGGCCGTACGGTGCCGCGGCGAACCAGTCGAAGTTCGTGGACTGGACCTGGGGACAGGTGACCGGCCCGAACGGGGAGATCCTGGCGTACCCGCAGGACACCGGCCCGATGGGCATGCTGTACCGGGCCGACCTGTTCGAGAAGTACGGCATCGAGGTGCCGAAGACCTGGGACGAGTTCGCGGACGCGGCCCGCAAATTGCACGCGGCCGATCCGAAGGTGTACCTGACCAACATGGCGGCCAACGAGGCCGCCGGCTGGCACGGGCTGATGTGGCAGGCCGGGTCGAAGGCGTACACGGTCAATGGCACCGAGGTCGGCATCGGCGTCAACGACGCGGCGTCGAGGAAGGTGGCCGGCTACTGGGGCGGGCTGGCCAAGGAGGGCGTGGTCTCCACCGACCCGGACTTCACCGACAACTGGTTCCAGGGCTTCAACAGCGGCAAGTACGCCACCTGGCTGACCGCCGCATGGGGGCCGGTCTTCCTCAGCGGCAGCGCCAAGTCGACGGCCGGCAAGTGGCGGGCCGCGCCGCTGCCGCAGTGGGATGCGGCCAAACCGGTCTCCGGTAACTGGGGTGGTTCCACGTCGGCGGTCATCACCGGCACGAAGAACCCGATCGCCGCGGCCAAGTTCGCCGAGTTCCTGAACACCGACCCGGAAACCACGACGATGTTCAGCACCGTGCAGAACTTCTTCCCGGCGTCCAAGTCGCTGCTGGCGGACCCGGCGTTCACCGGCCAGAAGTCCGAGTTCTTCGGCGGCCAGCAGGTCAACAAGCTGTTCGCCGAGATCAGCGGCACCGTCGACGTCGGCTGGCAGTGGCCGCCGTTCCTGGACCAGTCGGTCAAGGACTGGACCGAGACCGCCGGAAAGGCGCTCACCGATTCCGGGGACGTCGCCGCGGCCACCGACGAGTGGCAGTCCCGGCTCACCGCGTACGCCAAGGATCAGGGCTTCACCGTCAGCGCCGGATAGGCCTCGCCACCTCGCCTCCCGCCGCCCGGCGGCGGGAGGCGCCCCTCCCGCTCGAATGGAAATCCGCCATGCCTCTGAGCGCGGCGGCGCCGCGTCGGCCGCAGGCCGGCAACCGCGCCTACCTGTTCATCACCCCGTTCCTCGTCTGCTTCGTGCTGCTGTTCCTGCTGCCCCTCGCGTACGCCGGATACCTCAGCCTCTTCAAGGACCAACTGGTCGGCGGCACCGTGTTCGTCGGCCTCGACAACTATCTGCGCGCCGTGCAGGACGCCCGCCTGCTCGACGGCGTGCTGCGGGTGGCCCTGTTCTTCCTGATCCAGGTGCCGATTATGCTGCTGGTCGCGCTCGCCGTCGCCCTAGCCGTCGACAGCGGCCTGTTGCGCCTGGCGAACATGTTCCGGCTGGGCGTGTTCATCCCGTATGCGGTGCCGAGCGTCGTGGCGGCTCTGATGTGGGGCTACCTGTACGGGCCTGACTTCGGCCCGCTCACCCAGCTCGGCGAGCGTCTCGGGTTCGCCGCACCGCGGCTGCTGGGCGACAGCTGGATGCTGGCGTCGCTGGGCAACATCGTGACCTGGGAATTCGCCGGCTACAACATGATCATCCTGTTTTCGGCGCTGCGCACCGTACCCGTCGAACGCTACGAAGCCGCGGCGGTCGACGGCGCCGGCCCCTGGCGGATCGCCTGGCACATCAAGATCCCGGCATTGCGACCGGCACTACTGCTCTGCCTCATCTTCTCGGTCATCGGCAGCTTCCAGCTGTTCGCCGAACCCAACCTCATCCAGCGCCTCGCCCCGACGGTGATCGACTCGTCGTACACCCCCAACCTGTACGCCTACAGCCTCGCCTTCACCTCCCAGCAGGTGAACTACGCGGCCGCGGTCTCCTTCCTGCTCGGGTTCGTGATCCTGGTCGTTTCCTACGCGGTGCTCCTGCTGACCACCAGGAGGCCCCGCCGATGACCACCACCATCGAACGACCGCGCTCGCGCCGCCGCACGGCCGCCGGTAGCCATGTCGCCCGGCGACCGCGAAGTGAACGCCGGAGCAACCTGCTGACCCTGGGTATGGGCGCGCTGCTCGTCTACTTCCTGTTCCCCCTGTTCTGGCTGGTCATCGCCGCCACCAAGAACACCGGCGACCTGTTCTCCACCTTCGGCCTGTGGCTGGGTGAGGACTTCTCCCTGTTCAGCAACATCCAAGCCACCTTCACCCACAACCACGGCGAGTACGCCCGCTGGATGGCCAACACCCTGGTGTACGCGGTGGTCAGCGCCGTCGGCGCGGCCTCGCTCGCGACGTTCGCCGGCTACGGCTTCGCCCGCTACACCTTCCGCGGCCGCGGACCACTGCTCGGCCTGATCCTGGGCACCATCATGGTCCCCACCACCGCCCTGGCCATCCCCACCTACCTGCTGTTCAGCAAGGTCGACCTGGTCAACACCCCGTGGGCGATCATCCTGCCGTCACTGGTCAGCCCGTTCGGCCTGTTCCTGATGTGGGTCTACGCCCGCGACGCCGTCTCCGACAGCGTCCTGGAAGCCGCCCGCATCGACGGCGCCGGCGAACTGACCATCTTCTTCAAGGTCACCCTGCGCAGCCTGGTCCCCGGCTTCGTCACGGTGCTGCTGTTCACCCTCGTGGCGACCTGGAACAACTACTTCCTGCCACTGATCATGCTGAACGACCCCAGCTACTACCCGATCACCGTCGGCCTCAGCTCCTGGTCCGCGCAGGCCGTCGGCGGCAACGGCTCCAACGCTGAACTGCTGGCCTCCGTGGTGACCGGCTCCCTGCTGTCGATCATCCCGCTGATCGCCGCCTTCCTCCTGCTGCAGCGGTACTGGCAGTCCGGTCTGTCCGCCGGCGCCGTCAAGGAATGAAATCGGAGTCACGACACATGCCTCAGCTGCCGAACCATGTCCTCTTCGGGGCGGCCTACTACCACGAGTACCAGCCCACCGACCGCCTGGAACGCGACCTGAACCTGATGGCCGACGCCGGGTTCACCGTCATCCGCGTCGGCGAGTCGGTGTGGTCGACCTGGGAACCGGAGGAGGGCCGGTTCGACCTCGACTGGCTGCAACCGGTCCTCGACGGCGCCCAGCGGCGGGGAATCGCCGTCATCCTGGGCACCCCGACCTACGCGGTCCCGCCCTGGCTGGCCCGGCTGTATCCGGAGATCGCCGGCGAGCGCAGTTCCGGCGAGCCGATCGGCTGGGGCGCCCGGCAGGAGGTCGACTTCACCCATCCCGCGTTCCGCTTCCACGCTGAGCGGATCATCCGCCGCGTCATCAGCCGCTACGCCCGGCACCCGGCGGTCATCGGCTTTCAGGTCGACAACGAGCCCGGCCTGGAACTGCTGCACAACCACGGGGTCTTCCAGCGGTTCACCGACCACCTGCGCCACGAGTACGGCACCGTCGAGAACCTCAACGAGCAATGGGGCCTGGTCTACTGGTCGCACCGGCTGTCGACCTGGGCCGACCTGTGGCGGCCCGACGGCAACGCCCAACCCCAATACGAGATCGCCTGGCGACGGTTCCAGGCAAGCCAGACCGAGCAGTTCATCAGCTGGCAGGCCGAGATCGTACGCGAATACGCGCGCCCCGAGCAGTTCGTCACCACCTGCCTGGCCTACGACCGGCCCGCCTTCGACGACGACCAGCTGACCGAGGCGCTCGACGTCACCGCCGGCAACGCCTACTACGTCATGCAGGACGGACTCGCCCTGCCGGACCGGCGCACACCGACGCAGACGTGGACCACCGACGGCACCTGGGCGCTGTATCTGAGCGCCGACCGCATGTACTCCTCGAAGCAGGCGCCGTTCCTGGTCACCGAGACCAATGCGTCGCACATCGGCTTCTCCTGGGACAGCCGGCCGGCCTACGACGGCCAGTGGCGCCAGGCCGCGTGGGCCCTGGTGGCCCGCGGCGCCCGCATGATCGGCTATTGGCACTGGCACACGCTGCACTTCGGTACCGAGACCTACTGGGGTGGCATCCTGCCGCACAGCGGCGAACCGGGGCGCACCTACACCGAGCTCGCCGAGCTGGGCGCCGAGTTCCAGCAGGCCGGTGAGCTGGTCGCCGGCCTGACCCCGGACGCCGACGTCGCCCTGCTGTTCTCCATGCCGACCCGCTGGATCATGCAGAAGTATCCGGCCCTGTCCCACCCCGACGGCACCCCCGACGAGCGCGCCTATCAGGGACTCATCGAGCCGTTCTACCGCGGCGCATTCGATGCCGGACTCCAGGTCCGCATCATCCACGCCACCCGGCTCCCGACCATCGACGACGCCGTCCGCCAGTTCCCGGTGCTGATCGCCGCCGGCCTTTACCTCACCGACGACGAAACCCTCGACTGGCTGCGCGACTACGCCCACGCCGGCGGGCACCTGATCCTCGGGCCGCGCACCGGATACGCGGACCAACAGGCCCGGGCCCGCACTGATCGGATGCCGGCCCGGCTCGCTGACGCGGCCGGAGCCTGGTACGACGAGTTCAGCACCATCCACACCCCGATCGAGGTGGCCACCGCCGATCCCGCAGAGTTTCCGATCCCGGACGGCTCGACCGCGACCCGCTGGGTGGACGGTCTCACCGTCGACGGAGCAACTGTTCTCGCCCACTACCGGCACCCGCACTTCGGCCGATGGCCGGCCGTCACCACCCGCACCGCCGGCCGGGGCCGGATCACCCACGTCGGCACCGTGCCCGACCTCGCACTCGGCGAGGCTCTGCTGCGATGGGCAGCCTCCGGGCGTACCTCCGCATGGCGCGACCTGCCCACCTCCGTCACCTGTACCGGGGCCACCGCGGCCGACGGCAGCCGGCTGCGGTTCGTGCACAACTGGTCCTTCGACCCAGCCACCGTCACCGTGCCGATCGACTGCCGCGACGTACTGACCGGCAAACCGCTACCGGCCGGCGACGACCTCCAGCTTGCTGCATGGGACGTCCGCGTCCTCGTCGAGCAGCCGCCGCAAACCTGACGCCGCATCCCCGAATCGTCCGGGCACCCCGTCCTCGCGCCCGGCGGAAAGGAAATGTCATGAACGACCGCTCCCGAAGCCGACCGCTGCGCAGTGCCGTGGCCGTACTGTTCGCCATGCTGTTGACGCTCGCCGGGCCCGCGCTGCCCGCCGAGGCCGTAAGCCCGACGCCGCGGACCCTCTTCCAACTTCCCACCGACGCCAGGTGCACCAAGGGATTCAGCAACTGCAGCGTGTACCCGAAGGCCGCGGCACTGCCGGGCGGACGCCTGGTGGCCGCGTTCGAGAAGGCCACCGTCGGCCCGACCGGCACGGCAGCCGGCCAGGTCATCCCGGTGTACCGCAGTGACGACGACGGCACCACCTGGCAGTGGCTGTCCGACGTTCCCGCCCCGGCCTACGCATCCGGCGACCCGGCCCATGCCCGGTACACCAGCAGCTGGACCAACCCGTACTTCTACGTCCTGCCGCAGAACGTCGGCAACCTGAGCGCGGGTACCCTGCTGCTGTCCACCGTGGTGTCCGGCGAGGACGTGTACTACACCGAGCAGAAGGCGGCGGACCCGAACTGGGTGCCGACGAACGACGGCGATCGCCGCGACATGGCGATCGCCCTGTACGCCAGCACGAACCAGGGCGCCTCCTGGAGCTTCCTGAACATCATCACCACCGGCGGGTGGCAGGGCGGCAGCGCCGGCGCCATCGGTCAGCGGATCGCCCGGGCCAACACGTACCGGCAGGTCGACCCCATCTGGGAGCCGTACCTGATGGTTCACAACAACCAGCTCGTCGCCTACTACTCCGACGAGAACGACTACACCGGCTACGACGCGTCCACAGGTGTTCTGGCCATGCGTGCCGACAACAACACCGCTGGTGACTCCCACGGGCAGGTCATCGCCCACCGGACCTGGAACGGCAACACCGCCGGCGGGTGGAGCGCGCCCGTGGTCGACGTCGCCGGCCTCACCCAGAACGTCGGCGGCGTCAACCAGATCGGCGGCGGGCGACCCGGCATGCCCAACGTGGTACCGACCAGCGACGGCCGCTGGATGATGACCTACGAGTACTTCGGTGGCGGCGACAACACGCGCTACAAGATCTCGTCCGATCCGTTGCGGTTCTTCGCCGTCGGCGGGGCCGCCGGAACGAACATCACCACCCTGCCGGTCACCGCGGGGTCACCCGCGCTCACCACCGGCGGCAGCCCGGTGATCATCCGGCTGCCGGACGGCCGGTTGCTGTTCAACGCCGCCGGTAGCGGCGACGTGTGGGTCAACCCGACCGGAAGCAGCACCGGTCCCTGGACGCGCCAGCTCACCACCATCGGGGCCGGGTACAGCCGCAACCTGACGTATGTGCCCCGCACCGGACGAGTGCTGGTCCTCTCCGGTGCCAGCCACATCCAGCACGCCGACATCGACTTCGGGCGTTCCGCCGGGGCGTACTACAAGCTGGTCAACCGGCGCAGCGGCAAGGTCCTCGACGCGTACGGCGCCACCCTGACCGACGGCGCGAACCTGGTGCAGTGGGCCGACAACGGCGGCATCAACCAGCACTGGCACGTGAGCGACATCGGCGGCGGCTACCGGACGCTGCTCAACCGCAACAGCGGTCAGGCCGTGTCGATCTGGCAGACGAGCACCGCCGACGGGGCACAAGCGGTGCAATGGGTGCACAACACCGGATTCGATCAGGCCTACACGCTGGAAGCCGTCGGCGGCTACTACGAGATCCGCGCCCGCCACAGCGGCAAGCTGCTGACCGTGTCCGGTGGCTCAGCTGCCGACGGCGCCCCAGTCATCCAATGGCCGGACCAGAACCTAACCGAACAGCAGTGGTCCCTGGTCCAAGTATCGAACTGACGGAACCGGTCTCCGGCCTCTCCGTCGCCACGCCCGGCGACGGAGAAAGAGATGGCCGTCGCCGAGTCCGTCACCAACTAGGTTTGACAGAGCCTTCTCCGTGCGCCCAGTAGATGTGTTCTCGGCCCGCACGGCGCCGGCTGTAGAGGAAAGGGCGCCGGTCAGTCGAGGCCGGCGTCGACCAGCGTCGGTCGGGCGGCGCCCGCATCCCGGCGCACCAGCTGGCTGAACCGCCAGGCGTCGGCGGCCCGGGGCAGATTGTTGAACATCACGTATGCCGGGCCGTCGCCGACGGTGTCGGCGAGGTGCGCCAGCTCAGCATCCGTGTACATGTGCCGGGCGCCGGTGATGCCGTGCAGCCGGTAGTAGGCCATCGGCGTCAGGCTGCGGCGCAGGAACGGGTCGGCGGCGTGGGTCAGGTCGAGTTCCTCGCACAAGCCCCGGACCACCTCATCCGGCCACGGGCCGCGCGGCTCCCACAACAGCCGGACACCGGCCGGCCGGCGCGCTCTGGCGAAGAACTCACGCAGCCGCGCGATGGCGGTCTCGGTCGGCCGGAAGCTCGCCGGGCACTGCAGCAGGATCGCGGTCGCTTCCAGGATCGCGGCGCAGCCGAGCGTGGTCTCCCAGGCGCGCGCAACGACGGGCGTCCACCGGAAACCGCCGACCTGGGTGCGTTCCTCGGCTGTCAGTGGGGTGCGCAGCCGCCGGTATGTGGAGCTTTTCGCCTCATGCGTGATCAACTGCCACGCCTTGATGGTGAACTCGAACGCCGGTGGAACGCTGGCCCGCCACCGCCGCAGCGTCGCCTCGCGGGGCGGCTCGTAGAACGTCTGCTGCACCTCCAGCACCCGGAAGCGTTGCGAGTAGGACGTCAGCGCCATGCTGGCTCCGCACAGGCCGACCTTCGTCCGAGTCATATGCCACGGATACCCCTAGATGCCGCGGGAATCACATCGGGACGTCAGGGTGGCAAGCGTGCGGTATCGCCGCGCCCTCGCGGCCATAGCCGCCGTGAATTGGAGCGATAGCCAGCGCGGATTTCCCCTCGCCCGGGTTAATTCCTAGCGTCATGCACATCACACATCAGTGACGCGGTAGCCGTTGATGGCAGAGCTCCTGAACTCGCTGAACGGTGCATCCGTTCCGGAACTGACGCCGACGTGCCGGCCGATCCGCAACCGAGGAGAACAACGATGTCTGCTTCTTCACCATCCCCGAGACGTGGACGCGTCGCCGTCATCGGCGGCGGACCGGCCGGCATGGCCACCGCGCTGTCCGTACATCAGGCCGGCCACGACGTGGCGATCTTCGAGCGTTACCGGGAGGCCCGCCCGGCCGGCAACGTTCTGAACCTGTGGCCGCCGCCGCTGAAAGCTCTCGGGCTGATGGGGGTGGACACGACCGACCTGGGTGCGCCGTGCCTGTCGCAGTTCCGCAACGACAAGGGGCGCGTGCGCGCCACGATCAAGAGCGACCCCGAGATCGAGAAACAGTACGGTCGCGGCGGTGGCTTCATCGGCCTGCTACGACCCGAGCTGTACGAGCGGATGCTCGCGGCGCTGCCGCCCGGCGTGCTGCGCACCAACCAGAGCGTCGACCGGATCGAGCAGGACGAACGGGCCGTCACCCTGCACCTGGCCGACGGCAGCACCTACGAAGCCGACGTGCTGGTCGGCGCCGACGGCATCGACTCAGTCGTGCGCCGCACGCTGTGGGGTGACGGCCCCAAGCGTGAGCATCGTCTGCACGCGATCGCCGGCTACACCTTCGCCGACGACATCGGCGGCGAGACCGGCTACTGCGTCATCGGGCACGGTCGCGAGGTGCAGGGCAGCTGGACGTCGATCCGCTACAAGGGCCGCGACGGCTACCAGTGGTGGGTGCTCGAGGCCTGCGACCCGGACGCCCCCGCGCCGGCCGACCTGCTGGCCCGGGCCAAGCAACTGGGCCGCACGTTCCCGCACCCGCTGCCGCAGCTGATCGAGCGGACCGAGGCGCAGCATGTCCAGCGCTGGGTGCTGCGCGACCGTGGTTTCCTGCCGCAGTGGTCGCAGGGCCGGATCACGCTCGCCGGGGACGCGGCACATGCCACCTCCCCGTACGCCGCGTATGGCGCGGGCATGGCCATCGAGGACGGCTACTTCATCGGCCGCCGACTGCGCGGCGTCGACCTGACCGACTTCGCCGCTGTCCGGCAGGCGCTGCAGGCGTACGAGGAGCCGCGCAAGCCGCACACGGCGTTCCAGGTCACGATGGCTTACCGCAACGGGCAGATGTTCCACCACACCCCGAGACTGCTGCGGCCGGTCCGCGACTTCATCTTCGACCGCACACCGTTCCTGCAGAAGGTCGTCGGCGACACCAACCCCGCCGAGATCAACAAGCAGCTCGCCCTCATCACCGACTGATCAGCCGGCATCTGCCAGTGCGCCGGGCCCTCCGCCAAGGGACCCCGGCGCATCGGCGCGTGCCGACGATCAGCAGATCAGAGGTCCAGGACGAGCCGCCCGCCGGCCGCAGCCGAGACGCAGGCGACCACGTGCCGGCCGGATGCCCGCTCGGTGTCCGTGAGCACCGAGTCGCGGTGCCGGACGGCACCGTGCAGGACAGGAACGATGCACGCGCCGCAGATGCCGGAGCCGCACGACGCCGGCACGTCGACGCCGGCGTCGATCAGCGCCTCGAGCAGCGGAGTGTTCGCCGGCACCCGGATCCGGTCGCCGCGCCGGGCGAGGACCAGCTCGCAGCCGGGCGTCTCACCCGGCCCGCTCGGCCGGCCGTCGAACTGCTGCCGGTGCAGTGTCAGCCCGGGCCGGCCGGCGGTGAGCCCGGTGACCGCGTCGACGAAGCGGGCACTTCCGCAGGCGTACACCGCGGTGCCGTCGGCCGCGGCCATCACCGCCTCCGCGACGGCATCCAGGTCGCTGGCCAGGTCCGCGCCCGCGCCGAGCGAGCGAACCTCGTCCGCCAGCACCGAATCGCGATGGTCGAGGTGAAGCAGCGTCCACGGGAAGATGCGGGCGGCGTCGACCCAGCGTGCCATCGGCAGCAGCGGCGCTATGCCGACGCCGGAGGCGAGAAAGAGATAGCGGCCGGCGCCGACGAGACCGAAGCGGTCACGCGGTCCCCGGGCGTGGACGATGTCCCCGACCCGCAGGCGGTCATGCAGGTAGGCGGAGGCGCCACCATCGGTTCGACGGCGCACCAGCACCCGCCAGGAGGTGGCGTCGTAGGGGTCCCCGCACAGCGAATACGGGCGGACCAGGCCGCCAGGAAGAACCAGGTCGATGTGCGCACCCGGCGCCCAGCGCGGCAGAGCGGCCTCGTCGGCAGGCCCCAGCCGCAGCTCGATCGTGGCCGGGCCGACCAGCCGCCGGCCGCGGACGAGCAGGGCACGGCCCAGCTGCCCGGCGACCGGCGGCCGCACGGTCACTGCTCCGGTACGCAGGTGTTGCGCTGCTCGCCCAGGCCGGCGATCGCCGTACGCATCACGTCTCCGGCCCGCAACCAGCGCTTCCAATGCCCGCCGTTGCCGGCCGGGCTGCCGGTGAGGATCAGGTCCCCCGGGTAGAGCGTGGTCGCGGCGGACGCCTCGGCGATCAGCGTGGGCACGTCGAAGAGCATGTTGCCGGGTACGTCCTGCTGCAGGCGCTCGCCGTTGAGCTCGAAGGTGATCTCGAGCTTGCGGTGGTCACCGACCTGGTCGGCGGGCACCAGGAACGGGCCGGTCGGCAGGAACGTCGGCCGGTTCTTCGCTCGCAGCCAGTCGCCGCCGAGGGCCTTGTGCTCGGCCGGGAACTGCAGGTCCCGGGCGCTGATGTCGTTGCACACCGTGTAGCCGGCCACGTAATCCATCGCCTGCTCGCGGGAGACCCGCCGTGCGGGCGCGCCGATGACCACAGCGAGTTCGGCCTCCCAGTCGACCTGGCTCGCCTCGGCCGGCAGCAGCACGTCGTCATCCGGGCCGCAGATCGCCGCCGGAAGGCCGCTGAACAGGAACGGGCTGCCGCTACGCGCACGCTCGTCCATCATCTGCTCCGCCGCGCGGCGCAACTCGTCATCGGAGCGGGGATCGTCAGCGGCCCGGCTGGACACGATGATCTCGGCGACGTGAGTGCGGTAGTTCGCACCGGCCTGCAGGATCTGCCGGGGTTCCACCGGGGCGAGCGTGCGCAGCACGTCGAGCGGGACACCGTCGCCCGGCGTGGCGGAGCCGGCCAGCTCGGCAAGCCTCGGGTGGATGTAAGCCCAGTTGTCGAGCAGGGCCCGCAGCGTGGCCGGGCCGGCGGTCAGCCCGTCGTCCTGCAACGGGATCGCCCGGTCGCCCACCACCACCGCCACGAACTGTCGCGCCCCGTCGTCGAAGCGGCCCAGCGCCCAGCCGTTCACGAACCGCGTCATCGTACGATCTCCGTTCCGTTGACCTGGGCCAGTGCCGCGCCGCCGGCGTACTCGGCGTGCTCATCCAACTCGGCCTCCAGACGCAGCAGCCGGTTCCACTTGGCGGTGCGTTCGGAGCGGGTGGTGGAGCCGACCTTGATCTGGCCGGTCCGCCAGCCGACGGCGAGGTCCGCCAGCCAGTCGTCCTCGGTCTCGCCGGAGCGGGCCGACAGCACGGTGGCGTAGCCGGCCGCGTGGGCCCGGCGGACCACCGAGCGGGCGGTGTCCAGCGTGCCGATCTGGTTCGGTTTGACCAGCACCGCGTTGGCGACCTGCTCGCCGATGCCGCGGTCGAGCCGGTCCGGGTTGGTGACGAACAGGTCGTCGCCGAGCAACTGCCGCCCGGCGAGGCGCTGAGTGGCGATGCGCCAGCCGGCCCAGTCGTCCTCGGCGAGCGCGTCCTCCAGCGACACGATCGGGTACGACGCGCACCAGGCGGCCAGTTCGTCGACGAGACCGTCGGCGGTCAGTTCCCGGTTCTCGGTGGCCAGCACGTAGCGGCCGTCCGCGCGTACGAATTGGGTCGCGGCCACGTCGATGGCGATGGCGACGTCGTCGCCCGGTCGCAGGCCGGCGCGCTGGATGCCCGCGACGAGCACGTCGAGCGCCGCCCGGTTGGTGGGCAGCAGCGGCCCGAGGCCGCCCTCGTCGGCGACCAGGGCGACCGGCAGGCCGCGACCGGTCAGTTCCTCGGCGGCGCCGGCGCGCACCCGGCTCGCCCATTCGATGGCCTCGGCGAACGAGCGCGCACCGACGGGTACGGCGAGGAAGTCCTGCACGTCGATCGAGCGGCCGGAGTGCGCCCCACCGGAGATGATGTTGACCATCGGCAGCGGCAACAGCGGGGCGGCGCCCTCGTCGGCGACAGCCCGGTACAGCGGAACAGCGCGGGCGGCCGCCCCGGCCAGTGCCGCCGCCACCGAGACCGCGAGGACGGCGTTGGCGCCCAGCCGCCGCAGATCGGGCGTGCCGTCCAGGTCCCGCAGAAGCCCGTCGAGGGTGGCCTGATCGGTGGCGTCGCATCCCCGGACGGCGTCGGCGATCTCACCGGTCACGTTGGCCACGGCGAGCCGTACCCCGTTCCCGGCGTAGCGGGCCTCTCCGTCGCGCAGTTCCCGGGCTTCGTGGCGGCCGGTGGAGGCGCCGGACGGGACGGCGGCCCGGCCGGTCGCGCCGCCGTCGAGGCGCACTTCGCAGCCGACGGTGGGTTTGCCGCGTGAGTCCAGGGCCTCCCAGGCGAGCAGGCCGATGATGGTGGTGTCGCTCATGCGATCAGCTCCCAGGCGTCGAGCGTGGTCGGCGGGGGATCGGACAGCAGCCGGCGGGCGAGGGCCCGGGTGCGCTGCCGATCGGTTTCGGTCAGGTAGGCGGCCGGGCTCTTGCCGTCGACGCGGGCGAGCAGCAGGCAGCCGGTCTGGCGGACCAGCTGCGCGGCATCGATGCGGACCGCGCCGGCCAGTTCGGCCGCCCAGCTGTCGAGGAAAGTGCGGGCCGCTGCCGCGTAGCCCTGGGTGGCGGCCGGCCGGTGCACGGTCTTGAGCAGCAGGTGGCCGATGGTCCAGGCGGGGTCGAACGTGGGGTCGCCGAGGTGGGCGACCTCCCAGTCGATCACCCACGCGCCGTCCCCGCCGGGTTCGACGAGAACGTTCTTCGGGGTGTAGTCGCCGTGCACGAGGCACACCGTCGACTCCTGCATCACCGCGGTCGTGTGGTTGACGACGTCGGCCAGGCCGGGATGACGTGCGGCGACGGTGCGGTGGAACGGGTCGGTGCGTAACTGGTCGAACGCGGTGCGGTCGGCGAATTCCCGGGCGATCGCGGCGTCTCCGGCGGTGCGGCGCTGCCAGGTTCCCAGCGCCCGGCCCAGGCGTGCGGCGACCCGGGTGTCGACCGCCCCGTTGAGCAGGTCCTGTTTCCAGGTCCGCCACGTGTCCGGTGCTCGTTCGATCACCAGGTAGCCGTCCGCCAGGTCGTAGACGCGGGGGACCGCGCCGGGCAGCAGCCGCCCGGCGGTCTGAAGGGCGCGGCCCTCGGTGGTCAGGCGTGCCGGGTCGGCCAGCCATTCCTCGGCGACCCGCAGCCGGCCGAGGGCCCGCTTGACCACCGCGTCGAGGTCGGGGGCGGTGACCGCGACGACGTCGTTGGAGACGCCTCCGGCGAGCGGCCGTACCTGGACGTCGCGTGACGTCGTCAGTCCTCGCCGGTGCAGATGTCCGGCCAGGTCGTCCACCTCGGTGGTCATCGCGCCGCCAGCGGGGTACGCAGCGCCGCGGAGGTGAGCACGCCGGGGTTGACGATGGTGGCGGGTAGCCGTCCGGCGAGCACGTCGACGACGTTGGTCGCCGCCCGGCGCGCGAGTTCGGCGAGCGAACCGTCGGAGGAGAACGCCGTGTGCGGGGTGAGGACCACGTCGTCGCGGGTGCGCAGCGGATGGTCGGCCGGTAGTGGCTCGGGGTCGGTGACGTCGAGGGCGGCGCCGGCGATCGTGCCGTGTTCCAGTGCTTTGAGCAGGGCGGCGGTGTCCACCAGCGGCCCGCGGGCGGTGTTGACGAGCCAGGCGGTGGGCTTCATGGCGGCCAGCTCGGCTGCGCCGATCAGCTGCCGGGTGCGGTCGGTGAGCGGCATGTGCAGCGACACCATGTCGGCCTCGGCGAGCAGGTCTTTCAGCGAGGCGGCCCAGCGGACGCCGGGCACCGGTCGTGGTGACCGGCTGAAAGCCACCACGTCCAGGCCCAGGGCGTGGGCACGCTCGGCCAGCGCGCTGCCGATCGAGCCGAGTCCGACCAGCCCCAGAATCTTGCCGCGCAGCCGGCTCCCCGACCCCGGTACGGTGCGCCCCCACCCTCCGGCGGCGACGTCGCGGGTGAGCGGGATCAGCCGGCGGGCCAGCGCCAGGATGCCCAGCAGTGCCGAGTCGGCCACCTCGTCGACGCAGTAGACCGGCACGTTGCTGACGAGCATGCCGAGCCGGGTCGCGTGGCCGACGTCGATGTTGTCGACGCCGACGCCGTAGCGGGCCACCGTCCGGCACCGGACCGCCGCGTCGAGCACCTCGGCCGAGACGGTGCGGAAACAGGTCAGGATGGCGTCGGCGTCAACGGCCAGCGCGGCCAGCGCCGCCGTGTCGCCGGGCGGCGCCAGGATCAGCTCCGCGCCGGCGCCGGCCAGCACCGACCGTTCAACGTCGGTCGTCGGCCAGGCGACGTCGGTCACCAGGACGCGTGCGCCCATGTAGTTTCTCCCTGCGAGTGTTGGGGGGTCAGGCCGGCTGGCTGACGATGGCGGCGACCTTGCGGGTGATGCTGGGGACGTCGCCGCGGACGTGGTCGAGGTTCCACTGCGCGATCTGCAGGGAGGCTTCGACGACGGTTTTGACCCGGTCGTAGCGGCGGGCCATGAACGCGCTCCACAACGCGTCGTCGATGCGGTCCGCCGTGGTCAGCAGCTCGGCGAGCACGACGGCGTCCTCCAGGCCCATTGCCGCGCCCTGCGCGATGGTCGGCGGGCAGACGTGCACGGCGTCGCCGATGAGCACCACCCGGCCGCGATGCCACGGCGGGTCCAGCAGGTGCGTCTCGAACCAGGTGTAGTGCAGCTTCGCCGGGTCGGTGAGGGCGTCGCGGGCCTCGTCCCACGGACCGTGATAGTGGCTGATCAGCTTCCGGAATTCGGCCAGCCGCTCCTGCGGGCTCAACGTCGCGCGGTCCTGGGCGTCTTCCAGCAGTGACCAGTACGCGGTGTCGGCCGACGTCGGGCATACGCTGACCATGTGCGAGGCACCGCCGAAGACGACGTTGAAGGCGGTGACCCCGGCCGGCCGTGGACCGAACATGCGCCAGGCGCCCAGCCCCACGGACCGGGTCGTCAGTTCGACACCCAGTGTGCGCCGCATCGCTGACCGGACTCCGTCGGCGCCGACGACCACGTCGTAGCGGCCCGACGTGCCGTCGGAGAACCGGACGTCCACGCCGTCGCCGTCCTGCTCGACGGCGTCGACGATGGTGGAGAATCGCGCCTTGACGCCGGCGCGTTCGGCGCGGTCCATCAGGATGCGCGCCAGATCCGGCCGGTACATGCCCATGGTGGACGGCAGGTCGGGACCGCCGAACGGAATGTCGTCGACCTGGGCGACGACGGTGGCTGACGCATCCGGCGCACGGATGACGAGCTGGGAGAATGGGTAGCCGAGGGCGAGGCAGTCGTCCAGCACGCCGAGTTGGCGCAGCACACGCAGTGCGTTGCCTTGCAGGGTGATGCCCGATCCGAGGGCGGTGACGCCGGGTTTGATCTCGATGAGGTCGACGGCCACACCGGCGTCGGCGAGCAGGATGGCGGTGGCGGCTCCAGCCGCGCCGGCGCCGACGACCAGGACGTTGTTCACTGCGGGCATGGCAGGACTCCGTCAGGCCTGGTAGGGGTGCACGGCCTCGTTCGGCTGGAAGCGGAACTTGTGACCCCACATCTCCTGGCGCTTGCCGTTGCGGAAGTTGAGGTTGTTCGGCGAGCGCTTGTCCATCTCGTCGATGGCCGCGCCACCCCAGCCGTACTCGATCATGAAGCCGCCGGGGGTGTGGATGTAGTAGGAGATGACCTGGTCGCCGATGTGCCGCCCGAACGCCATCTGCAGATCCGGGTTGGCGTCGCCGCCGAGCACGTCGAAGTACGAGTAGCCGACGTCGTCGATGTCCACCGACTCGAGGTAGACGTGGTGCAGGCCGACCGAGTTCGGCACCTCCAGGAACGCGACGCTGTGGTGACGCGGGTTGACCCGCAGGAACCACATCTCACCCAGCGGCTCGTTCATCGTCAGCACCTCGCTGGGAATGAAGCCCATCGCGTCGATGTAGAAGTCGACGGCCTTGCGTGCGTCCGGGACGGCGAAGACGACGTGCCCGAGGCCCTGCTCCTTGGTGACGAATCCGGCGTGCGGGCGCGGCGGGTGCCAGTAGTGGTAGTTCGACTCCTGGTAGCAGAACAGCTCGAGCGGCAGGCCGAACGGGTCCTCGAACTGCACGAGCCGCTGCACGCCGCGGGCCTTGGTGGTGGCGTCGTCGGCGTAGCGCGGCTTGGCGCCGTTGTCCTCCAGCCGCTTGATCGCCGCGTCCAGATCCCGGTGATTGAGCACCTCCCAACCGGCGTAGGCGGTGCGGTACTCCTCACCCGGGTGGAACGACAGACGGTAATCCGCGTCGTCGATCTTCAACCGGACGGCGCCGTCCTCCCCGTCCGGGCCGAGCATGCAGCCGAGGACCTCGGGTCCCCAGGTGCGGAACTCCTCGTAACGGGGGGTCTGGACGCCGACGTAACCGAGTTTCGCGATGAGGCTGGTCATGGTGTCTCCTCGATGTCGGCGGTGTTTCGGTGTTGTTGAGGACGCTAGGAAGCGACCGCGCCGGGCGGAAATGCATGGTTGCTATCGCTCCAATTCATCGGTGATATGACTGGAGTCACACGCCGCACGATCAACTGCGTGTGCTGGGAGAAGCGATGAAACTCGGACAGGTCGACCTCAATCTGCTGGTCGTGCTGGACGCCCTGCTGCGGGAGAAGAACGTCACCCGGGCCGCTGAGCGGCTGCACCTGTCCCAGCCGGCCACCAGCACGGCCCTGGCCCGGCTGCGCAAGGTCCTCGGCGACCAGCTGCTCACCAAACACGGCCGCCACCTGGAGCTGACGCCTCGCGCCCAGGCACTCATCGACCCCGTGCGGGAAGTCCTGGCCACGATCGAGCAGACCATCGTCCGGCCGCCGGTGTTCGACCCGGCGACCGACACCCGGCGGTTCACGGTGATCGCCAGCGACTACGTGGGGGTGATGCTGCTGCGTCCCCTGCTCGGCCGGCTCGCCGGGGTGGCGGCCGGTCTGCGGCTGGACGCGACGCCGGTCGACAGCAGCTACCTGACCGCCCTGCAACGCGACGAGCTCGACATCGCGGTGCTGCCGGACCGGCTCGTCGGTGACGGCCTGCCCGAGTGTTCCCGGTTGCGGGTGCTCACCGATCGCTTCGTCGGCGCGGTGTGGAACGGGCATCCCACCCGCAAGGACCGGTTGGACGCCGAACTGCTGGCGTCCTCGCCCTACCTGATGTACAGCGTCGAGGGCCGGCGCTCCATCATCGAGGACGAGCTCGACGCCGCCGGCTGCGAGCGGCCCGTCGTGGCGACCGCCAGCGGCTTCATGACCATGCCGTTCATGCTGGCCGACACCGAGCTGGTCGCCGTGCTCCCGGAACGACTGGCCCGGCGGGTCGCCGGTGCCGCCGACATCCGCATCCTCGAACCCGAGATGCCGCTGCAGCCGCTGCACCAGTCGGCGTACTGGCATTCCCGGCGCGACCGCGACCCCGGGCACGTGTGGCTGCGCCAGGAGCTGCTCGCCGTCGCCGCAGACATTAGCCATTGACGCGCTGAATGCCAGGTAAAAGAAATGGCGAGTTCCCCCGGCGCCGCCGTCGTCTGATGCTGTCACCACCCCGTGGCAACGCCGTCGCGGTGACGAAGGGAGTGACTCGTGACCGTTGCGCGCCCACCGATCGGTTCCAGCCCGGTCCCCGCGATCGACGTTCACGCTCACCTGGCGATCCCGGCCGTCGACGCGCTGATCGTCGGCCTGCCCGGTCTGGCACAGCAGCGTCACCTCGACGCGGCCGCGCTCGGTCCCGCGTCACTCGCCGTCAACGTCCGGCAGATCGCCGCACTGGGACCCCGGCTGACCGACCTCGGGATCCGCCTGGCCGCCATGGACGCGGCACGGGTGGACGTGCAGGCGGTGAGCGCGGTACCGCTGCCGCACGCCTGGGCGGACCGGGAGCTGGCGGCCCGGGTCGTCGCGGTCAGCAACGAGAACCTCGTCGGGTACTGCGCGAAGGAACCGAACCGGCTGATCCCGATCGGCACAGTGTCGTTGCAGCATCCCGACCTTGCCGTCGAACAGCTTCGCTCGGCCGCCTCCGCGGGCATCCGCGGTGTGCAGATCTCGACAGCGGCAGGACCAGACCGGGAGCTGGACGATCCCTCGCTCGCGGACTTCTGGGCCGCCGCCGAGGAACTGGATCTGGCCGTACTGATCCACCCCTGGGGCTGCACGCTGGGCGCGCGCCTGAACGCCTACTACCTGTTCAACACCGTGGGCAACCCGACCGAGACCGCGCTCGCGCTGTCCCGGCTGCTGTTCAGCGGTGTGCTCGAACGCCACCCGCGGCTGCGCCTCTGGTCGGCGCACGGCGGAGGCTACCTGGCCAGCTACATCGTCCGGGCTGACCACGCCTGGGCGAACCGCACCGACGCTCGTACCACCACTTTGCCGCCGTCGCAGCTGCTGCGGCGCACGTTCGTCGACTCACTGGTCTACACGCCCGAACAACTGCGCCACCTCGTCGCCGTAATGGGGGCCACGCAGGTCACCCTCGGCAGCGACTACCCGTTCGACATGGGCGTCGACGACCCGGTCGACCGCCTGGAAGCCGCCGGCTTCGACGCCGCCACCACCGACGCGATCCGCGGCGGCAACGCCGCCCGTCTGCTCGCCCTGCCGACGACCGGAGCCTCGCGATGAACGGCTACGACATCACCGTCGGCTTCGGAACCGACCCCGAAGCCGCCATCGCCGAGGCGGCGAAACGGCTGCGCTCTGGTGTGGCCGGTGATCGTTGAAATGGCGCTCGTACGCGGCAAGGACGTCAACCAGCCGAACATCCGAACGTTGGCCATGTACATCAGGCCGCCAGCGGGTGTACCAGCTCGCTAGGCGGCCCGACTTTCCGACTCCGGTGGCGGATCTGGCTCAGGGCAGGTTCCCGCAGGTCGATGACCTCGATGGTGGCCGACCGCTTGTGCGGGTCCACTCCGGCGATGACGCTGGACATCTGTCCTCTCCCTCGCTGCTCCGAGCCGAGTGGCCAAGCTACGGCGCCGGGACCGAGATCGGTGACCACGTCGCCCCACCGTCCAGCGACATCGAGTAGGCCCCATCGGCCCTCAGGGCCGTGACTATCCCGCTGCGCTCGATGAAGCTGGAGACACCGGGCC
>NZ_JADQTO010000023.1 GCF_015704865.1 Actinoplanes aureus | reverse complement strand
TGCAGTCTTTCACCGCGGGCCTGCGTCGTGACCACGACGCCGTCGTCAACGGCCTGACCATGCCCTACAGCTCAGGCGTGGTCGAAGGGCACGTCAATCGCATCAAGATGATCAAACGCCAGATGTACGGTCGCGCCAACCTCGACCTGCTCCGCAAACGCATCCTTCTCGCCTGAACGGGTCAATCCCGGTCACGAAAAGTGGGTCAGATCCTGTTTGTCGACCTCTCTTGGCGGAGAGTGACGGACTCGATACAGTCACCGACGGCCTGGTGGCTTTTCCCACCTGTCGATGCCCGGGAGGCCGATTTACGTGCCCGCATACCGTGCGGTGGTTTTTGACTTTTTTGGCACGCTGACCCGGTCCGTTCAGCGCGGACCACAGCACGCCGACATCGCCCGGGCGCTCGGTGCCGACCCCGACGCCATGGTCGGCGTCCTGGACCGCACCTTCCGGGCCCGGGCCTGTGGAAGCTACGGCTCGGCGGAAGCCACCCTGCGCTGGGTGATCGAGCAGGCCGGCGGTGATCCCCGGACGAACGCCATCCAAGCGGCCATGCCGGCCCGGATCGACGCACTGCGCGCCGACACCCAGCTCCGCCCGGACGCGGTGACCGCGCTCTCCGCGATCCGCAGCCGCGGCGTACGCACGGCGGTGGTCAGCGACTGCACCCACGAACTCCCCGCCTTCCTGCCCGGCCTCCCCGTGGGCCCGCTGCTGGACGCCCAGATCTACTCGGTCGAGCTGGGAGTCTGCAAGCCGGATCCCGAGATCTACGTGGCGGCTTGCGACCGGCTCGGCGTATCCCCCGCGGACTGCCTCTACGTCGGCGACGGCGGCAGCCACGAACTCACCGGAGCAGCCGCGGTCGGCATGACGCCGGTCCGGCTGGCCGCCCCGGATCTCGCCAACCACCTGGTCTTCGACGCCGACAACAACTTCGCCGGCCGCACGGTGCGCTCCCTCACCGAGGTGCTCGCTCTGATCGATCACGTCCCGGTCATGGCCGGATAAAACCCAAAACGCGGAGGTACGCGTAATCGGCGGCCCCCGAAAACGCACGTGTCCCCGATCCACCACGCGACCACCTGCCACACCGGGCCGCAACGCGGCCGCCGGGCCCAGGCAGGTGTCGTGGTCCAGGTCAGCCGCACGCTCACCGGCGGCAGGCAGGCGGCCGGGGACCGGTGGGCGGGCGGTTCGCGTGCGAGGATGGCGCGGTGAGTTCTGGCGTGCTGGATGAGGCGATCAAGAAGGCGTCGATCGCCTGGATCTCGGTGGGCGACGGCCCGGCGTACGGGCTCTGGTGCATGCCGGTGGAGGCCTCGCTGGCCGTGGTGAGCGGTCCCGGCGAGCAGTTCGCTCCCGGTCTGGCCGAGGCCGAGCGGGCTTCCGTGCGTCTGCGCGGCGACCACGGCGGGCTGATCGTGGTGACCGAGGCGTCGGTGGTCCGGGTGCTACCCGGCAGCCCGGAGTGGGACGAGATCGCCCCGCAGCTGGCCACCAAGCGGCTCAACGCCTCCGGCACCGCGGAGGACCTGGTGGCCCGCTGGGTCGAGAGCGGCTGCGCCCTGGTGAAACTGACCCCGGTCGTGGACTCCGCGGTCGGCACCGCGGACCTGCCCGCCGAATCGGCCGCCGAGCCACCCAGAGAGACCCCCGCGCGGATCGAGACCCGCCGCCCGTTCCGCCTCCACCGGGTCCGCAAGCGCTGATCACCACCGGGAGCCGGCCGGCTCGGTTCAGCCGATGAAGGGTGGCACGGCTATCCGGCCTTCGGCGACCGGCCGGACGTGGCCGGCGACCGTGGCCACGGTGGCGGCGCCGCCCACAGCGGTGACGGTGCAGTCGAGCAGCGACGGGCGCTTCATCTCGACGCCCTGGTGCACGCGGTAGGACGAGGTTCCGTCGCCGGGCAGCCAGCCCGCCGCGACCAGCCAGACGCCCAGGCCGAGCGCCGCGGAACCGGTTGCCGGGTCCTCCCAGACCGAGGTTCCGGGCACGAAGACGCGGGCGTGTGCCTCACCGCCGGACCAGGCGAACACGCTGATGTCGGTGACGCCGAGCCGCTCGGCCGCCGGAGTGTCCAACCGGATGCCGGCCAGCGCTTCCCGGCGTACCGGAAGAAACACCCAGTCCAGGCCGCACCCAGCGGGACGTGGGGCAGCAAGCTCGCCACCGGCGTAGTCCTCGGCCGTCAGGCCGAGCATGGCCAGCAGAGGTCCCGGCTCGCGCGGCTCGCCCAGCCGGGGTTCGCCGCCGGTGAGCGTCGCCCGGCCCGCGTCGCTCACCTCGACCGGCAGCAGGCCCGCGCCGCACTCCTGCACCACCGCCCCGGCGTCGAACAGACCCCGGCGCATCGACGTGACCGCCGCACCGACGCTGGGATGACCGGCGAAGGGCAGTTCGGTCTCGGTCGTGAAGATCCGCGCCCGGTAGGTGGCGCCGTCCGCGGTCGGCGGCAGCACGAAGACCGTCTCGGCGAGATTGAACTCGCGGGCCAGCGTCTGCATCTGATCGGCGGCCAATTCCTCGGCCCCGTACACGACCGCGAGCGGATTACCGGCGAACGGCCGATCGGTGAACACGTCAACGATCTCGTAGGCCACGGTGGACATGACCGGACCCTAACCTAATCTGAGGTCGTGACCATGGGGACGAGGGTTTATCTGGCGCGGCTCGCCGGCCTGCCGGTGTTCGACCCCAACGGCGACCGGGTCGGCCGAGTGCGCGACGCGGTCGTACGCCTGCGCACCACCAACCGGCCGCCGCAGATCGTCGGCCTCGTCGCCGAGATGGCCCTGCGCCGCCGGATCTTCCTGCCGATCGGCCGGGTGACCAGCATGGACTCCGAGGGGGTCGTGCTCAGCACCGGCAGTCTGAACCTGCGCCGGTTCGAGAAGCGGCCGAACGAGCTGCTAGTCCTGGACGACCTGCTGGACCGCCGGGTGACCGTGGTTCACGAACACGGCGACGGACCGGATCAGATGGGCGTCGTGGTGGACATCGGGATGGAGCAGAACCGCAACACCGAGTGGATCATCACCCGGGTGGCGGTCCGCGAGCACACCGGCCGGCTGGCCCGGCGCGGCCACGTCTATCAGGCGGAGTACGACCGGGTCCGCGGACTGGTCGGCCCGACCGACACGCAGGGCACCTCGAACCTGCTCGCGCTGCTGGACCAGATGCGCCCCGCCGACATGGCGAACGCCCTGCAGGACCTGCCGGACGCGCGGCGCAACGAGGTTGCCGCCGCGCTCAGCGACAGCAAGCTGGCCGACGTGCTGGAGGAGCTGCCCGAGCACGACCAGGTGGAGATCCTGGCCCGGCTGGACCGGGAGCGCGCCGCCGACGTGCTGGAGCGGATGGATCCGGACGACGCCGCCGACCTGCTCGCCGAGCTGCCGAAGGCGGAGCAGATGGTGCTCCTCGACCTGATGGAGCCGGAGGAGGCGGCGCCGGTCCGGCAGCTGATGAACTACCGGCCGGGAACCGCCGGCAGTGTGATGACCTCCGAACCGGTAATCCTGACCCCCGACACCACCGTCGCCGAGGCGCTGGCCCGGATCCGGGAGCCCGAGCTGCATCCGGTCGTCGCCGCCCAGGTCTTCGTGGCCCGGGCGCCGAGCGCCACACCGACCGGCAAGTACCTCGGCATGGTGCATTTCCAGCGCCTGCTGCGGGAGCCGCCGGCCGCCATCGTTGGTGGCCTGGTGGACAGCGGCATCGATCCGCTGCGCACCGAGACCAGGCTTCTCGAGATCACCCGGCGGATGGCGACGTACGACCTGATCGCGATGCCGGTGGTCGATTCGGCGCACCGGCTGCTGGGCGCCGTGACCGTCGACGACGTGCTCGACCACTCGCTGCCCCCGGACTGGCGGGACCGGGACGCACAGGACGAGGAGGCGGCGCCGTGACCGAGAACCGCCGGGACCGCCTGGACCAGCCGCGCGACCCGGGCCGGATGCAACTGCCGAGGTTCGATCCGGAGGCTTTCGGCCGCTGGTCGGAGAGCATCGCCCGGTACATGGGTACGGCGAAGTTCATCGTCTACATGACGGTGGTGATCGCCGCTTGGTTCGCGTGGAACACGCTGGCTCCGGAGCGCCTCCGCTTCGACCCGTACACCTTCACCTTCCTCACGCTGATCCTGTCGTTGCAGGCGTCGTACGCCGCGCCGCTGATCCTGCTGGCGCAGAACCGGCAGGCCGACCGCGACCGTCTGACGATGGAGGAGGATCGCCGCCGCGCGGCGATGCAGAAGGCGGACACGGAGTACCTGACCCGGGAGATCGCCTCTCTGCGGATCGCGCTGGGCGAGGTCGCCACCAGGGACTTCCTTCGTTCCGAGCTGAACCGGGTGGCCGGCGAACTGGACGAGGCGGCACTGCGGCGGGAGAAGCGGGCCCGCACGGAGTGAGCTTGTGAACAAGCCTTACCGGGAGGAAGAGCAACCCTGACCTCGACGTAGCATGGGCTGCATGTCCGCTCCTGCATCGACGCTCGAGGACGCGATCCAGGCCGCTCTGGCGACCGTCGACGACCCCGAGATCCGCCGTCCGATCACCGACCTCGGCATGGTCGCCGGCTTCACCGTCAGCGACGGCCTGGTCAAGGTCGATCTGCTGCTGACCGTGTCCGGCTGCCCGCTGCGGGACAAGCTGAACAACGACATCACCGCCGCCGTGACGAAGATTCCCGGCATCGACCGGGTCGAGATCAACTTCGGGGTGATGACCGAGGAGCAGCGCAAGGCGCTGCAAACCACCCTGCGGGGAGGCGGCGAGAGCGCGGAGCCGATCATCCCGTTCGCTCAGCCGGGTTCCCGGACCAGGGTGTACGCGGTGGCCAGCGGCAAGGGCGGCGTCGGCAAGTCCAGCGTCACCGTGAACCTCGCCGCGGCGCTCGCCAAGCGTGGCCTGTCGGTCGGCGTCGTCGACGCGGACATCTATGGCCACTCGGTGCCGCGGATGCTCGGCGTCGAGGGCCGGCCCACCCGGGTCGAGGAAATGATCATGCCGCCGCAGTCGCACGGCGTGAAGGTGATCTCGATCGGCATGTTCACCGCCGGGAACGCGGCCGTGGTCTGGCGTGGCCCGATGCTGCACCGCGCGCTTCAGCAGTTCCTCGCCGACGTCTACTGGGGCGACCTGGACGTGCTGCTGCTCGACCTGCCGCCCGGCACCGGTGACGTGGCCATCTCCCTCGCGCAGCTGTTGCCGAACGCGGAGATCCTGGTGGTCACCACCCCGCAGATGGCCGCCGCCGAGGTGGCCGAGCGGGCCGGCGCGATCTCGATGCAGACGCACCAGCGCCTGGTCGGTGTGGTGGAGAACATGTCCTGGCTGGAGCTGCCGGACGGCTCCCGGATGGAGGTCTTCGGCGCCGGCGGCGGCGCGACCGTGGCCGAGTCGCTGACCAAGACCGTCGGAGCGCGGGTGCCGCTGCTCGGTCAGATCCCGCTGGACACCCGGGTCCGCGAGGCCGGTGACGGCGGCACCCCGATCGTGCTCGCCGATCCGGAGGCGCCGGCCGCGAAGGCGCTCGACGCGGTCGCCGACAAGCTGGCCATCCGCCGCGAGTCGCTGGTCGGCAAGCCGCTGGGCCTGATGGTCAACGCCAAGCGCGGCTAAGCCCGCGATTGCCGCCGGTGAGGAGCCAAGTGATTTTCTGACGCCCGCGGGGTTTGCGGGTGGCAGGAAATCGCCTGGCTCCTCACCGGTTACAAGGCAATCGCCGCGGAGCGAAGCGGAGCCAATTACGTAGCGTCGAGGTCGTAACGCTGCGCCGGACGAGGGCTCTCGACCGGCGCAGCGGCCGTTTTCGAGCCGTTCTTGAAGTCGGCGGCGGCCGCGACGTCGGAGAGCTCCGATTTCACCCCGTTGAGGTCCTGCTTCACGTCGTCGAAGAGGCTCTGCAGCGGCTTGCGGATCGCCGCCTCGTCGTCCTCGCTGAGCACGTGCTTGCGGATGAAGGCCTTGGGATGCAGGTCCTCGAGCCGGATGTCGGTGCCGAGCTCACGGCTCAGGTCGCTGGTCGCGTTCTGCGCCATGTTGCGCAGGTTGCGCACCATCCGCAGGCCGTCGCCGATCACCTTGGGCAGGCGCTCGCCGAAGATCAACAGCGCAAGCATGAGCAGTGCGCCGATCTCCCACCAGTTCAGATTCTCGAACACGTACGGCCTCCCAGGCGTCCGGCGCCAAGACTACGTCAGTTGGTGTCGGCGGCGAGAGTCACCGAGGCCGAGGCGGCCTTGGTGCCGCGCCGGTATTCGACCGCCACCACCGAGCCGGGCGCGTGCTTGCGGACCAGGGCGATCAGGTCGGTGCCCTCCTCGACGACGCGCCCGTCCAGCTTGGTGATCACATCGCCGCTCTTCAGCCCGGCGGTGGCGGCCGGGCCGGCCGGCTCCACCGCGCGCAACCGGGCGCCACCGGCGGTCTCGCCGGTGACCACCTCGGCGCCGATCACCGTGCGCCGGGCCTTGCCGGTGTCGATGATGTCCTGCGCGACCCGCTTGGCCTGGTTCATCGGGATGGCGAAGGCGAGACCGATGTTGCCGGCCTCGGTGTCGGCGCCACCCACCGAGCGGATCACCGAGTTCACCCCGATCACCTGGCCGCTCGCGTTCACCAGCGGACCGCCGGAGTTGCCCTGGTTGACCGCGGCGTCGGTCTGGATGGCCGCGTAGTAGCGGGTGGTGCCGCCCGGGTCGCCGGCCTCGATGGTCCGGTCCAGGGCACTCACGATGCCCTGGGTCACCGTGTTCACCAGCGCCAGCGGCGAACCGAACGCGAGCACCGGGTCACCGACCGCGATCGCGTCCGAGTCGCCCAGATCCACCGGGGTCAGCCCGCTCTTTGCGACTTTGATCACGGCGATGTCGGACTCCGGGTCCCGGCCGACGACCCGGGCCGGCGCGGTGGAACCGTCCCGGAACGAGACCGCGAGCGTGTCGTCGGCGTCCTCGATCACGTGGTCGTTGGTGATCACGTGGCCGTCGGTGGAGACCACGAAACCCGATCCGATCGCCCCGGTGACCCGTACCGTCACGACGCTCGGCAGCACCGACTCGGCCACCCCGGCCAGCGACTCGGGAGCACGCTGCGCGGACTCCGGGACCCGCTGGTTGCCGCCACCGATCTGGGTGCCGTTGCCCGGCGCGAGACCGCCGCGGACCGCGAAGACGTACCCGAGCGTGCCGCCGAGCCCGCCGGCCAGCAGGGCTGTGACCAGGCAGATCAGCAGGATGGGAGTGAGCGAGCGGCGGGGCGCGTCCGGGTCGGCGACCGGGTCCAGGGCCGGCCCGCCGGTGGGCGGCGGAGGCGGCAGCACCACGGCCGAAGGAGCATACGGATCGCGCCAGGGGTCGGCGGTCGCGTCGGACCACCACGGCGAACCGGTGGACGGCTGCGACCCGGCTCCGGGCGCGCCCGGGGCAGACGGCGTCGGTGGCCGGCGCCAATTCCAGCCGTCGGTCACGTCGGTGCCTCCACTCATCAGTCGCCCGGCTCCGCGCATCCAGGATGACACGGATTCACCGGTTCTCACTTTCCCACCGATCCCGGCCGGGGCCCCACCGGCCCCGGTGCGCTGTTTATGCATCGACGGCGCGGTGCATCACCGGTGAGCATCGCTCTACTCTCTTATCCGATGTGCGTGGTTGAACCGCGGCCATCGCCCCTTCGTCCGGAGGTCGTCATCATCGGTCCAGCGCGTTCATTCGGTCAGCCGGCGCCGCAGTCCACCCCGTTCGCCGAGACCTATGCCATCGAGGACCCGGTCCAGCAGACCGCGCGTTCCCTGGCGCACGAGCTCGGCCTGCCCTGCGTCTCGCCCGGCGCGGGCTCCGTGCTGCGCCTGCTGGCCGCCGCGGGGAACGCCAAGGCCGTGGTCGAGATCGGCACCGGTACGGGTGTGAGCGGCGTCTGGCTGCTGCGGGGAATGCGCCCGGACGGGGTGCTCACCACCATCGACGTCGAGCACGAGCACCAGCGGATCGCCCGGCGGGTGTTCCTGGAGGCCGGGTTCGCCTCGTCGCGTACCCGGATCATCAGCGGCCGGGCGCTGGACGTGCTGCCCCGGCTCGCCGACGGCGCCTACGACCTGATCTTCGTGGACGCGGACACCACCGAGTTCGCCGCGTGCACCGAGGCGGCCCTGCGGCTGCTGCGCCCGGGCGGGGTGCTGATCGTGAACGGCGCGCACGCGAACGGACGGATCAGCGACCCGTCCGCCCGGGACGTGGACACCCTGACCATCCGGGAGACGGTCAAGGCGATCCGCGAGTCCGAGGACTGGATCCCCGCCGTCATCCCGTCCGGCGCGGGTCTGCTAGCGGCCGTCAAGCGTTGACAGGTATCTGAGCAGGGTTCGGGCGCCCCAGCCGGTGGCGCCCTTCGTGAGGTCGAGATCATGGGCCTCGGCCCAGCTCGGGGCGGACATGTCCAGGTGCGCCCACTTCGTGTCGCCGAAGAAGTCGCGCAGGAACAGGGCGGCCATCACCGAGCCCGGCCCGGGCGGCGCGCTGATCCGGTCGGCGATGTCGCTGCGCAGGTTCTCGACGTAGTCGTCGGCCAGCGGCAGCCGCCACATCTGCTCCCCGGCCGCCGCACCGGCCTCGGTCAGCGCCTTCGCCAGGTCGTCGTCCGGGCTGTAGAGAGCCGCGGTGCGCTTGCCCAGCGCGACCGCGTTGGCGCCGGTCAGGGTGGCCAGGTTGAGCACCAGGTCGGGCTGCAGTTCGTCGGCCGCGTAGGCGAGCGCGTCGGCCAGCACGATCCGGCCCTCCGCGTCGGAGTTGGTGTTCTCGCTGGTCGAGCCGTCGTAGTGGGTGATGACGTCGCCGGGACGGAACGCGGAGCCGCTCACCGCGTTCTCCGCCAGCGGGGCGAGCGCGGTGATGCGTACCGGAAGGTTCAGGTCGGCGGCGCCGAGCGCGGCGGCCATGACCGCGGCGGCTCCGCCCATGTCCTTCTTCATCAGCTTCATGCCGTCCCGCGGCTTGATCGAGATGCCGCCGGTGTCGAACGTGATGCCCTTGCCGACCAGCACCACGTGGGTGGTCGCGCCGGGTGGCCGCCAGGAGAGCTCGACGAACCGGGGCGGCGTCACCGAGCCGCCGCCGACCGCCCGCAGGCCGCCGAAGCGGAGCAGCTCGTCACCGCCGCGAACGGTCACGGTCATGCCGGGGCGTTGCGCGGCCTCGGCGACGATCTGGTCGGCGAACCAGGCCGGGTTCTTCACCGAGGACGGCGTGTTGGTCAGGTCCCGGGCGAACCACGTGGCGGTAGCCGTCGCTCGTGCCTGGGCGAGGCTTTCGGCGTACGCCTCCGGGTTGTCAGCGATGATCCGCACCTCGCCGGCGCGAGGTGATTTGGGCGCGTCGCGATAGCGATAGCCGCCCAGCCAGAGGCCTTCCGCCAGGCCGCGCAGCGCGGCCTGAGCGGCTCCGGCCGGCAGCCGGACCTCCAGCAGCTCGTCGTCGGCCACCTCCCGGATCACCGCGGCACCCGCGGCGCGCCAGCCCGCCTCGTCGCCGTCGCCGACGCCGGCGAGCAGCACCCGGATCGGACGGCGCAGCGGTCGCGGGAGCACGACGAGATGGCCCGCCTGACCTGCCCCGTCGGTCTGTTCGGTCAGCGCGGACACCTCGGCGTCGGGCTCACCGACGGGCTGCGGCCCGCCGGAACCGATCGGTACGACCCAGGTGGCCGTCTCGTCCAGCGCATCGGTCAAGCGGATTGCGAACACGGGAGGATGACCTTTCCGTAAGACGTGGAAAGCCCGCCGGTACGGGCGGTACCGTACCGGCGGGCTAGCGTGAAACGTCAGCCGGCGATGGACTTCAACGCGTCACCCAGCGCGTTGGCCTCGTCCGGAGTCATCTCAACGACGAGACGGCCACCACCCTCCAGCGGGACGCGCATGACGATGCCACGACCCTCTTTGGTGACCTCCAGCGGACCGTCGCCCGTCCGCGGCTTCATCGCCGCCATCTTGTCTCCCCTCAGACCTACGTCAGGGTCGGTGGGTTGCCCCACAGCCACTTGCTCCTGGAATGCACAGCAAGCACGTCACGTGCTCAGCCCCACGCGACGTGTTGCTCGTTTCCGACCGGCGGCCGTACAGGCCGTTTCACGTGTTCACGCGTTGCGGCCCACCGTGCCGATCAAACATTTTCCCTGATGAACACCGGCGAACCCAAACCCAGCCCGGGCGGATGTGACAGCATCTAGCATATCGCCTTTCAGGCTGTCACAATGTGCGGTCATGCAGGCGCGGTCCGCACTCTTCGACCTGTACGGCGACTATCTGCGTGCCCGCGGGTCGCGAGCACCGGTCGCAGCCCTGGTCAGGCTGCTGGCGCCGCTGGACATCGCGGCTCCGGCGGTGCGCACCGCGGTGTCGCGGATGGTGCGCCAGGGATGGCTGCACCCGCTGCGACTAGCCTCCGGACCCGGCTATCTACTCACCCCGAAAGCCGCGCGCCGACTCGACGACGCGGCGAGCCGGGTGTACCGAACCGGTCGCGGCGGCAGCTGGGACGGCCGGTTCGACATGATCCTTCTGAACGGCCCGCTGGCCCGGCGCGACGCCGCCCGGCTCGCCTTCCTCGGCTACGGCCCGCTCAGCGAGCAGGTGTGGGTCGCCCCGCGCGCCTCCGACGAGGTGGAGGCGATCCTGGCCGAGGCCGAGATCGGGTACGACCGGTTCAGCGCCAGTCACACCGCGGGCGCCTCCGGCTCCACCGAGATCGTCGGACGGGCCTGGGACCTCGGCCGACTCGGGCAGTCGTACGAGGACTTCGTGACGTCACTACGGCCCGTGGTCAAGGCGGTCACCTCGCGCAGTACCGACGAGGAGGCGTACGCCGCCCGGTTCCAGCTGGTGCACGCCTGGCGATCGTTCCTCTTCCAGGACCCGCAGTTGCCGCCCGCGCTGCTGCCCCCGGGCTGGCCGGGCGTACGCGCGGCCGGCTTCTTCGACAAGCACGCCACCCGGCTGCGCCCGGCCGCCGACCGCTACGTGGAACGTTGCCTGCAGTCGGCCAGTCGTGGTGGACGTGTGGGATTCTCAGACACATGACCGCCATCCAACCTCCCCACCCGCCACCCACGATCGGACTAAAGGCGGACTCCCTGCTCGTCGACCGCACTGACGCCGTCGTCACCCTCACCCTGAACCGCCCCGAGGCGATGAACTCCTTCACCGTCGACCTCAAGGAGGCGCTGCGGGACACCCTCGCCCAGCTGGAGAGCGACCGGTCCTGCCGGGCCATCGTGCTCGCCGGCGCCGGGGGCGCCTTCAGCGGCGGCCAGGACCTGCGTGAGCACGCCACGCTGCTGGAGTCGGGCGCCACCGACCTGAACACGGTTCAGGTGCACTACAACCCGATCGCGCAGCGGCTGGCCAGCATGCCGAAGCCGGTCGTCGCCGCGGTGCGGGGCATGGCCGCCGGTGCGGGCGCGTCGCTCTCGCTGCTCGCCGACTTCCGGATCGGCGGGCCGTCGACCAAGTTCCTGATGGCGTTCGCGAACGTCGGACTGGCCGGGGACAGCGGTATCTCGTGGTCGCTGCCGCGGATCGTCGGGCACGCCCGCGCGGTCGAGCTGCTGCTGCTCGCCCAGCCGGTGAAGGCCGAGGAGGCGTACCGGATCGGGATGCTCTCCCGTCTGATGGAGGACGACGAGCAGGTGCTGCCGGCCGCGCAGGAGCTGGCCGCGCGGCTCGCCGCCGGGCCCACGGTCGCCTACGGCGCGATCAAGCGGGAGCTCTCCATCGGCGACGCCGGCACGCTCTCCGACGCCCTCGCAGCGGAGGCACAGGCCCAGGCGATCTGCGGTGCCACCGCGGACCACAAGGCGGCGGTTTCGGCCTTCCTGAACAAGCAGAGGCCGGTTTACGAAGGACGTTGAGGCGCCTTGGCGCCTCGGCTCGGGCCGAGCGTCAACCCGCTGAAAGGTGTGCCGCAAGGCACGCCTTTCAGCTACTCGGTCTCGTCGTCTTCTTCTTCGGGGTCCTGGTTCTTTTCGGTGCCCAGGACGAAGGCCTGCATCGCCAGTTCGTCGCCGGAGGGCCAGACGTACGCCGGCAGTTCGGCCGGGCCCAGCTCCTGGACGTGCGACCAGAACTGGCGCACCGCCTCCGCCGGGCTGCTCGCCTCGATCGGCATCGCCACGCTGACCAGCCAGGGCTTCGGGTCTGACGAGGCGCCGAGCCGCTCGGCCAGCCGGCGGAAGGTGCCCGCGTCGACCGCTCCGCCGGTCAGGCCCTCGGCCGGGACCGGCTCGTCGAACGCCCGCCGCTGGTAGCCCAGCACCAGTTCACCGGGGGTGGCCTTCTCCACCCGGGCCAGCGCCACGACGTTCTCCTCGGCGACCACGATCACGTCGTCGCCGGCGGTCGCCTCCGCCGGGCCGCCCGCCACCGTCACGACATCGTGCTGGAACAACCGCTCGGTCGCCCACTGCTCGTCCGGAATGATCACCGACCACTGCGCCATGCGTCCCATCTCATCACGCGTGGCCGGCAGCCGTGACCGGTGGGACCCAACAGTCCGCGAGATGGTCGTCCACCATGCCGGTGGCCTGCATCAACGCGTACGCCGTGGTGGGTCCGACGAACTTGAAACCGCGCTTCTTCAGCGCCTTGGCGAGTGCGGTGGATTCGGCCGTGACAGCCGGTACGCCGGCCCGGGTACGCGGCCGCGGGCGGGCCGGCGGGGCGAACGACCAGAGCAGCGCGGAGAGGCCGCCCTCCAACTCGGCGGCGACCTTCGCGTTGTGCAGCGCGGCGTCCACCTTCATCCGGTTGCGGACGATCCCGGCGTCGGCCATCAGCCGGGCCGCGTCGGCCTCCGTGTACGCCGCCACCTTGGCGATCGAGAAGTCGTCGAAGGCGGCCCGGAACGCCGGCCGCTTGCGCAGGATCGTGATCCACGCCAGCCCGGACTGGAACGCCTCCAGGGTGAGCCGCTCGAAGAGCGCGTCGTCGCCGCGGACCGGCCGGCCCCACTCGGTGTCGTGGTAGAGCGCGTAGTCCGGCGAGGAGCCACCCCAGAAGCAGCGGGCCTTACCGTCCTCGCCGATCACCAGACCGTCGTCGGTCATGGCAGCCGCCCCTGCTCGACCAGGCGGCCGAACTTTCTCAGCGCCCCGGTGAAGCCGAGCTTGGAGCCGGGCCAGAGCACCGGCCAGGCGATCTTCCCGACCGCGCCGGCCGGGAGGTGGAACCACTCGTGCAGTACGACCTGCGTACGGTCGCCGGACATCGCGGTGCACCGCATCGAGCCGGGGCCGCGCAGCACCTTTCCGCAGTGCACGACGCGCACCTCGTACGGCGCGTTGACCTTGACCACCCGCAACTCGTCGCGGAGCACCGCCGGGCCGATCGCGGTGACCGCCTCCACCAGGCTGCCCTCACCGCCGTCGCCCTCGACCACGCGCACCCGGGTGAACGGGATCCACTCGGACTGCTTCTCCCAGTCCATGAACGCGGCGAAGACCTTCGACGCCGGCGCCTTGACGATCACCGTGGCGGTGAACTCGCCGGATCCGGGGCGGGCCGCGTCACCCAGCCCGGCCGGCCCTTCGGCTGGGCCACCGCCGCTCATCGGCGTTCCGCCGACTCCCCGTCGACGGCCGGTGCCGCCGAACCCGGCGGACCGGCCTGCGGCGGCACGTCGGCCACCTGCTCCAGCACGTTTTCCGCCGGCACGGCCTCGGCCGGCTCGGTGGGCGGCGGCGCGGCGGCTCCGGGCGGTGCCGCGGCGACCTCACGCGCCCGGCGCAGTGCGTCGGCGTCCTCCAGCCGGCCCTCACGCAGCGCGGCCACCTCGGCCTCGAGCACGCCGATCAGCTCGCCCTTGTAGCCAATGTCGTACGCCGCGCGCTGCAACGCCTGATCCACCTGCGCCATCCGATAGCCCCGCCAGGTGGTGTCGAACCTGGTCTCGGAGATGTCGGACTCGCCGAGTGGCCGATCGCTGGGCAGTGGAACCGCCCGGCCGTCGGGCTCCACCGGGGTCAGTCCGGAGTCGCCTCCGCTCAGCAGGACAGTCACGCCGAAGACGATCGTCGCGACGACGAGCGCCACGACAATGAAGAGCAGAAGCTGACCCATGCGCACGATGTTGACATGTCGGCTTTCCGGTGGCGAGCCCGCCACCCGGTCGGTGACGACCTCAGCCGTACGGATTGCCGTCAGGTCCAGGTCAGGATGCGTTTGCGCCAGGCGTACACGATCCCGAGCGCGAGCACCCCGACGAAGACACCCATCTCAGCGATCGCGAGCCCGCCGAAGCCCGGCCGATCGAAGATCAGCGCCCACGGGAAGAGAAATACGGCTTCCACCGCGAAAAGCACATAGAGGTACGCGTAGACGTAGTACCGGATCTGCGCTTGGGCCCAGTCGCCGCCGACCGGGTCGACGCCGCTCTCGTACGAGATCCGCTTGCCCAGCGGCTCCGCCGGGTTCGCCGGGCGCAACAGCCGGTTCGCCCCGAACGCCGCCACGAACAGCAGCACCCCGGCGGCGAGCACAAGACCCAGGGTGGCGTACGAACCGAGATATCCGTCCACGATCGGGGAGCCTAACGGACGGCGACCCGCTTTCCGCGTGCCGCATGGTGGACTTCGGTGGCTGGTTCTTTCCCCGCGTCGCTACTGTGGTCAGCGGTCGGCGGCCGCCTCGTAAGGAGCGGCGACGTAGTGTGGAAGTGACGAATTGCGGGCCGGCTCATCGACGAACCTCAGCCGCCGGACCGCGCTCTTTGGAGGTTGAACGTGGCCGCTCCCGCGAAGCGGGTCGAGCAGCTGGACCGGGTTGTCATCAGATTCGCCGGGGATTCCGGTGATGGTATGCAGTTGACTGGTGACCGGTTCACCTCGGAGACCGCTCAGCTTGGCAACGACATCTCGACTCTGCCGAATTTTCCTGCGGAGATCCGTGCACCTGCCGGGACGCTGCCGGGTGTGTCCAGTTTTCAGGTGCATTTCGCTGACTATGACATTTTGACTCCGGGTGATGCGCCGAACGTGCTGGTGGCGATGAACCCGGCCGCGTTGAAGGCGAACCTGCCGGAGTTGCCGGCGGGTGCGGACATCATCGTGAACACCGACGAGTTCACTAAACGGAATCTGGCGAAGGTCGGATATGCGACCAGTCCCCTCGACGACGACTCCCTGCGTGAGTATGCGGTGCATCCGGTGGCGTTGACCTCGATGACGGTGGGTGCGCTGGCTGATGCGGGGGTGTCGAAGAAGGACGCCGAGCGGGCCAAGAACATGTTCGCGCTCGGTCTGCTGTCGTGGATGTATTCCCGGCCGTTCCAGTCCACGCTGCGGTTCCTGGAGCGTAAGTTCGCCAAGCGGCCGGAGTTGGTGGCGGCGAACAAGGCCGCGTTCCAGGCCGGCTGGAACTACGGTGAGACCACCGAGGCGTTCACGGTGCGGTATGAGGTGAAGCCGGCGAAGATGCGGCCGGGCACCTACCGCAACATCACCGGTAACCAGGCCCTGTCGCTGGGTCTGGTCGCCGCCGGCGTCCGTTCCAAGCTGCCGGTGTTTTTGGGTGCGTATCCGATCACCCCGGCATCGGACATCCTGCACGAGTTGTCGAAGCACAAGCGGTTCGGTGTGACCACGATGCAGGCCGAGGACGAGATCGCGGCGATCGGCGCCGCCCTCGGCGCGGCTTACGGCGGGGCGTTGGGGGTGACGACGACGTCGGGGCCGGGGGTGGCGCTCAAGGGCGAGACGATCTCCCTGGCGATCGCGTTGGAGTTGCCGTTGGTGATCGTGGATGTGCAGCGGGCCGGCCCGTCGACCGGGATGCCGACCAAGACCGAGCAGGCCGATCTGAACATGGCCCTGTTCGGCCGCCACGGCGAGGCACCGCTGGCGGTGATCGCCCCGAAATCACCGTCGGACTGTTTCCACGCCGCGATCGAGGCGGCCCGGATCGCGGTGACCTACCGCACCCCGGTGATCCTGTTGTCGGACAACTATGTGGCCAACGGCTCCGAGCCGTGGCTGCTGCCGTCGGTGGATGAACTCCCGGACCTGCACGTGCCGTTTACGACCGAGGCGAACACCGCGGATGGCCGGTTCCTGCCGTATCTGCGGGATCCGCAGACGATGGCCCGGCCGTGGGCGGTGCCCGGCACGCCGGGGCTGGAACACCGGATCGGCGGGTTGGAGAAGGCCGACAAGACCGGTGACATCTCCTACGACCCGGCCAACCACGAGTTCATGGTCCGCACCCGCCAGCAGCGCATCGACGCGATCGCGGTGCCGGACGTGGACGTGGAGGACCCGGAGGAGAACGCCCGCGTCCTGGTGTTGGGCTGGGGGTCCACGTATGGGCCGATCGGGGCGGCGTGCCGGGCGCTGCGTCAGCGCGGCCTCCCGATCGCCCAGGCCCACCTGCGGCACCTGGCGCCGCTGCCGGCGAATCTGGGTGAGGTGGTGGCCGGCTACGACAAGGTGGTGATCCCGGAGATGAACCTGGGTCAGCTGGCCCAGCTGATCCGGGCGAAGTATTTGATCGACGCGGTGGCGTTCAACCAGGTCAGTGGTCTGCCGTTCACCGCCGCGACGTTGGAGAACATGCTCGAGGACGTGGTCAAGAATGGCTAACCCGGTCGCTGTCACGTTGACGGCCAAGGACTTCAAATCCGACCAGGAAGTCCGCTGGTGCCCGGGCTGCGGCGACTACTCGATCCTGGCCGCGATGCAACGGTTCATGCCGGAACTCGGCATCCCCCGGCACAACATCGTGTTCGTCTCCGGGATCGGCTGCTCATCGCGGTTCCCGTATTACATGAACACCTACGGGATGCACTCCATCCACGGCCGGGCCCCAGCGATCGCCACCGGCCTGTCCGCATCCCGCCCGGATCTGAGCGTGTGGGTGGTCACCGGCGACGGGGACGCCCTGTCGATCGGCGGGAACCACCTGATCCACGCGCTGCGCCGCAACGTGAACCTGAAAATCCTGCTGTTCAACAACCGGATCTACGGACTCACCAAAGGCCAGTACTCACCCACCTCCGAAATCGGAAAGATCACCAAGTCGACGCCGGCCGGGTCGGCGGACTCCCCGTTCAACCCGCTCTCACTCGCCCTCGGCGCCGAAGCCACCTTCGTGGCCCGCACCATCGACTCCGACGCCAAACACCTGCAATCCGTGCTGCGCGCCGCCGCCACCCATGAGGGGTCGGCGTTCGTGGAGATCTACCAGAACTGCAACATCTTCAACGACGGCGCCTTCGAACTGATCAAAGACCCGGCAACCCGCGACGAACACCTGATCCGCCTGGAACAAGGCCAACCCATCACCTTCGGCACCGACGGCCGCTACTCCGTCGTACACCCCGAAGGCAGCTTCGGACTCAAAGTCCAGCAAGGCGGCACCCCGATGGTGCACGACGCCACCGTCGACGACCCCGCCTACGCCTTCGCCCTGTCCCGGCTCTCCGGCTCCGACCTGACCACCACCCCGATCGGGGTATTCCGCAACGTCCAACGCCCCTCCTACGACGAAATCGTCCGCAAACAGGTACACGACGCAAAAGCCCAGGCCACCGGCACCCCAGAAGAAATGCTCAGCGACCTGCTGAACGCCGGCGACACCTGGACCATCCTCTAGTCCGGTCATCGCACTGGGAGGGGGAACGCCTTCCCCTCCCGGATCCGGATCGATAATGTTCGGTCTGTGACGGATGCGCACGAGCTCGATCCGGAGGTGCACGCCTCGCTCAACACCGAGGTGGCGCACTCCGCGCGGCTGTGGAATTACCTGCTCGGCGGCAAGGACAACTTCGCCGCCGACCGTGAGGCCGCGCAGTACGCGCTGGCCCTGATGCCGGAGCTGGTCCAGTCCGCCCGAGCGAACCGGGAGTTCCTCGGCCGGGCCGTGCGGCATCTGGCCGGCGACGCCGGGATCCGGCAGTTCCTGGACATCGGCACCGGCCTGCCCACCGCGGACAACACCCACGAGGTGGCGCAGCGCGTCGCGGCGGACAGCCGCATCGTCTACGTGGACAACGACCCGATGGTGCTGACACACGCCCGTGCCCTGCTGAACAGCACACCCGAGGGCGCCACCGACTACATCGACGCGGACATCCGGAACACCGGTCTGATCCTCGAGCTGGCCCGGGACACCCTCGACTTCGACCAGCCGACCGCGATCATGCTGCTCGGGATCGTGCCCTTCGTGGTCGACGACGCCGAGGCGTCCCGGGTGGTCCGGGAACTCGTCGACGCGGTGCCGTCCGGCAGCTATCTGGTGATCTCGCACCCGACCAAGGAGGTCAACGGCGCGGCGGTCGAGCAGTCGATGAAGCAGTGGAACGAGAGCGGCGCCGCACCGATCTGCGCCCGCAGCCGCGACCAGATCGCCGCCTTCTTCACCGGCCTGGACCTGCTCGATCCGGGCGTCGTGACGTGCTCGGCGTGGCGACCCGACCCGGCGCACCCGGGCATCACCGACAAGGTCTCCGAGTTCGCCGGAGTCGGCCGCAAACCCTAGACCGCGACGCCGTTGTGCGCGCTCTCGTCGTCGCGGATGTAGACGAGCAGGTCGCCGGTCTCGATGTTGACCGTCTGCTCACCGCCGAGCGGAAGCACCTTGCCCCGGCGGATCAACGCCACCACCAGCGCCGATAGCTCGCGCGGGTTGCGGCCCACCTCGGCCCGCTCGGCCGAGCGCATCGCCAGCGCCATGCCCTGGCCGGGAGTGAGCAGATCCTCCACCACGTCGATCAGCGGCGGGGCGGTCGTGGTCAGGCCCAGCAGGCGACCGGCGGTGGAGGACGAGACGATCACGTGGTGCGCACCGCTCTGTTTCAGCAGGGCGGCGTTCTCCTGCTCACGTACCGCCGCGATGATCCGGACCTGTCCGGCGGTCAGCTGGCGCACGGTGAGCGTGATCAGGACCGAGGCCTCGTCCCGGTCGGTGGCGATGATGACCGACTTGCAGTTCTTCACATCGGCCTCGTTGAGCACCGCGGACCGGGTGGCATCGCCCTCGATCACGACCAACCCGCTGGCCGTCGCCTGGCGGACCCCGGCCTCCCGGTTCTCCACGATGACGATGCGGGACTTGTCGTACCCGGTTTCCAGCAACGCGGCGACCGCGGCCCGGCCCTTCGTGCCGTAGCCGCAGATGATCACGTGATCCTTCAACTTCTGCCTCCACCGGCTGACCCGCAGGCCCTTCCGGTACTGGTCGGTCAGCACCTCCAGTGTGGTGCCGACCAGGATGATCAGGAAGAGCACCCGGGCCGGGGTGATGAACAGGACGTTCACCAGTCGCGCGCTCTGGGTCGCCGGGGTGATGTCGCCGTAGCCCGTGGTGGAGAGCGAGACGACGGCGTAGTAGAAGCAGTCGAGGAGGGTCAGGCCGTCCTCGTTGACGTCCCGGTAACCGTCCCGGTCCGTATAGATCACGGCCACGGCGACGAGCACCAGGGTGCACGCCATCACGAGCCGGACGCCGAGCGCCCGCAGCGGCCCCTGTCGGACCAGCGGTAGATGAATCATGGAACCGCCTGCACGGACACACCCTAACGGTCAAGCTGAAGGTCGCACCTGGAGGAGGCACGATGATTCGCCCTGCGATCTGCCGCGCCGCCGCGGGCGTCCTGCTGGCGGCCACGACGATACTGCCGGCCGGGCCGGCGCGGGGGGCGGTCGTCGACAAGGGGACCCTGCTGGCCCGATGGACCCAACCCACCGCGGCCAGCACGGCCGAGTGGAACGCGGCGCGGCTCGACCGCGAGCAGTGGGCGGCGTACGACTTCGACTGGTCGACCGACTACTGCTCGCACGGTCCGGAGCGGCCGTTCGGCTTCCGGTTCGAGAACGCCTGCTGGCATCACGACTTCGGCTACCGGAACTATCGGGCGGCGGGCACCTTCGAGGCACACAAGCGGCGGCTCGACGAGACCTTCCGGGCTGATCTGCAGCGGACGTGCGACGAGCACGAGAAGCTGGTGCAGCCGGTCTGCAACACGGTGGCCTGGGGTTACTACCAGGCCACCGTACTGCTCGGCGACGCCTAACGGACGATCTGAGCAAACCTGGTCGCGCCGTCCTCCAGGTCCGGGTGCTCCACGGCCAGCGCCATGGCGACCACCTGATCGAAGCCCAGAGCGGCACCGTCGGCGTACGCCGCATCGAACGCCGCATCACCGAGCGCGGTCCGCAGGGCTGCCTGCTGAGCCGACCAGAACGCACCGAACGACTCCGTCCGCCGGGCGCCACGCGCCGTCTCCGCACCGCCGAAGAGCACCGCCGCGGTCGCCGGGTCCCCGCCGAACACGCACCGCACCGCGATCGCGGCGACCGCGTCCGCCGCAGCGCCCCGGAACCCGTGCCGCAGGCGGGAACGCAGCGCCACCACCAGGTGATCGTGGGCCGCGACCAGGTCGCCGCGGCGCAACGCGACCATGCCGAGAAGCCAGTCGACCGCCCGCCGGCCACGATCCTCCGGATGGACGGCCTCCAGCTGGCGGGCGGCACCGAGCAGTTCGGCGGCCTCGACCAGGGCGTTCCGCCGCCAGAGCAGCTCGGCCAGGGTCAGCACGGCCGGCAGCGCGGCGGCCGCCACACCGGACCGCTCCGCCTCGGCGATCACCGAACGGCAGGCCTGTTCCGACGGGTCGCAGGTGCCGTCCGGCTGCACCCGTGCGGCGAGCACCCGGATCAGCAGCGCCGGATCGCCGGACTGGCGCGCCGCCTCCTCCGCCCGGATCAGGTGACGCTCCCGCTCGGAGCGGTCGTCGGACAGGCCGGCGTGCACCAGGTGAGCCCCCGCCAGCTCGGCCGGCGTGACCTCGTCACCGGAGACACCCTGGTAGAGGAGGGAGAGCAGCTCGCGCCCCTCCTGGGCGCCGCCGTGCTCCCGCCACCACGGGTCCAGCGTCTCGGCGAGCCGCAGTCCGGCCCGCACGTCACCGCAGGTCGCGGCCCAGCGCAGGGCGATCTGCCACTCCGGCACGTACGGTCCCAGCTCGGTCAGGGACACCGTGCGCACCTGGCCATCGGTGTCCACCGTGACGCCGTCGAGGATCTGGATAGCCCAGCCGAGGTGCCGGTCGCGGACGGCCGGCTCGTCACCGGCGGCGGCGAGCTGGCGCAGCGCGTACGCCCGTACCTGGTCGGAAAGCCGGTAGCGCGGCCCCGGCACCACCTCGACCAGGGATTTGTCGGCGAGCTCGGAGAGCGCGCTGAGCGCGCCGGCGCCGCACCCCTCGACCGTCGCCAGATCCACCGGGCCGGCGAAGACGGCCATCCGGCGCAGCAGGCCGGCGGCCGGGCTGCCCAGGGTCCGGTAGGACCAGGCGAGATTATTCGCCAGGCTGGCGTGCCGCCCCTCACCCGCGGAATCGTTGTCCAGCGCGCGCAACGGATCGTCCAGACGCCGGGCCAGCTGTTCCGCGGGCAGCAGGCGCAGGCGCGCCGCGGCCAGCTCGATCGCCAGCGGCGATCCCTCCAGGCGGGCCGCGAGCCCGGCCAGCTGCGCCTCCCCGTCGCCGACGCGGCCGCCCTGCGCCGCCGCGGCCCGATCACGCAGCATGGCGAAGGCGTCCGCCGGCACCAGCGGCGGAATCCGCCAGACGGTCTCCCCGCCCAGCCCCAGCGGCGCCCGGCCGGTGGCCACCACGTCCAGCCGGCGGCACCGGCTGAGCAGGCGATGCGCCAGGGTGGCGGTCAGCACCGGCGCCGCGTCACAGGTCTGGAGCAACACCAGCATGCGCCGCTCGGCGCATTGCTCGACCACGGTCTCGATCACCGGACGGCCCGGTTCGGGCCGCAGGCCGAGGGCCGCGGCCAAGGCGCTGGGCAAGCCGTTCGCCGCGGTCGCCGCATCGATCGTCCAAACCCCGTCGGGGTACGCCGGAAGCAGCCGTTCCGCCACGGCCAGGGTGAGCCTCGTCTTGCCGGAACCGCCCGGTCCCACCACCGAGACCAGCCGGTTGTGGCTGATCAGCTCAGCCAGCTCGGCCGACTCCGCACGCCGCCCGACGAAAACACTGTGCTCGGCGGGCAGGTTGTGCCGTGGCGCCTCGGCGGTACGCGGCCGCGGGAAGTCCCGCTCCAGGCCGGGCGCGACCACCTGGAAGATCCGCTCGTCGTCGTCGAAACCCCGGAGCCGGTACGCGCCCAGGTCAAGCAGGTCGACAGCGGCCAGGGTGGTTGCCGCCGGACCGCCGCCGGTGGTGGCATACGTGGCGGTCACGGCCAGCGCGGTCGCCTCGGAGCAGAGGACCTGACCGCCGTGCGCGGCAGCGGACACCCGGGCGGCGCGGTGCACCTCGGCGCTCGCGTATTCCCGGCCGACCGGAGTGGCCTCTCCGGTGTGCAGCCCCATCCGGACTCGCGGCACCGCGTCCCGCCGCGGCCAGTCATGGGCGGACAGTCTCCGCTGCGCCTCGACACATGCCGCCAACGCCGCGTCGGCATTGGCGAACGCCACGAAAAAAGAGTCACCCTCAGTTAGTAGCTCAACACCATCGAAGGCTCTGAGCACAGCGCGTAGCACCGAACGATGCGCACCGAGAACCTCCCGGTACGCCTCACCGAGCATCCGGGCCAGTCGTGTCGAGCCCTCAATGTCGGTGAACACAAAGGTCACCAGACCGCTAGGTAGCTCGCTCCGTCCCGACACGGTTGAACCTCCGCCCCCTTTGTGGAAGTCGCGCCTCATGCTGCCGTATCTCTGTGTCACCGCCCATCGTAGAAACGGACGGTAACCGAATTCCCGCCACAGCCGACCCCGTACGGAGGACAAAGTGATCGCGGCATCGACGGCGGCATACGGGACTACGCGTCTCGTAACGAAAGAGATCGAACGCGGGAAACGCCGCGCTCGGCCAAAACCGTCCGGCCGTTCGGGTGTACCCGTACGAGTCACCGAAAAGGACACGCCCTGCTAGCACCGCCTCACCGCCCGAAGTCGACGGCCTCGTGTCGCCGCGCGGCCCGAAGGGGGGCCGGCCGCGTGGCGCGACAGGTTGGTCAGCAGCCGCAGGCGCCTCCACAGCAGCCGCCACCGCCGGCCGGGGCGGCCGGAGCGCCGCCGCTCCGACCGGTCACGGCGACTGTGGACAGCAGCTTGACGGTGTCGTCATGGCCCTGCGGACAGGCGGCCGGGGCGGCGGCCTCACGCATCGGACGGCTGACCTCGAAGGTGGCGCCACAGGCGCGGCACCGGAACTCATAGCGCGGCATCCGACCAGCGTAGGGCCCCTGCGGCCAACCGCGCACCGGTAGTTGTCCACAGGGTCGCAGCGACGTCCCCGTGGAGTGACATCGACGGGTAGGGTCGATCCCGTGGCGGAGGCGCGGAAGAACCCAGCAGAGCTCCCGGAGCTGCGCTCCGCGGCACCGCATCAGAGCGGGCCGCTGGGGAGCTCCGGCGCGGCGCCGAGCGGTGGCGCTTCGGACAAGCCGGATTCGGCGGCTGCTCCGGCCGACCCAACTCGGCCCGGCGAGGGTTCCGACGGCACGCCGCAGACCGACAGCCGGGCCGATACGGCTGCGGAGCAGCTGGGCGGCCGGGCTGAGACGGCCGAAGAGCAGCCGGGCGGCCGGGCGGAGGCTGACTTCGAGAAGGGCGACGCCTGGGCGGCGCTGGCTCGGACTGCCGAGGCCGCCCGGGTGGCCCTCGCCAAGGCTGCCGGCGGTGGGGAGGCTGGCACGGCGGTGACGGGCTCGGAAGGGGCCGGCGTCGCTGCGGCGGGCGCGGCGACAGGCTGGGGAATGCCGGACGCCGCCAGGACGGGCGCGGCGCCGGGGTCGGCGAACGCGGACGCCGCTAAGGCCGGCGCGGCACCAGCGAGCTCGGAGAAGGCCGACGCCGCTGGGGCGGGCGCCGCGACAGGCTGGGAAAGGCCGGACGCCGCCAGGACAGGCGCGGCGCCAGGGTCGGAGAACGCGGACGCCACTAAGGCCGGCGCGGCACCAGCGAGCTCGGAAAAGGCCGACGCCGCCGCTGGGGCGGGTGCGGCGCCAGGTTCGAAGAAGGCGGACGCCGCAAGGGCAGGCGCGACAACAGGCTCGGAACAGGCGGACGCCGCAAAGGCGGGCGCGACAACAGGCTCGGAACAGGCGGACGCAGCCAAGACCAGCGCGGCGCCGGGCTCGGTGAAGGCGGATGCCACCAAGGACGGCGGTCCGGCCGGATCCGGGGCTGGCGGAGCCGCAGCGGTGAAAGACAGTGCCTCAGTCACCCCGGGGATGGAGAAGGCAGGCTCGGGCGCCGCGGGCAGCTCGGCGAAGGCCGGTGACGGCGCGGCCGGTGACGGCGCGGCCGGTGACGGCGCCAAGCCCGGCGAGCCGGTGCCGGTCGGCGCTGGCGCTGGCGCATCGAAATCGGCGGGGCGCCGCTTCCGCCCGGTGGCTGCTGCCGGGCAAGCCGGGCGGACCACCGCGACCTGGGCGAAAGGCCCCGCCGGCCGGGTGATCCTGCCAGGCATCGTGGTCGTCGCCTTGGTGGTGCTGGCCGCTACCTCCGGCGCCTACCTGGTTCCCCGTGCGCTGGAGGCGGCACCCACGCCGAGCGCCACCCCGACCTTCACAGGCGAGTCCGGTGCGCCCGGCGTGCCCGGCGCACCCGGCGCGCCGGGCTCCAGCTGGGCCGTTCCGTCCGGCCCGCCGGCGTCGGCGGGGGCGTTCCCACCCGGAGCGAGCGCGCCGGCTCCGGGTGCGACCGGGCTGCCCACCGTCCAGCCCACGGCGACCGGCGTCCGGCCGGCCGACGCGCTGGCGACGTGGGCTCAGCAGGTCGGCATGCGGGTCAGCATCCCGGTCGTCGCCGTCCAGGCGTATGGATATGCCGAGCTGGTCGCCGCGAAGCAGACCCCGTCCTGTCATCTGAGCTGGACCACCCTGGCCGCGATCGGAAAGATCGAGTCCGGGCACGGCAGCCATGAGGGCGCGGTGCTCGGCTTCGACGGTGTGGCCCAGCCGACGATCTACGGGCTGCCGTTGGACGGCCAGGGCGGACGCCAGTTGATCAGGGATACCGATCGGGGCGCGCTCGACAAGGACGTGAACTTCGACCGTGCGGTCGGGCCGATGCAGTTCATCCCGGCGACCTGGCAGACGAGCGGGATCGACGCCGACAACGACGGGCAGAAGAACCCGAACGACATCGACGACGCCGCTCTGGCCGCGGCCACCTACCTCTGCCAGGGCGGGCGCGATCTGTCCAAGCCCGAGCTCTGGTGGGAGGCGGTGCTGACCTACAACGACGTCCGGCAGTACGCACAGGACGTTTTCAACACGGCCAATGACTACGGACTGCGAAGCCGCACCTGATGGCATCGCGACGCAGGGTGAGCATGCCCGTACTTTTGCGTGGTCAACCCTTCCCTGAAGGTCGCCCAAACGGCACGATGTACGGGTGAGGGTGCGTGAATGGGATCCCCGCTCCGCGTCCGCGGCCGAGATCCACTCGCTCGTGGAGATGGTCAACGCGGTAATGGCCGCCGATCTTCCCGACGATCCACCCTGGCGAGATGTGCAGGTCCGGGACTATCTGGCCGAGACCATGCCGGGCGAGCGGCGGATCACCTGGATCGCTGAGGACGACCGCGTGCCCGAGGGCGAGGGCCAGATCTACGCCCACGTCAACATTCTGCTGCTCGGTGACATCGGTGTGCTGGAGATCCTGGTCCGGCCGGAGCTACGCCGCCGCGGGCTCGGGCGGCAACTGGTCGCGATGGCGGCCCGCCGGGCGTACCTCGAGGGTTTCTCGTCGATCGGGGTCGAGGCGATCGGCGGCACCTCGGCGATCGCGTTCTACGAGGCGCTCGGCTTCGAGCGTGAGTATGTGGAGACACGCTCCGTGCTCAATCTGGACTCGGTGGACTGGCTGGCCCTGGGTTCGATGGCCAGCGGCATCAGCCCCGGCTACCGGATCGAGTATCACCCCGGGGGCCCGCCGGAATGGCTCCTGGAGGCGTACGCGCAGGCCAAGGCGGAGGCCCAGCACGACGATGACGAGCTCGACCTGGCTCCCCGCTCCTCCGACCCACAGCGGCTGCGCGACTCACTGGACACGCTGCACAAGCGCGGGCTGAAGCCGTACATCGTGCTGGCCATGCACGAGGACACCGGCACGGTGGCGGGGCTGACCGAGGTGGTGGTTCCGGCGCAGCATCCCGAGCGCGCCGACCAGTACGACACGATCGTCGTGCGCGAGCACCGGGGTTACGGCATCGACCGGGCCATCAAGGCGCGGATGCTCTTCGAGTTGCGATCCGCGGAGCCGGACCTGCGCCAGGTCCAGACGTGGAACGCGCAGCACAACGAGTCGATGCTCAAGGTCAATGCCGAGCTGGGCTACCAGTCCGATCGCGACTGGTACGAGTACATCGCCGATGTCACCCAGCTCGTGCAAAGCCTCGAGCCCCGCGACTAGGCGAGCAGCTCAGCCACTTCGGCGGCCCAGTAGGTCAGGGTGATCTGGGCGCCGGCCCGCTTGATCGAGGTGAGCGATTCGAGGATGACCCGCTCCCGGTCGATCCAGCCGTTCGCCGCTGCCGCCTCCACCATCGCGTACTCGCCGGAGACCTGGTAGGCGGCGACCGGCACGGTGACCCGCTCCCGGATCGCGGCGATCACGTCGAGGTACGGCAGCGCCGGCTTGACCATGACGATGTCCGCGCCCTCGGCCACGTCCAGGTCGACCTCGCGCAGCGCGTCCCGCAGGTTCGGCGGGTCCTGCTGGTACTGCCGCCGGTCGCCCTTGAGGGTGGACTCGACCGCCTCACGGAACGGCCCGTAGAAGGCGCCCGCGTACTTCACCGAGTACGCGAGGATCGAGACGTCCTGGTAGCCGGCCTCGTCGAGGGCGCGCCGGACCACACCGACCTGGCCGTCCATCATCCCCGACGGTCCGACCATGTGCGCGCCGGCGGAGGCCTGCGCCACCGCCATCTCGGCGTAGATGTCCAGCGTGGCGTCGTTGTCGACGGATCCGTCCGCGGCCAGGACCCCGCAGTGCCCGTGCGAGGTGAACTCGTCGATGCACAGGTCGCCCATGATCACCGTGGCGTCACCGACCTCGGCCTTCAGGTCACGCAGGCCGACGTTGAGGATGCCGTCCGGGTCGAGTCCGGCAGAGCCGGTCTCGTCCTTGTTGCCGTTCTCCGGCACGCCGAACAGCATCAGGCCGCCGACACCGGCGCTGACCGCGTCGTGCGCGGCCTTACGCAGGGACTCCCGGGTGTGCTGGACGACGCCGGGCAGCGAGCTGATCGGCTTCGGCTCGGTCAGGCCCTCTTTCAGGAACAGGGGCAGGACCAGCTCGGACGGGGCGATCCGGGTTTCCTCGACGAGGCGGCGGATCGCGGGGGTGCGCCGCAGCCGGCGCGGACGGATGTCGGGGAAGGACATCGGACGCTCCCTAAAACCGAAAAGCGCGCCGGCAAGCCGGCGCGCCTTTCATCGAATCAGCGGAATCGGAGGGCGGTCGGCCCCTGGACCTTGGAGCCGCGGCGCTGCTTGGCGGGCATCGCGGCCAGCTTCTCGCGCAGCTCGAGCGCGTACTCGGCGAGCGCCTCGACCAGGTCGGGCACCGAGGCCGCCTGCGGCTGGGTGTCGACCCGGAGGCCGAACTCGACCGCCGTCTCGGCCGTCTTCGGGCCGATCACCGCGACCACGGTACGGGCGTGCGGCTTGCCGGCGATGCCGACCAGGTTCCGCACCGTCGACGACGAGGTGAAGAGCACCGCGTCGAACCCGCCCGACTTGATCGCGTCCCGGATCTCGGCGGGCGGCGGAGCAGCACGCACCGTCCGGTACGCGGTGACGTCGTCGACCTCCCAGCCGCGCTCGATGAGCCCGGCCGCCAGCGTCTCGGTCGCGATGTCGGCGCGCGGCAGCAGCACCCGGCCGACCGGGTCGAGGATCTCGTCGTGCGGCGAGAACTCGGCCAGCAGGCCGTCGCTGGACTGCTCACCGGACGGGATCAGCTCGGGCTGGATGCCGAACGCGCGAACCGCCTCGGCGGTGGCCTCGCCGATGCAGGCGATCTTCACGCCGCCGAAGTGGCGGGCGTCGAGACCGTGCTCGGCGAACTTCTCCCAGACCGCGCGGACCGCGTTCACCGAGGTGAAGATCACCCAGGCGTACCGGCCGTCGACCAGGCCCTTGACCGCGCGCTCCATCTGGGCCGGGGTGCGCGGCGGCTCGACCGCGATGGTCGGCACCTCGCACGGGATCGCACCGTAGGCGCGCAACCGGGCACTCATCGCACCGGCCTGCTCCTTGGTACGCGGGACGAGCACCTTCCAGCCGTACAGCGGCCGGTTCTCCCACCAGCTCAGGGTGTCGCGCTCCGCGACGTCCGAGCCGACCGTGAGGACCACCCGGCCGGTGAAGCCGAGCGCCGCCGCGACGAAGCTGTCCACGGTCGAGGTGGTGGTGTACTGCGTCTCACCGGTGCCGTCGCCGGTCACACCGACCGGCACGCCCGGCTCGACGCCGGCGGCCAGCAGGCCGTCCCGGACGGCGGCGAGGTCACCCGCGTCGACCGCGACCGCGAACGAGCCCTTCTGGGCCGCCGCGGCGAGCGCGTCGAAGTCCAGGGTGGTGATGTCGTCGACGTCGGCGGCGATGCGTACGCCCGGCAGCGGCACACCCGCATACGCGGCGACACCTTCAGCCTGGCCGATACCCGGGATCACCTCGAAGTGCACCGCGGTACGCGCGACCGCCTGCACCTCCTTGACCACCGAGTCGTGGCCGAACGGGTCACCGGCGACCAGGTGCACGGCGGACAGGCCGGACTTCGCGGCGGAGAGCAGCACCTTGGCGACGTCGCCGGGCGCACCCTCGGCCGGGCTGAACTGCGCGTCCTCCTTGGCTGCGGAGCGGATCGCGCTGAGCAGGGACTCGGGCACGCCGCGGTCGTAGACCACCTGGTCGGCATCGGTCAGCGCCGCGTACGCGCGGCGGGTCAGCAACTCCGGGTCGCCGGGTCCGGCGCCGATGAACGCGATGCGTCCGGCTGGCTTACGGGCGGTGCGGGTGGTCATTCTGTGCTCCCCATCAGGGTATCGGCTCCGGCGTCGAGAAGATCGGTGGCGAGTGCCTTGCCGATCTCCGCCGCGCCGGCGGGCGTTCCGGTACGCGACAGTCGGATGGCTCGAAGCCCATCCGGGCTGATCACCGCACCGCGCAGGTATATCTCGTCACCGTTCTCGCCCTCGGCGAGTTCGGCATGTGCCGCGACCGGGGCGGAGCACCCGGCCTCGAGCGTGGCAAGCATCGACCGCTCCGCGATGACGGCGGCGCGGGTCGGTGCGTGGTCGAGTGCGGACAGCAGCCCGACCAGATCGCTGTCGTCGGCCCGGCACTCCACGGCCAGCGCACCCTGAGCCGGGGCGGGCAGCATGAGCATCGGGTCGAGCGTCTCGGTGATCTCCGCCGACCGGCCGAGACGTGCCACACCGGCCCGGGCGATGACGACGGCATCGAGGTCGGCCTCGGGTCCGAGTACCCGGGCGATGCGCGAGTCGACGTTCCCCCGAATCGGCGTGACCTGCAACTCTAGGCCCAAGGCCAGCAGTTGCGCGATACGGCGCACCGCACCGGTACCGATGACCGAGCCGGGCGGGAGCTCCGCCAGGGTCAGTCCGTCGCGGGCGATGAGGGCGTCCCGCGGGTCCTCGCGGCGCGGGACGGCGGCGATGTGCAACCGCGGGTGGTCGGCGGTGGGCAGGTCCTTGTACGAGTGCACGGCGAAATCGATCTCACCGGCGAGCAGGGCGTCCCGCAGAGCGGAGACGAACACGCCCACGCCGAGCTCCACGACCGGCGCCGAGGACTGGTCGCCGGGCGTGACGATCCGCACCAGCTCCACCGGGCGTCCGGTGGCGGCGGTCAGCTCGTCGGCGACCATCCGCGACTGGGTGAGCGCCAGAGCGCTACCACGCGTGCCGAGACGAAGCGGAGGCTGTGACGAAGTCATTACTTCCCTCCGATCTCGGGCACGGCGTTGGCTTGGGTGGCGAGCGGCACGTCCAGGTCGAACAGCTCGCGGAGCAGGGCCGCGTACTGATCTCCGCCGGGCTCGGCGGCAAGCTGCCGGACCCGCACGGTGGGCGAATGCAGCAGCTGCTGGACGACCCGGTGAAGGGTACGGGAAACGTCGGCCCGCTGCTCCTCGGTGAAATCCGGACGCCGGGCGACCAACTTGCGCATCTCGGCCGAGACGACCTCCTCCGCCCGGGTCCGCAGCGCGGCGACGGTCGGGGCGATCTCGGCACCACGCAGCCAGGCGAGGAAGTTGTCCACCTCGCTGGAGACGATCTGCTCGACGGCCGCGGTCTCAGCCGCTGCCGGCAGGGCACGCCGGCTCGCGGCCAGCCCGTCGATGTCGACGACCACCAGGCCGGGAAGGTCGCCCGCGTCGGGCGCCACGTCCCGCGGAACAGCCAGGTCGAGGACGACCAGCTTGTCGTCCTTACGGGCGAGCGTCTTCTGCAAGAGATCGCGGGTGAGCACCGGTTCGGTGGAGGCGGTCGCGCTGACCACGATGTCCACCTCGCCGAGGACCGACTCGAGGTTCTCGAACGGCACCGCCACGGCACCGTACGCCTCGGCCAGCCGGTCGGCCCGCTCCACGCTGCGGTTGGTGATCCGCAGCGGCCCCACCCCGGTACGGGTGAGCGTGGCCACCGACAGCGCACCCATCGCACCAGCCCCGATCACCAGGGCGGAACGCCCGGTCAGGTCACCGCCGAGGTGGTCCGCGGCCACGTCCAGGGCCGCGGTCACGACGCTCTGCCCGGCCCGGTCGATACCGGTCTCGGCGTGCGCCCGCTTGCCGACCCGCAGCGCCTGCTGCATGAGCTCGTGCAGCAGCCGTCCGGCGGAGTCCACCTCGGTCGCCGCGTGGTACGAGTCACGCAGCTGCCCCAGGATCTGGGCCTCGCCGACGACCATCGAGTCGAGGCCGGAGGAAACCCGGAACGAATGCTGTACCGCCGCCTCGCCGTAGTGCACGTAGAGGTGGCCGGCGAGCTCGCTGGCCGGGATGCCGGAGTGCTCGGACAGCACGTTGCAGATGTCACTGAGGCCGCCGTGGAAGCCGCTGACCGCCGCGTACACCTCGACCCGGTTGCAGGTGGAGAGGACGACCGCCTCCCCCACGTACGGCTGCGCGACCAGCTTCTGGAGCAGGTCGGGGACGGCCGTCTCGGCGATGGCGAGCCGTTCCAGGACGGCGACGTCGGCGGTGCGGTACGACGCGCCGATGCTGAGCAGGTTCACGAGCCGACCGCCTCCTGGTTGTCCGCCTCGGCTGTCCGGCCACCCGGAAGCGCGGTCAGGGACGCCTTGCGGTGTTCATGGAACGACAGGATCTGGAGCTCGATGGCGAGGTCCACCTTCCGCACATCGACGTTGGGCGGCACCGCGAGGACGCCGGGCGCGAAGTTCAGGATGCTTGTCACACCGGCCGCGACCAGTGCGTCGGCCACCGCCTGCGCGGTGCCCGGCGGGGTGGCGATGACACCGATCGCGATCGACTCCTCGGCAGCGACCCGGTCCAGCTCGTCGATGTGCTGCACGGTGAGCCCGTTGATCCGCTCACCCACCTTCTTCGGATCCGCGTCGAAGAGCGCGACCACGCGGAACCCACGGCTGGCGAAACCGGCGTAACCGGCCAGCGCGTGCCCGAGGTTACCGACACCGACCAGGCAGACCGCCCGGTTCTTGTCCAGGCCGAGGATGTACTCGATCTGGTCGACCAGCAGGGTGACGTCGTAGCCGACCCCACGTGTCCCATATGACCCCAGGTGCGAGAGGTCCTTGCGAAGTTTGGCGGAATTCACCCCGGCGGCGGCCGCGAGTCCCTCGCTGGAGACGGTCTCGGCGCCGGTCTCGGCGAGGTGATGGAGGGCGCGCAGGTACTCGGGCAGTCGCGCGATGGTCGCCTCCGGTAGATCCGGGAAGGCCGGGACGCCACCGGCTTCGCCGGGCGTGCTTCCGTGACGATGCTGACTCATCTGACTCCGTGCCGACGAGGCGAACCTGCGGTGAGCCCTGTCTGTGCGATACCGGTGAAACCCTCGTGGGGCGACTGTGGTAGCGGGGCTCGTCGGAGTCACAGAGTAGGCGCTTGTGAAGGCGTGCACAAATCGCGATCTTGTCGGGACAATTGGACAAGATCGACCCGGCTGTGTTAGCCGAGCCGACCTGTCGAGTATTACCGCTTGTACCCCACCAGGGCCACCTGGCTCAGAGTGACATGGCCATCTTTACGGCATCCACGAGCGTGTCGGCCACCGGACGACCGGATCCGCGCAACCGCTCCGGATGCGTGAACCCGCCGGCGTAGAGGACCGCCTTCCCACCCACCGACTCGGCCGCGTCGGCATCGTCGAGCGAGTCACCGATCATCACCACGTCGCGGCCGGCCACCCCGATCTCGTCCAGGTGGGCGGCGAGGTGAGCGGCCTTGAACCCGCCGCCCAGCTCGGCCCGCAGCCCGTCGATCCGGGTGAACATGCCGGTCAGCCCGTAGGACTCGACCGCCGGGACCAGCTCGCTGTGGAACCACATGGACAGCAGCGACTGGCTGCCCGGCCAGGTCTTGATCGCGATCTGCGCGTCGGCGGCCAGCGCGACGTCGGTCAGCCCGACCCGGTACGCGTCGTGAAAGATCCGGTCCAGCCGGCCGAACTCCTCGGCGTCGATGGCCCGGCCGAGCATCTCGGCGTAGAACTCGGCGACCGGCCGCCGGAACGCCAGCCGGTGCTCGTCGGGGCCCACGTCCCGGCCGCCGACCGAGGAGAAAGCGATGTTGGTCGACGACACCACCAGGTGAAGATCGTCGAGAAGGGTTCCGTTCCAGTCCCAGACCAGGTGCTTTGACGTCACGAGAAGCGAGGCTACAACCGGGGCTCACCAGGCTGTCGAGCCAAATCCCGCAGCAGGCGGTCCTCCTCGATACGCCAGTAGCCGTGCTCCTTGCCGTCCAGCAGCAGCACCGGCACCCGGTCGCCGTAGTCGCGTTCCAGCTCGATGTCGGAGTCGACGTCGACCTTCGTCCACTGTCCGGGCGCGATCCGGTCCAGCGTCTGCTCGGCCACCTCGCACAGATGACAACCCACCCGGCTGATCAGGGTGAGACGGTTCGTCATGACAGTTCCCTCTTCCGGATCTTGCCGATCGGCGACCGGGGCAGCTCGGCCACCAGCTCGATGCCGGGCAGCTTGAACCGGGCCAGCCGGGCCGCGCAGTACACCTGCAACTCGGTCACACTGGGCGGCGGGTCACCGATGGGCACGACATATGCGTACGGCCGCTGGCCCGCCTCCGGATCGGGCACCCCGACCACGGCCGCGGCCGCCACCTGCGGATGCGCGTCCAGCACCCGTTCTATCTCGGCTGGGTACACGTTGAACCCGTTCACCAGGATCAGCTCACCGATCCGGTCGACCAGGACGAGGTCGCCGTCGGCGTCCGCGTACGCGATGTCGCCGGTCGGCCACCAGCCGTCCGGGTCCGGACCACCGCTGCCGTCCGGCCAGTAACCGGAGAAGAGGTTCGGCCCGCGCACCACGATCTCGCCCGGGTCGGTTCCGGCCGACACGGCGACGGCCAGGTCCAGCTCGGCCAGATCCTCCTCGACCGACGCGGTGCCGTCCCGCCACAACTCGAGGCTGGCCGACGTCCGCAGAAGCAGCTCGACCCCGGGCAACGGCCGGCCGATCGAGCCGCTCTTGTCCCGGTGACTGACCGCCGTCGTGGTCAGCACGGGTGCCGACTCGGTCAACCCGTACCCGATCAGGATGCTCTTGCCGGTCAGCGCCCGGAAGCGCGCTGCGATGCGCGCGTCCAGCGGCGCCGCGCCACAGACCGCGGTCCGCAGGCCGCGCAGCGCATCGCCCGCCTCCGGCGCCCTGGTCCACGCCAGATACATGCCGGGCACGCCGACCGTCACGGTGACCCGGTGTGCGGCGATCAGCTCCAGCGAGTCCGCCGGATCGAAACGCTCGACCAGGACGCCGGTCGCCGCGTGGTGCGCGACCGTGCCGAGCCCGGTGTTCAGCCCGTAGGCGTGGAAGAACGGCACCGCGAGCAGCACCACGTCGTCCGGACCCACCACCGGCGGCTCGATCCGGTCCAGCTGGTCATGGTTGGCGGCGAGCGCGGCGTGGGTCAGCATCGCGCCCTTCGGGCGCCCGCTGGTGCCCGAGGTGTAGAGCAACACCGCGAGATCTCCGGCACGCACGTCCGGCAGTGCGACCTCCGGGCCGTCCACCTTCATCGGTACGCGCACAGCACGGTCCCCGGACTCCCCGACGATCAGGCTCGCACCCGAGTCGGTGATCGCGTACTCCAGCTCGTCCGTCGTGTAGCCGGGGTTGAGCGGCACGGCGACGCGACCGGCCCGCAGGATTCCGAAGTAGGCGACCGCGAATTCCACGGTGTTGCCGAGCAGGATGGCGATCCGGTCTCCCGGCGCGGTCCGGGAGGCCACCCAGCGGGCCGCCGTGGACACCCGGGTGTCCAATTCCGCCCAGCCGACGACCGTCTCACCGGAGATCAACGCGAGCTTGTCCGGACTGCGGCGCGCGGCCTCGGAGACCGCGTCTTTGGCGGGCACAGCGCGGGCGGGTTCCTCCACGAGGCCCGAGTTTGGCACAAAACGGCTGCTGGCGGGATGCCGGACAGCCGGTGCGGTCCCCGGCACCGCGGCTCGATGAGGGTGGGAGGAGCTCCGGGCGTCGCGTTTGATCATATTCGCGGCTTTGCGCGCAGCGCACACGGTGTGCGACTCGGTGTGTCCGAACTCGGTGATACTTCCGCTCTGTGTAACGGAATCCACACCAACGGGTGAGGTCAACCAGCGATTCAGCGGGTTGCCCCACCCCTTTTGTTGTGAGTGACCACCCTCATCCCGAGGAGGCCGCTGTGCCACAAAACGCACGGAATCACGGCGAATCCCTGTCTGGCGGGACGGATTCGCGGTCGACACTCCAGGCCCGCCGGGTTGAGGAGGCGAAGTGACGCATGTGTACGCCGAGGACCCGTTCCACCGCGACGTCCTCGCGGCACGGCTCGCGCTCTCCCAAGGCTTGAACGCCCTGCGCGAGTCAGTGAATCCCCCATGGCCGTCGGCCGGTGCCGGGCACCGCCGACCCAGCCACGTCGAAAACGACTCGTTCGGAGGCACCATCGTCAACGCGATCCGCGGAGACAGCCCGAAGCAGACCGGCAGCCGCCGGACACCGAACGGGCCACCGGCCGTCGCCCAACCGCACGCGGGCAAGGGCAAGTTCGGCGGCCGGGTCGGTACGCCCCGGCCGCCGGCTCAGCCCACCGCCGGCCAGCGGTCCAACATCGGCGAGTCCGAGACGGTCGCCGGCGACCACACCGTGGTGCTGCCGACGCAGAGCACCACCGGGCCGCCGACCGAATCCGCCCCGCCGAAGCATCCGGCCCGGCCGGACCGGTCGGACCCGGCCGCCGAGGTGTGGGCGCTGGTGGAACGGGCTCAGGCCGGCGAGTCCGAGGCGTTCGGGCTGATCTACGACCGCTACGTCGACACGGTGTTCCGCTTCGTCTACTTCCGGGTCGGCAACCGGCAGCTGGCCGAGGACCTGACCTCGGACACCTTCCTGCGTGCCCTCAAGCGCATCGGCAGCTTCACCTGGCAGGGCCGCGACCTCGGCGCATGGCTGGTCACCATCGCCCGCAACCTGGTCGCCGACCACTTCAAGTCGGGCCGGTACCGGCTCGAGGTCACCACCGGCGACGTCCTGGACGCCGACCGGGAGGACCGCGGCCCGGAGGGCAGCCCGGAGTCTGCGGTGGTCGACCACATCACCAATGTCGCACTGCTCACCGCGGTCAAGCAGCTCAACCCGGAACAGCAGGAGTGCATCGTGCTCCGGTTCCTCCAGGGCTTCTCGGTCGCCGAGACCGCGCAGACCATGGGCAAGAACGAGGGCGCCATCAAGGCTCTGCAATACCGGGCCGTACGAGCACTCAACCGGCTCCTGCCGGAAGGGTTCCAATCTTGATCGAGCGCTTGTCACTGAACCGGGGTGCTCTGTCGATCTCTGATACCCGATGGCGACGTCACACACCCGTAACCGGGGCCGCGTGTCGCGCGTTTGTCCGGATGCGACCCCCAGCCGTGACCCACGGTCCGGTCGCCGACGTCGGCCCGCAGGCCGGCGAGACAGTCACGAGCGAGGGGAGGTGCCCACGGTGAAGTTCGATTTTTGGGACCGCCGGAGCGCCGAGCGCTTCGCGGAACTACTCGACGAGGCCGGCGGCGCCCGTCGGCACCACACCCGTGGCCATGCCGACGTGGAGCTCGACCGGCTGGTGGCCATCGGCAACCGCCTCACCGCGGCCCGGCCCGGCGCACCGGTCGACTCCGAGTTCCGCGTCGGCCTGCGCGCCATGCTGGTCGCGACGGCCGAACGGGACGGCATCGGCCGGACCGCGGCCGACGACGAGTTCGATCCGGTTCCCGAGGTCGCCGACGGGGCACGCCGCTCCATCTTCGGCCGCCGGATCCGGGCCCGTGGCGCGATCGTGATCGGCGTGGCCGCCGGTGCGATGGCCGTCTCCGGGATCTCCGCGGCGAGCGAGAGCGCGTCGCCCGGTGACGCTCTGTACGGCGTCAAACGCTCCACCGAGCGCGCCCAGCTGGCGATCGCCGGTTCGGACGTGACGCGGGGGCAGCTGTCGCTGGACTTCGCGCGGAACCGGCTCACCGAAGCGGTCGCCATGGACGGCGAGGATCCCGCTTTCGGCAGGGTGCTGGACGACATGGACGCCGACACCCGCAAGGGCGTACGGCTGCTCACCACGTCCGCCGTGGCACACAAGGACACAAAGCCGCTCACCACACTGGACGGCTTCGTCGACGGGCAGCGAGACGCCTTCGCACCGGCGCTGGACGGGCTCTCCCCGGCCAACCGGGACCGTGCGCTCACCTCGCTGGCCCTGCTCGAGGACGTGACGGGCCGTACCGAGGCGCTGCGGAACGGGGTCCGTTGTGAACGGATCACGCCGGCCGGCTCCGACGAGCTCGGGCCGAGGCTGCGCGACTGTGCGGGCGACGGCCAGGGAAGCAACGCGGGTTCCGGAACGCAGCAGGGGCACAACGGCAAGGGCACCAACAGCAAGCAGGACGGCCGGACGGCCGGGCCGAAGCCGGCGAAGAGCGGCTCCACGGCCGAGCCGGACGCCACGAACGGCGTGACCGCGCCGGGTCTCGGAAACTCGCCGATGCCGGGCGGCAAGCCGGCGATCGGGAGCGTCAAGCCCAGCCCGTCGGGGTCGACGACCACGCCGGTGCCCGCCGACGCCGAGGACGGTGTCCTGGGCGGACTGCTGGGCGACCTGTTCTGAGAATTCCGTAAGGCAGCTGGCGAGGGGCGGTGCCGGAGTGAAACTCCGGGGCCGCCCCTCAAGCGTCACTATAGGACGGTCCGGACCGACTCGTCACGGCCCGAACGGGTCCGGCCGCTTCTCCAGCAATTCGTGCAGGGTCGCCTGGATCGTCTCGCGGACCTGGTCGGCGAGGTTGTAGACGACCAGCGGGTCATCGGCGAACTCGGTCAGGTGCGCGGTCGGGATCGGCGGGCAGAACTGGATCAGCCACTTGCTGGGCAGCGGCACCAGGCCGAGTGGTCCCAGCCACGGGAAGGTCGGCGTGACCGGGAAGTACGGCACGCCGAGGAGCCGGGCCAGCGGCTTCAGGTCGGCCAGGATCGGATAGATCTCCTCGGCGCCGACGATGGCGACCGGGATGATCGGCGTACCGGTACGCAGCGCGGCCGAGACGAACCCGCCGCGACCGAAACGCTGGAGTTTGTACCGGTCCGCGAAGCGCTTCCCGATGCCCTTGAAGCCCTCCGGGAAGACGCCGACGAGCTGCCCGCTGGTCATCAGCCGCTCGGCGTCCGGGTTGCAGGCCACGGTCGCGCCGGCCGCCCGGGCCAGTTCGCTCATCACCGGCATCCGGAAGACCAGGTCGGCGCCGAGCAGGCGCAGGTGCCGGTCGTTCGGGTGCTTGTCGCGCAGGGCGACGGTCAGCATCAGGGCGTCCAGCGCGATGGTCCCGGAGTGGTTGCCCACCACCAGACCGCCGCCATCGGCCGGCACGTTCTCGATCCCGAGCACCTCGGTCCGGAACCAGTCCCGGTACAGGATCTTCAGCATCGGGTGGAACAGCGCGTCGGCCAGCTCCGGGTCGAAGCCGAAGTCGTCCACCTCGTACGACCCGGCGAGCCGGCGGCGCAGGAACGCGAGGCCCTTGGCGACCCGTTGGTCCCAGACGTCCACGGTGTCGCCGGCGGCCTGCACCGCCGAGGACTCTGCCACGGGCACCTCCGGGATCGGCCGGCGCCCGTTGACCCGCTGCGCCGGAGCGGGCGCGGGCAGCCGGAACTCGGCGTGCCCGGGCAGCATGTCGCGATACTCGTGCTGGCTCATGCCGCCACCTCCGGTTCGCCGCGGCGTCGCCACGAGTGCAAGACCGAGCTCATGGCTGGTCCCGTCCGGCCGGAGCCGACTCCGCGACGGAGACCTCGGCCGCCGCCCGGACCCGGCGGATGCCGTCCAGGATCGTCCGCTCGGCGGCGGCGAGCCGGTCCGCGGTGAGCGTGGAACCGGCCACGTGCGCCTTGATGAATTCGTCGAACGCGGCCGCCGTGGTGCGCGGGGTGAAACCGAACTCACGGATCAGTCGGGTGGTGTCCACCACCCGACCGTGCACGAAGAGGTCGATCTGGTCCAGACCGATCTGCTCGACGCCGAGGTTGCGCAGCAACGCGGCGCCGGTGGAGAGGGCCGACTCGGGCAGCGGCAGGGCGATGCGGCCGGCCCGGCGGACCGCCTGGGCGAGCATCAGCACGCCCTCGCCCGCGACGTTGAAGGTGCCCGGATGGTCCTCGGTCACCGACCGGTGCAGGATCTCCAGCGCGTCCTCGACGTGCACGAACTGAAGCCGGGCGTCGCGGCCGAGCACGGTCGGGACCAGGGGCTGGGAGAAGTAGCGGGTCAGCGACGTCTCGGCGGACGAGCTGATCATCGGGGCGAACCGCAGCACCGTGGCCGAGACCTCGGGCCGGCGGCGGCGGAACCCCCGGACGTACCCCTCGATGTCGAGGATGTCGCGGGCGAACGGACCCCGGGGAACGGCACGGGGTTCGGTGTCCTCGGTGAAGACCGCGGGATCGCGGAACGACGCGCCGTACGCCGCCGTGGACGAGCGCACCACGATTTTGCGCAAACGGGTGGTGCCCTGCGCGGCGGCCAGCACCTGCATGGTGCCGATGACGTTCTGTTCCTTCATCGCCGCGCGGCCGCCGTGCTGCGGGTCCGGCACGCTGGTCACGGCCAGGTGCACGACCGCCTCGGCGCCGAGGTCGGCGATCGCCTCGGTGGCCGCGCGCGCGTCGGCCCGGATCCGCTCCACGCCGTCGAGCAGGCCGAGAAGGCCTGCGGGCGGGTCATGCGGATCCAGGCCGACGACACGGTCGATCCGGGGATCAGCGGCGAGGCGTGCGGCCACCCGAGCGCCGATATAGCGGCTGACTCCGGTGACCACGACAACGCTGGGCGGTGAGGTCACCACGGGTGCACCTTTCGATGCGAAGCCTCGGAAAGGGTCGGCAAGAGCCGGCGAAGGCCAGGAGATCCTCCTGGCCGGCCGTCACTTGCCGAGACGGCGACGCTGGACGCGGGTCTTGCGCAGCAGCTTGCGGTGCTTCTTCTTCGCCATACGCTTGCGGCGCTTCTTGACCACGGAGCCCATACGAAAAGCCTCTCGAAACCATGTGAGTGGGACCAGCGTGCGGCCGGACCCGGACTGGACGGGGTCCCGGGCAGCGGCGCCGCCTGACACGGCACGCGAGAACCCGGGAACCAACCGGTCCAGCGTACCGGCCCGCCCCTACCGGGCCAACACGACCCCGGCGTCAGGCGCTCTGCGAGAAGGCGCCACGCAGATACTCGTGAACCGCGTGCTCGGGCACCCGGAACGAGCGGCCGACCCGGACCGCGGTGAGATCACCGCCGTGCACGAGCCGGTAGACGGTCATCTTGGAAACCCGCATGAGGGCGGCCACCTCGGCCACCGTCAGGAACCGCACCTCCGAGAGCCGTTCCTCGGTCTGGGCTGGACCCGTCATCGCGTCGCACCGATCCTTTCGCAGGCACGATCCGCCATGACCGGCCCAGTGGCGCCGCGGCAGATTACGTGCGTGTCATCAGAACGGTATCGATACGGCTGTGACCAACGCGATACGTTCCGTGAAATGCCCACAAAAAGTCAAGGTCGACACGCCGGTTTCGGGCTGGAATCGCCCAAATGCGTTACTTCTTCGAGGTGACGGCCCGGGCCAGGAAGGCAACGTTCGCCGGGCGCTCGGCGAGACGGCGCATCAGGTAGCCGTACCACTGCTCGCCGTAGGGCAGGTAAATCCGCACGGTGTGGCCGCCGGCCGCCAGCCGGGCCTGCTCCTCCGGGCGTACGCCGTAGAGCAGCTGGAACTCGTACTCGCCGGTGGAGCGGTCGAACCAGCGGGCCCGGTCCTCGGCGATCGCGATCAGCCGGGGGTCGTGGGTGGCCACCATCGGGTAGCCCTCGCCGGACATCAGGATGTTCAGGCACCGCACGTACGACTTGTCGACGTCCAGCGCCGACTGGAAGGCCACCGACTCCGGTTCCGCGTACGCGCCCTTGCAGAGCCGCACCCGCGACCCGGCCGTCGCCAGCTCCCGGCAGTCCCCCTCGGTCCGCCGCAGGTACGCCTGGAGCACCGCACCCGTCGACGGAAAGTCCCGCCGCAACTCCACCAGCGTCTCCAGGGTCGCGTCCGTGGTGGTGTGGTCCTCCGCGTCCAGCGTCACGCTGGTGCCCGCTTCGGTGGCGGCGGCACAGATCGCGTGCGCGTGCTCGTACGCCGCCTTGTCGTCGATCTGCTGACCCAGGGCCGAAAGCTTCACGCTCACCTCGGCCGCCGGAGTGAGACCGGCGTCGCGCAAGCGACGCAGCACGGCGACGTACTCGTCCCGGACCGCCGCCGCCTGCTCCATCGTGCGGGTGTCCTCACCCAGATGATCGAGGCTGACGGCCAGACCGTCGTCGGCCAGTTCCCGGCTCACCCGCAGTGCGTCGTCGGCGCTGCGGCCGGCGACGAACCGCCGCACGACCGCCTTGCTGACGGGCACGGACTCGACCAGCCGCTCGAGATGAGAAGAACCGGCCGCGGCGAGAAACAGGGAACGGAACATGCGCCGAGCGTAACGTCCGGCCCGGCACCCGGCGCCGCGGTGCGGCCCGGATTCGCACGTCCCGGGCACTGCGCACGTGCCCCCTGGGGCCACGTGCGGCTACCGTTGTCGGGTGAACTTCGATGCGTACGCGCGGACGGCGGTCGACCTCGTCAACGCCGGCCTGGACGATCTCGCCGGACTGCGGGCGTTGTTCGCCGACGAGCAGGCCTACATGCGTGATCAGGTCGCGGAGAAAGACCTCGCCGCCTTCCGCCGCGCACAGCGGCGACTGCGCGAGGTCTTCGAGTTCGGCACCTCCGGCCGCGACAACGAGGCGGTACACGAGCTCAACTCGCTGCTCGAGGCGCACCCGGTGCAGCCACGCATCTCCGGGCACGACGCCAGCGACTGGCACATGCACGTGACCAGCCGCGGTTCCTCGGTGAGCGCCGAGTTCCTGGCCGGCGCGGTGTGGGGCCTGGCCGTGTGGCTCTGCGAGTACGGCAGCGCCCGCTTCGGCATCTGCGCCGACGAGCGCTGCGGCAACGTCTACCTGGACACGTCGTCCAACAACTGCCGCCGGTTCTGCTCGGAACGCTGCGCGACGCGGTCACACGTGGCAGCACACCGGGCACGCAAACGCGCTGTGGCTGTGTCTGATGGCCTCGCTTCGCTCGGCGGCATTTCGCCCCGGTAGGTCGATATGCGCTTTTGGATGCTGTTAGACCATGTTCCGGGTCTCGGCCTGCATGTCGGTTCCGCTTCTTCGGGGTACGCGTGAGCGGGTCTTGCGGAAGCCGACCCGTGCCCGCTGTTCCGGCGCTAGGCCGGCTTTGCCTCGCCGCCCGAGCGCGACCGCCGGGAAACAGCATCGCCTGACGGTTAGGGCGGCGAACGTGGGCAATCCGATCCGGTCCCGCACACCCGCGGCAAGCAGCCCGGTGCTTGGCGAGCAGCCGGGCGCGGCTCTTGTAGCGGGACGGATTGGTGTTTCCCGGCGGGCGCGGTGGGGCCGGGACGGAAGTCTGGCTTGCGCGGGGAGGGCGGGTGCGGGTCGGCTTCGGCGGGACGCCGGTCACGCGTACCGATGAAAGAGCGTGACCGGCGAGCAGACCTCCACGGAAGCTAGGCCTGGGTGGTTGCGGGGGTTGCTGAGGCGGCTGGGGTCAGGTGTTTGCGGGCGAACTCGAGGGACTCGCGCAGGTCGGCCTCGCGTGCGGGGCGGCTGGGCGCCTTGCGGGTGTTGATCTCGAGGGCTACCGAGCCGGTGAAACCGCGGTGCGCCAGGGACTGGAGCAGCTCCGCGCACGGCTGGTTGCCGCGGCCGGGCACCAGATGCTCGTCGCGGCCCTCGCCCGTGCCGTCGCCGAGGTGGACGTGCCGCAGGCCGGAGCCCATCTTGTCGGCCATCTCCAGGGCGTCGATGCGGGAGGCCGCGCAGTGCGACAGATCCAGCGTGTACGAGTCGAAGCCGGACTCGGTGGGATCCCAGCCCGGCGTGTACGGCACGAACCAGCGCCCGGCCATCTTGACCGGGAACATGTTCTCCACCGCGAAGCTCAGATCCGGGTGCCGGGCCTGCACCTTCGCCAGGCCCTCGGCGAAGTTGCGCGCGTAGTCGCGCTGCCAGGTGAACGGTGGATGCACCACGACCGTCGGCGCGCCCAGTGACTCGGCGAGCTGGGCGGCCCGGCTCAGCCGCTCCCACGGGTCCGAGCTCCACACCCGCTGGGTGACCAGCAGGCAGGGTGCGTGGACCGAGAGCACCGGGACGTCGTAGTGGTCGGCCAGACCCTTGAGGGCACCGGCGTCCTGGCTGACGGCGTCGGTCCACACCATGACCTCGAGGCCGTCGTAGCCGACCGTGGCCGCCATCTCGAACGCCGCCGCCGTCGGCTCGGGGAAGACCGAGGAGCTGGAGAGAAGCACGGGAACGCGGGAACTCACGCCTACCAGGGTAGCCGCGCCCGTCAGGCCCGGATATATCAGCTCTAAACGGTCGTGATCCATCGGTGGGCGTACGCTGACCCGGATGAGCAGCACGCAACCCCCCGCGGAGGTCGCCCTCGACTTCCCTCGGGAATGGATCGAATTCCTGGATCCCGCCGACGAGCAACACCTGGTCCGAGCCGACCTGACCTGGCTGCTCTCCCGCTGGACCTGCGTCTACGGCTCCGCCTGCCGCGGCATCATCGGAGGGCGAGCCGACGACGGCTGCTGCTCGCACGGCGCCTTCTTCACCGACGCCGACGACGAGAACCGCGTCAAGGCCGCGGCCGCCAAGCTCACGCCGGAGACCTGGCAGCACTACCGGCGCGGGTTCAAGAACTACACCGAGGTGGACACGGTCGACGGAACCAAACCCGCCCGGCGTACGGCCACCCGATCCGGTGACGGCCCCTGCGTGTTCCTCAACGACGGCACCTTCCCGGCCGGCGGTGGCTGCGCCCTGCACGCCCAGGCTCTGCGGGACGGCGTGCACCCGCTCAAGTACAAGCCCGACGTCTGCTGGCAGCTGCCGGTACGCCGGGAGCAGGACTGGATCACCCGGCCCGACGGCACCAAGCTGCTCCAGTCCACTTTGACGGAGTTCGACCGCCGCGGCTGGGGAGCCGGTGGCCACGACCTGGCCTGGTGGTGCACCTCGTCCCCGGATGCCCATGTCGGCACCGAGCCGATGTACCTCACCTACGCCCCGGAACTGACCGCCCTGATCGGCGAGGCCGCGTACCGGAAACTCGCCGAGCTCTGCGCGGCCCGCCTGAAGTCCGGCCTGATCGCCATCCACCCGGCCACCGCGAGCGCGCAAGCGCCGAAGCGCCGCGGCGGACGTGAGCCCGCGTCACCCCGCCAGGTGTAACCATCTTGCGCGCGGGGTGGTCGCATGCCAACCTGTCACTGAGCAATGCTCGGTTGGGGAGGCCAGGCGCCCAAGGACGGGCGCCTGGCCGATCCCATCAGGGTTCGAACTTGTAGCCGAGACCGCGCACCGTGACGATGTAGCGCGGAGCCGAGGGCTCCGGTTCGACCTTGGAGCGCAGGCGCTTGACGTGCACGTCCAGGGTCTTGGTGTCGCCGACGTAGTCGGCTCCCCAGACGCGGTCGATGAGCTGACCGCGGGTGAGCACCCGGCCGGCGTTGCGCAGCAGGAGCTCGAGCAGCTCGAACTCCTTCAGCGGCAACTGCACGCCGGTGCCGTCGACCGTCACGACGTGACGCTCCACGTCCATCCGGACCGGGCCGGCGGCGAGCGTCGGGGTGGTCACCTCGGCGGCCTCGGTGCCCTGGCGGCGCAGCACCGCACGGATCCGAGCGACCAGCTCACGTGGCGAATACGGCTTGGTGACGTAGTCGTCGGCGCCGATCTCCAGTCCGACCACCTTGTCGATCTCGCTGTCCCGGGCGGTGACCATGATGATCGGGACGGCTGAGCGCTGCCGCAGCTGGCGGCAGACCTCGGTGCCGGACATCTCCGGCAACATGAGGTCGAGAAGCACGATGTCGGCACCGGTCCGGTCGAACTGCGTGAGCGCCGAGGTTCCGGTCGCGGCGACCGAGACCTCGAACCCCTCTTTGCGCAGCATGTACGACAGGGCGTCGGAGAACGACTCCTCGTCCTCGACCACGAGCACGCGGGCCAATGAAGTTCCTTCCGTCGTCGGCGGCTGGGTCAACGCCCGGCCGCACCAGACTCGATCTCAATCGCCGTCGGTGACGACGAGGGGGACTCAGGGGGGCGCGCCGGTAGGCGCAAGGTGAACGTAGAACCGTCGCCGAGTGAACTGGTCACGTCGACGCGGCCGCCGTGGTTGGTGGCGATGTGCTTGACGATGGCCAGGCCGAGGCCGGTTCCGCCGGTGGATCGCGAGCGGGCCTGGTCCGCTCGGTAGAACCGTTCGAAGATCCGGTCGACGTCCTGTGGGGCGATGCCGATTCCCTGGTCGGCGACGTCGATCTCGATCCACTCATCGCGCTGCCGCATGGTGAGCGAGACCTTGGTGTCCTCGCCGGAGTACGCGATGGCGTTCTCGACCAGGTTGGTGACGGCGGTGGCGATCTGGCTGTCGTTGCCGTACGCCATGGCGCCCTTGGGACCGTCGTAGACGATCTCGATGCCCTTGGCCGAGGAGGTGGTCCGGGTCCGGTCGATCACCTCGGCGATCACCCAGTCCAGCGGGACCGGCTCCGGGTCGGGCAGCGGTTCGGCGCCCTGCAGGCGGCTGAGCTCGAGCAACTCGCTGACGAGCCGACCCATGCGGGCGGACTCGTGGTGGATGCGCTCGGCGAAGCGGCGCGCGGCCAGCAGGTCCTCGGACTGCGCCTCGGGGGCGGTGTCGGGCAGCTGGGTGGCGTCGAGAAGCGCCTCGGCCAGGAGCTGGAGTGCCCCGATCGGGGTCTTCAGCTCGTGGCTGACGTTGGCGACGAAGTCCCGGCGGACCCGGGCGAGCCGGTGCGACTCGGTCACGTCGGCCGCTTCGACGGCGACATGCGTCGCGTTCAGGGCCACGGCGCGCAGATGCAGGCCCAGCGGGGCCTGCGCTCCGCCGGCGCGGCCGCGAGGCAGGTCGAGCTCCACCTCCCGGCGTACGCCGGTACGCCGCACCTGTCCCGCCAGGGTGCGCAGGATCGGGTGGGCCGCGATGGTGCCGGGCGCTCCACCCGAGCGGAGCAGGCCCATCGCACGTGCCGCCGGGTTGACCAGCACCGGGTAGTCGTCCACGTCCAGGACGACGACGCCCACCCGCAACGAGTCGAGGCTCTTGCGACCGAGCCCCTTCAGGCCGTGCTTACCCGCCGGGCGATCCTCGTCCGGTTCGATGGCGGCTCTCCCCTCCAGCGGTCCCGACCCGGCCGATTCGCCCGGCCGGCGGACCCGCGCCAGGACGAGCCCCGCTCCCACACCGACGGCAAGCGCGGCTGAGACCAGGCCGACGGCATATTCCCACTCCACGCTGCGATCGTAGGGTCATTGTTTACCTGAGCCACAGGGCCAAAAGGACGAAACGGGCGCGCGTCGAATAATGTTCACCACTGCGCCCGGCGTCGTTCACCGCTGTTCATGTTGAGGCCGCCGTCTCGACCTAGCGTGAGCAAGACACACCGGCCGGCGCCCGACGTCGGCCCTGAGCACCCGGGACCAGAACATGCGCGAGGAGTATCAGGCCGACCTCATCGAGGTGAGCCGCCTGCTGGTGACCATGGCGGAGGCGGTTCGTGCCGCACTCCGCAAGGCGACGACCGCGCTGCTGACCGCGGACCTCAAGGCCGCCGAAGCGGTGATGGAGCGGGACGCCGAGGTCGACGCGATCTACGAACAGGTCGAGGCGAAGGTGGCGGACACCATCGCCCGGCAGGCGCCGGTGGCCGGCGATCTGCGCCGCGTGATCACCGCGCTGCACATCTCCGCCGACCTGGAGCGGATGGGCGACCTGGCCGAGCACGTGGCGAAGACCGCGTCGCGCCGGCACCCGTCGCCCGCCGTTCCGGCCGAGCTGCGCCCGACCTTCAAGCAGATGGCGGAGGTGGCGGACCTCATGGCGGAGAAGATCACCGCACTGCTGCAGAACCCGGACGTCAACGCCGCGGCGGAGCTGGAGAAGCAGGACGACGCGATCGACGACCTCGAGCGTCACCTCTTCAAGATCATGCTCGACGACGACTGGCCGTACGGTGCGGAGACCGCGATCGACGGCGCGCTGCTCGGCCGCTTCTACGAGCGGTACGCCGACCACGCGGTGAACATCGGCGAGCACGTGATCTACCTGATCACCGGGGAGCCGGTGAGCAGCCAGAGCTGACACCGGGGGAGGGAGGGCCGGGACACCACGGGGGCGTCCCGGCCCCATCCAACCGCCCCGCCCGCCACCCAAGAGCGGACTGAAGGCTTTCCTTCCTAGCGGCCCTGGTTGGCCACCGCGGCGGCGGCTTCCTTCGCCGCCTCCGGGTCGAGGTACGTGCCGCCCGCGTTGATCGGGCGCAGGTTCTCGTCCAGGTCGTAGCGCAGCGGGATGCCGGTCGGGATGTTCAGCTTGGCGATCGCCTCGTCGGAGATCTCGTCGAGGTGCTTGACGATGGCGCGCAGCGAGTTGCCGTGCGCGGCGACCAGCACCGTCTTGCCGGCCCGCAGGTCCGGAACGATCGCGTCGTACCAGTAGGGCAGGGCGCGCTCCAGCACGTCCTTCAGGCACTCCGCCTTCGGCAGCAGCTCCGGCGGCAGGTCCGCGTACCGGGCGTCGCCGAACTGGGAGAACTCGGAGCCGTCCTCGATCGGGGGCGGCGGTACGTCGTACGACCGGCGCCAGAGCATGAACTGCTCCTCGCCGTACGCCTCCAGGGTCTGCTTCTTGTCCTTGCCCTGCAGGGCGCCGTAGTGACGCTCGTTGAGCCGCCAGTGGCGCTTCACCTCGATCCAGTGGCGGTCGGTGATGTGCAGGGCGATCTCGCTGGTCCGGATCGCGCGGCGCAGCAGGCTGGTGTGCACCACGTCGGGCAACACGTTCTGATCCCGGAGGAGCTCTCCGCCACGCCGGGCCTCGTCCTCACCCGTGGCGTCCAGGTCCACGTCGACCCAGCCGGTGAAGAGGTTCTTGGCGTTCCACTCGCTTCTGCCGTGCCGCAGGAGCACCAGGGTTCCAGTCATGAGCACATTTTCCCCCGTGGCCCCGGGCGATGTGCGGGCCACCCGGTACGTGTCCGCCGCCACATGGAAACCCGGTTGCGCCGACCCCTAGGTTGTAAGGCAGCGGACCTTGATCAGTGCTTACCGGGAGGCGTCGTGCGGGGTTGGTTACGGGAAGCCGCCGGTGGCCTGCCGCGGCAGTTCTGGTTCCTCTGGACCGGCACCCTGATCAATCGCCTCGGCGCCTTCGTGGTGCTCTTCCTGAGCATCTACCTCACCGGAGACCGCCACTTCACCCAGAGCCAGGCCGGCATCGTCCTCGGGCTGTACGGCGTGGGCGGCGCGATCGGCACCATGACCGGCGGCGTTCTGGCCGACCGCTGGGGCCGGCGGCCGACCATGCTCACCGCCCAGTTCGGCGCGGCCGCGCTGATGCTCACGCTGGGCTTCGCGGAGACGTACGCGCAGATCGCCGTCGTGACTCTGCTGCTCGGCATGTTCGCCGAGGGGGTCCGGCCGGCCTTCTCCGCGATGATGGTCGACGTCGTGCCGGAGCACGACCGGGTGCGGGCCTATTCGCTGAACTACTGGGCGATCAACCTCGGCTTCGCCCTGGCCGCGGTGGCGGCCGGTCTCGCCGCCCAGGTCGACTACCTGCTGCTCTTCGTGGTCGACGCGGGCACCACCCTGATCACCGCGATCATCACCGCGATCTTCCTGGCCGAGACCCGTCCGAGCCGGGCGCACAGCACCGGGCCGGCCCTGGCGACCGGCGGCATCGGCACCGCGTTGAAGGACCGGGTTTTCCTGGTCTATCTGCTGCTCAGCCTGGCGTCGGTGCTGGTCATCCTCCAGCACGCCTCGACGCTTCCGATCGCCATGCTGGCCGACGGGTTCTCGGCGGCCACCTACGGCCTGGTGATCGCGGTCAACGGCGTACTCATCGTCCTGGGTCAGCTCTTCGTGCCCCGGCTCATCGCCGGCCGCGACAGCGCCCGGGTGCTGGCCCTCGCGACGCTGATCATCGGCGCCGGCTTCGGGTTGGTCGCGGTCGCCGAGGCCCCCTGGATGTACGCGGTGACCGTGGTCATCTGGACACTCGGCGAGATGCTCCAGTCGCCCAGCAACGCCAACACCGTCGCGGCCCTGTCACCGCCGGCGCTGCGCGGCCGCTACCAGGGGCTGAATTCGCTGACCTGGTCGATCGGTACGGCGCTCGCGCCGATCCTCGGCGGCCTGGTGCTGCAGAAGGGCGGCGACGTGGTGCTCTGGGTGGGTTGCTTCGTGCTCTGCGCCGCGGCCGCGGTGGGCCAGTTCTTCGCCGGGCCGGCCCGGGCACGGCGGGCCGAGCAGCAGCGCCGGGCGGAAGCGCGTGCCGCCGAACTCGCCGCAGCGACTCACTGAGACCCGCATCACCCACCGGGCCGGTCGGCTCGGTGGGTACGGCCGGAACCTCGCAGCTCTCGCCAAGGGAACACATCGGACGTTGCGCTAATCGCGCGCGCAGGGCACAAACCGCACACGGCTGGAATGCGCACGCCAAATGATCGGATGCGCAACAGATGCAGTAAATGAAACACGCTGGAAACAAAAGCGCCGGCGGCGGCGGGCGACACCCATCCCCATAGGCGCCGCCCGCACTAACCGCCGGTCTCGGGTCGCGCCGTCCCCCAACGGCTCATGCCACCCGTCCCCAAACGCCGATCCGCGGCGATCGTTGCCGATCGACCCGTTCCCCGAACTGACGGCTCGGCGTCCATCGACCACGCTAGTTGGGGCAGTCAAGCCTCACAACCCGAATTCGTGTCGACATCTGTCTCAACCGTCACAATCGCCGACAACCAACCGATCGGAGGATCCACCAATCACTCGTCCGGGCTCATCGGCATGGAAAAAATTACTAGGCCGACGGGCGCGAAAACGACGCGATCCTCTGTGGACTCGGACCGCCGGCGGCACCCGACAATCTTTCGTTCATCAATTTCTAGTCGGCGGACTCGGCGAGGTGCTTGAACGCCTGAAGGTTCGCCAGCGATTCACCGCGCTTGACCCGCCAGTCCCACTCCCTGCGGATCGACGAGCCGAAACCGATCTCCAGCATGGTGTCGAACGACTCGTCGGCGTAGGTGAGCACCGAACCGAGCAGCCGGTCCAGCTCGTCCTCGTCCAGCCCGGTCAGCGACACCCGGCCGGTCAGGTAGACGTCACCGACCGCGTCGATCGAGAAGGCGACGCCGTACATCCGGGCGTTGCGGCGCAGCAGCCAGGCCCAGAGCTCCTCGTGCCGCTCGTCGGGCCGGCGCATGACGAACGCCTCGATCCGCAGCGAGTGCTCGCCGACGATCAGATTGCAGGCGGTCTTCAGCTTGTGCGTGCCGGGGAGGCTGACCACGTACGAGTTGTCGCCGGTGGACTCCCACTCCAGCTCGCGGTCGGCAAGGACACGCTCGATCAGTTCGCTCACCATGCGCAGGCCGCCCTCTCCAGCCGGGCGGCGATCAGCGCCCGGTGCTCGGTCATCGCGTCACGGTAGACCCGCAGCAGTGATTCGGCGGTCCGATCCCAGGAGAAGCGGGACGCGTGGGCCACCGCGCCGGCGGCGAGCCGGAGCCGGTAGCCGGGCGCGTCGAGCAGTTTCTCCAGCACCTGGGCCCAGTCGGCGGGGTTGTGCCCGTCGACGAGCACGCCGCTGATCCCGTCCCGGACCGCGGTGACCAGGCCGCCCACCGCGGCGGCGACCACCGGAGTGCCGCAGGCCTGCGCCTCGAGCGCGACCAGCCCGAACGACTCGTTGTAGGACGGCACCGCGACCAGGTCGGCGGCCCGGTACAGGGCGGCCAGGTCGGGGCCGGTCTGCGGAGGTAGGAAGACCACCGAGTCGGAGACACCGAGGGAGGCGGCCAGCTCGATCAGCGCGGTGGGGCGCTCCAGGCCACTGCCGCTGGGGCCGCCGCAGATCACCAGGGTCACGTCGGACGTACCCCGGGCGCGCATCTCGGCGACCGCGGAGATCAGCACGTCGGGCGCCTTGAGCGGTTGGATCCGGCCGACGAAGGCCACGATCCGGCCGTCGGTAGGCAGGCCGAAGCGGGCCCGGTCGGCGGTGCCCGGACGGAACCGGTCCAGATCCACGCCGGGCTGGACGACGCTGACCCGGGCCGGATCGGCGTCGTAGTGGGAGATCAGGTCCTGTGCCTCGAACCGGGTGTTCGCCACCAGATGATCGGATTCGGCGACCACCTGCTCCTCGCCGATCAGCCGGGCCTTCGGCTCGGGACGGTCACCGGCCGCGATCAGCCTGTTCTTCACCTTGGCGAGAGTGTGCGCGGTGTGCACGTGCGGCACACCCCAGCGTTCGCGGGCGAGCCAGCCGACCTGGCCGGAGAGCCAGTAGTGGGAGTGGATCAGGTCGTAGTGACCGGGCGGGTGCGCCGCCTCGGCCCGCAGTACGCCGTTGGCGAACGCGCACAGCTGGGACGGCAGCTCCTCCTTGGCCAGACCCTCGAACGGGCCGGCGGTGACGTGCCGCACATAGACGCCGGGCAGCATCTCGACCAGCGGGGGCAGGCCGCTGGTGGTGGCCCGGGTGAAGATCTCGACCTCGACGTTGCGCTCGGCGAGACGCTTGGCGACCTCGACGATGTACACGTTCATGCCGCCCGCGTCGCCGGTCCCCGGCTGCTCCAGCGGCGACGTGTGCACCGAGAGGGTGGCGATGCGTCGTGGGGCGGACAGGCCGCCGATTCGAAGCCCAGCCACGTATGTGCCCCCTCCGCATCGAATGTAAAAACTTGTTGCGCCAAGGTTCATCTTCCCCATCGGCGCTCACCGAACCACCACGCAGCCGATCGAGGGTGATCCAGGTCATTGCAAACCGGGGTTATCCCGGATGGTGCGAGAGGATTCTCGACGAAGTGTCATCGGTTTTCCGCCGCGGGAAGGCTCAGCTCATGCAGAACATCGCTGTCGTCACCGGCGCCTCCAGCGGGATTGGAGCAGCCACCGCCCGCCGGCTCGCCACCGAGGGATTCCATGTGGTCGCCGCGGCCCGGCGGGCCGATCGGCTGGCGGAGCTGGTCGAGGAGATCGGTCCGGGCGCCACCGCGGCGCAGTGCGATGTGACCTCGGACGAATCGGTGGCTCGGCTGGCCGAACTGGTGGCCGGGCTGGGTGGCCCGGTCACCCTGCTGGTGAACAACGCGGGCGGCGCCCGCGGACTTGATTCGGTCGCCGCCGGGTCGGTGGATGACTGGCAATGGATGTACGACGTGAACGTCCTCGGCACCCTGCGAGTCACCCAGGCGCTGCTCCCGGCACTCGAGGCGAGCGGCGCCGGCACGATCGTGACGGTCGGGTCGACGGCGGCCTTCACGGTCTACGAGGGCGGCGGCGGGTACGCCGCGTCCAAGCACGCCCAGACCGCCGTGGTCGGGACGCTGCGACTGGAACTCTCCGGCAAGCCGGTCCGGGTGGTGGAGATCGACCCGGGCATGGTGCGCACCGACGAGTTCTCGCTCAAGCGGTTCGGCGGTGACCGGGAGAAGGCCGACGCGATCTACGACGGCGTGAAGGAGCCGCTGGTCGCCGACGACATCGCGGACGTCATCGCGTTCACCGCGACCCGGCCGCACCACGTCAACATCGACCGTGTGGTGATCCGGCCGATCGCCCAGGCCGCCCAGCACAAGGTGCACCGGGAAAGGTAACGATGGCGAAGCCGGTCGGCGCGATCACCCGGGGGACGACGAATCCCAACCGGCTGCGGCGGGTCGACAACTTTCTCGCGTACCGATGCGAACTGCTATTGAAGGAAGCGGCGCGGCCGCTGGTGATCGACCTGGGCTATGGCGCCACGCCGGTCACGGCGGTGGAACTGCGCGACCGCCTGGCGGCCGCGGTCCGTGCGGACGTCGCGGTGGTCGGTCTGGAGATCGATCCGGTACGGGTGATCGCCGCCCAGCCCTACGCGGATCCGCCGTGGCTGGAGTTCCGGCGCGGCGGGTTCGAGCTGGCCGGGCTCGCCCCGGTGGTGGTGCGCGCCTTCAACGTGCTGCGCCAGTACGACGAGCAGGAGGTCACGGCCGCCTGGCGGACCATGACCGCGACCGGCGCGCTGCTGATCGAGGGCACCTGCGACGAGCTCGGCCGGATCGCCACCTGGGCGGTCGTCGAGAACGGCACGCCGCGCACCCTCACCCTGTCCGCCCGGTTGCCGGTGCTGGAACATCCGGCGGTCTTCGCCGAGCGGCTGCCGAAGGCGCTGATCCACCACAACGTGCCGGGACATCCGGTGCACGAGTTGCTGCGCGCGCTCGGCCGGGCGTGGGACACCGAGGCCACCCCGTTCGGACCACGGCAGCGCTGGTTGGCGACGGTACGCCGGATGCGCGCCGAGGGCTGGCCGGTGCTGGACGGCCCGGCCCGGTGGCGCCTCGGCGAGCTGACCCTGCCCTGGCCCTCGTCCGACCTCAGCCGTTCTGACCCAGCACCGACTTGAGAGCCGCCAGCAGGGCGTCCGCGGTGAACGGCTTCTTCACCAGCAGCGCGTCCGCGCCGACCAGGCCCTTGGTCACCGCGATGTCCTTGGGCAGCCCGGAGATGAAGACCACGCCGAGTCCCGGACGCAGGTCGCTGGCGGCGCCGGCCAGCTCACCGCCGGAGACGCCGGGCAGGGTCAGGTCGGTGACCAGCGCGGCGATCTCGCCCGGGTGCTCCCGGCACACCGACATCGCCTCCTCCGGGTCACCGGCCACCAGCGTCGCGTACCCGCGGCGCTCCAGCATGCGACGCATGATGTCGCGCAGGTCCTCTTCGTCGTCGACGACGAGGACGGTCGGCCGCTCGGCTACCGGCGCCTCGGACATGGCGGTCCCCCTCGGGCTCGGGTCGTCTTCACGCTATCCGTCGGCCCGGGGTCTCGTACGGCACTTGGGCCGGTCTCCTGCGGCGCCGGTCGGGTGGGCCGGGGTGAAGCAGCCGGCGGGCCCAGTCGTCGACTACCGTTCCGCCGTACTCGCGCACCAGTTCCTGGGAAGCTGAGGTGACCGGCCCGCGGTGTACTCCGGGTCGAGCACCACTAGCTGCCGGGAATGGCGCCGGAGACGCGCGACGCATGCCGTACGCACTTGAGGGAAAGCTGAGAAGGAACAGGAGCAGACCCGGGTAGCGCCGGGTTGCAGCCCCGGTGCGGCATTAGGCGATCGATTCCGATCGGCCGGATCACACCGGGGAACCTCTAAGCCGACCGTGCTGGGGGCCGAATCTCACCCTGTCAGGAACGCTGCACCCGCCACCGAGCACGCCACTAAGCAAGGAGAGCGATATGACCACCCTGCTGTCGCCCGAGATCGACGTCATCGGCGAGCTGACCGAGCGCTGCGATCGCTGCGGCGCGGCCGCCAAGTTGGAGGTCACGCTGATCAGCGGCGGCGAACTGGCGTTCTGTGGCCATCACGCCAACCGGCACCACGCCGACATCGTGCGAGTCGCGAGCAAGATCCGCATCGAGGACGGCTTCAGCTGGGCGGGCAAGTAACCGCCCGTACCGGTAGGCCGCGTTATGCTCTTTCCCTCACGTCTTGGGGGTATATGTGCATATCGCGGCGCATGGCGTGGGCAGGCTGTCCCGGCTGATCGCCGGGTGCGCCGGTGTCACGGTCGCCGTTCTCGGTGCCCTGGACACGCGCACGCTCGACGGCGGCGTACCGCCGGACGGGGTCATCCCCGGTCCGGCGGTTGCCCTCGTCCCCGCCGGGATCGCCCTCCTTCTCCAGGTGGTGCCGGTCCCCGGTGAACGGGCCGCCCGGGTCCGCTCCGGCGCCGCCGCGCTACTCGCGCTGGTGGCGGCCGTGCTCGGCGGCGCCGCCCTGGGCGATCACCCCGCTGCGGCGGTCGCCACGATCCTCGCCGGTCTGGCACTGGCCTGTCTCGACCTGCGCCTGCCGCACCGCACCGGACTCGTGTCCTTCCGAGTCGCCGACCCGCTGCTGCTGGGCGCCGCCATCATCGCGCTGGTCGCCCTGGTCCCCCGCCTGTTCGCACCGACGTTCCCGGCCGGGAGCGGGCCGGACGGCGTCATGCCGCTGCCCCTCGCCGGCGCGCTGCTGCTGCTCGCCACCGGCACGATTCTGGCCCGGCCGGAAACCGGACCGCTGCGCACGCTGGACGACTCGGTGCCGCGCATCGCCGTACGCCGGCTGGTCCCCGCCCTGATCGCCGCGCCGATCATCGCAGCGGTGGTCAGCGCGCTCGCGGTACGCACCGGGATCAGCCGCCCGGCCGCCGCGGTGAGCACCGGGGTGATCCTCGCGGCGCTCGTGCTCCTCGCCCTCCTCGCATACCTGGTACGCACCCTCGACCGCGCCGACCGGCAGCAGCGTCACCTCGTCGCCGAGCTCCGCGACCGGCAGGACTTCGCCCAGACGCTGCTCCAGTCGATGAACGAGGCGGTCATGGTGCTCGACGCCAACTACCACGTGATCGACGTGAACCGCCGGTGGCGCGAACTGACCGGGCATCACGACGCCGTTCACGACCCCCCGCCGCTACCCCCGCCCGGCACCGGACTGGACTGGACGATTCCCCGCGCCGACGGCACCGAGGTGCCGGTGCTCGCCACCATGGCGGCCATCCCGGACGCCGCCGGCGCACCCCGCGGATACGTGGCCACCTGCGTCGACATCGCCGAACGCAAGCGCGCCGAGAACGCGCTCACCGAGCACGCCGCCGAGCTGGAGCGCGGCAATGCCGAGCTCGCCACGGCGCTCGCCTTCAAGAACGACCTGACCTCGATGCTCACGCACGACGTGGCACAGCCGATCAGCTCCATCGCCAGTCTCGCCGAACTGCTCTGCGCCGACTGGGCGGACCTGCCGGAGGACATCCGGCTGGAGCTGGCCACGAAGATCGACAAGAACACCCGACGCCTGATCAAGATGATGAACGATCTGCAGTTGCTCTTCCGGCTGGACACCGGCGCGGTGACCGCCCGCCGGGTGCCGGTGCCGCTGCTCGAGGTGGTCGAGACGGTCAGCGCCGGGATCGCCGGCGAGGGCGACGTGGAGATCACGATCGACGAGGAGCTGACCGCGCTCGCCGACCGCGGACACCTGACCGTCGTGGTGGAGAACCTGCTGAAGAACGCGCTCGGGCACGGGGCGCCGCCGATACACGTACGGGCCGATCGTCAGGATGCCGGCACGGTGCTGCTGGTGGTGCAGGACAGCGGCACCGGGATCCCGGAGGCGCTGCTGCCGGACGTGTTCGGCCGCTTCATCCGCGGCGCCGGCCTTGGCCTGTTCATCGTCCGCCACCTGGTCGAGGCGAACGGCGGCTCGGTCCGGTACGAGCAGGCCGTACCACGCGGCGCCCGCCTGCTGGTGACCCTGGAAGGCGCCCCGGCATAGCAGAAGGCCGGCCCGAAGGCCGGCCTTTGTCGCCTTCGGCGCCGTCAACCGCGCTCTTCCTCGTTGACCATGCCGTCGCCCCACATGTCGGTGTTGCTGATCCGGCCGCCCATCGGGGCGGTGCCGGACACGCCACCGCTCAGCGCACCGGGTGCGCCGACCCGGCGCCCGGCCGAGCGCATCTCCCGCTCGATGTTCTGAGGTCCCCGGATACCGGACGGGCTCTTGATGTCCGCGATGGTGGGCGCGTTGTGGATAGGGTTGTCAGTCAGGCCGGTGCCGGTCGGGTCGGCATTGCCGAGATCAGCGGTACCGGTGTCCCAGCCCGCGCCGGGGCCCGGCGGCGGCGTGGACTGGCGGTTGCGGATGCGCGCGGCCACCGACGCCGGCGACACCGGGTCGCGGCTCAACACGCCGCCGAACAGCTTCGTGCTGGCGCCGGTCGGCATCGGGCGGCCACCCAGCACGCCGCTCTCGACCAGGCCTTTGAACGTGGTCAGGTCGGCCTTGAGGCGGCGGTTGAGCGACTCCTGCCCGTGCCGGTCGCTCGGCATCAGGAAGGCGATGTCCGCCTCCAGCTGCGCGACGACCTGGGTCTTCGTCTCACCCATCGGACGTAACGTGATCGTCTCGGCGAGCAGCGGCCCTTCCATCGTCGACCAGGAGACCCGCTCGTCCGGTGACCGTTCGATGATCTGGGCGTCGAACTCGCGGCGTTTCCCGTCGACGTCCATGATCCAGTGTGTCTGGTCGGCACCGACCGACGTCACCTGACGCACGCCGGTCATGAATCGCGGGTAGTTCTCGAATGCCGCGAGCTGCTCGTACACCGTGTGAACCGGTGCGCTGACCTCGATAGCCTGCTGAACCATACTCATCGCAACTCTCCCATGCTGAAGTACCCGGCATGACAGAGAGTACGGAGACGAACGCACCTCGTGTTCAAATTCCTCAGACGCGTCGGAGGTACTGCCAGCGGCCGACCTCTGCGGCGTACCGGGCGTCACTCGCGGGAACCACCGTCACCGCGGCGTCCCGGAACAACTGCACCATTCGCGCCGACGGGCTGCGCCAGGCCTCACTGATCTCCACCACGGTCCCGGTGCTCCGGCACGCCGTGGCGAGCTCGCCGACCAGCGCCGGGCTGACCACGGTGTCCTCGATCCCCGACTGCGCCAGCAGCGCCAGCGGGCGGGCCAGCTGCGACGTGACATACCGGGAAGCCCGCTCGATACCGCTCACCGTGACCCGCACCAGCACCTCGGCCACCTGCTCGGCGGAAAGTACGCCGGCGTCGACCCGCGCGCGGATCTCCCGGGCGTCGAGCAGCTCGTCGCCGAGCGGCAGCGCGGAGACCGCGACCGACAGGGCGTCCAGCTGAGCCAGGTCCGGGGGCAGGGCGAGCCAGCCGTCCGGGCGTACGACCTCCACCTCGGCCGCCACCCGCAACTTCAGCTCGGTGCGGTGCCGGGCCCGGCGTACGGCGTCGGCGTACGCGGTGAGCCAGGTGGTGTCCGGACCTGCCTGGTCGGCGAAGGTGAGCGCGGTCAGACCGACCTGGTCGGCGGCCGAGACCACCACACCGACGGCATCCCGGCCGGCCGCGAACCCGGTGTGCACATGGGCATCCACCGTCAGATCCAGCGCACCGACGGTACCCAACGCACCGCTACCGATGACTGATTCGCGCTCTGCGCCCACGCTCTCTCCCTCAAGATGAAGGGACGGCATTTCCGTCTGTGGCAAAGACTGCGGCCCCAACGTTGTCTCCGGGGTCAGCGGCCGGTGCAGGTAAGGTGCGTCCTGAACCGGGCACGGCCGCAACCGTTCCGCACTCCGGACGCACCTCAGTGCGCATCCGGTGCCGGACAGCCTGGTGGCATGAAGGTCCGACATCGAAGCCGTACCGCGCTGGCGGCCGTCGCCACCGCGAGCCTGCTGGGTCCGCTCCTGCCCGCGACAGCGGAGCCCGCGGCGGCCGCCGCCAAGGTTCCGACCGTGACCGGCAACGCCAAGACCGATGGGACGCGGCTGAACCTGCGGCGCACCCCCTCGGCGTCGGCAGAGCGGTTCGGCTCGATCGCCGACGGCGCGAAGGTGTGGATCGTCTGCCAGGTCGCCGCGCAACAGATCTCCGGCACGGTACGGACCACGAACCTCTGGAACCAGCTGGCCAACGGCGCCTACGTGTCGGACGCGTACGTCGTGCGGCCGGCCACCCCGATCCCCGGCTGCGCGGTCGAACCGGCACCGGCACCCCGGATCCCGGCGCCGCTGAAGGGCGAGCTCTGGGGCGTCCCGGTCGGCGCGGGGCTGGTCAGCGGATTCCGTACCACCGCCCGCCCGTCACATGACGGGGTCGACCTGGCCGCCAAGCGGGGCACCCCGATCCTGGCCGCCTCGGCCGGCACGGTGATCCGGGTGGTCTGCAACGTCTCGGCCGGCAGCTGCGACGTGGACGGCAACCGCAACCTGAAGGGCTGCGGCTGGTACGTGGAGGTCCAGCACGCCGGCAACATCGTCACCCGGTACTGCCACCTGGTCCGCCGCCCGGTCGTTCAGGTCGGTCAGACCGTCACGCGCGGCCAGCTGCTCGGCCACGTCGGCACCTCGGGCTCGTCATCCGGGCCGCATCTGCACTTCGAGGTGCACGTGAACGCGGCGCCGGCGATCCATGCCAACGCGGTGGACCCGATCGCGTTCCTGCGTACCCGGGGGCTGAAGGTCTAGCGACGGGAGAACGCCCGCCGCGCGATCGCGACGGGCGTCAGTCTTGCACCTTTCACTCTTCCGTGTCGGATTTCTCCAGCATTCTGGTCAATGCGTGGACGGCGTCGTCGGTTGGTGAGGCGGCCGCCCGGTTCGCGTCCTGCAGCTCGCGGTACACCTCCTCGCGGTGCACCTGCACGTCGCGGGGAGCCTGAATGCCCAGCCGGATGACGTCACCACGGGCTTCGAGCACCGTGATGACGACGTCGTCGCCGATCATCACGCTCTCCCCGGCCCGCCGGGTCAACACAAGCATCGGTGCCCTCCTCCATCCATGGAACGGACAGCATGGCAAAGGCGCGGCCGCGAGGAAACACGACCGCGCCTGCACTGAACCTTTCTCAACCGGGGCCGCGGCCGCTCTGAAAAAGGTTCATGGAGGGTCAGAAGTTCCGATTCATGATCGCCCGGACCGGGTAGCTCGACCCGGAGAGGACGACCTGCATCGCGCGCATGCTGTCGCGGTCGACCACGATCGGCGCGAGGAGATTCGCGGTGGTCTCGTCGGTGCCCGCGGTGATGACCGTGAGCAGCAGCAGGCGGTCCGGGTCCTTGGTGTTCAGCGCGGCGAACACCTCGTTCTCGATCTCCGGGGCGTAGTCCGGGAAGAACGGCTCGGGCGGCGCGACCAGAAAGCGCAGATCCGGGTTGTCGAGCGACGTGAAGGCGTAGAGCAGTCCTTCTTCGTTGAGCCGCACCAGGACGAATTCCCGGTGAGCCGGGAACCCGGGCATGGGCACCGCCATCGAGATGGTCGGCAGACCCAGCGACGGGTCGGTCATGGTGGACTCAATCGGTCGGGATGCGGTGCGAATACTCATGGTCACCTCAGGAAATCGATGAGCGAGGGCTGGATCACCTTGGCCGTGGCGGCCAGGGCGGCCTGATACGAGGTCTGCTGGAGCTGCAATTCCATGATCGCCTTCGGCAGGTCGACATCCTCGATATCGGAGAGCTGCGACGACACGGACATCAAGCGATCCTCAGCGGACTGCTTCATCTGGGTAACCCGATTGTATCGGGCGCCTACGTCCGAAAGAGTGGAAGTTAGGAGATTAGAGGCTTTATCCAGATTCTCCAGACCAGTAGTAATGGAATCGGCATCTCCTTCCCGCATGGCTGTGGCTAGAGTGTCGAGAACCCGGAAGAGCTGCGCCGGATTGTCGTCCGGGAGCGGGTTGCCGGACCCGTCGAGGAGCTTGTCGGTGCCGAACACCTCCGGGCCCCGGACGTCCACCCGGACCCGCGCGTTCGGCCCGATCGCCCGGAGCATCTCGCCGTTCTTCTCGCCGACGTACGTACCTGTCGAGTCCCCATAGGCGTTGCCGCCCGGGGTGGCACCGCCGAAAACCGGCCGGTCCAGGTACTTCGTGTTGGCGTACTGGATCAGCGTGCCCTTGATCTCCTCGATCTCGACAGCGCGCGCCCGGTTCGCCTCGGGTGTGCTGGCGCTGCCGGTGCTGGCGGCCGCGACCGTCAGGTCGCGAACCTTCGCCACCAGCGCCGTGGCGCTCTGCAGCGTGTCCTGCACGGTGCCGAGCCGGCCCATCGCGTCGTCCGCGTTGGTGGTGTACTTCTTGTTCGCCCGGACCTCGCCGCGCAATTGGAGCGCCGTGACGGTTCCGGTCGGTGAATCCGAGGGGCGATGCAATTGCTTGCCACTCGAAATCTGATCCTGTGCGGTCTGGGTACGGCCGAGACTGCGTTGCAGACTCGCCATTGTCCGGGTCCGAACGCTGCTTTCCGTCACCCGCGGGCTAGAACTCATGCGCTGTGCTCCCTTTACCTACCGACCAGGCCGGTTCGGTTGATCAGTTGGTCGAGCATCGAGTCGATCGTGGTGAGTACGCGCGAGGCGGCCTCGTAACCGCGCTGGTACGTCAGCAGATTGGTCATCTCCTCGTCGAGGTTCACCCCGGACTCCGCGTCGCGTGCCGCGTCCACCTGGTCGGTCACCGCGTTCTGGATGTCGCGCCGGCGGATCGACGACTGAGCGGCCACACCCAGGTCCCCGATCAGCGACTGGTACTCGGAGTCCGCCCCGGTCCGGGAGGTGCCGAGCTCGGAGAGGTCGTCGGCCACCGTGCCGTCGAGCACCCGATCCTCCGGATTCACCGCGGCCGGGTTCCCGGAGGAGACCGCGAGCTTGCCCGGTGACTTGAGCAGTTCCTCGTTCACGACGATGTTCGACGCGGACACCTGCTGGTAGACCAGCGGGTTCGGGTCCAGCGGGTCGGAGCCCTTCGGCACGAAGAAGTTCATCGCAGTGGTGCCGTCCATGCCGTACCCGGGCTGATGAATCTGATTGACCGTCTGGGCCAGGGTCCGGGCGATGCCGTCCAACCGGCTCGCTATCCCGTGCAGGGTGCCGCCCTCGGCGAGCGTCTCCAACTGGGCGCCCATCGACCCACCGGCCGCCACCGGAGTCTCGTTGTCGGTCCACTGCAACTCGACGTCACGCGCCGGCAGGTCGGCCAGGCTCAGGGCGCCGGGTGACTTGATGTCGATCTCACGGGTGTGGAACTCGCTGACCAGCGGGGCGCTGCCGACGTAGACGTTGAGTGCGCCGTTCGGTGTCTCGTTCGCGGTGGCACCGATCAGCTCGGACAGCTTCAGCATCTGCATGCCGCGCTGATCCTGCAGCTCGTTGGCCTGGAGACCGGCGGCGGTGGCCACCACGATCTCCTTGTTCAGCTTCGCGATGGCGTCGGCGGCCTTGTTGACGTCGTTCTTGTACGTCTCCAGCCCGGACCGCACCGACTCGTACTGATTGTTCAGGGCGGCATGCGCGTCGTTCAGCGACGAGGCCACCGTGGTGGCCTGTTCGAGCAGGGCCGACTTGGGTGCCGTCTTGTCCGGGTTGGCGGATACGGCGTTCCAGCCGTCCCACATGTCCTGGAGGCGAGCCTGCAACGCGGTGTCGCTCGGCTCCCCGAAGACGTCCTCGATCAGCCCGTACGCCCCGGCCCGCTCGTTGTGGTAGGCGGAGTTCGAGTGCTCGGTGAAGCTGCGCTGGTCGAGTGCGGTGTTGCGCAGCCGGTCCACCGACGAGACGGTGACGCCGCTGCCCACCGCCGAGGTGGTCGCGTAGACGCCGGGCACCAGGTTGGCGTTCTGCGCGTGCATGACCACGCGCTGCCGGGTGTATCCCTCGGTGCTGGCGTTCGCGATGTTCTGACCCGTGACGTCCAAGCCCCGGCGCTGCGCGTACAGAGACGTGAGTGCCGTGTTGAGTCCGCCGAATGTGCTGCCCATCAGATCGCCTCATCAACCAGAGTGGGGCGCCGCACGGCGCCGCTGACGGTCTGGCCCTGCGGTCCGTACGTTTCCACAGTCTCGGCGAACGCGAGCATGGTTTCGCGAGCCGCGCGCTGGCCGGCTGTGAGCAGATCGCGGTTGACGTCGGCCAGGGCCCGGATCTCCGACGTCAGCATCAGGAACGCTTTGCGGTGTTGGTGCAGCAGGTCCGACCAGGGATCCGGCGCCGCGTCGGCGAGTTCGCCCAAGGAGGCGTCCGGCGAGAGACCGAGCTCGACGGCGACCTCTTGCGCGTACGCCGCCCGGATGACCTCCGTCTGCCGGATCTGATCCAGTACCACCTCGACCTCGCGGGTGGCGTGGCTGAGCCATCGTGACCGGTTGGACGCGAGGAGCAACTGCTCCTCCTCAAGCTTGAACAGCAGCATCTCGAGCAGCTCACGTGAACGCCACAGCACGCTGGCCAGGTCGGTCAGGCTCACCCGGTCCTCCGTCGTATCGCTGGTCGGGCCAGCCCCCTCGGCAGGCCCGCTCATTCGGACAGGTCGGCACATCCGCCGTGTCGCTGAGCGGTTTCCGACGATCAGCACTTCTCCGGTTCGCCCGAAAAGCCCGAAAAAATCTCAGAGAATTCTCATGGTCTCTCGGCGACCCGCCGAATGGATGGGGCGTAACACCCACGGCTCACGGATGGGCCGGTTCAGACCCCGATCAAGGAGGAATCAACCCCATGGGTCTTCGCATCAACCAGAACATCGCCGCTCAGAACGCCTACCGGAACCTCTCGGTTACCGACAACCAGATGGCGAAGTCGCTGGAGAAGCTCTCCAGCGGTTTCCGCATCAACCGGGCGGCGGACGACGCGGCCGGCCTCTCGATCTCCGAGGGCCTGCGCTCGCAGATCGGCGGCCTCAAGACCGCCGTTCGTAACACCCAGGACGGCGTGAGCGTCGCGCAGACCGCTGAGGGCTCGCTCAACGAGGTCACCTCGATCCTTCAGCGCATGCGCGACCTGTCGGTGCAGACGTCCAACAGCGGCGCCATGGACGCCGAGGCGAAGGACGCCGCCAACAAGGAGATGAAGCAGCTCAACGCCGAGCTCGACCGGATCGGCAGCACCACGTCCTTCGGCAAGGCGAAGCTGCTGGACGGCTCGTTCGGTGCCACCAAGGCGATCACGGGCTCGGCCGGGGTGGCCAAGGACGATCTGGCCACGGCGACGGGCACCTCGGCCACCGGCCTGCGTGCGGGCTCGTCGTTCGACATCACCGTGGTCGACGGCAAGACGCTCGACACCCCGGTCTCCATCTCGTTCGCCGATGACGAGATCCCGGCCGGCGCGACCGGGCAGGACATCGCCAAGCTCGTCAACGAGAAGATCTCCACCCAGCTCAAGGGCGTGGCGGGCGAGAACTTCCAGGGCAACGAGGTGTCCATGTCCGCCACGACGGACGCCACTGGCGCCACCACCTTCAAGCTGAGCGGTGCCGGGGAGTTCAACGTGGGTGCCGGCGGCACCGACCTCCTCGCCCAGCTCAACCTTGCCCCGGCGGCCGACCTCGACAGCCTCGAGGACATCAGCGGTGGCAACACCGGCCGTTTCCAGGTCGGCGCCAACGCCAATGTCAACGAGCGCATCGCTGTCTCCATCGGTGCGGTCAACGCCGGCACTCTCGGCACCTCTGCGCTCGACCTGACCACGGCTGACGGCCCGAACGAGGCCATCACCGTGCTCGACAAGGCGATCCAGAACGTGTCGGACTCGCGGGCGGCGCTCGGTGCCATCCAGAACCGGTTCGAGCACACCATCAACAACCTGAACGTCGCGGTGGAGAACCTCTCCGCCTCCGAGTCCCGGATCCGCGACACCGACATGGCCCAGGAGATGGTCTCGTTCACGCGTGCCCAGATCCTGACCCAGGCCGGCACCTCGATGCTCTCGCAGGCCAACCAGTCGGCGCAGAACGTTCTGTCCCTGCTCCGCTAACCGAACTGCCACCGAGCGGAACTGAATCGGCAGGCGTACGAACCGAATAGGTAGAGGTAGCCGGTAGTCACACGCCGGCTACCTCTTCCGTTCCCGCACCGAAAGCGAGCTCCCGTGTCCAGCTCTGTCGACGGCCTCGTCAGCGGTCTCAGCACCTCCAGCCTGATCTCCAGCCTCATGCAGGTCGAAGCCGCCCCGCAGAACCGGCTCAAGACCAAGCTCATGACCGCCGAGACCACGGTGGCCTCCTATCAGTCCGTGAACAGCAAACTGTCCGCGCTGAAGGGTTCGGCCGACACCCTCGGCCAGCTCAGCACCTGGCGGGCGCTGAAGGCCACGTCCAGCTCCGACACGGTGACCGCCACCGCCACGGGTGGCACGACCGCCGCTGCGGGCACCACGACGTTCGACGTCGTCAAGGTGGCCAACGCTCAGGTCTCCACGCTCAAGTACCCGGCCGGCACCACGGACGCAACCGGGAACAACGGTTCGTCGGTGACCTTCACCTTCGGTGTCGGTGATCCGGTCACGGTCGATCTCGGCACCAGCAAGAAGCCGTCCGACATCGCCGCCGCGATCAACAGCACCAAGGGCCTCAACGTGCGGGCCGGCGTCGTGACGACCAGCACGGGCGACACCATCCTCCAGCTCAGCAGCACCAAGCCCGGCACCGACAACGCGTTCGCGGTCATCGGCCTCTCCAACGGCGTCGACGTGGCGCCGACCGACGTCACCGCCGCGGAGAACGCGCTGATCCGGGTCGGCTCGCTGAACGTCCCGGCCGACCCGACCTCGGGGCTCACTCCGGGCAGCTACGAGGTGGAGAGCAGCAGCAACACCTTCACCGGGCTGATGGCCGGTGTCTCGGTGACGGTGACCAAGCCGGCGGAGCGCGTGACCGTCAGCGCGCAGGCCGACACGGGCGGGATCGCCGAGAAGCTGCAGGCCTTCGTCGACGCCGCCAACGCGGTCCTCACCGAGGTCAGCACCCAGACGTCGTACGACCCCACCACCAAGAAGGGCTCGCCGCTCACCGGTGACTTCATGGTGCGTGAGCTGAGCCAGAAGATCATGGGTTCGATCAGCGGTGGCCTCTCCTACGCCAACCCCAAGTTCGACGACACGCAGCTTCCCGATGACCTCTCCAACCCGGAGAAGATCTCGTTCGGCAGCCTCGCCCAGATCGGGATCCAGCTCGACCGCTCCGGCAAGCTGACCTTCGACCCCAGCAAGTTCACCAGCGCCTACAACGGCGATCCCACCAAGATCCAAGAAGCCATGATCGGTCTGGCCGACAACTTCGAGGAGCAGACGAGCAAGCAGTCGCTCACCGTCGCCAACGTCATCACCGGGCGGCGGCTCGAGATCGACAACTTCAACACCCAGATCAGCAACTGGGACACCCGTCTCGCGGCCCGCAAGATCTCGCTGCAGAAGCAGTACACGAACCTGGAAACGTCGCTCGGCAACCTGAAGAACCAGTCCAACTGGCTCGCCGGCCAACTCGGCAGTTTGGGCTGACCCACCCCGCCGTAGGCCATACCGGACAACTGACGAGGAAACCGATGAGCGCACCCAACCTTCGTGACCGTTATCTTCAGGACTCGATCAACACCGCGTCACCCGCCAAGTTGCTGACCATGCTGTACGACCGCCTCATCCTCGACCTGATGCAGAGCGAGGAGGCGATCCGCAACGACGAGCGGGACGTGGCGAACGAAAAGCTCAGCCACGCCCAGGAGATCGTCATCGAGCTGCGCTGCAGCCTCGACATCGAGGCGTGGGACGGTGCGCCCGGACTGGCGAACCTCTACGGCTTCATCCTGACCGAGCTGATCGGCGCGAACATCAAGCGCGACGCCGACCGCGTCGCCGGGTGCCGGAAGCTGCTGGAACCGCTGCGCGACGCGTGGCGCGAGGCTGCCTCGGCCGGGACATGAGCACCGCGACACCGGCCGTGGACTGGCGGCAGGCCTGGACCGCCGCCCTCGACGAGCTGGAGATGGACGTCGAGGCGGTCGAGGCGATGCTCGTCGACGAGCGCCGGATCGCCGAGACGCCGCCGGCCGACCAGTGGCGCCCGCCGACCGAGCTGGGCGCCCTGCCGCTGGAGCTGCGACCCCGGGCGGACGCGATCCTGACCCGCCAGCTCGCCGCCGCGGAGGAGCTGGCCCGGCGACTCACCGCCAACCGCCAGCAGTCCGCGGTGACGGCACGGATCGAGACCGGCGAGGCGGTCAAGCGCCCCGTCTACCTGGACTGCGCCATGTGAGCAGGAAACGGAGTACGTCCCGGACCCCCACGCGGGGGTCCGGGACGTTTTCGTGTGCAACCTCGCGGCAACCGATTGAGCCTCAGCGGATCGCCGGTCACGCCGAACTGCATGGTACGAGCACGGATTGCTCAGGTAACGAAGCCAAGGATCGGCGACATGACGGATCGACTAAGGGAGCAACCTTGTTCGACGACCGCTCGTCGTCCGCACTGCGCGTCGCTGTCTCGGGTCTCGCGGCCCGGCAGACCGCCATCGCCAACAACATCGCGAACATCGAAACCCCCGGCTACCGGGCGCGTAAGGTCAAGTTCGAAGAGGCGCTGAGCAGCGCCGTTGCCCGTGGCGACTCGCCGGCCGGGGTGACACCGAGCGTGCAGGAGTCGTTGGAGCCGACCAAGCTCAACGGCAACAACGTCAACCTCGACCACGAGACGCTGCAGCACATCGACACCACGATGCGCTACCAGCTCACCATCCGTGCGCTGGACGGCAAGTACAACTCGCTGCGCGAAGCCATCAAGGGAGCCTGACGATGAGTACCTTCAACGCGATCGGCGTAGCCGGCACCGGTGTCACCGTTTACCGCAAGTGGCTCGACGCGGTGGCCGACAACATCGCCAACGTCAACACCACGAGCCGGACCAGCGAGAACGCCTTCCAGGCGCGGTTCGTCCAGGCCCGTGCGGCCCAGGACGGCAACGGCGCCGAGGTGGCCGGCATCCAGTACGGCAGCGCCGAGGGCATCCTGGCGTACGAGCCGGACAACCCGCTCGCCGACGCCGAGGGCTACGTCCGCCGGCCGGACATCGACATGGGCAGCCAGATGGCCCAGATGATGATGGCCCAGCGGTCGTACCAGGCGAACCTCGCCGTCGTCGACCGTGCGCGGGACTCCTACACCGCGGCGATCAACCTCGGGAAGTGATCAACGTGTCGTCACCGATCGGTCCTGTCGGCGGTTTCTCCGGCATCGAGGGCGTCGGCGGGCTGGGCGGCTTCAAGGGGATCGGCGGGCTCTCGGACAACACCGAGAGCACCGCCGCACCCAGCGGTCCGAACACCGACTTCGCCGGGATGCTCGCGAAGGGCATCGAGAACGTCCAGCAGGCCCAGACCAAGGCCAGCGACCTGGCGGTTCAGGTAGCCGACGGCACGCTGAAAGACCCGGCGCAGTACACGATGGCTGCCACCGAGGCCTCACTCGGACTGCAGATGACCATGGCTATCCGCAACAAGGCCGTCGAGGCCTTCCAAGAGATCATGAGGATGCAGGCCTGATATGACCGACCGCCTTCCCGCTCCGGTTCGCCGCGTTACGGACGCCTTCAAGTCCTTCACACCGGGACAGAAGGCCGTCACCGTTTTCGCGATCATTGCCATCCTCGTCGGCGGCTACTTCTTCGCCACCTGGGCCGCGAAGCCGTCGTATCAGATCCTGTTCAACAACCTCTCGACGAAGGACGCGAGCGCGATCGTCGAGTCGCTCCAGAAGTCGGGCACGTCGTACGAGCTGGCCAATGACGGCCAGACCATTCTCGTACCGCGCGACCAGGTGAACGCCCTGCGACTCCAGATGTCCGGCGAGGGCCTGCCGAACGACGAGGGCACCGGCTACTCACTGCTCGACCAGCAGGGCATCACCACGAGCGACTTCATGCAGCACGCGAACTACCAGCGGGCGCTGGAGGGCGAGCTCGCCAAGACGATCAAGTCGATCGACGGCGTCGAGGCCGCCACCGTGCACCTCGTCATGCCGAAAGAGGACGTCTTCACCGACGACCAGAGCAAGCCGACCGCGTCGGTACTGGTCGCCTCGAAGGCCAACAACTCGCTCGAGGAGCAGCAGGTCCAGTCGATCGTGCACCTCGTCGCGTCGAGCGTCGAGGGCCTCGACCCGACCCAGGTCACGGTGGCCGACTCGGAGGGCCGGATGCTGTCCACCGGCGGTGGCGCGACGATCGCGACCGGCGGAGGCAACAGCGCCGAGCAGCAGACCGTCTCGTTCCAGAACCGATTGAACGCCTCGCTTCAACGGATGCTGGACAACCTGGTCGGCCCGGGCAACGCGGTGGTCACCACCACGGCCGAGCTGGACTTCGACCAGACCGAGACGCGCAGCAAGACGTACAGCGCCGACCCGGCCGTGCCGGCGGAGTCGGAGAGCATCAACACCGAGACGTACACCGGCAGCGGCTCCGGCAACGGCGGAGTGCTCGGTCCGGACAACATCCAGGTTCCGAGCGGCACCGGCTCCGGCCAGTACTCGAACAAGAACGAGGTACGCAACCGGCAGCTCAACGAGGTGCAGGAGGTTCGCCGGAACGCGCCGGGCGGTATCCAGCGGCTCAACGTCTCGGTCCTGCTCAACAGCACCACCGCAGGGGCGGTCGACTCCGCCCAGGTCCAGCAGCTGATCAGCGCGGCGGCCGGTGTCGACGCCACCCGGGGTGACACCATCGCGGTCGCCTCCATGCCGTTCGACACCAGTGCGGCCGACGCCGCCAAGGACGAGCTCGCCGCCGCGGCAGCGGCCGAGAAAGAGACCAAGCAGCTCACGCTGATCAAGACCGGCGCCCTGCTCTTCGTGGTCCTCGCCCTGGTCTTCCTGGCCTGGCGGGCGAACCGGCGCGCCAAGAAGCGCCAGCAGCTCACCGATCAGGAGCGCCGGCACCTGGAGGAGATGCAGGCCGCGCTGGAGGCCCAGCGGCAGGCGGAGCTCGAGGCCACCACGGCGATCACCGGCGCGCACATGCTGGAGAGCGCCGAGTTCGCGGGACGTGACGACGAGGCCCGCCAGGAGCGGCACCGGGAGATCGAGGAGCTGGTCCGGGACAAGCCCGACGAGACCGCCGCCCTGATCCGCAGCTGGATGTCCGCGGACTCGACGCGCTGATCGAGCGATCCGTCCCCGGAGAAACGCACGACGGTTTGAGGAGTATCCGTTGACCACACCCGCGCTCACCACAATGTCGATGACGGGCGTACGCAAGGCCGCGATAATGCTGGTCCAGTTCGGCAGGGAACAATCCGCGCAGGTTCTGGCCAACATGACCGAGAAAGAGGTCGAGATGTTGTCCGCCGAGGTGGCTCGGCTGGGCAAGCTCGACCCGGCCCAGGTCGACGACGTGATGGACGAGTTCTACGCCATGGCTACCACCCGGTACGCCGGGTCCGGCGGCATGGACTACGCCCGGGAGCTGTTGGAGGCGTCGCTCGGCAAGGACCGGGCGGCGCTCATCCTGGACCGGCTCGAGGCGTCGATGAACGACATCCCGTTCAATTTCCTCAGCAACGCCGACCCCCGCCAGCTCCTCTCGTACGTGCAGTACGAGCACCCGCAGACCATCGCGCTGGTACTGGCGCACATCCCGTCCGGACTGGCCTCCTCGATCCTGGCCGGTCTGCCGCTGGAGGTGCAGACCGAGGTGGCGCACCGCATCGCGATCATGGACCGCACCTCGCCGGACATCATCCGGCAGGTGGAGAGCGCCCTGCAGCGCAAGCTCTCCAGCGTGCTCCAGCCCGACGAGCTCTCCACGGTCGGCGGTCTCCAGCCGCTGGTGGACATCATCAACCGGGCGGACCGCACCACCGAGCGGCTCATCCTGGAGGCTCTGGACGCGCGCAGCCCGGAGCTGGCCGAGGAGATCCGCCGGCGGATGTTCATGTTCGAGGACATCGTCAACCTGGAAGAACGCGCGGTGCAGCTGATCCTGCGCCAGGTGGAGCCGGCCGACCTGGCCACCGCGCTCAAGGGCGTGTCCGAGAACGTACGGGACAAGGTCACCAAGAACCTCTCCGAACGTGGCCGGGAGAACCTGCTCGAGGAGATGGACCTGCTCGGCCCGGTCAAGGTCAAGATGGTCGAGGAGTCCCAGGCCAAGATCGTCGGTGTCATCCGCACGCTGGAGGACTCCGGCCAGATCGAGATCCAGCGCGGCGGCGAGGCCGATGAGCTCATCGCCTGACGGTCCGGTGATCCGCGGTGCGGTGGCGGACAACGCCGCCGCCGCACGGTTCGCCATCGACCTGCGCACCCCCGACGCGGTCGACAGCGAGGTCTCCGAGCGCGTGAAACAGCAGGCCCGTACGACGGGCTACGCCGAGGGGTGGGCGCAGGGAAAGCGGGATGCCGTGGCGGCCGCCGAGGCCGCCGCGGCACGTGCGCTCGCGGCCGAGGAGGCGTACGACCATCGCCGCGCGACCGCCCTGGCCAGCGCGGTCAACGCCCTCGGCCGGGCCGTCACCGAGCTGGAGAACCAGCTCATGCCGACCTTCACCGAGTTGCAGGAGGTGGTGCTGGCGAGCGCCTTCGAGTTGGCCGAGGCGATCGTCGGTGGTGCACTGCGGGACGACCCGAACCGGGGCGCGGGCGCGCTGCGCCGCGCGATGAGCGCCACGCCGGAACACGGCGGCGTGACGGTGAGCCTGCACCCGGACGACTATCAGACGCTGGTGGGCGACGGGCCGGGTGACGATTTCGACTACGGGGGCCGGCGGATCACTCTGCGGCCCGACCCAGGACTGCGGCCCGGTGACGCCGTCGCCGAGACCGGCACGGCAACCGTGGACGCGACAATCGCCGCGGCGATGAACCGGGCTCGGGAAGCGCTGCGCCTGTAACGCGCGGCCGGGAGGCACGACCATGACCGACGTCTTTCAGCACCGTCTGCAGAGCGCGATCGTCGCCGCGCGTCCGCTGGTCAGCGGCCGGGTGACCGGCGCCGTCGGGCTCCGGGTGACGGTCAGCGGCCTCGAGGCACACGTCGGTGACCTGCTACGGATCGGCCAGGGGCCGGAGGCCGTGTACGCCGAGGTGGCGGCCCTCGACGGCGATCGACTGTCCTGCCTGCCGCTCGGCCCGATCGCCGGGATCGGCGCCGGGACACCGGTGGTGAGCACCGGCGGGCCGCTGCGCATCGCGGTCGGCCCGGACCTGCGCGGGCGCATCCTGGACGGCCTGGGCCGGCCGATGGACGGCGGACCGCCGCTGCGTGGCGGGCTGGTGGGGATCGACGCGGCTCCGCCCTCGGCGATGGAACGCCAGCTGGTCGACCAGCCGATGTCCCTCGGCGTACGCGTCCTCGACACACTGGTCCCGTGCGGCCGTGGCCAGCGCATCGGCATCTTCGCCGGCTCCGGTGTCGGCAAGTCCACCCTGATGAGCATGATCACCCGCGGCACGTCGGCCGAGCTGAACGTGGTGGCGCTGGTGGGCGAGCGGGGACGTGAGGTGCGGGAGTTCATCGAGCACGACCTGGGCCCGGAGGGACTTGCCCGGTCGGTCGTGGTGATCGCCACGTCGGACACGCCGCCGCTGGTCCGGCTGCGAGCCGGGGCGGTCGCCACCCGGATCGCCGAGTACTACCGGGACGAGGGTGCCGACGTGTTGCTGATGATGGATAGCGTGACCCGTGCGGCGATGGCGCAGCGCGAGGTCGGCCTGTCGGTCGGCGAGCCACCGGCCACCCGCGGTTATCCACCGTCGGTCTTCGCGATGCTCGCCTCGCTGCTGGAACGGGCCGGGCCGGGCGCGCGGGGCAGCATCACCGGCCTGTACACGGTGCTGGTCGAAGGCGACGACCACAACGAGCCGATCGCCGACGCGGCCCGCTCGATCCTCGACGGCCACATCGTCCTCGATCGCAAACTGGCCACCGCCGGCCACTTCCCGAGCATCCAGGCCCTCGACTCGATCTCCCGGGTAGCCAACAAGATCACTAGCCGGGAGCAGCGCGCCGACGCCGCCGAACTGCGCCGCCTGATGGCCGCACACCGCGAGGTCCGCGAACTGGTCGAGATCGGCGCCTACGTCCCCGGCACCAACCCGGACGCCGACCGCGCCAACGCCGCCTGGCCGCAGATCAGCGCTTTCCTCCGCCAGGACCTGGACGAACGCATAACCGCCGACGACGCCTGGGCAGCGCTGCGCGCGCTGATAGCAACAACCTAAAACCTTCCGGCGTACGCCACCGCAAAGTCCCCAACTACACCGCGACCAAGCACACCCCAGGCCCCACCGCGCCCGCCGGGAAACACCAGGCGGCACGCGCTCCGCGCAAGGTCGTGCCCTTTCCCGGCACCCGCGCCACGGCCGCAAGGTCGCACCCCGGCCGCGTCTCACCCGAGGCAGAACGCAACAGCGCGTACCCCGCACGATTCTGACGACGCACAAGGCCCAATCCGCGGCGCCCACCGCAACCACCCACCGCCCCGCGTAGGACCGCACCCACAACGCATTGCGCCCGCTGACGTCGAGGGCGCCGAAATCAGCCAGGCGAAGCCGTAGGTGATTTCGGTGTCCTCGACGTCAGCGTCCAAGGGCGCAATGCCCGCCGAGCGACAGCGAAGGCCAGCAAACACAGCCGTAGGTGATTTCGGTGTCCTCGACGTCAGCGTCCAAGGGCGCAATGCCCGCCGAGCGACAGCGAAGGCCAGCAAACACAGCCGTAGGTGATTTCGGCGCCCTCGACGTCAGCGTCCAAGGGCGCAATGCCCGCCGAGCGACAGCGAAGGCCAGCAAGCCCAGTAGCAAGCCGGGTGCAGAGGCTCAGCCGATCCGGTGGCGGGCCGAAGCGGTCATGTGAGGGCCCACCGCCCCGCTAGGAGGCCAACGTTGAATCGCCTGTTCCGACTCGGACCCGTGCTTCGTGCCCGCAAGGCACAGGAGGACGCCGCTCGCGGCGCGGTGATCCAGACCCGAGCCGAGATCCGTGAAGCCCAAGCTCTGGTGAAGCGCCGTCAGCTGGACCTGGTCGGTGCGCAGGCGCCGAACGAGGGGACCGCCCGCGCGATGGTGGCCTCGCTGGTGGCCCGTCAATCACTCGCCGCCGGGCTGTTCGGGGCTCAGCGCATGGTCACCGATGCCGAAGAGGTGGAGCGGGAGAGGGTCGCCGCGCTGACCGACGCCGCCAAGCGCCGGCGGGCGGTGGAGTTGATGGCCGAGCGGCACGCCGCCACGGTCCGCGCTCACGATCTGCGCGTCGACCAGGCCAACCTCGACGAACTTGCGATTACCGCGAAGGCACGCCGGTCCGCTGGAAATATCGCCGAGCCGAACGGGAGTGAAGTATGACGTTGGGTGTCAGCGGGGTCATGTCCCGCATCTCGGAGTTGCAGGACCAGCTCGGCCTCGCCCCGGCCGCCACGACCGCGGCGTCGGGCAGCAAGTTCGCTTCGGCGCTGGCCGACGCGACCCGGACCGGCCCGGCGCGCTCCGGTGTCGCCGGCCCGAGCGGGGACGACGTGGTGGCCGCGGCCAAGAAGTACCTCGGCACCCCGTACGTGTTCGGCGGCAGCGACCCCGGCAAGGGCATGGACTGCTCCGCTCTGGTTCAGCGGGCCTACCAGGATCTCGGCGTCGAGGTGCCGCGCAACTCGTGGCAGCAGGCCCGGGCCGGACGGCCGGTGGCGAACATGGCCGAGGCGAAGCCGGGTGACATCCTCGCGTTCAACTCGCCGGTCGACCACGTCGCCATCTACCTCGGCGACAACAAGATGATCGCGGCGCCGAAGCCCGGCGACCACGTCAAGATCCAGACCGTGTACGAGAAGCCGACCGCCATCCGCCGTGTCCTGGACAGCGTGCCCACCGCCGCGGTGCAGGACATGTCCGCGCTCCGGCCGGCCGGGTTGCGTTCGTCCGGTGGGTTGAGCGGTGTGCCGTACGCCGGTCTGTTCGAGGCCGCCGGCGCCCGCCACGGCGTCTCGCCGAAGCTGCTGGCCGCGGTGGCGAAGGTGGAGTCCGGCTACGACCCGCGCGCGGTCAGCAAGGCCGGCGCGCAGGGTCTCATGCAGCTCATGCCGGGTACCGCCCGCGGTCTGGGCGTGCAGGACTCCTTCGACCCGGCCCAGGCCGTCAACGGCGCGGCGAAGCTGCTCTCCCAGCATCTGAAGGAGTTCAAGTCGCTGCCGCTGGCGCTGGCCGCGTACAACGCGGGCGGTGGAGCGGTGCACAAGTACGACGGAATCCCGCCGTTCGCCGAGACCCAGGCGTACGTCCCGAAGGTTCAGAAGGCCCTGGCCGCGCTCGGCGGCTGAGACGCACATCCTCGACCGCCAGCCCAGTCCATCGCCGATAGCAGCAGGGAGACCGCATGACCACGCCGAGTTCTGTGACGGGTCCCGACCGCCGGCCAGTGGCCGACACCACCCGCCGCCCGGGTGGGCGACGCGAGGAAGGCGCTCCGGACTTCGGCTCGGCGCTGTCGGCCGAGCTGGGCCGCCCGGCGAGCGATGAGGACCGGGACGCACCGGCCCGGGCGGGGACGGATCGGCCTGCCGCCGACCGGCCTGCTGCCGACCGGCCTGCTACTACTGACCGGCCCACTGCTGACCGGGCCGCTGCTGACCGGGCGCTCGCCGATCGGGCTTTCGCCAGCCGGGCCGCTGTTGACCGGACCGCGCACGGCCGGGCTGTTTCCGCTGAGCGGGCGGCTTCGGCCGATCGCGCTGTTACCGCTGAGCGGTCGGCTTCGGCCGGCCGGGCTGCTTCGGCCGATCGTGTGACGGATCGCGTGGCGGACCGGGCTGCGGCGGAGCGCGGAGCGGACCGCCGTGCCGCGCTGCGCACCACCGAGCAGCGCATCGCCGTGACCCGGCAGGCCGAACGGGCGGCCGCCGAGCGGTCCGCCGGGCGGCCCGCCGGACAGCGGGTCACCAACGAGCGGCCTCCCGCCGAGCAGCGCGGGATGGTGGACCGGCGGGCCGACAAGGCGGCCGGGACGCGCCCGGCCGAGCGGCCGGTTGTCCGGCGCGACGAGGCACGCGGCCCCGCGGCGGCCGAGGACTCCGCCAAGGACCAGGACACCACGGTCAAGCCGCGCGGCGAACGTTCCCGCCCGGCCGGCGACGAGGCTCCGGCCACCGAGGCGGCAGCCGTTCTCGCGACCGCCGCACAGACCGGCATGGTGGCCGCCACGGCAACCGCCGACCCGGCCGCCACCAGCGCCGAGGGCGCTGCCGCGACCGCCGCGCCGGCGACCGAACCAACCGCGGCCGTTTCCGCCGCGGCGAGCGTGACCGACGCCGGTCCGGGCGTGAACGCTGCCGGGCCGGGCGAGGTCGCCGCTCCGGCGGCCCCGAGTGCCGCTCCGGTAGCCGCCGAGGGCGCGCCCGTTCCGGGCCCGGAGGCCACCGGGACGATGCCCGGCGTCGGGAACGCGGCCACCGGCTCCGGCCCGGCGAACCAGGCCGGCATGACGAATCTGGCCGGCGTGACGGACCAGGCCAGCGCGGCTCAGGTGACCGGCGACGCGGCTCAGGCAGCCGGGGTCACGGGTCAGGCGGCCGGCGTCACGGATCAGGCCGTCACTGGCCAGACCGGCACGGGTCAGGCCGTCACAGGCCAGACCGGCGCGGGCCAGGCCGTCACAGGCCAGGCCGTCACCGGCCAGGCCGGCGCGGGTCAGGTCGGCACGGCGGTCCCGGCAACCGGCCCGACCGGCACCGCGGCCGCGGCAGCCGGCATCGCCGGCCAGACCGGTACGGCGGCGCCGGCAACCGGTGCCACCGGCACCACGGCCCCGATCACCGGCATCACCGTCCGGCCGGCCGGTCTCACCTTGCAGACCGCGGCCGGCGCTCCGGCCGACCCGGCGACGCCCGCACCGACCGGCCCGGAGTCCGTCACCAACCCGGTCCCGGCCGAGGATGTCGCGGCACCGGCAACGACCACCGACACGACGGCACCGGACACCGGCGCCGGCGGTGGCGGTGGCGGTGGCGGTGAGTCCGCCGGTGGTGGCGGTGCCGAGGCCTTCCGTACCGCCGAGACCACCCCGGAGGCTCCCGCACCGACCGTGCTGCCCACCGGCGTTCCGACGACCGTGCCGGCCGAGGCCGGGGCGTCCACGGCTCCGGGCACCCCGGCGCCGGCCGGCGTGACCGGCCCGCAGGCCACGGCGCCCACCGCCGCGACCGCGGAGACGCCGGAGCCCCCGCCGCCCGCGCCCGCGGTGCCGACGCCGCCGGCCGCTCAGGTGGCCATGCGGATCGCTCCGCTGCGGCTGGACGCCGACGGCATCCACCGGCTCACCGTTCAGCTGCACCCGCTGGACCTCGGTCCGGTCCAGGTGGTGGCGGAGATCCGGAACGGGGACATCAGCGTCCAGCTCTCCGGCGGCACCGAGGCGGGCACCGAGGCGCTGCGCTCGTCCCTCGACGAACTGCGCCGCGAGCTGGAGGACTCCGGCTTCCAGAACTGTTCGCTCGACCTGCGTCAGGGCACCGCCCAGCAGCAGGCGCGGCAGCAGTTCGGTGAGGCGGGGGCGCCTGGACGCCGTACCGATGGCCGACCCGGTGCGAACGACGTTCCGGAGGAGCCGGCCCCGTCCGCGACCCGGCGGGCCGTCCCGGACGGCCGCCTGGACATCCACGCCTGAGCAGGAACGAGTCGGCGCCGGCCCGCGAACGCGGACCGGCGCCGGTTTCCGTCAGGGTGACTTCCCCGGTTCCGCCGAGTCGAACGGTTCCGGTTTCACCGAGGTCGCCGGTTCGGCCGAGGACCGGTACCCGCTCAAGATGAAGCGCAGCCCGGCCAGGAGCACCGCGGCGATCGGCACCGCGACGAGGAACCGGATCAGCACCTGAAAGATGTCGATCTCGTCGAGCACCAGGCGGTACCAGGCCGGCGCGCTCATCAGCAGCGCGAACAGCAGGACCGACGGTCTGATCATCGGCGGGTGTTACGGGTGGCCCGGCGAGGTGTGGCGGCGGAGGGCATGACCTCTGCCGCGATCCGGGCGCAGAGCATCGCGGCCCAGGCGTGCGGAGTGGCCGGTTTGCCGTCCAGCGAGAAGATCGGTACGTCCAGCCCGAGCACCGACGCCGGGTCGGAGGTGAGCTCCACGCTGTGCACCACGAGGGACTCCACGTCGCCGAGGCTGCGCAGGTGACGGGCGGTGTCCGCGGTCTTGCGGGTGGCGTCGACCACGGCCCAGAGCGCGGTGGCGCCCAGCGCGTCGCTCATGTCGTTGACCCAGAACGGGTCGGTGCCGCCGACCGGGGCGTCGATCACCACGATCCAGGGATGCTCCGAGCTCTGCAGCTTCTCGGCACGGGACTCGGCGGCGCTCCGGCTGGAGATGAGCCGGGACGAGTGCAGCCCGGTCCCCGCCGTGGAGGGTGCGGCCAGCAGCAGGTGGTTGTGGTCGACGTGGATCTGCTCCAGCAGCAGCTTGGCGATCGGCACGGCGGTGTGCACCTCGCCGGCCAGGACCAGGATCTCACCGGGTCCGTCCGGGATGCCGGGCGCCGCGGGACGGGCCGCGAGCACGCTGAGCACTCCGGCGTACGTGTCCCCGCCGGTGATCTTGCGAGCCATCGGCTCGGGCATACCCACCGAGATGAGGTTCCGCTGGACCGGATCGAGCTCGGCGGAGCGCAGCGTCGGCGTGGCCGGCGGCGGGGCGGCGGGTGAGACCGGTGTCGACTCGTCGAGGCCGTACACCTCGGCGGCGGACCGGCCCGGAGGCGGGCTGAACGCCGTCGCCACGCGCGGTGGCGCCGGGGTGGGTTCGGCGGTCCGGATATGGGCGGGTGTCGCGGGCCGGGTCGCGGCACGGATGGGCACGGCCGGCTCACGGGACGCTTCGCGCTCCGCCGCGGCCGTTGCGACCCGTTCCGGGAAGCTCGGCCCCACCGGCAGCGCGGCCGGTAGCGGCCGCTGACCGGCGTTGACCGCCGAACCGGTCGCCGCGGCCGGCCGGAACGGGCGCACCGTGGGCGTTTCCTCACGGTCCTCATGCTGACGGGCCCGCGCCGGCGTACGGTGCGCAGCGGTCCCACCCATGTGCGTGGCCACGTCCAGCCCCGCCATCAGCTCGGCGAAGGCGGCCCCGGTGTCGCCCATACCCGCTTCCCGGCTGTCCTGCCGGGCCCGGGCGGGAGGTGGACCCTCGGTGGTCACCCGATCCTGTGACTCCGCCTGTTCAAGCAGGCGCTCGAAGTTTGTTGCGCCGTTCTGGGCGACGGTTTGTTGCGCCATGTCTTCACTCTCCTCATTGGGATCCGGTACCTCGACGGAGAGCTCGTAGTGCTGCTTCGCGAAGAAGCCGCCGATACCACCGCTTCGTACCTTGTCGGCGGAAATGATCCGCACGCTCGAGCCGTACTCGTCACGTACCTGAGCCAGCAGCGGCTCGATGGCCGGTCCCTCAAGCAGCACCCGCGTAGGCACCGTTCACCACCCCTATCGTCTCGATCTGTGCGGTGGAACCAGAGATTTCGCTGTACGACAGCACCTGCAGGCGACGTGAGCCGGCCCGCAGCAGTCGCATCAGTGGCAGCCGCAGTTGTGGTGAGCAGGCCAGGACCGGGTTGAGTCCCTGCTGCTCCGCGGCCTCGGCGAGCCGGCTCGCCTCGCTGACGATCGCCTCGGCACGCATGCCGTCGATCGCCATGAAGGCGCCGGTGTCGCTGGGTCGCAAGGATTCGAGCAGGCCCTGCTCGAGCATCGGGTCGAGCGTGATCACGGTGAGCCGCCCGGCGGTCGTGTACTGGGCGGCGATGGCCGGGCCGAGCGCACCCCGGGCCGCCTCGACCAGGCTGTCGTGGTCCATCGAGAGCTTGGCGCGCAGCGAGAGTGCCTCGAAGATCCGGACCAGGTCCCGGATCGGCACACCCTCGTCCAGCAACGCCTGGAGCACCTTCTGGATCTGGCCGAGGCTGAGCAGCGACGGGGTCAGCTCCTCGACCACCACCGGGTGGGTCCGCTTGACCATCTCGCTCAGCGCCCGGACGTCCTCCCGGCCGAGCAGGCGGCTCGCGTTGGTCCGGACGATCTCGGCGAGATGCGTGATGATCACCGAAGCGCGGTCCACCACCGTCGCACCGGAGAGCTCGGCCTGGTAGTGCAGCTCGGCCGGAACCCACTTGCCGTTGAGGCCGAAGACCGGCTCCACCCCGGCCCGGCCGGGCAACGCCTGGAGCCCTTCGCCGATCGCCAGCACGGTGCCCGGCGGCGCCTGGCCGGCGCCGGCGTCGACACCGGAGATCCGGATCGCGTACGACGACAGCGGCAGATCCAGGTCGTCCCGGGTACGGACCGGCGGCATGATCACCCCGAGTTCCATCGCCATCTTGCGGCGCAGGGCGCGTACCCGGTCGAGCAGGTCCCCGCTGCTGGCGTCGACCAGGTCGACCAGGTCCGGGGCGAGCGCGAGTTCGAGCGGGTCGATCCGCATCTCGCCGAGCAGCTGTTCGGGCGAGTCGGCGGGCGGCATCTCGACCGCCTCCGCGGCGGCCGCCTCGACCGCCTCGGGCACCGGCTCCTTCACCCGCTGTGCCATGAACAGCACACCCGCGCCGACCAGCAGGAAGGGCAGCTTCGGCAGGCCCGGGATGATGCACAGGGCGAGCGACGCGCCCCCGCCGATCCGCATGGCGAGCTTGTTCTGGCTGAGCTGAGTGGTGACGCTCTGACCCATGTCGCCGGAGGTGGCCGAGCGGGTCACGATGAGACCGGTGGCCACCGACAGCAGCAGCGCGGGGATCTGGGAGACCAGGCCGTCGCCGATGCTCAGCAGGCTGTAGTGGTTCATCGCGTCGACCGGCGCCATACCGGCCTGCAGGATGCCGACCGCGAAGCCACCGATCAGGTTGATCAGCGTGATGATGATGGCCGCGATGGCGTCGCCCTTGACGAACTTGGACCCGCCGTCCATGGCACCGTAGAAGTCGGCCTCGGCGGAGATGTCGGCGCGGCGCTTCTTCGCCTCCGCCTCGTCGATCAGGCCGGCGTTCAGGTCGGCGTCGATCGCCATCTGCTTACCGGGCATCGCGTCGAGGGTGAACCGGGCACCGACCTCGGCGACCCGCTCGGCGCCCTTGGTCACCACGATCATCTGGACGATGACCAGGATCGAGAAGATCACCAGACCGATCACCAGGTTGCCACCGACGACGAAGCTGCCGAAGGCGTGGATCACCTTGCCGGCGTCACCGTCGCGCAGCACCAGCCGGGTCGCGCTGATGTTGAGCGCCAGCCGGAACAGCGTCATGACCAGCAACAGCGCGGGGAAGACCGCGAAATCGAGGGGCCGCTGCACGAACATCGAGATGAGCAGGATGAGCAGCGCCGCCGTGATGTTCACGGCGATCAGCAGGTCCAGCAGGAAGGTCGGCAGGGGGACGACCATCATGATGATGATGCCGATGACCCCGATGGGTACGGCTAACCTGCCTAGATTCCGGTTCTTCACGGCACCTTCCGAGCATGGGCAGTCCGATGACCATCCGGGCCCACCCGTCGCCGTGGGACGACGGTTCAGTGCGGCGAACTTCCGCCGTCACTGGGGCCGCTGTGGCACCGCCACGCACCGATCTTCCCTGCTCTTGCACCGCGATGTGAGGAAATCTCCTGAATTTTCGGTTATGCCATAGCTGGTGTGGGGTTCGGGTTGCGGTGCAGACCGGCCGCCGCACCACGTGCCTTCAGGCTCATCACGAACGCCAGCACCTTCGCCACCGCCGCGAAGAACTCCGCCGGAATCTCCTGGCCGATCTCGCAACTGGAGTTGAGTGCCCGGGCCAGAGCCACGTCCTGCACCATCGGCACCCGGTTGTCGGTGGCGAGCTGGCGGATCTTCGCCGCCAGCGGGCCCTTGCCCTTCGCCACCACGCGCGGAGCGCCCTTCTCCGGGTCGTACCGCAGGGCGACGGCGACGTGCACCGGGTTGACCACCACCACGTCCGCCGTCGGCACGTCCGCCATCTGCCGGTTGCGGGCCATCGCCATCTGCCGGGCCCGGATCTGGCCCTTGAGCAGCGGATCGCCCTCGGTGTTCTTGTGCTCCTGCTTGACCTCTTCCTTGCTCATCCGCAGCTGCTTCTTGGTGCGCCGGCGCACCACGAAGTAGTCGGCCGCCGCCATCACGATGCCGGCCACCGCGGCCGCCCGGATCAGCTGGAGTGAGGCGTCCTTGACCGTACCGAGCAGCGCCGGAAGCGGAAGCTGACCGGCCGTCATCAGCACCGGCACGATGTCCTTCATCGTGAAGTAGAGGACCGTCCCGAGCACCACGGTCTTCACCAGGGCCTTGACGCCCTCCCAGATCGCCTGCGGGCCGAGGATGCGCTTGATCCCGGAGAACGGGTTCAGCCGGTTGAACTTCGGGATGAACAGCTTGGTCGCCACCCGGATGCCGCCCTGGGCGCCGGCGGCCACGACGCCGACCGCCATCATGGTGAGCGCCAGGGGCAGGACCGCCCATGCCGCGCTGAACAGGGCGTCCTTGAAGATGGCGAGGGTCTTGCCGGGATCCGGGTCGGCGATCGTGTCCGGCACCTTGGCCATCAGCTCACGGGCGTGGTCCATGGCCTGGCTCAGGGTGCGGGGCAGCATGATGCTGGCGGCCAGCATGCCGACCCAGGCGCCGAGGTCCTGGCTACGACCGATCTGGCCTTCCTGCCGGGCCTTCTTGAGCTTTTGTTGTGTCGGTTCCTCAGTCTTCTCGCCGGACATCTCCTCACCCCCTTCCTCTGCCCGATCGGCGTACGGTCAGCCTCCGCTGAGCCGGACCACCGCGGTGACCGCCTTGTCGACGAGCGAGTCGAGGACCCCCGGGAGCATCGCGATGGCGATAGCGGAGAGCGTCACCACCAGGAAGATCTTCACCGGGAAGCCCAGCTGGAACGCGTTGAGCGCGGGCGCCACCCGGTTCAGCAGGCCGAGCGCCACGTCGGCGAGGAAGAGTACGGCGATCAGCGGCCCGGCGATCTGGACGGCCGCCACGAACATCTCGCCGATCCCCTGGACCAGCAGCCGGCTGAAGGTCTCCATCGAGAACGTGGTGTCCAGCGGCAGCGTACGGAAGCTCTGCAGGAAGCCGCGCAGGATCAGCTGGTGCCCGTCGCTGACGAAGAGCAGGGTGATCGCGAGCAGCTGGTAGAACCGGCCGAAGATCGAGCTCTGGCTCATCGACCACGGGTCGTACGCCATCGCCAGGGTGAAACCGCCGAACAGGTCGAGCAGGTCACCGGCCGCCTGCAGCGCGGCGAAGAGCAGCGCGGTGAGGAAGCCCAACCCGGCGCCGATGAACACCTGGAGCGCCGCGCTGGCGATCAGGTCCGCGGTCTCCAGCGACGGCACGGTGCTGCGCAGGTACGGCGCCATCGGCAGGGTGAGGCCGACCGAGAGCAGCGCCTTGACCGGTCCCGGGATGAGCCGGGAGTTGAACGGTGGGCAGATCATCATCCACGCGCCGGTCCGCACCGCTCCCAGCATGATCGCCAGCAGTTCCGCGGTGGCTACGTCGAAGTCCATGATCTCAGTACGAGCCGACCAACGCCGTGATGATCAGACCCCACCCGTTGACGAGCACGAACAGCAACAGCTTGAACGGCAGTGCCACCGTCACCGGCGGCAACATCATCATGCCCAGGGACATCAGCGACGCGGATACCACCAGGTCGATGATGAGGAACGGGATGAAGATGACGAAGCCGATGATGAACGCGGCCCGCAGTTCAGAGAGGATGAAGGCCGGCACCAGCGTGGTGAGCGAGACGGACTCGATGTTCTCCGGCCGCTCATCGCCGGACACCTTGATCATCAAGGCCAGTTCGTCCTCGCGGGTCACCTCGTACATGAACTCACGCAGCGGCTCCACCCCGTCCCGGAACGCCTGGGACTGGGTCTTGTCGCCGGACAGATAGGGCTGCACGCCCAGCTCGTTCACCTGCGAGACGGTCGGGCCCATGATGAACAGGCTGAGGAACAGCGCCAGCCCGGCGAGCACCTGGTTGGGTGGCATGCTGGTCAGGCCGAGCGCGTTGCGGGTGATGCCGAGCACCATGAAGACCTTGGTGAAACACGTGCAGAGCAGCAGCAACGCCGGCGCCACCGAGAGCAGCGTCAGGCCCAGGACGATCACCAGTGACGAGGCCGGGCGGCTGCCGTCGGGATTCGTACCGTTGATGTCGATGTTGATGCTGGGCGGCGACGGCGGTGCGGGCGCCTGCGGTACGGGCATGAGCCGCGCGCGATCCTGAACAGCTGTCACCGAGCCACCCGGAGGTCCGGGTACCGCGGAAGCGGCGCCGGGAAGCAGTACCAGGGCCAGTCCGGCGGCCGCCATCAGCAGCAGGATCGCGCGTCGCATCATTGCCTTGAGGTCCGATCTCGGAGGAACTCCAGCGGCGACGTCCGGGACCGCGGTGACATCGGCGCGGTGTCCAGCCGGCCGCCGACGTCGACCGGATGCCAGTCCGGCAGCGTCACGGAGTCCACCTCGAGGTGGTCGCGATGCTCGGGCGGCTCCGGCTCGAAGACCTCGAGATCGGTCTCCCCCAGCAGGCTTACCTGCTGGTCCGTGACGCCCAGGACGTACGCCCGATCGGACACCTTGACCACGGCCAGGACCGCGTTCCGGCTCAGCTGCTGCCGGTGCAGCACGGCCAGTGGACCGGAGGCCCGCCCACCGTACGGCCGGCGTATCACCCGGGCCAGGCCCCACATCAGGAAGAGGACGACCAGCAGCGAGAAGGCGACCTGGACGACGAGCCCGATCAAGACAGATACCCCTACTCGGCGCCGGGCGAGACGATCTCGGTGATCCGGATGCCGAAGTTCTCGTCGACCACCACGACCTCACCGCGGGCGATCAGGCGGCCGTTCACCAGCAGGTCGGCGGGACTGCCCGCGGCCCGGTCCAGCTCGACGATCGCGCCGGGGGTCAGGGATAGCAGCTCTCGTACGCTCATCCGGGTCCGGCCCAGCTCGGCGGAGACCTCCATCTCGACGTCGTGCAGCATGTCGAGGCCACCACGCGTGCCGCCGCCCGACCGGGCGGTCTGCGGCGCCAGATCGGCGGCGGGTTCGTCGCCCGGCCACTGACTCAGCGCCAGGGCGACCACGGCGCGTACCGCCTCGTCGTCCCGCAGTGGGACCGCGACCGCACCGGGTTTGGTGGCCAGCGCGCTGAGCGCGACCTCCGGCTCCATCAGCTGGCCCGGGTCGAGCACCACCGGGCCGAACACCCGGGCGGCCGCCTCCAGCGCCGGCCGGACCGCCGCGGTCAGGTCCAGTTCGCCGAGCGGGCTCTCCCGCAGCGCGTCCGCCAGATCCTGACCGACCACCACGACGACCTCGCCGGACGCCGCTCCGGTGAACCGCGCCGTGATCGCTTGACCGTCGATCACCGTCCCGGCGTCGGGGGCCACCGGATCGGCGGTGACCAGGGCCCGGCTGGTGGGCAGGACGGCCAGCGCGGCCTCCGCGGCGTTCCGGGCGAGCGCCAGCTGCGGCGCGTTGATGGTGGGGGCGGTCATGAGCGGCCAGACTCCTTGGACGAGTTCTCGTTGGGCGACGGCACTACGAGACAGGCGAGCCGAGCGCCCTGGTTACCGGGAACGGCATGGCCGAAGACGGTGTCGTTGACGGTCACCTCGAGCGGCCGGCTGGTCGGATGCCCCAGCGGCACGACGTCACCCGGACGTAGATCCACGATGTCATCGGTACGCATCCGAATGGGCTGAAATCGCACTGCTACGTCGATCGGAGCCGCGGAAAGTCCGGCAGTCAGGTTGCGCAGTGCCCGGTCGCGGGCCTGCCGCTCGGCCGCGCTGAGCACGATCGTCTCGGTCCGGGAGAGCACCGGCAGGATCGTGTTGAACGGCAGGCAGATGGTGGCGACGCACTCCTCGGCGCCGATCTTCATCTCGAAGGACGCGATCACCACGGCGTCACCGGGAGCGTGCGCGCGCAGGAACTGCGCGTTGTACTCGATCTCCTTGAGCTTCGGCGAGATGTCGACGAGCGTCTCGAAGCCGTAGCGCAGCTCGCCCAGCATCCGCTCGATCAGGCCGCGCAGCAGGGGCATCTCGACCTCGGTCAGCGGCCGCTCCGGCTGGGCACCGCCGGGTCCGCCGAGCATGTGGTCGATCGCGGTCATCACGGCGGACTGCGCGATCTCGATGAGCACCGTGCCGGGGAGCGGGTCGAGGACGACCACGCCGATGATCGTGGGATTGGCCAGCGAGGCGACGTACTCGTCGTAGTTCAGCTGCTCAATGGAGATCAACGAACAATTGCTGACCGCCCGGAGCCGGGTGGTCAGCAGGGTGCCGCAGCTGCGCGCGTACGTCTCGAAGGCGATCTGCAGGGTGCGGACGTGCTCACGGGAGAGCTTGATGGGACGGCGGAAATCGTACGGCGCCGGGCCCCCGCCTTGGCCGCGACGTGAAATCCTGCCGGGGGAACGGGAAGCGGTGGTCACGTCGTCCTCATCGGCTCGGTTACCGAACCGCTGAGCCTTGGCGCCGTTTTAGTCCAGTTTTTCGTCCGATGGGCAGGTCCCCCGGTGGAGGACCTGCCCGCTCGGCGATGTGTCGGTTACTGGGTCACGAAAGAGGTGTAGTAGATGTCCATGACCATCTGCTGCTCCTCCTTCTCGTACGCCTTCTCGACCTTCTCGAGGAGCTCGGCCTTGAGCGTGTTGCGGCCTTCCTCGGTGGCGAACTCCGCGACGTCCCGGCCGGTGTAGGTCTCGATCGCGAGGTTCAGGGCCTGGTTGACGTCGACCTCCTCGTGACCGGCCGCCTCGGTCATCTGCAGGGCGAAACCGAACTTCAGGTAGTGACCGTCGGCCAGGTTCACCGTCAGCGTGTTCTCGATCGCGACCACGTCGCCCTTCACCGGTTCCTCGACCGCCTCGGCCGAGTCGCCCTTCAGCATGAAGAACGCTCCGGCACCACCACCGCCCAGCAGGACGACCGCCACGGCGACGATGATCATCAGCATCTTCTTCGACTTCTTCGGCGCCTCAGCCGCCGTGTCCTTCTCGTCCGCCATCGGAACTCCCCTCAGTTCAGTCGTGCGTCGTGGTCGTGGTCTTGGTGGTGGCGGCCGTCGTGGCCGCCTCCGCCGCGGCTTGCGCCTTGGCGGCGGCCGTCGTCTGGCCGGTGTGCAACTTGCCGTCCGCGCCGGATGCGGCCGGCAGCAGCGCTGCCTGCTCCGCTGTGAGCTGCGTCAGGACGACGACGTCCACGCGGCGGTTCTGGGTGATCGAACGCGGATCCTTCGGGTCGATCAACGGCTTGGTGTCGGAGAAACCGACCGCGCTCAGCCGCTTCTTCGGGATGCCGTGCTCGGTGAAGAACCGGACCGTGGTCGAGGCCCGCGCCGCGGACAGCTCCCAGCCGCTCGGGTAGTACGTGGTCTTCGCGTTCAACTGGTTGGTGTGCCCGTCGACCTCGATGCTGTTGGGCAGACCGTCCAGGGTCGGAGCGATCGCGCCCAGGATCTTCTTGCCGCCGTCCCGGAGCTCCGCGCGGTTGCCCGCGAACACCACCTCGTTGGTCACGATGGTGACCACCAGGCCGCGCTGGTCGATCGTGAACTTGGCGCTGCTGAGCAGCTTCTGCGCCGCCAGTGCGTCGGCGATCTTCCGCTCGATGGCCTTGAGGTCCTCGGCCTCCTTGGCCGCCTTCTCGGCGTTGGCCGACGCCCGCTTGCGGTCCTCGGCCAGGACCGCGCGGTCGACCGCCGCCTTCTGGGTGATGTTCAGACCCTCGGTGCCGGAGGTGCCGTCACCCGGGTTGGCGCCCGGGTCGATCTGCACCACCTGTGCGGTGTTGGCCGCGCCGTCGAGCGGGGCCGACTGTCCCGTGAAGGCGACGCTGTCGGCACCGAACCCGGCCGAGAGGCCGGCTGCCAGCTGGGCGAACTTCTTCTGGTCCACACTGCTCATCGCGAAGAGCACTACGAAGAGAACGAACAGCAGGGTCATCATGTCCGCGTACGACACGAGCCAGCGCTCGTGGTTGACGTGCTCCTCGTGTTCCTCGTGCTTCTGCTTACGCTTGGCGCCCCCGCCGCCGGAACTCATCGGATCAGGCCGCCTTCTTCGTCGTCGATGCCATTTCGGCCTTCTTCATCTCGTCCGGCGGGAGCAGGCTACGCAGCTTCTGCGCGACCAGACGCGGGTTCGAGCCGGCCTGGATGGCCAGGACACCGTCGATGACCAGCTCCATCTCCTCCGCCTCGATCGCGCTCAGCCGAGCCAGGCGAGCACCCATCGGAAGGAGGATCATGTTCGCGCTGAGCACGCCCCAGAGGGTCGCGCAGAACGCCGCGGCGATCGAGTGGCCGAGCGTCTCGGGCTTGTCCAGGTTCTCCATCACGAGCACCAGACCCATGACCGTGCCGATGATGCCGATGGTCGGGGCGTAGCCACCCCAGGACTCGAAGAACTTCACGCCGGCCTTGTCGGACTTCTTCTTGGCGGCGACCTCGGCGTGCAGGATGTCGTGCAGCTCGTCCGGGTCGGTGCCGTCGATGGCCAGCTGCAGACCCCGCTTGAGGAAGGGGTGCTCGACGGTCTTGACCGCGTCCTCCAAGGCCAGCAGGCCCTCGCGGCGAGCCCGCTCGGCCAGCTTCACGACGCTGTCGAGCAGCTCGGTGGGCGGGGTGACCTTGTGGGTGAAGCCCTTCTTGAGCTGGGTGCCGAAGGCCTTCGTGTCCTTCATGACGCCACCCGCCATGGCGGCGGCGAAGCCTCCACCGAAGACCAGCAGCATCGACGGCCACAGCATGATGGAGGCGGGGTTGCCGCCCTCAACGAGCTGAACGGTGAATACGATCGCCAGACCGGCGACTACACCGATGATGGTTGCGAGGTCCATCAGCGTTCCTTCCGGTGCAGCGGGAGCACCTTGGCATCGAGATCTTCACGGGAAGAGGACGAGGTGGTCATGGCCGGCTCAGGCTCCATGCGGCTGGCCTGGGCGATCAGCGAGGCGCGGTAGTGGCGCACCGAGTCGATGAATTCGGGCACGGACTCGGCGATGATGTACTTGGTGCCGTCCACCAGGGTTACGACCGTGTCGGGCGTGCAGTCGACACGCTCGACGAGATCCGGGTTCAGTGCGAACACGGCACCGTTGATGCGGGTTACGAGAATCACGACTTCCGTCCTTGGGGCGTCTTGGCTGGTGGGGCCCTCCGTGGCCCGTCACCTAGTTCATCGGTCGATAGCCGGTTGCTGATGAGATCGCGCCGGTGGCTATCCGGGTGCGATGGTCACCGCCTACGAAAAAGGCCGGGACAGGCACAAATGCCTGTCCCGGCCTCGTTCGGCCGAGGAACCGGATTACCGCTTCATGCTGACGAGCTCCTGGAGGATCTCGTCAGAGGTGGTGATGATGCGGGAGTTCGCCTGGAAGCCGCGCTGGGCGACGACCAGGTTGGTGAACTCCTGTGCGAGGTCGACGTTCGACATCTCCAGCGCGCCGGAGATGACCTGGCCCATGCCGGGGCTGCCGGGTTCGCCGACCTGGGCGTAGCCGGAGTTGACGGTGGTCCGGAACATCGAGTTGCCGACCTTTTCCAGGCCGGCGACGTTCTTGAAGGTCGCCATGGCAACCTGGCCCAGCGTTTGCTTGAGGCCGTTGCTGTAGACGCCGATGATCTCACCGCTGTCGGACACCGTGTAGGAGAGCGACGTCAGCGCGCCGGCCGCCTGGCCGTCGGTGTCGAACACCCGGGCATCGGTATTGCCCGCGTACGACGAAATGTCCCCGAGGTCGAAGGTGTAATCGCCGATGAGCTGCGACGTCAGCGCGGCGCCACCGGGCGCGACAACCGGCTTGCCGCCCTCGAAGAGGATCCTCGGCAGGGTTGCCGGAGGGACCGGCGGCGGGAGCACGCTTGCGCCGCTCTCGTCCAGCAGATCGACCTCCCAGGTCGACGAGGCCACAGCAGGCGGGACAGGTGTGGGAGTGTTCGCGACTCGGGTCAACTGCGCCGTGACTGTCTTCGTACCGCCCTGCGCGTCATACACCTTGACCGGGATCGTGGTGACGTACGAGGTGCCGCTGTTGCTCGGGTTGTTCATGTCCGGAACGTCGTCACTGCTCAGGTTGCCCTTGAGAGTGACCTTCGTGGTCGCCTCCGGCGGAATGGTGGAGCCCAGCGGCATTCGGATGTCGCCGGGCTTGGCGGCCGAGTTGACCACACCATCATCCGCCGTCCAACCCTGTACCGGCTCGCCGGTGCTGTTGGTCAGCACGCCGTTCGCGTCGAAGAAGAACGAGCCCGCCCGGGTGTAGAGGTTCTCGTTGCCGCTGCGGGTGATGAAGAACCCGTCACCCTGGATCATCATGTCGCCGGACTTGCCGGTGGTCTGCGCCGAGCCCTGGCTGAAGTTGGCCGTTACGCCGGCGACCCGGACACCGAGGCCCACCTGGGCCGGGTTGGTACCGGCCTGACCTTCCTGCGGGGAGCCCGCGGCACCCATCATCTGGCTCAGCGTGTCGTTGAACTGGACCTGTGACGACTTGTAGCCGGTGGTGTTGACGTTCGCGATGTTGTTGCCCGTGACGTCGATCATCCGCTGGTGAGCGTTGAGACCACTGATGCCGGAGTAAAGGGATCGCAGCATAGAGAAATGTCCTTAGCTTTGGGGTGGGATGCCCTACTCCGCTTTTGCATGGCGGGTAGGGCGGTCGGATGGGATCAGGCGGTCGCGGAACCGGTGGTGATTTCCGTGACCTTTGACAGCTGCACATCCGTGTTCCCGACCTTGAGCGTCGGTTCGCTGTCTCCATTGAGCTTTGCCGCAGTGATCACGCCGGTCTGCTGAGCACCGGTGTCGTCCATGTACGTGACCGTCTTGCCGACCAGCGAACTGGCGCCGATCATGCGCTGCGACTGGAGCATGTTGATCATGTCTTCCAGCTTCTCGACCTGCGTGAACTGGGCGGTCTGCGCCAGGAACGCGGTCGAGTCGGCTGGTTTGGTGGGGTCCTGGTACTTCAGCTGGGCGACGAGAAGCTTCATGAACGTGTCCTTGTCACCGAGCGACTTGCTCTTGGCCGCCTCGGTGGAGGCGGCGGCCGGGTTGGCGCCGGTGGGTCCGGAAATCGGTGAGGTCATCGACTTCTCCTGTTCCGTAGCGAGCCCTGTCCGTAGCGAGCCCTGTCCGTAACGAGCCCTGTCCGTAGCAAGCTCAACCTAAGTTTCGGCCCGGGCTCCGGATTGCTTAGGCACAAATTTGCGGGCCCGCCGGATCGGCGGGCCCGCAAGATGAGTTCTTCAATTTTCGCCTCGGGTCAGGGCGCTCAGGGTGCGAGCGACAGGCTGAGCTTGCCCTTTCCGTACCGGCTGACCTCGACCATCAGGTCCAGGCGCCGGCCGAGGGCGAGCAGGACCGCGCGCGCGTCGGCGGGCAGATCCATGCCCGGGTAGATCACCTGGTGGAGCTTGAGGTGCGGTGCGCCCTCCTTGTTGAGCAGGCTGGTGAACACGTTGCATAGCTCGCCGACGTTCTCCGCCAGGTTGGGGAAGAGCTGCTTCTCGTCGATGCTGTCCTCGGCGGCGCCGGCCGGCAGCAGACCCAGAGCGGCACCCGCGTTCGCCGCGAGGCTGAGCTGCATGCCCATGACCGCGTAGATCTTCTGGCCGGCGTCGGTGAAGATGGCGACCGTCGCGGTGGCGACCTCCGGCGCGCTGAGCGGGTCGCCGGGGCTGACGACCACCTCACGACCGAGCAGGTCCTCGAACAGGTTACGAACGGCTAGTGAGCCGGGAAGAACCGAGACGTCTGACATGTCCTAATCATCCCAAGATAGGAGCGAAAACCTCATCGAATCGCTCAGCTGTGAAGGGTTTGACGATGAAGAACTCCGCCCCGGCGCCTTCCGCGGCCGTCATCATCTCCGGAGTGCACTCCGAGGTCACGAAGCCGAACTTCACGTTGTTGCCGGCGGCACGCAACTGACGCAGCACCTCGATGCCGGTCATGTGCGGCATGTTCCAGTCCGAGATCACCAGGTCCGGCTTCTCCGCCGTTGCCTTGTCGAACGCTTCCTGTCCGTCCGCGGCCTCCACCAGATCGTGGTCGCCGAATCCGGCCTGACGCAGGGTCCGTACGACGATCTGCCGCATCACCCGGCTGTCGTCGGCGATGAGGATCTTCATGCACCCTCCTCCTTGTTGTCGGCGCTGCTCTGCCACATCGAAACGGACACCGGTTCGCCCTCCCACATCCCGTACACGCCGCTGATGCGCTTGGCGTTCGGGTATCGGGCTGAGGATTCCGAGACCAGCACCACCTGCGGGAGCGACAGATGCGCCCCTGCCGGCAACATCGCCTTGACGTTGCCGCCGACGATGTTCGCCAGTTCGCCGAGCGTGTCGGAAATGTCGTCCTCGCTCACCTCGTCCATCTCCATCGCCAGGAAGGCGGCCGCGGCGCGCTGGGCGGCGGCTCTGGAGCAGGCGTAGACGACGTGTCCGCTCCAGGACCCGGTTATGGAGACCGAGGAATGCACCTCCGAAGGCTGGTTCTCGTCGTACGTGGGGATCAGCGGGCTGATGCCCTCGGGATCCAGGTACGACTCCCAGACCTGTTCCACCATCTCGGCGAGGTCACTCTCGTTGACCTCGACTTCGACACTCATGAGTTCGCTCCGGTCGGGACGAGGCCCAGCAGGGCCAGCTTTTCGATCATCGCGCCTTCGGTGAAAGGCTTGATCACGTATTCATGGGCGCCCGCTGCGAGCGCCCGGACGATCTGGCTCTGTTCGCTCTCGGTAGTGACCATCACCAGCGTCATCTCCCGCAGCCGCGGATCGGCCCGGACCTTGGTGACGAACTCGAGCCCGTTCATGTTGGGCATGTTCCAGTCGATGAGGGCCAGTTCCGGCACCTCGGTCATGTCAGCCAGGAGATCCAGAGCCTCCTTGCCGTCCCCCGCCTCCACCGCCTCGAAGTTGAGCTTCGTGACGATGCGCTTGAGGATCATGCGCATTGCGCGCGAATCGTCGATCACCATGGCGCGCATCGGCGTCATCCCCTTCTCGCGGCACCGGCGGGCACCGCATTGCGAGTCCGGTAGGCAGAGGTGCGGCCGGCGGCCACCCGCTCGTAGTTGTCGTCGATCCCGATCGTGGTCTCCGCGGCACCGAGGAAGAGCCAGCCGTCCGGGCGCAGGATCCGTGCTGCGTTCTGGAGCACCTGGCGCTTCGTGGCGACGTCGAAATAGATCAGCACGTTGCGTAGGAAGATCACGTCGAACGGCTGCATCGGCGGGAACGGCGCGGTCAGGCTCATGTGCTTGAACTCGACGCTCTTGCGCAGCGCCGGGATGACCCGCCAGTGAGCACCGGCCCGTTCGAAGTACTGCACCAGCTGGGTGGCGGCCAGACCGCGGTTGACCTCGACCTGGCTGTACTCGGCCTTCTGCGCACGTTCCACCATGGCGGTGGAGATGTCGGTGCCGACGATCTCGTACGACCATCCGGCCGGCAACGCCTCCTGAAGCGTGATGGCCAGGCTGTACGCCTCCTGGCCGCTGGAGCTCGCCGCCGACCAGAACCGCAGTTTGCGCTGCGTCGCCCGGGACTTGATCAGTTCCGGCAGCACGACGTCGGTCAGCGCGGCGAACGGCTCCCGGTCCCGGAAGAAAGACGTCTCGTTCGTGGTCAGCGCGTCAATGATCTTGCGCTGGAACTGTGGGTTGGGACGCTTCTGCAGGTCGCCGATGAAGTCGTTGACGTTGGCCGCCCCGACCGCACGGGCGACCGGGATCAACCGGGCCTCGACCAGGTATTCCTTGCCCGGCGCGAGCACGATCGACGCTTCCCGGCGTACCAGGTTGGAGACGAACGCGAATTCCGCTTGGGAGAGGGTCATCGGGCCACCGCCGGCGCGCGGCCCACCCGTACGCGGTTGAGCAGTGCCCCCGCGATGCGGTCCAATGGCAGCACCTCGTCGGCCAGGCCCGCGCCGACCACGGCGCCGGGCATACCCCAGACCACCGAGGTCGCCTCGTCCTGTGCCAGCACCTCGGCGCCCGAGTCTCGTAGCACTTTCGCACCACTCCGTCCGTCTTGTCCCATACCAGTGAGCACGGCCGCGAAGGCGGATCCGCCGTACAGTGCCGCTACCGAGCGGAACATCACGTCCACCGCCGGCCGGCACGAGTTTTCCTGTGGTGCACTGCTGAGCTGGGTCACCGTCGCTGTTCCCCGGCGCTGGAAGACCAGATGGCGGTCGCCCGGGGCGATGTAGACGTTGCCGGGCGCGAGTTCCATCCCCTCGCCCGCCTCCACCACGCGCAGCGGCGTGCTGCGGTCCAGCCGCTCGGCGAACATCTTGGTGAAGACCGGCGGCATGTGCTGCGTGATCACGATCGGAACCGGCAGATCGGCCGGAAGCCCGAGCAGCACCTTGGTCAGCGCGTCCGGCCCGCCCGTGGAGGAACCGATCGCCAAAATGTCGATCTTTCCGCCGGCGACGCGGCGGCCCGCGGGCCGGACCGGCGCGGGGCCGGCGGCCGGCGGGCGGCCCGGTGCGGAGGGCGGAAGACCGGGTCGCAGAGGTGCCGCGCCGGGGCGCGCGGACAGGGGTGCCGAGCGAGCCGGCGGACCGGCCGGCTTGCGCCGCCCGCCCAGCGCCTGGATCTTCGGTACGAGTTGCTCCCGCACCGCCGCGATGGACTGCTGCACCGAGCCCACGTTGCTGGGCTTGGTCACGTAGTCGGTGGCCCCGGCGGAGAGCGCCTCCAGGGTGGCGTTCGCCCCGGCCGCGGAGAGTGTGCTGAACATGATCACCGGCAGCGTCGCGTGCCGCTTGCGCAGCTCACGGACCGCCTCGATGCCGTCCATCTGCGGCATCTCGATGTCCATGGTGACGACGTCGGGCTTGAGCTGATCGATCTTCGCCTGCGCGAGCAGTCCGTTCGCGGCCGTGCCGACGACCTGGATGCCCGGAGCCTCCCCGAGAGCATCGACGATCAGCCGACGGACCACCACGGAGTCATCGACGACGAGAACCGAGATCATTCACCCTCCCTTCAACCGAGCCAGGCCGGGCCGAGCGCCGCGACCACCGGTGCGAGCAGCCGGTGAGCCGTAGCGGTGTCCAGCAGGTCGCGAACCACCAGCGCCTGAACGGCGCCACTGAGCATGTTCCAGACCCCACCGGCCCGGTCGGCCAGCGGAATCCCGGCCGTGTCCACCGCCTGTACCAGCAGCATCTGCGCGGCCGCCGCGGTGCGAATCCGGTCCGAGAGGTACGCCGCCCAGGACGCCGAGTGCACGGCCGGCGACCATCCCGCGGTGTTGCGGCGGGCGTCGTCGGCGGACGAGACCACTCGCTGGCGGTCCTCCGGTCGCAGGGTGCGCAGTCGGTCGAGCAGTGCGGAGACGGTGTAGTGGTGCGGACCCATGTCGATCGGCGCGCCGACCGGCAGCTTGCGCACCGCCGCCACCCAGCCGGCGCCGAGCCGGCGGCGGGTCTCCTCGTCCAGCACCTCACGCAGGTAGCTGGCGACCGCGGCGTCGCAGAGCAGCGCGGTCGCGGCTGCCGCCTCCTCACTCTGCCGGGCGGCCCGCCCGGCGCCCTGCCAGGTCCACGACATCACGTCGTAGCGCAGGCAGGTGAGCAGCGAGTCGACCGAGCCGATCGGCGCCCGCTCCACCAGGGCGAGGTTGCCGGCCGGGTCGTCCTTCGACATGCCCTTGAGCGACGGCATCCGCCGGGCGGCGCTCTCCACCTCCACCCAGAGCAGGCCCCGGGCACCCTCGTCCGGGAGCCGCTCCGCGAGTATCGGCAGGTCCCCGCTCTGCAGGCGCAACGCGCGCAGCAACACCTCGGCCGCGGCCGGCCCGCCTTCCAGGCGGGTCAAGTCGAAGCCCAGTACGGGGGCGCTGACCAGGCTGTACATCAGGTCGTGGCGCGGTAAGTGTCGACGGCCTGATTGACGTCGAGCGCCAGCATCAAGCGCCCGTCCAGCTTGAACGTGCCCACCACGAGTTCCCGGGTGGGCCCGCTCAGCGTGTCCGGCGGCGGCTCGAACGTCTCGTCATCGAGGTCGACGACCTCACCGATCTTGTCCACCAGCAGGCTCACCGGTTCACCGTCACCGCGCAGGATGACGTTCATGACCGGGCCCTGGAGCGCCTGCCGGGCGAGCCCGAGCTGCACCCGGAGGTCGACCGCGGCGATCACCTGGCCGCGCAGGTTGAAGAGGCCACCGACCGCCGGCGGCGCGAGCGGCACCGGGGTGTACTCGTTGTACGAGAGCACCTCCTGCACGGTGTGCACCTCGACCCCGAAGAGCTGTCCGTCCACCTCGAAGGTGGCGAACTGACGACTCGCCATGTCAGGCCTCCACCAGCATGTCGTCGGCCGCGTCGCTGTAGAAGTTCGGGTCGGCGGCGAGGATCGCCCGGCGTACGTCGAGCAGCTCGGTCACCCGCTGCTGGATCACCGCGGTGCCGACCAGGCCGTCCTCCTCCGCGTCCCGGCGGGCCGTGGTGGAGTTCTCGGCGATGTCGACGATCCGGTCCACCACGAGTGCCACGCTCTTTCCGCCCTCGCTGTAGACCACCACCGAGACGGTGTCGCCCTCCAGCTCCTCGCCGTACGCCCCGAGCAGGTGCGACAGCCGGACCAGCGGAAGGATCTGGCCGCGGTACTGGACCACCTCGCGGGAGCCGGCGTGCTCGATCCGGTCCCGCGGGAACTCCTCGAGCCGCGTGACGGTGTCCAGCGGAATCGCCACCCGGCGCTCGCCGACCGCCGTGACCAGCAGGCGCTCGGTGCCGCCGCCGGCCGGACCGCGCTTCTCCGCGACGTTCTCGCGCTCCGAGTCGACGGCCAGGTGCGAGCGGCGGGCCAGCGAGGAGACGTCCAGGATCAGACCCACCTTGCCGTCGCCCAGGATGGTCGCGCCGGCATACAGGCCGATGTCCTTGAACCGGGTGTTCAGCGCCTTGACCACGACCTCTTCGGTGTTCAGCACCCGGTCCACGACCAGGCCGAACCGCCGGCCGTCGGCCTGCAGCACCATGATGTAGACGCCCTGGTCGCCGCCGACCTCCAGGCCGAGGGCCCGGTCCAGGCGGACCAGCGGGAGCAGCTTGCCGCGCAGCCGGTAGACCGGCGCGCCGGAGGCGTACTCGACCTTGGTGGTGTTGCCGTCCACGAAGACCAGCTCGAGCACCGCGACCTGGGGTACGACGTACCGCTGGTCGCCGCAGTCCACGGTGAGCGCCTGGATGATCGCCAGGGTCAGCGGGATGGTGAGGCGCCAGACCGTACCCTCGCCCGGCGTCGAGTCGACGCTCACCGCGCCACCGATGTTCTCGATGTTGGTCTTCACCACGTCCATGCCGACGCCGCGGCCGGAGACGTTGGTGACCTTCGCCGCGGTGGAGAAACCGGGCTGGAAGACCATCGCCATGATGTCGCGCTTGTCCATGTTCGGGATCTGCTCCGGACGGAGCAGCCCGTTTTCGACCGCCTTCTGCGCGATCCGCTCGACGTTCAGGCCGGCGCCGTCGTCCGCGACCTCGACCGCGACGTGGCCGCCCTCGTGGTACGCGCGAAGCGTGAGCGTGCCCTCCGGACCCTTGCCCGCGGCGAGCCGCCGCTCCGGGTCCTCGATGCCGTGGTCGACCGCGTTGCGCACCAGGTGGGTCAGCGGATCCTTGACCGCCTCCAGCAGGCTCCGGTCGAGCTCGGTCTCCTTGCCCTCCATCACCAGCTGGACCTGCTTGCCGAGCGAGTTGCTCAGGTCCCGGATGACTCGGGGCAGCTTGGACCAGATGTGCTCGATGGGCTGCATCCGGGTCTTCATGATGCCCTCTTGCAGCTCACTGGTGATCATGCCGAGCCGCTGTGCGCTGCGGACCAGGGTCGTGTCGCCGATCTCCATCACGCCGCGGACCAGCTGGTTCCGGGCCAGGACCAGCTCACCGACCATATTCATCAGGGTGTCCAGCAGGTCCACGTCGACGCGGATCGCGCTGTCCGCGATGCTGCGCTTCGGCGCCTGGGACTGGAGTGCCTCGTTGACCGCGGCCGGCTGTGCCTTGCCCTCCTCCAGCAGGATGGTGCCGAGCTTGCGCTCGTCGCCCTCGAGCTGCTGTTGGAGCGCCGAGCTCACGTCGGAGGGCTGGGCCGCGCCGGCGTCGACCAGGATCTGGCCGAGCGGCTGGCGCTGATCGGCGACCGGCTCGGGGGCCGGACGGGTGGCGGCCGGCGCCTCCTCGACGCTCACCGGAGTCTCGGCCTCGGCGGCCGGAGCAGCCGGAGCGGCCGGAGCCGCGGCGGGAGCGGCCTCCGAGGGCACGTTCATCTGGGCCTGGATCTTGACGATCATGCTGTCGACGTCGACCTCGTCCTCGGTGCCCTTCTCCTCGATGGAGGAGAGCAGCGAACGGACGCCGTCGATGCAGAGCAGCAGGACCGTGATGGTCTCCGGGGTGACCGGCTGAACACCGTCACGAAGCCGGGACAACAGGGATTCACCGGCGTGCGCGAGCTTCTCCAGACGGGAGAAGGCCAGGAACCCACTGGTGCCTTTGATGGTGTGGATCGCCCGGAAGATACGGGAGATCAGGTCACGCGAGTCCGGTTCCTGCTCAAGGCTCACGAGGTCCCGGTCGATCTGGTCCAGGTTCTCGTGGCTCTCCATCAGGAATTCGCCGACGATCTCGCCAAGGTCTTCCACGACTTACTACCTCCTGCTCGGCTTCACAGCCCTCATCGACTCGCGAGGGCGCAAATTGAGGAAGACTCAGGCATCTCCGCCCGGTCGGCGGTAGCGGTATCCGAACCCGCGTACGGACTCGATGGGTGATTCATCGGGATCCGACCATCCGAGCTTGCGGCGCAGCCGCAGCACCGCGAACTTGACCCGTTCCTGACCGATGCCGGTGGGGTCGTCCCAGGCCTGTGTCAGCAACTGGTTCGGGCTGAGAACCGCACCGGCATGCCGGACCAGCGCGTTGAGGAGGCGGAACTCGGTCGGAGTGAGCCGCTTCTCCTCGCCCTTGACGTAGACCCGGCGCTTGGTCGGGTCGAGATGGACGAGGCCGTCGTCGTAGACCTGGCTCGCCCAGCTGTTCTGCCCGGTGGAGGAGCGGCGCAACAGGGCCTCCACCCGGGCCAGCAGTTCGTTGTTGGCAAACGGCTTGGTGAGGTAGTCGTCGGCACCGCCGCGCAGGCCGCGCACCTTCTCGGCCTCCTGGCCGTGCGCGGTGAGCACCAGCACCGGTACGTCTGAGACGTCCCGCAGCCGCTCGAGCACCTGCCACCCGTCCATCTCCGGCAGGCCGACGTCCAGCACCACCAGATCGGGGTGCTCGGCGTACGCCTCCTTCAGCCCGGATCGCCCGTCGGCGGCGTGCGCCACCTCGTAGCCGGCCCGGCTGAACAGCAACCGGAGTGCGAGTGCGATGTCCGGGTCGTCCTCGACCACGAGTAGGCGACTCATCGTTTGCTCACCTTGCCCCCAACCCGCGCTCGCGCCCGTCCGGGCACGGCCGACCTCCGGTCACACGAACGTGTTCCGGGACTCGGCGTCTTGCTTGACACCGTCCGCGCGACCACGGACGGAGGAAATTCAAAGGCGCAAAAACACCATAGCGTGATGTCACAGCCTATTTACGGACAGTGACAGTTTAGCGTCCGGCGAGCTGTGCAAGAGGCGGTCCACCAGGATCCGGTCAAGCCGGTCGGCAAGCGGGCCGAAACCACGCAGGCCCGGCCATCCCTTCAGCCTGACATTTCGAGTACGGCTTTTCGCCCTTTCCGCGAAAGATGTGACACGCCGCGAACAACGGGGTGCGATAGCCGAGACGGGCGATCCGCGCCCGTTCTCCGATCCGGGAGGCATCCGTGTTCGACCTGGTGGTACGACGTGTCGCCATGCTCGCGGCCACGCCGAGCCTGCTCGTCCTGTCCGCACCGGCGCTGGCCCACGGCCCGATCGTCCCGCCCCGGCCGTTCCAGGCAGCACCACCGGTCGTCCAATTGGCCCCGGTCGCGCCGCCCCCGAACGCCGGCCCCCGGATCCCCACCGGGGTCGAGACGCCGGCCCCCACCACCTCACCGACGGCCCGGCTCCGGTCCCGCATGCTGATGCGTCAGGTGGTCCGCCTCACCAACCAGAAACGGCGGGAAGCCGGTTGCCCGGCGCTCGCGGTGGACGGCGACCTGGTGCTCGCCTCCCTGCGGCAGAGCGGATACATGGCCAAGACCCGCCTGTTCAGCCACGTGTGGCGCAACGGCTCCACCTTCGTGACGCGGACCCTGGAAGCCGGTTACCGGCAGCCCGCCGGCGAGAACATCGCCTGGGGATACCGCACCGCGAGCGAGGTGGTCGACGCCTGGATGGACAGCCCCGGCCACCGGGCCAACATCCTCAACTGCGGCGCGAAGTCGATCGGCACCGGCGTGGCCTGGGCCGCCGACGGTACGCCTTACTACACCCAGGTCTTCGGCTGGAGCTAGAACGCGCAGTTGATCAGCACCGGCTCCGGGTGCAGCTCGATGCCGAACCGGTCGCGCACCCCGTCGCGGATGGTGCGCGCCAGGTCCAGCAGGGCGCCGGTGGTGCCGGTGCCGCGGTTGGTGAGGGCCAGTGTGTGCTTGCTGGAGATGGCCACGCCCGCCCCGGCGAAGCCCTTCGGGAAGCCGGCCTGCTCGATCAGCCAGGCGGCCGGGATCTTCACCGCGCCGTCCGCGGCCGGCCAGTGCGGCACGCCGGTCAACGTCGCGAAGAACTCGGCGGAGACCACCGGGTTGGTGAAGAACGACCCGACCGACCAGGTGTCCCGGTCCTCCGGGTCGAGCACCATGCCCTTGCCCGCGCGCAGCTTGAGCACGGTGTCCCGGGCCTGCTGCGAGGGCACCCGGTCGCCGGCCGCGGCACCCAGGTCACGGGCCAGTTCGGCGTACCGGATCGGGGCGGAGTCGGTGGACCGGTCGAGGCGGAAGTCGACCGACAGGACCAGGTAGCGGTCGCTGTGCTTGAACACGCTGGAGCGGTAGCCGAAGCCGCACTCCGCCGGCGTCATGGTGCGGGTCTCGTCGGCGACCCGGTCGTACGCCCGGACCGCCTCGATGGTGTGCGCGACCTCCTGGCCGTACGCACCCACGTTCTGGATCGGGGTGGCCCCGGCCGACCCCGGGATGCCGGACAGGCACTCGACGCCGGACCAGCCGTTCGTCACCGCGTACTGAACGAAGGCGTCCCACGGCTCGCCGGCGGCGACCCGGACCAGGACGGTCGCCGCGTCCTCGGCCACCACCTCGATCCCCCGGTTCCGCAGCAACAGGACCTCGCCGGCGAAACCGGCGTCACCGACCACCACGTTGCTCCCACCGGCGAGAATCAGCACCGGAAGACCCTTCGCGGAGGCATTACGCACGGTAGCTACCGCTTCGTCCGCATGTACCGCCGTGGTCACTGTGCCGGCCGGGCCGCCGAGGCGTAGCGTCGTGTACGCCGCCAAGGAGTTTTCCGGAGCCGGAGGTGTGTCAGTCAGATGATCGGCGAATGCGTCGGGCACGACGTTCACCCTAAGCTCACTATGGGAAAGGCTTCATCGGCGGTCCGGCCGAGCGGGAGACAACTGCGATGAACAGGTTGCACGCGACGAAGGACTTCTGGCTGGCGGCGCTGCGCGCGGACGGGCCGGCACTGTGGGATGCCGTCGCCGAGACCGGTCCGGACGCGCAGGTCGCCGCCTGCCCGGGATGGACCACGGCCGACCTCGCGCATCACACGACCGAGGTGTTGCGCTGGGTGCGTGCCACGGTGGCCCGCGGCGTGACCGACCGGCCACCGGCACGGCAGGAGCCGGAGATCTACCCCGAGTGGCCGGAGACGCTCGATCAACTGCGCCGGGAGCTGACCGGCACGATCGAGACCCTGGAGGCTCTCGACCCCGACTTCCCGGCCTGGAACTGGGCGCCGCAGCCCAAGCGGGCCGGATTCTGGCACCGCCGGATGGCACATGAGGTCTCGGTGCACCGCTGGGACGCCGAGTCCGCCGCCGGGCGGGCCACCCCGATCGAGACCAAGCTCGCCGCCGACGGCGTGAGCGAGGTGCTGGACACCTGGTTGCCGGCCGGCCGCCGGAAGGGCCCAAGCGATCTGCACGGCGTGGTCCACCTGGTCGCCACGGACGCCGCGCACGAGTGGTTCGTCCGGTTGCGTGGCCCCGGCATCGCGCTGCTCGACACCGGCACGATCCTGGACAGCGACGATCATCACGCTCGGGCCAAGACCACCGGCACCGCGAGCGACCTCCAACTGGCCCTGATGGGCCGCAAACGCCCCGACCAACTCGCGCTCACCGGAGACCCCCGCCTTGTCCAGGCGCTGCGGACCGGTTGATCTTTACGACGGGTGACGTTGTTTCACCGCTGCAAGCGACTAAGATGAACCGGTTAAGTTCACCTGATCAAGAGCAGGAAGCGGTGAATAATGACGGCAACCGTCACGTCCACGTCGGCGCAGCCGGCCCCCGTGGGGATCTCTTTCCCCGACGGATTCGTCTGGGGCGCGGCAACCGCGTCGTACCAGATCGAGGGCGCGGCGCGGGAGGACGGTCGCGGCCCGTCCATCTGGGACACCTTCAGCCGTACGCCGGGGAAGGTCCACGCCGGGCACACCGGTGACATCGCGTGCGACCACTACCACCGGTACCCGGAAGACGTCGCGATCATGGCCGACCTGGGCCTGGCCTCGTACCGGTTCTCCGTCGCCTGGCCGCGGATCCAGCCCGACGGCACCGGTCCGGTGAACGTCCGGGGCCTGGACTTCTACGACCGGCTCACCGACGAGCTGCTCGGCAAGGGCATCGACCCGGTGGTGACCCTCTACCACTGGGACCTGCCGCAGACCCTGGAGGACCGCGGCGGCTGGACGAACCGGGAGACCGCCGAGGCGTTCGCCGAGTACGCCCAGATCGTCCACGCCCGCCTCGGCGACCGGGTCGGCACCTGGACCACGCTGAACGAGCCGTGGTGCTCGGCGTACCTGGGTTACGCCTCCGGCATCCACGCGCCCGGCGTACAGAACCCGGCCTCCGCCCTCACCGCCGTCCACCACCTGCTGCTCGGCCACGGCCTGGCGGCCCGGGCGCTGCGCTCGGCCGGTGCCCAGAACCTCAGCATCACGCTGAACCCGTGCGAGGTCTCCCCGCTCGACCCGGAGAGCGCCGCCGACCGCGACGCCGCCCGGCTGATCGACGGCCTGGCCAACCGGATCTTCCTGGACCCGCTGCTGCGCGGGCAGTACCCGGCGGACGTCCTGGAGCACATCTCGCGGCTCACCGACCTGTCGCACATCAAGGACGGCGACGAGGCGATCATCAACGCCCCGATCGAGCTGCTGGGCATCAACTTCTACACCCCGTCGTACGTCTCGGCGAAGCCCGGCCACCCCGGCGCGCCGGACTACCCGGGCAGTGACGGCATCGCGTTCCGCAAGCCGGTCGGCCCGGTCACCGACATGGGCTGGCAGATCGAGCCGGCCTCGCTCACCCGGCTGCTGACCCGGATCCACCGCGACTACCCGGGCACCCCGCTGCTGATCACCGAGAACGGCGCGGCGTACCCGGAAGTGCCGTCCGAGAACGGCGAGGTGCACGACCTGCGGCGCATCGAGTACATCGACGCCCACCTGCGCGCCTGCCACGACGCCATCGCGGCCGGAGTCGACCTTCGGGGATACTTCGCATGGTCATTGATGGACAACTTCGAATGGGCCGAGGGGTACGCGAAGCGCTTCGGTATCGTGCACGTCGACTACACGACGCAGCAGCGTGTGCTCAAGGACAGCGCGAAGTGGTACCGCGAGGTGATCCGGCGTAACGGCCTGGAGTGAGTCTTAGGAGCGGCTTGTGACGACGCGGGAACGGCCGACTCTGGAAGCGGTTGCCCGGCGCGCCGGGGTTTCCCGGGCAACCGTCTCCCGCGTCGTCAACGGGTCCACCACGGTCGCGGCCACCATCCGGGAGGCCGTCAACCGGGCCGTCGAGGAGCTCGGCTACGTACCGAACCAGGCGGCCCGGAGCCTGGTCACCCAGCGGACCGACTCGATCGCCCTGATCCTGCCGGAGACCGCCAACCGGGTCTTCTCCGACGACCTCTTCTTCCCGGCGATCATCCGCGGCGTCGGCGCCGAACTGGAAGCCGCCGACAAGCAGCTGGTCCTGATGATGACCGGCTCCGAGGCCGGCCACCACCGGGTCGAGCGGTACGCGGTCGCCGGCCACGTGGACGGCGTCATGTTCGCCTCGATCCACGGCGCCGACCCGCTACCCGGCCTCCTGGCCCGGCGCGGCATCCCGGTCGTCTGCAGCGGCCGGCCGATGACCGCCGACCCGCCGGTCCCGTACGTGGACGTCGACCACGCGGGCGGCGTTGCCGCAGCGGTCCGCCACCTGGTAGCCGACGGGCGCCGCAAGATCGCGACGATCGCCGGACCGCAGGACATGGTCGCCGGCATCGAACGCCTGACCGGCTACCACGCCTCGCTGCGCGACGCGGGCCTGCCGGAACTGGTCGCCCAGGGCGACTTCACCCGCGAATCCGGCATCCTCGCGATGCGCGACCTGCTCGAACGCGGCCCCGACCTGGACGCCGTCTTCGCCGCCTCCGACCTGATGGCACACGGCGCGCTACAGGCCCTGCGAGACGCCGGACGCCGCGTACCCGACGACGTCGCGGTCATCGGCTTCGACGACTTCGAGATCAGCCGCTACAGCGATCCACCGCTCACCACGGTCCGCCAGCCCATCGCCGAAGCCGGCCGCACGATGGCCCGCCAGATGCTCCGCCTGATAGCCGGCGACCCCGAGGTGGCCCCCTCCGTCGTCCTGCCCACCGAACTGGTCATCCGCGCCTCAGCCTGAGCATTTCCGGTCACCCTCCATTTTGGGTACGCCCGACGGCTCACCAACCCCAATCCACGGGTAACGCCCTGCCCGCGACCAATTGCAACACCGGGCCGCAGTGCGACCGCCGGGCCCATGCACACTCCGGGCTGCGCCGGCGCAGCGCCGCGTCCAGGCGGTGGGCCGGGAGGCCGGCGGTGACGAGGTCTGCCGTAAGAGGACGTCCATAATCGACAGCGACCTCTATGCTGCGCCCATGAACTCGATCAAGCAACGCGTCCGGCGGGGCGCCGTGGCGGCGGTGATGGCGGTGGCCATGACCGGCGCCGCGGTCGTGGGTGCCACAGGTTCGGCGCAGGCCGCGGTCGCCTGCAAGCCGACCTGGGAAAAAGTGAACGGCCAGGGCTACGTCGTGGCCCAGGTGGACTACAACGTCAAGGACGGCCCGTACGGTGCTTGCGGTCACGTCGGGAAGATCACGAAGGGCACCAAGTTCTACCTGTGGTGCATGACCACGAACACCTACCGCAACAACTGGTGGTACGGCCGTATCGCCGGCACCGAGATCAAGGGCTGGGTGCACCAGGACACCCTCGGTAACGGGATCTTCCGCATCGAGGACGACTCCCCCAACGATGGCAAGCTGCTGCTCGAGGGTTGCGGTCCCCTCGTCCTCTGGCCCTGATCCGTCTGGAGCGCCGGTGCCGAACGTTCGGTGCCGGTGCTTTCCCGCCGGGGCGTATCCGAGGTGTCCGACGGCGTTGTGGGTGGCGGCGGTCGCGGCCGGGTTCGACCGCCGATGGCCACCTGCATGGGCCCGGCAGGCGCGCTGGGGCCCGGTGTTGCAGGTGGTCGCGTGGTGGGCCGGGGACGGCCGTTGATCGGCGGGGAGGTGGCTGACCCGTACCGTCAGATTTCGATGGGCTTGCCCAGCGCGCGCCGCGCCAGCAGCGTGGCGCCGGCTATGGCCGCGGGCATCAGGAAGATGGCGCCGAGGGGGATCAGGAAGGTCGCGAAGACGGCTACGCCGAAGCCGAGCGTGAGCGGCTTGTGTCCGGCGAGGACCGCCCGGCGGTGGCGTAGTCGCTGGCCGCGCCGCTGGAACGGGACGCCGGTGAGCTCCAGGGCCAGCAGCCAGCCGCCGATCGCGCCGCCGAGGACGGGGATTACGGTCTGGCCGATGAAGGGCAGGAAGCCGAGCAGGAAGAGCGGGATGGCGATCAGGATCGAGAAACCGATCAGCCGGAGCGAGTCGGCCAGGCTGCGCCGCAGCGAGCGCAAGAGGGTGGTCTCCACCTCGTCTGGTACGCCGCCGAAGCGGTCCTCGACCAGCTCGGAGATCTTCTCGTAGAACGGGTCGCCGATCAGCAGCGTGACCGCGGTGAAGGTGAGGATGCCCAGCAGCACGGAGAGGCCGAGCACACCGGCACCGGCGAAGACCCGCACGGTGTCGCGCAGCCAGCCGGTCCAGCCGTCGGCGAACCAGGTGGCCTGCTCGGAGATGTCCGGCAGGAACCGGATCAGGGTGACCAGCGCGGCGGTGTAGAGGATGCCGGCGAGCAACGCCGGCAGCAGGCCCAGCCCGAGCAGCCGGGGATTGCGCAGGACCAGTGCCAAACCGCGGAAGAGCAGGCCGACTCCGGTGACGAACTGTCTCGCCGCGCCCGTCGCTGGCCGACCCTGATCTGCGTTCACGTTTCGGGAGCTTAGGACCCGGTCGCTACACCGGATGGCGGCGGGGTCGAGGAACCGGGTGTGGCGCTCGGCGGCGGCGTCGCCGACGGGCTGGGCGGGTCGATGATCTGGGTCGGTGTGGGCACCGGGGGCAGCGTCAGCAGCGGAGGTGGCGACGAGGTGGCCGGTGCCGGTACGGCCGTGACCGTCACCGTGGTGGTCACCGTCCCGGCCGGGATCGTCGCGGGCGGCGTCAGCGCCGGCGGGGTGGCGGACGGAGTCGTCGTGGACCGGGGCGGCCGGGCCGAGTAGCCGTCGGAGGACGTGCCGTTCGGTGCCGGGGCGACCCCGATGCCACCGTCGCCGCCGAAACCGTTCGGGGCGCCGGCCGAGGCCGGGCGGGCTGTCGGGCGAGCGCCCAGGGACCAGCCGGCCACGATCGCGAACGGCAACCCGACAACCACCAGAGCGAAAAAGACGGATTTAGGGGACAAAGCCACGCCTAATCACCGGTCGGCTGCCCGAAAAGTTACGGCTTAGCGGACATACCACCCGAGTTACTGGTTGAGGAAGGCGGAGATCCGATCGCGCAGCTCGCGCCGGTTGTGCCAGAGCACCGAAGGACGGTCGAACACCTCGAGCTCGGCACCGGGCAGCAGCTCGGCCAGCCGCTCCGCCCAGCTGACCGGATGCACCTCGTCCCCCAGGCAGCCGATCACCAGAGCCCGCCCCCGGTACGCCCGGAGCCGCGACTCGTCCGTCATCGCGGGTCGCTCCCACAGCGACTCGAGCTCGGCCGCCAGCCCGTCGCGCTGCAACTGCTCCACACGTTGCCGCAGGAAGCTCCAACCAGCCGGTGTGTTGCGGACCGCCACCGGCAGCTCCGACTCGACCGCCTCAGCGATCATCGCCGCCTCGCCGGACTCGACCGACGCGAGCAATCGTTCCAGGCGCTCCACCGCGACGGCCGAGCGCTTGCCGTCCAGCGGCGCCGGAAGGTAAAGAACCACGCGCTCGAAACGGTCCGGCGTCTCACCGAGCAACCGGCACAGCGCGGCGGCGCCCATGCTGACGCCGAGCGCACGCGTCGCACCCGCCAGATCGGCGACGCCCCGCAGCTCGCTCGTCAGGTCCTCGAAGGACCACGGGCCGGGCGGCACATCGGAGCGGCCATGACCGCGGAAGTGGAAGAACACCCGGCGACCGGCGATCGCGCTGCCCAGCGGACGAGTGCCGGAGATGTCGCCGGCGAGGCCGTGCGCGAAGACGGTCACCGGCTCGCCGGCGCCGGTCGCGAGCTGCTCCACGCGTACCCCGGAGGGAAGGGTGACCAGCTCGGTGGGTGGACCCGGCAGCGTGGGCCGACCGGTGCGCGGCCCGGTCCGGTCAACGCGCTGCAGGCGCGGGCCGCCGTCCGGCGGAGGCGGCCCGAACCGGTTTCTCACCGGATCACCAGAAGCCCTTGCCGTCCGTCAGATCCTTCAGGCCCGGGCGGACGTCGAGCAGGTAGATGAGTGCCGCGGCGACACCGATCATGCTGATGATCAGCAGCGATCCGAGGGTCAGGACGGTGATCACCAGGCAGACGCCGATGATCGCTGCCCACGCGCCCTTCGGCAGCGTGCCGAGGGCCTGGAAGCCGGCGCCGCGTTGGGTCAGGCAATGGATCAGCGCCACCGCCTGGAGAACCAGCGACAGCAGAAAGACCAACAGGTCGACGTAGCCGACGACTGTCGTGTAGAAGATCGGCGCGGAGTAGGCCATGAGGCAGAGTCTATGCCGCGGGCCCCGGCAACGCCGGGGCCCGCGGATCATGTCGCGCTAGCTGTATCGCTTACTCAGCGGCGGGCTTGCGAGGGGCGGCCGGCTTGGCCCGCTTGCGCGGCGCCTTGGGCGCGGCCTCGACGGCCTTGGCCTCGGTCACCGTGGCCTCGACGGCCTTCGGCTCCTCGGTGGTCTCGATGTCGGCGTTCACCACGTCGGCGGCCTCGATCACACCGGTGCCCACGACGCGCTCGCCGCGCGCCACCAGCTCGGTGTAGACGGCGATCGCCCGGTCCTGGGCGAGCTGCGCGATCGAGGTGGCCACGCTTGCGGCGTTCTCCCGCAGGGCCACGAAGTCGGTGGTGTTGGCCTTCTCGCGAAGCTCGGCGGCCCGGGTGTTGGCCTGCTCGTTGTAGACCTTCAGCGAGGCGGCGGCCTTGTCGCTGAGCTGGGTCAGCACGGCGGGGAGCTTGCGCAGCTGCTGGTACGCCAGGTCACCGGCACCGGCGGCGGCGTAGAGCGGGGCGGGAATCTTGGTGTTGGTCTGCTCGGTCATGAGTTCTCCTCGGCGATCGGGGTGGTCGGAGAGGGCGCGTTACGCGCGTTCTCGTTGCGGAACGTCTCGTAGATCTGCGACAGGGACTGCTTCTGCGCGATCGTGAGCTCCGGGTCGACCGCGATGGCGGCCAGTACGCCCTGCTGGCCCTCACCATCGAGCAGTCCGGCCCGCAGGTACATCGCGGGCGTCGACACTCGCAAGGCACTGGCGATCTGTTGCAGCACCTCGGCGCTCGGCTTGCGCAGGCCACGCTCGATCTGGCTGAGGTAGGGGTTGCTCACCCCGGCCTTGTCGGCGAGTTGCCGGAGCGAGATCTTCGCGGTCTGCCGGAGGTCTCGGATGAAGGATCCGATGTCCTCGGGCAGGTCCTTGGGTGTGGCCATGCGTTCGAAGTTAGCTCGGAGTGCTAGCTGTTGCAAGCAAAACGCTTGCAACAGCTAGCGTGAACCGAGTCACCCCGCGATTCAGAGAACCGCGCGAACCTCGCCGACCGGGCGGCCTCCGCCCAGCACGACCTCGTCCATCGGCGGCACCGCGACGCCGAGCCGCCGCAACGCGGCAAGCAACACCGGGGTACGCGCACGCGCCGCCCCGTCCGAGATCTTGACCGCCACGGCTCCGACCCCCGGCATGGCGGCCGCGGCCACACCGTCCGCGCCTTTCTTCACCAGCAGGCCCGGAACCGCGGTCATCAGCACGGTGTCGTCCGTGCCGGTGCCCGCCACGAGCGCCGGAAACCCCCGCATGGCGTCGGCGACCCGCTGCTCCGGGGTGCCCGGCTCCGCTTCGACCAGCCTGCGGAACGCGAGGGCCAGCCCTCGTGGAGAGATCGCCAGGACCGGCGCGCCGCACCCGTCCACGCCGGTCGCGGCGACCGGCTCACCGGCCAGTTCGGCCACCGTCTCGGCGAGCGCGACCTGCAGCGGGTGCTTGGGATCGAGGTACGAGTCGAGCGGCCACCCGTTCACGACACAGGTGGCGAGCATCCCGGCGTGCTTGCCGGAGCAGTTCATCAGGATCGGCTCGGGCTCGCCCCCGGACCTCAGCCACGCCTTCCGGGACGACTCACCGAGCGGGAGGTCAGGAATGCAGCGCAACGCGTCCGGACCGAGGCCGACCGCCGCCAGCATCTCCCGGGCCCGTTCCACGTGGAACTTCTCGCCGTCGTGGCTGCCGCTCATCAGGGCCAGGTCGGCCTCCTCGCGCGGGACCAGGCCACAGTTGAGCATCCCGACCGTCTGCAACGGCTTGCTCGACGAGCGGGGGAAGAACGGGCTCTCCACGTCGCCCACTCCGTCGCCGCTGGTGAACGCGACGATGCCGTGGTGGACGCTCTCCACGAAGCCCGAGCGGACGACCTCTGCGACGATCATCGGGCAGCCTTTAGTCCGGTTTCGGGGCGGCGGTCGGGGTGGTTGGACGGGACTCCGAGCAGCTCGCGGGCCTGCGCCGGCGTGTACGGCGGGCGCTGCGCCAGCTGGGCGAACCCGACCGCGCGGGCGACCAGCTGCATGTTCGACTCGACCGGGCGGCCCTTCGCGTACGTGAGGGTGTCCTCCATCCCCACCCGCAGATGCCCGCCCGCGCTCAACGACGCCAGCATCACCGGCAGGGTGCTGCGGCCGACGCCGGTCGCCGAGAAGGTGGTGCCCTCCGGCAGGTCACGGATGGCTTGCTCGCAGGCGGCCACGGCGGCGGTGGTTCCCGGCATCCCGCCCGGCACACCCATCACCAGGTCGACGTGGACGTGCCCGCCGAACGGCAGCCCGTACTTGCCGAGCAGCCGCTGCAGGGTGGTGAGCTGGCCCAGGTCGAAGATCTCGTACTCCGGCACGATGCCGCGCTCCTGCATCCGGGTGTGCAGGTCGACGATGAACTCCCAGCGGTTCAGGAACACGTCGTCACCGAAGTTGACGGTGCCCATCGTGCAGGAGGCCATCTCCGGGCCGGCGTCCAGTACGGCGAGCCGGTCCGACTCCGGATCGGTGACCGCCCCGCCCGAGGAGAGCTGGACGATCAGGCCGGTGGACTCGCGCAACGCCGCGACGGTGGCCCGCAGCCGCCCCTGATCCAGGGTCGGCCGGGCATCAGCGTCCCGGATGTGCACGTGAATTATCGAAGCGCCCAGCGCCTCGCACTCCTTGGCGGTGGCCACGAGCTCGTCCAGGGTCACTGGCAGAGCCGGCACGTCCGCCTTGCTGCTCTCCGCGCCGGTCGGGGCGACGGTGATCAAGGTCCCGGTCATGCCTCGCATACTGCCATGGCTCACCCGGCGTCGATGGCGGCTGCCGACTCCCCGACGGTCAACCTGGCGTCATCGGCGACGTTGCGCTTCACCACGGCCAAGGCGATCATCCCCAGCTCGTGATGGCGTACCGCGGTGCCGACGAAACCGACAGCCCGGCCGTCCAGCTCGACAGCGGTGCCCCGGGCCGGCGGGTGATCGCTGGCGACCCCGTCCAGGTGCAGCAGGACCAGGCGGCGCGGCGGGCGGCCCAGGTGGTGCACCCGGGCGATCGTCTCCTGGCCGCGGTAACAGCCCTTGTCCAGGTGCACCCCGGCGGCCAGGAAGCCGGCCTCGGCCGGGATGGTCCGGTGGTCGGTCTCCCAGCCCAGTCGCGGGAACCGGGCGGCCACCCGAATCGCCTCGTACGCCCACAGGCCGGCCCGCGGCACGCCCAGCTTCTCGATGACCGCCGTCTTGGCTTCCCTCGGGATCAGCAGGTCCACCCCGAGCGGCACCCGACGGGCTAGGCCGCCTTCGAATTCGCGTACCGAATAGAGGCTTGTCGGCTCGGGTGGAACGGACCCGGCGGCGAACTTCGGACCCGGCACCTCGCCCACCCGGGGCTCGCCCAGGCCGGAGACGAGATCGGCCGCGCCCGGGCCGACCAGCGACAGCACCGCCAGCTCCTTGCCCGCGTCGCGCGGCTCCACCTTGGTGAAGAACCGCATCATCTCCAGGTATTTGAGCAGGCCGGCGCCCGCGCCGGGCTCGGTGTCCAGCCAGGCGGTCGTGCCGTCCTCGGTGACGAACGCATGCTGCTCGACGTGTCCGTGCGGGGAGAGGACGAGGAGTTCCGTGCTCTCCCCCGCTGACAGACCGGACAGGTGCTGGGTGGTGAGCGTGTGCAGCCAGCTCGCCCGCTCCTCGCCCGGCACCGCCAGCACATCCCGGTTCGACCGGTCGACGACGCCGACCGCCGTCTCCAGCAGGCGCTGCTCCCGCATCGGGTCGCCGAAGTGGGCCGGCACGCCCGCGTCAGCCGAATTCGGGTCGAGGTCTTCGACCATCACAGTGGTCACTCGTTCTCCTTGCAGTTACCGCAGACGCCGAAGAGTGAGACATGGCCCACGTCGACCCGGAAGTCCCGCTCCGCGCGGAGCCGGTCGGTGACCGGCGACATCACCGCCGGGTCCATCTCGTCGATCGAGCCGCAGGACCGGCAGACCAGGTGGACGTGCTGGTCCTCGCCGGCCGCGTGATAGGTCGGCGAACCGTGCGACAGGTGGGTGTGGTTGACCAGACCGAGCTCTTCGAGAAGCTCCAAGGTCCGATACACCGTGGTGATGTTGACGCCGGCGGCCCGCTCACGGACCGCGTTGTGCACCGACTCCGGCGTCGCATGCCCGAGCTCGTGCACCGCTTCCAGGATCAGCTGACGCTGTGGGGTGAGCCGCAGGCCACGCTCACGGAGCATGGCGGCAAGCGAAGTGGCGGACACGCTATGAGCATAGTTCGCTAGTTTCGAACGGGTGACCGACCGCATGCCGGTATCGCCGGGCGATCTGCTCGGCGACGGCGTCTTCGAGACCATGCACCTGCGCCCGGACGGGCCCTGGCTGCTCGACGCGCACCTTCTCCGGCTCGCCCGCTCGGCCGCGCTGCTGGAGATGCCGGCACCGGTCGCCGCCCGCGACCGCGTCACCGAGGCGGCGGTCGGCACGGGTGCGATGCGGATCATCTACACCCGCAGCGGTCTGCTGCACGCCAGCGTCTCCGCAATCCCCCCGGCTGTGCTGCGCGAACGCCGGGACGGCATCCGGGTGATCAGCGCCGGCCTCGGCGTATCCGCCGGCCGGCGTCCGCCGTGGGACATCTCGGCGGCCAAGTCGCTCTCCTACGCGAGCAATTTCGCGGCCCGGCGCTGGGCGGCGCGCCAGGGCGCCGACGACCTGATCTGGCTTTCCACCGAGGGGTACGCCCTGGAAGCGCCCACCGCGTCCGTGGTCTGGCTCACCGGTGACACGTTGTGCACAGTCCCGCCGTCGTCTGCCGCGATCCTGCCCGGCATCACCGCGGCACACCTGCTGTCGGTGGCGCCGTCGGTGGGCCTGCACGCCGTCGAACGCATGGTGACCCTGCCGGAGCTGGCCGCGGCCGACGCGATCTGGCTGGCGTCCTCGGTGCGCGGGCTGGCCGAGGTGATCAGCCTCGACGGGGTGTCCCGGGCCCGGTCGCCCTGGACTCCCCGCCTGCTGGAACTTCTCGGCTTCTAACCCCCGACCCGCAACAGCCGCGCCGACATGTGCGGCTTCAACCCGCTGTTGCCGACCGCGATCTCGTGGGCGTAGAGCAGAGCGCCCTCGACGATGCCGAACAGCCGGTGCCCACCGGTCACGTGCAGACCCGACGGCGTGTGCGCCACCGCGTCCGCCGCCATCTCCAGCCGGGTGGTCGCGGCCTTACCGAGGTACAGCTCGGCGATCCCGTCCGGCCGGATCATCGTGGCTTCCATCTCGTCGCCGGGCCGGCCGTCGACCAGCACCGGCCGCCAGAACCCGGACTCGACGAGCGCCTGCCCGATCGGCGCCGACTCGTCGTCGAGCAGCCAGGCCCGCGACTCGTACCGCAGGAAGGCCCGGCCGTCATGGCTGATCCGGACCTCCTGGGCGAAGTTGTAGTCGTCCTCCTGCGGGAACCCGCCCTGCCCGCGCCCACGCCACAGACCCACGAACGGCAGCAGACCCAGCAGCGACGGGTGCAGATCCGGGCCGACGCGCAGGTCGTGCGTGTCCTCATACGGGTACGCGTCGACGGGCGGCGCGTGGAGCCACGGCGGCGGTCCCAGTGGGTTTTCCGTCTCGCTGCTCACCAACGCCCCCTCGAAATACGCACTGCCAGATAACCGAAGCCGCCGGCCAGCCCGCCGAGGGCGGCCACCAGCAGACTCACGAACCCGATCTCGGTAACCATCGCGCCCATCTTATGCTGGCCGGTATGGCACGTTTGCTGGTCGTCAAGGCCACCGCCGGAGCGGACGCTCCGGAGCGTTGTTCGCAGGCTTTCACCGTGGCGAGCACGGCCGTCGCGTCCGGCGTGGACGTGTCGTTCTGGCTGACCGGGGAGTCCACCTGGTTCGCCCTGCCCGGCCGGGCGGCCGAATTCGAGCTGCCGCACGCCGCGCCGCTGCCCGACCTGCTGGACGCCCTGCTCGCCGCCGGTCGCGTGACGGCCTGCACGCAGTGCGCCGCCCGCCGCGACATCGGGCCTGACGACGTCCTGCCCGGCATCCGCATCGCCGGTGCCGCGGTCTTCGTCGAGGAGATCATGTCGGACGGCGCTCAGGCGGTCGTTTACTAGTTGGTCCCGGCTTTACTAGCCGGTCCCGGTCCCGGCCGCCGGCTTGCTGCCGGCTCCATTCGCCGGGCTAGCCGGGTTAGCCGGGTTAGCCGGGTTAGCCGCCGGCTGCGTTCGCCGGACCGGCCGGAACGGCTCGCCGGATCGGCTTTCAGCCGGCCCGGCAGCCGGTAGTGACGCTCACCACAAGCCGCCCACCCTGGTTCGTGACCACGACCGATTCCGCCCCGATCCGGTACGCCCACCCGCCCGGCTCTGACCACACCGGAGTCAGCCCGTCCGGAACCCCGCGCGGCGCATCGTCCGGATCGGCCGTTCCAGCGTCCGCCTCGAAGGTGGCCGCGGTCCCACCCGTCGGGCACGTCACCGCCCTGACCCTGGGGCCAGCCTTACTGCCCGTCGCGCCTCCAGCACCCGGCTCGCTTCCCGAGCCGGGCGTGGCCCCGGACTCGCCTCCCGGGCCGGGCGTGCCCTCGGCGCTCGGCTCGCGCTGATCGCCGGTCGCGGTGAGGGCGGCCAGCGTGCCGGCGAAGAGTTCCGGTGCCGGGCCCGCCACCGGGTCGGACTCGTCGACCTTCCCGGTCGGTGGCCGGCAGCCGGAATCCACCCGGACGGTGAGCACCTGATCGCTCGACCGCGCCTCGGCGTCGATCGCGATGAACCCGCCGGCGTCCGCGAACAGCGAAAGCTGAGTACCGCCACGAGCAGCGACCACGCTGGCGCCGTAAGTGTCCGGCAGCCCCGCAGTGATCCCGTCCAGCGCGGCCTGGGCGTCGCCCTCCGGCACGTAGACGGTCAGGTCGCGGCTGACTCGCCGGCCGGTCCATGCCGGGTTGAGCGAGCAGTCGTCGACCCGCAACTCACCCAACCGGATCGCCCACCGCTCGTCCTGAGCCGCGGTGACCAGCGCCCCGGTGGCTCGCCGCAGCTCCGGCACGGCATGACCGATGTCCCGCTGCTCCTGCACCGTCGCCGCGTCGTTGCGCACCGACCAGAACACGGCCGCCAGCAGCACCACGATCCAGGCGCCGACCGCCCACACCAGCCACCGTCGCCGCCGCACCGGCCGAGCCGGCGGCGGATACCCATACCCCGGCCCCGTCACGGCAGCCATGGTGACATGCCGCCCTCAAAGGGCAAGTGCCACCCGAAGCGCCATGTCCACGATCTCAGCGCTCGCCGGAGCCAGAGCGCCGGCCCGCGACTTGAGATAGTCCTTGTGCACCTCGCCGACTCTCGGCACTTGAGCCACGCCCAGCGTGACTCCGTCGGTGTCGGCAACAACCGGCTCGACGATCTCGGATGGCGCGACATCGGAGATCGGCACGACCAAGGCGCCCGATCGCCGTGCCGTCACGCCGTCGTGTCCCACGATGATGACCTTGCGTTCGTGACCTAGCCGAACCACGGTCCAGACTTCCCCGCGCCTCACTTGTCATCGATCCCGAAGATTCGCTCCAGCGTCTCCTCCTCCCAGCCCGGTGGAGCTTCGCGTACAACGTGGGACTCCATCGCCTCCGCGATCGCACGCTCACGTAAGACTTTCGAGATCCAGTCCGACAGCGGCACATCCCGCGTCTCGGCTGCGATCCGGGCTGCATACAGGGCGGTCGCGTCGAGGTCGAGAGTGATCCGCTCGGTCGGCATGCCTCCAACGGTAGGGCATGGCCGGGCAACTGCGTTTGGCATGTGACTAGTTTACTTGCGACAGCTTACTCATGACTATATCTGAGCGCCGCTGAATACTCCGGCGACGAGAGAAATCGCTCGATGACTTCGGCGCTGCCCGGGGTGAACGGGCGATCCAGAACCTCGGCCGCCGGGATGAAGAGCATGGCGGCGCCCTCACCGAGCACGACGTCCGCCTGCCGGGCCGTCGTCGTGCCGTGGAAGTAGTGCTTCACCCGCCCCTGCTCGGGCAGCTCCTGGCGGACGAAGAGCCGCAGCGGCGCGACCGGACGGAGCCGGGACTCCTCCCACAGCTCGCGGGCGGCGCCCTCCACCGGGGTCTCCCCGGCCTCGACCGTGCCGCCGGGCAGGCCCCAGACATTCGGGTAGTAGGGCGCCTTGTCGTCGCGCAACTGGAGCAGCAGCGCGCCGTCCGAGTCGACGAGCAAGGTGCAGGCAATCATCAGCACGGGCGCCTCCGGGCCGGGACGGGCATGGAACGAGCGAGCAACACCGCCGGATCCCGGCCAGGCGGGTGCGGCGACGAACGAGCAACAACGACTGGCCGCAAAGCGGCAGGCGCGGGCAACAAGGCGGCCGGCTCACGGCCAGGCGACGAGCGAGCAACAACGCGGCCGGCTGTCCGCAAAACGGCGAGCGCAGGCAACACCGCCGGCTCCCGGCCAGGCGGCCACGGAGCAACAACGCGGCCTTGTGGATGGGCCAGCACGACGGTCAGCTCTTGGCCAAGCGGGTGAGCGCACCCAGCGCCACCTCGGAGCGTGTCGTGTACCAGAACGGGGGCAGTGACTTGCGCAGGAAGGCGCCGTAGCCCCTTGCGGTCTCCAGGCGTGAGTCGAGGACCGCCACCACGCCCTTGTCGCCGGTTGAGCGGATCAGCCGGCCGACGCCCTGGGCCAGCCGGACCGCCGCTATCGGCACGCTCACCGCCGCGAAGCCGGAGCCGCCGCTCGCGTCGACCGCGGCCGAGCGGGCCGCGGCCAGCGGCTCGTCGGGGCGCGGGAACGGCAGCCGGTCGATCACCACGAGCTGGCAGGCGTCGCCGGGCACGTCCACGCCCTGCCACAGCGACATCACCCCGAAGAGGCAGCTCGCCTTGTCCTCCCGGAACTTGCGGACCAGGATCGGCAGCGTCTCGTCACCCTGGAGCAGGATCGGCAGGTCGGTCTTGGCACGCAACAGCTCGGCCGCCTGGGTGGCGGCCTTGCGGGAGGAGAAGAGCCCGAGCGTACGCCCGCCGAGCGCCTCCACCAGCCGGAGCAGCTCCGCTCCCGCCGCGTCGGGCAGCCCGGACATGGCGGGCCGGGGCAGATGCGCCGCCACATACAGAATCCCCTGCTTGCCGTAGTCGAACGGCGAGCCGACGTCCAGCGAGGTCCAGCCGTCCCCGGAGGCCGGGGCGCCGTCCGGCCCGGGTGCGGCCACCGGGAGGCCGAGCGACCGGGCCACCGTGTCGAAGCGGCCGCCCAGGGTCAGCGTCGCCGAGGTGACCACGACGGTGCGATCCGAGTACAGGCTTTGGGAGAGGGTGCCGGCGACCGAGAGCGGTGCGACCACGAGGGCCCGCCGCCCGTGGCCGAGGTCGGATTTCTCCACCCAGGCGACGTCGGACTCCTCCTCCTCGAGGAGCCGCTGCGCGGTCTTGGAGAGCTCGTCCAGGACGGCCTTGGCGGCCTGCTTGCCGACCGGGTCCGGGTCGTCGGCCTTGACGTCACCGATGGCGGTGAGCGCGGCCCGGGTCGCCGACTCCAGCTGGGTCACGGCCAGACGCAGACCGTCCGGCAGGCCGGTGGTGAGCCGCCCCGCGGGAACGTCGGCGAGGCCCACGGTGAGCGCGTCCGCCGCGGCGGCCAGCGCCTCGGCGGCGGAGGGCGGGATCAGGGTGCGTGCTCGGCGGCCGGCCCGCTCGACGGCCTCCGGGGTGATCTCGGCCTGGGACGCCGAGGAGACCCGGTCGGCCAGCTCGTGCGCCTCGTCGACGACGAGCAGTTTGTGCGGCGGCACGATCTGCCGGCCGGCGATCATGTCGACGGCGAGCAGGCTGTGGTTGGTGACCACGATGTCGGCCTCCCGCGCCCGGACCCGGGAGGCATCGGCGAAGCACTCCTGCCCGTACGGACAGCGGCCGGCACCGACGCAGTCCCGGGCCGGCATGGAGACCTGCCGCCACGCCGTGTCGTCCACCCCGGGGTCCAGCTCGTCGCGGTCGCCGGTCTCGGTCTTCTCCGCCCAGGAGCGGATCCGCAGGATCTGCTTGCCGAGCCGGCCCGCCTCGCCCAGCCACTGCCCGGACTTGGGCGCGGGCGCGTCGTCGAAGAGCGTGTCGGTGGGCGTCTCCTCGTCGGCGTGCTCGAGTTTCGCCACGCAGAGGTAGTGGTGCCGGCCTTTCAGCACGGCGAAGGTCGGTTTGCGCCCGAGCACCGGCTCGACCGCCGTGGCCAGGCGCGGCAGGTCGTGCTCGACCAACTGGTTCTGCAGGGCCAGGGTGGCCGTGGAGACCACCACCGGACCCTCCACGAGCAGTGCCGGCGTCAGGTAGCCCAGGCTCTTGCCGGTGCCCGTCCCGGCCTGGACGAGCAGGTGCTCGCGGTCCTTGATCGCCTTCTCGATGGCCTCGACCATGGCCTGCTGACCCGGGCGGGCGGACCCTCCGGGGACGGCTCCGACTGCGGCGGCGAGGAGCTTCTCGGCGGTGGCCTTCTTCTTGGTAGCTGCGGGCACGGAGGAACCGTACCCGCCACCACCGACAGAACCGGCCCACCGCTAGGGTGCACCTCATGCCGAGCGAGATGGTCCGGGTCATCTACACGAAGTACGACGGTTCGGCGCATCGTGACTACCCGGCCCGCCGTCTGGCCGAGGACGACCTCGGCATCTGGGTCGGCGTGACTCGCGGAACGGCCTCGGTCTACCACGGCCGCCCGTCGGTCGAGCAGATCCCGTTCGTCCTGCTCATCCCGCACCACGCCTGGTGGACCGGGATGTTCAACCCACCACCGCGGACCAGCGAGGTGTACTGCGACATCACCACGCCGGCCCGCTGGGAGGGCGACACCGTGCACATCGTCGACCTGGATCTGGACGCGGTGCGGCGCCGCGAGACCGGGGTGGTCGAGCTGCGCGACGAGGACGAGTTCGAGGAGCACCGGAAGGCCTTCGGGTACCCGGAGGACGTGGTCGGCAACGCCCAGGCGGCGGCCCGGCAGCTGCTGGCGTCGCTCGGCGACGGCACCGAGCCGTTCGCCACGCACTACCGCAAGCACCTGCTAGAGGTCACCCACTAACACCTTCTCCGGGTTCTGCTGGTTGAACAGCCCGGTGATCCGGCCGCCGTCCACCGCGACGGCGAGGACCGCGAGCACCTGCTCCCCGTCCGAGCGGACACCGCGCAGCATCACCGCGGCGGAACCGTTGACGAGCACCGGCTCGACCTCGGCCTCGACGACGTCGGCCATCTTGTTCCGCAGCAGACCGACCCAGAACCGGGCCACCTTTTCGGCGCCGGTGACCTGGTTCAGCGCGGTACGCACCACACCACCCCCGTCACCGATGGTGACCACGTCGGGCGCGAGGACCGCGGCGAGCGTACGCATGTCCCCGCTCTGTGCCGCGCTGAGAAACGCCGTCAGCACCTTGCGCTGCTCGGCCAACCCCGCGGTGTGCCTAATGTCGCCGGCCGAGACCGCACGCCGGGCCCGGGACGCGTGCTGCCGGGCCGCGGCCGGCGTGGTGTCGAGCACCTCGGCCACCTCGTCGAACGGCACACCGAACGCGTCGTGCAGGACGAAGGCGACCCGCTGCTCCGGGGTGAGCCGCTCGAGCACGACGAGCAGCGCCACGCTGACCTGGTCGGCCCGCTCGGCGTGGTCGGCCGGGTCGGCGTCCGGGTCGACGACGTACGCGGGCAGCCACTGCCCCGGGTACGCGGCTCGGCGTACCCGTGCCGAATTGAGCTGGTCCAGGCAGATGCGCGCGGTGACCGTGGTGAGCCACCCGCGCGCATCCCGGATCTCGTCCCGATGCTGCGCGTAGCGCAGCCAGGCTTCCTGCACGGCGTCCTCGGCCTCGGCCCGGCTGCCCAGCATCCGGTACGCCACGGCCATCAGGTAGGGACGCTGGGCCTCGAACTCGGTTGTGGTCAGGGACGGCATAGGGGGAATTCTGCGCGAGATTGCCCGGCGGCGGGTATCACCTGTGCCACAGTATGAAACACCTATAAAGTACGAATCGGATGGTGCGTCGTGCAGGACATGGCGACTCTCGCGGGCAGTCTGGCCGGGCTCGCCGGGGCCGGTGGTGCGGTCTCGGTCGCGATGCTGCGCCGCTCCCGCCCGTGCGTTGCCGCCGGTCACGCCCTCGTCGGTGGCGAGATCGTCGATCCGCTGCCGGGAGTGCTCCGGCTCGGGCTGGGCGGGATGACCGTGCCGGTGGTCCCCGGACCACATGGTGAGCTCTTCCTCGGCCCCGGCGCACCGCAGCCCGGCCGCACCCTGCGGCGGCTGGTCCTCGCCCCGCTCTTCACCCGGGCGCAGGCCGGCGGGCGTCTCTGGCGCGATCAGGGTATGCCGTTCCGGCTGGTGATCGAGTTCGGCGGGGCGAACCGGGACGCGGAGTCCCTGCTGCGCGCCTACCGGATGCTGGACCGGCAGCTCCGGGATCACGCCGCGCTGCTGAGCCGGTGCCGCAACGGCGTGCTCACACCGGGCGTGGTGACCGTGACCGTCTCCGGCATCGTGGACGCCCGCGAGCTGCTCGCCGCCGAACCGGACCGGTACGCCTTCGCCGACGGCACCTTCGACGATCTCGGCTCGCAGTCCGCGCCGCCGGTTCTGGTCCCGATGATCAGCGAGCCGTGGACCCGGCGGTTCGGCTGGGACGGACGCGAACCGATCGCCGCCGAGGAGCGACACCTGCTGCACGCGCTGGTCCGGGCGGCCCACGATGACGGTCGTACGGTCCGGATCTCGGGCCTGCCCGACGGGCCGCGCCGGGTGCGTGCGGCGATCTGGGCCGAGCTCGGAGCCGCCGGTGTGGATGTGATCGCCGACTCGGACCACAGCGGACTCGTCAAACACCTCCGCCGGCACCCGATCAGCGCCACCCCGATGCCTCACCTGCCGACCAGGGCGGTGCGCCGCACCGCGCCCCGGCCCAACGCCCCCCGTACCGCCGGTCGCCGCGAGCCTGTTTGAGCACGAGCCTGTTTAGGCACGTGGCGAAAGGGTGAACCAGCGTGGACCGATAGCATGCCTTCCGCCAGATCCATCAGAAGCCCGTCGATCGAGGTCCGCGCAGTGAAGTTCTCATTCCGTCCCGTCGAGGGCGCCTTTTACGAACTCTTCACCAAGGCCGCGCTCAACCTGGTGAAGGGCACCGAACTGCTCAACGAGCTGGCCCTGCCCGGAGTGGACGTGCAGTCGGTCGCCGACCGGCTGAGCGATGTGGAGCACGACAGCGACTCGATCACCCATCAGCTCTACAAGAAGATCAACTCCACCTTCATCACCCCGTTCGACCGGGAGGACATCTACTCGCTGGGCTCGCAGCTCGACGACGTGATGGACCACCTGGAGGCGGCCGGCAACCTGCTCTACCTGTACGGGCTGACCGCCCTGCCGTCGCTGCCCCGGGAGATGCACGAGCTGGTGACCGTCCTGGATCAGCAGGCGAAGATCACCGCGGATGCCATGCCCCGGCTCAAGTCGATGAAGGGCCTCGAGGAGTACTGGATCGAGATCAACCGGCTGGAGAACGACGGCGACCGGGCGTACCGGATGTTGCTGGTCCGCCTCTTCTCCGGTGAGTACGACGCCCTCACCGTCCTCAAGATGAAGGAGGTCGTCGACGAGCTCGAGGCCGCCTGCGACGCGTTCGAGCACGTGGCGAACACCGTCGAGACCATTGCGGTCAAGGAGTCCTAGGCCTTGGACCCCGAACTCGTCGCCGTCCTGGCGGTGATCCTCGCCGCGATGGCGTTCGATTACACCAACGGCTTCCACGACGCCGCCAACGCCATCGCCACCAGCGTCAGCACCCGCGCGCTCACCCCGCGGGTGGCGCTCGCGATGGCGGCCGTCGGCAACTTCGTCGGCGCGCACCTCGGCGGCGAGGTGGCCAAGACCGTCGGAGACGGCCTGGTCAAACTCCCGCTCGGCATACCCAGCCTGGGCGTGGTGTTCGCCGGCGTGGTCGGCGCGATCATCTGGAACCTGATCACCTGGTACTACGGCCTGCCGTCGAGTTCCTCCCACGCGCTCTTCGGCGGACTGGTCGGCGCCACGCTGTTCGCCGCCGGCGGCACCGTGCAGTGGAACACCATCCTGTCGAAGGTCCTCATCCCGATGGTGCTCTCGCCGGTGGTCGGCCTGATGCTCGGCTTCGCGATGATGGTGGCGATCATGTGGACCTTCCGGCGCGGTCACCCGGGGAAGCTGAACCGCGGCTTCCGGCACGCGCAGACGGTCTCCGCGGCCGCCATGTCGATCGGCCACGGCATGCAGGACGCCGCGAAGACCATGGGCATCATCGTGCTGGCGCTCTACACCGGCGGCTTCCAGGACAACGCCACGCACATCCCGGAGTGGGTCTACTGGTCGTCGGCGGCGGTACTCGCGGCCGGCACGTACGCGGGCGGCTGGCGAATCATCCGCACCCTGGGCCGCAAGATCATCGACTTGGGCCCGGCCGAGGGCTTCGCCGCCGAGACGGTGGCCAGCTCAGTGCTGTACTTCAACGCCCTGGTCCTGCACGCGCCGATCTCGACCACCCACACGATCACCTCGGCGATCATGGGCGTCGGCGCGACGAAGCGGCTCAGCGCCGTGCGCTGGAACGTCGCGGGCAACATCGTGATCGCCTGGATCACGACCTTCCCCGCGTCCGCCCTGATCGCCTGCGTCGTCTACTTCATGGTCCGCCCGCTCTTCGGCTGAGCCAGCAGCACTTCGCGGGCCGCTGGTGGCGGCCCAACGTGGGTGCTGTCTGGCGGCCGTTGAGACAGCATTGAGCGTGGGCCAAGCAAGATCACCGCTTGGGCTCTCTAGTACACGACGCCGATCTGGTCGCGCAGTGTGTCCAGCAGGTTCATCACCTCGAGGGTGGTGTCGTGCGACATGAGCGGGCTCTCCAGCTCGTCGGCGAGCAGGCAGCGCTGCACCTCGGCGGCCTCGAACTGGTAGCCGTTGCCCTCGAACGGCAGCTCGAAGGTCTCCGGCGCCTTGCCCGGCCGGTGCAGCACGAACGATCGCGGCACCATGAAGCCCTCGGGCAGGTCGATCCGGCCGTCGGTGCCGGTGATCGAGGCGGTGTTCCGGCTGGCACCGTTGATGCTGCAGGTCAGGGCGGCCACCGCGCCGGAGGAGTAGCCGAGGAGCACGCCGGTGTTCTCGTCAACGCCCTCCGGGGTCAGGTGCGCCCACGCGTGCGCGATGGCCGGAGCGCCAAGGATCAGGTGCGTCAGGTGGATCGGGTAGACACCGAGGTCGAGCAGCGCGCCGCCGCCGAGGGCCGGGTCACGCAGCCGGTGCGACGTGGCAAACGGCCCCTGCAACCCGAAGTCGGCGTGGATCGCGCTTATCGAACCGATCGCGCCTTCCTCGACCAGCTCGGCGATCTTTCGGATCGCCGGGTTGAGGCGCATCCACATCGCCTCCATGAGGAACACCCCACGGGTACGCGCGGCCTGCACCAGCTGCGCCGCGGACGGCAGGTCCAGCGTGATCGGCTTCTCCACCAGCACCGCCTTGCCGGCTTCCACGCAGAGCGTCGCACCCTCCAGGTGGAAGGCGTGCGGGGTGGCCACGTAGACCACGTCCACACCGTCGTCGGCGGCCAGCTCCGCGTACGAGCCGTGCGCCCGGGCGAAGCCGTGCCGCTCGGCGAACGCCTGCGCACTCGCCAGGGAGCGTGATCCGACGGCGGCGAGTTCGGCGCCCGGCACCAGCGGCAGGTCCGCGGCGAAAGTGCTGGCTATCCCGCCGGGGCCGAGAATGCCCCAGCGCACGTTCTGTCCGTTCATGATCGATACGGTATCGTCCCGGCCGCTCCCGGTGGCAGGATCGACCGGTGACCGAACCGACGCCGCTTCCGTCCGACCCTAGTTCGATGGTGCTCCCGCCCGCGATGCTGCAACGGGCCCGGGACTTCTCCGGGCCGCCCGCGCCGGCCCGCCCGGCGGCCACCGTGGTCCTCCTGCGGCCGCACGGCGACGCCTTCCAGGTGTACGTGCTGCGGCGCGCCACCACCATGGTGTTCGGCGGGGTGTACGCGTTCCCCGGCGGCGTCGTGGACCCCTCGGACCGCCCGGAGACCATCCGGACCGACTGGGCGGAGCGTCTCGGTCTCCCCGACGAGCAGGCCCGGGCCGTGGTCGGTGCCGCCGCCCGCGAGCTCTTCGAGGAGGCCGGTGTCGTCTTGGCCGGTCCGATCGCCGAGCCGGATCGCACGGTCGCCGACGCCGGCACCGCGGACTGGGAGGCGGACCGGGCCGCCGTGCTGCGCCGCGAACTCACCATGACCGAGCTGCTGAACCGGCGCGGCCTGCGGCTCCGCGACGACCTGCTGCTGCCGTGGGCCCGCTGGGTCACCCCGGAGTTCGAGCCGAAGCGCTACGACACCTGGTTCTTCGCCGCCCTCATGCCGGAGGGCCAGGACGCCCGGGACGTCTCCGGCGAGGCCGACCGCACCGCGTGGATCTCCCCGTCCGAGGCCGGCGAGCTGCCCATGCTGCCGCCCACCCAGCACACCCTCCGCCAGCTGGCCGCCTGCGCCACCATCCCGGAGGTCGTCGCCGCGGCCGCCCATCGCGACGCCGCCACCCCGCTCAACCCCCGCATCGAGATCACCGCCGACGGCCGGGTGCTCCTGCACGTACCGAACCGGCCCTGACCCCGTGCCGTTTCCCGGCGGTCGCGCTGCGGCCGTGAGCCGGCTGCTGCTCGCGGCGTCGCGGCGGGGAGGTGCCGATTCGGCGAGAGCGGCCGGCGGCGTACCGAAAAGGGTCCGGCGGTAGAGCCGGACCCTCTCGTTGCGTGAGACTCAGCCGAAGCGACCGGTGATGTAGTCCTCGGTCTTCTTCTGAGTGGGGTTGCTGAAGATCTTCTGGGTGTCGTCGTACTCGATCAGGCGGCCGGGGTCGCCGGTCTTGTCGATCGAGAAGAAGCCGGTCTTGTCGCTGACCCGGGCGGCCTGCTGCATGTTGTGCGTGACGATGATGATCGTGAAGCGGTCCTTCAGCTTGAACATCAGGTCCTCGATCGCCAGCGTCGAGATCGGGTCGAGCGCGGAACACGGCTCGTCCATCAGCACGACCTGCGGCTCGACCGCGATGGTGCGGGCGATGCAGAGGCGCTGCTGCTGACCGCCGGAGAGACCGGCGCCGGGACGGTCCAGGCGGTCCTTGACCTCGTCCCAGAGGTTCGCGGCGCGCAGCGACTTCTCCGCCGCCTCGTCGAGCAGCGCCTTCTTCTTGACGCCGTTGAGCTTGAGGCCGGCCACCGCGTTCTCGTAGATCGACATCGTGGGGAACGGGTTGGGCCGCTGGAAGACCATGCCGATCATGCGACGGACCGCGGTGACGTCCACGTCGGCGTCGTAGATGTTCTGGTCGTCGATGGTGAGGCGACCCTCGATCCGGGCGTTCGGGAGCACCTCGTGCATGCGGTTGACGGACCGCAGGAACGTGGACTTGCCGCAGCCGGACGGGCCGATCAGGGCGGTGATCGTCTTCGGTTCGACGGTCATCGAGACACTGTCGATCGCCTTGAACGAACCGTAGTAGGACGAGACGTTGCTCGCCTCGATGCGCTTGGCCATGGGGTACACCTCTTATCGGGACAACTTGTTGCGGCGGGCGAGCAGCTTGGCGGCGATGGTCAGGATCAGCACGAGCGCCACCAGGGTGAGCGCGGCCGTCCAGGCCCGGGCCGGTGCGTACCGGGAGGCGTCCCCGGCCTGCTGGTACACGAAAAGCGCCAGCGACTGCTGGTTCCCGGCGAACGGGTCGAAGTTGATCGCGGCGGCACCGCCGGCGACCAGGAGCACCGGGGCGGTCTCGCCGGCCGCGCGGGCGATGGCGAGCATGACGCCGGTGACGATGCCGGGCAGGGCGGTGGGGAGGACGACCTTGAGGATCGTCTTCCACTGGGGTACGCCGAGCGCGTACGAGCCCTCCCGCAGCGGACCCGGAACGAGCCGCAGCATCTCCTCCGTCGAGCGGACGATCGTCGGCAGCATCAGCACGGTGAGCGCCAGCGCCGCGGCGAAGCCGGAGAAGCGCGGGTTCCCGTCGTTGAACCACGGGCTGACGATCAGGACCCAGAAGGAGAGGATGAACAGGCCGGCCACGATGGACGGGATACCGGTCATCACGTCCACGAAGAAGCGGACCGTGTTGGCGAACCGGCCCCGGCCGTACTCGACCAGGTAGATCGCGCCGAGCACACCGAGCGGCACCGCGATGAGCGTCGCGATGCCGACCTGCTCCAGCGTGCCGATGATCGCGTGGTAGGCGCCGCCCTCCGGGTCGCGCGCACCGATGTTGTTCATCGAGGTGCCGAAGAAGGCGCCGTCGAGGCGCTCGAGGCCCTTGGACAGCAGCGTCCAGACCACCGAGGCGAGCGGCAGGACCGCCAGGACGCAGGCCGAGTAGATCAGCGCCTGCATGGTGCGGTTGCGCGCGGCGCGACGACCCTCGACCCGGCTGGCGGCGATGTTGAGGCCGACCAGGTAGAGGATCAGGCCGATCACCGCGACCAGCACCCAGTTGCCGATCCCGGCGCCGAGCACGATGACGGCGGCGACCGCGAAGGCGGCCACCGCGACGAGCACGTTGACGATCACCGGCAGCTTGCGGCTCCGGATGTTGTCCGGCGTCATCACGACGCCCGGAACCTCACGCTCAAGAAGGCTCATGCGGCACTGTCCCGGAACTCGCGACGGCGGTAAATGATCGCCCGCGCCGTCATGTTGACCACCAGTGTGATCGCGAAGAGCACCAGACCGGAGGCGATCAGAGCACCCCGACCGGTGGCGTTGGCCTCGCCGAAGGTGTTCGCGATGTTGGCGGCGATGGAGTTACCGCCGTTCTCGATCAGGTTGAACGAGATGTTGAAGGTGATACCGAGGGTCAGCGCCAGCGCGATGGTCTCGCCGAGCGCCCGGCCCAGGCCCAGCATCACCGCGGCGATCACGCCGGGCTTGCCGTACGGCAGGACCGCGGTCCGGATCATCTCCCAGCGGGTGGCACCGAGGGCGAGCGCCGCCTCCTCGTTCATGCCCGGGGTCTGCTGGAAGACCTCGCGGGAGAGTGAGGTGACGATCGGCAGCACCATGATCGCCAGTACCAGGCCACCGAGCATGATCGACTGCCCGAACGGGCCCTCGCCACCGAAGATCGGCAGCCAGCCGAAGTACTCGTTGAGCCAGACCGAGAAGTTGCGTACCGGCACCTGGAGGACGTCGCGTCCCCAGAGGCCGAAGACCACGCTGGGCACGGCGGCCAGCAGGTCGATCACGAAGCCCAGCGGCGTGGCCAGCCGCCGGGGCGCGTAGTGCGACAGGAAGAGCGCGATGGCCAGCGCGATCGGCACCGCCACGATCAGCGCGATGATCGAGCTGAGCACGGTCCCGAAGGCCAGGGCAGCGATACCGAACACCGGCTCGGCGTCGTTCGGGAACCAGGTCTTCTCGGTCAGGAAGTTCGCCGTGTTGGCCTGGAGGGCCGGCACCGCCTTGGACACCAGGAAGACCGCGATGGCGATGATGATGACCAGCACCATCGCACCCGCGGCCGTGGACAGGCCACGGAAACCGGTCTCGACCGAGAATCGGGTCTTCTTGGGCAGGGCGCTGCCGCCACCCAGCGGGGGCTCTTGGTAACTGCTCGGTGAGACACCGGAGCCGGCGCCCCGGGCGTAACCACTGGTCACGCCCGAGTCGCCGGCGGTGGCGTTCACCGAGCGGGAGGGGTATTCACCCATCTACGCGCTCGCTGTCGTCTCGGAGGGATTGACGAAGGGTCAGGCGATCGAGGCGACCGAGGCCTCGACCTTGGCGCGCAGCGTCTCGGGCAGCGGGGCGTAACCCAGCTCAGCGAGAGCCGTCTGGCCGGCCGTGCTCGAGGTGTACTTCAGGAAGGACTGGATCTCCTTGGCCTTGGCGCTGCCCTTGCTGCAGGCGATCTCGTAGGTCACCAGCACGATCGGGTACGCACCCGCGGTCTTGGTGTTGTAGTCCAGCTCGAGGGCCAGGTCACCGTCGGTGCCCTTGACCGTGGCGTTCTCGAAGGTCTTGCCGGCGCTCGCACCGGTCAGCTCGACGTACTCGCCGGCGCCGTTCTTGATCTTCGCCATCTGCAGGTCGCTGTTCTCGGCGAACGAGAGCTCGACGTAGGAGATGGTGTTCGGGGTGCTCTTGACCTTGGTGGCCACACCGTCCGACTTGGCCGCACCGGTACCGCCCGGTGCCTTCCACGCCTTGGCGTTGCCGTAGGTCCACTCGGCCTCGGCGGTCTTGCTGAGGTACTTGGTGAAGTTGTCGGTGGTGCCGGACTCGTCCGAACGGTGCACCGTCTCGATGGTGGCGTCCGGCAGCTTGGCGCCGGTGTTTTCGGCCGCGATGGCGGCGTCGTTCCACTTGGTGATCCCACCGGCGAAGATCTTCGCCAGCGTGGCGGGCGACAGCTGGAGACCGTCGACGCCCTGCACGTTGTAGACGACGGCGACCGGGCCGATCACCATCGGCAGGTTGAGCGCCTTGCCACCGGGGCACTTGGCGTCGGCCTGCGCGACCTCTTCCTCCTTGAGAGCGGAGTCCGAGCCGGCGAAGTCAGCCGTGCCGGCGATGAACGCCTCGATACCCGCCCCCGAGCCGGTGCCCTGGTAGTCAACCTTGGCGTCGGCGCACTGACCCTGGTAGGCCTTGATCCACTCGTCCATGGCGTTCTTCTGAGCGGTGGAGCCCTGTGCCGTCAGGGCGCCGCTGACGCAGCTACCCGGAGCGGCGGACGCACCGCTTCCCGACCCCCCCGACTCGTTGTCCGAGCCGCACGCGGTGAGCGCGATCGTCGCAGTCAAAGCAATGCCGGCCACGAAACCGGACCGCTGGAGCTTCACGGTTGTCCCTTCAGGTTCACTTGCCGCCGGCCTCTCACCGGCTCACACCCGGAAAACTAGGAGCGCGAAGTGACCGGATCCCCGGTCGCAAATGAACTGGGGGTGAACACGTCGACCCCAGCAGGTAGCCATCCGCCGAGTGGCAGTTGTCCGTTAAGTGAACCGCGCGCTTGCTACCCGATATGCCTGATATATCCGGTCAGCTGAGACCTCAGCGAGACATGCGCTTGTCCGCAGCGTTACTCTTTCCAGGCTTTTCATCGGTACGCGAGGCGACCGTCCCGCCCGATCCACACCTCCCCCGGGCTACCGCGCGGCCGCGCACGGGGCTGAGGCCCCAGCGCGACCGCCGGGCCCGGGCACGACTCAGGAACGCTGGTAGCTGACGTCCGTCTTGTAGATCTCGAAACCGAGGCGGCGGTAGAGCGCCACCGCGCCCGCGTTCGACTCGTCGACGTAGAGGTTGGACACCGTGAGACCGGCGTCCGCGAGGTGGCGGAGACCGGCCACGCTCAAAGCGGCACCCAGACCATGCCGGTGCCCGGCCGGATCGACCCCGAGCACGTAGATCTCCCCGATCGCCGGATCGTCACCAGCGGCCGGGTGCACCTTGGTCCAGTGGAAGCCGAGCAGGGTGTCCGCGACGTCGACGGCGAGCAGGAAGCCGGCGGGGTCGAACCACGGCTCGGCCTCACGCGTACGCAGATCGTCGAGGGTCCAGCGGCCCTGCTCGGGGTGGTGCGCGAAGGCGCGGGCGTTGACGTCGAGCCAGCGCTGCTCGTCGGAGTCGGGGTTGAAGACGCGGACCGTGACGCCGTCCGGCAGCGGCACGTCCGGCAGCGGCTTGAGCAACGAGCGGCGCATCTGCCAGAGCACCCGGGCCCGGGCGAATCCATTGCGCTCCGCGAAGACGGCGGCACCGGGATCGTCACCGTGCGCCCAGAAACGCATCGGCCCCGTACCGGCCGCGGCGAGCAGCGCCGTGCCGTGTCCCTGACGCCGGAAGTGCGGGTGCACCGCGAGCTCGCCGGCCGGGCCCTCGGCGTCGTCCGGATCGGCGGCGGCCAGGAAGGCATAGCCGGCCAGGCGATCGCCCGCATAGGACAGCAGGTGGCGACCCGGGGAGGGGACACCGGCGCGAACCCGCAACACGACGTCCTCGGAGAGCGGATAGACGCCGTCCACCTCGGCGGCGGCCGCGGCCAGGGCGAGCACGTCGTCCACCTCAGACGCGGACAGCCGGTCCGCGGCACGGACCGGCTGTCGCATCGTCATGTGGGGATCTTAGGTCAGACCGGGAGCGACACGGGGTCGTTGTCCGGCAGCTGGCGGCCGGACGGCGGGACCACGAACTTGTAGCCCACCTGACGCACGGTGCCGATCATCGACTCGTACTCCGAGCCGAGCTTGGCACGCAGGCGCCGGACGTGCACGTCGACGGTCCGGGTGCCACCGAAGTAGTCGTAGCCCCAGACCTCGCGGAGCAGCTGGTCCCGGGTGAAGACCCGGCCCGGGTGCTGGGCGAGGAACTTGAGCAGCTCGAACTCCTTGTAGGTGAGGTCGAGCGGGCGACCCTTGAGCTTCGCCGCGTACGTGTCCGGGTCGATGTTGAGCTCACCGGCCCGGATCGAGCCGCCGGCACCGGCCGTCGCGTTGTTGAGGCGACCGACGCAGAGCCGCAGGCGGGCCTCCACCTCGGCCGGTCCCGCGCTGGCCAGGATGACGTCGTCGACACCCCAGTCGGCGTTGAGCGCGATCAGGCCGGCCTCGGTGACGACCGCGATCAGCGGGACACCGATGCCGGTGGCGTGCAGCATGCGGCACGTGGCACGCGCCTCGGAGAGCTCGGAACGGGCGTCCACCAGAACCGCGTCCGGGCTGGGCCCGGACACCAGGGTGCGCACGTCACGGGGGGCGGTTCGTACTGAGTGGGGCAGAAGGTCCAGGGCGGGCAGCACGGCGGATGGTTCGCCGGCACGTGCCGTCACCAACAGCAGGATCTCCACACTCACCTCCGTCCTCGCGGCGCGAGGCCGCTCGGGTGACCCGGTTTGCGCAGCTCAACGCTCCGCCACCGGAGAACTGGGGCCCGGCGTCACCGACGGGTGGGTTGCGCTCACCTTAACCGATGCATACGTCCTGACGCCCCGCTCGCACACCCAAGTGATGTAGCGAACGCACTCAGGGTGGCTGAACGGCTGATTTGTAACCGCCCGTTCATCGGAGGCCGGTGACGCAGCGGACGTGGTCCGGCGCAGCGATTGGGACGACGGTCACCCGTCTGGCACGATCGCAGGCGTGTTCCCCTCCATGCCGCAGGACGATCCCTGGGATGCCGAAGCCTCCCAGCAGGTCGCCCGGATGAACCCGGGCCGGCCCAAGGCCGGTTTCTACGGCGCCGTCCCGGACGGGGAGGACGACCAGTCCCCCTCCGACGACAGCGAGGACGGGGAGGAGTTCGAGGAGATCGAGGTCGTCCCGGTCCGGCCGAAACTCTCGGTCGCCATCGCCGGGTTCGCCGCGCTGCTCGCCATCGCCCTGACCATCGGCGCTCAGACCACCGGGCCGAACGGGCGCCTCTCGTACGCGATCGTGCTCTTCGGAGTGCAGCTGCTCGGCCTGCTGGCCTGGACCATGGCACTGCACCCGCCGGCCGCGGCCGCCACCGCTGGCGTCGTCGCGGTCACCGCCCTGATCGCCGACTACCTGGCGGTCAGCGGCACGTCCGCGCGATTCCTCCCGCTGCTCTTCGTCGCCCTCGGCGGTTTCGTGGTCGCCATGATCGGCCAGGTGATCCGGGCCGGTGACCGGCAGCGGGCCAAGGACTCGTGGCGCAGCACCCTGCTCATCGTGCTCGGCGCGGTGGCGTACGCGATCCTGCTGGTGCTCACCCGGCAGCCGCTCGGCGCGCAGACCATCCTGGTCTGCTGCACCGGGGCCGGGGTCGCGCTGATGGTCGCCCGTCTGACCGACGCGGTGTTCCCGAAGCCGCGGATCGCCGCACAGGTCCCGCGCGGCGCGACCGGCATCGTGCTCGGTGCCATGCTCGGCACGCTCGCCGCCGCCATGCTCGGCAGCTACCTGGTGTTGCCGTTCACCCCGGCCAAGGGCGCGGTGCTCGGCCTGGTCGCCGCCGTGGCGGCCAACCTCGTGGATCTGGCGGTCAACTTCGGCGAGGCGGGCCGCCGGCTGGCCGGCGAGGCGCCGACGTTCTGGCTGGCCCGGCACATGCAGGGGCCGCTCGGCGGGTTCGCGCTGACGGCGGCCGCGGCGTACGCGCTGACGCACTGGTATCTGACCTGACCCCGCCGTTTCGGTGAACCCACAGCGGGGGCATGTACGTTCCCCAGACCAGGTGGGTAGACCGGGGAGGTCCAGTGGCCGAGGTGTACGAAACGGAACGTCCACGACGCCGCCGGGGTCGTGCGCTGCTGACCGTCGTCCTGGTGCTGCTCGTGCTCCTGCTCGCGGGCCTGTTCGCCCTCGACCGCTTCGGCGCCTCGTACGCCGAGCGGGTCCTGGCCCAGCGCGTCTCCGAAGAGGTGGCGAACCAGAAGTCCACCAGCGGCGAGCCCGAGGTCACCATCGCCGGTGTGCCGTTCCTGACCCAGGTCCTCGCCGGCGAGTACCAGGAGATCCGGATCGGGCTGCCGGACTTCGCCGCACCGACCGGCACCGGCGAGACCGTCCGGATGCCGCTGCTGGACATCCGCGCTCAGGACGTCAACGCGCCGCTGGACACGCTGCGCAGTGGCCAGGGTGACGTGGTGGCCGGCACGGTCACCGGAGTCGGCACCGTCGACTATGCCCAGCTGGCCGAGCTGGTCGGCCCGGACGGGGTGAAGCTGGCCGAGAAGGACGGCAAGCTGGTCGGCTCGGCGCCGCTGACGATTCCGGGCCAGAAGCCGATCGAGGTCGCCGGTACGGCCGAGCTGACCGTCGACGGCGAGGTGGTCCGGGTCCGGTTCTCCGACGTGACCGCGCCGGACCTGCCGGACTCCCCGCTCATCCAGAATCTGGTGGCCCGGTTCGCCGAGAGCCTCGCCTTCGACTTCGCCGTACCCGAGCTGCCGATGAACCTCACGCTGCGTGAGGTTCAGGCGTTGCCCGAGGGTCTGCGGGTGACCGCCGGGGCGCAGAACGTCAACCTGTCGGCGGCTGGTGTCTGACGACACACCGGAGTCACCCGTTCCCGGATGGTGGTCGGTGCTGTTCCGCGCTCTGGGCACGCTGGTAGTGTCGCTTCCCATGAGCCTGTTGCTCACGAAGAGGCGCGCGGTCGACCTGTGCCGCGTGGCCGCGTGCCTGTGTCGCCCTGTCTGACAGACGGGGCCACTTGGTGCTGAGCACCATCTCTCTCTAAGCCCAGGGCAAATTCCCTGTCCGGCAGTGGCGCCGTCGCACAACCAGCCCGTGATCCCACCTATCCATGGGTCCGCGCGGAGTGCGACCACTTCTCCGCGCGCTGACTCACCCCTCACCCACCATCAAGGGAGTGAACCGATGAGTCGCGACACCGCACTCGTGTCGGCCGACTGGGCCGAGAACAACCTGGAGACGCCGGGCGTCGTCTTCGTCGAGGTCGACGAGGACACCACTGCCTACGACGGCGGCCACATCCCGGGCGCCATCAAGATTGACTGGAAGAAGGACCTGCAGGACCCGGTCCGCCGGGACTTCGTCAACCAGGAGCAGTTCGCCGCTCTGCTCTCCGAGCGCGGCATCTCCAACGACGACACCGTGGTCCTCTACGGCGGCAACAACAACTGGTTCGCCGCGTACGCGTACTGGTACTTCAAGCTGTACGGCCACGGCGACGTGAAGCTGCTCGACGGCGGCCGCAAGAAGTGGGAGCTGGACGCCCGCGTCTACACCAAGGACGTGCCGGTCCGCGCGAAGACCAGCTACGTGGCCCAGCCGCAGGACAAGTCGATCCGCGCCTTCCGCGATGAGGTCGTCGAGGCCATCGGCGTGAAGAACCTGGTCGACGTGCGCAGCCCCGACGAGTTCGCCGGTCGCCTGCTCGCGCCCGCTCACCTGCCGCAGGAGCAGTCGCAGCGGGCCGGCCACATCCCGACCGCGATCAGCGTGCCGTGGAGCAAGGCGGCCAACGAGGACGGCACCTTCAAGTCGGACGACGAGCTCGCCAAGATCTACGGCGAGGCCGGGCTGGACGGCAGCAAGGACACCATCGCGTACTGCCGGATCGGCGAGCGCTCCTCGCACACCTGGTTCGTGCTCAAGGAGCTGCTCGGTCAGGAGAACGTGAAGAACTACGACGGTTCGTGGACCGAGTACGGCTCGCTGATCGGCGTGCCGATCGCGCTCGGCGACGAACCCGGAAAGGCGTGATCATGACTTCTCCCGCCACCAACGTCGCCGCCGGTTGCGCCGCTCCGGACCAGTCCGCGCCCCTCCCCAGTAGCGTGGACCTGGAGAAGGAGACCGTCATCACCGGCATCGTGCGTACTGCCGAGGGTGAGGCCGCAGGCGGTGCGTACGTCCGTCTGCTGGACTCCTCCGGCGAGTTCACCGCCGAGGTCGTCGCCTCCCCGGAGGGTGTCTTCCGCTTCTTCGCGGCGCCCGGCTCCTGGACCGTGCGGGCGCTCAGCCGGTTCGGCAACGGTGAGCTCGCGGTGGACGCCACCCGAGGGGTTAACGAGGTCGCGCTGAACGTGGCCACCGCCTGATCGTCCACGCTCTGTGAGGGGGCGGGACCCGTACGGGTCCCGCCCTCAGCCCTTTCCGCCGGCCGTGACCACCACCGCGTCGGGCGGGATCTCCGGACGCCGCCGGGACAGCCGCCGGATGCCGGTGTTGAACACCGCGATGATCGGCACCGCCACCAGGGCACCGATGATGCCGGCGACGACCACGCCGCAGGCGATTCCGATGATCACCGCGAGCGGGTGGATAGCCACCGCCCGGCCCATGATCAGCGGCTGGAGCACGTGCCCCTCGAGCTGCTGCACCAGGATCACCGCGCCGAGCGTGATGAGCGCGACCACCCAGCCCTGATCCACCAGGGCCACCAGGACGGCCACCGCCCCGGAGATGCTGGCGCCCACGATCGGGATGAACGCGCCGAGGAAGACCAGGGCGGCCAGCGGGAACGGGAACGGGACGTCCAGGATCAACAGGGCCAGGCCGATGCCGACCGCGTCGATGAACGCCACCAGGACGGTGGCCCGGACGTAGGAGCCGAGCGTCGCCCAGGAGGCGTCGCCGGCGTCGGCCAGCGACCAGCGCGCGTTCACCGGGAACAGCCGGACGATGAACCGCCAGATCTGGCGCCCGTCGCGCAGGAAGAAGAACGTCGCGAACAGCACCAGCACCAGACCGGTGAGCACCTCGGCCAGAGTGGCCGCGGTGGCGATGCCGGTCGAGGTCAGCTGCGAGGTGTTGGAGTTGACCCAGTCCTGGGCCGAGTCGATTGCCTGATCCACCTGGTCGTCGGAGAGATGCAACGGCCCGGTCCGGGCCCACTCCTGGATCTGCCGGACGCCGGCGCTGGCGTTCTCGGTCAGCTGCGGCACCCCGTCGATGAACTGGTTCACCACCAGCGTCAACGTGCCCACCACCGCGGCCAGGCCGCCGATCAGCACCAGGAACGTGGCGAACGAGCGGGGCACGTGCAGCCGGAGCAGCCAGCCGACGGCCGGGCCCAGCAACGCGGAGAGCAGCAATGCGATGGCGAGCGGGATGATCACCACGCTGACCAGGCCGATCACCCGCAGCAGCGCCCAGCCGATCACGCCGACCACGATCAGACGCCAGCTCCACGCCGCGGCGATCCGCAGCGGCTGCGGTACGTCGGCGTCGTCCAGGCTGTTCGTCGAGTGGTGCACGATCGCCGCCTCGGGTGGCGGCGGGGCGAAGTGTTCCTCTTCGACCTCGGGCGACGGGTCGTCGACACGGGCGATCCGCACCGACTCACGCCCGGTGTCGTAAGCCTTCTTCAAGTTGTCCCGAACCCGCTGGAAGCGGTTCAACCGCCCTACCCCCTCGACCATTGCTACGCGGTTATCACCGTAGTGCCCGGACGCCCGAATCGCTCTCCACGCGGGCACCCGGACCACGCGTACAGGGGCCCGGGCCACCGGCGTACCGTCTCCGTTTGTGAGCGCCGAAGCCCGTACCGAGACCGGATTGCCGATCCGGATGCTGCATGATCGCGTCCTCGTCCGTCAGGACGGCAGCGAGGGGGAACGCCGATCCACCGCGGGCATCGTGATTCCCGCCACCGCGTCGATGGGACGGCGCCTGTCCTGGGCCACCGCGGTCGGAGTCGGCCCGAACGTCCGGTCGATCGTGGTGGGCGACCGTGTGCTCTTCGACCCGGACGACCGCTCCGAGGTGGAGCTGCACGGCAAGGAGTACGTCCTGCTGCGCGAGCGGGACGTGCACGCGGTCGCGGCCACCCGGGTCGAGCCGGACGGAACGGGCCTCTACCTCTGAGGTGGCTGCCAGGGTGAGTGGTCCGGATAACCGCCCGACGGCCCCGGCACCGGGGGAAAGGGCGGCGGGCTCATCGGGTAGCCGCCGTAATGCGCGTATCCCGGGTACACCGGGGGCGGGGCCAGACGCATCGGAACCGGCATGACGGGCTCGGCCGGGGGTGCCACGGTCCGCACCACCCCGTCCGGGAAGGTGATCCGGTAGCTCTGCCCGTCCCACCACGCCGACGGGGTCTGTGGATCGTGCCCGGCGAAGACCGACCGGTAACCGGTGATCGCGGCCAGCAGCTCCTGCTCCTCGGCCCGGGCCCGCTCCAGCTCCCGCGGATGCCGTTCGAGGCCGCGCTGCACGCCGTCGCGGAGCAGCGCCAGCCGCGTCGAGGCGAACTGGAAGTTGCGCATCGCCCGGTGCCCGGCCGGCCCGGCGACCCGCTTGGCCCACTGCCGGGCGGAGTGCCGCCGGCCCAGGCTCGCCAGCGAGGCCACCTCCGGCGGGGCGAACCAGCCGGCCCGCACGTAGTGGTGCAGGACCCGCTCGGCCAGCCGGCCCTCCCAGCTGCGCAGCGCGATGGCGAAACCGACCACGGCGAAGAAGAACGGCAACATGAAGCCGAGATAGCCGTACAGCATGATCAGCATCTCGCCGGTCGCCTGGGTGAGCGTCGGAAGCAGGTTGAAGAGCCCGTGCAGGATCATCGCGGCGAGCAGGCCGGCGATCGGGGCCAGCCACCGCACCGTACGGTCCGCGGAACGCGCCGCGATGCCCAGACCGATGCCCGCCATCGAGGTGAAGAGCGGGTGCGCGAAGCCGGTGAAGAGGATCCGGACGATGAAGATCAGGAAGACGTTCTGCAGGCCGGTCGCCGGGCCGTACTCGTTGGCGCCGGACGCGTATCCGTGGCCACCGAGGTAGAGCACGTTCTCCACCATGGCGAAGCCGAGCGCGGAGAGGCCGCAGTAGACGATGCCGTCGGTGATGCCGGACCACTCCGCCCGGCGGCGCCAGAAGAGCAGCAGCGGGCCGATGAACTTCATCGACTCCTCGATGAACGGCGCGATCAGGACCGCGACGAGCGCGTCCGGCAGCCCCAACTCCTCGAAGAGATACGCCGCGCCGGTGTTGACCAGCAGAGCCACCGCGGTCGCCACCGCGGCACCCCAGGCGAAGCAGAAGACCAGGTACTTCACCGGCTCCGGTTCATACCGGTCGAGCCAGGCGAAGGCGCTCGCCAGCAGCGGCACCGGGAGGATCGCCGCGGTGAGGCCGATGGCCAGGCCGGTGACGCCGATCTGGAAGCCGAGGAAGACGAGCATGCCGATGGCGGCGCCGGCGATCAGCGTGATCACGGCGGTGACCGGCAGCCAGCGTCGCCAGCCGATCCGCCGCCCCGGGATCGGCGCACCCGCCGCCTCGTCCGCCACCGGGTACGGCGGGACCGGATCGTGCGCCACGGTGTCCGGCCACACCTGGGTGGCCGGCGGCGCTCCGGCTCCGGAGACCGGCGGCCCATAGCCAGACGGCCCGGAGACAGGTGGACCGGACAGAGGTGGGCCGGCAAGAGATGGGCCGGAGGCGGGCGGGCCGGAGGCGGGCGGGCCGGAGGCGGGCGGGCCGGAGGCGGGCGGGCCGGAGGCGGGCGGGCCGGAGGCGGGCGGGCCGGAGGCCACGCCGTGCGGCGGCGGCCCGGCGGCGGGGTTGACCGCCTGCGGGTGGGCAGCCGGGTCGGGCGACCCGGTCGGCGAGACGTCGGCCATGCCCGCCAGCCTAGTCACCGGATTCCGGTCAGACGCGCCCGAGGAGCCCGCGAGAGATCAAGAAGGCATTGATCCGGACCCGGACGGGCCGGACCGTGGCCGGCCGGACCGCTTCCGGGCACCGTGCGGCCGCCCGTGCCAGCCGAGCGCGTCGCGGACCTGCCGGGTCGCCTCCGCGTACTCGACGCCGGTGGCCCGCAGCAGGTCAGCGACCGCGGTCCGGATCTGCGCCACCACCACGCCACCCGAGTAACCGACGCCGTCCTCGTAGGCGCGTCCCGACTCGGCGGCCGCACGCAGGGCACGCTCGCGCGCCGCGACCGGGTCGGCGCCCTGTGCCCACTCCTCCCGGAGCAGGTCGACGGCGTCGCCGAGGTGCCGCACCGAGGCGGGTAGCACCTCCGGGACCCGCTCCCGGTCGTTCAGCGCGGTCTGTGCCCGGCGGATCATCACCCGGACGTTGCGTAGCGCGTAGGTGATCTGGGGAGCGCCGTCGACGTACTGGGCGAGGGCACCGCGGGCACGCCAGCGGGCCGGCGCGAAGGCCACGTTCTCCCGCGCCGCCTCGATCGCGGCGGTGAACGCCGCGAAGGTGTCCTCCGCCTCGCGCAGCCGGGTCAGCGCCGCCTGGATCACGTCCGGGTCGCCCTCGGCCAGGCCGAGGGACGCCTCGTGCAGCCCGGCGGTGAACGCCCGCAACGCCGGGTCGGCGGCCCGCCGCACCACGGTGAGCGGGTTGATCGGCAGGAGCAGGGTCATCACGGCGAGGGCCACCCCACCGCCCACCAGCGCGTCGAAGAACCGGGTCCACGGCTGCCCGGTGGTGGTGGTCAGGGTCGCGACCAGCACCGCGGACGAGGCGGACTGCACGATCAGCGACGCTCCGCCACCCACCGCGGTCGCCATCAGCACGGCGAGCAGCACGATCAGGCCGATCTGCACCGGCCCGGCGCCGATCAGCAGGATGATCAGGTCGCCGATCCCGATGCCGGCCGCGACCCCGATCACCAGTTCGGCGGTGCGCCGCAGCCGCTGGCCGACCGACGAGGCGAGAGTGATCACGGCGGCGATCGGCGCGAAGAAGGGCACCGGGCGGCCGAACAGATCGTGCGCCAGATACCAGGCCAGTCCGGCGGCGAGCCCGGCCTGCACCGCGAGCATCAGTCCGGCCCGAGCCCGGGTCAATGCGACGGTGAACCGGTTGTCGCCGATCATGGCCTCAACCTACGTGCCAGGATGCTGAGGTGACATCTTTGCCCGATCGTTTCCGGGCGGCGGCGCGCGGCGCCGGCGCCACCGCGAGCGACGCGGACCTCGACGCCGCGGCGCAGTATCTGGTCGGCCGCTGGACCGAGCCGCAACGCCATTACCACGACGTCAGCCACCTCGCGGCCGTGCTCGACGTGGTGGACCGGTTCGCCGGTCTGGCGCCCAACCCGGACCGGGTACGCCTGGCCGCCTGGATGCACGACGCGGTCTACGACCCGCGGGCGCTCGGCGACACCAACGAGCGGGACAGCGCCGAGTTCGCCGAGGGGCTGTTGCAGACCCTGGGCGTACCGCCCGAGGTGGCGGCCGAGGTGGCCCGGCTGGTCGGGCTGACCGCCGGCCACGCGACCGGGGAGGACGACCTCGACGGCGAGCTGCTCTGCGACGCCGACCTGGCCATCCTGGCCAGCGACGAGGAGCGGTACGCCGGCTACACCAGCGCGATCCGCCGCGAGTACGCGCACGTCCCCGACGACGCCTTCCGGGCCGGCCGTACCCAGGTGCTGACCGCCCTGCTGGAGCTCCCGTCCATCTACCGGCACACACAGATCCGCGACGAGTGGGAGTCCCGGGCCCGCGCCAACCTCACGGCCGAGCTGGAAGCGCTCGCCTAAGACGCTTGAAGCGCAACGCGAACGCCGACGGCGTCAAAGGGCGCAATGCCCGCGAGCCGAAGGCGAAGCAATCAGGCACAGTGTTTCGGGCGGCGCAGTCCGGATGCCCGGAGCCGGGCGGTGATCTCCCGGGACGGCACCAGGGTGGCACCGAGCCAGAGCGCGCTGTGGAAGCGGAACTCCGGGATGTCGTAGTGGTCCCGGTCGAAGGCCCGGCGCGGTGCGCCGAGCATCTCCGCGAAGGTGTGCAACTCGTCGTACGAAAGGTCGCTGGCCAGGTGCGACCAGAGGCAGCCGCGCCCTGGCCAGCGGGGTTCGTCGACGAGGATCAAAGATCGACCTGGAGCAGCTCGATGTGGCGGTCGGCGGCGAGACCACGCACGTCGGGCGCCCCGAGCCGCGCCGCGTCGGCGGTCGCGTCGTCCGGCATCGTCTGCGACTGCCGCTCGGCGGTCACCCGTGCCAGGTAGTGCTCGATCTCCTTCTCCCGGACGGTGGCGTCCCAGCCGAGGGCCGCACCCATCACCTCGGCCGCGTGGGCGACCGACTCGGCGCCCCGGTGTGCGGTCTCGATCGAGATCCGGGTGCGCCGGGTCAGCACGTCGTCGAGGTGCAGCGCGCCCTCGGCGAGCGCCGCGTACGCCACCTCGGCGGCCAGGTACTCCGGGGCGCCGGCCAGCGGGGCGGCCAGAGCCGGGTCGGCGGCCATCATCGCCAGCAGATGTACGGTCAGCGTCCCGTACCTCTCCAGCAGATGCTCGACCACGCCCGTGGTGACGCCGTGCCGCCGGGCCATGTCCTGCCGGTCGCGCCACGCGGCGGCGAAGCCGTCCGCGCCGAGCAGCGGAAGCTGGTCGGTACGGGACGGCCGCACCGGACCGCCCAGCCGGCGCGCCGCACGGTCGATGACGTCGGCGGCCATCACCCGGTAGGTGGTGTACTTCCCGCCCGCCACCAGCAGCAGGCCCAGCATCGGCTCGACCACGGCGTGCTCGCGAGAGAGCGCGGAGGTCGAGTCGGCCTCTCCGGAGAGCAGCGGCCGCAGCCCGGCGTAGACACCCTCGATGTCGTCGGTGGTGAGCGGCCGGTCCAGCACGGTGTTGACCTGGTCGAGCAGGTAGCGGATGTCACGCGCGGAGGCGGCCGGATGGGAGCGGTCGAGCTCCCAGTCGGTGTCCGTGGTGCCGATGATCCAATGGCCGCCCCACGGGATGACGAAGAGCACCGAGGTGGCGGTCCGCAGGATCAGGCCGGCCTCGCCGGTGATCGCCGAGCGCGGCACCACCAGGTGCACGCCCTTGGAGGCGCGGACCCGCAGGCCGGGGCGGACGCCGACGTCGCGGAGCATCTGCGACATGTCGTCGCTCCACACGCCGGTCGCGGCGACCACGGTCTTGGCGCGTACCTCGAATTCCTCCGAACCCGGCGCCTCCAGGTCCCGGACCTTGACGCCGACCACCTCGCGCGCCTCCCGCAGGAAGCCGGTGACCCGCGCGCTGGTGACCACGGCCGCGCCCAGGCTCGCCGCGGTCCGCCCCAGGTTGACCACCAGGCGGGCGTCGTCCACCTGGCCGTCGAAGTAGCGGATCGCTCCGCTGATCTTGTCGGCTCGCAGGCTCGGGAAGAGGTGCCGGGCGCCGTCCCGGGTCAGGTGCCGGTGCAGCGGCATGCCCCGGCCGGAGCCGAAGATCCCGGCGAAGACGTCGTACGCCGCCACGCCGAGCCCGTAGTAGCCCCGCTGCCACGCCCGCTGCGGCAGGCCGGCGGCCGGCAGGGGCACCAGGATCGGCACCGGCCGGACCAGGTGCGGGGCGAGCCGGGTGGCAAGCAGGCCACGCTCGGTGAGCGCCTCGTGCACCAGGTGCAACTCGAGCTGCTCCAGGTAGCGCAGGCCGCCGTGGATCAGCTTGCTGGACCGGCTGGAGGTGCCGGCGGCGAAGTCACGGGCCTCGACCAGGGCGACCTTCAGGCCGCGGGAGGCCGCATCGACCGCCGCGCCGGCACCGGTGACACCACCGCCGATGACCAGCACGTCGAACTGTTCGTCGCGGAGGCGCCGCAGATCGGCGGTCCGCCGGATCGGAGAGAGACGGCCGGCCGAGTAGCGGGAGACGGAGGGATCACGCACCCGTCCCACGTTAGCGCTTCGACCGTTCACCCCGGCGAGGGATTCATCGGCGATCCACCGTTTCCGATTCTTGCCCCCCGGCCGCCATAACTTTCTAGCGTGAGTGCGTGCACCGACGGTGTGCCGGAATCCTTCTGCTGGTTCTGGCCGTGGCGCTGACGGCGTTTCCACCCGAGCGGGTCGAAGCGGCGATCACGACGCCCTTCACCACCCGGTTCGAGGTGAACGCGAACGGCTCGATCCTGCTCCGCGGCAACGCCAACGTGACGTGCCCGGCGCTCTACGTCCTGCTGGACTGTGCGACGGCCCGGACCGGCTCGGGCTCTACCGCCACCGAGGAACTGAACAACAACGGGTATCCGATGGTCTACACCGACGCGGACGGCGACCCGGCGACGTTCAACGACAGCACCTCGACGGTGACCATGCCGGCCGGCAGCACGGTGCTCTTCGCCGGGCTCTACTGGGGCGCCGATCCGAGCGCCGGCGGCCTGATCGGCGGGGTGGCGGGTGCGGCGGCACCCAACCCGGCGCGCAAGAATGAGGTCCGGTTCCGCACGCCGGCCGGGCCGGCCTGGCACCAGGTCCTCTCCACCAGCCTGTACACGATCAGCCCGACCGGCGCCTACCAGGGCTTCGCCGACGTCACCTCGCTGGTGGCCGGAGCCGGCAACGGGGTGTACGGGGTGGCCGACATCCAGGCCGGGCGCGGCGGCGACCGGTACGCCGGGTGGACGCTGGTGATCGCGTATCAGAATCTCGCGGAGGCCATGCGCAGCCTGCGGGTCTACGACGGCTTCGGCTCGATCTCCGGCACCAGCACCGCGACCATCCCGATAACCGGGCTCAAGACGCCGCTGAGCGGGACCGTGGATGCCCAGGTGGGCGCCGTCGCGTACGAGGGTGACCTGGGTCGACCCGGGGACGGGCTGCGACTCAACGGCCAGGTCCTGAGCGACACCGCGAACCCGGCGAACAACACGTTCAACAGCACGATCAGCGACCAGGGGACCGCCGTCGGCGGCCGTAACCCGAATCACGCCAACCTGTTCGGCGTGGACATCGACACGTTCGACGCGTCCGGGAAGCTCGCGAACAACGCGAGTACGGCCACACTGACCCTGTCGACCGGCGGTGACGCGTACTACCCCGGCGTCCTCACCTTCGCCGTGGATCTCTACTCCCCCCGGATCACCACCGTCAAGGCTTCGAACGATCTGGACGGCGGGCAGCTGGAGCGCGGCGACGACCTCGAGTACCGGATCACGGTGCGCAACGACGGCAAGGACATCGCGGACGGGGTGACGGTCACCGACGCGGTCCCGATCTACACCACGTACGTGCCGAACTCGCTGGTCGTCCAGGGTGTGCCGGTCACCGACGCGGCCGACGCCGACGCTGGTGAGTCCGGCGGCGGCACAGTCGTCTACCGGCTGGGCAGCATCCCGTACCTGGGCAGCACGGACGTCACGTTCCGGGTACGGGTCGACCCGGGCGCGCCCGCCGGTTACGCCGTCTCCAACGTGCTCAACGTGAGCTACACCGGGCGTACCACGGGCGTCGGCATCTCCGCGGGTGGCGGCACCGCCGCCTCCTCGGTCCTGCAAGCGACCGCCGACCTCGCCGCCGCCCTCGCGGTCACCCCGGCCTCGGTGCAGCGGGCCGCCGCTCCGAACGCGGTGACCTACACCGCCACCGCCACCAACCACGGCCCGGACGCCGAGCCGGCGGCCCGGGCCGAGCTCACCCTGCCCGACGGCGTCACCCCGGGCACGCTGCCGGCCGGCTGTACGGCGGCCGGTCCGGTGGTCACCTGCGGGCTCGGCCCGCTGCTGGTGAACCACCAGGCGAACGTCTCGATCCCGGCGACCGCCGACGCTACCGCCGCAGCCGACCCCGCGGCCGCGCTCACCGTCCGCGGCGACGGAGCGGACCTGGTGAACGGCAACAACACCGCCACCGCCGCGCTCCGGGTGAACTCGCGGCCGCAGGCGGGCGCGGACACCGCGGCCACCACGCACAACGCGGCCGTCTCGATCAACGTACGGGCCAACGACTCCGACCCGGACGACCCGGCCGGCGGCCTCACCGTCTCGATCACCTCCGTACCCGGCAACGGCACCGCCGTCGTGGAGGCGAACGGGACGATCACCTACACCCCCCAGGTGACCTGGGCCGGTGCCGACACGTTCCGGTACGCCGTCGACGACGGGCACGGCGGCAGTGACACCGCCACGGTCACGGTGACGACCGCGAACGCCACGCCGATCGCGGTGGACGACGAGATCGGCACCGCTCCGACGACCCCGGTCACGCTGCCGGTGCTGGCCAACGACAGCGACCTGAACGGTGATCCACTCACCGTTGTCGCGGTCGGTCAGACGCAGAGTGGCGCCGGCGCGGTCACGCTGGTGGCCGGGGCGGTCACCTACACGCCGAGCGGGGCCTTCACCGGGCGGGCGAGCTTCACCTACACGGTCCAGGACAGCCGGGGCGGGCAGTCGACCGGAAACGCGCACGTGGACGTCGCGAACTCCGCACCGGCGGCGGCCGACGACCTGGTGACCACGCCGTACCACACCGACGTCCTGATCGACGTGCTGGCGAACGACACCGACCCGAACGGCACCGTCTTCGACGCGCTGGCCCTCGACTCGGCGGGGCAGCCCGCCGCGGGCACGGGCACCACGGTGCAAGTCGGTGATCAGGTCCGCTACCAGCCGCCGGACCACTTCTCCGGCACCGCGAGGTTCTCCTACACGATCTCGGACCTGGGGCACCTCACCTCCACCGCCACCGTCACCGTGACCGTCGGCAACGCCAGGCCGGTCGCCGCCGACCGTGTCGTCAGCACCGCTTACGGCCAGTCCGTCGACGTCGACGTGCTGACCTCGGCGACCGACGCCAACCTCACCGACCCGCTACGGGTCAGCGGCGCGACGAGTCCGGCCGCCGGAACCGCCACGGTCCGCCCCGACGGGACCATCCGGTACGCCCCGGGCCCCGGCTTCTCCGGCAGCGACCAGTTCGACTACTCGATCGACGACGGCCAGGGCGGCAGCGACACCGGGCGCGTCACGGTGACCGTCGCCAACGGGCTGCCGGTGGCCCGGCCGGACGGGGCCACCGTGCTCGCGGGCGTGCCGCTCGCGATCGACGTCATGGCGAACGACGACGACGATCCGAACGGCCAGGCGCTGACCATCACCACCGGCAACGGACCCACGCACGGCAGCGTGGCGCTCGGGCCCGGCCGCCGGATCACCTACACGCCGGGCGCCGGATACCGCGGGCCGGACGCGTTCGACTACCAGCTCAGCGACGGAATCGGGACCTCCACCGCGACCGTGACGGTCGGCGTGGTCAACTCGGCGCCGGTGGCCCGGCCGGACTCGGTCACCACCGACACCGGCACCGCGGTCACCTTCGACGTGCTCGGCAACGACGACGACCCGAACGGCGACGCGCTCACCGTGACCGGGGTCTCCGCGGCGGGGCACGGCACGATCACCCGCAATCTGGACGGCACCCTCACCTACACGCCGGTGGGCGGCTTCTACGGCTCCGACGTGATCACCTATGCGATCACGGATCCGGACGGGCAGGGTCATTCGGCGATCATCACGGTTACCGTACGTGACGCCGCGCCGGTCGCCGTGGACGACGATTTCGTCGCACCGACCGGGACCGAGATCCAGCTGGACGTGCTCGCCAACGACCACGACCCGAACACCGGACAGGTGATCACCGTGTCCGCGGCCGGGCCGGCCGGCAAGGGCAGCGTCGTCGTGAACGAACCCGGCGATCTGGTCACGTACCGCTCCACGGCCGGCGCGACCGGCTCGGACTCGTTCACCTACGTGGTCGCCGACGACCTGGGGCGGACCGACACCGGCATAGCGCGGATCACGCTGAACGCCGCGCCGATGGCGGTCGCCGACGCGGTGACCACCGACTCCGCGACCTCGGTCACCGTCACGATCACCGGCAACGACAACGACCCGGAGGCGGACCCGCTCACCGTCGTCGCGGGAGATCCGCCCGGGCACGGCATCGTGCGGATCAATCCGGACGGGACGATGCTGTACACGCCGGAGATCGGCTACATCGGTACGGACACCTTCACGTACGTCCTGCGCGACGTGAACGGGAACGTCGCGACCGGGCAGGTCACCGTCACCGTGGCGAACGCACCGCCGGTGGCGGTCCCGGACCGGATCACCGCGGTCAGTGACGCCGGCGTCGACATCGACGTGCTCGGCAACGACGCCGACGTCAATCCGGGACAGTCGCTGACCGTGCTGTCGGTGGATCAACCACAGCACGGCACGGCGGTGCTGGCGCGCCCGGCCGAGGCCGGCGTGATGACCGCGGCGGCGGCCGGGCAGATCCGGTACACGCCGGACACCGGGTGGGCCGGTGAGGACACCTTCGCCTACCGGGTGACCGACGGGTTCGGCGGTGTGGCCGAGGCTCGCATCACGATCACGGTGGCCGGGCAACCCACGACGCCGGCACCCACCACGCCGGCGCCTACGACGTCCGCTCCCGCGCCCACTTCCGCCGCGCCCACGCCGTCTGCCACCACCGCGCCCACAACGTCCGCTCCCGCTCCGGCAACGCCCACGCCGTCGGCTTCCGCTTCGCCTGAACCGTCGGCAACGCCTGAACCCACCACGTCGACGACGTCCCCGCCCGCTCCCAGCGAGCCGCTGCCCATCACCGGCGGCGTGCTCGCCGCCGCCCGGGCCGGTGCGCTCCTGATCGTCACCGGCACGGTCATGTACTGGGTCGGGCGCTCGCGGAGATGACAGAACGGGCGGGCCGCCGAAGCGACCCGCCCGTGCCGAGGTGTTACCGATGGACTTAGAAGTCCATGTCACCGCCGCCCGGGGCACCGGCCGGAGCCGGGGTCTTCTCGGGCTTGTCGGCCACGACGGCCTCGGTGGTGAGGAACAGCGCGGCGATCGACGCGGCGTTCTGCAGCGCCGAGCGGGTGACCTTGGCCGGGTCGATGATGCCCGCGGCCAGCAGGTCGACGTACTCACCGTTCGCGGCGTTCAGACCGTGACCGGCCTCCAGGTTGCGCACCTTCTCCACCACGACGCCGCCCTCGAGGCCGGCGTTCACGGCGATCTGACGCAGCGGGGCGTCGAGCGCCACCTTGACGATGTTGGCACCGGTGGCCTCGTCGCCGGCGAGGTCCAGCTTGTCGAAGGCGGTCTTGCCGGCCTGCACCAGCGCGACGCCACCACCCGGGACGATGCCCTCCTCGACGGCCGCCTTCGCGTTGCGAACGGCGTCCTCGATGCGGTGCTTGCGCTCCTTGAGCTCGACCTCGGTGGCCGCGCCGACCTTGATGACCGCAACACCGCCGGCCAGCTTGGCCAGGCGCTCCTGCAGCTTCTCACGGTCGTAGTCGGAGTCCGAGCGCTCGATCTCGGCGCGGATCTGGTTGACCCGGCCCTGGATCTGCTCGGCGTTGCCGGCACCGTCGACGATGGTGGTCTCGTCCTTGGTGATGACGACCTTGCGGGCCTGGCCCAGCAGGGACAGGTCGGCGGCGTCCAGCTTGAGGCCGACCTCCTCGCTGATGACGGCGCCACCGGTCAGGATGGCGATGTCCTCCAGCATGGCCTTACGGCGGTCACCGAAGCCCGGGGCCTTGACGGCGACGGACTTGAAGGTGCCACGGACCTTGTTCACGACCAGGGTCGCCAGGGCCTCGCCCTCGACGTCCTCGGCGATGATGATCAGCGGCTTGCCGGACTGCATGACCTTCTCGAGGACGGGCAGCAGGTCCTTGACCGCGGAGATCTTGCTGTTGGCGATCAGGATGTAGGGGTCGTCGAAGACGGCCTCCATCCGCTCGGCGTCGGTCATGAAGTACGCCGAGATGTAGCCCTTGTCGAAGCGCATACCCTCGGTGAGCTCGAGCTCGAGGCCGAAGGTGTTGCTCTCCTCGACGGTGATGACGCCTTCCTTGCCGACCTTGTCCATGGCCTCGGCGATGATCTCGCCGACCGTGGAGTCACCGGCCGAGATGGAGGCGGTGGAGGCGATCTGCTCCTTGGTCTCCACGTCCTTCGCGAGCTGCGACAGCGCCTCGGAGACGCTCGCAACCGCAGCCTCGATGCCCCGCTTCAGGGCCATCGGGTTCGCGCCCGCGGCGACGTTGCGCAGGCCCTCACGGACCAGGGCCTGGGCGAGGACGGTCGCCGTCGTCGTGCCGTCACCGGCAACGTCGTCGGTCTTCTTGGCGACCTCCTTGACCAGCTCAGCGCCGATCTTCTCGTACGGGTCCTCGAGCTCGATCTCCTTGGCGATGGATACACCATCGTTGGTGATCGTGGGGGCGCCCCACTTCTTCTCGAGAACCACGTTGCGGCCCTTGGGACCGAGGGTCACCTTGACCGCGTCGGCGAGCTGGTTCATGCCCCGCTCGAGGCCCCGACGAGCCTCCTCGTCGAATGCGATGATCTTGGCCATACGGCGTTGTCCTCCCGGACATCCGCGGCGCCGGGCCTCGTCGGCCCCGCTCTCCGCACGTTGAGGAACGTCTGTGGACGTCACCACCTGGCGATGTGACGTCCTCAGGCCGAGCCGGATAGCCCGCGACGACCGGTCCCGTGCCCCGGCGCCGATGGCAGCGCCGCGACCGGAACCCCACCGTCCCGACCTGTTGGCACTCAGCAGGCGCGAGTGCCAATCACTTGTTTAGCACTCCCCGGTGGCGAGTGCAAGAAACCCCATCTTCTCGCGAAACACTCGAACGAGGCTCGGTTTCCTCGTAAGGATCTTGAAAGAGCAGGTCACGGTCGCGAAGAGGTTGCCTGCCCCCGCGCCGGACGGTATGGAGAACGGCATGGAGAACTGGACCGTGCGCCGGGTCACCCCCGAGGACGCCGGACGAATGCGCGCACTTCGTCTGGAGATGCTGGCGGACAGTCCCCTCGCCTTCCTGGAAACCCTCGCTCAGGCGGCCGCCCGACCGCACGAGGGCTACCGGCAGCGGATCCGGCAGTCCTCGACCGGGCCGGACACGGCCCAGTTCATCGCCGACCCGGGTGGGCCGCTGATCGGCCACGCCGGCGGCACCCTCGTCCCGGACGAGCCGCACTGCACGGTCGTCTTCGCGGTGTACCTGACCCCGGCCTACCGGGGCGGGAAGGTGCTGGCCCAGCTGATCGAGGCGGTCGCCGACTGGTCCGCCGCGTCCGGGCGCGACGAGCTGATGCTGGAGGTGGTGGTCGGCAACGACCGGGCGGTCCGGGCGTACGAGAAGCTCGGCTTCACCGACACCGGCGTGCGACTGCCGCACCCGACCGTTCCGGCCCTCGCCGAGCTGCAGATGCGGAGGCGGATCTGATGCGCCCCCGCACCCGCACCGTCCTGACCCTGCTCAACGGGACCACCGGCACAGGCCTGCTGCTGGCGTTCCTCACCGGGGCACGGATCCGTCGCGGCCGCGACGGACTCCTGATCGCCGAGGGATACCGCCTCCGGATGCCGCCGGCCTCCTGCTTCACGGTCGGGTCGGTCATCCTCACCCGGCGCACGGCGGACTGGCTGCTGGCCGAGGAGCGGGCCGCGCTGCTGGCACACGAGAGCCGGCACGCCAGCCAGTACGCCGTACTCGGTCCGCTCTTCTGGCCCGCATACTGGTTCGCCTGCGGCTGGTCCTACTCGCTGACGAGATCCTTCGGCGTCCGCAACTTCTTCGAGCGCCACGCCGGCCTGAGAGACGGCGGCTATCCCGAGGAGCTGCCGTTGCGGCCGTGGGTCACCCGCCTGAAGCGGCGGTAGGAATTTGGTCGGGAGGACGGACGCACAGTGCCTCCAGGCCGCAGCCCTTGTGGGTCAGCACTGGGTCGTTGGGTCCCTCGGAGATTGTCGCCAAGCTCAGGTGAGGGGCCTCGTACGGCGTCGCGTCCTCCCGCGTCATGCATCCTGCCGATCCGGAGATCGGATCGCAAGTCCCTCCAGGAGGGAATCTTCGACAACCGGCTGACAGCCGGTTACGGAGAGCTATCCCAGCAGGCCGGCCTCGCGGGCGCCGCGCAGGGACGGCTTGATCGTGTGCGTCGGTCCAACCTGGCCGGCGACCGCGTCGATCGTCTTCAGACCCTCGCCGGTGTTGTAGACGACCGTCTCCTTGGTCGGGTCGAGCTTGCCGGTGGCCACCAGCTTCTTGAGTACGGCCACCGTGGTGCCACCCGCGGTCTCGGCGAAGATGCCGGTGGTCTCGGCGAGCAGCCGGATGCCCTCGCGGATCTCGTCGTCGTCGGCGTAGTCCATCCAGCCGCCGGTCCGCTTGACCGCCTCGATCGCGTACGGCCCGGCGGCCGGGTCACCGATGTTGAGCGACTTGGCGATGCCGGTCGGCTTCACCGGCGTGATCACGTCGGTGTCGTTGTGCAGCGCGGTGGCGATCGGGTTGCAGCCGGCCGACTGGGCACCGAAGACGGTCCAGCCGCCCTCCGGCGCCTCGACCAGTCCGATCTCGACCAGCTCGGAGAAGGCCTTGTCCACCTTGGTGAGCAGCTCGCCGGAGGCCATCGGGATGACCACCTGGGCCGGGATGCGCCAGCCGAGCTGCTCGGCCACCTCGTAGCCCAGGGTCTTGGAGCCCTCGGCGTAGAACGGCCGGACGTTCACGTTGACGAACGCGGTGTCCTCGAACTCGTCGGTCTCGACCAGCTCGCTGCACAGCCGGTTCACGTCGTCGTAGGAGCCCTCGATCGCGACCAGGTCACCGCCGTATACCGCGGTGGTGATGATCTTGCCCGGCTCCAGGTCGGCCGGGATGAAGACGATGCTCGGCACGCCGGCCCGGGCCGCGTGCGCGGCCACCGAGTTGGCCAGATTGCCGGTGGAGGCGCAGGAGAACCGCTTGAAGCCCAGCTCCTTCGCCGCGGTCAGGGCCACCGAGACGACCCGGTCCTTGAACGAGTGGGTCGGGTTCGCCGAGTCGTCCTTCACGTACAGCGGCGCCTGCAGGCCGATCGCCTCGGCCAGAGCCGGAGCGCTGACCAGCGGGGTCAGGCCGGGATCGAGGGTCACCCGGGTGGCCGGGTCCTGCCCGGCGGGCAGCAGACCCGCGTAACGCCAGATGTTCTGCGGACCCGCCTCGATCTGGGCCCGGGTCACCCGCGCGAGCGCCGCATCGTCGTACGCGACCTCGAGCGGGCCGAAACACTCGTAACAGGCGTGCTGCGCGGCGAGCGGATATTCCGCGCCACAGGCGCGACAGATCAGGCCGCGGGCCGGGGAGGTGGTAGCAGTGGGTGCGTTGACGGTAGACGTCATCGAGGCCTTCCCTCTCATCTTTCCCCGCGGCGACCTGCCATTACGGGGACGGAATTAGCACCTGCCAAGCTCGGCCTCGTCTTCGAGACATGCTTGGTGGTTGCCGGGGCGTCAACGGGCCGTATCCCTCAGCCCCTCTGGATGAGGTATTCAGTTGTTTCCCACACCTTACGACGAGATACCGGGGACGCCACCCGGGATTCCCGAGGTGTGAGCGACTTCCCTCACATGCCGGCGAGGCAGGCGAGCTGTCTGGCGACCGGCCGGTAGCCGAGGCGGACGTTGACCGCGAGCATCGGGGCGTTCGACTCGTCGTTGCTGGTGTAGGCGGTCCGCACGCCGCTCGCCGCGGCCCGGTGCAGCGCTTCGGTCTTCACCGCGCGGGCCAGGCCGCGGCCACGCCAGGCCGGGACCGTGGCGGTCATGTCCGACCAGGCCCGGTCGCCGTCCCGGGCCAGCAGCGAGAACGAGACGATCTCCGAGCCGGCCAGCGCGGCCGTGCTCGCGTCCCGGTCCAGGCTGTCGTTCTCCCAGATCTCGTAGCGCCACGTCGAGTACGGGGTCGGCTCCCCCGGTACGTCGCCGGGCTCGTCAGTCGCAGCCGCCACGTCGGCCTGGTACAGGGCGTCCTCGTGGACGTCGCGCAGCGGCACCAGCCGGATCCCGTCCGGTACGGGCGGCGCCGGCGAACCGAGCGTGGCCAGGTCCAGGGCGGAGTAGCGGAGCTCCCGGGTCGGCTCGAAGCCGTACCGGCGGGCGAAGCCCAGGGCCTCGACGGTCGTGGTGCCGGCGACGCGTGTCACGCCGATCCCGCGGAGATGGCCGGCGGCCGCCGCGAACAGGGCGGCGCCGATTCCCCGGCGGCGGTGCCCCGGATGCACGTGGAGCAGCGAGATCTGGCCGAGGCCGGACCGCGGATTCCGGTACGCCGACACCCACCCGGCCACCTCAGCGCCCGCCTCGGCGACGAAGGCGGCCCAGTCCTCACCGGGCGGCGGAGAGGCGATCATGCGGCGGGTGGCGTGCTCTCCGCGTACCAGATAGGGGTAGACCGACGCACGCAGCGCGACCACCGCCGCCGCGTCGGCGGGCACCGCCGGCCGGATCTCCATCAGGAAGTGATGTCCTTGCGGGTGAAGCGGTAGAAGGCGAACGACCAGAGGATCGTGGCGTAGACGACCGCCGAGATCGCGCCCTTGGCCAGCTCGTCGGCCTGCACCGGGGTGGAGAGCAGCCCGCGCCACGCCTCGGTGTAGTACGTCGGCAGCACGGTGCGCAGGTCACCGAGCGCCTCGATCTGGTTCAGGATGTTGGAGAGGATCCAGAGCATCACCGCGCCGCCCACCGCGCCCAGCGCCGCGTCGGTGAGGACCGAGAGCAGGAACGCCAGGCCGGCCACGACGAGCAGGGTGACCGCGAGGTACGCCAGGATGCCGAGCAGCCGCAGCAGGCCCTCGGCGGGCGGGATCTCGGCGGCGATGGTGCTGCCCAGCGGCCCCCAGCCGTACCGGAGCGTGCCGATCAGCAAGCCGGTGCCGGCCAGGGTCAGCAACGCCAGCAGCGAGTACCCGGCCGCGACGATCAGCTTGACGCCGAGCAGCCGGGCGCGCGGCACCGGAATCGCCAGCAGATAGCGCAGGCTCCCCCAGCTCGCCTCGCTCGCCACCGTGTCGCCGAAGAACAGGGCGACCACCACGACCAGCAGGAAGCCCGCCGAGACGGCCAGGCAGAACAGGGTGAAGTTGAGGCCGCTGGAGGTCGCCAGGTCGGCGATGCTGCTGAACGCGCCACCGCCGTCCGAGTCCTCCTCGGCCTCGCCGCCACCGCCGAACTCGAAGGCGGCCAGGATGATCAGCGGCAGCACCACCATGAAGCCGAGCGCGAGCTGGGTACGCCTGCGGGAAGCCTGCCGGCGCACCTCGGCCCAGAACGGCAGAGTGTGCGTAGCCCGGTACCCGGTCGCGGCTGATGCGCTCATCGGTCCCCACTCCCCCGCGAGTTGTCGCCCACCAGGGCCAGGAACGCGTCCTCGAGCCGGCGCCGCGGCACCAGCCGGTCCACCCCGATACCGGCACCGACCAACGAGGCGACCAGCTCGGAGCGGGCCGTCCCGTTCATGTCGACGATCAGGCCGGAGGTGCCCTCCGGGGTCACCGACCGCACGCCGAGCTCCGCCAGGACCCGGGTGGCGGCCGGCACGTCCGTCACGTCGAGCTGCACCGACGGGGAGTCCCCGACGATGTCCTCGACCGGGCCGGACGCCACGATCCGGCCCTTGTTCACCACCACCGCGTGCGTGCAGGTCTGCTCCACCTCGGCGAGCAGGTGGCTGGAGACGAGCACGGCCCGGCCGTCGGTCGCGTACCGCTGGAGGACCCGGCGCATCTCGGCGATCTGCGGCGGGTCGAGCCCGTCCGTCGGCTCGTCGAGCACCAGCAGCTCGGGCAGGCCGAGCATGGCCTGGGCGATGGCGAGCCGCTGGCGCATGCCGTGGCTGTACTTGCGGGTCTTGCGGTGCACCGAGTCGCCCAGTCCGGCGATCTCCAGGGCCTCCTCGAACCGGGCGTCCTCCCACGGCCGGCCGGTGGCCTGCCAGTACGCCTTGAGGTTCTGATATCCGGAGAGGTGCGGCAGGAAGCCCGGGCCCTCGACCAGCGCGCCGACCCGGGACAGGATCGGTGCGCCCGGGACCAGCCGGTGCCCGAAGACGAAGATCTCGCCCTCGGTCGGCTGGGTCAGGCCCATCAGCACCCGCAGCGTGGTGGTCTTGCCGGCGCCGTTGGGGCCGAGCAGGCCGACGACCTGGCCGCGCCGCACAGTGAAGCCGATCTCCTGGACCGCCACGAACCCGTCGCCGTACGCCTTGCGCAGGCCGCGGACGACGAGAGGCGTGTCCGCGTACTCCTCGGTCACCGTGCTCTCCTGGCGCCGGTGCCGGCGGCGCAGCACGAGCAGGACCACCAGCAGGCCGAGCAGGATCACGCCGACCACGCCGGCCAGCGCGTACCACCAGATGATTGCCGGGTTGGCGATCGGCGTGCCCACCAGCGTGGGCAGGGTGACCGCCGGCTCCACCGCGACGGTGTACGTGGCCGGCTGAGCCGGCGTGAGGAAGGCCTGGTCGGACGTGGCGACCGTGACCCGCAGGGTGTGCCCGGCCTCGACCTGCCGCACGATCGCGGGGAGGGTGACAGTGACCGCCTGCGCGTCGTTGAGGTTCGCCGGCAGGCCGGTCAGCCGGACCGGGGCCACCAGGCCGGCGCTCAGCGTGGCGACACCGTTCTGGTCGACGTCGTAGAGCTTGACGAAGACGACCGCCTCGCCGGTCGGTGACGCCACCTTCAGCCGTACCGTGGGCGATCCGGCCACATCGACCGCCTCGCGCAGCGGGGCCGAGGTGAACGCGGCGAACTGGCCCGGCACGTCCATCGCGACGCCGCCGCTGAGCAGCGAGCTGAGCCGGCCGCCGAGCCCGGGTAGCGAGCTGAGCGCACCGGGATTGCCGTTCGGCGGGTTGGCGATCGGCTGCGCCGGGCCCTCGACCGTGACCTCGGCGCTGCGGGTTCCGGCCAGTCCGGGGTACGCGTCCGCCGAGTACCCGTTCGTCACCAGCCCGCGGTCCAGCGCACTGAACCCGGCCACCCGGGACCAGGTGAAGTCGTCGCTCGGGGTCTCGCCCTCGCCGTTCAGGTAGTGGTCCAGCCACTGGACGGTGAGGAACTTGACCCGGTCCGCGTCGGAGTCGGGGCCGACCCCGCCGTCGTGCCCGCCGGTGAACCAGGCGACCCGTACCGGGGTGCCGGTCGCGGCGATGCCCTTGGCGTTCGCGTCCGCCTCGGAGAGCGGGAAGAGCGAGTCGACCGCACCCTGGATCAGCAGCGTCGGTGCCTTGATCTTGTCGAGCACGCCGGCCGGGCTGGACCTGCTGAGCAGATCGAGGGTCGCCTGTTCCGGGAGGCCGGTGGTGGCCATCTGCAGGTACGCGGCGCAGACGTCGGCGGCGAACCGGCCGCACGCCGGATCCCCGATCGCGGTCTCGCGGGGACCCTCCAGAAGATCGGCCGAGCCGTTGCCGAAGAACAGGCCGGCCCAGGACTTCTTGAACACGCCCAGCGCGTCGGTTCCGGCCGACTGCGGTAGGAAAGCCTTGCCCAGGTCGTTCCAGGTGATCGAGGGGACGATCGCGTCGACCCGCTGGTCCTGTCCGGCGAGCAGGAGGGCCAGGGCTCCGCCGTACGAGCCGCCGACCACGCCGACCCGCGGATCCCCGGCGGCGTCGGTACGCACCTCGGGACGGGCGGCGAGCCAGTCGAGCAGGCCCTGCGCGTCCCTGACCTCGTAGTCCGGACTGTCCAGGTGGATCTCGCCGCCGCTGCGGCCGAACCCACGGGCGGTCCAGGTCAGCACCGCATAGCCGCGGTCGGCGAGCGACTCGGCGTCCGAGCTGACCGAGTTCTTGGTGCCACCGAAGCCGTGCGCGAGCAGCACCGCCGGAACCTTCCCGGACCGCTCCCGGGGCAGGTAGAAGCGGGCGTCCAGCTCGACCGGTTCGGTTCCGGCCGGACCGGAACGGACGGTGAGCCGCAACTCCTCGGAGGTCCAGGAGGCACGCTCGGGGCGTACCGCCCAGACCGCCGCGGCGGCGATCAGCACGAGCGCCACCGCGGCGACGATCGCCCGGCGCCGGGTGAGCCGGGGCAGCGCACGGCGCAACCCGGCGGTCAGGGCAGACATGGGGCACACGCTAGCCGGATCCGGCTGAGCGATGCCTGTGAACCGACTAGCAGCCCGAGCCGGTGGTGAAGTTCTTCTCCACGCTCGTGGCCAGGCCGCCGGCGACGGCGGTCACCTTGTCCCCGGTCGCCTCGAAGAGCAGGGCGTTGGTCTCCTGGACGACCTGCCAGCCCTGGACGCCGCCAGGGCCGGACAGCAGCTTGCCGCCCGGGAACTTCGCCTGCGCGTCGGCGAAGGTGGAACCCACACCCACGCCGTTCCCGGCCTTCGCGTCCGGGCTGGTCGCCTTGACCAGGACCAGCTTGCCCTGGGCGAGGAACACCTTGGGCGCACCGTAGGTGGCGCTGCCGGTGCCGGTGGTGCAGCCCGCGGCGTCCGCGAGGCCCTCCACCAGCTCGGCGTCGACCAGGTCGGCCTGCGTCTCGTCGACCTGGTAGGGACCGAACCCGGTCGGGCCGGCCACGAACGGGTCCGAGGCCACGGCCGGAGCGCTGCGCGCGCCCTTCTCCACGGTCGGTTCGTCCGACGGCGTGGCCGGCGACTCGGCGGGCGCCGCGCTTCCCGAGACGGCGGGCGACTTATCCGCCTTGTCGTCGTCGCTGCACCCGCCAAGAGCGGTCAGCGCGAGCACAGCGGACATAACGACGAGAGGACTACGCCTCATCAATGGCCTCCCCGAAGGCGTGGCAGTGCCGGATAGCGTGGACACCTCAAAGCCCCAACAAATCACTCGGAGGCATCCGCGGTGGCTGATGATCTCATGCTCACGGCGACTCTGCGCCCCGCGGCCCTGGATGCGCGTCGCGGCATCGTCCGGCTGCATCCGGAGGTGATGGCGGCTCTCGCGCTGCGGCCCGGCGACCCGGTGCGGCTCATCGGAACCCGGACCACCGCCGGCATCGTCGCCCGGGCCGAGGCGACCGCCAGCCGGGCGCTGCTCTACGCCGACGACCTCACCCTCGGCAACCTCGGTCTGCGGGACGGAGGCCAGGTCACGGTCGTTCCGGCGCCGGTCGTGGAGGCCCGCCGGGTGACCCTGTCCGGGCCAGCGGAGATCGTCGCCGTGGTCTCGCCGGAGATGCTTCGCCTGGCCCTGCTCGGCAAGGTGATCAGCGCCGGGGACGACGTCTCCTTGCTGCCGCAGGACGTGCTGCCCTTTGTCCGGCAAGGGGCGGTGGCCGGGCAGCGCTCGCTGGTCGAGGCGGCCCGGCGCAGCCTGGCCAACCGGGTGGGGTACGGGTGGACCAGCACCCTGCTGACCGTGACGGATCTCACCGGCGGAGACCCGGCCCTGGTGACCATGGACACCGTGGTCGGCTGGCAGGACGGCCCCACCGCGGCCGGCGGGACCGCCACCACCGAGCCGGCCCGCGCCGGCGCGCCGGCCTCCACCGACCCGGAGGTGCCGCCGCCCAGCCTGGACGACCTGCCCGGGCTGCGGGCCCAGGCCAAGGAGCTGGAGGAGCTGCTCGACCTGGGGTTCCACCACGGTGAGGTGCTGGCCCGGCTGGGCACCAAGGTGACGCTCGGCGTACTGATCTCCGGCCCCTCCGGGTCCGGCAAGTCGGCGCTGGTCCGCGCGGTGGGCGCGGCCGTCGGCACGCGCGTGCTTCCGATCTGGGCGCCGGAGCTGGCCGCGCTCACCAACAACGCGGCGGCCGCGCGCCTGCGCGAGCTGGCCCGGGACGTACGCGACAACGCACCGGCCGTCCTGCTGATCTCGGACGTCGAGGCGCTCGCGCCACGGGAGGAGCCGGGCCCGATCTCCACCGTCTTCCGGCAGATCGTGGCGGAGACCGTGGCGGCCGGAGTGGCCGTGATCTGCACCACCAGCCGGCCGGAGTCGGTCGACCCGGCACTGCGCGCCCCCGACCTGCTCGCGGTCCAGCTGACCGTGCCATTGCCGGACGCGGCGATGCGCCGTGAACAGCTGGGCGTGCTGACCCGCGGGATGCCGCTGGCGGAGGACGTGCGGCTGGACGACGTCGCCGGTCGTACGCCCGGTTTCGTCGCCGCCGATCTCGGTGCGCTCGCGCGTGAGGCCGGGGTCCGTGCCGCACTGCGGCACGTCGGCGACCGGGAGGCCGAGGCCACCCCGATCGTCACCATGGCCGACTTCGAGGCCGCGCTGGACGTGGTCCGCCCCACCTCGATGGCCGAGTCCACCCTCGAAGTGGCCGCGGTGACCCTGGACGACGTCGGCGACATGGCCGAGGTGAAGCAGGTGCTCACCGAGTCGGTGCTGTGGCCGCTCACCTACCCGGACACGTTCGCCCGCCTCGGCGTCTCACCGCCGCGCGGTGTGCTGCTGTACGGCCCGCCCGGCTGCGGAAAGACGTACCTGGTGAAGGCGATCGCCGGGACCGGCAAGGCGAACGTGCTCTCGGTCAAGGGCGCGGAGCTGCTCAGCAAGTGGGTCGGCGACAGCGAACGGGCGGTCCGCGAACTGTTCCGCCGGGCCCGGGAGGCCGCACCGACCCTGGTCTTCCTGGACGAGGTGGACGCGCTCGCCCCGACCCGTGGGCAGGCCACCGACGGCGGCACGACGGACCGGGTGGTGGCCGCGCTGCTCACCGAGCTGGACGGGGTGGAGGACATGCGCAACGTCGTGGTGGTGGGCGCCACCAACCGACCCGATCTGATCGATCCGGCCCTGCTCCGGCCGGGCCGGCTGGAACGGCTGGTGTACGTGCCGCCGCCGGACGCCGAGGCACGCGCCGCGATCCTGCGGGCGTCGGCGAAGGCGGTGCCGCTGGACGAGACGGTCGACCTGGGGAAGCTCGGCGCGGAGCTGGAGGGCTTCTCAGCGGCCGACTGCGCGGCGCTGATCCGCGAGTCAGCGCTGGCCGCGATGCGGGACTCGCTGGAGGCCTCGACGGTCACCGCGGCGAACGTGGCGGCGGCCCGGAAGCGGGTGCGGGCGTCACTCGAGCCGACCCAGGTGGCGTGGCTGGAGGCGTACGCCTCCACGCACCAACCTTGATCCGGAAGCTCAGCGCCGGCGCGTGCGGGCCCGGGTGGAACGCAGCCGGCGGAGGCGCCCGACCAGCACCGGGTCCTGCTCGAGTGCCGCCGGATTGTCCAGCAGCGCGTTCAGCAGTTGGTAGTAGCGGGTCGAGGAGAGGTCGAAGGTGTCCCGGATCGCCTGCTCCTTGGCGCCGGCATGCTTCCACCACTTCGCCTCGAAGGCGAGGATCTGCTGCTCCCGCTCGGTGAGCGTCGCGGGGTCGGAGCGCGGGGCAGGGATGTGCTGCTGCTCCTCGACCGGTCGCTCTCCGGTCGGTTCGGCGGCGGGCTGCATGGCACTCCCAACGGATGGACGGGGGGATCATCAGCAGCATAGGCGCCGCCGACGATCCCCACGCACGTTACCTCAGGTGATGTCCCGGCTACGCATCGTCCACATCGCAGCGCCCACGACGAGCACCACGAGCACCGCCGTGCCCGTGCCCGCGACCTGCCACGTCATCGTGAACTGATCCAGTTCACATCCGCCGGTGGACGAGTAATCGCAGGATGTGTAGTCCTCCACGACGAACTCCTTGTACAGCCAGGCGAAGAGCCAGAGCGGCGCCAGGAAGACGTCCGGGTACTTGGCTCCGGCCAGCTGGGCCATCACGTACACGCCGATCTGCACCGCGCCGATGCCGATCAGCGCGCCCAGCGCCATACCGGTGTGCCGGCCCAGCGAGGCCATGGCGAAACCGAGAGCGCCCGCCACCACGATCAGCGCGAGACCGCGCAGACCCATCAGGCCGAACGACTGCCAGACACCCGACGTCATCCGGTCAGTGGTGCCGCGGAACTGCGCGATGAGCTGGAACACCCCGGTCCACACGGCGGCGAGCAGCAGCGACACACCGGTGAGCCAGCCCAGGAAGACAGCCATCTTGGTGCCCAGCACCCGCAGCCGCTGCGGCCGCCAGAGCAGCAGGTTCATCATCCCGCCGCTGTTCCACTCGGACCCGACGAAGGACGCTCCGATCAGGAACGCCGCGGCCGCCAGCACCACCGCGAACACGGAGATCATGTCCGGGAACTCCTGGCGCAGCTCGAAGCTCGCCGGCATGTACCAGACGTAGTCGTAGTCCTCCGGGCTCGGCGTGTAGATGTTCTCGCAGCTGCCGCCCCAGTTCTGGATCTCCGGAGTGCCCTCCGCCGCGAGACACTTCTGCTTCTCCTGCTCGGCGCTCACCAGGCCGGCCTGGTAGTCCCGGTTCGCCTCCGCCTTGGCCTCGGCGATCTGGCCCGCACTGACCTTCTGGTTGGAGAGGTAGGTGCCGGCCGCGACCGCCGCCAGGATGAGCAGCACACCGACCATCAGGAGCTTGGTGAAACGGCGCTTGAACAGCCGCCGGGACTCCGCACGTGCCAGGCTCACTGTCCCCACCCACCCTTGCCCGCCGCGGACATCGCCGTCTCGTCGACCTGGCGGTTCTGCCCCTCGACCGGCGCGGTGCCGGTCAGCTCGAGGAAGACGTCCTCCAGGTCGGCGGCGACCGGGGTCAGCTCGGTCACGTAAATCTCCTGTTGCGCCAGCAGTTTGGTGATCTGCGCCGGGTTGCTCGCGTTGCCGACCGTGAAGTGATCGGTGTCCAGGGTGACCGCGGCACCGGCCGCCCGCAGGATCTGCGCCGCGCCCATCATGTCGACGCCCGGTTCCAGGCGCACCTTGACCGCGCCGGACTTGTGCCGGGCCAGCACCTCGGCGACCGAGCCGGAGGTGACCCGCTTGCCCGCCGAGATGATCGTCACCGAGTCGCAGATCAGCTGGATCTCGCCGAGGATGTGGCTGGAGAGCAGCACTGTCATGCCGGCTGCGGACAGGTCCCGCATCAGGGTGCGCATCTCCCGGATGCCGCCCGGGTCCAGGCCGTTCGCCGGCTCGTCCAGGATCAGCAGCTTCGGCTCCTTGAGCAGCGCCGAGGCGACGGCGAGGCGCTGCTTCATGCCGAGCGAATAGGTCTTCACCCGCTCCTTGGACCGGTCCCGCAGCCCGACCAGGTCGAGCACCGAGTAGACCCGGTTGCGGTTCACCCCGCCGGCGTCGGCCAGCAGCGACAGCGTGGTCTCGGCGGTGAAGTTGCCGAAGAACTGTGGGCTCTCCACGATCGCGCCGACCTCACGGGCCACCTCCGGAAGGTGTTTCGGCACCTCCCGGCCCAGGATCGACATCCGGCCCTCATTGGGCTTGATCAGGCCGAGCAGCGTACGCAGTGTCGTGGTCTTGCCCGAACCGTTCGGGCCGAGGAATCCGTGCACCTGGCCGGCCTCGACGACCATGTCGAAGCCGTCCAGCGCGTTCCGGACACCTTTGCGGCCGCGATAGGTCTTCCGCAGCCCTGATATCTCGAGTACGGCGGTCATTCGCCGCACCCTAGGTCACGAACGCCACTACCGGGACCCCACTCAGGCGGTGATCACCTCTACGCCGGCCTCCCGGAAGGCGGCGACCACCGACGGTGGTGCTCCGGAGTCGGTCACCAGGGTCTCCACCTTGGTGATCGGGCAGATCCGGGCGAAGGCGTGCCCGCCCAGCTTCGACGAGTCGGCGATCACCACGACCCGCTTGGCCCGGGCCACCATCAGGCTGTTCATGGCGGCCTCGCCCTCGTGGTGGGAGGCCGCGCCCAGCTCGACGTCGAGCGCGTCCACGCCGAGCAGGACGATGTCGAGGGTGACCTCCTTGAGCAGGGCACCGCCGAGCGGGCCGACCACCTCGAAGGACTGCGGGCGGACCACGCCGCCGGCCACCACGATCTTCATCCGGGAGCGGACCAGCAGCTCGTTGGCGATGTTCAGGGCGTTGGTGACCACGGTCAGCTGGGCACCGTCGCCGCTCACGTTCAGATCCGGCCGGACCGCCAGCGCGCGGGCCACCTCGGTGATCGTGGTGCCGCCGTTGAGTCCGACGACCGTACCGGGGGTGACCAGGCGGGCGGCGGCCTCACCGATGCGCTGCTTCTCGGCGGAGTGCTTGGCGCTCTTGTACCGCAGGGGCAGGTCGTACGACACTCCGTTGGCGACCGCACCACCCCGGGTGCGCGTGATCATCTGCTGCTGGGCGAGCTGGTCGAAGTCGCGGCGAATGGTGGCCTGGGACACGTCAAGCCGGTCCGAGGCCTCCTCGACCGTTACCCGGCCACTCTCCGTGAGTAGCTCGAGCAGGGCATTCCACCGCGCGTACCGGTCCACCCGACACTCCCAGATGCACGTTCCATGATAAGTGTGTGCACATTAGTGCGCGAAAGGCCCGGAAGCAAAGCGGCCCGATGCGCGAAGGGCGATGGCAACTTGCCCCGGCGGCAGCATCGTGAGCACAATAGCGCGCGAAATACCCGGGAACCGAGCGCGAATGCGCAGCAACTACCGGTGAGGAACAGCCATGAGCCATGTAAAAGCGGAGATCGCCACTCAGCCGGAGTGCTGGCGCCAGGCCGCGAAGCTAGCCGGATCGCCGGGCCTGCCCGAGCGCGGTGAACGCGTCGCGGTCGTCGGCTGCGGCACCTCCTGGTTCATGGCCAAGTCGTACGCGGTGCTGCGTGAGCAGGCCGGACACGGCGAGACCGACGCGTTCCAGGCCTCCGACTTCCCGTACGGACGCCGGTACGACCGGCTCGTCGCGATCACCCGCTCGGGCACCACGACCGAGGTCGTCGACGTCATGCGCACCGTCGGTGAGCGCACCCCGGTCACCGTCCTCACCGCCGACGCCGCCCAGCCGGCCGCCGAGATCGCTGACAACACCGTCGTGCTGGACTTCGCCGACGAACAGTCCGTCGTGCAGACCCGCTTCGCCACCAGCGTGCTCGCGGTGCTCCGCGCCCATCTCGGCCACGACATCGAGACCATCGCGATGGACGGCGAGGTGGCCGTACGGCTGCCGCTGCCGGTGCACCCGGCACTCTTCGACCAGATCACCTTCCTGGGCCGGGGCTGGACCGTCGGGCTCGCCGAGGAGGCCGCCCTGAAGTGCCGGGAGACGGCCGGTTACTGGACCGAGTCGTATCCGGCCATGGACTACCGGCACGGGCCGATCTCGATCGCCGGGCCGCGCCGCGTGGTGTGGGCGTTCGGTGAGGTGCCGGAGGGGCTCGCCGACGAGGTGGAGGCGACCGGAGCGGCGTACGTGCACAGCCGCCACCACGGCGGATACGCCTCGCTGGGCCGCTGGGTCGGCGGCCGGGCCCCGCTCGACCCGATGGCCGACCTGATCCTGGCCCAGCGGGTCGCCGTGCTGCTCGCGACCACGCAGGGACTCGACCCGGACAACCCGCGCAACCTGACCCGTTCCGTAGTCCTGACATGAGCGAACGGGTAGTCGTCGCCCTCGATGTAGGCGGCACCGGGATGAAGTGCGCTCTGGTCCGGCCGGAAGGCACCGTCGTCCACGAGGAACGTCATCCCACCCTGGCCGCCCGCGGCCCGGAGGCGGTCGCCGAGAACATCCTGGCCGTCGCCGAGTCACTGGCCGGCCGGGCACGCGCCGACGGGCTCACCCCGATCGCCACCGGCATCGCCGTCCCCGGGGTGGTCGACGAGCTGAACGGCGTGGCGGTCTGGTCCGCGAACGTGGGCTTCCGCGACGTACCCCTGCGCGATCTCGCCGTTCAGCGGCTCGGCATGCCCGCCGCCCTCGGTCACGACGTCCGGGTGGGCGCCCTCGCCGAGGCACGTCTGGGCGCCGGGCGCGGACACGGACACGTGCTCTTCGTCGCGATCGGCACCGGCATCGCCGCCGGTCTGGTGATCGACGGCGCCGGCTACCCCGGCGCGCACGGCGCCGCCGGCGAGCTCGGCCATGTCGTGGTCCGCTCCGGCGGCGCGCTGTGCGGCTGCGGCGCCCGCGGCTGCCTGGAGGCCGAGGCCTCGGCCAAGTCGATCGGCCGGCGCTACGCGGAGCTCTCCGGCATCGCCGACGCCACCGCCTTCGACGTGGCCACCCGCGCCGCCGCCGGCGAGAAGCTGGCCGGCCGGGTGTGGCAGGACGCGGCCGAGGCGCTCGCGTCCGGTCTGCTCACCGCCCAGGCGCTCTACGACGTCCAGGTGGTGGTGCTCGGCGGCGGGCTCGCCGAGGCCGGCGACGACCTGCTGCGCCCGGTACGCGCGGCCGTCGCCGAGGGCATCACGTTCCACCGCACCCCCGAGATCGTCCGGGCCGAACTCGGCGACACCGCCGGCTGCCTGGGTGCCGCCCTGCTAGCTCTCGACTCCCTCCAGGAATAAAGCACATGACGCGCATCTCCGGCCGCATCGTCACCCCCACCGCGGTCATCCCCGGTCACCTCGAGCTCGACGGGACGGAGATCGCCGCGATCGTGCCGGACCTCGCCGTCAGCGACGACGTGATCGTGCCCGGCTTCGTGGACGTGCACTGCCACGGCGGCGGCGGGCACACCTTCACCACCGGTGACGCGGACGCCGCTCGCGGTGCCGCCGCCTTCCACCTGGGTCACGGCACGACGACGCTGCTGGCCAGCCTGGTGAGCAGTCCGTTCGAACTGATGCGCTCGGCCACCGAGGCGTACAAGCCCCTGGTCGCCGAGGGCGTCATCGCCGGCATCCACTTCGAGGGCCCGTACCTGTCCGGCGCCCGCTGCGGCGCCCAGAACCCCGCCTACCTGCGCGACCCGATCCCCGCTGAACTCGCCGAACTGGTCAAGATCGGCGAGGGCGCGGTGCGCATGATGACCGTCGCGCCGGAGCTGCCCGGCGCGCTGGAGGCGATCACCTACCTGCGGGAGAACGGCGTGCTGGCGGCGATCGGGCACACCGACGCCACGTTCGACCAGACCCAGGCCGGTGTGACCGCCGGCGCGACCGTCGGTACCCACCTCTTCAACGGCATGCGCCCGCCGCACCACCGCGAACCCGGCCCGGTAGTCGGCCTGCTCTCCACGACCGCCGCCGTCGAGCTGATCGCCGACAACATCCACCTGCACCCCGGCATGCTTGCCTTCGCCGCCCGCACCGCCGGCCCCGACCGCTCGATCCTGGTCACCGACGCGATGGACGCCACCGGCATGCCGGACGGCCGCTACGAACTCGGCGGCCAGGCAGTCATCGTCGCCGACCGGGTGGCCCGCCTGGCCGACGGCGGAGCCATCGCCGGCAGCACGCTGACCATGGACGTCGCGCTCCGCAACGCGGTAGCCGCCGGCCTCCCGCTGGTCACGGCGGTAGCGATGGCCGCAACCACGCCGGCCCGCCTGCTGGGCCTCTCCGGCCAGATCGGCTCACTCCTGCCCGGCCTGAGGGCCGACATCGCAGTGCTCAAGGCCGACCTTTCACTCAAGCACGTCCTCCGCGCAGGCGCGCAGATCTAGCTCCGGTACGCCTACGCAGACGACCCCGGGCTCCCACGCGACCACCTGCAACTCAATGCCCCAGCGCCCGCGCCGGGCTCACCCACGAGGCCGGCCCCATGACCCGGACCACGCACCGCGGGGGGCTGGCGAGCCGCGCTTAAGCCCGGCGGGCGCGTTGGGGCCTTGAGCGGCGGCAAGATCGCGCGGGGCAGGCGGGACGGTCGGAAAGGGCGGGAACGGACATGCCCGTACCCCCGGAAAGGTTTTCAGAGACCTGCCGGGCGTGACCAACCGCGAAGGCCGGGCAGGGGAATCCGGTCGTAGGGGATGCGGGTGAGCAGGCGGGCCAGGACCAGGCCGAGCAGCACACCGGCGACCGAGTCGGTGACCCAGTGGTAACCCAGATAAACGGTCGTCACGAAGACGATCACCACGGGCAGGACCCGGAGGCTGAACCACTCCCAGCGGGTCAGCTGCCGGCGCAGCAGGGCGGTGATGAGGATGGCGAACACCGCGTACCAGACAAGGACGTTGCCCATGTGGCCCGAGGGATAGCTCATCGCGAGGTCGCCCGACGCGTGCGGGTTGAAGAGAACCGTCTTCTCCGGGCCCTTGAACCGCGGCGCGGCCCGGTCGAAGAAGATCTTCGCCGGGCCGATGGTGAGGTAGGTCAGGACGAACGCGGCGGCGAACGGCAGCACCGCGCGCACCGACCGAGTCCGGTGCACCAGGATGCCGGTCAGGATCAGCGCGACCGGGGTCAGCACCTGACCGCCCTGGCCCAGGTAGTTGAGGACCCGGGCGGTCCAGTAGGCCGGCTTCGGCTGGTGCGCGAAGGCCCAGTCGGCGACCGACTGGTCGAAGCCGAGGAAGACGCCGTTCGCCAGCGCCAGTGAGATCGCCACGAACCCGGCCAGCGCCAGCACATCGAGCCACCAGCCGCGGGTACGGGTCCGTGCGATCGTCTCGGTCACGCCTTACAAGCTAGAGGTGTGCGCGCAACCGGTTGGCGAGCAGGTCCCCACGCACCCCGGAGTTGGGGCAGCCACCGAAGTGGTGCAGCGCCACCACCTTGTTCGTCGCACGGGACAGCACCGGCGAACCGGACGAACCGCCCGCGGTGTCACAGAAGTACGAGACGTCGGAATGCGTCGCATACCCGGTGTAGTCGGGGTTGTCGACCGCGCAGTTGCCCGCCCGGTCACCCTGCCCGCCGGCGATCCGGGTGGGCTCGCCGGCCGGGTGCTGCGGCACGTAGAGCGCCTGCCCCCGGGCCGGGCGCGCGGTGTCGAGGGTGAGATAGCCGAACTTCTCGATCGAGGTGAACGCGTCGACGGTGAACAGCGTGTAGTCCAGCACCCGGTCGGTGGCCAGCACCTTGTCGCCCCAGACCTTGGTCGGCTTGAAGACGTCGTACCCGCCGCACCGGGCGCACTGGTAGTTGAACCACACCTCGGTGTCGTATGCCTCGTCGGACGTGGTGAGGCAGTGGTTGTTGGTGACCAGACGGTTCTTCGGGCCGGCCCGCCACGCGGTGCACAGCTCGGTCCCGTTGATCAGCAGCCGGGAGATCGCCTTCGACTTGGTGTACGCCACCGCGTCCTTCGACTGGTAGCAGACCGCATCGGTGGAGGTGTCCGCTCCGCAGACCGACTCCTCCCGCCCCGGGCCGGCCGGCACCGACTCGTTCCGCTTGAACCCGCGGGCGATCCGGTCGACGTGCACGCCCAGACTGCCGAGCACCGAGCCGAGGCCGAGCGGGTTGACCGCCCTATGCACCTCGAGGACCGCGGTGTCCCCGGTGATCGACATGGCCCAGCGGCCGTCGGCGTCGCCGGCGTCGTACCGGTAGGACTCGGTGCCTTCCGGGTTCGACACGGTCACATAGTCGCCGGGCAGCAGCGCCATCCGGTCGAGGTGCAACTTCACGTACGAGGCACCGGGGTAGCGGAACCTCTCCTTCGACGGCCCCACCAGGTAGCCGAGCAGCCGGTCCACCCGCAGCAGCTCACCGATCCGCTGCCGCCGGGTCGCCGGGGCCGATTCCAGCCGCCGGTCGCCGTCGCCCGGCCTTTGGGCGGCGCGCGTCTCGGACGGCTCGGCGCTGCGGGCCGGTGCTTTCTCGAGCGCACGGCCCGCCTCGGGCACCACGGTGGTCGCGGCGGGCGACTGCCCGTGCACCGCCACCGGGGTACGCGCGACGCCCGGCGCCTCGTGCCAGGTGCCGACGGGACGATCATCGGTGTGCGACCTCGCCACCGCGCCGGCCGTTGCGACCAGCGCCACCGCGGCGCATGTTCCGATGACGATGCCTGTCTTGCGTCGCATGCCACTCCCGCTAGGTTCGTCGGCCGTTTCGCACCTGTGTAACGAGCCACGTACGGACGCGACGCGCCGCACGAAAGTGCACACTTGGTCGGTGCGCATCACGTCCGCCCTCATCGACCCGGCGTTGCTGGATCTGCCATGGCACATTCCGCTCGAGGACTGGCCGGCGGATCACCTGGTCGCACTGCCGCAGGGCATCTCGCGGCACGTCGTGCGGTTCGTCAGGCTGAACGACACCGTCTACGCGATGAAGGAGACCCGGGAACGGATCGCCGAGAAGGAGTACGACCTGCTCCGCGCCCTGGAGCGGATCGACTTCCCGGCCGTGCAGGCCATCGCCATCGCCACCGACCGGCAGACCGAGGACGGCGAACCGCTGGAGACCGTGCTGGTCACCCGGCATCTCCAGTTCTCCCTGCCGTACCGGGCGCTGTTCTCCCGGGTGCTGCGCCCGGAGACGATGAACCGGCTGCTCGACGCGCTCGCCGCGCTCGTCGTTCGGATGCATCTGACCGGTTTCTCGTGGGGTGACTGCTCGTTGTCGAACACGCTGTTCCGGCGGGATGCGGGCGCGTTCGCCGCGTACCTGGTGGACGCCGAGACCGGCAACCTCTACCCGAAACTCTCCGAGGGTCAGCGCAGCGAGGACATCGAGATCCTGCGGCTGAACATCTTCGGCGAGTGCCTCGACCTCCAGGCCGCCGAGCTGCTGCACGAGTCGATCGACCCGTTGAAGGTGGTCGACGACATCGTGACCCGGTACGAGCGGCTGTGGCACGAGGTGACGTACGAGCAGGAAGTGGCGAAGGACGCCCGGCACCACATCGAGCGGCGGATCCGGCGGCTCAACGAGATGGGCTTCGACGTCGCCGAGGTCTCCATGTCCACCATGGACGGCGGTTACAAGGTGCGGCCCAAGGTGGTCGACGCCGGCTACCACACCCGGCGGCTGATGCGCCTGACCGGCCTGGACGCCGAGGAGAACCAGGCTCGCCAGCTGTTGAACGATCTGGACACGTACCGGGCGGAGAGCCACCTCACCGACGAGCAGCAGGCCGCGCACCGCTGGCTCACCGAGGTCTTCGAACCGGTGGTCCGGGCCGTACCGGCCAACCTGCGCCGCAAGCTGGAGCCGCAGGAGATCTTCTCGCAGATCATCCAGCACAAGTGGCTGCTGTCCGAGCAGGCCGGGCGTGACGTCGGCATGGCTCCGGCGGTGCAGTCCTACCTGACCGAGGTGCTGGTCAACAAGCCGGACGAGCAGGCCGTGCTCGGCATCGAGGCGGACTCACTGAGCAGCGGCCTCGTTTAGCGGCGGGCTCGCCAGCTCGACCAGCGCACGCAGGCCACCGCGCCGGGCGACCACCAGGATCCGGTCGCCCTCGGCCAGGACACGGCGACGGTCCGGCACCCAGTCGACCCACTCCTCCCCGGCAGCGGACATCCCGATCACCCGGGCCTCGCCCGGATGGTCGGCGTGCACCAGCGGCGCACCGTCCAGACTGGACCGCGCCTGCACCGTGACGGTCGCGACCATCACGGCGTGCCGGTCGACCGGGATGGTGGCGTGCACGTCCCGCTCCAGCAGGGCGGCGGCGAAGACCGGTGCGCAGAGCCGGGACACGCTTCGCGAGATGTTGATCTGGAAGGCCGACTCGACGCGCTTGGCGAAGTCGTCGTCGAAGAGCCGCAGCACCACCCGCAGGTCCTCGCGGGCGGCCCGGGCGTGCAGGGCGGCCTGGAGGTTGACCGGGTCGTCGGTGGAGAGCACGACGAGGGCCCGGCAGGTGTCGATCGACGCGAGTTGCAGGGTCGCTTCGGACGAGGCGTCCCCGACGATCACCGGTATGCCGCGGCGGCGGGCGGATTTCGCTCCGCGCGCTTGGTCGTGGCGGTCGATCGCCACCACCCGGATCCCGAGATCGTGGAGTTGCCGGAGCACCTGGGTGCCGACGTTGCCGAGCCCGACCAGCACGATGTGATCGCGGATCTCGCCGGCGATCCGGCCCTGGCTGAGCGCGAGCCGCGCGTTCACCATGCCGTCCACCACCGCCGCCGTGATCAGCGGAATGATCGCGAGGCCGGCGAGGGTGAGCACCAGCTGGGCGATCTGCGCCACGGCCGGGCGCTCGACCTCCACATCGGACGATCCGACCGCGGTCAGCAGCGTCACGTAGATCGACTTCCAGAAGTCGTAGTGCGGCTCGTCGAACCGGCTCAGCACACCACCGGCGAGAACCGTGATCGCCAGGGTGATCAGCACCGCGATGCCCAGCTTGCGGTTCAGCGCGGCCCGCAGGACTCGTCCCATCGCGCGCAGCGGATGCCGCCGGCTGGCCCGGGCGAGGAGCCGCCGGGTCAAGTCCTCGCCCGGTGGACGGCCGACGGCCTCGGCCAGCACCAGGTCGGACGGCTTCGCCGCCTCCCGCGATGGATCCGCTGGCAGGACGCTCACCGCGCCGTCGTCGCCGGTCGTGGTCAAGGTCAGCACCACGCGCCGGCTGGCGACGGCGGCGCGGTGAGCGACATAGAGGGTACGGTCGGCGCGCCGGAAGTGCGTCGGAGCGACCTCGCCGAGCGCCGCCGCGACGAAGGCCGGCGCCGCCATCTCGGCGTCGGAGAGCACCGCGCTGTCCGGGAAGAGCCGGACCACACTGTCGCCCAGGCCGGTGTTGAACATCCGCGCCACGACCCGCAGCTTCGCCTCGACCTCACGGGCGCAGAGCGCGGCATGCAGGTTGACCATGTCGTCCGGCATCACCAGGGCGAGGGCGGCGGCGCCCGCGAGACCGGCCTCCCGGAAGGTCCGCTCGTCCAGCCGGTCAGCCTTGCGCCACTCGACGCCGTGCTCCCGCAACGCGGCCAGATCGGGCACGTCCGGGCGCAACCGGTGCGGAGTGATCACGGTGATCCGAATCCGGTGACGCGAATTCGCCAGTTCCTCGGCGAGCGTGTAGACCAGCGCGTCCGCACCGCAAAGCACCAGGTGGGGGCGGTTGTCCCCATCGGACGCACGGGCCTCGGAAACGTCATCGGCGGGAACGACACTCACGTTCGCAGATCGTAGTCAGCCGGAACCCGCTCGTGGGGCCGCTCGTTGCCCCATCCGAACCATTCGTCCGACTTGGTGGGTATTACCCAGAACCCATCGTCCGATGTGGCTGGAGAAGACAGTGCGTAAGTTGTGGTGTGCCGGAGCGATCGCCAGCGGGATCCTCCTTCTCGGGGCTGCGCCCGCCCAGGCCGATGTGCTCCCGAACCCCAGCGTCCTCGATGCGCCGGTGACCGCCCTCGGGTACGCGCTGGCGCCGACCAACGACTGGCGGCTGTCCAGCCCCGTCGCGTCGGATCCGCTCAGCGGCGAACCGTTGATGGACCTGAAGCCGGGCAACCGGCAGCTCCTCCAGGTGCAGCCGGGCGCTCAGCAGCAGGGCCAGGCGGTCGAGAAGCCGGCCGACCACCGCCGGCTGCTGCCCGCCGCCGACGTGGTCAGCCGTACCCTGCCGGACGCCGGCCAGAACCGGCGGCGCGGACCGCTCGGCGGGCTGCCCATCCAGGGTATCCCGATGCCGCTCGCCGGCCAGGATTTCAAGTTCGCCGGCCTGCCGTTCGACAGCATCGTCGACGGCACCCTCTTCGGTGGCCTCACGCCGGCCGGCCTGCCCGCGATGGCCGGCACCGGTACGCGTGAGCCGGCCGCGGACGAGCGCCCGGTGGCGCCCACCCGTACCGAGGCCGGCAGCCCCGAGATCCCGCTGCTCGGCGGGCTCGGCGGCGGCAACCCGGTGGGCGACCTCCAGCAGCAGCTCACCAACCTGCAGTCGGACCTCTCCGGGCTGCCGGTCGGTGGCCGTTCGGTACGGGCGAAGCCGGCCCGGAAGGCCGCGGCCACCCCGGCGCCGACCGCCTCGGTCGCACCGGTCGACGAGCCGGCACCGGCGGTCAGTGCGGCACCCGCCTCGGCCACGCCGGCCCCGTCTCCGTCGACGCCGCGTGGCTTCGCCGCCGAGGTCGACGACCCGCGCCTGCACGAGGAACCGGTCGACGGCTTCGTCGGCAAGTAGTCGTTACCCCAGCGAAAGCGCGCGCCGCATCGTCCAGCGGCGCGCGCTTTCGCGTACCCGCACTCCGTCGCGAGGCCCGGCGGACAATCGGTGCATGCAGACCTTCCTGCCGTTTCCGGACTTCACCGCGAGCGCTCAGGCTCTCGACACGAAGCGGCTCGGCAAGCAGCGCGTGGAGACCATCCAGGTGCTGCGCGGGCTTACCCAGCCGGGGTACGGATGGCGGCACCACCCAGCGGTCAAGATGTGGCACGGGTACGAGGAAGCCCTGGTCCGCTACGGGCTCGACATGTGCGACGTCTGGACCGCCACCGGCCGCGCCGACACCTGTGCGGCCACGCTGGTCACCGACCTGCGGGCCGCGGTCGCCGTCGGCACCGTCCGTACCCAGCCGGAGCTCGCCGCAGCCGGCGAGTTACCGCCCTGGCTCGGCGACGAACCGCTGCATCGCAGCCACCGGTCCGCCCTGCTCCGCAAGGACCCGGAGCACTACCGCCCGGTCTTCGGCGACGACATCCCCGACGACCTGCCGTACGTCTGGCCGGCCTCGGACCGACCGGCCCGGCTCATCCCTCACTCAGATCCCAGCTGAGCAGGGTGAACGTCATCTCCTCCAGGGCGCCCGCGCGGCGGTAGGTGGCCAGCGCCGCCTTGTTGTCGGATTCGGTCGCCACCCACATGCCGTAGCAGCCGTTGCCCCGGGCCACCTCGGCGAGCGCGTTGACCAGCGCGGCGCCGATGCCCTGGAGCCGGGCGACCGGTGCCACACCCAGCTCGTAGACGAGCATCTCGGTGCCCTTGTCCGGATGGGTGGTCTCCACCCCCGAGATCATCCCGATCGGCCGGTTCGCGTCGTCGTACGCCACAAGCAGGTGATGGGTGGGGTCGGCGAGGAAGCGGCGGGTCGCCTCCTCGATCGGCGGTGCGTCGAACAGATCCGCCGCGCGGTGCACTTCAGCGACGGCAGTGACTCGTTCGATACGCATGGCGCCACGATAGCTAGGGGAAAAATCACGATTCAGCACTCAATTCCGGCGAGCGCTCTCCAAGCCTTCGGATGACTGATCATCGTCGTTCCGCTCGGTAGCATGACGAGCCGAAACGGTGGCGGAGAAGGGCGGCGACATGGCGGTTCCGGGCAACGGCGACTCCGGCACCGGGGGCGGCGAGACCCAGCCCACCCCGCCGGACCAGGGCGATCGGACCGAACGCCTGACGACCGAGCCGGGCTACGCGCACCCGGTCGACCCCTGGGCTGCCGCCGAGGCGGCCGCGATCGCCGCCGGTGGGCACGTGCCCTACCACCTGGCCGACCCCAACTCGCCCGCCCATCCGAACTCGACGTGGACGATCCCGGGTTCTCCGGAGGCACCGCAACGCGCTCATAGGGCGTACCGGAAAGGGATTTGGGCCGCCTGCGCGGCCGGCGCCGTCGCGCTCGGAGTGGCCGCCGCCGTGATCTTCTGGCCGGGCTACCCGGCCCTCGACTTCCACGCGCTGGACCAGGAGAAGCGGTACGACGCCCTGGTGCCGATCTCGTCGAGCTGGTCGAACGCCGAGGTGAGCGGCGACCGGATCTACTACGCGAGTTCGGACTCGGACGGCCGGCTCGGCGTGGTCGCGGTCGACACCGAGTCACGTAAGGAGGCCTGGCGCACCGAGGTGTCCGCCCCGGGTGCCACCGGCTGGCAGCAGATGGTGGCGCTCCCCGCCGGCGTCGCCTTCTTCTCCACCCTGACCTCGTCCAGCAAGATTCAGATGGTCTTCCTCGACGCCGGCAACAACGGCCGCAAGCTCTGGGAACGGCCGATGGGCAGCTCGGACGTCATGCACTTCGGGTCGGAGACCGCGGTGCTGTCGGACCGCGGCGAGGGCCGCCTGCTCTGGCTCGATCTCGCCACCGGCAAGGTGGAGCACGAGGAGGACGACCCGGACTCCTCGCTCGTGGTCCCGGTCACCACCGAGGACGACCTGGCTCGCCCGGCCGGGGTCTTCGGCCGCCTCCTCGACCCGACCTACGGCGACGCGCGGATCGTGCAGATCAACGGCGACCGCTCGGCGAAGGTCTTCGACCTCGACTCCGGCAAGTTGCTCAAGTCCAAGGACGGCGTGGCGACGACCAGCAACGAGGTGCTCGCCCACGCCGGCCGGCTGTTCGTGCAGGACTCGACGAGCAACGCGCAGAAGATCTTCGCCTACCAGCTGGACCAGCTCGATCTGCCGGTCACCCTCTACACGGCCAAGGCCGACGCGTCGGTCAGCAAGTTCGCGCCGTGCGGGGACGGCCGGCTCTGCTTCGTCGAGACGGACGGATACGACCACAAGAAGGACCAGGTGGTCGCCGTCGACGCGGTCGACGGCGGTGAGGTCTGGCGAGCCGACGTCCCCGAGATCGAGTCGCTGGCCCCGATCGGCGACTCCGTGCTCGCCACCACCAACTCCTCCGCCGACGAGGTCACCCTCCTCGACGCCGAGGGCAAGAAGGTGTGGACCGCGACCGGGCGGGCCGCCCGGCTGGACGGCGGCAACATGCTGCGCTTCGCCGACCCGCTCACCCAGTCGGTCAGCAACCGGGCGCTCTCCGGGGTACACCTCGGCGACGGCCCGGAGGCGATGGGCGAGGTACGCGACGTCTACACCGCCACCTGCTCGTGGAACACGTCGCTGCTGGCCTGCGTCGGCAAGGAGCAGTTCGTGCTGTACCGGTTCGCCGGCTGAAAACGCGATTGGGCGGCCTCCCCGCAGGGAGACCGCCCAATCACAGTGCCTTACTTCAGATCACAGTGCCTTACGTCAGATCCGGAAGCCGGAGCCGGCGTTGAAGACGTGCAGCGCGCTGACCTGCGGCCGGATGTAGATCGTCTCGCCCATGTGCGGCATGTAGCGACGCTCGGTCCGCACCACGAAGCGCTCCGAACCGCCGCCGACCTCCGAGTGGCCGTAGACGTTGGCGTCCGAGCCGAGGTCCTCGACCAGGTCCACCTTGATCGGCAGCGCGTCGACCGCCTCGCTGACGACCTCGGCCGCCTCCGGACGGAAACCGATGGTGACCTTGCCGTCGCCGCCCTGCTGGGCCGCGGCGACCTGCTCGCGGGTCAGCGGAACGCTGAGCGAACCGAAGGTGGCGCCCGACTCGGTCAGCGGGACGGTCTTGAGGTTCATGGCCGGGGAACCCATGAAGCCGGCGACGAAGACGTTGCCGGGGGTGTCGTAGAGCGCCCGCGGGGTGTCCACCTGCTGGAGCACACCGTCCAGCATGACCGCGACCCGGTGACCCATGGTCATGGCCTCGACCTGGTCGTGCGTCACGTACACCGTGGTGACGCCGAGCTTGGCCTGCAGGGTGGCGATCTGCGAGCGGGTCTGGACGCGGAGCTTGGCGTCAAGGTTCGACAGAGGCTCGTCCATGAGGAACACCTGCGGCTGACGCACGATCGCGCGGCCCATGGCGACACGCTGGCGCTGACCGCCGGAGAGTGCCTTCGGCTTGCGGGACAGGTACTCCTCCAGCTGGAGCAGCGCGGCGGCTTCCTTGACCGCGCGGTCGATCTCCGCCTTCGGGGTCTTGCGCAGCTTCAGGGCGAACGCCATGTTCTCGTACACCGTCATGTGCGGGTAGAGAGCGTAGTTCTGGAACACCATCGCGATGTCACGGGACTTCGGCGGGAGGTGGGTGACGTCCTTGTCGTTGATCAGGATGCGGCCGCGGTCCACGTCCTCCAGGCCGGCGAGCATGCGCAGGCTGGTGGACTTACCACAACCGGAAGGGCCGACCAGGACGAGGAACTCTCCGTCGCCGATCTCGAGGTTCAGCTCGTTGACCGCTGGGCGCTCGGAGCCCGGATAGATCCGGGAGGCCTTCTCGTACGTGACTGTAGCCATGGTGAATCGACTTCCTTTCCACCGGCAGGAACGTGCCGGACGATCCGAGTAGAAGGAACAGCCCCGCAACCGTATTTCTTTTTAGGTGACCTGCCAAGATGGCGATCGCATAACGGGACGTTATGCTGAGGTCCGCCCGCCCCTGTAGCTCAGATGGCCAGAGCACCCGTCTTGTAAACGGGAGGTCGTCGGTTCGATCCCGACCGGGGGCTCGCTAAGCCCGTGACCTGCGGAAACTCTCGTCCAGCGATTCAAGCAGGGTGATGCTGGTGCCCGTACAGCACCCATCTGCGGGTCTCCGCGCACGCCCAACGACTCCCGCATATCAGCAGGTCAGGGCACATCCGGGGGACGGTTTCACCGCATCCCGTCCGGTAAACGGGAGGTCGTCGGTTCGACCTCCGACCGCGACCTGCGTGCTCAGAACGTTTGCGCTGGTCAGCGCATGATTTTCAGGCCAGCCCACCGCTCCTTGCCGAGGCGGCGGTCGGCGATGGTAGGGATCTTGGTTGGGACTTCGGCTCGAGCCTTCACGATGACCGCAATTGCGGCTGGCGCGCCTAATCTGTCGGGCATGGCTGTGGCGAACCTGCAGCAGCTATCGACCGGCGAGCAAGCGTCGCCGTGCTGGGCCATCGCCTCGCCGCGACGGTGCGGACGCGTGATCGGTCAGACCGCCGGGTCGTCCCAGAAGACAACGACCGCGCCCTACGAGATCTTGACCGTCTTGCCAGGCGATCAGCCTTCCGGTCCGTGATCAGCACTTTCACGGAGCTCCATCGGATTGCAGTGCCAGCGAGAGCTGCTCTCGCACTCAAATCAGCGAGAGCGCCTGTCTGACCGACCGGATGGCTCTGACGCTCGGTAGCACGCTGTCAGCGGCAGATCAGTACGTCGTCCGAGTGTCCTGGATCATTAACGGATGGGTATTGTCGGCGTACGGCTAAGACTGGCTCTGGCAAGATTTTCGTAGCGGAAGATCGTTAGTGAGCTGCGGCGGTGCGTCGCCGTAGGTGTGCGATGAGGACGACTCGTTGGCGTAGGAGCGGGATTTTCGCCCGGCCGGCCATGAGTCTCTTTTGGAGTTTC
>NZ_JADQTO010000022.1 GCF_015704865.1 Actinoplanes aureus | reverse complement strand
GAAGGCCTCCGGTGCTGGTCAGTGGTTTCTCGACAACTCCACTGCATCGCTGGAGGCCTTCATCGTTCACAGAACCAGCTGATGATCGTCAGATCGAGTGGTCACACTTCCTCGACCAACGTCCCCGAACATCACATCTAGACCCCGGCACCCAGGGCGCGGGCAAGCAACCGCCGGTCCGTCCCGCAGCGGGACGGATTGGTGTCTCCCGGCGGCCGCCCCCGCCGATCGAGGCCGGCCGCCTCCTCGCGGGCCCGCCGGGAAGCCGCGTCTCCCGTTGCTGTTTCCCGGCGGCCGCGTTGTGGCCGTGCGCCGCGCCTCGCTCGCGATGGGCAGGCGGGGACGGCGTCGATTCGGCGGGAGCGGCCGGAAACCCGTACCTCAAAGGGTTGTTCTTCGGCGGATCGCCCGCCACAAGCGGGCGGTGACCTGGCGTGCGGTCAGCGGGATGACTGAGATCATCAGCCTGCCGGAGGCGTCGACGGACGGTCTGATGATCGCCAGCCGGCGGCCGTTGCGGCGCACCGCCGGCATCGGCATGCGGACGCGTGGGGCGCGCAATGCGGCCGCGCCGGCGGCGCCGGTGGCGCTGTGCCGGCCGATGGCCAGGTCGGGCTGGAATCGTCCGGGCTGGGCCGAGACGGCCCGGCGCTGGCCGGTCGCGGCGCTGCGGGTGAGCAGGTCGGCCAGGCGGAACCGGATCCGCAGAGAGTGGCCCGCCACGTCGACCTGGGCGGGGATCTCCTCGGCGCTGACGCTCGGTGCGGGCGTCGCGGAGGAGTGTGCGGTGATCGTCAGTTCGCCGCCGTTCCAGGTGATGGCGGTGGCGTCGAGTTTGGCCGGCCAGTCGGGTGAGGTGGTCACGTCGAAGCAGGCGTCGGGCAGGCGGCCGAAACCGGGATAGCCGGCGTATCGGCGGCCGTTCTTCTCGACGGTCGGCGGTATGCCGGTCTCGGCATCCTGGCGGATCACCGCCAGCAGGTCGTCGAGGGTGCCGTCGCGGGCCACGGCCAGCCGGATCCGGGTCTCCGCGCCGAGCTGCGCGACGATGTCGCCGGTCAGGTGGGCGGCGGCCATCCGGGCCACGCCGTCGTGGACCCGCTGCTGGGTCTGGCGGTCGAGGCGCAGGAAGTCGTCTTCCAGCAGCCGGGCGATCTCGTGGTCGAAGCGGCGCAGCAGGATCGCGTCGCGCTGCTTGCCGGGGGCGATCAGCTCGGCCACGAAGTCCATCACCTTCTCGGCGGTCTCCACCCGCAGCGCGTGGCGGCTCAGGTAGGTGATGTTGGTGGCGTCGAACCGCCGTACCGCGTAGTAGTAGTCGTAGTCGGCCAGCACCGAGATGCGCCGGGCCCGGTAGCAGGCCTCCAGGGTGAACGGCAGGTCGCTGCCGATCCGCATGTCCTCGCGGTACCGGATGGCGTGCCGTTCCAGCAGCTCGCGGCGGAACAGCTTGGTGTTGGCCAGCGAGCGCGGCAGCGGCGAGTCGAACAGGTCCATGTCCGGTTCGGTACGCGCGAACACATCCTGGTAGATGTGCCGGCTGTTGACCCCGACGACCTTGCCGAGGACCACGTCGGAGTCGTACTGGTCGGCGGCCGCCACCAACCGTTCCAGGGCCTCCCGGCCGAGGTGGTCGTCGGCGCCGAGGAAGAACACGTACCGGCCGGTGGCGGCGTCCAGGCCGCGGTTGAACGGGACCGCGGGACCGCCCGAGTTCGCCTGGTGCAGCACGGTGAACAGGCCGGGATGGCGGCGGTCGAACCGGTCGAGCTCGGCACCGCTGCCGTCGGTGGACCCGTCGTCCACCGCGACGATCCGCATCCGCGACGCGCCGATCGACTGCTCGACCAGCGAGGTGAGGCACTCGGTCAGGTACGGCATGGCGTTGTAGACCGCCACCACCACGGAGACGTCCGGCACGCTCAGCAGGGCCTGGTAGACGGAGCCGAGCTTCTCCTCCTGCGCCTCCCAGGTCCAGCCCGGCAGCGGGCTGGCGGGCCCGTCGTAGACGGCACGGTAACGCTGCGGATCGTTCAGGATCGTCCGGACGGCGCGGGCGAAGTCGGCCGCGTCCCGGGCCCGGAACACCTCGCCCTGGCCGGTGGCGCGGACGGTCTCCGCCATCGTCCGCACGTCGCTGACCACGATCGGCAGGCGCGCGTGCGAGTACTCGAAGAACTTGGTGATCAGCGCGATCTCGTGGTTCGGCCAGTGGTGGATCGGGATGACTCCGATGTCGGCCGCGGACAACAACCGCGGGACCTGGTCGGGTGGGACGTACGGCACGGCGTGCACCCGCTCCGCCCTGGTCAGCTCGGCGATGTGCGGTGCCGACGGATCGTCCACCACCAGCGCCAGGTGCACTCCCGGCAGGAACGGCAGGGCTTCGACGGCGGTGGCCAGCCCGCGCTGCGGTGAGGCGGATCCGCTGTAGACCAGTAGCGGCGTCGCCGGGCCGACACCGCACAGCGCGCGCAGGTCGGGCGCCGTACCGGTGGAGGTGGACTCCGGCGCGTTGAGCACCACCGCCGGGCGTTCGGGCAGCCGGTGTTCGCGTCGCAGCATCTCGGCGAGCGTGTCCGAGACGGTGATCACGGCGTCGGCGTCCCGGGCGTACTCCCGCTCGTAGGCCAGGTGGGCGGGCAACCAGCGGGCGTTGTCCCGGCGCGGCCGGGCGCCGCGCAGGAACTCGTGCGCGTCCCACACCAGCTTGACGTCCCGGCCGGCCGCCCGGGCGCGCCGGGCCGCCCGGGCGCCGACGCCGAGCATGCGGAAGTCGTGGGCGTGGATCAGGTCGGCGTCCAATTCGTCGATCACCGCGCCGAACGCGCGCTCGTAGGCCCACAGGCCGGGTTCCAGCCGGCGCCAGGCCCGGTCGCCGTGCAGCGCCCGCCAGAACCGGACCTGGGCGTGTTCCACCGGCCGGCGGGCCAGCCGGGCCATCCGCAGCAGTGGGCCGCCGCGGCGGACGAGCCGTCCGCGGATCCCGCTCGATCGGGCGGTGCCCATCGGCAGCAGACGCACCCGCGCCCGGCCGATGCGCCACTGTTGGTCGGTGCCGGTGGGCGAGCAGCCGAGTAGCGTGACGTCCCAGCCGGCCTCAGCAGCCCAGCGAGCCGTTTTCTGCACCCGGGAGTCACCGTGGACGCCGTTGTCGACGAGCATGACGACGCGACCGCTTTTCATGATGGCGCGAGTGTATGAGCGGTTCCGGCGTGCGAGAACGCCTGGAACTGCCTCGACATCCACCTGCCATGAACGTGTCACCTGCCGTCCGCTCGGTGTGAATACCGTTCGCCGGGAGATGGATGTGACCTACCTGGCGCTGGGCGGCCGGCGTGTCCGCGCGGCCGCCGCACACACCGCGCGACTCGCCGCCGGCGGCACGCCGGTCACCCTTGTCACCACCGCCCGCCCGGAGTGGGACAGCGTGCCGATCGCGCCCGGGGTGACACTGCGCCGGGTGCGGTCGCCGCGGGCGGCCCGGCCGCTGATCGAGGCGGCCGGTGCGGTGTACGCGGGCGACGCCGAGGCACTCGCGGTGGCGTACGCGACCGGCCGCCACGACGTGCTGCTGGAGCCGTCACCCGATCCGGCCCGCCGCACCCGCGACGCCGATCTGGCCGTGGTCACCCCGTGGTACCCGGCGCCCGGCGACCCGTTCGCCGGTGCCTTCGTGCAGGCCGCCACGGCTGCGGCCGGTCCCGGCTTCGAGCGGGTGTCGATCCTGCACACGCAGGGCTGGTTCTATCCGGGCGGCCGGCTGGCCGGGCGGCTGCTGGGTGTCGCGGCGGAACGCCAGGCGCTGCGCTCCGGCAACGCCGTGGTTCTGGACACCGCCGAGGGGGAGCTCACCAGGGTCGTCGCGCCCACCCCGGCCGGCGGCGACTACCTGGTCTACGCCGACGAGCAGACCCGGGCGCTGCGGGCGGCGCTGCCCACCGGCCGGATCGAGGCGCCGGTGGTGCACGCGCACGTCGGTTTCCTGGGTGGTGTGGTCGCCGCCCGGCTGGCCCGCCCGGACGCCCGGATCGTGGTCACCGAGCACGCCACCTTCCTGGCACAGGCGTTCCGGCAGCCTGGCGTCCTCCGCCGGTACGCCGAAGTGCTCGCCCGTGCCGACGCTCTGCTCTGCGTCGGGCGCGACCTGCTCGAGGAGCTGGCCGCCACCTTTCCGGAGCACGCCGGCAGGCTGCGGGTGGTGCCCAACGCCATCGACTTCGACCGGTTCGCGGTGCGGGCCGAGCCGCCGCGTGAGCCGCTTCGGTGGCTGTACCTGGGCCGGATGATGGAGCACAAGGGCGTACCGGTCCTTCTCGACGCCTTCTCCGAGGTGGCCGCCGGCGATCCGCGGGTCACGCTCACCCTGGTCGGCAGCGGCCCGCTCGACGCCGAGCTCGACCGGCGGATCGCCGGGCTCGGGCTCACCGGCCGGGTCACCCGGCGCCCGCCGGTGCCGCCGGAGCGGGTGACCGCCCTGCTGCACGAGCACGACCTGCTGGTGCACGCGAGCCGGCGGGAGACGTTCGGCATGACGGTGGTCGAGGCGGTCGCCACCGGGACACCGGTGCTGGTGGCCCGCAGCGCGGGTCCGGCCGAGACGCTGGACGGCATCGGTGACCGGGCTGGTGCGACGTTCGAGCCGACCGATGATCCCCGGGTCGTCGTGGCCGCCTACCAGGAGTTGCGGGCCCGGTTCGGTGCGCTGGACCCGGCCGGGGCGCGGGCCGCAATGCTTGCTCGCTATGGCGCCGAGGCGGTGCGGGCGCGGCTGCACGAGGTCTACACCGAGCCGGGACGGCCGTCGTCCGCCACCGTGCCGGAGCCGGTCGTGCCGGCCCTGCGGCGCCTCACCTCGCGGCTGCCCTCGCCGGTTCCGGAGGCGCTGGTCCGTACCGCTGCCCGGGTCGCGCGCCGGGCATGACTCCCGGGATCTTGGGTAGTCGGCCGCGACGACCAAGACGAGGGGTGCTTGATGGCTCGTGGAACGGAGACCGCCGTGCGGGCCTACCTGGCCGAGCATCGCGATGAGCTGGTCAGTCATCTCGCCGAGTGGGTGGGCGTGCCGTCGGTCGCCGGGTTACCGGAGCACGAGATGGATCTGCTCCGGTCGGCGCACTGGCTGGCCGGGCTCCTGCGCGCGACCGGGTTCCCCACCGTGGAGGTATGGAAGGCGGACGGCGCTCCGGCGGTGTACGCCGAGTGGTGCGCGGCGCCGGGCGCGCCCACCGTGCTGATCTACAGCCATCACGACGTGCGGGCGGTCAAGGACGAGCAGTGGGAGGAGACCACCCCGTTCCAGGCGGTCGTCCGGGACGGGTACGTCTACGGCCGAGGCAGCTCCGACGCGAAGGGCCAGGTCCTCGCGCATGTATGGGCCCTCCGCGCGCACCTGGCCGCCACCGGAGCCGGGGCACCCGTGGTCAACATCAGACTGCTGGTCGAGGGCGAGGAGGAGACCGGGTCGGCGCGACTCGCCACGCTCCTGGAGGACAACCGGGAGCGGCTCGGTGCCGATCTGATCGTCTTCTCCGACACGCTGTTGTGGCACGCCGAGCACCCGGCGGTCTGCACCAGCATGCGGGGCATGGTCCTCGCCCAGTTGCGGGTGTACGGGCCACTGCGTGACATGCACAGCGGCGTGGTGTCCGGGCCGGCGCCCAACCCGGTGCTCGAACTGTCCCGGCTGCTGGCGTCCCTGCACGACGACAAGGGCCGGATCACCCTGCCCGGCTTCTACGACGACGTGGTCGAACCCGGCGAGCGACGCCGGGCGGAACTCGCCGCGCTGCCCTTCACCGACCAGGACTGGCTCGAGCGCTCGGACACCCGCAGCATCGGCGGGGAGGCCGGATACACCGTGCTGGAACGGCTGTGGCTGCGCCCGGCGGTCGAGGTGATCAGCGTGCTCGCCGGCAATCCGGTCGGTCCGTCGATGGGAGCCGTCCCGGCGGTGGCCGAGGCGACGCTGAGCATCCGCATCGTGCCCGATCAGGACCCGGCCGTGGTGGCGCGGCAGCTGCGCGTGTGGATCGCCGGCATCATCAGCGACCGGGTCGGCCACGAGTTGATCGTCTCGGCGGAGACCGGGCAGAAGCCGTACGCCACGCCACCGGACCATCCCGCCGTCGCGGCTCTGGCCGAGGCGATGGAGAAGGCCTGGCAGGTGCCCGCGGGGCGGATGGGCAACGCCGGCGGAGGTCCGGCGGAACTGCTGGCCCGCATGGTCGGTGCGCCGGTGCTGTTCTTCGGTACCGGTTTGCCGGAGGACCGCTGGCACGACAGCGACGAGCGGGCCTCCATCGACGTGCTGCTGGCCGGCGCGGCCACGCTTGCCGCTCTGTGGCCACGCCTGGCGGCCGGTAACTGACTCACAATTGGTCGCTTCGCCGGCTTGGTTTGCGGGCAGACTTAACGGATGGGCGATGTGTCCGATGGGCTCGGTGCCGGTGGAACCGGCTCCTCGCTGCGGCCGGGCTCGGGTACCGCCGTGGTCGTGCTGGTGGCCTCGGCCGGTGGTCTGGGCCCGCTGACGTCGGTGTTGAAAACGTTCCCACCGGACTTCCCGGCGGCCGTCGTGGTGGCACAGCACCTGGCCGGGCGGGGCAGCGCGCTGGTGGAGGTGATGAAGCGGCGGGTCCGGCTGCCGGTGAGCTGGGCGACCGACGGGATGGTGCTCCAGCGCGGCAAGGTGGTGATCGCTCCGCCGCTGAGCGCGCTGGAGGTGCTGCCGGACGGCACGGTGTCGCTGCGCCCGTCGGCGAACTCGGCCCTGAGCGGCCCGCTGGACGCGTTGCTGACGTCGCTGGCCGACTCCTTCGGGGCGCGGGTGGCGGCCGCCGTGCTGTCCGGCATGGGCCGGGACTCGGCGCTGGGCGCGCGGGCGTTGAAGGACGCCGGCGCCACGGTGATCGCGCAGAGTGAGGAGTCGGCGGAGCACTCCAGCATGCCGCTGGCGGCGGTGGAGAGCGGCGCGGTGGATCTGGTGCTGGACGTACGCGACATCGGGCCGGTGCTGGTGGACGTCGTGCGGGGTGGCGAGCTGCCGCGGGGCCGGGCGGATCGGGCGACGGCCGAGGTGCTGTTCACCGGACCCGGCGAGGTCGCCGCGCTGATGCGTGACCTCGATTGGCGGCGGACCCGGCTGGGGCCGGTCGACACCTGGCCGGAGGCCCTGACGTCGGCGGCCCAGATCGCCCTGGCCTGCCCGGTGCCGATGTGCGTGCTGTGGGGCCCGCACCTACTCCAGCTCTACAACGACGCGTACCGGCTGGTGCTGGGCGCCGAACATACCGGTGGCCTGGGACAGCCGAACCGGGAGTCCTGGCCCGAGGTGTGGCACCTGAACGATCCCGTCTACGCGCGGGTGCTGGGCGGTGAGGCGGTGTCGCTGGTGGACGCGCTGTACCCGATCAGCCGGGAGGGCGTTCCGGAGGACGCCTGGTTCGACCTGACGCTCAGCCCGATCCGCGACCGGAACGGGGTCGTCGACGGGGCGCTGACCACCGTGATCGAGAAGACCGGCGAGGTGTTGAGCCGTCGCCGGCTGCAACTGTTGAACCGGCTCGCGACCGGCCCGGCCGGTGCGCCGACGCGGCGGGTGTCGCTGGAGCGGTCGCTCGCCGCGCTGGCGGGCGGTGAACAGGACGTCCCGTTCGCGCTCGCCTACCTGGTGGACGAGCTGCGGGCGACGGCCGAGCTGGCCGGCGTGACCGGGGTCGTGGCGGGCGGCCCGATGTCGCCGCACACGATCTCACTGCTGGACGAGGACGCCGTCTGGCCCATCGGCCGGGTCGTCCGTACCGATCACCCCGTGACGTCCGGCGGGCTCGCCACCGCGTTCCCCGGCGTCACGGTGGGCCGGGACGAGCACTCGCCCGGGACCGCGATGATCTTCGCGCTGCGCGAGCACCGGGACACCGAGACCACGATCGGTGGTGTCGTGGTGCTCGGCATCAATCCCCGCCTGCCGCTGACCGCGGCCTACCGGGAGTTCCTCGGCCTGGTCGCGGTGCAGGTGGCCGCGTCCCTGGTGGACGCGGGCGGCCGGCAACGCCAGCGCGAGCGCATCGACCGGCTGGCCGAGCTCGACCGGGTGAAGACCGAGTTCCTGTCGAACATCAGCCACGAGTTGCGGACTCCGCTGACGCTGCTGATGGCGCCGCTGGAGGCGCTGGCGGCCGAGGACTCGGGTCTGGCCACCCGGTTGCGGACCGAGGTCGAGGTGGCGTCCCGCAACGCGCGCCGGCTGCTGGTGATGGTCGAGACGCTGCTCGACTTCTCGCAGATCGAGGCGGGCCGGCTGCGTACCCGGCTGGAGCAGGTCGACCTGGCGGCGCTGACCGTCGGCGTCGTCAGCGCCTTCCAGGGTGCCGCCAAGCGCGCCGGGATCCGGCTGCGGGTGGACTGCCCGCCGATGCGCGCACCGATGATCGTCGACCCGGCCATGTGGGAGAAGATCGTCGCGAACCTGCTCTCCAACGCCCTGAAGTTCACTTTCGACGGAGAGATCACCGTGGAGCTCAAGGAGCTGCCCGAGCACGCGCAGCTCGTCGTCACCGACACCGGCGTGGGCATTCCGGAGGAGCAACTGCCGCACATCTTCAAACGCTTCCACCGGGTTCGCGACAGCAAGGCCCGCACCCACGAGGGCACCGGCATCGGGCTGGCGCTCGTCGAGCAGCTCACCCGCCAGCACCGCGGCCGGGTCCGGGTGCAGAGCCGGGTCGGCAAGGGCAGCCGCTTCACCATCTGGCTGCCCAAGAGGCAGTCGAGACGTACGGTCCCGGCGGCACAGGGCGCCGAGCGGCGGCTTCCGGTGGCCGGTGCCCTGGCCGAGGTGGCGAGCTTCTGGGACACGCCCACGACGGCCGGCGACAGCACGCCACCCACCGTGGCCGGCCGGCCGGGGCAGGCGCGGATCCTGGTGATCGACGACAACCAGGACATGCGTGACTACCTCACCCGGCTGCTGTCCGAGGCCTGGCTGGTCGAGGCGGTCGGCACCGGCGAGCAGGCCATGCACGCCGCCCGGCACCGCACCCCCGACCTCATCCTGACCGACGTCATGATGCCCAACATCGACGGCCTGCGGCTGCTGCGCCAGCTGCGCGCGGAGAGCACCCTGCGCCACCTGCCGATGATCATGCTGAGTGCCCGGGCCGGTGAGCAGGCCGCCATCGAAGGCCTGACCGCCGGCGCCAACGACTATCTGGTCAAACCGTTCGCCGCCCGGGAGCTCATCGCCCGGGTCGGTGCCCAGCTGGAGCTCGCCCGGGTCCGCGACGAGGCCGATCGGCGGTACCGGGCCCTGGTCAACGCCAGCTTCGGCGTCGTGTACCGGATGAACCCGGACTGGAGCGAGATGCGCGCCCTCGACGGCCGGGGCTTCATCGCCGACACCAGCGAACCGTCGGCCGACTGGCTGGACACCTACATCCACCCCGACGACCAGCCGCGGGTCACGGAGGCGATCGCCACCGCGGTGCGGGACCGGACCCCGTTCCGACTGCACCATCGGGTACGTCGTCCGAACGGCTCGCTGGGCTGGACGGTGTCGCAGGCCGTACCGCTGCTCGACGACTCCGGCGAGATCATCGAATGGGTGGGTACCGCCACCGAGGCCCCGCCGCCGTCCTGATCCGTGCCCGCGTTCCGTGGTCGGGTCCGTGGTCGCCACGGATGTGCCCGTACCGGTGTGGCGGCGAAGCTGTGAGCACGACAACGAGCTACGGCTTCCGGCGAAGGCGAAGGAGACCCACCATGAGCGAGACGACCGAGCAGCGGTTCACCGACGAAGAGCGCGCCGCGATGAAGGAGCGGGCGAACGAGGCGAAGGCGGCGCGGCGCGGGTCGCGCGGCAAGGCGGACGTCGAGGCGGAGGTGCTCGCGAAGATCGCCGAAATGGAGCCGGCGGACCGGGCGATGGCCGAACGGGTGCACGCCATCGTCCGGGCAGGCGCCCCGGAACTCACGCCGAAGCTCTGGTACGGCATGCCGTCGTACGCCCGCAACGGAAAGATCATCTGCTTCTTCCAGCCGGCGGCGAAGTTCAAGTCGCGGTACGCCACGCTCGGCTTCAACGACGAGGCGGCCCTCGACGACGGCACGATGTGGCCGACCTCGTTCGCCCTGACCGCGCTGACCGCCGCCGACGAGCAGCGGATCGGCGACCTGGTGCGGCGGGCCGTGAGCTGAGCAGGCCTACGCCGACTCGACGATCCGCTTGAGGGCGAGCAGGTCGGCCAGCACGGCGGCGGCGTCGCGTTCGAAGTCCTCGTCGCTCACCCCGGGCCGCCGGCGCAGGCTGAACACGAGCTCGCTTCCGTCGCCGTCGGGCGTCACCCGCATCGGGTTGTGGAAGGTCTCGCCGGTCGGCAGCGTGACGTCATGGTCGAGCACGCCGAACGCGTTCCGCTCCGCGAAGGTCAGCTCGATCCGGCCCATCGGCGACTCCGCGACCCATCGCCCGTCACGCTGCGCGATCGAGTCGCACAGGCCGGGAGCCCACCGCGGCAGGTTGGTGGGTTCCGCCGCGAAGTCGTAGACCACCTGCGCGGGCCGTGCGATGTGTGTGCTGATGTGCCGCGAGTGCGGGATCTCAGTGTCCATGGCCCGACGGTAGGTGATCCCGGCCGGAGCCGTCTTGAACAAATCGGTCCAGGTCCGTTCGCCGGTCACGCTGCCTTTGAGGTACGCGTGACCGCCCGTCCCGCCGGAATACGGACCGTCCCCGCTCTCCCCACGCGAGCGCGCCACCTGGTCGCGGCCCCAGCGCGACCGCCGGGAAACGGCGCGGGGGGTAAGGCCGCTTCCGTAGTCAGGGTGATCTTGCTTGGCCCACGCTCGATGCTGTCTCAACGGCCGCCAGACAGCACCCACGTTGGGCCGGACAGGACCCTGAACCGCGGAGGCTCTCTAGCAGTCGTCCTGATGCCAGTTGCCGGCCTCCCGCGCCCACGGCTCCTTCTCCTGGTTGATCGCCTTGATCGAGTAGGTGTAGGTGACCCGGCCGAGGTCACCGGAGATCGTCGCCGAGTAGGACTTGAAGGGCAGTGGGCTGCCGTACAACTCCTTCGCCGCGTCGACGATTCCGGTGAATTCCTCCTGCGACGTCCGCTTGCGGCACCGGTCGGACAGCAGCCCGTACGCCGTCGTCGCGTCGCCGGACAGGAACGCGTCGCTGTAGGCCTGCACGGCGGCCCGCAACTCCTCGTACGCGTCGTTCTTCGGCTTAGCCTTCGGCTTGGTCGTCGCCTTCTTGGTCGAGGTGCCGTTCTTGGTGGAGCTCTTGGACTTGCTGGAGGACCGGGAGTCCGAGCTGGAACCGCATCCGGTCAGCAACGCTCCGGCCAGCACGATCGCAGTAATGATCTTGTAACGCATCGGGACATCCTGCGACATCGAGCGGCGCCCATGTTGCTCAGGTCGCCGGCCGAACCCATTCAATCTGGTATCTGCTTATTGCGCCTTACGCAGCCAGAAGGTGAGGTTCAGGCCGGTGTCGGCGTGTTCCCGCGCGGCCCATTCCGGCTCGCCGGTGGTGAAGCTGGCGGCGAGCACCTCGTCGGCCACGAAGTCACCGTGCTCGGCGAGGGCGGCCGTGACCTGATCGTCGGCGGAGCGGTAGCGCAGGTCGATCCGGTCGGCGACGTCGAGACCGCCGGCCTTGCGGGCCTCTTGGATCAGCCGGACCGCTTCCCGGGCCAGGCCGGCCCGGCGCAGCTCCGGTGTGAGACGCAGATCGAGGGCGAGGCTGGCGCCGGCGTCGGAGGCGACCGCCCAGCCTTCCCGAGGGGTCTCGGTGATGATCACCTCGTCGGCGCCGAGGGTGATCGGCTCGCCGCCGGCGGTCACGGTGGCGGTGCCGGCGGCCAGGTCGCGCTTGAGGGCGGCGGCGTCCGCGGCGGCGATCGCCGCTGCCACGGCCTGGACCCGCTTGCCGAAGCGTTTGCCGAGGGTCCGGAAGTTCGCCTTGGCGGTGGTGTCCACCAGCGACTCCTCGGACTCGGTGACCGGCAGCACGGCGGCGACGTTGAGCTCGGCCGCGATCTCGGCGACCAGCTCCGGGTCCAGGGCGGCGAAGCCGGGTCCCGAGGCGAGGGACCGCGACAGCGGCTGACGGATCTTGACGCCGGACTCGGCACGGGCGGTGCGGCCCAGCTCGACCAGGCGCCGGGTCAGGTCCATCTGCTCGCCGAGGCCCGGGTCGATCAGGGTGTCGTCGGCGCCGGGGTAGGCGGCCAGGTGCACCGATGACGCGGCGGCCGGATCGACGGCGACGACCAGGTCCTGCCAGACCCGCTCGGTGATGAACGGGACGATCGGCGCGAGCAGCAGCGTCACCGTGCGCAACGCGTCGTGCAGGGTGGCCAGCGCGGCCGGGTCACCGCGCCAGAACCGGCGGCGGCTGCGCCGGACGTACCAGTTGGACAGGTCGTCGACGAACCCGGCGAGCAGCCGGCCGGCCTCCTGGGTGTCGAACCCGGCCATCGCCGCGTCGACCCGGCGGACCAGCAGGTTGAGCTCGGAGAGGAGCCAGCGGTCCAGCGCGGGGCGGCCGGCGGGCGCGGGATCCGCCGCCGACGGAGACCATCCGGCCGTCCGCCCGTAGAGCGCCTGGAAGGCGACGGTGTTCCAGTAGGTGAGCAGGGTCTTGCGGACCACCTCCCGCAGGGTGGCGTGTCCGACGCGGCGGGCCGACCAGGGCGAGCCGGCGGCGGCCATGTACCAGCGCACCGCATCGGCGCCGTGCTCCTCCAGCAGCGGGATCGGCTCGATGATGTTGCCCAGGTGCTTGGACATCTTGCGGCCGTCCTCGGCGAGGATGTGCCCGAGGCAGACCACGTTCTGGTACGCCGAGCGGCCGAAGACAAGCGTGCCGACCGCCATCAGCGTGTAGAACCAGCCGCGGGTCTGGTCGATCGCCTCGCAGATGAACTGCGCCGGGTAGCTGCGCTCGAACAGTTCCCGGTCGCGGTGCGGATAGCCGAACTGGGCGAACGGCATGGCGCCGGAGTCGTACCAGGCGTCGATGACCTCCGGGACGCGGGTGGCGGTCGCACCGCAGCGGCAGGCGATGGTGATCTCGTCGACGAACGGGCGGTGCGGGTCGAGGGCGGACAGGTCCCGGCCGGCGAGCCGGCCGAGTTCGGCGAGGGAGCCGACGCAGGTGAGGTGCCCGTCCGGGCAGCGCCAGATGGGCAGGGGAGTGCCCCAGTAGCGGGACCGGGACAGCGCCCAGTCGACGTTGTTCACCAGCCAGTCGCCGTACCGGCCGTGCTTGATGGTCTCCGGCTGCCAGTTGGTGCGCTCGTTCTCGCGGAGCAGGTCGTCGCGGATCGCGGTGGTGCGTACGTACCAGGAGGGCTGCGCGTAGTAGATCAGCGGGGTGTGGCAGCGCCAGCAGTGCGGGTAGCTGTGCCGGTACGGCTCGGAGCGGAAGAGCCGGCCGCGTTCGCGCAGGTCGGTGACGAGCGCCTGGTCGGCGTCCTTGAAGAACCGGCCGCCGACCAGGGCGATCTCGGGGGAGAAGGTGCCGTCCGGGCGTACCGGATTGACCATCGGCAGCCGGTAGGCGCGGCAGCTCGCCAGGTCGTCGGCGCCGAACGCGGGCGCCTGGTGCACCAGGCCGGTGCCGCTGTCGGTGGTGACGTAGCCGGCCAGGATGACGATGTGCGCGTCCGGGATCTCGACCAGGTCGAACGGCGGCCGGTACGCCCAGCGCTCCAGCTCCTTGCCGGCGAAGGTACGCCCGGTGGGCTCCCAGTCGTCACCGAGGGCCGCTCGCAGCAGGGGCTCGGCGACCACGAGCTGCTCGGTGCCGTCGGTGGCGACGGCGTACGTGACGTCCGGGTGCACGGCGACCGCGGTGTTGGAGACCAGCGTCCACGGGGTGGTCGTCCACACCAGCAGCGACGCCTCCCCGGCCAGCGGGCCGGAGACGAGCGGAAGCCGGACGTACACCGACGGTTCGGTGTCGTCCTCGTAGCCCTGGGCCAGTTCGTGGTCGGACAGTGCGGTCTGGTCACGCGGGCACCACGGCGCCACCCGGAAGTCCTCGACGAGCAGGCCCTTGTCGAAGATCTGCTGGAGTGACCACCACACCGATTCCACGTAGGCCGGATCCATGGTCCGGTAGGCGTCCTCCAGGTCGACCCAGTAACCCATCCGCTCGGTCAGCTGCGCGAACGCGTCGGTGTGCCGGGTCACCGACTCGCGGCAGCGGGCGTTGAACGCGGCGATCCCGTACGCCTCGATGTCCTGCTTGCCGGCGAAGCCCAGCTCCTTCTCCACGGCCAGCTCGACCGGCAGGCCGTGGCAGTCCCAGCCGGCCTTGCGCGGTACGTGGAAGCCCTTCATCGTCCGGTAGCGCGGAAAGACGTCCTTGAAGACCCGGGCCTCGATGTGATGGGTGCCGGGCATGCCGTTCGCCGTCGGCGGTCCCTCGTAGAAGATCCAGTCGGGGCGTCCCCGGCTCTGCTCCAGGCTGCGTGCGAAGACGTCGCCGGACTGCCAGAAGCGCAGCACCTCGTGGTCGAGTGCGGGCAGGTCGACCTGCGCGGGCACGGGCCGGTACATCGGCAGATCGTACTGCGCGGCTCCGGCCCGCCGCCCGGGCGCCGGTTCCGGGTGGGAACCGCCGGTGCCGGACACGCGTCAGTAGTGGTATGAGACTTCGCGCCGCGCTGCTGTTCGTCTTCACCGTGGTCGGCCTTGCCGTGATCACCTCACCCGCCGATCCGGCCTGGGCCTGTAGCTGCGCCTGGAGCCCCGCCGAGCAGGACGAGCACGCCGAGCTGATCGTCGTCGGCCGGGTCACCGAGGTGACGGACACGTCGGTGCGGCTCGCGATCGAGTCGGTGGAGAAGGGCGACGCCGACCGCACGGCACCGCTGAAGCTGCGGGTGGGGCGCAGCGAGGCGAGTTGCGGTTACGAGTTCCGGACCGGGCTGCGCTACCGGGTCAACGCCCGCGACGGCGCCACCGGCCTCTGCACCGGGGTCGCCGAGCTGGCGTTCATGCCGCCCACGACGTCCCCGGCATCCCCGGCCGCGTCTGCCGTGCCGGCCGAGCCGGTCGCCATGCGACCGGCCGCGGAGTCCTCCGGGAGCTCGTCGTGGATCGCCGCCGGCGCGGGCCTGACCGTCCTGGCCGCCGCGGCGGTCGCCGTGGCGGTGTGGCGGCGCGGGCGCCGGTCGTAGCGGCGCGGGTCAGCGGCGGCGCGGTGCGATCAGACCCGACTCGTACGCCCACACCACCAGTTGTGCCCGATCCCGGCAGTGCAGCTTCATCATCGCCCGGTTGACGTGCGTCTTGGCGGTCAGCGGGCTGATCACCATGCGCCCGGCGATCTCGTCGTTGCTGAGCCCGCGGGCCACCAGCTCGACGATCTCCTGTTCCCGGGCGGTCAGCACCTCACGCCCGGCCACCGGGTCGCCCGGCGGCGCGGCGGTCACGAACTCGCTGATCAGCGTCCGCGTGACGGTCGGGGCGAGCAGCGCGTCGCCGCGGGCCACGACGGCGACGGCCTGCAGCAGGTCGGCCGGGTCGGCGTCCTTGAGCAGGAAACCGCTGGCGCCCGCGTGCAGGGCGGCGAAGACGTACGCGTCGAGCTCGTAGTTGGTGAGGATCAGGACGCGGACATCGGTGAGGCCGGGATCGGCGCTGATCCGCCGGGTGGCTTCGATGCCGTCGAGTCCCGGCATCTGCACGTCCATCAGCACGACGTCCGGGCGCAGTTGCCGCGCCAGTCGTACGGCGGCCGCACCGTCGGCGGCCTCACCGACCACGTCCAGGTTGTCCTCGGCGTCGAGCAGCGCCCGGAACCCGGCGCGCATCAGGGCCTGGTCGTCGGCGAGCAGCACCCGGATCATGCCGGGCCGTCCAGTGGGAAGGTGGCCCGTACGGTGAATCCACCGCCGTCGGCACGGTCCGCGTGCAGCGTGCCGCCCAGCCCGGTGACCCGTTCCCGCATACCGCTCAGACCCACCCCCGGTGTCACCGGCCCGGCCGCCGGGGCCCGGCCGTCGTCGGTCACCGCGACGGTCAGCGAGGAGGGTGCGTACTCGACGTGGACCTGGGCGCTGGCCGGGCCGGCGTGGCGGGTGACGTTTGTCAGTGCCTCCTGGACCACCCGGTACCCGGCCTGGTCCACCTCGACGGGCAGGGCCGGGGGCTGACCGGTGACGGTGACGTCCACCGGCACCCCGGCCGCCCGGGTCCGCTCCACGAGTTCGTCCACCCGGGCCAGCCCGACCCGGTCCTCGTCGACGGGTGAGCGCAGGACCGCCAGCGTCGCCCGTAGCTCGCGCATGGCCGCGCTGCTGGCCTCCTGGATCGCCAGCAGCGCGGCGGACGGCTCCCGGCCCTGCTTGCGGCCCAGGTGCACGGCGATCCCGGCCTGCACCTTGATCACCGAGATGCTGTGGGTCAGCGAGTCGTGCAGGTCCCGGGCGATGCGCAGGCGTTCCTCCCCGGCGCGGCGCAACGCCATCTCCTCGCGGGTGCGTTCCGCGTCGGCCGCCCGTTGTTCGACCTGCGCCAGATACGCCCGGTGCTGCCGTGCGACCAGCCCGGCCACGTTGGCCGCCACGAACCAGCCCAGCAGCAGGCTGGTGCGCTCCAGGATCTGCTGACCGGGCTCGCCGGCCGGCGCGACCGAGACGTCCCGGGCGAGGAAGCCGCCGAGGAAGACCACACTGGCCAGCGCGGCGGTGAGCCGGTGCCCCCGCCAGGCGGCGACGTAGACCGCGCCGAGCACCGGGAACGCGGCCGACACCCCGGCGTGCACCCGGACGTGCAGGGCCAGCATGGCCACGGTCACCGCGAGCAGGGCCGGCACCGGGTAGCGCCGGCACACCGCCAGGGCCACCGCCATGACCAGGATCAGGGCCACGTCGAGCGCACCCACCGGATCGGCGTCCGGCGCCAGAGCCGTGTTGCCGAGCAGGAGGGCGCCGAGGGCGAAGCCGCCGAGGGCGTAGGGCAGGTCCGGACGCATGAGCGAACTGTAGGACGGCGGCCGATCGTGGGGCATCCCGCGCCCGCGGTAGGCGCGGCGTACTGCGGACGCGGTATGAGCACCCGCCGAAGTGCCTGCGGCGGCACGACGTTTCCCCGGCGCACCGGGACAAGCATCGACCGCATGACATACCGCTTCTTCAATCCCGCTCCGGTGAAGACGGCGACCGGTCGCACCGCCGACGTCTACCGGCAGCTGCGGGACGACTTCCTCGGGCCGGCGCCCACCTTTCAGGCGCTGTCCGTGGTGCCGGAACTGATGGCCGCGACCTGGGTGCTGATGCGGGAGGCCCTGCTCGCCGGCGACACCAGCCGGGTGGACCGCGAGGTCGTGGCGGCCGCGGTGTCCCGGGCCAACCACTGCCGGTTCTGCGTCGACGCCCACGCGACGCTGCTGCACGCTCTCGGCGAGCACGAGCTGGCCGAGAGCGTCGCCCGTGGCGGCACCCCGGTGCGGCCCGGTCACGCCGAGCTCACCCGCTGGGCCGCGGCCAGCCGCAACCCGCGCGCCACCGGGTGGACCAGCCGGTACGGCCCACAGCTCACCGGCACCCTGCTGGCCTTCCACTTCATCAACCGGGTGGTGTCGGCGCTGCTCGCCCCGGACCTGCTGCCCGGCGGCCTGCAACGCCTGCCCGCCGTGCGCTCGGTCGGCGGCCGGTTCTACGCCCGGGTCGCCGGCGAGCCGAAGGAACCGGGCCACGGCCTCCGGCTCCTCGGTGCCGGCAGCACACCGCCGCCCGGGTGGGCCGGGGACAGCCCGGTCGGGGTGGCGTACTCGGCCCTGACGGAGGTCGCCGCGCACGGCGGTGACCTGCTCAGCGAGACGGCCCGCCAGACCGTCATGGCGACCGTGCGCTGGGAGGACGGGCGGCACCCGGACCAGCCGGCCGGCTGGGCCACCGATCTGGTCCGCGACCTGCCCGGCAGCGACCGGGTCGGCGCCCGGATCGCGCTGCTGGCGGCGTTCGCGCCCGGTGCGATCAGCCCGGGTGACGTCGGCCTCTGGCGGCTGTCGCATCCGGCGGACGCGGACCTCGTCCGGCTGGTCGCGTACGGCGCGATCACGGCCACCGGCCACGTAGCCCGGGCACTCGACCCGGCTCACCGATAGGAGACCGACATGCGCAAGGCCTTCGTGATCGTCAACGGGGTGCTGCTGGCCGCGTTCGCACTGCAATTCGTGTTCGCCGCCGTGGGCGCGTTCACCAAACCCGCCGGCGACGGCTCCTACACGCTGCACAGCATCACCGGGATGGCGGTGATCCCCGCGCTCAGCCTGCTCACCATCCTCTGCGCGGTGCTGGCGCGGGCGCCGGGCCGGGTCGTCGCCCTGACGGTCCTGCCGCTCGGCCTGGTCCTTCTCCAGGTGCTCATCGCGGTGCTGGCGAACGCCTTCACCGACGCCTCGGGCGCCAGCACCCCGCTCGGCCTGATCGTCGGCGGACTGCACGCGGTCAACGGGATCATCGCGGTGCACGTCGTGGTCAGCGTCCAGCGGGCGGCTCATGAGCTCGCCGACGCGACCGGGGCCGTACCGGACGACGCTCGGGTGGGCGAGAGCGCGGCATGACCACCGGATCGCTACTCGCCGTCGATCTCGTCATCGCGGTCCTCGCCGCTGCCGGATGGCTGGGCGGAGGCGCGGCGGCGGCTGTCGGCCGCCGCAGGGTTGCCCTGGCCGTGGGTGCCGCCGCGCTGGCGGCCACCCTCGCCCGCGTGATCACCACGATCGCGCTGGCCCGCGCCGGCTGGTGGTTCGCGGCGGAGAAGGTGGTCATCGCGGCGCCGCTGTCGCTCGCCGCGGTGCTCGTCGCGGCGCCGTGGCTGTTGCGGCGGCCGGTCGACATCCGCAAAGCCGCGGCCGGGCTGCTCTTCGCCGGGTACGCCCAGACGAGCGCCCTGCTCGTGACGGTCCTCCATGGCTATCCGGTGTCGGCGGGCGCCGCGCTGCTCGCGGTCGCCGGGGTGGCCGCGGCGACCACGGTCACGTGGCGGTTCCTCGGTTCGCGGCCGTCCCGCGGGGTGTCCCGGGTGGCCGCCGTGGTGACTCTCGCCGCCCTGGTGGCGGGCACCGGGCTGGCCGCCGCACCGGGGGACGCTCCGGGCGTACCCCACACTCATCAACATCCCGACGTGCCCACCGTGGGCGAGCCGACCAAGCGTTTCACCCTGACGGCCGGAACGGCCGTCGTGCGGGCCGGCGGCCGTGACGTCGCGGCGTGGACCTTCAACGGGCAGGTCCCCGGCCCGCAGCTCACGGCGACCGTCGGCGACATCCTGGAGGTGACGCTGCGCAACCGCGACATCGGGCGTGGCGTGACGCTGCACTGGCACGGGTACGACGTCCCGAACAGCCAGGACGGCGTGCCCGGCGTGACCCAGGCGGCGGTGGCGCCCGGGCAGGAGTTCGTCTACCGCTTCCGCGCCGATCAGGCCGGGACCTACTGGTATCACACGCATTCGGCTTCTGACCTGGGAGTCCGGATGGGGCTCTACGGCGTCCTCGTGGTGCACCCGTCGCCGGCGGCCGGTCTCGACGTCACCGTGCCGGTCCACACCCTGGCCGGCCATTCGCTACCGGCGCCCGCGCAGCAAGCGGCCGGCGCCGGCACGCCGGTACGCCTGCGGCTGATCAACACCGACAGCACCACCCACCGGTACGCCCTCGCCGGCACCCCGTTCCAGGTGGTCGCGATCGACGGGGCGGACCTGCGCGGCCCGGCGCCGCTGACGGACACCGCCGTGCTGATCCCGGCCGGCGGGCGCTACGACCTGGCGTTCACCGCCCCGGCCGCACCGGTGGCGCTGTTCGTCGACGGCCGAGCGGTCTGGTCGACCGGCCCGGTGTCCACGCCGACCAGCGGTTGGCCGGTCCTGGACCCGCTCAGCTACGGCACCCCGGCGCCGATGCCGTGGTCCCGGCACGACCAGGAGTTCGCCCTCGTCCTCGATCGCGGCCTCGACCTGCGCGGACTGCTCCCGCGCTACGCACACACGGTCAACGGCGCCGCCGACCCGGACATCGCACCGCAGGTGGTCCGCCGTGGCGAGATCATCAAGTTCACCATCGTCAACCGGTCGCTGGTGGTGCATCCCTGGCACCTGCACGGACACCATGTGCTGGTGCTGTCCCGTGACGGGCGGCCGGCCACCGGGAGCCCGTTGTGGATGGACTCCTTCGACGTACGGCCCGGTGAGGTCTGGGAGGTGGCGTTCCGCGCCGACAATCCGGGGGTGTGGGCCAACCACTGCCACAACCTCCCGCACGCCGACGCCGGCATGACCCTGCACCTCATGTACGCCTGAACCGGTAGCGTTCGGCCTCAAGATCGCCGGCGCCGGGAGGAAGACAATGAACAGCACCGCAGATCTGTACGACGAGCACGGCGAGAACCTCGGCTCGTGCGACACCCAGCTGCGCCAGTACGGCGGGGTCGCCGTGTTCGACGGCCCGGCCGTCACGGTCTCCTGCTTCGAGGACAACGCCCTGCTCAAGTCGGTGCTGAGCGAGCCCGGCGAGGGCCGGGTCCTGGTGGTCGACGGCGGCGAGTCGGTGCATCGCGCCCTGATGGGCGACATCATCGCCGGGCTCGCCGTCACCAACGGCTGGGCCGGCGTGATCATCAACGGCGCGGTGCGCGACGTGGCCGCGTTGCGCGAGCTGCCGATCGGCATCAAGGCCCTCGGCTCCAACCCCCGCAAGAGCGCCAAGACCGGCGCCGGCGAACGCGACGTCGTCCTGGAATTCGGCAGTTGCCGCTTCACTCCCGGCGCCCACATCGTCAGCGACGATGACGGTGTCGTCGTGCTCCCGCTCACCACGGGCTAGAAGAGCCATGCGTCGTTTCGTGGTCGTGGTGGTGCTGCTGGCCCTGGGCGCCGGAGTGGCGTTCGGGCTGAGCAGCGCCCTGCGGCTGTCCTGGCAGCCGGCGAGCGTGATGGCCGAGCCGTCCAGCCGGGCGCCGCAGCCGGCCGCGGTCCCGGCCCCGGTCGGCGCGGTCGAGATGAACCGCCACACGCACCGGCTGGACGTCGCGGCGCGGGCGGTCACCGATGCGGTCGCAGGGCGGAGCGCCCGAGGTGTCCTCAAGGTGATCGTGGACGGGAACACCGGGGACGAGGGCTACCGGCTGGACCGCACCGCCACCGGCCTCACGCTGACCGCGGCGGGTGAGGCGGGCGCCGCCGCGGGTCTCTACGCGGTGGCCGACGAGATCCGGTCGGGCCGGCCGGTCACCACCGGCACGGTGACACCGAGACTGGGCCTGCGGCTTACCGACGCGGGCTCGGTCGGCCGCGACGCCGACGCGGCCGGCTGGCGTACCGGCACTGACTACTCGCTCAACTCGGACATCGTCACCGGCACGCTGCTGCCGCGGGCGCCGTGGGTCGACCAGGCCGCGGTGGAACGGGTGGCCGCCGAGTTCCGGCAGTTCATCGATCACTCGGTGGCGCAGGGCTACAACGGTGTGGTCGTGCCGGGCTTCCTGGAGTACGTCACGTTCGCGCAGGTGGGTGACGGTCACGCCGTCTACCGTCCCGGCGATCCGCACATCGCTCGCGCGCGGGCGATGGTCCAGGCGTTCGCACCGGTCTTCCGGTACGCGGCGGACATGGGCATGCGCGTCTATTTCATGACCGACATGCTGGCGCTGTCCGGCCCGCTCGAGGCGTACCTGGAGAAGCAGGACGATCAGTGGGCGGTCTACCAGGCGGGGCTGCGCGAGTTGTTCGCGAGCATGCCGTTCGCCTCCGGCCTGATGGTCCGCATCGGCGAGGGTGGCTCGGCCTACCAGGCGCCGGGCTGGGACTACTTCTCCCGCATCGCGGTGACCACGCCGGACCAGGTCCGGGCGATGCTGCGGGCATTTCTCGAGGTGGCCGGGGAGAGCGACCGGGACATCATCTTCCGCACCTGGACGGTCGGCGTCGGGGCGGTCGGTGACCTGCACACCAACCCGGAATCGTACGAGGAGGTGCTGGGCGATCTCACCGACCCGCGTCTGATCGTCTCGACCAAGTTCACGCTCGGCGACTTCTACAGTCACCTGCCGCTCAACACCACCCTGACGGTGGGCGGGCAGCGGCGGATCGTCGAGTTCCAGGGCCGGCGGGAGTTCGAGGGTTTCGGCTCGCTGCCCAACGACCTGACGGCTCTGCACGCGTCCGCCCTCCGGCAACTGCTTGCCCGGAACCCGCGCATCGAGGGCGTCTGGCTGTGGACGCAGGACGGCGGCCCGCTGCGCGCCGGGCCGAGGACGTTGTATCTGCGGACCGGGTTCTGGCAGCTCTACGACCTGAACGCGTACGCGATGGGACGGCTGGCCCGCGATCCGGACGCCGATCCGGGCGAGATCACCGCCGGTTGGGTACGCCGGACGTTCTCGTCCGACCCGGCGACGGTGGCCGCGATCTGCCGGATGTTCGCCTCGTCACGCGAGGCGATCACCAAGGGGCTCTACCTCGCGCCGTACGCGGACTACTCGGTGAAGGCGCTCGGCCTCGAGCCGCCGCCGATGATGTGGATCTTCGAGTGGGACATCGTCACGGGTGACTCCGCGGTGCTGAGCAGCATCTACGCGATCAGCCGCGGTCACCTGGACGAGACGATCGCCGAGGGGGAGCAGGCCACCGCCATCGCCGCCGAGCAGCGCGCGGCGGTGGCCGCGACCGACCCCGCGACCTGGCACGATGCCGCGCTGCGGACGCGGCTGCTCAACACCCTCGACTACCAGAGCGACCTGTACGGCACGCTCGGCGCCTACCGCACGATGTTCCTGCGGCGGGCGCAGTGGCTCGACACCGGTTCGGCCGTGGCGCGCGAGCAGTGGGCGGCCGCGGAGGCCGGGTACCGGACGGCCCGCGACACCTATGTGCGCAAGTGGGGCGGTGACCTGGACCTGCCCGCCTACAACTTCACGGCGGCGGATCTCGGGTCGGAGCGGTTCGACCGGGACCCGGCGATGGCCATCCTGGCGCGTGTCCTGCTCGGACTGCTTCTCGTCTCGATCGTCGTGCCGTGGCGGCCGGTCCGGGCCCTGTGGCGCGCGGCGATCATGCCGTGGCGGGCATCGGAGAACCCGACCCGGACGGCGAGATGGGTGGCGATCCTGCTGCCCGCCGCCGTTCTGGTGCTCAGCCGTGAGATCCACACCTGGTTCGCCGCTCCGGCGCACCTGCTCGTGACGCTCGGCTCCTGGGCCGTCTTCGCGCTGGTGGCGCGGCTGCTCGTGGGTCGCCGTGATCCGTACGCCCTGTGCACGGTGATCGGCGGGGTCGCCCTGCTCCGGACGGTTCTGCTGCTCGCCGTGCTGGCGATCCGTGGCCCCGGCTACTACTGGTTCCAGTTCTGGACCAATCCCGGCGCGCGTACGGCGTACGTCATCGTGTCTTTTGCATCTTTTGCCTGGCTCTTCGTGGCGACCGCGTCCGTGCTGCGCGCGCGATATGCCTGGTCACGCCGCCGCGCGAGCGGCGCTGTCCTGCTCGCGGCCGGCGCGACCGTGCTGGCCGTCGGCGCGCTGATCTGGGCGGTGGGGCTGGAGAGCGCGCTCAGCGCCTGGAACGACCAGATGGCGCTGCTGCCCTGGGGTCTGCACCGCATCCTGGGCATCGTCACCTTCCTCGGCATCCCGCCCGCGCTGCCCGTCTGGATCACCGGGACCGGTGTCGTGTTGACCATCCTTGGGGTGATCGGGATCCGGGCCGTGCCGTCCGGTGGCACAGTCCAGCGCTGACGACGTCACGCCACTCCTGGTCCGGACACGTCCGTGTCCGGACCAGGAGTTCTCTCACGCGCTGGTGCAGACGGTGCCGTTGAGCGTGAACACGCCCGGGAGCACGTTCGGCCCGCTGTACGACCCGACGAACCCGACGGACGTGGACGCCCCGGCGGCCAGGGCGCTGTCGCTGGTCACCCGGACCGTGCGGCCGCTGGAGTTCCAGGTGGCGTTCCACCCATTGCTCACGCTCTGCCACGTGGTCGGCCAGGTGAACCCGAGAGTCCAGCCGTTCAGCGCGCTCGCCGCGTTGTTCGTGATGTCGATCGAGCCGATGAACCCGTTGCCCCAGTCGTTGGTGTTGCGGAACTTCACCGTGCACGCCGCGCCGGCCGGGGTGCCGGTGGTGAACGTCAGCGGCGGCGAGGCGGGCGACAGGCGTCCGGCGCCGTCCCGGGCCAGCACGTTGACCGTGTACCGGCGGCCCGGCTCCAGGTTGCGCGCGGTCAGCGAGGTGCCGGTGGTCTCGCCGAGCAGTTCGGCGGCGCCACCGTTCTGCCGGTACACCTCGTACTTGAGCCCGCTGCCGGCGGACGGCCAGGAGATCGTCGCGGTGCGGTCGGTCACGGTCGCGGTGGGCCGGGCCGGCGCCTTCGGCGCGGCGGTGCCGGCGGCGTTCGGCTTCAAGGTCACCAGCGTGATCGAGTACGGGGCCAGCGTCTGCGCCCCGGCCGTGCCACCCGGGGCGGTGGTCACCGCGTCGGCGCCGTTGGTGAAGGTGGCGACCGATGGCGTGCCGGTGGCCGGGGTGAAGCCGTGGTAGTTCAGCGCGACGGTGTGCTCCGCGTCCGGGTCCTTGTTGATCAGCAGCACCGCGACATCGCCGTTGGCCCGGCGCACGGCGTGGGCGCTGACCAGGTCGTTGTCGGTGCCGGCGCCGATGAACCGGTCGCCGGTGCGGGCGAAGTCGCCCATCAGCGACAGCGCGTGGTAGGGCGCGAACGGCGTGTTCAGCGGTGGCTGGCAGACCGAGTTGTCGGCGTTGCAGTTGCCGCTGGACAGCAGCCCGAAGTCGTCGTAGTCGGTGTGGCCGGCCACCGTGGTGACGTCGCCCATGCCGTTGTGGACGTTCCACCAGTGCACGGTGAAGACGCCTTGGGCGAGCAGGCCGCTGTAGACGTCGGCCAGGAACAGCGCGCCGGGCTGGGTGTTGCGGCCGATGTCGACGTTCGTCTCGGTCATGCTGATGGCGATGTCCCGGCCCGCGTACCGGCTGATCTGCTGGCGCAGCAGGTGCATGGCGTCCTGGATCTGGGCGGGCTTGGTCAGGGTCTCGGCGGGTGTGCTGCCGCCGGGGTACCAGTGCACGTCGACGAAGTCGATGACCGCGCCGGCGCGAGTGAGGACCTCCTGGTTCCAGCTGCCCTCGTCGCCCGCGCCGACGATGGCGTCCGGCCAGTTGCCCGGCATGGTCAGCACGGCGCCGATCTTGATGGTGGGGTCGACGGCCTTCATCGCCTGCGCGTACGCGAGCACGGTGGCCGCGTACTCCTTGGGGCTCTTGTCGGCGTGCTCGTCGGCCTCCCAGGCGGAGCCGTAGTGGCCGTTGCCGTAGTTCTCGTTGCCGATCGTCCAGTAGGTGGCGTCGTAGCCCTTGGTGATGTTGGCGTACCGGACCCAGTCCGCGGCCTCCTGCGCGGTGCCGGTGCCGTAGTTCGCGATGATCATCGGCTCGGCGCCGGTGCGCTGCGCGCCGGCCATGAACGTGTCGAAGTCGGTGTTCGGTGCGACGTAGCCGCCGGGCGCGGTGTGGTCCCGCCAGTGGTAGATGTCGGCGTACGAGCCGCCGGGGTAGCGCAACATCCGTACGCCGGCGTCCTTGAGCAGGTCGGCTACGGCCGGGGTGCCCAGCTGGGCGTCCCAGATGGCGTGGTTGACGCCGAGGGCGGCGCTGTCCACGGTGGCGAGGCCGGCCCGGACGTCGACGTCGACGCGGGTGTCGGCGGCCGGGGCGGCGGCTTGGGCGCCGGGTGGCGCCAGGGCGACGGCGGCGAGCAGCACAGTGCTCGCGAGCGTGCGCCGCAGGAATGAGGTGTGCACGGGAGCCCTCCGGGGGAGAGGTTAGTGGGAGCGCTCCCATAGTTGGTCAACGAAAAGAAGGCTGTCAATAAGTGTTTCTATCGTGTCGCGTCCAGAACCGGTTTCAGGTCGATGACCGGGGTGCCGTCGACGGCCTCCAGATCGGAGACCCGCACCCGGAGCCCGTCCACCGCGAGCACCCGGACCCGGTGCAGGCCGATCGGATTGGGCCGGTCCGACGAGCGGGTGCTGAACACGCCGGTCAGCGGAGTGCGCGGGTCGTCGCGCGGATGCACGGCCATGGTGGACCGATCGGCGAGATGCAGCCAGGTGAGGACGAAGACGTCGTCGCCGATCGTGAGATCACCGATGCCCGCGGCCACCGCGGGGTCGAACGCCAGCCAGGCGTCGGGGGCGCCCTCCACCCCCTGCTTCGGAGCACTCGCGGGATCCACCAGCGACGACTCGACGACTCCGATGGGACGAATTTCGTACGTCATGACCAAGTATCACCGGGAGGTGGCCGGCATCTGTAGCGACAGGCCCGGAGTCGAGAGGAGAGCCAGATGATGATGACCGTGCACCCGGCGAAGACCAGCCCGCAGACCGACCGGCTCAACGCCGCACGCGCTGAGGCGTTGTTCGTGAGCAGCCTGTCCGCGTGGGCGGATCCGACCGAGGCGGATGTCGAGGCCGCCATCCGTGAGGCACTGCTGGCGTACGGCGGATTCCACGCCTGCGCCGCTGAGATGGCGGCCGCCTATGGAGACCACCCGGAGACCGCGGCCGGGCGCATGCGGTGGGCCCGGCGCGTTGTCGGAAATCTGTACCCGGCCCGGGATTCCTCGTGAGACCGCTGCTGGCCCCAGGCGGCGGGCCGTGACCGTCAGGTGCTGCTGTTTCCCGACGGTCGCGCTGGGGCCGGGACGGGAAGCCTGGCCCGCGCCGGGAGAGCGGGGACGGCGTCGGCGTCGGCGGGACGGCCGGTTACGCGTACCCCGAAGGAGCGGGACCGGCAGGCAGACCTTGACCCAGAAAAGGGGGTTAGCCGATGCGGCGCTGTAGCCGCGGTCGCCGTTGAGTGGCACCGTCAACCATCTCTTCCTTTCCGCGACAGCACGGCGCTGCCGTCTGCACGGAGGATGAGCCGGGGTCCTTCCACGACTCATACTCCGCACTTGGCGGGGGAGTCCGATCGGCTAAGTCCAGTGCGCGGTCCAGGGACCGGTCCAGTCCCGCTCGCGATGCTGACGTCGTCATTCCGACACGACGGCGGGTGAGCCCATGAACATGTTGCCGATCCTGGTCCAGCGGGCCGGCCAGGGAGACGAGGACGCCTGGACGGAACTGGTCCGGCGGTACAACCCCATGCTCCGCTCGATCGCGCGGAGCCTGCGCCTCACCGCGGAGGAGGGCGGCCTCGACGCGGAGATCGTCCGCAGCGAACGCGACCGGCTCCTGTGGCAGGCGGTCGACGATCTGCCGGCACATCAGCGCAAGCTGATGCTCCTGCTGTCGCGTGGCCCGAAACCCTCCTACCAGCAGGTCGCGCAGGTGATGGCGATGCCGGTCGGCAGCATCGGGCCGACGCGCGCGCGGGCGCTCCAGCGCCTGCGGGACCTGCTCACCGAGCGCGGCGTCAGCGCCGACACTCTTGACCCGATGGCCTGATGTATCGATAGATACCGCCGAACGGTGGTGTCCGTTCGCATGCTGTCGCTGACCTCCTACGCTCGGTTAGATTTGGCGCGTTCTCCATTGGAGGGGGCGCTGATGGGCGGTGCGCAGGAGCCGGCCGTTCACTTCCAGGTGCTGGGGCCGCTCGTCGCCCGGCGCGCGGATGCCGACCTGAGTCTCGGGCCGGCCCAGCAGCGCGTGATCCTCGCGGTTCTCCTGCTCCACGCCGACCGGCCGGTCGACCGCGACAGTCTCCTCACGGCGGTGTGGGGCGAGGCGGCACCGGCGTACGCGGTGAATCTGCTCCAGAAGCACATCTCCGCCCTGCGCCGGATCCTCGAACCCGGCCGTGATCCCCGCTCCCGGACCGGCCTGATCACCTGGACCGACGTCGGCTACCAGTTGAAGATCGGGCCGGGCACTCTCGACCTGCACACCTTCGAGGCGGCTCTGCGGCAGGCGCACCAGGCACGGGCCGAACGTGACCTGCCGGCCGCCGCCGAGGCGCTGCGCACGGCTCTCTCGCTGTGGCGCGGTCCGCCGTTCGCGGGCCTGTGCAGCCCGCTGCTGGACGCCGAACGCGACCGGCTGCTGGAACGGCGGGCCGACGTGCAGGAGGACCGGATCCACGCCGATCTCGACCTGGGCCGGGACGCCGACCTCGTGCCCGAGCTGCGGCAACTGGTCGCCGATCACCCGCTGCGGGAACGCCTGCACCGGCTTCTCATGCTGGCGCTGTACCGCGCCGGGCGGCAGGCCGACGCGCTGAACGCCTTCCACACCGCGCGCGGCCACCTGCGCGAGCAGCTCGGTGTCGAGCCCGGCCCGGAGCTGGTCCAACTGCACCAACGGATCCTCCGGGCGGACCCGGCGCTGGATCGTCCGGCCAAGCGGCAGGCTGCCGACGACCGGTCCCCGCCGCGGCCGAGGCCCGCCCAGCTTCCGCACGACACCACCGACTTTGTCGGGCGTACCAAGGCGCTCAACCAGCTGAACCTGCTGCTCGGCGACGAGCCGGCGGACGGCCGGGCGCTGGTGATCACGTCGATCTCCGGTACCGCCGGTGTCGGGAAGACCGCCCTGGCCGTTCACTGGTCGCACCAGATTCGCGGCCGCTTCCCCGACGGCCAGCTGTACGTGAACCTGCGCGGCTACGACCCCAGCGGTCCGCCGATGAGCCCCGGCGAGGCGGTCCGCGGCTTCCTCGACGCGCTCGGCGTACCCGAGCAGAAGATCCCCACCGGCCTGGAGAGCCAGGCCGGTCTGTACCGGAGCCTGCTCGCCGAGCGCCGGATGCTCGTCGTGCTCGACAACGCCCACGACGCCGAGCAGGTCCGGCCGCTTCTTCCCGGCGCGCCGGGCTGCCTCGTGGTGATCACCAGCCGGAGCGACCTGCCCGGGCTGGTGGCTGCCGAGGGGGCCCGCCCGGTCACGATCGACCTGCTCTCGGTCGCCGAGGCGCGGGCATTGCTGGGCCGGCGGCTCGGTGCCGACCGGATCTGGTCGGAACCGCGCGAGCTGGACGAGATCATCACACTCTGCGCCCGGTTGCCGCTGGCCCTCACGGTGGTCGCCGCGCGCGCCGCCTCGCATCCCCAGTTCTCGCTCAGCGATCTCGCCGTGGAGCTGCGTGAATCGGCCAGCCGGCTGGATGTCTTCGAGGACGGCGACCGGGCCACCGACGTCCGCGGCGTCTTCTCCTGGTCCTACCGCAAGCTCGACGCCCGGGCGGCACGCATCTTCCGGTACATCGGCCTGCAGGCCGGGCCGGAGATCACCACTCCGGCCACGGCCAGCCTGGCCGGCATCCCGCTCGACGAAGCACGGCCGGCACTCGCCGAGCTGGCCCGTGCCCACCTGGTCACCGAGCGCGCGCCGGGCTGCTTCGGGATGCACGACCTGCTGCGCGCGTACGCGACCGAGCTGGCCCGCGTCCACGACCAGCCGAGCGAGCGTGAGGCGGCGCTGCGGCGCATGCTGGACCACTACATCCAGACCGGGTACCAGGCGCATCAGCTGCTCAACCCGCACCACTACGACGCGATCACGGTGCCGCGGATGCAACCGGGGGTGGCGCCGGAACGCATCGCCAGCAACAGTCATGCCCGGTCCTGGTTCGCCAACCATCGCCCCGTGCTGCTCGCCGCCCTGCGCCAAGGCTTCGAGGGCGGCTTCACGGACGAGGCGTGGTACCTCACCTGCGTCCTGTCGCCCTTCCTGGAGTACCACGGGCTGTGGCTGGAGTGGCAGGGCGCGCTCGAGACCGCCCAGCTCTCGGACGATCCACAGCGATCGGCCCTCGCGCACCGGCTGCGCGGCCGGGCGTACATCAAGACCGGCCGCTACGACGAGGCCGACGGGCACCTCCACCGGGCGCTCGAGCTCTACCGGACGCTCGGTGACCTCGCCGGTCAGGCCGAGGCGCACCGTGACCTCGCGCTGAAACTGGATCGCCAGGAGGAGCACCGGGAGGCGCTGGCCGAGGCGGAGCAGTCGCTGCTGCTGTTCCGGGCGGCCGGCCATGAGACCGGCCAGGCCCGGGCGGAGAACGCGGTCGGCTGGTTCAGCACCATGCTCGGCGACCATGACACCGCGCTCGTCCACTGCCGGGAGGCGCTCGCGCTCCAATCCGAGATCGGCGATCGGTTCGGGCAGGCGGAGACCTACGACAGCCTCGGGCACATCTATCTGCAACTGGGCGACTGGACGCAGGCGAAGGTCAGCTACCAGCGGGCGCTGGAGCTCTACCACGAATTCGACGACCGGTACGACGAGGCGGACACGCTTGTCGCTCTGGGTGACACCTACCATGCCGCGGGATCCACCGATGAGGCGTACGTGGCGTGGCGGAAGGCACTGTCCATCCTCGACCAGCTCGGTCAGCCGTACGCCGACCGCCTCCGCGGCAACCTCGAGCGCAAGCTGGTTGTCGGCGTTCAGCACAGCCCTTGACGACGCGTGGCCCGGCGCTGCACGTTGCTGTGAGGCCCCGCATCGATGGAGGGATCATGGCAGAGATATCGATCACCCCCGATCACATCAGGCGTCTCGGCATCAAGCTCATGGGCCTTCAGCACAAGCTCACCGCCGAGGAGCGCACGATCCTCTGGGGCGCGCTGGCCGTGGCCGCCGACGTGCTCAACAAGAGCGACACCGAACCCGGGCAGACGAACCTGGTGGACCAGAAGGGAATCGACGGCGCGTTGCGTGCCAAGGTCGACCCGCCCTGGCGCGACGACCCCGACCTGAATCCGGACTTCCCCGACATGCTGGCTCGTGCGTTCTATCCGGAGCGGCAGAAGAAGGACGCTCGGGACCCGCTCAAGGGGGAGGACATGGCCGGGAAGATCGGCGGCGACGTGAAGATCCGCTCGGCACAGCGTGGCGGTTGAGCCAGCCCCATGGTGCCGCGTGCGGACCTCGCCGTAACTCTCGTCTCCATGCCGTTCGTCAGTGTCCGGGGTCCGTCCATGCAGCTCGGGTTGCTCAAGGCGATCGGCTCGGCGCACGGCTTCCCGGTTCGTACCCTGCACGCCGGCCTGGACCTCGCCGCGCGCCTCGGCGAAAGCCTCTACGAGGCGCTCGCGCAGATGCGCGGGCGGATGGTGGGTGACTGGCTGTTCTCCGTGGAAGCCTTCGGCGACGCGGCACCGGATCCCGGCGGACGCCTGATCGAGGACTTCGCCAGCGACCTCGACTACCTCCGCAGCGTGACCGGCGACGTCGAAGACCGGCTGCTGCGGGTACGGGAGGCGGAGATCCCGGCCTACCTGGACGAGCTCGCCGATCACGCGTTCTGGGCCGATACCCGGGTCGTCGGGTTCACCTCGACGTTCCAGCAGACGGTGGCCTCACTCGCGCTGGCGCGCCGGCTGAAGCTGCGCTACCCGGGAATCGTCACGGTCTTCGGCGGCGCCAACTTCGAGGGGGAGATGGGCCCCGAACTGGTCCGCGCCTTCCCCGACATCGACTTCGCCGTGGTGGGGGAGGGCGACCACGCCTTCCCCGCCCTGCTGGACGCGCTCGCCTCCGGCGGCGACGCGGCCGCGGTTCCCGGTGTCGCGTCCCGTCGAGAGGGAGAGGTGCGCAGGACCGAGCCCGCGCCGCCCACGCAAGCACTCGACGAACTGCCGACACCGGACTACGCCGAGTACTTCGACCGGGCCGAGGCGCTGGGGCTGCTCGAACCCAAGAGCCATCGCACGGTCTCGCTGCCGTTCGAGTCTGCGCGGGGATGCTGGTGGGGTGCCCGGCACCACTGCACGTTCTGCGGCTTGAACGGTACGACCATGGCGTTCCGCAGCAAGTCGCCGGAGCGGGTGCTCGACGAACTGGCGGAGCTCGCGCGGCGGTATCGCACCTTCCGCTTCGAGGCCGTCGACAACATCGTCGACTCGCACTACCTGCGGACGCTCTTTCCCGCCATCGTGGCCAGCCGTGCCGACTACGACCTGTTCTACGAGGTGAAGGCCAATCTCGGCCGCGAGCAGCTCCGGCTTCTCGCCCAGGCCGGGGTGACACACATCCAGCCCGGGATCGAGTCGCTGGACTCCGGCGTGCTTGCCCTGATGAACAAGGGCGTACGCGCCCTGCAGAACGTCAACCTGCTGCGCTGGGCTCACTACTACGGCATCCAGGTCTCCTGGAACATCCTCTGGGGATTCCCGGGCGAGACCGCCGCGCAGTACGCCGAGCAGGCCGCCACCGTGGCGCACCTCGTCCACCTTCCGCCCCCGGACGACGCCGGGCGCATCTGGATGGAGCGCTTCAGCCCACTGTTCAACCAGGCGGACGTGCGATTCAAAAGACCCGAGGCCAGCTATCGCTACGTCTATCCCGGCTTCGCCGACCTGGACCGGATCGCGTACTTCTTCGACTACGAGACGCGTGACGCCCTGCCGGCCACCAGCTACGACGCTCTGGACAAGGCGGTCGGCGAGTGGCGCGCAGCCTGGGCCGAGCCGGACCTGCCCGTGCTGAAGTACTGGTCGGCGCCGGGCTTCCTGCAGATCTACGACGGCCGGCAAGCCGGCAGTGAAGGCACCTACACGCTGTCCGGTACGACTGCCGAGGTCTACCTGGCCACCACCGACCGCCCGACGACGGCGTCCGCGGTGCGGCGCCGGCTCGGGCTGGCCGAGCCGGTCGCCGTGGTCGAGGATCTGCTGCGCGCCTTCGCCGGGCGGGGGCTGATGTTGCTGGACGACGGGTACGCGCTGGCACTCGCCGTTCCCGCCACGAGGGGCCGGTGAGCAGCGCCGGCCTCTCGTGGCGGGACTCGCTCAGGCTTGGCCCTTCAGCAGCCCGATGGCGTGATCCATCAGGTCGGCGTTGTTGTCCAGCAGGTCCCGGCGGGTGAGCCGGTGCGTCGCCTCGGCCCGGACACCGAAGTCCTCCAGCGGTTGCCCGGCGAGTTTGCCCACCCGCAAGGTGCGTCGCAGCGCCACCCGGAACTCCGCGCCGCCAGGCAACGCGGTGAACGGCCCGTCGGGCCACTGCGACATCAGGAGCCCGTGGGGCCAGACGTTGGCTCCGCCGGCGCCGGTGGTCTCGTCGGTTCCCAGCACGGTGCCGATCTCGTGATCCTGGAAGCCGGCCGCGAACATGTCCGTCGCGCTGTAGCACAGCGCGTCCGTGATCAGGATTACCGGACCGTCGTAGATCCGGCCCACCTCGTTTATCGCGTCCTCCGACCACAGGGGGATGGCGTCGGAGTACTGGGCGCCGGTCTCGACGGAATCCGCGATCGACTGCGCCCACGGATTGAGCTGCTCGACGGCCCGGCAGAGAGCCAGCGTGCCGTCGGAGTTGATGAGTTGCAGGCGTTCCGGCTGGACCCGCTTGCGGGAGAAGTACTGGAGCAGGTATTCGGCGGCGACGATGTGTCCACCGCCGTTGCCGCGGACGTCGATGATCAGCCCGTGCTGCGGCAGCAGCTGGACCAGCCGCCGGACCTCGTCGACGAAGGCGCGTACGTTGCCGTCCTCGATGAAGAAGGTGTAGATCCGCAGGTGGCCGTAGTCGCCGTCGGGCGTGGGCACGCGGCGGGCCCGCAGTTCGTCGGGCCGGGTGGTGGGCAGTTCGCCGGCGGCGATCTGTGACTGTGTTGGCTCCGGGGCCGTGTCGCTACCCGCGGCGCGCTGTTCCTCCGCCTTCTTCGCCGAGGGGACGAACAGCTGCTTCTTCAACAGCCGTACCGCTTCGGTGCGAAGGTCGACGGCGAGCGTCTGAGCCACCGGGAGACCTTCGAACTCGCCGTCCAGAGCGGCATCGTCGGCGGTGTCGATGCCCGGCGCCCGGGCTTCCAGGTCGGCCGGTCCGAGGATGCGCCACGGGAGCCGGGTCTGGCGGAGGGCGCCGTCGCCGGCGCGGTAGACCAGGTCCACCCAGTCCTCATCGGGCACCGGGGACAGCGCGAGCTTGCGCAGGGTCATCCGTTCCAGGCCGCGAGCGGTCCGGGCGGCGGGGTTGCTGCCCGGTTCCCGATCGGCGTTGCGGGCCACGGCCAGCTCGACAGGCGCACCGTTCCAGTAGACGACCTCGCAGCCCGGCCTCAGGTCGGTCACGCCGGTGATCTGGTCGTAGACCTTCGACACCATCCAGTGCGGTTCGTCGTCCTCCCAGTACTGCTCCAGCAGGACGCCGAGGAAGGCCACCGGCCCCCGGTAGGGCCTCGGCAGGATGTAGTTGGTGTGCAGATCGCGCAGCTCGACGAAGATCCGCAGCAGTTCGGCGTGGAATTCGGCGTCGCTCATCCGGGACGCGCGGAACCGCAGCAGGCGCAGCCGTTGCCGTGGATCGATCGCGTACATCGCCCGCTTGTGCATGAGATGCACAAAGATGCGATCGATGAGGAGCAGGGCTTGGTCCACGAGCGCTGTCCGGTCCTCCAGCGGGAAGTTGTTTCCCTCGGTGAGCGCGCGGAATGCCGCGATCTCGTTCGTGGCCTCGCCGAACGCGGCGAATTCGTTGGGGTCAGATCCAGATCTGTCGAACATCGATTCCTCCGTCGGCCGTTGAGTTTTCGCCGTCCGACGGGACAGAGGGGCGCGTGGAACCCGGTGATACGTGCTGCCGCGCATCTGGCAGACGCGGGGGGTATCCACCGTCGCCCGCCCGCCTCCGGACGCGTGGGCCCTTACCGGAACTCAACGTATGCGGGAGGAAAGGAAGGTATTCGACGTTTCGGCCGGTTTCGGCCGATCGAGGTATCGGACGAGGGCGCTCACCGCGTCCCGGCCCGCGCGGTTGGCGCCGACGGTGGACTGCGACGGGCCGAAGCCGACCAGGTGCACCCGCGGATCGGCGGTCACCTGGGTGCCGTCCATCCGGATGCCACCGTCCTCGTTGCGCAGGCCCAGCGGGTCGAGGTGGGCGAGGGCGGCCCGGAAGCCGGTGGCCCAGACGATGGCGTCCACGGACGTGAACGAGCCGTCCGCTTCGCGTACGCCGTGCGGCTCGATCGCGGCGAACATCGGCCGCCGTTCCAGGGCGCCGCGCGCCTTGGCGGCGAGAGCGTACGGCGTCCAGATGAGATCGGTGTACGAGACGACGCTGCCGGTGGGCCGGCCCGCTTCGACGTCCGCGGTCACCTTCGCGATGATCTCGCGGCCGGCGGTCTCCGGTTCGAAGGCGTCGTCGCGGAAGACGGGTTCGCGGCGGGTGTACCAGAAGGTCGTCGCCACCTGGGAGATCTCTTCGAGCAGTTGGACGGCGGAGATCCCGCCACCGACGACGGCGACCCGCAGGCCGGCCAGTTGCCGCGCCGACACGTAGTCGCGGGTGTGCAGCTGGAGGCCGGTGAACGTCTCCTGTCCGGGGTAGCGCGGGCGTACCGGATTGGTCCACGTGCCGGTGGCGTTGATGATCGCCTCGGTGGCCCACCGGCCTTGATCCGATTCGACGATCAGGCCGCCGCCGGGACCCGGCCGCACCGTGGTGACCTGGACCGGGCGCAGGATCGGCAACGCCGCCGTGTGCTCGAAGGACGCGAAGTAGCGCGGCACGGCCGTGCGGCTGGGCTCGCCGGGATCGAGCGGCGGTTTGGGGAAGCCGGGCAGGTCGAAGATGCCGTTCACGGTCGCCATCCGTAGCGACTCCCAGCGCTCGCGCCAGGCGCCGCCCGGTGCCGGCGCGGCGTCGAGGATCACGAACGTACGGTCGCCGGAGGGGTCGGTGAGTGCGCTGGCGAAGCCTCGCCGCTTGAGGTGATATCCGGCGGAGAGCCCGGATTGACCGCCGCCCACGACCAGCACCGTCGCCACATTCACGGGCTACGCAACCTCCGAGACCGCGCCGGTATTCCACGTGCGGTGTCATCGTGATGCCAACTGGGTTGCGTATGGCATCACCGTGGTGTCATAGTGGCGTCATGGAATTGCGACCCTACATCGACGCCGTGCGTCACGAGCTCGCGCTCGCTGCCGCAGCCGGCGGAGAGGACGCCCGCGAGCTGGCCGAGCGGCTCACCGCGCCGCTCGAGTCCGCGATCCGGCTCGCCCTGCTCGACGCGCTCTCCCAGGCGGCTGCCGAGATCACCCGTGATCTCGCGCCCGGCTCGGTGGACGTGCGGCTCCGCGACCGCGAGCCCAGCTTCGTCGTGACGCAGCCGCCCGCGGACCCGTGGACCGAGCCGGCGACCGCAGCGCCGCCGCCCGCACCGGCACCGGCGCCGGGTGAGGACGAGGCGACCGTACGGATCAGCCTGCGCCTGCCGGAGAACCTGAAGAACCGCGTCGAGCAGGCCGCCGCCGGCGCCGGTGTCTCGATCAACACCTGGCTCATCCGGGCCGCGGCCGCCGCAACCGACAGCGGCACCGCGCGCCCGGCGAGCGTGACCGCGACCAGCGGCAGCCAGCGTTACAGCGGCTGGGTCCGCTGACCTCGAACCGAACGGAGACCCCTCATGCCCACCTTCGACACCCCCGGACCCATCACCGCCTCAGTCGACCTCACCGCCGGTGAGCTGCGGGTGGTCGCGAGCGAGCGACCGGACACCGTCGTGCACGTGCGCCCGGCGGAGGAGACCATGGACCGGGACGTGCGAGCTGCCGAGCAGACCCACGTGGAGTTCTCCCTCGGCACCCTGACCGTGCGTGGCCCCCGCCAGCCCGGCCTCGGGATGTTCGGCAAGGTCGGCGTCGTCGACGTGCTCGTCGAACTGCCGATCGGCTCCGACCTCGAGGCCAAGCTGGGCGCCGGCGGAGTCCGCTGTACCGGGGCGCTCGGCGCCTGCCGGCTGCGTAGCGGCGCCGGCGATCTCCAGGTGGAGCAGTCCGAGACCCTGTCCGTGTCGACCGGGATGGGAATCGTCGTCGCCGAGACCGTCACCGGCGATGCCAGAGTCACCACCGGCTCGGGCAAGCTGCGGGTGCGTTCGGTCAGCGGGCCGGCCGTGCTCAAGAACGGCAACGGCGAGGTGTGGGTCGGTCACGCCGGCAGCGAGCTGCGGATCAATTCCGCCAACGGCGACATCGCGGCCGACCATGCCGGGGGCTCGGTCACCGCGAGCACCGCGAACGGTGACATCCGGATGAGCGAGCTGGTCCGTGGTTCCGCGACGCTGCGCAGCGGCGCCGGTCGCATCGAGATCGGCATCCGGCAGGGCACCGCGGCCCGGCTCGACGTGCACACCCACTACGGCAGGATCCGCAACGAGATGACGGCCACCGACGGTCCCGTCGAGACCGACGAGCAGGCCGAGGTGCGCGCGCGTACCGGGTTCGGCGACATCCTGATCCGCCGCTCCTGACCCACCCCGCTGTCCCGGCCGAGGCTTTCGTGCCCCGGCCGGCGATGGCTCCTGCCCGGAAGCCGGCTGAGGCGCTCGTGCCCGGCCGGCGACGGGCCCCCTGAGGAAACCGGCCGAGGCTTTCGTGCCCCGGTCGGCGATGGAACCTGCCCGAAACCGGCTGAGGCTTTCGTGTCCCGGCCGGCGATGGAATCTGCCCGGAAACCGCCCAGGAGGCGTAGATGACAACGACAGTCCACACCCGGCCCGCCGTATCGGTGGCCGGCCTGCGCAAGACCTTCGGCGAGAAGGTGGTCCTCGACGGCATCGACCTGACCGTCACCGAGGGCACCGTCTTCGCGCTGCTCGGCCCGAACGGCGCCGGCAAGACGACCATGGTGCGGATCCTCGCCACCCTGCTGCCGGCGGACGGCGGCTCGATCCGCGTGGCCGGGCACGATCTGCACTCCGATCCCGACGGGGTGCGCGCGGCGATCGGCCTGACCGGCCAGTTCGCGGCCGTCGACCGCCTGCTGACGGTCCGGGAGAACCTGCGGCTGATGGCCGACCTGCACCGGCTCGGCCGTACCGAGGGCGGCCGGCGGGTGGCCCGGCTGATCGAGCGGTTCGACCTCGGCGAGTCCGCCGGAAAGCCGGTGTCGCTGCTCTCCGGCGGCCAGCAGCGCCGCCTGGACCTGGCGATGACCCTGGTCGGCGACCCCCGGCTGATCTTCCTGGACGAGCCCACCACCGGCCTCGACCCGCGCAGCCGGCACGCGATGTGGCAGATCGTCCGGGAACTCGTCGCCGAGGGCGTCACGGTCTTCCTCACCACTCAGTACCTCGACGAGGCGGACCAGCTCGCCGACCGGATCGCCGTGCTCGACCACGGCCGCATCGTCGTCGAAGGCACCGCCGACGAGCTCAAACGCCGGATCCCCGGCGGCCACCTGCTGTTGCGCTTCACCGACCCGGCCGCGTTGCGGGCGGCGGCCGACGCGTTGAACACGACGCACCGCGACGACGACGCGCTGACCCTCCAGGTGCCCAGCGACGGCGACGTCGCCTCGTTGCAGGCCGTGCTCGGCACTCTCGAGCTGGTCGGCGCCAAGCCCGATCACCTGGCCATCCACACCCCCGACCTGGACGACGTGTTCTTCGCCTTCACCGGCGCGCCCGCCACCACGAATCCGGCATCCGAGGAGACCCGATGACCACCATGGCCCACGCACTCACCGACTCCCGGACCATGCTGCGCCGGCAGTTGCTGCACCTGCGCCGGTACCCGTCGCTGACCGGGATGCTCATCGGCATGCCCGTGATCTTCCTGCTGCTGTTCGTGTACGTCTTCGGCGGAGCGGTCGGCACCGCGATCGGCGGCGGCCGCGCCGAGTACGTGAACTATCTGACCCCGGGCATCCTGCTGTTCACCGTGGCCGGGGCCGCCGCCGGCCCCGCCATCTCGGTGGCGACGGACATGACCGAAGGCATCGTCGACCGGTTCCGCAGCATGGCCATCGCCCGCGGTTCGCTGCTGACCGGGCACGTTCTCGGCAGCCTGGTGCAGAACTTCCTGGCCGTGCTCGCCGTACTCGGCGTCGCCCTGCTCATCGGCTTCCGCCCCAACGCCACCCCGATCGAGTGGCTCGCCGTGTTCGGCGTGCTGCTCGCCACCGCCTTCGCGCTGACCTGGTTCGCCGTAGCGCTCGGAATCGTCGCCGACAGCGTCGAGACGGCCAGCAACACGCCCATGTTCCTGAGCCTGCTGCCGTTCCTGGGCAGCGGATTCGTGCCCACCGAGACGATGCCGGCCGGGCTGCGCGCCTTCGCCGAGCACCAGCCGTTCACCCCGATCATCGAAACCCTGCGCGGACTGCTGCTCGGCACCGGAATCGGCTCCAGCGGAATCGTCGCCCTGGCCTGGTGTGCGGGCATCTCCCTGGCCTCCTACCTGTGGGCCAAGCGCAAGTACAACGCACGCACGACCCGATAGCGCCGTTTCGCTTCCGCTTTCTTTTCGGTACGCGTTCCGGCAGTTCCCACCATTTCGAGACCGTCCCCGCTCTCCCGCGCGACCGACTGCCTGGTCCCGGCCCCAGCGCGACCGCCGGGCCCAGCCAGGTGGTCGCGCGGCCTCGTCGAGGGCGGGGCCGTTACTGCTGGGCGGCCTCGGCGGGGGTGCTGCGGGCGGGGCCCGTTACTGCTGGGCGGCCTCGGCTGGGGCGCTCCGGAGCGGGCCGGCCAGCGCGTAAACGACCAGCCCGGCGAGCGCGAGCAGGCCGGCCGTCGCGGCCGCGGCGGTGCTGGCCGGGGGCTGCGCCTGCCAGGTCAGGATCCGGGCCACGGCCGGTCCGGACTGGGGGAACAGCACCGCGGCCAGGGTCCAGCCCAGCGGCAGGAACCACGCCCGGGCCGTGCCGATCGTCGCGGCGCCCAGCGCGGTCAGGCCGATCAGCCCGGCCGCGTCGCGTACCACCAGCCAGGCGGGTCCGAAACGGGCTCCGGTGACCGACGTGATCAGCAGCAACAGCGCCACCACAAGGAAGGCCGCCAGCACGTGAGCGATCCGGCGCGGCCACCAGGAGAACGCAGCGGTCCCCTCCAACGCGTCGTCGGGGCCGCCAAGCGTCGCGGTCAGCGCCGCGACCAGCAACAGGACCGTCAGGACGACCAGCTCCACCCCGACGGTCCGGCTGTCGGAGAAGATCGACCACAGCGACCACATCAGCGCCACGCAGCCGCCGGCCGCGATCAGCGCCATCGGGGCACGCCGGGAGCGCAGGTACAGCGTCAGCCACCTCATGACGTGCCCTGGCCGAACAGTCCGTCGGTGGCCGCACAGTTCGCAGCGGCCTGACGAAGGGCCACCACCCGGGCCTCCGCCTCACCGCCGGGCAGTTGCCGCAGGTCGTTCCAGAGCTGCGTGGCCTCGTCGATGGTGGACGGGTCGTACGTGTCCCGGGCCACCGGTTCACGTCCGATCAGCCAGTAGGTGGCGGCCAGCCGGGCCGCCGGGTCGGTGGGTTCCTCGCACCGGGGTGGGCTGGCGAACGCCCCGGACACCGCTTCGGCCAGCACGCCGTCCTTGTCCGGGAGGTGACCGTCCGATCCGACCTCGATCCGCAGCAGCACGACGTCGGGGTGCCACGGTGGGTAGATCGTGGGGACGTATGTGGTGGTGTCCTCGTGCACTTCGGTGGGCGGGTCCGGCAGCTTGGCCAGGACCGCGAGAGCCTCCCGCGCCGGTGGGACGACCTCGGGCAGCCGGCCGGCGTGGACCCGGCTGACGCACACGCGCGGCCCGTTGTCGGCGCACACCAGTTCTTTGGCCACCGGGTCGATCGCATCAGTGACGACCCTGTTCTGGTGGGGCATGACGGTGATCGCCAGAGCGGCACCCACCACCACCGGCACCAGTGCCGCCACCCGGACCCGCCAGCCGCTGGACACGAAGAGCAGCACGGCGGCGAGCGCCAGGACGGCCAGCCAGACGGCCTGAGCGGCGCTGACTCGCCCCGGCACGGTCGCGTAGTCACCCGGCATGTTCATCTCGTAGATCGGCGAGAACACCAGGGCCAGCCAGCCGCGCGGTCGCGTGGCACCGGGGATGAGCAGCAGCAGGCCGAGGCCCGCGATGCCCAGCGCCGGCGCGATCGCCAGCCACGGCAGCAGGCGGCCGATCGCCAGGCCGAGCCAGACCGCCGCGACGAGCGCCAGGATGCCCACGGCGGTGACGACGAAGACCTGTACCGGCAGGTACTCGGCGGTCCTGACGATCCACAGGCCGCCGGCGAGGCTCGTCGCCAGGTAGCCGCACACCACCGCGATTGCCATCGCACCGAGCGTCGGCAGGGTCCGCTGCGTGCGGGGACGGGGAGTGCTCGCGAACAGTTCGGTCACCTTCGACCGGTGCTCGCGGCAGCCCTGCCAGGCGCCGGCCGCCAGCGCCAGTGGCCACAGCAGGGCCAGGTAGAGCCGCTGCGTCATGGCCAGCTGCATCCATCCGGCCGCGAAGCCGATCCCCTCGGCGAAGAACAGCGACACCACGCCGAGCACCAGCAGGATCAGCGCGGATCCGAGCGCCGCGGAACGGCGCAGCTCGATACCCAGGACACGGCTCATCGGTCGGTCTCCGCCCGGTGGCGGCGCAGCAGTGCGGAGTAGCCCCGCTCGGCCGGGCTGTCGCCGGGGTCGCCCGCGCCACCCCGCGCGATCAGGTCGTCCGGAGTGCCCTGATAGACCAGCCGGCCCTCGTTGACCAGCACCACGTCGGTGCAGGCGGCCACCACGTCCTCGACGAGATGGGTGGAGACCAGCAGGCAGCTGTCGACGCCCAGGTCGCGCAGCAGCTCGCGGAAGTCCAGGCGCTGCTCCGGGTCGAGGCCGACGGTCGGCTCGTCGAGCAGCAGCACCGCCGGGTCGTTGACGATCGCCTGAGCGATGCCGGCCCGGCGCAGCATGCCGCCGGACAGCGTCTTCATCCGTGCACCGGCCTTGGCCGCGAGACCGACGCGCTCGATCGCCCGCTGCGCCGCACCGGGGACGGCGGTCTTCGGCATCTCCTTGAGCCATGCCATGTACTCGACGAACTCCCGCACCGTGAAGCGTGGGTAGAACCCGAACTGCTGCGGCAGGTAGCCCAGCCCGCGGCGCACCCGCCGCAGGTCGGCTCGGCCGTCGACCGCCTCGCCGAGCAGGGTCAGCCGGCCGCCGGCCGGTTTCAGCACCGTGGCCAGGGCACGCATCAGGGTGGTCTTGCCGGCGCCGTTCGGCCCGAGCAGGCCGTGGACACCGGTGCCGAGGGCGAGGTCGAGCCCGTCGACGGCCAGGTGCCGGCCGGCGCGCACCCGCAGCCCTTCGGCGTGTACCGCCCACGGATAGGTGGTGGGGGCCGTCTCGGCCGCGCTCACCGTACGCATCGTGAATCCCTTCAGTTGTGGCTGGCGAGCCTGCGGAAGTTGTCGGCCCGGGTCGCGGCGAGGCCGGCCAGGACCAGGGTGAGCAGCGCCCACACGAGCGTGCTGCCCGGTTGCAGCACCAGCGGCAGCTCAGCGGTGTCCATGGCGGGCAGCACCACGGCCAGCGTCCAGACGGAGCCGAGCGCGAGCGCGGCCAGCCGGACCCCGATGAAGGCGCCCAGGGCGATGGTCGCGGCGGTGAAGGCCAGGCACGGCAGGAGCGTCAAGGCCAACGACACCCCGGTACGCGTACTCGCCAGGGCGAGCGCCGGCACGACCACGGCCAGCACCCCGGCGGTACGCCGTAACAGCATCGTCAGCCCGGCCGCCGGTGTCCCGGCGATCAGCTCCCAGGCCGGGTCGTGGCGCCGGCTCCAGGCGATCGCCACCCCGGGCAGTGGTGCCACCGGTGCCAGCATCGCCACCAGCGACGGCAGGCTCGGCCGCACCGCCTGGAGCAGGACCGCGCAGCCCAGGACCGCCACCGTCATGGTCAGCCACGGCATCAGACGCCAGACCAGCCAGCGGTTGCGTGCCGCCGACCAGCGCCGGCGCGGGGCGGGAGCCGGTCCGGCGGCAATGCCGCGGTCCACGGCGGCGGCGACCCGGGCGAGCAGCGCCTGAGTGTCGTCGGCCGTGCCGGCGGCGACCAGGGCACGGCAGTCCGCGCAGTCCTCCAGGTGCACCTCGACCGACCACACCATGACCTCGTCGAGGTCCGCCTCCCGGTCGGCGTAGCGGGCGATTACCGCGGGGCTCGGATGCGTGGTCATGACAGCGCCTCCCGAAGAGCGATCCGGGCCCGCCGGGCCCGGGACTTCACCGTGTTCTCCGGCACGCCCAGCAGCAGGGACGTCTCGCGGACCGACAATCCGTCGAGAACCATCGCCCGCAGCACCTGGCGGGCCTCGGCCGGCAGCACGAGCAGGGCCTGTTCCAGCTCCTGGCCGACCCGCCCGGCCATGACCTCGTCCTCCGCGGCCGGGGCGACCGACTCGACGAGCGGCACCGCCGGAAGCTGGTTCTGCCGGGCCCGCCGGCGGAACGCGTCGACGAGCCGGTGTGCCGCGATGGTCCACAGCCAGCCGGCGGCGCTGCCCGACGTGGCCGCACCGGCGAAGCTGCCCGCCGCCCGCCAGACCGCCAGGTAGGTCTCCTGCATCACGTCGGCGACCACGTCGTCGTCGGTGCACCGGCGACGCAGCCGGGTGAGCAGCCACGGCGACGTACGCCGGTACAGCTCGTCGAACGCGCGCCGGTCGCCGGCGGCGGTGCGGCGGACGAGTTCCTCCTCGTCGGCCGCTCTCAGGCTTCGTTTCACACCCAGCAAGACGACGGCCGGATCATGCAGGGTCCCGGATCGCCTGTGACCTGGGTCACAGAACAAGCACGTACGAGTCGCCCTGGCGCTCGAACCCCAGCCGGGCGTAGTAGGGCGCCTGCATCCCCGGCGGCGTGATCACGGTGTGGCAGCCACGGTCGGCGAAGTAGCGACTCTGCCGGAAGACGAACTCGCCCGGGGTGAAGTCCCGGTAGCGCTGGGTGACGTAGTCGAGGATCACCTGCGCCACCCCGTCCCCGGCCGTACGGAAAAGCACCACGCCGACCAGTTCGTCCCCGCTGACCACCAGGAACGCGGCGGCATCGCGGCGCGCGTCCTCGTCCCAGGCGAAGCCCGGGTTGAACCGGACGATGTCGTCGTGATGCAGCCGCAGCGTGTGCGCCAGGAACTCGTCGCCGGTACCCACCTCGACCACCTGGTACGTCTTGTCGTCGTGGCGGGTGGCCAGCATCCGCCACAGATACCAGATGTTGATCACGGCGAGCACGACGTTGAGGCCCACCATGGGCCACACGCCGATCGCCGCGTTGAAGCCGATCAGCACGATGCAGCCGGCCAGGTTCAAGGCCCGCAGGCGCAGCAGACGGCTCTGCAGCAGAGACCAGATGAGCAGGGCGGATCCGGCCCAGCCGAGGATGTCGAGGTTTGTCACCCGGCCAGGGTATGGTCCCGGCGGCGGGCGCGAGCGCGAGGTGGGTGAGCTGCTATCCGCCGGTGCGCCGCCGCCGGTTGAGCCAGCGGATGACGTCCAGCGCGTGTGACACCGGGTCGGGGATCGGGTGGAAGACGTGCTCCACCAGATCGTCGGCGACGATCAGGGTCAGCCGCTCGTAGACGATCAGGTCGCCGACCGTGCGGGCCGGCAGGCGGGCGGCGGTGGCCAGGGTCAGCCGCGGGTCGGGAATCAGCGGGTACGGCAACCGGAGCCGGTGTGCCAGTTCGCGCTGATACCCGGTGGACTGGGCGGACAGGCCGTACACGCGTGCGGCTCCGGCCGTGCGGATCTCGGCGTGGTGGTCGCGCATCCAGTTGTCCCGGCTGCGGGCGCCATGGACCTCGAGCAGGCCGCGGGGCAGGTCGACACCGGGCCGGCCGGTGAGCGGATAGACGAACAGGACGCTGCGGCCGGGACCGAGGTCGTGCAGGTCGATCGGCCGGCCGTCGGTGGCGTAGAAGTGCAGCGGCGGCAGCGGCCTGCCGATCAGGTCGACGGGCTCGGCACCGGCGGTGGGCGCGCTGGTCACGACCTGGCGGGCGGCGTCGTCGATGCGGGCGTCGAGCGCCTCGCGCTGGGCGGTCAGTTCGCCGATGCGGGTCTGCAGGCTCGTGACGGTGCTGCGGAACGTGGCCACGGCGGCCGCGCACACGTCCTCGTCGTTGGCGATGGACTCGACGAACGGCCGGGTCTCCTCCACGGTGAGGCCGAGGGCCATGAGTTCGCGGATCTGGGTCACCTGGCGTTCCGCGATCGGGTCGTAGTCGCGGTAGCCGTTGCCCAGCCGGCGCGGCATGACCAGCCCGGCTTCCTCGTAGTAGCGCAACGCCCGGATGGTCGTGCCGGTCCGCCGAGCCAGTTCCCCCACGCGCATGCCGCGACCTTAAACCCGTACCCCGGGGTACGGGTCAACGTGCTCCTTCTCGCGATGACAGCCGGCCGGCCGGACGGCCAGTCTGGTCCCGCATCAACGACAGGACCAGGGAGTGTGCGATGACGGCCATCAGCCGGGTTTTCGGACGGCAGATCCTCGACAGCCGGGGCAATCCGAGCGTCGAGGTGGATGTGGTGCTGGTGGACGGTTCGACGGGGCGGGCCGCTGTGCCGTCCGGTGCGTCGACCGGCGCGAACGAGGCGGTCGAGCTGCGCGACGGTGACCCGCGCCGCTTCCACGGCAAGGGCGTGAGCAAGGCCGTTGCCGCGGTCAACGGTGCGATCGCCGACGCCGTGACCGGTCTGGACGCCGAGGACCAGGCGCTCGTCGACGCGGCGATGATCGAGCTGGACGGGACGAAGGACAAGGGCCGCCTCGGCGCCAACGCGATCCTCGGGGTGTCGCTCGCGACCGTGAAGGCCGCCGCGCAGGCTCACCGGCTGCCGCTCTACCGCTACGTCGGCGGTGTCGGGGCCACCCTGCTGCCGGTGCCGATGATGAACATCATCAACGGCGGTGCGCACGCCGACAACCCGCTCGACTTCCAGGAGTTCATGATCGCCCCGGTCGGCGCGACCACCTTCTTCGAGGCCGTACGGATGGGCTCCGAGGTGTTCCACACGCTGCGCGGGCAGCTCGCCGCGGCCGGGCACAGCACCAACGTCGGCGACGAGGGCGGGTTCGCGCCGGACTTCGCCGACGCCGACGAGGCCCTGACCTTCGTCGTGCGAGCGATCGAGGACTCCGGATACCGGCCCGGTACGGACATCACCGTCTGCCTCGATCCGGCCAGCTCCGAGTTCTTTCGCGACGGCGCCTACGCGTACGCCGGAGAGGGCCGCAAACGTTCGGTGGACGAGCACATCACGTACCTGCTGGAGCTGGCCGGCCGGTATCCGATCACCTCGATCGAGGACCCGATGGCCGAGGACGACTTCGACGGCTGGAAGCGGCTCACGCAACGGGCGGGCGAGCGGCTCCAACTGGTCGGCGACGACGTGTTCTGCACCGACGCGGACCGGCTGCTCAGCGGCATCCGCGACGGCTACGCCAATGCGATCCTGGTCAAGGTCAACCAGATCGGTACGCTCACCGAGACACTGCGTACGGTCGACACCGCGCACCGGGCGGGCTACCGGGTGGTCATGTCGCACCGCTCCGGCGAGACCGAGGACACGACCATCGCCGACCTGGCCGTCGCCACCGGCTGCGGGCAGATCAAGACCGGCTCGCTGTCACGCAGCGACCGGACCGCCAAGTACAACCAGCTCATCCGCATCGAGGAGGAACTCGGCCGGGCGGCGCACTATGCCGGTGCCGCCGGACCGCGGTGATCGGCAGCGTCGGCGTCACACGGCGGATCGGCGGAAGGCGTCCAGCAGGTCGGTCTCCCGGGTCTCCCACTGCTCGAACAGCGCGCCGGTGCCGTGCCGCTCGGCGTAGAGCAGTTCCCCGGTGGTGGCCGGGATCAGCGTGATCAGCTGGAGTTCGACCGCGCCCTCGGCGGACCGCAACATGTCGAACTCGTCGTCGGCGTAGGGGTGTGCGGCGGCGATCACCCCGCCGATGTCGCTGTCCGGGACGAGCGGGCCCGGGGACGGGATCACCTGCTCCAGGGCGAGGCCCCGGCGGCCCTTCATCACCACCTCGGCGGTGAGGGCGGTGATCAGGTGGGCCGCCTTGCGCTGCACCGAGTGCACGGTGCAGACGAGCTCCTGCGGCAGGACCGCGGTGATCGGCTGGAAGCGCAGGCCGTTGGTGACGACGGAGAGCAGGTCGTCGTCCGGTGTCCGGCAGAAGAACAGCGCGTAGCCGCGGTTGCCGCCGGTCACGGTGGGTGGCTCGGTCTCTCGTACCGGTCCCAGGTAGGACTGGATGTGGTCGAGGAAGCCGGAGTACTTCTCGGTTGCGCTCACGCCGGTCGGCCCTTCCGTGGTCTCGGTTGGTTCACTGCGGCGGCGGCTGCGGTCCGTTGTTCAGCATCGAACCATAGTGACCGTAGCCCGGTGCCTGGGACTCGGATCCGTGGCCGACGTTGTTTCCCGGCTCTTCCACCCGGTAGTGGCGAGGATCGTTGAACTCGTCGAGCACCTCCTTCTGGGTGAACCGGCCGGGGTGGTCCTCGACCATCTGGACCAGGCGGCGGTACTCGCTGTCGGACACGTGCCCGAAGTGGAAGATCGGATCGCCGGCGCCGCTGCGCGGGTTGGGCGCGGGAACGGTGAAGCCGTCGGGGTCGGGCCGCCCGTTCTCGTCGAACCGGAGCGGGGCGCCGTTGGCGTCGCGTGCGGCCGGGATGATCTTCCCGGTCTCGGGACACACGAAGTCCTCGCCGTTGGGCGCGCGCCTGGCGTCCTTGAAGACCTGAAGCTGGGTGGATTTGCGCAGCTTGGGGCGCTGCTTGCGGAGCTTCCCGGCGTCGGCCATCTTGGGCGCACCGCCGGTGGCCGAGCTCTGCATCGGGTTGATCCGCTTGAGCCGGTCCTCGATGGCGTTGCGCATGCCGGTGGTGAGTTCGCGCTCGGCCCGGTCGCGCAGCGCGTCGAGAACCTTGCGGACGCCGATCCGGCCCGCCTGCTGCGCGGCCAGCGACGCGGCCTGGGAGGCGCCGAGCGTGAAGGGGGTCGCGGCCGCCGCCGCGGCGATCGACGCCGCGGTCACCGCGAGGATGCCCAGGATGGCGATCTTGGTGGCCTGCACCGCCGTGCTGCCGCCCTCGAGCATGGTTCCGGTGAGGTCCGCGGCGTCGACGCCCAGTTCGTGGTGATGCTGGTCGGTCGGCCAGGACTGGGCGAACGCCTCCAGGCTGGCGGCCGTGTTGAAGTGCGTCATCTCCCGGACGACGCCGGAAGCGGCGCCGTCGGTCTCGCGCAGGGTGGCGGCGAAGGCATGCCAGGCCTGGCCCGCCGCCGCCATCGCGTCCTCGTCGGCCTCCGGCCAGCTGTAGCCGAGCAGGTTGATGACCCACACCATCGGGCCGGGCAGTTCGATGCTCACGGCACACCTCCCGCCCCGGTGACGCCGGCGGCGTTGCCCTGGTCGGTGGCTTCCACCTCGTCGGCCACGACCCGCAGGTCGTCACCCACCCCGGTGAGCCGGGTGGCCAGCTCGCCGTACTTGTTCAGGGCCAGGTCGGTGATGCTGGTGTACGCGGCCGCGAACAGGGTGCCGAACTCGTCACCACCCCACGGCGACCCGGCACCGGTCACCTCGGCCCGCAGCCGCCCGACGGCCTCGGTCAGGTCGTCGCCGCGCCGGCCGACCTCGGTGCCGCACTGCCGTACATGGGCCGGGTCGAAATCCAGGTTCGGCATCTCAGCGCCCGGAGATCCGGCTCTGGGCACGGGCGACGTCGTTGGCGATCCCGTCCAGGGTCTCGTCCAGGACCCGGACGATCGCCTCGATCTCCTCGGCCGGGTTCTGCCGGCTGAGCTGCCGGCGGGCGTCGTCGACGGCGTCGCGTACGGCCTCCCTGATCGCGGCCGACACCTGCTCCGCGTCGCTCTGGCAGAGCCACCGCGGATCGAGGTCCAGCAGGTCGAGGTAGCCGCCGGGGGCGACCGTGACCCGTACGTGTCCGGCTGGATCCTGTCCGCGGCCGTGCACCGGTTGCGCGCCGGGATCCGCGCCCATGACCGAGCGCATGCGGGTGAGCGTCTCGTCGACGTGTGCCGGCAAACCGTTGAGCGAGAACTCGGATGTCACGTCGTCCTCCTTGACCGATCGGCGGTGCTCTTTCTGGGCTACACCTGTTCGGTCCATCCGGTTCAGACCGACGTGCTCGATACGATCGGAAGCCTCCGAGGGAGAGCGAGGCAGCCATGCGGGACAGGGCCGAACGAATGCTCGGGTACGGCTTCGTGGTCGCCCAGTCGGCGTTGTTCGTCCTGCTCTTCGCGCCGCGGCGGGCCGGCGCTCGCCGATCCGTGGCCGTCCGGGCGGCTGCCGGCCTGGCCATCGGCACGGGTGCCCTGGTGGCCGTCGCCGGTGGCCGCGAGCTCGGTCCGGACCTCACCCCGATGCCGCTGCCGCGCGAGGGCAGCCGGTTGCGCACCGGCGGGGCGTACGCGGTGGTGCGGCACCCGATCTACACCGGCGTGATGGCGGCCTCCGCCGTACGCGGCCTGACCGCCGGCGGCCGGGTCCGGCCGGCCGCCGGCGCCGCGCTGTGCGCGCTGCTGGTGGTCAAGGCCGGCTGGGAGGAGCGGCAGATGCGGGCACGCTTCCCGGAGTACCAGGAGTACGCCCGGCGCACGCCACGGTTCGTCCCGAAGCTCGCGGGCGCGCGGCCGGCCCGGTGACGGTCACCTGATTGGCACTGACCGTTATCGCCCGGCTACTCCAAGTTGACACTCGTCGATGGCAGGCATCTACTGGGCTGGTCCTGTAACCCACGTCACAGGACCGAACTGCTCCGTGGAGGCGTCAAGTGCGCGTACGGGTCCTCTCAGCAGCGGTAACCGCGACCCTGGCCATCGTGGCCGCCGGATGCGCCGGGTGGGGCGGCACGAACACCGGCACCGGCGCCAACAGCATCAGCGTGCTGATGGTGAACAACCCCCAGATGGTCGACCTGCAGCGGCTCACCGCGCAGCACTTCACGGCGGAGACCGGCATCGGAGTGAACTTCACGGTCCTGCCGGAGAACGACGTCCGTGACAAGATCAGCCAGGAGTTCTCCAGCCAGGCCGGGCAGTACGACGTCGCCTCGCTGAGCAATTTCGAGATCCCGATCTACGCCAAGAGCGAGTGGATCGCCCCGCTCGACGCGTACATCGCGGCCGATCCGGAATTCGACCAGGACGACGTCCTGACGCCGATGACGCAGTCGCTGACCGCGGAGGACGGAAAGATCTACGGCGAGCCGTTCTACGGCGAGTCGTCGTTCCTGATGTACCGCAAGGACGTGCTGGACCAGCAGGGCATCTCGATGCCGGCCAACCCGACCTGGCCGCAGGTCGCCGACATCGCCGCCCGGGTCGACGGGAAGGTGCCCGGGATGGCGGGGATCTGCCTGCGCGGCCAGCCCGGCTGGGGCCAGGTCTTCGCGCCGCTGACCACCGTGGTTAACACGTTCGGCGGCACCTGGTTCACCGCGGACTGGCAGGCCCAGGTGAACGCACCGGAGTTCATCGAGGCCACCCGGTTCTACGTCGATCTGGTCCGCAACCACGGTGAGATCGGTGCGCCGCAGGCCGGCTTCACCGAGTGCCTGAACAACATGGTGCAGGGCAACGCGGCGATGTGGTATGACGCCACCAGCGCCGCCGGATCGCTGGAGGCGGCCGACTCACCCGTCAAGGGCAGGATGGGCTACGTCGCGGCGCCCGTCGTCAAGACCAAGAGTTCCGGCTGGCTCTACGCCTGGTCCTGGAGCATCCAGCAGGCCAGCGAGCGCAAGGACAACGCGTGGAAGTTCATCTCCTGGGCGTCGAGCCGCCAGTACGAGGAGCTGGTCGGCAGCGAGCTGGGCTGGTCGCGGGTCCCGGCCGGCAAACGCGCCTCGACGTACGAGAACCCGCAGTACCTGCAGGAAGCGGGCGCGTTCGCGAAGCCGCAGCTGGAGGCCATCGCCAGCGCCGACCCGCGTAATCCCGGGGTGCAGCCGCGGCCGGCGATCGGCATCCAGTTCATCGACATCCCGGAGTTCACCGACCTCGGTACCCAGGTCTCCCAGTACGTCAGCTCGGCGATCGCCGGCCGGATGAGCGTCGAGGAGGCGCTGGACCGCGGCCAGGAGTTGGCGGACGACGTCGCCGAACGCTATCGCGCCCGGCAGGGCTGACCTTCGGCTCCACGGAAGGCTCCACGGAAGGGGACCGCGGCATGACTCTCGCGGCGGAGAAGATCGACCAGGAACGGCCCGAACCGAGATCAGCCTCGGCGGGCGCCAGGCGTACCGCCAATTGGGGTCGCCGGGCACCGTTGCTGCCGGCGCTGATCTTCATGATCGTGGTGACGCAGTTGCCGTTCGTGGTGACCCTGGTCATCTCGTTCATGAACTGGAACGCCTACTACCCCGACGAGATCGGCTTCGCCGGGTTCGACAACTTCGCCCGCGTCCTCACCGACGTCAACATGCGTGAAGCGGTGTGGACGACCGTCCTGCTCACCGCCTCCGTCGTGCTCATCAGCCTGCTGCTGGGGCTCGGCATCGCCCTGCTGCTCGACCGCAAGTTCCTGGGCCGTGGCGCGGTCCGCACCATGATGATCGCGCCGTTCCTGGTCGTGCCGGTCGCCGCCGCGCTGCTCTGGAAGCACGCCCTCTACAACCCCGAATACGGCCTGTTCAACGGCGCTCTCACCTGGCTCTGGGGTCTGTTCGGCTCGAACAACCCGCCGCAGCCGGACTGGATCAGCAACGGGCCGCTCTGGTCGATCATCTTCGCCCTGGTCTGGCAGTGGACGCCGTTCATGATGCTGATCCTGCTGGCCGGGTTGCAGGGCCGGCCGCTCGACGTGATCGAGGCGGCCCGCATCGACGGGGCGACGACCTGGCAGATCTTCACGCACATGACGCTGCCGCACCTGCGCCAGTACCTCGAGCTGGGCGGGCTGCTGGGCTCCATCTACGTGGTGCAGAACTTCGACGCCGTCTTCACCATCACCTCCGGTGGTCTGGGCACGGCGAACCTGCCGTACGCGATCTATCAGACGTTCTACAACGCCCACGACTACGGCCGGGCCTCCGCGGCGGCAGTCGTCGTCGTGATCGCCACGATCATCATCGCCACGTTCGCGCTGCGGACCGTGTCCACGCTCTTCCGGCAGGAGGCAGGCCGATGACGTCGACCACCGAGACCGGCACGGTGCCCGCCACCCGTACCGAGACCGGCGAACCCCGCCGCCCCCGCAAGCCGCGCAGCGGCCCGCTGCTGTCGCTCGCCGCCTGGGTGATCGGCCTGCTCTTCTTCCTGCCGGTGGTGTGGATGGTGCTGACGTCGTTCCACAGCGAGGCGGACGCGGCGACCAACCCGCCGGCGGTGTTCGCCCCGCTGACGATCGAGGGTTACCGCGAGTTCTTCACCGGCGGCGCCAGCCCGTGGCCGCCCCTGCTGAACTCGCTGACCGCGAGCATCGTGTCCACGATCCTCGTGCTGCTGCTGTCGATCCCCGCCGCGTACGCGCTGTCCATCAAGCCGGTGAAGAAGTGGACCGACGTCCTGTTCTTCTTCCTGTCCACCAAGATGCTGCCGGTCGTCGCCGGCCTGCTGCCGCTCTACCTGTTCGCGCAGAGCACCGGCCTGCTGGACAACATCTGGCTGCTGATTCTGTTCTACACCTCGATGAACCTGCCGATCGCCGTCTGGATGATGCGGTCCTTCCTGATCGAGGTGCCGGTGGAGATGCTGGAGGCCGCCAGCGTGGACGGCGCCGGCCTGGCCCGTACGCTGCGGTCGGTCGTCGCCCCGGTGGTCATGCCGGGCATCGCCGCGACCTCGCTGATCTGCTTCATCTTCAGCTGGAACGAGTTGCTGTTCGCCCGGGTGCTGACCGCGACCGTGGCGGAGACCGCGCCGGTGTTCCTGACCAGCTTCGTGACCAGCCAGGGTCTGTTCCTGGCGCAGCTCTGCGCGGCGGCGTTCGTCGTCTCGCTCCCGGTGCTGGTGGCCGGCTTCGCCGCCCAGGACAAGCTCGTTCAGGGACTGTCCCTGGGCTCCGTCAAGTGACGGCAGAATCGAGGAGGGCCGATGACCGCCTTGACCGCAGCCACCCTGCCGGACCTGCCCGCCGGCGTGCCCAGGCCGGCCTACGACCGGAGCCGGTTGCGTACCGGCATCGTGCACTTCGGCGTCGGCGGATTCCACCGCGCCCACCAGGCGATGTACCTGGATCGCCTGATGAACGACGGTAAGGCCCTCGACTGGGCGATCTGCGGTGTCGGTGTGATGCCCGCCGATCGCCGGATGAAGGAGGTGCTCGACGCCCAGGACGGGTTGTACACGCTCGTCGTCAAGGCGCCGGACGGCACGATGGAGCCACGCGTGATCGGCGCCATCCACGACTATCTGTTCGCCCCGGACGACCCGGAGGCGGTCGTCGGCCGGCTCACCGACGAGGCGACCCGCATCGTGTCGCTGACCGTGACCGAGGGCGGCTACAACTTCTCGGCGGTCACCGGCGAGTTCGACGAGTCCGATCCCGCCGTCCAGCACGACCTTCGGCCCGGTGCGGCACCCACGACCACGTTCGGGTTCATCACCGAGGCGCTGGCCCGGCGCCGGGATCGCGGCACCCCGCCGTTCACGATCATGTCCTGCGACAACATCCAGGGCAACGGCGACGCCGCCCGGCGCAGCTTCGTCGCGTTCGCGCGGCTCCGCGACCCGGCGCTGGCCGACTGGGTTGCCCGGGAGGTGCGCTTCCCCAACTGCATGGTGGACCGGATCACCCCGGTCACCACCGAGGAGGACATCGCCGAGGTCCGCAACCGGTTCGGGATCGACGACCGCTGGCCGGTGGTGTGCGAGCCGTTCACCCAGTGGGTCCTGGAGGACGACTTCACCCTCGGACGGCCGCCGTTCGAGGACGCCGGTGTGCAACTGGTCGAGGACGTCGAGCCGTACGAGCTGATGAAGTTGCGCCTGCTCAACGCCAGCCATCAGGCGCTGTGCTACTTCGGCTACCTGGCCGGCTACCGCCTGGTGCACGAGGTGTGCCAGGACCAGCTGTTCGCCACGTTCCTGCTCGACTACATGGACCGGGAAGCCACCCCGACGCTGGAGCCGGTGCCCGGGATCGATCTGTCGGAGTACAAGCACAACCTGATCGCCCGGTTCTCCAACGCGGCCGTGCGCGACACGGTCGCCCGCCTGTGCGCCGAGAGCTCCGACCGCATCCCCAAATGGCTGCTGCCGGTGATCCGGCACAACCTCGCGTCCGGTGGCGAGATCCACCGTTCCGCCGCCGTCGTCGCCAGCTGGGCCCGCTATGCCGAGGGTGTCGACGAGCAGGGCGCACCGATCGACGTCGTGGACCCGCTGCGGGACGTCCTCATGGCGTACGCCCGCCGCAACCGCGAGGACCCACTCGCGTTCGTGGCGAACCGGCAGGTGTTCGGCGACCTGGTCGACGACGACCGGTTCGTGTCGGCCTACCGCCGGGCACTCGCGTCGCTGCACCACAAGGGCGCGCGGGCCACCTTGGAAGGGCTGCGGGCCGGCCTCAGCTGATGCGGGGATGGGCGGCAAAGAAGTCCCACAGGACGTCCGTCGCCACGATCGGCGCGTCCGGCAGGGCCATCTGCCCGTTCTTCGCTCCCGGCCAGGAGTGGCCCATGTCGGCGACGACGTACACCTCGAGGTCCGAACCGTCGGCACACCGGGCGCTGGATCGCTCGACGCCTTTCATGCCGCTCGCCGGGTTCTTGACGGGTGCGCACTTCAGCCGCTCCCGCCACGTCTTCAGGCCGGCCTGGAACGCTTCGTAGTACTGGTCCAGGCCGCCGATGATGGTCACCACCGAGACCGGTTTCTTCGGCATGAAGCCGGGGTCCGCCAGGCGGGGACCGCCGAGTCCGCCGCTCACCGCCCCGATCGCGGCGAACACGCCGGTCGCCTCGACCGCGGCCCGGAAGCTCATGTCGGCGCCGTTGGAGATGCCGGTGGCGTACACCCGGTCGGCGTCCACACCCCAGTCGGCGATCAGCCGATCGGTGAGCGCCTTGAGGAACGCGACGTCATCCTCGGCGCCACAGCAGATCAGCGCGTTGAAGCCGCCGGCCACCCCGTCCGGGTAGGCGACCAGGAACCCGTGCTCGTCGGCCTTGGCGTCCATCTCGATCATGTCCCGTAGCCGCTCGCCGGAACCCGGATAGAAGTGCAGGCCGACCACCAGCGGCACGGGTTTGTCGCCGGTGTAGCCCGGGGGAGCGTGCACCAGAAAGGTGCGTTCCTTGCCGGCGACCTGGAGCGTGAGCTTGTGGTCGCCGGCCGCGGGCCGCTGCGCCGGCGCCTCCGACGCCGGAGGTGTCGCCGCCGGCGTCTCCTCGCCGCATCCGGCGAGCAGCAGAGCGCACACCACGCCCATGATCAAGATCGAACGCCGCACCTATCATCCCTCGTCTCTGTCGACCGCCACGTCAGGAGGCTCGGCCAGGACTCCTGGCCGGTCAACGGTTTCGGTGCTCGCCGAAAGGCTGGCAAGCTGTCCGGATGTTGCGCCTGTGGCTGGAACCGGCGGACCTGACGCGGATCCGCTTCGCCGACCGGCTGCATCCGGCCGGCACCGTGCTGCTCGCCAGCCAGGCGCTGCGGCAACCGTTCGTGGCCGCCTGCCTCCCGACGCTGGCGCGCCGGGTCGCCGAGTCCGCGCCGGCGTTGCGCCCGCTGCACCACCTGTTGCCGTCCCAGGGATTCGTGCCGGACTTCGTGACGCCCCTGGAGGGTCTGACGTCCATCGAGGACGGCCTGGAAGCGATCCGCTCGACGCCGGCGAAACGGATCCGGGCGGAGGTGTCCGCGGCGTACGCACACACTCCGGTCAGCGCCGCGCGCCGCCGGTTCGCGTCCGCCGACCCGCTGGTGCTGGGCGCGCTCGTCGACGCCATGCGGTCGTACTTCCACCGGGTGCTGGCGCCGGACTGGCCGGCGCTGAACCGCACGCACCGCCAGGTGGTGAGCGAGGCCGCGAGCCGCTATGCGCTGTCCGGTGCCGAGGGCGTCCTCACCGGCCTGCATCAGGCGATCCGGTGGCGGGCGCCGGTGCTGGAGGTCGACGCCTGGCAGGCCGGCGAGGTGCGACTCGGCGGGCACGGCCTGATCCTGGTGCCGTCACCGTTCGCCGGACCCCGCCCCCGGGTGCTTGTCGCGCCGGACCGGCCGGCCCTGGTGGTCTATCCGGTCGAGCCGGCGACGGTGCCGGACAGCCGCCGGACCACGCCGGACCCCCTGGCCGGCCTGCTCGGCCGGACCCGCACCGCGGTACTGATCCACGCCGCCGGTCCCGGCCGGCACACCACGTCGTCGATCGCCCGGCAGGTAGGAATCAGCGTGTCGTCGTCGTCCGAGCACCTGGCCGCGCTCCGGGCCGCCGGCCTGGTATCCAGCCGCCGCGACGGCGGAGCGGTGGTACATCAGGCCACCGCCCTCTCCCGCGACCTGGTGTCAGCCGACTGCGGTGGTCAAGGTTCGTCCACCGGTCACGCTGATTCAGCGGTACGCGCACGCGCCGTCCCGCCGATTCGGCCCGTCCCCGCTCTCCCGCGCGATCGGGCAGCGGCGCGCCGCCCCAGCGCGACCGCCGGTAACAGGTAGTACCCCCGCACGCTGCCCGAAGGGGCAGGGTGCTCGCATGATCGGCGGGTTCGCCGATCCGTGTGGGCCACGATCATGGCGCCGATCGGGCTGATTAGTTTCGCACTTCGCCCAGGACTGGCGAGCATGTCGTCCGAACGACAGATATCGCATCGATGTATTTGCATGATCTACGCAGGTGCTTTCGGCGTGCTCGACGGGGGAGGCGATTACCAGTGCGTACTCGTAGGAACAACCGGTGGCGGTCGCTGCTGGTGCTGACCCTCGCCGTCGCCGGTCTGTCGGTGCCCTGGGCCGGGCCGGCCGCCGCCGACGCGTGCGCGCCGCTGATCAATCCGATCGCTTGCGAGAACACCAAACCCGGCACGCCCAGGACCACCTGGGACGTTCCCGGCTCCGGTGCCGGCAGCGAGGCGCTGCAGGGCTTCAGTACGCAGATCAGCGTCAACGTCGGCGAGCCGGTCAACTTCAAGATCAAGTCGTCTGCCGCGTCGTACCGTCTCGACATCTACCGGATGGGCTACTACGGCGGCAGCGGCGCACGGCTCATCACGTCGGTCAACCCGGTCGGCCGGCAGACCCAGCCGGACTGCCTGAGCGACCCCGGCACCGGTCTGGTCGACTGCGGCAACTGGGCGGTGTCGGCGTCGTGGCCGGTGCCGTCCTCCGCGGTATCCGGCATCTACTTCGCCCGGCTCGTCCGGACCGACGGCACCGCCGGGGCCAGCCACATCGTGTTCGTGGTGCGCGACGACGCCCGCCGTTCGGACGTCGTCTTCCAGACGTCCGATTCGACCTGGCAGGCCTACAACAAGTACGGCGGCAACAGCCTGTACGCCGGTTCACCGGCCGGGCGTGCCTACAAGGTGAGCTACAACCGGCCGATCACCACCCGCGGGACCGGCGCCGAGGACTTCGTCTTCAACGCCGAGTACCCGATGGTGCGGTGGCTCGAGGCCAACGGCTACGACGTCAGCTACATCGCCGGCGTCGACGCCGACCGCGACGGCGCGCGGCTGCGCAACCACAAGGCGTTCCTGTCGGTCGGTCACGACGAGTACTGGTCGGGGCCGCAGCGGGCCAACGTGGAGGCGGCCCGGGACGCCGGCGTCAACCTGGCCTTCTTCAGCGGCAACGAGGTGTTCTGGAAGACCCGCTGGGAGAATTCGTACCGGACCATGGTCTGTTACAAGGAGACCCACGCGAACGGGAAGATCGACCCGACCGCGGCGTGGACCGGCACCTGGCGCGACCCGCGGTTCAGCCCGCCGGCCGACGGCAACCGCCCGGAGAACGCGCTGACCGGCACCAGCTTCAAGGTCAACGCCGGCACGGTCAGCCTGGAGGTCCCGGCGGCGGACGGCAAGATGCGGTTCTGGCGCGACACCCCGGTCGCCACACAGCCCGCCGGCGCCACCGCCACCCTGGGCAGCGGGACCGTCGGCTACGAGTGGGACGAGGACGCCGACAACGGTTTCCGTCCGCGCGGCCTGATCCGGCTCTCCACGACCAGCGACTCCGGCGTGCAGGTGCTCCAGGACTACGGCTCGACGTACGACACCGGCAGCGCCACCCACCACCTGACCCTCTACCGCGCGCCGAGCGGCGCCCTGGTCTTCGGCGCCGGTACCGTGCAGTGGTCCTGGGGTCTGGACAGCAACCACGACCGCGGGTCCGGCGCGGCCAGCACCCCGATGCGGCAGGCCACCGTCAACCTGCTGGCGGACATGGGTGTGCAGCCGGGCACACTGCAGTCCGGCCTGACCCCGGCCATCGCCTCCACCGACACCGCCGCCCCGTCCGCGGCCATCACCGCGCCGGCCGCCGGTACGACGGTGCAGGCCGGCTCGACGACGGTCATCTCCGGCACCGCGACCGACACCGGCGGCGGCGTGGTCGGCGGCGTCGAGGTCTCCACCGACAACGGGTCCAGCTGGCACGCGGCCAGCGGCCGCGCCACCTGGACCTACACCTGGCGGCCCGGCAACACGGGTGCGACCACGATCCGGGTACGGGCCACCGACGACAGCGGCAACGTCGGCGCCGACACGTCCCGGGCCGTCACCGTCGTCCCGCGTACCTGCCCGTGCACCATCTGGGGCTCGAGCATCACCCCGGCCGTCCCGGCCGACCCGGACGGCACCGGCACCGAGGTCGGCACGAGGTTCCGGGTGGACGTGGCGGGCCAGGTCACCGCGATCCGGTTCTACAAGAGCAGCACCAACACCGGCACACACGTCGGGCGGCTGTGGTCGAACACCGGCACCCAGCTGGCGACGGTCACCTTCACCGGCGAGTCGGCGTCCGGCTGGCAGCAGGCCAACCTGTCCACGCCGGTGACGCTGACCCCGAACACCACCTATGTCGTCTCGTACTACGCGCCGAACGGCCACTACGCCGGCGACCCGAACTACTTCCTCACCCAGGGCGTCGACAACGCCCCGCTGCACGCGCTCAGGGACGGCGTGGACGGCGTCAACGGTGTCTACCGCTTCGGCTCGGGCTTCCCGACCCAGTCGTGGGAGAGCGCCAACTACTACGTCGACGTGGTCTTCAACCCGGGCAACGGCACGCCCGACACCACGGCGCCGACCGTCACCACGCGTACCCCCGCGCCCGGCGCGACCGGCGTGGCGACCGGAACCAAGGTGAGTGCCGCCTTCAGCGAGCCGGTGCAGGGCGGCACGGTCACCATGAGCCTGTCCAACACGGCGGGCACGACGGCTTATGATCCGGGCACCGGCACGGCGACCTTCACCCCGGCCGCGGCGCTCGCCGCGAACACCACCTACACCGCGACGGTCAGCGGCGCGAAGGACCTCGCCGGCAACACGATGGCCGCGGTGTCCTGGTCGTTCACCACCGGGCCGGCGACCGGCGCCACCCTCTCGGTGTGGCCGGCCACCGCGACGCCGGGCACGCCGGCCGACTCGGACACCGCGGCGGTCGAACTCGGCATGCGGTTCCGGTCCGACGTCGCCGGGCGGGTCACCGGCGTCCGCTTCTACAAGGGCAGCGGCAACACCGGCACCCATGTCGGCCATCTGTGGACCTCGACCGGCACGCTACTGGGCACGGTCACCTTCACCGGCGAGTCGGCCACCGGCTGGCAGACCGCGACCTTCGCGGCGCCGGTGCCGATCACCGCGAACACCACCTACATCGTGTCCTACTACGCGCCGGTCGGGCGCTACGCCGGGGACACCGGCTACTTCGCGAGCTCCGGCGCCGACAACGGCCCGTTGCACGCGTTGCGGGACGGCGCCGACGGCGCCAACGGGCTCTACCGGTACGGCAGCGGCGGGGGCTTCCCCACCGGTACGTGGCAGTCGAGCAACTACTGGGTCGACGTCGTCTTCGCACCAGGTGCCTGAAAGGAGTGCTCTCGTGAAGAAAGCACTGGTGGCGTGCCTGATCCTGCTGGCCGGGCTGCTCAGCGTCCCGGAGGCGGCGGCCGCCGCGCCCTGTCCCTGCTCGATCTGGTCCAGCACGGCGGTGCCGGCCAACCCGTCCGACTCGGACACCGCCGCGGTGGAGCTCGGCGTGAAGTTCCGTTCGGACACCGACGGTTTCGTGACCGGCGTGCGCTTCTACAAGGGCAGCGGCAACACCGGTACGCACATCGGCCACCTGTGGAACGCGAGCGGCACGAACCTGGGCACCGTCACGTTCACCGGCGAGACCGCCTCCGGCTGGCAGACCGCCACGTTCGCCACCCCGATCGCGATCAGCGCGAACACCACGTACGTCGCCTCGTACTACGCACCCAACGGCCGGTACGCCAGTGACGACGGGGCCTTCGCCTCGGCCGGCGTCGACAACGCGCCGCTGCACGCCCTGCGCGACGGGGTGGACGGCGCCAACGGCGTCTACCGGTACGGCACCGGCGGCGGCTTCCCGACCAACACGTGGCAGTCGGCGAACTACTGGGTCGACGTCGTGTTCGAGAACAACGCCACCGACACGGCACCGCCCACGGTGACCGGCACCACCCCGGCCGCGGGGGCCACCGGCGTGGCCACCACGACGACGGTAAGTGCCACCCTGAACGAGCCGCTGCAGACCGGAACGGCGGCCCTCGCCCTCCGGGCCGGCGGTACGGCCGTGACCGGCACGACCACGTACGACGCGGCCACGCGAACCGTCACGTTCACGCCGTCGGCCGTACTCGCGACCGCCACGGTCTACACCGCCACCGTCAGCGGGGCCAGAGACACCGCCGGCAACACGATGACCGCGTTCTCGTGGTCGTTCACGACGCTGGACACCGCCGGTTCGGCCTGTCCGTGCACGATCTGGCCGTCCACCGCCACCCCGGCCACCGCCGCGGTCGCCGACAACAGCGCGGTCGAGCTCGGCGTCAAGTTCCGGTCCAACACCGCCGGCTACATCACCGGCCTGAGGTTCTACAAGGGTTCCGGAAACACCGGGACGCACACCGGCTCGCTCTGGAACACCGGCGGGACCCGCCTGTCCACGGTCACCTTCACCGGCGAGACCGCCACCGGCTGGCAGACCGCCACCCTGCCGAACCCGGTCCCGATCACGGCGAACACCACGTATGTGGCGTCGTACCACACCGATGTGGGCTTCTACTCGATCACCAACAGTGGCTTGTCCGCCGCGGTGACCCGTGGCCCGCTGACCGCGCTCGCCAGCGGCGCCTCCGGCGGCAACGGCGTCTACCGGTACGGCGCGAGCGCGTACCCCACCAGCACCTTCCAGTCGACCAACTACTGGGTCGACGTCGTGTTCAACCCCACGGCCAGCGACACCGTGGCGCCGACCCTGACCGGGCGCGCCCCGTCGCCCGGTGCCGGCGGCGTTCCGGCCGGCACCGCCGTCACCGCGACCTTCAGCGAGCCGGTCATCGGGTCCAGCGTCGTGCTGGGGGTCACCGGACCGTCCGGCGCCGTCGCCGGCACTACCACCTACGACGCGGCGAGCACCACGGCCACCTTCACCCCGGCCGCCGCGCTGGCCTATTCGACCACCTACACCGCATCGGTGAGCGGCGCCCGCGATGCCGCCGGTAACGTCATGACACCGGTCACCTGGAGCTTCACCACCGGGGCCGCGCCACCGCCGCCACCCGACCAGGGCCCGGGCGGGCCGGTGCTCGTCATCAAGTCATCGGGGTTCACCTCGTTCCTCGCCGAGGTGCTGCGCACCGAAGGCCTCAACGAGTTCGCCACCGCCGACCTGTCCACGGTCACCGCGTCCACGCTGAGCCAGTACGACGTGGTGCTGCTCGGGCCGGCCCCGCTCACCGCGGCTCAGGTCGGCATGTTCACGACCTGGGTCACCGGCGGCGGCAATCTGATCGCCTTCCGCCCGGACAAACAGCTGGCCGGTCTGCTCGGCCTCACCTCGACGACCGGCACACTCGCCGAGGGATACCTCAAGGTGGACACGTCCGCGCCGCCCGGAGCGGGGATCACCGACCAGACGATCCAGTACCACGGCACCGCCGACCGGTACACGCTGAACGGCGCCCGGGCGGTCGCCACGCTGTACTCGAACGCGACCACGGCGACCACCAATCCGGCGGTGTCGCTGGTCGGTGTCGGCGGCAACGGCGGTCAGGCCGCGGCGTTCAGCTTCGACCTGGCGCAGTCGCTGGTCTACACCCGGCAGGGCAACCCCGCCTGGGAGGGGCAGGATCGCGACGGCGAGTCGCCGCAGATACGCTCCGACGACCTGTATTTCGGCGGCGGTGCCCCCGACTGGGTCAACCTGGCGAAGGTCGCCATCCCGCAGGCCGACGAGCAGCAGCGGCTGCTGGCCAACCTGATCGGCGCGATGAACTCCGACCGCAAGCCGCTGCCCCGGTTCTGGTATTTCCCGCGCGGCCTCAAGGCGGTCGTCGTCGCCACCGGTGACGACCACGCCCGCGGCGGCACGGCGGCCCGGTTCGACCAGTTCACGGCCAACAGCCCGGCGGGCTGTGTGGTCGAGGACTGGCAGTGTGCCCGGTACTCGTCGTACCTCTTCCCGAACGCGCCGCTGACCAACGCCCAGGCGTCCACCTACCAGTCACGCGGCTTCGAGGTCGGCCTGCACGTCAACACCGGCTGCTCCAACTTCACGCCCAGCTCGCTGAGCGCGGACTACACCAGCCAGCTCGCCACCTGGCGCACCAAGTACAACGCCGTACACGGGCCGGTCAGCCACCGCGTGCACTGCCTCATCTGGTCGGACTGGTCCACCCAGGCCAGCGTCGAGGCGGCCAACGGCATCCGGCTCGACACCAACTACTACTACTGGCCTGGTTCCTGGATCACCAACCGGCCCGGCTTCATGACCGGCTCCGGCATGCCGATGCGCTTCAGCACCAAGACCGGCGGGCTCATCGACGTCTACCAGGCCACCACCCAGATGACCGACGAGTCCCACCAGAGCTACCCGTTCACCGTGGACACCCTGCTCGACCGGGCGCTCGGTCCCGAGGGCTACTACGGCGCCTTCACCGCGAACGTGCACACCGACGATCCCACCGAGATTGAGAGCGACGCGATTCTCGCCTCGGCGCAGGCGCGCGGCGTGCCGCTGATCACCGCCCGGCAGCTGCTCACCTGGCTCGACGGGCGTAACGCGTCGTCGTATTCGGGCCTGTCGTGGTCGGGCGACAACCTCGCGTTCACGGTCAACGTGGGCTCGGGGGCAGGCGGGCTGACCGGCATGGTGCCCACCGTCGCAGCGGGCGGCCGAACGCTGGCCACGCTGACCCGCGGGGGCACGCCGGTGGCATTCACCAGGACGACGATCAAGGGCGTCGAGTACGCGATGTTCCCGGCCGCGGCGGGCGCGTACGTGGCCGCGTACGGATCTGGTCCGGCCGCCGCCGAGGTGGCCGCGACCGTTCCGGCGGCCGAAACCACGACCGCCGAGGTCGCGCTGGCCGGAACCACCGCCCGCCAGACCACGATCGAGTACGGCACGAACGCGGCCCGGCTCTCCGAAAAGGTGGTGGACGGCAACCAGGCCGCGAAGCGCACCATGCGGCTGGACGGCCTCAAGCCCGGCACCACCTACTGGTACCGGGTGCGGGTGACCGCGCCGGACGGCAAGACCACGGTCTCGCCGGTGCAGCGGCTGGTGACCGCCGCCGCGGACAATCGGGCGCCGGCCGTCTCGAGAGTGTCCGTGGTGCCCCGGCCGGACGCGACGGTGACGGTGTCCTGGCGCACCGACGAGTCGGCTGCCGGGACGCTGCAACTGGGTGAGCGGTCGGATGCCCTCGCCGACTGGCCGGGCGGCCTGCGGGGCCGGCAGCACAGCGCGGTGGTGCCCGGGCTGAAACCGCTGACGACGTACCACTACCGGGTGCGCGGCGTCGACCGGTCCGGCAACGTGACCGTGTGGCCGGCGCTCAACCGGCCGCCGGCGACGTTCGTCTCGTCGGCGCTCGGCGTGGCCGACCACACGCTCGCCGGCCTGCGCACCGGCGAGGAGAGCGGCACCACCGTCGCCGCCGACGGGGTACGGCTGGCCGGCGGCGCCCGGACCGGCGGCATGGTGTCCCGTGTGCTCGACGTCGGCCAGATGGTCACCTGGGACCGGCTGTCGTACCAGGCATCGGTGCCCGCGGGGGCCGGGGTGCGGCTGTACGTGCGCACCGGAAGCACCTCGGCACCTGGCGCGGGCTGGACCGGTTGGGAGCCGGTGGGCCAGGGCGACCGGGTGGTGGGCGCCTCCCGCTATGCGCAGTACCGGGTGGAGCTGACCCGCGGCAGCGGGAGCGCGTCGCCGGTCCTGCACGGCGTCGGCATCACCAGTGACGCGAAGCCGCTGGACACGCCTACCGAGACGGGGCGGTGATCACTCCGGGATGTGACAGTCGCGCAGGACGCTCCAGCCCAGTATTCCGGTGATGCCTTCCATCCGGCCGCCGACGCTGATGCCCTCGGCGGTGACGTGGCAGGCGAACATGCCGGTGTCGTGGTCGCTGTTGCGCATCTTGAGGACGTTGATGGCCCGGCCGATCTCGGCGCAGTGGTGTTCGATGTAGCGGATCTGGATCACGTTGTGGAACAGGAACATGAGCCCGATCAGCGGGTCTTCCATGGGCCCGAAGGTTCTCGTCTCGCTGGTGATCCAGAAGGAGGCGCCGGCGGCCCGGACGACGCTGACGAGGCTGCGCAGGTAGGCGGGGAACCGATCGACCTCACGCGCGGCGTGGGCCATCTCGGCCAGACTGTCGATCACGACCCGGGTGGTCGTCCCGTCGTCGAGCCCATGGCGTATCGCGGACGCCAGGACGTCCAGGTCGAGGTTGCCGATCGGCATGTGGGAGAGCACCAGCCGGTCGGTGGCGCGGGCGGTCTCGAAGTCCCACCCGAACCGGGCCGCCATGCCGATCAGCTGATCCGCGGTGTCCTGAAAGGTGATGCAGAGGCAACGCTCACCGCGGGCCAGGCCTTCGGCCACGAAACCCAGACAGCCGATGGTCTTGCCCGCGCCGGAGGGCCCGAGGACCAGGGTGGCGTCACCGTGCGGTATCCCACCGCCCATCACCGCGTCCAGGCCGGCGATCCCCGAGGGAACCCGCCTGTTCTGCGACGGCCTCTCCTCCGGCTGGAATGATTCGACGCGGGGATGCACCTCGAAACCGTCGGCAGTGATGTGCACCGTGTGGGTACCGCCGAGGTGGGTGGCCGCCCTCATCTTGACCACCCGCAGGCCGCGCCGGTCGACCGGCTCGCGGGCCTGGTACGTCAGCTGGACGATGCCGTCGGCCAGAGCGAACTCCACCCCGGTCTGCATGTCCTCGGGGGTGTACTCACCCAGCAGCAGCAAGACCGCCCGGCTGTGCGAGACGCGGCTGCTCAGGTCGTAGAGAGCCATCCGCAGGGCCTGGTCGCTGACGAAGTCCCGCAGCATCTTGGTGCTGTCGATCACGACCAGTACCGGTTCGTCATCGAGCGCTTTGCGGACCACTTCGTCGATGAGCGGTTCGAGGTCGTGCTCGCCGGTGTCCCGCAGCATGTCACCGAGGTGTACGTACTCGACCCTCGGCCCCAGCGCGTCGGCGTCGAAGAACGCGAATCCTTGCAGGTGCTCGACCAGCTTGGAGTGCGGCTCCGCCAGCGTCGTGTAGTAGACGGCCTTGTGTTCCGCGGTGGCGTTGGCGAAACAGATCTGTTGCGCCAGGATCGTCTTGCCCGCACCCGGAGGCCCGGCCAGCACCACCACCGACCCCGGTCGCAAGCCACCCCCGAGGATCATGTCCAGGTCCGTCAGACCGGTCGGCAGCCACTTCATCGCGTGCCACGCCCTTCCCGCAACAGCCTCTCGGCCGCCGCGAGCAACTCGTCGCGCTGGCACGGCTTGGCCAGAGCGACGTCGGCGTCCACCGCCAGCTGCCAGTCCCCGCTGACCGCCAAGATCGGAATCGCGGTGGTCGCCGGGTCGGCCCGCAGCTCTCGGATGAGTTCGACGCCGTCCATCACCGGCATCATGATGTCGGTCACCACCAGATCCGGTGGGGCCTGAACGATCGAGGCGAGCGCCGCGACTCCATCACCGGCCTCGGTGACCTCGTGGCCGGCACGCGTGAAGATCCGCCGTAACAGGAACCGCAGATCAGGCTCGTCGTCGACCACCAGAATCCTGCCCACCGAACCATCCGTTCGCCAAGGCAGCCTCGGCAGCCCGTCTCCAACCTCGCAAGCCACGTCTCTACAAAGCGCACCCCCAGACATACCCGCTGAACCGTGGCGGCGTGCGGAAACGCCGCCGAAATCCGCTTCGGTGGTGATCTCAGCCCGACCGTGGCGAGTGGGTCAGGCGCTGCCAGACCCAGCTCGACGGAACGCGACGGCCGTACAGGACGTACTGGCTCACCGAGTCGACGGTCAGCGTGTCCAGCAGCGCGCGCCGGTCCCATGGTTGCCCGGCGAACAGGATCTGGTCGCCGGCCTGGAGTGCGGCGTCGTCGGCGGGCCCGAGCGTCGCCTGCTCGTCGCGCAGGATCAGGAGCGGGACGATGTCGAGGCGCTCGTCGCGGTCGTCGGGATGGCGCAGCAGATCACGCAGCGTCGCCCGGCCGTCTCGCAGCCAGCGGATGAGCGCCGGAGCCTCGTCTGCGTCCAGCGTCGTACGCCACAACCCGTGCAGGCGGCGGCCGCAATGCTTGTGCAGACGCGTGATCATGTTCGCGGCCCATCGGTCGCCGAGTGCCGGCATCTCCCGCAGGAAGTGCCACAGCAGCGGGGTGCTCAGCTGCGCGTATATCTCGTGCGCGACCACCTCGGCCGGCACCAGGAGCGAGTCGACCCGCATGGCGGCGAACAGCGGTGCCGTCTCAGGGCGGTTCTGCCGGGACGCGACGAACAGGTGCGGGTTGATCCGGCGGGCGGCGGCCACCAGCGACAGGTTGGTCGTGTCGTTGTCCGTGCCGGCCACGAAGCCGACGGCGTGTGCCAGATCGGCACGGGCCATGACGCTCGGCTCGGACCCGTCGCCGACGACCACCCACGGGTCGGGATCGGCCGACGCCGCGATGTCGATCACGGTGACGGTGAGGCCCTCGGCGTGCAGGTCCTCGGTGAGCTCGCGCCCGAACCGGCCGTAGCCGCACAGCACCCAGCGCCCGGCTCGCGGCGGCTGTGCCCGGTCCGGCAGCGTCGCGCCGAGCCCGCTCTCCAGCCACACCATCAACTGGTACGACGCCGGCGCGCGCAGGGCCAGCCGTAGATGGTCCCCGTACCGGTCGAACGCGTTCACCACGGTGGGTGAGCCGAACGCGGCCATCCGGTATCCGACGGCCGGTGACACCGTGCGGGCGATCACCGGCAGCTCCGGGCGTACCAGGGCGGCCGTCATCGCGACCGCCAGGTTCACCTCGTCGTCGTCGGTCAGCGCCAGCACCCCCTCGCAGTACGGGTGGCCGAGCCCGGCATGTTCGAGCGTCTGCGGGTTGCGGGCGTCACCGGCCAGCCCCGGCACGTCGGCGCGGTAGGCGTCGATGTCGAGCGCGTCGACGCGTTCCGCGTTGCTGTCGACCACCACGAGCCGCCGGCCCAGCGCGTCGAGCGAGCGCCCCAGCAGCTGACCGGTCTGCCCGTACCCGGCGATCAGCAGGAACGGCTCGCGGATCCGGGCCACCGTACGCGTGAACCGTTGCAGTGCCAGCGCCTGCCGGAACGCGCGGTCCTGCAACAGCGTCAGCAGGGAGCCGATCGCGTACGCCCACCCGATGACGGTGAGGTAGATGCTCGCCATCACCCACAGCCGCTGCGCGCCGGTGAACTCGTGCGGGATCTCGCCGTACCCGATGGTCGTCGCCGTGTAGCTCATGAAGTAGAACGCGTCGAAGAAGCCCATCCGCGCCGGCTGCCCGGTCTCGTCACGACCGGGGACCAGCGTCAGACCCAGCACGCTGATCGCGAAGATCGTGATCAGCACGATCAGCGGCGCCCGCATGCGGCGCAGGATGAGGAAGACGGTGGGCGGGCCCTGCACCGCCGCGGCGATCCGCGTCCAGCGGCGTGCCTTGCGGGGTCGCTCCTCGCCACGGCCGAGCATCCGCCGCCACCGCTTGTCGGATCGGGACACGGCCACCTCAGCGTCGCTGGAAGGACACGGTCTCGATGACCAGCAGGATCACTGAGACGATGTTGGCCATCAGGGCGCCGCCGGACAGCGACACCACGCTGGCCATCGACTCGCCGTCCAGGCCGGTCGCGGAGATCTGCGTCGCCCACGTCCAGACCAGGGTCGCCGCGATCAGTTGCAGGTCGGCGACCAGGCTGGTGGCCAGATGCACCGCGCCGATCTGCGTGCGGTCGCCGAACTTCAGCACGGTGGCGATCAGGTTCACCACGACGGCGGCGAACAGCTCGTACTTGTTGTGCAGTGTCGGGTCGTCGATGTCGCCGATGAAGAAGCCGAAGTTCAGCGTCGCCGCCAGCAGCACGAAGAACCCGAAGATCACCTTTTCCAGACTCATGGGCACTCCCGAGCGTCGGACGACTCACGCTACTGCGGTAGCGGTCAGGTCGCTTCCCGAAGCCAGGTTCGGCAGAGCCACCAGGCGTTCGTGGCGCCGAAGGTGCCGGCCGGGTCGATGCCGGTGACGTCGGCGAAGCGCCGGACCCGGTTGCGCACCGTGTTGGGGTGCACGAACAGCTTCTCGCCGGCGACCGTGACGTCCCGGTCGCTCTCCAGCCAGGCGAGGACGGCGTGTGCCACCGGCTCGGCGTTCGGTCCCAGAGCGGCCCAGGCGCGCAGATGCCGGTCGAGCAGCGCCGTGGCCAGATCAGCCCGGTCGGTCAGCGCCGCCACCCACGCCACCTCGGCGATGTGCACCACCCCGGTGCGGCCGGTCGACTCGGCGGCGGCCAGGGCGGCGACGGCGAGGCGATGTACCGGCGCCAGCTTGTCGGGTTCGGCGGGACCGGCCAGCCCGGCGGTTCCGGCGCGTCCGGACGGAGCCCGCGGCAGGACTCCGACGAGCAGGTCGTTCACGATCGCGCACAGCACCGGTGGCTGCTCGCGCAGGGCCCGTTCCATCGAGGCGGCGAGCTGCGGCCGGGCGACGAGCACCCAGAGCCCGCCGGTGACCGGCAGTCCCGCCTCGGCGATCGCCAGCACGGCCGCGGAACCGCCGTGCAGCAGCCGCCGCAGGATCGCCGCGTCCCGGCCGCCGGGCTGCGGATCCGCGCCCGCTCTCGCGGCCCGGTGGGAGGTGATCAGCCGGGCCCGTACCGTCTCGGCCCAGTCGTCGTAGAGCTCCCGCGCGTCCAGCAGCCGGTCGGCGCCGACTCCCTCGGATCGGGCGACCTCCCGGGCCCGGGCCCAGATCGCGCGTTCGGCGACATGGATGGCGCCCAGGACCGCCTCGATCGGTACGCCCTGCCGGGCCCGGGTGACGCCGAGCTCCTCCACGAACGACAACTCGGCCTCGGTGGGTCCGCGCCGCGCGGCCAGTGCCCGGGTGGCCGCGGTGAGCAGCGCGCGGGTGTGCCCGGCGATGTCGGACGGCGGCAGCGCGGCGACCTCCCGAACCGTCGTGCGAACTCCGGCGATCACGGATGGCAGCAGGTCCTCGTCGTTCATCACCCGTTCGATGAGTTCGACCACGGCTGTCCAGTCGTCCGGCGGGTTCATGCCGCCATGCTGCCCCGACCTTGTGGTGGCCCACAACCGCGACCCCGAACGGCGTGGCCCGCGCCATGTCCAGGCCGGTTGCCAGGACATACGGTTTGGCGAGCGCTACAACGGCCCTCGAGGAGAAGTTCCATGCGTGTCGCCGTGATCGGTGCGGGAGCCGCCGGCCTGGCCACGGTCAAGGCCCTGCTCGACGCCGGCTGTGAGCCCGTCGCCTACGAGCGGGGTGACCGGCCCGGCGGCCTGTGGGCCACTGGCGCGTACGCCTCCCTGCACCTGAACACCAGCAAAGGCCGGACCGAGTTCGCCGACTTCCCGATGCCGGCCGAGTGGCCCGTGTACCCGTCGGCCGACCTCATCGCCGGCTACCTCGCCGATTACGCCGACAAGTTCGGGCTCACCGCCTCCATCCGTTTCGGTAGCACCGTCACCCGAGTCGAACGCGACGGCTCCTGGCTGGTGACGACCCCCGGTGACACCGAGCGGTACGACGCGGTGATCGTCGCCAACGGTCACAACTGGGATCCGCGCCTGCCGGACCCCGGGTATCCCGGAACGTTCGACGGCGTTCAGATGCACGCTCACGACTACCGCACCGCCGACGTCTTCCAGGGCAGGCGGGTGCTGGTCGTCGGGATGGGCAACTCGGCCATGGACATCGCCGTGGACGCCTCGTACACGGCCCGGGGCCCGGTCCTGCTCTCCGCCCGGCACGGGGTTCACATCGTCCCGAAGTACCTGTTCGGCCGCCCGTCGGACGCGACCGGCGGCGCCCTCGCCGCCCTGCCCTGGCGGATTCGCCAGCGCATCGCCGAGACCATGTTGCGGCTGGCCGTCGGCACACCGCAGAGCTACGGCCTGCCGGCCCCGGCCGGTGGCCTCTTCCAGAGCCACCCCACGATCAGCGACACGATCCTGCACCGGCTCACCCACGGCGAGGTGGCCGCGCGTCCCGGTGTCGACCACTTCGACGGGGCCCGGGTCGTCTTCACCGACGGGACCGCCGATCTCGTCGACCTGATCGTCTGGGCCACCGGCTACCGGGTGAGCATCCCGTTCCTGTCCCCGCGCTGGCTGGGTGCCGACCCGGAACGGTTGCCGCTCTACCAGCGGGTCTTCCATCTGGACGACCCGACCCTGGCGTTCGTCGGTCTGATGCAGTCCACCGGCGCGGCATTCCCGGTGGTGGAGGCGCAGGCCAAGCTGGCTGCCGCGTACCTCTCCGGCTCCTATGCCCTGCCCGCCGCTCAGCAACAGGAGCGCGCCGTCGAGCGCGCCCTGCGCGCCGCCGTCGAACGCTGGGGCGAGAACGCGCGGCCGCACATGCGCGTCGATTTCGATCGGTACGTCGCCGAGCTGCCCCGCGAGATCGAGGCCGGCCGGATCCGCCTGGCCCGAGGAGTCCCCGCATGAGCAACCGCCTTGATCCGCGCGGCATGCGCGTCCTGGTCACCGGCGCGTCCGGAACATTCGGCCGGGCGATCTGCGCCCGGCTGGACGGGCTCGGCGCCCGGGTCGCCGGTCTGGACCTGGCGCCCCGCGCGGACGACCCGGTCGAGGTCCTGGCCTGTGACATCACCGACGACGAGGCGGTGCCCGCGGCGGTGGGCGCGGCGATCGCCCGGCTGGGCGGGCTCGATCTGCTGATCAACAACGCCGGGATCGGTGGGCCGGCCCCCGCCGAACTGCCGCCGGGCGCGGAGGTACGCCGTCAGCTGGACATCAACCTGCTCGGAACCTGGCGGGTGACCGCCGCGTGCGTGGACGCCCTGGTCGCCTCGCGCGGCCGGGTCGTCATGCTCTCCTCGCGGATGGCCGTCATGCAGCTGCCGCTGGCCGCCGCGTACGGTGCCTCCAAACGTGCCCTGGTGGCGTACGCCGATGCGCTCCGCCTGGAGATCGGCACCCATGTCGGCGTCACCTGCGTGTACCCGTCCGCCGTACGCAGCCCGATCCACGACTCGACGGCCGCCGCCGGGCTCTCCCTGGAGGGCATGAGCCAGTACGAGCCGCTGGAAGGCGTGGTCCGTACCGTGCTGCGTGCGGCCCTGAGCGGCCGTCCGCACCGTGACCTGGCGACCACCCGCCGGGGAGCCGTCGAGTTCTTCCTGGCCCGCCACCTGCCCGCGCTGACCGACCGGATCGTCGCCCGTACGCTGGCCGGCCGGGTCCGTTCCGGCGCGTTCGAGGGCGCCGGACTGGCCGCCGGCGTCGTCGCGCGTCACGGGGAGACCGGATGACCACGCTGCGGGAGGGGGTCCGGACCAGGACGGGTGACCTGCTCGCCTACGCCACCGGCTCCATCGGGATGGGCGTGTGGGTCACCGTTCCCGGACTGCTGCTGCTCTACTTCCTCACCCACACGCTCGGCGTCTCGCCGTTCCTGGCCGGCCTGACCCTGCTGCTGCCGAAGATCATCGACGTGGTGGTGCATCCCCTGCTCGGCAGCCGATCCGACCGGGAGGCGCGCCGGACCGGGCACCGGCGGGGCATGCTGCGCGTGGGCCTGCTGCTCGCCGTGGCGATGGTCGCGATGTTCTCGGTGCCCGCCGGCGTGTCCGGCGCACCGGCCGCGCTCTGGGTCGGCGGCTGGTTCATCGCCGGCAACCTGCTCTTCGCGTGTTTTCAGGTGCCGTACCTGACCACACCGTCCGACCTGCGCGTCGGCTACCACGAGCGCACCCGGGTCTTCATGTTCCGGATGCTCTTCCTGACCCTGGGCCTGCTCGGCGCCGGTGTCGCGGCACCGGCCCTGGTGGCCGCCGGTGGACGCGGCGACTACGCCCGGATGGCCCTGATGCTCTCCGGCGTCATGGTGGTCTCCGGCCTGGTCGCCCTGACCGGGGTGCGCCGCCTCACCGCGCACGCCGGTTTCCGCTCGCCCGGCCAGCACGCCCACTCCACCCGCGGCGACGTCGCGACCGCCTGGCGGGACCGCGACTTCCGGACCCTGGTGCTGTCCTACCTGTTCACCGGTACCACCACGCACCTGTTCCTCGCCGCGCTGCCGTTCTACACCGAGTACGTCTTCGCCGACTCCGGCCTCACGGCCGTGTTCATGGGCGCCTTCCTCGGTCCGGCCGTCATCGCCGGACCGGTCTGGGCGAAGGTGTCCCGGCGCATCGGCAAGCAGCGCGGCCTGCTCATCTCGCAGGGCGTCTTCGTGATCGGGTCGCTCGCTCCGCTGCTCGGATACGGCACCGTGCCGGCCGTCGCCGTGGTCGTCGCCCTGGGCATCGCGTTCGCCGGGCTCCAGCTCTTCGCGTTCTCGATGGTTCCGGACGCTGTCGCGGCCGCCGAGGCGCGCGGCACCGCCCGGGCCGGCGCCTACACCGGCGTCTGGACCGCCACCGAGGCGACCGGCACCGCCATCGGCCCGTACGTCTACTCCGCCGCACTCGCCGTCGGCGGCTTCGTCTCGACGACCGAAGGTCACACCGTGGTCCAGCCGGACTCCGCCCACACCGCCCTGCTCCTCGGCTTCACCGTGGTACCGGCCGCGCTGATGGCCGCGGCCATGGCGTTCCAGCTGCGCTGGACGCTGGACCGGGCGCTGACGGCCGACGGCTCCGGTACTGTCACGCCGTGATCCATCCGCTCGTCCTGATCTCGCCCGCCATGGGCATCGGTTCCCGGTACTACCGGCCGCTCGTCGAGGCGTTCGAAGCGCGTGGCTGGGCTGCCCGGGCGTTGCCGCGCCGAGGGTTCGAACCCGGCGAGCCCCGGGCCTCGCGCGAGCACGACTGGTCGTACGGCGACGAGATCGAGGACACCGCCCGGGCGGTCGCCGCCGCGCGGGCTGAGGCGCCCGGGCGACCGGTGATCCTGTTCGGCCACAGCCTGGGCGGTCAGCTCGCCGTCGGGCACCAGCTCAACCGGGCGCCGGCGGACGGGATCGTCACGGTGGGCACCTGTCTGCCGTACCACCGGGACTACCCGTACGGTGGCCCGCACCTCGTCGTGATGGGCGCCGTGATCGTGCCCGTGCTCAGCGCGCTCTTCGGCCACCTGCCGAAGCCGGCTTTCGGTGGGCCCGGGGCGCGGACCCTGATGCGGGAGTGGGGGCGGATGGCCGTCACCGGTCGCACCCCGTTCCCGGCCGCCGCGGCTGTCGGCACGCCCTCGCTGGTGGTCGCGTTGCAGGGGGACCGACTGGCACCGCCGTCCGCGGTCGAGAGGTTCGCCGGTCGCCTGTTCGCCGCCGAGAGCCTCACCACCTGGCTCTACCGGCACGAGGACGTGCCGGACGGCGCGAGCAACGACCACACCTACTGGGTACGCGCGCCCGCGCCGGTGGTCGACCGGACCGTCAGCTGGTGGGCCGCCTCGTCGTCAGCGACGTGTGGCCTCCCGAACGTTGACCAGCAACACCAGTAGCGCCGCGGCGAAGAACGTGAAGGTGACGACGTAGCGGCCGTCGTACCAGAGCACGGCCAGCACCAGGAGCGCGGCGCAGGCGAGCAGCAGGCGCAGCAGAACCGCCAGGAACTTGCCGCGGACCAGGCCCTCGACCGACAGCAGCACCAGAAGCAGGATCCCGGCGGTCTCCTGCCCGGCGATGGGCAGCGGTGACAGCACGGCACCGAGCGCCCACAGGATCAGCGGTGTGCTGATCACCGCCCACCAGGACCGGGCCCGACCGAGGAACCCGGTCGACGCCTCCATCGGCACCCGCCGGTGCATCAGGTGGGCGTGCGGATGCTGCGACACCGGCCCGGCCGTGGTGGTGCGGTGCAGCTCGTCGGCCAGGCGGGTGCGTTCCATCCGCAGGCCGAGCAACTGCTGCTCCTGGCCGAGCAGTGCCCGTACCTCCGGGTCGGCGGCGGGCAAGCCCGCCGCCGCCACCGTCAGTTCGTGGCGCAGGGCACTGATCTCGCGGTCCAGCTCCTCGATCCGGTCACGATCCCGCTGGGTACGGATCTCCACGAGCTGCCGTTCGGTGGCCGCGTCGGGCACCACCTTGGCCAGGCCGGCCCAGCCGACCGGGTCCGCCCACGCCTGCCGTACGGTGCCGTCGCGCCGGTAACGGGGGCCGGCCGGGCCGCGTTCGCCGCCGAGCCGGTCCCGGGTGTCGCGCCCCCACAGCCCGCGGAAGTCGCGGACCCAGGCGGTCTCGTCGTCGATCACCACCGGATTCCAGGCTTCGGGCTGGCCGGGGCCCACCGCCCGGCCGTCGCCGCGGGCGTAGTCGACGTACGGGATGCCGACGCTGCGCTGATCCTCGGCCGACCAGGGCGCCAGCAGCCGTGCCGACCAGCGCAGGGCGTTGACCAGGCCACGCAGCCGCGGAGGCCGTACCGTGATCAGGTAGTCGCCCGGAAGGTACGCGCCGGAGTGCGAGCCCGCGCCGACGAAGACCACCGGGTGCCGGCCGTCGACCAGGGTCAGATCCGGGTCGTCCCAGCGCCGCCGCAGATCGTCGCCGGTCTCCTCGTGCGCCGAGAAGACCACCCACGCGGCGGCTCCGCTGGCCGCGTCGAGGTAGACCGTCACCTGCTCCCAGTCGGCCTCGTGCTCGTTGACCCCGCCGAACGCGGACCGCCAGTTGTTGAAGCTGTAGAAGAACCAGTACTGGCACACGATCCACGGCTCGTCGCGTACCACCCGCCCGTAGTAGGTGGGCCGCCCCGGTTCGAGGTGGTCGCGCTGTAGCAGGAACGAGCGTGCCGCGCTGCCGCCCGGGACGCTGCCGCGGAACAGCAGGGAAAACCGGTTCAGGGTGTCGACCAGCCGGGCGGTGAGCCCGACCGACGCCAGGCGGCTGGAGCGGGCCAGGTGCGGGGGACGGTCCCGCAGCGGAATGTGCGCGGCGAGCGGCTTTTCGTCGGCGTCGATGCCGGACATCGAGTACCCGAGGCCCAGTTCGGCGCCGCCGGCCGCGGCGAGGGCGTCCAGGGTCAGCTCACCCGGCGCGGCGACCTGGACCGGGCGCTCCCCGGGTTCGGCGCGCCACAGGCCGGCCCGGCTGACGTACCGCTCGACCGGGACCGGGAAGAAGTACTCGCCCTCGGTGAACCTGCTCACCGGCTCGTACTCGCGCAGCAGACGCAGGTCGTCCTCGTACCCCAATGCCCTTTCGTTCCTTTCCCACCGGCGTGCCGCGGGCACGATCGGTGACGCGTGCCGTTGGAACCTACACTTGGCGGCGCCCGGACCTGGCCTCCAGCCGTGTAGGGAGCCGCCATGATCACCGATGCGACGCTCGCCCGTATCGGCCAGGGGGTGGAGCTGCATCACCATCGTGGCCGCCGTGCGGACGCTCGCGACCTGTTCGCGCGGATCTGGGACGAGATCGGCGGGGAACAGGGCGATCCTCTGCACGTCTGCGTGCTCGCCCACGCGATGGCCGACGTGCAGGACGACGTCCGCCAGGAGCTGGTCTGGGATCAGCGGGCGCTGGCGGCGGCCGACCTGCTCACCGAGGACCGGGTGGCGAGGGCCGGGGTGACGCTGCCGGTGGCGGGTCTGTATCCGTCGTTGCATCTCAATCTGGGTGAGTGCTACCGCAAGCTCGGCGATCTCGATCTTGCCCGCGAGCACCTCCGGCGTGCGGAGGCGGGGATCGGCGCGCTCGGCGATGACGAGTACGCGCAGCTGATCAAGGGCGGCCTGGAGCGGCTGGCACGACTGCTGGCCCCCGAGTAGGCGACGACCGGCAGAAGTCGTCGATCACCCGGCCGAGTTCCGTGGGATCGGTCAGCGGCAGCAGGTGGTTGGCGTCGGCGATGGTGGCGATCGTGGAGCCGGGGATCAGTCCGGCGAGATGGGCGATCAGGCGGTGGACCGGTGGCGGGCTGGCGCCGCCCTGGACCAGCAGAACGGGCGGCCGCAGGTGGGCGAGGGCGGCCGGATCGACATCCCACGCGCTGACCGCGCGCGATTCGTCGGTGAAGAAGTAGCGGCAGCGGCTCACCGCGTCCTCGACGAGCTCGGCTCCAAGGGTGTCCGTCATGACGCGGCGATAGCCCGGTCCACACACCAAGGTCATGAACGTGTCGAACGCGGCGGGTAGGTCACCGCGGGCGATGGCGGCCATCACCGAGCCGATGACGGGGCCGAACTCGGCGTGGAGCAGTTCGTGGTCGCCCGGAGCGGTGAGGGCGTCCACCAGCGGTGGCTCGCACAGGGTGAGCGTGCGGACCAGGCCGGGATGGTCGATGGCGAGCTGGAGCGCGACGGTGCTGCCCGATGAGTGCGCGACCACGTGGGCGGGCGTGGCCCCGAGCCGTCGAAGCAGCGCGGCGGTGTGCTCGCTGTGGTCGCCGACGGTGAGCCCGTCCGGTGGCGGTGCGCCGGTGTACCCGGCGCGCACCAGGCGGATCACGCGGTGGCGCCGCAGCGTCGGGCCGTCCGCCAGCGGGGTGAACCAGTCGGCGAGCCCGCCGCCGTGAATCAGCAACAGGGCGTCGCCGTCACCGCCGGAGTCGGTGTAGGCCAGTTCGGCGGAGCCGGTCCGCCATCGGGTCAGTTCCGGGTGGACCTGAGTCATGGTGCTCTCCTTGGGAGTAGTGGTCAGTCGGCGTAGAGGCGGATCTCGATGCCGTCGGGATCGTGCAGGCCAACCAGCACCGAACCGCCCAGGTGCCCGGTCACGACGCCACCGTGCGGCTGGCCGAGCTCGTCCAGTCGCCGGAGCCAGGCCTGCACGGCATCCCTCGTCGGCACCGCGAGGGCGACGAGGTCGAAGCCCGCCACGGCCCCGGCCCGCGCCGGATCGTGGCGCAGGGCGAGGCGCAGCGAGCCGCCGGAGTCGCTGAGACCCAGGCCCCGGACGACGCCGTCCTCGGTGAACTCGATGTCCACGCTCAGCCCGAGCACGGACGTGTACCAGTGGCGGCTGCGGTCCAGGTCGGCGACCGGCAACTTGACGTGGTGGAAGCCGGAGAGATCGGGCATTATATCCACCCTTTCGCTATAGGCGACTCTAGTAAGTGACTAGAGTAGGCTCTAGCGAATGACGGATCCTGTCAACCGAGCGACGAAACCCGACAGACCCGCGCAGCCGGGACCCCGGCTCAGCCGGGCCGAGCAGGCTCGCGCCACCCGCCGGCGCATCATCGCCGCGGCCGCCGAGCAGTTCGTCGCGCGGGGCTACGGGGCGACGCTGCTCGAGCAGGTGGCCGAGCAGGCCGGAGTCGCCGTGCAGACCGTGTACTTCCATTTCGGCAACAAGCGCACGCTGCTCAAGCACGTCATGGACGTGGCGGCGGTCGGTGACGACGAACCCGTGCCCCTGCTCGAACGCCCGTGGTTCAAGCAGATCCAGGAGGAGACCGAGCCGCGGCGGATCATCCACCGGTGGCTGGACGGCAGCCGCCAGATCGTCCATCGGGTGGCTCCGCTGATGCGGGTGATGCGCGGTGCCATCGGCACCGACCCCGAGCTGGCCGCCCAGTGGGCGACCAACCAGCAGCAGACCCGTACCGCCTTTGGCGTGCTCGCCCAGCTACTCGCCGCCCGCGACGCCCTCCGGCCGGGGCTGGACGTCGACCAGGCCCGTGACATCGCCTTCACCGTCGGCAACGTCGAGACCTATCTCCAGTTCACCGACGTCTGCGGATGGACAGCCGATCAATGGCAGGAACGAACCGCTGCCATCCTGACCGCCTGCCTGCTGACCGAGGACGGCCGGCGTCCATAGCGACAAGTCTGACCTTGCCGCGCTTTTCACTGGGCCGATGTTCCGTCGCGGACGAATCTGAGTAGCCTGTCCGGCGCGGCACCGCGATCCACGACGAGGCGGGCCTCCCGTCGTTGAACAGGCGGTGCGAATGGACGACTGAATGGATCTTTGCCGGTGAACGCAGACGCGACGAGCTCGGAATCGCGAGTGGAGATTGTCGCCGAGCTGACGACAAACCACTTCGGGGAGCGTGACCGGCTGGAGAACCTGATCCGGGCCAGCCACGCGGCGGGCGCCGACTACGTCAAGCTGCAGAAGCGGGACGTGGACACCTTCTATCCGCCGGTGGAGCTGGAAGCGCCCTATGCGTCCCCGTTCGGGACCACGTTCGGCGACTACCGCAGGCAGCTCGAGCTGACCGCGGCCGATTTCGAGTACGTCGACGCGCTCTGCGCGAGCCTCGGCATCGGATGGTTCGTCTCGGTCCTCGACCGCCCGTCGTTCGACTTCGTGCAGCGGTTCTCGCCCCGGCTGATCAAGTTGCCGTCCACGATCTCCGGGCACACCGGCTTCCTCGACCACGTGGCCCGCACCTTCTCCGGTTCGGTCGTCATCTCCACCGGCATGACCGACCGGTCGTACGAGGACTACGTGCTGCGCGCCTTCTCCCGGGCGGAGCGGATCTACCTGCTCCAGTGCAACAGCGCGTACCCCACGCCGGCCGAGCACTGCAACGTTGCGGTCGTACGGCACTACCGGGACCTGGCCCGGGCGGATCCACGGGTGGTCCCGGGCTACTCGAGTCACGACCACGGCTGGTTCGCGTCCGCCCTCGCGGTCGGCGCCGGAGCCCGGATGATCGAGAAGCACGTCAAGGTGGGCAGTACGCCGTGGGCGCACTTCAACGACGTGGCCGTCGACGTGTGCAACGGCGACTTCGCGGCGTACGTGGCCCGGCTGCGCGAGGCCGAGAGCATCCTCGGCGCCCCGGTCAAGACGTGCACCGGCAGCGAGCATCACAAGTACGCCTGCCGGGACTAGGTGCGCCGCGACGCGACCGCCGGGTCACCGAGAACGACGTAGTTCTGCGCGTCGCTGCGCTCCGTCCACAGCGCGGCGATCCGGCCGTCCGGGACGCCGCGCCCGCGGTGTACCTCCTGGAGGACGTCGCTGAAGTTCGCGGAGAGCGCGCCGTGCCGCTCGCTGAAGTCCTTCATCGCGACGCCGACCCGGTTGCCGATGAGGATCCGCCCGATCGCGTTCTGGAACGGGACCAGCTGGGCCTCGCCGCCGAAGAGGTACGAGTAGCCCCACGCGCGATCGACGTGCCCGATCACGGCCAGTGCGCCGCCGCCGGGATGAGCGAGAAGCTGCTGGGGGAGTGCCGCCACGAACGGCTCGTCCGCGACGGCCGGCGGCTCGCAGCCGCGCTTGCTCGTGAACGGGTCCAGGTGCGGCGTACCCGCCCCGTAGCAGGCGAAGAGGAACGCGATCAGGCCGTGCACCCGCGCGTCCGCCGGCAGGTCGGCCGCGCCGTACGAGTGGGTGGCGTCGATCCGGCCGAAACCCGGCCAGTCCTGGCACACCAGGGCGCCATGCCGGGCGTGCTGGTCGGGATGGCCGGGCGGCCAGCCGCCCAGCCCGTGTGCGGCGGCGAAGAGCAACGCGGGCCGGCCCTGCGGGCCGTCGCCGCCGAAGACCTCGGCCAACGACTGCTTGGTGGCGGATTCCCCCAGGACGGTACGCGTACGGCCACCGCCGACCCGCTCGTACCGGCCACCCGGCCCGAAGCTGTCCACCAGCGGCCGGACCAGCCGATCGGCCGACAACTGGGTGGCCCGGTCGAAGTCGTGCCGGGTGCCGAAGAACACGGCGGTGTCGTCGTGCCGCGGCGCGCCGGCCTGCTCGTAGTCCACGACCGACTCGGCGTATCGCCGGTAGCCGGCGGCGTCGTCGAAGTGGAGGCGGCCCACCGCGTACTCGACGGCGAGCAGGTACTGGAAGCTGAACGGGATGAGCCCGGGCGGTCCGGCCAGCAGCAGGTAGTACGGCACGTTCTCCGGGTTGATGGAGCCCGGGCCGACCCGGCGACGCTCCAGCCAGCCCAGCCAGGTCTCGCCGGGGAGGTGGTCGAGTATCTTGAACCGCTCGCCTGCCTGCTCCTCGCGGTGGCGGAGCAGCGGCGCCAGTTCATCGAGCACTCCGGTCGTGTCGGCCGTGCTCACCACGACGCCCCACCCGGCCCGGCCGAGGTTCTGCGGGTCGACGTCGAAGGGCAGGCCGAGGTGGTCCTGCTTGGCGTTCGTCCAGGCCAGCCGTACCCACTGCGAGGTGTCCACGTCCTCCGGCCGGCGTTCCCACGTGGCCAGCTCGGCGGTGGAGATCGGCTCGATGAGGTAGCGCCCGGTCAGCCCGTCGATGCCATTGGGGTAGATCCGGTCCTCAGGCGGCTCAGTCATCGATGTCGGCCCCCTCCCCGACGACCATGAAGACGTCCGTGACCGGGCTGATCGCCTGGTCCGGGTCGGCGGCACGCACCCGGACGCGGTACGTCCCCTCGGGCAGGGCACCGAGCTCGGCTTCGTGCCATCCGTCGGAGCCCTCCCGCATCGCCGTGCTGGTGACCTGCCCGCCGCTTCCGGCTTCCCGCACCTCGCTGACCAGCTCGGCGAACGGCTGCTCGGCCAGCGCGCGGACGATGACCGGTTCGCCGGCCAGCACGACGTCGTCGATGTCGAGGCTGATGCCGGTGCCGGGCGCGTAGATCTGCGACTGGTCGATCCGCTGCCGGCGGATGATTCCCAGCACCTGGTCCAGGGAGAAGTTCGCGTTCTGCAGGGAGGCGTGCCGCTCCCGGACGTACACCTCGAGGTCCATGTTGCTGAGCTCGATCGGGGTCGCCGAGACGCTCGGGACAGTGCCGTCGCCGCCCTGGTCCGTACCCCGATAGTCGCGCAGCATCTGGAGGCCGCCGCCGGTCAGCCGGGCGCTCTGCGAGGTCGGCTGGAAGATCCCGGCCACGGGCTTGATCTGGTAGCCCTCCGCCGTGTACCGCGCGGACTCGCGGTGCTCCAGCACCGCCTGCCGGATCTCGTCGTGGAAGCCCAGGGCGGCGGCCGCCCGGCCGGTGTCGAGCCCCGGGATGCCGGGCACCTCGATCACCCGGCCCAGCGTGCCGTCGTCCCGCTCCACACACGGATAGATCGGCAGCAGCTGGTAGATGGAGGTGAAGGAGCGCACCAGGGCGGTGAGGTTCGGCAGGGTCAGCGGGCCGAGCTTCTTGCGCATGCCGTTCGCGACGAAGTCGAGGGCGTTGAGTGAGCCGCGGTACGGCGTACCGAAGGTGATCAGCAGCCGGGTGTCCCGCCAGCCGTCGAGCAGCTCCAGGAAGTGCCGCGCCACCAGGCCGCCCATCGAGTGTCCGACCAGGATCAGCTTGGCGTCGGCGTTGCCGGAGCGGTCGCGCCAGGCGGAGAGCCACTCGTGGCTGCGCCGGGCCAGCTGGCGGGCGGCGACCCGGTTGTCGCGGCGCCAGTCGTACGGGAGCTCGAACAGGTTGACGCCGGGTTCGACGTCGAGCTCCTTGACCAGGGTGGTGGCCAGCTTCCCGTACCCGTCGATCTTCCAGAGGCCGGGAATGAGGTGCGTGTCCGGCTGTACCCGCGGAGCGGTGATGCCGTCGCCGAGGTCGTCGGCGTCCGGGTCGTCGCCGTGCATCTCCAGGTCGCGCAGGCTGCGGCCGATGGTCCGCAGTCCCCGGCCGACCGCGCCCGCGGACAGCGCCCACACGTCCTTGCCGTCCTTGGCGAGCACGCTGCCGGTGATGCCGGGAATCAGCACGATCACGTCGGCGACCGGAGTCTTGGCCATGCCGGGTCCTCGATTCAATCGAGCATCAGGAGGATCGCCAGAATCACGATGGTGAGTGTGAGCAGGGCGACCAGGCCGGTCAGCCGGCTCACCGCCGAACGGGCTCGTGCGATGACGCTGCGGTCCCGCTCGGCCACGATGCTCTCCCGGAGGAACTGCTGCTCGTCCGGGGTCAGCTCGCGCACGCTCGCGTGGCGCTGCACCTGTCGCAGCTCGTCCCCGGCGAGCAGCAACTCGCGGTGCCGGGTGGTACGCCAGTCGCGGGCGCGTTTCTGCCAGGACTCCAGCCGGGACTCCCGCCAGTTGCGATTGTCCTCGAGCACCGGCGTGATGAGCTGGTCGTGGGCGAGTTCGTACCAGACCGACCCGGACCGGGTGTCGCTCCGCAGCAGGTACGCGTCCTGCAACGCGGAGAGCACGGCGCCCGCGCCGGCGTCCGTGGACGCCGGCCCGGTGAGCGTCTGGGTACGGAAGCCCTGTGCCGTGACGAGGTTGGATTCGAACCAGTCACGCATCGTCAGTTCGTCCGCGCCGGTGACGGCTGCGACCTCGGTGACTGTGTCGCGGTAGTACCGGCGCAGGGAAGCCGCGATGTCGGCGTGCCGGCGTACCCGGTCGAGGTCGATGGTCGAGAACCGCCCCTGCTTCTCCTTGTCGAGGGTGCGCCAGAGGTGCCGGCAGACGACCTGCAGCTGGAACGGCTGGACGTAGGGACCCTTGACCAGGTCGACGCCGTTGGCCGGGCTCTGCACCCGGATGGTGCGCAGCCGCTGGACCAGCTCGTCGGCGGCCTCCTCAGTGACCTTGACACCCATCTTGTCCGCGGGCTCGATGATGGCCTTCTTGGCGGCGGCGGTGTCGAGGAAGTCCAGCCGGAACGTGGCGTGCAGGTAGCCCGGGATGTGGTGGAGGTAGCGGTCCAGCCCGCCCATGTAGTCCTCACGCATCGCGAACAGCACCCAGATGTCGTTGTCCTGCAGCGCCTCGCCCAGCTCGGCGAAGAACACACCCTGGCTGTCCCAGTCGGTCGGATCCAGGAACAGGATCTCCTCGAACTGGTCGAAGATCAGCACCGGCGTGTACTTCTCGAAGTCGGGCATGGCCGCGGCGATGATCTCCGGGAACCGCATCTCGGCCACCTCGGCCTCGTCCCGCAGCGGCAGGAGGTCGAGCGCCACGCTGTGGATGTAGCGGTTGCGCACGGCCAGGCCGGTCCGGGCCGGTGTCTTGACCCGCAGGGGGCGGGAGGCCAGGAACGGCACTTCGCCCCACGACGGATGTCCGCGTTCCAGCCGGGGCACGACACCGGCCTGGATCAGTGACGTCTTGCCGGCCCCGGAGGGGGAGTGCAGCAGGGCGATGCGTTCGGCGATCAGCAGATCCGTCAGCTCGCGGATCTCGAAGTCGCGTGCCGGCAGGTCCTCTCCGCTGCGGAAGGCCCGCGGTCCCACGTACGGGTTCTTGCGTCCGGCTTTGCCGGGATTGCTGGTGGCAGTCATGGCAGGAGCTTTCGGGTGCGCAGCTCATCCAGGAACGTGCGGGTCTCTCCCCAGTAGATAGTGATCTTGTCGTCGCCGAAGTACGACTCCAGGTACTCCTGAGCCGCTTCGGTGTCGATCGTCTGGCTCTGCGGGCTCAGTTGCACACCCACGTGGTTGCGGTCCTCCAGCCGGCGGCTGCCGGCGAAGCTCTTGATGCCGTGGAAGAGGACGCGGAAGTCCCAGTCGTCCAGGCTGTAACCGAGGAAGAGCAGCGACACCGTGGTGAGCGCCGACTTCACCGAGGTGGGCACGTACTTCCGGGCGGAGATCCACTCGGTGATCCACCGGAAGTAGTCGTCCTCGCTGAGGACCAGCGACGCCGGATTGTCCAGCCGGCCGTACAGGTGGTAGACGAGGGGCGTGGCCGCGGTGGGTTCGAGTCGCGGCCGCAACGTCGGGATGTGCTTGTTCCACGGGAACATCATGGTGACCGGCTTGCGGCCCTCGTCCTCCAGCGCCTTCTGCAGCAGGTCCGTCCAGTTCGTCGTGATGTAGATGGGTACCTGGAGCCCGGCCATGACCCGGTAGGGGTCGCCCTCGTCGGCGCGGCGCAGGCGCCTGCCGACCTCGAGGATGGCCGGCACCGGGCTGGGCCCCTTGAGCTTGTCGTCCGGGAGGTCCCAGATCGGGTCGCCGCGGTGGGCGGTGCGTCGCTCGACCATCTCGTCCAGCAGATGCTGCTGGACTCTGAGCCACACGTCGCTGGGTGCACCGCTGTGCACCCGCAGGTACTGTGCGACCTTGGCGAGATCACCCTGGTCGCGCGGGGAGATCGGCATCTGCCAGCGCTCCACCCAGTTGCGGGCGATCTGCTGGCGGCTCCCGATGATGCCGCCCGCCAGCCCGGGTCCGAGCACCGGCGTGATGGCGTTCTGCGACAGGCTGAGCTTGAGCGACTGCCACGTGGCCTCCTCGCGCTCGGTGAAGGCGGGCCGGTAGTAGGTGCGGCCGGAACGCAGCCGGGAGAACAGCACCGGAACCCACCAGTCCGGGCGGCTGCGGATCGCCCGCCGTCCGGCCGCCATGGCCTCGTCGACCCGGCCGTTGTGGTCGGCCAGGGCGGTGAAGAACGCCGGGGCGAACACCGTGGCGGTATCGATGGAGACGTTGCCCTGCATCGCGACGACCGCCGCGACCCCCACCTTCGCGAGCCGGGGACCCAGCGCGGACAGCGCGCCGTCGTCCTGGCTCCACATCTGCGCGTCCCCGGCTGCCGACTGGCAGGAACTGAGCATGGCGATCGTCGGGCGCCGATCCAGCTCGGCGAGGCGTTCTTCGAGCTTGCGGCCGTCCACCAGATCCGGGGAGCGATCGGACTTCTCCAGCAGCAGCACCGGGACCTCGTCGACAAGTACGCCGTGGCAGACCAGGTAGAGGATGTCCACACCCTGTTCGAGCTCGGCGAGCAGGTCGTCCAGGGTGGCCTGCCCGTCGCTGAGGGCGCGCACGTGCGGGATTCGTTTGAGCGCCTCGCGGGCCCGGGCCAGTTCGTCGGCGACGGCCACCGGCGCCAGAGTGCGCCCTCCGAACGTCTCCTCGGCGGCGAACTCCGGACCGGCGACCACGATCAGCGCTCGAAGATCGTGCTCGGCCAGCGCCGGGATGGATCGCCAGTCCGAGCTGCTCAGGTACCGGGACAGCAGGATGTCGGCCTGGGCCGCCAGCGTTTGCCCGGTACGCGGATCCTGCAGCAACTCCCAGCGGATCGCGTGGAAGCGGGGTGGCGCCGCGATGTGCAGCCGCACGTGCAGGCGGTTCCGGCCCTCCGTGTGGTGCAGCGCGCGCAGCACGAAGGGCTGGACGCTCTCCACACCCAGCACCATCCGGGTCAGCGCCTGCCCGTAGGCGGACTCATCGGCGCGCAGCCGGGCGAGTTCGTCGAGATCAATGGGGATCGGATCGACTGGTGGCATCCACTCTTCGACGTTGTCCGCCGGCACGTCGAATCGAACGCCGATCTCGAAAGCGGCGTTCTTGCGGTCCCATCGGAGGACGATTTCCAGGTCACCGTCGCGAGACACCTCGGCCCCCGCACAGCTCGAGAACGGATATCGGCGCCGTGACCACGTCGGATGATCGGCCACGCCCCGTCGCGCCTTCGAACAGCGGGCCCGGAATGCGGTTTCACCGCGCGACATCCTGGCCCCGTGTCGATAGGCCGTATTGTGGGCAACCGTCGCGGACGAGGCAACAGAAGTGTCGGAATTACGCGGCCGTAATTCAGCGGCCAGGTGATGTTCGGCGAATCTTCGAACGGCACGATGACCTTTGCCGGCCAATCCAGAATTCCCGTTTCGTGCGCATCAGGTCGCCATTTGAGCTGACCATTTTCCGATCTCGGGCGAGGTGCCGGCGATCCTCGCCGGCTCGTGAATTTCCGGCTCGCACGCAGGATGTTTCAAAGTATCGTCCAACTATTGCGTAGTTGTGACCACTACTGTCACGATGACCGTCGATCCCTTCCCGTCCCCCAGGATCGACTGGAGTCCCCATGGCAGTCACTCGCCGTACCCTGCTGTCCTCGGCCGCGCTCGGCCCGGCAGCCGCCCTGCTCGCCGGAGCCGCACCGGCCCACGCCGCATCGCCCGACGGTGACGTGGTCGGCAAGGTCAGCGTCGGTTACCAGGGCTGGTTCGCCTGTCCCGGCGACGGCGCACCGATCGGCGGCTGGTGGCACTGGAGCCGCGACCGCTTCCAGCCGCCGTCGCCCAGCAACACCACGATCGTGTCCTGGCCGGACCTGCGCGACTTCACGCGCACGTACCCGACGGCGTACCCGAATCTCGGCAACGGCCAGCCCGCCGCGCTCTTCTCGTCCTACGACCAGCAGACCGTGGACACGCACTTCAACTGGATGCAGACCTACGGCATCGACACCGCCGCACTGCAGCGGTTCAACCCGACCGGCGACGAGGGCCCGACCCGCGACGCCATGACGCTCAAGGTGCGAGCGGCGGCCGAGCGCACCGGCCGCAAGTTCTACATCATGTACGACGTGACCGGCTGGACCGGCATGCAGTCGCAGATCAAGACCGACTGGACCAGCAAGATGTCCGCACACACCGCGTCCAGCGCGTACGCGAAGCAGAACGGCAAGCCGGTCGTCTGCATCTGGGGCTTCGGCTTCAACGACGACGGGCGCCCGTTCACCCCGGCCCAATGCCTCGACGTGGTCAACTGGTTCAAGGCGCAGGGGTGTTACGTGATCGGCGGCGTGCCCACCTACTGGCGCGAGGGTAGGAACGACAGCCGCACCGGCTTCCTCGACGTCTACCACGCCTTCCACATGATCTCGCCGTGGATGGTCGGCCGCACTGGCGACCTGGCCGGGCTCGACTGGTTCTACACCAACGTCAACGCGGGCGACCAGGCCGACTGCAACGCGCACGGCATCGACTACCAGCCGTGCGTGCTTCCCGGCGACCTGTCCTCCGGTCACCGCCGGCACGGCGACTTCTACTGGCGCAGCATCTACAACATGGTCCGGCTCGGCGCGCAGGGTCTCTACGTGTCCATGTTCGACGAGTTCAACGAGGGCAACCAGATCGCCAAGACCGCCGAGACGGCCGCGACCGTGCCGGCCGGCACCGGGATCCGCGCGCTCGACGAGGACGGCACCTTCTGCTCCGCCGACTACTACCTGCGGATCACCACGGACGCCGGGAAGATGTTGAAGGGGCAGATCGCGCTCACTGCCGTACGCCCGACGCAGCCGACGACCGGAACCGGGGATCTCGCCGCCGGCAAAGCGGTGAGCGCGAGCAGCGTGAACGGTCCCTACGCCGCGGCGAACGCGGTCGACGCGAGCACCGGCACCTACTGGGAGTCCAGCGGCGCGCTCCCGCAGTGGTTCCAGGTCGACCTGGGTGCCGCGTATGCGGCGAAGAGCCTGGTCCTGCGACTGCCCGCCGGCTGGGAGAGGCGCACCCAGACGATCACCGTGCAGGGCAGCAGCGACGGCGCCGGCTTCAGCACCCTCGCCGGCTCCGCCGGCTACGTCTTCGATCCCGGCTCCGGCAACGCGGTGACGGTCACGCTCTCCGGCGCCACCGCCCGCTACGTGCGGCTCAGCTTCGCGGGCAACACCGGCTGGCCGGCGGCTCAGCTCGCCCAACTTCAGGTGTACGGGGAGGACGCGCCGACCACACCGCCGCCCGTCACCGACCTGGCGCGTGGCAGGGCGGCCACCGCGAGCAGCCAAGTTCAGACGTACGGGCCGGGCAACGTGGTCGACGGGGACACCGGCAGCTACTGGGAGAGCGCGAACAACGCCTTCCCGCAGTGGATCCAGGTGGACCTGGGCGCGGCTGTCGCGGTCGGGCGGGTGGTCCTGAAACTGCCGCCCTCGTGGGGTGCGCGGACGCAGACGCTCGCGATCTCGGGAAGCACGAACGGGTCCACGTTCACCACGCTCGCCGGGCCCGCCGGGCGCGCGTTCAGCCCGGGCTCCGGCAACACGGTGACGATCGGCTTCGCGGCGACCCCGACTCGATACCTGCGGGTCACCGCGACCGCGAACACGGGATGGCCGGCCGGGCAGCTGTCGGCGCTGGAGGCGTACGCGAGCTGACCCCTGGTATTCAGCGTTGCTAGCTACCGGTACCTAGTGTTACCGTCTAGTGGTAGTCAACGACGCTGAATAGCGAGGAGCTGATCGCATGGGCAACCAGATGACGGAGATGCTGAAGGGCACTCTCGAGGGCATCGTCCTGGCGATCCTGGCCCGCAGGTCCGCATACGGCTACGAGATCACCGCGTGGCTACGGGACCGGGGATTCTCCGACATCGCGGAAGGCACCATCTACGCGCTGCTCATCCGCGTCGAGCAGAGAGGCTTCGTGGACGTGGAGAAGGTCCCCTCCGAGAAGGGGCCTCCGCGGAAGGTGTATTCGCTCAACGCGAAGGGGCGAGACCAGCTCGCCGAGTTCTGGGAGACCTGGAACGTCCTCGCGGAGCGCATCGAACAGCTTCACCACGCCGACAACCGACACGACGAAGGAGCATGAGCATGGTAGCGAAGTGGATCGAGACGCTCACCGGGTCGCTCGAGCAGAAGAAGCAGTACAAGCAGTACATGGCCCGGATCGAGGCCTTGCCGGAGTCCTACCGCAGCGCCGCGAAGGCGCTCCACCGGTACTTCATGTATCAGGGCGGGATCCTCGACGGCGACACGCTGGTCACGATGCTCGGCGACTTCGTCGACCTCTGGGAGCGTGCGGCGACCGATGGCACGCCGGTCCGCGCGATCGTCGGCGACGACCCGGTCGAGTTCGCCGAGACGTTCCTGCAGGCGTACTCCGCCAAGCAGTGGATCGACAAGGAACGCGAGCGCCTCCGGACGGCGATCGACGCCGCCGCCGGCGTCGACGGCGGGGAGAAGAGCGCATGATCAGCACCGAGACGCGCGAACCCGCGATCAGGGTGCAGGCCATCACGAAGTCCTTCAAGGACCTGCACGTGCTGCGCGGCGTCGACTTCGACGTGGCGGCCGGGAGCATCTTCGCTCTGCTCGGCTCGAACGGCGCCGGCAAGACCACGCTGGTGCGGATCCTGTCGACGCTGCTGAAGGCGAACACGGGCACCGCGACCGTGCACGGCTTCGACGTCTCCTCGGCGCCGGGCGAGGTACGCCGGTCGATCAGCCTGACCGGCCAGTTCGCCGCGATCGATGACATGCTCACCGGCCGGGAGAACCTCGTGCTGGTCGCGAAGCTCCGTCACATGAAGAACCCGGGAACGATCGCCGACGACATGCTCGCCCGCTTCTCGCTCACCGACGCCGGGAACCGGCGCGCGGCGACGTATTCGGGCGGCATGCGCCGGCGGCTCGACATCGCGATGAGCCTGATCGGCGATCCGCCGATCATCTTCCTCGACGAGCCGACCACCGGGCTCGACCCGCAGGCCCGCATCGAGGTGTGGCAGACGGTGAAGGAGCTCGCCAAGGGCGGCACCACCGTGCTGCTGACCACGCAGTACCTCGACGAGGCCGAGCAGCTCGCCGACCGGATCGCGATCCTGCACAACGGCAGGATCATCCAGAACGGCACCCTCGCCGAACTGAAGCAGCTCCTCCCGTCCGCCAAGATCGAGTACGTCGAGAAGCAGCCGACCCTCGAGGAGGTCTTCCTCGCCCTCGTCGGCGACGACGCCGCGTCCGCAGGAGAGGAATCCCGATGACCACCCACGTCCTCAGCGACACCGGCGCCCTCACCGGCCGGTCACTGCGTCACATCCTGCGCAGCCCGGACACCATCATCACCACGGCGGTCACCCCGGTCGCGCTGATGCTGCTGTTCGTGTACGTGCTGGGCGGCGCCATCAATACCGGATCCGACGAGTCGTACATCAACTACATGCTCCCCGGCATCCTGCTCATCACCATCGCGTCCGGCATCGCCTACACGGCGTACCGCCTCTTCCTCGACATGCAGAGCGGCATCTTCGAGCGCTTCCAGTCGATGCCGATCCCACGACCCTCCGTGCTGTGGGCGCATGTGCTGACCTCGCTCGTCGCCAACCTGGCCTCGATCGCGATCGTCACCGGCGTCGCGCTGCTCATGGGGTTCCGCACCGGCGCGTCGGTGGGCGCCTGGCTGGCGGTGGCCGGCATCCTGATCCTGTTCACCCTCGCGCTGACCTGGATCGCCGTGATCGCGGGACTGTCCGCCAAGACCATCGACGGCGCGAGCGCGTTCAGCTACCCGCTGATCTTCCTGCCGTTCATCAGCTCGGCGTTCGTGCCGACCGACTCGATGCCTGCCCCGGTCGCGTGGTTCGCCGAGAACCAGCCGGTGACATCCATCGTGAACACCCTCCGGGCACTGTTCGCGCAGGAACCCGTCGGCGCCGACATCTGGATCGCCCTCGCGTGGTGCGCCGGCATCCTCGTGGTGGCGTACGCCTCCGCGGTGGCGATCTACCGCAAGAAGATCAGTTAGCCGCGATCAGCGCACCTGCTTGGCGCTGAACTGCATTCGCGGCGCCGCGTAGAAGTCCTGGGCCTGCACCAACTGGAGCTCGCGCTTGCCGGACCGGTAGGTGGTCTCGATCAGATCGAAGATGCTGGAGGCGGTGCGTTCCAGCGACACCGCCGCATCCTTCGTCCTGACGTAATGGGCGGTGAACAGGGCGGCCGTGACGTCGCCGGACCCGTTCGCCTTGAACGGCAGGTGCGGGGTGCTGACCAGCCAGGAACCGGCCTCGTCCACCACAAGCATCTCGATCACCCCGTCCTCCCGGTCGGGCCGCTCCACGCTCGTGACCAGCACGGTCGAGGGGCCCATGGTGCGGGCGAGGTCGGCCGAGGCGAGGGTCGAGTCGATGCTCGCCGGCTCGGTGCCGGTCAGGAATCCCAGCTCGAACTGGTTCGGGGTGATGATGTCGGCCACCGGCACGACCCGGTCCCGCAGCAGGGCGGGGATCTCGGGTGCCACGAAGCATCCGGACTTGGCGTTGCCCATGACCGGGTCGCACGCGTAGAGGGCCGCGGGGTTCGCGGCCTTCACCCGGCGCACGGCGTCGACGATGACATCGCCGATGCCCACCCCACCCTGATAGCCGGACAGCACGGCGTCGATCTCCGGAAACACCCCGCGTTCCTCCACGCCGAGGAGGATCTCGGCCACATCCTCCGGCGGGATGAGCGGCCCCCGCCAGGCGCCGTAGCCGGTGTGGTTGGAGAAGTTCACCGTGGGAATCGGAACGACCTCGACACCGATGCGCTGCAGCGGGAACACGGCCGCGGAGTTACCGACATGGCCGTGTGCGACCACCGACTGGATGGACAGAACCTTCATGGCCTCAGCCTAGAGACCCGTCTGCCGGGTCCGCGGGCGCGGGACCGGCGGTGTGATGCCGCCGGTCCCGCGGTTCCGCTCAGCTCAACGCGCAGGTGGCGGTGGGTGTGTTGTTGTTGCCGTTCTTGTAGACCGTTATCCCGAAGTTGTTGCCCGACCCGTTGGGCCGCGCCGTCAGGGTGCCGGTGGTGCCGGTGACCGAGGCGTTCCAGCTGCTCTGCAGGCTCTGCCCGCTACCCAGCGCGATCCGGACGGCCCAGGTGCTGCTGCCGCTGACCGAGAGGTTCACGTTGAACCGGTCGGTCCAGTCACTACCGCGGCTGACCGAGACGGTGCAGCTGCCGGTACCCCCGCCCGGGTTGGTCCCGGGCGGGGCGACGGCCCGGCCCGTACTGGACGAGATGTGCCCGGTGCACAGATTGCGCGCCTGGAGATCCTGCAGGATGCCCGGCAGGGCCTGGATCGTCGCGGCGGGCCAGTCGTGCATGAGCATGAGCTGCCCGTTCGTCAGGCGGCCGGCCGCCTGACGGATCTGGCTGGCGCTGGCGTTGTTCCAGTCCTGGGAGTCGACGTCCCAGATGACCTCGCGCAGGCCGAGCGAGGAGGCGACCGACCTGAGCGTCGCGTTGGTCTCGCCGTAGGGCGGGCGGAAGACGGTCGGTGTCACGCCGGCGGTTTGCTGGATCGCCTGCTGGGTCCGCGACAGCTGGGACTGCATCTGGCTCTGGCTCATGGTGAGCAGATGCGGGTGGTCCCAGCTGTGGTTGCCGATTTGCAGACCCGCGTTCTTGTACGCCTGCATGAGCGAGGCGTTGTTCGTCGCGTTCTGCCCGGTCGGGAAGACGGTGGCGGTCGCGCCGGCGGAGCGCAGCGTGCTGATGAGCTGGTTGGTCGTGCCGGCGTTCGGCCCGTCGTCGAAGGTCAGGGCGACGTAGCCGGCCGAGCAACTGGCGGCCGCGGCCGCCACGTTCGGCCGGTTCAATTCGGCGATCGCCGTACCTCCGATGGCCATGGCCGCGATGACCGCGGCGCCGACGAACATCCTTCTGCTTCTCACGCGGCGGGGAGCGTCGTGCATGCGTTACCTCCTGGTGAAGCCTGGCGGGGAAACCAGGCAGCGCGATACGAGCCGGCACGCGGCTGGCTGGCAGCGCTGGGGATGGAGACGTTTGCCACCGTCGATTGATTACTGTCGAGCAGCACGGTCGCTGTGTCAACAACTTCCGATCCATTTTCGGAACTATATGTAGGGCTACGCGCTGCTCAAGCGCCTGCTATCAGCAATAAGAAGCTGATCGGGGAGGGGATACGGGTGTCTTGATTCCGAAACTTTCGGACCCGGGTCAAGGTGTGACGGGCAGCCGGTGGCAGATGAATTCGGAGACCTGCGACGCGATGGGTGGATCGAGGTTGGCCAGCACGGCTACGACGTAGCCGGAGTCGGGGTAGATCGTCAGTTCGGCGCTCGCGCCCGGTGATCCGCCGATACATCCGAGCGTCCGGATTCCGTAGATCGTGCGATCGAGGAAGCCGTAGGCGACACACCTGCCGCTCCAGCCGGCGTTCAGCTTCGCGGTGGTCACCAAGTTGGTGTGCTGCGCGTCGAGCAACCGGTGACCGGTCAGCGCGGTGGCGAACCGCCATAGGTCCTCGACCGTGGTGTAGCCGCCACCCGCGGGCGATCCCCGGTACGGCAAGGTGTCGGTGTCACGAGCGACCTGCCCGCTCTCGGCCGTGTATCCGACAGCCAGATCGGCCACCGACCCGTCGTACGGAAGTGCCCCGCTGCGGGCCATCCCCGCCGGCGCGAACACGTGGTCGTCGACATAGTCGTAGTAGCTCAGTCCACTGACTTGCTCGATCACGGCGCCCAGCAGGATGAACCCGTAGTTGCTGTAGTCGAACCAGGCGCCCGGCTCGAACAGCGGGCCCCGCTGGCCGAACAGCCGCAGGTAGTCCGCGACCGTGCGGACCTGCTGGCGATGTTCCAGGTACTCCGGCTCGGAGATGTCTCCGGTGCCGCCGGTGTGCGTCAGAAGATGATGGATGGTGACCTTGGTAGCCACGTCCCGGTTGGGGTAGCCGGTCAGGTAGGTGCCCACCGGCGCCGCGGTATCCACCAGGCCGGCCTGGATCAGCTGGCCCACCGCCACCGCGGTGAACATCTTGGTGAGCGACCCGTTGCGGAAGCGAGTCGACACCAGATTCGGGATGTCTTGTTCGCGATCGGCCAGGCCGTACGCGTCGGCCAGGATTGTCTCGTCGCGCCGGCAGACCAGCACCGCCCCAGCGAATCGCTCCTCGCCCGACTCGGCCGCCGCTATCGCCCGGAAGCCGGGTATCCAGTCGGCCCCGCCGATGTTCCCACCACCGGTCTCGTCCATTCCGCGAAGCTATGCGAACCGGCGCACGCCGCCCACCGAAATTCCCGGCCCGTTGCGGAAGCCCTCGGTACTTAAAATCCTCGGGCGTGGTGTCGATCTGGCGCTTCGCGTGCTCGTCGTACTGGCAGGAGGCCCAGACCAGGGTCGAGAGACATGATGGGGATGTGTCAGATGGCGAAGTACCTGATTCTGATCTACGGCGACACCGCGCAGTGAGAGGCCATGACGCCGGCGGAGATCACGGCGCTTGATGCCGGGCATGCCGCGTTCGCGGAGGCGGCCGGCTCGAAGATCCTCTCCGGCGCGGAGCTGGAGCCGGCGTGGGCGGCTACCACGCTTCGTGATCAGCGAGGGTGGATCGCTGGTCTCGGACACTCTGCGGCAGCGTTCGCTGAGCAGATATGCGGTCGAGGCGGCGATCGCGGCGGTGCACGCCCAGGCGCCCACCTGGCGCCGGCGCGCCGAGGTCCTCGCCTGTGGCCGCACCGGCCGCCTGCACCCCGGATGACCTCCAGGTGGCCTTGAGCCGCCCTTATCGCAGTCCGTTACGGATCAGCACGCTGATCAGCAGGCCGGGGTCATCGCTGATGATGCCGTCCACCCCGAGGTCGATCACGCGCTGCATGATCGTCGCGTCGTTCACCGTGTACGGCACCACCTTGAGCCGGTACCTGGTCTGCAACTCCCGCACCCGCGGCCCGTGGAAGTAGGCCGGGTTCTGTCGCAGGTACCAGTCGTCGGACGCGACGACCGGTTGCTGCGGGTCGTGCACCTGCCAGTTCGCCGAAACAGTGCCGGCTCCGGCAGCGCGCACCAGGGCACCGACGTCGCGGTGACGCCACCAGTCGAGGCCGGCGGTCCACGGGCTCTTCACCGTCGGATCGCCGTAGACGGCCCGCAGCGAGCACTCGTCGGCCAGGCTCGTGCACTCGTCCGGACCGTACTGCCGGATCAGCGCGACCGTCTCGATCCGCCGGTCCAAGCCGCGGGCATAGCGGATGGTGCGCCAGTCCAACGACTGCACGGTCACCCGGTCGACGAACCCGGCGCGCTGGATCTCGCGGACCAGCGTACGGGTGAAGACCTGATACGGCGCGGTGTCCTCGACCATCGGGCTGATCTTCGTCTCGATGTTCAGTGCCACGTCGTCGCGGCCGCTGCGCTCGACCAGGGCGAACACCTCGGCCAGGGTGGGAATGCGGGCGCCGGGCACGGGTATCTGCCGCGGGGCGTCCGGCGGCGTCCTGGATCCGCAATCCAGAGTCTTGAGCTGGGCGAGGGTCAGGTCGCGAACCAGCTTGCCGACGTACGGGAACTCCGGGTCAGCCGGGCGCACCGGTGCGGTGTCGGCGCAGTGCGAGCCGTTGACGGTCCGGTCGTGCAGGACGACGAGTTGCCCGTCAGCGGTGACGCCGGTGTCCAGTTCCAGCGTGGAGACGGCCGGGTTCGTCAGGGCGTGGGCGAAGGCCGGCAGGGTGTTCTCCGGCCGGTCCGCCCGGCCGCCGCGATGCGCCTGGACGTCGAACGGGGACGCGTACGCCCGCGGCAGCCGCAGGCCGCGCTGTGCGAGCAGCGTACGCAATCGGTCGGGATAGTCGGTGATGATGCCGTCGACGCCGTCGTCGATGAGCTTGCTCATCGTCGGCGCGTCGTTGATGGTCCAGGGCACCACCCGGATGCCGTTGGCGTGCGCGTGCCGCACGAGTTCCCGGGTCACGTACGGCCGGTAGGACGGATCGGTCACCGTGCCGTTCTGCGGGAACCCGTGCACCGGCGAGAACGTGGTGGCGCCGAAGCTGCGGATGGCCCGGATCGGGTCACCGCCGAAGTCGTCGATGTCGATCCCGCCCAGCCACGGTGACGCGCCCGGCTGACCGACCTGGAGGAAGTCGACGTTGGTGAGCGCCACCAGCGGCAGTCGCGGCTCGACCTGCCGCATCCGCATCAGCGCGCCCCAGTCGAAGCTCTGGATGGTGGCCTGCCGCAGCAGCCCGGCCTTGCGGATTTCAGCGGCGGTGATCTGCACGAACTGCTCGCGAGGCGCCGTCTCGGTCGGTGCGCCGGCCTCCACCTTGGTCTCCACGTTCAGCTTCACGCCGTCCGCCCGGTACCGCTTGACGAGGGCGAAAACCTCGCTGAGCAATGGCATGCGGGCGCCCGGCACGGCGAGCTGCCCGGGCCTGTCGGCCAGGGTCTTCGACCCGCAGTCCAGGGTGCGCACCTGGGCCAGGGTCAACGTGTTGACGTACTTGCCGACGTACGGGAACTCCGGGTCACCCGGGGTCGCCGGCGCGGTGTCGACGCACTTGGTTCCGCTGACCCGCCGGTCGTGAGTGACCACCGCCTGCCGGTCCTCGGTGATCTGCACGTCGAGCTCCAGCGTCGACACACCCAGCTGGAGTGCGTTGCCGAACGACGCCAGGGTGCTCTCCACCCGCAGGCCCAGGCCCCCGCGATGCGCCTGCACATCGAAGCCGGCCGTCCGGGCGCCGGCTGCCGCCGGTGCCGTCATGGTTCCGGCGACGGTGCCGGCCACCAGAAGTGCTACCGCACTTCGGCGCATTCTCCACACGAGCGTCTCCTTTCGCCGGCGGGATCGGTCCCGCCTCTGCCGCACAGCTTGTGAGGCTGGTACGGCGGCCGGTGAAGCTGGGCGATACATCATGATGAATCGCCGTCGACGGCCGGGCGAAGTCCACAGCTGTACAACGCGCTGAGCTGGATCGCGACCAGCTGATCACCGCAGCGGGCGAAGGGATGGGCCGGGGCGGGCCATCCCTTCGCCGGCGTGCATCGTCACTTCGGGCAGCGGACCTTGCGCATGAAGGCGGGCAGCAGCCAGGGCCTGGGGCCGCCGACGCGGATGCCGCCGGAGAGCACCGCTCGCACCGGAGAGACCCGGCCGAAGAGCATGAGGTTGAGGACGACCGGGTCGTACGTGACCCGCGCGTCCGGTCGTGTACCCGGATCGGCGACGCGCGCGACGTTGCCGTCGAGCAGCAGGGTCACCGGGCGCGTGTGCCGCGATGCGAAGGCGACCGCCACTCGTCGGTCCGGTAGCGGCTTCGGGGTGTCGAGCAGGTGGCCGTAGCCGTCGCGAGCCAGTCCGACGAGGAAGACCTCGAAGAACGGCGCCGCCTCGGCGGGCGGGACCACGTGTGGCAGGCCGGCGGCTCGGGCGATGTCGCGGCCGTGGATGTGGAACTCGTTGACGATGTGAGCGAACAAGCCCGCCATCGTCAGCGTCGAACTACCCAGCCAGGGGACCGGGACCGACGGGTCGATCTCGCGCGTGGCGTCGAGCATCGCCGCGCAGTCCGCGCGGATCCGGGCCGCCAGCGTCCGCGGGTCCCGTTCCTTGAACAACCGCATCACCGCGGCGTTCAGCACATCAACCTGATCGACCGTGGTGCGCCGCCACTGCTCGTGCACGTCGGGGTACGGAAACGCCGGTTCCGGATAGGCCTTGGTGACGACCGCGTCGAGGTCGGTCAACGTGGCCACGTGGACCGCGGTGTCGGTGACGGTCCAGTGCCGGGTCGCGCGCCGGTCCGCCTCGGCCCGCTCCACCAGGTCGGCGAACCGGTCGCCGGCGGCGGTGACGTCGCGGCGGATCGACTCCCACTGCTCGGTGCGGATCTCCATGCCGACGCTCCCACTCAGTTGTAGGGCATCGTCGGGAACCAGCCGTAGCCGAAGATCGCCGGCACCCGGACGGTCCAATAGACCAGGGTGAACACGCCCAGCGCGAGCAACAGCGAGCCGGTGACGGCGATGGTGCGTGCCGGTTGCGCGGCGAGCCAGCGGATCACGCCGCCGCGGGTGACGAGGACGATGAGAACGAACAGGACCGCCACGATCGCGATGTTGCCGAGCGACTGCAGCACGAAGGCGCCGGCGCCGTAGAGGGGGTTGCCGTTGTCGGCGGCCCACTGGAAGAGCTTGTGGAACAGCGGGTACGGCCGGCCGATCAGGAACGCGCCGACCAGCATGCCGAGCACGAATACCCGGGCGTGCGGGCGGTGGGCGAACGGGTCCGGGACCCGGCCGAGGACGGCCAGGCCGAGGTACGCGAACGCGAGACCGATCACCCCGAAGACCACCACGGACTGCAGCAGTCGTACGGGCATGCCGCCGGCCGTGGTGGCGGTCGACAGCTGCGGCAGCGAGTCGGCGAGCAGGACTCCGACGAACCCGTACGTGGCGGAGACGACGACCATGCCCAGCGTGAGCAGACCCAGCGGCCGGAGCATGAAGCGCAGGCCCGCCGCCGAGGTGGCACCGGCGCCGGCGTGTGTCATCGGCCCGATCGACGCCACCATGGCGATGTTGCAGGCCGTGAACGTGCCGGCCAGCCCCGAGACGAACGCGAACAGCAGTCCCGCCGCCGTGCCGCCGATCGCGGTGGCCTTGGCGTCGTGGCCGAGCAGGGTGTTGGCGACGTTGTCACCGATGGTCTTGTCCACGAAGTGGTACGACCAGAGCACGGACAGCGCGATTCCGGCGAGAACACTGCCCACGATCAACCGGGTGTGCCGGCCGGAGCGGGCCTGCGCCGGAGCGGCCGCGTCCTGCACGGCGGGCGGTTGGGTGGCGGTCATGACATCCCCTCTCACGATCTGCGACGGTGAATGTGCCGTCCGTGATTCTTCACCGTGAATCCGGCCGGGCCGTCTTCGAGATTGGGGAGTTCGGATGATCTAGGCAGCTTTCCGGTTTAGCGGACGGTCACCCGATGATCTCCAGGTTGCGGAAGGCGACCTGGTAGGGCGCCTTGCCGCCGGCCGGGTCGCCATAACCACCGATCAGCACTTTTCCACCGCCCGGCGGTACGCCTTTCTCCAATTCGACGACGGCGATCTCGCGAGCGTCTCGATGGAGAGCGGCCGTGTCGCCGCGGATCTCGATAGCGACGCGGTGCGGCTCGCGCAGCCGTGTGCGATCGGGCAGCAGATAGGTTCCCAATTCTTCGACGCTGTCGCCCTCGTACCAGTTGAAGACGTATCCGTGGGCGCACACGTTCACCCCGTAGCTGCCCATCTCGGTGCCCAGGAACTGCACCGCGGCGCAGCTTCCCGCCGTGCGCAAGTCCACCTCCACCGAGATCCGGTGAGCACCGGCGAATCTCTGCGAAGTGGATCCGCACTCGTAGGTGCCGTCTCGGGCCACGGTAACCACCAGCGCACCGGCGTAGCGGCAGGAGCTGCTGTTGTCGCTGTTCGCGCGGATCACCTCGGGCCGGGTCAGCGGATCAGCCACGTCGGCGCCCGCCGCGAATCGGAACGGGCGTGCGGTGGACGGTGCCGATCCCTGGGGCCGGCTGTCGCCCGGACGGGATGCCGGTTCGTCGAGCCGCGCGCGCAACGCCAGCCCGAGCGCGGCCATGCCGACCCCGGCCGTCAGCACGGCGGCGATCAGCCGGCGTCGGCGGACCCCTCGCGTCGGGCCGGGTTCGGCGATGGGACGAGGTACGCCCGCGAACGTGGTCTGAACCTCCTGGGCCGCGTTGCGCAGCGCCGGTGACTCGGCGGCCATGCCGGTGCTCAACAGCAGATCCAGTAGTTCCCGAGCGGCGGGTCGGTCGGCGGCCCGCTTCTGCAGCGCCGCCTCCACCAGCTTACGCAAGGGTCCGGCCAGGCCGGTCAGATCGGGCGGCTCGGTCATGATGCGAGTCGCCGTCGCCAGTGGCGTTCCCCCGTCGAACGGGCTACGTCCGGTACCGGCGTACGCCACCACCGCACCCCACGCGAAGATGTCCGCGGCCACCGTGAGCGACTTGCCGGGTGCGTTGTCGAATCGTTCCGGCGCCATGTAGGCCACGGTGCCGACCATCTGATCAGCGAGCGTGTGCTGGGTTGCCGGATCCGCATCGAGCACCTCGGCCGTGCAGAAGGGCGGCACCTGCCGCGCTCGCTGCACCTCGGTGCGGAAACGACGGCGGAACGCCTCGTCCGACGCCAGAGCGGGGCGCACGACCTTCACCGCCACCAGCCGCCCATGATCGCTCTCGCCAAGATAGACGGTCCCCATGCCGCCGGCTCCCAGACGGCCGATGATGCGGTAGGCGCCCACTCGAGCCGGATCACCCGCGCCGATCGGTTCGGCCCGTCCGCCGGGCACGGCATCGCCGCCTCTTGTCATCATCAACTTCAGATACCCTGCCCGATCGGCTCCTGCCAACATGCTCGGCCGCGAGAGATCCACATCACCGCGTATGGCGAGCTCTGCTTGCCGGTCACTCTCCTTCTTCGGTACGCGTGACCGGCGTCTTGCCGAAGCCGACGCGTGCGCGCCCTCCCAGCGCGAGCCCGGCTGTCCGTCCCGGCCCCAGCGCGACCGCCCGGGAAACACCAATCCGTCGCGCTGCGGCGGCTGTTTCCCGGCGGTCGCGCTGGGGCGGTGAGGCGAAGCCGGGCTCGCGCCGGGAGAGCGGGGACGGGGTCGGCTTCGGCGTGACCGCCGGTCACGCGTACCCCGAAGAAGCGCGACCGGTATGCAAACCTCGACCCAGGCCCGCACCCGGCTATCCGCAGTGGGCGGTGGTGGCGGGTGACAACCCTTAGCGGATTGCCGGAATTGCCCCGTTGTGTCTGATGCGGCGTTAGCGTCGGGGTGTTCCGTCCTATCAGTTCGAGGAGGTCGCCGGATGCGCAGGTTCGTCGCCGTCGCCGGGGTCGCCGTCATCACGTCGCTGTTGCCGTCGTCTGTTGTCCGCAGCGACGTCCCCGATCCCGCCGCCAGCAAGGCACCCGGTGACGCCGCCGGTCCCGACGCCTACGTGCTTCGAATCCTTCCTCCTCAAGGGACTCCCGTCAGTCCCGGGCCCAGCGGCAGCCAGCCGCCGCCCGTCACTCAGCCGCCGCCCGCCAGTCAGCCGCTACCCGCCAGTCAGCCGCCACCCATCAGTCAGTCGCCGCCCACCGGCGTCAAGCCCGCCGCAAGCGAGCCGGTGGCCGCCGCCGGCAGTCCGGCCAAGCCGCCTGCATCCGCCGGTATCCAGCCGAGCGTCAGCCGGCCGCATGTCGCCTCCGCAAAGCCGAGCGACAGCGGCCCGGCGCCCGCTATCGCGCCGCCCGCGAGTAAGCCGACAGACGTTCAGCCCGTCGCCGCCAAGCCGGTTGTCGCCAAGCCGGTTGCCGCCAAGCCTGTCGTCACCAAGCCTGTCGTCGCCAAGCCGGTTGCCGCCAAGCCTGTCGCGGACGGCTCACACGGCGGCCGGCCGGCGCCGACCCGCCACGAGCCCTCCGCCAACAAGCCTCACAAGGTCCGGCCGGCCAGCACCCGGCACGACCGCGACCGGCCATCGACCTTCAGCGACCCGCACGCCGGATTCGTGATTCTTCCCGACGGCACGATCATCGATGTGTATCCCGGCGCGCCGACGATTATTGACGCGTTGATGGCGGGCGCCGATATGCCGGCCGAGTGGCTGGGCGCTCAGCGCACCGCTGGCGACCTCGCCGACGTGGGGCTCGGCATCGACGAAATTCTCAGATGGACTCACTAGACTAGGTCGCGGCCGACAGCGGTCAGGTGACGCTCCGGGAGGGCCTCACGCGCCTCGGCATCACCGAACTTTGATCAACGGTGGTGGTCGAGTTCGGCGGTGAGGAACTCGCGTGCGCCTCGCAGCCTGGTCTTGAGCCGCGACTGCGTCATGACGCAGTCCAGGCGCACTTGCAGAGGACCTGGTGGGCCGTTCTGCGCGCGATGGCCGCTCGGCAGTTCGGCGTCGCCGAGACCGTCGCGGCGGGCGATGAGAACTCCGAGTTCATGACGGCTGAGGGCGTCGGTTCCAGCGATGTGGTGGATCCCCGCATGCGGCGAGTGCGCCAGTTCCAGCAGCGCGGATGCGAGATCCGTTACGTGTATGGCGCACCGGACGTCGTCTGTGAACAGGACACCTGTCGTGGTGCCGGACGCGAGCGCGTGCACGTACCTCTCGTGTGGCGAATCGCCGCGTCCGATGATCAGTGACGTGCGGGCGATGATGGCGCCTGGATCGAGGCCTTTGACCGCGGTTTCCGCCGCGGCCTTGGCCGCGCCGTAGGGTGTGATGGGGTCAGGCGGGCATGTCTCGTCGTAGCGGGCGGCCGAACCCGAGAACACCGCATCGCTGGACACATGCACCAAGCGCGCTGCGACCGCGGCCGCTGCGGCTGCGACGTGCATCGCGCCGTCAGCGGTGGTCTTCCACTCAGTCTGCTGGAACGCGGCGTTGATGATCACCGTGGGTCGGCACCGCTGGACCAGGGCCGTCACGTCGTCACGGTTGCGGATGTCGAGCTGCCGCCATTCGACATCGGAATTGACTGCGTCGTGGTGGTGGAACGTCGCCAGTACTCGGGTGCCTTGGCGGCGAGCTTGCCGTGTGACTTCTTGCCCCAGCAGGCCGCTGCCACCTATTACGAGAAGATCCATCATGGTCACGTTAGCCGCCGATGCTTCATCTCTTCCGGCAGAATGCGCCTGTGTCGATCTCCGCGGAAGACTCTCCCAAAGCTCGCATCGTCACGGCGTTGCTGCGGGACGGCAACCGAGTACTGCTTTGTCACCGATCTCCCCAACGCCGCTGGTATCCCGACGTCTGGGACCTGCCCGGTGGCCACGTGGAGCCCGGGGAACTTCCTGGCTCGGCACTTGCTCGCGAGCTCCGAGAGGAATTGGGAATCGACATCGCGGCGCCGTCGGGTCCGCCCGTGCAAGAAGTTCGTGGCGACACGTTCGACATGCAGATCTGGCTGATCGAAGCGTGGACGGGGTCTCCGATGAACGTTGCACCGGACGAACACGATGCCATCGCGTGGTTCACGGCAGACGCACTCGGAGATTTGTCCTTGGCTCATGAAAGCTACCTTGCGATGTTCAGCAGGGTCCTTGCCGAGCACCGGCCGCGGCGGCATCGAGGTGCGGTCTAAGCTCGGCCGTCATGACGACTCTCGGTGTGGTCTTCCGCCCGCAGAACCCGCCCGAACGCCTCCGATCCGTCGTGCGCGCCGCCGACGAGGCCGGCCTCGAGGAGTTGTGGCTCTGGGAGGACTGCTTCCTCGAGAGCGGCGTCGCCACCGCGGCCGCCGCCCTCGCCTGGTCCGACCGCTTGACGGTTGGCATCGGCCTGCTGCCGGTGCCGTTCCGTAACGTCGCGGTGCTCGGCATGGAGGCCGCCACGCTGCACCGGCTATTCCCCGGCCGGGCGGTTATCACTCTCGGCCACGGCGTCCAGGACTGGATGGGCCAGGTCGGCGCGCGGGTCAGCTCACCGCTGACCCTGTTGCGCGAGCACATCGAGGCGTTGCGGGCGCTCCTGGCCGGCGAGACCGTCACGACCTCGGGTCGTTACGTGAAGCTCGACAAAGTCAAGCTGGACTACCCGCCGGCGGATGCGACCCGCATCTACGCCGGTGCGACCGGACCCAAGACGCGCGCACTCGCGTGCGAGGTCGCCGACGGCATCCTGCTGACGGCCGGTACGCCACCGGAGGAGGTGGCTGCCGCCAGGCCGATGGCAAAAGCCATCACGGTGTACGTGCATGCGGCTACCGGCCCCGACGCCGGGGCACGCATGGCCCGCGAGCTCGACTTCTGGGGCGAGTCAGACAAGGCCGATACAACGGCGCTCGGTGGTGCTGCTGACATCGCTGCCGTCGTGAACCGCTACAAGGATGCCGGAGCCGATGCCGTGATTCTGCAACCCACCGCCGACGAACCCGACCTCGAGGGCTTCACGCGGTTCGTCGCGCAAGAGGTTCGCACCTTGGTGGCGTGACGTTCGCCGATGCCTTCGGATGTACTCATTCATTGAGCCGGCCAGACCCGTTGGAATTCGACACCGTTCTCCCCGCTCAGCGCATCGACGACGGGCTCAGTGCAGAACAGGGGGCCTTTCGGTAGCTGCGGGATGCGGAATACGGTCCGGTCCACGAGCCGGTCCGGGTGGAAGTCATACCGGCTGACGTACATCACCCGGCCGCTCGAGAACCGCGTCAGGCAGGAACCCGCCTCGTTCAACGCGTCGCAGAGGTCCGGCACGAACATCCAGAAGTCTCCGTCGTCGGACCGGAGCTGGGCGAAGACTCCCTGGCCCTCCAGCACCGGGCGCACCGCCTCCCGCACCGTGGCCGTCATCGCCAGGACCTGCGACGACAGCGAGAGCAGACCCGAATCCCGCAGCGAGGCGCCGCGCTCGTCCTCCCGGATCAGCCGCACCCGCAATCGCCAGGACGAGGACACCTTCGACTGCAGGTCGATGGAGTTCAGTGCATCGAAGTCCGCATCGCCGACGCATTGCAGCCACCGATGCGTCTGCGACCCCACCGGGACGTGAATCGGGCCGGCACCCATCAGGAAACACTCCCGTTCTGCGACCTGATTCAGGGCTGATTCTTCTCTTGGAAGTCGACGATCGCCTTTCCGTTGTCCCGGGCCCAGTCGGTGAGCACCTTGATCGGCTCGACCAGGGTGCCTCCCAGTTCGGTCAGGCTGTACTCGACGCGCGGTGGCGCTTCGGCGTACGCGTGCCGTTCGACCAAGCCGTACGCCTGAAGACGGCGCAGCGTCTGGGTGAGGACCTTCCGCGAGATGCCACCGATGAGCTCGGCCAGGTCGCTGGGCCGCTGCGGCTCGAGGCTGAGCGCGAACAGCACGATCACCGCCCACTTCTCGGCGATGATCTCGACCGCCAGGCGGGTGGGGCAGTCGGCGAGGAAGGCCTGTCCGGGAGCGTTGTGCACGAGGTCAAAAGTTACCAGTGGGTTCCTATCGGCTCCGTAGCGTTGCTCGGCGAACCCCAATCGGGAGCTGAAGGAGTCATCCATGCCACGAGTAGTTGTGTTCGACGAGACCGGTGGTCCAGAAGTCCTGCGCATCGTCGAGGAGCCGGTTGTCGAACCTGCGGCGGGCGAGGTGCGCGTCCGGATCGAGGCCTTCGCGGTCAACCCGCTCGACCGGATGGTCCGCGCCGGCCAGTCCCCGCGGCCCGTGCGGTTGCCGCACGCCCGGCTGGGCGTCGAGGGGACCGGCGTCGTCGACGCGCTGGGTGCCGGTGTCACCGGGCTGGCGGTCGGCGATCCGGTCATCCTCGGCGCCGTTCCCGACTTCGAGACCAAGGGCGCCTACGCCGAATACACCACGGTGCTGGCGAGCCGGGTGGTGCCCCGGCCCGCCAGCGTGGACGTCCTCGGCGCGGCGGCGCTCTGGGTGGCGTACTTCACCGCGTACGGCGCGCTCGTTGAGAAGGCCGGGATGCGACCCGGCGACCGCGTCCTGATCACCGCGGCGTCGGGCGGTGTCGGCCGCGCCGCGATCCAGATCGCCAATCAGATCGGTGCTGTTCCCATCGCGGTCACCCGGCACACCGCGAAGCAGGAGAGTCTGCTGGCCGCCGGTGCCGCCGCGGTCATCGCCACCGACCGCGAGGACGTGGCCGAATTCACCCGGCTGCACACCGGTGGGAAGGGCGCCGACATCGTTCTGGACGCCGTCATGGGCCCGGGCCTGGCCGAACTGTCCCTGGCCGCCAAGCTCGGCGGCACCCTGGCCACCGTGGGCTGGCTGGACCCGAGGCCCGCGTCGTTCCCGGCGAACCCGTCGCTGACCGTCCACCGTTACATGGCTTTCGCGGACATGACCGACCCGGAGATCGTCAGGCGTGTCGCGGCCTTCCTGGCCGCCGGCGTCCGGACCGGCGTGCTGCGGCCCGCGGTCGACCGGGTGTTCGGCCTGAACGACATCATCGAGGCGCACCGCTACCTGGAGAAGGGAACGTCAGCGGGCAAGATCGTCGTAACGGTTTAAGCCGGCGACGACTGCATGATCTCGCCGCTATTGCGGGGCGTAAAAGGTCCGGGGGTCGCCGGCCAGGGAGGCCTTCACGTGGGCTGTCCAGTCATCGGCGACGATCTCCCATAGTCCGGCCTCCAAGCCGTCCAGCGCGGCTTTGACGATCACAGCGGGATCGCTGGTCGGACCGTCGTATCCGGCTGTCATGTCGGTGGCGGCAGCGCCGAGGAGCAGGCCGGTGACCTGGGTCTGCTGGTCGGCGAGTTCCAGGCGTACGGCGTTGGTGAGGTTCCACGCGGCGGCCTTCGCGGCGGCGTAGGCACCGGTTCCGGGATAGGCGAACCAGGAGAGCGCGGAGAGGACGTTGAGGATCGCGCCGCCGCCGAGCCGGGGCGCGAACGCCCGGATCATGTGCAGGGTGCCCCAGAAGTGAGTGTCCATCTCGCGGCGGACCAGGTCGAGGTCACCGGTGACCAACCCGGCGCCGGTGGAGATGCCGGCGTTGTTGACGAGCAGGGTGACGTCGCCGGCGATCGCTGCGGCGGCGGCCACCGACTGCGGATCGGTGATGTCGAGTCGCAATGTCTCGACGCCGGGAAGGTCGACGAGTTCGGGGCGGCGGGCGGTGGCGTAGACCTTGGTGGCGCCGCGCTCCAACAGCTGGGCGGCGAAGTGCCGGCCGAGACCGCGGTTGGCGCCGGTGACCAGGGCGATTGCTCCGTTGATCTGCATACGGGCTACGCTAAAACCTGACGTTGACGTCAGAGGCAAGGGTTGTGACGGTGATCATTCGTGCGCATCGGTGAGTTGGCGTCCCGCTCCGGCGTGAGCGTGCGCGCCCTGCGGTACTACGAGGAGCAGGGCCTGCTGACCTCCCTGCGGAGCCCGGCCGGCCAGCGGGTCTACCCGGAGCCGGCGGCCGATCGAGTCCGGCTGATCCAGCTGCTCTACTCGGCCGGTCTGTCCAGCCGTACCATCCTGGAACTGTTGCCCTGCGTGGAGTCCCAGGTGGCCACGCCCGAGTCAGCGGCCCGGCTGGGTGCCGAACGGGAACGGATCGATGCCCAGATCGCCGAGCTGACCGCGGTCCGCGAGCGCCTCGACGAGGTCATCGCGATGTCGCTCGACCCGGCCCACAACTGCGAGTACCGACCGGTCTAAGTCCTGATCCGTGCCCACGGGCGCGCCTCGTCAGCTGTAACGGCACTCAGGACTGGAGCGCGACGGCCCGTAGGGCGATGTCGACAGAAGCCTCAGCTCGATGTGACCGACGACGCGTCGGTGGTCACCGTTTCGAGCAGCATGGGATCTTTCTGGGCGGTGAACAATCCCGACCGGCCGGAGTTCAACCTGCCGTTAGCGCTTCACGCGGCGTCCAAGTCGGCAGCCACCATGCTCACTGTTCAGTACGCCAAGTCCCAGCCGGGTATCAAGTTCAACGCGCTCGAAGCCGGCGCTACGGCCACTGACATGACCGCCGCCTTCGGAATCGGAAGATCAGTGTCGGAAAGCGCTAAGACGGTCGTACGCCTGGCAACCCTCGGCGCGGACGGGCCGACCGGAACCTTCACCGACGAACACGGGACATCGGGCTGGTAGCGCGAGCTGCCGCGCCGCGTACCGTAGCTGCCGTTTCGGCTGTCCCCCCGGTTGCCTGCTGCAAGCGTTAGGGTCTGGTGTGGTGGTTGAGTGGGGTTCACAGCGGGATCTGTTCGACGTGCCGGACGAGGTCGCGTACTTCAATACGGCCAGCCTGTCGCCGTCACTGCACTCGGTCCGCGCGGCCGGCGAGTCGGCGCTGCGTCGACGGGCCCAGCCGTGGGAAATCGGCGAAACCGACTGGTTCGCCGACGTGGAGCGGCTGCGGACACTCGCGGGGCGGCTCGTCGGCGGCGACGCCGAGGGCATCGCCCTGGTGCCGGCCACAAGTTACGGATTCGCGGTCGCCGCAGCCAACCTCCGGATCGAGGCCCGGCAACAGATCCTCGTCCTGGCCGAGGAATACCCGTCCGGCATCTACACGTGGCGCCGCTTAGCCGAGCGCACAGGCGCGGGCATCCGCACGGTGATCCGGGCGCCCGGGCAGACCTGGACCGAAGCGGTGCTGGCCGCGATCGACGAGCGGGTCGGGATCGTCTCGGTGCCCAACGTCCACTGGACCGACGGTGGGCTGGTCGATCTGGAGCAGGTCGCCGCGCGCACCCACGCGGCCGGTGCCCGGTTCGTCGTCGACGCGAGTCAGTCGCTCGGCGTGATGCCGCTCGACGTCACCGCGCTGCGCCCCGACTTCGTCGTCTCGGTCGGATACAAATGGCTGCTGGGCCCGTTCGGACGCGGGTACCTCTGGGTCGCTGAGCAGCACCGCCAGGGCCAGCCCCTGGAGGAGAACTGGATCCTGCGGGCCGGCTCGGACGACTTCGCCGGGCTCGTCGACTACCGCGACGAGTATCTGCCCGGCGCGCGGCGCTACGACCAAGGCGCGCGAACGCTGTTCGAGCTGACTCCCATGGCTGTCGCGGCGCTCGAGCAGGTCCTCGCCTGGGGCCCGTCACGCATCGCTGCCACCCTCACCGCGGTGACCGACGAGATCGCCACGCGAGTCACGGCCGCGGGGCTCGGCGTCACCGTCACCGAGCCGCGTGGCCCGCACCTGCTCGGGCTGCGCGTCCCCGCCGGCGCGACCGACCGGGTCGCCACCGCACTCCGGGCCGCGAACTGTTTCGTGGCACGCCGCGGTGACGCGATCCGGGTCTCGCCACACCTGCACGTCACTCCGTCAGACGTCGACCGCCTCGTTACGACCCTGGTCGCGAGCCTCTGATCGCGTAATCTCGGCACGAGCGCGCCCGGCGAGCAGATACTCGTGACGTCCCGTGTTGCTCAACTCGCGGCCCTGTTGAAAGACCGCTGATCAGCCCGTTGCGTCGCGGACGTCTTGTCCCTGCTCGGCGAATGCCTTGAAATCCTGCATGTGCTGTCGCGACTGCTTGCGGAAGGCACCGGGCATCAAGAGTCCCACCAGCCGCATCAGAAAGTCGTTGAACCGGTACTCATTCTCGCTCTGCCAGAGCGTCCTGTGCGGGCCGGCTTCGGTCAGCCGTTCCCGCGCGGCGCTCCACATGCCGTCGCCGACGATCTCGCGGTCGAAATGAACGACGGCTTCCTTCGGGATCTCGTGCAGATCCACCGGTTCCCGGCGGGTGATGGTCTCGGTGCCCTCGAACTTCTGGTTGCCCATCTGCATCACGACTCGAGATGTGGTGCCGACCTGCCCGTGTTCGCCACTGACCGGCTCGTGCAGCACCAAGCCCCGCAGCCATTTCGGATAATGTGCCGGGTCTGCCAGCAGCTGGACCACCCTCTCCCTCGGCAGGGCGATCTCGATCGAGACGGTGTACTTCATGGTGGCGCGCTCCAGATTCTCGAGTGAACGAGCACGTTGCGGCGCCGCTCATATTAGTCCAGCCGAGCTTTGGGTCGCGTTGGCCAATAGGCTGACCTCGTGGAACAGCCCGGCCCAGATTCGTCGCGGCTTTCGTGCGCAGTGTCGCCGTGCTTGCCCTGGAGGCCGACGCGCAGATCGCTTGGCTCGGAGAGAAGGGCCTCCCGCTGGTGGACGAGCTGGCGTTGGAGTTTGACGACGGTTTCCGGCTGGTACCGACCTTCATCGAGCGTGGCTGGTTGAACGCCACGGTGCTGGCCGAGATCGAGCTTCGATGAGTGGAGAGCACAACGCTGGCCTGTGGCAAGTCGAGGCCTTGGCCAGGAGAACGGAATGGGATCGGGTCAGGGCATTGGCAAGGACGGCATTGAGTCTCCTGCCCTGACCTACGCACCACTTTCGGCAGAAGTGCGCGCCGGCCGGGTCGCGAAATTAGTCAACGAGATCATCCTCGGACCACGAACTCCAGCTCACCCACGGGATTGGCGAATTCGCTGACGCGCAGTGACACTTGCATCCGCCACGTCCCGGGTGCCGGGAGCATGACCTGCGCCGTGTAGAAGCCCGGTGATACCTGTGTCAGCGGGACAGCGCCGAGCGCCGCTCGGTCGGAGGACAGGCGCACCACCGGTGGTGCGACACCCTCGGTGGGTTCACCGGCCACGGAGCTCAGCCGAAGGGTGACGGTGTTGGAACCGCGGGCGAGTGGTGTGAGGGTAGCCCGCACCTCGACGTCGCCCAGTGTTGTTGTACGAGTGTCGGGATTGGCCTGAGCCGCCGCGCTCGCGGGCAGGGAACCGTCCTCGGGACTCGTGCCGACGAGGAGGCCGGTGATGAGCAGGGCGACAGTAAGAACCGCGCCCTCGATCGCGGTGGCGCGCACCACCGAACGGGAGGGTGGTTGTCGGTTGGTCCGCTTCGTTGCCTGCTTGAGCCGGGGGAGGAGCGACCACCTGTTCCACGCCGCGATGGCGACCGCGACCAGCACAATGGCGACCTTGACCAGCAGGAGCTGCCCATAGCCGGTGTCGACGAGAGCTCCCCAGGACCCGAGAATCCGCCATGCGAGCAGCGAGCCGGTGGCGATCAAGGCCGCGAGTACGCCGGCGGCGGCGGTCGAGAACCGGGCGAGCACCTCGGCCGCGTGGGCACCACGACTGGAGAGGTCTGGCAATGTCAGCGTCAGGCCGACGAGTCCACCGAGCCAGACGCTGCCCGCGAGCAGATGCAACGCGTCCGCGCCGATAGCGAGGACTTCCGGGCTCGCTGCGCGGGTGTGTCCCACCAGTGCGGGGGCCATGGCCGCGATCGCGGCGACCGCTACCGCTGCGACGCGCCGCTGTCGCGATGCCCGCCCCAGACTGAGCAGGGCTACGGCCAGCACCATTCCGCCGATGACGGCTGCCGCAACGGCGTACTCGGTCAGGGGCAAAGAGGACCACGTTGGGCCCTGGGCGAGCAGGCTCGGCCCGCCACCGAGCAGATAGATCGCGGTGATCGGCAAGGCTGCAAGCCAGGCTGCGGCTGCGACGGCCGTTACGGTACGCGTGACAGCGGCCAAACGGCGTCGTAGGCGGTCGGCCCACGGGCTGGCGGGCAGGAAGACGGCGGCGAATGTGACAAGCCCCGTGGCGAGGAGGAGGCCGACATAGCCCACCCAGCGGGCAAGGGTCAGTGTCCAGGAGACCTCGGCGATGCGCGAGTCACTCGAAGGTGGAGTGGCGACCGGGGTGGGCGCGCCGACGGAGAAGGTGAGGGCGCCGCCGATGGGATGCCCGTCCTCGGAAACGACCCGCCAGGTGATCACAGTCGTACCGTTGCCCAGCTGTTCCGACAGGCCGACCTCGAGCTCGGTGCCCTTGACGGTCGTCGTCGCGTCGACCAGTTCACCCTGAGCGTCGAACACCTGGACACCGTTCGGGACGCCGCGCATGGCTTCATCGAACGTGAACAGGATCTGGTCGGGTGCAGTCTGCAGAACCGCCCCTTCGGCCGGGTCGGTGCTGACGAGGTCGGCGTGCGCGTTCGCCGGCTGGGAGATGCCGAGCAGCATCATGGGGACCAGGACCAGCAGGGCCGTTGTTCGTAGTCGTCGCGGTCGTCGGTTGGTCATGTCCGGCGTCGCTGTCGAACGAGCGCTGCGCCACCGAGAACCGAGCCGAGGACGCCGGCCGCCAGCGCGGCAAGCGTCAGGGAGTCGTCCCCTCCTGGCGCTTGCTCGAAGCGCGAGCCGCCGCTGGCCGCGTGGTGGTGCATGCCCTCGGCCGGTTCGGAGATGATGAAGCCGGGCGCGGGCAACTCGAGATCCTCGACGTTCTGCCCGTCGTGCGGAACTTCTATCCAGGCCGATTCGCCCTGCTCGCAGGTCTGGATGGTCGGGAAAGCCAGTGTGGTGCCGCCGGCTTCGGGCAGCTGGACCGCAAGTTCGAAAGTCTCGCGGTACCCGTCTGGGAGCGGGGTGTCCGTCCGGAAAGTGACCGAGGCGACCCGTTCCACGATCTTGTTGCCGTGAGAGTCCGTTGCCGGCGGGTCGATCTTCTCTGTCCTCTTCTCGACCTTCCACAGCGCTGTGCGGGTGGGGCTCACCGAGGTGATCTGCTCCGGGATCTGAATGGTGATCTTGGTGGTGGGCGATGTCCCGCAGCCGTGCCCGACAGTGAACTCGAGGACGGCGTGGGCGCCAGCCGTGGTCGTGGAGGGAGTGACGGCGACGTGGGCGCTTGCCGGCGCAGCGAGGCCGACCAGGCTGACGATCAGCGTAGCGGCGCCGGCTCGCATGACGCGCCGTGACCGCCTCCGAGCCGAGCGCCGGTCGTGCTCGTCGGCCCGGGTCCGGGTGAATCCGATGTAGTCGCGCCGCATGTCGCATCCTCGCGCCTCAGGACGAGTCGGCTCGCCGGTGGTGATCGCACCGATTGGACCAACAGGCTGAACCGATGTCAAGGATGTGAACTAGCCGGGCCCTGCATTGCGGCGCCACAGGGGAAACGGTAGCGTCGGTTCACGTTAGTGAACTGGGATCCATCCCATGGACGACTGATAAGGGAGAAGGCGCATGCCTAACATCACCGTCGAGTTGCTCGCGGGCCGGTCCGTGGAGCAGCGCAAGGCCTTCGCCCGAGCCGTGACCGACCATGCCGTCGAAATCCTCGGCGCCCGTCCGCAGGACGTCCGCATGGTGTTCAACGAGATCACCCCGGATGTCGTGGCCAACGGAGGCGTGTTGGCCAGCGAGGACCCCACCCGCGCTGGTGTGCTGGCCGCGCTCGACAAGCGCTAGGGCTGTTCGGCCCCGCGGTCACCGAGTCGTCCAGCTCCACGTCAGATATTTCCGGCGTTCTCCCGGCTCAGCCGGGAGAACGCCGAGCCAAACAGCCTGCGCGGCAGTGGGTCAGCGCAGCAACCTGTTGTCACGCATCGCCGACAGGCGAGCCTTCACGCTCAGCAGGGTCTCGATGATGAAGTCCTCCCGGCCCTGGTCGAGGCGGCTGATCGGCACTGCGACGCTTATCGCGTCAACCGATCGGCGCGAGAAGGGCAGCGCGACGCCGAAGCAGCGTACGCCCAGGCAGGACTCCTCGCTCTCCTCCGCGTAGCCGAGCTGGACGGCCTTGTCGATGATCGCCAGCACGGCGTCCCGGTCCGTGGTCGTCTGGGAGGTGACGGCCTTGATCTGGTGGGGGACGAGCGTGCCGCGGGCGTCTTCGGGCAGCTCTGCGAGCATCGCCCGGCCGAGAGCCGTGGAGTAGGCGGGAAGACGGCGGCCGACGGCCGAGTACATGCGCAGCGGATGCTTGGACTCGCGCTTGGCGGTGTAGATGACCTCCGCGCCCTCCAGCCGGCCCAGGTGCACCGTCTCCTCGGTGGCCGCCGCGATCTCGTCCATCACCGAGCCGGCACGCGACAGCACCGGGTCGCCGTCGAGATAGGCGGAGCTGACCGTCAGCGTGTGAACACCGAGCCGGTAGACGCTGCCGGTCTGGTCGGTGTCCAGCCACCCGCGGGCGCACATGGTGCGCAGGAGCGCGTGCAAGCTGCTCTTCGGGATGCCGAGGCGCTTGGCCAGCTGCAGCTGGGTGCCGGGGCCATTGGCGGCGATGTCGTCGAGGACGTCGAGGACTCGTGCCGCAGATTTGACCTGCGAGGTGGCGGAGCTGCCGTTGACCGTCTTCTCCGTGTCCACCGAGACCTCCTCGTCAAGCATGGCGCGTTCGTTCGCAGTCTCCTGACCCTACACCAGTTCACATAGAGGAACAGATTTCGGCCCCTTGACCTGTGATCGGAGCCATAGGTATCGTCGCGGTCAGTTCACGTAGCTGAACGCGGTTCACAAACGAGGAGAGTCTGTTGATCGAGGTTAGGTACTCCGCATCGCCCTCCGACGTTGAGACGGCGACCAATGCGGACCTGCGAAAAAACTTCCTCGTGGAGGACCTGTTCCGCACCGGCGAAGTGCGCGGGGTGTACACCCACGACGACCGGCTCGTGGTCGGCGGAGCGGTTCCCGGAGACGGTCAGCTCGAGCTGCCGGCCTGGGACGTGCTCGGCGCCGCCTCGCACCTGGCCCGCCGCGAGCTCGGCATCGTCAACGTCGGGCAGGCCGGCCACGTGCTCGTCAACAACGAGAAGTTCGAGCTGCGCCACCTCGACGGACTGTTCGTCGGCCGTGGCAGTGAGGTCGTCTTCACCGGCCCCGACGCCGCGTTCTACTTCGTCTCCGCCCCGGCACACGCGGCCTACCCGACCACCCTGCTGAGCCACGCGACGGTCGAGCCGCTCAAGCTGGGCGCGCCGGAGAGCGCCAACGAGCGCAGCCTTTACCGGTACGCCTGGGGCCAGGAGCTGCAGACCGCAGTCCTGCAGTTCGGCGTGACCGTCATCGCCGAGGGCTCCGTGTGGAACACCTGCCCGCCGCACCTGCACGACCGCCGCACCGAGGTCTACATGTACGTCGACCTCGACGAGAAGGAACGGGTCGTCCACCTGATGGGCCAGCCCGGCGCTTCCCGTCACCTCGTCCTGCGCAACCGCGAAGCCGTCATCTCGCCGCCGTGGTCCATCCACTCGGGCGTCGGCACCGGCTCGTACGCCTTCATCTGGGCGATGGGCGGCGAGAACAACGACTACACGGATCTGACCCCGGTCGCGCTGGAGGATCTGTGACCAGCCAGACGGCGGCCGAGCTCCGCTCGCCGTTCGACCTGCACGGCCGCCGCGCCGTCGTGACCGGCGCCGGCCGCGGGCTGGGACAGGCCATCGCTCGAGGGCTCGCCCGGGCCGGAGCCGACCTGGTGCTGCTGGGCCGGCCCGGAAGCCAGTCCGCCACCCGCGACCAGGTGGCCGACCTCGGCCGGGACGTCCAGGTCGTCGACCTCGACGTCAGCGACCACGAGGCCATCGCGCGGGTCGCCGCCGAGGTGAACGGCAACCACCAGGTCGACATCCTGATCAACAACGCCGGCATCATCGACCGCGAGGACACGGTCAACGTGAGCCGGCAGTCCTGGAACCGCGTCCTCGACACCAACCTGAACGGCCTGTTCTTCCTCTGCCAGGAGTTCGGGCGTCCCATGACCGAACGCGGCCACGGCAAGATCGTCAGCGTCGCCAGCCTGCTCTCCTTCCAGGGCGGCATCCGCGTCGCGTCGTACGCCGCCAGCAAGCACGGCGTCGCCGGCATCACCAAGGCCCTGGCCAACGAGTGGGGCCCGCTCGGTGTGCAGGTCAACGCCATCGCGCCCGGCTACATCGCCACCGACAACACCACCGCGCTGCGTGCGGACCCCGACCGTTCCCGGTCGATCCTCGAACGCATCCCCGCCGGCCGCTGGGGAGACGCCTCCGACATCGCCGGACCCGCCGTCTTCCTGAGCTCGGCCGCCGCCGATTACGTCAACGGCCACGTCCTGGTCGTCGACGGAGGCTGGATGGCCCGCTGACCCCGGCCTCCATCACCGCACCGATCCCGTACGAAAACGACGCCTCTTTCGAATGTGCCACCGCGCCGGAGCTCCGGCATCGAAGAAATTGAGGATTGACCATGAAGATCACCCCTCGTCCCGCCGCAGCCATAATGAGCCTGTCACTGGCGGCCGCCGTCCTCACCGGTTGCAGCAGCGAGCAGGCCGGTGGAGAAGACACCAGTGCCAGCGAGGCCGGCTGCAAGTCGGCTGACGTCCGGCTGGTGGGTCAGGTCCGCAACGAGTCCAACCCGTACGAAGCCTCGTGGCTGGCCGGCGGCGACGCCTTCGCCCAGTCGGTCGGCCTCAAGCAGGAGCGCCTCACCTACGACGGCGACTCCACCAAGCAGCAGGAGCAGATCAGCCAGCTTCTCGCCGGCGACACCAAGTGCCTGGTCATGAACGTGCTACCCAACGGCGACTCGGACACCCCGCCGATCGTCAAGGGCGCCGACCAGGCCGGCGCCTACCTCGTCACCCAGTGGAACAAGCCGGCCGACCTCAAGCCGGCCGACTACAAGACGTGGATCAGCCACATCACCTACAACGGCGTCGAGTCGGGCCAGCAGATCGGCGACGCGCTCGCCACGGCGATCGGCGGCACCGGCGGCATCATCGCGCTGCAGGGCATCCTCGACACCGCGGCCGCCAAGGACCGGTTCGCCGGCCTCGAGGCGTCACTCAAGAAGAACTCCGGCGTCAAGCTGCTCGACCAGCAGGCCGCCAACTTCTCGCGCGCCGAGGCGCTCACCGTCACCAAGACGCTGCTCACCAAACACGGCGACAACGTCAAGGGCATCTGGGCCGCCAACGACGATATGGCCCTCGGCGCACTCGAGGCACTGCAGCAGGCGGGCAAGGCCGGCAAGGTCGCGGTGGTCGGCATCGACGCCGTCCCGGACGCCATCACCGCCATCCAGGGCGGCAAAATGACCGCCACCGTCTCCAGCGACGGCACCTGGCAGGGCGGCATCGGCCTGGCGATCGGCTACTGCGTGGCCACCGGCAAGCTGAAGGTCGCCGACATCGCCGCCGACAACCGGGCGTTCTTCGCCAAGCAGTTCCTCGTCACCAAGGACAACGCCGCCGACTTCGCGCAGCCGAAGTCGAACCCGGCGGACTACGAATGCGGCAACGTCTTCAACCGTGTGGCCGGGCCGCTGACGTGACAATGACGGCCGAGGAGGTTGTTACCGCGCCTCGCCGCCAGTCCCGGCGAGGCGCGTCGTTCCGGGACGCCGGCCCACCGGTCGCGCTGATCGTCATCTTCGGAATCTTCGCGGCGTTGAGCCCGCAGTTCCGCAGCATCGACAACGTCCAGAACATCGTGGACGCGGCCGCGGTGCTCGCCGTCGTCACGTGCGGCATCACGTTCGTACTGATGATGGGGTCCATCGACCTGTCGGCCGCCGGCGTGATGGGCGCCTCAGCCCTGACGGTGTCGCTGCTGGTGGCCAACAACCGCAACGACAACGACTTCGGGCTGCTCGGGATCCTGGTCGCCGTCCTGCTGGGCTGTGCGTTCGGCTGCCTGAGCGGGCTCGCCCTGGTCCTGCTGAAGGTGCCGTCGTTCATGGCCACGTTGGGGGTGTCGGCCATCGGGCTCGGCGTCGCGACCCTGATGTTCGCCGGCGTGCAGCCCAACATCTCCGACGCCATGCTCGAGAGCTGGGCGATCGAGCGCTTCCTCGGGTTCGCCTATCTCACCTGGATCGCCGCCGCGTGCATCCTGGTGGGCTGGCTCATCCAGCGCTACACCCGGCTCGGCCGGTACGCCTACGCGATCGGAGGCGCCGAGGAGGTGCTCACGCTCTCGGGCGTCCGGGTGAAGCCGTACAAGATCGCGGTCTTCACTCTCGCCGGCGCCTTCTACGGCCTGGGCGGGGTCATGGTGACCAGCCAGCTCGGTGCCGGCCTGGTACAGGCCGGCGACGGATACGACTTCTCCGCCATCACCGCCGCCGTCGTGGGCGGCACCCTGCTCACCGGCGGCCGCGGCGGCATCCTGCACTCCGCCGTCGGTGTCCTGCTCGTCATGGTGCTCACCAACGGTCTCGTGCAGGTCGGGGTCAGCCCCTATTGGCAGGGCGGTGTGGAGGGCCTCATCGTGGTGGCCGCGGTCGCTGCCGCGGTCATTCCCCAGCGTCGACGGAACCAGGTGGTCAAATGAGCGCGGTGCCGGCACTGGAGGTACGCGGCCTCGTCAAGCACTACCCGGGCGTGAAGGCTCTCGACGGCGTCGACCTGATCGTCCGGCAGAACGAGGTCCTCGGTCTGGCCGGCGAGAACGGCGCCGGCAAGTCCACGCTGCTCAAAGCGCTGGTCGGCCTGGTCGCCCCGGATGCCGGTGAGATCTATGTCCGCGGCGAGCCGGTGAAGCTGCGCAGTGTCGTCGATGCCGCCGACCACGGCATCGGGATGGTCTTCCAGGAGCAGTCGCTGGTGCCCAATCTGACCGCTGCGGAGAACATCGTCCTCGGCAGCGAAGGGGCCGCCGTCCGTCGCGGCATCTACCGCTGGGACGCCATGCGCCGCCTGGCGCAGGAACAACTCGACAAAATCGGCTCGCATATCGACCCGCTGGCGCGTACCGACACGCTCACCTTCGCCGAGCGGCAGATGGTCGAGATCGCGAAGGTGCTGCGCATCGAGGAACGCAGCCAGCACCCGCCGGTCATCATCCTGGACGAGCCGACCTCGGTGCTGGAGTCGAAGGAGATCGAGACCCTGTTCGCTCAGATCCGCCGGCTGCGCGAGTTCGCCTCGGTCGTGTTCGTCTCGCACCGTCTCGACGAGGTACTGGACGTGTGCGACCGGGTGACCGTGCTGCGCAGCGGCCAGTCGGTCGGCGAGGTCGCCACGGCCGGTGCCGTTCCCCGCGAGCTGCACCGGATGATGATCGGGTCCACCGGGTCCGACGATCACTACCACGAGAACGCCGCCGCGCCCGTCACGGCAGAGCAGCCTCGGCTGTCCGTACGCGGATTGTCGGGCAAGTCGTTCCACGACATCGACCTCGATGTCGCCGCCGGCGAGATCGTGGCGATCGTCGGCGTCCACGGATCCGGTCGCGAGGACGTCTGCCGCGCCCTGTTCGGCGCCGAGCCGACCACCGCCGGCGAGATCCGGATGGACGGCAAGAAGATCGACCTCCCCAACACCCGTGCCGCGTGTGCCGCCGGCATCGGCTACGTGCCGGCCGAACGCAAGATCGAGGGCATGGTCGGCTCGATGTCGGTGGCCGAGAACATGACCCTGACCAAGCAGAAGGCCCGCTGCACGGGCCCCTTCGTGGCACCCAAGAAGCAGGCCACCCTGGTGGACAGCTGGATTCGCCGGCTGTCCATCCGTACGCCGAACCGCGACACCGCCATCGGCCGGCTGTCCGGCGGCAACCAGCAGAAGGTGGTCCTCGCCCGATGGCTGGTCGGCGGCGACATCCGGCTGCTCCTGCTGGACCACCCGACGCGCGGCCTGGACATCGGCGCCCGCTCGGAGGTGTACCGGCTGATGCGCGAACTCGCCGCGAGCGGGGTCGCCACCGTACTGCTGGCCGACAGCCTCGAGGAGGCCATCGGCATGGCCGACCGCATCCTGGTCATGAACGACGGACGCGTCGCCACCGAGGTGGCCTGCCCGAGCGGCGGCAAGCCCAGCCCGCTGGATCTCGTCAAGGAGATGGTGTGAGCACTCCCGTCGCCGTGAGACCGGCCACCGAACCCGCCACCGTCAAGAGCGGGCCCCGTCCCGTTGAGCGGCTCACCGGGTTCATGCCGCTCATCGCCCTGGTCGCGCTGGTGGCCGCGCTGACCATCGCCGACCCGGATTTCCTGACGCAGCGCAGCCTGACCGCGGCGGCGCGGACCGCCGCACCGCTGATCGTGCTCGCCGCAGGGGCGACGCTCGTCGTCCTCTGCGGTGGCATCGACCTTTCCATCGCGGCGCTCGCGTCGCTGTCGACAGTCCTGCTGGCCCTGTGGCTGCCGGACCTGGGTGGGCTGGCCACGCCGGTTGTCATCGTGGTGGCGGCGGCGATCGGCGCGGTGCAGGGTACGGCGCATGTGCTGCTGCGGATCCCGTCGTTCATCGTCACCCTGGGCGGGTTGAGCATCCTGTCCGCGGTCGCCCTCGTCGTCTCCGGCGCCGGCACCGTACGGGTCGTGGACGACTCGCCGGTCAAGTGGCTCGACCTCTATGTCGCCGGCTACGTGCCGATGTCGTTCGCGGTGGCGGTCATCGTCGTCGCTCTGATCGCTGTGGTCCTCAAGGTGACCCCGCTGCAGAGCTGGATCTCCGCGACCGGCTACTCCGAGTCGGCCGCACGGCTGGCCGGCACGCCTGTCGACCTGGTCAAGATCGGCGCGTTCTGCGTTTCCGGTGCCTGTGCCGGGCTGGCCGCTGTCATGCTGGTCTCCCGTCAGTTCAGCGGCGGCCCGACCATGGCCGACAACCTCCTTCTGCCGGCGGTCGCGGCGATCGTCGTCGGCGGCACCGCGATCACCGGTGGTCACGGCAGCGTGTGGCGCAGCCTCGCCGGCGCGCTCGTCGTGACGCTGCTGCGCGTCGGGCTGCCGATCGTCGGTGTGCCATCGGCCTACGAGCAGATCCTGTACGGCGCGATCATCGTCGTCGCCGTCGCGCTCACCCTCGACCGGTCACGAGTTTCGATCATCAAGTAGCTCCACCCACAACCTACGGAAGGCAACCATGCCCTACGAGAACTCCGCTCTGCTGCCCGCCGTCCGCTCGTTCCTGTCCGCACCCAAGAAGCTGCTGATCGACGGCGACTGGGTCGACGCGAAGGACGGCCGAACCTTCGCCACCGTCAACCCGTCGACCGAGGAGGAGCTGGTTCAGGTCGCGTACGCGTCGAGTGTCGACGTAGATCGCGCGGTCGTGGCGGCTCGCGCGGCGTTCGAGTCCGGCTCTGCGTGGTCGAAGATGACCCCGCGTGACCGTTCCCACCTGCTGTGGCGCATCGGCGACCTGATCGAGGCGCACGCCGACGAGTTCGCCCAGCTGGAGGCCCTCGACAACGGCAAGCGCGTGGAAGCGGCCCGCGACGGTGACATCGCGGTCTCCGCCGAGCTGTTCCGCTACTTCGCGGGCTGGGCGACCAAGATGGAAGGCACGTCCATCCCGATGTCCGTGCCGGGCCGCGAGTTCCACGCCTACACCCGCCGCGAGCCGGTCGGCGTCGTCGCGGGCATCGTGCCGTGGAACTTCCCCCTGCTGATGGCCTGCTTCAAGATCGTCCCGGCGATCACGGCGGGCAACACCGTCATCCTGAAGCCGGCCGAGCAGACTCCGCTGACCGCGCTGCGCCTCGGTGAGCTGCTGCTCGAGGCGGGCGTGCCGGCCGGCGTCGTGAACGTCCTGCCCGGCTTCGGTGACACCGGGGCCGCGCTGGTCGACCACCACGGCGTCGACAAGGTCGCCTTCACCGGCAGCACCGAGGTCGGCAAGAAGATCGCCACTGCCGCCTCGGTCAACCTCAAGAAGGTCTCCCTCGAGCTCGGCGGCAAGGCTCCCAACATCATCTTCAACGACGCCGACATCGACGCCGCGATCGCCGGTGCGGTGCTGGGTGGCTACTTCAACGAGGGGCAGTGCTGCGTCAACGGCTCGCGCCTCTACGTCCAGCGTGGCGTCTTCGACCGGGTCGTCGAGGGTGTGGCCGCGGCCGCGCGCGCGATCAAGGTGGGCGACGGCTTCGACCCGAGTTCGCAGATGGGTCCGCTCGTCTCGCAGGAGCAGCACGAGAAGGTGCTGGGGTACATCCGCGGGGCGGTGGAGCAGGGCGCCGTCCTGAACGCGGGAAGTGCCGACGCGGTCGGTGACCGCGGCTTCTTCGTGGCGCCGACGCTCATCACCTCGGTCAACGAGCAGATGGCGGTGCAGACCGACGAGATCTTCGGCCCGGTAGTGACCGCGATCCCGTTCGACACCGAGGACGAGGTGGTCGCGGCCGCGAACAACACGGTGTACGGGCTCGCCGCCGGCGTCTGGTCGAACAACATCGGTACGGCGCACCGCGTCGGTGCCCGTCTGCGGGCCGGCACGGTGTGGCTCAACACGTGGCACGCCGATGACGTCACCCTGCCGCGCGGTGGCTTCAAGCAGTCGGGCTGGGGCCGCGAGCTCGGATCGTTCGGTTTGGACGACTACACCGAGCTCAAGACCGTCATCGCCGAGCTGCGATGAGCGTCACCGACGTCCTGCAGGGGCACCGGGTGGTGCCGGTCGTCGTCCTGAACGATCCGGCGTCCGCCGACGACCTCGGCGCGGCCCTGGTCGCCGGCGGCCTGCCGATCGCGGAGGCCACCTTCCGCACACCGGAGGCGGCGCAGGTCCTGCGCCGGCTGGCCCAGCGCGCTGACCTGGTCGTGGGGGCCGGCACGGTCATCTCGGCCCGGCAGGTCGACCTCGCCCATGAGGCGGGTGCCCGGTTCATCGTCTCGCCGGGGCTCAGTGCCGAGGTCGTGCGCCGCTGCCAGGCGCTCGATCTGCCGGTGATCCCCGGGGTCAGCACCGCCACCGAGATCATCGCGGCGCTGGATCTCGGTCTGAACACGGTCAAGTTCTTCCCGGCCGAGGCCTGCGGCGGGTTGCCCACGGTCAAGGCTCTGTCGGCGGCGTTTCCCCAGGTCCGGTTCGTCCCGACCGGGGGGATCACGGCGCAGAACGCGCCGGCGTACCTCGCCCACCCGGCGGTCGCCGCCGTCGGTGGGAGCTGGATGGTGGCGCCCGACCTGTTGGCTGCCGGCAAGTGGGACGAGGTCACCGCGAGGTGCGCAGGCCTGCAGGGAGCAGCGTCATGATCGAGTTACGTCCGGCCGCCGACTGCGAGTTCGACATCGTGGCACTGGGCGAGGTGATGCTGCGGCTCGACCCCGGTGAGAGCCGGGTCCGTACCGCCCGCCGGTTCGACGTGTGGGAGGGCGGCGGCGAGTACAACGTCGCCCGCGGGATGCGCAAGGTGTTCGGGCACCGGGCCGCGGTGGTGACCGCGCTCGCGGACAACGAGATCGGCCGTCTGGTCGAGAACCTCGTGATGCAGGGCGGCGTCGACACCTCTCTGATCCGCTGGGAGAAGTACGACGGGATCGGCCGCACGGTGCGCAACGGGCTCAATTTCACCGAGCGCGGCTTCGGGGTGCGCGGTGCGGTCGGGGTGTCCGATCGCGCCAACACGGCGATCGCCAACGTGCGACCGGGCACGATCGACTGGGACGACCTGTTCGGCCGGCGGGGTGTCCGCTGGCTGCACACCGGCGGCATCTTCGCCGCCCTGTCCGAGAACGCGGCCGCCGTGGCCGAGGAGGCGATGGCCGCCGCGCAGAGCCACGGCACCGTCGTCTCCTTCGACCTCAACTATCGGCCCAGCCTGTGGGCCGGTATCGGCGGCACCGAGGTGGCGCGTGAGGTCAACACCAGGCTGGCCCGGCACGTGGACGTGATGATCGGCAACGAGGAGGACTTCACCGCCGCGCTCGGGTTCGACGTCGAGCACGTCGACGAGCATCTGCGGGCGTTGCCGATCGACAGCTTCGCGCAGATGGTCAGCACGGTGGCCGGCAAGATGCCGTGGCTGTCGATCGTGGCGACGACGCTGCGGACGGTCCACAGCGCCAGCGACAACGACTGGCAGGCGATCGCCTGGTCGCCGCAGACGGGTGTGCTGTCCTCGGTTGCGCGTGACCACCTCGGCATCTTCGACCGGGTCGGTGGCGGTGACGGGTTCGCCTCCGGGTTGATCTACGGCCTGCTCGAGGGCGAGGAGCTGCAGGCCTGTCTGGAGCTCGGTGCCGCTCATGGCGCGCTCGCGATGACCACGCCGGGCGATACCTCGATGGCGACCCGGGAGGAAGTCCGGGCGCTCGCCGGTGGTGGTAGCGCTCGCGTGCGCCGATAGGTCGATCAAACAAGGGTGGGTCCCACTGGGGCCCACCCTTGTTTGGACTCAGTTCTCATATGAGAACTGAAGTAACTTGAGTTCTTGTATATAGACACGGTTCTTGACTATGCATTCATGGGCGTCATACGTTCAGGCCCACCATGGCGGCGACCGTCCTCGCCGCCATGTCAGCCGAACCTCAGGGAGCTCTTATGAAAGTGCCCCGCTTCCCCTTATTCGCCGGTATTGATCGATTGTTCGGAGGGCTGCTCGTCCCCGTCGTCGCAGCGTTCGTCGCGCTGTCGCTGGTTGCCGGGTCGGCGTCCCCCGCCGCGGCCGAAGCCGGCGCCCGAGCGGCCGCCGTCGATGACGGGCGGCTCAACGTGCTGCTGTTCTACAAGCCCAACTTCCACGCCTCGAACGTGCAGGCGCGGCAGGCCGTCCGCGACCTGGCCAACCAGCTCGGCACGCAGTACAGCCAGCCGGTCGAGATCCAGGAGACCGACGACCCCGCGGTCTTCACCACGGCGAACCTCGCCGCCCGCGACACCGTCGTCTTCGCGCAGACCGGCGGTGTGCTGTTCAACGCGGCGCAGCGCTCCGCGCTCGAGGCCTACATCCGTGGCGGTGGCGGCTTCATGGGCCTGCACTACACCGGCTGGTCGGTCGGTGAGAGCGAGCACGACGTCAACCCGTTCTACGCCCGCCTGGTCGGCGCGGTCTCCGAGGGACACCCGGAGAACCCCGGCGTCCGGCCGGGCACCGTGGTCGTCCGCGACACCAGCCACCCGCTCACCCAGGGCGTGCCCACCACGATCTCGCGCAGCGACGAATGGTACGACTGGGTCGTCAACCCGGCGCCCAACGTCCGGACCCTGATCACGGCCGACGAAGCCTCCTACGGCGGCGGCCGCCAGGGCACCCTGCACCCGGTCACCTGGTGCCAGAAGATCGACTCCGGCCGGTCCTGGTACACCTCGATGGGACACGAAGGCACCGCCTACGCCGAGTCCTACATGCGCGCCCAGATGAAGAACGGCCTCGCGTACGCCGCCGGCCTGCTCGCCGCCGACTGCTCACCGCCCACGAAGGACCGCGGCGGTGCCTGGAGCAGCGTCACGCCGTGGCCGCTGATGCCGATCAACATGGCGCTGACCTCCGACGGCAAGGTGCAGTCCTTCGGCAGCGTCGGCGGCTGGGGCAACGACACCACGCCGTACGACTGGACCGGCAACGACTCGATCACCCAGGGCGGCCAGATGGAGGTCGACGTCTGGGATCCCGCCCAGGCACGCACCCTGGCGAACCTGCGCGCCGGCATCCTGCCGAACGTCACGTACACCGACCTGTTCTGCTCCATGCAGGTGCAGAACCCGCACGATCACTCCACGATGACGGTCGGCGGTGACGACAACCTCGGCGGCAACGCCCCGAACGACGCCGCCATCGGCGTCACCAGCTACACCACCAACAACGGGCTGCAGAACGAGGCGCCCATGAACTACCCCCGGTGGTACCCGACCGGCACCACCATGCCCAACGGCGACATCGTCGTGCAGGGCGGCAGCCTGCGTGGCGGACCGGGCGGACCCGGCGTGCTCACCCCGGAGATCTACACCCCGGAGTCGGGCTCCGGCTGGAAGACGCTCGACGGCGCCCGCAGCCCGGCGGCGTACGGCGACGGCGGGTCCGACCACGCCGGCCAGGACGAGAACCGCTGGTGGTACCCCCGGGCCTTCGTCGCGCCGGGCAGCGGGACCCTGTTCAACATCAGCGGCACCCAGATGTTCGAGCTCAACCCCGCCGGCAACAACGGCACCGGACAGCTGGTGCTGCGTGGCACGCTGCCCACCGCCATCGCCAACCAGGGCGCCAACGGCAACCCGGTCGGTGCCACGTCCACGGCCACCATGTATCGCCCCGGCAAGATCCTTCAGGTCGGCGGCGGCTGGTGGGGCAACGGGGGAGGCCCGGACGGCGCTCGCGCCGGCTTCACGGTCGACATCACCGGTGGTACGGCCAGCCCGGTCGTGCGTGCGACCAACCCGATGAAGTACCAGCGCCACTGGGCCACCTCGACGGTGCTGCCCGACGGCGACGTGCTCGTGACCGGTGGCGGCCGCGAGAACAACGGTGGCGGCGGATACGTCACGAACGCCGAGATCTGGGACCCGGACACCGGCGTCTGGAGCGAGGTCGCCGTGCCGCACGCGCACGCTCGGCTCTACCACTCGGCGGCCCTGCTGCTACCGGACGGTCGCGTGATGATGGGCGGCGGCGGTGCTCCCGGTCCGCGCAACTACACGGACGTTGAGTACTACTCCCCGTCGTACCTGTTCAACGGCGACCAGCCCGCCCCGCGACCGGTGATCAACACGGCGCCCGCGAAGATCGGCTACAACGGCAACTTCTCGATCACCGCGTCCGGCACCGTCTCCCGCGTCACGCTGGTCCGCAACGGCTCGGTGACGCACGGATTCAACAACGACCAGAACTTCCAGGACCTGGCATTCAGCCAGTCCGGCGGCACGGTCAACATCACCGCGCCGGCCAACGGCACGTACGCGCCGCCCGGTTCGTACATGCTGTTCGTCTGGGACGCTTCCGGCACCCCGTCGGTCGCGAAGATCCTGAAGGTCGACCCCACGGTGAAGCTGACCCAGCTGAACCCGCGGATCGTCGACCAGTTCGAGTACCCGCGCGTGCCGGCCGAGTGGCGTACCAACACGCCGCCGGCAACCGTCGACGTCGCCCCGGGCAACAGCCGGATGTCCCCGTGGACGGTCGACAGCCAGGTCCAGCTCGTCCGTGGCACCGTCGCTGGTCAGGGCGGTCTCGGCCTCACCGGCTACCAGCTCGGTCTGGGCAACGCGGGCAATATCCGGCGCACGGTCGGCAATCTCACCACCGGCAGCACGTACCGGGTCTCGCTGCGCTACGCACGAGACAGCCGGTCCGCCTCCGGGGCCGGCTCAGCGACCGCCGCACTGACGGTCGGCAACCTGAACGCCACCCTCACCGCCACGACCGCCCTGCCCTCGACGGCCGCCTACGGCAAGTACGTCGGCACCTTCACGGCCGCGTCGAGCTCAGCGACGCTCACCCTGAAGGGCTCCGGGACCGGCGCCGGCCTGATGGTCGACGACCTGGTGGTCGTCGGCGATGACGGACCGGTGGACCCCGGCAACCCCGGCGTCGCCGCTCGTTGGGAGTTCGAGGAGGGTACGGGCACCTCGGCCGCCAACACCGGACCGGCCGGCGGGCCGGGAGCCGCCATCCTGACCGGGACCACGGGCTGGTCGGCCAACGGTGTCATCGGCAAGGCGGTCAACCTGCCCGGCGGCAGCACCGCGAACGCGGTGGACCTGCCGGACAACCTGCTGCAGAACGCGGCGAACTTCACCACCGGGTTCTGGGTACGCCCCGACACCAAGAGCAACTGGACCGGCCTGTTCCACATCGGTGACGGACTCGGCTCGGCCGGGAGCTACTTCCAGATCCAGATGCAGACCCAGGCGGGAGGCAGCACCGGGCTCGCCGCCACCTTCAAGGCGAAGACCGGCCCCGAGGAGAGGGTCTACGCCACTCCGGTCCGGGACGTGGCCGCCAACCAGTGGAACCATGTGGCCTTCACCCGCCAGGGATCGGTCGGCACGCTCTACCTCAACGGTGAGGCGATCGCGACCCGTACCGACCTGACGATCGACATGAGCGCCATCGGTCCGACAGCCAACAACTGGCTGGGCCGCAACGGGTACGGGGACGCCGCGTTCGACGGCCTGATGGATGACGTACGCGTATTCACGTCCGCGCTCAGCGCGGCCGACGTGGCCGCGATGTACAACGAAGGCGTCGCCGTCCGCTACACCTTCGACGAGAACACCGGCACCTCCGCCGGCAACAGCGGAGCCAAGTCGACGATCGGCGCGGCCTCCCTGCTGGGTACGACGGGCTGGGCCGCAGGCCGATCAGGCAGCGCGGTGTCGCTGCCGGGCGGTCCGGCGGACTCGGGTAACCAGGTCCGGCTGCCTGACAACATCGAAGCCGGACTGGACGAACAGTTCACCGTGTCCTTCTGGGCCCGCCCGGACGCGCTTCCGAACTGGGTGCCGCTGGTGCAGATCGGCAGCAGCACGGACACGTTCTTCCTGCTCCAGTCGGCCACGAACGGCGGAACCACCGGGTTCGGGGCCACCTTCAAGGCACCGGGAGTGGCAGCACAGGAGCGGCTCACTCTCGGTGCGGGCAGAGACCTGCCGCTGAACGAGTGGACGCATGTGGTGTTCACGATGAACGGCTCGACCGGGAAGATCTACTTCAATGGCGTCCAGCAGGCCATCCGTACCGATTTCCCCATCAACATCGGCGACGTGGGCGTGGGCGGCAACACCACGGCCAACTTCGTCGGCGGGACGAGTTGGGGAGACCCGAGGTTCGACGGGTTGATCGACGACTTCCGGCTGTACGGCTCCGAGCTCAGCGCCGAGCAGGTAGCGCAATTGCATGCGGGTCGCCGGTGAGCGCGCTGTTCCGGTAGGTGCGTCCACGCCGGCGGCCAGCTGGATCACAGCCCGAGTCGGCAACATGGGCGGCACGACAACGTGGGCCCCGGGAATCCCCCTCCGGGGCCCACGTCCGCTGGCGAGGGCCGAGATGGCGCGCTCGCCGCGGGCTCGGGTCCGTGCGTGGGATCGGTTGACGGGCCTCCGCCGGCGCGACAGTTTCGGTCGGCATCGATGCCGAACCCGGCGGCCAGCCGGGGTAGGTGTCGCCGCTACGCAGGTGAGCCAGGTCGAGTGGTATGTCCGTCCAGCGGGAGCGTGCCTGTCCCTGGTCAATATTGGCGCCGCGCACGATTCCGTCATTTTGTCCACAGGTTGACGTTGGTCGCGTCCGGACGGATCCGGATGTTTTGAAATGATTATTCCTGCGTGCTTACAGTGCCTCAGTCCTCCTCGGACCGGACTCCGGATAGGAAAGAGCCGAAGAGGGGCAGGTCGTCGAGTCGGATGTCGGGGAGCACGCGCGGACCATTTTCGTTCGTGGTGTTGTAATTGATGTTGTAGCTCTTGTCGTGGCTGATGTGGTAGCTCTTGTCGCGATGGGTGGTGTAGCTCTTGTCGCGACTGGCGGTGTAGCTCTTGTCGTGGCTGGTGTGGTGGTTCTTGCTGCTGCCGGTGTTGTTATGGGTGTCGTGGCTGGTGTTGTTATGAGTGTCGTGGCTGGTGTTTTTGTGTTTGTTGTAGCTGATGTTGTCGGGTCCCTTTCCTTCTTTCTTTCCCTTTTCCTCACCGTGCTCTTTGTGGTTGCCAGCCTTAGCGGCGACGAAGGCGCCCGTTGCCGGCGCCGCGCCCGCGGGCGCCGCAACGAAGCCGAGTCCCGCGGTCACCGCGCCAGCCAGAGCGGCCAGCCTCAGGGAGTTCTTCACAGAGATCCTTCACGTTTACGGAATAGGAGAGTGTGCCGGAGATATGCATTTCCGGTGCTGTCTCACTATGCCGACCTCGAACGGCCGTATCAGGGAGATCCGCGACGACAGTCTTCATTTCCCGCGATCGAGCGAAAATGTGGGCTCACCCGAATCCTTTCGCCTGGCAGGGAAGAGATGCGGCGGCCCAGGGCCGGAACCTGCCTTGACACCTGCGGCACTTCATCCATACGTTTGCAGCAAACCTGTATGAATGAGGCGAGGGTTGGGGTGAGCCATGAGGCTCGGCAGGACCGCCGTCGTGATGGGTGGGAGCGTTGCTGGCCTCTGCGCGGCCGGTGCGCTCGCCCCGTACTTCAGTCAGGTGTTGGTGTTGGAGCGTGACGAGCTCCCTGCGGACGCCGAGCATCGCCGTGGTGTGCCGCAGAGCAAGCATCCGCATTTCCTGCTGAACTCGGGGCGGCGTGCGATCGGGCAGCTGTTTCCCGGGTTCGAGAACGACCTCGTCGCCGGGGGCGGACTGCACCTGATGCCGTCGATGGACGCCGCCTACCTGGACGGGGACGGCTGGTCGGCGCGGAAGCGCAGCGCGATGACGATGATCTACAGCTCGCGCATCCTTATCGAGCGGGTGTTGCGCGACAAGGTCCGAAGACTGGCCAACGTGAGCATCCGCGAGGGCGTCAGTGCGAACGGGCTGAGTACGCGGGACAGCACAGTCACCGGGGTCGGCCTCACCACGTCCACCGGTGAGGAACACCTCGACGCCGACTTCGTGGTGGACGCGATGGGGCGTGGCTCCTCGGTCAGCAGCTGGCTGATGTCGGCCGGCTGGCCCACGCTCGAAACCCAGACCCTTGACGCCAAGGTCACGTACACCTCGCGCTGGTACGAGCTACCCGCACAGCGACCGCCGAGTTGGTGGTGGCAGCACCTCGTCATCATGCCGACCCGGGACAAGGGTGAGCACCCGGTCGAGCACGAGTTCCTGGTGAACTTCTTCCCGATCGAGGACAACCGCGTCATCGCATGCATGGGGTCGTGGGGGCACCCCATGCCGCGTACCGACGACACGTTCGTCGAGGCTGCTTGCAGGGTGCGGGCGCCGCTGTTCGCGGCCGCGATGGATCGGTGTACCCCTACCTCGGAGGTCCATCTGACGCGGGCGACCGGCAACGTCTGGCGCCGCTACGACCGGTGGGGGAGAGCGCCCCAGGGGCTGGTGTTCGTCGGTGACTCGATTTGTGCGTTCAACCCGTTCTATGCCCAGGGCATCAGCTCCGCGTCGCTCTCCGCGTTGCTGCTGCGCGAACACCTCGCTCGCGCCGAACGACTCGACGCGACATTCTTCTCGCGGTTCCTCACGGCACAACGCAAGCTGCTCGGCGTGCCGTGGCGCCTGGCGATGGCACGGGACCAGGGGTACGCGTGCGCGGTGGGCACCGAGAAACCGGCCGAATGGCGCCGCCGCGTCCTCGCCACCGTGTCCGATCCCGCGTTCAGCTTCATCGTCGGTGCCGCCCGCGAGGACCCGGTGATCGACCTGCACTTCGCCAAGGTGTTCAACCTTGACGAGTCACTCGGCGACATGCTGGGCAACCCGGGTGTACTCGCGCGACTCGTGCGCCACGGCATCCGTTCCGCGCTGGGCCGGCGCCGCGTTCCCTTCGGGTTCGACCCGGACGCCGAGCCGCCGGCCACGGACTACTCCTCGGCCACCGCGACAGCAGCGGTGCGGTGAGCGTCGAGTGCGGGCCTGGCGCACAGGCCATCACCCGCGAGCTCGGCTTCGACTGCCACGACGTATCCCCGGTGATCTCGGTCCGCTTGCCGTGGGAGCTGGCCCACTGGACCATGCCGCTGCTCGAACTGATCGTCATCGGCGGCGCGGTCTTCGCGCTGCTGCACGCCATCCGGCGGCACCGCGCCGGCGATCCGACCAACCTGGCGCTGTGGTTCGCCTCGCTGGTCTACCTCCTCGTGACCGAGCCGCCGCTGTATTTCCCGGAATGGTTCGGTCTTGACCAGATCTACGGGTTCATCTTCGCCCACAACCGGTTCACGGTGCAGTTCATGTGGGATCGGTTGCCTCTCTACATCGTGGCGTTCTATCCGGCGTTCAGCCAGCTCGCCTACGAACTCGTCCGGTCCCTCGGGATCTTCGCTCGCCGCGGCGCGCTGATCGGATCGGTGGCCGTCGCCTTCACCTGTCAGGTCTTCTACGAGGTGTTCGACCACATCGGTCCACAGCTGAAGTGGTGGGCCTGGAACATGGACAACGAGATCGTCAACCACCCCGCCCTCGCGTCGGTGCCGATGAACAGCATGTTGTTGTTCGCCTCGGTCTCGATGGGCGCCATGACCTATCTCGTCGTGCGCCTGACCGGCAGGTGGCCGCTTGTGCCGAGCATCCTGGTGGCCGGGATACTGACGCCGCCGACCATGGCCATCGCCGGCATCCCCTCGAGCATCTTCCAAGGGAACAGCACCGCGCAGGCCTGGATCCTCGGCGTCGAGCTGTGCCTGCTCTGGCTCGTGGGCGCCTGGATCGTGGTGTCCTACCTGCGATCCACCGACCGCGCCCCGGACGTGTCGACTTTCGCGCGGTACTACCCCGCTGTCTACCTCGGTGGGATGGCGGTGATCTGGCTCAGCGCGGTGCCGGCCTACCTCGCCGCGGACAACGGCGTCACCGGCGACGGTACGCCGATCGGCAGCGGCGCCTACGCGCTCTTATGTTTCGCCGGTGCCGGTCTGCTGCTCGTCGCGCTCCGCCGGTGCACCGCCCCGGCCACCGTCTGACCTGCCGCGTTCGGGCAAGATGGGCGCATGGGGTACCACGGATGGCAGGGCAACCCGCCCGGCACCGAGAACGAGGCTCGCCGCCGGATCGTCGAGGCGGCGACGGCGTGCATCGATCGGCTCGGGCTGGCCAAGACCAGCCTCTCCGACATCGCGACCGAAGCCGGCGTGACCCGGCAGACCGTCTACCGCTACTTCCCGGGCCTGGCCGACATCCTCACCGCCGTCGCGGAAGCCGGCGCCGAGGAGTTCGCCGAGCGGATGGAACTCCACCTCGCCTCGTTCGAAACCCCGGAAGAAGCAGCCGTGGAGTCCGTCGTGTGGGCCGTCCGGACAATCCCCCAGGAGCCCTACATGAGCCTGCTTCTGCGGGCCGGCGAGACCGACTCCTTCACCGCCGGAGTCACCTCACCACTTTCGTTCGCCCTCGGCGCGCGGATCCTCGGCAACCTGCCCGTCAACTGGCCGGCGGTCGGCGTCACCACTGACGCCGACCTGAGGAGCCTCGCCGAGATCCTGATGCGACTGTTCATCTCGTTCCTGCGGTACCCCTCAACACCTCCGCTCACCGACGACCAGATGCGTGCCCTCGTCCGGCGCTGGATCGGACCAGCCCTCCGCGGGTGACCAGTCGCACCGTGCACTGCGGCCGGCATGCCTGCCGTGTAGGCGGCGGGGCCGCCCGGTCAGCGACGTGAATCGGCGAGTTTGCCGAAGAAGGCGCGGATGTCGGCCGCGTGGGTCTGCGGCACCTCCATCGCCACGAAATGGTTACCGGGGTTGCCTTCCGGCCAGTGCACGATGGTGTTGTCCCGCTCGGCCAGTCGCCGCATCAGGGGCGAGCCGCCCCCGTACACGCCGGACGGCACCCGCTTCTGCCCCTTCGGCCAGACGAAACTGCCATCGCCGGCCACGGTCATGCGCTCGTACATCGGCCAGGACGAGGTGCCTGCCGTGTCGGTGAACCAGTAGAGGCTCGCGTTGGTGAGGATCAGGTCCCGGTCGATCGCCTGCTCAGGAGTCGAGACCGTGAAGGCGAACTCCTTGAACTTCTGGATCATCCAGGCCAGCAGCCCGGCCGGGGAGTCGTTCCAGGCGTACGCGAAAGGTTGTGGCGCGGCGCGCAGCAACGCGTGATGGTCCACGCCGCCGCTCATCCACTGCTGCATCTGCTCCCACTCGGCGCGTTCCGCCGCGGTCATACCCGGCACGTCGGCCTCGGTCGGGAAGCCGAAGCCGCCGTCGATGTGTACGCCGACGACGTGCTCCGGATCCGCCGCGGCCACCTCCGGAGCGATGTACGCACCCAGGTCCCCGCCCTGAGTGCCGTACCGGTCGTAGCCGAGGCCGCGCATCAGCTCGGCCCACATCCGGGCCACCCGGTTGATCGTGAAGCCGGTCTCCGGCGGCGCCTGGGAGAAGCCGAATCCCGGTACCGAGGGGACCACCACGTGGAATGCCTGCGCCGAGGCGGCGCCGTGCTTGGCGGGCTCGGTCAGCGGCCCGATCACCTCGGTGAACTCCACGAACGAGTTCGGCCACCCGTGCGTCAGAATCAGCGGCAGTGCGTCTGGCTCCGGCGATCGGACGTGCAGGAAGTGCACGTCCAAGCCGTCGATCTCGGTGTGGAACTGGGGAAACTCGTTCAACCGGGCCTCGTGAGCGCGCCAGTCGTACCCGTTCGCCCAGTAGTCGGCCAGCTCTCGCAGGTAGTCCAGCGGCACGCCGCGGCTCCAGCCGTCACCGGGCAGTTGCCGCGTCCACCTGGTCCGGGCGAGCCGCTCCCGCAGGTCGTCGAGGTCAGCTTGCGGGATGTCGATCCGAAATGGCGTCATGCGAAGCACGCTAACGGCCATGTAGGTCAGCATCTGTCACACATGACTGGCATCTTTGGTCCATGTCCTCTGACACCCCCGGCCGCCTGCTGACCCTGCTGTCCTTGTTGCAAACCCCGCGCGAATGGCCCGGCAGCGAACTGGCCGCCCGGCTGGGCATCAGCCTGCGTACGGTCCGCCGCGACGTAGAACGGCTGCGCGAGCTGGGCTACCCGGTCCAGGCCACGATGGGTGCCGTCGGCGGCTACCGGCTGGTCGCCGGCAAGGCCCTGCCGCCGTTGCTGCTGGACGACGAGGAGGCCGTGGCGATCACGGTGGGCCTGCGCACGGCGGCCCGGCACGCCGTGGCCGGCATCGACGAGGCATCGGTACGCGCGCTGACCAAGCTGGAGCAGGTCCTCCCCGCACGGCTGCGGCGCCAGGTCGGGGCACTCGGCGCCGCTACCGAGCCACTGCTGACCTGGGAGCGGCCCACCGTCGACCCAGAGCGGCTGACCGCGCTCGCCGCGGCCATCGCCAACCGGGAGCAGCTGCGGTTCACGTACCGCAAGCACGAAGGCGTGGAGAGCGAGCGGCGGGTGGAACCGCACCGGCTGGTGTCCGCCGGGCGGCGCTGGTATCTGGTCGGCTACGACACCGACCGCGACGACTGGCGGATCTTCCGGGTCGACCGCATCAGTGAGCAGCAGAGGATCGGGATGAGTAGCGCACGGCGAGAGCTGCCGGCGGCGGACGCGGCCGCGTACGTGACCGGCAAGCTACTTGAACGGACTCCGGTCTACCGGACGGTGGCCACCCTGCACGCGCCGGTCGAGCAGCTGGCCGGGCGGGTCGGCGACTCCCCGGGCGACCTGCAGCCGATCGACGCACGCAGTTGCCGGCTCAGCAGCCACACCGACACCCTGGAGTGGACTGCCTGGCGACTGCTCTCACTCGGCTGCGAGTTCGAGGTACACGAGCCGCCGGAACTGGTGGCGCACCTGCGGGAGATAGCCGGGCGGGCAGAACGGGCCGCGACCCCACCGGCAACAACATGAAGGCGGCACCTGGGATGGACGGGCCCTGGCTGCTGCGGCACGATCAGAACACCCGGTCGAACCTTCCGGGTTGACCGATCCGGTGGGCCGGAGGGACGCGATGCCGGTGTTGCGGCCGTGGCTGGACGCCCGAGACCCGTGGCGGTTCGTCGACAATGATCCGGAGTCGGACCCGACGGTGTTCGTCCCCTACCTGGCGCACCTCGAGACGCCGGGCGGGCAGATCCACGAGCCGACCAGATGGGCCATCGTCGGCGCCCGCACGGTGTTCATCCAGTCGATCCGGGTGACATCGGGCGTCACCCCCATCGGGCAACCACCGGGCGGCTTCCCGGGCGGCGACGTTCCGCTGGCCGGCGTCGAATCGGGCCGGGTCGACATCCGGCCGGTTCCCGCCGACTGGCACCAGCTACGAGCCAGGTATCCGTGGGCCTACGAGGAGTGGTGCGCGCACGAGGCACGCGAGATGTACCAGTGGGCGGAGGACGGAATGTCCGTCGAGGACATCGCCGCACGTCTGGCCCGGCCGCCCGAGCACATCACGGCGAAGCTGGCCAGGGTGCGGGCCCTGGTCGACGCCGCCGGGTGGGCCCCGCCCCGGGTCGAGTACACGCCCTACGACCGCTACGCCCCCAGCCAGTTCACCGAGCCTGTCGACCCGGGCATCGAGCAGGCCGACCCACCGCCGCGGTTGTGGTATGACGAGGACCCGGAAGTCGATCCGACCGCCCACCTCCGGTTCGTCCTGCACCTCCGGCGACGCGGCGAACAGACCGAGACGGCCGAGCCCGCGTACGAGGTCCAGCTGCGCAAGGACGCCATCTGGTATCACCGCGTGCGGGACGGCCGCCACCCACGGCCAAGGCTCACCGAGGTTGCCGCCGGTTGGGTCGAGATCCGGCCCGTCCCGGCCGACCAGGAGCGGCTACGCGCTACCTACCCGGCGGCCTACGGGCCCTGGAGAGCGGACCAGGCGTTGCTGGTCCTGAGGGCAGGCCGGGGCCGCGGCGGCCTGACCGACAATCTGCGGATCGCGGAGCTGGGCCGGCCGCCCGACCACGTGGCAGCCAAGTACGCACGGCTGGAGGAACTGGCCAGGGCCGCGCGCACGCCCGGCCCACGGGCCGAGCCCGCGCCGCACCATCGCTACCCTAATCGCATCGAGGGTCAGTACATCGTGAGCGTTCTGGACGTCGCGATACCTCGAGAGGTGGCGGCACGGGCCGGCGCGACGGACGTCGTGCTGCTGAACGGTTGCTTCGGCTGCACGCTGACGGACGAGCAGGTGGAAGCGTTACGCGCCGACCCCGACGTCGACTACATCAGCGACGACGCCGTCATTGACCTGCGCTGACCGAGAGAATCGCCGCTCAGCCGACGTAGATCGGATCGATGGGGCAGAGTCGGCGCCGCCCAGCTCGGCGACGGTCTTACCGGTCGCCTGCCGGACCACCTGGGCGCGCAGGGCGCGGCCGTCGCCGGTCTACGACCTGAAATAACCAGGCTCGCCGCCACGTCCGACGGGCGGCGACCGACACCGGTCGCCGCCCGCCACGTCACCGGACGGTCAGCACGACCCGTTGACCACCGGCGAGGAGCCGGAGAGGAACAGCGGCGAGCCGATGTAGCCGGCCTTGACGAAGGCGGCCGAACCGAAGCCCTGGTAGTTGTTCTTCGTCGCCAGGCAGAGCACGCTGGCACTGGCCGTGGCGCTGGTGGCGTTGAGCTGCCGGTCGGTGCCGACGGCCTCGGACACGCCGTTGCGGGCCATGATGGCGACGACGTCGATGCTGTCCACCGGCGCGTCGCAGAAGGCGTTCACGGTCGTCACCGGCGGGTTGCCCGGAACGTCCTGCACCACCGGCGTGCTGATCGTGCCACCACAGGTGATCACGGCGAGAGCACGGCTCGCCGCCCCGGTGCGGTCCTTCTTGGTGAGCGTGGTCGAGAACTTCGTGACGTGAGATCCGGACGCGGCGGCCTTAGGGGTCAGCGGCGTGGACGGCGCCGGCGCGGCGGCGGCCGGAGCCGCGCCGCTGAGCAGGCCGATCAGCAGCATGGCCAGCAACGCCACCGGAAGGGCAAGCGGACGGATTCGTGCGGACATGTGTTCCTCCAAGCCTCGGACGGGATGGTTGCCCGACCAGGCTCACGGTCATCGATGGATCCGGAGTGGACAGTCACTGGACGCGGCGCCGACGACGGCGCGCCGGCCGGTGTCGGACATCTGACCGATCCGCCACGGGTGGGCGCTGCGAACCCACAGCGACGGGTTCCGTGCGGTAACGACGCTGGGGGGAGGTGCTGGGGATGCTCGCCGTGCAACTCCTCGGCCGGATCCGGGTGTGGCACGACGGCACGGAGATCGACCTCGGTCCACCCGGTCGGCGAACGCTGTTCGGGCTGCTGGCCCTCGCCGCCGGGCACCCGGTGACCCGGCAGGACCTCGTCGACGCGCTCTGGCCGCACGCCGCGCCCCGGACCGCCACGAACGTGCTGCAGACGTACGTCAAGCATCTGCGACGGGCTGTGGAGCCACACCGGCCGGCGCGCTCGCGCAGCGCGGTCCTGCCGGCGGTCGGCGACGGCTACGCGCTGCACGTCGACGGCGGCGCCGTCGACGTGCTCCGGTTCCGCGAGCTGGCGGGAACCGCGCGGAGCCGCGAGCGCGCCGGCGACGTGCGCGGGGCCGTGGCGGCGTACGGTGCGGCGCTGGCGCTCTGGCACGGTCCGCCGCTGGTCGACGTCCCGGCCCTGGTCGACCACCCGCAGGTGACGGTGTTGGTGGTACAACACCGGCAGGCCCTCGCCCGGTACGGCGACCTGATGATCGCCTCGAACCGGTCGGCGGAGGCGCTGGCGGTGCTGGCCGGCGACGCCGTACGCCACCCACTCGACGAGTCGGCCCAGGCCCGGCTGCTACGCGCCTGCCATGCCGCCGGTCAGCGGGACCGGGCGTTCGCGGTGTACGAGTCGACCCGCCGGTCACTGGCGGAGGAACTGGGCGTGGGGCCCGGCCAGCATCTCGTCGCCGCGTACCGGGACCTGCTGCGCGACGACGCCGTCCACGCCGCCCGGACGGCGGGGACGGATCCGGCCGCGCCGGGTTGACCGTCCGGTCCGGCGGCCCACGCCGGGCGACGCACGGCGGTCCCGGCTCGGGCTCTCGACCCGAGCATTCGCCACCGGAAGCAGACGATGGCGCCCCGCCGTGTCTGCTCGCTCACCAGTTCTCCCAGTGCCTGGATGCGCCGCCGATGGCGCCAAGCCGCCAGGCCGACTCCGGGCTCGATGCGGGAGCTGGCCCTTGCCGCGGCCTGTGACGCTGGTTGCGGCCGCCGCGGTGGACGCCACCGCGACCGCCGGCCCCATGCCGATCTGCGGCGCTGCTCCTCGTTGACGGCGAGCCGTTGATCGAACCCGGCGTACAGGTTTCTCGGTCAAGACACGCTGACGCCAGAATCACTCGCTACCGCGCCACGCTCGACCCCGGCGGCGATCCTGCGCTGATCGCCGAGTGGATCAGCGAGACCACCGCGATCAAGAAAGCTGCTCAGACGCGGCTCGGTCTGACCGAGGCGCCCCCCCGCAGAGGATGACCGCCGAGCAACTCGACGCCATCGCCGAAGCGTTCAGCGACCTGCTCGCGCTGGACAGTGGAGTGAACTGCTCCCGCGAGGACATCAGCGCCTGCCTCGCGGAGCTGATGGACGGGCGGACGCACGTGGAACCACGGCACCAGATGAAAATTCTTCTTAGCGCTCATTCGTTGACATCGTAAAAGTTTTTGCCTTTTCATTGACGAAGGTCGACGGCGTGGTGGTGTGTGATCGCTGCGGCGCCCGTGCGGCTCAGCTCATCCCCCGTCAAGGAGCTATCTCGTGACCAGATCTCCCGTCCGCCGCATCCTGGTGACGGCCGCGGCTGTGGCCGTGACCGCAGCAGTGACAGCCGTCGGATTCACCACCGCCCACTCGGCGAGCGCCGCGGTGGCCTGCGGCGTCGTCTTCGACGACTTCAACTACGGCTCCAGCTCCGACCCGGCGCTCGGCCAGCGCGGCTGGCACGTGCGCACCAATCCGGGCGGTCCTGGTGTGCCGGGAGCGAGCTGGTCCGCCGGCAACGTCTCGTTCCCCACCGTGGACGGTCAGAAGGTGGCCCGTCTGCAGGCCTCCACCAACGGCACCGCGGGCGGCACCAGCCACGCCGAGTTCTCGCTGTCCGATCGGCGGTTCTTCGAGGGCACCTACCTGGCCCGGATCAAGTTCTCCGACACCCCCGCCTCCGGCCCGGACGGCGACATCGTGAACCAGACCTTCTACACGATCAGCCCGCTGCGGTACGCGTTCGACCCGATCTACAGCGAGCTCGACTTCTCCGAGTACCTGCCCAACGGCGGGTGGGGCGAGAGCGGCCCGACGAACTTCCAGACGACCTGGTACACCTACCAGCCCGACCCGTGGGTGCAGGACCGCCAGTACAGCAAGCAGAACGCCAGCATCGCCGGGTGGCGCGACGTCATGGCCACGGTGGCGAACGGCGAGATCAAGTACTACATCGACGGCCGGCTCGTCGGCACACACGGCGGCAAGTACTACCCCCGGCAGAACATGTCGATCGACTTCAACCAGTGGTTCATCGACCTGACCGGCCACTCCGGCGGCACCAGTGTCTGGCACGAGCACATCGACTACGTGTTCCACGCCAAGAAGCAGGTGCTCACGCCGGCTCAGGCGACCGCGCAGGCGAACGCTTACCGGGCGAGCGGCACCACGCACACCGACAACGTCACCGGCGACAACAACTGCACGCCCGGTTCGACGGGCAACCCGCAGCCCACCGGCACTCGGATCGCCAGCAATTGGAACAACAAGTGCATCGACGTGTCCAACGGCAACTTCAACCCGGGCCAGCGACTGCAGGTCTGGGACTGCGCCGACACGGTCAACCAGAGGTTCGAGTTCACCGGTGGCACATTGCGCGCGCAGAACAACACCTGCATGGATGTCGCCGGGGCCGGCACCGCCGACGGCACACCCATCCAACTGGCCACCTGCAACGGCAACGCGGCTCAGCAGTTCGTCCTCAACACGGCCGGCGACCTGGTGAACCCGATGTCCAACAAGTGCGTGGACATCGCGGCCTGGAACCCGAACAACGCCGCACCCCTGCACCTGTGGACCTGTGTGGGTGGCGCCAACCAGAAGTGGCGCCGCATCTGACGCGGCCCACAACAGCGACAGATCTACTACAGAGGGCTGGTGGTGTCCCGAACGGTGCGGTTGCCTATAGGTCAAAGTGGCGACCTATAGGTAGATCTTGCACCTATGCGGTTGACACCACGATGGACGAGGAGGTCGTTGTGGCGCTCCAACAGGTCTTGCTTGATGGGAAACCCATGACCGCCGGTCAGGAACGGCGGCTACTGCCAGGACTCGACGTCGCGGCCTACGACCGCCTGCATTTTCATATCTCGGCCGGCAACCGTGGTATCGAAAAGATGCACACGAGAATACTTTTTGGTACGCCATTGCAGGGCGTGACGCTTCTCGCGGACAGCACCGTGTGGTTCGAGGACTCCGTCTCAGAGCGGGAGTTCTCCTTCGAAACTCCGGCTAGTTACGGCGGCACGGGATTCGTGATGAGTGTGCCAGTCGTCGCGCCGTTGCTTTACGACGTCATCCTGCGCAACACGGGGGCCAGTGACAAGCCAAACATCTACGTCACGGTACTTGCCCAGGAGATCTGATCGCGACAGCAACGCGCGGACGTCGATGTTGGTCGCGGAATCGGTGTAGCGCCGGCCGGGGTACGGGTCAGATCGCTTGGGCGAGTTCGGTCAACGGCCTGCACGCATCGCTGCCTGAACGGGGAACCGTCAGGCGAAGCCGCGCAAGCGCATCAAGGCCTCGGTGTCGACGTCACGGCCGCGGAATTCGCGGAAGGCCTCGTCCGGCGCTACGGCATTGCCGACCGAAAGGATGTCGTCGAGGAACGCCTTGGCGGTGGCAGGATCCCAGACACCTCTCTCCTCGAACAGCTCCCATGCATCGGCCGTCAGCGCATCGGCCCAGAGATAGACGTAGTAACCGGCCGAATATCCATCACTCGAGAAGGTGTGCCCGAACTGGGTCGGGCGGTGGCGCATGACGATCTCCCTCGGCAGGCCGATCTCGGCCATGCAGCTCTTCTCGAAGGCGTCGGGATCGATCGTGCCGCCCGGCGTCGCGGCCAGGTGGATCTTCATGTCGTAGATCGCCGAGGCGAGATACTCGACCGTTTTGAAGCCCTGGTTGAATTTCAGCGATTTCTGGATTTTGGCGAGCAGATCGGCGGGGATGGGCTTACCGGTATCGACGTGCAGGGCGAACTGGTTGAGCAGCTCCGGCGTCGGGAACCAGTGCTCGTTGATCTGGCTGGGAAACTCGACGAAGTCGCGCTTGACCGACGTGCCGGCGACGCTCGGATAGGTGACGTTCGAGTTGAGGCCGTGCAGGGCGTGGCCGAACTCGTGGAACATGGTGGTCGCATCGTCCCACGAGATGAGGACGGGGCCGGCGCCCGACTTCACGAAGTTCGCATTGTTGGAGACGATCGGGGTGACGTCGCCCTTGAAGCGCTCCTGGGTGCGGTACTCGTTCATCCACGCGCCGGAGTTCTTGCCGGCGCGGGCGTACGGGTCGAAGTACCAGAGGCCCACCCGTTTGCCGTCGCGCGTCACCTCATAGACCGACACGTCCTCGTGGTAGACGGGCAGACCTTCCAGCTCGGCGAATCGCAGGCCATAGAGCTTGCCGGCGACCCAGAACATACCGTCGCGGACCTTGTCGAGCTGGAGGTAGGGCTTCACCTCGTTCTGGTCGAGATCGTACGTCGACTTACGCACCTTCTCCGAATAGAACCGGTGGTCCCAGGCCTCGATCTTGATGCCGGCGTCCTCCTTGTCGGCGATCATTTGCATGTCGGCGATCTCTTCCTTGGCGCGCCGCACAGCCGGGTCCCACAGCTTCATCATCAGGTCGATGGCGGCGTGCGGTGTCTTCGCCATATTGTTCTCGACGGCCCAGTCGGCGTGCGACTTGAAGCCGAGCAGCAGCGCCCGCTCGGCGCGCAGCTGGAGAATCTCGCTGATCACGGCCTTGTTGTCGGTGGCGGTGCCGTTGTCGCCGCGCATGATCCACATGCGCCAGGCCTTCTCCCGCAGGGCGCGCTTGGTGGAGTAGGTCAGGAACGGCTCCATCGAGGAGCGAGTGTTGGTGAAGACCCACGCACCCTTCATCCCACGCGCCGCTGCGGCCGCCGCGGCGGCCTCGCGCAGCGACTCAGGAAGGCCATCGAGATCTGCCTCGGTCTCGATGGAGAGCGTGTAGCTCTCCTCGTCGGCAAGCACGTTCTGGCTGAACTTGGTGTAGAGCGAGGCGAGCTTCTGATTGAGGTCCTTCAGCCTGGCCTGGTCGGCGTCGTTGAGCGCCGCGCCTTGACGGGTGAAGTTCTGGTAGTAGTTCTCGACGAGGCGGTTCTGCTCCGGCGACAGGCTGGCGGTGGCCCGGTCGTCATAGACCGCTTTGATGCGGGCGAAGAGCCGGGCGTTCTGAACGATGTCGTCGCCGAAGGCCGAGAGGATGGGCGACATCTCGGTTTGCAGATCCTGCATCGCCTTGTCGTTCATCGTCGAGGTGAAAATGTAGAAGAAACGTCCGGCGCGGTCGAGGGCGCGGCCACTGTCTTCCAGCGCGGCGATGGTGTTGGCGAAAGTCGGCGTCTCGGCGTTGCCGACGATTTCGGCGATCTCAGCCTTATTAAGCTCCATACCCTTGTCGAGGGCTGCCTTGATCGAAGTTGGGTTCGCCTTGTCGAAGGCTGGGTAACCGCCATGCTCTCCGGTCCACGCCTCAATGAGCTCATCCTCCGGGCCGCTTCCGGCCGCGAGCGCGAAGCCGGGGAAGTCGAGCGAGCCGAGTACGGCCGCGGTGGCGGCGGCCTGAAGGAAGACACGGCGATGCATGGGAGGTCCTCCGGCATAGGTTCGGACACGGCCTCATGCCGCTCTAAGCCGTTATGCCACATCTGCCGTCCGAGAATGAGCTGTTTCGTGTAACCCATCAGAGGGCGCCTGAGGAAGGCGAGGATGTCGGCCGATCGCGATTCGGCTCGAAGATCAGGTTCACCCGGTCGATGAGGTGCTCGACCCCTTTGCTTCGATCGAGCCGTATGTAACCATGGTTTCACCCACTAGACTAGTAGGGAATGTCGACAACTGGACGCCAGTCATGTAACCGTGGTTACATGTCCGCGTCGGAGGGTGGTCGATCGTGGTGACTGTCGAAGCGGGCGGGCCGGGGCGCTGGGTGTTGCTGGCGTACCGGATGCCGCGGGAGCCGTCGCGGCCGCGGATCGCGGTGTGGCGCAAGCTGGAACGCCTCGGTGTGGCCCGGCTCGGCGACGGCCTGGTCGCGTTGCCGGCCGACGCCCGGACTCGGGAGCAGCTCGACTGGATCGCCGACGAGATCCTCGAGGCGCAGGGCTCGGCGATGGTCTGGCTCGCTACGCCGTCGACGCTCGGCCAGGAGCAGCAGATAGCCGAGGCCATGCAGACGGCGCGGGCGGCTGAGTATCAGGCCGTGGTCGATGAAGCCGTCGCGGCTCGGTCGGGATCCGGATCCGAGCGTGCCCGGGCGGTGCGGCGGCTGCGCAGCGAGCTGCACAGGATCGCTCGGCGTGACTTCTTCCCGCCGCGCGAGCGGGAAGCTGCCCGTGCCACGGTGCAGGCGCTGGCCGACGTGGACGTTACCGAGATCGCCGAGCAGGAGCAGTCATGAAGTGGGCCACCCGCGCCGGAGTGCACATCGACCGGGCCGCGTGCGCCTGGCTGATCCGCCGGCACATCGACCAGGACGCGGTGTTCGTGTTCGTCTCCGACCCGGCCGCGGTGCCGGCTGACGCGACGCCGTTCGACATGCGGGGTGTCGACCTGGGACACCACGGCGGGGACTGCACGTTCGAAACCATCCTGCGCCGCTACGAGCTGCACGACCCGGTGCTGTGGAAGATCGCCGAGATCGTCCACGAAGCAGACATCGACGATGAGCGGTTCGACGCTCCGGAGGCGCCCGGCCTCGACGTGATCCTGCGCGGTCTGTCGATGGTCTGCGACGACGAGCAGACCCTGCAGTTGACCGGCCCGATGTTCGACGGCCTCTACGAGTACCAGCGGCGTGCGCTGCTGCTCAACCGCCCGCCCGCTTGATCCGTGGGAGTACCCAGATGACCAGCATTGACCCTCAGCAGAGCGTGGCACCCGAGGCCGGCCAGCACGATGTGGTTCCGTTCCGGGACGCGGTTCGTGCCTGGTTCACGATCTCGCTGCAGACCTTCGGCGGCCCGGCCGGACAGATCGCGGTCATGCAGCGGCACCTGGTCGACGAGCACCGCTGGATCGGCCAGAAGCGCTTCCTGCACGCTCTCAACTACTGCATGCTGCTGCCCGGCCCGGAAGCCCAGCAGCTGGCCATCTACGTCGGCTGGCTGCTCAACGGCCTGCGCGGCGGCCTTGTTGCCGGCACCCTGTTCGTGCTGCCGGGCATGGTGGCGCTGCTCGCCCTGTCGGCGATCTACGTCGGCTTCGGCGACACCACGGTGGTCACCGCCGTGTTCGCCGGTCTGGCGCCGGCGGTGGTCGCGATCGTCGCGCAGGCGGTGTGGCGGGTCGGCAGCCGTGCCCTGAACAGTCCGCTGCTGGTCGGCTTCGCCGTGGTGGCGTTCGTGGCGCTCGCCGTGTTCGGAGTGCCGTTCCCGATCGTGATCGCCCTGGCCGCGCTGGCCGGCTGGGCGCTGCACCGGTGGCGGCCGCAACTGGTCACGAGCGGTGGCGGCCACGGCGGCAAGCCCGACGGGCCGGAGCCGCTGATTTCCGACGACGCTCTGCACCATGACCGGCCGTCGACCCGGCGTGCCATGAAGATCCTGGTGGTGGGGTTGTTGGTGTGGTTCGTACCGGTGGCGGTGGTCGCGGCCATGACCGGGGTCGGCAGCATCTTCACCCAGCAGGGCCTGTTCTTCTCGGGCACCGCGGTGGTCACCTTCGGCGGCGCGTACGCGGTGCTGGCGTTCGTCGCGCAGCGGGCGGTCGAGTACTACGGCTGGCTGTCGGCGGGCGACATGGTCCGCGGCCTGGCCCTGGCTGAGACCACGCCGGGCCCGCTGATCATGGTGGTGCAGTTCGTGGCGTTCCTCGGCGCGTTCCACAATCCGGGTTCGCTCGACCCGTGGGTCGCCGGTGTGGTGGCGTCGCTGCTCACCACCTGGGTGACGTTCGTGCCCTGCTTCCTGTTCATCCTGCTCGGCGCACCCTATGTGGAGCGGTTGCGCGGCAACAACGCCCTGTCGGCCGCGCTGACCGGCATCACGGCCGCCGTCGTCGGGGTCATCGCGAACCTCGGCCTCTACTTCGCGGTGAACACCCTGTTCGCCGAGACCACGACGATCACCACCGGACCGCTCAACCTGCAGGTGCCCGAGTGGGACACGGTGCGCTGGGTGCCGGTGGCCATTGCGATCATCGCCGGTGTGCTGATCTTCAAGGTGAAGTGGTCGGTGCTGCGGGTGCTCGGCATCTCGGCGGCCCTCGGCCTGGTCGCCGGGCTGGCCGGTCTGCCCGGCATCTGAGCCCGCCGCCGTGACGACCACGGGAGGCCGGCCGCGATTGCTGGTGCCGCTGCTGCCGTACCTACGGCAGGTGGCGGGTCTGCTGGTGATCGGTTCGGCGGCCGGCATCGTCATGAACATCGCGGTGGTGCTGCCGGCGGTGCTACTGGGCCGGGCCGTCGACACGGTGCTGGCGTACGCCCGCGGCGCGACCCCGTTCGCCGAGGTCACGCGGGCAGTGCTGCTGCTGGTCGCCGGCACGCTGGCGACCGAGGTGCCGCGGATCGGCAAGCGGTACTGGCTCGGGGTGGCCAAGGCCCGCATCCAGGCGACGCTGCGAGCGGACGCCGTACGCGGTGTGCTGGGCTGGCCGGCCGAGCGGCTGCATCGCACGTCGGTGGGCGATGTGATGACGCGGGTGATCGGGGACGTCGACGTGATCGGCACCGGCGTAGGCGAGATCATCGTGGAGACCTGGGACACCGTGCTGTTCTCGCTCGCCTTTGTGACGGCGATGCTGCTCTACGATCCGACACTGAGTTTGTGGGCGCTGGCACCCGTACCGATCGCCCTGGTTCTGGCGAAGTTGATCGGTGCGCGCGTCGCGCGCCGCACGCTGCGCGCCCGGCAGGCCGACACCGCGGTCACGCAGCTGGTCCAGGAGGGCTTGACCGCGGCGCGGCTGCTGACCGTGTACGGTCGGCGCGCCGCCTACAGTGAGCGCGTCGCGGAGCTGGCCCGGGCGCGGGCCGGCGCCGAGCTGGCGGCCGCCCGGTTGGACACCGGACTGGCTCCTGTATACGGCACGCTGGTCACCGCGGGCATCGTGCCGATGGTGTGGATCGGTGGGGAGCGCGTCGCCGCCGGGTCGCTGACGGTCGGCGGTTTCGTGGCGTTCCTGCAGCTGTTCGTGCGTTTCACCGGCCGGGCGCATCGCATCCCGCTCATGGTCAACCGGGTGCAGGCGGCGGCCGCGGCGTTCTCGCGGATCGACCCGCTGCTGGCCGCCGCGGCCGCACCGGCCGGGCCGGCGTCGCGGTGGCGACGCAACCACATTGACGCCCCCGCGGTGGAACCGCCGGTTGAGCGGATCGCCGCCGGGCCGGCGAGCGTGTGCCTCGAGCGAGTGCGTTTCTCCTACCCCGGTAGTGCCGGCGTCGCGCTGGCGGACATCACTCTCGACATCGAACCCGGCAGCGTCGTCGGCATCACGGGTCCGGTCGGCTCCGGCAAATCGGCGCTGGCCCGGCTCATCGTCGGCCTACATGCACCGGGCCGGGGCCGGGTCCGCGTCGACGGGCAGGACCCGCACACGTGGACTGCCGCGCAGCGAGCCGGCGTCGGGTACGTGCCCCAGGACTATCCGGCGTTCTCCGCGACGGTGGCGGAGAACATCCTGCTGCGGGGGAGCGCATCGGCGTTGGGGGTGGACACGGCCGTCGCCGTCTCGGATCTCAGCGTCGACGTCGCGGACATGCCGGACGCGCTGTCCACGCAAGTGGGCGCGCTGGGCGTACGCATCTCCGGTGGGCAGCGACAGCGCATCGCGCTGGCCCGCGCCCTGGCGGTATCGCCGCGTCTGCTGGTCCTCGACGACCCGTTCAGCGCGGTGGACGTGGACACCGAGGCCCGGATCGTGGCCGCCCTGCGCGAGGCGGTCGGCCCGAACGCCCCAGCCCAGCATCGAGCGACGATCGTGCTGTGCTCCACCCGGCTCGCCGCGTTCCCGCATGCCGACCAGGTGGTCGTGCTCGACGGCGGACGGGTCGTGGAGCACGGCCGGCACGACGAGCTGATCGCCGCCGACGGCCTGTACGCGCGGATCTTTCATGCCCAGCCGCATCGCGACGAGCCGGCGGCATCGCGATGACCGGCGCGAACGTGGGGCTCGGCCGGTGGCTTCGAGAGCTCGCCCGGCCGTGGACCGGCCGCCTGCTGTTGATCGCCGTCGCGGTGCTCGGCGCCGCGCTGCTCGATGTCGTCCCGCCGCTGATCGCCCGCTACGTCATCGACGAGCGGATCACCGTCGGCCGCACCGACGGCCTGGCCGCGGCCGCGGCGCTCTATCTGGCGGCAGTCGCTGCCGCCCACCTGCTGACCGCCGCCTACGGCTACGCCGCGGTCACCATCGCGCAGCACACCCTCGCCGGGCTGCGTCACCGGCTCTTCGCGCACCTGCTGGCGTTGCCCGCGAGCTACCACGACCAGGTGCCCACCGGGGACTCGATCAGCCGCTGCACCGCCGACGTCGAAGCCATCGACGACCTGTTCTCCACCACCGGCACGCGGCTGCTCGGGGAGACCGTACGGCTGCTCACCGCCGTGGCCGCCATGCTGGTGCTCAGCCCTGCACTCACGCTGCTCGCCGTACTGATCGTGCCGCTGCTGATACCCCTGACCAGCTACCTGCGGCGCCGGGTCCGCGCCGCCGAACGGGACGCCCGGTCCGCCGTCGGCACCCTCAACATCCACCTGCAGGAGACCCTCGGCAACGCCGAGACGATCCGCGCGTTCGGGGCGCACAGCTATTTCACCGAGCGTTTCCGGCAGGCGCTGCTCGGCTGGCTGGGCACCGTGAACCGGTCCACCGCGTTCAACGCCTTCTACGCGCCGGGCGTGAGCATGCTCGCCGCCGTCATCACCGCCGCGCTGCTCTGGATCGGCGCCCGGGGCACGACCGAGACGACCGGCATCACGGTCGGCACGCTGACCGCCTTCGTGCTGCTGTTCGCTCGCTTCTTCACCCCGCTGATCGCCCTCGGCGACGAATGGCAGAAGGTGCAGGCCGCCCTCGCCGGCGCCGAACGGGTCTTCGCGGTGCTCGACACACCCGCCGTCCGCAGCCGCAGCAGCTCGTGCGCGGCACCGGCGCGGGACCGCGGATCGAGGTTCGTGACGTCTGCTTCGGCTACCACCCGGGCCAACCGGTGTTGCAAGGGGTGAGCCTCACCGTTGGCGCGGGCGAGCACGTGGCGATCGTCGGCCGTACCGGTGGCGGCAAGAGCAGCCTGCTGAGCCTGCTCGCCGGTCTCTACCGGCCCTGGTCGGGCAGCATCCGGCTGGCCGGCTACGACTCGCGCGCCGTCGGCGACGACGATCGGCGCCGCCTGGTCGGCGTCGTCCCGCAGACGGTGCAGCTGTTCACCGGAACCATCACCGACAACGTGACCTTGGGCGATCCGCGCATCAGCATCGAGGAGGTCCGCCGCGCGGCGGCGATTACCGGCGCGGACGCCTTCATCGAGGCACTGCCGCAGGGGTACGACACCGAACTGTCCGGAACGCTCGAACTGTCCGCCGGGCAACGGCAGCTGCTGGCATTGACCCGAGCCGTGGTCGGCGACCCGGTCGTGTTGCTGCTCGACGAGGCCACGGCCTCCATTGACGGGTCCAGCGACGCTACGTTACGGGCCGCCCTGCACCGTCTCGCTGTCGAACGCGACACCGGCATCCTGACCGTCGCGCACCGGCTGTCCACCGCCCGGCAGGCCGACCGGATCGTCGTGCTCGACCGGGGCATCGTCATCGAGCAAGGCACACCCGAGCGGTTGCTCGCCGACGGCGGCCGATTCGCGACGCTGGCCGGCCTGGACGCGTGGACGGCTGCCGAACGTTGACTCGAGTTCGGGGCCACGTCCGTGCCGCCTACCGCGTATTTGCACGACTGTCGTTCTCAGTGGGCCTGAGCTGGATGACCGGCTGGTGAGTTCCCAACGGCTGCGGTCATCGCTGAGGCAGCAACCCAGCCTGTGTCACCTCGAGCAGGCGCTGGCGTGCGGCCGGCGACGGTAGTGCGGCTGCGGCCGCCAGTGCGTGCAGGCAGTAGGTGGCGAGCTCGGCGGGAGGTACGTCGGCGCGAGCGATTCCCGCGTCGGCGGCTTGCGTGATGACGTGGGTGACGAGGTCGTGTAGTCGCTGACGGGCCGGTGTCATGTGCTGCGAGTGGTGCAGCGCCATGGTGAGTTCCGTGCCGTGGCCGGGCGGCTGGCCGCCAGCATGACCGCCATGGTCGCGGCCGGTGCTGGACAAGGCAAGGTAGGTGGACAGCACGGCCTGCAGCCGTTCGCCGGCATCCTCGGTCGCGGCGGCGGCCTGCGCGAGTTGATCGAGATGCTCGGTGACCTGGCGTTCATGCCAGGCGACCAGGATGGCTTCCACGTCGGGGAAGTACTTGTACAGCGTCGCCCGGCCGATGCCGACGTGCTGGGCGATCTGCGACATGTTCACGGCCAGGCCGTGCTCGCCGACGAGCGCAGCGGTGGTGTCCAGGATCGCGGTGTGCACGGTCCTGCGATGTTCCTCGACAGTCGAGTCCCACAACTTCGGCACCCCTTCATCGTACGCATTGCCGCGTCGACGTCACTATGCATATGCTCAATACAATCTGTATCGCAAAGTTCATCGAAGGGGATAGTGCCGTGGGGCAGGTAGGAAGCGGGCCGCGGCCTGGTGAAGGCATGCCGCGGTGGGTGAAGGTCTTTCTGATCGTCGGCCTGTTGGTAGCGGCCATGATCGCGGTAGCTGTGCTGGCCGGGCACGGTCCCGGCCGGCACATGGACCAGGGTCGGGCAGTTGCGGCCATGGCGGGTGGCGGCGGGTCGTGAGGGGCCGTCCCGCGCGTCGGGCCGTGCTCGTGCTGCACATCGCCACGTCCGTGGGGTGGCTGGGTGTCGTGGCCGCCTCAGTGGCACTTGCTGGTCTGGCGATCACCACTGATGATCCACGCTCGGTGGCGGCGGTATATCTGATCCTGGAACCGCTGGGCTGGACCTTGCTCGTCCCCTTCGGCCTCGCGAGCTTGGTCACCGGCGTGACGCAATCCCTCATCACGGTGTGGGGACTGGTGCGGCACTACTGGGTCCTGATCAAACTGCTGCTCAACCTGTTCGCTGTCGCGGTGCTGCTGCTGTACATGCGGACACTTGAGGTGCTCGCCGACGCCGGCCGTGCCGCCCTGAACGACGGACTGCCGATGCCCGCGAATGCGTCGCCGTTGATTCATGCGGCCGGGGCGGTCGTTCTGCTCCTCGTCGCGGTAGTGCTGTCGGTGTACAAACCGCGCGGACTGACCCCGGTCGGCAGTAGAGCCGGGTGATCGATGCGGCACTGTCGCCCGGGTTCGGGGCGGTCCTCGTCGGGCGAGCGCGGGCCGGGCGCTACCGCCTCGCGGCGATCATGCTGCTGATGTGGCTGTTCACGGCCATCCGCAGCCGCCGCCCGGTGCTCTCGCCGTGCGTCTTGCGGGTGCTCTCGCCACGAGCGCCACCCGATCGAATGGCAGGCCTGACTCTCGCTTCGGCAACGGTGCTGCGCATATAGGAACGCCACCTCGACGGCCACTCCCATGGCCACGCCGAGGCGTCCGCGCGTACCTGAAAATGTCGAAAGGTAGAGACCTGCAATGATGCGTTCTTCCGTGCTGCCCGAATCCGTTCTGCGCCGTGGCTTGCTGGCCGGCGCCGCCGTCACCGCCACACTCGTGCTGTCGGCCTGCGGCGTCAGCGACCATTCGTCGTCCGACTCCGGCATGAACCACGGCGGGGCCGCCCCGTCGGTGGCGGCCTCGGCGGTCGGCACGTTCAACGATGCCGACGTCACCTTCGCGCAGTCTTCGCTGAGGAATCATGGAACCGCTCCATAGGTGAGTTCAGAACCTTTCGCGGACAGCAATAAACGGCCGCCGGACAAGCGACATAGTTCTGCAGGCGCAACGGGAGAAACTCGGTCCAGCTATGCAATGGTCACCCATCGCGCATTCGCGGGACGTCGCCTATTTCACAATCATCCGTCAACGGCTGAGAAGGTCACAATGCCGAGGTCGCGCTGTGTCCGAGATCTACCTCGTCGGTGATCCGGGCCAGGTTTATTCGGCCTGTTTTATGCGGCGAGCTCGGCGTGCTGGGCAATGCCTCTGCCGCTCAGAATTTGGCGAGTGTCGCGACAAATACTACGAACCTGGAAGTTCGACTATTTGACTAGGCGTCACCGGCGCCGTCGACAGGCGTACGGTGCGCGTCGGTCGCCCGCTGCTGCTCGCACATACAGGGCTGGAGGTTGCGGCCGAGGTGGAGCGGGCCGTCGCGGCCGGGCTCGTGGTCCTTGCGGTGGCCGGCGCCGGCTGCGCACCGTGCCCGGTCATCCGCTGCAGCCCCCTCTATCTCTTGCAAATGGAAACCGTTATCGTTTGCATGTACGGAGTCCTCGTCAGTCGGGAGTGCATGGTGGGCCATGTTCTATTGGTGGAGAGCTGGGTCGGGGCGATGAGCAGGTTGCTGCCCAGGGCGATACGGGAGTCGGGGCACCGGTTCACCTTCCTGACGCGGAACCTGCATCACTACCTGCGGGCCAGTTCCGCCGAGGGCGTTCATCCGCTGCTGGCGGCGGACAACATCATCACCGCCGACACGAATGACGAGGCCTCGTTGCTGCCGCAGATAGCGCGGTTGCACGAGGTGATGCGTTTCGACGGAGTGATCACCTCGTGTGACTACTACCTGGGCACCGTCGCGCGGCTCGCCGCGCACCTGGGTCTGCCCGGCGCACAACCCGAGGCGGTCGAGCACGCGTATCGCAAGGATCTGGCTCGCAGGCGCATGCACGCTGCAGGACTTGCCGGGCCGGCGTTCGCCGTCGTCGAAGGCTGGCCGCCGCTGCGTGACGCAGCCCGAACCTTGGGGTTTCCGCTGGTGGTCAAGCCGGTCGACCTGTGTGCGGGCATGTTCGTCCGGCGTGTGGACGACGAGGTGCAGTTGCGGGAGGCGTTCGACGCGCTGGCCGGGTTCCCGGTCAATGCCCGTCAGCAGCCTCGGTCGCCGTTGGTGCTGCTGGAAGAGGTCCTGGTCGGGCCCGAAGTCAGTGTGGAGACCGTCACTGTCGATGGGCGTACCACCGTGGTCGGGGTGACGGACAAGAGCCTTGCGGGTGAGCCGTGGTTCGTCGAGAGCGGTCACATGTTCCCGGCGACGATCACTCCGGCGGCGACATCCGCGGCGGCGGACATGGCGGTGGCGGCCTTGGCCGCGGTGGAGTTCGACCTGGGGGTGGCGCACACCGAACTGCGGTTGACCGAGTCCGGGCCCCGAGTGATCGAGATCAACCCGCGGCCGGCCGGCAATCAGATCACCGAGCTGGTGCGCCGGGTTACCGGTGTGGATCTGCCTATGGTTTACACGCAGCTGGCTCTCGGTGAGCTGCCGGACATCGCGGCGACCGACACGGGGGTTCGCAGCGCCGCTATCTCCTTCCTGCTGCCGCCGAAGGCGGGCACTGTCGAGCGCATCGACGGCACCGCGGCGGTAGCTGAAGCAGCGGACGTGGTGGATTGGGCGGTGAAACCGGCTGGGCACCGAGCCGCGGATGCCAGCAGCAACAACAGCTACCTCGGGCACGTCATGGTGGTCGACACCAATGGGCCGGGCGCACGCCCGCGAGCAGAGGAACTCGTCGCCGGGCTCGAGGTCCGGTTCGCCGATGAGCGGGTCGAGGTGCCCGCATGATCATCTCGCCCGGGGTGTGTGCCGGCTACACATCGGTGGACGAGCTGCTCACTGCCATTCGCGGCGGCCGCCATGGGGTGGACCCGGAGACGGTACAGGTCAGTGTGGGATTCACGACGCGGCAAGGGGTTCGGCATGCCGGACGGGGTCGTGGTTACCGCAATCAGGTGCTGAGTCTGCGGGTGGGCGCGGCGGTCGGCTCGTGCGCCGTGGAGCCGGATCAGCTCGACGACGAGTCGGTGTTCGCCTGCGTGGGACGCAGCGTCGCGGATCTGCTCGGGCATCCCGATCCGGCGGTACGGATCGCCGCGGCGGACGCGTACCTCGCCGAGATGCGCCCGCATGCCTCCACCGCCTCCGACGTGGTGACGATCGCTGCTGGTAGTTCGCTGGAGAAGTCGGTGGCGCGGGCGTCGGCCGTGATCGACCTGCTGCCGGTGACAGCGGGGCAGCGGGTGCTGGTCGTCGGCGTCGTGAATTCCCTGCTGCATCAGCTCAGGCAGCGGGGTGTGGCGTATCTGCCGTGCGACCGTGCGGGCGGCAGTACGGAGTGGGACGAGCCGTGCCGGCCGGACGCCGCCGGCCTGCTCGACGACTGTGACGCGTTGCTGGTGTCGGGCATGACGGTGGGCAACGGGACCTTCGACGCGTTGCTGGAGCATGCGCGCCGTACCGGTAAGCCGATGGTGGCTTTCGCGCAGACCGGCAGCGCGCTGCTGCCATGTTTTCTCGGCGCCGGGTTGAGCGCGGTGTCGGCGGAGCCGTATCCGTTCTTCTGGCTCGACGGCGGTCCGAGTACCGTCTACCGCTACCGTGCCCCGGCTGGTGTGCGGTGCTGACCACCGCACCTGCCGGCGGCGCCCCTCACCTGCTGCGGCTGCTGGGGCAGACGCCGGTGGCATTCGTGGACGCGCCGATGCCGTTCTCCCACAACGGCTTTCACGCCAAACTGGAGTACCTGAGTCCGGGCGGGATGAAGGCGCGGGCCGCCGTCGCGATGCTGCAGGCGGCGCGACAGCGCGGTGAGCTACGGCCGGGTGCCACGGTGGTGGAGTCGACCAGTGGCACCCTCGGCGTCGGGCTGGCCTTCGCCGGCCAGGCGCTCGGCCATCCGGTCGTGCTCGTCGTCGACCGCGACATCGACCGATCGATGCGTACGCTGCTCACCGCCTACGGAACCACGGTCGAGGTTGTCGACCAACCGCATCCGGTGGGCGGCTGGCAACAGGCACGCCTGGACCGGCTGCACCAGCTTCTCGATCGGCTTCCGGGCGCCTTCTGGCCGGACCAGTACCACAATCCTGACAACGTCACCGGCTATCGCGCGCTCGCCGACGAGCTGGTGACTCAGTTGGATGTCGCGGATGTGCTGGTGTGCAGCGTCGGCACCGGCGGGCACAGCGCCGGGCTGGCACGCGAGTTGCGCCGGCACTGGCCCGGGCTGCGGCTGGTCGGCGTCGACACCGTCGGCTCGACGATCTTCGGCCAGCCAGCGCGGCCGCGGTTGATGCGCGGGCTGGGCAGCAGCATCTATCCCCGCAACGTCGACTACCGGGCCTTCGACGAGGTGCATTGGATCGGCCCGGTGGAGGCGGTCGACAGCTGCCGCCGCCTGGCCCGCACCGCGTTCGTCACCGGCGGATGGAGCACCGGTGCGGTGGCCCGGGTAGCCGCGTGGATCAGCCGGATGGAATCCGGCGTCCGGGTGGTGACGGTCTTCCCGGACGGGCCGCACCGCTACCTGGACTCGATCTTCGACGACGCGTATTGCGCCGCGCATGGCCTGCTGGCGCCGGCGCCGGCGCATCCGATCGAGATTCCGCACCCGTACGCGGTCGAGGTGACCCGGTGGAGCCGCTGCCGCACAGTGCTCGACCCGGTGGCGGTGGCGGCGTGAAACTCACCTGGCACAGCTACCGGCTGACGCTGCGAGAACCGCTGCGGATCTCCCGCTCCACGATGCACGCCCGTGACGCCGTGCAGGTGGACCTGTCCCACGACGGCGTCACCGGGTACGGGGAGGTCGTCACCAGCGTCTACTACGGCTTGGACCTGGACGCCATCGAACAGTTGCTGACCGGGCTGCAGCCGCGGCTGTCCGGCTACGACACGCCGGAGGCACTGCTCACCGATCTACCCGAACTGGCCGGCCAACTACCGGCGGGGGTGCTCGCCGCTGTGGACGCCGCCGCCCACGATCTGATCGGCCGCCGCGACCGGGCTCCGGCCCATCAACTGCTCGGCCTGCCTGCCCCGTCTGCGACGCCGACCGCGTACACGATCGGCTTGACGGCGCCGGCGCACGCCGCGGACACAGCCCGGGCGTTGGCTCGCCGCGGCTTCCAGGTGATCAAGGTGAAGGCCGGTGATGATGCCGACCTGGCCCGGGTGGCCGCCGTGCGGCAGGCTGCGCCGCAGGCCCGGCTGCTGTTGGATCCCAACGGTGCCTGGACGCCGGAGCAGACTGTCCGGCTACTAGAACAGCTGAGCCGGCACGGCGTGGACGCGGTCGAGCAGCCTATCGCCCCCGGCACCCCGCAACGGCTGGCCTGGATCAGCGCCCGCACCGAGATCCCCGTCATCGCCGACGAGGACGCCGCCACCGTCGCCCACGTGCACGCCCTGGCCGGCGCCGCCGCGGGTGTCAACATCAAGCTGGCCAAATGCGGTGGCATCGGTGCCGCAACGCGGATCATCGACACGGCACACGAGCATGACATGGACGTCATGCTGGGCTGTCTGGTCGCCAGTTCGCTCGGCATCGCCCCGGCCGTGCACCTCGCCGGCCGGGCACGATGGGTCGATCTCGACGGCCACCTGCTGCTACGTGACGATCCGTGGACCGGCGTCGGCGGCCACGACGGGATCCTTCGCCTGAGCGGCGAGCCGGGCCTGGGCGTACGGCCGGCCCGATGACCTCCACGTGGGCTGCGCTGCGCAGCTTCCCGCTGCCGATCCGACTGCTGGTGATCAACCAGTTCGGTGTGAACCTCGGCTTCTACCTGCTCCTGCCGTACCTCGCTGGGTATCTCGCCGACGATGTCGGGCTGTCGGTGGCGCTGATCGGTGTCGTGCTGGGCGTACGCAACCTCAGTCAGCAGGGCCTGTTCCTGCTCGGCGGGTCGGCCTCGGACCGGCTCGGCGCTCGTGGCGTCATCATTGCCGGCTGCGCGCTGCGCAGCGTCGGGTTCGCCCTGTTCGCCTTCGGCACCGCCCTGCCGCTGCTGTTGACCGCGTCGGTGTTGACCGGGCTGGCCGGCGCGCTGTTCAACCCGGCCGTACGCAGCTATGTCGCACAGGCCGCCGAAGACCGGCGTGCGGAAGCGTTCGCCCTGTTCAACGTGTTCGCCAACGCGGGTGCCCTGCTGGGCCCGCTGCTGGGCAGCGCGCTGTTGCTCGTCGACTTCCGTACCAGCGCGATGGCCGCCGCCGCGGTGTTCGCGGTACTGACTGTGGCGCAGGCGATATGGCTTCCCGTTCAGCGGGTCGTGTCCAGCGGGGCCACGGTGCTCGGCGACTGGCGCACCTGCCTCACAGACCGCCGATTCCTCGCCTTCAGCATGGCGTCGGCCGGCATGTTCGCCCTGCAGACCCAGCTGTACCTGGTGCTGCCCGTGCAGGCTGAGCACGTGACCGGGCTGCCCGTTGCGGTTGCCGCCCTGTTCGTGGTGTCGACGCTCGCCACACTGCCCCTGCAGGTTCCGGTGACACGGTGGTTGCAGGCCCGCTGGGACCGGGGCCGGTGCATCCTGGTCGGGTTCGCCGTGATGGGGGCCGGGTTCCTGCTGCCGCTGCTCGACGTCCGCGATGCGGGGCCGGTGCCGCGCCTAGTGCCGGTGCTCGGCGCTGCGGTCCTGCTGGCCGCAGGGGTGATGATCGCCCAGCCGTTCGTGCTGGAACTCATTCCGGCGTTCGCGCCCAGCGGTCTCACCGGCACCTACTTCGGTCTGTTCTATCTGGTGTCCGGCCTCGCGGCGGCCGCCTGCACCACGGTCATCGGCGCGACGGTTGACACCACTGCCGACGGCGGCGTGCCCGCCACGGCATGGCTGCTCACCGCCGCTGTCGGCATCGGCAGTGCCGCCGCCGTGTGGCTGCTGCGCAGGGCCCGCAAGCTCACCCCCTCTGCTTTCGCCACGGATGGATCATGAACGAGCGCAACCTGCTCACTGACAACCCGCACCTGTACGAGCAGCAGTTCCCCGACCCGGACCATGTCGCGGCCCGGTTCGTCGACGACCTCGTACGCCGCTTCGCCGACCGGGCCACGCGACCGATACGGCTGCTGGACGTGGGCTGCGGCACCGGCCGCGACGCCGGATACCTCCACTCCCACGGATACACCGTCACCGGGCTGGACACCTCGCAGCCGATGCTCGCCTACGCCCGGCATCGGCACCCGGGGGTGCGGTTCCTGCACGCCGACATGCGCACCTTCGACCTGCCCGACCGTTTCGACGTGGTGACGTGCCTGGACAGTGCGATGCTCTACTGCCACACCTCCGCCGAGATCACCGGATTCCTGCACCGTTGCCACCGGCAGGTGCGGCCCGGCGGGCTACTCCTGGCGGAGATGCGCAACGGCGCGTTCTTTCTCGGCAACACCGAACTGCTCGACGGCACCCGTACCCGGTCCGTCACCTGGCGCGGGATTGCCTACAAGTCACGGACCCGGCTGTGGATCGACCACGCCGCGCAACTGCTGCGCCGCGAACGAGTCTGGACCTGGCCTGACGGTCCTGAGCCGCTGGTACAGATCTCTGCCTGGCGACTGCTGTTTCCTGCCGAGCTGCGGCACTTACTGGAGACAGCGGGGTTCGACGTGCTCGCCCTGTTCGACGCCCCCGGACCACGCACGGACCCGCCATGGAACCCGGACACCGACCTGTCGACTGCTCTGTCCGGCGACCGCCTGCACGTGGTCGCCCGCCGCCGCAACGACGCGGCCTGATCCCCTCTGCATCCTTCCGGAAGGACCACATGATGCTCGACTCCATCACTACCCCGCTGAGTCGCCGCGGGCTGCTCGGCGGCGCCGCAGCCTTCTCCGCCGTCCTGCTGACCGGATGCGGCGCCGAATCGAAGCCGGCGACCACGACCGCGGGCCAACCCCGCCGTGGTGGTCGACTGCGGGCCGCGTTCGCCGGCGGCGGTGTCAACGAGACCCTCGATCCGCATCTGGCGAACCTGTTCAACGAGGCGTCCCGCGCCAAGGCGTTGTTCGACAAACTCGCGGACTATGGCCCCGACGTGTCCATCCAGCCCCGCCTCGCTGAAAGCTGGGAACCCAACGCCGACCTCACCCGCTGGACGATCCGGCTACGGCAGGCCACCTTCCACGACGGCAAACCAGTCCGGGCCGCCGACGTGCTCTACAGCTACACGCGGATCACCGATCCGGCGAAGGCGTTCCGCGCCAAGGCCAGTCTCGACATGATCGACCTGCGAAACAGCCGGGCCGTCGACGACCGTACCGTCGAACTCGCGCTCAAACGGCCGTTCGCTGACTTCCCCAACGTGCTCGCCGCGTTCGGCGCCTACATCGTCCCGGAAGGCGCGACCGCCTTCGAGAAGCCGATCGGATCAGGGCCGTTCACCTTCGGCTCGTGGCAACCGGGCCGGTCGCTGCTGCTCAAACGCTACGACGGCTATTGGGACGGCGCCGCCTACCTCGACGAGCTGGAATATCTGATCAGCAACGAGGAGTCCGCCCGGGTCAACGCACTGCTCGCCGGGCAGGTCGACTACGCCCACGACATCACCCCGACCACCGCCCGCACCTATGAGCGCGACAACCGGATCACAGTCACCCGGATGCCGAACAGCACCATGCAGTCGTTCGCCATGAAGGTCGACCGGCCGCCGTTCGACAATCGGGACCTGCGCGAGGCCATGTTCCTGCTCACCGACCGGCAGCAACTCGTCGACACCGTCCTGGCCGGCAGCGGTCAAGTGGGCAACGACCTGTTCGGCAAGGGCTATCAGCACTACGCCGGCGACATCGCCCAGCGCACCCGCGACCTCGACCGCGCCAAGTCCCTCATCGACAAGGCCGGCGCCAGAGGTCTGCGGATCACCCTCGACACCGCGCCGGTCGCCAGCGGGTTCGTCGAAGCCGCCAGCGTCTTCACCGAACAGGCCGGCCAGGCCGGTCTGGTCATCGAGACCAGGCTCGGCAACAAGGACACCTACTGGAAGGACATCCTCACCTCCGGGGTACTGGCGTCCTACCGGTCCGGCGCGATGCCGATCGAGACCCACATCTCCCAGCGGCTGCTGACCGGCTCCACCACCAACGCCACCCGATGGGCGCGCCCCGACTTCGACGCCCTCTACAACAAGGCCATCTCCAGCAACGACGATCAAGCCCGCAAGCAGGCGTACGGCGACATGCAGCGCCAGCTGCACGCCGAAGGCGGGTTCTTGATCTGGGGATTCGCCGACTTCCTCGTCGCCGCCCGGCCGCAGGTCGGCGGCATCTCCGCCGATGCCCCCGCCAACACCCTCGACTGGGCCCGCTTCGACAAGGTCTGGCTGGGTTGAGCCTGCCGCGCTACGCCGCCCAGCGGCTGCTGCTCGGGCTCGGGCAGGTCGCCGGCATCGCCACCATCGTCTTCGTGCTCACCGAGGTCCTGCCCGGTGACGCGGCCGTGGTGATCGCCGGCGACCAGCCCGACCCGGCCCGCATCGCCGCGATCCGCGCCCAGCTCGACCTGGACCAGCCCGCCGTGCAGCGCTACCTGCACTGGCTGGGTGACCTGCTGCACGGCGACCTCGGCGTCTCACTGGTCTCGCAGCAGCCGATCACCGAACGGCTCGCCGCGAGCGCCGGCGCCACACTGCTGCTCGCCGTGCTCACCCTCAGCCTCCTGGTGCCGCTGGCCGTGACCGTCGGCATGCTGGCGGCCCGCCGGGAAGGCGGGCTGCTCGACCGGACGCTGTCCACCGTCGCGGTCGCCCTGTACGCGGTACCGGAGTTCGCCCTGGCGGTCCTGCTGATCGCCGTGTTCGGTGTCCAATTGGGCTGGTTGCCGCCCACCGCGTTCGGCACCGACCTGATCAGCCGGCCGGCTGTCCTGGTGCTGCCGTTGCTGGTCCTGCTTGCCCGCCCCATCTGCACCATCAGCCGGCTCACCCGCGCCGGCATGCTGGAAGCCCTGAACTCGGAGTATGTGCGTCACGCCGCCCGGCTCGGCATCGGCGGCCCCCGGCTGTGGCTCGGCCACGCCCTGCCCAACGCCCTGGCCCCGGTCGTGCAGCAGCTCGCCCGGACCACCGACTGGCTGCTCGGCGGGGTCATCGTCGTCGAGGCGGTCTTCGTCATCCCCGGCCTCGGCACCGCCCTGGTCGACGCCGTCGCGACCCGCGACGTACCCACCATCCAAGCGCTGTGCGTGTTGATCGCGGTCATCACGGTCACCGTCAATCTCGGCGCCGACCTGATCGCCTTCCGACTCGCCCCCCGCACCGGAGCCGCCCGATGAACCGGCCCGCCCGCACCGTCCTCGGCGCCTTGTTGCTCACCGTGCCGCTGTTGCTCGCCGTGCTCGGCCCGGTCTTCGCCGGTTCTCCGAACGTGCGTGGAGCGCCGTTCACCACCGACGGGTTGCTGGGCACCGACTTCGTCGGCCGCGACGTCGTGCACCAGGTGCTGCTCGGCGGCCGGTCCATCGTGCTCGTCGCGGTCACCGCCACACTCCTGGCCTACCTGGTCGGCGTACCGGTCGGAATGCTCGCCTCGACCAGCCGCCGCCGCTGGCTCGACGAACTCCTCATGCGGCCTCTCGACCTCGTCCTGGCCGTACCGTCGCTGCTGCTGTTCATCTTGCTGGCCGCCACCGCGCCACCCGGCCCGGCCACCCTGATCGGCGTCGTCGCCCTGATCGCCGCACCGGAGATCGCCCGGATCACCCGAGCCGCCGCCCTCCCGCTGGCCCACGGGCCCGCCATGGAAGCGATGCGCCTGCACCGCGAGACCTGGAGTCGCCGCGCGATCGGCTACGTCGGCTACGGCATCCGCCGCGTTTTGCTCGCCGACGCCGGAGTCCGGTTCATCGGCGCCGTCTACCTGGTCGCCACCGCCAGCTTCCTGGGCATCGGCGTCGCACCCGACGCCGCCGACTGGGCCGTCATGGTCGACCGCAACCGCACCGGACTGTTCCTGCAACCCTGGTCGGTCGTCGTCCCAGCCGTACTCATCATCGCCTTGGCCGTCGGGTTCAACCTGGTCACCGACCGGATGCTGACCCGGAAACCGGTGTCAACGGCGCCGCCCGCACCGGCCAGACCCCAATCAGCCTCTACTGGAGCCGTCGCCCAGGTGGCGAACGTTTCCGCAACCGCCGGCGACCGTGCCGTTCTCACCGGGGTGAATCTCGAGGTGGCCGCCGGGCAGCTGCTCGCGATCGTCGGCCGCTCCGGCAGCGGCAAGAGCACCCTCGGACGAACCCTGCTCGGCGAAACAACGCCCGGGATCACCTGGAGCGGCGACATCTCCGTAGCCGGCCACATCGTCAGCGAAGGCACACCAGCACCACCCGGCACCGTCGGCTACGTTCCCCAGCAACCGTCGGCCGCACTGAACCCGGTACGCCGCATCGGCGCCGTCCTGAAGGAACTCACTCGCCGACACAGTGCCGGTAGCGACCGCCGCGCCCGCCGGCAGGCGGTCACCGAGGTGCTGACCCGCGTCAGCCTGCCCAGCGACCGGGCGTTCCTGCGCCGCTTCCCGCACCAGCTCTCCGGCGGCCAGCAACAACGGCTCGTCATCGCCCACGCCCTGTTGTGCCGGGCCGTCCTGCTCATCGCCGACGAACCCACCACCGGACAGGACGCCATCACCCGCAACGACGTCGCGGACGAACTAGGCCGGCTGGCCCACGACGGCATCGCTGTCGTGTTGCTCAGCCACGACCTCGAACTCGTACGCTCCATCGCCGATGACGTCCTGGTCCTGCAGGACGGAAACACCATCGAACACGGCCCGGCGACCGAGGTGCTCGCTACACCCCGGCACCAGCACACCCAAGCCCTGACAACCACGCCCCCGGCTCCTGCCCGCACCGCCGCCACCGGCGGCCCACCGCTGCTGCGAATCGCCGGGCTCTCTGCAGCTCACCGCGACAACGACCGCACCCGGACAGTCCTGCACCACCTCGATCTCACCGTCCCTGCCGGTCAGAGCCTCGCCGTCGTCGGCCGGTCCGGCAGCGGAAAGACCACCCTCGCCCGCTGCATCGCCGGCCTGCACACCGCCCACGGCGGCACAGTGACCCTGGACGACCAGCCACTGCACCCGCGGCTGGACCGGCGCCACCGTCATCAACTCGCCGCCGTGCAGTACGTCTTCCAGGACGCCCGAGCCAGCTTCAACCCGTACCGGCCCGTCCTCGACCAGATCCTTCGGGCCGCGCAACGCCTGACGGACGCGAGCCCCGACGCCGCCCGACGCGCTGCCCTCGATCTGATCGAACGCGTCGGACTCACCGAAGGCATCGCCAGCCACCGCCCGGACCGGCTCTCTGGCGGCGAATTGCACCGCGCCGCGCTGGCCCGCGCGCTCATCACCGGCCCACGCCTGCTGATCTGCGACGAGATCACCGCCGGCCTCGACGGCATCACCCAGCACCGCGTCCTCGACCTGCTCGACGACCTGCGCCGCGGCCTCGATGTCGCGGTCATCGTCATCAGCCATGACCGTGACGTCGTCACCAGGGCAGCCGATCACATCGTCGTGCTCGACGACGGACACATCGTCGAACAGGGGCCCGCCGCCGACCTGCTAAACCGGCCGCGTCATTCACAGACCCGTGCCTTGCTGCACACCGAACCGGCGTCCGCAGCACCACACCCGTGACTGAAGGGAACCCATGCACGAAGGCGGGCGGTCCCGGGCTCGGCAGCAGGCGGCTCCGCATCACCTTCCCGTGAATCGCGGACGGCACCCCGGCTCAGGGCCTCCCGCATGGTTCGTCGACTGCTGGGCCGGTGAGCAACATGGTTGCGTGATGCGGCAGGGCGCGTACGGCGGCTGGGGCAAGCCGCTGTGGCCCAGCGTGGCGGCGCTGTGGGAAGAGATTGCCGACAATCTGGCCGCGATCGGCCCCGGCGACCAACCGGACCGGGTGCCGACCAGCGCCGGTGAGTGGTGGTTTCCCGCCGCTTGGTGGCACCCGGACAGATGAGCACGCCCGACCGGCGGGCCAGCGCATCGCTACAGCGTCGCGTTCGTCACCTTGGAAGTCGCCCGGCCGTCGGCGAGTGCGGCGGCGGCCGCCGGAACCGGGAGACCGCCCGGCAGGCTGAGAAGACCGGTGCGTAGCGGGGCCACGGCCCGTGCACGCCCCGGACTGAGATGATGATCGATATGGTCGATCAACCACAGCCGGCACCGTCACACCCCGCCTATCCCTTGCGCACGCGGCGACTGTCTCTGCGCCCGCTGACCGACCGGGACATCGACGTCCTGCTCACCTACCGGGCCGACGCGGAGGTCTGCCGTTACCTGCCGTTCGAGCCGATGACCCGCACCGACATCGAGCAACACCTTGCCTCGCGCTGGGCCGGCACCTGGCTCACCGACGAGGGCCAGGAGCTGAGGCTGGGTGTCGAACTCGCCGCGACGGGCGAACTCATCGGTGATGTGGTGCTTTTCTGGCGCAGCCGCGAACACCGTGGTGGCGAGATCGGGTACACGCTGCATCCCGGTTTCCAGGGGCACGGGTACGCCACCGAGGCCGTGCGTGCGGCGCTCGGTCTCGGTTTCGACGTGCTCGGGTTGCATCGGATCGTGGCCCGGGTCGACGAGCGCAACGAGGCCTCGGCCCGGACGGCGCGGCGCCTGGGGATGCGCCAGGAGTCCCGGCTCGTACGCAACGAGATCTTCAAGGGTGAGTGGAGGACGAGGCTCGATTTCGCCATGCTTGCCGACGAATGGCGCCTGGCGCAGCGGAGCAGACCGGAATGACAGCGGTTGTCCCTGCCTCGCGCGGGGTCTGACGGCGCCGTGCTGTGAGACGGCGCCATGCGTCGTCTCAGGTCCCGGCGACCGGCGGCCGGTGAGATCGGTCTTGGCGGGCCTGCGTTGAGACCCGGAGCACACCATCGCAGTCGATGTCACACTCCGGGCGCCTGGCGCGCTCTGGGATGGCGACCGCGACAGGAGGGCCCATGATGTTCGACATCCCGCCGGAGACGCCTACGGCAACGACAGAAAGCTTTGTGCCGCCTGATTCACCGGACCGGAAGGCAGGATCCGACTCGGCGGCAGGAGCCGCGACGCACGTGTTCGCTGCCCACCGAGAGCTGCTGTTCTCCATCGTCTACAACATGCTCGGCAGCGTCGCCGACACCGAGGACGTACTGCAAGAAGCATGGCTGTCCTGGGCGACCAGGCACCGGACACCAAGTGCGGAGCGGATCGACAACCCTCGCGCGTACCTGGTGCGGATTGCGATGAACAAGGCCCTCGCGCATCAAGCGATCATCAGCCGGCGCCGTGAAACGTACGTCGGGCCTTGGCTGCCGGAACCGCTCGTCGGCCCTCTTGCCGGCACCGTTATCCCCGATGATGCCGCTGACGGGGCGGTGCGTGCCGTGTCGGTGTCGATGGCGTTGCTGGTGGTTCTGGAAACCCTTACCCCGCTGGAACGCGGTGTGTTCGTCCTGCACGAGGTGTTCGGTTACGCCCACACCGAGATCGCGGAGATTCTGGGCCGCAGCCCCATGGCGATTCGCCAGCTCGCCCACCGCGCCCGCGAGCACGTTCACGCCCGGCGCCCCCGCTACGAGCCCGATCCGCGTGTCCACCAGCAGGTGACCGAACGGTTCTTGGCCGCCGCGCTCGGCGGTGACCTGGACGCCCTCCTGGAGATCCTGGCGCCGGAGGTGACCCTGTGGGGTGACGGCGGAGGCGGGGCTCCGGCCCGTGGGGGCCTGCGGCCGTTGCACGGCCGGGACAAGGTCGCGCGGCTGCTCACCGAGCTCGCCGCCCGGCGCGCTGACCAGGGTCTGAGTGTCGTCTACCGCAGCGTCAACGGCGATCCGTCAGCGCTGCTGTTCGCCGGCGACTCCCTCTACGCCGTCATCGTGGTCGACCTTACTGCGGCCGGCAACGAGGTCGGTGGGATCTACATCGTCGCCAATCCCGACAAACTCGCTCACGTCGACTGATCACCGAGGAATCCTCAAGATGCGAAGAATTGCGTCCCTGCCCGGTGGCAGGGTGACGAAATGGGTCATCGTCGTCCTCTGGATCGCCCTGCTGATCCCTGCGATGATTTTGGCCGGCAGACTCGGCGACGTCCAGGAGAACGACAGTTCGGCCTGGCTGCCCGGCAACTCGGAATCGACCGAGGTCGTCAACCGGGCTGAGAAGTTCCACCCCACCGACACCCTGCCCGCGATTGTGATCTACGACCGGCCGGAGGGCGTCACCCTTGCCGACATGGCTGAGGCCCAGGCTGACGCCGAAGCCTTCAGAGGCATCGAAGACGTCGTGGGGGAGCCGCAGGGACCGCTGAAGGCCCAGGACGGCAAGGCTATTCAAACCGTGGTCCAGGTTCGCGCAGGTAAGGAGGGCTGGGCGGGAATCGGCAAGGTCGTCGACGAAATGACCGAAATCGGACGACACAACGCCCACGGTCTCGGTTTCCACGTCACCGGACCTGCCGGTCACGCATCCGACTCGATCAAGGCCTTCGGGGGAGGGGGCGCCCTGACAACGATCACCGCGCTGGTGGTGGTCGTCATCCTGCTGTTCACCTATCGCAGCCCGTTGTTACCACTACTGCCGCTGCTGACCGCCGGTGGCGCCCTGGTCACGTCGGAAGCGGTGATCTATCTGATGGCGAAGAACGCCGGGCTCACCGTCAACACGCAGACCAGTTTCGTCCTGACCGTGCTGGTGTTCGGCGCCTCCACCGACTACGCACTGCTGCTCACCTCGCGGTACCGAGAGGAACTGCGGCGGCACGAGGATCGCCACGAGGCGATGACCGAGGCCCTGCACCGCTCCGGTCCCGCGATCATCGCCAGCGCCGCAACCGTCGCGGTCAGCCTGATGCTGCTGATGCTTGCCACCCTCAGCTCCACCCGAGGGCTCGGGCCGGCGTGCGCCGTCGGCATCCTCGTCGGGCTGCTTTCCATGATCACCTTGATGCCGGCCCTGCTGGTCATCTGCGGCCGATGGATCTTCTGGCCGATGAAGCCATCGTATGGATCAGCCGGGCCGATCAAGGAGGGTGTCTGGACCCGGATCGGCACCGCCGTCGCCGGCCGACCGCGGTCCGTGTGGATCGGCACCGTACTCATTCTCGGCGTCATGGCGATCGGAGTGGTCGGTCTCCAAGCCGACGGGCTGTCCGCGAAGGACCAGTTCACCAACAAGCCGCAGGGCGTCGTCGCCGAGGAGATCCAGTCCAGCCACTTCCCGGCCGGGTCGGGCGACCCCATCTACGTCGTGGCCGGCGCTGCCTCGGCAGAGCAGGTGAGGATCGCGCTGTCCGGCGTCCCGGGAATCGCCGCCGTCTCGACGCCGGTGATCAAGGATGCCGAGGCCATCATGTTCGGTGAGCTCAAGGACGCTCCCAGCAGCTCTGCCGCGATGCGCACCGTCGAGCGGGCCAGAACCGCGGTCCACGAGATCGAGAGCGCGGATGCTCAAGTCGGCGGCACCACAGCGATCATGCTCGACACCCAGCAGGCGGCCACCCGGGACTCCACGGTGATCATCCCCATCGTGCTCGTCGTGGTGTTCCTCATCCTCGCGCTGCTGCTCCGGGCGATCGTCGCACCCCTGCTGCTCATCGCGACGGTCGTGCTGTCCTTCGGAGCAGCCCTCGGTGTGAGCAGCCTGGTGTTCAACCACGTGTTCCATTTCGCCGGAGCGGAGGCCTCCTTCCCGCTCCTGGCGTTCGTGTTCCTGGTTGCCCTGGGCATCGACTACAACATATTCCTGGTCACCAGGGTGCGGGAAGAAGCATTGCTGTACGGCACCCGGCCCGGCGCGCTGACCGGTCTGTCCGCCACCGGGGGTGTGATCACCTCAGCGGGCCTGGTGCTCGCCGGTACCTTCGCGGCGATGGCCTCGCTGCCGCTGGTGTTCGCGGCCGAGCTCGGGTTCGCGGTCGCGTTCGGCGTGCTCTTGGACACGCTGATCGTCCGCTCGGTACTCGTCACCGCGCTGACCCTGGACGTGGGTCGATGGATGTGGTGGCCCAGCGCACTGTTCAAGCATCACGACGTTCTCCACCCGGCGGCGAAGCCCGACCTCGAACCCGCTCACGCGGGCAGGTGACATCCGCTGCGTGCGCCCGTCTCCGCTGGACCCGGGCGCACGCGCGGGGGCGAACACCGTAGCCGACCGGCATGGGCTCTAGATCTAGACGCGCCCGGCCGGCGCGCAGCGGTCACAGGGCCCGGTCGAAGACCATCATGTCCCTGCCGGGCCCGTCATAACCCACGATCGGCCCCGTCACCGTGAACCCCAGGCGGTCGTGAAAGGCGATCGACCCGGCGTTCATCGGCGAGGTGATCGCCTTTACCCCATTGCATCCAGCCGCTCGCGCGAGTGCGAAGAACTCCTCGTAGAGACGCCGACCGAGGCCGGCACCGCGGGCGGCGGGCGCGACACCGGCGAAGTGGACGTAAGCCCGGCCGGGTTGCGACGGCGAGAGCACACCGATCAGAAAGCCGGCGAGGACACCGGTCCGGTCGCGTGCGACCAGGCTGGAGCGGTGGAAATGGTCGAGGAAGAGCCGCGGCAGCGAGCCGGCGATTGCCCGTGCCCACCAGTCGTCAACAACGGCGACTATCTCGTCATAGTCGGCGGCCCGCGCGGGGCGCAACTCCCAAGCCATGCCCTCGATCATGGCCACGCCGGGATCATCGTGTCCAGCGCCGAGGCTTGACGAGCGGACAAGGCCGTCCGCCCGCGGCGGCCAGGCGACCTCAGGGAAGCGGTCATGAATGCCGAGTGAGCGTCCACACGAGCAGGGTGGCGGCGGTGCCCAGGGTCGCCAGGCGCACATGGTTCAGCCTTACCCAGCGGCGCGCCAGGATGGCCTTCCGCTCGGGTGTCGTGTCAGCGGTGAAGAACAATCGCAGGTTGACCCGGGTCACGATGTAGACGGTGACAGCGGCGCTGATGAGGCAGAGCGCGACGCCCAGGGTGAGTGGTGGATGCGGTACCTGCGGCGCGTTCCATCCGGCGATCCCGGCGGCAAGGGTCACGAGGACGGTGAGCGGGGTGGTGGGAATGTAGTAGCGCACCGGACTGCCGGGAGCCAGGAACCCGCCGCCGAGCTGTACTGGTTGGCCCGCCATCGATTTCCACCCTGGCGCGAGCACGATGGCCTCGTAGAGGTTGCCGAAGAACCAGTGGGCATGGCCGAGAACCGCGAGGGTCGCCAACGCCACGAAGAGAGCTTCAGTTGTCATGTCCAACCCTCCGGTACGTCGCGGCGGTCCAACGTGGCCGCCGTGCTGCGGACCGCTTGGGCCACCAGGTGCGTGGCGGCCATGACGATGAGCCCGGCGGTGACGACGTGGGTGGCCACCATCGGCACCGGCAGGGCGAGTGCGTTCTGAACGGAGCCGATCACCCCCTGGGCGAGCGACACGGCCAGGAGCGTGCTCGCCGCCCGGCGTACGGGCCGCGCCGCACCGGTGATGTGCAGCGCGACCAGTGTGGCCACCTGGACGCTGATCAGAACCAGCACGGCGACGGCGTGTGCCGATGTCAGTGCGGCGGCGTCGAGACCGAGGCGGCGGGCGGTGTCGTCACCGGCGTGTGGGCCGCTGCCGGTGACCAGGGTGCCCAGGACCATGACGATCGTGAGGCCGACGGGTAGCGCCACCACGGCGAGACGGACCCGCCGGTCGGCCGGAACGCGGAACACGGCGTGCGGTCGTCGCAGAATGTCGACCAGCACGGTCAGAGCGGCGATCAGGGCCATGCTGACCAGGAAGTGACCGGCGACGATCTCGGGGGCGAGTTCCCGGCGAACGCTGAGGCCGCCGATCAGGCCCTGCAGGCCGACTCCGGCCAGCACGCCGACTGCCAGCGGGAGGCTCCGGCGGGGCCGGTGGCGGTCGCGCAGCAGTGCCGTCACGACGGTGAGGGTGACCAGACCGACGACGATGCCGAGCATGCGGTTGCCGAATTCGACGATGCCGTGCATTCCCATCTCGGCGGTGGCGACGAAGGAACCGCTGGTGCATCGGGGCCATGTCGGGCATCCCAGCCCGGAGCCGGTCAGGCGTACGAGGGCGCCGGTCAACACGATCAGCGTGTTCGCCACCAGCGCCCCGACAGCGGCTGTACGCGTCGCTCCGGCAACGCCTTCGCTCGGCCGGGCCTCGTGGGGCCTGCCGCGGGTGCGTACGCCAGGCATGGGGTCGGTCATGGCCGGGTGATCGTGGAGGACGCCGGTGCGGCGCTGTCGCGGGCAGGGAAGGGGTCAGTCGCCGTGGGTTGTGGTGGCGGGGGCGTGAGCCTGCTGGGCCACCAGCCGGCCGGACCGGCGAGTCGAACGATGGCGGGTACGAGTAGTCCGCGGACGAGGAAGGTGTCCAACAGGATGCCGAAGGCGAGGGCGAAGCCGAATTGGAACAGGGTGTCCAGCGGTTGGGTCATGAGTGCGGCGAACGTGCCGGCGAGGATGAGTCCGGCCGAGGTGATGACTCCTCCGGTGCGGGTGAGGGCGAGACGCAACCCGTCGATGGTGCCGTGTCTGGCGGTCTCCTCGCGGATTCGGGTGGCGAGCAGGATGTTGTAGTCGACGCCGAGAGCGACCAGGAATACGAAGATGTAAAGGGCGGCGCCTTCGGTGATACCGGCCTGGCCGTCAAGGACGACAGCGGTGACCACAGTGGCTCCCAGGGCCGCCAAGAACGAAGCCACCATCGTGGCTACCAGGTACAGCGGCGCCAGCAGGGAGCGCAGCAGTGCCACGATGAGGATCGTGATCAGACCGAGCAGCAGGATCGCGATGACGGGCGCGTCGCGGGTCGCGGCGGCACGGCGGTCCAGCGCGGCGGCGCTTTCCCCGCCGACCATCACCTGGGCGGAGCCGAGGCCGGCGGCGGTGAGGGTGGCGCGAACGGAACGGCGAAGCCGTTCGGTACGGTCCAGCGCGGCCGCCTCGTACGGGTCGTCGGTGTAGACCACGTCCATCCGGGCGGTGTGCCCGTCGGGGGAGAGGTACGTGCGTCCGGGCCCTCCGGCCAGCGCGGTGAGGCCGGCGGCGGTGCCGTCGGGCGCGGTGCCGTCGGGACGGGTGGGGCCGGTGACCTGTTGTACGCCGGGGATGGCCGCGACGCCGGCGCTGACCCGCTCCACCACATCAAGGTGGCCGTGCAAGGCGACCGGGGCGTCGAGGAGAACATACGTCGGGGCGAGCCGACCGGCGGGGAACGCGTCGGTGAGAAGCTGCTGGCCCCGGGCCGATTCTGTCTGGGCACGGAACCCCGAGATCGCGTCGTAGTTCTCCCGGTACCCGACCAGACCGGTGGAGAGTGCGGCGAGCACGGCGAGGCACGCGGCGACCGTGAGCACCGGGCGGCGGATGACGATGGCGGCGACCCGCCCCCACAGTGAGGAGGCCGCCACCGTACGGGCGTGCGTCTTCAGCGGCCAGAACGCATACCGGCCCAGGAGCAGCACCAACGCCGGGACGAACGTCACCGCGACGAGGAGCATCACCGCGACCGAGACGGCCAGGTACGGCCCGAGTGACCGGTAAGAGGGCAGGCTGGCGGTCAGCAGGGTGAGCAGGCCGACGACGACCGTGCCGGCGCTGAACACGATCGCCGGCCCGACCCGGCGGAGTGCTGCGGTCATCGCGTCGTACCGCTGCGAGGTCTCGGCGAGTTGCTCCCGATACCTCATGATCAGGAACAGGCAGTAGTCGGTCCCCACGCCGAACAGCAGGACAGTGCCGATCGAGGCGGTCATCTCGCTGACACCGACGAGCCCGGCGCGAGCCAGGGCTGCGCCGATTGCGCTGGTCACGGCCATCGCCACGCCAACCGCCACCAGAGGTACGGCGGCGAGCACAGGTGAGCGGTAGATGACGAGCAGCAGTGCCAGGACGAGGCCGATCGTGACGGTCAACAGTGTGGTGTCGGCTCGGCGGAAGACGGTGACGCTGTCGCGGGCCACGCCGGCCGGTCCGGTTACCCGGATCTCGAGGCTGCCCGTGCCGCTGCCGGCGATCGCCCTGATCGCGTCGACGGTGCCGCCGAGGGCCGGGTCGGCCGGGTCGAGGTCGATCCCGGCCACGATCATCGTCGTCGTGCCGTCCGCCGATCGCAGGTCCGCCGCATCCGGAGTGGTCGCGACCGACACCACTGCCCGGACACCGGCCGGTCGGCTCGCACCGGTCAACCGGTGCGAGATCCGCCGGACCTCGGCGAGATCGTTGCCGGTCAGACCGCCGGGATTGCGCAGTACCACGACCGCCGGGATGCCGGCGGCGTCGGGAAACGCCCGGGCCAGCAACTCTCCGGCGCGGACCGACTCGGCCGTTGCCGGCGCCGCGGTCGGGCCCTCGTCGTCGGGCACCTCGGCCGCACCCGGTGCCAGCATCGGCGCGATGGCCGCCAGGAGCAACCACCCCGTCACGACGCCCACAGCGATGCGCTTCATGCGGACGGCAGAGCCGGCCATGACACCTCCAGTGAGTAATTTCCCGACGCTAAGTCGGGAACGTTACCGACGTGGCGTCGGAATCACAACCGCGATCACAGGTGCTGTCTAGACTGGCGGCGTGCCTCGCATCAGTGCCCCCACCGTCGCCGAGCACCGCTCGCGGCAGCTCGCGGCGCTGCTTGACGCGGCACGTGACCTGATCACCGAGCAGGGACCGACAGCCCTGACCCTGACCGCGCTGGCCCGCCGTACGGGCCTGTCCCGGCCGGGGTTGTACGAGTACTTCCGCTCCCGCGAAGAGCTGGTGACGGCGATCGTCGAGGACGAACTTCCCCGCGCCGCGGAACGCATCCGCGAGGCCCTCCGTGACGCCGGCCCCGATCTCGCCGCCCAGATCCGCGCATACGTGTATACACAGGCCGAGATGATGGGCAATCCCCGCCACGCCGCCGTCAGCGCCCTCGCCGTACAGGCACTACCCGCCACTCACATCCAGCGCATCCTCGACGGACACGGCGTCATCGTCACCCCGCTCGCCGACGCCCTCACCCGCGCGGGCATACCGGACGCGGAGCTACGCGCCGAACTCGTCCAAGCGGTGGTGGACGCGGCGGGACGTCGGATCCAGCAGCAGGACCCCGGCACCGACTCCGCCACGGCCGGCACCGCCGCCGTCGTCGACGCCGCTGTCGCCCAGATCCTGCACGGGCTGACGCCGGCCAAACCGCCCCGCCGCCGACGCAACCCACCGCCGTCGAAGTGACCACCGGTCGCACCAAGCTCGCCCGCGGCTACGCGACCGCCTGTGCTCTACCTGGACCGCAGCCGTGACCGCCCGCCGCCCGGCCGCGCCGGCGCTGACCCCGGTCCAGTTCCGCGGGCTGTTCCCGGCGTTGGCCGACCGCGTGTGGCTCGACACTCCGGCCAGCCCGCCGGGTGCTGTGCCGGTCACCCAGGCCCTGATGACGGCCTTGACCGACTGGCGGGACGGTCGGCTGGACGCATCGGAATGGGAGCGCGCCGCCCCGGCGACGAGGCTGGCATTCGCCCGTTATCTCGGCGTTGCGCCTCGTGACGTCGCCCTGCTCGGCTCGGTCGCCGAGGCCGCCGCCACCGTCGCCGCCTCACTGCCCGCCACCGGCACGGTGGTGATCGGCGACGACGAATTCCGCAGCAACCTGTTCCCATGGCTGGGCCTGCGGGCCACGGGTTGCCGGATTGTCCGCGCACGCACGGGTCCGGCCGGGCGGACCGAGAGCATTCTGGCCGCCATCGACGCGACGACCACATTGGTTGCCGTAAGTCACGTGCTGTCCATCGACGGCGAACGGGTTGACCTGAACCGGGTCCGGGCCGCGACCCACGCCGTCGGCGCGCGATTGTTCGTCGACGCCACCCAGTCACTGGGCGTGCTACGACCCGAACTCGCCTCGGTACGCCCGGATTACTTGGCCGTGCACGGATACAAATGGTTGCTCTGCCCCAGGGGCGCCGCCTGGTTGGTGACACCGCACCACGACGAGTTGCGGCCGCTGCAACCCAGCTGGAAATCCGCCGTCGACGGCGGCTATTTCGGTGGCTCACCTCAACTCGCCTCGAACGCGGCGCGCTGTGACACGTCACCAGCGTGGCTGTCGTGGATCGGCGCCGGTGCCGCCCTGGAACTCATGTCACGCCTACTCGAGGCGGCGGTCGAAGAACACTGCCTCGACCTCTCGCGTACCTTTCGGGACGGTGCACGCCACGCCGGAGCCGTCCCGGTCGGCGCCGGGCAACCAAGCCACATCGCGGTGGTCCGCGTCAGCGACCCTGACGCGCTGCGCCGGCGGCTGCGGTCATCCAGGGTTCAGGCATACCTGGCCGGCGACCGGCTGCGCGTGGGCTTCCACTACTTCAACAACCACGACGACGTCTCCGCTGCGCTGCGGGCGCTTTCCACCTGATCCGGCGGCCGAACCATGATGGTGATATCTGCGAAGCGCTCCGCTCAGCGACGAACTTCCCGGCAGCGGTCGGCGGCGACGCGGACGAGCTGCAGCGCCAGCCCGTTGCGATACCACGCCCCGTGCGCAAGCAGCCGGTGTCGGACGCGGGTGGTATCCGGGCCGATGTACGTCCGGATGACCCGGGGCGGCAGCGGGAATCGCCGTGCCTGATCGTCGTAGGACGCGCAGACTCCGGGGCGGTCAAGAAAGCTCCACCAACCAAGCAGCAGCGTGCCGGACAGCTCGTACGGCCGGTAGCCGTTGTCCGGGCCATGAGTCACGTAACCCCAGCGGTAGAGCCCATTGTGGCCGTCCATGAAGTTGGTCGTCCGGAAGGACGGGAAATCACGGTTGGGCGGGACGAGCACCCTGCTGAGGAATTGGGTGGCGAGCCGGTGGCGCGGCTGGTCGTAGTAGGCGCCGACCGGGTGCCCTACCCCATACGCCTCTGACAGGCTTGTCAGCCATAGCGGAAGGCGATGGCTGTGGCTGGTGTCCTCGGCGATATCCGAGACTCTGGCCGGTGCGAGGTTCGGCCCACCGTTGTGGTGGCCCGCATAGGCGTAGTCCGGATGGCCGGCCCAGATGCCTGGCTGGAACAACCAGCCGCCGGTGCGGGTTGGCGTGACGTGTTGCCGGAACACCTCGCGTGCCGAAGCCAAGGCATCGCTCACCGCCGTCGCCCGAGCCGGCCGGTTCCCGCTGACCCGGGCAATCTGGCGCAGGTCGGCCGCGATGGTCATCAGATACAGCTCCTGATCGACGATGGCGCGGGCGTAGGGAGGCCTGGTCGAGGATTGATCTAGTTTCCACCGAACCCGCTCGGCGATCCCGCCCGGAAACGGTGCCGCCCCGTACGTTCGCGCCGGTTCCCGGAACCACAGCCGGTCCACCTCGTCGGCCAGTCGGCGTACCAGTCCCGGCGCAACGAGCCCAGGGCGGCCCGAGCGGTGCGCCAGGACCGCGAAGCGACTCGCCAGTTACAGATACTGCAGGCGGTTGAGAGGGCTGTCAGCCGAGGCGACGGAGTCGTCCGTGGCCATGAAACGCCGGAAGTGCGCGGCGACTGCCCCATCCGGTCCGCCCGCTGGCGGGCGAACGCCGCGTGTAACGGCACCTGCAGCACGTGTCCGGCGTTGTACGCCTCGTCGTCGCGCCACAGCGGATCGGCCAGATAGCGGGCGACGGTGCTGCTCCACAATCCGCTGTCGGTGGTCTGGGTGGCGGTCGGTCCGTCGGCGGCGACGACCGGTGGCGCTGGCGGCCCAACCGCGATCACCATGCCCAGGGCAAGCAGGAAACGCTGCAGCCGAACGAGACCCATGGGCGCACGATACCGTTCTATCCCATTTTATTCGGATATTCTGCGATCTGGCCCCATCACTCTGAGCGACCTGACCGGCCTGATTCGCCGGCCAGACATGCGCCCCGGCTACCACAAGGCATCCAGCGAACGGTTCGGCGCGCATGGCGTCGTCACCCCACAGCCCATGAGCTCCCACCCCATCGACCAGGTCTTCCGGGGTTGGAACAGCTGTTCTCGGCAACGAGTTGGCGGCCGCGCTCGACGCTGTTGCGGTCGACGTCGACCACTTCGACCAAGCACGAGCCATTGAAGTTCCCGCAGATATTTTCTGATGAGCGGCAACCTGCGGGCCGCAAACGGCATGTACCCCGATGTAAGCGAAGACCATCACGATCCGGGGGACCTGAAATGTTCGCACCTCTGCGCCTGCTGCTGCCCGCCACCGCGATTCTTCTAGGACTCGCTGCCTGCGGTTCCTCGCCGGCTCCCGCTCCGCTCGGTGCGCCATCAGGCCCAGTCTCCGCCGCTCCGGCTCCGTCATCGGCCGGTCCGGCCCCTACCTCAGCCGCTCCGCGCTCCGTGGCCAACTCGACGTCAACTCGTACAGGCGAGTGCCCCTCGGCGAAGACCCTGGAGATGCTGGTCGACCTGCCGAAGGACTGGCGTTTCGTCCCGTCGAGTGTGGAGTGCTGGAAGGGCTGGGCGACGGCTGCCCCGGAGGGCCCGGACCTCGGTGACGGCGTCTACCTGTTCCAGTACAAGGCCGGTACGGGCTGGCGCTATCACAGCCAGGGCAGTGGCTACCACTGCGAGGATCTCGGCATCAAGGAGGCGGCGCCGTTCTGCCAGTACCCATGACCGTGGTGACGGGGCCGGCGTGCTGGCCCGCACCGGCTACGGTGTGCGGCACAAGTCGGCCGGCGCCACCGCCTCAACGATTGTTGGCCACGGGGGAGCACCAGCGAGGCATGTCGAATTCAACAGATGACCTCTTCTGCGACTTTGTCCGGACCCGATCACCGGCGCTGCTGCGGACGGCGTTTCTGCTGACCGGTGACCGGCACCTCGCCGAGGACCTGGTGCAGGATGCGCTGGCCCGCACCCATCGTGGCCGGCACCGGTTGAACGATCCCGGGCACTTCGAGGCTTACACCCGTACGGCCATGTACCACCAGCACGTGAGCTGGTGGCGAGGTCGCAGGGTGGCGGAGTCGATGCCCGGTGAACTGGTCGACGTCGTACAGCCCGGCAGTGACCACGCCCGCCGTACCGATCTCAAGCTTGCCCTGCATGAGGCCCTCGCCCAGCTCACCCGGCGGCAACGTGCCGTGCTGGTGTTGCGGTTCTTCGAGGACCGCAGCGAGGCCGAGGCCGCGGATCTGCTGCGCTGTTCGGTCGGCACGGTCAAAAGCCAGACCAGCAAGGCGCTGGCCCGCATGCGGGCGCTCGCGCCCGAGCTGCTTTCGGCCGTGATGGAGGAAGCCTGATGACCGACGAATTCGGGCCGCTGCGTCAGGCCATGTCCGATCTGGCCGAGCATGGCGGAAACACTGATCTGTACGAGCGTTCGCTGCGCACATCGCGGAAGTTGCAACGGCGTACCGCGCTCGTCGTCGGCTCCGCGGGCGTGGCGGTGGTGTTCGCCATCGGCGGCGCAGTCGCCGTGGCCACCGCCAACCGGCCGGGCCCGCCGACGCCGGCGGCGACCCAGCCGGCGGCGCCCAGTACCGCCCCGACCTCGGCGCCCAGCGTCGCCCCGACTTCCGCGGCGCCGAGTACGACACCGCCGTCGTCGGTGCCGCCTACGTCCTCCCGGACCAGTAACCGGCCCCGGTATCCCGACTGCCCCTCGGCGAAGACGCTCGAGAAATTGGCCGACCTGCCGAAGGACTGGCGTTTCGTCCCGTCGAGCGTGGAGTGCTGGAAAGACTGGGCGACGGCCGCCCCGGAGGGTCCGAACCTCGGTGACGGCATCTACCTGTTCCGATACAAGGCCGGCACGGGCTGGCGCTTCCACAGCGAGGGCAGCGGGTTCATCTGCCAGGAACTGGGGATCACCTCCGGCAACCCGCCGTTCTGCCAGATGGACTGATGACTTCTGAGCCGTGGCCAACCCCTGGCGCGGTAGACACGACCACCCCCGGCAGGCCGTATTGAGGCCGTGGGCCGACCACGTGATCAGCAGCGCGCGCCCGCACGTTACGCAGGCTGACCCCGGCGTCGAGCCTGGCCGTTACGAACGTATGCCGGTGCTGGTCGCGAGGGTGTGGGTGGCGGTGAGTCGCCGCCCTCGCAGCACCGTTTCCCCTGCGGTCCCGATAGCGGCAAACACGCCCAGCGCCACATGACGAGCTGGGCGTGTGACCGGCGTCACCCGCGGGTGTGTCACGGATCGGAAGGCCGCTCTGTCTCGTGGCCATGACGGAGATCAAGAACCAGACCGTGATCGTCGCCGGAGCCAGTGGTGTCTTCGGCCGGCACATCCGCGAGGCGCTGACCGACGCCGGGCACACCGTGCTGGGCTTGGGCCGTGGCGAGGGCAACGAGATCCGCGGCGACCTGCTCGACCGGGACGGGCTGCTGCGGGCGTTCGAGGGAATCAAGGCCGACGTCGTGGTGCACGCCGCGACCGCACTGCGCAAGCCGCCGATGACGCACAAGGGCATGTTCGGCACCGACGACCTGCGGGTGGCCGGGACCGCGAACCTGATCGAGGCGGCCAAGCTCGCGGGCGTGCGCCGCTTCATCGGCGAGAACGTCGCGGTCGGCTACGGCTACCGCGACTTCGGCGACCGAGTGCTGACCGAAGCCGACGAGTTCGGGGCGCCGGTAACCGATCCGAAGATCAACCGGCACCTGGAGGGCATACGAGAGAAGGAGCGCCTGGCCCGGGAGTCGGGGCTGGAGGCGATCTCACTGCGATTCGGCTTCTTCTACGGGCCGGGTGGCACCGAAGCGATGGTGCACATGCTGCGGAAGCGGCAGATGCCGGCGTTCAACGACCACGGTCGCGTCTCGCCGTGGACGCATCTGGCGGACGCGGCCGCCGCCGTCGTCGCGGCGATCGATCGGGGCCGGCCCGGTGAGGCGTACAACGTCGTCGACGACCACATGGGCTTCGGAGGGCTGATCCAGGCGCTCGCCGAGATCTTCGGCACGCCCAAGCCGTTCACCGTACCCACCTGGATGATGGCACCCGCGTCGTACATGCACCTGATGCTCGGCGTCAACATGCGGGTCTCGAGCGAGAAGGCACGCCGCGAACTGGGGTGGCGGCCCGCGTACCCGACGGTGCTCGACGGGCTGCGGGCGCAGGCGTCCGCTCACGTCTAATCTGGTCCCATGATCGACAACCAGGTCTTCGCTCAGCATCGGCGGCTGCTCTTCGACGTCGCGTACCGGATGACGGGGAGCGTCACCGATGCCGAGGACATCTTGCAGGAGGCCTGGCTGCGGTGCCGCGACGTGGACGGCGACCAGATTGCCAACCCTCGGGCGTACCTGGTCAAGACCGTCACCAACCTCTCGCTCAACCAGCTCACCTCGGCCCGCGCCCGCCGCGAGACGTATGTGGGGCCATGGCTGCCCGAGCCGGTGCTCACCGCGCCCGACGTGGGTCAGGAGGTCGAGCTGGCTGAATCGATCTCCATGGCGATGCTCGTCGTCCTGGAGACGCTCACCCCCACCGAACGCGCAATCTTCCTGCTGCACGACGTCTTCGGCTACAACCACGCCGAGATCGCATCGATTCTGGACAAGTCCGAGGTCGCGGTGCGGCAGGCCGCGGCCCGGGCGCGGGCGCACGTCGCGGCCCGCCGGCCTCGCTTCGACGTCGACCAAGGGGTACGCCGAGAAGCAGTGGACCGGTTCCGCAAGGCCTGCGCCGGCGGCGACCTGAACGCGATGATGGAACTGCTGGCGCCGGAAGTGGTCTGCTGGTCGGACGGTGGCGGCAAGGTGACCGCAGCCCGCCGCCCGCTGGAAGGCGCCGACAACGTCGCCCGCTGGCTGCTCGGCGTCTTCGCCAAGCCGCAGACACAGAACACACAGCTCGTGATCACCGAGATCAACGGCGGACCGGGCATCCTCGGCCTCGTCAACGGGCACGCGGCCGGGGCGATCTGCTTCGACTTCGACGGTGAGCGGATCACCGGCGTACGCATGCAGGGCAACCCGGACAAACTCCGAGGCCTCACCCGCTGACCCGCGACCACCGTTGATCATGAACCTAAGACGATCTTCAACGGAGTAGATCCGGGTCACCTGTGCCAGTCGCTACCCACTCGTGCCGTAGCGACCGCCACCTTCGCGGCGTACCCGGTCGGCGTCAGCCGACCCGACCGGCCGCCACGATGGCGGCGGACTTCTCGGCCGTGAGCCGCAGAAACAGCCGCGCTCCCGCCTGTCAGAAGGTAAGCCCGACACCGAATGGGTAAGCCGACGGCTCACGTGCCCGCGATCGTGGAGAACGTCCGGGTGCTGACCCGCAGCTCGCACGCGGCGAAGACGTCAAGTTGGCGGACCCGCCCGGTCCGGTTCACGGCGACACCTGTCTCCAAGGCCGGATCCCGCACCACCGCCATGATCGGCTGCACTGATCTCGGCTACTCCGGACACCGTCCTTCCCGTGCGAGGTGACTTGTCGTAGTCGATAGCGCTCGGGATGGACGTCCTGCAGACGGACCGACGTCGATGCTATTCGCTAGCCGGCCGTGGAATCTGGTCCGACCGAGAGGATCCTGGAATGGTGGAGGCCGCGTCGAGAACGTCTGCACCGACCGTAAGGCCTGGCTCGCTGAACTCGGCACCATCCGCGCCCAGGGGATGATCCTAGCCCGGCAGCAGGAGTTGCTGCAGGAACTAAAAGCTCCTAACACGATCTGCTGGATCGATGTTGATCAGCGTTGCGAGGCGAAGATCAGTCTCGTTTCGGTCGTCGTGAGCAAGGCGTGGGTCGTCGACGACGAGTTGTGGAAGCTGATCGAGCCGGTGCTGCCTGCGTGGCCGGCGAAGGCTCCGGGCCCGCGGCCTGTGTCGGACCGGCTGTGCCTGCAGGGCATCCTGTTCGTGCTGCACACCGGCATCGGGTGGGAGGACCTGCCGCAGGAGCTCGGGTTCGGCTCTGGGATGACGTGCTGGCGGCGGCTGCAACGCTGGACTGAGGCCGGCGTGTTCGACCAAGTCCACCAGATACTGCTGGCCAAGCTGAACGCGGCGAACCGGATCGACTGGTCGAGAGCGGCGATGGACGCGAGTCACATCGACGCGAAAAAGGGGGTGCCGGGACAGCCCCGTCGCCGGTCAACCGCGGCAAGCCCGGCTCGAAGCACCACCTGATTTGCGACGGTAACGGCACCCCGGTCTACGTGCTGACCAGCGGCGCGAACGTGCCCGACATCAAACGGGCCCTGGACCTGCTCGACTGCTACCCGCCGATCGCCGGACGCCCGGGCCGGCCCCGGCGCCGCTTTGCCGCCCTGCTGGCCGACAAGGCTTACAGCAGCGCGGCGTTCCGCCAAGCCTGCCACGAGCGCGGCACTGAGCCGATCATCCCCAAGCCCAAGACGCACGGTGTCAAAGGCTTGGGCAAGCTGCGCTACGTCGTCGAGCAGACCTTCGCTCTGCTGCACCAGTTCCGCCGGCTTGCCGTGCGCTGGGAACGCCGCCTCGACATCCACGACGGCTTTGTCAGCCTTGCCTGCGTCCTAATCTGCTGGCGCCGACTGATCAACTGGACCCGCTAAGAGATCGTGTTAGGAGCTTTAAG
>NZ_JADQTO010000021.1:177360-182656 GCF_015704865.1 Actinoplanes aureus | reverse complement strand
CTGGTTCAGGCCACCACCATCGCCGTACCGCATGCTTCCAGCACACCCGAAACCGGCGAAACCGGTCGATCCCCCGAAAGCGTCTTCAATAGACCTGGCACAAACCCTGACCCCGAAAGCGCTCTAGACCGCTGGTCAGTGAGCCCAGGCGAATCAGCGCCAGCTCCACCGTTGCCGGCAGCATCGCGGCGAGCTGCCCCTCCGGCGTGTCGGTCAAGATCGCCGTAGCTTCACCCCCGTCCAACCGCAGCACCACCGGCACGCCGGCTCCGGTACTGGTGGCCGATGACGACCCACGGTCGCCTGCGTCGAGGCCGCCGGAGGCGACCGAGCAGCCGGCCAGCGCGGCGGCGAGTGCGGCGAGCGGGAGGGCGGCGGTGAATGCCGAGGTCATGCCTTGAGCACACCCGTGCAGCTCAGCGCGGGGAAGTCACTGATGATGGGTGTACTGCCAGTACATCGCAGGTCGGCGGCGTGCACCGTACCGTCGAGGTCATGGACAACCGAGTCGAGGTACGCGAGTTCCTCACCTCACGCCGCGCCAAGGTGAGCCCCGCGCGGGCCGGTCTGCCTACCAGCGGGCAACGCCGTGTTCCCGGCCTGCGGCGCAGCGAGGTCGCCGCGCTGGCCGGCATGAGCGTGGAGTACTACGCCAAGCTGGAACGCGGCGCCCTCGCCGGAGTGTCCGCCGGTGTGCTCGACGCGATCGCCCGGGCGCTGCAGCTCGACGACGCCGAACGGGCACATCTGCTGCGCCTGGCGCACGAGGCGGACGGCAGTAACGTGCTCGTGCGGCCGCGGCGCCGCCCGAAGGCCTGGTCGGTGCGGCCCAGCCTGCAGTGGTCGCTCGACGCGATCACGAATGCTCCGGCGATCGTCGGCAACAACCGGTCGGACCTGGTGGCCGCCAATCAACTGGGCCGAGCCATGTATTGGGAGCACTTCGCCGACCCGTCGAGCCCGCCGAACTTCGCCAGGTTCATCTTCCTCGACGGTGCAGCGTCCCGCTTCTACCCGGACTGGGATCTGGCTGCCGACATGTGCGTGGCGAACTTGCGTACGGCGGCCGGGGTGGATCCGCACGACAAGGGGCTGCATGACCTGGTCGGGGAGCTGTCCACCCGCAGCGACGCTTTCCGCCGGCGTTGGGGATCGCACAACGTGCGTACCCACGGCACCGGCGTCAAGCAGTTCCACCATCACATCGTCGGCGACCTCACGCTCGCCTACGAGACCTTGGACCTTCGTGCCGAGCCCGGCCTCGGCATCACGATCTACACCGCCGAGCCCGGCTCGACGAGCGACGACGCGCTCCGCCTGCTGACCTCCTGGGCGGCGTCACATGCACCGGCGACCATAGCGGGGGACCTGCCGGTCGAGTGAACCGCGCTGGGCCGGGCAGCGCGTGGCGACCGATCCCGCGGTGGCGGCAGCAAGGGTGAGGCGCGGTGGTGAACGAGCAGCCGGAAGCGCGGCCCGCGGCAGTGGCTGGTCTCGCGTACGCGGTCGGTCTTGTGCCATGGCTGCTCTGCCCATCGGCGACGCGCTCGTCGGCGGAAATCCGCACTGGACGCCAGGGCGTTCCCTCCCCCTTCCGTGTGAATCGCGACCTGTGGCACATTGGTGCAGCGCGTCGACCGTCTGCGGGGAGGCCCGGTACGACATGGCAGTAGCTCAGGGATCCGGCGCCCGACCACGACTCCTTCTCCTGGCGGCGCTTGCCGCCGTATCGATAGGCCTGTCACCGGCCACCGCAGCCGCGACCCCGAGGCCGGCCGCAGCGGCCCCGTCCACGTCCTGTGTCCCGGGCCCGGTGACGTTCGCCGACCGGGCGATCGCCGACAGCCTGCGCCCGTACATGAACGGCCGGCGACTCGGTGGGTTGGTCAGCGGCCGGAGCATCGCCTGCGCCCGCGTCATCGTCCGGCACGTCCAGATGCGCGGGCTGGCTCAGCGTGCTGCGGTGATCGCGGTGACCACCGCGATCGCCGAGAGCACTTTGCACAACCGCACCGTCGCGGTGGACCACGACAGCCTGGGCCTGTTCCAGCAGCGGCCCTCGCAAGGTTGGGGCCGGCCGGATCAGCTGGTGGATCCCGGTTACGCCACCGATGCGTTCCTTCGTGCGATGGTCCGCAAGCACCCCGGCGGCAGCTGGCTGACCGGCGACGTCGGGGCCGTCTGCCAGCGGGTGCAGGGCTCGGCTCATCCGGGCGCGTACGGGCCGGAAGCGCATGACGCCCAGCTCATCGTGGCGAGGCTGTGGTCCGAGGCGCGGACGGCACCGTCTGCGGTGCCGGCCGGACCGCCGGCGGCGCCGAAGCCGAAGGCACCGACGGGACCCTTCCAACGAGCCCTCACCACTGCCGGAACCGAGTTGGGTCCGCTCGACGGTCAGCATGACCTCGCGATGGCGGACTGGAACGGTGACGACCGCCTCGACCTGGTGGTCGTGAAAGGCGGAGGCGCCGTCACCGGCAAGACCGACGTTCGCATCATGGACGGCGCGACCGACTTCTCGACGCTGCTGCTGAACACGGCGACCGCTCTGGGGCCCACCGACGCACGCCATGCGTACTCTGTCGCGGACTGGAACGGCGACGCCGTGCCGGACCTTCTGGTGGTGCAGAAGTCGGGCACGGCCAGCGGCCGCACGGAGGTGCGCATCGTCGACGGTGCTTCGAGCTTCCAGCGGTTGCTGTTGGAGACCGCCATTGGTCACGCGGCCGCGGATGACCGTCACCAGTTCGCTTCGGCGGACTGGAACGGCGACGGCCGGCTCGATCTGGTGATGGTGCAGGTGTCCGGAACGGTGAGCGGCAAGATGGAAGTGCAGGTTCTCGATGGGGCCGCCGATCTGCAGCGTCCCCTTGCGCCGACGGCCACCACCTCGGAGGGAGTAGGTGAGAACCGTCAGGTCTCGGTCGACGACTGGAACGGCGACCACCGTCCCGATCTCGTGATCGTGCAGAAGTCGGGTGCGACCAGCGGGAAGACTGAACTACGAGTCCTCGACGGAGCGTCGGGCCTGCGCGGTTACCTGCTACAGGCCCGTACCGCGCAGGCTTCCACTGACGATCGTCATGACATTCTGACGACTGACCGGAACGGCGACCGCCGTCCCGATCTCGTGGTGGTGCAGAAGACCGGCACCGCGAGTGGCCGTGCCGAGGTGCTGGTTCTCGTCGGCTAGCTTGCCGCGGTCTGGTTCGGCCGGCATCGGCCGCCCGATGCTTCGAGCTGGTAGCCGGCCTCAGCCACTGCTGCTGCGACAACCCGGTCGTCGAGCGTGGCGCTGCTGGTCACGGTGACTGCGCCGGTGGCGACGTCGATGCCGACATCCTGTACGCCGGGGACCTCGGCGAGCTGCTTGCTCACCCGGGCTGCGCAGCCACCGCACGTCATCCCGGCGACCTGGTACACCGTCTGCGTGCCGCCCGGCTCAGCCGCCGGCGCGGTGGCCGTCGTGGTCGCGCAGGCACATGCTGTCTCGTTGCCGCACATGGGCATCTCCTTCTCGTGTGGGTGAGTACTGCGGTCGGGGGAGTCGGTCATGCCCGCACGAGCCGGGCGATGGCGCCGGAGGCCTCGTTGAGCTTGATCTCAGGCTCCGGGCCGCCCGCGCGCAATGACAGCTCCTTCCGGGACGTACCATACCCCCCTAGGGTATTGCCCGGAAGTCGCGCCGCCTGATGTGACGTGCCTGGCATCAAGGAGTACGGCTTGACCGTGGATACCCCCAGGGGGTAACAATAGCGCCGAACATTGATACCCCCCGGGGGTAACTGAGAGGTTCGGTCATGTCCCGCAGTCCGCAACGGTGGTGGGCCCTCGCGCTCATCGCACTCGCCCAATTCATCGTCATCATGGACACGTCGATCATCGGCGTGGCCCTGCCCAAGATGCAGAACGACCTCGGCTTCACCCCGAGCAATCTGTCCTGGGTGTTCAACGCCTACGTCGTCGCATTCGGCGGCCTGCTGCTGCTCGGCGGCCGCCTGTCCGACCTGTACGGCGCCCGCCGGATCTTCGCCGCCGGCTGGGCCATCCTGCTCGCCGGCTCCGCCGCCGCCGGCCTGGCCGGCACCGTCGAAGTCGAACTGGCCGCCCGCGCCGTGCAGGGCGCCGGCGCCGCCCTGATCGCCCCGTCCGCACTGACCCTGCTGATGATGCTGTTCGGCGCCCGGCCCGCCGAGCTCACCAAAGCCCTAGCGCTGTACGGGGCGGCCGCTCCCGCCGGCGGCACCGCCGGCGTCTTCCTCGGCGGCGTGATCACCGAATACGCCAGCTGGCCGTGGGTGTTCTACCTCAACATCCCGATCGCCGTCCTGGCTCTGATCGCCACCCCGGCGCTCATGCCCGCCGGTGGCGCCCGCCACGGCAGCCTCGACGTCGCCGGTGCGCTGACCGTCACCGCAGGTCTGGCCGCCGCCGTCTACGCGATCGTCCGCGCCCCCGAGATCGGCTGGAACTCCGGACAGACCTGGCTCACCCTCGCCGGCGCCGCGATCCTGCTCGCCGCCTTCGTGCTCATCCAGGCCCGCCGGCGCGAACCGCTGATGCGGCTGTCCCTGTTCGCCAACCGCAACCTGTCCGCCGCCAACGTCGCCCAGCTGCTGCTCGGCGCCGCATGGATCCCGATGTGGTTCTACCTCAACCTCTACCTGCAGCAGGTCCTCGGCTACAGTGCCTTTCCCAGCGGCGCGGCACTGCTGCCGATGACCATCCTCATCATGCTCGGCATGATCGCGCTGGCACCGCGCGTCATCGCCCGCTTCGGACCCAAGACGACCCTGGTCACCGGCCTCGCGGTCCTCGCCGCCGGCCTCGGCTGGCTCGCCCTGATCCGCCCCACCGGCAGCTACCTCGTCGACGTGCTACCCGCCTCCCTGGTCGCCGCCCTCGGTATGGCCCTGGCCTTCATACCCTCGCTGGGTACCGCTCTGTCCAGCGCCCGCCCCGAGGAAGGCGGTCTAGCCTCCGGCATCGTCAACACCAGCTACCAGATCGGCTCCGCCCTCGGCCTGGCCGCCATGACCGCGCTCGCCACCGCCCACGGCGCCGACCAGCTCGGCAACCTTCCCGCCCTCACCGACGGGTACTCCGCAGCCCTGCTCGGTGCGGCCGGCATCGCCGCCGCGGCGGCGATCCTCGCCGCCATCACTCTCACCAGTCCCGCCACCAGCCAGTCCGAAACCGCACCGGCAACCCGATGAGCTCGGGCTGCTGTACCCGCTGCGCCGAGCCGCCGCCCCCGCCGCGCGGCGCCCCCCCCCCCCCAAACCGCCCCCCCCCG
>NZ_JADQTO010000021.1:0-177350 GCF_015704865.1 Actinoplanes aureus | reverse complement strand
CGTCTGCGGGGGGCTGCCCCCCCGGGCGCCCCCCCCCCCCCCCCCGGCGGCTCGGCGCAGCACCCCCCACAACCGGCCGCCCTCGGCCGGGTCGATCCCGGCAGGGACCGTATTGCCTGTTCCCTCCGGTTGGTCTCCGCCTACAGCGTCGGACGACGGCGGCCGTCACCGGGACCTTTCGGCGAGGCGATGCGCCCGCAGCAGGCGTGCCCACCACGGCCTCGGCGACTCCGGGCGCAGCGATGGGCGTGGCAGGCCTTTGACGCTGACCCACCCGCCGGGACCCATGGTCACCTGTCCTATCGCCGGGCGGCGCCGGGCAGTCGCGACGACGACGGCCGAAGCGATCGCCACCGCGCTCGCGGCTGCCACGACGGTGCCCGTCAGCCGGGCCACGTCGATGACCGGCCGGTAGGTGGCCCCACCGGGCCCGGTGATCCAGGCTCCGATCTCACGGCTGCCGTCCCGCACCGGTGTCACCGTTACCTGGCCCGGTGGGTGTACGACCAGCGGCGTCGCGTCGATTGAGGTGTTCATCTCGGTCCTCCTATCGGCTGTCTGAGCCGGTCGCCCGGCTCAGCTGCGCGGCCGGCCTCGAGCCGGGCGATCGGCATCCGGAACGGCGAGCACGACACGTAACCGCACCGATGCCGGGTCGCCGCCGTGCTCGCCGCAGACACCGACGGTCAGCTCGGGCCGGGCGGCGCGGCCGCGCTCGACGGCGTCATCGGCATCGTCAGCCGCCGCGACATCCTGAAGGCGATGGTCCGCGACGACGCGGTGCTCACCGCCGACGGCTGGACGAGTACGCCGGCCGACGCGGCCTGTGGACGGCCACCGCCGACGGCGGCGTCGTCACCGTCGGCGGCCGGTTCCCGAATGAGCAACAGCGCCGGATCGTCGCCGTACTGGCCCGAACCGTGCCCGGGTTTACCGGGGGCCGGTGCGGGGCCGGCCCGGCGGTGAGTGCCTAAGAAGAGCGTTGCTCGCCCACGGTTGGACGTACAGGGCCTTAGGTCCCGACCCGTCGGTGCGCTCCTCGCCGCGCCGGACGGCGGGTGCAACGGACCCGCTGCGCGGCGGCTTAACGTGCGGATATGCATACAGTCGTGTCGGTCGAAGAGAAGTTGCCCGTCGTGGTCGGCGTCGATGACGCGCCGGACGGACTGCAGGTAGTCGATGTCGCGGCCGCCGAGGCCGCGTACCGGGGGGTGCCGCTGGCGATCGTGCACGCGTGGCCGGGCCGGCGCGGGGGACTTCCGCGTCAGCGCGCCATGCGGCCGGACCAGGCCGACGGCCGCCATCTGCTGGATCTTGCGTCCCGCCGGGCCCGGCACAGGCTGCCGGGATTGCGGGTGTGGGCCGAACTGGTGGACGACAGCGCCGCGGAAACGCTGATCCAGCGTTCGGAACGCGCATGTCTGCCGGTCGTGGGCCAGCGTGACGAGACCGTGCCCGGGCACGGCTGGGGTACGACCGCGGCATACGTTGCCACCACAGCCGCTGCCCGCTGCTCGTTTCCCGCGGGCCGAACGCCTTGCGAGGACCGGTGGTGGTGGCCGCGTCCGGGCGGCACACCGCGACGATCGGCTGCGCGTACGAGGCGGCGGCGCGAGCCGGATGCCCGCTCGTGGCGGTGCACGGCCGGGATCCGGTGCCGACATCGAGGCCGACCGGCGACGAGCCGAGGAATCCGTGGCGGGGTCGCTCAACGACTGGTCCGGGTCGTGGCCGGACGTGGCGCTGGAGCGGTTGCTCATCAGCGAGGCCGACGTCGCCTACACGCTCGAACGGGCGTCACGGCGTGGTCGCCTCCTGGTAGCCGGCCGAGGCCGCAAGGGCTGGTTCGTCGAGATGCTCTACAGCATCGGCAGCCTGTCACCCGGCGGACGCCGGCTGTGCCCCGTGCTGCTGGTGCCGCCCGGATGGTCTCGAACGGGCATCGCGCACGTGGCGCCGGTGAGCAGCGCGCGATCCTGACCAGCCCTCAGGCCGTAACGCTGCAGCAGGGTGCGGACGGCGGTCAGGTGATGGGTCTCGGCCGCGTCGTAGCGGGCGGTCACTCACCGATGCATCCTCGCGGTCGGACGCCTGCGACCCCGGACGGGCAGGCCCTCAGGACCCGGATCGGTCCAGGGCAGAGGCCGGGAGGCCGAGGACTACGGGCCCGAACGACCCTGCCGAGTCAACCGGGCGACGGCGAGGCTGGAACTGGTGGAGGTGGTCGGCGTGCCATGGCCGGCCTGGCCGCACGTGACGATGAACGCGACCCGCTCGCGCTACCGCCCGAAGCGGGTCACCGACCGTGATCCGGCCACGCGCCGGCTGCGCCGGGTAAGGGACCTCGCCGCCGCACGCCGCGGTCCTGTCCGGCGGGGGCGGCGTGGCATCGGGTCCTACAACTCCGGCTCCCAGGCGATGAGCTGGTCGAAGATGCCCCGGTCACCCTCGATCCGCAGCGACTCCATCGGAATCCGGCCGTAGAAGAACATGACCAGCTCGTTAGCGGTGCCCCAGGCGGCGACGTCGGCCGCCTCCAGGCCCTCACCGGCGGCAGCGTCGCGCGGGAGCCGGGCGGCGCGCGCGCCGTCGGCGGAGAGCCAGAGGCGCCAGGAGTGGCCCTCGGTGGCGTGGTAGTCGACGACCGCCGGCTTGTGCGGCCACGGGGCCGCCGTCGCGCAGCAGGTGGTCAGGAACTCGTCGACCCCGTCGAGTGCCACCTCGCCGGGCAGCGGCTGCGGGGTGCCCACCGCGACCTGGGCGTCGTAGGTGTGCACGGCGAGCTGCTGGAGCTGGTGCCGGGCGACGGCACCGCTGGTCTGCGGCGACTGTGACGTAGGCCACCACGTCCAGCAGCCCCGGTCCGGTCCGGCCTCTCGCAGCGCGTCCAACAGCTCTCGCATCGAGGCGGCGTACCAGGCCAGCAGGGCCTCGCGCTCTCGGGGCGCCACCGGGGCGGACACGGCGGCGGGAGCGTCGGCGGGCCCCGCGGCGACGGTGGCGGCCCACTTGTGGCGTCCCTCGCCCAGGTGCTGCACCAGGTCGAACAGCGTCCACTCGGGGCACGTCGGCACCTGCACGTCGAGGCTGGACGCGGTGGCGACCGCGGCCTGGAACGCGGTCGATCGTTCGTCCATCAGGCGCAGCAGGTCGGCGTACTCCAAAGTCTTTTCCACCGTGGCTTTGTATCACCGCACACCGACAACCGACAGCGGGTTTCCCCGCCGCCGAGAATGTCCGTTGCCCGGCCGCGAGCCGGTTGACCATGCCGCGGTACAGCGCACTTCGGCCGGCTCGCCGTGTGTTCGAGCCGCCAGTGTCCGTGCGGTGCCGTTCCCTGCTCCAGGAGGCGTCAAGGATCACGGTCTCGCCGTCGTGCGTCCGAGCCCGCGGGCCGGGCGGATCAACATCACGCCGAGGGCGCCGGCGGTGAGCAGAGCGACGGCCGACCAGAAGCCGGCCAGCCGGGTACTGCAACGCCGCTCGAACCGGGTGGTGCCGCAGATCGTCGACGATGTGGAACCTGGAACGGTCGACGACATGCGACAGCTGATGCGTGCGGCCTTCTACGGCGCCGGTGCCGGGCCGGTGCACCCGGTGTTCGCCCTCACGCCGGTCGAGTGATCCGCCGTTTCTAGTCCAGGCGCACCACCACCTCCGTGTCGGCCGGGAGAACCACCTCGCGTCCGTGGACCAGGATCGTCTCGCGATGGCCTTCGGGAGCGGACAGCACGAATGTCGCCGCGGTGTGGTTCGCCGACACCGACAGGGCGTTGCCGTGCCACTTGAGCCGGAAAGCGATGGCCTTCCAGTCCGGTGGCAGCCACGGCTTGAAGGTCATCTGACCGTTGCGTACCCGGAATCCGCCGAACCCGTTCACCAGCATCTGCCAGGTTCCACCGGCGGATGCGATGTGGATGCCCTCCTCGGTGTTGCCCTGGTTGTCGACGAGGTCGACCGACGCCGCCCGGCGGAAGTACTGCACGGCGCGGCCGGGGTCGCCGACCTCGATGCTCATGATCGAGTGGGTCGCCGGGCTCAGTGACGATTTGTGCAGCGTCAGCGGTTCGTAGTACTCGTAGTTGGCGAGCTTGGCCTCGTCCGAGAACTCGTCCGGCAGCACGTAGGTCAGCATCACCACGTCCGCCTGCTTGAGCAGTTTCGTGCCGGCCAGGTTGTAGTGGTGGTGGCCCGGGGGATACATCGGCATGTCGTTGTCGTCGTGCTCGACCGGCAGGGTGGCCAGTTCGAAGTACCCGTCGAACTGTTCGATCACTCCGTCGTCGGTCACGGCCGGCAGGCGCGTCTGCTCGGCCTTGTCGAGCCAGTCCTCCACCTCGTCGCGGGTGAGCCCGATACGTTCGGACAGCGCTTTCAGCTCGCGCGCGTTGCTGTCGGAGAGTTCGGCGTAGACGCGGGCGGCCTGTTGCAGGTGCCATCGCACCAGGTAGTTGGTGTACGCGTTGTTGTCGACGTGCTCGTGGAACTCGTCCGGGCCGACGACCCTGCTCAGCACGTAACGCCCGTCCGGTGTGGCCTCCAGCCGGTCGGCCCAGAACCGGCTGGTCTCGAAGAGGATCTCCGCGCCGAAGTCGGTCATCAGCGCGTGGTCGCCGGTGGCCGCGACGTACGCGACGAGACCGTACGCGACGGCCGAGGTGATGTGGATTTCCTCCTCGCCCATCCAGATCCGGTGCGTACCGTCGATCGTCCACTTCGGGGTCTCTTCGACGCCGGTGTCGGCGGACTCCCACGCGTAGCGCGCGCCGCGGAAGCCGGTCTCGCGGGCGTTCTGCCGGGCGCCGTCGAGAGTGTGGTAGCGGTACAGCAGCAAGGCCCGGGCGGTCTCGGGCTGGGTGTAGATGAAGAACGGCAGCATGAACACCTCGGTGTCCCAGAACGCGTGCCCCCGGTAGCGCTCGCCGGTGAGGGCGTTCGCTCCGATGTTGACGCGCTGATCCGACGCGTTCGCCGCGATCAGCAGTTCGTAGATGCTGAACCGCACCATCCGGGTGGCGTCCGTGTCGCCGTCGATCGTGACGTCGGAGTCCGCCCACCTCGCCGCCCAGGCCGCCCTGTTGCGCTCCTGGCACGCCGTGAATCCCGTGTCCCGGTGGCGGCGAAGTTCGTCGCGGGCGGTCCGGCCCACGTTCTCCGCCGCGACGTCACGGGAGGTGTAGATCGTGACGAGTTTTTCCACGCTGATCGTCTCGCCCGCGGCGACCCGCAGGCGCGAGACCTGTTCGATCTGCTTGTACCGCTGTGCGATCTCCGGCTCCACGGGTGCCGACACCGTCGTGCACGCCGCGTAGCCGATGGTGATGCCGGTGCCGATGGTTCGCGTCTCGAGGTAGACGCCGTCAGCGAACCCGGTACGGGCGACCTCGTCGAGGTGCCGGGACTTGGCCCACTTGTGCCACTTCATCTGGGGGTCGGCCGGCGGTGGCTCCGGGTAGAACGGGCGTCGATCCAGGTTGTGCCGGGTGGCGTCGATACCGCTGTGCACATCGATCGATGCGGTGTGGTTCTCCGGCGTGATCCGAGCCCGCAGGCAACACAGATGCTCGTCGGCGCTGCTCACGAACCGGATGGTCTCGACGCGGGTGCGGCGCCCCTCGGAGTCGGAGAAGACGGTCTCACGCGACAGGCTGCCCTCCCGCATGTCCAGAACGCGCCGATGGCGGACGACGGAGGCGGTGGTGACGTCGAGCCGGACACCGTTGACCACGATCTCCAACGCCACCCAGTCGGGAGCCTTCACCAGGTCGATGACCGCACAGTCGTGGTGGTCGAAGACCCCGCGCAGGAAGGTTCCGGGCAGGGCGCCCTCGTGGCCCTCCTCGAGTGCGCCGCGCGTACCGAGATAGCCGTTGCCCGTGGTGAACAGCGTCTCGTTCGTGTTGGCCAGTACCGGGTCGAAGCCGTCCTCGACGATCTGCCACGCGGTCATGATCGGCTTCCGTACGCTGCGAGGATCTGCTGTTGGGTCTTCTCCCGGGACAGGTAGGCGTTCAGCTCCGTACCGGCGCAGCGCTGCGCACCCATGGCGTTGCCGTACTGGCAGGCGACGACGTAGTCGTGGGATTCGAGGTAACCGAAGCCCAGGCCGGCGGCGAAGGAATCGCCGGCGCCGGTCGCGTCGACGACGCGTCCCACCTCGATGCGATCGACCACCTCGGTGGCGATCTCCCCCGAGGGCCGGTGATAGAAGACCACGCAGCCACGTTCGTCCAGGGTGATGCAGACCGCGCCGACGCCACGGTCGAGGCAGTGCCGCGCCAGATCACGCAGCTCGTCGTGGCTCAGGCTCGGTGGGTCCGTCATCAGCTCCGGCGATTCACCCAGCCAGGTCGAGCTCGCTTCCTCGAGGTTCATCTTGAGGATGTCGATGTACGGCAGCCACACGTCCCGGTCCGCCCAGACCCTCGGGTGGCGTTCGCCGCTGCGCGTCAGCGTGGTGGTGGGACCGTGTGCGTCCAGGACGATGATCGCGTTGCTGTTCTCCTTGATGTGGCGCAGCGTCGGCTGGCTCACCTCGTAGTCGGTGATCGGGACGCACACGAACGCATCGGCGTCGAGCACGTCGTCGAGGTCGCCCGGCAGGATCGGGTTCATGAAACTCGTCTGCCGCTCGGCACGGCGATTGTGCTCGATGTAGCGGAGTTCGACGACGTCTCCCTGGTCGTGCGACGACGTGATCCCGGACGTGTCGACGTTCTGGTAGGCGCTCAGGATCGTCTTGATCGGGCCCTCGTCCTGGCGCCGGACATGGGTGATCGGCACGATCGTGTCGCCGGGATCGAGCAGCGCGGAGAGCGCCACCGCCGTGTACAGCGCGCATCCGTACTTCTCGAATCGTTCGCCGGTGTGCGTCACGATCTGGTCGCGGGGGATCGGGCCAAGCACGGCCACCTTGCGGCTCGCACCGGTACGCGCTTCAGTCGTCATGAAAGCCTCCGGGCACGTCATCAGCGCGCCGAGCCTCGTCGGGTCAGCGTGAGCCGCTCACCGCTGCCATGACCGCGCGGCTGGTGGCCAGGTCGACGAGATCCAGCACCTCCTCGCGGGTACGGCAGGGTTGGTCGTTCCACCGCGTCAGGTCACGTACCCGGGCCATGCGCAGCTCCCGGGGAGCCGCCAGGCCGGCGACTCCGGTGCCGCCCAGACCGCGTGACTCCTGCCAGGCATCCCAGAGGTAATCCAGCGCCGGCCCCGCCTTGACCGCCGGGTCGCCGGATCCGGACTGCTGGGCGGCGTACACCACAGCGCCGACCAGGCAGGCGGCAGCGACGTCGCCGGGGCCGTCCGACGGCCGGCGGGCGAACCAGTCGTCCTGGATCCACCCCCGCGCGATCACCGCGCGGGCGCCCTCCAGCACGTGGTACGCCTCCTCGGGCCGCCCCTGCCACGGCGGGGTACGCGGCTCCGGCTGCTGGAAGGCGCGGATCCGGTCGAGCAGCGATCGCCGCCGTGCCGGTGCTCCGCGGGCGGTGGTGAGCGGTTCCTCAATCGTCGGTGTCATCGCTGCTCCCGGGATCACGGGATGTCGGCGGCCGGCTCGACCGCCTGGAACGGTCAGTGTCCGCGCGGCCGGCGCCGCGGTGGCGGAGGTGGCGGCTCGGGGCCGGGTTCGCCGGGGTGTTCGGGGATGGCTTCGAGGCCTTGGTGGCGGAGCTGTTCGGGCAGGTCCTCCTCGGTGACCTCGTGACTGTGCAGCAGTTCCGGGGGTCTGAGCAGCAGCCAGACGATGAAGATCGCCCCCATGACGAGCATGACCAGCCCGAGGATCAGCGCGAGGTTCAATCCGGCGGACTTGTCGATGTCAGCGTCGCTCGCGGTCAGCCCGACGATGGTGACGATCACTCCGAAGATCAGGAACAGCGCTCCGGTGAAGGAGCGGATGTCGAACAGTTTCGCCAGGAAGTCGGTGCTCTGCTCGCCCGGCCTCTCCTCCGGTGACGTCATGGCGTGAACCTCCTCAGGCCCGGCGGGTCAGATCGCGTAAATGCCGACGTAGAGCCCCGCGTTCAGGACGAGTACCCCGATCCCGAGAATGACCGGAGACCGGTACCACGGCCGGGCGGCGGTGTCCGACGCGTCGCGGATCTCCATCCCGTACACCAGACCGTGCAGTTCCGCGTCGGTCTTGCGCGGCTCTCGCAGCGAGGCCAGCACCATCGCGATGGCACCGGCGGCGAACGCCGCGATCGAGCCCCACATCGTCTCGTGCAGATCGCTGCGGAAGTGCAGCACGTCCAGCTTGTAGAGCGCGTACACGGTGACTGCCGTCACCGTTCCGGCCAGGATGCCCCAGAAACCGGCGCTCTTGGTCGCCCGCCGCCAGAACATGCCGATGATGAACGCACAGAACAGTGGGACATTGAAGAACGAGAACAGCGTCTGCAGGTAGTTGGAGATGTTGCTGAAGCCGGAGGCGATGAGCGCGGTGAGAACCGCGACGCCGACCCCGCCGACGGTCACCCAACGGCCCACTACGAGGTAGTAGTGGTCGGGGCGGCCGGGCCGGATGTAGTCCTGCCAGAGGTCGTAGGTGAACACCGCGTTGAAGCTCGACACATTCGCCGCCATGCCGGCCATGAACGCGGCCAGCAGGCCGGTCACCGCGACCCCGAGCACACCCGGCGGCAGGTACTTGTCCATCAGCGCGGGGATCGCGTCGTTGTATTCGAGTCCACTGCCGGGGGTGCCGATCCCGGGCAGCAGAACGAGAGCCGCCATGCCCGGCAGAATGGTGATCAGGGGGACGAAAGTCTTGGGGTACGCGCCGATGATCGGAGTCAGCCGCGCGGAGTTGCTGTCCTTCGCCGCCATCGCGCGCTGGACCTCGGCGAAGTTCGTCGTCCAGTATCCGAACGACAGGCAGAAGGCCAGGCCGAGGATGATCCCGATCCAGTCGCCGATGGGGCTGGACCCGCCGACGCCGGTGCCGGTCCACGGCTCCACGAAGGCCCTTCCGTTCTCCCCGCCCAGCCTGTCGAACAGTCCGCCGAGGCCGCCGGTCTCCTTGATGGCGATGATCGTCAACGGGACCATGCCGATGAGCACGACGAAGAACTGCATCACCTCGTTGTAGATCGCGCTGGTCAGCCCGCCCAGAAGGATGTACGAGAGAACGAAGGTGGCGGACAGGACGATGGCGACGATGAGCGGGATGCCGAGCAGCGCCTCGAGAACGATCGACAGCGCGTAGAGGTTCACGCCGGCGATCAGCATGCTCCCCACGACGAAGGTGATCGCGTTGATCAAGTGGGCTTTCGGGTCGAACCGCAACCGCAGGTACTCGGGGACGCTGCGCACCTTGGAGCCGTAGTAGAAGGGCATCATGACGATGCCCAGGAACACCATGGCGGGAATGGCGCCGATCCAGAAGTAGTGCACCATCGCCGCGCCGTACTGGGCGCCGCTGGCCGACTGCCCGAGGAGCTCGACCGCGCCGATGTTGGCGGAGATGAAGCCTATCCCGGTGACCCAGGCGGGCAATGACCGGCCGGACAGGAAGAAGTCCAGCGACGATTTGACCGCGCGCTTGAGCGCGAACCCGATGCCCAGCACGAACGAGAAATAGATCAACATCAGCGCCAGGTCGACCGGGCTGAGGTCCAAGCTCAGGACGCTGCCGCTGTCCGCCGCGAGAAACATGTTCGGCCCCTTCCCGGTAACTATGGGGGGCGATGCTCGGGTTTTGTTGTACGCGCAATTCTTCGGGTGCCACGGGAATGCCATTCGACAGCGCTGTTGATTCCATCTGCGGCTGTCGAATAACAAGGCAAGTGAACAACGGCCGACTGGGGTCGTCAAGGGTCGAGTCGCCATGCGACGGTGAGCCGTCTGCTAGTGGATCACGAGGTCCGGGGCATGTTGGCGCCGACCGAGTAGGGGGTCGACGCCGCGTGCGCTCGGCGATACCGTGCACGGATCGGGAATTTATCGGCTCCTGAAATTGGCGACACAGGGGACCAAAGCAATGATGAGGCTCGATATCAAGAAATGCGAGTAATGGCTCGCATATCGGCCTGGCACCGCTGGCGCCGGGATCTGCCGCTCGCGTCGCTTTACGCGCCGGCGGCCGTCGTCTCGACGGTCAGCAGGGCGGCGAGCTGGCGCATGATTCCAGGCCGGGCCCGGTAGTACACCCACGTGCCCCGGCGCTCGGCATCGACCAGGCCGGCTTCGCGCAGCGTCTTCAGGTGGTGCGAGATCGTGGGCCCGGACAGCTCGAACGCGGGCGTCAGGTCGCAGACGCACGCCTCGCCGTCGGGCGCCGAGGCGATCATCGACATGAGCTGTAGGCGGACCGGGTCGCCGAGGGCCTTGAAGGCGGGCGCGAGCACCGTCGCGACCTCGGCCGGGATGCGGCTCTGCGCGATCGGCGGGCAGCACGGCGTCTCGGTGCTGAGGTCGATGAGTGCGAGCGGCGCGGCTTGTTTCGGCATGCGTCTAGGTTGACAGATGTCGAAACAGCGTGCAACTCTCTGTTTCGAGAAACGTCTACTTCAACAGACGTCTAGACAGTGAGGGGAAGCATGATGAGCAACACGACGACCACCACCACTGCCGGCGGCTTCGCCGGTGACCCGGCGGCTGCCCTCGCGGTGGCCGGCACCAGCGGTTGTTGCGGCAACTCGCCCCAGCCAGGCCTTGCCCTTCCCGAGCCCGTCGACCAGGGGCAGAGCCCGTGCTGTGGCACCACCGCCGAGGCCCAGGAAGCCGGCTCCTGCTGCGGTGCCGAAGCCAAGCAGGAAGCCGTCGCCACCGGACAGGGCTGCTGCGGATGACCAGCGCAGTGCAGACCACACCGCTCGCCGGGCTCGACGCGTTGCTCGCGCGGGTCTCCGGCGAGCGGCTGGCCGCCACGGTCACCGCACTGGCCGGCGAGGCCTTCGCCGGACGTCGCGTCGGCAGCCCCGGCGGTGCCGCAGCCCGTGCCTGGCTCACCGGTGTGCTCGCCGAGGCCGGGGCGACGGTCGTCGAGGAGGCGTTCACCGTCCGCAACGTGCCGCAGGTATACGCACCCCCCGGAGTGTCCTGGCGACGCGACGGCATCGCGGTACCCCTGGTGTTCGGCCGCGACATCGCCGTGCACCTCGCCTCCGCCGACGTGCCACAGCCGCGCCGGGGTGGGCTCGCCGTCGCCGGATACGGCGACCCCAGCGGCCGATGGCTGCTCGTCCCGCCCGGCATGAACCTGTTCGACGCCTACGGACACGCCGAGGGCGCGGCCGGACTGCTGCTCGGACGCGGCGTGGACGCCGACGGCTGGCACTACACGATGCTCGCCGGCCCGAATCCCGGCCCGCTTCCGGTGCTGTCGGTGGAAAGCCGTCTGCACGAACAGATGACCATCGCCGCCCGCCGCGCCGGGACGGACGCCGGTGGACTGCTGTCGGCGAGCACGCCGATCCGCCGCGCACAGGTGGCCGGCGTCAACCTGCACGCCCGCTTCCGCCCGGCGCCGCCCGGCGGGCTCGACCTGCTGTTCACCGCCCACTACGACGGCGTCGGCGACCATCCCGGGTTGCGGCAACCCGCCGCCGCTGACAACGGCAGCGGCGTCGCCGTCGTCGGTGAAGCCGCCCGCCTGCTCGCCTCCGCCCTGCCGCAGGGCGTCGGCCTGTCCGTGGCCCTGCTCGACGCCGAGGAAACCGGCGCACTCGGCTCCGCGCACCATGCCGGGCAACTCGTGGCCGCCTCGCATCGGCCAGTGGTGATCAACGTCGACGGTGCCGGCAACTTGCAGCAGGCCGCCGCTGTCGAAGCCGGCGGGCCCGCACACGGGCTGCTCGCCGTTCTGGATCAGGCCGCCCGGCACACCGGCCTGCCGCTGGCCGCCGGGCCGGTGGCCTCGGACAACCGCCGCTATGCGGCGGCCGGACTCGCCGCCATCGGGATCGGGGCCGGTATGGCCGGTTACCACAGCCCAGCCGACACCGCCGAGCGCGTCGAGACCGCCACGATGGTGGCCCTCGCCCGCCTGGTCGTGGCAACCGCCTGGCTGGCCGGCGCCCAGTCCGCTACAGTTCTATCGCCGATCGGCGATGAACGATGATGGGTGGTTCGGATGGCCGAGTTGCTGGCACGGGCGGTCGCGGAGGAGTACGCCTCCTGGTTCCGGGCGCTCGCCGATCCCTCGCGGGTGCAGATCGTGGAGTACCTGGCGCGCCAGGCCCGCCCGATGCCGGTCGGCGAGATCGTAGCCGCCGTCGGGTTGGCTCAGTCCACCGTCTCGCAGCACTTGAAGATCCTCACCGAGGTTCGGTTCGTGCTGGTCGAGCCGGTCGGCAACGCCCGCCACTACCGGATCAACAGCCGCTGCGTCGAGTGCTTCCCGTCCGCCGCCGACGTCGTGATGGGCCGGCCGGCACCGCAGCCGATCGGAGGCTGCGAGTGAGCGGCGTCAGCATCCGGCCCATGTGCGCCGACGATGCCGAGGCCGTCCTGGCGATCTACCAGGCCGGTCTGGACGGCGGCCAGGCCAGCTTCGAGCAGACCGCACCCACCTGGGAGGTCTTCGACGCTGCCAGACTGCCCGCGCATCGCCTGATCGCCGGCGACGGCGGTGGCCAGGTGCTCGGCTGGGTGGCGGTGTCTCCGGTCTCGGTGCGGCCGGTCTACGCCGGGGTGGTGGAGCACTCCGTCTACGTCGGCCCCGGCGCGCAGGGCCGTGGTGTCGGCCGGGCCCTGCTGGAAGCGCTGATCGTCTCGACCGAGGCGGCCGGCATCTGGACGATCCAGTCCGGCGTGTTTCCGGAGAACACCGCCAGCCTCGCCCTGCATCAGGCATGCGGGTTCCGCACCGTCGGCGTCCGCGAACGCGTCGGCCGCCACCCCGCGCTCGGCAACCGATGGCGCGACGTCGTGTTCCTCGAACGCCGCAGCCCAAAGATCGTTTGACCCACCCGTACCCCCCTTGCTTTTGATCTTTTTCTTTAGACAGGAGTCACCAGTCGTGACCAGTCAGCTCTCCGACCTGCCCGTCGTCGTCATCGGTGGGGGGCCGGTCGGCCTCGCCGCCGCCGCCCACCTCGCCGAGCGTGGCCTGCCGTTCCTGGTCCTGGAAGCCGGTGACGGACCGGCCGCCGCGGTCCGCGACTGGGGCCACGTCCGGCTGTTCTCGCCATGGCGCTACAACATCGACGCGGCCGCCGCCCGCCTGCTCGCCGACGACGGATGGGTCCGCCCGGACGACGACTGGCTGCCCACCGGCGGCGAACTCGCGGCCGACTACCTGCAGCCGCTCGCCGACCTGCCCGCGCTCAAACCACACGTGCGCTACCGGGCCCGGGTCGTCGCGGTCACCCGGCTCGGCCTGGACCGGGTGCGCAGCGCCGGCCGCGAGACCACCCCGTACCTGGTGCGGCTCGCCGACGGCGCGGACATCCTGGCGCAGTCCGTGATCGACGCCTCCGGCACCTGGGGCACGCCGAACGTACTCGGCGCCTCCGGCATCCCCGCCCACGGCGAGGCAGCGGCGGCCCGGTTCCTCGAGTCCGCCCTGCCGGACGTCCTCGGCCGCGACCGTGGCCGGTTCGCCGGCAAGCGCACCCTGGTGGTCGGCGCCGGGCACTCCGCCGCCAACACCCTGCTCTCGCTGGCCGAACTCGCCGAGCAGGCACCGGGAACCACGGTGACCTGGGCGATCCGGGCGACCAGCCCGGCGCGCACCTACGGCGGCGAGGCCGCCGACGCCCTGCCCGCCCGCGGCGCCCTCGGCAGCCGGCTGCGAGAGCACGTCGAGAACGGCACGATCACCCTGCTCACCGGCTTCTCCGTGCAGAGCGTCAGTGCCGGCGGGGACGCCGTGGAGGTCTCCGACGGCGACCGCACCGTCGTCGCCGACCGGATCGTGGCCGCCACCGGCTTCCGCCCGGACCACTCGATCACCGGGGAACTGCGCCTCGACCTGGACCCGATCCTCGGCTCCACCCGGGCTCTGGCGCCGCTGATCGACCCCAACGAGCACTCCTGCGGCACCGTCCCGCCGCACGGCGCCGACGAGCTCACCCACCCCGAGCCGGGCTACTTCGCGATCGGCGTGAAGAGCTACGGGCGGGCGCCGACGTTCCTGCTGGCCACCGGCTACGAGCAGGCCCGCTCCGTGGTGGCCGCCCTCGCCGGGGATTGGGAAGCGGCCCGCGACGTGCAGCTGGACCTGCCCGAGACCGGCGTGTGCAGCAGCGACCTGCTCGACGCGCAGGAGGGCGCCACAGCGGGCAGCGGCTGCTGCGGCACGTCCGAGCCGGTCACCGTCGAACCGGCCGGGCGCGGGCTCGCCACCGGCATCGCCGGCGGCCTGCTGACCGCACCGCTCACCCTGATCACCCTCGGCGAGAAGCCGGCCGAGGGCCAGACCGGCACCTGCTGCTGAACGCGATGCCCCGCGACAACCCGCCGGCCACCGCTGGCCGGCGGGTGTTCCCCGGCTGGTGGCTCGTCGCCACCTTCGCCATCACCCAGACCATCGGGTACGGCTGCCTCTACTACGCGTTCGCCGTCCTGCTGCACCCGATCGCCACCGACCTGAACACGACCCCGGCGGCTGTCACGGGCGCGCTCACCACCGCGATCCTGGTGCAAGCCGCGATGGCCGTACCCGTCGGAAGGTTGCTCGACCGGCGCGGAGGTCGCGCCCTGATGACCGCCGGCGCCGCCCTCGGCGCCGGCATGCTTTTCGCCTGGTCCCAGGTCCGCGAAGTCTGGCAGCTGTACCCGGTGTTCGCGGGCCTCGGTGTGGCGATGGCGATGGCACTGTACGAGCCGGCCACCGCCGTCCTCGTGTCCTGGTTCGACGCGGCCCGCCGGCCACGGGCGATCCTCGGCATGATCGTCGTCGCCGGCTTCGCCAGCACCATCTTCATGCCGCTCACCGGCTGGCTCAACGACCAGCACGGCTGGCGGACCACCCTGCTGATCCTCGCCGGGCTGTACGCGGCCGTCGTCGTTCCCCTGCATGTCCTGGTCGTGCGCCGGCCACCGCGTGGAACCAACCCCTCCCGGCGTGCGACGTCCGCTCACCGCCGCAGCCTCATCCGGGCCGCGATCCGCGACGGTCGCTTCTGGTGCCTGGCCGCCGCGTTCGTCGCCCACAGCGCCGCCATGAGCACCATGACCGTCCACCTCGTCGGCTTCCTGACCAGCCGCGGCCACCCCGCCACCTTCGCCGCCACGATCGCCGGGCTGCTCGGCGTCCTGTCCGTCACCGGCCGGCTGCTGCTCACCGCCGCCGGACGCCGCCTGCGCCTTTACCGGATCGTCGCCGCGGTCTTCGCGCTGCAAGCCGTCGCCGCGGTCAGCCTGCCGGCCGTCGCCGGCAGCCGGGTCGGGGCGATCCTCGGGGTGATCGCGTTCGGGCTGGGCTTCGGCATCGCCAGCCTCGCTACCCCGCAACTGCTCGCCGACCGGTACGGCACCACCGCGTACGCGAGCATCGCCGGCACCCTCGCCGCCTTCGTCACCCTCGCCAAGGCCGGCGCACCGCTCGCCGCGGCCGGGCTGCTCGCCACCCCGGGTGGCTACCTGACCGTGCTGCTCACCATCGGCGTCGCAAGCCTGATCGCCGTCGCCGGCATCATCGCCCGGGCCGACACGCCGTATCTCGCCGAGACCGAAGCCACCCCGGTCGCTGAAGCCCGGCGAGTCTGACGATCACCCGGCGGGTACCGGCGCCGTGCGCGCCAGCGCCCATGCCGCCGGAACGCACATCCCGTACATCAACAGCCCGTAGGCCAGGAGAGTCAACACCACCGTCGGTGATGCGGCGGCCGCGAAGAACAGGCCGAGCGTCAAGTTCCGTACCCCGGTCGTCATCGCGACCGCCCGCCGCTCGGCCGGCGAGCCCAGCCAGGGAAGAGTGACGGTCGTCAGGCTCGCCGCGACCAGTACGGCGATCACGGCCACGCCGGCCCATCCCACCTCCGGCAGCCGCCCCACCCCGGTGATCACGAAGTAGAGCACCAGTCCGGCCAGGAGAACGTCCGCCACCCGGCGCGCGGCCCGGTGCACCCGCGCCGCTCGATCGGGTCTCGACCGGCGCAGCCACATCCCGCCGGCCAGCGGCACGATCTGGCCGAACAGTCCACCACCGACCAGCAGCAGCCCGGCGACGCCCGAAGGAATCACGGTGTAGCCCGCGGCGGCCGCCCACACCGGAACGGCCAGCAGACCCACCGGCGCGAGGACCACCTGCAGTGCTGCACTGACCGCGAGATCACCGCGGGCGTGCAACGTCAACAACGCGCCCGTGCCGCCACCCGGGGCGGCAGCCGCCAAGAGCAACCCGAGCGCCACCTCGGCCCGCAGGTGCGCCATCGAGACCAGCATGACCGCGAGTCCCGGCAGCACGATCACATTGACCGCCACGGCGCTCACCACGACGCGGCGCCGCCGGGCGAGGCCGCGGAAATCGTCCACGGTGGCGGCCGTGCCGACGGCCAGCATCGAGGCGACCAGCAGGATCGCGACCGCCGCGGTGCTCACCGCGTCGCCGTCGCCGCCGCATGCCGTCCCGGGCGACGACGCAGCAGGTGGCCGAGCACATGGGCGGCGTCGCGGCCGACACCGCGCAGCGTGGCCGAAGCAAAGCTGCGCTGCCGCTCCAAGCCCACGTACGCCAACCCGGGCACAGTCGCCGACACGCCACCAGCGTGCACCGGGGCGCCCTGCACGTCGAGGGCGCCGGTGCCGGCGAGGTACGGCAGCTGCGGCCGGTAGCCGGTGGCCAGCAGGACCACATCCACCCGCTCACTCACCCCGTCGGCCCACACCACCCGATCCTGGTCGAGCCGCTGGAACAGCGGCCGGTGGTCCGGCCGGCCGGAGCGGATCGCCGCCCGGTACCTCCCGTCGTCGATCACCGGCACCGATCCCTTCACCAGCCGTGGCCCGAGCCGGGAGGCGTCCAAGCCGGTCCGGGTCAGCCACCAGTGGAAGTCGCGGCCCAGGATGCGCTGCGGCTGGAAGCGCAGTGGTCCACGGGTCGCGATGCTCACCGTCGCCACCTGCGCGAGCTCGACCGCGATCTGCACCGCCGAGTTCCCGCCGCCGACCACCACCACCCGTGCACCGGCGAACGGCGCGGCGTCGCGGTACCGCGCCGCGTGCAGCACCGTACCGGTGAACTCGTCCAGGCCCGGCAACGCCGGCCGGTACGGGGTGCCGAATCCGCCGCTGGCGGCGACCACAGCCGGAGTCCGTACCGGCGAGCCGTCGTCGACGGTGACGATGAACCTGTCGCCGTCGACGGTGACCTGCTCGACGCGGCTGCCGAACCGGACGTCGGCGTCGAGCCGGTTCGTGTAGGACGTCAGGTAGTCGACGACCTCGTCACGCAGCGGGTATCGCTCCGGGTCGCCGGGGAACGGCAGTCCGGGAAGCGCCGAGAACCGGGCGGGGGAGAACAGCGTGAGGCTGTCGTAGTACGACGGCCACGAGCCACCCGGGCCGGGCGAGGCGTCGAGGACCAGCGGGCGGAGGCCGCGTTGAACGGCAGTGTGCGCGGTGGCGAGCCCGGCCTGGCCGCCACCGACGACGACGAGATCTACGGCAGTCATGCGCTGCAATGTATCGTCACTTCGGGAAATGACGAAATGAAGGTCGTGGAGGAGACTGATATCCGATGACCACACCCACCGGCCTCCACGGAGCCGCTCAGGACTTCCTCAAGGCGCTCGCCAGCGAGACCCGGCAGCAGATCATGATGTTGTTCGCCGATGGCCGGGAGCTCACCGTCGGTGAGGTCGCCAACGCCTGCGGGCTCGGTCACTCCACGGCCAGCGAACAACTCGCCCTTCTGCGCCGCGGCGGACTGGTCACGTCGGCGCGCGACGGAAAACTCGTCCGCTACCGCGCCGATCCGGCCAGCATTGGTGCTCGGCTTGCGGACCTACAGGGATACCTCGCCTGCTGTTGCCCGCCGCCTGCCGAAAGCCGGGAGACGTAGCGCTGCGGCGGATCGGCAACGGGGCGAAGTGGATCCGATCCCGGCCAGCCGGTCGGAAATGCGTGGCGTGTTTGTGGCGCGTGTGCGGATACTGCGCCGGTGACCGGTTCTGCATCGCCTCAGCTGCTTCGGCCTCGTGCGCTGAGGCCCGGCGATCTCGTCGTCATCGCTTCGCTGTCCGGGCCGCTGCCTGCGATCTACGAGCGCAACGTTGAGCAGACGGTGGTGGTGCTCGAGCGGATGGGATTCCGTGTGCGTCGGGCGCCGCTGCTGGAAGTGGGGCGGCATCGTTGGTGGAGCGCGGCGGCGCCGGCGGAGATTGCCGCGGAGTTCAACGGTCTTCTTCGTGATCCTGAGGTTCGTGCGATTGTCGCGAGTGACGGCGGCCAGACGGCGTTCGGCTACCTCGACTTGATCGCCTTCGAGGCGGTCAAGGCCGACCCGAAGCCGATCCTTGGCTATAGCGACATCTCCCTGCTGCATCTGGTGCTCTACGCACGCACGGGCCTGGTCGGGTTCCATGCCGACATGGCCGTGCCTGGCTTCGGCGGGCACTGGCAGGCCGCGCCGGCGACGCGCCAGGCGGAACTCGAGAAGCTTTACTCACGGTTGCTGACCGATACCGAGGCGATTGGTCCGTTACCTGCGAGCTCGTCGTGGGAGTGCTGGCGTGCCGGGCGTGTCGAAGGCCGGCTGATCGGCGGGGTGATCAATCGCATCGCGCTGGTGCAGGCGACGCGCTTCGCGGTGCCGCTCGAGTGGTTCGACGGTGCGGTGTTGTTCTGGGAGGAGATCGGCGGCCTGGCGTCGCACGTGTGGACCTATCTGCAGGTGATGCGGCACTGCGGCATCCTCGATCGGATTTCCGGCATGGTCGTGGGCGTTCCGCGCGACATCGCCGGACTCGACTCGCCCGAGGCGTCCCCGACGCTGTCCGAGATCGTCCTTGACGTACTCGGCGACCGTGACATCCCGGTGCTGGGTAACGTCGACTTCGGGCATGCCGGGCCGAATCTTCCGATGCCGGTCGGCCTCCGTGTCGGCCTTGATGCGCAGCAGCGGACGTTGTCGCTGCTCGAACCGGCAGTGCGGCCGTACGCGACGACACCCTTACCGTATCTGGTCTAATCCGGACGCATGCGGCGCCCAAGCCTTCGGGGGTCGCCCAACTGGTCGGCGAAAGCAGCCGTTGCGCGGATCCCCGGTAGTTCTTCCGTGACCAGAATGATCGGCGCGGCGGAGGCAGACATCCGCCCTTGGATGGTGGAGTGCTCGAATGAGCGGCTGGCAGCTGTCCGGCTACACGCCTGTTCGTCCGCTCGGCGCCGGCGCGTCGGGCAGCGTCGTGCTCGCTACCCACGACCCGACCGGCACCCCGGTCGCGATCAAGTATCTGGTGCGCGGCCTCGGGGACGACGCTTCGTTCCGGGCCGCCTTCCGGAAAGAGGCGCAGCTGCTCGGGGAGATCGACGACCCGCACGTCTCCCGGCTGTACGAGTATGTCGAGTCCGCTGACGGCGCGGCGATCGTGATGGAGCTGGTCAACGGGGTGTCGCTGCGGCAGATGCTGCGCGAGCACGGACCGACCACTCCCGAGTCGGCGCTCTGCGTGCTGAAGGGCTCGCTCGCCGGGCTGGGCGCGGCGCACGCTCACGGCGTCGTGCACCGGGACTACAAGCCGGAGAACGTGCTGGTGACGGGGGAGGGGCTGAGCAAGCTCGCGGACTTCGGCATCGCCGCGCCGGTCGGTCAGGGCGCTGACACCGTCGTCTCCGGTACGCCTCGTTACATGGCGCCCGAGCAGTGGATGGGCGCGCCGGCGACGCCCGCCTGCGACATCTACGCCGCCACTGCCACCTTCTTCGAGTGCCTCACCGGCAAGCCGCCGTACGACGCACCGAACCTGTTCGCGCTGCACGAGCAGCACGTCAACGCGCCCATCCCGACGGATCCGGCGCCGGTGCCGGTGCACGACCTGCTTCGGTACGGCATGGCGAAACGGCCCGCCGACCGGCCCCAGCACGCCCTCGCCTTCCTCGACATGCTGGAGCGGGTGGCCGGCTCGGCGTACGGGCCGGACTGGGAGGACAGCGGGCTGCGCGAGCTGGCGCGCCGGGCCGCCCTGCTCGCCGCGCTGTGGCCGTTTCCGGACGGCAGCGCGGGCGCCACCAGCCTCGCCGCGACGACGGTCGGCAGCACCACGCCCGGCGGCTTCCGTCGTGGGCGCAAGGCCGCGCTGGCCGGCGGCGCCCTCGTCGCGGCGCTGCTGATCGGCGGAGTGGGATACCGCTACGCCGCCGCCGACGACGAATACCCGGCCCTGGCGGGAGGCCAAGCGAGCCCGGCCGCCGCGGATCCGGCGGTGACCGGACCGTCCAGTGCGGTCCCTGCGGCCGCCTCGGCGGCGCCGGCGGCGCCATCGACCTCTGAGGGCTCGGTGACGCAGACCGCGACGACCAGCCCGACGGTGCCGGCGGGTCCAGGCACCACACCCAGTCAGTCCCCGCCCGGCTCGCCCACCGGCGTGCCGACGCCCACCACCACCACCAAGCCTGCGCCGAGCCCGGCGACCAGTACCTCCCCGACGCCTCGGCCCGACACCACCGCCCCCACGGTCGGCACCGTCCGAGCGAACCCGTCGGCGCTGGAGGCGGAGAACTGCCAGTACGGCAACCGTACGAGCACCGTCGCGGCCACCGTCACCGACGACCGGAGCGACCCGGCCGCGCTGAAGGTCAGCTTCCGCTACACCCTGGGCGGCACCACCTCGACCGTCGCGATGAAATCGGCCGGCAGGGGCGTCTTTCAGGGGACGCTCGGCCCGCTGCCGACGCCGAAGACGACCACCCGAATTCCGGTCTCCGTCGTTGCCGTCGATGCCGCCGGCAACTCGGCCCGGTCGGCGTCACCGGCGTACGTGACCCTCGACAACACCTGCACCCCCGGTTAGGAGCACGCCGTGCTTGCTGCGCAGAGGCATGTGTCGACGCGGGGACGGCTGGCGTGACCCGGCCGGAGGAACCCAACGACGGCCGGCCGATGCCGCCCGCCGATCCGTGGGCGACCATCGACCGCCCCGTGCCCACCGTGTACTTCGGCGACTCGGACACGACCGTCAACGTTCGCCCGTCCGACCGGACCGTGCACCTGCCCGGATCGGAGCCGACTGCACACGTACCCCAAAGTGCTCCGACCGTGCGTGCCGAGGCCGAGTTGCGCTTCGGGCCCGGTGTGCCGGTGGCCCCGGTGCCCACTCCCGGCTGGCCGGCCGGCGCAGCGGCCGGGCGCCGGCGCCCGCTGTGGCGCCGGCTGGTGTCGGTGCTGTCCAGCCTGCTGACCCTCGCGCTGGTCGTGGTGGTCGGGCTCTACCTGTGGCAGCGACTCCGGCCCATCGAGGTGGAGAGTGTGGCGGTGGCCGTGCCCCAGCCTGCCGGAAACCGCTGCGATGTCACCGTCGACGTGGTCGCCACCGTGCACACCAACGGCCGGAGCGGCGTGATCCGCTACCAGTGGTTCCGGTCGGACGCGGCGCCGGGTGCCGTGCTCACCGAGCAGGTCGGCAGCGGCCAGCGCACCGCCACCCTCACCCTCAAATGGACGTTCAGCGGCGTCGGCACGACCACCGAGACCGCCACCGTCAACATCCTCGCGCCGTCACCGATCCCGGCCGGTACGAAAGTCGCCTACCGCTGCGGGGGCCGCTGAAGCGGCCCCGGCCCGTCGTGGTGGGTCAGTTGCAGGTGGTGCCGTTGAGTTTGAAGCCGGTGGGTGCGGCGGCGTTGCCGGTGTGGTTGGCCTGGTAACCGATGGTGGCCGAGCCTCCCGGCGGGAGGGAGCCGTTGTAGCTGGCGTTTGTCGCGGTCACCGTGCCGCTGGCGGGGGAGTAGCTGGCGCTCCAGCCGGAGACGATGCTCTGCCCGGCGGGCAGCGTGAAGGCCAGGGTCCAGCCGTTGATGGCGGTGGTGCCGGTGTTGGTGATGGCGATGCTGTTGGTCAGGCCGGTGTTCCACGCGTTGACCGCGCTGGTGACCCGGCAGGTGCCAGTGCCGGAGCTGCTCGACGGAGAGCTCGACGGGGATGCGGACGGAGATACGGAGGGCGAACTGGACGGGGAGGCAGACGGCGAGCTGGACGGCAGGCTGCCGCCGACGGCGCTCATGATGGCGTCGATGATGCCCTGCTGGGTCACCGTGACGGAGCTGCGGTTGAACAGGCCGAAGCCGTGCTGCCCGTTGTAGCCGTTGTCCCAGTAGGCGGTGGCGGCTCCGTACTTCTTGGCGGTGGCCACCAGGGTGCGTGCGTAGTCCGCGCGGTACCTGTTGTTGGACGAGTCGTACGCCGTCTTGTCGATCGAGCCGTACTCACCGACGAAGACCGGATATCCGCGCGCGACGAAGGTGTCGCGCATCTTCTTCAACTGCCCGTCCATGAAGTCTTCCTGGCCCCAGACCGACTTCTTCGCCGGGTTGGTCGCGCCCGCGCCCCACTGCGTGATGGTGCCGTCCTCCTGGCCGGCGAAGTCCCACGGGTCGTAGTAGTGCACCGAGATCATCAGCCGTTGTTCGCCGGCCGGGATGGTGGAGGCCCGGTACTGGTCGGTCGGGATGACGAAGCCGCTGCCGACGGTGTGGTCGATGTTGGTGTTCCAACCGGGCACCAGCAGCCAGCGGGAGGCGTTGGTTCCGCCGGTACGGCGTACGGTGTCCACGAAGATCTGGTTGTACGCGTTGATGTTCGAATAGCACGGCTGGGTCGGGTTGCCGTACTGCCCGTCGAAGTTCTCGTTCATGGACTCGAAGATCAGGTGCTCGTTGTAGCTCTGGAACCGGGTCGCCACCTGCTGCCAGACCTTCTGGTACTTCTCCCGGATCGCGGTCTGCGAGGCCGCGTCACAGATCAGCCAGGAACCGGAGACGCTCTTGTACCCGTCGCCGTGCATGTTGATCAGCACATACAGACCCCGGCTGTACGCGTAGTCGACGACCTCCTGGATCCTGTTCAGCCACGCCGCGTTGACGGTGTAGTCCGGGCCGGCCCCGATGTGTCCCAGATAGGAGACCGGGATCCGGATCGTCTTGAATCCGGAGGCCCGTACCCGGTCGATCAACGCCTGCGTCACGACCGGGTTACCCCAGGCCGTCTCGCTGGGGATGCCATTGATGTTGGCCTCGAGTGTGTTGCCCAGGTTCCAGCCGGCACCCATGTCGGCGACCAGCTGAGGACCGTTCAGCTGAGCCACCACGTCGGCCGATGCCGACCGCGTCACGCCGTACACGGCTCCGGCGAAGGCCATGGTGGCGGCAAGTATTGCGAGCCCGGCCGTCCTTACTCTCGAACTCATCGGTGTTCCCTCTCTCGGTGCTCAAGCGCTGAACCGGCCGAGCTCGCGCTCGGGCCCGCGGATCAGGTTGATCGAGCGTGGGGAGAGCCGGCCGGGGGGGAAAGGTAGCTTATGGGAGCGCTCCCACTATTGTAAATCATCGATGTCTTGTTGCCTTCGCCTCAGCTAACGGGTAGGTCCGGCGAAACCGCCGCCATGGTCGTAGCCGTGCTGCTGGTTGCCGCCCTGTGCGGCCGCACCATATGGGCCGGAGAATCCACCGGCCGGCGGCACGGTGCGCAGTACGGCGGTCGGGGAATCGGCCATACCGGCTCCGGGCGCACCCGCCGGCGAGTTCGAGTTCGGTGCGTTCCTCCTGCGGATCAGCACCAGTACGAGCGCGCCCAGACCCGCGGCCACCAGTAGCCCACCCAGGATGATCCACAGCGGCGAGCTCTCACCATCGTCGCTGACCTCCTTGAGGGCGGCCGGCGGCGCCGCCCCGGCGGAGCCCTCCTCGGTCGCGGGCTCTTCGGTCGCCGCGGGACGGCTCGCCTCGGCGGAGGGCGACGGCGGTGTCCGGGACGGCGTGGCCACCGCCGCCATAGTCAGCCGCACGGTCGCGGCGCTGCCGGCGGCACCCTGCACGGTCGCGCGAGCGGTGCGATAGCCGTCCTTTCGTACGTCGACCGTGATGAGGCCTACGGCGATCGGCTTGCCGGCACTCGACTTGATCGCGAACCTGCCGGCTCGGCCGCTGGTCGTACGGTAGTCGTGCCCGGCGCTGTCCCGGACGGTCAAGGTCGCGCCACCGATCGGCTTCCCGTCGGTGTCGCGGACCCGGCCGGAGACCTGACTCACCGCGGATGACGGCTGTGATGGCGGCTGTTCAGCGCCGTGCACGTAGATCATTTTGTGATCGAACGCTGTCTGCGTGCCGATCCGGACGGAGACCGCGAGGTTGCGGCCGCTCACCTCGTTCTTGTTCACCTTGGGCGCGACAACCGTGGCATCGAAGGTCTCGCTCTGGCCGGGTCCGATGGCCGGGGACGCGGAACACCCGGCGGTGCATTGAAGGCCGCCGGAGACGGCCACGAAGATCGTTTCTCTCCCGCTCTCGTTGTTCGTGGCACGGAACCGTACGCGTACCGACTCGCCGGACCGCACGTTTTCCGAGGACACACTCACGATGCGGATGCCCGGAGGGGCGGCCATCACAGGTGCTGCGGGAACCGCGAGGATCGCCCCGGCCAGTGCCGTCACCGCGGCCGATCGGACCAGTCGGGCACGTAAGCGCGTCGTCACGTCCAACTACCTCATTCCAGAGCGGCAACGCCGGTCGATCACACCGCGGGCCACTATGCCCTGTCGTGGATGGGCCGCGCGACGCGGGGCGGCAGTAGAAGACGGCTGTTACTTTCTGCTGGTGCGAAACTTGGCAAGGGCCGCCGGGGCCTTATTGCTGCTGGTCGGGGGCCTTGCCGTGGTGGGTCTCCGAGCGGAGTGGCAGCGGGACCGGCTCGAGGACTGCGAGCAGCGCGGCGCTCGGCTGGAAGGGCTGGCGTTGCTGAGCCGGTGGCCGGCGGGCCTTCAGCCGTCCGAGTCCTACGCCGGATGCGACGTGGACCGCGTTGTCGCGTACGCGGGAAGGCAGTCCCACGGCGCCACCGGGCAGGGCGAGGTGGTCGAGTACTTCCGGGGCGCGATGGAGCAGGACGGGTGGCAGGTCGCCCCGCGAGTCCCGCCTGCCGGAGACAACGCGGCGATACTCTGCGCCAGTACTGACATCGAGGGAGTCAAGGCGTACCTCAATCTGTCGGTCGCCACCGCCGGGACCTATGACCTGCACATCGCCGACGCGCTCGACTCCGGAGCCCGCTGCCGGTGAGCGACGACAGGCGTTACCTCGCGTCGTAGGCCAGGACCCGGGGTGTCTCGACCCGGTCGGGTCCGGTCAGGAGGGCCAGCTCGTCGTCCGCCGACAGCGGCACGGCGGTGACGGCGGTGACGATCTCGTGCACTCCGGCGGCCGACGTGGCGAGATGGACCACGGCGTACTTGCCGGCGGTGTGGTGCCAGAGCACCAGGGTGCGTACCAGGCCGGACACTTGCTCGAGCGCCGGTTTGATCCGTTTCTGCCAGCGCCGGCGTGCGGCGTCGACGCGGGCCGGGCTCCATGGCCCGTCGAAGTACCCGACGAGGGCGGCCGCGGGAGGCTGGGTGACGGCCTGGCCGGGCGCGTCCTCCTCGACCTCGTAGATGTCGTCGACCAGCAGGGTGACCGGTCGTGGCCCGGCTGCGGCGCGCGACCGTTCGGAGGCCAGCTCGGCGTCGTCGCGGGTTCGCCAGAGGGTCAGCAGGGAGCCGGCCTGGTCGTCGGTTTCGAGCAGGACGAGTCCGGCGTATCCGGGATGCGCGGAGATGATTTCGGTCAGCCGGCGGATGAGCTTGTCCGGGTCGTCGGTGTCGGGTCGCGATGCGGTGGTCTGCAGTCGGGCGTACATGGTCTCCACCTCCGGTTGTCGGTACACCGATGGTCGGACTTGCCCGGCGGCGGCGCCTCAGTGCTGGTACGCAGATCCGGTACGCAGGCGGTCAGTGCCCCGGGTTGTGCGACCGTCTAAACCGGTCTAGGTTCGCGTTCAAACCGGTTTAGTAGCGCCGGGAGGTCGACGATGACCAGGCCGGAACGCCCGACGATCCGTGATGTCGCACGCGTCGCCGGGGTGTCCAAGGGTGCGGTGTCGTTCGCGCTCAACGGGCGGCCGGGCATCGCCGAGGGCACCCGGCAGCGGATCCTGGACGCCGCCCGCAGCCTCGGCTGGACGCCCAGCCACCAGGCCCGGGCGCTGTCGGTCTCCCGCGCGTTCGCCGTCGGGCTGGTTCTCGCCCGCCCGCCGGAGCTGCTCGGCGCCGACCCGTTCTTTCCGGCCTTCATCGCCGGCGTCGAGCGGACCCTGTCCGAGCGGGGGCAGGCCCTGGTGCTGCAGGTGGTGCCGGACGCCCGCGCGGAGCAGGACGGCTACCGGCGGCTGGCCGGCGCCGGCCGGGTGGACGGTGTCTTCCTGCTCGACCTGCGCGTCGCCGACCCGCGGATCGCGCTGCTGCGGGAGCTGGGGATGCCGGCGGTCACGATCGCGCGTCCCGACGTGCCCAGCGACTTCCCGGCACTGCTGGTCGACGACCGGCCGGGCATCACCGCCGCGGTACGCCACCTGGTCGAGCTCGGGCACCGCCGGATCGCGCACGTCGCCGGCCCGGCCCATTTCCTGCACGGCTCGGTACGGCGTCGAGCGTGGGAGCAGGCGCTCACCGATGCCGGCCTGCCCGCCTCCACCGTGGTGGAGTCCGACTTCTCGGCGGCCGGTGGGGCGCAGGCCACCCGGGTGCTCCTGGAAGCCGGCGAGCGTCCGACGGCGATCGTCTACGCCAACGACCTGATGGCCATCGCCGGGCTGTCCGTGGCGGTGGAGCACGGCATCGCCGTCCCGGCCCAGCTCTCGGTCACCGGTTTCGACAACACCGAGCTGGCCGGGTACGTCTCCCCGCCGCTCACCAGCGTCCGCACCGACCCGTACCACTGGGGCCGGTCGGCCGCCGAGGCTCTGCTCGCCCTGATCGACGGCGAGACCGTCGACGACGTCGCGGTTCCGGCCGCTCAGCTCGTCGTCCGGGCCTCCACCGCACCCCCACCTCCCACCGTCTGAATCGGAGGAGAAATGAAACGCACGCTCCCGGCAGTCCTCGTGTCTCTCACTCTCGTTCTTGCCGCCGGCTGTGACGGCAGCGGTGGCGGCGGCGACGCCGAGAAGGCCAACGCCGCCACCGGCCCGATCACCATCTGGCTCTCCAACAACCAGGACGAACTCGGCTGGGGCAAGGCCATGGTCGAGGCGTGGAACGCGCAGCACGCCGATCAGGCGATCACCGCGCAGGAGATCCCGGCCGGCAAGAGCTCGGAGGAGGTGATCGGCGCGGCGATCACCGCCGGCAACGCCCCATGCCTGATCTTCAACACCGCACCGGCCGCGGTGCCGCAGTTCCAGAAGCAGGGTGGCCTGGTCGCGCTCGATGAGTTCGAGGGTGGCGCGCAGTACGTCACCGAGCGCACCGGCGACGCCGCAGAGCAGTACAAGTCGTCGGACGGCAAGTTCTACCAGATGCCGTGGAAGTCCAACCCGGTGATGATCTTCTACAACAAGGACCTGTTCGCCAAGGCGGGGCTCGACGCGGAGAAGCCGGCGCTGGCCACGTACGACGAGTTCCTGACCGCCGCGCGCAAGATCAAGTCGTCGGGCGCCGCGCCGGCCGCGATCTACCCGTCGCCGGCCGCGGACTTCTTCCAGTCCTGGTTCGACTTCTACCCGCTGTTCGCCGCCGAGACCGGCAAACAGCTGGTCGAGGACAACAAAGCGCAGTTCAACACCCCGGAGGGCGAGCGGGTCGCGGCGTTCTGGAAGACCCTGTACGACGAGGGCCTGGCACCGAAGGAGCCGTACAACGGCGACTCGTTCGCCGACGAGAAGGCGGCCATGGCGATCGTCGGCCCGTGGGCGATCGCGGTCTACGGGGACAAGGTGAAGTGGGGCGCGGTGCCGGTGCCCACCTCGGCGGGCAAGCCGGCCGACCAGATCACCACGTTCAGCGACGCGAAGAACGTGGCGATGTACAGCGCCTGCCAGAACCGGGCCACCGCCTGGGAGGTGCTGAAGTTCGCCACCAGCAAGGAGCAGGACGGTGAGCTGCTCACCAAGACCGGACAGATGCCGTTGCGCACCGATCTGGCGGCCGCGTACCCGGACTACTTCGCGAAGAACCCCGCCTACAGCCAGTTCGCCGAGATGGCCGGCCGGACCGTGGAGGTGCCGAACGTACCGAACTCGGTGGCGATCTGGCAGGCGTTCCGCGACGCGTACACGGCCTCGGTGATTTTCGGCAAGCAGCCGGTTCCGGACGCCTTCAACGCCGCCGCGCAGAAGGTTGACCAGCTGGCCAGCGGCTCGTGAAAAGGGCGGTTCTCGGCCGCCACCCGGTTGGCATGGTCCTGGCCGCACCGTACGCCGTGTACCTCGCCGTGATCTTCGCCTACCCGTTCGGGTTCGCGATCTGGATGAGCTTCCACGACTACTTCTTCGCCGCGCCCGGCGCGATCATCGAGCACCCGTTCATCGGCCTGGACAACTACCGGGCCGTTCTGACCGACCCCGGGGTCCGCCAGGCGTTCGGCAACATCGGAGTCTTCCTGGTCATCAACGTGCCGCTGACCACCGCCCTGGCGCTGCTGCTGGCCGTCGCCCTGAACCGGGCCGTGCACGCCCGCACGTTCCTGGGGGTCGCCTTCTACGTCCCGTACGTGACGGCCAGCGTCGCCGTCGTCGGTGTCTGGCTGTTCCTGTTCAACGCCAACGGCATGGTCAACACCGTGCTCGGCCCGCTCGCGCCGGACCCGTCCTGGCTGGTCAACGAGAACCTCGCGATGCCGGTGATCGCGCTGTTCGTGACCTGGAAACAGCTCGGTTTCTTCATCCTGCTCTACCTCGCGGCCCTGCAGAACGTGTCCAAGGAGCTGTACGAGTCGGCCTCGGTCGACGGCGCCGGCGCGTGGAACCGGTTCTGGTCGGTGACCGTACCCGCGGTCCGCCCGGCCACCGCCCTCGTGGTGATCATCGCGCTGATCACCGGCGCCAACCTGTTCACCGAGCCCTACCTGCTCACCGGCAACGGCGGCCCGAACGGCGAATCCGCCTCCCCGGTGCTGGTCATGTACCAGCGCGGCCTGCAACAGGGCGAACCCGACTTCGCCGCGGCCCTCGGCGTGCTGCTGGTCATCGGCGTGCTGATCGTCGCCTACATCAACCGCCGGCTCATCGAGAGGGACTGACATGCCGCGATGGCCCACGGTGCTGCGCTACGTCGTGCTGTTCGCCGGCGCGCTGGCGTTCCTGTTCCCGTTCTACTACATGCTGATCGGCTCGTTGCAGACCGAGCCGGACACCTCGGTGGCCGGCGCGTTCCCGTCCGGCGGGCTGACCCTGGACAACTACGCCGACATCAACTCGCGGGTCGACCTGCTCGGCTCGCTGGTCAACTCGGGGATCTTCACCGGCGGCGTGCTGCTCGGCACGGTCGTGTTCGGGGTGCTGGCCGGCTACGCCCTGGCCCGGCTGCGGTTTCGCGGCGGCGGCACCCTGTTCGTGCTGGTCCTGCTGGTCCAGGTGATCCCGTTCCAGCTGCTGCTGATCCCGCTGTATGTGCTGATCGTGCGCGGCTACGGCCTGGCCGACTCGTACCTCGGCATGATCCTGCCGTTCGCGATCAACACGACGGCGGTGTTCGTCTTCCGCCAGTTCTTCCTGCAACTGCCCGACGACCTGTTCGCGGCGGCCCGCCTGGACGGCGCCGGTGAGGTGCGCATCCTCTGGTCGGTGGCGTTGCCGCTGGTCCGGCCGGCCCTGCTGACCGCGGTGCTGCTGACCTTCATCGGGCCGTGGAACGAGTTCCTCTGGCCGTTCCTGATCACCAAACAGGCCGACATGCAGCCGCTCGCGGTGTCGCTGGCCAACTACATGAGCAATGTGGCGTCGCGGGCCGCCAACCCGTTCGGCGCGATCCTCGCCGGGGCGTGCGTGCTGGCCGCGCCGGCGGTCGCGCTGTTCATCGCCTTCCAGCGGTACTTCGTCTCCAGCGATCTCGGTTCGGGGGTGAAAGGCTGACATGCCGATCAAAACCCATGTTCCGTACGCGCTGACGCGTCTCGGCACGGTGATGACACCCGATCCCGGCAACCCGTTGGAAGCCGAAGGCGTGCTCAACCCGGCGAGTGGGCGTACCCCGGACGGGCGGCTGCACCTGCTGCCGCGGCTGGTGGCGGCCGGCAACGTGTCCCGGGTCGGGCTGGCCGAGGTGGAGCTGCGCGACGGCGTACCCGTCGGGGTGCACCGCCGCGGTGTCGTGCTCGCGCCGGACGAGGGCTGGGAGCGTGGCCTGACCAACGCCGGCGTCGAGGATCCGCGCACCACCCGGGTGCCGACGCTGGGCCGGCACCTGATGACCTACGTCGCGTACGGGCCGCTCGGCCCGCGCCTGGCCCTGGCCGTCTCCACCGACCTGCGATCGTGGCGGCGGCTCGGCCCGGTCCAGTTCGCCTACCAGCCCGGCCTGGACACCGACCTCAACCTGTTCCCCAACAAGGACGCGGTGTTCTTTCCGGAGCCGGTGCCCGGACCGGACGGCCGGCCCTGCTACGCGATGCTGCACCGCCCGATGTGGGACCTCAGCTGGGTCCGGCCCGGCGAAGGCGTGCACCTGCCCGCCGGCATCACCGACGAGCGGGCCGGCATCTGGATCTCCTACGTGCCCGCCGACGAGGTGCGGGCCGACCTCACCGCACTGGTCCGGCCCCGCGAGCACCGCTGCGTGGCGCTGTCCGAATACGACTACGAGGAGCTCAAGATCGGCGCCGGGCCGCCGCCCCTGCGCGTGCCGGAAGGCTGGCTGCTCATCCACCACGGCGTCACCGGCTACGTCCCGCCGGGCTGGGACCCGGCCGGCCAGGACGTCACCTACGCCGCCGGAGCCATGCTGCTCGACCCGGCCGATCCCGGCCGGGTGCTGGCCCGCACCGCCGAGCCCATCTTCGTCCCGGAGACCGAGGACGAGCATCACGGCACCGTGCCCAACGTTGTCTTCCCCACCGCGATCGAGCAGGTCGACGGCGTCCACTACGTCTTCTACGGCATGGCGGACACCCGGATCGGCGTCGCTCGACTGGACCGGCTCACCGACGAAGGAGAACGCGATGAAACGTCGTTCCGTCCTGTTCGGCAGCGGCCTCGCCCTGACAGCTCCGCTGCTGAACCCCACCCCGGCTGAAGCGTCAGCGCCACTGACGAACCTCGCCCATCTCGACTTCCTCTCCGAGCGGGTCACCCCGCCCGCCCAGGCCGGCCACACCACCTACCGGCTCGCTGATACGCCGGCGGTCGGGATGCTGTGGACCTACGCCGAGCCCAATCCGGACGGCAGCTACCGCCGCATCGGTGGCGGCACCTACGACCCGGCGACCGACACGTACGGGCAGGGCGCCTACAACGCCGACGACGTCGCCCGCGCCGCCGTGGTCTACCTGCGGCACTGGCGGCAGACCGGCGCCGCGAGCAGCCGGGAGGCCTCTTACCAGCTGCTGCGCGGCCTGACCTATCTGCAAACCGCGACCGGCCCGAACGCCGGCAACGTGATCCTGTGGATGCAGCCGGACGGCACGCTCAACCCGAGCGCCGACCCGCCGGAACTGCCCGACCCGTCGGACAGCGGGCCGTCCTACTGGCTGGCCCGCACGCTCTGGGCGCTCGGCGAGGGCTACGCGGCCTGGCGGTCCGCCGACCGCGAGTTCGCGGCGTTCCTGCGGCAACGGCTCGATCTCGCGGTCACCGCCCTGCAACGCCAGGTCCTCATCCGGTACGGCGAACGGCTGCTGATCGACGGCGATGAGGCACCCGCCTGGCTGATCGTGGACGGCGCGGACGCCACCGCCGAGGCAGTGCTGGGGCTTTGCGCGTACGCCGAAGTGGGTGGAACGAGCGCGGCCCGGCGCGCGTTGCGGCAGTTCGCCGAGGGCATCGCCGCGCTCTCCGACGGCGGCGTGCGCGAGTGGCCGTTCGGCGCGGTACGCCCGTGGGCGCTGTCGCTGTCGCTCTGGCACGCCTGGGGATCGCAGATGCCGGCGGCGCTGGCCCGCGCCGGCCAGGTCCTCGGCGACCCCGGCCTGGTCCGGCCGGCGGTCACCGACTCGGCCGTCTTCACGCCGTGGCTGCTCACCTCCGGCGGCCCGGACAACGGCCGGCTGCCCACCCGCGTCGACCGCACCCAGATCGCCTACGGGGTCGACTCGCGGCTGCAGTCGCTGCTCGCGGTCGCCGGCGCGACCGGGCGCACCGGTTTCCGCGGGCTCGCCGGGATCGTCGCCGCCTGGTACTTCGGCGCCAACCCGGCCGGGGTGCCCGCCTACGATCCGGCGACCGGGCGCACGATCGACGGGATCGCCGGCGACGGCACGGTCAACCGCAACTCCGGCGCCGAGTCGACCATCCACGGGCTGCTGAGCATGCTGGCCCTCGACGCCTCTCCGGACGTCGCCGCCCTGGCCAGGCAGGGACGCATCCTGGACCGGATCGGGTCGACCACGGTCGAGGCCGAGCAGGGACAACTCGGCGGCGGCGCCACGGTGGTCACCCCGCCGTCGGCGTGGACCGGCGAATCGTCGTTCAGCGGCGGCTACGTCCGGATGCCCGCCGGCGCCACCGTCCGCTGGCAGCTGCCGGCGTTCGATCAGCCCCGGCTGGTGCTCCCGGTCGTCGACCTGCGGCCCGGCAGCTCGGCGGTCACCCACTGGTCATCGCTGGGCGCGGTGCGCCACGGGGACATCGGGGCGCAGGGTGCTTCACCGGCGCCCGGGGCGTTGCTGCCGGTGACGGTGGGTGAGCTCGCGGCCGGGCGTACCGATCTCGTTGCCACCGCGACCGGCGGCGAGGCCGTGCTGGACGCGGTGATGCTCGAGCCGCTGGTGTCGCGGTTGGTGATCGGCGGAGCCGGGCGCCAGACGGCGCTGCTGCGCAGCGCCGCGCGCACACCACAAACCGTGCGCGTCTCGGGCCCGGCGGTGATCGAGACCTATGACGCAGCCGGGGTACGGCGTGGCAAGGTCACCGCTGCCGGCGCGACCGTGCGGGTGCCGGTCCTGCCCGGCGGTTTCACGCTGGTCCGCCGGTGACCGGAGGCGGCGGGTCGTAGCGTTGGTGGAGCGCTGCTTGGCGCCGCCGGGGTCGAGCTGGTGTCAGGGGTTGGACATCGACCATGCCTTGCCCACCGAGCATGCAACGGCGCAGCATGAGCCCATTCCCGACGGACAGACGGGTGGGAGCCATGGGTGTCGACGGCGTGACCGAGGTGCTGGTCGTCCTGGAGGCCGACGACGAGATCGACGCGGAGACGTACGAACGGCTCGTTCACCGGCTTCGCGCCGAGATCGGCCACGTCGACGTCGAGTCGGTCACCGCGGCACCGGCTGACGCGGCTCCGGCGTACGCGAAGGGCGACCCGGTCACCGTGGGGGCGTTGATCGTCGCCTTGAGCGCGTCCGGCGGTGTGTTCGTCGCCCTCGTCGACACGGTGCGGGACTGGCTGGGCCGTCAGCACGGGCGCCACCGGATCACCCTGACCGTCGACGGCGACACGATCGAGCTGGAGGGTGCGACCTCGGCGCAGCAGCGTGAGCTGGTCGCGGCGTTCCTGCAGCGGCACCGTCCGGAGTGAGCGGTGGGCCGGCGGGTCGCGTTGCTGATCGCGACGTACGAGTACCGCGATGCCGGCCTGCGCCGCCTCACCGCGCCGGCACACGACGTCGAGGCGCTGACCGCCGTGCTCGGCGATCCGCGGATCGCCGGCTTCGAGGTCACCACGCTGATCAACGAACCGCACTACCGCGTCGGTGAGGCGATCGGCGACTTCTACCACGACCGGCGCCGCGACGATCTCACCCTGCTCTACTTCACCGGGCACGGACTGAAGGACGACCAGGGCCGGTTGCACCTGGCCATGGCCGACACCCGCCGGGACAGTCTGATGTTCACCGCGATCTCGGCCGACCAGATCGACCAGGCGATGGAGGGCTGCGTCAGCCGGCGGAAGGTGCTGATCCTGGACTGCTGTTACAGCGGGGCGTACCCGCCCGGGCGGCTGGCCAAGGGCGACGACCAGGTGCACACCCTGCAGCGGTTCCAGGGCCACGGGCGGACCGTGCTGACCGCCTCCGACGCCACCCAGTACTCGTTCGAGGGCGACCGGGCCAGCGGCGAGGCGGTTCAGTCGGTGTTCACCCGCCATCTCACCGCGGGACTGCGCGACGGCAGCGCCGACCTGGACGGTGATGGTGACATCACGCTCGACGAGCTGTACAGCTACGTCTACGACCGGGTTGTCGAGGACACCCCGCAGCAGCGGCCGAAGAAGCAGGACGACGTGCAGGGGCGTACGGTCATCGCCCGCAACGTCAACTGGGATCTGCCGGTGTATTTGCGTAACGCACTGGCCAGCCCGATCGCGACCGATCGGCTGGGGGCGCTGGACGCGCTGGTGCGCCTGCATCGCATCGGCAATGAGACCGTACGCGCTCGCACCCGGGCCGAGATCGAACAGCTGACCGGCGATGACAGCCGTACCGTGTCCGCCTCAGCTGCTGATCGCCTGCGTGCGCTCGCGCCGCCGGCCGCTCCGGCCCGCGTGGCCGCGCCGCCGCCATCGGCGCGGCCGCGAGCACCGGCGGAGTCGGTACCCGAGCCGGCCCCGCCACCGCCGGCGGCGCAGCCTGCTGCCTCCCCACCCGAGACGCCGCCGCCGGAGGTTCCGCCGCAACTCGAGACGCCGCCAGAGACTCCGCCGCAGCTCGAGACGCCGCCGCCAGAGGCTGCGCCGCCGCCGGAAGTCAAGCCGGCGCCGGAGGTCGAGCCGGCACCGGAAGTCGAGCCGGCGCCGGAGGCCGCGCCGGGCCGGCGGGATCGGCTTGCCGTGGTGGCCGGCGCTCTCGCGGTGGTGGCCGGCGTGCTCATCGTCGCCGGAGCGATTGCCCGCCAGCTGACCAGCGGTGTCAACGTGTCCGGCCCGGCCGCCGACCACCCCCGGTACGCCGCCGGGATCGCCCTCGCCGCGATCGTGGCCGGACTGGGCGTGCTGCGCCCGGCGACCCGCCCGCTCGTCGGTCCGGGCCTGCTGCTCGGCGTGACCGCCGCGTCCTGGTGGGGGCTGGTGTTCTTCACCGGCGAACTGATCCGCGACGCCCTGCTCGGCGACCCGCGCCGCGAGCTGCGCCTGGAACTGATCGGCCACCTGCTCCTGACGGCCGCCGCCGTCCTCGCCGGGCTGCAGCTGCGCCGCGACCGGGCGGTGCGCCTGCGGCTGATGCTTCCGCACGACCGTGCCGCCCGGGTCACCCTGCTGTTGTGCGTGCTCGCGACGGTCGGCGGCGCACTGGTGCTGGGCGTGCAGCTGTACGAACTCGTCCAGCTGCGTGAGACGTACCCCGGCTTCGGAGACCTGGCCACGCACACCTGGCCGTATGCGATCGGTGTCGTGCTCGCGTTGCTCCTGCCGCTGGTGGCGGCCCTGGCCGCCCCGATCCGGTTCGCTCTGGCGCTGCTCACCGGCTGGGTGGCGGGCGGCTGGGCGATCAGCCTGACCACCGGCACCTGGGTGCGCGGGCGTCCGGATCCCGATCGCACCTGGGCGATCGTGTTCGGTGCGGCGCTGCTGGTGCTGCTCGTCGCGGCCGAGAGCCTGGCCCGCCGGCCGGCCGGGACCCCCGTGCGGCTGACCCGGCGCCTGCTTGCCATGACTCTGGCCGTGACGCTGATCGTCGGGTGCGGCGCGGTGGTGCTCGTCGATCAGCTCACCCCGCCGGCCGGGATTCTGGTGCGATTGGTGAACCGGCTGGCGGTCAGCCCGGACAGCGACCGGGTGTACGCGACGACGATGCTCCGCCCACCCTTCGGTGCCCGGAACTCCGCGGCGCGTGGGGAGCTGATCGTGATCGACACGAAGACCGACGAGCCGGTCGGTGAGCCGATCGGGCTGCGGGAGATGCCGGTCGGGATAGCGGTCAAGGCTGACGACGGTGGCTACCTCTACGTCGCCGACCGGAACTCCGACTCGGTGACGGTGCTTACCGCCCGGGAGAACGCCACCATCGGCGGCGTGATCCCGGTCGGCGACGAGCCCAGCGACGTGGCGATGACCCGCGACGGTGGCCGGGTGTACGTCACCAACAGCGGCTCGGACACGATGACCATCATCCAGACCTCGAACAACGGCGTCATCGGTACGCCGGTGAAGCTCGGTGAGGACGCCGGGGCCGCCGCCGTCAGCCCCGACGGCAGCCGGGTGTACGCCACCAACGGAGCCGCCGAGCAGGGTCCCTACCGGCTCACCGTGATGGACGCCGACAACAACCTCCCGGTCGGGCAGGTGCCGTTGCCGGGCCGGCCAGCGTCCGTGGAGGTCAGCCCGGACGGCAAGCGGGTGTACCTCGGCAGCTACGACGTCGGTGAGGTCAACCGGCTGTGGGTGATGGACACCGCGTCGCGGCAGGTGAGCGAGGTGGTCACCAGCCCGGAGACCGGATTCGCTGACATGGCCGTCCATCCCGACGGCAGCCGGCTCTACGCCATCGACCTGGTGAACGGGGTGACCGTGGTCGACCTGACGTCCAGGCAGATCGTCGGCCGGCCGGTCGACGTCGGCGTGGCGATCGATGTGGTGGTCAGCCCGGACGGGGAACGCGTCTACGTGGCGAACGCGTATGCCGGCACCGTCTCGGTGATGTCGACGACCGACCTGACCGGCGTCACCACCATCGACCTTGCCGCGTGATGATCGGACGTCACCCGCTACCGCACCGCTCGGGGCGGCGGCACTGCCGCCGCCCCGGCGCTGTGTTGCTGATCGATCAGCCCATCCGCCACTGCTGGGCGGCCGTGCCGTTGCAGGCGTAGAGGGACAGGCGCGCGCCGTTGGCGGCGTTCCACTCGTAGTTGTCCAGGCACATGTTGCCGGCGACGTTGCGCAGCGAGAACCAGCCGCTGCCGCGGTCCTGCACGATCCACTGCTGGGCGGTGGACCCGTTGCAGGTGTAGAGGCCGACGTCGGCGTTCGAGGCGGTGTTGAAGTTCAGGTTGTCCAGGCAGGTGCCGGTGTTGCGGTTACGGATCTCGTAGTGGGTCGGCGCCTTGTAGTTCAGTTCCCACTGCTGGGCGGTGCCGCCGTTGCAGTCGTAGAGGCGGACCAGCGCGCCCAGCGTGGTGTCGCGGTTGTAGTTGTCGACGCACCGGTTGCTGTGCCGGCCCCGGATCCCGGGGTTGGTGACCGTGCTGGGGATCGGCTGGCCGAAGAACGGGTCGCCGTTCTCGCGCCAGAGCAGCTGCTGTACGCGGGTGTGCCGGTTCGGGTCGGTCAGCGCGTCCGGGTTCGGGGTGGCGTAGTCGCGGGCGTGGTAGACGAGCATGTCGGTGACGCCGTCCTCGGCGACGGTGAAGCTGCCGTGGCCGGGACCGTAGACCCCGTTGGCGGTCTGGAAGACCGGGTTCGGGTGCTTGTACCAGGACGCCGGGTTGAGCAGGTCGACGTTGTCCCAGGAGGACAGCAGGCCCAGCTTGTAGCGGGAGTCGGTCGCGGACGCCGAGTAGGCGATGTAGACGCGGCCGTTCTTCACCAGCGGTGACGGGCCCTCCACGACGCCGGCCACGCCCTCCTTCTCCCAGGCGACGGTCGGCCGGGCGATCTCCACCGCGGTTCCGGTGATGGCGGTCGGGCCGTTCATCCGGGCGATGTACATGTGGCTGTTGAAGTTCGTCGACGGGCTGTCCTGGGCCCACGTGAAGTAGCGGACCCCGCGGCTGACGAACGACGCCGCGTCGAGCTGGAACGATTCCCAGCCGGTGTTGAACCGCTGCGGGGCGCTCCACGAGCCGGTCATCGGGTTGGCGCTGGTGTTGCGGATCCAGTAGAGCCGCTGATCGAAGACAGCGGTGCTGGGGGAGGCCGAGAAGTACATGTACCAGGCGCCGTCGACGTACTGAATGTCGGGCGCCCAGATCCAGCCGCTGAGCGCTCCGCTGGACGGCGCGACGAACGCGTTGCTCGTCGCGGCGGTGCCCAGCCCTTGCAGGGTGGTCGAACGGCGTAGTTCGACGCGCTTGTAGTCGGGCACCGAGGCGGTCATGTAGTAGTAGCCGTCGGTGTGCTTGTAGATCGCGGTGTCGGCGCGCTGGTTGACGACGGGATTGCGCACGGTGATGAACTGGGCGGAGGCCGGTGCGGCGAACCCGGTCAGGAGAACGACGACCAGGGCCAGCGCGACCGTGAACTTGCGACGGAGTCGAGCGGGGAGACCCATGGGTGACTTCCTTGTGGGCGGGGACGGGGATACGTGTCGCGCACGTGTGATCGTTAACATGCACGTCGATGGGGCGTGCCGTCAAGAAACATCGTCGAAATCGTCCTGACTCTTGTTGCGGCCATGGATGTCTCGTAACATGCCGGACAAATTTGTGAGCGCTAACGCACCTGCCGTTCCGGCCGGCGAAAGGACTGCTCCATGCGTATGCGAAGCATGGTCACCGCGTTGCTGACCACCCTCGCTCTCATCGTGACGGTGGGGGCCGCCCCGACCCCGGCCGGCGCCGCACCCGGCGCCTCGTTCCAGAACCCCGTCGTCGGCGCGCCCAACAGCGCCGATCCGTGGATGGGCTTCTACAACGGCAGCTACTACTACGCCGCGACGACCTGGACCGGCCGCATCTACATCCGCAAGTCGGCCACCGTCGCCGGACTGCGCACCGCGCCGGAGACGACCGTGTTCACGATGTCGCAGCCGAACGCGGTGTCGAACATGTGGGCGCCGAGCCTGCACCTGCTCAACGGGCCCAGCGGTCAGCGCTGGTACCTGTACTACTCGGCCGGCCCGTCCGCCTGCTGCGGCGGGCAGCGCCAGCACGTACTGGAAAGCGCCGGCACCGATCCGATGGGGCCCTACACCTACAAGGGCGCGCTCGTGCTGATGCCGAACAACGGCTGGTCGATCGACGGCAGCGTGATGACCGTCGGTGGGGTCAACTACTTCGTGTTCTCCGCCTTCAACAACAACGTCGGCTTCGAGAACGGCGGCCTGCAGAGCCTCTACATCAGCCGGCTGACCAACCCGTGGACGCCCGCGGCCCTCGGCTCGCTGATCTCCGAGCCGACCCTCGCCTGGGAACGGCAGGGCAACCCGGTCAACGAAGGCCCGTACGTGCTGCAGCGCAACGGCCGCACGTTCATGACCTACTCGGCGAGCTACTGCGGCACCCCGGACTACAAGATCGGAGCGCTCGAGCTCACCGGATCCGACCCGCTCAGCCGCGGCTCATGGACCAAGCTCGCCAACCCGCTGTTCCAGCGCAGCGACGCCAACGGCGTGTTCGGCCCGGCCCACCACAGCTTCTTCAAATCGCCCGACGGCACCGAGGACTGGATCGTCTACCACGCCAACGACTCGGCCTCGCAGGGCTGCGGCACCACCCGCACCAGCCGCGCCCAGCGGATCGCCTGGAACCCGGACGGTACGCCGCACCTGGGCACCCCGGTCTCCACCGCGACGGTCCTGCCCGGCCCGTCCGGCGAACTCGGCAACCCGGGCGCGGTCACCGTTCAGCGGTTGCAGTCCTACAACTTCCCGGACCGCTACGTACGCCACCAGTCCTACGCCACCCGCATCGACCCGAACGTGAGCCCGGCGCTGGACGCCCAGTTCCGGGTCGTGCCCGGCCTGGCCGACAGCGGCGCCGTGTCGTTCGAGTCGGTGAACTTCCCCGGCCACTACCTGAGGCACAACAACTACGTGCTCAGGCTCGAGCCGAACACCGGGTCGGCGACGTTCCGGCAGGACGCCACCTTCCGCCAGGTCGCCGGGCTGGCCGACGCGGCGTGGTCGTCGTTCCAGTCGTACAACTTCCCCGATCGCTACATCCGGCACAGCAACTACGTCCTGCGGATTGACCCCATCACCACCGCCGCCGGGCGCGCCGACGCCACATTCCGCCGCACCTCCTGACCCCGGTCAGGCTTCCGGCAGGGCGTCGCCCGGCCGGACCAGACCACATTGGTACGCGATGACCACGAGCTGGGCGCGATCCCGGACGCCCAGCTTGGTCATCGCCCGGTTGACGTGGGTCTTCGCAGTCAGCGGCGACACATGGATCCGGCCCGCGATGTCGTTGTTCGACAGCCCGTGGGCGACTAGCACCAGGACCTCGCGTTCCCGCTCGGTGAGCTCGTCCAGTGCCGGCGCCGGCGGGCTCACCGGTCGGAGGTGGTCGAGGAACCGGCCGACCAGAGCCCGGGTGGCCCGCGGCGACAGCAGCGCCTCGCCGCCGGCCACCACCCGGATGGCGTGCAGCAGGTCCGCCGGCTCCACGCTCTTGCCGAGGAACCCGCTCGCGCCGGCCTGCAGCGCCAGGACCACGTTGTCGTCGTTCTCGAACGTGGTCAGCACCAGTACCCGGACACCGGCCAGGTCGTCGTCCGCGCCGATCCGCCGGGTCGCCTCCAGGCCGTCCATGTGCGGCATCCGGATGTCCATCAGGATCACGTCCGCCCGGCTCGTACGAGCCAGGCCCAGCGCCTCACGGCCGTCGGTGGCCTCGGCGACCACCTCGAAGCCCGGCTCCGAATCGATGATCATGCGGAAGCCGGCCCGGATCAGCGCCTGGTCGTCGGCGAGCAGCACCCGGATCGTCACGCCGACCGCACCCGGCCATCCGGCACGGTGTCGAATTCGGACGCCGGTTCCTCAATAGGCAGCACCGCATGCACCCGGAAGTCGTCTCCGGCAGTGCTCACCACCTCGATCTCCACCGCGCCCGGCCGGTACCGCTCGGTCAGGCGGGCCGCGCGCACGCCGGCGAGGGCCGCTCCGACGATCCGAAACGCCTCCTGGTCCGCCACCGCGGGCAGCCGCTGTGGCTTGCCGAGGACCTGGTGTTCCACCACGATGCCGGCAGCCGCCAGCCGTGCCAGCAGCTCCGGCAACCGGTCCAGGCCGGGCGCCGCCTCGGCGCCGGCCGGTTCGCCGGCGCCGCGCAGCAGACGCATGACCGACTGCATCTCGCTGAGCATGCCGTCCGATGTCTGGTGGACCTGGGTGAGCGACGGCGTCACCAGCAGGGCCGCCCGGGTCTGCTCGTTGATCGAGGCCAGATGGCCGGCCACGAGGTCCTGGAGCGCACTGGCCGTCCGTGAGCGGTCGCGGGGCCGATGGCCGCACCCGGACGCCGGAGCCGGCACACCGGCCGGCAACACGGCATGGACGCGGAACTCACCCTCGACGACCCCTGCGGTGAAGGTGCCGTCCGCGGACGTGGCGCGCTCGCGCATGCCGATCAGTCCGTATCCGGAGCTTGCCGCGGGTGCGCCCGCGGGCACCCGGTTGACCACCTCGATCTCCACCGCTTCCGAGGTGTGCCGCACGGTGAGCCCGGCGGCGCCGTGGCCATGCTTGTACGCGTTCGTCAGCGCTTCCTGCGCGATCCGGTACGCCGCGAGGTCGGCCACCACCGGCAGTTCCCCGGGATCGCCGAGCTGCCGGAACTCCACCGGTAAGCCGGCGGCTTCCAGGCCTGCCAGCAGCTCGGGCAGCCGCTCCAGGCCGGGCGCCGGCTCGGTGTCGGCCGGATCGTCCGGGGTGCGCAGCACGCCCACCACGGACTGGATCTCGGAGAGCACGTTGTTCGACGCCTCCCGGATGTGGGTCAGCGCCGGCGCCACCTGCTCGGGGCTGCGCTGGAGGATGTGGGTGGCCGCGCCGGCCTGCACGTTGATCACCGCGATGTGGTGTGCCACCACGTCGTGCAGCTCCCGGGCGATGCGGAGCCGCTCCTCGGTGACCCGGCGGCGAGCCTCCTCCTCGCGGCTGTGCTCGGCGCGGCGGGCGCGCTCCTCGACCTCCCGGACGTACGCCCGGTGCGAGCGGGCCGCGTCGCCCACCGCGGCGGCCAGGAAGACCCACGCGAACAGACCGAGCACGTCAGGTCGTAGCCAGACGTCGCGGTTGAGCAGCACCACGGTCAGGTAGACGACCGACGACGCGGCCACCGCGCACGTCCAGCCGCGCCGCCGGTCGGTGTGCGCGGCGATTGAGTAGGTGATCACGCCCAGCGCCACGATCAGTCCGGGATTGCGGACCTCCTGCACCACGGCGACGGCGGTGGCCGTGGTGGCGATCGCGAGCGCGGTCATCGGCCGCCGCCGGCGGCCCATCACCGCCACGAACGCCACCACCGCGATCAGTACGTCCCAGCCGGTCGGCCGGTGAGTGGACTCCGGCAGCGCCGCCTTGAACACCGCGGCGGCCAGGACCAGAGCGAGTAGGAAGTCCACCAGCAGCGGGCGCTCGGCGATCATCCGCCAGCGCCCGATCAAGTGCCCCTCGGTTGTGTCCATCACCGCCGACCCTACGCGCGGCCGTGACCCGGTGGCGTCCTCTCGTCGTGGTACCGGCCGCGGCACCGGATACCGCAACCGTGGTACGCGACTGTCTCTGCCTGGACGACGACTTCCGGCCCGCGTTTCGCAACGGTGGAGCAGTCAATGACACCGGCAGCTCGGGGGAACCGATGGCTACCTATCTGTACCGGCTCGGCCGGCTCAGCTTCCACCGGCGCAAGCTGGTCCTCGCGATCTGGCTCGCCGTCCTGGGGCTGCTCGGCGTGGGCGCCGCCACGCTGTCCGGGCCGACCTCCGATGACTTCACCATTCCCGGCACCGAGGCGCAACAGGCACAGGACCTGCTGGGCGAGCGCTTCGGCGAGTCGCCGGCGAGCGGTGCCGCGGCCCGGGTGGTGTTCGCCGCGCCAGCCGGCGAGAAGCTCACCGACCCGCAGAACCGGGCGGCGGTCGACCGTACCGTCGCGGCCCTGCGCACCGGGCCGCAGGTCGCCGAGGTGAGCGATCCGCTGCAAGGCACGATCAACCCCGAAGGCACGATCGCGTACGCGCAGGTCGCGTTCCGGGTGCCGGCTCCCGAGGTGGAGGAGGCCGACCGGGAGGCGCTGCTGGCGGCCGCGGAAACCGGCCGTGACGCCGGGCTGACCGTGGAGGCCGGTGGCGACGCCCTGCAGACCGAGCCGGAGCAGGGTCTCAGCGAAGTGATCGGCTTCGGCGTCGCCGCCGTCGTGCTGACCATCACCTTCGGCTCGCTCGTCGCGGCCGGGTTGCCGCTGCTCACCGCGTTCCTGGGGGTGGCCGCCACGATGGCCGGCATCCAGCTGGCGTCCGGCTTCTTCGACCTGAGCAGCAGCACGTCCACGCTGGCGCTGATGCTGGGCATCGCGGTCAGCATCGACTACGCCCTGTTCATCGTGTCGCGATACCGGCACGAACTGGCCGTGGGCCGGACCGGCGCGGAGGCGGCCGGGCGCGCGGTCGGCACCGCCGGGTCCGCGGTCACGTTCGCCGGGCTCACCGTGCTGGTCGCGCTGACCGCGCTGGCGGTGGTGAACATCCCGGTGCTGACCGAGATGGGCCTGGCCGCGGCCGGCGCGGTCGCGGTGGCCGTGCTCATCGCGCTCACCCTGTTGCCGGCGCTGGTCGGTTTCGCCGGGCGGCGGATCACCGGGCGCGGCGGGCGCACCCGGGATATCGAGGCGGACGGCGAACGGCCGACGCTGAGCCTGCGATGGGCCCGGGCGATCACCCGCCGGCCGGTGCTAACCGTGGTCACCGCGGTCGCCGGGTTGCTGCTGATCGCGGTCCCGGCACTGGACCTGCGGTTGGGCCTGCCCGGCGACAACATGGCCGGGCCAGACACCACCCAGCGCAAGGCGTACGACCTGGTGACCGACGGATTCGGGGCCGGCTACAACGGGCCGCTGCTGGTCGTGGTCGACGCCGTGGGCAGCACGGACCCTAAGGCGGCGGCGACCGCGGCGGCCGACACGATCACCGACCTGCCCGGTGTGGTGTCGGTCAGCCCGCCGACGTTCAACCCGGCCGGCGACACCGCGATGCTGCAGGTGGTCCCGGCCAGCGCGCCGGACAGCACCGAGACCACCGACCTCGTGCACGCCATCCGGGACGCCGACGCGGGGCTGCGGGAGAGTACCGGCGCGGATCTGTCGGTTACCGGTACGACGGCGGTGACGATCGACATCGCCGCGAAGATGGGTGACGCGCTGCTGCCGTACCTCGCTGTGATTGTTGTTTTGGCCTTCCTGCTGCTCACCGTGCTGTTCCGGTCGGTGCTGGTGCCGCTGAAAGCGATCGCCGGGTTCCTGCTGTCCGTGGTCGCCACCTTCGGCGCGGTCGTGGCGGTCTTCCAGTGGGGCTGGCTGGCCGAGCTGATCGGGGTGGACCAGACCGGGCCGATCGTCAGCCTGCTCCCGGTGATCCTGATCGGCATCGTGTTCGGCCTGGCGATGGACTACGAGGTGTTCCTGGTCAGCCGGATGCGCGAGGAACACGTGCACGGCGCGCCGCCGACCCGTGCGGTGACCGTCGGCTACGCACACGGCGCCCGGGTGGTCACGGCCGCGGCGATTATCATGATCAGCGTGTTCGCCGGCTTCATCCTGGCGCCGGATCCACTGATCAAATCGATCGGGTTCGCGCTGGCCGCGGCCATCCTGCTCGACGCGTTCGTGGTCCGGATGACCATCGTGCCCGCGGTGATGGCGCTGCTCGGCCGGCGCGCGTGGGCGCTGCCTCGGTGGCTGGACCGGCTGCTGCCGAATGTCGATGTGGAGGGGGAGCGGTTGCGGGATGTGGTGCCGGACGTACCGCCGGCGATGCCCGAGCCGGTGGGTGCGGGCCGCTAGCGCGCCGAGCTGCTACTCGTGCCGGTCCGGCCGGCACGAGTAGCAGAGAACCGGTCCCGTGTCGACTACCTGTCATCAACCTCGGAGTTCTTCCCACACGGTGGCCTCAAGACGGCGCACGGCAGACCGGGAAGGCCATGAAGGACAACGCGGCAGGGGATCGTCGTGAACGCATGCTCCGCGGTGAGGCGGTCGATCTCTGGCCCGATCCGGGGAAGCGGATCGACGCTGCGGACGGACTCAAGTGGAATTCGTGCCGAACTGTCGAAGCTTCAACGCTGCTGGACCTGGTCACCGCTCCCATCGGTTCGGACCAATGGAGTCATCGGCCTATCCGGCTCGCCGGTGCACGTGTCCTCGGTCATCTCGACCTGGAGGCAGCCATTTTGACGAGGCCTCTTTATCTGGCCGACTGCTTCATCGAAAACCGATCATGTTGAACGCGCAGGCGGTCAACATCGTGCTGACCGGCTGCCACATCGGTGGCCTCTCGGCGGACTCACTGACGACTCGGGGGGACTCGAGCTCAACGACGGATTCTGCGCCACCGGTGAGGTCAAGCTGCTGGGCGCGCACATCGGCGGCCAGCTGATCTGCACCGGCGGCCGGTTCAGCAACCAGGGCGGGCCCGCCATCAATGCCGACGGCATGACCACCGGCGGCGCCGGATAGTCCCTGCCAAGGATGTCAGCCCTGCCCAGCAGTTCGACAGCGCTCGTTACACGGCTGACCTGCTGATCCCTGGCGCCAGTCTGGGGGAACGATCCCGATTCATCGCCATAGACGACGCCGCGTGGTGGGCAACCGGCTACACCCTCGCTGGCTGGGCACTCGCCGCGATGCCGATCGCCGGGCTGACCGGTGTCTTCCGGCGGCAGTGATCACTGAGCCGGCCAGCACCGGAGATCCACGCCCAGTCCAAGCTTCGTGCAGCAGGGGCGAGGCTCCCGCCACGAGCTTCGTGTGCCGGTGAGCTGTTCCACGATGGCGCGGGTGTCCCGGCCGTACAACCATGCGCCGGGACCCCACACGTGCCGCTCGACGGCGGGATCCAGCGCGTCGAGGTAGCTCAGCCCGACGACGTGGTCGAGGTGGAAGTGACCGAGGGCGATGTCGATGCGCTCGACGCCCATGTAGAGCTGTGGGTCGGTGGTGGGCACCGCGCGAGGCGCGTCCCGTTCTCCGCTCTCCCAGCGCGAGCCGGCCACCTGGTCGCGGCCCCAGCGCGGCCGCCGGGAAACACCAGCCGCGCGATGCCGGCACCGGCCGAACGCCGCCACTCCGGTCGGCCGGGAAGTGCGTTTCAGGCAGAGGCCCCGGCGTACATGAGCCAGCGCTCGCGCGGCGACAACCGCAGCCGGACCCGGCCGGCATCGACATGGCCGAGGGCGGGCAACCGTTCCCGGATGCGCTCCTGCGCCGCCTCCGCAGCGTCGGTCAGCAGGCGCTGCACCGCGGCGTGGTCGCGGTGCTCCTGGGAGAGCATCACGATCAGCTTCGCCCGGCCCCGGACGACGTCGCCCCGGCACAGCCGCGACTGGGCGTAGGCGACTTCGCACCGCCGGGTGTGCGGTTGCAACGCGGCCTGCACCTCGGTCAGCAGCGCCGGCGTGCCGACCGTGCGGTAGGGCAACTGCCACCACAACCAGATCGGGTACGGCACCCGGCCGGTCGCGGTGGCCCCGGTCTGCTGACTCGACTGCGGATAGGAGCAGCGCATCGCCGGGCTCAGCGCCACCTTCCAGTCCGCGATCAGGCCTTCGCCGGACTCGTCGGGGAGGCTGGGCCGATGGCCGGCGCAGTCGACCAGTCTCGGCAACGCCTCGAGCCAGCCGCCCGACCACTGCGGGAACTTCCCGGAGGACTCGGCGGCGACCGGCAGCACCAGGTTGATGAACGTCGTCTTACGCATGCTGGAGATCGACGCCGCCAGCACCCCGATGCCTCGTGCGCGCAACGCCGCCACGGCCGCCGCGGTCGTCCCGGCCCGAGAGGGACCGACGACGCTCGCGATCATCGCTCGTCTGGGGATCACCACCGACGCCTCGGGGAACAGCTTGCCGCGCGCCTGGCGATAGCGCTCACGGTCGAACCCGCGGATCGTGAACCACTCGCCGCGTGCGCGGTTCAATCGCTGGTCGTCCAGTTTGAGGCCGATGCCGTACTCCTCGGCCAGCGCGGCCAGTTCCGTCTCGAAGTCCAGCCGCGCGTCGGACATCGTCGGATCAACCCCGATCGCGAACCGCAGGCAGGGCCCGATCGCGTCGCGCAGCCGCTCGTTGGACCCGTCGCCCCGCTCGGACACGTGGGTCTGCGGGAACGGGGCGACCGGGGTGTGCAGATGCAGCACCGGGGCGTCGCGTTCGGCGGCGAGCCCGGTGAGCTTCTCGATGACCAGCGCCTGCATGAGCGCTTCCCGGTACGTCGGGGACCAGTGCTGGTTGCCCAGGGTGATCAGGACTTCCACCTTGCGGGTCGACTGGTGGATGAAGCCGGGATTCGGCACGGCATGCCCGGAGTACGCGTACGTGTCCCGGCGCCCGGTGTGTTCCGGTGGGCCGATCTGCACCCGGCCGCTGAACGTCGAGATCGCCGACGGCCAGGTCGACGTCGACACCGACAGCCCGGCGACGGAGAAGTGGCAGAAGTCGGTCGGCCAGGCGTCCGGATCCTCCTTGTCCGGATCGGCGCTTTCGACCGTCAACGGCAACGGGCCGTCGTGACCGTTCATGGGTCCGTGGATCAGGGTGAACTGCACCGAGGCGGAACTGGTGCCGGCCGCCTCCGCCGCGATCCGGGCCAGTTCGGACGACTTCGTCGAGCTTGCGGGCGACGTCACCTCACACCTCATCACGTGCGTCGAAGAAGTCGTCGGGCTCGACGGTGCGCCGGGTGGCCCGGCGGGCGTCGCGGAGCCAGCGGGGCACTCGCGCGGACCGCGGCACCGAGCTGCTGCGGTGGACCCGCCGGGCATAGAACTCGCACAGACAACAGAACAGGATCACTATCAGTACGGCGAGCGCCAGCTGGAACAGCCTGGCCATCTCGACGTCCGAGCGCACCGTGCCGACCGCGATCGCCAGTGCCGTGGTCACCACGACCGAGGCGGCGGCGAGCGTCCTCTGGAACTTGTGCAGCTGGCCCAGCACGGACCTGGTGCTGGGCAGGGCGAGCCGCGCCAGGAGCAACCCGGGCACCAACAGCAGCACCGCGACGACGGCATCCGCCTGCTCGGGGGCGAAGCCCTCGGACACCTCCGAGGAGTACAGCCACGCGATCCCGCCGGACAGGAGCGTCCCGATCCCCAGCACCATCAGGGTCAGGCCGGACACCATCCGGGTGATGCTCTCGATCAGCGCCGGCGCCTCGTCGGCGAGGGCCATGTAGGCGACAGCGCGGACCGGTTCGGTGGACTGTGGGCTGAGATCCACCGAGGGCCGGCGCCAATGCGCGTGGGCGCCGTGTTCGCGGGGATCGTTGTCCGTGGTGACGTCCCGGCCGACCTGCGCGGCACGCAGCCCGTTGGCGATGTTCAGCAGTGCCGGCCCGGCGAGTCCGCTCCGGGCCAGGTGCTGCAGTCCATCCGCGGCGTAGTGCGCACAGAACGCCGACAGCACGTCGAGTGAGCAGTCGCCCGCGGACAACGCCGCGATGACCTCATCGACGGTCAGCCTGCGGGGCGGGGGCGCCGACTCCGGGCCGACCGGAATCGGCAGCCGGGCCAGATAGGCCTCGTAACTCGCCAGGTCGACCAGCCGCCGCCGGCCGAGCTCGGCCAGCCTCGACGCGATTCCCTGCATCTCCAGCTCGAGCAGCTTGTGGTGTCTGCCGAGCCGCTGCGCGCGCCGGGCCACCGACTCCAGATCCTGAGCGAGCACCTCGACGAACTCCTCGTCGACGTTGCTGGACATCAGGAACCGCCGGACGCTGATCTCCTGCCGGACCTCCAGGGTCAGGTGATACGCCTTGACCGATCGCGGGATCTCCGTCTCGTACTCCACGACGAACTCCCGGTTCAACGGCAACACGTTCTTCGCCAGCGTCTGCAGCGGTGCCGGACGATGCTGCGCCGGAAGCAGCGGCGCCTCCCATGTCAGGAATCGGCGGGGCCGGTCCAGGCCGAGCTGCGCGACCAGCATGTACTGCCGGGTTGCCAGTTGCAGCAGCCGGGCGAACGGCACCATCAGATGATCACCACCCGCCGCCGGGAACAGCACGTCCAGGCCCGACAGCGCGAGATCGCGCATTGATCGGGAGTCACCCGTACGCCCTCCGTCGCGCGCACCCGGCGCGGGCAGCACGGCGTGATCGAGCGGTGTGTGCAACCGCTGTCCCACCGGCGAACCGACCGTGATCAGCTCAGTGATCGCCGCCTCGATCAGCCAGCGCGACCGCTGATGGGTGTGGCGCAGCTGGTGAATCGGGCTGGTCGGGGCGGCGACCTCCCGGTGGGCGTTGATCAGCATGGACAGCAACATGACGAACGCGGCGGCGGTGACCCGGTTGGCATCGCGATGCGAGAGCCGCGGCACCACGTCGCCGCTCGAGTCCCGGATGACCACGGGCGCCAGGTCCCGGCGGCTGTACCGGGAAACCGGCACCCACAGCGACGCACCGCCGCCCGGTGCTGCTTCGCCCGGCACCATGAGCGTGTCGCGCAACCGTCCCGAGATGAAGGCAAGATCCACATCGACGCTGATCGACCGGCTCATGTGGCCGCGGTCCATCAGGGTCAGGTGCTCGGAGAGGCGCGGCAGATGATCGAGCCGGAAGGACAGGTCCATCAGGGCCAACCCGAGCGCCGCCTCCCGGCTGGGAAATGTCAGCGGCGCGGTGGGGACCGGGAGCGCCTGGATCAAGGTTCGCAGATGGTCCAGCGGGCCGTCCGCCGACCGCTCGGCGACCGTGGGGGTCCTCCGGAGGTTGACGGTCATGCGGCTGCTCCTCGCAGGCATGCGGACGCCGGGCGGCAAGTAGCCGCCCCCGCGTATGCCGATCGCTGTCATCCTCGCCGCCGCGCGGGAAGGCGGCGCTGATCTGTCGCTATGACGACTGCTTGCACCGGGCCGGCCGTCCACCGTGAACGCTTCGCACTCTAACTTTGACCCTGCCGGAGGGCCGCCTGCTGCGCGACGACGTCCCCGTATTCTGAGTAGTCTGGCCGCGTCAAAGTGACCTTGAGCGGTCATGCGGAGGCGCGGGCGGACGACGCCCGATCCGTTGGCGGTCCCGCTTCGGATTTCAGATACTCCCTGAGCTCGCGGTTGATCTCGCACCTTCGAGGAGAGCCTCCGCAGCGGCATAGATCGCGTCGTAGATCTTGTCCTCGGCGTTCGGCGCGAGCGTTATCTCGAGCGTTTGGCCGAATCGGGAGTCAAGTAGGGGATGCGCGGGACTGAAACCTTGATGAAGCGAGCGAAGCGCTGCGCATCACGGCTCGGCGTTCCTGGGCCGGACCCGGTAGGGGGATCGTAGTAACCTTTCGGTTCGGTCAGTCGCTGACATGGGCGGTGTTGTCGAGCCAATGCTGGACGAGGTCGGTGTCGCCGTCGACGCTGATGCCGGTGGCTTCGCGATCGGTGAGAGGGAGTCGCCGGGTCAAGATCAGCAGCAGTGATTGTGCCGGGCCGCTCACCGTCACATCGGCCTGCTGGCTTCCGGCCTGCCACGTCGCCCCGTCAGCCCGCCGTTCGACGAGCCAAGCGCCGGCGTCGTGCGCGGTGTCGGTGGCCAGCCATTGCAGGGTCTGCCCGGTGCCCCGGATGGCGTGGGCGGACTCGGACCGCAGCATCTCCCACGTGGGGGAGGTGAGCATCGCGAAGTGGTTGCTGATGAGCGCGGCCGCGATGCCGGCGTCGATGTCGGCCGGCCGGCCCGCCGCGTTGGCCGCGTCGAAGCCGTGGACGACCGTCTCGTTGAGGACGCTGGACATCCAGAATCGCGTCCCGGACCGCTCGTCGGCCGCGGCATTGAACACCGGCGCGTCGAGCGCGTCATCCGAGCACGCGTTCGCGACCCGCTGCGCGGACCCCGACAGCCACGCCTGCCACTCGTTGGGGTCGGCGGGGAGCACTGCCATCTCCGTGGGCAGCTGTGTGGGGTCGGTGATACGCCGCTCGATGATTTCCGCGACCCAATGCTGGGTCTGGCCCACGTGCGCGACCAGGTCAGTCATGGTCCACCCCGGGGTCGTCGGCACGGCGGCGTCAGGCCCGGCCGCGGCGGCTGATTCCGCCAGACGTCGAGTGTGTTCGACGATCGCTCGCCGGGCGTGTTCCGCGGTCAGCTCGGTCATCGGATTGACCTTTCCATAGGTTCGTTGTGCTATGGCTGACTCGGCGTGCCGGTCGAACTCATCGGTGACTGGTGGATCCGGTCTGCTCGGGTGGCCGCGCCCCCGTCGTCGCCGCGGCCACCTCCACAACCGGAACGAATCGGCCGGCCCGGTCGGCGAACCTGATCCGCCCGGATTCTCTTGGGCCAGCTTGACCGCTGGCCGCGATCGCGGCTCACCACATGTCGGTGCAGGCGTTGGGCGGGTCGAACAGGCAGACGCGCGCCTTCAGACCGGCGTCGTTGACCGCCGGCGTGTACGTACCCATCTCGGGTTTGGGATAGCGGACCCGCATCGCTGTCCCGGTGCTGTTCCAGCCCTCGATCGAGAAGCCGACACCGCTCGGGCCGCGTCCCCAGGCCATCCGGCACTGGGTGCTGTACCGCAGCTCGATGACTCCGCCGAGCCCGAGATCCTTGCGATAAATGGTCTTGAAGCCGCCGCAGCGCACCATGGCGCCATCGGCGTTCTCGTAGCGTGCCTGGTTCGGGTCAACGCCGTCACAGACGATGCCACAGCTGACCGCCATCGCCGCCTCGGCCGGTGCGAGCGTCGCCGCCACCACTGCCACGGTGGTCGCGGCCATCGCGGTGTACCTGCGCCATCCCATCGCTTCTCCTTTCGTGCGAGTGAGGAACTCATGGTCGGTAGCGCGGACGGCGGCCCACCACACTGTTAAGCCAGCGCTGAAAGGTAGGGGCACGGAGCCTCCATTAAGCCCTGCCTGAAAGGTGTTGTCCCGGACCGCGCCCATGGTGGATGTTGACCGTTCGTTGCCGGCCGAGGTTGCCTACGGCGCTGGTGGGGTGACGGCCAGGGCGGCTTCGGCGCCGGTGCCCAGGTGGGCTGCGGCTGGGAGCTCTACAGCGAACTGATCGGACCGGGCGACATCACCGGGGACGGCAACGCCGACCTCGTCGCCCTCGACCTGTCCAAGACCGACCCGTGCCTGTGGCGCTGGGCGGGCAACGGCCAGGGCGGATTCGCTCCGGCGGCGGTGATCAACTGTGGCGACTGGCACCGGTACCGCGACATCACCGCGGCCGGTGACATCAACCGCGACGGCAAGCCGGACCTGGTGGGCATCAGGCGGGACACGGGATGCCTGTACCACTGGTACGGCGACGGCCGGGGCGGCTTCGGCACCGGCGCCTCGTTCGAGTGCGGCTGGTCCGCCTTCGAGGATCTGACCGGGCTCACCGACCTCAACGAGGACGGCATCGGCGACCTGATGGGGCGGCTCCCACTCGGCAACGGCGAATACGCGCTGTACACCTGGCGCAACTCGGGCTTCGGCGACTACTCCCAGGGCCGCGAGCTCGGCCGGTCCGGCTGGGCGTCGATGGACCTGATCTGACGGAATTCACACCGAGAATGGAGAAAACCTGATGTCCAGATCTCGAACGATCAGCATGTTCGCGGCGGTGATGGCCACGATTCTCGGCGTCGTACTGGCGCCGGCCTCGCCCGCCCTGGCCTACTCCGGCCCGTACCAGATCAAGTTCGAGCACTCCGGCAAGTGCCTCGACCTCTATCAGAACAAGGCGGTCGACGGCGCCAAGGTCCAGCAGTGGACCTGCGCCTCGCCGAGCTCCACGAACCGCAATCACCAGCAGTGGGTCTTCGAGTGGACCAGCGACGACGGCCACGCACAGATCAGGAAGTGGAACACCAACTACTGCCTCAACGGTGACGGCAACAACGGCGGCAGAGTCTATCTGTGGAACTGCGGCACGAGCATGGTCTGGAAGGGTTACAAGATGCACGGCGGCCCGCCGGACTGGTACCAGATGACGGGCTACGGCCGGCAGGTCTGCATCGACATGCCGCACAGCTCGCTGGCCGACGGGCAGCAGCCGCAGCTGTGGTCCTGCGTCAACAGCAGCGGCAACCAGCACCTCACCTGGTACCCGTTCTGATCCACCAGGATCGTCCGCGGCAGCAGGTCGATGACCTGCTGCCGCGTGCCGGTTCAGGACGCGGGACCGTACAGCCGGGCGACATCGGGCGAGTCGAGCCAGCCGCTGTAGGTCGGTCGCTGCGGCCAGCCCTCCGGGGAGTCCTGCCACTCCTCCTGCCGCCCGAACGGCAACACATCGACCAGAGCGAACGTGTACGTGAGCTGTTCGACACCGCGACCGGTGGTGTGCCAGGTGCGATAGACGGTCTCGCCGTCGCGCAGGAAGACGTTCATCGCGAACCCGCCGCCGGCAGGCGCGTCGACGTCGGCCCCGAACGGGCTGTCCGCGGTGGAGTACCACGTCATCGTGTTGCCGACGCGTTCGGCGTAGGCGAGGGCTTCCTCGATCCGGCCCTGAGTCACGATCACGAATCGTGCGTCGTAGTTGTCGAGGAACCCCAGCCGGGTGAATGACGAGGTGAGGCTGGTGCACCCACCGCACTGCCACTCGGCGCCCGGTTCCCACATGTGGTTGTAGACGATCAACTGCGATCGACCGTCGAAGATGTCCACGAGCCGAACCGGTCCCTCGGCCCCGACCAGGGTGTACTCAGGCATGCGCACCATGGGCAACCTCCGCCGCTGCGCGGCGATCGCGTCCAGTTCCCTGGTGGCCGCCTTCTCGCGGACGCGCAGCTCGTCCAGCTCCTTGCGCCAGGTCGCATGATCGACAACAGGTGGCAGCGCCATGATCAGCATCTCCTTCGCTCGTCTTTCATCTACAGGTACCCGATTCGTCGCGCACGCGCCGTCGGCGCTATGCGGAATTCGAGGTCGAGGTGTGCTTTTGGTCCCGCTCCTTCGAGGTACGCGTGACCGGCGTCCCGCCGAAGCCGACCCCGCCCCCGCTCTCCCGGCGCGAGCTCCGGCTTCCCCTCACCGCCCCAGCGCGACCGCCGGGAAAGACCAGTCCGTCGCGCTGCGGACGGACCGGGCGCGGGTACGGCCCAACGTGGTTGCTGTCTGGCGGCCGTTGAGACCGCATCGAGCGTGGGCCAAGCAAGATCACCGCTTGGGGACCCTGACTACGGAAGCCCGCTTGCCAGCGGCCGGGGTGCCTGCTGGGGGTCTGAGGGGCTGGGCGCCGCGGGTGATGGGCGACGGGCCGCCGCAGGGGTGGGCCGCGATTCGCCCCGCCGTAACCGTCAGGTGGTGCTGTTTCCCGGCGGTCGCCTTGGGGCGGTGGGGAAAGGCCGGGCTTGCGCCGGGAGAGCGGGAACGGGGTCGGCTTCGGCGGGACGCCGGCTACGCGTACCCCGAAGAAGCTGGACCGGCAGAAACCGACGGTCTGGTTAGAACGAGCTGAAGCTGTCTACGTCGATCAACGTAAGCACCTCGGTGCGCACGGCCGGGCATTCCGCCTTGGTCGCCGCGTCCAGTGCGGCGCCGGTTTCCGGCTTGCCGTGGGATTCGAAGAAGGTGGCCAGGTTGCCGGCCAGGTTGGCGTGCCGCCCGACCGGGCTGCCGATCTCCTTCAGCGCCGGGATCTCGCCCTTCAGGTAGGCGCAGACGTCCTTCGCCGAATACCCGCCGTCCGCCGGCGGTGCGGCGGGCGGCGGGTCGGTGGCGGTGTCGGTGTCGATTGAGGAGCAGCCGTACAACGCGGTGGTGCCGATGATCAGGGTGAGGAACGCTGCGAGGCGCCGGTGAGGGGTCATGGGGTGCTGGTCCTGTCTGAGCGGGCGGTGATCAACCAGAGTCCGGCCGGCAGGCGGTAGCCGGTGCCGGCGGTGCGGAATCGTTCGAGCAGGCGTGCCGCTCCGGCTCGGGCGCGGCCCTGGGTGGTGGGCTCGGCGTCTCGGTAGGCCGCGCCGGCGGGACCGATCTCGATGAGCCATTCGGTGACCGCTTCCGGGTCGTCCGGGGCGTCGAGTGTGACGTCGTGGGGGTGGATGGCGATGTCGGTGAGGCCGGCGGCGGTGAGCAGGCGGGTGACCCGGGCGGGGTCGGCGAAGGCGAAGGGTCCCGGCTCGTCGCCGATCGGTAGCGGTGGCAGCGGTCCCAGGTGTGCCGACGCGCCGAGCATCGCTGACGGCAGCCACGGGTTCGCCCGGCCGTCGCGGAACACCGTTGCGGCCAGCCGGCCGCCGGGCCGCATCGATCGGCGGATCGTGGTCAGGCCGGCGATCGGATCGGCGAGCAGCATCAACGTCATCCGGGAGTAGACGGCGTCGAACGGTGATCCGGGTACGGCATCGAGCGTCTCGATGTCGCCGGCGACGAACCGCGGTCCGGCGCCGTCGGGCGTGGTGAACCGGGTCCGGGCGGTGGCGACCATCGCCTCGGCGAGGTCGAGACCGATCGCGCTGCCCAGCGGGGCGACGGCCCGGGCGATCTCGGCGGTCGTGCCGCCGCATCCGCAGCCGACGTCCAGTACCCGTTCGCCGGGTTGTGGTCGCAGCCGGTCGAGTGCCACGGCGCCCAGCGGCCGGCCGATCTCGTCGTGCCGGTCGGCCTGGTTGATCCATCCCGGTGCCGTCCGGGTCCAGAAGTCGGCGTTGCGGGCGCGCAGCGTGGCGGTGTCGGCCATCAGAACGGCATCTCGGCGCCGTCGACGCTCGCCGATCGGAAGGTGGCGGCCTTCGCGGGATCGAAGTCGTCCTCCTGGGCGGCCAGGCCGGCGGCCCGGACCAGGCGCTCGGACTGGAACCTGCGGAACGCGGCCTCGTCGGCCCAGATGTTGATGATCCGCCAGCCCTCGTCGGACGGGCCGGCCACGTGGGCCAGCAGGCCCGGCGGCCGGTCCGGGCCGAGGTGCTTCTCGACCTGCCGGTATTCCTGCTCAGTGACTCCGGGCATGTCCTGCACGACGCCGTACGGCATAGCTGTCCCCTGACGCATAGTCGATAGAGTGAAGCTCTATCGAATAGTGGACTACGCTGCACGCGTGACTGTCAACCGGCGTTACGTTTCGCCGCGGCGCCAGGAGCAGGCCCGGCAGACCCGGCGGGCGATCCTCGACGCGGCCGCCAAGCTGTTCGTGGACCCGGGCTATGCCGCGACGCCGCTGACCGCGGTCGCCGCCGAGGCCGGTGTTGCCGTGCAGACCGTGTACGCGGTATTCGGCAACAAGCGCCAGCTGCTGTCCGATCTCGTCGATGTCACCCTGGTCGGCGACGACGAGCAGGTGGCGATGGCGGAGCGGTCGTTCGTCGCCGACATCCGCGCGCTGACCGGTCTGCGGGCGAAGCTCACCCGGTATGCCCGGCATCTGGCCGAGACCCATGCCCGGCAGGTGCACGTGATGCTGGCGCTGGCCGGTGCGGCGAGCGCCGACGCCGACGCGGCGGCGATCTGGCGCAAGAACCTCGAGGACCGGCGCCGCGGCATGGCGATGTTCGCCGCCGATCTCGCGGCCAGCGGCGAGGTCCTGGTCAGCCAGGAGCGGGCCGCCGACGTGCTGTGGCTCGCGCAGGACGTCCGCAACTACGACTGGCTGGTCCGCGAGCGCGGGTGGCCGGTCGAGCGGTTCGAGCGGTGGTTCGTCGACAGCGTCGCCGCCGTGCTCGGCGCGCCGGACTGACCGCGGGAGGTCACCGTTGTCTGCGCTCCGCCAGGAGTCGCTCAGCGGTGCGTTCCAGCTCGCCTGCGTCGACCTTGCCATTGGTCGTCAGCGGGATCCGGTCCACGATGGCCCAGAGTGCGGGCACGGCGTACCTCGGCAGGGATCGGGTGAGATGCGCCCGCAGCGCGGGTTCCAGCCGCGGCTCCGGGCTGGCGACCACGCCGGCCAGCAGACGCCGGGACGATGCGTCGGCGCCCACCGCGACCACCACGGCGTCCCGGACCAGGGGGTGCTCCAGCAGCCGTGCCGCGATCTCCTGGGTTTCGATGCGATAGCCGCGGATCTTGACCTGGTGATCGGTCCGGCCCAGGAAGCGTACGAGGTCGTGGGCGTCGAGGCGCACCAGATCGCCGGTACGGTACATGCGCTCACCGGTGTCCGGGGCAGGCAGCCCGAACACCGCTCGCGTCTGCTCCGGCGCGCCCAGATAGTCGATGGCGAGGCCGGCGCCGGTCACGTAGAGCTCGCCCACACCTCCCGGCGGTACCTCGCGTCCCGTGCGGTCCAGGATCAGGAGTCCGGTTCCGGCGATCGGCCGCCCGATGGGCAGGGGTGACTCCACCGCGCTCGGATCGTCGAGGTGGTGCACCGTGCTGAACGTCGTGTTCTCGGTCGGCCCGTAACCGTTGGTGACGCGGATGCCCGGAAAGCGCTCGAGCAGTCGCCGGACCTGCTCGGGCGGCACCACGTCGCCGCCGGTCAGCACCTGCCGGACGCCGGCGAAGGCGTGCGGAGTGAGGTCGACCATCAACCGGAACAGCCCGGCGGTGAGCCAGAGCACGGTGACGCCGCGCTCCTCGATGAACGCCGCCAGTTCGCCGGACGACGGCAGCTCGTGCGGGATCACCTCCACGGCTGCGCCGTTGGCGAGGGGAGCGAACAGCTCGAGCGTGGAGGCGTCGAACGCCAGCGGCGCGAACCTGAGCATCCGCTCGCCGGGACCGCAGCGTACGTGGTCCGGGTCTCGCACGAGCCGGACCACCGCCCGGTGGGGTATCCGTACGGCCTTGGGGGTCCCGGTGGAACCGGATGTGAACGTGATGTAGGCCGCCCGGTCCGGGTCCACCGGTGGCAGCGGCGGCACCGCGAGGCCCGTGCCGCCGGCGTCGAGCGGATCCGGCGCGATCACCGTGGCGCACGGGGACGGACACAGCCGGCTGATCCGGTCGGCCATGACCGGGTCACCGACGATCGCGCTGGGATTCGCGGCGCTGAACATCCGCTGAAGGCGATCGTCGGGAGCCCCGGCGTCGAAGGCCACGTACGTGCCGCCGCAGCGCAGCACGGCCAGGACCGACACCAGTTCCCTGGCCGATCGCGCGTGCGCGATCAGGACGTTGACGCCCACGCCGACGCCGGCCTCCGCCAGAACAGCCGCCAACCGCTCCACGGCGGACACCAGATCCGCGTAGCTGAGCGGCCGCGCCAGGTCCGCGCCGCTAACCGCCTCGGCGTCGGGCCGGGATCGAGCGACCGCCGCCACCATCCGCCAGACGTCGTCGGACGAGTCGCACCGCGGCCCGTTGCGGATGAGGGCAAGCCGCGCGCGCTGCGCCTGCGAGATGGTCCGCACCGCCTCCAGCGGCTCGTCCAGCGAGTCGAGGAGCTCGACGAGCGTGGCGTCGAGCGAGTCCGTCAGGGCGGCGGCTTCCGACGGCAGGAGTACGGAGGTCGCGTAGTCCAACGCCAGTTCCGCCCGGGGAGCCCATCGCCGCAGGACGAGTGAGGCGTCGAACGGTGACACCCCCTCGCCGACGGCCAGCTCGGGCAGGTCCTTCCCGCGCACGTCGGCGACGAACTGGACCAGCGGCGTACGGCGGGGATCGTCGGAGAACTCCAACCCGGCCCGCAGTTCGTCCACCCCGACGTCTCCGGCCTCGGCCAGCGCCGACGCGATCCCGCCCACGTACGCACGCGCGGACGTCGCTTCCGTCAGCAGGCAGCGGACCGGGACCAGGCGCGGACCGTCAAGGGTGTAGCCGAGGAGGAGATCCTCCACCCCGGCACGCCTGGCGAGCACCAGACTCCACGCCGTCAGCAGCACCGTCGCGCGGCTCACGGAACAGTCCGCCGCCAGCCGCGCGCAGGCGGACTCGGCACGGTTGGACAGGACGAAGGTCAGCCGCGCTCCGGTGCGGTCCTGGGTCGCGGGACGGGTCAGATCGGACGGAAGTTCGAGCACCGTCGGAGCACCCTTGAGCTGGGCGACCCTGGCGGCCACGAGCGCCTCCGACGGCTCCCGGCCGACCGTTGCCGATCTAGCGGTCATCGGAACGCTTCCCCGTCGATCCGGTTTCGGACAACAGCGCCGAGAGCCGTTGCGCGAGAACACCGACCTGCGGCGCGACCATCATCGTGTGGTGGTCGCCGGGCACGTGCTCGACGCGAACCCCGGATCCGTAGATCTGTTCCCAGCCCAGCGTCTCGCCGGGGCTGTCCCGCACCTCCTCGTCCATCGCCAGGAAGAGCGTGACGGGGTAGTCCGCCGACGGCGTGAGCGGCGGTCGCGCATCCCGGATGTACCGCCGCGCCGCGCTGACGTTCCCTCGGTACACCGTGAGCAGCTGCCGCAGCTCCGCCCGGCCGGCGTCGGCAGGCAGCAGGTCCTTGTTCCGGACCAGCTGGACCAGATGATCCAGCCGCGCCTCCGGGTCCAGCGACTCGAGTTCTCCGGTGGGGATGTCCAGCTGGTAGTGCCAGGCGAAGCGCTGGATGAGCTCGATGTCCGTGACGTCGGCGCCGGAATCCAGCGGCTCGTCTCCGGCGAGTTCGTCGAGCTGCGCTTTGACGGGTGCGTCACTGTCGAACAGGACGAGCTGAGCCACCTCGTTTCCGGCGGCCGCCAGCTGCTGTGCGACCTCGTGCGCGATGATCCCGCCGAGGCACCATCCGCCGATCCAGTACGGTCCCTGCGGCTGGTGTTCCTTGATCTCCGCCACGTACTGGGCGGCCATCTCGGTGAGCTCGTCCGGGCTGCTCCCGCCGGGGTAGAGCCCCGGTGACTGCAGGCCGATGAACGGACGTTCGTCCCCGGCGGCACGCGCCAGCGGCAGGTAACTCAGCACGCCGCCACCGCCCGCGTGGATGCAGAAGAACGGGGCCAGCGAACCGGAGGCCTGTAGCGGCACGGCGGACCGGAACTGGTGCTCCCGCTCCGCTGAGCGCAGGAGCTGAGCCATCGCCTCGATCGAGCTCGCGTTGACCATGGCCGACACGGGCAGGCTGACGCCGGTCGCCTTCCGGATGTCCGCGATCAGGCGGATCGCCTTCAGCGAGTTCCCGCCCACCTCGAAGAAGTCGTCGGTGACGCCGACGATCCTGCCGAGCGACCGTGTCCAGAGGTGGGAGAGGATCAGTTCGATGGTGTCCCTGGGCGGAATCTCGCCGCGGTGAGCGGCCTGGCGGACGTCGGCCGCGGCTCGGATCAGGGCCGCCCGGTCCAGCTTGCCGTTACCGCTCAGCGGAAACGCGTCGAGCGCGACGATGGCGGCCGGCCGCATGTAGTGCGGCAGGCGCGCCGCGGCGAACTGGTGAAGCTCGGTCTCGTGCAGATCGCCGGCGCCCGTTACGAACACGACCAGCCTCTGCTGCCCGGCGTCATCGGGATTCACCAGTGCGACGCAGTCTTTCACGTCCGGATGCGTCCGCAGGGTCGACTCGATCTCTCGCAGCTCGACCCGGTATCCGGCGATCTTCACCTGGTCGTCGTCGCGTCCGACGAATTCGAGGTCGCCGCTGGGCAGCTTGCGCACCACGTCACCGGTCCGGTAGCGGCGGCCGTCGGACCGGTGCGACAGCGGGTCCGGGATGAAGCGCTCGGCCGTGAGCTCCGGCAGGCCGAGATAGCCGCCGGCGACGCCCGGCCCGCCGATCACCAGCTCGCCGGGCACCCAGCAGGGAACCTCGTGCAGCGCCTTGTCCACGACCTGGACGGTGGCCGCGCCCAACGGGCTGCCGATCGGCACCGACCCCGACCGCGGGTCGAGCTCCGCCGGCCGGACCCGGTACGCGGTCGCGCCCACGGTCGTCTCGGTCGGGCCGTAGTGGTTGACGATCTCGCAGCCGTTCGCCAGCTCGTCCAGCCGGGCGGCCAGGTCGCGCTGCAACAGTTCGCCACCGATGACGAGCGCCCGCCGGGGGATCAGGCCCGCCGGGTTCGCGCTCGTCTGCAGGAGCGCCGTCAGATGCGACGGGGTGATCTTGAGGACGTCGACCGCTTCGCGCTGGAGGTATTCCGCGAGCTCGTCCCCGCTCCGGAGAACGTCGTCGTCCACCAGGTGGAGCGTCCCGGCGGTGCACAGCGCCGCGAACAGGACCGTGTATCCCAGGTCCGCGCTGAGCGTCGACACGTGGGCGTAACCGAGGCCGGGTTCCAGGCCGAGGCGTTCGGTGATCGCGTCGACGTACCCGGCGATCTGCTCGTGCCCCACCAGCACACCCTTCGGCCTGCCGGTCGTCCCCGAGGTGTACAGGACGTAGGCCAGGTCGGCGGACCCTCTCGGGTTGTCCCGGGCCGGTCCGCGGTCACCCTCGTGGTTCATGTCGTGAACGATGATCGGGGCCGTGCGAAGAGACTCGGCCAGGAAGGCGTAGGCAGGCTCGGTGATGATGATCTCGACACCGCTGTCGTCGATCATCAGGCGCAGACGTTCCGGTGGCAGGGTCGGGTCCAGGGGGACGTACGCCGCGCCGGACTCGAGCACCGCCAGCATCGCGGCCAGCGCCGTGGCGCTGCGGCCGAACAGAATGCCGACCCGGCTGCCCGGCCCGGCTCCGCGCTCGACGAGCTGGCCGGCGAGCGCCTGTCCGGTCGCGTGCAGCGCACCGTAGCTGTGCCGGCCACGGTTGTCCACCACCGCGACGGCCGACGGTTCCGCGCGAGCGTGCCGGGCGAATCGCTCGTGCACCGGGACCAGCTCGCCGCCGGCCGGCGCCGGCGTGGAAGCGGGGCGCAGGCGATCGGTGGGCAGCAGTGGCACCTCGTCGATGGGCGTCTCCGGGGCGGACAGCCAGGTCTCCAGCACCGATCCGAGGCCTGTGGCGAGGTCGGCCACGTCGGCCCGGTCGAAGCGGTCCGTCCGGTACCTCAGCACCACCCGCAGCGACGCGTCGTCCTGCTCGACCGCCAGTTCGAGGTCCGTCTCCAGTACGGTGTCGATCCGGCTGAGCTCGAATTCCACCCCGTCGGTACGAACGGCCGGTGGCCGGACGCGATGGGTGAAGCCGATGGACGTCCGCCCCTGTTCCACGGAGCCGCCGGTGAACCCGTACTGCAACTGTTCGGCTGCTTCGTCCTGTGCCTTGACGTGACGGACCAGGGACCGCAGGGATGCCGAGGGGTCGTCGTCGAGCCGTACCGGCGCGAGCCTGGCCAACGGCCCGATCGCGTCCGCCACGTCGGCCTCCTGCCGGCCCGATCGCGTCGCCATCACCACCAGGGGCCGGCCGGGAACGTACCGACCGAGCAGCGCGGCCCAGGACGCGAGCAGGACCTCGCGCGCCGTGCCCCCGTCGCGCAGGCCTTCGGGCAGGGCCACCTCTACGGTGTCCTCGCCTGCGGGGCGATCCGCACTGGAGTGTTGAAACGGTAGCCGCGGCAGGTCTCCGAGGATTTCGGTGAGCGCGGCGTCCGCCTCGTCCACCTGCTGGTTGAACCACTCCGCCAGGTCGGCGTACTGCAACGGCTCCTCGTCCGAGGACGCAGGTGCCGTGCCGCCGTACAGTCCGGCCAGGCTCTCCGCGAGCAACGCGACGCTCTCGGCATCGGCGTTCAGGGTCGGCAGCCGAAGGAACAGGGTGTGCAGCTGGTCATCCCGTCTCGCCAGCCCGACCTGCAATGGCGGACCGGCGGGATCCATCGGCTCCGCGATGCGGGACCGCCAGCCCTCCTCGGTGACGTCGTCGACGACGACCGAGGCCGGTGCCGTGATCCGCTGCAGCGGCACGTCGAGGCCGGCGACACGGCGGTAGTCGGTGCGCAGGATCTCGAAGCGCTCGACCAGGCTGTCCAGGGCCGCCCGCAGGCGGCCGATGTCGAGCGGACCCCGGATCGTGATCTCACCGGAGATCGAGGGACAGCCGGTCGACACGACCTGGGTGAGCCAGGCGTGCCGCTGCTGTGGCGACAACGGGAACATCTCCGTGGTCGCGTCCGTGCTGGTCATCGCGTCTCCTTGAGGGCACTCCAGGCGCCGGACATGGCGACGAGCACTTTCCGGGGGCCGTCGTAGGGGTTCCGCCCGTGGCTCATCAGCATGTTGTCCACCAGCATCACGTCACCGGTCTGCCATGGGGTGGCGACGGTCTCCGCCTCGAACGCGGCCCGGATCTCGGTGAGCGCCTCGTCCTCGATCACGCTGCCGTCGCCGTACAGGGCGTTGCGCGGGAGCTGCTCGGGCCCGAACGACGCCAGCAGGTCCTCACGGACGGCGGCGGGCAGGCTGGAGGTGTGGAAGAGGTGGGCCTGGTTGAACCACGCCATCTCATGGGTGTGCGGGTGCTCGGCGACCACCTGACAGACCTGCCTGGTACGAAGGCCGCCGTCCGGGAGCCACTCCAGATCGATCTCGTTGGCCGCGCAGAAGGCCTCCACGGTCTCCCGGTCATCGGTCTCGAACACCTGCTGCCAGGGCAGGTCGACACCGCCGCCGTAATTGCGCACGTACATGATCCCGTCGCGCTCGAACCGCGCGCGAACCGAGGCCGGGATGCGCTCCAGCACCCGCCGGCTGTCCGCGAGCGGCGTCTCTCCGCCGCTCGTGGCGTTGAGCTGGCAGAAGAACCACAGTCGCAGCGGCCAGTTCCGCGAGTAGGCCATCTCGTTGTGCTGCGGGATCGTCGCCTCCGGCGGGTACTCGCTGGACGTGTACACGCCCTTCGATTCCTTGGTGCGCGGAGTGGATCCGTACATGTAGTCGAGCAGCCGCTCGTCACCACCGTCCCCGGCCACGTTGGCGAAGTCGGCTGCCGTGGCGACCTGGAACTTCCGGAAGAGCACCGCACCGGCGGCCCGCAGGTGGCTGTCGACGGTCTGCTGGCTCTCCCGCAGCCATGCGGCCAGGTCGAGGCCGGCGGTCCGCGCTTCGACGACGACAGGCGCGCCGGGCCGGTCGGCACCCGTGATGCGCACGAGACCGTCGCTGCCGGGTTCGACGCTCCGGCGGCGGATGGACCGCACCGAGCGTCCCGGCGCTGGAGTCGAAGCTCCCATTGTTCGTCTCCTTAACGTTCTGTTTGCAGTTGGTCCTGGTTCTCGGTGATGCGCAGGCCGCGGATCGGGGACAGCACCAGCAGGACGGTCGGGATCAGCAGCGCGGCGCCGGAGAGGAGTACGACCGCCCGCGAACTCGTCGCCTCGGCCACGACTCCACCGATCAGGGATCCGAGCGGGATGGTGCCCCAGATGAGGAAGCGCATCGTGGCGTTCGTGCGGCCGAGAAGCGCGGCGGGGGTGACCGCCTGCCGGATGGTCACCGCCGCGACATTGAAGATCGGGATGCCGCATACGAAGAGCAGGTAGCCGCTGCTGGCTATGACGAGACCGAGCCCCATCCCGGCGGGCGCGACACCCACCAGGAGGACGCCGGCCGCCATCGTGGCGCTGCCGATGAGGAAGCCGCCGCCGATGCCGATGCGGTTCGAGATCCACCCGGCGGCAAGTGAGCCCAGCACGCCGCCCACGCCGCCGAGGCTCAGGAGCACCCCGACGAACACGGCGCCCAACCGTAGATCGTCGACGATGAAGAGGTACTGGATCGCCAGGAAGGCGTAGACGAAGAGGTTGGTGAGGCCGGCCACGGCCGCGTTCCACCGCAGTACGCCGGACCGCCAGACGAAAGCGATGCCTTCCTTGATCTCCTGCCAGGCGGACCGCGTGCCGCCCTCGGTGTTCTGCGGCCGGGCCTCGTCCTTGGGCAGCGCCGACAGCATGCCTCCGGACACGAGGAACGACACGGCGTCCACGACCAGGGCCCAGGGTGCGGTGATGAGCTGGACCAGCGCCCCACCCAGGCCGGGCCCCACCACCTCGCTGGCGGAGCGGGCGGCCTCGAGCTTGGCGTTCCCCTCGGTCAGGAGGTCCCGGGGGACAAGCGACGGCATGATCGACAGCGCGGCCACGTCGGACAGGACGGTGAGGATGCCGAGCAGGAACGCCACCACGTACAGATGCGTCACCGTCAGCACGTCCATGGCCGCCGCGATGGGAATGGTCAGCACGAGCGGCGCGCGCAGGACAGAGGCGAAGATCAGGAGCTTGCGGCGGGACCAGCGGTCGACCAGCACGCCGGCCATCAGCGCGAAGATCAGGAACGGCAGCCGCTCGGCCGCGATGAGCAGACCGAGTTGTACGGGCGACGCGTCCAGCACGAGCACCGCCGTGAGCGGGATGGCTACCACGCTGACCTGGAAGCCGACCTGAGCCACGGTCTGTGACCCGAGGTAGGTGACATAGCCGCGGCGCCGCCAGAGTGACGGTCTCGACGCCGCCGTGGTCGTTTCCTCCTCCGTCATCGCGTGCGATCTGCCTCGGCCGGCGTCACCCGCTCATCGGGGTGGTGGACCAGCCGGTCGAGCGCGCGGAGCATCGTCTCGGCCATCTCCGCCGCCCGCCGCTGCGGATGCCGCACGGTGTCGACCGTTACGTCGAGCTGGAGCCCGAACGCCCGGGGGGCGTATATCGCCTCGACGCGGATGGGAACGCTGGTGCTGTCCCGCCAGTCCTCCTCCACGTCGACGAGCCCCTGGGCGAGCAAGTCGTCGATGTTGTGGAAGTTCACGAAGTTCAGGGCCACGTCGAAGGGCCGGCGGCCGAGGAACTCGATGATCTCGGAGTACGGGAAACGCCGATGTGGCAGGAGCTCGCGCTCCGCCTCGAACGCTCGCTGCGCGAGTTCCCGCCAGGTGGCCCCGCTCGACCCTAGGCGCACCGGCAGGTGGTTGAGGAACAGCCCGAGCGTCAGATCCGCTCCCGGCTGCTCCGGCCGGCCACTCATCGACAGCCCGGCCACCTGGGCGCGACCGAACGCGGATTCGACAGCGGTGTAGTAGGCGGCCACTACCAGGCTCTTGACCGGCAGGCTCCACGCCGTCGAGAGCGCGGCGAGTGAGTCGACCGCGGGCCGCGGCGCGACCAGGGAGACCTTGTGGGGTACGGGCGGTGCCGACCGCCGGGCCGGCCGCTGCGAGCCGTCGCGCGGCCCTTCCCCGAAGCGCGCGAAGAACCGCCGATGGCCGTCGTCGGCGAGTGCCTCGCGTTCCAGCCGGACGAACTCGGAGAACGGCGCCGGCGGTGCCAACGAGGGCTGCTCGCCGCGCAGCATGGCCTGGTACGTCTTGATCAGCTCCGACGCCAGGACCGACTCGCTCCAGCCGTCGAGGATCGCGTGGTGGAACGCGTAGGTGAGGCGGAAGCGGTCTGGCCCGGACGGTGCGGCGTGCGCACGGATCAGCGGGACGGTGTCCACGTCGAACTGCCGGCCGAGCTTCTCCATCGTCGCACTGCGGCGAGCCGTCACCTCCTCGTCGGGCAACCCGCGGAGGTCGTCCAGCTCCAGCTCGACGGTGGCCTGCTTCTCGACGAGTTGCAGCGGCTCGCTGTAGCCGCCGAGATCGAAACGGGTGCGCAGGATCGGATGTCTGCCCACCATGTGATCCAGGGCTTGGCGGAGCACCTCGACATCCAGCGGCAGCATGACCTCGCGGGAGACCACGTCGACGTAGAGAGAGCCTCCGCTGGCCGCGCTCTCGTAGACCAGACCGAGCTGCAGCCTGGTCATCGGGTAGGCCGCGCTGACCGAGGCCGGCAGCTGTTCTCGATCGGCCTGCTCGAGCAAATTCGTGGCGGGTGCGGTGTCGCCGCCGGCCTGCGCCGTCAGGTTCAGGCAGGATCCGCGCAGATCCGGTCGCTTGAACAGGTCCACGAGCTTCAGCGGCAGCCCGCGCTGCTCGGCCGCCGAAATGATCTCGATGGCCAGCAACGAATCACCGCCGAGCGCGAAGAAGTCGTCGTCCGGACCGACGTCGCGGACGTGCAGCACCGACTCCCAGATCTCGGCCATGACGGACTCGACCGCGTTCAACGGTCCGGCACTACTCGTCGTGCTCATCGAATCTCACCCTTCTCAGCCGACGTGAACCGCACCGGCAGCGTGTTGAAGCCGCTCAGGAAATTGGAATAGAGCCGCTTCGGCTCCCCGATCAGCTCCATGCCGTCGGTGGTCTCCACCAGTGCGGTGACCAGCGCGCTCAGCTCGATCCGCGCCAGCTGGGCACCCAGACAGAAATGGGGGCCGATCGCGAACGCCAGGTGGCGGTTGGGGGTACGGGAGAGTCGCAACCGCGTCGGATCGTCGAATTGCTCTGGATCGAAGTTGGCCGACGAGTTCCAGATGGTGACGATGTCGTCGCGCGCGATCTGACGGCCGCCGAGGGTCGTGTCCCGCGTGGCGACTCGACCCGCGTGAAGAGTCGGCGTGGTCCATCGCAGAAACTCCTCGACGGCGAAATCCACCGACACGTCCCCGGCTTTGAGCCGATTCCACTCGTCCGGCCACTGGGTCAGAGCGTGCACGGCCCCGATCATCGACAGCCGGGTCGTCTCGTCGCCGCCGATCAAAATGCTGTACGCGTTGTACAGCAGCTCCTGGTCGGTGAGCGCGATCGGCGATCTCGTCATCTGGATCAGCAGGCCGAGAATGTCGTCGCCGGGGGAGTCCTGGCGAGTTCGCGCCAGCTTGGCGAAGTAGAGCAGGATCTCGTTGCGAGCCAGCCGCGCGTCGATCTCGGTCCCGTCCGGCCCTTCGGAAGCGAGTGCCAGCTTGCTCTGACTGAGCAGCAACTCGCGGTCTTTCTCCGGCACCATGAGCAGGTCGCAGATCACCGCGAGCGGGATGTAGGGCGCCACTTCGTTGCCCAGGTCGCAGTCTCCGCTTTCCACCGCCGCACGCACCAGCCGAAGAGTGGCGCTGCGAACGCGTTCGGCCAGGCCGGAAAGCGCGCGAGGAGTCAGCGCGCGCATCAGCACGCGCCGGATCTGCTGGTGCCGGGGGCCGTCGGAGACCGGCAGCATCTTGCCTCCGGCCGGATCGCCGCCGGCCAGGAGCGTAGCCAGGACGTTGCCGCGACGGGAGGTGTACACGTCGCTGTTCCGGTAGGCCTCGACCGCGGTGGCGTAACTGCTGACGACCCAGAAACCACCGTCGATCGTGGGATGCCAGGCCACCGGCTGCCGTTCACGCAGCAGGCCCCAGACTTCGCTCAAATCACGCTCGGCATGCAGGCTCGGCGACGTCAAGTCGATGTCGGCGAGTGGGCCCGAGCCGAATTCGAGGTACGGACTCCGTGTGCGCGCCTCGTCAGCGATCTTTTCTGTCATTCTCGCCTCCCTCGTCTTGCCGCACTGCCGCGCTGAGGGTCGCCGAGAACTGCTCGCTCAGGTTCCTGATTGTTTCCGGCTTGAAGAGCTCAACCCGATAGTTGATCTGCAATTCGATGCCGGTGTCCTCGAAGAAGGAGAAGACCAGGTCGATCGGCGCGGCAGCGACCGGTGCCGGTATCGGCCGCACCGCCAGATCCCCGAGGTGATACTGGGCGATCGGTTCCGGCTGATGGACGAACGCCGTCTGCAGGAACGGTGTCTGCTGTGGTCGGCGGGGTGGCCGGATCGCTGCCACGAGCATGTCGAACGGCAGATCCTGATGGTCCTGCGCATCGAGGACGGTCTGCCGCACCCGCCGCACGGCATCACGGAAACTCGGCTCGCCGCTCAGATCAGTACGCAGCACAAGATTATTGACGAAGAACCCGATCAAATAATCCAGCTTCGCATGACTTCGGCCAGCAACCGACGTCGTCACCACAATGTCGGTCTCACCGGTCAACCGCGACAGCGATATCTTGTACGCTGCGAGCAACACCATGAACAGGGTGGAGTTCTCTTCACGGGCCAACGCCCGCACCCCATCCACCACCGCGGAGTCGAGCGAAAAACTGAAAGTGTTGCCGTCCCGCGACTCCACCCCTGACGGATCCCGGTCATACGGCAAGCTCATATACGCCGGAGCTTCAGAAAGCTGTTTCCGCCAGTAGCCTTCCAGCGCGGAACGCCGTTCCTGCGTCAGCAGCTCCCGCTGCCAGACAGCAAAATCCGCATACTGCAACGGCAACTCATCCAACGGCGACACATCACCCGCCGCCAGCGCCGGATACAACGCCACCAGCTCGTCCTGCAGAATCCCGACGGACCAGCCATCCGTCACAATATGGTGCATATTAACGAGCAATACGCCGGAATCGTCGGCCTCCAGAATGATCCGCGCCCGGAACAACGGGCCATGAACCAGATCAAAGGGCCGCTCCAGCTCCGCACGAATCGCCTGATCAACACCGATCGCGTCACCACGGCAGTCGACGACCTCCACGTCGGCGCCGCGGAACTCGCCCACCACCTGCGTCGGCACACCCCGCTCGGTCCCGAAGGTCGTCCGCAACACCTCGTGCCGCTCGACCACGGCATCCAGACACGAGCGCATCACGTCCACCCGCACCGCACCACGCCACCGCAACAACATCGGAGTGGTATAGGCTAAGCTCCCCGGTGCCGCCTGCTCGGCGATCCACAACCGACGCTGCCCAAAAGACAGCGGCATCTGTCGTGGAATCATGACGCCCTCTGTCGCAGTTCGATGTATTCGGCCAGTCCAGCGGGCGTGCGGTTCTCCAGCACGTCTCTGAAGCGGATCGCGACCCCGAAGTGATCACTTACCCGGGCCGCGATGCGCATCCCGGAGAGCGAGTTGCCGCCCAGTTCCAGGAGGTCGACGTCCGGTCCGCACTCGTCGATTCCGAGGGCCTCACACCAGATTTTGATCATTTCGGCCGCGTGTCCGCCGCCGTCTGCGCGCTCGCCTGAGGACGTGTCGCCGGCGGCCGAGGCCTGGTTCGTCAGGGCGTCGACATCGATCTTGCCGGAGGAGAGCAGTGGCATCGTCTCGAGAACCACGACGCTGGCCGGCATCATGAAGGCCGGCACTCGTTCCGCCAGATGGTCCTTGACCTGCTGAACATCCTGCGTTGGGTCGACCAGTTCGAGGTATGCGACGAGGCCCGTGTGACCCGATGCCTCCCGGCGTGACACGACACACGCCCGATGGACTGCCGGGTGCGCGGTGAGCGTGCCCTCGATCTCGTTGGGGTTGACCCGGAAGCCGTTGATCTTGACCTGGCGGTCGACGCGTCCTACGAAGTGCAGCCGGCCAGACTCGTCGAAGGTGCCGAGGTCCCCGGTGCGATACAGCCGTCCAGGTCCGAACGGATCCGGGACGAACGCGGCGGCAGTGCCTTTCGGGTCGTTCCAGTAACCCGCGCCCACACCGGGACCGCCGATGAAGAGCTCGCCCACCGACCCCGCCGGCACCGGCTGCATCCGTTCGTCGAGCACGTGCGTCGTCACGGTCGGACACGGACCGCCCAGCGGCAGCGCCGGGAACCGGTCCGCCGGGACGTCCCGGTCGTCGCGGTAGATCGTCGAGGTGACACAGGTTTCGGTCAGGCCGTAGCAGTTCCACAGGTCCACCCCGGCCGGCACCGAACGGCGCCACACCATCAGGTCGTCCGCCGACGCCCGCTCCCCGCCGATCAGCACACTCTGTACGCACGCCGGCAGCCGCTCCGAGCCGTCCCGCAACTCCAGGCAGATCTCCCGCCAGTAGGCGGTGGGCAGGTAGAGGTGCGAGACCGACTGCTCGGCGAGCTCACGCAGGAAATGCGGCACCCCGTAATCGGCTTCGTCGGTACACATCGTCAGCGGTGTACCGAGAAACAGGGGGAGGATCATCTCTTCGATGCTGGAGTCCCAGCCCAGCGCGCCGAAATGCAGAGCGTGATGCTCCGGGCTCGGTGCATAGGGCGAGGCGACCGCGGTGACCAGGTTGTACAGCGAGGCGTGCTCGATCATGACGCCCTTGGGCTGCCCGCTGGATCCGCTGGTGTACACGAGGCAGGCGAGTTGCCGAGGGTGCGCCTTGACCGGCGCGGCCGGTCCACCGGAGGCGGCGGCGTGCTCGACCTCGAGGATCGGGCAGTCCGTCCACGCTGCTCGCAGGCTCTCGACGTTGGCGCTGTCGGTCAGGATGGCCCCGGGCCGGACCTGGCCCAGGATGTATTGCAGGCGTTGCTCGGAGATCGCTTCGTTCAACGGCACATACACGCAGCCGGCGTGCCACACCCCGAGCATCGCGACCACAGCCCATTCGCTACGGGACGTGATCACGACGACGGGAGCGTTTTCGGTTGGCATGGGAATCGCCGACAACGCCTGTTGCGTGTTGCGTACCAGCTCGTCGAGCTCCCGGTGGGTCAACCAGCGACGCCGTGACCTGAGTGCCAGGGCGTCGGGTGTCGCCGCCGCACGCGCGGCTATCGCCTCATGAACAAGACCGGTCATCGAAGTCGCCTCCGGAGGAAAAGGGGATCAGGACAGTGCCTGGTGCACCCAGACGTTGGGTTCGACGTACGCGGCCGAATCGTGGGTGAGGTCGCAGTGCACCGGAACCATGGCGCCGGGAACGATGACCGGGCCGTCCTTGTCGAACGGCAGGCCCGTCCACTGTCGCCACTGAGCGAGCGAGCCCACCACGACCATCGAGGCCGGGGCGATACCGACGATCGACGCGCCGAGCCGGGCCTGCGCGCGCAGCAGCGGATCCGCCGGCAGGCCATCGGCCGTCAGCTGTGCGGCGTAGTCGCCCAGCGTCATCTCGGGTACGGCCGTCTTGCCGGGCGGCCGCACCGGCGCGACGAAATGGCGCAGGCCCTTGGACCGGGCGATGACGCGGAACTGGCGCAGCATCTCCGCGCCCAGGCCGGAGCTGCGCATGTCGGGGCGGATGGTCACCTCCAGGCCGCACAGCGCGTCACCGCCGTACCCGGCCAAGCGGGCGACGCGGCCCAGGACGATGGCGGCGTCCCAGCCGGTGTCCGGCAGCCCGGCCGGCGGCTCCTCGGCGAGCCCGATCGGCACCGAGTACGCCCGCGCGATCACCTGGTCCGGGCGGTCGGCCGGCGTGGCGACCAACGTGTAGTCGGTGTAGTACTCGGCCGCGTCCAGGTAGAAGGACTGCCCGACCGGGTCGTGCTGCATGAACTCGGGCCAGCCACCGTCGAGCGCCTCGGCCTTCGAAGCCAGATGGGGCCGGTCGGTGAGCGTCGTGATCTCGATGCCCTCGATCACGAGTCTGCTGACTGACGCTTGTCGGTGCGTGGGTGGATCATCGTCCCTCTCTTGCTGTCATAGCCCCGATCAGTCCAGGAAGGATTGAAGCGTGCCCGACCGGCGAACGTCCAATGTGGCGCAGTGGAAGGAGCCGCCGAAACTGTTGAAGTTGCGGAAGTTGCAGGGGATCGGCGTGAAGCCCCAGCCCCGCAGTGCCCTGATCATCGGCTCGTCCTGCGCCTCGACGACGACGCGTGTCTCGTCGATCGAGAAGAGGTTCATGTTGATCCACTTGCTCGTCATGTAGAGCGGGTGCGAGTCGGGCATCACCGGGGTCGGCGCGGGCAGCAGGTCCCAGGCCTTGAACATCTGCGGGACCTTGGTGACCCGCTCCGGGTTGACCAGCAACTTGCCGGGCGCGAGCGGGGTGATGGTCGCGTCGATGTGCATCGGGTGGTCGTCGTCGAACTCGAGGATCCGCACCCGGTAGTCGTCGCCGAGGTGGCGGGCCAGCCAGGCGATGCCGAACTCGTTGGTGACGTTGCTCTTCTGCCCGACGATGTCGCGGCCGAAGCGCAGGAAGTCCGCCGCGTCGAAGGTGGGCTCGAACTCGGTCACCACCAGGCGCGCCGGCTCACCCGCGGTGGGCTCCGACCACTCCAGGTCGTAGAGATCGTCGAGCAGCTCCGGCTTGGGTCCGGCACTCCACCGGGCGCCGTGCCGGAAATACTCCTTGAGCAGCGGCCGGTAGGCCAGGTTCTCGTAGTACCGCGACCGCCACGCCATCGGGCACTCGATGATCTCCTCGCCGACCACCAGCAGTGCGTCGCGCGGCATGGCGGCGTACATCCCGGTGCTCGTCCACGCCCCGGTCGAGTACGGCCGGTTCTGCGGAATCGGCTCCGGGCGGCGTACGGTGACGCCCTCCGCCTCCAGCAGCCGGACGAACTCCTCGAGTTCCCGGCTCGCGGCCTTGACGAGCTCGGGCGGGAACGGCCGGCCCTGCTCCCGGCGGAACGTCTCGTGCTGGCCGGACGGGATGACCGGTTCCAATGCGGGGTGCCAGGGCGGGAACGTCGCGTCGTCGACGATCCCGACGACAACCTCCTCCAGCGGATCCCACTCGGTGTACGAGCGGACCGGACTGTTGACCACCTGCTGCGAGGTGACCGCCTCTTCTAGGAACATGACCCGCCTTCAGTCGTAGAGGTAGCCGATGTCTTTGGACATGCGTTTGGCGCGACGGCGCCAGGCAAGGTAGCGGCGTATCGCCGGGGGAGCTCCGAGAATCTAAAGGGGCTCGCTCCGCGAGCCGTCCTTGATGTCTCCCCGGAGACGCCTGATCAGCCGGCCACAACCGGTGCTGACCATGCGAAATGGGCGCGACCTTTCCATATTTCAACGTCGACTGCCCCATATTGCTCAATGCGAAATCCCCCGTGTCAAATTCATTTCACGACCAGCGGTCCCAGTGAAACGGACAGCAGGGGATGCGGCTATGAAGAAACGCGGCGCAGATGGCCGTGTTTCGAAATCCCCCGTTGCCCGGCTCACCGGAATGCGATGCACATTCATGAGCATGACTGACGGTAGGCTAATCGATCATCATGGAAAACTGAAGGGTCGTATCAAGGTTTCTGAAACCTCGCCGGGATGCGCGGCGCCGCGTGCCGGTGCCAGACCGCCGGCCTCGCACGGCCCTCAGCGCGAGCGATCGGCGTCGCCGTATCGCTCGACGAGCGCGTTGCCGATCGAGGCCAGGTGGTCTCGCACGCCCGGAGGGCCAGTCACCTCGAGCCATTCGACCAGCCCGGCGAGTTCGCCGGCGAGCGCGTACTCGTTGTAGCCGCGGATCACGACCTCGATGCGGCCGTCGGTCCTGGAGCCTCCTACCTGGAGCCGGCCGCCGAGCATCATCCGGAGCAGGTACATCCCGTCGGGCGCGCAGAGCGCCTGGATCTCGAGGGGCGTTCGCCTGCGGTCGACCTCGTCGGCGATCTCGCGCCAGCTCTCGGCGAGGTCGAAGTCCTCGGGCCGGTGCACGGGATCGTCGGTCGGGTCGGCGGACGACACGCGGTCGATGCGGAAGGTCCGCCGGCCGGCCTCGGTGTTGGCGACGAGGTACCACGACGGACCTTTGGCGACGATGCCCAGCGGATGGACGGTTCTCTCGGTTTCGGCGCCCTTGCCGTCGACGTAGCCGAGCCGCACCTGGACGCCGCGGATCACCGCGTCCTGGAGTTCGTCGAGGAAGCGAGGTGGTCGGTGCTCGACCCGGCTCGACCCCCATCGCTGCGGGTCCATGACCAACGACGACGCCGCGGCCGCGGCCTGCACCCGGAAGGGCTCCGGCAGGGCACGAACGAGCTTGCGTAGAGCCGCTTTCACGGCCGGCGTCGCGGCCGAGGCCGGGCCGGCAACCAGGAACAGGGCGCGGGCCTCACTCGCGGTCAACCCGGACAGGTCGGTGCGGGCACCGCCCACGAGGCGCCAGCCGCCGCCTCGGCCCTGCATGGAGTACACCGGCACCCCGGCCATGGCCAGGGCGTCGAGGTCGCGACGGGCGGTGCGCTCGGAAACCTCCAGCTCTCGGGCGACATCTGCTGCTGTCACTTGCTCGCGCTGTTGCAGCAAAAGGACGATGGCCATCAGTCGGTCGGCTCGCACCCCGGCAACACTTCCAAACAAACCGGTCATGGGGTGACCGGTTTCGGTCGGCACGATGGCGACATGACCTCACCGACGAGTCCCACCACCCACGATCGCATCGATCGAACCGACTTTCCCGAGCCCACCCTTGTTTCCGTCAACGGTGTGGAACTCGAAGTCTTCGAAGCCGGCCGGCAGAATGCAGGAAGACCCATTGTGCTCTGCCACGGCTGGCCGGAGCATGCCTTCTCTTGGCGCCATCAGGTGCCTGCCCTTGCCGCAGCGGGCTATCACGTCATCGTCCCGAACCAGCGGGGTTATGGAAACTCGTCCCGTCCGGCCGAAGTGACAGACTATGACATCGAACACTTGTCGGGCGATCTCATCGCACTTCTCGATTACTACGGATACGACGATGCCACGTTTGTCGGTCATGACTGGGGTGCGGCTGTCGTTTGGGGATTGACCTTGTTGCATCCCAACCGTGTGAACAAGGTGATCAACCTGAGCCTGCCTTACCTCGAGCGCGGAGAAAAGCCCTGGATCGAGGTCATGGAAGACACGTTTGGCGGTGACTTCTATTTCGTCCACTTCAATCGACAGCCAGGCGTCGCGGGCGCCGTATTCGACGACAATACCTTCCAGTTCCTTCGCAACATGTACCGGAAGAACGTGCCACCCGCGGAGCCTCAGCCGGGTATGGCGCTGATCAACCTGGCCAGAGCAGAGACGCCACTCGGTGAGCCCGTAATGAGCGACAGTGAACTGGCCGTTTTCGTCTCCGCCTTCGAGTCATCGGGGTTCACGGGCGGTATCAATTGGTACCGGAACCTGGACCGCAACTGGCGCTTGCTGGCGGACGTGAACCCAGTCATCCAGCAGCCCACCCTCATGATCTACGGCGACCGGGATGCCGTCCTGAGGTCTGAAAACCTGACCGAGTTCGTGCCCAATGCGGAAGTGGCCAGTCTGGATTGCGGTCATTGGATCCAGCAGGAAAAGCCGGAAGAAACAAACCAAGCGATTCTGAAGTGGCTGGACCAGCGGGATGCCACCTGACGCTTGCAGGTGAGCGTCTTACTCGGCAAGCAGCCACCGCCGCGGAGACTTGACGGTGGCTGCTTGCCGCTCCTGCCGGCGTACTAGAAGTTGCCGTCGGTGTTGCACTTGGCCTTTTGGGCCAGGCAATTCTTCACGCGCTCACCCTGCGCCCGGTTGTCCCACGCGAAGAACGCGTCGCCGTGCATGGACGACGCCATCCCCGACGCGAGCCGGAAGCCGGCCGCGTTGCCGCTGGTGGGGTACGCGATGAGGAACGACAGGTTGGGAATGGCGACCGGATAGTCGCCTCGGCAGGTGCCGTCGTAGCTGTACGAGACGTGCGCCTTGTGGGTCGGGCTGTCCAGGTTCCGGCCGTCCCAGCAGTCCTGGAACACGAGGTGGAACATGAGGACGGCGGTGGAAGCGCAGACCGGCCAGTTGCCGTCGGCGCTGCGGCCGATCTCCCCGCCGGGGCCGGCGCAGTAGAACGCGTTCACTGAACCGGCCGGGGTGGGCGCCTGCAGTTTGGCGTCGCCGGCGATCATCCGGAAGCCCTGGGGGAAGGGTTTGGTCACCGACGGGTCGGTGAGCCGGGATCCGTAGTAGACGACGACGTCTTTCGGCTCGATCGCCCGGTCGCCCTGGTAGAGCGTCGGGATCCAGTACGCGGACAGGTCGGGAGCGGGCCGGCAGCTGGTGCCGGCGTTGGCCAGCAGCGTGCCGGTCGTCGTGTTCGCATCCGTCCGGTCGTTGCCGAGGAACGAGTGCATGTGCGAGGCGCCCGGCAGGCCCGGGAAGATGATCGGGTCGTCCGGGCGTGAGTGGCTGTAGGCGCAGGTCGCGTTGAACTCCGGGACCCGTACCGTGCCGGCCGGCACGGTCCTGGGCACCATCGCGTTGAACTGGGCGAGCTGGGCGTTCCACGCGGCCTGGTCGATCGGGATCCAGCCTTGACCCGGGTCGGCCGGCCGGCCGTCGCCGAACGAGAACCAGTTGATATTGACGAAGTCCCCACCGGTCGTGTTGCGCAGGGCCGCGAACACGGTCTGCGCGCCGGTCGGGTGGCCGGCCGCGGTCGCGGTCAGTGTCCGCCAGGTCTGCCAGCCGCCGGTCGAGGTGATGGCGAACTGGGCGAGGACGGGCCCGGTAACCGAACCGGTGCGCAGCTCCACGCTGCCGGTGCCGACGGCGGACGCCACCCGCGCCTGGATGGTCAGCGTGCCGGCGGCGCCCAGGTTGACGTTGTCGTAGCGGAGCCAGTCGCCGTTGCCGAGGTAGGCGACGTTCTGCCCGCCGCCGGTGTCGGCTGTCGCCTCGACCTGCGCGCCGGATTGCGCGGCGTAGGACTCGGCCTGGACGGTGACGGTTGCCGCCTCGGCGGATCTCGCGGAAAGGATCACTGTGGTCGCTGACGCCGCGAGGACCGCGGCGAACAGCATACGGAGGCGTGGGGATGAATTCATCGACGCTCCTCGAGGTGGGGATCGGGGTGCGAGGAGTATCGGGCGCGAGAGAGCGCTTTCACAACATCGATCGGTGACGATCGACGTCATGTGCGTAAACGAGGGCAAAGTCTGGGGAAGCGCTTTCTTGAGACGCCAGCCGCGGCGCGGTGACCGACAATGGGTGTTACGCCCGTGCTCGCCGCCTGAGGAGGAGTCATGCGGCTACCCGTGTACGTGCGCCATCCGCGCTCCGCCGTACTCGCCCGGTGGGGTCGTGTGCCGGGCCTGCGCACTGCCAAGGCCACGCTTGCCGCGGTGCTGGCCTATGTGGTCGCCGACCTGCTGAACACGACCGAAGCCCCGATCCTCGCGCCGCTGACCGCGCTGCTGGTGGTCCAGTTGACCGTGTACGAAACGGTCGCCCAGGGCATCCAGCGCATCTTGAGCGTGCTGGCCGGCGTGCTGGTCGCGCTCGCGATCGCGACCTTCGTCGGGTTGAGCTGGTGGAGCCTCGGTGCCGTGGTGGCCGTGTCGCTCGTGGTCGGCCAGGTGCTCCGGCTGGGACCGCACACGGTCGAGGTGCCGATCAGCGCGATGCTCGTGCTCGCCGTCGGTGGCGGGGGCGCCGAGGGCGCCGCCGCGGGCCGGGTGTACGAGACCCTCATCGGCGCCGCGATCGGCCTCGCCGTCAACTTCGCCGTCGCTCCGCCGGTCAACGTGCTGCCGGCGGGTGACGCCATCGGACGGGTGGCCACCCAGCTGGCGAAGATCTTGCGCGGGCTCGCCGGCGAACTCAGGCAGGGCTGGTCGCGTGCCGCGGCGGACCGCTGGCTCAAGGAGGCCCGGGCGCTGGGACCGCACGTCTCCCGGGCGGACCTGTCGCTTGCCCGCGCCGAACGCAGCGCGTTGCTGAACCCGCGCGGTGATGAGGTCCGTGAGGCGCAGCCGCGGCTGCGCAACGCGCTGACCGGGCTCGATCATTGCTACGTCGTGGTGCGGACGCTGTGCCGGGAGCTTTTCGACCGTACGTTGTACCTTCCGCCGGACCTGGAGACCGAGGCGTACGGGCCGGACACCCGTGACGCCCTCGCCGACGTGCTGGAGTGCGCGTCCCAGGCGATGGATGCCGTGGCCGATGTCGCCACCGGCGCCGGGCCGGTCGAGGTGGCCCGCGCCAGGGTGCAGACCCATCTGGACGATCTTCAGCGCCGGCGTGACCGGCTGGGTCAACTGCTCGTCGTCGACCCGCACGCCGACGCGGCGGCCTGGCAGCAGCACGGTGCGCTGCTGGCCACCGTCGACCGGCTGCGGGTGGAAACCGAGGCGGCGGTACGCCCGGCGTCCGAGCCGTGGCGCCCACCACTCATCGCGGAGGAGTCGCGGCAGGCTGTGCGACGTGTCATCGACGCCGCCGCGAAGGAAGGGCGGCCGCGGCAGGCCGTCCGCCGGGTGATCGACGTGGCCGCGGACGCTGCCACGACCGCTGCGGCGGCGACGCAAGCGGCCGCCGATGACCTGCTACGAACGCACCCGCAGGGAGCCGACGCTGACAACGCGCTGCAAGCGGAGCGACTGGCCACCGAGGCTGCCGCGGTCGCGCACGTGGCGGCGGAGCTGGCCGCCGAAGCCGAGGTGGAGTCTGCGGAGACGGCGGCGGAGGAATCCGAGCGGCCGGACCGCGACCCGCCGGCGTGACCGGATCACCTCGCGCGCGGCGCGAATTCGACCGAGATCGAGACGGGTCCGGAGCACAGCGGGTCAATCTACCCGGTCGGACACCGTGAGAAGGACCGCGACAAGGATCAGCAGCCCGGCAACCGTACCGAAGTGGTTCTGCAACGTGAGCACCCACGGCGGCTCCGGCGGCGGGAACTCCGGCGTCACCGCGAAGGAGAAGACCGCCTTCCACGACCCCCAGGCGAACAGGAACCCGGAAGCCAGCCACGACAGCAGCAGGGGCGCCCGGCCGGTGTGGCGGGTCAGCGTCCAGGCGCTCCATGCGGCGACCAGCGCCCACACTCCGCTGTTGGCGGTGAGGAGGTGCCATTGCACATCGCGGCTGTCGAGCGTCGCCTCGTTCAAGCCGATCGTCCCGCCCAGCGCCCAGAACAGCTGTGGCAGGCCGAGGGCAATGCAGAGCGCCGCCGCCAACCGGGCCACGGTGACCCGCACGCCTGGGCGCCCAGGGACGCCCCTGCCGGAGAACGCCTGCGGCCATCGGCGTACGGCGTAGACCGGGGCGGCGATCGCCACACCGAGCGCGAACCCGGCGAACGACACGGACAGCAGACCGATTTCCCAGGTAGTCATCGGCGCTTCCGCGGAGGTGTCGCCGGTGTCCGTGCTCACCAGCGCGAGAAGCGGGATGAGCGGGATCATCGGCACCAGGAAGCCCATGCCGATCCAGGCCGGGATCAGCACCATCCAGTCCGGCACCCGCAGGCCCCATGGCTGTGCCAGCGCGAGGCCGAGCAGCATGGCCAGCCCGGACATCGCCACCGTCAGCCCGTTGATGGCCGCCCAGTTCAGGTGGCGCCAGGCTCCTTCGTGCAGCCCTCCGCCGCGCAGTCCGTCGATCGTCCAGAAGATCTTCATGACGAAGTACGGCGCCATCGCGACGACGGCGCCGTACGCGGCAACGCGGCCGGCAATGGCGCCGTCAAGCCGCTCAGCTCTGCTCATGCCGCTCACGGTAGGTTTCGGCGCGCCGGGCGACCTCCCTCTGTGGAGGGAGCGCCCTCCCGCTCGTTGGTGAACGCGTAGGCTGCGCCGATGCAGCGGATCGACGTGACCGGCGAGGGCATCACGGTGACGTCGGTGACCGAGCCGCTGGTCTCGGTGTTCGGCACGGAGATGCGGCCGGGTTCAACCAACGTGTTCGCGGTGCCGTGGGACGAGATCGCCGACGTCTCGCTTTCGGCGCTGAGTCTTGAACCCGATGGCGCCCGCTGGCCGGCGCTGACGGTGAACGTCACCTACGGCGAGTATTTCGAGGTGCACGAAGGTGCGGAAGGCTTCGCGGAAGCCGTGGGCGATCTGTGCCGGCTGTCGGGCATCCCGGCACCCGACGTCGCGGCCCTGCCGGCGGCCGGAATGGTGATCTGGCCGGCTCCGTAATCGTGCGTGCGGTCCACTTCCCGGCACGGGGGACCGGGAAGCGGACCGCACACGGCCCCGCCGGGGTCAGGGCCGTCCCAATGAGGCTGCGGTCTCGGCGACCGGTGCACTGGCCGCCGGCTCGGCCGGGGCGGGGACCGTCTCCCGCAGGCCGAAACGCTGGTGGAAGCGGCGCAACCCGGCGGGGGCCCACCAGGTCGCCCGGCCGCCGAGGCGCATCAGCGCGGGCAGCAGTGCGCCGCGGATCAGCGTCGCGTCGACCAGCACGGCCAGCGGCAGGCCGATGCCGTACGCCTTGATATAGGTGATCCCCGAGACGGTGAACGCCAGGAACACGATCGAGATCAGCAGGGCGGCCGCCGAGACCATCCGTCCGATGCGCTCCAGCCCGATTGCGACCGCGGCATTGCCGTCGCCGGTGCGTTCGTACTCCTCCCGGATGCGCGAGAGCATGAACACCTGGTAGTCCATGGCCAGGCCGAAGGAGAGCGCGAACAGCATCACCGGGATCGTCGACGCGATGGTGCCGGTCACGGTGAAGCCGCCGAGCAGGCCGGACAGGTGTCCGTCCTGGAAGATCCAGACGAGGGCGCCGAACGTGGCGGTCAGGCTGAGCGCGCTGAGCAGCAGCGCCAGCACGGGCAGCAGGACGCTGCCGGTCAGCAGGAACAACAGGACCAGCATCGCCACGGCGATCAACCCGAGGGTGTACGGGAGCCGCTCGATCAGCACGTCGGTGGTGTCCACGCTGACCGCCGCGTTGCCGCCCACCAGCACGGGGAACGGTGCGGGTTGGTCGCGTACGACGTCGACCAGCCGCAGCGCGTCGTCCGGGTTGGTGGTGTCCGGCACCACCGAGAGGTAGACACCGTCATCGATCGCGAACCGGCGGTGCCCCTCGGTGGCCGGTACCGCCACGGCGCCGTCGACGTAGCTGCCGCTGACCGTGTCCACCCGGCCGACGTGCGGCAGGCGGGACAGGCCGGCGGCGTAGTCGCCGACCTCGGTCGAGGCCGCGTCGGCCCGCTGCGCGACGACCTGCAGGGCGTTCAGTTCGGCGCCGTTGAAGTTGTTCCGGATCAGCGTGGTCACCTGCCGGGCCTGCGACGACTCCGGCATCGAGCGTTCGTCCGGCATGCCGAGCTTGATGCCGAGGAACGGCACGCCGAGCAGCAGGAGCAGGGCGATGACCGCGGTGGCGACCGGGATCGGGCGGCGCATCACGAAGGTGGCCAGGCGGTGCCAGAAGCCTGACTCGGCGTCGGCCGGGCCGGCGGCCGGCCGCCGCCGGCGCAGGATCCGGCCGCGCTCGATGCGCGGGCCGAGGATGGCGAGCAGGGCCGGCAGCACGGTGAGTGAGCCCACCGCGGCCATCAGCGCGGTGATGATCGCGCCGTAGCCGAGGCTGCTCACCGCGGGCAGCGGGATGAACAGCAATCCGGCCAGGACGAGCACGATGGTGATGGCCGAGAAGGCGACGGTACGGCCGGCGACCGTGACCGTGACGCGCAGGGCGTCCCGGGTGTCCCGGCCGTGCGCGAGTTCCTCGCGATAGCGGTTGACCATCAGCAGGCTGTAGTCGATGGACAGACCGAGGCCCAGCAGGGTGACCACGCTGACCGCGAAGACGGAGAGGTCGGTGGTCGAGGCGACCACCCACAGCACGCCCATCCCGAGCAGCATGGTCACGATCGCCACGGCCAGCGGCACCAGCCCGGCCACGATCGAGCCGAACACGATGATCAGCACGATCATGGTCACCGGGAAGGCGATCGCCTCGCCCTTGGTGCCGTCCTTCTGGCTCTGCTCGGTGGTCTCTTTCCAGAACATGGCCGAGCCGCCGACCCGTACGTCCAGGCCGTCGTGGGTGCCCTCGTAGCGGGGCACCAGGTCGTCCAGGATCTTGTTGACGGTGGTCTCGTCGCCGCGAACGGTCGCGCCGATCAGGGCCTTGCGGCCGTCGTTGCTGCGCAGCTGCGGCGGCTTGCCGGCGATCCAGTACGAAGTGACGTTGCTGACGTCGGCCTCCGCCGCCAGCCGGTTGCTGAGTTCGGTGCCGGCGTCGGTCACGGCTTGGTCGTCCACGCTCGTCGGCGCGCTGACCACCAGTGTGAGGTTGGGCGTGCCCTGACCGGCCTCGTCCAGGATCTGAGCGGCTCGACCGGACTCCGCCCCGGCGTCGGCCAGCCCGCCGGCGGTCAGCTTGTCGAACAGGGTCGCGCTCGCCGCGCCGCCGGCCAGTGCCAGCAGGACGGTCACGATGAGGACTGTCCTGCTCCGCCGGAGCACCAATTCCGACAGCCTTTCCAGCATGATTTCCACTCCTTCGTCGCAAGACGTCCATCTCGGCGGTTCTACGATGTTCAGGACCGCTGCGGTGTGACATCGAGCCGCGCTCGTGTTGCGTAGTTCACATGACGGGGGATCGACCTGATGTCTGAGCCGACCGCGATGCCCGGCGCGATCGCCGCGGCCGACGACCAGACGGAGTTCTATCTCGACCAGCGCGAGCTGCTGTTCGCGCTGGCGTACAACCTGACCGGCTGTGTTGCCGACACCGAGGACGTGCTGCAGGACACCTGGCTGGCGTGGGCCGCCGCGCCGCGCTCCGAGATCGGCAATCCGCGGGCCTACCTCGTACGCATCGCGGTGAACTCGGCTCTTGGCCGGCTGCGGCGGGCCAGCCGGGCCCGCGAGCACTACCTCGGTCCCTGGCTGCCGGAGCCGGTGCTGACCACGCCGGACGCCGCCGAGTCGGCGGTGGCCGGCGAGTCGGTGTCGCTGGCGCTCATGGTGGTGCTCGAGACGCTGACGCCGCTGGAACGGGCCGTGTTCGTGCTGCGCGAGGCGTTCGCCTACGACTACACCGAGATCGCCTCACTTCTGGACCGCACGCCGGTGGCCGTGCGCCAGCTCGCCCACCGGGCGCGACAGCGGGTGCGTGCCCGCCAGCCTCGCCGCGCGGCCCGGCCCCAGGCGGTACGGGCCGTCACCGAGCGCTTCCTCGACGCCGCTCTGGGCGGCAACATGGACACGCTGCTGGAGGTGTTGGCGCCGGACGTACGCCTGTGGACCGATGGTGGCGGCAGGCGCCATGCGGCGCTGCGCGTTATCGAAGGCCGCGCCAAGGTATTGCGTCTGATCGGCCACAACCTGGCCGGCTTGCCGGCGCTCACGGTGCGGCCGGTCGACGTCATCGGTGGCCCGGCCACCCTGCTGGTCGTCGCCGAAGAGATCTTCGCGGTGCTGGTCGTCGAGCTCGCCGACGACGACCGGGTGGGTGGGATATACGCGGTTCTCAATCCGGACAAGCTCACTGGGGTAGTGCGACGGCGGGTGCCGGCTGCGCGGCGGGCGTCGCCGGTACCGGTGCCGGCGGATACACCCGCGGCCGGTTGATCGCCCAGGGCGAGTACCCGTCCTTGCGGATCTGCCGGTACAGCATGCGGATGTAGACCAGGTCGAGGATCAGCATCATGACGAACCAGGACAGCACCAGGTAACGGTCCGGGAAGAGGATCAGTACGTTGAGCCCGGCGAGCTGCGAGCCGATCATCTTGCTGATGGCCGCGTGCAGCGACAGGCCGGCTGAACAGCGCCGTTTGACCAGCGTGACGATGAACGCGGCGCTGATGCCGACGTTCAGCGCGCAGCCGCTGTACATGCCCAGGATGTCGCGGAACTCGTACGCCATCAGGAACGTCTGGAACGCGGCCACCGCGACGAGACCGAAGAACAGGCGCAGGAAAAGTGTGCGGCCGAGTCGTGGGAAGTCCTTGTTGCCGTACTTGACGACCTGGATGACGATCACGATGTCGACGAGAAACCAGAGCAGGTTGGCCGGGCGCTGCGCCGGCTCCTGGTCGATGACGACGGAGTGCACGAACTCCCAGCCGAAGTTGATCGCCACGACGACCACCGGGATGCCGACGTACTTGTCCACGGAAGCGCGGTGGATCTCCAGCGCGTAGGCGAGTGCCCAGAACGTCAGGATGCCCACGACGATGGCCCAGAACCAGCCGTTGCGGAAGTCACCCGGTGGCGAGACGGACGGCGCCGTGGCGGGCAGGTCGACGAGCGCCGGCGGAAGCCAGTCGGTGAACCAATCCATGAAAGACCCTGCTTTCGTACGTGTCGGTGGTCAGGTCCAGCGGCCGGTGCCGATGACCTCGGCGGTGCCGAGAACCTGTTGCTGCAAAGCGAGCCGGCGTACCTTCCAGGTCGCCGTTCGCGGTACGTCCTCCCAGGCCACCAGCCGCGGTGCGGCCAGCTCGGGCAGGCCGGCGGTGGCGCGCGCCCAGTCGTCCGGGTCGAGCCGGTCGTCCCGCATGGACAGCACCGGCACCGGGGGCCCGTCCGGCCGGGCCAGGATCGTCACGTCGGAGGCGTGCGGCAGCCGGTCGAGCAGGATGCTCTCCAGCTCGATGCAGCTGTGCCCGGGGATCATGTCGACCTCGCGGTCGAGCAGCCGGATCCGGCCCCACCCGATGCGTTCGCCCAGATCGCCGCTGTTCCACCAACGGCCGGTCAGCTTGGCCTGGTAGCGGTCCTCCTCGCCCAGATAGGTGAGGCAGCGGGCCCGGGTCGACACCATCAGCAGGCCCGGCTTGCCGCGCGGCTGGCGGCGGCCGGTGGCCGGGTCGACGACCCGCACCCGCACCATCGCGGCCGGGAGCCCGACGGAGCAGCGGTCGACGCGCGAGCGCACGGTACGGCGGGTGAACAGGTTGACCATGATGCCGGTGATCTCGGACTGTCCCAGGCCCCAGCCCCACACCGGGAACCGGCGCTCGGACGCGTCCAGCAGGGTGCGGATGGTCCGGGCGTGCACCGCGTCGAACGTGCTGACGTAGAGGCGTACGCGGGCGAACAGCTCCGGGCGCCGGTCGGCCAGTTCCTCCCATCGCTGGAACATGTTCGGCATGGCCTCGAGAATCGTGGGCCGGTGCCGGTCGAGCATCCGCTCGACGGACGGCAGTCCCGGATCCGAGATGGCCACGATCTTGCGCGGTGCCATCTTGAGCTGCGAGGCGGTCCAGGCGAGCACCCGGATGTGCGCGAACGAGACGGCGGCCGCGGTCACATCGCTGTGCCGCGTGGTCAGGAACGGGATGGCGCAGCGCTCCATCCGCGCCGGGAACCGGCCGACCGCGGTGGCGGCGGTGTGCAGCACGAGCTTCGGTACGCCGGTGGTGCCGGAGGTGTGCGTGGAGACCATCGGGTCGTCGGTGCCGCCGAGCCGTACCGGGGCGGTGGCGCCGCCCTCCAGGTCGGCCAGCGTCAGCACGTCCGGGGCCGGCTCGGCGAGCGGCTCGCCGACCGCGATGGTGCGGATCCGCGGGTCGGCCAGCTTGACGCCGGCCGCGTCGGCACGGGCCAGCAGCCGGGTGCCGGCCACAAGCACGGCGGGCTGTGCCCGATCGATCAGTGTCCGCACCGTCTCCGCCGACTCGATCGGGGCGATCATCACCGGCAGTGCGCCGAGGCGGGCCGCACCGGCGGCGAGCAGCGGCTGGTCGAAGTGGTTGTCCTTGGCGACCACCACCCGGTCGCCGGCGCGCAGGCCGGCGGCGTAGAGGCAGTCCGACATCCGCTCCACGACTCGGGCGAGGGCCGCGCCGTCATACTCGGTTCCGCCCGCGGGGGCGACGTCCAGCGGGCGGTCGAGGTGGACGACCGCCTGCCGGCGGCGCTCGGCGTGCCAGTGGAAGACGCGTCCGATGTGGTACGGCGAGGTTCGGCTCATCTGCGGGCCTTTCGACGGGGGTGGGTGCGTCACCGCGCGTAGAGGTCGAGCGCCACGAGACCGAGGAATCCCAGGTCGTAGGCGACGAACGCGGCGATCCGGGCCTGCCGCCACCGGTCGCGCAGGATGGCCAGGTGGATCTGTGCGACGTGCAGCGCGGTGGCCGGCAGCAGGGCCAGCACCGTCCACCACGGCGTGTCGGTCGCCGCGGGCAGGAGCGCGATCGTCACCACCGAGATGGTCAGGTAGGCCACCAGCACGGCCTTGACCACCCAGCGGGGCGCGGCGACCGGCAGCGTGCGCCGCCCGACCCGCGCGTCGCCCTCCACGTCGCCCACGTTGGAGCAGGACACCAGCATGACGAGCCAGAGGCCCATCAGTACGCCCTGCAACGTCGCGGCCCAGGTCCAGTGGTTCTGCACCGCCAGGAACGGGAACAGCAGCCCGCCGATGGTGCCGATGCCGAGCAGCAGCTCGGAGCCGTAGACGTGGAAGCTGAACCGCAGGCCGGCGGAGTACTGCGGCCCCAGCACGGCGCAGAGGACGAAGATGACGACGGCCGACACCGGCACGTCCCAGCCGAGTACGGCGAACGCGGCGAAGCCGGTGGCGAAGGCGAACGCCTCGGACGCCACCGCGAACACGGTCGCCTGGCGCAGCGTGAGGTCGCCGCTGAGCAGCGGCTTGCGTCGGATGTCGCGGCGGAACCCCGGCCGGGTGTAGTTGGCCGCGTCGCTGCCGTTGCGGAAGCCCACGATGTCGTCGAGGGCGGCGGTCGCCGCCACGATGCCGGCCGACGACAGTAGGAACAGCACCATGGCCGCGAGCGCGCCGGGCCGGTCGAGCGCATCGGCGCTGAGCAGCAGGGCGGCCAGCGCCCAAGGGAAGAAGTGCAGGTAGACGGAGATCTTGGAGATCCGGGCCAGGCCCACGACGACCTGCCAGGTCGTCACAGGTGCGGCCGGAGCCGCCAATTCGGTACGCATCGGTCAGCTCCTCGACTTCTACCGGTCGCGGTACGCGACGCGGTGTGCCATGGCGGTCAGCTCCTCGTGCCAGGCGGCCGCCAGCGGGGCGTCCGCGAGTGTTCGGCAGCCCTGTTCGACGAGCTGGTCGATGTGTTGCTCCACGGTGCGGCGTACGCCGGTCTCCTCGAGCCGCCGGCGCAGCCGCCCGGCGCTGTCCGGTCCCGGGGTGAGCAGGTCATGGATGCCGGGGTCGCGCTGCATGGCGAGGCCGAGCAGCAGTGTCATCTTGTGCCGTTCGAAGTCGAGCCCGTCCGGCTTGCCGGTCACCGCGGCGTCACCGAACGCGTCCATGAGGTCGTCGCGCAGCTGGAAGGCCTCGCCGACGGCCGTGCCGTACGCCTCGAACGCCGCGGCCAGGTCGGGCCGCCCGGCGATCGTGGCGCCGAGTTGCAGCGGCCGGTGGATCGTGTACCGGCCGGACTTGGCCACCGCGACCCAGCGGACCGTCTCGAGATCGGCGGAGAAGTCGGCGGCGGCCAGGACGTCGGCGAACTGTCCCACGATCAGCTCCGAGCGCAGCTGCGCCCAGACTGCCTCGACCCGCGGAACGGTGGCCATCAACTGGTCGGCGTAGACCAGGGCCAGGTCGCCGGCGAGGATGGCGACGCTCTCGCCGTAGCGGACGTGGTCGCCGCGCCGGCCGAGCCGGCGGTGCAGTGCCGAGTGCCGGTGATGCACGGTGGGCGCGCCGCGGCGCTGTGCCGCCCCGTCCATGATGTCGTCGTGGATCAGCGCGCACGCGTGCAGCAGCTCGAGAGCGGCGGCGGCCGGCACCACGCGGTGGTCGTCCGGGTCGCCGCCGGCGGCCAGGTAGCCGCTGACGCAGAACGCGGGCCGGATCCGCTTGCCGCCGGCGGCCACCAGCTCGGCGATCGCGGTGACCAGGTCGCAACCCCGCGGCTGTTCGGCGGACCAGCGTTCTCGCTCGGCGCGGAGAAACTCGTGCAGCTGCTCCTCGACCAGCTCCATCAGGCGCGCGCGGGCCCTGTGGTGCGGCGTGCCGGCGACGGCCAGGCCGGCGTTGATTGTGGTCACGTCATCTCCCTGCGACGGTCGCGAGCCCGGACAGCCTGCCGTCGGCCGGCCAGATGCGACGAAAGAGAAGTCCAAAACGTCAGATCCGCCCGATGAATGGCATACGGGCGGCGGAAAGCTGCGTCGCCAGAAGTCAATAGGATCCCAAAGGAATGAGATCCGGGGCGCGCTTTTCCGGGAAGGTAGCAGCGTTCGGTCGCCGGAAGCAATGACAAGAAGTCGAACGCCGATGCTGATTGACATCGGTGATACCGGTCGCTCACGATCGTCTGTCGTCGCCGAATTCGGCTCTTTCGTGTTCGTGCATAACCGCGGGGGGATTATGACAACGAAATCGACGCCGTTACACAAGATCACCGGGGTGCGGGGCGAGTCGTTCCTGCTCGAGAACGTGGCCCGGATGCTGGGCCGGTCGTCGGTGGCCCTGCCGCCGCCGCTGGACGAGGCGATTGTCCGGGGGCCGGCCTTCGCCGGGCACCATGTCGCCTTTGCCACCGACTCGGTGCTGCATGCGATCACCGAATCGGTGCCCGCGCCCGCACGCCTGGCGCTGCGACGTGAGGTGACGAGCCTGCCCATGCGGCACGTCCCGGCACACCAGGCGGCGGCCGAGTCGTGCTCGGCGGCGCACCGCCTGATCATGAACGGTGACGTGGCCGCCGGCGTGCGGGTCGCGCAGCGGGTGCTCGTCAGCCCCGACGCCGTACCCGCCGCCCGGCTCGACGCCGAGGCCTGCCTGATACTCGGTCACTTCCTGCTCGGCGGTCCGGAGGCCGAGCGGCTCGCCGAGCGGATCCTGCGGGAGCGGGGGAACGGGCCCGGCGACATCGCCGCGATGATGGCGCTGATGATCCGGTCCGACGCCCTGTGGCGTGCCGGCGCGCTGGGCGAGGCGCTGAGCCTGGGCCGCACCGCGGTGCGCCACGGCGAGAACGTCGATCCGGTATGGCGCCTTCATTTCCAGCTGGCACTCGCCGAGAAGCTGGCCGATCTGCGGGAGTTCGACAGAGCGGCGTCGCTGATCGACGACGCGGAGGCCGGCCTGCGCGGACTACCGGCGCCGGTCTGGACGGCCGCGGCCGCGGCGATGCGATCCCGGCTGCTGCTTCAGGCCGGGCGCGTCGGGGACGCGCTGCGCGAGGCGACGCTGGCGACCTCAGCGGCGGAACCGCACGCCGTTCCGCTTCTCGAGCCGCTCGCGCACGCGGTGCTCTGCATCGGCTCCCTCTACATGGAGGACCTTCCGGCGGCCGTCGCGCATCTGCCGCGCGCCGATCACGCCTGGGCCGAGATCCTCGTCGCCGCCCGGACCGAGGGACCCTGGGCGGCCGTCGACCTGCTGTCCGGCAAGCACCGCTGTCTGCCGCGGCAGCGCAGCCTCTACGTCGAGGTGCCGAGCGCCGCCGCGATCCTGGTCCTGCTCGCGCGTGAGGTGGGCGATGGCGCCCTGGAACGCGACGTGCTGGAGACGGTCAACGGCCTCGCGGCGGACAACGCCGGAATCGGGGTCGTCGGGCTGACCGCCATGCACGCGAACGCCCTGGCGAAGGGCGCCTCGGCCGCGCTGGCGCTGATCGTCGTGCAGTCACCCGACCCGATCTCGGCAGCCTTGGCCACCGAGGAACTCGCCAAGCTCTACGCCGCCAAGAAGCTCACCCGGCTCGCCACGGGCTGGTCACAGCTGTCCGAGATGGAGCGCCGCATCACCTCGCTGGTGAGCGCGGGCCTGACCAACCGGCAGATAGCCAAGCAGGTGCACCTGTCCGCGCACACCGTGAACTACCACCTGCGGAAGGTCTACAAGAAGCTCGGCATCAACACTCGGGTCGAGCTGGCGCACGCGGCCGTCGCCTATGCGGGCGTCGCCGAGGAGGCCAGCTGACGGTATTTGCACTCGCCGTACCAATTAAGTGGTGCGTTCAACCGTTCAGTTTGGTCAGTTGGCTGCTCGAACAACGTGAGCCCTCCTCGCGTCATGCGGCACGCACTACTCGCGTGAGTAGTGGGCAGCCCGCAGCCGCGCCATTACTGTCATGCCGGAACCAATTCCGGCGTGAATGCGTGCGCCCGCCGCAGCCAGATTTCCCGCTCCGAATTCACAGGAGTTTCGAGATGTATGAGTGTGTGACATGACCGTCAACTATCTCGAAGCGGCCGTTGACATGACCGCCGTGGACATCGCCCTCAAGGAATTTTTCGCCGAGCGCCGAGCCGAATCCGGCGAACTCGGTGCCGATTTCGCGGCGACCGTCGAGGAGCTGGAGAGCTTCGTGCTGTGCGGCGGCAAGCGCATACGGCCGGCGTTCGCGTGGCTGGGCTGGATCGGCGCGGGCGGCGACCCGCGCGAACCGGTCGCCACGGCGGTGCTGCGGGCATGCGCCGCGTTCGAGCTGCTGCACGCCGCGGGTCTGATTCACGACGACATCATCGACGCGTCGGAGACCCGCCGCGGCCGTCCGGCCGCGCACGTGACCTATGCCCGGCGGCATCAGGCCCGGGGCTTCTCCGGTCACGCCGACGCGTACGGCACCGGCACCGCCATCCTGATCGGCGACCTCGCTCTCATCTGGGCCGACGTGCTGGTGCGCGCCTCCGGGTTGCCGGCCGACGCGCAGGTCCGGGTCTCGCCGGTGTGGTCGGCGGCCCGCTCGGAGGTCATGTACGGCCAGCTGCTCGACCTGATCGGCCAGGCGAGCGGCAGCGAGGACGTGGACGCGGCCCTGCGTGTCAACCGGTACAAGACGGCCTCGTACACCGTGGAGCGCCCGCTCCAGTTCGGCGCCGCGATGGCCGGCGCCGACCCCGCGCTGATGGCCGCCTACGGCGAGTTCGGCGCCGGCGTCGGCGTCGCGTTCCAGCTGCGCGACGACCTGCTCGGCGTCTTCGGCGACCCGGCGGTGACCGGCAAGCCGTCCGGCGACGACCTGCGCGAAGGCAAGCGGACGGTGCTGTTCGCGACGGCGCTGGAGCGTGCGGACCAGCGGGATCCGGACGCGGCCGAGTTCCTGCGCGCCAAGATCGGCACCGATCTCTCCGACGACGAGCTGGCCCGCTTCCGCGCCATCCTGGTGGACCTCGGCGCGGTCGACCACATCGAGGGGATGATCGCGCTGCGCACCGACCGGGCGCTGGCCGCGCTCGAGGCGAGTGCGGTCACCGGCCCCGCCGAACATCAGCTCGCCGAGATGGCGATCAAGGCCACCCAGCGGGTCCAGTAGATGTCCGGCCCGCTGATGTCGCCGGACTCGCTCACCATCGGGGTGGGCCGCGCTCACGGCAAGGCCATCCTGCTGGGGGAGCACGCCGTCGTGTACGGCGCCCCGGCACTGGCGATCCCGGTGCCGCAGCTGCCGGTCACCGCTACCGCGACGCGCCGCCCGGGTCCGGTCTCCTTCGCGATCGCGAGACCCGGGAACCCGACGATGACACTGCTGGCCACGGAGGGCCTGCGGCACCTGGTGGCGGAGTTCCAGCAGCGGGCCGGGATCGCCGAACCGATCGGCGCCGACCTGCTCATCGACTGCGCGATCCCGCCCGGTTGCGGGCTCGGCTCCAGTGCCGCCTGTGCGCGGGCGTCCGTGCTGGCGCTCGCCGACGCCTTCGACCGGCGGCTCGACGGCCGGCAGGTCTTCGACATCGTGCAGGTCGCCGAGACGGTGGCACACGGCCAGGCCAGCGGCGTCGACGCGCTCACCACCGGGTCGGCGTCCCCGCTCCTCTTCCAGGCCGGCACCGCGCGCGACCTGGTCGCCGGGAACGGCGTACTCGTCATCGCGGACAGCGGCACCAGCGGCAGCACGCGGGAGGCGGTGGACCTGGTACGCCGCCGCGCCGAACAGGCCCCGGCAGCGCACGAGGAGTTCGTCCGGCGGGTGGCGCAGCTGACCGAGGCGGCCGCGCGCGACCTCGAACACGGCCGGTTGACCGCGCTGGGCGAGCGGATGACGGAGAACCACGAGCTGCTCCGGAATGCCGGAATCAGCACCGACCTCATCGACGCGCTTGTCGAATCGGCGCTCGCGGCCGGTGCGCTGGGCGCCAAGATCAGCGGCGGCGGGCTGGGCGGCTGCATGATCGCGCTGGCCGGCGAACCGGCCGGGGCCGAGGCGGTGGCTCAGCGCCTGCGCGATGCCGGCGCCATCCGCACCTGGCTGGTGAGCCATGCCCGGTGACCACCTCGGGACATCGGCGGTCGCCCACCCGAACATCGCGCTGATCAAGTACTGGGGCAAGCGTGACGAGCTGCTCAAGCTGCCTGTCGCCGACAGCCTGTCGATGACCCTGGACCTCTTCCCCACGACCACGACCGTCCGGCTCGCCCCGGGCGGCGTCGCCGACAACGTCACCCTGGACGGCGTCGCCGCCGAGGGTGAGCGGCGGCAGCGCGTCGTGGCCTTCCTCGATCTGGTACGGGAGATGGCCGGACGCGTGGAGCCGGCCACTGTGGTCACCCGCAACAGCGTGCCCACCGGTGCGGGGCTGGCGTCCTCGGCGAGCGGGTTCGCCGCGCTGGCCGTCGCCGCGGCCGGCGCGTACGGCCTCGACCTCGATCCCACCGCGCTGTCCCGGCTGGCCCGGCGCGGGTCCGGCTCGGCCGCCCGGTCGATCTTCGGCGGCTTCGCGATCTGGTACGCGGGCCAGGGCACCGGTACGGCCGCCGACCTGGCCTCCTACGCCGAGCCGGTGGACGTACCCGGCTTCGATCCGGCGCTGGTGATCGCGGTGGTGAATGCCGGGCCCAAGGCCGTTTCGAGCGGCGCCGCCATGCGGCGGACCGTCGAGACGTCCCCGCTCTATCGCGCCTGGGCCGAGTCGAGCCGGGCCGACCTGGCCGACATGCGCGTGGCGCTGCGCCGCGGTGACCTGGACGCGGTGGGGGCGATCGCCGAGCGCAACGCCCTCGGCATGCACGCGACCATGCTGGCCGCCCGCCCGGCCGTGCGCTATCTGTCACCTGCCACCGTGACCGTCCTGGACAGCGTCCTGAGCCTGCGAGCGGCCGGAATCGCGGCCTACGCGACCATGGACGCCGGCCCCAACGTCAAGGTGCTCTGCCACCGCGCCGACCGCGAACGGGTGGCCGAGACACTGCGTGCCGCCGTACCGGACTGCTCGGTGTTCACCGCCCGGCGCGGACCGGGTGCCCGCCTGTCAGCGGGGGCCGACCGGTGAGCGAGCAACGGTCGGTCAGCCGGAGCGCGGCCGGCAAGCTGTTCATCGCCGGCGAGTACGCGGTGCTGGAACCGGGCCATCCGGCGCTGCTGGTGGCGGTCGACCGGCAGGTCACCGTTACCGTGTCGGAGCACGCCGGCAGCGATGTGGTGATCGACGCCGACATCTCCTCGGGCGAGGTCTGCCTGCGGTGGCTCGACGGCGGACTCGACGGGCCCGGCGCGGTCAGCCTCGGCCCCGTGGTGTCGGCCGTCGAGGTGGTTGCCGGCCTGCTGGCCGAGCGCGGTCTGCGCCCGGCGCCCGTACACGTCGCGATCCGCAGCGATCTGCACCACGGCGGCACCAAGCTCGGCCTGGGCTCGAGCGGCGCGGTGACCGTCGCCACGGTCGCCGCGGTGGCCGCGTACCACCGGCTGGTGCTGTCTCGCGAGACGCTGTTCCGGTTGGCGCTGCTGGCGACCGCGCGACGCGACGCCCGCGCTTCCGGCGGTGACCTCGCGGCCAGTGTCTGGGGCGGCTGGATCGCCTATCACGCCCCCGATCGGCAGGCCGTGCTCGACCTGGCGGGACGCCGGGGCATCGAGGCGACGATCCGCGCGCCCTGGCCCGGATACGCGGTGCGCGCGCTGCCCGCGCCGCGCCGGCTCGCCCTGGAGGTGGGCTGGACCGGGCAGCCGGTGAGCAGCGCCGCGCTGACCGAGCGGCTGGGCACGCCGCGCCCCGGTTTCGTCTCACGCAGCGACGAGTGCGTCCACGCCGCGATCCGTGCGCTCCAGCAGGGCGACGACCACGAGCTGCTGCGCCGGATCCGTGGCGCCCGCGAGGTGCTCGCCGCACTCGACGAGGAGGCCGGCCTGGGCATCTTCACCCCGCGGCTGACCGCGCTCTGCGACGCGGCCGAGGCCGTCGGCGGTGCGGGCAAACCGTCCGGCGCCGGCGGCGGCGACTGCGGCATCGCGCTGCTCGGCCCCCGGGCACAGGACGGGGTCCGGCAGCTACGGGAGAAGTGGGCCGCCGCCGGGGTGCTGCCCGTGCCGATCAGAGTCCAGCCCTCGAGGGAGAGCGCACCATGATCGCCAACCGCAAGGACGACCACGTCCGCTTCGCCGCCGAGCAGCAACGCGACCTCGGCGGATACAACCAGTTCGACGACGTGTCCTTCGTCCATCACGCTCTGGCCGGCATCGACCGGTCCGAGGTTTCGCTGGCCACCCGGTTCGGCGGCATCGAATGGCCGGTGCCGCTGTGCATCAACGCGATGACCGGCGGCAGCGTCAAGACCGGTCTGATCAACCGCGACCTGGCGATCGCCGCTCGCGAGACCGGCGTACCGATCGCCACCGGATCGATGAGCGCCTACTTCAAGGACGAGTCGGTCGCGGACACGTTCACCGTGATGCGCCGGGAGAACCCGGACGGGTTCATCATGGCGAACGTCAACGCGACCGCCTCCGTCGAGAACGCGCGGCGGGCCGTCGACCTGTTACGCGCCGACGCCCTGCAGATCCACCTGAACACCGTTCAGGAGACGGTGATGCCGGAGGGCGACCGGTCGTTCGGCGAGTGGGCGCCGCGGATCGAGAAGATCGTCGCCGGCGTCGACGTCCCGGTGATCGTCAAGGAGGTCGGCTTCGGGCTCAGCCGCGAGACCCTGTTCCTGTTGCACGAGCTGGGCGTACGCGTAGCCGACGTGTCCGGCCGCGGCGGCACGAACTTCGCGCGGATCGAGAACGACCGGCGGGAACAGGCCGACTACTCCTTCCTCGAGGGCTGGGGACAGTCCACGCCGGCGTGCCTGCTGGACGCACACGGCGTCGGCATCCCGGTGATGGCCTCGGGCGGCGTCCGCAACCCGCTCGACGTGCTGCGCGGCCTGGCGCTCGGCGCCTCCGCGGCCGGGGTGTCCGGCCTCTTCCTCAAGACGGTGCTGGACGGTGGCCCGACGGCGCTGATCTCCCTGATCTCGCTCTGGCTCGACCAGCTGGCGGCCCTGATGACCGCGCTCGGCGCGCGCACACCGGCCGGCCTGGCCCGGTGCGACGTGCTGATCCTCGGCGGCCTGCGGCAGTTCTGCGCCGACCGGGGCGTCAACACCCGGCGGCTCGCCACGCGCTCCCGGTCCTACCGAACCATCCACGAGAGCCTTGGAGGCATCGAATGACCGAACCGACCGCGGTGGCCGGCGTCCCGATGAGATGGGTGGGGCCGTTGCGCATCTCGGGGAACGTGGCCGACATCGAGACCGAGGTTCCGCTCGCCACCTTCGAGTCGCCGCTGTGGCCCTCGGTCGGCCGGGGCGCGCGGATCTCCATGATGGTCGACGAGGGGATCGTCACCACCCTGGTCGACGAGCGGATGACCCGCTCGGTGTTCGTCCGCGCCGCCGACGCGCAGACCGCTCACCTCGCCTCGCTGGAGGTCGACGCACGCTTCGACGAGCTGCGCGAGATCGTGCGCAAGTGCGGCCGGTTCGTCGAGCTGATCGGGTTTCACCACGAGATCACGGCGAACCTGCTGTTCCTCCGGTTCAGCTTCACCACCGGCGACGCGTCCGGGCACAACATGGCGACGCTGGCGGCGGACGCGCTGCTCTCGTACCTCCTGGACACCATTCCGGGCATCTCGTACGGCTCGATCTCGGGCAACTACTGCACCGACAAGAAGGCGACCGCGATCAACGGCATCCTCGGCCGTGGCAAGAACGTGGTGACCGAGCTGCTGGTGCCGCGCGACATCGTGCACGCCCGGTTGCACACCACGGCCTCGGCGATCGCCGAACTGAACGTGCGCAAGAACATGATCGGCACTCTGCTGGCCGGCGGGATCCGCTCGGCCAACGCGCACTACGCGAACATGCTGCTCGGCTTCTACCTGGCCACCGGCCAGGACGCGGCCAACATCGTCGAGGGTTCGCAGGGCGTGACCGTGGCCGAGGACCGGGACGGCGACCTCTACTTCTCCTGCACTCTGCCCAATCTGATCGTGGGCACCGTCGGCAACGGGAAGGGCCTCGACTTCGTCGAGGAGAACCTGACCCGGCTCGGCTGCCGTGAGGAGCGCGACCCCGGCGACAACGCGCGCCGGCTCGCGGTGATCATCGCCGCCACGGTGCTGTGCGGCGAGCTCTCCCTGCTGGCCGCACAGACGAACCCTGGCGAGCTGATGCGCGCCCACGTGCGATGGGAACGCGAGGACAAGACCACGAAGGTCGGGGGTTGACGATGCCCGGCGACGTGCCCATCGGGATTCACGACCTCTCGGTCGCGACCACGCAATACGTTCTGACGCACCGGACGCTGGCCGATCGCAACGGCACCGACGTCGGCAAGTACCACAAGGGCATCGGGCTGATGTCGATGAGCGTGCCCGCGGCCGACGAGGACATCGTCACCATGGCGGCCACCGCCGCCGCACCCGTCGTCGCCCGGCACGGTGCCGACCGGATCCGCACGATCGTGTTCGCCACCGAGACCTCGGTGGACCAGTCGAAGGCGGCCGGCATCCACGTGCATTCGCTGCTCAGCCTGCCCTCGGCTGCCCGGGTCGTCGAGCTCAAGCAGGCCTGCTACGGCGGGACGGCGGCGCTTCAGTTCGCCCTCGGGGTGGTGCACCGCAACCCCGCTGAGCAGGTCCTGGTGATCGCCAGCGACGTCTCCAAGTACGAGATGGGCGAGCCGGGCGAGGCGACCCAGGGCGCGGCCGCGGTGGCCATGCTGGTCAGTGCGGAACCCGCGCTGGTGCGCGTCGACGAGCCGTCGGGGGTGTTCACCGCCGACATCACGGACTTCTGGCGGCCGAACTACCGCACCACCGCACTGGTCGACGGGCACGAGTCCATCGCGGCCTACCTTCAGGCGCTGGAGGGCGCCTGGAAGGACTACACCGAGCGTGACGGCCGCAAGCTCGACGAGCTGAGCGCGATCTGCTACCACCAGCCGTTCACCAAGATGGCGTACAAAGCGCACCGGCACCTGCTGCAGCACTGCGGGCACGACGTCGACGAGGCCGAGGTCACCCGCGCCGTCGGGCACACGACCGGGTACAACGCCGTGATCGGCAACAGCTACACGGCGTCGCTCTACCTCGGCCTGGCCGCGCTGCTCGACAACAGCGCGGACCTGACCGGCCGGTCCGTCGGCTTCCTCAGCTACGGGTCGGGCAGTGTCGCGGAGTTCTTCGCCGGCACGGTCATGCCGGGATACCGGTCGCATCTGCGATCCGAGGCGCACCGTGAGGCGATCTCCCGTCGACTGGACATCGACTACGCCCGCTATCGCGCGATCCACGAGCACTCGTTCCCGGTCGACGGCGGCGACCACTTCGTGCCGCGGGAGACCACCGGGCCGTACCGGTTCGCCGGGCTGTCCGGCCACAAGCGCATCTACGAGCGATGACCGCCGCCGCGCACCGCGAACCCGAATCCGCCCGGCCCATCGCTTGAGAGAGGCAGGACACAATGGCTGTGCTCAATGCTTCGTTCGCCCGTTCACTGCGCCTGCGGCGCCTGTTCCGGCGGGACGACGGGCGCCTGCTCGTCGTACCCCTTGATCATTTCGTCACCGACGGCCCGCTGGGCCGTGGTGACCTCAATGCGCTGGTCGGCGAGATCGCCGGCACCGGCGTCGACGCCGTGGTGCTGCACAAGGGCAGCCTGCGCTACGTCGACCCCGGCTGGTTCGGTGACATGTCGCTGATCGTGCACCTGAGCGTGAGCACCCGGCACGCTCCCGATCCCGACGCGAAGTACCTGGTCGCCCACGTGGAGGAGGCGCTGCGGCTGGGCGCCGACGCGGTCAGCGTGCACGTCAACCTGGGCTCGCCGCAGGAGGCCCGCCAGATCTCCGATCTGGCGGCCGTGGCGGGGGAGTGCGACCGCTGGAACCTCCCGCTGCTCGCCATGATGTACGCCCGCGGGCCGCAGATCATCGATTCGCGAGCGCCCGAGCTGGTGGCACACGCCGCGATCCTGGCCGCCGATCTGGGCGCCGACATCGTCAAGACCGACTACGTGGGCACCCCGGGCGAGATGGCCGACGTGGTCCGTTCCTGTCCGATCCCGCTCGTGGTGGCCGGCGGCCCGCGCTCGGCCGACACCGAGACGCTGCTGGCGTACGTCTCGGACGCGCTGCGCGGCGGTGTCGCAGGTGTGGCCGTCGGACGCAACGTCTTCCAGTCCGACCGGCCCGGCTGGACGGCGTCCGCTCTCGCCCGGCTGGTGCACGAGACGCCGAGCATTCCCGATCGCTACGACGTCGCCGACCGGCTCGTCGTCACGTCCTGACCCGTTTCTGAGGAGATTTCCGTGAAGCTGTGCTGGCTGGACATCCGCAACGTCAACGGCGCCCGGGAGGCCATCGTCGAGGAGGCCGTCCACCAGCGGGTGGACGCGATCGTGGCGGCCGACGCCGCCGACCTGGAGCCGATTCCCCCGACCGTCAAGAAGGTGCTGTTCCCGCAGCACCAGCCGCTGCCCGAGACGTTCGGCGCCGCGGACCTGGTGATCGTCGATCCGGCCCGGCACGGCGACCCCGCGGTGCTGACCGAGAAGTTTCCCGACGTGGAGTTCGGCCGGTACGTGGAGATCGTTGACGCGGACAGTCTCGAGGCCGCCTGCCACGCCGCCCGGCACGACAAGTGGAGCCTGCTCTACTTCCGCGACCCCACCAAGATCCCCCTGGAGATCGTGCTGGCCGCCGCGGCCGGTGCCGAGGGCAGCATCATCACCCAGGTAGCCGACGTCGAGGAAGCCGAGATCGTCTTCGGGGTCCTCGAACACGGCTCCGACGGCGTGATGCTGGCACCCCGTGTCCCGGGCGAGGCCACCGAACTGAAGGCCGCCGCGCTCAGCAAAGCGGCGGACGTGTCGCTCGTCGAGCTGACGGTCACCGGAATCCGCCGGGTCGGCATCGGTGAGCGGGCCTGCGTCGACACCTGCACGAACTTCCGGCTCGACGAGGGCATCCTGGTCGGCTCGCACTCCACCGGCATGATCCTTTGTTGCAGCGAGACGCACCCGCTGCCGTACATGCCGACCCGGCCGTTCCGGGTCAACGCCGGCGCGCTGCACTCGTACACGTTGTCGGCCAACGGGCGCACCAACTACCTGAGCGAGCTTCACTCCGGCGGCCGTGTGCTGGCCGTCGACTCGCAGGGCCGGTCACGGGTCGTCACCGTGGGCCGGGTGAAGATCGAGACGCGCCCGCTGCTCGCCATCGACGCGGTGGCGCCGTCGGGCGTCAAGGTCAACCTGATCGTCCAGGACGACTGGCATGTGCGGGTGCTCGGGCCGGGCGGCACGGTGCTGAACGTGACGGAGCTGACCGAGGGCACGAAGGTGCTCGGTTGCCTGCCGGTCGAGCAGCGGCATGTCGGCTATCCGATCGACGAGTTCTGCATCGAGAAGTGACCCGGTAGGACATGTCCGCGGCTTGCCGCGGCTGGGATTTGAACGCCGACCGAGGGCGTCAGGTCGCATCTGAGACGCACACCTGGGGTGACAGTCGAACCCGGCACAAGCAGCCATTCAAGGTTCGAATCCACATTTGATTCGGAGTGGAGTCGCGCTTGAGCATCAGCAGTCGACTGTCGTACCTTCTCGGATCCTGTCCCAGTTAGGTGTGTCCCAATGTTGAGCAGCGCAGAATTCCTGGAAGCAGACGATGTGCGGAGGGGGTTCCCGGTCGCGGTGCCGATATCGTCGCTGCTGCCCGGTTACTCGCCGCGCCTGGGCGGGGAGAACCCCGAGCATGTGCAGCTGCTGGCCACGGCGTCCGGCCTGCCGCCGATCCTGGTGCACCGGCGCACCATGAAGGTCATCGACGGCATGCACCGGCTGCGCGCCGCGAAGCTACGCGGCGACCGCACCATCTCGGTCACCTTCTTCGACGGTGACGACGCGGAGGCATTCCTGCTCTCGGTCGACGCCAACCTCAAGCACGGGTTGCCGCTGTCCCGGTCCGACCGCGAGGCGGCGGCCGGGCGCATCCTCGGCCTGTTCGGGCACATGTCCGACCGGGCCGTCGCGGCCGCCGTCGGTCTGTCACCGACGACGGTGAGCATGATCCGCCGTCGTCTCGTCCCCCCGGCTGCAGCGGAGGGCAGCCGGGTAGGACGGGACGGGCGGGTGCGTCCGGTGGACGGATCGGCGGGCCGGCGGCGGGCCGGCGAGTTCATCGCGCTGAAGCCGGACGCGCCGCTGCGCGCCATCGCCAAAGAGGCCGGGGTATCCGTGGGCACGGCGCGGGACGTGCGGGAGCGCCTCCGTGCCGGCCAGGACCCGGTGCTGACCTCGCAGCGCGGCGCGGTCGAATACCGGCGGCGCCGCACCGGCGGCGCCCGGGAGAGCGCCTGCTGGCCCGCGGTGCGGGAGAACCTGAGCCGCGACCCGGCGGTTCGCTACGCCGAGAAGGGCCGGGTCTTCGTCCGCTGGGTCGACGCGCACGTGATCGAGCGGGCCGAATGGGCCGAGCTCGTCGCCGCGGTGCCGCCGCACTGGCGGGAGTCCATGGCCGACGTGGCCCGGTCGTGTGCCGCGGCCTGGCAGGCGCTCGCCGACGAGCTCGAGGACCCCGCGTGAGCGTCAGCTGACCCGAGCCAAGGCAGACGGCTCGCACTACAGCAGCACCGGCTGCAGATCGTCGGCAGCGTATCGGCTCCGTCCCGGCCCGCGACTTCATCGCGGAACTGCCGGGGCTCGCCGCGGCGATAACCGACGGCGCGATCGGCGTACGGGCACGGGCGGTGCCGCTGGCCGAGGTCACCCGGGCGTGGACCGCCGACACCGACGACCGCATCGTCCTCGTCCCGTCACGTCGCATCCAGGAGGCGGACCCGGTGATGGCGGCCCTGCGCTCGGAAGAGTTCCGTGGCCAGATGCCACGCTGCCGTGGCCGAGTCGGTTTCGCCGAGCGCATGCCGCGCGTCACCGAGATGCTTGAGGGTGTCGGCTCTGCCGTAGTCGTCGCCGACCTGTCCGTAGAGGTCGAGGGCACGCTCGTACAGTTCGCGGGCCTGGTCGTGCTTCCCGAGCTGCTGGTGGATCCTGCCCATGTCGTCGAGGGCGTCGGCCTGACCGTCCAGGTCGTCCAGCTGCTGGAAGATGTGCAGTGAACCCGTACAGTCCGCCAGTCCTTCGGCCGGTTCGCCGAGTTCGGCCCGGTAGCGGCCCACCGCCTTGAGTGCGTGCGCCTCACCTCTCCTGTCCGCAGCCGTCCTGAAGAGCAGCAGGGAACTGTTGGCGAGTTGACTGGCCGCGTTCGGATCCCCGTCCCGGTCGAGGGCGGTCGCCAGGTTCATCTGGGCTGCCGCTTGACCTCCTGGATCGCCCAGAGCCGCGAACTGGGCCGCCGCGCGTTCGAGGTGAGTCCGGGCCTGGGCGTTGTCACCCAGGCGCAGGAGAGCCAGACCGAGGAGCCGGTTGGCTCGGCCGATCGCGGCGGCGTCGCCACGCCGGTCGGCGGCGTCGGCGGCGTTACGCCAGATCGAGGCGACCTCGTGGACGCGTCCACGCCAAACCCACACGTTGTCGACGGACCAGGCGAGGAGGCCGGAGAATTCGGCAAGGTCCCCGGTCGCGATGTTCGTGACGGCGGCAAGCAGGCTGGCATCCTCCGCGTCGAACCACGCCGCGGCCTCCGCACGGTTCTGTATAGGCGGTATCCGAACGCCCGCATCCGCGGTCGTCAAGCCGCTGCTCCGATTCGACGACGGCTGGTCGCCTATCAGGACCGCGCGGGCCACCATGGCGGTGTCCAGGTAGTAGCCGAACAACCGACGCAGGCAGGCCTGCCGATCGTCGAGCGGATCGACCTCTTCGGCGAGCGCCGCCGCGTACAGGTGCAGGAGGTCATGCAGGCGATATCGCTGCGGCCGGTACTCGTCCAGGAGGTGGGCGCCGTCCAGCTCCCGGAGCCGCGATCGCACGCGATTGACCGGCAGATCGGCGAGCGAGGCGGCACCGTACAAACCGACCTCCGGGCTCCGGTTGACGCCGAGCAACCGGAACAGTCGTTGTGCCTGCGGGGTGAGGGCCTTGTAGGACCACGAGAAGACGGCGCGCAGGTTGGTCTCGGCTCCTTCGATGGCGAGCAGATCCAACCTTTCGCCCTCATCCGTCAGCTCGTCGCGGAGCGACGCCAGAAGGGTCCGCGGCCGGATCTGCGCGCGCGCCGCGACGATGGACAGTGCCAGCGGCAGCCCGCCACAGAAGTCGAGGAGGTCGCTCGTGGCCTGCGCGTCCGCGTCGAGCCGTGCCCCGCCCAGCCGCTGGGTGAGGAGAGCGAGAGCGTCGGCGTGGGACATAAAGTCCAGGGTCACCGGTGTCGCGCCGTCCGAGATCAGCCCGCCGAGCTGGTTGCGACTCGTCACGAGCACAACCGCGTTACGAGAGCCCGGCAGCAGCGGCCGTACCTGTGCCGAGTCCACGGCGTTGTCCAGCAGGACCAGTATCCGCGTCGTCGCGGTCACCGATCTGTAGAGGGCCGTGCGCCCGTCCAGGTCGCCCGGGATCCGTTGGTCGTCGATGCCGAAGGCGGTCAGGAAATGACGTACCGCCTCCGCCGGGTCCATCGGCGCTTCGGTGCCGAATCCGCGAAGGTTCACGTACAGCAGTCCGTCGGGGAACCGCCGCTGAACGGAGTGAGCCCAGTGCAGTGCCAGCGCGGTCTTTCCGATGCCGCCGGCCCCACCGATGGTCAGTACCAGCAGACGGCCGTCCGGCCCCGCGTTTGCCGCCAGCCGTGCGTCGAGTTCGCCGAGCTCGCGCTGCCGGCCGACATGCACGGCCGGGATCGGCGGCAGCTCAGCGGGAACTACCCGCGTCCCCGGACGGCCCGCCGCGTCCGGTGTGTCCCCATCGCCCTGGATGTGGAACAGGTCGCTGTCCTGACTGCGCAGGTACAGCACGGGAGTCGCCCATTCGAAGGTGCCTGAGCGTCGGCCCATGTCGATCCGCGCCACCCGCACCGCCTCGTCGACACCGCGATCCCTCGCCAGGGCTGTGTAGAACGTCTGCGCGAAGGTGATCGCCGCATCGTCGGAGATCGGAAACTGCATCGCCACCACCGCCGGGATACGACGGACCAGCATTGAGCCCACGCCGGCGAACGCATCCGCGGCCGTGCCCGCCCCGGTGAGGCAACTGTTGAGTACCGCCAGCCGTGGTGGCGAGTCCGGGACGGCCAGGAGCTTCGCCAACTCGGCGGCGGCTACCGGCTCGCTGTTGCCGTGCCTGTCCGCGAAGAAGATCGAACCGTGTTGGGTGGCCAGGTCGAAGGAGCCGTGACCGATGAAATGGAACACATGGCAGCCGGAGATCAGCGCGTCGCGGGCGGCTGCCCAGGTCTCACCGTCGACCCAGCGAAGCGATACCAACCCGCGCTGTCTCAGCTCTCGCAGTGCGGTCTCCAGCAGCCGTCGTTCGTCGTCGGCGTTCAGCACCGCCAGGTCGGCCGGCAACGACGTCATACCGAGTATGTGGACCGGTGGCGCGACGGTCAGCGCGCGGAGCGGTTCCGGGACAGGCACGTACCGCACGAGCGAGCAGCGGTGGCAGACGTAGTCCCCGCTGCTCTCGTCGAACAGCAGTTCCCACGGCAACACGGCCAGCTCCGGTGGTAGCCGTAGCACCAGCCGCAGGGTCTTGTTCTGCCGTTCTGCCTCGACGCGGCTCGCGCGGTACAGCGCGAAGGCGTCACCGGAGAAGAGCGCGCCGAACAAGGCCGCGCCCACATCCTGGAGCGGCTGGCCCGTCCCAGCCGGTTCGATTCCCGCGTCCCTGGCCGGTGCGGCCGGCAGCCCCACCTCTCGTTTCACAGCCCCCAAGTCCGCCATGATCTGCGTTGAACTCAACTGGATGGAGGCTGAGGTGTCGCCGGCCAGCGACCGTAGATCAAGCCGGTATCCGTTCGCGTCACGATAGACATGAATCTCGACGTCACGGTTCAGCGGCATAGACACCTCCCTGCCGCGGCCAGACCGAACCCATCTTCGCCCGTGCGGGGGACGAAGAGCGGGGGAGGGCTCCAACGAGAGCCCGCTTACATATGGTGCGCGTGACATTACTTCCCGTGAAGATGGGGTGCGTTCATGCGCCGTCGACGTTGGCTGTCCGCTATCGGAGCCCTCTCGCTCACCGCCAACACCGCCGCGATGCTGAACACCGCACCGGCCTTCGCCGAGCCTCAGGCCAACGCATCCCCGTCCGCGAGCGCGTCCACGGAAAGTGAAGCTTCGCCGGACGGCACCGCCCGGCACGCTGCCGGCTCGGCGACGGATGCCGCCGAGCAGACGGCGATGGCCGCGCCGGGTAAGCCCACCGGGTTCTCCGCGGCGCCGGGCGACGGCACGCTCACCCTGACCTTCCAGGTGGCCGACGACGGCGGCAGCCCGATCACCGGCTACGACTACTCGACCGACAACGGCACCAGCTGGCGGCAGCTGGCCAACGTGACCGGCACGACTACCAAACAGGCCACGGTCACGCACGAGTCCCACGGCGGCAACATGCCGCTGGGACACAACATTCCGTACAACGTGGTGGTGAGGGCGGTCAACGCCGACGGCGCGGGCGTGCCCAGCGACCCCTTCGCCGTGACGATTCCGCCGAAGGCGCCGGATGCCCCGCACTCGGTGACGGTGAGCGTGGAAGCGAGCGCCGTCACGCTCGGTTTCTCGCCGCCGCGGGACTACGGCAGCCCGATCAACGCGTGGGAGTACACCACCGACAACGGAGCGAGCTGGCGACCGCTGACCGTTTCCGGTACCACTCAGCTGAGCGCCACCATCACCAACCAGTCGAGTGGCGGCGGCAGCACCGCGCTGCAACCGGGCCAGCAGTATCAGCTGCGCCTCCGCGCGTTGAACGCGGAAGGCCCCGGACAGGACACTCAGACGTTCATCGTGAGTCTGCCGAATCCCGGCGCTCCGGGGGCGCCCACCTCGGTGACCGCGGCTGCGGCCGGTGAGGGTTTCGGGGTCGACTTCACCGCGCCGAGCCCGGGTGACAGTGCGATCGTCAAATACCAGTACTCGACCGACGACGGCGGCACGTGGGCCGATGCGACGACGACCGGCACCGGCCCGTTGCGTGCCGTTCTGGAGTTCGAGAGTGGCGGTGACTTCCGGTTCGCGCATGGTCGTCCGTACCGGATCCGGATCCGCGCGGTGAACGCTCAGGGCGCGGGTATGCCGAGTGCCGCGGCGGAGGCGTCCTTGCCGTCGGCCCCGCCGGGGGCGCCGTGGGATCTGGCGGCTGTCCCGCGGGCCGAGGGTGGCGTGACGCTCGGCTTCGGCAACCCGCCGGACAACGGCAGTCCGCTCACCGGCTGGGAGTACACCACCGACGACGGTGCCCATTGGCGGCCGCTGACCGGGGTCAGCGGGGAGATGAGGCTCTCCGCCGTGATCACGACCGAGTCCGCGGGTGACGGGTCCACGGCGTTACGCACCGGTCAGCCGTACCGGATCCGGGTCCGTGCCCGGAACGCCCTCGGCCCCGGGCGTGACAGTCAGACCGCCTCCATCGTCTTGCCGAACCCCGGCGCGCCGGAGGCGCCCACCTCGGTGACCGCGGCTGCGGCCGGCGAGGGTTTCGGGGTCGACTTCACCGCGCCGAGCCCCGGTGACAGTGCGATCGTCAAGTATCAGTACTCGACCGACAACGGCGGCACTTGGGCCGATGCGACGATCACCGGCACCGGGCCGTTGCACGCCGTTCTGGAGTTCGAGAGTGGCGGCGGTTTCCGGTTCACGCATGGTCGTCCGTACCGGATCCGGATCCGCGCGGTGAACGCCCAGGGCGCGGGGATGACGAGTGCCGCGGCGGAGGCTTCCTTGCCCGCGGCCCGACCGGGAGCGCCGTGGGATTTGACGGCCGTGCCGCGGGCCGAGGGCGGAGCGGCGCTGAGCTTCGGTAATCCGCAGGACAACGGCAGTCCGCTGACCGGGTTCGAGTATTCCACCGACGACGGTGCCCACTGGCGGCCGCTGACCGGTGTCAGCGGCACCATGCGGCTCACCGCTGTCGTCACGACCGAATCCACCGGAGACGGCTCCATCGTGCTGCGGACCGGCCAGTCGTACCGGATCCGGGTTCGGGCGTTGAACGCGCTCGGCGCCGGACCGGACAGCCAGACGGTGACCGTCAACCTCCCGAACCCCGGCGCGCCGGAGGCGCCCACCTCGGTGACCGCGGCTGCGGCCGGCGAGGGTTTCGGGGTCGACTTCACCGCGCCGAGCCCCGGTGACAGTGCGATCGTCAAGTACGAGTATTCGACCGACGACGGCAACTCGTGGGCTGATGCGACGATCACCGGCACCGGGCCGTTGCGTGCGGTCCTGCAGGTGGAGAGCAGTGGTGACTTCCGGTTCGCGCATGGTCGTCCGTACCGGATCCGGATCCGCGCGGTGAACGCCCAGGGCGCGGGAATGCCCAGCGGCGCGGCCGAGGCGTCTCTGCCGGCGACGGCGCCGGAAGGGCCGTGGGATCTGCGCATCCAGCCCGGCGACCGGACTATGACGCTCACGTTCGGTGTGCCACCGGACAACGGCAGCCCGATCACCGGCTGGGAGTACACCACCGACGACGGGGCGCATTGGCAGCCGCTCAGCGTCACCGGCGACATGCGGGGGACCGCCACGATCGCCACCGAATCCGACGGCACGACCTCCCTGTCGAACGGCATGCCCTACCAGGTGCGGATCCATGCCCTCAACGACCTCGGCACCGGCCGGGACAGCGAGACGGTCACGATCACCCTTCCGAACCCCGGTGCGCCGGCAGCGCCGGCTCCTGTCACGGCGGCTCCGGCCGGCGCCGGATTCGGTGTGGACTTCACCGCGCCCGCGCCGGGTGACAGCGCGATCGTCAAATATCAGTACTCCACCGACGGCGGCAGTACGTGGGCCGACGTGACGACCACCGGCACCGGCCCGTTGCACGCGGTCCTGGAGGCCGAGAGCCAGAGCGGCTGGCCGTTCGCACGGGGCACCGGGTACCTGATCAGCATCCGTGCCGTGAACGACCAGGGTCCGGGCATGCCCAGCGACCCGGTCGAGGCCGCCCTGGACCCGACCGTGCCGGGCGCACCGGTCGACCTGTCCGCCCAGGTCGGGGACCGTGCGATCACCCTCACCTGGAACAAGCCGACGGACAGCGGCAGCCGGGTCACGGGCCTCGAATACTCCACCGACTACGGCGGGACCTGGCGACCGCTGCCGCCCTACACCGTCAACGACGACTTCAGCATGAGCTCGACGATCATCACCGCCTCCGCCGGTGACGGCACCACTCCGCTACAGAACGGGCAGACCTACTACCTGCGTCTCCGGGCGGTCAGCGAGCTCGGCACCGGCCAGGACAGCATGCCGCTGAGGGTGGAACTGCCGGTGCCGGGCGCGCCCGGCCGGCCGGCATCGCTCAACCTGTCGCTGCTCGGCAACCGCTTCGGCGTCGACTTCACCGCGGCGAGCCCCGGCGACAGCGCGATCGTCAAATATCAGTACTCCACCGACGACGGCGAAACCTGGGCCGACGTCGCACCGACCGGCACGGGCCCGCTGCACGTGGAGGTCTCCGCCGAGAGCGACACCCGACTGCCTCTCCGGTACGACCACCGCTACGACATCCGGCTGCGAGCGGTGAACACACAGGGCGCCGGCCCGGCCAGCGATCCCGTCGGGAGGATCCTGGCGCCGGCCGAGCCGGGTGCGCCGAGCCTGATCACGCCGACATCGGGCGACCGGCAGGTGACCGTCATGTTCACCGCGCCGCCCGCCCACGGTGCCACCATCACCGGGTACGACTACTCCACCGACGGCGGCACCACCTGGTGGCCGCTGGCGGGCTACACCCAGCTCGGGCCGACGACCGTTCGCGCCACGATCGCGGACCTGACCAACGGAATCGCGTACCGGCTGCGGCTGCGGGCGTCGAACGAGGTCGGCCCCGGCCCGGCAAGCGAGGCGGTGACGGTCACCCCGTACGGCGCTCCCGGTGCGCCCAGCGGGTTGACCGCGGTGCCCGGCACGGCCGGCGCGACCCTGACGTTCGCGGCGCCCAGCAGCAGCGGCAGCGAGATCTCCGGCTACGAGTATTCCACCGACGGCGGTGCCACCTGGGCGGCGCTGCCCCCGCCGAGCGGAACCGGCACACTGACCGCCGTCATCACGACGGCCTCCGGCCAGGGCCGGCCGGCGCTGACCGGCGGAGCCACGTACCAGGTCTCGGTCCGTGCCATCAATGCCGCCGGTCCCGGCGCGCCCAGCCCAGCGGCCGCGCTCACCCTGAGCGCCGACGTCGGCGCTCCCCGCGCGCTCACCGTGGCAGCCCGCAACCGTGCGGCGGCGCTGACGTTCGGGGCGCCGGCCGATGCCCGCGCTGATGCGATCACCGGCTACCAGGTGTCGGTCGACAACGGAAAGACCTGGTCCGGGTTGAGCCCGGCCGGTGGTGCCGGTGGCATGTTGACGGCGACCGTCGGCAACCTCAGCAACGACTCGACGTACCAGATCCAGGTGCGCGCGGTCACGGCCGCCGGCCCCGGCGCCGCGACGGGCGCGGTGTCGGTGACCCCACTCGCCCCGCCGGCCGCGCCGACCGCGGTGGTGGCTGCGCCGCAAACCGCGACCATCACCGTGTCATGGAGCGCCCCGGCGCCCGGCGGCGCGCCGGTCACCGGTTACACCGCGATTGCCTCACCCGGCCCGGCGACCTGCGAAGCCGTTGAAACTACGACCTGCGTCCTGGGCGCACGGGCGGACCAGCCGTACACGGTCGTGGTCGTGGCACACTCGGCCAGCGGTGACTCGATCGCGTCCGCGCCATCGGCGAGCGTGACAGCGGTCCCGCCCGCCATTCCCTCGACACCGCCGGTCGCGGACGAACAGCTCGGCGCGGACGGCGGTGCGGACGGCGACGTCGACGCCGTCCAACCGGGCGAGACGGTCACTATCCGGGGCTCCGGCTACGCGCCCAACTCGACCGTGGAGGTCGTCGTCTACTCGGCGCCGGTTTCCCTGGGCACGGTCCTCACCGACGACAACGGCGAGTTCTCCCTCGACATCGCCGTGCCGGCGAACCTTGCCGGCACGCACAGCATCGTCGCGGTGGGTGCTGACCCGGACGGCAACGTGCGGTCGATGCGGCTGGACGTCACGGTGGCGCCGGCGCCCGCGCCCTCGCCCTCGCCCGACACCGGCGGATCCCAGCCGGACGACGGCGGGTCGGAACCGGACACCGGCGGATCGCAGCCGGACAACGGCGGGGATTTGCCGACCACCGGCAACGCGACCGAGGACATGGCGGTGCTCGGCCTGTTCCTCATGCTGCTCGGGGCGGGACTGGTCCGGACGTCGCGGCTCGAGACCGCCGGATCCGCACGCCCGCCGGCCGCATCCGGCCAGTCAGCTCACCGCAGCCGGGACACCACAATGTTCGGGTGATGGCGAACGATGGAGCCGGAGAGACTCTGGTCTGGTACGCGGCGTACGGATCGAACATGTGCCTGGCGCGACTGCGGTACTACCTCGCCGGCGGCTGCCCGCCCGGCGCCCGCCGCGTCCTGCCGGGATGCCGGGACCCCCGCGAACCCGCCGCGATCCGGCCGGTGATGCTGCCGGGCGGCATCTACTTCGCGCTGAATTCGAGCCAGTGGACGGGCGGCGTGGCCCTCTACGACCGGCACCTCCCCGGTACCACCGCGGCCCGCGCCTACCTGTTGACGGCCGGGCAGTTCGCGGACGTGGTGGCACAGGAGATGCGCCGGGCCCCCGGCACAGACCTGGACAGCGTCCTCTCGCGCGGCACGGCGCAGCTGGGACCCGGCCCGTACGAGACGCTCGTCCACGCCGGCGAGCACGACGGATATCCGGTGCTCACCTTCACGGCACCGTGGAGGGCCGGCGACATTCCGACCACGTCGCCGGCCGCGCCGTACCTGGCGATGCTCGCCGACGGGCTGCACGAGGCACACGGCTGGTCCGCCGAACGTATCGTGGCCTACCTCGCCACGCGGCGCGGCATCGCCGGAGCCTGGACGGCGGGACGGCTGCGCGATGTCGTAGAGGCGGCGGTCAGCGCATCACCGCCGGACCGTGCATGAGGTGGTGACGGTCGCTGCCGGGCTGCTCTCCGAGGTGATCGTGACCGGCACCCGCGGGACGCCCTTGACGTAGACCTCCACCGTCGACGGGCGGCCACCGGCAACCCCGACGACCGCACGAGGCAGCACGGCACCGGGTGCCGAGACTCGGAAGACGTCGGCGGCCCGGCCGGTGTTGCGCAGCGGGATCGTGCACCGCGCCCAGCCGGACGAGTTGGCACGGGCCACGGCCGGCCACGCCCTGACCCCGCGCGCGGACGGCCCGGCGCCGTCGAGCGAGCGCACCGCCACCTCGTACGAAAGCACGCCGTTGCGGTCGCGCCTCCGGTCCAGGACGTAGAAGTGCAGCCGGTTCGCCGTGTCCGCGTACTCGAAAAGGCTGCCCGAGCCGGTGCCGGCGTGGAACAGCGCGTCGGAGAGTTGCCGGTAGTCGCCGATGGTCATCTTCTGCGGTGTCCCGTCCGGCAGCACGAAGTCGACCTTGTCGATGTCCTGCGGGTTGGCGTCGACGGTCCAGATGAACGGCGCGGCGTCCTCGTCCTTCGTCTTGGCCAGCAGCACACCGGAGTCCGGGGTGAACGAGTCGAAGCCCATCCGGTCGACCACTTCGACCGTGTAGTTGTCGTATCCGCCGCCGTCGCAGTACGGATCCGTCGCGGTGTCGCAGGCCGCGCTGCGGTCGCCGCCGTCCAGGGTCACGTTGATCCCGGCGAGCCGGCGGCCCGCCGGGTCGACCGCACGTGCCGTCACGCGTGTCACCACGACGCCGGACTCGGCGAGCGCGTCGCGGGACAGCTTCAGCACCGCCTCGTCGTCGACGATGCCGAGCTTCATCTTGTTACGCAGCATGTGCTGGGCGCCCATCGACGACCCCGCCGTGCCCGGAATGAGCCATCGGCTGTGCGGTCCGCCGGGCCCGTTGAAAGTGCCCCGGCTCAGCATCTCCCACGGTCCGCTGTAGTCGCGGCGCGGCGGGACCGAGTACGGGTTGTTGTAGTTGTCGCCGATGCCGAGGATGTGGCTGAACTCGTGCGCGTACGTCGACATGCCCGAGCTCTCCGCCTGCAGCGAGCTGCCCTGGGTGGCGTTCGGCCAGATGTTCGCCGAGGCCTGCCAGGAGGTCCACTCGACGTAGCGCGTCGCGTTCCAGTTCGGCAGCGACTCGTCCGGCGGGCCGAACTCGTCGGTGACGTCCTCCTTGGTGGTGAACTTCATCGGGCCGAACTCCTGCCAGGTGGCCGATTCGTCCTGGCCGGCCGAGAGGAAGAAGACGAAATCGTACGCGGCCGCCTCCTGCTCACCGACCGCGGCGACCCAGGCGGCACGCGCATCGGTACGCAGATTGCGGCCGCACACGTCGTCGCTCGGACACCCCAGTCCGCGCTGCATCTGGTTCTCGATGCCGTACTCGTGGCTCTCGGCCGGCATCTGGTACACGCCGAACGCGCTCAACTCGATGCCGTAGCGCCCGTTCGAGTCCTCCATCCAGTACTCGTGGATGGTGTGGCCCCGGTTGAGCGCACCCGGCTTGTTGAGAAAGTCGCGGTAGAAGGCGGGGACCTCGGAGCGGTCCAGATTCTGTACGCCGGACGGGTTGCCGTAGATCGTGGAGTTCGCGGGCTGGGTGACCACGAACGGCTGGTTCGGGTAGTCGACCAGCACGAGCGCGCCGTTGAAGTTGCGCTCCGAGCCGCGTACCGCCGGGTTCGCCCAGTCGGTGCCCGGCACCGGTTTGTAGTCCGACCAGGTCATCGTGTCCGGCAGCTCGTACCGTTGCGGGTCGATCGGCTGCGGCTCGCCGGCCGGACGCGCCAGCGTGGTGGCCTCGTCGAGCTGCCACGGCTGAGTCTGCGGCCAGTGCCGCATTCGCCACGGCGTATCCGGATCGACGCCACCGGGCGGCGCGGCGGCCGCGGGTGCGGCCTGAAGGGCCGCGGTCACCGCCAGAAGTGTTACGGACAGGGCCGAGAACAGGCGTCGCGCCGTCGTCATAGCGCCATCCTGGCAAATGAATCGACGCCACTCAATGGCTGCGGTGATGCCCGCAGCCATTGACCGCCTGCGCTCCGCGCCGCTAGTGGGGAGTGCCTCCCTCGCCCCATGAGGGAGGCACTCAACCCTTCACCGCTCCGGCGGTGAGCCCTTCGGTCAGGAAGCGCTGCCCGAAGGCGTACATGACCACCACGGGAATGCTGACGAGCAGCGACGCGGCGGCGAGCTGCCCCTGCGGTACGACGTCTCCGGCGATCATCGACTGCATCCCCACGGGCAGCGTCTTGTACTCGTCCTTCGTGACGAACACGAAGGCGAACAGGAACTCGTTCCAGGCGTTGGTCAGGGTGAACAGCGCGACCGCCAGCAGCCCCGGCTTGGCCAGGGGCAGCACCACCCGGCCGAACGCCTGGACGCGGCTGCAACCGTCGACCAGCGCGGCGTCCTCCAGGTCGGCGGGGATCGACGCGAAGTACCCCGCCAGCAGCCAGGTGGCGAACGGAAGCGTGAAGGTCGGGTACGTCAGCACCAGCGACCACAGCGAGTCGGTGAGCCGCACCTCGATGAGCAGCTGGTACAGCGGGATGAACAGCAGCGCGCCGGGCATCACGTAGGTGAGCAGCACGGTGACGGTGAAGCCCTGCGCCCCGCGGAAACGCAGCCGGGCCAGTGCGTAGCCGCCCAGGACGGCGCAGAGCAGTGCCACCGTCGTGGACGCCGCGGACACCAGCAGGGTGTTGAGATACCAGCGGCCGAACGGCTGGTTGGCGAACAGGGCGCTGAACTGCTCCAGGGTCCACGGCGTCGGCCACAGGTCGTGCTCGCGCATGACGACCTGGCCCTCGGACTTGAAGGCCGTGACGGCGATCCAGTACATCGGGAACAGCACGAAGGCGAGCAACCCGGCCAGCGCCACACCGGAGCCCACGCTGGACACCAACGACGACGCGCGGCGGCCACCCCGGGCCTGGAGCGCCGAGATCAGCCGGCCGACCGCCGCCGCGACCAGCAGGATCACGCCGAGGACCACGGCCGCCTTCCAGAAGATCTGCGGCGACGCCCAGGCCAGCAGGCCGGTGACCGCCGCCGCGACGGCCCACGCGACCCACCGCGCCGTCCGGGTCCGCCCCGGCGGTTCGGTGCCGGTGTCCTGGCGCAACAACCGGACCAGGACGAACACCAGTACGCCGATGATCGGCAGCATGACCAGCGTGACCGCCGCGCCCGCGCCGAACTGCAGCTGCAGGATCGCCTTCGTGTAGGCGACCAGCACGTACGGCGTGGTCACGTCGCCCGGGCCGCCCTGCGTCAGCAGCCAGATGAGGTCGAAGTTGTTGAACGTCCAGATCGACGACAGGGTCACCGTCACGGTGATCACGTGGCGCAGTCCGGGCAGCGTCACGTGCAGGAAGCGCTGCCATGACGAGGCGCCGTCGATGGTCGCCGCCTCGTACTGGTCCGCCGGGATGGCCTTCAGCCCGGCGAGGAAGCAGACGGTGAAGAACGGCACCCCCTTCCACACGTTGACCAGGATCACCGACGGCATGGCCAGCGACGCGTCGGACAGCCAGCCCGCGGGCCAGCTGTCGACCAGATTCGCGGAGGCCAGCAGCGGCCCGATCCCCGAGGCGGTGAGCAGCGTGTTGACGCTGCCGAAGATGGGGTCGAGCAGCGAACGCCAGCTGAACGCCGTCACCACGGTCGGCACCACCCACGGCACCAGGAGCAGCCCGGTCAGCAGGGCCCGGCCACGGCGCCGGTGGTGCAGCAGCAGGGCCGCGGCCAGCCCCAGCACCACCTTGAAGACTTCGGCGTACGCGGTGAAGACGAACGAGTTCACGACGGCCGTACGGAATTGCGCGTCGCCGGCCAGAGCGATGTAGTTGGCCAGGCCGACGAACACGCTGTCCGCCCCGTGCCGCTCCGTCGTGCTGGTGACGATCGACTGGGCGATCGGCACGAGTACGAGCGCCCCGACCAGCACTGCCGTGGGCGCCAGGAACAGCGCCGCCAGCCGCCAGTCCCGGCCGAGCCGCCGCTGGGTCGCGGTGAGCGAGCCGGGCCCCGGCGGTGAGGATGCCTTGGTCACCGGGGCCGGCGCGGCACGGACCGACCTCACTGCGGCAGCCCCTGCTGGGCAAAGATCTGCACCATCTTGGCGTGTGCGGCCGTCACGGCCTGCGCGGGAGCTGTTCCTTGGACGACCTGCTGCATCATGTCGGTCAGGACGTAGGCGCCGACGACAGCCTGCTGGCCGGCGCTGGCCTTCTGCGGGAAGGCCAGCCCGTTCTTGGTTTCGAGCGGCAACGGCTGCTGGGACATGGTGCGCAGCATGGGAAACGCCGGGTCGCCGCCGGTGAAGAACGGGTCGGCGTCCCAGACCTTCTCCCAGGCGGGCATCGCCAGACCGGGTGCCTCCTTCGCCACCCCGACCAGCGCGGGCGCACTGACCAGGTATTGCGCCAGCAGCTTGGCGAGCGCGGCGTTCTTGGCGCCCTTGAATACGACGAAACCCTGTGACTGGCCGAGCAGCAGGGACTTGTCGGTCGCCGGCCCGATGCAGTCGGAGAAGACGTGGGTGTTGGCGTAGACGGGGTTCTTTTTCGTCTTGGAGTCCGCGTAGACGCTGAAGCTGTTGCGGGTGTAGCCGAGGATGCCGGCGAGCCAGTTCTCGTTGTTGCTGGTGTCGGTCCAGCTGGCCACCCCCGGCGGCAGCATGGGCCGGTATTTGGGGTTGGTGTAGATGTCGCCGAGGAAGGTCACCGCCTGGACCGTCTCGGGCGAGTCGAACGTGACCTTCGTGCCGTCGTTGGAGGCGATCGCCCCGCCGTAGGAGTTGATCAGCGCCTCGATCAGGCCGTTGCCGTCACCGGAGCGGTTCACGGTCATGCCCCAGCCGAACCGGCGCTTACCCGGATCAGAGATCGCCAGGCTCAGGTCGCGTACCTCCTCCCACGTGTAGACGTCCTTGGGGGCGATGCCCTTGTCCTGCATCCAGTCCTTGCGCAGGAACGAGCCGATCCCGATGAAGTGGTACGGGATCGCGTACCACTTGCCGTCGAAGACGCAGAAGTTCTTCGCCTCCGCGCAGGGCTCGCCGTACTTGGCGGTGAGGGCCTCGACGGTGTCCGTCACGTCCTCCAGGTCGCCCAGCGCATGGAACTGCGCGATGAACCGCGAGTCGGTCATGAACGCCAGGTCCCGTGCCACACCGCCTTTGACCTCGGCGTCTATCTTGGCCACCACGTCACCGGCGTCGGCCTGGACCAGACTGTTCTCGATCTTCGTCCCGGTGGCGTCGGCGAACTTCTTGATCGAGCTGTCGAGCGCTGCGTTCGCCGCGGTCGAGTACAACTTTTGCGACAGCATCCCCATCGAGGAGCCCTTCACCGACGCCGCGGCGTCGAGCAGCTCCTTCGGAACTTCCGGCTGCACGGTGGAGGGCGACTCGGAGTCGCCGCCGCACGCGGCCAGACCGGCCGCGCCGAGCACCCCCACCCCCATCCCCAGAAAGCCGCGCCGGGACCACAACGAGTTGTCCTGCATGACCATTGGCCTCCCTCGGGGCACCGCTGTTCGAGATTTCGTACAGAGTTCGATATATCGTCACCGGTAGACGCGACGGTAGGGGAGCCCGATGAGAGATGTCAATGCTTCGATGTGCCCGCCGCCCGGAACGGCAGGCGGGCTACCGGGGGCGGGTCAGGTAGCCCATGCGGGCGGAGAGCGTGGCAGCGCCCTCGCGCACCAGCTCGGTCCACTCCAGATGCGCCTGCGGGGTCCAGCGGATGATCGGCGCGGAGATGCTCATCGCGGCGATGGTGGCGCCGGAATGGTCCCGGACCGCCGCGGCCACGCAGCGCATGGCGCTGTCGGACTCACCGATGTCGGCCGCGACGCCCTCGGCCCGGACCTGGTCGAGATGTGCCCGCAGGCGCTCCGGGTCGGTGATGCTCTCCGGCGTCATGCCCGGCAGGGGACCCTTCGCCAGGACGGCGTCCAGGCTGGCCTGATCGAGGCCGGCCAGCAGGATCTTGCCGACCGCCGTGCAGTGGGCCGGGAGCCGCCGCCCGACCGCGGAGACCATCCGGACCGGATGGGTACTGTCAACCTTGACGAGGTAGATGACATCGGCGCCGTCCCGCACGGCCACGTGGACCGCCTCGTTGCACGCGGCGCCGACGTCGCGCGCGACGCCCTGCGCCTCGCGGACCAGGTCGAGCCGGCCGGCGAACGCCGCCCCGAGCTGGAACAACGGCATGCCGAGCCGATACCGCACCGGCTGGCCCGGGACGACGATCAGGTACGAGCGGTCCACGAGCGTGACGAGCAATTCATGAACGGTGGTGCGAGGGAGTTCGAGCCGTTCGATCACCTCGCGGGCCGACAGTTCGGGGCGGTCCAGGAACAGTTCGAGAACGTCGAGGGCGCGGATGACCGCCGGTACCACACGGGGCATGTCGATAGTCCTTTCGAAATGCCGTACCCGTGTCAATGATCTCCACACCGAGCGGCACCCGACCAGCGTAACGGCGTCGGCGCGCGCCACCGGAACGGCTACATCTCCACCTACCGAGGATGGTCACATTGGCGATTTCCATTCACCACCTGCGCGCCGGCGGCGCGTCGCGGTGGGCAGTGTGCCGGGACGGCGAATGGGCCGGGCTCGACGGCGCTCTCGCCGACCTGCTCACCCTGCCTCTCGACCAGGCGCGGGCGGTGGTCGAGGCCGCCGCCCGCGAGGCCGGCGGCGACATGCCGGGCGACGCGGTGCTTCCTCCTGTCGACCGGCAGGAGGTGTGGGCGGCCGGGGTGACGTACCGGCGCAGCCGCGACGGGCGCAAGGAGGAGTCCGGGCACGGTTCCCTCTATGACCACGTCTACGACAACGACCGTCCCGAGATCTTCTTCAAGGCCAGTCCGTGGCGTGTCGTCGGCGACCATGACGCCGTCGGGATCCGCACCGACTCCGGCTGGGATGTCCCCGAGGCCGAGGTCGGCCTGGTGCTCAACGCGGCCGGCGATGTGTTCGGCTACACGCTGGGCAACGACATGAGCAGCCGCTCGATCGAGGGTGAGAACCCGCTTTACCTGCCGCAGGCGAAGATCTACGACCGTTCCTGTGCGGTCGGCCCGGCGATCGTGCCGAGCTGGGCGGCCGGTCCGGGCCCGTTCCAGATCGGCTTGCGGGTGGTGCGGGAGGGCCGTGAGGCGTACGCCGCGACGACCTCGACCTCAGCGATGACCCGCGGCTTCGAAGACCTGGCCGGCTGGTTGTTCCAGGCGCTCAGCTTTCCGGCCGGTGTGGTGCTGCTGACCGGCACCGGCGTCGTGCCGGGTGCCGATTTCACCGCGCGACCCGGTGACACGATCGAGATAACGTCCGTGCAGCTGGGAACGCTGACCAACTCCGTTGTCGCGGTTGGCGGGAATCCCCGGACGGCTGCCGGGTGTCGCTCCTGACCCGAGCTGGCGCCAATTACCGTGGTTCGTCGTTCTGTACCCCATGCGCCTTGCGGCCACCTGATCGGACCATGCCTGGCATCGAGAGCGCACGTTACGTTCTGGGCAACGCGCTTCAAGGGGTGTCACGGAGCATCCATCGGTTCATTCACCCGGGGGGAACTATGCGCATTTTTTCTCGTAAGGGGGCTGTCGGCGTCGTTTCTGTAGCCGCGACCCTGACACTACTTCTCGCCCAACCAGCACCAGCGGCCGCTGCCCCGCTCGACGATGTATTCGCCAAGATCCTCGTCAAGCGGGTCACCGGCGCGAACGCCAAGGAGCACCTCGACGCCCTGCAGGCGATCGCCGACGCCAACGGCGGCAACCGCGCTGCCGGAACGCCTGGCTACAACGCCTCACGTGACTACGTCGCCGGCAAACTGCGCCGAGCCGGCTACAAAGTCACGCTCAACCCGATCAACTTCGTCCAGGACTGGACGGAGAACAGCCCGCCCACGCTGAGTCAGACCGCACCGGTCAGCAAGACCTACGTTCCCAACCAGGAGTTCTTCACCTTCGAACCCTCACCCGCCGGCGATGTGACCGCGCAGGTGCAGGGTGTCGACCTCACGCTGCCGCCGACCCCCACACCGACCTCGACGAGCGGATGTGAAGCCGCCGACTTCAACGGCTTCGTCGCCGGCCGGATCGCGCTCATCCAGCGCGGCACGTGCGGGTTCGCCACCAAGATCCGCAACGCGGGCTTCGCCGGCGCCTCCGGCATCATCGTCTTCAACGAAGGACAGCCCGGACGCACCGACCCCTTCCCGCTCGACATCGGAGAGTGGCGGGCCGGAGTTCCCATGGTCTTCGCCAGCTTCGCCGTCGGCAACGAGCTCGCCGCCAACCCCGGAACCACCGTCCGCCTCAAGGTCGACTCCACGCTGACGCTGGGCACCAACCACAACGTGATCGCCGAGACACGGCTCGGCAACCCGAACAACGTCGTGATGGTCGGCGCGCACCTCGACAGCGTGACGGCCGGTCCCGGCATCAACGACAACGGCTCGGGCACGGCCGCGATCCTCGAGACCGCCTTGCAGATGCGTCACTTCCCGGTGCGCAACAAGGTCCGCTTCGCGTTCTGGGCGGCGGAGGAGATCGGGCTGCTCGGCTCCGATCAGTACGTCGAGGGTCTGTCCGCCGCCCAGCGGGACCGGATCAGGCTGTACCTCAACTTCGACATGGTGGCCTCACCCAACTACGCCTACAAGCTCTACGACGGCGACGACTCCGACGGGGTGGGCTCTCCGGCCGGACCGCCCGGCTCCGCGCAGATCGAGCAACAGCTCGCGGCCTTCTTCGACTCCCGCGGTCTCGGCCACGTCGGCACCGACTTCGACGGCCGCTCCGACTACGGCCCGTTCATCGCGGTGGGAATTCCCGCCGGTGGCATCTTCACCGGTGCCGAAGGCATCAAGACGCCGGAAGAACAGGCGCTGTTCGGTGGCACCGCCGGTGTCGCCTACGACATCTGCTACCACCTGGCCTGCGACACCATCGCCAACCCCAACATGACCGCGTTGGACGTCAACGCCGACGCCATCGCCGACTCGACAGCCAGATTCGCCTTCAACACAACCGCCATTCCCTGACAGAGCGTCGTGGCCGGCGAGGAATCGCCCGATCTCGTCCGCAGAGGATGACGGGCTCGCCGGGCACGCCTGAAACAGTTGGCCGGTCGGAGAGCGGCGTCCGCTCCCGGCCGGCCGACATTCTGGTGCTCGAACTGAGAGGTGGCCACGGCTGATGCTTGATTCCAGGGACGAGCTGGCCGTCAATCGTGATCTGTGGACGATCGTGAATGCGCAGTTCACCGATGCGCGCGCCCACGAAGCATGGGCGGCCGAAGACTTCTCATGGGGGCTGTTCGGCAACCCGGAGAGCCAGTTGCGCGTTCTCGGTGACGTCGACGGCCTGGACGTCGTCGAACTCGGCTGCGGAACCGCCTATGTCTCCGCTTGGCTCGCCCGGCTCGGGGCGCGACCGGTCGGCGTGGACCTGACACCCGCGCAGTTGGACACGGCCCGCCGCTGCCAGGAGGAGTTCGGTCTGTCCTTCCCGCTGATCGAAGCCGATGCCGAGGACGTCCCCCTGCCGGACGGCTCCTTCGATCTGGCCGTCAGCGAGTACGGGGCGTGCGTGTGGTGCGACCCCGAACGCTGGATCCCGGAGGCGGCACGACTGCTGCGGCCCGGTGGACGACTCGTATTCCTGACCAACAGCGTCCAGGCGATGCTGTGTGTGCCCGAAGAAGGGGGACACGCGGGGGAGCGGCTGTTACGACCGCAGAAGGGAACCTCGCGACGGCAATGGCCCGGCGGCGGGTTCGAATTCCATCCCAGTCACGGCGAATGGATCCGTGTCCTGCGGGCCAGCGGGTTCGTCGTCGAAGCCCTCCACGAGTTGTACGCCCCTGACGACGCCGAGACCCACGAGTACTACGACATCGCCACCGCCGAATGGGCCGGGAAATGGCCGGTCGAGGATCTGTGGACCGCACGGCTAAGCGAGTGAGCAACCCGGTGCCCGATCCGAAAGCCCCGGCCGGAACGGTATAGGTCCAGTCGATCAGAACGGTACGTTCGGCGATGCCCCAGCCGTCCCCGGCGGTGTCATCAGTCGGACGGACGTTGCTCCGATGATCGGCGGAGGTCCGCGAGCCGTTGCCGTGCCTACACTCCAGCTGTGCCGGTGTCGTCGATTCACCGGCGAGCGTCGATTCGCAATTGACCAAGGGATGAGCAGATCCCTTTCTTCGGCGTGCCCGCGCTCAACCGCCGGATCATCATTGGAGGCTTTCCATGATCTCCGAGAATTCCCTGTCCAGTCATAAGCAGCCCGTCAGTCATCTCGATTCGGCCGCGGAGACAACCCGTTCGGCCTACTCGCCGGCGGCCTACCTGGCGGATCTGCTGAAACTGGCGGATGCCGGGAAAGAGCTGACCGAGCGCCGGCCCGACCTGGCCGGCCTTCCGGCTGCCGAGGACGGCGGCGCCGAAGTGCCGTACCTGGACATCGTCAACGAGATCCTGACGCGCGAGATCGAGCGCAGCGGCGGCGCGCCGGCCCGGGACCCGCGCGGCGAGCCCACCCTGCGGACACGGGACGCGCTGGTCGCCGCGCTGCTCGCCGAGCTGGGCATGCGGCACCCCCGCGAGCTGTCCGACCGGTTCCTGATCGACGTCGAGACCGGCGCCGAGGTGATGACCTCGCGGGTCCGTGAGGGGATCGCCGCGGTGCAGCTCTACCTGCAGCGCTGCCTGCTCGGCCGCGAGGGCGACGGCGACCTGCGGGAGCGGGTGCGGGCCGCGTGGCCCGGGATGCGCAGCTACCGGGAGTGGGCGGCGGACCGCAAACGCCTGCTGTACCCGGAGAACCACCTGCGGCCGCGGCTTCGGCCGGACAAGACGCCGGCGTTCGAGGCCCTGGAACACGACCTGCGGGACGGCTCACTCGGTGACGGCGAGATCGAGCGGGCGTACCGCCGTTATCTGGACGCGTACACCGAGGTGTCCCGGCTGATCGTTGCCGGTGGTTTCGTCGACGCCGCGCGGCGGCTGGTGCTGTTCGGCCGCACCCGCACCGAGCCGCGGCGCTACTACTACCGGCACGCCGAGCTCGGCGGCCCGGACGAGCGGTGGGCGGCCTGGCTGCCGGTCGAGGTGCCGATCGACGCCGACCGGGTGCACCCGGTACGGGCGTTCGGCCGGCTCTTCGTGTTCTGGGTGGTGCCTGAGTCGCAGCAGGTGCGGATCCGCTACTCGTACCAGGAGCTCGACCACGAGTGGGTGCCGGCGCAGACCCTCGGCACCGGTGCCTACGAGGACGGCGCTATCGGTGCGATCACCCTGCTGGTACGGCCGCAGACGGCCTCGATCACGGTGTCCTGCTCGTACACCGTGTCGGCGGCCGGGCAGAGTCACCGGCGGGCGGCGACGCTGCTCACCCTGCACCCCGGGCTGTACGTCGACCGGGCGCCGCCGGACACCGCTCGCGCACTCGCCACCGAACTGGAGACCAGCACCGAGGCGGCGGCGACCACCGACCGGGTCGCCCGGATCTTCGTGGACCCGGTCGCGGCGGCCGACGTGGTGCGCTTCGACGTGCCGGCCGGGGCCGAGTCGTGGCCGTGGTTCAGCGTCGACGTACGAGGCGGCAGCTTCCTGTGCCGGCCGGTGGTGGTCACCGAGCCGGAGGACGCGCCGCTGCGTCCGCTGCGTGGCAACCCGGACCGGCTGCCCGAGTGGAACCGGGTCGACGCCGCGTTCGAGCTGGCCAACGGGGATCGATACTTCTTCGACAACGAGCGTGGCGTCTTCGCGGTCGTACCGGCGCGCGGCGGGCGCCGGCCTACGCCGCAGCCGATCAACGGCCGGTTCGGCCGGCTGCCGTCCGCGTTGCCCGTCCCCGGCCCGGTCGACGCCGTCCTCACCCGGGCCGGCCAGTACACCTACGTCTTCATCGGCGACAGCTGTCTGCGCTACACCGGACAGGCGTTCGGCCGGGTCGACGCCGGCTATCCCCAGCGCATCGAGCAGGCCGCCGCGACCGAAGGGTTACCGGCCTGGCCGCGGATCGACTGGGCCTTCACCGACGTGCACGGCACCGAATGGTTCTACCAGGAGCAGGCCGACCTCGTGGTCAGCTCGACCGCCCTGGACATGCCGATCCCGATGGCCGAATTCCGGCGGCAGCTCGGCCTGAGCCCGGACTTCGGCCGGATCGTCACGGTGCTGGTGGCCGGGCCGGTCACCTACGTCATCGGCGAGACCCGCTACGCCCGATACTCCAACCGGCGGGGACGCGACTGGCGGGAAGACCTCGACCCGGGCTACCCGCGCGAGCTGCGCAACAACCCGGACCGGCTGCCCGACGACCGCACCATCAGCGAGGCGCTCTGGGAGCAGGACAACACCTTCCACTACATCGACAACCGGGCCGGTACGCTGCTGACGGTCGCGCCGGACGGCCGCCGGACCACCCGGCCGTTGCACGCCACCAGCGAAGTGGCGCAGGCCTCCCGGGTCGAGGCCGCCTGGCTGATCGACAACAAGCTCTATCTGACGTGCGGGCGCGAGGTCCTCCGCTACACGCTCGGCCCCGATCAGACGATCGCCGAATTCCCCGACCTGGGATTCCCGCAGCGGATGCCACGCGACGTCTCCGCCGCGTTCCGCCGCGGCGACCAGCTGTACCTGTTCAGCGGGGCCCGCTACTGCCGTGTTCCGGTCGGCCAGGAGCCGAGCACGCTGCCAGCCGCACAACCCGTGGCGGGCGCCTGGGCGGAGCTGCCACGCTCCTCCGGTACGCCGTTCGACGCCGTCCTCGACAGTGCCCATGGCCTGTTCCTGTTCGTCCGGGACAGCTACCACCGGCACGCCAAGGACCTGGCCATTCCCCGGCCGTACGAGCTGGCGGCGTTGCCGTTCGAGCTCACCCGGCTGACCACCGGCACCGCCGCCGAGCTCACCCGCAAGCTGCTCACCGGTGGCCGGCCGGCGCTGCTGTCCCGCGAGACCCAGCAGGCGGGTGAGCTGCCGGCCAGCACCGACGTGCAGCTCACCGTCCCGCACCGCCTGACCGGCGGCTCGGGACTGGACTTCCGCGGCGCCAACGGGCCGTACTACTGGGAGATCTTCGGTCACCTGCCGCTGCTGGTGGCGCAGAGGCTGCACGCCACGCAGCGCTTCGCCGACGCCCGCCGCTGGTACGAGCACGTCTTCGACCCGGCCGACATCGCCTCGGTCTGGCAGTTGCTGCCGTTGCTGAACCCGGACTCGCCGGGGGAGCGGGCGCAGTTGCTCGCGGCGTACCGGCAGCGGCCGTCCGACCCGTACGCCATGGCCGGGTTGCGCCCGGCCGCGTACCGGCACGCCGTGGTGCTGGCCTACCTCGACAATCTGCTGGACTGGGCTGACCTGCTGCTACGGCAGAACACCCGGGACAGTGTGGCCGAGGCGCGGCTGCTCCACCTGCTGGCGGAGGACCTGCTCGGCGCCGGCCTGCTGGACGCCCCACCCTGGGACCAGGAACTGCTCGACGAGCTGGCCGGCTTCACGATCCCGGAGAACGAGGTGCTCACCGAGTACCGGTTCCGGATCGCGGACCGGCTGCAAAAGATCCGCGGGACCGGTCAATTGCCGTCGGGTGTCCACAGCGGGTCACGGCCGAGGTAACGCAGCAGGATGACGGCCGCATCGTCGCCGGGCTGACCGGGCCGGGCGGGGGCGTACGCGAAGCCGCGCAGCGGTTCGGCCGTCGCCTGCGCGGCCGGCAACAGCTGCTCGGCCAGCTCGGCGGTCAGCGGCGACGGCTGGCCGGTCGCCACCGCGACGTCCCAGGCGTGGACGGCGGCGTCGAGGGCGCAGGCCGCGGCCGCGAGTGCCGGCGCCATCTCCGGCACCGGTGGCAGCGGGGTGCGCACCGACGGCGCCGCCGGGTCGACGCCGGCCCAGGCACCGGCGGCCACCTCGATCGCCTTGGTGACCGTGTCCTGGAGGCCGTCGTGCCGGCGCGGCGGATCGAACGGGTCGTACGACGGCAACGCGCCCGCTCCGACCGTGGACGCCCAGCCGTGCTGGTCCCCGGCGGCGTGGAACAGCACCTGCGCCACTGTCCATTCCGAGCACGGGGTCGGGGCGTCCAGCCGGTCCGTGCCGACGGCACCGGCGGTGACGTGCCGCAACGCGTCAAGAGCGGTGGTGAGTACGGTGAAGGTCACGAACGGTCCTTTCAACAGGTCAGGCGAGTGCCGAGCAGGCCGGGCGCGTCGTGCGTGGCCCTTCTCGCTCACGCGCATTCTCGTTTACATCACGTTCGCAGCGCCGCCCCTAACTTCACGGCATGAGAATGCCCGTAGCCCTGGTGATCGGCGTGCTGCTGGCCGCGACGGCCGCCTGTACCACCGGCGAGAAGCCCGCGCCGCAGTGTGACAGCAAACTGGACGCGGCGTTCGGCGCGTGGGCGCGAGCCGGGTTCAGCGGCGCGGTCGCCGCGTCGACCGGTGGCCGGTTCGAGTGCCTCGCCGGCTACGGCACGGCCGACGACGCCACCGGCGCCCGGAACACCGCCGACACGGTGTACAGCATCGGATCGGTCAGCAAGGCGTTCACCGCCACCGCGATCCTCAAGCTCGCCGAGGACGGGAAGCTGTCCCTCGACGACCCGGTCGGCAAGCTGGTGCCGGCGATCACCGGGCCGGTGGCCAAGGCGACGGTACGCCAGGTACTGCTGCACACCAGCGGGATCGGCGGTTCGATCGGCGCCGACGACCAGCCACTCGACCGGGCCGGCGCGATCGCCGCGATCAACAAGCTGGAGCTGGCGTTCCCGCCCGGCACCGACGACGCCTACTCCAACGCCGGGTACACGCTGCTGGCGATCATCATCGACACCGTGTCCGGCATGTCTTACCGCGACTACACCCTCCGGAACGTCCTCACGCTGCCCGGGGGTGCCGTCACCGGCGGCTTCTGGCACGGCCGGCCGGCCGCCGCCGGACCCGTCGCGGCCGGGTACCTCGACGACGGCAAGCCCGGCCGCTCGAACGACTTCCCCGGTCCGTACTGGACAACGGAGGGCAACGGCTCGCTGGCGATGAGCACCAGGGAACTGGCCACCTGGGCGTATGCGCTGTTCCGCGGCGCGCTGGCCAAGCACGCCGGCGATCCGGGGCACCCGGTGGGCGACGGCCGCTCACACACGCTGGGCGGCTGGATGGCCTTCGACGCCCCGGTATACGGCACGCCGATCGTGGCCATCGCCGGCGGTGGCGGCGACGTCGGCCACAACACGGCGGTCGTGTGGATTCCCGCGCGCGACCAGGTGATCGTCATGTCGTCCAACCGATCGGTGCTCACCGCCGAGGAGCTGCTGGCCGCGACCGTACCGTCGCTGGTGGCCGGCGGCGCGCTGCCGACGCCGACCACGCCGGCCGGAGGTGGTGACCCGGCCGCAGTCGTCGGGACGTACCGGCTGGACACCGGCGGGTCGTTCGAGGTCACCGTTGCCGGTAACCAGCCGAGGATCTCGGCCGTCGGCGCCGACGCGGTGGGTGCGCTGTTCCCGCCACGCCACCGCTTCTCCGCCGACGACCTGCGGGCGCACGAGAAACGCGTACTCCTCATGCTCGACGGCCAGACCAAGGAAGGCCGCGAGGAGCGCAAGGCCGTGGAAGCCGAGTACGGACCGATCGCCGCGGTGGCCGGTGGCGGCACCGTCGTCGCCGACGGCGAGATGCGTACGTACGTCACCGTGACCACCCGCGACGGTCCGCGTCTGGGCTGGTACGCGGTCGACGAGCACAGCAACATCGAGGGGGCGGAACTGCCGACCGATCCACCGGCCCTGACACTGGTACCGGTAGCGGCGAACAGGTACCGCCCGGACGACCCGACCGGAACCGGCCCGGACGTGACCCTCGACTTCGCCGGCGGCAAGGTGACCGTCTCCGGGCCGGCCGGAACGGCGACCGCCCGGAAGTCGCAACGCTGAATGGGGGAGGGAGCGCGCCATGCGTGTTCTGCTGGTCGAGGACGATCCGGACCTTGCCGAGATCGTCGCGCTGGGCCTGCGCAACGAGGCGTACGCGGTGGACGTGGCCGGGACGTATGCGACCGCCGAGGAACTGCTCACCACCACGACGTACGACGTGGTGTGTCTCGACCTCGGCCTGCCGGACGGGGACGGGCTCGCTCTGCTGCGGCGCGCACCGGACGACCCGTACCTGCGCAGGCCCCGGCGTTGCCTCGTGCTGACCGCTCGGGACGCGGTGGCCGATCGCGTCGCCGGGCTCGACGCGGGCGCCGACGACTACCTGGTCAAGCCGTTCCACTTCGCCGAACTACTGGCACGGCTGCGGGCGCTGAGCCGCCGCGAGGACAGCGCCGGATCGACCTTGCGGGTGGGCGAGCTGACGCTCGATCTCGCCACCCACCGTGCCTGGCGGGCCGCGACGCCGCTCGACCTCACCGCCCGGGAGTACTCGTTGCTGCGCTACTTCATGCACCACCCGGGCGAGGTCCTGCCGGCCGAGACGCTGCTCGAGCACGTCTGGGACGCCAACGCCAACCCCTTCACCTCATCGGTACGGGTGATCCTCAGCCGGCTCCGGCGCAAACTCGGCGACCCGGCGCTGATCGTCACGGTCACCAACACCGGCTACCGCTTGCAGCTGCCGTGATCTGGCGATCGCTGCGTACGCGCTTCGCGGTGCTGGGATTCCTGGCCATCTACGTACCCGTGCTCCTGCTTTTCGGCGTGGTCATGGTGAGCGACGTCGAGGCCGTGTCAACCGGCCGCGGCGAACTGGTCACGACTACTTCCGGTCACCGCACCGATTGGGTGACCTGGACAGTGCTCGCCCTCGCGCCGGTGGCCGCCGCGCTCGCCTGGGGCCTGGCCGGACGGGCGGTGCACGACATCGACCGGGTCCGTGCCGTCGCCGAGGACATCGAGGCCGTCGATCTGACCCGGCGCGTCGGGCTCGACCGTGGCCCGAGCGAGGTCGTCCGGCTCGCGTCGAGCATCGACGCGATGCTCGGCCGCCTCGAACAGGCGGCCGAGACCCAGCGCCGGCTGATCGAGGAGGCGAGCCACGAGCTGCGTACGCCGCTGGCGGTGTTGATGGCCAACGCCGAGGTACTGCTCGCCCATCCCCACCCGACGATCGAGGTGTACCGGGACGGGCTCCGGAAGACCGCGACGGCGGCCGCCCGTCTCCAGGCGACCGTCGACGAGCTGCTGGTCGACGCCCGCGGCCGGGCGCGCACGATCGCGCGACGCCCGGCCGACCTCATGGCCGTGGTCCGTGCGGTCGCCGACGATGTCGGCGTGATCGCCGCGACGAAGACGATCGAACTGTCGGTCACCGGCCCGGAGACGGCGGAGTGCGCCTTCGACGAACCGACCGTGCGGCGGGCGGTGACGAATCTTGTCGACAACGCCGTCCGGTACGCCCCGGCCGGCACCACCGTCGAGATCAGGGTGGAGACGTCGGCGTACGAGGTCGCCGTGGTGGTGACCGACCACGGCGCCGGGATTCCGCTCGCCGAGCAGGAGGGCGTCTTCCGGCGTTTCTGGCGCAGCCGTACGGATGTCGCCGGCTCCGGCCTCGGCCTGCCGATCGCCAACCAGGTGGCGCTGGCGCACGGCGGCGAACTCACGCTCGCGTCGCCCGGTCCCGACGGCGACGGCTGCGCGTTCCGGCTGACACTTGCTCGCGCTCCGATGAAATAGACCCGGTGTGACAGACATGTAGGGGGTGCCGGTCAGGATCTGGCCGGCACCACCCACATGAAGGAGCCGCCTTGGCACGCGCATCCCACGCCGCCGCCTTCGAAGGGCTTTACCGGGAGTGCTACGAGGACCTGCTGCGGTACGCCCTGCGCCGCACCAGCCAACCGGAGACAGCTGCCGACGTGGTGGCGGACACCTTCCTGGTCGCGTGGCGGCGATTCGACGACCTCCCACCCGGCAACGGCCGTGCCTGGCTGTTCGGGGTGGCCCGCAACGTGCTCGCCAGCCAGCACCGCGCGGCACGCCGCAACGCCGACCTCGCCGCCCGGCTGCGCCACGAGCTCGGCGGCGCCATCGTCACCGCACCCGAGGCGCCTCCCGAGATCTCCGCGGCCTTCGCCACCCTCAACGCCGCCGACCAGGAACTGCTGCGCCTCGTTGCGTGGGAGGGCCTGTCCGCGGAGGAACTCGCCGTAGCGCTCGACTGCTCCGCGAACGCCGCCCGCATCCGCCTGCACCGCGCCCGCAACCGGTTCGCCGCGGCGCTGCGGTCCCCGTCGATCACGAAATAGAGGCCAGCCATGACCGAACCCGATCGCATGATCCAGCTTCTGTCCCCCGACCTCGACATCCCGCACACCGCGGCCGACCCGACCGGCCCGGCCGCCGACGACCTGCTGCGCCGCGTCATGTCCACGCCACCGACGGCGCACCGCCGCCGGTGGGGTGTTCGCCTGGCCGTCGGCGGCTCGCTCGTGACCGGTCTTGCCGCCGCCGTGGTGGCCGCCACCCTGTGGCTGCCGGAGTCGGCGCCGGTCGGCCCTACCCCGGCGCGAGCCGCCGCACTGCAGATCACCTCCAGCGACGACTACCTCGAGATCCGCATCCAGGACCCGGCCGCCGATCCTCATCGATACCGGGAGGAGCTAGAGGCGCGCGGCCTCGACATCGAGCTCTCGCTGGCCGCCGCCGAGCCCGGCAAGGTCGGCCGGGTCGTCTTCCAGGAGGACGACATCCGCGGGATCGAGCTGGTGGAAGCCCCCGGGAACTGTGCCGCCGACGGCGACTGCGGTGTCGGCGTCCGCGTTCCGCTCTCCTACCGCGGGCACGCCACGATCGTCTTCGGCCGTACCCCGCTGCCCGGCGAGTCCGTCGAGGGCGACGCGCCCGTGGTCACTCCCACCCAGCAGGCGGCACTGGACGCCCTGGTCGGCATGCGGGTGTCCGATGCGCGCCGGCAGCTGAGCGCGAACGGGCAGACGGCCAGCTACCGGGTCGGCCCGAAGTCGCTGGAGGCCTCCACCGCCGAGGTGCCGGGCACGTGGATCGTGTTCCAGGTGGCACCGCTCGCCGGTGACGTCGTGGTGATCTGGGCGTCCCCGGACGGCAAGGAGCCGGACTACGACGACGACGTCCCGGTCGACCCCACCCCCACCCGCTAACGAGAGAGCCTTAGTGGTCAGGGTCTTGGCCCAACGTGGGTGCTGTCTGGCGGCCGTTGAGACAGCGTTGAGCGTGGGCCAAGCAAGACCCCTCTAGACCCGTGGCGGCTGTCCGGCGGACAGGAAGTCGTCGACCAGGGTGCGGAACAGGTCGGGCTGCTCGGCCCACGGGCGGTGACCGGCCTCCGGCATCACCTCCAGGCGGCTGTCCGGATACGCCGCCGCCACCAGGCGTGCCGGGGCCGTGCCGATCAGGCCGTCCGAAGCGCCGGCGATCACCAGCACCGGTACCCGCGACGCCGCGAGCCGGGCCAGCCGGTCCGGCTCGGTGGACGACCCGTCGTAGAACGCTTCCCGCAACCACGGCAGTGATGTCGCGTGGCCCGGCACGTACTCCGCTCGGCGGCGCTCGGCCGACCACCGATGCCAGGAGAACGGCACCATCCGGGCCCGCGCCATCACTTCGGCCTCGCGGCTGAGCCCGCCGGCCCGCAGGGCGGCATCGGCGGCGGACGCCGCCTGGTACCACGGCTCCTCGGCACGCGACGCCCGCAACGCCGCCAGCTCCGCGGCGTCCGGTTCGCGGGCGGCCCGGCCGACCGGCGTGACCAGCACCATCCGGCGCACCCGGCCGGGGTGGGCCACGGCGTACTCCTGAGCGGTCAGCGTCCCCGCCGAGTGCGCGATCACGTCCACCCGCGTGAGCCCGAGGAACCGGCGCAGCTCCTCGACGTCGCGGGCCTGCTCGACGAACGACACCGTGGCATGGTCGCCGGGAACCTCGGAACGGCCCGCCGCGCGGGCGTCCATCCGGATCAGACGGCGGCCGGCGGCGAGGCCACCGAGATCTCCGAGATACCGTACGTCGGTGCCGGGACCTCCGGGCAGTGCCAGAACTGGTGGCCCGTCACCCACCTCGTCGAAGTGAAGCCGCGTTCCGTCGTACGAGGGATAGAAGGGCACGCGGAATTCTGGCACGCCCGCGGGTCAGGGCCGCGCTGCCGCCAGCGCCGACCGGGTACGGCAGCCGACGATCGCCGGCGCCTCCTGGATCAGCGAGTCGTCGGCCACGGCCCGCTGGATGACTGCCGATCGTCGGTCGTGCCTGGGACTACGGTGATCCGGCCGTCGAAATCGGCGAGTTTGCCGACGCTCTGCTCCCGGCACACGGCCACCACCTCGCAGCCGCTGTCCAGAGCGTGCTTGCCCGAGGCCCCTACGACGCACACCCGCATTCCGAAGCACCTCCCCGCGCCTTACGTCGTAAGGCAGTCAATGCCCGCAGCAGGGAAACGGAGCGGTCAGCCGAGTTCGGCGGCGAAGGCGGCGATCCAGGCCAGCGGCGCGTTCCAGTTGATGGTCAGCTCGTTCGTCGACCAGGAATGGATGTCGTCGACGTAGCAGAACTGACCCACCTGCCCGGTCAGCCGGGCCTGCGCCACCTCGTCCTGCAGCCCCGAGTTCGGCCCGCCGGCCAGGGTTCCCTTCGGCGGATGCGGCAGAGTGGGGTCGAGCTGGTGGGCGTACCACCGGCTGTGCTGGTTCTTGGCGTAGTCGGTGCCGTAGCCGGTCACGTAGGACAGGTTCAGCGCGTTGCGGCCGAGGATGTAGTCCAAGCCCTCCAGGACGCCGTCGCGGTAGCGGGTCTCGCCGGTCAGGTCGTACGCCACAGCCAGCACGACCAGGTTGTTCAGCACCATGCTGTTGGAGCCCCAGTCCCACCGGTTGCCCGGCGGGGCGTAGGCCACCGCGTACGGATGGGCCTGCTGGATGGCGAGGTATTTGTCCGCGCCGGCGATCACCGAGGCGCGCACGCCGGCGAGGCCGGGCAGTTCGCTGGGGGTCAGGGCCAGGTCGAGGCGGGCGGCGGCTGCGGTGGCGGCCCAGTCGAAGGCGTACGGTCCGAACACGTCCACGGTGTGCAGCGGAGAGGCCAGCACCGCGTCGGCGTACTGTTGCTCGCCGGTGGTCAGGAACAACTCGGCCGCCGCCCAGTAGAACTCGTCGCGCACGTCGTCGTCGTTGTACGGGCCGCCGCCGACGGTGTCCTCGACCGGCGCGTACCGGATCGGGTTGGTCTCGGCCGCCGTGTAGGCGGTCCGCGCGGCAGCCAGCAGGCGGTCTGCGTAGTCCGCGTCGTACTTGCGGTAGATCCGCGCCGCCTGGGCGGCCACGGCGGACAGGTTCAGCGTGGCCGCGGTGGACACCGGGCGCAGCTCGCGCGGTTGCGGGTCGAGGTGCGGCAGGGTCGGCAGGCCGGTCCACTCCCGGTCGTGCATCTTGTGGTGCACCAGGCCGCTCGGTACTGCCTGCATGCGCAGCAGGAAGTCCAGCTCCCAGCGCACCTCGTTGAGCAGGTCGGGGACCCCGTTGCCGCTCTCCGGCAGGTCGAGCGTCAGCTCGTCGAGGCCGCGCCGGTGTTCGAAGGCGTGCAGCAGCTGCCACACCGTGATGCCTCCGTTGACCACGTATTTGCCCTGGTCGCCGGCGTCGTACCAGCCGCCGCGCACGTCCAGCCGGTAGTCACCGGCGCCCGCTCCGCAGGGGACGTCGCGGTCGCCGAGATGCCCGGCCGGGCGGCCGTAGCCGGGCCGCAGATCCTCGCGGATCTCGATGCCGCTGCGCTGGCAGTAGAAGAACTTCAGCGCGTCGGCGCATAACGGACCGTAGAGGTCCGCGCCGATGGCGAAGGGCCGGCTGGTCGCGCCGTCCGCGATCAATGTGAAGCCGGTGCCGGCCTGCTGGTGCGTGCCGAAGTCGATGGTGTGCACGTTCTGGCCGGAGGAGACATCCGTGCCGCGCGGCTCGGTCGTCCCGGTCGCGACCACCCGGCCGGTGCCGTCGGCGAGCTGCCAGGGCAGCGCCTCGGTGGCGTCGGTGACGAGGGTGGCCCGTTTCGGCCCGGACGGAAGATAGCCAACCTGATTGATCGCGACCCCAGACATGCCGGGAACGCTCCCAGGGGGTCTGGTGCGCTGTCAATCCGGCCCACCTCGACTCAGCGAACGCGCAGCGGGGCTTCCTGGTCACTGCCGGATTGCCGGCCGATCAGGAACACCGCGAGGCAGGCGGCCAGCACGATCGCGGCGCTGACCGCGGGTGAGCCGATCTCCAGCACCGAACCGAAGAGGCCGATCGCGAACAGCGAGCCGAAGGATCCGACCGACAGCACGGAGCCGAAGGAGGCGACGGAGCCGACCGACAGCACGGAGCCGAACGAGCCGACCGACAGGATCGACCCGACGCAGCCGATCGACAGGACGGAGTCTTTGGAGCCGATGCTCAGGATCGAGCCGCTCGACCGGTAGGAGAGGAAGTTCCTGGCCTGGCTGGTTTCGTTCTTAGTCATGTGACCATCGTGGTTGGTCGCCGCCGCCGTTTCATCCGTCAGCGGTCGAGACGTCAACCCAACCGATCGACGGATTCGGGAGTCCACCGGGCGGCACGCCGTCCGGACAGCGCCGTGGCTCAGTGGTGGTGGGTGGCGTCGGGGTGGGCCGGGTCGGCCGGGTGCTCGTAGCCGGGTGCCAGCCGGACCAGGTCGGCGCAGCGCTGGTCGAGCCACTGCGCGAAGGCGCGTTCGGCGGCGGCCGCGGTCAGGGTGGCGGCGATGCGGGGGCGTTCTTCGGGGTACGGGCCGGGGTACCGGTCGCGGTTGCGGGAGAAGTACGCGTGCAGCTCCGGTTCGGGTGGTGTGGACGGTGGGAGGACGTGGCGGCGCAGGGCCCGGGCGAGCGGGTCGGCGGCCAGGACGGCGGCGGTCATGCCGCCGGTTCGCAGGGCTTGGGCGAGGGTGACCGGGCGGGGCGGGCCGTCCTGGGCGGTGGCGGTGACGCCGCGGGCGGCGGCCTCGTGGCGTACCACCGCTTCGGTGACGATCGCCTGGCATACCCAGCGGCGCAGGTTGCGGCCTTCGGCGGTTTCCGGGTGTGGGAGGCGGGCGGCGAGGGGGCCGCTGCGGAGGGCGGCCAGCCGCTGGTCGACGACGGCCGCCGTGATCGGTCGGCCCGCGACCCAGGCGGCGACGGCCGTCACGGCTGGACCTCGACGATCACCGGGGCGGTGTAGTGCAGGCGGCCGCCGTGGGCGAGTTTGACCATGGCCCACCAGGTTCCGGCGGGATGGCCGGGCGGGACGCGTACCGGGAAATGGGTTTCGGATTTTGCGCCGGGGTGCAGGGTGATGGCGTCGGTGACCGTGGGGAAGAGTTCCCAGGTGTGCCAGGGGCTGATCAGCTGGGCGTGCACCAGGATCGGGCCGGCGGCGTCGCTGCTGAGGTCGAGGCCGAGGGTTGCCGAGTCGCCTGGTTTGAGCAGCAGGCGGGTGTCGTGCAGGGCGGCGGTCACGGTCTCCGGGGTGCCGGTGCCGACCAGGACGCGGGCGACGTCCTCGACGGTACGGCCGTCGTGGATGAGCCGGGCGGTGATCCAGTGGCAGCCCTGAGCTGCCGCGGGTGTCACCTCGACCTCGGTGACCTGGTGGGCGCCGGGTGCCAGGTCGTAGGGCACGGTGGCGGGTGTGCTGGTCCAGCCGTCAGGCAGGCCGAGGGTGACCGATCCGGTGGCGGTCTGCTCAGCGAGGGAGGAGGCGACGGTCACGGTGAGCCGGACAGACCCGTCGGCGGTGCTGAGCGGTGGGTCGACGTGCACGGTCAGTGGCAGGTTGCCGGTCGGCGCCGGCCCGGTGTTGTGCAGCCAGTAGCGCGCGTAGGCGGGCGGCTCGTCGGCTGGGGCGGCGGGAGCGGGGGCGGTGGGCGCAACGCTGAAGGTGAGTGTCCGGATGGCGGACGGGGGCAGCGGGATCGCGGTCAGGTCGAGGCCGGCATCGGAGGGTTCTTCGAGGAGGTTGGCGGGCCTCGGGTCGGTGGTGGGTGTCCAGAGTTCGAGCCGGGCCGAGACGTCGCGCCCGTGAGCCTCGTACAGCCGGGCCGTGATTCGTGAGATCTCGGAGGAGGGCTGGCGGCCTGCGGCGAGCGGGTTGCCCGCCGGTTTGAAGGCGGCCAGGACGGCGTTGGTGACGCTGACGAACGACTTCTGTTCGTCCGGGCCGGACGCGACCGCGATTGCGGTCAGCGGATGGTTCAGCTCCTGGCCGTGGCGGACCAGAGACGTGTCCCGCCAGTCGCCGTCCCCGGCCACGACGGCGTACTCGAAGGTGTGGGTCCAGTGCTGCTGCTGGAAGTTCGACCCGTCGGGTGCCGTCCGCCGCGGCGGGTCGATCCACACACCCGACGGCCAGCCGGTGCACGAGCGCAGCAGCGACAGGTGCAGGGCGCCCGAGGTGTCGACCGCGAAGCCGGGGATACCGCGGTTGAGCAGCGCCACGGTCCGCAGGTCGAGGTCCGGGTCGGGTCCGGCCGCCAGGCCTGTTGCGGCGAGGACGGAACCGTCCAGGATCGACAGGTCGCCGGCGACCACGAGTACGGGCAGCGCACGGACGTCGGTCAGGTCAGCGTTGGGCTGCCACACCTCAGTCAGCCCCAACAAGGCCGGGATCCACAGCCGGGCGGAGCCGGAGGCGGCGAGCTGACGGTCGAGTTCGGCGGCGTACTCGGGTGGTGCTGTTGCGAGGACCGCCGCGGTAAACGCGTTCGTGGACGGGCCGCCGACGGCGATGCGGACATCGGGCAGGTTCGAGTCGATGGCGAGGCGCCCGTAGCGTGGGCCGGTGTCGACCGACGTGGTGGCGGTGACGCCCTGCCGGACCAGGGCGACCACCAGGTCCCGGGCCGCTGCCGGATCGCCGGACGTGATCACCTCGGCGATGGAGACGGCCCGGCTGTGCAGGCGTGCGCCGGACGGGTCGGATACGTCGACGCGGGCGGTGTGCGAGAGCGCGAACCAGTTCTGGGCCGGGTTGTCCAGCGTCCACGGTGCGGAGTCGGTGTCGGTCTCGACGTGGGCGAAGCCGCGGCCGACGACGGCGGCACCGACCTCGCTGACCGGCAGGCCGCCCGGGATCGCGGCCGGCCAGCGCAGCCGGGCGAGCCGGTCCGCGCCGGTGAAGCCGTCCAGGGTGGTGGAGCAGTCGAGGCGCGGGCTGCCGTCCCACAGGGTGAGCCGCTGGGTGTAGGTGACGCCGTCGATCGTGCCGGTGACGGTGAGGCGGCTGCCCAGGGGTGAGCGTTCGACGCGTACCGAAGCGGGATTCTGGCTGGAGACGTGGGTGGCGGGACCCTTGGGCAGCAGGTGCCACGGTCCCTCATGGTATCTCGGGTGTGCCGGGTACTCGTCGTAGAAGCGCAGCTCGTTGCCGGTGTCACCGGCTACCAGATAGGACCGGCCGGTGCGCACGTCGTCGAGCGCGGTGACACAGCCACCGCGGGTGGGATCGACCTGCACGCGCAGGAACTCGTTCGCGATCACCGGCGCGGAGTCGATCTCCGCCCAGGACCCGGACGGCGAGGCCTCCACGGCGAACGTTCGGTATCCCACAGGTGGGACGTCCGCCGCGCGGAAGACGACGTCGACGGCGGCGAGGCCGCCGTCCGGGTGCAGCGTCGCGTTCTCCAGCAGCGACGGCGCGCCCGCGACGCCGACCGACGACGTCCCGGGCGAGGCGAACGACACCCGCACCCGGGCCACATCCGTGCGCGGCCACGCCGACGGGTTGAACACCGCGATCCGGCCGGTTCCCGCCTGCGGCGCCAAAACCTTCAAAGCACTTTCGCGTACGCCGTGCGCGATCTCCCACGCCTCGCGCCACCCGGTGAGCAGGTCGAGATAGACCTGGTCCGACTCCGAACCGGTGATCGCGTCGTGGTGCGCCCCGAACACCAGCTGCCGCCACGCCCGGTCCAGCGGTGCGTGCGGATAGCCGGCCCCGTGCGCCGCCGCGATGGTCGCGAACGTCTCCGCCTCGACCAGCAGCGACTCCGCCTCCCGCTGCGCCTGCTTGGTGTCGATGAACGACACGTCCTTGCCCGTGTAGACCGGGTTCATGTCCCGGGTCTGCGGCGGGAACACCGAACGCTGCGACCGGACCGCGGCGAAGAACTCCTTCGGCAGGCCGCAGACGAAGCGCGGCGACACGTAGCGGGCGTTCCAATCGCGCTGGATCTCGGTGATCCACTTCGCCGGCGGGGTGTAGTCGGTGCCGACCGGCAGCAGCACGTTGCGGGTGGCGGCGACCCGCTTGAGCAGCAGGAAGAAGTGGTAGACGCTCTCCTCGGCGTCGGCGAGGGTGGCCTTCGAGTCGATCTGCCAGCCGGCCGAGTAGTGCGCGGGCATGTAGTGGGTGAGCACGCCGTCGCCGGACGGGGACAGCCACTCGAACTCCGACGTGAACTGCATGACCGACGGGTCCCCCCACCCGTCGAGCTTGGGCTCGTGGGTCCACAGCATCGGCCCCCACTGGTGGTACGGCCCACGCGCCCACGACGACGAGTCCAGGCCGGCCGCGGCTACCAGACCGGGGAACTGCGGATCGTGGCCGAACGCGTCGAGCTGCCAGGCCGTACGCGGGTCGCCGCCGAGCACACCGCGCTGGTAGCCGGCGCCGTGAACCAGGTTGCGGACCGTCGACTCGGCCGAGGTGAGGTTGGTGTTCGGCTCGTTGTAGGTGCCGCCCATGATCTCGAGGCGGCCCTCGCTGAGCAGCCGGCGCAGATAGGCGCGGTCGGCTGGGTGCGCGTCCCAGTACGGCTTGAGGTAGTCCACCTCGGCGAGCACGAACCTATAGTCCGGGTCGCGGCGCGCGGTCTCCATATGCTCGCGCACCAGGTCGAACCCGGCGTGCTGGAACGCGGCGCGGAACTCGGCGGCGGCCGGGCCGGCCTCGTCCCACGTCGCGGTGTAGGCGGCCTGGGTGTTCCACCACACGGGGTCATAGTGGAAGTGGGAGATCATCCAGACCGTCCAGCCGGGCTCGGCCACGGTGACAGTGGCGTCCGAGACGGCTGGGCCGGCTGTCACGCGTACCGAAATGTTTGAATTTGGCTCTTGATCTGTGGTTATCGGGACGTCGGTGATCTGGCCCTCGGCCATGGCCGACCCGCGCAGACCGGGGCCTTCGATGGTGATCTCGGCCGGCCCGGTGAGTCCGTCCAGCTCGACCCGCACCAACTGACGCGGGTTCGAAGGGTCGCCGACGAACAACTCCGTGCTGGTCACGGCCACGATGCGCATGCTGGTCCCTTTCAGCCTTTCACGGCGCCCGTGAGGCTGAACGCCCCGCCGAGCACCTTGGACACCGCGGAGTACAGGAGGATCACCGGCACGGTGTAGAGGATCGAGAACGCGGCGAGCTGGCCGTAGGCGACCTGCCCGTACTGGGAGAAGAAGGTGTAGATGGTCACCGAGGCCGGCTGCTTCTCCGGGCTGAGCAGCAGGATGAACGGGACGAAGAAGTTCCCCCACTGCAGCACGAAGGTGAAGATGAACACCACCGTGAGGCCGGGAACCATCAGCGGCAGCACGATGCGGTGCAGCGACTGGAACCAGCCCGCGCCGTCGGTCCAGGCCGCCTCCTCCAGGTTCAGCGGCACGCTGTCCATGAAGTTCTTCATCATCCAGACGGCGAACGGCAGCGCGGACGCCGTCATGAACGCGATGGTGGCCGGCACCGAGTCGATCAGGTTGAACCGGCTGTACATGGCGTAGACGGGCACCATGACCGCGGTGATCGGCAGGCCGGTGGCGAACAGGATGATGTAGAGGAAGCCGCGGCCGAACCGGGTGCGATAGCGCGACAGCGGGTACGCGGCGAACGTGGCGACGACGGCCGTGAAGATCGCCGTGCTGCCGGAGATGATCACCGAGTTGAGCATCGGGCGGAACACGGTCTCGGCGTTGAGCACGTCCTGGAAGTTCACCAACGAGAACTCCCAGGTCACCTTCGCCGACAGCCCCGAGCCGGGCTGGACCGAGGAGATCAGCAGCCAGGTGAACGGGAGCAGGAAGCAGACCGCGATCAGCAGCAGGGCCGAGTAGATCGCCAGGCGACGGGCCATGTCAGTCCTCCAACCTGATCAGGCGCAGGTAGATCGCGGAGAAGAGGGCGCCGACGACGAGCAGGACGAGCGCCATCGCCGTGCCGTAGCTGAGCTCGTAGAACTTGAACGACTGCTCGTACATGTACAGCGGGGTGGTCTGGCTGGCATTGCCCGGGCCGCCACCGGTCATCACGAAGATCAGGCCGAACGCGGCAAGGGTCTGCAACGTGATGAGCATGAGGTTGCTGACGATGGAGCGGCGGATCAGCGGCAGCGTGACGTAGCGCAGCTTCTGCCAGCCGGAGGCGCCGTCGATGGAGGCGGCCTCCATCAGCTCGGGTGGCACGTCGGAGAGCGCCGCGTCGTAGACGAGCATGCTGAACGCGGTGCCGCGCCACACGTTCGCGAAGATGACCGCGACCATCGGGGCGGTGTACAGCCAGTTCTGTGACAATCCGACGTGTTGCAGCAGTTCGTTGAGCGTGCCGGTGCGGTGCAGGAACGCGTACCAGCAGAAGCCGGCGACCGTCTCCGGCACCGCCCACGCGGCCAGCACCAGGCCGTTGACCACGTTGCGGGTGACCCGGTTGCGCCCGCGCATCAGCAGCGCGAGCAGCAGGCCGAGCGTGTTCTGGCCGATGACCGCCGAGCCGACCACGAATATCAGGGTCAGCAGGATCGAGTTCCAGAACGCCGGGTCGTGCAGCATCCGGTCGAAGTTGGCCAGTCCGACGAACTCGACCGCGCCGCTGCCGCTGAGGGCGGCGTCGGTGAACGCGGTGTAGACGCTCCACAGCATCGGGCCGGCGAAGAACAGGGCCAGCAGTACCAGGGCGGGGAGCAGGGGGACCAGGCGGCGCAGGCCGCGGCCGCGGTCCCGGCGGGGCGCGCTCGTGTCACCGCGCACCGCCGGGGGCAGCGTCGGGGTCGTGGCCGTCACCGCTCAGCCGCTCACCTTGTCGGGGCCGACCGCGGCCTTGACCTCGTCACCGTAGGTGGCCATGGCCTGCTCGGGCGTCGCCTGGCCGGTCATCACCGCCTCCATGGCGACCTGGATGGCGTTGGAGACCCGCGGGTACTCTGGGTAGGCGGGCCGGAAGTGGGTCACCTGCACCAGGTCGGTGAAGAACCTCAGGGTCGGGTTCGAGTTCAGGTACTTCGGGTCCTCGGCCACGTCCTTGCGCTCGGCGATCTGGCCGGCCGCGATGTCGTAGGCGAGCGAGTTCTCCTTGTTCAGCGCGAGGCTGACGTAGTCGAACGCGGCCTGCTTGTCCTCGGCGTGCGAGCCGACCGACAGCACCCAGCCGCCGGACATGCTGGTCGAGCCGGGCGCCTGGCCGTTCTGGGTGGGCATCGGGGCCTGGCCGAGCACCTTGGACCACTCGGGCCACGGCTTCGCGCCGGTCTCGATCCAGTTGCCGCTCTGCCAGGAGCCGTTCAGGTCGATGGCGATCTTGTTTTCGGGTATCAGCTCGGAGTTCAACCGGGTGCCGAAGTTCGGGTCCAGCGCGTCCTGCACCTCGGGGCCGAGTTTCTCGCCGTACACGGTCTTGATGAAGTTCAGCGAGTCGAGGAAGCCGGGCGTGTTGACCAGCCATTTCTTGCTGGACTCGTCGTAAAGCGTGTCGGCCGTGCCGTAGAGCAGCATCTCGAAGCCCTGCATGCTGGCGGCCTCGCCCGCGCCCTTGCCCGAGAAGACGTTCATCGGGATCACACCGGGCAACTTCTGCTTGATCGTACGCGCGGCGCTGAGCACCTCGTCCCAGGTCTTCGGCTGCCACGGCACCGGCAGCCCGGCCTTGGCGAAGAGGTCCTTGTTGTACCAGAGGGCGCGGGTGTCGGTGCCCATCGGCACGCCGTAGATCTTGCCGTCGAGGCCCTTCGCGGCCGCCTTCGACGCGTCGGTGAACTGGCTCCAGTCGGCCCACTTGCCCAGGTAGTCGTCGAGCGGCGCGAGGAACCCGGCCTGAATGTCGGTGTTCACCAGGAACGTGTCCTCGTAGAGGATGTCCGGTGCGGTGTTGGGGGACCGGTTCATCAGGGTGAGCTTGGTGTAGTAGTCGTTCTCGGACGCCTCGATCGGCACGAGCTTCACGGTCCAGCCCTGGTGGGCCGCCTCGTACTCGCCCTTGACCTTGTTCATCAGGTCGTCCATCTGGATGAAGGTGCCGAACTTCTGGTACGCCACGGTGAGGGTCTTCGCATCACTGTCGCCGCCCGATCCGCCGGAGCACGCCGTGGTCGCGCTCAGGGTCAAGGTCAACAGTCCGGCAAGGAGAGCTGTACTGCGTCGTTGCATGATCGTCTCCTTCGAGTGTGGTGCCTCCTGTGAGTTTCTGAGAACGTATACAGAGAAGTTAATCAATGACTCTTGGCGCGGTCAACAGAGGGGATTTCATGCGGCAGCCCACCATGCGCGACGTCGCGAAGGCGGCCGGCGTCAGCCCGGCGACCGTCTCGCGGGTCGTCAACGACGAGCGCTACATCCGGCCCGAGACCCGCGCCGCCGTCGAACGCGCCATCGCCGAGCTCGGCTTCCACCGCAACGAAATCGCCCGCACGCTGCGGCCGGGCCAGGCCGCCAACACCGTCGCCCTGGTCATCGAGGACCCCGGCAACCCGTTCTGGTCCGCGATCATCCGCGGCGCCGAACAGATCGCCCGCCGCCACCGCCACATGCTCGTCGTCGGCAGCACCGGCCAGGACTACGACCAGGAACGCGACCTGCTGCGTGACCTCGTACGCCGCCGCGTCGACGGCCTGCTCGTCGTGCCGACCGCCCACGACCACGTCGACCTGCACCACGAACTCGCCGGCCGCGTACCCATGGTCTTCATCGACCGCGTCCCGCCGGGCGTACCCGCCGACTCCGTCGTGCTCGACAGCTTCGGCGGCGCGCAGCGCGCCGCCGCGCACCTGATCTCGGCCGGCTACCGGCGCATCGCCTATCTCGGCGGCGACCCGGCAGTCCACACCGGCGCAGCGCGCCAGGCCGGCTACCGGCAGGCACTCGCCGACGCGGGACTGCCGTGCGACCCCGCGCTGATCAGCCTGGGCAACCACACCGTCGAAGACGCGGCCCGATCCGCTGCCGCCCTGCTCACGGCACCGGTGAACGCTGACGCCGTCTTCGCCGACAACAACCGGATCTGTGTGGGAGTGCTGCACGCGGCCGCGGCGCACGGCGAGGTGGGGATCGCCGGGTTCGACGACGTCGAGCTGGTCGACCTGCTGCCCCGTCCGGTCGCCCTGATCACGTACGACGCGGTCGAGCTCGGCCGGCAGGCGGCGACCCTGCTGTTCGACCGGATCGGCGGCAGCACGGCGGACGTCCGCCGGCTCGTTCTTCCGACGACGCTGGTCCACCGCGGGCGCAGATCCTGACCCGGCTCAGCAGGTGGTGGGAAGGTCGAAGGCGGCGAACAGGTGGGGGCCGAAGGAGGTGATCTCGGTGATCCGGCCGTCGGTGACGCCCAGCACCTCCAGCACCTGTGCCCGGTACCGGGTGTCGCCCGGCCGACGCAGGTAGTGCGCGACCGCCGGCTGCCGGTTTGCCCGCGTCGGCTGCCGGCGCCACTGTCCCAGGTAGCCCGGCGCGGATCGGTCCAGGACCTCGGCGAGCGCTGCGGCGAACGTGTCGCGCCCGACCCACAGCGTCGGCCGGGAGCTGGACGTGCACGGCTGCGGCATCGGCATGGTCACGCGGATGTCTTCATGGAGCAGTGCGGCCATGGCGCTGGTGTCGGGCCCGTCCAGCAGCGCCAGGTAGCGGTGCAGAAGCGTCCGTTCGGCCTCCGTCGGGTCCGCGGCGGGTGCCCACTCCAGCCGGCTCGGTGAGAGGTGGGAGCGCAGGGCGGCGCGGGCCCGGGGCAGGGCGCTGTTCACCGAGGAGACGCTGAGACCGAGGATGCCGGCGGTGCCGGACGCGGGCCAGCCCAGGACGTCGCGCATGATGAGCACGGCCCGCTGCGTCGGCGACAGATGCTGGATGGCGATCAGGAACGCCAGTTCGATGGTCTCCTTCTCGATGACGGTGGCGTCGGGTTCGGCGTCGTGCGGTGCGGCTCGGTCGAGCAGCAGGTCCGGGTACGGCTCGAGCCACGGAATCCGCTCCGGTGAGCCGGCCGCGCCCTCGGGGCGGGGCCGGCGCTGAGCACGGTCGAGGAAGTCGAGGCACGTGTTGGTCGCGATCCGGTACAGCCAGGCCCGCGCGGTCGCCGGCCCCTGAAGGGTGTCGCGCTTGCGCCAGGCCCGGAGCAGGGTCTCCTGCACCAGGTCCTCGGCGTCGGTGAACGACCCGACCATCCGGTAGCAATGCACCCGCAACTCGTGCCGGTGCCGCTGCACCAGGCCGCTGAACGTGGACTCGTCGAGCGCCTCCACCGGAGTCACCGGCCCGCCGGCGCCCGGTCGGCGTCCGCCGCGGTGCCCGGCATGGGCATGTCGCCGAGCGACGGCAGGTGCCCGAGGCCGAGCCGCGCGACCACCGCCAGCACCACGAAGATGACGACCGACACGATCGCGATGATATGCAGTCCGTCGGTGAATGCGGTGCGCGCCGACGTCAGCAACGCGGCACCGGCATCGGCCGGAAGTCCTGGTACGACCGTGACCGCCCCGGTGATGCTGTCGTGGGCCGCGGCCGCAGCGTTGTGGGGGACACCGCCGGGGACCTCGACCTGGTTGCGGTAGACGGCGCCGCCGATGACGCCGAGGATCGCCACGCCGAGCGCGACACCCAGCTCGCCGGCGGTCGACGCCAGCGAGCCGGCGGCACCTGCCTTCTGCGGGGGCGCCGACGACATCACCAGGAACGGTGCCATCGGGCCGACCGCCGCGCCTCCGACGTAGACGATCGTGATCCCGGCGAGCAGGATCGTCAGGCCGGACGTGGCGGGGACCTGGGTCAGCACGACCATTCCGGCCGCTGCGACGATCGAGCCGGTCATGAGGACGTACGCGGGGCGCACCTTGCGCGCGATCGCCGGCGCCAGGTTGCCGACGATGATCATCACCGCCGACGGCAGCAGCAGCCACAGCCCGGTCTCGAACGGCGAACGGCCGGCGACGAGCTGCAGGTACAGCGTTCCCATCAGGCCGACCCCGCCCATCACGAACGCGATGAGCAGGGCGAGCACCAGCGTGGTGGACAGCGCGCGGTTGCTGAACAGGCTCAGGTCCAGCAGCGGGTTGCTGACCCGGCGTTGTCGCAGCACGAACCACACCGCGCAGCACAGCCCCGCGATCAACGCCACCACCGCCGCCACGTCCCAGCCATCGCGGGCCAGGGTCTTGACGCCGTAGATGAACGGCAGCGCCGCCGCCACGGACAACACCACGCTGATCAGGTCCAGCCGGCGCGCGGCCGGGTCGCGGGAGTCCGGCACGAGCAGCGGTGCGGTCAGCAGGAGCAGCGCCATGACCGGTACGGCCATGAGGAAGATCGATCCCCACCAGAACGAGTCGAGCAGCAGGCCGCCGATCACCGGGCCGAGCACCATGCCGGCCATCAGCGAGGTGCCCCACGCGCCCATGGCCGCACCCATCTGCCTCGGGTCCTGGAACATCTCGCGCAGCAGCGCCAGCACCGACGGGATCAGGGTGGCGCCCGCGACGCCGAGTACCGCCCGCGCCGCCACCAGCATTTCCGGCGAGACGGCGTACGCGGCGGCGATCGATGCGACAAGGAACAGTGCCGCACCGCCGAGCAGCACCGTGCGCCGCCCGATCCGGTCACCGAGGTTGCCTGCTGTGATCAGGAAGCCGGCGATGAGGAAGCCGTAGACGTCCGAGATCCAGAGCTGCTGCGTGCTGCTCGCGCCGAGGTCCGCGCTCAGGTGCGGCAACGCCAGGAACGTGATGTTGACGTCGACCGCCGCCAGCATGGTCGGCAGGCACAGCACTGCCAGCCCGAGCCACTCCCGGACGGTGGCCTTCGCCGGCGCGCCGGCGAGCCTGCGATGCCGGTCTGCGCCGCCGCCGACCTGCCGACCGCCGGGCTGGTGCGCCTTGGTTGCCTGATTCTCTGTACTGGCTGAGCTGCCGAACGTCATGTGCTACTCCCGTCGCCGATCCCGATCGCGGGGACCTCATACGCGTATGACGGCGTGCGGCACGAAAACTTAGCTCCGGCACGACGACGTTGCGCAGGCCGCGCAGACTGGGGGCGTGGGCACGATTCAGGACCCGGATCCCGACCGCGACTGGTTGAAGCGCAGCTATGACAACACGGGCGGCAGCCCGTTCACCGTCGAGGCGCAGGCGGAGATGATGGGGCGGCTGGCCGAGGGCACCGGCGACAGCCGGATGGCCCGGATCGGCCGGGTCGTCATCAAGGCCACCGTCTGGATCACGGTGGCCTCGTTCTTCCTGTCCGCCCTCGCGGCAATCCTGAACGAGCAGAAATGAACGGCCGGCGCCATGTAGCCGCCGGCCGCCCGTTCTTCGCGTGCCCGGACCGAGTGGTCAGCCGGCGATCAGTGCCCAGGACTGCTGGTCGTTGGCGAACGACGCCGAGGTTCCGGCGACGTGGTACGAATCCGTCCGGCCGTTGTACGCCTCGAACGTCGACTGCAGCGCCGTGCCTCTGGCCTTGTTGATCAGCCGGTAGTAGCCGTCGGAGGTCTTCACGACCTGCCACAGCTGGGCGTCACCGCCGTCGGCCGGGGCGGCCGACAGGCGGTAGTTGCCAGTGCCGCCGGGGTAGGCGTCGCCGGTCGTGGTGAGCCGGGTCCCCGGATAGCCCAGGCTGCTGACGGTGTAATAGCCGCCACCCGCCTCGCTGATCTGCCAGCGCTGCTGGTCCCAGCCCCACGACGCCGGGGTGGCCGCGACCTGGTGTCCGTTGCTTCCGTACGCCTCCCCGGCGGCGTGCAGGGCGACCACCGGCTGCGCCTTGTTGACGATCCGGAACCGGCCGGCCGGGCCGATCGGCTTCCCGGCGGCGAACGCGGCGCCCCGGCTGGTCAGCTGATCGGCGCTGTCGTACAGCGTGGAGTACTGGCAGGTGGGTGTGCCCGAGCAGTTGTCCGCGAACCACGCGTACCGCTGCACGTACGGAAGGTTCTCCAGCAGCGGCACCACCTTCTGGATGAAGGTGTCGGCGGCCGACTGGCTGGGTGTGCCGTACATCGGTTTCCAGGCCGAGGTGTCCACCGTGCCGATCTCGGTGAGCCAGATCGGTTTGTGCCACTTGTTCCAGGCGTCGGCGAGCGTGCCGCGGACCTCCTCGATCGCGCCGGGGTTGGTCCAGTCGGGATAGATGTGCAGGTTGATGAAGTCGACCCGGTAGCCGCGTCCGGCGGCGCCGGTCATGAACTCATCGAGCCAGCCGCTCCAGTAGTTCGCCGGTGCCGGGCTGCCCAGGGTGAGACCGGTCGACTGCAGGGCGGGCCACGCGTCGAGCGCCTGCGTGACCGTCATGTTGGCCTGTTCGGCCAGGTCGGGTTCGTTGAAGCCGAGCAGGTGGGTGTATCTGCCCTGCTGCTTGCCGGCGGTCAGCGCGCTGATGGTGGCGGGACTCGCCGCGGCGTCGTTCCAGACCTGCGGGACGAATTCCACTCCGGCGCCGGCCGTTCCGGTGGGGGACCAGTTGTAGTACCAGCCGGCACCGGCGGCGGACAGGCGTGCCTGGTCGGTGCTGTACTTGATCGTCGCGATGCCCTTCTTGGCGGTACGCGTGACCGGCGGGCCGGCGGCGTACTCGGTCAGGTAGGCGGTGGCGGCACCGGTGGCGACGGGTGCGCCGGCGTTGTTGACGACGTGGTTGATGCCGCCGCTGCCGGCGAGGAAGACACTCACCGCGTCGTGGATCTTGACCCCGGCGGCGTTCGGCACCTCGATCGCGCGGTCGGCGTAGACCGGCTGGTTCTGGTTGAAGTACGAGTAGACGCCCAGACCCCACGCCTCGTGACCGGTCACCGAGGCGCCGACCTTGTAGGAGGCGTACCCGTTCACGGTGCTGGCGCTCTTCCAGGCCGCCTGGTTCGGCGGATCGTACGGGAGCTCGCTCTGGTAGAAGATCGTGTGGCCGTTCTGGCCGTTCCAGATCGTCTGGAACTTCTGGTAGTGCTCGACGAACAGGCCGAGCGCGGTCACCGAGTCGCCGTTGACCGTGACGCCGGTGTCCGCCGTGTTGCTGGCCCAGCCGGCTCCGGCGCCGTGGTCGGCACGCCACGCCCAGATGTGATCGAGGAGCACGTCGTTGCTGTTGACCAGCAGGCTGTTGGTGGCCCGGCCGGTGGTGGCGCCGCCGATGCGGAAGAAGACGTCCTGCACCGATGTCGGGTTGCCCGCGTGCCGCACGGAGGTCTTGGACGCGCCGACGGTCATCAGGTTCGCCGATCGGGTCGCACCGGCGTCCACGATCAGCCCGGCCACCCGGACGCCGTCGACGTCGGAGACCGCGATGGCGGCGTTGCCCGCGGTGGGCACCAGGGTGGCCATGCCGAGGCCGAGGACCACGGTGCCGGGCCGGGTCACCCGCAGGGCCTGGGACAGCTGGTAAACGCCGGGGGTGACGAGCAGGTGCTTGCCGGCGGCCAGCTGGGCGTTGATCGTCGCGGCCGAGTCGGTCGGCTTGGCGATGTGGAAGCTGCTGATCGGCACGGAGGTGCCGATGCCGGCACCGCCGGCCCAGGACAGGCCGGAGGCGTTGCTTCGTGCCGCCGGTACGAACACCGAGTAGTCGCCGGCCGCGTTGACGGTCAGGAACGGCTTCTCCCGGCTCACCGGGGTCGTCGCCACGGTGGTCATCGGCGGGTCGGGGAAGCTCTGCGGCGGTGCGCCGGTGGTGCCGGAGAACACCATGTTCCACACCGAGCCGTTCCAGCTGCCGATGGCGCTGTCGCGGGTGTAGTACTGCTGCTGGGTGGTGGCGTCGACATGGCCGTCGACCCGGGTGTCGGCGATGTAGCCGCCGCTGGCGTACGCGTAGTCGGCGGTGTGCAGCTCGAGGTTGCCGCGCACGTGCACCCGGCGCAGGGGTGCGGCCTGCGACACCGCCCAGCGGTTGGTCCCGCCGGTGGGCGTGATCGACAGGTTCTCGGCCGAGCGCCAGAAGTTGGTCAGGGCGTCGTTGCGGCCCTCCACCCGGACCGCTCCGGTGATGGCGACGTCGCCCGGTGCGGCGCCCAGACCGGCAACGGTGGTGTAGTAGCCGAGTTTCGCGTCCACCGCGTAACTGCCGGGCTTGAACAGGAACGCGTTGCGCTGGGTGCCGAACTCGTTGTTCTGCTGGGTGGTGAAGGCGGCGTCGAGTTGAGCCTGGATGGCCGAGCTGGACATGGACGGGTCGAAGACGACCACGTGGGGTCCGAAGTCGGGGGGTGCGGCTTGCGCCCGTCCCGGAAGCGCGGCGACGGTGCCGGCGGCCGAGGTCAGGACGAGGGCGGCGGCCATGATGGTATATAAGTGGCGAATCGGAAGTTGAGGCACAGCGTGCTCCGGCTTCTGCAGGGCAGGGGATTGTGCTCAGACCGTGAATCGATTCACGGGAGTGGCGCCACAGTAAGCATCCCGCTGATGAACGTCAATAGCCCCCGACGTGGCCGAATGCCAGCGTGCGGCCTGACCTGCGAAAGAACGGTTTGAACCGTTCAAAGACCTACGGTGTCCGCAGCCGGTTCGTGGTGGGCCGCCGGCGTTGCGAACTGCGCCGGGCGATCAGGTGCGGTTCCAGGACGACGGTCTGATGCCGGTGGTCCGGGTCGTTCTGGGTCTCCTCGAGCAGCAGCTGCGTCGCCACCTCGCCCATCCGCAGTCCCGGCTGCGCGATCGTGGAGATCGGGATGAGGCTCTCCGACGCCAGGTGGTTGTTGTCGTAGCCGACGACCACCAGGTCGTCCGGGACGCCGACACCTCTCTCGGCCGCGGCGTTGATCACCCCGACGGCGAGCGGGTCGGAGGCGCAGACGATGCCGTCGACGCGCCGGGACTGGCGCAGCAGATTGCCTCCGGCGGTCCTGCCGTCGCGCACGTTGAGCGCGTGCGTCTCGATGACGGTGAGGTCCAGGGACGCCTCGGTGGCGGCCTGGCGGGCGCCGTCGAGCCGATCACGGATGGCGTGCAGATGCAGCGGCCCGCCGACGAACGCCAGGCGCCGGGCGCCCTGGGCGATCAGGTGGTGCGCGGCGAGGTAGCCGCCGAGTTGCTCGTCGACGGCCACGCAGCACATGTCCGGGTCGGCGGCGGGTGCGTTGACCACGACGATCGGCCGGCCGCGCCGGGCGATGGCCCGCGCCGCGTCCAGCGGTCCGTCCAGTGGCGCCAGGAGCAGCCCGGCGGTTTGAGCCTGATCGAACAGTTCCAGGTAGGCGTCCTGCTTGGCCTGGTCCACGTCGCTGTTGGCGAGCAGGAGCTTGAGACCCGAGGCGGCCGTGGCCGCCTCGGCGCCGCGGGCGATGTCGACGAACAGGGAGTTGCCGATGTCGACGAGGACCAGCCCGACCGTGTTGGTCGTGCCGGCCACCAGCGTGCGGGCCGCGAAGTTGCGTACGAAGCCCAGCTCGGCGATGGCGGCCTCCACCTTGCGGCGGGTGAACTCGGTGACCCGGTCGGGATTGTTCAGCACGTTCGAGACGGTCCCGACCGCGACGCCGGCGAGCTTGGCGACGTCCTGCACGCTGGGCCGGGCGCCTTCCTGGGCGGCGCGACGGCCACGTCGGGCGTCTGACGGCGAGTTCCTCGGCATGCCGGCCAGCGTAGTGCCGTAGTGATCAGGCCCGTGAACCGATTCAGGCGAACGCCCGATATCAGCCTTATGTCAAGGCCTGTGGCGATCATCGAGAGCGGAAAACCGCCTCATGGTTGACGTGGATCACATCCACCCCTACAGTCGCCCGTGAATCGATTCAAATAATGCTCTCAAAGCACGCAAATCTTCTTCATCGTGTAACAAACCCCTGGCCCGGAGGTCTCCCGCGATGTCCATACGTCCGTCCCGCCGTCTCGCCCTGGCGGCCCTCGCCGCCGGTGCCCTGGTGCTCAGCGCCTGCAGTGCCGGCAGCCTCGGCACCAGCGACGAGGAGGGCACCACCACCGTGTCGTACCTGGTCGACAACGAGGCGTCGACCGTCAAGACCGCCGAGGCGCTCGTCTCGGCCTTCAACGCCAAGAACTCGTCGATCCAGGTGAAGATCGAGACCCGGCCGCAGGGCGGTGAGGGCGACAACATCGTCAAGACCAGGCTCGCCACCGGCGACATGGCCGACGTGTTCGGGTACAACTCGGGTTCGCTGTTCCAGGCGCTGAAGCCGGAGCAGAACCTGACGCCGCTGGACGACCAGCCGTACGTCGGGGACCTGGACCCGGCCTTCAAGGTCACCGTGACCGCCGGCGGCAAGCTCTACGGCGCACCCAACGGCGCCGCCATGGGCGGCGGCATCCTCTACAACAAGGCCGTCTACACCAAGCTCGGCCTGCAGGTGCCCAAGACCTGGGCCGACTTCATGGCCAACAACGCCAAGATCAAGGCGGCCGGGGTCGCCCCGGTGGTGCAGGCCTACCAGGACACCTGGACGTCGCAGGTGATCGTCCTGGCCGACTACCACAACGTGGCCGCCGACCAGCCGGACTTCGCCGAGAAGTTCACCGCCAACCAGGCCAAGTTCGCCACCACGCCGGCCGCGCTGCGCAGCTTCCAGCGGCTGCAGGACGTGCACGACGCCAAGTACCTGAACAAGGACTTCGCCTCCGCCAAACTGGAGCAGGGCCTGAAGCTGCTCGCCGACGGCAAGGGCGCGCACTTCCCGATGCTGACCTTCACGGTGGCGACCCTGGCCGCCAACTCGCCGGACAAGATCGACGACATCGGGTTCTTCGCCCTGCCCGGCGACGACGCCGCCAAGAACGGCCTGACCGTCTGGGAGCCGGGCGGCCTGTACGTCCCGAAGAGCACCACCGGCGCCAAGCTCGACGCCGCGCGCCAGTTCATCACGTTCGTGGTGAGCAAGGAGGGCTGCGACATCATGGCCGGCGCGTCCACCCCGTCCGGGCCGTTCGTGGTCAAGGGCTGCGATCTGCCGGACACCGTGCCGGCAGCGATCAAGGACATGCAGCCGTACTTCGACAGCAAGGCCACCAGCCCGGCGCTGGAGTTCCTGTCGCCGGTCAAGGGGCCCACGCTGGAACAGATCACCGTGGAGGTCGGATCCGGCATCCGTAAGGCCGCCGACGGCGCCGCCCTCTACGACCAGGACGTCAAGAAGCAGGCACAGCAGCTCGGATTGTCCGGCTGGTAGGTCGATAACCCGGCCCGGTGGCAGCGCAGCAGGGCTGCCGCCGGGCACGGCCGAGAGGACTTAGTCGATCATGACCGCACTTGATGTCCGCCAGGAGCACGGCGGCCGGACGAGCGTCGCTGCCGCACGCCCCCGGAGGGTCCGGAGCCCGTACTCGTACTGGTTCTACCTGCCGGCCGCCGTCGTCTACGGCGCGCTGTTCCTGGCACCGACCTTCGCCTCGTTCTACTTCAGCCTGACCCGCTGGACCATCTTCGAGCACGAGTTCATCGGACTCGACAACTTCGTCCAGTTCTTCCAGGAGCCCGCGCTGATCAAGGGCTTCGTCAACACCCTGATCTACGCGGTGGTCACCTCCGGCCTCAAGATCGTTCTCGGTCTGCTCCTGGCAGTGCTGCTCACCTCGCAGATCGTGGCCCGCGGCTACCTGCGTTCGGTGGTGTTCTTCCCGGTGCTGGTGAGCACCATCGGCGTGGGGCTGACCTTCACCGTGCTGATGCACCCCGACGAAGGCCTGATCAACAAGTCGCTGGCGCTGGTCGGCATCGACGGCCCGGCCTGGCTCACCGACCCCAGCTACGCGCTGCTGTCGGTGGCGCTGGTGGACGTGTGGAAGGGCGTCGGCCTGGCCACCCTGATCTACATCGCCGGCATCGTGTCGATCCCCGGCGAGTACTTCGAGGCCGCCCGGGTCGACGGCGCCGGCCGGCTCGCGGTCTTCCGCGCGATCGTCCTGCCGCTGGCCCGGCCCGCGACCGTCACCGTGATCATCCTGTCGCTGATCGGCGGCCTGCGCTCGTTCGACCTGGTCTGGGCGATGACCCGCGGCGGACCCGGCTTCACCTCCGACGTCATCGCGTCGGTCATCTACAAGCAGTACCAGGCAGGGTTCTACGGCCTGTCGACCGCCGGCAACGTGGTCCTGTTCCTGGTCGTCACGGCGATCGTGATCCCGCTCTACGGGTTCCTCAACCGCAAGGAGGTCGACCAGTGACGACGGCAACCGTCCGGCGCCCCCGTAAGAACCACCTGCTCAGCCTGGTCGCCATCACCATGTCGGCGGTGGTGTTCCTGGTGCCGTTCGCGTTCATCGTGCTCACCGCCCTGAAGGACCGCCAGGACGCGTCCCGGCTGGAGTTCTCCTGGCCGCGCAACGTGCAGTTCGTGCAGAACCTCGTCGACGTGGTCCAGGCCCGCGACTACATGCTGATCATCGCGTTCATCAACAGCACGATCCTGACCGTCTGCAGCGTGACGCTGATGGTGATCCTGGCCGCGATGGTCGCCTTCGTGCTGCAACGCCGCCGCAGCCGGTGGACCCCGCTCATCAACTTCCTGGTGCTGTCCGGACTGATCGTCCCGCCCGCGGTGGTCCCCACCATCTGGGTGCTGCAGGGAATCGGTCTGTTCCGCACCATGACCGGCCTGATCTTCGTCGAGGTGGCGTTCGGCCTGGCGTTCAGCATCCTGCTGTTCCGCGCGTTCATCGCCACCATTCCGCGCGAGCTCGACGAGGCCGCGATCATCGACGGCGCCGGCCCGGTCCGCCTGTTCTTCCGGGTGATCTTCCCGCTCCTGCGCTCGGTGGCGATCACGGTGATCGTGGTGCAGTCGGTGGCGGTCTTCAACGACTTCACCAACCCGCTGTACTTCCTGCCCGGCAGCGACAACGCCACCGTGCAGCTGACGCTCTACAACTTCCAGAGCCAGTACGGCACCCAGTACAACCTGCTGTTCATGAACATCCTGCTGATCACGATCCCGCCGCTGATCATGTTCCTGTTCTTCAACCGGCGCATCGTGGCCGGCATGACCGCCGGTGCGGTGAAGGGCTGATGGGCACGCCGGCCATCCGGTTCCCGGCGGACTTCGCCTGGGGAGCGGGCACCGCGGCGTACCAGATCGAGGGCGCGGTCACCGACGACGGTCGTGTGCCGTCGATCTGGGACACCTTCAGCGCGACACCGGGCCGGATCCGCAAAGGTGACACCGGGGCGGTGGCCTGGGCCGGTCGAGCCGGACGGTCTCACCGAACTGCTGCTGCGCCTGCATCGCGACTACGGACCGGTCCCGCTGTACGTCACCGAGAACGGCGCGGCGTTCGACGACGAGCCGGACGACACCGAGCGCGTCGCCTTTCTGGACGGGCATGTGCGCGCGGCGCATGCGGCACTGAGCGCCGGAGTGGACCTGCGCGGCTACTTCGTCTGGTCGCTGCTGGACAACTTCGAATGGGCCGAGGGCTACACCAAACGGTTCGGGCTCGTCCACGTCGACTACGCCACGCAGCGGCGCACGCTCAAGGCCAGCGCTCACTGGTACGCCCGCACCATCGCCGCAGGCGGCCTCACTTCCCCCCAACCCAGCGAGTCATGCGCGGCCTGACGGCCGGCGCGGTAAGGCTAGAGCTTTGTCTGCACAGAACCATCGGGGTACGCGCGTCAGCACTCCCCGCATCGAGCACCACACCCGCCCCCTCGGCATCGGCGAACGAACTCCACGACTGTCCTGGCAGGTGGAGACCGGTACACCCGGCTGGCGGCAGCGGGCGTACGAGGTCGAAGCCGTCGGCCTGTGGAGCAGCGGCGTCATCGACTCCCCGGACAGCGTCCTGGTGCCCTGGCCGGGACCCGCGCTGAACTCCCGCGACCGGGTCGAGATCCGGGTCCGGGTCTGGTCCGGCGAGGCGGAGCCCACCGCGTGGAGCGCCACCACCACGGTCGAGGCCGGCCTGCTGGACGCGGGGGAGTGGCAGGCGGCCTTCGTCGGTTCCACCGACACCGGCGACGGCGACCGGCGGCCGGTGCTGCTGCGCCGCGAGTTCACCGTCCGCGAAGGGCTTCTCCACGCCCGGGTGTACGCGACCGCGTGCGGCGTCTACGAACTGGAGGTCAACGGGTCCCGCGCCGGTGACGAGGTGCTGGCTCCCGGCTGGACCAGCTACCACCACCGGCTGCGCTACCAAACGCTCGACGTCACCGACCTGCTGCAACCCGGCCCGAACGCGCTCAGCGGCTGGCTCGCCGACGGCTGGTGGCGCGGCGAGTACGGCTGGAACCGGATCGGTGAACGCTACGGCCGCGACACCGCGCTGCTCGCGCAGCTGGAACTGCACTACGCCGACGGCAGCGTCGAGCGGGTGGTCACCGACGACACCTGGAGCTGGGCGTACGGGCCGATCCTGCGGGCCGGCATCTACGACGGCGAGCACCACGACGCGCGGATCGTGGCGGGAGCCTGGACTCCCGTACAGAAAAAGGATCTTGATGTTGGTGAGTTGACCGCCCCGGCTGGACCACCGGTGCGCCGCATCGAGGAGCTGCCTCCGCGCAGCGTCACCCGGGTCGACGAGGCCACCCACCTGCTCGACTTCGGGCAGAACCTCGCCGGACGGCTGCGCATCACCGTCACCGGACCGGCCGGCACGGCGATCAGCATGCGGCACGCTGAAGTCCTCGAGGACGGCCGGCTGTGCACCCGGCCCATCCGCACCGCCGACGCGCACGACGTCTACGTGCTCGCCGGCGACGGGCCGGAGACATGGGAGCCGCGGTTCACCTACCACGGCTTCCGCTACGCGGAGATCGCCGGCTGGCCCGGCGAGATCGAACCGGGCGCGGTGGTCGCGGTGGTCTGCCACGACGACATGACCGAGACCGGTACGTTCTCCTGCTCCGAACCGCTGCTGCAACGGCTGCACGACAACGTCCGGTGGAGCATGCGCGGCAACTTCGTGTCCGTGCCCACCGACTGCCCGCAGCGCGACGAACGGCTCGGCTGGACCGGCGATTTACAGGTCTTCGCGCCCACCGCGGCGTTCCTGTACGACTCCACCGGCAGCATCGCCGACTGGCTCGCCGACGTGTCCGCCGAGACCGGCGACGACGGCCTGGTCCCGCTGTACGTGCCGCACATCGACACGCCGTTCCCGCAGTTCCACTGCGCCGTCTGGGGTGACGTCACCACCGTCGTGCCGCTCGTGCTGCTGGACCGCGCCGGCGACCTCGGTCCGGTGCTGAGCGGATACGAGACCGCCCGGCGCTGGGTGGAAGGCTGCCGCCGGCTGCTCGACGGCGGCGACGTCATCGCCCGGGGCCAGCAACTCGGCGACTGGCTGGACCCGGCCGCCCCACCGGACCGCCCCGGGGAGGCCCGCACTGATCCCTACCTGGTCGCGACGGCGTACCTCGCCTACTCGGCCCGGCTGCTCGCCCGCCAGGCCCGCCTGGTCGGCAAGAGCGACGACGCCACCGACTACGAAGCCCTGTCCGCCCGGGTGGCCGCCGGCTTCCGCCGGGAGTTCGTCACCGCGAGCGGGCGGTGCGTCTCGGACACCCAGACCGCGTACGCCCTGGCGCTCTGCCTGGACCTGCTCGACGGCGAGGACCAGCGCGCCCACGCCGGCGCCCGGCTGGCCCGCCTGGTGCGCAAGGCGGAATTCCGGATCGGCACCGGGTTCGCCGGCACCCCGCTCGTGCTCGACGCGCTCTCCGAGACCGGACACCTCGAAGAGGCGTACCGGCTGCTGCTGGAGACCGGCTGCCCGTCCTGGCTCTACCCGGTCACCATGGGCGCCACCACCATCTGGGAACGCTGGGACAGCATGCTGCCCGACGGCACGATCAATCCCGGGGAGATGACCTCGTTCAACCACTACGCCCTCGGCGCGGTTGCCGACTGGCTGCACCGGACCGTGGCCGGGCTGGCCCCGGCCGCGCCGGGTTACCGGACCATCCGGGTACGCCCGCGCCCCGGCGGCGGCCTCTCCTCGGCGTCGGCCGCTCACCGCACACCGTACGGTCCGGCCTCCGTCGCCTGGCGCCGCGACGGCACCACCTTGCACGTCGACGTGATCGTTCCGCCAGGCTGCGACGCGGTCGTCGAGCTTCCCGGACAGGCGGCGACCACGGTGCTCAGCGGCGAGCACTCTTTCGCCGTCGAGTACCGGCCCGTGCATGACGATCCGATCCAGCCCCTTCCGCCCCGCCGGCACTTCTGATCCGGCCGTCCGGGCTGCCTGCCCAGTAAAAGGGCTTTCGTGGTCAGGGGCCCCAAGCGGTGATCTTGCTTGGCCCACGCTCAATGCTGTCTCAACGGCCGCCAGACAGCACCCACGTTGGGCCGGACAAGGCCCTGACCGCGAAGGTTCTCTAGGCGGCGGGCAGAGGCCGAGAGGGGTTTGGCTGGTCGGCGGGCGTCAGGAGACCGATGGCGGCCAGCGGTGTCCGCGCCACTCGTCCCATGTCGCGAAGTCGGCCGGTGGGTCATCGATGGGTTCGCTGCCGTCGAGTTCGCCTGGCGTGGGGATCTCGATGGTGGCGGCCCACGCGGCGAGTTCCTGGTCGGACATGGGCCAGGTCGTGTGTGGGGCTTCGGCTTGCCGCTGGTCAAGCCGTCTTCGTTGCTCGGCCGGGGTGAGCTCGAAGTAGCGCATCTCCACCGTCGCGCCTACGTCGGCTGCTGCCTGGCGTAGTGCGGAGCGCTCGTCTCGGCTCCAGAGGCCGTAGTCGATCACGACGTTGTTGCCGAGTTCTAGGGCGCGCAGCCCGATCTGGATGAGCCGTCCTTCGATCACGTCCCCAGCCCTTGGCGGATTCTCGTGCCCGTAGAGAGCCTTCACCCACTCGTCCTTCGTGAGACGCAGGGCTTCGTGCTCGATCTCGATGCGCCGCGCGGCAGTGGTCTTTCCGGTGCAGGGGAGTCCCACTGTCAGGAACAGCGTTGGTTGCCTCATCATCACCCGCAGTCCGCTGTCTTAATCGCTGGCCAGGGCTTCGGCCAGGACCAAGGGGTTGAGGTAGTCGCGGTACGAGACGACCAGGCCGTCCCTGATCCGCAGAACGGCGATGATCGTCTGGTGCAAGGGCGCGCCGGTGGGGATCACGGTGCCGTGTGCCTCGTACTCGACGATCACCACCTGCGGGTCGGTGGTTTCGTAGATCACCGTGTTGCGGTGCTCGTCGACCTTGACGAGGCCGTTGGCCTGCGCGGTGAGGAACTCGCGGATCTGGTCGCGGCCCTGCACGCGGCCGGGGATGTCCGCAGGTCGGTACGGCCATTCGATGTAGCCGTCCGGCGCGAACAGGCTGACGAACGTTTCGGTGTCCTGCTCGCGGCTCGCGCGCAGGATCTGCTCGACGACTTCGCGGGACGTGGCGGTCATGGCCATCTCCATTCGTTCAACGCTTGTTGAGCGTAGAGGGCTGAGCACCGTCGGTCAACGACCGTAGAATGAACGGGTGACCGGATCGAACGCCCGCCCTACCCGGGCGCAGCAGCGCCGCCAGACCGAGGAGCGCATCCTCGACGCGGCGCGCAGGCTCTTCGCCGAGCTCGGCTACGACCGGACCACGATCCGGGCCGTGGCGTCGGCTGCCGGTGTCGACGCCGGTCTGGTCATGCACTACTTCGGCAGCAAGGACCTGCTCTTCGCCCAAGCCGTCGAGGTGCCCGCCGACGAGTTGCCCGGCGGTACCTCGGGCGAGGTGGCCGAAGCGCTACTCGCGTCGCTGGGCCGGCGGCTGACCGGCGAGCCCGCGGGCTCGCTGGCGGTGCTGCGCTCGATGCTCACGAACGCCGACGCCGCCGACCGTTACCGGACCGCCGGGGAACCCCAGCTCAACCAACTCACCGCGGCGATACCGACGCCCGACGCCGACCTGCGCGCGAGCCTGCTCAGCGCGATCATTCACGGCGTGATAGCCGAGCGGTACCTGCTGCGCCTGACACACCTCGCGGACGCCTCACCCGAGCAGATCATCGACCTGCTGCGGCCATGCTTCCAGAGCCTGACCACGCCTCCACCGACATCAGCGAAGACCCTGTAGCCGCCACTCAAGCGGCGCCGGCGTGCTGGTTCGGGCCCATGTCGTCGGCCGGGACGAGGTCGGCCATGTCGACACCGGCCTCGGCGAGAAGCCGTTGCAGGGTCGTGATCGCCAAGCCGTCGATCACGTTGTCGCCGTTGATGAGCCGGAAGAAGTCGCTACGGCCACGCCGGACAACCTCAACCCGCCAGTGCCCGTCCGGGGTCTGGAGCGCACCCTTGACCGTTTCGTGCGGCTGATGCGGCTGATGCGGCGAGGGCGCGGGGGTGTTGTCGGCGATCATTGCTCCTGCCTATCCCACCCCGGCGGCCAAGGTCACTAGTACGGTGCCAATTACACGCAGGTAGTTCGACTGCCGCTCCTCCTTCCGCTGGCCGGCAGGCTCAGCCTCGCTGCTGACTCACGCGGTACGTGCGCAGGTTCGGGTCGGCCGCGATCTGGGCCTCGGTGTACTTGATGGTGTCCCAGCCCTTCCGCGAGTAGAGCCGGGTCTGATCGGCGTACCAGGGTGAGTTTGGGTCGGTCGACTGCGAGTAGGTCAGGATCTGCCGGCCCGCCGGGCCGTGCGGGCCGAGCTCGACGGCCATGACGTACGACGTACCGTGCACCACCTTCGGATAGCCCACACCCGGCACGAGCGGGTTGGTGATCACGTTGAAGACGCCGGCCTCACCGCGGCCGCCGTGGATCGGGATGCGCCGCTCGCCGCGGCTGTCGGTGTGGATGTCGCCCAGCTTCGCGTCGAGCCGGATGCCGGCGAGCCGCTGCACGGCGTCCGCGAGCGCGGTGCGTACCCGTGGATCCGCGGTGTCGAGCCGGCGCGGGGTGTGCACCGGATCGGCGACGTCGAAGGTGTCGGCGAACCTGATCCCGCCCGCGAGGGCGAACTCGGTGAACACGTGCGCGCCACGGCTGTCCAGGTCGACACGCAGGTCCCAGCGGGCCAGCGCCGTGCAGGCCGCGGCGAGCTCGACGGTCGCGCCGTTCGAGGCGGTCGCGGTGGGCTGGGCCCGGCAGAGGGCGACCAGGTCGTCGCGTACCAGCTCAGCGCCGTACACCCGGTTGCCGAACACGGTGTGCCAGAGCCTGCCGGTGGTGAAGCCCCGGCCGGGAAGGTCGTCCGTGCCGGCGAGGCGCTGCTGGATCTGGTCGAGCCCGAGCCGGGTACGCAGGCTGCGCTCGGTGCGTTCGTTGCCGAGGATCCGCGGGAAGCCTTCCAGCGGCGCGGCCGGACTGGCCAGCCAGTGGCTGTCGTTGGAGTTGGTGACGTAGTCGTCGCGGAACCGTACCGGCAGGTTGGCCGGGCCGAGAATGCCGGGCACGGCGGCGTCCGGGTCCGCGCCCAGCGCACAGTCCGACCGCGAGCCGTCCAGGACGGCCTGGCCGCTGGCGGCGTAGAGCGGCTGGAACGATGCGGGGATGCACGCGGCCGCGAGCGCATGGGTCACCCGGGGAACGACCGAGTGGTCCCCGTACATGGCCTCGCCGCGCGAGTCGGCCGCGATCACGTTGACCCACGGCAAGAACTGGTACCGGTCGAGCACCGCCTTGAGCTGACGGACGTCCTTGGCCTGGCCCATCCGCAACCACCCGTCGAAGGCGCGGTTGTTGCCCGCGTTGACGTCGGTGATGGCGTACGCGGTGGTCGGCGTCCAGTCGAAGGTGCCCGGCACCACGACCACCGGGCCGAAGCGGGTGTCGTACAGGGTCCGGCTGACCGCGACGGTCCCGCCTGCCTGCACCGTGACCGTACGCGCGCGCATCTTCTCGGGCCGGCCGTCGACGTAGTAGGAGGTGGGGTCACCCGGCACGAGGCTCAGGCGGTGCCACACGAACCGGCGCGCGGTGGAGACGGTGTGACTCCAGGCGAGCGTGCGGTTGTGCCCGATCTCGACGATCGGGTCCCCGATCAGCGCCGCGCCCTCCACGTCGTAGCGACCGGGCACCTTCAGGTGCATCCGGTAGAAGCGTTCGGCACCCTGCCACGGGAAGTGCGGGTTGGCCAGCACCATCCCGCCGCCCGTGGTGGCCCGCGCTCCGAGACCGTAGGCATTGCTGCCGATCCCGGCGCCGGCCCCGTCCCGGGCGGCGACCACCGCGGCGGCGCCGGCCGCGTCGCCGGCGCCCGCGGGCCCGGCACCTGCCGGTGGCGCCGCGGCGACGATCCCGTCGAGCAGCGCGCGCGAGCCGGCCCGGACCATGCTGGCCCACGACGTACGCCAGATGTCCATCTCGGTCAGCGGACGCACCCAGGGCTTGCCGCGGCATGCCGGGTCGCTCAGATTCGGCACACCGGTGCGGCGCAGGTGATGGTTGTACCCGGCGACGAAGCCGCGGATCTGGTCGCGGACGTCGTCAGACGGTGACCGCACGCCGTCGCGGCGGCCGTCGAGCAGCCGCTCGACGGTGCCGTCGTCGATCGCCTTACGGAAGAACAGATCGCTGCGTACGTTGGCGTCGCCCGGCCCGGCCGCCCCGAACCACCGGGACCGCTCGGCATTGGCCGTCACCACTTTCTCGGCGATGACGCAGATGTTGTCCTCGGCCTGCACGTACCCGATGCCGAAGCCGAGACTGGCGAAGTCGCGGGCGGTGATGTGCGGAACGCCGTAGGAGGCCCGGCGGATCAGGGCCGAGTAGCCGCGATCGCGCTCGTGGCCCGATGCCGGCGACGGTCCCACTCCCAACCCCGCGACGATGAGACCGAGGACGGTCGCCGCTGACCCGAGGCGTACGGACAAAGGACTCATGGCGGCATCCCTTCGACGTTGACCATCCTGCCGTCGCCGGCGTCGCGCGTACACCCCGGATTCGATGATCGATACCATCTGCGGGTGTTCGGACGTCTCTTTCGCCGCGATCAGCCCGCACCGAAGCCCATCGACCGTGATCTCGCTCAAGACGACCTGGAACTGCGCGGCGCCCGTGACCGCGCGGTCGCCGGTGACTGGTCCGCGGCGCGGAGCCTGCTCGCCGCCCCGACGAGCCGGGAGATCCAGGTCCGCAGGGTCGTCGTCCTGGGCGATGCGGCGACCGACGACGACACCTGGCTGCGGAGCTGGCTGACCGCGCTTCCGGAAGATCCGGCCGCCTGGGCGATCGAAGCCGAACGCCTGGCCGCGGCCGCCGGGAAGGCCCGCGGCTCGAGGTCAGCCGATCGCACCACCGAGGATCAGTTCCAGGGGTTCGCCGACTATTCGGGATCGGCTGCCCAGGCCGCGCGCCGCGCCATCGAACTGGCTCCCAGCGCCCCGGGGCCGTGGAACACCCTGCTGGGCACCATGCTCTCCGGCTTCCGAGGGGTGCAGGGCCAGTTCGCCGCCGCGTACGCCGAAGGGCTGCGCCGCGACCCGCACAGCTTCGACCTGCACCTGACCGCGACCACCTTCTACTGCGCGAAGTGGCACGGTACGCACGAGCAGATGTTCACCGTGGCGCGTACCGCCGCCGCGAACGCGCCCGCCGGGTCCACCGCCGCGATGCTGCCGCTGTTCGCACACTTCCAGTACCTGCTGCGCGAGCACATCTGGGGCAGCGAGAGCGTCGAGGACTTCAACCGCCGGTTCGCCCTCTGCCAGCAGTACATGAAGACGCCCGCCGTGCTGCGCGAGGTGGACGACTGCATCGCGAAATGGCGTGCCGGCGGCCGCCAGGCGCTGGGCCGCACGATGACCTGCCGGCACTGGCAGGCGCTGGCCTACTACCTGTCCGATCGCGATCGCCTCGCCCGGCCGGTGCACGACGAGATCGGCCCGTACCTCGGTTCCACCCCGGCCTGGGCGCACTTCGGCGGAGAGGAACGTACGTTCCAGGTCGCCCGCCTCTGCGCGTACCGCGCCAAATAGGTGGCTACCGCGAGCGAAGTCGACCGGTCGGAAGAGGTCCGCTGACGGCGCGCTACTGAGTGCCACAAATGCTACCAAGGGCCAGCTACGCCCCTGGGTGATACCGTTGGACCATGCAGCCGCGCCAGCCGATCTCGGTACGTGAACGGGCTCGCAACGCCATGCGCGCCGAGCTCGCCGTGCTGGCGCAGGATCTGTTCGCCGACAAGGGCTACGAGCAGACCACGATCGAGGACCTGGTCGCCGCCGCCGGCATCTCCAAGCGGACGTTCTTCCGCTACTTCACCTCGAAAGAAGACCTCGTCCTCGGCAAGCACGACGTCTGGGCCGAGAGGCTCGTCGAGGCCTTCGCCGCTCGCCCGGGCGAGGAACCGGTGTGGGAATCGCTGCGCAAGGCGTTCGACGTCGTCGTCGACTACTTCACCGACGAGACCCAGCTCTCCCGTGCACTGGCGATGGAGAAGGTCGTCCAGGACAACCCCGCGCTCGGCGCCGGAGAGCTGGAGCGGATCTCGCGGATCCAGGATCAGCTCGCCGAGTTCATCGGCCGGCGCCTCGATCGGCGATCAGCCGCCGATCCGCGCCCCGCGGCCCTCGCGGGCGCCGCATTGTCCTGCCTCATCGCCGCCAAGAACGTCTGGATCGCCGGCGATCAGAGCAAGCCGTTCGGCGAGGTACTCGACGACGCCATGGCCGCCCTGACGCCGACTTAGGCGCTGACTTCCCGACAGCTGACCGGCGAGTGGATGGAGCTGGCATGGAACGTCGAATCTTAGGCCTCGAAACCGAGTACGGCATCACGTGTACCTACCAGGGGCAGCGGCGGCTGTCCCCGGACGAGGTGGCCCGCTACCTGTTCCGCCGAGTGGTCTCCTGGGGACGCAGCAGCAACGTGTTCCTGCGCAACGGCGCCCGCCTCTACCTCGATGTCGGATCCCACCCGGAGTACGCGACCCCGGAGTGTGACTCGCTGACGGACCTGGTCGCTCACGAGCGCGCCGGCGAGCGGATCCTGGAGGGGCTGCTGATCGAGGCGGAGAACCGTCTGCACGAGGAGGGAATCGCGGGGCAGATCTTCCTGTTCAAGAACAACACCGACTCGGCCGGCAACTCCTACGGCTGCCACGAGAACTACTCGGTGTCCCGGCACGGCGAGTTCAGCCGGCTGGCCGACGTACTCATCCCGTTCCTGGTCACCCGGCAGCTGATCTGCGGTGCCGGCAAGGTGCTGCAGACGCCGCGCGGCGCGGTCTTCTGCCTCTCGCAGCGCGCCGAGCACATCTGGGAGAGCACCTCCAGCGCCACCACCCGATCCCGGCCGATCATCAACACCCGCGACGAGCCGCACGCCGACGCCGAACGCTATCGCCGCCTGCACGTGATCGTCGGCGACTCGAACATGAACGAGGTCACCACGTTCCTCAAGGTCGGCAGCGCCGATCTCGTTCTCCGCATGATCGAGGCCGGCGTGGCGATGCGCGACCTCGTCCTGGAGAACCCGATCCGCGCGATCCGCGAGATCAGCCACGACATCACCGGCCGCCGCAAGATCCAGCTGGCGAACAACAAGGAGATGAGCGCCCTCGAGATCCAGCAGGAGTACCTCGCCAAGGCCGCCGAATTCGTCGAGCGCAACGGTGACCAGAGCGCCAAGCGCATCGTCGAACTGTGGGGCCGCGTCCTCAACGCGGTCGAGGCCGGCAACCTCGACACGGTCTCCCGCGAGATCGACTGGGTGTCGAAGTACCAGCTGATCGAGCGCTACCAGGCCAAGCACGACATCTCGATGTCGCACCCGCGAATCGCCCAGCTGGATCTGGCGTACCACGACATCCGTCGCGGCCGCGGGCTCTATGCGTTGATGGAGAAGCGCAGGCAGGTCGACCGGATCGCCGACGATCTGCGGATCTTCGAGGCGAAGGAGACGCCGCCGCAGACCACGCGGGCGCGGTTGCGCGGCGAGTTCATCAAGCACGCGCAGGAGAAGCGGCGCGACTTCACCGTCGACTGGGTGCATTTGAAGCTCAACGACCAGGCGCAGCGTACGGTCCTGTGCAAGGACCCGTTCCGCGCCCATGACGAGCGGGTGGAGCGGCTGATCGCCAGCATGTGATCGTCGCCGCGAGCCGCCTTATCGTGCACCCACGGGGGATCAACATCGCCCTCGATGGGAGCACGCCAGATGAGAGACAACGGCAAGGACAGCGCCGGGCCGATCGCCCAGGCCTTCAACCCTTGGGGGTACGCCGTCGCGGGCGTGAGTATCCGCTCCAGCTCCGATGTCGGGTTCCCGGGCCAGCTGCACGACATTGCGGCATGCGCTGAACAACAGCAAACGGGACTGACCTACGCACAGCGCGATCCGGGCAGCGGGGGAGGGATGCTTGGTGAGTCGAATTCTGGTGACCGGTTCCGCGGACGGCCTCGGGCTCTACGCAGCGGAGGCGCTGCTGTCCCAGGGCCACCAGGTCGTGGTGCACGCCCGGAACCCCCAACGGGCCGCCAGTCTCACCGCACTGGCCGGCCGCGGGGCACAACTCGTGATCGGCGATCTCAGCGAGCGCGACGCGGTGCGCCGCATCGCCGCCGAGCTGGCTGACGCCGAACCGCTCGACGCGGTCATCCACAATGCCGGCGTGTACACCGGGCCGGCGGTGATGCCGGTCAACGTGATCGCGCCGTACCTGCTGACCGCCCTGCTGCCCGCGCCGCGCCGCCTCGTCTACCTCAGCAGCGGCTCGCACTTCGGCGGGCGTGCCTCGCTCGCCGGAGTCGACTGGCTGGGGAATCGGGCCGGTTCGTACAGCGACAGCAAGCTGTTCCTGACGGCCCTCGCCGCGGCGGTGGCCCGGGTGCGGCCCGATGTGCTGAGCAACGCCGTGGACCCGGGCTGGGTGCCGACGAGGATGGGCGGACCGGGCGCACCCGACGATCTCGAACTCGGCCACCGGACACAGGAGTGGCTCGCCGTCAGCGACGATCCGGAGGCGCTGACCAGCGGCGGCTACTGGTACCACCAGGAGCGCCGGCAACCGCACGAGGCCGTGCACGACGAGGTGTTCCAGGATGCGCTGCTGAAGGCGCTGGCCGAGGAGACCGGCACCGCGCTGTAACGAGACGCACCAGGGCCGGCCGTCAGTATCCGGAGGGCAGCCGCGGCGTGTAGTGCTCTTCGAGGGCGGTGACTTCCTCGCCGGTCAACTCGATCCGCAGGGCGGCCGCCGCGTCGGCCAGGTGGTGGGGTTTGGTGGGGCCGACGATCGGGGCGTCGACGACCGGGTTGCGCAACACCCAGGCGAGCGCGATCTGGGCCATCGGCACACCGCGGGCCTCGGCGATCTGGCGGACCGCGTCGACGACGGGGCGGTTCTCCTCGACGGCGTAGCGGGCGTGCAGCGGGTCGACCTCGGCGCGGCGGGTGGTCATGTCCTCCCAGGGGCGGGCCAGGCGGCCCTTGGCCAGCGGACTCCACGGCAGGGATCCGACGCCCTGGTCGGCGAGCAGGCCGAACATCTCCCGCTCCTCCTCGCGCTGGAGCAGGTTGTACTGGTTCTGCATGGACACGAACCTGGTCCAGCCGCCGAGGTCGGCCGCGTGCTGCAGCTTCGCGAACTGCCAGGCCCACATCGATGAAGCGCCGAGGTAGCGGGCCTTGCCGGCACGGACCACGTCGTGCAGCGCTTCCATGGTCTCCTCGACCGGAGTCTCGGGGTCGAAGCGGTGAATCTGGTAGAGGTCGACGTAGTCGGTGCCGAGCCGGGTCAGCGACGCGTCGATGTTCTCCAGGATGGCCTTGCGGGACAGGCCCGAGCCGCCCGGGCCGTCGTGGACCGGGAAGAAGACCTTGCTGGCGAGCACGATCTTGTCGCGGTCGGCGTACTTGCGGATGGCCCGTCCGACGATCTCCTCCGACGAGCCGAGGCTGTAGACGTTCGCCGTGTCCCAGAAGGTGATCCCGAGCTCGACGGCCTGCCGGAAGATCGGCTCGGCGGCCTCGTCGTCAAGCGACCACCGGTCGGCGCCCCGCCCGGCTTCGCCGAAACTCATGCACCCGAGCGCGATCCGGCTGACCTTGAGACCTGAGCTTCCCAGACGCGTGTAATCCATGATTTCAACCTATCGCCGCGCCCGTGCTCAGGAGCGTGGCGGAGGAGCTGTGCTTCCCCTTTCGACCAGTCGCGTGCCCAGTTCCATCCGTGGCGACTCGAGGGCCTCGAGAGTTGCCCGATAGCCGTCGAGCCGGGCGCGGCCGCACAGCAGTCCGCCTTTCGCTCCCGTGATCACTCCGATGCGCCGGTGGCCGAGCCCGATGAGATGTCGCCAGAGTTGTTCGCTTCGCGGGTGGTTGGCTCGACTGCCGGCCTCCGTCGATAGACGCTGACGATTGCGGCCACCTCGGCGGTCACGTTTCTGGCTATGGCTTGCGGCCGACGGCGCCGTACTGGTCGATCTCGTGCAGGCCGGTTTCCGGGTGCCATCTGGTCACCGGGACCAGACCCGGGTCGACCAGTTCCAGCCCTTCGAAGAATTGGGCCAGGCGCGCTGGGCTGCGCAAGTGGTAGGGGAGCGCGGCGGACTCGTTCCAGATCCGGGCGGCCTCGACGACCTCGGGGGTGATGTCGGTGCCGTCGCAGATGGCCAGGTAGCTGCCGGACGGCACCGCGTCCAACGCCGCGCGGACCAGGTTCTTCGCTACGGCGTCGTCCTCCACGTGGCCGAGGACGCCCATGAACAGCACCGCCACCGGCTGATCGAAGTCGAGCGTGCGGGCCGCCTCGCGCAGTACGTACGCCATGTCGTACAGGCTTGCGTCGACATAGGCCGTGGCGCCGTCCGGGTGACTGGTCAGCAGTGCGCCCCCGTGGGTGAGGACCAGCGGGTCGTTGTCGACGTAGACGATGCGGCTGTCCGGCGCCACGGACTGGGCGACCTCGTGCGTGTTGTCGGCGGTCGGCAGCCCGGCACCGATGTCGAGGAACTGCCGTATGCCGGCCTCGCCGGCCAGGTAACGCACCACACGGGTGAGAAAAGCGCGGCTGAGCCGGGCATTCTCGGCCAGAGCAGGCTGGCCGACCAGGACCTGCTCGGCAACCGCCCGGTCCACGGCGAAGTTGTCCGTGCCGCCGAGCAGGTAGTTCCAGATCCGTGCGGTGTGCGGAACGGAGGGCTCGTCGTCGACCACGGCCAAAGCCTAGTCCACGGAAAGTCCGATGAGGACTGTCAGTTCGATGACGGCCCAACGTGGGTGCTGTCTGGCGGCCGTTGAGACAGCATTGAGCGTGGGCCAAGCAAGGTCACCGCTTGGGGGCCCTGACTACGGAAGCCCTCTCGCTCACTGTCCTGTCGCGCGGCATGCGCCCCACCCCCCCCGCGGGCCGTCACAGTGGGCGATCGACGCTCGCCCGCTCAAGCCAGGGCGTCGACCGCCCGGGTCAGGGTCTCGGGGGTGCCTGTGAAAGGAATTCGCAGGTAGTGGGTGAGCGTACGGTCGGCCGAGAACGCCGGTCCGGCGGACAGCTTCACGCCCCGGCCCGCGGCGCGGGTGGCAAGCGCCGTGGCGTCGATGTCGTGCAGCCGCAGCCATAGGCACAGGCCTCCCGGTGGGAGGGTGAAGCTCCAGTCACCGGCGCCGTCGAGCAGGGCGGCGAGGTGGTCGCGTTGGGCGCGGAGTCGGTCACGGCGGTCGCGGAGCAGGTCGCGCGGGTCGCTGAGTAGTTCGCAGGCGATGAGTTGCTCCAGCGGTGGCGGTGACAGCCGTGCTTGAAGCGGGTTGAGCCGGAGTTCGCGGATGCGTGATGCGTCGGCGCGCAGCCAGCCGACGCGCAGGCCGCCCCACACGAGCTTGCTGGTGGAACCGATGGCGATGATCCCGGGTCCGGCCAGGTGCGCGATGGGCTCGGCCGGGACGCGCAGGTCGAGGTCCCGCAGCGTTTCGTCGGCGATGACCGTCATGTTGTGGCGGGCAGCCAGGTCGGCCACCCTCGTGCGCAGGCCGGGCGGCATGAGGGCGCCGGTCGGGTTGTGGAAGTCGGGCGTCAGGTAGGCCAATGCCGGTCGTGCTGCCTCCACCATGCGGGACAGGCGGGCGGCGTCCCAGCCGTCGGAGGTGACGGGCACAGCCGCGAGCCTGGCGCGGCGTCGCCGCAGGATGCCGAGCGCGCCGTGGTAGGTGGGGCTCTCCACCAGGTACGGGCGCGTGCGGTCGTGTAGGTGATCTACCAGCAGGGTCAGGGCGGCCCGGGCGCCGGCGGTGATCAGGATCTGGTCCGAGCGGGTCGGCAGGCCCTCGCGGGTGTACCGGTCGGCCAGTAGTTCGCGCAGCTGCGGCAAGCCTGCGTCTGGCTCGGCGGCGTCCACCAGCAGGGTTGCCGAGCGTTGCACGGCCCGCCGGGATGCCTCCAGGTAGGCGACGTGCGGGGCGGCGGGCACCGCGCGGGTGAGGTCCAGTCCGTCGCCGTGGTCCACCGACCACGGCGCGGTGCGGTCGGTGACTTCTGGTGGCAGCTGGATAGTGCTGCCGCTGCCGTGCCGGGTGCGCAGCCAACCGGTGTCCCGCAGCGTTGCCAGTGCGGTCACCACCGTGCCACGGCTGACCTGGAGGGCAGCGGCCAGGGAACGTTCCGAGGGTAGGCGAGTGCCGACCGGGATGCGCCCGTCGATGACGGCATAGCGGATGGCGAGGGCGAGTGCGTTGACGAGCGGGCCCGGTGCCTGCCGCCACCCGCCCAGAACGGAGGCGAACCCCGGGCCGGGGATCTCCAGCATTGGTCCAGTTTGCCAGAAGTGGATCAGGACCTTGATCGCGGCCGGCAGTAGCGTCCCAGACGCCAACCCTTGAAAGGCCAAAGGAGCCAAGCGTGTTTTTCCTGCTCTCGGGCCGCGTGCGGGCATGAGTCGATGGTTGCGCCAGACCGCGGGCGGGCTGCCGGCAACGTTCTGGTACCTATGGACTGCTTCCCTGATCAACCGGACCGGGGCCGTGGCGCAGCTCTACCTCGGTGTCTACCTGCTATCGGTGCGGCACTTCGATGCCGCGTACGCCGGACTGGTCATCGGCCTCGGTGGAATCGGTACGGCGCTCGGAGCGCTGCCTGGCGGGATCATCGCCGATCGATGGGGCCGACGTCCGGCGATGCTCGGAGCGGGCATCCCGGCGGCGATCACGATGTTGGCCTTCGGCTGGGTCACCGACCAGATGGCCATTCTGGCCCTGGCGTTGTTGCTCGGCCTGTTCCTCGGCATCGTCCGTCCGGCGTTCACCGCGTCAATCATCGATGTCGTCGCCGAGGAGGACCGGGGCCGGGCTCTGAACCTGAACTACTGGGCGTTCAACCTCGGCTCGGGCGCGGCGGCGCTGCTCGCTGGCGTGCTGGTCAAGATGGAACCGGCGCTGCTGTTCGCAGCGAACGCCGGTGTGCTGATGTGCTCGACCCTGTTGCTGGCGCTGAAGGTGCCTGAGACACGCCCTGCCACTGCTACGGCGACGACGACCAGGTCGGTCGGGCTCGGCATCGTCGTCCGGGACCGGATCTTCATGACCTTCGTCGGGCTCGCCATGCTCGGCTGGACGATGATCGAAACCAACAAGATGCTGCCAGCCGCGCTCGTCGCCGATGGCCTGGACGTGACGTCGTACGGGCAGGTCATCGTGGTCAACATGGTGTTGATCGTGGTCGGCCAGCTCTTCCTGCTCAGGCTGACGGATCGCCGGCGTCACGAACACGTGCTGGCCGCCTCGGTCGTCATCGCCGGGGCGGGGTTCGGGCTGGTCGCCGTGGCTGACACGCTGTGGGCGTACGCGTTGACCGTCGCCGTCTGGACCGTCGGCGAGATGCTGATGACGGTGGCGAACTCCGCCCTGACCGTCCAGCTCGCCCCACCCGAGGCTCGCGGCCGGTACCAGGGGGTCTTCGGTTTCGGCTTGACCGCCGCGATGTTCGTCGGCCCGACCGTCGGCGGGCTGGTGGCCAGCCGGTTCGGGTCGGACGCGCTGTGGGTCGCGGTCTTCTGCCTCGGCCTTCTCCTGGCGGCGGCGAACCTGGCCGCCGGTCCGCCACGGCGCCGCCGCCTCGCGTCGTTGCGGCGTGTATCCGGGGCGGCCCACGTACGGAAGGCGCTTCATGCACCCGGACGCGCCTCGGATCTGCGACGCGTCGACTGACACACCTGGGACGGGCATCACGTAACGCGGTTGGTCTGGTAGGCCCACATGGCCAGTTCGACGCGGTTCCGGGCCCCGAGCTTGGTCATGACACCGGTGAGATGGAACTTGACCGTACTCATGCTGATGTGCAGTTCCCGCGCGGTCTCGGCGTTGGTCCTGCCCAGCGCGACCCTACCCAGCACGTCTTCCTCCCGGTCGGTCAGTGCGTCGACCGGCTGGGCCGGTGGGGTGGCCGGGCCGCTGGTGGCGAACGTGGTGATCACGACGACGGCGGACCGGATGGGAGATTTCCGGTCCGGCGAGCAGACGGGTGGCCTCGATGCCGCCCAGGACGGGCATCCGATGTCGAACACCCAAATCCGGAGGGATCCGCAGCAGGCGCGATGCGGGCGCCGTCGTCGCTGACCGTCAGCTGGACATCGGTAGCGCTGCCGGTCACCTCGACCCTGACTCGGGTCGCCTGCTGGGCGTTGGTGATCGATTCCTGCGTTACGCGGTAGAGGGGACCCTCGACGGCCGGCGGCAGATTCGTCAGGTCACCGCGCAGCTCGACGCCGATGCGCAGCGCCTCGTGCTGTCGGCGGCGAGACCTTCGATGTCGGCGAGCCAACGCTGGGGAATCAGAGGCGGCTGCTGCCGGCGGTCGCGCAGTGCGCTGACCATCGTGCGCATCTCCGCGAGCGCCCGGGCCGCCTCGCGGTTGATCGTTTCGATGGCCTCCGTCGCTCCGCTCAGCGACGATGACCGGGCAAGGAACAAGCCGGCCTGCGCTTGGATCGCGATCGCGGAGACGTGGTGAGCTACGGTGTCGTGCAACTCCCGAGCCAGCTGTTCGCGTTCCTGAAGCTTGGCCTGCACGATCAGCTGTTCGCGGGCGATGCTCCGGTAGCGCACGGACGCCCCGAGGGCAGCGGCCAACAGCACCAGGGCGATCCCGGCGGTTGTCTCGGCGATCCCGGGAAAGTCGACGCTGACAATGGCGGTCAGTCCCACCGCCATGACCGCCATCCCGATGGCCACATCGCGGCCGGCACGCCAACGCGGAAGCGAGTAGGCCAGCACGAGCACCACCCATCCGCTGTGCAGAACCACGGGTTCGGTGCCCACGACGAACGTGGCGACGTCCAGGACCGCGAACCCTCCGAAGGGCGAACACCACCGCGGGCAGCGGATAGGCCCGCCGGACCAGGACCGCGAGCGCCAGACCACATCCGAACGCGGCGGCTACCGGTCGCCAGGCCAGGTCTCGGAAGGCCACATCAAACACGAGAACGGTGAGCACCAGCGCAGCGAGCCCAGTCGCGCCAGGTGTACGGCAACGGGCGCCGCACCGCGACCCGCAACGTCGTCGCAGCGTTCGACACGATTGCGACAGTAGCGATCCGGCGTATGCCGGAACCCCGCCGCGAGACCAGCCGCTTCCCTGGCCGATGGGCCAGGGAAGCGTCGGCCAGAGGACTCGGGCGCCCGGCCGGCGATCCGGCTGAGACTGAGGACCCAGCAACGGTACGGGCACCAGAAGGAGACGATCGTGAACCGAACGAGCGACCTGGTTGACACTCGCCGGCGAGGTGTCCGGCACCGGATTCGCGATCGACCAGACGTTCCTCGTACTCACGACGCTGTACATCGTGGTCGCGGCGTTGATGGTCGTCGTCTCGCTGCTCGCCCGGGCGCGGGTCAACCGGATCGCCAACATCGTCGTCCGCCTGATCTACGTGGTGACCGTGGCGGCCACGCTCATCGGTGAGAGCTGGGTCTACTACATCGTCGGGACCCTGATCGAGATAGCGCTCCTGCTGGTCATCACCCGGGTCGCTTGGGCGTAGCCGAAAAACTCATAGGTGACCTCTCCCGTTACCCCCTAACGCGTACCTCTGGCGCAGCCCAGCCACGGCGACGCCCTGATCTCGTCACCACCGTCAAGGACATGTCCCTCCAAGGCCCGAGGTATGACGTTGTACCGTCATCCGGCCGGACACGTCGGCGCCATTGACCGAGGGGGTGCTGCATGATGCGTTACTGGCCGCGGCGTGCCGCTGGACTGCCGCCGGGGCAACGCCTCATGACAGAGATGCCCCGGTTCACCGACCTGCCCCACATCCCGCCGCCCACCATGCCGATCGAGCCCAAGCTGGAGATCAGGAACCAGGGCGAGCTGGTCGCCACTCTCGGTGCCGCTGACCTGCAGGCGCTCGGCCCCCGCGAATGTACGGCCGACTTCCACTGCGTCACGACGTGGTCGGTCACCGGGCTGGTATGGACCGGCGTGCCGCTGCGAGAGGTCCTCGCCTCGGTCGGGATAGTCGACGCACCGACGCCCTACCTGGTGGCCCGAGCGGGCGATCGCCGCAAGGCCGCCCTTCTCTGGGAGGACGCCATCGCCGACAACGTGCTCCTGGCGACCCATCTCAACGGGGCTCCCCTCGACGAGCGGCACGGTGCTCCCCTGCGGCTCGTGTCGCCGAGCCAGTACGGCTACAAAAGTGTCAAGCACCTCATCGCCATCGACTTTCGCGCCGAGGAGCCCCGGGTCATGTCCAAAGAACATCTCCGGGCCCGCGTTGCTCTCGAGGAACGGCACCCGCACCTGCCAAGTTCGGTGGTACGAGTGCCATACCGGCTGACGATCGCCCCGACCGCGTACCTGGCCGAGTGGACGCTGAACCGTCGGCGCGTCAGTTAGCAGTGCCGAGACACCTTTGCCGATGAGCGGGTGCCTCAGGGTTGTCGGTCATTGTTTGAGAGGGCGGTAGCGGAGGTTTACGACGCCGTTTCGGAATCGGCGCTCATCGAGGAGCTCAAGGTCGGTGCGCATGCCGGTCGGCAGCCCTGGTTTGCCCCCGCCGACGGCAACGGGCCAGATGAACAGCTGGCACTCGTCGACCAGCCCGGCCTTGAAAGCCTGCGCCGCGAGGTTCGCACCTCCTACGGTGAGATCGCTGCTGGCCGTGGCCTTCAGCTCGTGTACCGCGGCGGGGTCGAAACGGCGTTCGAGTCGGGTGTCGGCAGTTGACACCGTGGCGAGGGTCGTGGAGTAGACAACCTTGCTCGCCGCCTGCCAGGCGCTCGCGAAGTCGGCCGTGAGGTCGGACTGCGCGGCCAGAGCGGCGTCGGTCTCCCAGACGGCCATCGCCTCGTAGAGGCGCCGCCCGTAGAGAAACGTGCCCACAGGCCGCAGGATGTCGGTGTAGAGCGCGAACAACTCGTCGTCCATGGGGCGCCAGTCGAAGGCGCCGCGTTCGTCCTCGATGTAGCCGTCAATCGATACGTTCGTCACGTAGATGAGCTTGGCCATGCCGTTACCTCTCGATGGTCGATCGAACCAGGTCAAGTATCGGGCCGTCTCACGACTCCCTTGTCTCGGGAGGAGAAAACGACTGCCCTCACCCAGTTCTACGAACGACCTGCGGCAGATCCGACACCGTGCCGGAAACGTCCTCAGACTCCGCCGCTCCGCGCCCGTGAAGCACCCGTGCTCGTCGAGGGTGCCGGCCGTGCCCGCCACCCGAAGGGCAATGACGCACCGTAGCTACCCGCCCGAGGCGGCTGCACGTTGCCGCGGACCCTGATGGCCCTGGTCCGGCGATGAGGTTGGGACGACGGTGCGCTGGTCAGGGCGCCGGGCGGAGGGCCAGCCCGACGATCGCACTGAACCGGGCGCGGAGCCGTTCGGTGTCGACGGGCTCGCGGCCGTGGGTGAGTTCGTCGACGAGGATGCCGTCGACGAGTGCCATCAGCATGCTGCCGTGTTCGGGGTCACCGAAGACGGCGGTGGCCAGGGTTTCCAAGTCGGCGGCGATCGCCGCGGTGGTTGCCGTGGTCAGTGCGCGGGTCTGCGGGTCGAGCATCAGCAGCATTCTGGCCCGGCTGCGGGCTCGGGCGGGACCGAGCCAGTGGGCGAGCATCTGGGTGCCGTCTTCGACCAGGGCGGCGGCGTCGAAGTCGGTGACCGTGCGACCGGCGAGCGCCGCGTCGAGATCGGCCCGGTCGAGGTCGGCGATCCGGTGCAGGACCGCAGCCAGAAGCGCCTGGCGGGTGGGGTAGTGGTAGCTGCACGTGCCGGCGGGTAGGCCGGCGGCCTCGTCGGCGGCCCGGTGGGTGAGCGCCCGCAGGCCCTTCTCGCCGACGATGCCGAAGGCGGCGTCGGTCAGGGACTGCTTGCGATCGGGGTCACGGGTGCTCATGTAGCTGGATGCTACACCCGTAGTGTTTACTACACCTGTATTGTCGCCGGCAGTTACGGAGCCTCGCCATGCAGTTAACCCTCGCGTCCCGCATCGGAGCCTGGTCGTGGATCGTCTGCGGGGCGGGACACAGCCTCTTGGACATCGCGATGCGGCTGTCCCCGGAGCTTGACGGGGAGCGTGTCGACGCTGTGCTCCGGGACCACGTCATGGAACTCGGCGGGATCTCGCGGACCAGCTACGAAGTGATTCAGGGCATCAGCCTGGCGATGGGAGTGGCGATCGTGGCGGTCGGGGTGCTGCTTCTGTACGTCGGGCGGCTCGCGTCGTCCGCGGGACAGGCTCGGCCCGCGGTCCTGATCGGCTTGGTCGCCTCCGTGGTGATGCTCGGACTGGCAGGGGCGCTACTGCCATCGCCGCCGATCGTGCTGTTCTCGGTGGCCAGTGTGGCGTTCGGGATCGCGCTGGTTCGCGGGGACCGCGCGGCCCACGCCCGCTGAGCCGGACCATATCAATGCGCCCGGTGTGACGCGTTTTTGACGTTCCCGCAACCAGACACCGAGCCCAGGGAACCCATCGGCGCTCCGCCGTTAGCGGGGGCCCGCACCCGGCCGCAGGCGCGACCACTCGCCGACGACGTGGCCGTGACAGAGCGTTGCCACCTGACAAGGTGGCGAAACTCGCTCATGGCGAAAGTAGTGCGTAGGCCAGGCCAGAAGACTCAATGCCGTCCTTGCCAACGCGGGCACGGCGATACTACGCACGAAAGCGGCGACGAATTCGGCGCCGGGCTATTCCACGAGGTACTTGTCGTGTGGCTCGTCGCTGCGTGGGCCCGACACCTCGTGCCCGGCGAGTGGTGACTTCGGGGCGTCGATGCACGTCCGGGCACGGACGACCCCGATCCGGTGTCGTGTTGAATGCGGCTATGTCGCTGACCGTCGGACCTGCGTTCACGATTCCCGGTTACACCGTCCCGATTCCGCCTGACTATGAGGTCAAGCGGGACGCGATCGTGTACGCCGCGGATGCCCTGGTGCGGCTGCCGGCATTCTGGGTGCACTACCTGTCGGACCCGCTGAGTGCCTACCCGGCGGCGGAGGCCGCGTTCGAGGTGTCGGCCAACGACCGCAACGCCCTGTGGACCGTCCTTAACGACCTGGATCGCTGGCCGGTCGTCTCGGTGCGGCTGGGCGCACAAGAATGGCTGCGGATCGTGTACCGGAAGTACGAGGACGAGCGGGCGCTGGACTTCGTGCAGGAGCGGCCTGGCCGGGCGGCGGAGGTGGTCGCCTCCGTCGAGGGCCATGGGTTTACCTCTGCGATGACCTGGGCGGAGCTGCTCGCCGCGGCGGCGCTGCCGGACAAGCGGCAGACCTGGGCGCAGCGGCTGCTGCTGATGCTGCCGATGCTGGGTGCCCAGGAACTGTCTGAGGACGCGGAAGAGATCATGCGCAGGGCGTTGAGCGATATCGGTGCGGCGAACCGGCCAGCTCTGGCGCGTCCCCTGGTCGACCGTCGGGAATGGCGTAAACGCTAACCTGCAACCGCCGCGATCGCAGCACCTCTGGCGGTCGCCTTCAGTAATCAGCTGATCCTGGCTGCGACCGGATCTAGCCGAGATGAGTGCGACCTTCGTTGATCACTATTCGATCGCCGGGTTGACGGCGGGCGATATCGTCGCTGCTCTCTAGCAGCGATAATTGGATGGCCATGACACTGATCAAAGATGTCGCCCAGATAATCAGCCTGGCTGGGGTGATTTTCGCGATTTACTACGCATCGTCGCAAACAAGAAAGCTACAGCGGCAGATACACATCTCCAACTTGTACAGCAGATATGACGCACTGCACCACGCTAATGAGCGTTACGACGCCGGCCTGGCCATGCTTTTCCAGAGGCCGGAACTCAGGCCGTACATTTTCGCGCGGAAACCTGTAGACCTCGCTGGGGAGGACCTCGATCGCGCGCTCATCGTGGCCGACCAGATGGCTGGGGCTGTTGACCATGCCTTGCGCGTGGGCGATCGTTTTCCGGATCCGGACGACGAAGGGTGGCCGCCCGTCGCTCGGGAGATGGTGCGGACGCCGATATTTCAGACGATCGTCGGCGAGAAGCCGCTCGATTTTCCTGACCTCGGTAAGTATTTCACGAAGGGTGACAAAATCCCTGCCGCACCTGACACGACACCGAATAAATGATCCGCAGTACGAATGATGTGCGCACTTCTGCCGCTGATTGCGCTCGTGACGCACGCTGCCCGAGGTCCAGACCACGATCTTCCTGCGCTGAAGTAGTCCTGCTAGTGCCGGAGGAAGAGGCGGCTATGGCACTTTTGAACTCGGCACGCATCCGGATCTAATGAGCCTTTTCCAACCTGATCTTGCAGGTCAGCGGGGGGTCGACCGGGTCGGTGATCGATGAGGGCGAGGCTCCAGGTAGGACAGCAAATCGACCAAAACCCGATGCCCCGACCGGGAGCCTCGCCATGCTGTCCTACCCTGCCACGATCTCGTTGTCCAGCCGGACCCTGAACCACCTCGCCGATCGCATCCGCGGCCACCGCCAGCAGCGCAAATCCCGATGGAGGCGACTGAACCCGGGTCGGCAGGCCCTGCTCGCCCTGGCCCACTTGCGCAACGGCGACACCTACACCCGCCTCGCCGCTGGCTTCGAGATCGGGATAGCGACCGCCTGGCGCTACGTCCAGGAAGTGATCGCCCTGCTCAGCGCGGTCGCCGACGACCTCGACAGCGCGATGCGGCGCATCCGGCAGCTGGCGTACGCAATCCTGGACGGCACGCTGATCCCGATCGACCGGGTCGCCGGCCAAAGACCGTACTACTCCGGCAAGCACCGCCGTCACGGCGTCAACGTGCAGGTCATCGCCGACGCGACCGGACGTCTCGTCTGGGCCTCGGCCGCTCTGCCCGGCTCGACGCACGACCTGACCGCCGCCCGTACCCACGGCATCATCGACGCGCTGACCAGCGCCGACGTGATGACCTTCGCGGACAAGGGCTACCAAGGTGCCGGCGGCAGCGTGCGCACACCGTTAAGCGGCGGCGATTCCGGCCGAAGTTGTCACGCCGGCAGCGGGCGGTCAACCGGGCGCACGCGAAGATCCGCGCCCGCGGTGAGCGCGCGGTCGCCACGCTCAAGACCTGGAAGATCCTGGCCAAGCTGCGCTGCTGCCCACGCCGGGCCACCGCGATCGTGCAGGCCATCCTCGTCCTGCACCACGTCGAAGCCACCCGCTACGCAGGATGAAAAAGGCTCAATGGGTTCTGTCAGCCTGCTGATGCAGGATGGCTCCGGTAGCGGCCGGTGGGTCAGCACTCTTCGGATCGGGCCTTGAAGGCCTTGCGGCAGACTGTGCGCCTGCCGGTCGTGAGGAGACTGGACAACTGATGGGATGACGTGCCCCGGCTGCGTGCGTGGTGAGCACTTGACCATTAGATCGCTGGGGTCTCTTCCGCGCTGCCGACTCGACGGGATGTGTCCATCGGGGAGGAGGGTGCAGTGTTGTTCCTGGGAGACGACTGGGCCGAAGATCACCATGATGTCGAGCTGGTCGACGAGCACGGCAAGCGGCTGGTTCGTAAGCGGTTGCCGGAAGGACTCGACGGCATCGCCCGGCTGCATGCGTTGATCGCTGAGCACATGCCCGCCGAGTGGAGTGATCTCGACCCGGTCCAGGCCGCGGCCCGGGTACGGGTTGGCATCGAGACGGACCACGGTCCGTGGGTACAGGCATTGCTGGTGGCCGGCTATCACGTGTTCGCGATCAACCCGCTGTCCGTGGCGCGCTACCGCGAACGGCATTCCGTCTCCGGGGCGAAATCGGATCAAGGTGATGCACACGTGCTGGCCGAGATCGTGCGCCTGGATCACGCTCATCACC
>NZ_JADQTO010000020.1 GCF_015704865.1 Actinoplanes aureus | reverse complement strand
GCGCTGGACGTTGGCCCGAGTGGTGGCACTGATCGCCAGCATGTTCCACCGGCGGGTCTCGATCACCACGGCCTGGCAGGCGATGCGCCGGCTGGCCGCTCGTTGCCGTAGGCGGCTGCGGTGTCGATGTGCCGGTAGCCGGCGGACAGCGCGGCCTCGACGGGCGCGCGGGTCTCGTCCGGCGGGGTCTGGAAGACACCGAAAGAAAGGTGCCAGCGCTGCCCTGACCCGGAAAGGGGTTCAGGGTACAGCCCGGGGTTGTACCGGATCCCGGGTCACGTCCGCGGTCGTACAGTCGGGCCGAGCCACCTGCACCGATTCGCTGGGGAGGAAAGATGTCCCGCCCCGACATGCTGGGCAGTGCGCTGTCCCGGCGCTCGTTCCTGGCCACCGCGGCCACCGCCGCGCTCGCCGCCCCCTTGCTCGGCCCGACCCGCGCCGGTGCCGCCACCGCGCCGGCCCGGCCGATCCGGCTGCTGCTGCCCGAGCCCACCGGCCGGTTCCCGGTCGGCGTGGTACCCCTGCACCTGCGTGACCTGTCCCGCCCCGACCCCCTGATACCCGGAATCCCGTTCCGCGACTTCATGGTGAGTGTCTGGTACCCGGCGCACCCGGAATCCGGGCGGCCGCGCGCCGATTGGCTCCTGCCGGCGGCCTGGCGCACGTTCCTGGAGCGCAATGCGTTGCCGCTCGACGTGCTCGCGGTACCCCGTACGCACGGTCGGCTCGGTGCCCGAGTCCGGCACGCGGCCGCACCGTACCCGGTGGTGATTTTCTCGCCCGGTTTCGGCCTGGACCGGGATAGCGCCACCGTGCTCGTGGAGGATCTGGTCAGCCACGGGTACCTGGTGGTCACCGTGGACCACCCGCACGACTCCGGGGAGGTTCAGTTCCCGGACGGCCACGTGGTGACCGCCGGGCTTCCGGACGACGACGTACGAGCGGTCGGACTGCGGATGGCCGACGTCCTCTTCACGCTGGACCGTCTGCCCACGGTGAACGCCGGCCGGAACCCGTCGGTCGAGGGCGGGCCGCTGCCGGCGGGCCTGGCCGGCGCGCTGAATCTGCGCCGGGTGGCGGTGATCGGGCACTCGCTCGGCGGCGCCACCTCGGCACACCTGCTGAACGACCCGCGTGTACGGGCCGGCGCGAACCTCGATGGCGGCATCTTCGGCCCGCCGCTGTGGGACGGCTCGGACAAGCCGTTCCTGTTCTTCCTGGGCCAGGGGCACGACACCACCCTCGACCCGACCCTGCACGACCTGTGGGTGCGGCTGCACGGGTTCCGGGCCGCGGTGAACCTGCGCGACTCCGGGCACCTGTCGTTCACCGACTTCCAGGGGTTGATCCCCCAGCTCGCCGGGCCGGCGGGTTTCACACCGGAGCAGGTGGCCGGCTTCATCGGCACCATCGCCCCGGCAGCCTCGGTGCGCACGGTTCGGGCGTACCTCCGCTCGTTCCTGAATCTGACCCTGCGGCATCGCGACGACGGCCTGCTGCACCGGCCTTCGCCGCGCTTCCCGGATGCGCAGCTGGTCACCCTGTGACCCAAGCAGTACGCGCCCCGTTTGGGTTGCTCCCAGAAGGCAACCACGAATTCGAGTGGCGACCCGCAGCTCGGCCGATCAAGAAGGTTATGAATCGGGCATCGGCAAGGCTGCGTGCGATGGCACCCCCGCGGCAACTCGGCGCTCGAATCCGCTGGCTGTTCCTCATCTTCATCCTGTTCAACGTGGTCACCGCGGTCCCGCGGACGTTGCACGGTGACATCGCCGCGCCGGCCTGGAAGTTCGCGGCGGTGGCCGCAGCGGCGGGACTGGCCTGGTGGTGGTTGCGTGGGTACCGCCGCAACAGCTTCCCGGCCTGGGCCGCACCGGTCGAAGGGCTCGCGCTCGCGGTAATCGGCTACGGCTCGCACAACTGGCTCGTCACGCTGGGGCTGCTGTTCGTCACGGTGTCGTTCCGCGGCCTGTACGGCTCGTGGAAGAACGCGCTGGCGCTGACGGTGTCGATGTTCGCCGGCTCGCTCGGGGCGATCCTGCTCACCGAGCCGCACCAGATGGCGAACTTCCTGCAACAGACCGCCGGCGTGCCGCCCCTGGCGTTGTTCACCGCGGCGGTGGCGGAGAGCACCCGCCGCCAGGAACAGGCGGCTGCCCGGGAGCGGGTCTTCGCCCGGCTCGGCTCGACGTTGGTCACCACCTCCGACGAGGAGACGATTCGCCGGCACGCGGTAGAGGCGGCAAGAGAGCTGCTTGGCGACCTGCCGGGCAACTGGGCGGCGATCTCGGCCGACCGCCCCGACGGAGTCTCCGAAGTGCGCGTGACGCTTGCCCTGGACAGCGGCAAACGCTGCTACGGCAGCCTGCTGGTCGGCGCCGATGTGCCCATCCCCGCCCATGTCCGCCCGTCGCTGGAGACGCTCGCCGCGCAGACCGTGCTCGGCCTGCGCAACGCCGAACATGCCGAGGACCTGCGGCACCAGGCGTTCCACGACAACCTGACCGGCCTGGCGAACCGTCCCCTGCTGCGGGATCACTTGACCCAGGCACTGGCCCGAGCGCGCCGGGGCAGCCCGGTGGCGGTGCTGCTGATCGACCTGGACGGATTCAAGGCGGTCAACGACACGTACGGGCATGGGGCCGGGGACCAGTTGCTGGTGGCGGTGGCGCAGCGGCTGCGCGACGGCATTCGCGGGGCCGACACGGGCGCCCGGCTCGGTGGTGACGAGTTCGCGGTGCTGCTGGACGGCATGGACTCGCCGGACGACGCGGCGCTGGTCGCCGAGCGGTTGCTCGTCTCGATCCAGCAACCGCTGGTCGTCGCCGGAGTCCAGCTGGTCCCGGCCGCCAGCATCGGCGTCGCGGTGTGGCGCGGCCACCCCGACATCGACTCGCTGCTGCACGACGCGGACACCGCGATGTACGCGGCGAAGACCGCCGGCAAGGGCCGGGTCGGCCACCTCGGTGAGCAAGGGGACGTACGGATCCTCATTCCGAGCTGAGCGTCGACGGTCAGCGGTGCCGGTTCAGCAGGGCCCGTGCCACGGCCGCAGCCGGCGGCAGGTGGTTGAGGATCACCATCTTCGCTTCCTGCTCGTGCGGCGTCTGGACGCACACGGCGTAGCCGTGTCCGGGCCCGATCACCGCGACGGCGAGTTCGTCGGGCACCGGCCGATCGAGTACGACAATCGATCGGGCGCGGCCGGCCAGTTCGTGCAGCGACACCGCGATACCCGGGAAACCGGACGCGGGGCAGGAAACCACGACGACGGCCGCCTCGGCCGAGGCGGCGATGTCACGCATCCGGGCCAGTGTCGCCGCGACCGCGTGGGCATCGCCGGGAGTGGCCGGCCCGTGCGCGGCCGCCACCTGGAACGGGCTTGCGGTGGGCTGGTGAAATCCTGGCCTCGGTCTCGGCAGCGCATCAGCTCCCGCAGCGTCGAAACGGTGTCCGACTCCGTCGATGGGCCCGGGACGACCGAACAGCCAGCCCTGCCCCCAGTGCGCGCCGAGCGCGCGGGCGTGCCGCAGATCGTCCTCGGTCTCGATGCCCTCGGCGATCACCACAGCACCGGTACGCTGCGCCTCCGCGCCCACCACAGCACACACCGCGCGGGTGTGCCCGGCGTGCGGGGCACGGACCAGGCTCATGTCGAGCTTGATCACCTCGGGTTCGAGGATGGGCAGGAACGCCAGCGACATCGGGTCCACCCCGACGTCGTCCAGAGCGAGCCCATTGCCCCACTCATGGGCCTGCCCGGCGATGCGCAGCATGCTGCCCGGCACGGTCGGCAGCGCCCGCTCGGTGAACTCCAGGATCTCCCGGAACGGCAGCCCCGCGGTGATCAGCTCGATCAGACGAGGCGAGAGCGGCTGGTCCATGACGGCCGGTTCGACGTTGACGAACAGCAACGGCGGCGGAACCGGCGCGGCCGCCGCGCACTCCAGAGCCCGCTCAGCGCAGAGCATGTCGAGCCCGGCCAGCCGGCCCGCGACGCGGGCCGCAGCGAACAGCCGGTCCGGGAATTCCAGAACGGTGCCGGCTGGGCCGCGCGCGAGCGCTTCCAACCCCATTACGGTACGGGTGGACAGGTCGACAATTGGCTGAAACAACGGTTGCACCAGCCGGTCGGCCAGCACCGCGCTGATCGTTGCGTGAACGGCTGACGGCGGTGCTGGAGATGCGTGGGAAGTGTGCATACGCCGGGTCCCTACCTCGCAGCTGTCAGCAGCCTTATCGGCAACGTGACCGTCGATTCAAGGGAATACGGCACGAAATCGAGGACCTACCGGCCGTTGACCGGTCGGCCCGGCGGATGTCACCGGCCGGCACGTTGGACAGCTTTCGTGGGTGGTGATCTTGCTCGGCCCACACTCAATGCTGTCTCAACGGCCTCAAGACAACACTCAGGTTGGGCCGAGAAGATCCCCTTCTCTAGAGGCTCCCGGCGTATCCGAGGGTGACGATCGCCGCCGCGAGCATGAGCGCGTGCAGGATCATGTGCTCCAGGTTTGGTCGGGGGCGGTTACCGATCCGGGGCAGCACGATGATGGTCTTGGCGTACGTGCGGGCGTGCAGCTGGGCCCAGGTCTCGCCGGTTCCAGCGGTCGCCCAGGGCACTGTCACTCCGGCCAGGTAAGGCAGCCACCAGAGGGCCAGTCCGCTGAGGACGATGAGGAGCTCGAGGCCGGCGGCGGCGTATGCGGGAAGGGATGTGTGCAGCGCGGCCGCGATCACCACCAGGACAGCGGGCACCGTCATGATGGGCGCGTTGACCGCGACCTCGATGGTCTTCTCGCGGCGGGTGGCGGCGGTGACATTGTTCAGCGGGGCGAGGTTGACGAGGGTGTTCACGGCGAAGTAGACGACGGTGAGAAGCACAAGCGTGATGGCGGCAGCGAACATCGTGGCTTCCTACGGGGTATCGATGCCGTCGAGGAAGGTTCCGACGGCTAGGTCGAACCACGCGTCGTAGTACGCGCGGGGAGCGACAGGCTCATGGGGCACATCACCGAACTCGGCCAGCGCCAGGCCGGCGACCAGGACGTAGAGGGACTGGGCCAGCAGCAGTGCCCGGTCCATCGTGGTGTTCAGCCCGCCCGCCAGGGACGGCCCGAGGCGGTCGGCGATCTGCTGCGCGACCTGCGGTGAGACGTTCTTGGTGGCGACCACGGCGGTGACGCCGGGGTGTGCGCGCAGGATGGCGCGTAGGCGTGCGGCCATGGCGGTGAGCATCGGGCGCCATGAGGTGTCCGGGTCGATGTCGGCGTTCACCTCGCCGGCGACCCGGTCGGCGATTGCCTGGAGCACGGAGTCCTTGTTGCGTACGTGGTAGTAGAGCGAGGCCGCCTTGACATCGAGCCGGGCCGCGATGGCGCGCATCGACAGACTCGCGACGCCTTCGTGGTCGAGGATGTCCATCGCCGTGTCCACAATCAACGCCGGGCTCAGGGATTGCTGGGGCACGCCGCTCTCCTGCCTAACAGTGTTAGACCAGCCTAACGTCGTTAGGCAAGCAGAGCAATCGGGATGCTGCGCCAGGCGCGCAGGGTGTTGTTGTGGTGCCGGCGGACCGGACCGGCGAGTTCGACGTGGGTGACCCGGCGGGCCAGGGCGGTGAGCAGGGATTCCGCCTCCAGCCGGGCGATGTGCTGGCCGACGCACTGGTGGATGCCCATGCCGAAGCCGACGTGCCCGGACGGGTCCCGGCTCAGGTCGAAGCGGTCCGGGTCGGTCCAGCGGCGCGGGTCGCGGTTGGCGGCGCCGAGGAACATCAGGATCTTCGCGCCGTCCGGGATGACGGTCTCCCCCACCGTCACGTCGGTGGTCGCAGTGCGGAAGAACGTCTGCACCGGTGACTCCCAGCGCACCGCCTCGTCGAAGGCCACCCGTGCGAGGGACGGCTGATCGCGCAGCCGTTGCCACTGGGCGGGGTTCCTGGCGAAGGCGTAGAGCACCGCGGACAGGCCGTGCACGGTGGTGTCGACGCCGGCCGACAGCAGCGACCGCACGATCAGCGGCGCCTGCTCCGGCGTGAGCTCGCCACGGTCGGCGGCGGCCCAGATGGCGGCGCCGAAACCGTCCGGGTCGAGCACGTCACGTGCGCACTGGGCGTTGACCCAGGCAGACAGCTCGGCGGCCCGGGGCGCGCCCTTGGCGACCAGGTCGTTGGGCGGGCCGAACGCGTTGAACAGGTGGTCGCCGTAGGGCAGCAGGTTTTCCCGGCCGGACGCAGGGATGCCGACGGCGTCCGGGAAGACGCGCAGCGGGAACGCCTCCGCGAGGGCCGGGACCGCGTCGACCTCGGCACCGTCAGAGATCACCTGGTCGACCAGTTCGGCGGCGTCGGCGGCCCACCGGTCACGCAGCCGGTGCAGCGCCCGCGGACCGATGATCTTCGACAGAACGCGGCGCGGGGCGTCGTGCCGCGGCGGGTCGGCTTCGAGCAGCAGGCTCGGCGGCCGCCATGGCTTCTCGTACCGGAAGTTGCTCAGTCCGACGCCGGCGGCGGACTGAAAGTTCTGCCAGTCGGTGAGCGCGGCATGCACGTGCTCGTATCGGGCCAACGCGTAGGTGTCGTACCGGGTGAGGTGGACGACCGGGCCGGCTTCGCGCAGCTTCTCGTGCAGCGGTCCCGGGTCTTCGAGATTGTCGTGGTCGAACGGGTCGGCGTCACTGACCGGCAGAGTCATGGCCATTCCTTCAGAGGTCGAGGACGAGGCGGTCGGTGCGCGACCGGGACACGCAGACGAACATGCAGGTGCCGGCGGCGCGTTCGGCGTCGTCGAGAACGCTGTCGCGGTGGTCCGGCTCGCCGGCGAGAACGGTCACCTCACAGGTACCGCACACGCCCTGCCGGCAGGAGGAGAGCACGTCGGCGCCGGCCGCGGTGATCACGTCGAGCACGGAGGAATGTGCCGGAACGGTCAGCACCGTTCCCGTGCGGGCCAGCTCGACCTGGAACGGAGTACTGCGCAGCGGTCTGCCGTGTGCGGCGGCCACGAACCGTTCGATGCGCAGGGTGTGCGGCGGCAGGTCGGCGCAGGCCTGCTCGACCGCGGCCAGCAGCGGGGCGGGACCACAGCTGTAGACGCGGGTGCCGGGACGGTGTCCGTCGACGAAGGCGGGCAGGTCGAGCAGCCCGTACCGATCCTGCGGCCGGATTTGCACGCGGTCGCCGTACCCCGCAAGGTTTTCCAGGAAAGCGATGCTTGCCTCGCGTCGCCCGCCGTAAAGCAACGCCCAGTCCGCGCCCAGCAGGTCAGCCTGCGCGACCATCGGCAGCAGCGGCGTGATGCCGATGCCACCGGCAATGAACAGATAGCGGTCGGCGGGCACCAGCGGAAAGTTGTTGCGCGGCCCACCGAGGCCTACTGCCTCACCAAGATCAAGAACATCATGGATGTACGCCGAACCGCCGCGTCCCGCCGGCTCCCGCAACACCGCGATCCGGTACGTGTACGGGTTCCACCGGTCGCCGCAGAGGGAATATTGGCGCACCAGTCCGCCGGGAAGGATCAGGTCGATATGCGCGCCGGGCGTCCAATCCGGCAGCCGCGCTCCGGCCGGGTCGGCCAGGGTCAGCGCCACCACACCGTCGGCGACCGGCTCCTTGCCGGTCACCCGCAGGGTTCGTGTTTCCGCCACGTGAACCTCCTGTGACACGAGGCCGACAGGATGCGACCCCGGTCACAGCGGAAACAGCGGGCTTCTCACTGAACGAGAGACAGATTCAACGAAGGCGGCGGGCGATCCCGCGGGCGGCGGCCTGCAATGCCGGCACCAGCAGCGGCGCCCGGCCGTCGTTGGGCACGATCACCGACAACCCGGCCACCACCGGGCTCGCCGCGTCCGGCCCGCCGCGCACCGGCACAGCGACCCCGGTGGCATCGGCGTGGATCTGCCCGTCGGCGACGACGTACCCCTGTCGGCGGATGCCGTCCAGCACGCCGCGAAGCCGCGCCGGCGTCGTGATCGTCGTCCGGGTGTAGCCCGGCAGCGGCCCAGCGAGCACCTGTTCCTGCAGGTCAGATGGCGCCCACGCGAGCAGCACCTGACCTGCGGACGAGGCGTGCAGCGGCAGCCGCCCGGCGATCCGGGTCACGTTGATCACCGCATCGCGGGCCGAGAGCCGCTCGACGAACAGCACCTCGCCGGCGTCGAGCACACCCAGCTGGACGTGGTGCCCGATGACCGCGTGCAGGTCCTCCAGAAACGGCATGGCCGCCTCGCGCAGTCCCAGGGTCGGCGAGGCGCGCTGGGCCAGTTCCCACAGCCGTACCCCGATGCGCACCTTGCCGTTCGCGGTTCGAGCCAGCAGGCCCTGCTCCACGAGTGCGGCGATCAGACGGGACGCGGTGGCGACGTGCAGCCGGGCCCGGCGGCCGATCTCCGAGACCGACAGCTCCGGCTCGTCCGGGGTGAAGGCCTGCAGAATCCGGGCGGCCCGGGCGAGCACCGGCTCACCCCGGGGCCGATCGTCAGTGCGCACAGCGCCATGGTGGCACCGGCTCGGTGCGGTCCGGTCGCTGGAGTGGAATCATCGGGTGTCATGTTCAACCACGCGCCGGCCGACTATGTATGCCCTTTCTGCCGACTGGTGTCGGGTGGCGAAGACGAATGGCGAACGCAGCGTGATGTCGTGAGGCGCGACGAGTTGGCCACCGCGTTCATCTCGCCCCGATGGTGGCCGAAGAATCACGGTCACGTGATGGTCGTGCCGAACGCTCATTACGAGAATTTGTATGACCTGCCGTCCCACTATGGGCATGCGATCCACGACCTGGCCCGCGAGGTGGCGATCGCCATCCGGACGACTTACGGCTGCGACGGTACCTCTCTACGCCAGCACAACGAGCCCGCCGGAAATCAGGACCGATGGCATTACCACATGCATGTCTTCCCGCGGTACGCCGGCGACGGCCTCTACTTCACCCACCCGCAGCAGGATTTCACTCCGGCAGAGCAGCGCTTGCCATACGCGTACAAGCTGCGCCAATACTTCGAGTCGGGGGCACCAAACTGACCGGAGGCAGCGATCCTGGCTGCCGCGGGTTGCCTCGTGACTGTGGGATGTGGACTATGGCTTCGTCGCCAGACGCGTGCCGGCGAGTGGAGTCCCCGACGATGACGCAGAGGTGGCTGATCAGATGAGGTTCGGGCTGTACGGGCTGCACCGCGACCGCAACGTCGATCCCGGTGTGCTGGCCCGGCGAGCCAGGCTGGCCGAGGAGGCGGGCTTCGAGTCGCTGTGGGTCGGCGACCACATCGCGCTTCCCGCCGGGGAGGGCAACCCGCCGCGTCTGGAGGCCATGGTCGCGTTGACCTATCTCGCGGCCGTGACCAGCCGGGTCCGCCTCGGTGTCGGCCTGATCGTGCTCCCGCAGCGCCAGCCGGTGCTGCTGGCCAAACAACTCACCTCGCTGGACGTACTGTCCGGTGGCCGGCTGACCGTCGCCATCGGGGCCGGATACGTCGAGCCGGAGCTCCACGCGATGGGCGTGTCGCTCGCCGAGCGAGGTGCCCGGACTGAGGAATACCTGGCCGTGATGCGTGCGCTGTGGGACGCCGCGCCTTCGTTCGACGGCCGGTTCGTGTCGTTCTCCGGCGTCGTTCAGTACCCTTCGCCGGTTCAGCGCCCGCACCCGCCGATCGTGGTCGGCGGCCACTCCGCCGCCGCGTACCGCCGGGCTGTGCGGCACGGCAGCGGCTGGTACGGCTGGGGCCTGGACGTCGATCAGACCGCGCAGGCGCTGCGCGCCTTGGCCGAGACCGCCCGCGGCGAGCAGCGGCCGGAAGGCCTCGGCGAGCTGGAGATCACCATCACCCCACCCGGCCCGCCTGACCTGGACACCGCCCGCCGGTACGCCGAGATCGGTGTCGACCGGCTCATCATCGAGCTGGAAGGCATCGATGACGACGCGGTCGACAGCGTGATCGCCTCCGTCGGGGAGACCTTGGCCGACCAGGTCTGAAGCCGCGGCGCGGGTGGGCTGTTCCGGCTCGCCGCTGGCCGGCAGCAGGAGAACGCGAGCCTTCGGGGGCGGCAGGGACGTTGATATCTTGCCGCGATGCAACCCGATGATCTTCGGCAGTCCGCGACCGAGTACGCGCGCGGTGCGGTGGCCCGCGGCATCATGACGTGCGGGATGATCGTGTCCGGCACGGCGGAGTACCTGCACGGTGAAGGTGAGCCCGCCGAGTTGTATGCGCTGGCCTGGGAGATCGTGCCGCGCGAGCTCGCCGCGCACCTCGATGCCCAGGCGGGGTGGCCCGCGCGGACCGACAGCGACCGGCTCACGGACGCGTTCCGCGCGCTCGACCTGGCGGGGATCGTGGCCCGGGAGGACTTCGCGTGCTGCCAGTCATGCGGGAACAGCGAGATCGGCGGCGAGGTCGGCAACGTGCAGCCGGCTCGCGGATACGTCTTCTATCACGGGCAGGACGCCGAACGGGCCGCTCAGGGCGGGACTCTGTGGCTGGCGTACGGCTCCTTCGACAAGCGGATCGGCGCCGCGCAGGTCGGCGAGGAGGTCGTGGCCGCGCTGCGCGTCGAAGGTCTGGAGGTGGACTGGACCGGCGACGCAGCCCAACGCATCCAGGTCCGGCTGAGCTGGGCGAAACGCCGGTACGGCCGGATGGCAGCCGTCCCGGTGAGCGCTGACCTCAGCCGTACCGTGAAAGTGCAATTCGTTCCTGACCGGCACCTGGTCTTCCCGCCGATGTCAGTGGGCGCCCTCGCCGCGCTCGAGCTTCCCTGGCTGCCCGACGACACGAGCGTGCGAGTCGACGACGGCCAACGGACGGTGACGATCCGGCGGGAGAGGCACCGCCTGATCAGCGACGACGGCCGGGAGGCGAGCCGCTTCGAGGGCTTGCGGCTTCTCGGTACGGAAGACGACGGTGGGGTGCCCGGCGAGACCGGGCTGATCGAGGTCACCTACCAGTGCATGCCGACCGGCCCGCAGCAGGTCGCCGGACGGCCGATGATTTTGCCCGAGATCCTCGCCCTCATGCGCCGGCTCCCCACCCGGACGAACTCGTGGCTGGCCGCCGAGCACGATGCCGGCATCGTGCAGATGCGCTGGGAGAATGGCAGGCTCTGGCTGGAGTCGCCGTTCGTCGCCGAGTCCGCCTCGGTCGGCAAGTACGCCAGCCTCGACGAGGCCGAGCGAATGCTCAAGATCCTGGCCACCGAGAACCGCAACGCGATCCGCGACCTGGACGGCGTGATCACAAAGCCCTGGTGACGACCGGACTTGCCTCCGGCATACGGGCCTGCCTCCGATGATCTCCGCTGACTACAGTCCGTACTCTGTCCGCCATGAGCAACGATGAACAGCCAGGTGAGGCAGCGCGAACCTTCGGTGCTTTCGCTGTGATCATCGGCCTCTTGATCGCCGCCTTCGGTTTCCTCAGCGACAGCATCCCGATGAGGGGTTACTACTTCGCCGGCCTCCTGGTCTTCGTCGGCAGTGCGGTACGAGTCGAGGCGGCTATCCGGTATCGCCATCAGCTTCCTCCGGACGGTGACTGAACCGATCGGTGTGGGCGAACCGTTTTACCTGGTAGATGGTCGTCGACTTGTTCCGGCAGGGCAGGACGAGAAGTACCGGGGGGGTTAGCTTTGCCACGACGTCTTACCGAAGTCGGGAGGTGGCGACGCCGATGGGCGGCCTCCGGAACGTTCGCCTTGGTGCTGACCACCGCCTCCGGATGTGTCCGGCTCGTCGTTGAGACAGACTCCTCTCAGTTGCCGGATATGACTCCGACCTGCGTTGTGATCGAGTTGAGTGCAACTGAGCCGATCATCCACGAGCCTCGTGTGACGGCTACTCACGAAGTCGTCGTAACAGGTGGGCGGGCCGGATACTCGGTCCCGATCGACGACTCACCTGAAAAGCCTCGGATCACGTGGACAAAACACAAGGTGGCCGCCGTCGATGACGTGGTGCGGTGGGTTCCGGCCGAGATCAAACGTAGCTTTTCAACGGGCGAGAGTCCCGGCGGTGAGCAGGTGACCGAAGCCGTGTCTCAACTTGGAGCGGAGGACGGTGCCTTTGTTGGATACGCGGCGATCCGGCCAGTCCAGGTGGACTTCACCGGAACCTGCGCCGACGGCGACTCGATCGCCGGGTCGCTGATCTCCTGGACCGAGCCGGACGTCGGCGTCGTCAAATGCGCAGGCGCTTTCGATGCCGAGGCTACCGCCGGGGGACGGCTCGCTCGAAAGAAACGCTGCGGGAAGTTCTAGCCGTAGGCAGCGCTGCGTCGTCCGCCGGCGAGATCAGAGCAGCGCGTACTCGACCATCGAGGCCGCCGTGGCGGCGGCTTGCCAGGCCAGCAGCGTGGTCGCAGCGGCGGATACGACGATGACGAATCGTTTGACGGTACGCATATTGGGCCTCCCTCGAATCAGCGGCGTGGAACGCCACATGGCCATCCATCCTTGCTGATCCCTCCGACCGGCGGGAATGGTCCTTCCAGCCACATTGAGCCGTTTCAACTTGAGAGCCACCACGGACCGGCTTGCACGTTGGAGGGCACCGCATCACCCTTCGATGCTGCTGAGCTGGCAGAGCTCCGCGATCTCGACCGCACCGGCCAGCTCACCCGCGCGGGCCAGCGCCACCGCGACGTCGCACCCGACCAGCCGCACCGCCTCCGCGTCCGGCGCGATCGCCACCGTGAAGGCGAGCAGCTGCCGGTCACCGGTGTCCGCGGCGAACGCCGAGACCCGGGTGCCCACCCACCGGGGAAACGAGTGCGGCGTCCCGGCGAGCGTGTCCGGCACGAGCCGTAACTCGTCCGCGCCGAACCCCTCGAACGGGAACCACACCGCGTTGCGGAACCCCGCGGCGAGCACGCGGGTGAACAGTTCCGGGTTCCGGCTCGCGAGACGGGCCTGGGGCGCCATCGTGAGCAGGACTTTCAGCGTCGCGGTGTCAGTGCCGTCGGCGGCCGCCGACGCGAACAGCGGGTCGGCGGCCGCGGGGTCGCCGTCGTCCACCCGTGCCCAGGCGAGCCCGGCGTCGGCGAGCGTTCGCGAGATCCGCAGGCGGTCCCGCATCCGTGGCACGTCGGTCGCGGCGAGCTCCGCGCGCACCGTGGCGTCGCCGAGGTGGTGCACCAGCCGCACCGCGTCGACGACGACCTCGCGCAGCTCCTGCGCGATGACGTGGTCCCCGGCGAGCACGTCGAGCACGGCTCGCAGCCGCGCCGGGGTCGCCTCCGCCGGCCGGTCCGCGAACCGGCGCAGAACTTCCACGGCGAGCGGCGCCGGGCCGTACCCGGCGTACCGGCAGTCGGGCAGACTGGCGAGCTCCGCCAGCGCGTCGTCGACCCGGTCCGACGCCAGGAGCAGACTGATCAGACGACACCGGTAGATGACCTGGTCGTCGCGCTGCCGGCTCGCCCGGGGGCACTTGCGGTAGGCGGCGACGAGCGCCCGTTCAGCCGGCCGGCCCAGCCTAGCGAGGCGGAGCAGGGCGCGTTGCCGAGCGTCGGCGCCGAGCGTGACGGCGAAGGTCAGGGCCTCGTCGAACCGGCCGGCGTCGGCGAACGCGGCGGCCAGCGACTCGCCGGCTTCGTCGGCGACCGTGCCGCAGAGTCGCAGGGTCTCGTCGAGGCCGAGCGGGCCGAGGAGCGCGGCGGCGAAGGCGAGATGCCGCCGGTCGTCGCCGACCAGCAGGCCGGCCAGGTGGTCGAGGTACGCCGGCTCGTCACGGTGCGCCTCCGCGAGAGCCGCGACGACAACGCCGATCCGGTACGGACTTTCCCACGCTTCATCCGGCGCGTACTTCAGCACTTTGCGGAGCGCGGCGTCCTCCAGGTGCTGATCGCCGTCGGCCAGGCGAACGACCGTCGCCGCGACGCCACGGTACGGGAGCGACCAACGGGATCCGTACGCCCCGGACACGCACGCACTGTCGAGCATGTCGAGGGCGAGCGCACGACGACGTCCGCCGGCCCGGATCCGCGTTGCCACCTCGTCGAACCCGTCCGGCGGCTCGGGCCAGCTCAGCAGTTCGCGTAGCTCCGCGACGGCCCGGTCCTCGTGCCCGCCGTCGAGCAGCGCGCCGATCCATCGGATCGGCGCCTCATTCTTCAGTCCGATGTCGGGCCCGGGCCCACCGAACCGGGCGAACGCCGCATGGACCGCCGCAACAAGATCGGACTCGGACTGCACGCGCCGACTCTAGAGTGAAGGAGCCGTCGGTAGAGATCACGCTCCAGCAACAACTGGAGTGCACCTGCCTGGGCGCACTGGAACTATTGCGCCCATGACACGGAACGCGAGATCGGCAACGCAGGGGTGCGTCTTCTGCGCCATTGTGGCGCGACAGGCCGAGGCCAGCGTGGTGTACGAGGACGAGACCGCTGTCGCTTTCATGGACCTGAACCCCGTCACGCCCGGCCATCTTCTCGTCGTGCCACGCGATCACGCGGTGGGCCTCGAAGACCTCGATGGAGCCACGAGCGCTCACGTCTGGTCGGTCGGTCATGACATGGCACGTGCCTTGCGACGCTCAACCATGGGCTGCGAGGGAATCAACGTCCTTCTCTGTGACGGCGAGGTCGCCTTCCAGACGGTCTTCCACTTCCACCTTCACGTCATCCCCCGCTACACAGGAGACGGCTGGATCCTCAAGGCCGAGTCGCCGGAACGCGCGAGGTCGCTCCTCGACAGCGACGCGCAAGCGATCAAAGACGCCATCGCGTCGACGGACTGAAGTGTTGCGGGCGGATCGTCCGGTCGGTGGACCCGATCGCGTATGCGACCGTCGTTCTGCTGTCGATCCTGCGGGAAGGTCTTGCCATTCCCGTGCTGGCGGCATACCGCCTGGTGCTCAGATTCCGCCTCGGGTCGTCCCGGGCGGAGGCACTCTTCCCCCGTCGGAACTATCTGATCATCCAGTCGGTTCTGTTTCTCGTCTGCGTCCTCACCGTTCCGGTGAACAACCCCCTGCTGGTCCTTGTCCTGTGGAGTCCGGCAATCTGGCTGGGCGCCCTTGCCTACTCGTCAAGGACGAGTAGGCCAAGATTCTCCGGCTTGCCCTGTTCGTGTCTCATCGTGGTTCTCGCCCTCATAGGCCCCTTGTTCTTTCTCTCCGTGCCGTTCGCCCTGGGACTTGCCGCCTATCGACTCGTCTCAGTCCCGTACCCGGCTCCTGAGGTGATCCAGGTCAAGGGAGCCGACCCTGCATGGGTGTACGTCCTCACCGTCGACGAGACGAGCACGACGGTGCTGAACCCGGACGGTTCGTTGCGGAGACTGCCGAACGATGCGGTCGAGGAACGGGCGGTGTGCCCGGAGCGCATAGCGTTCCCCGGGACCAAGTCGCTTCGGCATCGCAGTCTCATGCAGAGATGGCTTCACCCGCCCAACGCGACGGCTATCCCGGCGTGCGGACGGGCGCCTCGGCCGCCGAAGTTCTGACCGGCCAGGGGCAGCAGGCGGATCGTCATCAGAACTGGACGAGGACCTTCAGGGCCTCGCGGTCGTCCATCGCCTGGTAGCCCTCCGGGGTCTGCTCGATGCCGATGGCCGGCGACTGGCAGGTACTGCTGTTACCGGGGACAACAGGGCCTCTAACAGCAGGACCTCCCAGACCTCGGCCCGGCGGCGATAGCGTTCGTGGAGGGCGTGATCGGCCGCCTCTCATTCGCACGATGGAAAGGCTCTGTCATGGCCATCAGTGACGCGGCGCGCAAGAATCACGACGATTTGTTCCCCGGCCACGTGTCGACCCTCGCGGTGACCGACCCGGAGCTCATCGAGTACTTCGACAACTTCGCCTTCGACGAGGTGCTGCGCTACGGGGACCTGGACACCCGGACCCGGCTCATGACGCAGCTGGCCGCGCTGATCGCCGGCCAGGCGCTGCGCGAGTACCGGGTGATGCTGGGCGCGGCGCTGACCGCCGGCGTCACCCCGATCGAGATCAAGGAGATCGTCTACCAGGCCGTGCCGTACGTCGGCATGGGCAAGGTCTTCGACTTCCTGCACGCCACCAACGAGATTCTCACCGAGTACGGCGTCGAACTGCCGCTACCCGGGCAGTCGACCACCACGCCGGAAACCCGCGCCGAGAAGGGCCTGGCCGTCCAGAAGCGGATCGTCGGCGCCGAGACCGTCGACCGGATGTACGCGGCGGCCCCGGACGACGAGCAGCACATCCAGCGGTACCTGTCGGCGAACTGTTTCGGCGACCACTACACCCGCGGCGGCATCGGCATCGAGGTACGCGAGCTGCTCACCCTGTCGATGCTGGTGGCGCTCGGCGGCTGCGAGCCGCAGGTCAAAGGTCATGTGGTGGCGAACCTGAACGTCGGCAACGACCGGCAGACGATGCTCACCGTGATCACCCAGCTGCTGCCGTTCATCGGCTACCCGCGCACGCTCAACGCGATCCGCGTCCTTGACGACGCCACCCTGCCGCGCACCGAAAACTGAGGAGCCCAACCCATGCAGCAACGCACTCTCGGCAAGGACCTCACCGTCTCCGCCATCGGCTTCGGCGCGATGGGCATGAGCCAGAGCTACGGCCCCGGCCCCAGCCGGGCCGACAACATCGCCCTGCTGCGCTCCGCTGTCGAGCGCGGCGTCACCTTCTTCGACACCGCCGAGGTGTACGGGCCGTTCGTCAACGAGGAACTCGTCGGCGAAGCCCTGCAACCGGTACGCGACCAGGTGGTCATCGCCACCAAGTTCGGCTTCGCCTTCGACGCCGACGGCAAGCAGACCGGCCTGTCCAGCCGCCCCGGGCACATCAAGCAGGTCGCCGACGCCTCTCTGAAGCGGCTGCGCACCGACCGCATCGACCTGTTCTACCAGCACCGCGTCGACCCGGACGTCCCGATCGAGGACGTCGCCGGCGCCGTCAAGGACCTCATCGCCGCCGGGAAGGTCAAGCATTTCGGCATGTCCGAGGCAGCCGCAGCGACCGTACGCCGCGCGCACGCGGTGCAGCCGGTCACCGCGCTGCAGAACGAGTACTCGCTGTGGTGGAAGCGCCCGGAGGAGGAGATCCTGCCGCTGTGCGAGGAACTCGGCATCGGCCTGGTGCCCTACAGCCCGCTCGGCAAGGGCTTCCTGACCGGGAAGATCGACCAGAGCACCACGTTCTCCCCCGGTGACATCCGCGCCAGTATCCCCCGCTTCGACGCCGGCGCCCGCCAGGCCAACCAGGCGCTGGTCGACCTGCTCGGTGCCGTCGCGGCACGCAAGAACGCCACGGTGGCGCAGATCGCGCTCGCCTGGCTGCTCGCGCGGAAGCCGTGGATCGTGCCGATTCCGGGCACCCGCAAGCTGGAGCGCCTCGAGGAGAACCTCGGCGCGGCCGACGTCGACCTCACCGCCGACGACCTGCGGGACCTCGACACCGCCGCCGCGCGGATCGAGGTACAGGGCGCCCGCTACCCCGAGCAGCTGGAACGCATGACCAACCGTTGATCTTTACACCCATTTTCGCGTCGCCGTGATCAGCTGACGTCAGGGCGGCGTGCCGCGCCCGCGGACTGTTAGAGGGAGACGCATGCGTAGGACACTGTGGGCCGGCTCGGCGATGACACTCGTGCTCGCCGCGACGGCGGGCTGCGGCATCGGTGACGACATCGGCACCGCGGCGCCCGCCGCCGTCGCGTCCGGCACGGCGGCCAGCACCCCGTCCGCCGCCCCGGACCTGGGTGCCGCTGAGGAGTTGGCGCGCGGCATCGACGTACCGTGGGGTCTTGCCTTTCTTCCCGGTGGCGACGCCCTGATCGCTGAACGCGACAGCGGGCGCATCCTGCGCCTGACCCCCGGCAGCGAGCCCCGCCCGGTCGCCGACGTGCCCGGCGTCGCCGCAGGCGGCGAAGGCGGCCTGCTCGGCATCGCCGTCTCACCCGCCTTCGCCACCGACGACCTCGTCTACGCCTACCTCACCGCCGCCGACGACAACCGCATCATCCGGTTCCGGCTCGGCGGCGGCGACCCCGAGGTCGTCTTCGACGGCATCGACAAAGCGAGCTACCACAACGGCGGCCGCATCGCCTTCGGCCCGGACGGCATGCTCTACGCCGGCACCGGCGACGCCGGCGACACCACCAGCTCCCAGGACCCGGCCAGCCCCAATGGCAAGATCCTGCGACTCACCCCGGCCGGCGACCCGGCTCCCGGCAACCCCATCGCGAACTCGCCGATCTACAGCCTCGGACACCGCAACGTCCAGGGCCTGGCCTGGGACGCCGACGACCGGCTGTTCGCCACCGAGTTCGGCCAGAACGAACTCGACGAGGTCAACCTCATCCGGCCCGGCGACAACTACGGCTGGCCCGAGATCGAGGGCGAGGGCGACACCGAAGGCGGCCGCTACACCAACCCCCTGGTCACCTGGCCGGTCCGCGAGGCCTCACCCTCGGGCATGGCCATCGCCGGCAGCACCGCCTACGTCGCCGCCTTGCGCGGCGAACGCCTCTGGACCCTGCCGCTCGGCGGCGACACGATCGGCGAGCCCACCGCCCAACTCACCGGCACGTACGGGCGGCTGCGCACCGTGCAGGTCGCGCCCGACGGCGCGCTGTGGGTGACCACCTCCAACACCGATGGCCGCGGCGACGTACGCGACGGCGACGACCGGATCCTGCGCTTCCCGGCTCGCTGAGCTGCGGAAACCGTCACCGTCGAAGGCATGGACCACCGCAGCGAGACGCGTAGCTTCCTCACGAGCCGCCGGGCCCGGCTCAGCCCCGAGCAGGCTGGGCTTCCGGTGTACGGCGGCCACCGGCGCGTCGCCGGGCTGCGCCGTGAGGAAGCCGCGATGCTCGCCGGGGTCAGCGTCGACTACTACACCCGCCTCGAACGCGGCAACCTCTCCGGTGTCTCCGAGAGCGTCCTGGAGTCCCTCGCCCGGGCTCTGCACCTCGACGACGCCGAACGCGAGCACCTGTACGACCTCGCCCGGCAGGCCAACGCCAGCCCGCGCAGCACCCGGCGCCGGCCGGCCCAGCGGATCCGGACCGGGGTGCGGCACCTGCTGGACGCGATGACCGGCGCTCCAGCGTATGTACGCAACGGCCGGCTGGACATCCTGGCCGCCAACGACCTGGGCCGGGCCGTGTTCGCGCCGGTGTTCGAAAATACGACCGGCACTCCGAACATGGCCCGGTTCGTGTTCCTCGATCCCGCCTCGCAGACGTTCTACCGCGACTGGGACCAGCTCGCCGAGGACGCCGTCGCGCTGCTGCGTGGTGAGGCCGGCCGTGACCCGTACGATCGCGATCTCTCCGCCCTGGTGGGTGAGCTCTCCACCCGCAACGACCATTTCCGGACCTGGTGGGCCGCGCACAACGTGCGCCTGCACCGCACCGGCGTCAAACGCCTGCACCACCCGGTGGTCGGTGACCTCACCCTGGCCTACGAGTCTTTGGATCTCACCGCCGACCAGGGCCTGCGCCTCAACGCCTACAGCGCGGAGCCCGGGTCCCCGGACCGCGACGCGCTCAACCTGCTCGCCAGCTGGGCCGCCACCGCCGACCAGCATCGGATCAGCGACCGCGGCTGACGCGGCGGCCGGCACGTCACGCCGGTGTGCTGGCGCCGAAAAGAGCCTGGTTCCGCAGCCGGGCGAGCAACAGCGACTGGGACGACCACGCCGTCAAGACTTCGGCTTCCCCACCGGCTACTGCACTACCTTCGTTCGGAAATGCCCTAACTAACTGAAGAACTCGCTGAACTGATCTCATGCGGGGTGAGGCCGTCGCCTGCCAACGGGCGACGGCCTCACCCTGCGGCCCGTTGGAGGAACCCGATGCCTTTGGTGCTACCCGGCGTACTCGTGCCGTCCGCCCTTGTCGGAAGCTCCGGCTTCCGGGCTCAGGTCGGACAGCAGGTGACACTTGCACTGGAGGCCTACTGCCGTCACCGGACGGCCATCTCCGAACAAGACCACCACACCGAGCCGGTACAACCGCCACCGCCGGCCGCACCCGCCGGTGAACTGGCCCTCACCGGTACAGCCGTCCCGGCTGTCGAGCTCGGCTGGCTCGGCGGCTGGCTGTTCGAGGTCGCCGGGATTCCGCTGCACGTCACCGAAGCATCGGCCGGGCCCGGCGTCATCGCCGGCGTCAACGACCGCGAGGCCGGCTCGGATCCAGCCGAGCCGCCGCCGGCACCGGGCACCCGGGTTCACATGCGGGCAGTCGTCAGCGTCGCGGACGGCTATGTCGTCGACGAGGTCGAGCAAGCATGGAACCGCCCGATGACGCGCCCGTGGCTGGTGCAGCGCATCGTCCGGCTCAGACCTGCCAGGCGGTCGGTGGCGCACACCGGGGTCAACAATGACTACCTGATCGACCTGGCGTCTCCACGCTGAACTAACCCATGGCGATGCGCCGCTCCGGGAACCTGAGTTCGAGCTCGATCGTGTTCACCTCGTGTTTCAGGCTTGCTGCGATCGGCGCGGGCCGTCCGGTCCGGTAACCCTGGGCGAAGTCGACGCCGTACTCCTTCAGCAGCGTGACGGTCTGCTCGTCCTGCACGCACTCGGCGGCGACGCGGATGCCGAGGGTGTGGCACAGTTCCACCAGCTTCGAGACGACAGCCTGATCAGGCGGCGACTGGCAGAGATCGACGATGAACACGCCGTCGATTTTGACCAGGTCCACGGGCAGGTACTTCAGGTAGGCGAGCGCGGCGTACCCCGTACCGAAATCGTCGAGCGCTAGGTGACAGCCGATCTCCCTGATGCCGGTGGCGAAAGCCAGCGCTTCGTTGCGGTTCTCGATCAGCGCGGTCTCGGTGATCTCGAAGGTCAGGCACTCCGGCTTCACCCGGTGCCGGCGGATCGCCTCGCTCACGTAGGTGAGCAGGCCAGGGTCGGCGAGCGACTTCCCGGAGATGTTGACCTGGTAGTGGGATGTCTGCGCGCCCTGCCCGATCAGTTCCAGAGCATGGTCGATGACCCACTTGTCGACGGCGAGGATCTCGCCGACACGTTCCGCCATGTCGAGGAATGCCCACGGCGCGACGAGCTCTCCGGTGTTGCCGCGCACCCGCAGCAGGATCTCGTGGCGGGTGATCTGGTTGAGGGCGAGGTCGACGATCGGCTGGGCGTAGAGCGCGAACCTGTCGGTCGCCACCGCGTGCACCACCCGGGAACGGCAACGGTTCGTCCGCTCCCTGGCCTGGGCCGGCCGGTCGAGAACATGGACGGCGACACCTTTGCGGCGCGCCTCGCGAGCGGCGTGCTCGCCGTCGACGAGCAGATCGAATCCGGTGGCGGGGACGCCGCTGGTGAAACGGACGACGCCGGCCCAGGCGTTGAGCCGCAGTGTCCTCTGCTGGACGGTGAAAAGGTGCCGGCGGAAGGTGTCGACGATCCGGCGGGCGAGGGCACCGGTCGTTTCGGTGCCCTCCTGGTGTGCGGCGACGAGCACACCCCAGAGACCGGGTCCGACCAGGCCGCACGTCAGGTCGGATCCGACGATCGTACGCAGAAGCCCGGCGACCTCTGCCGTCACCTGCTCATGACCCTGATCGGTGATGGCGTGCGACAGACGGGTGGCCGGCTCCGTCGCCACCACGATGAGGGCGCCGTCGGTGGTACGCCGAGCCCGGTCGACCTCGTCGGTGAAGTAGCCGCGAGTCGGTAGCCCGGTCACGAGGTCCTGCGCGGCCGCATCGGTGCAGAGCATCTCGCTACGGGTGGCGAGCCGGCGGCGCTCCTGCCGGGCGAGTTCGACGGCGGTGACGTCGTGCCCGGTGGCGATGATTCCGGAGGGCTCGCCCGCGGTGGTCAGTATCTCGAGGTGGCAGTGCACATAGCGGACGCTGCCGCCCGGATGGACGGCGCGGAAGGTGACCTCCCCGGGACGGCGCTGTCCCCATGCCGTCTCCACGGCCGCGCGGACGGCTGACGCGTCGGCCGGGTGCACCAGCTCGACCAGCCTCTCCGGGGTGAGGCGCAGCGTTCCCGGGGCGTACCCGAAGATCATCGCCATTTCGTCCGACCAGGACAGCAGGCCGGCGGTCTTGCCGGAGCCGGTCGTCCAGGTGATCGTGCCCCGCTTCACCAGCTGCGCCGCACGCGCGATCCGGGTCGGCTCGTCGATGTCCGCGGTGAGCGGGTCGACGGGATCGGTGTCGACGATGATCTCGTAGCCTTCGGCCAGCGACAGGTCGTACTCGCTCTGCACGGTGCGTGCGACCCGGCGGGCGCGGGCCAGTTCCAGCGGGCTCGGTTCGCGCGTCTCGGCCAGCGCGAGGATGTCATCGAGATCCATGGGCACCTCCCGGGCGTCGGCGGCTGTCCGAGTCCGTGTAGCCGGCTTGCTCGGCCAACTGGCGCAGCTGTCTCCTGGCGGCGGTCTTGTAGCCGCGCACGCTGGTGTCGGCCAGACCGAGGATGCGGGCGATCTCCAGGTTGGAGAAACCCTCCCGCGACATCTGGAACACCTCGGCGTGCCGCGGCGGCAGCTGCTGCAACCAGCCCCGCAGCGTTTCCTGGGCCTCCCAGGCATCGGCGAGGTCCTGCTGCGGTGCCGGCGGCAGGTCCTCGGGTGCCACGGCGGCCTCGCGCCGGCGCCGGTCGTGCTCGTTGAGGATCTTTGCGGGCCGTGGTGATGATCCAGCCGATCGGCTCGGTGTACGCCCGGATCTTCGACCACTGGCCCCGCCCGTGCAGATAGGCCTCATGCAGAGCGTCCGAGACGGCTTCGCGGTCCCAGCACCACGCTCGCAGGATCCGCTCCGCGGTGTGGTAGCTGTGTTCGGTGAAGTCGCGGAACTCCTCGTCGTGACTCTTCTTGAGACGTTCGGCCGCCGCCTCCCCATCGGCCGGCTCCGGCATCAAGGCCGCAGTGCCGTCCACCACGCTCACACCGACCCCTCACCGTCGCCGCCGAGCAACGACTCCCGGTTGCCGAATTCCACCTCGCGGTGCCCGTCCCGGTCTCGCTCCACGATCCGCACGACACCGCGGTGCCGCTCCGCGAGCCCCATCAGCCCGGTCGCCCGGGCGGCGGTACGCATCGACGCCTCTCGCTCCGCGTGCCACCGCGTCCGGTGCGTGATGTAGGCCCGCACCAATCCCGCGATCGTTCCCGCCGCGGCGAGAGCGACCACCATCGCTCCGTAATCAGACAGCGGTCCCGCCATCATGTCGCCCCCTCGTCACTATCCCCTCGCGAATTACTGTCCGTGAGAGAGCGCGAATGTAGATGTGCGACCGTCCACATTCTTCTTCATGATCGATTGCAAGCGCTTCAGGCTCGCACTATGTCCGAAAGTAGTGCCGACGGCACGGAGAGCCAGTGCGACCGAGCGAAGCCCTGATCTCACTCAGTGTCATATTTTGCCCATGTCGCACTCCGTAACGAGCGGGTCGCGGCTTGACATCGAAGTGGCCGGGACGGGACACAAATACCTCTCGAAGTACCGCAACAGCTGCCCGCTGATCTCCACAACCACGTGATCATGCGGAGCTGACGTCGCGCTCAGCGCGGGGTCGACCCTGATCAGCCCAGCCGGGCCGCCGATGGCCACCCGGCGCGGACCTTCAGGTGCCGGTCGTTCACGAAGCGCCCCGGCCGATAGCGAACGAAGGCCGGATCGTCCGCGAGACCCAGTGCCCGGGCATCGGCCTGCAGATGGCGGGCGGTGGCGACCTGGTCCCACCGGCCGGTCACAACTCGGTGCTCGACTGCCCGTACGGCCGCGATGATCTCACTCGGTTCGAAGGCGCAGTGGCCGCGGCGATTCACGTAGGACTGGCGCAGCAGGTGCTGGTCGCCGGCCGTACGCACCTGCCGGGCGTACTGGTCCTGGAACTCGACCGGGGCGAGCTGGTCGTAGAGGGTGTGCATGGTCAGGTTCGGCACGTCGAGGTGGCCGGAGAGGGTGGACGTGCGGGACAGCGTACGGACGGCGGCCTTGTCAGCGCGGACGCCGGCGTGCCGGGTCAGGCTGGACAGATCGGCGCGCAGGCTCAGACCGGCGCGGCGGTAGAGGGTCTCGACGGTGTCGCGGTGCGGTGAGCGGGCCAGCAGGGCGGCGTAGTCGACGCCGGTGTTCCACGAGGCGTTCCCGCCGGCGGAGAGCTCGATGAAGTAGCGGGCCGGCATGATGAACGGCAGCGCGCCGGTCATCCATTCGTACTGTGCGGTGGCGATGCCGGCGGCGTCGCGTGGCGCCTGGGCCTGGGAGTTCGACCAGGTGGGCATGTTCAGCAGGGCGGTGGCGAGCGCGACCCGGGCCTGCCCGGCCGCGGTCGCCCGCGCGGCGGTCGCGGTGGCCGACAGCGCGGCGGCCGCGGCCGCGCCCTCGGCGGGGCTGGCATAGCGGACCAGCTTGACCGGGTCGTCCGGGCGCAGCATCTGGTTGAGGGCGTACGTGCCGTCGAGCTGGTAGTTGTTCAGATTGATGCCGCCGGCCATCAGGCCGCAGATCGACACGGCGCCGTCGATCAGGCGCCCGCCGATCTGGGCTTCCTGGCCGCTGACCAGGCCGCCCATCGAGCTGCCCAGGGCGAGGGTGAGCCGGGGCCGGCCGATGATCCGGGTGATCGCGGCGAGCGACTCGAACTGGTCGCGGGTGGCACTGTTCAACGCCCAGATGGACCCGTTCGGGTCGTAGGAGGAGCCGACCAGGGCGTAACCGCGGTCGAGCATCGCCTGCTGCACCTCGGGGTTGGGAGCGTCGATGGCCTCCAGGGCACCGAAGCCGTGGCTGTACAGCACGAGGGTGCCGTTCCAGCGGGCTGGCACGTCGGCGACCCAGCTACCGCCGTCACGCAGGACACCCGTGTAGTGGGTGGTGGCCGGCGCCGCCGCGGCGACGCCGGGCGCCAGCGTCGCCGTCAGGATGGCGGCGAGCAGGAGGGTGGCGAATCTTCGGATCACGGTTGCCTCCTCGTACGGGTCAGTTCGGCGACGACGGTGCGGTCGATGCCGAGGCCGGGGAACGCGGTGAGGGTGGTCAGCGGGAAGTCGCCGAGGACGGTCAGCGACTCCGGGTCGCCGAGGATGCCGGCCGGCTTGCCGTCGTCGTCGACACCGACGGCGGCATGCAGCGCCGCCGCGCCGGCCGGGTCGGCGAGCCATTCGCGCAGGGTCGCTTCGGCGGTCAGCGGCACGGTGATGGCCTCGCCCGGCACCTGCGCGGTGGCGGTGAGGCGCAGGTCGCGGGACGAGGCGCCGACGGCGATCTCGAACGTGCCGCCTTGCAGCAGCCATCGCTGATCGCGGACCGACCAGTAGGACAGGTCACGGGCGGCCAGCTGGAACGTCACCGTCTCCCCCGCCCCGGGCGGCAGGTCGACCTTGGCGAACGCTTTGAGTTCCCGTACCGGCCGCGCGACCTGCGACGGTGGCGCCGCGACGTAGAGCTGCACGACCTCCTTGCCGTGCCGGGCGCCGGTGTTGACGACCGTGCAGGTGACCAGCACCGACGAGTCACCGGTGACGGTCACGGCGAGGTCGTGGTAGGTGAACGTGGTGTAGGACAGGCCGTGCCCGAACGGGTAGGCGACGTCCCGGCCGGCCGCGTCGTAGCCGCGGTAACCGACGAAGACGCCTTCGCCGTAGCGGACATGCCCCTGTTCGCCGGGGAAGTTCAGGTAGGACGGGTTGTCGCGCAGATCGACCGGCACGGTTTCGGCGAGCCGCCCGGACGGGTTGACGACGCCGAGCAGCAGATCGGCGATCGCGCCACCGGCGGCCTGCCCGGACAGCCAGGTCTCCAGGATCGCGCCGGCGTGCCGGTCCCAGGAACTCAGGTGGACGGTGGAGCCGTTGGCGAGCACCACCACCACGTCGGTGCCGGCCTCGGCCAGCCGCGCGAGCAGAGCCGTCTGGTTGGCCGGCAGGTTCATGTGGCGGCGGTCGGCGCCCTCGGACTCATCGCCGTCGGGCAGGCCGAGGAACAGCACCACCGTGCTCGCCCGGGCGGCGAGGTCCAGCGCCTCGGCCGCCAGCCGGTCGTCGAGCTCGGTGGTGACGATGCCGTACCCGGCGGCGAAGTCCACCCGCACACCGGCCGGTACCGCGGCGCTGAGCGCGTCGAGGGGCACGTCGACGCGGGTCGGGTTGACCTGGGAACTGCCGGCGCCCTGGTAGCGGGGTGTGCGGGCGAACTCGCCGAGCACGGCGATCGTGTCGCCGTCGGCGGGCCGCAGCGGCAGCAGGTCGCGGTCGTTCTTGAGCAGCACCGCGCAGTCGGCCGCGGCTGAGCGCGCCAGCGCGTGATGCTCGTCCGCGTCGAAGCCGTCCGTCGCCTGCGGCGCTTTCTCGACCAGGCCCAGGATCCGCAGGACCGCCTGGTCGAGGATCGTCTCGTCGAGGCTGCCGTCGCGGACGGCGGCGACGATCGCGGCGTCACTCACGCCCAGGTTGGGTGGCATCTCCAGGTCGAGGCCGGCGGCCAGGGCGGCGACCCGGTCGTGGACGGCACCCCAGTCGGAGACGACGACGCCGTCGAAGCCCCACTCCCCGCGCAGCACCTCGGTGAGCAGCCACCGGTGTTCCGAGGCCGGCACCCCGTTGACCCGGTTGTACGCGCACATCACCATCCACGGCCGGGCCCGGGTGACGATCCGTTCGAAGTGCGGCAGGTAGATCTCGCGCAGGGTGCGTTCGTCGACGTCGGCGCTGACCCGCAGCCGGTCGGTCTCCTGGTTGTTGGCGGCGAAGTGCTTGGCGCAGGCGCCGACGCCCTGGCTCTGCACGCCGACGACGTGGGCTTCGCCGAGCACACCGGCGAGCAGCGGGTCCTCGGAGAAGTACTCGAAGTTGCGGCCGCACAGCGGGGAGCGTTTGATGTTGACGCCGGGACCGAGGACAACCGCGACGCCCTGGGCGCGGGCTTCCGCACCGATCGCCGCGCCGACCCGCTGCACCAGGACGGGATCCCAGGACGAGCCGAGCGCCGACGCGGTCGGGAAGCAAGTGGCGGGCAGGCTGCCGGAGATGCCGGCCTGGTTGCCGTCGGGCTGGCGGCGCAGCCCGTGCGGGCCGTCGGACAGCATGACCGCGGGAACGCCGAGCCGCGGCACGGGTGCGGTGTGCCAGACGGTCGAGCCCAGGCACAGCGCCGCCTTTTCCTCCAACGTGAGCTGCTCGAGCTGGGTCATGAGGCGATTCCGTTCCGGATGATGCGGGCGAATACGCCGGCGCTCGGTTTGGGCCGGCGGGTGAAGTCGTCGTCGACGGCGATCAGGCCGAAACGCGGCCGGTAGCCCTCGCTCCATTCGAAATTGTCGAACGCCGACCAGTGTAGATATCCACGAACGTCGACGCCTTCGGCGATCGCTCGCGCAAGTGCCGCGAGATGTCCTTCGAGGTACGCGACGCGCTCGGTGTCGTCGTCGGTGGCGATGCCGTTCTCGGTGACGTAGAGCGGCAGCCCGGTGGCGGCGGCGCGGTGCAGCATCTCGCGCAGCCCGTCGGGGTGCACGGCCCAGCCCATCTGGGTCAGCGGGAAGCCGGGCGGCGGCGCCGCGAACAGGGTGGGTGAGGCCGGGTCGACCCACTGTTTGCGGTAGTACTGCACGCCGAGCCAGTCCCCGCCGTCGACGGTTGCCAGTCCGTCCAGGTAGCGGTCGACGATCTCGTGACGCATCGCCCGGCAGAAGGCGTCGCAGGCGGCGTCGTCGCGGGCCGGGGCGAGCAGCGGCAGCTGCACGGCCAGGCCGATCCGGCCGGTGGCTTCGGCCCGGATCGCCGGGACGGCCGCGAGGTGGGCGCCGAGCAGTGCCTCGCCGGCCCGCTTCCACAGCACCGGATTGGTGACGCCGGGCGGGTGGTAGCCCTCGAGGTAGCCGTGCAGGGCGATCATCTGTGGCTCGTTGATCGTGCAGATGAACGGCATCAGCGAACCCAGCTCGCGGCTCACGAAAGCACAGTAACGGGTGAACACGTCGATCGCGTCCGGGGCGAGCCAGCCGCCCCGGACGGCGAACCAGCGTGGCAACGTGAAGTGGTGCAGGGTGACGAACGCGGTCATCCCGGTGCCGGCCAGGGCGGTGAGCACTCGCCGGTAGTGGGCGATGGCGGCGCGGCTGAACTCACCTGGCGCGGGCTCGATGCGCGACCATTCCAGCGACAGCCGGTGAGTGTTGTGGCCGAGGGAGGCCAGGAGCGCGAAGTCTTCGGCGTACCGATGGAAGTGATCGATGCCGTCGCCGGACGACGACCTCGCGGCAGATGCGGGGTTGTGCTCGAAGTCCCACCAGTCGTTGTTGGTGTTGCCGCCTTCGACCTGATGGGCCGAGGTGGCGGTGCCCCACAGGAAGCCGTCGGGGAACGCGCTCACATCTCTCCTTGACGAAAGGGCCGGTGTCAGCGGGTGGTGAAGGTGTAGGTGCCGGACGGCACCTGATAGACGGCGTAGCCGCCGTCAGCGCGAAGGAACTTCGCGCGGCTCGGTGTGCCGGCGACCTTGCCACCCAGGGTGGGCGCCCAGATCTCCGCGGTGGTGTTCGGCGGGACGGTGACGGTCAGGTGCAGCCGGTCGCCGTCGCGCTTCCACTCCGAGCGGGCCTCGCCCTGCGGTGTCGTGTAGCTGCCCTTCACGAACGTGAGGTCACCGACGACCTTGGGCTGGATGACCAGCTCACGGTAGGCGGTGGTGCCGGCGGCGGCGCGGATGCCGGCGAGTCCGGCGTGGAACCACTCCTCGATCTGGGCGAGGATCATGTGGTTCTTCGAGTCGCCGCGGGTCCACCGCTCCCCCATGGTGGTCATGCCGTCCGGGTTCGCGACGGTGGGCTCCATGAAGTAGCCGTAGCTGGGCTGCTCATTCTCGTGGATCAGATCCCACAGCACGTCGTCGCGGCCGCCGGCGGACAGTGCCCGCACGATCGGCGCCATGCCGATGGTGCCGCCGCTGAAGTGCGGGCCGTCGCCGTTCGGGTGGAACGCGTAGACGAGTTCCACCAGTGCGTCGAGGACCGCTTGCCGCTCGGACTCGGGCACCAGGCCGGCGTCGAGCGCGAGCGCCTGCGCCGCCTGGGTCGCCTTGCCGTCGGCGACGTAGCGCCGCTGCGCCGGGTCGTAGAAGGCCGCGTTGAACGCCGTCTTGATGTCGGCGGCCAGTGCGTCATAGCGAGCCGCGTCCGCGGTGTGGCCGGTGAGCCGGGCCAGTTCGGCCAGCTCCCGGATCATGGTGTAGTAACCCCAGGTCCCGGTGATCCGGCCGGAAACCTGGTCGGCCGCCACCCAGTCGGCGAGGGCCGCGTCGACGATGTTGCCGACCGCCTTCTGTCGCGCGATGTAGTCGGCGAAGCGCACCATCGGCTCGTAGTACCGCGCGGCCGTTGCAGTGTCGCCGTACAGCTGCCGCAGGAAGCCCGGCACCAGGATGATCGCGTTACCCCAGTTGATCTCGTCGCCGAAGCGGCCGGTGTAACCCCAGTCGTAGACCGGCGTCTTGAGCGCGACGTTGCCGAACATCGGCGTGTCCGCAATTGATTGGCCTTCGACCAGGTGGCGCTCGTGCGTGCGCAGGTAGGCGGAGAGGTCGAAGTCGCGGTGGATCGAGCCCATCGGCATCGTGTAGTCCGCCGGGTAGGACAGCTTCTCCCGGCCGGGGCAGTCGGTGAAGACCGACATGATGTTGCCGGCGAACGAGTACCAGGCCATCGTGTGTATTCGGTTGACCCGCGCGTTCGACGTGCTGACCGAGCCGGCGATCGGGGTGTCGGCCTGCACGCGCAGCCCGGTGATCGTGTCCTTGGTCGGGACGTACCCCTCGGGCAGGCCGGTGACCTGCACCCACTGCATGCCGAAGTAGTTGAAGTCCGGCCGCCAGGCCTCCCCGCCGCGCAGTCCGGCCGTGGTGTAGGTGTTGAACAGGTCGATGCCGCGACTGCCACCGCCACCCTTGAGCGACGCCTGGTCGACAGTGCCGTCGGCCGCCAGGGACTCGGCCGGTGACACCCGGATCGTGGTGCCGGCCGGGACGCCCGGCGCCAGCATGAGCTGGGGAAACCCGACGATGTTCTGACCGAAGTCGAACACCCAGGTGCCCGGCACCGGATTCGTGACGGTCTTCGGCTTGAAGGTCTCCGCGAGCTTGATCGGCGGAGCGGTCCGCCCGACCAGCTTCGTCGCCAGGTTCGGCGGCGGGGCGATCCCGGCGGCGATCCACCCGGCCGGCGTGCCGTCACGCCGCTTCGCGGCGGCCGACAGATCCGATCCGGGCAGGTCCCAGCCGGGCTGCTCACGGCGGGCGTCGTGGTCGGAGCCGGAATACCAGGCATCGGTGACCAGCGGGCCCAGCGAGGTGCGCCACTCACGGTCCGAGACGATCACGCTTGCCGGACCGTTCGTGTACGCGACCTCGAGCCGGGCGATCAGCCGAGGAGTGACGGCCGCCCCGGCGCTGGCGTCGCTGGCGGCGATGTTGTTGCCGGAGCCGGTCACCGCCGCTCCGGTCGAGTGCGGCTTGGACAGGCCGGGAGTGAAGGTGATCGAGTCGGTGCCGATCGCGGTGATGACCCGGGACTCGAGGTTGTCCCCGCCGCCACCGGTGTCCACGTTGATCGTGGCGCCGACGTGATAGCCGGTGACGCTGTTCAACGACACCGTGGTGGCGCCGGCCTCGGTGTCGGCGGTGAGCACACCGTTGCCCTTGAGCTGGCTCTGCCACCACGAGTACGGCGCGGTCCGTCCGACGGCCGGGTTGGTGACGCTGCGCCGCACGTAGGCGGGACCGTTGCCGAGGCGTACCCCGAGGGTGTTGCCGCCCCGGCGCAGCTCGCCGGTGATGTCGTAGGCGCGGTACTCGCTGGACAGCTGATAGTTGGAGTAGCCGGGCGCGAGGACCTCGTCGGTGAGCTTGCGGCCGTTGACGGTCGGCAGGTGCATGCCGACGCCGGACAGATAGAGCCGGGCGTGGCTCACCCTGCGGCGTGGGTCGACGTCGAACTGGCGGGCGAAGATCGGCATCGGCTGGTTCTCGGCGCGCTCGGGGTATTCGATCCACTTCGCGTCACCCCAGTCGCTCTGCTCGAGCAGGCCCATCTCCCAGGTGGACGGGGTGCTCCAGTCGGTGGCCCGCCGGCTCGCGTCCCAGGCTCGGACCTGCCAGGTCAGGCGCTGGCGGGAGGTGAGTGCGGCGCCGCCGTAGCGGACACCGGACTGGATCGCGGAGCTGATCTTGCCGGAGTCCCAGAGCACGCGGTTGCCGCCGGCGTCGCGTACCCGTACCTGATAGGCGGTCTGCCGGTCGGCGGCAGTAGACCGGGTCTCCGCGAAGCGCCAGCTGAGCAGGGGGTTGGGGTGGTCCAGGCCGAGGGGCTGGTCCGGCCGGCCGTCGACGCGCAGGTCGACGACCCGCACGGCCGGGCCGATGGCGTTGGCTGGGGTGGGTGTCAGCGTCACAACGAGGCCCAATGCTGCGATTACTCCAACGGTTCTCCGTGCTGTCTTCATGATTCCGCCTTGTTGAATCGTTTCACTGCTGCCTGCCGAGCATGGGTAACGTTTTCCAATGCGTGTGGCCGACCCTAGGAGCAGATGCCGACGAGCGTCAAGAGGCGCATCGATCGTCGATCATTGCCCTAGCCCGAGGTCGGGCCAGCCCCCTAAACTGGGGAACGTTGCCCAGTTAGGAGATCGGATGCCGAACGGCCGAGCGCCCGCGCGCCGGGTCACCATCATCGACGTGGCCAAACACGCCGGGGTGTCAACCACCGCCGTGTCCAAGGTGCTGCGCAACGCCTACGGCGCCAGCCCCGAGATGCAGGCCAAGGTCCGCGCCGCGATCGACGAGCTCGGTTACCGCCCGTCCGCCGCCGCCCGCGGCATGCGGGGGCAGACCTACACCATCGGCGTGATGCTGCCCGACATCCGCAACCCGTTCTTCGCCGACGTGCTCGACGGCGTCAACGCCCAGCTCGGCGGCACCGACTACCAGGTGCTGATCGCCTCGGCCTGCAACGACGAACCCGCCGAGGCACACGTCACCGACGCGATGATCGACCGCAACATGGACGGCGTCATCCTCATCGCCCCGCTGACCTCCCGCAAACGGCTCGAACGCATCGCGCGGACCGTGCCCACCGTCGTCGTCGGCCGGCACGGCAACTCAGCGGTCTACGACACCGTCGCCGACGACGACTTCACCGGCGCCGGCCTGGTCGTCGCCCACCTGGCCGAGCTCGGCCATCAGCGCATCGCCCACATCGAGCACGACGAGACCGATCCGGTCCGGCTCACCGAGATGCCCAACGCCATCCGCGCCGTGGGATACCGGCACGCCATGCAGGCCCACGGCCTGGGCGACTTCGTCGACATCGCCTCCACGACCTACACCCAGCACGGCGGCTACCTCGGCGCGAAGCAGCTGCTGGCCCGCCCGCAGCGCCCCACCGCCATCTTCGCCGGCGCCGACATCGTCGCCATGGGTGTGCTCGACGCGCTCACCGAGGCGGGCCTGTCCGTGCCCGGCGACATCTCGGTCGCCGGGTACGACAACACGACCTTCGCCGCGTTCGCACCGATCAGCCTGACCACCGTGGACCAGGCCGGACACCAGATCGGCGTCAACGCGGCCCGCCTGCTGCTGGACCGCATCGCGGACGACAGCCGGCCCGCGACTCAGGTGAAGCTCTCCCCCAGGCTCGTCACCCGGCGATCGACGGCAGCGCCGGGCGGCGGCGCGGCCGCCGCCCGTACGGCTTCTCAGGATCCGGTCTTGTAGTCCTCGTCCATCTTGGACAGTACCTCAGCGGAGGTCGCCTGCTTGCTGAAGATCTCCTGCAGGCCGCTGAGCATGGTCTGCTGCACCTTGGCGTTGGGCCACAGCTGGTCCATGAACGGGACGGTGCGGTTGTCCTTGACGAAGGTGGTCAGCTCGGTCAGGCCGGGGTCGACGGTGGTGCCGGCCTCCGGCAGGGTCGGCAGGCTGCCCTGGGTCTCGTTGAACAGCTTCATGCCCTCGGGAGACATGACGTAGGTGACGAATTTGAGCGCGAGGTCCTTGTTCTTGGCCTGCGCGTTGATGCCGTAGCCGGCTCCGGCGGCCGCGGGCATGATGAAGCTGGCCGCGTCGTCGGTGGCCGGCAGCGCCTTCATGGTGAACCTGCCGTCGGGGTTCTTCTGCTTGAGCAGGCTGATGATCCAATTGCCCTGGATGATGCCGAGCGTCTTGCCGGTGGCAGCGAGGGTCTGGCTGGCCTCGTAACTGGTGCCGAGCGGGTCTTTCTGGAAGCAGCCGGTCTTGTCCATCTCCTGGTACTTGGCCATCGCGGTGGTCCACGGTGAGCCGGCGAAGGTGGCCTGGCCGTTCGCCATCTTGGTGTCGAAGTCACGGTCGCCGCTGTAGACGGTGGTCGCGACCAGCGAGTAGAGCACGAGCTGGGTGACCCAGTTGTCCTGGATGCCGAGGGCGAAGGCGGGGGTGCCCTTGCCCGCGGCGGCCTTGCAGAAGGCGAGCAGGTCGGTCCAGGTGCCGGGCGCGGTCAGGCCGGCTTTCCGCATCGCGTCGTCGTTGTAGACCACGCCGATGCCGTTGAGCCCGAACACCGCGTTGTAGGTCTTGCCCTCGTACTGGGCTACCTTCTTGAACGCGTCGGGCAGCTTCGCGGCCCACGGCTGGTCGGACAGGTCGAGCAGATAGCCGGGCTTGGCGATGACGTAGGTGGCGCCCGGGTTGCCGTTGCCCGGCCAGACGGTCATCACGTCCGGCGCGGTTCCCGAGGACAGCTGCGTACGGATCTGCTGCTGGTACTGGTCGGCGCCACTGGTCGTGAGGTTGACGGTGATGCCCGGGTTGGCGGCCTTGAACGCCTCGACGACCTTCTCGATGGAGCCCTGGTCGACCGAGGCGATCGTCAGGGTCTTGTTGTCGCCGCTGCCGGAGCCGGAGTTGGTGCCGCTCGAGCAGGCGGCGATCAGGGTCGCGGCGGTCATCGCTGCCGCGAGGGCCGTCAGTCTGCGTGATTTCATGGGTTTCTCCCGATGTCGGAGATGAATCAGGCGGAGGCGGTGAAGGTGTAGCGGCCGGACGTCAGCCGCAGGGTGTGCCCGTCGGCGTCGAGGACGCCAGGCACTTCGGCGGCGGGCACGTCGTTCTCGCGCACGCTGCCGACATCAGTGGTGGGGATGTGCAGGACGGCGGTACATCCCGGCGGCACCGTGGCGGTCACGGTCAGCCGGTCGTCGTGGATTGACCAGCCGCAGGCGACGCGCCCGCGTACGGTCTCCTGCTCGGCGTGCGCCCAGGTGAGCCGCCCGCCCGGCGTGGGGCGCAGCAGCAGCTCGCGGTGGGCGACCGAGTCCGGGGTCTGGTCGATGCCGGCGACCCGGCCGTAGAGCCAGTCGCCGACGCTGCCCAGGCTGTAGTGGTTGAACGAGTTCATCGCGGCGGACTGGAAGCCGTGCTGCTCGGTCCAGCCGTCCCAGCGCTCCCAGATGGTGGTGGCGCCGTGCCGGATCGAGTAGGCCCAGGACGGGTACTCGTCCTGGTGCAGCAACGCATAAGCCAGGTCGGTGCGGCCGTGCTCGGACAGCACCGGGCACAGCAGCGACACCCCGACGAAGCCGGTGGTGAGCCGGTCGCCGCGAGCCTCGATGTCCGCGGCGAGGTGGGCGGCGGCCTTGTCGACCAAGTCGCCGGGGAGCAGGCCGAAACCGAGAGCCAGCAGGTACGCGGTCTGGGTGCCGCCCTTGACGCTGCCGTCGTCACCGACGTAGGCGTTGCGGAACGCGTCCTTGATCGCCGCGTGCAGCGCCCGATATTCGGCGGCGGGTTTGCCGAGGACGTCGGCCGCTGCGGCGACGATCTCCGTGCTGCGCGCGAAGTACGCCGTCGCCAGGACATCGCGCGGTGTCTCCGCGTCGACCTGCAGCCAGTCACCGTAGGAGTTGCCGGTGCGGTGCTGCCACAGCAGATCCGGGTTGTGCCGGCGGATGTGCTCGACCCAGCGGACCATCGCGTCGAAGCAGCGTTCCAGGACACGACGGTCGCCGTAGGTGCGCCACAGCAGCCACGGGATGATCACGCCGGCGTCACCCCAGGCCGGGGCACCCTCCCGATCGAAGGCGATGATCGGGGCGACGTCGCGGAACGCGCCGTCGGTGTTCTGTCCGTCGACGACGTCGCGCAGCCAGCGGGCGAAGAAGGCGGACACGTCGGCGTTGCGGGTGGCGGTCGGGGCGAACACCTGCGCGTCGGCGAGCCAGCCGAGCCGCTCGTCGCGTTGCGGGCAGTCGGTCGGCACCGCGACGAAGTTGCCGCGCTGCCCCCAGCCGATGTTGGCGTGCAGCTGGTTGACCACCGGGTCCGAGCATTCGAACCGGCCGGTCCACGGCAGGTCGCTGTGCAGCACCCGGGCGGACACGTCGGCGCCGGTCAGCTTGCCGGGGTAGCCGCTGATCTCGGCGTAGCGGAAGCCGTGAAAGGTGAACCGCGGTTCGAACACCTCGGTCTCGGCGCCGGCGGTGACGTACGTGTCGGTGGCGGCCGCCCGGCGCAGGTTCTCGGTGTAAAGCTCGCCGTCGGCGAGGACCTCCGCGTGGCGCACCACGATCCGCTGACCCGGCCGAGCATGGCGAATGATCAGGCGGATCCGGCCGACCAGGTTCTGCCCGAAGTCGACGATGTATCTCCCGTCTCCCTTCGCGCGGACCTCGACCGCCGGCAGGTCGGCGGTGACCCGGATGGGCGCGTCGGGTTCGGCGACCAGTGGGCCCGGCCCGGAGTCGAGCACCACGACCGGGCGCTGTTCACCCGGGTGGCGGCGGGCGTCGACGAACTGGCCCATCATCAGGTCTGCCGAGCGGATCGGGCCGTCGGACTCGGTCCAGCCGTCCCCGGTGGCGATCACCTGGCGGGATCCGTCGGCGAACTCGGCCACCAGCTGTGCCAGGAACTGCGGGGCGTCGCCGTAGTGCCGGGCCGGGCGGCGCGCGTCGAAGCCGACGTAGCCACTCCACCAGCCGTCGGCGACGACCGCGCTCAGGACGTTGTCGCCGTCGCGCAGGTGAGCGGTGACGTCGTAGGTCTGGTACTGGATCCGCTGGTGGTACTCGGTCCAGCCGGGCGCGAGCTCATGGTCGCCGATCCGGGTGCCGTTGAGGGCGGCCTCGTAGACGCCGCGCGCGGTCGCGTACAGCCGGGCCCGCACCGGCCGGGCGGACAGGTGAAACGCGGTACGCAGATTGAGCGGTGCCTCGGCCGGGCCGGGCGTGTCCAGGTCGTCGTCGGTGGGCGGGTCGACCGGCGGCAGGGCCTGCGCGTCGCGGCCGATCCACGCCGCAGTCCAGTCGTCGGTGTGCAGCAGACCGGTCTCGAACCAGCTCTGCGCGCTGCCCCCGGGTGCGCCGGACTCGTCCCACACCTCGACCCGCCAGTGGTAGCGGGTGGCCGAACGCAGGGCCGGCCCCAGCCAGGGGATCAGGATGGTGTCCGTGGATTCCCGGCGGCCGGTGTCCCAGAGCAGCCGGGCGGGCTCGTCCAGGTCCTCTTCGCGTTCGGCGGCGATGATCCGGTAGCCGCTCTGGGCGGCGCCGCGGCGCTCACTGTCGAGCGCCCAGGACAGCCGGGGTCGCCGGTCGCCGAGGCCGAGCGGCTCGGTGCGCTGTTCGGTCTGCAAGCCGTAGACGATCAACCCTTCAGCCCTCCCGCGAAGCCGTTGATGATGGAGCGCTGCAGCACGAGGTAGACCGCCAGCACGGGGACGACGCTGATCAGCAGGGCGGCGAAGATCAGATTCCAGTCGGCGGCGTACTGGCCGACGAAGCCGGCGATCGCGACGGGCATGGTCTGCTGGTCGCTGCCGCTCAGATAGAGCAGCGGGGTGAAGAAGTCGTTCCAGACGCTTACCGCGTTGAGCACCAGCGCGGTGACCGTGATCGGTTTGAGCATCGGGAAGATGACGTACCGGAAGGTCTGCAACGCGGAGCCACCGTCGATGAACGACGCCTCCTCGAAGTCGCGGGGCAGCGCCCGCAGGAAGCCGACGTAGAGGAAGGTCGTGAACGGCACCTGCAGGCCGGCGTAGAACAGCACGAGCGACCACACCGAGCCGAGCAGGCCGAGGTCGCGGATGGTCTGGTAGAGCGGGAGCGCGGCGAGCTGGAACGGCAGGATCAGCCCGAGCATGATCAGCAGGAAGGTGCCGCGGGACCAGTGCGCGGTGCTTCTCGCCAGGGGGTACGCGGCCAGCGCGGACACGGCCAGGACGATCACCACGCTGACCACGGTGACCAGCACGCTGTTGATCAGGGCGCCGCCGAGGCCGGCGACCTGCCAGGCCTCGGTGAAGTTGGTCAAGGTGGGCGAGGAGGTCAGGCTGATCGGTGACGAGGTGTCCGAGGGTGCCCGCACGGCCAGGTTGACCAGGACATAGACCGGGAAGGCGAAGACGATCGCCACGGCGATCATGACAAATTCGAGAGCGAAGGTACGGGTGGAGTAGCGATTCATCACGACGCCGCCTTCTCGTTGCGGGACAGGACGGCGTACTGGCCGGCGGAGACGACCGCGACGATGGCGGTGAGCACGACGGCGAGGGCAATGCTGTAGCCGAACTCGCCGAGGGTGAACGCGTCCTTGTAGATCAGCGTGGAGATGGTGTCGGTGGCGTGTCCGGGGCCGCCACCGGTCAGCGCGTACACCTGGTCGAACAGCTTGATCCCGCCGATGATCGACAGCATCAGGTTGATCGTGATGGCCGGTGCCAGCAGCGGCCGGATGATCGACCAGAACCGGCGGACCGGCCCGCTGCCGTCGATGGCGGCGGCCTCGTAGATCTCGCGGGGCACCGATTGCAGGCCGGCTAGGAAGATCACCATCGAGTAGCCGGCGAACTGCCACACCACGACCAGTACGACCATCCACAGCGCCAGGTCGGGATCGCCGAGCCAGTTCTGCTGCCACGACTCCAGGCCGACGGTGCTGAGCAGGCTGTTGACCGCGCCGTCCGGGCCGAGCAGGTTGCGCCACAGGTAGGCGGTGACGATCGGGGTGATCACCGCCGGGGCGAACAGCAGCACCCGCAGGAAGTTCCGGCTCTTGATAGCGGTGTTGACGCCGAGGGCGAGCAGCAGGCCGATGCCGTTCTGGATGACGGTGATGGCGACCGCGATGAGCAGGGTGTGCCAGATGGCCTGAAGGGCGTCGGGGTCGTCGGCCATGGCGGTGAAGTTGTCCAGGCCGATGAACGAGAGCTGCGGGTCGAGACCGTCCCAGTCGGTGAAGGCGTAGTAAACGCCGCGGGCGCTGGGAACGAGCACGACGAAGGCGAACAGCAGCAGCGCCGGAACGACGAACCACCAGGGCGGCGCTCCGAACTGCCGGCGCCGGGGCACGGCGGCGGCCCGTGCGGGGAGGCGTTCTTTCACGTCGAGTGTCACTGGATACCCACTTTGTTGAATCGTTTCATGCGGTAGTACCAGGAAGCCTGCGGGCGAGTTGCGAGCAGCGAGGGGCCGCGACCCACGGCGACATCGCGACCCCGATGTGAGGTGGGTAACGTTTTCCAATATGTTTCGCCGACACTAAGAGCAGATGCCAGCGAGCGTCAAGAGGTGCATCGCCCAGTTCTTCGAGGCGAGCCGGTCTGGCCCGCACGCTGTGGCAACACTAAACTGGGCAACGTTTCCCAGATCAAGGAGATCGGATGCCGAGAGGTTCAGCGCCGGCACGGCGCGTCACGATCGTCGACGTGGCCCGGCACGCCGGGGTGTCCACCACCGCGGTGTCCAAAGTGCTGCGCAACGCCTATGGCGCCAGCCCTGACATGCGCATCAAGGTGCGCTCGGCGATCGAGGAGCTCGGCTACCGCCCGTCGGCCGCCGCACGAGGGATGCGCGGGCAGACCTACACCATCGGCGTGACCCTGCCGGACTTTCGCAACCCGTTCTTCGCCGACATCCTCGACGGCGTGACCGCCGCCCTCGACGGCACCGACTACGTGCAGATGCTCGCCCGCTGCTGCAACGACGAGGTCGCCGAGGCGCGCGTCCACGACGCCATGATCGACCGCAGCATGGACGGCCTGATCCTCATCGCACCCACCGGCTCCCGCAAACACCTCGAACGCATCGCCCGCGCCGTCCCCACCGTCGTCGTCGGCCGGCACGGCGAGGCCACCGGCTACGACACCGTCGCCGACGACGACTTCACCGGCGCCGAGCTCGTCGTCGAGCACCTGGCCGCGCTCGGCCACCAACGCATCGCCCACATCGAGCATTTGGAGACCAATCCGGTCCGGCTCAGGGAGATGCCCAACGCCATCCGCTCCGCCGGCTACCGGCACGCCATGCAGGCTCACGATCTGGGTACGTTCATCGACATCGAGTCGACCTCGTACTCGCGCGAGGGCGGCTACCTCGGCGCCCGGCGGCTCCTGGCCCGCGACCCGCGGCCGACCGCCATCTTCGCCGGCGCCGACATCGTCGCCATGGGCGTGCTCGACGCCCTCACCGAAGCCGGCCTGTCCGTGCCCGGCGACATCTCCCTCGCCGGATACGACAACACCATGTTCGCCGCCTTCGCACCGATCAGCCTGACCACCGTCGACCAGGCCGGCCACCACATCGGTTCCGAGGCCACCCGCCTGCTGCTCGACCGCATCGCCCACCGCGACCGCCCGACCGCGCAGGTCAAGCTCTCCCCCGCCCTGGTCACCCGCCGAACCACGGCTCCCATCGACGCCACCGTCTGAACTCTTTCGGTCACCCGTAGGACGTAACCCTGCGGTCCCCGTGAACCCGCCTAGGCCAGGCGGGGTGATGGATGGCGAGGCCGGTAACGGAACCGGACTCGACGACGAGGGGATGTGCAGCTATGAGGACCGGTCTTTCCATGCGTTGCCGCGCTGTCGCGGCCACCGTTCTGGCGTTTCTGACCGCGGGCGTCGCGACAGTCGCCGCTCCGCAGCCCGCGATGGCCGCCGAGCGGCACGGCTGCACCGGCGTCGGGCCGAAGGTCGATATCCGTGGGATCGGGGTCAGCAACGGTGAGTCGTGTGTCTTCGTCGTCGGCAGCGGGCTGCGGATCGACCGGGCGTACGCCGCGTTCTTCACCTCGGTGAAGCCGATCTGCAACTGGTGGGTCGACATCGACACCCCGGCCGAGGACGAACGGCTCCGGCACTTCCAGGGCGCCTTCCACAACGGGTGCACCAAGTGGTCCGGAACCATCCACGCGCCGATCCCCCGTTCGATCCGATCCAAGCCGGGCCGGGTCTGCGCCACGCTGTTCTCGGACGCCATCGTGCGGGCCCGCTCCTGCCTGTCGATCCACACCTGACGGCACAGGTTCAGCGGGCTGTGCCGGCGCGGCGTTTGCGAGGGGCGGCGGATCGGGGCGGCTGGGCGCGCATGTGGTCGCGCACGCGGGTCATGACCTCGCCGAGGTGGCGTACGTCGTCGGCGGTGAGGGGATCGAACAGCAGAACCCGGGACACCTCGACGTGGCCGGGCAGGACGCGGCCGAACAGTGCCGCGCCCTGTTCGGTGAGGGTCACCAGGGTGGCGCGTTCGTCCTCCGGGAGGGTGCTGCGGGTGATCAGGCCGGCCGTCTCCAGCAGCCCGGCCTGGTAGGTGAGGCCGCTGCGGCTGTAGACCACGCCGTCGGCGAGCTGCGTCATGGTCAGCGGCCCGTCCGCCTGCACGAGGCGGGCCAGGAGCTGGAACTGCACGTAACTGATGCCGCCGTCGGCTCGGAGCTGCTGCTCGACGCGGTGCTGGAGCAGGCTGACGGCTTCCATGAGCGCGAAGTAGGTCGCGAGCTGCTCAGGGGCGAGCGGTGGGACCCCGCCGTCGCTGGTGTCGATCTCGGTCATGCCTTTCACGGTACGTGCTTCGAATTCGCAGCATGTGACGAGGGGCACCACCGTTCCGCCTTTGCTTCGAACTCGAAGCGATTTACGGTCAGCACATGCTTCGAGTTCGAAGCGGTTTTTCGAGGGGGAGATCATGAAGGCAGTGCGTTACCACTCCTACGGCGACACCGACGTTCTGACCTACGAGACCGCCGACCGCCCGGCAGCCGGAGCGGGACAGGTGGTGGTGCGGGTGGCAGGCACCTCGTTCAACCCGGTCGACGCCGCGATCCGTGCCGGCTACCTGCGGGAGGTGTTCCCGCTGACCTTCCCGCACATCCCGAACTTCGACGTGGCCGGCACCATCGTCGAGGTCGGCCCGGGAGTCGACCACTGGAACACCGGGGACGCGGTCGTGGCGTTCCTGCCGATGACCGTGCCGGGCGCGGCCGCCGAATACGTCACCGCTCCCGCCGGGACGCTGGCCGCCGCACCCCGCACTGGCGAGCTCGCCGACGCCGCCGCGCTTCCCACGACCGGCCTGACGGCCTGGCAAGCGCTGTTCGAACACGCCGGCCTGACGGCCGGGCAGACCATCCTGATCAACGGCGCGGGCGGCGCGGTCGGAGGGTACGCCGTCCAACTGGCCAAGCGGGCCGGAGCCATCGTGACCGCGACCGCCAGCGCCCACAGTCACGATCGCGTGCGCTCCTACGGGGCCGACCGCGTCATCGACCACACGACCACGGCTCTGCCCGACGCGGTGGCGGGAGATCGGTTCGACGTGGTTCTGCACCTGGTCCCGGGAGAGCCCGCCCGGCTGGTGGATCTCGTCGCGGACGGCGGAGTGTTCGTCAGCACCACGACGCCCGGCCCCGAGCAGCCCGGGCGCGGTGTGCGCACCGTGCGGGTGTACGTGCGCAGCGACGCCGCCCAGCTCGCCCAACTCGTCGCCCGCGTCGACGCCGGTGAGCTGCGCATCGACGTGGCCGACCGGAGGCCGCTGAGCGACCTGGCCGCCGTGCACGACGACGCCGCAACCGGACGGCTGGCCGGCAAGACCGTCCTCATCCCCTGAACCCCCGACCTCTCCTGTCAGCGCGCCGCGCATGACGCCGTAGGTGCCGCCGGCCGCGACGGCGATGGCCTCACCAACCCGTCCTGGCCGGCATCGGCGAGCAGTACGGCAAGTCCGTCGCCCAGGTCGCCCTGCGCTGGCTGGTGCAGCCCGGCGTCGTGGTCATCCCAAGTCGGTACGCCCGGAGCGGATGGCGGAGAATCTAAACGTCTTCGACTTCGAACTCACCGACGAGCAGATGAGCCGGATCGCCGATCTGGACACCGGGGTCAGCGTCGCGCTCGACCACCACGACCCGGCCGTCGCCGGCCAGCTCGGCGGCTTCCGCCTAGGCTGACCAGCACATTGACGAACAGGAAGTCGCCATGACCGTTCCCGCGGAGATCGCCGCCAGCAAGCAGATAAGCCTGACCACCTACCGCAAGGACGGCACCCCGGTGTCGACCCCGGTCTGGCACGTGGCCGACGGCAACACCGTGACCACGGTATCGGCGGCCGATGCCTGGAAGGTCAAGCGCATCCGCAGGAACCCGCAGGTCGAGATCGTTGCCTGCGACATCCGCGGCAAGGTCGCCCCGGGGGCCCGCCCGGTCCGGGGCACCGCCACGCTCTTGCCGCCGTCCGAGACGGAGAACGCGCGCCGGCTCCTGGAGAGCCGCTACATCTCCGCCCGCATCGGCGGCGGGTTGTCCCGGCTCCTTCGCATCAAGCGCCCGCCGGGCATCGGCATCGTCATCACCCTCTGAGATCTAGACCTTCGTGGTCAGGGTCTTGTCCGGCCCAACGTGGGTGCTGTCTGGCGGCCGTTGAGACAGCATTGAGGTTGGGAAAAGCAAAATCACCGCTTGGGGACCCTGACTGTGGAAGCCCGGCCCCCACACACCGCGAGTAGGCACCCCGGCCGCTGGCCAGCAACCGCCAGCAACCACCGGCCCACCACTTCCCGGCGGTCGCGCTGGGGCCGGGACGGAAAGCCTGGCCCGCGCCGGGAGAGCGGGCACGGGATCGGCTTCGGCGGGACGACCGGTCACGCGTACCCCGAAGAAGCTGGACCGGCAAGCGCTTAGCGCCCCCTACCTATGTCGCGCGTCACATCGACCTCATGTCACGAACGGGGTGGCAGCTCGCATCAGCTGGTCGTCGACAGTGAGCGAAAGAGGCGAAGCGATGAGCACACAACACCACATCCTTATTATTGGTGCGGGATACGCGGGCATGTCCGCGGCGATCCAGCTCGCGGCTCGGGTCAAGCGGCGCGAGGACGTGCGGGTGACCGTGGTCAACGGGCAGGACCGGTTCACCGAACGGCTGCGACTGCACATGACGGCGACCGGACAGCAGCTCGCCGAACTGAGCATCCCGGAGCTGCTGGAAGGAACGAACGCGCAATTCGTCCGCGGCTGGGTGACGGCGGTGGACGCCGACGCGAAGACCGTGCGGATCGACGACGAACGAATCCTGCACTACGACACGCTGGTGTACGGACTGGGCAGCGTCGCCGACACGACGGCGGTGCCGGGCGTCGAGGACCACGCCTACGCCCTGAACAGCGCCCAGGACGCCGCCCTGCTGGCCGACCGGCTGGCTCGGCTCGGCAGCGGCACCGTGGTGGTCGCCGGCAGCGGGCTGACCGGCGTCGAGTCGGCCGCGGAGATCGCCGAGAGGCACCCTGAGCTGAACGTCGTGCTGCTTGGCAAGCAGGAGCCCGGTGCGGCGATGAACGCGAAGGCCCAGGCGTATCTGCGGTCCGCGCTCGACCGGCTCGGCGTCCAGGTGCGCAGCGGGGCCGAGGTGGTGAAGGTGCTGCCCGACGCCGTCGAGCTGGCGGGCGGGGAGAGCGTCGCCGCCGATGTGGTCCTGTGGACCAGCGGCACCCGTCTGTCGCCGCTGGCGGCCGCCGCCGGTCTGACCGTCGACGAGCGCGGCCGCATCGTCACCGACGCCACGCTGCGGTCGGTGTCGCACCCGCAGGTGTACGCGGTGGGCGACGCGGCGGCGATCCGGCAGGGCTACGGCGTCATGCACGGCACCTGCCAGAGCGGCATGCCGACCGGGGTGCACGCCGCGGTGTCGATCGTCCGCACGCTGAACGGGAGGCAACCCAAGCCGTTCCGCTTCGGCTACTACCACACGCCGGTGAGCCTGGGACGGCACGACGCGGTCGTGCAGTTCACCCGCCCCGACGACAGCCCGCGCCGAATTCACCTGACCGGCCGGATGGCGGCCCGGTATAAGGAGACCGTGACCGCCTCCCCCTGGCCGACGTTCGGCCGCATGAAGAAGATGCCCGCCTCGGGCGCGTTCTGGCCCCGCGGCGGCCGGTTCACCCGGATCCGGGCGGCGCGGTGACCCACCTGGATGAGCAGGTTTTCCACCAACATCGGAACCTGCTGTTCTCGGTGGCCTACCGCGTGCTCGGCACGGCGGCCGACGCCGAGGACGCGGTCCAGGACGCCTGGATCAAGTGGTCGGCCGCCGACCGCTCGCAGGTCGTCGAACCGAAGGCGTACCTGACGCGGATCGTTTCGAACCTGGCGTTCGAACGGCTGCGTTCCACCCGGCACAAACGTGAGACCTATGTGGGGCCGTGGCTTCCGGAGCCCATTCTCACCAGCGGCGACACCGCCGATACCGTCACGGATGCCGAGTCGGTGTCGATGGCGATGCTGGTGGTGCTCGAGACGCTGAGCCCGCTTGAGCGCGCGGTGTTCGTACTGAAAGAGGTCTTCGACTTCAGCTTTGTCGAAATCGCTCAGGCGGTGGAGCGTTCCGAGGCCGCGGTACGGCAGGCCGCGCACCGCGCGCGTGAGCACGTGCGGGCCCGGCGGCCGCGTTTCACCGCCGACCGGTCGCGGCAGCGCGAGGTGACCGACCGGTTCTTCGCCGCCGCGACCGGTGGCGACATCAACACCCTGATGGAGCTGCTGTCCCCGGACGTCACGCTGTGGACCGACGGCGGCGGCAAGGTCCGCCAGGCTCTGCGCCCGGTGGTCGGCGCGCAGACGGTGGCCGCCTGGTTCGCGGCCATCGGCACCGTCACCTACCAGGGCGTCGAGCCCGGCGACATGCACGCGGAAGTCGTCGAGATCAACGGCGGACCGGGCATGGTATTCAGTGGGCTGGGCCGAGTGATCGCCACGGTCACCTTCGACTTCGACGCCGACGGCCGCATCACCGCCATCCACAACGTGGCCAACCCGGACAAACTCCAGGCCGTCTCCGGCGGCATCGCTCACGACGTCGGCATTCAGGAGGACGGGGCTCCCAGGTCCGCCAGAACTCGGGAGAACACGAGAACATCAGCGCGCCGCGACGGGAGTGCCAGAAAAGATCGCAATCTGCCCTCGTAGCGAAACAGCAGAACCGCGCAGCCGAGCGCCTCGCCGGTCTCCTCGCCGGCGATGGCCAGCGACCATCCCTCTGCCGCCGGGTAGCCCGGTACGCTGGCCCGATGATCGACTTTCGCAGGGCGGTGGAAGCAGGCGACGGCGACGCCATCGCGGCGACCCTGGCCGACAACGTGGTGTTCCGCAGCCCGGTCGCGTTCAAGCCCTACCCGGGCAAGCCGATCACCGCAGCGATCCTGCGCGGCGTGCTGCGGGTGTTCGAGGACTTCCGGTACATCCGCGAGCTGAGCGGCGGAAGCGACCACGCGCTGGTATTCGAGGCGCGGATCGGCGAGGTCACCGTCGAGGGCTGCGACTTCCTGCACCTGGACGAGAACGGCCTGATCGACGAGTTGACGGTCATGGTTCGTCCGCTATCGGCCGCGCAGGCGCTGGCCGACGCGATGGCCGCCCAGTTCGACCAGATCCAGCGCGAGGCCACCGCCTAAACCCCGCTGGGCCTTTTGCCGGTCCAGCTTCTTCGGGGTACGCGTGACCGGCGTCCCGCCGAAGCCGACCCTGTCCCCGCTCTCCGGCGCAAGCCCGGCTTCCCGTCACCGCCCCAGCGCGACCGCCGGGAAACAGCATCACTTGACGGTTACGGCGGGACGTCGCGGTCCGCCCCTGCGGCGACCCGCCGCCCGCGGCCCATCACCCGTGACGCCGCCTGGTCCTCCCGCAGCGCGACGGACTGGTGTTTCCCGGCGGTCGCGCTTGGGCCGGGACGGACAGCCGGGCTCGCGCGGGGAGAGCAGGGACGGGGTCGGCTTCGGCGGGACGCCGGTTACGCGTACCCCGAAGAAGAAGCGGGACCAAAAGCAAACCTCCCACGAAGTCTGTTGGCCGGCGGTGAACCGGCCTGTCCAACGTGGACGGCGCGCGGGGTCGTGGTTCTTCTCGTAGGGTCGGAGGGAAGTGAAAGGAGAGGACATGGAACAGGTCAAATCGAGAGACGGCACGACGATCGCGTTCGACCGGATCGGTCAGGGACCGCCGGTCATCCTGGTCACCGGGTCGTTGTCGGACCGGGCGGACAAGCGCCCGTTGGCGGAGCTCCTCGCCTCCGATCTCACTGTTCTGAACTACGACCGCCGCGGTCGTGGGCCCAGCGGCGACACCCAGCCGTACGCGGTCGAGAGGGAGATCGAGGACATCGAGGCGGTGATCCAGACGGCCGGCGGTGAGGCCGGGCTCTATGGGTCGTCCGGAGGCGCGGTCCTGTCGATGCTCGCGGCGAGCGCCGGCCTCCCGGTCACGAAAGTTGCGATGTGGGAGACGCCGTACCTGCCGGAGGGCATGCCGACGCCGCCGCCGGATCACGTCGAGCAGCTCGGCACCATGGTTGCCGAGGGCCGTCGCGGCGACGCGGTCGAGTATTTCCTGTCGAAGGTCGTCGGCATGCCGCCGGAGGCGATCGCCGGTGCGAGGCAGACGCCGTTCTGGGTCAAGGCTGAGGCGCTCGCGCATACGCTCACTTACGACGCTCTGCTCCTGGGTGATTACCGGATCCCGGTTGACCGGGTGAAGAGCCTGACGGTGCCGACGCTCGTTATGGCGGGCGGGGCCGACATTCCGTTCATGCGCGACACGGCCGCTGCCCTTGCCGAGATTTTCCCGGCGGGTGAGGCGCGGTTCCTGGACGGGCAGGGCCATGACGTCGATTCGGCCGTCCTCGCGCCCGTTCTGAAGGCGTTCTTCGCGCACTGAGTCGCGAGCCACCCGCGCGGCGGAGCCGTTCAGCCGGTGGAGAGCGTGACGATGCCGGGCCGGCGAACTGGACGCCGTTCAAGGAGTTCTGGACCCACTTCCAGCCCCGACTACAACGCCGGCACGATCATCCTGAAACCGGAATTCTTCGCCGAGGTCAACGACGGCCGCGTCGACCTCACGTTCCACTTCTGGAGCGGCGCGCAGCTGACCTACGCCATCACCCGGAGCGGCACCACGGTCACCGGCTCACCAGTTGAGCGGGGCGGCGCGCTGGGTTGGCGAAGTCAGCGCAGCGCGGCCGCCTTGCGCAGCAGCACCGAGCGTTCGCGCTGGTTGGCGCAGAGCCGGGCGGCCAGCTCCAGCTCGGCGCGCGCTTCCGGGCGCCGTCCGAGCCGGGCCAGCAGCTCACCGCGTACGGTCGGGACCAGATGTGAACCGGGGAGCCGGTCCAGGGCGATCAGCTCGTCCACGATGGCCAGGGCCTGCCCCGGGCCCGAGGCCATGGCCACGGCGACGGCCCGGTTGAGCTCGACCACCGGCGCGGGCGCGACCCGGCCGAGCGCCTCGTAGAGCACCACGATCCGGTCCCAGTCGGTCGCCTCGACGGACGGCGCCGACGCGTGGACGGCGGCGATCGCGGCTTGCAGGCCGTACGGGCCGAGGCCGCGAGCCGACGCCTTGCCCAGCGCGGCCAGCCCACGGCGGATCGCCGAGAAGTCCCACCGCCGCCGGTCCTGGTCCTCGAGCAGGACCGGCGAACCGTCCGGGCCGGTCCGGGCCGGGAAACGCGCGGCCGTCAGCTCGCACAACGCGAGCAGGCCGTGCACCTCCGGCTCGTCCGGCAGCAGCGCGGCCAGCGTACGGGCCAGCCGGATCGCCTCGTACGCGACATCGGGGCGCAGAAGCCGGTCGCCCGACGTGGCCGTCGACCCCTCGGTGAAGATCACATACAGGACGCTGAGCACGCCGCCCAGCCGCTCCCGGCGCTCGCCGGCCGGCGGCAGCTCGAACGGCACCCCGGCCGCCGCGATCGTCTTCTTGCCCCGGGTGATGCGGGCCTGCACGGTCGGCACGGGCACCAGAAACGCGCGGGCGATCTCCTGGGTGGACAGGCCGCCGACCACGCGCAGGGTCAGCGCCACCCGGGCCTCCGGGGAGAGCACCGGGTGGCAGCTGACGAACATCAGCGCCAGCACGTCGTCGTCGATCCGGTCCGGGTCGACGGCGTCCTCGACCGCCGAGTCGACCACCGGGTCGGTCGCCAGCAGGGCGTATCGGTCCTGAAGGGCGGTCCGGCGGCGGATCGCGTCGATGGCCCGCCGCCGGGCCGTGGCCATCAGCCAGCCGGCCGGATTGGCCGGAGCGGCGAGCGGCCACGACACCAGCGCCTCGGCCACCGCCTCCTGGGCCGCGTCCTCGGCCAGCCCGAAGTCGCCGGTGAACCGGGTCAGCGCGGCGACGATCCGCGCCGACTCGATGCGCCAGACGGCCTCGACGTCGGCCGTACTCATCAGATCCGGCCGTCGCTGTCGTGCCCGGCCCCATCCCTGACGATCATTGATCGACCTGCGGGACCTCGTCGCTCCCGGCCACCCGCCGGACCTCGATCTTGGACCCGCGGGCCGCCGGGACGCGCTTGGCCCACTCGACCGCCTCCTGCTTCGAGGCGACATCGAGCAGGAAATAGCCGCCGAACAGTTCCTTGGTCTCCCCGTATGGCCCGTCGGTGACCACCGGGGCCTCGCCGCTGAAGTCGACCACGACGCCCTGGCGCGGTTCGTCGAGCCCTTCGGCCGCTAGGAGCACACCGGCCTTGAGCATCTCCTCGATGAACTCGCGGGTGGTGGCCATCAAATGGTCGATGTCGGCCATCATGGCCGCGTTCGACTCGTCGGTGCCCCGCATGATCAGCATGTACTTCGACATCGCGTTCTCCTCGTTCGGCGGGCCGCCTCTCGGCTCTCGCACCCTCACGTCGAACGAGTGGCCCGCGGATCGACACGGCCCCGGAGAAATCTCTCGCCCCGACGCAGCTGATCCCGCCCGGCTGATCGAAAAGCCTATCGCCGGGCCAGACGGAGCGGAACCAGACGGCGGTGCCGGGAGACGGCGCCCGCGCGGGGCCTGGCGGCGGACGCCAGGCCCCACTCAATCGGTGGCCACCCGGCGGCCCGTCTCGAACGACCGGATGACGGCGGTCGCCAGGAAGAGCGCCCGCCGCCCCGCCGCGACCGGCACCGGTGGTTCCCGGCCCGCACGCAGGGCCGGCAACAGATCGTCGACATGCGAGTCGAACGTCGCGTGGAAGTCGCGGTCGAGGTCGTTGAAGTAGCCGGCCTGCCAGACCTGGGCCATCTCGTCGCCGGCGGCCTGGAAGCTGAACCGGCGGACCGTGTCGTGGATCAGGACCCGGCCGGCCGTGCCGTTGAGCTCGACCACGTGCGTGTCCGGGTACGCGTACGACGAGTCGTAGCTGCCGACCAGGCTGCCGACCGCCCCGTTGGCGAAGTGCAGCGCGACGACCATGGTGGACCAGCCGGCGCCGCTCGGATCGGCGGCCTGCGCCATCACCGAGGCGATCGGGCCGCACAGGTGTTCCAGCATGTCCAGGCCATGGCACTGAGTCTCGATCAGGTTGGCGTGCGGATGCCGGCTGGTGCCCGCCTCACCACCGAAGCGCCAGGTCGCGAACGCCAACCGGCCCAGATCACCCCGAGCCATCGCCGCCGCGGCCAGGCGCACCGGTTTCGCGTACCGATGATTGAAGTTGATCCCGACGAACAGCCGCCGCGAGGCGGCCTCGGTGACCAGGATGTCGGCCTCCTCCAGGTCGAAGACCAGCGGTTTCTCCACCAGAAGCGGCACACCGGCGCGGATCAGGCGCAGCGTCGGCTCGAAGTGGCCCTCGTTGGGCAGGCACACCGACACCAGGTCGGGCCGTTCCCGGTCGAGCATCTCGTCGATGTCGGTGTAGCCGCGGGTGCCGGCCTCCCGCGCACGCACCGCGGTGCGCTGCGGATCGCGGCCCACGACAGCGACCAAGGTCGTGTCGGCGCGCCGGGCGAACAGTTCGGCGTGCTGCCGGCCCCACCACTGGCCGGTGCCGACGACCGCCACCCGCACCGGCGCTGTCTCCGGAGGAAGAGACCGGGTCACGCCGGGCGCGAAGCGCGCCGGGCGGATCATCGCCGCCTCCGGCGGGCGAGCCGCAGCTGCACCAGCACGACCACGATCAGGAAAGTGCCGCTGACCACCTGCTGGTAGTACGCGGTGAGCGTGCCGACCTGGTTGATCAGGTTCTGGATCACCTTGAGCAGCAGCACACCGGCGAGCGTCCCGCTCAGCGAACCGGCCCCGCCGGACAGCAGCGTGCCGCCGATGACCACCGCGGCGATCGCCTCCAGCTCCCGGCCCTCGCCGATCGTCGGCAGCCCGGAGGAGGTCTGCGCCGCGATCAGGACACCGGCCATTCCGGTGAGGGCGGCGCTGAGGACGTAGACCAGGATCCGGACCCGGGCGACCGGCAGACCCATCAACTCGGTCGCCTCCTGGCTGCCGCCGATCGCGAAGACCGCCTGGCCGAACCGGGTGAGGTTCAACAGCACCCAGCCCAGGCCGAAGGCGACCAGCGCGAACCAGACGGGTGCCTGCACGCCGAGCCAGCTCGCCTGACCGATCCGGGTCAGGAGCAGGTCGGCCGGGATGATGTGCACGGTGTTGCCCTCGCTGGAGACGGCGAACGCCAGCCCGCGGGCGAACAGCAGCGCGGCGAGCGTGACGATGAACGGCGCGATCATCGCCCGGCCGATCAGCAGGCCGTTGACCAGTCCGAAGGCCGCGCAGACGAGCAGCGGCAGGGCGACGGCGACGAGCGAGCCCCACTGCGCGCCGTACGCGGTGAGCACCCCGGCCAGCGCCAGCAGCGACCCGACCGACAGGTCGATCCCGCCGCTGAGGATCACGAAGGTCATCCCGGTCGCGATCAGCAGCAGGTACGAGCTGTCCAGCGCGATGTTCCGCAGGTTCTGCCCGCTGGCGAAGCTGTCCCCGAACAGCACCGTCCCGCCGATCAGGACCAGGACCAGCACGATCGGCGCGCCGGCCCGATCCGGGCGCCAGCGCCGCTCGCGGGTGCTCACCTCGGTCCGGGTAGCCACCATGGTCATGAGGCTCCCCTACCGCGTTGCAGGTAGACGGCGGCGACGATGATGCTCGCCTGGATCATCCGGGCCGCCGAGTCGGGCAGGTTCTGCTGGATCACGGTCGCGGTGATGAGCTGCATCAGGAGGGCTCCCATCAGTGTCCCGAGGATGCGGACCCGGCCGCCGGACAGCGGGGTGCCGCCGACCACGACGGCGGTGATCGCGCTCAGCTCGATGAGCAGGCCGACGAACGACGGGTCGCTGGCACCCTGCCGGGCGGTGGTGAGCAGACCGGCGGTCGCGGCGAGCAGGCCACTGAGCACGTACACGGTGACCAGCGTCCGCTTGACCGGCAGGCCGGCCAGGGTGGCGGCGGCCCGGTTGCCGCCGGTCGCCAGCAGCCGGCGGCCGAAGGCCGTGCGGTGGACCGCGACGCCGGCCGCGACGGTGATCACCAGCGCCAGCAGCACGCTGATCGGCACACCGAGGACCGCGGAGTTGCCGAGCGTGTTCAGGGTGGGGTCGAAGATCTCGGTCAGCCGGCCCTCGGCGAACACCAGCGCCAGTCCGCGCCCGGCCACGAGCAGGCCGAGCGTCGCGATGATCGGCTGCATGCCGGCGAACGCGATCAGGGATCCGTTGACGAGACCGACCAGCAGCCCGGCCGCGAGCGAGATGACGATCGCCACCCACACGCCGTAGCCGAGATACAGCGGCAGCAGCGCCGCGGTGATCGCCATGGTCGCGCCCACCGACAGGTCGATGCCCTCGGAGGCGATGACCAGGGCCATCCCGATCGCCACGATGGCGACCGGCGCGACCTGCACGAGCTGTAGCCGCAGGTTGGTCACGGTGGCGAAGTTGGGCGTGAACACCAGATTGAAGACCAGCAGCGCCGCGATCGCCAGATAGACCCCGGCCACCTGAAGAAAGGCAACCACTTCGGTACGCGGGGGAAGCGCGGTGCGCAGGTCAGTCATCGTCGTCCTCGGCTGCCGTGGCGATGGTCCGCATGATCCGGTCCTCGCTGACCTGGTCGCCGCGGAACGTCCCGACGACCGCGCCGTCGCGCAGGACCAGCACCCGGTCGGCGCCCTCGACGACCTCCTCCAGCTCCGAGGAGATCAGCAGGACGCCGAGGCCGAGCCCGGCCAGCTCGTCGATGAGGGCCTGGATCTCGGCCTTCGCGCCGACGTCGATGCCGCGGGTCGGCTCGTCCAGGATCAGCACCTTCGGATGCAGGCAGAGCATGCGGGCGAGCAGGACCTTCTGCTGGTTGCCGCCGGAGAGCTCGCGGACCTTCTGGCCGGGGTGCGAGATCTTGATCCGCAGGCGTTTGACGAAGGTGTCGACGAGCTCGGCCTGGCGGCGTTCGGACAGGAACCCGGCGACGGTGAGCCGGGGCAGCGCGGCGAGCACGATGTTGTCGCGGACCGAGAGGTCGGCGATGAGGCCTTCGGCCTTGCGGTCCTCGGGCACCATGCCGAGCCCGGCCCGGATGGCCGCCGCCGGCGACCAGCGCCGGGCGCGCCGGCCACCGACCTTGATCGAGCCGGCGTCGACCGGGTCGGCGCCGAAGACCGCTTTCGCCGTTTCGGTACGCCCGGAGCCGAGCAGCCCGGCCAGCCCGACCACCTCGCCGGCGTGCACGTCGACGCTGACGTCGTCGAGCAGCGGCCGGCGGCTGAGCCCCTCGGCGTGCAGCAGTGGTGCGCCGGTCGCGTCGCGCTGCTCGTCGCCGAACGTGGTGGCGCCGTGGCGGCGTACCTCGTCGATGTCGCGGCCGAGCATGGTGGCCACCAGCCGCAGGCGGGTGGTTCCGGCGACCGGTCCGCTGTGCGCGACCCGGCCGTCGCGCAGCACGGTGACCCGGTCGCAGGCCCGGAACACCTCGTCCAGCTTGTGCGTCACGTAGAGCACCGCGACCCGCCGCTCGCGCAGCATCGCGACGACGCCGAGGAGTAGATCGACCTCGCGGGGCTCCAGCGACGAGGTGGGTTCGTCCATGATGACCACCCGGGCCTCGGTGGACAGTGCCCGCGCCACGGCGATCATCTGCTGGACGCCGAGGCCGAGCTCGCCGAGCCGGCCCCGGACGTCGGCTGCGATGCCGTACCGGGTCAGCATCTCGTGGGCGTCCCGGTGCATCCGGCGGTAGTCGATGAGACCGAACCGGTTGACCGGCTCGCGGCCGAGGAACAGGTTGGCGGCGACGCTGCGCAGGGGCACCAGGTTGACCTCCTGGTAGATGGTGCTGATCCCGGCGGCCTGCGCGTCGCGGGGACGGGCGAAGGCGACCGGTTCGCCCCGGTAGTGCAGCTCGCCGCCGTCCGGCCGGTACACCCCGGTGATGATCTTTATGAGGGTGGACTTGCCGGCGCCGTTCTCGCCGACCAGCGCGTGCACCTCGCCGGCGTGCAGCGACAGCGAGACACCGTCGAGCGCGCGCACCCCGGCGAAGTGCTTGCGTACGGACCTGACCTCGATCACCGGAGCGGCCTAGTACGCGTTGGCGAGCTCGGCCTGGGCGTTCTCCGTCGTGTACTCCTTGTCGGAGATGATGGTCTTCTCGACGACGCCCTTGCCGCTGTAGAAGTCCTCCAGGGCCTGGAAGGCGAGCGGCCCGAAGCGCGGATTGGACTCGATGACCCCGGCGATCCAGCCGTCCAGGATGCCCTGCACCGCTCCCTTGGTCCCGTCGATCGTGATGATCTTGACGTCGCCGGCCTTCTTGCCGGCGGCCTTCAGTGCGGCCACCGCGCCGAGCGCCATCTCGTCGTTCTCCGCGTAGATCGCGCCGATCCCCGGGTTGGCCGAGATCAGCTGCTCGGTGACCTTCTGACCCTTCTCCCTGGTGAAGTCACCGGTCTGCTCGGCGATGATCTTCAGCTTGGAGCCCTTGGCGACGAGCTGGTCCTTGAACCCCTTGGTGCGGTCGACGGTCACGTTGACGCCGGACGCGCCGAGCAGGATCGCCACGTCACCCTGGTCACCGGTCGCCTTGATCATGGCGTCGGCGGCCCGCTGCCCCTGGACGACGAAGTCGGACCCGATCCAGCCCAGGTAGTCCACGCAGGCCTTCTTGGTGGTGAGCAGCCGGTCGATGGTCATCACCGGCACCTTGGCGTCCTGCGCGGCCTTGAGCGCCGGGTCGAGGCCTTCGGAGTTGAGCGGCGAGATGATCAGCGCCTTGGCGCCCTGCGCGATCATGCCCTGGATGTCGGCGATCTCCTTGTTGAGATCGGACTGGGCGTTGGTGGTGATGAGCTTGATGCCCCGCTTGTTCGCCTCGTCCTTGATGGACTGGGTCTCGGTGATCCGGAACGGGTTGGCTTCCTTCTCCGACTGGGCGAACCCGACCGTGATGGTCTTGAGGTCGAGCTTGGGGACACCGCCGTTGTACTTCTCCGGCGTGCAGGATGCGGCCCCGGCGGTCGCCTGCACCTGCTGGGCGGCGGAACTGCCCGCTTCGGGGGTGTCACCCTCACCGGCGCTCTTGGTGCAGGCGGCGGTGAGAGCAAGGACGGCGATAACGGTGGCACCACGAACGAGACGCATCGGTGGCCTTCCTTCGCTTCGCTGAGGCACGGCAGGGAGGCGCCGCGGTCAGGAAGCCACCAGCGCCACAAGATGACAAGCTTTGCCGAGAACTTGGTCGGATCGTAGTCTCTAGGTGCCAAGTTCTGTCAATAGCTGTCGCGCTCGGCGGCGGGAGACCGTCAGGTTCGCGCGAGCGTCAGTCGGTGATCCGTTCCGGCACGATCCCTCTGATCAGGCACTCCAGCCCTCGATCTCCCACGCCGAGAGCACCCACGCAGTCCTTCATGAGGTAGGTGCCGCCGAGCTCATCCGACGACGATGAAGAATCGCCCCACCGGACCCGAGGAGGGCGATCGCTCGGCCGTACAGGCTTCGCGTCGTTGTCCTCCAGCGGAGCCCAACGAAGATCCGCCGCTGGCGGCTCGAGGAGTTGCGTCGGCTGGGTGAGGTGGAGAGGCGCCTGAGCCTTGAGCTTGCCGATACGCGAGAAGCCATCGTGCAGATGATCGGCCAGGTGTTACCGCAACACGCCAGACCCCCCCAGATCGAGCAAGTCGTACAGGTCAGCGGCTACTCCCGATGGATGATCGAACGGCTCGTCTCGTCACACTGTGCCTGGCGCCTCGCAAACGTCAGTCTCGCTCAACACGGCGGCGCGCCATGACCACCGAGCCGGGTTCTGAGCCGCCACCCGTGGATCCCGGTATTGAGTTGCGTCGCCACGCTGACACCCTCTCCTGCGAGGTGCGAGATGAGGGCGGCGGGACCGGCATGCCGCATCCACGCCTGCCTGCCGGTGACACGCCCGGCGGGCGAGGGCTATGGCTGGCCCAACAACTCACCGCTGGGCTGACGATCAACGCCGGACCGAGTGGCGTCGGCGCGAGTGTGATCATGTGCCTGGCTTCGGCGGTGCCGGCCGGCATCGACGCGGTTTCCGGTGCCCGCCCGTACACCAACCGCAACGACACTCCCGCCAAGGAGGCGCGCCCTGAGAAGCGATATCCCACCTCGGGCCACCGCAGCCATCATGACGAGAACCGCTGTGTCGTCGCACTGCACGGCGAACTCGATATGACCGACGTCGACGACCTGCACGAGCTGCTGGCGGACGCGCTCGGCCAGGCTCCGAGCGTTGTGCTGGATCTGAGCGCGGTGACCTTCATCGACTCGACGATCATCAACACTCTGATCAAGACGCACCAGGCCGCCGGCGCGGCTGGATACCGCTTCGCCGTCGCCAACGCCACCCGTCAGGTGGGGGCAAACGTGACCTGTGACTCGCTCGGCTCGCTCAGGTTGCAGGACGGTTGTCCGAACTGAGGAACATGCCGGACCAGATCTTCTTATTGGGCAATCTGGTGATCATGGTTGCCTATGCGGCGATCATGGTGGCGATCGTGGTACCGGTAGCGCGCGCTGGACAACTGCGCACCAACCGGCTCGCCACCGCCACGGCGTTGATCTTCTTCAGCTGCGCGGTCGGTCACGGCCTGCATGCGGTGATGGCTTACCGGACCGTCATGCAGGTCCCGGCCGCCCACCAGATGCACATGGACGGCACCGGATGGCCGTGGACCTCCGCGCTGTGGGACCTGTTCACCGCCGCTGTGGGTGTCTACTACTGGACGCTACGCCGAGGATATGGCGTCCTGCTCGGCAAAGGCGCCATTTACGTGGACCCGTGGGGTCAGCACCGCCTGGACGAAGCCGACGCTCGTGAACGAGCCGCCCGTGATGCGGCAGAGGCCCATCGGGCCACTCTGGCGACCGTAGTCGAGCACACCGACGACGCCGTCGTGGGAGTTACCCCGGAAGGGCTCATCACGGCGTGGAACGGCGGTGCTGAACGCCTGTTCGGGTACACGGCCGAGGAAGTGCTCGGCCAGCCCGCCGCCATGCTGGCCGACGAGACGGGCTCGGGCCAGCAGGCGGACGTGCTCGCCCGGATCAGGCAGGGTGAGCGTGGCATGGCCTACGAGACGCGGCGGTTGTGTAAGGACGGGACACTTGTCGACGTCGCGCTGACGATCACGCCGATCCACGACCAGGCGGGCGCCGTCATCGGCGCCTCGGCCGTCGCCCGTGACGTCACCGCGGCGAAGGAGGCCGCCGAACGACAGCGTGCCATCGAGGAGCGCAGCAACCAGGCACAGCGCATGGAGAGCCTCGGCAAGCTGGCCGGCGGCGTCGCGCACGACTTCAACAACATCCTGGCGATCATCGCCAACTACACCGATTTCGTGGTGGAGGAGACCGCCGACCAGCCGGATGTGCAGGCCGACCTGACCCAGGTACGTACGGCGGTGGAGCGGGCGACCAACCTGACCCGGCAGTTGCTCACCTTCACCCGTGCGGAGGCCATTCAACCGCAGGATGTGGATCTCAACGCGGCGGTCACTGAAGTGCAGATGATGTTGGAGCGCACTATCGGGGAGCACATCAATCTGATCGCGGTGCCCTCGCCTCAGCCCCTGACCGTGCACGCCGATCCCGGCCAACTCCAACAGGTGCTGTTGAACCTGGCGATCAACGCCCGCGACGCGATGCCCGAGGGCGGCACGCTGGTCCTGGAGGCCAACTGCGCCGCCCTGGACGGCAACGAGGTCAATATGCAACCGCCCCTGCCCGCTGGGACCTACGCTCGCCTGCTGGTCAGCGACACCGGTGAGGGCATGTCGCCGGAGACCGCAGCGCGGATCTTCGAGCCGTTCTACACCACTAAGCCCCAGGGCCGAGGCACTGGGCTGGGCCTGGCCACCGTCTACGGCATCGTGACCGAAGCCGGAGGCAGCGTCAACGTGTACTCGGAGCTGGGCATAGGCACGACCTTCCGGATCTACCTTCCGCTGGTGACCACTGCGGCCGACACGGCTACCTCCCCGCCGGTGTCCGGTCAGGCGCCACCGCGAGGCGACGGCAGCACCGTGCTTGTCGTCGAGGACGAGCCAGCGCTCGCCCGCGTGATCGCCCGCATTCTCACCAACGGCGGCTACCACGTGCTCACCGCCGCCAACGCGACCGAGGCGTTGGACCTGTACGGACAACACGGCTGCGACGCCTTGCTCACCGACGTGATCATGCCGGGGTCTTCCGGACGGCGCCTGGCGGAGCTGCTGCTCGAACGCCAACCGGACCTTCCGGTGCTCTACATGTCCGGCTACAGCAACGGCCTGCTCGGCACCACCCACATCCTCGACGAGGACATCGCCTTCCTCGAGAAACCCTTTACCGCCGCCGATCTGCTCCACAAGCTCGCAGCGACGCGCGAAAAGAGCCCGTCCCACGTTCAGCAATAGCCGCGTTCGCTACAAAGCACCGGCGATCCGACTCATGCGACACACCTGACAACCCGCTCCAGCGGCACCTCCAACACTCGAAGCAGAACAACGCGGAAGGTAGGCGTACCAATGAGTCATGTTGTGGCGGCGGACGACGACCCCAGCGTCCGCAGCGTGGTGGAGAGAGTCCTGACGCGCGCCGGCCACACGGTCGGCCTGTGCTGCGACGGCCACGAGCTGGTCACTGAGGTCCGGTCCCAGCACCCGGACGCAGTCGTGACCGACAACGAGATGCCAGGGATGACTGGCCTGCAAGCACGCGCCGAACTACTCACGACGCCAGATACGGCAAACATCCCTGTCGTCATGGCCAGCGGTTCAATCACGTCCGAGCAGGCCGCCGAAACGCTCCAAGACGGCGACCGAATCGTGCACAAGCCGTTCCAGCCCTCGGAGCTGCGAGACGCCGTACAAGGTGCATTGATGCACCGGCGACCGCGACCCGCCTAAGGGCGGCTGGTCGACCAGCAGGTGGACGTGGTTGTTCGCGCCGTTGAATCCGGCCGGTTCGGCCTTGAAGTCGGCGCACGTGGCTTCGTTCGCGAGTTTGTGGTTCTGGCACAGGAAGTGTGTCTAATCTCGTGGTTCGTCGGCTCGAACCTGGCGGATGTGAATCGCGGTATCTTTTCTTGTCTCCGTCACGCAGAGCCAGTTGGCTCGTCAGCATGGCCCGGATCGCATACGACCACACCGACGCGGCAGCGTTCGCATCGACGCGGCACCTCGGTGACGCCGGAGCTGACCAGTGGCGGGCCGCCATGATACGGCTCCTCGATCCTCAGCCGGGCATGCGGCTGCTTGACCTGGGCGCCGGCACGGGCAGCTGGTCCCGAGCGTTCTCCGCCTGGTTCCCGGGTATCGACGTGACCGCCGTCGAGCCCTCGGCAGCAATGCGTGAACGGTCCGTCTACCAGCCCGTGGTCGCTGGTGACGCCGCCGACATCCCGCTGCCCGACGCGAGTGTCGACGCCGCATGGATGTCCACCGTCATCCACCACATCCCCGACCTGAGCGCCGCAGCAGGCGAACTACGGCGCGTCCTACGGCCCGCCGCGCTGGTGCTGATCCGGTCCGCGTTCGCCGGCCGGCACGAGGCGATCAGCCTGTTTCGCTACTTCCCGGAGGCGATCCGAGTTCTGGACACTTATCCCACCGTCGGCCAGGTCGAAGCCGCCTTCGCCGGCGAGGGATTCGCCACCGTCAGCCTGGAACAGGTCCCACAAATCACCGCCGTATCACTACGCCAGGCAGCGGCCGCGCTGCGCCGCGAGGCACACACCCCGCTGCAGCTGATCACCGATGAGGAATACGCCGCCGGTGTAGAGCGCCTGCGCCACGCCGCGCTGACCGACACCGGGCCCGTGATCGACGCCCTGGACCTGCTGGTGCTGCGCCGGGAGGGCTCCTCAACCCGCGAGTAGGACCCGCTTGCGGACCAGGTCGTAGCCGGCGCGGCAACGGGTTCCGGCCAGCAGCTTTGTGCCGGGCGACGCACCGTTCGACGGCCTTGGCGAGGTTCTGCCACAGATGGAACCGGCCCGCGACCCGCATCGCGTCCGGTGCTCCGGTGCAGGCTCCGTCAGCGTAGGCGCTGGCCCGGTCGCGGCGAAGCAGGAACCCATCCGGACGCCGCGCGGTCCACGCGCAGCGTGGAGGGAGTCCTCGTCCTTCCGGGCGAGGAGGATGTCAAGCCACGTGGATGTCGATGCCCGTCGCCCGGAGCCGGTCCACCAGGTAATCGTCGGCGGCCTGATCGGTGACCAGCACGTCGATGCGCTCCGGCGGCACCGTCTGGCACATCGTCTCGCGGCCGAGCTTGGTGTGATCGGCCAGCACCACCACCTGCTGCCCGGCCGCCATCAGGGCCTGATCGGTCGCCGCCGCGAAGACGTTCGGCGTGGTCAGGCCGCGTTCGGGGGTCACGCCCTCGCCGGACAGGAAGACCTGGGCACCACGGAGGCCGGTCAGCGCGGCCTCGGCGATCGGGCCCACCGCGGCGCCGATCGACCGGCGCAGGGCGCCGCCGATCAGCACCACCTCGACCTGCGGCGCGTCGAGCAGCGCGCTGGTCACCGAGATCGAGTTGGTGACCACCGTCAGTTGGTCGAAGGCGGCCAGGTACCGGGCCAGCGCGGTGGTGGTACGACCCGGTCCGAGCAGCACCGCGCTGCCCTCGGCGACCAGCGTGGCGGCCCGTGCGGCGATGGCCTCACGCGGTCCGGAGACCGGGTCGGCGCCGTTCGGCCCGGCCGGTGGGACGGACCGGGCCGGCGACGATCCGTGCCGTGGACCGGCGCCGCCGCGGGTCAGGGCGAGCAGGCCGTCCGCCGCCATCGCGCGCAGGTCCCGGCGGACCGTGGACTCGGAGATGCCGAGCGCCTCGGCCAGATCCCGGAACGAGACGTAACCGTGGTCGCGGACATGCGCCAGCAGGCGCCGGCGACGCTCGGCGATCAGCACGGATCACACCTCCGATTTCCAGGACTGCCGCCAGAATATGTCAGAAGTTGTCACTGCTGTCGAGCAGTGTCAAAAAACGCCGGTAGGCGTCCTCGCTGCGGTCGGTCGGCTGCGGATCGTACCGGCGTGGCGGCAGTGAGCGGGCCACCACCTCCCGGATCTCCGTCAGCGAGCCCACCTCGCCGGCCGCCCGGGCCTGCACCAGCAGGTTGCCCACGGCGGTCGCCTCGACCGGTCCGGCGAGCACCGGACGGCCCGTCAGGTCGGCGGTCAGCCGGCAGAGCAGCGAGTTGGCGGCGCCGCCGCCGACGATGTGCAGGACGTCGGCTCGCCGGCCGGCCAGTTGCTCGGCCCGCTCCAGGCTCCAGCGGTGCCGGCAGGCCAGGCTGTCCAGGACGCAGCGCACGACGGCGGCACGATCGGCGGGGACCGGCTGCCCGTTTCGGCGGCACGCCGCCACCAGCTGCGCCGGCATGTCACGCGGGCTGACGAACGCGGGATCGTCCGGGTCGACCAGGCCCTGGAAGCCGGGTGCCTGCTCGGCGGCGGCTACCAGGTCAGCGTATGACGCTGAACGCCAGGCGGCCCGGCAGCGTTGCAGCAGCCACAGCCCGGTCCCGTTGCGCAGAAACCGGATCGTGCCGTCCACCCCGGCCTCGTTGGAGAACCCGGACAGCCTGGCCTCGTCGGTCAGCACCGGCGCGTCCAGCTCCAGACCGACCAGCGACCACGTACCCGAGGAGAGGAAGCCGGATGGCGCCGCGCCGGCCGGCACGGCGGCGACGGCCGAGGCCGTGTCGTGCCCGGCGACCGTCCACAACGGCACCTCCGGATGCTCGCGCAACCGGCCCACAGCGATGCCCGGCGGCACCACGTCGTAGTCGAACAGCCGCCGCGGGATGCCGAGCTTGTCGATGACGCCGGTCGCCCAGGTCCGGGTCTCCACGTCCAGCAGCTGGCTGGTGCTGGCGATGGTCTGCTCGGTCACCGCCTGCCCGGTCAGCCAGTATCCGAACAGGTCGGGCAGCAGCACCAGCCGCTCGGCGGCCTCGAGCTGCGCGGAGTCCTCCATCGCGACCAGCTGGCTGGCCGTGTTGATCGGCAACGGAGCCGTGCCGGTGGTCCGGTAGATCTCCCCGGCGCCGACCCGGGCCGCGATGAGGTCCAGGCTCGACCGGGTCCGCTGGTCGCGGTAGTGCCAGGGATTGCCGATCAGGCCTCCGGCCCGGTCCAGCAACGCGAAGTCGTTGCCCCACGCGTCGATGCCGACCCCGCTGATCGGCCCGTCGGCGGCAGCCGCGGCGATCCCCGCCGACAGGTCGGCGAACAGCGCCAGCACATCCCAATGCAAGCCGTCCGGCAACGCGACCGGACGGTTGACGAACCGGTGCACCTCATCGACCGCGAGCCGGCCGTCCCGCAGCGATCCGCGCACCACCCGGCCGCTCTCGGCACCCAGGTCGACGGCGACAAAAGTCGGCACGTACCGATGTTATTCCCAACAGTTGCGACTTCGGTCATCGACTTTGGTCGTCGAGGAATGGCCCGAAGGCAGCGGCGGCCGCCGAACCCAGCACGCCAGGCTCGGTGGGCGGGCGACGCCCGCGCCGTTCCGCGAAAGGATGACCATGGACAGTGCGGACGTAGTAGGACCGGACAGAGCCGGGCGACCGGCCGAGCCGCGCCGTCGCCGGCGTGGCTGGGTGCCGGTGGTCGCACTGCTGGTGCTTGCTCCGTGGGCCGCCGAGTGCTCCTGGGGCGGCTTCGCCGTCAGTGACTACCCGGTGGTGATCCTTTTCCTGGGGCCGCTGTACGGCGGCGCCGCGGTGCTCATCCGCGAGGTCGCACGCCGTACCGGCGGGGGCTGGCCGGCGATGGTGCTGCTGGCCGGCGCGTTCGGCGTCATACAGGCCGCCCTGGTCGACCAGGCTTTGTTCAACCCCGGCTTCCTCGACGACACCGAGTACGCCGACCTGGCACAAACCTCGACCGCGACCCTGGTTCCGGCGTTCGGGTTCAGTGCCGAGCAGGCCATCACCTACATCGGCAACCACGTTCTGCTGAGCATCTGCGCACCGATCGTGCTGGTCGAGACGGCCCTGCGGCCGCCGTACCGCAAGCGTCCATGGCTGGGCCGGCCCGGTCTGCTGGGCATCGGCGCGCTGTACCTGCTCGGCAGCCTGATGATCTTCTCGGATCAGGAGGACGGGCGAAAGGGCTTCATGCTCGCCCCTGCTCAGGCAGGGCTCGCGATAGCGGTGATTGTCGTGCTGGTCGGCGCCGCGATGCTGCCACGGTGGCGGCGCGTGCGGCGGCCTCACGCGGGCCACGTCCCCCATCCGCTGCTGTTCGGGCTGCTCGTGCTCGCGGTCCACCTGAGCCTGTGGTTCGTCCCCGGATGGCCCGGAGTCGCCGCGCGGGTCCTGGCCGCCGGGTCAGTCGTGGCGCTGGTGTGGATCTGGTCCCGGCGCTCCGGTTGGACGCAGCGTCACGTGGTGACCGGCTGGTCCGCGGGCCTGGTCGCCGCTGCGGCCGGAGCCGGCCTGGCCCCGGCCTACGTGCCGACGTCGGCGCTGATGGCGCTCGTCAGTGACGTGACGGTCGTCGTGGTGGCACTGGTGCTGGTGGTCGGGGCGTACCGGCTGGCCGGTGCTGACGACGGCGAAATGCTTTGACCATGGAACCCTGGCGGGCGCCCGGCAGTCCAACCGCGATGAGACGCGGTGCGACGGCAGTGCTGGTGGCGGGACTCTGGGGCGTACTCGCGGGGTGCGGGCCGAACGTCGAACCGGTGGCCCAGAGCCCGTCCGGGTGGTCGGCTCTCCCGGCCTCGCCGCTGAGCCCGCGCGAGGCGGCGCTGGGGCTGTGGACCGGACGCGAGGTGCTGTTCCTCGGCGGCAGCGACGCACCGCCCTGCCCGCCCTCGGCCGACTGCCCCGGGGACTCCACGCCGCTCGCCGACGGGGCGGCCTTCGACCCGGCGACGAACCGCTGGCGCGAGATCGCCGACTCGCCCGTGCCACTGATGTACGGGCAGGGTGTGGTCCTCGGCTCGGCGGCATACATCCTGCCGGACGCGGCGGGAGAGGAACTTCTCGTCTACCGGGTCGATCACGACGAGTGGACACGGGTGCCCGTGCCGATCGACGGCGACTACCGGCTGCTTGCCGCGGGCGACCGGCTCGTGGCGTACCTGGGCAGCGAGGAGAACCGCCAGGGCAAGGACTACCTCTTCGATCCCCGGACCGCGACGTGGGCCGCGCTGCCGGCCGATCCACTGAGCGCCGCGTACGAGCGGACGATGGCCTGGACCGGCAGCGAGCTCGTGCTGTTCGACCACGAGCTGGTCGCGAACCCCGGTGCCGAGAAGCCGTCGATCACCCGGGCCGCGGCGCTGGACCTCACGGCCGGCTCATGGCGGCGGCTGCCGGACTCGGCCATCCTGGCCACCGCACCGTGGCTCACGGCGGGCGACCAGCTGATCAACCCGATGCTCGGCGGCGCCGACGGCGGGCAGATCGGCAACTGGGGCCGCACTTATCCGTACGGCGGGAGCGTGGCCCCGGCCACCGGCGTCTGGTCGGCGCTGCCGAACCCACCGGCCGGCGACCCGCCCGCCGCGGGTGCGCGTACCGCCACCACGGCGATCTACCTCGGCGACCGCGGCGTCGTGCTCGACACGACGACCGGTGCGTGGCAGACGGTTCCCGCCGTCCCGGGCGGCCAGGTCACCGGGCGCACGGTCGTCGCCGCCGGCACCCGGATGGTGGTGTTCGGCGGCGCCCGGTCGGACGGTACGCCGGCCGTCATCGGCGACGCCTGGATCTGGACGCCCTGATCGCTATTGCAGGAACGGATCCCACTCCCGGACCTGAAGGACATCGACGCCGGCGGTGGCGAAGTAGGGGTCGGCGGCGATGAGCGAGTCGACGGCCGCACGGTCGGCCGCCGCCACGATGATCACCGCTCCGGAGTCGTCGGCCAGAGGACCCGCCATCCGGACGACGTTCTCCCGGTGCAGGGCGGTCAGGCGGCTCCGGTGCGCCGGACGCGCCGCCAGGCGTTCAGGGGTGGGACGGAATCGAAGCTCGATGATCCACATGCTGGCAGGCTAGGTCGCTTCCGCCGCCCGACGCTGTATCAGTTGATACATGAGCTCTCTGGCCTCCATCCCGGCGCTGCGCATGCTCACACCTGCCGCGCTGACGGCTCTCGCCGGCCGGACACGGACCGCACGCTTCGCCGCGGGTGCCGTGCTCCGGCCGGCCGGTGACGCGCCTCGTTCGGTGATGTTCCTGCTGGCGGGGACGGTCGTGGCAACGCACAGCGGATCCGCCGGTGCCGAGGTGTGGCCCGAGCGGTGGGCCGGTCCGGCGATCGTGGACAAGGCCGCGGTACTCGACGGGCACCCACCCGCGACCGGCCTGATGGCGCTGACCACGGTCTCCGCACGGCTACTACCTCCCGCCGCCTTCCTGGACCTGCTGGAGGAGGAACACTCGGTGCGCAAGCACGTACTCTCGCATCTGGCGCGGGACGCCATGACAGCCCGGCGCCGGCTTGCCCAGATCGCCACCCTGCCTGCCGTGGCCCGGATCGCTGTCTGGCTGAACGAGCAGAACCGGGACCGGCCGGTCGCCTGGCGCGGATCACAAGAGCAGCTGGCCCGCGTGCTCGGCCTCAGCCGCGTCACGGTGAACCGGGCACTGGCACGGCTGACTCAGGCCGGCGCTGTCAGGCTGACCGCACACGGAATCGTCATCACCGACCGGGCCCGCCTCAGCACTTTCGCCGTCGATTGACGGGTGTTACTCGAGGAGGTCGGGAAACGTTCCGAAGGGGCCGATCGGGCCGCTGGCCATCGTCAGCTGTACGACCCCGGCCGGGACCTTCGAGAACGGCGGCTGGGAAGGTGGTGCGGCGGTCACGCCAAGGGTGATGTGCGGCCGGTAATCCTGGTCCACCAGGCCCAACGGTGTGTGCCCGAGAAGCAGGAACTCCTGGTGCAGGGCGTCCAGCTCCGGACTCCGGATCAACTCCAGGCCGAAGTAGTAGCCGCCCGTCGGCACGTAGTAGTCGCCGGGCGGGATCACCGCGTACAGCAGGCCGATGACTTTCGCCGGGATGGTTCGGCCCCGGTGCGGCGCGGTCGCCGCGACGATGCCGGCGGTCTGGTCCTCGGCGCAGTCGACGTGCAGCACCGACACGTGCGGGGGTGCCTTCTCCCCCAGCAACATGAGCGGCTCGTGACCGTCCCCGATCGCGTGCGACAGCTCGACCAGCGACCGTGACGTCTGCGCGTCCGGCCGCAGCACCACCCCGTAAGCCACGTAGATCACGCCCTTTCCCGCGGCGGCCCGCGGTCCCAGAACCGGCCGGGGCAGAATCCGTTTACCCAGACTTACCCTTGCCCACCCGGGCAACGCCAGGTATGCGTCACCGGCCGCCGCGACCTCAGGCCGAAACGGAAGAAGGCCGGCTCGCTGCCGGTTTGCAGGCCGTCAAGCAGGCGATGACCGCCTGGGCGGAGGCGAGATGGCCAAGGACATCCCGCCCGGCTTCGAGTACGCGATGATGCCGACCCCCAGCCTCTCCGCCTCCGACAAGCTGAGCTGGAACGTTGCGCAGGCAGACAGCTGCGCGGTCCTCTTGCCGCGCGGCAGGTCACCGCGGTTTCGGCCGCGACGGATCGGGCCGTCCGGCGGCAAGCCTGGGCTGCGGTCGGTGCCGGGCGCAGTCCGGCCACAGCGGCGGTTACGCTGGGTCATCAGCAAACCGAGGATTGTGTTGCAGATGATCAATGTGAAGGAATTCGCCCGGCGGCTCAGCACCCTCGGGGCTGAGACGTTCACCAGCGACGACGTCGTGGACCTGGCGACCGCCGCCGATGTGCGCATCAGCCCGGACCTCGAGATCGACGCCACGCTGGCGCAGCGCTTGCTTGACCGCATCTCGCCGGAGGTGCCGGTAACCGGAGCGCAGATCGCCGCGTCGGAGTGGCCCCCACCGGTGTCCAACCGCCCTGCGGCACCTCCGATGGTGTTCTCCAATCCCGGTGCCGTCGACGCCCCGGCTGATCAGTCGGCTCGGTCCCGCGGTTCTGCGCCGGGGCGTACCGGGCGGCGACCCGACTCGCGACGAACTGGAAGGTGACCGGCGGCTCTGCCTGTGGGGCGCTGCTACCAGCCTCGCGGCGGCGTTCATGATCTGGCGTGTCAGGAGCTTCAACGCCGAGGCCGATACATCGCCGTACGCCTATGGTGAGGCGAATGACCTCCCTTGCGCAGATCGACCGATGGTTGTCCGAGCGGTTCGCCGGCGTGCTGGCGGCCCACCGGATTCCCGGCGCGGCCATCGCCGTCGCCGTCGGTGACGACGTCATCCAGCACGCGGCCGGCGTGCTGCACACCGCCACCGGCGTGGAGGCCACGCCCGACTCCGTGTTCCAGGTCGGCTCGGTCACCAAGCTGCTGACCGCCACACTGCTCATGCAGCTCGTCGACGAGGGCAGGGTCGAGCTCGACGCGCCCGTGCGGCGGTACCTGCCCGGTTTCCGGGTGGCCGACGAGGCCGCCTCGGCGGCGATCACCGTGCGCCACCTGCTGACCCACACCGCCGGCTTCGGCGGGGACGTCTTCACCGACACCGGCCGCAACGACGACGCGATCGAGCTCTACGTGGCGGCTCTCGCCGAGGTCGAGCAGGACTTCCCGCCCGGGACGATGTTCTCCTACAACAACGCGGCCTATGTCGTGCTGGGCCGCCTCATCGAGGTGTTGCGCGACCGGCCGTACGCTGAATGTCTGCGGGACGGCCTGATCGAACCGCTCGGCCTGACCCACACGGCGCTCGGCGCCGAACGCGCGATCATGTTCCGGGCCGCCGTAGGCCACCTCAGCGACGGACCCGGCGAGCCCGAGCATCCGGCGCCGCTCTGGAATCTCCCGGCCGCCCACGCCCCGGCCGGCTCGCTGCTCGCGATGCGCCCCCGGGACCTGCTCGCCTTCGCCCGTCTGCACCTGCGGAACGGCGTGGGCCCGGACGGCGCCGCCGTGCTGAGCCCCGCGAGCGTCGCCGCGATGCGGGAGCAGCAGGTGACGCTGCCCGCGCTGGCCGGCTTCGGCGACGGCTGGGGGCTCGGCTGGGAGCTCGGCCACTGGCCCGGCGGCACGGTGATCGGCCACTCCGGCAACACTCTCGGCCAGTCGGCGAACCTGCGCGTCGTGCCGGCGGCCGGCGTGTCGATCGCCTTCGTGCAGAACGGCGGCGAGGTGGCCACCACGGTCCACGAGCTCGTCGGCTTCCTGCTGCGGGAGCTGGCCGGGGTCGAGCTTCCCGCACTGCCGCGGCCACCGGCCCAGCCGGAGCCGGCCGACGCGGAGCGCTATGCCGGCGTCTACGTCTCGCCGGCCGGCGAGCTCGTGGTGTCGGGCGACGAGGACGGCCGGCTGTGGCTGGAGCACCGGCCGGCGGGGATCTTCGCGGAGCTGGGGCCGGTCGAGCCGGTGGAGGAGATCGTCCGGCTCGACGGCGACACCTTCGTGCCGGCCCGGCCCCGGCTCGGCTGGCACCGGACGGTGGTGTTCCTGGGCGACGACGGCCACGGCCGCCCGCAGTATCTGCATGGCGGCCGGGTCAGCCGGCGCGTCGCGCGCACGTTGTCGTAGCGGATCGTCAATCAGTCCGGTTGCGGAGGCTCCGCGCCAGGGTGGGGATCATCACCGACGCCGGGATGAGGTGTAGCCCGATCAGCGTGGTGATGGTGGCGGTGTTAGCCCCGGAGATCACGGGCGGCACCAACGAGATCGCGGTCAGCGACACCGCCGTCCACACGAATCGCACGGCGGGGCGCGCGCTCCACCGAAGAAGAGCGCCGGCGATCACGACGCCCACGATCGAGAAGAAGCCGGTCACCACGGCGAACCCGGACAACGGGATCGTCTCGCCACCTTCGGGGATCTCGAAGTCGACGCCGGCGGCCCGGGCAAGCGCAGCGGCGAGGGTGGTGGCCGCCACCGCTGCGAGCGTGGCGATGAGGCCGGTGCGGGCGAGCCCGCGAAGTCGGCCCGATACCGGGCCGGCGACGACCCGGGGCTCGTTGATGCTGGTCATGTCGTTCCTCCGTCATTCGGTGACTGGCGTGTGACGATGCGTACCCTCGCCGTGCGACGGCCGGGGTTGCGCAGGGCGCGGACGCCGGTGCCGCGGAGCCAGAACCCGGCGTCGCGTCCGAGGACCGGCCCGGGCTCGCCGTTGCGCAGCTCCAGCTGCACCCGTCCGCGGATGACGACGCCGAACGCGTCGCACCACTCCGCCGCGACCACCGCGACACGCGCGCCACCGCGCAGCGTGAGCGTCCGCACCGGGACTACTCCGTGCCGTCCGCCGGCAGGCGCTCCGGCAGCCCGAGCCGCGGGAACTGGTCGTCGTGGAAGGTGATGATCTCGGTGATCGCCCCGCCGGTGACGCGCAGGACGTCGATCGTCAGCGGCAGATAGGCGCCCTCCGGCTTCCGCCACTGGTAGAAGGCGACGGCGGGCTGCCGGTTCACCGAGGTGATGACGGCGCGCAGGTTCTGCATGGACCCGAAGCCGCTCTCGACCCAGTCGTTCACCACCGTGTCGCGGCCGATGTACAGGCCCGGCGTGGGCGGCATCGAGCAGCGGACGTCGTCCCGCAGCAGTGCGGCGACCCGGTTGATGTCCGTGGCCACGCTGGCGTCGGTATAGCGGCGCACCAGCTCGCGCGTTGCAGCGTCCTCCTCGCCGCCGGTCCAGTCCTGCCGCTCGGCGGGCAGGTGCTCCCGCATACCGGCGCGGGCTCGCTGCAGCGCGCTGTTCACGGAGTTGACCGAGTCACCGAGGAGCTCCGCGACGTCCTTCGCCGGCCACCCGAGCACGTCCCGCAGGATCAGCACGGCCCGCGGGCGCGGCGCGAGGTGCTGGACCGCGACCAGGTACGCCAGCTCGATCGTCTCCCGCGCGACGGCGACGGTCTCCGGCTCGTCCGCGTCGCCCGCGGGCAACTCGTCGAGCAGCCGGTCCGGGTAAGGCTGTAGCCACAGCACTTCGCCGCCGGTGGCCGGCTCCGGGCGGCGCTTGGCGAGCAGGTCCAGGCAGGCGTTGGTGGCGATCCGGTACAGCCAGGCACGGAACGTCGACCTTCCCTCGAAGGACTCCCGTCGCCGCCAGGCACGCAGGAACGTTTCCTGCACGGTGTCCTCAGCGTCCTCGAACGATCCGAGCATCCGGTAGCAGTGCACGTGCAGCTCCCGCCGGTGCCGCTCGGCCAGCCCCGAGAACGCCGGCTCGTCTACCTCGCCCAGACCGCTCACGCCCAGCTCTTTCATTCGCGCCTCCGCATTCATCACGCCATCCTTCCGCCTCGTCATGTCCTGTCGTAGGTATGACGGGCGCGGGCGCGACAACTCATCACTGGGGTCGGCGGTCATGGCTGGCCCGCGGCCCAGACGGCGCCGGGCGTGTTCCGCGCCGGCTGACGCCAAAGCGTCGCCGACGTCACGTTCGGCCTGTACAGCAGGGGACAACGCAATCTCTACCGGATGCGTAGATTCTGCGATGACCTTGACACTCCCTGCGCATCGTGGAAGGCACCTCGTGAAGCTGAGACGCATCGCCCTCGCCATGGCCACGCTCGCCGCGCTGCTCGCCCCCATCGCTTGTGACTCGGCCGGCCCGGCGAGCACGCAGGCGTCCGGCGGGACCCTCACCGTCAAGATCGGCGCGATACCGTCCATCGACTACGGGGTGATCAAGGTCGGTGAGGCGCAGGGCTTCTTCGCGAAGCAGGGCGTCCAGGTCGAGATCACCAACGTGGACAGCGGACCCAACGTGGTCACCGGAGTGGTGGCCGGCCAGTACGACCTGGGCTGGACCGGGTACGCCCCGGTGCTGCTCGCCGTCGCGGCCGGCAACTCCGACCTGAAACTGGTCTCCAACATCGGCCTGTGGGGCAAGAAGGGCGACAACGGCGGCATCTTCGTCCGCAAGGACTCCGGCATCACCTCGCTCACCGGCCTCGCCGGTAAGAAGGTCGCCACCAACGCCCCGCGCTCGGTGCTCACCCTCACCCTCCTGGCCGCCGTGGCCAAGGCCGGCGGCGATCCCAGCGCCATCGAGCTGGTCACCCTGCCGTTCGCGCAGATCGCCAAGGCGGTCGCGGACAAGCAGGTGGACGCCGGCGTGACCGTGGAACCGCACCAGTCGAAGGGCCTCACCCAGTTCCCGGACCTGACCGACCTGGGAGACATACCGGCCGAGGTGCTGGAGCCCGGCTCGCCGAGCGGCGTGGTCTATGCGAAGAAGGACCTGAGCGGCGACCGGAAGACCGCGATCGACAGATTCCAGACCGCGATCAAGGAGGCGCTCACGTACGCCGACAGCCACCCGGACGAGGTGAAGGCGGCCGGCGCACCACTCGCCGGCCTCAGCGCCGCCGATGCCGCCGCGCTGCCGGACGTCGACTACCGCAGCGAAGTCACCGCGGACCAGATCGCGCCGCTGGTCACGCTGATGAAGCAGTACGGCTGGGTGAAGAACGACATCGACCTCGCCTCCTTCGTCGGCCCCTGATGATCCGCCGCGCCGTCCTGCCGGCTCTGGGCATCGCCGGGGCGGCCGGGCTCTGGGAGTCCGCCACCCGCTCCGGCCTCGTGGCCCCGACCGACGTGCCGACCCTGACCAGCACAGTCACCGCGCTCGGCGACCTGCTCGGCAGCGTGCCGTTCTGGGTCGCGATCGGTGACACCGTGCGCTCCTGGGCACTGGGCCTGGTGGCCAGCGCGGCGGTGGCGATCCCCCTCGGGCTGGCGATCGGGGCGAGCGAGCGGGCCTGGCGGTTCGTCCGGATCCCGGTGGAGGCGCTGCGCCCGATCCCGCCGATCGTGATCCTCCCGCTCGCGCTGCTGATCCTGCACGGCGGCATCACGTTCAAGATCATGCTGATCATGCAGGGCGCGCTCTGGCCGCTGTTGATCCAGACCAGCTATGGGGTACGCGACATCGACCGGGTCGTGCTGGACACCGCCCGCAGCTACCGGCTCGGCTGGTGGCGGCGGGTGGTCTTCGTCCGGCTGCCGGCCGCCCTGCCGATCGTGGCGAGCGCGCTGAAGCTCGCCGCGGCGAGCGCCTTCGCCGTCGCACTGGTCACCGAGCTGATCGGCGGGGCGCCCGGACTGGGGCAACTGCTGGTGGTCGCGGCCGGCGGCAACGACCTCCCCCGGGTGTACGCGCTGACCCTGGTCGCCGGATTGTTCGGCCTGCTCGTCGCGGCGGCCTTCGGCGCGCTGCAACGCCGGGTCGCCCAGACGCGATGAGCAGACTGACCGGCCTCCTCTGGCAGGCGATCCTCCCGGCCGCGCTGATCGCCGGATATCAGTTCTGGGCCGTCCGGGCGCACAACCCGTACTTCCCGCCGCTCGGCGCGATCGCGCGCGAGTTCCGGGCCACCTGGCTCGGCCCGGGCTTCACCGAGCACGTACTGCCGAGTCTGTGGAACCTGGTCCGCGGCTACCTGATCGGCCTGCTGGCCGGGGTGGCCGGCGGCGTCCTGCTCGGCCGGGTAAGGGTGCTGCGCGATCTGCTCGGCCCGCTGGTCGGCTTCTTCCTGACATTGCCGGCGGTGGCGCTGCTGCCGATCTTCGTGATCGCGCTCGGCATCGGTGCGACGATGCAGGTCGGCGTGATCGTCTTCAGCGTGTTCTTCGTGGTCCTGGTGAACACCACCGCGGGGATGCGGGCGGTGGACGCGGCACTGATCGACGTCGGCCGCGCCTACCGGATCGGCCCGCTCCGCCGGCTCTTCCTGCTGCTGCTCCCGGCGGCCGCACCGTACATCGTGGCGGCCGCGCGCACCGCCCTCTCGATCGCCGTGCTGGTCATGGTGGTCAGTGAGATGGTCGGCGCGCCGTACGGCATCGGCGCGGTGACGCTGCTCGCGCAGCAGGAGTTCCAGTACGCCCGGATGTGGGCCGGGATGGTACTGCTGGCGCTGCTCGGCTACTCGCTCAACGCCGCCTTCGCCCTGGTGGAGCGGTTCACCGTCGGCCGCTGGGGCATGGTCGCGACCACCGGGGAAGGTAGATCATGAGCGACACACTGGTCAGCGTCGAGCACCTCACCAAGTTCTACGGCGACCACCTCGCGGTGGACGGGGTGACGTTCGGCGTGCGTACCGGTGAGATGGTTTCGATCGTCGGCCCCTCGGGGGCCGGAAAGACCACCGCGCTGCGGATCGTTGCCGGCCTGCTGGAACCCACCTCGGGCTCGGTGACCATCGGCGGCGTGCGGGTGACCGGACCACCGCCCGACGTGGCCGTGGTCTTCCAGGACTACAGCCGCTCGCTGCTGCCCTGGCTCACCGTGCTCGGCAACGTCACGCTGCCGCTGCGCGCCAAAGGGCTGTCCCGCACCGCGGCTCGGACCGCCGCGCTGGACGCGCTCGCCGCCGTCGGCCTCGACGGCACGGCTCGGCGCCGGCCCCGGGAGCTTTCCGGCGGCATGCAGCAGCGGGTCGCGATCGCCCGGGCGCTCGCCTACCGGCCGAAGTTGCTGGTGATGGACGAGCCGTTCGCGTCGGTCGACGCGCAGACCCGCATGGACCTGGAAGACCTGATCCTGCCGCTGCGCCAGGAGTACGCCGTGACGATCATGCTGGTCACCCACGACATCGACGAGGCGGTGTACCTCTCCGACCGGATCGTGGTGCTCTCCCCCGCCCCGTCCACCGTGCTCCGGGTGATCGACGTGGATCTGCCGCTGCCGCGGTCACAGACCGCCACCAAGGAATTGCCCGGCTTCGCCCGGCTCCGTCACGAGGTCCTCGATCTGGTCCGGGCCAGGACTGATTGAGCCTGAGCTCAGCCACGGGAGCGATGTAGCGTAGAACGACTGCTCACGACGTGGCAGCGGCCCGGGTGACCGCTCGACGAGGACGGGTAAATGGTACATAACGGGCGCTTAGAGCTGCCTTTCGCTGCGGTCGAGGCGAAGATTCAGCGCCCCGTCCAGCGACAGGGCCTGATCGCGCGTACCCGGCTGCTGAAGGCTCTCGCCGCGACGCCCGAACGCATTTCGCTCATCTTGGTGACCGCACCCGCCGGATACGGGAAGACGACCTCGCTGAGCCAGTGGGCGGCCGAGGACTCACGGGAGTTCGCCTGGGTGACGGTCGATGAGGCCGACGGGGACCCGGTCCGTCTCGCCGGACACGTCGCTCTGGCGCTGCACCGCATCCAGCCGCTGGACCCGGCGGTGTTCCAGGCCCTCTCGTCCGGCGACGGGTCCCGGCACCTGACAGCGCTCGGCCATCTCCTGACGTCCCTGCGGAACGGAAACCGGCGGGGCGTCCTGGTGCTCGACGACGTCCACGAGCTGCGCGACGTCGCGTCGATGAACTTCATCCGCGCGCTCGCCGCCGGCGTCCCGGCAGGCTTCCAGCTCGCGGTCGGGTCCCGGCTGATGCTCGGCTTCGGCCGGCTGCGCAGCGAGGACCGCTCCGTCGAGTTCGGCGTGGAGCATCTGGCGTTCACGCACGAGGAGGTTCGGGCGATCCTGGCCCATGCCGGGGTGGATCCGTCAGACGCCACCGTCGACACGCTCGTCCAGCGCACCGAGGGCTGGCCGGCCGGCGTCTATCTCGGCGCCCGGGCCATCCGCACCGCCTCGGATCCCGCCATCGCCGCGAGACGGCTGGCCGGAGACGATCCGTTCCTCCTGGACTACCTCCGGGACGAGTTCCTGGTCAAGGAGTCTCCGGACATGGTGCGGTTCCTGACGCGTGCCGCCCCGCTCGACCAGATGTCCGGCGCGCTCTGCGACCACGTGCTCGGTGGTAGCGGCTCTGCCGACCGGCTGGCCGAGGCGGCGCGCCGGAATCTGTTCGTGGTACCGCAGGACCGGCGCGGCGAGTGGTACCGCTACCACAGCCTGGTCGCCGAAATGCTGCTGTCCGAACTGCGACGACGCGAACCCGGCGAGGAGTCACGGGTGCATCAGCGCGCCGCCGACTGGTACGAGCAGCAGGGCCAGCCCGAGAACGCGATCGAGCACATGCTCGCGAGTGGAGACACCCTCGCGGCGGCCCGCTGGATCAACCAGCACGCGCCGGACTTCGCCTCCGCCGGGCGGCTGCAGACCATCCGCCGATGGCTGACCGCGGTAGGCCAGAACGGCCTGGTCAGCTATCCGCCGCTGGCGATCACCGCGGCCTGGACGCTGGCGCTCAGCGGGGACATGCCGGGCGCACAGGGCTGCCTGCACGCCGCGGAGCGGGGATCCTTCGAGGGACCACTGCCGGACGGCAGCAGCTCGCTCACGTCCGCCGTCACGATCCTGCGGGCGTCGCTCGGTGCGCTGGGGATCGACCAGATGCTGCTCGACGCGAAGGCGGCCACCGAGGGCGAGCCACCCGGCAGCCCGTGGTTTCCGTCGGCGATAGCGACGCTCGGCGTCGCCCACGCGCTGACCGGTGCCGCCGACCTGGCGGTCAAGGAACTCAGCGTGGCGGTCCAGCTCGGCGCGGCCGGGCGACCGCCCACGGCCGCCGTCGCCGCCCTGGCCGAGCTGTCATTGCTCGCGGCGGACCGGGACGACTGGTCCGACGCGGAGGAGAAGGCCGGCCAAGCGGTCCATCTGATCGAGACCGCCGGTATAGAGGAGCACCTGTTCAGCATCCTGGGCTACGTCGCCGCCGCCCGGATCGCCGCCCACCAGGGCAACCAGGTGGCCGCCCGGCGGCACGCCGGCACCGTCCTGCGGATGATCACCACGTTCTCCCCAGCGGTGATCCCATGGTTGTCGACCCAGGTGGCGATCACGCTCGCCGAGATCTTCCTCGAACTGGGCGACTTCGCCGCCGCGCGCATCCAGACCGAGGAGGCCGGACGGCATCTGGACGGACTGCTGACCGAGGGAACGCTGCGGCAGCAACTGAGCCGGGTCCTGGCCCGCTTCGCCGCCGAGGGCGGGCACGTCCCGGTCCCCAGCGCGATGGCGCTCACCAGGGCGGAGATGCGGGTGCTCCAGCTACTGCCGACCCATCTCTCGCTCGGCCAGATCGGCGAGGAGCTGCACATCTCCCGCAACACCGTGAAGGCCCATCTGGTCGCGATCCGCCGGAAACTGCAGTGCGCCAGCCGCAACGAGGTCGTCGAGCGGGGCCGCGACCTCGGTCTGCTGCGGACATAGCGGTGCGGTGGGTCAGAGGATGCCGGTCTTGCGAGCCACCATCACGGCCTCGTTCCGGCGCGCCGCGCCGAGTTTGCGGTAGATGGCTCGCATGTGTGCCTTGATGGTGTTCACCGACACGCCGAGATGGGTGGCGATCTCGGCAGCAGACAGGTTGGTGGGCAGGTAACGCAAGACTTCGGCCTCGCGGTCGCTGAGGCCGGCCGCGGTCGCCAGCTCGGCGGGCAACTGGCTGGTCGCACGCACTTCGCTGAGGGAATCCTCGATGAACGAGGCATCGCCGCCGAGCAGTCGCAGTCGCTGGATCAGGTCGTCGAGGCGGCTGCCGGCCAGGACGACGAAGGGCCGGCGGATCCCTTCGCCGGCGGCCAGGTTCATCGCGCCGGCCAGCAGGTCGACCGCCAGGGTGGCCTGTCCCCGGGCGTCGGCCACCAGGGCGCCGACCACGCCCGCCTCCACGGTGGCGACGGTGTGCGACAGGACGCTGGGTGCCGCCTTCAGCAGATCCTCGGCGCGGCGAAGGTCGCGGGTGGCGTACGCGAACCGGGCGCGGACGACCTGGCGCGGGAAGTCCAGCGTGGGGTCCGGCTCGATGCCGGGGTCGAACAGGGCCGCCGGTTCGGGCCGGCCTTCAGCCAGGTTCACCTCCGCGTCGATGAGCGTCAGCCACCGATCGAGCGTGGGGGCATGCATCCGAGGACTGCGGTCGCGGCGTGCCTCGTCGAGGAACAGGCGCGCCCGGGCCAGCTCGCCGCGGGCCACGGCCAGGCGCGCCTCGATCCCGAGCAGGACGACGCGCTGGGCCGCTTCCGGGTTGCCGTGGTGTGCGCGGGCACCCTGCCGCACGGCTTCCTGGGCGGCTTTGAGGTCGTGCCGTTCCAGCAGCACCAGCGCGTTGGCGAAGTGGGCGGGCACCGCCTGCAGGGTGTATCGCCAACCCCGCTGATCGGCGAGTTCGAGGGTGCTGGCGGCCAGCTTCGCCGCCTCGTCAGCCGATCCGGAGAGGATCTGCAGCAGCGCCAGATGCCCGGCCGCGTTGATCTCGGTCAGTTCCACGCCGGAGGTGTGTGCGGCGCTGATGGCCGCCCACAGATCCCGGGAGGCGGCCTCGGGCTGCCCGGTCCACATCAAGGCAAGGCCGCGATGGTTCATCGCGATGGCGCGCTGCTGCGTGGCGACCACCCCGCCCGCGGTGCCGGTAGCGAGCAGGTCGAGCAGCCGGTTGCTGACCGCGACCACCGACGGCATGGCACCGACGGCACGTTCCGTCAGCATCTCCGGGGTGTACAGCATGATGTCGACGGATCGGTGGGTGCCGGCATCGCCCCGGCGCCGCAGCAGTTCCCGGGCGCGTGCGATGCGGGCCGGGATCGCCTCGTAGTCGCCGGCGTGGAACAGCAGCACCACCGTGCAGAAGATGAGCTCCGGGGTCGAGTCCATCTCCTCCGGCGGCACCCGCTGCAGGATCTTGAGCAGAGCGGCCCGGTGCGGGGACAGGATCAACCCGCCGGCCTGGGTGGCGACCACGTGTCCGACGTACGCCCAGTCACGGGCGGACACCGCGTGGGTGAGCGCTTCGACGAGCGAGTTGTTGGTGGCGTACCACCGGGCCGCACGACGGTGCAGCTCAGGGATCACCGCCGGCTCCTCCAGCGACAGGTGATGGCCGAGCGCCTCCCGCAGCAGGTTGTGGTAGCGGAACCAGAGTGGTTTCGGACCGAGCCGGACGACGAAGTCGTTGTCGCGCTCCAGTTGCTCGAGCATGCGTTGCCCGTCGTGCTGGGTGGTGACCGCGTTGGCCAGGTCGGCGCAGAGCCGGTCGAGGATGCTGGTCTGCAACAGGAACCGGCGTTCGCGTACGTCCCGGTCGGCCAGGATCCCCTCGATCAGATAGTCGTCGACGCCGTGCACGTCGCCGGCGAAGTCCTCGATCGAGCGGGCGCCGTCGTGGCCGGCGAGGAAGCCCGCGCCGAGGCGGAGTCCGGCCGCCCAGCCCTCCGTCCGGTCGAGCAGCCGGCTCACGTCCGACGCGGCCAGGGTGAGTCCGTGCCCGCGTACCAGGGCGGCGGCCTCGTCCGCGGTGAACGCCAGCTCCTTCGCCCGGATCTCGGCGACCTGTCCCTCCGCGCGAAGGCGGTGCAGGGCCAGCGCGGGCCACACCCGGCTGATGAAGACCATCCGCAGCGGACGCGGCGGACGCCGCAGCAGGTCGTTCATCTCCTGAAGGATCTGCGGATCGTCGATCTCATGGAAGTCGTCGATGACGAGGATCGTCCGGTCCGGCAGGCGGCCGAGCCCGGCGGCCAGGTGACGGCCGCGTTCGCGTCCGTCGGCGGGCATGGAGTTCGCCTCGGTGAACGGGTTGCCCGGTCGCACGGCGCCGGCCAGTTGCAGGGCCGCCACGACGTACGCCCAGAACAACTGCGGATCGTTGTCCTTCTTGTCCAGACTGAGCCAGGCGATCGGGCCGGTCCGGCTCCGCGCCCACGCGGATACCAGCATGGTCTTGCCCCAGCCGGCACCCGCACAGACCAGGGTCACCGCTTTGTCGGCCGCGGCGTTGAGCAGGTCGAACAGCCGCTGCCGCTCCACGTCGGCGCGACGCCCCTGTGGTGACGCCGTCTTGGCAACGGCCAGTGACAGCAGATCAGCCGGGCCCACGCGTTGATCGGTCATGACCGGCCGTCCGCCGTCTCGCCCACCCCGGAACGCGCAGCCACCGACCGTCCTGTCATAGCTCCACCTTGCCCCATTGAACGCGGCCCCCCGCGGCAGATCTCGCCGTCAGGCAAACATGACCGTGATCGTTAGCGCAACTACTGTGACTGATCGAACCGATGCCATGTTTGTGCACCTCACCAGTGGACAATTACCGGTGGCGATCGACGCGGCTGGAGCTGGCGTCCGGTTTTGATCATCCGGCGCGGGCCATCAGAAGACGGTGGACCAGTCGTCTCCGACGCTGACGACCGTCCAGCCGTGGCGGCCGGCTTCCTCGAGCGCCCGTTCGGCGCCGCTGGTGTAGGCGAACTCGCGGTCCGCGTCGTCATGCAGCACGAGCAGCCGCAGGAACGGTTTGGCGGCGTGCTGGCTGAAGTGCAGCATCGGGATGTCGCCGTTGGAGTTTCCGGCGGCCAGCAACGGGCGGCGGCCGACCCGGTTCCAGATCCGGACCGGCTTCTCCGGGCCGTCGTCCAGGTAGTCCAGCTCCGCCTTGTGGAAGATGGTGCCGCCGGCGGCGTCATCGCGATAGGCCAGCGCCACAGTGCTGCCGATGACCCGCTCGCGTGGAATGCCGTAGACCTCCTGGCTGATCGGCCGCATGAAGTCGCGCCCGCCGCCGGAGGCGATGTAGTTGGCGAAGCCGTTGACCGCCAGATAGTCGAGCAACTCGATCATCGGCTGATAGGCGCACCGCAGGTATCCGCGTCCCAGCGTCGGGTGGTCGGTGTTCCGGAGGAATTCGTCCGAGCGAGCCTCGAAGTCCTCCACCGAGATGCCGTCGTAGGCCGCGAGGATCCCGCCGGCGACGATCCGGACGTTACGGTCGTCCCCGGCGTAATGCTCGGTGAGCACCCTACCCAACCACTCGTGGTCGCGTTCGTACGCCGCTTTCCACGGCTGGCGGCCCCGCAACGCGGGATCGGCCTCGGCCATCGCCACGAACCGCCGCAGGATGAAGTCCAATTGGATCGGCAGTGGCTTCTCGCACCACAGCGTTCCGTCGTTGTCGAAGACCGCCACGCGCTCCTCGATCGGCACTTCGGCCGCGACACGCTCGACGAACTCGAGGATCGCGTGCTTCGTGTCCCCGTCCCGCCAACTGCGGAGCGGCGTCTGCGCCGGGCGGTTGCCGTCAGTGGTCATCGGCTGAGCATCCACCGATCCGCGGTGTCCGGCCTCATCCCGGGCAGGCGATCTGTGCCGGCTCACGCCACTCACCCGTATGGGATGAGGCGCGAGCCGGGCTTCGCGTCGTTCACTCGCCAAGAACTAATCCGATGGCCCGCCGGCGAAGGAGTACACAGATGCCGACCGAACGTCCCAACATTCTGGTGATCTGGGGTGACGACATCGGGATCTCGAACCTGAGTTGTTACAGCGACGGCTTGATGGGCTACCGGACGCCGAACATCGACCGGATCGCCGAGGAGGGCGCCCGGTTCACCGACTACTACGGCGAGCAGAGCTGCACCGCCGGGCGGGCGGCCTTCATCTGCGGGCAGAACCCGATCCGCACCGGGCTGACCAAGGTGGGTATGCCGGGAGCACCCGTCGGCCTGCAGGCCGAGGATCCGACCATCGCCACCGCGCTCAAGGAACACGGGTACGCGACCGGCCAGTTCGGCAAGAACCACCTCGGCGACCGCGACGAGCACCTGCCCACGATGCACGGCTTCGACGAGTTCTTCGGCAACCTCTACCACCTCAACGCCGAGGAGGAACCGGAACTCGCCGACTACCCCACGCCGGAAGAGCTGCCGAACTTCCGGGAGAAGTTCGGACCGCGCGGAGTCATCCACTCGTGGGCGGACAAGGACGGCACCCAGCGCATCGAGGACACCGGCCCGCTGACCAGGAAGCGGATGGAAACCGTCGACGAGGAGTTCTTCGCCGCGGCAGCCGGCTTCATCCGGGACAAGGCCACCGCCGATGAGCCGTTCTTCGTGTGGTTCAACAGCACACACATGCATTTCCGTACGCACGTGAAGCCGGAGAGCCGCGGACAGGCCGGGCGGTGGCAGTCGGAGTATCACGACGCGATGGTCGACCACGACAAGCTCGTCGGCGACCTGCTGAACCTGGTCGACGAGCTGGGCATCGCCGAGAACACCATCGTCGTCTACTCCACCGACAACGGCCCGCACATGAACACCTGGCCGGACGCCGGGATGACACCGTTCCGAGGGGAGAAGAACTCCAACTGGGAGGGCGCGTACCGGGTGCCCGCGGTGGTGCGATGGCCGGGCCGGATCGCTCCCGGCACCGTGTTCAACGGGATCGTGAGCCACACCGACTGGTTCCCCACCCTGCTCGCCGCCGCCGGAGTGCCGGACATCGTCGAGCGGCTGCGAACCGGGACCGAGCTCAACGGCACCCGCTACAAGGTCCACCTCGACGGCCACGACCAGACCGGCTACCTCACCGGCGAGGTCGAGGAGAGCCCGCGGCGGCACTTCTTCTACATCTCCGATGACGGCGACCTGACAGCCGTACGTTTCCACAACTGGAAGCTGGTCTTCCTGGAGCAGAGGGCGACCGGTACGTTGCGGGTGTGGGCCGAGCCGTTCACCGAGCTGCGCGTCCCGAAGATCTTCAACTTGCGCACCGACCCGTACGAACGGGCCGATGTCACCTCGAACACCTACTACGACTGGATCCTCGACCACGCCTGGATCGTCGTGCCGATGCAGGCGTACGTGTTCAACATGCTGCAGAGTTTCGCCGAGTTCCCGCGCCGGCAGGAACCGGCCAGCTTCAACCTCGACAAGGTTCTGGCCAAACTGCGGGAAGGCATCGCAAGCGCATGACCGAGTCAACCCTGTCCCGGTCAACGGGAGCCCCGCCGGCGGACGACATGATCTGGATTCCCGGCGGGGCCTTCCGCATGGGTTCCGACCAGCACTACCCGGAGGAGGCCCCGGCGCGGGTCGTCGAGGTCGACGGAGTCTGGATGAGCCGCACCACCGTGACGAACGCGGCGTTCTCCGCGTTCGTCACGGAGACCGGCTACCGGACCGTCGCGGAACGTCCGCTGAACCCGGCCGACTTCCCCGGCGCGCCGATCGAGAACCTGGTGCCCGGGTCGATGGTCTTCGTCGGCACCCCGGGACCCGTCGACCTGCGTCACCTCAGCCAGTGGTGGGCGTGGACGCCGGGCGCCTGCTGGTGGCGGCCGGAGGGCCGGGCCAGCGATCTCGACGGCCGGGCCGAGCATCCCGTCGTGCACATCGCCTACGAGGACGCCGACGCGTACGCGACCTGGGCCGGACTCGCGCTTCCCACCGAAGCGCAGTGGGAGCACGCGGCCCGCGGCGGCCTGGACGCCGCCACGTTCACCTGGGGAGACGAACCCGAACCGGCCGGGCAGCGGCGGGCGAACTACTGGCACGGCGACTTCCCGTGGCGCGCCGAGCAGGGCTACGGAACGACCATGCCGGTCGGCTCGTTCCCGCCGAACGGCTACGGGCTGGCCGACATGGCCGGCAACGTCTGGGAGTGGACCCAGGACTGGTACGCCGAACGGCGTTGGGCCGACCTCTCACCGTGCTGCGCACCACGCGATCCCCGGGGCGGGCTCCGTGAGCAGAGCTTCGACCCCGCGCAGCCCCAGGTCCGGATCCCCCGCAAGGTGATCAAGGGCGGGTCGTTCCTCTGCGCGGACAGCTACTGCCTGCGGTACCGCCCGGCCGCGAGACGCCCGCACATGGTCGACACCGGCATGAGCCACGTCGGCTTCCGATGCGTCGCTACTTCCGTGCCGCTCGTTCCGCGCGGTACGACCTGAACAGCAGGACGGCGATCAGACCGACCACCAGCACAATCCCCGTCATGAGCAGGGCGAACACCCCGTTCCCGTGCTTGTCACGGAGCAACAGGGCTCCGCTGACCAGGTAGTAGGTACCGAAGAGCCCACCCGCCACGGTGAGGGCCCAGTTGCTGTTCAGCGACTTCCGCGGGGCCGGCGCCGGCGAGGCATCGGCGGCGCCGTCCTGCGGCTTTTCAGAGTCGTCGTCGATCGCGGTCACCTCTGCAGTATCGGCCATGAGGTTCGGCGTACGAGGAGTCGGCCCTCTGCGGTCACCAGACGCGTACCCGGCTGCTTCCCACGGTGAGGCCGGCGAGCGGGCCCGCCGGGTACGTCCGCCCCGGCTCCTTGCGGACACCGGTCAGGTCGGTGTCGATGACCGCGGGGCTGCCGTCACGCTCCTCGAACTCGGCGTCGACGAACCGGACCCGCTCCAGGTCGCGGCCGCCGACCGGGGCGATACCGGCGCCGGCGATGCCCTCCGGCAGGTCGGTCACCAGGTAGACCTCGTCGCCCTCCTCGACGATCGACGCGGAAGCGCTGTCCAGCGTCACCGGGTCACGCTCGCCGTCGAACGGGCGGGCGCCGGCGGCGTAGACGTTGCGCTGGGCGTACACGGCCTGCTTCACGTTGAGGAAGCGCTGGTGGTCGCCGGGCGGCTGCTCGTCGATGCGCTGCAGGTACTCCTCGAACGACGCCGGGTAGCCGGCGTAGCCGGCGGTGCCGGCGTACGCCTCGGCACTGCCCTCGGGCACGGACGCCGCGTACGCCACCGCCGGGTCTCCCCCGACGAAGAGATTGCCGAGCCACCGGTCGTCGCCACCGACGATGAACGCGTAGCCGGCCACCTGGGTGCTGTGCGGCCGGTGGTACGGCGTGGCCCGGTCCATCACCGGGTTGAGCCACACGGTGCCGCAGAGCAGGTTGTTGACGAACGCCCCGCCCTGGCTCCACAGCTCCAGCGCGGCCGGCGAGGCGAGAACGTTGTGCTCGACCAGGTACGGCCCGTGGCTGACCTCGATGAACAGGTCGCGGTTGTTGTCGTAGTAGACGTTGCGGGAGACGCGGGTGCCCTGGGTCTGCCAGTCCAGCCAGGTGCCCAGCGAGCAGTCGTGGATGCGGTTGTGCCGGATCTCCACGTCGATGGCGGCGTGCAGCTTGATGCCGCCGATCTCGTAGCCGTAGAACTCGCGCTTGACCGCGATGTGATGGATGTGGTTGTCCTCGATCGTCGAGAAGACGCAGCCGAGGTGACCGACGATGCCGTTCTGCCCACAGTCGTAGATGTGGTTGCGGCGGATGACGTGCGAGCCGATGTGCTCTTTGTCCCAGCCGATCTGCCGGGCGGAGAAGACCGACTCGAGCTGGTACTGGTAACCGGGCTTGTCGCCGCGCTCGGTAGCGTAGTTGTGGCCGGTCGAGGCCTCCTTGCCGAGGGAGATCGCCGAGCACTTCGCGTCGTGGATGACGTTGTCCTCGATGATCCAGCCCTTGGCCCAGTTCGGGCCGATCAACCCGGGCTGGTCGGCGGTCGGCGGGGTCCACGGGCACGCGGCCTGGGCCAGTTCGAAGCCGCGCACGGTGATGTAGTCCAGGTGCGGCACGAGCGGGTAGAACACCGACCGGCGTACGTTGATCTCGACCAGTTCGGCGTTCGGGTCGGCGCCCTGGAAGTTCGCCCAGATCGTGGTCGCCTCGGCGTCCACCTGCGCGTACCAGACCAGCAGAGTCTGCTCCGGGTTGCGGACGCGGTCGGTGACGCCGGTCCAGTCGTCCTTCATCTCGGTGCGCTTCTCAGGGGCGGACACCTCGGCGCGCGAGCCGGCCTCGTAGAAGCTGAGGCCGTTGAGGTAGACGTCGCCGAGGTGCTTGCGGGGCGCCTTGTCGGCGTAGACGACCCAGTCGCCGGCGATCTCCTCGGCGAACGGGTTGAAGTCGCCGAACAGCGCGTTGGGCACCGTCGCCTTCCACACGGTCCCGCCGTCCGGCTCCCAGCCGGTGATCCGCTCGGATCCCTTGATGACGACGTGCTCGCCCTCGGCGGCCTGGTAGGTGATGCGGCGGTTGTCGCTCAGGCCGCCACGCCGGGGCGTCACCCACTCTCGGTACTCGCCGGCGTGCACGACCACGGTGTCCCCGGGCCTCGCGAGCGCCGCGGCCCGGTTGATCGTCCGCAACGGCCGTTGCGCCGAGCCGTCGGCGTCGTCGGATCCGGTGGTCGCCACGTGCAGCGATGTCATGTTCTGGTGCCTTTCTGTCGTCACTTGCTGCGTCATCCTTTGACCGCACCGGTGAGGCCACCCACGATGCGGCGTTCGAACAGGCTGAAGAACACCAGCGCCGGGATCATCGACAACGAGGTGAACGCGAGCACCTTGGCGGTGTCAACTGAGTATTGCGATGCGAACGCCTGCACGCCCAGCGGCAAAGTGAACCCGTCCTGATCGTTCAGGATGAACAGCGGCAGCAGATAGCTGTTCCAGCTGCCGATGAACGCGAGGATCCCGGTGGTGATCAGGCCCGGCACCGACAGTGGGAGCACCATCCGCCAGAAGAACCCGAGCCGGCTGCACCGGTCGATGGCGGCGGCCTCCTCGATCTCCTTGGGAATGGCCTGCAGGAACGGGACCAGGATGATGATCGTGGTGGGCAGCCCGAAGGCGATCTGCGGAAGGATGACGCCGGGCAGGGTGTTCACCAGGCCCAGGTTCTTCACCAGGATGTACAGCGGCGTGATGGCGACCGTCGCCGGGAACATCAGGCCGGCGGCGAACAGGGCGTACATCGCTCCCCGGCCGCGGAACTTGTACCGGGCCAGGACGTAGCTCGCCATCACACCCAGCACCACGACGCCGATGGTCGTGGCCAGCGCCGCGATCGTCGAGTTGCCGACCTGGCGCCAGAAGACGTCGCTGGTCAGCACATCGGTGTAGTTGCCGAACACCCACGGGTCCGGCAGGGCCGCCGGGTCGGTGGTGATCTGCGAGTTGGTCCGGAACCCGCCGATGATGATGTAGATGACGGGACCGAGCATCAGGCCGATCAGCATCAGGGCGCCGACGTACACGATCGGATTGCCCTGCCGGGATGGGGTGGGCCTGGCCATGTCCTACCGTCCTCCGGTAAGCGCGCCCTCGGTGTCCCGGCGCAGAACGAAACGCTGGTACACGAGCGCGATGATCATTGAAATGACGAACAGCACGACCGCTACCGCGTTGCCGTACCCGTAGTTGCCCGCGTTGCGGCCCTCGGTGACCATGTACGTCGCCATGGTCGAGGTGCCGGCGGTCGACGCGACGTACTGGCCCCAGATGATGTAGACGAGGTCGAACAGCTGTAGCGCACCGATGATCGACAGGAAGGCCCAGATCCGGATGGTGGGCCCGAGCAGCGGCAGGGTGATCCGCCACTGGGTCTGCCAGTAGGAGGCGCCGTCCACCGCGGCGGCCTCGGACAGTTCCTCCGGGATGTTCTGCATCCCGGCCAGGAACAGGATCACCGCGAACCCGACGTACTTCCAGGTCAGGATCAGCATCAAGGTCCAGATGGCGAGTTGCGGGTTCGCCAGCCAGTCCTCGGCCAGCCAGCCGAGACCGATCGACCTCAGGACGTCGTTGACCGCGCCGTTGGTCTGGAGCATCAGGCTCCAGGCCGTTCCGACGATGACCTCGGCGATCACGTACGGGACGAAGATGAGTATCCGGATGATCGACTGGCCGCGCATCTTCTGGTTGAGCAGCAGCGCGAGGCCGACCGCGATCGGACCCTGGAGCACCAGCGACAGCACGACGATCTGACCGTTGTGCCACAGCGCTTCGTGGAACAGGCTGTCCTGCAGGATGGTGACGTAGTTGTCGAGGCCGACGAAGTCGGTCGGTGCCCCGAAACCCTTCCACCGGTAGAAGCCGTAGTACCCGGCCATCAGGACCGGGAAGATCACGAAGCCGACGAACATCAGGATCGCCGGGCCGGACAGCGCCGCGATCTCCAGACGTTGCGCCCAACCTATGCCGCGCCGGCGGGGACGGTACGGAGGCGACGCCTGCACGCCGCCTCCGTTCCGCACACGGTCACCGGGCGCGTCCGCAGTGACCGCCACGCTCAGCCCTTCTTGGCCGCGTCGTTCACGGACTTGATGATTCCGGCGACGTCACCCTTGCCGGCGAGCAGATTCACGACGCCGACGTTCAGGGCGTTGCCCACGTTCTGCCCGTAGATCGTGTCCAGCCACTGCGAGACGTACGGTGCCTTGTTGTAGGCCTCGAGAACCGCCTTGAGGTACTCCTCAGTGACGGCGCCCTGGGCCTCCTTGCTGATCGGCAGCGAGTTGAAGGCCTTGTAGTAGCCCTCCTGCACGTCCTTGGTCACGATGTAGTTCAGGAAGTCGGCGCACTCCTTCGGCGCCTGCGCCGAGCACGAGTAGCCGTCCGCGCCACCCATGATCGCGGCCGGGTCACCCTGGCCGCCGGAAACCGCCGGGAAGGGGAAGAAGCCCAGGTCGGGCAGCGGCTTGGTGTCCTTCGTCAGGGAGGCGATCACGCCCGGGTCCCAGGCGCCCATGAGTTCCATGCTCGCCTTGTAGTTGGCCACCAGACCCGCCGAGCTGCCCGCACCCTGCTGCGCGGAGGTGGTCAGGAAACCGTCGTTGAACGGCTTGGTGTCGGCGAAGGCCTTGAGGTCGTTGCCGGCCTTGGTCCAGCAGGCGTCGCTGAAGTTCTTGTCCTTCGCGGCGGCGTCGAGCGAGGCCTGACTGCAGGCACGCAGGGCGAAGAAGTAGTACCAGTGAGCGGCCGGCCACGCGTCCTTGGCGCCGAGGGCGATCGGCGTACCGTTGGCCTTCAGCTTGGTCACCGCCGCGCTGAGCTCCTCCAACGTGGTCGGGGGCGCCTCGACACCGGCCTTCTTGAACAGATCTTTGCTGTACCAGAAACCCCCAGGCAAGATCGAGACCGGTACGGCGTACGACTTACCGTCGACCTGCCCCGTCCCCAGAGCGGGCCCGACCGCCGCCTTGGTCTCCGCGGTGATGTCGCCGGTGATGTCCTTGAGCTGGCCGGCCTCGACCATCGCGGCCATCTTGCCGCCGCCGCGCTGCAGGAAGATGTCGGGCGCGGAGCCGGAGTTCAGCGCGGTCTGCAGCTTGCCGTCCAGGTCCTCGTTCTGGACCTGCTGAATCTTGATCTTGACGTTCGGGTTGGCGGTCTGGAAGTCGGCGACCGTCTTGTCCCAGAACGCCTTGCCGGGCCCGGTCGTGGCGTTGTGCCAGAACTGCATCGTGACGTTGCCGCCCGAGCCGGAGCTGCCGCCGTCGTCGTCGCCGCCGCTGCAGGCGGCCAGGCTCATGGCGCCCAGCGCCACCACGGCAGCCATTGCGAGGGTCCTGTTAGGTGCCATGAGGCCTCACCTCTCGGTAGCGAAAGTTTCGGAGTATTTCCGGAAGATGGCGCCCAAGTTATGGACGGCTTGGCGGGGATGTCAAGGCATCCACCTCGCCATCGCTGTAACACGTAGGTAACGGTGCCGCACGCAGAGTGGCCTGATCAGCTTTCCGCGCTCTTGAGAGCGTTCACAACACCGCTGGCCAGGGCTCGGAAAATGTCGCATGTTTTTGGAAGTTTCGCTGGACCCGGGCTGACCCGGTCCCTACGCTACGAGCGGCGACAGGAGGCAACGAAATGACGGCAGCTCAGCTTGATCACCGAACCGGCGACGTCCTGGTGACCCTGCTCGACGTCGACGGTCAACCGCTCCGGGACCGCGACGTCCTCGTCGAGCAGCGCTCTCACGCCTTCTCGTTCGGCAACATCGGCTTCGACTTCGTCCCCGTGGCGAACGAGGAGACCGCGTCGGATCTGGCCGGCCTGTGGTTCGACGTCTTCAACACGGCGACCCTGCCGTTCTACTGGAGTGACTTCGAACCCCAGCGCGGCCGGCCCGACACGAAACGGCTGCACCGGGCCGCGGAGTGGTTCACTCGCCACGGTTGCCGGGTCAAGGGTCACCCGCTGCTGTGGCACACCCTGGCACCCGACTGGCTGCGCGAGATGCCGACCGACGAGGTCGAGGCGACCGTGCGCGCCCGGATCAGGCGCGAGGTGGCCCACTTCGCCGACGTCATGCACACGTGGGATGCGATAAACGAAGCCGTGATCATGCCGGTGTTCGCCAACGAGCAGCACCCCAACGCGATCACCCGGCTGGCCCGGGAGCGGGGCCGGATCGCGATCGTCCGCCTCGCGTTCGAGGAGGCGCGCGCGGCCAACCCGGCGGCGACTCTGGTGCTCAACGACTTCGACATGTCCACGGCGTACGAATGTCTGATCGAGGGTGTGCTCGAGGCCGGCATAAAGATCGACGCTCTCGGCCTGCAGAGCCACATGCACCAGGGTTACTGGGGTGAGGAGAAGACCCTGGCGATCCTGGAACGGTTCTCCCGGTACGGGCTCCCGATTCACATGACCGAGACCACCCTGCTCTCCGGGCACCTGATGCCACCGGAGATCGATGATCTCAACGACTATCAGATCCCCTCCTGGCCCTCCACGCCGGAGGGCGAGGAACGCCAGGCGGACGAGATCGTCCGGCACTACCGCACGCTGCTCTCGCACCCCTCGGTCCAGGCGATCACCTACTGGGGGCTGACCGACGACGGCGCGTGGCTCGGCGCCCCCTGTGGTCTCGTGCGCGCCGACGGCACACCGAAACCCGGGTACGACGCGCTGCGGCGCCTGGTGAAGGAAGAATGGTGGCTACCGCCCACGACACTGCGGACGGATGACGCGGGTCGCGTCGCAGTCCGCGGTTTCCTCGGCGACTACCAGTTGAGCTGCGCCGGCCGGACGGCATCCCTCACCATCGGCGGCCCCGGTGAGGCAGTGACGACGCTGGAGAAAGGCACCAGATGAGCATCGAAGCCGTCATCAACGTGGACCTCGACGGACCACGGATCAACCGGCACGTCTACGGGCACTTCGCCGAGCATCTGGGCCGCTGCATCTACGGCGGCTTCTACGTCGGCGAGGACTCCGACATCCCCAACGAGGGTGGCATCCGCCTGGACGTCGTCGAAGCCCTGCGCGCCCTGAACATCCCGAACCTGCGCTGGCCGGGCGGTTGCTTCGCCGACGAATACCACTGGCAGGACGGCATCGGGCCCAAGGACCAGCGGCCCGTCATGGTCAACACCCACTGGGGCGGGGTCGAGGAGAACAACCACTTCGGCACCCACGAGTTCATGGCCCTGTGTGAGCTGCTCGGCGCCGAGCCGTACATCAGCGGCAACGTCGGCTCCGGCACCGTACGGGAGATGAGCGACTGGGTCGAGTACCTGACCCGCGACGGCGACTCGCCGATGGCCCGGCTGCGCAAGGCCAACGGCCGCGACGAGCCGTGGCGGGTCCGGTTCTGGGGCCTGGGCAACGAGGCGTGGGGCTGCGGCGGCAACATGACCGCCGAGCACTACGCGCAGGAGGCCCGCCGCTACGGCACCTACTGCCGCGACTACGGCGACAACAAGCTGTACAAGATCGCCGCGGGCGCCAACGCCACCGACTACGGGTGGACCGAGACGCTGATGAAGCAGATCGGGCACCTCGGCTGCCAGCACATCCGCAGCACCGCCTACCACGCCCTGTCCCTGCACTACTACACGATCACCGGCCCCACCTGGGACGACAAGGGCTCGGCCACGGTCTTCGACACCGACGAGTACTACACGACGATGGTGTCCGCGGCCCGCATCGAGGAGCTGCTCGCCGGGCACGCGGCCGTGATGGACTGCTACGACCCGAACAAGACCGCCGGCCTGGTCCTGGACGAGTGGGGCACCTGGTTCGACGTGGAGCCCGGCACCAACCCCGGCTTCCTCTACCAGCAGAACACGCTGCGCGACGCGCTGGTGGCGAGCGTGCACTTCGACGTCTTCCACCGGTACGCCGACCGCCTGGTGATGGCCAACATCGCACAGACGGTGAACGTGCTACAGGCCATGATCCTCACCGACCCGGACTCGAAGGCCATGGTCCTCACCCCCACCTACCACGTCTTCCAGATGAACCGGGGTCACCAGGACGCGACGTCGCTGCGGGTCGACTTCCGCGACGCGCCGCCGACCCGCCCGGTCGGTGACGCGACGCTGACGACCGTCTCGGTGTCGGCCAGCCGCAAGGACGGCCGGCTGCTCGTATCACTGTCGAACCTCGACGCCTCCTCCGCCGCCGACGTGGCGATCGACCTGCGTGGTGGCACGGTCGAGGCGGTCGAAGCCCTGATCCTGACGTCCGGGGCGTTGCAGGACCACAACACGCCGCAGTCGCCGTCGGTGGTGGCGCCGCGCCCGTACGACGGCGTGTCGCTGACCGGCGGCAAGCTGCGGGCGCACCTGCCAGCCCACTCGTTCGTCACCGTGAGCGGCAGTCTCTCAACCTGATCCGGCAACGAGTGCGGACGAGCCGGCAGGTCATCAGAGTGATGATGGCCCAGGTGACGTTGGCTTCGGAATGTTCGGGCAGGCGTTCGTAGTCGGGCCGTTGCGTGTGATCCGGCGGGATGGCGCTGACGTCGAATCCGGCATCGGTCGCTCCGACTGCTTGCCGCATGCTTGCCTGGCGGTGTTCGACCGATGGGTCGGCAAGCCGGTAAGCCGTGCCAGTTCATCGCAGCGACGAGCTGGAGCAGGTTGCCGCTATCGCGGCCGGCGTCAACGACGCTGCCGATCAGGTTGGTCGCCGCGCCGGGCGACGTTCCGGACCGCTGGTGGCCGTCGGGTTCTGCACATCCTCGAGTTCGGCGAGCAGCCGGCCTGACCGGGCGTCGTGCAGCAGTGCGGCGCCGAGCCGGCCGGCCGCCCGGCGGTGCGACCCGTCGTCGAGCACGCGGCGGATCGCGGCGGCGATCCGCGCGGGCGCGGCGGTGCGTGACAGCGCCACCCCGGCGCCGTGGTGAGTGACCCGGGCGGCGTTGTCGGCCTGGTCGCGGCCGTGCGGCAGGATGACCGCCGGCAGCCCGGCCGCGAACGCCTTTACCAGGGTGCCGTGGCCGCCGTGGGTGACGACCAGGGCCGCCTCGGGCAGCACCGCGGCGTGCGGTGCGGCCTCGACCACACGCACGGAGGCGGGCGCGCGCAGGGCGCCGGGGTCGATGACCGGGCCCGTGGTCACCAGGCCGCGAACCGGCAGAGCGGCCAGGGCGTCGATGATCCGCTGGAGGCAGGCCGCCTGGTCCTGGAACGTGGTGGACAGCGACACCAGCACGAGCGGGGCATCGCCCGGCGGCGCCGACCACGTCCGGTCGGCCCAGGCCGGATCGTCGAGCACCGGGCCGACGTAGCGGGCCGAGGACGGCAGTGCCGCCGGGAAGTCGAACGCGGCACTGGTCAGCAGCAGTTGGCGGCGCGCCTCGAGGACCTGGTCCTGGAAGTGGGCCAGCGGCGGCAGGCCGTGCGCTGCGCGGGTGGCGTTCAGGCCGGGCAGCGCGGCGCCGTCCCACATTCGTTGGCTCATCGCACGGAAGATCTGGTCGCGCAGGTGGCCGAGCGGGCCTCGGGCCGGCGCGAAGCCCGGGCCGAAGGGCGGCATGCCCCTGGCGGGCAGCGGATAGACGTTCGGTAGGAGTACGTCGAACGGCACGCGTTCGGCCTTGGCCGCCAGCATCGCGCCGAACGCGAAGAACGAGGTCACCACCAGGTCGGGCCGGCCCGCCGGGTCCGCCTGGAAGGCGTCGAGGACGTCGCGGGCGTAGCCGGCCGCCGGCTCGACGATGAGGTGGTTGATCATCGCGCGTAGCAGCGCGGGTGGGCTGTTGAGTTCCCACTCCCGGTAGGGAGCGTGCTCAGGGCTGTGATCCGGGCGGTTGAGGCCGTGCTGCCAGCGCCGGAACGTCGCGCCGGAGCGGGCGACCGCCGTCGCCATCGAGTCCTCGGCCAGGACCGTGACCCGGTGGCCGCGCTCCACGAGGCGGCGCGCGACGCCGAGCTCGGGCGCGACGGTGCCGCCGCCTCCGTCGGTGAGCGCGAACAGATACGCGTTGCAGTTCATGGTTGGTCTCCCGGGAGTACGCCGCGCACCAGCGCGGTCATCGCGCGGATCGTTTCGGAGCGGCTGAGACGCAGGTCCCGGCGCAACAGCTTCCAGGTGTAGACGTCGGTGGCGGCGTGCAGCGCGTTGACGGCGCGGCGCCGCTCGGCCGCAGCGGCGGGCAGCGCCTGGGCGAAGGTGTCCTCCAGCCAGCCGCGGTGGGCGGCCCGGGCGTGGTCGAGCAGGACGGCCAGGCGGCCCAGCCGCTCCGCCGACATGGCCCAGCGGACGTTGAGATCCCCGAACCGCTCGTACTGCTCCACCAGCACCTCGACCGCGTGCCCGGGGTCGCCCCGGCGCACGGAGGTGCGCAGCGCCTCGGTCTCGCCGCGCAGCAGCTCGATCGCGGCCAGGGCCGCGCCCTCTTTGGACTGGTAGTGGTTGAGCACGGTCTGGTGGGACACCTTGGCGGTGGCGGCGATGTCGGCCAGCGTGACGTCGTCGTAGGCGCACTCCATCAACAGCCGCAGTGCCGAGCGCGCGATCCGTTCACGGGTCGCCGCCACCGCCTCCGCCCTGCTAGCCATCCCGTGACCCTCCCGCCATTTCGTTTGAGTGCCAGTCAAGCATTTCGCTTTAGTCGCAGTCAAACTTTGTCAGGAGTACGACCCGGCTGAACCGGTGCCCGGCAGGGCTGCCGGACCGGTCGCGACGGTTGACTGGCAGGAGTGCGTATTCGTCTGGTGCGAGTTCTCAGCGCCGGACCGGTCGGCGTTGGCGCAGCGTTACCGGCGGGTGTTGTTGTCCTGGTCAGGTTTTGCGGACCGCGCTGGTGAAGCCGGCGATGAAGAGGGCGGCGAAGGCCCAGGCGAGGGCTTGTAGGAGCCAGCCGGCGGTGAGGGCTTGTCCGGCGGTGGTGGGGGTGGGGGCGCATTGGTCGCGGGTGGTGGTCTTGAGGAGGGCCCAGGTGCGGTCGGCGCCGGTGATGGCGCGGCGGGGGATTTGGTCGCGGCGTTGGGCCATGAGGATGTCGCGGACTTCGTGGTCGTGGCCGGCGACGCGGTGGACGGCGGCTAGTTACTGGTAGGGCTGGGCGGCGTAGGCGGGGGTGTGCTCGCGCAGCAGCCGCAGCCACCGCTTGAGTGATCCTGGTTTGGGGAGTCCGGTGTAGGTGGTGCCGTCGAGGTCGGCCAACGTCTTATCCCGGGGGTCGGCCGAGCGGGTGTTGGTGGTGTCGAGCCACAATCCGCCGCCGATGCGGGCACCGGCCAGTTGGAGGACGCCCAGCTGCAATGCAGTTGGCCGAGGTGGGCGTCGCGCAGCCGGATCGCACCGCCGCCGGCGGTGCTGGTGACCGTTGTCCCGGCCAGCCCCATGAGCCGGGCGGTCAACCGGTCGGCGTCGATCGCTGGATCGTTCGAGGCGGGCGACGGCCCGATGCGCGATCCGTTCAAGATCAGGGCCAGCAGGCTGGTGTCGCGCAGCAGTAGGCCGTCGGGCAGGTGACAGGCGACCAGCTGCACGTTCAGATCGCGGGTGATGTTCTCCAGGTCGATGCGGCCGGCGATACGGGCGCCGCGTAGCTGCAGCCCGCGCGGGTCGGGCTCGGCGGCCAGCCGGCCCAGCACGATGTCGCGGATGATCCGCGCGGACGGTGCGTTCGGGGTCGTCCCAGGAGCGCATCGCGGTCTCGTCGACCGGCTCGTCGCCGGCGAGGTCCAGCAGCTCCCCTCGGATCACGCTGTCGATCAGTTGCTGCTCAAGCTTGGTCGGCTGGTGATTGTCCGCTAGCCCCATGTGCACAGACTGGCCCTGCCGCAACGACGACGGACAGGGCCATGGCGCGGAACCGACAGTGACCTGCTATCGGGATCGCCTGGATCGAGCCGGGGTGTATCGGTCCCAAAGGCCGCCAGCGTGAGCGCCTGGCGGGCGGTGCTGGTCTGGTGGAAGCCGAGCGCGTCGGCGGCGACCGGCGGCGGGGCCCGCAGCACCAGCTGTCGCGTTCGGCTCTAGGTTGCGGATGATCAAGTCGCTGACTCTCCATCGCACCGATGAAATCCGCATCTCTTTACTGACGACATCGCGTATCGATGTGTCGTGAGTTCGGGACGCGTGACTGCGTACCGGCTCTTGGCCAGGCGGAAGCGGATTTAAGACGCCTCTCGGCTGTGCAGCGGGTTGATGTCGTCGAGGAGCGGCTGCCAGCCGTGTCCTTTCAGCTCAGTCGTGATCTCTCGTGCGACGCCCCGGGTGTCGGCGGCTTCGTCATGGTTTCCCAGTCGGCTGCTAACGGTTGCTGAGTCGTTCAGTGCGGAGATGACGAGTTGCCACTGCACCTCGCTGAGTTCAATCTCGATCCTCAGGTCGAGGGGTGGCCAGGTGGCGAGTTCCTGGGGGTCGCTCGGTCGTTCGGGAAGCCGGTCCGCTCCAGCTCGGCGGATGTCTTCGGTGAACTCGAGCCATGAACGCCAATACGGGTGCTGGCCTTCGTGTTCCTCGTCGCCCTCCTCCACATCCCATCCTTCCGATCGAAGGCTGTAGGCCAAGCTGTCGAGAGCGGCGTCGACTGTCAGCCAATCTGACGCCAGCAGCAGCACCGAATAGTCGCTGCGAGAGGTAGGGATACTCACGCGTCGATCATGGCTAGGCGGTGCCGGATCTGTCCGGCGTTTGCTCGATCAGTGGAGGCGGGTAGTGCCGGACGACCACGCGATCAGGCGTACTTTTCTGCTGCGGCCGGCGCCTGCTGTGCGCAAGTCTTAGCCGGAACGTGTCATCCCGGAAACTGTTCGGGCGTGGTCAGTCGGTGCGGCGCACTCGAGCGCGTTTGGGCGGATGGTCTTGTTCAGGTCGGCCACGACCGGGCCGGCGCTGACCACCTTGGGCACCGCGGCGGCCTCGACACGGAAGGCGCAGAGGTCCTCGACAGGCACTCAAGGGCGTCGATCAGCGCCCGAGCCGGTCACCGACCAGGCGGTAGATGTGGGAAGCCGACAGCGTGATCCCGCGTCCGGTGAGCAAGGGAATTCGGTCGATGACCAGGATCAGGCGGGTTGTTTCTCGGTAGCGGCCTCGCGCACTGCTTGCCATCATGCGTCCATGACCGACCATCCTCTGCTTGACCGTGCTCGGCGGCTCTGGTCCGACCTGGCCGGGGCGCCGGTCGCGTTCAAGGATGCGGCGATCGACGTGGCTGTCTCTTCCCGGTCGCTGCTGTGCCCGCCAGGTTGGGTGGGCGTCGTCGGTCTCGGAAGCGCAGTGATCGGGACCGCCCCTGACGGCGACACCGCCGAGATGGTGCGGGCCAGCCTGAGCGATCTTCCGTCGACTGCTATGACTGACCCCGCAGTGGTTGGTGGCAGGTTGCCTGTCGCTGAGGTTCTGGGGCCGGCGAGCTTGGCTTACTGCGATGTGGCCGGTTTCCGTCCGGTCGGGTTCGAAGTGGTGGAGATGGCCCCGGCGGGCCATACCGATGTGGGAACTCTGCTGGCTTCGGTGCCGGCTGAAGACGCCGACGAGTCGGGCCTGGCCGAGATCACGTCACCGGCGTTCGTGGTGCGTACCGGGTCGGAGGTCATTGCAGCGGCGGGCTACCGAACTTGGCCCTGCAGCACCGCCCATGTCAGCGTGTTGACCGTCCCGGCCAAGCGTGGGCGAGGGCTTGCGCGCACGGTCGCCGCCGCAGCCGTCACCCATGCGCTGGACGGTGGTCTGCTGCCTCAGTGGCGGGCCCGGCCCGATGCGTCACGTCGAGTAGCCCGAGCGCTCGGGTTCCGTGAGCTGGGCTCACAGCTGAGTATCTGTCTCCTGCCGGCCGGCGCGGCCGAGAGCGTAGATCACCTCTGAGGTGAGGGCGTGATCTTCGTTGGTGTTCAGGAGATCAGCCAGGGTGCTGGTGTACTCGGCGCGGAATGTCGCTACCTGCGTGGGACTGAGCGCGGCGATCGCGTCGTGGTGCGGGCCCTGGGTGTGGGCTTGCCAGGCGTACTCGAGGTCGGCGCGGGAGAACCGAACGGTCTCGGTGACCACCTGGGCGGGGATGAACCCGGCGTCGCGAAGTTCTTGCCGGCATCGAGACGGCATGCCAAGCGGTGTGGCGGGATCGGTGAGGGCCAGACCGTAGTGGCTGGCCTGTTCGCGGAAGAGCCTGGCCGCGACCGGGAATCCTTCCCGCATGGTGGAGAACGCGACGAGGCCGCCGGGCTTCAGGAGCCGCCGCCACTCGCGTAGAGCGGTTCGGATGGGCAGATAGAGCAGTCCGGCGGAGCAGAGCACGAGGTCGAACGAGCCGGTGTCCAGGTTCGGCAGAGAGGCAGCATCAGCCTTGATCAGGTCGACGTTCGTCATCCCCAGAGACGTCATCGATTGCCGTGCCCGGCTGAGCATGCCATCGGATATGTCCACGCCGAGCACGTGTGCGGTGGGGCCCGCGGCTCGCGCGGCGGCGATCGCAGCGAAGCCGGTGCCGGTAGCGGCGTCCAGGATGCGCATGCCGGCAGCGGGGGCGGCGAGCTCAACGAGCCGTTCGGCGTAGCGGATGTGCCAGGAGTTGTTGTCGTAGGTGGTGGCTCGCTGGTTGAAGGCGGATTCGATCGTCTCGCGAGAGGCGGGCATGTCGGTGATCCCCTTTGGGTTGTTCGGCGGCTGATGTCGGCGGCGTAGCTGGTCCAGTCGCCGGCGCTGGCGCTGGCGCGTTGCAAGACCGCGGCGACGCTGATGTGGATGCCGAGCATCGGGGCCAGAACTGCGGCGGGCAGGTCGGTGGCGAGCTGGAACAGGGCGTCCTCGGCCACGAACCACTTGCCGGCTTCGTCCGCGACCTGGCGGGCATCCGCCGCGGGCACGCCGTCATCGGTGCCACGGGCACGAGCGTTGCCGCCGACGTGGATGCGGCCGGGTTCGCCGCAGCCGGGGCAGGCGCGCCAGAAGCCGGGGTCGGGCCGGCTGCAGGCCTCGATCAGGTGGACCCTCGCATGCCATGCGATATTTTCGCGTTTCTGCGAACAGGGAAAGACCGTACAGCTCAGCGATCTCCCTCGACATGCCGTCTCTAGCTTCGTGATCTATAGCAGCGGCGGCATCGCTCAGGGACAGGCACTGAGCGGCGCGCTGTGAGCACCGCCCGGTGTCAGTCGGTGCGGTAGACGGCTCGATCGAAGTCGGCGTAGCCGCCCTCGGCACCCAGATCCTGCACCCAGAGCCCGACGAAGGCGCCGGTGAAGCCCCAAGCCTCGGGCTCGCCGGGTACCACCGTCACGGCGTACTCGTCGGACAGGGTGGTGGCGTCGAAGCTCCGGCCGAGGTCGTGCCAGACGGATCCGGCGTCGGGGTCGGTCGTGTAGGCGAAGGTCAGCGCCGGGCCGTCCAGGCGGGCACGCAAACCCACTCGCCGTACGTCACCGAGCGGGGTCCGCATGCCCGGCGCCGCGGTGACGCGCCCGCTGTCGCAGCACAGCACGTCGAGCACCGGGGTGCCGTCGTCGTCGGCGGTCATGTGCAGGTAGTACCAGTTGCGGGAGTTGTAGTACGCGGTGACGCCCGCCAGCTGCCGGTGGTTGCGGGGCTCGAACTCGCACGTCGCCTCGAAGGTGCAGCGCCGGGCCGTCACCCGGCGGGCCACCAGGCTCGGCCGGTGCCGTGCCATCGGCGACTGACCGCCCCGGATCCGCAGGTGCGACGGGCGGGCGGACAGATCGATCCAGTCCGGCGTGGCCGGGCGGCGCAGTGTCGACCAGTTGACGCCGAGGACCGGCGCCTCGAACGGGTCGTCCTCGAACTGCTCGGAGGAGGGCGGCCCGATCACCGCGGCGGCACCGGAGGGGGCCGGGACGTGTTCGGCCGGTATCCCGTCGTGGATGCGGGGCCATCCGCCGGCCGGCCAGTCCACCTTCTGCAGAGCGGTCTCACGCCCGAGGACGCACCGGCCGGACGGCGGGTACGGCCGGGCGGCGAGGTGCGCCAGGTACCAGTCGCCGGCCGAGGTCTGCACGAGGCTGCCGTGGCCGGCCTTCTGCAGGGTCAGGTCCGGGCGTCCGGCCGAGGTCAGCAGCGGCCCGCCCGGGTCCACCTCGTACGGCCCGAGCAGGTGCCGGGACCGGGCGACGGTGACCTGGTGGGTCCAGGTGGTGCCGCCCTCCGCGGTGACCAGGTAGTACCAGCCGTCGTTGCGATAGATGTTCGGCGCCTCGGTGAGCCCGGCCTCGGTGCCCTCGAAGATCAGGTGTTCCGGGCCGGCCAGGCGCCGTTCGTGACGGTCGTACCGCTGGATCGAGATGCCCGCGAAGCGGTTGCGCCCGGGTCGCCAGTCGGCACACATCGACAGCATCCAGGTCGTGCCGTCCTCGTCGTGGAACAGCGAGGCGTCGAAGCCGCGGCCGTGCAGAACCACCGGGTCCGACCACGGACCGGCCATGCTCGGTGCGGTGACCAGGTAGTTCTGCGGATCCCAATAGCCGCCGGCGAACGTCGCGACGTCGGTGTAGAGCAGATGGAACAGCCCGTCGGCGTAGGTCAGGTTGGGCGCCCAGACCCCGCACGAGTCGGCCGTCCCGGTGAGGTCGAGAAGCCGCCGCTCGGTCAGCACGCCGCCGAGCGGCCGCCAGTCGACCAGATCGGTCGAGTGGTGCACCCGCACGCCCGGGTACCACTCGAACGTCGACGTCGCGATGTAGTAGTCGGAACCGACCCGCAGGATCGACGGATCCGGATGAAATCCCGGCAGCACCGGGTTTCGGATCATGCGGTGGACGGTCCCGCCGTCACCGACGGTGGAGGCGGCGGCCTTGGCGATCGTCATGAATTACCTCCGCTGAGGGTGGCGCGGCGGCCGGGTCCGCCGCGCCACAGGAGCAGTGTCAGGAAGCGGGCCGGGGTCAGCTGGTCCGGCAGGTGACCGTCGGCCAGGTCCAGTTGCCGTTGGCCATGATGGTCACGCCGAAGTTGTTGCCGCTGCCGTTCGGTCGTGCGGTGACGCTTCCGGTCGTGCCGCTCACGGAGGCGTTCCAGCTGTTCTGGATGCTCTGGCCGCCGTTCAGGTTGAGGGTGACCGTCCAGTTGCTGGCGTTCTGGACCGCGACGTTGAGGTTGAACCGGTCACCGAACTGCTCGCCGGCCGAGAGCACCGCGGTGCAGTTGCTGCCCGGGTTACCGGGGGTCGGGCTGGTCGGGTTGGTGGGGCCGCTGCCTTCGCGGACGGTGATGTCGGAGCTGCCCTGGCTCTGATAGCCCTCGGTCGCCATGATCTGGTAGCTGTGGTTGGTGCCGAGGTTCAGGCCCGCGCGAGCCCAGGCGTCGAAGTGGTTGGCGATCGTGATGGTGCCGCTGCTGCGCTTCTGCTGCCGGACGCTCCAGAACTGGTAGAACGTCGCGGTGCCGTCGATCGACGGCTGGTTGACCCGCTGGCTGCGCAGGATGTCGTAGGTGCCGCCGTCGGTGGTGACCGTACCCATCCGGGTGGCCCCGCTGCTCGGGTTGTAGCTGCCGAAGTTCTCGACGATGTAGTACTCGATGAGCGGGTTGCGCGTCCATCCGTACAGGGCGAGGTAGGTGTTGTTGTTGCCCGGGTTGTAGGTGCCCGAGTAGGTGACCGTCCGCCGGGTGCCGGTGGCCCAGCCCTTGCCGCCGACCCAGTTGTTGGTGCTGCGGTCCCAGCTGCTGGTGTACCGGCCGTCGGCGCGCAGCGTCATGCTCGCGTTGCCGCTGTCCTTCCAGAACGAGAAGTAGTAGCCGTTGTGCGTGCCGGTGGTGTTGGAGCTGACGGTCCGGTCAGCCTCGGCGTGCGCGGTGCCGGCGATCGACACACCGGTGATCGCCATCGTCACGGCACAGGCTGCTGCGGCAAACAGGCGGATGCGGCCACGTCGGCGGCGCTTCGGGTGGGCGAGATCTGCGGTCATGTGAGTGCGTCCTCCTGGGATGAGGGCTGACGGGGAACAGCCCCACGGGCACGACAAACCACATCGGGGAAATGCCGGTGACGACGACGAGCGCCACCGTGGGTCGGTGTCGTCCCTCGTGCGGGGATAACGGCCATCGAGGCCCGTCATTGCGAGATCGTGGCCCGCCGACCGCCAGCTTGTCAACAACTTTCGGAGGGTCCCCGGAAATACCGAACTTGATCTTCAACGGACGCAGACAGCGATAAAGCGAGGCAGCGGCCCGATTTCGCCCCCACCTACCACAAGGCCGCGTCATCAGAAACGGCCACCAAATCCTCGACGGCGAGGAGAATTCCGAAACTTTCGGAGCGAGGCCGGATCATGGAGACGTCGAGGTCCGCTTGCCGGTCACTGTCCTTTTTCGGTACGCGTGACCGGCGTCCCGCCGAAGCCGACCCGTCCCCGCCCTCCCCGCGCGAGCCGAGCTGTCCGCCCCGGCCCCAGCGCGGCCGCCGGGAAACACCAAGCCGTCCCGCTACGGCAGGACCGGGCGCGATTGCTAGAGGGCTTCCGCGGTCAGGTCCTGGCCCAACCTCAATGCTGTCTCAACGGCCGCCAGACAGCGCCCGCGTTGGGCCAAGACCCTGAGCACGAAGGCTCCCTAGCCACGCGGCCGGGCTGTTTCCCGGCGGTCGCGTTGGGGCGGTGAGGGGAAGCCTGGCTTGCGCCCGGGAGAGCGGGGACGGGTCGGCTTCGGCGGGACGCCGGTTACGCGTACCCCGAATGAGCGGGACCGGCCGGCAGACCTCGACCGGGAGTGGGTTCAGCGGACCGCGGAGGCCTGGCGTGCGAAGCCTGCGGCTTCCCTGCGGAGCGCTGACCGCATCATGCCGCCGAACAGCACCGACGCCACACCGGCGGCACGGCCGGTGGTCTCCAGGACGAGAGTCATCCGGGTGCCCTCGCCGGCCGGCTCGAGCAGGTGGCGGCCGGTCAGGCGGAGGCCGGTCCGGCTGGTCTCCCAGGTGAACTCGCGCTCGGGTTCGAGGTGGGTCACGGTCCAGATCGCGCTGCTCTGGCCAGGCTGCTTGAGCCGGGCGGTGCTGCCGACGCGCAGCTCACCCGCGTCGAGCCGCTCCACTCGCTGCACGGTCGGCAGGAAGGTCGGCCAGTCGTCGATGTGGGTGGTCAGGCGCCAGATCAGCTCCACCGGCGCGTCGACAAGAACGGTCTCCTCGTAGCGCATGCGGCCACTGTACCATTTGGTACATGTCTGATGCCCGCGATGAGCTGCTCACCCGCATCCTCGACTTCGCGGCCCGCGACGGGCTGGCCGACCGCAGCCTGCGGGAGATCGCGACCGGCGCCGGCACCAGTCACCGGATGCTGCTGTTCCACTTCGGCAGCCGGGAGGGGCTGCTCACGGCCGTGGTCGGCGCGATGGAGGCGCGGCAGCGGGCCACGATGACCGCGCTGGCCGAGACCGCGAGCACCCCGGGTGAGCTGATGACCGGTGTGTGGCGGGCGGTTTCGGATCCTGAGGTCCGGCCGTTCGTGCGGCTGTTCTTCGAGGTGTTCGCGCTCACCGCGCGTGGGGCGGCGCCGGGGCCGGCCGGGCTCACCGCGAGCTGGCTGGACGACGCCGAGAGGGCGGCGGAGCGGCTCGGTGTCGCACCCGACCGGGCGGCGTTGCGGCTCGGCGTCGCGGTCGCCCGCGGCCTGCTGATCGACCTGCTCGCCGGCGAGGATCCGGCCGAGGTGGACGCGGCGCACGACCTGTTCGTCCAGCTCGCCGGCCGGTAGCTGGTCAGGTGCCGCGACGAGCGCGCTCCTCGTAGGCCTGACGCTCGACCGGGTCGGCCTGGCTCAGCACCTTCCCCGCGTCGGACAGGTTGTCGAGCGCGCCGGCGACCCGGCGCGGCAGGGCCTGCGTGAACTTCGTGGGGCCCTGGACCCAGCGCGGAACCCAGAGTTCGGCCCGCGGCTTGCGCAGCGCGAGTTCGATCACCTTGGCCACGTCCTCGGCGGTGACCGGCTTGACGCCCCTCGCGGCCGGGACCCCGGCGGAGAGTTCGGTCTGCACCACGGTCGGCAGGATGACCGTGACATCGATGCCGGCGGGTGCGAGTTCGGCCCGCATGGCCTCGCTGAACCCGACCACGGCGAATTTCGAGGCCGAGTAGCTGGCCGCGTTCGCGACCGCGAGGCGTCCCACCGCCGACGCCACGTTGACGATGTGGCCGCGACCTCGGTCGATCATTCCGGGAGCGACCGCCTTCGTACCGTTGATCGCGCCGAACACGTTGACGTCGAAAATGGTCCGGGTGAGCTCGTCGGGCTCCTTGAGCAGCGAGCCGAGCGGCATGATGCCGGCATTGTTGATCAGCGCGTCCCAGGGGCCGAGGTGGCTGACCTCGGCCATGAACTCTCGCCACGAGGCGGGATCCGTGACGTCCAGCCGGGCGGCCACCACCCGATCGCCGAAGGGCGCGGCGACCGAGGCCGCGAGGTCGGCGTCGAGGTCACCGACCGCTACCGAAGCACCGAGCCGCGCCAGGCGCTGCGCGGTGGCACGGCCGATACCCCGGGCGCCGCCCGTGACGATCACGGCCATCCCGGATATCTTGCGACTCATCGGATCTTGACCAGGTCGCGTACGGCCTTGCGGTTGATCTTTCCGACGCTGGTCAGCGGTACAGCGTCGAGCACGGTCACCTCGCGCGGATATTTGTACTTCGCCATCCGCGCTTTGGCGAACTCGACGAGCTCCGGGCCGCTCACCTGCTGACCCGGCACGAGCTGCACGACGGCGACCACCTCTTCGCCGTGCTCCGCGTCCGGCTTGCCGACACAGGCCGCGATCTGCACCGCCGGGTGCTCGAGCAGCACGTCCTCGACGTCGCGCGGGAAGACGTTGAAGCCGCCACGGATGATGAGATCCTTCAACCGGTCCACCACGTAGAGGAAGCCGTCCTCGTCGAGACGTCCGACGTCGCCGGTGTGCAGCCACCCGTCTCTCACCGTCTGGGCGGTCAGTTCCGGGTCGTTCCAGTAGCCGAGCATCACCCCGGGACCGCGGACACAGATCTCGCCGTCGACGATCGCCACCTCGGCATGCGGAAGCGGCTTGCCGACGCTGCCGGGCCGATGGTCCGTGATCGTCTCCGCCGAGATCACCGCGCTGGATTCCGTGCAGCCGTAGCCCTCCAGAATGGTCACGCCGAACGCCTTCTCGGCAGCGGCGCGGATCGCGAGCGGCAGGGTGGCACCGCCCGAGCCGAAGTACTGCAGCGAGGACAGGTCGTAGTCGCTGTACGGCTGGGCGAGCAGCAGCTGCAGCATCGTGGGGACGACCGGGCTGGTCTCGAGGCGGTACTCGGCGACCAGCTTCAGCCAGCCGACCGGGTCGAACCAGCGCTGCAGCACCGAGACGAGCCGGCGTTCGGAGTGCAGGCCGCCGATGACGACGATGAGACCGTAGGCGTGCGACAGCGGCAGTGGCAGCAGTGACCGGGTCGCGGTCGTCGACCGGGACACCAGTTCGATGCCGCGGCCGGATTCCCACAGGCCGCGGTGGCTGAGCATGACGCCTTTCGCTCGTCCGGTCGTACCCCCGGTGTAGAGCAGCGCCGCGAGGTCGTCGTCCGCGCGCGGCTCGATCGCGGCCGGCTCGCCGGCCTCGAGCGCGGCGTAGCTGTCGCCGACGACGAAGGTCGTGATCCCCAGACCTTCGGCGGCGGCGCTGAACAGCGGGACCAGCTCCGGGCTGATGATCGCCGCGGTGGCGCCGGAGTCGGTGAGGATGTGCCGCAGCTCCGGCCCGCTCTGCAGGAAGATCACCGGCGTCACCACCGCGCCGGCCCGCCAGATCGCCCGGTAGGAGATGAACACCTCGGGGGTGTTCATGGTCATCACGACCACCCGGTCGCCCGGCTGAACCCCATGCGCGCGCAGCCCTGCGGCGACCCGGGTCGATCGCTCGTGGATCTCACCGGAGGTCAGCCATTTACCCTCGAAGAACAGCGATTCGTAGTCGCCGAGGCGCTCGAAGGCCTTCTCGGCGAGGACGGCGAGGTTGTGCTCGCCAGGACTGGTCATGATGCCGCCTCCATCGCGAGCCGGGCGACCTCGTCGAAGGCCGCCACGTCGTCTCCGAGCAGGAATCGGTCCACCTTGGCGCGCCGCCAGTACAGGTGCGCGTCGTGTTCCCAGGTGAACCCGATGCCGCCGTGCACCTGGATCACCGTCTCGGCCGCGTGCTCCAGGGTGGTGGCCGCCGCGGCCTTGGCGGCGGCCGCGGCCAGGGGAAGCTCGCCGGGCGCGTGGCCGGCGGCCCAGGCGGCCCACCAGACCAGCGACCGCAGCTGCTCCACCTCGACGTAGACGTCGACGAGCATGTGCTTGATCGCCTGGTACGAGCCGATCGGACGGCCGAACGCGTGGCGGTCCTTCGCGTACGCCACGCCCATCTCCAGCAGGCGGGCGGCGGCACCCAGGCCTTCGGCGGCGAGGATGGTACGGCCGACGCGCTCGGCCCGCTGCCACCGTTCGCCGGCGTCGCGTACCAGAACGGTGGTCTCGTCCAGGGCGACATCACCGAGACCGCGGGTCGGGTCGATCGGCTCCCGGGCGGTGACCGCGCCCGGCCCGCAGACCAGGGCGCCGTCGCGCAGCGCCAGGAAGGTGTCGGCGCCGATGGCGTCCAGGACCGGACCGCTGTCGTCGACGACCGCGACGCCCAGGCTGCCGTCGGCCAGGCCGGCCAGCCGGTCCGCGTCGCCGTCCAGGAGCACGGCCGCCCGCGCGAAGTTCACCAGCGACGGACCCGCGAGCACCCGCCCAGCCTGCTCGGCCACCACGGCGAGCTGCAGGACACTGCCGCCGCCCCCGCCGGCACTCTCCGGGACCGTGATCGTCGCGAAGCCGCTCTTGACCAGCTCCGCGCGGCCCGGCCGGACGCCGGTGCCCTCTTCCAGCGCCGCCCGGGCCGCCGCCGGGGAAGCCGCCGCCGACAGGAACTCACGAGCGCCGCCGGCCAGGTCCAGGTGTTCTTGGTCCAGGTCGAAGTTCATGCCAGGCTCTCCTTGAACGTGACGCCCTTGTCGGCACGGGGTTCGGCGGGCAGACCGAGGACCCGCTCGCCGATGATGTTGCGCAGCACCTGGTCGCTGCCGCCCGCGATCGCCATGCCCGGAAGCACGGCCTGCATGGTCTGCCAGGTGTCACCGTCGACGCGCGCGTCGTCTCCGAGGACACGAACAGCGAGGTCGGTCAGGTCACGCGCCGACCGGGTGCCGCTCAGCTTCCCGGCCGACGCCTCCGGACCGGGCAGCTCGCCGCGGCTGAGCTTCGAGAGCTGGCGGTAACCGGTGTAGCGGGCCCCGAGCGAGGCGACGTACCCGCGACCCAGCTGCTGGCGGGCCAGCACCTGCCGGTCGGCGGAGAGCGCGCCGATGCGTTCAGCGACGTGCCGGGCCACCGCTTCGGGCTTGGGCCCGATCGACGTGCCGCCGCCGCCGAGCGAGAGCCGCTCGCTCATCAGCGTCGTCAGCGCCACCCGCCAGCCGTCGCCGACCTCACCGAGCCGCTCGGCGTCGGGTACGGCCACGTCGTCGAAGAACACCTCGTTGAAGTGCGCCTCGCCGTTCATCTGCTTCAACGGCCGTACCGTGACGCCCGGAGCCTTCATGTCGACGACGAACATGGTCAAGCCGCGGTGCTTGGGAACATCAGGATCGGTACGGGTGAGCAGGATCCCGAAGTCGGCGATGTGCGCGAGCGTCGTCCACACCTTCTGCCCGGTGACCCGCCAGCCGCCGTCGTCGTCGCGGACCGCTCTGGTACGCAGCCCGGCCAGATCGCTGCCGGCCTCCGGCTCACTGAACAGCTGGCACCACAGGTCGTCGGCCCGCAGCAGCCGCTGGAGATAGCGCTCCTTCTGGCCGTCGCTGCCGTGCACGATCACGGTCGGACCGCACATGCCGATGCCGATGAGGTTGATCAGAGCGGGCAGGCCGAGCCGGGCCATCTCCTGGTCGACGATCGCCTGCTGCATCAGCGTGCCACCCAGGCCGCCGGCCTCCACCGGCCAGGCGACCCCGACGAATCCGGCTTCGTACAGGGCGGCCTGCCAGGCCCGGGCAGCGTCGCGATCGGACGGTCGCTCACCGCTGTGCTGTTCGAGGAAGGCGCGCACCTCGGCACGCCAGACCGCCTCGTCGGGGGTGTCGTCGAAATCCATGCCGGTCCCTTCATTCACCGGATGCCAAGCCGCCGCAGCAGCCTCAATTGCTTGTTGCCGAGCGCCACGAACGTTTCCGCCGGCCGGCCCGGCGGGGGCCCGACCGGGCCGACACGGGAGACGGCCACGGTCTGCGCGTCGGTGAACCTGCGCATCCCCTCCGCTCCGTGGCGGCGGCCCAGGCCGCTGTCCCCGCGCCCGCCCATCGGTGCCTCCACCGTGCCGATGGCGAGGCCGGCCCCGTCGTTGATGTTCACCGCACCGGCACGGATCCGGCGGGCCATCGCCTCGGCCTCGGCGGTGTTCCGGCTGAAGATGCTGGCGGACAGGCCGTGGCGACCGCGGTTGGCCGCAGCGATCGCGGCCGCGTCGTCGGTCGCCCGGTGCAGCGCGATGACCGGGCCGAAGGTCTCGCCGAGACACACGTCCATGTCGTCGGTGACGCCGGCGAGGACGGTGGGCTGGTAGGCGTACGGGCCGATGTCGGGGCGGGCGCGGCCGCCGGCCAGCACCGTGGCGCCCTTGGCGACCGCGTCCCGCACGTGCGCGTCGACCCGGTCCAGCTGGGCCTGACCGGCCAGCGGGCCGAGGTCGTAGCCGTAGTCGAAACCCTGGCCCAGCCGCTGCGCGCTGGTGGCGGCCAGCAGCGTCTCGGTGAACGTGTCGTACACGTCCGCGTGCACGATCACCCGCTCGATGTGGATGCACATCTGGCCGCTGTTGGCGAACGCGGCGTCGGCGGTGCCGCGGGCGGCGAGGTCCAGGTCGGCGTCGGCGCGGACGATCAGCGGGTTCTTGCCGCCGAGTTCGAGGGAGGTTCCGATGAGGCGGCGGGCGGCGCGCTCGGCCACGAGCCGGCCGGTCGCGGTCGAGCCGGTGAAGCAGAGGTAGTCGGCGGAGTCGACGACAGCCGCGCCGATCGTCGGCCCGTCACCGGAGACCACCTGCCAGACGTTCTCCGGCAGGCCGGCCTCGGCCATCAGAGCCCGGGCCCACAGCAGGGTCAACGGGGTCTGTGAGTCCGCCTTGCTGACGGCGGCGTTACCGGCGAGCAGCGCCGGGATCAGGTCGCCGACGCCGAGGTAGAGCGGGTAGTTCCAGGGCGACACGATCCCGACGACGCCCTTGGGGATGCGCAGTTCCCGGACCCGGGTGACCACCGGGACCGCCGGACGCACCGGCCGGTCCTCGAGATAGGTCTGCCCGTGCCGGGCGTAGTGACGGGCCACCGTGCCGAGCAGCAGGACCTCCTGCCAGGCGTGAAAACGCGCCTTGCCCATCTCCCACTGGATGAGGTCGAGCACCTCGTCCTGCCGCTCGACGAGCAGGTCGTGGAAGCGGAGCACGACCTCGGCGCGGGCAGCGTACGAAATCTCGGTCCATCGCTCTTGCGCGGCACGTGCCTGGCCGGCGGCACCTTCGACGTCCTCCGGCGTGCACGCCGGCACCGGGACGGTCGGCAAGGCGTCGTAGGGTGCGACGGCCGTGGTCGTGCCGTTTCCGCCGGACGCGGGAGTCGCGACCCATCGCCGCAGCGAAGCGAGCCGGGCGTCGGTGAGCCAGGCCGGGCGGTGGGCGCTGACCGCGGTCATGAGTTCCGGATCAGCACGATCGGCTGGCCGTCCTTGGGGAACGGCAGCGCATGGTGGTCCAGCGGCGGGACGTAGCCGGGGTCGACGCTCCAGTGGTATCCCCGCAGCAGCCGGTGCATGATCGCCTTGATCTCCAGGCCGGCGAAGTGCAGGCCGATGCACTTGTGCACGCCGCCGCCGAACGGCTCCCAGGCGAACCGGTGCGAGCGGTCCTCGCGGCGTTCCGGCCCGAAGCGTTCAGGGTCGAAGACCATCGGGTTGGTCCAGTACTCCTCCATGAAGTGGGTGAACTGGATGCCGAGCGCGCACATGGTGTCGGCCGGGATGCGCACGCCCTGCACGACGGTGTCCTTGACGGTGTAGCGGACCAGGACCGGTACCGGCGCCCGCAGGCGCAGCGCCTCGCGCATGACCAGGTCGATCGAGACCAGCGACTCCAGCTCGGCCCGGTCCGGCGCCGGCCCGAGTGCCAGCGCCTCGGCCCGGCAGCGTTCCTGCCAGGCGGGGTGCTGGCCGAGGTACTGCAGGATCGTGGAGGTGGTGATGGTCGAGGTGTCGTGCGCCGCCATCATCAGGAAGATCATGTGATTGATGACGTCGTCGTCGGAGAAGCGGGCGCCGTCGTCGGTCTCGATGTGGCAGAGCACCGAGAAGATGTCGTCGGTCGCCGTGGCCCGCTTGGCCGGAAGATACCCCCGCAGGAACCTCTCCAGCACCTGCCGGCCGCGGTAGGCGCGGCCCCAGCGGGTGAGCGGCACGTCGGCCCGCACGACCCCGGCGGCGGCCTGCACGCAGGCGATGAACGCCTTGTTGACCCGGGCCATCTCGGCCTCGCTGGTGTCGCGTGCACCGCCCATGAACAGGTCAGCGGCGATGTCGAGGGTGAGCTGCTTGAGGCGCCAGTGCGCCGGGAACTGTCTGCCGGCCGCCCAGCTCGCCATGCCCCGCTCGATGGCCGGGTGCAGCCGCCGGGTGTAGCCGTCCAGCCGGTCCCGGGTGAACGCCTCCTGCATGATCCGCCGATGATCCCGATGGTCGTCGAAGTCGATGAGCATCAGGCCGCGGCGGAAGAACGGGCCGACCAGCTGTGACCAGGCCGGTTTGTTGGCGAACGCCTTGTCCCGGTTCTGCAGCGCCTCGCCGCAGGCGTCCGGGCCGAGCAGCAGCACCGTGGTCCGGCCGAGGTTGTAGGACGGAGCGACCGGGCCGTAGTGCTCCCAGTGGCGCCGGTAGAGCCGCAGCGGGTCCCGCTGATAGTTGAAAAGGTTGCCGATCCAGGGCAGGCCGCGATCCTCGCGGCGCAGTTCCGCGATCTGGCGCGGTTCCCGAGTCACAGCCGTCATGGCTCACCTCGCGGATGACTAGGTATCGACCAGCGTGATTCGGGAAGGGCATCCTGTCAATGTTCCGGACCGGCTGTGGCATGGTTGGCGACATGGCGGTCCAGCAAGGGATCTACCGGGGCGTCAGCGCCGCCGACCGGGTGGCGCAGCGCCGCACCCGGCTGCTCGCCGCCGCCCTCACGGTCTGGGCCGACCCGCGGACACGGACCACGATGACCGCCGTCTGCGCCGAGGCCGGCCTCAGCGAACGCTACTTCTACGAGAGCTTCACCGGCCTCGAAGCGGTGCTCGAGGCGGTCATGGACGCGATCGCGGCGGAGATCGAGGAGACCAGCCGCGCTGCGGCCGAGGCAGCCGGAGAAGACCCGGCGGTACGGGTACGCGCATCGGTGCGTGCGTTCATGGACCTGTTGCTCGACGACCCACGCAAGGGCCGGGTGGCCATCGTGGAGTCCGTCGCCATCCCCAAGTTGCGGCAGCGCCGCACCGAGCTGCTCCGCCATCTCGCTCACGAATCGGCGGTCGAGTCCCGCAAGCTCCTCGGCTCCCCCGGCCGCAGTACGAACGAGGACGAGATCGGCGGCATGCTCTTCGTCGGCGGCATGGCCGAACTCGTCACCGCATGGTTGGACGGCACGCTGGAGGCCTCCACGGACGAGATCGTCGAGGCCGCGTCCCGCGCGCTGCTGGGCATCTACCGCTGAAGCCCAGCCGGGGCCGGCACCGCGCTCGTCCCCTGTCCGCAATGCCGGCAGACGCCACGCCGGCGCAGGTGGTAGGCGATGGTGGCCGCGCCGAGTGCGGCGCCCCAGAGCAACCAGGCCACGCTGGGCAGACGCAGGCCCCATCCGTCGCCGAGCGCGGGATCCCAAACCATCATCAGCCCGGCCGGGATGAGGACGACGGCGACCAGGGATGCCGGAACGGTCGCGAGTGCGGGCGGCACCGGTTTCCCGGCCTTGAACCAGATCCACCGCGGGTAGACCTCGCCCCAGCCGCTGACCAGGCCGTGGGTGAGCACGCCGCCCAGCGCCGAAGCGATGGCGCAGCCCAGCCCGACCTCCAGCATGCCGGGGGTGTCCTGCATCATCGTGAGGAAGTCCCGGCTGATGCCGAGAGGATGACCGAAGTACCAGGCCACTCTGGTGATCTCGTAGGGCAGCGGCGCCAGGCAGGCGACCACGACCGCCCAGCGTCCCCAGCGCAGCAGCGTCTGCCGGGACGGGCCGTCGCTGGCCGGTCCGTGACGACGGCCGCAGTGCTGACACGCCCCACGCTTGCGGCGCTGGTAGGCAAGCGTGGCCGCGGCCCACAGCAGGCCGCCGACGAACAGGATGATCAGGTTGGTGCGATGCCAGTACAGGATGTCGCCGATGCCGTCCTGCGGGCCGGGCACGCCGGTGAAGGTGAACACCAGCAGCAGCGGGCCGAACGCCAGCAGAGCGATCAGGATGTAGTCCGGGATGATCAGGGTGAGGCCGGCCGCCACGATCCAGCCGAAGGTGATCATCGCTGCTGACTGGCGGCGGGTGCCGGCGCCTCGGGCCATCGCCAGCGCGACGGCCGTACCGAGCAGGCCGAGCAGCGCCATGAGCGGCGCGACGACTTCGACCGGGCTGCCCTCCAGGATGGACGCCGACCTGTGGTCGTCGTCGATCGGCGCGAACGGGAAACCGTCACCGCCGGCCGTCCAGTACAGCCCGAGCATGGCGTACATCAACGACCAGCCGGCTGTCACGTAGCCCGCCCAGGCCGGCCAGTGCCGCCACCACCGGCTCCCGCGCGTGACCGGTACCGACGAGATCTGCTCAGTGACCATGTCACTCCTTGTGAAGGCGCGGCGCCTTTTCGCCGCTGCCTCACCAGCCTCGGCCGTGCCGGGTGTGCGCCACCATCTGCCGTTGTGGCGAGGCGGGGCACGCCGGCCGTGGTGCCCTATGCCGATCGGCATAGGGCGGTGCCCGCCTAGGATCAGGTGATGACGCGTCGGCACCTCGGCTGGATCAGCATGGCGGCCAGCGGCTGCTCGCTGGGTGTGACGTTCGTGGCCGACCTCGACCGCCCGCCGTACCTGTTCATGCTGGTGATGGCCGTCCTCGCGGTGCTGTTGGCGGTGGCCGTGCGGTGGGGTCCGCACCGGCACATCGCCCCTGCTGCCGGGCTCGCCGGGACGACGATGGCGCTGGTGCTCTGGTCGTTCACCGACGGCATGCCCGCGGCGCAACGGATCGCCGCCGCAGCGGTCTGGACGATGCCCGCCGTCGTCGCGGTCGTCGTCGGCGGCTACCCCCGGCTGATGGCGCACCGGCGGGCCGTGGCCGTCGAGCAGGCCCGGCATGCTCAGCGCCTGCAGGTGGCGCGTGACCTGCACGACTTCGTCGCCCATGACATCAGCGGGATCGTGGCGCAGGCGCAGGCGGCCCGCTTCGTCGCGGACAGCCGGCCGGAGGCGGCCGGTCCGGCCCTGGCGCGGATCGAGGCCGCCGGTCTGGCGGCGCTGGCCACGATGGACCGGATGGTCGGCATGCTGCACGAACCGGACGCCGCCACGGTACGGCCGATGCCCACGCTGGACGACCTGCCGGGCCTGGTCGACCGGTTCCGCGCCGCGGGTCACCTCGACGCGCGGCTGGTCCGGAACTCCCTGAACGGCGAGGTTCCCCGCGACAGCGCCGCGGTGGCGTACCGGATCGTGGTCGAGGCCCTGACGAACGTCCGGCGGCACGCGCCGGCAGCGACCCGGGTCGACGTGTCCGTCACCGGCGACGCCTCCGGTATCGAGGTGCGGGTCCGCAACGACACGGCCGGGCCGCCACCCCAGCCGCGGCGTGACAGGCGCGGCGGGCGGGGCCTCTCCGGCCTGCGGGAGCAGGTCGAGGCGGGTGGCGGCACCCTGTCGGCCGGGCCGTGTGAGCGGGGCTGGGAAGTCGTCGCCGTCATCCCGGTGGTCGCGGCATGAACAGCACCCGGGTCCTGCTCGCCGACGACCAGCCGGACGTGCGCAGCGGTTTCCGCCTCGTCCTGGACTCCCAGCCCGACATCACGGTGGTCGGCGAGGCCACCGACGGCACCACGGCCCTGGCGATGGCACGCAGCCTGCGGCCGGACGTCGTACTCACCGACATCCGGATGCCCGGCATCGACGGACTGGAACTGACCCGGCTGCTCACCGAAGCCGGCCTGCGGGTGGTCGTGGTCACCACCTTCGACCTCGACGAGTACGTGGACGCCGCGCTGCGCAACGGCGCCTGCGGCTTCCTGCTGAAGCGGTCCGGGCCGGCACTGCTGGTCGAGGGGGTCCGCGCGGCGATGGCCGGTGACGCGCTGATCAGCCCTCAGGTCACCGTCCGGCTGCTGCGCGCGTTGGCCACGGCCGACCGGCCCTCGGTGCCCAACCCCCTGACACACCGCGAGACCGAAATCGTACGGCTGGTCGCTCAGGGCTTCACGAACGCGCAGATCGGCGCCGAGCTGTTCATCTCCGCCGGGACCGTGAAGACCCACGTCGCGAACATCCAGGCCAAGCTGGGGCTCAACAACCGGGTGGGCATGGCCACCTGGGCGTGGCGGGCCGGTCTGGCCGGGTGAGGTCTCCAGCGACCAGTGGTCAGGGTGTTCGGCGATCAGTGATCTCGGTGGCTCGGGCCCGGGCCCAGGTATCCACCGCGTCCAGGTCCGCCAGGTCGCGGATCGTGCTCGGCTGGTACTCCCCCACCACCCGCGCCACGGTGTCGACGATGTCCAGGAACGGCAGCCGCTCGGCCAGGAAACGCTGCACGCAGATCTCGTTGGCGGCGTTGTAGACCGCCGGAGCGCCGTCGCCGGTACGGCCGACGTGGCGGGCGAGGTCGACCGCGGGAAAAGCCACGTCGTCCAGTGGGTCGAGTCGCCAGTCGTAGGACTTGGTCCAGTCGAAGGCGCGCGCGACCCCGGGCAGGCGAGCGGGGAAGGCCAGCCCGAAGGCGATGGCCAGCCGCATGTCCGGCGGGCTGGCCTGTGCGATGACCGCCCCGTCGGAGAACTCCACCATGGAGTGGATCTCCGAGGTCGGGTGCAGCATCACCACGATGTCGTCGAAGGGCACGTCGAAGAGCAGGTGCGCTTCGATGACCTCCAGCCCCTTGTTGACGAGCGTCGCCGAGTTGATGCTGATGACCGGGCCCATGGACCAGGTCGGATGGGCCAGCGCCTGCGCCGGTGTGACGGCGGCCAGTTCGGTACGTGCCCGGCCGCGGAACGGCCCGCCGGTGGCGGTGAGTACGAGCCGGTGCACCTCGCCGCGCGCGCCGGAGCGGAGGCACTGTGCGATCGCGGCGTGCTCGGAGTCCACCGGAATCAGCTGCCCGGGCTGGGCGATCCGCCTGATCAGGTCGCCACCGACGATCAGCGACTCCTTGTTGGCCAGAGCCACCAGATTCCCCGTGCGTACCGCGGCCAGAGTGGAGGCCAGCCCCAGCGCTCCGTCGATGGCGTTGAGCACCACGTCCACGCCGCCGGCCGCGAGCTCCTCGACTCCTTCCGGGCCGGTGAGGACAGCCGGGTGCGGATGGTCGGCCGGCTTGAGTCCTCGCCGCTCGGCCTCTGCCCGGATCGCCGACCTGAATGACGGCTCGGCGTCGCGGTCGGCCACCGCCACGACGTCCGGGCTCAGGTCGAGCACGTGCTCGGCCAGCAACGACAGCCGGCTACCGCCGGCGGCGAGGCCGTGCACCCGGAAACGGTCGCGGTGACGTCGCACGACGTCGACCGCCTGCGTACCCACCGAGCCGGTCGAGCCCAGCAGCACCACACGGCGCATGTCGTCATCCATCCTGATCAACGAACGTCGTGGCGGAGTCGGAGCCCTGTCAGCCCCGCCGCCAGGTCTCCTGAAGGCCGGCGAACACCGAGTGGAAGTCGGGGAAGGTCTTGCGCACGCAGGCCGGGTCGTCGAAACGAACGCCCGGGGTACGGAGGCCGAGCACGCTCATGCTCATCGCGATGCGGTGATCGGCCCGGGTCTGTACCGTCGCCGCCCGGGGACGGCCGGGAGTGATCTCCAACCAGTCCGGCCCGGAGCTGGTGGCGATCCCGCACGCGCCCAGCGCCGAGGACATCGCGTCGATCCGGTCGGATTCCTTGACCCGGCAGTTCGCCACGTCGGTGATCCGGACCGGTCCGTCGGCGAAGGGCGCGATCGCGGCCAGGGTCATCATCGTGTCACTGATGTCGCGCATGACGACCGTGCCGGGACTGCGCAACCGCGCCGGGCCGGTCACCGTGGTCCGGTCGTCGGCGACCGTGACCTCGCAGCCCATCGCGGGGAGAACCTCGGTGGCGAAACGCAGATCGCCCTGCCTCGACCGGCGGCCGAGGCCGAGCAAGGTCACGGTGTTGCCGGTGACCGCCGCCGCGGCGAAGAAGTACGAGGCGGTGGACGCGTCCGGCTCGATGACGTACTCCCGCGCCTGGTAGGTGCCCGGGGCGATGGTGATCCGCGAACCCTGCCGCGACACCGAGGCGCCGAACTCACGCATCATCGCGAGGGTCAGCTCCACGTACGGCACGGACACCTCGTCGAGCACCTCGATGCTCAGCCCGTTCTTGGTACCGGGACCCATCATGCAGAGGGCGCTCAGGTACTGGCTGGAGGCGCCGGCGTCCACCCGCACCACGCCGCCCGCCACGCCGTCGGCGTCGATCCGCAGGGGAAGCCGGTCACCGTCCGCCGCGTGCACCCGCACGCCCAGCGCACGTAGCGCCTCGAGCAACGGCCGCATCGGACGGGCCCGCATCTGCTCGCTGGCGTCGATGGCGAACTGACCCGTACCGAGTGACACCAACCCGGGCAGGAAGCGCGCCGCGGTGCCGGCGTCGTGGCACCACACCTCCGCGGTGTCGGCGGGCGGCCCGGACGGGTCGCCGGTGATGCTCCAGACGTCGCCGTCCCGGACGACACCGAAGCCGAGCGCCGCGAGCCCGTCGGCGAAGGCGACCGTGTCGGCGGCCTCGAGCGGAGCGACCAGCCGGCTCTCACCGTCCGCCAGAGCGGCCAGGAACAGCGCACGAGCGGTCACTGACTTGGAGCCGGGCAGCGTCACCGTCGCGGTGCGGGAAGTCGTGTTCACCATGCCTCCGAAGCGCTGGTCACGCGTGCGATAGCCGGGTTGATGCTAGCCGAGAGGCCCGCAGGCCTCCTGTGCTGTCGTGATGAGGTCCTCCCCCCAGCGCTGGATGGTCTCGCTCTCGAACAGGTCTGCCGAGTACTCGATCACCAGTGAGATGCCGTCATCGCCGTGGATCATCACCACGTACAACTCCGTACGCGCGACTCCGTCGACAGCGACCCCGGCGATCTCCGTCGTGAGACCGGGCAGGGTGAGCCCAGGGGGCGGTGTCGTGACGACGGTGAACAGGATCTGTGGGCTGGAAAGCTCTTGGCCGACCAGCTGACTGACCTCGCGCAGCGGCAGCAGATGGTGATCGATCGCCTCGAACGTCCGCTCCCTCACCTGCGCCACCAGGTCCGCGAGGGGCATGCCGTCCCGCTGGGTCAGCCGTACCAGCAAGGCTTCGCCCACGGGTCCGACCACGCTCGCGTGTTCCGGCCGGGTGCGGCTGGCGCTGGAGAGCGCGAGCACCAGGTCGTTCCGGTCGCACAGCCGGCCCAGCCAGATGCTGAACACAGCGGTCAGTACGGCAGCGGGCGTGGTGTCGAGCTCCTTCGCCGACTGTCGTACCGCCTCGACGGCCCGATCGGGGAAGCTGAAGCGGCGTAGCCCTCCGCGTCCCGACAACCGTGTGTCTGGTCGCGGGTGGTCGTAGGGCAGGGGCAGACGCAGGTCGGCGCCGGCCAGGCGGCGCTGCCAGAAGCTCGTGAGACGGTCCTGCTCCTGCGCGCAGGCGGCCTGCCGCCACCGCACGTAGGCGCCGTAGGGGACCGGAGTGTCCAGCTCGGCCGATCCGGCGCCGACCTCCGCGGCGTACCGGGCCGAAAGCTCCCGGGCGATGACACCGATGGACCAGCCGTCACAGATGATGTGATGCATCACCAGGACGAGCACCCAGTGCTGCTCGCCGGCCGCGGCCAGGCGCACCCGCCACAGCGGTGCCCGGTCGAGATCGAACGGCGTAGCGGCTTCGGTCTGGCACCAGGCAGGCACGCGGTCCGGCTCGGGCCCGACATCGACGACCGGGAGCTCGATGCCGGCTTCCCGGGAGATGACCTGGCGCAGCTCACCGTCGAGAACCGCGAATCCGGTGCGCAGGACGGGATGCCGCTGCGCGAGCCCGGCCAGAGCCCGGTGCAGAGCATCGATGTCGAGCGGTCCTCGCAGATCGATCCGGTGCGTCACGTTGTAGACGGCGGGGTAGGCACTGGCGTGATGCAGATGCCAGGCACGCTGCTGAACGCTCGACGCGGGGGCGGTCTCGGTGCTGTCGCGCTTGTCGATCTCGAGCGCCATGCGCCGGATCGTCGGTGCGCGGAACAGGTCCGCCACACCGATTTCGACACCGACAGCGGTCCGTATCCGGTTGACCAGCCCGACCGCGGACAGGGAATGGCCGCCGAGGGCGAAGAACGAGGCGTCGACGGAGATCTCGCCGAGCCCCAACTCGGTGCGCCAGAGCTCGTGCAGGACCTTCTCGGTGTCGGTCACCGGCGCGGCGCCGGCTTCGTCCCGGGAACGCCGTGGCGGTGGCAGGGCGGCGCGGTCGAGCTTGCCGCTCGTGTTCACCGGCAACTCGTTCAGGCGTACCCATGCGGTCGGAATCAGGTAGCCGGGAAGCGTGCCGGCCAGCCGGCGCGCGAGGTCCTCCCCGGTCAGCGTCGCCCCCGCCTCCGGCACCACGTACCCGATCAGGTAGGTCTCCCCACGCTGGTCGGTGCCGGCGACGACAGCCGCGTCACGGACCTGCGGAAGCCGCGACAGCGACTGCTGGGCTTCACCGGGTTCGACGCGGAAGCCCCGGATCTTCACCTGATCGTCGACCCGCCCCAGGTACTCCAGTGCTCCGTCCGGCGACCAGCGGCCCCGATCGCGTGTCCGGTACAGCCGCCGGGCGGCGACCGCGGGCACCGGAACGAAACTCTGCGCGGTCTCGTCAGGCCGGGCGACGTAACCCCGGGCCAGGCAGCATCCGCCCAGGTGGATTTCGCCGACCGCGCCCGGCGGAACGGGTCGTCCGGCGTCGTCGAGCACGTGAACCTCGACGTTGTCGACGGGACGGCCGATCGGTGGGCGGTCCCCGGCGGACAGGTCCACGCGCTGAACGGTCGCGATGATGGACGCCTCTGTCGGGCCGTACTCGTTGTAGAGCGCGCACCCGGGGCTCTTCGCGAAGAAGGACCGGAGCGCAGGCGTGAGGAACATCGGTTCTCCCGCGGAGACGACCTCCCGCAGTGACGGCATCGCCGGATCCGTGTCCATCAGGTACTTCAACGCGGTGAACGTCATGAAGAGTCGCTGCACGCCGAAGCGGCGGACGGTTTCCGCGACCGTTGTGGGCTCGTACCGGGCTTCGTTCGGGATCAGCACCAACTCCGCACCGGAGGCCAGCGTTGTGAAGATCTCCTGCACACTGACGTCGAAGCTCGGTGAGACCCATTGCAGGGTCCGCATCGGCGACCGGATCCGCAGGTAGTACGCGACCAGGTTGACCGGGCCGCGGTGCGGCACCGCAACACCCTTGGGCATCCCGGTGGAGCCGGACGTGTAGATGCAGTACGCCAGCCGGTCCGGATCCACCGGTACGGGCGGCGGCGCCACCGATCGCGGTTCCGCACCCTCGACCGCCACCGCCTCCAGCTCGAGCTGCGCGGCCAGCGCCCCGTCGCCGGTTACCAGCAACCAGGCGCCGCTGTCTCGCGCCATGAACGCCAGCCGTGACAACGGCACTGCCGGATCCAGCGGTAGATAGGCCGCCCCGGCCTTGAGCACGCCGAGGATGGCCACGATGAGCTCGGTACCTCGGGGGAGGCAGATTCCCACGATGTCGTCCGGCCGCACGCCACGGTCGTGCAGACGCCACGCCAAGGCGTTCGCCCGCCGGTCCAGCTCCCGGTAGGTCACCGGCTCGAGCTCGGTCCGCAGAGCGACGGCATCGGGTTCCCGGCGCGCTTGCGTCTCGAACAGGGTGTGCAGGCCGGCCGCCGGCTGCTCGTAGGGGCGGCCGCTCCATGCGGCCAGAGCCGTGCGGTCAGCCTCGGTAGGAGCCGTCAGGTCGGCCAGGCCCAGCTCGGGGGCGGCAGCGGCTCGGCGCAGCATGGACTCCGCGTAACGCAGCACCGCGCTGATCGTCCGCTCGTCGAAGAGGTCGGTGTTGTACTCGACGTGGCACTGCAAGCCGTGGTCGTGGTTGGACAGGTAGACGGTGATGTCCAGGGGCGCCCGATGGCTGGCCACGTCGACGCTGCTGGCCCGCAACAGCGGCGGATCGAAGTCCACGTCCGTCCGGTTCTCGTACTCGATCAGCACCTGGAAGAGCGGATTGCGGCTCGACTCACGCTCCGGATTGACGGCCGCGACCATGCCGTCGAAACCGATACCGGCGTGTTCGTACGCCTCGGTGCTGACCTCGCGCACCCGCTGCGCGAGCTCACCCAGCGAAGGGTCGCCGGCGAGATCGATGCGCAGGGGTACGGTGTCGATGAACAGGCCGATCAGGTCCTCTGTGCCCGGCGGGCGATGGGTCAGCGCGGTGCCGAGCACCAGGTCGTGCTGGCCGCTGAACCTGCCGAGAACGCCGGCGAGCGCTGCCGTCAGCGTCATGAACGGCGTCACTTGATGGTCCCGGCTGAAACCGCCGACCCGAGCGGCGAGGTCCGCGTCCCAGTCCACGGTGAGCGACGCCCCGCTCCCGCCGCCCGACGCCGCACGGGGAGGGTCAGTGGGCAGCGCCAGCGACGGGGCACCAGCGAGGGTACGTCGCCAGTACTCCCTCGCCCGGGCGGCCCGATCCGCGTCGGGTGTGCGGGTGGCCAGATGCGCGGCGTAGGTGACGGGCAGCGCGGGAAGCGGGTCCGGGCCGTCCGGTCCGCTGCGGTAGAAGGCGGCGAGGTCGCGGAGAAGGACTGCCGTGGAGAACGAGTCGAAGACGATGTGATGCACGCACAGCACGAGCAGGTGCCGATCGGGGCCGCGACGGATCAGGGCGGCTCGCAGCAGCGGTCCCGCGGCCAGGTCGATCGGCGTCACGTTCATCTCTTGCAGCACCGAGCGCAGGACCTGGGCCTCGGGCTCGCCCAGACGGTCCTGGACCGGCAGTTCGACGCGCACCGCCGGCAGCTCGACCTGTTGCGGTTCGCCGTTGACCTGCCGGAACACCGTCCGCAGCGGCGCGTGCCGGTCGACCACCCGGGCAAGCGCCCGTCGAAGCCGGCTGACGTCGAGCGGTCCGTCCAACCGCACGGCTTTCGGCTCGTGGTAGTTCAGGGTGCCGGGATGCAGCTGTTCGAGGAACCACATTCCCCGCTGTGCCGGGGACAGCGCGATACCCGGTGCCTCGGTCCGGTCGTCACGGTGATGCCGGCGCCGCACCTCGTCGACGAAGTTGAGGGACTCGAGCATCTGTTCCGCCGGTAGGCCGAAGTCGATGAAGCAGGAGATCTCGTCAGCCCCCGCGCGGACGAGGCGGTCGATGATCGGGCCGACGGTCTCGGGCGTGCCTATCAGGGCCCGTTCGGCGCAGTAGCGCTGGTAGGCCCGCTCCAGCAGGAAGTCGACGTCCTCCGGCGGGGTGTCCTCGTCGATGCGCATGCCGAGGCTGTTGGTGACCTGACCGAACAGCGAGAGCGACGATCGCAGGTAGTCGCAGAACGGTTCGTACGCCTCGGCCCGGACCCTCTCCAGGTCCGCGCCCAGGTAGGTGTGCACCAGCACCACCACGCGGCCACCAGCCGGATCGTGTCCGTGCTCAGCCCTGCTCCGGCGGTACAGCGCGATGTTCTCCGCCAGTTGCTCCACCGACTGCACCATCAGATTGGTGACCACGCCGACGTCCGCAGCCGCGGCCGCGCGGTAGGTGTCCGGGTTCGACACCACCGCCACCGACAGCGGCGGCAGTGGTTGCAGAGGCCGCGGATAGATGCGTACGTCGATCGCCTCCCCGGAGCCGGAGGTCGCCGGTACCGCCGCACCGGACCACAGCCGCCGTACCGTCTCGAGGTGCTCGAACGTCAGCTCACGGTGCCGGCCGAAGGCCTCCGGCCGGAGCGCGAAGTCGTTGGCGTGCCAGCCGCTGGCCACGCAGAGGCCGACGCGCCCGTCGGAGAGGTTGTCGACCACCGACCATTCCTCGGCGACACGGATCGGATTGTGCAGGGGAAGCACCACCGACCCGGCGTTGATCCGGACTCGCGAGGTCTCCCGGGCCAGCGCCGCGGCGACGACGACGGGATTCGGGAACAGACCGCCGAAGGAGTGGAAGTGCCGCTCGGGCAGCCACACGCCGTGAAACCCGTGATCGTCGGCGAACCGGGCGGCCGCGATGATCGCTTCGTACTTGCGATTCTGATCCGAGTCGGGGTAGTCGCCGAAGAAGTAGAGGCTGAAGTCGGCCGCCTGTCGTTCGGGGCTCATGGCCGGCGCTAGGGTCGCCACACGCTCCGGCGATGGCTTGACCGTCACCGGCACCGCGGCGACCGGCGCCGGGTCACCGCGCAACATGTTCAGCTGATCCCGCATGAGGGTGGTGACGTTCTCCAAGAGCTGGCCGGTGACGCGCAACTGCTCGGCGACGACCCTCGCGACGCTTTGCGAGTCGGCCTCTGGGAGCGCCGGTGCCGCCGGAGGCGGGGCGGCGACATCGGGGCCGCGCTCACCGCCGATGAGCTCGGCGAGCTTGCGGCAAGTGGCGGCGTCAGTGAACAAGCGGCGTACGGCGATGTCGACCCCGAACTGCCGGCGCACCTGCTGAACCACTCGCAGCATCGTCAGTGAGTCGGCGCCATGGTCGAGAAATGTCGCGTCGGGGCTGATCGCGGCCGGCTCGACGCCGATCTCCCGGGCGGTGAGCTCGCGAATCCTGGCCAGTACCGGTCCCGGGTCACTCACCGGTGCGACACCGGCGGGCTCCGGGCCAGCCTGCTGCGGGCGGGCCTCGGTCCAGTGCCGATCTCGCCGGAACGGATAGCCGGGTAGCGGGATGCGGCGACCGCCGGGAGCGATCCGCGACCAGTCCAGGTTGGCGCCGAGCGAATAGAGCTCGGCGAGGGCCGTCGAGCGGGCGCGCAGTGGTCCGGTGCCCTGCTCCGCCACGGCGATCCATCGTCTGCCGGTTCCGGAGCGGCGAGCGATCCCGGTCAGAACCGCCTCCGGGCTGATCTCCAGGAACGTCTCACAGCCCACGCCGTTCAGCGCGGCCAGCGCGTCGGCGAACCGTACCGGCTCTCGGGTCTGCTGGCGCAGGTGTGCGGCACCCACCACGGTTCCCGGGTGGAGCAGTGTGCCGGTCAGCGTGCTGGCGAGGGGGATGTCGAGGGGCTTCATCGGTACGGCCGCCGCGCACCCGGTCCACTCGCTCAGGACCGGGTCGAGCAGCGCGGTATGAAACGCCCGGTCGACGGCGAGGCGGTGCCAGGTGATCGCCTGCTCGTCGAGCCAGCCGATCGCTTCGTCGACCGCCCGCTCGGAACCTGCGACGACGTACTCGGTCCGGCCGTTGACGGCGGCCAGTTCCACCCCGGTCCGGGTGCGGAGATCGTCGACGGCGGCCTCGCCGGCGAAGACAGCGATCATCGCTCCGGGGGCGGTCCGGCGCAGCAGCCGTCCCCGCGCGATCATCAGGCGCAGACCGTCGGCGACGTTCATCGCGCCCGCCGCGCAGAGTGCCGCGTACTCCCCGGCGCTGTGCCCGACCACGAAGGCCGGCTCGACGCCGAGAGAACGCCACATCGCGGTGTGTGCCATCTGGAAAGCGAAGAGGGCCGGTTGGGCCAGGTCCGTGTCCTGGCTTGGGGTCGGGGCCCGGCCGTCTCGCAGGTAGGCCAGCAGGCTGTCCCCGGTCTCCTGCCGGTATACCTCCTCGCACTCATCCAGAACGTCGCGGAAGGCCGGGACCGCCTCGTACAACTCGGCGGCCATACCCGCGAAGGCGGATCCCTGACCGCCGTAGGCGAAGGTGATCGCCGGCGGCCGCTCACCGGAAGCCACCTCGACCGGTGTGGCGTCCCGCAGCGCCTCCGCCAGCTCGGTGGCCGTCGCCCCGACGACCGCCGTCCGGTACCTCAGGTGGGAACGGCCGAGCGCGGCGGTGGTGACCAGGTCGGCGACATCGAGCCGGGGGTACGCCCGCAGGTGATCGTGCAGCTTGCCGGCGAGTTCCGTCAGCGCTTCCGGATGCGCCGCTGACAGTGGCAGAACCGCCACCCGCTCCCCCGGGTCATTGCCGCGGTGAGCCGGCACAGCCGGTGCCTCCTCCACGATGAGGTGGGCGTTGGTACCGCCCACGCCGAGTGCGGTGACACCGGCCCGGCGCGGGTTCCCGCCGGTGTTCCACTCCCGCACGGTCGTGCCCAGCACCAGCGGTCCGCCCTCCAGGTCCAGCTCCGGGTTCGGTCGCTCGAAGTTGACCAGGGGCACCATGGTCCGATGCTGGAGCATCAGCACGGTCTTGATCAGCCCGGCCATGCCGGCGCAGCTGTCCAGATGGCCGAGGTTCGGCTTGACCGAGCCCACCGTGCAGAAGCCCACCCGGTCGGTGCGCCCGGCCAGCGCCTGCGCCGCCGCACGCAGTTCCACCGGGTCGCCGAGCGGGGTACCGGTGCCGTGCGCCTCGAGGTACGTGATGGTCTCGGCCGGCACACCGGCCCGGTCGATCGCCTGCCCGATCACGTCCACCTGGCCTGCGACACCGGGTGCGGTGAAGCCGACCTTGCCGGCTCCGTCGTTGTTCACCGCCGAGCCCAGGATGACCGCGTGGACGGTGTCGCCGTCGGCGATCGCCCGGTCCAGGCGTTTGAGCACCACCGCGGCGATCCCGCTGCCGCCGACGGTGCCGTCGGCGGCGGCGTCGAAAGCCCGGCACTGACCGGTGGGTGACAGGATCGAGCCGGGGAAGTGACGGTAGCCGGTCACCTGGGGAACGTGCACGGCGGCGGCCCCGGCCAGGGCCATGTCCGCATCGCCGGCCACCAGCGCCTGCACCGCCAGGTGAATGGCGACCAGCGAGGTCGAGCAGGCCGTCTGAACGCCGACCGCCGGACCGGTCAGTCCGAGGTGGTAGGCGACCCGGGTGGCGAGGAAGTCGGCATGCGTGCCGATAGCGGCCTGCATGCCCCGGATCGGGTCGCTGTCGGCGCCCGGCAGCAGATTGCCGAGCAGATAGTTCCGGTGCGGGAACAGGTTCATCCCCGAGCCGGCGAAGACTCCGACCCGTCCGGAGCCGGAACCGTCCGCGTAGCCGGAGTGTTCGAGGGCGTGATAGCAACATTGCAGGAAGAGCCGGTGTGCCGGGTCGGTACGCGCGGCCTCGGCGGGGCTGATGCCGAAGAAGCCGGCGTCGAACTCGTCGATCCCGGTGAGCGCACCGGCGACCGGTACGAAATCCGGGCGGGAGTAGACATCCTCCGGCAGCCCCGCCTCGGCCAGTTCGCGCGCGGTGAACCTGCGTACGCTCGCCACCCCGGCAATGAGGTTCGCCCAGTACTCGTCCAGGGTCGTGGCGCCCGGGAAGCGCACCGCCATGCCGATGATCGCGACGCGGTGCTCGGGCGCCGATCCGGTGGCCGGTGTGGCGGCGCTGCCGGGTCCACTGTCGACAGTGTCCAGGTACCGGGTGAGCGCCGCCATCGACGGGTGCTCGAACATCGCCGACTTGGGAAAGCTGACGCCGAGGGCACGTCGCAACGCCTCGTGCAGGCGTACCAGGCCGACCGAGTCGACGCCGATCTCGTAGAACCGCGCCCACTGGTCGATGTCCCTTCCGAGCACCGACCGGAAGACTCTCCGCACGACCTCGCCGGTGGGTGCGGTCGTGGCGTTCGAACTGTCCGCGACGATCGGCAGTTCACCGCTGAGGAGGCGCTCGCGCAGGCGGCCGCGCTGCACCTTGCCGCTCGCGGTGCGTGGGACGGCGTCGGTTGGCACCGCAAGGACGCGCGCGGTCAGGCCGAGGCGGCGAAACAGCACGTCCCGCGCGGCCCGCACCGGGACGGCGGGGTCGTCGGTGCCCTCGACGGCGACGAAGACCGCCAGTTCCTCGGTACCGCTCGCCTCGTCCGGCACTCCGCAGGCGGCCACGGTCCCGGGGCGTACACCCGCAGCCCGTTCGACGGCGCTCTCGATCTCGTAGGCGTAGTGGTTCTGCCCTCTCAGGATGATGCGGTCGTCCTGCCGGCCGACGATGAAGACCTGCCCGTCCCTCCCGAAGGCGAGGTCACCGGTGTTCAGCCAGGTCGTACCGTCCTCGCCGACGGCGAGGGCGCGTGCGTCCGCTTCCGGATCGCGCAGGTAGCCGGGTGTCACGCGGGCCGACGCGACCTGCAGGACACCTATCCGCCCTTCGGGCAGGGTGTTGCCGTCGTCGCCGATCACCCGGACGACACTGCCCGGGGCCGGCGCGCCGACGGCCACGAACGTCGTCGTGTCGAGCTCGTCGGCCGGCCCGTCGGCCCATTCCAGGTCACCGCTGAGGCTGGACGTTCGCACCCGGCACACGTTGGGGCCCAGTCCGGGCCGGGCGAAGGTGATCGCGGTGGTCGTCTCGGTCATGCCCCAGACGGGAAGGAAGGCCTCCGGGCGGAGCCCGAACGCGGACGTACGACTCAGGAACTCCTCGACCACCGGAACGGTGATCTGTTCTCCCCCGCTGACCAGGCTGCGCACCGACGACAGATCCCATCGCCGATCCGGATGCTCGGCGAGCGCTTGACTGACCAGCCGGTACGCGAAATTGGGTGCCCAGGTGTGGTTGGCGCGGTGCTTCTCGATCAGATCGAGCCAGACCAGCGGGTCAGCGAGGACCGTATCGGTGGGCACCTGCACGTTTGTCGCGCCGTGAAAGACCGCCAGCAGGTGATACAGGAGAAACGCTCCACTGTGGTCCAGCGGCAGCCAGTTCAGGATGACGTCGCCCGGTTCGAGCGGCAGCATCGTGCTCGATCCGGCGGCGAACTCGGACAGCCCCCGGTGCGTCAGCTGGATGAGCTTCGGGACTCCGGTGCTTCCCGAGGACATCATCAGCATCGCCACCTCTGCCGGCTCCGGCCGGTGCAGATCGTCGGCCGGCGGCTCAGCGGCGGCATCGGAGATGTCGACGCAGCGCAGCGAGCTGTCGAGGGCCGCACTGGTGCGCGGCCCGCACAGGAGCACGGAGTCGTCCCCCAGCACCTCAGCAGCGCGCTGGAGCAGGCCGCGACCCGCCGGGGTGGTGGACGAGTCGTAGCCGGGGAAGGCCAGCAGCGGGCGGATCCCGCCCAGCACGCAACCCCAGTACGCCGACAGATAGGCAACGGCGTCCTCGTGACCGCACACGATCGCGTAGCCACCTGGTCGGAGGCCACGCGTTCGTAACAGCGCCAGGACACGACGGGCCTCGACGAGCAGATCGGGATAGGCGACGAAGGTACGAGCCACCAAGCCGGCGTCAGGGTGCCGGTCGGCCGCGGCGAGCAAGCCTTCCGTGATGTCGCGCGGAAAGTCGATGTCCGACACAACCGGCGTGCCGGTGTACTGCGCCATGTGCTCATTCACCGTTGCGCTCCTGCGGTCTCGCCGTCACGGATGGGGATAGCTGCGGCTGGCACTGGCGGGGGCGAACAAGGACGGGGTAGGCGACCGCCGCAAGGATCACCACTCCGTGGAAGAGCGCGACGACCGGCAACGGAGCCGACCGATCGAGCAGGACCGCGCTGCAGAGCATGCCGCTGGAGAGACCGAGCGTCTCCACCGCCGCCGACGCCCCGAACACCGCCGCCCGCTGGCTGTCCGGAGCGGTTTGCAGGCTGGTGACGTAGGCGAGTTCGGCCAGCCCGTCAGCGAAACCCGCGAGCACGGCGAACAGCACCATCACGGGCCGCGGTACGTCGAGGAAGGCCGCGACGAAGGCGGCCGACGCCAGTCCGAGCGCACCGGCGTAGACCCGGTTGTCGAGTTCACGCCGGCCTCGCCGCCACCAGGTGACCACCCAGTACATCGAGAGGCTGCCCACTGCCCAGGCCGTCCAGAACTGGCTCAACAGCGCTGCCGGGTTGGCCGGTTCCGCCGACTCGGCGAAGACCGGAAGGACGACGTTGTGGGACGCCGAACCCCACCCCTCGATCCCTCGCAGACCGACGACCGCCGTCATGGCCGGCGCGGTCATCAACAACGCGGGCAGCCCCCATCGTGTGCCCGCTCCCCGGCTCGGCGAGTTCGCCGCCTTGCCGCGAGAGTCGAAGGACAGGGGTAGCCAGGCCAGAACGGTCGCGGAGACGACGAAGCTGCCCGCATTGACGGCGAAGGCGGCCTGATGCCCGGACGTCCCGATCAGCGGGCCGGCCGCGGCGAAGCCCAGAACGGTGCCGAAGGCTTTGGCCGTGACCAGGTATCCGTTGCCGCGTTGCCGAGCCGCGGATCCGCCCAGGTCCGGAACGCTGGTGCGCAGAGCAACCACGAAAACGGTGTTCCCGGCGCCGAGAACGACGGCGGACGCCCACACGATCTGCAGATGCGCGGTGACGGGCGCCAGCACCAGCAGCACCATGACCGACGCCTGGGCCACGTCGCAGCAGACCATGAGGACCCGGCGGGAGAAACGGGTGGCCAGCCATCCGGCCAGCGGCCCGGCGAGGAAAGCGGCACCGAGCCGGGCGGCCATCAGGGAACCGACGTGGAGAGCGCTGCCGGTCAACTCCAGGACGTACAGGTTGACGGCGATGAGGTTGAGGAAATTTCCGAGAGTGGAAATCCCATAGGCGGCACTCAGGACACCGAAAAGACGCATGTCGCGGGACACATCGCTCCCCCCGATCAGGCGTACCTCGGGCGGATGGTCTCCCGGATCGCCTGGCACACCCGCGTGGCGTCGGCGTGGCTGGCGACGGAGCCGTGCGCGATCAGCACATGACTCCTGGTTCCGTCGCGCCAGTCGATGCGGTCGCCGGGATCCAGCTGGCGGTCGACCCGGTGCACACCCTCGATGGCGCGAGCCTGGCGAATTCCGGCCAGGTCCACCAGCTCCGCCGCCTCGACGGGCGGTTGCAGGAAGTATTCGAACTCGACGGTACGGAACACCAGCGGCGGCACCTCGGGAAGTTCGCCGAGGGCGAGGAGCAGAGCCGCCCGGATCAGATCGAAGCCGGTGGAGCGGTACAGCAACTCGGGTACGTAGCCGCCGACCCGGGCGTTGACTTCGATGACGCGCGGGCCCTCCGCGGTGAGCTTCAGCTCGGTGTGGGTGACCCCGTGCCGGACGCCCAGAGCACGGACGGCGGCGACGGCCAGGTCGACGGCTCTCGCCGCGTCGGCGGGAGCCAGCGTCGACGGTATTACCACTCCGGACTCCCGGAACGGCTTGGCGAGCGGGAACTTTCCGGTTACACAGACCGGCCTGATCTCGTCGTCGCACACCAGCGACTCGACCGACACGTAGTCACCCCAGTCGGGCCCCGCCGACGACCGGTCACCGACCAGAAGCTCCTCGACGATCACGGGTCCTGCCCAGCCCGACTCCCGGATCGCCAGGAGCGCCCGGTGCCCCTCGGCGAGCGTGTTCACCTGAGTGGTGTTGCGGCTGCCCACGCCGGTCACCGGCTTGATGACGGCGGGCAGGCCGACCTTGTCCAGCGCGATGCTCAATTCGTCAGCCTCGTCGACCGTCTGGTAGCGGACGTGATCGAGTCCGGCCGCGGCGAGGGCGTCCCGCTGTGCCTCCTTGTCGGTGCACCGGCGCATCACGTCACGTGAGTGGAACGTCAGACCGGCCAGCTCGGCGATGCGGGCCGCCTCGGTCAGGCGCGCTTCGCTGAAGGTGACCAACCCTTCGGCTCCCGCGTCGCACAACTGTTCCGCGACCGAGTCGGGGCGGGCACCGGTGACGTCCAACGTCGGTCCGGCCGCCTCGATCAGCCGGCGCTGGCGGCGCGGTCCGGCCGCGGCGTAGTCGCAGACGAACAGGACGCGGCATTGGCCCTTCGCGGCGGAGACGATTTCCGTCGGCCCGGCGGCGCCGCCGCCGTCATACAGAACCGCGACAATGGGCAGAGCATCGTCTGCCGTTCGCGACGAGTTCACATCGCTCCTCTCGGCCGGAACCAAGTCCAGTCGTTGATGTAACGGTCCGCGCGGCGCTCGATTCGAAGATTGGAATCCGGTGCCGGCGCAGGGGCACCGGCACGGTCAGAAGCGGCGGAAGCGGTTGATGGCGTGTTCGTGCTTCGATCGCAACGCTTGATCGGTGATGCCGTGGTCCTCGGAGGGTGACATGCACAGGACGCCCACCTTGCCGTGGTGGCGGTTGTGGAAGACGTCGTCCACCGCGGTGCCCACTTCGGACAACGGGTAGGCGCAGGACAGCGTGGGATGGATGCGGCCACGGACGATCAGGCGGTTGGCCTGCCAGGCCTCGCGGTAGTTCGCGAAGTGGGAGCCGATGATCCGCTTGAGGTGCATCCACAGGTAGCGGTTGTCGAACTCGTGCATGTAGCCGCTCGTCGACGCGCACGTGACGATCGCGCCGCCGCGCCGCGCCACGTACACCGAGGCGCCGAACGTCTCGCGGCCCGGGTGCTCGAAGACGATGTCGACGTGCTCGCCGCCGATCAGCTCGCGGATCCGCTCGCCGAACCGGCGCCACTCGCGCGGGTCCTGGGTACGCTCGTCGCGCCAGAACTGATAGTTCTCCACGCCCCGGTCGATGATCGCCTCGGCACCCATGTCCCGGCAGATGGCGGCCTTGCGCTCGCTGGAGACCACGCAGATCGGGGTGGCGCCGCCGGCGAGTGCGTACTGGGTGGCGTAGGACCCGAGCCCGCCGGCCGCACCCCAGATGAGGATGTTGTCGCCCTGCCGCATGTCGGCGCCGTTGCGCGACACGAGTTGCCGGTATGCGGTCGAGTTGACCAGCCCCGATGAAGCGGCCTCGGCCCAGCTCAGATGACCGGCCTTGGGCATCAGCTGGTTGGCCTTGACCAGCGCGAGCTCGGCCAGCCCGCCGTAGTTGGTCTCGTAACCCCAGATCCGCTGCTGCGGGTCGAGCATGGCGTCGTCGTGCCCCTCGGGATCCTCCAGCTCCACCGAGAGGCAGTGCGCCACCACCCGGTCGCCGGGACGCCAGCGGCGGACGCCGGGACCGGTGCGCAGAACCACGCCGGCCAGGTCCGACCCGATCACGTGGTACGGCAGGCTGTGCCGGGCCGCGGATCCCCCGGTGCGGGCGTACCGGTCGAGGAACGCGAATGTGGACACCGGCGAGAACAACGCGCTCCACACGGTGTTGTAGTTGATCGAACTGGCCATCACGGCGATCAGCGCCTCGCCCGGTCCCGGCTCGGGCGTGGGCACGTCCTCGATGTGGATCGACTTGGCCGGATCCCGCTCGGCGGCCGGCACACCGTCGAACATGGTCTGTTCCGCGCGCCGCAGCACCGCGGCGCGGTAGTGGTCCGGCACGGGCAGGGCCGCGATCTCGGCGGAGCCGGCGTTCTCGACGGTTTCGGCGAAGGCGGAGTCCATGTGTCACCCGATCTTGATCTCGTCATGGAACCAGGCCACGGTCCGGTCGATGCTCTCGTCCACCGCGGCCCGGTCAGGACCGGCCAGCACCGCCGAAGCGATCGCCTGTGTGCTGTAGCTCGCTCGCGGCATGACCGTGCCGAGCTTCGCATGCAGGCGGTAGTCGACGACGCCCCGCACCGAGCAGTGCTCCGGCGCCGCGATCAAGGCGCCCTCGACCGGCGGGAACAGCAGCCAGCCGACCACCCGATCCGGCTCGGCGGCGATTTCGGGAACGGGCCCACCGGTCATCGCGCCGAAGTAGGCGGCCCCGAGGTCGACGCCGAACGCGAGCTTGACCGCCGCGTGGATCTTGCCACCGCCGATCCGGCTGGCGATCTCGTTGAACACCAGGCGGCCGTCCGGGGTGTGGAACACCTCGGCGTGGAAGAGGGTGATGTCCGGCGTCGGCAGCGCGGTCAGCGCCCGCTCGGTGATCTCGATGAGCGGCCCGTGCAGCGGGTCGTCGGCCGCCAGCTGCACACTGCGCATCTCCAGGCCGTCCCGGTGGTTCAGGCAGGAGCTGATGGCGGACGGCCAGATCAGGCGCGGGACGCCGCCGACCACCAGACCGTCGACGTGGTAGATCTCGTGCTCCACGTAGCCCTCGGCCAGGAGCGGGGCGCCGTCGTCGGTCCACAGGGCCCGCTCGGCGCCGAGGAAGCGCTCGAGGTCGGCGTCGTCGCGGAGCACCTCGACACCCATCGAACCGTGCCCACGCCGCGGCTTCACGACGATCGGGTACGGGTGATCCCGCAGGAAGCGGTGGATCGCGGTGGCGTCGGGAGCGGCCGCGAACGGTGCCACCGGGATCCCGGCAGCCGCCAGCAGCTCCTTCATCCGCAGTTTGTCGCGGAACGCCTCGGCGCTGCGGACGTCCTGCCCGGTGACGCCCATGGCCTCCCGCAGCCGCGAGGCGCGCAGCACGTCGACCTCCGACATGGCGACGACCGCGTCGAACCGGTGCCGTTCGTGCAGGCGCAACGCGGTCAGCTCGACCATCGGGTTGTTCTCGTAGCCGGCGATCGGCACGACTTCGGCGTACCGGCTCAGGTCGGCGTCGGCCGTCACCTCGTCGTCGGTCACCACCGTGATCGACCCCGGCTCGCCGAGCCAGGCGTGATAAGGCGTGTTCGCCAGTGCGTACCGATTGAGGACCAGCACATTCATCGCACGTTCCCCTCGCATTTTACCTCGTGCGGCGCCCACCGAGTCCGTAATCACGCCCGGAACCGTTCACTGCGGTGGATTCGAGCGCCACACTAACAGCGTCCGGAGCCGACGCCGCAGCCGTACGGTCATATTGAATTTTTCGAAGGCAGTCATCGATATCTTTTGTGGACATCTCGATCCGGGCTGACGTAGATTCGTTCCCGGACACATCGTCGATCATCAACACGGGGGTCGAAATGATCAACCATTGTGGCCAGTTCCGGGCGGGTCCGTGACCGGGTCGGCACGGCGCATCGGCACCGTCAGCGGCACCGGCCTGAGCACTCTGGTGCTGGACCGCACGGGTGACCGGAGGCTGGCCGAGGACGTGCGGGTGGTGGCCCAGGTGCTACCGTTCAAGGTCAATTCGTACGTCACCGAGGAACTGATCGACTGGTCACGCGGCTCGGACGACCCGATCTTCAGATTGGTCTTCCCGCACCGCGACATGCTGCCGCGTGATGACTTCGAGAGCATCCGCCAGGCACTGGAGAACGGTTCCCGGGATGAGGTCGCGGGTATCGTCGGAACAATCCGGGAACGACTCAACCCGCACCCGTCCGATCAATTGACGAGAAACATCCCGCAGACCACGGATTTCGATCCCTGGGGTCTTCAGCATAAATACCGGGAAACACTTCTGATATTTCCACGGCACGGCCAGACCTGCCATTCCTACTGTGGATACTGCTTCCGCTGGGCGCAGTTCGTGCAGCAGCCGGAGCTGCGCCAGGAGACCTCCGGCGCGGCGGCCATGACGCGGTACCTGCAGGACCACCCGGAGATCACGGACGTGCTGCTCACCGGCGGCGATCCGCTGGTCATGCGCACCGCACTGCTGGAGCGCTACCTGCGTCCGTTCCTCGACGGCGTGCTCCCGCACGTCACGACCATCCGGCTCGGCACCAAGGCGTTGTCGTTCTGGCCGTACCGCTTTCTCGACGGCCCCGAGGCGGACACCCTGCTCGAACTGCTGGCCCGGCTGGTGCGGGACGGCCGGCACGTCGCCCTCATGCTGCACGTGTCACACCCGCGGGAGCTGGAGACCGATGCCGCGCGGCAGGCGATCCGCCGCCTGTACGACACCGGCGCGGTCCTGCGCTCACAGGCGCCGCTGGTCCGGCACGTCAACGACGACGCCTCCACCTGGAGCCGGATGTGGAGCGCCCAGGTACGGCTCGGGATCGTGCCCTACTACCTGTTCGTCGAGCGCGACACCGGAGCCAGCCGGTACTTCGGCGTGCCGCTGGTGCGCGGCTGGCAGATCTACCGGGACGCGATCGCCGGCCTGTCCGGACTCGGCCGCACGGCCCGCGGGCCGGTGATGTCAGCGGCCCCGGGCAAGGTGGTCGTGGACGGGCCGGTCGAGCTCGACCGCCGGCCCGCCTTCGCCCTGCGGTTCCTGCAAGCACGCCGGCCGGAGCTGGTGGGCCGGCCGTTCTTCGCGGCCTTCGATCCGCACGTGCAGTGGTGGGACGAGCTGAAGCCGTACGGCCCGTCCGATCGCCCGTTCTTCGCCGAGTAGCCGCCAGGAGAGAGAAGTCATGACGATCATCGATGCCCGCACGGCCCGGCCACTCTGGGTGGACCGCGCGTATCTGGAATGGCTGGCCGACCAGCCGGCCGGCGCCTGGGACGAGATCAACGCCGACTTCGGCCTGCGCCAGGACATCCTGCAGACCTGCCAGGCCCTCATCCAGCGGGCGTACGCCGAGCGCGACCCGGCCGCGCTGCAGCAGATTCACGACGTCCTGCTCGTCATCTACGACCGGGACTTCGCCGTCCCCGAGCCGGACCAGACCGACGCCGAACGTCAGCCGCTGCTGCGCGACATCGCCGCCACCTTCGAGCGGGCCATGCTCGCCGACGAGATGCGCCAGGTGCCCGACGAGCAGATCACCGGGTACCCGACCAACGGCAACCAGTACCTGACCTGGCTCAAACGGCTCATCGCGCAGCACCCGGCCCGCAACCACGAGCTCTACGAGAGCTACCTGCCGGATGAGGCCACGGCCGACGACTTCCGGTTCTACCTCGCGCAGGAAACCAGCCTCGACCCGCGCTTCGACGACATTCTCGCGCTCATGCAGGTCGGCACGAGCGGACCCGAGAAGATGGAGATCGCCACCAATTACTGGGACGAGATGGGCAACGGCCGTCCCGAGGACGTGCACACGCGGCTGTTCGCGCACACGCTCCGGTGCCTGAACGTCGACGACGAGTACGTACGCGAGAACCTCCTGCTGGAAGCGCGCGTCTCGTCGAACCTGTCGTCGTGCCTCGCGCTCAACCGCCGCCACTACTACCGAGCGGTCGGCTACTTCGGCGTGACCGAATACCTGGTACCGCAACGGTTCAAGCCGTTCATCGCCGGCTGGCGCCGGCTCGGCCTGCCCGAGGACGGCCTCGCCTATCACGACCTGCACGTCCGCATCGACGCGGTGCACGCGGCCGGGTGGTTCCACAACGTGGTCTCACCGCTGGTCTCGGCGAACGCGCAGGCCGGACGCGACATCGCCGCCGGAGCGCTGATCCGCCTCAACGCATCGGCCCGCTACCTGGACACGCTGCTCGCCGAGCTCCGCAAACGATCGGCCCACTGAAGCACACCAGATCGCCTGAAGGACGGTGACGACCGCATGCCTCTCAACGCGCAACACTTCTCGATCTTCGACCTGCCGCCCATTCCGCAGGAGGTCGCCGACAGCTTCGCCGACCTCAAGTTCGACGAGTACATGGGCGAGAACCGGTACCGCCGATTCGCCCAGTTCAAGATGTTCCGCTCCGGCGACCGATGGGAGTTCGAGCGGCTGCCCCTGCGGCCGTACGTCACGTTCTCCAAGTACAACCCGGTCGCCGGCGGCATCCGCCGCCACTACCAGCCGATCGAGGCGGACTTCACGCCGTTCATCCGCGCCGGCGCCGAGGAGATCCCGCTCGATCCCGCGCAGGACTGGCAGATCAACGTCCACCAGTTCCGGATCGTCGTGAAGAAGGACATCGAGGGTGTCATCGTGCCGGAGGGACCGCACTCCGACGGCCGCGACTACGTGCTGATCGGCGTCTTCGACCGGCACCAGATCACCGGCGCCGAGACGGCGCTGATGAGCCCGTCGGTCGACGGCAAGCCGTTCCACACCACCACGCTGGCGGCCGGCCAGGGCATCGTCTTCGCCGACCGGGAGATGTTCCATTACGTCTCCGAGATCGAGCCGACCGGCGAGGAGGGCCACCGCGACACGCTCATCGCGACCTGGGTGCCCTGGTCCGACAAGTGGTACGGCGACGAGTTCGAGGAACGCGCCATCGCCGAGGGCTGAGCCACCAGACGCCGAAGGGGAGAGCATGTCCGAGTCGTACGTCGCGATGACGCTGTACTTCCGGGTCGCCGGCACCGATGCCGGGGAACTGCGGGCCCTGGCCGAGGCCCGTGCCGAGTTCTACCGCGACTTTCCGGGCCTCGTGCTCAAGGCGTTCGTGCACGACGCCGAGGCGGGCCGCTACGGATCGCACTACATATGGCGCGACGAGGCCGCGGCCCGCGCGTTCCGGGAGAGCGATCTCATCGCGCAGATGGTGCGGCGCTTCGGCCACCAGCCCGAGATCCACCAGTACCAGGTCCTGGCGCTCGTCCAGCCGCAGGCATCGGACATCGGCTCATGACCACGGCCGTCCCGCTCACCCCGGCACAGCAGGGCATCCTCTTCGAATGTCTGGCCTCACCGGTCCCCGACCTGTACGTCAACCAGCACAAGTGGCTGGTCGCGCCGGAGGCCGTCGAGCATCTCGAGGCGGCACTCGACAGCACGACCGCGCGGCACGAGGCGCTGCGGCTGCGGTTCGTCCCGGACGGCGACGGATGGTCGCAGACGACGTTCCCCGAGGGCGCGCCGGTCGAGCGCCTCGAGGTGCCGGTCGACCCGGCCGCCGAGCCGGAGCGGCTGCGCACGGCGTTGCAGGAGGTACGCGAGAGCTGCGGTGTCCGTGAGCCGGGGCCGAAGTCCCGCTTCACGCTCGTCACCCTGGCCGACGGCGTGCTGCTCGTGTGGACGTACCACCACGCGCTGCTGGACGGCTGGAGCGTCGAGCTGATCCTGCGCGAACTGGAAGCCGTGGTCGGGTCGAGGCTCGCCGACGACGTCGTACGGTTGCGGCCCGCCCCGTCCTGGCTCGGCGTCGCCGAGGAGTCGCGGCGGATGCGCGACCGGGTGGCGGAGCGGGACGTGGCCTACTGGCACGCACGGCTCAGTGCCGTGGTCACCGGGGAGGAGGCCCCGGCCGCGACGCCGCGACGCCAGGAGGCCTGCGCCTACCACGAGGTCCGGACCACGCTGCCGGACGACGACTCGCGTGCCGTGCAGGCGGCGCTGCGTTCGGCCCGCCTCACCCTGGGAACCCTGTCGGTGGCCGCGGTGGCGCTGGCCCGGGTCGCCGCCGAACGCGAGACACCGGCCGTGATCATCGGCGGGATCACCGCCGGCCGGCCGGCCGAGCTCACCGGCCGCGACCAGGTCGCCGGCCTGCTGGCACAGGTGGTGCCGGTGCTGGTGACACTGCCCGGCGAGACGCCACTGGCCGAGTGGCTGGCGACGCTGCAACAGGAGCTGTCGCAGGACCGTGAGCACGCCACGGCGCCACTGTGGGAGATCCAGCGGTCGCTCGGCCGGGAACGGTCGCTGTTCGACACCGGCGTGGCCATCGAGAACTTCCAGACGCCGATCCCGCCGTTCCTGGCCGACCCGCCGCTCGCCTGGCGCGCGGCCGGCGCACTGCCGGAGGGCAGCAAGTCCAACTACACCCACGCGGTGCACGTCATGCCGGGCGACCGGATCGAGGTGTTCCTGTCGACGGCCGCGGATCAGGCCGGCCGTGCCGAGGCGGAGCTGCTCGTCGAACGGGTCGCGCACTTCCTGCGGCTGCTCGTGACCGAACAGGGGCCGATCCAGCCCCGGATGTGGCTCACGCCGGCCGAGAGCCGCCGGGTCACCTCGGACTGGAACGCCACCGACGAGCCGTACCCCGCCGAATTCACGATCGCCGAGCTGGTCGCGCGGCAGGCCGCCGCCACACCGCACGCGGTCGCGGTCGTCCACGGCGACGACCGTCTGACCTACGGAGAGCTCGACAGGCGCGCCAACCAGCTCGCACACCACCTGGACGCCGGACCCGACGACGTCGTGGCGATCCGCATGCGGCGCACGCCGAGCCTCATCGTGGCGCTGCTGGCGGTGTGGAAGGCGGGCGCCGCCTACCTGCCGCTCGAGCCCGACCATCCGCGCGACCGGGCCCAGTTCCAGATCGAGGACGCACAGGCCCGGGTCCTGCTGACCGAGCAGGCCCTGACGCCCACCGCTCCGTCCGTCGCGGCCACACACACCGTGGACCTGGCCGCATGGGAGTACGGCCACCATCCGGAGAGCGCACCCCGGGTCGCGGCCCGGCCGGAGAACGTGGCACAGGTCCTCTACACCTCGGGCTCGACCGGCCGGCCGAAGGGTGTCCTGCTCGAGCACCGCAACCTGACCCGCTACCTGCACCGGATCAACGGCATCACCTGGGGGCCGGAGCTGCGCACGTTGCACTACTCCCCGATCTCCTTCGATGCACAGACGTACGAGATCTGGGCCGCCCTCACCCACGGCGGCACCTGCGTGCTGGCCGCTGACGGGCCGGTGGTGCCGGCCGTGCGCGCCGCCGTCCGCGACCACGGCGTGAACGCCATGTGGATGGCCTCGTCCTTCTTCAACGAGATGGCCGACATCGAGCTGTTCACCGACTTCGGCGAGGTCGCCATCGCGGTCGGCGGCGAACCGGTCTCGCCCCCGCATGTGGCGCAGGCGTACCGCCAGTCGGACCGGCTGCGGCTGGTGAACATCTACGGACCGACGGAGTGCTCGGTCAAGGCCACCACCCACCCGATCCCGCGCGACGCCGGCTACACCGTCTCGGTCCCGATCGGACGGCCGCTGCCCAACGTCCGCGCGTACGTCCTCGACGAACAGCTCGACCCGGTACCGGTCGGCGCGACCGGGGAGCTGTACCTCGGCGGCCCCGGCGTGGCCCGCGGCTACCTGAACCGGCCCGAGCTGACCGAGCAGAAGTTCCTGGCCGATCCCTTCCGGCCGGGCGAACGTGTCTACCGCACCGGCGACCTGGTGCGCTGGCAGGCCGACGGGCTGCTCGACTTCGTCGGCCGGGTGGACGACCAGGTCAAGGTCCGCGGCTACCGCATCGAGCTCGGCGAGGTCGACGCGGCGCTCGTCGAGTCGCCGCTCGTACGACAGGCCTGCGTCGTGGTACGCGAGGACAGCCCCGGTGACCGCCGCCTCGCCGCCTACCTGGTGCCGGTCGCCGGTGCGCCGGAGGACTGGCTCGACGACGTACGCAAGCGGCTCACCGCCCGGCTGCCCGACTACATGGTCCCCAGCAGCCTCACCGTGCTCGACGAGATCCCGCGCACCGACCGCGGCAAACTCGACCGGGCCGCGCTTCCGGCCCCCGCGCAGCGGCCGGACCGGACCGGCACGGATCAGGAACCGCCGCGCGCGGGTCTGGAGACCGAGCTGGCGCAGATGTGGGCCACCACCCTGAACGTGACGCACGTCGGCCGCAACCAGAGCTTCACCGAGCTCGGTGGCCACTCGCTGCTGCTCATGCGGGTCCTCATGGAGGTGCGTCGGCGCTACCGCCTCACCGGAATCCCGGTCGGGCTGGCGGGAGCGCGCACGGTGGCCGAGATGGCCGAGATGCTCCGGCAGGAGAGGGCGGAACCCAGCGATGGATGAGATGTCGCGAAGCATGCTGTTCCCCGGGATCGCCTTCGGGGTGCATCCCGGGCTCCAGCACACCGAGCCGGCGGCGCTGCAGGAGGTCTGGCGGCTCGTCGAGCGTCTCGGCTTCGACTGGATCTCGGTCTTCGACCACCTGTACGCGGCGAACGGCACCTCCGACGCCGACTGCCTGGAGTCGATCGCCATGCACACCCTGCTCGCCGCGACCACCCAGCGGGTGCGCTGCGGCTGCCTGGTCTACGTGCCGTCGTACCGGCATCCGGCGATTCTCGCCAAGGCCGCGGCCACCATGGACATCATCTCCGGCGGCCGGATCACCCTGGGCCTCGGAGCGGGCTGGCACCGCCGCGAGTACGAGGCGTTCGGGCTGCCCTACGAGTCGCGGCCCCGGCGGATCCGGCAGATGCAGGAGGCCCTGCGCTGCGTGGACGCGCTGCTCAACGGTGCCGGTCCGGCCACCGTGAACGGCGAGTTCTTCCGCCTCGACCAGGCCCGGTGCGAACCACGGCCGGTGCAGTCCCGGCTGCCGCTGTGGGTCGGCGGCGGCGGTGAACAGCTGACGCTGCGCGTCGCTGCCGAGGCGGACGGCTGGAACGTCGCGTTCGTGCCTCCCGAGGTCTTCCGGCACAAGAAGGCCGTCCTGGCCGGCCACTGCGACGAGCGCGGCCGGTCGGTATCGGAGATCACCTGCTCGGTCAACATCGGGCTCGCCTGGAACGAGGACGACCTGCTCGAGCAGTTCGGCCGCAACGCCGAGCAGAGCCGGGCCGCGGTGCTGCACGGCTCGGTCCAGCAGATGCGCGACCTCATCGGCGCGTACGTGGACGCCGGCGCCGACCAGATCAACGTGGCGGTGCGGCCCCGCAAGGGACGCGGGCACCGGCTGGACGGCTTCGCACGCCTGGCCGACGTGCTGGGTCTGGTACCGCTGCTCTCCCCGTCGCTGGAGGGCGTGCGATGAACCCGGGCACCGTGGCGGCCGCCTGCAAAGCCACGACGCTGTTCGAATGGGTCGCTCAGGACGGCTACACGCCGCTGGAGATCGTCAGCGCCGAGGGGTCCGCGTTCCGTACCGCGGACGGCCGGCGCGTGCTCGACTTCGCCAGCCAGCTGGTGGTCACCAACCTGGGCCACTCGCTGGAACCGATCCACCGCCGGGTGTACGAGGCGAGCCGCGAGCTGAGCTATGTGACGCCGCTCGCCGCGACCCGCCAGCGCGCCGAGCTCGGGGCACGGCTGGCCGCGTTCACGCCCGACCACCTCACCAAGTTCTTCTTCGCCAACAGCGGCACCGAGGCCAACAACGACGCGATCCGCATCGCACGCGCGGTGACCGGCCGCCGGCACATCCTGTATCGCGGACGCTCGTACCACGGCAGCCACGGTCCCGCCGCGATGTCGAGCGACGACGACCGGCGGCGGTTGTGGGAGCAGGAGCCCACCTACAGCGTGCCGTTCCGGGCCGGCTCCGGCGTGGTCCGCGACGACGTGGCGGCGTTCCGGTGGGCGGTCGAGGCGCTCGGCCCGCGCGGGATCGCCGCGGCGGTGATCGAGGCGGTGCCCGGCGGCAGTGGCGTGCTCGTACCCGCCGACGGCTACCTGGCCGGCATCGCCGAGGTGTGCCGGGAGCACGGCATCCTGCTGATCTGCGACGAGGTGCTGACCGGGTTCGGCCGTACCGGGCGCCGGTTCGCCTTCGAGCACTGGGACCTGCGTCCCGACCTGGTCACCATGGGCAAGGCGCTCAGCGCGGGGGTGGCGCCGATCGCCGCGGTCGCGGTGAGCGCGGAGATCGCCGAGCGGTTCGGCGACACGCCGCTCGGCTGCGGGCACACCTTCAGCGCCCACCCGCTCACGGCCGTGGCCGCGTCGGCCGCGCTGGACGAGTACGAGCGGACCAACGCCGTGGAGCGCGCCGCCAAGCTCGGCGAGGTGCTCGGCCGCGGGCTGCACACGGTCGCCGGCAGCAGCGACGCCGTCGTACGGGTGCGGTCGATCGGGATGCTGGGCGCGCTGGAACTCACCGAGGCCGAGGTAACGCGACTCAAGCATTGGCACCAGCGGCTGCTCGACGCCGGCGTGTACGTCATCGCCAAGGGCGCGAACCTGATCGTCGCGCCGCCCCTGGTGATCGACCGCACCGAACTGGACGAGGGCCTGGCCACGATGGCCCGGGTGCTGGCCGGGTAACAAGGAGAAACGCCGATGCGCCTCGCACAGATCAACCTGCTGTCGCCGGATGAGATCCGCCGGGTCACCCGCGACTGGAACGAGACCGACGAGCCCTACCCTACGGATCTCACCCTGGCCGATCTCTTCGAGCGGCAGGCCGGCACGACCCCGCAGGCCGTGGCGATCGTCCACGGCGAGCGCACGCTGACGTACGCCGAACTCGACCAACGCGCCGACCGGCTGGCGCGCCACCTGCGGGCCGGCGGCATCGGGCCGGACGACGTGGTGGCGGTCCGCATGCCCCGGTCTCCGGAACTCGTCACCGCGCTGCTGGCGGTGTGGAAGGCCGGTGCCGCCTACCTCCCGCTCGACCCCGAGCATCCCGACGACCGGGCCGAGTACCAGATCCGGGACGCCGGCGCGCGTACCGTGCTCGCCGGGCTCTACGGCTACGACGCCGACCCGCACCCGGCGCCGCCACCGGTCGACAGGCATCCGGGGCAGCTCGCGTACGTGGTCTACACCTCCGGCTCGACCGGGACGCCGCGCGGCATCCGGACCCGGCACGACAACCTGCTCTCCTTCGTGCTGCGCTCCGGTGTCGACCCGTTGACCCCGGCGGACACCGTGCTGTCGACCTGCTCGATCTCGTTCGACGTCTTCACCTACGAGGTCTGGGCCACCCTCCTCGCCGGAGCGCGCCTGGTGCTTCCGGAGCCGGGCTGGTTCCCGGACGCCGGGTCGCTGTCGCGGGAGATCCGGCGGCACGCGGTGACCCGGTTCTGGCTGCCGCCGGCACTGCTCAACAGCATCTCCCCCGGTGAGCTGGACCTCACCGGCGTGCGGCACCTGATCACCGGCGGCGAACGCGCGTCGGGCGTCCACTGGCGATCGCTGTTGCGGCAGTACGACGGGGTGCTGTGGAACGCGTACGGCGCCACCGAGAGCACCGGCTGGAGTTTCCTCTACCCGCGGCGCGCCGGCGACGACGTGCCGGCGGAGGTCCCGCTCGGACGGCCGATCCCGAACATGCGCGGCTACGTGCTGGACGCGCGGCTGCAACCGGTACCGGCCGGTGTGGTCGGCGAGCTGTGCCTGGCCGGTCCCGGCGTCGCGGCCGGCTACACGGGACAGCCGGAGCTCACCGCCGCCAAGTTCCTGCCGGACCCGTTCCGGCCCGGCCAACGGATGTATCGCACCGGCGACCTGGCCCGGTGGACCCCGGACGGGCTGCTCGAGTTCGCCGGCCGGGTCGACCACCAGGTCCAGGTGCGCGGTCAGCGGGTGGAACCCGGCGAGATCGAGGCGGTGCTCATCTCGTCGGCCGCGGTACGCCAGGCGTGCGTGGTGGCAGGCACGGACCCGGACGGCCGGCAGCAGCTCGCCGCCTATCTGGTGCCGGAGGACGTCACGGACCCCGCAGAGCAGCGGGCCTACCTGGACGCCTGGCGGCGCGTGTACGACGAGGTGGACGACACCGCCGCCGACGTCGCGTTCGACATCGCCGGCTGGCCGTACCCGGCCGCCACCATGCGCGAGTGGGTACGCGGCACGCTGACCCGCCTCGGCCCGGGCCCGTACGGCCGGGTGCTGGACATCGGCTGCGGCACCGGACTGCTGCTGTGGCGCCTCGCGCCGGACAGCGACCGGTACATCGGCACCGACTTCGCCGGCTCGGTCGTCGAACGCCTCCGCGGCCATCTGGCCGGCGACCCCGGCCTGGCCCACGTCGACGTGCGCACACAGGAGGCCACGGACCCCGCGGGCCGCGACCACGACCTGGTGATCTTGAACTCGGTCGTGCAGCACTTCCCGGACGTGGCATACCTGGAGCGGGTGCTCACCGGCGCGGTCGAGGCCGCCTCGTCCACGGGCCGCGTCTTCGTCGGCGACGTGCCGCACCGGACCGCGTCACCGGCCGGCCCGCCGGGCGAGCTTCAGGTCGACCCCGGCTGGTTCGTCGACTTCGCGGTCCGCCACCCGCGGCTGCGCCGGGCCCGGATCCTGCCCAAGACCGGCACCGCCGACACGGTCATGAACCGCTACCGCTACGACGTCTGGCTGGAACTCGGTGCGGACGCGGACGACACCGGCCACCCGCCGGCCACGGTCGACTGGTCCGCGTTCGACGACACCCTCCGGCAGCCGCACGACGAGTTGATCGTCACCGGGATCCCGAACGCGCGTGTCCTGCCGGACGGCGACGGCCGGGCCCCCGCACTCGACGAAGCCCTGGCCATCGACCGGCACACCGAGGTGAGCTGGACCGCGCAGGCGGGCACGACCTTCGAAGTCTGCTACGCGGCCTCACCCGAGCGGGCCGCGACCGCCATGTGGCGACACGTGCGGTCGACCGCGCGCGGCGGCACGACGAACCGGCCCCTCGCCGGCCGGTCGGCCGTCGACGCGGCACGCGAGGCGGTGCGCCGGCGCCTGCCGTCGTACATGATGCCGGCCGCCTTCACGGTGCTCGACGCCCTGCCGCTGAACAGCAGCGGCAAGGTCGACCGATTCGCGCTGCCGGCACCGCGGTGGGGCCAGGACGTCCGGCGCGCCGCCTACGTGGCACCGCGGACCGACGTGGAGCAGCTGCTCGCCGACCGGGTCGCCGCCGTGCTGCGCCTGGACCAGGTCGGGGTGAACGACAACTTCTTCGAGCTCGGCGGCGACTCGCTGCACGCGCTCAAGCTGGTCGCGCTCGTCCGCACGGCCGGCATCACCGAACTGACCGGTCAGGACGTCTTCACGCACCAGACGGTCGCGGCTCTGGCCGACGCCGTGCGGACGAGCCGGGAGAAGCGCTGAGATGGCCGGAACCCGCAGCACGCCACTCTCGCCATGGCAGGAAGGCATGTGGCTGCACACCCAGCTCAACCCGGACGAGCCGGTGTACACCATCGCCCGGCCCATGGTGGTCCACGGCGACGTCGACGAGAACCGGCTGCGCCGTGCGCTGGAGACCGTCGCGGGCCGCCACGAGCCGCTGCGCACGACCATCCAGCCGGGTCCACCGCCGGTCCAGTGCGTGGCGGACGCGGCGACCGTCGAGCTGCGAATGTTCACCGCGGACGACCACACCGCGGCCGTCCAGCTGGCCACCCGTCTCGCCGGGGAGACGTTCGACCTGGCCGCCGGACCGCTGTGGCGCGCGGCGCTGATCCGGTACCACCCGCGCGAGCAGATCCTGCTGCTCACCCTGCACCACCTGATCGCCGACGGATGGTCCGTCACGCTGCTGAGCCACGACATCGCCACCGCGTACGAGGGCGCCACGCTGCCGGAACTGACCACGCAGTACGCCGACTTCGCGGCCCGGCAGCAACGCCGGCTCACGGACAAACGGCGGGAGAAGCAGCTGGCCTTCTGGCGGGACCAGCTCACCCCGCCGCCGCCACCGCTCAACCTGCCGCGCCGCACCGGGCACCAGGGCGAGCGCGAGAGCCTCGACATCGGCTGCGAACTGCGCGAACGGCTCGTCAAGCAGGCACGGCGGCAGCGGGTCACCCTGTTCGTCACGATGCTCAGCGCGTACGCGTACCTGCTCGGCACGTACTGCGGAACGCGGGACCTGGTCGTCGGCTGTCCGGTGTCCCGGCGGCAGACGCCGGAGCTGGAGCTGGTGATGGGCCTGTTCATCAACACCGCCCCGGTACGCGTACGCCTCGACGACGAGATGACCTTCGCCGAGCTCGCCGTGCAGGTCCGCGAGCGCATGCTGGACGCCTACGACAACCTGGACGTGCCCTTCGCCGACATGCTGCGAGCCACCGGCCCGGTATCGGTGCTGTTCCAGGTCACCGACTTCCACGCGCGCCTGGTACGACAACTCGGCGACGCGCAGGTCACCCCGTTCGACCTGGCGGCCGGGCCGATCCACCACGAGCTCGAGATGTCGGTTATCGACCACGGCGACCGGCTGCGCGTTCACCTCGGCTACCCGGTGCCGGCCTGGGACCGGCAGCGGGCCCGCGACTTCCTCGGCTACTACGTCAACGTCCTGAACAGTGTGCTGGACGACTCGTGAACGGCAAGGGCCTGCGGACCGTCCTGCGCGTCCCCGGCGTACCGAGATTGCTCGCGGCGCAGACGTTCACCGTCTTCGGCGACACGGCGCTGGTCCTCACGCTCGCCGTCTGGGTGGAGAACCGTACGGGCAACAGTTCCGCGGCCTCCATGACGATCTTCGCGTTCCTCGTCGGAGTCGTGCTGGCGCCGGCGGCCGGCCGCTTCGTCTCCCGGCACCAGCCGCGCCGGATGATGGCGCTGTCCAACGTGACCGCCGCCGCCATCGTGCTGCTCCTGCTGCTGGTGGACCGCGGCCCGATCTGGCTGGTCTACCCCCTGGCCACGCTGTACGCGTTCGCCGGGTCGATCTTCGCCGGGGTCCTCATCGGCTATCTGCGTGAGCAGGTGGCCGAGCCGCTGCGGGTCCCGGTCAACGCCGAGTTCCAGTCGTTGCAGCAGCTGCTGCGCCTGGTGTCGCCGGTGGCCGGCGTGTGGCTGCTCGAGACCGGCGGCACCGCGCTGATCGTCCTCGTGGTGGCCGGCACGCTGGTCGCCGGTGCCGCGCTGGTGATGCTCTGCCCGGACGTCGACGTCCCACCGGAGCCGGCGCACACCGGCCGGTGGGGTGGCTACGACCTGCTCTGGTCCGATCCGGCCCTGCGGCGGATCAGCCTGCTCACGGTTGCCGGCAACGGAGCTCAGGGTTTCGCGCAGACACTCGGCTTCCTGGTGATCCAGAACTCGCTGCACCGCGCCGCCAGCTTCATCGCGGTGTTCGTGACCATCCAGTCCCTGGCCGGGATCCTCTCCACCCGCATCGGCGCGATCCGGCGCATCACCCGTCCGACCCTGCTGGTCCGCATCGGACTGGTGCTGGCCGGGGCCGGCTACACCGTACTGCTGCTGCCCGGGCTCTACCCGGCGCTCATCGCCTTCGTCCTGGTCGGCGCCGGCCTCCCGTGGGTCCGCGTCGGCTACACCAGCGCGCTCCAGCAATACAGCACCCCGGCCACCGCGAACCGTATCGCCCTCGCCGGCCAGTCGCTGCTGAGCATGGCCCAGACCGCCTCCATCGCGGTCGGAGCCCTGCTCGGCCTGTTCCTCGACTGGCGGGTCCTCGCCGCCAGCATGGTCGCCGTCTTCCTCACGGCAGCGGCGGTCCGCGAACCGGCGCTGCGGCCCGCACCGCCGGCCGACCACCCTCACCTCGGGAGGTAGCACATGGTCGACCCGACCGAACCCGCACCGCCGGCAGCCGACCGGACGGTTCTCGACCTGCTGGCCGACCGGATCAGCGCGACGCCGCACGCCCCGGCGATCGCGCGGGGATCCACCCGGTGGGACTTCGCCGAGCTCGGCTCGCGTGTCGACGCGTACGCCGCGGGACTCATCTCCGAAGGCGTCCGCCGCGGCGACGTGGTCGGCATCGACGGCCGGCGGGACGCCGAGACCGTGGCGACGGTGCTGGCCGTCATGGCCGCGGGAGCCGTGGCGCTGCCGCTCGACCCGGGCCAGGGCCGGCTGCGGCGGCAGTCGCTGCTCGACGAGGCCGGTGCGAAGATCCTCGTCACCCCGCCGCCGTCCTCGGCCGACGCCGCGCCGGCGCCGCCGCGACCGGAGGATCCGGCCTACATCTTCTTCACCTCCGGAACGACCGGACGGCCGAAGGGCATCCTGGGACGGCACGGGTCGCTGGCGCACTTCGTCTCCTGGGAGCGGCGGACGCTCGGCTTCGGACCGCACGACCGGGTCGCGCAGGTCGCCGCCCTCTGCTTCGACGCCATGCTGAAGGACCTGCTGCCGGCGCTGACCGGTGGTGCGGCACTGTGCCTGCCGCCGGTCGACAAGCCGTTCGAGCATCCGGACGTCGTCCTCGACTGGCTCGCCGGCGAGCGGATCACGGTGGTGCAGACCGTACCCAGCGTGCTCGGCGCCTGGCTGGACACCGTGGCCGCCGGCTCGTCGCGGCCCGACCTGTCGGCGCTGCGCCTCGTCTGCCTGTCCGGCGAACCGCTCCAGGCCGCGCTGGTACGCCGGTTCCGCTCGGTCTTCCCCACCTTCACCGGCCGCATCGTGAACCTGTACGGCGTGACCGAGGCGACCGTGCTCCAGTCCTGGTACGAGGTACCGGCCGACCCCGGCGACGGCATCCAGCCGGTGGGCCACGCGATCGACGACGTCCAGCTGCTCGTCCTGGACCGGCACGGCGCGCTGTGCGGACCCGGTGAAGCCGGCGAGGTGGTGATCCGCAGCCCGCACCTGACCGCCGGATACCTGCACGGGGAGCCGGCGTTCGAGCCGAACCCGTTCCGCGACGATCCCAGCGACCTCGTGTACCGCACCGGTGACCTGGGCCGACTCGCGCCGGACGGCACCCTGTCGATCGTCGGCCGGCTCGACGACCAGGTGAAGATCCACGGCGTACGGGTGCAGCCCGCGGAGGTCTCGGCGGTGCTCGCCACCCACCCCGAGGTGGCCTCCGCGGTCGTCGTGGTGCGCGACGCCGCCCTGGTCGGCTACTTCGTCCCGCACACCGACGCCGCACCCGCACCCGCCGAACTGCGGAGCTACCTCGCCGAGAGGCTGGCGTCGGCCGCCGTGCCGGGGCGGTTCGTGCGGCTGGACGCCTTCCCGCTGGGCGAGAACGGCAAGGTGGACCGCGCCGCCCTGCCGCAGCCACCGGACGTCGTGGCCACGGACGACGGTCCGCTGTCGGCGACCGAGCAGCGCGTCGCCAGGATCTGGACCGAGGTGCTCAAGGTGCCCGGTGCCGGCCGCGGTGACGACTTCTTCGCGCTCGGCGGGCAGTCGCTCACCATGTTCCAGGTCATCGCACGACTGAGCACCGAGCTCGACGCCGAGGTCAGCATGCGCCAGTTCTTCGAGAACAGCACGCTCGCCGAGTTGAGCGCCGTGGTCGACAAGGAGGCCGGCCGTGGCTGACTTCGCCAGTTATCACGTGCTCGGCAACGACTACCTGGTGGTGGATCGCGCGGACTTCCCGCACACCGCCGAGGCCGCGCGGCTGGTCTGCGACCGGCACCGGGGCGTCGGGTCCGACGGCGTGCTGCTGCCGTTCTGGACCGACGGCGTCCCCGCCGTACGGATCTTCAACGCCGACGGCAGCGAATGCGGCCGCAGCGGCAACGGGCTGATCATCCTGGCGCGGCACCTGCGGGACACCGGCGCCGTCAAGACCGACCGGTTCACCGTGCGCACCCCGGCGGGTCCGACTGACGTCTCGATACGCGCCGGCGGATCCGTCCAGGTCTCGCTCGGCCGGTACCTGGCCGGCGACCCGGAACAGCTGGAAGTCGACGAGACGGTGCTCGACGCGACCCGGGTCGACATCGGCACACCGCACTGCGTGGTTCTCACGTCGCCGTCCTCGGCCCGGCGGCTCGGGCCGCTGCTCGTCGGCCACTCCGCCTTCGATCAGCGGTACAACATCGAATGTGTGGCGGTTCCCGACCGGTCGACGCTCGACGTCGAGATCTGGGAACGAGGTGCCGGATACACGCTCGCATCCGGGGCCGGCGGCAGTGCGGCAGCGGTCGCCGCGCACGCGCGCGGGCTGACCGAGCCGGTGGTGCGGGTACGCATGCCCGGCGGCACCGTACAGGTGGAGATCACCGACGAGGTCCTGCTCACCAGCCGCGCCAGCGCGATCGCCGGCGGCTTCTTCGCGTCCGACCTGCTCGCCGACCTCGGTGGGGAATGACATGCGACCCGTACCGGACGACCTCGAGGCCGTCGACCTCACCGATCCGAGCACGTTCATCGAGCACGACCAGTACGCGATGTGGCGGCGGTTCCGCGCCGAGCGGCCGGTGTACCGGCATGCCGGCGACCCAGGCTTCTGGGTGCTGACCCGCTACGCCGACGTCAAACGGGTCTACCGCGACGACCAGAACTTCACCTCGGAGCGCGGCAACGTCCTGCAGACGCTGCTCGCCGGCGCGGACACCGGCGCGGGCCAGATGCTGGTGGTCACCGACGGGCCCCGGCACACGGCGATCCGCAAGCTCATCCTCGAGTCGTTCTCGCCACGCGCGCTGCAGCCGGTCATGGACCGGCTCGCCGCCCGGACGAAGTCGCTGCTGGACGAGCTGATCGGCGCGGGCACGGTGGACTTCGCGGCCCAGTTCGCCGACCGGGTGCCGATCGCCACCATCTGCGACCTGCTCGGCGTACCGCCCTCCGACCACTCGCTCCTGCTCGACCTCAACAAGAAGGCGCTCAGCTCGACCGACGGCGGCGACTTCACCGACGTCTCGCACAACGCCCGGATCAGCATCCTGTACTACTTCGCCGCGCTCGCGCAGGACCGCCGCGACGAACCCCGCGACGACGTGGTCAGCGCGCTGGCCAACACGCTGGTCGACGGCCAACCGCTCTCCGACCAGGAGGTGGCGCTCAACAGCTACAGCCTCATGCTCGGCGGTGACGAAACCAGCCGGCTGTCGATGATCGGCTCGATCAAGGCCTTCCACGACTTCCCCGATCAATGGCGCGCGCTCAAGGACGGCAGCGCGAGCGTGGCGTCGGCGGTCGAGGAGATCCTGCGCTTCACCTCGCCGGCCATGGCGTTCGGGCGGCGCACACTGGCCGACGTATCGATCGGCGGCGAACAGATCGCGGCGGACTCGATCGTGACGCTCTGGAACACCGCCGCCAACCGCGACGAATCCGTCTTCCCGGACGCCGAACGGTTCCTCATCGGACGAACCCCCAACCGCCACATGGCGCTGGGCTACGGACCGCACTTCTGCCTGGGCGCCTTCCTGGCGCGAGCCGAGCTCGGCGCCATGCTCGAGGTGCTGCGCGGCGGCGTCTCACACATCGAGTCCTGCGGCCCGGCGAAGCCCATCTATTCGAACGCGCTGACCGGCATGTCATCACTACCCGCCTCGTTAGCGCCGGCAATCTAGTGCCTCGTCATGCGGCCTTGAACGGGTAATCCGGGTGGCGGATCTTGGACTCGGTCGCGTATCCGGTTTTCGGGCGGGCTCGCTGGTTGTGCCATCGGATGTAGTCACCGATCGCGGCGTCCTGCTCGGCATGTGAGCGGTGGTCGGTGCCGTTGAGGGCGAAGTAGCGCAGGGCAGCGAACTCGGCTTCGATCCAGTTCAGCCAGGAACTGTAGGTCGGCAGGAAGACCAGCTCGACCTGGTTGTTCTGGCACCAGGCCCGGACACTCGGGTGCTTGTGCGGGGAGAAGTTGTCCAAGATCAGATGTAGCGTCTGTCCTGGCCAGCGGCGTCGCAGACTCTTGAGGAAGTCGAGAAACTCGGTGGAGCGTTTCCGGTCCCGGATCCGGTAGTGGATCTTCCCGGTGGCCAGGTCGAGGCTGGCGATCATGTGCCGAACACCGTGATCACGGTGATAGGTCGCCCGCAGCCGGACCGGCTTGCCCTGCGATTTCCAGGCTTTGCCCGGTCGTGGCTGCAGGTTCAGCGGTCCGAACTCATCGACGCAGACGACCCTGCCGCCAGCGGGCGGATGGTCGTAGAGGTCGAGGACCGCTCGCATCTTCGACGTGAAGTCGGGGTCGTTGCTGGCCTTCCAGGTCTTCGACGTCTGCCAGGTGAGGCCGCGTTCGTGCAGGATGCGCCGGACGGTCTCGACGCTGATCGTGGTGACCAGGCCGGCGTTGATCAGGTAGTCACGCAGCTTGGATAGCGACCAGGTGGAGAACGGCCGGCCGAGGAATCGGGGGTCACACCGGGCGATCACGCAGATCCAGTCGCGGGTCTGCTCACTGATCTTGTTCGGTGTGCCCCCTCTCCATTTTGGGTCCAGCGCGTCGAACCCCCGCTCGTTGAACGCGTGGATCACGTCGCGGACGTAGTCCTCGGTGGCCTTCAGCAGGTATGCGATGTCCGGCGCCGACTGGCCCTGACCGGACATCAGCACCACGATCGCCCGGCGCAGCTTGACCGGGTTCTTCGCGGTCCGCGTGATCTTCTGCAGCCGCTGGCCCTCAGCCATCGACAGCGCCCGCACGAACACTTCCGGGCGTCGTCCCACCCGGCATCACCTCCCACACCCAACAGCGAGAGGGACAGCCTGCCCGAAGCAGCTTCAGAACCGACGGATTACACGGCCAACGTTCAAAGACGAGGCACTAGTTAGGCAGCGGCGGTGGGTCAACGCCCTCTTGCCGGTTCCGCTTCTTCGGGGTACGCGTAACCGGTCGTCCCGCCGAAGCCGGCCCGTCCCCGCTCTACCGGCGCAAGCCCAGCTTCCCTCACCGCCCCAGCGCGACCGCCCGGGAAACAGCATCACCTGACGGTCACGGCGGCAATCGCGGTCCCGCCGCCTGGGGCAGGTGCTGCGGTCCGGCCAGGCAGCCCGGTCGCCTGGCGAGCAACCACGCCCGCAGCGCGACGGACTGGTGTTTCCCGGCGGCCGCGCTGGGGCCGGAACGGAAAGCCCGGCTCGCGCCGGGAGAGCGGGCACGCGGCGGCTTCGGCGGGACGCCGGTCACGCGTACCCCGAAGGAGCGGGACCGGCAAGCAGACCTCGCCATGAAGGTCGCGAAGGCGGTCGCGGTGGTCAAGGTTGCGCGTTTGCTGTGGGCCGGCTGTGAGCGGCTCAGACGATCCACAGGAGACTCGTCGCAGAATCCGCGCATGCCAATCGTCGTCACGCGAGGGCGGTCTGGACGGTGGGCGCTGGCTTGCCTGGCGTTTCTCGTCGCCGAGGTTACTCTCCGGATCTACTGGATCGCCGGTGGCCGATGGGGGTACACCGCCTGCGACCGGACCGACCTGACCGATCCGGCCGGGGGATGCGGCGCGGACCGCGTCGAGGCGTTGCCGTTCTGGCCGGGATGGGGCGCGGTGGGCGTCGGCGCCATCCTGACGGTCCTGGTCATATACGCGCTGCGCGTTCCCGGCCGCTCAGCGGCCGCCGGTGCTTGGACCGCCGCCGCGCTGCTGGTGATCGCCGCGTTCCCGCTGCATCTGCTCTTCGAAGTCCCGGCGGCGCTCGCCGGACGCCCGTCGGACTGGCGTGACCTCGGCGCCCGGCTCGCGCTGGTGGTCGGTGGCGTCCTGTTCGCCGGACTCGCGAACGCGACCGGTCCACGGACCGGATCCGCGGCTCCCGGCTACCGGCCGGTGCCTCGATGGACCCGCCGCTGGGCGTACGTGGCCGTCGCGCTGCCGGTGGTCGGCTGGGCCGTGCCGCACGGGCTTTGGCTGCTCGATGTGCCGTTCGGCATCTCCCAGCAGCAGCTCGACGAGATTCACCAGGATCTCGCGGTAGCGACCGGCGTGGCGATCACCTTCGTCCCGCCGCTCGCCGGCCTGCTCTGTCTCGGGCTGGTGCAGCGCTGGGGACAGCAGTTCCCGCGGTGGGTGCCGGGCCTGGCCGGCCGGGGGGTTCCCCGGCTGCTGGCCGTGGTCCCGGCCGGTGTGGTGGCGATGGCCCTGGTCATGTACGGCGCGCTCAGCACCGCGGTGCTGGGCGGGCGGTTGCTCACGGGGGAGTCGAGCTGGCCGGAGCTACGGGAGGGATGGGCGGTGACCGCGACGCTGCTGGTGTTCCTCGGCTGGGGAGTGGCCCTGGGCGTCACGACCGCCGGCTATGCCCTGGCAACCCGGTCACCGGCGGATCCGGAAGTGGAACAGTCATGAGTACCTTCGTTGCCGGGCGTGCCCTGGCGGACCCGCCTTCACGGTGGGCCGTCGGTGCCGCGTACGCCGTCCCGCTCTGCGTCCTACCGTCGGCTCTCTGGCGACTGTCCGCCCCCGGCTGGTATCCGGCTCTCCTGTCCGCCCTGTCGATGGCGCTGGGACTGGCAACGCTCGGGTTGGTGCATCGTTGGGGCCAGCGAGTTCCGCACTGGGTGCCCCGGCTCGGTGGCCGCCCGATCCCGCCTCGCCCGGTGGTGGCGGTCGCGTTGACCGGCGGCTCGTTGTTTGTCGCCATCTGCGTGTACTACTTCTTGAACCAGGCGTTCCACTTCGTGGAGAGCGGCTGGGTCGGGATCGGCCGCGACGAGCCGGCACGCGAAACCCCAGGCTGGGACGTGCTGCGCTACTACGTCCCGCTGGTCGCCTGGGGTCCGCTGGTCATAACCGTGGCCGCCGACTACCGCCGGCGCGTCGCCCTGGCTCGCTCCCGGCCACAATAGGATCAGAGCCCGTGCCCGGCGCGGCGCACCCAGTCGCCGTCGTGGATCCGGTTCCGCAGTGCCTCCGCCGCGGTGCGTCCGAGCGCCTGACCGACTCGGTCGAAGACCGTGATCGCCTCTACGCAGGTGCGCTCGGCGGCCTCGGCAGTACCCTCGTCCAGCTCGATCGCGGCTCGCCGCAGCAGGACGGTTCCGCGATGCAGGCCGAAGCCACTCCGCTCGATCCGGGTGAGGGCTTCGGTCACGCACTTGCGGGCCGCCGACAGGACGCCGAGTTCGCGTTCGGCCGCGGCCAACTGCTGCAACGCCTCGATCTCACCGTTGAGATAGCCCATCTCCGCAGCCAGCGACCGGGCCTGCGTGAAACAACGGCGCGCGTCCGAGGCGTCGCCCCGCGCCAGCAGGCTGGCCCCGAGGGCGTTGAGCGCCTCCGCCTCAGTACGACGATGGTTGATCATGCGGGCCAGCTCGAGCGCCTCCTCGGCGAACCGCTGGGCGAGCTCGGCGTTGCCGAGGTCGAGATGTGTGCCGGCGATGACCACCGCGGTTCGGCACTCACCGAGCCGGGAGCCGATGCGGCGGAACTGCGCGATCGTGCTCACCAACTCTTTCAGAGCCTCGCTGGACCGGCCCTGCTCGCGATGTGTGCAGGCGAGTTCCAGGTGGATCCCGGCCGAGGAGTACTCGGGACCGACCTGGGTGTCGGTCTCGGCCGCGGCCGTGAGCATTTGTGCGCTCCGGGCGAGATCACCCTGGTATCGGTACGCGATGCCCAGCCCGTGCGCCGCTCCCACCTCGTAGAAGGGAGAACTGGGCGAGGTGTTCAGCTCCCGGATCCGTTCGAAGCTGCGCACCGCGACGTCGAGCTGCCCCAGCCACAGCGCGGCCATGCCGAGCGCGTTCTCGCACACCACCTGATACTGCCGGTCACCCATCTGCTGATAGAGCGTCGCGGCACGTCTCAAATGGTCGATGCCGAGCTGTTGCCGCCCCGCGGTGATGTACGCGTGCCCCAGGCTGAGCCGCATGATGGCCTCACCCTGTTCATCAGCCGCGCGGATCGCCGCCTTGAGGCCGAGCCGGGTAACGGCGATCCACTCGGTGTACCGCTCGGTCAGCGCCAGCGGCGAGGTCATCGCGTCGCCGAGCTGCCAGGCCGACGCGAGCGGCCCCGAGTTGGCCGCGTACGCGACCGCGGCGTGCAGGTTGTCCCGCTCGTCGTCGAGCCAGGTGATCGCCTGTGCACGGTCGACGAACTGCGGTGGCGGAACAACGGTGGTGCTCGGCGGCAACGTCGGGGACGGACGGTGCGGCTCGATGACGTGGGAGGCGGCAGTGGTCGCGTGCGCGTAGTAGTCGAGAACACGACGGGCCGCGGACTCCTGCTCCGTCTCCGGCTCCTCCGACTCGCAGAGCTGAGCGGCATAGGCCCGCAACAGGTCGTGCACCCGGTATCGCGCGTCACCGGCCTCGACCAGGTTGGCCGCGACCAGGCTGGCGAGCATCGCGGCGGCCTGGCCCGGAGCGTCCAGCAGCGCGGCGGCCACGGGTGCCGTGAAGGTCGGCCCCGGGATCAGCGAGAGCAGCCGAAACCATCGCTGCTGCTCAGTGGAGAGAGCGCGGTACGAGTGCTCGAACGTGGCCCGCACCGCGCTCTGCTGATCGTCATCCAGCGAGAAGACCGAGAGCCGGTCGTCGCCCTCGAGCTCAGACACGTAATCGGCGATGGGCTCGTAGGCGCGGCTGGCCAGCATCGCACCGGCGATCCGGAGAGCGAGCGGCAGATTTCCGCAGAGCTGGGCCAGGCGGCGGACCGCACCCGGCTCGGCCGCCACCCGGTCCGCACCGATCAGCCGGCCGACCAGTTCCTCGGCCGCGTGCTCGCTGAGCGGTTCCAGGGTGAACGGCCGGCCGCCCTGCATGGCGATCAGCCCCTGCAGCTGCGACCGGCTGGTGATCAGGACCGCGCAGCGGCTGGTCGCCGGGAGCAGCGGGCGTACCTGCTCCGGGTTGCGGGCGTTGTCCAGCACGATCAGCACCCGCTTGTCGACGAGCAGGGAGCGGTAGAGCATGACCTGCTCGTCGAGGTCGAGCGGGATGGTGTCGGTGGCCGCGCCGAGGCCACGCAGGAAGCGGGGCAGCAGCTCGCCCGGCTTCATGGCCGGGCCAATCCCGAAGCCGCGCAGGTCAGCGAAGAGCTGCCCGTCCGGGAAGTGCTCGCGCACCTCGTGCGCGACGTGCACCGCCAGTGCGGTCTTGCCGACCGCCGGCATCCCCGACAGCACCACGATCGGCGGAGAGGCGGCCTCACGGTCGGGGACGAGCAGCTCGGTCATCCCGGACACCAGGTGCCGCCGCCCGACGAAGTCGGCCACGTCGGAGGGCAACTGGGACGGCGCCACCACCCGGCTCGGGGCAGCGACCGGCGGGGGCGGCGGCACCGACTCCGTTGATGTCGGCACCGCCAGCGTCGGGTCGCGATCCAATACCCGCTGGTACAGCTGCTGCAACTCGTCACCGGGATCGATACCGGTCTCCTCGGCGAGCACTCCCCGGGCGTGGTGATAGGTCGCCAGCGCGTCCGCGTTACGGCCGTCGCGATAGAGGGCCACGATCAGCTGGGACCAGAAGCCCTCGTGCAGCGGATACTCGCCGGTGAGCTTTCGGAGCTCACTGATCACCTGGGTGTGTGCTCCGTTCCGCAGGTCGGCGTCGATCCGCCGCTCAACGGCGGCGAGCCGCTCCTCGGTGAGACCGCTGAGCTCGTAGCGCTGCAGGTAGTCGGAGTGAACGTCGGCCAGCGGGGCACCCCGCCACAGAGCCAGCGCCTGCCGCAGCGTTTCCGACTCCGCCGCCGGGTCCTCGGCACGGCGGTGCAGCCGCGCCTCGGCGACCAGCGCGCGGAACCGGTGCAGGTCCACCTGCTGGGGGTCGATCGCCAACCGATAGCCGCTGGACGTGGTCTCGATCGCGTCCTCGCCCAGCAGTCGGCGCAAGCGACGCACGTAGTTGTGCACGGCCGCCTTCGGATCGGCGGGTTGCTCGTCCCCCCAGAGTGCGGCGTAGAGCTCGGCCAGCGACGAGTTCCGGCCCGCGCGGAGAACCAGCGAGGCGACGAGCGCACGCTGCTTCGGTGCCTTGACGGTGATCAATTCGCCGCCGGCACGTATCTCCAGTGGACCAAGAACTCCAAAAGTCAAGTCCATGAAACTCGAACAATCCCCGTTTATCGGCGCGTCTCGAATGTGGACGATCGATTCCATGATCCTACCCACCGGCGGCCGGCTCCTGCGTCCACTACGGCGATGGATAGCTCACCGGATCATATTCGAATTTTTAATACGCAGTGGACATCCGGCCATCCGGCAGTTTCATCTACGTGTTGTGACGTTTCCCCGCGTGTCCCGCTGAAGCGGGGCACCGCAGCTCAGGCAGGTCGGCGGCAGTCGGTTCGCCGGCACAGGCACACCGCGCCGTCGTTCGGACTGCCGGGACGCGGCGGTCACGGTACAGTCCCCGGGCGCAGCGGCCGCCAGCCCAGCTCGGGCGGCGCTGAACCGGGAGCTGTCCTGCCGGACCAGCACGCGATAGCGGCGCGATAGCGGTCTGATCAGTGCCATGGCCGAAGCTCGACCGGGACGTTGACCGCACGGCAGTTGCCGATCAACCGACACAGGCACAGCCGGGTTGGCGCACGTACACCGACACGACGGGGGGACTCACTCGATGCACGAGCGGGAATTACGAGCGTTCGTAGCGATAGTCGAGGCCGGCCGCATGGACCACGCCGCCACTTCGCTCGGCTATTCACAACCCGCGATCAGCTACCAGATCAAGTGCCTGGAACAGCAGCTCGGCACGCGACTGTTCTTCCGGCACCCGGACGGCGCCCTGCTGACCCCGGAGGGCGCCATGGTGCTTCCCTCAGCGCGAGCCGTCCTGGCTCTCCTGGACGGGATCAAGGAGTTGACCGGCCGGCCGGACCGCAGCGCGCCCGTCGAACACCTGCGGGCCGCCGGATGAGCCCCTCGACCGCGCCCCTCACCGCGGCGAAGATCGGGAAGTTCGACGTGCGTGCCTGCGTCGAGTCCTTCGACCCGTCCCTGACCTCGACGCTGCGCACCGTCATGGCCGAGGTCGAGACCGAGATGCGCCGGCGCATCAGTGCCACCTCCGATCCTTGGCTGAACCAGGCGGCCGGCCACCTGATCAGAGCCGGCGGGAAGCGCATGCGACCCCTTCTGGTCGCCCTTGCCGCACAGACCGGCCGTCCGGACCACAAGCGGGTCGTCTGCGCCGCCATCGCCGTGGAACTGGTGCACGTGGCCACCCTGCACCACGACGACGTGATGGATTGCGCCACGCTCCGTCACGGCGTGCCGAGCGCGAACAAGCTGTGGGGAAACCGGCTGGCCGTGCTGATCGGCAACCACCTCCTGGGTATCGCCGCCACCACGGGGCTCGAGATCAGCACCGATTTCGTACGCCGGCAGGGCTGGACGCTGACCCGGCTGGTGCGGGGACAGGCCACCGAGGGTTCCACGCCTCGTCCCGGCGAGAGCGCCGTGGAGCAGTACCTGCGGGTGGCTTCGGACAAGTCCGCGGCACTGTTCGCCTTCGCCGCCTGGGCCGGCGCCGTGTGTGGCGACACCAGCGAGAAGGCCGCCGAGGGCCTGGCCGGCTACGGCGAAGCGCTCGGCGTGGCCTTCCAGATCTCCGACGACCTGCTGGACATCGTCGCGGACACGGCGGACTTCGGGAAGACCCGTGGCATCGATCTCCAGACCGGGGTGCGGACACTGCCGATCTTGCGCGCTCTGTCCGCCGGGGACAAGTACGCCGAGCGGCTCGGCGAGATCCTCGACGCGGGCGCCGTGACCGATCCGGATCTGCGCCACGAGGCCCTGACGCTGCTGCGCTCGTCGCCGGCGCTGGAGCGGACGTACGACGATCTCCGGCGGCACGCGGCCGCGGCGGAGAGCAGCCTGGCGAGCGTACCGGACTGCGCGGCACGTGACGCCCTCCTGACGTTGTGTGACTTTGTCGTGCGGCGTACGTACTGACGAACCCGATCTGGAGCGCTCTTCGATGTGATCCAGATCACAGTAAGGGCATCGAGAGTCCGTTAAGTGACACTTGCCGCTCCACCGCCACCGTTTCAAAAATCGAATACCACCAGTTGAGCGCTTCCTAAAGCGACTTCAGCCCGCAGCACGCCGGGCCGCCCGCCATGCCGGGCGGCCCGCAATGGCGTGTGCGCTGTTGCCAAGGCCGCCCCGGAACAATTAGCCTGCCGAGCGACGAGATTGACTCGAATGACTTGGTCGCCCGACGCGGGCCCGATCTACCACGGGGTAACGAGAAATGACCTGGTTGAATAGACAGCCACTTCGGCATGTCACTTTTCGGAGTCTTCCGGAGCGCACCAGCGCACTCTGTCCACGCTGAGCAGCCATCACGCTCCGACGCCTACCCGTAACGACAGGCGTTCGACCCACCGGGCAAAGCGGACATCCCTCGCTTCACTCCCGCCCGGACAAGCCGAACAGGGCCGATGATCCCTCGTCAGACGCGCCCGCCCACCGGCGGCCGCCGCGACAGCGAAGCTTGGAACAGATGATAGGACTTGAGACCTACCGCGTCAGCGCACAAGCACTCGCCGACTACGAAGTTACGTTCAGCGACGACATTCTCGACCGGGCCAGTCCGGAACTCGCGACGTGCGGAAACCGCACGGAAACGCGTTCCAGACGACGAATCGCGGTGCTCGATGAATCCGTGAACGCGCTTTACGGAACGAGAATCCGAGAATATTTCGAGTGGCACGGCCTGGAATGTCAATATGTAGTGCTCCCACCTGGTGAACAGCACAAGGTGATGGAGACCGTGCTCACCGTGATCGCGGAGTTCGACCGGTTTGGCCTAGACCGGCGCCGCGAGCCGGTCATCTCGTTCGGCGGCGGAGTGCTGCTCGATCTGGTCGGCGTCGCCACGTCGATGTACCGGCGGGGCGTGCCGCACGTCCGGGTCCCGACCACCCTGCTCGGCCAGGTGGACGCGGCGATCGGCGCCAAGACCGGCATCAACCACGGCGCTCACAAGAACCGCCTGGGCAGCTTCCAGCAGCCGGCCGGCGTACTGCTGGACCGCCGGTTCCTCGCCTCGCTCGACGAGCGGCACCTGCGCAACGGCATGGCCGAGATCGTCAAGCTGGCCGTGGTACGCGACGAGCGGCTCTTCGAGCTGTTGGAAGAGCACGGCGAGCTATTGATCGAGGAGAGGTTCCAGGGTTCCTCCCCCACCGGCGAGCGGGTGGCGCGGCAGGTGCTGCACCGCTCGGTGCAGGGCATGCTCGCCGAACTCGAACCGAACCTGTGGGAACGCGAACTGGACCGCCTCGTCGACTTCGGTCACTCGGTGGGACCGGCGCTCGAGATGCGCGCCGACGGCGAACTGCTGCACGGCGAGACGGTCGCCATCGACATCGCCCTGTTCACCACGGTGGCGGCCAGTCGTGGGGTGCTGGACGACAAGGCCGGGCGCCGGATTCTGGAGTTGCTGCACCGGCTCGCCCTGCCGACCGACCATCACCTGCTCGACGGGGATCTGCTCCGGCGGGCGATGACGGACACGGTCCGGCATCGGGACGGCCGTCAGCGGCTGCCCGTACCGGTCGGCATCGGCGCGGCGACCTTCCTCAACGACGTGTCCGACGAGGAACTGCGCAGCGCGCTGCGGCACCGGCGTCGAGAGGCGGTACCGACATGATCATCGCTGATACGGCGGCGCCGGCCGAGGTCCACGGTGTCCACGGCGCCGCGGGCGTGTCCTGGTGGAAGTGCTTCGTCCGCGGCCCCGAGCTGACCGGAGCCTGGGAGGCGGTCGAGTGGGCCCGCCTGCCACCGGGCGGGCTCAGCGGCGAACACCTGCACACCCGGACCGAAGAGGTGTACATCCTGCTGTCCGGGCACGGCGAGATCATCCTGAATGGCCACCACACCCCGGTCGGACCCGGCGACGTGGTGCTCACCGGGCTCGGCACGCGGCACGGGCTGCTCAACACCGGCCCGGAGCCGCTGAGCTGGCTGGTGGTGGAACTGCTGGGTCCCGCCACGGCCGCCGTGTTCGGGCGCGGGCCGGCCGGGCGATCGGAGAGGAACGAGGCGATGACCGCAGCCAAGGTGTTCCATCTGGGCGAACCGGGCGAGATCGATCCCCGGTCCGTGCTGACCGGCCCACTGCGCCGGATCGCCCGGCAGCGACTCGCACCGGGGCAGGCCGACACCGTGGCCGCCGACGGTCGCGAGCTCACCTACTTCGTCATCGACGGCTCCGGCACCGCGACCTCCGGCTCGGCCTCCGCCGAACTCGCGCCCGAGGTGTCGCTGACCCTGCCGCTGGGTGCCGGCGCGACCCTCACCGCGGGACCGGACGGTCTCGAACTTTACGTGCTGGAACTACTGGTGACCGAAGGGAACCCGGCATGATCGTCACCACCGGTGACGCCCCGTCCGGACTGACCGCGGATCCGGGGCACCGGCGGCTCGTACGCTGCCTGACCCGGCGCGGGATGCTGCACAGCGAGTGCCAGGCGATCGACCATCTTCGGCTGGCCACCGGCGACCACCTCGAACTCGTCGAAGCGGACGGGCACGAGACCGCCTGGGTGATCTGCGAGGGACGCGCCGCGCTGGGCGGAGACGCCGGCGAACTGACCTCCGGCGACGTCGTCCTGGTGCCCGCCGGGGACCGGCCGACCCTGACCGTCCTCGCCGGACCGCTGAAGCTGCTCCGGGTCGCGGTAGTGAGCCGTGAGACCGCCGGGCGGCTGCCGGCAAGGAGGCCGGTCATATGACTGACACACGGCAACCGAAGTCCCGGCCGGTCGCGGACGGCTGGCCGGCCGGGTCGATGACGGCGACCGCGCTGGTGGGAGTGCGCCGCCTGGCGGAGATCACGCTTCCCGTGCCACCGCCGGTGCCCGGTGAAGTCCTCGTGCGCCCGCACTACGTCGGGCTCTGCGGCACGGACCTGGAGCTCTTCGAGGGCACCTCCGGCTATCTGCGGTCCGGCCAGGCCCACTTCCCGCACGTCTTCGGCCACGAGTGGTGGGGCGAGGTGGTCGCCACCGGCGCCGACGTGCGCGACCTCTCGCCGGGTGACCCGGTCGCCGGGCAGACGATGATCCCCTGCGGCGGATGCGTCAGCTGTGCCCGCGGCCGCCGGCAACAGTGCCGGCGGATGCGCGAGGTCGGCCTCTACGAGCAGCTGGGCGCCGCGGCCCAGTACATCCGGGTCCCCCAGCACGCCCTGCACCGGATCCCGGCTCACATGGCCCAGCCGTGGGCGACGCTCATCGAGCCCGCGGTCACCGTCGCCGAGGCCCTGGCCCGGACCTCGGCCGGGCCGGCCGACCGGGTGGCGGTGCTCGGCACCGGCACGATCGGGCTGCTCGCGGTGCAGCTGGCCCGGCGCGTGACCGCGGCGGTCACCGCCGTCGGAGTGGAACCGGCCGGGCTGGCCGCCGCGGAACGATACGGTGCACAGGCCGTGCCCGCCGATGCCGCCGTCCCCGGGTTCTCCCTGGTGATCGAGGCATCCGGCGCCCCGAAGGCGTTCCCGCACGCCCTGGAGCTCACCGAGCCCGGCGGCCGGGTGGCCGTCGTCGGGGTGGCCTACGAGCCGGTGGCCGTGACCCCGGCCGACGTGGCCCTGCGCGGCCTGTCGGTACTCGGCATCCAGCACGGCATCGACCACTACCCGGACGTCGTCCAGCTGTTCGCCGACGGCGTTCTCGACGGTGCGGGGCTGCTCGCCGCGGCGGTACCGGTGGACCGGTGCGCCGAGGCCTTCGAGGTGCTCGCCGGAGACCGGGGCGCCCGGCCGAAGGTCGTCCTGGACCTCACCGGGCAACCGGGCGGAGCGGAATGAACCGGCCGGCCCGAGTGGACCACCGCATCGAGCGGCTGACCGGTCGCCACGGCCGGGTGGACCTTCTCTCACTGGCGCCCGGCGAGGCGGTCACGGAGGCCGGCGAGGGAACGGAATCGGCCGTCGTCGTCCTGGCGGGCGACCTGTCCGGACTCGGTACCGGCGCCACCCGGTTCGTACCGCCGGGTGTTCGCGCCGGCCTCGTGGCCGGTGCGGACGGCGCGCGGGCGCTCGTCGTCCAGGCCCGGGCCGCGGCACAGCCGGCACCGGACGCGGTTCCCGGCCGTCTCGACCAGGCCTCGTCGGAGGTGCTCGACACCGGCGGCGGCTTCGCCGACATGCGGGTGCGGTGGCTCGTCTGCGCGGCGACCTCGGGCAGCACCGCACTCGTCGTGGCCACCTCGACGTTCGCTCCCGACGGGCGGCACGAACTGCACCGGCACGCCTCAGCGGAGGAGTTCTTCATGGTCGTCGAGGGCGGCGGCGAACACCTCACCGAGAGCGGCCCGGTCCGGCTCGGCCCGGGCGACGCGGTCCTGATCCCGGCCGGGGAATGGCACGGATACCGAACCGACCCGGGCGTGACCACCCGGACCATCTACGGCTACCTCGGGGCGGCGAGCCTCGACGACGCGGGATACGAGGTGCGCGCATGACCAGCCGGGTCGCGATCGTGACCGGGGCCAGCTCCGGCATCGGCAAGGCCACCGCCGTGTACCTGGCCGAACAGGGCTTCGACGTCGGCGTGGGCTACCGGATCAACAAAGCCTCCGCCGAGGAGGTCGCCGCGCTGGTCCAGGCGGCCGGGCGCCGGGCGATCCCGTTCCCGCTGGACCAACGCGAGCCAGCCGCGGCCGCAGCCGCCGTGAGCCAGGCCGCCGAGCAGCTCGGCGGCCTGGACGCCTTCGTCAACAACGCCGCGGTGAACCGCCGGTCGAACTTCCTCGACGAGACGCTCGACGGCTGGACCGAGCTGCTGACGGTCGACCTCACCGGACCGTTCGCCTGCGCCCAGGCCGCCGCGCGGGCGATGGTGGCGCAGGGCCGCGGTGGCCGCATCGTCAACGTCACGTCCGTGCACGACGCCGTGCCGATCCGGGGCGGCTCGGCGTATTGCGCCGCGAAGGGCGGGCTCCTGCAGCTGACCCGGGTGATGGCGCTGGAGCTGGCCGGGCATGGCATCAGCGTGAACGCGGTCAGCCCCGGCGAGACCGCGACGCCGATGAACGGCGTACCCGACGACGTCGACGCGGCCGGGATCGACCGGCCGGCGATCCCGGCGGGGCGGCCCGGACGGGCCCGGGAAGTGGCCGCTCTCGTGGCCCACCTGCTCCACCCCGACGCCGGCTACATCACCGGAGCCGCCCTGACGATCGACGGCGGACTGACCCTGATGAGCGCCATTCCCAACCAGGAGTACGCGAATGTCCTCTGATACACGCGACCCGATCGGCATCCCCGGCGCACGCGCCGTGCACCACGTCGCCTACACCGTGCCCGACCTCGCTCAGGCGGTCCGCTTCTTCGTCGACGTGATCGGCGCTGAGCTGGTCTATCAGCTGGACCGGGTGGACGACCCGGACGGCGGTGACTGGATGACACGCAAGCTGGGCGTGCACCCGGAGGCGGTGGCCCGCATCGCGATGCTGCGGCTGGGGCCGGTCACCAATCTCGAGCTGTTCGAGTACGACTCCCCGGACCAGCGGCAGACGTTGCCGCGCAACAGCGACTGGGGCGGTCACCACCTCGCCATCCATGTGGACGACGTGGACCGGGCGGTGGCCTACCTGCAGGAGCAGCCCGGGGTACGGATCCTCGGCAAGCCGGAGACCATCGAGGACGGCCCGATCGCCGGTGACCGCTGGGTCTACTTCACCACGCCCTGGGGCATGCACCTGGAGCTGATCAACCTGCCGGCCGGGGCGCCCTTCGAGCAGGACACGGACGCCCGGCTCTACCAACCGGACCAGCCCTGGACGAATCGATGAGCCTGGCCCGCGACTTCGTCCTGCTGGTACGCCTCGGCCGGCCGAAGTTCCTGCTGGAGAGCGTCCTGACCGTGACCTGCGGTATCGCCGTGGTGGTCTACCTGGGACATCCCTTCCTGATCGGGCCCTGGCTGGTGGCGCAGGCGTTCGTGTCCACCACGCACCTGATGACCCAGTACTGCAACGAGTACTTCGACCTGGAGGCGGACAGCGCGCACACCGGCCCGACCGCCTGGACCGGTGGCAGTCAGGTGCTCGCGCAGGGGTTGCTGCCGGCCGGGGTCAGCCTGGCCGCGTCCTTCGTGCTGCTGTTCGTCTCGATCGCGCAGATCGCGTTCATGCCGACGCTGACCACCCGGCTCGTCTGTGTGGTCATCGTCGCGCTGGCCTGGTTCTACACGGCACCGCCGATCCGGCTCAACTATCGCGCGGCCGGCGAGGTGACGACCGCGGCCGTGCTGACCGTTCTGTGCCCCGCGCTCGCGTGCCTGCTGCAGATCGGCACCCTGCCGCCGCTGCTGCTCGCCGTCACCGGCTTCCTGTTCCTGGTGATGACCGCCCGGATGATGGTGATGAACTTCTGTGACGGGGACTCGGACCGCTCGGTGGGCAAACTGACCCTGCCGAACACGCTCGGTCCGCGGCGCGCGGCCTGGCTGTTCACCGGACTGCAACTGGCCGCCTACCTGTGTCTCGTCGTGGTGACGGTGACCGGGACCGTACCTCTCATCGCGGGCATCGCACTGCTCGGGACCGCGCCGATGGCCGCCATGCTGTGCCGCAAGCTGCTGCACGACCCGCCGTCAGCCGACGACCCGGTGCAGGCGAACCGCATCGCGCGCAGCGCGACGGTGCACGCCGCCGCCACCGGCTATCTGGTGCCGGCCGCCCTGCTGGCCGCGGCAGCGGCCCGGTACGGGTTCACCGCGGCCGTCCTCGGCGGACTCGTGCCGCTGCTGTTCTACACCGTCCTGTTCCTATGGCAGCGGCTCGGCGAGCACTTCGCGGACCGCGCCCGGCCGATGCCCGAGGTGTCCCGCACGTGACTCCGATGACCCTGGCGGCCGAGCTGCCCCCGGTGATGGATCCCCGCCAGCACGCCGACGCGCTGGTACCGACCGTCGCGTTCGCGATCGTGGGCATCTGCACCTTCGCCGTCTACATCATGATGCTGCGCCTCGAGATCAAGGAGAAGGTGCCGGCCATCCCGGTGCTCGCGGTCTGCGCCAACGTCGCGTGGGAGATCACCTACGCCTTCATCTACCCGATCTACCCGCAGATGCGGATCACGCTGTACTTCTGGATCCCGCTCAACCTGGTGATCCTCTTCCTGGCCGTGAAGTACGGCCGCCGGGACTTCCCCACGGTGTCCGGCCGGGGGTACGGCTGGCTGATCGCCGGCTGGAGCCTGTTCGCCCTCACCTTCATGCCGCTCGCCACGCGTGAGTTCGACGACCGGCTGGGTGTCTACACCACGGTGTTCGTCGTCGTCTTCATGGAGGCGATGTTCATCAAGATGCTCCTGACCCGTGGATCCACGGCGGGCCAGACCATGTACATCGCCATCCTCAAGACGGTCGTGGACGTGTCCGGCGCCATCGGCTTGATCATCTTCTATCCGAACCGCTGGCTGGTGCACCAGATGATCGCCGCGGAGGTGGTCCTCGACATCGTCTACATCGTCCTGCTCTACCGGCGCTTCCGAGCGGAGGGCGCATCACCATGGCGGAAGATCTGACCGGCCGGCGCGCCCTGGTACTCGGCGCCGGCATGGCGGGCAGCCTGACCGCTGCCGCCCTGACACCGTTCTTCGACCGGGTGACCCTTGTCGAACGCGACCACCTGACCGGTGCGGGCACCGACCGCCGGGCCGGCCTGCCGCAGGCCGGCCACGCGCACCTGCTCCTCGGCTCCGGCGCCCGCTGGATCGACGCACTGCTGCCGGGCACGACACAGGCCCTGTGCGACAGCGGGGCGCACCGTCTCAGCATGCCGGCTCAGGTGCACACCCTGAGCCCGCACGGCTGGCTGCCCGCCATCCCGGAGATTCAGTTCCTGCTTAGCGGCACCCGGTCACTCATCGATACGGTAGTCCGGGAACGGCTGCTCGCCGGCGGCCGGATCGAACTGCTGACCGGGACGGAGGTGGCGGGGCTGATGGGCGACGCGACCCGGGTCACCGGCGCCCGGCTGCGGGACCGCACCACCGGCGCCTTCCGCGACGAGCCGGCCACAATGGTCTTCGACGCGACCGGTGCCACCTCGGCCGCGATCGCCTGGCTCGCCGAACTGGGTACGGCCCCGGTGGCCACCACGGTCGTGGACGCCGGCGTCGGGTACGCCACCCGCACCCTGCGGCTGCCGGACGCGTGGCGCCGGCTCGGAGCGATCTATCTACAGGCCGACCCGGACGGCTCCGGCCGCGGTGGTGTGCTGCTGCCCGTCGAGGACGACCGCTGGCTGCTCAGCCTCTCCGGCGTACGGGGCCAGAACCCGCCGACCGACGAGCCCGGCTTCGACGCCTTCGTGGCGAGCCTGCGGCACCCCGTCCTGGCGGAGGCGCTGGCACAGGCCACCCCGATCGGCCCGATACGCGGATTCCGCAAGCTGGCCAACCGGTGGCGCCACTTCGAAGGGCTGCGCCGTGGCCCGGAGGGTTTCGTGGTGCTCGGCGACGCGGCACGCTCCTACAACCCGGCGTACGGGCACGGCATGTCAGTGGCCGCCCGCTCCGCGAACGTGGTGCGGGAGATGATGGCCCGCCACGGATCCGCGCCGGACCTGACCCGCCGCCTCCAACGCGCGGTGGCGGGGTGCGCCGACGACGCCTGGGCCATCGCCTCGGGTCAGGACGCCCGCTACCTCACCGACACGCGACCCGGGCCGGTTGAGCGTCTGCAGCGGTGGTACACGAACCGGCTGGGCCGGGCCGCGGTGCACCGGCCCGCGGTCACGAAGGCGCTGCTCCAGTCCTTCACCCTGGACGCACCGGCCGGCCGGCTGCTGGCGCCCCGCATCGTCGGCAAGGTGCTGACCACCACCGATTCGCCGCCCCCACCCCCACCCTTTCCCCCGGAGGCGATGCCCCAGCGTCTCCCCCGCGACCCCGCCACCGGGAGGAAGACATCGTGAGACTCGGCATCCGTCGTCCGGTACGCGCGCTCGCCATACCGGCCGTCGCCGCACTGATCCTCGCCGGGTGTTCGGCACCGTCGGAGCCGAGTGGCGGCTCCGCCACGCCACGTCCCGGCGGCACGCTCACGCTCGCCACCGACAGCGATCCGGGCTGCCTCGACCCGCATCAGTCGCCGGCCGCCGCCGCCCTGCTCACCGGCCGCGGCGTCGTCGACTCGCTGGTGGCTCAGGATCCCGGGAACGGCGCCCTGGTCCCGTGGCTGGCCGAGTCGTGGACGGTGGACCCGCGCGCCACCGCATACACGTTCACGCTGCGCACCGGCGTCACCTTCAGCGACGGGTCACCGGTCGCCCCGGCCGCGGTCAAGGCGAACTTCGACCGGATCGCCGACCCGGCCACCAAGTCCCTGCTGGCGGCCGGGATGCTGGCCGGTTACACCGGCACCACGGTGTCCGGCGACCGGACCGTGGTCGTGCGGTTCAGCCGGCCCAACGCGGGATTCCTCCAGGCGGCGTCCACCGCGTTCCTGGGCCTGCAGGCGCCGGCGTCGTTCGCGGCGGGACCGCAGGCCACCTGCCGCACGATTGTCGGTAGTGGACCGTTCACCGTGGCCGAGTACGTCCCGCAGCAACGAATCGCGCTCGCGCGCCGCGCCGGCTACCGGTGGGCTCCCCGGTTCGCCGCGCACCAGGGCGACGCCTTCCTGGAGAAGGTGGTTGTCACGATCGCCTCGGACAACGGAGTACGCAGCGGCAGCCTGCGCAGCGGCCAGATCGACGCGGCCGGCGCCGTGGCACCGCGGGACGCCGTCGCGCTCGAGCGGGAGGGATTCCCGGTACACCGGCGTGAGCAGGCCGGCATCGCTTACAGCCTGTTCGTCAACAGCGTCAAGGAGCCGTGGGACGACGTCGCGCTGCGCCGGGCGGTGAGCCGGGCGATCGACACGGCGCAGATCGTGAAAACCCTCTACCAGGACCGATACACCCGGGCCGGCAGCGTGCTGACGCCGACCACACCGGGGTACCTGGCGACGTCGACGCAACCCACGGCCACCGAGGCGGCCCGCATGCTCGACGCGGCCGGCTGGCCGGTCGGTGCCGACGGCATCCGCTCCCGGGCCGGGAAACGGCTGTCGCTGCGGTGGAGCTACGTGTCACCGGCCCGGGAACAGCGGGACCTGCTCGCCCAGCTCGTGCAGCAGCAGCTGCGGGCGGTCGGCGTGGAGGTGCTGCTCGACCCGGCGCCGGTCGGCGACGTGATCGCGAGTCAGAGCCGCGGGGACTGGGAGATGAGCGACATCAGCTTCCTGCGCGCCGACGCGGACGTGCTGCGTACCGTGCTGCAGTCCTCGGCCGGAGGCCGTCCGCCGATCATCCCGGACGGCACCCTCGCCGACGCTCTGGCGGCCGGCGCGGCGACCACCGAACCCGCCGTCCGGGAGGACAGCTACCACCGGGCACAGCAACGGATCGCCGAGCAGGCCCTGGCCATTCCGGTCTACAACCCGACGTACCTGCTGGCGGTGAACAAGGCGGTGCGCGGGATCGCATTCGACGCGCAAGGGTTGCCGCAGTTCTACGACACCTGGGTGGATCGGTAGATGAGGCGGCCCCGGCCGGGTGACCGGTCCGGGATCCGGTGGCGGATGTTGCGGCGCCGGCTGTACGCCGCGGTGCCGGTACTGCTCGGGGTGGTGACCGTGGCGTTCGGCATCGTGCACCTGATCCCCGGCGATCCGGTGCAGATCATGCTGGGCACCGGCGGCGCCTTCGTCGATCCGGAGCGGGAGGCGGCCCTGCGCCAGGAGCTGCGTCTGGACCGTCCGCTGCCGGATCAGTACCTGGCGTTCCTGGCGGCGCTGTTCCGGGGCGATCTCGGCCAGTCCCTGCAGACCGGTGAGCCGGTCACCGCGCTGATCGCCGAGGCGGCCGGGCCGAGCCTGGCCCTGGCCGGCACCGCACTGCTCCTCGGCCTGCTCCTGGGTGCCGGCGGCGCCGTGCTCGGCCAGCTGACCGGGTCGCGCGTGCTGCGGGCGGTGCTGTCGCGACTGCCCGTGCTGGCGATGTCGCTGCCGGCCTACTGGGTGGCGACGCTGCTGCTGCAGATCTTCTCGTTCCACCTCGGCCTGGTTCCGGCCCTGGGCAGTACCGGACCGCGCGCCACCATCCTGCCGGCCGTGACGCTGGCGCTGCCGCTGGCCGGCGTCATCGCCCACGTGCTCGGTTCCGGTCTGCGCACCGCGGAGCGCGAGTCGTACGTGCTCATGGCGCGCGCCAAAGGCGCCACCCGGACCCGCGTGCTGTTACGGCACATGCTGCGCAACACCGCGGTACCGGTGGTCACCCTGACCGGAACCACGGTGGGCAGTCTGCTCGGCGGCGCCGTCGTCGCGGAGACCATCTTCGGGCGGCCGGGGCTGGGCCGATTGATCGTCAACGCGCTCCAGCACCACGACTACCCGGTGCTCCAGGGCATCGCCGCGTTCCTCGGTGTCACGATGATCCTGATCAGTCTGCTGGTCGACGTGCTCTACACGTACCTCGATCCCCGGGTCGTCTCGACGGCGGTGTGGCGATGACGCTGCTGGCGGCGTTGCAGCGCCGCCCCGACGCCCCCCGGCGGCGAATGCCGCCGGCCACACTGATCGGTTCCGGCCTGGTCCTGCTGACGGTGCTGGCCTGCGTGGTGATGCCGGACCTGCTGGCCCCGCATCCGCCGGACGCGGTGGCGCCCGACGCGGCACTGCTGCCTCCCGGGCACGGTCATCTGCTCGGCACCGACGAGCTCGGCCGGGACCTGCTGAGCCGGATCATCCACGGCAGCCGCCTGTCCGTGCTGGTCGGCGCCGCCGCCACCCTCCTCGCCCTGGTGGCCGGCACGCTCGTCGGGCTGGTGGCCGGCCTGTTCGACGGCGCCGTCGACGCGGTGCTGATGCGCTTCGTCGACATCATGCTCGCCTTCCCGGCGTTGCTGCTCGCCCTCGGCGCGATCGCGGTGCTCGGCAGCTCACCCACCCGGCTGGCGATCGCGGTGGGCGTCTCCAACATCGCCACGTTCGCCCGCCTCGTCCGGGGCGACGTCCTGCGCGTGCGTACCCGCCCGTACGTCATGGCGGCGACGGTGAGCGGGGTGCGGCCCGCCGGGCTGCTCCTGCGCCACGTGTTGCCCAACATCGGCGGGCCGGCACTGTCGCTGGCCGTGCTCGGCTTCGGTGTCGCCATGCTGGAGTCGTCCTCGCTCAGCTTCCTGGGCTTCGGTCCCCGCCCGCCGGCGGCCGACTGGGGCATGCTCGCCGCGGCCGGCCGGGCCAACCTGGCGGAAGCCTGGTGGCTAAGCACCTTCCCGGGCGTGGCCGTGGCCATCACCGTGCTCGCCACCACGGCGCTCGGCCGCGCGGCCCAGGATCGGCTGGCGGTGCAATGACGGCGGAGCCCCTGCTGCGGATCCGCGGCCTCACCGTGTCGTACCCCGCCGCCGGCGCGGAGATCCTGACCAGCGTGGATCTCGACGCGCCGGCCGGCACCACCGTGGCCGTCCTGGGTCCGTCCGGGTCCGGCAAGAGCACCCTGGTGGCCGCCATCACCGGCCTGCTGCCCCCGGAAGCGCGGACCGGCGGCGAGATCTGGTTCGACGGTCTCGCCCTGCACCGGATGGACGAGGCAACCCGGCGCCGGCTGCGCGGCCGGCGGATCGGCACCATCCCGCAGGACCCGGCGGTCGCGCTCAACCCGGTCCTGCCCATCGGCGTGCAGGTCGCCGAGGCGCTGCTGATCCACGGTCTGGCCGGGCGGGCGGAGGCCGGTCGCCGGGCCATCGGCCTGCTGCGGTCCGCCGGGCTGCCCGACCCGGAAAGCGTGGCGGCACGCTACCCGCACGAGCTCTCCGGGGGTATGCGCCAGCGTGCCCTCGCCGCCGCGGCCCTGGCCGCCGAACCCGAACTCATCCTGGCGGACGAGCCGACAAGCGCCGTCGACGTGGTCGCGCAGGCCGGCGTTCTGGATGACCTCGCCGCCGTCACCACCGGCACCGGGCGGACCCTGATTCTGGTGACCCACGACGTCGGTCTGGCGATCGAGCGCGCCGAGTGGGGTGTCGTGATGGCCGCCGGCCGGACCGTGGAAGCCGGCCCGATCCGGCGGCTGGCCTCCGCCGGCGAGCATCCGGTCACCCGGTCCCTGATGGCGGCGGCGCCCCACCTGCGTACCGCGCGGCTGCGACCGGGGTCGGCGGCCTTGCCGCCGGCCCGCGCGCAGGGGCGCCAGGAGAAGCGTGGCCGGCCCGCTGAGCTGCTGCGGCTGGACCGGGTGAGCCGGATCTACCCGCCGGCCCACCGGGCCGACGAGCCGGTGCCGGCCCTCGACGGCGTCAGCGCGGTCGTCCACCGTGGCGAGACCCTGGGTGTGGTGGGTGAGTCCGGCGCCGGCAAGTCCACACTGGCCGCGCTCGCGCTGCGGCTCACCACGCCCACCGCCGGCCGGGTGCTGTTCGACGGCGCGGACCTGGCCGGGCTCCGCGGTGCCGGCATGCGCGCCTTCCGGCGCCGCGCGCAACTGGTGTTCCAGGATCCGTACGCGGCCCTGGATCCACAGATGAGAGCCGGTGACGCGATCGCCGAACCGGTACGCGCGCTACGGTTGACCGGCCGGTCGGAGCGCGCGGCGCGGGTCCGCGAGGCCGCCGACCTCGTGCACCTGCCCGTCACGCTGCTGCGCCGGCGACCACGGGAGCTGTCCGGCGGCGAGTGCCAGCGGGTCGTCCTGGCCCGGGCCTTCGTGGTCCGGCCGGATCTGTTGATCTGCGACGAGCCGGCCTCGGCGCTCGACGCCGCCGTGCAGGCCCAGATTCTCCAGCTGATCGTCGACGTACAGGCCGAACTGGGACTCGGCTGCCTGTTCATCTCGCACGACCTCGGCGCGGTCCGACAGGTGGCGGACCGGGTACTGGTGCTACGGCACGGCCGTACCGTCGAGGAGGGCCCGGCCGCCGAGACACTGGAGAAGCCGTCACATCCCTACACCGTGGCGCTGGTCGCCGCCGCCCCCGGGCGCCGGAATCCGCCGCCACCCGCCGTCTCCCCCGCAGCTACCGTTCCCCCAGGAGGTATCCACCCATGACTGTCAGCCCACGTGCCGCATCGCCGGCTGACTTCGACGAGTTCGGACCCTACCTGCCCAAGAACCGGGCCGGTGAGGTGCTGCAACGCACCGATCCGGCGTTCCGCGGGCGGATCACCGCCGACGGTTCCAGCGGCTACCCGGCCGAGCCCGGGCGCTATCACCTGTACGTGGCCGCGCCGTGCCCGTTCTCCCAGCGCTCCACGATCGTGCTGCACCTGAAGGGCCTGCGGGACGCGGTCACCATCTCGGTCGCCGACCCGCTGCGCGACGGTCGCGGGTGGGCGTTCCGCGAAGGCCAGGGACACGGGCTGGACGAGGTGAACGGCTTCGCCTTCCTCTCCGAGGCGTACCAGGCGACCGATCCCGACTACGACAGCCACGTCTCGGTGCCCGCCCTCTGGGACCGCGTCACCGGCCGGATCGTCTGCAACGACTACCGGACCCTGAGCACCGACCTGGCCACCGCGTTCGACAAGTTCGCCACCAACGAGATCGACCTCTATCCGGAGGAGTCGCGCGCCGAGATCGACGAGTTCCACGAGTTCCTCTTCACCCGGGTGCACGACGGCCCGTACCGGTGCGGCTTCGCCCGGAACCAGGCGGAGTACGAGCGGGAGGTCAGCCGGTTGTTCGAGGCGCTCGACCAGCTCGAGGAACGGCTGGCCGACCGCCGGTACCTGTTCGGGGACCGGCTCACCGAGCCCGACATCCGGTTCTACGTCACGCTGGCCCGCTTCGACGCGGTCTACTTCACCCACTTCAAGGCGAACCTGCGCCGGATCGCGGACTACCCACGGTTGCGCGTGTACTTCCGGGACCTGTACCGGATGCCCGCGTTCCGGGAGACCACCGACTTCGGGCAGATCAAGAACCACTATTTCCGTACGCACCCGTGGCTGAACCCGACCGGCATCGTCCCGGCCGGCCCCCTGCTGGACTCCCTGGTGAACGACTGAACGGCGACGGCATAGGCGATATCGAGGTCTTTGTGGCTGCCCTGTCCCATCCGGGCGCGAATGCCTAACGTAGCCGGCAGTCAACCAGGGAGTAACGCATGCGACGTACTTTTGTGGCGCTGGCGCTCGCAGCCGCCGCGGTCTTCCTCGCGCCCGGGCCGGCGGCCGCGTCGGCCCCCACGCCCGACCAGTCGTGCGGCACACTGCGCCTGACCGGCAGCTCGCCCGCCCCGCCGGCCGGCAAAGCCGTCCGCCAGTCGGTCACCATCGGCCCGGACTGCCAGGTCATCACCGGTCCCGCCAAGGTCGTCGCCGCGTCCCCGGCGGCGCGGACGGCGGCCGCGGCGCCGTTCCACACCTACTCCCAGATGTACGACTGCTGCGGCATCGTCATGACGGCGCTCTACACCGACAGCACCGCGACCACGGCCGGCGGCCAGGTGACCTCGTCGTCCTCGACGCGGTCCACGCACAACAACCGCGAACCGTGGAACGCCGGCTGGTCATTGGTGTCGGCGACCGGCAGTGGTGGCTGCGCCGGCGCGTGCCCCGCCGCCGAGTACAACCACCACGCCGAGTTCTCCTACCAGGGCATCTTCGACGCCACCGGGAACTGGTACTACAACGTCCACGACTCCAAGGTCGTGCTGAACGGGGACGGCACCGCCCGCTGCGAGCAGAGCGTGACGCTGCGGCACTCCTTCATCGGCTGGAACTGGGTCCACGGCTGCGGGTGACCACAGCTGTGCGGCCGGGCCCGGGGCGAGCGTCCCCTCACGCTCGTTCCGAGCCCGGCCTGCTCCACCGACCGATGAACGTGGCGCTCAGCAGCGCGCTGTGGCAAACGGGAAAGGGAACCGCCGGTGCCTGGACGGGGATCGCTCTTCGCCATCAGTGACCTGCATGTCTCGTACGCGGACAACCGGGCTCTCCTGGACCGCCTGGAACCCGAGTCCGACGACGACTGGCTGCTCGTCGCCGGGGACGTCGCCGACCTCTTCGAGGACGTCGAGCGGACGCTGCGCCTGCTGCGCAGCCGGTTCGGCACGGTCGTCTGGGCACCCGGGAACCACGAACTCTGGTCCCATCCGCACGACCCGGTCCAGCTGCGCGGCGAGCCGCGGTACCGGGCGCTGGTGCGGATGTGCCGGGACAACGGGGTAGTCACACCAGAGGACCCCTACCCGGTCTGGACCGGTGCCGGCGGTCCGGTCGTGGTGGTCCCGCTGTTCCTGCTCTACGACTACTCGTTCCGTGCCCCGGGGACGCACACCAAGGAGGAGTCGCTGCGCAAGGCGTACGACGCGGGTGTGGTCTGCACCGACGAGGTGCTGCTGCATCCCGACCCGTACCCGGATCGCGAGTCGTGGTGCTGGGACCGGGTCGCCCTCACCGAGCGCCGGCTCGCCGCGATCGACCCGGCCCGGCCCACCCTCCTGCTCAGCCACTGGCCGCTGGTGCGGCAACCGACCGACGTGCTGTGGCACCCCGAGTTCGCGCAGTGGTGCGGCACCGAGCGCACCGCCGACTGGCACGTGCGCTTCCGGGCCGTAGCGGCGGTCTACGGCCACCTGCACATCCCGCGCACCACCCGCTACGACGGGGTGCATTTCCAGGAGGTGTCGCTCGGCTATCCCCGCGAGTGGCGCCGGCGTGCCCAGCCACCCCGGCTGCTGCACCGCATCCTCGGCGAGAAACGATGATCGAGCAGTTGCTGCCCCGGGGCGTCGTGGCCGTCGAGGCGTTCGCCGACCACCCGGACGAGGAGGCCCATCCGGGCGAGGCGGACCTGATCGCCAACGCCGTCGAGAGCCGCCGCCGCGAGTTCATCACCGCCCGGCGGTGCGCCCGCGAGGCGCTGCGGCAACTCGGCCGTCCCCCGGCGCCGATCCGCCCCGGCGAGCGCCGCGAGCCGCAGTGGCCGCCGGGAGTCGTCGGCAGCATCACGCACTGCGCCGGCTACCGCGGCGCGGCCGTGGCGCCGGCCACCGACATCGCCGCGGTCGGCATCGACGCCGAACCCCATCTGCCCCTGCCGGACGGAGTGCTGGACGCGGTCACCGCGAACGGCGACGCGGAGCAGCTCACCGGCCTGGCCGGGCAGCACCCCGCGACCCACTGGGACCGGTTGCTGTTCAGCGCCAAGGAGTCGGTCTACAAGGCGTGGTTCCCGCTCACCCGCCGGTGGCTCGGGTTCGAGGACGCGAGCCTGACCATCGACCCGGGTACGCGCGCGTTCACCGCGCGGATCCACGTTCCCGGCACCCGCCGTGACGGGGGCCCGGAACTCACCGAACTGCACGGCCGCTACCTCGTGACCGCAGGGCTCGTCCTAACCGCGGTGACGATCCCGGACTAGCCCAACCTGAGTGCTGTCTCAAGACCCGCGAGACAGCACTCAGGTTGGGCCTGGTTTAGAGGGTGGTCATGCCGGCGCGGGGCGCGTTGATCAAGGCCGCGAGGTTGCCCGGCGGCTGCGCGTTGTCGAGCATCAGCTGGTGCGCGTAGCCGATCTCGTCGAAGGATCCGAGCCAGGACAGGCAGGGGTCGATGCGGCCGGCCGCGACCAGCGCGGTGATCGCCCGGCACTCGGCCACGTTGGCGAAGTGCGAGCCCTGCAACCGCTTCTGCCGCATCCAGAGGAACCGCAGGTCGACGTCGGCGTTGTAACCGCTGGTGCCGCCGCAGATGACCACCATGCCGGCGGTGTCGCACAGGTACATGGAGGTCGGGATGGTGTCCCGGCCGGGATGCTCCAGCACGATGCGCGGGGCGCGCCGTTCGCCGAGGACCTCCCAGAAGCGTTGACCGACCCCGCGGGCCTGTTTCAGCCAGGTGCCCATGGCGGCGTCGTCGCCGATGTCCGGCAGCCGGCCCCAGTGGTCGAACTCCCGCCGGTCGATCACCCCGGCCGCGCCCAGCCGCAGGCAGTGTTCCCTGCGGTCGTCGCTGGAGACGACGGCGACCGGGATGCCGCCACGCTCCCGGACGATCTGGATCGCCATCGAGCCGAGCCCGCCCGCTCCGCCCCAGATGAGCACCGGGTCGCCCGGCTGGACGACGTGCGGCGGCCAGCCGCAGAGCTGGCGGTACGCGGTGGCCCCGGTCAGCAGGTAGGCGGCCGCCGCCTCCCAGGTGAGCTCCGGCGGCTTGGCGTGGCACTGGTACTCGTCCACGACGGTGAACTGGGCGAAGGCGCCGTAGTTCTCCTCGTACCCCCAGACCCGCTGGGTGGAGGAGGTCATCGGGTCGGCGCCGGCCCGGATGTCGGCGGCCGACTCCTCCCACCGGCAGCCGGAGAGCACCACGTGGTCACCCGGTTTCACCTGGCGGGCGCCCTCGCCGACCGCCCACACCACCCCGGACCCCTCGGAGCCGCCGATGTGGAACCCGGTGCTGTCGTGCCGGCTGCGGGCGGCGATCACGTCGAGGGGCTTGCCGAGGGCGGCCCAGACGTTGTTGTAGTTGACGCCCGCGGCCATCATCATCACCATCACCTGCCCGGGCCCGAGCGGCGGGACGTCGACCAGCTCGGTGCGGAACGCGTCGGTCGGCGGGCCGTACCGTTCCGGCCGGATCACCGAGGCGTACATCTGGCGGGGCACCACGCCCAGCGGCGGGATGTCCCCGAGTTCGAAGTGGCCGGCCGTCATAGTGCGCCTCCCCGTTGGTTGAGCCAGTCGTGCACGGCGCGTGCCGTGTCACCGGCGTACGTCTCGAGCATCGTGAAGTGGTCGCCGGGAACCGTGAGAGTGGTCGCGGCGGTGGGCCAGCCGGCCCGCCAGTCGCCGTCACCGGTTCCGCCCGGCATCGGGTCCGTGGCACGAACCAGCAGGACGGGCGCGCAGATCGGCGCCGGCGTCCAGTCGAAGTGCAGATAGCGGGCCATCGCGGTGAGCCACGCGTCCCCGCCGGAGCCCGGGCCGTCGCCGGCCATCCGTTCCTGCCGTGCCAGCAGGCCGTGCAGCACCTGCGGGATCAGCTCGCCGAGAAGCTCGCCGGTGTCGGGCCGGTAGGTGTCCAGCAGCACGACGGCCCGGGGCCGTTCGCCCCACCGCTCGAGTTCGGCGGCGACGGCGTGTGCCACCAGGCCGCCTGACGAGTAACCGGTCAGGACGAACGGCTCCCCCGCGGCGTGCCGGAGAGCGGCCTCGGCATGCGCCCGCACCAGCACCTCGCGGGTGGCGGGCAGCGGTTCGCCGGAACGGAAGCCGGAGTGCGGCAGGACCGACACGCCGCGCAGCTCGCGCAGCCCGGCGGCGAACCGGGCGTACTGGTGCGGCCCGGACTGCCCGACGATCGGCGGCAGGCAGATCAGGGTGGGTGCGGCGCCACGGGCCAGGCGTACCGGGCCGGGGCCACCGGTCGCGGCACCGGGGGTCGCCAAGGCCGCCCGGAAGTCGGCGAGCGGGCGCAGGGAGGCCACGAATTGCGGTACCCGGCCGGCGTCCACCGCGGAGCGGAACAGCGGCCACAGCCCGGTCGCGTGTTCGCCGGTGTCCCGCGCCGGGCCGGCCGGTGCGCGCTCCGGTTGTAGCTCGGCCAGCAGGAAGCCGGCGAGCGCGGCCGGCGTGGGATGGTCGAAGACGAGTGCGGGCGCCAGCCGCAGACCGGTCGCGGCGGACAACCGGTTCCGCAGTTCCACGGCGGTCAGCGAGTCGAAGCCAAGCTCCAGGAAGGCGCTGGTGGCCGTCACGGTGCCCGGGTCGTCGTGGCCGAGGGCGGTGGCGGCCTGTGCGCGTACCAGAGAAAGCATTTCGGTCTCCTGCTGTGCCGGCGGCAGACCGCCCAGCCGGCGGCGCAGCGCCGTTCCGCCGTCGGCGGCGACCCCGGCCTGATCCACCCGCCGGCGGGCGCTCGCACCGGTGAGGCCGCGCAGCAGCGGCGGCAGCTCCGCGCCCTGCGCCCGCAGGGCCGGCCGGTCGAACCGCACCGGTACCAGGACCGGCTCGTCGCGGCCCAGCGCCGCGTCCAGCAGGGCGAGACCCTGATCGGCGGCGAGCGGCAGGATGCCGCCGCGCGCCATCCGCCGCAGGTCGGCCTCGGTCAGCTCGGCCATCCCGCTGGCCGGCGCCCACAGGCCCCAGGCGAGCGAGGTGCCGCACAGCCCGTGGGCGCGGCGATGTCCGGCGAGCGCGTCCAGGAAGGTGTTCGCCGCCGCGTAGTTGGCCTGACCCGGACCGCCGAGCACCCCGGACGCCGCCGAGAACAGCACGAACGCCCGCAGCCCGGTGGTCAGCTCGTGCAGGTTGACCGCGCCGTCGACCTTGGGCCGCAGCACCCGCTCGATCTGTTCGGCGGTCTGCGCGACCGCCAGACCGTCGTCGAGCACGCCGGCGGTGTGGAAGACGGCGTCCACCGGGTGGTCCGCCAGGATCGCGGCCAGGGCAGCGCGGTCGGCCACGTCGCACGCATGCAGGGTCACCTCCGCGCCGAGGGCGGTCAGCTCGCCGACCAGGTCGGGCGCCGCACCGCCGCGGCTGAGCAGCAACAGCCGGCGTACGCCGTGCGCGGTGACCAGGTGCCGCGCCACCAGCCGGCCGAGCGTGCCGGTGGCGCCGGTGACCAGGACGGTGTCGTCCGGGTCGAGTGCGGGCACGGTCAGCACCACCTTGCCGACGTGCCGTGCCTGGCTCAGGTGGCGCAGCGCGGCCGGTGCCCGGCGCACGTCCCACCGGTTCACCGGCAGTGGCCGCAGCGCGCCGCTCGCGAACCAGCCGAGCAGCGTCCGCAGCAGTTCACCGAGCCGGTCCGGGCCGACCTCGTTGAGGTCGAACGCCCGGTAGGTGACCCCGGCGGGCATGGTCGCCGGGTCGCGCAGGTCGGTCTTGCCCATCTCGAGGAACCGCCCGCCGCGCGGCAGCAGCCGCAGCGACGCGTCGACGAAGTCACCGGCGAGCGAGTTGAGCACCACGTCGACGCCCTGCCCGCCGGTGGCCTGCCGCAGGTTCTCCTCGAAGTCCAGGTCGCGCGAGGAGGCGATCCGCTCCGGCGGGAGGCCGGCCGCGCGCAGCACCGGCCACTTCGGCGGGCTGGCCGTGGCGTAGACCCGGGCACCGAGGTGCTCGGCGATCTGCACCGCTGCCGTACCGACCCCGCCGGTGGCGGCGTGGATCAGCACCGACTCGCCGGCACGCAGACCGCCCAGCTCGACCAGGCCCAGGTAGGCGGTGAGGAACGCGACCGGCACGGTGGCCGCCTCGGCGAACGACCACCCGGCCGGGATCGGCGCCAGCACCCGGTGGTCGGTGACCGCCACCGGGCCGAAGGCGCCGCACTCGGCGAACAGGCCGAACACCCGGTCGCCGGGCCGCAGCCCGGGCACGTCCGGCCCGGTCTCCAGGACGACGCCGGCGCCCTCGCCGCCGAGCAGTGATCGCTGCGGGTACAGGCCGAGGGTGATGAGCACGTCGCGGAAGTTCACCCCGGCGGCGTGCACGGCGACCCGGACCTGGCCGGCGGCGAGCGGCGCGTCCGCCTCCGGGGCCGGCGCGAGCACCAGGTCGTCGACGCCGGTCCCGTCCGTACCGGCGACCTCGACCCGCCAGGCCGCGACGCCCGATGGCGGTTCGAGCACACCGGTCGCGGCGTGCGGCGCCACCCGGGGGACGTACGCGACGCCGTCCCGGACCGCGACCTGCGGCTCTCCGGCGGCCAGCGCGGCGGTCACCACGCCCGGCAGACCGTCCATCTCGTCCACGTCCAGCACGGTGATCCGCCCGGGATTCTCGGTCTGCGCCGAGCGCAGCAGTCCCCAGACCGGCGCGTACACGAGATCGGTGGCCGCCTGGTCGCCGACGGCCACCGCGCCCCGGGTGACCACCAGCAGGTGGGAGCCGGTCTCCAGCGCCGCGCGCACAATCCCGAACACCCGGTGCACTGCCTCGTGCACCGCCGCGACGTCCGGAACCCCGGTCGTGGTGCCACCGACGGCAGCGACCGTGACGTCGGGCTCCGCGTCGTCGTCCGCGGCGAGGCGGACCCCGGCCGCGAACAGGGCGGCACCGGCGCCCAGGTCGTCGTCCGCGACCGCCCACGGCTGTTCCGGCCGGCCACCGGTGAGCGGCATGGCGACCCATTCGACGCGGTGCAGGGCATCGGTGCGGTACGCCCGGGCGGCGCCCAGCAGACCGGCGGTGATCTCCCGGGTGGTCAGCGCCTCGATCGAGGCGACCGGGCGGCCGCCCTCGTCGGCGACCTGCACGGCGAGCCGCCCGGCGCCGGACGGGACCAGCCGGACCCGCAGCGCGGCCGCACCGGCCGCGTGCAGCCGCGCACCGGTCCAGGCGAACGGCAGCCGGGGCGGCCCGGAGTCACCGGCGGCCACGGCGGCGTGCAGGGCGGCATCGAGCAGGGCGGGGTGCAGGCCGTACCGGGCGGCGTCGGCGTGCAGGGCCTCCGGGAGGCGTACCTCGGCGAATATCTCCCCGTCCCGGTGCCAGACCCCGCGCAGGCCCTGGAACGCCGGGCCGTACTGCTGGCCCGCCGCCGCGAGCCGGTCGTAGAGGCCGTCGACCGGCACCGGCTCGGCGTCCGGCGGCGGCCACGCGGCCAGGTCGAAGGCGGAGACGTCCGGATCGGCTCGTACGGTGCCGGTGGCGTGCGTGACCCACTCGTCGCCGTCGGCGGGCCGGGAGTGCAGGGACAGCGGCCGCTCTCCGGACGGGGTGGCCGCGCCCACAACGGCCTGGATCTGGACAGTGCTGCCGGCCGCCGGTGCCAGCGGGGTGTGCAGGATCAGCTCCTCGACGCGGTCGCAGCCGGACTCGTCGGCGGCGCGCAGGGCCAGTTCGAGCAGCGCCGTGCCGGGGACCAGCGGGGTGCCCCGGACCGCGTGGTCGGCCAGCCACGGCAGGTCCCGCGCGCTGAGCCGGCCGGTGAGCACCCGGTCGCCGGTGGTGGCCGGAGCGACCACCGCGCCGAGCATCGGGTGATCGGCCGCGGTCAGGCCCGCCGCTGCCACGTCGGCAGCGCCGCCCAGTCCGGCGGACAGCCAGTAACGGCGGCCCTGGAACGGGTAGGTCGGCAGGGTGGTCCGGCGGGCGCCACTGCCCGCGAAGGCCTTCGCCCAGTCCACGTCGACGCCGTGCGCGTACGCCTCACCGGCCGAGGTCAGGAACCGTTGCAGGCCGCCCTCGTCGCGGCGCAGCGAGCCGCACACGGCGACCTGATGCCCGGCCGCCGCGGCGGTGGCCTGCAGGCCCAGCGTCAGCACCGGGTGCGGGCTCATCTCCAGGAAGACGGTGTGCCCGGCGGCCATCAGGGCGCCGGCGGCCGCATCGAAGCGGACCGTCCGGCGTACGTTGCGCCACCAGTACCCGGAGTCGAGCTCGGTGGTGTCGATCCGCTCGCCGGTGACCGTCGAGTAGAAGTCGGCGGTACCCGCCCGCGGCTCGATGCCGTCGAACGCGGCCTCGAGCCGCGGGCGCAGCGGTTCCAGATGTGCGGAGTGACCGGCGCCGTCGGCCTGGATCCGGCGGGTCCGTACGCCCTCACCGGCCAGCCGGTCGAGCAGGTCCTCGACGGCGTCCCGGTCGCCGGAGACGACGATCGAAGCGGGCCCGTTGACGGCGGCCACGGTGACCCGGCCGTTCCACTGTGGCAGCCGGGCGACCAGGTCGTCGTACGGCATGAGCACCGAGCCCATGGCACCCGCGCCGGACAGCCCGGTCAGTACCGCGCTGCGCAGGGCGGCCATCCGGGCGGCGTCGGCCAGCGGAAGAGCGCCGGCCACGCACGCGGCGGCGATCTCGCCCTGGCTGTGCCCGATCACCGCGGCCGGTTCGACACCGTGCGCCCGCCACAACTCGGCGAGGGACACCATGACGGCGAACAGCAGCGGCTGCACGACGTCGGTCCGGGTCATCGGTGGCGCGTCCGGCTCGCCGCGCAGGACCTCGAAGAGCGACCAGTCCACGTACGGGGACAGGGCGGTGGCGCACTCGCGCATCCGGGCGGCGAAGACCGGTGCGGTGTCCAGCAGTTCCAGGGCCATGCCGGGCCACTGGGAGCCCTGACCGGGGAAGACGAACACCGGCCGGGTCGCGTTGTCCAGCACGGTGCCGCTGACCAGGTCGCCGGTGGCCTCGTCGCGGGCCAGCGCCCGGAGCGCGGACGGCACCCGGCCGGGGTCGGCGGTCACCAGGACCGCGCGGTGCGGCAGGTGCGCCCGGGTGGTGGCGAGTGAGTACGCGTGGTCCACGGTGGGCTCGCTTTTGCTGATCTCGTCGCCGAGCCGGCCGGCCAGGGCACGCAGGGCCTCCGGGGTGCGAGCCGACAACACCCAGGGCAGCGGGCCGGCGTACGCGGCAGGCGGTTCCGGCTCCGCCTCGGCGACGGCCTCCAGGATGACGTGGGCATTGGTGCCGCTGGCACCGAACGACGAGACCGCGGCGCGGCGCGGGCGGCCGGGGTCCGGCCAGGCGACGGCGTCGGTCAGCAGGCGTACGGCGCCCGCCGACCAGTCGACGTGCGGGCTGGGCCGGTCGACGTGCAGGGTGGCGGGCAGCACACCGTTCCGCATCGCCTCCACCATCTTGAGCAGCCCCGCCATGCCGGACGCGGCCTGGGTGTGCCCGATGTTCGACTTCACCGAGCCGAGCCACAGCGGACGGTCGTCGGGCCGATCGCGCCCGTAGGTGGCCAGCAGCGCCTGCGCCTCGATCGGATCACCCAGCCGGGTACCGGTGCCGTGCGCCTCCACCGCGTCCACCTCGTCCGGTGTCAGCCCGGCGTTCGCCAGGGCCTGCCGGATCACCCGCTGCTGTGCCGGGCCGCTGGGCGCGGTGAGGCCGTTGCTGGCGCCGTCCTGGTTGATCGCCGAGCCGCGCAGCCGGGCCAGCACCGGGTGCCCGTGCCGGCGCGCCACCGAGAGCCGTTCCAGCAGCACCATCCCGGCGCCCTCGGACCACCCGGTGCCGTCGGCCGCGGCGGCGAACGGTTTGCACCGGCCGTCCGGGGCGAGCCCGCGCTGGCGGCTGAACTCGACGAACGGAAGCGGTGTCGGCATCACCATGACGCCGCCGACCAGGGCCTGCTCGCACTCGCCGTGCCGCAGCGAGCGGGCCGCCAGGTGCAGGGCCACCAGCGACGACGAGCAGGCGGTGTCGATGGTCAGGGCGGGGCCTTCCAGCCCGTACGTGTAGGCGAGCCGCCCGGAGATGATGCTGGTGGCGTTGCCGGTGAGCAGGTAGCCGGCGACGCCGTCCGGCAGCTCGGTGAGGTCGGCGCCGTAGCCCTGACCGGCCGCGCCCACGAACACGCCGACCTGGGTGCCGCGCAGGGCCGTCGGGTCCATCCCGGCCCGTTCGAAGACCTCCCACGAGGTCTCCAGCAGCAGCCGCTGCTGCGGGTCCATCGCGAGCGCCTCGCGCGGGTTGATGCCGAACAGGGCGGCGTCGAACCGGTCGGCGTCGTCGAGGAAGCCGCCCTCGGTCGCGTAGCTGGTGCCGGGGTGGTCGGGGTCCGGGTGGTAGAGGTTGTCGAGGTCCCAGCCCCTGTCGGCAGGGAACGGCCCGATCGCATCCATGCCGGCGGCCACGAGCCGCCACAGGTCAGCGGAGGACCGGACGCCACCCGGGAACCGGCAGCCGGTGGCGACGATGACGATCGGGTCGTCGTCCTCGCTCACGGCCGCGACGGGTGCCGCCGCCGGCCGGTCACCGCCGGCCAGTTCGGTCTCGAGGTGTCGGGCCAATTGCGCGGCGGTCGGATGGTCGAAGACCACGGTGGCCGGCAGCCGCAGCCCGGTCGCGGCGGACAGGGCGTCGCGCAGCTCCACGGCGGTGAGCGATTCCAGGCCCAGCTCCCGCAACGGCCGGTCGGGGGCGACAGCCGAGGCGGAGGGCAGTTGCAGGACCGCCGCGACGTGCTCCCGGACGACGTCGAGCGGCGGGCGGTCGAGGCGGGGCGCGGCGGCCACCGGGGCCGGGTCCGGCACCAGGTCGGCGATGAGCGGGCGGGGCCGGGCCAGGGTGTAGGAGGCGGCGAACCGTTCCCAGTCGACGTCGGCGACCACTCTGGTCGCCGACCCCGAGCCGACCGCCCGGCGCATGGCCTCCAGCGCTGCCGCGGGCGCCATCGGGATCAGCCCGCCGCGGCGCAGCAGCTGTTCCGCACCGGCGGCCATGCCACCGCCCGCCCACGGTCCCCAGGCGATCGAGGTGGCAGCGAGCCCGCGGGCGCGGCGGCGTTCGGCGAGGGCGTCGAGGTGGGCGTTGGCGGCCGCGTACCCGGCCTGCCCGGCGCTGCCCCAGATCCCGGCGACCGAGGAGAAGAGCACGAAGGCGTCGAGCGGTACGCCGTCCAGCAGCTCGTCGAGCAGGTCGGCGCCGAGCGTCTTGGCGCCGAGGACGTCCGCGAGGGCGCCGGGGTCGCTGATCGGTGCCGGCCGGCTGGTACCGGCCGTGTGGATCACCGCACTCGGTGGGTGCTCCGCCAGCAGAGCGCTGAGGAACGCCCGGTCGGTGACGTCGCCGGCGGCCACGGTCACCGTCACGCCCTGTGCGGTGAGGTCGTCACGCAGGGCCTCGGCGCCGTCGGCGGCGAGCCCGGAACGGCTGGTGAGCACGAGATGGCCGGCTCCGTTGGCGGCGAGCCAGCGGGCCACGTGCGCGCCGAGGGCGCCGGTGCCGCCGGTCACCAGGACGGTGCCGCGAGGTGTCCAGGACTGCCCGTCCGGCTCGGTGTCGACCCGGCTGAGGCGCCGGACGAAGGTGCCGCCGGTGCGCAGCTCGTACTGGTCTTCGTCGCCCGGCGCGGCCAGGACGGCGGGAAGCCGGTCCCAGGCGCCGTCGGTGACGTCGACGAGCCCGCCCCAGCGGTCCGGGTGTTCCAGGCCGATCACCCGGCCGAGTCCCCACAGCTGGGCCTGGAGCGGGTCGCGGACCGCGCCCCGGGTCACGATCCACAGCGGTGCGCCGAGGTCAGCGGTCTCGGCCGGGCCGAGCAGGGAGATCACCCCGTCGGCGGGGGTGCCCGGCTGGTACGGCCGCACGTCCGCTCCGGCCGCGGACAGTGCCCGGGCGACCGGCTCGTACGCCTCGGCGCCCGGCGCGGCGATCTGCCAGACGCCGTCGATCGTGACCGGGGCCGGGTCGGGCACCGGCCGCCAGGTGACGTGGTAGTGCCAGCCGGCGTCCGCGGGGCGGGCCGCAGCCGGGGTGAGCCAGTAGCGTTCACGCTGGAACGGGTACGTCGGCAGGGGCACCGGCTGCCGCTGCGGAAGCACCCGGGCCCAGTCCACCGCGACGCCGCTGGTGTGCACCCGGGCCAGCGCCGACAGCACCGTCTCCACCTCGTCCCGGCCGCCGCGCGAGGCCGGCACGAACAGCCCGTCGCGGCTCTGGCCGGACAGCACCCCGTCCGGGCCGACCTCCACGAAGGCGGACACCCCACGCCCGGTCAGCAGGTCCAGCCCGGCACCGAAGCGGACCGTCTCCCGCACGTGCCGCACCCAGTAGCCGGCGTCGTACTCGCGTACCAGCTCCCCGGTCAGGTTCGACACCACCGCGATGCCCGGACGCTCGTACCGGATCCCGGCCGCCACCTCGCCGAACTCGGCCAGCATCGGCTCCATCGCTGCCGAGTGGAAGGCGTGCGAGACGTTCAACCGGCGCACCCGCCGGCCCCGCGCCCCCCACGTGGCCGCGACCTCCTCGATCAACGCCTCCGGCCCGGAGATCACCACCGAGTCCGGGCCGTTCACCGCCGCCACCGGCA
>NZ_JADQTO010000002.1:490204-623576 GCF_015704865.1 Actinoplanes aureus | reverse complement strand
GGATGTGCCCGCTCGGCGCCTGCTGGCCCTGACCGATGATCTCCTCGACCTGCTGCCGCACTCCCTCCAGGGAGATGCCCAGGCTCTCCAGAGCCTTGGCCGCGACACCCTCACCCTCGTGGATCAGGCCGAGCAAGATGTGTTCGGTTCCGATGTAGTTGTGGTTGAGCATCCGGGCCTCTTCTTGGGCCAGGACGACAACCCGTCGCGCTCGGTCGGTGAACCGCTCGAACATGCCCTCGTGCTCCTCACGTGCCGTGCGCCAATTGAACTGGCGGGGCCAGCGCACGGGCATCGGTGATGCCCGTGCAGTAACTCTATCGCCGCTGACGGGATCCGCCGGGCCCTCGCAGCCCTTCGAAACGATCCGCAACGTTGATTTAGCCAACTTCGCACGCTCAACGGCTGTTCCCCCACCCGAACGTGTACGCGCACAGCGAAATCCCTGCGATCCACAGCCTGTGGACAACGCCGGTCCCGCCTGTGGATAACCTGGGGACAGAGACGCCGAGAGGGCGCGCCGATCACTCTGATCAGCGCGCCCTCTTCACCGGGAAGCCCGGCCACAACCGGAGCCCAGCCACGACCGGAGCCGAAGGCGAAGGGCAGGCCCGGGCGGCCGTTCAGGCCCGTCCGGGCCCCTTGGCGTGGAACTCGTCCACGATCTCCTGAGGGATCCGGCCCCGGTCGGAGATGTCCTTCCCCGCCTTCTTGGCCCACTCGCGGATTGCCTTGTTCTGTTCCCGGTCGGCCGTCGCCCCGCCCCGGCCACGCGCAGCGCGGCCACCGACGACTACGCCGCCACGAGCCACCTTGCTCCCGGCGTCGACGTAGGGCTCGAACACCTCCCGCAATTTCGCGGCGTTCTTCTCCGACAGGTCGATCTCATACTGAATGCCGTCGAGCGCAAACTTCACGGTCTCGTCGGCGTCGCCACCATCGATGTCATCGACCAGCTTGTGAATGATCTGCTTGGCCACGCGCGGTTATCCTCCCGAACACAGGTTCTCTCCCCAGCAATGGGAGAACAATAACGCTAGGGACGCATAGCCCGTCAATGGCGGGGCAGCTAAATACTGAGCGACTACTCTGGCCGGACCAAGGGGAAGAGGATCGTTTCCCGAATGCCCAGGCCGGTGAGCGCCATCAACAGCCGGTCGATTCCCATTCCCATGCCACCGGTAGGCGGCATTCCGTACTCCATGGCCCGCAGGAAATCCTCGTCCAGCTGCATCGCTTCGGCGTCGCCACCGGCCGCGAGCAGGGATTGTGCCACCAGCCGCTCCCGCTGGATCACCGGGTCGACGAGTTCGGAATACGCGGTGGCCAACTCGAAACCGCCGACGTAGAGATCCCACTTCTCGGTCAGACCGGGCGTCTCCCGGTGCGGCGCGGTGAGCGGGGCGGTCTCCTCCGGGTAGTCCCGGACGAACGTGGGCGCCTGCAAGGTCGGCTGCACGAGGTGCTCGAAAAGCTCCTCCGCGAGCTTGCCGGCACTCCACTTCGGGTCCACGGAAAGCTGCACCTTCTCCGCGTACCGTTGGAGCTGGGCGAGGTCGGTGCGAATCGTGACCTCCTCGCCGAGCGCCTCGGAGATCGAGCCGAAGAGGGTGATCTGCGCCCAATCGCCGCCCAGGTCCAGTTCGGTGCCGTCGTGATGGGTCACCACGTGCGAGCCGGTGAGCGCGAACGCGGCCTCCTGAATCCACGCCTGGACCTGCTGCTGCATCACGTTGTAGTCGGCATACGCCTGATACGCCTCGAGCATCGCGAACTCCGGCGAGTGCGTGGAGTCCATGCCTTCATTCCGGAAGTTCCGGTTGATCTCGAAGACGCGCTCGATGCCGCCGACCACGGCACGCTTCAAAAACAGTTCCGGCGCGATCCGCAGATAAAGATCAGTGTCCAGTGCGTTGCTGTGCGTCACAAAGGGGCGAGCCGTGGCGCCACCGTGCAGCAACTGCAACATGGGCGTTTCCACCTCGAGATAATTGCGGTGGAACAGCGACTCGCGGAGGCTGCGGACCACGGTGGCGCGAGTACGTACCACGTCGCGGGCCTGCGGCCGGACGATCAGGTCGACATAGCGTTGCCGTACCCGGGTCTCCTCGGACAGCGGCTTGTGCGCGACCGGCAGCGGACGCAGCGCCTTTGCGCTCATCGTCCAGGAATCGGCGAGAACGGAAAGCTCGCCGCGGCGGCTGGTGATCACCTCGCCGGTGACCCCGACCAGGTCGCCGAGGTCGACCAGTCGCTTCCACTCCTCCAGCGCCTCGGCACCGACCTTGTCCAGGGAGAGCATCGCCTGCAGCTCGGTGCCGTCACCGGCCCGCAGGGTGGCGAAACAGAGCTTCCCGCCGTTGCGCACGAAGATCACCCGGCCGGTGATCGACACCTGGTCGCCGCTCGCGGTGTCGGTCGGCAGCTCGGCGTACCGGGCGCGGATCTCGATCAGCTCGGCGGTCCGGGGAACGTTGACCGGGTAGGGCGCCACGCCCTCGGCCAGCATCCGGTCCCGCTTCGACCGGCGGACCCGCATCTGCTCGGGAAGGTCCTCGGCTGGGTCGGTCGCTGGCGTGTTCTGCTCGGTCACGGCACGTCTTCCTGTGGAGTGGAGCGGGGAAAGGTCCTGGAAAGCGTACTCAGCCGTGCTCAGACGTTCCGCTCATATACCATCCGCAGGCCGATCAGCGTGATCATCGGCTCGTGCGCGGTGATGGTGCGGCACTCGTCCTTCACCAGCCAGGCCAGGCCGCCGGTGGCGATCACCGCCCGGACCGGCCCGATCTCCTCGATCATCCGCTCGACGATCCGGTCCACCTGTCCAGCGAAGCCGAAGTAGAGGCCGGCCTGCAGGCACTCCACCGTGTTCTTGCCGATCACCGAGCGCGGCTTGGTCGGCTCGACCTTGCGCAGCTGGGCGGCGCGGGCCGCGAGCGCGTCGAAGGAGATCTCGATGCCCGGCGCGAACGCGCCGCCGAGGAACTCACCCTTCGCGCTGATCAGGTCGAAGTTCGTGGTGGTGCCGAAGTCCACCACGATCGACGGTCCGCCGTAGAGCGCGTGCGCGGCCAGGGTGTTCACCACCCGGTCGGCACCGACCTCCTTGGGGTTGTCGATGGCCAGCTGCACACCGGTCTTCACCCCCGGCTCGACGATCACGTTGGGCAGGTCGCCGTAGTACCGCTTCAGCATGGTGCGCAGGTTGCGCAGCGCGGCCGGCACGGTCGAGCAGGCCGCGACCCCGGTGATCTCCACGGCGTCGCCGGCGAGGAGCCCGCGGAACATCAGGCCCAGCTCGTCGGCGGTCGACGCGGCGTCGGTCTTGATCCGCCAGTTGTGCACCAGCTTGTCGCCGTCGAAGGTCGCCAGCACGGTGTTGGTGTTACCGATGTCAATGCAAAGCAGCACGGAGGCCCCTAAGAATCAAAATCAAGACCGTTATTGTGTACGCGCCACAACTCCCCCGAAGAACCGGGACCGTCCCGCCGCGTGCGCGGCCTACCGGGGCTTGAGGTCCAGCGCGATGTCGAGGATCGGCGAGGAGTGGGTCAAACCCCCCACCGAGAGGTAATCCACCCCGGTCGCCGCGTACGCCGCAGCGGTCTCCAGGGTCAGATTCCCGGTCGCCTCCAGCTGAGCCCGCGCACCGACCGCCGTGACCACCTCGGCCAGCAGTTCCGGCGTCATGTTGTCGCAGAGCAGGAAGTCCGCACCGGCACCCACCGCCTCCCGCGCCTCGGCCAGCGTGGTGACCTCCACCTGCACCTCCACGTCCGGGAACTGCTCCCGGACCATGCGGTACGCGTGCGAGATGGTGCCGGCCGCCAGCTTGTGGTTGTCCTTGATCATCGCGACGTCGTACAGGCCCATGCGCTTGTTGGTGCCACCGCCGGTCCGGACCGCGTACTTCTCCAGCACTCGCAGGCCGGGTGTGGTCTTCCGGGTGTCCAGCACGGTGGCCTTGGTGCCGGCCAGCTGGTCGGCCCACTTACGGGTGTGTGTGGCCACGCCGGACATCCGGCTGATCAGGTTCAGCGCGGTTCGCTCCGCGGTCAGCAGCGCCCGGGTCGGTCCGGTCACCTCGGCGAGCACGTCGCCCCGGCGTACCCGGTCGCCCTCGGTGGCGACGGCCCGGAACGTGGCGGTGCCGGCCGAGGTGACGGCGAAGACCAGCTCGGCCACCGGCAGTCCGGCCACCACGCCGTCGGCCCGGGCCACCAGTTCGGCGGAGTCCACCTGCTCGGCCGGGATGGTGGCCTCGCTTGTCACGTCGCGGGGCGGGTCACCGAGGTCCTCGGCGAGGGCGGTGAAGACGATCCGCTCCACCTCGGCAAGGTTCAAACCGTGCTCGATCACGCTGTGCCTCCTTGGGCGTGCTCTCCTGGCCCTCGCCTGCGACGCCGCAGTCCAGCGCCGGCTGGCTGCCACTCGGTGCAGTCGATCACGCTGTGCCTCCTTGGGCGTGCTCTCCTGGCCCTCGCCTGCGACGCCGCAGTCCAGCGCCGGCTGGCTGCCACTCGGTGCAGTCGATCACGCTGTGCCTCCTTGGGCGTGCTCTCCTGGCCCTCGCCTGCGACGCCGCAGTCCAGCGCCGGCTGGCTGCCACTCGGTGCAGTCGATCACGCCATCTCCTGGAAGGTCTGGGTCAAGGTGCCGTCGCTCGATACCGCGTCGAGCAGGTGGCCGCGCCACTCGTCGGCCGCCGCCGGGTGGTCCTCGCGCCAGTGGCAGCCCCGGGTCTCCCGGCGGCTCTGCGCGGAGGCCACCAGCGCGGTCGCGACGGTGAGCAGGTTCGTCGCCTCCCAGGCCGCGGTGTTCGGCCGGGACCGCTGCTCGGCCAGGCGGCTCAGTTCCTTGGCGGCGGTGGCGAGCGAGTCGGCCGAGCGGAGCACCCCGGCGCCCCGGGTCATCGCGCGTTGAAGGTCGGCGCGGACGGCCGGATCGGCCACCCACGCGGGTTCCGGGGCCGCACACACCGCATCGGCCTGCGCGGGCAGGTCGCGAGCCACGTCGTCGGCGATCCGCTTGGCGAAGACCAGGCCTTCGAGCAGGGAGTTGCTGGCCAGGCGGTTGGCGCCGTGCACGCCGGTGCAGGCCACCTCGCCGCAGGCGTACAGGCCGGGGATGCTGGTGCGGCCGTGCAGGTCGGTGCGGACCCCGCCGGAGGCGTAGTGGGCGGCCGGCGCCACCGGGATCAGTTCGGTGGCCGGGTCCACCCCGGCGGCCCGGGTGGAGGCCATGATGGTCGGGAAGCGGCCCTCCAGGAACTCTTTGCCGAGATGCCGGGCGTCCAGGTACACGTGGTCGGCTCCGGTGGCCCGCAGCACCCGGTGGATGCCCTTGGCGACCACGTCCCGGGGCGCCAGCTCGGCGAGCTCGTGCTGCCCCACCATGAAGCGCTCGCCCGCCTCGTCCACCAGGTACGCACCCTCGCCCCGGAGCGCCTCGGAGATCAGCGGCCGCTGGACCGAGTTCACCGTCGCGCCGACGAAGGACGTGGGGTGGAACTGGACGAACTCGACGTCGGTCACCTCGGCACCGGCCCGCAGCGCGAGCGCCACGCCGTCCCCGGTGGAGACCGACGGGTTCGTGGTGGAGGAGTAGATCTGCCCCATCCCGCCGGTGGCCAGCACCACGGCCCGGGCCAGGATGGCGCCGACACCGTCCTCGCTGCCCTCACCGAGAACGTGCAGGGTGAGTCCACAGGCGCGGCCGTCCTCGGCGCGCAGCAGATCCAGCACCAGGGCGTGCTCGACCAGCCGGATCCACGGATCCCGGCGGACCGCCTGGTGCAGGGCACGCTGCACCTCGGCGCCGGTGGCGTCACCGCCGGCGTGCACGATCCGGTCGGCCCGGTGGCCGCCCTCGCGGGTCAGCATCAGCGAACCGTCCGGGTTGCGGTCGAACTCGGCGCCACGGCGGATCAGCTCGCGGATCCGGGCCGGCCCCTCCTCGACCAGGACCCGGACGGCCGCCGGGTCGCAGAGCCCGACACCGGCGATCTCGGTGTCGTACGCGTGCGCCTGCGGGGTGTCCAGCGGATCCAGCACCGCTGCGATCCCGCCCTGCGCCCATCGGGTGGAGCCGTCGTCGATGTTCACCTTGGTCACGACGGTGACGTGCAGACCGTGCTCGCGCAGGTGGAGGGCGGCGGTCAGGCCGGCGATGCCGGAACCGACCACCAGGACGTCGGTGGTCTCGGTCCAGCCCGGCTCGGCGGCGGCGAGCCGGCGAGGCAGCGCCGGTAGATCCGCGAGAGGAGACATGTGTTTCAGTACACTCCGCGTTCACGGACCGGTCGCGGCGGGGGCACCATCAGTGGCCATCGTCTCTGAACTCTCGGTCAACCCGGCAACGGGTCAGCGGGTTCACTTGTACTGGACCGGAAGGGCCTTCGTCCCCTTGCCCTTGACCGACGCGGTCAGTTCGGCGCCGTCCAGCCAGAGATAGCAGCGCACGCCGTGGTCGCCCTGCGCCCAGACGTCGGCGTTGCCGGGCAGCGAGACCACGCCGGTGCGGTACTGGAGGTCACGGTCGTCCGGGACGCCGACGTACTCCGCCACCACGGTGCGGCAGCCGTCGTGGAACTCGTCCCAGGCCGCGTCGCCTTTCGGGTAGGAGGCCTTCGCCGGTGCCTCCCAGACCCCGGCGAACTCGGCGTTGTGCTTCTCGGTGCACTCGGCGTCCGGCATGGTGTCGATCGCACCGGCGTCGTCCAGCTCGATCGCGTAGCAGGTCAGCATGAGTTCGGACGTGCCACCCGCGAGCTCGCCACGCAGGCTGCCCTGGCGCTGTACGAGAGCGCCGTCGTCCTCGATCGAGTCGAGTTCGACCACCTCGCAGCGAAACCAGCGGGCGCCGCCGGTCCACGCCGCCGGAGACGGGTGGGTGACCCCGATCCAGAGCCGGGCATGCCGCCACTCCCCGCCGACATAGTCGGTGGTCTTCTCGTCACAGGTCCGGTACGCGTCGCGGGAGACCGCGGCGGTGTTGTCCGGCGGCTCCGCGGCGTCCGACTTGAACTCGCCGACGAACACCGTCTCGGTGCGGTGCAGGACGTCGCAGTCGACCTCTTCATAGGTGGCCCGCGGACCGGCCTTGGCGAAGTTGGCGAGGTGACAGGTCTCGGCCGCGGGCTGGAAACCGCTCGCCGCGGCCATGGCGCCCCAGTTGTTGGTCAGATCGCCGTCCACGTCACTGCCCTCGCCGCACCCCGCGGCTGCCAGCAGCATCAGGCTCGCGGCGACCAGCCCCCACCTGCGCATGACCCCGCCTCCCCGTGCCGCCGGTGTCCGGTTTGTCGATCATAGGATGATCGGTGCGGATACCGGCGGCGTTCCGGAAAGTCAGCGGGCGCTCAGCGTGAGATCACCCCGCACCAGGTCGTCCGCCATGCCGGCCACCGCCTCGGCCGGGTCCGCGCCCAGCTCGATCACCTTGTTGGCGGCGTCGACGTGCACGACCCGCGGCTGGTAGGCGCGCGCCTCGGCGTCCTCCATCTGCCCGTACGAGATCAGGATGACCAGGTCACCGGGGTGCACCAGGTGGGCGGCGGCACCGTTGATGCCGATCACGCCGCTGCCCCGCTCGCCCGGGATCACGTACGTCTCCAGCCGGGCACCGTTCGTGACATCGACGATCGCCACCTGCTCGCCCGGGATCAGGTCGGCTGCCTCCAGCAGATCGAGATCAACGGTGACGGAGCCGACGTAGTGCAGGTCGGCCTGCGTCACGGTGGCCCGGTGAATCTTCGACTTCAGCATGGTGCGGAGCATCAGGCGCCCTTCTGGAGACGGAGCGGGACATTGTCGATCAAACGGGTGGTACCGACCTTGGCGGCCACGAGCAGGCGAGCCTCGCCCTCGTCCGGTGCGGGCCCGAGGTCCGTACCGGTCAGGGAGAGGTAGTCCACGCGTACGTCTGGCTCCTCTGCCAAGATTTTGTGAGCTGCGGCCAGGACCGCCTCGGGGTCGGTCTGCGCGGCGCCCTCGCGCAGCGCGCGAGAAAGCGCCAGCGCCGCCCGGCGCTGGTCCGGCGAGAGATATCGGTTGCGGCTGCTGAGAGCCAAACCATCAGGCTCGCGTACGGTCGGAACGCCCACGATCTCGACGCCGAGTTCCAGATCGGCGACCATCCGGCGGATGAGCGCGAGCTGCTGGAAGTCCTTCTCACCGAAGTACGCGACGTCCGCGCGGGTCAGCATCAGCAGCTTCTCGACCACGGTGAGCATCCCGGAGAAGTGACCGGGACGGCTGGCGCCCTCCAGGATCTCGCCGAGCGGCCCCGGATGCATGGTGATCGCCGGTGCCCCGCCGGGATAGACGTCGTCCCGGCCCGGCGCGAAGACCACCGAGACGCCCTCCGCCGCGCAGGCCGCCATGTCGGCTTCCAGCGTCCGGGGGTACTTCTCGAAATCCTCGCTCGGCCCGAACTGCAGCGGGTTCACGAAGATGGTGACCAGCACGAACTCGGACCGCTTGCGGGCCTCCCGGATGAGCTGGCGGTGCCCCTCGTGCAGCGCGCCCATGGTCATCACGACGGCGATCTCACCCTGCGCCAGATCCAGAACGGACGCCAGCTCGGCGCGGGTGTGCACCAGCGAGGTCGCGGTCACGCTGTGCCCTCCTTAGGCATGCCCTTCTGGCCCTCGCCTGCGAGGCCGTCCGTCGGTGCGGCTGAGTGCCGCTCGGTGCAGGCGGTCATGCCGTCTCCTTCACAGCCGTGCGGGCAAGAACGTCGAGCAGTGCGGCGGCGTCCTGGGGGCGCAGGCGGCCGGAGGCGATCGCCCGGTCCGCGGTCCGCCGGGCCATCGCCAGGTAGGCCGGTACCGCGTCGGCGGGCATCCGGTCCAGGTGCTTGGCGACCGTGCCGGCGTCGCCGCGGGAGACCGGACCGGTGAGCGCCGTGTCGCCCATCCGCAAGGCGTTGTCCAGCGCGGCGGTCAGCAGCGGCTCCAGCACCCGGCCGGGCCGCTCCACGCCGGCCGAGCGCAGCAGATCGGCCGCCTCGTTGACCAGGGTCACCAGGTGATTCGCGCCGTGCGCCAGCGCGGCGTGGTAGAGCGGGCGGGAGTCCTCGGCCACCCACTCCGGCACCCCGCCGAGATCGGCGACGAGCCGGGTGGCGAAGACGCGGTCGCGGGTGGTGACGCCCCAGGCGATCCCGGGGAGCCGGTCCAGGTCGGAGTCCGCGCCGGTGAAGGTCATCGCGGGGTGCAGCGCCATGCCGTTCACATCGCCCAGAACGGCGAGTCCATGAGCTCCTGAGGTGTGTGCCACGACCTGGCCGGCGCGCAACGCCCCGGTCCGGTCCAGCCCGGCCACCACACCCGCGAGGGAGTCGTCCGGTACGGCGAGCAACAGCAGATCCTCGGCGGCCTGAGCCACCTCGTGAGCCGGGAGAACGGCGGCGTCCGGCAGCAGGCGCGCGGCACGTTCACGGGAAGCCGCGGAAACCGCGGCGGCGGCGACCACCCGGTGCCCGGCCGAGATCAGGGCTGCACCCAGCACAGCACCCACCCGGCCGGCGCCGATGACGCCGACGGTCAGAGCGTTCATCTATGGATCCAGTCCTCAAGGTCGGGGTACCGGTCGAGCGCCAGTATGCGCCGGAATCACACGTTCGTAGCAACCACCTGTGAAGAACTGCACCAGGCGCCCTCGTACGTTCGACCGAGCCCCGCCCCGCCTGAGCCCCCAGCCCAACGCCACTGCTGTTTGGCCCGGTACGGGGCGTGCCTACGCTGAGCGCATGACGGCGATCGGCTGGCGGCTGGCGATGCAGTCGGCCCTCTACTCCTCCGACGGCTTCTTCGCACGGCCGCACAGCGGTCCCGCCGAGCACTTCCGCACCAGCGTGCACGCCTCCCCGCTCTTCGCCGGCGCCCTGCTGAAGCTGATCGAGCGGGTCGACGCCGCCCTCGGCCACCCGAAGACGTTCGACCTGGTCGACGTGGGTGCCGGACGCGGCGAACTGCTCACCGCCCTGTGCGCGCGGCTCCCGGCCGGACTCGCCGAGCGGGTACGCCCGGTCGCCGTCGAAATGGCGCCCCGGCCCGAGCGACTCGACCCGGCGATCCGCTGGCGGCGCGACATCCCTTCGCTGACCGGGCTGCTGATCGCGACCGAATGGCTGGACAACGTGCCGCTCGACGTGGTCGACACCGACGATGCCGGGCGGCTGCGCAAGGTACTGGTGGACCGGCCCACCGGCACCGAGACGCTGGGCCCGCCGGCCGACCCGGCCGACATGTTCTGGCTCAGCCGCTGGTGGCCCGGCCCGGGCCGGATCGAGATCGGCTGGCCCCGGGACACCGCCTGGGCCGACGCGGTCGCCTCGGTACGCCGCGGCGCCGCACTCTGCGTCGACTACGGGCACCGGCGCGACGAACGGCCGGCCTTCGGGACCCTCACCGGATTCCGGGACGGGCGGCAGGTCACCCCGGTCCCGGACGGGAGCTGCGACGTGACGGCCCATGTGGCGATGGACGCGGTGGCGATGGCGGCCGGTGTCCCGTACCGGATGATCCGCCAGCGCGCGGCGCTGAAAGCGCTCGGTGTCGACGGCGCCCGGCCACCGCTGGATCTGGCTCGCAGCGACCCGGCGGCCTACCTGCGTGCGCTCGCCGCGGCCGGCAGCGCCGCCGAACTGATCGACCCGGCCGGGCTGGGCGAACACTGGTGGCTCTGGCACACCGTCGGCGTGGATGTCCCCCTGACCTGAGACATGGGACGATGCTGCCGTGACCGAAGCCCATCCAACCGCCCCGGAGCGGACTGAAGGCTCTCTCCAGGAGATGACCGTCGGGACCGGCGCCGGCCTGGACACGGCCGACATGGTGCTCAACATCGGGCCGCAACACCCGTCCACCCACGGCGTACTCCGGCTCAAGCTCACCCTCGACGGCGAGCGGGTGGTCGCCTGCGAGCCGATCGTCGGCTACATGCACCGCGGCGCCGAAAAACTCTTCGAGGTACGCGACTACCGGCAGATCATCATGCTGGCGAACCGGCACGACTGGCTGTCGGCGTTCTCCAACGAGCTGGGCGTCGTGCTGGCCGTGGAACGGCTGATGGGCATCGAGGTGCCAGAGCGGGCGGTCTGGCTGCGGATGGCCCTGGCCGAGCTGAACCGGGTGCTCAACCACCTGATGTTCCTCGGCTCCTACCCACTGGAGATCGGCGCGATCACGCCGATGTTCTACGCGTTCCGCGAGCGGGAAACCCTGCAGGCGGTCATGGAGGAGGTCTCCGGCGGCCGGATCCACTACATGTTCAACCGGGTGGGCGGCCTGAAGGAGGAGGTGCCGGCCGGGTGGACGAAGCGCGCCCGGCAGGCGGTCGCGGCGGTGCGGCGGCGCATGCCGGACCTGGACAACATCATCCACAAGAACGACATCTTCCTGGCGCGCACGGTGGGCGTCGGCGTGCTTTCAGCGGCCGAAGCCGCCGCCTACGGCGCCTCCGGCCCGGTGGCGCGGGCAAGCGGTCTGGATTTTGATGTACGCCGAGACGAGCCCTACCTCTTCTACGACCGGTTGGATGTCCCGGTCGTCACCCGCACGGCCGGCGACTGCCACGCCCGGTTCGAGGTGCTGCTGGAGCAGGTGTACGTGTCACTCGCCCTGGTCGAGCAGTGCCTGGACCAGGTCGACCGCACCGGCGGCCCGGTGAATGTGCGCCTGCCCAAGGTGGTCAAGGCTCCCGAAGGGCATACGTATGCGTGGACGGAGAATCCGCTCGGGGTGAACGGTTATTACCTGGTGTCCCGGGGTGAGAAGACCCCATGGCGGCTGAAACTGCGCACTGCGTCGTATGCGAATGTGCAGGCCTTGGCCACGTTGATCCCCGGCTGCCTGGTGCCGGACCTGATCGCGATTCTCGGCTCGATGTTCTTCGTCGTGGGCGACATCGACAAGTAGTCCCGGCCGGGTTCCCGTTTCGCCTTCGGCGCGGCTACGGGCGTTCTTTGCCCGCCGCGCCGCCTCGGGTCGGCGGGTCTGTCATTGGTCGGTGTGCGCTTGCCGGCGGCCGCGCGGCCGGACACCAGCCGCCTCCGGCCAGCGCGCCGCTCATAGGGCGCTGTGCAACCGCAGCAGAACGCCACGCGCCTCCCGGCAGCCACGGCAAGACACCGCGCCTCCCGGACCACTGCGGCAGAGCGCCGTGCGTCTATCGGTAGCCGCGGTACGCGGCGAATTCGGCGAGAGTTCCGACGTTGGTGTCGTTCGCCGACGGCCGGTGGCGGCGGGCCTTGTACTCGCCCTCGTCCTGTCCTGCCGCCTGGTGACCACCCGAGCCGAAACCGCCTACCTCGTAGCCACCGGACCCGCTGTCGTCGCCGTAGTAGCCGTCCTCGGGGCCGTAGCCCTGGTAGCCGTCGTCGGTGCCGTTCTCCGAGCCGTAGCCCTGGTAGCCGTAGTCGGTGCCGTTCTCCGAGCCGTAGCCCTGGTAGCCGCCGCTCGGGGAGCCGTAACCGTCGGCTGCACCGAAGTCGCCGTTCGGTGCCTCCGGCCGCCCGTACTGGGCGCCGGATCGCACAGCGGCGCCCGCGCGGACCTGGCCGGCTGCCGGAGGCGGTACCGCGGCCCCGGCACGAGCCCGAGGAGCCGGGCCTGGCGGCATCGCACCGGGCGGCACAGCGGCCGCTCGGGCGCCCGGGGGCGGGCCGGCAATCACTGCGTTCCCGGGCACTGCGGCCTGGCCGGCCCCCTTCTTCCCGGCCTGGCCCGGCATGCGGGCCGAGCCACCAGTCGTGCCCGGAACCGAGGCGGCGCCTACCGGAGGCCCTGACCGTGGCACTGAGGCACCGCCCACCGGAGGCCCTGACCGTGGCACTGAGGCACCGCCCACCGAAGGCCCTGACCTCGGCACTGAGGCACCGCCCACCGAAGACCCTGACCTCGGCACCGAAACGGCGGCGGCCGGAGGGCCTGACCGCGGCACCGAAGCAGAAGCGGAAGAAGCGGCTGCGGAAGGAACGGCCGCGGAAGCCCGACCGGCCGCGCCCGGTGCCCGGGCCGGCGAGACGGGTTGCGCCGGCGCCGGAACCGACGCCCGCCCTCCGGTGCTGCGTCCGGGATTCGTCGGACGGGCAGCAGGGATGGCGCCGGCCTCGTCATATCTCTCGGGGCCGTAGCCACCCGACCGGCCACCCGGCCCGCCCGGCCGACCACCCGGAGCCGGGGCATACCCGGGCTCCGAGCCATAGCCGGGCCCACCACTGAACTCAGGACCGTCGTCATAGCCGGGCCCACCGCTGTAGCCGGCGTTCGCGTCGTATCCGGCGTCCGCGCCTTGACCAGCGCCGTAGCCGGCGTCATAACCAGTTGCCGCCGCAGGGACCGAGCCGGCATTCCGCCCATAGCCGGGGAGCGCGTCCGCGTCGTGGCCCGGCCCGGCGCCGTACCCGGCGTGGTCGTCATAGCCCTGGCCGGCGTCGTATCCGGCTTCCGGGTCGAAGCCGGCACCCGCGTCATAGCCGGCGCCGGGATCGAACCCGGGGCCCGCATCGGCGGCGTAGTACGGCCCGGCCTGATCGCCGGGTGGGTAACCGCCGGAGTCGGCATCGAGGCCGTAGCCGGACTGCGCACCGTAACCGGGAGCGGGCGGCGGAACGGACACCTGCGCCCGGCCTCCAGGCTGGCGGGGCGGGAGGTGCGGACCCGCGCCGGTGGAGGCGAGAGCCGCGATCTCGGCTCGCATCTCCTGGCGGAGCGCCTCGATCTCCTCCGCGACGCGGTCGTCCACGTTCATCCGTGCCAGCACCGGATCGCTGCGGACCAGCACCGATGTCCCGACCAGCACCAGGCTGACGGCGAGCAGCAGCACGGCCAGGCGAGCCGAGTTGGAGTTGTCGCCCAGCAGGATCACGGCAGCGCCCAGCGGGGCGAGGACCACCCCGGCCCAGAGGAGGCCACGGAGCAGCCGCGCGTTGTTTTCCGCTTGGTGGTCCCGGTCCGGCATGGGCGCAGATGTTACCGAGAGTGCGCCTGGGATGAAACGGCCGAGCGGGGGACGGTCCAGATGGCCCCCGACGCTCGGCCGTTCCGGTCCACCGCCGGGGTGACCGGCGGCGGATGGCTCAGCCGGCGGCCAGTGCGCCGTCCGAGCTGAAGACCAGGCCCACCGAGATGGTGCCCTGCTTCAGGCCGGTCTTGGTGAGCGGACCACCGGCGTCCAGGGTGGTGAAGCTGCCGGCCTTGAACCCGTACGTCTCCACGAGGCCCTGCTGGCACTTGGGCCGCTGCGGGCACTCGGCCGGACCGCCCAGGATCGTGGCCGCCCCGGAGCACTTGGCCGCCAGGTCGGAGAGGCTCTTCACGCCGTACTTGTCGGCGAACGCCTGCGTGGCGGCGAAGGCGTTCTGGTCCTGCGCCTGGCTGGGCGCGCCGAAGGCCAGACCGGTCTTCTCACCGAGCGCCTTCAGGTTGGTGACCGTGGTGTTCAGGTCGCTCGAGGACGGATCCTTGGCGTTCTTGCCCTCGACCTTGCCGGCCAGGAAGTACGCCAGCGTGGCCGCGTACTCCGGGACGACCTGGATGTCGCCCTTCTCCAGCGCCGGCTCGTACAGCTCGCGGTTGCCGATCTGCTGCACCTTGACCGTGTAGCCGGCCGCGGTCAGGGCGATGCCGTAGAGCTCGCCGAGCGTCGCGTTCTCGCTGAAGTTGGCGGCGCCGACGGTGATGTTGCCGCCCGGGCCCTTGGCGATCCCCGCGGTCAGGTTGCTGGCCTTGGCGAACTCCTCGGCGGCCGCCTTCGACGACTTGCGGTCGATGTCGACGGCCTTGTTGAGCTCGATCAGCTTGGTTGTGTCGAGCGCGGCCGAGACCTTGTCGAGCGCGGCGATCAGCTCGGGGGTGGCGGCCTTGGAGTTGATGGCCGGGATGACGTTGTCGGTGTTCTGCAACTGCTTGTCGTCGTCGAGCACGACGAGCGTGTCGCCGGCGACGGGGGCACAGCCCTGGCCCGCGGCGGCCGCCGACGGCGGAGCCTCGGTGCCGGACGAGCCGGCGTCGCCACAACCGGCAAGGACGACGGCCACGGCGAGAACGCCGGCCGCCCGGAAGAGATGTCTACGCATACTGCCGCCTTCTGTGTCCCGTCCCGGCCGGGTGGCCGGAACGCGTGTCCGACGGGCAGCCGGAGTGCGTGCCCGTTTCTCGGTTCTTAACCATTCCTACCCGTTGGGTATGACAAGATCATCACCCGGGGCCGCAGCGTTATCCAGCCGGTATCGCCGCGGACGCGGTACGGCTCCGGCGTGGACGGAGCGCAGGCGGTGTGACCAGGCGCTGGACCAGCGCGAGGATGCCCTCGACGAGAAGTGCGAGCAACGCCACAGCGATGCCACCGGCCACGATCTGGCCTCCGCCGCCGTTGCTCATCCCGATGCCGAACCCGGCGCTGATGATCTGACCGAGGCCGCCACCGTTGACGAAGGCGGCCAGCGCCGCGGTCGCCACCACCTGGACCGCGGCGGTACGCAGTCCGGCCGCCAGGTACGGCACCGCCAGCGGCAACTCCACCTGGCGCAGCAGCTGCCCGCCGGAGAGCCCCATCCCCCGAGCCGCGTCCCGGGTCTCCGGGTCCACCGCCCGTAGACCGGTGTACGCGTTGGCCAGCAGCGGCGGCACCGCGAAGACGGCGAGCGCCACCACGACCGGCGGTTTGCCGAAGCCGAGCGGGGTGAGCGGCAGGATGGTCAGCAGGGCCAGGGTCGGGATGGCCAGGGTCAGGTTGGCCACGGTGACGACGGCACCGCCGCCCCGCCCGCGATGCCCCAGCCAGATGCCGATCGGCCATCCGATCAGGCACCCGAGCAGTACGGCCCAGAAACTGATCACCAGGTGCTCGACGAGCCGGTCCAGCAGGCCGCCCGGGTTGGTCCAGTTGAGCGGGTCGTTGAGCCAGACGATGCCCTCTTGGAAGTAGTTCACGCTGAGCACCTCGGCATGCCCTTCCGGCCCTCGCCTGCGAGGGAACACGTCGCCCCGGCTGGGTGCCGTTCGGTGCAGGCGGTCATGCCACCCTCCCGCGTGCCCACGGCGTGAGCAACCGGCCCAGACCCGCCAACAGCAGGTCGAGGACCAGGGCCAGGCCGACACAGAGCAGTGCGGCGGTCATGATCTGCGCCTTGAAGAAGTTGTTCCGGAAGCCGCTCAGGATCAGGTCGCCGAGGCCGCCCTGTCCGATCAGCGAGCCGACCGTGACCAGAGCCACCGTCGACACCGTGGCCAGGCGTACGCCGGTGAGGATGCCGGGCAGGGCGAGCGGGAGTTCGACCCGCCACAGCCGGCCCAACCGGCCGTAACCCATGCCCGCCGCCGCCTCCAGCACCTCGGCCGGCACCTGGGTGAGCCCGGCCAGCGCGTTGCGGACGAGCACCAGCAACGCATACATGACCAGGGCGATCAGGACCGACGTGGTGCTGGTCGTGCCGACCAGCGGGGCCAAGAGAGCGAGCAGAGCCAGCGAAGGGATCGTGTAGAGCACGCCGGAGAGTGCGAGAATCGGCGCGGTCAGCGGTCTGATCCAGTAGGCGACGACGGCGAGCGGCAGCGCGACCACGAGGGCGATGAGGACCGTCTGTGCGGTCAGTCCGGCGTGGAAACTGAGCGCGGCGCCGAGCGCCTCGGCGTTCTCCTGGACATATCGCCAGGAGAACCAGGGGTTCCCCGGGCCGTCATCGGCGGGTGCGGCGACCGGCGTGAGCAGCGCCGGGCCCCACGACAGGAAGGGCATACGTGGACGCTACCTCGGCATCGATCACGCTGGTGGACGTCGGCAAGGTGTATCCGGACGGCACCGCCGCCGTCTCGGGTTTCAGCCTGGAGGTACGCGCCGGCGAGCTCAGCGTCCTGATCGGCCCGTCCGGTTCGGGCAAGTCCACCATCCTGCGCATGATCAACCGCTTGATCGAGCCCACCAGCGGCGTCATCACGATCGACGGACGCAACGTGCTGGAGCAGGATCCGGTGGAACTGCGCCGCCAGATCGGCTACGTCATCCAGAATGTGGGACTCTTCCCGCACCAGACGGTCCGCGCCAACGTCGGGACCGTGCCGCGCCTGCTCGGCTGGGACCGCAAGCGGATCCAGACCCGGGCCGACGAGCTGCTCGACATGGTCGGCCTGGAGCCGTCGAAGTACGGCAAGCGTTATCCGCACGAGCTCTCCGGCGGTCAGCGCCAGCGGGTGGGGGTGGCCCGGGCCCTCGCCGCGGACCCGCTCGTGCTGCTGATGGACGAGCCGTTCTCCGCGGTGGACCCGATCGTGCGTGCCCGCCTGCGGGAGGAGTTCCTCCGGCTCCAGGCCACCGTGCGCAAGACCATCGTGCTGGTCACTCACGACATCGACGAGGCTGTCCGGATGGGTGACCGGATCGCGGTGCTCGCCCAGGGCGGCCGGCTGCTCCAGTTCGCGCCGCCCGCAGAATTGCTGAGCGCACCGGCATCGCCCGAGGTACGCGAATTCGTCGGCGCCGACCGGGGCATCCGCCGTCTCGCCGTCACACCGGTCCGCGACGTGATGACCCGGTACGACGGTTCGGCCGGTGAGTTGCCGAGCGTGGACGCGGGCGCCACCCTGCACGACGCCCTGGCCCTGATGCTCACCGAGTCGACCGAGACCGTTCTGGTGACCGACGACGGCCGCCCGGTCGGAACGGTGTCCCGGGCGGCCGTGTTCGAGGTGCCGGCAACGGTGTGACGGTCAACGGGTCCCGCGCCAGCCACCGAGCGAGGCCAGGCCGACGATCCAGCCGACGAACAGGCCGTACTCGGCGCCCGACCCGGCCGCCCGGAACGCGCCGAGCAGTGAGGGGTTGCTGAGGAAGAGGGTGGCGAGCAGGGCGGCGAAGCCACCCGCGAAGACGTACGCCGCCCAGCCGGCGAAGAACTGACTGATCGTGCCTCGGGCCCGGGCCAGCTGGGAGCCGGGCAGCAGGAAGAGGAAGAGCGCGGTCATTACCACGACCAGGATCGCCTTGAGGTCGCCGACGATCACGTCACGCAGCGGGTCGTCGGAGTCGAAGCTCCAGTGCGGCCAGGCCAGCAGTCGCAGCCACCAGCCACCGGCCGTGTCCGGGTCGGTGTTCTCCAGCGCCCAGTCCGCGTACCAGGGGCTGCCGAAGACGAGTACGAGTATGAGTGCGGCGAGTGTGCCAGCACCCGGTGCGGTCTTATATCGATTACCGAGAGCCATGGCCCCGCTATTTCCCTGCGGGGCCACGGCTTCAAACGACAGACGTCACTTGCTCAAGTAGTCGATGAACGCGGCACGCAGCAGCGGCTCCTGCTCGCCCAGGTCTCGTCCCTCCAGCTCACGCCAGAGTGCGACCGCCTCGTCGACCGTCGGTCCGATCGAGTTGGGCGCGCCGTCCAGGGTGGCGGCCTCGTCGGAGTCCGGCAGATGCCGCAGCACCGACCAGTAGAACCTGAGGTCGTGGCGCTCCCGGGCCTTGGCGAAGGCGCGTTCTCTGAGCGCCTCGGTGGGCAGGGCGTCCAGTTCAGCGAAGCTGGGCGTGGTCATGAACGAAGCATAGGTCAGCGCGGGTTACCCCACGGGCCGTCGTCCCAACGGTCGCTGCGCGCCGGCGGCGTGGCCGGCGAGTTCCAGGTCTCCGGCAGCGTCGGCGACCAGTTCGCGGTGCCGCTGGAAGGTGCGGCGTTCCACTCCTCGTTGCCGCCGCCGGCGAACGGGCTGCCCGTCTCCACCAGCCGGGTGACCAGCAGTCCGGCGACCATGAGGCTCGCGGCGATCGCGAAGAGCGCGATGTCGAGTTCGCGGCGGGACTCGTAGTCCAGGAAGAGCGTCAGCGCGGTCACCGCGAAGAGGGTGCCGAAGATGCCGCCGCGCCGGCCGTACGCACTCGTGCCGGCGAGCAGGGCCAGGCCGATGCCGATGCCGGTCCACTCCAGGCCGGTGCCCGGGACGATCGGCTCGCCGGTCTGGGCGGCCTGAGCGGCGATCAGCGTGCCGGCGCCGACCGCGAAGAGTGACGAGAGCACCAGAGCGACTACGACCGGTACCGCGGCCATCGGCCCCCGCCGGCGAGCCGGGTCCGCGGACGGGCGCTGCCGGCCGAAGAACCGCCGCACCGGGCCGACCGCACCGAGCGCACCGCCCAGTACGGCCAGCAGCGCGAAACCGCCGAACAGCAGGAACGCCTTGTCGGTCGGGTCCCAGTCGCCCTGCACCAGGACCGGCGCGGCCCGCAGCTGGACGTAGACGATCGTGCCGAATCCGGCGGCCAGGCTGGCCGCCCAGCCGGGCACGTGCAGGCCGGCGACCAGGACGGACACCACCAGGCCACCGGCCGCGGCGATGATCAGAGCGGGCACCACGGCCTGCGGCAGCCCGCGGTCGCTGTTCTCCGCGTACTGGAGCGCGGCGGCCAGGGCGATCGGGCCGATGGCCAGGTTCGGTACGCCGGCCCGCAGGCTCAGCCCGGCGCCGAGAGTGATCAGTCCGATCGCGGCACCCGTGACGAGCAGCGTGTCGAGGGCGGGACGCTGAAGCGCTCCGGAGTCCTCCCGGAACAGAAGGAAGCCGATGACGCCCGCGGCGACCAGCAGCACCACCTCCCAGCCGAGGTGGATCCCGAGCCGGTCCCGCTCCTCCTCCACGGCGGGGAGGGCACCCGTGGTCACCGGCGCGCGTAACGACTGGTCGAGAGTCGTACCGGCGGTGTCGTCGTACTGCACGCGGCGACGGTACGCCGCCGGGTCTGTCGGGGTGTCGTCCCCACCGGGCCGGCGGAAGGTGGTCTCGTCGTAGGCCATGCTCCGCGCCTCCTTACGCCTCCACGAGCGGTTCGAGGCGCACGCTACTCCGGCTGACGGCCGCCCGCCGCAAAGCATACGGATACGGCATGGCCTCAGTTCAGAGGCTAGATACCTTCGACAAACGTCAACGTCGTCCGGTCGGACGATCCGAGTCGTCGTCCTCACGGTCGGGCTGCTCGGGCACCCGGCACGCGCGCTCCAGCCACAGCGCGGCGGCGATCAGCGCCGCCGCGGCGACCAGCGCGCCGACCGTGGCCGGCACGTCCTCCCGGGCGGCCCGGGTCGGCTCCAGCAGCAGCCAGCCGAGCAGGCCGGCGGAGAAACCCGCGAAGATCGCGCCGACCAGCGAGGAGGCCTTGGCCAGCGCGACGTAGCGGGCGACCGCGAGCGGCTCGACCGGCGGCGCACCGGGCTTGCGCTGGATCCGGGCGCTGGTGTTCTGCGCCAGCATGGCCTCGGCGACCGCCAGCACGGCGAGCACGAGGACCGGTGACCAGGGCAGCTCGGGCAGGCTCGAATAGGTGAAGCTGAGCAGCAGCCAGCCCACCGCGGCGGCGGCCAGCGCGGCCACCACCAGCACCGAGATGCTCGTCGGCCGTAGCGACGGGTCGGTCCGGCGGCCTCCGCCTTCGGGGTTGGCGCTCACGCCATCGACTCTAGCGACAGTTCCGGACGCGGGCTCACCCCGGCGAGGTCGGCGGCGACCTCCGGCGAGTCCAGCAGCTCGGTGAGCGGGCCGTGCCCGGGCAACCGGCCCCGTGGTTCCAGGTCCAGCCACGGCCGAAGCACGAAGGCCCGCATGTGGGCACGGGGGTGCGGCAGGGTCAGCTCGGCGTCGTCGCTGACCACCGGGGTCCCGTCGGCCGCCCAGACCGCGATCACGTCGACGTCCAGCGTGCGCGGGCCGAAACGGCGGCCCGGGTCCCGCATCCGGCCTTCGGCCGTCTCGCACGCCTGGGCGCGCTCCAGCCAGTGCCGCGGCGTCGCGCCGGCTTCGTGCACGAGCACAACCGCGTTGAGGTACGACGGCTGCGCGGCATCGCCCCACGGGGGTGTCTCGTACACCCCGGAGACAGCGGTGACGCTCTCGCCCAGGAGATCGACGGCGGCGCGCAGGTGCGCGAGACGGTCACCGAGGTTGCTGCCGAGGGAGAGGACGGCGCGGGTCACGAGCGGCTCCGGCGCAGCGTGACGGCGACGTCGGCGAACTCGTGCGGGATCGGGGCCTGCGGCTTGTGCACGGTGACCTCGGCGGACGTCACCCGCGGGTCGGCGAGGCAGACGTCGAGGAGCCGGTCGGCGAGCCGTTCCAGCAGGTTGACCGGCTCGCCGGTGAGCACCTCGACGAGCTTGCCGGCCAGTTCGCCGTAGTGAACGGTGTCGGTCACGTCGTCGGTCTCGGCGGCCCGGCTCAGGTCCAGGTCCAGGCGGACGTCGACGACGAAGTCCTGGCCCTGCTCGCGCTCGAAGTCGTAGACGCCGTGCCGGCCGTGGGCACGCAGGCCGGTCAGCGTGATCTGTCCGGTCATCTGTTCTCCCCGTGATGTCGAGTCGTCCGGCAGAAGATCACGGTCGGGCGTGACGCCCTGCGCGGGGCGGGACGGTCCGGCTTCGGCGGTGCGGTTCACCGCGTACCCCCGAATCGTGGTGAGCCGGTGGCGTGCCAGACCGCGAGCGCGTCCACGGTCGCGCCCACCTCGTGCACCCGGACCCCCCACGCGCCGGCGGCGACCGCAAGGATCGTGGTGGCCAAGGTGGCCGCCTCGCGGCCGCCGACCGGCCGCGGCGTGCCGTCCGGGCCCGCCAGCAGACGGCCCAGGTAGGTCTTGCGGCTCGCCGCGAAGAGCACCGGGAAGCCCAGATCGATCAGTACGTCGAGGTGGGCGCTGAGTGCCCAGTTGTGCTCGGCCGTCTTGGCGAACCCGAGCCCGGGGTCGAGGATGATCCGGCTCGGATCGACGCCGGCGGCGATCGCCTCGTCGGCGCGGGACCGCAACTCGTCGCGGACCTCGGTGACCACGTCGTCGTAGACGGCGAGTTTCTGCATGTCACGGGAGTGCCCGCGCCAGTGCATGAGGATCCAGGGGCAGCGCGCGGCGGCGGCGACCGCCGCCATGCCCGGATCGGCGAGCCCGCCGGAGACGTCGTTGATCACCACGGCGCCGGCCGTCAGCGCGGCCTCGGCGACCACCGCGCGGGTGGTGTCGATGCTGACCGGTACGCCGCCGGCGGTCAGGCGCTCGATCACCGGAACCACTCGGGCGATCTCCGTCGCGGCGTCCACCCGCTCCGCTCCGGGCCGGGTCGACTCGCCGCCGACGTCGATGACATGCGCGCCCTGGCGGAAAAGTGCGATGCCGTGTTGAACCGCGGCTTCGAGGTCGGTGTATCTCCCACCGTCAGAGAAAGAATCCGGCGTGACGTTGAGGACGCCCATCACGACCGGGTGATCCCGGCGGAGCAGTTCAGCACCTTTGAGCTGCGTGTCTGTCGGCGTGGTCGGCACAAGAAGAGGGTACGGGGCGGTTGTCTTTCGAACACGTGTACGATCCCACGTGACTCATATTCAACCACTCAATCACCTTGGGTAACGAAAAGGGCGCTTGTTGCTCGCAAGTACGGGCCGTACTCTTCGGAACTGGGCATCATGAAGTGACCGAAGAGAGCAGATGAGCATGGCAGTGCCCGAAGGGCTCACTCGACGTGGTGAGCCAGAGGTAGCACGATATGGGCATTGCCGTACGGCTTCACAACTGCAGCGTGTCCGTACCCCCCATACCGGACACGGGGAGGTTTACCGATGATCGCCACCGAGCTCGCCATTCTGGCGGCTGAGCCAGCCGGCAGCATCAACACGGAAGGCATTGTCACCTTCTTCGCGAGCAACATCGCTCCGATCCTGCTCGCGGTCCTCGGCGTGATCTTCATCGGCCGGGCCAGCCGCGGCGAGATCTCGAAGGTGTTGACCAGCTCGGCGATCGCGATCGTGGGCCTGGCGTTCATCGCCGGCGCCGCCACGCTCTTCTTCGTCGGCGAATCGATCATCGAGCTGATCTTCAACTGAGATGCGGCTCCGGACCGATGACGACATCTACCGGGCACGCCTTGTCTATCTGGGCCCGCCCGGCTACACGCTGCCCATCCACCTGCCGTACGCGCAGTACGGGATGTTCGTCGTGCTGGTGCCGCTCTTCATGGTCATTCACTACCTGATCACGCTCGACTTCGACCCCTTCCCGGCGTGGGAGATCGCCCTCGCCATGGTCACCACGTCGTACGTGTTCCGGCACGTCGACCCGGACCGGCCGGCCCGGGTCGTCATCCGCACCGCGCTCACCGACTGGCGCCGCACCCGCGAGCCCGCCGTGGAGCAACGCGATCCGAGACTTGTCGCCACTCGCATCCGGGTTCGGGAGGAGTTGGTATGACCAGTTGGGCCGTCGTGCGTCTCGGTGGGGTCTCCGCATGAGCGGAACCCCTCCTCCGCACGGGCATCCCCGCGCGGATGCCTCGTCCACAGGCAGGCAGAGTAACGGTGTGCGTTCGGACAACTACTCCTCGCCTGACGACCCCGAGGAACTCGTTCCCGCGCCCGGACATGGCGGTGTGGGGGTGTTCCAGGCACCGCAGCCGGTTCGTCCACGAGGATCGGCGGTCGACACCACGATGGACATCGACTCGCCCTTCCTCGACCTGTTCGGCGGTACGGCCACTCCGGCGCGTACCCCCGCTACCCGTCCGAGTGATCTTTACGCGAAACCGGCCGAGCCGGATCCGGATCGTGGGTTCGGGTTCAACGACCGTCCGGTGACCCCGGCTCCGCCGCCGGCACCGAACGGCGCCGCCGCGGAGCCGGCCGTGGAGAACTCGCCTGGATGGAACGGCGCGCCGTTCACCCGGGCGCCGGTCGGACCCAAGGCTGACTTCTTCCCGGAGCCGGGCACCGCGGAGCCGGCCGCCCCCGCGGCCGACCCGGAGGACGACTGGTCCGAGTTCGACGACTGGCCCCCGCAGCCGTCGCACTCCGCACCAGCGTCCGCGCTTCCCGCACCGCCCCCGCCGCCCGCGCCCGCCGCACCGGCTGAGCCGGTCGCGCTGTGGCAGCAGGCCCCCTCGGCTCCGCTGCCGGTCCCGATGCCGGAGCGGGCCCCGGCCGAGCGCCGGGAGAAGGCGCCGGCCCGGCGGGAGAAGAGCAAGGCGGTCAAGCGCAAGGAGCCCAAGCCCGCCAAGCCGGTGGCGCTGCGGCCGCAGAAGCTCAAGTTCAGCGACCGCGACCCGGCCATGGAGCTGGCGATCAGCGAGATCGCCGGGCACCTCACCTTCACGCAGAGCACGGTGACGGCCTGGTACCACCTGCCCGAGGTGCGCTGGGCCTTCCGGCCGGACGCCGAGCGCGAGGCACTGCTCAGCGCCATCTCCGAGCAGTACGCCGGACTCGCCGGGTTCCGCCTGCACCTGCGCCGGACCACCCGGCCCTTCCCGGCCGACGAGTGGGCCCGCACGGTCGACTCGTTCACCGCGAAACCCCTGGCCGACGTGCACGGCGCCACCTCGTGGTCGGACCACCTGGTCGCGGCGCAGCGCCACCTGCTCTCGGTGAACCATGCCGAGGGCCAGACGTACCTCGGCGTGACGTTCGCCCGGCGGTCCCTCGGCGACACCTTCTCCGAGCGGATCCTGCGGGTCTTCGGCCGCGGCACGTCCGACGGCGAGCGGCGCAAACTGGGCCGTACGGTCGAGCAGTTCGACGAGGTGCTGAACGCGTTCGGCATGCGCGGCCGGCGGGTCACCCCGCAGGAGCTGGAGTGGCTGCTCTACCGCTCGGTGGCGCTCTGCATGGCACCGCCCGGGCTGCTCTCCCCGGTCACCAACGGCCACTGGGAGACCGGTGACCTGCTCGCACTCACCGAGCAGGTGGAGCGCTACCGCACTCCGTACGGCTCCACGGTGAAGCTGGTCAACCGGATGTCCGGCGAGGAACGGCACGTCGCCGTGCTCTCGGTCGGCCGGATGGAGCCGCTGGAGATCCCGGAGAAGCACGAGCCGTGGATGCACTTCCACGAGCGGCTGCCGTGGCCGATGGAGCTCTCCTCCCGGATCGACATCCTCGGCTCGAACAGCTCGTTCAAGAACCTCGAGCACCGGCTCCGGATGATCCGCTCGCAGCAGCTGGACTACGCCGAGCACGGCATCGACGCCCCGCCCGAGCTGGAGCGCCTCGCCAAGCGGGCGCTGGTGATCGGCGACGAGATGACCACCGGCCTGCCGGTCGAGTCGGCCCGGGCGCACGGCTGGCACCGGATCGCGGTCGGCGGCGCCACCCGCGAGGAGTGCCTGGAACGCGCCCGCCGGCTGATCCAGCTCTACTCGCGCGAGCTGCGCATCTCGCTGCAGCACCCGAAGGGCCAGGACCAGCTCGCCCGCGAGTTCATCCCGGGCGAGCCGATCGCCAACACCGGATACGTACGCCGGATGCCGGTCAAACTGCTCGCGGCGGCACTCCCGCAGGCCGCCTCCACGGTCGGTGACCGGCGCGGGGACCTGATCGGGCGTACCGCGGGCACGTGCCGGCGGCCGGTCTTCCTCGACCTGCACTTCCCGATGGAGGTCCGGGAGCGCTCCGGGCTCGGGGTGTTCGTGGCCGAGCCCGGCGGTGGCAAGTCCACGCTGATGGGCGCGCTCGGCTACCTGAACGCCCGGCGCGGTGTCCAGGTGACCCTGCTCGACCCGTCCGGGCCGCTCGCCCGGCTGTGCCAGATGCCGGAGTTGCGGCCGTACTCGCGGGTGCTGAACCTGACCGGTTCGGAGCAGGGCACGCTCGCGCCGTACGCGTTGATCCCGACCCCGGTCCGATCCGAGTTCCCGACCGGTCCGTCCGGCGACCGCGAGTTCGAGATCGCCGTCTCCAACGCCCGCGCCGAGCGCCGCATGCTGGTCCAGGACATCTGCTCGATGCTGGTGCCGCCGCAGGTCGCCAAGGAGGCGTCGACCGCGACGCTGCTGCGGCACGCGGTACGGCAGGTGCCGGCCGAGGAGACGTCGACCCTGGACGACGTCGTTCGTACCCTGCAAGGTCTGGACGACGACGAGGGCAAGGAGCTGGCGAACCTGCTGCTCGACACCGCCGAGATGCCGCTCGCGCTGCTCTTCTTCGGCCACCCGCCGGCACACCTGCTCGGCGCGGACGCCGCACTCACCGTCATCACCATGGCCGGCCTGCGACTCCCCGACCTCAAGATCGAGCGGGAGTACTGGTCAGCCGAGGAGTCGCTGGCCCTGCCGATGCTGCACACCGCGCACCGGCTGGCGGTCCGCCGCTGCTACGGCGGCTCGATGTCGTCCCGCAAGATGGTCGGCCTGGACGAGGCCCACTTCATGGAAGGCTGGCGGTCCGGCCGCTCGTTCCTGGTCCGGCTCGCCCGTGACTCCCGGAAGTGGAACCTAGCCGCGCTGGTCGCCTCTCAGAACCCGCGGGACATCCTCGGCCTCGACGTGCAGAACCTGGTCTCCACGGTCTTCGTCGGCCGCATCGCCGAGGATCAGGAGATCGCCTCCGAAGCGCTCCGGCTGCTGCGGGTGCCCGTACACGACGGGTACGAGGCGACGCTGGCGTCCCTCTCCCAGGTCGACACGTCGTCCCACCACCGGCTGGGCTTCCGCGAATTCGTGATGCGCGACGTGGACGGGCGGGTCCAGAAGGTCCGAGTCGACGTGTCGTACGTCGAGGGTCTACTCGAGCACCTGGACACCACACCGGGCACGCCACCCCCGGCGGTCCTTCCGCTTCCGTCCGACCTGGAGGCTTGAGATGGTGCAGCGCGGGTTGGCGCTGATCACGACGATGGCTCTGGTCGTGGTGGCGTCGATCGCCTGGGCGGTGGCGGCTCCCAGCTCCGGCGCGTACGCCGCGCCGGCAAAGGCACCGAACGGCGCGTGCAGCGTCGAGGAGTGGCAGCAGGACATCCAAGGGTGCGTGAAGCGGCTGGCGGAGGTGGGCAGCACGCGGGCGCAGTGTTTGACGCCGCCTACGCCCAATACGCCGGATTCGGGGCTGGCGGGCTGGTTCGCCGAGCGCCCGCAATCGTCGACCAGCGGCAGCTTCCCCGGCCTCTACAGCGACTACGGCTACGCCGGTTACAGCTATTCGACCTACGATCTCGACGGAGGCTGCGCGTCCACCATCGTGGAGGCCGACTCCAAGATCGAGAATACGATCGCCAACGGCGAGTTCATGATCGCGACGGCGGTGATCGGTGCTTCGAACGCGCTGCGCGAGCGGGCGTGGAACCCGGAGACGCTGTGGGGCTGGGCTGATCCGCTTGTGGACCAGACCACGAAGGCTGTCTACCAGAAGGTCTTCACCGTCTTCGGTGTGGTGACGCTGGCGGTTATCGGGCTGTATCTGCTGTGGCGGTCGCGGCAAGCCGAGATGGGCATGGCGACGACTACTGCCGGTTGGGCGATTTTGATCATGGTGGTGGTGACGGCGATCGCGTCGTGGCCGGTGCGGTCGGCCAATATCGCTGATCAGACGCTCATTGGCACGCTCGGAGTCGTTCACGACGCCGTCGGCCCCAGGCCTGCGGAACCGACCACACGATGCGCCCTGGGTCCGGATGCGTGTACCGACAACCGCCCTCCCGCCGTGCGCGCCAGCGATACCGCGACCGAGACCATGCTTTACCGGAACTGGCTTCGTGGGCTTCTCGGGTCGGCCGACAGCGAGACCGCACAGAAATACGGTGAAGCGCTCTACAACGCCCGGTCCCTGAAGTGGGAGGAAGTCGAGAAGATCCGCACCAATCCCGCCACGCGCGACGCCACTCTGGATCGCAAGAAGGCTCAGTGGATGCGGGTCGCGGAACAGATCAAGCAGGAAGACCCCGAGGCATACGAGTACCTCCAAGGCATCAACGGGATGGAGCGGGTCGGCGCCGGCTTCATCGCGATGCTGGCCGCGTTCATGTTCGCGATGTTCGACATCACCGCCTCCCTCCTGGTTCTCCTGGGATTCCTGGTCTTCCGATGGGCTGTGATCGCGGCACCCATCCTCGGGACGATCGGCCTCCTGCGGCCGGCCAGTGCCGGAATCCGACGCCTTGGCAACGCGGTCGTCGCGGCCGTTTTCAACATCGCCATCTTCGGGACCGGCGCAGCGATTTATTTGTTCGCCGTGGACCTGATCATGAACACAGCGAGCCTCGCCGGTTGGTTGCAGGTCGTACTGGTGTGGCTTTGCGGCGTCGTCGGATGGCTCCTCCTTCGTCCCTACCGCCGAATCACGCAGTTGGGCGGCAAGGACGGCGCGGCCGCGATCGCGTCCGCGGGCTCCTGGCACCGCCGGTTCTTCCGGGACATGCGAGAAGCCGCCAAGCTCGAGGTAGCCGAAGGCGGAGGTACCCGCGAGCCGACATTCGGCAAGGATGGTCGCCCCATCTACGTCGAGCAGCGGAACCTACGTCCCGAGGCGCGCCTCGAGGACCCGGCGCACTCCGCAGCGACTCGCACCGAGACTGCCGGCGAGGGTGTCTCCACCGCAGTCGCAGCGCGTCCGGACGGCACCGAAACCGTGCGGCCCGACGATCGGACCGTCAACGCCGAACGTCGAGGCCTGCCCAGCTCTACCCGAACCCGGAACACATCGGATTGGACCGAGCCCGACGTGGCCGAACGGCCTGCTTCATTCGCCATCTACCGGCCGGAGACCGGTTCCACGACACAGGAACCGGCAAGTCCGCGGGTGCGTTCCGAGGCCAGGTGACCGAGGTTGGCGGGATTCATTGAACGCAGCCTCACCGGGATCTTCCGATCCCGGTGGGGTGTCGCTCTCGTCCTTGCCGGCATCGTCCTGGCGGTGGTGGGGATCGGCCGGCTCTTCTCCGACGGCCGCACCACGCCAACGCTGGGCGGAGACAGTCCTGCGGCTGTGATCAGCGTGAACCCCTCCGAGGACGACAGCGTCGTCTCGAGCGAGCCGCCGCCGACGCCGAAGACCAGCCCCGGACGGGCGCAGCCGGAGGCGGTCGCCTACGCGTTCGCCTCCGCATGGGTTGATCACAGCGACATCACCGCGAAGAAGTGGCGTGATCGGCTTCTGCCGAACGCGACCAAGAACCTCGCGGAACAACTTCGCGGAGTTGATCCGGCCCGAGTGCCGGCAGACCGAGTCATCGGCCGTCCCGATCTGGTGGCGGTCAACGAATCCATGGTCAACGCGGTCGTCACCATGGACTCCGGCAAACTCAGCCTCCGGCTGGTAGCACCGGAAGGGCACTGGCTGGTCGACGGCATCGACTGGGAAGCAGCGTGAGAGTCCCCCGGCCGCGCAAGGTCGTCCTCCTGATAGCCCTGGTCGTGACGCTTGTTCTGCTCTGCTGCGGCGGCAGTGTGACGGTGCTCCTCCTCGGCGGCACCGGCGACGACAACCCGAGCACTCTGAACGCGTCGCTGGGCTGCGGCAAGGGAGGTCCGGTAGACCCGGACTCCAAGCTGCCGCGGATCCGTTCGTACGGCGGCGCACAGATCCGCAACGCCGCGGTCATCATCAACGTGGGTGCGGACATGCAGATGCCGCCCCGGGCCTGGGTGATCGCGGTGGCGACCGCGATGCAGGAGTCCCGCCTGGTCAACCTCGGACACCTGGGCGATCGCAACGACCACGACTCGCAGGGTCTCTTCCAGCAGCGGCCGAGCTCGGGCTGGGGCACGCCGGAACAGGTGCGGGATCCGGTCTACGCGAGCACCAAGTTCTACGAGAAGCTCAAGACGATCGACGGATGGCAGACCATGCCGCTGACCCGGGCCGCGCAGGCAGTGCAGATCAGCGCCTACCCCGATGCGTACGCGAAGCATGAACCGATGGCCACGCAGATCGTCAACTCGCTGGCCGACGGTGCGGCCAACGCGGTGGGTGACTCGCTGGCCATGGTTTGCGCGGCGTCCGGGCAGATCGCCGCCTCCGGATGGACGATCCCGTTGCGAGCCGGTGTGGGTTCCGGGTTCCGGACGTCGGAACGCCCCAATCACCATGGCGTCGACCTCAGCATCGGGAAATACACGCCGATCGGCGCAGTGGCCAGTGGTGTGGTCTCAATGGTGAAATGCGACGAGGACTTCAACGGCCGCAAGAGCTGCAATGTGGACGGGTATCCGGGCAAGGGCGGATGCGGCTGGATGGTGGAGATCCTGCACCCCGGCAACGTGATGACACGGTACTGTCACCTGGTGCAACGGCCCTTCGTGCGAGAGAACCAGCAGGTGGCCGCCGGCGAGATCATCGGCCGGGTCGGCTCAAGCGGGAACTCGTCCGGCCCGCATCTGCATTTCGAGGTTCACCTGAACAACGACCGGTCGAGCGCCGGAGCGGTGGATCCGGTGCAATTCATGCGTAACCAGGGCGCTTCCTTGGGCGGCGAGGGATGACCAGCGGCCCTTCGTCCAGTTCGTCATCGCATCCGAACTGGACCTCCGAAGCGCCTCGTCCCGTCGTTCCGACGCCGGCCACCATGGGCGGCAATCTTCGTGGCCGGCGAGTGATCATCGGCTTGCCAGGGCATGGATGGCGCACCGATCTCCGGGCGGATGAGAAGGTCATTCAAGGAAGCCGCACCTATGTGCCGGTGATACCGGAATCGGAGTGGTACCGCGCCGAAGCCGAGCAGGTCGAGGTATTCGCTCCTTTAGTGCCCGTCGAACGGGTGTGGGTTGAGGAATACGGGATGGCAGGGCCCGCCCTGCCGGATGCGAGCGCTTCGCGCCTGGTGTCGTTGGACGAGCCGCCTCGCAGGTCGCCGGTTGCCGCCTTGGACGCCGGCCAGCTGACCGGCCGGCGAGTCGTCGAAATCGCGGTGGACGACGGCACGGAACGCCGTGACCTGCGCGCGGTCACCGAGATCCACACCAGCGAGGACGGCCATGTCTGTGCACGTGTGTGCACCGAACTGGATTGGTACCGATGGCAGTGGACCGGTCGCTCGCCTCGCACCGCCGAGGTTCCCGTCAATCGACTCTGGGCCGAGTGATCAAACCTTCGTGGCACCACACACGCGCCACCCATCCTGATCGACCAGCGCGATTTGCCAAGAACTGCTGTCACGTCCCCCTTGACCGGCAATGGTCCGTATCAGGTCGACGCCCACGTTTCCATTAGCACCCGTGGTCTCCACCGCAAGACTGGACCAGGTAATCGAGATGCCTACGGAGAATTCCTTCTCGCGGCTCACCGTGTCGTCACGGTATTGGACGAGCTGGGTGAAGTCACCGCCCGAATCGCATTGGTAGAGTTTCGCCTCGTTGTCGTCTCGGGTAACGAGGAAGGCGCCGAGAAAACTATCAACCACCGCGTCGGGCTCGGTGCGTTTGATCTCGGTGGCCTCGTCGTAGAGGGCTATGAAGACGCCTACACCACCCAGGCAGAGCAGGGCCATCATGCCCGCACCCAAAGCCAGCGCCAGCCTCGCCCGCCGGCTCTGCAACCGGCCGCGCTTTCGCGGCGGCTTCGGCGTCACCATGGCTTCGACCTCCTTCTCCGCCACTGTCGACGAATCGGGTCCGACCTCGGTGTCAGGCTTCCGCGGCTGCATACCTAAACCCTAGTCACTCCGGTCGCACCTCCCGGAATTCCGAGCCGGAGCCCCAGAACGCGTTGATCTCCTCGATCACCGGGCGCAGCAGGGCCGCGGTCGGATCTTCGACCGGAGAGCCGTCGTCCCATCTCAGCACCACCGGCAGGTAGAACACGTCGCCGCCGACGCCGCGTTCGACGCCGAGGGTCATCACCTTGCCGTCCAGTTCGAACTGCACCGCCTCCTTCCCGTGGCTGCGCAGGATCGCTCCGGAGTCGTGCTGGGCTTCCTGGCTTCGCAGTTCACGCACTGACACCGTGGGCTCCACGTTCTACACCGGATCTATGACGTTGATGCTGGTGACGTTCGGGTTGTTCTGCAAGGCGGGCAGTTCCCGGTTGAGCCAGATGCTGCGGTGGCTGGGTGCGTGACTCCAGGCGGTCACCTCGCCGTTGGCGTTCTCGGCGTACCGCTCGGAGAGGCGGCCCCAGATCTTGTCGGCGTGGTCCTTGGTGACCGGCGAGCCGGCCTCGTACAGGGCCCGGCCGTCGAAGACGCTGCCGCCGGGGGTCTGTTCCAGGGTCACCGTGGTGAGGCCGTCGGTGTTGGCCTCGGCGTACGCCCGCATGCGCGTACCGTCGTAGGCCGCTCCGGAGTAGAAGGTGGCGCCGTCCGTGGGGCTGCGTACGTCGACCTTCTCGACCTCGCGCATCAGCCGGTGGAAGTCGGAGTTCTGGCCGAAGTGTTTCGCCAGCTGTCCGGCGCTCTGCGCCGCGGCTCGGCTGCCGGCGGTCTGGAGCAGGTCGGCCGCCCGGGTGAACATCTGCGCGATCTCGCCCTCCACCACCTGTAGCGAGCGATGGATGATCTCCCGGCAGGCTAGGCGGCTCGCGGCAATGAAGACCGGGACCTCGGCCAGGGTCGCGCCGGCCGTCACGAACGCCGTGGCCACCGCCTGGCCGACCTGGAAGGTCAGGATGGTGAGCTGGGCGATGAAGGCGGTCTTGAGCGCGACGGTCACGCCGGCCATGGCGATCAGCCCGGCGCCGATCAGCTCGACCGCGGTGGCCGCGTCCTCCAGGTGGCGGCCGGGGCCGTCCGGGCCGTTCCACCATTGCTCGAAGGCTTCGACGGAGGCGCCTTCGTTCTCCATCCACACGCGGCGAGCCGCGGCGTCGGCCTCCGAGGCGTGTACGCGCAGCCGCGCGCCGTGCTCGATCCAGGCCCGCCCGTCGGCGTACAGCCGGTCCTCGTCGGCCTGCGGCCAGGTGAGGCCGACCCAGCCGAGCGGCTCGGTGAGTTCGGCGGGCAGCTCGATCGTCATGTCCCCGGCCCACCCGAACAGCCGGAGGCACCGGGCCCGACGAGATCAGCGGGCGGCGCGAGGGGAACAGGCTCGACACGATCGGCGGGCCGCGCCAGACAAACAGGCTCGACACGATCGGCGGGCGGCGCGAGGGAGACCAAGGACGCGGCCGCGGCCGCGTCCGTCCCGGCCATCGCGCGAGCCTGCACGGCCAAGGAGAGCGCGGCATCGCCCACCTGCTGCACATACGAACCGAGCGCGGCAAGCGCGTGCCCGAGGATGGACGAGTAGGCGACGGTGAAGGTGCTACCGCTCTCGTCGTCGCCCCACGGATGGGCGGCCCCGTGCACCGTGTTCTCCAGAACGGCGACGTCGTCGGCCATCCGCTGTGCGATGCCCGCCAGGGTGCCACCGGCCGCGGCGACCGATTCCGGGTCCAGGCGCAGCCGTACGCTCGTCATCGTCGTGCCGCCCGTCGGGAGATGTCGTACAGGGCCAGGGATATCTCCGCGAAGCGGCGGTCCGCGATCTCCACGGCGTCCTGCGGAGGCATCTCGGCGGCGTATGCCGCCGCGGCGGCGGAAACCTGCTCGCGCAGGTGGTCCTGCGCCAGCGTGAACGCGCTGATCAGCGCGGCACGAAACTCCTCGGCGGGCAGCGTCATCGCCCGTGGGTCGATGACCAGGTCCCAGAGCCGGCCGTCACTGTCGAGTTCGACCTGGATCCGGCCGCCGGCCGCCTCGGCCACGACCGCTACCTCGTTACCCGCAGCGTCCATCTCGACCTCCCGTCGATGGCGAATACCACCGATGCACGCTCCGGGTTCAACCGACCACGGTGCGGCGCGAAAGTGGCATCGGGGACGCAACGCGGCTCTCGGGCGGGTCTGGGATAAGTTTTATCCGCGGACAGGAGGTGGTGGGCAGTGGCGGATTCGACTCTGCGGGTCCGGCAGGCCGCTGCCTTGCACCGGCAGGCAGCGGCGACGGTGGACGCGGCCGCGGCCGCGCTTGAGGCGTACGCCCCGACCGTTCCCGATCCCCGGGAGCAGCACCGGCTGGCCGACCGGTTGCGGGCGGCGGCCGGCGAGCTCGCGCCCGGTTGGCTGGGTGCCACGCTGGACGCGCTGTCCTCGACCGCGCCGCTGGGCGGTGGTGAGAGCACGCCGCAGTTCGTCCGGCTGGGTATCGCCCAGCCGTTGGACGACGTACGTTTTCCAGCCGTCGTGCCGCTGCTCGGCACGGGTCACCTGACCGTCGACGCGACCGCTACCGATCCTCGCGTGTTTGGTCTGCTGCGTTCGCTCCTGCTGCGCCTGCTAGCCGCCGCTCCGGCCGGATCACTATTGGTCCGGACGGTCGACGGGGTGGGTGGCGGCACCGTGTTCGCGCCCTTCGAGGAGCTGGCCGACGCCGGCCTGATGGCGCCGCCGGCCACCGACCGGCAGGGGTTGCGCGACGTGCTCTCCGAGGCGGAGAAGTGGCTGCGCCCGGTCCGTGGCGGCGCCGTCCGGCGCAACCGGCGGGACCGGCTGATGCTGGTGGTGATCGCCAGCCTGCCCGAGCTCACCGAGGGTGAGGAGTTGCGCCGGATCGCGGCGCTGGCGCAGCAGGGGCCGGATTCCGGGCTGCATCTGATCGTGGCCGGCTGGCCGCCTCCGCCGCTGACCGCCGAGACCACTCAGGCTCCACTGCCACGGACGACCGCGATCTCGGTGCGGAACCCGTTCGCGATCATCGGCGATCCGCCGGGTGGCACGTTCGGTTCGCGGCCGGAGGCGCTGTGGCTGAACGCTCCGGTCTTTCTCGACGAGGACCCGCCGCCGCATCTGATCGACGCGGTCTGCCATGCGCTGGCCGCGGACACCGCGGAGGCGTCCCGGGTCACCCTCTCCGACCTGCTGCCGGAGCCGGCCGATGAGCTGTGGGGCGGTGACGCGGCAACCGGGGTGGAGATCGTGGTCGGTCACCACGGCGACGTGCCGCTGGTGCTGAGGTTCAACGACCTGACCCCGCACTGGATGGTGGGTGGCCGGTCGGGTGCCGGCAAGACCGCCTTCCTGATCAACGTGCTGTACGGCCTGGGCGCCCGGTACGGCCCCGACCAGCTGGCCCTCTACCTGCTCGACTTCAAGGAGGGCGTGTCCTTCGCGGAGTTCGTGCCGACCCGGCGGGACCGCACCTGGCTGCCGCACGCCCGCGCGGTCGGTGTCGAGTCCGACCGGGAGTACGGCCTGGCGGTGCTCCGCGAGCTGGATGCCGAGATGACCCGCCGCTCGATGGCGTACAAGCGAGCTGGTGTGTCCCGCTTCGCGGACCTGCGGACGGTCGTCGCCGAGGAGGGCCGGGGCACACCGCTGCCGCGGATCCTCTGTGTGATCGACGAGTTCCAGGTGCTGCTGGCCGGCAACGATCCGATAGCCGGCGAGGCCGTGGCGCTGCTGGAGTCGCTGGCTCGCAAGGGCCGCTCGTACGGTATTCACCTGGTCCTGGCCAGTCAGACCGTGCTCGGCGTGGAAGCGCTCTACGCCAAGCGGGATTCGATCTTCGGTCAGTTCCCGGTGCGGATCGCTCTGCCCGGCGGCGGGGACGTGCTGGAGCCGACCAACGACGCCGCGGCGGGACTGCCGATGGGCAGCGCGGTGGTGAACACGGCCGGCGGTCTGGGCGGCCCGCGTGGCGCGACCCGCGGTCACGAGCGGGTGGTGCGCTTCCCCGATCCGCACGCCGACCAGCCACTGCTGAGCGACCTGCGGCACCGCCTGTGGGGTGCCCGCGACCAGGAGGCGCAGCCGCCCCGGGTCTTCGCCGGGTACGCGCAGCAGCACCTCGCCGACGACCCCACCTACCGGGCCGCGCTGGCCGGACGGGTGGGCCGCCCGGCAGCTCTGGTCGGCCGGGTGATCGACGTGAACCTGTCGACGGCCACCTTCCCGCTCGACTCCTCGCCGGGACGGCACCTGGCGATCCTGGGCTCGCTGTCGACCGGTGCGGAGGTGCTGGACGCGGCGGCCCGGAGCGTGGCCGCCTGTCACACACCGCGTACCGCCCGGTTCGTGATCGCGTCCCTGGTGGCCGAGGGCGACGCGCCGGCCGCCGCGCTCGCCGCAGAGCTGGCCCACCGGCAGGAGGTGGTCGTGGTCGACGCCGCCGGCCTCGCCGCGGAACTGGACGCCGAGCGCCCGGGCTACCGGGTGGTGTTCGGGATGGACGCCGCGCCGCCGGGGAGCCTGACCGGGCTGCGGCAGCTGCTGCGGGACGGGCCGAGCCGCGGGTCACACCTGCTGTCCTGGTGGCGCGGAGTGCGGCGGTTTGGCGAGGAGACCGGCGGCAGCATGGGCCGCGAGGATGTGGCCGGCCTGCTCTTTCTCAACGTGCCGCAGCACGATGTGACGCTGATGTTGGGCCGGCCGGTGGACTGGCATCCCCGGCCGAACCGGGCGCTGCTGCACGACCGGCACGCCGACCGCACGGTGACCGTGGTGCCGTTTGTGGACCCGGAAAGTGACGCACAGTGAGAGAGCACCCGGAAAGTGGCGCGCGGTGACTGAGCAGGCGGAACAGCGCGGCGTCGTGCCGGCCCAGGCCGGGCCGCCCGCTGACCCGTGGGCGGAGTACCTGGCGGCCGCACGGGAGCTGGACGCGGTGCGCCGGGCGGAGAGCTCAGCGGTGGGCGAGCACACCGCGACGGTCACGGCCGCACAGCAGGAACTTTCCGCGGTACGGGCGCGGCTGGCCCCGCAACGAGCGAGGTTGGTGCGCGATTTCGGCGTACCGGAAAATGAGCTCTTGCCGCAGGCGACCGACCAGGCCGCGGCGATGGAACGGGTGGCCGGCGGCCCGGCTGCCGTGCTGGCGGCGCTGCGCGATGCCCGGACCACCGCGGACGCCGCGGACAACGCCTTCGTCGGCCCGGCGCCGCTCGGGCCGCACCGTCCCTGGCTGCGCAATCTGCTGATCTACGGACCGTTCGCGGCCGTGGTGCTGCTGGTGCAGATCGTGCTGTTCCTGTTGGCCGGCTCGCCGCCGGACTACGCCCTGCTCTGCGGGCTGAGCATGCCGCTGCTGGCGTTCGGGCTGGGTTGGGCCACGATCGGCTTCGTGTACGGCGACGAGGGCCGCAAGGTCGACCGCACCCCGCTCCTCGGCGTGATCGTCTGCTTGGTCCCGGTGCTGCTCACCTGCATGGGTCAGGGTCTCAAGGTGCTCTTCAACTAGAAGATCGGAGGCACAATGGCGAACGTTGAAGAGGTCAAGGTCAACGTGGCGGCGTCGGTGGACGGCGCCGAGCGGGCGGTCGTCGGGATCCAGGCCGTGTCGGACCAGCTGGACCAGGCGCTGGTGCTGCTGCGGATGACCGCGATCGGCTCGTTCCATCCGGCCGCGGCGGCCGCCATCGCGAGCCTGGAGCAGGCCCGCGAGCGACTGGACGAGGCGACTCAGCTGACCCGGGCCGGCATGGAGTCGGCCAACATGTTCCGCAGCCTCATCTGACATGGTCGGGCGGCTAGCGCCGCCCGGGCTTACCTGGCGTTTATGAGGGCCATCGCCTCGGCGCGGACCTTGCCGTCGGTCTGGAAGCCGCCGCGGACCGCGCTCGTGACGGTACGCGCGCCGACCTTGCGGATGCCGCGCATCTCCATGCAGAGGTGCTCGCACTCCAGCACAACGATCGCACCGCGGGCGCCGAGCTGCTTCATCAGCAGGTCGGCGATCTGCGAGGTGAGCCGCTCCTGCACCTGCGGGCGGCGGGCGTAGACCTCGACCAGCCGGGCCAGTTTGGACAGGCCGGTGATGCGCCCGTCGGTGCCCGGGATGTAGCCGATGTGCGCGACGCCCTTGAACGGCAGCAGGTGGTGTTCGCACATGCTCTGCACCTCGATGTCGCGGACCAGGACGAGTTCCTCGTGGTCCGCCTCGAAGGTGGTGGTGAGCACGGTCGACGGGTCCACCCGCAGGCCGGCGAAGAGTTCCGCGTAGGCCCGGGCCACCCGGGCCGGGGTGCGCTGAAGACCGTCGCGATCCGGGTCCTCACCGATCGCGATGAGGATCTCCCGGATCGCCTTCTCGATCCGCCCGAGGTCGACGGCCTGCTCCACCGGAGTTCCGGTGAGCTTGCCGTCGACCAGCCGGGCGGCTAGATAGTCGAGCTCGTCTTGCGCGCTGATCAGTTGCTGCCTTCCGAACCGTTCGCGGTCGGGTTCGGGCCGACGGCGATCTGCCCGTCCGCCTCCGCCTGCGCCTTCAGCTTCTCCCGCTCGGCGGGGGTGAGCACCGGCGGAGCCTCGGAGGGCAGCCGCTTGCCGAAGCCGTTGAACGGCGACATCGGTGGCCGCTTCTGCACCCGTGCGCAGATCCGGTTCATGTCTTCCTGAGTGATGGTTTCCTTCTCCATCAACTCAAGCACCATGTTGTCGAGGACGTCGCGGTATTCGACCAGGATCTCCCAGGCCTCGTCGTGCGCGAGCTCGATGAGCGCGCGCACCTCGCCGTCGATGTCGGCGGCGACCGCGTCCGAGTACGCCTTCTCGTGGCCCATGCTGCGCCCCATGAACGGCTCGTCGCCGCTGGTGCCGTACTTCACGGCGCCCAGCTTGGAGCTCATGCCGTACTGCGTGACCATGGCCTTGGCCAGGCCGGTCGCCTTCTCGATGTCGTTGCCGGCACCGGTGGTGGGCTCGTGGAAGACGAGCTCCTCGGCGGCCCGGCCACCCAGCGCGTACGCCAAGGTGTCGATCATCTCGGCCCGGGTCTGCGTGTACTTGTCCTCGGTCGGCAGGACCAGCGTGTGACCCAGTGAGCGGCCACGCGGCAGGATCGTCACCTTGTGCACCGGGGCGGAGTGCGGCAACGCGTACGCCACCAGCGCGTGCCCACCCTCGTGGTACGCGGTGATCTTCTTTTCCTTGTCGCTCATCGCCCGGGTCCGGCGTTCCGGCCCGGCGATGACCCGGTCGATCGCCTCTTCGAGGAAGTAGTTCGAGATCGCCCGCTTCTCGTTACGGGCGGTCAGCAGCGCGGCCTCGTTGATCACGTTGGCCAGGTCGGCGCCGGAGAAACCGGGCGTGCGGCGGGCCACCGAGTCGAGGTCGACGTCGGGCGTGAACGGCTTGCCCTTGGCGTGCACCCGGAGGATCGCCTTGCGGCCCTCCATGTCCGGGTTGTCCACCGGGATCTGCCGGTCGAAACGGCCCGGGCGCAGCAGCGCCGGGTCGAGGATGTCGGGCCGGTTGGTGGCCGCGATCAGGATGACCCCGCCCTTGGTGTCGAAGCCGTCCATCTCGACGAGGAGCTGGTTGAGCGTCTGCTCGCGCTCGTCGTGGCCGCCACCCATACCGGCACCACGGTGCCGGCCGACGGCGTCGATCTCGTCGACGAAGACGATCGCCGGAGCGTTCGACTTGGCCTGCTCGAAGAGGTCACGGACCCGGCTCGCGCCGACACCGACGAACATCTCGACGAAGTCCGAACCGGAGATCGAGTAGAACGGCACCCCCGCCTCGCCGGCCACGGCACGGGCCAGCAGCGTCTTACCGGTACCCGGGCTACCGAAGAGCAGCACGCCCTTCGGGATCTTCGCGCCGAGTGCCTGGTATTTCGCCGGGTTCTGCAGGAAGTCCTTGATCTCGTGCAGTTCCTGGACCGCCTCGTCGGCGCCCGCCACGTCGGCGAACGTCGTCTTCGGCGTGTCCTTGGTGATCATCTTCGCTTTGGACTTGCCGAAGTTGAGCACCCGCGAGCCGCCACCCTGCATCTGCGACATGAACAGCAGCAGCAGGACCACGAGGATCGCGATCGGCAGCAGGTTGATCAGCAGACTGACGAGGATGTTGTCGCCGGAGACCGTGGCGTTCACGGTCCCGGTGATACGGCCCGCGTTCTTGGCCTCGAGGACGTCGTCCCAGATCTGGTTCGTGACCTCGTACGGGTACTGGGTCTCGATCTTGTCGGTGGTCTTGCCGTTGAACCGTTCCGACGTTGCCAGGTCGATCTGGAGCGTCTGCTCCTTGTCCTTCTGGACGACCTTTTCGATGCCGGGCTGGTTCAGACGCTCAAGGGCGACCGAAGTATCTACCCGCTGGTAGCTGGGACCACTGGTGAAGAAAGAGCTCAGCGCGACTACGCCGATGATCACCAGAATGATCCAGACCACCGGGCGGCGGAAGAAACGCGTACGTTCCATACTGTTGTCGGGCGCCAAGCGCCCGGACCCTCCTGATCGGCGTCCTGGTCACCTCAACGTCGCCGCTTGTCGGCGGCCCCTCCGGCGCTCTTACTGTTTGTGCCTACCACGCCATTGGTCACTCGACCGTACACCGTAGGTGCCGTTTACGAACCCGCGAGGGAGTAGGGCGAACCCCGCGTACCCGGCGGTAGGTTGGGGCGGTTTCGGGACAAAACCGCCCATACCGACCATTACTGAGAACACGCTGAGAAAGCGGTTCAGCTACGGGCGTACACCTCAGGCTTCAGCACACCGACGTACGGCAACTCCCGGTAGCGCTCGGAGAAGTCCAATCCGTAGCCGACCACGAACTCGTTCGGGATGTCGAAGCCCACGTACCGCACCGGGACCTGCACCTTGACCGCATCCGGCTTGCGGAACAGCGCGACCACCTCGACGCTCGCCGGGGAGCGCGACTCCAGGTACTTCATCAGCCAGGAGAGGGTCAGGCCGGAGTCCACGATGTCCTCGACCACCAGCACGTGCCGGCCGGCGATGTCCCGGTCCAGATCCTTGAGGATGCGGACCACGCCCGAGGAGGTGGTGCCCTGCCCGTACGACGAGACGGCCATGAACTCCATCTCGGTGGACGGGCCGTGCCGCCCGAGTGACCGGGCGAAATCGGCCATGAACATGACCGCGCCCTTCAGCACGCAGACCAGCAGAATCCCGTCGACGGCATCGGTGTGGTCCGTGGAGACCTGCTTCGCAAGCTCGTCGATCTTGTCCCGGATCTGTTGCTCCGAGATGATCACGTGGTCGATGTCGGCGTCGTACCAAGAGCCATCAGCCATGGACTAAGCCTGCCCCATCGAGGTTACGGATGGTCGAACGGGGCCGGATTCCGGTCAGCGAGCTCACTTGGTATGTGCCGGAACCACCCGAACGAGGTCGCCCGAGCGACGCGCCACGCCGATCCCACCGGGCAGGTGCACCGGTCCCTGCCCGCGCCAATCGATCACCAGCGCGTTCAGTGACACCACGTGCGGGTATCCCAGCGCACCGCCGGGCGCGCCCAGCTCCCGGGCCCAGCGGTGCAGCACCCGGCTCCGGATCGCGGGCAGCAGAACGGTCAGCGCGGCGATCGAGAGCCCCGCCTCGGAGCGGGCCGACTCCAGAGCCGTCTCCGCGAGCGAGTCCAGTGCCACGGTGTCCTCCGCCAGCAACGACGCCGTCCGGGCCAGGTTGTCCACCACCGCCGGGCCGAGTGCGCCGACCAGAGCGGGCAGGACCGAGGCTCGGACGCGGGACCGCGCGTACGCCGGATCGGTGTTGTGCGGGTCCTCCCAGGGCGCCAGTCCGAGCGCCGCGCACGCCTTACGGGTCTCCGCCCGGGAGACCTCGAGCATCGGCCGGCGGAACACCCCGCGCCGGGCCGGCATCCCGGCCAGCCCGCGTGGTCCGGCGCCCCGGGCCAGTGCCAGCAGCACCGTCTCCGCCTGGTCGTCCCGCGTGTGCCCGAGCAGCACAGCGGCAGCGCCCAGTTCGGCGGCGGCGGCGCTCAACGCCGCGTAACGAGCCGTGCGGGCGGCCGCCTCCGGGCCACCGGGCAGGCCGGCCACCGAGACGGTCGCGATCCGCACCGGGTCGAAGCCGGCGTCCTGCGCCCAGGCGGCCACCGAACGGGCCCGCCGGTCGGAGCCCTCCTGCAAGCCGTGATCGACGGTGACCAGGCCGACCCGGCGCGGGCTGAGGAACCGCGCCGCCGACGCCAGCGCCAGCGAGTCGGCACCGCCCGAGCAGGCGACCAGCACCAGGCCGTCACCGGGTAGCGCACGGCGCACCGCGGCACGGACCGCCGCGACCGGCGGCGGAATCCGGGCCATCAGCCGTGAACCCGGGCGACCCACGCGTCCGGGTCGCCCAGCTCCTCCAACCGGGGCAGAGTCAGCGGTGACGTGAAGATCTTGTTGAAGCCGGTCATGCCGACCCGCTCCACCACGCCGTGCACGAATTTGCGGCCCTCGGCGTACTGCCGCATCTTGACCTCGACGCCGAGCAGACGGCGGATCGCCTTCTCGAGCGGGTTGCCGCTCTCCCGGCGGCGGTTGAACTTGGACCGGATCGACTCGACCGAGGGGATCACCTCGGGCCCGACCCCGTCCATCACGAACTCGGCGTGCCCCTCGAGCAGGGTCATCAGCGCGGTCAGCCGGTCCAGCACCGCTTTCTGCCCCGGGGTCTGCACGATGTCCAGCACGGAGAGGCGGCTGTCCGGATCGCGTACCGCGTCGGAGAGCGTTGCCACGCCCCGGCGCAGCCGCTCCAGCAGGTGCTCGCCGCCCTGCGAGGCGTCGACGAAGGCCTGCACCTCACCGAGGAAGTAGCCGCGCATCCACGGCACCGCGGTGAACTGGCTCCGGTGCGTCACCTCGTGCAGGCACACCCAGAGCCGGAAGTCCCGGGGATCGGCATTGATCTTGCGTTCCACCTCGACGATGTTCGGCGCGTTCAGCAGCAGCTGACCGGGGTCGCCGGAGAACACCTCGTACTGCCCGAGGACGCGGCCGGACAGGTAGGCCAGAATCGTCCCGGCCTGCACCCCGGTCACCCGGGACCCGATCGCCTCGGCGAGCGGACCGGGCGGCTTGTCCCCGGAGAGCCGGCTGACCAGCGGGCCGATCACCTGTTGCAGGCCGGCGATGTTCACCTTCGCCCAGTCCCGCCGGTCCACCACGCGGACCGGCGGCACCTCGACCTGTGGGGTCAACCCGGTGTACGCCGCCACGTGGCCGGCCGCCTCATCGGTGAGAGTCCGCAGCTCGGACACCACCTGGGTGGCCTCGGAGATGGAGACCGCGGGGCCGGATTTGGAGAGGGCGCCCGCGGTGGCGGCGGCCAGATCCCAGTCTACGAACTGCGCCATGCGACCCACCGTACCCGTGCGAATCCACACCGCACTCAGGTGAAACCCCGGGATCAGCAGCCACACTGCACCAGCCGCGCCGCCACCCGGTCCAGCGCCGAGCGTGCGGTCACCGCGTTCGCCCCGCCCTTCGCCATGATCGCGAAGGCGAGCACCCGCCCGTCCTTGGTGATCAAAACCCCGGCCAGGGTGTTCACCCCGCTCAGCGTCCCGGTCTTGGCCCGCACGATGCCCTGCGCGCTCTGGTTCGGGCTGGGCGTGACGAAACGGGTCCGCATCGTGCCGGACCATCCGGCCACCGGCAGGCCGTTGAACATGTTGCTCAGCGCGGCCTGCTCACCACCGGCCGCCAGGGACAGCGTCCGCACCAGGAGATCCGGGCTGATGACGTTGCGATTGGAGAGCCCGCTGGCGTCGTACAGCCGGGCTCCTCCGGCCGGCAACCCCAGCTCGCCCAGCTTGGCCGACATCGCCTCGGCCGCGCCCGCGAAGCTCGCCGGCTTGCCGGCGGCCAGCGCCACCTGCCGCCCGATCGCCTCGGCCAGCACGTTGTCGCTCATCTGCAACATCCACTCGACGACCTGAACCAGCGGCGGCGACTCCACCTTGCCGAGCTCGGTCCCGGCCGCCAGGGTGGCCTCCGCGGGCGCACTAGCCGCAGCCGATGCTGTTGCTGTTGTTGTTGCCGGCGCCTTGCCGCGGCTCACCGACGTCACACCGAGAAACTTCGCGAAGGCCTTCCCGGCCGCCAGCGCCGGGTCGGTGTACCGCGGATCGCCCCCGAAGTCGTTGTGCACCGGCTGAACCCGGCCACCGTTGGTCATCAGCGCCTGAACCCGCGCCACCTGCCCCGCCGCGATGTCCCCGCCACCCCAGCCCGGCGCGGTCTCCGGCCCGGTGAACAGCGACGTGTCCACCAGCACCTTCGTCGGCTTGGTGTCGCCGAGCGCCTCCGTCACCTGCTCGGCCAGCCGGTCCAGCCGGGCCGCACCCGGGAAGAGCGTCTTCGAACCGACCCCCAACGTGACGTCACCACCGCCGACGATCACCACCTCGCCCGGGTTCTTCCCGGCCACCACCCGCGTCTCGAACCGGTAGGCCGGCCCGCGCGCGGCCAGCGCGGTCGCCGCGGTCAGCACCTTCGTCGTCGAAGCCGGCGTGATCATGCTGGCGGCGTTCCGCTGGTAGAGCACCGTGTCCGAAGCCACGTCCAGCACCGAGACATGTACGGCCGAACCGAGCGCCGCCGCACCCACCAGCGGATCCAGCGCCGCCTTCACCGCCGCCGTGTCCGGCGTGACACCTTCGGCCTCGGCCGCAGCGAGCACCGGTGTCGGACTGGGCTCCGGCGTAGTGGGCGCCGGGGTGGGCGCGGTGGTCGGCGAAGCGCCGAGCCATCCATCGATCGGCCCGGGCCGCACCACCAGACCAACTGCCGCCACCACCGCAAGCAGCACCAAGACCGCGAGAACCGACACCATTTTGGTACGAGTTTTCCGAACCGGTCCCGCCTCGGCCGGGCGATCTTCACCGGTGGTCCCGGCCCCAGCGCCCGCGCCGGGCTGAAGCACGGCGCCGGACCCGGCCTGGTGCAGGTGGTCAGCGCCCGCACCGGACTGATACAGGCGATCACCGCTGGCACCGCCCTGACTAGCGCTCGCACCGCCCTGATACAGGCGATCACCGCTCGCACCGCTCTGGCCAGTGCTCGCACCGCCCTGACCAGCGCTCGCACCGCCCTGATACAAGCGGTCATCGCTCGCGCCGCCCGGACGCGGGTGATCAGCGCCCACACCGGGCTGCGGCGCGCGGCCGGCCGCGGTTGCGGCGGTGTTCAGCGGAATCGACGCTTGCCCGTAGGTGCCGCCTCCGGCATCCGCCGGGTCGGTCCCGGGCCGGGCAGTGTCGCCTGCGGACCCACGCACAGAATTCTGATCGCCCATCGGGCGGATTCCCTGAGCCGCAGGTCCCCCCGGCCCCGCCACTGGCCCGGCAGCACTCCGGTCCAGTGCCACCGTCTGCTCCCCCACAGCGCCGGGTCCCTGCGGGCCGGTCGCCCGAGGCTGACTCGCAGCCCCGTGCGAGCCAGTCATCCCAGGCTGATTCGCCGCCGTCCCCGCAGCGCCCGCCCTGTGCGGGCCGGTCACCCCAGGCTGATTCGCCGCCGTCCCCGCAGCGCCCGCCCCGTGCGGGCCGGTCACCCCAGGACGACTCGCCGCCGGACCGCCGGCGCGGCCCGGTTCCAACATCACCGTGCGTTCCCCTGGGCCGCCCGGCGCGGGCGGCTGGGATTTGTCAGCAGGTGGCCGCCCCGCATCGCCCGGAACCTGAGGGCTGCTGGCCGCCGAACCTCGACTCTGCGGGTTGTTGGCCACCGGACCGAGTGCTTGCGTTTCCTCACCCGGGGCGCCGGTGCCGTACCTGTTCAGCTCGCCGGGCCTGTCTGGCGTCTGCGCACGACCCTGTTGGCCGCCCAAGGCCTGCGTCTGGTCGGCCAAATTCGCAGAGTGTGGAGTCCGGCCCTGCCCAGACCCCTCCGCACGTGCCACATCGCCCGGCATGCCCAGCGCTTGCGTCTGGTCCGCCGAATCGGCGGGCGGCTGCGGCCGGCCGGAGGAGTTGTGCTCGGCGTTTCCCCCGGCAGTCCAGGCTGAGCTCGCCGGCGGTGCGCCCCAGGGCCCGGCCGGGCTGGGGCCGCTCGGTGGATAGTCGCTCGACTGCGCCGCTTCCGGAGTCGGGCCGGCCTTCGGCCCGAAGGCACCGCCCTGCGGCCTGGAGGGGTCAACCGGTCCAGAAGAGCCTGCCGGCCTGAACGGGCCAGCCGGTTCGGATCCGGGCGCTCTCGGGCCCGGGATCGCCGGCCGGCTCGGCGGCACGGAGGCGCGCCCGGGCTGGGACGGCGGTTGATCGTCCTGCTGCCAGGGAAAGGGCTGCCGCTGCGCAGCCGGCGCAACCGGACCGGCCGAGTGCCCGCTGAACTGCTGCTCCATAGACCCCGGAACCGCGGCACGCCCAGGAGCCGGCGGTTGCGGCGAAGGCACACCACTGTGATCCGGCGACCGACTAGCGCCATCCGGCCCGTTTTGCGAACCCGACACGCCGGTATTGTCCGGACCGTTATGTGAATCTTGCCTCGTCACACGCCCCTCCTCGCCCGTGGCGTCAGACTTAGGGGAGACTAGCGACATCCGGCACACCGTTGCGCGCGGATCCTGCGGGCCCTGCTCCATGCCCCGCTACCCGCCCGGCGGACCGGTCTATTCGAGCGGGCAAGCAAAAGGGGAGCGACATAATGGATTTCGACGTTCTGGTTGAGATCCCCAAGGGGCAGCGCAACAAGTACGAGGTCGACCACAAGACGGGTCGAATCCGGCTGGACCGGACTCTCTTCACCGCGACACAGTATCCCGCGGACTACGGCTACATCGAGGGCACCCTCGGCCAGGACGGTGACCCGCTGGACGCGCTGGTCCTGATCCAGGAGCCGACCTTCCCCGGCTGCCTGGTCCGGGCCCGCGCCATCGGCATGTACCGGATGACCGACGAGAAGGGCCGCGACGACAAGGTCCTCTGCGTTCCCTTCGAGGACCCGCGGCAGGAGCACCTGCGCGACATCCACCACCTGGGCGAGTTCGACCGGATGGAGATCCAGCACTTCTTCACGGTCTACAAGGACCTGGAGCCGGGCAAGTCCGTCGAGGGCGCCACCTGGGTCGGCCGGATCGAAGCGGAGAACGAGATCCGCGCCTCGTTCAAGCGCGCCGAGGTCGCCGAGGCCGACGGAGAGCACTGACCGCACGCTCCCGCCATACCGCTGACGACCGCACCTGCGGGGCCCGCGCCCCGCAGGTGCGGTCGTTTGGCATCCAATCCGCCGCCCGCCGACGAAACGGCCTAACCACCAGCTACGACGCCGCATCCGTGCGCCGCCGCCGGCCCCGCCGACATCCACAACCGCCGGCCGAGCCCTCTAGAAGGCTTCCGTAGTCAGGGTCCCCAAGCGGTGATCTTGCTTGGCCCACGCTCACTGCTGTCTCAACGGCCGCAAGACAGCACCCACGTTGGGCCGGACAAGACCCTGACCACGAAGGCTCTCTAGGTGCCCGCCGATCTTGAGCTTCTGACCAGTCCATAGGGCGCACAATCACCCAAGATCGCGGCGGGCAACGCCGAGCAACGCCAACCAGACGCAGCCCGACGCCGGCCCAGGCGACACGGGCAAATGCCGAGCAAGCATGGCCGACGCAAGCCGGGCCGGGTGACCCGCGCACACGCCGGGCAGGCATGGCGGACGCGAGCCGGGCCAGGTGACCCGCGCACACGCCGAGCAGGCATGGCCGACGCGAGCCGGGCCAGGTGTGCGGCGTATGCGGCCGTGGTCGAGGGCGCTGTGGGTCAGGTGAGGCCGGAGACGGCGGTGATGAGGCCGGTGACGGCGCAAGCGACCGGGATCACCGCGATCACGGCGAGTGCGTCGAGCAGGTCCGCGGCGCGGCCGATGTAGGGCGAGGGCGGCCGCTCGGCGTACGTCGCGCCGGTGACCACCGTGAGCAGCGCGATCAGGACCGCGGCGGCGATCACGGCGGGTTGCGAGCCGGGCATGTCGGCGGCGCCGGTGCGCAGCAGGTCCGCGCCGAGCGCGGCGGCGCCGGCGAGGCCGCCGGCGAGCAGCGGGATGCGCTGGCGCCGGGTGACGAACAGCCGGGAGCGCAGCAGCAGCGCGATCGCGCTGACCGCGATGAGGATCCGGGCGGAGAGCGTGCCGGCGGCGGCCAGCACGGCGAAGGCGCCGGCCGCCAGGACGGCATGGCCTAGCAGCATGCCGGCCAGCAATTCTTCGGTACGCGCGACCGCAGCGAAAACCTCCGCCCGGTCGAGCCGCTCCCGGCCCGGATCAGCGGCACCGAGCCCAGCCTGGTCCTCGGCCGGGAGGACTACCGGAGGCCGGGGCGTTCGGCCGAGGCGCACGGCCAGCAGGGGCAGCAGCCCGATCCCGCAGACCAGCACCGAGATGAGCACCGCGGCGGCACCGGCAGCCGCGGTGAACAGGCCGGCCAGGGCGGTCAGCGCACCGAGCAGGCCGGCCGTCACACCGGCCGCGAAGATCCGCCCGCCGGCCGCCACTCCCAGGCCACCGAACGCCGCGAACAGCAGCACCGCGAGAGACCCGGCGAGCAGCTCCGGGCTGCCGATCCAGGGCAGCGGCGCCAGGATGCCGGCATCGTCGTACGACGTGACGAGCGCGGCGCCACCGACGAAGGCATAGGGCAACGCGTACCCACCGAGGGCCACACCGGCACGCGCGTCCCCGTACGCCCGAGATGCGGTCGTCGCGGCAAGCGTGAGCAGCGTGGCCACGCCGAGCCCCAGCGGGCCGGCGCCGCTGTTCCCGGATCCGGCGGCGAGCAGGGCCAGCAGGCCGAGAGCGAGCGGCACCCCTGCGGCCGCCAGCGTCGCCACACGGGTGGCGGCGGGCGTCCAGACCCCACCACGGCGCCGCGCTCCCTCGGCGATCGCCTCGACCACGTCGTCGTACTCCAACTCGGGCCACTCGTCGTGGGCCGGGACCAGGTGGAGCACTTCGCCGTCGCGTACCCCCTGCGGGTGCAAGCCCTGCCCCGTGCTGAGTGCGACCCCGTCGGCGCGCCGCAGCAACCAGCCGCCGTGCTTCTCGCCCTCGTCGGCGAGGCCCTCGCCGGCGTGCCGGAGCACCTCGGGCAGCAGCTCAGCGAGCGGAACGTGCTCGGGAAGGGCGACGTCGACGCGGCGCTGAGGTGCGCTGATCGTGACGCGGGCCAGAGCGACGCTCACCGGGATCCTTCCGTTGTCCACAGGCTCGAGCCGGGGGTTATCCACATCGATGAAGATGAGGCTGCGGGACCGACGGAACTTTACCTAGCATGGGCCGATCGTGATGCCCCGTAATCACTCGGGGTACAGAAAGCAACGATCGGAGGCGAGCCGATGGGCACCGTGACGATCAAGCGGTCCGCCCGCCGGCCGGCTCCCGAGATCCCGGTCGGTGAGCTGACCGTCGATCCGCCGCCGGAGATCCCGGAGCAGGTGGCCGGGCGGTGGCAGCAGTGGCTGATGGCGCTGCCGATGCTGGGCGGCACGCTGGCCATGGCGATGATGATGGGCCAGGGTCGCGGCGGGGCGTATTCGTACGTGATCGGTGGCCTGTTCGGCGTCTCGTCGCTGGCCATGCTCACCACCTCGTTCGGCGCGTCCGGCGCGCCGCGGAAAGCCGAGATGATCGCCGCCCGCCGGGAGTACCTGCGACAGCTCTCGGCGTTGCGCCGCCGGGTCCGGGACACCGCGCAGCGGCAGCGAGTCGGCCTGCTCTACCGGCATCCGGACCCGTGGCGGCTCTGGTCCACGGTGGGCAGTCATCGAGTCTGGGAGCGCCGGCCGGCGGATCCCGACTTCGGGGTGGTCCGGATCGGGTTGGGCCCGCAGACACTATCGACGCCGCTGATCCCGCCGGTCACCCGGCCGCTGGACGAGTTGGAGCCGTTGACCGCCGGGGCGCTGCGGCGCTTCCTGGACGCGTACTCGGTGGTGCCCGACCTGCCGGTGGCGATGTCACTGCGCGGTTTCGCCCAGGTCATCGTCCGCGGCACCGACGCCGAGGGCGCCCGGGCGCTGGTCCGGGCCGTGCTGATCCAGCTCGCGGTCTTCCACCCGCCCGGCGACCTGCTCGTCGCGGTCTGCGCCGGGCCGGAGCGGCGGGCCGGCTGGGAGTGGGTGAAGTGGCTGCCGCACGGCCGGCATCCCAGCCGTTCCGACGGGCTGGGTCCGGTGCGGCTGGTCGCCGGCGCCGCCGCGCTGCTGGAGGCGATGCTCGAGGACGTCCTCACCGGGCGCCCGCGGTTCCATCCGGGCGAGGACGGCGGCGCGGTCCCGCATCTGGTGATCGTGCGGGACTGCGCGGAGCCGGCCGGTGCGACGCGCTGGGAGGAGGGCTTGGCCGGGGTGACCGTGCTGGACCTGGAGGCCGCTCCACCCCGGCTGCTGGACCGATCGATGCTGGTCCTGGAGGTGCAGGACGACGGACGCCTCGATACGTCCACAATGGATCGCGAGGCGGAGGCCGGCCGGGCGGACGGCCTGTCGGCGGCCGAGGCGGAGGCGGTCGCCCGCCGCCTGGCGCCGTTGCGGCTGGCCACGGCGCCGGATCCGACCGGTACGGCGACGGCTGCCGACACCGGACTGGCCGAGCTGCTCGGCATCGCGGATCCGGAGGGCTTCTCCGTGCTGAGCGGCTGGCGGTCCCGGCCACTCCGGGACCGGCTCCGGGTTCCGATCGGGATGAGCGCCGACGGGCTGCCGGTGGAGCTGGATCTGAAGGAGTCCGCACACGACGGGATGGGCCCGCACGGCCTGCTGATCGGCGCCACCGGCTCCGGCAAGTCGGAGTTGCTGCGCACGCTCGTGCTGGCGCTCGCCGCCACCCACTCGTCGGAGACGCTCAACTTCGTCCTGATCGACTTCAAGGGTGGCGCGACGTTCGCCTCGATGGACCGGCTGCCGCACACCGCCGCTCTGATCACCAACCTGGAGGACGCGCTGCCGCTGGTCGACCGGATGGCCGACGCGATCGACGGCGAGCTGATCCGCCGCCAGGAGCTGCTGCGCCGGGCCGGGAACTACGCCGGCCTGCGGGACTACGAGAAGGCCCGGGAGGCCGGAGCCGCGCTGCCCCCGTTGCCGTCACTGCTGGTGGTCTGTGACGAGTTCTCCGAGCTGCTCCAGAAGAAACCCGAGTTCATCGAGCTGTTTCTGCAGATCGGCCGGTTGGGGCGGTCGCTCGGCGTGCATCTGCTGCTGGCCAGTCAGCGGCTCGAGGACGGGCGGCTGCGCGGGCTGGACACGCACCTGTCGTACCGGATCGGGTTGCGGACGTTCTCGGCGCTGGAGTCCCGGGCGGTGCTCGGCGTGCCGGACGCGTACGAGCTGCCCAGGTCACCCGGCCACGGGTACGTCAAGTTCGGGACCGAGCCACTGACCCGGTTCCGGGCCGCCTACGCCTCCGGGCCGGTACGCCGCACCACCGGCCCGGGCCGGGCAGCCGACCGGAGCGACGGCCCCCGCGTGCTGTCCTGGACCACACGGCACGTGCCCGCCCCGGAACCGGTCGCACCCGCCCGGCCGGAGGAGACCCCGCTCGGTGAGACCCTGCTCGGCGTACTGGTCGGCCGCCTCGCCGGGCAGGGCCCACCGGCGCATCAGGTGTGGCTGCCGCCGCTGGACCGCTCCACCGCGCTCGACGACCTGCTCGGTCCGGTCGGCGCCGTCCCGGAACGAGGACTGGCCTTCGCCAACCCCGCGTTGCACGGGCGGCTCCAGGTGCCGGTCGCGCTCGTCGACAAGCCCAGGGAGCAGCTGCGCGACGTGATGTGGCTGCAACTGGCCGGTTCGGCCGGGCACGTCGCGGTGGTCGGCGGGACGCTGAGCGGCAAGTCCACAGTGCTCCGGACACTGATCTGCGGGCTGGCCCTCACCCATACCCCGGCCGAGGTGCAGGTGTACTGCCTGGACTTCGGCGGTGGGGCGCTCAGCACGCTGCGGGATCTGCCGCACGTGGGTGGGGTGTTCGGGCGGCTGGAGGCGGAGGGCGTACGGCGGACGGTCGGAGAGATGGTGACACTGCTCGCCGAGCGGGAGCGGCGGTTCGCCGAACTGGGTGTGGACTCGATGGCGGCGTACCGGCGGCGGCGCGGCTCCGATCCGTTCGGGGACGTCTTCCTCGTGGTGGACGGCTGGGCGACGCTGCGGACGGACTACGAGGAACTGGAGCCGGTCCTCACCGACCTCGCCACCCGCGGCCTGTCGTACGGCATTCACCTGGCCGCGGCCACCTCCCGCTGGATGGACTTCCGGCCGGCCGTCCGGGACCTGTTCGGCTCCCGGCTCGAGCTGCGGCTCGGCGATCCGGCCGACTCGATCGTCAACCGGCGGGCCGCGCAGACCGTCCCGGAGCAGCAGCCGGGCCGGGGCGTGATGGAGCACCCGGCGGATCGCAGCCGGGGACTGCACCTGCTCACGGTGCGGCCCGAGGTGAGCGTGTTGGGTGACACCACCGGCCTGGTCAAGGCGGTGGCGACGGCCTGGGACGGTGCACGGGCACCCCGGGTGCGGTTGTTGCCGGCCTCCGTGCCGTACGCCGAGGTGGTCCCGGATCGCGGCGCCGGCCTGGCCATCCCGATCGGCATCGCCGAGGCGGACCTTCAGCCGGTGACGATCGACTTCGCGACCGACCCGCACTTCCTGCTCTTCGGCGACGCGGAGTGCGGCAAGTCGTCGTTCCTGCGGGCGCTCGCCACCTCGGTGACCCGGCGGTTCGCGCCCGAGCAGGCCCGGACCATCCTGGTCGACTACCGGCGCAGCCTGATGGACATGCCCGCGACCGAGCACCGCATCGGGTACGGGATGCAGGCCCAGCAGACTCAGGACCTGATGCGGTCGGTGGCCGGCTACATGCAGCGCCGGCTGCCCGGTCCGGAGGTGACCGCCCAGCAGTTGCGGGACCGGTCCTGGTGGACCGGACCGGAGCTGTTCGTCCTCGTCGACGACTACGACCTCGTGGTGGCCGGACCGGTCAACCCGCTGACGCCGCTGCTGGAGTTCCTGCCGCAGGCCCGGGACATCGGACTGCACGTGGTGCTCACCCGCCGGGCCGGCGGCGCGGGCCGGGCACTCTACGAGCCGGTGATCCAGCGGCTGCGCGAGCTCTCCGCTCCCGGGTTGGTGATGTCCGGCGCACCGGAGGAGGGTGCGTTGCTCGGCGCCGTGCGTCCCGCCGCACTGCCACCTGGACGTGGCCGTCTGGTCACCCGGCGTGAGGGAATCCGGCTGATTCAGCTGGCCCACCTGCCACCCTTTCGGGATTCGGCTAAATCGGCAGACTCGGAGTGCGATTAGCCATGAAGGACCGCAGCGACACGCCGCCCCATGGGAGTAATCTCCCTCCATCGACTGAACCTTCTGCAAGGTGGCCCGGGCCCGACTCAGGAATGGCGACGCCGACCCGTGAGCGATGTGAGCGAACTCTTCCGGCCACCCGGCGGTGGCCGGTGCTGAGCATGCCCTCGTCCCGGTCACGACTGGGCGCGGCCGTCCTGGCCGGGTTGATCGCGGTCGGCTCTCCCGCCACCGCGGCCTTCGCCGCGCCCGGGCCGACCAGGCTCGGCCCGCTGGCCGAGCCGAGCACCACCGACGGCGACTGGGCACGTGCCGAGCAGTGGCACGTGCAGGCGCTGAATCTGGCCGGCGCGTGGACGTACGCGGACGGCAACGGCGTGACGGTCGCGGTCCTCGACTCCGGGGTCGACGCCCACCACGACGACCTGGAGGGCCAGGTGCTGCCCGGCCTCGACCTGGTGGAGAAGGACGGCGACGGCGACTCCGACCCGGTCGGTCACGGCACCACGGTGTCGGCCATCATCGCCGGCCGCTCCGACGACAGCGCCGGGGTCGTCGGGATCGCCCCGAAGGCCAAGATTCTGCCGGTCCGGGTGCTGGACGCGGAAAATCGCTACGACGACGCCCTGGTCGTTGCGAAAGGCGTGCGCTGGGCGGTGGACCAGGGCGCCAAGGTGCTGAACCTGTCGCTCGGCGGCAGCGGCTCGAGCGCCGCACTGGCCGCGGCGCTGGATTACGCGTTCGCCAAGGACGTGGTGGTGATCGCCTGCACCGGCAACGCGACCGCCTCGACCACGTCGGGCTCCGACGGGGTGTGGTACCCGGCTCGGGAGCCGGGCGTGGTCGCCGTCTCCGGCGTGGAGCGCAACGGCAACGAGCTCTGGTCCGGTTCGATAAGCGGCAAGGAGACAGTGATCACCGCGCCGGCCACGCAGCTGGTCGGTGCCCGGCCGGACGGCTACTGGAAGGTGCAGGGGACGAGCTTCGCCGCCCCGATGGTGGCCGGCACGGCGGCGCTGATCCGGTCCCGCTGGCCGGACATGGCGGCCGGCGAGGTGATCAACCGGCTGATCCGGACCGCGCAGGACCGCGGCGCTCCGGGCCGGGACCCGGAGTTCGGGTTCGGCATGGTGGACCCGGTCGCGGCGCTCACCGCCGACGTGCCGATCGTGCTGAGCAACCCGCTGGACACCACGCCTCCGCAGGGTGTGGCCCGGTTCGGCAACGCGCCCGCCTCGGGCCAGGCCCAGTCGGCGCCGGAGGCGTCCGGGCAGCCGGGCGTCGCCACCCGGGTGCCTGGATCGAACGCGGGTGGCTGGGCGACTCCGGCGGCCGCGCCGGCCCGGAACGACACCAGCCATGCCCGGTGGATCGCGATCGTGCTGTTCCTGATCTCGGCAGCCGCAGCAGCCGTCACGATCCGCCGATTCGCGCGAGCCACCGGCTAGCCAGCCGGAGCCCGGCTCAAGCGCAGCCGTAACGATCCGCCGGTTCGCGCAGGCCGCCGGCCAGCCGGCCGGAGCACGGGTCCGGCACAGCCGTGACGATCTGCCGGTTCGCGCGAGCCACCGGCCAGCCGGCCGGAGTGCGGCTCAGGCGCAGTCGCCGGTGCGGACGCCCTTGTTGTTCTCGCGTCCCGCCTTCGCCACCCCGGCGGCCTCGTCAGCCGTGAGGGCGAAACCGACATTCTTGTCGTCGGCGGCCGCCGCGAAGATCACCCCGATGACAGCGCCGCTCGGGTCGATCAGCGGGCCGCCTGAGTTGCCGCTGCGGACCAGCGACTTGATCGTGTAGATCTCCCGGGTCACGTCGGTGGAGTCGTAGATGTCCGGTCCGGTGATCCGGCTCACGTCGCGGACCCGGGCCGACTGGGCGTCATACGGCCCGTCCTGGGGGTAGCCGAGGACGATCGCGTTCGCCCCGCTCGCGGCCTCCTTGCTGGCGAACGACATGGTCGGCGCCTTCAGGCCGGGCACGTGGAGGACGGCCAGGTCGCGCTTGGGGTCGTACACCACGACTTTGCCCTCCAGCTGGCCGCGGGAGGTCTCCACGACGACCTCCCGAGTGCCGGCCACCACGTGCGCGTTGGTCATCACGCGCTCCTGCGCGTACACGAACCCGGTGCCCTCGATGCGCCGCGAGCAGCTCGGCGCTGAGCCGAGGATCTTCAGCACCGACCGCTTCGAGTTCTGCACGACCTCCGAGTTGCGCAGCCGTGGGTCCGGCGCGGCGACCTCTTTCGCCTGAGTACGCGCGAGCCCGCCGAACACGTCCGGGAACCCGCTGGTGTTCAGGGTGTCGCGCAGCGCCGAGGAGAGCGTCTGCGCCTCCTCCGGCATCAGGCCGTTGATGCCGCCGAGAATCGCGCTGCTGCGGAACTCCCGGTTGACCGCCGGGAACGGGGTGGAGCCGAGCGGCACCGCGACCAGCCAGGCGGCCAGCAGCAGAGCGACCACGGAGACGACCGCGCCGCCCGCGTCGTCGAGGTGTTGCAGCGGCTTGCTGAAGATGCCGCGCCGCAGATTGGTGCCGAGCCAGCCGGCCAGGGTCTGTCCGAGCACGGCGAGCGTGAGGATGACCGCGAGGGCCACCACGAGCCGGATCGTGCCGTCCGCGAACTGTCGCGCGATCAGGGGGCCGAGCTGAAGGCCGATAAGTACGCCACTGAAGAACCCGCCGAGCGAGAGCGCGCCGATGACGAAGCCCTGGCGGTAGCCGCTGACCGCGAAGAGCAGCATCAGCACGATCAGGAAGACATCGACCACAGGCACTCACTTAGCGTAGAAGTCCGGCGCACGTTTACGGCACCACCTCGTCGGGCGCCCCGCCACGCGCCGCGGGTACGGGCGCCGCGGCGTCCGGAAGTTCGACGACGCGACCCGGCTCCCACGGGAGCGACCAGCCGGCCATGTCCAGCAGAACCGAGATCACCCCCGCTGTGAAGCCCCAGACGAGCAGTCCACGAATCTGGAAGGCGGGCCCGATCCAGCCGCTCGGATGTCGCACCCGGATACGGTTGGCGGGGTCGGCCAGTTCACTGATCGGCAGCCGGGCGACGTGCGCCACTTCGGCGGGCTGCCGGGGCCGCACCGGGTGCGGGTTCCGCCACCAGGCCAGCACCGGGGTGACGACGAAGCGGCTGACCGGGATCCACAGGTCGGGAAGCAGGGCCAGCACGTCCGCAGTGGACCGGTCGAGTCCGACCTCCTCGTCGGCCTCGCGCAGCGCGGTTGCGGCGGCGTCGGCGTCCTCCGGGTCGGTCGCGCCGCCGGGAAAGGCGGGCTGCCCGGCATGGTTGCGCATGGTCGCGGCCCGTTGCAGCACGAGCAGGTCGGGGCCGCCCGGGGTGTCGGCGGCCGGCTCGCTCTCGCCGAGCAGCACCAGGACCGCGCTGTGGCGCCCGTCGCCGCCGGCCGGTTGCCGCAGGGTGGTGAAGTCCTCGGTACGGCACTGCCCGACCCGGGTCAGCAGCGGTTCGAACCAGGGCGGCAGGTCGTCCGGCCGGTCGAGGATCTGTCCGCGGCTCATCGTGTCACCGTCACGCCGGTGTGCTCCCGTACCTTTTCGATCAGCTCGTCGACGGTCAGAGCGCTGCGGTGAATGTAGGTCTTTCCGTCCGTGTCGACGAAGACGGTGATCGGCAGGGTGGCCTGACCCAGCTCACCGGCGAACCGGCGGTCCGGATCGAACAGAGTCGGAAAACTGACGTCGTGGTCGGTGGCGAACGAGGCGGCGGCCTCCCGCCGGTCTCCGCTGTCCAGCCCGATCACGCTGAGCCGCCCGGCGGCACGATCGGCGAGGCCCTGCATGACCGGCAGCTCTTCCCGGCAGGGCGCGCACCAGGACGCCCAGACGTTGATCACGGCTGGGCGAGGCAGGGTGCGCAGCTCGACCGGCTGCCCGCCGGTGAAGCACTCCAGCGACAGATCAGGCAGCTCAGTGAGGCCGTCCGGGGCACCGGACGGTGCCGGGCAAGCGGCGAACGGTGACGGCGTCTCCGGCTGGTCCGGTTCGACCGCGGCAGTGCAGGCCGAGAGCACCAAAACGGCGGCCACCGCCGCCAGCGCCCCGCGAACCCGACTCACCGAACCTCCGGTTCCACGGAAGCCGCGAGCCGCTCCTCCGGCTCCACGGAAGCCGGCTCCACAGCAGCCGCCAGCTGCCCCTCCGGCTCTTCCGGAGCGAGCAGCGCCGCGGCCGGCACCAGATCCGGATCGACACCGGCGGCCGCGGCCAGGTCGCGGGCTCGCGGTCCCTTGAGCAGTTTCGCCGCGGCGGCCGCCTCGGTCGGCCCGGTCCCGTACGACGGGCACATGGTCGCCAGCGCGCAGGCTCCGCAGGCCGGCTTGCGGGCGTGGCAGACGCGCCGCCCATGGAAGATCACCCGGTGCGAGAGCATGGTCCAGTCGCGCTTCTCGATCAGGTCCCCGACCAGGAACTCGATCTTCACCTCGTCCTGCTCGTCGACCCAGCCGAAGCGATTGGTCAGCCGCTTGAAGTGGGTGTCCACCGTGATGCCGGGCACACCGAACGCGTTACCCAGGATGACGTTGGCGGTTTTCCGGCCAATGCCGGGCAACTTAACCAATTTGTCCAATTTGTTGGGAATTTGACCGTCGTACTCCTCGACCAGTGCCTGACCGAGCCTGATCAACGAGTTCGTCTTGGCCCGGAAGAAGCCGGTCGGCCGGAGCAGCTGCTCCATCTCGGCCCGGTCGGCCGCGGCGTAGTCGGCGGCCGTCCGGTACTGCTGGAAGAGCTTCGGCGTCACCTGGTTGACCCGGACGTCGGTGGTCTGCGCGGACAGGATGGTCGCGACGGCCAGCTCGAGCGGATTGGTGAAATCCAGCTCGCAGTGCGCGTCCGGATGGGTCTCGGTGAGCACCCGGCTCATCCGGCGGGCCCGCCGCTTGCGGCCCAGATCCGTTTCCCGCGCGAAGCTCTTCCGCGCAGAGTCAGGCGTTGATGCTGCGCGGGGTCGAGTCACCGGTAAAGAGTACGTCGGCTGCTCCAGATCATCGGTCACGCCGACGGCTTGATCGTCCCGTCGTCGCCGATCGTGGCCGCCGTCTCGTCGAAGTCAGCCGCGGACAGCTGATCGACCATCTTCCGGCCGCGCTCGTTCTTCTTGTCGCGGATCGGTACGCCGTTGTCGTTCAGGTACGTGGACAGGAACTTGCCGCCCGCGTACTCGCCGTCCTTGGTCAGCGACACGTGCAGGATCCCGGAGTACTTGAGCACCCCGTCCCGGGACAGCGTCCGGCCGCCGCCCGCGAAGTTGCCCAGGCTGTACGCGATCAGCTTGCCTTTGTAGAACTCCATCCCGCGCAACACGTGCGGCCCGTGGCCGACCACCAGATCGGCACCGGCGTCCACGACCGTGTGACTGAACTTGATCGGGTCGCCCCGGTCCTCCCCGAAGAACAGCTCCTTGCCCGGTTTCACGTGCGTCTTGTCGGAGCCCTCGGCACCCATGTGCACCTGCACCACGACCAGGTCGGCCTGCGACCCGGCCTCCTTCACGACGGCCCGGGCCGCGGGCAGGTCGTTCAGGTCGTTCGCCCCCTCGTACGGCGAGAAACCGACCACCGCGACCTTGACGCCCTGGACCTCGACCACGGTGATCTGGTCCTCGGCCCCGGTGTGCTCCAGCCCGGCCTTCTCCAGCGCCGCCACGGTATTGCGGTACCCCTGGGTGCCGTAATCCTTGGAGTGATTGTTCGCCGTGTTGAGCAGCTGGAAGCCGGCGTCCTTGAGGTGCTCGGCGTAGGCCGGCGGCGAGCGGAAGGCGAAGCAGTTGGGCCGCGGCGGCGAACCGCACTTCGAGGTGCCGGTGTCCCCGGTGAGAGGCTGTTCCAGGTTGCCCATCACCAGGTCGGATTCGAGTCCCTCGCGCACCGAGTCGAAGAAGCCCTCCCCGTCGTTCGCCGGGAGCTTGTTGGGCGCGCTGCCCATGATGATGTCGCCGGTGGCGGAGAGCGTGATCGACTCCACCTCGGCGGACTCCTCGACCGGGGCGGCGCTGCCGGCGACCGGAGGCTCGGACGCCGTTGGCGCGCTCCAGCGGGCACTTTTGTCGTCGTCACGTTGCGCCAGGGCAATTCCGCCCAAACCCGCCCCAACGAGGGCGGCAACGGCAATGGTGATGGTGAGAACCGGTCGGCCGAACAAACTCCGGCGTCGCGACGGGGGGTGCGGATTCATCGACCGGGACGATACCGTCGGTCAGCAAGCGGGATCGACAGACGAAAGGCCTGTCCTGATATGCCCGGACCGCCGAATCATTACTGGCGGTCATGGCGAATCTGGTTACCGTCCAGTATCTGGATCAAGGGGTGGGCGCCCGTTTCCCGCCCGCGTGCGCCTAGACTGATCGAGCGCAGACGTTGCGCGTTTTCGGAGGTGCGGCGATGGATGAGGTACTGGCTCGCAGCGGAATCTTCCAGGGTGTCGACCCGGAAGCCGCCGAGGCGCTCGCCAAGGAGATGGACACTATCGAAGTCCGTAAGGGCGACGTGGTCTTCAACGAGGGCGAGGCCGGCGACAGCCTGTACATCGTGCTCTCCGGCAAGATCAAGCTGGGTCGCCGGGCTGCGGACGGTCGGCAGAATCTCGTCTCCATCATGGGTCCGTCGGACATGCTCGGCGAGCTCTCCCTCTTCGACCCCGGTCCCCGTACGGCTACGGCGACCGCGGTCACGGACAGTCGCCTGGCCCGGCTGAAGAAGTCGTCATTGCGACCGTGGCTGAACAACCGGCCCGAGATCGCCGAGCAGTTGCTCCGGGTGCTGGCTCGCCGCCTGCGCCGGACCAACGACGCGCTCGCCGACCTGATCTTCACCGATGTCCCGGGCCGGGTCGCGAAGAACCTGCTCCAGATGGCGGGTCGCTTCGGCACCCGGGACGGGGGCGTCCTGCGGGTCACCCACGACCTGACCCAGGAGGAGCTGGCCCAGCTCGTCGGCGCCTCGCGCGAGACGGTGAACAAGGCGCTCGCCGACTTCGCCTCCCGGGCGTGGCTGCGGCTCGACGGCAAGAGCGTGATCATCCTGGACCCGGAGCGCCTGGCTCGCCGGGCTCGCGTCTGACCCACGCACGCTTATACGGGGCCGTCCATGCGGACGGCCCCGTAATCGTGCCCGTTCCACCTGTTCGTGGTACCGGGCCGGTATGCCCGGATCCGTGTCGCACCCACACGGATCCTCGTTACGGAGGTGGCCGAGAGGCACCGGCGTAACAGGGAAGGGGCATGGCAAAGGTGGCAAAGGCATGACCGACTGCACCGAGCGGCACCCGGCCGCGCCTGCCCCTCAACGTCGCAGGCGAGGGCCAGGAGGGCATGCCAGGGGAAGCACAGCATGACCGTGCTCGACACCTCGCTGGACCCCCGCGATCCCGCCTACCTGGAGGGGCGCAGCTCCACCCTGCAACTTCTCGCCGAACTCGAGGCCGTGCTCGACCAGGCACGCGCCGGCGGCGGCGAGAAGTGGGTCACCCGGCACCACGCCCGGGGCAAGCTGCTTCCACGCGAGCGCATCGAGATGCTGCTCGACCAGGACAGCCCGTTCCTGGAGCTTTCCCCGGTCGCGGCCTGGGGCTCCGAGTACCCGGTCGGCGCCAGCGTGGTCACCGGGGTCGGCGTCGTCGAAGGCGTCGAGTGCGTCGTCGTCGCGAACGATCCGACGGTGGACGGGGGCGCGGTCAACCCGTACACCGCGGACAAGATCCGCCGGGCCGCGCGGATCGCGTCGGTCAACCGCCTGCCCCTGGTGAACCTGGTGGAGTCGGCGGGCGGCGGCACGCCGGCCGGCGGCATCGCGCGCGAGTTGAGCCGCCTCACCGCCGACCGGGTACCGACCGTTTGTGTGATCTTCGGGCTCACCACCGGCGACGCGGCCTACCTGCCGGCGCTCTCCGACTACACGATCATGGTGCGCGGGCACGCCAAGGTGCTCACGATCCACCCGCAGCCGGTACGCGGCACGGCCAACGGCCACTCCGGCGTGGAAGTGCGTGCCACTCCCGTGGTGCCGGCCGGGCCGGCCGGGCCCGCCGACCAGCTCGCCGAGGACGAGCGGGACGGGCTGCGGCTGGCCCGCCAGTGCGTACGCCGCCTCAACTGGCGCAAGCACGGACCGCCGCCGCGCACCCTCTACCCGGCCGCGCCCCGGTACGACGCCGAGGACCTGCTCACCCTGGCCTCCGCCGACCCGGCCGGCTTCGAGCCACGTGAGGTGCTGGCCCGGATCCTCGACGACAGCGACTTCGACGAGTTCAAGCCCGGGCAGGGCCCGGCTCTGCTGGCCGGCTGGGGTGAGCTGCACGGATACCCGCTCGGGGTGCTCGCCACCCCGAGCGGCGTGTGCTCGGCCGCCGAGGCCCAGAAGGCGGTCCACTTCCTGCACCTGGCGAACGCGACCGCCACTCCGCTGCTCTTCCTGCGGCATCGCGGCGCTCCGGGCGAAACCGAGACCGACGCCCGGCACGACGCTCCCCTGGTGCACGCGGTTGCCAAGTCGGCCGTCCCGCACCTGGTCCTCACCATCGGTTGCGCCGCCGACGACACGGCGGACCGCACCGACGAACCACGATTCCGGTTCAGCTGGCCCGTACCGGGCCGGCCAGGGCAGTGCACCGCCTCGGCCGACGACGGCGTCATCGACCCCCGCGACACCCGTACGGTCCTCGGCCTCTGTCTCTCCGCCGTGCACAGCGCGGCTGTGGAGGGCGCTGGACCCGTCGGTGTGTTCCGACCTTGAAAGGTAGACAGTGATCCGACGACTGCTGGTGGCCGACCGTGGTGAGGTCGCCCGCCGGGTGTTCGCCACCTGCCGACTCGTCGGCATCGAGACGGTAGCCGTCTACTCCGACGTCGACTCCAACGCGCCACACGTCACCGAGGCCGACTACGCCGTCCACCTGCCGGGCACCACGCCCTCGGCCACCTACCTGCGTACCGAGGCGCTCATCGCGGCCGCACAGCGGTCCGGGGCGAACGCGGTGCACCCGGGCAGCGGCGCACTCGCCGAGGATCCGGAGTTCGCCGCCGCGGTGGTCGAGGCCGAGATGATCTGGGTCGGGGCGCCAGCCGCCACGCTGCGTACGCTGAACGTCAAGACCGGCGTGAAGAAGCTGGTCGCCGAGGCACAGGTGCCGGTGCTGCCCAGCTTCACCGACCCGGACAAGGTGCCCGGATTCCCGGTGCTGATCAAGCCGGTGATCGGGACCGGCGGCGCCGGCATGCGGGTCGTCCGGGACGCCGCCACGCTGGCCGAGGCGGTCGCCTCCACCCGCCGCGAGGTCGGTGGCGACGTCTTCTGCGAGCCGTACGTGGGCAACGTCCGCCACATCGAGGTGCCGATCCTGGCCGACGCCCAGGGCTCGGTGGTTCCGTTCGGCGAGCGGGAGTGCTCGGTGCAGCGGCGCTATCAGAAGATCGTCGAGGAGACCCCGTCGCCGGCGGTCGACCCGGCTCTGCGCGAGGAGCTGTGCCGGGCGGCGATCGTCGCGGTCCGGGCGCTCGGCTACGTGGGCGCCGGTGCGGTGGAGTTCCTCCTGGACACCGACGGCGACTTCTGGTTCCTCGAGCTCACCCCCACGCTCCAGGCCGACCACGCGGTCACCGAGTGCGTCTCCGGCTACGACATGGTGCGCCTGCAACTGCTGGTGGCGGAGGGCGGCAGCCTGCCGATGCCGGGACCGCCGCCGATCCGGGGGCACGCCATCGAGGTGCGGGTCTGCGCGGAGGATCCGGCGTACGCGTGGCTGCCGGCCGCCGGCACCCTGCACCGGTTCGCGGTTCCCGACGTGGCCGGCTCGTTCCGGCCGCTGCCGCAGCCCGGCCTGCGCCTGGACGCCGGGGTGGTGGACGGGTCGGTGGTCGGCATGCACCACGACCCGATGCTGGCGAAGCTGATCGCCTGGGCACCGAGCCGGCAGGAGGCCGCCCGGATGCTGGCGTCCGCGCTGGCCCGGGCACAGCTGCACGGCGTGGTCTCGAACCGGGACCTGCTGGTACGCGTGCTGCGCCACCACGCCTTCCGGGCCGGCGACATCGACACCGGCTTCCTGGACCGGCACCCCGAGGTGTTCGCCCCGCTGCTGTCCTCGGTCGACGCGGTGCGCCTGTCCTGCCTGGCCGCCGCCCTGGCCGGCGCCGCCGCCCGGCGAGCCACCGCCCCGGTGCTCGGCTCGCTGCCGTCCGGCTGGCGCAACGTCCCGTCCGGCTCCCAGACCGCGGTGTACGACGGCCCGACCGGCCCGGTCGAGGTCGGCTACCGGATGAACCGCCACGGCGAGCTGGGCGGCTGGTGGGTACGCGCGGTCGACCCCGAGGAACTCGATCTGGCCGGCCTCGGGCAGGCCCCGATGGATGAGCATCCGCCGATCGTCGTGGTCCAGGCGAGCGGCGAGCGGGTCGTGCTCAACGTGCAGGGCATTCGCCTCACCGTCCTGGTACACCGGGTCGGCGACGTCTCGTACGTGGACAGCCCCGAGGGTTCGGTCGCTCTCCGGGAGATCTCCCGCTTCCCGCTGCCCGCCCCCGAGGCCGCCGAGAGCTCGCTGATCGCCCCGCTTCCGGGCGCCGTCCGCCGCGTCCTGGTCGTACCCGGCCAGCGCGTCCGGGCCGGCGAGCTGCTCCTCACCCTGGAGGCGATGAAACTCGAACACCCGGTCCACGCCCCCTCCGCCGGCGTCGTCGCCTCCCTGCCGGTGCATCCCGGCGCCGAGGTCGACACCGGCGAACTCCTGGCCGTCCTCGACCCCGAATAACGGTGGGCTTTCCGGTCACGCGCCTTTTTCGGTACGCGTGACCGGTCGCTCCGCCGACCGGGACCGTCCCCGCCCTACCGCGCGACCACCAGCCCACTTACGGCCCCAGCGCGCCCGCCGGGAACCGCACGGGGTGTGCCTGGGCCCGGCGGCCGCGCTGCGGCCGCAAGGGTGCAGGGGGCCGCGGTCGCGGCGGGAGGTGCGGGTTCGGCGGGACAGTCGTCACGCGTACCTAAAAAGGCTTGTCCGGCGTCCTCAGCTGAACCAGCGGCTGAAGAAGCCCTTGCGGGCGCCGGGGTTGTGCACCGTCGGCGTGTCGTCCTCGTGGGTGGGCGTGCTGGGCACGATGGGGCGCGGCCGCGGCGGCTGGTAGCCCGGCGTCGAGCCCGACCGGTAGACGGTGGGTGGCGGCTGCGGGGTGTTCGGGTCGAGCTGGAGGTTGTTCAGCAGGTCGCGCAGCTGCTCGGCGGTGGGCCGCGACGCCGGGTCGTTGGCCATGCCGTAGCGGAGGATGTCGGTGAGCGCGCGCGGCACGCCGGGCAGCTCCGGGATCGGCTGGTGGAAGAGATCCATCAGCGTGATCAGGCTGGGGCTGCGGTCGGTGTCCCAGCGCGGCGGCCGGCCGTTCATCACCGCGTAAAGAGTGGCACACAGTGCGTAGACGTCGCAGGCGCCGGACGGGCTGTCGTGGCGGAACATCTCGGGCGGCGCGTACGCCGGGGTGAGCACTTCGAGGGTGACCGAGGAATCGCGCATCTCGCCGAGCACGGCTAGCCCGAAGTCGGCGAGCACAGCCGCGTTGAAGTGCGAGTAGAGGATGTTCGCCGGCTTCACGTCGCGGTGCAGCACACCGTTGGCGTGCGAATGCACCAGCGCGTCAGCGATCTTGATGCCGACGTCGCGCGCCTCGACCGGGGTGAGCGGGGAGACGCGCATGCGGTCCAGGTACGACCCGTCGCAGAGCTCCATGATCAGGTAGGGGTGCTGGTCGTGCGTGACGCCGACGTCGAAGAGATCGACCACGTGTGGGTGCGACGACATCCGGCCGGCCGCGCGCGCCTCGCGGAGGAAGCGTGCCTGGTCCCGCTGGTTGTCGAGGGTGCGGTTCTCCATCTTGATGGCGACCTCGCGGCCCACCGAGTCCTGCGTCGCGCGGTACACAGTGGCGTACCCGCCGCGCGCCATTACCGACAATCCGGACATGCCTGGCACGTACGGCGGGGGTAGGGTGCCAGGCCGGGTCTCCGTCACGTTAAAGAAAATACGCCAGCCGGATCAAAGATCATCCGGGCACGTCAGACGCGTAGGCGACAGTTTCCTCGACGACGGTCACCGCGAGGGTGTCCCGCAGCTCCTCGGCGGCCGCGCGCTCACTCGCCTGCTCGGTCGCGTACGCCAGGCGAACCGCGTCCTCCGCGGCCATCCTGGCCTCCTCGCACCGGTCCGCCGCGGCCAGCACCCGGGCCCGGACCATGGCCAGGATCACACCGCTGCGGACGTCCTCGGCGGGCACCTCACGAGCCCGCTCGATCCAGGTCAGGGCCGACTCCACCCGGCCGTCGGCGAGCAGCGCCGACGCGTACGCGGCAAGCGCGTGCCGACGCGAGAAGAGCAGCGAGGGGGTCGACGTGTCACTTGCGATCGGCGCCAGCAGCCCGATCGCGGTACCCGAGTCCCCGGACCGGTTGCGCGCCTCGGCCAGCAGCACCCGGGGGCCCACCTGTGCGGGCGCCAGCGGGTTGTGCGGCTCGACCGCGGTCATCACCCGGCGCGCGTCGGCCTCCGCGGTGGCCAGGTCGCCGCGTTGCAACGCCACGAAGCCGTGCAGGGTGCCGGCCATCCCGAGCAGCAGCGGGTGTCCGGTCCGGTCGGCGTAGACGAGCGCGTCGTTGAGCAGGTCGGCGGCGTGATCCAGCTCGTTCAGGCTGCGCGCGATGGCGCCGCGCACCACCATGGCGAGTCCCCGGCCCCAGTCGTCGGAGAGCTCGTTGAACTCGCGGAACGCCCGCCGGGCCTGGCTGTCCGCCACGCCGAGGTCGCCCAGTTCGGCGGCCGCGTACGCCTCCACGACCCGCAGCGTGCCCACCGCCCAGCCCTCGCCGACCCGGTCACCGAACGGCAGGAAGATCCGGGCCAGCCGGCGCGACTCCTGCAACCGGCCGGCGAGCAGCCGGGCGAAGGCCGTGGTGCCGCGCAGCCAGGACCGCCCGACCGGGTCACCCAGCTCGGCGAAGAGGCGCGCGGCCCGGCCCAGCACCGCGTCGGTGCCGGCGAAGTCACCCCGGGTGGTGGTCACCCAGGCCAGGTTCTGCAACGCCCAGGCCTGCCCGTGCCGGTCACCGGCGGCGAGCGTGACCTGGTAGGCGGCCGCGAACCGGCTGCTCGCCTGGCTGAGCTTGCCGGCCAGGAAGTCGGCCATGCCGAGGCGGCGCATCGCGTTCGCCCGCTCCGGCAGCAGCTGCGCCTCGGTGGCCACTTCGAGGGCCTCCTGCCAGGCCGCCACCGCCCGGGTGGTGTCGCCGAGCGCCTCGTACGCCCGGCCGACCAGGATCGTCCCCTCGGCGCGACACACCGGGTCGTCCTCGGCCGCCACGGTGATCTTCTCGCCGTACGCCAGCGCCTCCTCTGCCCGGCCCAGGCGCAGCAGCGCTCGTGCGTGCACCAGCTGGTCGGCCAGCGACAGGCCGTCCTTGGTCAGGGTGGTGGCCCGCTCGGCGTACTCGATCGCGGCGGCCGGCTCGATGTTGGCCAGCGCCCGCCGGGCCATCCGGCCGAGCGCCGCGACGCCCAGCGGCGCCACCTCGCGGGCCGCGGCGTCCGGGCGCAGCCGTACCGCGTCGGCGAGTTCCACCGCGCACTCGGCGTGGGTGGCGATGAACGCGTCCCGCTCGTTCTCGCTCAGATTGAGCCGGACCGCGCCGTCATGCCCGTCCCGGATCGTCTCCGGCGCCGCCCACGTCGCCAGGTAGGCGTGCCGCTCGGCGAGGTCCGCCTTGCCGATGCCGGCGTAGGCGGCCTCGCGCATCAGCGGGGTGCTGAACTGGTAGCCGCCGGAGCGCGACCGGTGCAGCATGCGGCGCTGCAGCAGCTCGTCCACGGCCCGTTCGAGCTCCACCGTCGGGACCGCACCGGGCAGCATGTCGGTACCCGCCCGGCGCTCCTGCAACGCCTCCAGCACTCCGCTCGGCACGGTCGTCCCGGCCACCGACGCGTCGCGCAGCACTGCCCGCGGCTCCGCGGGCAGTGCGTCGATGCGGGCGGCCAGCACGGCCGCCAGGTCCCGGGAGAGCAGCTGGCTGCCGAGCGATCCGGCGGCCAGCTGCCAGCGGCCGACCGCGTTCGCGCCCACCGCCGGGGCGAGCAGCCCCCGCTCCATCAGCAGGGTGACCATCTCGGCCAGGTAGAACGGATTGCCCTGCGCGGTGGCGAGCAGCCGGTCGCTGTCGTGCGCGGGCAGCTTGCCGCCGTTCAGGTACGAGGTGAGCAGCCGGGACGCGTCGGCACCCCGCAGCGGCGGCAGGGTGTGCACCTCGGCGTCGGCCAGCCGGGTCATCGCACCGGCGGTACGCACCAGCTCGGGACGCCCGAGCAGCAGCACCACGACCGGGCCCTCCAGCCGGGAGAGAGTGCTGCCGAGCGCGTCCATGGTGGTGGCCGTGGCGTCGTGCAGGTCGTCGACGATGACCATCAGGGGCGACTCGGTGGCGAGCGCGTTGAGCACGTCGGCCACCGCGATCGAGATGGCCTCGGCGTCGACCCGCTTGGCGCTCGGCGGCCAGTCCGCCGGGGCGGCCGGGCCCACCTTGTTCGTCTTGGCCTCGCCGTAGCCGAGCAGCACCAGCAGCCGGTCGGTGTCGAACTGGGCGCCGAGCCGGTTGGCCAGCTTGCGCAGGCGTTCCTCGACGACCGTACGGCCGACCGTGGCGACCACGTCCTTGGGCAGGCCGGCCGCCTTACGGATCAGGTCGGCCAGGGGTGCGTACCGGCGTCGCTCACCGAAAGCGCGGCAGCGGACGCGGAGCACCCGGGCACCATGTCCGTTGAAATCGAGGGCGAGCCGCTTCACCTCGCCGGCGAACCGGGACTTACCGATGCCGGCCTCCGCGGTCATCACCATGATCCGCGGGGTGCCGGAGTCGATCGCCTCGGCGACCCGGCCGGAGACGCGGCCCAGCTCGATCTCGCGGCCCACGAACGGCGCCTCGTCACCGAGGCCGGACCGGGTGCCCGGCGCGTCGTGCAGGCCGAGCAGCTCGTACGTCGGCACCGGCTCCCGCTTGCCCTTGAGCCGCAGCGGGCGCAGCTGCCGCCAGGAGGCGACGTGCCGGGTCCCCGCGCTGGTCCGCTCGCCGGCGTAGACCGCGCCGACCGCGGCGGCGTCGGCCAGCCGGGCCGCGGTGTTCACCGTGTCGCCGATGACCGTGTATTCGATCCCCGCCTGCATCCCGGCGACCACCTCGCCGGTGTTCAGACCGACGCGCAGGCCGAGCGGCGCGCCACCGCCACGCTCGTCGTCGAGCACCCGGCGCACCGCGCGTTGCATGCTCAGCGCGGCCCGGACGGCACGCTCGGCGTCGTCCTCGTGCGCCACCGGCGCCCCGAAGACGGCCATGATCCCGTCGCCGGTGAGCTTGTCCACGTGCCCGCCGAACGTCTTCACCGCGCCGGCCAGCGAGGCGAGCACCCGGTCGGTGACCGCGCCGACCCGCTCCGGGTCGAGGTCCTCCGACCAGGAGGTGAAGTCCGAGAGGTCACCGAAGAGCACGGTCACGATGCGGCGCTCGGCCGCGGGCAGCGAGGCGGCCGAGGGCAGGGCGGCACCGCAGTTGTGGCAGAAGCGGGCACCGGGAACGGCGACGGTCCCGCACACGGGGCAGGTCACGGCCGATCCAACCGGTGGGTCCGGCCCAGGTATTCCAACTGCGCGGCGGCGGACCACTCGGCCGCGAACCGCACGCCCGGATCGATGTCCGGATAGACCAGATCGACGACCGCTTCCGGGGTCGTCGCGCCGGCCGCCACGGCGGCGGCCACCTGCGCGAGTCGCTCCCGGCGGTGGTCCAGGTAGAAGTCGGCGCGCTCGGCGGTGTCGGCCCGGGCCGGTCCGTGGCCGGGCAACATCAACACCTCGGGGTACGCGCTGAGCAGTTCCAGGCTGCCCAGGTACGCCCCCAGGTCACCGTCCGGCCGGGCCACCACCGTGGTCCCGCGCCCGAGAATGGTGTCACCGGTGAACATCGCACGGTCGTTCCCACACTCGACGAGAAAGCACACCGAATCGCTGGTGTGCCCCGGAGTGTCCAGAACCTGTATTTCGAGGCCGTTCCCACCGAGTGACTCGTTCGGGTCCAACACGTCACCGTGCCGGCAGTACGCCGGGTCGGCGGCGAGCACGGCGGTCCCGCCGAGCAGCTCGGAGAGCCGGTCGGCGCCCTCGACGTGGTCGTGATGACCGTGCGTCACCAGGATGAACTGGAACGGCCCGTGCTCGGCGATCCGGCGCAGATGGCCCTCGTCCAGCGGGCCGGGGTCGATCACGGTCGCGTAATCGGCACCCGGCGCACGCAAGATCCACGTGTTGGTGCCGTCCAGCGTCATCGGACCCGGGTTGGGCGCTCGCAGCAGCGTCACCCAACCCGGTAGCCGGTCGACCCCCGCCGACTCGGGCTCAGCACCCCCCATGACCCGAATCGTACGTCGCACCCGGCCGATGGCCGAGACACGATGTCCGACGCGGTCACCTTGGGTCACCAAAAGCGCCCGAATCCCCCCAAGATCACGCCACTTCGGCGATGACTTCCACCTCTACCGGTGCTCCGAGCGGCAGTTCGGAGACCCCGACAGCGCTGCGTGCGTGCCGGCCCTGCTCGCCGAGAACGTCGCCGAAGAGGTTGGAGGCACCGTTGACGACGGCCGGCTGACCGGTGAAGCCCGGCGCGGACGCCACGAACCCGGTCACCTTGACGATCTTGACAAGCCGGCCCAGGCCGACCAGCGACTCGATCGCGGCCAGCGCGTTCAGCGCGCAGATCCGGGCCAGCTCGACGGCCTCCTCCACGGTGACGTCGTCGCCGACCTTGCCGGCCTTCGGCAGCTTGCCGTCGACCAGCGGCACCTGACCCGAGACGTAGACGTAATTGCCGGACTGCACGGCCGGCACGTAGGACGCCAGCGGCGGAACCACCTTCGGCAGCGTCAGGCCCAGCTCGGCCAGCTTGGCGTACGCGTCCACCCCACCTTCGCCGGCCACCGGCGCCGGCGTGGTCATGACTTCGGCCGCTTCAGGTACGCGACGAGCTGCTCCGGGTTGGGGCCGGGCACGACCTGGACGAGCTCCCAGCCGTCCTCGCCCCAGTTGTCGAGAATCTGCTTGGTCGCGTGGACCAGCAGGGGCACGGTCACGTACTCCCACTTCTGCATGGCGTGGACTACTCCCTATCCGTCGGCTACCGGCACAGCTTAGGACGCGACGGATCAGGTGGTTGGTTAGGCTGAGCGGGACAAGCTCACGTAAAGCGAACACGCCATCAGCGGAGGGTGACATGACGCGACACGCCGGTGGGGAGCGGTCCGGACATCCGGATCCACCGCCGTCGCCCGACCCGGAACCGCCGATGCCGATCCCGCCGGACGAGCCGATCCCGATCCCGGAGCCGCCGCACGCGACGAGCGCGGCCGGGACCGATCCACCGGTCGAGCTACCGGTCGCCGGCGGGCCACCACCGCCGGTCGCCCGGCACGGCGGTCCGGATGTCGCGGGGGCATCCGAACCGCATCTCGATCTCCACGCGGACACCGCCGAGCATCCGGCGGTGTCCGGCGCGGTGGTCCATCACTCGGCGTACGCTCCGCCCGACCCGACCCAGGTGATCTCACACACCCCGCCGGAGGGCTGGCATCAGCCGCCGCCGGACGGCCCCTGGCACGCCCAGCACGAGAAACCCGGCGAGTGGCGGCACGTGCCACCCGAGCACCTGGCCTACCAGCACTCGCCGCCGGCCGAGGCCGGACCGGAGCCGATCTGGGTGGGCCCGCCGACCGGGCAGTCGCCGCTTCTGCCGGGCGACCCGCGCCGGCGCTCGACGGTCTTCCTCTCCCTGGCGTTCGCGGCCACGCTGGTGCTCTGCGGCGGCGGCGCGGTCTCGGCGTACTTCCTGTTCCGGGACGCCGACAATCCCGGCTCGCCGGACCCGATGACCGCGGTCAACCGCTTCCTGACCGCCGTCTACACGCAACAGGACGCGAACGCCGCCGAGGACCTGGTGTGCCGCAAATCGCGGGACGAGACCAAGCTCGCCGAGCGGGTGGAGCAGATCAGCACGTACGCGGACGGCTATCAGGGTGCTGTCTTCCGCTGGGACGACCCCACCGTGGCCAGCCGGGGTGACGACGAGGCCACCGTCGGCGTCCGGGTCGTCATGTCGACCGACGACGAGAAGGCCGCCGCACAGGATCTGCGGTTCACCGTCATCCGCAAGTCCGGCTGGCTGGTCTGCGACGTGTCCGGCTGAGATTGCCCCGTACCGTTGGACGCATGGGCGAACACCGGAACTGGCCGGAGCGGCTGCACGTGGTGACCGGCAAGGGCGGGACCGGCAAGACCAGCGTGGCCGCCGCCCTGGCCCTGGGCCTGGCCTCCGGCGGGCGGCGCACGCTTCTGGTCGAGGTGGAGGGCCGGCAGGGCATCGCCCAGCTGTTCAACCTCGAACCCTTGCCGTACGCGGAGCAGCGGATCGCCACCACGACCGGTGGTGGTGAGGTCCGCGCCCTGGCCGTGGATCCCGAGGAGGCCCTCCTCGAGTACCTGGACATGTTCTACAAGCTCGGCGCGGCCGGCCGGGCGCTGCGCAAGGTCGGCGCCATCGACTTCGCCACCACGATCGCGCCGGGCCTGCGCGACGTGCTGCTCACCGGCAAGGTCAAGGAGGCGACCACCCGGTCCCGCGACGGCCGCCGGATGTACGACGCGGTGGTCCTCGACGCGCCGCCGACCGGCCGGATCGGCCGTTTCCTGAACGTCACCGAGGAGACCGCCCGGCTGGTCAAGGTCGGCCCGATCAAGACGCAGAGCGAGGGCGTGGCATCGCTGCTGCGCTCGCCGATGACCGCGGTGCACGTCGTCACGCTGCTCGAGGAGATGCCGGTCCAGGAGAGCGTGGACGCCATCGCCGAGCTGAACGCGCTGCGCATCCCGGTGGGCCGGATCATCGTGAACGGCGCCCGCCCGGCCCTGTTGCCGGCCGGCCGGGTGACCAAGGCGGAGATCAAGCGAGGCCTCACCGCGGCCGGTCTGCCGGCTACCCAGGGCACCGTGAGCCAACTCGCAGCACAGGCACAGGCACACCTCACCCGGCGGGAGCTGGAGGAGTCGCTGCGGCTGGAGTTGGCCGAGCTGGGACGGCCGATGGTGGAGCTGCCGCAGCTTCCGGACGGCGTGGACCTGGCGGGTCTGGAGCAGTTCGCCGCCCGTCTGATGCGGGCTTGATCACGGGGAACGTCAGATCAAGACGTCTTACTCTGGAGTAGTGGCTGAATTGACCGCACAGCGCCTCGACGTCGACGCGCTCCTCGCCGACCCGGCCATCCGCATCGTGGTGTGCTGCGGCTCGGGCGGGGTCGGCAAGACCACGACCGCCGCCGCCCTCGGCCTGCGCGCGGCCGAGGTGCACGGCCGCCGGACGGTCGTGCTCACCATCGACCCGGCCCGGCGCCTGGCGCAGTCCATGGGCCTCAACGAACTGGACAACACGCCCCGGCAGGTCAAGGGCATCGAAGCCGCGGCCAGCGGCGGCGAGCTGCACGCCATGATGCTCGACATGAAGCGCACCTTCGACGAGGTGGTCGAGCAGCACACCACACCGAAACGCGCGGCGGAGATCTTCGCCAACCCGTTCTACCAGGCCATGAGCTCGACCTTCGCCGGCACGCAGGAGTACATGGCGATGGAGAAGCTGGGTCAGCTGCGGGCCGGCGACGAGTGGGACCTGATCGTGGTGGACACGCCGCCGTCGCGTTCCGCGCTGGACTTCCTGGACGCGCCGGCCCGGCTCTCCCGGTTCCTCGACGGGCGGATGCTGCGCCTGCTGCTGGCCCCCGCCCGGACCGGCGGCCGGAGCATGTTCAGCCTGGTCACCGCCTCGTTCGGGCTCTTCTCCCGGGCGGTGCAGAAGATTCTGGGCGCGCAGCTGCTCACCGATCTGTCCGGCTTCGTCGCCGCGCTGGACTCGATGTTCGGCGGCTTCCGCCAGCGCGCCGACCAGACGTACCGGATCCTGCAGGACCCGCAGACGGCGTTCCTGCTGGTCGCCGCGCCGGAGCGGGACGCCGTCCGGGAGGCGGCGTACTTCGCGGAGCGGCTGGTGGCCGAGCGGATGCCGCTGAGCGGCCTGGTGCTCAACCGGATGCACCAGACCGAGCCGGCCGGCCTGACGGCCGACCAGAGCGAAGCCGCGGCCGATCAGCTGGACACCGACGCCGACCTGCGTTCAGCCGCGGACGTGCTGCGCATTCACGCGGCCCTGCTGCGGCAGACCGACCGAGAGGTACGCGTCGCCGCGACGTTCACCGACGCCTTCCCCGCGGTTCCCACGACTGCCGTCGCCGCGCAACCCGCCGACGTACACGACGTCGACGGGCTGCGGACGATCGGAGCATTGCTCGCGTGATCAGCGCGTGGTGAGCCTTTCCAACCTGCTCGGGCCGGCAGCATCCGGGCTGCCGCCCCGGCACGTTGGAAAGGTTCAGTGCTTGCTCGCCTGATCAGCGGGTGGAGACGAGCACCTTGTCGGCGCCCTTCTCCCGCAGTGCGGCCTCGAACATCTTCCGCCAGCTCGCCACATGCGGGTGACGGCGCAGTAGTGCCCGCCGTTCCCGTTCCGTCATGCCTCCCCAGACGCCGAACTCGATACGGTTGTCCAGGGCGTCGGCGAGGCATTCGTAGCGGACCGGGCAGCTGCGGCAGATCCTTTTAGCCACGTTCTGCTCGGCGCCCTGCACGAACAGCGCGTCAGGGTCGCCACTCTGACATGCCGCCATGCTGGGCCAGTCGCTGATCATCCCCACGGTTAACGTCCCCCCTTGCTTTTCACCCCCTGCGTCGACGCGGCCCCAAATGTCCCCCTGGGGTACAGACCCCTTTGCCGCGCAGACGCCGTGCGATGTCTCGCGGGACCATCATGCTCTGTAGTTGGGCGATTACGCAACGTTGTCCCTCAAATACGTATAGCCCGGTAGTTCCGGGCATAGCGGCCAGGGAGATGTGGCGGAACGGGGGTATCTTCGGAGCAGAAGCGGGAAGACACTCCGCCGAGCCGGGTGACACGTCACACTCTTATCGGGCGAGGTGGACCTTCTCGGCGGGCAGTCGCGTGCGTTGTTCGCGTACCCTGCTCGGGTGACCTCCTGGCTTCGCAGACGCGATCACAACATCTTCACGAACGCCACCTCGCTTTTGATATGCGGCCTGCTGGCCGGCGTGGTCGTGGCTGCCGCCGCGTTCCCGGCCGCGGCGATGACCGGACTCGCCGCCAAGGCCGGTGGTCAGACGTTCGCGAACCTGCCCAGTGAGCTCAAGGACTTCAGCTCCCCGCAGATCAGCCGGATCTACGCGTCCGACGGGCGGACCCAGCTCTCGCAGTTCTACGACGAGTTCCGCAGCGACGTGCCGCTGAAGGACATCTCCAAGAACATGCAGGCCGCGATCCTGGCCGCCGAGGACCGCAAGTTCTACGAGCACAACGGCGTCGACCTCAAGGGCGTCGCCCGCGCGTTCGTGGGCAACAGCCAGGGCGGCACCCAGCAGGGCGCCTCGACGCTCACCATGCAGTACGTGCGGATGTCGCTGGCCTACTCGGCCACCAACCCGCAGGAGGTCGTCGACGCGACCGAGGACAGCGCGAAGCGCAAGATCACCGAAATGAAGTACGCGCTCCAGGTCGAGAAGCAGCTCACCAAGGACCAGATCCTGGAGCGCTACCTGAACACCGCGCCCTTCGGCGGCGGGGCGTACGGGATCTTCGCGGCCAGCCAGGTCTACTTCAACAAGAAGCCGAAGGACCTGACCGTCGCCGAGGCCGCCATGCTGGCCGGCATGGTCAAGGCGCCGAGCAGCTTCAACCCGACCAAGCCGTCGGGACACGAGCAGATCACCGCCCGCCGCGACAACTACATCATCCCCGGCATGGTCGCGATGGGCGCGGTCACGCAGGCACAGGCCGACGAGGCCAAGAAGGTCAAGGTCCCCACCAAGATCAAGCAGATCGGCAACGGCTGCGCCTGGGTGTCGAAGAACTACTGGGGCTTCTTCTGCGACTACTTCTACCGCTGGTGGATGGAGCAGGACGCGTTCGGCGCGACCGAGTACGACCGTGAGCGCCGGCTGAAGAGCGGTGGCTACCGGGTGATCACCACGATCGACCTGGAGGGCCAGAAGGCCGCCCGTACCGAGGTCGCCAAGCGGCAGAAGGACGACAGCCAGAACGCGGTGCTGCTGGCCGGCATCGAGCCCGGCACCGGCAAGGTGCGGCTGCTCGCGGCGAACCGCAAGTACAAGCTCGACGACTCCGACAACCCGGAGAACAAGCTCTCCTCGGACCCGAAGAAGAAGGCCAAGGGCATCCGGGGCACCCACCCGAACACCACGAACCCGCTGCTCAGCGGTGGTGGCGACATCAACGGCTACCAGGCCGGCTCGGTGTTCAAGATGTTCACCATCGTGGCGGCCCTGGAAGCGGGCTATCCGCTCGGGTACACCATCAAGACCGACGCGCAGTACAAATCCAAGTACAAGGCCGGGTACGGCAGCTCCTCGGCATGTCCGGGCAGCGACCAGTGGTGCCCGAAGAACTCGGGCAAGGGCGTGGGCGTCTTCACCATGTGGAGCGCCTTCGCGAAGTCGATCAACACGTACTTCGTACCGCTGGAGGAACGAGCCGGCGCCGACAAGGTGGTCGCGGTGGCCAAGCGCTTCGGCGTCGAGTTCCGGGCCGGCTCGGACCGGCAGAAGGCCGACGACCCGGACGAGGCCCGGGGCTGGGGTGCGTTCACGCTCGGCGTCACCTCGTCGACCCCGCTGGACATGGCGAACGCGTACGCGACGCTCGCCGGTGACGGCATGAACTGCAAGCCGACCCCGATCGAGAGCATCACCACCAAGGACGGCGAGAAACTCGACGTCGGCAAGCCGCGCTGCATCCGGGCCACCCCCAAGGACGTCGCCCGGGCGGCCCTGGACGCGGCCCGCTGCCCGGTCGGCGACTCGGCCCAGATGGGCGCGTGCGGCGGTTCCACCGCCGGCGACACGAAGGGCATCGTCGGTCACCCGGTCTTCGGCAAGTCCGGCACCACCGACAACGACAAGACCGCCTCGCTGATCGTCGGCACCACGAAGCTGGTCGTCGCGGGTTACATGGTCAACCCGGACTACCCGGAGCACCGGGACCGGATGGACCACGACATCGTCAACCCGGCGGTGCAGCACACGCTCAAGGCGTACATGAAGGGCAAGACGAAGGAGCAGTTCAAGAAGCCGGGCAGCACCAAGATCGCGTACGGCGATCAGCGGTCCATCCCGAACGTCGAGTGTGACCCGATCGGCTCGGCCCGGGGCAAGCTGGAAAGCGCCGGCTTCGAGGTGTCGATCGGCAGCGAGGTGGACTCGAAGTGCCCCAAGGGCACCGCGGCCGGCACCAACCCGTCCGGCCGGACCATCAAGAACGGCGCCGTGATCATCGAGGTCAGCAACGGCAAGAACAACAAACCTGAGACGCCGGGTGGCACACCACCGGGCGGACCGGGCGGCGGGGGTCCCGGCAACTGACCCCAGGGACACCGGAAACGGGCGGGAGAGCTGATCTCCCGCCCGTTTTCGCGTACCCCCAAGGGGTTGTGGTCCTCAGCCCAGCTGGCGCCGCACCTCGGCGGCCACCCGGCCGCCCTCCGCGCGCCCCGCCACGGCGGCCTGGGCCGCCTTCATCGCCGGACCCATCTGGGCCTTGCCGCTGAAGCCGCCCGCGGCCAGCGCCTGCGCCACCACCTCGCTGATCTCCGCGTCGCTGAGCTGCTTCGGCAGGTAGCGGTCGAGGACGTCGCCCTCGGCCGTCTCCTTGGCCGCCTGATCGGTGCGGCCCGCGTCGGCGAAGGCGGTGGCCGCCTCCCGGCGCTTCTTCGCCTCCTTGGTCAGCACCGCCAGCACCTCGTCGTCGGAGAGCTCACGGGCCTCTTTGCCGGCGACCTCGGCGGTCCGCACGGCGGCCAGGGCCATCCGTAGCGTCGACGTGATCAGCTCGTCCCGGGACTTCATCGCGGCGTGCAGGTCATCGTTAAGGCGGTCTTTCAGCGTTCCCATGGATGGAGAAACTACCCTTGCCATCATGCGTAAGCGCTCCCTTATCTCGGCCACCGCCGCTCTGACCGCGCTGGGCGGCGCCACGTTCGCCTATGCCTCGCTGATCGAGCGCAACATGTTCACGCTCCGGCGCTTCGACGTCCCGGTGCTGGAACCGGACGCGGAACCGCTGCGCATCCTGCACCTGTCAGACCTGCACATGATGCCTGACCAGCGGCGCAAGCAGGACTGGGTGGCCTCGCTCGACGGCACCGACCCCGACCTGGTCGTGGTCACCGGCGACAACATGGCCTCGCCGCACGCGGTGCCCGGCGTCCTGCGCGCCCTGGCGCGCCTGCTGGACCGGCCCGGCGCGTTCGTCTTCGGCTCCAACGACTACCGCGGTCCGGTGTGGAAGAACCCGCTGCAGTACGTGTTGCCCGAGCGGGAGTACGTGCAGGGCGTCGAGCTGCCCGCGGACGACCTGCGTGCCGCCTTCGTCGACGCCGGCTGGGCCGACCTGAACAACGCCCGCTGCGTGGTGAAGGCCGGCGGCCGCTCCATCGAACTGGTCGGCGTCGACGACCCGCACGTCGACCGGGACGACTACCCCTCCGTCCAGGGCCCGATCAGCGCCGGCGCCGACCTGCACCTCGGCGTCACCCACACGCCGGCCTCCCGGGTCCTGGAGCCGATGGCCGCGGACGGCTTCGCCCTGCTGCTAGCCGGCCACACCCACGGCGGTCAGGTCTGCGTCCCCGGCTACGGCGCGCTGACCACCAACTGCGACCTGCCGCACGCCATGGCAAAGGGCCTGCACCGCTGGCCCGGCTCCGACGCCTGGCTGCACGTCTCCGCCGGACTCGGCACCCACCCGACCGCGCCGATCAGGTTCGCCTGCCGCCCGGAGGCCAGCCTGCTTACACTGATCCCGCGCTGACCTGCGGTTTCATGGTTCAGGGATACCGGTTGGCGAGGCTACTAAGGCGTCAGCTAGTATTTCTCTCGCAGCTCGGGGTGTGGCGCAGCTTGGTAGCGCGCTTCGTTCGGGACGAAGAGGCCGTGGGTTCAAATCCCGCCACCCCGACCACGTGGTTGCAGGTCAGGCCCGGTTCGCCGTTCAGGTGATCCGGGCCTGCCGCTTCTCCCCGGCCAGTTCGGGAGAAACTGGGAGAAGATCTTGCGCGATCACTTCTCCTCACCCTTCCGCAGTAGCTCGTCAGGGACCGCCACCGGCGAGCCGTCGGCGAGCTGCCGCCGGGCCTCCAGGGCGGTCTCCCACATCTCGGTCAGGCCCTCCATCAGCGTGTGCCGCATGCCCGCTGTGATGTGCGAGCAGCGCGCCTGCACCGATCCGTCGTCATGCCCCATCTGACTGTCCATCAGCTTCGACGGCGTGGTGTCCGGGCCGCGCCGTTGGCCAGGCCGTGACCCCGGAACGTGTAGGTCCGCCCGTGGCAGGCGCACGGCGTCGGCCGGGTCCGCGTGATGTGCTCGGCCAACAGCGCCGACAGGAACCCGGGTGTGTCCACCGTGCGCCGGGAGCCGTCCTTGGGCGGGCAGCGCTCGAACACGCCCGAGTCCCGAACTCGTCGTCACGGCCGGACAGCAGCCACGCCGCCGAGCCGCCGCGTTCACCGCGATCGACCGCGTCGCCGAGGATCAGATGCAGTCTGGCGTTATCGGACGATGATCAGTGACAGCTCCGGCTAGACGTCGTCAGGTGATGTAGAGGCTAGCCCGGGCGAGTCGCCTCCGAGGCTGAGATCAGGGCCCGCACTTACGAGCCAGCCGATCCAGACGGGCGGTGACCTCGACTAGGCGAGGGTGAATGCGGCGCGGAACCGTTCGAGCGCTTCTTCTGAGTCGCCGGAGGCCCAGGCCTCGAGGCCAACGACGCCGGTGTAGTCGAGCCGGTTGAGGGCGGCCGCGACCGCCGGATAGTTGATCTCGCCGGTGCCCGGCTCGCAGCGACCCGGAACGTCGGCGACCTGAATCTCGCCGATCAGCGGCAGGGCGCGCTCCACGAGCTCGATCAGGTTTCCCTCGCCGACCTGTGCGTGGTAGAGGTCCAGATTCAGCCGTAGGTGCGGGCTGCCGATGGCCTCCACAAGGGCAACGGTGTCCGCTGCGCGGGCAAACGGGGTGCCGGGATGATCGACTGCGGTGTTGAGATTCTCCAGGGTGAACACCCGCCCCGCCCGTTCACCCAGCTCGGCGAGCCGGGTCAGGGTCCGGGCGGCCTGTAACCACATCGCCGGCGTGACCACCTGCGAGGCCACCACCGGCAAGCCCCTGTTATCCAGCCCGGTGCCGTGCACGTTCAGACGCGGAGAGTCCAGCTGCTCGGCCACGCGCAGGGACTGCTCGGCGGTGCGCAACAACTCGTCGGCGCCGGCAGGGTCGGCCAGCGTGCCGCGAATGTAGCCGGTCATCGAGGAAAATCGGGCTCCAGTCTTGGCCAGGGCGTCGATGTCCTTCGTCGTCCAGTCCCAGATCTCAACCTCGAACCCGAGGTCGGCGATGCGCCGCACCCGCTCGTCGAACGGCAGGTCCAGGAACACCATCTCGGCGCACACCGCCAGCCGGAACATGCTCACTTCCCCACCTTCTCGATCCGAACCGGACCACCGGAGCGCACCGACTCGGCGGCAGCCAACGCGATCGCGAGCGCAGCGCGGGCGTCCTCACCGCCCACCGGGGCCGGGGCCTGGGCTCGGAAGGCGTCGACGAACGCCGCCAGCTCCGCCACATAGGCGTCGGCCAGCAACTCCTGGTCGCCGCGGACCGTCTCGGCCAGCCGGCCGGATGCGCCGGAGAAGACCATCCCGGTCCGGCCGGCACCGCCCATCGTGGCCATCCCACCCGAGCCGAACACCTCGCCGCGCACGTCGTAGCCATATGCCGCCTCGAAGCAGGCCTCGGCGACTCCGGTCGCCCGGTTGTCGAAGCGGACCACCACCACCGCGGTGTCCAGGAGACCCCGGTCACGCCACTCCGGCTCGACCAGCGCGTCCGCAGTCGCGTACACCTCTACCGCCTCGGCACCCGGATTGAGAAACCGGAGCGCGTCAAAATCATGGATCAGCGTCTCGTTGAAGATCGTGTCCAGGGGCACCCGAGACGGGTCGAACCCGCCCGGGTCGCGGGTCACCGACCGCAGCAACCTCGGCGTGCCCAGCCGGCCGTCGTCAAGCAACGCGCGGGCAGCGGCCCAATCCGGAGCGAACCTCCGGTTGAACCCGACCTGCAACACCACACCGCTCGCGCGGGCCGCGTCGATGGCCCGGTCGGCGTCGGCCAGGGTCAGCGCCATCGGCTTCTCGCAGAACACTGCCTTGCCCGCGCCCGCCGCCGCGACGACCAACTCGGCGTGGAACCGGGCTGGCGCCGCGATCACCACCGCGTCCACCTCAGCATCGGCGAACACCTCGCCCGCATCGGTGTACGCGCGTGGCACGCCCAGCGCCGCGCCCAGCCGCTCGGCGGCGCCCGGCGCCGGGTCCGCGACGGCCACCAACTGCGCTCCGGGCAGGCGACGACCGACCGTCTCGCCGTGGAACGAGCCCATCCGCCCAGACCCGACCAGGGCCACCCGGACAGGACGGGTTTCAACGCTAGTCATGCCCTTCACCTTGCACGGTGGTCAATCGATGCGCTACCGACAGCTGAGCCGTCTAGCGGCATGTGCCACCCATGTCCTGAGACCAATCTGTCACGGAGGTCATGGGAGAAGATCTTGCGCCCATCCCCCGGAACCACCAACGCAGACCAACGGTGACCAAGACCGCTAGCAGCGCATATAGACGATCGACCACGTCGACCAAAGAGCCGAGCCTCGTTCGGGACGAAGAGGCCGTGGGTTCAAATCCCGCCACCCCGACCACGATGTTGCAGAAAGGCCCGGCTCATCGAGCCGGGCCTTTCGCCGCATTGGTCACGGCGCGGCCTTCAGAGAGCGAGCTGCGGGCCCACCGTGCGGGGGGCCATCTGCTGGGGTACGGCGTACGGGCCGAGCATCGTCTCCACGACCGGGGCGATGGAGGGGCGATCGCCGAGCTGCATGAGCCGGGTGGCGCGGGCGAGGGAACCGGTCTCGCCGTCGCGGAAGCCCTCCCGGTAGCCGCGCTCGTAGCGTTCGCCCCGGCCGAGGGCGCGGCCGAGGGCGAAGCAGGAGGAGCCGGCAAGGGCGAGTAGGAAGAGCATCGCGAAGGGTGTCACAGAACTTTCCTTCCGGGCGCAAGCCGCTAATTACGCGAAACCTACCCCAAACAGACATACTGTGCGGTATTGAGCAGATCAAGTACGCCAACGGGTGACCGCCCGGGGCGCCGTGCCGGCTCGGTCGGCGGCCTGACAAGCTGGGACCTTGTGACTGACTCCGACCTCGCCCGCCAGGTTCGCAGTGTGAGCCGGCTGACCGGCGAATTCACCCTGCGCTCCGGCCGTACCGCGACCGAATACTTCGACAAGTACCAGTTCGAGGCCGACCCGGTTCTCCTCGACAAGCTGGCCGAGCAGCTCGCCGTCCTGATCCCGGAAGGCACCGAGGTCCTCGCCGGACTCGAGATGGGCGGCATCGCCGTGGTCACCGCCCTCGCCCGGCACGCCGGCCTGCCCACCGCCTTCGTCCGCAAGCAGGCCAAGCAGTACGGCACCGCCCGGCTGGCCGAGGGCGCCGAGGTGGCCGGCCGCCGCGTCCTGATCGTCGAGGACGTCGTCACCTCCGGTGGCCAGGTCGTCCTCTCCACGAAGGATCTGCGCAAGCTGGGCGCGCACGTGGACCACGCGGTCTGCGTGATCGACCGGCAGGAGGGCGGCGCGCAGGCCCTGGCGGCCGAGGGCATCACCCTGCGGGCGCTGCTGACCCGCGCCGACCTCGACGCCGTCGCCTGAGCGACCGCGCAGTCTGGCCGCGTGCGGAGTTCGGGTTCGGACTCCGCACGCCGGCCTTCAGGCCGCGGCGGTCTCCTCCAGCACCCAGGCAACATACGCCGGGTTCGCGGCCAGCACGGGGAGGGCGAGCACGCACGGTACGTCGTACGGGTGCTCGGCATTCGCCCGCTCGACGATCCGATCGACAAGCGCGACCCGGGTGTGCAGGGCAACCCGCGCCTCCGGGTCGTCCTGGATCGCGCCGTCCCAGCGATAGATGGAACGGATCGCCGCCACCTGCTGTCCGCACGCGGCCAGCCGGTCGGTGACCAGGCGGCGGGTGAACTCGGCCAGCCACTCCGGATCGGCGGCCGTGATCACGACCTCGCAGATGTCGGTCCCGCTCATGGCGACACCCTAACCGCCTGCGGTGGTGGGTTGGGCCCGGCCACGTGCATGGGCCCGGCGGTCGCGGTGGGGCCCGGAGCGGGCTGCCAGCCGGCGCGGGAGAGCGGGGACGGTCCGGATTGATCGGGACGGCGCTGACCCGTACCGATGAAATCGCGCCTAGCTCTCGCCGCGCTTGCTGATCTCGGCGGCGATCAGCTCGGCGATCTGCACCGTGTTCAACGCCGCGCCCTTGCGCATGTTGTCGCCGGTCACGAAGAGGGAGAGCGCGCGCGGATCGTCCATGGCCCGGCGGATGCGGCCCACCCAGGACGGGTCGGTGCCGACCGCGTCGATCGGCATCGGGAACTCGCCGGCCTCCGGGTCGTCGACCAGGATGACGCCGGGGGCGTTGCGCAGCACCTGGCGTGCGCCGTCGGCGGTGACCTCGGAGGCGAAGACGGCGTGCACGGCGACCGAGTGGCCGGTGACCACCGGAACCCGCACGCAGGTGGCGGCCACCTTGAGCGCCGGAATGCCGAGGATCTTGCGGGACTCGTTGCGGAGTTTCAGCTCCTCGGAGGACCAGCCGAGGTCGGCGAGCTGGCCGGACCAGGGCACCACGTTGAGCGCGAGCGGAGCCGGGAACGGGCCGAGGTCGTCGCCGACCGCCTGGCGTACGTTGCCCGGCCGGGAGCCGAGCAGCCGGTCACCGGCGACCTTGGTGAGCTGGTCGTGCAGGGTGTCGATGCCGTACTGCCCGGCGCCGGACGCCGACTGGTACGAGGCCAGCACCAGTTCGCGCAGCCCGTACTCGTAGTGCAGGGGCGCGACCGCCATGATCATCGCGGCGGTGGTGCAGTTGGCGCTGGAGACGATGCCGCGCGGACGATACCCGGCCACCTCGCGGTTGACCTCGGGCACCACCAGCGGGACCTCGGGGTCCATCCGGAACGCGGACGAGTTGTCCACCACGATCGCGCCGCGGGCGACGGCGACCGGCGCCCACTGGGCGGACACGTCGTCGGGCACGTCGAACATGGCCACGTCGACGCCGTCGAACGCCTCGGCCGTCAGCTCACGCACCACCAGCTGCTCGCCGCGGCAGGTCAGCATCTTGCCGGCCGACCGCGCCGTGGCGATCAGCCGGATCTCGCCCCAGACGTTGCGCCGGGAGGAGAGCAGCTCGAGCATGACCGTCCCGACGGAGCCGGTGGCTCCGACGACGGCGAGCGTGGGCGACGGCATCGGCCGGATTACCGGCCGGTGCCCGCGTAGACGACCGCCTCCTCGTTACCGCCGAGCTCGAACTGATCGTGGACGGCGCGCACCGCCGTGTCCAGGTCGGTGTCCCGGCAGACGACGGAGACCCGGATCTCGGAGGTGGAGATCATCTCGATGTTGACGCCGGCCGCGCCGATGCAGGCGAAGAAGGCCGCGGCGACACCCGGGTGCGAGCGCATGCCCGCGCCGATCAGCGAAACCTTGCCGACGTGGTCGTCGAAGAGCAGGCTCTTGAACTTGATCTGGTCCTTGATCTTGTCGAGCGCGCCCATCGCGTCCGGCCCGTCGGCCTTGGGCAGCGTGAACGAGATGTCGGTGCGCCCGGTGCCCTCGGTGGAGACGTTCTGCACGATCATGTCGATGTCGATGTTGGCCTGGGCGACGGTCTCGAAGATCCGACCGGCGGCACCGGGCTCGTCCGGCACACCCACGATCGTGATCTTGGCTTCGCTGCGGTCGTGCGCGACCCCGGTGATCAGTGCCTGCTCCACGTCGAGGTCCTCCATCGATCCGGTGACGAGCGTGCCTTCTTTGTTCGAGTACGAAGAGCGTACGTGGATCGGCACCCGGAAACGGCGCGCGTACTCCACGCATCGCAACATCAGCACCTTCGCCCCGCCGGCCGCCAGCTCCAGCATCTCTTCGTAGGTGATCTTCTTGATGTGCTTGGCGTTCGGGACGATCCGGGGGTCGGCGGTGAAGACGCCGTCCACGTCGGTGTAGATCTCGCAGACGTCGGCGTGCAACGCCGCGGCGAGCGCGACCGCGGTGGTGTCCGAACCGCCGCGACCGAGGGTGGTGATGTCCTTGGTGTCCTGTGACACGCCCTGGAAGCCGGCGACGATGGCGATCGCGCCCTCGTCCAGCGCGGTCCGCAGGCGGCCGGGAGTGACGTCGATGATCCGGGCCTTGCCGTGCGCCGAGGTGGTGATCACGCCGGCCTGCGAGCCGGTGTAGGACCGGGCCTCGTATCCCAGGTTGTGGATCGCCATGGCGAGCAGCGCCATCGAGATCCGCTCGCCGGCGGTGAGCAGCATGTCCAGCTCGCGGCCGGGCGGCAGCGGGCTCACCTGATTGGCCAGGTCGAGCAGCTCATCGGTGGTGTCACCCATCGCGGAGACGACGACCACGACGTCGTCGCCGGCCTTGCGGGCGGCCACGATGCGCTCCGCCACGCGCTTGATGCGCTCGGCGGTCCCGACCGATGAACCACCGTACTTCTGCACCACAAGAGCCACGGTGAACCAATCCTTGAGGCTAGACAGTCGCAACCACCCTAGCGGCGCCTCCGCTGCTGCTCGACAGGCGATCCCAGAATCCGGCCGCGGCGGGCGCGACACGCCGGAGTCACCAGAGCGCCGCGTCGCGCCGATGGGTGAAGAATGTCGCGGTGCGCCTTTTCGCGTTGACCGCCGCCCTCTTGATCATGGGCCTGGGCGGATGCAGCGCCGACACCCCGGAGGCGGCACCCCCGTCGGCGTCCCCGCAAGCGGAGCCGGCTGCCGACGCCCGCGACGCGCTGGCCGGCCTGGCCGCGCTCGGGCAGGACCTCAAGTACGCCGCTCTCTACACGCTGGACGTCGGCGACGGCGCACCCCGCAACGTCATCGCGACGGTGGCCAAGGACGGCAGCTGGCGGGTCGACATCCCGAACGGCGCGCTCGGCGGCACGACCGGGGTCTCGGTGGTACGCAATGCCAACGGCGTGTACCAGTGCACCCTCTCCACGCCGACCAACCCCGTCGCGTCGGTCTGCGTACGGGTCGCCGACAAGGGCGAGCGGGTGCCCCGCAAGTACGACCCCAAGGTGCAACGCCTCTTCCGGCAGTGGCTCTCGGTCTTCACCGACCGGCAGGCCGCCCTGGCGGTCTCCGCGGTGCAGCCGCTGCCCGGCGCGCAGGGCAGTTGCTACGCGGTCGACTCGGTCTCCGCCTCGCTGGACGCGCCGGTCGACGTCGGCATCTACTGCTACTCCCCGGAGGGTCTGCTGACCGCGGCCCGGGTCGAGTTCGGCGTGCTCAAGCTGGTCAATCAGGTCGACGGTCCGGACACCGTGCCGCTGCCCGGGCCGGAGGTGGCCGGCCAGCCGATGGGAATGAACAGCCCGCCGCCGGTGGTGCCGCCCAGCCTCGCCCCGCCCGCCTGAGTCCCACGATCCGGGCGATTGGTTCGCCACCCAGAAGTCGATCACGTAACGTGTTTGGCGACATGTGGCACGCGTTTCTTCTTCTTCGCTGCCGCGACGAGGCCCCATTCCAGGCCGGCACCTCGTCGCGGAGTTGATGCACGCCGCCTGCTCGTCTTCGTTTCGACAGGAGCAGTCACATGTCCACCAACCCGATTGAGACTCAGCGGCCCAGCTCGATGCCCTTTCAGCGCTACGAGCCGTACCAGAAGCAGTTCAACATCTCGCTGCCCGACCGGCAGTGGCCCACCCGCGTGGTCGAGAAAGCTCCCCGCTGGTGCGCGGTCGACCTGCGCGACGGCAATCAGGCCCTGATCGACCCGATGTCCCCGGAACGCAAGAAGCGCATGTTCATGCTGCTGGTGAAGATGGGCTACAAGGAGATCGAGGTCGGCTTCCCGGCCGCGAGCCAGACCGACTTCGATTTCGTACGCCAGCTGATCGAGCAGGACCTGATCCCGGACGACGTCACGATCCAGGTGCTGGTGCAGTGCCGCGAGCACCTGATCGACCGGACTTTCGAGTCGATCCGCGGCGCCAAGCGGGCCATCGTGCACTTCTACAACTCGACCTCGACGCTGCAGCGGCGTGTGGTGTTCGGCCTGGACAAGGACGGCATCACCGACATCGCCACCACCGGCGCCCGGCTCTGCCAGAAGTACGCCGAGATCCACACCCCGGACACCGAGATCTTCTACGAGTACTCGCCGGAGTCGTATACCGGCACCGAGCTGGAGTACGCGCTGGAGATCTGCTCCGCGGTCATCGACGTGATCGACCCGACCCCGGACCGTCCGCTGATCATCAACCTGCCGGCCACCGTCGAGATGGCCACGCCGAACGTCTACGCCGACTCCATCGAGTGGATGCACCGCAACCTGCCCCGCCGGGACAGCATCGTGCTGAGCCTGCACCCGCACAACGACCGGGGCACCGGGGTGGCCGCCGCCGAGCTGGGCGTGCTGGCCGGCGCCGACCGGATCGAGGGCTGCCTGTTCGGCAACGGCGAGCGGACCGGCAACGTCGACCTGGTCACCCTGGGGCTGAACCTGTTCTCCCAGGGCATCGACCCGCAGGTGGACTTCTCGAACATCGACGAGATCAAGCGCACCGTGGAGTACTGCAACCAGCTGCCGGTGCACGAGCGGCACCCGTACGCGGGCGACCTGGTCTACACCGCGTTCTCCGGCTCGCACCAGGACGCCATCAAGAAGGGCTTCGCCGCGCTGCAGGCCGACGCGGACGCCGCCGGGACGGATATCGACTCCTTCACCTGGGGCGTGCCCTACCTGCCGATCGACCCGAAGGACCTGGGCCGCACCTACGAGGCGGTCATCCGGGTCAACTCGCAGTCCGGCAAGGGCGGCGTGGCGTACATCATGAAGGAGGAGCACAAGCTCGACCTGCCGCGGCGGCTGCAGATCGAGTTCTCCGGCGTGGTGCAGCACCACACCGACGAGGAGGGCGGCGAGGTCAACCCGCAGCAGATGTGGGAGTACTTCGCGGCCGAGTACCTGGTCGAGCACCAGGGCTCCACCGCCTTCAAGGTGGAGAACTACAGCACGGCCACGGTCGACGGGAAGGTCGAGATCGACGTCGAGGTGTTCCACCGCGGCGTGCGGCGGCCGCTGGTCGGCGTCGGTAACGGCCCGATCGCCGCGTTCCTGCAGGCCATCGAGCCGCTGGGGATCAACGCCCGGGTGCTGGACTACTTCGAGCACGCGCTGACCTCCGGCGGCGACGCACAGGCCGCGGCGTACGTCGAGGTCGAGGTCGGCGACCGGACGGTCTGGGGCGTCGGCATCGACGCCAACATCGTGAGCGCGTCGATCAAGGCAGTGACAAGCGCGGTCAACCGCGCGCGCTGAGATTTCACCCGGCCGCGTGCCGCCCGTCACCCCGGGCGGTCACGCGGCCGTGATCTTGGGTACGAGCTGAGCATGCCTACGCTGGGAAACGTGCCCCCTCGATATCTTCCCCTTCCCCTTCTTCTCGCCGCCGCACTGCTCGCCGGCTGTGAAGTGGCCGACGCCGGCCCGGCTCCGGAGTCCACCGATTCCGCGGACGCCGTCGCCACACTGGACACGTTGACCGTGGCCAAGGCCGGCTCTATGCGGGGCTACACCCGCGAGAAGTTCCCGCACTGGCGGGACACCGGCGAGAACTGCGACGTACGGGACACCGTCCTCAAACGCGACGGCGACAAGGTCAAGTTCTCCGGTTGCAACGTGGTCGCCGGCACCTGGGACAGCCTCTACGACGGCAAGGTGCTCAACTCGCCGACCAAGGTCGACATCGACCACATGATCCCGCTCGCGAACGCCTGGCGCTCCGGCGCCTCCTCGTGGAACACCGCGAAGCGAGAGGATTTCGCCAACGACCTGGACCGGCCGCAGCTGATCGCCGTTTCGCAGACCTCCAACCGGGCAAAGGGCGACCAGGACCCGTCCACCTGGAAACCGAGCGCCCGGGCGAGCTGGTGCTCGTACGCCGCGGACTGGATCGAGGTCAAGAGCTACTGGAAGCTGACCATCACCAGTGCGGAGAAGGACGCGCTCACCGACATGCTGGAGACCTGCTGATGGCCGAGGCGAAGAAGAGCAGAACCACCGACATCACGGCGGGACCGGGTGGGGTGATGACCGATGAGGTGGGTGTGGTGACCGGTGAGCTGACGCTGCGCAGCGCGCTCTCCGGCGGCAAGGTCGTCCTGAGCGTCCAGTACAAGGACGCCGAGGAGTGGTACGCGGTGACCGGCGGCCGCGCGCTGCTGAAGGACCCGTCCGGGCTGGAAGCGGTGCACACGATCGCCGTCGCGTTGCTGAACCGCCCCGAGGGTTGACCGTCACCTTTAGACTCCCCGCACACGACGCGCACACGGGGGAGGGATTCGCATGCCCGGATTCGTTCGGCTTGCTCAGGTCGGCGTCGCGCTGCTCACCGCTGCCGGGATCGGCGCGGTCGCCGTTCCCGCGCAGGCGGCGAGCACCGGCATCGCACGCGTCAAGGGCGGTGACGAGGTCCACTACATCGCGGGAAGCAATCTCACCAACAAGGTGGTGGTGACCCGTTCCGGCCGGGTGGTGACGATCGACGACCGGGTTCCGATCCGCGCCGGGGCCGGCTGCAAAGCGGTCAAAGGCGACCGGACCAAGGTCCGGTGCACCGTGCGGAACAAGTCCGTCTCGGGCAAGACCGTCGTTGTCCAGCTCGGCAACAAGAACGACTCGTTCATCAACCGGACCCCCTTCAGCTCGATCGGGTACGGCGGCAGCGGCAGCGACTCGCTCACCGGTGGCCGCGGCGCCGACCACTTCCGCGGCGAGTCCGGCAAGGACAAGCTCGTTGGCGCGGGCGGCCGCGACCTTCTCTACGGCAACGGCGGCGACGACCGGCTCTCCGGCGGCGACGAGCGGGACAGCGTCCACGGCGGCAACGGCAACGACGTCATGACCGGCAACAACGGTCCCGACCTGCTGAACGGCGGGCCCGGCGACGACAATCAGTACGGCGGCGCGGGCGACGACGACTTCTGGACCTGGGGTTCCGGCACCGACGGCGCCGACCTCTACCTCGGTGGCTCTGGCCGGGACAAGATCCAGTACATCGCACGGACCCAGCCCATCCGGGTCGACCTGGACGGCGCCAAGGGCGATGACGGAGCCGCGGGCGAACACGACACCGTCGGCGCCGACATCGAGGACATCCGCGGCGGCTCCGGTGACGACATCCTGGTGGGCAACGGATCCGCCAACCGGCTCGACGGAGTTCTCGGCAACGACCGGATCTTCGGCGGCGACGGTCGCGACCAGCTCCTCGGCGACTCCGGCAACGACTACCTCAGCGGCGAGGACCCGACCGGTGACGTTCCCGACGTGCTGGACGGAAGTATCGGCACCGACGTGTGCCGGGTCTTTCCGGCAGACGTCGCCACCGGCTGCGAGGGCTGACCCACCCGTTTGATCTTCATGGATACGGTCTGAGAGATGCGTATCCGCCTGGTGCCCGTCCTGGCCGTGATCGTCCTGAGCCTGCCGCTCACCGTGACGACCGCTTCGGGCGGGCCCAAGCCGATCCCTCTCCCGATCTCGCTGGCCACCGTCATCCCGGCGCCGGCCGAGGCCGAGACGGAGACCGAGGGCTTCCGGCTCGGACCGGAAACGGTGATCGGTGCCGCCGGCGCGGCCCGGCCGATCGCCGAGCAGCTCGCCGCCGCCCTGCGCCCGGCCACCGGCTACGAGCTGCCGGTACGCTCCGGGGCGGCCGGGATCGATCTGCTGCTCAACAAGGGTGCCGATCAGCGCCTCGGTGACGAGGGCTACGCGCTGACGGTCCGGCCCGGTGGGGTCGAGTTGCGCGCCAACCGGCCCGCCGGGCTCTTCGCCGGGGTGCAGACGCTGCGCCAGCTACTGCCGCCGGAGATCGAGGCGGACTCGGTGCAGCAGCGGGACTGGGTGCTGCCGGGAGGACGGATCGTCGACCGGCCTCGGTACGCGTACCGGGGCGCGATGCTCGACCTGGCCCGGCACTTCCACACGCCGGCCGAGGTCAAGCGGTACATCGACCAGATCAGCCGCTTCAAGATCAACCATCTGCACCTGCACCTCGCCGACGACCAGGGCTGGCGGATCCAGATCGACAGCTGGCCCCGGCTCGCCACGGTGGGCGGGGCCGAGGGCACCGGTGTGCGCGGCATCGGCGGCGGCTACCTCACCAAGGCCGACTACCGCGATCTGGTCCGGTACGCCGCCGAGCGGTTCGTCACGATCGTCCCGGAGATCGACATGCCGGGGCACGTCAACGCGGCCCAGGTCGCGTACCCGGAACTCACCTGCGACGGGGTGGCGCCCCGGCCCCGGATCGACATCCGGGTCGGGTACAGCTCGCTCTGCGCCGGCAAGGAGATCACCTACCGGTTCGCCGAGGACGTGATCCGCGAACTCGCGGAGATGACGCCCGGGCCGTACCTGCACATCGGCGGCGACGAGGCGCACTCCACGCCGCACGCCGACTACCTCGCCTTCCAGGAGCGGGTCCTGCCGCTGGTCCGCAAGCACGGCAAGATCCCGGCCGGCTGGCAGGAGATCGCTCAGGCACCGGCCGCCCGCGACGACGCGGTGGTGCAGTACTGGAACCACGAGGGCGCGACCGCCCCGGTCGTCGCGGCCGCCGGTTCCGGCGCGAAAGTGCTGCTCTCCCCGGCGAACAAGGCCTACCTTGACATGCAGTACGACCTGCTCACTCCGGGCGGGCTGCACTGGGCCGGGACGATCGAGGTACGGACCGCCTACGACTGGGATCCCGGAACGCTGCTTTCCGGCGTACCGGAAGAATCGATCTTGGGGGTTGAGGCGCCGTTGTGGTCGGAGACCTTGCGCGATCTCGCCGACCTCGAGTTCCTGGCGTTTCCGCGCCTGGTGGCGCTCGCCGAGCTGGCGTGGTCGCCGCGGGCGACCCACGACTGGGATTCGTTCCGGATGCGGCTCGGCGCCTACGGTCCACGCTGGACCCGGCAGGGGGTGCGATTCTACAGTTCGCCACAGATCCGCTGGTCCTGACCTGCTTGCATCGTCCGTCTACGATCTGGCCGACTCCCACGTTCCGGAAGGTTGAAGAGATGTCCCGTTTCGTGCGGCTCGGCATCGTCCTACTCGCTGCGACCACCGCGGTGGCCACACTGGCCACGCCCGCCTCCGCGGCCACCACCGGCACGATCAAGGTATTCAGCGGCAGCCAGGTCAAGTTCCAGGCCGGCACCGGCAAGGCCAACAAGGTCGTCATCACCAGGTCGGGCCGGACCGTCACGGTCGACGACCGCTACCGGATCCGCGCCGGTGCGGGCTGCAAGGCGGTCAAGGGCGACACCACGAAGGTCCGCTGCACGGTCGCGGATCTCGCCACCGCCCGCGTGATCATCAACCTGTCCGACGGGAACGATCACCTGACCAACCGCAGCGACCTGCGGATCACTGCGAACGGCGCACAGGGCCGGGACACGCTGAACGGCGGCCCGGCGGGCGAGGCTCTGCTCGGCGGCGCGGGCGTCGACAAGATCTACGGTGGCGCCGGCGACGACCACCTGAACGGGACCACCGAGAACGACTACATCCGGGGCGGCCCGGGCAACGACTCGCTGGTCGGCGGCTTCGGCGAGGACGTTCTTCGCGGCGGCCCGGGCAACGACTCGCTCTCCGGCGGCCGAGGTGACGACGTCGTCTACGGCAACACCGGCAACGACTCGATCAACGGCCGGACCGGCAAGGACAAGCTTTATGGCGGCAGCGGCAACGACCTGATCCAGGGCGATGCGCACAACGATCTGGTTTATGGAAATACCGGTAATGACCGGATTTTCGGTGGCTACGGCGTCGACAAGCTCTACGGTGACGCCGGCAACGACCAGTTGGACGGTTCGATCGACGCCGTCGGCGGGACGCTCTGGGACACCGACCCGGATCGCCTGGACGGCGGCACCGAGGCTGACACCTGCCGGATCGTTCCCGCCGACGACCGCGCGATCAACTGCGAGACGGTCTCCTGACGCGAAACGGCCCCGCGAGTTCACCCGCGGGGCCGTTCTGCTTTCTCAGGCCTTGACGCCGGCCGGCCGGCGGCCGGCCACCTCCTCGTCGCTCGCCACCGGGAAGTGGCAGGCGGTCAGGTGCGAACCCGGGTCGCCGAGGCGCTGCACCAGCGGCGGCTCCTCGGTGGCGCAGATGTCCTGCGCCTTCCAGCAACGGGTCCGGAACCGGCACCCCGACGGCGGGTTGATCGGGCTCGGCACGTCTCCGGTGAGCAGCACGCGCTCGCGCTGCGCGCGATCACGGCGATTCGGGTCAGGCACCGGCACCGCGGACATCAGGGCGACGGTGTACGGGTGACGCGGGTTGCTGTACAGCTCGTCCCGCTCGGCGATCTCCACGATCTTGCCGAGGTACATGACCGCGACCCGGTCGGAGATGTGCTTCACCACGGACAGGTCGTGCGCGATGAAGACATAGGTCAGGTCGAACTCGTTCTGCAGATCCTCGAGCAGGTTCACCACCTGCGCCTGGATCGACACGTCGAGCGCGGAGACCGGCTCGTCCGCCACGATCAACTTCGGGCGCAGGGCGAGCGTACGCGCGATGCCGATGCGCTGCCGCTGACCACCGGAGAACTCGTGCGGGTACCGGTTGTAGTGCTCCGGGTTCAGGCCCACCAGCTTGAGCAGGTCCTGAACGGCCCGCTTCACGCCGTGCTCGGTCTTGACCTTCTGGATCCGGAACGGCGCACCGACGATCGAACCCACCGTGTGCCGCGGGTTCAGCGACGAGAACGGGTCCTGGAAGATCATCTGCATGTCGCGGCGCAGCGGGCGCAACTTGCCCTGGCTGAGGTGCGCGATGTCCTGGCCGGCGTACTGGATCGAACCACCGGTCGGTTCGAGCAGCCGGGTCAGCAGCCGGCCGGTGGTGGACTTGCCACAACCGGACTCGCCCACCAGGCCGAGCGTCTCGCCCTTGAAGACCTCGAAGTCCACGCCGTCGACCGCTCGCACGGCGCCGACCTGACGGCGCAGCAGACCCTTGGTGATCGGGAAGTGCTTCTCCAGTCCCTTGACGGAGAGAAGGGCTTCCTGGCTCATTGGGCCTCCAACTTAGGCTTGACCTCTTCCGCCCAGATGCGCTGCCGCTCCTCGGTGGGCAGGTGGCACCGGACCAGGTGGTTGCTGCCGCCGGCGCGGACCAGCTCGGGCGGCACGGTGGTACCCAGACCACCGGTTTGCGGCTCGTAGGCACAGCGCGGGCTGAAGGCACAACCCTGCGGCAGGTTGATCAGCGAGGGCGGCGAGCCGGGGATCGGCACCAGCCGATCCTGCGTGGGCCGGTCCATGCGCGGCATGGAGCCGAGAAGACCCCAGGTGTACGGGTGTTCCGGGCGCTCGAAGATCGTGGAGGCCGACCCGTACTCGATGCACTTGCCGCCGTACATGACCAGCACGTCGTCGGCGAGCTCGGCCACCACACCCAGGTCGTGGGTGATCACGATCAGAGCCGAGTTGAACTCCGCCTGCAGGTCGTGCATCAGGTCCATGATCTGGGCCTGCACGGTCACGTCCAGCGCCGTGGTGGGCTCGTCCGCGATCAGCAGCTGCGGGTCGTTCACCAGCGCCATCGCGATCATCGCGCGCTGCCGCATACCCCCGGAGAACTGGTGCGGGTAGTCGTCCACCCGGCGATCCGGCTGCGGGATGCCGACCCGGCCGAGCATGTCGATCGCGTGCTTGCGGGCCACCTTCTTGGAGACGTTGTGGTGTACCTGGTACGCCTCGATGATCTGGTGCCCGACCGTGTAGTACGGGTGCATCGCCGACAGCGGGTCCTGGAAGATCATCGCCAGCTTGTTGCCGCGCAGCTTGCGCACGGTTTCCTGACCGGCCGAGACGATCTCGTCACCGTCCAGCCAGATCTCGCCGGAGATCTGCGAGTTCCGCTTGTTGTAGATGCCCATGATGCCGAGGCTGGTGACCGACTTGCCGGAGCCGGACTCGCCGACGATGCCGAGCGTGCGGCCCCGCTCCAGCTTGAAGCTCAGGCCGTCGGCGCTGCGCACCAGACCGTCGTCGGTGGGAAAATGAATCTTGAGGTCCTTGACCTCGAGGAACGCCTGCCCGTCCGGCATCAGCCCAGCCTCACTCTCGGGTCGACGACCGCATAGAGCAGGTCCACGATCAGGTTGGCGATGACCACGAAGAACGCCGCCATCATGGTCACACCCAGCACCTTCGGCAGGTCGTTGTTGGTGATCGCGTCCACCGCGTACTTGCCGAGACCGGGCAGCGAGAACACCTGCTCGGTGAGGACAGCGCCGCCGAGCAGCAGGCCGAAGTCCAGGCCGAAAATGGTCAGGATCGGGGTCAGCGCGGCCCGCAGACCGTGCTTGACGGTCACGTCGCGCTCGGGCAGGCCCTTGGCCCGCGCCGTACGAATGTAGTCCTCACCCATCGTCTCCAGCATGCCGGCGCGGGTCAGTCGCGCGTACTGGGCGGAGAACTGGAGTGCCAGCACGATCCAGGGCAACAACAGGGCGTAGGCCCACGCGCTCGGACTCTCGGTGAAGTCGGTATAGCTACCGCCTGGTGCGGTCCAGCCCAACTTGTAGCTGAACACGAGCAGGCCGATCATGCCGGTGAAGAAGATCGGCAGCGAGACGCCGGCCAGCGAGAAGGTCATCGCGGCGCGATCCAGGAACGAGCCCCGGCGCAGCGCGGAAAGCGTACCGATGGAGAGGCCGAAAATCAGCCAGAGGATCGCAGCACCGATCGCCAGCGACAGGGTCACCGGGATTCGGTCGACCAGGTCCGGCCAGACCGGCGTCTTGGTGATGAAGGAGTAGCCGAAGCAGGGGGCCGGGCAGTGCTCGACGGTCGCGCCGAGGTCATAGTCGGCGCCGAAGAAGATGCCCTTCACCCAGCGGCCGTACTGCAACCAGATCGGGTCGTAGAAGCCCAGCTTTTCCGCGATGAGGTGGACCGTCTCGGGCGTCGCGGCCCGGCCCACGTATCGGGTGGCCAGCGTCTCCGGGGTGGACCCGACCAGGCGCGGAACCAGGTAGAAGATCGAGAAAGTGGCGGCGCTGATGATGAAGAGCAGCACGACGGCCGCGAAGAGACGCCTGATGATGTATGTGATCACAGAGTCCGGCTGGGGCGGCCGGCCCGGGTTGCTCCGGACCGGCCGCCTGCTGCCTTCACCTACCTATCGAAGGTGTCGTGATGGTGGGGATGGTTACGCGACGCCCAGCGAGAGGTAGTCGTACATGTTGTACGCCTCGCTGACGAAGACGTTGGAGAGCGTCTTCGGCCGGATGATCAGGCTCTTCGCGACGATGCCCGGGAGGATCACAGCTTCCTCCATGACCCGCTTGTCGATCGGGGACCACTGGGCGTCACGCTTCGCCTGGTCGGTCTCGGCGATCGCGGTGTCCAGCATCTTGTCGACCTCGGGGATCCGGACACTGGTGTTGGACGAGCCACCAGTCTCCCGGATGACCCGGCTGTCGACGATCTGCGACAGGAAGCCGAAGCCGTCGTTCCAGTCCGCGCCCCAGCCGTTGAGGGCCAGGCCGAGCTTGTTGCTCTTCACGAACGGCGGGTTGCCGGCGTACTGGGAGAAGTAGTCACCCTGAGGGAACGGCTTCAGCGTCAGCTTGATGCCGACCCGGGCCAGCGACTGCTGCAGAGCCTCAGCAGTCGCCTTCTCCTTCGGACGCTCGGCGCGGTACGAGATGTTGGTCTCGAAGCCGTTCGGCTGACCACAGGCGGTCAGGTGCTCCTTGGCCTTCGCCACGTCACCGGTGCCGTCCGCGGACGGGTACAGGTCGAACTTCTGGTAGCCCGGGATCATCGGGGGCAGGATCGTGGTGGCGATGTCACCACCGGCGAGCGGGCCGCCATACGCGGTCTGGTAGCCGACCTTGTCCGCGGCGTACTGAACGGCCTTGCGGCAGTCGATGTTGTCCAGCGGCGCCACGGTCGGGTTGACCGACGTGTACCAGAGGCGCGGCAGGAGCGGGTTGTCGGTCTGCGCCTTCAGGTTCGGGTCGCCGACGACGCGGCCCAGGGCGGCCGGCTGCACACCGGTGCCCGTGATGTCGACGTCCAGGTCGCCCGAGAGCAACCGGTTGTCGATGTCGTCCGCGTTGACGTTGAGCTGCACGTCGTACGCGTCCGGCAGCGCCTTGCGGTTGGGGTCGGTCGCCGGGTCCCACTGCTCGTTACGGACCAGCTTGAAGTTCTTGCCCAGGTTGTTGGTCTCGAACTTGTACGGGCCCGTGGCGATCACGTGCTCCTTGTACTTCGCACCGGTGTCCTTGGCCTCCGGAACCGGAACCGTCTGCGGCAGCGCCGCCAGGTAGTCGAAACCACCGAACGCCGTCTTCAGGTGGAAGACGATCGTCTGGTCGTCCGGCGTGCTGATCGCCTGGTCGGTGTTGACGCCCTTGGACTTGTACGGGCCCTTGTAGCCCTCCGGCAGGTCGAGGAAGCCCTCGAAGTACGCCGGACCGTTCGGGAACGTCTGCTTGTCGGTGGAGCGGAGCACCGCGTACTTCACGTCCTTCGACGTGACCGGGGTGCCGTCCTCGAACTTGACGCCCTGACGGATCTTGTACGTCCAGGTCTTACCGCCGTCGCTCGGCGTACCCATGCCCTCGGCCAGGTCCGGCGTGAGGGTGTTGCCCTCGGCGCCCGGGGTCGGCTTGAACATCAGCAGGCTGCGGCCGTAGGTGCGGAGGAAGTTCCACGAGTAGCCGTAGTAGGTCTCGCCCGGGTCGAGCGAGTCCCAGTCACCGGCGTTGGCCAACCGGATGGTGCCACCCTTCTTGTCCGAGGGGTTGAACACCTTGGACAGAGCGGCGTTGAATTCCGGCTTGGCGCCGGAGCTGTTGGAGTCGGCATCGTCGCTTCCACCGCACGCGGCGGCGGAGAACAACAGCGCGAGAGCGGCCGTACCGGCCACCAGCGCTCTTGACTTGCGAATCACTTGTAGCAACCTCCCTGGTGGAACGGTCCGGGTCCGAACCGCACGGCTGGTGGGAAAGCATCCGGCGCCATGTCAGCGCCGCCCCTTGGGATCGAGCGCGTCACGCAGACCGTCGCCGAAGAGGTTGAACGCGAGCACGGTGATGAAGATCGCCATGCCCGGGAAGAACATGAAGTGCCAGATCGTGTAGAAGCGCGACGCGTCCGAGAGCATGCCACCCCAGCTCGCCGTGGGCGGCCGGATACCGACGCCGAGGAACGACAGCGCGGCCTCGAACAGGATGTTCGTCGGGATCAGCAGGGTGGCGTAGATCAGGATCGGCGCCACCAGGTTGGGCAGCATCTCCTTGAAGATCACGTACGGCCCGCGGGCTCCGAGGCTCCGCGCGGCGTCGATGAACTCCCGCTCCCGCAGCGACAGCGTCTGGCCGCGGACGATACGCCCGATGTACGGCCAGCTGAAGAAGCCGATGATGAAGATCAGCAACCCGATCCGCAGGGAGTCGCCAGAGAGCCCGAACGCCGTGTCCGGGATGACGCCGGCCAGCGCGATCGAGAAGACCAGCAGCGGGAACGCCAGAAAGACGTCCATCGCCCGGCTGATCAGCGAGTCGACCCAGCCGCCGAAGTAGCCGGCGATCACGCCCAGCGTGGCACCGATGGACACGGAGAGCAGGGTCGCCAGGAAGGCGATCAGCAGGGAGATCCGGGCGCCGTAGACGACGCGACTGAAGATGTCCCGGCCGTTCTGCGGCTCGACACCGAACAGGTGATCACCGCTGATGCCGGTGCCGCCCTTGGGCGCCAGCGTGCTCGTGTCGATCAGGTTCTGGTGGAACTGGTTCGGCGGCGCCCCGAACGCACCGACGATCACCGGCGCGAAGATCGCGACGAGGATCAGGAAGATGACGACGGCGCCGCCGGCCATCGCCACGCGGTCACGCTTGAGTCGGGTCCACGCGATACGGCCGAGGGAACGACCCTCGATCGCCTTACCGGGAACAGGGCCTTCAGCCGGATCCGGAGCTACCGGAGCTTGGTCCGAGACCGTGCCAGGTCCAACGACCATGAACTGTCCGGTCCTCTCCCGGCCGCCGCGCGACGGGAGTCAAAGCCACCGACGCGGGGTACACGGAAACCCCTAACCGGAGACGATGGCCCACGCAGCGAACGGCAACCGATCGGTTGTCGCATGCCTCGAGTGCCGACCCTCATGGCCCCGGCCGAGATCGGGCCGACGCACGAGGGACTCGACGACGGGTGTGGCCGCCATCGAGAGGAACATTCACCTAGCGCAGTGCCCCGGGTCAAGCTCACCGACCGCACACGAGGCGTTCCGTGTCTCCCTCGTGATGTCACCGTGACCTAGACGCCGAACAAACGGAAAGTACCGCGTAGACGGCCCGGAAGCAGCTATTCCGGGCCAACCAGCGTGCGTGCCGTTACGGCAGTGTTACGAGTTGTTAAATCAGATCGCCCGACGGCCCTCAAAAGCCCTACCGAGTGTGATCTCATCCGCATACTCAAGGTCACCGCCGACCGGAAGGCCGCTCGCCAGCCGGGTCACCGCGATACCCATCGGCTTCACGAGCAGCCCCAGGTAGGTGGCGGTGGCCTCACCCTCGGTGTTCGGGTCGGTGGCCAGAATCAACTCCTTGACCTCGCCGGTCCCGAGACGGATCAGCAGCTCCCGGATCCGCAGATTGTCCGGGCCGATGCCCTCCAGCGGATTGATCGCCCCGCCGAGCACGTGGTACCGCCCGCGGAACTCGCCGGTCCGCTCGATCGCGACGACGTCCTTCGGCTCCTCCACCACGCAGAGCACCTCGTTGGTGCGGCGGGTGTCCCGGCAGACCCGGCACTGCTCCGACTCGGCCACGTTGAAACAGGTCGTGCAGAAACGCACCAGCTCCTTCACCTTGCGCAGCGCGGTGGCGAGCCGGTTCACGTCCGCCGGATCGGCGGAGAGGACATGAAAAGCGATGCGCTGAGCCGACTTGGGGCCCACGCCCGGAAGCCGGCCCAGCTCATCGATCAGGTCCTGGATGGCACCTTCGTACACGGATCAGAACCCCGGCAGGGAGAAGCCGCCGGTGGCCGGACCCATCTTCGACTCGGCCAGCTCCCGCTGCGCCTCGGCGGCATTGTGGATCGCCGCGAGCACCAGGTCCTCGAGCGTCTCGACGTCATCGGCGTCGACGGCCTTCGGGTCGATCTTCACAGACTTGAACTCGCCCAGACCGGTGATCGTCACGGTGACCAGGCCGCCGCCGGCGGTGCCGGTCAGCTCGGCCTCGGCCAGCTCGGCCTGCGCCTGGGCGACCTGCTGCTGCATCTTCTGCGCCTGCTTCATGATCTGCTGCATGTTCGGCTGTGCACCGGGGCGCATGGCACCGCTCCTCAACTCATCGTTTCCATAACCACCATCGATGGCACGCGGCGGTCGAAAGTTACCGCCGCCAGCGTAGCTGTCACGCTCCCCTTGCCCACGGACACGCCGCCGGACACCCGTCCGCGCGCCGCCAGCGGCCACACGCAGGCCGGGCGGGCGCACGCCGCAGCCCGCACGCGGTCGCAGTAGCTAGCCGGCGCCGCACAGGAACCCGGCGGAGGCCGTCAAGCGCACCCCGGCCGCCTACGGGCTGCGGCCCACACAGACCGGCAGCAAACCACTGCCGCACATCAGCCAGACCGAGGCCGCGAAGCGCACACCAGCCCGCCTACACTGCAGCCCTGCACGGCCCGGCAGCCAGCCACTGCTACATCACCACGGCCTTAGGCCGTCAAGCGCATGCCCGCCCGCGCCGAAACCGTCGAGCGCATACCAGCGCGCTGCGACTGCAAGCCCACACAGCCGGCAGCAAGCCACCGCCACACCGCAGCCCAGCGCTCAGCCCCAGGCCGGGGCTGCCGGGCCGAGCAGGCGGCTAGACGAACACGGCGAGCTACCGCGCCTCCTCGCCGACCACCGGGTGCAGTGAGTCGACAAGCTGCGCGGCCGGCCGGAAAGGATCAGATTTCGCCGATCTTCTCCGCGCCGAACGCCTCGCGGAGCAGTTGCATGGCGTGTTCCTCTCCGCTCTGACGTGCGGTCTTCTCGTCGATCACGTCGTCGGTCGGCTCGTCGCCCGGGTCGAAACCTTCGTAGGCGCTCCCACCGCGGGCCGGTGGACCGTCGTACTCCGGGTCGTAGGGCGCCTCCCCGATCGGCGTCCCGTCGGACCAGGTGGAACCGCTGTCGCCGCCCGTGCCGGCGACGGCCGGTGCCGGCTTCGCTGCCGCCGGGCCTCGATTCGCCGCGCTGGCCGCTGCGGCGCGCGCGGCGGCGAGCCCAGTGCTGGGAGCCGCATTTCCGGTACGCGCGGCCGCTCGCGCTGCCTCCTGAGGTGACCGTGCCGCAGCACCGGCCGGTGCACCGCCGCTCACCGGCGACACAGAGACCGCGGCACCACCGGTCGGCGAACCACCACCGCCCGGACCAGCAGCGGCACCACCGGCCGAGCCAGCCGGGCCAGCAGGGCGGGCACCGGTCGAGCCGGCCGGGCCAGCCGGACCGCCACCGACCGAACCGGCCGGACCAGCCGAACCCGATCCGGCCGCCGGTCGCGGAGCCGGAGACCCGGCGCCGCTCTCGAACGGCCGACCGGCCGGCTCCGCCGCGGCAGCCACACCACCAGGCCGCGCTGGCTCGGGCCAGCCCGATCCGTCATCCGGAACCGAGCTCTCCGAATCGCGCCGCCCACCCGGACGGGCAGGCTCAGGCCAGTCATACTCCGAACTCGTCTCCGAGTCGTCGGATCGCCGCGCCTCAGACCCACCAGAGTCCGCCCCAGACCGCGAAGCCTCGGGCCGGCCAGAGCCGGCACTCTCCCCCGACCCGCCGAGCCGCGAAGCGGCAGGCCCACCAGAGCCGGCACTCTCCCCCGCGCCACCGGGCCGCGAAGCCGCAGACCCACCAGGAACGGCGCCAGACCGCGAAGCCTCAGGCCGGCCAGAGCCGGCACTCTCCGCCGAGCCGCCGAGCCGCGAAGCCGCAGACCCGCCAGAGCCGGCACCTTCCTTCGGGCCGGGCTGCAAAGCTGCAGGCTGGCTCGAGCCGGCACTCGCCTCGGAAGGACCGCGGCCGCCCGGGCGAGCAGGCTCGGGCCACGACTCGCCAACCTCAGCGCGCGCGGCACCGCCCCGGTCGCCGGGCGGAGCCGGCTCACGCCGATCACCGGCGGAGGCCGGGCCGCCGGGCCGGACGGGCTCCGGCCATTCCGTGTCGCCGTCAGCCGAAGCCTCGTGCTTTCCCGTGGCCGGGCTGGGGACATCGCCACCAGCCGGCTGGTCTGCGGGCCGGGCCGGCTCCGGCCAGTCGTCGTCGGAGTCGGCGGCCTGGGCACGCTGGGGCCGTGAGGGGCGTGACTCGGTCCGTCCCGTGTTCCGCTCCGGTGCCGAGGCCGAGGTGACCGGCGGGACCGTGCGGGCGGAGGGAGCGCGCCGACCGGACGGCTCGTCGCGGCCGCCGGTGGGGGACGCGCCACGCGGTCCGGCGCTGCGGGCCGGAGCAGCGGCCGGGGCCTCGCCGACCTCGCACCGGATCCGCCACTCCCCGCCGAGTGTCCGGCCGAACTCCGCGGCGATCGCCTTCGTGTACGTCAGGAACCGCTCGGCGTAGGTCGGCGTCGGAGCGGCGAACACGACGACGTCGCCGTCGACCTCGCGCACGCCGATGCCGGCGGTCTGCATCGCCCGGACCTTGTCCTGTCGCTGGCCGAGTGCCTGCCATGCCGCGCGGACCTGCTCCAGACGCTCGTCCACCCGCGGCTGAGCCGTTTCGGCCGCCTCCGGCGGCTCCTCGTCCCAGGGTGGCGGCTCGTCGTCGTAGTAGCCGGTGTCGGCAGCCTCGGCCGGGGGCGGTGACTGCCGGGAGCCGTCAGCGACCTGATTCCAGTCGGGCTCACCCTGCGTGTCGGGCGAGGAAGAAGCCTCGCCCGGCACGGCCGGGGAGGCAGCAGCCCCTGCGGCAGACGAAGTCGCCGAAGGAGCGCCAGCCACAACGGGCGCGGCCGGCGACGGGGCGGCAGGCTCAGGAGCAGCCACAACTGGCGAGGCCGGCGAGGAAGCGCCAGCCTCGGACGCAGCCGGTACCGAAGCGACAGCCTCCGGACCGGGAGCAGCCGGCGACACCGGCGCAGCTGACCGAGCAGGAGCACCGGACGCCCGGCGGGCTGCCGCAGCCGCAGCACGTGCGGCGGCAAGGCCGGCACCACCGGCGGCCATCGACCCGCTCCCGCCCGTGGCCATCAGCGCATCGTCACCACCCGCGGCCGACGCCGGCACACCGCTGGACGCCTCCACCTCCGGAGCGGCGGCGGGCGCGTACTCAACACCAGCCGGAGGGGTGACCCCGCGCTCCAAGCGCTCCAGGCGCTGGAGCAGCGCCCCGGTCGAATCCTCGGCCCCGGGCAGCAACATGCGCGCGGTGATCAGCTCCAGCAGGAGCCGGGGCGCGGTCGTGCCGCGCATCTCGACCAGGCCGTTGTGCACGATGTCCGCGCAGCGCGAGAGGGTCGCCGGGCCGAGCCGGGCGGCCTGGCCGGCCATCGCCTCCAGCTGGTCGGCGGGGCCGTCGATCAGGCCTTTCGACACCGCGTCCGGCACCTGCTGAAGGATGATCAGGTCGCGCAGGCGTTCCAGCAGGTCGGAGGCGAAGCGGCGGGCGTCGTGGCCGGCCTCGGCGACGCGGTCGATCGTCGCGTACGCCGCAGCGCCGTCGCCGTCGGCCAGGGCGCCACACATCTCGTCGATCAGCGCCACGTCGGTGACGCCGAGCAGGGCCACCGCGCGGGAGTAGCTGACCCCGTCCGGACCGGCGCCGGCGATCAACTGGTCGAGGACCGAGAGGGTGTCCCGGGCGCTGCCGCCGCCGGCCCGCACCACCAGCGGGAAGACCGCCGGGTCGACCTGGACGCCCTCCGCCTCGGTGAGCGTCTGAAGGTACGGCCGGAGAGTCGCCGGCGGGATGAGCCGGAACGGGTAGTGGTGGGTCCGCGAGCGGATGGTGCCGAGGACCTTGTCCGGCTCGGTGGTGGCGAAGATGAACTTGACGAAGTCCGGCGGCTCCTCGACGAGCTTGAGCAGCGCGTTGAAGCCGGCCGACGAGACCATGTGCGCCTCGTCGATCACATAGATCTTGTAGCGGCTGTTGGCCGGCGCGAAGAACGCCTTCTCCCGGAGCTCACGGGCGTCGTCGACGCCACCGTGGCTGGCCGCGTCGATCTCGATGACGTCGATCGAGCCGGCGCCGTCGTTGGCCAGCGACTTGCAGGAGCCACAGACGCCGCACGGGTCCGGTGTGGGCCCCTGCTCACAGTTGAGCGAGCGGGCCAGGATGCGGGCGCTGGAGGTCTTGCCACAGCCCCGTGGGCCGGAGAAGAGGTACGCATGGTTCAACCGCCCGCTGCGCAGCGCCTGCGACAGCGGCTCGGTGACATGCTCCTGACCGATGACCTCTGCGAAGGTTCGAGGCCGGTACTTCCGATAGAGGGCGAGCGCCACTCCTGCCACCTCCTGACGACCGCGCCATTCTCCGTCGAGGGTCTGACAAGAACAAAACGACGTGCCCCGGAAGTGCTGTGCCACAGAACGCAAGGACCCCCCGTGCACCCGCCAGAGCCCGCTTATCCTTGCTGCCTTCCGGCCCTGGGGAGGTTCACGAGATACACGCCGCACGAGGGGCTGCCCTGAAGCCTACCCAATGGGTCATCAGCCACGCGGCACCCCCCTTGCGTACGACGTTCCACGCACCTGTCGTATCCTGGCGCACGGAGGATTCGCCTAGAGGCCTAGGGCGCACGCTTGGAAAGCGTGTTGGGTTAACACCCTCACGAGTTCGAATCTCGTATCCTCCGCCAGCCTGAGCAGGGCAGACGTGGAAGGCCGGACCAGATGGTCCGGCCTTCGCTCGTCCGGCGTCTCAGTTCTCGTCTCGCTTGTTCGACGGTCGGCCCGGCTCCGTCCGACTGTGCCGGCGCTCGCTCCGGCGCGACCTGTGGCGTGCGCAGCGTTGATGATCGCAGCAAGGTTCCGCGAGCGTGGCCTTCCAGCCGTCGCCGCGCGCTCCTGAACGCCCAGGACCACGAGCACGGTCCCGCCGTACGCTTCGGTTGAGCGGGCAGCCGGTCGGCGAGGTGAAGACCGAACAGACTAAGGACGCACGCATGAGAGCAGAGCCTTAGTTGCTCGCTAACTTTCCCGACCGCCGTCGTTCTGCTTCTTCTTGCGCAGGCGATCCTCCCGCTCCGCGTCCTCTTTCATGGCACGGAGCAGAGACGCACGTTGCTGGTGCCTGTACGTCGTCGATATCAGGCTGAACGAGCGGCGCCTCGACGCAGAGGATGGGGTCCCGCCTCGGGCACCCCGCGCCGGGTCTCGTATTCTCGGCCTTGAAAACAGTGCAGACGAGGGTCGGCGCCCGATCGGTGCCGGCCCTCGTCGTCTGTCCGCTCACAGCTGTGCGGCGGCTATCGCGTCGTCCACCTCCGGGAAGATCGCGAAGTAGCGCCCCAGCCCCACCGTCTCCATCAGCTGGGCGAGGAACGGATTCGCGCCGGCGAAGCTCAGCCACCCGCCCCGGGCCGCGATCACCTGCTTGCTGGTGATGAACGCGCTCAACCCCACCGAGTCGCAGAACTTGAGCTCGGTGAGGTCCACGACGATCCGCGGCACCGGGCGCTCCATCAGGTCGGCGAGCGTGGCGTGCAGCTGACTCGCGGTGTCGGCGTCGAGTTCGCCGCACAGTTGGAGGACTGCGACGTCGGATCGGTGATCGGTAACTCTGGCCTGCATGGTGATCGCTTCCTGCCCGTCCGCTGGGCGTTCAGGCTAGATCAGCATCGCCCTCGCACATCGGACAGAGCGTGCGTCGCAAAACGGATGCACAGCACGAACGAGCCGGATCCCTGGTGGGATCCGGCTCGTTGTAAGGCTGGCCGAGACAGCCAAGCATTTGCGGCGCAGCCTGGGGGGAAGGCTCCTGGCGCGATCTACAGTTCGCGCCACCGCCAGCGTGGACCACGCCACGCGTCGGCCAGGATCATTGCGGAAGCCCGGCCGGGGCACTGCTGCACTTTCGACTTCCCCTCGGGGCCGCCCATCTGGGCCTCGACCTCCCAGGTTTCGCCGTCAGTGCGGACGTAGACGTCACGTCGCTGAAGTCGGACGTCCCCATTCCACCAGTGTCGCTCAACTCTCACGTGTCAAATCTAGGACAGACATCGAAGAATCTGGGTGGGGCGATTCTGTGAAAGTTTCTCGCCGCCCGGTCGGAACCGCATTGTCTGATCCGGTGTATTTGGCCCGCGTGACTTGCGCTACACCCCATGTCTTTGGGCGGTCCATGATTCACTACATTCCGTAGCCACGTGCTCTGACGTGCGAAGAAACACGGCTGTTACAAGATGCACGCTGATCATGGAGAACAACCGAACGGACGAGCCGCCGATCCGACACGCGGCCCCCCTCATCCGAGGGCACACAGCGTGACGCATGAGGCTGGAGAACACAAGGGGGAAAACGGGAGTGCGGCCGGTCGCGAGGGCGGACACAAAACAGCCCGGCGGCTCGCAGCGAGCCACCGGGCGTTTGCCCTGCTTATTGGCGGTGGCGGCGGGATTTGAACCCGCGGAGGGCTTGCACCCTCACACGCTTTCGAGGCGTGCTCCTTAGGCCACTCGGACACACCACCGGGAAGTACGTTACCGGACTCCTCCAAGCCTGCTCCGCCGGGTCACCCATAACCTCGCGGGAGGCTCCTGACCTGGCAAGATCTGCGACATGAACGAGCGAGACGGAGAGCTGGCATGAGCGTGCACATCGGCGGCAAGCCGGGCGACATCGCCGAGCGGGTGCTGCTGCCCGGCGACCCGATGCGGGCGAAGTGGATCGCCGAGACGTTCCTGGAGGACGCGGTCTGCTACACCCAGGTCCGCGGGATGCTGGGCTTCACCGGCACCTGGAAGGGCGAGCGGGTCTCGGTGCAGGGCTCCGGCATGGGTATGCCGTCGGCCTCGATCTACACCCACGAACTGATCAACGAGTACGGCGTGCAGTCGGTCATCCGGATCGGCTCCTGCGGTGCCCTGGCGATGGACCTGAACCTGGGCGACGTGATCGCCGCGATCGGCTCGGCCACCGACTCCAACATGAACCGGACCCGCTTCGACGGCCTGGTCGACTACGCCCCGGTCGCCGACTTCGGCCTGCTGCGCACCGCGGTCGAGACCGCTGAGGCGCAGGGCGTACCGATGCGGGTCGGCCCGATCCTGGCGGCCGACGCCTTCTACACCGACCGCCCGGACCTCTACGACGCGCTGGCCGACTACGGCGTCCTGGCGGTCGAGATGGAGTCCGCCGCGATCTACACGATCGCCGCCCGCTACCGCGCCAAGGCGCTGACCATCCTCACCGTCAGCGATCACATCAAGCGCGGCGAGGCGATGGATTCGGCGCAACGTGAGCAGGGCTTCAGCAACATGGTGCGGATCGGCCTGGACACGGCGATCGCTTAGACCGTTTCCGGGGTACGCGTGACGAAAGTCCCCGCACCACCCGGCGACCGGGTGCCACGCCAGGCCGTGGCGCCCGCGCCGGGCTGATGCGCCGGTCAGGCAAGACCTTCAGCGGAAGAAGTCACGCATGAGGGCGGCGCATTCGGGTTCCAGGACGCCGCCGTACACCTCGGGCCGGTGGTTGAGCCGCCGGTCCCGGACCACGTCCCAGAGCGAGCCCACCGCCCCGGTCTTCGGCTCCCAGGCACCGAAGACCACGGTCGCGATCCGCGCGAGCACCAGGGCGCCGGCACACATGGTGCACGGCTCCAGCGTCACCACCAGGGTGCAGCCGTCCAGGCGCCAGGTGCCGAGCTTGGCCGCGGCTTTGCGGAGCGCGAGCACCTCGGCGTGGGCCGTCGGATCGCCGAGCAGTTCCCGCTCGTTGCCGGCGGCCGCCAGTTCGGCGCCGTCCGGACCGAGCAGGACCGCGCCGACCGGTACGTCCTCCGGCGAGGCGGATGCGACGGCGATCGCCCGCCGCATCCATTCCTCATGCCGCTGGCGACGGTTCACGCCTCGCGCAACTCCTCCATCTCGTCACCGCAGCCGATCCGCTGGCAGATCTCGGCGGTGACGTCGGAGGGCAGCATGCCCTCCATGCCGCAGAGCGTGAGCAGCCGCTGCGAGGGCACGCCCAGGTCGTTGAGGAGCTCCGCGTCGCCGATCGGGTCCGCGTCCGGCTCCGGCGCCGGTGAGTCCTCGTCGTCCGGGGCGGCCAGGTCGTCCAGCCCGAGAGCCGGGGTCTCCACCTCGCCGAGCAGTACCGACCCGATCCGCGACTCCTCCGCGAACGCCGAGTCCGATGCGAAGACCCGCAGGTCCTCGCCCTCGTCGAGGCGCAGGATCGCGAGGTACTCGTCGTCACTCTCGACGAACAGCAGCGCGAGGTCGCTGTCCGGCTCCGCATCCCGGAGCGCGTCCACCACCTCGTCGATGTCGGCCAGGCCCGAAAGGTCAAGCTCCGACGCCGTCCATCCGTTCTTACCCCGGGCGACAGCGGCAGCGAAAATCGACACGATTCCCCCAACGCGACTTTTATCTCTCAGCGCCTGACGGTAGCGGGTACAGCGGCGGGCGCGCTGCGCCACGCCTTTAACAACGCCGTTGCTTCGGTTTTCCGCCGTGGAGCCGGCCGGCCGGGTCAGTTGACCGGACGGCGCCGGGTGGCGATCAGCTCACGCAGCCGTATGCCGCGGAGTCGCTGCGTCGGGTCGGACTCGCGCGCCGATTTCGCATGGGCGAGAGCCGCCAGCAACTCCAGACGACGACGGCAGCGATCCGGATCGAGCCGTTGTGGCGAGGGGGCCATGGTGCCGAGAGTGCCGAGCCGTACGACGTTCGTCAAGGGTCGATGGCCACTTCGGCAGACCCACTGCCGAGGGCGACGGAAACGGCACGCCAAGTGTCCGCTCAGGCTGGTCAAAGTCGGACAAGTACGGCTCGCTCCGCAGGCCTGTTCACCACAGCGGGAAGTCGTAGGTACCGATCCACCGGGCGGCCACGAAGCCCATCGCGATCGACAGCCCCACACCGCTCGCCACCGCGACGCCGACCGCCACGCCCCGGTCGCCGAGCACGGCGAGCAGCAGTGCCACCAGCCAGGCGCTGACCGCGGCGACGATCGTCCACCACGTGTACGACACCAGGTCCCGGCCCAGGCCGCCGAAGAGGGCGAACCAGACGGTGGTGGCGGCCAGGCCGCTGACCACCGGGAGCGCCGACACCGGATGCGGTTCCCGGTAGACCGGGCGTGGCGGGAAGGGCGAGGACAGCGGCGGCTGCTCGGCCCGCTGCGGCGGAAGGTATCCGGGCGGCGGCGGTGCGGCCGCCGGCCACGGGGCCGGCCGGTCAGCCATCTCGGATCTCCCCTCCGTGGTTGCCTCTGCATGCAGCGTAGCCATTGCGCCGCCGGTGCAGGTCTGCGGTGATCTTTCGCTTCTGTCAGGATGGCGCGGTGCGCCTACTCCGTACCCTCTCGGGTTTGACGATCGCGGCGGCCTGCCTGGCCGGCTGCGGTTCCGCCGGCGGGTCGGGCTCGCCAACCGCGACACCGCAGTTCGTGCAGCCGTCGTCGCCCGCGGCCACCGAGCCCCAGGTCACCGAGTCAGCGCCACCCCCGGCCGCGGCCGCCAAGGCCGCGACACCCCCGCCCGCTGCGAAGAAGAGCAGCGTGCCGAAACAGACCGTGGTGAAGTACGTCTTCCCGGTCGACGCCTCGAACGTGGACTTCCACACCACCCACGGCAAGTACCCGGCGACCGACCTCTTCGCCGACTGCGGTGAGCGGTTCGTCGCCACCACCAGCGGCGTGGTGCTCGAGGTCAGCCTCAAGGACGCGTATGTGAAGGGCCGCCCGGACGGGCCGCTCAACGGCGGCCTGTCGGTGTCGCTGCTCGGCGACGACGGCGTGCGCTACTACGGCTCGCACCTGAGCGAGGTGCGGGCCGGCATCGAGGCCGGCGTCCGCGTCGAAGCCGGTCAGCTGCTCGGCGAGGTGGGCAAGACGGGCAACGCGAACAACGTCTGTCATCTGCACTACGGCATATCCCCGCTGTGCGCGGAGACCGGCGACTGGAAGGTGCGGCGCGGCGTGATCTGGCCGGCCAAGTACCTGAAGTCGTGGCGTGACGGCGGGCAGAAGAGCCCGGTGTCCGAGGTGGCCGCCTGGGAGAAGGAGAACGACTGCAACCCATGAAGACAGCGGTCATCGGATTAGGGCTGATCGGCGGGTCCCTGCTGCGCGCGCTCGCGGCGGAGGGACACGACCTCACCGGGTTCGACGCCGACCCGGCGACCCGGGAACTGGCACGGGCCGGCGGGTACCGGGTCGCCGACTCGGTGGCCGAGGCGATCCAGGACGTGGAGGTGACGGCTTTGGCCGTACCCCTCCCGGTTTTGCCGAAAGTGCTTGCCGAGCTGGCCGGACATGACGGCCTGGTGACCGATGTGACCTCGGTGAAGGGTCCCGTCAGGGACCTGATGGTGGCGCACGGAGTGCGGCGGTTCGTCGGCGGCCATCCGATGGCCGGCAAGGAGATCTCCGGGTTCGCGGCGGCCGACCCGGACCTCTTCGCCGGATGCGCGTGGGTCCTCTGCCTGGAGCCGCACGACACCGACCTCGATGACTGGATGACGCTGGCCCGGCTGTTCACCGCGATGGGCTCCCGGGTGGTGCCGGTGACCGCTTCCGAGCACGACACCGCGGTCGCGCGGATCAGCCACGTCCCGCATCTGTTCGCCGCCACCCTGGCCCGCCAGCTCGCCGGAGATCCGCTGGCCGGAGCCCTCGCGGCGGGCTCGTTCCGGGATGGCACCCGGGTGGCCGGCACCCGCGCCGAGATGATCGCGGCGATGTGCGGCGGCAACGCGGAAGCGGTGCGCACCGAGCTGCGTTCGCTGATCGGCTTCCTCGGTGAGCTGGACGCCCTGCTGGCCTCGGACGACCCGGTGGGCGCGGTGATTCCGCCGCTGCACGCCGCCGGTGAGCTGCGGCGATCCTGGCCGCCGGCACCCGGCGAGCCGGAGAAGATGCGGGTTTCGATCCCGGCGCTGCTGGAGCTGGGCCGGGCCGGTGGATGGGTGACATCGGTGGATCACGACGAAGTTGTCGTATTGCGGCCACAAGGTGACCGCAAGCCCGCCTAACGTGGACGGTGACGGAGAAAGCCCACCGAAGGAGCCCCCGATGCCCGGTCAGGTCGGTCCGATCGCCAACGAGCAGGACGGTCTGCTCGCCTACCTCGCCCAGATGCGGTACGTGCTCAGGCTGACCGCCTACGGGCTCACCGACGAGCAGGTGCGGGCCACGCCGAGCGCCAGTTCGCTGAGCGTCGGCGGGCTGATCAAGCACGTCGCCGCGACCGAGGAGAGCTGGATGACGATCGTCCGGGGCGAGTCGCAGCCGATCGACTACCAGGCGTACGAGAACAACTTCCGGCTGGTCGACGGGGAGACCATCGACGACGTGTTCAAGCGGTACGACCGGATCGCCGAGGCGACCGAGCGGACCGTCGTGGACATCGCGGATCTCGACCATCCGGTGCCGATCGACCACTCGGTGCCGTGGAACCCGGCCGACCGGGACTTCTGGTCGCTGCGGTGGGTGTTGCTGCACCTGATCCAGGAGACCGCCCGGCATTCCGGGCACGCCGACATCGTCCGGGAGTCGGTGGACGGTGCCACGGCGTACCCGTTGATGGCCGCTGCCGAGGGCTGGCCCGAAACCGGCTGGCTCAAGCCCTGGAAGCCTGCGGTTTAAGGGCGCTCGCCCTGGTCGACGCGGATCACGCGGCGGTCGGTGACGATCGCGGTGACCAGGTCGTGCGGGGTGATGTCGAAGGCCGGGTTCACCGCGTCGCTCCAGGCGGTGACCTCGGCCGCGCCCCGGTCCTCGATCTCCACGTGCGCGCCTGACGGGGTGTCGACGTCGACTGTGGACTCGGGTGCGACTACCACGAACGGGATGCCGGCCCGGTGCGCGCCGAGGGCGTGCGAGTAGCTGCCCACCTTGTTGATCACGTCGCCGTTGGCGCAGATCCGGTCGGCGCCCAGGATCACCGCGTCCACCTCGCCCCGGGCCATCAGGAACGGCCCGGCCGAGTCGACCGCCACCCGATGCTCGATGCCCCAGCGGGTCAGTTCCCAGGAGGTGAGCCGGGCGCCCTGCAACAGCGGCCGGGTCTCACTCGCGATCACCCCGGCCAGCCGCTCCCGGCGGTGCAGCTCGCCGACCACGCCCAGCGCGGTACCGACGGTCACCGCGGCCAGGCCACCGGTGTTGCAGTGGGTGAGCAGCCGGGGCCGGGCGCCGCACAGTTCCGTGATCAGGTCGGCGCCGCGGAACGCCATCGCCTTCGACGCCGCGATCTCCTCGTCCCGGATCGCGTACGCCTCCGACAGCACCGCCTCCGGGCCGAGCGGAAGCCGCGCCGCGGCACGCCGCGCGCCGCGGGCCAGGTTGACCGCCGTCGGGCGAGCCTCCTCGATCTTGCGGATCGCCACCCCGAGCGCCGCCGGATCGTCGGCGTGCACCCGGGCCGCGAGAGCCACCCCGAAGGCACCCGCCACACCGAGCGCCGGAGCGCCGCGCACCGCCAGCGACTGAATCGCCGCGATCAGCTCCCCCACCGTGTGCAGCCGCAGAACCCGCAGCTCACCCGGGAGCGCCGTCTGATCGATGATCTCGACGGCGCCGTCCACCCAGTCGATCGTGCGCATTTATCGTGTCGCCCGTTCATTGATCTGCTTGAGGATCGACTCCAACGTATCCCGGCTCTTGCCGATGCTGTCGCTGGACCAGCGCTCCTTGAGCGTCACCTGGGATCCGTCGTGCAGGCGCAGCTCCGCGTTGATCGGCACCGCCTTGAGGATCCGGGCGGTGGCCACCTCCTCGTACGGCACGAAGCGGTAGTGGTGCGCCAGCGTCGCCGGGTCGTTCGCGGAGAGCAGCTCACCGATCCGCTTCTCGCCCTTGTCGGTGTCCTTCGGCGCCGGCACGAAGACCAGACCGCGGTCCAGCAGGATCACGTCGTTCTCCTGGTCGTCGACGCGGACGTTGGGCAGCGCCCCGATCACGTCCGAACCGCTCGCGCCGGCCTTGGCCTCGACCACCTTCGCCGCCTGGACATGGATGCCGAGGTGGGCCAGCCAGGCCCGAGCCTGGTCCAGGGTCTCCGGTGCGACCGCCAGCTTGGCGATCTCGGTGTAGTCGACCGGCTCGCCGTACGCGTCGACGAGGCGGGCCGGCTCCGACCAGGAGTGTCGCCAGAAGGCCACACCGGAGCGCACCGCGGCGAGGCTGATCAAGTCGCCCATCGGGTCGGCGAACGCCTGCGCGGCCTCGTACCGGTTGGCGTCCGGGTAGAACTCGGCGGCCAGCTCGCCCAGCCGGCCCGCGGCGACCAGCTGGAAGATCTCGGCCAGGCCGGCCTCCTCGACACCGAGACGCCGGGCCGCCGAACGGAAGATCCGATCGGCCTTGCGCTGCTGCACCGCGATGAGCGAGGCGGCGGTGAAGTCCGCCCACGGCAGCACGGTACGAGACCCGAAGTTCACCACCTGCCGTTGCAGCTCCAGGCCCGCGCCGTCGAGCTGGGGCAGCAGCATCGAGGCCGGCCGCCAGTCCGCCGGGTGCGGCACCGGGGGCAGGGCGCGCATCGCCGCGATCCGGTCACCGGTCGCCGGGTGGGTGTCCCAGCGCGAGGTCTCCTCGTCCGGCTCCTCCTGGCGCAGCGCGGCCAGTTCGGCGGTACGGGCGGTGTAGAGCTCACGGAAGCCACCGAAGACGTCGTCCGGCGCGTAGCCGATCTCCCAGCCGTACGAGATGTAGCGTCCGAAGTAGAAGTTCCAGGCGGCGTCGACGACCGGGAGCTCGCGCATCGCGCTGACCGCCGCCTCAACGCCGGCCACGCGTACCGAGACCTGGTCGGCCTCGAACTCCTGCCGCCGGGTGACGGCGTTGCTGACCAGCAGGTAGAGATAGCCGTAGCCCTTGAAGACCCAGCCGAACACGTTCCACTTGCCGACCCGGCTGAGCGTCTCGTGCATGGCCACCCGTCCCCGGTACGCGACCGCGGAGAGCCGGGTGTGCGAACCCGAGTAGTGACCCAGCTCGTGCGCGATCACCGAGCGCATCTGGTCGATGGTGAAGGTCTGCAGCAGCGGCATCCCGAGGTACAGCCGGCGGGTGCCGCCGACCAGGCCGAGGAGCTTGGTGTCCTCGCTCACCGCGGCGTTGACCTCGGGAACCAGACGGATCTCGTCGGGGGCGCGGGTGCCGGCGGCGACGGCCATCTCGCGTACTGTCTGCCAGAGGTGTGGCGCCTGCGCCGGCGCCAGGAGCAGGCCTTCCGGCTCGCTCGGCCGGGCCCGGATGGCCCGCCACAGTCCGGCGACGACCGCGCCGACGGCGACGATCAGCACCCAGCTCAGCTTGGCCGCACCGGCACCGTTCATATGGGTCCAGATCTCGAAGATCAGCCAGCCGACAACCGCCAGCTGAAGCAGACCGAGAACGTAGAAGCCGACCAGCATGGCGACCGATATCGCCGCGCGAAGGGCGGTTGACATGAGGGTTTCCTCCCCGTGATCCGCCCATCCTCCTGGGCGACCGCCGGAAGATACCGACTTCGATATGGGCGCGGCAAGAACGTTCGCAGGTCCTAGGCTGATCGCATGTCATCCCGTGACCCGGTCGCCGACCTGCGACGTATCGCGTTTCTGCTGGAGCGGGCGAACGAGGCGACGTACCGGGTACGGGCGTTCCGGTCGGCGGCGTCGACCGTCGCGAAGACACCGCACGACGAACTGGTCGCCCGGGCCGAGGCCGGCACGCTGGCGAAGCTTCCCGGGGTCGGCGACGTGACCGCGCGGTGTGTCACCGAGTCGCTGGCCGGCGAGGAGCCGGTCTACCTGCGCCGGCTGGGCACCACCGAGGGCACCGACCTGCCGGCCGCGGCCGCCGCTCTCCGGGCCGCCCTGCGCGGCGACTGTCACGTGCACTCCGACTGGTCGGACGGCGGCTCACCGATCGAGGAGATGGCTCTGGCCGCGGCCGACCTGGGCCACGAGTACTTCGCGCTGACCGATCACTCGCCCCGCCTCACGGTGGCCCGGGGGCTCACCGCGGCCCGGCTGCGCAAACAACTCGATCATGTCGCCAAGCTGAACGAGGCGCTGCCGGACGGCTTCCGCATCCTCACCGGCATCGAGGTGGACATCCTGGACGACGGCTCGCTCGACCAGGAGGACGAGCTGCTGGCCCGGCTCGACGTGGTGGTCGGCTCGGTGCACAGCAAGCTGCGTGACGAGTCGGCACGGATGACCCGGCGGATGGTGACCGCGCTGGCCAACCCGCACCTGGACATCCTCGGGCACATGACCGGGCGGAAGGTCTCCGCGGCCGGTGAGGGGGACGCGGCGCACTCCCGGGCGCGTACCCGCCCGCCCAGCACGTTCGACCTGGACAAGGTGCTGGAGGCGTGCCTGGAGCACGGCAAGGCCATCGAGATCAACTCGCGGCCGGACCGGCTCGACCCGCCGAAGCGGATGCTCACCGTCGCGGTGGAGGCCGGGTGCCTGTTCAGCATCGACACCGACGCGCACGCGCCGGGTCAGCTGGACTGGCTCGACTTCGGGTGCGGGCGGGCGGCGCTCTGCGGCGTACCGGCGGATCGGGTGGTCAACACCTGGCCGGTCGATCGCCTGGTCGAGTGGACCCGCTCGCACGCCGCCGTCACGTAGGGTCGGCGAGGTGGGACAAATTGACGAACTCGCCAACCGATACGTCGACGAGTGGGCCGAGCTCAACCCGACCGGTGCGACCGCCGTCGGCATCTCCGGCTACGACGACAAGACCGACGACCTCTCGCCGGAGGGCTTCGCGGCCCAGGCCGAGCTGCTTCGCCGCACCATCAACGACCTCGATGTGATCGATCCCGAGCACGGGTCCGAGCAGGTCGCCAAGGAGGCCATGCTGGAGCGGCTCGGCCTGGAGCTGGCCCGGTACGACGCGGGCTACGCCGCCACCGACGTCAGCGTGATCTCCAGTGGTCTGCACGGGCTGCGCATGGTCTTCGACGTCATGCCCACCGAAGGCGACGAGGCGGTCGCCAACATCGCGGCCCGGCTGAACGCCTTCCCGGCCGCCCTGGAGCAGTACCGCCGGACCCTGCTGGAGGGCGCCGGCTCAGGCCTGATCAGCGCCCGCACGCAGCTGCTGGCCGTGGCCGAGCAGTGTGACGCCTGGACCGACCCCAGCCGCGACAACTTCTTCGGGTCTCTCGCCGAGCGGCTGGACGCCTCCGGTGCGCTCGCCGCCGACCTGCGCCGGGGCGCGGCCGCGGCGACCGAGGCCACCCGGGACTTCGGCACCTTCCTCCGCGCGGAGCTGGCCCCGCGCGGCCGGGAGAAGGAGGCCGCCGGTCTGGAGCGGTACACCCTCGCCTCGCAGTACTTCCTCGGCGCGAAGGTGGACCTGACGGAGACGTACCTCTGGGGTTTCGAGGAGCTGGACCGGCTGGAGCGCGAGATGCGCGCGGTCTCCGCCGTCATCGCCGGCCCGGGCGCGACCGTGGACCAGGCCGTGGCGGCTCTGGACGCCGACCCGGCCCGCAACATCGGTGGCAAGGAGGCGTTCCGGGACTGGATGCAGGCGCTCTCCGACCGGGCGATCAGCGAGCTGAACGGCACCCACTTCGACATCGAGCCGCCCGCGCAGAAGCTCGAGTGCTGCCTCACCCCGACCAGCGACGGCGGTATCTACTACACCGGCCCGAGCGAGGACTTTTCCCGGCCCGGCCGGATGTGGTGGGCGGTTCCGGAGGGGCAGGACACCTTCTCCACCTGGCGCGAGGTCACGACCGTCTACCACGAGGGTGTTCCCGGACATCACCTCCAGGTCAGCCAGACCCTGCTGCGAGCCGACTCGCTCAACCGGTGGCAGCGGCTGCTCTGCTGGTGCTCCGGGCACGGCGAGGGCTGGGCGCTGTACGCGGAACGCCTGATGGACGAGCTCGGCTATCTGACCGACCCCGGTGACCGGCTCGGCATGCTGGACGGCCAGGCACTCCGTGCGGCCCGGGTGATCGTCGACATCGGCATGCACCTGGAGCTGGAGATCCCGCGGGACAACCCGTTCGGTTTCCACCCGGGTGCCCGGTGGACACCGGAACTGGGCTGGGAGTTCCTGCGGGCGCACACCCGGATGGCGGAGGAGGTGCTCCGGTTCGAGTGGAAGCGGTACCTGGGATGGCCGGGGCAGGCTCCGTCGTACAAGGTCGGGGAGCGGATCTGGCTGCAGGCCCGCGACGAGGCAAAGCAGCGTAAAGGCAGTGATTTCGACCTCAAGTCTTTCCACCGGGACGCCCTCAACCTGGGCTCCCTGGGGCTCGATCCGCTCCGAAAAGCACTGGCCAGGATTTAAGTCATTAGGCCTCTCCGTACCGAAAACGGGACGGAGAGGCCTTTCTTTTTGTGTTCGCACGGCCACCCTACGTGAAGTCGTCTCACTATGCAGCCACAACATCACATTGCGTAATGGCGAGCCCGGCCAGATGTAACAAATCCGAAGTAGAACTCATATTCACGTGTCGCCTGCGGTGCGGATACGATCCACGCGGCGCTCGTCACTTAGTTCCGACCCCCCGCGTGGACTGGGCCTTCATCGCACCGGACCCAGTTCACACGGCAGTACAGCCGAGTCGGCAGTGCCGCGTATCCCCCGATCAGCCGAGACAACTCTGACCCTTGGAAAGGGGTTTTCTGAGGATTTCTCGGATAGATTGACCCGGATCGGTGCGCCCGCACGGCTACTGTGCGTAGCCCCCCAAATGGCCCATCGCGTGTGCATGGCGGAGGACGAAAGCAATGTCAGTCTCGGTGAACAGCCGGCGAACCCGTTTACGTTCTGCCCTCGCGGTGGTGCTGACGGTGCTCGTCGTGCTGCCGACCGCAGCCCTGTTCCTGCGTGTCCTGGATGACACCTCGGAACAGCGGAACGACACGAACCTCGAGAAGCAGGGCGTCGAGTACCTCTCTGCACTCGGCGGACTGATCACCTCGCTGGCCGAGTCCCAGTCGTCCGCTCTGCAGGGCGTCTTCGCGGAGCCGGCCGCACTGACCGCCGCCGTCGCGCGCGTGCAGGGTGTCGACGAGCGCCTGGGCGAGGACCTCGAGACCAGCGAGCGCTGGTCCGGGTTGAAGGAGAAGATCGGCCGCCTGCCAGGCGTCACCGGTGACTCCTCGACCATCTACGAGGCGCACGTCGAGGTCTCGGACCTGGCCCTCGAGCTCTACGGGGCGGTCCGGGAGAACTCCACGCTGAACCGTGACGCGGAGAGCGACATCTGGTTCCTCCAGGAGGCCGTCGCGGTCAACATGCCGGAAGCGGTGACCCGGGTGAGCCGGATGGGCGACATGGCGAACATGGTCGCCGGCGCCAAGGCCAAGCAGAGGCCGCCGCTGCTGATCCAGTTCGGCCACGAGGTCCTCGCTGTTCAGGAGGCCGCCAGCGAGCTCACCGACAACCTGCAGGAAGCCGCTAACGACACCACCAGCGGGACCCTGAGCGGCAACCTGGTGAGCAACCTGGACCGGTTCCGCCGAGGTATCGAGGCTGCCAACCGTGGCGCCAACTTCGGCGGCGCGCCGGACGTCTCGGCCATGGTGACCGCCCAGAGCACCTTGACGACCGCGCTGAACGCGCTGTCCGGCGTCGTGCTCCAGGAGATGAACACTCTGCTCGACGACCGGATCGACTCGCTCAACTACCGCCGGATCGAGGCGTGGGGGCTGCTCGGTGTGGCGGTCGCCCTGATCCTGGTGGCGACGTGGTGGACCCGGACCCGAGCCCGCGAGGCGCGCGAATCACTCGGCGACAGCGGCGACTCCGCTCGCGAGGTGTCGGTCCGTGGCGACAGCACCGGTCCAGGCTCCGGCGGCGCCTACGGCGGCAGCCCGTACGACCCGGTTCCGAACTACGGCGGCGCGCCGAACTACGGCGACAGCGCTACGCGGCGGGAGCGTTCCGGTGCTCTTCGGTAAGTTCCGCATCCTGGGCAAGCTCGCCCTGCTGGTGCTCGTGCCACTGCTCGGCGTCGTGGGCCTGAGCGTGCCGGTCATCTTCGAGCGCATCGACGCGGCCCGCGTCGCCCAGGACACCTCCGACACCGTTCAGATGGCCACCCAGGTCAGCTCGGCCCTGATCGAACTTCAGGAGGAACGGCTGCTCTCGGTCGGCTTCCTCCTGGGTCTGGTGGAGCGGCCCGACCTGGTCGTGCAGAGCGCCGAGGCCGCCGACGCGGTGGCGAACCTGGCCGACCCGGACAACGACGTGCCCGACGAACTGCGGCGAGCCATCGCCCGGTCCGCCACCCTGAACAGCACCCGGCAGAACGTCCTGAACGGGACGATCCAGCCGGTCCAGGTGGTCACCGAGTTCACCAACGTGGTCACGCCGCTGATCGACGGTCTCGGCCTCTCGGTGAGCGCCGACCTGACCACCGGTGTCGGCCGCCAGGTGTACGCACTCGACCGCGCCATGCGCTCCGACGACCTGATCAGCCAGGCCACCTGTTACCTGGCCACCGCGGTGGTCGCCCGGTCCCAGCCGGCGAACGCGGCGCTGCTGCTGAGCCTGTTCAACGCGACGTTCAGCCAGATCCAGTCGATCATTACGACGTCCGAGGTGTACTTCACCGACGACCAGTACCGGCTCTACATCAACACCCAGGACGCGTTCGTGTTCCGGGTGGGCCCGAACTTCCAGACCGCGCTGGCGTCGAACCCGATCGCGGCGCTGAACGACCTCAACATCAGGACGCTCTTCCCGTCCCTGGAGTCGGTGACGATCCTCGGTAGCTTCGTCGAGAAGCGCGTGGCCAAGGACGTGGACAACACGGTCGCCGACAACCGGGAGAGCGCGCTGCGCCAGGCGTTCCTCATCGGTGGCGGCTCGTTCCTGCTGCTGATCCTGGTGATCACGCTCAGCATCTTCATGGCCCGCGCGGTCGCCCGGCCGCTGCGCCGTCTGACCGTCTCGGCCGACCGCATCGCCCGTGCCGCCGAGGCCGAGCTCGAGCGCGTGGCCGACGACGAGCAGGAAGCGGCGGTACGCCCGATCCGGCTCGACCCGGTCGACGTCGAGGCCCAGGACGAGATCGGTGACCTGGCCCGCGCGTTCGACCGCGTGCAGACCACCGCCGCCCGGCTGGTGGAACGGCAGGTGCTCGGCCGCCGTAACGTCGCCCAGATGTTCGGCCACGTCGGCCGGCGTACGCAGAACCTGGTCGGCCGCCAGCTGTCCCTGATCGACAGCCTGGAGCGCCGGGAGACCGACAGCGACCGCCTCCGCGAGCTCTACCGTCTGGACCACATGTCCAGCCGTCTGCGCCGGAACGCGTCCGCGCTGGTCGTGCTCTCCGGTGGCGCCGGTGCGAACGAGCACATGGCACCGCTGCCGCTCTCCGACGTCGTACGTCTCGCCCTGGGTGAGATCGAGGACTACACCCGTGTCGAGGTCGACGTGCCGGAGGACATCGTCGTGGTGCCGGCCGTCCTGGCCGACCTGACGCTGCTCCTCGCCGAGCTGCTGGAGAACGCCACGTCGTTCTCCCCGCCGCACACGAACGTCACCGTCAGCGCCGACGAACTGCGCGGCGGCGCCCGCCTGGCGATCATCGACCACGGCCTGGGTCTCGCACCCGAGCGGCTGGCCGAGGAGAACGCCCGGCTGACCCGCCGTGAGCGTCTGGACCTGGCCCCCACCGAGGTGCTCGGTCTCTTCGTGGTCGGCCGGCTCGCACGCCGGCACGGCATCGAGGTGACCCTCACCGACACCCCGGATGGCGGTCTGACGGCCTGGATCGACCTGAACCCGTCGCACCTCATCGCCCGGGTGGAGAACCTGGCGGTGGCACCTGCGCCGGGCTTCCCCCCGGCCATGCCGGCCGCCGCCGTCCCGGCGCCGTCCGCCCCGCCGCAGATCCAGGCTCCGGAGCACGCCTACTCCGGCGCGCTGCGCAGCAACACCACCGAGGTCGCGATCGCCAGTGCGGCGATCCGCTCGGTGCCGGGCAGCCAGCAGCCGTTCGACCCGAACGTGCTGAACCGGGCCACCCAGACGCTGGAGTCCAGCCACTCCTGGAACGCGTTCGGCGGATCGGGCGCTCCGGTGCCCGGTGAGGCGCCGGCCGCGGACCCGTACGCCGGTCAGCCGGTCTACGACGCCGAGCCGGTCTACTCGCCGGGACCGGCGTACCAGGAGCCGGCCGCGCCGATCTACCCGCAGGAGCCGGTGGTCGCCTACGACATGGGCACCCCGGTCGCCGGCCGGGTTCCGGCCGCGCTGCCGGAGCTGCCGTCCGCCCCGTCGGCCGGCTCGAGCTGGAACAACGAGCCGGTCCAGGCCGCCTGGAACACCCCGGCGTCAGCCGTTGCGCCGGAGGCGGCGCAGATCCCGCAGCAGCGCACCGGCGACAACTACGGCGGCTATTCGCCGGAGGCGGCCGCCCCCGCGGCGCCGCAGCGTGGCAACGCGGCTCCGTTGCGCCGCCGGGTGCCGGGCAGCCAGCTGCCGGCCGAGAGCGGCAAGCAGCAGCACGCCGCCGCGCCCTCGCAGGATGACGCGCTCGCCGCTCGGGCCGCTTTCGACGCCTTCGAGGCCGGCGTCAGCCGCGCCCAGTGGGACGCCTCGGACACCAGCGTGTCCATGCCCGCCCCGGTCACCCCGCCGGACTGGAGCACCCCGGCGCAGCCGCCGGCTCCGGCTCCGGCTCCGGCACAAGCGGAGTGGAACACTCCCGCCCCGGTGCAGGCCGAGTGGAACACTCCCGCACCGGTGCAGGCCGAGTGGAGCACTCCCGCACCGGCACAGGCGGAGTGGAACGCCACCCCGCAGTGGAGCACCCCGGCCCCGGAAGCGGCACCGCCCGCTCCTCCGGCGTCGTCCGGCGGCTCCCCGCTGACTCGTCGCGTACCCGGAGCGACCCTCCCGCGCGACGAACCGCACCGCCCGACTCCACCGCCGGCCCCGGCCCAGCTGGACCCGGAAGCCGCACGAGCCCTGATGGATCAGTTCGAGTACGGAGTCGCACTCGCCCTGAATGAAAGTCAGCCACAACACGAGGGACAACCGCGATGACTTCCCCATACCCCACCGCGCAAAGTCAGCTCAGCGCCGAAGCCAAGACCTTCAACTGGCTGCTGGACTCGTTCACCTCCGGTACAGCGGGCGTGATCGAAGCCATTGCGGTGTCCTCCGACGGTCTCCTGATGGCCATGTCGGCGATCAAGGACAGGCCGAACGCCGAGCGCCTCGCGGCAGTCGTGTCCGGTCTGACCAGCCTCTCCGGCGGCGCCGCCAGCTGGTACCGGCTGGGCGCGCTGAACCGGGTCATCATCGACATGGCTGACGGTTACCTGCTGGTGACCGCCATCAGCGCCGGCTCGGTCCTCGGCGTCATCGCCGACCGGTCCGCCAACCTCGGCACCCTGGCGTACGAGATGACGCTCTTCGCCACCCGCGCCGGCGGCGCCCTGAGCCCGCGCCTGATCGCCGAGTTGAAGAACGCCGTCCAGCAATGACCTACCCGGACCCCGACGAACCGGTGCCTCCGGCGCGCCCCGGAGTCCGGCCCTTCCTGCAATCCGGTCCGCAGCACTCGACCGGCGGCTACACCCCCACCGGGGAACACCCGCCGGTCGAGCAGTCGACCAACAGTCTGCGCCCGTTCGTCATCACGTCCGGGCGAACCGATGGAGGAGACCCCGACATCGGTATGGAAACTCAGGTGACGGTGGTGCCTGGCGCACCACCGTCGCGGTTGTCTCCGGAAACCAGGGCGATCGTGTCTCTCTGCGAGGAGAGCCCGATCTCGGTGGCTGAGATCTCCGCTCGGTTGCGCCTTCATCTGGGCGTCTGCCGAATCCTCGTCGGTGACCTTCGGGCCGCCGGCCAACTGGACGTCCACGTGCTGGACAACGACACACCTGACCCCGAGACCATCATGCGAGTGATCCGTGGACTTCGATCCATCAGCTAACCGCGTCGTCGGCACCGCGCGGGTATCGGGCAGCGCGCCCAAGAAGGCGCCGGTCCCGGTAAAGATCATCGTGGCCGGCGGCTTCGGCGTCGGTAAGACCACGACGGTCGGCGCCATCTCCGAGATCGCGCCGCTGACCACCGAGGCCGAGATGACGTCGGAGTCCGTGGGCATCGACGATCCCGGTCAGGCGACCATGAAGACCGGCACGACCGTGGCGATGGACTTCGGTGTTCTGACCATCGACCAGACGCTGAAGCTCTACATCTTCGGCACGCCGGGCCAGACCCGGTTCGCCTTCATGTGGGACGACCTGGTCAAGGGCGCTCTGGGTGCACTCGTCGTGGTGGACACCAACCGGATCGACGACTGTTACCCGGCGGTCGACTACTTCGAGCGGGCCGGTCTCCCGTTCGTCGTCGGCATCAACACCTTCAACGGGCAGCTGAGCTACAGCCTCGACGAGGTGCGCTGGGCGCTCGCGGTCCGGGAGGACGTTCCGGTCATCTCCTTCGACGCCCGTTTCCGCGGGTCCGTACGGGACGCGTTGCTCGTGGTGCTGGACCAGGCACTCGACAAGGCGATCCGAATGAAGTCGTCGTAGGTGTCGGGCGGTTCACCCGGTCACAGTTCCCAAACCGGCCCGGCTGAGGGCACAGTGGGAGTACCGGGCGACCGCGTGAGAAGAGGACGGTGACGTGCGAGGCGGATTGGACGACGCGCTCGACAAGCTCGCCCGACGGGACGAGCTGAGGCGCCGCGCCGCCGGCGATTCCCCCGGCACCCCGCCGGCGGTGACGGAACTGGTCGAGGCGATCGCGGGAGTGATCTCCCGCCACCCGAACCTGAACGTCACGGTCGGCGTCGAAGGCGCCGGCGATCCCACGTTGCTTCATTTCGTTTTCGCCGACGGCGTGGTGCAGGTGAGCGCCGACCACACGGTCGCGGCGCGTGCCGCCGAGGCGCCGAAGCACGCCGACTTCGAGATCGAGGTCGAGGAGGAGCCGCCGCCGGCTCCGGCCTACCCGTCCGGGAGCCACGACGACCAGGACCGGTTCGGTCCCACCGACTTCGGGTACGCGGAGCCGCCGACCGCCGAGCGCCCGTTCGTCTCGTCCGCCCCACCGGTCTCCCCGGCGTACGCTCCGGCCGGTCACGGCTATCCGGAGGCGCCTTACGGCCGTCAACCGGGCGAGACCACCAGAGACGATCTCGCGGCCCGGATGCGCCAGGCCAACGGCGCGACCCAGGAGCAACCCGGCGTCGATCCCGCGCGTCCCGCACCGCATCCCTTCGCGGCGACGCCGCCGCCTTCAGTGCCACCCCACAATCCGCATCCGTACGCGGCCGCGCCGCCACCGCAGTCGCCGCATCCGTACGCCGCCCCACCACCACCGGTGCCGCCGGCACACACCGCGCCCGGGCCGTTCGCCGTACCGCAGCCGGGTCCGGCGCCGCAGTCCCCGCCACCGGCCCAGCCCGCCGAGCCGCAGTCCGGCTTTCCCGAGCCGTTCGCGCAGCCGATCCCGCTCCAGGTGGAACGCCCGGAGGAGACCGAGATGGCCGCTCGCCGCCTGGCCGCGCTGCTCCGCGACGATCCGACGCTGCTCGACGATCCGCCCGCATAGCGGAGCCGGATCACCATCGCTGGAAAGGCCGCCCGCCTGCCGGGCGGCCTTTTTGCGTCACTGACCGACTACAGAGCGTATACATCCCCATGTCGCCGGTTTCATGGTGCGATAATCACTCTACGCAATCGGTCAACCTCAGAGAGATATCTCCGCCGATCATCCCCAATCGGGCAAAACGCGCCCGGTTTCGCCAGCTCAGCGAAGTCTGAGATGTCTGGGTTCGACCGATCGGCCAGGATCCTTCATCATTCCGCTCACGGCTCTTGAGTCACCCTCGGTAGTTCCTTAATGTCCTATTACGTCCGAGCAAGGCCCACCTCGCTCGACGGATATCACGAACAGTTACTAGGGCTAGGGAGGACTTCGGGTGACGGCATCGGAAAGCTGGTTCTTCGCGATCGCCGGATACGCGGTCCTGCTGGCCTGGCCGATCTCCACGCTCCTCCTGGTGTGGTTCGCGGTCCGCTACGTCGGCACGCACCGCGCCTCGGTCGTCAACAAGGCGGTGGCCGGCGGCGACGCCCGTCCCCAGCACTTCTGGATCATCGTTCCGGCCCTCAACGAAGAGGCCGTCGTCGCCAACACGGTGAACGCGGCGCTGCGGCTCCGCGGACCGGCCGGCACGCTCGCCCGGGTCATCGTGGTGGACGACGGCTCCGACGACCGCACCCCCGAGGTGCTCGCCGCGATCGACCACCCCCGGCTGCACGTGATGCGCCGGGAGCTGCCGGAGGCACGGCAGGGCAAGGGCGAGGCCCTGAACGCCGCCTACCGCTACATCGCCGAGCGGAGCGCCGAGGCCGGGAGCAGCCCGGAGCGGGTGGTGCTCGGCATCATCGACGGCGATGGGCAGGGCAGCGAGAACATCCTCACCGAAGTCTCCCGCCTGATGCGCAACTCCAAGGTCGGCGCGGTCCAGGTGCAGGTCCGGATCCGTAACCGCAACAAGCTCCTCGGCGCGGTGCAGGACCTGGAGTTCGGTGCCATCGTGGACGCCTGCCAGAACATGCGGGACGCCCTGGACACCGTCGGGCTCGGCGGGAACGGCCAGTTCAGCCGCCTCTCCACGCTGCTGGCACTCGGTACGGCACCGTGGTCCAGCTGCCTGGTCGAGGACCTGGAACTGGGCCTGCGGATGCACCTCGGCGGCGTCGCCATCCGGTACACCTCCCGCGCCTCGGTCACCCAGCAGGCGGTGGTCGACATCCGCCGGCTCACCCGGCAGCGGACCCGGTGGGCGCAGGGCAACATGCAGTGCGCCCGGTACCTCGGCCGGCTCTTCTCCTCCCCGCGGATCGCCCGGACCGCCCTGGTGGAGATGCTGCACTACCTGCTCTCGCCGTGGGCGAACGCGATGGTCACCGTTCTGGTGGTCGCGATGGCGGCGGCCGGGGCGACCGGCCTCCTGGTCGGACATCCGGTGCCGTTCCTGCCGACCTGGGCCGCCCTGGCCGAGAGCAGCGTCGTCTGGATCGTGGTCACCACGTTCCCCGGCCTGCTCTGGGCGCTGGTGCACAAACACAAGCGCGGCGACGAAGGCATGCCCCGCATGTTGATCGCGGCTCTCGCGTACCCCGCATTTTTGATCTTGGGTTTGACCGCCACCTTCCGCGCGCTGGGCCGCCAGGCCAGCGGACGCCAAGCCTGGGCCAAGACCGAGCGGCTCGTCGAAGAACCGCTGGCCATCGCCGCCTGATCCCGCAGGCGAATCCCCACCCTCCCCCCGAACAGAATGCTCCCCCGTGTCTGTGCGCGAAGTTCACCTGATCGGCGGCACCCGCCCCGAAGCCGTCAAGCTCGCCCCGGTCGCCCTCGCCATGCGCGAGGCCGGCCTGGTCAAGCCGATCCTGCTGGCCAGCGGCCAGCACCCGGCCATGGTCACCCAGGCGCTCGCCGCCTTCGACCTCGAGCCGGACATCACTCTCCAGGTCGAGCGGAGTTCCGGCAGCCAGGCCGAGCTGCTCACCGCGATGATCCGTGAGCTGGACGAGCTGTGGTCGGTACGCACCCCGGCCGCCGTGATCGTGCAGGGCGACACCACCACCAGCCTGGCCGGCGCGCTCGCCGCTTTCTGGCGCCGCATCCCGGTCGTCCACCTGGAGGCCGGGCTGCGCTCCGGTGACCTGGAGTCGCCGTTCCCGGAGGAGGGCAACCGCCGCCTGGTCGCCCAGATCGCCTCGCTGCACCTGGCGCCGACGCCGCTGGCCGCGATGAACCTGCTGGACGAGAAGATCAACCCCGCCGACGTGCTGATCACCGGCAACACCGTGGTCGACGCGACCCTGGCGGTGGCCGGCCGGAAGCTGCCGTTCGAGAACACTCTCCTTGCCGCTCGGGACGAACACAAAAACAGCACCGGCCGGCTGGTCCTGGTCACCGCCCATCGGCGGGAATCGTGGGGCGAGCCGCTGGACCGGATTCTCGCCGCGGTCAAGGACCTGATCGCGCGTTACCCGGACATCGAGGTGGTGCTGCCGAGTCACCCCAACCCGGCGGTCCGTGCGCAGGTCGACGCCGCGCTGGCCGGGGTCGAGCGGGTGACCGTCACCGAGCCGCTGCCCTACCCGGACCTGGCCCGGCTGCTCTCCGAGGCGTACCTGGTGCTCACCGACTCGGGCGGCATCCAGGAGGAGGCGCCGTCGTTCAAGGTGCCGGCCCTGGTGCTGCGCGACGTCACCGAACGGGTCGAGTCGCTGCACGCCGGCTGCGCCAAGCTGGTCGGCTCGGACACCGAGACGATCGTCATGGAGGCCTCGGCACTGCTGGACAGCCGGGTCCGCCGGGACGCGATGACCGCCGGCGGTAACCCGTACGGCGACGGTCTCGCCGCCCGCCGGACCGCCCAGGCCACCGCCGCACTGCTCGGCCTCGCCCGGTTCCCCGACGCCATGCCCGTCAGCCAGAACACCGCCCTCACGTCTGGAGCCGTTGCCTGATGCGTACCGCGAAGATCTCCCGCCGCGCCCTGCTCGCCGCCGGCGCCTCGGCCGCCGCGGTGACGGCCGTGGGCCTGACCACCGTCGAGGCGGACGCCGCGAGCAACACCAGGCCGAAGGTGAAGACCGGCAAGGCCGCGCCCGGCGGCGGCACCGCGAAGACCCTCGTCCTGTACGACACCACCAGCGAGTACGGCTGGCTGGGCGAGGTCTACGCCGCGCAGACCGCCAACCTGGCCTCGCACTTCGGCTCGTGGACCGCCGCGCCGGTCGCCGGCTACAAGGCCGGTGACCTGAACGCGTACACCGCGGTCATCTACCTCGGCTCCACCTACGACGAGCCGCTGCCGGCCGCGTTCCTGACCGACGTGCTGGCCACCACCAAGCCGGTGACCTGGGTCTACAACAACATCTGGCAGCTGGCCGCAAAGCCGGGATTCGCGGCGAAGTACGGGTTCGCCAGCGGCACCTTCGACCTGGCCGAGGTGGCCGAGGTGGGTTACAAGGGCCGCAAGCTGACCCGCAGCGCCGACAACAAGGCCGGCATCATGAACCTGCCGATCAGCGACACCGCCAAGGTCCGCACGCTGGCCACCGCGGTACGCGCGGACGGCACCACATTCGGTTGGGCGGTGAAGTCCGGCAACCTCACCTACGTCGGCGAGATCCCGTTCTCCTACGTCGGCCACGACGACCGCTACCTGGTATTCGCCGACCTGCTCTTCGACTCCCTCGGCAGCAAGGCGCCGGAGCGGCACCGCGCCCTGATCCGTCTCGAGGACGTCGGACCGGACGCCGACCCGGCCGACCTCCGTGCCATCGCCGACTACCTGTACTCGCAGAAGGTGCCGTTCAGCGTCGCCGTCTACCCGCGCTTCCGTAACCCGAAGGGCGGCGAGGACTACACCCTCGCCAAGCGGCCCGAGGTGGTGGCCGCGCTGAAGTACATGAAGTCCAAGGGCGGCACGCTGATCATGCACGGCTACACCCACCAGTACGGCACGGTGGCCAACCCCTACGACGGGGTGAGCGCGAACGACTTCGAGTTCTACGCCGCGCACGTCAACGAGAAGGACTACGTGATCTACGACGGTCCGGTCGCCGGCGACTCGGTCGCCTGGGCCACCGGCCGGATGATCGCCTCGGGCGCGGTCTTCGTGGCCACCGGCCTGGGCGCCCCGAAGATCTTCGAGTTCCCGCACTACGCGGCGAGCCCCGCGGACTACCAGGCGGCGCACACCCTGTTCGGCAAGCGATACGACCGTGGCCTCTACTTCCCGGGCGTGCTGACCGGCGCCAAGTACGACTACTCCCGCCAGTTCGGGCAGTTCTTCCCGTACACGGTGCGGGACGTGTACGGCTCGGTGGTGGTCCCGGAGAACATCGGCAACGTCGAGCCGGAGGCGTTCAACAACCACCCGGTCCGGCTCCCCGCCGACCTGATCGCCTCGGCCGAGCGGAACCTGGTGGTCCGCGACGGCGTGGCCAGCTGCTTCTACCACCCGTACCTCGGTACGGAGCACCTGAAGGAGCTCGTCACCGGGATCAAGAAGGTCGGCTACACATTCGTGAGCGCCGACTCGATGCTCAACGGCTGACGGGATCAATCGTGGATGTAGTGGATTTCTGGGTCCGATCCTGGACCACGGACGACCTGCCCGCGGCCCGGCGGCTGCTCACCCCGGACGTCGAGACGGAGTGGAATTTCGACGCTCCGGTCGACGACGAAGAGCTGCTGCAGGTGCTGCACCGGGTCGCCGCCTTCGCGGACGGCGTCAGCGTGGTGTCGCGTACGGATGCGGTCGACGGGGCCGCGCTGATCTACGACCTGGACGGCCCGTTCGGCACGGCCCGCCTGGTCGAGTTCCTCGGCGTCGAGGATCACAAGATCACCGAGGTACGGCACGTGTACGACGTGACCGCGATCGACCGCTACTTTCCCGGCCTTTACGCGAATTAAGGCCTGTCGCTGTCCGCAATCCTGGGTAGCGTGCCGGACATGGCCTATGGATTCCAGATCGCTGTCGATGCCACCGAACCGCACACGCTCGCCGACTGGTGGGCGGAGACCCTCGGCTGGCGGGTGGAGCCGCAGGACGAGGGCTTCATCAAGGAGATGATCGCCAAGGGGTTCGCGACCGAGGCGGAGACCATCCGGCACAATGGCGCGCTGGTGTGGAAAGCCGGTGCGGCGATCCGCCACCCGGACGATCTACCCGGTGCACCGCGGGTCTTGTTCCAGCAGGTACCCGAGGCGAAGACGGTGAAGAACCGGATGCACCTGGACGTCCGGGTCGGCGACGAGGACCAGGGCGCCGTGCGCGATCGGTTGATCGCGCGCGGCGCCACCTTCCTGTGGGACGGCCGTCAGGGCCCGCACACCTGGCTGACCATGGCCGACCCGGAGAACAACGAGTTCTGCATCAGCTGACCGGCGCCGGCAGTGCCCGGTCCAGCAGGGCGAAGAGCGCCTCCCAGTGCCGCTGCTCGCCGGCCGGGTGGTACATGGCCGTGTCCGACATGGTGAAACCGTGCGGGGCGCCCTCGTACAACTCCGAGGTGTAGGTGACGCCGGCCGCGTCGAGAGCCGCCTCCAGGGCCTTGATCTGGTCCGGCGTCATCGAGCCGTCGTTGTCGGCATGTCCGAAGTAGACCTCGCCGGTGAGCGCGCCGACGCGCAGGTGCGGGCTGTCCGGCGCGTCGGTGACCACCCCACCGGCGTGGAAACTGGCGAGCAGGGCGATCCGTTCCGGCTGCGCGGTCGCCGCGATCAGCGCGTTTCGCCCGCCCATGCAGTATCCGAACAGACCGGCCCGCCCCGGGGCGACCCCCTCCTGGGCGTCGAGGAAGTCCAGGTACGCGGCGGTGTCAGCGGCGACACCGGCGGCCAGTGCCGGCATCATCGCCGCCAGCCGCCGGAACGCCGCGGAGCGCCGCTCGGCGTCCTGCAACTCGGCCGGGTCGACCAGCGGACTGCGGGCATCGCGGTAGAACAGGTTCGGTACCAGGACGGCGTATCCGCGCTCGGCAATCCGGTCGGCCATCTCACGGATTCTCGGCCGCAGACCGAAGACATCCATGAACATCAGCAGGCCGGGGAACGTTCCGGGTCCGTCCGGCTTGACGAAGTACGCGTCCGCGTCGCCGTCCGCAGCCGGGACGTCGATCTCGATCCGCTGCATTCCCGCACCTCCTGTGCCCTGGGGAAAGATCGAGGGGACCGTAACATCAGGGGATTGGATCTCCGCCGGAAAGTCGTATCCTGTGGCGCATGGCCACCCGGCTGCGCGCAGATGCCCGCCGAAACCGAGCCGCCCTGCTCGACGCCGCTCGCGAAGTCTTCGCGGAGCAGGGGCTGGACGCGTCGCTGGACGAGATCGCCCGCCGGGCCGGGGTCGGCAATGCCACCCTCTACCGCCGCTTCCCCAGCCGGCGGCACCTGATCGCCGAGGTCTTCGCCAGTCACATGACCTCCGCGGTACGCCTCGCCGAGCAGGCCCTGGAGCATCCGGACCCGTGGGCGGCCTTCGTCGGCTACCTGACCCGGGTCTGCGAGTTGCAGGCGACCGACCGGGGACTCGCCGAGTTGCTGGTGACCACCGCCTTCGACGACGACGAACGGCTGGCGGCGTTGCGTACCACCGCGCAGCAGCGGGCCGTGGACGTGCTCGCCCGGGCGCAGCGGGCCGGCCGGCTCCGCTCCGACTTCACCCGGCACGACCTGGCGCTGCTGATGATGGCGAACGCCGGGGTGGCACAGCACTCGGCCGACCCGCGGGCGTGGCGCCGGCAGCTGGTCCTCGTGCTGGGCGGCCTGGCCACCCGCTGACCGCGCGCGTTCTCGCGAGGCCCGATCAGGAGAAGCCGCGGCCCGCTTCGGCGAGCGCGTCGCGCACCAGGTCGCGGTAGGTCGTCTCGGTGTGGTGCTCGAGCCAGACGTTCAACGCGACGCGCAGGGTACTCAGGAACACCGCGGCGATCAGCTGGGTGCGTACGCCCAAGGGGTCGGCGCGACCCACGCGGACCGCGACCTCCGCGGCCAGCTCACGCTCCATCGCGGCGAAGGTCTGCGCCTGCGCCGCCGCCAGCGAGGGATGGCGGCGCACCAGCCGGCTCTGCGCCGCCCACTCCGCGTCCAGATCGCCGAGCTCGCCGTAGAACTCCTCGGCGGCCGCGCTGAGCGCGGCCCAGGCCGGCTCTTCGGCCGGCCGCGCCCGGACCTTGTCGAGCAGCAGCCGGGTACGGACGAGGTGGCCGTGGAAGAGCGCCTCCTCCTTGTTCGCGAAGTAGTTCGAGAAGGTACGCCGGGAGACGCCCGCCTCGTCCGCGATGGCCTCGACCGTGATCCGGTCCGGGCCGTGCTCGAGCGCGAGCCGCAGAGCCGCCTCGTGCAGGGCCTGCCGGGTGGCCGCCTTCTTCCGCTCGCGGAGGCCCGGCTCGGTGGTCGGCACGCTCATGGCCTGAGCCTACCGGCGTGTGACTCAGTTCCCAATGCGCAAACTTGCGCAGTGGGCAAGTTGCGCGGATAGTTGTATGCGTCAAGCATTTCGGGGAGGCGGGTCATGCGCGACGACACTCTGGTGCAGGCCATGCACGAGGTCCTCAAAGCGGTTCGCATGCTCAAGCAGCGGCACATGACGACCGTTCCGGTCGGTGCCCTCGGCGTCCTGGCCGCCATCCGCAATCACGAGCGGGCCGGCCCCTGCCACATGAAGGACCTGGCCGCCGAGCACGCGCTCGACCCGTCCACGATCAGCCGGGCCGTCGCCGCCCTGGGCCGCGCGGGCCTGGTCGCTCGCACCGCGGACCCGTCCGACGGACGAGCCAGCACCCTGCACCTCACCGACCACGGTCACGCGGTGCTCGAAGGTGCCCAGGAGCAGTACGAACAGCGGCTGACCACCGCGCTACGGGACTGGAGTCCGCAGGAGATCGCCGACCTCACCGCGGCCCTGCGCCGCTTCGCCCACGACTTGATCAACTCTTCCACTCTGGAGGCCGCGCAATGAGCGCAGCAACCGTCACACGCGCCGAGCACGGCCAGATGACGCACCGCGAGATCCTGGAGGCCCTCTCCGGACTCCTGCTCGTGCTCTTCGTCGCCATGGCGAGCTCCACCATCGTCTCCACCGCCCTGCCGAAGATCATCGGCGATCTGCACGGCAGCCAGACGCAGTACACCTGGGTGGTCACGGCGACCCTGCTCACGGCCACCGCCACCACCCCGATCTGGGGCAAGCTCTCCGACCTTTACAGCAAGAAACTGCTGGTCCAGCTCTCCATCGTGCTCTTCGTGATCGGTTCGCTGGCGGCCGGCTTCACGCAGACCACCGAGCAGCTGATCGCCGCTCGCGCGTTCCAGGGCATCGGCATGGGCGGGGTGCAGGCGCTGGTCCAGGTGGCCATCGCCGCGATGATCCCGCCGCGGGAGCGCGGCCGGTACAACGGCTACCTGGGTGGCGTGCTCGCCCTCTCCACCGTCGCCGGACCCCTGCTCGGCGGCCTGATCGTCGACACGTCCTGGCTGGGCTGGCGCTGGTGCTTCTTCATCGGCGCTCCGTTCGCGGTGATCGCCCTGGCGGTGCTCCAGAAGACGCTGCACCTGCCGGTGATCCGCCGTGACAACGTGAAGGTCGACTACGTCGGTGCCACGCTGATCGCGGCCGGTGTCAGCGTGATCCTGATCTGGATCTCCTTCGTCGACGACGCGTTCGCCTGGCTCTCCTGGCAGACCTTCGCCATGGTCGGCGGCGGCGTGCTCCTGCTGGCGCTGGCCACCTGGGTGGAGTCGCGGGTCGCCGAGCCGGTGGTGCCACTGCCGATCATCCGCGAGCGCACCACCGCCCTGGCGATCATCGGCAGCCTCGCGGTCGGCATGGCGATGTTCGGCGGCGCGGTCTTCCTGGGGCAGTACTTCCAGATCGGTCGCGGCTACAGCCCGACCGAGGCCGGCCTGCTGATGATCCCGATGATGTTCGGCATCCTGATCTCCTCCACGATCGCCGGCAGGATGATCACCAAGAGCGGACGGATCAAGCCGTACGTGGTGACCGGCACGATCGTCCTGGTCGCCGGCTTCGCCGGGCTCTCGGTCCTGGACCACGACACCCCGCTCTGGTACATCGGCACGGCGATGGCCGTGGTCGGCGTCGGCGTCGGCCTCTCCATGCAGAACCTGGTGCTCGCGGTGCAGAACACCGTGGCACTCAAGGACATCGGCGCGGCCAGCTCGACGGTGGCCTTCTTCCGGTCGCTCGGTGGCACCATCGGCGTCTCGATCCTCGGCGCGGTCCTCGCCCGGCGGGTCTCCGACTCGATCACTTCGCAGCTCACCGCGATGGGAGTGCCGGCGGGCAGCGGCAGCAGTGGCAGCACGCTGGACCTGAGCGGCATGCCGGAGGCGATCCAGCACGTCGTCCGGGCGGCGTACGGCGACGCCACCGGCCACATCTTCCTGATCTCCATGGGCGTCGCGGTGATCGGCGTGATCGCCGCGATCGCGATGAAGCCGAGCAAGCTGCGGACCACCGTCGACCTGCCCGCGGAGAAGGAACCAGCGTTCGCCGACTAGAGCCTTGCCCCTCCTCCACGCGGCGCCCCGGGCCGGGGGGGTGCCGGGCCGCCCCCCAATGGGCGGTCGACCACA
>NZ_JADQTO010000002.1:0-490194 GCF_015704865.1 Actinoplanes aureus | reverse complement strand
CTAGCCCCTTGCCCCCCCCCCCCGCGGCCCCCGTATCGTGGCGTCTCGGGGCGCCGCACCATGTCCGAGATCACCCTCTCGGCGCCAGGTTCGCCCCTTTACGCAGAGCTACCCTCGGTAAGCGGAGAGGATTTTTCTCATCCCGTGGCAGGTCAGGTCGATGCTTCGGCCAGCACGGTTTCGGTCGGGCACGGTTTCGGTCGCGCACGGCCTCGGCCGGGCGCTGTCGTCGCGCACGGCTTCGGCTGGGCAATGGTGGTCTGTCGGGCACGGTTTCGGCCGGGCATGGGGGAGGAGAACCGCGTTGGATGGGCTCGCGACTGACGCCGAGACGCTCTCGGCCGCACTCCTCGCGATCGAGGACGAGCGGTCCTGGGACGCGCAAGCCGAACTGACCAGGTCCATCGAGATCGAGCGGGCCGCGCTGGCCCTCGGCGACGGGCTGCTGGTCACCCGGGCCCAGCTCTGCCAGGCCAACATGCGGCTGCGCTCGGGTGACGTGGCCGGCGCCGCGGCACAGATCTGGCGGGTGCACCAGTGGGCGGTCAGCCATGACGAGCGTCGGCTGCTGGCTCGTACCCACCTGGTCTGGTCGAGCATCCACCAGCACCTGAGCGACGCCGAACAGGCGCTGGAACACGCGGTGCTCGCGGTCGAGCTGCTGGACGAGGACTCGACCCCGCACATGCACATCTGGCACCGCACCAAGCTCGCCGACGCGCTGTACGCGGCCAACTCCATGGACGCGGCCCGGATCCGGTACCGGCAGGCCGAGCAACTGGCCGTCGAGTCCGGGTCGCCGGCACTGCTCTGCCTGCTCAACAACTACGCGTTCACCGAGTTCGACACCGGTCACCAGGATCGCGCGGAAGAGGTGGCGGAGCGCCTCCAGCGGCTCGCGGCCGAGCGTGGTGAGCTGCTCGAGCCCGCGTACCTGGACACCGTCGGCTGGATTCAGATCGGTAACGGGCGCTATGCGGACGCCGAGGCCACCATGCGGCTGTGCATCGAGCGGCACGCCGAGGGCCGGTACGACGGCGCTGACGCGATGGCGATGTACCTGCTCACCCTGGCCCGGGCACAGCGCGGGCTGGGTGCGTACGAGCGGGCGCAGGCGAGCCTCGCCGAGTCCCGTCGCCTCTGCCTCGAACGCGATCTCGGCGACCTGCTGGTACGCGTACACCAGGAGCAGTCCGAACTGCACGCCGCACGGGGCGAGTACGCCGAGGCGTTCGCCGTGCACAAGGTGTTCTTCAGCGCGTACCAGGCCCGGCACTCGGTGCAGCGGGAAGCGCGTACCCGGACCCGGCAGGCGATGTTCGAGACGGCCGAGGCCCGGCAGGAGGCCGAGCGCTTCCGCGAGCAGGCCCGTCGCGACCCGCTGACCGGCCTGCACAACCGCCGGTACGTGGACGAGCGTTTGCCCGGCCTGATCGAGTCGGACCCGGCACTCACCGTCGCACTCGTCGACCTGGATCACTTCAAGCAGGTGAACGACCGGCTCTCGCACCACGTGGGTGACCAGGTCCTGGTTCTCGTCGCCGACCTGCTGTCGCGCGAGGTCGCGATCGCCTGTCCGGACGGCTTCGTGGCACGGATGGGCGGCGAGGAGTTCCTGATCGTGCTGCCGGACACCGCCGCGCCGCGGGCCGCCCGGCTGCTCGACGGCATCCGGCGAACCGTCCGCGGACACGACTGGGCAGCGATCACCCGCGGTCTTCCGGTCACGGTGAGTATCGGCGTGGCCGCCACCGCCGAGGCCGCCGACACCACCCAGCCCACCCTACTGTCCACAGCGGACAGTCGCCTGTACGCTGCCAAGCACGCCGGACGTGATCGCGTCGTGTCGGCCGCGGATCACCACGGCAGCCTCCGTGAGTACGTCGGCCACGCCTCGGCCGCCTGACAGGCCGACACCCTACGGTGTCGCTGAGTAGCCAAATCCGGTCGCCGAGGCCTTAAGTCGGTCAATCGTTGCGGCTAGTCTGGACGAACCGATGAAGATCGGCAGCGGGGTCGAGGCGCAAGGAGGCGGCCGTGGAGCAGGGCAGTGGCAGTTCCGCACGCAACGAGGTCGCACCTCCCGGGGTCAACATCAACGTGCCGCACTCAGCCCGCATCTACGACTACTGGCTCGGCGGTAAGGACAACTTCGCCGTGGACCGGGGCGTGGGCGACGCGATGATCCAGGCCATCCCGGGGCTGCGCTACATGGCCGGGGAGAATCGCAAGTTCGTCCACCGGGTGGCTCGTGACCTCGTGCAGAAGGAAGGGATCCGGCAGTTCCTCGACGTCGGCACCGGCATACCCACCCGGCCCAACCTGCACGAGGTGGCCCAGGCGATCGCCCCGGAGACCCGGGTGGTCTATGTGGACAACGACCCGATCGTGCTGGTCCACGCACGCGCCCTGATGATCAGCCACCCCGCCGGTCGCAGTGAGTACATCTCGGCGGACCTGCGTGACCCCGCTTCGATCTTCAACGACCGGGCCCTGAGCGACACGCTCGACCTGACCAAACCGGTCGGGCTGACCCTGATCGCGATCCTGATGCTGCTCGCCGATGAGGATGACCCGTGGAGCAAGGTCGCGCAGCTGCGTGACGCTCTGCCGTCCGGCAGCTGTCTGGCGATCACCCACCCCACGGCCGACTTCAACCCGGCCGAGGTGGACGCCGCGGTCGCCGCGGCGACCGGCGCGGGGATGACCCTGGTGGCCCGGTCGCAGGAGGCGGTGGCCCGCTTCTTCGGCGACTGGGAGCTGCTCGAGCCGGGACTGGTGCCGGTGTCCAGCTGGCGGCCGGACGACCCGGACGTGGACCCGAAGGCGGCGTACTACTGGGCTGGTGTCGCCCGCAAGCCCTGACTTCGATCGCCGGCGAGCATGGCATCGTCAAAAGGCCCCGCCGACCGGCGGGGCCTTTCGCGTTGGACCGGGTGGGCGGCTCAGCACGGGGAACCGAACCGCCCACCCGGCGTCAGACGGGCGCTCCGCGCAGCACCCGCAAGCGTGGCCGCTTGCTCGCCGGCGGGACGGGCACGCGCCCCGCTCGGATCAATAGCTCGCGCTCCGCGCCCTCACGTCCCGCCCGGTCCACCACGACCCCGCGCACACCGATCCAGGTGTCGCCGTCGTGCGGGATGGGCCTCGTGAAATCAACTCGCACCAGGCGCAGCCGAATCGGGCCGACGCCATAGCAGTAGTCCGACTCGGCGAACTCGTACACCGGCCAGCGCGGCCCACTCGGTCGTAACACATGGTTACGAACCCGTGGCGCGGAAGTCATCCACCTGGCTCGAGCCAGCGGGTGCACCGCGGATCGCCGCCCGCGGCAACTAACGAGCTCACTCACGCGCGTCGGACTCACCTTCCTCGGCTGGCGGCTCCGGGGTGGTTGCCCCGTCAGGCCGGCTCAGTGCATACCTGACCCCGCCGAACCGGTGCGTAACCGCACTGGCCCGGGTGGAGGCCGCGACCACCTCGTCGGTGATCGGCTCGTCCCGGTAAACCGGAGACGGGTTTCCCCGGCGCGCGTTCTCGGCTGCGCCGGGGTCGCCCGGATCGGGATGTTCCGGGCCGATGTTGGGTATCGACATACTCGTCACCTCTCGCTCAGACGCCCCCGCCAGGGAGCCTCGCGCCGGAGACCGCAGACGTCGCTCCGCGACCGACCCATCACCCAAAGATGTCACCCTAAGTGACCCTCTTTGGGAGCTCACGTGCGTTATCATGCTCAGAATCACGGGACTACGCAAGGCCAGATGCACGTGCATTTGCATCGCAACCTCAAATAGGGACGTGTGGACACAGATCCCGGATCGATCGGCGATCCGGGGCATACCAAGGGAGCTTGGAATGACCTACGTGGTCAACGGCATGCCCGCCGGCCAGCTGCAGGGAGTGACCTGGCAGAAGAGCGGTCGCAGCAACCCAAGTGGCAACTGCGTGGAGTGCGCCGTCCTGCCCAGCGGCGACGTCGCCGTGCGCAACTCCCGGGACCCCCAGGGTGCGGCGCTCATCTACACCCGGGCTGAGATCGAGGCGTTCCTCGGCGGCGTCCGCGACGGGGACTTCGACAACCTGGTCGCCTGACACTCACAAACCACGACGGTCCGGCCGGGGGCGGCCGGACCGTCCATCAGAAGGCGCTCAGGCCGGCCGGCCGACCTCGTGCAGCAGCTTGCCGAGGATCTCCGGCGTATGGTTCGGCGGCTCGGCGTCGATGCACACGCGCTCCATCGCCATCGCGTAGTGGTCGACGTCCTCACGCTTGTCCAGATAGATCGCGCTGGTCAGCTGCTCCACATAGACCACGTCGGGCAGCTCCGGCTCCGGGAAGCGCAGAATCGCGAACGGACCACCGGCCGCCGCGTGCCCACCGGCGTGGAACGGAATGATCTGCAGCCGCACGCTCGGCAGTTTCGCCGCCTCGATCAGCGCCTCGATCTGCTGGCGCATCACCTCGACGCCGCCGATCGGGCGGCGCAGCACGGCCTCGTCGATGACAGCCCAGAGCTGCGGTGCACCCGGACGAGTAAGAATCTGCTGCCGGTGCTTGCGCACCTCGACGCGCCGGTTGATCTCCTCGGCGGTCGCACCGGCATGGCCGAGCATGATCACGGCACGCGCGTACTCCGGCGTCTGGAGCAGGCCGGGGACGAACTGGATCTCATAGGTCCGGATCAGGGAGGCAGCGGCCTCCAGACCGAGATACGACTGGAACCAGCCGGGAAGGACATCGCTGAAGTGATGCCACCAGCCCGGGTTGTTGGCCTGGCGTGCCAGTCCGATCAGCGCCTCGCGCTCGTCGGCGTCGGCCACGCCGTACATGGTCAGCAGGTCCGCGACGTCGCGTTCCTTGAAACTGACGCGACCCAGCTCCATCCGGCTGATCTTGGAACCGGAGGCCCGGATCTCATAGCCGGCAGCCTCCCGGGTGATCCCCCGCGACTCCCGCAGCCTGCGAAGCTGGGAGCCGAGCAGGATACGCAGCACGGTTGGACCGCCGCCCGGCGCCTCCTCCTGCGAACCCGCGCTCACCTGACTCCTCGTCGCTGCCTTGTGACTGCCCGATGCAGTCCTACGCATCCTAGAGCCGAGATCGTCCACTGCGAAACCAGCTCAACAGTAGCCCCGAGCGTTTGCGCGCGCCGGATGCACGTGCATCCGGCCTTGCGAACGCACTTGATGACGAGCATGATAGCTGACAGACACGTACCGACTGCTAACAGAGCGTGCCGAAATCTCCGGCTGCTTGGCCGATGCGTGTCGCCCCCCGGCACCCGCCTCGCGCGACCTAGGAGGCACCACATGTCGAACTGGACGACTTCCACGCCGACCGTCACCCCGCCCCAGCGCGACCCTGCGGACGTGGCACCGGCCGAGAGCTACCGGCCGGCCGATCCGGTGTGGGTCTACCGGGACGGCTGGCGTGCCGGCATCATCGAGGCGGCCTCGCCGCGGGCGGTCACCGTGACCTACCGCCCCGGCAGCCATCCAGGCACCGGCGTCGACACCTTCACCGCGCCATACGTGACGTCCCGCGCGGACAGCGACCCCGGGCTGGACCAGCGCGGACTGTATCTGGTTCGACGGAGTCCGCTGGTATGACCGGGGCCGTCACGATATCGGCCGTCGTCGGCCTGTTGAGTCTCTTCTCCGGCGTCGCCCTCGGGTGGTATTTGCGGCGTACCAACGACTGGTGCCCCACCTGCGGCGAGCAGCTCTCCTGCGGCGCCTGCCCGGTCGGCGTGCAGAGGCATCAGCAGCCCGCGGCCGCAGGCCGAAGCTGAATTTCGAGGTACGCGTCAACGGCCGTCCCGCCGGACTGCGTTCGTCCCCCGATCACCGCGCGACCTTCTGCCGGTTCCAGGCCACAGCGCGGCCGCCGGCGATCGCAGCGGGCGGGCCTCCGGGCCCCGCAGGCGAGCATCACTTAGAGTGCCCTTCCCTACGCGACTTCAGCCCGCTTGCGCCGCGCTTCCGCTTGGCGGCCATTCGCCCGCATCGTCACCCGTGACTGTTTTGCATATGGCGGGAAACGACCCCTCGATCGGGGGTCCGGATACCGGGTCGCCGGCGGCCGATTCGACGCCCCGGATCGCGGCGTTCCCCTCAATGGGCCCCGAACGGACCACGGCCGTTTTCGTTCACGCTTTCCCGGGTACGCGCTCGCCCGTGCTTGAACCGAAAGAAGACGAGGCGTTCCGCGGCGTGGTGGCGAATCTACTGATCGACGACATCCAGTTCGCACGCCGGGTCCAACGCCCACCACTGCGATGGTCCGTGCTGGCGGTTCTGCTGTGGACCATCGCGCCGATCTGCATCGTGCTCGGCGGCTGGACCGGCCTCATCGAAGCCGTGCTGGCCGCCGGCTACGGGTCCTACCTGATGCGCAAACGGCAGCAATGGGTCCAGTTCAGCGCCAACGATCCCCGGTGAGCCTCTCGTAGACCTCGATGTAGCGGTTCCGAGTGGCCTCGACCACCTCGTCCGGAATCTCCGGACCCGGAGCCGTCCGGTTCCAGTCCGGCAGCCCCGCCGACCAGTCCCGCAGAAACTGCTTGTCCAGGTAACGCGGAACACCGCCCGGGCTCCACTCGTCGGCACTCCAGAACCGCGATGAATCCGGCGTCAGCACCTCGTCGCCGAGCTTCAGCACACCGTTCGCGTGCCCAAGCTCGATCTTGGTGTCAGCGATGACAATGCCCTTGGTCGCCGCGATCTCCGACCCCCGCCGGTAGACCTCGAGCGTGACCCGGCGCAACTCCTCAGCCAGCTCCTTGCCTTGGCTGTCGACCACCTCGTCGAAGGTCATCGGCCGGTCATGGCCGCCGCCCACCGGTTCCTTCGTGCTCGGCGTGAAGATCGGCTCGGGCAGCTTGGCGGACTCCACCAACCCGGGCGGCAACGGGTTGCCGGAGATCGCCTGGTCGCGCTCGTAGTCCTTGATACCGGAACCGGCCAGGTAGCCGCGCGCGATGCACTCCACCATGACCATCTCCAGGCGTTCACACCGAATGGCCCGGCCGGCGAACTCGGCCGGCACGTCGGTGGCGGAGATGACGTGGTTGGGGATCACGTCAGCGAGCTGGTCGAACCACCAGAGGGAGAGCTGCGTAAGGATCTTGCCCTTGTCCGGGATGAGCGTAGGCAGGACGACGTCGTAGATCGAGATCCGGTCAGAGGTGACCAGCAGAACGTCGTCGCCGTCGGCGTAGACGTCCCGGATCTTGCCGGAGTGCAGGAGCTCCACGTGTTCCCCTCGGATGGTGCGGCTGGAGTGCGGTTTCACGCTATCGAACCGTACAGTGGCGGGCCTGAGCTACCGAGGACGGACGTAGCGTCACCGTACTTGTCCTCACCCATCACACCGTCCCACCCAATTCCCGAAATCATCGGCCAATGCAATCGGCAAGATCTTCAAATTCCGTGGGCTTATCAGCCGCCAGGTCCACGCCCGGCTGTAAGTCAACCCCCCAACACGAACCGACGTAATCCTGATCGGATGTTGGAACGACACGGCTAACGCATCGGGATTGTCCGTAGCGCAGCCTACAAAGCTTCTCGATCGCCTACACGCTCGCCCATGCCCACTCCAGCAAGCTTCGGCGTCCTAGCTTGGACCGGTGCGTCGATTCTTTGTCACTTAACCCAGGCTATCCCGATTGGGGAAACGGCGTAACACGAGAGGCATTGCTTCCGGCTGGAAACTTCTAGGTAACTGCTCGGGCATTGGCTCGAGCGAACGGCTGACGGTCACAGAGAGCAAACCGCCGCCACCCTAGATGACCTAACGAAACAGGTCGCGATGGTACCTCAGGTGATCGAGGTTGATCACATGATCATGAGATGTGCGTAGCAGGCCGCGATTTGGTTGGCTTGATACAATGGTAAGGTCATCATTGACTACGATTTCGCCGTTATCAAAAAGCACGTGGCAATTCGGACAGAGGCACAGAAGATTGTCTGGGGTGTCAGTTCCCGAATGCGGCTGCCCAACTGGTCTGATGTGCGCCCCCTGAGCGTAGCCCAGGCCCTTAATGGTCAACCTAGCATCACAAATCTGACACCTATAGTCATGTAGCTCCTTGACTGCTAGCGACAACGCGCGAGCCCGCCTAATTTGACTACGCGTAACTCTCGTGCGACCAGGCTCGACGTTACCGGACGGCAGGGATGCGACGTCCGTAACCACATCCCATCCCGCCGTCGACTCGGAGACTTTAACTAGCCTGTAGCAGCAGACGCGGAAGCCGCTCTGCCCAGGCCCCTGCCAGAAGCTCTCCACTTGAAAGAGCCCGTCGTAGCGATATCCGTAACTGGGCGCATGGCTATTCTTCCTCTTGGCATCAGCACCACGGATAACCCGGACCGGAACTCCGGTTACATGACTCGTTACTAGCGCAGCGTTACCGCGAGCATCGAAGCTCTGATGATCGACCTGTTTGCCGGTATCTTGATCACGCCCACCATGCCCGGTGTATATGATCAAGTCTCCGTAGTCTTTATCATCCTCATAACCCCCGGAGACTACGACCGACTCGGCCCCTCTGTCACGAGTGCCGATAATTCCCCATTGCGTGTTAATGTGAACTCGGTGTTCCACCAAAGACGCGCGGTCTTTGAAGACCGCACCGACCGGAACTCCCGGAACCTCTCCAAACCCAGAGAAGACGTTGAAGTACTCCAGGATGACGAGAGACTGCTGACTAGTAAGCCCTTTAACTGCCAATCTCGCAAATTCGTCGAAGTTCTCTCTTTCCGAGAGAAGGTGATAGGCCTCATCGGTAAGGCCCAGTAGGGGGTCTTGCTGGTCAAGCCATCGGGCGGACTCGGCACCGGCCTGAGTGGTCCCGGCAAATTGGAAATCCACAAGCGGCGATTGCTTCAGCCGAAGAACCTGGAGCACCGCCGCATCATCGTCCACACCACTACCTAAGGCAGAGATTATCTCGCTAATGCTTGCCCGAGCCTCACGCCAGTGCGCTACCCGAGGCTCACCTCGAGCAGCGCGCTGAGCAGCCCAGACTAAAGCCACGGGCTGGTGCACGAATCTCTTTCCTCTGGACCGATCTCGCCTAAGTTGTTCGAGAGCAACAGTTGCTTCCTCGAGATTCACGAGATCATCCCCAAGTCCCGGATCGATTCAAGATCGGGAGCTTAGGTCAGGCCTGAGATGGCATGGGTCAAGCGGGCTGCACTAGGCGACGAGCCAAGAATAAGGCCAGATCAGCGACCGAACCTTGACTTAGAACCGTCGCGTTCGTTTTGGACGCCGCCGATCTGCGCGTTGCGCCGGCCGGCCCGCACGAACCGGCGCTGCGTAGAGCACTCGGGCGGTAGCAGCACATCGACAATAAGCAGCGCCTGAGCACCTATCTGGCCCTGGCTGAGCTCGGCGCGTACCAACATCACCGAACGCGCCTTCTGGTTTCTGGGCCGGCCGAGTACGTGAGCCACGAGGGCGAACGCCCGATGGCGGTGACCTGGAAGCTGGAAACACCGCTCGCTGGTGATCTCTTCGCCCACTTCGCCGCCGCCATCGCGTAGCGAAGAAGAATGCCGCCCGGTCGAAATCGACCGGGCGGCATGTTCATCAGGCGGGCTGTTCGGCGGGGCGACCCACCACGAACGACCAGTTCAGCGACTTCCCCTTAACCCGGATCAGGGCTGCCGCCCCGGCCACCGCGGCCACTGTCGTCACCGCGCCGGCCAGCACCAACGCACCCCTGGCGCCCAGCGTGTCGCACATCCAGCCGATCGAGGGAGCGCCGACGATGCCGGACAGCGACGACACGATGCCGACCGTCGCCAGCACGCGGCCGCGCATCTCCTCGCGCGTGTCCAGCTGGATTCGCGTCGACACGACCGTGTCGAAGACGACCGCGCCGGCCGCGATCGGCAGGATCAGGGCGGCGAAGCCCAGGACGTTCGGGGCCAGGCCGGAGCAGAACTGCAGGGCGCTGATCAGGAAGCCGGTGCCCAGCAGGACCCGCAGGGTGGACTTGCCGGTGCCGGCCAGCAGCAGGCCGCCGGCGACGGCGCCGACCGCGAAGACTGTCGACAGCAGACCGTAGGCGCCCGACGAACCGGACAGCGGGCCGGACACCATCGCGGCCATGGAAACCTGGTAGTTGCGGCCCAGCGAGCCCAGGACGAACGACAGGGCCAGCACGATCAGCACCGTCGGCTGGGTGAGCAGGTAGCGCAGGCCGGCGATCACGCCGCCGGCCGCGGACGACGCGCGGGCCAGGTCGCGCATTTCGCTGGTGCGCATCGCGAGCAGCGCGGCGATGACGGCCAGGTAGGAGACCGCGTTGATCAGGAACAGGACGGCGGGGCCGGTGATGCCGATCAGCACACCGCCGAGCGCCATGCCGCCGATCCGGCCGGCGGAGCTGAGCACCGAGCCGAGCGCCAGGGCGGAGGCCAGCGCCTCACGGGGGACCAGGGACGAACCGAAGCGGCCGAGCACCGGGCCCTCGAAGGAGCTGATCACACCGGAGATCAGCGCCACCCCGTAGATCGTCCAGTTGCCGGCGGGCAGCACCAGGACGAGCGCCAGCAGGGCACGTATCGCCTGGCAGGCGATCAGCATCGGGCGGGCCGGGATCCGGTCGGCGAGCGCGCCGCCCCAGCTGCCGAGCAGCAGCACCGGCAGCGACTGCAGCATCACGACGGCGCCCATGGCGGTGGCCGATCCGGTCGCTGACAGGATCAGCCAGTTGAGTGCCAACACCTGCATCCACGTTCCGCCGACTGAAACGAGGTCGGCGGCCGCCCACAGGCGGTAGTTGCGCTCTCGGAGCGGCGCGAACATCGGAGCCAAGGTGGCGGCACCCCCAACAGGAAAGTGACGCCGACCTTCGGCGTCGCTTTCCCATCGGGCCGGTCTCGCGTTCCGCTTCGCCCGTTCAACCCGGCACACCACAAACGCAACCCAGGTGGTTGCGCGTCATTTTCGGTACGCCCACAACTCCCCAACCGCAACCTAAGCCGTCCCACGGTGGCACCAGCGCGACCGCTCATCCCACCAGCGGGCAACCACAGGTAACCAACGCCCATTACCTGCCCACCGGCGGCCCGCCACCACCAGCCGCCAACCAGACACGCGTCGCAGCGCCCACAACGGGCCTCACGCGCGGCCCGCGATCACCAGCCGCCGGCCAGACACGCATCGCGGCACGCAGAACCCGCCCCACGGGCGGCCCGCGACCACCGGCCGCCAGCCAGACAGGTATCGCGACGCGCATAACCCGCCCCACAGGCGGCTCGCAACCACCAGCCGCCAACCAGACACGCATCGCAACGCCCACAACCGGCCTTACGGGCGGCCGGCGACCACCAGCCGCCGGCCAGACAGGTATCGCGACGCGCATAACCCGCCCCACGGGCGGCCCGCAACCGGCAGCCGCCGGCCAGACAGGTATCGCGACGCGCATAACCCGCCCCACGGGCGGCCCGCAACCGGCAGCCGCCGGCCAGACAGGTATCGCGGACGCAGAACCCGCCCCACGGGCGGCCCGCAACCGGCAGCCGCCGGCCAGACAGGTATCGCGGCACGCATAACCCGCCCCACGGGCGGCCCGCAACCGGCAGCCGCCGGCCAGACAGGTATCGCGGCACGCATAACCCGCCCCACGGGCGGCCCGCAACCGGCAGCCGCCGGCCAGACAGGTATCGCGGACGCAGAACCCGCCCCACGGGCGGCCCGCAACCGGCAGCCGCCGGCCAGACAGGTATCGCGACGCGCATAACCCGCCTCACGGGCGGCTCGCGAACGCATCGTGGCGCGGGGCTGTCCGGCGGCGAGCGGCCGGCACGTTACGGTGCGTACGCCCGAAGCACACTCCCGCTGACCTGGTAGAGCCGTCCCCCGGTGACGACCAGGTGACCCGGGTACGCCGGTCCGGCCACCGTCCCGTCGGCGGCGTTGAGGACCGTGCTTCCGGCGTACAGCAAACCTCCGGCCCGGACCGGCTGCACAGCGTCGGTGGAAAGCCTGGTGGTCCAGAGCCTCTTGCCGGTGCCGGCGTGCAGCGCCTCGACGGCGCGCCCGTCGGCGCGGTAGACCCGCCGCCCGTCTGCCGCGATCAACTCGCTGGCCTTGCCGTTCGCCGTCCACCGCAGCGCGCCGGTCGCCGTGTCGAGCGCGGCCAGGCTGCCGATCGCGTTGGTGACGTAGAACCGGTCGGCGCGTGGGCTCGCGGCCCGCGCCTTCCATCCGCCGCTGCTGGTCCAGCGGTTGGTTCCGGTGCCGATGTCGACGCCGGCGATCTCGCCGGCGTGCACGCCGAACCCGTCGGTCCGGTGGACGAGAAGGATGCCGTCGGCGCAGACACCGGTGGTGGCGTGGTTCGGCTTTCGCCAGAGCAGCCGGCCGTCGCGAACCCGGTAGGCGACGACCGCGTCCTCGTCCGACGGCGACGAGCCGGAGACCACCACGGTCCCCTTGTCCACCACCACGGCGTTGATCGGCATGTCCATCGGCAGGCTCCACCGCGGTTTCCCGGTGGCGACGTCGAGGGCGGTGAGCTGCCCGTTCGGGTCACTCTGCGAGTTGCAGTCGCCGTTGGCGGCGATCAGCAGGCCATCGCTGACGGCCAGGACCGGGATGTCGTTGTCCATCACGTCGTCCCAGTCGAAACGCCACTCCAGCCTGCCGTCGGCGGCGGTGTATCCGGAGATGCCGAGCTGGTCGGTGGCGAAGAGGCGGCCGCCGGAGAGCACCGGGGCGGACGGGCCGGAGCAGCTCGTGTCGCTCGTACGCAGGTTGATCGACCACTTGGTGCTGAGCCGGCCGATGCTGCCCGCGTTGATCGCGGATTCGTCCGGGTTGTAGTGGCTGTCCTCGGCGTCGTAGCCGGGGTGGTCCCAGAGCGGCGCCGCCGGCGGGCCGGCGGCGAGTGCGAGGGAGAGTAATACCGAGGTAATGGTCACCGCATGAAGGTATGTGGGCAGAACGTCTCAATACGGCAGAACGGGGCGGTCCCGATGAAGGACCGCCCCATTGCTCCGGATGTCAGCCGGCGAGCAGCTTGAGCATCTGCTGCACCTGGTCGGTGCGGGACTGCTTGACCCGCTCGGCGAACTGCTTGGCCAGCTCGTTGCTGCCCTTGTCCAGTTCCAGGCCGGCCACCTCGACCGCGTTGTGCTGGTGCGCCAGGAAGAGGTTGAGGAAGGCCGTCTCGAACTTCCCCTTCTTGATCGTGCGCAGCGACTCGATCTCCTTGTCACCGGTGCTGGGCAGTCCGCCGTGGTCGGCGTGCAGGCTGACCCGCTCGTCGACGGTGGTCGGCTTGCCCCACTCGGTGAGCCAGTTCTTCATCATCGTGAGCTCGTCCTTCTGGGTGGCCTGTACGGCACTCGCCAGATCGACGACCTCTTGACGCTGCGCCCGTTCCGCGGCGATCTCGACCATCTCCAGTCCCTGCTCCTGGTTGTCGACCAGCATCTGCAGGAACATCACGTCGGTGTCGTTGAAGGTGGCACCGGCGGTGATCTCGGAGACGTTCTTGACGTTCTGCGTCTGGGTGGTCTCCGCCGCCGGAGCCGCCGAGTCCTTGCTGACGTCGGTGCCGCAGGCGCCGAGCAGGAGCGGCGCGGCGAGCGCGAGGACTACGAGCCGGCGCTTCACAGCGGCAGCCAGAGGGCGAGCGTGAAGATCGAGGGCTCCCAGCTGCGGATCGACTTGTGGGCCTGGCGGCACTTGTAGGTCACGCCCTGGTAGGTCACCACGTCATCGATCTTGTACGCCACTCCCGGCGCCCACTCGCTGCCCGTCGCCGGAGCCGAGGTGCTGGTCGGCGCCGTGGTCGCGGTCGCTGTCGGGGCAGCCGTCGTCGGCGCGGTGGTGGGCGCGGTAGTAGGAGCCTTGGTCGGCGCGGCCGTGGTCGGCGCGGTCGTCGGCGTCGAGGAGCCGCCGCCACCGATGTTCAAGTCCACGCAGCTGTAGAAGGCGGCTGCCGTGTCCCCGATGTTCCACACGGCGCGCACCGTCTTGCGGCCGGAGAAGGCGCTCAGATCCACCTTGTGCGAGACCGAGGCGTTGGGGATGGCGTTGTTGTCGTTGAACGTGGCGACCTTGGTAGCGCCGACGAAGTACTCCCAGGTGGCGGTCCGGTGCCGGGCGGTCAGCACCCAGTTGAACGTCACCGAGCTGCCGACGTTGGTGGCCGGCCAGTTCCTGGATTCATCGTTGAGCACCGCGAAGTTCGCGTTTCCACCGTTGCACTGCGTTGAACCCTTCGGAGCCTCGACGCTCTGCGGCTCGAACTGGATGGCACCACAGTTCGCGACCGTGCCGGCGGCGCAGAGCGCCTGGCGGCTGGGCGGCGAGGAGACGTATCCGTGCGCCAGGGCGGGTGACGCGACAACCACGGTCGAAGCGACCATCCCGAGGGTAGCAAGCGGGTAGGCGATCTTCCTGCGCATGTCAGCTCTCCGAACATGTCGTCCTGGCAGTTACGAGCCGGAACGTTATGGGGAGCTGCCATAACGGAGCCTTAAGGCGACCGAAAACCCTTATGAAAGCGTGCGACGGGCTCGGCAGGGGCGGCGTGGAGCAGGAATCCAATCCGTGCGCCGCCGAGCGGACTACGGTCCATGACCATCTGCCCACGGACGGTTTCGGCAGCGCGGCGGACGATGTCGAGACCCAGACCGGTCGAACCCGCGCCGCTGAAGCCGCGTTTCACCGCGTTCTCCGGGTCGGGGATGCCGGGGCCGGCGTCGTCGACGAGCAGCCCGCTGGCCGAGACGCTCACCCGGAAGGCGGTGCCGTCCGGGGTGTGCGAGAAGACGTTGCCCAGCAGCGCGTCCACCACCAGGATCACCTCGCTGGGCGGCATCGGGACCATGACCGGTTCGTTGCCGCCGACCACCTCCCAGGGTCGCTCCTGGTCCTCGGCCAGCACCGACCAGAAGGCCAGCCGGTCGGCGAGCACCTCGACCAGGTCGCACTCCTCGGTGCCGCGGGTCTCGATACTGCCCAGCCGGGCCCCGGTGATAATCGCTTCGAGTTCCTCGTCGAGCAGGTCACAGGCCTGCCGCATCCGTTCGGCGATCGGGCCGGGCGGCATCGCCTCGACATCGAGGCGGAGACCCGTCAGCGGCGTACGCAATCGGTGGGAAAGGTCGGCGGCCAGCTCGCGCTCGCGATCCAGCAGCCGGCGCAGATCGTCGGCCATGGTGTTGAAGTCCCGGGCCGCGTCGCGCAGCTCGCGCGGCCCGGTCGGGGTGATGCGCTCGTTCAGCTCGCCGCCGCCCAGGCGGCGGGTGGCCGCGGCGAGCTGGCGGGTGGATTTGACCAGCTGGCCGCCGAGCCGGTCGGCCAGCAGCACCGAGCCGCCGACCAGCACGATCGCCAGCCCGCCGAGGGCGAGCCAGGCCGACCAGACGCCGCGCCGGGTCTCCTCCGCCGGGACGAAGACCTCGACCACGACGGTACGGCCGTCGGTCAGCACGGTGGGCTGGAGATAGGCGATGCCGCCGGTCGCCTCCGCGGTCGCCGACCGCCGTTCCTGCACGGCCCGCCGCACCGTCGCGTCGGTGAGATGCGAGGTGCCGATCGGCTCCAGGCCGGGCAGATGGATGGCGAGCTGCCCGGCGCTGCCCGCGGCGGTGCTGGCCACCGCGTTGGTGAGCGCCACCAGGTCGTTGTCCACCCCGAGCACGGTCACCATCGCGGTGGCCTGCTGCCGGGCCTCGGAGATGGCCTGGTCGTAGGCGATCTGCCGGACCGCGACCGCCAGCGGCACGAGGAACGCCAGCGCGACCATCGAGGTGATGGCGAGCGCCAGGCGGTTCAGCGCCCACCTCATTGAACTTTTTTCAACGTGGCCAGGGCCGCTGCTGCCGGCGCCGGCCAACGACCCGGAACCCTCGGGCCCGTTGCCAGGTTGAAAAAGGTTCATTGGGGATCGACCATCATGACTCCGACTCCTCGGACGGTGTGCAGGAAGCGAGGCTTCGCGGCGGTCTCGCCCAGTTTGCGGCGCAGCCAGGAGATGTGGACGTCGATGGTCTGTTCCTCACCGATCCGGGCCTGCTGCCAGACCTGGTTCATCAGCTCGCGCCGGCTGATCACCTGGCCGACCCGCTCGGCGAGGTACGCGAGCACGTCGAACTCGCGCCGGGTCAGCTGCAACGGCTCACCCCGCAACTCCACCCGGCGCTGCCTCGGCTTGATCACCAGCTCACCCACGGTGATGGCGTTCGGCTGTTCCTCGGTGGTGGTCCGCGCCCGCCGCAGCACCGCCGAGATCCGGGCCAGGATGTGCCCGCCGGAGAACGGCTTGGTCACGTAGTCGTCGGCACCGGCCTGGAGCAGGGCGATGATGTCCGCCTCGGACCGCCGGGCGGTGGCGACGATGACCGGCACGTCGGAGACGGTACGCATCATCCGCAGCGCGTCGGTGCCGTCGATGTCGGGCAGCCCAAGATCGAGAATGACCAGGTCCGGCCGTTCCTGGGTGACGATCCGCAATGCCTGGGCGGCCTGGCCGACCGGGCGTACGACATGCCCGGCGTCGGTCAGCGCACGGGTCAGCGCGGCCGTGATGATGCGGTCGTCCTCGACCAACAGGATCAACGCCATGGCGCAAACAATAGGGCCAGGTGAGAGGATGGCCGCGTGCGATCTTCCAGGTGGCTGCCGATAGCCGGGTGGTGCGTGGCCACCGCGACCAGCATCGTGCTCTCCTCGTTCGCGCTCTCCCCGGTGCTGAACGCGGCCCGCGCCGACGACGAGTTGCCGGATCTCGACCAGTTGCCGGCCGCCGAGGTGGCGGTCACCACGACCAGCCCACCGGCGCCCGCACCGGCCGCTCCGGAACACCCGGCACCGTCTGCCTCGTCCTCGACGTCCGAGCCGTCGCGTGCGGTTCCGTCCAAGACTCGCCGCAAGCCGTCGTCGAAGCCGGCCGCCACCACCGCGCCGGCCCCACCCGCCACCACGAGGCCGTCGACGACGACCGAGAACGGTTGGACGGTCACCATGGGTGACGACGGCGTGAAGACGTACGTGCGCTCGTTCCGCTGTGACGGCGGTCAGGCCGTCATCAAGATGACCAGCGCGGGGACCGTCGCGTTGGTCACCGCCACTCCCGCCGACGGATACACGGTGCAGAAGACCGGCTCCGACACGAACCTGGCGATCTATTTCACCTCGACCGCGCGCAGCTTCGTCCTGCACGCCCAGTGGTGGAACGGCGCACCACTCGTCGAGATCAGCGAAGTGGGCGGCTGACCACCTCTGGTTTGTGCGATCACCACAACATCACATTCACTTTTCAGCACTGCCCTTCCGGGCGGTTGCGATCTAGGGTTCCCTCCAAGGCACAGGAGGGACTTACGTGACCGACGGCGTATTCAGCACGGTGGTACCCGGACGCCCGACCGGAGTTCTGGCGGACGTGTGGGGCCGCTCCCTGGTGCGTGACGTGGTCCTCGTCGTGGGCGCCGCGGCCACCGTGGGCGCCGCCGCGCAGATCGCGATCCCGGTGCCTGGAACCCCGGTGCCGATCACCGGCCAGACCTTCGCCGTCCTGCTGGTCGGCGCCACCCTCGGCGCTTACCGCGGTGCGGCCGGCATGCTGGTGTACCTGGTGGCCGGCGTGCTCGGCGTGCCCTGGTTCGCCGACGGCAGCGCCGGCTGGCCCGCCGCGACGGCCGGCTACCTGCTCGGATTCATCGTCGCGGCGGCCCTGACCGGCCAGCTCGCGGCGTTGGGCGCGGACCGCCGGCCGGGGCTCACCATCGCGCTGATGGCCGCCGGGAACGTGCTGATCTACCTGGTCGGGGTGCCCTGGCTCGCCTTCGCCACGGGGATGGACCTGACCACGGCGGTCACCAAGGGGCTCATCCCGTACCTCTTCGGTGATGTGCTGAAGACCGCGCTCGCGGCCGCTCTGCTGCCCGCCACCTGGGCGCTGGTGAACCGCCGGTTCACCGGGCGTACCTATCAGTGATCTCGCGTAGCCGGGAGAGCGCCTCGCGCAGCTGATCCATCCGCTGTCTGCCCAGGTGAGCGTGCCACTCGGCCTCGACCTCGGCGACCGTCCGCCCGGCGATCGAACCGGCGGCCCGGCCCTTCTCGGCGATCCGGACCAGTTTGGCGCGGGCGTCGGCGGGATCCGCGACCCGCTCGACATATCCGGCGCGCTCCAGCTGGTCGACCAGGAAGCCGGCGGTCTGCTTGGTCACCTGGGCCTGCTCGGCGAGCTCGCCGAGCCGCGTGCCGTCCGGCCCGATGCGCTGGAAGACCCGTGCCTGGGCGAGCGTGATGTCGTCGAATCCGGCCGCCACCACCGCGTCGAGGACGCGGCGCTCCATTTCCCGGTAGGCGATGAACATCAGCAGGCCGACGTTCAGATCGTCTTGCGGCATGTGACGACTCCTTGACTGTTCGTCAGATTCTCTGACGATAATAGTCAGAGAATCTGACTGAATCCATCGGGAGGGGCGGCCATGGACCGAGACGAAAGCTGGACCGTCATCGCCGAACAGCGGCGCGCGGTCGCGGACCTGCTGGCCGGGCTGACCGCGGACGAGTGGGAGACGCCGTCGCTCTGTGCCGGCTGGCGCGTGCGCGATGTCGCCGCGCATGTCGCGATGGCACCGCAGCCGCCGGGCACGCTCACCATGGCGGCCGAGGCGCTCCGGGCCGGCGGCCGCTTTCACCGGCTCAATCACGACCTCGCCGTGCGGTACGCGGCCCGCCCCACCGCCGATCTGGTCGCCGAGTTGCGCGAGCATGCCGGATCGCGGCGCCTGCCGGCGGTCACCAACTACCGCAACATGCTCTTCGACGTGATGGTGCACGCGCAGGACATCGCCGTTCCGCTCGGCCGCAGGCTGTCGATGCCGCCGGAGGCCGCGGCGGCCGGTGCCACCCGGGTGTGGACCATGGGCTGGCCGTTCTGGGCTCGCCGGCGGTTCCGTGGCATTCGGCTGACCGCCATCGACACGGATTGGTCGGTGGGCTCCGGCCCGGAGGTGAGCGGCCCGATCGAGGCGCTGCTCCTGCTGCTCACCGGACGCGCCGCCGCCTTACCCCGGCTCACCGGTGCCGGGCTGAGCCGCTGCCGCTGAAGAAACACACAGGCTGAGCACACAGGCTGTGGATAACTCGAACTGGTGTGCGAATCGTCAGCGGAGAATCCTCGGAAGCCCGATCCGGGTTCGCACCCCGGGCGCCACGTGCACCAGCGGGGCGCCGTGCGGGCGGGGCAGGCCGGCCGCCTCCGTTAGGTTCTGCCGCAGTTCCAGGACCTCGCCGCGGTACAGCTGCCACGGCGGGTGCCAGACGTCCACGGTGACGAGGCGGCCCATCTTCACCGTGTAGAGCCGGTGCCGGCTCGTCAGGAAATGATCGAGCGGGCCCAGTTCCGGCTCCGGGTACTCGGCATCGGAGCGGACCTGGATCCGGTAGCCGGCGCCGCGTGGCTCGGCCAGCCGGGTGCCCTCGTACGTCATCACGTCACCCGCGGCGCGCAGCGACATCCGGGCCCAGCGGTAGGGCAGGCCGAGGCCGGCCCGGGCCACCGCGACGGCCGGCAACCGGGCCGCGTCGAGGGAGAAGAACCAGATGCCGGTGCCACCGTCCGGCCCCTGCACGTAGGTGCGCAGGTTGGTCTCGGGGAAACGGGACAACCAGGGCATCTCGGGGATCTTCGGGGGCCGTACGTCGCACATCAGGAACGGGATCAGCCCGACCCAGACCTCACCGTCGATGGTGTGCGGGGTGAGCTCCGCCGGCAGTAGCCGGCGCACCGCCTCGGCCGGATAGCGCCAGTGCAGGAATGTCAGCTGCCGCCACTGCTGGATCATCATCGCGGTACGGATCTCGGCCATCGGCGGAGCGAGCACCTGGACCACCTCCCGGCCCAGTCTCCACCAGGAGCGACGCTCAGATGTCCAGGTTTCCCTCGATCCGCTTGAGCTGGTGCCGGGCCAGCGCCAGGTTGGCCCGGTCCTTGTTCAGCGCCAGGTAGAGGAAGAGTCCCTTCCCGGACCGCCCGGTCAGCGGCCGGATCAGGTGGTACTGCGAGTCCAATGTGACCAGGATGTCCTCGATCTTCTCGCGCAGGTTGAGCATCTCCATGGTGCGCAGCTTCGCCCGGATCACCTCGGTGTTGGCGGCGGCCGCCACGGTCAGATCGAAGTCCCGGCCGCCCCCGGAAACGCCCAGCGCCATCCCGCTCGATCGGTCGACGAGCGCGGCGCCGATGGCACCGTCGATCTGCATCGCGTCCTTGAGGGCTACGTCCATGTCCGGCATCTCGGGTCCTCCTACACGCTCGCTCAGGTCTGTGCCGAGCGTGGACGACTCCGGCCGGATCGGGTCGCACCTGTTGTCCGGCTCGACCGCTTCATCCCGTGGGATCAATTGTCTGTGTGATCCCCGAGTTGAAGAGTTCTGCAACTCCGAATATCCGCACATGCCGTTACCGCGCCGGCGTCCCCGCAGTTGGGCGATGGGGAGAGCCAGGAGGGGACGCCGTGTCAGTGCCGCTGTATCAGGCGAAGGCCGAGATGTTCCGCACCCTCGGCCACCCGGTCCGGATCCGCGTGCTGGAGCTGCTCCAGGACGGCCCGAAACCGGTCCGCGACCTGCTCGCCGAGATCGACGTGGAGGCGTCGAACCTGTCGCAGCAGCTGGCGGTCCTGCGCCGGGCCGGCATCGTGGTCTCGTTTCGCGAGGGCGCCCTGGTGATGTACGCCCTGAGCACCCCGGATGTCGCCGACCTGCTCGCGGCAGGCCGGCGCATCCTCGGAGCGGTGCTCACCGATCGTGACGGACTCCTGGTGGAGCTCCGCACTCACCGGACCTAGGGAGTGATGTACCGCTCGCAGTCCCCGAGCTCGTCCATGTCCCAGTGGTGGCAGCTGTCGTAGTTGTCGCCGCCGTCGAGGGCGTCCAACACGCCGTCGTTGCCGCCGTCGAGGTAGTCGTCGCCGCCGTCGCCGTAGAGAACGTCATAGCCCCCGTTGCCCTGCAACCGGTCGTCGCCGGCCCCGCCGACCAGCGTGTCGGGAGCGTCCCGGCCGTAGAGCTTGTCATCGCCGGAGCCGCCCCAGATGGTCTCCACGTCGGTCGCGATGGTGTCGCCCTCCCCGTCCGCCCCGTCGTCGCCGTTGAGGCCGTCGGCGTCCGCGGTGACCGCGGAGGTGAGGTAGGAGCCGTAGCTGACGCGGTCAATACCGGCACCGCCGGAGTAGTAGTCCGCGCCCTGGCCTTCCTTGTCCCCGTCGTTCTGGATGGCGTTCGCGTAGATCTGGTCGTCGCCGGCACCGCCGTAGACCCGGTCGTTGCCGTTCTCGGCGTGCAGCTCGTCGACGCCGTCCCCGCCGTGCAGCGTGTCGTTGCCGTAGTCGCCGCGGAGGTAGTCGTTGCCGGCACCGCCGTACAGGACGTCGACGCCGTCCTCACCGAGGATGTAGTCACGGTCGGCGCCACCGTCGATGACGTCGTTGCCGCCCTGCCCGAAGAGCTCGTCGCGCCCGGCCTCGCCATAGATGCGGTCCGCGCTGTTACTGCCCCAGACGGTGTCCTTCGCAGCGCCGCCGTAGATCACGTTCGCGCCGGTCCACACCCGGATGTGGTCCTCGCCGGAGCCGCCCCAGATCTGGTTCGCACCGGTCCAGCCCTCGATGACGTCGTTGCCGCCGCCACCGTAGATCTTGTCGGCGCCACTCTGACCGTCCAGCCGGTCGGAGGCCGGACCTCCGACGATGGTGTCGGCGGCGGTGCCACCGTCCGCGTAGATCGGCAGGCTCGTGCTGTTACGGATCGAGTCGGCCCGGTCGTACGTGTAGACCCGGACCCGGCCCGGCGCCTTGGACGTCGTGCATCTGACCTTGGTCTTGTCCCGCTTGACCGCCTTGCAGCCCTTGCCGGGCTTGACCGCGACCCGGTCGTCGATCGTGACCGTGTTCCCCGAGCGGGTCACCACGACCTTGTTCTGCTTACCCTTCGCTGCCTTGTACTGCACCGTCGTCCCCGACACCGAAGCGAAGCCGGCCACGGCAGCGGCCTGCGCGGGCGCGGCGAGCGCCGCGGCGGAGACGGTGGTGAAGAGGGTCAGTGCGACCCGGGGCAGCCAGACGGAACGAACCATTGTGGATCCTCCCCGTGCTCCGGCGGCCAACTGCCGCACGGTGGCCAGATTTTAATGGCCGTCGATCAATCGCGCAGCCCCGAATCGGTCCGAAAAATCGTCCGAGCGAGCAGGGCCGCCCATCCGCGACGGACGATCTTGCGATGCGGCAGTTCGGTGTCCGGCGGCACCACCGGCGGTGCCTCGGGTGCGGCCGGCTGCGGAACGCCTGCGGCACGCCGCACCTCGCGCAGCCGGACCGCGAACTCCGCCATGGTGTCCACCTGCGGAATCGGTGCCAGTGCCTGGTCGACGAGCAGGGACAGCCCGGGCCAGATCGAGATCTCCCGGTCGTCCCCGCCGGGCCACACATGGCCGGTGAGGAGGTGGAACAGCAGGAGGGTCAGCTGCACCACGTCGTCGCCGGGGGCCGGGGCGGAGGTACCGATCGGGGCGGCGAACTCGGTGAGCAGCGGAGCGCCGGAGGCGTCCAGCAGGATGTGTTCCGGCCGCAACCGGCCGTGCGCGATCGGCGGGCGCATCGAGTGCGCCCAGGCCAGGGCGTCCGCCAGGATGATCACCAGGTGCAGCGACTCGGCCGGGGACGGCGGCTCGGCTTCGGCGAGGGTGCGGCCGTCCACCAGGTCGAGTGCGAGCCAGGGGCGGCCGGTGGCGGTGATCCCGCCGTACCGGACCGGCACGATCGACGGATTACGGCCGAGCTGGACCGTGGCGGCGCAGTAGGCGGCGAAGGCGGCCTCCTCGGCACGGCCGCCGAGATAGCGGTGAAAGAGCCTCAGTACGGCCCACCGGCCGGCCCGCTCGTCCCAGGCCCGGTAGACGTCCGCCCCGGCGCCGGTCCCGGTCCGCTGCAGGCGGGTGTACCCGGCCGGGGTGTCGATCCCCGGGCCGTGCGCCGCGTCCACCTGTCAGCCTCCTCGAAAGCCCTGGTGATGAGACTACGACCCGGCGCCTCCATCAAGATCATCCGAAGGGGAGAACCGGGACCGGCAGCGTGGTCGCCGTTGACCCACCCCCGGCCCCGGAGTCAGGAACACCGCGTCAGATCGAGCGGTACCCGGCGATCGTCGCCGCCAGGATCTCCGGGCCCGGGCGCTGCCAGAGCTCCTCGTTCATCACCTCGACCTCGATCGGCCCGGTGTAGCCGGCCTTGGCCACCGCCTGGTGGAAGGCCCGCATGTCGACGCAGCCGTCGCCAGGGAGTCCGCGGCCGGTCAGCACGCCGGCCGGCAGCGGGGTGATCCAGTCGGCGAGCTGGTAGATCGCGATCCGGTCGCCGGCCCGCTCGATCTTGCCGAGAACGGTGTCGTCCCACCACAGGTGGTACGTATCGACGGTGACGCCGACCTGGCCCACCGGGTGCTGTTCGGCGATGGAGAGAGCCTGGTCCCAGGTGTTGATCACGCAGCGGTCGGCGGCGTACATCGGGTGCAGCGGCTCGATCGCCAGCGTCACCCCGGCGGCGGCCGCGTGCGGGACCAGCTGGGCGATCGCGTCGGCGACGTGGGCGCGGGCGCCGGCGATGTCCTTCGACCCCTCGGGCAGGCCTCCGGAGACCAGGACCAGCACCTTGGTGTCCAGCGCGGCGGCCTCGTCGATGGCCCGGCGGTTGTCGTCGAACCAGTCCGGTGCCTGGAAGAAGCCGCTGCGGCAGAGCGTGGTGACCGACAGCCCGGCGTCGCGGACCAGGGCGGCGGAGCGGTCCAGGCCGTACTCGGTGACCGGCTCGCGCCACAGCGCCACCTTGTCGACGCCGGCATCGACGCAGCCCTTGACGAGATCGGTCAGCGCCCAGTGCTTCGCGGTGATCTGGTTGAAGGAGAACCGGTTCATCCCGCTACCACCTCGAAGAACCTGTTGGCCCGGTGGGCCGCGAGCGATGGATCGGGCAGCAGGCCGGCCGCGTCGGCCAGCTCGATCAGCTTGGCGAAGTGCGGCACCGACCGGCCGGACTGCAACCCGCCGACCATGGTGAAGTGCTTCTGATGCCCGGCGAGCCAGGCCAGGAAGACGATGCCGGTCTTGTAGTAGAAGGTCGGCGCCTTGAAGATGTGCCGGGACAGCGGCACGGTCGGCGCGAAGATCCGGTCATACTCGTCCAGCTCGCCCCGGTCCAGGGCAGCGAGCGCGGCTGCAGCGGCCGGCGCGATGGCGGCGAAGATGCCCAGCAGCGCGTCGGAATAGCCCTGGTCGTCGCCGCGGATCAGCTCCGGGTAGTTGAAGTCGTCACCGGTGTAGAGGCGGACCCCGGCCGGGAGCCGGCGGCGGAGCCGGATCTCGTGGTCGGCGTCGAGCAGCGAGATCTTGATCCCGTCGACCTTGGCCGGGTTGGCGTTGATCAGCTCGAGGACGGTCTCGGTGGCTTTGTCCACGTCGGACGAGCCCCAGTAGCCCTCCAGCGCCGGGTCGAACGCGGTGCCCAGCCAGTGCAGCACAACCGGCTTGTCCGACTGCTCCAGCAAGTCACGGTAAATGCTGAGATAGTCGTCGGCGTGCTGAGCCGTCGCTGCCATGTGCCGGCTGCACATCAGCACCGGCGCGGCTCCGGCTGTCAGGACATCGGCGAGCTGCTCCGCGTACGCCGCACGCACTTGATCGAGAGTCGCCGGACCCGGCGGCAGCTGATCGGTCGCGACCCCCGCCACGATCCTGCCGCCGGCGGCGGCGGCCGAAGCCGCGCTGCGCCGGATGAGTTCCCTGGTGGCCGCGTAGTCCAGGCCCATACCGCGCTGGGCGGTGTCCATCGCCTCGGCCACACCGAATCCGTGCGACCAGAGGTGGTGCCGGAAGGCCAGGGTGGTCTCCCAGTCGAGGACGGCCGGCGCGCCGGGCGCGTTCTCCGCGCGCGGGTCGGCCACCACGTGCGCTGCCGCATACGCGATCCGGCTGGCCGGCGGGTTCGCCGGCTTCGGCCAGGCCTGGTCACCGGCCAGGGTCAGCGTGCGCCCGTCGGGCAGGTTGACGATGCTCATGCCAGCTCGATCCGTCGGCCCTCGCGCGCCGACTGCAGGCCCGCCTCGGCCAGCCGGACACCGCGGGCGCCGGACGCGAAGTCCCAGTGGAACTGCTCGCCCGCGACCACGTGCCGCAGGTAAGCCTCCCACTGCACCTTGAAGCCGTTGTCGAACTCGTCGTTGTCCGGCACCTCGGTCCACTGGTCCCGGAAGGACGCACCGGTGAGCGGCAGGTCCGGGTTCCACACCGGCTTCGGCGTGGTCGCCCGGTGCTGGATCTTGCAGCCGCGCAGGCCGGCGACCGCGCTGCCGAGCGTGCCGTCGACCTGGAACTCGACCAGCTCGTCCCGGTTCACCCGGACCGCCCAGGAGGAGTTGAGCTGGGCGACGATGCCGCCCTCCAGCTCGAAGATCGCGTACGCCGCGTCGTCGGCGTCGGCCACATACTCCTCGCCGCGCTCGTCCACCCGCTTGGTGATGTGCGTGGCGGTCGTGCACTGCACCCCGCGGACCGCGCCGAACAGCTCCTCCAGCACGTAGTTCCAGTGCGGGAACATGTCCATCACGATGCCGCCGCCGTCGGCGAGCCGGTAGTTCCACGACGGCCGCTGGGCGACCTGCCAGTCACCCTCGAAGACCCAGTAGCCGAACTCGCCGCGCACCGAGAGGATCTGGCCGAAGAAGCCGCCGTCGATCAGCCGCTTCAGCTTGCGCAGCCCCGGCAGGAAGAGTTTGTCCTGCACCACACCGTTGCGCACCCCGGCCGTGGCGGCCAGCTCGGCCAGCTCCTCGGCGGCCGTGGAACTCTCCGCGAGCGGCTTCTCGGTGTAGATGTGCTTGCCGGCGGCGATCGCCTGGCGGATCGCCTTCTCCCGCTGCGCGGTGACCTGTGCGTCGAAGTAGATCTCCACGTCCGGGCGGGCCAGCGCGGCGTCCAGGTCGGTGGTCCACTCGGTCAGCCCGTGCCGGGCCGCGATCGCGGCGAGCTTGTCCGGGTCCCGGCCGACCAGGACGAGCTCGGGCCAGATGTGCCCACCTCCGGCGAGCGGAACGCCACCCTGCTCGCGGATCGCGAGCAGGGAACGGACCAGATGCTGCCGATAGCCCATCCGACCGGTCACCCCGTTGATGACGATTCCGATCGATCTGCGCGCTGCCATGCGACTCCTCCGAGCGATCTGTAGGAAAGCGCTTTCCTGCTGCTGGCAGCGTAGGCTTACAAACCGCCTTCCGACAAGAGACCAATGCGAAGTACGCGTGATCCCACAGTCCCGCCGAGCCCCGCGAGCCAGGCCGCACTCCCGGCCGCCCGGCGACCGCCGGGCCCAGGCAGGTGGTCAGCCCGCGGCCCTGCGCAGGAAGCGGTGTCCCGCCTCGGTGACGTCGGCCGCGGTCCACTCCAGAGCCGCTGCCGCCGCCGTGAACTCGGTCATCGCGTACCCCGGCACCTCGCTGTCCCGCCAGCCGCCGACGAACCAGACCTTCTCCTGCTCGGCGAGGGCCAGCGCGGCGGCGTCCAGCTCCCGCGCCGGGAACGGCAGCCAGAGCCGGAACTGGTGGGTGTGCGGCGGCAGCGGGTACACCCGCGCACCGGGCAGGGCGGACAACGCGGCGGCGACCGTACGGGCGTGCCGTACATATCCGGGGATCCTCGGCAGCTCCCGAGCGAGCCCGGAGAGCGCGAACAGCGCGGCCGGCCACTGCTGGAACGCGTTGCCCCCGTACCGGTGGCGCCAGGACCGGGCGTACACGGCCAGGTCCGCGCCGCCGGCGAGTGCCGCGCCGCTGATGCCGTCGGTGGACTTGTAGAACGAGACGTAGACGCTGTCGGCCACCGCCGCGACCTGGCGCAACGTACGTCCCAGGTACGGCGTCGACTCCCAGATCCGGGCACCGTCGAAGTGCACCCGGGCCCCGGTCTCCCGCGCCGCCACACTCACCGCGGTCAGCTCGGACCAGGTCGGCAGGACGAATCCCGCGTCCCGCAGCGGAAGCTCGACGACCACGGTGCCGACCGGCTCCTCCAGCGCGGCGATCTCGGCAGCCGTCGGGTTTCGTGGCTCGCGTGTGGACCAGACGGCACGCAGTCCGGTCAGATCGGCGTACGCGTGCCGCTCGTGCATCTCCTGATGCCCGAGCGGATGCAGGGCGACCGCCGAGCGGCCGGTACGGTCCGCGCCGTACCGCAGGGCCACCTGCTGCGCCATCGTCCCGGTCGGGAAGTAGACCGCCGTCTCGGTGCCGAGCAGCTCCGCCACCCGCTTCTCCAGGACGGTCACCGGCCCGTCGCCGTAGAAGTCGGGCAGACCGTCCAGGTCACCACCGGCGTCCAGGTCGGCGAGCCGCTCCCGCATCGTCACCGGACGGATGCCGGAGAGGATCCGGTCGCAGGCCCGCATGGTGGCCAGACGGTGCTGCCGCGTGTTGTCCGACATCGCCGGATGATCCCAGATCCAGGCCGGGCGGTGCCAGCCCGGTTCGGACGCCGGGCAGGTCATCGGCCAAACTGAATCGATGACAGTCGCTCCCGTGTCCGCGTTGCCCCCGCTGCTGACCGACCCGCCGTGGCTGCATCCCGCCAAGCCCGCCAAACCGGTGGTGATCGCCGGCTTGACCTGCACCGATCCGGCCACCGTGAGCTGGTTGCCGGGCGAACGGGAGGCCTGGCGGGACACCTCGTTCACGCGGTACGGCGACGGCACGCGGTCCTGGCCGGAGATCGCCGCCGGGATCGCCGCCGGCTCCGCGTACTGGTACGAGCCGGCCGAGTTCTTCACCGGCGCGCCGGACGAACTGGCCCGCCCGCTGCTCGCCGGGTGGCGGATCACCGAGACCTGGGAGGCCGGCTCCTGGATGCGTGTCGTCATCGCCCGGTTCGAGCTCGACGCCCTGCCCGCCGCCCTCGACCTGGCCCGGCGCGCGTCACCGGACACCGCCGGCCTGCTCCTGCCCTGCTCCTCGCCGGAGATCGCGGTCCTGATGGCCGATTGGCTGGCCCGGCTGAAGAGCCTGCGCCGGATCGCGCAGACCTGGTTGCAGCGGCATCCCGCCGAGGCCGCGCGCGCACTGGTCCCGCCCGCGCTGGGTACCGCCGGAAATGCCCGCCGCCAGGCCGAACGTGCTCTGCTGGCGCTGCCCGCCGACGCGGTCCGCGCGGCCGGTACCGCCTACCGGCCGGAGGTCGCGGCCGCGATCGAAACCCTGCTGGCCACCGACCCGCTCACAGTGCTGCCGGCGAAGATGCCGCCCACCCCGGCCTGGGCCGTCCCGGCCACATTGCCGCCGGTACGCCTGCGGAACGGCTCCGGCGCGCTGCCCGCCGCGGCGGCCGGCCACCTGCTCACCATGCTGTCGATCTCCACACTCGACGACCCGTACGCCGGGCTGGAGATCGTCCGGCAGGCGTGCGAGCCGGCCGACCTCGCCGAATTCGCCTGGGCGGTGTTCCAGCGCTGGCAGGCGTCCGGCGCCGGCGCCAAGGAGAACTGGGCCCTCGCCGCGCTCGGCCTGCTCGGTGACGACGAGACGGTTCGCCGTCTCACCCCGGTGATCCTGGCGTGGCCCGGACAGAACGGCCATGCCAACGCCGTCGCCGGCGTCGACGTCCTCGCCGCGATCGGCAGCGACATCGCCCTCACGCACCTGCACGGGATCGCGCAGCGGGCCAGGTTCAAGGGACTCAAGTCGGCGGCGGAGCAGAAGATGTCCGAGGTCGCGGCCGCACTCGGTCTCAGCGCGGAGCAGCTCGGCGACCGGCTGGTCCCGGACTTCGGTCTGGACGCCGACGGCAGTCTGCGGCTGGACTACGGGCCGCGGCAGTTCGTCGTGGGATTCGACGAGCAGCTCCGGCCGTACGTGACGGACGGTGCCGGCAAGCAGCTCACGGCACTCCCGAAACCGGGCGCAGACGACGACGGCGACCTGGCCTCGGCCGCTTATCAGCAGTTCACGGCGTTGAAGAAGGACGTCCGGGCGGTCGCCGCCGATCAGCTACGCCGGTTCGAGCGGGCCATGGTCACCGGCCGCCGCTGGAGCGGTGCCGAGTTCCGGCAGTTCCTGGCCGGCCACCCGCTGCTCCGGCACCTCGTCCGGCGGCTGGTCTGGGGCACCTACGACGAGACCGGAGCCCTGGCCGGCGCGTTCCGGGTCGCCTCATTACCCACAGTGGGCGGCGACTCCGCGATCGTCGGCGTCGCGCACCCGCTTCATCTCGCCGAGGCGGTCGCCGATTGGGTCAAGATGTTCGCCGACCACCAGATCGTTCAGCCGTTCCCGCAGCTCAGCCGCCCGGTCTACGTCCTGACCGCGGAGGAGGCGACGGGTGATCGGCTCACCCGCTTCGAGAACCTCACGGTGCCCACCACCGGACTGCTCGAGCTGGAACGCCACGGCTGGCGACGCGACAGCCCGCAGGACGCCGGCATACAGAACCGCATGGAGTTGCCCGTCGCCGCCGGCCTGGAGATCGCCGTCGAGCTCGAGCCGGGCATCGCGGTGAGCGCGCCGGACAACTTCCCGGAGCAGAAACTGACCGAGATCTACCTGCACGACGGCACCGGCCGCCGGATGCCGCTCAGCCGCCTGGACCCGGTCGCCGCCTCGGAGCTGCTCCGCGACCTGACCGCCCTGACCGCCCTGACCGGCTAGCGACCGGTCAGGCGGCCGGGGCGAGGTCGTCCGGGTAGGCGGCTCCGAGCTCCTGGAAGATGGCGCCGTTGCAGGCGAAGGCCAGCTGGGCCTCGGCCACCACGCCGCCCAGCTCGTCCTCCGGCAGGTCGAGCCCGTCCAGGCGCTCCCGGTAGGCGGTCTTGTAGGCGCGCGGGTCGGGGATCTGCTCGAAACGGTAGAACGACGTGCCGGCCCGGCCGAGGCCGTACTTGTCCGCCAGCGAGCGGCCGATCAGCTGGCCGCCGCTGAGATCGCCGAGGTAGCGGACGTAGTGGTGGGCGATGAAGTGGCCCGGCGAGGTCCGGCAGTACTCGCGCAGGCGCTGGGTGTAGTGCTCGGTCGCGGGGAGCGTCGTCAGGGCGGATTTCCAGCCCGGTCCATACAGGTGGGCCAGGTCCGCTTCCAGAGCGGCGACCCGGAACAGCGCGGGATCCGCGAAGGCGCCGGCCACCGCATCGGTACGCATCAGGCCGGCCGCCGCCTCCAACTCCCGGTAGACGGCCAGGTACTGGGCGGTGAGCTCGGCGAACCCGGCCAGCGGGACGGTACCCGCCATCAGGCGGGAGATGAAGCTGCGACTCTCGGCCGCACGATGCTCCACCATGGTGGCCCGGCGGATGCGCGCTGCGAATCCGGTCATGTCGGCTCGTCCTTCCTGATGCTTCGGGACCTGGCACGACACCGCTGTCTTCGTTCATGATCCTCATGGGAAGGCAGCGGTGTCCAGACCCGCATCGAAGGCCAGGGGTTGAGCCCTACTTCTTCACCTTGATCACGTCGACGGCCGCGGCCTTGTCGCGGCTGTTGCTACCGGCGAAGACGGCCTTCCAGGTGCCGTTCTTGGTCGCGGTGAACTGCTTGGTGTAGCTACCGGCGGCGTCAGTGACGGCCGTGCCCTTGAACTTGTAGGAGCTCGCGCCCTTCGCCTTGAAGTAGATCTTCACCTTGGCGTTGGCCAGGGCCTTGCCGTCGATGGCCAGGGCGCCCGTGGCGGTGAGCGTCTGGCCCTTGACCACCGGCTCCGGCGAGGCGTCCAAGGTGAGCTTCGAGGGCCGCTTCAGGAAGAGGTACTTCTTGATCTTGTTGGTGGTGGCCGTGATCTCGAAGTCCTTCGTGAGGATGATGCCGTAGGTCTCCGCCCGGTACTTACCCAGGGCGCCGTCGCTGCAGAGCTCCAGGCCGCCCTTGTAGGTCGTGGTCGAGCCGACACGCTTCAACATGGCGCCGCCGACAACCTTGTTGCCGGGGCCGTACAGATCGATGCCGACCAGGCCGAGCTTTGAGGAGGTTTTCGGCATTGCCTTGTTCAGCTTCGCCTTGAACGTGATCTTCTTGCAGCCGGTGCCGGCACCGAGCACGACGGTGGAGGTGCTCACCGATACCGACTTCACCTTGATCGAGGTGCCTGCGGCCTGAGCGGGCGAGGCGACCAGCAGCCCAGCGGCGGGCGCCAGGGCGATCAGGGCAGCAAGGAACCGGGTACGTACGGAAATCATGGCCTGTCCCAGGGACTCGTGGGGAAGATCATCGAAGTATAGGACGGTACCGTTCCGACGCGACCTCAGCCGAACGGAGGATGCAACGAGCCCGTTGCGTTCTACGCAACGGGCTCGTCCACTAGCGCTTTCGGCGATCAGAGACCCGGCGGCACCGGGAGCTCGTGGCCCGTCTCCGCGTGCTTGATGGCCGCGGCCGTGGTGCCGTTCAGAGCCGGGCACACCGGGCACCGGTACTTGCCGACGCTCGCCTCCCAGGTGGCGGCGATGCGCGGTCCGCTCGGGGTGTCGATCGTCAACGGCGGGTACGTCTTGGCCAGGTGCTCCCGGCACTCCTCGGCCCGGGCCCGGGCCTTGTCCGCGGCCGCGCGGTTGGCGGCCGGGTCGACGCCGGCGTCGGCGAGCCGCTCGTGCAGCACGGCTTCCCGGTCGTAGAGCGGCGCGAGCTGGGCGGCGGGGAAGATGTGGTCCTCGAGCAGGCGCCGGCGCCGGCTGCTGATGTCGAGCTGCTCCTCGAACGGCCCCATCCGCCGCAGGCCGGCCGAGAGCGGCGAGTTCGGGTTGTCCCGGGGCACGAACTGGTGTGCCTCGCGATGCCGGACGGCCCAGCCGTCGAGCTCGGCGGCGACCGCCGCGGTGAAGACCGCGCCGTGCGGGAGCCGGGAGTAGCGGCGCCCGGACTCGTCGATCGCCTCCGGCTTGGCGAGCGCGTCCTCCCACTGCTCCACGGCCGAGGTGAAGCGGCCCTGCGCCGTCTGCTTGGTGACACCGAGCGAGTCGCCGATGTCCTTCCACGAATTTCCGGCGGCTCGGCAGGTGACGACCGACGCGGCCAACAGCCGTTCAGCGTTGGCGACCACGCGGGCCGCCTCCCGCACCAGGGTCGGCTCGGGCCGGCCGTTCGCGGCGACGAGGGCCCGGGCCGAGTCGGAGAGTTCACGAGCGATCGTCGCCAGCACGACGAGCGCACGGGCGTCGTCGGTGTAGGGGGAATCGGCGTCGATCTGGGTCCACACATCGTCACGGTTCGACATGGCGTCAGGTTACGCCTGACGATTGGGGTTTGTCAGGTCCCACCTGACCCTTGCGTGGCAAGGTACTGTGGGTACGTGAGTGAGGAGCCGTCCACCACCGCCCTGCTGCGGGGAACCCTGGAGTACTGCGTGCTTGCCCTGCTCGACAAACAGGAGATGTACAGCCTGGAGCTGGTCCGCACGGTCAGCGACGAGTTGCGGCTGACCACCAGCGAGGGCGCCATGTACCCGCTGCTATCCCGGCTACGCCGCGCCGGGCGGATCGCCAGCGGCTGGCGGGAGTCATCGAGCGGCCCGCCGCGCCGCTATTACACGCTGACACCCACCGGCCGACTGGCCCTCGACCAGTTCCGCGTGCAGTGGACGACCTTCCGCTCCGGGGTTGACCGGATCTTGGGGACGGAGCAGAGATGATCAAAAGCAACGACTCGCTAGTCGCGGAGTACCTGACCCGAGTGTCATGGGCGACGGCCGGCCTGCCGCCGGAGCGGCGCGACGAACTCATCCGCGACCTGACCGAGCACATCGCGGCGGGCCGCGCCGAATTGCTGGACGAGAATGAGGCGCAGGTCCGCGAGATCCTCGATCGGCTCGGCGACCCGGAGGTCATCGCCCGGGCCGCCGCCGAAGAGGCCGGGCCGGCCGCTCCGGCCGCGGCTCGGCCTCAGTTCCTGCCGCCTCCGCCCCGGCAGCGGAGACTCTGGCCGATCCTCGTGGTCATCGTGGCGATCATCGGGACGCTGGTGCTCTGTGCCGGTGCCTTCCTCCTCGCCCGGACGTCGGCGCCCACGCCGGCTCCGGTGGCGAGTGTCCGGGCCGCGCCGTGATCAGGCCGCCGGCGGGGCGGTCACCGGGCGCCGGGCCGGGGCGATGCCGCGGGCGACACCGGTCGCGGCCACCGGCCCGATCAGCCAGACACCGAGCATGGCGGCGTACGCCAGCGGAACCGCGGACGCGATGGCGGCGGCCACGAAGTTCGCGGGCAGCAGCAGTACACCGATGGCCGCGCAGGCCATGAGGAAGCGGGTGGAAAGTCTCATCCAAGGGCTCCATACAGGTAGGGGACGCAGACGTTCGGGACGAGGTAGCAGAGCGCGAGCAGCCAGACGACCAGGACGGCGTCGCGGACGCGGAGCGGAACGCGGAGCCGTTCGGTACGGGTCCGGTAGGCGCCGAACCCGCGGGCCTCCATCGCCAGCGAGACCCGGTCGCCGTGCCGGATCGCCACGGCCAGCAACGGCACCGTGTATCCCCCGTAGCGGCGCACGGTGGCCAGTGGTCCACGGCCGCCGTCGACGCCGCGCACCCGGTGAGCCAGGCGGATGACCTCCAGGCCGCTGTGGAACCGCGGGACGAACCGCATCGCCGCGAACCCCGCGTACCCGATCCGGTACGGCATCCGCAGGTGCGCGATCATCGAGCGGACCAGATCGTTGCCATCCGTGGTCAGGCCCGCGACCAGCGCAAAGAGCATCAGGGACACCACACGCAGGCCGGTCGCCAGCCCGGTGGTCAGCGCACCGGACCAGAGCGTGAACGGGCCGGCGTCGAGCAGCCGGGTGGTGTCGCCGACCCGCGCCGGATCGGTCCAGACGCCGAACGACACGGTCATCACCGCCAGCAGTACGAGCGGGCCGATCAGGACCCAGGCCAGCGTGCGGCCGGTCAGCCGGCCGCCGGCCAGCAACATGATCATCGCGGTGGCGGCGAACAGGGCCGGTGTCCACAGGTCCCGCGAGCCGATCACCACGACCATGACCGGTATCGGCGCGAGAACCTTAACCACCGGGTTGTACGAGCGCAGCGCGAACACCGAATCCGTCACGGCGCCGACTCCACCGGGCGCACCTGTCCGGGCAGATCGGCGAGGCGGGTCAGCCCTCGCCACCCGGGATGGTTCGCCAGCATGCCGGGCCAGCAGGTCGAGCAGTTCGGCGGCGCGTTCCCGGTCCTGGCCGAACGTCGGCTCGTCCAGCACCAGGACCCGGGGCCGGGTCACCAGCGCGGTGCCGACGGACAGCCGGCGCTTCTGCCCGCCGGAGAGCAGGAACGGGTGCACGTCCCGGAGTTCACGCAGGTCCAGACGGTCGAGCAGGTCGTCGACGCGGGCCGCGATCTCGGCCGGCGGCACCCGGCGTACCCGCAGGCCGTAGGCCAGCTCGTCCTCGACGCGGCCGGTGATGAACTGGTGCTCCGGGTCTGGAAGACGAAGCCGACCCGGCCGGCCGTGATCGCGCCCCGCCGGGTGGTGCTGACGCCGGCGATCGCCTGCGCCAGGGTGGTCTTGCCGGCGCCGTTGGGACCGACCACCGCGACGAACTCGCCTAGGCCGATGGTGAGGGAGACGTCTCGTAGGACGGGCTTCGATCCGCGGTGGACGGTCAGCTCCCGTACCCGGATCGCTTCTTCCACATGGCCCGCGTCCTGCTCGCCGGCGCCGGACCGCAATGCCGGCAGATCGGGCACCGCGTACAGCGCGGTGGCCAGCTCACCCGGGGTCAGCGGCAGCGGATCCAGCCGGATCCCGGCGGTACGCAGGCGCAGCGCCGCCAGCGATGCGACCGGAAGCCACACGCCCAGCTCGCCCAGCTGCTCGACATGATCGAGGAGCGTGGCTCTAGCCGGGCCGTCGAGCACCAGGACCGGCGTAGGCAACGCCAGCTCGCAAGCGATCGCCAGCCGCTGCCGCCCACCGCCGGAGAGGTGGTCCGGATCGTCGTGGCGGCGTTCCCACAGACCGACCCGGCGCAGCGCCTCCTCGGCACGGACCAGCACCTCGTCCGCCGGCAGGCACAGGTTCTCCGGCCCGTCGCCATGACGATCTGGGCGTCCGGGTCCTGGAAGACCATCGCGACGTCGGCGGCCAGGCGCGGAACGTCGCCGTACGGGTGTCGACGCCGCGGACGGCAACCCTTATTCGCTACTTGCGGAAGGTGAAGTACTGCCACGTGCCGTGCATCGTCCAGTTGACGCTGTCGCCGGTGATCCCCTTGATGTAGGAGGCCCGCACCCGGAACCGGACGTCGAGCGGGTGCTTGCCGGAGAACTTCACGGTGGAGACGCCGCTGGAGCTGAGCGCGGCGTCCTTCATGCTCCAGGCGCGCCACTTGCCCTTCGCGTAGTACTCGACCACCAGCCGCTGCTTGCGCCCCGGGAACGCGGTCATCGTGGTGGTGAACTTCGGGGTCGCCGTCTTGTGGAAGTAGAAGTACTTCCTCGATCCGATCTTGCCGGTCTTGTAGTGCTTCGCCACAGTCGTGTTGACCGTGACCTTGGTGTAGACGGTTGACGTGACGGAACGGGCGGCGAACTCGGCGTCGCCGGTGAACCTGGCGGTGAACGTGGTGTTGCGGATCAGCTTGAAACTGGCGACGAGGTTGCCCCTGCTGTCGACCGTCCCCTTCTTGACCAGCCGATTCACCTCCGGGCCGAACGGGTCGGCCCAGATCTCCACGGTGCGATTGGTGCCGCCGGCACCCAGATGTGCGATGACGGACGCCGTGCCGCGGTAGGCGTGCACCGAACCGTTCCCGGTGAGGGTCAGGACGGGCTGGATCGGGGTGGTCGGTCCGTTCAGTACCCAGAGTCGGAAGGCCCCGTCGTACTTGGCGACGGCGAAGAGGCGCGGGCCGCCCGGCTCCCAGGCGATTCCCCGGTCCTGGATGCCGTCGGAGGCCAGCCCGCCGGAGCCGGGCGGCGCCTCGCCACCCGCCTCGGGCAGGCGAATCGTCTGCGAGGCCGTCGTCGAGCCACCCTGGAAAACGTAGACGTCGTCGCCGGTCGTCTGGTTCGCCACCGAGATCGCGACCCGCCCGTCCGAGGCGACGTCGACGCCGTTGGCCCGGGCGAACGCCGGGTAGGTCGCGGTGGTCGACAGGTCGGCGACGCTCTCCTGCCACTCGGCGTCACTGGTGACCCGGATCAGGTGTGCGCCGTCCGCGGTGAAGGCGGTTTCCTCGATAGCACTGCCCTGGTCCACCTTGCGAGCGGTCACGACTTCGGTCCCGGACGAGACGTCATACACCGTGGCGGTGCCACCGCTGGTGGACTCGTCGGCCGTCACCACCAGCACGCCGGGTGCCGCGTGGCTGGAGAAGACGACCGGTGCGGAGTCGACGAAACCGTCGGCCTTCTCCGAAGGATGCAGGTGCACAGTGGAGTCGGCCGGATCCACCGACCCGAAGCCGCCGGCGGACCCCTCCGCGTACCCGAACCACAGTTTTCCACCGGCCGGCGCGACCGAATACGGATTCCGGTCACCGACCGGGTAGAGCTTCGGATCGGCCAAGGTCGCGGTGGGCACGACGGCGATCGCGTGGGCCTGCCCCGCTGCCACGTAGAGCTGGCTGGAGTCGCTGGACAAGGCGAGACCGTTTGCCCACCCCAGTCCGGTCAGCTGACCGACCACCGCACCGCTGTAGTCGGTCGCGATGACCTTTCCGGCTACCGGATCGCTGATGAAGACACGCTTGTGGACCCCGTCGACGACGACGTCACCGAACGAGCTGATCGCCAGGGGCGCCTGGGAGTCAGCCGAGGCGACGCCGGAGCTCACCGCGAAGGCGAGCCCGGAGATGCCGACAAGGATCGATGCCGCCGGGGCGATCCGAGACTTTCGCATGATCAAGAGCGTACGGATCGATTGACGGGTCCAAGATCGACCGAAAGGACGAGTCGTACCCGGTTCGTCGTAACGACTCCGCTACGGCGTGAGGGCGGGACAGCGCAGCGCCCTGTTCTCCGCTTAAGGTGGCGCGATGCGACTTCGTACCAGACTGTCGGCATTGATGGTCTTCGCCGCATGCCTCGCCGGCTGCGGCAGCGACGGGCAGCCTGCGGCGGCGCCCGCGGCGCCGCAATCCGTGCAACAGCCCGCCCCGGTGCCGGCTCCCACGGACCTCGAGCTCGCTGCGGCCGCCGCCAAACCCAGATACGTCTTTCCGGTACGCGCGAAGAACGTCTCGTTCCACAAGACCCACGCCGGCTACCCGGCCACCGACATCTTCGCCGCCTGCGGCAAGCCGATCCTCGCCACGACCAGCGGCGTCGTGCTCGAGGTGAGCCGGGTCGACAGATACGTCCCCGGCAAGCCGGCCGGTCCCAACAACGGCGGCAAGTTCGTCTCGATCCTGGGCGACGACGGGGTTCGCTACTACGGCTCGCACCTGAGCAAGGTGCAGGCCGGCATCAAGAAGGGCGTCCGGGTGAAGGCCGGTCAGGTGATCGGCAAGCTCGGCAAGACCGGCAACTCCAGCGGCGTCTGCCACCTGCACTACGGCATCTCGCCGCCGTGCAAGAAGACCGGCGACTGGAAGGTGCGGCGGGGTGTGGTCTGGCCCGCGAAGTACCTCACCTCGTGGCGCAAGGGCGGCCAGAAGAGCCCGGTCGCGGCCGTGACGGCGTGGAAGAAGAAGCACAACTGCAAGGCCTGAGCCGTTACCGCTCGGCTTTCGTGTAGAGGATCTCGCGTGCCTGCTCCGCGGCCCGGACGATGCTCTCGCCGATGAACTCGACGAAGCGGGCGATGCTCTCCAGGCGGACCGCCGCCGGAGTGTCCGCGCCGAGGATGCTGACGCCCTGCCGTGCGGTCTCCGCGAGCTGGGCGTTGGCTCGGGCGCTGGCGATCGTCGACTGGTAGAAGACGTCGTCGTCGACGACGTAACGCTCGCGGCGGCGCTCGTCGCGTTCCCGGCGAACGAGACCCAGGCTCTCGAGCAACGTGATCGCTTTGGAGATGGACGCGGCGCTGACCTGCAGGTGCTGGACGAGCTCGGACGCGGTGACGGTGCCCGTGTCGGTGGTGTAGAGGCGGGTGAGCACCCGAGCCGTCATCTTCGGCAAGCCCGATTGGATGAAGACGGCGGCGAGGGTGTCCTCGTAGTCGCGCACGGCTTCGGTATCGCGCCCGTGCGGCTGCGCGGGCGCCTGTGACCCCCGCGACGTGGACTGCCTGCGCCGATGGGCGCGGCGCTCGGTGGCGTGGTGGGCCAGGTCGGCGCGGTAGGCGGTCGGCCCGCCGTTGCGCATCACCTCACGCGTGATCGTCGAGGTGGGCCGATCGATGCGCCTGGCGATCTCCGCGTAGGCGAGCCCGTCGGCCAGCCCCAACGCGATCTGCTGGCGTTCCTGCTGAGTGAGCCTGCCTCCCGGCATCGCCGCCTCCTTCTCCTTGCTGGACCACCGCAGCATAGCGTTCACTCTCTAGCCATTGCAACGCGTTGAGTCGTGGCGTTGCATTATCTTTCAAGGCCGTTGCAACGAAATACTGCCTTTGAACTGGGCATTTACGTCTCGGATGCAACAAGCATGTTGCCTGATATCTGAACGCAACGTAGCGTTTCTCACGTCAGAAACGAGCGACGAACCCCGGAGAACACGATGCTGAAGTTCGACACCCCCGCCCCGATCGCGACCGTCCTGAACATCCCGGCCGGCCGCGTCCAGCTCATCGCCGCCGACCGCGCCGACACCACCGTCGAGGTCCGGCCCGCCGACCCCGGCAAGCGCCGCGACGTCCAGACCGCCGAGCAGACCACCGTCACCTACACCGACGGCGTCCTGCGCATCCACACCGAGCCCAAGAACCCGCTCTTCGGTTCGTCCGGATCCGTGGAGGTCACCGTCCAGCTGCCGGCCGGCTCCCGCGTCGAGGCCAAGACCGAGAGCTCCGAGCTGCGCGGTGTCGGCCGCCTCGGCGACGTCACCTTCGACGGCGCCTACCGGCAGATCAAGATCGACGAAGCCGCCGATGTCCGTCTCTCCGCCGTCGACGGCGACATCGAGATCAGCCGGCTCACCGGCTCTGCCGAGATCAGCACCCCCCGCGGCGACATCCGCATCGCCGAGGCCATCCGCGGCACCGTCGTGCTCACCACCCAGTCCGGCGACATCTCGATCACCGCCGCCGCCGGCGTCTCGGCCGCCCTGGACGCCGGCACCGGCTACGGCCGGGTCAGCAACGCCCTCAAGAACGACGGCACGACCGACCTCGACATCCGCGCCACCACCTCGCACGGCGACATCGACGCCCGCAGCCTCTGATCTCGCCCGCAGTCAGTCTCTGAGGAGCAGAACCATGACCAACCTGGCCATCGCAGCGCACGGGCTGCGCAAGTCCTACGGCGACAAGGTCGTGCTCGACGGCGTCGACCTGGCCGTTCCGGAAGGCACGATCTTTTCCCTGCTCGGCCCGAACGGCGCCGGCAAGACCACCGCCGTCAAAATCCTCTCCACCCTCATCTCACCCGGCCCGGCCTCCGGCGCCATCCGGGTCGGCGGCCACGACCTCACCGCCGACCCGCAGGCGGTACGCGCCGCGATCGGCGTCACCGGCCAGTTCTCCGCCGTCGACGGCCTGATCACCGGTGAGGAGAACATGCTCCTCATGGCGGACCTGCACCACCTCTCCAAGCCCGAGGGCCGCCGGGCCGCCGCCGAACTGCTGGAACGCTTCGACCTGGTGGAGGCCGCGAAGAAGCCCGCCGCCACCTACTCCGGCGGCATGAAACGCCGCCTCGACATCGCGATGACCCTGGTCGGCAACCCCCGGATCATCTTCCTCGACGAACCGACCACCGGCCTCGACCCGCGCAGCCGCCACAACATGTGGCAGATCATCCGCGAGCTCGTCTCCGACGGCGTCACCGTCTTCCTCACCACTCAGTACCTGGAAGAGGCGGACGAACTCGCCGACCGTATCGCCGTGCTCAACGACGGCAAGATCGCCGCCGAAGGCACCGCCGAGGAGCTGAAGCGGCTCATCCCGGGCGGGCACGTCCGGCTCCGCTTCACCGACCCGGCCGCGTATCAGGGAGCCGTCGCCACACTGCCGGACAGCACCCGCGACGACGAGTCGCTGTCACTGCAGATTCCCAGCGGCGGCAGCCAGCGCGACCTGCGCTCCATCCTCGAACGGCTGGACTCCGCCGGCGTCGAGGCGGACGAGCTGACCGTGCACACCCCCGACCTCGACGACGTGTTCTTCGCCCTGACCAGCACCGACCAGCCCAAGGAGACCGTCCGATGAGCACACTTGCCCTGGCCGCACGCGACTCGTCCACGATGCTGCGCCGCAACCTTCTGCACGCGCGGCGCTACCCGTCCCTCACCTTGAACCTGCTGCTCACGCCGATCATGCTGCTGTTGCTGTTCGTCTATATCTTCGGCGACACGCTCGGTGCCGGGCTGGGCGGCGGCCGCTCCGAGTACATCGCGTACCTCGTCCCCGGCCTCCTGCTGATGACCATCGGCAGCACCGTGATCGGCACCGCGGTCTCCGTCTCCAACGACATGACCGAGGGCATCATCGCCCGGTTCCGCACCATGGCGATCCACCGCGGTTCGGTGCTCGTCGGGCACGTCATCGGCAGTGTGCTGCAGTCGGTCATGAGCGTGGTCCTCGTCGGCGCCGTCGCCGTGGCCATCGGCTTCCGGTCCACCGACGCGACCGTCCTGGAGTGGCTGGCGGCGTTCGGGCTGCTCGTGCTCTTCGCCCTGGCGCTGACCTGGATCGCGGTCGGCATGGGGCTGGTCAGCCCGAACGCCGAAGCCGCCAGCAACAACGCGATGCCGCTGATCCTGCTGCCGCTGCTGTCCAGCGCGTTCGTCCCGGTCGACGCCATGCCCGGCTGGTTCCAGCCGATCGCCGAGTACCAGCCGTTCACGCCGGCCATCGAAACCCTGCGGGGCCTGCTGCTCGGCAGCGAGATCGGCCACAACGGGTGGCTCGCGGTCGTCTGGTGCGTGGGACTCGCGGTGCTCGGCTACTTCTGGTCGACCTCGACCTTCAACCGCGACCCGAAGTAGTCGCATTTCCCAGGCCCGAGGGGCGGCGGCGTACGCCGCCCCTCGGGCCTATTCTAGCGCTAGAATACTGCCGTGGATCTGACTCCGGCTGAACTGACCGTGCTGGGCCTGGTGATCGAGCGCCCACAGCACGGCTACGACCTGGAGCAGATGATCGAGCAGCGCGGGATCCGGCAGTGGACCGACATCGGCTTCTCCTCGATCTACTACCTGCTCACCAAGCTGGAGCGGCGCGGCCTGCTGCACGTCCCGGACGCTCCGGCCGCCGCGAAATCCCGTCGCGTCTTCCACGCCACGGCCGAAGGCCGCGAGGTCGCCGCGCGTACCGCGCTGGTTCTCATCGCCGAGCCTCGGCCGGCGCCGAGCCCGCTGCTGGTCGGCGTCGCCAACCTGCCCCTGCTCTCACCGCGGGAATACGCGCGGGCGCTGCGCGCCCGGCTGGCGCGGATCGAAACCCGGATCGCCGCGGTCGAAGCGGCGCGGCAGGCGCAGGCCTCCGTCCTCCCGCCGGCGGCACGAGAGGTGTTCTCGTACTCACTGAGCCTCCTGGAGGCAGAAAGGCAGTGGCTCGCCACCCGAGCCGAGGTGCCCGATGACGAACAAGATTGACTTCCGGAAAACCCTCGACGCCTACCGGGCACGAGCGGGCCAGATCCGCATCCTGGCCGTCCCTGACCTGCGCTATCTGATGATCGACGGCCACGGCGATCCGAACACGTCACCCGCCTTCACCGAGGCGGTCGAAACGCTCTACCCGGTGGCGTACAAGTTGAAGTTCACCAGCAAGAACGAGCTCGGGCGCGACTACGTCGTCCCACCTCTGGAAGGTCTGTGGTGGGCCGAGGACATGGCTGCCTTCACCACCACGCGAGACAAGTCCCGGTGGGACTGGACGCTGATGCTCATGGTCCCCGACTGGATCGATCAGGCCACGTTCGTCACCGCCGTCGAGCGAGCCGGCGCGAAAAAGCAGCCGCCACGTCTCGGCGACGTCCGCCTGGAGTCCCTGGCTGAGGGCCGGTGCGTCCAGACCCTGCACGTCGGCTCGTTCGACGACGAGGCGGCCGTGCTCGCACGACTGCATCACGAGTTCATTCCCGGCCAAGGCCTCCGCATGGCCGGGAAACACCACGAGATCTACCTGAGCGACTTCCGCAAGGTAGCGCCTGAGAAACAGCGCACCATCCTCCGGCAGCCGGTCAGTTCCGAGACGCCGGCCGCCGCGTAGCAGACGAACGGCCCCGCGGAGTTCCGCGGGGCCGTTCCAGGTCGCAGCCGGATCAGCCGGCGACCGTGATGTTGAAGGTGGCGAGGTTTGCGCCGTCGGTCTGCGCGACCACGTCGCCGGCGACCTCCACCAGCGTCGTCGCGGTGCCGATCGGACCGGCCGGGGTCTCGGCGGGCGCGGTCAGCACCCACTCGAAGGCTCGCTCCTGGCCCTCGGCCAGCTGCCCGCCGTACAGCGTGCAGCTGACACTGTTGCCGCCCGGCGGGATGGGCAGCTGATCCCCACCGAAGCAGACCTCGCTCGGCTCGATACGCGACAAGCTGTCGATGCCCGCCGGCGTCGCCAGCTCGGTGAACAGGTCCCGGTGCGGGGCGTCGCTGTTGTTGCGGACGGTGACCGGCACACGGCCGGCGAAGGTGCCGTCCTCCTGCCGGGTCAGGGTCACGTCGCCCGCCGCCACGCTCAGCGCCTGGGTGGTGTCCGCCACGTACGGACTCGGGTTGCGCAGCGACCCGGTGGTGGAGCGGAACAGCGCGGGGAACTCAGCGGTGACACCGTCGACCTCGACGCTGCCGTTCAGCGGTGCGATCTGAGCGTACGCCTGCGGCTTCGCCGGCGAGCGGAACTGGACCGTGACCACGGTGCTGCGGCCGGGCTTGATGACCTTGTCGAGCCCACACATCGCGATGGTGCGATTGTCCGGCGTCGTGTTGTGGCCGCAGCCGGAGGCACCCTCGGTCTGGACGAAGGTGTACGGCATCGGCTCGGTGATCGTGATGCCGCCGCTGAAGGGCTCGCTCGTGCCGTTGCGGACGACGATGCGGATGCTGCCGGTGTGGCCGTACTCCGCCGGTTCCAGGATCAGGCGGTTCACGGCGACCGTCACGGTGCCGACCGGAGCGGCCTGGGCCGCGACGGCGCCGCCGAGTACGACAGAACTCGCTGCGAGCGCGATGGCGCCCGCGCGCATGAGGGTACGCAAGTGTGACTTCTCCTCTACATCGATACCCCGTACCGGGCGGTTCGCGCCCGGTGATCGATTCGGGAGTCACCCTAGCGACGATCGACCTGTCTCGCTGCCTCAATCGGTCCGCTTCGGACTCGAAGGGCGCCTTGACGTGCGCTTCCGCAGCCCTCGGTCGGCCAAGAGTGAGCTATCTCGCAAGCCTCTTGCATTCGGCCGCGATCGCCTCGCGTGGTGTGATCGCGCATCCGGCCGGGTAGATCCACGGAATGACTTCGCACGATGAGGACTCCTTCCGGCAACGGACCGCCGCGACGATGCACGACACCGCGGAGAAGCTGGAAGTCGCCGAGGCCATCCTGCATCGCAGCGCCGAGGACTCGCCGGACCCGGCCACCACCACACGGCTGCACACCCTCGGCGACGACGTCACCGCGCAGGCACGGGCCATCGCCGAGCGCGCCGACCTGCTCACGCAGGCGGACACCGACCGCCAGGAGGCCCGGCGCTAGACCGCGCCGATCGGTGTGCTGGCGCGGTGGGGATCGGCGCCGGCGGTGGTGTCGCGAGTGTCGCCGTGATTGCCGTGCCAGTCGAGCACCAGCAGGCAGGCATCATCCGCCAGGGTGGGCCCGGCGACCTCGAGGACGAGGTCACCGATTACGCGCACGACCTCACGGGGATGCAGCCCGCTCAGCTCCCGCAGTCGCACGGGCAGGTCGAGAGCGGCCGCGCCCCGCTCCAGCATGCCGTCGGTGACCAGCACCAGCCGGTCACCGGGCTGCAGACTGATCTCGACCTCCAGGTAGGTCCGGTGACGTAGCACCCCGAAAGGCCGGTTGGCCGGCAGCGCCACCGGCTGGGTGATCCCGTCGCGGACCAGCAGGGGCGTCGGGTGTCCGGCGTTGACGACGGCCAGGATCCCGGTGCGCAGGTCCAGGCGGCCGACCAGACCGGTGGCGAGAGTGAACCCGCCGGGAGCGTGGTCGAGCAGCGCGTTGTTCGCGTCCTGTGCCTGTTCGAGCAGGGTGCCGCCGCCGCGGCGGGTGTTGCGCAGGCTGCCGACGCACAGGGTCGCGGTCAGCGCGCTCTGAACGCCGTGCCCGACGGCGTCGGTGATGCTCAGATGCAGGTGATCCCGGGCGACGCTGTAGTCGAAGGTGTCACCGCCGATGCTCGCTGCCGGTTCCAGCCATGCCGCCAGAGTGAACGAATCGGCTTCGCAGGTGAACGACGCGGGCAACAGCCGACGCTGGATCTCCGCGGCGAGGGTGAACGGAGTGGTGCGCTGTCCCCACTCGAACAGGTCGGTGTGCCGGCGGTTGGCGATGATCACGAACGCCAGGGTGTGCGCAGCCCTCGACACCGTCTGCACGACTGCCTCTGAGGGCGCCAACGGCAGGCCGATCTCCAGCAGTCCGATGGCTTCCCCGCGTTGGGTAACCGGCGCTCGGACCACGAACATGCCACCGGATTCCTCGATCAGCACGCGCTGGCTACGCAGCGCCTGTTCCGGTGGCCCGCCGTCGAAGGGCAGCACCATCGCGACGTCGCGGTCCTGCTGACGTCCGTCGGGCAGGTCGCCGAACGGGACGTGCGACAGCCGTACCAGGGCGCGGCCGCTCATGTCCGCCATGAGGAATGACACCGACAACGCGCCGAGGTGTGCCCCGATGCTGCGGGTCACCGCCACCACTGCGTCGACCGGGGCGGCCTTTTCCACCTGGAGCAACACATCGCTCAGATCCATACCGCATCCGCACTGGCTACAGATATTGGCCCGTGTTCTCGCTGTCCTGCTTCGCCACCCGTACGGAAACCACGTTGGCAAGGTTGATGAGCACGGCGGTCTCGTCGGCCTCACGGTTGTATCTGGCTCGCGTCAGGATCAGACTGCGCCGCTCGTCCAGGGCCCGGGCAATCGCCTCGACCGCCTCTTCCGGACCCGCGAAGTCGCTGGTCAGCACCGACACGTCCTCACCGCCGACCGGGTGGAAACGGACGATCAGTTCAACTCTGTCCGGCACGATCCACTCCTGCCGTCCTCGATCCGCGACCGTAATCGGAGTCGCGATTCACCACGAATCGCTATCAAAATCAACGTAGCACGCATTGTTGATCTGAACCGACTGCCGAGGCACAGTTTGCGATCCGCCCGGTGGGGTAGTCCTGATATACAACGTTCGATGCCGTGATCATGCCATTTGCCTGGTCACGGCGGCCGTCCGGACCGCTGCGGCCGCATTTCCTCTCTGCCGCAGCAGCTTGTCCGCACGATGCGTTGTCGTCGACGTCCCAGCTCCGAGCGGTTCTCGTTCCACGTCGGTGAGGAGCTGACGAGATGCCCCTGGTCTGGGTGGACACCGCCCGTAGGCGGGCACAGAACCGGTTGTCGGTCGCCCGGCGCACCTGGACACCGCCACCGTTCACCGCGGATCCGTCGCTCGGTGAGGCGTCGGTCGTACTGGTGGAACAGGCCACCCCTTCGGTGGACGACGGTCTGCCGCGCGGCGTACGCCTCGCGGGGGCCTGGGCCTGGCGGATCATCCTGTTCATCGCAGCCGCGTACCTGCTGATCCGGGTGATCAGCATGCTCCGGATCGTGGTCATCCCCATCGCGATCGCACTGCTGCTGGCCGCGCTCTTCGAACCGCTGGCGGCCGCCCTGCGTAGGCGGCACATGAACCGCTCGCTCGCTGCCGGGCTCGTTCTCGTCAGCGGGCTGATCGTGGTGTTCGGCGGCCTCACGCTCATCGTGCAGACGTTCATCTCGCAGCTGGACGACCTGAGCACGCAGGTCGGCGAAGGCATCGCCGAGGTGCAGGGGTGGCTGGCCCAAGGACCACTGCACCTGTCCCAGAGTCAGCTCAGCGACGGTCTGGTCCGGCTGCAGAACGCGATCACCGAGAATCAGGGCGCACTGACTTCCGGGGCGCTGAGCACCGCCACCACCCTCGGCGAAGTCGTGGCCGGCTTCTTCCTCGTACTGTTCACCCTCTTCTTCTATCTCCGTGACGGCGGGCAGATCTGGACGTTCGTGTGCCGGATGCTGCCGCGTACCGCCCGGATTCCCGCCGCCCGGGCCGGGCACTACTCCTGGCACACCCTGGTGTCGTACGTACGCGCCACCGTCCTTGTCGCCTTCGTCGACGCGGCCGGCATCGGCATCGGTCTCGCGATCCTGCGCGTTCCCCTCGCCCTGCCGCTGGCGGCCCTCGTCTTCCTCAGCGCCTTCATCCCCGTCATCGGCGCCACGCTCTCCGGTGCCGTCGCCGTCCTGGTCGCACTGGTCACCGTCGGCCCGATCAAGGCGCTGATCGTCCTGGCCGTGGTCATCGCCGTACAACAACTCGAAGGCCACGTCCTGCAACCACTGATCATGGGCCGCGCTGTCGCCCTGCACCCGCTGGCCGTGATCCTCGCCATCGCCATCGGTGTCGTCGTCGCCGGCATCATCGGCGGGCTCGTCGCCGTACCGGTGCTCGCAGTGCTCAACACCGCCATCCGATACCTGTTCCACCACCCCGACGGCGAACCGACCCCGGATCGCGAGGCGCCGGGAACCAAGCCGGCTGACGAACTCTCACCCGCGGAAAGCGAGTTGCCACGATGACGGTCACCACCGGCCAGAGCAGGACCAACCAGGCGCCCCGATCGGCGGTTGTGGTCAACCCTTCGAAGATCGACGACATCGGCGAGCTACGTCGTACCGTGGATGACACGCTGTCGGCGGCCGGCTGGCCGGCCCCGCGATGGTTCGAGACCACCGCGGACGACCCTGGCCTCGGGCAGACCCGCACGGCCATCGAGTCGGGCGTCGAGGTGATCTTCGTCTGCGGCGGCGACGGTACCGTGATGTCCGCGGTGTCGGCGCTGGTGGGCACCGAGGTGTCGATGGCCGTTCTGCCCGCCGGTACCGGCAATCTGCTCGCCGCGAACCTGGGGCTGTCGACCGATCTGGCCGCCGGTCTCGCCGTCGCGCTGGAGGGCGGCCTTCGGCACCTGGATGTCGGCGCCTTCGAGGGCCGGCACTTCGCCGTGATGGCAGGCATGGGCTTCGACGCCCACATGCTCGAAGCGACGTCGGACACGGCGAAGGCGAGCATCGGCTGGCCGGCGTACGTACTCGGCGCGGTGAAGCATCTCAGGGACCGGCCGATGCGGGTCACGGTGAGCATCGACGGCGGGACGCCGATGCGGCGCCGCGCCCGGTCGGTACTGGTCGCCAACGTGGGCCGGCTGCAGGGCGGGGTGCGGCTGTTAGGTGACGCGCAGCCCGACGACGGCATCCTGGACATTGCCATCCTGACGCCCAACACGCTGCGCAAATGGGTACGCCTGGGATGGGGGCTGCTGCGGCGCAGCGACCGCGTCCCGTCGATGGAGGTCTTCCGCGGGAGCCGGATCGAAGTGATCAGCAACCGGCCGCAGCCGCGTCAGCTCGACGGCGATCTCGTCGAGACCGGTGACCGGCTGCTCGTCGAGGTCATCCCGCAGTCCCTCTGGCTGTGTGTGCCGCAGCCGGCCGAGGATCCCGATCTCGCCGCCGACGAAGCGGCGGATGAGCTACCGACTTGGTCCGGCGTGGGATGAGACCCATCGGTCGGCGGTCCTCTCCCGCGCACCCGTCGTCATGACTTCGGCCGCGAACGAGGATGAGCACCGGACGCTGGTCCGGCGGCTCATCGAACGGCAGCCGGCGGATCTTGGCCTGCTGAAGCGGATCTGCGTCGCCTCCGCCGAGGCGTTGTCGGCCAGCGGTGCCGGGATCAGCGTGATGACCGCCGACGGGACGCGGGGAGTGTGCGCGACATCGGATCCGGTGAGTGAACGCGTCGAGGAGCTGCAGTACGTTCTCGGCGAGGGTCCGTGCATCGACGCCTTCGCGGCTCGCCGGCCGGTGCTCGCCGCGGATCTGTCCGATGCCGCGACCTTCCAGTGGCCGGTCTACGCTCCGGCCGCCCAGGACGACGGCGTATGCGCCGTCTTCGCGTTCCCGCTGCAGGTCGGGGCTGCACGGCTCGGCGTCATGGACATCTTCCGCGACCATGTGGGCCGGTTGACCGGTACGGAGCTGCAGACGGCGTTCACCTTCGCGGTGGTCACCGTGGAGGCGCTGCTCGACATGCAGCAGAACGGGGTCGCGCGCGACGGTGACGACACCGCGGTCCTGGATGTCGGGCGCCGCGCCGAGCTGTTTCAAGCGCAAGGGATGGTCATGATGCAGCTGGGGGTATCCATCGGTGAGGCACTCGTACGCATGCGGGCATACGCCTATGCCGAGAACCGCCGTCTCGAGGACGTCGCCCGCGATGTCGTCGAGCGACGGCTGCGGTGGGACGGTAACAAGTAATGAACGGCCATCAGGAGGCACGGCATGAACACCGTTTCTGCTGAGCGGCTAGCCACGATCTTCGTGGAGGCCGCCGATACCCTGGTCGACGAGTTCGACCTGCTCGAATTTCTGCACATGCTCACCGACCGGGCCCGCAGCCTGGTCGAGGCGGCCGCCGCCGGGCTCATGCTGGCCGACGAACGGGGGCAGTTGGAGTTCATGGCGGGTTCCGACGAGAACGTCCGCCTGGTCGAACTGTTCCAGTTGCAGAACGACCAGGGCCCGTGCCTGGAGGCGTTCCGTACCGGGCAGCCGATCATCAACATCGACCTGGGTGCCGCGACGGACCGCTGGTCTCGCTTCGCGCCGCGGGCGGTGGAGGCGGGCTTCCGGTCCGTCCATGCCTTCCCGCTCCGGCTGCGCACTCAGGTGATCGGCGCGCTGAACATCTTCGGCAGCTCCGCCGGCGGAGATTTCCACCCCGCCGACGTCCCGATCATGCAGGCGCTCGCCGACGTCGCGACCATCGGCCTGATGCAGGAACGCGCGATCCGCCGCAGTGAAGCGCTTACCGAACAACTACAGGGAGCCCTGAACAGCCGGATCATCATCGAGCAGGCCAAGGGCGCCCTCGCCCAGGTGCACGGGATCACCGTCGATGAGGCGTTCCGCCGGATCCGCGCGTACGCCCGGAACAACAACCGGCGGCTCACCGAGGTCTCCGAGCTCATCGTCACCGACCTGACCCGCCTGCCAGGCCTGATGCAGCCCTGACCGGACCTACCTCCGCTTGTCGCGCAGCGGGGCGCCCACCTCGTGCAGGTGCCGCAGTGCCTGCCGGTACGACTCGACCAGCCCCGTCTCCACGTACGGGACGCCCACCTGCGCGCAGTACGCCTTGACGATCGGTCGCGCCTTGCGCAGGTTCGGCGTGGGCATGGCGGGGAACAGGTGATGCTCGATCTGGTGGTTCAGACCGCCCAGCGCCGCGTCGATCAGCCAGCCGCCGGCGACGTTGCGCGAGGTCAGCACCTGCTTGCGCAGATAGTCCTCGTCGCCGGTCGGATGCGGCATCCCCTTGTGGTTCGGCGCGAACGTCATCCCGAGGTAGACACCGAACACCGCCTGATGCACCGCGGCGAACGCGAGCGCCTGCCAGGGCGACATGACGACGAGCAGAACGGTCACGTAGGTCACCAGGTGCAGGGCCATCAGGCCGGCCTCCAACGCCCGGTGCTTCATACCGGGTCGCCGGAGCGCCTTGATGCTGGAGATGCGCAGGTCGATGCTGAGCAGAGACAGCAGAGGGAAGAACAGTCCCGCCTGGTGACGTGCGACGAAAGCCTTCAGCCCACGCCGGCCCAGCGCCGACTCGGTGGCCCAGATCAGCAGCTCCGGCTGTACGTCCGGATCGAGATCGTCATGATTGGGATTGTTGTGATGGCGGGTGTGCTTATCGACCCACCACCCGTAACTCATCCCGACCCCGACGTTGCCGACCGACCGGCCGACCAGATCGCTGGTTCTCCTGGTGCGGAAGACCTGCCGATGGGCCACGTCGTGCGCCAGCAGGGCGACCTGCGAGAACGCGACGCCCATGAACCCGGCGACAGCGAGTTGCCACCACGACGAGCCGATCAGGAAGACGGCCGCCCAGGCGGCCGCGAACATCACGGCCACGACGGTCATGCGTACGGCGTAGTAGGCCGGTCGCCGCTCGAGCAGTCCAGCCTCGGTGATACGCCGGTTCAACGCGGCGAAGTCACTACCGGCCGTCCTCGGCCGGTCCAATGCGGACGTCATGACGTACGGGCCGCAGACGTGCTGAAATCGGGTCGCCGCGAAGCGGTACAAACAGGATCAAGAGCGCTCATCGCGCGACTCCCTCGCAACATGCTCCCCGCCACGATCGGACGTATTGGGTGAGCGGGACTTTGACGCAGGTTGCGGGAGTCTGGACAACCCTGCTTGTAGTGCTGGGAGAAGTACCCCGTCGCGCGCCCGTTAAACAGCGCCGAGGCGCGTACGGTGAAGGAATACCGGCTTCACGACGTCTCCCGACGAGCGCACCGCGCCCGCCCCTAGATGGCGCGGATGTCGCCTACACGGAAGGCCCGCTGATGCCCAAGACCGCCGACGCCGCACGACTGCGGCTGGACCCACATCCTTCCCGGACCACCCTCCTCGACGGCGCTTGGTGGCCCCGGTCGACCAACGCGATCACCGAGCTCCCCGGTCTGGTGGAAGCTCTGTCCGATTCCCGGGGTGAGATCACGCATGTGCTGCTGAACCCGGCCGAGTGGGACCTTCCGCATCCCCCGCGGGCCCACGCGGGCCGTTCGGCGGCACGGCTCGGCTGGTATTCCTCCCAGCCGGCCGGGCTGATCACCATCATGAGCGACTTCGGGCGCGACCGCTTCGACCTGCTGGTCGTCCCGCCGGACGCGAGCCCGAAGTCGGCCGACGCCGCCCTGACCGCCGCGGCGAACGCCGAGGACAACCAACACACCCCCGAGCTTCTCGCCCAGATCGAACGCGTCAGCTGAGCGGCTCCGCCGCCCTACCGTTGCACCGGCCGGTCCGGCAGCAGGTGCTCCTCATGGTCGAGTTCGCGTTCCAGGATGCGCAGGCCCTCGTCCGGAAGCCGGCCGGAATCACGCCACCGCAGCAGTTCCTCCCGCTGAGCGTCGAGCGCGGTACGGCGTACGTGCAACGCGGCCTCGTACAGCGGTGACACCGGCAGTCTGGCCGGATCGCTCTTGCGCAGGAGGGCGACCCGGCCACGGTATCGGGCCAGCCGCGCCCGCAACTGCGCGCGCATCGTCTCGATCTGATGGACGTGGATGTCGTCGTGTTCCTGCGCTTCCAGATCGTCGAGGGCGACGAGAGCCGCCTCGACGGAAGCCGCACGCGCCTCGTTACGCAGGCGGGCCTTGTCGTTCTCGTTCGCGCGCAACCCGAGCGCCCGGACCAGCGGCCCGAAGGTGAGACCCTGCCCCACCAGCGTGACGAGGACGACCACGAACGTGCAGAACAGCAGCAGGTCGCGATCGGGGAACGGCGTTCCATCGGCGGTGACCAGCGGCAACGTGAAGATTGCGGCAAGGCTGATCACGCCCCGCGTGCCCGACCAGCTCAGCGCGACGACCTCCCGGCCGGTCAACGGCGCCCCGTCGTCCGCCTCGGCGTCGCCCTTGCCTGATCTGTCGCTGCCCAGCCAGGTGTGCAGGGACCGGGGCAGCGACTGGGTCAACAGGAGCCACAGGGGCCGCAACAGCAGGACGACACCGACCGTGATCGCGACGGCGACGACGATGGTGGACGGTTCGTACTTCGCCAGGCCGCGGACCACCGCCGGCAACTGCTGACCGATCAACAGGAACACGAAGCCCTCGAGCAGGAAGTCGACAAGCCTCCACACCGCGCTGGTCTGCAGCCGGCCCGCGCCGGAGGCCGACCGCGGCGTGTGGTGCCCGACGATCAGCCCCGCCACCACGACGGCCAGCACGCCGGAGACATGTATCTGCTCGCCGAGGAGATAGGCGCCGAACGGAACACTGAGCGAGACCGCGTTGGCAATCAACGGGTCACCGCTCAACGGCCGGGACAGCAGGCGGACAGCGAAGGCGACCAGCACACCCACGGCCACCCCGCCGACCGCTGCGATCACGAACTGGCCGAGCGCGGCCGGCGCCGAGAAGCCGCCGTCCACGGCCGCCGCGACGGCGACGCTCAGGATGGTGAGAGCGGTGGCGTCATTGAGCAGCCCTTCACCCTGGATCAGGGTGACGAGACGGGGAGGTAGGCCGGCCTTGCGGCCGACCGCCAGCGCGGCGACCGGATCCGGCGGAGCCACCGCCGCACCGACCGCGATGCCGGCAGCCAGAGTGGCGCCGGCAACGAACCACGCGAAGCCCAGGCCGATCACCAGCGCGGTGAGCAGGACCAGAAAAACCGACAAACTCACCACGGTACGCAGATTGCGGCGGATCCCCAGCAGCGAGGAATCCAGGGCCGCGCTGTAGAGCAGCGGCGGCAACACGAAGGTCAGCACGATGTCCGGTTCGAGTGTGATGTTGGGTCCCGGCAGCAGCGCATAACCGACGCCGATGATCGGCAACATCGCCGCGGCGGGCAGCCCGGTCAGGTTGGCGACCCACCGCACCACCACGACCACGGCGACAGCGGCAAGGACGAAAGCCAGCAACACATGGACGCTCATGCCCTGACCTTTTCCAGGGAGCGGCCCCGGCATCCGCGATGCGTACGGTAAGTGACACCGCTGGGTCAGGCCGCGGTCTTAGTGGTGAGGCGCCACAGCCGAACCTTGCCGTCGTCGCCGGCGGTGATCAGACGTTTGTCGTCCGGGCTGATCCGCACTGCCCAGACCGGCCCGTCGTGCCCGGTCAAGGGCGAGCCCTCGGGGCTTCCGGTCGCGGCGTCCCACAGCCGTGCCGTCCCGTCGTCGCTGCCGGTGGCCAGCAGCTTTCCGTTCGGGCTGAACCGCATGGCGCGGACCGGCCCGGCATGACCGGTGAGGGGTGCGGCAGCCGGCCGACGGGTCGCCACGTCCCACAGCCGTACGGTGTTGTCGCCGCCGGAAGAGGTGGCCAGGCGTGTTCCGTCGGGGTTGAACGTGAGGGCGTACACCGGTCCGGAACTGCCGGTGAGTGGTTCGCCCGCGGGTTTGCCGGTGACCGGGTCCCACAGCCGTACGACGCTGCCGCCGTCAGAGGTGGCCAGGAGATGGCCGTCGGGGGTGAAGCTCATCGCGTACACCGGGCCGGGGTTCGCGGCCAGCGGCTCGCCGATCGACCGACCGGTGCTGGTCTGCCACAGCCGCACGGTGTTGTCGGCGCCGGCCGTCGCGAGGAGTTGGCCGTCCGGACTGAACACGACCGAACTGACCGCGCCGGCGTGACCGGTCATGGTGCGTACCAGAGATCCGGTGCCGGAATTCCACAGCCGAGCCGTGCCGTCGTCGCCGGCGGTGGCCACCAGTTTCTCGGTGGAGCTGAAGGTTACCGAGCGCACCGGCCCGACGTGGCCGGTCAGCGGCGATCCGGACCGCTTCCCGGTGGTGGGATCCCACAGCGACGCCTCGCGGTTGCCGGCGACGGCGAGCAGCTTGCCGTCGGCGCTGAACGCGATGGAGTTGATACGCCCGATGCCGCTGGCGAGCGGCCGTTCGGCCCGGCGTCCGGTCGCCGTGTACCACTGCCTTACCGCCCCGTGGCCAAAGGTGGCGAACACTTTCCCGTCCGGGCGCACGGCGATGATTCCCGCCTTACCTGGCACGACCCTGCGGGCGCTGGCGGCGCCGAAGGGCTCGCCTGCGGCGTCCGCGACCTGGCTGTGCGCTACGAGCTCCGGATTCAGGGCGAGCGCGGATTGCGAGTCGGCGCGCTCGGTGGCGACGGTGGCGGTGATCGCGAGCAGCCCGATCATGGCCGCGGCGATGGCCGGGCCGATGCGTCGTCGATGACCACCTACCAGAGAGTCGCTGTAGGTGTCTTTACGGTCTCTCTGCGTAGTCATTTCTGCACCGTAGCGATCTTGTCCGTCGGATGTTCGGCGCCTTCGCCGCGATTCATCCGGCCGGGTGCGCTACGAGGCGTAGATCGAGTACTTCGCGGTCCAGCGGGTGGACGTACCGAACGAGGACGGCCATGTGCCGAACGGGCGCGGCTGGCTCCAGGCACCCTGGTTGGCGCTGCCGGCGTCGTAGCTCATGTTGTTGTCGCCGTTGGTGTTGTACATGAGCCAGTACGCCGTGTTCGGCGCCAGCGTCGCGGCGACCGGCCGGCTGTTCCACGAGTTGGCGGTCAGCGTGCCGGACGTGCTCGACGCCACCAGCGTGCCCGGCGAGCCGTTCACGTCGGTGTAGACCGCCACCTGGTACTGGTTGGCCGGCGCGGCCTGCACCGCCTTGAGGTAGACGGAGATCTGGCTCACCGTGAGCGCGGTGGAGCCGTTGACGAACCGAGAGCCGTTCATGTAATTCATGTCGCCGGAGTCCAGCGAACCGCCCACCTCGTCGTACCCGAACCGCGGGGCGCTCGGGTCGATCGTGGTGAACGAGAACTGGTGGTCGGCCGCGAGCGCGTTGCCCGCCGAGTCGGTGACGCCCGTCCGGACGGTGACCGTGTACTGGGTGGAGGCGGCCAGCGCCGCGGACGGCGTGATCGTCGCCGCCTGGTTGGCCGCGTCATAGGCGACCGTCCGGTTGACCAGCGTGCCGCCCGGACCGCGTAGTTCCAGGTTCGCCGGGGTGATGCTGCCGGCCGCCATGCCCTCGCTGAACCGTACGGTGATCGGCGCATTCAAGGCCACTCCGCTGGCGCCGCCGGCCGGCGTAGTAGAGGTCACCGCCGGCGCGGCGGTGTCCGCGCCGGTGGTCGCGTAGATGGAGAACTTCGCGTTCCACCGGCTGGACCCGCCGAACGTCGCCGGCCAGGTGCCGAACGGCGTGGACGCGCTCCAGGCGCCCTGGTTGGCCGTTCCGGCGTCGAAGCTCATGTTGTTGTCGCCGTTGGTGTTGTACATGAGCCAGTACGGCGTGCCGGCGGCCAGCGTCGCGGTGATCGGCCGAGTGTTCCACGAGTTGGCGGTCAGCGTGCCCGACGTGCTGGTGGCCAACCGGGCACCGGGCGAGCCGTTCGCATCGGCGTAGATGGCGAGCTGGTACTGATTGTTCGGCGCCGGCTGCACGGCCTTCATGTACACCGACATGGACGTGACCGTGGCCGGGTCCGACCCGGTGACGAACCGCGAGCCGTTCATGTGGTTCATCTCGCCGGTGTCCAGCGACGTCCCGACCTGGGTGTAGCCGATCCGCTGCGGCGCCGGGACGGCCGTGTAGGTCGCGGTGTACGTCGTCGCCGCCGTGGGCGCGGTGATGACGTGGGTCTGCGCCCCGCCGTCGGACCACGACGCGAACGCCGAGGAACCCTGCGGCGACGGCGCGGACACCGAGTTGGTCGAGCCCTGGATCACCGTACGCGAGAACGGCGTGGTGCCCGACGACGAGCCGACGGTGAGCTGGAGTCCGGACGGCACGGTGTTGAAGGTCAGGTCGACCGTCTCAGGGTCCAGCCGGCGCGTCACGACGTGCCTCAGGCCCTCCTGGTCGGTGGCCACGAGCCGGAGCTCCAGATAGGACGGGAACTCGTGATCGGGCGCCTCGAACGACCCGGACGCGACGCCGGTCCAGCTGCGGATGGCGTGCTCGTGGCAGTTGTCCGGCGCGGAGCAGTGGTGCATGACCAGGTCCCAGTCGAGGCGGGACGCGGGTAGGTCGCCCTGCTGCGGATCGGTGGCGTGGCCGGAGAAGGCGATCGTGTCGCCGACCTTCCAGGTCGTGCTCACGGTCGGCGTGTCGATCACCGCGGTCGGCGCCTCGTTGCCGGGCGTGATGCTGACCGTGCTGGTGTGGGTGGCGTTCAACGTGTCGGTCACCGTCAGCCGCGCGGTGTACGAGCCCACCGCGTTGTAGGTGAACGTCGCCGTCGGCGAGGTGGAGTCGGTCACCCCGTCGTTGGTGAAGTCCCAGGCGTACCGCAGGCGACCCTCGTCGGCCGGATCGGGATCGGTGGAGCCGGCACCGTTGAACGTCACGGTCAGCGGCGCCGGGCCCTGCGTCGGCGACGCGTCGATGACCGCGCTCGGCGGCTGGTTGCCCGGGAAGTAACGCACCCGGCGGATGGTGCCGCCCAGGTCGGCGTAGTAGAGCTCGCCGCCGGGGCCAACCTCGAGGTCGACCGGGCCGGCGGCGTCGGAGACGAACGTCTGCAGGTTGGCCGCGCTGGGCAGGCCGCCCGGCGTGGACGGCAGCGACGCCCAGATGCACCGGCGCGAGTAGTCGGCGAAGAAGATCGCGCCGTTGTACGCGTCCGGATAGGGACCGCCGGCCGTCGGGTAGAACGCCACGCCGGTCGACGACGAGCTCCCGGTCGGGCAGGCCTCGCCCGCGACGAGCTTGCTGGCGTGGTTCCAGGCGACGAACGGCTGGGTGTGCGTACCCGCCGGTGCGGTGTAGAGGTTTTCGCAGATCGGCAGGTTGGCGCTGTCGTACCCGGGCTGCCGGCCGTTGCCCTCCCAGCACGGCCAGCCGAAGTTGGTCACGCCCGCGGTGGGGTCGACCACCCGGTTGACCTCTTCCCAGGTGGTCCACCCGGTGTCGGAGATCCAGGTCTCGTTGGTGCCCGGCCGCATGGTGATCCGGTACGGGTTACGCAGGCCGTTGGCGACGATCCGGCGGGTGTTCGGGTCGGCGGAGCCGATGTTCGGGTTGCCGGCCGCGGCCGCGCCGGTGGCCGGGTCGAGCCGCAACAGCGTGCCGTCCAGCTGCGTCTCGTCGGCCGGGGTCCGGATGTCCTGAGCTCGCAACGCCCCGCCCTCGCTGGGCGGGTCGGCGCACGGGTTGGTCGGCGCACCGGCGGGCAACTGGCCGTAGTCGACCGCGCTGAAGCTTGCGCCGTCACCGGCGGCGACGTAGAGCATCCCGTCGGCACCGAAGGCGAGGTCACCGATGGAGTGGCTCGGGAACTGCTGACACCAGTCGTGCAGCAGCACCTGCTCGCTGCCGGCGGTGTTGCCGCTGGCCCGCAGGCGGGAGAGCCGGCCGGTGACCACGCAGCGCCCGTTGTTCGCGTTGGAGCACACGTCGTTCCAGACCGGCGCGGTCTCGCCGGGCGGCGCGTCGTAGGTGTACAGCACGTAGACGTACGGGTCGGCGGGGAAGTCGGGCGCCAGCGCCATGCCGAGCAGGCCCCGGTCCCACTGGTTGTGCACGTTGACCGACAGGTCGGCGAACACCGTCGGGGTCGTGTCGGCGAGGTCGTCGAAGATCTTGATCCGGCCGCCCTTCTCGGCGACGAGGACGCGACCATCCGGCGCGAACTCCAGATCGACCGGCGAGCTGAGGCCGCTGAAGACGATCTGCTCCTGGAAACCGCTCGGCAGCGCGACCGCGGTCGCGGGCTGCGACCCGACGAACGACGACATCGCGAGCACGCTCGCAAATGCGACAAACCCATTGAGCGTACGCCGAAGCACGGGCATTCCCCTCCCCGGTCGGGACGGCTGTCCCCGTCCCAGAAGAATGACGAAATCCTATTTGGACGACGGGTCTCCGGGGCGTCGGCTGTCCGACTCGACCGCCCGCCGACCGGCCAGAACTGGCCATACGTCCGGAGGATGCACGTCGATCGATGACTGGCGCTCCACACACGAGGGTGTTTGCATGCCCCGGTGATGCTCATTGCGCTCGGCCGTTCGTGTGCCCGCCGGCGGTGGCCGATTCTCGGCGCCTGGCTCGTCCTGCTCGTCGCCGGGCTGGTCCTGGGCGGCCAGGTCTTCGACCGGCTCACGACCACCGACAGCCTGCGGAAGGACGCCGAGTCGCAGCTCGCGGACCGGCGGATCGACCAGTTGCAACCCGAAGGTCCGGTGGTCGTCGCCGTCGTCGGCGGGCGCGACGTGTTCGAGCAGGCGCTGGTCGACGACATCACGGCGGTCACCGGCGAGATCCGCGAGATGGACGGCGTCGCAGAGGTCGAGGACCTGTACGGCGCTCCGGGCGGGCGGATCGGTGCCGACAACCGGCGTTCGATGATCCGGGTCGAGCTGGAGCGCGGCCTGCCGGACGACCGGCGGGAGCGGGTGGAGGACGCGGTCGCCGACGCGCTGCACCGCATCGACGCGCCCGAGGTGCTGGTCGGCGGCGATAAGCTCGCCGAGCGCGCGTTCGCCGACCAGGCCATCGCGGACACCGCCTTCGGCGAGTCGGTCGCGATCGTCGTCCTGCTGATCGTGCTGGTGCTGATTCTCGGCGGTTTCGTGGCCGGCGCGATCCCGCTCGCCGCCGCGCTGGCCACCGTGTCGGTGACGCTGCTCGGTCTGTTCGGGCTGACCGCGCTCACCGGGGTCAGCGAGTTCACCGTCAACGTGGTCACGCTGCTCGGTATCGGGCTCGCCGTCGACTACGCGCTGCTGGTGATGGCTCGGTTCGTCGAGGAGCGCGACGCCGACCCCGACGCCCCGGTCGCCGACCTGGTCGCCCGCACCGTCGCGACCGCCGGCCGGACCGTACTGATCTCCGGGCTCGCCGTCGCCGCGGCGATGATCGGCCTGGCCGCGTTCGCCGAACCGCTGCTCGGCGCGATGGCGCTCGGCGGGGCGGTCGCGGTGCTGCTGGCCACCGCGGCCGGGCTGACCGCCGTACCCGCGCTCATCTCCGCGGCGCACCGCCGCATCCCGCGCTCCCGCGACTCGACTCGGGTGCTGGCGTTCCGCCGCGCGGTCGCGCTGCGTCGCCGCGCCGAGCCCGGGCCGGGCCTGCTCGCGCGGCTCGCCGCATTCGCGCAGGGCCGGCCGGCGCCGGTCGCCCTCGCCGTCGTGGCCGGCCTGCTCGCGCTGTCGCTGCCGTTCCTGCTCGCGGTCAATCTCGAGAACTCCGACGCCCGCGCGCTGCCCGCCTCGGCCGAGACACGCAAGCTTCAGGAGGCGGTGCAGCGCGACTTCAGCGGCGGCCAGGCAGACCCGATTGTCGTACTGGTCGACGCCGACCCGGCCGATTCCCCGATCCGCGACTTCATGAACGCGCTCAACACGCTGGACGGCGTGCTGCGGGTGGAACCGCGCCCCGACATCCTCGGGGCGGCCATCATCGACGTCACGCCGGAAGGCGAGACCGCCGGCCAGATCTCCCGCGACGTCGTACGCGCGATCCGGGCTCAGGACCCGCCGTTCCCGGTGCTCGTCGGCGGCGCCGCCGCGGAACTGGTCGACTACCGCGACTCGGTGGCCAGCCGTTTCCCCATCGCGCTGCTGATCGTCCTGCTGCCCACGGCGGCGCTGCTGTTCGTGCTGACCGGCTCGCTGATAGTGCCGCTCAAGGCGCTGCTGATGAACGCGCTCACCCTGCTGGCCACGCTCGGCGTGCTGGTCGTCGTATTCCAGTGGGGCATCGGCGACGCGCTGCTCGGCTTCAACTCATGGGGCGCGATCGACGTCACCACACCCGTCCTGCTGTTCGTGTTCGTGTTCGGGCTCTCGATGGACTACGAGGTGTTCCTGCTCGCCCGGATCAAGGAGGAGTGGGACGCCCTCTCTGTTTCCGGACGCCGCCCGCCAAACGGCGACCAAGCCGTACGCGCCGGCATCGAAAAGTCCGGCCCGGTCGTCACCGCCGCCGCGCTGTGCATCGGCGTGGTGTTCCTCGGCTTCCTGCTCGGCGACCTGATCGCCGTCAAGGAGATCGGTTTCGCGATGGCGGTGGCGCTGCTGCTCGACGTCACGGTCGTCCGCGGCCTGCTTCTGCCTGCACTGATGAGCCTGCTCGGTGAGTGGAACTGGTGGGCGCCGGCGCGGCTGCACCGGCTGCACGAGCGCTGGTTCGCGCCGCCCGCCGGCACCCCGGAGCGGGCGGCCGCGCGGTTGTCCGTGCGCCGGACAGCGAGCACGCATCGGTAGAGCCGCCGTCTCCGCGGTGCGTATGCCGCGCTGCCTGTGCGGATCGTCGGCCGTGACCCTTTCCATGGGTCACGGCCGTCATCTCGATCTGTCAGATCATCGCGCTGTAGCAGCGCGGACGATCAGGTCCGCGACAGGGCGCGGGTTCGACACACCGACCGCGTGCGACGCCTTACGAATCTCGATCGTTGCCCGGGAGCCGGCGCGATCGGCCATCCAGCGCTGGGCCTCGACCGGGATGTTGTGGTCGGAACCGGCGACGAGGAACCAAGAGGGGATGTTCTTCCATGCCGGCTCCCCGGAACCCTCGCTGAGCGCCGCATCACGGATCGGCCGCTGCGTCACGGCCATCAACGAGGCCTGTTGCTTGGACACATCGGCCGCGAACTGTTGCCGGAACAGGTCCTGCCGAATGTAGAGGTCAGTGGTTCCATCAGCGAGCGGCACCGGAGCGAGGGTGCCGCCGAGTGTGCTGCCGGGGAACTTGCTGGACAGCTCGAGTGCGCTCTCGCCCTTGTCGGGTGCGAACGCGGCGATGTAGACGAGCGCCTTGACGTCCGGGTCGCCGGCGGCGGCGTTGGTCATCACCGCGCCTCCGTACGAATGGCCGGCGAGCACGATCTGGCCTGGCACGGAGTTGATGACGGCCCGAGACCGACGCGGTCAGACGACCGAGGCAGCGGCCTGGAGGATGACTCCGGCGACTGCGGCGGGCTCGGAGGCGGGGATGGCGTGCGACGCTCCGGGCAGTTCCACACGTTCACGGGCGCCGGCACGCTCGGCCATGAAGCGGTGCGCTTCGAGCGGGATGTTGTAGTCCAGCTCGGGGTAAACGAACCAGGACGGCACGGTCTTCCAGGCCGGCTCGCCGGATCCCTCGTTGAGCGCCGTGGTGTTCAACGGGCGCTGGGCGACGGCGTCGAGAGCGGCGCGCACGGCCGGGACGTCGGCGATGAACTGCTGGTGGTACCGGTCCTGCCGGATGTACAGGTCGACGGTGCCGTCCGGGAGCGGCACCTCCTTGAGGGTGTCACCGAGGGTTCCACCGGGGAACTTGCCGGACAGCTCGCCGATGCTCTCGCCGGCCTCGGGTGCGAAGGCGGCGACGAACACGAGCGCCTTGACGTGGTCGTGGCCGACGGCGGCGTTGGACATGACAGCCCCGCCGTACGAGTGACCGACGAGCACGACCGGTCCGTCGACGGTCGCCAGGATGCTGGAGACGACGGCGGCGTCGCCGGACAGGCTGCGCAACGGGTTGGGCGCGGCGATCACCGGGTAGCCGTCGGTGAGCAGCCGCTGGGTCACCTCGTTCCAGCTTGCGGACTCGGCGAACGCGCCGTGGACGAGGACGATGGTGGGTTTCATGGCAGGGCCCTTCAGCGGGTCGACAGGACGGTGGACAGGAAGTCGGCGGCCTGGCGGATCGCGCCTTCGGCCGCCCGGGTCTCGCGCAGCGCATTGAGCATCACGAAGTCGTGGATGATGCCCTGGTAGCGCACCGCGGTGACGGGCACGCCGGCTCGGCGCAGGTTGTCGGCGTACGCCTCGCCTTCGTCACGCAGGACGTCGGCTTCGGCGACGATGACCAGCGCCGGCGGCAGCCCGGTCAGCTGCTCGGCGGTGGCGCGCAAGGGCGAGGCGGTGATCTCGGCACGCTGGGCCGGGTCGGCGGTGTACTGGTCCCAGAACCACCGCATGGCGTCGCGGCGCAGGAAGTAGCCCTCGGCGAACTGCTGGTACGAGCCGGTGTCGAACCCGGCGTCGGTGACCGGGTAGAACAGCACCTGGCCGGCAAGTGGCAGATCGCCCTGCTGCTTGGCGGTCAGCGTGAGAGCGATGGCCATGTTGCCGCCGACGGAGTCCCCGGCGACCGCGATGCGGGCCGGGTCGAGCCCGTGGGTGGCGCCGTGGGCGACGACCCACTGCGCGGCGGCGTAGTTCTCCTGAATGGCGATCGGGTACGCGGCCTCGGGCGAGAGGCTGTAGTTGGGGAACACCACGGCGGCGCCGACGCGAACGGCGAGTTCCCGTGCAAGGCGGTCATGGGTGTGGTCGTTACCGAACACCCACCCCGCGCCGTGGATGTAGAACACCACCGGCAGCGGGCCGGTCACGCCGGTGGGCCGGAAGACGGTCACCGACACCGACCCGGTGGGGCCGCCGGGAACGGTGAGCGTCTCCTTGTCGGTGCCCGGCACGTCGGCCGTGGGGCTCTGCACGGCGTCGACGGCCTTGCGGCCCTCGGCGGGCGGGATCTGAAACAGGTAGGGCGGGTCGGCGGTCGCCTCGACGAAGGCCTGCGCGGCCGGTTCCAGTACGGGCTTGTTCATAGGGGTACTCCGGTTCGGTGTGCGAAGCATCGGTCAGGACGTGATCTCTACCTGGAGTTCCACCTCGACCGGGCTGTCCAGTGGCAGAACCGCCAGGCCGACGGCGGAGCGGGCATGGATCCCGGCCGAGCCGAAGACGTCGTGCAGAAAGGTGGAGGCGCCGTTGAGGACCTGGGCCTGGCCGGTGAAGGACGGCAGCGAGGCGACGAAGCCGGTCACCTTGACGACGCGGACCACCGCGTCGATGCCGACCAGGGCGTCCACTGCCGCGAGGGCGTTCAGTGCGGCGGTACGTGCCAGGTCGGCCGCCTGAGCGACGTCGACACTGTCGCCGACCTTGCCGGTGATCGGCAGTGTCCCGCCGACGAAGGGCAGTTGGCCGGAGGTGAAGACGTACATGCCGGAACGGATCGCCGGTGTGTAGCCGCCGACCGGTGTGGCGACATGCGGCAGGGTGATGCCCAGCTCGATGAGCCGGTTGTTCCAGATCCCCATGGTGCGCCCTTTCGTGTCGCGGCCGGGCCGGCTCCTGCCGGGCCCGTAGTTGATCTCACCCGGTCTGAGCGCCGCGGAACACGCGAGAACGCATGCAGAAGTAGTTCCGCATGTGCAGTTGCCGGCGGCGGCTACGGCCGAACGCGCTCGGCGGCCGGTTCCTCCTCAGTGAGCCGCTCCCGGGCGAACAAGCGGATCAGATTGTGGAAGCGGTACCGGCCGTCGACATGGGCTTGCAGGAGGCTCAGCTCGACGAGTTCGTCGAGGGCGTCCTCGATGCCCTGCGAGTCCGCCGGATCGAGTGTTCTTGCGAGCAGCGCGTCGAAGTCCGGGACGGGCGCCAGCGACAAGCGGCGGAACAGCCGGCGAGCCTGCGGGGACAACTGTTCGTACGAGAGGCTGAAAGCAGCAGCGATCCGCAGGTCCCCGGCGATGAGCTGGTCGAGCCGTCGGTGTTCGTCGGACAGCCGGTCGGCCAGATGCCGCACTGTCCATTGCGGCCGGCTCATCAGCCGGTTGCCGGCGATGCGCAGCGCGAGAGGCAGCCGTCCACACAGCTCGGCCACCTCGCCGGCCGCGTCGGGTTCCCGATCGCCGATGATGCGCCGCAGCAGTGTCGCCGCGTCCTCGGCCGGTAGCTGCGTGAGGTTGAGCCGGTGGACGCCCTCCAGCCCGGCGAGCAACCGGCGGCTGGTGATGACGGTCAGCGAGGGCCCCGGACCGGGCAGCAGAGGCCGGACCTGCGACTCATCCGCGACGTTGTCGAACACCACCAGGACTCGCCGGTGGTGCAGCAGTTCCCGGTACATGCCGGCCCGGTCGGTCTCCTCTGCCGGGATCTCGTCGTCTCGGACGCCCAGCGCGCTGAGCAGCCGGGCAAGCGTTTCCGCGGCACCTGACGGGCGGGCATCCATTCCCCGGAGGTCGACGAAGAGAGTCCCGCCGGTGAACGCCGCACCGAGCAGGTGAGCCGCCTGCACAGCCAGCGTCGTTTTGCCGGCACCGGCGGTTCCGGAAACGGTCACCACCGGCGCGACCGTCGGTGCCGGCCGGGCCGCGGTCGCGACGCGGCTCAGCTGGGCCAGTTCCCGGCTACGGCCGGTGAAATCGGGTACCGGACGCGGCAACGCACAGCAGCCGACCGGCACGGTTGCCATGGCCCTCGGGCGACCGGCCCTGGCCGCGGCGAGGAAAGCCGGCTGCTCGGCCTCCGGCAATGCCAGGGCCTCGGCCAGCGCCTGGACAGTACGCCGTTGTGGCGCGACGCTGCGTTCGCGTTCCATGTCGCTGATCGCGCGGGCGCTCACTCCCGATCGCTCCGCCAGTTGCTCCATCGTCAACCCGGCCGTGTGCCGGTGTTCTCGCAGCCGGCGACCGAAGGTGGCTGTTCTTCGCCCGGCAGGGTGGGTCGTCCGATCGATCACCGGTAGCCTGACCGGCTTCGCCGGTGGCCGGACCCGTGGCGTGTCCGGGCACTCGCGGTGTCAGGTCGCTGCGGCATCTCACCGAGCACGCTGACGAACAGCGCCTCGCGCAGCGCCACCTCGCGCGGGTCGTCCCAGAGGTGGAAGCCGAGCCGGTTCATGGCGTAGGCGAATCCGATCCCCGTGTCCGGATCGGCGAAGCCGAAGGAGCCGCCCAGGCCCATCGTGCCGAATGCCTTACCGGAGGCGGATCCGAAACGGAACGCGGGGAACGGCTTCACATATCCCAGCGAGTACTGGGTTGGCAGGCGCAGCACTTGATCAGCGAGCCCTCGGGACGGCGCTTCTGCCGGGCTCTTCAGCGCGTCCAGCGTTGATGCGGTGAGCCCGAGCCCGGCGCCACCGACCGCGGCTTCGCCGTAGAGCCGCGCGATCGATCGCACCTGGCCGATACCGTTGACGGCGGGGATCTCCGCCGCCTGTACGTCGGGCCGGTTGATGTTGTCGGGGACGCCGAGCACCCGCGGATTCTGGAATGCTCGGGCGCTCAGGCTCCACGGATTCGCGAACGCCCACGCGAAAGCCGGCGGCATCGCGTTGACGTGGACCATCATCTCCCAGGTCCGGAAGCCGTGGATCCGGGCGATGCGGCGGCGATCGACGCTTGCCGGCAGGCCGATGTGAAACTCGAGGTCCAGTGGCGCGGCCACCTCCTCGGCGAAGAACCGCCCCAAGTGCCGGCCTTGCGGGTCGACTCGGCTGACGAGCTCGCTCTCGTACCAGCCGAGCGTCGTGCCGTGATAACCGTGACGCTCCCCCGGCGTCCAGGCCGGCCGCTGCTCCGCCAGCGCCGTGGCCAGCGCCGCAGAGCCGGACAAGTCACGCAGACCGAGCGGGCGGTCGATCACCGGCAGCCCCGCCTGATGAGACAGCAGCTGACGCACGGTGACGTCTGCCTTGCCGGCGGCCCCGAACTCCGGCCAGTAGGCCGCCACCCGCTGGTCGTAATCCAGCAAGCCGCGTGCGTGCAGGACCGCGACCGCCATCGACGACACACCTTTGCTCGTCGAGAAGACCGGCACCATCGTGTCGCGCTCCCACGGCTCGCGTGCCACCCCGTCGCGATAGCCGCCCCACAGGTCGACCACCTTCCGGCCGTCGCGATAAACCGCACAGGCAGCGCCGATCTCCCGCCCCTGCTCGAAGTTGCGCCGGAACGCATCGGCCACCGGGCCGTAGCCCTGCTCCACATCACCGCGAACCATGGCAGACGGCACGTGAACTCTGAGCACCAACTCGACCTCTTCCTCATCCGCGAGACACCGAACGGTGGCATGAGGTGCAGGTACGTGCCAGGGATCGGCACTCCCTGGCACGCAGCACAACGGGAGGTCAGAAGCCGCGTCGTAAGATCACGAGGTGAATCGCGAAGAGTTGGCAGACTTCCTGCGACATCGCCGGGCGGCCCTCATCCCGGCTCACCGCACGGCCCGCCGAACCCGCGGACTGCGGCGCGAAGAGGTCGCCGAGCGCGCGTACATCTCGATCGACTATTACACCCGGCTCGAGCAGCGGCGCGGGCCGCGACCGTCACCCGAGGTAGCGTCGGCGCTCTCCCGGGCGCTGGACCTCACCATCGACGAACGCGACCACCTTTTCCACCTGATCGGCCATAACCCGCCCCAGCAGACCGCGGACCTCGACCGGGTCGATCCGGGGTTACGCCGAGTGCTGCATGCGCTCGAGGGGAATCCCGCAATGGTCATCTCGAACCTGGCTCACACCCTGTTGCAGAACCGGTTGGGCCTGGAACTATTCGGTGACCAGACCCATTACACGGGTCTGGCCCGAAGCGGCTACTTCCGGTGGTTCATGATGCCGGAGGAACGCAGCATCTATCCCGTGGACATCCACGCCGCACAAAGCGCGACCTTCGCCGCCAGCGTCCGGGCAGCGGCGGACCTCGAGCCCGATCCCGCCGAAGCAGAACAGATGATCGCGACGCTGCTGGCCGGAAGTGCCGAGTTCCGTCGTCTGTGGGACAACCATGAAGTAAGGCTCTGCCGGCAGGAGACCACGTCGCTGCTGCACCCGACGGCAGGCCGGGTGGACTTCGACTGCGAGGTCATCTTCAGCCACGACCGCCGGCAGCGGATGCTCGTCTTCACGCCCCGCGACGGCACGGATCTGCGCAACCTGGTCGCATCCGGTCAGCCGAGCGGCCACGCCACCTGACCTTCTGATCTGTGGGCAGCAAGCAATCGCTCGACGCCAGAGCTTGCTGACGCCACACCACGCTGCCGTCGCGTTGCTGAGGGCCGCTCCACCTGTTAGACAATGCCGGGTGAGTCGCCGTCTCTGCGTTGTGAGGACGGTATTCGCGAGCAAACCAGCAAGCGGCCGCTGGTGAAACGGCATTGGCCTGGACAGTGAGAGTGAGCCATGAAGCGCAATCGTCCTGCCGCTGCTACGAACGACGCCAGCCGGATCCCGCCGGTCTACCGAGCGGTCATGGCGGCGGCTGGACCGATCGTCCGCTGGTGGGGCCGCCTCGAGGTGGTCGGCTTGCACCACCTCCCGATGCACGGCGCGACGATCGTCCCGGCCAACCACGACAGCGCGTGGGACCCGGTGGTCATCGCGTTCGCCGCTCGCCGGCACCGGCAGATCCAGGCCCTCGCCAAGTCATCGCTCTGGAAGAATCCGCTGCTCCGTCGCGTGCTCGACGGGATGGGACAGATCCCCGTCCGGCGCGGCCAGGCCGACACGGACGCGCTGGATGCCGCGGTGCAGTGCCTTTCCGCCGGCGGCTGCCTCGGGATCTTCCCGGAAGGCACCCGCTCACAAGGCAGGCAGCTGCGTGCCCGAAGCGGTGCCGGACGCCTTGCTCAGGCCGTGCCGCAGGCCCGCATCGTCTGCGCGGCGGTCTCCGGGACCGTGGACATCGCCCGTTTTCCGCGACGCCCACGGCTGAAGGTGACATTCTTCGAACCCACACCGTCGTCGCCGTCGGAATCCGCGTTGGAACTAGCCATCAGGCTGACCGCCGAACTCCGCGCCGTAGCGCCGGTGGCAGCGGCGGGACGACACTCATAGGCGACACCGCGCCGTCAATGCCTGGAAGACGGCGGAGAAGCCGGCGAACAACGCCTTCTTGGCGGGTTTGCGGATGGTCGCCCCGTGCCGCGCGGCGGCATCGAGGGTATTCCGTACGTCACAGGCTGGCCGACGATGTAGCTGAGGACGTAGCCGCGATAGCCCGGGGCCGTGGGCTCGGTTCCCGCCCGTGCGGCCAGTACCTCGACCGGGCACACCGCCAACTGGGCGACACCGTGCAGATCCAGCTCCACCCGCTCGTCGCCGTGGCGGACGGCGGTTGGCGAGAACACCGACGCGTAGAACGCCTGCGCGGCTCGGACGTCGGCCGCGCCGAGCGTGATCACGTCGGGCAGCAGCATGCTCAACCCACGGCCTTCTTCAGCAACGGCCGGATCATCGCCTCGGCCTCGTCGCTCAGGTCCGTCAGCGCGAACGACGTCGCCCACAGGCCGCGGGCCTCGTCGAGTTTCGCCTCCGTCGAGAAGCCGAACGTCGAGTAGCGCTCCTTGTCAGCCTGGCCGCTGCGGAAGAAGCAGATCACCTTCCCGCCCAGGGCGTAGGCCGGCTGGCTGTACCACAGCTTCGGCGCCAGCTCCGGAACGGTTTCCTTGATGATCGCGTGCAGGCGCTCGGCCACCCCGCGGTCCGGTTGTGCCATTTCGGCGATCTTCGCCAGCACGTCCCTCTCGTCGGCCGCCGCCCTGTCCGCGCTCTTCGCCCGGCGCGCCTGCGACCGCACCTCCGCCGCGCGGTCCTTGACTGCGGCGCGCTCGGCCTCGGAGAGGCCATCCTTACTGGAATTCGAGGCTGGGCTCACTAGAGTCTGCTCCTTCGTCGTCGTCGACAGCGTCCCGATGAAGCTAACGGGGAATGCCGCGGCCTTACTTCTCCATTCCTGATCAGTCCAAGGCTGCCGCCCATAGATTGACGGAGACTCGCACCTCGGACGCCAACGGCGCCTCGGAGGTCGAATGGCGGGGCAGCTCAGGAGATCTCAGAAACGGTAGTCAGCAACCACGCGATGGGCTGCGGCCCGCGGGATCCGGCTCGTACTCACCGCTATCGGTGTTCAGGCGGTGCCGGTGCACGGTAGTGACGCTGTCGCGCTCGACGATCCAGTAACCCGGAATCCCGGCCTTGGCGTATTCCGCTGTCTTGATCACCCGGTCGACCACTTCGGAACCGCGGGGATACCACTTCGACGGCTAGTAGTAGTCCAGCCGTGCCGGCGTAGCTCGGCGAGCCGGACGCGGCATGCCCTCTGCCCCCACCGTCAGATCCGGGACCCGGCCACCGCCCACGTTGATGCCGCAGTCCGTGACGACCTGTTCCGGGCCATAGCCGTTGGTGAGGAACCAGGCGATCATCCGAGAAAACGAGGAGCGCGTGGTCGGGATCCGCGGGCGGCGCGACTGAGCGCTCCCTCGAGGGCTGATAGCAACCACGAACAGAAGGCATCTGATCCATAGGCCACTGAGGTCCGTCGGCGCATGGTGCAGATCCGCGTGGGGCGGTACGACAAACGGTCCCTCTCGTGCTGGAGAAGGACCGTCGGGCGACATAAGTCAGGCAGCGTCCGCGTGCCGTCGGTGCTGATAGCGCTGGTTGAGCCGGAGAGCGTCGTCGAGCTGGTTCTCGAGGATGATGATCCGGCAGGCGGCTTCCAGGGCGGTGCCGCGGTCGACCATTTCCCGGGCCCGTGCGGCGAGACGCAACTGGTAGCGGGAGTAGCGACGGTGCCCGCCACGGGACCGGAACGGGGTGATCAGTTTGGCCTCGTCGAGTCGGCGCAGGAAGTCCTGCGAGGCGCCGGTGATCTCCGCGGCGCGACCCATCGTGTAGGCGGGGTAATCCTCATCGTCGAGCAGGTCATCCGGTTGGGCCATACAGATACCTCCATGACGAGGGCCCCGGCGCGGAAGCGCCGGGGCCCAGGGCTACGGGTTTACTACACCATTTACCGACAGGTTCGTCGGCTTGTCGTATCCACACCGGCCGCGAACTTCAGCGGCTTGCGGTGCGAGGATCGCATAAGCGTGACCGGAGACCACCTCACGTTCGATGGAGACTGCGGTGTCCACCCCAGAACCAGAACTGCGTCCTGACGGCGGGCGATCCAACGGTGCTGAACCCTCCCTTTCCTCTGCTTCCAATACCTGTGCTGCTGTAGTGCCTCTGCCGGTGTCGGAGCCCCACGCAAACTTCATGGCCCCGCACGTACGGCAGATCGTTCCTGCATCAGGCAAAGCCCTGAACGTGCATCGGCCCTACCTGTGTGCCTTGACCTGGAACTTCGTCAAGGTCTTGACTGCTACTTCACTGTCTTACAGCGTGCGGTACTACGTACTTCTTCTTCGATTGCATCAGGCAGAACCCTGAACCCGCATCAGCCCTGCCTGCATGTGCCCTGACCTGGAATTACGTCAAGGTCTTGTCTTGCCAATAACTAGTTTTGCTGGGGTGCGGTCGTGCACTCCATTGCGGTGCCGAGCGAGCCGCGAACATTCCCGGCCCTGCTTGACGCTCGGACTGCTACGTCTGCGTCTTCAACGATCTTTGCTGTCAACGGGAGAAACACTAACCGGCCATACCGAGAAAGTCTAGTGGGTTCGACATAGATTTCCTGAGCCGTGGCTTCCAGCTTCGGCACGCATCGAAGATGGTGCGCTTCCCGCCCACTGCGCAGACCACAGCACCTGGTCAGCGCGGTGTCTGCTCCGGCTGCTCCTGATCATGTAGCCGCGGGACGGGAGCTCACGGTGAGGTCATGCGCCGCTTGTCGGATGCGGCAACCTCTTCGGCGCTGCTGACGGCCCAACGTTCAGTACGGCTGTCGTAGAGGATGATGCTGCCGTCGTACAGGACGATCCGGTCACGGTAGCTGTCCGGGTCCGCCGCCGTGGTGGCCTCCTGATCGAACTCCGCGAGCGCCGGAATGACGTCGGCCAGAAGGATCGCCATCGTCATGGACGGTTCGTCGAAGGCGCGATTCAGTTTTTCGGCGACCTCGTGCGCAGTGGCGGTCATGGTGAGTCCTTCGTCGTGCGCGCTGGTGGGAGTGGGTGCGGTGCCGGTGGACGGTGCTGTGCCCGCGATGGGTGCCGCTCATGCGCCGTGCACGCACGGGCGGTTCCGGATGCGTCAACTGCCGCCGGTCATGGCTTCCCCGCGATGTTGCCACGTGTAAGCCCTGCTGCCGGTCGACCGGGCCGCAACGTGGTCACCCGATCCGACAAACTCGTGGCGTGCACTGCGGCGTCCGTCGCTTGAAACGACCTGACGCTGGACAGCACAACGCCTCTGCTGTGGCGCGGTAGTGCGTCCCCGGGGCGTTCGCCGGTGGTTACGCGGCTGCGGTGGCGGGTGTGCTGCTGCGGTGGAGGTCGGCGGCGGTGTGGCGGATGGTGCCGTGGCCGCCATGCCAGTCGAGGACCAGCAGGCAGGCGTCGTCGGACAGGGTGGGTCCGGCGACGTCGAGGACGCGGACTACTTCGCGAGGGTGTTGACCGCTCAGTTGCTGCATGCGCACGGGCAGGTCCAGGGCGGCGCCTCGTTCCAGCATGCCGTCAGTGACCATCACCAGCCGGTCGCCTGGCTGCAACGCGATCTGCGCCTCCCGGTAAGGGCGGTGGCGTAGCACTCCGAAGGGCCGATTGGCCGGAAGCGGCACGGGCCGGGCGGTGGCGTCGCGGATCAGCAGCGGGGTGGGCAACACCACCGCGACGTCCTAACCCTGCCGCCGGGCGTCCGGTACTGCGCCGATCGGTACGTGGGGCAGCCGAACCAGGGCGCGACCACATGTCCGCAACCAGGAACGACACCCACAACGCCTCGAGATGGCTGCCGATGCTGCGAGTCACCGGCTCCAGGGCGTCGGCCGGGGCGGCCCGCTCGACCGCGAGCAGCACATCGCTGAGATCCACACCGCTCCCCCCGCTGCCGGTCAAGCGAGGCAGCATAGACGCGAAAGGTGTAGCGAGGGTGTGTAGCACCTATGGGCGGCACGTCACCTCTGCGGAACCGCCGCCGTGAGCCGTCCGAACAACGCGTCCGCTCGCATCACCGGTAGAGATCCCGGATCAACGCAGCTCGCGGGCGTCGCGCTCGACCGCGGCCGCGTCGTGGGTGAGGTCGGGGTCGGTGGCGGGTTGGGGCACGCAGAGCAACAGAGCCTTCGGTCGTACGGTGACCGTCAGCTCCTTGCCGGGGTCGATGAGGTCGCCGTCGAGTTGGCGTGGCTGCGCGCGCTTGCTGCGGATCTGCACGCGGGTGGCGGTGTAGGTCTCCATGCGCGGCACGCGGTGTTTGCGGCGCAGCACGCCCCAGCCGAGGGCGGCCCAGTGGCGCAGGGTACGAGGGCTGAGGATGGCGACGTCGAGCAGCCCGTCGTCGGGTTGTGCGTCGTTGAGCAGTCGCATGCCGCCCTGCAACCGGCCGACGTTGCCGACGATGACGGTGCGGGGCCGGCGGGTGAAGGACGGCTTGTCGTCCAGTGTGATGCGCAGGTGCATGGGGCGGTCGCGCAGGTGCTGGGCGGCTCCGGCGGCGTAGGCGAGCCAGCCGATGTGTTTCTTGGCGGTGTCGTTGGTGGCGTCGAGCATGTGGGCGTCGAAGCCCATGCCGGCCATCACCGCGAAGTTCTGCTCGCCGACCGCGCCCACGTCAATGCGGCGGCGTCCGCCTTGCAGGACGACTTCGAGGCCGGTGGCGAGGTCGCCTGCGAGTCCCAAGTTGGCAGCCAGGAGGTTGCCGGTGCCGGCGGGCAGCACGGCCAGGGCGACGTCGGAGCCGGCGAGGGCGGTCACGCAGGCCATCACGGTGCCGTCGCCGCCGCAGGCGAAGACGAGTTCGGCGCCGTCGCGGACGGCTCGGGTGGTCTGGCCGGCGCCGGGGTCGTCGACGGTGGTCTCGAGCCACATCGGTTCCGGCCAGCCCTCGGCGGTGAGAGCGTCGGTGATGGCGCGGCGCAGTTCGTCGAGGTCGGGCACCTTCACCGGGTTCACCACGACGGCTGTTCGTAGGGGGCCCGTACTGGTCATGACGTCCACGGGAAAGTCCTTTTCAATAGGGGAAACGCGACCGCCGCCGCCCCGTCGGGGGTCGGCGGCGGTCGTCAGCGCTCGTCAGGCGTCGGCGTGGTCGCGGCTGCCGGACTTCGCCAGGCCGCGGCTGACCAGGTAGCCGATGGTCAGCAGCACGACGTAGAACCAGGCGCGGTCGGCACGGAAGTAGTCGCCGCCGGCGCCGTTGTCGCCGTTGCCGTTGCCGTCGACCACCAGGGAGGCGATCAGGACAGCGACCGTGATGACCACGTACGCGATGAACTCGGTGGTCTTGAACGCGGCCTTGGTCTCGGTCGAACGACGACGCAGCGTCCCGTTCACGGAAGCGTCGGTGCGGTTGGTGGTGGTGCTGGACATGATGTCTCCAGGAGCCGACTATGCGTGGACCGCTACCGCTCTGACGGCACGGGGTTGAGAAAGCTTTGCAGGCGATGACTATTTATCGCCGTCAATTAAATGAATGCCCTGATTGAATTCCTCTAAACGGGACGTACGTCACTCGGGCCGATCGCCGGCGCCGCCCGTGATCGGGAGGCGGTCTGCTGGTCGCCGCCGGGACGGACCAGGCCGGAGGTGGCGTGGATGCTGTCGCGGGCCGCCTGAGCGACGGCTTCGGCGGTGATGCCGAACTCCTGGTAGACCCGCTGGTGGTCGGCAGAGGCGCCGAAGTGCTCCAGGCTGATGATGCGCCCAGCGTCGCCGCCGATGTCGCGCCAGCCCTGGCCGATCCCGGCCTCGACGCTGACCGGCGGGCGCACCGGCGGCGGCAGCACCTCGTCCTGGCAGGCGGTGGGCTGCTGGGCGAACCATCCCCGGCACGGCATCGACACCACCCAAGCGGTGATGCCCTCGCCGGCGAGCAGGCCACGGCGTTGAGCAAGTAGGTGCCGGGGGTGAAAACAGGTTCAGGCCCTGTCGAGCGTGGAGTTGATCCGGGCGGGGCAGTCACTGAGCTTGGCGACGTAGGATTCGCATCGAGATACGAGGTGTCCGGGTGTTCAGCCCACTGGCACCTGCGGAGTCGCGCCGCCGAGCGGGCACGAAGATCCTGTGGCGGCCGGCGTTGTCAACGTAGAGGTAAGCCTTCTCCCCGGCGACGGGGGTGATCGTTCAGCCCCAACTTCGAGGCCTACACCGTGGAGTTTGTCAGCGTGGGGAGCGGACGCCGCTCGAGCGCCGGCCAGCCCCGACTGCCGAGTTTCACCACCGCCCAGATGGAGAGGGCCAGGGCGGCGAGGAGGTAGGCGTTACCGGGAATGTGCTCGACCAGGCCCCACCTGTACTCGCGCCTGTCACCCCACGGTGGCCACGCCAGCGGACGCGCCACGAACACCGCGATCCACCCGACGCCCGCCCACCGGCCGTGCTCCCATAGCACCAGCCCGACAGGCACAGCCCACACCCAGTGGTGAGACCAGGAGACCGGCGAAGCGAGCAACATGGCTAACGCTCCCAAGCTGGTGCCGAGCACCCGGTCGCCACGGCGCCACCACACGGCGCCGACGACCACGACCGCAAGAGCGAGCGGCCCGGCGACCGCGAGCCACAGCAGAGTCGGTGGCGGACCGTCGAACAGCCGGGTGAGCGCGCCGAAGACCGATTGGTTGTGGGAATTCTCCGGGGGACCGACCCTGCCCGCCTTGATGAGATTGTGGGTCCAATACGCCCTCGCCGAGCCGGGGATCATCAGGAACCCGATCGCGACGGTGCCGGCGAAGGCCAGGAGCGCCCGTCCCGCAGTCGTCCGACGACCGACCAGCACCAACAGCACGACGAACACGAGCGGGGTCAGTTTCACACCGGCTGCGACACCCACGAGCACGCCAGACCAGCGCCGTTCCGACCCGACCAGGTCGATGAGGACCGCCACCATCAGCAACAGGTTGACCTGGCCAAAGGTCAGGTTTTGCCACACCGGTTCCAGAGCCAGCGCCCCAACGGTCAGCAGGGCGACCAGCCACCGAGAGACGGTACGGCGATACGCGCGGCACACCATCAGGACGACGCCCGCCAGCGCGCCTACCGACACCGCAGTCCACAACGCCGTGGCCAACCAGCCTGGCAGCAGCGCCAGCGGCACCATCGCCACCGCCGCGAACGGCGGATAGGTGAACCGCAGCCCGGTCACCGGGTCACGGGACCCGTAGAGCGGCAGACCGTCAAGCACGAGCCGGCCACCGTGCTGGTAGGCGGAAAGATCCACGAATCCCCCGTGGAGGCTTAGCTTCGCGGGTGCATCCGCCCAGGCAACCGCACCTGCCAGGACGGCAACGGCGACGACCACGGCCAGGACCGGGCCGAGCCCCTCCAACGCGCGTGGCTTCCTCACCGGAGCAGGTACCGATGCGAGGCTGTAGCCCCGTCGCACGCTCTGCGGATCCGGAGCCGTGGTGAAAACTGCATGTCCGCCATCATGCAGGACGCCATGATCTGGATCTCTCCGCGGAACGTTCTCTGTCGGATCCTCCGCTGCACTCAAGCCTCCGGCAGCTGGTTCAGTTCTGCCCGGAGGGCGCGGCGGCCATGGCGAGGCATGGACGCGCGCCCGCCAAGAACGCCACGCGCCGGAACTCCCTAAAGCCCCTGGTCCGATGGCCAATCCAGAACAACCGATCACCACAGGATCACCACGTCCCACTTAACGGGATTCTGGTGGCCTAAGAATGGGAAACAAAAAGGCCGTGATCCGCGTTTCCGCAGGTCACGGCCTTTTTAAGAAGTGCGCCCGAAGGGACTCGAACCCCTAACCTTCTGATCCGTAGACAGCGCCGCAATCACCCCTGATCGGAACCCCATTGGCCCCGCCGAGGTGCGCCCAGTTTGGGACTATTCACTACGCTTCAGCTCTCAACAACTTGTCTCACATAATAAGATGGCCGGACCTGTGAACGAGTCGCGCGTCATATCTCCCGGCCGAAATTTGTCCGCCATGCAACTCACAGCCCCCTGACTACAAGGGCTATGTCCTGCATCTACGGTGTCCGCAAGGCGCTGCGCTCCACGCCAACTCGACCCGGCCGGCTGAGTCGTCGTTTGCGGCCTGCCCGATGGCTCTGGGGATTGACTGCACGGATTTGCCTTTCCTCGGCGATGTGGGGCTACTTCGATCGGGAAGCGTGCCGGGCCCGGAACCGATTACGAAAATGTCGCCGTAGGAGCCGGGCCCGGTTTGTCGATGCCGGTTATCCGCGGGTCCAACGCTGGGTGGCGTTGCCGAAGGCGGTCCAGAGCTGGACCGGTGAGCCGTTGGTGGTGCCCCAGTTCGCGACGTCGAGGACGAGGCCGTTGGACCGGTTGACGATCGACCCGTCGACGCGCAGCGACCACTTCTGGCTGGTCTTGCCGTTGCAGGTCCACAGGATGGGCCGGGTTCCGGCGGTGGTCCCGTCGTTCTCCGCGCCGAGGCAGTTGTTGTTGATCCGCAGCTCCCCGGCGGCGGTCGCGGTGATCCGCTGGTTGGCGTTGCCGGCGGTGCAGTCCCAGATCTGCGCACGGGCGCCGACCGCACCGTTCGGGATGTCGAGGCAGCGGCCGGAGTTCACGCCGGTGAGGGTGAACGGCACGTCGGGGTCGGCGACGAGCTGCCACTGCTGGGATTGGTCGGCGGCGAGCGGCCGCAGGTCGGCGGCGCTGGTCAGGTACAGGCTGGTGTTACGCACCGAGCGGATCCGGTGGTAGCCGTCCCCGGTTGCCTCCAGGGTCCACTGCTTGTCGGTGGCGCCATCGTCGACCCACTGAGCGACGCGCTGCCCGCTGGTGGCCGTGCCGGTCCAGATCGCGACGGCGCGGCCGCCGGCCTTGTTGAGCAGGGTGACGCCGGCGCCCTTGGCGGTCAGGTGCCAGCGCTGCCCGATCGCGGTGGCATCGCGGGCGGCCAGGACGAGGTCGGGTACGTCGCCGGTGAGGTTGGCGTCCTGGGTCTTGCCCGAGGCCGGGGCCAGGGCTTGCCCGGTCTGCCGGTTGACCAGCGAGTAGTGGGTGCCGTCGGAGCGACCGAGGTCGACCTCGGCATAGCGGACCGGTCCGACGCTGCCGCCGGCCCAGGCTGCCTGCAGGATGAGCACCCGGCCGGTGCCGTCGACGTACTGCAGGTTGCGGCTGTATCCGGCGGCCATCGTGGTTTGGTATTCCTTCCACGTTCCGGTGCTGGAGCCGGACTCGTTGACCCAGACGTTGCCGCTGCCCGCCGCGTTGTAGACGATCCGCCCATCAGGCATCGGTAGCAGCACCGGGCTGCCACCGGTGGCCAGGGTGCGGCCGCCGGCCGGGACCGGGAGGGCGGTGATGGACGCGTCGCCGACGGTGTGGAACCGCAGTGGGTCGTCGGCGATCTTGTAGTGCACGTTGGCGCCGCCGCCGAAGAACTCGTACGTCAGCAGCCACCTGCCGTCGGTGGTCGGTGCGATCGTGGTCATGCCGGGCCGGCCGCCGCCGATCTTGCCGCCGGAGGTGTTGCCGGCGACGTCGACGACGGGCTGGCTCCACGCGGTGCTGCGCCCGTCCCATGTCTTGTGTACGAGGATCTGCCCGTGGGAGTCGGCGCCGGCGCTGTTGGCCGGGTCGAGCACCGGCACACCGGTGGTGGCGTTGTAGCCGGTGTATTCGTTCTCGTCGGAGTAGTAGGCAACGAGCTGGCCGTTGCGGGCGACCAGGTGCGGTTCCCACAGCGGGTCTACCTGGGCGTACGTGTTGGCCGCCGACACCCGGCCGATCGCTCCGGCACTGCCGCCCTGCCAGCCACCGGTGGCGATGATGTTGACGATGCGCCAGGTGGCGCCCTGGTCGGTGCTGGCATAGAGGGCGAGCGCCAGGTCGCGGCGGTCACCGTCGCCGGATGGCGTCCACGCGGGGTTCGCGGCCTTCTGCTCGCGGTAGTAGGCGTCGTCGCCGGACACCACGCTGGACAGCAGCAGGGTGCCGGCGGCCAGGTTGCCGACGGTCTGCGGCAGCACGTACAGGTACGGGTTGGTCCAGTTGCTCGTGTACCTGGCGTACTGGCTGTCGCTCGACATATACGCGGGCGCTTTGACGTCGGCCAGCTTGCTCCAGCTGGCGCCACGGTCGTCGCTGGCGTAGACGGGCATGGTCTGCCCGACCGGGTCGCTCTGGCTGTTCTCGAACGCGGCCACGATCCGGCCGCCCGGCAGCTGCGCGGACTTGGGGTAGAGCACGCAGGGCCGTTTGTTGCAGGCGGCGGTGTTGCCGGCCACGTAAAGGTCGGCGGGATTCGGCTGGTAGGCCGAGGCGTTCGCCGCGGGGACGGTCGCGGCGGTGACCCCGAGGGCGAGGGCGGTCAGGGTCCGTCGGAGGCGCGATGCGGGCATGGGCATCCTCGAAAGGTGGGGGGAGCGGATGTTGACGGAAGTCTGAAACACCAATGAACGACCACTCAAGGTCTACGAAAAGTTTTCGTAACCTGTGCGTTGCGGACGCTTGTCCGGCGATGCTTCGTCGTGACAAATTCCGAGCCGAAAGTGCTGACAACGCACATCAACCGAAGCGAAAACTTTTCGTAAGGACTTGCCATGAACCGAAGAATTGCCCTCATCGCCAGCGCGCTCCTGGCCGCCGCCGTCGTCACCGGATGCGGCTCGTCCGGCCCGGCGCAGACCTCCGCGGAGGCCGGCCTGACCATGTGGGCGCTGTCGGATCAGACCACCCTCAAGGCCTCCGTCGACGCCTACAACGCCGACCACCCGGACAACAAGATCACCCTTCAGCTGTACGCCAATGACGATTACAAGCAGAAGCTGCGGGTCGCGTTCGGCGCCGGCCAGGGTCCGGACATCTTCTTCAGCTGGGGCGGCGGGGCGCTCAACGACTACGTCAAGTCGGGCAAGGTCGCCGAGATCACCGCCTCGGACGTCGACACCAGCAAGTTCACCCCAAGCGTGCTCAAGACAGCCACCTTCGGCGACAAGGTCTACGGCGTACCGGCCAACGGCTTGGCCCCGGTCGTTCTGTACTACAACAAGGAGGTCCTCGAGAAGGCCGGCGTCCAGCCGCCGAAGACCCTCGACGACCTCAAGGCCGCCGTCGCCACCCTCAAAGGCCGGGGCGTCACCCCGATCTCGCTGGCCGCGAACTCCAAATGGCCCACCCTGATGTGGCACGAGTACCTGCTCGACCGGGCCGGCGGCGCGGAGGTCTTCGACCGCATCGGCGCCGGCACCACCAGCGGCTGGCTGGATCCGTCGGTCACCGAGGCCAACCGGCTGCTCCAGGAACTCGTCGATCTCGGGGCCTTCGGCGACAACGCCTCCTCGCTCTCGTACGACCAGGGCGCGGCCACCGCGCTGCTGTACACCGGCAAGGCCGCGTTCGAGCTGATGGGCACCTGGGAGTACGCGAACATCGTCAAGGCCGCGCCGGATTTCGTCTCCTCCGGCAAGCTCGGCTACCTCGCGTTTCCCACGATCACCGGGGGCCAGGGTGACCCGGGCGCCATCGTCGGCAACCCGTCGAACTACCTGTCGGTCAACGCCGCCACCAAGGACAAAGCCACCGCGATGGCCTATCTGAAGGACTACGTCCTCAACGACTCCCAGGTCGACGCCTACCTGGCCGCGGGCAGCGTCCCACCGGTGAACGGCCTGGAGAACAAGCTGTCGGCAATCACCACCCCGGACAAGGCCTGGCTGCAGTTCGTCTACGGCCTGGTGCAAAAGGCGCCGACCTTCCAGCTGTCCTGGGATCAGGCGCTGCCGTCCGAGCAGGCCGACCCGCTGCTGACCAACGTCGACGAGTCGTTCCTGAAGAAGATCACGCCGGAGCAGTTCGGGCAGAACATGAGCAAGGTGTCCTGACGTGACCGTTCCGCGTACCTCTTATCAGGACGCGCGAGCCTGGCGGCGCCGCAGTGCGGGCGCCGCCATGGCGGCGCCCGCACTGCTGCTGTTCGGCCTCTTCGGCGTCGTCCCGCTGCTCGGCGTCATGGTGCTCAGCTTCGCCGACTGGGACGGGCTCGGCGAGCCGGGCTGGGCGGGGCAGGCGAACTGGGCGGCGGTACTCACCGACCCCGGGACCTGGGACGCCCTGGCGCTGACCATCAAGGTGATGGTGGTCAGCTGGCTCGTGCAGACACCGATCGCACTCGCCCTCGGCCTGTTTCAGGCCGCCACCGGCCGCCTCCGGGCCATGCTCGCGATCCTCTGGTTCCTGCCGCTGCTGCTGTCCGCGGTCGCGATCGGACTGGCCTGGCAGGCGCTGCTCGACCCGACGTTCGGCCTCGGCGCCACCCCGGGCCTCGGCTGGCTGGCCCGGCCACTGCTCGGCGACCCCGACCTGGCCCTCTACACCGTCATCTTCGTCATCGCCTGGCAGTTCATCCCGTTCCACGCACTGCTCTACCAGGCCGGGATCAGGCAAATTCCGGTCTCGCTGTACGAGGCGGCGGCCATCGACGGCGCCAGCCGTACCGACCGGTTCTGGCGCATCACCCTGCCGCAACTGCGCTACACGATCGTCACCTCGACCACGCTGATGCTCGTCGGCTCACTGACCTACTTCGACCTGATCTTCGTGTTGTCCGGCGGCACCGGCGGACCCGGCACCGCCACTCGGGTACTGCCGCTGGCCATGTACATCACCGGCTTCCAGGCCCACGACATGGGCCGCGCCAGTGCCATCGCCACCATCCTCGTGCTCACCGGCCTCGCTCTGTCGCTGGTCACCACGAAATGGTCCGGTTTCACCCGCATGAACAGCCAGCAGGAGGGCTCATGACCACCACGGCACCGGCGGACCCCACCCGCGCGGCCGCCCCGGTCACCCGGCACCGGCCATCCCGCCCGCCCCGGCGCTCATCGGCCCACTCCTTCTACCGGACGATGACCGGCAGCGCCGCACTGCTGTGGGCCGCGATCGTCGCCGTCCCGCTGTACTGGGTGATGATCACCAGCCTGCGCGAACGCGCCGACTTCCTCACCAGCAGCCCGCTCTCGCTGCCGGAGAACTCCACCCTCGCCAACTACCGCACGGTGCTGGGCGGAGGCTTCGGCACCTACCTGTTCAACAGCGTGGTCGTGACCGCCGTGACCGTCGTCATCACCGTCACGGTGTCGCTGATGGCCGCCTTCGTGATTGCCCGCAACAGCTCACGATGGGCCCGCTGGTACTTCCGGCTGTTCCTGCTCGGCCTGGCGATCCCTCTGCAAGCCGTGATCATCCCGGTCTACCTGCTGATCATCAGAATGCAGCTGTACGACAGCCTGCTCGCGATCATCCTGCCGTCCGCCGCGTTCGCGATCCCGATCACCGTGATGATCCTGGTCAGCTTCCTGCGTGACGTCCCGGACTCGCTGTTCGAAGCGATGCAGATGGACGGCGCGGGGGAGTGGAAACAGCTGTTCAACCTGGCGCTGCCCCTGACCCGGCCCGCGATCGTCACCGTCGTGGTCTACAACGGGCTGCAGGTCTGGAACGGCTTCCTGTTCCCGCTCATCCTCACCCAGAGCAACGAACAGGCCGTCCTGCCGCTCGCGCTCACCCTGTTCCGCGGCCAGTTCGGCATCGACGTCCCCGCCACCATGGCCGCCGTCGTCCTGTCCACCCTGCCCATCCTGATCCTGTTCATCGTCGCCCGGCGTCAGCTCATCGCCGGCCTGACCGCCGGATTCTCTAAATGAGCCGCGCGGTCGACTCCCGGACCACGAGCCGGGTCGCGAGCTCCACCCGCGGCGACGGCGGCACCCGGCCCTCGGCCATCTGGATCACCGTCCGCACCGCCACCCGGCCCATCTCCTCGAACGGCTGGCACACCGCCGTCAGCGGCGGCGACGCCATCGACGCCACCGCCGTGTCGTCGAACGACACCACACTCAGATCGTCCGGCACCCGCCGCCCGGCCCGCCGCGCACCCTCCAGGGCGCCCAGGGCCTGCGCATCACTGGCCGCGAAAATCGCCGTCGGCGGCTCCGGCAGCGCCAGCAACTCGCCGGTAGCGGTCACCGCCTCGTCGAAGTCGAAATCACTGGCCTTGATCAGCAGCGGGTCGGCCGCGATCCCAGCCTCGACCAGCGCGGCCCGGTAACCGTGCAGCCGCGCCGCCCCGGCCACCGAATGCGGCCGCCCGGCCAGCATGCCGATCCGCCGGTGTCCCAGGCCGAGCAGATGCTCGACCGCGGTCCGGCCACCACGCCAGTTGGTCACCCCGATACTCGGGATCTCGATCGCCGGCTCGCTCAGCGGATCGACCAGAACCACCGGGATGTGCTGCTCGACGATGCGCTGCTGGTCCTGCTCGGCGAGCATGCTGATCACCAGGATCATGCCGGCCGCGCCCAGCGCCTCGCACTCGTCGAGCCACTTCGCGATCGGCTGCCGGTTGGTCATCCCGATGGTGGCCTGCGTGCCGGCCTCGGCCGCGCCGGTCACGATCCCCCGAACCACTTCGAGGGTGTACGGCCCGGCCAGGTCCCTGAAGATCGTCAAGATCTGGCCCGGGGCGGCCCCGGCCGAACCCGGCCGCCGGAAGCCGCGTTCGGCCAGCAGCGCCTCGACGCGGGTGCGGGTCGCCTCACCGACGTCACGGCGGCCGTGCACCACCTTCGACACCGTCGACACCGACACCCGAGCGGCCTTCGCGACCTCGCTGATGAGCCCGTGCTGGCCTGCTGACCCGCGCTGCGCCACTCGTTCCGCCCTTTCACGCCCGGTACCCGGGCGTCACCGTACATCCACGAGGAGCCCTCGATGACCACCACGACCCCGCACCCCGCCCCAACGGGTAACTCCCCGGACGCAGGCGGCCGGCCGTGGACCGATCCGGCGCTGCCCGTCGCCCAACGGGTGGAGTTGCTGCTCGCCGAGCTCACCGTGGCCGAGAAGGTCGCCCAGCTGGGTAGCGCCTGGGAGGACGTGGAACCGTCCGGGCCCGAGGTCGCCCCCGGCACCAGCCTGCTCGGCCGCGTCGGCGACCTGGAACAGACCGCCCGGCACGGCATCGGCCAGCTCACCCGCCCGTACGGCACCGTGGTGCGCCAACCGATCGAGCATGCCCGCGCGCTCGCCGCCCGGCAACGTCAGGTGATCTCCCAGAGCCGGCTCGGCATCCCGGCCATGACCCACGACGAATGCCTCACCGGCTTCACCGCGTTCGCCGCCACTATCTACCCGACGTCCCTGGCCATGGCAGCCACGTTCGACCCGGCCCTGATCGGGCGGGTCGGGCACGCGATCGGCGCCGACATGGCCGAAGCCGGCGTGCATCAGGGACTCGCGCCGGTCGTCGACGTGATCCGCGACTACCGGTGGGGACGCTGCGAGGAGACCTACGGCGAGGACCCGTACCTGGTCGGCGAGATGGGTGAGGCGTACGTCCTCGGCCTACAGGCCGAAGGAGTACTTGCCACCCTCAAACACTTCGCCGGATACTCGGCGTCGATGGGCGGCCGCAACCACGCCCCGGTCAGCATCGGCCGCCGCGAACTGCACGACGTCATCCTGCCGCCGTTCGAACGCCTGGTCGCCGCCGGCGTCGCCTCGGTCATGAACTCCTACGCCGACCTCGACGGCGACGCGCCCGCCGCCAGCCACTGGCTGCTGACCACCCTGCTGCGCGACACCTGGGGCTTCGAGGGAACCGTGGTCTCCGACTACTGGTCGATCCCGTTCCTGGTCAGCGCCCACCGCGTCGCCGCGGACCTGCCCGCGGCGGGCCGGGCCGCCCTGCGCGCCGGCCTGGACGTGGAACTTCCCGACCAGCGGGGGTTCGACAACGCACTGGCCGAGGCCGTCGAGCACGGCGACATCGACGAGGCCGACCTCGACCGCGCCGTCCGACGCGTGCTGCGGCAGAAGATCCAGCTCGGCCTCTGCGACGAAGGCTGGGCACCACCCTCACCCCCCGCCGCGCTAGACCTCGACAAACCCGCCAGCCGAGACCTGGCCTACCAGGTGGCCCGCGACAGCGCCGTGCTCCTGAGCAACGACGGAACACTGCCGCTCCCCCAGCAGGGACGCATCGCAGTCATCGGACCCTGCGCCGACGACGTACGCACGATGCTCGGCTGCTACAGCTTCCCCAACCACGTACTGTCCGACCGTCCCGAACTCGGCACCGGCGTCCCCATCGTCTCGATCCGCCAGGCCCTCGCCGACGAACTCCCGGACGCGCAATGGGCGTACGCCCAAGGTTGTGACGTGCGCAAACCCGACGCCGCCGGGATCACCGCGGCCGTCACCGAAGCCCGCGGCAGTGACCTCGCCGTGCTCGTCGTCGGTGACCGGCCAGGCATGTTCGGAATCGGCACCTCCGGCGAGGGCTGCGACGTCGAGGACCTGCGCCTGCCCGGCGTGCAAGAGGAACTTATCGAGGCGGTCCTGGCCACCGGCACACCGACCGTACTGATGATCGTCTCCGGCCGTCCCTACGCGGTCGGCCGGTTCCGGCACCAGGCCGCCGCGATGATCCAGGTGTTCCTGCCGGGAGAAGAGGGCGGCCGAGCGGTCGCAGCACTGCTATCCGGCCGTGAGAACTTCAGCGGACGCCTGCCGGTGCAGATTCCCACCTCACCGGCCGGACAGCCCTACACCTACCTGCACGCACCGCTCGGCGACCGGCAGAGCGCCCTGTCAAACCTCGACCCAACACCGGCATTCCCGTTCGGCCACGGCCTGTCCTACACCACCTTCACCCTCGGCGACCTCACGCTGGACCGCACCGACGTCCCGGCCGACGGGCAGCTCACCGCCACGGTCGAGGTCCGCAACACCGGATCCCGACGCGGCTCGCAGATCGTGCAGCTGTACTTCACCGACCCGGTCGCCCAGGTCGCCCGGCCAGTGCAGGCCCTCCTAGCCTTCGCAAAGGTCGAACTCGACCCCGGCCAGGCCGCTGCCATGAGCTTCGACATCCACACCGACCGGTTCGCGTTCACCGGCGCCAACGGCGTGCGCATCGTCGAAGCCGGAGAGATCAACCTGTCGGCCGGCTTCTCCAGCACTGACACCACCGCCTACGCCACCGTGACCATCACCGGCAGCAGGGAAACGACGGGCCGGCTGAGCCAGTACCACGTGCCGGTACAGGCTCGCGCCCTTCCCAACTGACCGGGTTCCCGGCCGATGGCAGCGCCATGTCGATCGGCACCGTCGTGCCAGGACCCGGACCACGGAGGCGGAGGCCGAGCCCGCGCTGGTCGTGCTGGGAAGACCCCGCGACAGGCTCACGGCCCAAAGAAGGCATGCCGGTTGCGAACGGTCGCCGCCCGCCACCGCCGCACCAATCTGCAGATGCGGACCCTGAGATTCAGACGATCAACGCAATTCTTCTGGTGGATGAATGGATGGATCGTGGCTCGGATGGGGTCGGCCGGGGAATGCCAGACGCGACCAAAGGGGACTGTCGCGGCGCTGCGGGTCACTACAACCTTCTTCACGAGACGAACGTTCCGCTGTCAGACCTATCGGAGGAGCGCGGAAGCTGCTGAGTTGGCATCGGCCACCGCCGATGAGCTGAAGCCGCTACCAGCACTTCGCCTGCCGGACCCTAACGTGTCGGGTCCCAGACGACACGGAGATCTCATCCGGTTCTGTGCACGATCTCACCAACACTCACATTCGCTCCCTGCCAGCCGACTGAGGATCCGACTCAATTTCCCGGCAACGGGATCATCACGGGGATGTCAGATGATCAATGGAATCCTTCCGAAGTCAGTCGCCGAGACCGCAGCCATCAATCCGCCAGAGGTCGGTACGCCTGTCTTCCTGGTACTGAGCGAAGGCGTGAACCTGCGCTCACGCCTGGAGTCGGTCGACGGCCCGGCCTTCACGGTCGCCGCTCCGTTAGAGATTGCCGGCCCGGCGCTGCTCGAACAAGGTCATAGGTTCGACGTCTTCTGGGCTCCGCCACGCACCCGCGTTGTACTGCCGAGCCAACTGGTCGGAATGTCGGAGCGAGCGCCGCTGCGGTGGACGCTTGTGCCCACGGCGACCGCCCGGATCGACAACCGACGCCGGTTTGTACGCGGCGGGGCCGGCGCCGCGGTACGACTCGATGCCGAGGTGAGCGGCCAGCCGACAGAAGGCGTGCTTCTGGACATCAGCGAGGGCGGCGTGCGGTGCTGGATCGACGAGCCCATGTCGCTTTCCCGCGGCGATCGTATCCGGGCCACGGTGTGTCTAGGTACCAGCGAGGCTCAGCTGAGTTGCACCGTGCACACGGTACGCAGAGCTCCCTACGGAGACCCGGGGCAGCACTTGATCCTCACCTTCGACGCCAGGGAGGACGTCGCCCAGATGATCCGGCATTACATTCTAGCTTGGGAGATCGGCGAGCGTCGCGAACGCGAACTATGCACGCCGTAACACTCTGCGGGCGCCGCGGTTGTTGCGCTGGCAAGTGCTTGTCCGGCGCCGCCCAAGACCCCGGCGCACACCGGCGGTTCGCCGCCGGTGTGTTCTTCTGCTCGGGAACAGCGGTCAGCGGTTGAGGTAGGCGGCCAAGCCGCCGAGTTCTTCGCTGGCGATGAGCACCGACCGCACGGTCCGGCCCCACACCACAACGCTCACCGTGCCACCCGGAGCCGACCGACCGCGAACCCCGATCCCTCCGGCACCGCCGCGCCAGCCCGTGCCACCGATTGTGATCTGACTACGGCACCCGAGAACTACCTACCTGTGATTAGCTCAATGCTGGTGACCTTGGCCGCTGGGCGCGATAGGCAGGATGAATGATCGCCGACAACATGCCCACGTCCCCGGCGCATCGGCCGCGGGAGGCCGTCAAGGATGCGCTCGAAAGCCCTGACAGGCAGTGGCGGGTCGAGGTCGTCCGGCGTGGTCGCAGCGACTTCTATCGGCTCGTTAACGGCAACAACGTGATCGACGGCTTGGCGATCACGACCCTGCAGCGCCTTCTCGCCGAAGCGGGCGTCGACATGGCCGACCTCGTCCCCGCCGACGACACGGACACGAACCCGCACGCCGGCGCCGCGTAAGCGCGCCCGTTCAACCTCCGGCTCCAGCCAGTGCTCGAGCATGCGCCCCGCTCCGCCGAACACTGATTATGGTCCGGTGTCAGACTTGCCCGCGGTCACGCACTGTAGTCGGCTCACGTGACGACCCTAAGCCGGGATAGCGCCGCAGAATGTCCAGCCCAGGGCGCAAATCCACTGTGGAACGACAGCCGGGCGACACGCGATCACCATCGAATCACCACGGTCCCGCATAGTGGGATTTTTTCGGTTGAAAATGGGAAACTAAAAGGCCGCGACCCGCGTCTCCGCTGGTCACGGCCTTGATCGTTTGTGCGCCCGAAGGGACTCGAACCCCTAACCTTCTGATCCGTAGTCAGATGACTAGTGGTCGCGAGTGCACTCTGTAGGCTCCGGCTCAAACCCGTTTCCGAAGACATATTGGCAGCTCAGAGCCGCTCTACGTTTCCGCTGGTCCGGGCCGAGTGCAGGACTCAAGCGCCTCGTTGATCGATAGCCGCAACTCGAACGTGCTGATGCGGTCGCGCCCGTGCTGAAACGGTCGCCGACATCCGATCACCACCGGATCACCACACGACGCCATTACACAGCATAGGACCCGCTTCAATCAGTGCCGCTCAGGGCGAAGTGCCAAGGTTTCTGCGGTCGAGCTACCGCGGTATGACGCCCGCCGTGGCGACATGCGATCACCTGCGGATCACCATCCTCGACACGGCCGCCGCCCATCACTCCAAGCCGCCGCCGAAGTCCGTTCCCCGCCCTCCCGGTGCCGCCTGTGCTGAGCGTGGATGACTTCGCGCTGCGCCGGGGCCGCCGCTACGCGACGTTGCTGATCGATGCGATCACCCATCGCCGTGTCGATGTGCTGCCCGACCGCAAAGCGGACACCCTGGCCGCGTGGCTGCGCGACCATCCTGGCGTGGTCCTTTTTACAGTCCCGTGAGCGAAGGGTTCACCAATATTGACTGGAGTGATTCTGCCAGCGCGTGGCGTGGATGTTGGTGCTCGGTCGTCCCGAGGTAGTGCGGCATGGGCGCTCGGCCGCGGCGTGGCAGCGTGGGCAGGGCTGGTCTGCCCACGTCCAGATCGGCAGAGCCGCGGTGGGGTCAGCCTGCTGGCGGTGGTGATCGAGGTGACGGGTCAGGATGGCGCGTTGTTCGTCCAGGTCGTAGGAGGAGTCCTCGTGTTCCAGCCACGTGGATGGGTCGGCTGGATCGGCGGCTTTGCCACGGTTTGCTGGGCAGTAGGTACATACGGCGAAGTAGAAGAGCCCAGATGAGCGGGCGATATGGGGTTCGGTCGAGGCGGGCCGGGACACTCCGGTGTAGTCCGCGTCGTGGACGGGATAGTCCGGAGGCGGTTCCGCTTCGGTAGGGATCACGGGGCCGGCGACCGCGTCGGCGATCCGTTCCAACGCCTCAGCGATCCGTTGGAGGTAGCCCTCAACCTGGCCGAAACTGCTCGGTCCATGGCTGGTCGGGTAATGACCGCCCCGTGGCAGGTAGTTCACCGGACAAGCGTATGAGGAGCACCGACGTCCGACGTCATGACCATGGTCGCCTCGCTCGCACGTACGGATGTACCGGACTTCGATCAGCCTGACGCGAGACGGTTCACGCTAGAATCCGGCGTCGATCGATCTCAGCTGAACGTTGGGGCGGGAGTTCCGGCATGGTGAACGACGATGGACCGCAGCCGCACCGAGAGGGCCGGCCTGTGGCCTGGGATGGGTACTGCGGCGAGCCGGTCGCCTGGTTGACGGTCGGCGAACCCGTCCTCGGCACCTTGTACGGCGGCTCGGGCCCGATCGCTTACACCCATCTCCTGACCGTTGAAGAAGCCGTTGAGGTGTACGGGCCGATCAGCGAGTGGGTCGTCGGCCCGCAAGGCGGTTTCCGCCGGGTGTGTTTCGGCGAGACGTTGTTCTCCAGCGCCGAACTCGGTCGCGGCTTCGACACTCAGACGCTGCCGGAAGGCATCGTGACGGTCGAGGATCCGGACCTGGACTGGCCGTGCCCGCAGTGCGGTGCCGCACCGGGTGACCGCTGCAGTGGAGCGTCCAAGCACCGGGTCAGACGCGCCCGCGGCGAGGATTACCAGCGTCTTCAAGACGAGATGAGCCAACTCCGGGAGACCATCGCGAAGCTGCGCAAGCAGAACGAACTGCTCGACGAACAGGTCCACGCCTTTCGGCGCGAGCAACGCAAACGAGTGCCGATCTGTAGCAGGCCCACCCGGGCGGGGCGACCGTGCCAGGCCGACGCGATCATCTATCCGACGCCGATCGAGTCGTGCCGTATCCACCTCACGCCCGAGGAGAAGACCATGCTCGCCGCCGCCGAGGCTGAGCGGCGGGCCGAGTTCACGATCCGCCCTAGCGGGGATTGAGCCAGCCGGCTGGACCCGGGCGGCAGGACGGCACTGCGATGCGCGCGGCCTTCCCCGGCACAGCGGTGGATCGAGAATCGCCGTTGGCCTTCAGGGGTTCGCCGGCGACGGCTTGTCGAGGTGTGGTGCGGTGCGTTGAGAGGGAGCGGCCCTGGCAGACGGCTGTCTACCAGTGGCGGCGCCGGTAGACCTTGACTTCGCGTACGGGTATCTCGGACCAGTGCAGTGGTCGGTCGACGACTGGGCGGGCGAGGTAGGGAGTGATCCGTTCGCGTTCGTGTTCTTCGGCGAATTGTTCGGCTCGTGCGGTTTCGCCGGCCAGGTCGAGGGCTTTGATGAGTTCGACGACGAGTAGGTCCAGGCGGTGGTTCTCCGCCTCGGCGGCCGTGAGGCGTTCGTGGGCGGCGACGGCGCGGTGGCCGCACCATTGCCGCAGCAGTTCGTGTTCGGGTCGGACATGCTTGCGGTACCAGTAGTACTCCCATTCCGGGCTGGACTCCTCGCCCTTGCGGAAGGGGTGCGGGCCGCCGTGTTTGCACTTGTGTCGGGCCTCTGCTTCCTCCTCGATTACGTGTTCAAGGATGGTGTGCGAGTGGGCGCGGCAGGCGACCTCCGCGATCGCGATCGTGCCGGCGGGCGAGACGACCGTGCCTTCATCGGTGGTGAGCCACGGGACCTTCTCGAGGAGTTCGTCGACGGGCATCTGAAGGATTTCGGTCAGCGCCGCGCGGTCTTTGATGATTGTTGCGTTCTCGACCGGGCGCCAGTCCAGTTCTGCTACCTCCTCCGGGATGAGAGTGGAGTAGACGGTGCTCACCGCGCTCTGTTCGACGGAGTCAAGTTCGAAGTCGGCGATGCGCTGCCAGGCTGCTTGCTGGGCGTCGTAGGCTTCGACATTCGCCCACCGGGTCTTCAGCCGGGATGACGGCACGGTTTGCACGCGGTGGCCGTCGTCGAGGAACTCCACCTCGATACTCGCGGTGGTCTTCTTCGGGGTGACGGCCTTGATGCGTACGCGTTCCGACGGTTCCGTGTCTCGAAGCCGGTAGACCCATTCGTCGCCTACGACGTACCGCGATGCGTCGAACGCCACCTGAACCGCCCTTTCGGATGCCGGCCTGCCGCGAGGCGCTGTGACCCGGGTGTGCAGGACCACTCTGACATCGACCGATGACTTACGCCTACCGGATGATGAGGGTCTATCCCGGCGAGGGAACGGCTCGGTATAACTGGCCGATGGTCGACATCGCTGCCCCGTTGAAGCCGCACCAAGTCGAGGTGCTGCGCTGGGTAGAGGCCGGATGCCCCGAAGCGGAGATGCCCGGCGAAGGCGCGAAACACACCGCGCGAGCCTTGCAGGGCCGTCGCCTGGTCACGGTGTCACGTCGAGACGGCCGCTGGTCCGCTGCCTTGACTCAACGCGGCCGCTACTACCTCGACCACGGCCGGCACCCAGAGCTGACCGACACGGCGAGCGGTGCCCCTTCGAAGAACCCGTCCACGCCAGCAGTCTCGGGCGGAGTGGGCCAGCAGCCGACGGCGCGGACCGCGATGATCCAGGAAGCGACCACGCTGATCGAGCGGCTCCAGACCAGCGGCGGCACCGTGACAGTGTCGGATCCGGATACCGAGACCCGCGCGAGCTATCGGCGCGCTATTCACGCCGCCAAGCAGCACAAACTCGTGCCGGACGGCTACGACCTGCGGCACACCGGCCGCAACACCGGTGACCTCGTCATCCGCCTGTACTCGGCGACGCAGCCCTATGACACCGATTGGAACCGGCTGAGGCTCGGCCAGAGTGACGAGCGTGTCACCGCGGCCGCCGACTACAGCGCCCTGGAGCGGGATCCCACCAACCTGGGGGTAACACCGGAATCTGTCCCGCGGGTGCTCGCCGTGCTCCGGGCGATCAACGACGCCGGGGTGCCCCGGAAATGCCGGGTCGGCGTCAACCTCACCACGAAGAACCCGAAACCGTACGTCAAGTTCGGCAGCGCCCGGCGCTCGCTCGACTTCTTCGAGGAGTACGACCAGGTACCCCACGAGCTCACCGCCGAGGAACGGAGAACGAAACGCTTGCGCCCCTGGGCACACATCCCCGAGTTCGACAGGGTCGCCACCGGCCGTCTCAGGCTCGAGATCAGAGAGTCCCAGTCCGGCCACCAGCGCCTCATCTGGCGCGACATCGCGAACAAGAGCCTAGAACGACAGGCCACTCGGATCGTCGCCGACATCATCAAGACCATCGAAGAGCAGGAACAGATCGCCGCGGCCTTCCGGGAGCGCGAGAAGGAACGGCAGGCCGCAGCGAGACTCGCCGCACAACAGGCAGCCGAGGAACGCCGCCGCCGCGACATCGAACGCGAAGCGAAGTGGACGTACGCGATGGAGAAGGCCCGCCGCCTGGCCATCGAGGAGTATCGCAGCACGACGTTCGATGCCATGATGGAGCAGTGGCGGACCGCCGCGGAGATGCGGATGTTCTGCGACACCCTGGAACATGCCGCCGCCACCCGGGTACCCGGCAACAGCCAGCTCGCCGCCTGGCTGACCTGGGCACGCGCTCACGCCGACAAGATCGACCCCACGGTCGGCATACCCACGCTCGCAACGATTGACTTCGCCCTCGAACCAAGCCCAGAAGACCTACGTCCGCACCTGAACGGATGGAGTCCATACCGTCCGGAAAAGGAGTAGGGACTCCGCAGCCAGCCGACAACAGGTGAATCCCGAGGCATGAACATCGTCAGCGGTGGCGGATGACCCTCAGCACCGCTGAGGGCCATCCGTCCATCTCGCCGGAGTCGTTGCTGACTGTCCCCGTGGGCAGAAGTCATTCGGCTCGCGGGGGAACGGCCGTAATCGGGGGCTCAGATTTCGAAGTCGAAGGCTAGCTGAACGTCGCCTTCGGGTTCGGGTTGCTCGTCGATGTTGTCGCCGTCGTCTTCGAGGGTGTCGTCAGCGGGTAGGGCGTACTGGTTCGTAAGCCGGGCGACGTGCATGATCAGGGGCCGGCTGAGGGCCGCTCGGTAGTCGTCGAAGCAGTGGCGTTGCTGGTGGAGGTATCCGGCCCAGGTGGCGGGGTCTTCGCCGGCGGGATGAGCGGCGATGAGGATCTCGAGCAGCTCGGCGTTCCAGGCCGGTTTGGAAGGATCGAGATAGTTCCTAGCCTTCTGCGACTGCTCGTCGTTGGCCTCATGATCTTCTGATGGTCCGGGGGCATCGACCTTTGCCGAGGACTCCTTGTAATGCGGAGTGAGTTTCGCCAGGTCAATGGTGATGGAGGTATGGGTCTGCGGCTTGTCAACAGTGCTGTAGTAGACGCGTGTTTGCTTGGTGCTTCCGGTGCCGTCGTCGTGTCGCCACAGCCCGTCGGAGATGCCGACGCTGTCGCCCTCGAACGCCCACGACTCAGGCGTTTCGAGGCGTTCGTTGCCGCAGATCCGTGCCAGCCTCATCTTCTTGCCGAAGAGACTGATTCTCTGCGGCCGTAGGTCGCCAAGCTGGAGGTGGTCAGACCGGATGTGTGCGTTCTGCACCGTGGGGAGCCGGTATCGGATGTTGTGGGCTTCGGTGACGATGAGGGTTTCCGTGTTGCGGAACCTGGTGAGGGTGCTTCGGATGAAGGCTGCGAGACGCTCTTTTTGTTCATCTTCCTTGGCGGGGCTGGCGTGGTAGTTCGTTCCGGCTAGTTTCTTGAGCAGGGTCGGGTAGGGCACCCAGTCAGCCATGCCTTCGGCTTTACCCATGATGTGCTTTTGACCGGGCCGGATCAGGATCGCGACCGGGATGAAGATCTGGTGTGTGTTGGTGTCGTCGTTGCGTCGCTTGACGACCCAGAAGGCGAGCTGCTCGAGGTCGTCGGGGACGGCGTTTCTGAGCCGGTGTTGGGGGACGAAGCGGACGCCGAGCTGACGGAGGCAGTCGTCCCAGGCAGCCTCGGCTCGGTGCTGGTTGCTGGCTTCTTCCTTGGCGAGGTCTTTGCCGGGGAACTCGTCGGGGCGAATGAACTGGCTGACCATGTCGGCATCGGCGCAGCCCATACGGATCGCGAACTTCGGGTCCGTGGTTCGTGCGGTGAAGGCTTCCGCGCCTTGGAGTTCGATGAGGGCAAGGTGCGGAGTGTCGCCGACATCTTCGGCTAGTTCCTTCATGGCGGAGGCGACCAGTTGGCGATGTGCGGCGACGGCTTCGTCGTGTTTCTTGCCACGTTGGGGAACGGATCCCGCGCCGAGTGCGGCGCCGAGTTTGCCGAGGGGTCGGGCGTAGATGGTGAGGGTGAGGTTGTTCACCGCCCAGGTCCAGGTGTCGTCGCCTGTCGGCTGCTGGTGGGGCAGGTCGAGCATGCGTTCGACGGTGGCGAGGAGGCGGTCTCGCATTCCCTTGCCATCGCCCTGGTAGAGCAGGACTACGGAGAGTCGGCCGTCCACTGCGGCGGCCACCTGTTCACGTCGGACGAGCGCGTTAGCCTTCGAGATTTCAGCGTTGACCGCGTGGGCGGCTTCCTGCTTTTCGAGGACTTGGGCGCGTTCGGCGTCGGTCTGGTTTTTCTTCTCTTGAGGCACGCTTTCGAGTTTGGTGAGGCTGCGGCTGGCCTTGCCGCCGATGGGCACGCGGGTCAGGGGCTGGTCGAGGTTGAATTCGGGCTGTAGGCAGGTGCCGATCCAGTTGATGAGGCGGCTGCGTTCGGCCGGCATGATGCCGGTGCCGACCTGGTGGTTGGGGCCGCGCATGGTGGTGTGGTAGGTGACGGCGGCAGTGACGCCGTCCCGGCCGAAGATCCAGGCGTCTGATTTACCGGCGATTTGCTCGGCTGCGGGGAGCCTGTCCAGGGCACCGATGCGGTTGAGGATCTGCTCGGTACCGCCGTTGCGCCAGCCCATGTCACGGGTGTCGCGGTCCCAGACCAGGTGAGCGACGGCGAACTTCCGCGAAACCGGTGCGTCGGTGACGAACGGGCTGGTCGATTGCAGGAGCGTGGAGGCACCCCAACGGCCCTTGGTGTGGAGTTCGCCGCTGGTCCAGCGCCGGATACCGACGTCGACGTGCAGTCTCAGAGTGGGGTCGAAGGCCTTGGTGCGCAGCGCGATCTTGATCGTGGCGCTGTAGTACCAGGTCCGGATGTTGCTGCCTCTACCGGTGTGGTGTTCCAGCGGCGGCCAGGACACGAGTTCGGCGTAGCCGTTGGCGGGGTTGGCTGCGACTTGCCGGAATCGTACTGATTTGCCGCCATGCTCGTATGCCTGGCCTGCGATCTTTGCGGCGGCATAGTCGGGCAGCAGGGTGAACAGGTGGGGTTCAGGGACCGCGGTTCGGCCGTCGGACAGCTCGTGAGCGAGCAGGTCGACGGTCGTTGGCGTCCACTTCAGGGTGCCTGCGCCGAGTTTCGTGATTGTCGGCAGGATTAGCGCTTTGCCGTCATCGGTAGTGGGCAGGTCGTGAAGCCAGGCGTTGATGAAGGTCCGCATGATCGGCGGCGGGAACGGCTTGGTGGCGAACAACCACGGGTTGGTCTCATCGAGGTTGGATCTGGTCGCGGTGGAGACCAGATCGGGAGCCGCGGTGCGCATCAGTGCGTTGAGGCGCCCGATCGGTACTTGCTGAGCCCGGGCTCGTGAATCCTCGCGCCAGCCAGCGGTGAAAAGGTCGATGATGGGCCGGCGCCAGGAGGCGGGAAAAGTAAGCGTGTGCAGCGGGATCTTGAGGTCGCGGGTTGCCACGAAGGCTGCGGTTTGGGTGTGGTCGTAGCGCATCAAAGCCCCTTTCTGGCAGATCCGGGTGGTCAGTTCATGTCGCGCAGAGCGCGGTAGAGCGGGTCATAGAGGGCTTCGACCAGCGACCGGTCGATGGCCGATTTCGGCGAGTCGGGGTCGAAGTAGGGAGCGAGTTCGTCCAGCATGCTGAGCAGCAGGCTCGTCGAGGGGGTGTCGTCGCCGATGAAGCCCGATTCGCGGGGAGAGAAGGCGCCGTCGACGAAGTAGACGCGGGCGGCGACACCCCCGCGCACGAGTCGTCCGATGACTTGCCAGATGACCACCAGTTGATCCCAGGTGAAGGCGGATTTCTCGTCGGGCGGCAGGCTGGTCCAGGACAGGCGGCGGGTGAGAAACCGGTGCCATTTGCGGGCGGCTTCGGCCCGGAACCGCAGGCCGGCGTCGTCAGGGCTGCCCGCGGCCAGGGCGGTCTGGGTGAAGCGCTTGCCGGGACCTCTGACCTGGCGGACGGCCCAGTCGTTGATCGCTTGGGTGGCCAGGGTGATGTCGTCCGGGCGGTGGTGCGGGCGGGCGAGGAAGTACACGGTGCCGATGGCGGCTTTGCCGCCTGGGATCACGATGTTGTGCCCGCGTTCGACGGCCAGCAGCGGGGCGATCAGTAGCTGTCCGCCGATGTCGGGGAACTTGGTCAGCTCGCCGCGGCGTAGGTGGAGCTGTTTGATGTCGGCGGGCAGGTTGCTCCAGGAGTGGTCGAGGTCGGTGTCGTCGGATACCAGGACCGTGACGTTGCCGGTCCATTCGGGCAGATTGTTGAGGTAGTGCCCGGCGCGTTGGGCTTCGGCGTAGCTGCCGACCAGGAGCAGGATCCGGCGCCGTTGCGGGTCGTCGATGTCGTCGAGTTCCTGGTGCAGCAGCGACGTCGTGCCGGTCAGGCTGGGGTCGGGTGCGGCGAGCTGGTGCAGCATCTGCTCGAGCTGGGCGGGCCTCTGCCGGGGGTCAGTGCCGGACAGTCTCAGGGCGGTGGTGACGCCGGGTGGGTAGAGGAAGAGCGTGCGGAAGGTGCTCTCCTTGATGGCGGCGACTTCGTGTTCATGGGGGCGGAGTACGGCGTCGACCTGGGTGTGCAGGTGGTATCGGCTGGAGGTGCCGGCCCAGCTGGTGGCCGACATCAGTAGCACGTGCGGACCGGGCCGGTTGTCCACGGTCGGGATGTCGGTCAGTTCCAGCAGGAGCTCGCGGCCGACGCCGTTGCAGCGGAAGAACCGCAGTTCGCCGCTCTGGTCGCCGTCCTCGTTACGGTCGCCGGCTTGGAACTGGAAGCCGAGCACGTTGCCCATGGGGGATTCGGGGACCACCGGCATGTAGTCCTTGGGTGGCCGTCGCGAGAGCACGTTGGAGGTGGAGTCGAGGTTGAGCGCGGCTTCGACGCGGGGCCACAGGAGGGTCATGCGGTCGAGGCGATCGTGCAGGACGGCCAGGACGAGGGTGAACTCGAAGCGGTGGAGATTGGCGTCAAGGTCACCGGCGACGGAGGCGTTGTTGGGTACCAGTCGGCGCAGTAGTTCCTTGAGGCGTTGTCGGCTGTATTCACGGACGAATACCGCGCGGGGTGCGTGCAACAGTTCCGTTGCCATCGCCACGAGGGCGTTGACCAGTTCCGTGGTCGTGTCCTCGGGGCCTCGGCTGCGCAGCGGGGTCAGTGGGGAGTCGCGGAAGTTGCCGAGGATGGTGTCGACGCGCTGGAGTTCGGCTTGCTGAGCTGCGAGCTTATCCTCGTCGATGGCCACGGTGTGCTCGTCACCGTTGCGGCTGCGTTTGCGCAGATCGGGGAACCACTCGTTGATCAGCCACTGGTGCAGGGTCATCGCGCTGAAGTAGTCCTGCGTGATCCAGCGGCGCAGCGGTTCGTCGTTGATCAGCATGGAGTAGATCCGGTCGGTGGCCGTGATGACCGTGTTCAGCGCGTTGTTCCAGTCGTCGATCTCGTCGCTGGACAGCTGTAGCCGGCCCTGTGCGGCCAGCTCGGTGAGCTTGTGTTTGCCGACCTCGTCGAGCCACGACTCGGAGCCACGAGCCACAAGGGTTGCCGCCGGAGCGAATGCGGTGTCCAGCTGCATCTGTACCCGGTCGGCCTCGTCGACGATGATCAGGTCACTGCGGCGGCATGCCAGTTCCAGGTAGCGCATGTTCTCGTCGTTGAGGTGGTCAGGAATACGGCTGTGCACGAGCGCGGCCGGCGTGGTGACCCAGATCTGCGCGTCGACCAATTCGCGGGAGGCGCTGTGCCGTGGACATGCGGACCACAGGGGACATCCGTGTCGTTTGGGCCGCGCGGGCTTGCGGCGCCGCCGGAAGCCGATGGCGGCAGGGTCGGGATCGTCGTGCTCGATCTCAGCTTTCTCGACGTCGTCAGCGTTGTACAGACCGGTGCACGGCGCTGCAGTGATGGCCAATGCTCGCCGGGCTTCGAATCCCCGCAGTGCATCGAGTGGGCAGGCGCTCGACAGATGCGCGAACCCTGGATTGTCATGGTTGAGCATTGTCTGGGTGGCGGACTCGCTTCGCCGGTGCAGCCGCTGAATGTTGCGTTCGAGGGTTGACTTGCCCAGGATCGGGGCCGCATGGATGCCGAGGCGACGGAATTGCTCGGTGATGGTCAGGACTTCTGCTACGTCACCGACGACGATCGTGGTCCGGCGCCGGGCGGCCGGATTCTCGCGGGTGGCCAGATGGAAGGCCACGATGTCGCGGATGGTCGACTTGCCGGCGCCGACCATGCCGACCATGTTCATCAACTTGTCGATGCGCAGCTGTGCGTGCGGCAGGAACGCCTCTGCTGTTTCGTCGCGTACCAGCAGCTCGACCCGCTTGAGACGCTTCTTCCAGTCGTTGGTCTTACCCGGGGTGCCGGCTTCGGTGCGGTCCATGGCGCTGGCCGCGGCTTCCAACTCGTCCATGGTGACGGTGATCGGGTCGCCTTTGCCCATGGGAACGGCGTTGGCGTCGTGCCCTACCAGCGGCCTCAGGCCGACCAAATCGGCAGGGATTTTGACGGAGTGGCGCTGGTCTCGGACATAGAACAGTTGGTCGCCGGCGCCGGCGATGGGAAGCTCGCGTCGTTCCAGTGGCGGCGGCTGGGTCAGCAGCCGTTCGTAGACATCCTCCCGGTTGTGGGCGGGCGTGGGTTTCAGCGGCTCGGGAAGATCGTCGATGGATGGGAACGTGTAGCCGCGCAGCGTGATGTCGACCTCGAGGTACATGTGCAGCGAGTTGTGCCAGGTATAGCGACGGCTGCGGTCCCATAGAAAGTGCCGGGCGCGGCGGATCATCAACCGGGCATCGTCGCTGCGGACATCGCCGAACGCTTCTTCGTAGGGATAGCCACTGAGTAACGTCCACAGGTCGCGTACCGGCCGTGCCGGCATGACGCGGGTTCCGAGGTAGATGGCCAGCTCGACGTCGAGTAGATCACCGACGGCGAAACCTGCGGGCGCCTTCCACGAGCCGCGGAACTCGCTGGCGAACTCGCTATGCCAGCTGCTGCGATCACGCATCGTCGCCTCCCGCAGCGCCGTTCTTGCGCAGCCTGGTCAGGGTGGTGGTCACCAGCCGCAGGAAAGCCTTATCGCTGAGCAAGGTCACCTGCTCCCTGACCTCCGGTGGACAGAAGTGTTCGAAGACGATCTTGTAGTCATCGCGGTCGTCGAACCGATACTGCGGCACGACCAGAAAGGCACGGTTGTACGGCGGCTCGGGCCGGAAGCGGGTCGCGCTGTACCCGAGCAGGGCCGGGTTGGCCCGGTCTTTCACGTCGATGGCCCACACCTGCCGGTTCGGCAGGGTGATCCGCAGGTCATAGGCGTCGCAACCCGGCCACATCTCCGGGACGAGGCCCTTGCCGATGAGTTTCTTCTCCAACTCAACCTCGGCCAGGCCGGGACCGGTGATGAACATGCGCAGTGGCGCCCGCAGCAAGTACAGCCCACCGGTCGAGCGGTCGTCGATGAAGTCGCCTGGGGTGGCGTGGGCCTCGCGGCGGCAGCGGTCAAGTTCGCAGCGCCAGGATCGGCCGTCCGGTTTGAGCAGACAGTGGCAGCGCGAACAGGTGGCGAACCGGCCGTCGGCAGCGCGGTAGGCGGCCGGAGCCGGCTCGTAGCACCGGTTCACCGTCTCCAGGACGATACCCAGCTCAGGATGCTCGCCGATCAGCGTGGCCTTGTCGATGCCGGTCAGGACCGGCTTGTCGATCAGAAGATAGCGGAACGCGGTGTACGACTGCGGCGATCGTGCCGCCTGGCACTGCGCGAAAACCGTACGGATGATCTCGTTCTCGAACAGCTCGGCGGCGGCATCGTGAGCGGAGACCTCCCACTCGTAGCACCGCTGGGTCGGCACACCTGTCTGCACGTCGACGAGGTATTCGTCCAGATTCTCGGCTTCCGGCGGTAAGTCGAACGGCCACTGCCCGATCGGCTTTGTCGTCGCCCAACGCGCCATGTCCGCGACACTGCTCGGCGGGTCCATCCCGCGTAGCAAGCATTGCAGGACCACGTGGTTATAGGCCTTCTGCACCTTGTCGGCATAGATCGGGTCCGGCGACCTGTCGTGACGTGACAGGCTGACCAAGGCGGTTGCCACCATGCGCAGCAACGTGACCCCGGTGAAGTCGGACAGATCAGGCGGGCTGTTCTCGGTCAGCACCACGGGCGGTCTCCTGAGAGGACGGCAGCGGATCCGTCTCCGCCGCGCTAGGACACCACCTGCTTACCGGACAGGTACGACAGTTTTCCCCCGGCGTCGCGGCGAAGGTGTCGTCCTCCCGCCACGGCCGTGCCATCCTCCGCAAGGCCGAGTACGCCTCGGCGAGCTGCTGCGGGTCTGCAGGATCAACCATTAAGAGATCTGCACCGCCCGGCCGAAGAATCTCCAGCTCGACACGGGAACCATCGACAGGACCGCCGAGCAGACCTCGTCCGAGGACCGCTGTTGCCAGTGCGACCTGCGGATACTGTGTGAAGATGTCGCTGCCCTGCTGACGGCGACGGGTCGTCTTGGTCTCCCGGAATACCCAGGCGCCGGCATCGCGGTAGACAAGATCTGGCTTGGCGATCACCAATACCTGGGCGGCGGTGTCTTGAAAGACGAGAGTTTTCTCGATCGTAAGATCTGAGGTGTCCTCTTGGACAGGACACACGGATGGGTGATGCGCGAGCATCCGAATACCCGCTTCCGCGGCTTCGGTGTCGAGGTCCCATCGCGGGTCGGGCCAGCCGGCATCCGTCGGCATGTCTTCGTGCCGGCACGGTCTGTCCGCTCTGGCATGCAGCGTTTCCAGGTGATGGTGGACCGCCTGGCCGATCCGCGCCGGGACGGCGTACTCATCCACCTTTGGTAGATGCAGCGCACGCAGATGATATTGGGCCGGGCATGCGTCGTAATAGCGCAGATCGCTGATCGACACTTGGCGTAGCTTTGCTCGCCGGTACGTAGGCAGCCCCAGCAGGCCTGGCGCTCGCACCACTTCATCGCAGGCGAGCACAAGACGGCATTTCACGCAATCGCCACCGGGCCGGCGGGCCTCACCTCGAATGACCTGAGCCGCTGCGCCACGTCCCCCTCTCTCGTGAAGAGCGGATGCCTCCTCGGGCGTGCCATCGAATAGGACCTTCCTCAGCCCATCAGACAGATCGACCTCGGCGACCACCACACGTGACACGTCCTCACGCGCCCGGACGAGAAACTCCCTCTCCCAGTCCTGCGGCCACGGCGCAGGACGTCCGAACGCGCAGGTGTAGGCGGCGACGGCAATCTCGACGTCGCTACGTGGTCGCTTTAGCATGTTCGCGACTCGCAGCAGCCGCAGCTCCCGCATAGATCCGTCCGCCGAGCGATAGCGCCGACCCCAAGCCCACAGCTCGCGCACACCCTGATCGACATGCTGAACTACCCACCAGCGCGCCTCCGGTAGCAACGCCGGCGCCGCCATGCAGGCCGATAGGTAGCTGCGAACGGCATGTCCGATGAAAGAGGAAACACCCTCCTGCACCGGCTGGCTCTGGAAGACCGCATTCAAAGCCTCGTCGACCGGCAAGCGATCGAACTCGACGGCGTTCAGCACGTCCATGGCCAGCCGCACCGGCACCGGCGGCTTGTCCCGTCGTGGCCAGGCTACGGGTTTGAGCCCCGGTCTCGACTTCACTGCAAGATGCAGTGAGCACCGGTGGTCTCCCCCCGTCAGAAGGTTCATTCCGACTCGGATGGGTGACGTACTGCCCACGAGTTCAGGCGGCACGGTCCATTCCCTCGCGGGCGGCGTCTCGTTCGGCAGCCTCTGACCTGGAACCTGTAGAAGGGTGTTGCGGTGTTCCCTGGGCATCGGCGTACTGTCCGACATCGCGCTCCCGTGGCGAGGATGACCGCAGAGTTCAGTACTTTGACCTTTATCGCAGGCCGTAATTATTAGACAACGGTGAGTGGAAACGCCAGCAGGCTCCCACGGCGGGGTGTACAGGCCCATCCGCGCAGCCGCCGCACAAGTCCGCTTCGCACCCCGCCCCTCTCGTCGATCTCCCCACCGGAGCCCTCGGCTCTAGACGATCAAGCTTGACCGCTCGACGTGCACTCGAAGCCATGCGGGCCAATCAGTTTTGGGACCCTACGGGCTCATAGAGCAGGCCGTGTTTGCTGCGCATGAGGGTTTCGATCGACTCGGCGAGGACGGTGTCGTGGATCAGCAGGCCGAGCTCGATGTTCGAGTTTTCGGCGCTCCATGAGAAGTTCGCACTGGTCAACAGCGTCACCGTGTGGTCGACGACGATGAACTTGGCATGGCTGACGAGTGGCTTCGTCGCTCCTGGGGCGGTCAGGGTCCGGAGCACAGTGGCTTTCGGCAGGTGGGCCGCGACTGCGGCCGGGGAGCCGGCGGTCGCGTCCAGGTAGACGGTGACGGCCAGGCTCGGGCGGGTGGCTGCGGTTTGCAGGGAACGCCACATCGCCGAGTGCGGGGTGAAGTTGAAGCTGGAGCAGACGATCGACATGCGGGCGTCGTCGATGATCCGCTGGGCTTCGCTGGTCAGCCGGCCGATCGTGGCGTGCGGGCCTGGCATGGTCCAGACCGGGGTAATGGCGGTCTGAACCGACCTGGCACCGGCGATGGCCCGCAACACCACTACAGAGGTCTCGCGGGCACTCGGGCCGATCCCAGCCTCGGTGAGCAACTGCCGCGCCTCGCTGCGGCGAGCAGCGTGAACTTCCCTCAACGCCTGGCCGGTCGTTGCTCCGGCCTGAAAAAGCGCAGCGAGGCGAATTGCTTCGTAGGCGGTCAGAAAAGCGCCGAGCGCCTCGTGGGGGTCAGTAGCCATCGACGGCACCGAAGAAGCCGGGTACTCGCTCGTCGTCGATGGTGGGCAGGGTGAGCAGGAATCGGCGATCAAGGAAGCGGTTTGCCCGTTCGCAGGAGGTCTCCGAGGCGAACGAACAGCAGTGGCAGGCCGCTCCGTGGAGGAAGTCCTCGCCGTGGCGTGGGGTGCGCTGACCGCACACCGGGTCGGAGGAGCATCGGGCAGCCCGGTGCAGCGCGTCGGCGACGAGGCGGCGGAGCCGTTCGGGCTGGCTAAGGGCGACGAGACCACCGAGGGTTCCCTCGCTGTCGGAGGCGGTGGTGCAGATCAGCAGTCCGGCGGCGGCGGGGCGGTCGGGGGTGGCGTGCCAGGCGTAGAGGCGTTCGCTAAGGCTGGCGGCGCCGTAGCCGCAGGACATGGCCATCTCGCGGATCAGGATGTGCGAGAGCGTGTGGATCAGCCAGTAGCGAGGTTCGGGAAACCGGGTGTCCGGGTCGATGTTGGCCGCGGTGGCGGAGAACCGGCGCGCGAAGTTGTGCCGGTGGGCCTGCTTGTGGGCTTTCCACAGGCTGGTGTTGACGATCTGCGTCTCCCAGTCGGCGACCTTGTTCTCGTCCAGTTGCAGGAAGATGCCTTCGCCGCGGTCTTCAGTGGCCGGCACCCAGGTCGGGCGGCCGTCACGGGTAAGTTTGACCAGCCGGGCGGCCAGGTCGTTGACCCGGTCCATCTCGTCAATGCGGGTGAACCCGAGAACCGCGTTGATCTTCTTCATCCGGTTGACGGCGATGACCCGGTGGATCTGTTTCGGTAAGTCGGGACTGGTCGCCGTCTCGGTGACCATGAGGCCGCTGGCGTCCTGCTGCTGCGCGAACAGTGTGGGTTTCTGCAGGTAGTCCCATTCCGGCACGAGGAGCTCGACCGGGTCCCATTGGCGCAGCTTCTCCTTGCGGTCCTCCTCCGACGGCGGCGGCGCCAGCGCCTCGGCGGCCGCAGCGGTCAGCTCCTCGTCAGAGACATCAGTGAGGTCGCATTTGTGGGCTTTGAGCAGCGAGCGCAGGATCTTCGGCACGCCCGCGTAGTCGGCCAGCTCTTCCTCGGTGAGCAGGGTCCGCATGCGAGTGGCGAGTGCGATCTTGTCCTGCTCGGCGGAGCGCGGCATGACGATGATCGACTGGGTGGAGGCGAACCAGAGGTTTGAGGCGCCCATCATCATCAGGGTGGTCGGCTGTCCGCAGCTGCTGTCGAAGGCATTTAGGTGCGGGTGCCGACCCCGGCAGTCGGGCAGCTTCCGTTTCCCGGACGCGCCTTGGGCTTCGCTCATGCCGCGCCGCTGCTTGCAACGTTCGCAGACGATGACCGCGCCAGCACCCTGGCCGATGTTGCTATCGATCAGTTTTAGGTCGGGCTGGGGTGCAGCTGGACAGGGCTTGCCGCGGTGCGCCCACAGCGCGTACGGGAACTCGTCGAGGTGGCCGTTGACGCAGGCCAACAGGTAGCGGGCAGGCACCGCTGGGCTGCGGCGGGTCTTGCCCTTCGTTCCCGGGGCCTTGCCCTTGTTGAGGCCGCGGCCTGGGCAGCTGAGGTGCTCGAACGTTGCCAGGTCAGGTCGGAACGGGTGGGTGTTGGTGTAGGAGAACCGTGACAGCGGTCCCAGGTAGTCGCAGCCGGTGCACCGCAGCCACTGCGGGAACACCCGGGCCGGGATGCCGAGGTCAGAGCCCTCCTGGGACATCGCCCGGGCCTTCGGCTGCCAGGGGAACGGCCGCAGCTGCTGTACCCGCGGACCAAGGTGCAGCTGGACAACCTTGAGCAGCCGCGGTTCCTCGATGAAGGGGATGGTCTCGCGGCGGCGCCAGATCGGCTCCCAGTCGTCCAGGCCGGCGGGCATGATCGAGAACTGGGGCAGGTCCATGATCGAGCCGACGCCGTAGGTGTAGAGCAGCGACGAGGGACGGGCCGAGCCGACCTTCGCCCGGTTCTTGGCCTGGGCGTCCTCGCTCTCGCTCAGCGGGTCCATCGGCTCCGACGACTCGAAGATCATCTTGTTGGGGTCGTCGACTGTGGTCACGGCTTATCTCCTTCGGGCAGCTCCCACACCGGCGCATCATCGGGTTCCATCACGAACAACCGGCCCGGCAGCGGGCTCACCAGCAGGTTGATCTCCGGCTGCACCTCACGCATCGAGTGCGCGACGACGAACGGCGCCCGGTCCGGCTGCGCCTGATGTGCCTTCGCGTTCTCCGGGCTGATCAGCAGCGGCAGGTACGTGTCGTTATCCCCGGTCCGCTCGTAGACGAGAGTCTTGTGCTGCTTCTCCGCGTACTTCCCACGGGCGTGCCACTGGTCGAGCCGGTTGATCAGCCGCTGGTACGCCTGCGTCATCAGTTCGTCCATCTGCGCGGCCGGTTTGATCCGGTCATACAGACGGCCGACCAAAGCGGTCAGGGCGGATCCCTCGTCCCGCACCTTCCACGCGTTGCGCTCGGGAGACAGGCCGTCGCCGCGGTGGGCCTGGATCACCCGGGCCGCGCTGACCAGCACCCCGTCGATACCCCGGTCGAGCGCGGTCGGCGAGAACGGGGTGACCGAAAGCGCTTCGACCTGCGAGTAGAACGTCTCGTGGTAGTGCCGGAACTGCTCGTAGTGCGCCAGGTCACGGGGGCGGGCCCAGTTGCCGAGGGCTACCACCAGGCCGGGCCGGTTCGCGTCACGGCCGACGCGGGAGGACGCCTGGATGTATTCGGCGGTGTTTTTCGGCTGTCCGACGACCAACATCAGGCCGAGGCGCTGCACGTCTACGCCGACCTGCAGCATCGAGGTAGCCAAGACCACGTCGAACGGGTCGGCCTTCGGCCGCGCGGTCTTCTCCCCTGCAGCTTCCTTCTCGACCCGCCGGCGCATCGCCGCCGTGGTGGCGTAGCCCGGGTCGAACTCCAGAGACAGGTTGTCCAGGGTACGGCCGATATCTACCGACGCGATCCGCGAGGTCAACTCCCCGGTGACCAACCGGTTGTACGAGCCGAGCCGACGGGGGAAACCTGACCCCGGCCGGGGCTGACGAACCCGGTTCTGCACGTCGTCGGCGACGTACCGGGCCATACCGGCAAGCTCCCGGGTGGCGTTGAAATAACCCACCAAGGTCATGTACGGGTCGGCGGCGGCACCGCTGCGGTCGAACAGCAGCTGCCCTGCCAGCAACAAGACCTCAGCAACTCGGATCTCGGCGCTCGACAGCCGCACCCCCTGGGCGCTGACCCCGATGTAGCGGCGGCCCGGAGTTCCCGGCCCGATCGGCACCTCTTGAGAGAAGTACGTGTCGGCCACATCCAGCACCTGCGGCGGGAAGATCTCCACACCCCGTCCGTACAAGCCCCGGACCTGATCCTCGGCCCGCCGCACCGTGGCCGTCGACGCCACGATCATCGGCCGAACCGGAACACCGTCCGCGGTCTCCCACGACGCGAGCGTCTCGACCGCCACCTCGAACAGCCCGACAGCAGTGCCGAGCGCACCGGTGATCAGGTGCAACTCGTCCTGGATGATCAGATCCGGCGGCCGCAGCCGGCCGACCGGCCGTACCGTCGCCGCCGAGAGACCAGGCTCGGCCTTGTGCCCGGTGGTGATCTCGCAGCCGGCGTAGTCCGGGTGCACGTAGCCGTGCCGACCGCAGTAGCGGCCGACGTAGCCGAACAGCGCAGCAGCCTCCCCCTCACGCGCCAACCGGGCGAACTTATCGACCGTGGCGATTACGAACGCCGGCGGCATCCGGTAGATCTCCTCGTCCACCGTCAGCATCGGCAGGCCCTCGTCGACCTCCCCGCCCTTCGCGAACGGGCACCGGCCGAGGTCGTCACCGCAGAACACCAGGACCCGTCGGGTCGCCTTGATCGGCTTCACGTTCGCCGCACTGATCGGGCTACCGCACCACGGACACCGCTGGACCTGCAGCACCGTCAGCCGGTGCCCGCCGTACGCGTGGGCCTTACGCAGTTGCTCGTCGGCCTCGTCCCAGCGTTTCGGGCTGACATCCGTGCCGACCCACAGCCCGATCCGGAACGGTGTGCCACCCCAGGTCGCCACATCCCGGCGACGAGCCAGCTCGGCCGCACACACCAGCGCGGTGGCCCGCTGGAACTGCTGCGCGGTGAGCAGCCGGAGCGTGTACCGCATCAACACGGCCACCCCGTCACGGCCGTCCAACGGCCCATCCGCGGATGCCACCACCTGCTGCCGGCGCCGGATTGCGAACGTGTACGCGGCCAGCCCCAGATACGCCTCGGTCTTGCCACCACCGGTCGGGAAGAACAACAGTTCCACCCGGGCCAGCTCACCGCTGCGGATCGCCGCGGTCGGGTCGGTCAAGGCCGGCAACTGCATGAGGATGAAGGCGAGCTGGAACGGCCGCCACGCCGACGGCGACTCCTTCTCTTCCTCGACCACCATGGCTTGAGCAGCATCAAACGACAGGTTCGGGTCCGAGCTGCGCTTCGCCGAGATCTGAGAGTGAATCCGCTGGTCGCGCATCACCTCGTTCATGAACCGGAAGCAGGCGAACGCCTCCGGATCGGCGACGATGTGGGCAAGGCCGGCAGCAAGCCGTTGCCGCACGGCCCGGGCTTCCTCGATGACCTCCTCGGCCAACTCCCGCAGGTGCTCCGGGAGACCGGCGGCCGTCTGCGCTTGCCCCTTCTCGCCGTCCAGCCAGTCCGCATATCCGTCCACCAGCGGGCGGAGCCCGTCACGAACCTGCTCCGGGCTCGCCTCGGCGAGTTCGTCCATACCGAGCAGCGCACCCTTGACCGACCGTGCCCGGGTCTGCGGCGTGTCCGCAACCGGAAGCCAGGTCGTCCACACCGCGGTAGCCCGGCGGGCGTCCTTGTCCGCCTGCCAATCCACCGAACAGGTACGGCCGACCGCGTACTCCAGCCGGTTCCGGTACTGCAGGTGCAACCGCCGTACCTCGTCGTCCTGCTCAGGCCACTCGTGTTCCATCACGTCCCGCACCGGCAGGAACACCGCTGCACCGCCCGCGTCCACGTGCAGCTTGGTCTGGAAAAGCCACTCGTTCACCGGGATCGTCGGCGGTGTCTCCCGATCGTTGACCAATGCGATCTCGATCAACAGCCGGCTTCGCGGCGCGTCGTCGTAGGTGTCGATCCGCAGGCAGATGTCACCACTCAACGACCGGGTGTACGTCCGCCCCGCGATCAGATCCGGCACGGCGATCTTCTCGACGATCCCGACCGGCGTACGCCGGTACCGCCGGACCGGCCGGCCCCGCTTGTCGACCTCGTCGGTCTTCACGCTCTCGTAGGTGCCCCACGTCGCGGTCACCGTGAACTCGGCAAGCTCCTTCGGCACCTGGAACCGCAACCCCATCGACGACGGGATCATCAACCCCTGCTTCGGCGCCTTGTCATCGACGTCGTCTTCCTCACCGTCGACGTCAGCGCCATCAGCCGCCTCGGCCGGAATGCCACGCTGAGCATGAGCAGCAGCCGTATCCGACCGGACACCGACCAGCCCATACCCATCCTCGGACCCGTCAGGATCAGCCTCCGGCTCCGTCAGCTTCACCGGCGCGATATGCCCGACCAGATACAACTGCCGCGGACTCACCGGCAGCAGTTCCTCCGGCCCACCAGCCGGACCGAGCAACTCCCGCTCGATGACGTCGACCAGGTTCTCCCGAACCGTGAACGACTTCCCATCCGGCTCGAACGCCAACTTGAAACCCGGTACCGGCTCCGTCACAGCAGCGTCTCCTGGTTCTCGTTCGCAGCCGGCCGCCGACCGCTTCCTCGGGCCGTCCTAGCCGTCGCCTTCTTGGGCTTCTCCTTCTTGCCCTGCGCCGCTGCGCGCCGCAGATTCTCCGCCAGCAAGCGATCCAAGATCTCCACCCGCGCCGCCGGGCTCACCGTCCACCGCGTCATCTGACGGTACGAATGAAACCCATGCTCCAACGGCACATCCGACCATCCGTATGCTGCCATCACAGCCTCATCTAGGGCGACATGTAGCTGCCGTATCTGCAGGATGTCCGGATCCTTATGATCAGGATCGTTGACAAAGTTATAGAGCTTCGTCAACCCCAGATTCCTCCGGAGCATCATCTCTCGGCGAATGGCATCCAACTCCGCCCCCACTTCTCCGAGCAGAGGTGTCGACGAAGGACGCGGAAAGGTATCGAATACTTCTGAAGGAGTATAGTTGACGTCAGTGCGGAGCGTAACACTGTATTTGATAGCCCAGAGTTGGTGAACGCTCGACGAAAGCACCGCCTGGTCAGCGAATGAATCAGTGGCGAAAACGCCTAGCTTGTTATTGAAAACCTGCCGAGTGGGAACACGCATCGGCATAACAGTTTTACTGACTAGGGCGATCACCAGCACCTCGCGAAGATTCGCAATCGCCGCCCGCATCGTAGGGGCATTTCTCCAATACTGCCACCAGCGGTCACGCCTAGAACTTTCATTACCCTGCCGCGAATCAAGCTTCCCGAATGTTGACAGGCGGCTGAAGGGTGCTGTGAATGACCTCGCCTCCTCTTCACTGCGATCATTGAAATCAATAACCCATCGAGAAGCCGAGCAGTCAGACCGAGAGTTCAAGTCCTCACCATTGAGGTAGGGGAAGAGAACTTCACGGTTCCGCCGATCTTCGGCCATCCATGCCTGAGCCTGCCCCACCTCGAGCACGAACTCCATACCGAGAACGGTGCAACCCACAAAGCCGATTCCTTCGTTTTCGAGTAGGCGAATCGGCGCGCCCTCGACCGAACCTGCAGCCTCTAACATCGTAGATATTTGAGGAACGACCACACCATCAGCGCTCTTGTGCGCTTCGCTCGCTAGTACACTTTTCGTTCCCCACATTGCCGCGTATTCCAGGTTCGCACTTGCTGATGGCCAAGGCGCGCTTTGCACTGACCGAGTCAACGTAAATCCGTTTTTTACTACTTGGTCGAGGCCAACTTCGCGACTAGCTCCTTGCGCGACGCTATTGGTTGCGATCAAGCCCAGTACACCGTTTTCGTTGAGCAGGCTGACAGCGCGCAGAAGGAAGTAAGCTACTAAATCCGCTCGCCCCTTGGCCCCATTTGCCAACTGATTGACCAGCCACTCACGGACATTTGTTCCCACTGTGCCGCTGAGCATTTTTGCCCCCAGAAAAGGGGGATTCCCGATGATGGCGTCGAAGCCGCCGTGGTCGACGATCACGTCAGGGACTTCGAGGACCCAGTGCAGGGGTTTCCAGCGCTCGTAGTCGGTAGTCACGGTCGGAGTCAGGCCCAGTTCGATGATCTCGTCGAGCATCGTGGGGTCGGCTTCCGCCGTACCTCTGGGGATTGCGGCCCGGACAGCTTCGGCCAGGCTGTCGTAGCTCTCTTCGAGGGTTCTGGTGGGTGCTCCGCCGAGGCGGAGACCGGCGGCGATGACTCCGTCGGCGGCCTTGCTGAGGAGTGCGGTGGAGGTGTGGAGCTGGGCGAGCAGGCGGGTCTTCGCGGTGGCGCTGCGCTGGGGGTCGTTCTCCTTGACCTCGCTGGCGAGTTCGCGTCGGATCGCGACGGCCGAGTTGATGATGTTCTTGATGTCGACGATGCCGGTCAGTGGTGCCTGCCGGAACTTCGGTGCGTCGATGTGGAGTTGCTCGAGCTGGCGGAGGTTGGTGAGCCCGAGCAGAGTGTTGCCGTGCAGGATCTTGTCATCGACGAAGGAGAACGGCAGGTCGCGGTCGAGGGAGACCAACCAAAGGGAGAGTTTGCACATTTCGACGGCCATTGCGTTGATGTCAGCCCCGTAGAGGCAGCGGGCGACGACTTCGCGGATGGCGTGCTGTTTGAGGTCACGGTGGACGGCTTGAACGGAGCCGTGCTTGTCCCACGCTTCGACGAGCTTGTCGGCGAGATAGCGGGCGGCGGCGACCAGGAAGGCACCGGAACCGGCGGCGATGTCGGCAACCTTGAGGTTCAAGATCTCATAACCCTGGCGGATCTGCCACTCTTCACGGTTGGGCGTCTGGTGCGGGCCTGGGAAGTAGCAGAGCGGTTCGAGTGCGTGCCGGGCGACGCGTTCGGCGAGGTCCCGGGGCGTGTAGTGGGCACCGGCGTTCTTGCGAGACGGGGTCTCGGTCACAAGCAGCCCGTCGGCGAGAACCACGGTTGGTCGGCCGCGCAGGTCGGGTCGGGTGACGGTGGCCCACCGTCGGAGCCGGTCGCGGAGTTTCTGGTCTTCGGTGATAGCCCGGAGGTGCCGGTCGGCATCCTCGCTCGGCGTCGCGGCGAGGAGCTTGGCGAGAGCGTTGGCACTGGGTGCGACAGCGCCAGGCTGGTGGTCTTTGAGCCACGCAATGATCGCCTTCGCGAGCGCGGCCGGCGTGCCGTGCTGCTCGGCGAGGCGTTCGAGCAGAGTCAGGGAGACTTCGGGTTCGGAGCCGGCGGTGCCGACTAGCCCCAGGTGGATCTCGTTGACGCGGGTGCAGGTGTAACCAAGCAGACCTTCGTAGATATAGCCGATCTGTTCGACGTCGATGTCACGGAACGAGATGCGGCGGGCGTCGCCGCCCTTGAGCTGGGCAACCTGCACGGAGCGCAGGACGTGCAGCATGACCCAGTCGGAGACGGGCAGGGCCAGGGTGCTGTTCTCGCTCGAGACGGTCAGGAACGGGTGCCGGTCCGGGTCGAACAGCGAGCCACCGTACGCGGGCATCCGCATGTTCTCGAAGCTGGCGCCGCGGTACAAGGCCTGGCTGGTGGCCAGCAGGCGGTGCCAGGTCAGGTAGGTGCTGTCCAGGGACTCTTCGCCGTCGCCGATGTTGCGGTGTTCGAGGGCGTCCAGGTCGCCGCTGATGCCGTACCCCTGAAGGAACAGCTCGCTCTGCGGCAGCAAGCCGCGTTCCTCGGCGAAGAGCAGGAAGACGACGCGCATCATGACCGTCACCGCAGCCGAGTAGGTCTCGTGTGGGTCGGCCGGCAGCGGGTCAGGCAGGCCTCGGCGCCGGTGGTCGGTGGAGACCTCGTCGAACGCCTGGATCAGCAGTTCGACGGCGCGGCGTACCTGGGCGCCGAGGGCTTCGGTGATTTCCTCGGCGGCGGCGACGGACTCCTCGAACAGTTTCGGGAGGCGTTCGTTGGGGTCGCCGCCGATGATGTACTGCCGGGCGGTGACGGTGAGGAACGCGTTGCGGGTCAGCGGTTCCTCGACCCAGGTCTGGGCGTCGACGATGCCGGAGGCGACCATCGCGTCCGGGCGGGCGCAGACCAGTGCCCACCAGCGGCCGTCGGTGACGATGCCGATCGTGACACCGGAGGCGCGCAGCATCGCCTCCATGCGGTCGATGGCGGTGGCGGCCCAGCCGTCGGTACCGGTGCCGTGCAGGCTGTCGGTCTTGGCGACGACACTGACCAGCGCTCCGATCCCGTCCGGGCCGCGGAGCGCTCCGTCCGGGACGACCGCCAGCCTGCGGTCGGGTGAGTACCCGGTCACGCCCGGCGCGGACTCGGGTCCCCAAGCCAGCAGTTCGTTCCAGCCGACCACGTCACGCAGCACGGCCTGCACCCAGACGTCACGGGCGTCGGCGTACTTCGCCTGCCGGGTTTGATCCTCGGGCTCGATGTCGAGGGCCTCCCAGGCGTGGTCGAACGCCGGTTTGGCCTGCCGCAGCGTGTCGAGGCGGTCCGGGCCGAGGGCGGGGATGCCCTGCGGCCAGACCCGTTTCAATGGCGGGATGGCGAGGAACGGCCCATCGGTCTCGACGAGCTCCAGCCAAGCCCGGTGCAGTTCGGCAGCGGTCTTCGGGCGGAGAGTACGGGCGGGGGGCATCAGCGTGCTCCTCCTCGCTGGGCGTCGGCCGGGGTGAGCGCGAAGACGACCGCGGCGGCGGTGGTGTGGGGTTTGATGTCGCGGTAACGCTCGGTAATCGCCGCGACTTCGCGGGTCTCCTCGTCGCCGAGTTCGTCCAGGCGGCGGCGCATCGCTTCCATGTCCCTCTGCCGTTGCCGCTGCTGGTCGTCGGGCAGCAGCGTGGCCGCCTCCTGCGCCTCTTTGGCGGCCAAGACGTCCAATGATTCGTTCAGGTTGCGGCGGAACGCGGCGAAGATCTCCCGTGCCCGGGTGACGTCGGCCTGTTCCCGCTTGGTCAGCTGGTCGCTGACGCGCTGCTGCCGAGTTTCGGCGCGGCGGCTCATCGACTCGAACAGCCGGGCCCGCAGCGGCGAGTCCGGTTCGTTCCACTCCTGCACCAGACCGTCGCGGACATCGGTTGCGGCCAGGATCAGGGAGCCGGAGTCGAGGGCCTGGTCGAGGAGGCGTTCGGCGCGTTCCTCGGCAATCGCGCGGCGGCCCCGTAGCCGTACGCCGGCCAGGAAAATCTCCTCGTGCAGGCGAAGGCCGCCGCGGCCGACCAGGACCATGCGGGTGACCGCGGCGACGAACGACTCCTCCAGATCGTCGACGACAACGGCGGTGACGCGGTGCAGCGGGGCGTCCACGCTCCACAGCGACCGCCGCAGCAACCGCTGCGCTTTCTTCACCAGGGGATGCCCGAGGTGTACGTAGACGACGTCCTTGTTGCCGGCGGCGGCCTGGTCGTTGAAGGTGATCGGCCGCCACACGCCGGGCTTCGAGCGGGTGTCCAGGCCTTTGAGCGTCGACTGCCAGGCCGGGCCGAGCGCCGGTACGACGTAAACGCCGTCGTCGGCGGGGTGGTCGCCGGAGACGGTCAGGGGCGGCTGGTGGCTGATCCGCAGGGCGGTGTCCACCACCCGGCGCAGGTTGTCCGGCTCGAGATGCAGCTGGGCCTTGCTGTCGTCGTATCCCTGCTCGAGCTGAGTCAGCTGGCTGTTGAGGTCCATGCCGCCGGCCAAGGCGCGGGTGATGACGGCATTGCCGTCGAGGGCGACTTTCTTGCCGCGGCGCGTGGTGGCCGTACGGGTGAAATGGTCCTGGATCTCTTCGGCGATGACCTGGTTGACCGAGCCGAGGTCCCGGGCGACCGTCACCACCTTCTGCGCGATCCGGCCCATGAACTGCATATCCGCGGCGTAGATCGTAGCGGACCGGTCCGGCATGAACTGATACACCAGCGGCGTCTGCTTCTGCCCGTAGCGGTCGATCCGGCCGATCCGCTGCTCCAGCCGGGACGGGTTGAACGGGATGTCGAGGTTGATCAGACGGTGGCAGTAGTCCTGCAGGTCGATGCCCTCGCCGGCCGCGTCGGTGGCCAGCAGCACCCGGACCGGGTTACGTGCCGGGTCGGTGGTGAAGTGCTCGCGGATCAGCTCCCGTTCCTCGGTCGGGGTCTGGCCCTGGATCACCTCCAGCACGTCGTCGTAGCCCTGCTGCACCAGGACCCGCTGGACCCATTCAAGTGTGTGCGCGTACTCGGTGAAGATCACGACCCGGTCGTTGGACCAAAAGCCGGACGGCCGGCAGATCGCTTCCAAGGTTCTGATCAGCGTGTCGAGCCGGGAGTCCGGCCGACTCGCGAACTCGAGGCCCCATTCGGCCAGCCTTTCTAGCTCACCGGTCCCGGCCGCCACCAGCGGGTCGCTGGACTTGCTGTTGCGCAGGACGGTCGCCTCGTCCTGCTCCCAGAGGCCTTCCTCTTCGTCGGACTGGCCTTCGCCGAGGATGTCGTCGTAGTCCCAGTCTGACGGCTCCTGTCCTACCGAGCGGGCTTCGAGGTACGACTGCAAGGTCATGCCGAACGCCCACGGGCTGGACAAGAACCTTTTCTTGAACAGCATCGCGGTGATGTCGCCGGAGGCCCCGGTCCGGTTGGCCTTCGCGCTGTCGGTCAGGATCCGGTCGAGCAGGGAGAACATCTCCTGCTCCTCGGCGCTGGGTGTGAATGCGATGCCTTTCAGCTCGCGGGGCCGGAAGTTCTTGTACGCCAGGGCCGGGTCGGACTTGAGCCGGCGGACCGTGACCTCGGTCAGCGCCTTCTCGTCCAGCAGGGCGCCGCGGCTGAACCGGCGTGAGTCGATCATCTCCATCAGCGCGGTGAACGACTCCGGGTGCCCGTTGTGCGGGGTCGCGCTGAGGAACAGCCGGTGCTCGCACTTCTCGGCCAGCTCGCGCACCGCGATCGTTCGCTGCGTGTCGACAGCGTAGCCACGGCCACCGCCGATCGCGGACGGGCTGGCCGGCGCCACGTGGTGTGCCTCGTCCACGATCATGATGTCGAACGCGTACCGCCGGGCGGTCTTTGTGCTCGCCGCCTGCGCAAACACGTCCCTCAGCATCCGCTGTGCCCGCACGCTCGGCAGCCACGCCATGCTCACGATCACCCTGGGGAACAGCTGGAACGGGTTCGCGTGCAATCCGTACCGACGGCGTACATCGCGCATCATGTCGCTGTTGATGATGGTGAACTCGAGCCCGAACTTGTCCCGCATCTCGTCTTGCCACTTCAACGCCAGGCTCGGTGGGCACACCACGATTGCGGTCCGCGCCCGGTGCCGGAGCAGCAACTCCTGCACCACCAGCCCCGCCTCGATCGTCTTACCAAGGCCGACGTCGTCCGCCAGCAGCAGGTTGGTACGCGGCGACGACAGCGCCCGGCGCAGCGGCTCTAACTGGTACGCCTCCACGGTCACGCCCGAGTGGAACGGCGCCTGCACCCTCCGGTCATCGGCAGAGGTGACCGCACCCCACCGCATTGCGTCGACGAACCCGGCCAGAGTGTTCGGATCATCGAAGGCGTCTCGGTTGATCTGAGTTGGCAGGCCCTGGGCCGGGGTGACCGTGTGGCCGACCTCCAGTTCCCAGACGACCGTCAACTCCTCGCCGAGACGGTCCTCGTCCAGGGCCTGCAGGGTGATGGCGTGGTTCAGGGAGGCGACCGCCTCATCAGCCGGGCTCCGCGGCAGCCCCTGCTGTTCGACCTTCGCCACAGCCCAGGTAGAGCCACGAACCTCCACTACCTGACCCGGTTCGGGAACCGTGCTCCGCATGCCACCCGAAGCCACCGACGACGTCTCCACCGCTGACATAGCCACCGTCGAACATTAACGGATCGTGCCCGACCCAGTTACAACCTGTCTCTGTTCGACTATCGCCGATGTCAGACATAGATCCTGGCCAGCGCAGCCGCCCGCTTATCGACAAGGTTGATACGGCGAGTTGGCGGCTGCGGGGATCACTCCGATGCGCTCGGCAGGCGGTTAACTTGACTCGGCCTCCGACAAGGGCCGTCCGAGTTTATGCCGTAACTAACACATCATAAGCGGCATTCCGCGTGACAGGACGGCGACCGACATCCGATCGTGTCGTTGCCGGCCGCCGGCACGGCAGGCCGACGTCGAGCCTCTCGAGCAGACGCAGGCGCCCAGCGCAGCGCGTGGGTCCGGCGAACCAGCTAATGCAAGTCGGGCGCCGGGCGGGGCGGATCGAGGAGGGCCGCCAGCGGTAGTACCTCGGCGGCGATGCGTGGCACCTGCTCGGGATTGAAGCGCCCGCGCCGCACGACAACCAGGTCGGTGCCGCGCACGGTCCAGGACGACGGAACGGCTGCGGCCACCTGCGCCTCGATCAGCGCCGGGGGAAGCCAGCGTGGATCGGCGGTGCGGATGCGGAAGGCGCGGTCGAAGTCGGGCCTTCCTGTCTGGGCACCGGCTCCGAGAAGCCGGGACACCGTTCCGCGCGGTTCCACCTCGGTGTCCGGCAGCGGGCGGCGCAGCATCGCCACGGCCGCCACGAAGAAGCTGGTGTTGGTGTCGGCGTCGGTCACCGAGCATTCCGCCACCGTGATCCACCGGCCCTGCGGTCGCCCGGACACGGCAAAGCGCACCTCGCCCGGGACCCGCCGGCTCCAAGCGACCTGGGGCCGGGCGGTGAATGTCCATCCGTGCCGGTCGGCCCAGTGCCGCCAGCGGTCGTGCTCTCGGTGGTCGCGGCGACGCTGGGCCGCCGTCACGGCGGCGATCATGACCACCATCACCAGGCAGAGCAGGCCACCGGCGGCGACGATCGGCTCACCCATCCTGGGTCCGGCGGGTCGCAGCACCGGTGACGACGATTCCGCCGAAGGCGTCCCCCACGGCCAGCACGATGCCGAAGATGGGGAGCACCGCAGCCATGGCGCCGAGGCCGGAGACGAACACGACGACCGCCAGCGCGACGATCACCGCGCCGAGCCGCAGCCGTGCCAGGGTGACCGCGGTGCCGGCGAGTCCATGGCTGCGCCGGCCGCGCATCAGGGTGATCACCGCGAGCATCGCGAGCGCGACGCCGGCGACAGCCGAGACGCCCATCACGGCGAACGGCGCGGCCTGCGCGATGGTGAAACCGCCGTCGCGGTACGCCTGCCAGGCCGTCCAGCCCAACCAGACCAGCACGCCGTCGGCTATCGCGACCACCGCGACCGTGACGGCGAGCAGCGTGTTACCGCCGCGCTCGGCCCGTGCGGCCGTCATGCCGTGCCCGCCGGCGGCCAGTGGCCCCGGAAGAAGGCGGTGTCGTCGAACTTCTGCCGCAGCGTGGTGTTCGCCGAGGTGCAGGCGGACTTGAGCGTCTCGCAGCCGACGATCAACGCCAGTGAGGCGGTCAGCGCCGCACCGCCGGCGATGATCGGTGCCGCCGGCATGCCGAGGATCGTGGCACTGGAACCGAGGGCGCCGGCGATGCCGATCGCCAGCGCGAGCAGCGCCCCGGCCACGGCCGACCAGAAGGCGAAGACGCCGCCTTGTAACTGACCCAGCGCTGCCGCGAGGCCGTCCGTGAGGGTGGCCTTGACCTTCTCCAGCGCTGCCTTGTGTGCCGGTAGCATCTGCCGGTACGCGTCGGCGGCGTCGCCGTCCCAGTTGTCGTCGACGGTGAGCAGCCCGGCGTCGGCGGCCTGCACCTGGCCGCTGACCGGTACACCGACCCGGTCGCTCCACGCCGCGGCGGTTTCCGACAGAGCCGACAGCGAGCCCATGTTGGACAGGATCGTCGTCAGGTTGTCCCAGATGCGCCGCATGTGGGCGCAGAAGTCGTCCCAGCCCTCGCGGATCGTGGCCTGCAGCGGAGGCGGGATGAAGCCCATCTTGCCGTTTATTGAGTTCTGCAGTTCGACGGTCTTGGTGTCGATGCGGCTGATGGTCGAATGGATGCGTTCGAGAAGGACGGCCTCGGTGCTACTCACGGGGTTCCCACACTCCCTCGAGGTCTCGGGCGGCTCGTTCGTCGTTCGCCTCGTACTCGTAGGCGACTTGGTCGAGCTTCGCGCTCAGACCGCTGTACACCTCGCTCGCCTCCTCCAGCAGCATCACGACCTTGCGCTGCAGCTCGGTGTACGTATCAAGCAGCCCGGTCGGCAGAGAGGCCCAGGACAACTCGCCCGGTCCCAGAGTCAGCAGGCTCGCCTGATATGCCGCCTGCCGGGTCACCGACGCCACCTGCTCCACGAGTCGGCGTCTCGGTGTAGCGCGTCCAGCGCGGCCCGCAGAGTCATCAGCCGGCCAACCCAAACCGGCGGGCGAACCCGAACGGATCCTGCATCACCCGCTGCGCCTCACCGAGCGGGCTGTCAGCGATCAGCCGCTGCACCCCATGCGCGGCGACCTGTTCGTACGCCGTCCGGAACGCCGCGGTGAGCTGCCGGGCGAGATTGGCCTCGTGCGCGTCGCGCAGCCACCTCCGGTTGAACCGTACGGTCGTGACGTCACCGCCGCCGGTCAGCGCCACGGTCACCTCCCGGTGCGGGCTGTGCCCGGCATGGGTGGCACGCAGGGTCTGCCGCAGCTTTCCGGAGACCTCGTCGAGCCCCTGCTCGATCGACTCGACCACCGTGAGCAGCGCCGCCAGCGCGGCCTCCCGCTCGCCGTCGGTCAGCGGACACGACGTGATCGAGTCCAGCTCCCAGGGGAGGTCGCCCCTGGACGGCGGCGGAGTCGGTTCGGCGGGCTCGGAGTACGCCTCACTCCATGCGGTAAGGCGCCGCATCGAGGCGTCTCGCGCCGCTTCGATCACCGCCTCGCCCAACTGCTCGTCCGACAGGTACGACCGCCAGTCACTCGCCACGGTCACCACCGCGACCCGGCCCTGATCGTCAAGCATGACCGTCATCGAGCCGGTCGAGTCCGAGCCCGGTTCGCCGGACGCCCGCGCCGCCTGCCGGGCGCGCCGCACCACTGCCTCGCCGTCATCTCTCAGGGCGGCGAGGGCCTCCAAACGATCATCGAACATCGGTCTTCCCCGCTTCGGCGATCTACGGTTCTTCGACTGTCTCGAATCCGGATACCCCGTGCAACGCCAGCGGGTTCAACCGTCCAGGTGCCGCAGGAGCAGCTCAGCGTTAGGAACGCCGTCCTCTCGCTTCGCACGGGAGCGGCGATCCGCCTTTCAGGTAAGCCTGAGGGCGGAACGATTCGGCTCGAAAACACCTGCACGCTTCGGCCCGGCAGCCGCACGACCGCTCGGCAGGAACGAACTCCGGGCCGGCGCCGTGGAAGGGCCTCTTGCCGGTGCCGCAACGACATCACGGCTCACGACCCAGATCGCCCAGGCTCAGGCGCCGTTCCGCGGCACCGGCCACAGCCCACAATGGTCCGGCCGGGGTCAGTTGCCGGGACGCGGCGGTGTCGCGGGCGCCGGTGAGCACGGGCGCCATCGTCGGTAGCTCGTCGAGACGGTGGCGCAGGTTGCGTTCGCGGGCGGCGGAGTGCAGCCAGAACAGAACCGGCCAGGCTTGCTCCAGCGTGATGAACAGTTCGCGATATCCGGCGAGCTTGTTGATCAGTACGTCGAGTTGTTCAGCGCCTGTGTCGTACTCCAGGAAGAACCGCACCTGCCTGCCGTCCTCGGCCCATACGCCGTACCCGTCAGGTCGTATTCGAGGCTGGTACGCGAGCACCGCGACCGAATCGCTGGAGCCGGCGAACGTGCCTATCCGCCGGCAGGCTGCCTCCGGTAGCCACTGTTCGAGTTGTGTGCCCGGGTGGGTGCGGGCGTGGCCGGCGAGGTCAGTGAAGAACTGGTTGACGCCGAGTCGATGGGCCAGGCTTCGGGTGGAGGTCCAGCGGCGGCGTTCGAGGCGGGCGTGGTCGCGGCGCGGTGGCCGTTCGTCGCGGGCCGCGGCGACGACTTCGGCGCCGAGCTGGTCGATGAGCCAGTGGTAGGGATACGAGCCGCCGTCGGCGCGCTGTGGGCGGAAGCGGGCGATCAGCCGCAGCCGGTGGAGGGTGCGCAGTCGGCGCTGGCAGAAGTCCAATGACGGGAACAGTGCGTTGGCGAGCTGGAACGTGGTGAGGACACCGTGGTCGTAGAGCCAGCCCAGCAGAGTCCGATCGCGGGCGGTGAGCTGGGACTGCACCCGCAGGACGGGATCATCCATGACACGCCCCCGGGGGAGAGACCCGAAGGATTACAGGGTCTGTCGGAGCACATGCGTGGTGCGGTGACAGGCGGGTTGACCTGCGGTGTGAGCCGGTGATGGGGGTCGGTTCGGGGGTCCGGTTGAAGACTGACCTCAACACTGGCGGCAACGCGGACGTCCGCACTGACACCCGAACCGTCGTCGATGGCGAAGATGTGGACTGCAACAGCGTTCTCCTCGAGTTCAAGATGCGGTGGAAGTGGTGTGGTGCCGTCCGGAGACCAGCGCGACCTGCTGAGCCCGGTGCGAACGGCGGCGATGCTGCCGGCGCGCCATCGCCTTCGACCGCAATCGGGACGGCGACTTGGTCTTCCCGCCTGGGCAGCGGCGCGCCGGGGAGGAACTGCGGTGGGCCGCACGGTGCCGCTCTGGCGATTGCCGATCGGTGTCAGGCAGCCAGCTGAGGCATCCGGCGGCGGAGATGTCGACGACTCCACGCCCTCAAACCGGGCTTTGTCAGTCCTGGCGAACACTCCCCGGTCTAACAGGGTTCTGACAGACCGATCACGATCTCTGACAGCACAGGTCAGAGGCCACTCGCCAGGGATCGGCGCGACGGTCGCGCATGATCGCTCGTCTGACAGTGGTTCGTACGCGACGGTCTGACAGCACTGTCGGCGAGGTGCAGTTCCGACTCTGTCAGATCCGAGGCTTCGGCTGGTCGCCGCATCTGATCAAGGCGCTGAGCTGCACTGTCAGACTTTCGTCAGGTGTTGTCAGATCGCTGTTAGACCGGGGAGTGTTCGCCAGGGCTGACAAGAGCCGGTTTGAGGGTGTCTGCGCATCCCCGTCGCACCAGCGGCTGTCCAGGGATGCGCCCGAACCAGCCGTCTCTTCCGACAGGAGCACCCTCACCATGAGCGCCACCTTCAGCCACGACCCCTCCACCGGCACCCGCGACGGTCTGTGGACCGAGGCACGCATTCGCGCTCTCGGCGCCGTCACCGATCTGCCCACCGCTGCCCGGATCTTCGGCCTCGGCCGGTCCCTGGCCTACGACCTCGCCCGCACCGACCGGTTCCCGACGCCGGTCATTCGAGTCGGCACCCGCTTTCGCGTACCCGTCGCCGGCATCCTCACCGCCCTCGGCATCCCCGCCGACGGTGACTTGACGTCGTCGGCGACGCGGAGCGTGGATCACCACGGCGGAATCAGAACGCCCGCCGTCCACGACCACGTTGAGCAGGGAGAACCGTGATCAGCGAAGGATCCATCAACAAACGGTGCGGCTGTAAAGACGCCACCACCGGGAAGCGGCTCAACAGCGGCTGCCCGAAACTGCGCCGTCCCGGCGGCTCGTGGAGCACCACCCACGGCGCCTGGGGCTACCAACTCGAATTGCCCGTCCCGCCCGGACGCGGCCGCAGGGTGCTACGCCGCAGCGGATTCGACGACCGCGACAAGACCCGCACCGAACTCGACCACGCCCGGTCGCTGCTCGCCCTGGCCGGCGACGACACCGGCCTCGCCGTACAGATCGGTGACCTGCTGCAGGCCTGCAAGAACGGCATCCCGCTGCCCGACCGCGACACGGTCGCTGCCCGCGTCCGCGCCGGTGTCCCCGCCACGGCGCCGACCACCACCGGCGAATACCTCACCGAATGGCTGGCCGGACGGCGCGGGCTCTCGCCCAAGACGATCCGCGGGTACGGCGACCACATCCGCTCCTACCTCATCCCGCACCTCGGCGAGATCCCGCTGCAGAGTCTGCGGACCAGCCACATCCAAGCCATGTTCACCGCGCTCGACGCCCGCAACGAACAGATCCGCACCGCACGAGCCAGCCCCGATCCCCTCGCACGCAACAAGTTCCGTGGTGTCCGGCCGATGGGCGCATCCAGCATGCGCCGCCTGTACGGCACCCTGCGCGTGGCGCTCAACGACGCCGTCCGCCGCGCCAAACTGATCCCCAACAACCCGGCCCTCGGCATCGAACTCGAATCCGGCACGCGGCCGAAGGCACGCGTCTGGACCCCCAAGGCGATCGAGCTGTGGAAGGCCACCGGCGAGCGGCCCAGCCCGGTCATGGTCTGGCGACCCGAGCAGGCCGGACAGTTCCTCGACTACGCCCAGAAACACGACGCCGTCCTGTACCCGCTGTTCGAACTCATCCTGCACCGCGGACTGCGGCGCGGCGAAGCTATCGGGCTACGCGACTACGACGTCGACCTCAACGAGGCCTACCTCAGCATCGTCCAGCAGATCACCACCGTCGGCTACACCCCCGTGACGCGCAAGGTGAAGAGCGACGCCGGCGACCGGATCGTCCCACTCGGGCCCACCACCGTCGCCGGTCTAACCGCCTACCTCGACATGCGGCGGCGCTGGCAACAGGTCAGCGGCGAGAGCTGGCCGGACACCGGGCTGTTCTTCGTCCGCCCCGACGGACAACCGTGGCATCCCCAAGCCATCAGCGACCGGTTCGACCACCTCGTCACTAGAAGCGGTCTACCGCCGGTGCGGCTGCACGATCTACGGCACTGCGCCGCCACCTATCTGCGCCACGGCGGTGCCGACATGAAGGAGATCCAGGAGGTCCTCGGGCATTCCACCATCGGACTCACGTCAGACACGTACACCTCGGTCATCCTCGAACTACGGCGGCCGAACGCCGACGCGGCCGCCAACCTCATCCCGCGCGAAGCTGCATAGGGAACGAAGTCCGACCGGCCGGCCCACCCCACAAGGTGGGCCGGCCTTCGTTCGTCCAAAGACCGGAGCGACGGTGCGCGGAACGCCACGTGCCGGACCTCCCTCATCGGGAGGCCCGGCAGCGCTGCCATAGCGGCGGCCACAGGCCGACCGCCGTGGTACCGATCTGGTTGAGCAGCCACCTGACCGGGTGCAGGAACGATCGCGTGACTTCGCCGAACGGTCAAGTGCTCTGACCAGGCACGGAACGGCCCGGTCGGCACCTGACAGGCCAGCGCACGGCGGGGCTCATTGTTTCGCTCGACGCCGCCCGAAACGGACCGTTGACACCTGCCTCGGCGCTTCGCCGGGCCGGTCGGCTTGGACCAGCCCGTCGATTGATGGCGGCGCCGAAGTTGGCATTGTGCGGCTACCCTGCACCGGCTTACCGTGAGCGTCGGGACAGCGGTCCGTCCGCATCCCCATCTTCGATAACTGAGCCTTGCGCTCGCCGCCTCTCTCGCGGAGCCCACTTCACGGCCACTTCGGTCAAGGGCTGACGACCCCGCTCGCGGCCTTCTCTCTCTCGCCTATCACGACGTCTCGTCTTCTTGGACGGATCGCTCGTCTCGCGCACCCATGCGCCGCCACGCCCGTGGCCGTCGCCGTACCCCGTCCGCGAGAGGAACTGCAGTGACCACGAATCTCATCAAGGCATGGCTGACCAGGACCTTCCCGCTACGGCACCTTTTGTGCGCCGAGATCGGGGCCGACGTGTGCAGCCGAATCCCCATTCCGGTCGACGTCGACGACAAGTCGTTCCTCGGCGACCTCATGGAACTGGCCATCGGGCTGTCGCTCTGCGATCAACCGCCCTACCTGCACTTGTTCGACGTCCTCGGCGAGGAGCGGGCCGCCAGGTTGCTGCCTCTTGCGGGCTACCACAGGACCAGCGTGCTCGCTACAGGCCTAGATTCGTGGCAGCGCAGTGGAAGGAGAGCCGAGCCCGCCAAGTTCTTCCTTGCTGCGTATCGCCTGGCTCAGGTCATGGAGTTCATGAATCCGCGTTCGGGTGCACGGCCGAAGCCCGATGCCGTTGCGCGCTATCTCCGGCAACACCCGGACGCACTGCCTCACCACGGCAGCGAAACAGTCTTCGAGTGGCGGGCGTTCGCCGACCTGTGGGCCAGCTACAACAGCGGCTTCCACACGGCGCTCAATTCGTACGGGAAAGTGACGGCACATGTAACTTTGCTCGGCGGTCTCCGGTGCGCCGACTTCCTCGTCGGCACCACGGTGCTGGAGGTCAAAAGCGGACGGCTGGACATAGCCGACTACCGCACCCAACTGATCGATCAGATGATCAGCTACAGCCTGCTCGCCCATCACGACGAGCGCCCGGTCACCCACGCCGCTGTCTACGCCATCCGCTACCAGCGACTCTTGCGCTTCCCAATAGAGCGGCTGCTCAACCGCCTCGCTGGCCACCCCATCGACCTGGACAAGACCAGCGCAGACTTGGCCGCGTTGCTACAAGACTCACGAGGCGAACGGGCAGCCTGAACAGGGCCCAACTGCCAACTCAACAGAGCGACCAAGCATGAATTTTGTGTTTTTGGCGTTTACAGCTAGCCTCGAACCATGGTGACGATCAGTAGCGGGCTCTTGACCACCGGCGAGGTGGCCACGCTGTTGGGCACATCGCGCCAGCAGGTCGTGAACCTCTGCGAGCGGGGCGATCTGCCGTTCGTCATGATCGGCAAGCACCGCAGGGTCGAGCGCAGCGCCGTCGAGGCGTTGCGCCGACCCAAGCCGAAGCTGACGCGCGATCAACTCAAGTCGCTGTGGCTGCATCAGGCGGTCGCCGGCAGCCTCGTCACCGATCCGGACGCGGTTCTGAGCAAGGCTGCTGACAACCTCGACCGGCTCCTGGTTCAGCACCAGGGCACCATGACCGAGGTCTGGCTGATGCGGTGGCGCGACAAACTCAGCGAAGGGCCCGGTGCCGTCCTCAAGATGCTGACCTCGGAAGACCCGGAGGCCGTGGAGCTTCGGCAAAACTCCCCCTTCGCCGGAGTTCTTTCCCAACCTCAACGCCAACAGGTTCTCAAGGCCTTCACTCGCAGCGGTTGGGAGAACGCGGCGTGAGACGTGAGCAGCTGGAGCACGTCCTGCGGGCCGCGAGCCAGATCGCGGAGGATCCCGACGTTGTCGTGATCGGCAGCCAGTCGATCTTGGCAGCGATACCGGAGGAACGTCTTCCGCGCGAAGCCACCGCCTCCATGGAAGTCGACGTGGCGTTCTTCGATGATCCGGACAACCGCAAGTCCGATCAGGTCGACGGTGCCATTGGTGAGCTCTCGCCGTTCCATGAGATGAACGGCTACTACGCCCAAGGGGTCAGCGTTTCGACGGCAACGCTGCCCCGCGGGTGGCGTGATCGCCTGGTGCTGGTCGAGTCACAGAGCACGCAGCCTGGGCGCGGTTACGCACTCGACCCGCACGACTGCGTGGTCTCCAAGCTGGTAGCCGGCCGGGAGAAGGACCACGCCTTCGCCAACGCCCTGATCGAGGCCGGGCTGATCGACCCCATGGTCGTCGCGGCCCGCATTGACACCCTGGAGGTCGACCCTCGGGTCATGGACCGCCTCAAGCGCTGGATCGGCATGTACACGTCCGCGGAGTAGCAGCCGGGCGCGCAAGGCTTGCCGTCAGCATGGAAAGAAAAATGGCCGCAGCCCACGTTTGTGCAGGTCACGGCCATTTCGATGAAGTGCGCCCGAAGGGACTCGAACGCCCGGCGAACCGGCAGCCGGCAGCGATTCAGGATCTCGATGTGGGCGGGGCTTTCGATGTGGCCGAGGCGCTGGGACCCGGGTCGATCGAGATCATGACCTGCGTCGGGGTGGAGAGGTTGCCGGCGCCGTCGAAGGCGCGAACGCTGACGAAGTGTGTTCCGAAGCCGAGCCGCACCAATGCCGTGGTGCCGCCGACCCGGCTGACGACCGCGCCGTCCAGCGCGACCTGGTAGCCGGCGACGAACTGGTCGTCCCGAGGCGCGTCCCACTGGGCGGTGAAATAGCCGCCGCTCGGGCTGACGAGTCTGAGGTTCGTCGCCGGGCCGGGCGGGGTGACGTCCGGTGAGGTGCCCAGGCCTAGGGTCGCGAACGGGGAACGGTTGCCGGCCGCGTCGACCGCCCGTACTCCGAAGGTCATCACCATCGGCGGTGGGATCGGCATGCTGTGGCTGGTGGTGGTCACCGTAGCGATCGGGCCCGAGGTGGTGCCGGTGTAGATCTCGTATCCGACGACGCCGGTGTCGTCGGTCGACGCATCCCAGTGCAGGGTGAAGGTGTTGCCCTGCGTGTCACTGCGGAAGTTGGCCGGTGTGCTGGGCGGCTGGGCGTCGCGGACGGCCGGATTGCCGGCACACGGCCCGCCGTTGAGCAGGCACCACTGCGGCACGCCGGGACCGGAGGCGATCCAGCCGAAGGACGTCGACGCGCCCGGGTCGAGACTCGCGTTCCACGAAGCGCCGGTGATGACGTAGTGCGTACCGGTCCGGGTCACCACGGCGTTCCAGCTGTGGTCGAGCGTGGTGCCGTCCAGCAGGTCGAACTCCACCCGCCAGGCCGCCATGCGGTCCACGCCGTCGTTGGTCACCGTCATCCTGCCCACATAGCCGGTGGGCCAGGCGTTCTCTTTCAGGAACACGGCGGCGGCCTGGGCGGGTCCCGGAGTGAGCGTGATCGTCGCCAGTCCGGCCACCAGCGCGACCAGGACCGCGGACACGCGCGACGCGAATCGACTCATGTCGATACAGGCTACGCGCTGGATTTGATTGCGGACGCAGCGTGTCAGGATGTGGAATGCGCTGCGGCTGATGTTTCTCCGCGGCCGGCGCGTGGGGCGGCCTGGACATCCCGGAACGGCGTCTCTTGGAGAGAGGCCAGCGCGCCATCCAGAGACTTGAAACGCGCGTCTCACCTCAAAAAGGGTTACGGCAAGTGGTGTCGGTGACGCGTGAAAGCTGACCCAGGTGGCGGGCGCTACCCACGGCGCGAGACAAGACGCAGCCCGCCGCTTCGCGAGGTGAGGCGCAGCAGATAGAAAACGTGCGCCGCTGGCCTTCTCGTCGGAGTCGCGCGGACCAGGGGGGCAGCGGCGGCGAGCTGTCAATCATTCTCAGGGGGATTACCTCTTCCGGGCCATGCGCCTTCGTCGATTCGCTAGGCATTGCGGGCATCGTGGTGGTGATCTGCCGGTCGCGGGTCGGCTGGGGGAACTGTGCCTTACGGTGCGCCGCTCCTTCTGCGTCAACACCGCATATGGATGCGGACGTTCGCCGAATAGGTCGGCAGGCTGACTCGCCGTTGGTCGGGTTTGAGCGAAGGGGTCCGGCGGATGCTCACGGCGATCGGCTCGCGCTGGCTGGTCGGGCCGGTGCGCCGGCTGGCACAAGTGAGACATGACCGCTGGCTCCGGAGCAGGCTTTCCCGGGACAGCCCCGCAAACCGGATGTCCGCGCAGTCGACGGGCCGCCCACCGCGATCCGCAGATCACCACACTGCGGTGATGCAGGCCCTCGGATCCAGATCCACGGCGGCCGCCGTCGCCCCCGGGCACATCCCTGGGTTACGGCGGCGCGACACTACTTCGGCATCCGCGGACGGCTTGCTCAGTACCGCCTACCGGCCTGCGCACCAAAGAGCCTCAACCCCTGTTTCGCAGGTCACGGCTTCGATCTTTTTGTGCGCCCGAAAGGACTCGAACGCTGGCCAGCACGGCCGCGTGAGGTACAGCCCGCCTAGCAACGCCGCGGGTCAAGCACGCTTATCCGGCCTACCTGCCCACTAACGACGACGTCGAACGACCCCGTCCTGACAGCCCTTACGACAGACCACCAACACAACCATGGACCTGTCCGGACGGATGCGGTGGTCAGCATCAGGACGGGCAGGCCAACCCAGAACAACCGATCACCACCGGATCACCACGTCCCGCATGACGGGACAACAGGCAACCAAATCTGGGATAGAAATAGGGCCGCAACCAACGTTTCCGCAGGTCACGGCCCTAATCATTAAGTGCGCCCGAAGGGACTCGAACCCCTAACCTTCTGATCCGTAGTCAGATGCTCTATCCATTGAGCTACGGGCGCTCGTTCAGTGCTCAGCCAGCATACACACCAGCTTTCGCGCGGAGACTCCGGGATTCGAACCCGGGAGGGGCTTTAAAACCCCAACCGCATTAGCAGTGCGGCGCCATAGACCAGACTAGGCGAAGTCTCCCCGGCGGCCCTGCGGCCACCGAGGCTTGAGAATACCGGACCCCGCGGACGCGGCACAAAGAGGCCGCCATATGCCACGCCGCGGATCTTCTCAACCGGCCGCCAACAGGCGAAACGTCGCATCAACGGCTAGGCTTCGTTCGATGGAGGAGAACATCGGCCGGGATGCCCGGCGCGCACGCGATACTCGGGCCGCGTTCACCGCGCCCGAGGCGTCCGCCTCCGCCGAGGAGCCCGAGGAGCGGCCGGTCCGCCGTAGGGCGGCTCCGGCGGTCACCTTTCAACCCCCGCAGCCTGGTCCGAGTGCCGAAGGTCACGCTACGGGTGACTCCCCACCGCCTTCTGGAGTGCGCAAGACCGCACGAAAGGCGGCCGGAAAGGTCCCGCCTCAGCCGGCACGTTCGCCCGCCAGTGCCGAAGCGCTGCCGGTAGACCGCCAAGCCCCATCGCCGGAGGGAAGCGGGGTGCCGACCACGCCCGCACCTGCCAAGGCAACGCCTGCTGCTGTGCCCGCAACGCCACGCGCAAAAGCCGCGCCCACAAAGGCGACGCCTGCGCCCAACGCGGCGCCGACCGCACGCCCGAAGGCGACGCCCGCGCGCGAATCAGCAAAGGCAACGCCGACACCCCCAAAGGCAACGCCCGAACCCACGCCGCCCACCGCCACACCGGCGCCCACAAAGGCAACGCCCGCGTCGGCTGCGCCCAGTGCAGCGCCGACCGCACGGCCGAAGGCAACACCGGCAGCTACGAAGGCGACCTCCGAACCCGCGCCGCCCACCGCCACACCGGCACCCACAAAAGCGACGGCCGCACCCCCGCAGGCAACGCCGCAACCCACACCCACAAGGGCGCCCGCCAAGAAGGCCGCGCCACGCCCGGCCCGCAAAGCGGCCATACCCAAGGCACCCCCGAACACCCAGGCACCCACCGACGGCCAGGCATCCGCTGACAAGACGGCCGCCAGAACCACCCCCGAAACACCCACCCCGGCTCCCCCCGGCCGCAAAGCCGCCCGCCCTAGCAAGGCCGTCCCGGACGCAGCTCCGACCACGCCGGACATCGCCGAACCAACCGCCAAACCGCCAACGATCACCCCGGCCGCCGCCATCGCAGTGCGGCCGGAACCCGCCACCGCCCTGGACCTCTGGCCGGCCCTCCTCGCGAATCCCAGCCAAGCCCAGGAAACCCTCGCCCAAGCCGCAGTCGAGACCATCGGTCCGCGGGCCCAGGCCTGGGCGGACGGCATCCGCGCCACCTACCCCAACGCCACCACCGAGGGCCTGGCCCGCCTGGCCACCCTCCGGTTCACCCGCTCGGCGGGACTGCGGGCCGGTCTGGGTGCGATCGCTGGCCCGTACGCCCCGGTCGCCCTGCTCGTTGCGGCTGCGATAACGCAGGCTGAGCTGGTGTTGCACCTGGCCGCGGCGTACGGCCGGAATGCGACGGACCCGCAGCGTGTCGCCGAGCTGGTGCGCCTGGTTCCGTTCGAGAAGCGCTGGCTGGCCGGCTGGGCGGCCGTGCGTCTCGCCGATCGGGCGTGGCCGGGCGTCAGCCTGGCCGCCTCGGTGCTGGGCAGCCGCAGCGCTGCCGACAGCACAGCGGTGCGGGCGCGGCGTTTCTACAGGGAGAGCCAGTCCAGCCAGGATTCCGGCAGCAGCTGATAGCCGACGAAAGCGGTGATGTCGAGCAGGCTGTGCGCCACGATCAGCGGCATCACCCGCTTCGTCTTCAGGAAGAACAGCGCGAAGACGACGCCCATGATCGCGTTGCCGACGAAGGCGCCGAATCCCTGGTAGAGGTGGTACGACCCGCGCAGCACCGCTGAGCAGACGACGATCCACACCAGGGACATGCCGGATTGGCGTAGCCGGGTAATGAGGTAGCCGACGACCACGACCTCTTCGAGTACGGCGTTCTCGATCGCGGCGAGGATGAGTACCGGTACGGCCCACCAGTACGGCTGGAGTCCGGACGGGACGATCTGCGCGTTGATGCCGAGCTGCAACGCCGTGTAGACGAGGAGCAGCCCGGGGATGCCGATGCCGACGGCCAGTCCGACACCCCAGCCCAGGTCGTACGCGGGCCGGCGGAAGTCGATGCCGAGGTCTCGGCCGGGTGACATGTTGTCGCGCTTCAGCAGGTAGATCACCAGGACCACCGGGATGAGCGCGAAGAAGATGCCGAGCACCTGGTACGTGAGGTCCAGGTAGGGCCGCGGCGACACGGTCGGGTTGAGGGTGGCGGTCTGCTGGGCCAGCGGCTTGTCGGCGGTGAGTTTCGCGGTCAGCGACACGATGGCATAGACCGCGGACTGCCCGAGGGACAGCAGCAGCACGATGACGATCTCCGGGAGGTACGTCCGGCCGGTGGCCTGCTGTTGTTCGAGCGTCACGCGACAACTTTAGATGCGGCAGCGACACGCCGAGCAGGGTGACGAGTCGCACTTTCGGTGCGTCGTGTTCCCGACTGTGCTGACCACTCTGAATGGCATGGGAGACCTCGCACGCTTGCTCAAGGAGAGCTGGAGTCTCGTCGAGGAGCATCAGGACAAGGTTGCCGGCTACTTCTACGCCCGCATGTTCCTGTCTCATCCGGATCTGCGGGATCTGTTCCCGGTGCAGATGGACGTGCAGCGTGCCCGGCTGCTAGGGGCGATCGTTACCGCCGTGCAGACGCTGGAGGATCCCGAGAAGTTCGACGATTATCTACGGGCGCTGGGCCGGGATCACCGGAAGTTCCACGTGGAACCGGAGCACTACGAGGTCGTGGGTGGGGCGTTGATCGAGGCGATGCGGACCTGTGCGGGCGAGCAGTGGGGCGTCGAGTACGACCAGGCATGGGCGGACGCGTACGCGGTGATCGCCTCGAAGATGCTGGCCGGGGCGGACGCCGACCCGAACCCGCCGTACTGGCACGCCGAGGTGGTAGCGCACGAGCGCCGGGCCCGCGACATCGCGGTGTTCACCGTGCTGCCGTTGCAGCCGCTGGAGTTCCGCGCCGGTCAGTACCTGAGCCTGGAGGCTCCGCGATATCAGCCGCGGCTATGGCGCACCTATTCACCGGCGAACGCGCCGCGCCGCGACAACACGCTGGAGTTCCACGTCAAGGCGATCGGCGCGGGCTGGGTGTCCAGCGCTCTGGTGCGGCGGTTGAACACCGGCGACATGATCAAGCTGGCCGCCCCGATGGGCTCGATGACGCTGGACCGCCGGTCGACCCGGGACGCGGTGTTCGTGGCCGGCGGTACCGGGCTGGCGCCGATCAAGTCCCTGCTGGAGGAGTTGACCCGGTACAACCGAACCCGCTGGGTGCACGTCTTCTTCGGCGCGCGGACCCGGGACGACCTGTACGACCTGGCCGACCTGAACCGGCTCGCCGCCCGTTACCCCTGGCTGTCGGTGGTGACGGCGTGCAGTGACGATCCCACCTTCCCCGGCGAGAAGGGCAACATCTCGGACGTCGTGGCCCGGTACGGCCCCTGGCAGGAGCATGACTTCTTCGTCTCCGGCTCCGGCCGGATGGTGAAGGCCACCTTGAAGACGCTGGCCGAGCTTCAGGTGCCGTCGGTCCGGGTCAAGTACGACAGCTTCACCGACTAGTAGTCCCAGGGACGGCCGGTCTGCTCGTACTGCGCGACCGGCACCAGCTTGGAGTCGGAGTTCATCCGATCCACGTAGAGCCGGCCCTCCAGATGGTCGATCTCGTGGCTGATCAGCCGGGCCAGGGCACGCTCGAACGTGGTGATCACCCGGGTTCCGTCGAATCGGGCGTGCTCCACCTCGATCCGCAACGGGCGGGACACCATTCCCCGGTAGTCGAAGAACGAGAGGCAGCCCTCGTACTGTTCGTCGCTCTCGGTCGACTCGTCGACGACGCGGGGGTTGAGCAGCACAACCGGCTCGATGTCGTGCTCCGGCGGGCGGACCACGGCGGCCGCCACCGGGACACCGATCTGCGTCGCGGCCAGACCGACGCCCTTGCTGAACTCGTGCAGGTCCTGCAGCCGGCTCAGTGAGGTCAGCAGGCGGGTGACGGTTTCCCGGGCGGCCGGTCCTTCCCGGGGTAGCTGGAAGTGGCGGGCCCGCTGCCGGAGCAGGTCGGATCCGCGCTGGATGATGCCGATGCCGCGCATCCGGTGCGAGGCCCGTGGCAGGGCCGGCTCCGGTGGTCCGGTCTCGTCGTAGACCGGTGCGTCGGCGCCGCGGTACCGCCATTCCAGCCGGTACCGCGCGTTGAGCAGGGGCGCGTCGGTTGACCACTCGAAAATGGCGCGACCTCCCTCGATGCGGCGTTCCAACGGGGTACGGACGGGCACCTCGGCGGCGAGGGAAGCCTCCACACCCCAGACCTGCGGTTCGAAGCTCTCCGGAAAGTTCAGTCGTACGGTCAGCGACCGGGTGGGCAGCCGGACGGCCCGCTGGAACCACTGCCCCCACTTCTCCTCGCCGACCGTGTACGCGTACGCGATGGTCGTACGCTCACCGGGGTAGAGCGGGAATTGCCCGCGCTCGTTGGCGAAGAGCAGCCAGATCTCCTTGGCCGCGTCCCGGTCGAGCTTGACCCGCCACTGCATCGGCTCGGCGGCATCCCCTTCGCCGGCCCGTGCCCGCACGTCCATCTCGTCGAAGGTGAGCGGGTTCTCCCGGTGGTGCCGGTTGGAGCCGGCCGGGTCGTGCGGGTACCGATCCACCGCGATCTTCACCAGGTACCGGGTGACCGGCTCGACCCCCGCGTTGTAGAGGGCCCGGCTCACCCGGCAGCGGTAGGCCCCGTTCGTGTAAACCAGTTCGGCGATCTCGCGTTCCACGACCAGACCGGTGCCGGGCGGCAGCCACTGCACCGGCACCGGTGGGTCCCGGTGCAGCGCCGATCCGCGGGCGTGACGCAGTTCGTCGTACTCCTGGAAGCGTTGCCAGATCGCCCCGCCGGCGCTCAGGACCGCTTCGGCGCGGCGAGCGAAGTCTTCGGTGGGCTTGTGCCGTCGTCCCTCGACGTGGCTGACATAGGAGGGGTCGAACCCCATGCGCGCGGCAAGCTGCTTCTTTGTCATCCCGCGCTCGACCCGCCATTGCGCAAGCGCCGTAACGAACTGATCTGCGGCCCGTTCAATGGGCGAGGTGGTCATCACGGATGTCCCCTTCGCGACGGCAACCTCAGTGTCGCTGGCACTAGTGTCCGTAAGGGGCTAGTAGCGCGTTGCCGACAAATGCCTTGACGAACCCGCGAAGGCAGCAACGCTACGTAAAGTAATTCTCGCTCAAGGTATCCGCCCGAAAGATCCTGCCGGTTGGTGTGGTTAGGCTATCCTTAACCGGGTACGGTGGGTCGCCTCAGATCCTTCCGTCAAGCTGGCGAGGAGAAGTGCGGTGACTCAGCGACCAGTGTCGCCGCGGGCAGGCAAACGCCCGTGACCATAACGTTGGACCTCACGCGTCCCCGCCTGCACCCGCTCGCCCCGGTCACCGCGACCCTGCGGGCCATGTTCGGCACCAGCACCGAGATCCCCGGCCTCGCTCCGGACCTGGTCACCCGCGATCTCGCCGGCTGGACGCCGGCCGCCCGGCTCGCCGATGTGCACCTGGACACCCTGCTGGACACGGCCCGCCGCCGGTGGCACGCGCAGCCGCACGCCGCCGCCGCGCTCGCCTGGAAGGCGTACACCTACTGGCTCGCCCTGCCCGCCGTCCTCGGCTGGGCCTCCGCGCGCCGGGTTCCGCTGCTGACCGCCACCGACGTGGTGATGCACTTCGACGACCCGCGTCCGCTGCTCACTCTCGGCCTGCGCCCGGACATCCCGGTCGCCGTGCTGCCCACCGACCCGCTGGCGATCAGCGGACTCCCGCAGGTTCGTGTCGTCGCCGACGAGGACGCCCTGCTCGCCGAGTTCCGGCGCTCCCTCTTCGACGAGCACCTCAGCCCGCTGCTCGACGCCATCCACAGCCGGGTCCGGCTCGGCAAACGGACGCTGCTCGGCTCGCTCGCCTCCGGCGTCGCATACGGCGTGCTCCGCTCCGCGGACGCCCTGCCGGGTTCGTCCGCGGAGAACATCGACCGCCTGCTGGGCACGCTGGGCGTCCGCGATCTGATCGAGCTCGTCCCGGGTCCGCTCGGCAAGCTCGACGTGCAACGCAAGACCTGCTGCCTGGCCTTCACCCTGCCGCAGCCCAAGGTCTGTCCGGGGTGCTGCATCAAAACCATTTAGGCGTACGCCTCGGCAAAGTCCCCGAACTGTCCGGGTCGGCGCCGTCGTGGTCCAGCTGATCACTCGGCCGCCGGGCTGAGCAGGGGGTCCGGGCGAACCCGAACCCCCGCCGGAACGTCAGCTCCGCTCGCAGCCGACCTTGGCGTCGCCGCCGTGCGCCTCGCAGAGATCACCTTCCGCGGTGCCGTTGGTGCCGCCGTCGAGCCGGTCCTGACCCTTCGGCTCGGTCCAGTCGTAGCCGCTGACGTAGTCGTCGCCGGCCCCGCCGTACAGCTTGTCCTGGCCCGCCTCACCGGCCACCAGGTCGTCGCCGCCCAAGCCGTAGATCACGTCGTTGCCGGACCAGCCGTACAGGTAGTCGACCCGGGCGGTGCCGTAGAGCACGTCGTTGCCCTCGCCGCCCTGGATCTCCTCGATGTCAGTGGCGAGGGTGTCCTTCTCGCCCTTCGCACCGTCGTCACCGGTCACCCCGTCCGCGTCGGCCTTGATGCCCTTCGTGTACGTGATGTAGGTGACCGCGTCACGGTCACCGGCGCCGCCGGAGACGTAGTCGTTGTCGCTGCCGTAGTCCGCCGGGCTCAGGCTGAATCCGTCCTGGCCGGGACCGCCGTACATCCGGTCGTTGCCGTTTCCGCCGTGGAACGAGTCGTGACCGGCGTCGCCGAGGAGCACGTCGTTGCCGTCCTCGGCGGCGAGCCAGTCGTCCCCGTCGCCACCGGAGAGCCGGTCGCTGCCGTCGTCGCCGTGCAGCTCGTCCTTCCCGCCGCGCCCGTAGATCTTGTCCGCGCCGCTGCCGCCCTGGATGAAGTCGGCGCGCGGGCCACCGTAGATCTTGTCGTTGCCGGTACCGCCGTCGCTCGTCAGCCCCAGATCGGTGCTGTTGACGATCGAGTCGTTCCGGTCGTACGTGAAGATCCGCAACCGGGTCGGCGCTTTCGACGGGGTGCAGCGCACCTTGGTCTTGTCGCCCTTGACCGCCTTGCAGCCCTTGCCGGCCTTGACCGCGACCTTGTCATCGATCGTGATCGTTTTGCCCGAGCGAGTCACCACGACCTTGTTCTGCTTACCTTTGGCCGCCTTGTACTGCACCTTCGTCGTCGACACGACCGAGGCGACCCCGGCGGTGGCGGCGTGGGCCGGAGCAGCGAACGCTCCGGCAACGGTGATCGCGGCGAACATGGCCGCGGCATAGCGCACGGACTGTGGCATGTGGATCCTCCCGTGGAAGTGGGAAGATCATAGAACGATACCGTTACGACGCGCGGCCCCGTATCGACGCGTGCCGTCAGGACCCTGCGGCCAGCACCACTTCCGGCTTGTCCACCAGGTGGCGGACGTCCCAGAGCCAGACGCCGCCGGTCCACGTGGGCCGGAAGCCGAGCAGGTCGGACATCGTGCGCAGCATCTCGATGTCCCGTGCCTGCGGCGTGAGCACCACCACTCCGGCCTTCCAGAAACGCAGGTCGGCGAGGGTCATCTCACGCCGGGCGTCGGTGACCTCGGGGATCGGGTTGCCCTGCCGGATCGAGGTGATCAGTCCGCTCGTCGGCCGCCACGGGGGCGAGAAGATCGCGCTGCGGTCGGCCGGGTTCTGCGGGTTCTGGTTCGGCAGCAGGGCGTACGCCCCGGCGATGCGCATGTCCTGCCCGGTGTACGCGGTCCAGCGCAGCGGATCCGGGTAGCTGCTGTCCGGCAACGGCAGACTGACCACGGTGTGCTCGTCGTCCACGTACTGACGCCAGGCGCCCGTGGTGACGAACTCCGGCACCGGGTCCATCGGCGTGGTCTGCAACGGGGTCGGCGCGAGCGGGACGAGCGCCATCGCCACCGCCGTGATCATCGCGACGCGTACCGGGCCCCGCGCGTGCGGCTGGGACCGGACCAGGTCGGCGGCGCGCTGGCAGCCGAGGGCGAGCACGATGCCGACCATCGGCGCGATCGCCATCGCCCACCGGGTGGGCACGGCCGAGTCGAGGACCGGGATGCTGTGCATGATCGACCAGATGCCGGGGATGCCGGTGTTGATGCCGTTCAGGTAGATCCGTGGCCCGAGCGACATCGCGGCGAAGAAGACCGCTATCGCGCCGACCGCGACCACCGTCGCGTTACGCCGCATCCAGAGGATCAGCCCGAAGAAGAGGATGACCAGGCCCCAGCCGAAGAAGGCGTTCTCCTCAGCCGGGTTCTGCGACAGCATCGACGCGACGGCGCCGTTGCCGGCCACCGACCGGCTCGAGTAGGCGGTGAACGACGCGAGGTCGGCGCCGAAGTTGCGGACGAACTCGGCCAGGCCCTGGTAGCTCTGCGGCCCGAAGAACTGCACGCTGAGCGGGTAGGCCAGCGCGGCGAGCGTGGTCACCGCGGTGATGCCCAGGCCACGGAGGAACGGCAGGACCTCGCCCGGGTGACTCCTACGCCGGACGGCCGCCATGATCAAGCAGTAGAGGCCGAGGCCGACCGCGGTCATGAAGAGGATCTCGAGATTGAGGAACGCCTGCCAGATGAGCAGGCCGGCGAGGATCAACCCGTTGCGCAGGGCGCGACGCGGAACGCGCAGTTCAAGCGTGCGCCAGATGATCAGCGGAACCAGGAACTGCGAGACGATGTTCGGGTGGCCACCGGCGTGCGAGATCATGCTCGGCGCGAAGGTGCAGAAGAGAGCGCCCACCCAGGCCGCCAACCGCGAGGCCACGAAGCGCCGGGAGAGCACCAGATACCACGAAGCCCCGGTAAACGCCAATGCACAGGTGAGAAATACGTTGAACGCCACATGCGGACCGAACAGAAGAGTGATCGGCGTCAGTGGCAACGAAACGGCCAGCACCGACGTGTTGGCCATCATGTTCACCCCGTCGGGGTAATTCATGCGGTCCGAGAAGAACGGATACACGCCATCCGTGAGCACCCGGGCACCGTGCGCCAGCATCCACTCGAAGAAAGCTTGATCCTGCGGATCATCACGCAGTTCATGATCAAGATTCAGCCACAACGGTGCGGTGACGAGGAGGGCGACGGCTACGAAACTGGCGATTGCCAGAACGTCACGCCAAGCGAGCACACGCCACTTCGGACGGTGCCGATCGGGGCGTATGGCCTGCTCTTCGGCCACTTCCTTGGGCGTGACAAGGGTCACCGCGGCATCCGGCGTGACGGCAGCCCGAAGGGCGAGCAGCTCCGCGTCCAGGTTGTCGTCGGCGGTCACTTGGCGCGGCCGGAGAACGTTCTCGCCGGTCGACTGGCCTGTCGAGTCAAAACCCGTAATCGTCATAGCATCGGCGAGCCTAACCGAGGTTCTCAAGAAGCCGACGTTGAGCGCCCCAGGCGTGATAGAGACGATATGTACGCGTGTTTTCCGCGTGTCCCGCACGTGGTGTCCATCTGGTGGACTCCCACGATGCGTAACCCATCCAAGTACCCAACCGCGCTATGTCTCAATCAGGCCAAAAAATCAGCGGCGGACCACGGTCAACTTTCGGATAGGCGCGGCAGATGGTTAACTTCTCCGGTCCCGCTGTCACTCAGATCGGCAAGATGAGGGAACCTCACCTATGGCAGACATCACTGGAGACCAGCGGATCCAGTCCGAAGTGCTCGAGGGCCTCGCCACGGCCGTGAACCACCGCCGGTGGTTCGTCGAGCTCGCGCTCCCATACCTCGGGGACAACCCCATCGAGATCGGCAGCGGCCTCGGTGACTACGCGATCGAGTGGTCCGAGCACCTCCCGCGGTTCACCGCGACCGAGGCGGACCCGGACCGGCTGGTTCTGCTCAAGGAGCGGATGGCCGATCACCCGGGCATCGACGTCAAGCAGATGCTGCTGCCGTCGCCGGAGGCGAACGGGGAGTACAGCGCCGCGGTCTCCTACAACGTGCTCGAGCACATCGAGGACCACGTGGGCGCGCTGCGCAGCATGAAGGATCTGGTGCGCCCCGGCGGCCGGGTCATCATCATCGTGCCGGCGTTCATGTTCGCCATGAGCCAGGTCGACATCGCGACCGGACACATCCGCCGCTACACCAAGAAGACGCTCTCGGCCGCTTTCATCGAGGCCGGCCTGGAGATCGAGAAGATCCACTACGCGAACGCGCTGGGTCTGATCGGGTACTACGGCGCCACGAGCATCTTCAAGCTGGCCCCGAAGGAGGGGCCGATGGTCAAGGTCTACGACACCCTGGTGCTCCCGGTGACCAAGGCCGCGGAGCGCGTCGTGAAGCCGCCGTTCGGGCAGTCGGTCTTCTGCGTGGGCCGCGCGCCGCGCTGACGCGTACCCCGAAAAAGTCGAGATGGCCGCCGGCGATGCCGGCGGCCTTTCGTTGTGCGGGTCTCAGCCGCGAACCTGGAAGGTCGGGCGCACGGTCGCCCGGGCGAGGGTGTGGAAGGCGAGGTTGAAGCCGACGTACGCCGGTGAGGCGTCCGGGGTGACCTCGAGGCGGTCGACGTCGATCGCGTGTACAGCGAAGACGTAGCGATGCGGCCGGTCGCCGGGCGGCGGGGCCGAGCCACCGTAGTTGCGCTCGCCGTAGTCGTTGCGCACGCAGAACGCCCCGTCCGGCAGGGGATCCACGCCGCGGTCCAGGTCGGTGACCGTGACCGGCAGGTTGACCAGCACCCAGTGCCAGAACCCGCTGCCGGTCGGCGCGTCCGGGTCGAAGCAGGTGACCACGAACCCCCGGGTCTCGTCGGGGAACCCCGACCAGGACAACTGCGGCGAGAGGTTCTTCCCGCCCACACTGGTGTGCACGAAGAGCTCGTCGAGCGGCTGCCCATCCGTCACGTCCGAGCTGGTCACCGTGAACGACGGGACCGGCGGCAGAAGATCGTACGGGTCGGGAGCCAGGGCGCGGTCAAGACTCATGGTGGCCTCCGGCGGCGTAGCAGGTAACTGAGGCCTGTTCACGACCCACCTTGCGAGTGAACAAGTCTCATCGGTCAGGGTTTCCCGCGTTGGGCCGAGACTAACCGGCGTATGTGACCGGCGCCTTTCGTCGGCATTGCGCCGTGCCGTCACTCGAACGGGTAAACACACAGGTGGTGCGCTTGCGAACAGCCCCGGTCGGTAATGCTTCTGTCAGACATCCGACCGGGTGTGTGCGGCCGAGATCCCCGCGCCCGGTTGCGATCGGCCGCCACTTCGGCGGTCAGCGAGCGGGCACCCGTCATCCGGCGGGTGCCCGCTGCTGTCCGGGGTTCTGGCCACGGAAAGCTACAGGCGCGCCACCCGGAGCCCGCGGTAGAGCTTGCGGTAGACCACGCCGGTGCGGTGGTTGCCGGCGTCGATCATCATGCCGCGGCCCATGTAGATGCCCACGTGGCCGGGGCCGACCACCAGGTCACCGGGCCGGGCCTGGGAGCGGGTGATGGTCCGCGCGCGGCGGGCCTGTGCGCCGGACGAGTGCGGCAGGCGCAGGCCGGCCCGGGCGTACGCACGCCTGGTGAAGCCCGAGCAGTCGAAACCGCCGGGTCCCTCGCCGCCCCGCACGTACCGCTTGCCGACCTGGGAGCGGGCGAAGGCGATCACCGCGCCCATGCTCCGGCCGGGGCGGGTCCGCAGGCGCCGGACGGCGGTGCTCCGGGTGACCTTGCGAACCGCGACCGCACCACGCTTCGCCACGGTCGTCCGCCTCTGCTGGACGACCACACGCCGGTGCTGCGTGCGGGCCGAGTGCCGGGCCGCGGGGCGTTCAGCCACTCGCGCCGCGGGACGGTTGTTCAGGCGTATCGGACGGCGGGAGGCTGGTGTCACCACCGGGCGTACCCGGGCCGTCGCGCGTACGGCCGGCCGTCGCGGGATCGAGCGGGACGCACGCTGGCTGGTCGTCACCCTCTCCTGGAGATTCGCGGGAAGCGGGATCTCCGATTTATGCGTTTGGATCAGGAACTGTCGTTCCTGGATCTCCTCGCCAAGCGGGAGAGCTGGCAGCTCCGGTGTGGCCGGCAGGGCCCGCGGCGGCGTCGTGACGGCCTCCGCGGCGTGCTCGACCGGTTCCAGGGCCGGTGCGATGACGGCCAGCGCAATGGCGCCGGCGGTCAACACACGGCGCGTCGACGTACCGTGCAGTGTTGCCTCCGAAATAGGCCCGGGGCACTCGCGCGAATCCCATCGGTGCGGGGCTGATGCTGCCTGCCACGCTTTGCCTCCGTCGAAGGTGGGCAATGGGAACCCGGACATCCGCGTATTCCGTGGACCATGCCAACACACCATCGAATGCGCCGTGGCTGGATTCACATAATTGATCCCCCAATCTCGAAAAGATAAAGGCCGTCATTCACTGAACGGGTGGCAGCGTCATGCGTACGCCCGGTGTGGACATCGAGCCGTGCACGGAGACCTCGCTGAGCTGGGCATCCGTCGGCACGTCGAAGGGCAGCACGCCCGCCACGGTGTCACCCGGAAGGATCTCGTTGAGCAGTGTCGGACTGCGATCGTTGAGAAAGACCGCGGCCTGGTCGGCGACGGCGTAGGCTACGCCGTTGGCGTCGTAGACCCGCTGTGCGCCGCTGTCGAACAACTCCGGCTCGGTGCCGGTGTTCTTGACCGTCACGCCGAGTAGGCAGAATTGCCCGCCGGGCAGCTGTTGCAGGTCATCCGGGCCGACCGACGACACGCCGCACCGCAACGAGGTCACGGCGAACTCGAAATTGCCGGCCACCGCGCCGTTCGGCACATGCCGGCCCATCGTCGCCGGACGACGGTCAGCGGTCACCACCGCCCAGACCCCGAATCCGATCAGGGCGAGCGTCATGACGACCCCGCCGGCGATCCAGATCCGGATCTTCCACCGCAGCGCTCGCGCCTCGGAGGCGTGGTCTCGCGACGGGACGGCACGAGCGGTCGCGGAACGATGCGGTGCGTACGTCACGGTGTCCCCCAGCGGTTGGAACGGGAGCGCGGCCGAGTGCCGGCCGCGCTGTCCGTCCATGCTGGGATCGCCTGGGACCGACACACCCGCGACTCGCCGCATATCGGGCCGTATCGGTCATATAACTCGGCTTTTGTTCCCCCGAAGGAGTGAAATCAGCGCAGGAGAAGAATCTTGCCGAGGTGGTCGCTCGACTCCATGAGGTCGTGGGCGGCGGCCGCCTCGGCCAGAGGGAAGGTGGTGTGGATGATCGGTTTGATCAGACCGGCCGCGACAAGCGGCCACACCCGATCCCGCACGCCCGCCACGATCCGCGCCTTGTCCGCCGGCGGCCGCGCCCGCAGCGCCGTCGACGAGATCCGCCCCCGCTTGGCCATCAGCTTGCCCAGGTCCAGCTCGGCGGAACGCCCGCCCTGCATCCCGATCACCGTGATCCGGCCGTCGGCGGCCAGCGCCTCGATGTTGCGAGCGAGGTACTTCGCTCCGATGATGTCCAGCACCACGTCGGCGCCGCGGCCACCGGTGCGGTCCAGCACCTCCCGTACGAAATCCTGGGTCTGATAGTCGATCGTCAGATCGGCGCCCAGCGCGCGCAGCCGCTCATGCTTCTCCGCCCGGGCCGTGACCAGCACGGTCGCACCCAGCGCGACGCCCAGCTGGATCGCGAACGTGCCGATGCCGCTGCCGCCGCCGTGCACCAACAGGGTCTCGCCGGAGCGCAGCCGATCCCGGTCCACCACGTTGGACCAGACCGTGCAGGCCACCTCCGGCAGCCCGGCCGCCTCGACCAGCGACAACCCGGCCGGCACCGGCAGGAGCTGCCCGACCGGCACCGCCACCCGCTCGGCATAGCCACCACCGGCGAGCAGCGCACAGACCCGCTCGCCCACATGATGCCCGGTGACGCCCGGGCCGAGCGCGCTGATCACGCCCGAGCACTCCAGCCCCGGAAACTCCGAGGCGCCCGGTGGTGGCGGGTAGAGGCCCTGCCGCTGCGACACGTCAGCCCGGTTGACCGCGGTCGCGGTCACATCGACCACGACCTCACCCTCGGCGGCCTCCGGATCCGGCACCTCGGCCCAGACCAGCTGCTTGTCCTCGATCACGATCGCGTGCATGGGCTCGACAATGCCCTACCGGTACGACAAGAACACCGAGCGGGTGGCAAACTGGAGCGGCACTACGGGAGGGCTCGCCTAGTGGCCGATGGCGCCGGTCTTGAAAACCGGTATGGGGAAACTCATCGTGGGTTCGAATCCCACGCCCTCCGCCCACTCCGGCCCAGGTCAGCGGGTATGCCGACCTGGGCATGGGGGGCTAGTGGGGGGACCTCAGCTCAAACGGCGCGGACCGGCGGGGAAAGCGACCACTTCTGCGGTGGTATCTCCTAGATCGTTCCGGTTCAGCGGCTTTTGCACCTCTAGACCGGCGGCGAGCCGAGACGTACGCGCAGCCAGCACCTCAGTGTGTTCGTCGATGTGATCCAGCCGCTCGTTGACTGCGGCGATCTGTTGCTGAAGCGCTTCGACGGCCTTGGTCAGCTCGACGCTTGTGCAACGCTCGCACTGGCCGGGATTCCTCCGAAGAACGAGGACGACCGCGGCCATCGCAACGAGGACGACAAAGGATGCACCGACCATGCGCGGCCTGCTGATCGGCTGGATGTCAACGCCGAACAGCAGCATCGTCGCTGCCCCGAGGAGAGCGGCAGCACCGCTCAGGACGACGTAAGCCCAGGGGCTGCGGGTGTGTTGCATGTGGACCCTTCTCTCCGATCACGTGCCGGTTTCCGGTGTGGCGGAGGAGACGTGGCTGGCGGACGCCTCCCGACATTCGCGCGTCACGACGGAGTGCCACACCTTCTAGCCGGCGCAACTCCCGCTCGCTGACGCTGGCCGTTCTAAGGCAGCGGCGGCTGACCCAAACGCCCCTTTCGAACCCACGTATCCAGTCGTGGGCAGCTGCCCCAGCTGCCTGCGTCGATCTGCATCGCTCCCCCGTGCTTCGAACGTATGTTCGAACAACCTTAGTACCTTGATCACGGACTTTGGGTAGGGAGGTTACGAGATCACCACGGATTGTTAAATGTCCTAATCAGACAGTCGTGACCTGGCCGTTCAACGGATGCACTGTCCGCTTCTACTGCGGTAGGGCTTTCCCGACTCGCAACGTTTCTACTGGCCGCGATGGGTTTGCTCGGACTCCTCCAAGAGCCGGCGCACGTCAGCCGGGTCGGCGATCCGCTGCTTTCCGCCGGGCTTGAACTTGAACCCGATCTGGTTCCCCAGGAGCCGATGCGCGGTGGACGCAGATACGTCCAGCACAGTTGCGAGATCGCCGACACGCAGCCACTCCCCCTCATCGAGGGCACGGCGCAGTTCGTCGCGGCTTCTCGGCATCAGCAGGGCTCCCATCGCAGGTGCGCTGATCGTATCGACCCCGCCACGCATGAGCGATCACCCCTGATTCTCGCGTCGCCAACTCTGTCATCTACGCCAACTCTGTCATCTATGTCATGATGGCGCCATGACGCCGCTGATGCTGAACGCCTTGCTGGCTCTGATCGGCCTGCCGCTGATCGTCGGCACCATGACCCTGATCGCCTGGGCGCAGTTCCCGGAGATCCTGCGCCGCCCGCAGCCGCCGCGACCGCTGGACCCGCGCGCCGGATGGGCGGTGGCGACGTGGGCCTGATCGCCTACCTGCGCCGCCGTTGGCTGTCGACCGGGTTCACCGTTCTGCTCTCCGGCTCGGCCATCAACATCTGGATCCAAGACGGCGGCAAAGCGCTGATCGTCATCGCTGCGGTCTCCGTCGGCCTGGTCCTCGTGATCGCTGCCGAGTTCCTGCTGTCCGGCTATCACGTGGCCAAGCACTCCCTCGTCTACCAGCACGAACTGCCGAGAGTCGCCCGCGGAATCCGCGCACTCGAAGCCAACCGCCACAAGGAGAGCCACCAGTGACCACCGACCTGTCCTCTCTGCTGGACCGCCGCGAGGTCATCGCCGCCGGGCTGCTGCTCTCGGTCGTCCTGCTCACCTGGGCTGGCCGCCGGCTGGCTCGCTCCAGCCGCCCCGACGGGCCGCTCTCGCGCATCGCCATGATCATCGGTCTCGGCTGGTCGTCCGAGGCTGTCTGGGAGCTCACCGGGCGCATCCCTGGCTTCCCCGCCGGGCCCCGGGTCCTGCTCTTCGCCGTCCTCGAGATCCTGCTGCTGGTCAGCATGATCCGCGCCGACCGGCACGTCCGGGAGCATGGCTGGCCCGGTCGCGCCGGCACCACGGCGTGGATCATCGCCGTTTCGATGGGCCTCGTCGCCGCCGCTGTCTCCCACAGCGCGGCCGAGGCGCTCCTGCGCCTCGCGATCCCGCTGCTGCTCACGAAACAGTGGTGGGACGGCCTTGTCGGCGACCAGGCCAAGCGGCCGGAGTGGGCAACGAGCTGGCGATGGACACCCCGGCGGTTCCTGCTCTGGCTCGGCGCGATCGAGCCGGGCGAGCGTGACGTCGAGACCGTGCACCGCGAACGGCTGACACAGCAGATGACCAATCTGGAGTTTCGCCGGCGACACGGCTCCGAGCGTCAGCGGAAGCGCGCCGCGCGGCGGCTGGCCCGTCTGTCGCTGGCCGCCGACGACACGATCATCGACCAGGTCCGCGCTCGCGTTGACCGGGCGGTCTGGTTCGAGGTGACGCACCCGGCGGAGCCCGACAGCGCGATGCCGCCCGCCGTCCCGGCGCGCCAGGCCGCGTCAGTCAGGGCCGCCAGAATCCGTCACGGTCGCAAGCTCCGCACCCTTCGCGTGACGCACCTCCCGAAGCCTGTCACCGCAGCTCAGCCGACCCGGCAGGAGGAGCGGCAGAAGGACGAGATCGAACTCGTAGTAGCCGCCATCAAAAGCACCCGGCCCGAACTGCGGCCCAAGCGCCTCGCGCACCTCGCCGTCACCTCCGAGTCCACGGCGCGACGGGTTCTCCAGCGAATCGACGGCCAGACTCCAGCGCGCGTCAACGGTAAGGAATCCGACCTCGTGGCGGCTGGATCGTGACAACCGCCCCGCCAACCTTTCGCCGCGTCGTGGGCCGATACGTATCCGGGCGCCCGCTCGACGGCAGGACCGGATACCCGTACCTGACGCGCGGCGCCGGCAGGTGGCCCGGATGGAAACGGCAGGCGCTCCGGCTCGGCGCGCCCGCCGCGACGGTGCTCACCGTCGTGGAACCACACCAAAGCATCGGCGTCGCCAGCACGGCCGCGGCCGTGGCCGCCTGGCGGGGCCGAAAGCAGCTGCGTCGCCGCCGGTTTGACCGGGCTTACGTCGCGCCGACCTTGACCGCGATCCGCACGCCCCTCGGCCTGGAGACCGGGGTGACGCTGCACGTCGACCCGCAGCTGGGCAACCTCACGCCCCGGCTCGCCAAACCGCTGTCGCCCGCCGAGCAGGCCGTTCGCCTGTGGTACGGCCAGCGGATCGAGCCTGTGCTGCGCTACCTGCCCGACCGCGTGCAGCGTCTGACCTGGTGGATGCAGGAGCAGGCGAAGCCCTGGACGCAGAAACTCGAGGTCTTCCGCCGGCCGGGTGAGCAGCTGGGGCCGCGTATCGAGCTGACTGTGCAGACGCCCTATCTCACCGCAGAGCAGCGGCAACTCGTCTCCGCGATCATCAACAGCAAGGTCCCGGTGTCTGACCTGGTCGAGTCCTGGGATCAGGTCGGTGCGCAGGTCACCGCCCGGTGGACTGTGCGGAAGCGGCCGCCCGCCCAGGTCGGCTATGACCGGGTGCTGGAGCACATCGACCGCCTGGCCGAATGGGAGTTCTACGTCGGGCAGGGGCCCGGCGACCGGCCGGTCATCTTGTCCCTGCGCGACGACTCCCCACACATCGCCGTCTCGGCCGGATCCGGAGCGGGCAAGAGCGTGCTCGCCCAGCTCATCGCCGTGCAGGTACTTCGCCGCGGCGGCCGGGTGATCATCCTGGACCGGAAGGGCTCGCACCGGTGGGCCCTCGGTGTCGACAGAGTCGACTACTGCACCAAGCCGGAGCAGATGCACGAGGCGCTGATCCGGGCCGCCGAGCTGGCCAACAAGCGCAACGACGACGCGTTGCACGAGGCCGACGACTGGGACCCGGGACCGCGAGTCCTGGTGATCTGCGAAGAGCTCAACGCCACCATCGGGCAGCTCACGAACTACTGGGCGGAGATCCGGGAGAAGAGCGACCCCAAGCGGTCGCCCGCAGTGAACGCTCTCGGCGAGATCCTCTTCATGGGCAGAAGCGCCAAGGTCAACGTGCTTGCGATCGCGCAGATGCTCACCGCGCGAGCGATCGGCGGGCCGGAGGCGCGCGAGAATTTCGGCATCCGCTGCCTCGCCAGGTACACCGTAAACGCGTGGAAGATGCTGGTGCCGGAGGCCGGCATGCCGCGCTCTTCGCGCACGCTCGGCCGATGGCAGATCGTTGTCGGCGGCGTCGCCACCGAAGTCCAGGTGGCCTATCTGAACAGCCGCCAGGCTAAGGCCCTGGCAAAGCCCGCGGAAAGCCCTGATAGCGCGCTGAGCAGCGATGTTACTGGTAACGGTAACAAGATGACCTTGCGCCAGGCCTCAGATGCCGGCGTGATCCCCTGGGGGTACAACGCGGCGAAGATGCGGCTCCACCGCACGGACAAGGCGGCCGCGCCGAAGCCGTGCGGGAGCGACGGCAAGGCGTTCCTGTACGAGCGTGCCGATCTCGAGCGTTGGGCGAGCCGCACCACCAGTGGATGATCGGTATCGATCTCAATTCGATCGGTTGACTTGATTGCGGCCTCCGTCAGTGTTGTCACTCCTGACGTACCGTCGATGTTGGCGGCCGGAGTAGCGGCCGGCCGCCGCACCCTGTCCTCTACCAGGGAGCACGACATGGCGGATCTAGAGCTGTCCGAACTGTCTTTCGGCGCGCGTCTCCGCGCGCTTCGCGAACGTGCTGGAAAGACGCGACCAGTGCTCGGAGGCCTCGTCGGCAGGTCCAGCGATTGGGTGAAAGCCCTGGAGACCGGCAAGATGCTGACGCCGCGCATGCCGATGCTGATCCGCCTTGCCGAAGCGCTCGACGTGCAAGACCTGGCCGAGCTCACAGGCAGCCACAGAATCCCCGTCGGCAGCATCACGAAGGCATATGTGCCCGGTACTGATTCAGTGGCGCAGGCACTCCTGAAGCCGACCGCAGCCGCGCACCCGCCTATCCCTGTCGCCGAGCTGGTCGGCCGCGTTGATATGGCCTGGGGTATCTGGCACGGGTCCACAACCGAGCGATCAGCGATCGCCGCGGTGCTGCCGGATCTGGTTGCGGTCGCCCGTGCCACCGCAAGCGCCGCTGAGGGCACCGACCAGCGCCGAGCTCGCGCCGAACTCGCACGCATCTACCACCTGGTGCAGCTGCTCAACGCGTATCAACCCGCCGAGCAACTGAGCTGGTTGTCCGCGGACCGCGCTTTCACCGCCGCGCAGGAGGCTGACGACCCGGCCGCCGCGATCATCGCTGCCTGGTACTACGCACATCTCTACCGGGCCAGCGGCCAGACGGATTTGGCCATCGAGATGCTCACCGAAGCACTCAGCCGCCTCACGCTCCGAGACGACGAGCAGCCGGACACGCTCGCCGTGTGGGGCCTGGGGCACCTCGGCCTGGCCCTGGCGCACGCCAAGGCGGGACGCAGCGGCGCCGCACTGAAGCACTGGGATACAGCATCCGAGACCGCGCGAAGCCTTCCGAACGGCTATTACCATCCGTGGCTGCTGTTCGGTGTTCCCGCGATGGACGTCTACCGGATCACCATCGAGACCGACCTTGCGCACTTCGGTGAGGCCGAGCAGATCGCCGAGCGCGCCGACTTCAAAGCCCTGCCGTCGCACACTCGGAGAGCGTTCTTCCTGATCGAGCAGGCCCGCAGGTGCCGCGGAAAGCAAGACGACGTCGGCGTTGTCTACTTCCTGAGCAAGGCCCTCCGGGAGTCGCTGGACACCACTAGGCACCACCCCGTTGCGCGCTCCGCGATCGTCGAGCTGGTCGACCGGCCCGGAGTAGTTGGTGAGGACGCCCGGGAACTCTCCCTCGTAATCGGGCTGGACGGGGACAGGGGATACGTCGGGTAGGGGGAGAAACTCTCCCCCTCTGCCCCACTGGCCCGCCTTAGCGTCCTGTTCAGCGGTGGTGGGCATCCTGGCTGGCGCCCCGTGCCTGCCGCCGCGCCAGTTCCCGGAGCAGCTCGGCCGAGCGGAGGCGATGAGCGTGGGCAGGCGGCGGCGATACCCGCTGGAACACGGACGGCGGCTGCTATGGCGGCGCGGCAGACCATGGAGGGTCGGTTGCAGATGCGGAGTTGACGCCCACCCGTGTCCAGCGGTGCGCCAACGCGCTCAGCTCGGCGAGCTGCTCCGGGCTCCCCGCCAGCCGGCCGACGTCCGGCGGTGACGGTGATGGCGAAGGACTACCCGCCGGCCGTCTACGTCCACGACAGGAGCCGGTGCGAAGGCGCCCCGCCGGGGATCGAGTACCCGCCCCGCGCGGTTGCTCAGGCGCATCCGAACGCTCGGCCGCACACCTGCTTCAACAACGAGACGATCACCAGCGGCCGGAAAGTCACGCTCGAGCACATCGACTACGAGACGCACGACTACAAGCCGTCCACGATCATGACGTGCGAGATCGGCATTCAGGCCACGCGGCCGCTGTGCGAGATCTGCCGGGGCACTCACGCGGAGGCAACTACTTCGGAACCCACGAAGCCGAACTTGCTCATCATCCCCGGCGGTGGCCGATGAGCAAGCAATGGCCGGGAACTGATGCGATCAACGTAACGCTGCCCGACGGAACTCCAGTCGGTTGCGTTCAGACCGTGGTGATCGACGGGACGAGGCGGTGGAAGAGCTGGCGCCCGGAGGATCAGATCCCGCCGAACGTCGGGCCAATCGGCGTGCACCAGGACCAGGCGCAAGCAGAGGGGTATTTGAAGCAGCTCGCGAAGTATGAGGCTGTGACACCTGCACCGTAGGTCCAACCGGCCGCGCAGCTCGAGGCGCTGGGGGCGCCCGTCGCCAGAGGACGACCGACGCGACCCCAGGGGAAGATGGCGTTAGGCATTCGTACACTCGTTCGTCTTCGCCGTCGCCTATACGGCCCTCACAGCAGCCTGAAGCCCGACGACTTTCTAGCCCCGCGTGACGAGACAGTCACGCATCGCAACTGGAGCGGTACGCCGACCTCGACGCGCACATCGGTGTCGAAGACGTAGCGGATCAAATCGTAAGGCTAGGCCGAACTGGCTATATCGATGGGGATCCAGCTCCTGCGACAAGGCCCGATACCGTGCATTCTGAGTTTCGTCCGTAACCTCCCGGGCGGATCATCGTTGCGTCTTTTATCTCTCGTCCCCGGGTGTGCTTCCCCAAAGGGGGGGTCTGCCCAAAGAAAGGTACGAGAGTGGGAAACGACACGAAACCGGGTGCGCACGATCACCGGGTCATCTACTACATGATCGCCGCGATCGTCGCGGTCATCGCAGGCGTGAGCATGGGGCTGCTCTCCTACGCCGGAGGTATCAACCCGCCGCTGGCGGTCGCTGCCGGCCTAACCGCCACCGGTACGACGATCTGCTGGCTTGTGCAGCTGATCCATCGGGAAGGTTGAAGCGGCTCGCCGCGCTGCTGGGGCATTGAGACGCTGCCAGCAGCGCGGCCCACTCGCGATGACGGCCCCGCCGAACCAGCAGGGCAGATCTTCGCGGTTGATACGGGCCCGGTACCACCCGCACGGTGCCACCGTTGCGTCGAGCGGCTGAGGAAATGGCCTCGGCGTTTCGTGTTTCTACTGGGAGGCGCGTTCGGTGCGCTGACATCGCTCGGGCCGACGGTAGGCCCGGAAACGACGAAAGCGCCGCTCCCCAAGACAGGGGAGCGGCGCTTCGTTGATACAGGGCTAGAGCACGCAGACGTCGCCGAGCTGCGCCGCACGCCACCACAAAGCACCCGGTGTCACGTACGCCGGCGGACGGCCATCGCTGAACAGCTGCACACCGGTACGGCGGTACGCCTCGTCGACCAGCTGGGAGCAGATCGCCCGGCGAGGCAGGCCGGTCAGGGTGTGGCGCCGCTGCACCCACCGCGCCAGCATGCCGCGCGGGTTGGCCGTGGATCCGCCGGAGAGCGTGAGCCAGGCCAGGGCCGCGTACTGGCCGAAGCCGTACGGGGTGTGGATCATCTCGGCGGCGTGCTTGGCGACCAGGGCGCGCTCCTCCTCGAGGAGAGGCAGCCGCGCGTACGCGAAGCCGGGTCGCACCCGGTCGGCGAGCTCGGCGAACCGGGCACCGTTCGGCATGGCCTCGATCACGGTGGTCTGGTCGATGACGACGAAGGCGTGAGTGATCCAGCCGGAGGTCTCCACCGGGCGGCCACGGAGCAGGGCGACCAGGTCGATCGCTGTTTGCCCGGCGAGCACACCTGCACCGACCCGGCCCTTGATCGACGAAAACCCGATGTCGCCGGGCCGGAGGTCAGTGACAGAGCTGATCGTCAGATTCATACCGTCGCGCTCGGGCTGTTCTTGTCACCGACTGCCGTTGACGCCAGGGACGTCAGGATCGACAGCACTGCGGCGCCGGCTGCGATGCCGCCGGCGAGACGCGGGTCGGCGTCGAGGATGTTGAACTGGTCGAGCGGCCACAGGCCGAGTAGCGCCTGGGCAGCCGTCTTGACCGCGCGTTCGGCGGTCTGGGTCCAGAAGACGCGCGTGCGCATAGGGTGCTCCTCAGGAGGTAGCGGGGATGGTGAAGGTGCCGTTCGGGGCGAATCTGGACAGCCGCCAGCGCATGGAGGTCGCGAAGATGACCGGCCACGCCGATCGACTGATCCAGGCGCTGGGTTGGTCGGTGGGTGACGAGGCCGTGGCCGAGTTGCACGCGATCAGCACTGACCCGGTCGTCTACGGGATCGCGCTTGGCACGACCCGGGCGATGATCGAGACCGGCGGCTGGGACCACCTGGGCCCGCTGGCCGAGCTGTACGAGGCGTGCGGCGCTGACGAAGAGGTAGCGGACCGACAGAAAGCGTGGCGGCTCGCCCAACCCTGGACGACCTAACCAACGCAAGACCTCTGGCAGGCTCGCTCAACGCCCGAATGGGTGACCGGGTGTGCATGCGTAGGCCACGATGCGTATGTGGCACGCCTACCCAAGGACAAGCAGGTACCGGCCCAGCGGGTACGGGACAGCCGTTCCGCGACGCCGGCCGCGCCTGAGCAGCAACTGTCACAGCCAGCGCCCGACCGGGAGCCGCCGCAGGTGCGGTGGCGGTGGCCGCTGTCCGACGCCGGGATCTGGACCGCCGTGCTCGCCGTGGCGCTCGTTGGCATCGCCGTGCTTACCCGCATGTGGCTGATCGCCGGTGACGTCACAGGGGCGGACCGGGCCAAGTTGCAGATCGAGGCCCTCAAGTACGCGCTCGGGTTCTCCGCCGCGGCCGGTGCCGCCGCCGCGCTGCTGCTGGCCGTCCGCCGGCAGAAGCTGTCCGAGCGCGCTCATCAGTTGGAGTTGCAAAAACAGGATCACGAGCTGCGGAAGCAAGAACACGTGGAACGGCACGCCGAGCGGCTGCGGGAACTCGAACTTCGAAGGCAAGAACACAGCGAGGACGACGCCGCCGAACGCCGGGTGACAGAGCTGTATACCAAGGCGATCGAGCAACTTGGTCACACTGACGCTGCTGTGCGCCTGGGTGGCCTGTATGCGTTGGAGCGGTTAGCACAGAACAACCCTCGCCAGCGGCAGACGATCGTGAACGTGATGTGTGCCTACCTGCGGATGCCGTACACACCGCCGGCCGAAGGTGACAGCGCTGTCACGTCGCCTTCCGCCACGGCGGAGCTGCCGCTGCCCACTCTGCGACCTTCCGCTGAAGGCAGAGACCCGCACCAGGAACTACAGGTGCGGCTCACTGCCCAACGCATCCTCACTACGCACCTGTGCCGACCCGACGATGCGATTCCGGAGCTGGCGCCCAAGTACGCGGCTGATCCGCGACAGTCCTTCTGGCCCGGCATCGACCTAGACCTGACCGGCGCCCACCTCATCGGCTGGAACCTGACCCGCGGCTCAGTACGCAACGCTCAGTTCAGCAATGCCACATTTTCCGGGAACGCGTCGTTCGGCGGGGTGACGTTCTCCGGGGACGCCTCGTTCGACGAGGTGACGTTCTCCGGGGACGCGAAGTTCGACGGGGCGACGTTGTTCTCCGGGAACGCGTCGTTCAACGGGGTGACGTTCTCCGGGGACGCGGGGTTCGACGGGGTGACGTTCTCCCGGAACGCGTGGTTCGGCAGGGTGAGGTTCTCCAGGGAAGCGCGGTTCGGCCGGGCGAGGTTCTCCGGGAATGCGTGGTTCGCCGCGGCGAGGTTCTCCGCGGACTTCTCGGACGCCTCGTTCGACCAGGCGACGTTCTCCGGGGACGCGGAGTTCGGCCGCGCGAAGTTCTCCGGGGACGCGAAGTTCGACCAGGCGACGTTCTCCGGGGGCGCCTCGTTCGACCAGGCGACGTTCTCCGGGGACGCGAGGTTCGCCGGGGTGACGTTCTCCGGGGACGCGGAGTTCGGCCAGGCGACGTTCTCCGGGGACGCGGAGTTCGGCGGGGCGACGTCTGACTTCCCTGATCACCTCGCCTTCTACGAGGCGCGAGTGGCCGATCGCCCAGGCAGGAGGGATGTTTGGCCGTCCGGTTGGCATCTTGTTCCGGACGGCGACCGGTCAAAGCTGATCTACGACGTGGCAGGCAGTCTGTGTGAACACCAGCAACCACCCCGAGAAATCATTTCATACCGACCACGCGATTGACCTAGGAGATCAAGCCTGGGCGTTGGAAACGCTGCGCCGAACCGGCCGCCGGAGAGACCATGGATGGGCGGGACGCCCGCGCCCGGGTGGAAGCACCCACCCATCAGCCGGGCGCCCTGCCCATCAGCCCGGCGAGCAGCCCAGTTCGCGGCGCAGTTCGCGCATCGCCTCTGCCACGCGCCGCCCCGTGACCGTCGTCGGCGTCGTCTCCGACCAGGCCTCATCCTGAGCGATCACGGCGCCGCACAGCTTCCGCTCTGACTCCGCCTGCGCACGCAACGAGATCACCACCGCGGTGATGCCCGTCGTCAGGCAGGACGCGAGCAGCGCGACCCACCAGTACCAACCTGGCCGGCTCACCGTTCAGCCTCCGAGTCGATCGGCGATGATGGCGGCTGCGACGATGAGTCCTCCGACGCTGCCGGCGACAGCGGCCCACCGGTACGCAGGGCCCACAGTTGGCTCGCCCCGGGAACTCCGATGAGCGCCGCCCCGATCAGCGCCAACGTCAAGTTGAAGTCCTGGGGCGGCACGGCGAGGGCCTGGTGCCAGATGAGGCCCCAACCGCCCAGGTAGAGCCCCCAGTCCTTGATGACCGTACCGGCGGCCGGCCGCCGCCGCTGGCGGCGCGTAGTGGTGCGCGGCGTGCTCATGCATGCTTCCGCCCCTCGTGGTCACAGTGGATCAATACCCGCTGGATCACGCGGCAAGCCGGTCCGCGAGTCGTTGTGCCACCTGTTCGGCGAGTTCGGCCGGGATGGACGCGGCGATCTCCTCTGCGGGCAGCCCGGCGAGAACGGCCGCGGCGATGGCCTGCTCGTCAACGTCGTGCCCGGCGGCCTTGATCGCGGCCGCGTAGATGCCGGAGAGGACGCCGAGTGTGCTCTTGCCTGCGGGGATGCCGCCGCCTACGTACTGCCATGGGATCGCTCGGAGCTGCGCGGCGATCGTGGGGTTCTTGAGGGCGCCGAGGAATCGCTCGTTGAAATCGGCCTGGCTGATCGCCATGTCGTCCTCCTGGTAGTTGCCCGCCAGCGCCTTGGTGACATCGGCGCGGAACTTGGTCATGGAAAAGGTCGGGTCGGTTTTGTGGCGGGGGGTGTGCTCGCGGTGCCCGACCACGCGGGAGGCTGGCCAGCCCAGCCGCTTGCAGATCGCCGCGACGCCGCGCACGTACGCGTCGTACTGCACGTCAGGCCATATTTCGTTGCGGTTGTCGTTGCACGCCTCGATACCGATGGCGTACGTGTTGCCGAGGCCGTCGTAGGGTCCGGCCGTGCCGGTGAGGGTGGTGTTGCAGCGGCCGGCGGAAAGGACGTGCCAGCGTCCGCGGCGGTCGATGCAGGCCTGCGCAATCGGTCCGCGCAGGTCCGAGCGTCCGTCTCGAACGACGCGCACCTGTGTGTCGTCGGATTGGGACCGGGGCGCTGCGGTGGCGTGCGCGACGAGATATCGCGGCTCCCACGATCCGGGTCGCTCGTGGGTTTTCCACCCTGAGTGCTCGACGACGGTGAGGCCGGCAGCGCGTAGGACGTCGGCAAGCCAGGTGATGCGCATGAAGCTCCTAACGAGGTTTGGTCTGGGACCGTCGCTGTGCGCGCCTCGCGTCAGGCGTACAGGTCGATGATCACGACGCCGGGTGCGCCCGCTCCGCCGGTCTTGCCAGAGGCGCTCGGGTCGTTGCTCGCCCCGCCGCCACCGCCGCCGTACCCGCGGCCGTTCTCGCCGGCGGTGTTGATCCGCGCGCCGCCGCCCTGGCCCAGCGTGGAGCCGCCGCCGACGCCGCCATTCGACTGCCCGGCCACGGTGCCGAGCCGCACGCCGTACCCGCCGCCCCCGCCGAGGATCTGAATGTCACCGGTGGCGGTCTGCGCGCCGCTGGCGCCGATGACGGCGAAAGCGGTGCCTCCCGCTCCGCCGTTCGCCCCGCCAGCACCGCCGGCGGCGACGACGGTCGTGCCGAAGCTGCTGGCGGTTCCGGCGCCTGCGGTGCCGCTGCCGCCGGTTCCGCCTGCCGTGCCGGCGGCGCCTACGGTCACGGTGACGCTGGCGGCCATGGACGCGACGGTGACGAGACTTTCGGCGTAGGCGCCGCCTTGCCCGCCGCCGCCTGCGGCTACCTGGCCGGCGGCGGTGGCCTGCGTGCCGCCGCCGCCTCCGCCGCCGCCCTGCACTCGGATCCGGGCCAACCGGGCGCTCGGATAGGTGGCCTTGGTGAACGTGCCGGAGGCGGTAAACAGCACCCGCTGAAGGAACAGGTAGCCACGGTCCTCGAGTCCACCGAGGGCGGTCTCGACGGCCTCGGCGAGGTCCTGGCCCAGGCTCGCGCCGTCGGGCGGGTCGCCGGGCTCCTGGTAGGGGAAGCCGTAGCGGGCCGTGGTGTCTGCCATGTCGGCCTCCTAAATGACCTGGACGGTGATCGTGCGGCCGGCGAACAGCGGGGTGCCGCTGTTGATGGCGGCGTACTTGGCGGTGAAGGTGGTGAGGCCGGGGGTGAGCCCTTCGAGCAGCACCGTCCGCGATCCGCCGACCTCCCCGCGCAGGTCGGTGTCGAAGACACCACCGCTCTGGCCGGTGGCGTAGCGGATCGAGCCCATCAATGCGCGGAAGCTGGACGGGGCTAGCGTGTTCGCGCCGCTGACCTGGAAGGACATGTAGGCGCCGGAGGTGTTGACGCCGAAGCCGCGCAGTACCTCGTACTGCATTTCGGCGGAGACCGTGACCAGGGCCCGGCCGGTCGCCCCGATCGCAATGGGCACCTCAGGGCCAGCGGTGGCGAGGTCGGTGAAGCTGGTTGACGACGTTCCTTGCTGCGAGGTGACGGTGTCGGACGCGGTGCGCAGCGATGACAGCGCGCTGGCCGCTTCCGGCGTGCCGGGGATCGTGAAGCGGCCGAGGATGCCCCAGGTAGCTCCGCTCACGAGGATGCTGACAACGTCCCCGGCGGCCAGGATCGAGGCCTCGCTGGTGTTGAGGATCGGCAGGTTCACCATGGGGGATCCGCCGACCAGCACGATGTTCTCCGCGGTGGCCGGATTCCAGCTGACGATGACGCCCTGCCTAAAGGTCACCCCACCACCGCGGTCGGGTGGTGGGGTGAGCAGCTGGACCAGTTCGTCGCGGGCCATTCAGAGCACTCCGATCGTGACCAGTGCCTGCTCCCGGGTGGTGGCCTGCATCGCGGCGTCCGCGGTGAGCGGGATGGTCAGGGTGTCGATGACGTGCAGATCGCCACGCGGCGGCGACGCGGGCACGTTGAAGACGCGCCAGTTGTCGACGCGGTATTGCGGGCCGGTGGTGTTGGTGTTGCCGGCCATGCGCCAGAAGTACAGCCCGAACCGGGTGCCGGTGAACTCGGTGGCCTGGTCATAGGCCAGCGTCCACTCACTGGGCTCGGGCGTGCCACGCCGCCAAGCCTTGATCTCGATCGTGGTGTCGCGGGCACGGGCGCGCAGTGTCCACCACTCGCCTGCGGTGTAGGTGTCGAAGTCGGCGAGCACGGCGGGCTCGCTGTAGCTGCTGCCGTGCACCGCGATGATGTGGGTGAGCGTGCCGCCTGGGTTGAATTCCAGCCGAGCGGTGTAGGTCGAGGTGCCGCCGGAGTAGCGAAGCAGCGTGCCGAACACCAGCGAAGCGCCCGTTGCAGCGTTGGGCACCTGGATATCGACGAGGATGTTGACATCTGACCTGCCGATCACGGGTGGGCAGAAGCCCGAACTCGCCGCGTTCGCCGCGTTCGTCTTGCTGAGCACGCCGGCGGCGACTTGCCAGTCTGATGCGGGGCCGCCGGCCGTCGTCCAGGCGTGCCCGCTCTCGGAGGTGCCGATCGCGTCCACCACGGTGCGGCTGAACGAGTCACCCATGATCAGCTCGCGTTCCGCGATCTGAACGGCGCCTTCGATGCCGAGCGCTATCGGGTCGTCCGGATCGAGCGCGGGGTTGACGATCGATCGGAAGTCGACGTTGTACGGCATGCCGAGGCTGCGGCGCAGGATCGTGCGGGCGGCGAGCTCGGCTTGGGCGTCGCTGGTCAACAACGGCGAAGAGAACTCGCGCGCCACCTTTCCGAACGGTCCGCCCCAGCGCGTCGGTGAGCTCGGGTTGGTGTCGACGGCCAGGCCTCGCGCGGGCGCCTGGGTGTCCAGGCCCTCCCCAGTCGCCAAGACCCCGTTGTAGGTGCCGATCCGGGACAGGCTGCGGTTGGCCTCAACCAGCACGCCGCCCTCACCCTGGGCCACGATCCAGACCGGCCGGCTCGGGTCCGGCAGATCCCGGATTACCAGGATTCCGCGGTGGTCGAAGAACCAGGTCTTGCCCAAACCGGTGATCAGGTCGTCGAGGAACTTGTGGCGGTCCTTCTCCTCGGCAACGGTGCGACCGATCGGGGTGGTGGCGACATCGGGGTCGTCCCACTCGATCACCGCCGCGGCGTAAGCGTCGGTGACGAGCTGGTCGACGACGTCGCCGTAGGTGACGGTCGCCGCGAACTGCACCGGGCTGGTGAGCTTGGAGTCGACGATGTTGGCCATGCGGTCCACGGCCGCGATGTCGATCGGCCCGTCCGGCGGGTCGTCCTGCTCCACCGTGTTGATCCGGTGATAGCCCAGGCTCACCCACTCCACCACGCCGCCACCGAAGGCAATCCCCCGCTCGACGAAGATCTCGTTGCCGTACGGGGTCAGCGGGTCGCCGGCGTAGTCCGGCCACAGGCCGGTGCCATCGATCTCCAAAGCGAGGGTCGACCGGATGGCCTGGCCAGAGTCCAGACGCACATCACCGTCGAGGATGCGCACTTCGACGCCGGTTGGGGTGACGCCGGTCTGTCCGGGCGTGACGACCCGAGCGCGGAACACGGCGGTGTGCGAGCCGGTGAGCGTGCGCAGAAAGCGAGCGGAGACGGGCCTCACGGGACGATCACCGTCTCCGGGTCGGCGACGTACTCCAGTACGTCCGCCCAGGTCGCGAAGAACGCGAGGACGTCCGCCCAGGTGCCGAACTCGGCCAGCAGGGACTGCCAGGTGACGGTCGCACCGACGACGTCCGGGCCCGGCGGTGCAACCTCGGTCATCGGCAGCGCCCACACCTGCCGCCGGTCACCCGGCAACGCCGACAGGCGCCGGCGGCCGGTCGTGCCCACGCTGACGTATCCGCCGGGCACATCGTCGTAGTCGTCCGGCACCTGCACGTACAGGACGTCCCCAACCGCCAGGAGCAGCTCCAGCGCCCGGGTCTGCGCCGGTGAGTCAGTGCGTACCCGCAACTCCCATTCGGCCGGCCCGCGCACCTCGGACACCACGATCGGCAGGCTGCGGCCTTTGATCTCGAACAGGCCGCCGCGGTTCTTGCGGCTCACCTGCGGCCGGTCCAGCACCGTCACCGGCCGGTTGAGGAACGGTCGGGCCACGGACTTGAGCCACACCCGTTCGATCACCGCAGTAATTACGGCCGTCTCGGTGGACAGCAGCACGCCTGCATCGCTGTAGCCGCGCACCCGGTAGGTGATGGCCACCCCGGGCGGAAACTCGTAGTCGTTGGAGGCCACCACGCCACCAGCCGGGGCCAGGTGGTCGCCGCCTCGGATGGTGGTCCAGCGGATCCCGTTGACCGAGCGATCCACGACCGCGTACGCCACGGTGCCGCCCACGGTGGCGGAAACCCGCACTCGGGCCAGGGTGCTGTCGTAGGTCAGGGTGACGCTCATCGCGCGGCCAGCGCAGTCCGCAGGCCAGCAGCACGCCCGATCCACCTGCCGTTCCGCTTGATCCGCACGTCCACGATCTCCGTCAGCTCCTTGTCGCCGATGTACACGTGGATCTCCGGAAGGTCATCGGAGGCGGTCTTGGCCTTGCCGCTGGCGGCCACTGCTTTCGCCGCGGCGGCCTGGACCATCCCGGCCAGCTTGGACAGCGGCGCTACCGCCTCGTCCTCGTCGCCCTCACCGATCACGGCGAGCCGGCCGCCGCGGGTGCGCGGCACGACACCGCCCTTCGCCAGCATCGGGATGTTGGGGGTGTTGAGGGTGACGCTGGGGATGTTCATGCCGAGCACCGAGCCGCCGCCGAGCGTCAGGCTGAAGTTGTTCCATTTGCTGATCAGCCAGTTGATCGCCGAACGGAAGGCGGACTTCAGCCCGTCGAACGCGCCGGACAGCGCGGAGCGAAGCCGCCCGGGCAGAGCCTGGAACCAGCCGAGGACCTGCTGGCCCTTGCTGACGATGCTGTTGAACGCACCTAAGATCCACTTTTGCCACAAGGTGTCGCGGAACCAGGTTCCGACCGAACTCGCGGCCGACTGGATCTTTCCCCAGAGCCCGATCCAGAAGGCCCGAAATCCGTCCGATTTGGCCCAGAGGACTGCGAAGATCGCGATTAGCCCGACGACGGCGAGAACGACCAGGCCGATGGGATTCGCGGTCATCGCGATGTTGAGCAGCCACTGCGCGGCGGCCCACGCCTTGGTGCCGGCCGCCATCACACTCTGCTTGATCTTGATCGCGAGCAGGATCGCATCGTGGGCTTTGAGCGCCACGTTGTAGCCGAGCCACGCCATCGCCAGCCCGGTGATCACCTCGGGCGGCATCGCGGCGACGATCCCAGCCAGCGCCCCTGCCAGGGCAAGCGACACCGGCGCCAGAGGCGAGAGGATCTGGTAGATCTGGCCGGAGGACGTCGCCAGGTTGCCCAGCGTCGTCGCCACCGTCGGGCCGTGCTCGGAGACGTAGCCCATGAACCGCTCGAAGCCGCCGCCCTCGGCCCATTCGGCTGCCTTGGCGGTCAGCTGCGAGAGCCAGGCGAGCATGCCCTGGCCGGCCGGGGCGGTGTTCTCGAACGCGGCGCCCAGCGTGACGCCCATGTTCCGGCCGATGGCGGCCAGGTGGTCAATCGCCGGACCGGCCTGCGTGACCAGGAACGCCACGAACCGGTCGATGCCACCGCCGGCCGCCGCCCGCTCCAGCCAGCCCACGAACCGCTGCGCCGCCGCGGCGCCCATGTCGAACAGCGGCTGCAACTTCGGGATGATCGCCTGGATGGCTCGGAACCCGGTGGTCATGATCCCGTAGGTGGCTGGCTGGTTGGCCTGCACGAAGGACGCCCACGTGTCCTTCATCGCCCCGTACTGCTCGACGACCTTGCGCTGTGCCGGCGGCAGCATCGCCAGCCGTGCATTCAGCTCTGCGGTCGCATCGGCCTGCCGCTTGAGCAGCGCCTCGCGCTCGTCACCGGACGCCAACTTGGCCTGCTGGCCGAGTAGCTCGATCTTCTCCCGGAGGGCGTCTGTCTGGTCGGCGGCCTCCTGGATCTCCGCGAAGCTCGACTTGTAGACGGCGCCGAACACTTGGGCAGCTGCGCCGGCCCCGCCGAGCGCCGCGCCAAGACCGACCACTCCGGCCACTGTTGCGGGCAGCGCGGGTGCGAGCGCTGCGGGTGCCAGCACCGCGGCGATCTGGCGGCCCGCCTTGCCGATCTTTTGACCGGTCGCTTCCATCTTGGTTCGGGCGCGGTCCAGGCCCCGCTCGAACTGGTCCGCCTTGAGGCCGAGGATGGCGGTCAGTTCACCCAGCTTCAGCGCCATCGCCGTCGTCCTCCTGGTCGAGCTTGAGTGCGCGGCGCAGCCTGCTCTCCACCGAGAGCAGGCCCACGATCCGCGTCTGGAGCCACCGCCACGACCGGCTCCGCATCACGGCCCGGTCTTCCACGTCGACGCCGTAGCGTTCATGCAGGTCGGCCTCGATGTGCACCCAGTGGGTGAGCAGGTCTAGCCAGCTGATTTGCGAGGCTTCTTCGGCCTGGCGGACGTCGGGCGGGATGTCGTACCACTCGTATTGGCCCGTGACCGGGTGCCGGTTGCCGCGGCCGTACTGGTCTCGCCAGTTCGGGATGCGGCTCGCCGAGCTGCCCGGTTCGGGCCCGCTGCTTCCGGGCGGCCGCCGGATTGGTAGAACCGGATCGCGGCTTCCGTGCCGGCGATGGTCTGGAAGTAGGCGGTCATCCCGCAGAACTCGATGTACGCGTCTTCCACGCCATCGGCGACCATCTGGTCGTAGACGTCGCCGAGCAGGTACTGAGCCACGGTGACGTCGCCGGGCAGCTGCGCCGTGTCGGCGAGCCGCTCGGCGGCGGCCCGCATCTCCTGCTCGCTGGAGGCGCCGTGCAGCTCGCCGGTCAGGACCGCCATCCGCCGGCACCACAGGCCCACCTCGGCCGAGGCGAGCGGCAGGGTGTACTCCCGGCCTCGGATCGGGACCGTCAGGCCGGGGTCGTAGAACTCTTCGAGGTCGCCGAGCTTGGTGGGCATCAGGACACCGCGAAGTCGTTCGCCGCGCCGGCCGTGGCCGACGTGCCGGCCGGGGTCGTCACGGTCACGTCCTTGGAGCCCGCGGTGAGCGTCGGCTTGGTGGCGACGATGTGCGAGTCCGAGACGATCAGGAAGTTGGTCGCCACGGTCCCGCCGAAGGACACCGCAGTGGCGCCGGTGAAGTGCGCGCCGAAGATTGAGACCAGGCCGCCGGCCGCGGTGCCGCCGGCCGCTGGGGACAGACTCTCCACGACCGGGGTCATGTCCGCAGCCGGGTTGGTGATGTCGGCCAGCGGGCCCTGGCCTTGCAGGACGATGTCGACGGTTTCGCGGCCGTTGCCGCCGGAGGTTTTCCACTCCTTGACGTAGACGCGGCCCTCGTAGGCGTCGCCGGACAGGCCCTTGCGGTCGTACCAGCGGATACCGAACTCGCTGGCCTGCGCGGACGCGGCCCGGGTCGCGGCGAACCTGGCGCGCAGGAACGCGTGAATGGGGTCGACGGCCGACCCGGCGAGGTTCGTCGAGTAGTCCAGCTTGACCTCGATACGCCACGAGTAGCCGGTCACCGCCTCGCGGGCGGCGCCCTCGTCCTCGTACGCCTCGTCGTCCTCGGTACGCCGCTCTTCGATCAGCTTGGCCTCTTCGATGCCGAACAGCTGGCCGTAGCTGACGGCGGGGTAGGTGGCGGTGTCGACGTCCAGGCGCATGCGGCGGGCGAGCTGGGTGACGCGGGTGGTGGGTGTCGTGGCCATGACGCCTCTCTCAATCGGTGCGGTTCGGGGTGGGCCTCATGGCCTCGACGTAGTAGTTGTGCGAGATCTCCCACCGGCCAGAGCTGTCGGTGCCGAGGGGTGCGTATGACTGCCGCCAGACCTGGACGATCGGGATGCCGCCCCAGCGCAGGCCTTCAGCGGAGTCCAGGAGGTCGAAGATCGCGTCGCCAATGTCGCTGGCTACCCGCGGATCCTTGGTGCCGCGTACGCGGATCTGGAGGCCTTCGGTCACGTCGGCCAGGCCAGGCGCCGAGGCGACCGGATACGAGGCGAGGGTGATCAGCTGGTCCGGGCTCGGCGGGATCGCCCGGATCACGATCGCCGTCTCCCCGGCGGTGTAGATGCCGGAGGTACGCCACACACCGACGCCGGCACTGTGCAGGTGTTCGGCGCAGCCGACCAACAGCCGGCTGGTCCAGCCGACTCCGATTGCCACGTCAGCCCTTCCCGAGCTGGTCGCGCATCGGCCCGGCGAGCAGCTGGAGCATGGTGGCGCGCTCCGAGCTCATCGGCTCTTCGAGGTATTTGGCCTGTTTGCCGTCGTCGTGGTGCCAGGTGAGCTCTTCGTGCTGGCGCACGGCGTAGAGGCGGTCGTACGAGACGGCGGCCTGCTGTCGGCTGTCGTCCGTGCTGACCTCGCCGGATCGGGCCAGGTCGCCCTCTTCGTGCGGGGCCAGCTGCGTACTCACCTGAAGCAGGTGCTCGGCGGCCAGCTCCAGGCCGTCCATGGAGGCGCCGCGCATCGCCGCCTTGATCTCGTCGCCGTTCCAGTCCAGCTCAAATGAGTTGTCGGCCACGGTTACTCCAGTGACAGCTCGACGTGTTCCGGCAAGGGGAGCCCGTGTGCGTCGAGCCGGGATGTGGCGAGCACCCGGGCGGTCCGGCCGCCGGGCAGGGTGATGCGGGAGCCGGGTGGCACGTTGGCGTCAGGGGGGCAGAACACGGTGGTCGAGGACACGGCTTCGGTGCCCTCGGCATCCTGGGTCTGTACGGCCACGACACGGTTGGTGTCGTCGACGACGCACGGGCCCACGTCGACGGGGCTGCCGTACACGTCGCCGTACGCGCCGGAGCCTTCGTAGGCTTCGACCCGGATGGTGCGTGGCTGCGGGATGCACTCGGCGACGAACTCGTCCCACGTCACTGCCGCTCCTGCGGTCCGTGACCGGTGAGCCCGGCGGCCTGGAGCACGGCGTACGCCTGGTAGACCAGGCCGCCGGTCCGGGATGCCGTGGCTGGCGCGGCAGGCCGCTGCACGCTCAGCTTGCCGAGTGTGAACGAGGCCGGCACGGTCGGGACGCCCAGGCCGGTCTTGTCGCCGGCGGCCAGGGTGCCGGCCACCTGCTCGACGGTCGCCTCCTTGAGGGCTGCGATGGTGGCCGCGTCGGTGGGGTCGTAGACGGCGCAGAGCAGCTCCCGGTCGACGTCCCGCGACGCCCGCTTGATCAGCTGCTCGGCGTTGGCCGGGACCGGGTCAACGACGCCGGTCAGGTCGTTGGGGGTGGCGTAGACGGCCACGGGGTGCCTCCTGGTGGTGTCCCGCCCGGCACAGGCCGGGCGGGCGCTCACTCGGTCTTGCCGTACTCGGTACGCAGGTCGTCACGCTTCATCGCGCGAACGCTCTCCGGGTCGAGCTCGGGATGGGTGGCGAGCACCCAGTCCGCCCACGCCTCCTGGCTAGCATTTCCTGCGGGCTGCTCTTGGGCGTTGCCGTCGGCCAGCTCGTCGACAACCGCGGCCGCAGGCAGCTGGTCGACCAGGGCAAGCCGAGCCGCCTCGGACTCGCGGTCCTGCTGCATCGCCGGATCGCCAACGAGTCCTGGCACAAGCGGCGTCGGGCCGAGCGCGGCGTGAATCTCCGGCGACACAACCTCGGCGCCGTGCGGGTTCGCCTGGCCCGCGTTCACCGGTGCCAGGAAGTCCTCCGGCTTCGGGTCCACCGCCGCATCACGCAGCGGCGTCCCGATCAGCCCGTTCCCCACCTCGCGCGGGTCCGCCGGGGCCGGCTCCTCGAGCGTCGTCGCCGTCTCGCCGCCCACCTCGTATCCCGCGCTGCGGCAGTACGCGAGGACCGCCGGGTTGTCGGTGTCGGCGACACCGTCCTTGAACTGGACGTCGCCGACGGTGCCGTTGTACTCCCGGTTCGGAGCGATGATCTTCACCATGATCAGGTGCTCTTGATGTTGCGGAAGACCGCGGCGGCCTTGGTCGACTGGAGAGCAACCGCTACCGGCCCCATCTCGACCTCGCCTGTCTTCACGGCGCCCGCCTGGTTGTACTGGGGCAGCCACTGTCGGACCAGCTCGGTGTCGCCGGCCATCGCCGCGCCGTGGAAGCCATCCAGCCCGAAGCGCACGGCGAACAGATCACCGAGGCTGGTGATGTTGCCGCCACCACCCGCGCCGTCCGCGTCCCGCGTGGCGAGCGCGATGACGTCGGTGTTGGAGCCCGCCTTGGTCTTCAGGTCGACCAGCGGGATACCCCGGTAGCGGGTGATCTGGCGGCCGAACGCGTCGGTGGTGGTGTCGATCTGCCCGGTCCACGACGCGATGATGTGGAACAGGTTCAGGGTCAGCCGGTTGCCGTAGATGACGTCCGGCTCCTCGTCCATCAGGCTGAGCCAGTTGTTGATGTGCTTCTGCGCGGCGAGCGCGGTGGCTTTGTCGTTAATCGCGGTCCAGTCGATGTACCCGGCGGCCACGCCGTTGTTCAGCGGCAGGTACTCGGTGGTGGACCCGGTGAGGATCTTGTTCAGGCCGTCGAAGCCGTTGGCGTTCACCGCGGTGTCGCCGTTGATCACGGCGTCGGCGAACCGCGCCCGGGTCGCCTTGATGAGCTGCCGCATGTTCAGCGTGACGGCGCCGGAGGCGGCCGGGCCGACCCGGGTCAGGACGCGGTCCACTTGGAAGCTGCCGCCGAGCGGCTTGAGCTCGACGGACTGCGGCGTGGTGGTGACCTCGGCCGGGGTGTACTCGGAGTTGATCGCGCGGAAGTCGGCGGAGCGCTGCGCGGTGAGTCGGCGGTAGCCGTACAGCAGCGTGCCGCCGCCGGTCGGGCTAACCGAGTCGTCGAAGGTCAGCCGGTCCAGGATGTCGCTGCTCTTGGTGAACTCGTCGATGACGGCGACGTCCAGGTCGGTCTGGGCGTTCTGCTTGGCCTCGGCCAGGGTAACGGGCATGGTCTACCTCGTTCGGATTCGTCAGTTGCCGCTGAGGGCCGCGGTGACTGCTCCCGCGAGCCCCTTGGGCTTGGTCTTGGTGCCTGCTCCGGCGCCGGAGTGGTCCGCGCCCTGCCGCACGGCGCCCTTGATGCCGGGGTCGGTCGCGGCGAGCTTCGGGTTGGCCTTGACCGCGTCCTTGATGGCAGCGGTGACCTTGTCCCGGAAGTCAGCGGCGTCGGGGTCCAGCTCAGCTACCGAGTTGAGGAACCCGCGGGAATCGAGGATGGCGTCGGGGTCGGCGCCGGCCTTGCCGGCGGACTTGTAGACGGCCAGCTCGATCGCGGTTTCGCGTGCCTTGGCGGTGGCCTTGTCCCGCTCGGCGGCAGCTGCCTTGAGCTGCTCGGCGGGGTCGGTCTTGCCGTCGGCGGTAAGCCCGGCGGCTTTGAGGACGGCGGCGAGCCGGTCGTCGGACGCCTTGCGCGCCTCCTTAGCCTTACGCTCGCTTTCGCGGGCGGCGGCCAGGGCGCGCGCGTGGCGTTCCTGGTCGAAGTCGCCTTCGATCTTCGGGCCGGGCTTGCCTTCGGTGGAGTCGTTGTCGCCGGCCTTGCCGGTGTCGCCTTCCCCGTTGTCGTGCCCGGGGCCGCGGCCCTCGCCGGTGTCTCCGGGATCTTCCCGGTGCCAGCCGCCACGCGGGACGCGCGGGATGGCGATTCCGGACAGGGCGTAGCGGCGCGCGGTGCGGTACATGCAGGTGCTCCGATGTGTCGTGGCGGCCCTTGGCCGCGGACCGTTCGTCCGTCCCTGGCCTTGCCGGGACGCCGTACCGTGCTCGCGTGGTCACTCCATACAGGACAGGGGGACGGATGCGAGCAGGTCAGGTTCTGGTGGGCGCCGCACTGGCGCTGGGTGTGCTGTCCGGGTGCGGCAGAGAAGCTGAGGAGCCGGCGGCCCCGGAGGTGGCGGCGCCGACGCCGGACGCAGCAGCGAACTCAAAGGCAGCGGCGGCGATCGCCGAGGCGGAGAAGGCAGCGGGGATCCCGCCGAAGCCGAGCGATGAGATCGCGGCGAAGTACCTCGCAGCGCTGAGGAAGATCAACCCTGAAATCGTCGGAGACACCGATCCGGAGCGGCTGATCGATCGGGGTCGCGATCAGTGCGTCACGATCAAGAGCTTCCCGGACGAGCCGGACAAGGTCCTGATGTTTACCAACACGCGGTTCAGCTCGCCGGATCACCCGAATGGCCTCGGGGACGCCACAGCCAAGAAGATCAACAAGGTGATCGTGAAGTACATCTGCCCGAAGGCCTAGCCGCGGCCCTCGGTCGGCTCTTCGTCGTCGAGGAGCGGGGTGAGCGGAAAGGTCATGTTGCCCATCGTGGGGCCGCTGACCACGACGATGCCCCGATCGGCATCGGCCCACCGTTCGGCGATCGGCACAGGATCGATAGGGCGCTTGTCATCCCACGCCGGCTCTTGGCCAGCTGGTTGCGTCATGACTCGATGACCTCCACGTCCAGTATCCGCCTTCCGCGGTCGTCAATGCCATGGTCAGCGACGATCCGACGTCGCTGACGCTTGCCGGCGAGCAGCTCGGCCTCTTCCTTGATGCCAGCCGGGCGGCGATCCGGCGGGGCCAGATCGGAGAGCCGGACAGCCCCGGAGCCCTTGCGCATGATGATGCGCAGGACCACCGAGCCGTTCCCGCCGACGGAGAAGCTGTTCTCGGCCACGCGGCGGTCTGCCGTGGTGGAGGCGAATGCCTTGTCGTCCCATTCGACACCGACTAGGTCGACGTCGTTCCAGTCGGTACCGAGGATCGTGTCGAAGCCGCTGATGCCCCGGAAGACCAGGACGTCGTCGCGCAGCGGCGAGGCGTCGATGGCCTCGCTGATCCGGTCGATCCGGGCTTGCATGGACGTGTTGAACTTGCCGTCCTTGCGCAGGTACTCGTTGATCTCCCGGTAGCTCGAACCACGGTAACGGCCGAGGGCAACCTGGGACTGCGAGGTCTTGTCCAGGGTCCAGCCGTCCGGGCGAGGCTCGAGCTTGCTGCTGTCGGTGAGCCGCCGGGCGGCTGCGTCGAGCGCGTCCTGGCCCTTCTTGGCCTTGCGTACGCCCTTGTCGAAGGTCTCCTGCCGCACTGCCTCTTTGCGGAGCTTCGGCAGGCCCTTAACCAGCTGGTCGCGCCGGGCAATGAGCCGGTCGCCAAGGTCCGGGAGCCCATGCTCCGCGGTGATCTCGCGGATCCGCTCCGGCGTGATCTTTTTGACTCGCTCTACGGAGCGGACCAGTATCCGGCGCCGGATGGCGCCGAAGACCTGCACCGACTGCGGGGCGGTCATGCGGTGCCGCAGCGAGTACCACTCGGTGACCTCGTCGCCGAACCGGTCGCCCTTCGGTGTGCCGCGGGCCCGGAACAACAGCGAGCCGCCCAGGTCGATTCGCCAGGGCTTGCCGTCGCCGCCGGTGACGATGTTGTCGAACGTCATGCCGACCGCGTCCCAGTTCGCCAGCCATGTGTCGACGGCGAAGCCCTCGCGGATCTGGTCGCGGTACTTCTCGTCGGTGAGCCGCGACGTCAGGTCGGCCTTTGCGTCGTCGACGATCCGGGAGGCGGTGTGGTGCTCGCCGTCCAGGCCGGGCGTGCCGCGGCCACGGATCACGCGCGGGGTGTCGATGCCAGCTTCGCGGTACAGCGCGGACGCCAGCGCCTCGTTCTTGGCGTGGTCCTCGCTCTTCTGCGCCTTGACGTACCAGCGGGTGCCGTCGTCGGCTTCGAACAGGCCACCCGGGTTGGAACCGGCCTGGGGGCCGACACGCTTGAGGCCGGAGAAGTCTCCGGCCTCAATGAGCTCTGCGGGTGTCGGCGGCGGTGGCGCGGGTGGCGGTGTGGGCTTCGGGTTCGGGCGGGTCGCGCCGGCGGGCGGGGCGGGCGGGATGTTCCCGGCGCCGATCTGCTCGCGGTGGGGCTGCCGCTTCAGCTTCGGGTTGGCCTGCAGGTGCTCGCGCATCGCGCGCTGCCACGCGCGGACCTTCGCGCGCGCGGCAGCGCGCGATGCGGGGCTGAGCGCCGCCTCCTCGCGCTCTTTCCAGCGCCGGATCTGCCGCTCGATTGCCCGCTGCCGCTGCCGGGCGACATCGCCTTCCGGGTCGGCGGTGGGCTGCTCGGGCAGCCTGGTCACGCCAGGCAGGTAGGTCCGGATCGAGTGCCGGCAGCCGGGGTGTTGCAGGCCGGCAGCGCGGGCCTCGTCGAGAGTGGCCGTGACGGTGACCGTCACGGGTGCGCTGTTGGGTCCCGAGTACGACAGGACCTTGCCGGTGGGTCCGGCGCTGATGCGCAGCACCTTGCCCTCGTAGGGCCGGCAGAGTTCACACTCCTGCGCCTCGTCGGAAACCATGACGTACGGCAGGCCTAGCCGCTGCTGCCGGTCGGTTTGGCCTTGGACGGCGGCGCGCTGGGTGACGGTCCGCACCGCCATCTCGACGTACGAGGAGAGCCGCCAGGTGCGGCCGCCTCGGTCGGTGAAGCTGGTCAGGCCGCGGTCGACGAGCCGGGCATAGGCCAGCTGGGCGGCGTCGCGGCGGGAGAGTCCGCCGACGGTGCTCGCCGCGGTGGCCTGCGCGATGACGGTGCGGTAGGCGTCCAGGACGTTGCGCAGGATGTTGCTGTGCTTGGCGCCGACGTCCTGCACCAGCGCGGCCGCCAGGGACTCGACCGTGCTGGTGCGGGTGATCGTGTCGAGGGCATCGGCGGCACCGAGCTTGGCGGCCTCAGCGGCTGGCAGGTCGGTGAGGACGCTGGCGTTGCCCTGCCGGTACGCCTCGGCCAGGGCCTCGCGGACGTAGTCCGGGGCCGCGTCGCCGAGCTGCCCGAGGACGTCTTCCGCCGCGGTGCGCAGCTGGCCGACCTTGGTCATCCGCTCGACGGCCCGGCCGGGTGCGTCGATGCCCTGGGCGAGCTGGCGCGTGATGAGTTGGAGCAGCGCGTGTTCGGCGGCCCGGTAGAGGCTGACGGTGGCCTGGGCGATCTCGACGATCTTGTCCGGGTCGACGGCCACCGGCTACTCCTCGGGGTTCTCCTCGCCGTCGTCGGCCGGTGGCTGGTTGCCAGCCAGGCGGCCGAGCGTGAGCTCCGGCTCGGTCGCAGTCGCGCCGGCGTTCTGGATCCGCTCGACCTCCTCGCGGACCTGGGGGTCGTCCCAGTCGGGGTGCAGCATCCGCACCTTGGTGTCGACGGAGACGGCCTGTGCGGCTTCGAGCAGCTGCAAGGTGCGAGCCAGCGTCTCCGGGGACTCGCTGACGCTGTCGCCGAACTCGACGTTCGGGCGATCCGGCTCGGGACCGGTGCGGAATCGTGCACGCTCAACGGCGAGCAGCAGCTCGATCAGCTCGGCAATCGCCGGCCGCCAGGTGCCGATCCGGTTTCCCCTGGTCGTGAACGATTGGCGCTCCCGGGCTTGGGCCTCGGTGGCGGTCATAGCGACGTCGCCGCCGTCCTCGCCGAGGGTTTGCGCGGAGAGGCCGGCGTGCCGCATCGCGACCTTCTCGATGGCGTCAGCGGTCGCCTGATGCTCCTGCCACCGAATCGCGAACTGGTTCGCGGTGATGGCCGGGCCGGATTGCTGGCCAGGCATCATCTCCAGCTGCGTGAAGATTTCCTGTTCCATGTCGAAGCTGGCGCCGCGGCCGGGACCGTGGGACTGGAGCATGTAGGCCGGGACGATGATCCGGCCACGGGCCAGGCGGATGTCGCGCATCCAGTCGGTCCAGGTCTCGTCGAGGGCGTCGAAGAACTGCTCGTTGCCGTCGAAGTCGCTGCGGCCGAAGTACTTCAGCGGGCCGCTGGTGCGCCAGCGGCGCTGCGGGCCGGCGTTCGGTACCCGGACGACGTCGAGCCGGTCGAGCTCGGTGGCCTGGGCGCTCTCCTCGTCCACGAGGTCGGCGAGGTGGGCAGCGTCTGCGTGCTCGGTGAGCGGCACGGGACGGCCCAGCGTGGTGCTGGTGCCCTCGTACACGGCGTAGACGATTCGGCCCGCACCACCGACGACCTCGTGGTGTTCGAGGAGCCGGACGTGAGTGTCGCCGTCGACCAGCAGTGTCGACCAGAACGTGACCTCCACCAGCCTGCCCCAGCGGATCAGCGGGATCGCGCCGTCGGCGTGCACCGTGGCGAAAAAGGCGCGGCCGGGCAGGACATCCTCGTCAACGACGGGCCGGAGGTAAACGTCGCCGAGCGCGGACGCGGCTTCAGCGGCGTGCAGCAGCAGCGTGGTGAGTCCGTCCTCCTCCAGCCGCTCGATGCGTTCCTGGATCGCCTTGTCCTCGTGGGTGATCTTCGGCAGCTCGGAGAACAGCAGGTTGGCTGAGGTGGCGGCGAGGTCGGCGGGGAGCGGCACGTGCAGCCGGCCATCGCGCTGACCAGCTGGCGGCGGAGCGCCCCAGAGAAAGCGGGAGACGGCACCGAGTAGGCCGCCGGCGTACTGCCCGGACCGTACCCGCTGCGACGGCGGAAGGACCTGCCCGCGGGGGCCGCGGCCGGAGTAGACCGCGCGCAGGCCGTCCGGGTCGCCGGCATACCAGGCGTCCCAGTCGCGGTAGGCGTCGTAGGCGGGGGTGAGGTGTGGGGGCGGCCAGGCGCCGCCGGTCGGAATCGGCACCAGGTCTCCCAACCGTAGCGTGAATGACCCTCCCGGGCCTACCGTGGAATGTCGTGATATCACTCGTGCAGTTAGCCGCAGATCAAGGCGCTACTAATGCTGATTGGATTGAGGCATGGGCAACCGTCGCAGCCGCCATAGGAACAATCGGAGCATTCATCTGGCAGGGGCGCGCACTCAGGAATGAGCGAGAGACTCGGCGTCAAGAGGTACAACGACTCGAACATGAGCAGCTCACGAGCCTGGAGTCACAGGCGCGCACAATCGTCGTGCACGAGGTGGACATTCAGGTAGATAAGACAAAATCGAGCAGCCCATTAGCCGACCCTAAATACCTGGTGACAAACTTTGTTTGCTCCGTCGAGAACTTCGGAACACTCCCGATCCTTGCTGTGTCCGCCCGACTTCTTCGGGAATCGACAGTTCCGGATGACGGCTTCGATGCCCCCGTGACTAAACGCTTTCCGGTCATCAAAGGCGGCGACAAGGAGCGGTTAAATTGGCTCCACATTGGCCTTTCCCTGACACGCTTTACTCCCGGCGCACAGTCCAAGCTGGAGGCGAAGTGCCAGGTCAAGCTGGAAGTCAGGTTTGTCGACGTACACGGCCACCACTGGCTTGCAGAGGTGAGGACCGCACCCGCAGGAACCGATGCGGAAGGAGAAACATGGTTCCAACTTTCCGCATGCTAACCGGCGAGGTCCAACGCGCCACGTACTAGTGGCCGCCACAGCACCTCCGGGGTCTTGATGGCGTACCGGCCGGCGTCCATCGAGTGGTCGCCGACCTTGACCGGCTTGTCCTCACCTAGGAGCGCGGCTTTCTCGTCCCAAACGTAGCCGGGGATCTCCTCGATCCAGCCGGCACAGGACTCGTGCACGAACAGCAGGCCCTCGCTCAGCAGTGAGGCGATAAGCCGGATGCCGTCGAGGACGGCGTTGTCGGCCGGCGCGGGGGTGATGCCGTCGCGGAACAGCTGCGTCGAGAAGCTCGCAGCGCTGGGGTCGACGCACACCCAGTCCGGGCGCACGCCCAGCTGATCGAGCCACGCACGGAGCCGGGCCGAGTATTCGGCGTCCGTGAGGCTGCGCTGCTGCTTCTTGGAGTCCCAGCGCCACTCCCGGGCCAGGTACATCCGGCCGTCAACGCCGATGCCCAGGAGCAGGCTGGCGAACGGGTTGGTGGTGCCGTAGTCCACGCCGAGCGAGATCCAGCGGACTATGCCCGGCAGCGTCTTGACCACGTGTTTCGCCGGATCCCACATGTCGTAGACCGTGCCCTCGGCCACGCACCACTCGCCGAGGATGTTCCGCCGGTAGTACAGGCCGGTGTACTGCCGCCGGTAGCGGGCCTTCACGGTCTCAGAGAGCACCGGGTTGTCGTCGAGCAGGAACTTCAGCACGTACCAGTCGCCGGCCAGTGGGCCGCCTGGGCGCGCCCGTTCGATGCCCTCGGTCATTAGCCAGTGGCGCGGGTTATCCGGGTTCGTGTTGCCGAAGATTTGGCTGCCGTCGACAGAGCAGCGGCCGAGAAGCTGCTCATGGAAGGAGCGAGGCATGAGGGACCACTCGTCGACGTACGCGCCGCGGCACGTCATGCCTCGCAGTCGATTCTCGGAGCGCTCGTCGTTGAAGGTGATGACTTCGACCTGTGTGCCGAGGATCGTGGCGGTCGGTGCGCCCCGGGTGTACGAGGTGGCCTTGGCCAGCGGCCCGAAGAGGGCGCCGTCGCGGAGCGGGTTGAAGATGTTCCTGACCGCGGTGTCGTACGTCTTGGCTGTGACTACTAGGTCGCCGGTGCGCGGGGTCTTCGGGTCGGCGATGTACATCAGCCAGCGCAGCAGGCCGGACGCGGTTTTGCCCGATCGGATGGCGCCCTCGGCGAGGTTGACGAAGACGTTGCTCTCACAGATGTACTCAATCTGCTTCTCCGACAGGGGCAGATGGCTGAGATTGATCATCTGCCTCCGCCAACGTTGCGCGCATTAAGGACCATCAGCGAGTGACCACATCCGGACAATCCCGCCCGTGGCGGTCTTTTCTCGCAGCCGTCGGCGTGAACGTTCTAGCCAACCTTGTTGCTGCGGCGATCATCTATCTCGGAGGCGTGCTGTTCGGCATCTTCCCCCGGGAGCCCAAGGCGATCGCGTCTGCTCTTGTGATCGTCCTGCTCGCAGCGGCCTGGGGAGCCATCCTGGCTACACGCTTTTTCGGGTTGGCAGACCTGCAGTTGACGACATCGGCCGGGACTGCGTTCCTGGGCGGATCGCTTGTAGTCGCGAACTTGGCTGGCGTCGAAATCGACCCCATCTGGAATAGCCCGCTGGGCCTGGTCCCTGCCGTCGTGCTGTTCCTGGGCGGCTTGTGGTTCACCCGGCCTGCTTGGCGGGACCGTAAGCGTCGACTTGCTGAGGCTCACAGGATCAAGGGTTTGCACTGGTACGAGCCTTAATCAGGGCCTCGCGGAGGTCGGTAAGCATCGAACGCTCATCCTCGTGGCCGGTGGCCTTGTCGTACTCGGCGAGCTTCAGCGCGGTGTCGGCGAGCGCCTTGATCGCGGTGGCAATGTCGCGCTTGTCGCGGAACGGCGGCTCGTTGACCGAGCGCTCGTTGTAGTCGTTCTCCTTGCCGCCGAAGTTGTAGACGACGGTCGGGGCGAACATCTGGCCCATGAGCTTGCCGGCGGCGTCCAGGGCGTTGAGCTGGAGCTCGGCGCGGCGTGCGGCGCCGTCAGCCTTCTTCGCTGCGGTGGCGGCCGCGGTGCGGGTGCGTTCGAAGGTCAGCGGCGGGTGGTGCTCGGCGCAGATCTTCGAGATGGTGCGCCCAGACCGGCCGAGCTCTGCGGCGATGGCGTTACGGGACTTGCCTTCGGCGTGGAGCTCGGCGACGCGGCGCCGTTCCTGGCTGGTGACGGGTGGGTGTCCTCGCGCCACGAGTCACCTCGGAAGTGGGGAGTAACTCTCGAAATTTGATAGCTTAATCATTGTGCTCAAGAACGGATGCCTAAGTTACAAGGCGCCGATTACTACACCGCGCTGCGATAAATGTCCGACACGGCGCAGTGGCCTTATCAACTAGGGCACCTAAAAGCTACACCGGCTCGCCGAAAATATGCTGCACCGAGTCGTCTATACGGTGGTCTATACAAGTGCCAGCCGGGGTGTGACCACCGTCACCCACTCGATGTTCCTGCCGCTCAAGGCCTCAGATCTTGAATCGTCTCGGCAGCTCACACACATTTCTGGACAATTTTGTGAGTGTGAAAAATGCCCGAAAGGACGGAATAGTTGTCCACACTGGACCTACTCGTCGCGTTCAGCAGCGGCGCCTTATCTGTAGCATCGGCCCGACGGCGAAATGACCGGCGATTAGCGCGCAGCCCGACGAGCGCAACGCCGCATCCGCCCGACAAGATTCACTAGCTTCCCGACCCGCAAAGGCAAGCATGGCAACTGGGAGCACCCAGAGATCACTTCGCGGCGAACCCACGGCGGCCTCCCGCCTGCGTCCCGCACGGCGAACGACTACTAGTCCCTTGCAGGGTGTACGCACGCCCACTAGGCGCTATAACAGGACGGAAGTCAGGAAGTGCAACTGGATTCGCCCGCGTTCCACCAACTCGTCGCTGGCCGCGATGACGTGGTTTCGGATGACATTGCCGAGACAGAACCATGACGTGCGTCACTCGAAAATGTCACTGATTGCTAGGAGGAGGTGCCCACCGTGTCACAAAGCATCTCAACTATAACGCTCGTTGTAGCCAGGAGTGGCCACCGGGCGAGATGCTGCTCAGCCTTGACGCAGGGGCTGGTTGGCACTGCATCCGATTCAGTCACCTTCAATGGAAGCAGCACGGCGGAACCCGGAAACGGGGGACGGCCCGCTGGCAGGCGGGCCGTCGTGCTGCTCCACCGAAATGACCAAGCCAGGTCCAGAACCTACGAGGAGCAACATGGCTACCGTAACGAGCCAACCCGGACAACACCACAACGATCCCGACCACGCGGCCGGGGTGGCACGAGTCGCCCTCAAGACGGCGGGCGGCTCTGCCATCGGCATCGGCGGCATCCTGACCGCCTCGGCCCTCGAGGCCATCCCCATGTCCTTGTCGGTCACCGCGCTCATCATCTTCGGCGTGATCATGATCGGCGCGCTCTGGGTGGCGGCGATCTACATCCGGCGCCGGTGACCCGGTGTGGGCCGGCTTCCCGGTCGGCCCACACCGCCGCCCGTGTGCGTACCGTCATGCCGGGGCGACGGATCTCGCAGCGACGGCGTTGCGGACGTGCCCTAGGCGTGGCCCTCGGCGACACGGCGCCGGTCGTCATCAGCGACGGGAAGGGCGTGCCGGGGCATGGTCTTCAATGGGCGGACGAGCGGGACAAGCGAACTGAAGCCTCACCAGGACCCATCCCAAACTAAATCCGTCTATAGGCAGGTCCAGCAACAAAATCCGTGCTATGCAGTGCAACCTGCCAAGTGGAAACCTTGCAGATTGCTGCCGCTCAAGTCGCTGACTCTCGAGTTGCCATCTAGCGATACATCGGCCACAAACTGGCGCCAATCAGAAGGCCCTTACGTCGGCTTGAAGGGCTTGAAGGCGTTCACCGAGATTGCGGTACCAGTCAGTGATCCCCTTACTCCAGGTTGAAGCCTTCACCAAGATTGCCGAAGTCGCACCCTAATGCCGCGACGTGCGTCAGGATCGATGTCTACCCCCCATCGCGCGCCTGTCAGCCAGTACGGGCGTCGGTTCGGTGGGGGCGACCGACGCACTAGCCATAAGGGAGGGTCCGATTTAGACGATTGAGCTTGCGCCGCCTTGCCTCTCACCCAGCCAGTCAGCAACTCCGCATGCGCGAGGGCTGAGTGTGGTTCCGATCGGGCTAAGCCCGAGTTGGGATTCAGCCAGGGAGCTGAGTGTGAGGTGCACGGCATCACAACATGTGACCATCTAGTCGCAGGACTAGTAGGCGGCTCGCCTGCCAGCGAGCCGCCCCGTCGCCAACCAAAGAGGACGCCTCGTAACAGCTCGACCATGATCGGACAACACGTTGAACGTACCGAAGAAATCAGCTCCTGACAGCCGGAGCCAAAAGCACCACGCCCGCGTCCTAACCGCAGCGTTTTTAGCCGCCGGCAGCTTCGTTACGGCGATCGCGACCATCCTCGCGATTGCCGGAGAATGGGGCACGCCAGACAGCACGGTCAAGTACGCCATCACCGTGGCAGGGATCGTTGCGGCGCTACCGCAGTTCGTTGCAGCCGTGCTCATCTGGCCGCGCGAGTAGTGGCCTGCTTGCGGAAGAGAATGGGCTCAGCTCTTGGAGCTGAGCGGAATGCACAACAGCCCGGGACCTTGGCGGGGTTCCGGGCTTTAGGCAGAATCCTGCCGCCGACAGTGTGAACAATGATCGACTCAGCGTCCAGCAACGCACTCACCTTGCGTCGATCATTGCCGAGCGAGATCAAGCGCCTCTCGCGGATCGACAACGCGGATGGAAGCGGCTTCGAGGATGCGCGCTCTCTTCGAGGGGCTTAAGCATGTCGTCTTCGTCGCTGGTGATGAAGTAGTCGTTGCCGCTCATCAGATGCCCAACGAGGTGCTGCACATCGGCGACCTTCCGCCGGAACTTGGCTTGCTTCTCCGGCTCGGTTGCCGGGTCGAACTGTCCAGGCTGCAGAGCCGGCGGCAGCATGAAGCTCTCCAGTCTCTGTTCGAGCCCCCATAGCGGCGCGCAAGCGGCTCCCCGCCCTGATGTTCGAAGCGGTCCGGGACGGAGCCCCGTACCCCGATCACCACACGACGCTGAAGGCGTGGGCCGAGATCCGCCGCGCCCGATCCGGCTCGCTGACCTGATCACCACGAAGCGGGAGTTGGCACTCGACAAGCTGCTCGCCGAGGACTCCACCTTCTACGGCGACCTCTTCCCCCACGTGGTGGAGTACCGGGGCGCTCTCTACCTAGAGGACGGCCTGTACCGGCTGCTCCGGGCGGCGCTGCAACAGCGCAACCAGATCCACGCCCGTGTATTGGTCGTGGAGGACTGACGGCTCACCCGTTAGCGTAAAAGTCAGGAGCGGGTCCCAGCGATCCGCCATCCAGGAACGGAGGCGATCTCTAGTCGCGCGTGCACCGCCCAGGCGTCAAGAGCGACCATCGGTCCCCAATGGGGACGGCCCGCCAGGCAGCGGGCCGTCGTGTCGCCAACCCGTTAGCGATGCCTTCTCACGAGCCTCACAACAGAGAGGACGACATGTCCAAACTACAGAAGCGATCCCCATCTGGCAGTAGCACCGACAACACCGACGCTGACGGCAAGGTTGCCATGGCCGGCTTCGCGGCGTTCACCACGTCGGCTGCCGGATTGATCGGGATCCTGACGGCCACAGAGAACCAGACCGCGGGCACGATCGTGGCGCTCGCTCTCTTCGGCGCTTTGGGGCTCGGCAGTTTGATTCTTGGTGCGATCTACTTGCGCCGTCGCCGTTGAGTTATTTGCCGGTGCGGGTCGGCTTCCCGGTCGGCCCGCACCAGCACCCCCCTCAACGCATCCACCCCCGGATGCACGACAGCCCGGGACCAGTGGTCTCCGGGCTGAAGGCAGAATCCTACCGCCGCCAGTGTGAACAATGATCGACTCAGCGTCAAGGGGCGCCGCTGATCTGCGGGCTGCCGGACTCTGCACTCGCGGCGTCCTACCGCTGGCAACCGGGGCCTTCACCGCCTTTGGGGTCCGAGTGCGCCGTACCCGGCGGCAACTTCGTCTGTTGATCCATTGCCGTGCACGCCAGGTCCGTACCGCTCAGAACCGCGTCGCCAAGGTCCGCGGCTCGCAGGTCCGCGCCGACCAGGTCCGCGGCGGTTAGGTCCGCGCCTCGCAGGTACGCGCCGCGCAGGTCCGCGTTGCTAAGGTCCGCGCCGCTCAAGTCCGCGCCTGGCAGGTACGCGCCGCTCAGGTTCGCGGGACTCAAGACCGCGTCGCTCAAGTCCGCGTCGCTCAAGTCCGTGGCTCGCAGGTCCGCGCCGATCAGATCCGCGGCGCTCAAGTCCGCGAATCGCAATTCCGCGCCGACCAGGTCCGCGCCTCGTAGGTCCGCGCCGACCAGATCCGCGCCTCGCACGTCCGCGCCGACCAGGTCCGCGTCGCTAAGGTCCGCGCCGCTCAGGTCCGCGCCGGACAGGTCCGCGTCGGACAGGTCCGCGTCGCTAAGGTCCGTACTGCGCAGGGCCGTACTGCGCAGGTCGATCTGGCGGAGACCGAGCAGAGTGCCGCTCAGGTTCAGATACCTGTGGCTCTGAGGGGCGAGACGACGGCCCAAGACGGAGATAGCGGCCCTGACATCCTCCGGAGATGTGGGCACGGTCTTTGGGATGGGGTCAGGACGAGGCGCGTGGGTGCGGATGAACGCGCACAATACCTCGATGACCGTGTCTCGGTCGTCGACGGATTCCCGCATAAGTGTTTCTAGCGCGTAGACGCCGCCGAGCCGGATGCTTAGCTTGTCGTCGCCCTCTTGCCCAAGCTGGTCGATCGCCTTGACGAACCGGTCAGCCCGCTGGCCCTTGAGCGCGAGATCCTGCTGCTGTCTGGTGCTGCCTTGTTGCAGACGGTATTGGTCGCGGTTGTAGTCGTTGGTTAGATACAGCCCGACTGCCACGAGCAGGACCGACACAAGGCCGCCGATCGCGGTGCCGCGTTGCCACCGGTCGGGAGTTGCTGCCGTCGTCGGAGGGCGTAGACGCCGGCTGCTCCGAACGTAGGCCGTTGGTCGCCCAAGTTTGGTGCCATCTGACGGGTTTCCGGCGGTCTTCCATCCGGCACGGGCGGCGCGGTAGCGATCCCGAAAGTTCGTCATGACTCATTGGACCGGACAGTGCCAAACGGGGTACATCCACCGAGACGGTACGTGGCGGTAGTTGAGGGCACGACGCCGTGATGTCATGGCAAGCCGTTCGTGGTCCGGCGTGCGCGCTGGCGGCCGCGGTGGGCGTGCCGTTTCGCGCGTTCGATCACCACCGCCTCGCCCAGCAGGTATCGCACCTGGCGGCGGCCTGCCCTGTCCACGGTGCGTACGGCTGTGAGATCGTCCCGTTCGGCCCATCGCCGAACGGTGGCCGCCGTGACGCCATGGCCAATCTGGTCGGCGATCTCGGCCGCTGTCCCCCACCATTCCCCCGCCACCTGGATCACGCGTCGACGCTCCTCAGCACCTCAGCCCTGGGCCACGCGTTGCCGCAGGTGAAGCACTCGATGACCCGTCGATCGAGCGGCGGTGATGTGCGCACGACGAGGCCGGTGGTGTCACATCCCGGGCAGGCGATGCGGGGCACCAGCTGGCGGTCGTGGCCGAGGCGGATGAGCCGGCGGATCCGGCCGTCGATCCGGTCGGCGAGGAGCCGGGTGGCGTCGGCGGCGGCCGGGCTCATGGCGGGGACCGCGGCCTCGATCCTTGCGACCGGGCTGAAGTCGCCCACCGAGGGCAGGTGCTTGGCGACACCGTCCAGCTGATCCAGGACCTCGCCGAGGAGGTCGGCGTACCGGTTGGACCTGGCTAAGCCGAGCGCCAGGATGGCGTCGCCGGTGGGATCGCCGTGGCCGCCGAGGGCTTGCCGGCGGCCCAACGCCGGGCTCTTGAGCGGATCGGCGGCTGCGGCCCGCTCCTCGGTGATCGCTCGGTGCTCTTCGTCGGAGCGGTCATGCAGCGCGTTTAGGGCGATTCGGAGGGACCAGAGAGCGGCGCCAGCACGAAGGTGTACAGGCTGGGCAAGTTGCGCCAGGGCCAATATGTCGTTTTGTTCTGTGAACGTGCACAGTCGATCTCGTTTCTCGACGTTCATGAGGCTTCCTTCACAGGCGCGCGGGCGCAAACCCGGCTTCGGCAGGGGCGAAGCAGTCGCTATGGCGGCGGCCGTACGGACCGCGGCCCCACGTCGATCGATGCCGACGGCAGAACCCACGCGGACCAGGTCGTGGCGGTCATTGCGCGCTGTCCGCACCGGCTGCGTAGGCGCGCCGGATCAGGCCGATCAGTACCTGCGCCGTGGTCGGCCCGGACCCGGCGATCCGCTCGAGGACCCGATCGTCGTGCGCGCCACGGCGGACGCCGGCCGCCTCGCATGCGGCCACCATGTGCGCCAGCGTCGTGTTCCGCAGCAGCCCCTCCGGATCGCCAGGGCGGATCAGCCCGGCGTCGTACAGCTCGCTGATCGCGACCGGCAGCGGCTCCAGGTGCACCTGCTGTTCGGTTTCGTACGGTCCCCAGGTGCCGGCCATCGGCAGCTCGGCGGTGGGCTCGTCCGGGACCAGCTGGCGCAGCGGGCCGAGCACCGCCCTGGCTGCTCGAGCATCCGCGTACGTCTGCGGGGTCTCCCGCGTGCGCGCGGGAGGAACCGAGAACGCGGCCGCCTCGCCGATGAGGGGTTGTGGGTTGTCGGGCAGGAGGCTGTCGATGTCGCGGGTGAGGGTGTGGCGGACGTCGGCCAGGGCCTTCTCGTAGGCGTCGACGGTGGTTTCGCCGGTGTGCCAGGAGTCGATGGTGGCGAGGAGCGTGCCGGTGACGAGGGCGAGTTGGTCGTGGGCGAGGCGGTGGGCGCCTGCTCGGGCTTCGGCGGCTTCGAGGGCGAAGAAGGTGGCGGCGGCGATGTAGGGGCGTCGGCCGGCGGCCGGGTTGTGGGGCTGGAGGTTCAGCACTGGGTCTCCTCGAGGTCGTGGCGGATCTGTCGGGCTCGGGCGGGGGTGATGTACGGGTAGAGCTCGCCGAGGCGGGTGTCGTCATCTGGTGACCGTGGTGGGCTGGCTCGGGCCCAGACGCGGGCGACGGCGGCCTCAGCGGCTGCCTGAGTACGTTTCTCGCCGGGGGTGCGGTGGCGGATCATGACGCTGACCGGATCGGGATCACCGGGGCGAGGGGCTTGGCGGCGACGTCACGGCGGCAGAGGGCGCAGGACGGGGTTCCGTCGGCGCGTCGGCGCGAGGAGAGGCCGTGTTCGCACAGAGCGGGGAGGGGAGAAATCGTGGGGTTCTCATCGGCCTCGTGTGCGCGCGGACCAGTTGCGGCCGTACGAAGGTCTTCATCGGTTGGTCGGTCGTAGTTGTGTCTAGGTCTGTGGTCGGTGGCGGGTGCCTCATGTACCTGCAGGTCAGTGCATGAGGCACCTGCAGGTGGGGTGATGTCGGTACATGAGGCACCTGCAGGTCGGTCGGTGTCGGCCGGTTCTGCAGGTTCATCAGGCACCTGCAGGTCCTTGTTATCGGCCTTGTCTGCGGGTGCTTCCTGCCCCTGCAGGTCGCCCGGGTCGGGACTCTGCGGTTGCCTCTTGTACCGGCCCCGCGTGGCCTCACGGACCCGCTCCACCTCCATCGCGTGCTTGGCCGGAGACCAGACGGTGAGGTCGTCGCGGTCGAGCAGGCTGACGGGGATCGCCAGCTGGTACTCGTCGGCGTGGCCGGGCCGGGCGCCTGCGCGGACGAGGCGGAGCAGGCCAACCTTGGTCAGGTACTGCACGGCTCGCTTGGCGCTGCTGTAGTCGATCTCGCAGTCGACGGCGATGCGCGGCAGGCCAGGGCGGACGCGGGATCCGTCGCTGTCGGCGTAGTCGGCGAGGCGGGCGGCGACCAGCTTGATCCGCGATCCGGCGATGTTGCGGCCGGCGACTTTGACCGTGCCGAACCGGATGCGAGCGAGGACGTCTGTCCACTCACGCACGGATGCGCGGTCCTCGTCGAATTGGTCGCTCAACGGTTCACTCCGTGCTCTTGGTGGTGCGGTCCGGCCCCGGGAAAGTGAGGCCGGACCGCAGGGATTTGCTCAGTCCTGGCGTTCGCCGAGGCGGCGCAGCTGCTCCTCCTGGCCCTCACGGGCGACGGCGTCGGCCTCCGCGACGGCGGCGGGATCGTGCAGGCGGTGCGCCTTGATCAGTCGGCAGCGGCACGTTCCCGGGCTGTCCGGGTCGGCGTCGTACTCGTGCGGCTTGGCCCGCTCGGTCGTGCGGGGACCGTGTTCGACGACGAGGCGACGTGCGGACGTGGCGGTCACTGGGGCCACCACCGGCGGGCAGCGATGTCCTGGCGACGTTCACGCTCCCGGTTCAGGCGGACCCAGGCCCGCCACTGCCCGTCCGAGATCCACCGGTGGGCCCAGATCGGCGGGGTGTGGCGGGGGTTCCAGGCGGTCCGTTCGGCGTACCGGCGCCAGACGAGGTTGCGGCGGTGGAGCTTGCGCATGCTGGTCACCGGGCCGTCTCCGCCAGGTCAAGGCCGAGCATCGCTATGGCCAGCTCGGCCGCCTGCTCCCGCGCGTCGTCGGCGTTGACGCCGCGGGCACGTAGCCGGTCGTACAGCCGATCGGCCAAGGCCTCCGCGTCAATGTCGGCGAGCTGGGTGCGCAGGTCCGCGGGGCCGTCCTTCCCGTCGACCATCAGACCGTCGACGCGCAGGACCGCGTTGACAAGTTTGTCGTGGCTCATCGGGCACCAGTCCCGGCCAGCTCGGCATCCTGCGGCGGCGTGTCCTGCTCGATCCACCGCTCCAGCCGGCCGATCACGGCCCGGACCTCGGCGTCGGTCAAGTCGTTGGTGCTGGCCACGTCTCGCTGGACGGCATCGACCACGTACGCCATCCGCGCGTCGCGTTCGGCCTTGTCGGCCAAGCCGACCTGGCCGAAGAGCGCCATCATGTGGCGGCGGGCCGCGTCGTTGCCCGGATTCTTCGGCAGTACCTCAGCCTTACGCCGCTTCCACGCCTCCTGGAGGTGGTTGCGCTGCTCCACCGTGATCGCCTGCGCATTGGTAGCCGCGCCGATGGCCTTCCATGCCGCTCCGAGCTGGTCCTTGTCGCTCGCGGCGGCGATCTGCTCGGCCAGCTGGTCCGCAGCGGATCCGGCCGCCTGGGTAGCCGACGTCTCTGGCTCACTGGCCGGAGCGTCGTGCTGCGGTTCCGGCTCTCCCTGGACGGGCGCCTCGTCGGCAGGCAGGTCGGCCGGGGCGGCGGCACCGGGCCCGCCGACCAGGGTCCGGTTGACGACCGCCTTGGTCTTGCCGCCGTTGTAAAGCGAGAGGCCGAACTGATCGCCGAGGTTGACCGCGCACCGCTTCAGGCCCTGCGACAGCGCGGTCTTGAGCGCCTGGTCGTGGGCGTCGCCGAGGCTTGGCTGGTTCTGGCTGTCGCCGGATGCGCCATCCTCGTAGACGGCTCCGACACTGCCGTCCGGGTTCTTGATCGTCAGGCGAATCTCAGCGGTGTAGACGACGCTCCAGCGAGACCGGCCGCCCGGGTTGGTCGGCGGGTGCTCGATCTGGGCGACGACCTCCTTCTTCTTGGTCTCGATGTCGAAGCCGCCGAAGCCGAAAATCCGGATGAGGGTGCGGCGGACGTCCCATGCCTCGAGGTGGGACTGCCCGCGCAGCTCGCGGACGCGGAACTGGGGCAACTCCTCGAGGAGCTTGGCGTGCTGCTCAGCGGTCAACTGGAGTCTCATCGCGGCTGTCCCTCCGAATCAAAGCGGGTCGTGGCGGCGGCGCGCATGGCGATCAGCAGCGGGTGGGTGGCGTCCGCCTGTGCCATGGCGGCCTGCGCAGCGGGGCCGGTGCGCATGACAATCGGGGGCCGCTCGCGGAGCAGGCTGGCCATCTCGGCTGCGGCCGCCTCCGGGCTGAGGCACTCACACTCGCCAGGGACGAGACCGCAGCAGGGCTGCACCGGGACGGTGTGAACGCGGAGGTCAGCCACGGGGCACCTCCACCGCGCGGTGCCGCCCCGGGTACGGCCGGGTCGTGTAAACCGCGGTGTCCTCGTCCGGGATGGCCCGATCGGGCTCGGTGTCGGCCGGGCGGGTGGTGATGGTCGGCTCGGTGAACCAGACCAGGACCACGGTGACGAGGGCGCCAGTCAGGAAGAGAAGGGCGATGGCGACCAGGACGCCAGCGGCCACGGCCTGGCCAGCGGAGGAGAAGGCGAACGTCATCGGGCGTCCTCCTGCCGCTCGTGCGCGGGGAGGGCCAGCTGCGCCTCGAGCGCGGCGACCTCCTGGGTGCGCGCCGGGTCGGTGAGGTGCAAGAGGTGCTCGGCGGCGGAGACGTGGCCGCTGAGCTGGTCGATGCGGGCCTTCGCGCGCCGGTAGCGGCGCCGGAAGTCGATTGCGAACGCGCCGGTGATGCCGAGCATCGCGCCGCCGATGATCATGGCGATGATCTCGTCGCGGGTCATGCCTGCTCACCGCCCCCGGCGGTGCTCAGCGCGTTGTTGAGCTGGGTCATGGGAGGATTCCCTTCGTCTGGCGGTCCCGGCGTGCTGGCGAGCTGTGCGGGGCCGCTGGGCGTATTTCTGAGGGCTGGAAGCCCTGGTTAGGCCGTCATGGCAGGCTCAAAGCCCTGCTCGTGGATCTGCCGGACGTTCTCGCGGGAGAAGCGGACGTATCGCTTGCCGAGCCGCGTGAACAGGATCTGGCGGGCGGTGACCGCCTCGTCGACGAAGCTCTTGGGCACTCGAAAGAGCTGGGCCAGTTCTTCCTTGGTGATCAGCTCGAGGTCTTCCATCAGGCCGCCTCGGTCGGGGTGAACAGGTCCTCGACCGAGACGTCGAGAGCGGTCGTGGCGGAGGCGATGAACCGCGTGCCCGGCTTGGTGATGCCGCGTCGGATGCGGCCCAAGGTGGTGTGACTGATGCCGAGGCCGGCGGCTCGCTGCTGGTCGGTCTTCCAGCCCTTGTTGGCCGTCAGCTCGTCGAAGCGTTCGAGCCTTAGGGCGAAGCCGTCATGTTCGTGTGATGGCACGTGCAAGACCGTACCCCTCATGTGCGCGCACGCACAAGGCGGAGATCACGAGGTTCCTGGAGAAGTTTTCCAGTGCTAGTGTGCGTGCATGCACACAGCATTTGCACTGACCAACGTCCGGGCGATAGGCCGTGCCCATGTCAGAGAAGGTCCTGATCCTGATGTGCGTGCGCGCACACGAGTGACAGCACGTGCACAGATACCTAATGTCGTGCACGTGCGCACGATTGAATGGCCGGAGCGGGAAGCCTTCCTGTCCCAGCTCGACCAGCTCAAGGAGCGCCACAGGATCCGCCACGACAGCGCGCTCGCCGAGCTGGCCGGCATCAGCCACACGTCGATCTCAAACTGGCGCAACGGCAAAGCCAGGCCCAGCACGACCGCCATCACTCGGATCGCCTCCGCCACCGAGGAATCGGCCCGCTCGCTGCTCACCGTCGCCGGCCTGATCGAGGGCCAGGACGACGATGCGGATCCGCTTGCAGACCTCGATCCGATCCTGCGTCGGCTGATCGTTCTCTATCGCAACGCAGACCACGATGAGCGGGCCGAGATCGTGTCGACGATCGAACCGTCGATCAATATGGTCGCGTCCCTTCAGGAACTTCGGCGCCAAGCTCTCGGGAAGCGCAGCTCCTAAGCGCGCAATGCGGGGCTAACTGCCCGCCCATCTCATTAGACTTTCGGTTCGCAGGATTGGTCTGTCCAATGTGGATTGAGAAACACGGCCCCACCTGGCGTATTCGTGACGAAGTCGCCGGACGGAAAACCACAATCAAGTCAGGGCTTCCCAACAAGACGGTCGCCGGCAAGGTGTTGGATGGACTTCGCGTTGATCGCGCGCGGGGAAATTTCATCAACCCGCAAGACGGAAAAATCACAATGCGGGAATTCATCGCCGAGTTCTGGCCGAACTACGAGATCGGGCTGAAGCCCTCGAGTAGGCGCACCGAGTGGTCTCGCGTGCGAACGCACATCCTGCGCTGGCTGGGCGATTACCGGCTGGACCAGGTCGATGCGACCGTCGTGAAGGACTGGGTACGGAAGCTGGTCAACGGGACACCCGACCCGGACGACGGCGGTCCGGCCCGGCGTCCGTTGGCGCCCAAGTCCGTACGCAATGCCCACGGCGTTCTGCACAAGATTCTGCAAGGCGCGGTGGAGGCGAAGAAGATTCCAGCCAATCCAGCGCACCGGACGCCCATGCCGCCGCGCGAGGAAATTGAGATGATGTTTCTTACGCCGCCGGAAATTGAGCGCCTGCTAGCGGCGTGTTCGGGGAAGTACGCCCATTGGCGGCCGCTTGTAATGCTGCTCGTTACTACTGGGCTGCGATTCTCGGAAGCCCTTGCTTTGCGCATCGGGAAGGTCGACCTTTTCGCAGGCAAGGTGACGGTCGTTCAGACGGCCTACGAGGCTGGCGGCGGCGAGTACATCTACACGACACCGAAGACGAAGTTCTCCCGGCGGACGGTGCGCATCACCCAGGAACTCGCGCTCGACCTGACGCCACTGGTCGCCGGAAAGCAGCGGGGTGACCTGCTGTTCACGATGCCGAACTCCGACCGGCCGGTGACGCGCAACTTCCGGCAGAGGATCTGGCGCAAGATCTGCGAGCTCGCCGGTCTGACCGGACTCAGGCTTCACGATCTTCGCCACACCGTGGCTTCCCTGCTGATTTCGGCCGGCACGCCGTTGACGGCCGTTCAGCGGATGCTCGGGCACAGCTCGATCAAGGTGACCTCGGACCTTTATGGGCACCTGATGCCGGAGGTGGGGGAGGCGATCGTGCAGACGATCAGCAGCGCCCTTATGGGGAGAGACGTCGTGGGGGGAGCGTGGGGGGTGCCAGCCCTGTCGAACGCAGTTGAATCCTGATCAACTTCGGTCCAATCCTGGCCATGGCCAGGGAGTGAATCCCCTGGTCAGGCCCATTGGTTGGGTTCGAATCACACGCCCTCCGCTCTCTCACGAGCAGCAGAAACCCCCGCTGAACTGCGCAAACGCAGCGCAACGGGGGTCCTGTGTGCTAAGCGCTCGGTCTCACCGCGACCCGCTCGATCTCGCTCGTCGCGACCATCGCGCGACCACGGGCATCGGCAGCGGCTGTGCTGTCGCTGCTGTCGTCGCTGCTCGGCCTCGCTTCGGGCCATCGACGGGCAGCCTCGCTCGGCAACCATGGTGCGCGCCCACGCGACGCCGAAGCCCAGGCCGAGGAAGAGCAGCACAGTAACCACACGCCGCCACGCGATTGGTACCGATGGAGACGCTGAGCCTCAGGCAGACCGCGAACATGACAAACACGAACGCTGTGACCGCGCGCCGAGCCGGACTTTCGATGCCCAGTAGGTCCAGTCACCAAGAGCGGCCAGCCCAAGGCGAGGGCTGAGAAGACGATGAAGAGGCGATTCGCCACCGGATGAAGGCGTTCACGGCTCGTCTCCCACGGCTTCACTGCGCGCTTCGTTGAGTCGCGTGGCACCGCCCTCGAACGTCGCGAGTCGTTCCAGTGACATGCGGTTGAACTCCGCTTGCGCCGCCTCTGCCTCTTCAGCGAGGCCCTGACCGCACCATGCGCTCCTAACTGGATTCCGGGAGACGCCTCGCCGCTCCGGAGAGTGCGAGCTCGACATCTTTCGCGGTCAAGGCCTGGTAGGTGACCGTTCCAGGAATGGCCGTTGCGGCGGTCGCGCGGTGAGCCGGCACGCGGCGGCCAGCCCCGCGCGGCCAGCGCGGCCAGCGCGGCCCAGCGCGGCCAGCGCGGCCCGGCTCGGCTCGGCTCGGTGCAGCCCAGCGCAGCCCCCGGGAGGCGGTGACAGCCATCAGGCAAAGCCGGGTCCGCCTTTTCGGCCTATTTGATCATTCGGCTGTGCGCGAGGGCTGCTTGGCGGCCGTTGAAGCAGCCTTCGCGCATAGCCGGCCCGCAGACCCGCGCCTTGTCGACCACCGAGCTAGCAGCAATGGCTGTCTCGGTGATCCACACCACACCCGCCCATGCCCGGACGGGCAGTCGGCAACCACCCGCTGGCCGCAACCGTCCCCACACACCGCAAGCAGCCACCCCGGCCGCTGGCCAGCAACCACCGGCCGACCGCAACCGGCGCCACACACCGCGAGCAGGCGCCCCGGCCGCTGGCTGGCCGCAAGCGGCCCTGCAAGCCGCAAGCGAATGGCGCCGACGCCGAACGCGTCACGCGGACTCATCGTTCGGGTCCACGCCCTCTTACTCTGCGGGCGGGTTCAGGATCATCTGAGGGCCTACGCCGCGGAGGGCTAGCTGGTCGGAGGGGTTTACCAGGTTGCAGCGTTGCAGCGAGAGGCAGCCGCAGCCGATGCAACCGGTTAGCTGATCGCGGAGCCGCTCCAGCACGGTGATTCGTTCCTGGAGTTTGTGGCGCCACCGCGCGGATAGACGGGACCAGTCTGCCTTTGTGGGTGTCCGGTTCTCCGGCAGGGAGGCCAGCGCGGTGCGGATCTCCTCCAGTGACACCCCTACCTGCTGAGCGATCTTGATGAAGGCCACCCGGCGCAGCTCGGCTCGCTCGTATCGCCGCTGGTTGCCGCTGGTACGGGTGGAGTGGATCAGGCCCTCCCGCTCGTAGAAGCGCAACGCCGAGGGTGCCACGCCGCTGCGGGCGGACAGATCGCCGATGGTCAGCGTCTCCATGCGGACTCCTTGAGCTGAAGTGAACTTTAAGTTGCAGCCTATGCACATGACTGTTGTGACCGCATCGAGACACCCGCTACATCCGCTGCTCAGCCGGATCACCGGCGACGAGAAACACGCGCTCAGCGCGCATTCCACACTGGACGTGCTCTGGGTCCTCTACGACCGTGTGCTGCGAATCACGCCGGAGACCGCGAACGAGCCGGACCGCGACCGGTTCCTGCTCTCCAAGGGTCACGGGCCCGCGGCCTACTACGCGGTGCTGGCCGCCAAGGGTTTCATCCCCGAGGACTGGCTGGACGACCTGGCCGGGTGGGACAGCCGGCTCGGGCACCACCCGGACCGGGTGCTCATCCCCGGCGTCGAAATCGGCACCGGCTCCCTCGGTCACGGCCTCGGCGTCGCGGTCGGCACCGCGCTCGGTCTGCGCGCGCAGGGCTTCCTGGACAGCCGGACGTTCGTGCTGCTCGGCGACGCGGAGCTGGACGAGGGTTCGAACCATGAGGCGATCGCGTACGCGGCCGCGATCCAGCTGCCGCTCACCGCCATCGTGATCGACAACCAGTCGTCGACCCACGGGTGGCCGGGCGGATGGGACGGGGCGCCTACCTGGCCCGGCATCGAGGGCGCCGGAGGCGGCGAGGGCGACCACCTACGCGCCGGGCTGTCCGTCGGGATACCCGCTCGCTTCCCGGGGTGGAGTGTCTCCGTGGTGAACGGGCGCGACCACGACGAGATCGAACGCGCCCTGCGAGTCACCGGCCGGCCGCACCTGGTCGTCGCCGCCGTAGAGACGAAATGAGGCCGGCCATGCGGGAAACCTTCATCGACACCACCACCGACCTGCTCTCCGACGACCCGCGCACCGCGCTGGTGCTCGCGGACATCTCCGCCTCGTCGTTCCGCACGGCTCAGCAGCGGCATCCGGACCGCGTCTTCAATGTCGGCATCCGCGAGCAACTCATGGCCGGGGTGGGCGGTGGGCTGGCGCTCACCGGGCTCCGGCCGATCCTGCATTCGTACGCCCCGTTCCTCGTCGACCGGGCCTACGAGCAGATCAAGCTCGACTTCGCACACCAGGACGTGGGCGCGGTGCTGGTCAGCATCGGAGCCTCGTACGACGCGGCGGAGGAGGGCTACACACACCAGTCGCCCGGCGACGTCGCGCTGCTGGACACGCTCGAAGGGTGGACGGTGCACGTGCCGGGTCACCGGGACGAGGTGCCGGGGCTGTTGCGTGCCGCCGCCCGGCACGACGATCGGGTCTACATCCGGCTTTCGGTGCAGGAGAACAAGGGCCCCTACCCGGACGGCGGGAGCCTGCGTGTGCTGAAGCGGGGCGGGCCGCTGGTGGTCGCGGTCGGTCCGATGCTCGATCCGGTGCTGGAGGCGACCCGGGACCTCGACGTGACGGTGGCCTACACGAACACGCCGCGGCCGTTCGACACCGACGGGTTGCGAGCGCTCGCCGGGGGTGAGGTGGTGCTCGTCGAGCCGTACCTGGCCGGTACGTCGGCGCGGCTGGTGGGCGAGGCGCTGAACGGAATGCCGCACCGGGCGCTGTACCTCGGCGTCGGACGAACCGAGATCCGCCGCTACGGCTCCTGGCGCGACCACGCCCGCGAGCACGGTCTCGACGCGGCCGGCCTACGCAGATCGATCAACGCCTTCCTCGGCGCGAACGACTGAGACACGAACGACTGAGACACGAACGACTGAGACACGAACGACTGAGGCACAAACGACTGAGGCACAAACGACTGAGGCACAAACAATTGAAGCGCGGGCAACAGAGGCACAGGCAACAGAGGCGCGGGCAAGTGAGCGGAGCTGTTACGCCAGAGCGACCGCAGGTGAGGAGCTTCGCGGCTTCCGCACCGGGACGGACACCCGCTCACCACGCCGGCCCTCGAAGACCTGCCGCAGCAACTCCTCGGCATGCCACACCGCGGCCTCGTCACCCAGCCGCATCCGGAATCGTTCGCGCACCCCGTCCATCGCGGTGGCGGACATCTCGACGGCCGGCTTGGCCAGATCGAGCCGCCAGGTCACGTTGCACAGGTGCCGCAGGTTGGCGTTGAGGTGCAGCCGCAAGCGGTGCAGCGGCCGGGTCTCCCGGAGAATCACCAGCCTGCGCTGGGTGAGCAGCAGGTGGTAGTCGCCGGACAGTGGTGCTCCGGGACGGACGCAGCGGGTCACGAGGACCGCGGGGTCGTCCTGGTCGACACAGTTCTGGAATATCGACAGGTGCCGGTTCGCCGTCGGGAGGGAGACCGACCCGGCTTCGGCGGCGATGTGGAACGTACTTGAGAACACGTCCATGTGATGTTTAACGGGAGATGAACGGCGAGGAGGCGGCCGGCCCCTCTGAATATCGAATTACAACAGCCCGGCTGCCATAGTGAACGCATGCAGTGGCGCGTCCGACCGGTCCTGCCGGTCTCCAAGCTGATGGGTGCGGTCGCCATCGTGGTTCTCGCCGCGGCGTTCGCCGAGGGCGACCCGGTGCGCTGGGTCCTGGCCGCGGTCGTCGCGGCCGGCCTCACCGGGTGGGCGTTGCGCGATCTGTTCCTGCCGGTCCGCCTGGCGGCGGACGCCGACGGCGTCACCGTGCTCACCGGCTTCGCCCGGCGCCGGCACCTGCCCTGGTCGCAGATCGAGCGGGTACGGGTGGAACGCACCGTCCGCCGCGGCCTGCGCAGCGAGCTGCTGGAGATCGACGCCGGCGAGACCATCTACCAGTACGGCGCCCACGACCTCGGTGCCCTGCCCGAGGACGTCGCCCTGAAGCTCAGCGACCTGCGCCGCACCGCGGCCCTCTGACGGCGCGCCCTTTCCCGGCGGTCGCGCTGGGGCCGGGAGCGGGCAGCCGGTCGCGCGGGACCGGCGGGACGGTGGGAATCCGGCGGGACGGCCGGCTACGCGTACCGCTAAGTGAGGATCGCCTGGGTGCGCAAGATGGCGGCGGCGATCAGCAGAAGCAGGATTGCGGTAAGGCCGAGCGCCTGCTTGAGCGAGCGGCGCGGCAGGCGTGGGTAGGCCACGGCCGCAGCCGCCGCGGCGCCGGCCACGAGGCCGCCGAGGTGGCCGGCGATCGAGATGTACGGGATGGTGAACGTGAAGATCAGGTTGGTGACCAGCAGCGGCACCATCGGGCCGGGGTCGCGCAGCAGCCGCCGGTTGATCACGATCACCGCGGCGATCAGGCCGAAGGTGGCGGTGGACGCGCCCGCCGAAGGCTGGTTCGGCGCCTGGAAGACGTAGGCCGCGACGTTGCCGCCGAAGCCGGCCAGCAGGTAGACGGCGGCGAAGCGCATCGGGCCGAGCTGAGCCTCCAGATAGCGGCCGAGCTGGGCGACGAGCATCATGTTGAGCAGCAGGTGGACCGCGCCGTAGTGCAGGAACATGGCGGTGGCCAGGCGGTACCACTCGCCTTCGGCGATGCCGTGCACCGCGCCGTCGTAGAACGCGAAGCCGAGCACCTCGCCGAAGTCGGTCAGCGGGGTGCCGGTGCCGAGCAGGCCGAAGAATCCGCCGCCGCCGGCGATCGCGCGCGGGCCGCCGACCACCGCGGAAGCGATCATGACCAGCGAGTTGATCGCGATGATGCCGGTGGTCACGTAGCCGAGCTGGCCGGCGCGACTACCGCCGAAGGCGGTGCGCGCCGGCCGCTGGCTGCGGCGTCCCTCTTTGACACAGTCCGGGCAGTGATGGCCGACCACCGCGTCGTTCATGCAGCTGGTGCAGATCGGACGCTCGCAGCGGCTGCACCGGAGCAGGGTCTCTCGTGACGGATGCCGATAGCACACCGGTGCCGTCGAGGGCGCCTCACTCATGGCACCAAAGGTACCGCTAGCGGTCAGGAACGCTCGATCGTCACCCGCTCGATCACGACGTCCTCACGGGGCCGGTCGCCCGGTCCGGTCGGCGTGTTCGCGATCGAGTCGACGACCTTGGCGGACTGCTCGTCGGCCACCTGGCCGAAGATCGTGTGCCGCCGGTTCAGGTGCGGGGTCGGGCCGACCGTGATGAAGAACTGCGAGCCGTTGGTGCCCGGACCGGCGTTCGCCATGGCGAGCAGGTACGGGCGGTCGAAGAAGAGCTCCGGGTGGAACTCGTCACCGAACTGGTAGCCCGGGCCGCCCCGGCCGGTGCCGGTCGGGTCACCCATCTGCACCATGAAACCGGGGATGACCCGGTGCGAGATGGTGCCGTCGTAGTACGGCCCCTTGCCCGGCTGACCGGTGCGCGGGTCCTTGTACTCCTTGGTGCCCTCGGCCAGTTCCACGAAGTTGCGGACGGTCGCTGGGGCGTGATCCGGGAAGAGCTGAAGCCGGATCGCGCCGTGGTTGGTGTGAAGGGTGGCGTAAATGTTCTCTGCCACGGGTACTCCCGTCTGCGTGATGGGACTGTTCTCGTGCCCTTCGGATCCTCCCCCATGTCGGGGATCCGGCGGCGCGGGGGTACCTGAAGAGGCAACATGGCCTGGGAGAAGACCACAGGAGGTGGGCACTGGTGTTCGCAACGATGCGTCGTCGGAGGCGTAGTACACGGATGCGCAACGAGCTCAACCAGAGCATGGATCACTTCAAGCGCGCGGCGTCCCTGGCGGCTCAGGAGACCAGCGCGACCGTCGGCCCGAAGTTCTACGCCGCCAAGGATCGCGTCCAGCCGGCCGCAACGAAGGCCAAGGACGCCGCCACGAACAGCTGGGACACCGCGCTCGCGGCGCTGACCCCGCTGGCGGGTGCGGCTTCGGAGACCGTCCGGCACACCGGAAAGGTCACCAAGAAGCAGGCGAAGAAGCAGGCCAAGGCCGTCGAGAAGGCGGAGCGTAAGGCCGAGAAGAAGGCTGCCAAGGCCACCGGCCGGCAGAAGAAGGGCCGCACCGGCCGGCTGGCCGGGTACGCACTGCTCGGCACCGCGGTCGGTATGGGTGCCGCCTACTACGCACGTCGCAAGCGGGACGCGCAGTGGGAGGAGTACGACACGACCAGCACGGTCCAGACGGGCGCCGACGACGCGGCGTTCGAACCGATCGAGCCGACGGTCTACACCACGTCCAACGGCACGGTGACCGACCAGACCAAGCCGGGCCCCCGCTAGGGACGGCCCACCGTCACGGCCGCCCGGCCCGGACCGGATCCAGGGCCGGGCCGGCCGGGAGGTACGCGACCAGCTGCGCCGGCACCTGCCGGGGCGACGAGTCCGGATATCCCAGCCGGGCCAGCAGGTCGCGACCGGCCAGCGGATAGCGGTGGCCGGTGTCGGTGACCAGATGCACCGTTCCGCTGCTCGCCGGCGCGTCCGGTGAGGCCGCCGCGACCACGACGGCACCACGGCCACGGGCCACGTGCACCCGGTCGACCCGGGTGGGTCCGGCCGGTACGGCGCCGGGCGGGAAGGACGCGTTCAGGCGTACGCCCGCCTCGCCGCCGGCACCCACGAGGGTGACGCACGCCCGCGCCGGTTCGTCCACGAGCCGGGGCACCCGGGCCGGTAGGCCCGCACCGCCGCTGATCTGCGTCGCCGAGGCGCGCAGCTCGCGGAACTCCGCACCGATGTCCGCCGGCGGTGCCAGCAACCGCGCCTGCGTCTCGGTCACCGGCGCGATGCCGTCCCGCAGCACCACCGCGAACTGGCTCCCGTCGGTCAGCACCTGCCCGGCCCGCCGCCCGCTGATCACCGAGGGGCGGCCGGCGTCGGAGATCACCGGCGCCGCCAGATCCGGGCCGGCCGGGATCGCGTCGGCCCACGCCGCCGCCACCGGCCACGGGCGCCGCCCGTACCAGCCGAGAGCTCGCTGGACCGCGTCCACCCGATCGGCGGCGAGCAGGAAACGCCGGTTCTGGTGCACCAGATGGGTACGCCCGGCCTCGTCCCGGACCAGCAGCCCCAGCTCCGCCGGCGCCGGGTCACCCGGCGGCGTGAACCCGACGAGCAGGGTGCTCCGCCCTCTTTCCGTGCAGACCGACCACCCCCCGGCCAGCAGGTCCTCAGCGGCCGGCAGCGTGTCCGGGGCTCCGGGGATGCCGAGCGGCTCACCCAGCGGCACCTCGGCCAGTTTCTCGGGCCGCACCGTCTTCAGCACCGGCCGCGCGCCACCGGCCAGCAGCAGGCCCGAGGTGTAGTTGAGGATCGGGTGCAGCCGGCCGTCGGCGGGCAGGTAGACGTACCGCGCGCCGGTGCCCTTCTCCAGCAGGACCGCGTCCGGGTCGGTGGCCTCGGTCATGGTGTGGCCGGTGAACAACCCGTACGCCGCGGTGCCGCCGAGCACCAGCGCGGCGACCAGCACCCCGATCAGCGCTGTGGTGCCGGCCCGGCGCATCGGCGAGCGTTGTGGGTCAGGATCGTGGGTGACCAGTGCGGCGACCACGCGCTGCGTCGAAAACTGGTACGAATGCAGCTCATCCTGACGCGACGGCATCACGCCACCTTAGAGCCATCCGTTTCGCCGTAGTGCCCGGTAGAGCAGCACGGTGATCAATGAGAGGACGGCGATCAGGGCCGGGTAGCCGTACTTCCAGTCGGTCTCCGGCATGTAGTCGAAGTTCATGCCGTAGACGCCGGCGAACGCGGTCCAGACCGTGGCGATGGCGGCCCACGACGCGATCTTGCGCATGTCGTTGTTCTGGTCCACGGTCACCTGGGCGAGACGTGCCTGCAGGATCGAGTTGAGCAGGTCGTCGTACGAGGAGACCTGCTCAACCGTGCGGGTGAGGTGGTCCTGCACGTCCCGGAAATAGCGGCGGATCTCCTTCGGCACCACGCCCTGGCTGCCGGTGATCGCCGCCAGCGGCCGCTGCAACGGCACCACCGCCCGGCGGAACTCCACGAGCTCCCGCTTCAGCTGGTAGACCTGCTGGATCGGCGCGCTCCGATCGCGGGAGAAGACGCCCTCCTCGATGGTGTCCAGGTCCGCCTCGACCTGGTCGGCCACATCGAGGTAGTGGTCGACCACCCGGTCGGTGACCGCGTACGCCACCGCCCACGGCCCCTGCTCCAGCAGGACCGCCCGCTGCGACTCCAGATCGGCGCGGACCGGTGCGAGCTCGGAGGCGTCGCCGTGCCGGACGGTGATGACGAACCGCTCGCCGATGAAGATCATCATCTGGCCGGTCTCCACCACCTGGGAGCTCTCGGTCAGCTCCTGGTGCGGCACGTACCGGGTCGTGCGCAGGACCAGGAAGTGCACCGCGCCGAACTGCTCCAGCTTGGGCCGCTGCTCCGCCTTTACCGCGTCCTCCACGGCCAGCTCGTGCAGCCCGTAGGTGCGCGCGATCGCCGCCATCTGCTCCGCCGACGGCTCGTGCAGCCCGAGCCACACGAAGGCTCCGTCCTGACCGCAGGCCTCCTCGAGAGCCCGGTCCGGGGTGAAGTCACCCGGCATCCGCTTGCCGTCGACGTAGACGCCGCAGTCGACCACCGACGTGGTGGTGTGGCCGCGCGAACCGTTCGCCTCGGCGGTCTCCCCGTTGGTGAGAAAGCCGCGCATTCGATCGGCCAAGGCTTTCCCGAGCGGACGGCTGCGGTTCTCGGTCATAAGTCCAACCTCCCCCGGGTACGGCAAACCAATCGAGGCTACCCGGAGGTTCCCGTGCCGACTCATCGCCGGCACGGGAAATGAACCGTCAGCCTCGTACCTCTTCGATGGCGTCGGCGATCCTCCGCACACCCTCGTCGATCTGCCCGACGGTGACCGCCGAGTACGCCAGGCGCAGCGAGTGCCGGCCACCCTCGAGCAGGAAGTCGCTGCCCTTGACCACCGCGACGCCCTTCTTCATGGCCGCCGGGAAGAGCTTGTCGACGTCGATGTCCTCGGGCAGGTCGACCCAGAGGAAGTAACCGCCGTCCGGCTCGGTGAAGGTGGCACCCGGGATGTGCTTGCGGATCGACTCGGCCAGCACCCGGGCCCGTTCGCCCAGCGCCGCGCTGACCGTTTGGACCGACTTCTCGATGTCACCGGAGACGCAGAACTGGTGCACGATCGCCTCGGAGACCATGCCCGGCGAGATGTAGAGGTTGGTGGCCTTCTTCGCGATCGCGTCGATAAGCGCGGCCGGGCCGACCAGGTAGCCGACGCGCACGCCGGGGCAGACCGTCTTGGTGAAGCTGGAGGCGTGCACCACCAGGTTGTCGGTGTCCTGGGAGAGCATCGAGGGCAACGGCTCGCCGCGGAAACGAATGTCCACGTACGGGTCGTCCTCGAAGATGATGAACTCGTACTGAGCGGCGAGGGCGAGCAGCGTCCGGCGCTTCTCCGCGGAGAGGGTGACACCGGCCGGGTTCTGGTAGTTCGGGATGATGTGCGCCAGCTTGGGCCGCACCCCGGACTCGAGCAGGGTGCGCAGCTCGTCGACGTCGATGCCGTCCGGCTGGACCGTCACCTGGTGCACCTTGGCGCCGAGGTTCTGCAGGTTGAGCAGGGTCCGGTCGTACGTCGGCTTCTCCACCACCACGTCGTCACCCGGCTTGACCAGGTGGCCGAAGAGGAACGCGTCCGCCTGGAGCGAACCGTTCGTCACGATGACCTGGTCCGGGGAGACGTTGTGCTTGTCGGCGATCCACTTGCGCAACGGGAGATAGCCGACAGAGGTGCCGTAGGCGGTCACGCCCGCCGGATCGGCGTCGAAGGCGCGGGCGGCGGCGGCCTTCAGGCCCTCCACGTCGACGATGTCCAGCGACGGAGCGCCACGGGCGAAGGAGATCAGCTGCTCAGCGGTCATGCCCAACAGCTTACGAGCAGGCTCTATACGATTTTCGCAGCGGTGCACCGCTATCCTCGCTTGGCACAGCCCCATTTTCGTTGGAAGGAACCACCCCATGATCGGTCTGGTACTCGCCGCCGGCGCCGGGCGCAGGTTGCGCCCGTACACGGACACACTGCCGAAGGCGCTGGTCCCCGTGGACGGGGAGACCACGATCATGGACATCTCGCTGCGCAACCTGGCGGCCGCCGGCCTGCGGAACGTGACGATCGTGGTCGGCTACCGCGCCGGCGCGGTCGAGGAGCGGGTCGCCGGCTTCGAGCAGAAGTACGGCGTCAAGATCTCCCTGGTGCACAACGACAAGGCCGAGGAGTGGAACAACGCGTACTCGCTCTGGCTGGCCCGGGACCACTTCGCGCAGGGCGCGCTGATGGTGAACGGTGACACCGTGCACCCGGTCAGCGTGGAGCACACGCTGCTGGCCAAGCGCGGCCCGAGCATCCTGCTCGCCGTCGACACGGTGAAGAAGCTGGCCGAAGAGGAGATGAAGACCGTCTTCAACACCGACGGCCAGCTCACCAAGATCACGAAGCTGATGGAGCCGGCCGAGGCGTACGGCGAGTACATCGGCGCCAACATCATCGAGGCGTCCGCCGCGTCCGCCCTGGCCGACGCGCTCAAGACGACCTGGGAGCGCAACCCCGACCTGTACTACGAGGACGGCTTCCAGGAGTACGCGAACCGCGGCGGAGAGGTCCGTGCCGCCGAGATCGGCGACCTGCCGTGGGTCGAGGTGGACAACCACGACGACCTCGCGAAGGCCCGGGACATCGCATGCCGCTACTAGCCCGTAGCGTCCAGACCCCGCTGCACATCGAGGTGCGGCGGGGCGCGGTCGCCGACCTCGGCAAGATCCTCGCCGACGGTCGGATCTCCTCCGGCGGCGACGTCGCCGTCGTGGTCGGCCCCGGCCTGGGCGAGCAGATCGTCGAGTTGTTGCGGCCGTCGCTCACGTCCGCCGAGATCTTCGTGACCGGCGGCGGCACCCTGGACGCCGCTCTGGAACTGGCCGGCAAGCTGCGCGCCCGGCACTTCGACGCGGTGGTCGGCATCGGCGGCGGCAAGACCGTCGACACCGCCAAGTACGCGGCCAGCCGCTGGGGCCTGCCGATGGTCTCGGTGGCCACCAGCCTGGCCAACGACGGCATCGCCTCACCGGTGGCCAGCCTGATCAACGACGGGATCAAGGGCTCGTACGGGGTGCACATTCCGTTCGGCGTCGTCGTCGACCTGGACTTCGTGGACAACGGCCCGGACCGGGTGAACCGCGCCGGCATCGGTGACGTGGTGAGCAACATCAGCGCGCTGGCCGACTGGGAGCTGGCTCGCGAGGTGCGCGGCGAGCAGGTGGACGGGCTCGCGGCCTCGCTGTCCCGGATGGGCGCCGAGGCGATCCTCTCCATGCCGGGGGACATGACCGACGACGCGTTCGTCACCACCCTCGCCGAATCGCTGATCTCCAGCGGGCTCGCCATGGCGGTCGCCGGCACCAGCATCCCGTGCAGCGGCGGATGCCACGAGATCATGCACGCCACCGACTCGCTGTACCCGGAGACCGCCTCGCACGGCGAACTGGCCGGGCTCGGTGCGCTGTTCTGCACGTTCCTGCGCGGCGACGAGCGGCGGTTCAAGCAGATGTCCGATTGTCTGGCACGGCACCAGCTGCCGCGTACGCCGTCCGACGTCGGCCTGGACGCCGACCAGTTCGTACGGATCGTCGAGTTCGCGCCGCGGACCCGGCCGGACCGCTACACCATCCTCGAGCACCTGGCCATGACGCCGGACGAGGTCCGGCGCAAGCTTGCCGAGTACGACGATGCAGTCGCAGCCCACTGAGCCCGCGCCCACGGCCGCCGACTACTACTCGGTGAACCGTGGCGGCGGCCTGTTCAGCGAGGGGATCAGCCAGCGGATCGGCGCCCGGATCGCGGTACGGGCGCACAAGCACCGGCTCACCCCGACCGTGCTCACCATCTTCAACCTCGGGCTCGGCTGCCTGACCTCGTTCGTGGTGATCGCCGCGGCCGGCCCGGTGGCCGAGGACCGGATCTGGGCCGCGCCGATCGGCCTGATCGCGCTGATCGGCTGGCAGCTGGCGTACGCGTTCGACTGCTCGGACGGCCAGCTCGCCCGGGTCACCGGCCAGTCCAGCGCGGCCGGCGGCCGTCTCGACGTGCTCTGTGACGTCGCGGTGCAGTCCGCCCTGGTGGCGGCCCTGGCCGCCACCGCCAAGGCGCAGGAGCCGGACACCCCGGCGTGGCTGCTCGCCGCCTTCGCCGCCACCTGGATGGTCAACCTGGTCACCTCGGTGATGCAGGGCGGCGAGCAGGCGTCCAGCATGGTCACCAGCCGGTCGCTGCCGATCCGGCTGGTGAAGCTGGTCCGCGACTACGGCGCGGTGGTCGCACTGGCCGGTGTGGTGCTGACCGTGGCGCCGCAGTGGACGGTCTGGTTCGTCGCGCTGTTCACCCTGATCAACGGCGGTTTCCTGGCCGCCAGCATCGCCTTCACGGGGCGGGCCGCGCTCAGGTCCTGATGGGGACGGCACTGGACGAGCCGAGCACCTGACCGGCCTCGTCCAGCGCCTCCACCACCACGTACTCCGGTGTCCCGGCAATGGTGAGCGTGGTCTCGAACCCGGAGCGATCCGCCACCACCGTGTTCGACAGCGCACCCGGCTGGGTGCCGGACCGGGCCCGCCATCGCCTGACCATGGTGTGCCCGTTCCAGCTCGCGGCGGCGATCACGTTGCCGGCCTCCACCCGCAGACCCAGCGCCGGCTGGTCGTGGGCGACACCGAGCCACTCACCCTTGTACGCGCGGTACGACTGGTTGTCCTCCGGCAGGCGCCCGGCGAACCGGACGGAGCCGTCCGGGCGGTGCTCGGTGAAGTGCGGCTGCTGACCCCAGCCGATGAAGGTCCCGCCGTCCGGCAGTTCGCGGAAGTTGCCCTGGGTCGGCGCCGAAAGCCGCTGCGGGTGCACGTGCTCGGCCTCGAACGTGACCGTCCGAGCCGTCTCGTCGACCCGGAAGATCAGTCCGCGCGAGTACTCGCGTTCGGTGGTGATCCCGGCGCCGTTGTCGAAGATGCTGTAGCTGCCGTCCCGCCGTCGCTGCAGGTCGTGCTGCCAGGAGAAGGTGGAGCGCTCATCGACCCGGAAGTCGGACTTCTTGCCGCCGATCCGCCAGAGGACCTCACCGGTCCGGCGGTGCACCTTGTAGAGCCCCCAGGTGTGCCGGGCGGAGAGCAGCAGGTGCCCGTCGTGGTCCAGGCTGACCGAGTTCGGGTGCAGGTAGTCGTAGGGCAGGTGCGCCGACTCGCCCTGGGGCAGCGGGGCGTACGACTCGTCCAGGCCCACGTGGTCGCGTGCCCGCCACTCGAACACCTTCCGGCCGGTCGCGACGTCGATCTCCTGGAGCACGCCATCGTGCAGCACCCCGTCAGCCGGGCCACCCTTGGCGGTCAGGTCGTACGGCACCGGGTCGTACACCCAGAACAGTGCCGTCCCGGCCGGCGTGAGCACCAGATCGTGCTGATCGGCCTGCTCGGTCCCGGCCGCACGGATCCGGGTGATCTCCCGGTACGTCTGGTCCACGACGACGAACTCGCCCTGTCCGACACCCTGCCCACCGGTTCCCCCGATGGTCCCCTCCCACCAGGTCAGCACCGGGTCCTTCCGGTACCGCTGCACCTTGAAGTCGATGGCGACGGTGGCCGGGTCGGGCACCTTCTTGAACCAGACCGGCGAGCCGTTCTGGTCCACGATCAGCGGCCCGCGCAGCGAGTTCCCGGCGAACGGGGTCAGGAAGACGTATCCGGGCGCCGCGCGGTCGACCGGCGTGGTGATCGTGACGTCGGGCAGACCGTCCAGGTCGGGGCGGGATCGGTACTTGGCGGGTGGTGCGGCAGGCGCCGCCGTCCCGGCCGGCTCGCCCTCCCGGCCGGACCGGCCGAGAAGGAACCCGGCGCCGCCCGCCACCACGGCCGCCGTCGCCGAACCGAGCAGAACCGTGCGGCGCGAGACCCCGGACTGCGAAGCTGATCGATCTGTCACACGCGCGAGTTTCCCCCTGCGGAGCCCGAATTACCTAGACGCGCGCTGTGAATCGGAAATCATCTCGGTATAGATCTCGATCAGCCGGCCGGTGAGCACGTCCGGATGAAAGTGCCGCAGGTAGCGCTCGCGTGCGGCGGCGGCCGCGACCGCCGCGCCGGCGCGGGCCACCGGAAGGGCCGCGGCGAGCGACTCGGGATCGGGCTGGGCCAGCCATCCGGCCGCCTCGGCCCCGCTGCCGACGAGGTACGGGATCCCGCCGACCGCGCTTCCGAGGACCGCCCGGCCGGCCGACATCGCCTCCAGGATCACCGTCGGCAGCACGTCCTCCCAGGTCGGCACCGCGACCACCACGGCCGAGGCCCGGCGAGCGGCGGCCATCCCGTCCCGGTCGAGCGGACCGAGGTACGTCACGTCCGACCGCTCGGCCGCCGCCTGCTCGGCCAGTGGCCGCAACTCGCCGTCGCCGGCGATCCGCAGCGTCCCGAGAGCGCCGTCCGGATGCCGGCGCCAGGCGTCCAGCAGGAGTCCGAGCCCCTTCTCCGGAGAGAGCCGGGCCCCGTAGAGGAACCCGTCGCCGAGCGGTTCCGGCGCACCCGGGTCGGGCAGACCGTTCGGCTTGATCACGATCCGGTCGGCCGCGATCCCGTAGTCGGTGAGATGCGCGGCGATCTTGTCGGTGAGTGCGATGTACCGATCCACCGAGCGCCAGGTTCCCCGGTGCACGGCCAGCGTGGTGGCCATGATCGCGCTCTGCGCCGCCGAGCCGCGGTAGCACTTGTGCTTGATCGCCGGCCAGCCGAGCAGCTTGCCCCGGCAGTCCCGGCAGTTGTGCCCGTCCCGGAAGTACAGCCCGGAGGAGCAGATCTGCCGGTAGTTGTGCACGGTCTGCACCACCGGCAATCCATGCGCGTGCGCGGTCCGAATAACCCAGGGAGAAAGCAGGGGGTACGGGTTATGCAGGTGCAACACGTCCGGCTTCTCCGCGGCCAGGAGATCGGCCAGCTCGCGCTGACTGGAAGCGCCATAGATCGGCGAGATCGGCAGCAGTGCTTTCTGCGCCGCGGGGAGGGAACCGATCGAGTCCGAGCTGCGCTGGAACGGCACCACATCGACGCCGGCCGCTCGGAGTTGTTCGATCTCGGTGTCGACGATGACGTTCTCCCCCGAGGGGATCGCCTCGCGGTACCGGTTGTGCGCAACCACCACCTTCATGCGGCGAAACGCTACCGTGAACGGGTGCCCGAACTCCCCGAGGTCGAGGCGCTCGCGGCTTACCTGCGTGAGCGTGCGGTCGGCCATGCCGTGGAACGCTTCGAAGTGTCCTCGTTCAGCGCGCTGAAGACCTATGATCCAGCGCCCTCCGCGTTGGCCGGCCTGCCGGTCACGAGTGCCGGCCGGCACGGCAAGTTCCTCGACGTCGGCATCGGCCCGGAGATCCACCTGATCGTGCACCTTGCCCGCGCCGGCTGGCTGCACTACCGGGACTCGTTCAAGTCGCCCGCCCCGCTGAAGCCGGGCAGCGGCCCGATCGCTCTGCGGGTCCGGCTCGACGACGGCTCCGGTTTCGACCTGACCGAGGCCGGCACCCAGAAGTCGCTCGCCGCTTACCTGGTGCGTGACCCGGCCGAGGTGCCCGGCGTGTCGCGGCTCGGCCCGGACGCGCTGCAGGTCACCCTCGACGAATTCGCCAGCCGCTTAAAAGGGCGAAACGGGCAGATCAAGGGCGTCCTCACCGACCAGGAAGTGCTCGCCGGGATCGGGAACGCGTACTCCGACGAGATCCTGCACGTGGCCAAGCTGTCGCCGTTCGCCCTGAGCGGCAAACTCACCGACGAGCAGATCGCCACGCTCTACGAGGCGATGCGCGCGGTGGAGACCGACGCAGTCGAGCGGTCGGTCGGGCAGAAGGCGGCCGAGCTCAAGGGTGAGAAGCGCGCCGGAATGCGGGTCCACGCCCGGACCGGCCTGCCCTGCCCGGTGTGCGGCGACACCGTGCGGGAGGTCTCGTTCGCCGACAAGAGCCTGCAGTACTGCGCCACCTGCCAGACCGGCGGGAAGCCTCTAGCAGACCGGCGACTGTCGAAGCTCGTACGGTGACTTTGCCACCAGGCGATCACGCAGCGTACAAGCTGAGATTGCTCCCGCAGCGTCACCTTCACTCCGGCCGATCCATCGGTATAGTGGCTCGGTCCCTGGCAACCGTTATGACGCGAACGGGTATCGGTGGCCTCACCGACGATCCGAAAGCCGTGGCGGTGCGTAATCTTTTTCCGGATGCGGGAGGACGTAGGCGAAGTGACCACTAGCCTGCATCGCCCAACTACCGACAGCAGCCGGAGCAAGCCCGTGGGGTACGACAGCTTCGAGTGGCAACAGCCCACTCCGAGCAACGGCGTACCCCGATCGGCGTGGACCCGGCAGCACCGCCGGGTGTCCCGCTGGCACCGGCCCTACACTCTCGGCCTGATCCTGCTCGACCTGCTGGCGGCGCTGGCGGCCAGTTGGATCGCCGCCACCTTCCTGGAGAAGTCGCGAGCCGGTTTCACCGCCCGGAGTTGGGGCCCGCTCGAGGGTTCTGAGCTGTTCTACTTCTTCGCGTACGTCGTGCTGCCGCTCGGCTGGCTGGTCCTGCTCTGGACCAACGGCACCTACGATCGCCGCTACCTGGGTCTGGGCAGCGAGGAGTTCAAGCGGATCGTCCGCGCCTCGGTCACCGTCGTGGCCTGCGTGTCGCTGCTGGCGTTCGCCACCAAGGCCGACCTGTCGCGTGGCACGGTCGCCACGGCGTCGCTGAGCGCTCTCGTCCTCATCCTGCTGTGCCACATGGCCGCCCGGCAGGCCCTGCACTTCGCCCGGCGCCGCACCGGGCACGGCGCGCACCGGATGGTCCTGGTCGGCACGCTGCCCGAGGCGCTCGAGGTCTACACCGCGGTCACCCGCAGCCCGGCCGCCGGCCTCATCCCGGTCGCCATCCACATCACCGACGGATACGCGGCCGCCCGCGGCATCGAGACCCCGGTCCCGGTCTACGCCGGACGCGACGTCCTGTCGCTGGTCCGCGAGGTCGGCGCCGACACGATCGCGGTCTGCGGCTCGGCCAGCACCGAGCCCGGCGAACTGCGCCGGCTGGCCTGGCAACTGGAGGGCACCGGTGTGGACCTGGTCGTCGCGCCGCAGCTCACCGACATCGCCGGTCCCCGCGTGCACATCCGCCCGATCGAGGGACTGCCGCTCCTGCACGTCGAGGAGCCGACCCTCTCGGGCCCGGGCTGGCTGGTCAAGAACCTGATGGACCGGGTCGCCGCCGGCCTCGGCCTGCTCCTGGTCAGCCCGATCCTCGCGATCATCGCGATCGGGATCCGGCTCTCCGACCCGGGCCCGATCTTCTTCCGGCAGACCCGGGTCGGCCACGACGGCCGCACGTTCCGGGTGTGGAAGTTCCGGACGATGTATGTGGACGCCGAGGAGCGCAAGGCCACGCTGGAGGAGCTCAACGAGTCCGATGGCATGCTCTTCAAGATGAAGCAGGACCCGCGGATCTTCAGCTTCGGCGCGAAGCTGCGGGCCACCTCCCTGGACGAGCTGCCCCAGCTGATCAACGTCCTCTTCGGCGAGATGTCCCTGGTCGGTCCCCGTCCGCTGCCCGCGGACGACGGTGACTACCTGGGCGATGTCCGCCGCCGTCTCCTGGTGCGGCCCGGGATAACAGGTCTGTGGCAGGTGAGCGGACGATCCGATCTGTCCTGGGACGAGGCGGTCCGGCTGGACCTGTACTACGTCGACAACTGGTCGCTCACCTACGACCTGAGCATCCTCTGGCGCACCATCTTCGTCGTCCTGAAGCGCAAGGGCGCGTACTAGACAACCCGCAGGTCACGGGCGAGTATCTCCACCGTGGGTAGCGCGCTGGCGGTGATCGCCGTTCTGGCCGCGCTGGCGGCTGCGGTCGTCGCGGTGCTCCGGTTACGCGCCCGCCGCGGGATCGCCACCGCGATGCAGCGGGCGACCTACGACGTACTGCACACCGCCGCCCTGGCGGCCGAACCGCTGCGGGGCGGGCTCACCTCCGCGTCGGCCGGGAAGGCGGCACGGCATCTGCGCACCCTGGTGGGCGCGGTGGGACTGGCGGTCATCGACGGGGAGCGGTGCCTCGCGTACGACGGTCGGGGCGCCCATCATCAGGACCAGCTGACCGAGGCTGCCCGGCGGGCCGTGAGTACGCGGCGTTCGGTCGTACTCAATGGGGCTGATCTTCCTTGCGACCGGATGGATTGCGTGGTCCGCGGCGCTGTGGTTGCGCCGCTGGACAGTGCGGCGCAGGCCGCGCTCGTGGCGCTGGCCGACAGCCAGCCGGCGCCCGGCCTGGTGCAGGCGACGCTGGAGGCGGCGCGCTGGGCCGGGTCGCAGCTGGCCCTGGCCGAGTTGGACTCGTCCCGCGAGCGTCTGGCCCGCGCCGAGGTGAAAGCCCTGCGTGCGCAGATCAGCCCGCACTTCATCTACAACGCGCTGACCGCGATCGCCTCGTTCGTGCGAACCGATCCGGAGCGGGCCCGCGAGCTGATCCTGGAGTTCGCCGAGTTCACCCGGTACTCGTTCCGGGCGCACGGCGAGTTCACCACGCTGGCCGAGGAGCTGCGCTCCATCGACCGGTACCTCACCATCGAACGGGCCCGATTCGGTGATCGGCTCCAGGTCCGCCTGCAGATCGCACCGGAGGTTCTGCCGGTCGGCCTGCCGTTCCTCTGCCTGCAACCGCTGGTGGAGAACGCGATCCGGCATGGCCTGTCCCGCAAGCCGGGCGTCGGTATGGTGAGCATCGAGGCCCGCGACGCGGGCGCCGAGTGCCACATCACGGTCGAGGACGACGGGGTCGGCATGGATCCGGCGGTCTTCGGACGGGACGGTTCGGAGGGCGAGGACGGGCAGCACGTCGGGCTGGTCAACGTCGACGAGCGGCTGCGCTCGGTGTTCGGCGATCACAACGGCTTGGTGGTGGAGACCGCCCTGGGCGCGGGTACGAAGGTGAGCATGCGGGTGCCGAAATTCCATCCACAGGTCCGGGCATGAGCCTGGTGGTCCTCGCCGTCGACGACGAGCCGCCGGCCCTCGACGAACTGGCCTATCTCCTCAACGCGGACGACCGGGTGGCGCACGTGCACCGGGCCGGCGACGCGACCGAGGCGCTGCGGGTGCTGCGCGACACCGAGGTGGACGCGGTCTTCCTGGACATCCGGATGCCCGGCCTGGACGGCATGGAACTGGCGCGCATCCTGCGCCGTTTCGCGCAGCCGCCGGCAATCGTCTTCGTGACGGCCTACGACGACGGCGCGGTCGACGCCTTCGATCTGGGGGTCACCGACTACGTGCGCAAGCCGGTCCGGGCCGAACGGCTGGGCGAGTCGCTGCGCCGGGTGGCGGGCCTGCGCTCCGCGCCGGCGCCGGCGGTGCCGCCGGACGAGCCGGCGATCCCGGTGGAGCTGGCAGGCACGACGCGCATGCTGCCGCGTTCCTCGGTGCGCTGGGTGGAGGCCCAGGGCGATTACGCCCGGCTGCACACCGGGGACAATTCCCATTTGGTACGCGTATCGCTCGCAACCTTGGCCGAGCGATGGGCAAACGCCGGTTTCGTCCGGATCCACCGCTCCTACCTGGTGCAGTTGCGCCTGGTCACCGAGCTGCGGCTGACCAACTCGGGTTACGTGGTCGCGGTGGACGGCGTCGAGTTGCCGGTGAGCCGCCGGCACACCCGGGAGCTGAAGGACCGCCTGATTCGGGCCGCCAAGCACGACTGGACCCGCTAATCCACACCGTCGTCCACAGGTACACAGACTTCTCCACAGAGTTATCCACAGGCCGTGCAACTTGCACGATCTTCTGCACAGTTCGTTCACAACTCCACCCCGGCCTCTGCGCAGCTGGTAAATAAGCTCATCGGCCATGGAGACAACCGAGCGCAGGGTCCTCGTCGTCGAGGACGAGCGGGCGATCGCCGACGCCGTGGCCGCCCGGCTGCGCGCCGAGGGTTTCCTGGTGCAGGTGGTCGGGGACGGCCCGAGCGCCGTCGAGACGGCACGCAACATCCACCCGGACGTGATCGTGCTGGACGTGATGCTGCCCGGCTTCGACGGTCTGGAGGTGTGCCGCCGCATCCAGGCGGAGCGACCGGTCCCGATCCTCATGCTCACCGCGCGCGGCGACGAGACCGATCTGCTGGTCGGGCTCGCGGTGGGCGCGGACGACTACATGGCGAAGCCGTTCTCCATGCGCGAGCTGGCCGCGCGGGTGCACGCGTTGCTGCGCCGGGCGGACAAGGCGGCCGCGGTCACGTCGACCCGGCGCGAGGACGCCACCATCCGGTTCGGCGACCTGGAGATCAACATGGCGGAGCGGCGGGTGCTGCGCGGCGGGGTGGAGGCGCATCTGACGCCGACCGAGTTCGACCTGCTGGTGCATCTGGCCAGGCGGCCGCGTACGGTGCTGCCCCGGGAGCGGCTGCTGGCCGAGGTCTGGGGCTGGGCCGACGCCTCTGGAACGCGTACGGTCGACAGCCACATCAAGGGTCTTCGACGCAAGCTCGGCGCTGATCTCATCCGGACCGTGCACGGCGTCGGGTACGCCCTGGAGGTCGACCGGTGAACGAGTTGCACAACCTCGCCGCCCGCCTCTTCGGCTGGCTGCCCCGGCCGCTCGACCCGGTTCGCTCGATCAAGGCGAAGCTCTCCCTGGCCCTCGGCTTCGCCGGCGGGGTGGGCTTGCTCGTCTTCCTGTGGCGCATCGACTTCTACCGGGTCGACCTGCTGTGGATCGCCATCGCGGCCGCCCTCGGCCTGGTCACGCTCCAGGTGATGGCGCACGGCGCGACCGTGCCGCTGCGGGAGATGACCGTCGCCGCCCGGGCGATGGCGCGCGGCGACTACACCCGCCGGGTGCGGACCCGATCCCAGGACGAGGTCGGTGAGCTGGCCGCCGCGTTCAACCAGATGGCCGCGGACCTGGCGGCCGCGGACCGGCAGCGGCGCGAGCTGATCGCCAACGTCTCGCACGAGTTGCGTACGCCGATCACCGCACTCCAGGCCATGCTGGAGAACATCGTCGACGGGGTGGCCACGGCCGAACCGGAGACCATGCGTACCGCTCTGGCCCAGACCGAGCGGCTCAGCCGCCTGGTCACCGACCTGCTCGATCTCTCCACATTGGACGCGGGTGTGGTGCCGCTGCGGCGGGACCTGATCGACGTCCCCGCCTTCCTCGACGAGGTGGTCCGGGAGTCCTCGGTGAACGCCGACGGCACCGGGCTCGACGTGAAGTTCGAGGTGTCCGCGCCCGGCATCGTGCTCTCCGGCGACCGCGAACGGCTGCACCAGGTCTTCGCGAACCTGCTGGACAACGCGGCCCGGCACAGCCCGCCGAGCGGCATCATCACGGTCCGGGCCGAACGCCGGGACGAGCACTGCCTGTTCTCCGTGATCGATCAGGGTTCCGGCATCCCGGCCGCTGACCGCGAGCGGGTCTTCGAACGGTTCACCCGGGGCGAGCGAGCCACCGGCGGCGGCACCGGGCTGGGCCTGGCGATCGCCCGCTGGGTGGTGCAACTGCACCGGGGAACCATCGCGGTGGTCGAGCCGGAGGACCACCAGGGCTGCCACATCCAAGTACGCCTCCCTCTGCAAGCCCTCTGACGGAAGGCTCAGACATGTCCACGGCACCGCTTACTCCCCCAATAGGACAAAAAGGAATTCCGGCACAGAAGTCAGATGCCGGTCCGCTGCACGGGCCGTGGCCGCCGCTCACCGAATGGGATCGCCGCTGGCCCGGGCCGGGTCGCCCGCCCTCCGCCGCCACGCTCTACGCACTCCTGGCCGCGGCCGTGGTCGCCGCCGTCACCGTGCCGCTGGACCGGGCCGGCGTCGGCTGGCTGGTCACGGTGAGCGCCGGCACCACCGCGCTCGTCGTCGCCCGCCTCATGCCGGAGACCGAGACTGTCGCGCCGCTCGTCCGGCGCCCGGAACCGGCCGACTCCCGGTTCCGCTTCGCCTGGGCGGCCGCCACCATCGCGCTGCTCGCAGTCGGCACCTTCCGGGCCGCGGGCTGGCTCTTCGTGCTCTGCCTGCTGACCGCCACACTGACCGGGGTACTGGCGGTCAGCACCGGACGCTCGTTGCGCGCCATCGTCGCCTCGTACGTCATCGTCCCGGTGGCCGCGCTGCGCGGCCAGTTCTGGCTCTACCGGGGGTTCGTCCGGCTCGGCACCCGCAAGTCGAACAGCGCCGGCATCCGGGTGGCGGCCACCGTGGCGGTCTCGATCGCGCTGCTCGTCGTCTTCGGCTCGCTCTTCGTCTCGGCGGACGCGGCGTTCGCCCGGGCCTTCGCCGCGCTGACACCCGAGATCCGCGTCGACAACGTCTTCCGCTGGGTGTTCCTCACCGCCCTGGCGTTCGTCCTGCTCGGCGCGGCCGCCTTCCTGCGCGCGGCGCCACCGGACGTCAGCCGCCTGGACGGCACCGAGGGCCGCAAGGTTCGCCGCCTGGAGTGGGCCGTGCCGCTCGGCCTGCTCACCCTGCTCTTCGCTGCGTTCGTGGCGGTCCAGCTCGCGGTGCTCTTCGGCGGCAGCCGGCACGTGGTGGAGACCGAGGGCCTCACCTACGCCGAGTACGCCCGCAGCGGCTTCTGGCAGCTCTGCGTCGTCACCGCCCTGACCCTGGTGGTGCTGGCCGGTGCGGCCCGCTGGGCGCCGCGTACCGAGGCCGCCGACCGTACCCTGCTTCGCTTCGTCCTCGGTGCCCTCGCCGTGCTCACGCTGGTGATCGTCGCGTCCGCGCTGCACCGGATGAACGTCTACACCGAGACGTACGGCCTGACCCGGCTGCGGCTGCTGGTCGCCTGCTGCGAGGTCTGGTTCGGGTTCGTGCTGGTCCTGGTGCTGGTGGCCGGCATCCGGGTGCGGGCGTCCTGGCTGCCCCGGGTCGCCATCGCCGCCGGTGTGCTGGCCCTGCTCGGCCTCGCCGGCGCCAACCCGGACGGGCTGATCGCCGAGAACCACGTGCAACGGTACGAGCGGACCCAGCGCATCGACATGTCCTACCTCAGCGACCTGTCCGCCGACGCCGCACCCGCGATCGCCGAGCTGGACGACGCGGACCGCCGGGACTGCCTGCTCTGGGCGATCGGCGGCCAGATGCCGGCCGACGAGGCGTGGTGGGAGTGGAACCTCGGCCGGCAGACCGCCCGTGATCTGGCGGTGACAGCGCCGTCGGACTGCACGAACGAGATCAACCGGGATTGACAATCCGTCCGGGGCGGAGAGACTGCGGAGCATGGTCGCCGAACCGCCGCCGAGCCCGCGTACCCGGGTGGTCCTTGCCGAGGCCGCCGCCCGGCGGGCCACCGACCGGGCCCGCGCCGACCTCGCCGAGCAGACCCCGGTCGGTGAGGCGCTGGTCAAGGGCCTGGTCCGGGCCCAGCTGGCGCTGGCGTTACGGCTGGCCTTGGTGGTGGCCGCCGGCCTCGGTACGCTGCCGCTGCTGTTCGCCGCCGCGCCGGCCGTCGGCTCGTTCCCGGTCTTCGGGGTGCACCTGCCCTGGCTGCTGCTCGGGCTCTTCTCCTTCCCGTTCCTGGTCGGGGTCGGCGCCGCGTACGTGCGCTGGGCAGAACGCAACGAGCAGGACTTCACCGCCCTGATCCGCAGGCCGGAGCAGTGAACCCCTACCTCGCTCCGGGCCTGGTCGTGGTCGTGCTGCTGACCGTGGCCATTGGCGCGTACGGCCTGCGCTTCGCCCGGACCACATCGGACTTCCTGGTCGCCTCCCGATCGGTGAGCCCGTCCTGGAACGCCGCGGCGATCAGCGGCGAATACCTCTCCGCCGCGTCCTTCCTCGGCGTCGCCGGCCTGATCCTCTGCTACGGCGTCGACATGCTCTGGTACCCGGTCGGGTTCGCCGCCGGCTATCTCGCGCTGCTGCTCTTCGTGGCCGCCCCGCTGCGGCGCTCGGGCGCGTTCACCCTGCCGGACTTCTGCCAGGTACGGCTCCGGTCGGCACCGCTGCGCCGGCTGGCCACCGCGTTCGTGCTCTTCATCGGGTGCCTCTACCTGCTGCCGCAGTTGCAGGGTGCCGGGTTGACGTTCAGTACGGTGACCGGCGGCTCGTACGTCTGGGGTGCACTGCTGGTCGGCGTCGTGGTCACCGCGAACGTGGCGTTCGGCGGGATGCGGGCGATCACCTTCGTGCAGGCTTTTCAGTACTGGCTCAAGTTGACCGCGCTGGCCGTACCGATGATCTTTTTGATCCTGCAGTGGCAGGCCGACGGCCGCCCGGCCGCCACCCCGCGGGCCGGCGCGGTCTTTCCGGCCGCGACCACCGTCGTGATCGAGCAGGACGCGGTCCTCGACGGCGGCCGTGCGGTCGAGGCCGGCGAGACGCTGCACTTCGCGGCGGGCGACCCGGTGCCGCAGGTGAGTACGGTCGACGCGCGGTTCGGGCCGGAGTGGCTGCTGCCCGGCGGCGAACTCGGGCTGTTCGCGACGTATTCGCTGATCCTGGCCACCTTCCTGGGCACCATGGGGCTACCGCACGTGCTCGTCCGGTTCTATACGAATCCGGACGGCGCCTCGGCCCGGCGCACCACACTCGTGGTGCTCGCCATGGTCGGCGTCTTCTACCTGCTGCCCACCCTGTACGGGGTGCTCGGCCGGATCTACACGCCGCAGTTGCTGATGACCGGGCGTACCGATGCGGTGGTGCTCCTGCTGCCCGAGGCCGCGCTGGGAGGCGGCCATCTGGGCCGGCTCCTCGGCGCGCTGGTCACCGCGGGCGCGCTCGCCGCGTTCCTGTCCACCTCGTCCGGCCTGCTCACCAGCGTCGCCGGGGTGATCTTCACGGACGTGCTGCGCTCCGGCCGCAGCGGCTCGATTCGCGACTTCCGGCTGGCCACCGTGCTGGCCGCCGTCGTGCCGACCGGACTCGCGCTCTATGTGTCCGACATGGACGTGTCCCAGGTGGTCGGCCTGGCCTTCGCGGTCGCCGCGTCGAGCTTCTGCCCGCTGCTCGTGCTCGGCATCTGGTGGCGCGGGCTGACCGACGCGGGCGCGATCGCCGGCTTGATCGCCGGCGGCGGAGCGGCCATCGCCTCGGTTCTCGTCACCGTCTTCGGACCACCGCTGACGGGTGCCGCGGCCGAGCTCGTCGAGCAGCCGGCGGCCTGGACCGTTCCACTCGCGTTCGTGGTGATGGTCGGCGGATCGCTGCTGACCGGTCGCCGGGTCCCGGCCGATGTGGGTGCCACCATGCTGCGCCTGCACGCACCCGAGTCGCTGCGGACCTGATTTAAGGATCTTTAAGGTTCGATCCTCGTCCGGCGCGCCGGCCCGGCCGTAATCCGGTGCATGAGACCACGCAGAGGATCACGCTTCGGCAGTAACCGCAACCGCAAGATCGTCATCGGGCTCGTGGTAGCCGCGCTGGCCGGCGGCGGGATCGCCGTGGGCACCGGGCTGAGCAGCGCGTCGACCACCTGCGACGGCTTGGACCAGGCGATTCAGCGGAACCTCGACTTCATGGCCGAGCAGCGTGCCAACCCGAACGCGCAGACCGAGGCCGTGCTCAAGAACCGCCAGGACGTCATCGACCTGATCAACGTGCAACGGCAGCAGGCCGGCTGCACCGGCGACGTCGCCGCGCCGCCCCCGCCTCCGCCCGCGCAATCGCCCGCGCCGGAGGAAGAGGAAGAAGAGGAAGCGGCGGCGCCCCCGGCGGAAGAGGCGGAAGAGGACGCGGCGGCCGGTGAGGTCGTCTGCAAGGGCTCAACCGTCACCCTCTCCGGCGAGGCCGGAGCACCCTTCGCCTCGAGCGGCGACTTCCCGATCGGTACGGTCCTGAAGGTCACGAACCTGGACAACGACAAGAGCATCACGGTGACCGTGCAGACCACCTCCGGAAGCTGCATCCTGCTCAACAACGCCGCGTTCGAGCAGGTCCGCGAGCCGGGCAAATTCCTGATCCGGCGCGCCGTGATCGAACGGGTGGGCTGATACCGACCGACCCGGACCGGCGGGACGTGACCGCCGGTCCGGGTGTTCCCCGATCACCTCGCGGACCGATACGTTCATGTACATGAGCATTCCGGCACAACGTCTGCCCGGTGAGGGTGGCACCGCGGCGATGTCGTTGCGCGGGCTCGTCAAGCGGTTCGACGCCCGCCTCGCGGTCTCCGACCTGAGCCTGGACGTGCCGGCCGGGTCGTTCTACGGCCTGCTGGGTCCGAACGGTGCCGGCAAGACCACGACGCTCTCCATGGCGGTGGGCCTGCTGCGGCCCGACGCGGGTCAGGCTCTGCTGCTGGGGTACGACGTCTGGCAGTCCCCCGCCGAGGCGAAATCACTGGTCGGCGTCCTGCCGGACGGCGTGCGGATGTTCGACCGGCTGAGCGGGCCGGAACTGCTCGCCTATCACGGGCTGCTCCGCGCGATGCCCGCCGAGGTCGTCGACCAGCGTTCCCGGGACCTGCTCGACGTGCTCGAGCTCGGCGTCGACAACCGGACGCTGGTGGTCGACTACTCGGCCGGGATGAAGAAGAAGATCGGCCTCGCCTGCGCGCTGCTGCACGCACCGCGCCTGCTGGTCCTGGACGAGCCGTTCGAAGCGGTGGACCCGGTGTCGGCCGCGCTGATCCGCGACATCCTCCAGCGGTACGTGTCCGGCGGCGGCACGGTGGTCTTCTCCAGCCACGTGCTGGAGGTCGTCGAGCGGCTCTGCTCACACGTGGCGATCATGTCGGACGGGGTGTTGCGGATGCACGGCCCGCTGGCCACCATTCGCGGCGACCGGTCGCTGCAGGACGTCTTCGTGCAGGTCGTCGGCGGCCGGGTGGCCACCGGTTCGGAGCTGGCGTGGCTGTGACCCCGGCACCGGTGTCGATCTGGCCGTTCGTCCGGCTCAAGCTACGAATCACTCGCAACGGGCTGCGCGGCCGTCCGGCCCGGATCGCCATGTTCGTGCTCGGCGCCGTCACCGCCGGCCTCCTCGCCATCTTCGGGTACGCGGCGTTCGCCACCCCGGGCCTGTTGGACAGCGCGCGCTCCGCCGAGGTGCTGTTCCCGTTCGCCGGCGCGGCGCTCGTCTTCGGCTGGTTCCTCATGCCGCTGCTCTTCTTCGGTATCGACGACTCCCTCGACCCGGCACAGTTCGCGCTGCTGCCGCTGGCCCGGCGCACCCTGCTCGGCGGTTTGGCGGTGGCGGCCCTGATCGGGCTGCCGGCGCTCGCCACGCTGGCCGCCACCGCCGGCATGGTGGACACGGCGGCCCGGCTCGGTGGGCCCGGCGCGGCCCTGGCGCAACTCTGCGGAATCGTCTGCGGGCTGCTTCTCTGCGTGGCCGTCAGCCGGGCGGTGACCAGCGCGTTCGCCACCGCACTGCGCTCGCGGCGGGCCCGCGATCTGGCCACCATCCTGCTCGCGGTGGTGGCGGCCTCGCTCGGGCCCGCGCAGTTGCTGCTGCTCGGGCTCCTGAACCAGGCGAACTGGTCGAGTGTCGAGCTGATCGCCGAGGTGGCCGGGTGGACACCGGTCGGCGCGCCGTACACGGTGGGCCTCGATGTGGTGGCGGGGCGGGCCTGGGCCGTACCGGTGAAGCTTTTGATCGTGCTGGTCAGCGTGGGCGGCCTGCTCTGGTGGTGGAGCCGGACGCTGGAGCGGGCGATGGCCGGCGCCGCCACCGCCGGCAGCCGGCGCGGCAGCACCGCGACGCGCTCGGACGGGCGCGGCCCGGTGGACCAGCTGCTGTTCCGCTGGTCGCCGCGGAGCCGGTTCGGTGCGCTGATGGCGCGCGAGACGCGCTACTGGTGGCGGGAGACGCGGCGGCGCGCCGCCTTGATCACGCTGGCGGTGGCCGGGGTCTTCCTGCCGCTCACCAGCGCGTTCGGCTCGGGCGGTGCGCGCGGCCTGGCCGTGGTGGTCGGCGCGATCGCGCCGATCGGTCTGGCCAACCAATTCGGGTACGAGGGAAGCGCGTACGCCACCAACCTGGCCACCGGGATCCCGGGGCGGCTCGAGGTGCACTCCCGGGCCGCCGCGCACGCTCTCTTCACGGTGCCGTTGCTGTTGCTGGTCGCGGTGGTGACCGGACTGTTGGCGGGCGGGCGGCCGGAGTCGATCCCGGCCCAGTTCGGCACCCTGCTCGCCACCTACGGAGTCGGGCTGGCGCTGGTGCTGCCGGTCTCGGTGCGAGCCGCGTACGCCCTGCCCGATCCCACCACGCCGTTCGCGCTCTCCTCCGGCGGCGGCCTCGGCAAGGCCCTGCCCAGCCTCGGCGCGATGGTCGGTGCCATCCTCGGCGCGCTCCCGGTGTTGCTCGCCGGAGGTCTGCTCGGCCCGGTCTGGCTCTGGATCGGTCTGCCGATCGGGCTGGCCTACGGCCTGGCGGCGTACGCACTGGGTGCGCGCCTCGCGGGCGGCCTCCTGGACCGGCGGATGCCCGAGGTGCTGGCCGCCGTCACCGCCCGCTAGCGGGGCAGTATCCGCAGGCCGTCGCGGCGGACGAAGATGACCCGGCGCTCGGTGGCGTCGCCGGACGGGCCGAGCACGTACCCGTCGATCCAGAGCCATCCGTCGTAGGTGATGCGCGGGTCGACCCGGATCACCCGGAACAGCAGAGCCCGGCTACCGGCGAACTGGACGCTTGCCGCACCACCTACATAAAGCACGTCGCCGGCCTGGGGCAACGCGTTCGTCATACACCCCGACGATACACAAAATCGGTAATCTGATGAAAGAAGTGGATCGTCCACTTTCGAGTGTAGATGTAGGCCTTTCAAGTGCGCGCTTTGACCGCCTGGAGTCCGTCCCGGCGCACGAAGATGCGGCGGCGCTGCATGGCGTTGCCGGCCGGGCCGAGCACATAACCGTCGAGCCACAACCATCCGTCGTAGGTCAGCCGCTTATCGATTCGGATGATCCGGAAGAGCAGCCCTCGATCACCGGAGAACTGGACGCTGGCCTCGGCGCCGACCTGGACGACGTCGCCCGCCCGCAACACGGCGTAAGGCATCCGCCGGCTCCTTCCGCGCGGCAAAGTTCCCTACAAAATAGTTTGTGATCAATTAAACCGGATAGCGGCATGCGCGATCTGTAATCGGGAGAATGATCGGGTGAATCCCAACGAGCCCGGTGGGCGCATCCACTCCACCGACCCGTTCGCCGTACCGGAGTCGTCGAAATCCCCGATCCGGCGATTGCGCGGGCGCTTCGCCGCACCGGTCACGATCTGGACCGCACCCGGCCCGGCCGGGCTCACCGTCTCCTCCACCGTGGTCGCCGACGGGGATCCGGGACGTGTCCTCGGCCTGATCGACGAGGAGAGCGACCTCTGGGACGCGGCTCTGAACGCCGGCGTCTTCGCGGTGGTGCCGCTGACCCCGGCCGACCGGCAACTGGCCGACCGCTTCGCCGGGCTGATGCCGGCGCCGGGCGGGCTCTTCGCCACCGGCGAATGGCGGCAGACGGCGTACGGTCCGGTGCCCGCGCAGGCCTCCACGTGGGCCGGCTGCCGGCTGGGCGGCAGCCGCCCCTGCGGCTGGGCGCTGCTGGTCGAGGGCATCGTCGAATCGATGGAGATCGGCACGTCCGCCACGCCGCTGGTGCACTACCGGGGTCGGTACACCGAGCTGGCATGACTGCCGCTCAGCGCAGTCAGACCACCACTCAGCGCAGACCGCGACCGGGGAACCGTGACCTGGCCCACTCCTTCGTACGGTGCCGGAAAGTCCTACCCACGAAGGTGGTGATCCCGTGCCGGCATCCGCCGAGAGATATCTCGAAGTGCAGAACTCCGATGAGTTCACCCGGTTGCGCCACAGACTGCGCAGCTTCATCTTTCCGACGACGGTTGCGTTCATCGTCTGGTACTCGCTCTACGTGCTGCTCTCCGCGTACGCGCGGGACTTCATGAGCATCAAGCTGATCGGCAACATCAACGTCGCGCTGATCTTCGGCCTGCTCCAGTTCGTCTCCACGTTCGTGATCGCCTGGTACTACTCGCGGTACGCCGCACAGAAGCTGGATCCGCTCGCCGACGACCTCTACAAGGAGTTGGAGAACGGCGAGAAGGTCGCCGGCACCACCGCCGACGGGAGCGCCCACTGATGGGGACGATCCTGGCCGCGGAGGCGACCAACGGCAGCACCTCGCGCACCCTGACCATCACGCTGTTCCTGGTCTTCGTGGCCATCACCCTGGCGATCACCGTCTGGGCCAGCCGGCAGACCAAGACCGCTACCGACTTCTACGCCGGTGGCCGGCAGTTCTCCGGCTTCCAGAACGGCATGGCGATCGGCGGCGACTACATGTCGGCGGCGTCCTTCCTCGGCATCGCCGGCCTGATCGCCCTGTACGGCTACGACGGCTTCCTCTACTCGATCGGCTTCCTGGTCGCATGGCTGGTGGCGCTCCTGCTGGTCGCCGAGTTCCTGCGTAACTCCGGCCGGTACACGATGGCCGACGTGCTGGCCTTCCGGATGCGCCAGCGCCCGGTTCGCACGGCCGCCTCGGTCTCCACCATCGTCGTGTCGATCTTCTACCTGATCGCGCAGATGGTCGGCGCGGGCGCGCTGGTGTCGCTGCTGCTCGGCATCAAGCCGGGCGCGACCTTCCTGGGCATGGACGCGGACACCGCAAAGGTCGCCACGATCATCCTGGTCGGCGCTCTGATGATCATCTACGTGACGGTCGGTGGCATGAAGGGCACCACCTACGTCCAGATCGTCAAGGCGTTCATGCTGATGGGCGGCGCCCTGATCATGGTCGTGATGGTGCTGGCGCACTACAAGTTCAACCTGTCCGCCCTGCTCGGCGACGCGGCTGATCAATCCGGGAAGGGCTCGGCGTTCCTCGAACCGGGTCTGCGATACGGCGTCGAGACAGCGGGCGATGCGGCCAAGACCTTCTACAGCAAGATGGACCTGCTCTCGCTCGGCCTCGCGCTGGTGCTCGGCACGGCCGGTCTGCCGCACATCTTGACCCGGTTCTACACCGTGCCGACCAGCCGGATCGCGCGTAAGAGCGTGCTCTGGGCGATCGGCATCATCGGTACGTTCTACCTGTTCACCCTGGCCCTCGGCTTCGGCGCGGCGGCCCTGGTGGGTGGCGCGAACATCACGGCTCAGGACAAGGCCGGCAACACCGCCGCACCGCAGCTGGCCCAGCAACTCGGCATCGACTACCTGGGCGGCGACACCGGTGGCTCGATCATGCTGGCGGTGATCGCGGCGGTCGCGTTCGCCACGATCCTCGCCGTGGTCGCCGGCCTCACGCTCGCCTCGTCGTCGAGCCTCGCGCACGACTTCTACGCCAGCGTGATCAAGCGGGGCACCGCCTCCGAGCGGGACGAGGTACGGGTCGCCCGGATCTCCGCCCTGCTCATCGGCGCCGTCGCGATCGCTCTGTCGATCTTCGCGCAGAGCCTGAACGTGGCGTTCCTGGTGGCCCTCGCGTTCGCGGTGGCCGCGTCGGCGAACCTGCCGGCGATCCTCTACAGCCTGTTCTGGCGCCGGTTCAACACCGCGGGAGCGCTCTGGTCCATCTACGGCGGTCTGGGCGCCGCGGTGATCCTGGTGTTCTTCTCGCCGGTGGTGTCCGGTTCGGCCACGGCCATGTTCCCGGACCAGGACTGGCAATGGTTCCCGCTGTCCAACCCGGGCATCATCTCGATCCCGCTGGGCTTCTTCTTCGGATGGCTCGGCACGGTGCTGTCCAAGGAGACCGACCCGGAGAAGTACGCGGAGCTGGAAGTCCGGTCCCTGACCGGGCACGGGGCACACTGACGTTTCCCCCGCCACGGGCCGGTGCAGTCGCCGCACCGGCCCGTGCTTCCGCAAAATCTCCTACCTTCGTGCCGATGGGTGTCGAGCACCGGGATCACTGGGAATCACTCCGTAATCTGGAGTACATGTCAGCCACCACCTCCTCCAGCGGCAACCCCTCCGGTCGGGCTTCCGTGCCCGCGTACGGCGGTCGGGCATCGGTTCAGCCCGACCGCGACTGGGCACCGCGACCGCGGGGCGGCAATGGACCCGGTGGGCCGGGTGGACCTGGCGGTCCGGGTGGCCCGGGCCGGCCGTACCGGGGGCGCCGGCCGCGCCCGCGCTGGAAGCGGATCGCGCTGGTGGGCGGCATCGTCGTGCTGGTCCTCGCGCTGATCGGCGGCATCGCCGGGTACGGCTACATCAACGGCCTGGACAAGGACCTGAAGCGCACCAACGCGTTCGGCGAGATCACCTCGGACCGGCCGGGCAAGGCGGTCGAGGGGGCGCTCAACATCCTGCTGGTCGGCAGCGACTCCCGCGACCCGGACAACAAGAACGACCAGGCGAGCAAGTGGCGCGCCGACTCGCTGATGATCATGCACGTGCCGGCCGACCACAAATCCGCGCAGATCGTCTCGATCCCGCGTGACCTGTGGGTCAACATCCCGAGCGGCAACAACGCACCCTGTGACTCCGGCAGCCGGGCGAAGATCAATGCCGCGTTCGCCTTCGGTGGCCTGCCCCGCGCGGTGCGGACCGTCGAGTGCATGACCGACGTGCACCTGGACCACGTGGTGGCGATCGACTTCGGCGGTTTCAAGGACGTCACCAACGCACTCGGGGGCGTCGACCTCAAGGTCGACCAGACGATCACGTCGATCCACAAGCCGTACCGGGTGTTCAAGAAGGGCATGATGCACATGGACGGCGCTCAGGCGCTGGACTGGGTGCGTCAGCGCAAGCAGTTCGCCCGCGGTGACTTCGCCCGCATGCAGCACCAGCAGCAGTTCCTGATGGCGCTGATGGACAAGGCGGCCAGCACCGGAACGCTCACCAACCCCGGCAAGCTGGACGCTTTCCTGGACGCGGTGGCGGCCGCTGTCACGGTCGACGAGAAGTTCTCGCTCAAGGACATGGTGCTCCAGTTCCGCAGCCTCCGCAGCTCCAACGTGACGTTCCTGACCAGCCCGAACAAGGGCAGCCAGACGATCGACGGGCAGTCCGTGGTGGTCTCCGACCGGGAGAAGGCGCTCGGGCTCTACAAGGCGATGTCCGCCGACAAGCTGGGCGAGTGGATCGCGGCGAACCCGACCAAGAAGTAGCAATCGGGCTGTCAACGAGCTGTGACTTGGATCTGAAGCGATCTAGACCTTCATCTCAACGGAAAGTGTCCGTAAAGTGATGCAGCCCCTCACCCCACCCCCTGGAGTGCTGCATGACCGTCACGGCCGATCGGCAGTCGCCGGCTAGGGATCGCTCCGCCGTCCCACCGGGCCCGCCGAAGGCCCGTCGGAAGCGCGGTACACCGCTCTGGGCGAAGATCACCACCTCGCTCGGAGCGGTGCTGCTGGTGGCGAGTGGGGGCGGGCTGGTCGGCGGTTCGGTGCTGATCAAGCAGACCACCGAGAACATCGCGATGGGTAACCTGACCGGCGACGCGAAGAAGACCTCCGGCGAGGGTGGCGACACCCTCGAGGGCCCGATCGACATGCTGCTGATGGGCGTGGACGCCCGGGCACGCTGGGCCGAGGACGATCTCCGCTCCGACTCGATCATCATCCTGCACATCCCGGCCAGCCACGACCAGGCGTACCTGATCTCCATCCCGCGGGACACCGAGGTTCAGGTGCCGGCCTTCGGCCCGAGCAAGTACGCCGGTGGCACCACCAAGGCCACCGAGGCCTTCTTCCACGGCGCGCAGAACGGTGGCGGCTGGACCGGAGGCGCGCAGCTGCTCGCCAAGACGCTGAAGAACATGACCGGCATCAGCTTCGACGGCGCCGCGATCATCAACTTCGGCGGCTTCAAGAGCGTGATCGACGAGCTCGGCGGCGTCTCCATGTGCGTGGACCAGCAGGTCACCTCGAAGCACATGGTGTGGGTCGACGGGAAGGCGATGTTCCTGGCCGACGCCCGCAAGACCGGCAAGCCGACGAAGCCGGTGGTGCACAAGGTGGGCTGCCGCAGCATGGAGGGCTGGGAGGCCCTCGACTTCGCCCGTCAGCGCTACGGCCTCAAGAACGGTGACTACGACCGCCAGCGGCACCAGCAGCAGCTGATCAAGGCGATGGCGAAGAAGGCGTCGAGCGGCGGCGTGCTCAGCAACCCGCTGAAGGCCGGATCTCTGGTCAAGTCGGCCGGCAAGGCTCTGGTGCTGGACACCGGCAGCGTGCCGATCACCGACTTCGTGCTCGGCCTCCGGGGCGTCGCGGCCAACGACATGGTGCTGCTGCGGACCAACAACGGCACCTTCGCCGGCAACGGCAACGGCCGGGAGACGTTCAACCCGACCACCCAGGCACTGTTTCAGGCGATCAAGGATGACCGGGTGGCGGAATTCGTGCTCGACCACCCGGACGTCGTCGCGAAAGAGAAGTAGTAGCGCCGTACCCTGTTTTCGTGTTCGGACCTCAGGTACCCAGCGTGACCCCTGACCAAGTTCCCGCCGACGCCTACCTGCTCGACGTGCGGGAGCCCGACGAGTGGGAGGCCGGCCACGCGCCCGGCGCCCATCACCTCCCGATGATGGAGGTTCCGGCCCGGATGGCCGAGGTGCCCGCGGAGGGCGAGGTGGTGGTGGTCTGCCGGGCCGGTGGCCGGTCCGGGCAGGTCGTCGCGTACCTGATGAACAACGGGTGGGACAACGTGCGCAACCTCGACGGCGGCATGCAGTCCTGGGCCTCCGCCGGACGCGACGTGGTCCGCGACGACGGGCAGCCGGCCCGCGTGCTGTGAGCAGTGCTGGCCCCGCGGCGGAAAACCCATGAAAAACCGTGATTACCGTCCCTTGGTGTTCGCCCACCGCGGCGGCGCCGACGCGCTTCCCGAGCACACCCTCGGGGCCTATCTGCGTGCGCTCGACGAGGGCGCGGACGGGTTGGAGTGCGACGTCCGGCTGACCCGGGACGGGCACCTGGTCTGCGTGCACGACCGGCGGCTCAACCGCACCAGCAACGGGCGCGGCCTGGTGAGCACGAAGACGCTTGCCGAGCTGGACACCCTCAACTTCGGCTCCTGGCACCCCGGCTACCCGGTCGACGAGGAGTTCCCCGACCTGGCCCGGCTGCTCACCCTGGAGCGGCTGCTGGACGCGGTGACGGCGAGCGGCCGCCCGGTCCGGCTGCTGATCGAGACCAAGCACCCGTCACGGTACGGCGCCGAGGTCGAGCGGCGTCTGGTCCGGATGTTGCAGCGGTTCGGTCTGGCGGATCCGAAGCCGGACGACCCCGTACAGGTAACGGTGATGTCCTTCGCGGCGCTGGCGCTGCGCCGTATCCGCGCTCAGGCGCCCACCGTGCCCACCGTCTACCTGATGGAGTTCGTGCCGCCCGGGGTGGGCCGGGGCCGGCTGCCGTTCGGCGCCCGGACCGCCGGGCCCGGCGTCGACCTGGTCCGCGCCCGGCCCGCGCTGCTTCCGGCGATCCGCGCAGCGGGCCACCGGACGTACGTGTGGACCGTCAACGAGCCGGCCGATCTGGAGCTGGTGCTCGCACAGCGGGTGGACGGAGTGATCACTGACCGTCCCCGGTTCGTGCTGGACTATCTCGATCGACTGTGACGTACGCCACGGTCGGGTGCCCTGATCCAGCTTCCGCTTAGGTTCATCTGCCCAAAACCGGGCGGGCGGGGCACACTCGCAGACATGCCGGACCGTCCCGACTACGCCACCCTGATCCGGGGTCAGATCGCGGCTCTCGACCGCGTGAACTCCGGTGACGCGGGCCTGTCCGTCCTGCAGCACCTGGTCCGGCTGGCCGAGGAGACCCTCGACGCGCGCGGCGCCGGATTCGCCGAGTACGCGGACGGCCACGGGCGGATCATCGCGGCCACCGGTGTCTGTGAGCCGGCGATCGGCCGCCGGGTGGATCGTCCGGACGACCGGCTGCTGGACCGGCGTACCCTGCTGCTTCCCCTGGACTCGGTGAACGACGAGTTCGCCCGCCAGATCGAGGGCGGCGAGCTCCGGCACATGCTGGGCGCCCGCTGCGAGGCCGGGGAGACCATGGTCGGCTCGCTGCACGTCTACTTCGGCGAGAACGCCGGGGAGCCCGGCCCCGAGCACCATGCCGTACTCGAATTGCTTGCCGGTCAGATCGGCTGGCTCTACGGGCTGCGTTCCGGCCTGCCGGTGCACGGCGCCCCCGCTCCCGAGCAGGCCCGCCGGCAGGAGGACCGCGACCTCTGGGTCGCGGTCACCAGCCACGAGCTGCGCACTCCGGTCACCGTCATCAAGGGGTACGCGGACACGCTCACCAACCACTGGGAGACCCTCGGTGAACCCGGCCGGCGCGAGGCGGTGCGGATCATCGGCACCCGCGCCGGTGAGCTCGCCCGGCTGGTGGACCGGCTGCTCTCGGCCGCCAGCGAGGACGGCTCGGTCGGCGCCTCCGCGTCCGGTCCGTTCGACCTGGCCGAGGCGCTGCGCGCGGCCGCCGAGGAGCTGCCGGCCGCCCTCCGCAAGCGCATCCACTTCGGCGAGCTGCCGGCCGGCCTGCCGAAGGCGTACGGGAACCGGGACTCGATCGCCACCATCCTCACTGAGCTCGTCACCAACGCGGAGAAGTACTCCGAGCCGGACAGCCTCGTCGAGGTCTGCGCGGGCACGGACGACGACACCCTCCGGTTCCGGGTCTCCGACCGGGGCGTCGGCATCGCCCCGGAGCACGTGGAGCGCGCCTTCGAGCGGTACTGGCAGGCCGGATCGCGGGACCGGCATCCGCACCCCGGCGCCGGACTCGGCCTCTACCTGGTCCGGCGCCTGGTGGAACGCCAGCACGGCTGGGTCTCGCTGCGACCGCGCGAGGGCGGCGGGACGGTCGCCGAGGTACGCCTGCCGCGCGCTTGACCTCTGACCGGCAACACGGGGTGGCCCGCGTCACTGCTTTCGTGATGTGACCGCTTAGGCTGGTCCACCGTGAGCAAGCGACGCAAGCCCCGCGAGACCGCACCGAAAACGAAGGTGCGCGACATCTTCGTCGCCCGCCCGTTCGAGGGCATGGCGGACGAACCGGAATGGGTCGCTCTGCGTGAGCTGGTCCCGGCCGCCTCCGCGCCCCTGACCCTCAAGCCGGAGATCATCGAGGAGTACGGCGATCGGCCGGTCACGCTCTCCACGGTGCTGCCGATGGCCTGGCCCGCGATGTCCCGCCGGGACGGGCAGATCTTCATCGGGTTGCAGCGGCACGTCCAGTCCGGCGATGTCTCCCGGGATCTGGCCGTGGCGATCCTGAACGCGCTGGGCACCAAGCCGGGCGACACGGTCTCCGTGCCCGCGCTGCCCGGCCAGGGCCCGCGCCTGCAGGACCTGCTGGTGGACGGCCCGCTCGACATCACCCTGTACGAGAGCTTCGAGTACTGGCTGGACGCCGACCAGATGCAGGACGCGAACGTCAAGGCGTCCCTGGAGCGCGCGAACGCCTCGATCTATCCGACCGTGCGGCTCGCGGTGGCCAAGGCGGCGTACTGGTGCCGGGTCGCCCCGGACAAGGGTCACGTCCGCTGGGTCCTCTCCGACCCCGAGGACCGGGCTCTGGACGCGCTCGCCCGGCTCTCCGCGGCCGGCGAGTTGCTGCTCGGCGAGGGGACCAGGTTCGCCGGCATGTTCCGGGCGCACGGGCTGCTCGTACCGGTCTGGGACGTGCCGGGCGAGCCGGAGGGCGCCGACTGGGAGGCACCGCTCGCCGACTTCGCCAAGCGGTACGCCGACACGCTCGCCATCGACGAGCCCCTCGACGCCGCCGGCCGTCGCGCCAAGCAGGGCCTGATCGGCCGGCAGCTGACCTTGCGGTGAGCCCGTTCCACGAGCGGTTCGCCGAACCGGAACTCGACCCGTCGGTGTGGGTGCCGTATTACCTGCCGCACTGGAGTTCCCGCGCGGCGTCCCGGGCGACCTACATCGTGGGGGACGGTGAGCTGCGGCTCAGCATCCCGGTGGAGCAGCCGCTCTGGGCCGAGGGGATCCACGAGACACCGTTGCGCGTCTCCGGCATCCAGTCGGCGAACTTCTCCGGGCCGGTCGGGAGCACGGTCGGCGGGCAGCCGTTCCGGCCCGGCCTGACGGTGCGCGAGGAGCAGCCCGAGCTCTGGGGCTACACGCCGCACTACGGGCGCCTCGAGATCCGGATGCGGGCGGTGCTCTCGCCGCGGTCGATGGCTGCCTTCTGGCTGTCCGGGATCGAGGACCGGCCGGAGCGGTCCGCGGAGATCTGCGTGATGGAGGTCTTCGGGACCGCGCCGCACGACTTCGGGATGGGCCTGCACGCGTTCCGGGACCCGGCGGTCACCGAGGAGTGGGGAACGGTGACGCTCCCCGCCGACGTCGCGGAGTTCCACACGTACGCGGTCGACTGGCAACCCGGTTCGCTGGAGTTCTCCGTCGACGGCTCGGTCGTGAAACGGGTCGGCCAGGCGCCGGACTACCCGGTCCAGCTGGAGATCGCGGTCTTCGACTTCGCCGACCGGGCCCATCTGGTCCCCGGCGAGATCCCGGTCCCGGAGCTGATCGTCACCGACGTCACCGGTCCCTGAGCGGATCGCGGGTGATCGGGCAGCTCATGCATCGTGGGCCGCCCCGCCCGCTGCCGAGTTCCGATCCACTGATCCGGACCACCTCGATCCCGGCGCGTTCCAGCTGAGCGTTGGTCTCGATGTTGCGCTCGTAGGCCACACACAGCCGCGGCGCGATGGCGAGGGTGTTGTTGCCGTCGTCCCACTGCTCCCGCTCGGCGGTCACCGGGTCCAGGCCGGTGTCGATGATCCGCAGATGGTCGATCTTCATCGCCTCGGCCGCCGCCTCCAGGAACGGCCGGGGCTGGCGGACCCGCAGCGGCGCCCCGGGCTCGGCCGTGACGGTCCAGGCGTCCAGGTTGTGCGCGACGTTGGGGTACATCACCACGGCGTCGACGTCCACCATGGTGCATACGGTGTCCAGGTGCATGGTGGCGCGTTCCTGAGCGATCGGGACGGCCAGCACGGTGTGCGCGAGGCCCGCGTCGATCACCCGGCGGGCCAGGCGCTCGGCACCGGCCGGGGTGGTCCGCTCACCGACCCCGATAGCGAGCACATCCGGCGCGAGCACGAGCACGTCGCCGCCCTCCACGTGTTCGAGCGAGGGGTCGAAGAGCAGGGCGGTGCCGGCGAACCGCGGGTGGTAGCGGTAGATGGCCTGCGTGAGGGTGGTCTCCCGGCGCCGCGCCCGCATGGCCAGGCTGGTCACCGCGACCCGGTCCCGCACCCAGACCGAGGAATCCCGGGTGAAGAGCAGGTTGGGCAGCGGGTCGATGACGAAATCGTTGCGATGCATCATCTCGTAGACCAGGCCGCCGGTGCTCGGCTTGATCTCCTCGTGGGCGAGGCCGGCGACCAGGACCTCGGCGAGCCGGCCGGGCTCCTGGTCGGCCAGGTAGTCGCGGACGCTGGCGCGCAGCGAGTCGCCGAGCCGGCGGGCGGCCAGCACCCCGGCGGTGAGTTCGGTACGCGCCTCGGGCACGCTCAGCGTCTCGGCGAGCAGCTCGCCGAGGTAGAGGACCTCCACGCCGTGCGAGCGGAGCGCCTCGGCGAAGGCGTCGTGCTCCTCCTGGGCGCGTCCAACCCATGGGATGGCATCGAAGAGAAGCGAGTCATTGTTTCGTGGGGTCAGCCGGGCCAGCTCGGGACCGGGTCGATGCAGCATGACGGTACGGAGGCGGCTGACTTCACTGTCGACGTACACGACGCCGACGTTAGCCCGTACCGGCTGCTATCGCGCGGTGACGGACTGACTAGATCTTGGGACGCACATGCATCTTGTGGACGACAGAGATAGCTTGGGAGGGTGCGACGAGACTGCGGCTATCACCCGTACGCGTGCACCATCCGAAAGAAGTGTTGTCCGTGAATACGGCATTCATCCGTACTCATTCGTCTTTCTTTCCTTCCCGTCGCCCTGTTCCGTAGGGGACCGAGCACGTACGGTAAGAAAAAGAGAGCCCAACTGACCTTTTGCCGGAGGTCGCAGTGACTGTCTTCCCCGCCCGCCCCGTATTGCCCGTTCCGTCCAAAGCCCTGACCCCGGTCGACCGGAGCCATCCGGGGCCCTCCGCCCTGGAGGCGCCGCGCCTGACACCTGTCGAGTGGGCGCGGCGTCGTCGCGCTGAGCGCGAGGCACGCCGTCTCGAGGCCGCCGGAGCACGCGCGCTGACGCGTCTCGACCGGCTCGGACCCAACTGGCACATCGTCGACTGGCCACGTACCGACCTCTCCCAGGCGTATTACGAGCCTGACCCCGCCGACGACCGCGCCGGGTTCCTGGCGATCGGTCCGGGCGGCGTCTACGCGGTGACCGTGGCCGACCACGGCCGCTCCCGCGTTTTGATCGCCGGGGACGTCGTGCAGATCAACGGCAAGCGCCCGCAGTACATCGCCGAGGCACGCCGTGACGCCCGCCGGGCGGCCAAGGCGCTGTCCGCCGCTGTCGGCCTCAACGTTCCGGTGACCGCCGTGCTGACCTTCGTCGGCTCCGGCGTCATCAGCGTCCACGGCCTGCCGAAGGACTGTCTCGTGGCCACCGACAAGGAGCTCGACCGGCTCCTCATCGCGGGTGGGGCGAAGATCTCCCCGTCTACGGCGAGCAAACTTACGGCCGTGGCGAACCACCCGAGTACCTGGGCAAACGCGCCGTACCGGCCGGCCGGTGACTACCGTTGGTACAGCAACGGACAGACGGCCGCTGACAAGCGGCCGACCCGCCGGTAACGTTCCTTCCGACGCCGACGACAGGCGGCGCCGCGGCCGGAGCACCGGGAGACCGGTGGGTCCGCGCGCCGCCGGTGGTCGTCGCGAAGGAAGCGAGGAGGAGCGGGTGGCGCATGTTGAGCTCTCCCTCTCGGGAGCGTTCGTCCCCCAAGCGCGGACACCAGCCGAGGCCGAGTTCGTCACCAGCGTGGAGCGCTGGGCGACGACGGTGGCGGTCGCCGACGAGCCGTGCCTGATCATCGATGGCACCGGCTCGATTCTTGCCGTCTCACCGTCGTGCAGTGAGTTGCTCGGGCTCGGCAAGCCCGTCGAGGCACTCGGTCAGCGGCTCACCTCGGCACTGCATCTGATCGACTTCACCGCCGGTGCGGGCCGGCTCGAGGAACCCGAGGCGGAGAAGATCCCGCCGCTGCTCGCCGTGCGCACCGAGCGCCTGGCGCGCGGGCTGATCCGGGTGGTGCCGGGCGCCGGTGAGGCCCCGCTCACCGTCGATGCGGTCTCCACACCGCTCCTGGCCGGCGATCGAGTGGGCGGATCGCTGACCTTCCTGTCCCCGGTACGGTACTGAAGTCCGTTTCGCCCCCTGAGTTGTGGTGTTCGACGCAGCGCGTGGGCATTGGGCGTTACAGATCCGCAACGTAGTCTGCCCTCATGCTCGATCTAGACCTGTTACCGGGTGAGTACGCGGTGTGCCGGCTCCCCGCCGGCTCGACCCTGCCCGCCGCCCTGACCACGGGTCCGGACGACAAGAGCGTCATCTCGGTGACCTGGGGCGTGGACGAGCTCTCGGTGATCTGCCCGAACGATCGGATCCCGCCCGGCGCCGAGGCCGACACGGCATGGCGATGTCTGCGCGTCGCCGGTCTCGACCTGACCATGACGGGCGTGCTGGCCTCGCTTGTCGGTCCGCTCGCCGAGGCCCGGGTCAACATCGTCACGTTCTCGACGTACGACACCGACTATCTGCTGGTGCCGACCGTACGCCTGACGGAGGCCGTCAATACGCTCACCGCGGCCGGTCACCGTATCGCGAGCTGACCCCGGGCTCCTACGATGAGCCCGTGTCCCCCCGCGCACGCCGTATTCCCCTCGCCGTCGGCGCCCTGCTGGTGAGCGCCGCCTGCGGTGCGCCACCCGGGAGCGCGCCGCCGGAGTTCCCCGCGCCGGCAGTGAGCGTCCCGCCGCCGGCCAGCGCGCCCGTACCCAGTGGTGTTCCGATCGCGCCGATGAACCCGCAGCCGAGCAGCCTGGGCTACCCGTATCCGACGTACCCGACACCCGGCTACACCTATCCGACGCCCGGTTACGCCACGCCGCCACCACAACCGGGGCGGATGACGACCACGGCCACCACGGCACCGTTGACGAAGTCGCCCACCCCGACGCCGACGCACGCCGCCAAGTGCCGCACCGAGCCGACCGGCCCGCAGATCCTGACGCTGATCAAGGACGACCCGGGTGTTCCGGACACGAGTCTGGCGGTGGCCGACGGTCCGTTCTGCTCCGGCACCTGGACCTTCACCACGGTGAAGATCGACGGCCAGGACGCGGACGAGGTTGAGCCGTTGATGGTCGTCAGCACCGGAAAGGGCGCCAAGCTCACCCTGGTGGCCGCGGGCACGCATGTCTGCAACGCCAAGGTGCAGGCTGAGGCGCCGGCCGGCATCCGAGTCCTCGCCTGCGGCTTCTGAGCATCGGTCCTCCTGGCACGCCGCCGCTGCGGGTGGGGGCCCTAGAATTCGGGGATGCCCGGAACGCCGCCCATGCGCTTCGCCTATCTCGGCCCCGAAGGCACCTTCACCGAAGCCGCCCTGCGCACCATCCCGGCGGCCGAGCACGGTGTCCGTAACCCCGCTCGCAGCGTCCCTGAGGCGCTGGAGGCCGTCCGATCCGGCGAGGCGGACGCCGCCCTCGTCCCGCTGGAGAACTCGGTCGGTGGGGCTGTCCCGGTCACGCTCGACGAGCTAATCACCGGGACCCCATTGATGATCACGCGGGAGGTGCTGCTGCCGGTCGAGTTCGTGCTCGCCGCGCGCACCCTCACCCCGCTCGCGGAGATCCACAGCATCGCCGCGCACCCGCAGGCCTCCGCCCAGTGCCGGCACTGGCTGCGGGCCAGCGCGCCGGACGCGGTCGTCGTCGACGTGTTGTCGAACGCCGCGGCGGCGATCAGCGCGGCGTCCGGCGAGCACGACGCGGCCCTGTGCGCACCGATCGGCGTGTCACAGCACGGGCTCACCGTGCTCGCCGAGAAGGTGGCCGACCGGGCCGAGGCGGTCACCCGCTTCGCGCTGCTCACCCGGCCCGGCGCACCGGCCGCGCCGACCGGCGACGACGTGACGTCACTGGCCGTCTCGATCCGGCACGACCAGGTCGGCGCGCTGCTCGCGGTGCTCACCGAGCTGGCCGTGCGGGGCATCAACCTGTCCCGCATCGAGTCCCGGCCGACCGGCGAGCAGCTCGGCACGTACGTCTTCTTCCTGGACTGCACCGGCCACGTCGCCGAGCCCCGCCTCGGCGAGGCCCTCCAGGGCCTGCGCCGGATCTGCGCGGAGGTCCGGTTCCTGGGCAGCTACCCCAAGCACCGCCTCCAGCCGGAGCCGCCCGTCTCGGCCCCGGCCGGCCTTTCCAACACCGACTTCGCCGACTCAGCCGCCTGGCTGACCCGGCTCCGCGCCGGCACCCTCACCTGACCACTCAGTCGTCGAAGAGGCCGCCGAGGACTCCGCCGCTCGAGCTCTTCTGGCCCCCACCGACACCGGCGATGCCGCCCGGCGGCAGCTCGGAGGGCTGCACGACGACGAAGCCCTGCCCGTTGAAGCTCATCGTGAACCGCTCCCCGGTGCTACGCCCGAGGAGCGTCCCGAAGCCGAGCTGATCGGCCCGGTGGTAACCGGTCTGGAGGTTCGCCGACCAGGCGATCGCCGCCTGCGGGTCGACGTAGGTCGGCTGATCGACGTTGAGCACCACGGGCGTCCCGTTGGTGGTGACCGCGATCCGGCCGCTCCCGGAGAACACGCAGTTGAAGAGGCCGGCACTGGACATCACACCGACGCCGGAGACCATCTTGATGTCGTACTGAAGGGTCGAGTCGAAGGCGAGCACGTTGGCGCCGTTGATCGAGAGGGCGTCGCCCTGGTCCAGGTCGATCAGGTGGACGTCGGCGCCGTTGTCGGCGAGGAAGACGTCGCCGTTGCCGCGTACCCGCATCAGCGGCACACCCTCGCCGGTCAGCTTCTGCTTGAGGAACTTGCCGAGGCCACCGGAGCCGAGCGCCTCGAACTTGACCTGTCCCTGATAGGCCACCATCGACCCGGTACGAGCGAGGAACTCACCGTTCAGCTCGGCCTTCAGCAACTTGGAGTTCTGCAGCCGGAGCCCAGGCTGGCTGGACTCCTTCTCGAGGTTCTCGGCAGAGAAGAGTTCACTACGCATGTACCCAGCGTAGGGGCCGGGCTCAAGGAATCAGCCCCATCCGAGCTCGTGCAGGCGGTGATCATCGATGCCGAAGTGGTGGGCGATCTCGTGCACCACGGTGACGGCGACCTCGTCCACGACGTCGTCCTCCGAGTCGCAGACCTTCAGGGTCGGCAGCCGGTAGATGGTGATCCGGTCGGGTAGCGCGCCGGCGTAGTCCCATCCGCGGTCGGTGAGGGCCGTGCCCTCGTAGAGCCCGAGCAGGTCGTCGCTGCCGTCCGGAGGCCGGTCCTCGACCAGGAAGACCACGTTGTTCATCAGGGAGAGCAGCTCGACGGGCACCTCGTCGAGGGCCTCACCGACCAGCTCTTCGAATCGTTCAGGACTCATGTCGACCGGCACGTCGCCCATTGTGCCGGTAACGGCGGAAAGGTGGGGATGCCGACGCGGCGGGACCGCGCCGGCAGACCCGTGGACTCAGGCCAGCTTCGCGTTGAGGCTGATCTCGGCGCCCGGCTTGAGCAGCTTGGAGATCGGGCAGTTCTCCTTGGCGGCCTCCGCCAGCTCCTGGAACTTCGCGTCGTCGATGCCCGGCACGTCGCCGACGGACTCCAGGTCGATCCGGGTGACACCGAAACCGGCGTCGCCTTTGTCCAGGTGCACCTTCGCGGTGGTCTCGACCGAGGTGGGCGTGAAGCCCGCGTCGGCCAGGCCCTTCGAGAAGGCCATCGAGAAGCAGCCGGCGTGCGCGGCCGCGATCAGCTCCTCGGGGTTCGTCCCCTCGCCCTCCTCGAAGCGCGACTTGAACGAGTAGTTCCCCTGGTAGCCACCCTTACCGGTCTTGACAGTGCCGGAACCCTCGGTGAGGTTCCCTTCCCAGCGAGCCGAAGCAGTACGAATAGGCATGACCAGAACGCTAGCCCATCTCGGGGCCGCTGGTTCACAGACATCGTGAGGGGCCATGATGGATCGCATGTCCGGTGAAACTGAGGTCGGCGAGCAGTCAGTGCTCGAGTTCGGCGAGTCCGGCTGGGAGGAGCCACGGCGCCGGCCCACCGCGGACTTCCTGCGGGGTCTGGCCGGCGACCGGCGACTGCCGGTGTTGACCGCCGGGCTCAGCGCCGTCGCGGTCTTCGCGTCGCTGATCTCCGAGTGGCAGATCACCGCCGTCGAGCAGATCGAGTACGAGGGGGACGAGGAGCTGAGTCAGCAGACCCAGCTGCTCCCGACCGACCTGTTCGATCTCGGTGGCATCGGCGGGGCGTACTTGGTCGGGCTCTTCCTGCTGACGACCTCGGTGGTGCTGGTGCTGTTCGGCCCGGCGGCCGGCCGCCGGTACGCGAGACTCGCCGGCTTCAGCGTCGGCGGCCTGCTGTTCGCCCTGCTGCTGGCCATGGTCCACCTGCTCGGCAGTGAGACCCGGCTGATCTCCCGCTACTTCTCGATGCAGATGCCACCGGAACAGAGCCAGGTGGAGTACGGGCGTGGCCTCTGGTGTGCCCTGGCCGGAGTGGCCGCCGCGCTGCTCGTGCTCTGGCTGACCAGCCGGGAGCCGGACAGCGACGACGGTCCACGGTGGGTCCGGCCGGTCGCCGAGGAGGAGGACGAGGACGAGCCGGACGCCCCGCTCGACCTGACCATCTCGGCGTCCACTCCGTTCGCCCCGTTCCCCGGTCAGCGCGACCAGCCACACCGATCGTGACTCGGGGGATATCCGGGTGATGATCGGACCGGGTCGCCGGTAGGCTCGACAACCGTGATTGACCTGCGTCTGCTTCGCGAAGATCCGGAACTGATCCGCGCCAGCCAGCGGCTGCGCGGCGAGTCCACCGATGCGGTGGACACGCTGCTGCGCGCCGACGAGGAGCGCCGGGCCGCTACGCAGCGGTTCGAGGCGGTCCGGGCGGAGCAGAAGTCGCTGGGTAAAGAGGTGGCGAAGGCGTCCGGCGACGAGCGGGCGGCGCTTCTGGCGCGGACCAAGGAGCTGGCCGTCGAGGTGAAAGCCGCCGAGGCCGCCACCACCGAGGCCGAGCAGGCGCTGCGCCGGGCGCACCTGGCCGTGTCCAACGTCGTCGAGCCGGGCGCTCCGGCCGGCGGTGAGGACGACTTCGTCGTTCTGCGTACGGTCGGGGACATCCCGAACATCGAGGCGCCGAAGGACCACCTGGAGCTGGGTGAGGGGCTGCGCGCGATCGACACCGAGCGCGGGGCGAAGGTGTCGGGGTCGCGGTTCTACTTCCTCACCGGCGTCGGCGCGCTGCTCCAGCTCGGCATGCTCCAGCTCGCCATCCAGCAGGCGGTGGAGCACGGGTTCACCCCGTCGATCACGCCGACCCTGGTCCGGCCGGAGTCGATGGAGGGCACCGGCTTCCTCGGCGCGCACGCCAGCGAGATCTACCGGCTCGAGGCCGACGACCTCTACCTGGTCGGCACGTCAGAGGTGGCGCTGGCGGCGTACCACTCGAACGAGATCATCGACCTGAGCAACGGGCCGTCGCGGTTCGCCGGCTGGTCGAGCTGCTACCGGCGGGAGGCCGGCTCGCACGGCAAGGACGTGCGCGGGATCCTGCGGGTGCACCAGTTCGACAAGGTGGAGATGTTCTCGTTCTGCCCGCCGGAGGAGGCGCAGGCCGAGCACCAGCGTCTGCTCGCCATGGAGGAGGAGATGCTCGCCAAGGTCGAGATCCCGTACCGGGTGATCGACGTGGCGGCCGGCGATCTCGGTTCGAGCGCGGCCCGCAAGTACGACTGCGAGGCCTGGGTGCCCTCGCAGGGGCGGTACCGCGAGGTCACCTCGACGTCGAACTGCACCACGTTCCAGGCCCGCCGGCTCAACATCCGCTACCGGGACGCGGACGGCAAGCCGCAGATCGCCGCCACGCTGAACGGGACGCTGGCCACCACCCGGTGGCTGATTCCGATCCTGGAGAACCACCAGCAGCCGGACGGTTCGGTGCGCGTGCCGAAGGCGCTGCAGCCGTTCCTCGGCGGCCGGGACGTGCTCGAGCCGGTCAGGTAAGCGCAATCGGTTGGCTACCAGTTGTCATAGCAGCTGGTAGCCAAACCGGTGTACCGTTCTCCTTCCGCCCTCCGCGGGGGCTTGCAGACCCTCGGAGGTACCGATGCTCAAGCCCGGGCTCCCCAAGCTGATCGCCACCGACCTGGACGGCACTCTGGTCCGTAGCGATGACACCGTGTCGGCTTACACCCACGAGGTTCTGGACCGGGTCCGCACCGCCGGCATCCGCATCGTCGCCGCCACCGGCCGGGGACCGCGTCTCACCTCGCTCACCCGCAACGACATCCGGGTCGCCGACTATCTGGTGCTGGCACAGGGCGGTTGGGTGCTGGACCAGGCGGAGGCCCGGTATCTGCGGCAGTCCCGGCTCGCCGGGCCGGTGCTGGGTGAGGTGCTCGGCGCGCTGGAGTCGGCGACCGGCCCGCTCTCGGTGATGTTCGAGGCGCTCGAGCACGACGACTCCCCGCTCTGGGGCGATTACGACCCGACCTGGCGTTATCCGGTCACGGTCGAGTCGCGTACCCGGCCCGAGTGCCTCACCGGCGATGTGATCAAGGCGTTCGCACGCTCCTTCGAGCTCGGCGTCGACGAGCTGCTCGCCGTGGCCCGGCGGATCGTGCCGCCGGACGTGGCGACGGTCACCCAGGCCGGTCTCGACTACCTGGAGATCTGCCCGCCGGACGTGGACAAGGGCACCGGTCTGGCCGTGGTCGCCGAGGCGGTCGGTGTGGATCCGGCCGACGTCCTGGTCTTCGGCGACATGCCCAACGACCTGCCGATGTTCGCCTGGGCCGGGTGGGGCCGGGTGGCTGTCGCCAACGCTCACCCGGAGCTGCTGGCGGTCGCGGACATGGTGACGCTCAGCAATGACGAGGACGGAGTGGCCGTCTTCCTGGACCGGCTATTGTCGAGGTGATGGCTACCCGCGGCGAACAACCGAAGCAGACCCAGGATTTCCGGCTCGTCGCCACGGACATCGACGGCACCCTGATCAACAGCGATCGCGTCCTGACCCAGCGCACCCTCGACGTGCTGGCCCGGGTTCCCGTTCCGGTGGTCCTCGTGACCGGTCGCCCGCTGCGCTGGCTGGACCAGCTCTACGACCAGCTGCCCGAGCCGCTGCCGGCGGTCTGCGCGAACGGCGCGGTGATCTACGACCCGCACACCGGCGAGGTGCTGCGCGCCGAGTCGCTCCCGGTGGATCTGCTGCTGGACGTGACGAAGCGCCTGCGCGACGCGGTACCCGACGTCTCGCTGGCGGTCGAGGTCGAGGACGGCCGCGCGTTCCGGCACGAGCCGACGTGGACGATCCGCTGGGAGCACGATCACCGGGTCGAGGTGATCGCCTCGCCCGAGGAGCTGACCTCGCTCCCAGCCGTGAAGCTGCTGGCCCGCTCCGCGACCGCCGATCCCGACGAGTTCCTGGAGCTGGTCAGCAGCACGCTGGGTGGCCTGGCCGAGGCGACCCGGTCCTCGTCGTCCGCCCTCGTGGAGATCTCCGCGGCGGGCGTCACCAAGGCCGCCGGGCTGGCCTGGCTCTGCGAACGCGAGGGCGTGACCGCGGACCAGGTCGTCGCCTTCGGCGACATGCCGAACGACATCCCGATGCTCACCTGGGCCGGCCGCGCGGTCGCGATGGGCAACGCCCACCCCGCACTACGCGCGGTCGCCGACGAGCTCACCCTCACCAACGACGAAGACGGCGTAGCCCGATACCTGGCGAACGCTTTCCACCTTTAAACCCATATCTGGTACGCGCCCAACCGTCCCCCAACCCCAATGGGGCCGTCCCGCCGAGCCGCGCGACCCTGGTGCCACGCCAGGCCGCCCGGCGACCGCCGGGCCGAGCACGGGGGCGTGGCCCGGACGCACGAACCTGCCTGCCACCTGCATGGGCCCGGCGGACGCCCGGGCTCGGCGGGGGCGTAGCCCCGAGATGCACCCGCCTGCCACCTGCATGGGCCCGGCGGTCGCCGGGCGGCATCGAGGGGTGCTCGGGTCGCGCGGTGGGGGTGGGACGGCTTAGTTGGGGTTGGGGAGGTGTGGGGCGTACCCCGGCGGGTTTGATGTTGCCCGCCGGGGATGTGCTCAGAGGTACTGGCCGGTGCGGCCTTGAGTTTCGCCGGGCTTGCCGGGGATGATCCCGCCGGGGCCCATGGGCAGCGCCGGGCGGCCGGGGACGCCGCCGCGCATCTGCTCGAGCTGGAGGCGGGCGGCCATCTGCTGGGCCACCAACGCTGCCTGGATGCCGTGGAACAGGCCTTCCAGCCAGCCGACCAGCTGCGCCTGGGCGATCCGCAGCTCGGCCTCGCTGGGTGGGGTGTCGCCCTCGAAGGGCAGCGACAGCCGTTCCAGCTCTTCGCGCAGCTCCGGTGCCAGGCCGTCCTCGAGCTCGGTTATCGACCGCTGGTGGATCTCCCGCAGCCGGCTGCGGCTGGCCTCGTCGAGCGGAGCGGCCCGCACCTCTTCCAGGAGCTGCTTGATCATGCTGCCGATGCGCATGACCTTCGCCGGCTGCTCGATGAGGTTGCCCGGCTCCTCCGGGGTGAGCGAGCCGTCCTCCTCGACCGTGCCCATCGGCCGGCCGTCCGGCCCCACGACGATGACGGAGCCGTCTTCCTTGTGCTCAGTGGTGCGGGTGTCGTCGGTCATGCGATCCATCTTTGCGCACGGTCGCTCACGACCGAAGTTCGGCCACAGCACATTTGACACTCCCGCCACCGCGCTTCAACTCGGAGAGATCGACGTGCACCGGCAGGTAGCCGGCGTCGCGGACCTTGTGGCCCATCGCCGTGGCCTCGGTGTTGAGAATCACATGGCGGCCGTCGCTGACCAGGTTCAGGCCGAAGGCCTCGGCGTCCGCGCGGTCGGCCAGCACCGCGTCCGGGAAGAGCTGGGCGAGGACACGCTGCGAGGCCGGCGAGAAAGCGCCGGGGTAGTAGGTGACGTGCCGGTCGTCGAGAGCGGCCAGCGCGGTGTCCAGGTGGTAGAACGCGGGGTCGACCAGCTTCAGGGAGATGACCGGGCGGCCCAGCACCTCCTGCGCCTCGGCGTGCGCGGCGGGCTCGGTGCGGAAGCCGTAGCCGGCCAGGACGATGCCGCCGTACGCCGCGGGCAGGTACGCGAAGTCGCCCTCACCCTCGTTGACGTGCTGCGGCGCGACGAACCGCCAGGCGTCGCCGGTCCGGTAGAACGCCTCGTGGGCCACCGCCTCGTCGGCCCGCTGCGGGTAGCGGAACCGGGCGCCGTAGACCGTGCCGTCCACGGAGAAGGCGCCGTTCGCCGAGTAGACCATGTCCGGCAGCTCCGGCCGCGGGTCCAGCACGTGCACGACGTGCCCCAGGCCGGTGAGGGTGTCCTTGAGCGATTGCCACTGGGTGAGCGCCAGACCGGCGTCAACCTTGGTGGTGATGTCCATCCACGGGTTGATCGTGTACTCGACCGTGAAATGCTCAGGGGGACACATGAGGTATGTCCGGTTTCGCGGCAAGCGCTCGATGTGGCTCATGAGGTTCAAGACTAGGTAGGGTGCGTTGCAGCAAACAGCTCATAATCTTGCTCCTCGGAGGCGATTCGTTGCAGATGGACGTCGTTGACCAGCGAATCATTGCGCTGCTCGTGGCCGACGCCCGCGCTTCGTATGCCGAGATCGGCGCCAAGGTCTCGCTGTCCGCGCCGGCCGTCAAACGCCGGGTCGACCGGCTGCGCTCAACCGGGGTGATCAAGGGATTCACGGCCGTGATCGAGCCGTCCGCGGTCGGGTGGACCACCGAGGCGTTCGTCGAGCTGTTCTGCACCGGGCGCACCACGCCCGCACAGATCACCGTGGCGACGCGCCGGCATCCGGAGGTGGTGGGTGCCTACACGGTCTCCGGGCAGGCGGATGCGCTGGTGCACCTGCGGGCCGCCGACATCGGGCATCTGGAGCAGGCGCTGGAGCGGCTGCGCGCCGAGCCGTTCGTGACGTCGACGCGCAGCATGGTGGTCCTGTCGCGGCTGGTGGAGACGCCGACCGCGGTGCCGATCTAGAGGTACATCCCCGGGCGGTGCTCGTCCGACGACCGCTCCTTGGACGGCACCGGCTTGTCGCCCTCGCCGAAGAAGCGCTTACCACCGAACTCGCCGTGCAGCCGGTCGTCCAGCTCGTCGGCGAGACCGGTCATCACCTGGACCGCCAGCATGAGGTGGATGGCCTGGAAGTTACGGCCGAACACCGGGATCGACGCCCAGACCGTGTCCTGGGCGCAGTACAGCCGGCCGATCGGCATCCGGTTGGTCAGCTCGGAGAGCTTCACGTAGAGCTGCTCGGTCGGCTCGACCTCGGTCAGGATCGGCGAGAAGACGTCCACCAGCGGCGGGTTGTCGCGGACCCGGACGAAGACCATCGCGGAGCCGGCCCGGATGCCGACGTCGCCGTCCGCGTCGACCTGCAACTGGTCGACCGTGGTCTTGGACATGGTGGCCACGACGGTACGCACCCGCTCCTCCAGAGGGACGACATCCTCGGACACGTTGGCGAGGGCCGCCTCGAGAGCGCCCTCCTCGTCCAGTCCCTCGAGGTCCAGGTCGTCGATGCTGGGCTCGTGCCGGGCGGTCCCCAGTGGGGAGGCGTCGATCGGCTCGTCCTCCTCGTCGTGCACCAGGTAGACGAGGAAGGCCGGGTGGGGTGCCCCGTACACGTCGCGCAGCGTGCGGGAGACCACGGTGGCGAGCTGAGTCGCCTTGTCCTGCGAGGAGCGCAGCCCGAAGGAGTCGCCCGATCCGGCCAGCACACCCGGGGGTGACCAGCCGAGCGCGACCATGTCGGCGACGGTCGCCCGATTCATCCGGAACTCCGCCGGCAGGGCCGCGTTGCCGACGGCGAGCGCCTCGACCACACCGTCCGCGAGGACGCGGAGGCTCACCGAATAGACGGCCGTGCCGGTACCGGAAGCGGTTGGGTCCAGGGTGAGGTCGACGTGCGCGCCGGGCGGCAGCGTCGGCAGCAAGCTCGCCAGGGAACTCGCGAACTCACGCCACGCCTCGGTCACCTTGGCCCTCAGGTCGGCTGTGGTGGGCTCGTCGAGCAACACGCCTTCAGACGTCTCGCCGGCGCCTTCTACCGTCATGATCGCACCTCCGTCCCCGTCACCCTATCGAGCGCCGATCCACCCTGGAGCCAGGGTCTCTCGTGGCTTGCCGGATCAGCTCTCGCGGCGTTCGGATCAGCTCTCGCGGCGTTCGGATCAGCTCTCGCGGCCTTCGGATCGGCTCTCGCGGCTTGGCCAGGACAGGGCTAGGGCACTGATCTTCGCGGAGGCCTCGGCTGGTGCGAGGCCGCGGCCCACGGCCAGTCCCATCAGGTACGCCGTGACCGGCGCCCCCGGCCGCAGGACGTTGTGCGCCACATCGCGGGCCACGTCGAGCAGCTCCTTTGCCGGCACCTCATCCGGCGAGACGCCCAGCTCGGCCCCGGCCGCGGCGATCCACGCGTCCAACTCGTTCATCTCGCCCATTCCTCGGCGGTGCGCAGGTCGTCGTCGGTGTCGCAGTCGAACCAGGGCGGCGGCCCGGGCCGACGCCACGAGACCTCGGCGATCCGGAGGTTCTCCAGCAGCGCTCGCACCGGTGCGCCGTGCAGGCCACCGCGCTCCTCGGCGAGACGGTTGATCGCCGCCCGCAACGCCGCAGTACGCCAAACCCCGCACAACACCTGAAGATGCCCCTCGGCGTCCCGGTAGACCGCGCCCTCCATCGGCGCCGACTCCATGGTCAGCCGCAGCACGTCGATCGCCTCACCGGTCAGCAGCGGCAGGTCCGCGGCGAGCAACGCGGTGAACGCGATGTTCTCCGGCACCAGCGCCAGACCCGCGGCAGCCGCGGCGACCGGCCCACCGCCCGGTGGCTCCTCACGCGTCACATGCACCTGAACCGGCAGGTCGGCGGGCACCCGGCCGACCACGACGCGCGGATCGGCGTCGTGCACGGCCGCGAGCACCCGGGTGAGCATCGACTGGCCCCCGACCGGCAGGGTCGGCTTGTCGGCCCCACCCATTCGCCGCGCCGCACCGCCAGCCAGCACCACCGCCGCAAATCCCCCCACGTGAGTACCGTATCCCGAGCGCGTGCCGGGCGTGACCGCGCGCTCAGTTCGACGCGGTCGTAAGCTCCGGCCATGGGGAGGAACACGGCGCGCCGCACTGTGGTGAGCATCGACGTCGGCGAGTCGCCCGGCGTCCGGCGCCACCCGGACGAGCTGGCCGCGGAGGAGCCGCTGGAGATCCGCGTCCGTAAGCAGCCGCTCGCGGTCACCATGCGTACTCCCGGCCACGACATCGACCTGGCCATGGGCTTTCTGCTCAGCGAGGGCGTGATCGGCAAGGCGGACGACGTCGTGACAGCGCAGCTCTGCGCCGGCACGGACACGCCGAACACCTACAACGTCGTCGATATCGTGCTCGACCCGCACGTACCGCCGCCGGTGACGGATCCGAGCCGCAACTTCTACACCACAAGTTCCTGTGGCGTCTGCGGGAAGGCCAGCATCGACGCGGTACGGACCCGATCGCTCTTCGACGTGACGACCGACCCGCTGGAGGTCCCGGCACGGCTCCTCGCCGACCTGCCCGGCAAGCTGCGTGCCGCGCAGCGGACGTTCGACCGCACCGGTGGGCTGCACGCCGCCGGTCTCTTCACCGCCGCCGGTGAGCTGCTCGTCCTGCGGGAGGACGTGGGCCGGCACAACGCGGTCGACAAGGTGCTGGGCTGGGCGCTTCGCGAGGGCCGGCTGCCCCTCGCCGGGCACGTCCTGCTGGTCTCCGGCCGGGCCAGTTTCGAGCTCACCCAGAAGGCGTGGATGGCCGGGATCCCGCTGCTCGCCGCCGTGTCGGCGCCGAGCACGCTCGCCGTGGAGCTGGCCGAGGAGGCCGGCATGACGCTGGTCGGCTTCCTGCGTGAGCCGCGGATGAACGTCTACTCCGGCGCTCAGCGCGTCACGCTCTGACCACATGAGATTCGGGTACTGGTAAGCCCTGATCACATTCACCTTCATCCATTCCCGCGAGGCTGCCATGCATGCCGATCTCGCGTCGAACCCTGCTGCTGAGCTCCGCCGCCGGAGCCGCCGGAGCGACCACGACATGGCCGTTGGCCGCGCAGGCCGCGCCCTATCGCGGACCGTTGCGAACCGATCCGTTCACCCTCGGTGTCGCGTCCGGCGACCCGGATGCGGACGGCTTCGTCCTCTGGACCCGACTGGCCACCACACCGCTCGCCGCGGACGGGCTGGGCGGCATGCCGTCCCGCAACGTGCCGGTGACCTGGGAACTCGCCGCTGACGAACGCTTCCGCAAGGTGGTCCGCCGGGGTGTGGTCGTCGCCCGTGCGGACCGCGCGCACAGCGTGCACGTGGAACTGGACGGCCTCCCGGCGGGCCGGGAGTACTTCTACCGCTTCCGCGCCGAGCGCTACACGTCCCCGGTGGGCCGGACCCGGACCGCGCCGCCGCGCTGGGCTCCGGGCGGCACCCTGGCCATGGCCTTCGTCTCCTGCTCGCAGTACGAGCACGGCTACTTCACCGCCTACCGCCGGCTGGCCGAGGACGAGCCGGACCTGATCCTGCACCTCGGCGACTACCAGTACGAGTACGCACCGGACACCTACAACATCCCGGGCGGCAACCCCCGGGACCACGAGGGCCCGGAGACCGTCACGCTGGCGAACTACCGGCAGCGGCACGCGCAGTACAAGAGCGACCCGGACCTCCAGGTGGCGCACGCCGTCGCGCCGTGGGCCGTGGTCTGGGACGACCACGAGGCCGAGAACAACTGGGCGGACGAGATCCCCGAGCAGCCCGACCCGAACTTCCTGGTCCGGCGGGCCGCCGCGTTCCAGGCGTACTACGAGAACATGCCGCTGCGCCGCACCTCGGTCCCGCGCGGTATCGACATGCAGCTCTACCGGCGCCTGCACTGGGGCCGGCTCGCCACCTTCCACATGCTCGACACCCGCCAGTACCGGGACGACCAGGGCTGCGGTGACGGGTACAAGGACTGCCCGGCCGCGTACGACCCGGCGCGCAGCATCACCGGCGCGGAGCAGGAGGCCTGGCTGCTCGACGGTTTCCGCCGGTCCACCGCGCGCTGGGACATCCTCGGCCAGCAGGTCTTCTTCGGGCAGCGGGACAACAACTCCGGCCCGCAGAAGGTGCTCAGCATGGACTCGTGGGACGGCTATCAGGCGTCCCGGGACCGGATCACCCGCGGCTGGGTGGAGGCCGGCGTCCGCAACCCCGTGGTGCTCACCGGCGACGTCCACGCGCACTGGGCCGACGAGCTCAAGCTCGATTACGACGACCCGGCGTCGAAGACCGTCGGCACCGAGCTGGTCTGCTCGTCGATCACCTCCGGTGGCAACGGCGCCGACGTGCCGAGCGGCAACCACAGCTGGGCGGCGTGGAACCCGCACCTGCGCTTCTACAACAACCAGCGCGGTTACGTCCGGACCCGGATCGCCGCCGACTCGCTCACCGCGGACTTCGTGGTCCTGCCGTACGTGACCACCCCGGGCGCCGCGGCGCACACCCGGGCAAGCTTCGTCATCGAGGACCGGGTGCCCGGGCTGAACCAGGTGGCGGACAACCCGACACCGTCGGCCACGCTGCGGTCCGGACCGCCCGACCTGGGCGAGGAGACCGTCCGGCAGGAGACCGAACGGCCCTGACGGGTTCATCGGCTCCTCACCCACTCCGGCGGCGGGACCCGGTTCGGCTTCCGCCGCCGGTCACCATGTGCGGTGACAACCCGAACCCGAGCAGGTTGTGCATGATCGTGGCGAGGTGATGTCCCGGCTCCTCGTGCAGTGCCCGGTCCACGGCCACCCGGGCCAGCGCGCCACGCCCCGAACGCCACGCCGTGAAGCTCAGCAGGCAGGCCGGCGCCGCCACGTACGCCGGCTCGACCCGGCGCAGCACGTCGGTCCAGAGCCGGATCCGCCACTCCTCCGGACTGACCCGGTCGAGCGCGAAGTCCTCGACCGCCTTGTCCACCAGCAGCGCCCCGAGCCAGGCGATCTCGTCGTCGGTGAGCGTGCGGCCCGCCCGGTACCGCCGTTCGGCGTCGCGGACCGCGGTGCGCCCGGCCCGCCGGATGGCCCGCCCGTACCGCCCGGCGTCCGGATCGCCGGCGAGCAGGTCGCTGAACCGCCGGCGGGCCCGCTCGGTGGCCGCCGTCATCGCGGTCCGGGCCGCCCCCTCGATCGAGGCGACCTGTGCGACCAGTTCCCGGCGGCTGGGCAGGGCGACGTGCCCGGACAACGTCGCCTCGGCCGCGATCACGCTGTCCCCCGGCAGGCACGCCGTGCCGTCGGGGCTGCAGCAGCGCGGGTCGTCACAGAAGTACGACCACCAGCGTCCGTCGGTTACCCGCATCGCGTCGTCGACCCGTACGCGAACGGTCTGCAACGCCTGGGCCAGGCGCAACACCGCCGGGGTGACCCGGCCCGGTGGTCCGAATCCGATGATCACCACCGAGGCGGCCTCCTGCCGGGCGACGGTCTCGGCGATGACCGTCGCGGCCTCGCGGGCGTCCTTCTCGTCGCAGTCCGGCGGCGGCAGGTCGTAACACGCGCCGAAGTCCACCCTCGTGCCGGTGAGGCCGACCATCGTGACGCTGTCCACCGGGTGATAGCCCAGCAGGTAGGGCACGGCGGCGATGAGGTCGGACGGGGTACGGATCACGAGGGCGCAGTCGGCTGTCATGGGAGGCAGCCTGGCCGCGGGGGCGAGTCGCCCGCGTGCCGAAGTTTCCGCCTGTGGACGACACGCCGGCCCGTCCACAGGCGGGCCGGGAGAAGTCGCAGCTACGAGCGGAACGGCAACTCGTGGAGTTGCAGTCCCTCCTGCTGCCAGGTGTGGGTGTGCCGGTCCAGATCCATGGTCAACTCGATGGAGGAGACCACGTCGTACCCGGCCGCGTGCAGACTCCGGATGGCCTCCACGTTGCGTGACTCCGGCGAGATGGTCAGCGAGGTCATGTTCCGCTTCTTCGCCTCGGCGGCCACGTGCTGGAGCAGCCTGCGGCCGACACCCTTGTGCCGGTGGCCGATCGTCACCACGACCGGATCGACCTCGCCGCCCCGACCGCGAATGATCAGCCCGACCATCCCGATGACCCCGTCGTCGGCGTGGTCGGCGACCCACAGGCCGGACAGGTCCAGCCTGGTCAGATACTCCTCGAAACCGGCTCCGCCGTCGTCGGTGTGTTCGCCGTACATCTCGTTGTGCTGTCTGGTGAGCTCGGTCCACAGACGTCGGCCCGCCGAGTGGTCACTCGGTCGATATGAGCGCACAACGACAGGGGTCATGTCGCCATCATGCCCGCGAATTGGGACGTCCGTCACCAGAAGCGGAAGATAACCCCGTGGACCTGCCGTACCTGCGCGCGCACCCGCAGCATCTCCCGACATTTCTCACACATCAGCGAATCCGGGAAACTCCGGTGGGCGGCGGCGTGTGCAACGCCAGCCGGCTGACCCTCGACGACGGATCGTCGCTCTTCGCCAAGACCTGGCCGTCCGGCCCGGCTCCGGACGGCATGTTCGCCGCCGAAGCGGCCGGACTCGCCTGGCTGCGGGAAGCGGGGGCGGTACCGATACCCGAGGTGCTGGTCGCTCTTCCCGAGCTCCTCGCCATGGAATGGGTCGAGCCGGGCGAACCGTCGCCCTCGGCCGCGGAACGCTTCGGCCGCGACCTCGCCCGGCTGCACCGCAGCGGCGCCGACGCCTTCGGCGCCGACTGGGCCGGCTACATCGGTCCGCTTCCGCTGGACAACACCCCCGCGAGCGAGGGATGGGGATCCTGGTTCGCGACGCGGCGCCTGCTGCCCTATCTGCGAACTTCGGCCGACCGGGGGGCGCTCTCCGCGGGCGACGTCGCGGTCGTGGAGCGGATCATCAACACCATTGACGCGTACGGCGAGCAGGAGGCGCCCGCTCGCATCCACGGTGACCTGTGGCCCGGGAACCTGCTGTGGGCAGCCGACGGGCGGGGCTGGCTGGTCGACCCGGCCGCACACGGGGGTCACCGGGAGACCGATCTGGCCACGCTCGCCCTGTTCGGCGGTGTCCCCCATCTGGATACGATCCGGGGCGCCTATCAGGAGGTGTGGCCCCTTGCGGACGGGTGGCGCGTACGCGTACCCCTGCATCAGTTGCATTTGTTGTTGGTGCATACCGCCGCCTTCGGCGGTGGCTATCGTGGCGCCGTGCGTGCCGCAGCCGATGCGGTGCTCCGCGGCTGAGGTCCACAGGGCGATATGCGTAGCGGCATTGAGTGGCCTTAGCGGCTAGATTCGATTCGTGAGCCATTCCAGGAGATCAGTCGCCCGCGCGTGGTGGCGGCGGTGACGGTGCTCGTCGACCGCTTCGGCCGCGTCGCCACCGATCTGCGCGTCTCGCTGACCGACCGGTGCAATCTGCGCTGCACCTACTGCATGCCCGCAGAGGGACTGGCCTGGATGCCGCAGCCCCAGCAGCTCACCGACGACGAGGTAAGCCGGCTGGTCCGGATCGCCGTGGAGCAGCTGGGGGTGACCGAGGTCCGGTTCACCGGCGGTGAGCCGCTGATCCGCCGTGGCCTCGTCCGCATCGTGGCGGAGGCCGCCCGGCTCGAGCCCCGGCCGAGGCTGTCGGTCACCACCAACGGCATCGGCCTGGACCGGATCGCTGTGTCGCTCCGCGAGGCGGGCCTCGATCGGGTGAACGTCTCGCTCGACACGCTGGACCCCGACAGGTTCCACACCCTGACCCGGCGCGACCGGCATGCCGACGTGCTGGCCGGTCTCCGGGCAGCCGTCGAGGCCGGCCTGACTCCGGTAAAGATCAATACTGTGCTGATGCGCGGGGTGAACGACGACGAGGCTCCGGCCCTGCTGCGGTTCGCGCTCGATCACGGCTATCAGCTGCGCTTCATCGAGCAGATGCCGCTGGACGCGCAGCACCAGTGGGACCGGCACGAGATGGTGACCGCGGAGGAGATCCTCGCCGCGCTGGAGCCGTTCGACCTGCGTCCTGACGATGTTTCACGTGGAACAGCGCCGGCCGAGACCTGGCTGGTCCCGGGGCACGTGGACGCCGCCGGCGAGCCGGCCCGGGTCGGCGTGATCGCGAGCGTGACCCGCCCGTTCTGCGGCGACTGCGACCGGACCCGGCTCACCGCCGACGGGCAGGTCCGCAACTGCCTCTTCGCCACCGAGGAGAGCGACCTGCGCAACCTCCTCCGGGGCGGCGCCTCCGACGACGAGGTCGCCGCGGCATGGCGGATCGCCATGTGGGGCAAACGCGCCGGTCACGGCATCGACGACCCGTCTTTCCTGCAGCCCGACCGGCCCATGTCCGCGATCGGAGGCTGATCCGGTGCTCACCGTGCGCTACTTCGCCGGCGCCCGCGCGGCCGCGAACGGCACGTCGTCCGAGACCGTGGCGGCCGAGACGCTCGAAGCCCTTACGCAGTCGCTCGTCGACCGGCATGGGGAGCGTCTCGGTCTGGTGTTGAAGGCGGCCAGCTTCCTGGTGGACGGCCTCACCTGCCATGACCGGCAGGCGGTCCTGCCACCGGACGCGACGATCGACATCCTTCCCCCGTTCGCCGGCGGCTGAGGCCGGTCTTCCGGCAGTTTGTCGTACCCCTCCGGCAGCATGCGGGACATGCGAGTTGAGGTCGCCAGCCGGCGGCGGAAGCCGGAGTCCGTCCGGGCCGCCTATCCCGAGGCCACGATCATCGACGTGACGTCCCGGGCGGCGGAGCCGTGGGTCCGGCTGAGCCCGTTCTACCCGCACGGCGGCATCCCGGTGCCGCTGACGCCGGGCGCCGTCAGCGCGTCGGTCGAGGGCATCTGGCAGGCCTTGAAGGTCTTCGAGGGCGCTGACGTGGACCCGTCGAAGATGACGGTGACCAGCATGAGCGGGCTGAAACGCACCGTCCGCCGCTACGGTCCGGTGCGTGGACACCGCGCTGGGCTGCACGGCGATTCCCTGCTCGACTATCAGGCGGCGCGGCGGCAGATCTATCTCCCGGCCTATCACTGGGTGCTGGAGCATCGGGTCCAGGATCTTGTGGGGCGGTTGCGGGAGGTCGGTGGGAGCGGCTTGGTGCTGCTCGACTACACCACCAACGGTGACCCGGCCGATGTCTCCAGCCCGCTGTCGCACGCGGCGTTGATCGCCCGCTATCTGACCGGCCGGTGGCCGGCGTGAGGTCCCGGCTGCGTCGTGTTGCTCGCTATTTGACCGGCATGAGGTCAGTCGCGGCCCTGCCAGGTCGTCACGCACACCTCGTTGCCCTCAGCGTCGGCGAGGACCCAGAAGGCCGGTGCGCGGTCCGCCGAAACGAGGCGGCCGCCGGCGGCCAGTGCGGCCGCGATGCGCCCCGGCGCCTCGTCATGCGGGACGGCGACGTCGAGATGCATGCGATTCCGCTGCGGGCGCGGCACGTCCATCTGCTGGAACCAGACCGGCGGAGCCTGCGCGAGTGGGTCAACGATCGGGTCCTCAGGGCCGGTCGCGCCCGGCTCGTCCAAGTAGCCGAGCACCGCCTTCCAGAACGGCCGGATCGACGCGATGTCCAGGGCGTCGATGGCGATCTCGAACTGCTGCACCGATTCCGGGGTGGGGCGCAGGTTGAGTTCGATCATCGCCTCGAAGAGCCGGCGAGCCAGGTCCGCGTCCAGCGCGGTCAGGGCGGCGATCGCCCGGGTCTGGAGGGTGAGCACCACCCGGTCGGCACGAATGTCCGAGCGCAGGTGGCCGTCCGCATCCGAACCGCAGACCTCGGCGGCCCGCATCGCTGCGACGGCGGCTTGATGCAGCGAGTGGACCGGCACCGACGTGCGAAGCGTGCCGAGCAGAAACCGCCAGCCGTGAGCGCCGGTCGCTTCGGATGCTTCCTGCCGGCTCAATTTCCGATCCACGCGGACAGATTGACAGATGGCCGTCCTACCGCCAGTCGGCGTTTGTCAGGCGCCCTCGGCCGAGTGGTGGCCGGCCGGCCCGTCCGGCCGCCTGTCCACGCGGTGCCCAGCAACCTCGGCCGGTGGCGGCCACGGCCAGTCCGTCCGCTCCTTCCCACGCGGCGGTCGATCACCCGACAGGGTGCTTTCGGTGGCCGGGCAGCCATGGCGGGGTGATGGGCGACGGCGCAGTACAGCGACACAGGGATGCTGAGACAGCGCTGAGAGGCGGGTTCGCTGCGGCGTCAGCGGCCCGCGGTGGGTCGGGGACACTGGATCCGGCTAGCTTTGGCACGCGTGGCCGAGCACGGCCATCTGGGGAGGGTTTCGTTGGGGTTCGTCGCGGTGGTCCTGTTGATCATCGGCCTGATCCACTTTTATCTGTGGAAGCGGCTGGTGCGTGACCCGCTGCGTCCGGGGTGGGGCCGTCGGTTCGGCACGGCAGTGGCCGTACTGCTCGCTCTGCTGGTGCCGCTGACGCTCATCGGGGTCCGGGCCGGGTACTTCGCTTGGCTGTCGTGGCCCGGCTATCTCTGGATCGCCGTCATGTTCTACCTCCTGGTGACGCTCGCCGCGCTGGAGCTTCCGCGGCTTGCGGCGACGCTCCTGTGGGTGCGCCGCGGACGTTCCGCCAAAGGGGCGCAGACCAGCGCAAGCGGCACCGGCGTTGCCGAGGCGCAGCCTGCCGGGCCACGGTCGACGACGGACGGAAGTGGCAGCGTCGCGTCGCGGCAACCGACGATCTCCGCCGCCAGCGGCAATGACAGCGATGCGTCGCGGCAACCGGCGAATTCCGGCGCGGCGCCCGCCGCCAGCGACACTGACGACGCGCTCCAACCAGCCGCGACCGCCGGCGCCGGCACCACGCCGGGCAGCAGCGACGACAGCGCCCTGCAACCAGCCACCACCCCCGGCGCCAGCACGACGCCGGGCAGCAGCGACAACAGCGCCCTGCAACCAGCCACCACCCCCGGCGCCGACACGACGCCGGGCAGCAGCGACAACGGAGGGCTGCGGTCGGCGGCGGCCTCTGGGGCCGGCTCGGCTGGGGTTGGCGAGGCGGGCGCGGCGCGATCGGGAGCTGCTGGTGGCGGCGGCGCGGTTGACGATCCGGCGGGCGTTGGTGGGCGGACTGGGAGCGCCTCTGCCGGCTCGCCGGGCGAACAGCAGCCCATCGGCAACGCTGATGGAACCGGCTCGTCCGTCGCCGCGAGCGAGCCCGCTAAGCCGGACGGCATCGACCGGCGGCTGCTGCTGGCACGTGGCGCTGCAATCTTCGCCGGTCTGACGGCCGCCAGCCTGACCGGGTACGGGGTGAAGACCGCAACCGGCGCCCCCCAGATCGATCGGGTGCGAATCCCGCTGGCCAAGCTGCCCCGCGCGATGGACGGCACCCGCCTGGCGGTCGTCTCCGACATCCACATCGGCCCGCTGACCGGTGCGGACCACGCGCAACGGATCGTCCAGGTGATCAACTCGGTGAACGCGGACCTGGTCTGCGTCGTGGGTGACCTGGTGGACGGCAGTGTCGCCGAGCTGGGCCGGTTCGCCGCACCGCTGGCGGGCATCGAGTCACGGCACGGCGCGTTCTTCGTGACCGGCAACCACGAGTACTACTCCGGTCACGAGCAGTGGATCGACGAGGTGGCGCGGCTGGGGCTACGGCCGCTGCGCAACGAGCGGCTGGAGATCGACGGTCTGGATCTGGCCGGGGTCAACGACCTGAACGGCGAGGAACACGGCGACGCCCCCGATTTCGCCCGCGCTCTGGGCGATCGGGACCCGAGCCGGCCGGTCGTCTTGATGGCGCACCAGCCGGTGGCGGCGAAGGAGGCCGCTCCCTACGGCGTCGACCTCCAGGTCTCCGGTCACACCCATGGCGGCCAGATGGTGCCGTTCAACTTCCTCGTCAAGTTGCAGCAACCGGTAGTCTCCGGCTTCGGGCGGGTGGACGGCGTGCCGGTGTATGTGACCAACGGCGCGGGGTTCTGGGGTCCACCGGTCCGGGTCGGCGCGCCCCCGCAGGTCACAGTCATCGAATTGCGTGTGGCGTAACCCATCAAGATCGGTAAGTGTGTTTGAGCGTGGCGATTCGTGGCGGCACCGACGGCCGTGACAGGATGCGTGGCGTGGACGTGACCGCGGATGCATATGTCGCGGACCTCCACATTCACTCCCGTTATTCGCGTGCTTGCAGCCGCGATCTGACGTTGCCCAACCTGGCCTGGTGGGCACGCCGTAAGGGAATCGCCCTGCTCGGCACCGGCGACTTCACCCATCCGGCGTGGTTCGAGCATCTGCGCGAAAGCCTGGAGCCGGCCGAGCCGGGCCTGTTCCGGCTCGCCGACGAGAAGCCGGTGACCAAGCGCCTGCCCGGAACCCTTCGCGGCACCGATCCGGCCCGGTTCATGCTCAGCGTGGAGATCTCGACGATCTACAAGCGGGACGATCGCACCCGCAAGGTGCACCACCTGCTGTACGCGCCGGACTTCGCATCGGTCACCCGGATCAACACAGCGCTGGCCCGGATCGGCAACCTGACCGCCGACGGCCGGCCGATCCTCGGCCTCGACTCCCGGGACCTGCTCGAGATCACTCTGGAGGCCGGCGGCTACCTGATCCCGGCACACATCTGGACGCCGTGGTTCTCCGCTCTCGGCTCCAAGTCCGGGTTCGATGCGATCGCCGACTGCTACGCCGACCTGGCCCATCACGTCACCGCCGTGGAGACCGGTCTCTCCTCCGACCCGGAGATGAACTGGCGCGTCTCCAGCCTCGACCGCTACCGCCTGGTGTCGAACTCCGACGCGCACTCGCCGGCCGCGCTGGCCCGTGAGGCGACCCTGTTCACCGGCACGCCGGACTACTTCGCGGTCAAGGACGGCATCGGCCTGGCCGGCACCCTGGAGTTCTTCCCCGAGGAGGGCAAGTACCACGCCGACGGCCACCGCGCCTGCGGTGTGAACTGGGAGCCGGAGCGCACCCGGGAGGCCGGCGGCCGCTGCCCCGAGTGCGGCCGGCCGCTCACCGTCGGTGTGCTCAGCCGGGTCGAGGACCTGGCCGACCGCCCGCTCGGCTTCCAGAAAGACACCCACGTCGAGCACCTGATTCAGCTGCACGAGATCCTCGGTGAGATCCACGGCGTCGGCCCGAAGTCGAAGACCGTGGAGGCCCAGCTCAACCACCTGGTCGCCACGCTCGGCGCGGAGCTGGACATCCTGCGCAAGGTGCCGGTCGAGGAGATCGGCAAGGCGGGCGGCGAGGAGCTGCGCGAGGCGATCGCCCGGCTGCGGCGCGGCGACGTGCGGCGGGTGCCGGGGTACGACGGCGAGTACGGCGTGATCACCCTGTTCGAGCCCGGCGAGCTGCGGAACCGGAACAGCGCCCCGCAGATGGAGACGCTTTTCGACTTCCCGGCGGAGCAGCCGCCGAAGGCCAAGGAGGAGAAGCAGAAGCCGAAGGCCAAGCCGGCGAAGGAGAAGCCGGCGCCGCCACCGCTTCCGCCGCCGCCGAGCCCGCACGAGCCGTTCGAGCCGATGCTGGCCGGGATGGAGGAGGTCGGCACCGGGCTGCTCGACCGGCTCGACGCGATGCAGCGGGTGGCCGCATCCGCGCCGGGTGGGCCGCTGCTCATCGTGGCCGGCCCGGGTACCGGTAAGACCCGGACGCTGACGCACCGGATCGCGTACCTCTGCGCCGAGCTGGGCGTCTTCCCGGAGCGGTGCCTGGCGATCACCTTCACCCGGCGGGCCGCCGCCGAGTTGAAGGAGCGGCTTGAAGCCCTGCTCGGCGACGTGGCCGAGGACATCACGGTCGGTACGTTCCACTCGCTCGGTCTGACCGTGCTGAAGGAGAACGCGAAGGCGGCCGGCCTCGGCTCCGGTTGGCGGATCGCCGACGAGCAGGAGCAGGCGCAGGCCCGGGAGCAGGCGGGCGAGGACGACGCCGCGTACCGCAAGCTGCTCCGCCAGCAGGATCTGGTGGATCTGGACGACCTGATCAGCGTGCCGGTGGCGCTACTGCGCGAGGACCAGGCGCTGGTCGAGAAGTACCGCAGGCGCTGGCAATGGATCTTCGTGGACGAGTACCAGGACGTCGACGAGTTGCAGTACGAGCTGCTGCGCCTGCTCAGCCCGGCGGACGGCAACCTGTGCGCGATCGGCGACCCGGACCAGGCGATCTATTCGTTCCGTGGCGCCGACGTGCGGTACTTCCTCCGCTTCAACCAGGACTTCGTGGACGCCCGGCTGGTCCGGCTGACCCGCAACTACCGGTCGTCGGCGCCGATCCTGGCCGCCGCCGTGCAGGCCATCGCCCCGTCGTCGCTGGTGAGCGGCCGGCGGCTGGACCCGGCCCGACTGGATCCGGAGGCACCGCTGGTGGGCCGCTACCCGGCTCGAAGCGTCTCCGACGAGGCCGACTTCGTGGTGCGCACCATCGACGAGCTCGTCGGCGGCCTGTCTCACCGGTCGCTCGACTCGGGACGCGTCGACTCCCGCGCCACCGCCGTCGCCAACCTGTCATTTTCGGACATCGCGGTGCTGTATCGCACCGATGCCCAGTCCGGTCCGATCGTCGACGCCCTGTCCCGCGCCGGCATCCCGGTGCAGAAGCGTTCGCACAACCGGCTGCGCGACCGGGCCGGCGTCCAGGTCATCGCGCGCGAGCTGCGCCACGCCGGCAACCCGGGCGGATCTCTGCCGGCACGGGTCAAGCTCGCCGCTCAGACCCTCGCCCAGCGGTACTCGGCGCCGACGCTGGACGGGGAGCAGATCGTCCCGGAGGACATCTGGACGGCGGCGGACCTGTTGATGCCGCTGGCCGATCGGGTCGGCGAGGACCTGCCGATGTTCCTCCAGCAGCTCGCGACCGGCGCCGAGGTGGACGCCCTGGACCCGCGTGCCGAGGCGGTCAACCTGCTGACCCTGCACGCCGCCAAGGGTCTGGAGTTCCCGGTGGTCTTCCTGGTCGGTTGCGAGGACGGGTTGCTGCCGTTGCGCTGGCCGGGTTCGACCCCGTCCGACGACGACATCGCCGAGGAGCGGCGGCTTTTCTTCGTCGGTCTGACCCGCGCCCAGGACCGGCTGTACGTGAGCTACTCGGCGAAGCGCTTCCGGCACGGGAGTGAGCGCGAGCAGGCGCCCACGCCGTTCCTCGACGTGATCGACTCCGGACTGTTCGAGCGACTGGGCGAGGCGGCGCCGGCCCGGCCGAAGGACCGCCAGCTCCGGCTGCTCTGAAGGATCAGCCCGGCGGTCGCGCTGCGGCCGTGAGCGGGCAGGCGGCCGCGTCGCTGGGCGGGACGGCGGTGATCGGCCGGGACGGCCGATCACGCGTACCCGATGAAGGTCATGCTGATCAACGCGCCCACCAGCAACGCCGGGCCGAACGGCAGGGCGCGCCCACCATGCGCCCGCCCTCTGGCCAGCAGCCAGCCGGCCACCACGCCGTTGATCAGGTGAGCCGCCGCGAAGCCGACCGCGACCGCCGGCCATCCGCCGAAGCCGAGCACCAGTCCCAGTACCGCGCCCAGCTTTACGTCGCCCAGCCCGAGCCCGCCGCCGGGCAGGAGCGCGACCAGCAGATATCCCGTGCCCACCAGGACGCCTGCGGCGACGGCCGTGCCGATCCGGGCCGGCTCGATCAGCGCGAGCGGCACCCCGGCGATCACCGCCAAGCCGCCGACCAGGGGGTCCGGTAGCCGAAGGCATCGCAGGTCGATCACCGCGAGCAGCACTCCGAGGACGGCCGCGAGCAGCAGCGCGGGCAGGCTCAGAACCGGACCGAGCAACCCGGCCAGCAGCGCGGCCACCGCGGCCGATGCCAGCACCGGCCCGATCCAGCCGCCGCAGCCGCAGGCGGCTCCGGCATGGACCCAGCCGCTCACCCCGCTCGGGAAGTCGCGGCCGCAATCCCGGCATACCGGTTCCGGGTACGCGAACCGATGCGCTATCCGCGGCAGGAACGCGGCCGCCGCTCCACCGAAGACACCCGCCATGATCACGATAGGTATCGACACGATCGTGGAACGTAACGCCTCACCGGGCATTGCCGGGATCGGGTTGCCGACAACGCGTACGATTCGTCCCCGCGATTCCGGCCCGGGCTGGTTCAGAACCGCACGCTACCGTGACAGGCAGCGAAACCGCTTCTGGAGGGACCCCCGATGTCGCAGAACGGGCCGTACTCCGGTCAGCCGTGGCCGGGTGGGAGCCCTGACGAGCCATACGCGGAGCCGTCCGACCCGTGGCGCGGCCAGGAGCAGCCGTGGAGTCCGAGTCCGCCACCACCCCAGATCCCGCAGCAGCCGCGCTACACGCCGACCCCCAAACCGGAGGTCCGGCGGGGTTTCGCGATGGGTGCCCTGATTGCTTTCCTGAGCGTCCTGGTCGGCGGCGGCCTGGCCACCACCGCCTGGTTTCTGCTGGGCCGCGAGGACGACGCCTCGACGGTGACCACGGCACCGTCCACCGTCCCGGCCAACGGCCCCCGGCCGCAGACCAGTGAGGACGCCCGGTTCGCGGTGAAGGGTCAGTGTGTCCGCAACGAGGGCACCAACGCCGAGCCGAAGCTGCGCATCGTGATCTGCGCGGCGAACACCTATCAGGTGTTGAAGCGGATCGACGGGCGCACGACCGGCGACAAGGACGCCATGGGCAAATGCGCGAAGGTGACGGGCTACACAAACTGGTACTACTACGACACTGAGTACGACGACGTCGATTTCGTCCTGTGCCTGAAAGAATATGGTCCCGTCTAGCAAGATCTAGCACAGGAGCTAGACAGCTTTAGAGGGTGAAATCGATCGGACTCTAGCGTCCACGCTAGACGGCCCGATACTGTGCTACGGCATGGATCCGGTGCGGAACCCGTACGCTCCCGGCGCTGGTCAGCGCCCACCCGAGCTGGCCGGGCGCGGTCGCGAACTGGACGCGTTCGACGTGGTCCTGGAACGTGTGGCCCGCGGCCGCCCGGAACGCAGCCTGGTGCTGACCGGCCTGCGCGGCGTCGGCAAGACGGTGCTGCTCAACACGCTTCGCTCGGCGGCGATCGGCCGCCTGTGGGGCACCGGCAAGATCGAGGCCCGGCCCGACCAGTCGCTGCGCCGGCCGGTCTCCGGTGCGCTGCACATGGCGATCCGCGAGCTGGCCCCGCACCACCGCGACCCGGACCGGGTCGACGAGGTGCTCGGTGTGCTCAAGGCGTTCGCGCTACGGGCCAACGACGGCAACGCCAAACTGCGGGACCGCTGGGCGCCCGGCATCGACGTGCCGCCGGCCCGGGGCCGCGCCGACTCCGGTGACATCGAGATCGACCTGGTCGAGCTCTTCACCGACGCCGCATCACTGGCCACCGACGTGGGCACCGGCATCGCCCTGTTCATCGACGAGATGCAGGACCTGAGCGCCACCGACGTGTCGGCGCTCTGTGCGGCCTGCCACGAGCTCTCCCAGCTCGGCGCGCCGCTGATCGTGGTGGGTGCCGGGCTGCCGCACCTGCCGGCGGTGCTGTCCGCGGCCAAGTCCTACTCCGAGCGGCTGTTCCGGTATCAGCGGATCGATCGCCTGGACCGGGACGCGGCCGACCTGGCGCTGGGCGTTCCGGCCGAGCGCGAGGGCGTGGACTACGACCAGGAGGCGCTCGACCTGCTCTACGAGAAGTCCGGCGGGTATCCGTACTTCGTTCAGGCGTACGGGAAAGCGACCTGGGACCACGCGCCACAGACGCCGATCACCGCGGACGACGTCCGCGTCGCCGCGCCCGAAGCCGAAGGCGAGCTGGCGGTCGGCTTCTTCGGCTCCCGGTTCGAGCGGGCCACCCCGGCCGAGCGGGAGTACATGCGGGCCATGGCGGCGCTCTCCAGCGACCCGGGCAACGACATGGACGCGGCGGTGCCGACCTCGGACATCGCGACCTCTCTGGGACGCAAGCCGGCCAGCCTCTCCCCGGCTCGGGACGCGCTGATCAAAAAGGGACTCATCTACTCGGGGGAACGGGGCACGGTCGCGTTCACCGTCCCGCACTTCGGCCGCTACCTCAGAACGCAGCCGGTGTAGTCATCCGGTTACGGGTATAACGAACTTCATGAAGCCCCTACGCACCGCAGCCCGAGCCATGCTCGCCTCGATCTTCGTGATCAGCGGGGTCCGCGTGCTGATCAGTCCCGGTGACGGCCGCATCCAAGCGGCTCGCCGGGTCACCGATCGGGTGGGTCCACTGCTGGAGAAGACCGATCCCCGCTTGCCCACCGATCCGGAAACCCTGGTCCGGGTGAAGGCCGCGGCCGATGTGGCGGCCGGGTTGGCCCTGGCCACCGGGCATTTCACCCGTCCCGCCGCGGCGGTGCTGGCGGCCGGACTGATCCCGACCACGGTCGCCGGCCATCCGTTCTGGTCGGTGCCGAAGGAGGAGCGGGCCGGCCAGCAGGTCCACTTCCTGAAGAACCTCGGCCTGCTCGGCGGTCTGCTGCTCGCCGCGGCGGACACCGAGGGCCGGCCGAGCCTGCGGTACCGCACGACCCACGCCGTGGACCGGAGCCAGCGGTCGGTGCGACGCGCTGTGCGTACCGCCAAGCGCGAAGCCAAGATCGCGGCGGTCTCGGCAGCCGCCGGCCGCAAGCTGCCGGGCTGAGCCCCTACCCGGCCGCCCATCGCACACCTGGTGTGCGCCGTAACCTGTCCGCTTTACCCGGATAACAACCTATAAGCAGGCTTTGCGTTAAAGCGGACGAGGGGCCGCGCGGTCGGTCTGCGCCTTCTAAGCTCGCTTCCGCCCGGCTTGCGACCTGCCGATGCTCCCGCCCGTTTCGTTCCATCGCACCGGGCGGGGCAGAGCGGCGGGCCGTGCCGTGCCCGGGGGACGAGACGGGGGTCGCGCCATGCCGGCAATCGACAGAGGTGTGCGTCGCGCTGCGCGCACGAGGTTCGCGATGGTCGCGCTCGGCGGTCTGGGCGCGCTCGCGATCATCACCCTTTCCCTTCATCGGTACGGCCTGAGCACGCTCTCCGTCGACCTGGCCGCGATCCGGGGCTGGACGGCCGGCGACGGCCTGTACGACTACCAAGCCCCCGGCGGCGAGACCAGAGCCGCCCTCTCCCCGGCTCTCGCGCTGCTGCTGGCCCCTCTCGCCGTCCTGCCGCTACCCGCCGCCGGCTCGTTGCTCGCGCTGGCGAGCGTCGCCGCCCTGGTGCTGGCGTCGGTGGTGCTGGCCGGCCCGATCGCACGCCGCTACGGCCACCGGCGTGCCATGGTCGTGCTCACCATCGCGGCTCTGGCCATGCTCACCAGCCCGGTACGCGCCACGCTCGGCCTCGGCCGCACCGACCTCCTGCTTTTCGGCCTGGTGGTGGCCGATCTGGTGGCACTGCGCCGAGCCGCCTGGACCCGCAGCCGGGCGACCTGGTGGCCGGCCCGGAGGGCATCGCGGACGCTACCGGACCGCTCCCTCCGCCACCGGCTGCGCCGCGTCTGGGCAACCGGCGCGTGGGCCGGAGCCGGCACCGGCCTGGCCACCGCGCTCGCGGCCGCTCCGGTCCTGTTCATCGGCTACCTGCTGCTCACCCGGCAGCGGCGGGCCGCCCTCACCGCGCTCGCCACGGCCGCCACGGTGACGCTCGGCATGCTGCTGTTAGCCCCCGACGAGACCCTGACCTGGTACGGCACGGCCCTGTGGGAGCTGGACCGGGCCGCCCCGATCAGCACACCCGACAACCAGTCACTGGCCGGCGTGCTGGCCCGGCTGTACGGGTTCTCCGCGCCGCCGGTGCTGGTCTGGTTCTCGTTCGGCGTGCTGGTGCTGGCGGTCGGCCTGATCCGGGCCCGCTCGGCCCACGCCGACGGTGACGAGATCGCCGCGTTCACCCTGGTCGCACTGACCTGCGCGGTGGCCGGTCCGGTCACCGGGCAGGCGGAGACGGTCTGGCTGATCCCGGCTGTGCTGATCCTGGCGGACACGGCGACGCGCCGCCGGTTGAGCGCGCGACTGCCCCGCTCGGCTCGTTTCGCCGGCGCCGGTTTCGCCGTGGCCGCCCTGCTCGGCTATGGCCTGCTGGTCGCCGGCCCGCTCTGGGCGTACGGCTGGAACGCCACCGCGCTGGCACTGATCGTGCTGGTCAACGCACTGCCCTGGCGGTACGGCAGCGCACCGGCGATCCCGGAACTCCGGCCCGCGAAGAAGCCGGCGGCCATCCCGGTGCCGAGAGGCGGTTAGGGGCAGTTCACCCACTCGTCGGTGCCGTCCAGGAAGACCTGCCGCTTCCAGATCGGCAGCCGGGCCTTGACCTCGTCGACCAGGCGGGCACAGGCCGTGAACGCCGCCGCCCGGTGTGCGGTGCTGACCGCGGCGACCAGCGCGACGTCACCGATCTCCAGCCGGCCGATCCGGTGTGACACGGCCACGGCGTAGACGTCCGGGTCGGCAGCGATCTCCTCGGCCACCTCACGCAGGATCGCGGCGGCACTCGGGTGGCCCTCGTACTCCAGCAGGGTCACCCCACGCCCGTGGTCGTGGTCGCGGACCACACCCTGGAAGGAGACGACGGCGCCGGCCCGCCGGTCGGCGACGGCGGCCTCGTGCGCGGCGAGGTCCAGCGTCTCGTCGACGACCTCTGCACGCGCCACACCAGCGGAAACTGTCACGATCGCTCCCCGGGCGTCAGCGGAAGGGGCAGGAAGGGAACCAGGTCGCCGGCCGTGGCCCGGGTACCGGGACGGACGACGACGAAGCCGTGCGCGTTGGCCAGGCCGCGCAGCATCGCCGACCCGACGTGCCCGACCGGGGTGGCGGCACGGCCGTCGGCGTCCAGGGCGGCCAGGGCCAGGTGGGTGAAGTCGCCGCGTCCGGGCACGTCGGTCGCCGCCTCGACCCGGGGCAACTCCGGCAGAGGGCGCCCGCGGAGCCCGGCCAGCAGCGGCGCGACGAGCGTGACCAGCGCGATCACCGCGGACTGCGGGTTGCCGGGGAGGCCGGCGAGGAAGCGCGGCCGCCCGTCCGGCCCGGGCACCCGGGCCAGCAGCATCGGGAAGCCCGGGCGCACCGCGACGGTGTTCACGATGTACTCGCCGCCCAGTTCGGCGAGCGCGGGATGCAGGTGATCGACCGGGCCGTGCATGGTGCCGCCGGTGGTGCAGACCAGGTCCGCGACCTCCAGTCCGGCGCGGATGGCGTCCAGGTGCGCGACCAGGGTGTCCTTGACCGGCCCGGTGACCCCGGTGACGGTCGCACCGTAGCGGCGCAGCCAGCCGGGCACCTGCGGGCCGAGGGAGTCCCGGACCCGGCCGGCACCGGGCGGGCCGGCGGTGAGCAGTTCGTCGCCGAAGACCAGGAGCGCCGCACGCGGTTCCGGTAACACCCGGAGGCTCTCGAATCCGCAGGTGGCCGCCACGCCGATGACCGCCGGGTCGACCGCCGTGCCGGTCGGCATCAGCTCCTCGCCGCGGTGGGCCTCCTCACCGGGCAGACGCCAGTCCGGAATCCGCCGCGGCTCGCCGGAGACCAGGCCGTCGTCGTCGGTGGTGGAGTCCTCGATCCGGACCAGCGCGGTGGCGCCGTCCGGAACCATGGCGCCGGTGGCGATCTCGACGCAGGTGCCGTCACCGGCGAGCGGCGGCGGCGAGCCACCGGCCAGCACCCGGCCGACCGGCCGCCACGGGGCGGATCCACGCACCGCCCAGCCGTCGATGCTCGAGGTGGGGAAGGCGGGCAGGTCGGTGAGGGCGCGCAGCGGCTCGGCCAGGGTCCGGCCGTCGGCCGCCGTCAGCGGAATCTCCTCGGCACCGGCCGCCGCGGCCCGGCCCGCCTGGTAGGCCAGGCGGCGGGCCTGCTCCCAGTCGACCGGAAGGTTCTGGTCAGCGCTCACAAGAGACAGACTAGTGATCCCCGCCCCGGATCTGGTCGACGGTGTGCGCCAACAACGGGCCCAGGACAGCGAGGCCGTCCTTGGCCCCACCCGTCGATCCGGGCAGGTTGACGATCAGGGTCCGCCCGGCCACCCCGGCCAGTCCACGGGACAGGGCCGCGGCCGGCACCCGGTCCCGGCTGTACGCGCGAATCGCCTCGGCGATGCCCGGGATCTCGAAGTCGAGCAGCCCGCGGGTCGCCTCCGGGGTGCGGTCGGTCGGGGTGACGCCGGTGCCGCCGCTGGTCAGCACCACGTCCACACCGTCGGCGACGGCCACCCGCAACGCCTGCGCCACCGGGTCGCCGTCCGGTACGACCACCGGCTCGTCCACCTCACAACCCAGCTCCCGCAGGCCGGTGACGAGGCGTGGGCCACTGGTGTCGGCGTACACACCGGCTGCCGCTCGGTTGGACGCGACGATCACCCGGGCTTTCATGGGCGGTCCTCCGGGCGTACCCAATCCCCGGTTTTCCCGCCCTGCTTGCGCAGCACCCGGACCGCTTCCAGGCTGGCGGCCGGATCAACCGCCTTGATCATGTCGATCATCGCGAGGCCGGCCGTGGCGACGGCGGTGAGCGCCTCCATCTCGACACCGGTCCGGTCCGCGGTCTTGGTGGTCGCGGTGATCTCCACGGTGGTGTCGGTGGGCTCCAGTTCCACGGTGACGCCGTGCAGCCCGATCGGGTGACACAGCGGAATCAGATCGGGCGTCTTCTTGGCTCCCATGATCCCGGCCAGCCGGGCCACCGCGAGCGCGTCACCCTTCGGCAGGCCGTCGCGGCGCAGCAGTTCGATGACCTCGGCGGTGGTACGGACACGGCCGGCGGCAACCGCGCGCCGGTCGCTCACCGCCTTGGCGGACACGTCGACCATGCGGGCCGCACCGGCCTCGTCGACGTGGGTCAGCTGGAATTCCTGGGGCATACCGGGAGCTTATAGAGCGGGAGCCGGCACCGCGTTCGCGTCTTCGCCGTATCGGCTTCACACTTTGTCCATAAGCAGCCGTCATGCTTCCGGCACTGCTCACGCACGTTGCGCGGTCAGCGAGAATAGGTGACCACCGACAGTTTCATTGCATTGAGTTTCTATTCAGAAACTGTGCGTGACGGAACATTCCCCGGTTATCGCATTTTGCGCATACCGACACGATCCACTTGAAACAGACACGTCTCAGGCCCTAACTTCTGTCCTGTCGCGACGGACATGCAAGGGCAGCGACGCCGGCGGACCCGCGAAGTCCCGGCGCTCGGCACGGACGAGGAGAACCATAATGCGGCAATCTGAGTGGGGCTGAATTGCTAGATGCGCGCAAAGTCGCGCATCCATTACCGTGAGTCCGAGCGACGACACCGTCGCACTCGGCGACCAGGATCCGATGACTGAGACCCGCACCAACGACGACGCGACCGATCAGCGGCTTCGGCTGCTCGTCGGTCTCGTCGTCGTTTTCGGGACCGGTGCCGCGGCAGCGATCACCGCGTATGCCATCGCGCATCCACAACCCATACCCAGCCTGGCAGTACTGGCCACGATGACCCTGCTGGTGGTCATCGCCAACCGGGTCCGGATTTACGTGCGCCTCCGATCCACTTTGGACATCTCGACCTGGGGCGAAATACCGGTCCTGGTCGGTCTGGTGCTGTTGCCGGCCCCATGGGTGGTCCTCTGCGCCGTGATCGGCGCGACGATCGTCAAGCTCCTGACGTGGCGCGGGCCGATGAAGACGGTGTTCGCGATCGCCAAGGAGTCACTGACGGCCAGCGCCGCGGCCTGGGTCTTCATCGCTCTCGGAGTCCAGCCGAGTTTGACCGATCCGCCACTGACGATCGTCGAGACCACGCTCGCGCTCTGCGCCGCCATCCTCGTGGACCAGTTGGCCTATCTGCCGGTGATGGCGACGAGCACCGGTTCGAGCATCAGAAAAGCCGCCCTCCACAACCTCGGCATCAAGCTCGTCGGCTATCTCTTCCGGCTCGGCACGGCGCTGCTGATGATCGGCGTCCTCGCCAGCGACCTCAGCCTGCTGGTCCTCCTCGTCGTCCCGCTCGTTGTGGCTTGTATGCACCTGTGGCAGTCCCGCAGCGTCCGTACCCGCGAGGAACGGGAGTCCTGGCAGCGCCTGGCCAAGGCCACCGATGAGCTGAACGCCGTCGACCTCACCCAGGTCCTGCACTCGGCGACCACTCGGGCCGCGCAGATCTTCTCGGCCGCCGAGGCCGCGATCGACCTCCCCGGCGCCGGCCGCACGGTCCGGGCCACCGAGAGTCAGATCCTCTCCGACGGCCCGCTCGGCAGGGATCCGGCGCCGCGGTACGAGACCACCGTCGACCTGGTCGCGCACGACGGCAGCGTGCGGGTCGGAGTGCTACGGCTCCGCTTCGGCGGTGTGGTCCGGCTCACCGAGGTCGAGCAGTACAAGCTGCGTACTTTCGCCTCCGCCATCTGCACCGCGATCCGCAACGCGGAGGCGTACGCCGAGCTGGCTCGAATCGCCGCGGAGAACGCCCACGCCGCCTCGCACGACCCGCTCACCGGCCTGGCCAACCGCCGCCGCCTCTACGACCGCGCCGACCAACTCCTGCAGGCCGCCGGCCACGACGGCATGTTCGCCCTGCTGCTGATCGACCTCAACCACTTCAAAGAGGTCAACGACACTCTCGGGCACGCCGCCGGCGACGACGTGCTGCGGCAGGTGGCGAACCGCCTGCGCGACTCGGCCGCGCCCGGTGACCTGGTCGCCCGGCTCGGCGGCGACGAGTTCGCCGTGCTGCTCACCGGCCTGCCCACCCCGGCCCTGGCGAACCACCGGGCCACCGGCATGCTGGCCGCCCTCGACCCGGGCATCGAGGTGGAAGGCATGAAGATCACCGTCGAGGCGGCCGGCGGCATCGCCCTGGCGGCCGGCACGGGCAGCGTCGAAGAGCTGATGCGCCGCGCCGACATCGCCATGTACCAGGCGAAACGCTCCTGCGAGCCGACCGTGGTCTACGCGCACGCCCGCGACACCGCCGACCTGGAACGGCTCATGCTCACCGGCGAACTGCGCCGGGCGGTCGCCGAGCACGAGTTCAACGTGGACTTCCAGCCGATCGTCGACCTGGGCACCGGCGAGGTCGTGGCCGCCGAGGCCCTCGCCCGATGGCACCACCCCGACCAGGGCAGTCTCACGCCGGTGCAGTTCCTGGAGACGGTGGAACGCTCCGGTCAGCTGCCCGCGTTCGCCGACGCGGTCCTCGAGCAGTCGCTGATCGCCATGCAGTCCTGGCGGGAAGCCGGGTTCGACCTGCCGGTCGCGGTCAACGTCTCCCCGCGCAGCCTGCTCGACCCGACGTTCCCCGAGGCGGTTCTCGCCCGGCTCGGCCGCCACGAGGTGCCACCGAACCGGCTCATCCTGGAACTCACCGAGACGCTCACGATCAGCCAGCTCGACGTCGTCGAACGTACTCTCGCCGAACTGCGCAACGCCGGGGTACGCCTGGCGATCGACGACTTCGGGACCGGTGTCTCGTCGCTCTCGGTGCTCTCCCGCATCCCGGTGCACCAGTTGAAGATCGACCGCGAGTTCGTCGCCGCCGTCGAGACCTCCACCGAGGCCGCCGCGGTGATCCGGACGACCGTCGACCTGGCCCGCAACCTGCACCTCACGGTCATCGCCGAGGGGGTGGAGAGCGAACCGCAGCGCCGCGCCCTGTGGGAGCTGGGCTGCCTCGCCGGCCAGGGGCAACTCTTCGCACGGCCGTACTCGGCGGCGCGCTTCCTCGGCGTGCTCCAGCGCGGCTCCGGAGGACAGCCCGGCGTGCTCGCGGCCGCACTGCACGACGCCGGGTCCGTCGTCCGGCTACCGGTCAGAAGGGCGTCCGGCGGCGGTCACACGCCTCTGCCACACTTGCCCGCGTGACCAAGACCGGCCTGCTCGTACGCGTCGACCGGGCCGCCGGCGGACTCGCCGCCGACCTCGGGCTCTACCTGATCTCAGCGGTGTTCGCCCTGATCACCGCGCTGAGCTCGACACTGCTGCCGCATCGGGCCTGGGGCGCCGTCGCCGCCTGGGGTTACCTGCTCGCCGCGCTGGTCGTGGCCGGCCAGCTGCTGCTGCGGCGGCAACAGGGCCGGGCCATGATCGCCTGGGTGACCTACGCGGCCGTGGCGCTGCTCCCGCTCGTGATCCAAGCGGTGCAGCGGGCCGGCGGACGCACCGATCGGGCCCAGGAGGAAGTGGTCGTCGTCGAGCACATGGGCGAGTCGTTGCTGCACAGCGGCAGTCCATACCTCGGCCGGGCGGAGATCGCCGCCATCCCGCTGGACGAGCGGCTGCTGGGCTACCGGCCGTACCAGCCCGGCATGGCGATCTTCGGTCTGCCGCGTGCCGCTGCTGGTGAGCACTGGTGGACCGACGCGCGGATCTGGTTCGCGATCGCCACGGTGGTCGCGCTGGGTGCGGCGGTCGCTCTGCTGCGCTCCAGCCCGCACCGGGTACGCGCCATCCAGGCCGCCACGGTGCTGCCGGTGACCGCGTTGACGCTGGCCACCGGGGGTGACGACATTCCCGTACTCGCGCTCTGCCTGCTCGCCCTTGCCCTCGCCGCCACCGGCCGCTATGGCTGGTCCGGCGCCGCCGTCGGCGCGGCCGCGGCCTGCAAACTCTTCGCCCTGCCCGTGCTCGCCGTCCTCGCGATCCTGGCGGTGGCCACCGGCAACTGGCGCCGCTTCCTGCCACCCGCACTCGGCCTGCCGCTCCTGGCGCTGCTGCCACCCCTGCTGGTCGACCCGGACGCGCTGATCGAGAACGTGCTCCGCTTCCCGCTAGGACACGGACTCGTCACCAGCCCCGCCCAGTCCCCGTTCCCCGGCTACCTCATCGCGCAGTCCGTCCCCGGCGGCCGCGTCCTGGCCGCGGCCCTGCTGCTCGCCGCCGCGGCCGTGATCGCCCTGCTGCTTCTGCGCCGCCCACCGCGCACCGCCGCCACCGCCGCCCTGTTCTGCGGATACGGCCTTCTCACCGCGATACTGCTGATGCCCACCACCCGGTTCGGCTACCTGCTCTACCCGGCGGCGTTCCTCCTCTGGGTTACCGCACTCAGCAACCACACAGCTACAACGGCCCCACAGCGTGACACAGCCTTGTACCGTCAATGAAATGCAGATGACCTGTCCCAAGTGTCACGGCGAGATGCGGGTCTACGAGCGCAGCGGCGTCACGATCGACCAGTGCACCGAGTGCCGCGGGATCTTCCTGGACCGCGGTGAGCTCGAGAAACTCTTCGCGGCCGAGCAGAATTGGAACGCGCGGCCGGCAGGCGCAGGGCAAGCCCCGCCGCCTCCCGCTCCGCATCAGCAGCCCCACGGAGGCGGTTACGTGCCGCCGCCCCCGCCGCCGCCCGCCTACGGCACCCCGCAGCCACATGCGTATCCCCCCGCGGCCGCCGCCCCCTACGGCGCCCGGCCCTACGGCCACCACGGCCACTACCGGCAGCAGCACCACGGCCACTACCGGCGCCGGGGCAGCTTCCTCCACAACCTGTTCGACTGAGCCTGCGGCTCGGCCCAGCTCGGCATCGCCCTGCGCGGTTGCGGCCGCGCAGGGCCGCATGTCTTTTTTCTGGTACGCGTGCGCGGGCTGGACGACGATCGACGCGTGCCTCGGCTACCGCGCGGCCATCTGCGGACTTGCGGCCCCAGCGCGACCGCCGGGCCCAGGCAGGTGGGGCGCCAGCGCGGCCGGCTGCTCCCGGTGGGCAGCGCGCCCACGGCAACGCACGGCCAGCCAAGAGCCCGGCGACGCGGCAGCGCGCCCGCGGCACATGCGGCCGGCCCACGCCCGACGACGCGGCAGCGCGCACGGCAAAGCACGGCATGCTTCCGCGACCCGCCTCCGGCCCAGCGCTCGTAGATCGCGCCGAGGAACGTCTGCGAAGTCCCGCAGTCGTCGCTGAGTCCGCATCCGATTCGTGTGCTCCCGGGTAGGTCCCTGCCCTCCCGGCCGTAGAAGTCCGATCTCACGATCGCCCACGAATTTCAGACGGCGACGGAACGGCACACGCGAATTGATTCCCGCACTCCCATCTACCGACGGTGATCGCCCTCCGAGGCAGAGGAACGTCGCAATATCTCTGCTGTGGACATTCCCAGCAGCAACGATCGCCTCGCTCAGGCCGCCAGGCTTCGACATCCCCTGAACCCCGACAGTGGCATTGATCACTCTCGGTGACAACAAATCGGAGTTGCTTCGTCACTTTAAAGAGAGGTATTTCGATAAGGCTCTCTTTTCGTGTGCGTTACGAAGTTGCGGGAATACGCAACGTCGCTGATCTTGGGTATTGTCACGTCGCCCCCTGTCGCGGCGAACGGAGGAAAACCCGTGACTGAAAGAACAGATCGAGCGGCGAACCAAGCCCTACGCAACGATCTGGAAGACGTCTACGGACGATACGAGGAGCTCCGCTCCGGAGTGGACGAGCTTCAGCGCAGCCTGGCAACCATGCAGGTGAGCGCCGAATCAGAGGACGGCGTAGTACGCGCCACCGTGGATGCGGACGGCAAATTGGTTGACTTGTCCTTGAACCAGCAGGCCTGCCGGGAATGGAACGTCGAAACGCTCGCCCGCACGATTGTGGAAACGATTCAACAAGCCTCGGCCGGCACGACCCGGCACATCGAACAGCTCGTGACGAATCACCGCCCGTCGGACGACGGCGCCTGACCACCACATCGCCGAGCCCAGCCCGGACGTCGACGGTCCGCGAACTCGCCGCCACACGGCTGCGCTCGCGGGAGGCATCCGGAGAGCCAGCCCGACACGACGCCTGCCACGCCGGGCGGGGGCCGCGGCCAAGCCGCGACCCGGCGTGAACGGCGAAACCGGCCTTTGGACGTGACCGCAGGTCGACGGACCTACTCGATGGCCATGTCGACAAACAGCCGCCGCTCCACCGACCTGCTAGATGGCCATGCCGACAAAGCGGAACAGGTACAGCCTCGCCGCTCCACCGACCTGCTAGATGGCCATGCCGACAAAGCGGAACAGGTACAGCCTCGCCGCTCCACCGACCTGCTAGATGGCCATGCCGACAAAGCGGAACAGGTACAGCCTCGCCGCTCCACCGGCCTGCTAGATGGCCATGTCGACGAAGCGGGAAAGGTGCAGCTGCGCCGCCACGGTCACCGTGTCGGTGGGACCGTTACGGTGCTTGGCGATGATGAAGTCGGCCTCACCGGCGCGCGGCGACTCCTTGTCGTAGTAGTCGTCGCGGTGAAGCAGGATCACGACGTCGGCGTCCTGCTCGATCGATCCACTCTCACGGAGGTCGGAGAGCTGGGGCCGCTTGTCCGTCCGCTGCTCGGGACCACGGTTCAGCTGACTCACCGCGATCACCGGACACTCGATCTCCTTGGCCAGCAGTTTCAGGCCACGGGACAGCTCGGAGACCTCCTGCTGCCGGCTCTCGGTCTTCTTCGGCGAGGACATCAGCTGGAGATAGTCGATCACCAGCAGCCGCAGGTTGTGGCGCTGCTTGAGCCGGCGGGCCTTGGCCCGGATCTCCATCAGGTTCATGTTGGGCGTGTCGTCGACGAAGATCGGCGCCTGGCTGATCTCGCCCATCCGGCGTGCCAGTTTCGTCCAGTCGTCGTCGGAGAGCTGGCCGGACCGGAGAGTGTGCAGCGGCACCCGCGCCTCGGCGGAGAGCAACCGCATCACCATCTCGATCTTGCTCATTTCGAGCGAGAAGATCGCGCTCGCGCAACCGCTCTGGATGGCCGCGTTGCGCGCGAAGTCCATGCTCACGGTCGACTTACCGAGACCGGGACGGCCGGCCACGATGATCAGCTGGCCGGCGTGCAGGCCGTTGAGCAGGCGGTCGAGGTCGACGAAGCCGGTCGGCACACCGGTCATCACACCGCCGGAGGCACCGACGGCCTCGATCTCGTCGAGAGTCGGTTGCAGCATGTCGCCGAGTGCGGCGAAGTCCTCGCTGACCCGCTTCTCGGTCACGTCATAGATGGCCTGCTGAGCTAGGTCGACGATGTCGTCGACGTCGCGGCCACCGTTGCCACCGGTGCCGTAGCCGAGCTGAACGATCTTCGTCCCGGCCTCGACCAGGCGCCGCAGGATGGCCCGTTCAGAGACGATCCGCGCGTAGTACGACGCGTTGGCCGCGGTGGGGACGCTCTCGATCAGCGTGTGCAGGTAGGGCACGCCGCCGATTCGCTGCAAGTCTCCAGAATCGGCGAGCGCGGCGGCGACGGTCAGGGCGTCAGCCGGCTCGCCCCGGCCGTAGAGGTCGAGGACGGTGTCGAAGATCGTGGCGTGGACGGGCCGGTAGAAGTCGGTCGTCTTGAGGATCTCGACCACATCGGCGATCGCGTCCTTGGAGAGCAGCATGCCGCCGAGCACACCCTGCTCAGCGGCGACGTCCTGCGGAGGCGCCTTGTCGAAGCCCGCACCGTTACGTGGTTGATCGCCGCCGCCGGAGAAGCCGCCACTGGGCTGCGACGGCGGCCGAGACTCCGGCCGCGCGTCATCGGTGATCGACACCCCGGACTCCCTCCGTCGGCCATAGCCGCCATCACGATCGAACAACTCGGGTACGACACTTTCGGCTGATCCGGGCCAGAGATCAGAGGAACTCTCGGATCAAAGTGCGCGGGCGAGGCTGGACCACTGTACGAATCCGGCCGCCACCTGCCCAACTACCTCGGTGGACGAGTCTCGGGACAACCTGTGGACATCTCCCCTCTGCCTGTGCACACCATGTGGACAACTTCTGGGGACAGTGCCCCCTCAACCACCCCCAGCAGGAGTTTTGTAATCCCCACCTGTGGGCTCAGAAAAGGTTCCGGATCAGGGGAAATAGTGTCGGGCGTGAGCAAGCCGTCGCGCTGAGGCGTTGCGGTTCCGTCTCTCGCACGTCACCCTTTTCACGTGGACCAACGGGAGTGGGACTATGGCGCCCGCATGTCGCGCGATCGGCGCGCTGCGGAGGCTTGGCCCACCCGGGAACCGGAGATCAGCGAGTCCGAGCCTCGATGGGCCTCGCTCGCCGACACCGGGAGCCTGGCGCCCAGTGAAGAGGCGCTGACCTGGCAGCGGCGCGCTGACGCATGGGCTCAGCAGGCCGAGGTCGAGCCGTACAGCAGCGGCAGCCAGGCCATTGAGCCGGCGAACCGGTGGTCCGACGTCGCCTCCACGGGCCGCCCCACGTTCCCCGCTGACGGCGTCGGCTGGCGCACCCAGACCGCCGAGTGGCGGGCGACCGGCGCCCGCTGGCGGCAGACCACCGAGTGGCGGTCCTCGACCGGCTCACACGTCTGGCGCTCGACCACCGAGGCCTGGCGGAGCGGCGAAGACTTCACTCCGGAGAGGGAACAGCCGGCGATCACCGGGACCGCCTGGCCGACGCCGGAGTCGGATGCCGGTCAGAGCAGCGAGTCGTCGACCCCCTCCTGGCAGCAGACGCCATCGTGGCAGCAGTCGTCCACCCAGACCCCGTCCTGGCAGCGAGCCGAGCCGGAGGACTGGCAGCGTCGAGAGCCGGAGGGCACACCGTCGTGGCGTGCCGAGGAACCGGGCCGGGCCACCCAGCCCGTCGAGCAGACCTGGTCCGAGCCCCCGGCGACCACCACCCCGTCCTGGCAGCAGCCGTCGTGGCAGCGCTCCGCCGACGCTCGGAGCCGTGGCCCCGAGCAGCCGCCCGGCGAGAACACCGTCGGCATGACCCGTTGGGAACGCACCGAGGCGCCGGGCTGGCAGACCTCGCCCGTCGAGGACGCCCGTCACCTGGTCCGCGAGGACGACCGGGCCGCCTGGCAACGCGACGCGGGCTATGCGGAGCAGCCGCAGCGACCGGGCCGGCGGCGGGCGCCGGAGGTCGATTCCACGTCCACCCCGTCCGGGGGCACGGGCTGGTCGACCACCTCCGACTCCGCGGACAACTGGGCCAGGCACACCGACACCGGCAGCATCCAGATCTATCCGGACGCGCCCGGCGGCGCTCAGCCCACCTGGGGCGCCCGCGCCGAGGCGCCGACCAGGTCCGGCGGGCGACGCAGCCGCCGGGACGACACGTCCCAGCAGGGTGAAACCCCAGCCTCGTACGAGCCGACCAGCGCCGCACCAGCCGGCTACCCGGGCAGTCCCGCGGATACCGGCGCGACGGACCGCTCCCGGGCACGCCGTGGGCGGCCGGCCCGCTACAACGCGAACACCACCGACTGGCGCGAGGACACCGCATCGTGGGAGGCGGAGCCCGACACCAGCAACTGGACCCGGGACCCCGACACCGGCCAATGGAGCCGCGCCGAGGACGACCCACGCGTCCTGGCCTGGCGTGCCGAGGCGGCCCGCCGCGAGGCCGGCAGGGCGAGCGACGAGGGCGATACCGCGGGTCCCCGCCGCGGCCGCCGGTCAGATCCGCCGAGCGGCGGCGTTCCTGGAGGTCCCCTTCCGAGTAGCGGCGTTCCCGGCGCCCCGACCTCCGGTGCGGCGTGGCCGGCCAGTGGGGTGCCGGCCGACGCCCGGATCGGCGTGCCGAGCACCCGTCCGCGTAGTGCCATGCCCGGTGCCATCCGCCCGAACAGCGCGATGCCCGGCAGCGCACCATGGAGCGGGGCGGCGACGCCGAGCACACCGGGGGCGTACGACCAGGAGAGCGGCCGCCGGCACCGGGACGACACCTACGGTGGTGGCCGCCGCCGCGCCCCGGAGACGCCGGGCCCGGAAGCCTGGCAGGCCACACCCGAGCCCCGGCCGAGCCGTCAGTCCCGCCGGCAGAACGCCGAGCCTGAGGAGTACCCGACGGGCGGCTGGCAGCAGGGCCCCATGCCGCCCCGCCAGGCGTATGGCAGTCAGCGCGAGTTGCCGGCCGGCGGCTCGCAGTGGCCGGACCCGGCACCCTCCCGGGAGCTGCCCGCCGGCAGCCCGTCGTGGGCCGACCGGGAACTCCGCCAGCCTTCCCGCGAACTCCCGCCCGGTGGGCCGTCGTGGACGGGCCAGGAACCCCGCCAGCCCGGCAGAGACGCCACTCCCGGTGGACCATCCTGGGCCGACCGCGAACCCCGCCAGTCCGGCAGAGACACCACACTCGGCGGGCCCACCTGGGCCGACCCGGAGCCCCGCCAGCCCAGCCGAGACACCACTTCCGGCGGACCGGCCTGGGCCGACCGCGAACCACGCCAGCCCGGCAGAGACACCACTTCCGGTGGACCGGCCTGGGCTGACCGCGAACCACGCCAGCCCGGCAGAGACACCACTTCCGGTGGACCGGCCTGGGCTGACCGCGAACCACGCCAGCCCGGCAGGGACGCCATGCCCAGCGGGCCCGGGTGGGCCGATCGGGAATCCCGCCAGCCCAACCGGGATGCCATGCCCGGCCGGCCCAGCTGGGATGACCGCGGACCGCGCCAGCCGAACCGAGCCGCCACCCCTGGCGGGCCGTGGGCCGACCGCGGCCAACCCAACCGGGACGCCACGCCCGGGGGACCGGCCTGGGCCGACCGCGAACCGCGCCAGCCCTACCGTGACCCGACGCCCTCCCGGGAACTCCCGCCCGATGGAGCATCGTGGGCCGGGCAAGAGCCGCGCCGGCCCGGCTACGGCAGCCCCCGCGCACTACCCGCCGGCGGCACGCAATGGCCCGACACCGGCCAGCAGTCCCCCGCCGGGCCGTCGTGGGCCGAGCAGGAACAGCGCCGGCCCTCCTACGGCGGTCCTCGCGAGTTGCCCGCCGGCGGCTCACAGCGGCCCGCCGCCGGCCGACCGGGCTCCGGCGCACCATCATGGGCCGAGCAGGAACAGCGCCGACCCGGCTACGGCAGCCCCCGCGCACTACCCGCCGGCGGCTCGCAATGGCCCGACACCGGCCAGCAGACCTCCGCCGGGCCGTCGTGGGCCGAGCAGGAGCAGCGACGGCCCTCCTACGGTGGCCCTCGCGAGTTGCCCGCCGGCGGTCCGGCCTGGTCGGAACCTTCGCCTGAGCCCGCTGCTCCGACCTGGCGTTCCCAGCCGGGCGGTGGGCAGACCTGGCAGGGGCCGGCGCCGCGCCAGGGTACGTACGGTGCTCCCGCCGCCTCTCAGTGGCCCGATCCGCTGAGCCAGCCACGCCGGGCGAGTGCTCCCGCCTACGGGGCCTCGGAGAGTCAGTCGCGCGCGGAACGCGGCTACGACGACCCGGACGATCCTCCTGCCGCAGGCGGCTACGGCCAGGCCCGAGTACCGGGCGACTGGCTCACCGCCGAGCGCGCCGCACGCCGCGGCGGCGCTCAGTATCGCGACGGTGCCGGGCAGGACGGTGAGACCGATTGGCGCCAGGAGCTTTCCCGGGAAAACGTTCTAACCGAGGGCGAATCCCGCCGTTACGACACGTCGGACTTTCCGCCCTTTCGGCCAAGTGGCTCAGCCACGGTCGCCGGAGCGTCGAATCTGGCCATGAGCGCCACCTCGGTGATCTCCCGGGTGCCGGAGGCCCCGGCTGACGACCTGGAGGAGGACACCTCCTGGCCACCGCGCCGCACCACCGGCGCGTTCCAGGGCAGCGGCTCCTACGAGCGGCGCCCGGTCGGCAGCGGCATGCTCGTCGGACAGGGCAACGATCTCCTCAACCCGGACGATGACGAGGAGGAGACGGAGACCAGCGGCGGTCCGCTTGCCGCGGTCGGTTACACGATCGTCTGGTACGGCGTACCCGTGATCCTCTTCGTCGCCGGCATGTTCCTGCTCAACAGCGGTCAGCGCAACCACGCGCTGGACACGCTCGCAGGCGCCGCACCCGAGTTCGGCGTCTCGCTGGCGTTGAGCGTGCTGGTGGCTCTCTGCCTCCGCTGGGCCACGACCGCCTGGAAATCGGCGAGCGTGGGCCTGGCGGCCGCGGTGGTGGGCGGTGGCCTGGCCACCGTGCTGAGTTCCGCCATCACCGGCAACAGCCTCAGCTAGATCTGGTGCGGCGCTCCCGCCGCGCAGGACGCGGCCACTGCGGGAGAATGCAAACGGCACGTCAGGCAGAACCTGACGTGCCGTTTCGGTGGAGCTTGTTACTTGGAGGCCACCACGTTCACCGGGAACGTCGCGGTCACCTCGGGGTGCAGCTTGACCTGGACGTTGTACGAGCCCGTGGTCTTGATGTGACCCGGCAGCTCGAGACGACGACGGTCCAGGGCCGGGCCGCCGGCGGCCTTGACCGCGTCGACGATCTCGGCCGGGGTGATCGAGCCGAAGAGGCGGCCGCCGTTGCCGGACCGCGCCGACAGCGTGACCTTGAGGCCGGCCAGCTGGCCCTTGACCTCGTTGGCCTGGCCCAGGTCACGGATCTCACGGGCCTCGCGGGCCCGCTTGATGACCACGACCTGCTTCTCCGCACCCTTGGTCCACTGAATCGCGAAACCCTGGGGCAGCAGGTAGTTACGGCCGTAGCCGTTCTTCACCTCGACGATGTCGCCGGGGGTGCCGAGGCCCGACACTTCCTGAGTAAGGATGATCTTCATCTCGGTGCCCCCTCTCAGCGCGCCGTGGCCGTGTACGGCAAGAGCGCCATCTCACGGGCGTTCTTGACCGCGCGGGCGATCTGCCGCTGCTGCTGGGAGGTCACACCGGTGACGCGGCGGGCACGGATCTTGCCGCGGTCGGAGATGAACTTCCGCAGGAGCGCGGTGTCCTTGTAGTCGATGTAGGTGATCCCGTCCTTGTCGAGCGGGTTCACCTTCTTCTTCGGCTTGCGAAGTGCCGCAGCCTTAGCCATTGCTCTAACTCCTGAACTCAAGAAAGCCCGTAGGGCTTAGAAGGGAGGCTCGTCGTCGAACGAGGAGTTGCCCCCACCGCCGCCACCGCCGGAACGGCCGCCGCTGGAAGCCGGGGCAGCCGAGGCCCAGGGGTCGTCGTCGAAGCCGCCGCCGCCGTTGCCGCCGCCGCCTCGATTACCGCCGCCACTGAACTGCCGGTTGCCACCACCGGAGGCGCCGAAGCCGCCCCCTCCGCCGCCGGAACGGCTCATCTTCTGCACCTTCGCCGTGGCGTAGCGCAGGGATGGGCCGATCTCGTCGACCTCGAGCTCGATGACGGTGCGCTTCTCTCCCTCTTTGGTCTCGTAAGACCGCTGGCGCAGCCGGCCCTGCACGATCACCCGAGCGCCACGCTGCAGCGACTCGGCGACGTGCTCGGCGGCGTCACGCCAGATGTTGCACGCGAGGAAGAGTGGCTCGCCGTCTTTCCACTCGCCCGATTGGCGATCCAAAGTCCGCGGCGTGGAAGCGATGCGGAAATTGGCGACCGCCGCACCCGACGGGGTGAAGCGCAGCACGGGGTCATCGGTCAGATTGCCGATGACCGTGATGGTGGTTTCTCCTGCCATGAACTTCTCCTCGCCGCTTCAGTCGTTGAGGCAAAGGGTCTCAGGACCCTCTGACAAAAACGCCTCAGCGGGTCTCGGGACGGATGACCTTGGTACGCAGGATGGACTCGTTGAGCCGGAGCTGACGGTCCAGCTCGGCCACGGCCTCGGGCGTCGCCTGCAGGTCAACGACCGCGTAGATGCCTTCAGCCTTCTTGTTGATCTCGAACGAGAGCCGGCGACGGCCCCAGACATCGAGCTTCTCCACCGATCCACCCGCGGTCCTGATCACGTTCAGGTACTGATCGAGCGACGGGGCCACGGTGCGCTCCTCGAGCGAAGGGTCGAGGATCACCATGAGTTCGTAATGACGCAAGACGTTCTCACCTCCTGTGGGCTATGCGGCCACGGTCTTTCCGTGGCAGGAGGTCTTGTGTCGAACGCAGAAGAAAGCCGTGGGTAGTAGGAGCGCCCACGGCGAACACACTGCGAACCGAGCCAGCATACCCAGGTCGGGCGCCGGGCCCAAAAACGACGACCCCGTCCGGGGACGAGGTCGTCGAAAGGGAGAGCCGCGGGGCGTCCGGCCCGGTTCGTTGGGTGGGACCTGGGGAGGAACGACCACACCGATGAGGTGGACGCGTCCGCCCCGCGGAGCTTTCACGGAAGAGCTTACGCGATGTTTGTGCGAGATGCACGTTGCGACACGATTGCCCGAATCGCGGCGGTTGAGACGCCGAGGACACAGATCAGGGCAGTGAGGCCGAGTAGTCCGATCGGCCGGCCCTCCCGGATCGGCCCCACCGCCGCGACCGGCTCGGCGACCGTCCCGCCGGTCGGCTCGGTGGCGCCCCTGACCGGAATCCCCTCGGCGGTCGGCACCGCGGCCTGGGCGTTCTGTGCGGCCGGCGTGGCAGCCGCCCCGGACATCTCGGGTGTCGCGGGCAGGATCGTCCTCCGGTCACCCGGCGGCATCCCGGCGAAAGCGGGTGCGCCGACTCCCGCCGTACCCCGCATAGTTTTGATCTTGAGTTGCGAGCTCGCGCCGCCCTGCGGCATGGCCTGCGTCGCACTGGTCGCAGTCCGGGCCTCGGCCGCCGCGCGCGAATCGGCGGTCCGGCGAGTGCCCGACGTGGCCGAGCCCGCGGTGCCGCGTGCCGGGCGCTGCGCCGGAGAAACCGAGTCCGGCAGCACCGAGCCGCCCCGGGAATCCGAGGATGACCCGGATCCGGCCGGTTTCGACATCATCGTGGCGGCACCTCCGCCGGCCGGGACCGGCACCGGGCCGGGCTGCGTGGCCGGGTCCGACGGCGCCGCCGTGACCAGCACCGGCACCGCCTCGTCGTCCATGGCACAGTCCGGCGTCAGCAGTACCGACGTCGTGCCGCGCCGGAACACGACCTCGGCCGAGCCGTTCTCCGGCACGGTGCCCTTCGGCGCGCCGCCCAGCCGGAGCCAGGCGTCGTGGCCGGTCCGGTTGAGCACCCGCACCACGGTTTCCGGCGGCACCGTCAGCGCCTCCACGTTCGGCCGGGACTCGCAGGAGAGACCGAGCACTCCGCCGCCGAAGCTGACCTGGCGGTCGCCCTGGTCGATCTGCTCAGCGCTCGCCGTCCCGTTCGTGAGCAGCGGCGCGCCGAAGATCAACCCGCTCAGCATCAGCGCCGCCACCCGGTATCGGAACTGCCGCGACATGCACCATCCCCTAGTCCACCGCCGGCAGCGCCGGCATCCGTCAAGCGTGATCAATGCAGTTAACGAGGAGCGGCGGAGCGCGGTGACGCGGGAGGAAAGCGTCGTACCCGCGTCGTAGGCTCGTCACATGCGCATCGGAGCCCACGTCGATTCCGCCGACCCGCTGGCCGAGGCCACTGCCCGCGGCGCGGAGGCGGTGCAGTTCTTCCTCACCGACCCACAGGGGTACAAGTCGCCCAAACCGCGCGAGGATGCGGAGCGGCTGCGGGCGTCCGAGGTGGACGTCTACATCCACGCGCCCTACATCATCAATGTCGCGACGCTCAACAACCGGATCCGCATCCCCAGCCGCAAGCTGCTGATGGCGCACGCCAAGGCGGCCGCCGAGCTCGGTGCGAAAGGCCTGATCGTGCACGGTGGGCACGTCGGCGCCGGCGCCGACCTCGACGCCGGCTTCGCAAACTGGAAAAAGGCATTTGAGTACGCGGAGAACGACGGTGGACTGCCGCTCCCGGTGCTGATCGAGAACACCGCCGGCGGTGACAACGCGTGTGCCCGGCGATTCGACGCCCTGGCCCGGTTGTGGGAGGCGGTCGGACCGTTCGGCGCGGGCTTCTGCCTGGACACCTGTCACGCCTATGCCGGCGGCGAGGACCTGGTCGGCATCGTCGACCGGGTGAAGTCGATCACCGGCCGGATCGACCTGGTCCATGCGAACGATTCGAAGGGCGGATTCGACTCCGGCCAGGACCGGCACGACAACCTCGGGAGTGGGAAGATCGACCCGGAGTTGGTGGTGGCGGCGATCCGCGCCTCCGGGGCGCCGGCCATTGTGGAGACGCCGGGCGGCGTGGAGGGTCAGGCTGCCGACATCGCCCTTCTGCGGGAGCGGGCGGGCGTCTGACGCGGAGCGGCACGGGAGGGTCATGACCGAGCAGCGGAAACCCATCTTGCCCGCGCCCGTCGCGGGTGGGAGCGGGTCGAGCTCACCCGTGCCCATGGCTACGGTTCCGGATCAGCAGAAGGCCGCTCCTGCCGTCGACTCGAGCAAGCCGGCTGCGGCTGGTCAAGCCGCCGGCACGGTGGATGAGGACAGGAAAGAGGCCGGTCGGGCCCGGCCACGGCGGCGGTTCGGCATCTTCGGTGCGAAGCGTGCGCGGGACAGAGATGCGGGCGCTGCCTCTGATGTGAGGGGTGAAGCGGGCGCGACGTCTGGGCCTAGGGGCTCGGCCGGCGCCGCAGAGGGCGGCTCCGGCACTGCGGTGGGTGGCTCGGACAAAGTAGGCAAAGGCGGCAATCTGGACACCGGCGCGACAGCGGCCGGTGATCCACAGACCACGGCTGTGGCCGGGAACGGCAGCGCGAGCAAGAGCTCAGCCGGCGCCATTCCCCGGCAGCGGAAGCAACTCCCCGCCACCCGCCCGCCCGGCGCCCCACCGGACCCGTGGACCGTGTTCGCCACCATCCCCGAGCAACCGCCCAGTCGCATCAGCCGCGCACTACGCACCGCCCGCCGGTCCCTGATCCACGAGTACGCACTGGTCATCTACGCCGGCTGCCTGCTCGCTGTCCTGATGACCTGGCCGACCCTGCGCTACCCGATGCACACCCTCCCGCAGGACCTCGCTGATCCGGCCCGGCAGGCTTGGCAGATCGCCTGGGCCGGGCACATCCTTAGCTCCGATCCGATCCGTCTGTGGCACTCCAACGCCTACTACCCGGAGCCACTAAGTTTCGGGTTCGGCGACAGCCTGCTCGGCTACGCGCCGTTCGCGATGCTCGGCGACGGACCGCTCGCCGCGGTACTGCGCTACAACATTCTTTTCGTGGTTGCGCACGCCCTGCTGGCGATCGGCACCTACGCCCTGGTGCGCCAGCTCGGTGCCCGGCCGATCGGCTCGGCGGCCGCGGCAATCGCTGTGGCGTGTGCGCCGTGGCGGCTGGCCCAGGAGGGGCATCTCGACGTCATCTCGGCGGGTGGCATCCCGCTGGCCCTGGCCATGCTGGCCCGGGGCCACGGCTACTCACTGCGGCACGGTTTCCGGCCCGCACGCCGGCACGTCGGCTGGGCCGCCGCGGGCTGGGCGGTCGCCGTCTGGCAGGTCAGTCTCGGGTTCTCGCTCGGTGTGCCGTTCGCGTACGTGCTGGGTCTGATCCTGGTCGTCCTGCTGGTGGCCTCGATCGTGCACGGCGCCGTGCACGACGGCCGGCTGGCGCTGCACCGCTTCCTGCGCGGCAAGCACGACTCGCTGCTCGGGTGGCGTCTTGTGGCCACGGACACGCTCGGCGCCACGATCTTCGCCGGTGTCGCGCTGCTGATCGCCGTGCCGTACGCGTTGGTGCCGGAGTCCGGGTCGCGCCTTGAGGAGATCCGATTCTTCTCACCGCCGCTGCGCGGCCTGCTGATCGGTCCCGCCGAGTCGCGTGTCTGGGGTGCCGCGCACGTGGTTCCGCGCTCCTCGCTCGGCTGGGCCGGCGAGATGTCGCTGCTGCCCGGCTTCGTGCTGTACGCACTGGCCCTGACCGGTCTGTTCTTCTCGATCTGGCGGCTGCGACACCGGCTTCTGCTGTTCCTGGGCCTGGCCGTGACCGTCGTCCTGACACTGGGCACCACCTTCTTCGGCGGCCGCTGGACCTACCTGCCGCTCTTCGGCCACTTCCCGGCCTCGTTCGATCTGCGCATCCCGGGCCGGTTGATGTTCTGGGTGACGCTGATCCTGGCTGTTCTGGCGGCCGGCGCGGTCGACGACTTCGTCCGCCGGGCCGAGCATCTGGCGGAGCTGCGGATGCCGCCCTGGCCGGGCCCGTGGATGCGGACCGCGATGCTGGCGCCGGTGATCCTGATCGGGCTGGAGGGGTGGAACGCGACCGCGCACCCGGTCGTGCCGGCGCAGCCCGCCGCGATGCGGACGGTCACCGGCCCGCTGCTGGTGCTGCCGACGGCGGAGATCTCCGATCAGATGGTGCAGCTCTGGTCCACTTCCCGGTTCGAGCCGATGGCGAACGGTGGTGGCACCTTCGCCGCCGCCCGGCAGAGCGAGTTGCGCACCCGGGTCGCCTCGTTCCCGGACATGCCGAGCGTCGAGTACCTGCGGTCGATCGGCATCAGCACGGTGCTGCTGCTCCGGGCCGAGGTGGTGGGCACGCCGTGGGAGCGTGCCGGCGACGTGCCGGTGGATGCTCTCGGCATCCAGCGTGAGGATCTGCCGGACGCGGTGGTGTTCCGGCTGAGCCGGTCGAGCACGGCCTCTCCGCAGCCGTCGGGCCCGCAACCAGCTCCCAGCACCGGCACGCAGCCAGGGATCGGGATCAGTCCACAGCCGGGCCTCGGGGTCAGTCCACAGCCAGGGGGTAGCCCGCAACCGACGCTGGGAAGCAGCATCAGCCCGACTCCGGGGCTCGGGACCGGCACGGGCCGGCTTCAGCCGGTAAACGCTCCGGCAAGCCCTGGGACCTTGAGCCCAGCGGATCCAGGCGCCGCCGGCACGACGCCCAGGATCTCCTTCGATTCCAGCGAGCCGGTCAGACCTTGAGCGCAGCGGATTCGGACGCCGCCGGCGCGGCGTCCAGGGCCTCCTTCGACCGTCCCAGGCCGAAGGTGCGGCGGAATCCGCTGATCCATCTGACGTCCGGGCCGTCGAGAGGTCCGGCGTCGGGGTCGGCCCCGTCGTAGGACTGCCGGACCACGTCCAACTCAGGCCGCCAGATCTCGCGCACCACCAGCCCGCACAGCACGGCGACGGTGACGAATCGAGCGGTCGAGGCCAGCACGAAGGTGCCCTCCGGGATGACCGTCTTACCGCCCGCGCCGATCAGCTCGGCGTAGAAGGCCGCGAGGTAGCCGACCTCGGCGATGCTCCACGCGATGATCGCGCCCCACTTCGGCCGGGCCAGGACGATCAGCGGCAGCAGCCAGAGCACGTACTGCTGCGACCACACCTTGCTGAAGAGCAGGAACGCGGCGACGACCAGGAAGGCCAGCTGGGCGAGGCGGGGGCGGCGCGGCGCGAGCAGGCCGAGGAGCAGGATGGCCAGGCAGGAGAGACCGAACAAGGCGTACGACACGTAGTTGAGCGTCGGGATGTTGTTGCTCAGCCACTGGAACGGTCCCTGGTCACCGTCGACGCCGGTGTTCCACTTTCCGTCGAAGTAGCGCCCGATGTACCAGAACGTGCCCCAGTCGATCGGTCGCTCCGAGTTGAGCCGGAAGAACCGCAGCCAGCTCTCGTGGTACCAGTAGAAGACCGGAAAGTTCACCACGGCCCAGGTGACGGCGGCGGCCACGAACGAACTCACCCACGGCCGCAGCTTTCCGGTCCGCAGGGCGAGAATCAGGATCGGGCCGAGGATGAAGATCGGCCAGAGTTTCGCCGCGGCGCCCAGGCCGAGGAAGACGCCGGCCCACACCGGCTTTCGCTTGACCCAGAGGTAGAGGCCGATCGCCGCCAGGCCGATCGCCAGCAGGTCCCAGTTGACCGTGGCGGAGAACAGCAGGATCGGTGAGACCGCGAAGATCGCCGCGTCCCAGGGCCGGCGGCGCCTCAGGGCGAGGAGGACCGCGACGGTGGCGACCGCGAAGAGCGAGAGCACCAGGGCGTTGGCGTTGTAGAACCAGGTGCCCTGGTTGATGTCCGGGTGGCTCTCCCCGTACGAGTGCACCGGCAGCCCGAGCGCGCCCATGAAGTAGCCGGTGACCACCGGATACTCGACCGGGTGGTCGACGTAGGGCACCTTGCCCTCGTTGATGCCTTCGGCGAAGTAGAGCGCCAGCACGTCGGTGTAGCAGTACCGGGTGTACTGGCTGTTCTTCTGCCAGTTCCCGTCCATGCAGGGCGACTTCTGCACCCAGGAGAACGCCAGGACCAGGCAGGTCAACGCCAGCACGATCCGCGGCGCGGTCCAGAACCGGCCGGGTCGCGTCTCCGGCGGCACGGCGTGCGAGCCGAGCGGCCCGCCGATGAACTGGGACAGTCCCCGCACGAAACCGTCCGAAGTCGCCTTCGAGACTTCGGGCCGGTCGGTGGACGGTTGCGTGCTCATGACTTGGCATCATGCCGCATCCGGCGGTCCAAGCGGGGACCGACCGCTGTGCCACACCGATCTTCACAGGACAGTGCATGAAAACGGCGCCCACCCCGGATGAGGTGAGCGCCGTCGTCACGGTTTACCGGGCGTCAATCTCCGTCGTCGTCTCCGCCGCCGTTGTTGCCGCCACCGTTGTTGTTGCCACCGCCGTTGTTGTTGCCACCGCCGTTGTTGTTGCCACCGCCGTTGTTGTCAACGCCACCGTTGCCCGTCTGCTCCTGGCAGACCGCCAGCTGCGGAGCGTTCTGGCACAGGGCGTCCAGCACAGGATCCTTCTTCGGCTCTTCGACCTGCTTGATGCCGTTGCCCATGGCCTCAGGGCTGCCGCCTGGGATCCGGTCCGGGAACCGCTCCACTTCCCAGTCGAGCTCCTCGGTCACGGTGTTGAGGAACTCTTTCCAGATGTCGGCCGGCGTGCCGGAGCCGAACATGTCCCCGCCGCCGTCCTTGAGCTGGACCTTGTTCTTCGCCCCACCGACCCAGACGGTCGCCGCGAGCTGCGGAATGCCGCCGACGTACCAGGTATCACCGTTGCCCTTGCCGAACTCCCAGGTACCACTCTTGGAGACGGCCGGGCGGCCGTTTTGCAGGGTGTTGCCCTGGTCGCCGGGGATCTTTCCCATCACACCGAGCAGGTCGGTGGTCTGGGCCCGCGGGTAGACCTCCTTGCCGGCGACCTTCGCGGTCTTCCAGGCGACGTACTTGCCGGTGTTCGGGTCGAGCCGCTTCACGGTCTTGATGAAGTGTGCGTTGTGCCGGACGCCGCCGTTGAGGATGGTGGCCACGCCCGCCGCGTGCTCGAGCGGCAGGACCCGGAACTGCCCGAAGGCGACCTCGTTCGAGAACTCGGACTTCCAGGTGGATTCCTTGGTCGAGGTAAGGTCGATCATCTTGCCGGACGGGTACTTCTTCGACCCGTTGGTCCACATGTGCTCGACACCCGCGACCTTGGCGGCCTCGATGACCTTCTCGTGTCCGATGGTGTCGGCGATCCAGTAGAACGGGAAGTTGTACGACTTGATCGTCGCCCGCTCGAGTTCACAACCCTCGATCTTGCCGCTACAAACTTCGCTGCTCTCCTGGCCCGCGTTGCTGATTTCGCCGCGGCCCTCCGGCTTCAGCTTGCCGTTCCAGATGGACTTGAAAGAGAGGTCCCGCTGGAGGCCGGCCATCAGGGTGTAGATCTTGAACGTCGAGCCCGGCGACTGACCGCCCCACTCCACGATGCCCTTGCCGTCACCCGACATGTAGCCGCCGTAGTCGGTGCCCTCGGGGTCGTCACCGCCGTAGTAGCCGAGCACCTCGCCGGTCTTCGGGTCGATACCGATCACCGCGGCCTGGTACGTCTTCGGCTTGTTCTTCATCGGCGAGGTCGCGCTCTTACGCGAGCCGGCCGCCTCGGCGGCCTTCTGCACCTTGGGGTTGATCGTGGTGACGATCTCGAGGCCACCCTTGCGGACGTCCGCCTCGGTGACACCCATCTGCTTCAGCTCGTAGGTGACGTGCCGCATGATCATGCCGACCGGCTTGCCGTCGGCGCAGGTCTTGCACTTCGTCGCCGACGGCTTGACCGGCGCGGGGTACGCACGCTTGTCGTACTGGTCCTGGGTGATCCAGCCCATCTCCAGCATGTTGCTGAGCGTGTACTCCCACCGCTGCTTGGCGTCCGTCGGGTTCACGGTGGGGTCGTAACCCTGGTGCCCGCTCGTCGCGTACGGCTGCTTGATGATCGAGGCGATCACCGCTGCCTCGTAGACGGTGAGCTCCTTGATCTTGCCGTTGCCGCCCTGGATCGCCGACTTGTTGAAGTAGCCGTTTGCGGCGGCCTCGACGCCGAGCCGGCCCTGGCCGAGATCGATGAAGTTCAGGTAGAGACCCATGATCTCGTCTTTGCTGTACTTCGACTCCAGCTTGCGGGCGATCACAGCCTCACGCAGCTTGCGGCTGTAGCTGATGTCCTTCAGCTCGGCGACGTGCCGGGCGTACTGCTGGGTGATCGTGGAGGCACCCTGCTTGTCGCCGCCGGTGAAGTTGTTCCACGCGGCGCGGGCGATGCCCTTCATGTCGATGCCGCTGTGCTTGTAGAAGTTCTTGTCCTCAGCCGCGGCAACGGCGTACTGGAGCGTCTTGCTGAGTTTCTGGTAGGGGATGTTGATACGCGGCTCCCCCTCCCGCGCCAGGATCTGGTTCGAGGCGTTCTTGATGACGTTCATCTGCTCTTCCGCCTGTGGCGTGGGCAGATCGACGTCATCGAAGAAGTAGGTGCCGCCGACGATCCCGACACCCAGCATGATCACCACGACCGCGGCCGCGGCGGTGAGGATGTTGGCGCGACGGTACTTCTTGTCAGCCTTGCTCCGGCCGCCCTTGCCGCCACCCAGGCCGCCGGGACCACCGGGGCCACCCGGACCGCCTGGACCGCCGGGCCCGCCACCTCCTGGCGGAACCGGCCGGACAGCGGCACGTGCCACTGAGGCCCGCCCGCCGGCCGGAGAAACCGAGGCTGAGGCTCCCACCGAGGCGCGCCCCGCCGATGCGGCCCCGACCGGGGCTGCTCCGACGGATGCCCGGCCGGCTGAAGCGCCGCCCACCGACGCACGCCCTGACCCGGCCACCGAGGCGGCACCGGCGGAACGCCGATAGGCGTCCGGGGCGGGCCGGCCCAGGTTTGGCTCGTCGTCAGGCGTGGAAGCAGCGGACGGCCCGGGCACTCGGACCCGGGCTCGTGCTGACTGCGAATCGCCGTACGCGTTCATTTCTTCACACCTACCGGTCGCGGGGGCGCGGCCGACCAGCCCGGATGGGCCATCCCGGCACTGCGCCACGAGCGGGCGTTTTCGGCTGCGTTCCATGCAGCCGTCTTGTCAAATGACCGAAATGACCAATATGGGCACTGGCTGCCCTCATCGGTCGCAATCTTGTACACGTTAGCGATCTCGAACCGGTTCATCGGCGCCCCTCCCCGCGGTGTGACACCAGACCCATCGCCTCGCTGATCGAGGGATCGTCGGCGGAGAGGCCGTCGCGGCCGAGTACGTAGCGTTCGATCAGGTGGTTCCACGCGCAGGAGCGGCAGACCTCCACCACGAAAACCTGAAACTCACGGAGCGTCATCGCCAGCACCGGTAGCTCGGCCAGTTTGCGGGCCTGCCCGGCGGACTGTTTCAGCTCCTCGCCGTACACGTAATGCACCAGCGTCAGGTTGTCCCGGCGGCAGATCGGACAACGCTCGTCGGTCGGCTCGCCGTGGTACGTCGCCGCGTTTCTCAAGTAAGGAGACGCGTCGCACACCTCAAGCGTGCCGATAGTGCCTTTCCGCACGTCACGCAACACTGCCCGCCTCTGTAGCGAGTAGTCGACGACCTGCCGCTGCGTGCGCATGGCGAGAAGCGTACGCGGTCACCGCGAACCCGGCGACAGTCATCACGGAGCGTGGCGTGGCGACTTCGGAGCATGTCCGAGTTGCGCGTTCGCGGGTGCCGATCTACGGTTGCGATGTATCGAGCCGATACATCGGGACAGCGTTCAGCAGAGGAGGGCCGGTGCTGGAACTGGCGATCCTCGGCCTCCTTCAGGAGGCTCCGATGCACGGGTACGAACTCCGTAAGGAGCTGGCCACCAAACTCGGCACCCTGCGCGCCGCGATCAGCTACGGGACTCTCTACCCGACGTTGAAGCGGCTGAAGCTGGCCGGTTGGATCAGCGAGGCCGAGACCAGCAACGACATCATTCCCCCGATGACCAGCAAACGGGGCCGGGTTGTCTACAAGATCACGGCGGAGGGCAAGGAGCGGTTCGCCGACCTCCTCACCCAGACCGGCCCGGAGACGTATGACGACGCCGGCTTCGGCGTGCACTTCACCTTCTTCTCCCGCACCGACCGGGCCACCCGCCTCCGCATTCTGGAGGGGCGGCGGCGCCGGGTCGAGGAACGCCGTGAGGGCCTGCGTGAGGTGCTGTCCCGGGCCGCCGATCGCCTCGACGCCTACACCCTTGAGCTCCAGCGACACGGTCTCGACGCCTGCGAGCGCGAGGTCCGCTGGCTCGAGGAGCTGATCACCAACGAACGCTCAGGTCGTACCCCCGCTTTCCGCAATCGCGCGGAAATCACCCCTGAACCACCGCGTCCGCAATCGGACCGGCCGTGATGAACAACAAGGAGGCAAACGCGATGGGCTCCGTCCGCGTCGCCATCGTCGGTGTGGGTAACTGCGCCTCGTCCCTCGTGCAGGGCGTGGAGTACTACAAGAACGCCGACCCCAACGACCGCGTCCCGGGTCTCATGCACGTGACCTTCGGCGACTACCACGTATCCGACGTGAAGTTCGTCGCGGCGTTCGATGTGGACGCCAAGAAGGTCGGCATGGACCTGAGCGAAGCGATCGTCGCCAGCGAGAACAACACCATCAAGCTGACCGACGTGCCGCCGAGCGGCGTCACGGTCCAGCGTGGACCGACCTTCGACGGTCTCGGTACCTATTACCGCGAGATCATCGAGGAGTCGTCGGCCGAGGCCGTCGACGTCGTGCAGGCTCTGCGGGACGCCGAGGTCGACGTGGTCGTCTCCTACCTCCCGGTGGGCTCCGAGCAGGCCGACAAGTTCTACGCCCAGGCCGCGATCGACGCCGGCTGCGCGTTCGTGAACGCTCTGCCGGTCTTCATCGCCTCCGACCCGGCCTGGGCGCAGAAGTTCACCGACGCCGGTCTGCCGATCGTCGGTGACGACATCAAGAGCCAGGTCGGCGCGACGATCGTGCACCGCGCGCTCGCCAAGCTCTTCGAGGACCGCGGCGTCGAGCTGCTGCGCACGTACCAGCTCAACTTCGGCGGCAACATGGACTTCATGAACATGCTGGAGCGCAACCGCCTGGTCTCCAAGAAGATCTCGAAGACCCAGTCGGTGACCTCCCAGATCCCGCACGAGATGGTCAAGAGCGACGTGCACATCGGCCCGTCGGACCACGTGCCGTGGCTGGACGACCGCAAGTGGGCGTACATCCGCCTGGAGGGCCGCTCCTTCGGTGACACCCCGCTGAACGCCGAGCTCAAGCTCGAGGTGTGGGACTCGCCGAACTCGGCCGGTGTGATCATCGACGCGGTCCGCGCTGCGAAGATCGCGAAGGACCGCGGTATCGGCGGCCCGATCCTCTCGGCGTCGTCCTACTTCATGAAGTCCCCGCCGGTGCAGTACAGCGACCACGACGCCCACGCGGCCGTCGAGGCGTTCATCAAGGGTGACATCGAGCGCTGACCTATTCCGTAACAACAAAACGGCCGGCCCCAGCTGGGGCCGGCCGTTTTGTTGTCCCCGCTTCGTCCCCGCATCTTGCCGCCGAAGCAATCGCCCGTTCATTGACCGTAGACGATCATGGCCGTAGCATCGTGCACTCCCGGGACGTGCACAATCTACGAAATTTCCTATCGGGGAGAGACTGACTTGAAATCGCTGGTTAAGAAGCTGTCCGTCGCCGCCGCGGCTATCGCCGCATTCACGGCTGTGGCGGTGGCACCGGCCAGTCCCGCCGCTGCGGCGGATCCCGTCTGCACCCAGTCCTGGCAGATGAAGAGCATCCCCACCGGAACCTACATCAACTTCGTTCCGCGGCCCGCCGGCACGCAGCCCAACAGCCGCTTCCTCGCCGATTGCGAGCTGCGTCGCGGCAACATCAACGCTGCGGTCACTGGACTGCAGCTCACGATCGTTCGCTGCTACGGCATCAGCATCTCTATCGACGGCAACTTCGGCCCGGGCACCCAGTCCGCGGTGCGGACCGTGCAGGACCGGATCGGCGTCGGTGTCGACGGAATCTTCGGCCCGCAGACCCTCATGGCCATGAAGTGGATCCAGGGTTCGGCCGCCAACACGAACTCCACCAGCTGCCTCGGATACCACGCCACGGGCCAGAGTTTCAGCACGCTGAAGCGTCTCGACGGCTGACGCCCGAGTAACCCGAATAAACAGGCCGGCCCACCTGATGGGCCGGCCTGTTTCGCAACCCCGCACCGGTACGCACGGAGCACTCACACAATTCAACCCCAGGCTCGGGTCAACGCCACTCGGGCCTCCAGCTCCAGCAGTTTCCGTTTGCGCTCCAGCCCACCCCCGAAGCCGACCATCTTGCCGCCCGCGCCGACCACCCGATGACACGGCACGATCACCGGGATCGGGTTGTGGTTGCACGCCGTGCCGACGGCCCGCGCCGCCCCGGGATCGCCCAGCGCGGTCGCGATCGCCCCATAGGTGATCATCTCCCCATAGGGAATCGCGGCGATCTCACCCCACACGGCCCGCTCGAACTCCGAGCCGCCACGCAACTCGAACGGCACGGTGAAGCCGGTCAGCTCCCCGGCGAAGTAGGCCCGCAACTGCTCCACCGCCGGATGGTCGGCGCTCGGCCCGGGTCCCATGCCGAAACGCACGCCCACCACGACGTCGCCCTCGACGGCGACGCCGAGTGGCCCGATCGGTGACTCGACCACGAACATTCCTCGATTCTGCGCCACGGGTACGACAACCTCGCGCACGCGGCCGTGCAAGGTTTCCGATCGTTCCGGCGTCTGACCCGTGGAGGTGACCGTTGAAAGAGTCACTCGAGGCGGAGTTCACCGCCTTCGTGGCGGATCGGGGGCAGACGTTGCTTCGGATCGCACACGCTCTCACCGGGGACCGCGGAGCGGCGGAGGACCTGGTGCAGGGCGCGCTGGCCAAGGCGTACGCCAGGTGGCCGCGCATTCACAGCGACGCGGAGGCGTACGTCCGGAAGATCATCTACAACGACCGGGTGTCGCTGTGGCGGCGGATCGGGCACCGCGAGGTGCCCGTCGCCGAGCCGCCGGACCGCCCCCACGCCCGGCGGCCGGACCAGGAGGTCGCCGATCGGATGGCGGTCCGTGCCGCGCTGTTGTCGCTGCCGGCCCGCCAGCGTGCGGTGCTGGTCCTGCGCTATCTCGAGGACCGGTCGGTCGAGGAGACCGCCGAGGTGCTCGGCTGCCGGCCCGGCACGGTGGCCAGTCAGGCGTCCCGGGCCCTGGCCAAGCTGCGGGACCTGGTCGGTGACGCCGACGAACGGACGTACTCGACGGGAGGTCTGCGATGACGCGACTGGAGAACACCGTGCGCGCCGCCGTCGACGATCTGGCCGCGACCGCACCGCGCGCCCACGATCTGGCCACCGCCGCCCGGTTTCAGGGCCGGCGGATCCGCCGCCGACGCCGCACGATCACCGGGCTCGCCGCCGTGGTGCTGCTGAGCGCCGTGCTCGTCCCGTACGCCGTCGTGGATGGACGGAGATCGGCACCCCCGCCGACGCCGGTCGCACCGCCGCCCAGTGAGCTGCCGCCGGCTCCGGTGGTCAGCAGGCAGTGGTGGAAGGAGCCGATCCGGCTGCCCGGTGGTTTCGTCGTCACCGCGGTGAGCCAGACGCTCGAGCGGCAGATCGACGGCAAGACGGGTACCTCGACGGTTGCGAACGGCAACCTGGTCCTGGACCGGGCGACCGGCAGCTACCGGATCCTCGCTCCGCGCTACCAGACCGTCATCGGCGCGCCCGCCGGCCGGTACGCCCTGGTCTACCGCGCCAATCGGATCGGCATCGCCGACACCACGACCGGCGAGGTCCGGCAGCTCGGCTACGGGCCGGCCACCCCGCTCGGCGCGCAATGGTCGCCGGACGGTACGAAACTGCTGGTCACCCAGGACCGCGGGATGCGGTTCGTCGACCCGGCCACCGGAACGCACCGGGACGTGGACACGCCGGGCGGACTGAAAGAGTGTGCCGACGAGTGTTTCTTCGGCTGGCTGGCCGGCGGCACCGAGATCAGCCTGCCGCAGCGCAGGGCCGGGAGCCGGGACGTCGCGGGAATCCAGGTCTATTCGCCGGAGACCGGGGCGGTACTGCGCACGGTTCCGTTCCCGAGTTCGCCGGTCAGCGGCCAGAACGCCGTCTCGCCGGACGGCCGGTACGTGCTGGTCGACCCGGATCCCCGGGATCGGACCAGACGCATGTTCGTCGAAGCCGGGACTGGCCGCATCGCCGGCACGTTCGTCGGCTCCGGTCAGATGCACTTCGTTGCCGCGGATCTGATCCTGGTGGTGAGCAGCGCGGAGGCGCGACTCTACGACCTGAGCGGACGGCTGTTGCAGACCACCCAGATGCCACCCGGGCTGGCCGGCCGCCGGATCAGCGTGGGGCGCCTCTAGGAGATGTGGCCCTGCTCGCGGGCCCACTTGAACAGCTCCGCCTCGGCCTCGTCGCGATCCAGCGGCCCCCGGTCGAGGCGGAGCTCCTTCAAAAAGCGCCACGCCTGCCCCACGATCGGACCCGGTGGCACCCCGAGCAACTCCATGATCGCGTTGCCGTCCAGGTCGGGGCGGACCTTGGCCAGGTCCTCCTCGGCCGCGATCCGGGCGATCCGCTCCTCCAGCGCGTCGTAGTCGGCGGCCAGCTGAGCCGCCTTGCGCCGGTTGCGGGTGGTGACGTCGGATCGGGTCAGCTTGTGCAGCCGGCCGAGGAGCGGCCCGGCGTCGGTGACGTAGCGGCGTACCGCCGAATCGGTCCACTCGCCGCGGCCGTACCCGTAGAAGCGCAGGTGAAGGGCGACCAGCCCGACCACGTCGGAGATCACGTCCTTGGGGTACTTGAGCGCCTTCATCCGCTGCTTGGTGAGCCGGGCGCCGACCACCTCGTGGTGGTGGAAGCTGACCCGCCCGTCGCGGCCGACCGCCTTGGTGGCCGGCTTGCCGATGTCGTGCATCAGCGCGGCCATCCGCAGAACGAAGTCGGGGCCCTCGTCGCCCTCGAGCCGCATCGCGTTCTGCACCACGATCAGCGTGTGCTCGTACACGTCCTTGTGCTGGGCGTGTTCGTCGATCTCCAGCTTGAGACCGGAGATCTCCGGGAGGAACCGGTCGGCGAGGCCGGTGTCGACCAGCAGGCGCAACCCGGCGATCGGGTCGGCGCTGTTCATCAGCTTGGTGAACTCGTCCCGGATGCGTTCCGTGGTGATCCGGTCGAGATCACCCGCCATGTCCGACATGGTGGAGACGATCGACGGCTCCACAGTGAACTGCAGCTTGGCGGCGAACCGAGCCGCCCGCAGCATCCGAAGTGGATCATCACCGAACGAGAGCTGCGGCGTGGCCGGCGTACGGATCACACGCTCCGCCAGATCCCGCAGACCGCCGAACGGGTCGGTGAACTCGTGCCCCGGAACCGAGACCGCCATCGCGTTGATCGTGAAGTCCCGCCGCGACAGGTCGTCGAGCAGCGAGGTCCCGTAGGACACCACCGGGTTGCGCGTCACCCCGTCGTAGGCCTCCGCCCGGAACGTGGTGATCTCGAGCCGCAGGCCGTTCTTCTGGATGCCGATCGTGCCGAACTCACGGCCGGTCTCCCAGATCGCGTCGGCCCAGCCGTTCACCACGGCGAGCGTCTGCTCCGGCCGGGCATCCGTGCAGAAGTCGAGGTCGTCGCCGAGGCTGCTGAGCAGCGCGTCGCGTACCGACCCGCCGACCAGGTGCAACTCGTGACCTGCGGCGGCGAACCGGCGACCGAGCTCGTCGGCGACGGGAGAGACGCGGAGCAGCTCGGCTACCGCTTTCTGCTGGGCGTGATTCAGAACAGACATGGGGTGACCAGCGTATCCGCTGTGGCAGTTACGGCCGTCGCCGGGCAGGATGACTAGGTGCCGGTATCCGAGTCGCTGCTACACCTGACCCAGGACCCACAGTTCTGGGCGGGCCAGCTCAGCGAGGCCGATGATCTCCCGCCGCAGCTCCGCGTGTCGTTCCCGGTGGTCGGCGGCTACGCGCTGGTGCTCGACATCGAGCTGCCGTCCGGCGAGCGGACGCTCGGTCTGCGCTGCCCCGCCTCCAGCGAGCCGGTCCAGCTCGGCTGGGCTCCGGCGGACGGGCCGTACCCCGCGGCGCTCCAATGGTGGGAGCTGGAATCCTGCGCACGGGTGATAGCCCTGGCCGATCCGACCCTCCCGCACCCGGGACTGGTGGTGGCTCTGCTGTCCCCGTTCGCGCCGGCCACCGCGGACGACGATGTGACCTGGATCGCGGCGGTGCGCGAGGCGGCGTACCGGTCGTTGCGCCGGGAGGTACCGGCGGCCGCGCCGGCCGGGCCGGAACAGACCCCGCTTCCGCTCTTCAGCGACGCGCAGTGGTGGCCGGCGCCGGCGGCGCCGTCGCCGCAGGTGCTCGACGAGGCCGCGATCGCGGCACTGAGCGCGCCGGGCCGGGCGACGCTCACGGTCCGCGCCGACAAGCGCTTCCCGCACGAGCAGTTGGCTGAGCTGGTCCGCCGGGCGGCGGCTGAGTTGCGGCACCTTCCCCAAGAGGATTGGTACGCGCAGACGCGCCCCCTGGCCAGAAGGATCGCCGACTCGGGCGACCTGCTTTTCGTACCGGCTCTGCTGGGCGCGCTCACCGAAGCGGGTTGCGACCATCCCACCGTGCTCGATGCGCTGAGTGAGCCGCTGATGCCGCTGGAGGCATGCTGGATGGTGGAGACGCTGGCCGGAGCCGAGCCCGGCACCCTCCTGCGTCACCACGTGTGACCTTTCCATTTAGGGTGGGGCGAACATCGGCACGCCTGGAGGAGGCTCGGGTGAACGGCGGCCTGTACCGCAGTACCCACGCGGCGCCGGACGGGCAGCCGCCGGCGGAGGACGGGGTCACCGTGGTCTCGGTCGACGCCCAGGGCCCCGGCGGCGACCAGGCACTGCCACCGGAGCGGATCCCGCCCGAGCAGAGCGGCGGGAGCACCACCGGCCAGAGCGCGATCATGGCGGTCGGCAGCCTGGTCAGCCGGGTCATCGGCTTCGTCCGGAACGCGCTGATCGGCATGGCCCTCGGCGCCGGCGTCGGTGACGCGTACACCAGTGCGCAGTTCCTGCCCGGCCAGATCTACGAGCTGCTGCTCGGCGGCATCCTCTCCAGCGTGCTGATCCCGCTGCTGGTGCGCCGTCGTAAGGCGGACGCGGACGGCGGCCAGGAATTCACCCAGAAGCTGCTCACCTTCGCGGCCACCACGCTCGGCATCGCGACCCTGCTGGTGGTGGCGGCGGCTCCGGTGATCACCGCGATCCAGGCCAGCGCCGAGAACACCGAGGCCTACCGGGACCTGGTCACCAGCTTCGCGTACCTGATCCTGCCGATCATCTTCTTCACCGGCGTCTCGGCGCTGATCGGCGCGGTGCTGAACGTGCGCGGGCACTTCGCCGCGCCGATGTGGGCGCCGATCCTCAACAACCTGGTGATCATCGCGACCTGCGGTGTCTTCCTGCTGGTCTTCGGCACCGACAAGAACCTGAGCCCGGAAACCGTCACCGCCGCCCAGATCCTCCTGATCGGCGGCGGAACCCTGCTCGGCATCATCGTGCAGTCGATCGGCCTGCTGCCGGCGCTGCGCAAGGTCGGCTTCCGGTGGAAGTGGCGCTGGGATCCGCGTTCGCTGGGCCTTCGTGAGATCGGCGGGCTGGCCGGCTGGATGCTGCTCTACGTGGCGGCGAACCAGGTCGCCGTCTTCGTCGTGGTCCGCCTGCTCAACGAGGTGGCCGGCAAGGGCAGTGCCAGCGTGCTGGCCTTCAACAACGTCTACCTGCTGACCATGATGGCGCACGGCATCATCGGCGTGTCGGTGATGACCGCACTGCTTCCGAAGATGAGCGCCGCCGCCTCCGAGGGCCGGTACGCCGAGGTCAGCGCCGATCTGAGCCGCGGCATCAAGCTCACCTGCGCGGCGCTGGCCCCGATCGCCGTGGTCTACGCGGTGCTCGGCACGCCGATCGCGGTCGTGCTGTTCCAGGGCGGCAACTACAGCAACGACGCGGCGCTGGACACCGGCACCGTGCTGAGCGTCGCGGCGTTCGCCGTGCTGCCCCTCTCGATCAGCTACCTCTGCACGTACGCCTTCTATTCGTTGCAGGGCAACCGGACGGTCGCGCTGATCAACCTGCCGGTGGTGGCGGTCCGGATCGGGGCGTACTTCCTGCTCGCCGCCGTACTGGACAAGTCGCTCTCGGCGGCCGGCATGACCGCCGCCAACGCCCTGTCGTACCTGGTCTCCGCGCTGATCTCGCTGGCCGTGCTGCGGCGGCGGATCGGCCGGCTGAACCTCGGCACGGTCGCCGTGTCGCTGATCAAGGTGGCCGTCGCCGCCGCGATCGCCGCCGCGCTCGGTTTCCTGGTCCTCAAGCTGCTCCCGGGCACCGGTCAGCCGGACGGCAAGGTCGAGGCGCTGGTGCAGCTGGTCGTCGGCGGCGCGGTGATCGTGATCGCCTATCTGGGCGCGGCACTGGCCCTACGGGTCCAGGAGATCAGCCAAGTGGTCGGGATGGTACGCCGCAAACTCGGGCGCTGACCGGCCGTAACTCACCCCAGATCGGGCAATTCTTGACTGAATCGGGAGAGATTGCCCCGGTTCGTACGCCGGGACACTGTTGCCGCGCCGGGGGGACGACCTGCCAGACCGTGGCTTGATGCGGGTATGGTCGGTGTCGGCATGTGCTCAGGAGCACCTCGTCCTGGGCTGAAGAGGAATGCAGCGCAGAGGTATGCACCACCGAGGGAGGACTGGTGACCCAGGTCGGCGAAGGCCACGAGACCGCGGCCGACGAGGCCGGACCGGTCTTGACCTTCGGTGCCCCCACCGTCGGTGAAATTCTGGCCGAGCGTTACCAACTGGAAGCGCACGTCAACAACGACAGCGCCGGCCGGCAGGTCTGGCGGGGCATCGACGTGGTGCTGCGCCGCCCGGTCGCCGTCGTTCTCCGGCACCCCGGCGGCAGCTCGGCGACCGAGATGTTGCAGGCCGCGGTCGCCGCGAGCCGCGTGATCCACCCCAACCTGGTCGGCGTCTACGACGCGATCGACGAACAGGACCGGGCCTACGTGGTCCGCGAGTGGGTGGACGGTGAGTCGCTGCGCGACATGGTCGGCGCCGAGGGCCCGCTGGACCCGGCCCGGGCGATCGCCATCGCGCACGCCGTGTCCGATGCCCTGACCTCGGTGCACGCCACCGGCATGATCCACGGCAACGTGCATCCCGGCAGCACGCTGATCGCCGACGACGGCCGGGTGGTCCTGGCCGACGCCCGGGCCGACGAGGCGGACAGCGTCGAGTCGGACATCCGCGCGGTCGGCGGCGTCCTCTACTTCGCGCTCACCGGCCACTGGCCGCACGCCGAGGTGGGCGCCTCCGCCCTGCCGGACGCGAACCGGGACAGCGCCGGCAACCCGGCGGCCCCGCGACAGGTCCGGGCCGGTGTCCCGGCGTACCTCGACGATCTCACCATGGACCTGCTGGACGGGCGGGTGGCCGCCCCGGCGGCCGACGCGCTCACCGCCGAGCTGGGCCGGCTCGACGCCGCGGCGGAGGACGAGGAGTTCGAGGACGTCGGTCCGCTGCGGTTCGTGCAGAACCCGTCGGCCGCCACCGACCAGATCCGCAGCACCCCCAAGATTCTCATCGGGGTCGGCGCGCTGGTCGTGATCGCGATCATCGGCCTGGTCTTCGGCATCCGGGCGATCAGCAACTCGACGCAACCGGACACGCAGGCCACCGCCCCGGTGAACGCCGGTGTCGGGCAGGGCGACTCGCAGGACGGGCAGGCTCCGGCGCCGTCCCCGACGAAGATCGCCCTCGAGGCGAGCATGGTCCGCATGGTCGACCCGCCGAAGGGCGAGCGCAAAGACAGCGACCAGGCGAAATTCACCGTCGACGGCAAGGCGGACACCGCCTGGGAGACCTCGCGGTACGAGAACCGGTCGAACTTCGGCAACCTGAAGCCCGGCATGGGCGTCCTGATCAACCTGGGCGCGCCGCGGAACCTCTCCGAGGTCCGGGTCGCCACGTCGACTCCCGGCGCGACGATCGACGTCCGCACCGGCACCAGCGATCCGGGCGACAGCTCCACCGGCGACAAGAAGATCGTCGACACGTACACCCGGCTGGGTGACGAGGAGCCGGAGAAGAAGGCCGGCACCAACTTCGTCTTCTCCGGTTTCAACCCGGACCAGAAGTACCAGTACGTGCTCGTCTTCGTGAGCGACCTGCCCGAGGCGGAGGACGGCCGCGGCGGTTACAAGATCAGCGTCAACGAGATCGAGCTGTACGGATACTGAGAGTCCGGCGAGGCCGCGCGGCGGATCGCCGTCGTGCACTACATTGCTGGCGTGACTTTCCGGGAGGTTTCAGCCGGCGTGGCTGGTGCGGGTGAGACCGCACCGACCGACGCCGAGCTGATCCGTGCCCACGTGGACGGCGACACCGGGGCCTTCGCCGAGCTGGTCCGCCGACATCGGGACCGGCTGTGGGCGGTCGCCTTGCGTACGGTCGGCGACCGCGAGGAGGCCGCCGACGCGGTCCAGGACGCCCTGCTGAACGCACACCGTAACGCCGCCCGGTTCCGCGGCGACTCGGCCGTCACCACCTGGCTGCACCGGATCGTGGTGAACGCCTGCCTGGACCGGATCCGGCGGCGACAGGCCCACCCCACCGTGCCGTTGCCGGACGGGAGCCACTCCGATGATCGGCCGACCGGCCCGGAGCCGGCCGCACCCCTGCCGGATCAGGACACCGTGCTGGTGGTGCGGGACGCGCTGGCCGCCCTGCCGACCGAGCAGCGAGCCGCGATCGTCCTGGTCGACGTGCAGGGATACCCGGTGGCCGAGGCGGCCGAGATGCTCGGCGTGGCGGAGGGCACGGTGAAGAGCCGCTGCGCCCGGGGCCGCGCCCGGATGGCGATCTCTCTCGGCTATCTGCGCGGCGGACCGGGGCAGGCCGGGAACCGTGGCGGCCGCGGGAGCGTCCCATCCGAGTCGGCAGCGGTCGTTCCGCTGCCCAACGGACATGATCGGAGGGATCAGCGGTGACGGGCGCCGAGTTCGAGGGGGTCGACCTCGATCTGCTCGCCGATTACGTCGGCGGCGCCCTGCTCGGCACCCCGGACGAGGAGCGGGTGGCCTCGCTGATCGCCGACGACCCGGCCTGGCACGCGGCGTTCGACGAGCTCGCACCCGCGATGGCGGCGGTCGGCACGACGCTGCTGGACCTGCCTCCGGAGCCGATGCCCGAGGGCCTCGCCGCCCGGCTGGACGCGATGTTCCGCCCGGTGCCCGCGGGGGCTCCCGGGGAGTCCGCTGAACCCGTACCCGCAAAGGTTTTGGATCTTGCCGAGCATCGCCGGCGGCGATGGGCAAGCTGGGCCAAGCCGGTCGCCGTGGCCGCCGGTGTTCTGGCCTTCGCCGGTTTCGGCCTGACCCGGTTCTCCAGCCAGTCAGCCGACGACGCGCAGTCGACCGCCGCCGGAAGCTCCGTCGCGGATGCCGAGGGCGCACCGATGGTGGATACTTCGCTGGCGCAGATACTGCACACCGACACGGATTACGGCCGGGCCTCACTGGGCATGCCCGGCGCGGCGGAAGCCGGAAGTCCGCACGTCTTCACCGACCCCGCCGCACCCGGCGAGGAGAACGCCGCCGGCAAGAGCGCTCTGTCCCCGCTGTTCGCCTCGAACGTGCTGCTGGACTGCCTCGACATGATCGCTCGGGAGAACGCCGGCGGCCCGTTGTCGGTGGCACTGGTCGACTACGCGCGCTTCGAGGGTGCCCCGGCACTGATCGTCCAGTTCACCGCCGCCAACGGCGGATGGACCTGGGCCGTCGGCCCGGACTGCGGCACGCGCGGGGCGGGCGCCGCAGCCCTGCACAAAGTGCCGGTACGCTGACCGAACCCCGGCGTGAGGTCCGACACGGGCCGGTCCGGGGAATGGTGAATACCTAGCTTGACGTTCTAGCGTGCAGTGTCGCCGACCTATCCGTGCGGCGAAGACAGACTGAGGAGTCGGCAGTGGACGAAGTCCGCAATCTGATCATCATCGGTTCCGGACCGTCCGGTTACACGGCGGCGTTGTACGCGGCCCGCGCGAACCTGAAGCCCCTGGTGATCGAGGGCGTCCAGTCCGGCGGTGCGCTGATGACCACCACCGAGGTGGAGAACTTCCCGGGTCACCGGGACGGGATCATGGGTCCCGAGCTGATGGACAACATGCGCGCCCAGGCGGAGCGGTTCGGCGCCGAGTTCCTGACCGACGACGTCACCCGGGTGGAGCTGACTGACAAGCCGACCGAGGCCGGCACCGAGGGCCTCAAGACGGTGTGGGTGGGTGAGCAGGAGTTCTTCGCCCGCGCCGTGATCCTGGCGACCGGTTCGGCGTGGCGCCCGATCGGTGTGCCCGGCGAGCAGGAGCTGCTCGGCCACGGTGTCTCCTCGTGTGCCACCTGTGACGGGTTCTTCTTCCGCAACCAGCACATCGTGGTGGTCGGCGGCGGCGACTCGGCGATGGAGGAGGCGACGTTCCTCACCCGCTTCGCCGAGACCGTGACGATCGTGCACCGGCGGGACTCGTTCCGGGCCAGCAAGGTCATGCAGAAGCGGGCCCTCGACAACCCGAAGATCAAGATCGAGTGGAACTCGGTGGTCGAGGAGATCCTCGGCGACGACGGCAAGGTCGTCGGTGTCCGCCTGCGCAACGTGCAGACCGACGAGACCAAGGTCCTCGACGTGACCGGCGTGTTCGTGGCGATCGGCCACGACCCGCGCAGCGAGCTCTTCAAGGGCCAGGTCGAGCTGGACGACGAGGGCTATGTGAAGGTGCAGCACCCCAGCACCCGGACCAACCTCTCCGGCGTGTTCGCCGCGGGTGACCTGGTCGACCACACGTACCGGCAGGCCATCACCGCGTCCGGCACCGGCTGTGCCGCCGCGCTGGACGCCGAGCGCTTCATCGCTTCATTCGTAGAGCTGTAAGACCGGGAGGGTCCTCGTGAAGGTCGTCACCGACAAGACGTTCGCCGTCGACGTGCTGGAATCCGACAAACCAGTGCTGGTCGATTTCTGGGCCGAGTGGTGTGTGCCGTGTAAGAAGGTCGACCCGCTGCTCGCCGAGATCGCCGACTCCGAGCTGGGTTCGCAGGTGGAGATCGTCAAAGTCAACATTGACGAGAACCCGCAGACTGCGCTCGCCTACCAAGTGATGTCGGTGCCCACCCTGGCCATCTTCAAGGGTGGCGAGCGGGTCAACTCGGTGGCCGGCGCCAAGCCGAAGAGCTTCCTGGTGAACTTCATCGAATCGGCTCTCTGACCTCCAGGTGTACGCCCCGCGCCCTTTTGGGGTGCGGGGCGTACGCTCGTCAAGGTCGTCCTTTCTCGCCCCTAGGGAGTCCTGAGTGCGGTCCATCCGACGCGGAGACACCGGTCCAGCCGTTTCCGAGATCCGGTCGATCCTGGTCGGCCTGGAGCTGCTGGGCGAGGCCGAGCCGGACGTCTTCGACGAGGCCGTGGAGACCGCGGTCCGCGCCTTCCAGCAGGACCGGGGGCTCGGGGTGGACGGCATGGTCGGCGACGAGACCTGGGGCGCTCTGGACGCGGCCCGCTGGCGGCTCGGCTCGCGGACCTTGTTCCACTCGGTGCCGGACGCGCTTGTCGGCGAGGACGTGCGGACGCTCCAGGAGCGTCTGCTGGAGATGGGTTACGACACCGGCCGCCCGGACGCCATCTACGGCGCCCGGACCGCTCGTGCGGTCGCGCAGTTCCAGCGCGAGGTCGGTCTGGCACCTGACGGCTCGTGCGGCCCACTGACCATGAAGGCACTGCGCCGGCTGGGCCGCAAGGTGGTCGGCGGCCGCCCGCAGTGGCTGCGCGAGGCCGAGGCGTTCCGCCAGTCCGGGCCGAACCTGGTCGGCAAGACCATCGTGATCGACCCGGGTCACGGCGGCGGTGACGACACCGGCGTCGTGGTGCCCGACGGCCCGCTGCGGTGGAACGAGGCGGACCTGGTCTTCGACCTGGCCGCCCGGCTGGAGGGCCGGCTCGCCGCGGCCGGGATGCGGGTCCACCTGACCCGGGGCCCGTCGCCGGCCGCACCGATGAGCGGCGGCGAGCGGGCCGCGCTGGCCAACAGTCTCGGTGCCGACCTGCTGATCTCACTGCACCTGGACGGGCACTCCTCGGCGTCGGCGGAGGGCGTGGCGACCTACCACTACGGCACCGGGAACGGGTTGAGTTCCACGGTCGGCGAACGGCTGGCCAACCTGGTGCAGCGCGAGATCGTCGTGCGGACCGGGATGCACGACTGCCGCATCCACGCGAAGACCTGGGACCTGCTGCGGCTCACCCGGATGCCGACGGTACGGGTGGACCTGGGTTACCTGACGTCGCCGGTCGACCGGGGACGGCTGATCGACCCGATGTTCCGCGAGCAGATCGTCGAGGCGATCCTGGCCGCGGTGCAGCGGATGTACTTCCCGGTCGAGCGGGACGTGCCGACCGGCTCGATCGACGTCCGGCAGCTGCGGATGGCGCTGGCCGACCGCGCCTAGTTCTCCACCGACCGGGTGGCGGTCACCGGGCGGACCGGACGCAGCAGGGTCTCCGGGCTCATCGAGCCGAGGAGCTTCTCCAGCGCGTACTCGACGTCGGACTTCCAGGACAGGGCGGTCCGCAACTCCAGCCGCAGCCGCGGGTAACGCGGGTGCGGGCGGATCGTCTTGAAGCCGACCGACAGGAAGAAGTCGACCGGGGCGACACAGGTGCCCGCCCGCTCGTCATCGTCGTCGCGCTCGCCGGCCTTGGCGTCACCGAACGCCTCGATCGCCTTGATGCCGCGCTTGGTGAGGTCCCGCGCCACGCCTTGGACCAGCATCCGGCCCAGGCCGCCACCGACGAAAGCCGGAACGACCTTGGCCGTGGTCAGCAGGGCGGCGTCCGCGCTCACCGGGGACGTCGGGAAGGCCATCGACCGGGGGACGTAGGCGGGTGGCGCATACATGACAAACCCGGCCGGCATCCCGTCCACGTAGGCCAGCTTGCCGCAGGAACCCCACTCGAGAAGGGTCTGCGAGACCCAGGCCTCTTTCTCCAGGCCGGGGTCGCCGGTGGCACAGGCGCGCTCGGCGGAGACCGGATCGAGCTCCCAGTAGACGCACTGACGGCAGGGCCGGGGCAAATCCTCGAGGGTGTCGAGGGTGAGATTGACCAGGCGTCGCGACATGCCGGACCCCTTGCTCAGGACACGAATCGAACACGTATCGAAGCACGGTCGCCTCCACGTGCTCCGCCGCGCCCCCGCCGAATCCTACGTCGGAATCGCCATGAACGGGAGCAGGTCGGGCAACAGCCGAATGGGACGACCGGACTCGGTCGTGCTTTTCCCGTCTAGGATCGATGGCGTCTCGACCGACGATTCAGCGAGGTGAGAGCCGCATGACCGGCACGACCCAGGACGACTACACCGATCGGTACGCGCGACGTGTTCGCGGGATGACCACTTCAGAGATCCGAGCCCTGTTCGCCGTGGCGAGCCGCCCCGAGGTGGTCTCCCTGGCCGGCGGCTCGCCGTACATCGCCGCGTTACCGCTGGACGCGGTGGGTGAGATGCTCAACCGTCTGGCCACCGACCAGGGCGCCGTAAGCCTGCAGTACGGCATCGGCCAGGGCACCATCGACCTGCGGGAGCGCATCTGCGAGGTGATGACCCTCTCCGGCATCAACAACGCCTCGCCGGACGACGTGGTCGTCACCGTGGGTGGACAGCAGGCCATCGACCTGCTCGCCCGGCTGTTCCTGGACCCGGGTGACGTGGTGCTCGCCGAGGGGCCGACCTACGTCGGCGCACTCGGCGTGTTCCAGGCCGCCCAGGCACAGGTGCGGCACGTGGCAATGGACGACGAGGGCCTGATCCCGGCAGCCCTCGAGGAAGCCATCGCGGCGTGCGCACGGGCCGGGCGCCAGGCCAAGTTCCTGTACACCATCCCCACCTTCCAGAACCCGGCCGGCGTCACCCTCTCCGAGGAGCGGCGCGAGCAGATCCTGGACATCTGCGAGCGGGCCGGGCTGCTGGTGATCGAGGACGATCCGTACGGGATGCTCTCCTTCTCCGGCGACGCCCCGCTGCCGCTGCGGGCCCGGCGGCGCGACGGTGTGTTCTACGTCAGCACGTTCTCCAAGACCTTCGCGCCGGGCCTGCGGGTCGGCTGGATCCTCGCGCCGCACGCCGTGCGGGAGAAGCTGGTCATGATGAGCGAGGCCAACGTGCTCTGCCCCAGCGCGTTTGCGCAGGGCGCGGTCACCCAGTACCTGACGACGATGCCGTGGCGCGAGCAGATCAAGGTCTACCGGGAGATCTACCGGGAACGCCGGGACACGCTGCTCTCCGCCCTGCACGACCTGATGCCGGCCGGCACCACCTGGACCCGCCCGGCCGGTGGCCTGTTCGTCTGGGCCACCCTGCCCGAAGGCCTCGACTCGAAGGCGATGATGCCGCGGGCGATCGCCGCACGCGTCGCCTACGTGCCCGGAACGGGCTTCTACGCGGACGGGACCGGCCGGAGCAACATCCGGCTCAACTTCTCGTTCTCGGCCCCGGAGCGGCTTCGTGAGGGCGTGCGGCGCCTCTCCGGTGTCATGGAGCAGGAGTTGGCGATGCGCGCGGTCTTCGGCGGCTCCGCCGCCATTCATGCCCACCGCCGTCGTGGTCCGGCCGCTGCCGACGCTCCCGGCCCCGACTTGGCATGATCACACCCATGGGTACGCGTGACGACATTCGAGTTCTGGTGCTCGCCGGTGGGCTGTCCTACGAGCGGGACGTGTCCTTGCGATCCGGCCGCCGGGCGCTGGACGCGTTGCGCTCGGCCGGCCTGACCACCGAGCAGCACGACGCGGACGTCTCCCTCCTGCCGGCGCTCCAGGCCGACCCGCCGGACGCCGTGGTGATCGCGCTGCACGGCGCCACCGGGGAGGACGGCTCACTCCGCGGTGTGCTCGACCTGTGCGGGATTCCGTACGTGGGGGCGGACGCGCGTACCGCCCGGCTGGCCTGGGACAAGCCGTCGGCCAAGTCGATGCTGCGCGAAGCCGGCATCCCTACGCCCGACTGGGTGGCACTGCCCCATGACCGGTTTTCCGAGCTGGGCGCGGTGGCGGTGCTGGACCGGATCGTAGACCGGCTCGGGCTGCCGCTCATGGTGAAGCCCGCACAGGGTGGGTCCGGATTGGGCGCCGCGGTGGTCCGGGACGCGGCGGATCTGCCGGCTGCGATGGTGGGCTGCTTCGCGTACGACTCGACCGCGCTGGTGGAGCAGTACGTCACGGGCACCAATGTGGCGGTCTCGATCATCGATCTGGGCACCGGTCCGCAGGCCCTGCCGATCGTCGAGATCGTTCCGCGCGACGGGGTGTACGACTATGCCGCCCGGTACACGGCTGGTCTTACGACGTGGCACGTGCCGGCTCGCCTTGATCCCGCGATCGCCGCTCGGGTTTCGGAGACGGCGTTGGCGGCCTACAAGGCTCTGGGTCTACGGGATCTGTCCCGCATTGACGTGATCGTCGGTGCGGGTGGGGAGCCGCAGGTGCTGGGGTGCAACGTGTCGCCCGGGTTGACTGAGACGTCGTTGCTGCCGCTGGCGGTTCAGGCGGCTGGGGTGGATCTGGGGGCGATGTTGAGCGCGTTGGTTGAGCGGGCGGTGGCCCGTAGTAAGGCTGGCTGACGGATTCACTGATACGCCATGTCCGCCCGCATCCCTTAGTCAGCACCACAGGAAGGCCCGGTGAGCGCCGGGCCTTCCTGTTTTTGCTGACGCCTGTTTGACCCCTCTGCTTTGAATCCTCCGCGCGGCCTTTGTCCGGGGTGCTTTGAGTGGTCCGGACACCGGTACTTTTTGACCTGCCTGTGACGGCACCTTGGGGCGGCATTTGCATGATCTTGCGTCGCGTTCCGGGCGGCTATTTCATGGCGCCGCAGACTCAATACGACCCGGCAGCAGACGACAGCGCAGTCCTCGGCTTTACCGGCATACACGTCTCTGAAACGCCCGTCTATGAGCCTCTCTGGCCCGGCACCCAAACCCTCTGGAGCCCGGGTCCCGAGCCTTTGAAGGCCTCGCCCGCGAGCCTCTGAGTGCCCGGCATATCAACCTCTGAAGCCCTCGGACACGCGAGCCTTTGAAGGCCTCGCCCACGAGCCTCTGAGTGCCCCTGGCATATCAACCCCGGAAGCCCCTCGGGCACGCGAGCCTTGAAGGGCCTGGCACGCGAGCCTTTGAAGACCCGGCACGCGGGCGCCTGAAGGCCCGGCACGCGAGCCTCTGGGGCTGTCCGGTGCCGATTTCCATTGGCCGCGAGTTGAATGCGGATGTGCGGCAAGCCATCCGCCGGCTTGAATCCGATTGTCAGGCGGTCTCTGGAAGCGTCCGCAGGTTCAGAGCGACCCGGGCAGTGTTGATTGGACGGGCGCCTGTCCGGAGTTCGCCGGGTTGCCTGGGTCCGGGGCGGGGGCTTCTGGGAACCGGCGTTCGGAGCGGTACTGCGATTCCGGATCAGCCGCTGGGGACACCTCGGTGCCCAAGTCCGACCTGTGGTCGCTTGCCGCGGATTTTGCGCCAGAAGGGCGTACCCCTCCTTGGTCCTCGGTTGTTGGTGCCTCGGGGGATGCGGCGGTGGGCGACGGCTGTTGCGCGATCGGCTGCTCGGCCGTGTCTGGGTTTTCGGGGTTTTCGGTCGGAGGCGCCTTGGCGGCTTCGACGTCGCCCAGGGTCGCGGGCCGGCGGCTGTCGTCCGGCTCGGTGTCCACAGTCGTCGCCGTCGGCACGCTGAACGTCGAGGGCGACTCCCACTGGATGTGGGCGGGCTCAGCGTTCGCCTTGCCGCCGAAGTCGGCGAGCCAGGCGGCGACGAGCGCCAGATTTTCCCGCCACTGCGCCTCTGGGATGACCGGGAGGATGTCGTCCCAGAGCGAGAGGAACGTGCCGCGCAGCTGAAGCCGGCCATAGGGCCGGGCAAGGAACCACATGTGCAGGTGGGCGGAGCCGTCACCCCATCGGTTGACGTGTACCCGAGCGACACCGTCCAGGGAGCGGATCGCACGCTCCAGCCGAACCGTCATGACACCGAGCTCGGCGGCCAGAAGGTTGGGCAGGTCCCCCAGGTCGAGGTGCGAACGGCACTCCAGAATCAAGACCATCGGCAGGCCGGTCGGGCGGTCCATCGCTCGCACCCGCCAGCGTTCGCTGACCCAGATGTACGCGTCATCAGGCGTTCCGCAGGCCACACAGTCGGTGGCATCCTCGCCGCTGCGGGGCGGCTCGACATCCACCGGAGCGGCGAGCTTCTTGACCCGCATGTCGCCCTCGAAGGGGAACGACGGCCAGCGGGTGAAGTCAGGCATGGGGGCGGTGTTCTCTGACACGACGTGACCTTAGCCCAGGTCAGGAGGGGCTGTCCTGGGTCAATTTCGCACGACTGAGGGACGGACTTTCAGCCTGGCTGAGCGCCGCCCGCATGTTGACGGTGATAAGCGTCCCAGTCTCCCGATATCCACCCCAAAGTTATCCACAGAAGTTATCCACAGGCTCGCCGGTTTCACGTGAAACTCGACGTAGAACGCTTGCACGCCCTGTGGATAGCGCGGTGGACGAGTGCAGGGGCATCGGTCGCGTTTCACGTGAAACGGTGGGTGGGTGGGGGTCTACATGCGGAACGCACAGGGTGTGGATAGTGGTGTCGGCGCATACCTGGGGTGAGGTCGTTGGCGCCGGTGTGGTTCGGGGGGCGGGCATCGTTCTTGCCGATGCTTCGATGCCTTGGGCGCGTAGCGGGGGTCGGGACGGGCACCCTCATGAATTGCCGTTGATCGACCGTCATGCGGGGTGAGCGGTGGTGGTCGTGCTATGCGAGGCTGCGGCATCTCGCCTTGGGAACTGTCGGCATCCGATCAGCGTGGGATGGCCGGCCGCCTTGTCCATCGAAGCAACTGAGCCAGCAATTTCTGCGTTACGCCAGAGCGGGATGGTTGGTCGTGCCGCCGTGTCCGTCGTGCCGCCGTATCCCTCGTACCGCCGTCCGGCGTGCTGGCGCTCCCGTGCCGCGCTGGGGCGCTGGGGCGCTGGGGCGCTGGGGCGCTGGGGCGCTGGGGCGCTGGGGCGCTGGGGCGCTGGGGCGCTGGGGCGCTGGGGCGCTGGGGCGCTGGGGCGCTGGGGCGCTGGGGCGATCGTCGCGTTGGGCTGTCGCGGTCCCGCCCGCATCTGCTGGCCGACACCGACCGCCACCGAGACGGTGAGCACGTTCCCGGCGACTGAACCGGTAGACACGGAGACTATGCCGTGGGACTGCGAGCCATGTGTCTGAGCTCGCGCGGCACCCGGGACTGACATCCAGGCGCATGGTTTCAAGCCGAACATGGCGCTCGCTACAGCAGCGGCGGGAACACCGCATGCCTGTCGAGGCGCGCCCCCCGGTTCGCGTTACGCCAAGCGAGCTCCACCGTCCCCCTTTGGGGTAAAGCTCAAGGCCTTCCCGGAGACGCCGCCCATAACGCACCTCTAGGCGGCTATCCATCCCGCTTGATGGCGTCAACGTTCTCGTTTCACGTGAAACGCAAGACAATCCCGTTACCCACAACAGCGAGCGACAAGGCGAGTCCGCCTTGGGTTGACTCCGCCGTTGCCGAGGCGAGCTCTAGCCAAAATGTCGACCTCCCCTGGAGGCGGTCACTCAGGTGGTCGTCCTCCACGGACGCGAGTGCTAGTCGGCGACCCCTCAGCCGATCTCCATTTCAATGGGGCGGCTCGGCCGCTTCAAGCCCATCTCCCCTTCCCCGCCTTTACTTCCGATCCCTACATCCCTGCCGTTGGACCCACTCCGCCGAACAAGCTTTTCTTCCAGCCAAGTGAAGGCAGCGTCGATCTAACGGTGAACCCTGACGGTCTGCTCTCCGCGCACCGCCAGCCGCGGTCGGTCCTCCGCCCGCGCTGGCTCCGCCCAGCCGCCCAGCCGCCCAGCCGCCCAGCCGCCCAGCCGCCCAGCCGCCCAGCCGCCCAGCCGCCCAGCCGCCCAGCCGCCCAGCCGCCCAGCCGCCCAGCCGCCCAGCCGCCCAGCCGCCCAGCCGCCCAGCCGCCCAGCCGCCCAGCCGCCCAGCCGCGGGATTGTGATGCCCAAGGCCGCCAGAGGATGGGCTGCGGCACCTCCACCAACCAACGCTCGTTTCACGTGAAACGAGTAGTGACACAAGTTACGCTTCCGCCAACTCTGCTGAGCAGGGATGGCGGCTTCGGAACCTGAGGCCCTTGCCTCGACCGAGAAATCGAAGACCTTCTTTACATGCGAGAGCCAGAGATGAGCGCAAGCGGGACACCGATATCGGCGGGGTCGGGCTTGTATCCGGGCATGAACGTCGGTGAGTCAGACGGCCGGGGTGTCGTCGGTTAGACGTACCACCAGCAATCCCTATCGCGCTCAAACTCGGCCCCCACCGCGCTACCGCCGCACGAAGCCCCCGTCTGTAACGGGACCACCGTGGCCAACCCCGGAACCCTCTCGGCCGGTTGTGCATCACGGCCCCTACGGCAACGGTGCGGCGGCGGCCAACGAGGCGTGATGTGTCGTCGGCTATCTGGCTGTCGACGTAGCGACCTGCGTCGCGGAGAGCGCGACTGAATACAGTCGCATCAGCACGGCCGACCGCGGATCGACATCCGTGCCCTCGCACCCGTCGAATCCTGTTGGCCTACGCCCGCCGCCTGCCGAGGACCCGTCGACGCTCATTCTCAGCACCAACGCATCACCCGGCTGGCGGCTGGCTCGCGTCGAACGTCGCGCTCCAGCCGCACCACCTGATCGGTGCCCGGGACGCCCAGAGCGAGCCAAGCCTCTCAGAGCCCTCCGGACGTCGGAAAGGCGCCAAGCAGCCTCACGTGATATCTATGCACTCGCCCGCTACAAGAGGTCGCCTGCTGAAGCTCAATGGGACCTTGGACAGACGATCGCAGAGCGGTGCAGACAACGCAGGCGGTTGCCACGGTCCCTAAACAACACGGCTGCGGAACGCCGTAACCAACGAACACTCCAGTCACGTAGCACCGCAGCCAACGCCCGCGTGATCGCGGAGCGCCGTACCAACGCACGCGTTCCTCTCACCCCAACTTCCAGGGCGGCACGTGTCGCGAAGGCCCCATTACTGGCCAGATCCTCAGCAGCACGGACTGAACCGCTCTGACTTCCCCGCCTACGTCGCCATGGCCACCGGATTGATTTCCTCGTCGTCCGACCTTTGTCGTTGCTCCGGGGACAACGGGCTTCCACCCTGTAATCGCATCACTGGCCGCGACCTAGAGGCGCTGCATCAACGCCTCCATTCGGAAGGCACTAGAACGGTTGACCGAAGCGACCAGCACGATCGGGACTTACCCGCTATTGAAGCTGTCCCGGCCAGCCATGCCGCCGCGCTGCGTCGGTGAGCCCGCTTCAAAACGCCAGCACTTCGGCCTGCCTCCGACGACCCCCCGACTGTTGATCCCCGTTCTTCTTCCGGGCCACAGCGAGCAGGCAAACGTCGAAGCTGCCGGGTCCCCCGAGCGCCGTCCTCGTTCACCGTGCGGCCGTCTCCGTAGCGCAGCCGCCACCGCGGACACCGCCTCCGCCTTACCGTGCCCCGCCGTCTCCGCATGCGCAGCCGCCCACCGCGGACACCGTCCCCGCCTCGTCCTACCCGCCGTCTCCACAAGGGCAGCCGCCACCGCGGACACCATCCCGTTCACTTTGCCGGCCGTCTCCGCTGGCGCCGCAGTCGCCGTCTGACGCCCGATCGCCGCCATGGCGCCGCATGCCGCCGCGAGCTGTAACCGGGCTGCGGCCGACCGGCACGAGCAACGTTGCTGAGTCACGATCGCTTGGTACAGCGGGTCTCACCTCGGATGCAGCGCTATCGGCATGTCATCCTCGACGCACCGCCAGAGCAACAAAATCACACAGCTGGGCTGTATGTGGGCAATCGCCGACTGCGGTGAGGCCGGCTCCCGATGTCCGGAATAACCCGGCCATAGGCTGGCTGCGCCGCCTGACGGTGACCCGCCCAGCTGACACAGACGATGCGGAGGCGCACGACCATCCGCAGCGCGGAAGGTCGCGAATCTGCAGGCGGAATCCGTCGGGCCGCAGCCACACCAGCCCACTCAGCCACTAGCTAGTTGACCGAATGTCCCTGTCCGCCACGCCATCAGGCCGGTGAACACTTTGCGCCTACAGACCAGCGCGCAATCTTTGACTCCCGCCACCCCAAGGCCGGTCCTAACCAGACGCACCCCTCGATCGGCTAGATCGTCCGCTTCGCCGAAGCTCCGTTCGACCTTCAATGTTTCACGTGAAACCAACCAGCCCTGCGGCAGCGTTCGGAACCCTCGGCCGAGCTTTACGGCAGCGAAGTCAGTGCGGTGCCAGCCGCGCCTCACGCCAGGCGGAAGTCCACACACTCAGCATTCTCGAGATGGCCGGCCTATCAAGAACCGCAGCGCCGCACAGTCGCTCGCACGGAGAACGCAACATGGGTCGTCAGGCGACGCTGGCTCCTAACTGAGGCATACGTCCACGGTGCAATCCGCAAGGCGTTCTGTACGCCGCCTACGGCCTCGGGACTACAACGGATAGGCCACGGTCACGACGGCCTCCTTTAGCAATGAACCATGGACGAAGCGGTCGACGCCGCAGCATGGCAAGGCTCTGGAGACGCCCCCGCTTCAGGGATCGCTACAAGCTCATCGCGATTCGATGTTTCACGTAAACCAGCGCCGAGGCCCGTCCGTTTCCCGGCACGTCGAGCATTCGAGCGGACCGGCAAGGTATTAGTCGTCGCGCGGTGGGCGGCTTTGAGTGTTGACTCGTCTGACGGCGGAGGACTGAAAGGCGCTGGAGCCCGGCAGCCGCGTCAGCTCATGCCCGGTGGTCGCTACTCGGCATCGACCATGCAGGCCATCGGAACGACACGTGCCAGACCCCACCGCCCACAGTCGTATGACAGGCCTGTTCGGTATTAGCTGTCAGCAAGGTCAGGCGAGGTGAGTATGGGCAGGCAAGATCAGTAAGGCCGGCGAGGGAGATAGCAGCGAATCCCAATCCACGCGGGTTTCTCGGACGTCACTTCATGGGCCAGGTAGACCCACAGAAGGTAGCGATAGGCCAGGATCGTGTTGCATGGATTCCGGGCAGGCGAGCACGTAGGTCACAGGATTCAGCCAACTGCTGGCGATAAGGCGCGAGCGACCCCCGGTCGTGGGCGGTGGACCCGACTCAAGGCTCTCCGCCCACCGCGCACCGCGCACCGCCCACCACGCACCACGCACCACGCACCACGCACCACGCACCACGCACCACGCACCGCGCACCACGCACCACGCACCGGCATCACTACGCGGATACCGGTCGAGGGCCAAAGCTAGGTGCGGCAGCGTCGCCGTCCTGAGTCCATGACTTCGAAACATCAACTAAAAGACGGCCCGGCTGTACAAGAGGCAGACCATCGGTATTGCCGCCCACCGGTCGCTCACCAAGAGCCTCGCTCGGCGGCCGGCCAACGCGGCCGGCTGACGGTGCCTTGAGCCGCTTACTGGAAGGCCGCAACGGTCGAAGGGCGCCCTGGTGTTCGACCTCCAAGATCGAACACATGGGCCTACCGAAACCTGCGACCGCCACGACAACGCATCTCCCGATGCGGGGCGGTCAGCTGCAGAATGCGCAGCGGCTAGTGCGGCCGCACCCCCATGACGGCCGTGCCAAAGTAGGCGGCTCGATCCGGAGAACGAAGGTGCGAGCGCCCATCCATATTCAGGTTGGTCGCCATGGCGGATCAAGGACGGAGAGCGACGGAGCTTCTGCCCGGCAAACATGCCACCGGCTCACACAGTAGAGCTGATGGCTGCGGCGTCCGAGCCCCGAGCCCCGAGCCCCGAGCCCCGAGCCCCGAGCCCCGAGCCCCGAGCCCCGAGCCCCGAGCCCCGAGCCCCGAGCCCCGAGCCCCGAGCAATTTTGAGAAGCCTCAACCGAACGGTCCCGATCGATCAGCCTGGTCCGCTCGAGGGCCCAAACCACTGCGCCGTCAGATGGCCCGCGTCCGTCGAAACGGACCATGCAAGGAACCTCACCGAAATCCGCGATGGCTCCTCGCCGGTCCAGGCGGTCATCGGCCAACCCCTTCCAGAACACCACCACCACGCAAACCAGAACCACTCGACGTCATCATGATCAACAGGCCGCTCGCCGCTCGGGTTGGGCCAGGCCCGGAGAACACCCCAATCCATGAGACACCAAGGGGTTCCAAGGAGTTCCACGGCAGACAGTCAGCCACGAGCATCCACGGCATCCGGCCGATCATGGCCGAACTCGGAACGGCGCCGAATCGCCTGAGCCTGACGAGCCGCACAAGGGCAACCGCTCTCTGAGCGCCGGGGCATGGACCTTCGCCCGTCGGGCCGGCGCCGTCTTCTTCACCGGCCCGTCCGCGATCGCCAAGGCAACGGAGCCGAGACATCCACTCACGACATGAAAAGGGGTTCACCGCAGTTCTGTCAGAACGATTCTCCTGGGATTTCGGCCTCGCCCATCGCCGACCAGATGCGCATTTAAAATGCGAGAACAGTTAACCTTTGTCCGTTTCGGCATCCACCAGGACGAACCCATGCCCTAACCGGCTCCACAGACGAAGAAAGGCGCGTGAAAACATCCACGCGCCTTCGCAAGCCCTAAACCTCACTCCCCGGCTTCGCCACCCCGAGAAGCGCCTTCCTCTTCCACACCGATCATCCCGACGATCCGCTCCAAATCATCCACGGTCGCGAATTCGATCGTGATCTTCCCCTTGTTCCGACCGATGTCGACCTTGACCCGAGTATCGAACCGATCCGACAACCGCTCCGCAAGATCGTTCAGCGCTGGGGCATGGACCTTCGCCCGCCGGGCCGGCGCTGTCTTCTTCACCGGTCCGTCCGCGATCGCCAGAGCAACGATCTCCTCGGTCGCGCGAACGGACAGCCCTTCCGCCACAATCCGCTTCGCCAGATCGTCCTGGGCCTGACTGTCATCAAGCCCAAGGAGCGCACGCGCGTGCCCAGCCGAGAGCACCCCGGCCGCAACCCGCCGCTGCACCGGCGCAGGCAAATTCATCAGCCGGATCGTGTTGGAGATCTGCGGCCGGCTCCGCCCGATCCGCCGGGCGAGTTCCTCGTGCGTAGCCCCGAACTCCTCCAGCAGCTGCTGATACGCAGCCGCCTCTTCAAGGGGGTTGAGGTTCGCGCGGTGAATGTTCTCGAGCAACGCATCGCGCAGCATCGCATCGTCCGGAGTATCCCGAACGATTGCGGGGATCGTCTCTTTGCCGACGGCCTGCGCGGCACGCCAACGGCGTTCACCCATGACCAGCTCGTACCGGCCGTCGCCCATGTCACGCACGACGATCGGCTGGAGGAAGCCCACCTCCTGGATGGAGGTCTTGAGCTCCTCCAGCGCTTCCTCATCAAAGACGTGCCGAGGCTGCTTGGCATTCGGCTCGATCGCTGCGACGGGCAACTCAGCAAATCGAGCACCCGGTACCGGCGCCAGCTCGTTTTCGGCCGGCGCCGCAGGTGCGGGAACCGGTGGGGCGGGAACGGCAACCGCAGTGGTCACTGGCGACGACGGCAGGGTCGAAACGGCCGCCGGCTCGGGAACCGACTCAACGGGTGCTGCTGGCTCAGCGGCGGGCGCCGTGGGGATCAATGCGCCCAAGCCGCGGCCCAAGCCACCCCGCGGACGGTTCTTCATGCCGTGCCTCCCGTGTTGACCCCACGCATCGCGATCTCCAGGGCTGCCTCGAAATAGCTGGTGGCACCCCGTGATCCCGGATCGTAGGTCATCACCGACTGGCCGTAGCTAGGAGCCTCCGAGACCCGCACGTTTCGGGGAATGACGGCGTTGAGAACCTTGGTTCCGAAGTGGTTCCGTACGTCCTGCTCCACCGCATCCGCAAGGCGCGTCCGGCGGTCGTACATGGTCAGGAGAATCGTCGAGACGTCCAGCGTCGGGTTCAGGTGCTGGCGTACCAGATTGATGTTGTTGATCAGCTGGTTGAGTCCCTCCAGCGCGTAGTACTCGCACTGAATGGGGATCAGCACCTCCTGCGCAGCGCAGAGCGCGTTGACCGTCAACAGGCCCAGCGACGGCGGGCAGTCGATGAAGACGTAGTCGAACTTCTCCGGGTGCCCCGCGATCGCCCGAGCCAACCGAGACTCGCGGGCGACGACGGAGACCAGCTCAATCTCCGCACCCGCCAGGTCGATCGTGGCCGGCACGCAGTAGAGGTTCGGGATGCCCTCCACCGGCTGAGCCACCTCGGCGAGCGGCACATTGTCGATAAGACAGTCGTAGACATCCGGCACGCCTGCGTGGTGTGGCACGTTGAGGCCGGTCGAGGCGTTGCCCTGCGGGTCCAGGTCGACCACCAGCACGCGGTTACCGTGGAGCGCCAGCGCGACCGCCAGGTTCACCGTGGTGGTCGTCTTGCCGACGCCACCCTTTTGGTTGGCGACGCAAATCACCCGCGGGTGGTCCGGGCGCGGCATGATGATCTCACCGCTCGGGTTCAGGATCTGCACAGCTCGCAACGCTTCCATGGCGAGGGGCGGATCGTCCTCATCCGGGCTCGGCGTTTCACGTGAAACATGCTCGTCGGGCTGAGTGGAAGGCATCCCAGACGCCGGCGCGGCCGAAATCGGACTCGTCGGCGACGAGGCGGAAGCCGTAGGGACGGGTGGCGCAGAGCTGGGAGCGGGCGCACGCAGATCATCGGCAGCCTGCTGCGGCTGTGGGGCTCCGTAGCCGAACCGCGGTGGCGACCCGTATCCGCCGGCCCGAGGCTGCGGAACGTTTTGCTCGCCAGCGTGCAGTCCGCCCACGCTCATTCCCGACGGCCTGTCGAGAGGCGACTCGGTTTCACGTGAAACACCGTACTCATGCACCGCTTTATCCCTGTTGGCTAGGAACGGGTCGGCCGGCAAGACGTGCGTTCCGGCGGAAGAGATCCGGTCCACACTATCGACGCCCAGCCAGCCTACGGGCGTCGGGCATGCGCCGCCATGGTCCTCTGTCCGATGAGTCGCGCGCAACGCCGCGTCGCCCCCACCAAACGTCCTCATGAACACCATGAAGCCCGGAACATGCCGCAACCAACCCCCAAACCCAGGATCAAAACCATTCTCCGTACGCCTACCGTCCGCACTCGGTCGCGCCGACTTCTCCTCGCCGTCAGCAGGGCTGGAGGCGGTTTCCACAAGCCCGCCAATTGCCCGCCGCCCGGTAGTCCCACCACGGAACGCCGATCGCCCACCGAACCCCGACAGGCGATCCTCCACGGCCACAGGCCACGACAACGTAGAAGGCTCCACCCCGTCACCACCGCGCCAGGCCACTACACCGGCCGGCCAAGGCAACGACTGCAGGCAGCGATACGCCAACTCCGGAACTCCATGAAGCCGAGGCGCGGACTCATCCGCGCCTCGCACCGACCGCAGGGGTCGACCAGGAGCCGGACTCAACGGCATGAGGACCGGCCCACAGCTCCGCTGCAACGCCTCACCCGCCGGCAACAAAGCCCACGACACCGCGTCAGACCTCAACATCGCCACACGGTCGACAAGCTCCACTGGGAGCATCGGACCACTAGTCGGACTCAGATCCGACACGAGCTCCGCCAGCAAGCCGATGCCCGGGAAGACGCCAGGCGGAGGCGTCGACAGAGAACTAGCAGCAGCCGCCATCCTGGGTGCAGAAGCCGTCAGCGAACCACTCGCCGACGACAGCCCAGGCGCAGACGCCAGCGGGACCACATCCGCAGAAGCCGGCGGGGGCGCCGGGTCGGGCAGAAGACCCGCAGACACAGCCTCCACATCCAACCCGAGCTCTACCAACCCAAACGGCGAGGACCGCGATGAGGTGCCGGGCGAGGATCCAGGCGGAGAGCCAGATCGAGAGCCAAGCGAGGCGCTGGGCAAGGCGCTGGGCAAGGCGCCGGGCGGCGAGCCAGGCAAGGCGCCGGGCGGCGAGCCAGGCAAGGCGCCGGGCGGCGAGCCAGGCAAGGAGCCGGGCGGCGAGCCAAGCGAGGAGCCAGACGGCGAGCCAGGCAAGGGCAATCCAGACGACGAGGCGGGATACGACTTCCGCCCGCCCCGCCTACGCCCGCCCCGCCTGCCCATCTATCCCCTCCGTGGTCTCCGTCTCCCATCAGCCCGACGAGCCTCACCCCGAGCCTCACCAGCTCGACGAGCCGCCCCACCACCCGACCGCCCACGCCCAGGAACGACCTCCCGCTCCTTGACGATCTCCACCACAGTCGCCGGCGGCTCGATCAACCCCACTCCGCAGAGGCGCACAACCGCCTCACCCCCGCCAAGCTCACTCACCGCCCGCCCATGAGCAGCGATCTCCTCCGCAGCCGAAGCCCCCTTGAGGGCAAGCAGCCGTCCCCCGGTACGCGCCAACGGCAGGCACCACCCAGCCAGCTTGTCGAGCGCCGCCACCGCCCGAGCCGTGACCACATCAGCCCCCGGCAGGGAGTCAACGACCTCTTCAGCCCGACCGCGTACGACCGTGACGTTCCCGTCCAGGCCGAGGACGCTGACCGCCTCCTCAAGGAACACGGTCCGCCGGGCCAGCGGCTCAACCAGCGTGACGACAAGATCCGGCCGAGCCACTGCCAGCACGATACCGGGCAAACCCGCGCCAGACCCCACGTCAACCACCGAAGCGCCGAAAGGGATTATCTCCGACATAACACCACAGTTGACCAAGTGTCGCTCCCAGAGCCGAGGGGTCTCCCGCGGCCCGATGAGCCCACGGACGACACCCTCGGTCCCGAGCAACTCCGCGTACCGGCCGGCCAGCGATAGGCGCTCCTTGAAGACCTCAGCGGCGGCAACAGCGATCTCGGCCGGCGGAGACGTGAGTTCAGAATCCAGCGGGAAAGACGACGGCCCGGGCGATTCGACGCCCGGGCCGAGGTCCCCCGCGCCGTAGCGTGGGTTCGTCATTGATCAGTCCGCCACACGCACCACGATGCGCCGGCTGGGCTCCACGCCCTCGGACTCGCTCTGCACGCCCGGGATCGCGTTCACCACGTCGTGCACGCACTTGCGCTCGAACGCCGACATCGGCTCCAGGCGCACCGGGTCGCCGTGCTCCTTGACCTTCTCCACCGCGTTACGGGCGACCGCGGCGAGCTCCTTGCGGCGCGACGCCCGGTAGCCGCCGATGTCGAGCAGCAGCCGGCTCGGCGAGCCGGTGGCCCGGAAGATGGCGAGACGGGTGAGCTCCTGAAGGGCCTCGAGCGTGGCGCCGCGCTGACCGACGAGCGGCTGCAGCCGGCCGCCGACCACCTCGACCATCGGCCGGCCGGCCGAGACCAGCTCGTCGATGTCGCCGTCGTAGTCGAGGATGTCCAGCAGACCCTCGACGTAGTCCGCCGCGATCTCGCTCTGGCGGAACAGGTCGCCGTCCGAGGCGACGCTCTCCGACTTCTTGGCCTCAGCCGAGGCCGAGTCGGTCGAGCCGGAGGCAGAGGCGGCAGCCGCCTCGTCGACCTCTGCTGACGACTCGGCGGAAGGGGGAGTGCTGGTGTCGGTCACGGTCTCATCTCCGTTGTCACTCGGGCCGGACCGAAGTCGGTCCGCTGTTTCCCGCGCCGCGAGGTGCGTACTCGATGGCGCGGGGAGGTCTGAAGCAAGAGGTGCGCTCGGGCCATCCGTCTGCCTTTAGTCCGATCATGGGCGGAGGGTGGGCGGTCGGATGGCCGAGCCGCGATCATCTCTTGGGTTTGTTCGCCGGTCGGGTGGCCTTCTTCGGATTCACCGGTTTGGCGCCGGGCTTGGGTGCGAGCGCCTTGGTGTCGACGACGGGGCTGACCGGCTCGGGAGCCGACTTCTTGCCGAACAGGCCGCCGGTCCGGGCGGGCTGAACGGGGTTGTTGATGCCACGCCCACCGGAGGTGGCCGGGCGCGCCGAGGACGACGTCTTGGCGCCGGCCATCTGCACGGGCGGGAACTTGCGCAGCACCCACTGCTGCTGGGCCAGCGTGAACAGGTTGTTGGTGACCCAGTAGATGACCACACCGATCGGGAAGAGCGCACCGGAGATCAGCAGCGAGAACGGGATGCCGTAGAGCATCAACCGCTGGATCATCTTCTGCTGCGGGTCCTCGGCCCAGCCGGTCTTGAGGATCATCTGGCGGCTGGTGAGGAACGTCGTCGCCATCATGATCAGGACCAGGATGCCGGCGAGGACCTTCACGGTGGTGCCGTTCGCACCCAGGGCGGCCAGCTCGGCGGTGGACGAACCGAACTTCGCACTGATGGGCGCGTTGAACAGGTGCGCGTCGGCCGCGCTGTTGAACTGCTCCAGCGACCAGCCGTACAGCTGCTTGTACTTGTCGCTGATCGACGGGTCCAGGTGCTGCAGCACGTGGAAGAGGCCGAAGAAGACCGGGATCTGCAGGAACATCGGAAGGCAACCCATCAGCGGGTTCGCCTTCTCCGTCCGGTACAGCTCCATCATTTCCTTCTGGAGCGTCTCCCGGTCACCCTTGTGCTTCTCCTGGAGCGCCTTGACCTTCGGCTGCAGCGCCTGCATGGCTCGCTGGCTCTTGATCTGCTTGACGAAGACCGGGAAGAGGATGACGCGCAGCGTCACCACCAGGAACAGGATGCCCAGGATCCAGGCCCAGTTCGTACCCAGCACGCGACCATCCGGTACGCCGATCGCGTCCCACAGGGCATGCCAGCGCAGGAGGATCCACGAAATGGCGTAGTAGATCCAGTCGAGACTCAATCTAAGCTCCAGTCACATCGGCAGGGCGGTGACGGATCGGGTCAGGCACCGGGTCGTACCCGCCAGGGTGGAAAGGGTGGCAACGAAGGAGCCGCCAGATCGCCAGGCCCGTACCCCGTATCGCACCGTGCCGCGCCAACGCCTCCTGGGCGTACGCACTGCACGAGGGGTAGAACCGACAGCGGGCCGGCAGCGCCGGACTCAAGTATCGACGGTACGCGACGACGGCCGCCGTCAGGATCCGGGCAGCGACGCTCATCGCGGCCGCCGGGGCCGACGTGCTGCCGCCAGTGCCCCCTCCAGGTCGGTGCCGAGTGTGGCGTACGACGCATCAGCGGCCGGCGGCAACGCCCGAACCACCAGCGACGTCCCGGCAGGAAGATCATCCAACAACGGCCGGACCAGATGGCGAAGGCGCCGCCGGACCTTGTTGCGAGTCACCGCGTTGCCGACCGCTTTGGACACGACGAAGCCGGCGCGCGCCGTGGAGGCGTGCGCCGGCTCGTCTATAAGCAGGTGAACGACCAGGGTTCCGCGACCGGCCCTACGGCCACCACGAATCGCTGCGGCGAAGTCCGCGCTACGCCGCAGTCGTTGCACCGCGGCCAGCACGACTACCTGGGCATTCCGGCCCGACTAACCGTCGGCTCAGGCCGACAGCTTGTCGCGGCCCTTGCCACGGCGGGCAGACAGGATGGCGCGACCGGCACGGGTGCGCATGCGCAGCCGGAAGCCGTGGGTCTTGGCGCGCCGGCGGTTGTTCGGCTGGTAGGTGCGCTTGCTCACGTCAAAACTCCGCTTCGTACTACGTCCAGGGGGGCATCCGCTGCAAGACGCCACTTTAGCAGAGCGCGGCGGAGCAACCGCCCAACCCTACGGAGAGCGCCTGAGGCGGTCAACCATATCCTTGGTCGGCACGCCGACAGGCGGACACCGGCGACCGCTACCTGGTCTTTCCATGCACAAAGTGAATCTTTTCCCGCTGACGGGCAATGGATGGTCGAGCAGGCGGTTGTAGTCCACCTGTCACCGCTGTTAGCGTGCGCGGTTGCTGGTCTCACCGGCCGTTCGCACACCGCGAAGCGGCGGCCAAAACCGGACAAGCAGGTGGATCGTTCGCCACGGTGAGCCTGTTTTCAGCCCGCGCCACTACAGGCTCCGGTAAATCTGCCGACCAATCCGGCCGGGAGCGGTCACCGGCAACACCACAGGTTGTGGATAACCTGTGGATAGCCGGTGGCGCCGTGCGTGTTCAGCACGTTAACTGTGCTGGGTTGGGGCCGTTCGGTGCCTGCATGGGCGCCGACAGGCACAGGCGGAAGGCCGGACACAAGGCCCACCGGGGGTCGGTGGCGATGGGGGTGGCGCGGCGGTGGCCGATCAGGTCGACCTGAGCGAGGTGTGGCGGGCAACTCTGGGCGAGTTGTCCGACGAGATCGCCTCGCCGCAGCAGCGCGCCTACCTTCAGCTGGTCCGGTTACGGGCAATCGTCGAGGACACCGCCCTGTTATCAGTTCCGGACGCATTCACCCGTGACGTCATCGAGTCCCGGATGCGCCCGGCGATCACCGAGGCACTCAGCCGGCGACTGAACCGCCCCATACAGGTGGCGGTCACGGTCCGTCCTCCGGAGGACGGCTCGGGTGTGCCCGGCACCGTCTACGGAAAGCCCACCGACTCCGGTGCGGCACCGATGGACTCGCAGCCCCGTCACTACGCCGAGCCGCCCCGCTATGCCGACCCCGGGCCCTACCAAACCGAGCTGCCCGGCTATCCGGGTCAGCAGCGGCCGGCCGCGCACATGCCGGAGCCGTACCCCACCGGCTCCGCACAGCACTCGGGTCCTCCTCCGTCGTATTCGCGGGGTGTGCCCACCTCCCGCGACGGCCAGGAAGCGCTCTTCGCCGACCCGATGCCGCAGCCGCAGCCGCAGCAGGTTCCGCCGCCCCCGCCGTTGAACCGCCCGGCGACCACCCGCGCGGGTGAGAAGGGTCCGGAGCCGCAGAACGACACGGTCGGCCATCGGATGGCAGCCGACCAGGCGCAGTTACGGGAGAACCAGCGTCATCCGGATGACCGCCAGGGCATGCTCTCGGACCGCCGTGACGAGCCGATGCCCACCCGTGGCGACAACGGCCCCGGGCGCCCGCCGATCGACCTGCGCGGCCCCGGCACCACACCGCGGCCCGGCGGCAACGACGGCAACCGGCTCAACCCGAAGTACATGTTCGAGACATTCGTCATCGGCTCGTCCAACCGCTTCGCGCACGCCGCCGCGGTGGCGGTCGCGGAGTCGCCGGCGAAGGCGTACAACCCACTCTTCATCTACGGCAGCTCCGGGCTGGGCAAGACCCACCTCCTGCACGCGATCGGCCACTACGCCACCACCCTGGGCCACGCGCGCTCGGTCCGCTACGTGTCGACCGAGGAGTTCACCAACGATTTCATCAACAGCCTGCGGGACGACAAGACCCAGGCGTTCCAGCGCCGCTACCGCGACGTCGACATCCTGCTGATCGACGACATCCAGTTCCTGGAGAACCGCGAGCGGACGCAGGAGGAGTTCTTCCACACCTTCAACACCCTGCACAACGCCAACAAGCAGATCGTGATCAGCTCGGACCGCTCCCCGCGCCAGCTGGCCACGCTGGAAGACCGGATGCGTACCCGCTTCGAGTGGGGCCTGCTCGCCGACATCCAGCCGCCGGACCTGGAGACGCGTATCGCGATCCTTCAGAAGAAGGCAGCGCAGGAGCGCATGTACGCCCCCGACGACGTCCTCGAATTCATCGCGAGCCGGGTCTCCAACTCGATCCGCGAACTCGAGGGCGCCCTCATCCGGGTGACCGCCTTCGCCAGCCTCACCCGTTCCCCGGTGCAGCTCTCGGTCGCCGAGGAAGTCCTCCGCGACTTCATGCCCGACGGCGCCGGCCCGGAGATCACCGCTGACCAGATCATGGTCTCCACCGCCGACTACTTCGGCGTCAGCCTGGAAGACCTCCGCGGCCACTCGCGCAGCCGGGTCCTGGTCAACGCCCGCCAGGTCGCCATGTACCTCTGCCGCGAACTCACCGACCTCTCGCTACCGCGCATCGGACAGGCCTTCGGCGGCCGCGACCACACCACGGTCATGCACGCGGACCGCAAGATCCGCCAACACATGGCCGAGCGCCGCTCGCTGTACAACCAGATCGCCGAACTCACCAACCGCATCAAGCAGAACACCTGAAGGGGTAAGCCCGGCGCCTCCCGGCGACAACCGCCATCCGGTAGCGCACGCAGGCACCCTCCCGGCCGTTCCGCCTGAACACCATGCGGGCTCGAGGTCAGCTTCCCGCTTCCGCATTTTCGGGGTACGCGCCCAGACCGTCCCCGAAAAACGGGCCGTCCCCGCTCTCCCGCGCGAGCCGGCAGCCCACTCGCGGCCGCACCGCGACCGCCGGGCCCATGCAGGCGGCAACGCCACCCACAGCCGCGGCGGGCGATCCATGCCCCCGCAAGTCGCGTTGAGCCGCCACGCCAGCCGCTGTTGTCCACAGGCAACCTCATGCCGATGATCCCGCCGTTGGTCTCGACGTGATCATCGAGAATCTGCTGGCCAGGGAGACACGGACGCCCGGTATCGAGCCGACGCAAGACGCCTGGGCAAGAGAGCCCCACCGATCCAAACGGAGATGAGGGCAGGCCCCGTCCACAGGGCCACTGTCCATCGCACCGCTCGGTCCGACGCACCGAGTCACTCGGAACCAAGCCGCTGTCCACATTCACAGCGGACGACACGGGCCGCCCGCTACCCACAGGCGCGACGGATCAGACGCGCAACGCCGTGAACAGGAACTTTGTCCGGCACACACGGGTTATCCACCGGCTTTGCACCGCCTTGTCCACAGGTTGTACCCAGATCCTGGCTGCTCAGCGCTCGAATTGCCAATCATCAATGTCTGCCCGCGAGGGTGGTCTGCATCGATTTGTCAACGTCGCGACGTGACAGTTTCGTGCCAACGTTGTCCACACCAATCCACAGGCATCCACAGCCTTTCTCCCCAGTCGGTGGACAACTGCTGACACCCAACCCCACAGATGTGGACTAACCCTGGGGAAATCGATGTGGACAGACACGGACGGTTACATCTCTGTCCACCGCTTGTGGGGGAGTGTGGATTACCTGTTGAAGGATCTGGGGACGACGAGCCGGTAGCGTCCCAACGTTTTACACAGGCCAGGGGACAAACCCCGTGGATATCCGGTGGATAGCCGGTGGACAACGGTGGACAACGTCCGTCACGTCGGCAACTGTGGACGCAGACCCGGGTTTATACCCCGGTTGCCCACATGTGAATCACCGGTGGATAACCCTCTCACCAGCGGAAACGCAAGTTCTCCACACTATGCACAGCACCGATGAAGACGACTAGATATCTCTTCTAAGAAAACAAAAACCAATCATCAGCGTTGTGGAAGGTGTGGATGGGCGGCCTGCGGCTCGAAGCGGGTCCGGGAACATCAGCACCAGAAGCAGGGCCGGAAGCCGGTAGGACCGGCCGGGCCTCTTCCGCCCGTCTCCACAGCACCGGGGTCGGGCGCGCACGAATACCGCCGGAGCCATAGAGTTCAGTGGGGTCCACGCCCCTGTAGAAGAAGCATCGCGGAGGACAGCATGAAGTTCCGGGTGGAGCGAGACGCACTCGCCGACGCCGTGGCCTGGACAGCCAAGAGCCTGCCCAGCCGGCCCTCGGTTCCGGTGCTCGCCGGCGTCCTGCTGCGAGTCACCGACGGCCGGTTGCAGGTCTCGGGTTTCGACTACGAGGTCTCCAGCCAGGTGACCGTCGAGGTGCAGGCCGACGCGGACGGCGCGGCGCTGGTCTCCGGCCGCCTGCTCGCCGAGATCACCAAGGCACTTCCCGGCAAGCCGGTCGACATCGCCGCGGTCGGTGCGCATCTCGAGCTGGTGTGCGGCAGCGCCCGGTTCACGCTGCCGACCATGCCGGTCGAGGACTACCCGACGCTCCCGGACATGCCGTCCAGTGCCGGCACGGTCGAGGCGGCGGTCTTCGCCGCCGCGGTGGCCCAGGTCGCGATCGCGGCCGGCCGCGACGAGACGCTGCCGATGATGACCGGTGTCCGTCTGGAGCTGAACGGTTCGACGATGGCCATGCTCGCCACCGACCGGTACAGGCTGGCGATGCGCGAGATCGAGTGGAACCCGGACGACCCGGATATCAGCCTGAACGCACTGGTGCCGGCGAAGACTCTGAACGACACCGCCAAGGCGCTGGGCCCGATCGGCGGCTCGGTCACCCTGGCCCTGGCGCAGGGCAGCGCCGGTGAAGGCATGATCGGTTTCGCCGGTGGGACCCGCCGGACCACCAGCCGTCTGCTGGACGGCGCCAACTACCCGCCGGTGCGTTCACTCTTCCCGGCCTCGCACAACGCCGAGGCCCGGGTGTCCGTCTCCGCGTTGGTCGAGGTGGTCCGCCGGGTCGCGCTGGTCGCCGAGCGCACCACTCCGGTGCTCCTGAGCTTCAGCGAGGACGGCCTGGTGGTGGAGGCCGGCACCACCGAGGAGGCGCGCGCCAGTGAGGCGATGGAGGCCGCTTTCACCGGTGAGCCGCTCACCATCGGCTTCAACCCGCAGTACCTGATCGACGGCCTGCAGAACCTGGGCGCACCGACCGCGGTGCTCTCGTTCGTCGACGCGTTCAAGCCCGCTGTGATCTCCCCCGCCGGCGAAAGTGGCGAAATCATCCCGGGTTACCGCTATCTGATCATGCCGATCCGGGTCACTCGCTGATACTGAGCTTGAACCAATCGCTCATCTAGGGAGATCACCATGCAACTCGGCCTGATCGGTCTCGGCCGAATGGGTGGCAACATGCGGGAACGCCTGCGTGCTGCTGGGCACGAAGTTGTCGGATTCGACCAGAACCTGGATGTAAGCGACGCTGCCAGCCTGGCCGAGTTGGCCGAAAAGCTGGCCGCGCCGCGGGTCGTCTGGACCATGGTGCCGTCCGGCAAGATCACCGAAGACACGATCGACCAGCTCGCCGAGGTGCTGTCCGCGGGCGACATCATCATCGACGGCGGGAACTCCAAGTTCACCGACGACGCCCCGCGTGCCGAACGTCTGGCGGTCAAGGGCATCAAGTACCTCGACGTCGGCGTCTCCGGCGGTGTCTGGGGCAAGCAGAACGGCTACGCGCTCATGGTCGGCGGCGACGCCCCGGACGTCGAGCACTGCAAGCCGATCTTCGAGGCACTCAAGCCGGCCGGCGAGTTCGGCTTCGCGCACGCCGGCACGCACGGCGCCGGCCACTACGCGAAGATGGTGCACAACGGCATCGAGTACGGGTTGATGCACGCCTACGCCGAGGGCTACGAGATCCTCAAGGCGTCCGAGTACATCAACGACGTGCCCGCTGTGATCAAGAGCTGGCGTGAGGGCAGCGTCGTCAAGTCCTGGCTTCTCGACCTGCTCGACCGGGCCCTCGACGAGGACCCGGAGCTGGAGGCGTTGAAGGGTTACGCGGACGACACCGGTGAGGGCCGCTGGACCGTCGACGAGGCTGTGCGTCTCGCCGTGCCGGCTCACGTCATCGCCGCCTCACTGTTCGCCCGCTTCCAGTCGCGCCAGGACGACTCGCCCGCCATGAAGGCCGTCGCCGCTCTGCGCCAGCAGTTCGGCGGCCACGCCGTCAAGCGCTGAGATGCACGTACGCCGGGTCGAGCTCACCGACTTCCGCTCCTACGAGCGAGTGGCCGTGGATCTCGACCCCGGCGTGTCCGTGCTGGTCGGCCAGAACGGCATGGGCAAGACCAACCTCATCGAGGCGATCGGGTACGTGGCCACTCTGGACAGTCATCGGGTGGCCACCGACGCCCCGCTGGTCCGGGCCGGCGCGAGCTCGGCGGTGATCCGGTGCGCGGTCGTCCACGATGGACGCCAGTTGCTGGTCGAGCTCGAGATCGTCCCGGGCAAGGCGAACCGGGCCCGGCTCAACCGGTCGCCGGTACGCCGGCCGCGCGAGGTGCTCGGCGCCCTGCGGATGGTGCTCTTCGCCCCCGAGGACCTGGAGCTGGTCCGCGGTGACCCGTCGGAACGCCGCCGCTACCTCGACGACCTGCTGGTCGCCCGCCAGCCGCGGTACGCCGGGGTGCGTGCCGACTACGACCGGGTGGTGAAGCAACGCAACGCCCTGCTGCGGACGGCGTACCTGACCCGCAAGGTCGGCGGCTCCCGCGGTCAGGACCTGTCGACCTTGATGGTGTGGGATCAGCATCTGGCCCATCACGGCGCGGAACTGCTGGCCGGCCGGCTGGAGCTGGCCTCCGCGCTCGGGCCGCACCTGACCAAGGCCTACGACGCGGTCGCGGCCGGACGGGGTGCGGCGGCCATCGCGTACTCCTCCCGGCTGGGCGAGTCGCTGCCCGCGGAACGACCGGCGCTGGAGGCGGCCCTGCTGGACTCGCTGCAGGAGCGCCGGACCGCGGAGATCGAGCGCGGCACCACCCTGGTCGGCCCGCACCGTGACGACCTGTCGCTCACGCTCGGCGATCTGCCCGCCAAGGGGTACGCGAGCCACGGCGAGTCCTGGTCGTTCGCGCTGGCTCTGCGGCTGGCCGCGTACGACCTGTTGCGTTCGGAGGGGATCGAACCGGTGCTGGTTCTCGACGACGTCTTCGCCGAGCTGGACTCCGGCCGCCGGGACCGGCTCGCCGCCCTGGTGTCCGATGCCGCCCAGCTGCTGGTGACCTGTGCGGTACCCGAGGATGTGCCGGCGGCACTGCGTGGCGCCCGGTTCGACGTCACTACCGGGTCGGTGACCCGTGTCTGATCCTGATGACGGCACCGCGCGGCGGCCTCAGCGGCCCGTGAGCGGATCAACGGGTCCGGCCGCACCCTCGGGGCAGGGTCGGGAGTCGGTACGCCCAGGAGCGGCGTCTGAGGGCGATGCCTCGTCCGGCGGAAGTAATCCACAGGCTGTGGAGGGGTCGGGCGATCTCGCCGGGCCGGACCTTGCCCGGGCCGTGCTCGACGCGGCCCTGGCGCGGCGGCGGGAAGCGGCCCGCAAACCCCGGCGGCGCACCGGTGGCGGCGGCGAGAAGCGCCTGCGCGGCTATTCCGGTCCCGGGCCGGATCCCCGGGATCCTCAGCTTTTCGGCGCGGTGCTGGACCGCCTGATGAAGGCACGCGGCTGGGAGAAGCCGAAGGCCGAGGCCACCGTCTTCGGCTCGTGGGAGAAGGTGGTCGGCCCGGACATCGCGGCACACAGCCGGCCGATCAAGCTGGACAGCGGCGTGCTGACCGTCGAGGCGGAGTCCACGGCCTGGGCCACCCAGCTCCGGCTGCTGGCCGCCACGCTGCTGAAGAAGATCGCTGCCGAGGTGGGGCACAACGTCGTCAAGCGGCTCAACATCCACGGGCCGGCGGCGCCCTCGTGGAGCCGGGGACCCCGCCGGGTGCAGGGCCGCGGGCCGCGCGACACCTACGGCTGAAACTTATTCGCCGTCTCAGGCGTCTTAAGGAGCATGAGCCTCCGCCGCTTGCTGATCCTGTTGCTCTTGGTGCTGGCACCGTTACCGATTGCGGCGGCGGAGCCGGCCTGGGCCTGTTCGTGTGTGGTCGCCGCCGGCCCGGAGCACGTGACGCTGCCCACATCGGAGGAGGCGGCGGCCTGTGGATATCGCTTCGACCAGGGCGGCCGGTGTGGTGGCGACGAGGTGGTGTCCGCCGGGATCGGCCACCGGGAGCGCGCCGAGCGCGTCTCCGCGTACCGATCGTTGGTCTTCTGGTCCGGATCCGGGCTCATCCTGCTGGCGGTGACCGGCGGCCTGGCTTGGGTGATGAGTCTTCCCGGCGGCCGCGTTGCGGCCGTGAGCGGGCAGGCGGTCGCGCGGGAACCAGGGGACGGCGTGGATTCGGCGGGACGGCCGTCAAGGCGTACCGAATAGGTCAGTAATCGGCGAAGATCGCGAAACCGCGTTCCGCGCAGCGGCGGTAGAAGCCGGCCAGGACGGCGAGCTCGGTACGAGCGAAGCTCCAGTGCGGCGCGTTGCCGGCGTCGTCGCGCAACGCGGCGAGCCGGTGGTCGAGCCAGCGCAGCTGCTGCTCGGCCAGGCGGCCGCCGGCGATCGCGGTCCGCATGACCTCCGCGACGGTGTCGAAGGTGACCAGGTCACCGAACTTCTCGTGGCCCTCGACGAAGCGTTCCAGGCCGCCGGCGATCCACGCGCAGCCGTCCGGGTCGATCACCGGATCCTCGTCCTCGGCGGCCGCGTCGGTCGCGTAGAGCACGCCCTCCAGGCCCAGCAGGAGGTCGACCAGTTCGGTGTAGGCGGTCGCGCGCACCGTCCCGGTCTTGGCGATGTGCAGGGCGAGCGCACCGGTGGGCGCGGCGATCTCGGGGCGGTCGGCGATCGTTCCGAAGTCGACGAACTCGGCGGGAGCCACCGGGTCGTAGTACTGATTGGTCCGCGGCCAGTGCACCGCGACGTTGTCCAGGCCCTTGTCGTGCGCCATCGGCGGACCCACCCCTCACTCGACCTGGCAGGGTTTTCCCGCGGCGGAAAACCGATGCAACCCCATTAATGACGTCTCCCGGCCATCACGGCCCGCGGGCGAGGTTACGACACCGGCGCGGGCGGTTGTCGAGCAGTGTCGCAGTGCGTGCCGGTCGCGCATCGCAGGCGCGCCCGACTGGCGAGACAGCCGAAGCGCTTGTCGTTGCGGTGGCGGGTAGTTCCGTGTAGGGGAACACGTGGGTAGCGCCCCAAATCCCGCTACGGGACTCTCAGGCACCCGGAAGGGGTGCCGCACCCTCGCCAACTCGCTCCGGCGGAGTAGAATCGACAGCGACCGGGAAAACTGTGCTTTGCGGTGGCGGGCGTGCCCCTTCGTGTACGCAGTGCAACATCGTCACGCTGTGCGGTTTTTCCAGCCGATCACGATCCGCGGGCTGTCCGCGGCGACCGGCGCGCACGGTTCCACCGGTGGTCCGCTTCTTCCCGCGGTGTCATCTCTGGCCTCGTGCGTGCCCGGCTGCTGCCGGTTTGCCCGCCAACCCCGTGCGGGGCCCTCCGCGGCCCGGTGCGAGAAAGTGGCCGAGGGTGGCAGAGAAACAGCAGGAATACGGTGCCGGATCGATCACCGTGCTCGAAGGCCTCGAGGCGGTCCGCAAGCGTCCAGGTATGTACATCGGTTCCACCGGAGAGCGGGGCCTGCACCACCTGGTCTGGGAGGTTGTGGACAACGCTGTCGACGAGGCGCTGGCCGGCTACTGCGACACCATCGACGTGATCCTCTTCGCCAACGGAGGGGTCTCGGTCACCGACAACGGGCGTGGTTTCCCGGTCGACCTCCACCCGAAGCTGAAGAAGCCGGGTGTCGAGGTCGCGCTGACCGTGCTGCACGCGGGCGGCAAGTTCGACGGGCAGGCCTACAAGGTCTCCGGCGGTCTGCACGGCGTCGGCGTCTCGGTGGTGAACGCGCTCTCCTCCCGGATGGCCGTGGAAATCCACAAGGACGGGTTCGTCTGGCGGCAGAAGTACAACGCCTCCAAGCCGGCCGAGCTGGTGAAGGGCGAGAGCACCGACAAGACCGGCTCGACCGTGCAGTTCTGGCCGGACCCCGACGTCTTCGAGACGATCGAGTTCGACTTTCAGACGATCTACCGCCGGCTTCAGGAGATGGCGTTCCTCAACCGGGGTCTGACCATCAACTTCACCGACGAGCGGCCGGTGTCGGCCGACGAGAACGGTGAGCCGCGCCAGATCTCGTTCATGTACGCGGGCGGCATCTCGGACTTCGTCCGGCACCTCAACGCCACCAAGAGTGCCATCCACAAGACGGTGGTCGAGTTCGGCGCCGAGGCTCCCGAGGAGGGCATGGCGGTCGAAATCGCCATGCAGTGGAACGAGTCGTACGGCGAGTCGGTCTACACCTTCGCGAACCGGATCAACACGCACGAGGGCGGTACCCACGAAGAGGGCTTCCGCGCCGCGCTGACCAGCATCGTGAACCGGTACGGCACCGAGAAGAAGTTCCTGAAGAGCGACGAGAAGCTCTCCGGCGAGGACATCCGCGAGGGCCTCGCCGCGATCATCTCGGTCACCCTGGCCAACCCGCAGTTCGAGGGCCAGACCAAGACGAAGCTCGGTAACACCGACATGAAGGGCTTCGTGCAGAAGGTCTGCAACGAGCAGCTGGCCGACTGGTTCGACCGCAACCCGGCCGACGCGAAGACCATCATCACCAAGGCCTCGCAGGCCGCGCGGGCCCGGATCGCCGCGCAGCAGGCGCGCAAGCTGGCCCGGCGGAAGTCGCTGCTGGAGTCCGGTTCGATGCCGGGCAAGCTGGCCGACTGCCAGTCCACCGACCCGCGTGAGACCGAGCTGTTCATCGTCGAGGGTGACTCGGCCGGTGGTTCGGCGAAGTCCGGCCGGGAGAGCCGGATCCAGGCGATCCTGCCGATCCGCGGCAAGATCCTCAACGTGGAGAAGGCCCGGATCGACCGGGTGCTGAAGAACAACGAGGTCCAGGCGCTGATCACGGCGATGGGCACCGGCATCCACGACGAGTTCGACATCTCGAAGCTGCGCTACCACAAGATCATCCTGATGGCCGACGCCGACGTGGACGGCCAGCACATCCAGACGCTGCTGCTCACCCTGCTGTTCCGCTTCATGCGGCCGCTGGTCGAGCAGGGGCACGTCTATCTGGCCTCGCCGCCGCTGTACAAGCTCAAGTGGAACAAGCGCGGTGACGACGCTCAGTACGCGTACTCGGACCGGGAGCGGGACGGCCTGATCGCGCTGCGCCAGCAGAAGAAGCCGAACGCGAAGCCGGACGACATCCAGCGGTTCAAGGGTCTCGGCGAGATGAACTTCCATGAGCTGTGGGACACCACGATGAACCCGGACACGCGCACGCTGCGTCAGGTGACGCTGGACGACGCCGCTGTGGCGGACGAGCTGTTCAGCGTGTTGATGGGCGAGGACGTCGAGGCTCGGCGGTCGTTCATCCAACGCAATGCGAAGGATGTTCGGTTCCTGGATATCTGATCCGGGCCGCCGTATCCACAGCGTGCTAGTCCTTTCCACAACGTTATCCACAGCGGTATGGGCCTTTTGGCGATACTTGTCTGGATTCACCTTGAGTAAGGGTTAATAGTGACTGACACTCCAGAACCCCCGGACGGCGCCGAGACACCCGACGCCGGCGGCGGTGTGACCCAGCGGGTCGAGCCGGTCGGCCTCGAGGTCGAGATGCAGCGTTCGTACCTCGACTACGCGATGAGCGTCATCGTGGGCCGGGCGCTGCCCGACGTCCGTGACGGCCTGAAGCCCGTCCACCGCAAGATCCTGTACGCGATGTACGACGCCGGGTTCCGGCCCGACCGCGGCTACGTCAAGTGCGCGCGCGTCGTCGGCGACGTGATGGGCAACTACCACCCGCACGGTGACTCGTCGATCTACGACGCACTGGTCCGGATGGGCCAGCCGTGGTCGCTGCGGTACCCGCTTATCGACGGCAACGGCAACTTCGGTTCGCCGGGTAACGACCCGCCGGCCGCCATGCGGTACACCGAGTCGAAGCTGTCCCCGCTCGCCATGGAGATGCTGCGGGACATCGACGAGGACACCGTCGACATGCAGGACAACTACGACGGGCGTACCAAGGAACCCACCATTCTTCCGGCGCGGTTCCCGAACCTGCTGGTCAACGGGTCCGAGGGCATCGCGGTCGGCATGGCGACCAAGATTCCGCCGCACAACCTGCGGGAGATCGCGGCCGCCGTCCAGTGGCAGCTCGACAACCCCGAGTCGGACGAGGCGACCGCGCTCGAGGCGATGCTCGAGATCGTGAAGGGGCCGGACTTCCCGACCAAGGGTCTGATCGTCGGTCAGTCGGCGATCATGGACGCCTACCGCACCGGCCGCGGATCCATCCGGATGCGTGCGGTGGTCGAGGTCGAGGAGGACACCCGGGGCCGTCCGTGCCTGGTGGTCACCGAACTGCCGTACCAGGTGAACCCGGACAATCTGGCTGAGCGGGTCGCCGAGCTGGTCAAGGAAGGCAAGCTCACCGGCATCGCGGACATCCGGGACGAGTCGTCCGGGCGTACCGGTATGCGGCTGATCCTGGTGCTCAAGCGCGACGCGGTCGCCAAGGTCGTGCTGAACAACCTCTACAAGCACACCCAGCTGCAGGAGACGTTCGGCGCGAACATGCTGGCGCTGGTCGACGGCGTGCCGCGCACGTTGAACCTGGCGCAGTTCATCCGCTACTACGTCGATCACCAGATCGAGGTCATCCGCCGGCGTACCGCGTACCGGCTGCGCAAGGCGGAGGAGCGCGCGCACATCCTGCGCGGTCTGGCCAAGGCGCTGGACATGCTCGACGAGGTCATCGCCCTGATCCGGCGTTCGCCCACAGTGGAGGACTCGCGCCAGGGCCTCATGCAGCTGCTCGACGTCGACGAGGTCCAGGCGACCGCGATCCTCGACATGCAGCTGCGCCGGCTGGCCGCCCTGGAGCGGCAGCGGATCCTCGACGAACTCGGAAAGATCGAGATCGAGATCGCCGACCTCAAGGACATCCTCGCGAAGCCGGAGCGGCAGCGGGCGATCGTCTCGGACGAACTTCGCGAGATCGTGCAGAAGTTCGGTGATGAGCGGCGTACGCAGATCATCCCGTTTGATGGTGAAGTGTCCATGGAGGACCTCATCACCCGGGAAGACGTTGTGGTGACGATCACACGTACCGGTTATGCGAAGCGCACCAAGGTCGATATGTACCGGTCGCAGAAGCGCGGCGGGAAGGGCGTCAGCGGCGCCACGCTGCGGCAGGACGACATCGTCTCGCACTTCTTCGTCATCTCGACCCACGACTGGATCCTGTTCTTCACGAACAAGGGGCGGGTCTACCGGGCCAAGGCGTACGAGCTGCCCGAGGCGAACCGGGTCGCCAAGGGCCAGCACGTCGCCAACCTGCTCGCCTTCCAGCCGGACGAGCACATCGCGCAGGTTATCCAGATCCCGAATTACCAGGTCGCGCCACACCTTGTGCTCGCCACCAAGAATGGCCTCGTGAAGAAGACGCGCCTGGAGGAATTTGACTCCAACCGCAGCGGTGGCATCATCGCCATCAACCTGCGGGAGGATGACGAGTTGGTGGGCGCGGTCCTGGTGGCACCCGAGGACGACCTGTTGCTGGTGTCCAAGAAAGCCCAGGCCATCCGGTTCAACGCCACGGACGACGCGCTGCGTCCGATGGGGCGTGCGACGTCCGGTGTGATCGGCATGCGGTTCGGCGAGAACGACGAGCTCCTCGCGATCGAAGTGGTGCGCGAGGGTCTCGATGTGTTGGTCGCCACCAACGGTGGGTATGCGAAGCGCACGCCGATCGAGGAGTATCCGGTACAGGGCCGGGGCGGCAAGGGCGTGCTGACCGCCAAGATCACGGAACGTCGTGGTGGACTTGTCGGGGCACTGGTGATCGACCCGGAGGATGAACTATTTGCCATCACCAGCAATGGTGGTGTCATCCGGACTCCCGTGAAGCCTGTACGGCGCACGCGGGATCGGAACACAATGGGGGTCAAGCTGATGGACCTCCCTGAAGGTGTAACCATCGTGGCGCTTGCTCGCAATGCCGACGAGCCTGACGAACAGGACTAGTTGATGCCGGAGACACAGGCGAAGTCGGGGGGCCCGGGGAGCTCAGCGACTCCGGACGATGCGGCGAAGAAAGACGGCGCCGCCTCGAACGGTCGTGAGACCCCAGGGCGCGCCGCTGTCCCCGCCGAAGCCCCGTCCCCGCCGAAGTTCACCAGGGCGCCCGGGATGGCTCCGCCGCCCGGTGAGCCGGCTGCCGGCACCGACGGCGCTGCTGAGGCGAAACGTCCGGGTGCCCCGGTGAAGGGATCGGCCGCCGTGCCGGTCGTCACCAAGGGCAAGGGCGCCGCGCCGGGAGCCTCGGCGGCGCGTACCGGGAGTGGGACGCCGGCCACCGGCCAGAGCGCACCGCCGCGACCCGCGCAGGGTGCGGCGCCCGCCACCGCCTCCGGAGCCGCCGCGAAGCAGCGGACCGGTTCGGCGGCTCCGGCGGGCTCGGCCACGGTCGGGACAGCCCGTGTCTCGGAGGCGGTTCGCTCCGCCCGCACCACGGTCACGTCCGCTGCGGCGCGTGGCCCCCGGCGGGCGCGGCTGAACCTCAAGCGGATCGACCCGTGGTCCGTGATGAAGTTCTCGTTCGCCGTCTCGATCGTGCTCTTCATCGTGGTGGTCGTCGCGACGTCGGTGCTCTATCTGGCGCTGGACACCATGGGTGTGTGGAACTCGGTCAACAGCAGCCTGAAGGACCTGGTGACCGCCAGCGGCGGTACGGAGGGCAGTTCAGGCGGCTCGTTCCGGATCACCGCCTGGGGCGTCATCGGCACATCGATGCTGATCGGGGCGGTCAACGTGGTGCTCTTCACCGCGCTGGCCACCCTCGGGGCGTTCATCTACAACGTTTGCGCCGACCTGGTCGGCGGAATTGAGCTCACCCTCGCCGAGCGCGATTAGGCGACGCCGCCGGGTTGCGAGCCACCCCCGCTTTGGAGGCTCGCAACCCGATGCGGTAACGTTCCTACCGCAGTTGAGGGGCTATAGCTCAGTCGGTTAGAGCGCAGAGCTGATAACTCTGAGGTCGCTGGTTCGATTCCAGCTAGCCCCACGAGCGATGGGGTCCTGTGTCCGCGGAAAGCGCGGACCTTGGATCGCTCGTTATGCCTGCTCCGGGGGCCGAGCCCCCGGAAACCCCGCGGTGCGATGGTTGCGCTGGACGCGCCCGCTCGCGCTCTTTGCACTGGTGCCAGTGAGGGAGGGAAGCTCTTAAATGCTGAAGAAACTCCTGATCGTTGCCGGTGTTGCCGGTGCGGCTTTTCTGGTCGTGAAGAAGGTCAAGGCCTCCAGCGATGAGCGTGCGCTTTGGCACGAGGCGACCACTGCTCCCGACCTTCGCTGAGTCGGTTCCGGGGGCCCTAGCTCAACTGGCAGAGCACCGCCTTTGCAAGGCGGGGGTTAGGGGTTCAAGTCCCCTGGGCTCCACTTCCTAAGCTTCTCACCAGCCGAAACGCGCGACCAAGATCATCTGGTCCGCGTCGGCCCGCCCGGCGGCCTCGTTCACGGTGCGGCTTCCATCTTTCGCGATTCCAGCTCCGTAGCCTGCGGGCCAGCGATGCCGTGTTCTCCGGGCGCCATTACTCCCTTGAGCGGGCGTCTGTGCGTACCAAATTGGGTTATAGAAGGATTTGGATGCGGCGTTCGGGGCCTTCTTCGGCGGGGAGGAACCAGGCCTCGGTGATTTCGGCGCGGTAGAGGCGGAGGGCGGCGTCGCCGGTGACCTGATCCAGGCGCCAGGCGGGGAAGCCCTCGGCGACCGACTGCGTGGAGAACGCCTCAAGCTGGGTGGCGAGGTCGTTGTCCGGGCAGAGTCCGGCGGTGGCGCGGGCGTAGAAGGCGGTGGCGCCGCCCATCGGGACGGTTGAGTCGAAGACGGTGACGGCGATCTGGTGGTTTTCGGCGATCAGTTCCGAGTGTCGTGCGGATGGGCGGGAGAGCCAGAGCAGGGTGCTGAGGCCCAGATTGACGAAGTAGACGGGGCTCACCCAGGGTTCGCCGGCGGGGGTGGCGGTGCCGAGTACCGCGTACCGGTTGGTGGCGAGGATGGCGCGGGCCTGAGCGGTCATCTCATCGGTCATGTGCTCTACGATGCCGCGTGCCGGCGAAAGCCGCTGGCCGGACGATGGTGTCGACGCCGGTGTCGCGTTAGCTTGTAGATCATTTTCTCGGGGTGACAGGACAGGCGCAGGTCGATGGTGAAGCGAACCGATCTCGTCGTTCCGGCGGACTTGATAGCCGGCCTGCAGATCCCACCGCTGGCTATCACCGATGGCGCGGCCGATCCGGAGTGGGTCGAGGTGCCACTGAGCCAGTGGCGGTTCGTCAAGCTGCGGCCGTTGCAGCGGCTTCCCCTGGACGCGCGCAGCGCAAGAAGCGTTCGGCGAGCGATTCGACTCGCGCCGTGGTCGCTGCCGGCCGCCCTTGTCTCACTGACGGCGTGGTGGGTCTACTTCCACACGGACGCGAGCCTGTCGCTGCCAGGATTTCTGATGGCGTTGGGAGCGGCGCTTTCCATTCACATTCTGGCACTGGTGCAAAGCCATGGGATGCCGAAGCGCCTGCCGTATCGCACCCGGTTCGGCGAGTTGCGCATACCCGATGTTCCGGTCGAGGTCGCTCAACAGTGGGTTGCCCGGAATCCGGGCGTGACGGCCACCGACGAGCCGGCACCGCGCCCGCATTCCCGGCGCTTCTACGTCAGGTGGTCCACAGGCCTTCTGACGGCGTCGATTCTGTTGGTCGTGGTACTGGCGAACAACGGTCGCGAGGACTCCATTCTGTTCTGGATGCTGGTGCCCACGCTGATCGTCGTCGGCATCACCGCGGCCCTGAAGATCCAGTCGCCCAGGAAGATTGACGGCGTGCGGACCTGGCCACCCGTGAACGTCGACCGGCGTACGCGATAGCGGTCGGGCTCACCCTGTCCGAGGGCTTCGTCTCTTCCCGGGCGGGCTGCGATCTCGGGCCCAATTCTTTGATCTACTGGCTCGGTGAAACGCCGCTCCGCCCTCCTTCTGATCGCGCTTGCCGGTATGGCCGGGTGCTCCACGTCGGGTGCGGCCGGGCCGTCCACGAGCCCGTCCAGGAGTGCCGCTCCGGACTACCGCTGGCCGGCGCTCGACCCGGCTATCGCGAGCGGCTTCTGCTTCACCCTGGTCCGCGGGCGGACCCCGGTTGAGGTGATCGAGCGGCTGGGCGGCACCGAGCTGGAGCGGGTGGAGTGGCTGCGGCTGGTCAGCGGCGGAGACGGTGAGCGGGCCGGTGCGGACCGGTTCTTCATCGGAGTGGCCCGGGTCGGCGACTGGTCCCTGATCGTCGAGGACAACGGCTCCCTCGGGGTCACTCAGAAGGTCGTGAGCCGGCTATCCACTGACGGGACGGTGCTGGTGTACCGCAGCGCCGGCACGGGCCGTGGCAGGCTGCTGGTGCTGCGGGACGAGGATCTCGTCCTGGACTACGACTTCCGCACACCGAACGAGGCCGGTGGGAGCCGATCCGCGGAGTTTCAGCCCGCGCTGCGGGCGGCTGGTCTGGTCGGGGATACGACAGTGACGGATCCCACGGCAGCGGCCCTGGGGTTCCTGGCCGGGCAAACAGGGGTACACCTGACCCGTGAATTGCTCGCCGAACGTACATATTTGCTGGTCACCGTTCCGAAGACGTAGATACGCATTTGCCCGTTCTGGCAGTGCCGAGGTTATCCACAGAGGAATGAACGGTGCCTGCGCGGCACAGTTCCGGCAGTTAGCCTGCGTGGCGTGAGCGAACGAAGACGGGCCGCTGCCGTGATCGTGCGAGACGGCCGTGTGCTGATGGTGCACGAGCGCAGCCGACGATCCGGTGGCGGTGAGTGGTGGACTCTGCCGGGTGGCGGGCTGCACCCCGGTGAGACGGCCGAGGAAGCGTTGCGGCGTGAGGTCTTCGAGGAGACCGGGCTGGTGGTCAGCGAGGCTCGCTACGTGCTCGAGATGCCGTATCCATCGGGCATGACGTCGGTCTTCGCGGTGACGGTTGCCGATGGCGAGCCACGGGCCGGCCAGGATGACGGATTCGGGCCTGAGCCGCTTGGGGTGGACTGGCTGCCGGTCCCTGAGCTACCGATCGAGACCAACGGAGTGCCGGTCCCACCGCTGATGGTGGTGCTACCGACCCTGGCCGACGGTCACGCCGACGGGGTCGAGTCGGTGACCGACGGAGTGGTCACCGACAAATTGGCGACCGACGGCTCGGCGGCGGGTGCCGGGAGCGGCAGCACCGGCGTGGCGACCGAGCGACGGCGCTCCACGACGAAATAGGCGCAGCAGGTGGCGTAACCGGCGGCCAGCAGGAGCCCGAGGATGCGTACCGGGAGCGACGCGAGCGGCACCAGGGCGGTGGCGCTCGCCGACCAGCACGCCAGCAGCACCGTGTTCACGGTGTCGTGCCGGCCCCAGCCACCGGGTGACCGTCGCCGGGCCTGGCGCTGGATCTCGACGACGAGAGCGTGCGACATGCCGACCGCGAGCAGGCCGAGAAGCAGGGTCGCGAATATCGAGCGGTGCCCGCCCGCGACGGCGACCAGCGCGGTGGCACCGGTCAGAAGCGCGAGACCACTGACGGTCCCGATACGTGCACTTCGACGGTCCTCCACAAACTCTGACGGTCGGCATGATCCGTCGAAATCTGAGGACTTGGCGAGCTGATGGTGGTATTGCTCCCCCGATGTGTCGTGATCCACCGGTTGGGCGAGGATGGCGGACATGATGGGAAGCCTGGAGACCGAATCCGCTCAGTCACGTCTCGATCTGCTCGCACCGCCGGTGGCCAAGGCGCTGGCGGTCTGGCCGGTCGACGCGCCGATCGACGCCGACCAGGTCCTGGTGGCGCCGATCGATCCGGAGCTGGCTGACACGGCTGCCTTCTGTGAGGCGTACGGGGTGGCGCTCACCGAGTCGGCGAACTGCGTGATCGTGGCCGGTCGCCGCGGTGACGTCACGAAGTACGCCGCCTGCGTGGTCCTGGCGACCACCCGCGCCGACGTGAACGGGCTGGTCCGTCGTCACCTGGACGCGCGCAAGGCGAGTTTCGCCCCGATGGACGAGGCCGTGTCGTTGACCGCGATGGAATACGGGGGCATCACGCCGATCGGGCTCCCGGCGTTGTGGCCCGTACTGGTCGACTCGCGCGTCGTCGCCGCTCCGCACGTGGTGATCGGGTCCGGCCTCCGGAACAGCAAGATCGTCATTGCCGGGCCCGCGCTCGGTGCGCTACCCGGCGCCGAAGTGATCGAAGGGCTTGCCCGCGAAGTAGCCTGACGACAAGCGTCGATGTTGTTCCACGTGAAACGTCATCGACCGGCTTCGACGGCTTACCGGCGAGCGATCTCCTCGAATGCGGCCAGCAGGGTGCTCGGCTCCTGAGCGCCCTGGATCGCGTACTTCCCGTCGACCACGAAGGTCGGAACGCTGGTGATGCCGAGCTCCCTAGCCTCGTTCAGGTCGGTCTGCACCGCGGTCGTGCCGGCCTCCGACTCCAGGTAGGCCCTGGCGTCGGCCTCGTCCAGTCCGATCGACGCGGCCACGCCGGCGAGGGCCGGGATCGAACCGATGTCGATCCCGTCGGTGAAGTGCGCTCGCTGTAGGGCGTCCAGCACGTCCGCCTGCCGTTCCAGCGTGGCGCCCCAGGCGATCAGCCGGTGCGCCGCGAACGTATTCGCCGCGATCGCACTGTCGAAGTCGAGGGTCAGCCCGTCGGTGGCGGCGATCGCGGTCACCTGGGCGAACATCTGCTCAGCCTGCGCCGGCCCGCCGAACTTCGCCGCCATCGCCTCCTTGAGCGGCAGCGGTTCGGGCACCGGGGCGGGATTCAGCTGGTACGCCCGGTAGGTCACGGTCGCGGTGCCGTCGAACTCCTCCAGAGCCTTCTCCAGCCGGCGCTTACCGATGTAGCACCACGGGCACACCACGTCCGACCACACCTGAATGTCCACGTCACTCCGCTTTCTGTTCCGCGACCTGACGCTTCAACCGGGCCAGGATCGCCGTACCGCCACGCACCCGCAGCGGGCTGATCGTCTTGGCCAGTCCCATCCGGGCATAGAGATCATCCGGCACGGCCAGGATCTCCTCCGCGGTGGCCTCCGCCAGCCCTTCAGCCAGGATGCCGGCGAAAGCACGGGTGGTCGGCGCCTCCGGCGGGCAGTCGAAGTGGGCGACCACGGTCCGGTCGGGCTGCACGACCGCCTTCAGGAAGAACGGCGTCTGGCACTCCGGAACCTGCTCCATGCCCTCGTGCCCGGCGAGCTCCGCCGGCAGCGGCGGCACGGCGTCGGCGAACTCCAGCAACATCTCGAGCACCACCTCCCGCGGTGCGGAAGCGAACTCGTCGACGATCTCGGCCAGCTTCGGCGGCATGTCACTCACAGATCCGACCCTACGCGGCCGCCTCCGCCATTGCCGATCACGTGCAGGCGGGGAGGGCGGCGTCGCGTTCAAGGCCGGCTGTGCGGGCGAGATGTGCGGGGCGCGGGGCCCGGTTGACGCGTTGGGTTGTTGTTGGTGGGTGGCCCGGGTGGCGGGCAGGGCGGTTGCATGGGCCTGGCGGAGGCGCTGCGGCTGTTGGCGGGTGGCCGGGCCGCGGGCGGCGGCATGGCCGATGGACGCGTTGGGCTGCTGGTGGGTGGCCCGGGTCGCGGGCGGGGCGGTTGCACGGCTCGGCGGAGGCGCTGCGGCTAATTGGTGGGTGGCCGGGTCGCGGGCCGGGCGTTGTATGGGGCCGGTGGACGCGTTGGGCTGTTGGTGGGTGGCCGGGCCGTGGGCCGCTGCATCGGTCCGGGGGACGCGTTGTAGCTGCTGGTGGGTGGCCAGGTCGCGGCTGGGGCGTTGCATGGGCCCGGCGGACGCGCTTCGGCCGCTGGGGGTGCCCGATCGCGGGCAGGGCGGTACCCCGTGGCTGCGTCTGGGGACGCGGTTGACGCGTACCGGAAAGGTTATGCGGCGGCGGAAGTGGGCAGCAGCGCGACGTCGCTGAGGCTGATGATGCCGACGACCTTGCGGTCTGCGTCGCAGACCAGCAGACGGCGGACGCCGCGGTCGCGCATCGCCTGGACCGCCTCCTCGACGGTCGCGCTCTGCTCGATCATGATCAGCTCGCGGCTGGCGATCGCGCCGAGCATGGTGGTGGCTGGGGCCAGGCCCTCGGCTACCGCGCGAACGACGATGTCGCGATCCGTCACGATGCCGGCCATGGTGGGGCCGCGCGTCACCACCACGTCGCCGATACCCTGGTCACGCATGGCCTGGGCGGCCTCATCCAGCGGGGTGTCCTCCGGCAGATAGACGACCTGCCGGGTCATCGCGTCAGCGACCAGCCTCACCATGCCCCTACTCCTCCAACGGCGTTGTGACACGGTTACCCGACCTCCGTCGTGATTACACCCGCGATGTCCACAAGGGGCAATTCCTGGCGCGTGCCGTCGCGGCGGTCGCGCAACTCGGCGTAGCCCTCGGCCAGGCGGCGGCCGACCACGACGCTGCGTGGGATGCCGATCAGCTCGGCATCGGTGAATTTGACGCCGGCCGACACGTTCGGCCGGTCGTCGACCAGCACGCGGACGCCGGCGCGCGCCAGGGTGGCGCCGAGCTGGAGGGCGGCTTCGACCTGGCCGTCGCGGCCCGCGGCGACGATGTGCACGTCCGCCGGGGCGACCGAGGCGGGCCAGATCAGGCCGCGCTCGTCGTGATGCTGCTCGGCGATCGCCGCCACGGCCCGGGAGACGCCGATCCCGTAGCAGCCCATGGTGGGCCGCACCGGTTTGCCGTCCGCACCCAGGACGTCCACCGCGAAGGCATCCGTGTAGCGCCGGCCGAGCTGGAAGATGTGCCCGATCTCGATGCCGCGGCGGATGGTGAGCGCGCCGGACCCGCAACTCGGGCAGGGATCGCCGGCGCGGACATCGGCGGCCTCGATGGTGTCGTCCGGAGTGAAGTCGCGGCCGGCGACCACGTTTGTGGCGTGGCGGCCCGGCTCGTTGGCGCCGGTGAGCCAGGCGGTGCCGGGGGCGACGCGCGGATCGGCCCGATAGCGGATCTTGATGCCTTGCGGCCCGATGTAGCCCTTCACCAGGTCAGGGCGGGACTCGAAGTCGTCGAAGAGGGTGGCGGTGGCCGGTGCCAGCACGGCGTTCAGCCGCTTGAGGTCCACCTCGCGGTCGCCGGGCACGCCGATTGCCAGCAACTCATCCTTGCCACCCGGGTGGTGCACGGTCACCACGACGTTTTTCAGCGTGTCCGCGGCGGTCCAGTCGGTGCGCCCGCCGAGCGCCCGGGCGTTGGCGAACTCCACAAGTGAGGCGATGGTCGGCGTGTCCGGAGTGTCGTGCACCTCCAGGTCCGGCGCGGCCGCCGGCAGGCCGGCCGGGGCGGGTGTGACGACCGCCTCGGTATTGGCCGCGTAGTCGCAGGCCGTGCAGCCGACGAAGGTGTCCTCGCCCACCTCGGCGGCGGCCAGGAACTCCTCGGAGGCGGAGCCGCCCATCGCGCCCGACACCGCGGAGACGATCGTGTGCGTCAGGCCCAGCCGCTCGAAGATCCGCTGGTAGGCGAGGCGCATCCGCCCATAGGCCTCGGTGAGGCCGGCCTCGGAGAGGTCGAAGGAGTAGGCGTCCTTCATCAGGAACTCGCGGCCCCGCAGCAGGCCGCCGCGCGGCCGGGCCTCGTCGCGGAACTTGGTCTGTACCTGGAACAGCAGCAGCGGGAAGTCGCGATAGGAGCTGGTCAGGTCCTGCACGAGCAGGGCGAACATCTCCTCGTGGGTGGGCGCGAGCAGATGGTCGGCACCGCGCCGGTCCTGGAGGGTGAAGATGTCGTCTCCATACTCCGTCCAGCGGCCGGTGGTCTCGTAGGGCTCGCGGGGCAGCAGCGCGGGGAAGGAGACCTCCTGCCCGCCGGCGGCTGCCATCTCCTCCCGGACCACGTCGGTGACCCGGTCCAGCACGAGCTTGCCGAGCGGAAGCCAGGTGTAGCCGCCCGGTGCGGCGCGACGGATGAACCCGGCGCGCAGGAGGAGCCGGTGACTCGGCACCTCCGCGTCCGCCGGCTCCTCACGCAAGGTCTTGAGCAGCAAGGTGGACATCCGAAGCAGCATGGCAACGAGCCTAGGGAGGGGGTACGACGAAACGCATCCGGTTATCTCCGTGTCGCCATCATCACGTTACGTTCGCTCCCCGTCCGGTGGAAAACTGACCAGGCAACCAAGCTGAACAGACGTTAGGGGGCGTCATGGCCTGGCGCAGCTTCGTGGCGATGGGTGACAGCTTCACCGAGGGCATGTGCGACGAATATCCGGACGGGAGCTTCCGGGGCTGGGCCGACCTGGTCGCCACCCGCCTCGCCGTCGAGTCCGGACCCGACTTCGGGTATGCGAATCTCGCGGTTCGCGGCCGGCTGCTGGACCAGGTGCTCACCGAGCAACTCGAGCCGACCCTGGCCATGCGGCCCGACCTGGTGAGTTTCGCGGCCGGCGGCAACGACATCCTGCGTCCCAGGGCGGACGTGGCCGGACTCCTCCGCCGTGCCGAGCGTGCCATCGAGCAGATCCGCGGGATGGGTGCGGACGTGGTCGTCTTCCGATTCGCCGACGTGGCGGCTCACATCCCGGGCGGGCAGCGGATGATCGCCCCGCGGGCCGGGCTGCTCAACGACGGGATCCGGGACATCGCCGCCCGGCAGGGAGCGCACCTGATCGATCTCTTCGCCGACCGGGCGTTCCGGCACCGCATCATGTGGAGCGACGATCGGCTGCACCTGTCCGAGTTGGGACATCGCCGGGTCGCCGGGCACGTGCTGAACGCGCTGGGCGTCGGTGTGGAGGAGGACTGGATGCTGGTCCCGCCGGCACCGCAGCCCACCCCGTGGCGCCTGGCCCGCAGCGCCGACCTGAAGTGGGCGCGTGAGCATCTGGCCCCGTGGGTGGGACGGCATCTCCGCGGCCAGTCGTCCGGTGATCTGATCAGGGCGAAGCGGCCGGTGCTGGCCCCGATCGGCGAGTAGAAAGAGCTAGCGTGACAGTCATGTCCGTTCCGAACGATCCGGCGCAGGCGCTTCAGGCGTACGCGCACCCCGACAAACTGGTCACCACCGAGTGGCTCGCCGCGAACCTCGAGACGCCCGGCCTGGTCGTCGTCGAATCGGATGAGGACGTGTTGCTCTACGACACCGGCCACATTCCGGGTGCGGTCAAGGTGGACTGGCACCTCGAGCTCAACGACCAGATCACCCGCGACTACCTGGACCCGGCCGCCTTCGCCGCGATGTGCGAGGCGAAGGGCATCGGTCGCGACGACACGATCGTGTTCTACGGCGACAACTTCAACTGGTGGGCGGCGTACGCGCTCTGGGTCTTCAGCCTCTTCGGGCACCGCGATGTCCGGCTGCTCGACGGTGGCCGGCAGAAGTGGGCGGCTGAGGGACGCGAGCTGACCCGGGACAAGACCGTCCGGCCGAAGGCGGAGTACCCGGTGCCGGTTCGCAACGACGCCGAGATCCGGGCCTTTCGTGACCAGGTGATGGGGCACATCGCCAGCGGGCGACCGCTGGTCGACGTCCGGTCGCCGCAGGAGTACACCGGTGAGCTGACGCACATGGAGGCGTACCCGCAGGAGGGCGCGCTGCGCGGCGGGCACATCCCGGGCGCGGTCAGCAAGCCGTGGAAGTCGGCGGCGAACGATGACGGCAGTTTCAAGCCGCATGACGAGCTGATCAAGATCTACCGGGACGAGCTGGGCCTGGAGCCGGCGGACGACGTCATCGCGTACTGCCGGATCGGCGAGCGGTCGTCGCACACCTGGTTCGTACTGCACCACCTGCTCGGCTACCCGCAGGTTCGCAACTATGACGGCTCCTGGACGGAGTGGGGCAACCTGGTGCGCGCCCCGATCGCTCGCGGTGCCGAACCGGGCGGCCTGAGCTGATTTAAGGAAACGGGCGAGAAACTGTCGGGGGTACCCGGTAGCTTTCTCGCCCGTGAGCAACACGTTCCAGGTCGATCTCCGGGGCATCGTCGACCTGCTCAGCCACCATCTCTACGCGAGCCCACGCGTCTACATCCGCGAGCTCCTGCAGAACAGCGTCGACGCGATCACCGCTGCCGGGACCGATCACGCCGGCCGGGTGGAGATCATCACCGGTGAGATGCTGCGGATCAGCGACAACGGCATCGGGCTCACCGAGGCGCAGGTGCACGAGCTGCTGGCCACCATCGGTCGCAGCTCGAAACGGGACGAGCTGGGCTTCGCCCGGCATGAGTTCCTCGGCCAGTTCGGCATCGGCCTGCTCTCCTGCTTCATGGTGGCCGACGAGATCCGGGTGCACACCCGCCACGAGGGCGCCCCGGCGGTGCTCTGGACCGGCTACTCCGACGGGCGCTACGAGGTGGCTCCCGGCGCCGAGCGCGAGCCCGGCACCACGGTCACCCTCCTGCCGCGCCGCGGCGCCGAGCATTTCCTGACCGGTACGACCGTGACCGAGCTCGCCACGCTGTACGGCTCGTTGCTGCCCGTCGAGGTGACGGTCGACGGCCGGCCGGTCACCGGCCGCGGCCTGCCGTGGGAGTTCCCGCCGCAGGCCCGCGCGACGTATGCGGAGAAGACCCTCGGCTTCCGCCCGTTCGACGTGATCGAGCTGAACGTGCCCGCCGCCGGACTCACCGGCGCCGCGTTCGTGCTGCCCACCCCGGTCAACCCGGCGAGCCGTGGCGGTCACCGCGTCTACCTGAAACGCATGCTGCTCGCCGAGAGCGTCGAGGGCCTGCTGCCGGAGTGGGCGTTCTTCGCCCGGTGCGTGGTGGACAGCTCCGAGCTGCGCCCCACCGCGAGCCGCGAGTCGCTCTACGACGACGGCCAGCTCGCCGAGACGCGGGACGCGATCGCCGACCAGATCCGCGGCTGGCTGGTGCGGCTGTCGGCGACCGATCCGCGCCGCCTCGGCGAGTTCCTGCGGATCCATCACCTCGGCGTCAAGGCGCTGGCCCTGCACGACGACGAGATGCTTCGCCTGGTCGAGCAGTGGTACCCGATGCGTACCAACATGGGCGAGATCACCCTCGCCGAGTTCCGCGAGCGGTTCGGCGTGCTGCGCTACGCCGCCACCGACGACGAGTTCCGGCAGCTCGCCGCCGTCGCCGCGGCCCAGGACGTGGGCCTCATCAACGGTGGCTACGTCTACGACGCCGACCTGATCGAGCGCCTCGCCGGGACCGATCCGGAGATCCGGGCGGAACGGCTCGACCCGACCGACCTGACCACTCGCTTCCTGCCGCTGGACGCGGAGACGGAGCTGTCGCTGCGCCCGTTCCTGTCGGTGGCCCAGCGCCGTCTCGACCGGCTGGGCTGCGAGGTCGTGGTGCGCGCCTTCGATCCGGTCACCGTGCCGGCGCTCTATCTGATCAGCCGGGCCGCGGCGTTCCGTGACGAGTTCACCGCCAGCCGCGATCAGGCCGACGACCTGTGGGGCGGGGTGCTCGACGCGCTGTCGCAGACCGTGCCGACCGATCGGCCCCAGCTCGTGCTCAACCACCGCAATCCACTGGTCCGCCGGGTGGCCGCGCTCGCTGACACGGAGTTGGCCGGGCTTGCCGTCGAGTCGCTCTACGGCCAGGCCCTGATGCTGGGTCACCACCCGATCCGGCCGTCCGACGCGGCGCTGCTCACCACGTCGCTCCTCGGTCTGCTGGACCGCGCGGTTCCGGGCGAGGCCTCCTGATGAGGAGCGCCGAGGAGCTCTGGGGCCTGCTGAACGAGGCGTACCACTTGCCGTACGGTGCGGCGCAGATCGCCCTGGTCGAGCAGGTGCTCCGGCACGTGGACGCGGTCGGCGAGCCCGAGCTGGCGTTCCAGACCCGGCTGTTCGCGACGAACGCCTACGTCTACGGCGGCGAGCCGGTGAAGGCCTTCGCCACCTTCTCCTGGTGTGTCGCGGACTTCGACCGGAAGCCGGCGTCCTACCACGAGCGGCGGTCGCACAGCCTGCTGTGGCTGTTCAAGACCATGGTCAACTCGATGACCGACTTTCCCGAGGTGCCGCTCGCGCGGGCATATGCGGTGCTCGACGACATGGAGCGGCGGTATCAGGAGCGGGGCCACGGCATGCAGGCCGTCTACAAGCACCGCTACCTGGTCGCCAAGCACGTCGGCCACCTCGACGAGGCCGACAGTTGGTACGAGAAATGGCTCGCCGCACCCCGCGACTCGCTCTCCGACTGTGCGGGCTGTGACCCCACCACGCTGATCCGGCACCTCAACGCCCGCGGGCGGCCCGCCGAGGCGGTCGAGCGGGGCGTGGCGACGCTTGCCGAGGAGCTGGACTGTGCCGAGCAGCCGCAGGGCGTCCTCAGCGAGCTGATGGAGGCGTATCTGAAGGTCGGCCGGCTGGAGGAGGCGGCTGACGCACACCGCCGGGCGTACCTGATCGAGCGGAACAATCTGGCTGACCTGTGGGGCATCGCCGGGCACATCCAGTTCTGCACGCGTACCGGGAACGAGCACCGGGGTCTGGAGATCCTCCAGCGGCACATCGACTGGCTCGACCGCGCGCCGTCGCCGGCCGCCGCCATGCAATTCGCGGCCTCCGGTGCTGCTCTGCTGCACCGGATCGCCGAGCGGGGACATGGGGACGCCCTGATCCGGCGTACCGGGCGGGACGACATCGCGGCCGTCGACCTGGCCGGCGAGCTCGTCAAGGTCGCCACCGAGCTGGCGGCTCGCTTCGACGCCCGTAACGGCACCGCCTATCAGAGCGAGCTGATCGCCGAGACGCTGGCCGCGGAGCCGTACGGGGTGGAGCTGCCGCTGTCCGCAACGGCCCGGCGGGTGCCAGCGCCTGCGGTGGTGCCGGTCGTCGAGCCGCCGGCACCGGTAACGGTTCCGGAGCTGTCCGCCGCCGAGTTGCTGGACCTGGGCGAACAGCACTGGGACGAGGACCGGGACGACGCCTTGGCAGCCGTCGTGGAGGCTCTCGGCGCGCGGTTCGGCGAGCCGGCGGAAGCGTCGCTCGCCGCCCGGCTGTGGCGGCTGCGGGGTCAGCGGCTGCGCAACGCCGACGACGCGGACGGCGCCGTCGACGCCTGGGAACGCGCGATCCGGCTCTACACCGACGCGGGCGACGCCGGGGCGGCGATCAAGCTGCGGGCGCGGATCGGCCTGGAGCGCGGGCTGGCCGGATCACCTGGGGAGGGTCTTGCCGCGGTCGAGGCGGACGTGGCGTACCACGACGAGCACGGCGATCCGGAGGACCGGGCGGCGGCCTGGCTGCGACTGTCCACGATCTACCTGATGCTGGACCGGATCGACGACGCCAACGAGGCGGGTGACCAGGCGGACCGGCACGCCGAGCAGCTGTCCGATCCGCGCCGCCGGGCGCACCACCTGATGGTGCGAGCGCGGAACCGGGCCGCGGCGGACCGGAACGAGGAAGCGCTGGAGGCGGCCCGGGCCGGCTGGGAGTTCTACCGGACCCACGGCCCGGCGCGGATGAGTGCCCAGGCCGCGGCGGTCGTTGGCCACCTGACCGAGGACGCGGCGGAGACGGTGGCCGCGTTCGACGAGACGCTGGCCGCCGGGCTGTCCGGGCCGGAGGTGAGTGCCCGGGTGCATCGGGGACGTGCGCTGATGCGGCTGGGGCGTCCCGCCGAGGCGGTCGACGATCTGGTCGAGGCGGTGGCGCTCTGTGCCGAACAGGGCATGCGGGAAGGTGGCGTCTTCGCTCGGCAGGACCTCGCGCAGGCGTACCGGCTGGCCGACCGGCGGGCGGAGGCCGTCGAGGTGGCGGAGGAGGCGCTGATCGGTTTCGAACGGCTGGGCTTCGAGGAGCCGGCGAACGACACCCGGTTCCTGCTCGCCAGCCTCTACCGTGATCTCGGTGACAGCAACCGGGCGCTCGGGATTTATCGCGATCTGATCGAGCGGCTCGCGGACAACCCGGCCGGCCGGGGGCAGATCGGTGAAGAGGCCGGTCAGGTTCTCTACGACCTGGACCGGGACAGTGAGGCGGCGCTGACCTTCCGGGCCGCCGCCGAGGCGTTGCGCGAGGCCGGTGATCTCGCCGGCGAGTTGCGGTTGCTGCGCCGCCGCCTGATGGCTCTCAACTATGCCGACGAGCTGCCCGAGGCGGAGGAGGTCATCCGTCTGGCCACCGAGCGCTACGCCGAACTCCCCGGTGAGCTGGCCCAACAGCCCGGCGTGCGCTGGGGCGAGTCAATCTTCGCCTTTGAGATCGGTAATCTTCTGATGCGCCGGGGCCGATATGCCGAGGCGGTGCCGCACCTGCGTGGCGCGCCGGAGCGGCTGCGGGACATCGGCGCCGGTCACGACGCCGACCGGGTCTCGGTCATGCTCGCGGAGGCCCTGCTGCGGTCGGGCTCAGCCAGTGCGGCCCGGGAGATCCTCGGCGCGCTGCTGGCCGGGGACGATCGGGCGGCTCCGGTCCTGGACATGGCGCGCGAGCTGTACGACGAGGCGCTGGAGGCCGGAGATTAGGCTGAACGACCGTTAAGCAAGGGCTTGACATCGAGTTACAGTTGCCGGGTGACGACGGTAGATCAGCGGCACCGGACGACCCCACCGGCGCCCCGGCGGCGGTCACGCCGCGAGGAAATCCTGGAGATCGCGGTGGGACTTTTCGCGTCCCGCGGCTACCACGGCGTGTCGATGGACGACATCGGCTCCGCTGCCGGCGTCACCGGCCCAGCCCTCTATCACCACTTCGCCGGTAAAGAGGCGATGCTGGTCGCCGCGCTGATCCCGGTCAGCGAGAGCCTGCTGGAGGGTGGTCAGGAGCGGGTTGCCCGGCACCCCGAGGACGCCGAGGCGGCCTTGGCGGACCTGATCGACTTTCATGTGGACTTCGCGCTCGCCAATCCCGCGGTGATCGCGCTGCACCTGCACGAGCTGGATCGGCTGCCGGAGGAGCCCCGCCGCCAGATCCGCCGCCTCCAGCGCCTCTACGTCGAGGAGTGGGTCGGCGTGCTCTCCCGGGTGCGCCCGGAGCTGGCTGCTCCGGAAGCGCGGGTGCTGGCGCATGCCGCTTTCGGTCTCATGAACTCGACCCCGTTCCTCGGCGGTGAGGTGGAGTGGCGCCGGCGGGCGGACCTGCTGCGTGACGCCACGGTGCACGCGCTGACCGGGCACTGAGCGGCCGAAAAGCAAGGCGGCCGGGAAGCAGGGCGGCCGGGAAGCAAGGCGGCCGAGAAGCAAAGCGGCCGAAGAGCGAGCAGGCAACAGCAAGGCGGGGCAAGAGCAAGACGGAACATGGCCGACCGGGTGGCCACAAGCGGCCCGGACCGGACAGGAGATCGCCCACGAGGCGGACAAACCGACAGAAAAGAGCATCATGATCGAGTCGTTGCTCATCGCGAACCGGGGCGAGATCGCCCGCCGGATCATCCGCACCGCGAAGCGGCTGGGGATCCGGACGATCGCGGTTCACTCCGAAGCCGACGCGGACCTGCCGTTCGTTGCCGAGGCGGATGAGGCGGTTTGCATCGGTCCCGCCAACCCGGCACAGAGCTACCGCAACACCGAGGCGATCTTGGCCGCCGCCAAGTCGACCGGTGCACAGGCGATCCACCCGGGGTACGGCTTTCTCAGCGAGAACGCGGACTTTGCTCGTACCGTCGAGGTCAACGGCCTGATTTGGGTCGGACCCGGCGCCGAGGCGATCACCGCGATGGGTGACAAGATCAATGCTCGTAATCTGATGGCCGCGGCCGGCGTGCCGGTCGCGCCGGGGACGAAGGACCCGGCGGCGACCGTCGAGGCCGCGCTGGAGGCGGCCGCGGAGATCGGCTTCCCGGTGATGGTGAAGGCCGCAGCGGGTGGCGGCGGCATGGGCATGGCGGTCGCGGCCGACGAGGCCGGCCTGCGTTCCGAGTACGAGAAGGTGCGCGCCTTCGCGGAGCGGATGTTCGGTGACGGCTCGGTGCTGATCGAGCGCTACTTCCCTCGGGTGCGTCACGTCGAGGTGCAGATCCTCGGTCACGCCGACGGCCGGGTGATCGCCCTCTCCGAGCGGGAGTGTTCGGTGCAGCGCCGCAATCAGAAGCTGGTGGAGGAAGCCCCGTCCCCGGCGGTCTCCCCGGAGTTGCGGGAACGGCTCCTGGCCGCCGCGGTCAAGGCCGGCGAAGCGGTCAACTATCGCAATGCGGGCACGGTCGAGTGCCTGCTCGACCCCGCTACCGGGGAGTTCTTCTTCCTGGAGATGAACACCCGCTTGCAGGTGGAACACCCGATCACCGAGATCATCCACGGCATCGACCTGGTCGAGGAGCAGCTCAAGATCGCATCGGGCGAAGAGACGAACATCCACATGGGACAGGCCGGTCACGCGATCGAGCTGCGGATCAACGCCGAGGACCCGAAGCGGTTCCTTCCCGGGCCGGGCAAGGTGGCGACCTGGGAGGAACCGGACGGCGAGGGCGTACGGGTGGATTCCGGGTACGCCGAGGGCACCACGGTCACCCCGTTCTACGACTCGCTGATGGCCAAGCTGATCGTCACCGGCGCTGATCGGGACGAGGCGATCGCCCGGGCGCGCACCGCTGTCGCCGATTTCCGGATCGCCGGTCCGAAGAACAACCTGCCGTTCTTCGCCGAGTTGCTGGAGAACGAGGAGTTCCTCTCCGGTGACTACGACACCGGCATCGTCTCCCGGATGAGGTGAAGCGGGATGACCACGGTTTCGATCCGCGAGGTCGCTCCGCGGGACGGGCTGCAGAACGAGGAGCCCGTTCCCACCGATGCGAAGGTGCGGTTGATCGACGCGCTGAGCCGGACCGGTGTGCGGCGTGTCGAGGCGGTCTCGTTCGTCCATCCCAAGGCCATCCCGCAGATGGCCGACGCGGACGAGGTCTGGGCCCGGATGTGGCGCAACCCCGATGTGCGCTATTCGGCGCTGATCCCGAACACACGCGGCGCGCAGCGGGCGATCGCCGCCGGTTTCCGGGAGATCGAGGTGGTGGTGTCGGCCAGCGACACCCACAACCGCCGCAACCTGAACCGGTCCACCGATGAGTCGCTGGACGACATCGCCCAGTTGATCCCGCTGGTGCACGAGGCCGGGGCGACGCTCGAGGTGATCGTCGCGACGAGCTTCGGCTGCCCGTACGAGGGTGACATCGATCCGGATCGGGTGGCCGGCATCGTGGCCCGGGTCCGCGCCGACGGCGCGGACCGCATCGCCTTCGGCGACACGACCGGCATGGCGACTCCGCGCCGCGTGCGCGACCTGCTTTCCGCGGTACGCCCGGACCTGCTCCATTTCCACGACACCAGGGGTACGGGTCTCGCGAACATCCTCACCGCCCTGGACCTGGGGGTGACCGAGTTCGACGCCAGCGCCGGTGGTCTCGGCGGCTGTCCGTACGCGCCCGGTGCCTCCGGGAACGTGGCCACCGAGGAGGTCGTGCACATGCTGCACGACATGGGCGTGGACACCGGAATCGACCTTGATCGTCTGATCGAGGCGGCTGAACTGGCCGAAGAGGTCGTCGGCCGGCAGTTGCCCTCAGGGGTTCTCCGGGCCGGTCCGCGGACCCGCTTGGTGTGATTCTCGCGGCATTTTCCTGCGATCATTTTTCCGATTTGTCCGCGTGACTTTCGGATCGCTCCCCTCGTTACCAATACCGAGTGGCCAATATCGCCTGTTACCGACTCTTCTCCTGGAAGAGGACGAAGCGGGCGGCATACGTCACCGGCTGAAGGTCGACGACGAGGGGTAGATCATGACGGACTGGGAGGTCGAGCGCGACGAGCGCGCGGCGTACCGGTCCGTGACTGCCCACGGCGCCTCCCCGCTCATGCCGTCCCACAGCCATGGGGCGGAGCGGCGGCCGGAGCGCCGCGCGAGCCGTACCGGTTCCCGGTGGGCCTTGCGTGCACTCGTCATCGGTGGCTTGGCCGGTGCGGCCTGGCTGCTCACCGGTGCCGCCGCACACGCCGCGGACCAGGGCTCCGGGCCGGTCGGCTCGGTGCTCGGGTCCACGCTGGACAGTGTCGCGTCGGTGTCCGGGAACGAACCCACGGTCGGCGAACTCCTGAAGGCGGCCGTTCAGCCGCTGGAGTCCGCACCCAAGTCCCACCGGCGTCCTGCCGTGACGTCGATCCTCGCGGCACCGGAACGGGTGCTGTCCGGGCCGGTGGAGACGCTCGCCGAGGTCGTGCACGACGGATCCGCGATCGGCGCGGAGACCGTCGACACGGTCCTGCGAACGGCGGCCGCTGCATCGCGTACCAGCGGTGAGATGGCGGACGACCGCGCGCGGACCGGGTCGGCGGACATCGCCGCGGATTCCGTGACCGAGCCCGCACAGGCGGAACCAGCGCCTGCGGAAACGCCGGTTGCCGTCCCTGACGGCGCCGAACGGCCACATCCTCCGGCCGTCGACGGCGCCCGGACGGTCATGCCGGCGGAAACGCTCGCCGATGCGAGCGACAGCACTCTCGCCTCCCGTGCCCGTGCCGGCATCACGCCGGTCCGGTACGCCGAGGCATCGTCCCGGTCCCACGTCTCTCGGAACGTCTCGGCCGCCCGGCCGGCCGTACCGGAGACGATCCGTGAGGACCGGCCCGTCAACGATGGGCCGGCTCCGATGCGGATCAATCTTGGGGCAGTCAGCGGCATCCCGGCCGGTGCGCCGGGAGCGTCTCCGGAGTCCGGCTCGGCAGCCGTTCTTCCGGCCCGGTTCGCGAACGGTGCGGTGCGGAACCACCTGCGCCCGCTCGCGACCGATGTCGAGGTCCGGCGGCACGACGCCGAGGCCCCAACCGTCTCACCTGACTAGTCGTCCGGGCCCCGCGAATCTGCAGAGATAGCGAAACAGCCCGAACATCACTTCACCGCTTACCGAAGCGCCGCCAAAAGGCGCGTGCTGACACGCGGGTCAGGGCCGGAGAAAACGCGCCAGGGCACCGCTGCGCCCAAAAACAGGTTCCGGAACATCCCAATTGAATATGCGGAAACCATTTGTTGACCATTTGCGAAAGGCATCTCTTTCTCATGAAGAAGACGTGGGTTCGTAAGACTCTCAGCGTCGGTGTCCTGGCCGCCGGTGCCCTGCTGCTCGCCCCGGCCGCGGCCGCGCAGGCCGACGTCGACCAGGTCACCTACGGCAACATCGGTGCCCTCAACGGCACCCAGATCGCCGTGCCGGTCAAGGTTCCGGTGAACGTGGTCGGGAACGCGGTCAGCGTGCTCGGTGTGGCCCACGCCCAGGGGACGGGCATCAACAAGCTCGAGAGCGCCCGGACCGAGAGCATCCTGGACGGCGGCGGCGACGGGGTCGGCAGCGTCGACCAGGTCAGCGCCGGCAACTTCGGTGCGCTGAACGGCACCCAGATCGCGGTTCCGATCACGGTTCCGATCAACGCCTGTGGCAACTCGCTCGCCGTGGTCGGCGTGACCTCGGCCAACGCATTCTGCGCCAACATCGTGGGCGGCGGCCACAGGGTCTGGAAGCTCGAGGGCAAGAAGCAGAAGCGCACCGAGAGCGGCCTTGACGGCGGCGGCGACGGGGTCGGCAGCGTCGACCAGGTGAGCGCCGGCAACTTCGGCCTCGCGAACGGCACCCAGATCGCGGCGCCGATCACCATCCCGATCAACGCCTGTGGCAACTCGCTCGCGGTTCTGGGTCTGGCCAGCGCGAACGGCACGTGCGTCAACTACCTCGGCAGTGGGCACGGCAACCGCAAGCACATCCACTGGGTCAAGCCGGTCAAGCCGATCTGGCCGGGCGACGTCATCGGCGACGGTGGCGGCCTCGGTGGCGACTGCGGCCCGGTGAAGGGCATCGTCAAGGGCCACGGGCACGGGCACGGCTACGGCTGCGACGACGACGGTGACGTGCGTGGCGACCAGGGCTACAACAACGACCAGGACGTCAAGGACGACGGCTACGGCAAGCCGGCCGGGGACGTGGCCGACGACGGTTACGGCGGCCAGAAGCCGGACCAGTACGGCGACCAGCACCACGGTGGCCGCAAGGGCGCCAAGTCGGAGAAGTCCCCGGTCGCCGAGCTGACCGACGGCCTCGGTGGCGTCGGCAGCGCGGGCATCGGCGGTCTGGACCTGCTGAACACGCTGCGCTGACGACTCGCGGCACCTGCTCGGGGCGCGCCGGCCCCGGGCGCGACTCGCGGCGGCGCCGCGCGGCGCCGATGACCGCCGGCGCGCCTCCACAGCGCCGGTAGTAGTGAAAACGGACGGGAGTCCCCTCGCGGGGGCTCCCGTCCGCCGTTGCCGCTGTGCCCGCCGGTGAGCTAACCTAACGCTCGTTCAACCTTTAACGAGCGTTAAGGCTGAGAGCGGAGGGCCCGATGGACGGCGAGACGCTGGCCGGGGTACGCAAGCGTGTGCTGGCCGGTGGCGCCGAGCGGTATCACGCCGCCAACGCCGCCAAAGGCAAGCTCTTCGCGCGGGAGCGGATCGCGCTCCTGGTCGACGAGGGTTCCTTCGTCGAGGACGGGCTCTACGCCAACAGTCTGGCGGATGGTCTGCCCGCGGATGGCGTGATCACCGGAGCTGCCCGGATCGACGGCCGGGACGTCTGCGTCATGGCCAACGATTCCACGGTCAAGGCCGGCTCCTGGGGTGCGCGTACGGTCGAGAAGATCATCCGGACCATCGAGCGGGCGTACCGGCAGGGTGTGCCGATGGTCTATCTCGTCGACTCGGCCGGTGCCCGCATCACCGACCAGGTCGATCTCTTCCCCGGCCCGCGCGGCGCCGGCAAGATCTTCCACACCCAGGTCAAGGCCTCCGGCTCGATTCCGCAGGTCTGTGCGCTGTTCGGGCCGTCGGCCGCGGGCGGGGCGTACATTCCGGCGTTCTGCGACGTGGTCGCGATGGTCGAGGGCAACGCCAGCATGTACCTCGGCTCCGACCGCATGGTCGAGATGGTCACCGGTGAGAAGACCACCCTTGAGGCGATGGGTGGCGCCCGGGTGCACTGCACCGATTCCGGTGTCGGGCACTTTCTCTGCAAGACCGAGCAGGACGCGCTGGACGTGGTGCGCAGGTACCTGTCGTACCTGCCGGCGAACTGGACTCAGAAGCCGCCGGCGGCGAGCGCCGCCGAGCCTGCCGGCATCGACCTGGGCGCGCTGGTGCCGGCCAGTGAGCGGCAGGCCTTCGACATGCGGAGGTACGTGAAAGGCCTGGTGGACGAGGGCTCCTACTTCGAGATCCAGGCGCTCTGGGCCCGTGAGCTGACGGTCGGCTTCGCCCGGATGAACGGCGAGGTGGTCGGCATCGTCGGCAACAACTCGATGTTCAAGGGCGGGGTTCTGTTCGTGGACTCCGCCGACAAGGCATCCCGGTTCGTCCAACTCTGTGATGCTTTCAATGTGCCGTTGCTCTTCCTGACCGACGTCCCCGGCTTCATGGTCGGCACGGCCGTCGAGAAGCAGGGCATCATCCGGCACGGCGCCAAGATGATCACCGCGATCTCCGAGGCCACCGTGCCGAAGATCTGCGTGGTGGTGCGCAAGGCGTACGGCGCAGGCCTGTACGCCATGGCCGGGCCCGGTTTCGAGCCGGATGCCACCATCGCCCTGCCCACCGCCAAGATCGCGGTGATGGGAGCGGAGGCGGCGGTCAACGCGGTTTACGCCAACAAGATCGCGGCGATCGAGGACCCCGATGAGCGGGCCGCCTTCGTCGCCGAACGCCGCGCCGAGTACGAGCGCGACATCGACATCATGCGTCTGGCCAGCGAACTCGTCGTGGACGCCGTCATTGAGCCGGGCGAACTGCGGGCCGAGCTGATCGGGCGCTTCGCCGCGGCGCGAAACAAGGAACGTGCGTTCTCCCGGCGCCGGCACGGCGTCACTCCGGTATAGGTCACTCCGGTAAAGAGAGAAGGACAGTCATGGTCGACTTCCGGCTCGGCGACGAGTACGAGGAGTTGCGCGCCAGCGTGCAGGCGTTCGCTCAGGAGCAGATCGCGCCGGTCATCGCCGAGCATTACGAGAACAAGACTTTCCCGTACGAGATCGTGCGGCAGATGGGCAAGATGGGTCTGTTCGGGCTGCCGTTCCCCGAGGAGTTCGGCGGGATGGGCGGCGACTACTTCGCGCTCTGCCTGGCCCTCGAGGAACTGGCCAGAGTGGACAGCTCGGTCGCGGTGACGCTGGAGGCGGCGGTCTCGCTCGGCGCCATGCCGATCTATCGGTACGGCACGCCGGAGCAGCGCAGCCAGTGGCTTCCCCGGCTGACCAGCGGCGAGGCACTCGCCGGTTTCGGTCTCACCGAACCCGGCACCGGATCGGACGCCGCGGGCACCACGACCCGCGCGGTGCTCGACGAGTCGACGAACGAGTGGGTCATCAACGGGACCAAGGCGTTCATCACCAACTCCGGCACCGACATCACCTGCCTGGTCACCGTGATGGCGGTGACGGGGACGAACCCGGACGGAAGCAAGGAACTCTCGACGATCATCGTGCCGTCCGGCACGCCCGGCTTCACCGTCGCGCCGCAGTATTCCAAGGTCGGCTGGTGCGCCTCGGACACCCACGAGTTGTCCTTCGACGAGGTCCGTGTGCCGGCCGCCAACCTGCTCGGTGAGCGGGGCCGGGGTCTCGCGCAGTTCCTGCGGATCCTCGACGAGGGGCGGATCGCGATCGCGGCCCTCTCGGTCGGTCTGGCCCAGGGCTGCGTGGACGAGTCGGTGGCGTACGCGAAGCAGCGCACCGCCTTCGGTCGGGAGATCGGCGGCTTCCAGGCCGTGCAGTTCCTGATCGCGGACATGGACCTCCGCGCACACACCGCTCGGCTCGGTTACTACGACGCGGCCGCCCGGATGCTGGCCGGTGAGGACTTCAAGCGGTACGCGGCGATCGCCAAGCTGCACGCCAGCAACGCCGCGATGGAGAACAGCCGGTACGCCACGCAGGTGCACGGCGGATACGGCTTCATGAACGAGTCCGCGGTCGGCCGGTTCTACCGGGACGCGAAGATCCTCGAGGTCGGCGAGGGCACCTCCGAGGTGCAGCGCATGCTGATCGCGCGAGGGCTCGGCCTCTGAGCTAGGCGGGCGGCGTCTCTTCGCTGCCCGCCACCGCGCACGGATTGACGGTGTCCCGGATCGTGCGCAGCGATCTCAGCAACTGCTCGAGCTGCTCCTCGGTGAGCAATCCCACATACCACTTCTGCACGAGCTCCAGATGGCCGGGCAGCACCTCGGCGAGCCGCTGCTGGCCGGCCTCGGTGATCACCGCGTAAGAGCTGCGCCGGTCCGTCGCGCATGCCTCGCGACGCACCATTCCGCTGCGCTCCATCCGGTCGACGACACGCGTCACGCCGCTGGTGGAAAGCGTGGTCTGACCGGCCAGATCGGTCATCCGCAGCTGACTGCGTGGTGACCGGGCCAGGCGCATGAGCACCTCGAACTCCACTGGGGAGAGACGGTGCTCGTCGAACTGTGCGGCGAGCCGGTTCATCAATCCCGTGTACGCCTCGGCGAGCAGGCCGATCGCGGTGAGGCGTGGGTCGTCCAGGTCCTTGTTCACGAGGTCAACACTAGCAGGCACTTGACAGGAGGAATATTGCGGAGCATATAGTTGCTCCGTCAGACAAGCATCCGTGTCGCACAGGCTTGAGAGAAGGAACCAGTCATGACCGTCAGCACCCGTGAGTTCGAAGGTCTGCAGATCCCCGCCGCCGGCACCTACGAGCTGGACGCGGCGCACAAGCGGGTCGGGTTCGTGGTGAAGCACCTCATGGTCAGCAAGGTCCGCGGACAGTTCGCCGAGGCGAGCGCCACCATCGTCGTGGGTGAGAACCCGCTCGACTCCTCGGTGACCGCGTCGATCAAGACCGCCAGCGTCGAGACCGGCCAGGTCGACCGGGACAACCACCTGCGCACCGGCGACTTCTTCGAGGCTGAGAAGTACCCGACGATGGAGTACCGCAGCACCGGCGTGAAGTCGCACGCGGGCGCCGAGTTCGTCCTCGAGGGCGAGCTCACCATCAAGGACGTGACCCGCCCGGTCGAGCTGATCGTCGAGTTCGAGGGTGCCACCACCAGCCCGTACGGGCAGCACCTGTTCGGCTTCAGCGCGCACACCGAGATCGACCGCGAGGACTGGGGCCTGACCTACAACATGGCCCTGGAGGCCGGTGGCGTCATGATCGGCAAGAAGGTCAAGATCGAGATCGAGGGTGAAGCCATCCTCCAGCAGGGCTGATCGCCTGCCCCACCTCCCTGGGCCGCGGCGCCGTCGGGTTGCCGGGGCGGCGCCTCGGCTCGTCTGGCGGTCCTCCCGCCGGGATGGCAGGGTGAACCGAGCGCAAGCGTTCGTTCACAGAGCGGTGATCGACGTCCGTTTCGTCCCCGGCCGTCTAGGAGGGGTACATGGGCAAAGATCTGATAAATGCGGTTTTCTCGTCGCATGACCGGGTCCGCTTCCGGCAGAAGGTGCGCGACTGCGTGGATGTGATCGGCCGGATGCTCGAGGCGGACGTGTTCGACCCCGGCAGCCGGACGACCGGGTTGGAGATCGAGATCAACCTGGTCGACGGGGAGGCCGAGCCCGCCATGCGCAACGGTGAGGTCCTGCACAGCCTGGGCGATCCACGTTTCCAGGCCGAGCTGGGCAAGTTCAACATCGAGTTCAACGTGCCACCGCGGCGGATCACCGGCGACGGGCTCAGCGCCTTCGAACAGGACATTCTGGACGGTATGCGGCAGGCGTCGGAGTGCGCCCGCAAGTGCGAGAGCCGTCTCGCGCTGATCGGCATGCTCCCCACCCTCGCCCCCGAGCACCTGGTGCTGGGAAATCTGTCGGCCGGCGAGCGCTTCCAGGCGCTGAACACCGAGATCATCGGTGCCCGCGGCGACGACTTCCGGATCGACATCCGCGGTCACGAACGGTTCCGCGGCAGCAGCGACTCGATCGCTTTGGAGGCGGCCTGCACCAGCGTCCAGTTCCACCTCCAGGTAGCACCCAAGGACTTCGCCGCGGTCTGGAACGCTTCCGAGGCGATCGCCGCCGCGCAGGTCGCGCTCGGCGCCAACTCGCCGTTCCTGCACGGCCGGCGCCTCTGGGCGGAAACCCGCATCGCCTTCTTCGAGCAGGCCACCGACCCGCGGCCAGACGAATTCAAGACCCAAGGGGTACGGCCTCGGGTGTGGTTCGGCGAGCAGTGGATCACCTCGGCCCTCGACCTGTACGAGGAGAACCTCCGCTTCTTCCCGCCGCTGCTCCCGGAGCTGAGCGAGGAGGACCCCATCGAGGTCTGGGCCTCCGGCGGCATCCCCCAGCTGTACGAGCTACGCCTGCACAACGGCACGGTCTACCGCTGGAACCGGCCGGTGTACGACGTGACCGACGGCCGTCCCCACCTGCGGGTGGAGAACCGGGTGCTGCCCTCCGGCCCGACCGTGGTGGACCTGATCGCCAACGCGGCCTTCTACTTCGGCGTCGTCGGCGAGCTCCCCGAGGAGGAGTGCCCGATCTGGTCGCGTCTCGAGTTCCCGGTCGCCGCGGCGAACTTCCGGGCCGGTGCGCGGGACGGGCTCGACGCCACGGTGCACTGGCCCGGCCTGGGCGAGGTGCCGGTGGCCGACTTGATCCTGGACACGCTGCTGCCCAAGGCGTACGCGGGGCTGGGCCGGCTCGGGGTGGGACCGGCGCAGCGGGACCGGCTGCTCGGAATCGTCGAGGGCCGGTGCCGGACCCGGCGTAACGGGGCCACCTGGCAGACCCAGGCGGTACGCGCCGCCGAGGAGAGCCGCGGACTGGACCGGGCCGCCGCCGTACGCGACATGACCCAGCGTTACCTGGAACTCCAACGGTCCAACGAGCCGGTGCACACCTGGCCGGAGGGATAGCTACGGGCGAGGGGGCTTCGCCTGATCGTCGTCCGGGTTGATCCGGGCGACGGTCGGTTCGGCCGGCGGAGGGGTGATCGTCGTCTTCGGGGCGGTGCCGCGCCTCGCCGGCGGAGCGGGCGGGTCAGCGATGTCGGGCTTGCCCAGGCCGAGGAGGGATTCTCCGTTCGACGGCTTCTCCGCCGGGGACTTACCTCGTGGGGCCGCACGACCGGTGGCTTTGCCGGAGACCGGCTCGGTGGGGCCGGGCGCAGCGGGTTTCACCGGTGCGGACTCACCGGTGGCTGGAGGGCTGGGCCGGCTGGCCGGTGCCGGTCCGGGCTTTCCACCGGCGGTGAGATCGACCGTGGGGATGCCGGTCGCCGAGGCAACCGGGCCCGGTGCCTCCGGTGCGTCCGGCTGTGCGGTCCGAGCCGACCGGGCCCTCCGGCTCTGCTCCAGCGTCACGGCCAGCGCCGACCCGCCCAGACCGGCGAGCACGGCGTAGGGAGCGATCAGATAGGCCGACTGCAACGGACCCATCGCCGCGGTCAGCTGCGGCGCCAGCAGCAGGAACGAGAACGCGACGAGCAGCGGTCCCACCGCACCGGAGATCGCGGTACCCAGACCCAGCTCACCGCGGCGCGCTATCGGCCAGGCCGCGACGAGTCCGATGACGAACGCCGCGACCAGGGTCAGCAGCGCGCTCGGCCAGTAGATCCCGCCGTAGCGCAGCAGGCTTGCCGACTCCGCGAACTGCCAGCTGGTCAGATAGGTGGCGAGGTCCCGGCCGGTGGCCAGCTCGACCACGACTCCGGTGATCGCCAGCGCCCAGAGCCAGACAGCGGTGCCGATCAGGTTCGCCGCGACCGGGACGGACGACACCGCCCAGAAGGCGATCACCAGGCCGGCGAGGAGGCCGGCCAGCGCGTACCCGCCGGCCACCAGCTGGGGGGAGAGGGTGTCCGCGCGTACCGCCGAGCGGGCTGGAAGCGCGACCAGCGCGACCGACACCAGGGCGCCCAACGCCGCCGACGCGGCCAGCAGGAAGCGCCAGAGCCCGCGCCACCGGCCGGTCGGGTCCGGGCGCAGGCGCCCGGCGATCACCGTGCCCAGCACGGTCGCGCTCGCGGTGATCCAGGTGGCCCATCCGAGGCTGCCCAGCCAGACGCTCTCGGCCTCGGCGGCGGTCACCGGCCAGGCGATGACGCCGAGGCCGTAGCCGAGACCCAGTTGTGCGGCGCCCGCGCCGGCCGCGATTCCGGCCGCAGCGGATGCCTGTGTTGTCCAGCCATCGGCCATGCGGGGCACTGTACTGGTAACCGCCGATATCTGGAATCGCCGTCCGGAGGTGGTCTGTACCGCTTGCTTGGACGGGAAACCCCAAGTCCGCGCAAGATTCGATACGTTGACGCTGCGACGAGCACGGATGTGGGAAGCGGAAGGAACCGGCGATGCCTGAGGAGCGCCCGCAAGATCGGGACGACAGTGCGCCGCGTCCGGATGCCACCCAGATCCAGCCGCCCGGTGGTACCCGATCGGACGACGTGTGGTCCGGCCGTGCCGCGGTCCGGCCGCCCCGGCGAGGCGATCCGGAGTACGACGAAGCGGACTGGGCAGACTTCGGGCCGACGGACGACCGGCCGGGCCGCTGGTGGACACCGATCGCGGTCGGCTTCGCCGCCCTGGTGCTGCTCGGCCTGCTCGGGGTCGGGATAGCCGTGATCGTGCGGAACTCCGGGGGCGAGAGCAGCACGCCCGACCCGGTTCCGACGACGCGTACCACGACCGGTCGGGGGACCGTTCCGGATGCGACGGCGCCGACACCGACCGTCACTGAGACGGTGAGCACGGTCCCGACGACCGAACCGGTGGACACGGAGGTCACCGTGCCGGCGTTGCGCGGAATGCCGCTGGCTGACGCGCGTGCGGCCCTGGAACGTTCCGGATTGACCTCCCGGGTGATCCGGCGCAGCAGCGATGCTGAACCGGGCACGGTGATCGACAGCGATCCGCCGGAGGGGCGGCTGGTGCCGTCCGATACCCGGATCACCCTGGTGGTCGCGGCCGAGGGCACGGCCGAGCCGAGCTCGTCGTCACCGACGACGGCTCCTAGCGGTACCTGACACTCAGCGGTTGGCGCGTACCGGCCGGACCGGCATCGCGCCCGTCCTGCCAGCCGGCTGACGGCCGTTGCGAGCCCGCGGGTCGGGCGCCTTGCCCACCGAGCGCAGGCCGTTGACCTGCACGAAGATGGAACGGCGTTCGACCGCGTCGCCGGCCGCGTTGAGTTCGTAACCGTCGAGCCAGACCCAGCCCTCGTACGTCGGCCAATCATGAACCCGGATGACCCGGAAGAGCATCGGTGATGTGAATTGGACGCTGGCCGCTCTCGTCACGTGGATGACATCACCGGACCGAGGAAGAACCACGTCATCTCCTGCCCTGAGACTCGTGTGGGGTGGACCTTGTGGGATGGACAAGTTGTGACACAGATGCACCAGTCTGCCCGGCTGATACACCTTTGCAAGTCTTCGAAGGTGCCAACCATCGAAGGCGATTGCGTAACGTCACCACCGCCGATCACACCACCCGCTGCAGGGCGAAGATCCAGACAAGACCTTCGGTGCTTCGGCGCCCCGTGTTCGGACGTCGTTTCGATGTGTTACGTCTGAGTTGATCGCATCTCTCAAGAACGTTGAGTGATGCAGGCCATACGGAAAGATTGCACCACCAGTCTTGTCGATGCAAGTTGCAGGTCAGCCTTCCGTGATCCTCCGTGATCATGGTTCAGAGGCGGGACTGGATTGGCATAGAAATTGGACATTCCATCGCAAAGTAGTCCAGCCATCCCGCGCAAAGTGGACATATGCCATTTCGGACTGCGCGTGCTGCTCTGAACAGGCCGAACGTCGGACGCACATCGGGTCCGCCCGATGGGTGACAAGCGATCGGAGAATCGCGCCATGGGTCCGCGTCCACATCGCGGTGACCTCGTTACGGATTCAGGACGATCCAATCGATCTCCTAGGTGGAGGAGTCGTAGTGGAAATCATGACGAAGGGGTTACGGCTCGATCTGAGCCGCGCTCAATGGCTCACGAGTACGCGAAGCGCCGCGAACGGTGACAACCGCGTCGAGGTCGCGTTCGTCGACGAGGCGATCGCGGTGCGCGACTCGGAGAATCCCGCCGGACCGGCGTTGATCTTCACGGCTGCCGAGTGGGACGCGTTCGTCGGTGGCGCCAAGGACGGCGAGTTCGATCTCTGAGCCGTCCCGGCTGTAGCTATTTGCCCGATTTCGCCGTCGCCGCGTGCGACTCGCCTCGTTGAAAGCTCTAAGCGCGGACCGGACCGCGCTCATGGCCGGGACGAATCACCGAACGAGGCAAGGCAGAGAGATGACTATTGGCTCCGAGAACCTCAGCAACGGGTCGTCGACGGCGCAGGACCGATTCAGCGGTGGCGTCAGCGCGTACCGGCAGAATCGGCGGGAGGCGGCACTGAGCGCGGAGAGCACCGACGGTGAGCTGGTGTCGCGAAGCAGCTCGGGCCTGCCGACCCGATCGCCCGGGCGGTCACACAGCATCGAGCCGACAAGCGCGCTGGACCGGGCGGCCAAGCTGCCCTCACTCGACCTGACCGAGCCGGTGTTCGGCGCGGGAAGCTGGTCGGACAACGTGCCGGCGAACCAGTCGATGGCGGATCACCCGCTGCTTCGCGGTCTTCTCCTGGAACTCCCGGCGCGTGGCACCCTGCCGTCGTCGGACTGGCTGGACCGCTGGTTCGAGGCCGCCCGGTCCATCTTGGAACTGCTCTACGTACAAGAGGCCAAGAAGCCGTAGCGCGGGTCAGCGCGCGTCGGCCGGAACCCGCTCCCGGCCGCGGCTGAGCGGGGCCATCACCAGTGGCGCCAGCCGGCTGTGCCGCAGCGCGGCGCGGATCCCGATCGCCAGCGCCGCGACGGCTACTGCGGTGAGCGCGATGCCGGCCAGGCTGGACGCGCCGCTGCCGGGCAACTCCACCAGGCCGGCCGCGATCGGTAGGCCGACAACCGCGGTCAGGCCGGTGACCTGCAACGGCGCGGCCACCAGCGGGTGTGCGGCCGCGGCCCGGAGCGCGGGTGGAACGGGGGCGAGCGGTGCGGTCGCGAACGCGCCCGCACCGCGCCGGACCCAGCTCAGCCGGCGCAGGCCGGCGGTGAGCACGATCAACGCGGGTACGGCGGGAAGCAGCGCTGCCGTCGGCGCCGAGGACACGCCCGGAACCACGTTGGTGATCAGCGGAATCGAGACGAACACCGCCGCTCCCACGCCGACCAGGACGCGGAGGAGCCCGGCCCGGCGACGCAGCGCCCGAGCCGTGCCGGCGGTGGGCAGCCCGTCCACCAGCAGTCCGGCGGTGAGCCAGACGGCGGCGAGGGTGCCGATCAGGATGACGTCCACAGCGGTGTCCACATCGACAGCGTTCACCGGATCCGCGTTGCGGGAAACCGGGATATGCACCCAACATCAACCCGTAAGGGTCCGCACGCGAGCGAGCCCGGCTACCCGGGGCGGGACAGACGCCGCGTGTCAGACCGGGAAGACGGACTCCCGCCCGGTGGCGGGAGCGGGCGGCGCGGCCTTCCACAGGCCGAGCTTCTGCGCGCCCAGCCGGGCCAGATAGGCCGGGTTCAGCAGCACGTACCGCTTCCACAGCCGCTTCGGCTCGAGGCCGAGACGCCAGAGCCACTCGAGCGCGTACTTCTGCATCCAGGCGGGCGGGTTCCTCAGTAGCCCGGCGTGGTAGTCGAAGGCGGCGCCGACGGCGAGCAGCGGCATGTCCAGCAGCGGGCGCATCGCGTACGTGAAGACCTCCTGCCGCGGGCAGCCGAGGCCGACCAGGACGACCCGCGCGCCGGAGGACTTGATCCGCTCGGCGATCTCCTCCGGCTCATCGGCTTGCGCGGTGCGGAACTTCGACGCCTCGACGCCGGCGATCTTCAGCGCCGGGAACATCTCCAGCAGCGCCGGCACCAGCCGGTCCAGAGTGGGCTGGGTGGACCCGTACAGGTAGACCGGCAGTCCCTCGGCCGCTGCCTGCTCGACCACCTTGAGGGTGAGCGTCGGGCCGTACACGCGGTCGGTGAGCCCGGCGCCGTGCAGCAGGTTCAGCGCCCAGCGCACCGGCTGCCCGTCCGGCGTCACCAGGTCGAACGAGTTCAGCCGCGCGTTGTGCGCCCGGTCCTGCACACCCGTCATCACGCCGTGCACCGCGAGCGCGGTGACCGCGAACGGCCGCTGCTCCCGGGCCGCCTCGATGATCTGTGCGGTCGCCGTGGCGTAGTCGGTCGCGTCGACGAGCACGCCGAGCACGTTGCGCTTACCCCGAGCGGTACCGGTGGGTGTGACGGACACCGACGACTCTCCAGCCCTGAAGACAACGATGAAGCGGCGAGCATAGCGCCACCCGGCGACACAACCCGACCGAGTGACAGGTGGATCTTCCACTCCTTCGCGCGTACAAGAAGGTGTTAGAACGCCCACACCCAAGAGTGAGTAACAGAGCGGCCCAACCGCGCCCACCGCCAGCGGTGAGTGACCGAGCCGCCCAACCGCGCCCACCGTAACGTGGGGGGCTCGGGGGGCTCGGCCCCCCGGTAGACATGACGAGGCGCCCCGGTTCGCGCTTTCCGCGAACACAGGGCGCCTGCGACTCGTGGGGATGGGGGGAGTTGAACCCCCACGTCCTTTCGGACACACGGACCTGAACCGTGCGCGTCTGCCATTCCGCCACATCCCCATGTGACTAGCCTCGAAGATCATATACATGATCTTTTCGGCTGGAAGAAGGCCGGTCGGGCCTGCTTCTAGTTACTGGCTGCGACAGACTACGCTGTCGCACGTTACTTATCGCGAGCAGTACCAAGCGAGTTGATATCACCCCGCGACGCAGGAAACATTAGCACGGCGTCGAGGGGCGTCATACGAGGGTCAGAAGTGCCGGCTGCTCTTGGGCTACGGATGCGCAAGCGGCCGCCGGATACCATCATGTCCTCGGAACCCGAGGAGGAGCCGGTGAGCGTGCTGCAACGCTTCGAGAAGCGATTGGAAGGCCTGGTCGAGGGGGCCTTCGCGAAGGTCTTCAAGGGTGTCGTGCACCCTGTGGAGATTCTGAATGCCATGCAGCGGGAGGCCGAGGCACACAAGGCCATCCTTGCCGGTGGCCGCACCCTCGTGCCGAACCGCTATGTGATTGACCTGTCGCCTTATGACCACAGCCGGCTCGCGCCGTACGCGGCCGCTCTGGCGCAGGAGCTGGCGCAGTCCCAGGCCGAGTTCATCGGCGAGCAGGCCTGGACGGTGTACGGCGACGTGATCGTCGAGATCGAGCGCGGCGACGGCCTGGACACCGGCATGTTCCGGGTCACCGCGGAGGTGTACACCGGTGGCGAGGTCGCTCCGGTGCAGCAGCCCGCCTACGACGCCGGTCCGCAGTACTCGCCCTACGACCAGCAGGGTGGCTACCCGCCGCCCGGCGGTCACGGCGGCGGTCCGCGCAGCGTCGGCCTGGTCTCCGGAGACGGGCGGACCTACCCGCTGCAGATGGGCTCGACCGTGATCGGCCGCGGCGACCAGGCGAACCTGCGTCTGCCGGACGTAGGCATCTCGCGGCGTCATGCCCGGCTGGACTACGACGGCAACCAGGTCGTGCTGACCGACCTCGGCTCGACCAACGGCACCATGGTCAACGGCCAGCGGGTGTCCGCCGTGGCGCTGAACCCCGGCGACATGATCCAGCTCGGCACGACCACGCTCACCTTCCGAGTGGACGGCTAGCGACCTTGCCCGAATTCGTACTTACCGTCGCCCGGTTCGGGTTCCTCATCCTGCTGTGGATATTCGTGTTCACGGTGGTCGGGGTCATCCGGCGGGATCTCTTCGCGGGTTCCCGGTCCAAGAGCATCGTCGCCAGCCCTCGGGGGGTGGGTGGTGCGGTGCTCCAGGGCCGGCCGGCGAAGGCGAAGCGCGGTAAGGCGGCACGGCAACTGGTCGTGACCGCCGGCCAGCTGGCCGGCACTCGGATCACGCTCGGCGAAGCCCCGATCACGATCGGGCGTGCTGAGGATTCGACGCTCGTCATCACCGATGACTTCGCGTCCGCCAGGCACGCCCGCCTGGTGCCGCGGGACGGGCAGTGGTTCGTGGAGGACCTCGGCTCGACCAACGGCACTTATCTTGATCGCGGTAAGGTCTCCGGACCCACTCCAGTCCCCCTTGGCGTTCCGATCCGGATCGGGCGCACTTCTCTTGAGTTACGGCCATGACCCTGACCCTGCGCTATGCCGCTCAGAGCGACCGCGGTCTGATCCGAGACCTGAACCAGGACTCCGTCTACGCCGGGCCGCGGCTGCTTGCTGTCGCGGACGGTATGGGCGGCATGGCCGCCGGTGACGTCGCCTCCAACATTGTCATCGCCGCCATGGCGCCGCTCGACGACGACGTCCCTGGTGACGCCCTGGTCGACGCCTTGCGGCACGCCGTCGGTACGGCGAACCAACAACTACGCGACACCGTCGACGCGAACCCGCAGCTCGAAGGAATGGGCACCACGCTGACCGCGGTGCTCTTCTCGGGCAGCAAGTTCGGCATGGTGCACATCGGCGACTCCCGGGCGTACCTGCTGCGCAAGGGTGAGTTCTCGCAGATCACCAAGGACGACACGTACGTTCAGATGCTGGTCGACGAGGGCCGGGTCAGTCCGGAGGAGGCGAGCAGTCACCCACAGCGCTCGCTGCTCACCCGGGCACTGGACGGCCGGGACATCGACCCGGAGTACTCCGTACGTCAGGTGCTCCAGGGCGACCGGTATCTGATCTGCAGCGACGGCCTCTCCGGCGTCGTCAGCGGTGAGACGATCGGCCAGACCATGCGGGAGATCACCGACCCGAAGGCGTGTGTCGAGCGGCTGGTGCAGCTCGCGCTCCGTGGCGGTGGACCGGACAACATCACCGTGGTGATCGCGGACGCGATCGACGACATCGTCGAGCAGTCGCCGATCGTCGGTGGCGCGGCCTCGATCGACCGGGGCAACACCACCGTTGCGGACAGCTCCACTCCTGCGGCGCGCGCGTCGGCGCTGAAGCCGCCGCCGCGCCCGGCCCAGCCGGAGCCGACGAACGGGTACGAGCCCGAGCCCACGGGACATCCGGTGCGGACCGCCCTGATGGTGCTTCTGCTGCTCGGCCTGCTCGGCGGTGGCCTCTGGGCCGGCTGGAAGTACACACAGGACCAGTACTACGTCGGCGCGACCGACGCCGGGCAGATCGCCATCTTCCGTGGCGTCCCGGGGCAGATCGCCGGCCTGGACCTGTCGACCGTGAGCGAGACGAGTTCGGCCCGGCTGGACGATCTGACCACGGCCGCTCAGGAACGGGTGAAGCAGGGCATCCACGCCGACAACCAGGCCGACGCGCAGAACATGCTCGCCGACCTGACCAGCGAGGACCAGTCCAACCCGAACCTGAAGCCGGTCTGCCCGCCGGCGGGCACGACGCCGTCGCCGGCCGCCTCGGCCCCGCCGGTCGGCCAGCCGAGCGGGAGCGTCACCGCCACCACGGCGGCCGCGCCCAGTACCCAACCGTCCGAGAGCGCTCCGACGACCGTGGACCCTGTCACGTGCCGGACTGTCAACTGAGCACGGCCAACACGTCTGGGGATTTTTCTTGACCGCGCCCGCCGTACCGGCTCCCACGCCCGCCTCCACGGGCGAGATGTCGCGTATCCCGACGGGGTGGAAGACACGCCGCAACGCCGAGCTCGGGCTGCTGGCGTTCGCCATGGTGATCGTGCTGGTCTTCGGCATCACCGTGGAGGCGAACCAGTTCGGCGCGCTCCGGCCCAACTTCTGGGTGCCGGCCGCGCTGCTGAGCATCCTCTTCTTCGGCCTGCACATGGTGGTCCGGTTCACCGCTCCATTCGCGGACCCGGTGCTGCTGCCGGCGGTGGCGCTGATCAACGGGATCGGGGTGGCGTTCCTGCGCCGGCTCGACATCGCCCGGGCGATCGCCCAGAAGGAGGCCGAGCCGGGCATCTTCGCCGGCACCGGTGGCCGGCAGCTGGCCTGGACGCTCATCGCGTTGATCCTGGCCGCGGTGTTGCTCCTGCTGCTGCGTGATCACAAGATCGTTTCCCGGTACGCGTACACCCTCGGCCTGGCCGGCATCGTGCTGATGATGATCCCGGCGGTGCTGCCGTCCAGCATTTCCGAGGTGAACGGCGCCAAGCTGTGGATCAAGTTCGGCTCGTTCTCGATCCAGCCCGGTGAGTTCGCGAAGCTGGCCCTGGTCTCGTTCTTCGCGTACTACCTGGTCCGCAAGCGTGAGGTGCTCTCGCTGGCGAGCCACCGGTTCCTCGGTATCGACTTCCCGCGTGGCCGGGACCTCGGGCCGGTGCTCACGGTGTGGCTGTTCAGCCTTCTGGTCTTGGTCTTCGAGAAGGACCTGGGCACCGCGCTGCTGTACTTCGGCCTCTTCGTCGTCACCCTCTACGTGGCCACCGAGCGGGCCAGCTGGCTGATCATCGGTCTGCTGCTCTTCTTCGGCGGCGTCTACGTGGCATACCTGCTGGGCGCCTCGGTGGGCGGGCCGTTCGCCAACTTCTACGACCGTGCCGAGGTCTGGCTCGACCCGTTCAACGACGAGAACTACCAGCGAGTCGGCGGTAGCGGTCAGTTGGTGCAGAGCCTGCTCGGTCTCGGCACGGGCGGTCTGTTCGGTACCGGCCCGGGTGCGGGCACACCGGGCGAGGTGCCTGAAGTACGTACCGACTTCATCTTCGCCGGGCTTGGTGAGGAGATCGGCCTCTTCGGGCTCTCCGCGCTGCTGGTGATCTACCTGTTGATCGTGCAGCGAGGCCTGCGGGCCGCGCTCGCGGTGCGGGACTCGTTCGGCAAGCTGGTCGCCGGCGGTCTGGCCTTCACCCTCGGGCTGCAGGTCTTCGTCATTCTCGGTGGTATCACCGGGCTCATCCCGTTGACCGGCCAGACCACTCCGTTCCTCTCCGCGGGTGGTTCCTCGCTGATGGCGAACTGGCTGCTCATCGCCATGCTGTTGCGGATCTCGGACGCCGCCCGGCGTCCGGCCACGGGAGGTGAGCCGCAGCGGCGCGGCCCGAAGAAGGCACCCACCCAGTTGCACGGCGCCATGACGGAGGTGATCAAGCCGTGAACGCACCCCTCCGCCGCGCTGGTGTGGTGATCTTCGTCCTGTTTGGTCTCGTCTTCGCCAACCTGAACTGGATCCAGGCCTACAAGGCCGACGAGTACCGCACCCACTACTACAACGACCGCGTGACGATCGCCGAGTACGAGAGTCCTCGCGGCGGTATCGAGGCCGACGGCAAGTCGCTCGCTCAGAACAAGGAGACCGACGACCAGCTCAAGTACCTGCGTGTCTACCCGGAGAAGGAGATCTACGCGCCGATCCTCGGGTACAAGCCGGTCAACCTGGGTGCGTCCGGTATCGAGGCGAGTGAGAACGAGTTCCTCTCCGGTGCCAGCGACAAGCTGTTCGCGGACCGGCTCAGCAACATGTTCACCGGGGACGAGCCCGGCGGCGGAAACGTGCTGCTCTCGCTGAGCACCAAGGCTCAGCAGGTGGCCTGGAAGCAGATGACCGAGAACGAGCGGGGTGCCAAGCGGGGCGCGGCCGTCGCGATCGATCCGCGTACCGGTGCGGTCCAAGCGATGGTCTCGATGCCGAGCTTCGACCCGAACCCGCTGGTCAGCCACGATGTCGGAACGGCCGCGAAGGCGTACGAGAAGCTCAACAAGGACAAGGAACAGCCGCTGCTGAACCGGTCGGTGGCGACGACCCTGCCGCCCGGCTCGGTCTTCAAGGTGATCGTCTCGGCGGCGGCCCTGCAGAACAACTTCACGACGGCCAGCGAAATCCAGGCCGGCAGCGAGTACCGCGAGGGCGGCGCGACCATCCGGAACTCGGCGGACGAGGTGTGCCCCTCCAGCCAGGTCACTCTCAAGGAGGCCCTGACCACCAGCTGCAACACCGCTTTCGCGCGGCTCGGTGTGCAGCTCGGTGCCGACAAGGTCAAGGAGACCGCGAAGGCCTTCGGTTTCGAGGACGAGACGCTCAAGGTCGCCAACCTGGAGAGCAACTCCGGACTCACGGTCGCGGCCAGCCGTACCGGTGAGATCGCGAACCCGGACGGCAGCACCGACAAGGCCGCGCTGGCGCAGTCGTCGCTCGGCCAGCGGGACGTCCGGATGACTCCGTTGCAGGGCGCGATGATCGCCGCCACGGTGGCCAACGGCGGCAAGCAGATGCGGCCCTACCTGGTGCAGAAGCTGCTCGGCCCGGACCGGCGGACGATCTACACGGTTGAGCCGGAGAAGCTGCGCGACCCGATCCCGTCGAACGTCGCGGCTGACCTGAAGGACATGATGGTCAGTGTCGTGGAGAACGGCACCGGCAAGAACGCGCGGATCGACGACTTCACCGTCGGCGGCAAGACCGGAACGGCCCAGAACGCGGAGGACGCGGACAACCATGGCTGGTTCATCGGTTTCGCGTTCAACTCCAAGGGCGAGGCGGTTTCGGCAGTCTGCGTCATGCTGGAGAACGTGCCCGGTAGCCGCAGCCCCAGCGCCGAGGCTGCCCGGATCGCCGGGCTCATCATGAAGGCCGCGGCGGGCCAGGGAGGGGACTGACATGATCCGCCCGGGGGTCACGCTCGGTGGGCGGTACCGCTTGGAGGAGCGGATCGCCGGCGGCGGCATGGGCGACGTCTGGCGCGGCACCGACGAGGTGCTGGGCCGTACCGTCGCGGTCAAGATCCTGCTGCCCGCGCTCCTCGACGAGCCGGGTTTCGCCGAACGGTTCCGCGGCGAGGCGCGGACCATGGCCACCATCAACCACCCGGGAGTCGTGGACGTCTACGACTACGGCAGCGACCAGCAACTGGCGTTCCTGGTCATGGAGTACGTCGAGGGCGACGCCCTCTCCCGCACGCTGAGCAGGGTGGGCCGGCTGACGCCGGCACGCACCATGGCGCTTGTCGCGCAGGCGGCCGACGCGCTGCAGGCCGCGCACGCGAACGGCATCGTGCACCGCGACGTCAAACCCGGAAACCTTCTGGTACGCCCGAACGGCACCCTGGTTCTGACGGACTTCGGCATCGCCCGCTCGGCACTGGTCGGTCAGCTCACCGTTGCCGGGGCAGTGCTCGGCACGGCGTCATACATCTCCCCGGAGCAGGCCTCCGGGGACGTCGCCACGCCGGCATCCGATGTGTACGCCCTGGGCGTCGTCGCGTACCAGTGCCTCTCCGGGCATCGGCCGTTCGACGGGGCGACCCCGATCGAGATCGCGATGAAGCACGTCCGGGAGAACCCGCGGCCGCTGCCCGGCGACATCCCACCCGCCGTCCGCGCCATTGTGGATCGCGCCATGTCCAAGGATCCGTCCGCCCGCTGGCCGAGTGCCTCGGCGATGGCGACCGTGGCCCGCCAGGCCGCGTCGTCCCTGACCACCGCGGTGCAACAGCCGGTCGCTCAGCCACACCAGCCGGCTCGTACGGCACGCCCGACCAGCCCCGCGCCGTCCCGTCCCCAGTCCGGTGCCGCCGCCCGCGCCTCGGTGCCGCGTCCGGTCTCCGGAGCCCGGGGTGCCGCCTCGGTGCCGTCCGCGCCACCGTCCCCGATGCCGCCGTCGTACCGGCCGCAGTCGGGGGCGCCGGTCAATGCCTACCCGCCGCAGGCCACGCCGGCCGCCAAGCCGGAGAGCACCTTCGGCCGGCAGGTCCTGGTCGTACTGGCCGTGGTGCTGGCTCTTCTCGTCCTGCTCTGCGCCGGGGTCATCTCGTTCCTGTTACGACATGGCAACGGCACTCCCGCCGCAAGCAACACGCTGGGCTATCACAGCAGCTCTGCGGCTATCCTCCGCTCGGACGTGGTCGCTGACCCAGTGTTGGTGGCGTCGTACCGTCTTATGAAAGCCGATGCCCAGCTCGGCTCGATCCGACCTAACGAAGGACGACAGACGTTATGACGGCGCAGGCCCGCCTGCTCGGTGGCAGGTACCAGGTCGGCGAGCTTCTCGGCTATGGCGGCATGGCGGAGGTGCACCGCGGACGCGATCTGCGCCTCGGCCGTGACGTGGCCATCAAGATGCTCCGCACCGACCTGGCCCGCGACGCCACGTTCCAGGAGCGGTTCCGCCGTGAGGCACAGAACTCCGCCGCGCTGAACCACCCGGCGATCGTCGCCGTCTACGACACCGGCGAAGAGGTGTCGGCCACCGGCGAGAAGCTCCCGTTCATCGTGATGGAGTTCGTCAACGGGCGGACGCTCAAGGAGGTCCTCGCCCAGGAGCAGCGCCTCCAGCCACGTCGCGCGCTGGAGATGATCGCCGACATCTGCGCCGCGCTGGAGTTCAGCCACCGGCACGGGATCATCCACCGGGACATCAAGCCCGGCAACGTGATGATCACGCAGAACGGCCAGGTCAAGGTGATGGACTTCGGCATCGCCCGGGCACTGGCCAGCGGTGCCACCACGATGACCCAGACCAGCGCGGTGATCGGTACGGCTCAGTACCTCTCCCCGGAGCAGGCGCGCGGCGAGTCCGTCGACGCGCGCTCCGATGTGTATGCGGCCGGCTGCGTCCTCTTCGAGCTGGTCATCGGGCACCCGCCGTTCGTCGGTGACAGCCCGGTCAGCGTGGCCTACCAGCACGTCCGGGAGGACCCGCGCACGCCGAGCTCGATCAGCCGGGACATCCCGCCGGAAGTCGACGCGATCGTGCTGAAGGCACTCGCGAAGAACCCGCTGAACCGTTACCAGAGCGCCCAGGAGATGCGTGCCGACGCACTGCGCGCGGTCTCCGGCCGTCCGGTGATGGCCACGCCGGTGATGAGCCAGGCCGAGACCGTGGCGATGACCGGCGCTGGCCAGTGGCAGCCGCAGGGCGCCACCACCGTGCAGCGGCCGGTCCCGGCCGCGGTGGCGCCGCGAAAGCCGGAGAACAAGTCGTCCTGGGTCTTGGCCGCGCTGGCCGGGCTCGCCTTCCTGGTGGTGGTGGTCCTGGGCGTCGCACTGGCGCTGAGCAACCGGGACAACGACAACACCCCCACTGATCCGCAGACGGTGGCGATGCCGACATTGGTCGGTCTCACCGCCGACGAGGCGAAGGCCGAGCTGGCCAAGGTGCAGCTGACAGGGCAGCCACAGGATCCGACGGTCGACAAGGACTGCGACGGGAAGATCATCGCCCAGGATCCGCAGCAAGGTGCCGCGGTGGAGCCGAACCAGACCGTCAGCTACACGGTCTGCAACGCTCCCGAGCCCGTCGAGGTCCCGGAGGGTCTCGACGGTGGCACGCAGGCCGCGGCCGAGGCCGCTCTGCGGGACCGTGGCCTCAAGCCGGTCATCCGCGAGGTGAACTCGGCCCAGCCGAAGGGCCAGGTCCTCAAGGTCGAGAAGGAAGGCCAGGAGGTCGACCCCGGCACCGAGATCACGGTGGAGGTCTCCCGGGGCAACCTGGTGGAGGTCCCCAACCTGGTCGGCAAGTCGGTGGAGGTCGCCTCCGCACTGCTCGAGGAGAAGGGCCTCACCCCGTCGACCGAGCTGGCGACGAACGGGGAGCAGGGCAGCCCCGGCCAGGTCGTCAAGCAGAGCGTGAAGGCGGGCAAGAAGGTCGAGAAGGGCGAGACGGTCGTCCTCACCATCGTCGGCGAGGAAACGGACCCGAGCACGCCGCCCTCCGGCGACCCGAGCGAGCCGCCGGGCGAAAATTAGCCCGCAAGTTATGGCAGGAGCTGCCGACCAGATCTACGGTCGGCAGCTCCTGCCATTTCTGCCGGTTAAGCGGTGACGAAAGCTGAACGCCGGCGCGCCTCCACCTCGGCTGCCAGGGCCGGGGCCTTCTCCAGCGCCGACGGCAGACCGCAGGAGGCGAGCCAGTTCGCCAGCATGGTGTGCCCGCCCTCGGTCAGCACCGACTCCGGGTGGAACTGCACACCCTCGATCGGCAGCTCCCGGTGCCGCATCGCCATCACCACACCCGACTCGGTACGCCCGGTCACTTCGATCTCGTCCGGCAGCGTCTCCGGCAGGACCGCGAGCGAGTGGTACCGCGTCGCGGTGAACGGCTCCGGCAGCCCGGCCAGCACACCCTCACCCTTGTGGTGCACCTCGGAGGTCTTGCCGTGCAGCAGCTCCGGTGCTCGGGTCACGGTCGCACCGAACGCGGCCCCGATCGCCTGGTGACCGAGGCAGACGCCGAACATCGGGACCTTTCCGGCGTACTCCTTGATCACTTCCATCATGATCCCGGCGCGCGTCGGCTCGCCCGGGCCGGGCGAAAGCAGGATCCCGGCGGCACCGAAGGTGCCGACGTCGGCGACCGAGATCTCGTCGTTGCGCCGCACCTCGCAGTCCGCGCCGAGCTGGCCGAGGTACTGGACCAGGTTGAAGACGAATGAGTCGTAATTGTCGATCACCAGAATGCGCACGCCATCACCTGCTGGGGCTCGGGTCGGGGTGGTTGGAGGTCACGCTGTAGGGAATCTCGTCCGGTGCCTCGGCGTCCGGGGCCGCGCTGCCACCGGGGATGACCGAATCTGAATCCACCTGTTCAGTGCCGGCCTCGACCTGCACGTCGTCGAACGGCAGGAGCGGTGTGGCCCAGGGGAAGACCACGTACCAGAGCAGCGCCCCGACCGCGGTGATCAGCACCAGGGACAGGGTCAGCTTGCTCCAGACGGCACCCGGGAGCTTGCGCCAGATCCACGCGTACATGTCAGGCCTTGATCTCCGCCGGCATGCCGGCATCCGGCAGCGTCTGGTCGCGCGGGACCGTGCCGGCCAGTTCGGCGTGCACGATCAGCCGCTCGTAGTTGTTGAACTTCGGGTTGCAGGTGGTCAGGGTGAGCAGCGCCTTCGACGGTTTCGCCTTGGGCCGGCCGGGCACCGGAGCGACGACCTCGACCTGGTGCGGCTTGACGACCTCCAGGTCGTAGACCCGGTAGACGTACCAGTTCTCCCTGGTCTCCACGCCGATCACGTCGCCGTCGACGAGCTCGTCGAGACGCCAGAAGATCTTCTTGATGCGGTGGCCGGCGATCGAGAAGTTGCCGACCTCGCCGGGCTGCGCGGTCTCCGGGTAGTGGCCCGGCGCGTACCGGATGTCGTCGGGCTGCACGCCGTCGACGACCACCCACTTCTTGTCGAACTTCGGGATGTAGAGGCGGCCGACCAGGCCGTCCTTCGGCGCCTTCGGAGCCTTCACGTTGCTGCTCGCGGGCGGCGCCACGGTCGGATCGGCCCAGGCCTGATCCAGTTCCTGGGCCAGGTCGTCCTGCTCGTTCTGCACCGCGGCCGAGTTGCCGAACACCTGGTATCCGGCGAAGAGCAGCACCACCAGACCGAAAGTGATCATTACTTCGCCGGAGGTGCGGATGCCGGTCCGGATCCGGGAGCCGAGTGTCGGGCGGGTCAGCTCCGAGTAGACGCTCTTGTATCCCTCCTCGGTCTGCTCCGGCCTCAGCTTGACCACCCGCTCGCCGCGCTTCGGCTTGACGGGTTCGGCGGCGTCGGCCACCGGGTCGGCGTCGTCCGGGCCGCCGGGGCGGATCGCGGGAGTCGCGGTGGCGGCCACGGAGGCGGCACCGAGCGCGACATCCGGCCCGGCCTCGGCACGCGCGGCCTGGGCCGCCGCGCCCGGCGCAATCGGGGTGCCGCCCGGTGCCGGCGTTCCGCTCGGCACGGTGGGCAGCACGCTGGTCGGAGCATCGATGGTACGGATGACAGCGGTTGCGCTGGGATCCCGCGTCGGTCCGGCGGTCGACGGGTTTCCGGGAACGTTCGGTACCGCTCGGGTTCCGTCCGGGCCGGCCGGGGGCCAGGAGGCCTCAGGTCGGCCGCCGGGTGTGCCGGTGCCTGGCTGGGGCCAGGAGGATTCGGGTCGGCCGCCGGGTGTGTCGGTGCTTGGCTGGGGCCAGGAGGACTCCGGCCGGCCGCCCCGTGCTTCGGCGGCTGGCTGGGGCCAGGAGGGTTCGGGTCGGCCGCTGGGTGTGTCGGTGCCTGGTTGGGGCCAGGAGGCCTCAAGTCGACCGCCGGGAGTGTCGGTGCCTGGTTGGGGCCAGGAGGGTTCGGGTCGGCCGCCGGGTGTGTCGGCGCCCGCATGCGGCCAAGTGCCGGCCGGCCGGCGTGGCGCATCGGTGCCCGCCGGGGACCACGGGGCGGTCCGCTGGCTGGCGGGAAGCCAAGACTGCGTGCCGGAGTCGGCCGCGCGCTCCCAGCCGCTGCCGCCTGAGGGGGGCGTCGCGCCGCTGCCCCAGCCGCTACCGCCCGCAGGCGTGCCGGAGCCGTTCTCCCGGCCGCTATGGCCTGGAAGGGTCCCTTGACCGCCACCCTGCCCGGCTGGACCCTCCCAGCCGGCCTGAGAGGCATTTACGGTGGTTTCCGGGGCGTGTGCCCAGCCTTTCTGAGCGGGATCCGGGCTGTTCGCCGGGACTGTCCCCCAGCCGGGCCGACCGACGCCGGGCCGACCAGGCGGACGGCCCGCAGCGCTCGCGCTGTCCGGCGCCGGCGTGTCCCCAGGCGCTCCCGTCCTGTCCCGGCCGGCATCGCGGCCTTGCGGCGCGGCCGTCGCGCCGGGGCCTTCACTCCAGGCGCGAGGCATGGCGGAAGCACTGGGCGATGATCCAAAGGGTTCCGGTGCGGCCGTCGGCGGCCAGGCGGTGGTTCCGTTCGGCGGAGGTTCCGCCGGACGGTTGCGCGCGGGCCACTCGGCGCCGGGGAAACCCGCACCCGGCTGCGAAGCGGCGCGCCCCGGATCACCAGGGAATCCGCGCGCGGGTTGCGGCGACCGCCACGCATCCGCGACCCCCGGATCGGACGGCTCGGAGTGGGCAGCCGCGCCCCGGGCGCCCGGCGCAGCGGCGCCGGAAGGCGTGTCCGTGCCCGCCGGGAAGGCGGGCGGGGCTGACCGCCGCCGGGCGGCCGCCGCGGTGCTCGCCTCGTCCGGTCCGATCGCCGCTTCCGGGGCCGGCGGACGCGGCGGGCCGGGGTCGACGTTGCCGCCCGGGCCGACCGGGGACGCCAGCGGCCCGCCGGGTACGCCGTCCGGCGAGGCGTCGGAGATCCGGGGAATGTACGCGGTCTGCGCGTCGCTGTCGGGAGCCCGATGGCGGCCCTTCCCAGGCGGGCGCGCCGGGTGCTCCGGAGGAACGCTCACTGGGCAGCCTGCGCCGATCGGAGGTCGGTCGATCCGTCGTACGCCCGCACTGTCACGTTCTTCTCCACCTTTTCCGTGTAACCGAGCCCGAAGTCGGCGACGGCCTCGCGGAACTGCCTGACTCCCTCTGACGACTCCAACGCGCGACGCATGGCTGTGGGTTCGCCGATCGCGGTGATCTTGAACGGTGGGGAGAAGACCTGGCCGTGAAGGAGCAGCGTGTTGCCGACACAGCGTACCGCGCTCGTCGATATCACGCGGACGTCCATAATCGTCATGGCCTCGGCTCCACCAGCCCAGAGTGCGTTGACGACGGACTGGACGTCGCCCTGATGGACGACAAGATCGTCGTTGTCCGGAGCGTTGTCGCCGAAGTCGGTGCCCCGGCGCGGTGAGTCGTTGAGGGTCACGGTGAGGCCGGGGCCGTGCAGTGCGGTGAAGCCGGCCGGCTCGCGCATCGCGTCCGCCGTCTCCCGGGCGCTCTTCACCGGCTGGTCCACGTCGGCCAGGCGGGCCGTCGCCTGGTCCACGTCGGTCAGCAGATCGGCGGCCCGCTCCTCACTCTCGGCGAGACGCTCCCGCTTCTCGGTGATCAACTGAGTGAGTTGGGGCCGTCGGTCGTCGCGCAAAGCCGTACCGTCGGCGGTTGTCGCGGAGGTGGTGAAGAGCAGACCCGCCGCCAGCGCGATCAGCGGAACCCCGGCTGACCAGATGGATCTGCGCCGGTTCCGCCGTGGCCGGAGGCCACGCGCGGCGCGGCGCAGCACGAGCCGCCAGGAGGCCCCGCCTCCCCCTAGATTTGCCACCGAGCCCCCTCCAGACCCGAAGCCGAGGTATTTTCCTGCCCCGGCGGGTGCCTGTGTCTGCCTCGCCTTGACTACGCTAGCTGTCGAACAGTATTCGCCACGGGCAGCATTCGGGGATCCCGGAGCCGCTCAGCGGTGGGTTGTTCACCACTTGTTGCCCTCAGGAGAGCACCGTGCCGAAGTCACAGGTTCGCAAGAAGAAGGTCTACACCCCGCCGTCGGACATCAGTCCAGCGGTGAGTGCGGCCGCGTCCAAGAAGCCGAGCCCGGTCTGGCTGCCGTTCACCGCGGTGAGCCTGATCGTCATCGGCATCGCCTGGCTGGTCGTCTACTACCTGTCATCACAGCAGTGGCCGGTGGAGAGCTGGGGTTATTGGAACCTCCTGGTCGGCTTCGGCTGCATGGTGGCCTCGCTGGGCCTTCTGTCCCGCTGGCGTTGACAATCCGTCATCCGCTTACTGCGGATACGTGAAAATCACCGAAAGTGAGCGCACCCCCGCCCGGCGTGGGGTGCGCTTTCGGCTGAGGGGCCGCACTCCTTGACCTGTGGCGCGCGCCCGTCTATTACTCGTGGGTAACATGGGTGGCGCATCGCCGACCGAGGAGGCACAACGCAGATGGACGTCGCGCAGATCGTCGCCACCGCATTAGCGGGGGCGGTCACCGTGGTGGCCGTCGTCCTGGCGGTACGGGCCGTGCTGACCATCACGGCCGTGATCCGTCAGGGACAGCCGGACCCGGCGCGCTTCGAGAATCCGAAAGCGCGGACCAAGACCATGCTGGTGGAGACCGTCGGTCACACCAGGATGTTCAAGTGGAGCGCGATCGGTGCGGCCCACTGGTTCGTGATGGTCTCCTTCCTCATCCTCTTCCTGCTGGTGGTCGAGGCGTATTTCGAGGTGGTGGACCCGGAGCTGGGTCTGCCGATCATCGGGCACTGGACGGTCTTCGGGCTGGTCACCGAGTGGATCGGCATCCTCGGCATGGCCGGCATCCTCTACCTGGTCTTCGTCCGGCAGCGGCAGAAGCCGGGCGCGGTGAAGCGGAGCAGGTTCCTCGGCTCGACCATGTGGCAGGCGTACTTCGTCGAGGCCGTCATCATCGGCGTGCTGATCTTCGGCTTCCTGATCCGCGGCTTCAAGGTCGCCACCGACCACTTCGAGTACCCGCTGTGGGCCACCCCGGTCAGCCACGCGGTCGGTGCGGTGCTGCCGGCCTGGGAGGACGGCGCCACCTGGGCAGCGCTCGTCAAGATCGCCATCTCGATGACCTGGTTGATCACCATCTCGCTGAACCCGACGATGGGTGTCGCCTGGCACCGGTTCCTGGCGTTCTTCAACATCTACTTCAAGCGCAGCCCGGAGAAGCCGGCCGGTTCCGGACTCGGCGCGCTGAAGCCGATGATGAGCGAGGGCAAGCCGCTCGACTTCGAGGAGGCCGACCCGGAGAAGGACCTGTTCGGCGTCAGCCAGGTCGAGCAGTTCACCTGGAAGGGTCTGCTCGACTTCTCCACCTGCACCGAGTGCGGCCGTTGCCAGTCGCAGTGCCCGGCGTGGAACACGGCCAAGCCGCTGTCCCCGAAGCTGCTCGTGCTGTCGCTGCGTGATCACGCGTACGCCAAGGCGCCCTACCTGCTGGCCGGCGGCGGCAAGGACCTGATGGGCGAGGAGAAGGCCACCGAGGCCCAGCTCGCGCACATGGACGTCCTGGCGCTCGCCGAGGGCAACCGTCCGCTGATCGGTGGCGTCGACGAGAACGGCATCATCGACCCGGACGTGCTCTGGTCCTGCACCACCTGCGGCGCCTGCGTCGAGCAGTGCCCGGTCGACATCGAGCACATCGACCACATCGTCGACATGCGCCGCTACCAGGTGCTGATCGAATCGAGTTTCCCCTCCGAGGCCGGCGTCATGCTGCGCAACCTGGAGAACAAGGGCAACCCGTGGGGCGCACCGCAGAACACCCGCGAGGACTGGACCAAGGGTCTGGACTTCGAGGTGCCGCGGGTCGGCGAGGTCGAGGACTTCGAGTACCTGTTCTGGGTCGGCTGCGCCGGCGCGTTCGAGGACCGGGCCAAGAAGACCACCCGCGCGGTGGCCACGCTGCTGAACGAGGCCGGCGTCAACTACGCCATCCTCGGCGAGGGCGAGACCTGCACCGGTGACCCGGCCCGCCGCATCGGCAACGAGTTCATCTTCCAGATGCTGGCCCAGCAGAACGTCGAGACGCTGCAGGAAGCCAACGTCAAGAAGATCGTGGCCACCTGCCCGCACTGCTTCAACACCCTCGGCAACGAGTACGAGCAGCTCGGCCTCAAGGTCGAGGTGGTGCACCACACCCAGCTGCTCGCGCACCTGGTCAAGGAGGGCAAGCTCACGCCCGTCCAGCCGATCGAGGGCGACGTCACCTACCACGACCCCTGCTACCTGGGCCGGCACAACCGGGTCTTCGACGCTCCTCGCGAGGTACTCGGGGAAACCGCCACCCTCGTCGAGATGCCGCGGAACCAGGAGCGTTCCTTCTGCTGCGGTGCCGGTGGCGCGCGGATGTGGATGGAGGAGCGGATCGGCAAGCGGATCAACGTGGAGCGCACCGAGGAGGCCCTGGCCACCGGCGCGAAGACGATCGCGGTCGGCTGCCCGTTCTGCTACACGATGATCGGCGACGGTGTGACCGGCAAGGGCAAGCAGGACGAGGTCGAGGTGGTCGACGTCGCGACCGTCCTGCTCCGCTCGCTCAAGCAGGAGGCCTAGTCGTTGGTGGCCGGTCGCCTCAGCGGCCGGCCACCTGCTCAAGAGCCTCCGCCGCCACCCCCACCGTCGCCACCACCCCCGCCGTCGCCACCGCCTCCGCCTTCTCCGGCGGCGACCACCGCGACGACCACCGCCGTCTGCACGTTCTGGAACGCCCGGCGCACCGCGTCGGCCGCCCAGTTGCCCTCGCTGATCTCCTTGAGCCGCGCCTTCACCAGCTTCCGGTCCAGGTCAGCGAAGAGCTTGCTGTCCATCCCGGCGGCGGACACCAGGGCACAGAGAGCACCGGTACGAGCATCGATCGTCCCGCTCCGCAGGATCGCCCCGGTCATCCGCTGCCGGGCATCGCTCCGGGCGACCGGCTCCGTCCCGTACGCCGACGGATACCTGGTCCGCGGGAAGACCAGCAGTACGGTGCTCCGCTCGGCCCGCAGCACCTCCGCGGTGACCAGCCGATCCAGGACCGCCTGCCGGATCCACTTGGTGAACTTGGCCACCCAGTGCGAAGCCTTGCGTTGCTTGGTGTCGTCGCCGATCCGGGCCAGCGCCTCGTCCAGGATCGGATCACCGAGCGGGCTGCGGTCCAGCACCACGACCTTGTCGTCCGCGATGTCGATCCGCCCGCCGAGGGCGAGTTCCATCAGAACCGCGCCACCGAGCCCATGAGCGAGCCGGGTGGTGTCGATGATCCGCGCCCCGCGGTCGTCGTGCGCGAGGAGGGCGAACTCTTCCAAGAGGTTCATACCTTGACGGTAGGACCACTTGTCATCGACACGGTTAGTGCCGGATGGTCCCGGTCCGGCACAATGAAGCCCGAGGTGAAGCGATCATGGACGGCCTGTTCCTGACCGCGGTGCTCCCGTTGGCGGCATTCGCGCTGCTCACGGCGGGCAACGCGTTCTTCGTGGCCGCCGAGTTCGGGCTGGTCACGGTCGACCGCGCGGAGATCGACGCGCGGGCGGCAGCGGGTGACCGCCGGGCCCGTACCGTCCGTAACGCGTTGCACGGGCTCTCCTTCCAGCTCTCCGGCGCTCAGCTGGGCATCACGCTCACCGCCCTGCTCACCGGTTACCTGGCCGAACCGGCGCTCTCCGAGCTGCTGGCGCCGATCGTGGAGCCGCTGGCCGGATCGTCCACCGAGACCGTCACGCACGTGGCCGCGCTGGTCGTGGCGACCCTCCTGTCGATGCTTTTCGGCGAGCTGGTGCCGAAGAACGCTGCCCTGGCCCGCCCGATGCGGGTCGCCCTGCTCACCGCGGCGCCGCTGCGTGGCTTCTCCACCCTCTTCAAGTGGCTGATCGCCGCGCTGAACGGCACCGCGAACTGGCTGGTCCGCCGTCTCGGCATCGAGCCGCAGGAGGAGCTGGCCAGTGCCCGCTCGCCGGAGGAGCTTGGCCTGCTCGCCGCGATCAGCGCCCGGGCGGGCGCGCTGCCCGCCGAGACCGCGACGCTGCTGCGCCGGACGATCCGCTTCGGCGAGAAGCGGGCGGCCAAGGCGATGACGCCGCGTGTCGACGTGGTCGGGCTGAAGACCACCGCGAGCGTCGCGGACCTGATCACGGTGGCGCGGGAGACCGGGCACACCCGCTTTCCGGTGTACGAGAACACGCTCGACGTGGTCACCGGGGTGGTCGGCGTGCGGGAGGCGCTGGGCGTACCGCTCGAGCGCCGGGCCGCCACCCGCGTCTCCACCCTCGCCAGGGAACCGGTCTACGTGCCGGAGAGCCTCAGCCTGGACAAGGTGCTGGCGGCCCTGCGGGCGGCCGACGCGGACCTGGCGATCGTGGTGGACGAGTACGGCGGCACCGACGGCGTGGTCTCCGTCGAGGACCTGATCGAGGAGCTGGTCGGGGAGATCGCCGACGAGTACGACACCGACGTCGGCGAGACCGCCAGCCAGGAGCTGACCGCGCCCGGCGGCGAGAAGACGTTCCTCGTCGACGGCCTGCTCCGCGAGGACGAGGTGCTGGAGCAGGCCGGGTTCCGGCTGCCCGAGGGGCCCTACGAGACGCTCGCCGGTTTCCTGCTCGCCCGGCTCGGCCACATCCCGGTGGTCGGTGAGTCGCTGGAGGAGCAGGGGTGGGAGTTCACCGTGATGGAGGTCGACCGGCACCGCATCGAGCAGGTACGCGTGGTCGCCCCGCCGGAGCCCGCCGATGACTGAGCTGCTGTTCGTCGCCGTCCTCCTGATCGGCAACGGACTCTTCGTGGGCGGCGAGTTCGCCCTGATCGCCTCCCGGCGGACCGTGCTGGAACCGCTGGCCGAGACCTCCAAGGCGGCTCGCTGGGCGCTCTCCGCGATGAGCCAGATCCCGCTGATGATCGCCGGTGCGCAGCTCGGCATCACGATCTGCACGCTGGTCCTCGGTGCCATCGCCGAGCCGACCATCGCGCATCTGCTGGAGGGCCCGTTCGCGGCCACCGAGCTGCCGGCCAACGCGGTGCACCCGGTCGCCTTCGTGATAGCCCTGATCATCGTGACGTTCCTGCACACCGTGATCGGCGAGATGGTGCCGAAGAACATCACGCTGGCCGGTCCGGAACGTTCCGCGCTCGTCCTCGGCCCGTTCATGCTCGTCTTCTGCACCGCGACCAAGCCGCTGCTGAACGCGATGCGCTGGGCCTCCCGCATGATCCTCAAGCTCTGGAAGATCGAGACGACCGACTCGGTCAAGACCGTCTTCACCGCCGAGGAACTCGCCGGCATGGTCACTCAGGCGCGCAGCGAGGGCATGCTCGGCTCCGAGCAGTACGCCCGGATCCACGCCGCGCTCGGCCTCAACAGCCGGACCGCCGCCGACACATTGCTCCCCTGGTCCCGGGTCACGACGGTGGCCGCCGACGTGTCGCCGGCGACCTTGGAGGCGGTGGCGACGCGCAGCGGCCGCTCACGCTTCCCGGTGGTCCAGCGCGACACCCGCAGGGTGCTGGGCTTCGTGCACGTCAAAGACATCCTTGGGTACGCGGCCACGCAGCGCCGCCTGCCTATCCCGGCGGAGGTGGTCCGCCCCCTGGCCGTGGTGGCGCCCGAACGGAGCCTCGCCGACCTGTTGCTCACCATGCGCCGGGACCGATTGCACATCGTGCTGGTCAGCGACGGCCGGCGACCGCTGGGTGTGATCACATTGGACGACGTCCTGCACGCGGTGGTCGGTGAGCCGGCCGGAGCGGCGCATCCGGTGACGCGGGCCCGCTGACGTATTTCCGTCAGAACCACGCGGAGTTTCCATTTTGCGGTTAAGCCGCAATGCGGACAATAGCCCCATGCTTTACTCTCGACGGCGCGCTGCGGCACTCGGCGCCCTGTCCGCAACACTTGTTCTGATTTTTCTCGCGCACCATGCTCATGCCGCGGATGCCGGGCGCACCCCGCCCACCGGTGGGCTGCTGAACACCTCCGACGCACTTCCCGAGCCCAGCGTGCCCGGGCGCATCGGGGTGGCCGACGGCCCGGTGACCGTCCGCTACACGTTCGATCACGGCCCCGGCCGTCCGATCGTCGACGTGACCGGACGGCATCACCTGCGACCGGTGGGGCAGAACGGTGGACTGCTTCGTCTCGTACCCCAGCGCGGTGGCCTGGCCGTCGCCTACCCGGACCGCTGCGCCATGCCGAGGGAACGGGATTGCCCGCGCGCCATCCTGGAAGGCATCCGCGACGATGCCCTGAACCCAGGCCGGCGCCCGTTGCGCTACGGCGCGTCGATCCTGATGACCCACGCCGACCTGGCCGACGGTGCCAACGTGCTCCAAAAGGGATATTCGGTCGGCGGGGTGAGCCAGTTCAAGCTTCAGGTCGATCATCGGCAGGGCCATCCGAGCTGCGTGATCGCCGGCCAGCGAGCCCCGATCTACCGGGCCGAGCCGTTCATCGACGTGGCCGACGGGACATGGCACGACCTGGAGTGCCGCCGCACCTCAGACCGCCTCATCACGATCGTCGACGGGCTGCCGCGCGCCTGGGTGCCGGTCCCCCCGATGCTGTCGATCGCGAACGCCGAACCGCTGCGAGTCGGCGGCAAGGGCCCCGGCCGAGGCAACGACCAGTTCGCCGGCGCGATCGACGACGTCTTCGTCAGCATCGGCGACCTGAAGCCGGCTACGAACGGCGGCCGATGATCTTCTCGGTGTGCGGGCGGCGCGCGTCGACCATCCGGCGCAGCGGTGGGAACAGTGCCAGCAGCACCACGACGAGGCCGGCGGCAATAGCGGTGCAGGCCAGGAGGAACGCCGGACTGGGGTCGGCGTACACCGCGCCGGCCGCGTAGCTCAGCCTCGGAATGGTGCATCTAGGTAGGTTGCCGGTGTTTCGGAACGTACTCGGCAAGCGGGCCTGGGTGAAGAGAGGTGGCGAGCCGGCTCCCGCAGCACCCGCCGGAGGCGCCAAGCCGCAGGAGGTTTGACGCTGTTGCTGGCCGATCGTCGGATTTCGACATGGGTATCCCGCTGGTACCACTTCCTGCTATGCCTTCACACGACGAGCTGCCGGCACCTGAGCAGTCCACCAAATCGGAACCGGCAGGCTCGGCACCTGCGGGACGAAAACACTTTCCACCCGCGGTGTTCCAGCGTTGGGGGGCCTCGATGGCGGCGCTGCGGGACACAACGATGGTCGCGGGCGAGGACCTCCGAGAGGCATGGAAGACAGAGCCAGGGCGGCACATCTACTCGACGGCGGTGACCCTAATTCTGGGCTTTCTTGCGGCTGGTGTCGCCCTGTACACGTCGCTGCAAGCATGGCAGGCATCGATGACGACGACAGCGGCCAATCTGAAGGTGACTGCTGATCAAAACCACTGGCAGCAAGTCGAGGCTACAAGGGTTGAACGCAGCCAGGTCTACGTCGAGCTCCTGACGTCTGCCACCGAGATCCGGACAGCGACGAACCGCCTCATACGTTCGTGCCCCTCGATCAACAAGGCCAGCAACTTACCGGTCTCCGAGGCGTGCGAGGAGAGCAACATGCTGGAAGCAGTGGACCGCTTCCAGCGCGCTACGTCGAGAATGCGTGCGATTGCGTCGGCCGACGGACGCGGCGCGGCGGACGAGTTGGCGGCCGTGTTGCCCACGAGAAGCTACCGATTCCCAGATGGGACGGTGCATGGTGTCGACCGCGAAGCGTTCACCACCGCCTACACCAATGTGCTGAGGGCAATGTGTCTTGATACCCGACGCAACGGAGCGGAAGTGTGCGGCTGAGTGGGTGGTTCTCGGAGCGGTTGAGGTCACGTGGCTCTTCTTTTGAGAGGAGCGGTCCGTCCGCCGGCGTGGCGGCAGGTCTGGACGTGCATACGCACGGGTGGTCCCGATCGAGGCTGTGGCTGCCATCCCCGGGCGGCCCTCCACGGAATCCTCGCCCCGCGTGCGCGACCTCGGCGCCGCCTCATCTCGGTCACGACCGGATGAGGCGCACGCCCGTCGCGAGCAGCCAGACGAGCCAGGCGGCGAACCCTAGGAGCCCGACGAAGATCAGCGGCGAGCCGTCGGCGATCGCGAGGTTGCCCAGCCCCGCAGCGAGCAGCAGGCTCCCGCCCACCATGCCCAGCAGGCGCTGCCAAGCCGGAGTCAACCCGCTCGCGTGCGCGGCGAGGGCCGAGCCGATGCAGGTGGTGCCGAGCATCGGCAGCGCCAGCGCGAACGCCGCTGCGTGAATCTGCCAGACGAGCCCGAACGCGGGCGTCGGCTCGGCGAGCCCGCTGGCGGAGAGCGCGAGCCCGATCTGCAGGACGTTGACAAGCACGAAGATGGCCGACAGCGTCGCGCCAGCGGCCAAGGCGAGGCGTGACCAGTCGGTGCCCGCTCCGCCGCGCCGCTCCACGAGGCCGTGCAGGCCCGTCACGAACACGAGCAGCAGCGGCAGGTACAGGGCTACCAGACCGGACACGATCGCGACCGCGTCGCGGTTGGCCGCGTAGTAGGCCAGCACGTCCTCGATCGGAGCGTCGTAGGGCAGCGCGCCCGTTACCGCAAACAACACGTTCTCGATCACCACCAACACCGCGAACGCGATCGCCGCGGCACCGACGAGCCGGCCTCGAACGAACGAACTGCGGGCTGGCGTGGTGGCGGTCTTCTTCGGTGATCTCATCTCTTACTCCTTCGTTACGGTCGGATGACCGGCGGGTTGTCGAGCGGGTTCGGGGTTTTCGCTGATTCGTACACCGTACGTCGTACACTGTACGACGACCGTACGCTCGACGATCGTCAAGCCGTTCGAGCGAGTGAGGAGACCCGTGTCCGGGAAGAAAAAACGCCAGGTCGCGCCAGACGCGGGGCTGAGCAAGCAACGGGTGGTAATGGAGGCCATCCGGATCGCCGACCGCGAGGGGGTCCACGGGCTGAGCATGCGCCGGCTGGCCGGCGCGCTCGGCGCGGGCGCGATGTCGCTCTACTACTACGTGGCGAACAAGGAGGAGCTGCTGGACGCCATGATCGACATCGTGTTCGAGGAGATCGAGCTCCCACCCGCAGAGACCGACTGGCAGTCGGCGATGCGACGGCGGGCGGCATCCACCCGACAGGTTCTCGCACGCCACCCGTGGGCGATCAGCCTGATGGAGTCACGCACATCGCCTGGGCCCGCGAACCTCCGCCACCGCGAAGCGGTCACCGCCTGCCTGCGGGGGGCCGGCTTCTCGGTCCTGATGGCGACGCACGCCAACTGGCTGCTCGACAGCTACGTCTACGGTTTCGCCCTGCAGGAAGCCAGCCTGCCGTTCGACACCGCCGACGAGCTCGCGAACATGACCGAGGACGTCTACCTGCCCCAGCTTCCTCCTGACGAGTTCCCCTACCTCAACGAGTCCGCCGCGGCGCTCGTCGCTGCCGGCTACGACCCGGCAGAGGAGTTCATCTTCGGCCTCGGCCTCATCCTGGGCGCCCTCGAGCCCCTAAGAGCCTCCGCATAGCGACGCTCACCGACGGGAGGCAGACCGGGGATCGCCGACGCGATGGATGCGGCGGTCAAGGCGCTCCGGCGCAAGCCGAGCAAGCGCAAGCCGAAGATGGCCGGCGATGGCGACGGACCGGCCGCCAAGGCGAGCTAATGGCCCGTTAATGGCCCATTCCTGTTTCAGCATGACCTAGCAATATGGAAGCCCTGGCGGGACCATCGGTCCTGACCAGGGCTTCCGTCTGTGGAGCGGGTGACGGGAATCGAACCCGCACTGTCAGCTTGGGAAGCTGATGTTCTGCCATTGAACTACACCCGCAAGCGGCCCCACTGTACCTGATTATCCGGTGTGGTGGCGGGACCGCCCCGCCGTCTTCAGCCGGCGACTGCGAGGGTCCGCCGTAAGTTGCTTGGGGCGCGCCAAGTCTGCGCGAACGCCGGGGTGAAGGGAGTGGCGGCTAGCGGGAGAGCGCCGGCTGGGCCGTGGTGGCGGAGCATCGCGGTTTCGATGGTGAGCTCGTAAAGTCGCCAGTCGACGTCGGGTGAGGCGTGCAGGGCGCCGGCCAGGCGGGTGATGGTCAGCGGGTCGTGGACGGGCTGGGCGTGGCCGGTCAGGCAGGCCTCGTCGTCGTTGTCCTCCGGTGGGTACGAATGCAATGCGTACCGCCCGTCGCGGTCCAGGTCGCGGCGTTTCGGTGAGTCGACGATGAAGCAGTAGAGGCCATCGTCGGTGAAGACCGGGGAGACCGGGTGGACGCGCGGGCCGCCGTCGGGGCGGATGGTCGCCAGGTAACCCATGCCGGGGCCGTACTGCTGGAGGAGCGCACGGATGCCGGCGGCGAGCATCGGCTCGGCGGCGGCGAAATCGGACCAGGAAGCCATGGGTGCATTCTATCGAACATACGTTCGACACGGCCACCGAACACGCCGATTCGGGCAGGTCGGTATGGTGTTGCGATGCTGCTCTCCGACCGTGACCTGGTCTCCGAGATCAAGTCGGGCGATCTCTCGCTGGAGCCGTTCGAGCCGACGCTCATGCAGCCGTCCAGCATCGACGTACGGCTGGACCGCTTCTTCCGGGTGTTCAACAACCATCTGTACACCCACATCGACCCGGCCGAGCAGCAGGATGACCTGACTGCCGAGGTCGAGGTGGAGGATGGTCAGCCGTTCGTGCTGCACCCGGGCGAGTTCGTGCTCGCGTCGACGCTCGAGGTGATCAGCCTCGGTCAGGGGCTCGCTGCCCGGCTGGAGGGCAAGAGCAGCCTGGGCCGGCTCGGGCTGCTGACGCACTCCACCGCGGGCTTCATCGACCCGGGGTTCTCCGGCCACGTCACGCTGGAGCTCTCCAATGTGGCGAATCTGCCGATCAAGCTCTGGCCGGGGATGAAGATCGGCCAGCTTTGCATCTTCCGGCTGTCCAGCCCGGCGGAGCATCCCTACGGCTCGACCGTCTACGGTTCGCGCTATCAGGGCCAGCGCGGCCCGACGGCGAGCCGATCCGCGCAGAATTTCCGCACCTGGCCGACCCGCTGACCTCAGCCACGCCGGACGCGCGAGCCCGCTGAGCAGGGTGCGATCCGGTGGCCTACGGATGAGGTAAGCGACGCCGGGCGCGCACACGGGGGGCACGCGGGCAGGTGCGCTCCGGTCGCCTCGGATGAGGTCAACGGCGCTGGACTTGCACGCCGCTCGCGGAGGCCGCACCGAGCACCTGGTCGATCTGGGCGGGGCTCAGCCCAGCCGTCGGTACCGGCAAGAAACGGGTGCTGCCCAACCGGAACAGGAGCTGTCCGGAGAGTTCCTCCACCGAACGGAAGGCGCGCCAGGCGTACGAGTGGCGGCTCTCCGCGTTTGAGCTGGCCACGCCGCTTTCGCTGAGCTCGTAGGTGGTAGTCCGGCCGGCGCGCATCACGCGCCGGGCATGGTGGTTGAGCAAGAACATCGGAATCAGTACGCCGAGTGCGGCGCCGCCGGCCACCAGGAAGACGCTCAGGCGTCCCGTGCCGAATTGGATCACCAGGGCCCCGAGCAGGAGCGCCCAGCCGGCACAGCGGGCCAACAGGACCGGCCGGCGCAGGCCGTGGCGGACCGCGGCCGCGATCAGGGCCGGGTCAGGGGCTGCGGTGATCTGGATCTGCACGGGTGAAAGGTAGCTTTTGCCCGGGACAAATCGGCACCGGCTGGACGGTTGGCTCATCCTCGGCACCCTCTGACCAAAGCCGTGATCGGCGCCGCTTCCGGAGGACCGCGTCATCACCCGATCGGGCGAAACACCGCTCACCTGCCATGATCGGCACGCCAGGCGGGACCGGCTGAAGCCGGCCAAGAGCTGGCCGGCGGGCGAAGAATAGAGCCGGGATGGACGGGCAGGCCCGGGGGTTGGGCGAGGGGGCCGCAAGGCGCGGGGTAGGCGAGGGGCCGCGAGGCGGCGGGGTAGGCGAGGGGCCGCGAGGCGGCGGGGTAGGCGAGGGACCGCGAGGCGGCGGGGCCCGGAGTTGTGCGAGGAGCCGCGAAACGACCGGGCAGGCGCGGGTTGAGCAAGGAGCCGCGAAACAGCCGGGCAGGTCCGCAGCTAAGCGAAGAGCCGCAATACAGCCGCCCAGATCTACGATGACGGCGTGTATCTGATGATTTCGAAGTACCTGAAGCCCCTCGACGAGGTCGACGCGGCCCGCGAGGACCACCTGAACTTCGTGGCCGACCTGGAGAAGCGCGGCTTCTCGGTCACCGCCGGCCGCCAGGACCCACCCCTCGGCGGTGTCATCCTGCTCGACGTCGACACCGAGGCCGAGGCCCGGGAGCTGATCGCCCAGGATCCGTATGTGCAGCGCGGCCTGGCCAGCTACACGGCCACCGGCTGGCAGCCCACTCGCGGCGCCCTGGCCGGTTACCAGCGCGTCCGTAACTGATCACACCTCGGCGAGGACTCGCTCGGTGTTCCACTCGGCGATCTGCAACATCGGGCCGCGGTCCGGGAAGTCTCCGTCGAGCAGCAGCAACGGCCCGGCGACCAGGGACAGGTACTGCACCAGCCGGTACAGCGCCATCCTCGCCGGGTCGAGTTCGACGGTGTGCAGGGCCGGGTAGTCGGCGCCGAACCGGAGCTCCAGGAACGCGTGCTCCCACTCCACGTCGAAGATCATCGCGCCCTCGATGTCGATCAGGACCGGTTCGCCGGCGGCGTCCATGAGCACGTGGTCCGGCCCCAGCTCGCCGTGGACCCACCCGTGCCGCCGGCGGGGCCGCACCGAGGCCAGGCGCGTGCGTAGCGCGTACCCCAAACGGTCTTGCTCCGCGGAGATGAGCGGAACGCGCCGTGCGGCCTCGGCCAGGGCTCGCCGGCCGCGCTCGGCGACGATCTCCTCGCACGGCTCCGGATGGTCCGGGCGCACGCCCGGCGCCGTGTGCATGCGGGTCAGCTGGTCGCGCAGCCGGGCCAGCGCCTCGCGGCCTGCGGCCGCATCGTGCGCGAGCAGAGCCTCCAGCGAGCCGCCCGGGAGGTCTTCGACGAGCGCAAGGTCGGTGCCTCCAAGACCGAAAACGATCGGGACGCGTACGCCCAGAGCCCGCAACCGGTCGTGCCGGTCGAGGAACACCGCCCGCCCGGTCCCGGCGCCAAGCGGCCCGACCGTCAGGACCGTCTGCACCGGCCAGAAGCTCTCGTCCGGATGCCAGCGGTAGGCCAGGCAGGTCCCGCCGCCGGCGAAGGCCAACCGGTAGACGCCCTTGCTGGTGCCGCCCTTGAGCCGGTGCAGCCCGGTCAGCGGTCGGTCGCCGAAGGCGGCCCGGATCGGCTCGTCGAGCCCGGCATGGTCCAGTGTGGTGCGCACCGGGCGACCTTACGGGTCAAGGTCGGCACCCGTCAGCAGACTTTTGATCCGCAGCTCGGCGGTCACCGGGGGCGGGCACTCGTCGACGATCACCGCGGCGCCGAGGTACCGGCTGCCCAGCAGGTCGCGCAGCCCGCGAGCCTGGGCGCCGGTCGACGCCCAGTCGTCGACGACCAGGACCCGGTCGTCGTCGCCGATCAGGCGCTGGCGTACGCCGAGGTGTTGCACGTCGCCGCGGTGGTCGGCCGGCACCTCGGCCCAGATCATCGGTTCGGCGATGGGCCGGCGTGCCCCGGCCCGGTACGCCTCCACGAAGCCCACCCCGAGCGCCCGGGCCACTAGCGGGCCCAGCAAAAATCCGGTGACTTCGGGCGCGACCACCACGGTCGGCCGCTCGGCGCGGAAGAATTCCGCCAGCGCCGGGCCGAGCCCGTCCAGGATCCTCGGCTCGCGCCACCATCCGGAGCGGTCGCTGACGAGATATTCGCTGTTCGGGCCGGGGTTGGTCCAGCGGAACTCGGCGCGCAGAAGATCACGGAGATGGTGGGTCACCGGGACATCCTGTCACCGTGGCGCAGCCCTTCGTGGACCGACCGAACGACCTCAGAACTAACAGGTGGACAGACTCGGATCAGCCTAGGGGTCAAGTTGATGCCCGATCTGGGGCCGATCGGGCATGCTGTTCCCGCAACCATGCCTACTTTCGCACCGGGCCGCCGCCCGCTGAGCCCAGGGAACCGCGCCGGACTCGGCGCGGCCCTCGTGCTGCTCGCGGTCGTGTCCGCGGTGGAGCTGGCGGACGGGCGCCCGGCGGGCTTCGTCGGGCTGCTGGCGACCGTCCCGTTCGTGGCCGCCGTCTTCGCCGCCTGGCAGGTGGTCCTCGTGGTCGGTGTCCTGGCCACGGTGGTCGGGGCCGTCTTCGTCGGTATGGCCGGTGACCACGACATGACCGGGCTGGTCAACCTGATGGGCATCATGCTCGCCACTGGTGTGGCGGCGGCCGGCGCCACGATCCGGGAGCGGCAGGCCGACCGGATCGCCGACCTGCTGCGGCTGGCCTCGGTCGCCCAGCAGGCGGTGCTGCGGCCGATCGGACCGCAGGTGGGTTCGCTCGCGGTGGCCGGGCGGTACATCTCGGCGACCGCCGCGGCGGACATCGGCGGGGACCTCTACGAGGCGCTGAACACGCCGTACGGGGTCCGGATCATCATCGGTGACGTACGCGGGAAGGGCCTGGACGCGGTCCGGCTGGCGAGCATCGTGCTGGGGTCGTACCGGCACGTGGCCTACGAGCGGGCGGACATCAAGTCGATCGTGGCGGACCTGGACCGTGCGGTGGCCCGCAGCGTGGGCGACGAGGACTTCGTGACCGCGGCGCTGGTCGAGGAGCGCGGCGGCACGCTGACGATCGTCAACTGTGGACATCCGGCTCCGCTGTTGCTGCGGCGTGGCCAGGTCATTCCGCTGGAGCCGCCGGCGCCCGCACCGCCGCTCGGTTTCATGCCCGAGGTGAAGGCGCGGGTGGAGCGGCTGGAGCCGGGAGACCGGCTGCTGCTCTTCACCGACGGGCTCGGTGAGGCTCGCCGGGAGGGTGAGTTCTTCCCCACCGCTGACCGGGCGTGGCGGCTGCTGGGCCACGGCACCGTCGGGGACGGGCTGGCGTCGCTGGAGACCGCCCTGCACGACTGGGTCTACGGCCGTCTCGAGGACGACATCGCCCTGGTTCTGCTGGAGTACGCCGGGCCGGACGGCGGCGCTGCCGTTTCCGTGCCCAGCTGGGAAGTCGGAGCCGCCGGTAGTTAGCGGGGTTGCATCGGTTTTCCGCCGCGGGGCAGGCCCAGCTAATCAGGCTGCGGCGTTCTCGTCCGGTTCGGCCGGCGCCGGGGACACCGGCGCGGGTGCCGGTGCGGGCTCGGGCACGCGGTGCCGGCCGACGTAGTTGCGGGGCTGGCTGGCCTGGCGCGGCTCCGGAATCAGACTCTTGATGGTGGCGAACATCGCGTCCCCCTGGGTACTCGGCGAAACGTTCTCCGCTGTCTATCCGGTGAAACGAACCTTCTGGGCCCGCGATACGTGGTCTGAGTGTCGAAGTCGGCAAATGGCCGAACGGCTGTACCGCAGGCCACCTGATCGGAGACGTTTGGGCCACGAACCGACGGACAACCGCCCCCCTCCTGGTGGGTTCCACCGAAAATCTTGCCCGGGTTGTCGCTGCCTACCGATGAGTAATACAGTGGGGTTACTGACGGGTAACTCGCGTCCGGAGAGCGGGGCCAAGCAACATGACGCATTACAAGAGCAACCTTCGGGACCTCCAGTTCAACCTGTTCGAGGTCTTCGGAGCGGAGAAGGCGTTCGGCCAGGCGCCGTTCGACGAGATCGACGCGGAGACCGCGCGCGACATGCTCGCCGAGGTCAACCGGTTGGCGCGCGAGGATCTCGCGGCCAGCTACACCGAGGCAGACCGGAACCCACCGGTGTTCGACCCGGCGACGCACACCGCGCCGCTGCCGGAGTCGTTCAAGAAGTCCTACGAGACCTTCATGGCCTCCGAGTTCTGGCGGCTCGACCTGCCGTCCGCGCTGGGCGGCACGATGGCGCCGCGGACCCTGTGGTGGGCGATCGCCGAGCAGATCCTCGGCGCCAACGCCCCGATCTGGATGTACTCCTCCGGTCCCTCCTTCGCCCACGTGGCGTACACCGAGGGCACCGAGGAGCAGAAGAAGTGGGCCAAGCTCTTCGTCGAGAAGCAGTGGGGCTCGACCATGGTGCTGACCGAGCCGGACGCCGGTTCGGACGTCGGCGCCGGCCGTGCCCGCGCGATTCCGCAGGCCGACGGCTCGTGGCACATCGAGGGCGTTAAGCGCTTCATCACCTCGGGTGAGCACGACCTGACCGACAACATCATCCACTACGTGCTGGCCCGCCCGGTCGGTGTCGAGGGTGAGGGTGGCCCGGGCACCAAGGGCCTGTCGCTGTTCATCGTGCCGAAGTACCACTTCGACGCGGAGACCGGCGAGCTGGGCGAGCGCAACGGCGTCTACGCCACGAACGTCGAGCACAAGATGGGCATCAAGGTCTCCAACACCTGCGAGATGACCTTCGGCGAGCACGGCACTCCGGCCAAGGGCTGGCTGCTGGGCGACAAGCACGAGGGCATCCGGCAGATGTTCATGATCATTGAGTACGCCCGGATGATGGTCGGTACGAAGGCGATCGCCACCCTCTCCACCGGTTACCTCAACGCCCTGGAGTACGCGAAGAACCGCGTACAGGGCGCCGACCTGGTGCAGAACACCGACAAGGGCGCTCCGCGGGTGACCATCACCCACCACCCTGACGTACGCCGTTCGCTGCTGCTGCAGAAGTCGTACGCGGAGGCCCTGCGCGCCCTGGTCATCTACACCGCCAGCTGGCAGGACAAGGTCGCCATCGCTGAGGCGGCCGGCGACGAGAAGGCCGCGAAGGCCGCGAGCCGGGTCAACGACCTGCTGCTTCCGCTGGTCAAGGGCGTCGGCTCGGAGCGGGCGTACGAACTGCTCGGCCACGAGTCGCTGCAGACCTTCGGCGGTTCCGGCTTCCTCCAGGACTACCCCCTGGAGCAGTACGTCCGGGACGCGAAGATCGACACCCTGTACGAGGGCACGACCGCGATCCAGAGCCTCGACCTGATCTTCCGCAAGATCGTCAAGGACAACGGCCGGGCTCTCGGCACGGTGGCCGCGGAGATCCAGGGCTTCGTCGAGAGCGAGGCCGGCAACGGTCAGCTCAAGGAGGAGCGGCTGGGCCTCGGCAAGGCGCTCGGCGAGATGCAGCAGATCCTCGGCACCACGCTGGGCTGGCTCCAGGCGGTCCAGGGCGGTGAGGCCCGCGAGCTGTACAAGATCGGTCTGACCTCGCGCCGGGTCCTGCTCGCCCTCGGCGACGTCGTCCTCGGCTGGCTGCTGCTGCGCCAGGCCGAGGTGGCGCTCAACGCGCTGAACGGCGACGTTTCCGAGACGGACAAGAACTTCTACACCGGCAAGGTGGCGGCTGCCCGCTTCTTCGTCCGCGAGGTTCTGCCCCGGATCGGCGCCGACCGGCGCATCATCGAGAACACCAACCTGGACGTGATGGACCTGTCCGAGGACGCGTTCTGATCTGAAGCTTTTCCCACTCTCCTGAAAAGACGGAGGCCGGCGGACAATGGCGTCCGCCGGCCTTCGTCTGTCCAGATTGTTATCTGTGCGCGCCGCAGGCGCTGACTCCGGCGACGTCGTTGCCGGGCTGGGCGATCGGGTGTCCGCTCCCCGGGCCGTACCGGGTCTGAACGCGTTCACCATCGAGCTGTCGCTCGCCGATCGTGCGGCCACGGTCGCGACGCCGACCGCCAACCCCGCGGTGCGCTATGCGGAACCCGAGATCCAGATCGGTGCCGACGTCGATCCGCTGGGACCGGCGAACCGGAACAGCGGCGCCGTGAACCAACGCCGACCCGACGGCCGGCACGATGACCCCGGCTGCTTCGGCGAGGGTTCGCGGCACGTTCACCAGCACGCTGGGCGGAGTCACCGGCAACATCCGCGAGTACACCCGCACGGCGATCACGCACAACCAGGGTCCGACCGTGTCGATCACCAAGGCGCCGCGGAACAAGGCGAAGGTCAAGGGCACGGTCAAGGTCTACGTGAAGGCCGCCGACGCGGCCGGGGTCGCGCGGGTCGAGCTGGTCGTGAACGGCAAGGTCGTGAGCAAGGACGTGAAGGCGGGGTACGTCCTGAGCGTCAACACCGCGAAGCGGAAGAAGAGGATGAAGGTCCAGGTCCGGGCGTACGACAAACTCGGCAACGTCACCTACACGACGATCCGGACCTGGTACCGGAAGTAGCCGGGCTCAGCCGCGGGCGGTGTGCTGCCGGACCAGGCGCATCGCCCCCGGCTCGGTCTCGGCCCACGGCCGGTCGCCGCTGTGCACGGCCAGGCCGGCGGTCTTCAACTCGACGACGGTGCCGGTGAACTCGTCGTCCGGCACCAACAGAGCGGACACTTCGGACATGGTCGGGTTGTGGCCGATGACGAGGATGGTCCGCACCGTATCGGGGACCGTGCGGAGCAGATCGAAGACCTCGGTACGCCCGCCCCAGTAGAGGCCCTCCTCGTAGTGCACCTCCGGAGCGGAGGACGACCGCTCGCCCTGGACCAGGGCGATCGACGCGGCCTGCCAGGTCTGCCGGGTGCGTTTCGCCGGCGAGCAGATCACCAGGTCGGGGTGGAGTTTCTCGTCGGCCAGCCATGCACCGGCCGCGTCGGCATCGGACTCGCCGCGGGGGGCGAGCGCACGGTCGTAGTCGTCGATTTCGCCGGGCGTCTCCGCCTTGGCGTGGCGAAGCAGGATCAGCGTCCGCGAGGTCATTGGAACAGCTTGCCTGATTGGAACTTCACACGTGCGGGTAAACGGTCGATCGACGCATTCACCACGGTCGAGCGCCCTCGCCCGGCCGCGCGGACACCATTCGAGGAGGGTCCGATGGGCATCGGTGCAAGCATCTTCCTGCTCGCGCTAGGAGCGATCCTGGCGTTCGCCGTGGAGGCGGACATCAGTGGTCTCGACATCGGTGTGATCGGCTGGATCCTGATGGTCGCCGGCCTGGCCGGTCTGATCATCACGCTCTGGTTCTGGAACAGCCGTCGCCGCACCGTGGTGACGCGTCCGGCCCAGCACCCGGCCGCCACGACCGGTTACACCACCGAGTACCGCGAGGTTCGCCGCGACGACGTGCCGCCGCCGCCCCCGCCGGCGTACTCCTGATTGGCCGGCGGCCCGGGCATCCCGGGCCGCCGCCGGTCAGGCGTAGAGAGCGAAGTAGACCCCGATGTGGTGGCAGATCGCGGCCACCAGGGTGCAGGCGTGGAAGAACTCGTGATGGCCGAAGATCTCCGGCCACGGGTTCGGCCGGCGTAGCGCGTAGAAGACCGCACCGACCGTGTAGGTCACGCCGCCCGCGATCAGCAGCACCAGGCAGGTGACGCCGCCGGCCAGCACATCGGGCAGGATCGCGACGGCGGCCCAACCGAGGGCCACATAGAGCGGAGCACCCGCCCAGCGGGGCAGGTGCGGCCAGATTATCTTCAGCGCGACGCCACCGAGCGCGCCGCCCCAGACCAGGCTGAGCATCAGCGTGGCCTTCCCCGGGTCGAGCAGGAGCACGCAGAACGGCGTGTAGGTACCGGCGATGAAAATGAAGATCATCGAGTGGTCCATCCGCCGCATGATCTGGTAGCCGCGTTCGCTCCAGACCCGCCGGTGATAGAGAGCGCTGGTCCCGAACAGTCCACAAACCGTGATGCTGTAGATCAGGCAGCTGATGAAGGGCGCTATGCCCGGGCGGCTGAGCGCGATCGAACACAGCACGACGCCGCAGACCAGGGCGGCGAAGAACGCGTACTGATGCAACCGGCCGCGCAGACGCGGCTTACCGAGGTCGGCCGGCTTCATCCGGAACCGGGCTGAGGCTGTCACGCGATCCAGGTTACGGCACCGTAGGTTACCGGCAAGTAGTGATGCCGGATACGGTCGGCGGTCCGGGATGATTTTCTCATGAAGGTACGACGCGTGGGCGCTGCGGCGTTGCTGATCGAGTGTTCCGACCCGGAGCGGGTGGAAGCGTGGCGGGCCGAGCTGTGGCGCCGCCGGGAGAGCGGGGAACTCCGGGCCGCTGAGATCGTGCCGGGCGCGCGTACCGTGCTGATCGACGGTGTCGCGCAGCAGACCGCGACTCTCCTCGCGGGGTGGGAGCCTGCGCCGGGCGAAGCCCGTGCCGAAGGCGAGCTCGTGGAGATCCCGACCGAGTTCGACGGCGCCGACCTGGCGGCCGTCGCCGATCTCTGGCAGGTCTCCCGCGACGAGGCCGTGCGACGGCTCGTTGACACCCCGCTCACCGTCGCCTTCTGCGGCTTCGCGCCCGGCTTCGCCTACCTGCGCGGACTTCCCGAAGCGTGGGCGGTGCCCCGGCTCGCTGCGCCTCGCCCCCGGGTGCCGGCCGGCGCGGTCGCGCTGGCCGGCAGCTACGCCGGTATCTATCCCACGGCCTCGCCAGGCGGGTGGCAGTTGGTCGGGCGCACGGACAAAAACCTTTTCGACGTACGCCGAAAGCAGCCGGCCCTGCTCTCCCCGGGGACACGGGTCCATCTGGTGGCCTCGTGATCACCGTGCTGAGGGCCGGACCGCTAACCACCGTGCAGGATCTCGGCCGGCCGGGATACGCGCATCTCGGGGTGCCCCGGTCCGGCGCGCTCGACGGTCCGGCGCTGGTCCGAGCGAACCGGCTCGTCGGCAATCCGCCGGAGGCGGCCGGGCTGGAGACCACTCTGATGGGGTGCAAGCTGCGCTTCGAGGAGGCGGTCACGGTCGCGGTCACCGGGGCTCCGGCAGTTGTCAAAGTGGACAAGGCGGTGGTGGACGGGCCGGTTGTCGAGGTGCCGGCGGGAGCCGTCCTGGAGATCGGCCGGGCTGCCGCGGGGGTGCGCTCCTACCTCGCGGTGGCCGGGGGGATCGCGGTCGAGCCGGTGCTGGGCAGCCGGTCCACCGACACGCTCTCCGGCCTCGGACCGGATCGGCTGACCGACGGCATGACGCTGCCGGTCGGGGCCGCCTCGGGTTCGGACCGGGAGGATCCGGGCGCTCCGGCGGGATACGACGGGGAACTCGTGCTCGGTGTGCGCCTGGGGCCGCGGGACGACTGGTTCGATGTGGCGGGACTGTTCGGTTACTCGTACCAGATCAGCCCGATGAGCAACCGGGTCGGTGCCCGGCTGGCCGGCACCGCCTTGACCCGCGCCAAGGCCGGCGAATTGCCCTCCGAGGGCGTAGTCCTCGGCGCGGTGCAGGTGCCGGCGGACGGGCAGCCGATCATCTTCCTGGCCGACCACCCCACCACCGGCGGTTATCCGGTGATCGGCGTGGTCGACGACGTGACTCCGCTCGCGCAGGCCCGTCCGGGGACTACGGTACGTTTCCGTGACCTCGATTGACCTCAACGCCGACCTGGGCGAAGGCTTCGGCGCCTGGCGGCTCGGCGACGACGAAGCCCTGCTCGACGTGGTGACCTCGGCGAACGTGGCCTGCGGGTTCCACGCGGGTGATCCGTCCACGATGCATCGGGTGTGCCGGCGGGCCGCCGAGAAGGGCGTCGCGGTCGGCGCCCAGGTGGGGTACCGGGACCTGGCCGGGTTCGGGCGTCGGCGCATCGACTACGACCACGACGAGCTACGCGACGACATCCTCTACCAGATCGGGGCACTCGAGGCGTTCTGCAAGGCCGCCGGCGACCGGGTCCGGTACGTGAAACCGCACGGCGCCCTCTACAACACCGCCGCGGTCGACGTCGTCCAGTCCTCAGCCGTGGTGGACGCCGTGGTCGCCTATGACCCTGCGCTGCCGGTGCTCTGCCAGCCCGGCTCGGTGCTGGCACAGCGGGCGGTGGACGCCGGGCTGACCGTGATCGGTGAGGGTTTCGCGGATCGGGGCTACCTGCCGGACGGGCGGTTGGTGCCTCGGTCGGCGGCCGGCGCTCTGGTGCACGACCAGCGGCAGGTGGTCCGGCGGGCGGTGCGAATGGCCACCGACGGTTCGGTCGTGGCCGTCGACGGTTCCGAGGTGGCGTGTCCGGTCCGGTCGATCTGCCTGCACGGCGACACACCGGGTGCGGTGGACCTGGCCGGTTCGGTGCGGGACGGACTTCGTGCCGCGGGGCTGGAAGTCCGTCCCTTCGCCGCGGGTCAGGACCGCTGACTCAGTTCGGTTCGCCTCACTCGTCCAGGCCTCGCAAGATCAACGGCAGTCGCGACGGGCCGGCCGGGTCGATCACGATCGGTACGCCCCAGTCCTGCCGGGTCAAGTGGCAGGCGCCGAACTCGGCGTCCACATCGCACGTCGCGGCCTGTGCCACGACCTGCAACACACCCTTCGGTACGTCAGGGTTGAGCACTATTTTTCGTGACAAGTCGGTGGTGATGCCCTCGCCCTCCAGCAGCAACTCGGCCGGGGACGCCGACACGGTCAGCCGCAGCGGGGAACCGAACTGGCTGTCCAGCTTCTGTCCCGGCGCCGGAGTGAAGATGACGTCGAGGGTGACCTCGCCCGGGGCCAGGTGCGACGGCGGGCGTTCGGTGCGGTGCCGCTCGCCGGTGACGGTCTTGACCACACCGGGCGCGAGGCGGGTCAGCCGGTGTGCCGCCGACTCCACCACGATCACCTCGTTCGTGCTGGTCACCAGCACGTCGCTCGGCTCGGCCAAGCCCGAATCGACGGTGGACACCGCGTTGGCCGCCGGGTCGAAGCGGCGGACCGCCCCGTTGTACGTGTCGGCGACCAGCACCGAACCGTCCGGCAGCGCGGCCACGCCGAGCGGGTGCTGGAACAGCGCCTCCGCGGCCGGGCCGTCCACGTGCCCGAAGTCGAACAGGCCCTGGCCGACCGCGGTGTGCAGCACGCCGTCCTCGACGAAGCGCAGGGCGGAGGTCTCGCTGTCCGCGATCCAGAGCCGGTTCCGATCCCGGTCGACCGAGAGACCGGACGGCTGGGCCATCCAGACGTCCGGGAGCGGGCCGTCGCGCAGCGCCTCGACCGTGGTGCCGGCGTAGACGCCGACGGTGCGCTTGATCGGGTCGAACCACCACAACTGGTGGATGCCGGCCATGGCGATGATGACCTTGTCGTCGTACCAGGCCAGATCCCAGGGGGAGGAGAGGTCGGCGGCGAGCGCGTCGTGCGCGTGGTCGTCCACCGTGGAGCGCCATGGCTTGCCGGAGCCGGCGACCAGGGTGATCTCTCCGGTCTCGGTGTTGATCGCCCGGAGCTGGTGGTTCACGGTGTCGGCGACGACCACGTCGTAGCCGACCATCTCGGCTGTCTTCGACGGCAGCAGCACCAGGCCCTGCGGCTCGCTGAACGGCTCGTTCCGGGCCTCGCCCCCGAAGCGGCGAACCAGCGTCTCGCCGTCCGCGGACAACTCGACCACCGAATGCCGGGCCGAGTCGGAGACCAACAGGTTGCCGCCGGGCAGCTCGATGGCCTTGCCGGGGAAGCGGAGCAGGCCCTCCGGGACGGGCGGCGGGACGTACGGGCCGTCGCCGCGGTGCAGGGTGCCGTCCGCCTCGTGCTTGACGATCAACTCGTCGATCAGCCGGGACAGGCCCTCTGCGTGACCCTCACCGGCCATCGAGGCGACCAGGTAGCCGGTCGGGTCGACGACGGCCAGCGTGGGCCAGGCCTTCGCGGCGTACTGCTGCCAGAGGTGCATGTCGCCGTCGTCGACGACCGGGTGGTGTACGCCGTACCGCTCCACGGCCGCGGCCAGCGCCACCGGGTCACGCTCGTGCTCGAACTTCGGCGAGTGGACGCCGATCACGACGATGGCGTCGCCGTACTTCTCCTCCAGCGGGCGCAGTTCGTCCAGGACGTGGAGGCAGTTGATGCAGCAGAACGTCCAGAAGTCCAGGATGAGGATTTTGCCCCGGAGGTCGGCAAGGGTGAGCGCCTTGCCTCCGGTGTTGAGCCAGCCGCGACCCTTGAGTTCGGGAGCACGCACGCGAGAGTTCATGATCCCATCGTCCCTCAGAGCCCCGGTCCCGCTCATGCGGGACCGGGGTCGGGTTGATCAGGTGTTCGGTTTCAGGCGTTCGGCTTCAGGCACAGAACCTGGTTGCCGTCGTTCTTGGGCACGACGATGTACGGCTGGGCGGGGTCGGCGCACTGCTCCTTCGCCGGAACGATCGACACCACCTGGAACGTGCCCGCCTCGGAACAGGCCGCCACCACCGGGGTGTCGCCGTCCCGCTTGACGCAGTCGCCCTGCGCCACCTTGAACTCGTCGTCGCCCGAGATCAGCCAGGTCAGCCCGAAGACCAGCGCCAGCAGCAGGGCCGCGCCGACCACGACGGCCACCATGACCGGCACGGTACGCACGTGCACCTTCGCCGGCTTGGCCGGCTCTTCGGCCGCCTTGAACTGGTCGAAACCGCCCTGCTCGTCGGCCGGGCCAGGCCAGCTCGTGGTGTCCTCGGGCCCGGGCGGGGTGACCGTGGCGCGAGCCGCCGGGTTGTGCGGATACGTGCCACCCGCCCGCGGATCCGGCTCGCCGGGCATCGGCGGCAGAGCGGGCGCCGGCACGTACGGCGAACCGCCCCGGCCGGCGACGTCCGTCGTGTGCTCGTTGTACTGGTCCGGCCCGTCCGAATACGGCGAACCGGGGGGCGGTCCGGGCCTAGCCGGCGAACCGGGCGGTCCGAACGGCGGGGCACCGGCACCCGGGAACTGCGGGGAGCCCGGCATCGAATACGGCGTGCCGCCCGGCGGCGGGAACGGCGTCCCGCTGCCCGGTGCCTCCGGCGGAGTCACCCGTGCGCTCGCCGAGGCGCGGGCGGTGGCTCGGGCCGGCGACTGCGGGGCTACACCCGGACCATCACCGTGAGCCGGCGCTGAGCCGAATCCGTGCGGTCCGTCACCGTGCTGAGGGAACTGTGGTCCGTCACTGTGGCGGGAGCCGGGGAAGGGCTGTCCCTCGTTCTGGGCGCCGGGGTAGGGCTGTGCCTCGCCCTGGGCGCCGGGGAATTGTGGCCCGTCGCCGTGGCGGGAGCCGGGGTAGGGCTGTCCCTCGCTGTGGGAGCCGGGGAACGGCTGTCCCTCGCTGTGGGAGCCGGGGAACTGTGGTTCGTCGCTGTGGCGGGAGCCGGGGAAGGGCTGTCCCTCGCTCTGGGCGCCGGGGTAGGGCCGTCCCTCGCCCTGGGCGCCCGGGAACGGCTGGCCATCGCCGCTGTGCTGGGTGCCGGGGAACATCTGGCCGTCGCCGTGCTGAGGGCCGGAGGCGGGGCTGCCGAAGGCGCTGCCGGGCTCCTCGCCGGGACGTGGCCCGAACGGATTGGTCTCGCCGGGGCGCGATCCGAACGGACTCGTCTCGCGGGCCTGCGGGGCGTAAGGGCTGCCCTCGTCCTCGTGCTGTGCCGCAGCCGCGAAACCGTAGGTGCCGGGTCGCTGATCGTCACCGCGTTGCGGGAAGGCCGCGCCGCGCTGGTCGTCATCACCGCGCGCCTGCCCGAACGGGATGCCGGTCAGACCGCGATGTCCAGGCTTCTCATCGTCATGCTGCGACGCAGCCGCGAAACCGCCCGACGGGTCGCGCTGCGCGGTGCCCGGGAAGCCGCCGGAACCGTCGCGCTGCGGCGCTGCCGGGAAGCCGCCGGAGGGGTCGCGGTCCGAGGCGCCCGGGAAGCCGTCACGCTGCGGCGCTGCGGGGAAGCCGGCCGAGCCGTCGCGCTGCGGCGCTGCCGGGAAGCCGGCCGAGCCCTCACGCTGTGGGGCTGCGGGGAAGCCGCCGGAACCGTCGCGCTGAGGCGCTGCGGAGCGGTCACGCTGCGGTGCTGCCGGGAAGCCACCCGAGGGCTCTTCATCGAGACGGCTCGGGAACGGAGGAGAGCTCTGCTCGCCGGCCTCGGTCCCGCCGGCTGCGGGGGCCGCCCGTCCGTAGACGCGGGCCTGCGGAGCGGCGCCGGCTGGCGGCACGTCGTTGCCGTCGGACGGGGGTGTGGCCCGGACGCCCGGCACCGAAGCGCTGGCCGTGACCGGACGCGCGGAGCCGACCGCGGGTCGCTCGGCCGGGTCCCGCGGCTGCGGCACGGCACCACCGGACGTCGGAGAGGGCTCCGGAATGCTGCCTCCGGTGCTGAGCGCGGCGCCGGGTACACGTTGCGGGTAGCCGGAACCGCCGGCCGGCGGCTCGGCAGAATTCGGTGTTCCCGGATCGGCCGGCGGTCCGAGGCGTTCCGGCTGCTGCCCGAAGGAAGCAGAGGGTCCGGACCGCTCGGGCAACTGCTGCCCGAAGGCGGCCGACGAACCGGGGCGCCCATCGTTCTGACCGAACCCGGAGGGCGACTCCTGGCCGAATGCGGAGGGCGAGCCCGGCCGCTCCGGTCGCTGACCGAAGGGCGCCGGGGAGCCGGATCGCTCGGCATCCTGCTCGAAAGCGCCCGGCGACGACTGCTGGCCAGAAGCGCCTGAAGAGGACTGCTGACCGAAAACGCCCGGCGACGACTCCTGGCCGAACGCGGGCGAGCCCGGACGCTCCGGTCGCTGACCGAAGGGCGCCGGAGAGCCGGATCGCTCGGCATCCTGCCCAAAAGCGCCCGGCGACGACTGCTGACCGAAAGCAGGCGATGACTGCTGACCGAAAGCCCCAGAAGAAGGCTCTTGCCCGAAAGCCCCGGACGACGGCTGCTGCCCGAAGGCCGCAGACGACGGCTGCTGGCCGGAAGCGTCAGAGGCAGGCGGCTGCCCGAAAGCGCCGGACGACGGCTGCTGGTCGGGCGCTCCAGGCGCCGCCTGCTGGCCGAAGCCGGCTGATGAAGACTGCTGACCGAGGCCACCGGGCGCGGCCTGCTGGCCGAAGGCGCCCGGCAACGGCTGCTGGCCGAATGGCGGCTGCCCACTGGCCGGGTAGTCGCCCAGCGGCTGCTGGCTGCGGATCGGCAGGTCGAGCCCGGGCGGCGGGGCGCCGGCGTCGGCCGCCGGGCCGGCCGGGGCGCGCAACGGGAAGCCCGCGCTGTCGCCGCGGCGGGACGGGAACGTGTCCGGCGTCTGGCCGGTGTCGGCGGATCGGGTGAGCCAGCTGTTCTGTGCCGGGCCGCCGGTGTCGCCGCCATCGGCGGGACGGCTGGGCGCGTCCGGAAGGTCGGCGAGGCTGGCGCCGGGAACGCGTACCGGCTGGTCGCCGAAGGCGGAGAAGCCGGGGGTACGGCTGCCGAACTCGTCCGCGGGGGTGGTGGCACCCGGCGTGCGGGTCGGCAAGCCGCTCGGCGGCGGCGCGCTGTCCGGCCGGACGAACGGGGAGGCCGGCGGCGGAACGGCGGCTGAGGCCTGCGCGGCACGGCCGGGCGGCGGGAAGCCGGCGGGGTCGAACGGGCTGCCAGCCGGGTCCGCCGGATCCGGAGTCGGAGCCGAGCTCGGCGGCGCGGACGCACCGGACTCCTGAGGAGCCCAGGGTGACTGTGCTGCCTGCGGCTGGCCAGCCGCGGGGTCGGCATCGAACGGTGAGGCCGAGCGGAACGAGGCGGAACCGGGCGCCGCACCATAAGGCGAGGCGGATCCCGACACCGAAGCCGAACCGGAGACCGAGGCGGACCCAGAGGCCGGGGCGGACCCGGAGGCCGGGGCGGTGCCGTAGGACGGGCCGGGCGGGGGCGTGGAGCCCGCTCCGTACGGCCCGGCGGATCCGTTGTTACCAGGAGAAACCGACCCGTACGGCGAGGCTTCCTCGGGCTGTGGCACCCGGGCCGAGCCATACGGGGTGCCGCTCGGGCTCGGCCCGGCGCCGAAGGTCGACACGGCCGGTACGACGAACGGCGAGCCGCCGTTCGGAGCGGTCTGCGGAGGTGGCCCGTACGAGGTGGGGAAGCCCTCGGCGGGAGGTGGGGCCGAAACCCGGCCCGGAAGTCGCTGACCGTCGGGGTCGGGCGGGAAGTTGCCCGACGTGGGTCCGCCCGACGTGGCCTCGGCCGGCTGACCGGCGTGCTGCCCCTCGGACGTCATACGCGCCTCCTCATCGATGCGGCCGTGCCAGCTTTGCACGGACGCGACCCCACCGGCGACCTACCGCCGCAGGGCCGTGCCAGCTTTCAGGCCAGGCCGTGCTGGGGCCGAACCGGGAAGTTGCCCCGGAACCCCTGGTCACCCGCACCGACCGGCCGCGCCCGTTTGGGGACCGTGCCCAACCGTACCGGGCGGACCGGGCAGGAGGAATCCCGGTGTACGCCCCGGAGGGACGAGTGCCCGATCTTCACGAGTGGCGTCCGACACGAAACGGCCCGCCCGGGTGATCCCGGACGGGCCGTCTGCGTTCGCTGTCCCTCAGTACGGCATTCGCCGCTGGGCGAAGACCGCGATCTCGTCGCGCAACGCCTGCGTGGGCGCCGCTTCCCAGGCCCGGTTGATGGCCCTGGCCTCGCGGCTGATCATCCGACGCCGGCGGATCCGATCGATCATGCTCATGGCAGTTGCTCTCCCCCCGGCTCATCGCCGGTCGATCCCTGACGAGCGTCGCCGGCCCGCTTGTGGCGGCCACCTTCGGCGCACGTCTCGCTGTTGATCCAAGTATGCGCTTCCGGCAAGGATCTAAACAAATTATTAGGGGGTGAGCTGGGTCATCTGCCTAAGGATCGAAGGTCAACCGCCGATCAGACCGAATGACCCTAGGTCCACGAAAGCATCGCCCCCTCCGGGTCCTCCAGGAACGTGCCGATGTCACGCAGGAACTTCGAGCCCAGCTCGCCATCGATGATCCGGTGGTCGAAGGACAGGCCCAGCGTGGTCACCTGACGGATTTTGATCTTGCCCTTGTGCACCCACGGCGTCGGCCGGATCGCACCGAACGCGAGAATCGCCGACTCGCCCGGAGGCAGGATCGGCGTGCCGGTGTCGATCCCGAAGACACCCACATTGGTGATCGACAGGGTGCCACCGGACATGTCGGCCGGCGGGGTCTTTCCCGACTTGGCGGTGCGGACCAGGGCGTTCAACGCCTCGGCCAGCTCGGGCAGGGCGAGCCGGCCCGCGTCCTTGATGTTCGGCACGATCAGGCCCCGCTCGGTCGCCGCGGCGATGCCGAGATTCACGTACTCCTTGACGACGATCTCGTTCGTCGCCCCGGACCAGGTCGAGTTGACCATGGGGTGCCGCTTCACCGCGAGCAACACCGCCTTCGCCACCAGCAGCAGCGGAGAGACCCGCAGCTCGGCGAACTCCCGGCGGGTCTTGATCTTCTCCAGCGTCTTCATCGAGCGGGTCACGTCCACGGTCAGGAACTCCGTGACGTGCGGCGCGGTGAACGCCGACGCGACCATGTTCTCCGCGGTCAGCTTCCGCACACCCTTGACGGGGATGCGCTGCTCGCGAGCGGCGTCGAAACCCGCGACGGCCGGCGCGGGCACGATTGCCGCCGGCTTCGCAGGGCCTTCGGCGGCTTGGTGTACGTCCTCGCGCGTCACCGAACCGAGCGGACCGGTGCCGTTGACCGTGGTGAGGTCCACACCGAGGTCCCGGGCCAGCTTCCGGACCGGCGGCTTGGCCAGCACCGGACCGGTTCGTGCGGCCGGAGCCGCGACGGCCGGAGCCGGGAGCTCCGGTGCGGGCGTGGCGGGAACGGCCGAGACACCGGCGGTAGCCGCCGCAGGCGGAACAGGTGTGGCCGCCGCGCGGGACGCCTCGGGCGTACCGATGCGGGGTCGCCGTTTCGCGCTGGTGGTGCGCGGACCGTAACCGACAAGCACCGCCGTTCGCCCGCCAGGTGCCGGACCGCCGATCATGCCGGGCTCGACCGGCTCCTCGGGCCGTGCCATCTCGACCGCGGACAGGTCGTCCGAGGACGGGGCATCCTCGGACGGATCGGCCGGCAGCGGACCCGCGCCGGGGTCGGTGTCGATCGAGAACAGCGGCTTGCCGACCTCGACCACCGTTCCCGCCTCGGCGTAGATCCTGGTGACCACGCCGGCCCACTTGGCCGGCAGCTCCACCGCCGACTTGGCCGTCTCGACCTCGACGATGGGCTGGTTCAGCTCCACCGTGTCGCCGACCTTCACCAGCCAGTCCAGTACCTCACCCTCGGTGAGGCCCTCGGCGAGGTCAGGCAGGTTGAACACCTTGATCCGGGACATCGGCGTCACCAGCCGAACGCGCGGTCGACGGCGTCCAGCACCCGATCGAGATCAGGAAGATATTCCTCCTCGACGCGGGCCGCCGGGTACGGCGTGTCGTAGCCGGTGACTCGGAGTACCGGCGACTCGAGGGAGTAGAAGCACTCCTCGGTCACCCGGGCGGCGATCTCCGCGCCCAGGCCCAGGTTGCCCGGCGCCTCGTGCACGACCACAGCGCGGCCGGTACGGCGGACCGACTCGAAGACCGGACCCAGGTCCAGCGGCGACAGCGTCCGCAGGTCGATGACCTCGAGGTTCCGGCCGTCCTCGGCAGCCGCCTGAGCGGCGTCCAGGGCGGTGCGGACCATCGGACCGTACGCCAGAATCGTCGCGTCCGTGCCCGGCCGGACCACCCGGCTGGCGTGCAGCGGCTCCGCCGCGGACAGCGGCGTGTCCAGCTCCACCACACCCTTCTCGTGGTAGCGCCGCTTCGGCTCGAAGAACACGATCGGATCGTCCGAGGCGATCGCCTGCCGGATCATCGTGTACGCGTCCTGCGGCGAGCCGCACGACACGACCTTGAGGCCGGCGGTGTGCGCGAAGTAGGCCTCCGGTGACTCGGAGTGGTGCTCGACCGCGCCGATGCCGCCGCCGAACGGAATCCGGATCACCATCGGGATCCGCAGCCGTCCCTGCGAGCGGTAGTGCATCTTGGCCACCTGCGACACGATCTGGTCGTAGGCGGGGTAGACGAAGCCGTCGAACTGGATCTCGCAGATCGGCCGGTATCCGCGGATGGCCAGGCCGACCGCGGTGCCGATGATGCCGGACTCCGCGAGCGGGGTGTCGATCACCCGGTCCTCGCCGAAGTCCTTCTGCAGGCCGTCGGTGATCCGGAAGACGCCGCCCAGCTTGCCGACGTCCTCGCCCATGATGACGACCTTCGAGTCGTCCTCGAGAGCGCGGCGCAGCCCGCGGTTGAGAGCCTTGCCCATGGTCAGGGTCTCGGTGGCCATCAGTGCGCGCTCCCCTCGAACGAGTCCAGGTACTGGGCCATCTGGTCGCGTTGCGCGTCCAGGTGCGGGGAGCCGTTGGGATAGACGTTGTCGAACAGGCTCAACGGTTTCGGGTCGGGCATCTCGAGTACCCGCTCGCGCAGGTTGAGGGCGACCTCGTTGGCCTGCGCGTCGACCTCCGCGAAGAACGCCTCGTCGGCGAGGGTCTGCTTGCCGAGGAACGCGCGGAACCGGGCGATCGGGTCCTTGGCCTTCCACGACTCGACCTCGCTGGCGATCCGGTACCGGGTCGGGTCGTCGGTGGTGGTGTGCGCGCCCATCCGGTAGGTGTAGGCCTCGACCAGGGTCGGTCCCTCGCCGTTACGCGCCCGGTCCAGAGCGTGCCGGGTCACCGCGTACGACGCGAGCACGTCGTTGCCGTCCACCCGGACGCCGGGGAAGCCGAAGCCGGCGGCGCGCTGGTAGAGCGGGATCCGGGTCTGCCGCTCCAGCGGCTCGGAGATCGCGTACTGGTTGTTCTGGCAGAAGAACACCATGGGGGCGTTGAAGACGGCCGACCAGATGAAGGCCTCGTTCACGTCGCCCTGCGAGGAAGCGCCGTCGCCGAAGTAGGCGATCACAGCTTCGCCGTCGTCGGTCCCGGTCTTGCCGTCCATGTTGATGCCCATCGCGTACCCGGTCGCGTGCAGGGTCTGCGCCCCGATCACGATCGTGTACATGTTCACCTTGAACTCGTTCGGGTCCCAGGCACCCTGGTCGACGCCGCGGAACAGGCCGAACGGCATGATCGGGTCGATGCCGCGGCAGTAGAGGACGCCGTGTTCCCGGTAGGTCGGGAAGGCCATGTCCTGGGTCCGCAGTGCCCGCCCGGAACCGACCTGTGCGGCCTCCTGTCCCAGCAGGCTGGCCCAGATGCCGAGCTCACCCTGACGCTGCAGCGCGGTGGCCTCGGCGTCCAAGCGTCGTACGGTCACCATGTCCCGGTACAGGCCCCGGTACTCCTCGTCGGTGAAGTCGACGGAGTACGTCGTCCCGTCAGCGGCGGTGACGCTGTCGACGTGATCGCCATCGGGGGTCAGCAGTTGGACGAAGCCGCCCGCCGGGACATCCGCGTTCGGTATGCGGCTTTCCGCGCCGTCCGAAGGACCAGGCGCCGGTGGCCGCGCAGCCCCGACTTTGCTCTCGCCTTTCGCCATCCGTGTCTCCTGTTTCGTCTCTTCGCCCGCGGCGGGTGTCTCCCGGCCGCGCGGCTGAACCGCGGGGGTCTACCGCGCCTGGCCCGGGTGGGGGTTGCCGCGCGGCTAACTCCGGCAGGTGGCGTTCCCCTGCCGGGACGGCCCGCCGTGGCCCCGCTTTGTGGCGGAAGGCGACGGCGGCGGTGCCGTCGATCCCCATCCTGACAGAGGGAGTGACCGTGATTACAGACTGCGTAGATCACGAAACCAGATTTCTGCCAAGCCATCGTCGAGGGTACTTGTCCGATTTAGTGTTTTTGTGCAACCACGAGCGCGCGAACGACGTTTCGGCGCCGCTGCCGAATCGCTGATGCGTCGTTCCCCTCTTCGACCGAGACGGATCCGAGTTGACCTTTCCCTGGGGAGTTCCGCGTGGCGCACCTGCCCGACGACGACGGCCTCGTGCCGCCACCCAAGGTGCTCCGCAAGCGCCTGAACGGGGTGTACCGGGAAGATCTCGGCTTCTCGGGCCCGACGCGTCGTTACGTGCTCATGGTGGCGTTGCTGGTCGGCCTCGCCTCGGTGCCCACCTTCGCCGTGCTCACCACCGGCTCGAACGAGATCGCCGGCGAGGACCGGCCCGGTGCGATGGACGTGCCGTTCCTGCCGCCTCCGGTCACCGGGCCGATCGGGCCTCCTCCGTCGGGTTCTCCGCCGCCGTCGAAGCCGGCTGACGCGACCGGAAAAGATCATTCGGAAAGGCAGCGCGGTGATCGGAAGTTGTCGGAGCCGAAGAGGTGGACGGGTTATCCCAAGTCCGTTTCTGAGCCGCCAAAACGGTCAAATAGGTATAGAAAGAAGTTGACTCGGCCGGTTCGTCCCGTGGTGCCCAAGCGGCCGAAGGTGCCGGGTCTCCCGGTTGTGCCGGGTCTCCCGGTTGTGCCGGGCCTTCCGGTTGTGCCGGGCCTTCCCGCTGTGCCGGAGGACAGCGACGTGACCCGGCCGGAGGCTCCCGCCGACTTCCCGTCGATCCCGGACCTCCCCGACGTGCCGTCCGAGAAGGACGACTCAGGCGAACCTGACCAGCCGGACGAGCCGCACCCCGCACGGCGTCGTCCCTGCGAGGACACGCCGGCTCCGGAGTCCTGGTCCCGCCGGCGGGCTGAGCGCACCGCGGCCGTCGCCGCACCCGCCGGTGGCCCACCCGGCTCCACCGTCCACATCCCACACAGCCGGAGGTCAGCAGTGACCGAACGCCCGTACAACATCCGAGCCGCTCGCATCCTCGAGCGCAGCTACGCCGGAGGCGGTAGCAACATCCGCCAATCGCTGGCTCAGCCGCGCTCCGACGAGCACCGCACCGGCAACCGGCCCTATCGCGGTCAGCACCGGGCCGAGCAGGCCCAGCACGCCGACGAGTGGACTCCCGCCCGGCAACGCAGTTCCCGCGTCGGCCGTCATCACGCCGACCCGCTCGACGAGCACCGCACCAACCACCACCGCTGACCACGATCGGTCAGTCGTCGCGATTGGCCTCCAGCCAGGCGTCGATCGCGGCGGTGTCGCTCGGGTCGACGCCCTCGGCGATCAACTGGGCCACCGCCGCCGTCGCCGGGCTGCGTCGCTCGCCCGTCGTGTACAGCCGGGCGAACTCGGGGATCATGTCCTCCACGGCCGCCTCGGTCTCGGCGACCGCCGCCTCGGGCAGCGCGTGCCGGCGAGTCGCGTACGCCGACCAGGCCCGCACCACCCGCGGCAGCATCGCCGCATCGTCCATGTCCAGCACGGCCCGGCGGTGCACCCAGTCCAGCAGGAAGAATTCGGCGACCGTCGGACTCCAGCGCAGCGGGTCCGCCCCCGGCAGGGTGGCCGCATGATCGAGCAGGAGGCTCAGGCAGAAGTCCAGCGACGCGCTGTCGACGGGCGGAACCGAGGACGCGGTCAACCCGAAGCGGGTCGCCTCCGGCGAGGTGAGGAAGTCGCGGGTCAGATCGGCGGGATTGGGACCGCCCGGCTCGGTGAGCGGTGGGGTGGTCACCGCCGGCAGCAGTGCCAGACGGGCCACGGCGAGCGCCCGATCCGTGGCGAGTGACCCATCCGCGGGCAGGTCACCGAGCTCATCGGTGACCTGAAGGTGCCGGCCCACCTCGTCCCGGAGCCGGCCCGGATCCTCGGAACGGAACCAGATCAGCTCGTCACCGGCGCACATGGCGCGCACCTGCTGGAGCAGCACGCCCGCCGACGCGGACACGAAGACGTCCTTGGTGATGCCGATGTTGTGGTCGACCAGCGCCACGACCGCGTGCTCCGGCCCGCCGTCCGTCCGGTCCTCGTACGCGAACGTGACGAGGTAGGAGGTCTGGTCCCCGTACACGTCGCCGTACGCGTAACACCCGGTCGGCCGGACCCGCCCCAACTGGACGGCCCAGGACGGCGCGTGCGCGTCGAGCCCCACCTCGGCCGCACCGTCGGCGTCCGGGACCAGGGTGGCGAAGACTTTCCGGATGGTGGCCGCCTCCGGCGTGTGCGAGCTGTCGGTCGCTGTCAGGAACCCGCCGACGAAGTCACGCACCGCCTCGGCGCGGTCCGCCGAGGCGACCGCGTACACGCTGCCGAGCAGCGCGGCACCGAGCATCTCGGCATCGAGTGCGCAACCCAGCTTGGTGACGTCGCGGGCCGCGTGCAGCACTGCCTCGTACGCGGTCGGGGTTGCCGGCATGCCGCGAGCGTACGCCCGCGGCCGCCACCAGACCTATCTGAACCTCCCGCAACCTGGCATCGAGTGAGGTTCACTCCGAACGCACGACGCCGAGTGCTTCCCTCGCCTGGGCGTACGCGTTCAGGACTTCCCGCACCGGGGAGACCACGTATCCGCGTCCCACCTCGGTGACCGCCGCCCGCAGCCGTTGTTCGGCCCGTCTCCGGGCCCGCCGTGCGCCGGCCTCGACGAGCGGTTTCACCAGCAACCACAGCAGCAGTCCGGCCAGCAGCCCGCCGAGGAACAGCACGGTCGGCAGCGGGACGACACCGATCTCGGGATAGTCGATCGCGGGCAGGCCGAGGATGCGCAGTGCGTACCCGACGATCAGCCCGGCGAGACCGGCGCCCGCGGCGGCCAGGAAGGTCCACTGCAGCAGCCCGACGGCCCGCCACCAGATCGGCCGGCGGTCCATGCCCAGGTCGGTCTTGGCGACCGCCCGGTCCAGGGCGTCGGGCAGATCGTCGGAGCGGGACCGCGCGGCGGTATTGATCGCCGGCGTCCAGATCTCCGGCAGCGGTGCCGCGGCACGGGTCGCCACCGCCCGCACGGAGAGCCCCACGGCCGACTTCTGCGCGGCGTCGGCGGCCGGCACCGAGGTACGCGGTACGACATCGGTGGACACCGCGTCCGTCTTGGCCGGCTCGCCCAGATGCAGCCGGCGCAGCGGGTCCGGCCGGAGGCGGCGCAGTCCCCGCACCAGCGGCCATCCGGTCGCCGCCGCGGCCCGGTGGCGGTACGCCGCCGCCGTGGCATCGGCGACCGCGGGCACCCCGGCCGAGGCCGCGAGGGAGTCGGCGAGCTGCCGTACGGTCGTCCGGTCCACCTCGTCCTCGGCGGCCGGCGGCCCGATCATGGTGGCCAGTTCCTCGCTGACCGACTCCAGATCGGCGGCGAGCCGGCGCAGCGCGGCCTGCCGATCGGCGACGGTCCGCTCCAGCGCTCCCCGCAGCTCGCCGAGCATGCCGGGCTGCTTCGCGGACGTGGCCAGCACCGGGGTGCCGGTCAGCCCGTCCTCCTCGAGCAGCCGCGTCAGGTCGCCCAGGACCACCTCGGTGTCGCCGGGGCTGAGCCGGTCGGCCTGGTTCAGCACCACGATCGTCACGCCGGCGTGCGCGCTGAACTGCGACAGGTACGCCCGGTGCAGGATCCGGTCGCCGTACTTCTGCGGGTCCACCACCCAGACGATCTGGTCGACCAGGCCGAGCAGCCGGTCCACCTCCAGCCGGTGGGTACGTTCCACCGAGTCGAAGTCGGGCAGGTCGAGCAGCACCAGCCCGCGCAGGGCCGCCTCGTCGTCGCCGTCCAGCGCGCTCTCCCGGACGAACCGTTGCCGGGGCAGCACGCCGACCCAGTCCAGCAACCGGTTCGCCGGTTCGAGCGGGCCCCAGACGCAGGCGTGCGCGGTGCCGGTGGTCGGCCGCCGCACCCCGACCTGGGAGAGCTTGAACCGGGCGAGCGCGTTGAAGAGGCTGGACTTGCCGCTGCCGGTGCTGCCGGCGAGCGCCACCACGGTGTGGTCCAGCGACAGCGACAGCCGGTTGCCGGCCCGCTCCACCAGGGTGTGCGCCGCGACCAGTTCGCCGTCCGGCAGGTACTGCCCGGCCACCCGGAGGAAGCGGGACAGCGCGTCCAGACGCCGGGCCAGGTCCTGGGCGTCCACCCGATCGTCGACCTTCTCCACCAAGTTCATGACCCCGACCCGGTCAACGCGAGTTCCTTCCTGGCTTCCTCCACCTCGGCGGCGGCCTGACGCAGAAGCGCGCCCGGTTCCACCTCGAGGCGTACAGCTGCGGTCCGCTCGGTGTATCGGGCGGCCTCGCTCTGGAGCAGTTCGTCGACCCGGGCCAGCAGTTCGGTCCGCGCCCGGGTGGCGAGCGTCCGGATCGCCTGGTCCCCGAAGACCGCCTCGAGCACCTTCTGGGCGGCGACCGCGCTGCCCGCACCCGCCGCGACCTCGAGTCCGGTCGGGATGAACGCGGTGCTGGTGAAGACCGCGATCATGACAGCGAGCCCGACGCCGTTGACCGCGTACGCCGCGCCGCGCGCGACAACCCGCTTGTCCGCGGCCTCCCGCCGGACCAGATCGAGGATCCACTGCTGCCAGTCACGGACCAGCCGGTCGGCGCGCTGCGGCAGGTCGGCGGAGGGGTGCTGGAGATCAGGAATGAGCAGGCCGGCACCGGCCGGGTGCGCCTGCCAAGCCGAGTACGCCTGCTCGGCCGCGTCCGCCGTGACCCCGCGCAGCAGTGTGACCAGCTGGGACTCCATCGCGATCTGGAGGTTACGCCCCGGTGCGGGCCGGCCGGTGATCGCCGCCACCAGTCGATCCCGCAGATGACCCACCCGGGACTCGAGGCTGCGCAGGAACTCCCCGGTGCCGATGAACTCCTGCCAGCGGGCCAGCACCTCGCCGCGGAGCAGCCGGCCGTCCTGCAGCCCTTCCTCGGTGGTACGCCGCGCGTTCCGGTAGGCCGCGTCGACCCGCTCGTCCAGGTGCTGTGCCGTGCGGGCCTGCTCATCGGCGGCGTCGGCCAGTCCGGTGAGCGCGGGGGCGAAGGCGCCGAGCGCGCCGTCCAGGGTCTGCCGTACCACCGCCGACCGGGCGTCCGCGTCCACGGCCAGCTTGGCGAACCAGAGTCGCATCGGCCCGACCGCGGCGTCCGGCAGCAGGCCACGATCGTCCAGATCGGTCTCCGGCAGCACGAAGAGCGGCGCCGCGCCGAGGTCATGGGCGGTGAGCATCTCGCCCAGGTGCGCGGAGACCTCCGCGGCCGCGTCGATCGGCACCCGGTCCAGCACGAGCGCGATCACGGTGCCGCGCAGCCGGGCCGTCTTGAGCAACTCCCAGGGGACTGCGTCCGCGTACCGGGCGGCGGTGGTGACGAAGAGCCACAGGTCCGCCGCGGCCAGCAGCTGCGCCGCGAGCTTGCGGTTGTGGTCCACCACCGAGTCGACGTCCGGTGCGTCGAGCAGGGCCAGACCGGGGCCGATGGTCGGCGCGGGGACGACCTGCAACGCGTTCGGGTCGGTGCTCGGCTCGCCGGTCCGGGTGAGCCCGGGCAGCAGGCCACCGCGCCCGAACCAGGCCACGTCGTCCGGGTGGGTGACCAGCACCGGTGAGCGGGTGGTCGGCCGGAGCACACCGGCGCTGCTCACCGGCGCCTGGACCAGGCTGTTGACCAGAGTTGATTTGCCCGCCCCGGTGGAACCGCCGACCACCACCAGCAGTGGGGCGTCGAGCCGCGCGAGGCGCGGCAGCAGATAGTCGTCGACCTGGGCGTGCAGTGCCGCGCCGACCCGCCGGGCCTCCTCCGCGGATGGCAGGACCAGGGGGTACGACACCGCGCCGAGCGCCGCGCGCAGCCGGCTGAGGGCTGTCGCGAGCCGGCCGACGGCGGGCGGGGGCTCCACCGGGTGAGGGCTGTTTCCGAGGTTCACCGGACGGGTCCGTCCCATCCCCGTACGCTCTGATGGGCCACTTTCGGCCACGCTGACCTGGTCTTTCTCATCTGATACGGCGGGGACGGCGGAAAGGGCCGACGGACCGACCGCGTCTCCGTGCGTCGTCACGGGTAAAGCGTGCACGATCTATGCATCCAGGACAACGGGTCCCGGTATGCCGTGACCGGACAGGTATGTAGGTGATTTCCGCACCAACTGCCTCAGCCGCTGACTTGCGTCTCTCTGACTCAACTTCGATTTGACGACGTGCGGGCTCGTGGCATCATTGAGTCGGTTCCACTCAACCCTGTACGGACCCAGCTGTAAGAAGCGAGGAACACCATGGCACGTGCGGTCGGCATCGACCTCGGCACCACGAACTCCTGCGTCAGCGTTCTGGAAGGAGGCGAGCCCACCGTCATCGCCAACGCGGAGGGCTCTCGGACGACACCGTCGATCGTCGCCTTCGCCCGCAACGGCGAGGTGCTCGTCGGTGAGGTCGCCAAGCGTCAGGCGGTGACGAACCCCGACCGGACCATCCGCTCGGTGAAGCGGGAGATCGGCACCAGCTGGTCGATCGACATCGACGGAAAGAAGTACACCCCTCAGGAGATCTCCGCGCGGGTGCTGATGAAACTCAAGCGCGACTCCGAGGCCTACCTGGGCGAGACGATCACCGACGCGGTGATCACCGTCCCGGCCTACTTCAACGACGCGCAGCGCCAGGCCACCAAGGAGGCCGGTGAGATCGCGGGTCTGAACGTCCTGCGGATCGTGAACGAGCCCACCGCCGCCGCCCTGGCGTACGGGCTGGACAAGGGCTCCAAGGAGCAGACCGTCCTGGTCTTCGACCTCGGTGGCGGCACCTTCGACGTCTCCCTGCTGGAGCTCGGCGACGGTGTCATCGAGGTGAAGTCGACCTCCGGTGACAACCACCTGGGTGGCGACGACTGGGACCAGCGGATCATCGACCACCTGGTCAAGACCTTCCGCGGCGAGCACGGCATCGACCTCTCGCAGGACAAGATGGCCCTCCAGCGTCTGCGCGAGGCGGCCGAGAAGGCGAAGATCGAGCTCTCCGCCGCCACCACCACCAGCATCAACCTGCCGTACATCACGGCCGGCGCCAACGGCCCGCTGCACCTGGACACGTCGCTCAGCCGGGCCGAGTTCCAGCGCATGACGCAGGACCTGCTGGACCGCTGCAAGGGCCCGTTCGAGTCCGCGATCAAGGACGCCGACGTCAAGCTCTCCGACATCGACCACGTCATCCTGGTCGGCGGCTCGACGCGTATGCCGGCGGTCACCGAGCTGGTGAAGAGCCTGACCGGCCGCGACCCGAACAAGGGCGTCAACCCGGACGAGGTCGTCGCCGTCGGTGCCGCGCTGCAGGCCGGTGTGCTCCGGGGCGAGGTCAAGGACGTCCTGCTACTCGATGTCACCCCGCTGTCGCTGGGCATCGAGACCAAGGGCGGCATCATGCACAAGCTGGTGGAGCGCAACACCACCATCCCGGCGCACCGCTCCGAGGTCTACACCACGGCGGACGACAACCAGCCCTCCGTGCTGATCCAGGTCTACCAGGGTGAGCGCGAGATGGCGGCGTACAACAAGAAGCTCGGCACCTTCGAGCTCAGCGGTATCGCGCCGGCCCCGCGTGGCGTACCGCAGATCGAGGTCTCCTTCGACATCGACGCGAACGGCATCGTGCACGTGTCCGCCAAGGACCTGGGCACGGGCAAGGAGCAGAAGATGACGATCACCGGCGGCTCGGCGCTGCCGAAGGACGACATCGAGCGCATGATGCGCGACGCTCAGGACCACGCGGACGAGGACAAGAAGCGCCGCGAGGACGCGGAGACCCGCAACCTGGCCGAGCAGCTCCAGTGGCAGACCGAGAAGTTCCTGGCGGAGAGCGGCGACAAGCTCCCCGAGGACAGCAAGAACAACATCAGCGAGGCGCTCGGCGAGCTGCGTGGCGCGCTGGGCGGCACCGACATCGAGAAGATCAAGTCGGCGCACGAGCGGCTTTCCCAGGTCTCCCAGGAGGCCGGCTCGCTGCTCTACTCCCAGGGTGGCGAGACTCCGCAGGCCGCGCCGGGTGGCGCCGGCGCGCCGGGCGATGCCCCGGGTGCCGGTCCGGCCGCGGGCGGGGACGACGTGGTCGACGCCGAGATCGTGGAGGACGACAAGAAGTGAGCGCCAAGGACGACGAGAACGACGGTCCGGCGACCGAGCGGGAAGTCATCCAGGGCGAGATCGATTCGATGGCCGAGGAGACCCCCGCTGGGGAGCAGCCGGTGAAGCCGGTGGGCGCGCACCGCGCCCCCGACGACGAGGACGTGACCCCGGTGACCGGTGAGAAGTCCGGCCTCGGTGCCGAGCTGGCGGCGTTGCGGAGCGAGCTCGACGAGCGGACCCACGACCTGCAGCGCGTCACCGCGGAGTACGCCAACTACCGCAAGCGGGTGGACCGCGACCGGGGTGCGGCGGCCGAGCAGACCACCGGTGCGGTGCTCACCGCCCTGCTCCCGGTACTCGACGACATCGACCGCGCCCGGGAGCACGGCGACCTGGTCGGCCCGTTCGCCTCGGTGGCGGAACAGCTCACCGCGGCGACCGGCAAGCTGGGACTCGTCGCGTTCGGCGAGAAGGGCGACCCCTTCGATCCGAACCGCCATGAGGCGGTCGCGCACCAGACGTCCGCTGACGTCACGGAGCCGACCTGCGTCGAGGTGATGCGGCGTGGCTACACGCTGGGCGAGCGGCTGCTGCGCCCGGCGATGGTCGCGGTCGCCGATCCGGAGTGAGGTACCCATGTCCCGCCCGCCGGTTCGCCGGCGGGCGGGGCGACATCGGAGTCGAGGAGGAGGTGGACTGAATGAGCTCGAAGGACTGGCTCGAGAAGGACTTCTACGCCGTGCTCGGCGTGACCAAGTCCGCCTCACCCGACGAGATCAAGAAGGCGTACCGGAAGCTTGCCCGGGACCTGCATCCCGACCGCAACCCGGACAACAAGGAGGCGGAGGAGAAGTTCAAGGCCGCCTCCGAGGCGTACGACGTGCTGGCCGACGACAAGAAGCGCAAAGAGTACGACGAGATGCGCTCCCTGTTCGGCTCCGGCGCGTTCCGTCGCGGCGCGCGTACCGGCGGGGGCGCGCAGTTCGACCCGTCGGACCTGTTTGGCGGCTTCTCCGGAGCGGGAGCAGCGGGAGCCGACCGCCGGTTCGGCGGCAGCGGTTTCTCCGACATCTTCAGCTCGATCTTCTCCGGCGGCGGCGCCGGCGGTCCCGGCCCGGCGCGGCGCGGACCGCAGCGTGGCCGGGACGTCGAGACCGAGGTGACGCTCGACTTCGCCCAGGCGGTACGCGGCACCACGCTTCCGCTGACGCTGCGCACCCCGGGCGCGTGTGACACCTGCCGGGGTTCCGGAGCCAAGCCGGGCACCACCCCGCGCTCCTGCCCGAAGTGCCACGGCACCGGCCTGATCTCCAGCAATCAGGGCTCGTTCAGCTTCTCCGAGCCGTGCCGGGACTGCCAGGGCTCGGGCAGCGTCGTGGACGAGAAATGCCCGGAGTGCCGGGGGTCGGGCGGGGTCACCAAGAGCCGGACGATCAATGTCCGCTTTCCCGCCGGCGTGGCCGACGGCCAGCGGATCCGGCTCAGCGGCAGGGGCGAGCCGGGCGACCGCGGCGGTCCGGCCGGCGACCTGTACGTGCAGGTCAAGGTCCGTCCGGACGACCTGTTCGGGCGTAGCGGCGACGACCTGACCCTGACCGTGCCGATCACGGTCGCCGAGGCCGTGCTCGGTACCGATCTGCGGGTTCCCACCCTGGACAGTCCGGTCACGCTGCGGGTCCCGCCGGGTACGCCGAGCGGCCGCAAGCTGCGGGCCCGGGGCAAGGGCGTGGTCCGCAAGGAGGGGCAGGCGGGCGACCTCATCGTCACTGTCGAGGTGCAGATCCCGGCCGGTGTGACCGGCGAGGCCCGGGACGCGCTGGAGAAGTTCGCGAAGCTCACCCCGCCGCCGGCACGGGAGCGGCTCGACGCACGTCTGCGCAAAGCCGCTGGTTAGGACCCTCTGGGAGGTGGCACATGTATGAAGAGATCAGCATCTCGGTGGACCAGGCCTCCGACGCGAAGGTCCTGATCATCTCGGTTGCCGCCCGGTTGGCCGGGATGCACCCACAAACGCTCCGCCAGTACGACCGGCTCGGGCTGGTGCAGCCCGGCCGGGCCGGCGGGGGCGGGCGGCGGTACAGCGAGCGGGATGTCGCGCTGCTCCGTGAGGTGCAGCGGCTCAGCCAGGAGGACGGGGTCAACCTGGCCGGTATCAAGCGCATCATCGGCCTGGAGCAGCTGGTCGGCGACCTCCAGCAGCGGGTGGCCGAGCTGGAGCATCAGCTCGACGAGGCGTACTCGCGGATCGCCCAGATGGAGGCGATGAGCAGCCCGTACGCGAGCCGGGACCTGGTACCTCAGGAACGGCACTCGACGGCGCTGGTCGTCTGGCGTCCGCGCCGCTCGCCGGATAAATGAGCAACGGCGGCCCCCTCTCGGGAGGGGCCGCCGTTACAACTCGTAGTGACCGGATGAATACCCAGCGTGGTCAGCGTCGGTTGAAGAGACCGAGCCGCCGCGGGTGGCGGACCAGGCCGCCCTCCATCCAGTCGTGGTGATCGAACAGTTCCGGCCGGGTCATCAGGACGCGACAGTTGTGCGCCCAGATCTGCATCGGCTCGTCGCCGACCTCTTCGGCGCGCTCCACGAATTTCTTCAGCCGGCGCTTGCGCTGGCTGCTCGCGTTCTGCCGCACGCCGTCGGCCGCGTAGATGTACATGCAGTGCTGCGCGAACCGCCGTGCCGGGCACTGCCGGTCCATGGCCAGTTCGAACAGGGTCGGGCCGAGTACATCGCCCGCGATCAACAGATCCCAGTCCTTCGGCATGCTGCTCAGGGGGACTGAGTCGGGGTTGTATGCCCAGGACTGCAGCTCGTCCGGCCGGGGATCCACGGGGTTGCCGAATCCGAGGAATGTCGCTTCTCGCACGCTCACGCCGCCGCCTCACTCAACCGTTGACAGCGTGCGACCGGCATCCCACTGCCAGTCGCAAGTGTCGTACATCCCAATACTCTGAGTCGTCGCCGCGCAACGTTAGCGCGCTGAGTGTTTCTAGGGAAGCGTCAAGAGCTCACATTCAGATACTGGGCAGTAACTTTAGGCTTTCCTATGGAGACGCAGGTCACTCGGGGGTCGGCAGCGGTTTTGTGGCACGTTGTTGAGCCGCCATCCGGCGCCGAACCAGCTCTTTGAACCACCGGTAGTCGGGCAGGCGCGCCAGCATCGGCCCGGTCACCACGGTGATCAACACGTACGCCGTGGCGAGCGGGGCGAGCCGCGGGTCCACTCCGTACGCGACTGCCAGGCCGGCGATGACCACCGAGAATTCACCCCTGGGCATCAGCGCCAGACCGGCGCGGAGCCGGCCCGGCAGCGCGATACCCACCCGGCGGGCGGCCAGGTAGCCGGTGATCACCTTGGTCAGCATGGTGAGCACGGCCAGGCCCAGAGCGGGCAGCAGGACCGGTGGCACGTCGGCCGGATCCGTGGACAGCCCGAAGAAGACGAAGAACACCGCGGCGAACAGGTCGCGCAGCGGCGAGAGTATCTGGGTGGCGTGATGAGCCACCGGCCCGGAGAGCGCGATGCCGACCAGGAAGGCGCCGACCGCCTCGGAGACCTTCAGCTCGCCGGCCACCCCGGCGATGAAGAGCGTCAGTCCGAGAACGCTGAGCAGCAGGGCCTCCGGGTCCTTCACCGACATGAAGCGGCTGATCTCGCCGCCGTACCGGATCGCCACGACCAGGACCGCGATCACCGTGACCACCGCGACGCCGAGCGTGCTCAGCCCGGGAATCAACCCGGACCCGGCCAGCACCGCCGTGGCGATCGGCAGGTAGAAGGCCATCGCCAGGTCCTCGATCACCAGCACCGAGAGGATCACCGGAGTCTCCCGGTTACCGACCCGGCCCAGGTCGCTGAGCACCTTGGCGATCACGCCGGACGAGGAGACCCAGGTGATGCCGGCCAGCACCAGGGCGGCCTCCCAGCCCCAGCCGAGGAGGAAGGCGAACGCCGCACCGGGCAACGCGTTCAGCAGCATGTCGATCAGGCCGGCCGGTGCCGCCGAGCGAAGGTTGTCCACCAGTTCGTCGGCGGAGTACTCCAGGCCCAGCATCACCAGGAGCAGGATCACGCCGATCTGGGCTCCGATGCCGATGAACTCCTCGCTGGCCGAGAGCGGGATCACCCCACCGTGCCCGAACGCCAGGCCGGCCAGTAGATAGAGCGGGATCGGGGAGAGACCGAAGCGGCGGCCCAGACGACCGAGCATGCCGAGGCCGAACAGCAGCGCGCCGATCTCGATGAGCAGGATCGTCGTGTGGTGCTGCACGGCGCTCAGCCGTCGTCGTCGCCGGCCAGGATGGCGGTGACGCCGTCCAGGCCCTTGCGGGTGCCGACCGCCACCACCACGTCGTTCGCCTCGAACTTGAACGCGGGACCCGGGGAGGCGATCACCTCCCGATCGCGGAGCACAGCCACGATGGAGGCGCCGGTACGGCTACGGGTGCGGGTGTCGCCCAGCTTGCGGCCCACGAACGGGGAGCCGGCGGGCAGGGCGATCTGCTCGGTGAGCAGGCCGGCCGCCTGCTGCCGGAGGCCGGCCAGCTGACCCAGCATCAGCGACGCGCCGAGGACGTCGGCCAGGGCCTCCGCCTCGTCGTCGGTGAGCGGGATCGAGGCCAGGCTCGAGTCGGGATCGTCCACGTCGTACAGGACCAGGTCGCGGCGGCCGTTGCGGTGCGAGACCACCCCGACCGTACGACCGGAGGAGGTCACCAGGTCATGGCGGACGCCGATTCCCGGCAGCGGAGTCTGTTCCACCCGTACGCGCACGACGCCAACGTTAGCCCGCAGATCGACGGTTCCAGCCCCGAACCAGACGGACCGGCCGGATCAGTCGTATTACGCCTGGTCGACGGCCGTTTGCGGGGCGGGTTCGGCGGGTTGCCCCGAGTTCGAGGCCGGTGGCCGGAAGATCAGCAGCAGGAGCAGGCCCAGCGCGCTCAAACCTAGGTTCAGCCCGTACGCCAGGCGGAAGCCGAACTCCTGGGCGAGGCCGAAGAGCGGAGCGGCGAGGATCTGCGCGATCGGGAAGGTGTTGGTGAACATCGTCGTGGCCCGGCCCGGGTAGCGGGGCATCATGTCCTGGAAGTAGGAGATGCCCAGGCCGGAGACCGCGGCGATCAGGATGGCGTTCGGGACCTGGGCGGCCGCCAGCATCCACACCGACGTGGCCGACCAGGCAAGGGCCTGGTAGAGGACTCCGCAGGCGGCGCCGACCAGAATGATCCGGCGAATCGGGAGCCGGGTGGAGAGCCAGCCGAAGCCCAGCATCAGCGGGATCTCCAGCGCGGCGCACAGGCCCAGGACCAGGCCCGCGTCGCCGACCGAGCCGCCCAGCTCGGTGCTCGCGAACAACGGCATCGCCTGGACGCCGAGCACCATGGAGGTCTGCATCAGTGCGAAGCCGACCAGGATCGGGTAGACCACCCGAGGCGGGCGGGCCGAGTGGGTCTCGCCGTCCCGGGGTGCGGCCGGGGCCTCCATCTCGGGCAGCCAGCGCACCGCCACGAGCGCGGCCACCAGGTACAAGATCGAGGCGGTGCCGTAGACGTACCGGAAGTCGCCGGCCTCCAGGAGGAAGGCGGCGAGCGCCGGGCCGCCGACCCAGGCGATCGAGAACACGGTGCGGAGCATGCTGATGCCCATCGCGGCCCGGCTGGGATCGTCACGTTGGAGCGCCTGTCGCGCGTACGCGAAGGATTGGGGGAAGAGTGACCCGGCGATGGCCGTCGCCGTCGCGGTCAGAGCGAGCAGCACCCAGTAATCGCGGATGAAGGCGGTGAGGCCGGCGCCGGCGCAGCCGGCCAGGGCGGCGATGATCAGCAGAGTGCGTCGCATCGGCCGCCGGTCCGAGATGCGGCCGATCGCCCAGGACATCGCCACGCCGGAGAGCGAGGCGGTCACCAGGAAGAAGGTCGCCTGAACCGGGCTCGCCTCGACCGCCGTGCTGAGAAACAGGCCGAGGAACGGTCCGACCACCGCGGTGGCGATGCCGGTGGTCAGGAACATCAGGCCGAGAGGAACGAACCGCCGGGACAGGGACACGACTGCTTACGTTACGGCTTCTTACCTGTTGGCGGCCCGGTGCGGTGTTGACCGTCACCGCTGGCGACACCGCGCTAAAGTTGAGCGGAACGCGCTCAAGTCTTGGGGAGCTGATGAACACCGAACGTCTGACCACCAAGAGCCGCGAAGTGATCACCGCGGCGGTCGCCGACGCGGGTCGGCGCGGACACGCCACGGTGGAGCCGTGGCACCTGCTGCTGTCGCTGCTGGATACCGGGGGATCCACCGCGACCGCACTGCTGAGGGCGGTCGGAGCCAACCCGGCGGACATCCGCCGTGCCGCCGCTCGAGCGATCGAGCAACTTCCCTCCGCGCGCGGGGCCAGTACGGTCGAGCCCGGCCTGTCCCGCGAGTTCGTCAACGCCATCGGCTCGGCCGATCTGATCGCCAAACCGCTCGGCGACGAGTACGTGTCGACCGAGCACCTGCTTGCCGGCCTGGCGCGGGTCGGCGGCGTGGTGAGCGGGGCACTGAAGGACGCCGGTGCCACCGAGGACGCGCTGGTCGCGGCGTTCCCGCAGGTTCGTGGCGGTGACCGGCGAGTCACCACGGCCGATCCGGAGCAGACGTACCAGGCGTTGGAGAAGTACAGCGTCGACCTGACCGCGCTGGCCCGGGACGGCAAGATTGACCCGGTGATCGGGCGGGACGCCGAGATCCGCCGGGTGGTGCAGGTGCTGTCCCGGCGTACCAAGAACAACCCGGTGCTGATCGGCGAGCCGGGCGTCGGCAAGACCGCCATCGTCGAAGGACTGGCGCAGCGGATCGTGGCCGGCGACGTGCCGGAGACCCTGCGCGACAAGAAGCTGGTCTCGCTCGACCTCGGCGCGATGGTCGCCGGCGCGCAGTACCGCGGCCAGTTCGAGGAGCGGCTGAAGAGCGTCCTCGAGGAGATCCGCAACTCGAACGGGCAGGTCGTCACCTTCCTCGACGAGCTGCACACGGTCGTCGGCGCAGGCAAGGGCGAGGGCTCGATGGACGCCGGCAACATGCTCAAGCCGATGCTCGCCCGTGGTGAGCTGCGGATGGTCGGCGCTACCACGCTGGACGAGTACCGCGAGCACATCGAGAAGGACCCGGCCCTGGAGCGGCGTTTCCAGCCGGTCGTGGTCGGCGAGCCCACGGTCGAGGACACCATCGGCATCCTGCGCGGCCTCAAGGGGCGGTACGAGGCGCATCATCGCGTACAGATCACCGATGCCGCCCTGGTCGCGGCCGCCAGCCTGTCGGACCGCTACATCAGCGACCGGTTCCTGCCGGACAAGGCGATCGACCTGATCGACGAGGCCGCCTCCCGGCTCCGCATGGAGATCGACTCCCGGCCGGTCGAGCTGGACCAGCTGCAACGCCAGGTGGACCGGATGCGGGTGGAGAAGCTGGCACTGGAGAAGGAGACCGACCCGGCCTCGGTGGCCCGGCTGGAACGCCTGGTGGCCGACCTCGCCGACCGCGAGGAGGAGCTCACCGCGCTGAACGCCCGGTGGGAGCGCGAGCGCGGCGGCCTGAACCGGGTCGGCGAGCTGAAGAAGCAGCTCGACGAGGCCCGGGCCGCCCAGGAGCGGGCGCAGCGTGACGGCGAGCTGCTCGAGGCGTCCCGCCTGCTCTACGAGGTGATTCCGGCTCTGGAGAAGGAGATGCAGGCCGCATCCGACTCCGAGCAGGAGGACAACGAGCCGCCGATGGTCAAGGAGGAGGTCGGCGCCGACGACATCGCCGAGGTGGTCTCGTCGTGGACCGGCATCCCGGCCGGCCGGATGATGGAGGGCGAGACCGCCAAGCTGTTGCGCATGGAGGAGTCGCTGCAGGCCAAGGTGATCGGCCAGAAGGAGGCCATCGCCGCGGTCGCCGGGGCGGTCCGCCGGGCGCGGGCCGGCATCGCCGACCCGGACCGGCCCACCGGCAGCTTCCTCTTCCTCGGTCCCACCGGCGTCGGCAAGACCGAGCTGGTCAAGGCCCTGGCGGGCTTCCTCTTCGACGACGAGCGGGCGATGGTCCGCATCGACATGAGCGAGTACGGGGAGAAGCACTCGGTGGCCCGGCTGGTCGGCGCCCCGCCCGGTTACGTCGGGTACGAGGAGGGCGGCCAGCTCACCGAGGCGGTGCGGCGCCGGCCGTACAGCGTGGTGCTGCTGGACGAGGTGGAGAAGGCCCACCCCGACGTCTTCGACCTGCTGCTCCAGGTGCTCGACGACGGCCGGTTGACCGACGGCCAGGGGCGTACGGTCGACTTCCGCAACACCATCCTGGTGCTCACCTCGAACCTCGGGTCGGCGAACTCCGACTTCACCATGAGCGACGAGGAGCGCCACGATGAGGTGCTGGCCGCGGTCCGGGCGCACTTCAAGCCGGAGTTCCTGAACCGGCTGGACGACATCGTGGTCTTCCACGCCCTCACCAAGAGCGACCTGACGGCCATCGTCGACATCCAGCTCGCCCGGTTGCGCAACCGGCTCGCGGACCGGCGGCTCGACCTGGACGTCACCCCCGCTGCGGTGGACTGGCTGGGCGAGCACGGATACGACCCGATCTACGGCGCCCGCCCGCTGCGCCGCCTGATCCAGTCGGCGATCGGCGACCAGCTGGCCAAGGCGCTGCTGGCCGGCGAGATCCGCGACGGCGACACCGTGGCGGTCGAGCTGGGCGAGGCCAAGGAGGGCCTCGCGGTCCGGCGCGGCTGATCACGTACCCGAAAAAGGGCCCCGGGGTTTCCCGGGGCCCTTTTTCTACTGCTCTGCCTCCCGTTGCCGGTAGGCGTGTGTCATGAGGATGTCCGTGATGGCGTGCTCGCCGTCCGCGGACCAGATCCGTATCCCGTTGCGGTGCAGCTGGTACCGGACGTCTTTGAACCTCGTCCGGGTGTCGTCATGGTGAATGACGGTGAGCGTGTCGGCATGGGGCATGGAAGTCACCGGTCCTGAAGTCTGGGGCGGCCGCGGCGTGGTCACGCGGCCTGCCTATTGGGATAGGTGCCGTAAGCCGGTCTGCCTCGGCCCCGGAGACCTGTGCTCGGGGCGGGCGACTCGTGCGGGCAAGGCGTGCCGCTGGAGGAACCTGTTGCCAGCTGGACGCCACGGGGTCGAAGTCTAGGTGGCCGTGCGAAGCCGTGTCGCCCCCCGAACGAGCGACCTTTTGGGGTGGTTGAGGCCATCGTTGCCCGATGTTGCCACACGGTTGCCGACCGTGAGACCCGGTCGCGGGATATGGCCTCCGACCGATACCGTAAATGGATCTAGAGGAGGGCAGTGTGACCGTTCCCACATATTCATCACCAAATCCGGCACCGTCCCCGCGGCCGGCGCGGCCGGTCACCGTGACCCTGGCGTCGCTCCTGCTCTACGGCGTCGCGGCGGCGCAGCTGCTGATCGCCGTCGTGCTGCTGGCGACTCTGGGCGACGTGGAGGACGCCTACGTCACCTCGTACGGCGGCACCGAGTTCGACAGCGAGGTGGGCAGCGTCATCAAGGCCACGCTCGTCGTCTTCGCCGGGCTCTACGTAATCATCGCGGTCGGGCTGGTGACCCTGTCGATCTTGAATGGCCTCGGCAAGAACCCGGCCCGGATCGTCACCTGGGTCTTCGCCGGCATCGGGCTCTGCTGCAACACCGGTGCCCTGCTCGACTCGGTGCCCGGTGCGGTGACCACCAGTACGACCGAGGGCGGGCCGACCGACCAGCAGTTCGAGGCGACCCTCACCGACACGCTGCCGAGCTGGTACACGCCGGTGGTGATGACGCTTACCGTGCTGACCCTGATCGCGCTCATCGCTGTGATCATCCTGCTGGCGCTGCCGAAGTCGAACGCCTACTTCCGCAAGCCGGTGGCCTGGAACCCGGCCGGGCAGTATCCGGGCTACCCCGGATACCAGCCGGGGGCGTACGGGCAGCCGGGGTATCCCGCTTACGGCCAGCCGTATCCGGGTCAGCCGGGTTCTGGGCCGCCGTATCCGGGTCAGCCGGGCTCTGGGCCGCCGTATCCGGGTCAGCCGGGTTCTGCGCCGCCGTATCCGGGTCAGCCGGGTTCTGCGCCGCCGTATCCGGGTCAGCCGGGTTCTGCGCCGCCCTATCCCGGCCAGCCGGGTTCCGCGCCCTCCTATCCGGGCCAGCCGGGCCAGCCGGGCTCTGCTCCGCCGTACCCCGGCCAGCCGGGTTCCGCCGGGCCGTACCCCGGCCAGCCGAATCCGTACGGCACGCCGCACTCGAGCGCACCGAGCGGCTACCCCGGACACCTCGGCACGCCGGAGCAGTACGGCCAGCCGGGCCAGCCGGCACCGGGCCTGCCGCCGTACCCCGGCCAGCACGGCACTCACACCCCGGGTTCTGGGCAACCGGCCAGCGATCCCTGGGCCGCACCGCCGCCCAGCGGTGACCAGCCGCCGGCGGAGGACGACCGGCAACAGCGGCCGCCGACCGACCCGGCCTGATCGAATTCGGACCGGACCTCCTCCGAGAGGTCCGGTCCGGCCACGTGAACGCACAGCAGGCGGTAGGTTTTTGCCAGCCGACCCTGCGGGAGCCATCGATGTCGTACGCCGTCCAGCCGCCCGTCGTCGCGCCGCCGGCCCGGTCTCGGCCCGCCGCCGTCACGACAGCCGTCGTTCTGCTCTGGACCATGGCAGTGGTCGGGCTCGCGTACGCGATCGGCATGGTGGCGATCGCGCCCGGCACCATCGACCGGTTCCGGGATGCCACCGGGGACACCGATCAGGTCGAGTCGTTCATCTCGGTGATCTGGATCGACGCCGCGGTCGCCCTCGTGATGGCGGTCCTGGTGGTCGCCCTCTTCGCCGTCCTCGGGGTGGGTCTGCGTCGGGGCAGCCGCCTGGCCCGGGGCGTCACGCTGGGTATCTGTGTTCTCGGCTTCCTGGCGGGCATCGGTTCGCTGCTGGCGATCGCGGGTCAGCGGGCCGGTGAGGCGCTGCCGGGCTCGGTCGGGGCGGCGCTGGGTGCGGCGTACCCGAACGGCTGGATCAGCCTGAACGTCGCGGTGGCCGCCGCTCAGGTGCTCGCCTACCTGGTGGTGGCGGTCCTCCTACTGCTGGCGCCGCGGCCGTTCTTCGCAAGCGGCAGCGCGGCAAGCGGCAACCCGCCGGCCCACCCCCACCTCGGCGGCTATCCGTACCCAGCGCCGGGAAATTGGCCCGGCGCGCCGGCCGGATACGGGCAGCCGCCGGCTTATCCCGGGCCCGGCGCCTACCCGCCGGCCGGCTGGGGGTATCCGGCATATCAGCCGCAGAGTGCTCCGGTGCCTCCACACTCGACCACCGGTGACGACCACCACACGTGGGCCCCGCCACAATCACCGCCCATACCGGGTCCCGAACAACCCACCAGTTCGTCCGAACAAACAGGAGAACGCGAGCCCGGGTCGCAACCGCGGGACTGAACTCTTCGGTAACTTCGCAAACCCGGTCCCGTATCGACGACTGTGGGTCACTCGAACGGGTACTGTCCGTTTCGGTTGCCGTCACTCGATCGGCTGTCCGGATAGATCTAGGTCGGCCAGTTGGTGGTTGTTTTCGCCTGGACGGACAAACGTGATTTCGGGGCTTCACAGCACCTTCACAGCCCACCCACCAGGTGATCCTGGGGGTTACGCGGGTACCGTACGGTCGTTACCTGCTTTGAGCTGCATCTATGGTCGCTGGAAAGGCTGAGATCCGTAGTAAGATCTGTAAACCTTGTTTACAGAGGCTGGCAAAGCCGTGGGTCAATAGTTCCGTTCCGCCCCGGCGGGGCGAAAGATTCCGGTTTCCTTCAAGCCAGTACGCTCGATGTCATGGAAGCACGGGACGACCTGCGTAAATTCATCACTGAATTGGCCGTCGCGCAGCGTGGCGTCGTGCTTTCATCGGGTCGTGAGCTGTTGGGTCGGAGAGTGGCGGTCAAATGATCGCGCAGTGCGGCGTGATGGAGTCGATGCGTTCTGTGCCGGGTCATCGTCGGGGATCGGTGAGCCGAAACAATCGACGAAATGACAATGTGGCCCGCCTCACTCCGGAGACGGGGATCGAGAGCTCGACACGGATGGGTAGCGACCAGATGGCGGCTGAGGCGTTGCAGAGGCAGAGACCGAAGTCGGTGTCGCGGTTTTGGTTGATCGGTTGAGCGTGTTGGCACAGACCGCCGACTCGCTGGGCTGATCGTCCGACCCGGCGATCGAAGTCGGCCTTACGGCCTGAAAGTTAGCCGGTTCGTTCCTGCATACATGCAGGAGAATCGATGCAGTTGGTGGAAGGATGGAGATCGTGGGAACTGCGTTGGCGGAAATGACTATGCCTCAGATCTCGCCGCTTGCCGGCGAGCCGATTGAACGCGCTGACGCCGAGCGCCTGGCGGGAGTGCTGAAGGCGCTCGCCGACCCGGCCCGGCTGCGGCTGCTTAGCCTTATCCAGTCCGCTACGGACGGTGAGGCTTGTGTCTGCGACCTGACGGCTCCTCTGGGCCTGTCGCAGCCGACTGTGAGCCACCACCTGCGGATCCTTACGGAGGCTGGTCTGCTCGAGCGGGAGAAGCGGGGTGTGTGGGCGTACTACCGGCTGGTGCCGACGGCCATCGCCACCATCGCCGACCTGCTGACGCCGCCGCGTAAGCGGGCCACCAAGAAGGCCCGCTGACCGTTGGGTATCGCCTGGCGTCACCGAGCATGGGGGTCGTGACGCCAGGCCGAGGACCTTTCGTCGAAGCGGATCGAGGAGGAACGGGTGAACTACGTTCCCGGCGACCTGCGTGATCAGCTCGCGCACGTGGGTTACGACGTGGTCCAAGCCGGCCTCGTGTGCGGATCGGGCGGCAACCTGTCCGCCCGCATCCCCGACGAGGACGCCATCTGGGTCACCGCGAGCGGCTCCTGGCTCGACCGGCTCAGCCGGAACACCTTCGCGCCGGTTCGGATCTCCGACGGTGAGCCCGCGATGATCGGCACCATGCCGCCACCGCGGATCGAGCCCACCAGCGAACTGGCGCTGCACCTCGCGCTCTACCGGGCGCGGCCCGACGTCAACGCGGTGGTCCATCTGCACCCGCAGACGGCCCTGCTGCTGGACGCGTTGGGCGAGCACATCCGGATCGTCACCACCGACCACGCGTTCTACCTACGGCGTGTGTCGATCGTGCCGTTCCGTCTCCCCGGCAGCACCGAACTGGCGGCTCTGACCGCGGCCATGGCCGCGGACGGCACCGACTGCCTGGTGCTCAGCCAGCACGGCTGCGTCGTGATGGGCGACTCCGTCGAACTGGCCCACAAGCGGGCCCGCAACCTGGAAGAGGCGGCCTCGCTCACCTACCGGGCGCTGGCGGCCGGCCGGCTGGAAAATCTGCGCGACTGCCCGGAAGAGTTCGCCGACCGGCTCCACGGCACCAGCGGCGCCGTCACGGTCTGATCTCCCGTGGTCGCGGTGGGCATTTCGGTTTCGCAACATCATCATCGGTACGCGTAACCGGCTGTCCCCGAAACCACACCTTCACCGAATCACCACGCGGGCACCTGCCTGCTCCCGGCCGAAGCGCGGGCTTCCGGCGCAAGTGGGTGGCAGGCGGCGCGCTCACAGCGACGACACCACAGAAACGGCCGGCCCCGGGTTACCCGGAGCCGGCCGTTTCTGTTGGTTCGTGTCAGCCGCGCGGCCACTGCTGGTCGTCGTACGGCTGCGGCTGCCCGTAGCCCTGCTGCCTCGGCTGAGGGGCCGGGGGCTGCCCGTACTGCTCCTGGTCGTACTGCGGCTGACCGTACGCCGGCTGTTGCTCGTAGCCGGGCTGCTGGCCGTACGTCTGTGGCGGCTGGCCGTAGGTCTGCGGCTGGCCGTAAGTCTGCGGCTGACCGTAGGTCTGCTGCGCCGGGTAGGCGTCCGGGGCCTGGTAGGCCGGCACCTGCTGGGCCGGGTGCGCCGGCTGCTGCTCGTGGCCGTGGTGGTGGTGCTTCTCGAACTCGTCGTGCGCGGCGTCGGCGAGGCCGGCGACGGTGGCCGCGGCGACCACACCGATCGCGGTGGCCGGCTCCGCGATGGACGTGCCCTTCTTCTTCGCCCGCCGCTCGCGCAGGATCTCGATGAGGATGGGCAGCACCGAGATCAGGATGATCAGCGCGACCACCGGCAGGATGTAGTGGTCGATCTGGTCGCCGATGGCGGCGTAGATCTGCTCGGCCAGCAGGTAGCCGATCAGGATGATGCCGTCGGTCCAGAGAATCGCGCCGACCACGTTCCAGATGAAGAACTGCTTGGCCGGCATGCCGAGGGTGCCCGCGACCGGGTTGAGGAACGTCCGGACGATCGGGATGAACCGGGCCAGCACCACGGCCTTGGCCGGGCCGAACTTCTCGAAGTAGTACTCGGCCTTCTCGACGTACTCCTTCTTGAACAGCTTCGAGTCCGGCTTGTCGAACATCCGCCGGCCGTACTTCGCGCCCAGCCAGTGCCCGAGCTGCGCGCCGACGATGGCGCAGATCGGCGCACCGATCAGCAGGCCGGCGATCGACAGCCGGGCACCCTCGCCGAAGATCGAGTCGGCTACGGCCGATGCCGCCACGCCCGCCAGGAACAGCAGGGAGTCACCCGGGAAGAAGAAACCGACCAGAAGGCCGGTCTCCGCGAAGAGGATGGCCAATACACCCGGCAACCCGAAGGCCTGGAGCAGATCCTTCGGGTCCATCGGGTTCAGGGCGAGCGGCTCGGTGAGCGCATGGATGTCCACGAGGAGCCAGGGTACCGGCCCGTTGCGGGCCGGTACCTGTATGAATGCTGTGGATGAGGCGTGCCCGGTAAGAACTGGCCGTACGGTCAGAGCCGCGGGTCGACCGGCTCGGACTCCGCGGCGAGGATGGCGAAGACCAGCTCGTGCACACGCCACGGCGGCGCGCCCTCGGCGAGCCGGTCCAGTGCCGCCAGACCCAGCCCGTGCTCACGCAGTGCGAGCGAACGCTTGCGGCCGAGGTTGCGCTGGCGCAGCCGGTCCAGCTGTTCCGGCCGGGTGTACTCGGGACCGTAGATGATCCGCAGGTACTCCCGCCCGCGGCACTTCACCCCGGGCTGCACGAGACGGCCGTTGTCGTCGGTGGCGGCGAGACCGGCCCACGGCTTGACCACCATGCCCTCGCCGCCGGCCGCGGTCAGCGCCAGCCACCAGTCGGTCGCGGCGGCCTCATCGGCCGGATCGGCCAGGTCGACGATCATGCGCCGGGTCGGCGTGAACAGTTGCGGGTCTGCCGCGACCAGGCGGTCCGCGAGCGCCAGGTGCCAGTCATGGTCCTTTTTCGCGTACGAGACGCCGGCGCCGGCGAGCACTGCGAAGGGAGCGAGCGTGACACCGGTGAGACCGTCGGTCGGCTTCACGTACGCCCGGTAGGCCGCCGAGTAGCCGTCGATCTCCGCCGACCGCAGCTCCAGGCGGTCCCGCAGAGCGGCGACGTCGAGCCCGCGAGCCGAGGCCTGGTCCAGCACCCGCAGCGCGGCCGGCAGGGCGGCCCGGCCGGCCGCGCCCACCCCGGCGTAGTGGTCGCGGATCAGCGAACCGGCCTTCGCCGACCACGGCAGCAGCTCGGCGTCGAGCAGCAGCCAGTCGCTGCCCAGCTCGGTGAAGAGCGGCCCGGCCGCGGCCCGGACCCGGGCGAGCAGTGGCTCGTCCAGCTCCGGCCCGAAGAACGGCCGGCCGGTACGGGTCCAGATCGCGTCGCCCGCACCGGACGCCGAGACCCGCACCACGGCCCGGGAACCCATGTGCTTCTCCTCGCAGACCACCCGGCTCACCCCGGCGGCGCGCAGCTCGGCGAAGGCGGACGACGGATGCTCGAGGTAGCCGTCGACGGTCGAGCTGGAGCACGGTGCCATGGTGGGCGGCAGCCAGACCAGCGTCTCCGGGTCGACCGAGAACCGTCCCATCACCTCCAGTGCGGCGGCCGCGTTCTCGGCGGGGACGGTCGTCCGCCCGTACCCGTAATCGATGTGCCTGCGACCGGTCACGTCCGCGATGTCCAGGCCCTGATCGGGTTTGGTCGCGACCGCGATCAGCGGTCGCACCGGGGCGTAGTACTCCTTCGCCGCCTGCACCGCGACCAGCTCGCGCGACGGCCAGCGCAGTGCGGTGAGCGCGCCGCCGAAGACGCAGCCGGTGTCCAGGCAGATGGTGTTGTTGATCCACTCCGGCTGCGGCGTGGGCACGTGACCGTAGACGACGGCGGCCGAACCGCGGTACTCCTTCGCCCACGGGTAGCGGACCGGCAGGCCGTACTCGTCGGTCTCGCCGGTGGTCTCGCCGTAGAGCGCGAAGCTGCGCACCCGGCCGGACGCCCGCCCGTGGTACGCCTCCTTCAGCCCGGCGTGCGCGACCACCAGCCCGCCGTCGTCGAGCACGTAGTGGCTGATCAGGCCGTCGATGAAGGCGCGCACCTCGGCGACGAAGGCCGGATCCTCGGACTCCAGCTGCTCCAGGGTCTCCGGCAGCCCGTGGGTGAGCTGGACGTTGCGCCCGTTCAGCTTGCGGGCGAGCTTCTGCTCGTGGTTACCCGGTACGCACAGCGCGTGCCCAGCCTTGACCATGCCCATGACCAGCCGCAGTACGCCCGGCGAGTCCGGCCCGCGATCGACCAGGTCGCCGACGAACACGGCCTTGCGCCCCTCCGGGTGCACGGCGTCCACCGGCCGACCCTGCTCGTCCCGGGTCAGCTCCCAGCCCAGCTTGCCGAGCAGCGCCTCCAGCTCGGCCCGGCAGCCGTGCACGTCGCCGACGATGTCGAACGGACCGTGCTCGGTGCGCAGGTCGTTGAAGAGCTTCTCGTAGCGGATCTCGGCGGCCGCGATCTCGTCGACGCCGCGCAGCACGTGAATCTTGCGGAATCCCTCGCGGGCCAGCTGGCCCAGCGAACGCCGCAGGTCACGGTGCATGCGGGTGACCACCTGACGACCGAAGGTACGGTCCTCGCGCGCCTGCGTCCGCTCCCAGGCCAGCGACTCCGGCACGTCCAGCACGATCGCCACCGGCAGCACGTCGTGCTCGCGGGCGACCTTGACCAGTCCGGCGCGGGCGTGGGTCTGGAGGTTGGTGGCGTCGACCACGGTGAGCCGGCCGGCCGCCAGTCGCTTGCCGGCCACGTAGTGCAGCACGTCGAAGGCGTCGGACGAGGCCGACTGATCGTTCTCGTCGTCCGCCACCAGGCCGCGGAAGAAGTCCGAGGAGAGGACCTGGGTCGGCTGGAAGTGCGTACGGGCGAAGGTCGACTTGCCGGAACCGGAGATGCCGACCAGCGCCACGAGCGACAGCTCGGGAACGTCGAGGATCATGCGGTCACCTCCGTGCTGATCGTGAAGAGGGCGAGCTGGGTCGGTGAGCCGGTGATCTCGTCCGGATCGCCGACACCGCGGACCGTCACGGCGTAGCCGTACTCCGTGGCGATCCGCGAAGCCCAGTCGGCGAACTCGGCGCGGGTCCACTCGAAGCGATGGTCCGAGTGCCGCATCCCGGTGAGGCCCTCGTAGTGCACGTTGTACTCCACGTTCGGCGTGGTCACGACGACGGCGGTGGGCCGTGCGTGGCCGAAGACCGCGGCCTCCAGGGCCGGCAGGCGCGGCAGGTCGACGTGCTCGATGACCTCCATCAGCACCGCGGCGTCGAAGCCGCGCAGCCGGTCGTCCCGATAGGTGAGTGCGGTCTGGATCAGCTTGATCCGGTCCTTCTGCCGCTCCGGGAGGCGGTCCAGGCGGAGCCGGCGGGCGGCCTGCTCGAGCGCGCGGCTGGAGACGTCGGCTCCGACGATCTCGGTGAACTGCCGGTTCTTCAGCAGTGCGGTGAGCAGGGCGCCGCCGCCGCAGCCCAGGTCGAGCACGCGGGCCGCGTTCACCTCGGTCAGTGCGGCGACGACCGCGTCGCGCCGCTGCTCGGCGAGCGGAGCCTTACGCGCGACGGGCAGCTCCTCTTCCTCTTCGGTGGCCGGCTCCTCCGCCTCCAGCAGCTGCAGAGCGGTGGTCGCGAGGGACCTGCGGTGCGCCAGGTAGCGGCGGGCGATCAGCACCTTCTCCGGGTGGCCGGCGAGCCAGCCCGCACCGGACCGCAGCAGCTTCTCGATCTCGTCCGGCGCGACCCAGTAGTGCTTCGCGTCGTCCAGGACCGGCAGCAGGATGTAGAGGTGGTTGAGGGCGTCGGCGAGCCGCAGCTCACCGACGAGACGCACGTCGACGTAACGGCTGTCGCCGCCGAGCTCGGCCTCGAGCGGGATCGGTGTCGCGGTCACGGTCCAGCCGAGCGGCGCGAAGAGGCGGGTGACCAGCTCGCTCGTGCCGCGCAGGGCCGGGACCCGGATCTCCAGCGGGAGCACCGACGCGGCCAGCTCCGGGCGGTCCTTGGAGGCGCCGCGCAGGGCGCTGCGGAAGACCTTGGCGAGGGCGCTCGCCAGCAGGCTGGAGGCGGCGTACGGGCGATCGTTGACGTACTGGCTCAGCTCGAAGGCGTCCTTCTGTGCCCGGAGCCGTTGCGGGTCGACGTCCAGCACCAGCGCGGCGGTGCACCGGTCGTCGGTGGCCTCCGGGTACATGACGTACGCCGTACCGGTGGGGACGTCGAAGGCATGGACCCTGTCGGGATGCTTGACCAGCAGGTATCCAAGATCGGTCGCGGGTCGGCGGGTGGTCGTCACGGTGAGAAGCACGCGACCGATGGTGGCAGCGCCGAGCGAATCGGGCGATCGATTTGCGGGCGGGAATCAGCGGTAGTCGTCGTCGAACTCGACGACCCGGCCCTGCTCCTGGGCGTCCCACTCGTTGGCCTCGGTGACCGCGGGTACCTCTTCCGGCTCGTCGTCCTGCCAGCTCGGGACCGCGACCCTGGCCTGCTCTGCCGCGTCGACCTCGGGCGTCTCCACGTCGACCTCGTCCATCGGGCGCGTCATCTCGGCTCCCTTCCGTTGTCGCCGGCTCGGCTCCTATCCATGGTGCGCGTTCCCCGGTTCCGATGCCGCACAAACCGGCATGTGCCAGCAATCAGCCGAGCCCGAACACAGAGAGCGAGCACAACCCCGGCACCACCAGCCGCGATCCGCCCCAGTAGTGCGGAGATGCCCCGAGGATGATCGCGCGATATGGGCTGAGTGCCGGAATCGCAGTGCGGTTTTCGGGGTGATTTCCGCTACGCACCGCAACTGCGGAATACTGCCTGCTGGAGGACAGCGCGGTCCTGCCCTCTGCTGCCCGTAGAAAAGAGCAAGGAGCGCACCGATGCCTATCGCTTCCCCCGAGGTCTACGCCGAAATGATCGATCGCGCCAAGAACGGCGCGTTCGCGTACCCGGCGATCAACGTGACGTCCTCGCAGACCCTCAACGCGGCCCTTCAGGGCTTCGCCGAGGCCGGCAGCGACGGCATCATCCAGATCTCCACCGGTGGCGCCGAGTACGTCTCGGGCCCGACCATCAAGAACATGGTCACCGGCGCCGTGGCGCTGGCCGAGTTCGCCACCGAGGTCGCGAAGCAGTACCCGATCAACGTCGCGCTGCACACCGACCACTGCCCGAAGAACAAGCTGGACGGCTTCGTCCGCCCGCTGATCGCGATCTCCAAGGAGCGCGTCGCCAAGGGTCTGGCGCCGCTGTTCCAGTCGCACATGTGGGACGGCTCGGCCGTGCCGTTGGAGGAGAACCTCCAGATCGCCGAGGAGCTGCTCGCCGACACCGCCGCCGCCAAGATCATCCTGGAGATCGAGGTCGGCGTCGTCGGTGGCGAGGAGGACGGCGTATCCGCCGCGATCGACGACAAGCTCTACTCGACCGTCGAGGACGGCCTGGCCACCGCCGCCGCCCTGGGCCTCGGTGAGAAGGGCCGCTACCTGACCGCCCTGACCTTCGGCAACGTGCACGGCGTCTACAAGCCGGGCAACGTGAAGCTCCGCCCGGAGATCCTCAAGGAGATCCAGGACGCGATCGGCGCCAAGTACGGCAAGGAGAAGCCGCTCGACCTGGTCTTCCACGGCGGCTCCGGCTCGCTGCTCTCGGAGATCCACGGCGCGCTGGACTACGGCGTGGTGAAGATGAACATCGACACCGACACGCAGTACGCGTTCTCCCGCCCGGTCGCGGACCACTTCTTCCGCAACTACGACGGTGTGCTCAAGGTGGACGGCGAGGTCGGCAACAAGAAGGCCTATGACCCGCGCGCCTGGGGCAAGCTCGCCGAGAACGGTCTCGCCAAGCGGGTCGTCGAGGCGTGCGAGCACCTTCGGTCGACCGGTACCACTCTCTCGAAGTAATCGTTCGGCTTCGGCCGGTCCCCGAACGCGGGGACCGGCCGTCGTCGTCTTGCGGGGTTACACAGAGACATGGGTACGATCGGTCGTCTTGATCAAGGGACGGTGGTCGTGCTCGGTATCGAGGGCTGGAAACCCGAGTGGCATCACGATGCCGAAGCCCTCGCGGCCACCCATCGACACATGTTTGTGCGGCTCATCGGCCGTAAGTTGCGATCAAGCTGGCTGATGTGGGACATGGCCCAGCGAGGCTGGTTCGCCGACGGCCCGGTGATCCTCGATTTCGGTTTGAGTCGCGTAGAGGTCACGCACCGTAAATTCGACGAGTGTGCGATCACCTGGGATCAGATCGACATGTCGGTGCCGATCGACTGGTATGAGCATTTCGACTGGCGCGCCGACCCGCACGCCGCGCTGCGCCGGGCCCGCGGTCGCCACCTGCGCGCGGTCAACATCATCGAGCGGACCACCTCGGCGGACTGGCGGCCGCGGATGCTGCACGCCGTCGAGTTCCTGTTCGACGGGGCCCGCCTCGCCATCTACAACGCGATGGACGAGAACGGGCTCACCGACGTACCGGAAGCCGACCTGCCGGCGGTGCACTGGCGTCGCGTCCACGTCGCCTGACCGCCGGGCCGGCTCAGCAGCTGCTGCCGCCCCCGCCGGAGTCGCAGGACCCGCCGCCGAAGCCGCCCGCCGACGCGTCGCCGCCGTAGTGCCCGGAGCCGGGGTGATGGACGCCGGCCCGGTAGTCGTGCGCGCCGGCGCCGCTGTTGGCCCGGCGGGAGACGCGGATCGCGACCGCCACGGCGATCACCAGGCCCATCAGGAACAACACCGTCGTCAGCATGGCTGCAGTGTGGGGTATGGGTGCCAGCCGCGGCAATCAGTCGCCACCGCCGCCTCCACCACCACTGTCGCCGCCGCCACCGCCACTGTCACCCCATGAGCTGCCGCCGCTGTCACCCCAGGAGTGGTCGTCGGACGAGCCGCCGCCGTCGTGGGACGAGGAGTAGAACGGCCCGCTGTCGCTGTGCCGGGAGCGATGCGAGCGGCCGCCGCCGACCGGCCGGCCGCGCTTCGCGGCCCGGAAGATGAGCACCGCCGCGATCGCCGAGATCGTGAAGAGGATCAACACCATGAAGGCCCCCAGGAGTAGTACGAAGCTCACCATGTGCGCAGTGTGCGGCATGCCCGCCAGCTCACTTGAGCAGGGCCGACACCGCATCCTCCAGAGAGTCGGTAACCACGATCAGGTCGGACTGGTCGCCGTGCGGCGAACGGGTCAGCAGTGGTCCCAGAAGGTCCACCACGGGCAGCGCCGACCAGTGCTCGACGCCGAGGAAGACGAAGGCCCCGGACGGGCCGTCGGTGCGGTAGAACGTCTTCGTCGCGGCCTGGAAGATCTCCTGGACCGTGCCCGCCCAGCCGGGGGCGAAGACGATGCCGCCGCGGGACAGGCGCAGGATCGAGTCCTCGCGTACGGCGTTGGAGAAGTACTTACCGATCTGCCCGGCGAACAGGTTGGCCGGCTCGTGGCCGTACAGCCAGGTGGGCAGTGCCAGGCCGCCGTGCTTGAGCCGGCCGGCGAGATCGGTCTCCGGCAGGGGATACGCGGCGCGGACCGCGAGGGCGGCCGCCGTGTACGGGTCGTGGTCCTGGAACCGCGGGGCGACCGACAGCTGGTCGATCGCGTCCGAGAGCTCGCCCTCGGTCCGGGACGCGAAGTAGGCGCCGAGGTTCGCGGCCTCCATCACCCCGGGCCCCCCACCGGTCACGATCAGCCGTCCGGCCGCGGCCAGCTGCCGGGTCAGGGCCGCGACCATCCGGTACGCCGCCGACCCGCGCGGCTCCGCGTGCCCGCCCATGATCCCGACCGGCCCCTCGTGGCCGTGCACCCCGGCCCACGCGGCCAGGGCCTTGCCGAGCGCGTTGTCGACCCCGGCGTCGTGCAGGCGCTGTGCGAGCGCCTCCCGGATGTCCGGCACCGCGCCGCCGTGCGCGACGAAGTGGTCGTAGACGACGGTGTCGTACATGCCCGCGAAACCGCCGTCGGCGAACCCGTCGGCCAGGTCATCGGGGGTGTAGAGCAGCGCGGGGTGGGTGGGATAGGGGCGAGTGCGGAACGGCGGGACCAGATGCGCGCCGCGGCGGATCAGGTCGATCTCCACCTCGGGCCCGGCGAGCCGGCAGCCGACGAAGAGCGTGTCACTCACGTCGGTCCCGGAGAGATCCGGAGGATCCCGGTCCAGGCGCAGGCCGAGGACGACGAGTCCGGCCAGGGTCTTCTTGGCGAGATGTGAGTCGAACTCGGCGCGCGACTCGATCTCGAACTCGGTGGCGTCGAACGGGGCGTCCCCACCGAGCACTGGTTGCAGCGGATCCGGCATGTGCACCATCTTGCGCGAATCGCGCCACCGTTGACGTACTACCTAAAGTTGTCCGCATGCGTGCTGCGTCGGGATCGCTCTTCGGGTTGGCGTACGGGGACTCACTGGGTAAACCCACCGAGTTCCAGGAATACGCGCAGATCGTGGCCCGATACGGTCCGGGCGGCCCGCGCCGGTTGGAGGGCGAGCCCGCCCTGGTCACCGACGACACCCAGATGGCGCTGGCGGTCGGTGAGGCGCTGTTTGAGGTGTCCTCGATCACCCCGGCGACGTTCGAGCCGGTGCTGCGCCGGCGGTTCGTGGAGTGGGCGGCCAGCCCGGAGAACGACCGGGCACCCGGCATGACGTGCCTGCGGGCGTGCTCGGCGCTCGCCGACGGCCGGCCGTGGACCCGGGCCACCCAGTCGGACTCCAAAGGCTGCGGGGCGAACATGCGGGTCACGCCGGTCGGCCTGGTGCCCGGGCTGAGCGACGACCAGCGTGCCGGTGCGGCGCAACTCCAGGCCGGGCTGACCCACGGTCACCCCACCGGGCTGGCGGCGAGTGAACTCACGGCGTACGCCGTCCGATGGCTCAGTGACGGCCTCGCGCCGTCCGCTCTGCTCGAAGCGCTTCGCGAACGCTGCGCCGAGCAGCGCAAGATCTACCGAGGCGACTGGCTCGGCGAGCTCTGGCAGCGGCCGACCGTCTCCTCACCGGAGGAGTTCATCGCGCTGGGCTGGGACGAGTGCGCGGCCGCGCTGGACCGGGTCAAGGCGGCGCTCGCCGCCGGAAACTACGCGGGCGACCCGTGCCTGGCCACCGGCGCGGGATGGATCGCCGAGGAGGCGCTGGCCACCGCGCTCTACGTCTATCTGATCTCGCCCGAGGAGCCGGTCGCCGTCGTCGGCCGCGGCGCGGCCTCGTCCGGCGACTCCGACTCGATCGCCTGCCTGGCCGGTGCTTTCGCGGGCGCGGCGCTCGGCCTGGCCGCCTGGCCGGCCGACTGGCAGACCCAGATCGAGTACGCCGACCGCCTGTTCCGCCTCGGCACCGCCTGGGACTGACACCTCGCGTTCACCCCCGCGCCAAGGGAAATGTGCGGGGCGTGCGGAATGAAAGCTCTCCGGCCGGGTTGAATGAGGTCATGCAGAACCTCCTTCCCGAGCCGCCGGCCACCCTCCTGCCCGCCGACGCCGAGGCGGACAAGGCACTGGCCGAGGCCGCCGCCACCGGCACCGCCGAGGCCTACAAGGCGGTCGCCGCCGACCATCCGGCGTACAGCGCCGCCTGGGCGCCGCTGGCCACCGACGCGTTGGCCGCCGGCGAACCGGTCACCGCATACGCGTACGCCCGCACCGGTTACCACCGCGGGCTGGACTCGCTGCGCCGCAACGGCTGGAAGGGCCACGGCCCGGTGCCGTGGTCGCACGAGCCCAACCGCGGCTTCCTGCGCTGCCTGCACGCCCTGTCCCAGGCCGCCGCCCAGATCGGCGAGGCCGACGAGGCGGCCCGCTGTGCCCAGTTCCTGCGGGACAGCGACCCGGCCGCCGCCGACGCCCTGAGCTGACCTTTCACCACCCGGAACGGTGGTTGCGGCAGGCAGCCACCGTTTCACAAACCTTCGGCGACCGCAGCGGCGATCTTGAGCCAGGCGTCCCTGGTGTTGCTGGAGAGCTCGCCGTAACGGATCGGCTCGCCGGAGTCGATCAGCTTCTCGTAAGGGGCCAGCACGACCGCGCGGGTACGCGCGGCGAAGTGCTGTTGTATCGCCGGCAGATCGATGTCCTTGCGGGTCGGCGGCATGGTGACGACCGTGATGGCCTGCCGGACCAGCCGGCGGTGGCCGCCTTGTTCCAGGTGGTCGAGCATCCGTGCGGCGGTCTCGGCCGAGTCGTTGCGGGCCGACATGGTGATCACGAGTTGGTCCGTGGCGTCCATCGCGGCCTGCCAGTTCTCCGCCCGGACGTTGTTCCCGGTGTCCACGAAGATCAGCTTGTAGAAGCGGCTCACCACGTCCCGGATCTCGGCGAACGCTCCGGCGGTGAGCATCTCGCCGGCCGTCGCGGACTCGTCCGAGGCGAGCACGTCGAACATGCCCTCGCCCTGCGCGCGCACGTACTGCGAGAGATCGCCGACGCGGCCCTGGGATCCCTGGAAGAGGTGCAGGTCGCGCATCATGTCGCGGACCGTGCGGGCATGGAAGTCCTGCTGGGCCCGCATGCCGAGGGTGCCCTGGGTCTCGTTGTTGTCCCAGGCCAGCACGTAACCGCCGCGCTTCTGGCCGAAGGTCATCGCCAGCAGGAGTACGGCGACGGTCTTGCCGGCGCCGCCCTTGGGGTTGACGACGGTCACCTGCCGGAGGCCGCCGAAGTTGCGGCGGACCATCTCGACGTCCTGTTTGTACTCCAGCTCGCGCTTGCCCGGGGAAAGCTTGACCAGGCCGAGCGTGCCCTTGTGCAGCATGGCCCGCGCGCCCATCGTGGCGGTCTGCTGAGCCGGTTTGGCGAGCCGGCGACGGGCGAACTCCTCGGCGGTCGGTGTTTCGTCGGAGGTCAGCTCTGCGAAAGGATCTTCGGAAGGCGGCGGCGTTGGGGGTTGCGGCTGGTGAACGCCGGTTCGCACCGGAACCGGTGTGGTCGGTGCCGGTTGCGCTCTGCGCGGCGGCTGGGCCCACGGGGAATCGGCGCCCGAGCGGCCCGGCGGAGGGTCGACCGGCAGGTGGACGCCGGGTGGCAGGGCCGGATCATCAGCCGGCCGGAACACCCCCGGCTCCACCTCGATGACACCGGCCGGTGGAAGCTGCACCACCCGGCCGTGCACCGGCGTCTCCGGTTCCTCGGCCCAGAACGGTTCCACATCCCGGGCCGGCGTGCGGTCGGCGTGCTCGTCCTCCACGAAAGACGACCTCCCGTTTGGCAGACATCCAACCGCATAAATCTAGCCCGCGTACACCGCCCAGGCACCCGGCTCGGTCCACCAGGATCGCTTGCGGCTCGTCGATCCCGCCACCCCGTCGTCGAGGAACTGGAGGTCCCCGTCGCGCGGAAGCACGGAGACCGCCCGGCCGCGGGCCCGGCGCACCTCGATGCGTACCCGGGTGCCCTTGAACCGCTGTTTGACCACGACCGGAACCGCCACCGCGACCTCGACCCGGCCGTCGGTGGGATCGCCGTCGCTGAGCAGCCGCAGACCGTCGAACTCGGCGTACCCACCGCCGTTGCCGACCGCGCAGGCCAGAACGGGTTCCTCGCCGTCGGTGAGCACGGCGTTGTCCACCTCGACCCGGCCGCGCCAGGGCACCGCGCGGCCGTCGTCGTCCGACCCGCCGAGCAGCGCGCCGTCCAGGGTGACCGAGCCGCCGTCGTTGCGCAGCAGGTCGAGCCGGCGGACCGCACCGTTGAGCACGGCCGCGGCGACCTCGGCCGGAGTGCGCGGCAGACCCATCTGGGCGGCCAGGTCCGCCGTGTTTCCGGCGTCGAGCGGGAGGATGGCGAGCGGCGGCAGATCCGGTACGGTCCGGACGGCCGGCAGGTCCGCCGGGCGTTTGCTGGGCGGTGGCGCGTACCGCCGGACCAGCCGGCGCACGACGGCGCGCAACTGGCCGTCGGTGGCGCTCGCCACCACCAGCCGCAGCTTGCTGTCCGGGTCGGGCCAGGTCAGGCCGTCCGGCCGGGCCGGGCCGTCGAACCGGGCCAGCACCGCGTCGATCTCCTGATCCGAGGCGGCGATCACCGTCTCGGCTCGCGCGCCGGCGGCGCGCAACGCATCGGCACAGGCCAGCACGGGGGTACGCGGAGCGCAGGCGGCCGCCGAGGCGGAGCCACAGCCGCCGCACCCGGATCCGCAGGCGTCACCAGACCCCTCGGCCAGGCTGAGGAGGACGACGTCTGCTTTTTGGTCTGGCATCGGTTTTCCGCCGCGGGTAGGCACAGTCAGGCTCCGCCGAGGACCGAGTGCCGCTCGATGACCGCCTCGCGTCCCGGTCCGACGCCCACGATGGAGATCCGGGCGCCGATCCGCTGCTCGACGAACTCGACGAACCGCTGCGCGTCCTTCGGCAGATCGTCGAAGTTCCGGCAGCCGGAGATGTCTTCCTTCCAGCCCGGCAGCGTCTCGTAGATCGGCTTCGCGTGATGGAAATCGGTCTGGTTGACCGGCATCTCGTCGTGGCGGACGCCGTTGACGTCGTACGCCACGCAGACCGGGATCTCGTCCAGCCCGTCGTAGTTGTCCAACTTGGTCATCGCGAAGTCGGTGACCCCGTTGATCCGCTGTGCGTACCGGCCGATGACCAGGTCGAGCCAGCCGATCCGGCGGGGGCGGCCGGTCGTGGTGCCGTACTCGTGGCCGACCTCGCGCAGGTAGTCGCCGAACTTGTCGTGCAGCTCGGTGGGGAACGGGCCCTCGCCGACGCGGGAGGTGAACGCCTTCAGCACGGCCACTACCCGGTCGATCCGGGTCGGCGGGATGCCGGCGCCGGTGCAGGCGCCGCCGGACGTCGCGTTCGAGCTGGTCACGAAGGGGTAGGTGCCGTGGTCCACGTCGAGCAGGGTGGCCTGGCCGGCCTCGCAGAGCACGACCTTGCCGTCGTCGATCGCCTCGGAGAGCTCGAGCGCGGTGTCCGCCACGTACGGCCGGAGCCGGTCGACGTAGGAGAGCAGCTCCTGGACGACCTCCTCGGCCTTCACCGCGCTGCGGTTGTAGATCTTCGACAGCACCTGGTTCTTGAAGAGCAGCGCCGCGGTCACCTTCTGCCGCAGGATCGACTCGTCGAACAGGTCCTGCACCCGGATGCCGACCCGGTTCATCTTGTCGGCGTAGGTCGGGCCGATGCCGCGACCGGTCGTGCCGATCCGCCGGGCGCCCAGGAACCGCTCGCTGACCTTGTCGAGCGACCGGTTGTAGGACGCGATGACGTGCGCGTTGGCGCTGATCCGCAGTCGCGAGGTGTCGATGCCACGCGCCTCCAGGCCGTCGATCTCCTGGAACAGCACGTTGAGGTCCACGACGACGCCGTTGCCGATCACGGGTACGACGTTCGGGGAGAGGATTCCACTCGGAAGGAGGTGGAGTGCGTACTTCTCGCCGTCGATGACGACGGTGTGGCCCGCGTTGTTGCCACCGTTGAACTTGACCACGTAGTCGAGCCGGTCACCCAGCAGGTCCGTGGCTTTGCCCTTGCCCTCGTCGCCCCACTGGGCGCCGACCAACACGATAACCGGCACTTCGCCAATTGCCTTTCCCGAACGGGTCGTACCTGGAGGAGTCCGGGTACTGCCGAAGTTTACGCGACCGTGTCGCAGGTAGGATGGGCCGTCGTGCGCGTACTTCTGATCGGCTCCGGTGGGCGCGAGCACGCGCTTGCCGTCGGGTTAGCCGCCGACCCGTCCGTCGACTTCCTGGCCGCCGCGCCCGGTAACCCGGGAATTGCCCAGGTCGCCGAGTTGCATGAGGTCAAGGCCGTCGATCCCGCCGCGGTCGCGGCGCTCGCCGTCGAGCTGAGCGCCGACCTGGTCGTGATCGGCCCGGAGGCGCCGCTGGTCGCCGGCGTCGCCGACGCGGTCCGGGCCAAGGGCATCGCCTGCTTCGGCCCGAGCGCCGCCGCCGCGAAGCTGGAGGGCTCCAAGGCGTTCGCCAAGGAGGTCATGATGGCCGCCGGGGTCCCGACCGCCCGCTCCTTCGCCTGCACCGACATGGCCGCGGTCCGCGCCGCCCTGGACGAGCTGGGCACGCCCTACGTGGTGAAGAACGACGGCCTGGCCGCCGGCAAGGGCGTGGTGGTGACCGACGACCTCGACGAGGCACTGATCCACGCCGAGGCGTGCGGCAAGGTCGTCATCGAGGAGTACCTGTCCGGCCCGGAGGTCTCGCTCTTCGTGGTCACCGACGGCACCGCGGCCGCACCGCTGATGCCGGCGCAGGACTTCAAGCGGCTGGGCGACGGCGACGAGGGGCCGAACACCGGCGGCATGGGCGCGTACGCCCCGCTGGACTGGGCCCCCGCCGACCTGGTGGAGCGGGTCCTGCGGGAGACCGTGGAGCCGACCCTGGCCGAGATGCGCCGCCGGGGTACCCCGTTCGCGGGCCTGCTCTACGTCGGACTCGCCCTCACCCCGGACGGGCCGAAGGTGATCGAGTTCAACGCGCGCTTCGGTGACCCGGAGACCCAGGTCGTGCTGGCCTTGCTGGAGACGCCGCTGGCCGGCCTGCTGAACGCCGCCGCCACCGGGACCCTGGCGTCGCACGAGCCGTTGCGGTGGACCGACGGTTCGGCCGTCACCGTGGTCGTGGCCAGCCACAACTACCCGGGCGAGCCGCGTACCGGTGATGTGATCGAGGGTGCCGACGTGCCCGGTGTCATCCACGCGGGCACCGCCCGCGACGCGGACGGTGCCCTGGTCTCGGCCGGCGGACGCGTGCTCAGCGTGACCGCGACGGGCGCGGACCTCGCGAAGGCACGCGAGGCGGCATATGCGCTGGTCCAGGGTGTGCGCCTGGACGGCGCCCAGCACCGCACCGACATCGCGCTGCGCGCGGTCGAAGGAAAGATCAAGATTTGAGGGGTACGCCCGGAGCGCGCTGCGGCATGTCGGTCGCAGCGCCTTCCGGGTCCTGGAACAGTGCCGTGGACAGCCACACCACGCCGACCGCCCCTACGGCGAGCCCGCCGAGGTACGCAGCTTCGGGCACCGAGGTGCGCAGTGCGGCGAGGCACAAACCCGGCACGTAGAGGGCGAGCGCGATCCGCGGCAGGACACCGGCCCGCCACGAGGCGACGCCGAAGAGCAGGACCCCGACCAGGAAGGTCAGGGCCACCACCAGGAAATACGCGCGGCCCGGACCGGTCAGCACCTGCTCCCGGGTGACGGCGTCCTGGTACTGCAGCACGGCGTGGGTGAGGAACTCGATCGCGAACAGCCCGCTCAGCCCGAGGTGGTGCAGCACGAAGCCGGCCAGACCGAGCCGGCCGGCGGCCCGCCGCTGAACCAGGTAGAGCGCGGTCAGGGTGAGCAGCAGCAGCGCGCTGGCCGGCGGTGCCAGGGCGTGGGTGAAGCCGTTCTCCGGGATCACCCCGGCCCGGCGGGCGACGGCCACCAGGATGAGCACACCGCCGAGCACTCCGGCCAGGCCGGCCAGGCGGTACAGCGTTCTGTCGGACATGTTGGACCCCTTCGGTAGCGGATGCCGCCACCGTGCCGGGCGCCGGTACCGCGCCGACAGTGCCGCCCGGCCAGACCCGTTGCCCGGGACATGCCGTTCGGCACATGACCATCGGCCAGAACGCGGCGGCACACGTAGGAATCGGGAGTCCGGTTGCCTAGCCTGACAGGCATGGCTGTGGATGCTCCGCCGCTGCGGTGGATGGCCTCGTTGCTCTACGGAGCCGTCCTGCTCACCGGTCTCTACTTCGTCGTCGCCGGACTGGCTCCGGAGGCGTCGGCGATGAGCGTGGCCGGATTCGTGGCGGCCCTGCTGGCGCTGCTCGGGGTGGAGCAACTCGACTGGCGTGGGCCGTCGACCCGGCGCCGGGCGATCGTGCTCCTGTGCGTACGCATCCTGTTGTTGGAATTGGTGAACGCGGCCGATCCCGGCGGCTTCGCCCGCGTGCTCTATGTCCTAGTTCCGTTTTTCGCCTACTTCTCGCTCGGCCGTAAGGCCGGCCTCGGTCTGGCCTCGGCCTACCTGGTGGCCGCCGTGCTCCGGGCCGGATCGGTCCCGGACTGGCAGACGAATCCGGAGATCGTCTCCGACCTGCTGATGTTCGCCATCGGCCTGGTGCTCACCCTGGTGACGGCGGCCGTCGCGGTCGAGCAGCAGCGCAGCCGGATACGCGCGGAGCAGCTGGTGGCCGAGCTCCGGCAGGCCCAGCGTCAGGTGGCCGAGCTGAGCGCCGCCGGTGAGCGGAACCGGCTGGCCCGCGACATCCACGACAGCCTCGGCCATCACCTGACGGCGATCAGCGTGCAGCTGGCCAAGGCCGAGGCGTTCCGGGATCTCGATCCGGCCGCCGCCGACCGGGCGGTCAGCGACGCCCACCGGGCGGCCGGGCGTGCGCTGCGCGAGGTACGCGAATCCGTCGGCGCTCTGCGGGCCGAACCGTTCTTCCTGGCCACCGCCCTGGAGTCGCTGGCCGAGGGACTCGACGACGCCGGTTTCCGGGTCACGTGTGAGATCGTCGGCACCGAGCCCTTCGACCGGCCCGCCCGGGAGGCGCTCTACCGGGTCGCGCAGGAGGCACTGACCAACGCCCGCCGTCATGCCCGCGCTGATCGGGTCGAGGTGCTGCTGCGCTGCACCGATGCCGCCGCAGTGCTCGAGGTGAGCGACAACGGGCGGGGCTTCGCCGTCGAGGCGGCGAACGGCAGCGGGCTGCCCGGGATGCGCGAGCGGCTGGCCGCGCTGGGCGGCAGCGTACGGGTGGAGTCGGCGCCCGGCACCGGGACGCGGGTCGTCGCCGAGCTGCCCCGCCTGGCGGTGCTCTCGTGACCGACGTGATCCGGGTGCTCGTCGCGGACGATCAGGCGCTGATCCGGGAAGGGATCGCCTCGCTGCTGAGCATCGAGCCCGGCATCGAGGTGATCGGCACCGCGGCGGACGGCCGGGAGGCGGTGGCGCTCGCTGTCCAGACCCGGCCGGACGTGGTGCTGATGGACGTCCGGATGCCGGTGCTGGACGGATTGCGCGCCGCCGAGCTGCTGCGCGACCGGCTCCCCGCGTGCCGCGTCCTGATGCTGACCACCTTCGACGACGAGGAGTACGTCGTCCGCGCGCTGCGGGCCGGCACCGGCGGCTACCTGCTGAAGGATCTGCCGCCGCGGGAGCTGGCCCAGGCGGTGCGACTGGCCCGGGCCGGGGTCGACCAGCACGACAGCGCGGCGTTGCGCCGGCTCGTCACCGCCCTGGACCGGGCCGCCCCGGCGCCGACGCCGCGGATCGACCTGACCGAGCGGGAGCTGGCGGTGCTGCGGCTGGTCGCGGTGGGCGCCACCAACCGGGAGATCGCCGCCCGGCTGCACCTGAGCGAGGGAACCGTGAAGAACCACGTCTCCCGGATCCTGGAGCGGCTCGGGCTGCGGGACCGGACCCAGGCCGCGATCTACGCCCGGGACCGGGGACTGCTCTGAGGTTCGGGCGCACGACGGCGCCCGAACCGCACGAGCGTCAGCTCTTCGGGATGTCGAACAGCTTGGCGATGCTGGCGGCCAGGGTGAGGTCACCCTTCGCCTTGATCTTGCCGGTCATGAACAGCATCATCGGGTTGCCGTCGCCGGCGACGGTCTTGAGGAACGTGACCGCGTCCATGGTCATGGCCAGCTTCGGCTCGCGTGCCGGCTGGTTGGTGACGGTGCAGGCGCCGTTCTCGATGACGGTCTCGTAGGTGTCGTTCGTGCCGCCGGCGCCACCGGTGATGATCCAGTGGATGACGGCCGACGTGTTGCCGGCCTTGTCCGCGCGGAACAGCGACGGCATCCGGTTGAACACCTCGTCGAGGATCTTCGTCCGCACGTCCGACGCCATCACTTCGGCGATCTTGGAGTCCGGGGTGGACTTGACGAGCTGAGCGAACTCCTTCGGGCCGATCGACGAGAGCGCCTCGGGGTTGAAATCAGTCATCAGTGGACCTTTCAGGATGAGCATCGAACCTACTCGCCGGTAACCGTAGCGAGGATGCCGCGTTTTCGTGCAGTGTGCCACTCTCCAACAACTGTTGGACAGTCGGCCCGCCGTCTCCTAAGCTCCCCAACATGTCTTTGGGAGACGGTGGCAAGGCGGAATTACGAGCGCTCGCCCACCCGGTCCGCCTGCGGATCATGTCCCTGCTCAGCGAGGCCTCCCTGACCGCGGCCGAGGTCGCCCGCGAGCTCGACATCACCCACGCGAACGCGAGTTATCACCTGCGCAATCTTCACTCCGGCGGGCTCGTCACGGTGGCCGGTGTGGAAAAGATCCGGGGCGGTGTCGCCAAGCGGTATCGGAGTGGCGCGGCGAATGACTCGGGCGCCTGGTGTTCGGCCCTGGCAACCGAGTTGCGCCGCCGTGCCGCCGAGGGACGGTGGCCCGGCATCGGTCTGCTGGACGACGCCGAGGTCTGGATCGATCCGGACACATGGCAGGAGATCCGCGACCGGATGGCCGCCGCCGTCCGTGACCTGCACGAGGCGGCGCGGCCGCCGCGGACTCCCGGCACCCTCCGGACCAGCACCACGGTCGCGCTCTTCGAGATGGATCCACGGTGAGCGGCGCGCTGGCGCCGCTGCGACATCGCAACTTCCGGCTGCTGCTGGCCGGCCGCACGATCAACGCGCTGGGCAACGCGTTCGCGCCAGTTCGCGCTCGCCTTCGCGGTCCTCGACCTCACCGGTTCCGCTCGTGACCTGGGCCTGGTGATCGGCGCCCGCACCCTGGCCAACGTCCTGTTCCTGCTCTTCGGCGGCGTGATCGCCGACCGGCTGCCGCGCGGTCTGGTGATGGTCGGCGCCGGTCTGGCCGCGGCGGTCACCCAGGGCGTCGTCGCGGCGCTGGTCCTGACCGGCGCTGCCACCGTGCCGTTGCTGATCGGGCTCTCCGCGCTCAACGGCGTGGTGGCCGCGGTGGCGCTTCCGGCCAGCGCCGCGATCGTCCCGCAGACCGTCCCCGAGGACGTCCGGCAGCAGGCGAACGGGCTCAATCGGCTGGGCAGCAACGCCGCCCCGATCGCCGGCGCACCGATCGCCGGTGTGGTCGTGGCCGTGGTCGGTCCCGGCTGGGGCATCGGCTTCGATGCAACGACGTTCGCCCTGTCCGCGCTCTTCTTCGCCCTCCTCCGCCTGCCACCCAGGCTCGATGCCGCTCTCGCCGTGCGGTCCGGCATCGTGGGTGACCTGCGCTCCGGTTGGGTCGAGTTCCGTTCCCGCACCTGGCTCTGGGTCGTCGTGGCCGGTGCCTGCGTGGCGAACGCCGCCTGGTCCGGCGCCTCCCACGTGCTGGGCCCGGTGGTACGACATGCTCGGCTCGTTCCTCGCCATGCCGGTCGGCCAGGTGGCGATCGGTCCGATCGCCGAGGTCGCCGGCCTCACCCCGACCCTGATCGGTGCCGCCGTGGTCATGACGCTGGCTGTGACGGCGATGCTGACCAGCCGGGACGTCCGTACCCTGCGTCACCGGCTGCCGCAGGACGTGCCGGAGCCCGTGAAAGAATCGGTGCCGTGACCATCCCGAACGTGCTTGCCACCCGCTATGCCTCCGCCGACCTCGTCGCGCTCTGGTCCCCGGAGGAGAAGATCCGGATGGAGCGGCAGCTGTGGCTCGCCGTCCTCAAGGCCCAGCGCGATCTGGGCGTGGCCGTGCCGGAGGGCGTCGTCGAGGCGTACGAGGCGGTGCTGGACCGGGTCGACCTGGAGTCCATCGCCGCCCGGGAGCGGATCACCCGGCACGACGTGAAAGCGCGCATCGAGGAGTTCAGCGAGCTCGCCGGCTTCGAGCAGATCCACAAGGGCATGACCTCCCGGGACCTGACGGAGAATGTCGAGCAGCTGCAGATCCGCGCCTCGCTGGAGCTGGTCCGCGGCCGGGTGGTGGCCACGCTGGCCCGGCTCGCGGCCCTCGCCGTGGAGCACTCCGACCTGGTGATGACCGGCCGGTCGCACAACGTGGCGGCACAGGCCACCACGCTCGGCAAGCGGTTCGCCTCGGCCGCCGAGGAGCTGCTGATCGCGTATGAGCGGCTGGACGACCTGATCGGGCGCTACCCGCTGCGCGGCATCAAGGGTCCGGTCGGCACCGCGGCCGACCAGCTCGACCTGCTCGACGGCTCCGCCGACAAGCTCGCGCAGCTGGAGGCGAAGGTGGCCGAGCACCTCGGCTTCGCCCGCGTGCTCAGCAGCGTCGGCCAGGTCTACCCGCGTTCGCTCGACTTCGACGTGGTCTCCGCACTCGCCCAGATCGTCGCCGGTCCGTCGTCGCTGGCCACCACGATCCGGCTGATGGTCGGTCAGGAGCTGGTCACCGAGGGCTTCAAGCCCGGCCAGGTCGGCTCGTCGGCGATGCCGCACAAGATGAACACCCGGTCGTCGGAGCGGGTCAACGGGCTCGCGGTGATCGTCCGGGGTTATCTGTCGATGGTCGGCGAGCTCGCCGGCGACCAGTGGAACGAGGGTGACGTCTCCTGCTCGGTGGTGCGCCGGGTCGCGCTGCCGGACGCGTTCTTCGCCACCGACGGGCTGTTCCAGACCTTCCTGACCGTGCTGGACGAGTTCGGGGCGTACCCCGCGGTGATCGCCCGCGAGCTGGACCGCTTCCTGCCCTTCCTGGCCACGACGAAGGTGCTGGTCGCCGCCGTGCGTAAGGGTGTCGGCCGGGAGGTGGCCCACGAGGTGATCAAGGAGCACGCGGTCGCCGTCGCGCTCGCGATGCGGGAGAAGGGCGCGGCGGTCAACGACCTCTTCGACCGCCTGGCCGCCGACGACCGGCTGCGGTTGTCGCGCGCCGAGATCGACACCCTGGTGGCGGACCGGGCCGCCTTCGTCGGCGCCGCGCCGGCGCAGGTGCAGGCGGTGGCCGGCCGGATCGCCGAGATCGTGGCCCGCCATCCCGAGGTGGCGGGGTACGCTCCCGCGCCCATCCTCTGACGTGCGAAACGCTTCCCGCCGGCCCGTGGTGCAGGCGGGAAGCGTTTCGTGGAGCGGGATCAGACGCCGGCGACTGACGTGATCCACGCCCGGTTGTAAGCCACGCTGCCGTAGTACTGACGGCTCGACCCGTCGGCCGTCGAGGCCACGCCCACCTGGGCGCCGTTGTAGACCTGCGGGCCACCGGAGTCCCCGCGCCACGCGTTGCCGTTGATCCGCGTGCTGCCGATCGCCCGGCCGCCGTACGCATCGGTCTGGTTGGTCGAGGTGACCCGGACCGTCGCGGTCTTCAGCACGGTCGACGCGCTGCAGCCGGAGTAGCAGGTCATGCCCCAGCCGTAGATCGAGTTCGTCGAGCCGACCGGCGGGTACGAACTGGACAACGGCATGTAGGAGGTGCTCACCGAGCTGCTCAGCCGCATCAGCGCGAGGTCGTATCGGGTCGAGGTGGACGCGACGGTACGCGTGACCCCGCCGGACGTCCGGTTCACGCTCCCGACCCGGACCGACATGGTGCCGCTGATGCAGTGCCGGGCGGTCAGCACGTAATTAGCCGAGATGATCGTCCCGGAACAGGTGAAACTGCCGTTGCTGAGGACGGCCGCGGCCCATGGTGCGGACGAAACCGTGCCCCCGCCGATGATGTACGGGGTGATGTCGTCGTCTGCCTGGGCAGCGGACGGCGCGACCAGACCAGCGGCAAGGCCCGCCAGTGCGGCCAGAAGTCGTATGCGCACGTCGATGTTCCTTTCTGGGGATGGGTCGACGAGGTGCGCGCGCGGGGGTGCATCGAATCCGATGGATGCAACCTAGGGCATCGGCGGCTTCCGGCCCACAATTCAATCGACACATATCACGGGTGTGATGACCCCGGCGGCCATGGCCTGCCCGAAACGCACGGGTGTGCGAGATCACGGGGAGATTCCCAGCTCAATGACCGTTCCGTCAGGCTGCCGACACCGGGCCGTGGCTTGCCGACAGGCTCCACCAGGTAGGCTTCGCGTGCTTACACCTATCAGTCAGGAGTGCCCGTGGCTCGCGTCGTGGTCGACGTCATGCTCAAGCCGGAGATCCTGGACCCGCAGGGTCAAGCGGTGGCGAATGCGCTGCCCCGGCTCGGCGTCACCGATGTCTCCTCTGTCCGCATCGGTCGCCGGATCGAGATCGACTTCGCCGGTGAACCCGACCTTGATCGGGCCCGCGAGATCGCCGACAAGCTGCTCGCCAACCCCGTGATCGAGGACTTCGACGTCCGGATCGTCGAGGACGTCGCGGCGGAGGTCGCCTGACCATGCGGATCGGTGTGGTCACCTTCCCTGGTTCACTGGACGACGGGGACGCCGCCCGTGCCGCGCGGATCGCCGGCGCCGAGGCCGTCCGGCTCTGGCACGGCGACCCCGACCTGCACCGGGTCGATGCCGTGGTGCTGCCCGGCGGTTTCTCGTACGGCGACTATCTGCGGTGCGGCGCCATCGCCCGCTTCGCGCCGGTGATGGAGTCGATCATCGACGCCGCACGTGGCGGTCTGCCCGTGCTCGGCATCTGCAACGGTTTCCAGGTCCTCTGCGAGGCACATCTGCTGCCCGGCGCACTGACCCGGAACCAGCACCTGCACTTCCGCAACCGCGACCAGTGGCTGCGGGTCGAGGCGACGAACACCGCCTGGACCAACCGGTTCGCCCCGGGCCAGGAGATCCTGATCCCGGTGAAGAACGGTGAGGGCTGCTTCGTCGCCGATCAGCGCACGCTGGACCAGCTGGAGGGCGAGGGCCGGGTGATCGCGCGCTACATCCGCGGCAACCCGAACGGCTCGCAGCGCGACATCGCCGGGATCACCAACGAGGCCGGCAACGTCGTCGGCATCATGCCGCACCCGGAACACGCCGTGGAGGCGCTGACCGGTCCGTCGCTCGACGGCCTCGGCTTCTTCACCTCCGTCCTGCGGTCCCTGGCGGGGGCGTCCGCGGACGGTCAGCTCGCAGGGGGACAACAGCGATGACCACGCAGCCGGAGACCGCCACCAGCGGGGCGGAGGCCGCGCGCGGCGTACCGAACCAGCCGCCGGCAGCGGCCGCGCCGATCACCAAGCCGAGCGGCTTCGCCGCCACGGATGTGCTGGTCAACGAGTTCGAAGAGGGACCGGACACGGTGCAGCGGGCGGCGGCTACGCCGGACGAGTTGCAGCCGCACGCCGACCTCGGCCTCAAGGACGACGAGTACACCCGGATCCGGGAGATCCTCGGCCGCCGGCCCACCGCGTCCGAGCTGGCGATGTACTCGATCATGTGGAGCGAGCACTGCTCGTACAAGTCGAGCAAGGTGCACCTGCGCGAGTTCGTCAAGAAGGTTCCGAAGAACACCCGGATGCTGGCCGGCATCGGTGAGAACGCCGGTGTCGTGCAGATCTCCGAGAAGATCGCGGTCACCTTCAAGGTCGAGTCGCACAACCACCCCAGCTACGTGGAGCCGTACCAGGGCGCCGCGACCGGTGTCGGCGGCATCGTCCGCGACATCCTGGCGATGGGCGCCCGGCCGGTCGCGGTGATGGACCCGCTGCGCTTCGGTGCGGCCGACCACCCGGACACCGCCCGCGTGCTGCCCGGCGTCGTCGCCGGCATCGGTGGCTACGGCAACTGTCTCGGCCTGCCGAACATCGGCGGCGAGATCGTCTTCGACCCGTGCTACCAGGGCAACCCGCTGGTCAACGCGCTCAGCATCGGCGTGCTGCCGGTCGAGCGGCTGCAGAAGAAGGAAGCGACCGGCGTCGGCAACGTCGTCGTGCTCCTCGGCGCGCGGACCGGGCGGGACGGCATCGGCGGTGTCTCCGTGCTGGCGTCCGCGACCTTCGACGAGGAGGCCGAGCAGCGCCGCCCGTCGGTGCAGGTCGGTGACCCGTTCATGGAGAAGCTGCTCATCGAGAGCTGCCTCGAGCTGTACGACGCCGGCCTGGTCAGCGGCATCCAGGACCTCGGTGGCGCGGGCCTGACCTGCGCCCTCACCGAGACCGCTGCGGCGGCCGGCACCGGCATGCGGGTCTGGCTGGAGCGGGTGCCGCTGCGCGAGGCCTCGATGTCGCCGACCGAGATCCTGGCCAGCGAGTCGCAGGAGCGGATGCTCCTCATCGTGACGCCGGAGAACCTGGACAAGGTGCTGGCCGTCGCCGAGAAGTGGGGCGTCTGGGCCACCGCGATCGGCGAGGTCACCGCCGCCTCGGCGGACGGCAGCCCGGGTCGCCTGCTGATCACCTGGAACGACCACGTCGTGGTGGACGTGCCGCCCGGCTCGCTCGCCGACGACGGCCCGGTCTACGAGCGCCCGATGCGGGAGCCGTCCGACCTGATCCTGCTCCAGGCCGACCGGGCGGAGACGCTGCCCCGGCCGGCGAACGCCGAGGAGCTGCGCGAGACCGTTCTGCGGATGATCGCCTCGCCGAACCTGTGCGACAAGACCTGGGTGACCGAGCAGTACGACCGGTACGTGCTCGGCAACACGGTCCTGGCCCAGCCCGAGGACTCCGGCGTGCTGCGCATCGACGAGGAGACCGGCCTCGGTGTGGCGCTGTCGGTGGACGGCAACGGCCGGTTCGCCCGGCTCGACCCGTACGAGGGGGCCAAGCTGGCGCTCGCCGAGGCGTACCGGAACGTCGCCGTGACCGGCGCCGAGCCGATCGCGGTGACCGACTGCCTCAACTTCGGTTCCCCCGAGGACCCGGCCGTGATGTGGCAGTTCGCCCAGGCGGTGAACGGTCTGGCGGACGGCTGCCAGCAGCTGGGCACCCCGGTGACCGGCGGCAACGTCAGCTTCTACAACCAGACCGGTGCGGCGGCGATCCACCCGACTCCCGTGGTCGGCGTGATGGGCATCTTCGACGACGTCACCCGGCGCATCCCGATGGGCTTCCCGGCACCGGCCAAGGCCGGCGGCGACCTGCTCTACCTGCTCGGCGAGACGCGGTTGGAGCTCTCCGGCTCGGAGTGGGCCTGGGTGACCCACGGGCACCTGGGTGGCCGCCCGCCGAAGGTGGACCTGGCGGCCGAGCAGGCGCTGGGTGCCCTGATGGGCCGGGCCTCGAAGGCCGGGCTGGTCAGCGCCGCACACGACCTCTCCGACGGTGGCCTGTCGCAGGTGCTGGTGGAGAGCTGCCTGCGGTACAACGTGGGCGCCAAGGTGACCCTGCCGGAGGACGGCACCTCGCCGTTCGTCCACCTGTTCAGCGAGTCGGCGGGTCGTGCCGTGGTCGCTGTGCCGCGCGGACACGAGAAGGCGTTCACCGCTCTGGCGGCGGAGCACGGCGTGCCGTGCACCCCGATCGGTGTCACTTCCGAGGAGACGGCGCTCGAGGTGCGGGGCCAGTTCAGCATTCCGCTGGATGAGCTGCGCACGGCCTTCTCGGCGACGCTGCGTGACCTGTTCGGTGGCACCGCCGAGCTGGTGAGCCGGCACGCCGAGGCCACCGAGGCGGAGCCCACCGCGGTGCGTTCGGTGACGCTGGAGATCACCGATCCGCAGGCGCCTGGCGGGCCGATCGGCAACGCCTGATTCGTACGATGCGAAGCCGGCCGGTGTTACACCGGCCGGCTTCAGCGTTTCTGAGTAAGAGGAAATGAAAAGAGGCCCCGACCGGGGCCTCTTTCTCACTACTTCGGATCAGTCGTCCGGCCAGTCGCGGTTCGGGCGCTGCCCCTGCTGCGGGCCGCCGTAGTAGCCGTCCTGGTCGCTGTAGCGGCCCGGCGGCTGCGGCGGCGGCGGCTGCTGCTGGTCATAGCCGCCGTACTGCTGCTGCGGGTCGTAGCCACCTTGCTGGGGGCCGTACCCGTTGTCCTGGCCGCCCCAGCCGCCCTGGTCGCCGTAGCCGGCCTGCTGCTGGTCGTAGCCGCCGTACTGCTGCTGCGGGTCGTAGCCGCCCGGCTGGGGGCCGTAACCGTTGTCCTGGTCGCCCCAGCCGCCCTGCTGCCCGTACTGCGGGTCGCCGTAGCCGGCGCCCTGCTCGGGCTGGTACAGGCTGGTGTGCTCGTCGTAGCGCTGCGGCTGCTCGGGCTGGTAGAGGCTGGTGTGCTCGTCGTAGCGCTGGGGGGCCGCCTCGTTGCCGTAGCCGCCGCCCTGGGGTTCGCCGTACGCGTTCCCCGGCTGCCCGTACGGCTGCTCACCGCCGTAGCCGGCACCCTGATCGTCCCACTGGCTACCGCCGGCGAAACCACCACCGGGCGGAATGGGCGCGCCGTACGGGTCGGGGAACTCGTCCTCGACGACCGGCCGGTGAATCATCGTGGGGGCGTCGCCGATGCCGCCGGCCATGCCGGCCGGGGCGATCACCGTGGCGTCGCCGCCGCGGCCCGCGCCGACCGGAGCCGCGACCCGGGTGGCGTCGAACTGGTTGGCGCCCGCCGGCGCCGCGCCGGGCCCACCGAAACCGGGGGTCGGCCCGTCGAGCGAGGTGTCGTCGTTGCCGCTGTTCTTACGGCGCATCCAGACCAGGACGAAGGCGCCGATGCCGGCCGCGACCAGCAGACCGCCCATGAGGATCAGCAGCCAGTTGCTGCCCTCGGAGTCACCCGCGGTCTCCTGCGTGTTCGCGTTGCCCGCCGCGGGAGGTGGCGACTCGTCGGTCTCCTCCTCCTCGTCCGGCGCGACGGTCGGCTCGGCCGGGGCCGACGCGCTGGCCGAAGGCGTCGGCGAGGGGCTTGCGGCGGCGAGCTTCTTGAGCGTGATCGGCACACTGATCGACCGGCCCGCGCTGCCCTGCACGTCCACCGTCTTGGCCTGGAAGCCGTCCTTCACCGCGGCGACGGTGATTTTGCCGGGCGCGATGGGCTTGCTGTCCGACGAGGTGAACGAGTAGCCGCCGTCGCCGTTGGTGGTGGTCTCGTACGAGTGCCCGGCGCTGTCCTGCATGGCGACCGCGACACCGGAGAGCCTGTCACCCTCGTTGTCCCGGATCCGCCCGGACACCTGCCGTACGGTCTGCGGCTTTTCCGGCCCGCGGACGTTGATCGTCTGGCTGGCCTGACCCGGCTGCTCGCCGTTGACCGTGGCGGTGACAGTGACGGTGACCGACCGCGTCTCGCCGGCACCCAGGGTGGGGACGGTGAGCGTCGCCTCGAACTCCTCGGTGCCCTGAATCTGCTGGGCTGGGCTGCAATCGCCGCTTGTGCAGTCGACGCCACTTACCCGGATGCTGGTGAAGGCACCACCGGGCTGATTCTCACCGTTCCCAGGCTGGGGGTTACTAACGGTGTACCGCATGGTTACAGTACTTCCGGAGCTGACGTCGATCGACGACAGCGACCGGATCTGTACGGAGGGTGGGTCCGCCAGAGCAGCCGTCTGTACACCGGCCACCAGGCCGGCGACCAGCGCCAGGAACGCACCGGCCTGCGTCGTTCGGCCAAGTAGGTGCGTCGTCACGTCCACCGCCTTCCGGTCGCGGTCACCGGTATTCGGCGCCCGATGACGTCCCGCGACTTGTACACCGTCGGCCACTATGCCTTGCCACACGTCTTTCGCGCGACCCAGGGCGGTGTGCCGTTGTCGGCAGACCGGGTCGTATCGTCCCGACGTGTCCCCTGCGCACAGTAATTCCGAGTCCGTGGCCGAAGCGTTGGACGCGCTGGATCGAGGTGTCGAGCCTGGTCGTCCGCTGCTGCGTGACGCCGTCCGAGCGCTGCTGGCCGAGTTGTCCCAACGAGCGCCTGGCCGATCGGTGGAGGTCCGGATTCCACCTTTCGGTGCGATTCAGTGTGTTGCCGGTCCGCGGCATACCCGAGGTACACCGCCCAATGTGGTCGAAACGGATGCGAAGACGTGGCTGCTGGTGGCCACCGGACGCCTGGACTGGAGTGAGGCGGTCCGTGACGGACGTCTCCGGGCGAGCGGTGTACGGACCGATCTCTCCGAATTCCTGCCGCTGACCGGCGGATGAGCCCGGGTCCGGTACCCGTGGGCTCGCGTACACTGGGCGATCGGAGCGGACCAGCGAGTTCGAGCAGATCAGCGCTTCGAGCCGTTTATGCAGATCCACAGCGCAGGTTCAACAACGCGAGGGAGCGAGCAGGTGCCCCGAGGCGACGGCCGGTTGACCGACGATCTCGACCCCCAGGAGCGCGGCCCCCAGGATGCCTGCGGCGTCTTCGGCGTCTGGGCCCCCGAGGAAGAGGTTTCCAAACTCACGTACTTCGGGCTCTACGCTCTCCAGCACCGTGGCCAGGAGGCCGCCGGCATCGCCGTCAGCGATGGTTCCGGAGTCGTCGTCTACAAGGACATCGGCCTGGTCTCCCAGGTCTTCGACGAGCCGACGCTGGCGAGTCTGCGCGGCCACCTCGCGATCGGCCACGCCCGCTACTCCACCACCGGTGGGTCGAACTGGGAGAACGCGCAGCCCACGATCCGTGCCACCCCGGCTGGGACGACCATCGCGCTGGCACACAACGGAAACCTCGTCAACACGGCTGAGCTGGCCAAGGAGGTCGCCGAGCGCGGCCTCGAGGTGGGCGACGCCACATCCGACACGGCCCTGGTGACCACGCTGCTCGCGAGCCGCCCCGATCTGTCGGTCGAGGCCGCGGCGCTGGAGCTGCTGCCCACGCTGCGCGGCGCGTTCAGCTTCGTCTTCATGGACGAGAACACGCTGTACGCGGCTCGTGACCCGCAGGGCGTGCGTCCGCTGGTTCTGGGCCGGATGGAGCGCGGCTGGGTGGTCGCCAGCGAGACCGCCGCACTCGACATCACCGGTGCCAGCTTCGTCCGTGAGGTCGAGCCCGGCGAGATCATCGCGATCGACGAGCACGGCCTGCGCTCCAGCCGGTTCGCCGCGCCGGAGCCCAAGGGCTGCCTGTTCGAGTACGTCTACCTGGCCCGGCCGGACACCACGATCGCCGGCCGCAACATCTACTCCGCCCGCGTCGAGGTGGGCCGCAAGCTCGCCAAGGAGCACCCGGTCGAGGCCGACCTGGTGATCGGTGTGCCCGAGTCGGGCATTCCGGCCGCGATCGGGTACGCGGAGGCCTCCGGCATTCCGTACAGCGCGGGCTTCATGAAGAACGCGTACGTCGGCCGGACCTTCATCCAGCCCTCGCAGACCATCCGCCAGCTCGGCATCCGGCTGAAGCTGAACCCGCTGCGCGAGGTCGTGCGCGGCAAACGGATCGTGGTGATCGACGACTCGATCGTGCGGGGCAACACCCAGCGGGCCCAGATCCGGATGCTGCGGGAGGCGGGCGCTCTCGAGGTGCACGTCCGGATCTCCTCGCCGCCGGTGAAATGGCCGTGTTTCTACGGCATCGACTTCGCCACCCGGGCCGAGTTGCTCGCCAACGGCCTGGAAATCGATGGCATCCGCCGCTCGATCGGTGCCGACAGCCTGGGCTATGTTTCCCTGGACGGCCTGGTGCAGGCGACCGAGCAACCGAAGACACGTCTCTGCATGGCCTGCTTCGATGGGCAGTACCCGATCGAGCTCCCGGCCGGGGACCTGATCGGGAAGCACGTGCTGGAGGGCGTCGGCCGGCGCGCCACCATGCCGGGCGCCTCGCCGGACGCAACCGATGCCGCTGTCGCGGAGCTCGAGTCCGACTACGAGGCGCGTGAGTACCCCGACGACGACCGGTCGGTGCCGACCCCGCTGGTCGCCAGCCCCGGCGGCGCCGGGGCACTGCACCACCCGTGACTTTCAGATGCACAGAACCGCTAAGGGGAGAACCGTGACGCACGTGTCCGAGCGCAGCAGTGCCGGATCGAACGGCGCCGAAGGCGCGGACCGCCAGCTGTGGACAGCCGGTGGCGGCCGCGGCACTCGTAAGCGCTCGGCGACGTACGCCGACGCCGGCGTCTCGATCCACGCCGGTGACCGTGCGGTCGAGTTGCTCAAGTCGAAGGTCAAGAAGACCACCCGCCCCGAGGTGATCGGTGACCTGGGCGGCTTCTCCGGCCTGTTCCGGCTGAACACGCAGAAGTACAAGAGCCCGATCCTGGCCTCGTCGACCGACGGCGTCGGCACCAAGCTGGTGATCGCGCAGCAGCTGGACATCCACGACACGATCGGCATCGACCTGGTCGCCATGGTCGTGGACGACCTGGTGGCCTGTGGTGCCGAGCCGCTGTTCCTGCTCGACTACATCGCCTGCGGCGAGGTCGTTCCGGACAAGGTGGCCGAGATCGGCGCCGGCATCGCCGACGGCTGCCGGTATGCGGGCTGTGCCCTGCTCGGCGGCGAGACGGCCGAGCACCCCGGTGTGCTGCGCCCGGATGAGTACGACGTGTCCGCGACCGGTGTCGGTGTGGTCGAGGAGAGCGAGATCCTCGGCCGGGAGCGGGTGGAGGTCGGCGACGCGGTGATCGCGATGCGCTCGTCGGGCCTGCACTCCAACGGCTACTCGCTGGTGCGTCACGTGTTGCTCGGCGCCGGCCGGATGCGCCTGGACACCGTGGTCGACGACTTCGGCACTCAGCGCACCCTGGGTGAGGAGCTGCTCACCCCCACCAAGATCTACGCCAAGGACTGCCTGGGCCTGATCGAGGAGACCGACGTGCGGGCGTTCTCGCACGTCACCGGCGGGGGTATCCCGGGTAACCTGGTGCGGATCCTGCCCGATCACGTGGACGCCGTGGTGGACCGCTCCACCTGGCGCCCGCAGCCGATCTTCGACCTGATCCAGGCGAAGGGTCGGATCGAGGACTCCGAGATGGAGGCCACGTTCAACATGGGCGTCGGCATGTTCGCGATCGTCTCTTCCGACGACGCGGACCGCGCGATGGCGTACCTGACCGGGCGTGGTGTCGAGGCTTGGCAGGTCGGCGAGGTCCTGGAGGGCACCGGCGAGGTGCAGATGATGGGCTCCTACACCCGCGGCTGAGCACCGGAAAGTGATTCTGGTTCGCGATAGCGCCCAAACGTGAAATGATCCGCGTGTGTCGATGTCCGGCACATGCGGATCTTTCGCATTGGGTGGTGGACCGCGGGGCCTAGCATGACCGGGCGGCTAGCGCCGCACGGTCCGACCCGGGCGGCTGGCGCCGCACGGGTCATCGGCTCGAGGTCACACCTGACCTGACCTGGGAGGGTGTGGCGCGGGTTATCGGCTCAAGGCCGTACCTGACCTGATCTGGGTGGGTGTGGCGCGGGTCATCGGCTCGAGGCCATACGGGCCTGACCTGCCGGACGGGAGTGATATGGGCTTTGCATGGAGTGGGATGCAGGGCATCTCAGCGGTTCCCAGTTACGTCGTCATGCAGCCCACTACGCTCTGCAATCTGGCGTGCGACTACTGCTACCTTCCGTTCCGGCGGGAGAACCAGAAGATGCCGGTCGAGGTGGCGGCGGCTGTCGCGGACGGGGTCGCGGGCTTCGCGCGTACCGGAAGATTTTCGGTGGTGTGGCACGGCGGTGAGCCGCTCGCCGCGGGTCTCACCCACCTGGCCGCGCTCTTCGCGCCGTTCGGCGCGGGCATCGAGCACCACGTGCAGACGAACGCGACGCTGATCGACGACGCCTGGTGCGAGTTCTTCATCGAGCACGACGTACGGGTCAGCGTCAGCGTGGACGGCCCGCGGGAGCGCAACGGTGATCGGGTGGACCGGGGCAACAAGCCGGCCTACGACCTGATCATGCGGGGCGTCGAAGCGCTACGCCGGCACGGCATCCCGTTCTCCACGCTCTGCGTGGTCGGCGATCCGCGACCCGGCGTCGCCACCGAGCTGTACGAGTACTTCCTCGACCTGGGTTGCGAGGTGCTCGGCATCAACGTGGAGGAGCTGGAGGGCGTCAACACCCGGCTGAACCGCCACGATCCGGCGGCGGTGAGCGGCTTCTGGGCCGAGCTGGTCGCGGCGTGGCGGCGTGACCCCCGGATTCACCTGCGCGAGGTGGAGTGGTCGTTGCGGTACGCCGCGGCGGTCCTCGACGGCACCGCGGACGACCTGCTGCCCCGGCAGCTGGACCCGATACCCACGATCGCCTTCGACGGGTCGGTCGTCCTGCTCTCGCCCGAGCTGGCCGGCTTCCACGATCCCCGGTACGGCGACTTCAGCAGTGGCAACGTGCTGAGTACACCACTGCCCGAGATTCTGGGCGGCGCCGAGAACACGGCGTGGATCGGCGAGTTCCTGCGCGGCATCGAGGCGTGCCGGCAGACCTGCCCCTACTTCGGCTTCTGTGGCGGTGCTCACGCGGCGAACCGCTACTTCGAACACGGACGGTTCGACGTCACCGAGACGGACCACTGCCGTAACAGCAAGATTCGCCTATTGGAGGGAGTGCTGGACCATGCCCGAGATCACGAAGCCACGGCTGTCTGACGGCGTGGAGACGGATCCGGTGACGGCACGGGTGCACGGCGCCCGAGCCGGCCTGGCCGCGCTCATCGCGGAGGCGGAGACCGCCAGGCAGAGACGTGCCGAGGAAACACCGCAGGACGGCGGCTCGGCGGTCTGCGCCTGGAACCACTTCGAAAACATCCCGACGTTCTACAACTGGAACAACCGGCCACGCTGAGACGTGGCTCGGTTCGAAGCCCACGCGGGCCAGGCCCGCGTGGGCTTCGTTGTCACCGTCGGAATGCTGATGACCACGACACACAGAAGCACGCGGTTAAGCCGCGTGCTCTGTGCGATACGGGTCAGAGCCGCCTTGGCGGCGACCAGGAATCCTGGTCGTCCTCAGCGTCGTCGTCCTCGTCATCGTCGACGAACTCATCGTTGTCGTCGTCGAAGTGACGGTCGGACTTACCGGCACCCGCCAGTTCGCGCTGCAAGGCGGTGAGGTCGGTGTTCGGGGAGTGATACTTCAACTCCCGGGCCACCTTCGTCTGCTTGGCCTTAGCACGGCCGCGCCCCATGGCTCGACCCCCTCGCACAGAATTCGGGGCAGCCCGAAGGCGGGCCCCGATGACGTCAGGCATCTCTCGTGGGTCTTACGGTACATGGACGAGGGCGCGTTCGGCACCTCGGGTTGCGTGTGACACTGCCGCGCGTCGCACTTCATTCATTCCAGCGCCGCGCGGCAGCCACCGAGGCTTGTTCGCGACCCCCGCTGAGCGGCCGATCGGGCCAGTCACCCGCGTGGTCTCCACCGTCGCGAACAAGCCCCGCACAACCGGTTCAGCCGAGGTAGATCGAGCGAAGGCGGCCGACCTCCGCCATGCGTCGCTCGGCCAGCCGGTCGGCCGCGACGGCGGGCGGCACACCCTCGTCGCCGGCGAGCTGAAGGATCCGCCGGGTGGTGTCGAAGATGCCGGTCGCCCGCAGCTTTGCCCGCTCGAAGTCGAAGCCCTGGATCTCGTCGGCCACCTGGATGACGCCGCCGGCGTTCAGCAGGTAGTCGGGGATGTAGAGGATGCCCTCGTCCTCGAGCATCTTGCCGATGCCGGGGTGGGCCAGCTGGTTGTTGGCGCCGCCGGCGACCACCTTGGCGCGCAGCACCGGCACGGTGTCGTCGTTCAGGGCACCGCCGAGCGCGCACGGCGCGTACACGTCGATGTCCGAGGCGATCAGCGTCTGGGTGTCCGCCACGATCTGGATCTCCGGGTGAGTGGTCCGGGCCCACTCCAGGGCCAGCGGGTTCACGTCGGTTGCCACCACGGTGGCGCCGTCGCCGATCAGGTGGCCGGCCAGATATTTGCCGACCTTGCCCAGGCCGGCGATGCCGACGGTACGGCCACTGAGCGACGGGCTGCCCCAGGTGTGCTCGGCGGCGGCGCGCATGCCCTGGAAGACGCCCCAGGCGGTGAGGACCGAGGAGTCACCGGCGCCGCCGTTCTGCACGCTGCGGCCGGTCACGTACCGGGTCTCGCGGGACACCACGTCCATGTCCGGCACGTAGGTGCCGACATCACAGGCGGTGTAGTAGCGGCCGCGCAGCGACTCGACGAAGCGCCCGTACGCCCGCAGCAGCGCCTCACTCTTGTCCCGGACCGGGTCGCCCCAGATCACCGCCTTGCCGCCGCCCAGATCCAAACCGGCCAGGGAGTTCTTGTAGGCCATCCCGCGGGACAGTTTCAGCACATCGGCGAGCGCGGCCTCTTCGCTCTCGTACGGGTAGAAGCGGGTACCACCCAGCGCTGGTCCGAGCGCCGTCGAGTAGATACCGATGATCGCCTTCAGACCGGAAGTCCGGTCCTGGCAGAAGACGACCTGTTCGTGCCCGGTGGCTTCACTGCCGTCGGTGTCGAACACACCCATCTCTTGTTCTCCTGATCTGACTCGGCCTTCGTGGGGCCACGATGCCCGGCGGGGTGAGCCGGACAACTGCGAGCGTAGTCGCGGCGATGCCGGGGCGATTACGTCCGCGCGGGAAGTTCCACCCGGCCGATTTCGTGAAAGGATCGCGCCGTGCCGTCACTGTTCGCGTCGTACCTACGGGTTTACGAACCGCTGACCGCCTTCGACCGGGACCGGCAAACCTTCTGGCGCCAGTACGCGCGCGAAGGCCGTGATCTCGGGCCGATCGAGGGTCCCGTCCGGCAGCGCACCGCCGTCCTCGAGGCGCTCGGCGCGGGCTGGACCCGCCTGCCCGATCTGCCGGACGAGGCGTACGTGCTGGAGTGGGACAACTCCATTCTGGTGTGTCCGTGGAACCTGCGCCTGCGGGTTGCCGAAGCCGCTCTGAACGCACGGGACGGTGTGCCCGCGGTGCTCGCCGACGCCTTCGTACCGCCGGTCCTGGCCGGTCAGGCCAAGGCCGTGGTGGAGGACTGGCGCAGCGGCGCCAAGGTCCTGGAGCAGGGCGTGCCGCGGGTGCACGAGCAGATCGCCACCTGGGGCGTGCCGCTGCGGTGGTTCGCCTTCGTCGATCTCGAGGAGCGGGAAATCTCGCTGTCGGGCCGGCGGCGCACGCTGCGCTATCGCACCGAGATCTCCAAGGCCCGCCGCCGGGCGCACCGGGCGGTCTCGGTGCTGCGCAAGGCGCTGGGCGACGCCCCGATCACCGAGGCGGTCGAGGAGGGCACTCGCTGGTTGGAGGAGTTCCATCCGCGTTCGGTGGTGGAGCTGGACTACGGCGGCCTCGTCAACCTCCTCCCGGAGGACAGCCTTGCGGAGGACGATTCCCCCGGACTGGTGGCAGCCGGACTTTCGGCACTTTCTCGCGGTGACGCTGAGTCAGCCAGTGAGGCGTACGAGAAGCTGGTCGCGCGATGGCGTCTGGTCCAGCTTCTGGAGCGATGCAACTGACCTGCGGAAATAGGACAGACGGGCGGATATCCCAACGACGGAGAGCGCTCCCGAAGCGAACACTCTTCGTAATCACCGTCTGGCGAACCGTGATAATCGGACTAAACGAGACACTATCTGGCGTAGAAAACACGCAAAAATCGGGCATGCTTCATCCATCTATCTGGGGACGTTCGTCCGTTCGGCCCATGTCGGACATCGGGGACTAGCCGGACCATGAGAGACGCACCGGCCGGCGGGACCCCGGCCGATGTTTTTAGGCACCTGTGGAGGAGTGACCGATGGCATCGCGTACGCACGATCCTGAGCCGCTACTAACGCCGGCCGAGGTGGCGTCGATGTTCCGAGTCGACCCGAAGACCGTTACTCGGTGGGCAAAGGCGGGCAAGCTCAGCGCAATTCGCACGTTGGGTGGCCACCGTCGCTACCGGGAGTCGGAGGTTCGTGCCCTGCTGCAGGGCCAGATCCCGACGCAGCGTCAGGGCGACTGAGCAAGTCGACTGAAATCGTTGCAAGGGGCGAGCGCTGGGGAAGGCGATCGCCCCTTCTTCGTTCTTGAACAACCCCCAGTCCGGCGCCGGCTGATCCCGGCGCCGGCTGCTTTTTCCGGGTACGCCGAAAGTCAGTCGACCAGCACGGCGACCGTTCCGTCGATTCCCCGGCGGAGTCGGCTCCCCAGCATGGTCAGGCGGCCGACCAGGCCGTACTTCCTCTTGATGCTCTCGCCGATGCGCAGCCGGTCGGCGTGATCGCCGATCCGGGCGGTGGCCTCCATCGGCTCGCCGGCCGGATTGCCGCGGAAGTCGCACGCGGTCACGGTGACCCGGCCGCTGTTGCGGATACGCTTGAGTTTGCCGCTGCCGGCCACCGTCCAGAAGCCCAGGCCGGCGCCGTCCGGGACGACCCAGAGCGGGGTCGGCACCGCCCGTCCGTCCCGGCGAAACGTGGTGAGCAGGACGTACTTCTCCGACCCGAGTTGCTCCAGTGCGGCCATGTCCTCAAGAGTAGTGACCATGGACCCACCGGTGATCGGCGACGCCTTCGGCGAGATGATCCGGGATGCGTACGCGGTGCGCACCGGGATCGGGCCGAGGCCGCTGGCCGGTGGACGGCTGCCCCGGCCGGTCATCGAGGTGATCGAGCGGGACGACGGCCTCATCAACGGCGCACCCGCCGATCATTACCTGGACGAACCGGACGCCTGGCAGCCGTACGACCACCGCGCCCTGCGCCTGTGCCGTGGCCGGGTGCTCGACGTCGGGGTCGGCGCCGGTCGGTCGGCGCTCGAGTTGCAGCGCCGGGGCTTCGCGGTGACCGGTCTGGACACCTCGCTCGGCGCGATCGAGGTGGCCCGCAAGCGGGGCCTGCACGACACCGTGCTGAACACGGTCGACGAGTTCTCCCGGGCCAGCGTCCGGTACGACACCTTCCTGCTGCTCGGCAACAACCTCGGCCTGCTGGAGGGCCCGGAGCGGGCGCCGGTCTTCCTGGCCGCCCTGGCACGGCTGGCCAGTCCGGGGGCCCGGATCGTGGCGCAGGGCACTGATCCGTACGGGACGCGGGACTCGCTGCACGTGGCGTACCACCGGCGGAACATCGAGCGTGGCCGGCTCGGCGGCCAGTTGCGGCTGCGGCTGCGTTACCGCGAGCTCGCCACCGAGTGGTTCGACTACCTGAACTGCTCCGCGACCGAGCTGGAAGACCTGCTGGTGGGCACCGCGTGGCGATTGAAATCGATCGACGACCGGGATCGGCCGTACTACCTTGCGGTCATGGAGTTGGCCGGATGACGCCGCCGCTCACCCGTGACCAGGTGCGGCTCAGCAAGCGGCTCTCCCTGGTGCTGCGGCACCGGCCAGAAACCGCAGGCCTGACGCTCGACGCGAACGGCTGGGTGCCGGTCCCGGTGCTGCTCGCCGCTCTGAGTATCACCCGGGCCGAGCTGGACGTCGTGGTGGCGGGCAACGACAAGTCGCGGTTCGCGGTCTCGCCCGGCCCGGACGGCGTGGACCGGATCCGCGCGAGCCAGGGCCACTCCCGCCGGGTCGCGGTCGACCTGGAACTGCCGCCGGCCGTGCCGCCAGCCGAGTTGTTCCACGGCACGCCCCGGACGAACCTGGATTCGATCCTCCGGGAGGGGCTCCGCCCGCGCAGCCGGCACCACGTGCACCTCTCGATCGACGTGCCGACCGCGATCACAGTCGGTCGCCGGCGCGCGGCGGATGTCGTCGTACTCAGCGTGGCGGCGGGTGTGATGGCCGGTGCGGGACACGTCTTCCACCGCAGCGACAACGGGGTATGGCTTACCGCTGTCGTGCCGTCACAGCATCTATCGGTAAAACGGACAAATGCGTAATGTGCCAGGTTGATCGACCATCCACAGTGGTCAGCGACCAGGTTCTCCGGACATCAGCTCGGAACCGCCGTTAACTTGGACGGATGGGGAGGGTTACGCGGAGTCAGGGCACCGATCTCCCCGGCACCATCGGGCTGCCCCTCGCCCTCGTTCTGGTCCTGATCCTCGCCGGTCTCGCCTTCGGGCTGCCGCGCCTGGACCGGGCCGTCCCGGCCGAGCGTCCGGTCGCCGCCGGTGAGCCGTACGAGGTGGGTGCGGGCGTCACCATAGTTCCGCCGCCGCGCGCCACCCTCGATCTCACCGGCACCCGGCCCGGTCAGGAGCAGGGTTCGGCGCTGTTCCGGCTCGGCCCGGTGCAGTACGCGATCGCCGTCCAGCCGTTCGACGGCGACCTGACCGCCGCAGCGGTACGCCTGCGCCAGCGCATCACCGGCAGATCCGGCTACCAGGTCACCGGCACCCAGCTCGCCGTTTCGACCGCGAGCGGGCTGGCCGGCATCCAGGGCGGATACACCGCCGGCGACCGCGGCGGCCGGTACGCGGTCTTCGTCGCGCACGGGTTCACCATCGAGGTCACGGTCACCGGTGCCGACCTCGACCTCGGGCGGACCCTGCCGGCCATCGACGCGAGCATTCGTACCCTGCGGTTCGAGGGCCGCCGATGAGCTCGCCGGTCCGTCCGGGCGCTGTCCGGGCGGCCGCGCTCACCCGTCAGCCCGCCTTCTGGGTGGTGGCCACGCTGCTGGCCGCCGGTGCGGTACGGATCTCGCAGATCACCGGCCGGTTCCTCGACGTGTACCCGGTGGCGACGGTCACCGCGATCCTGCTTTTCGCGCTGCTCGCCGTACCGTTCTGGCTCTTCGTCTCCGAGCTCGACTTCCTCGAGCGCGAGCCGCCCAGCCTGCGGGTCCTGGCCTTCGCCTGGGGCGGCCTGGTGGCCACGACCGTGTCGATCCCGGGCAGCACCGCTTTGGAGAACCTGATCGCCAAGCTGGGCTCGCCGGGCCTCGCGGCGAACTGGGGTTCCGCCCTGGCCGGTCCCACGGTCGAGGAGATCGCCAAGACGCTCGGCGTGGTCGCCATCGTGCTGATCGCCCGGGCGCAGGTGAACAGCGTGCTCGACGGGGTCGTCTACGGCGCCCTGGTCGGGCTCGGTTTCCAGATCGTCGAGGACGTGGTGTTCGCGATCGGGGCGGTCGCGATGGCCGGGCAGGGCGACCAGGTGCAGCCGGTGGTCACCACGTTCCTGGTACGCGGGTTCCTGGCCGGCATCTGGAGTCACACCCTCTTCGGCGCGCTGGCCGGCGCGGGCATCGGCTACCTCGTGGTGAAGCTGGATCGCACCCGCGGGCACCGGTTCGCGATGGCCGGGCTCGCCCTGATCGGGGCCTGGGCCTCGCACGTGCTGTGGAACTCGCCGCTCTTCCGGGACGGACTGGGCGACGGTGCGCTGGCCCTGCTCGCGGTGCTGGTCTTCAAGGGCCTGCCGCCGCTGCTGCTCATCCTCTTCCTGGTCCGGCGTGCCCACGACCAGGAGGCGGCCTACTACGTGGCCAAGCTCGCGACGCTGCGCGACCCCGAGCTGATCACGGCGGCTGAGTTGCGGGTGCTCGGTTCCGGGTCGCGGCGGGCGGCGGCCCGCCGGCATGCCGCGGCGCACGTGGGCCGCCGCGGCCGCACGGCGGTACGACGTCTGCAGCGCGCCCAGGCCCGGCTGGCCGTCGAGCTGAGCCGGGCCTCGGCTTCCACGAGCGCACCCTGTGCCGAGGTACGCGAACACCGGGCCGCCCTCGTCGAGCTGGGACACCCGGAGGCCGTGGAGGGCACGCGTTCGTGGCGGCACACCGCTTCCACGGTCGGCACCACCGCCGTGGCGATCGCCGTGCTCTGGGTCGCGCTGTCCGCCCTGGGCGGCGGCTGATCAGGCGCGCGGCGGCAGCCCGCCGTCACCGTCGACGACCACGTCCGGGGTGCCGTCCTCGTTCAGATCCACCATGGTGATGTCGACCTTCCCGTCGCCGTCGGTGTCGAACTGGTAAAGGTCCGGTTTGCCGTCGCCGTCGGTGTCCGAGACCCAGACATCGGTCCGGCCGTCACCGTTCGCGTCCTTGGTAACCAGGTCGACGCGGTGTTCCCCGCGGGTCTCGATGATCTCCTGCGGCTCGCTCACGACGCTCCTCCTCCAGCCGGTCGGTCCGGCACGATCGCCCGTCAGTACCCGGATGATCGCCTGATCAGTCAACCCGGCTGTGACGGTTGTCGCTGGTCCGGCTCGGAAGCGCCGGTAACGTACGCCGACGTGGATATCGCGGAAGACGGCATGCAGCACCTGTTCACCAGCAACGGGGGCGGCGCGCTTGCCGAACGGATGGGCATCGAGATCACCGAGGCCTCCGCTGAGCGCGTGGTCGGGACGATGCCGGTCGAAGGCAACACCCAGCCGTACGGGCTGTTGCACGGCGGGGCCTCCTGCGTGCTCGCCGAGACGCTCGGCTCGGTCGGCGCGGTGCTGCACGGGCAAACCGTGGACCGGCCGTTCGCGGTCGGCGTCGACATCAACGCGACCCACCACCGGGCGGCCCGTTCCGGGCTGGTGACCGGCACCGCTCTCCCGGTGCACCGGGGCCGGGCGGTGGCGACGTACGAGGTGGTCATCACGGACGAGGCCGGCGAGCGGGTCTGCACGGCTCGCATCACGTGTCTGCTCCGTGGTGCCTGAATTACCTCGTCGACGAGCATTCCTTGACGGTTGCACGTACCTTTTCTTGCGTGACCGAAGTACCACAGGACGCGTTCGAGGACGCCGCGCAGATCCTGCGATGCGCGCTCACCGGCGACAGCGCGGCCGTCGCTGACACCTTCGACGCGGTCGTCGATCGAGACGGCGTCGTCGGGGCGTGGGACGTGGCCTGGTGCCTCGCGGCGACCATGGTCGGTCAGGTGCCGCCGGGCGGCGCCTGGACCCTGGAATTCCCCGGGATCGACGACGCGCGGTATGACAAGCGCTGGGTTGCCCGGTTCGTCAGCGCCTACGTCAACGGGGACTTCCCCACCGGCGAAGCGCTCTTCGGTGCCGCGATCGCGGACGGGCGACTGCCTGACTGTCTGCTGGCGCTCGCCGGATCCACGGTCGCCACCCTGCGTCATCGGGCTGCGTGAGCGGGCTTTACGCGTACCCCTCATGTCTGATGCCTTGCTTGCTCGCGTGCGCAAGTTGCTCGCCATGGCCGAGGATCCGGCCTGTACCCCCGACGAGGCCGAGGCTTTCACCGAGAAGGCCGCCGACCTGATCGCGAAGTACGGCGTCGACCAGGCGATGCTCGCGGTCGCCGATCCGGCGGCCGACCCGATCGGAGATCGGGTCCTCACCATCGACCCGCCGTACGCGCGGGACAAGGCCGGGCTGCTCGCGGCGGTGGCCGCGCCGCTGCGCTGCCGCGTGGTGCACCTGGACCGGCGGAGTCTGGCGCGCAGCCATCTCTTCGGGCACGCGGCCGACCTGGAACGGGTCGAGCTGCTCTTCACGTCGTTGCTGGTTCAGGCGGCGCACGGCCTGGCCGCCAGCGCGGTGCCGTGGGGTGAGCACCCGGCCGCCTACCGGCGTTCCTGGCTGGTCGGCTACAGCCAGGCGATCAGCGCCCGGCTCTGGGCCGCCGAGCGGTCGGCGGCCGCGGAGACGCCCGGCGCCGAGCTGGTGCTGGTCGACCGCACCGATCTGGTCGAGCGGCGGCGCGACGACGCGTATCCGCAGTTGGCCAAGCTGCCGCCGCGGCGGTTGCAGGGCAGTGGCCGATCACGTGGTTACCGGGCCGGGCAGAACGCCCATCTCGGCGGCGGCGCGGTCACTTCATCTTGAGGTAGAGCGCCTTCGCGTACTGCGCGGCGGCGGCGTTGTTGTACATCGACGCCTGCGACATGAAGAAGTCGTTGTCGGCGATCGAGCGGGACGCCTGCGAGGTGCCCGCCCAGCGGATGTCCGCCTCCGCTTCGGACAGTCCGCGCGACTTGAACTGCCGCCGCATCGCCATCCGGCCGCCGCGGAACGCCTCGGCAGCCTCCTCCGCGTACTTCATACAGGTCATGGCCTTCTCGCTCAGCGCCTCCGCCAGGGTGAAGGCCGCCTGCTCGGCCTCGTTCATGAAGGTGTGCACGACGTCGTCTCCTCGCCACGCTCTGCTGATCGATCCCGATAACACTCTGATTGACGGGGCGGCGGCCTTCAAGAGGCGCCGAGCCGGCCCGGCGTAATCCCTAAACCCGGGTACGCACCGCCCGATCAGCTCCGGACCGTCCCGCCGAGTGCCCGGAGTACGACGATGAGTGACACGACCGCTACCGCCGTGCCCGCGGGTTGGTACGCCGACCCGGCCGGCGCGCCGCAACAGCGGTGGTGGGACGGTTTCCGGTGGACGGACCACGTCCAGCCGGCACCCTTCGTGATGTCACTTCGGCCACCGGCGGTGACGTCCCGGCGGTTCCGGTGGGGGCTCGGTGAGGCGGGTGCCGACCTGGCGGAGGGCAGAAACTCACCGGCTCTGCACGCCCTGATCGTGGGCATCGCCGGGCTGGTCCTCAGCTCGCTGCTGTTGCCCTCGGCGATCGCCTTGATCTGGGGTGTCATCGGCCTGCGCCGAGCCGAGGGCTGGGCGCGGTCGGGGCGTCCGCCGACGGGCCGGGTGCAGGCGGTCGGCGGCATCGTACTGGGCGCTGCCGGTCTTCTCTTCGGAATTCTCCTGTCGTTCATATCGCCTTGATCTCGACGGCCGCCTATGTGTAGTCTTCCCGGGCAACGCGTCGATACGGTGCCGTTCTGAGAGTGCCGGTTCGAGATATCACCGGCCAGCGGGCTTGCATGCCGCGCCTAGGCTCCACAGTCGATCACCGAACGCCAACGGGGGAATCGCATGTTCCTGTTCAATCGCAAGACCCTGGCTCTGCTCGGCGCCACCGCCGCGGCAGTCGCCTCCACCGCCGTGATGGCTTCGCCGGCCCAGGCGGCCAGTGCGGGCCTGACCCGCGTCGTCGGGTCCTCCACGGTGGAGTTCCGTGCCCTGATGGGCAAGGCCAACGGCCTGACCATCACCATCAAGGGCCGCACGGTCACCCTGACCGACAAGGTCGCGATCAAGGCCGGCAAGGGCTGCAAGTCGGTCAGCCGGACCAAGGTCAAGTGCACCACGAAGAAGAAGACCAAGAAGATCACCGCCGCGCTCGGCGACAAGAACGACTGGGTCAAGAACAAGACCGGGGTCTACCTGCTGGCCGGCGGCGGCTCGGGCAAGGACCGGCTCTACGGCGGCTCGGGTGCCGACCAGCTCCAGGGCGGCAGCGGTGCCGACTACCTGTACGGCCTCGGCGGTGCCGACACCATCTTCGGTGAGTCCGGTGCGGACTACATCAGCTCCAGTGCCGGCAACGACCTCGTCGAGGGCGGCACCGGCCACGACGTCATCAACACCGGCGCGGGTGACGACGCCGTCGCCGGCGAGGCGGGGAACGACAAGATCTCCCTCAGCTCCGGCAGCGACGCCGCCCTCGGTGGCTCGGGCAACGACACCATCTACGGCGAGGCCGGCGACGACTTCCTCGTGGGTGAGAGCGTCGACACGGTGACGAACGAGCCGATCGGCAACGCGAGCGCCCGCGACAAGGTCAACGGCGGCGCCAACCGGGACTTCTGCCACGTGTTCGCGGGCGGCAGCCTCTCCGGCTGCGAGATCGTCGACGGCGCCAGCGCGGCTGCTGCGGCGGGCACGGCCACCGGGTTCGACGCTGCGGAGATCGAGCGGCGCCTGGCGGTCCTGCGCCGCTGATCGGCAACGCATGTAGTGAAAGCCGACCGGCGAATTCGCCGGTCGGCTTTTTTCTGTTCCGGGGAAACTTCTCGATGCCTGGGGCGGCGGGTCGGAACGGTATCGTTCTATGATCTTGTGGTCGCGCGATCATTCCGGTCGCCGGTTTCCGGGGAAGGATCTCGATGGCCCGCTCCGCATGGCCCTCCCGTGTCGGCCTGACTCTGCTCGCCACCGTCTCGGTCGGAGCGCTCGCCGCGCCCGTGCAGGCGGCCTCCACCGGCGTCGCCTCGGTCAGTGGCACCAAAGTGCAGTACAAGGCCGCCTCCGGCAAGCAGAACAAGGTCGTCGTCAGCCGCTCCGGCAACACGATCACGATCGACGACCAGGTCGCGGTCCGGGCGGGCAAGGGTTGCAAGGCGGTCAAGGGTGACAAGACGCTGGTCCGGTGCACGCCGGCGAAGGCGCCGACCCGGGTGCTGGTCTACACGTACGACCGGGCCGACAAGATCGATAACGGCACGGACGTACGGATGACCGCCGACGGTGGCACCGGCGGCGACCGCATTCTCGGCGGTGCCCGCGGTGACCGGATCAAGGGCGGCACCGGGACGGACCGGATCTACGGCCGCGCCGGAAACGACTACATCGACGCCGGCAGTGGCAACGACTATGTCAACAGCAGCGACGGCAACGACACGCTGCACGGTTCGACCGGCAACGACATGCTGTACGCCGGCTCCGGCGACGACGTCCTGTTCGGCGAGTCCGGCAACGACAAGCTCCACGGCGAGTCCGGGATGGACATCCTGATGGGCTACCAGGGACGTGACCATCTCGACGGCGGAGCCGACGCGGACACCCTCCACGGCGACGAGTCCGCCGACCAGATCTCGGCTGACGTCCTGCTCGGCGGAGTCGGCGTGGACACGGTCGAGTACAGCAGCTACCTGAAGGCGGTGCGGGTCGACCTGGACGGCGTCGCCGACGACGGCCGGCCCGGAGAGAAGGACCTCGTCGGCGCCGACGTCGAGCGGATCGAGGGCGGCAGCGGCAACGACACGCTGACCGGGAACGGTGCCGCCAACTACATCCGCGGCTGGCTGGGCAACGACACCATCCGCGGCGGAGGCGGCAACGACGAGCTCGACGGTCACTCGGACCGCGACCAGGTGTACGGCGAGGCCGGCGACGACGTCCTGTACGGCTTCGACGAGCCGGCCGCCGCCGACCGCCTCGACGGCGGCGCCAACAGCGACACCTGTTCCCGGGGCAAGGGCGACACCGCGGTCCGGTGCGAGCGCTGATGACCAAGGCGTACGGCCGGGCCGGCCTCACTCTGCTCACCACCGTCGCCGTCACCTGCGCCATGGCCACCCCGGCGCAGGCCGCCTCCACCGGTGTCGGGTCGGTGAGCGGCACCAAGGTGCAGTACAAGGCCGCGACCGGCAAGCAGAACAAGGTCGTCGTCACCCGCTCCGGACGAACGATCACGATCGACGACCAGGTCGCGGTCAAGGCCGGCAAAGGCTGCAAGGCGGTCAAGGGCGACAAGACCAAGGTCCGCTGCACCACCAGGACGGCACCCACCCGGGTGTCGGTGTACCTCGGCTCCCGGAACGACTCGGTGACCAACCGGACCGACCTGCCGATGACCGCCAACGGCGGTACCGGCAGTGACCGCCTCACCGGCGGTGTGCGCGGCGACCGCCTGCGCGGCGAAAGCGGCAACGACCGGGTCTGGGGCGGCGGCGGCAACGACAGCCTCTACGGCGACGCCGGTGCCGACTATCTGTACGGCAACGCCGGCCGGGACTACGTCTCCGGCGGAGAGTCGGCCGACCGTCTGTACGGCGGCAACGACGACGACAACCTCCAGGGCGGCGACGGCAACGATCGGCTCTACGGCGAGGCGGGCCACGACCACCTCTTCGGTCAGCACGGCAACGACAAGGTGTACGGCGGCGCGGGCGACGACCGGATCGAGGAAGGCATCGACCCGATGCGGGGCTCGTCCGACTCCGACCTGCTCAGCGGGGGCGGCGGCCAGGACTTCGTCAACTACGACGGGCGTACCAGGTCGATCAGCGCCGACATCGACGGCGTCACCGGCGACGACGGAGCCAAGGGCGAGGGTGACACCATCGCCACGGACGTCGAAGGCCTCACCGGCGGTAGCGGCAACGACCGTCTCGCCGGCACGGCCGGCCCGGACAATCTGGTCGGTAATCAGGGCAACGACACGCTGCTCGGCGGGAGCGGAAACGACTCGCTCGGCGGCGGCATGGGCGCGGACCGGCTCGAGGGCGGCGCCGGCGACGATTATCTCGCCGGCGACTACGACTCGGCCGGCGCGGTCGCGGACGTCCTCCTCGGTGGTGCGGGCCGGGACGTGGTCGACTACTTCGGCTACACCAAGCCGCTGACCGTCGACCTGGACGGCGCGGCCGGTGACGACGGGCAGGCCGGCGAACGCGACACGGTCGGCGCGGACGTCGAAGACATCACCGGCGGCTACGGCGCCGACCGGTTGACCGGCAACGCCGCGGCCAACACGATCACCGGTTACGGCGGCAACGACATCATCCGCGGCGGCGCGGGCAACGACCGCCTTGACGGCGACACCGGCCGCGACACCGTCTACGGCGAAGCCGGCGACGACCTGCTCAGCACCGGCTGGTACGGCGACGGCCTGGACACCCTCGACGGCGGCGCGAACCTCACCGCCACCGGCGACAACTGCCAGACCCGGGACCCCGAGGACGTAGCGGTCAGCTGCGAGTACAACCAACCCTGGTGATCAGCCGATCGGGGGGACCCAGGCGTCCACCTGCTCGCAGGGGATGATCTCGGAGGAGGCGACGAGATCGCGGATCTGCTGCTCGGTCATGCCGGGGCTGGTGAGGAACTCGACCGTACAGCTGCCGACCTGCACCACCAGCTGGTTGCGTTTGCCCTCCGGGTACGAGCCGTACCGGGCACGATGGCCATTGATGTCCGGCACCGGGCTGAGCCGGGAGTAGCGGGTGACGTCCCCGTAGCCGAAGTTGACATCGATCTGTCGCCTGTCGTTCGGCTCGCTGTCCGGAAAGGACAGAGACATTGTGATGTTGATCCGCTCCGGCTGCGTGCTGTGCACGCTCATCCCGTCGAAGTGCAGCCCATCGGGGAGCGTGCCGAACCGGATCGGCGCTTTGACCTTCCAGGGGGCTTCGAACCGGACCGCCTCGGCGATCTTCTGCATCGCGGTCCGGTCGGAGGTGTCCACATCCTCCGGACTCGCCTCCGGGAGAGGATGTGACACGTGGGTGACGTCTATCCGGTCGCCGCCGGCGGTCCGCCAGACCAGTTCCTCCTTGCCTTCGGTGCGGAAGTACCGGGCCGGTAGACCCTGCACCTCCGTCTCCTCGACGGTCTCATGGGAGGACTGTTTCCGATCCGGGCTGCCGGCCGGGTACACCATGACGGTGGCGTCGAACTCCTCGCCGGTCGACGTGGAGAGCGAGACCTCCTGCCATTGGGCACTCCGGCTCACGCCGTACGCACCGAGCACGGCGCCGGCGTCCGGGCTGATGGCCAGGGTCATCTCGGCGCCGGAGCGTGCCCGGTCCGGCACTATCGCGGGCGGCGGCGGAGTGGCGCGCCGCTGGTGCAACACGACGGGTGTGCCCACGGCGACGACGAGGGCCAGCCCGGCGGCCAACGTCACCTTGGTGATCCGGCGCCGACGGCGGATGCGGGCGGCGCGGGTCTGCGCCGCCTGTACGAGACCGGCTCTGTCCGGTGCCGTCGTGGCCCGGTTCTCCAGGGTCCGGCGCAACCCGTCGAGCGTGGTCATTGCAGCGCCCCCCGAGGTCTGGTCGTTGGTGATCTCGATGCGCAGGGCGGCCAGCGCGCGGCTGGCGTACCCCCGAACTGTGCCCGACCGGCACCCCAGCGTCTCGGCGATCTCCTGATCGCTCAGGCCCTCGTAATAGCGGAGCACCAGCACGGCTCGTTGCTGGCGGGGAAGTTCGGCGAGCATGCGCCAGAGCTCGTCACCCTCGCCGGTGGAGGGGCCGGCCGGAGCGGGCCAGTCCTGGTCCGAGGTGAGCGGGACAGTGCGGATCCGTCGTCGGCGGCGTCTGGAGAGGAACTCGTTCGTGACGATGCGCCGCACGTACGCGTACGGTTCCTCTAGTTTTCCGATCTTGTCCCACTTGACGAGAGCGCGGGCCAGTGCCTCCTGGACCACATCTTTCGCCTCTTCCGGGTCACCGCACAGCAGCACGGCGCACCGCAGCAGAGACGGCAGGCGCGCACCGGCGAACTCCTCGAACCGCATCCGGTCGGTCCCCTCTCGATGCCCTCGCTTCTTCTTGATGAATGCCGGCGGACCCCGATGTGTTGTGCGGCGCGGCGATCAACGAGCAATCGGATCGAGACGAAGGCAGCGATCAGTCCGTCAGCGCGAGTCGGAAGGAGCCATCACTTCGACGCGGCTCCCAGCCTGCGGCGAGGCGCCGGGAAGACCCTGGAAAGCAGAACGCCCACCATACGTTTCCGCAGGTGGACGACGCTCAAAGCCCGGCGAGAGGCTTGGTGGCCAGGGGCGGGGTCGAACCGCCGACCTTCCGATTTTCAGTCGGACGCTCGTACCAACTGAGCTACCTGGCCGTGGTTGGTGTTGCGGTCCTGACGGGACTTGAACCCGCGACCTCCGCCTTGACAGGGCGGCGAGCACTCCAACTGCTCCACAGGACCTTGCTATGTAACTGTCTTGCTCCGGCTTGTCAGCGGATCACTCCACCAACTTACCAGTACCCCCAACGGGATTCGAACCCGTGCTACCGCCTTGAAAGGGCGGCGTCCTAGGCCACTAGACGATGAGGGCGCTCCGCCATCATTGCATATCGCCCTGGTTGTGCGATCGGCAGTGCTCTTGGCCTTGGCCCGCCCCGCTTGAGGCCTGCAAAGCATATGTGATCGACCGAGCGGTCTCCAAATCGGTATCCCTCTTTCTTGCCGCGTGTCTCTGACCTGCGGAAACGCCGACCTTATCCGGCGAGAGCGGCGGTGACGGCACGGACTGCGTCGGCGAGGTTGCCGAGCGTGGTCACCTGAGGCGGTAGGTCGGCGGTGGGCCAGCCGGGTCCGGCCGCCGCGATCATCAGGGGTGGGTGGGGTACGCCCAGCAGCCGCTCCAACTGCTTCACATCACCGGTGTCGGGCAGCTGGGACCAGAGCACCACCACAGCCGGCCTCGTCCGGTTCACGGCGTCCAGCAGCGCCCGCTGCGGCACTCGAGCCCCGAACATCCGGGTGGGCACCCCGCTCTCGGCCAGCGCGGCGGCGAGCGCCTCCAGGGGCAGGGTGTGCTGTTCCTCGTCGGCGGCGGCCAGCAGAGCGCGCGGTGCCCGGTCCCGGGGCGGCCGAGGCACCCCGGCGAGGACCTCGGTGATCGTGCGGGAGAGCAGGTGCTCGACCTCGACGAAGCGCTCGGTGGCCTGGTAGCGCTCGCCGATGCCGATCAGCACCGGCATGATCACGAGATTCCAGGCCGGTACGACGCCGCGGCCGGTCACCGCCTCTTCGGCGATGTGGCGCATCGAGGGGCCGTCCAGGCGCATGGCGGCATCGGCCAGGCCGCGAGCCGCCGGATCGGCCCGGCTGCCCAGGGCGATCGTCTGGCCGTCGCCGACCGGGCCGTCAGCGTTCACCGCTTCCGGGGTGGTGGCGGACCGGCGCGCCCACGCGGCGGCTTCCGCGGGGGCGATGCCCTGCGCGGTGAGCCGCTGCATGACCTGGAGGCGGACCATGTCCTCGACGGTGTACCGCCGGTGATGTCCGGGCTCGTGACGGCTGGGGCCGAGCCCGTAGCGCTGATGCCAGGTCCGCAAGGTGGTCACCGCGACGCCGAGACGGCGTGCGGCGGCGCCGGCGCTCAGGCCGTCATTTGCCACCCGGCCGCTCCGGTGAAAGTGACTCCAGCAGACGTTCGGTGACCCCGCCGAGCCAGGGCGCGTACGACTCCGGATCACCCGCCATGCGCTCGGCCAGGTCGGACGGCACCACCCAGAGCAGGCGCGCCACCTCGGCCGGGTCGGGCCGGAATTCGGTGCCTTCCGGGATCCGCCCGACCAGCACGTGGTCGTACTCGTGCTCGACCCGCCCGGTGATCGAATCCTCGGCCTGGTACGTGTACACCCCGACCTCGGTCATCGGCACCGCCGGGACGCCGAGTTCCTCGGTGAGCCGGCGTCCGGCCGCGACCGCGGGGTCCTCGCCCGGCGCGGGGTGCCCGCAGCAGGTGTTGGCCCAGCGCAGCGGGAAGCGGGTTTTCGCCGCGGCCCGCTGCTGGAGCAGGACCCGGCCGGCGCTGTCGATCAGGAAGACCGAGAAGGCCCGGTGCAGTTGCCCTGGTGCCTCGTGCGCGTCCTGCACGGTCGCCGAGCCGAGTGCCGTTCCGAGCTCGTCGACGAGCTCGACCAGATGGGACTCCCGGACCGTCACGCGCTTGTCCGGGAGGTGATCCGGGAGGCGGCCAGCTTGCCGGAGATCAGCACCATCGGTACGCCCACGCCGGGTTGTGTGCCGGACCCGGTGAACACCACGTTGCCCAGCGAGGGGTGCAGGTTCGACGGGCGGAACGGGCCGGTCTGCGCGAAGGTGTGCGCGGCCGCGAACGGTGTGCCCGCGGCCATGCCGTCGTCCGCCCAGTCGGCCGGGGTGATGATCCGTTGCACCTCGACGCCGTCGCGGAAGCCGATGTAGCCGCGGCCCTCCAGTACGCGCAGCAGCTCGTCGGCGTAGCGCCGGTCGAGGCCACCCCGCCAGTTCATCGGTCCGGACTTGAGGTTCGGCGCGGGCGCGAGCACGTAGTACGTCTGCTTTCCCTCGGGTGCGGCGGCCGGGTCGGTGTGCGTCGGGTTCGTGACGAGCAGGGACGGATCGCTCATCAGGAGACCTTTGCGGATCACCTCGTCGAAGGTGCCCTTCCAGGCCGTACCGAAATGGATGTTGTGGTGTGCGATCTTGGAATAGGCCTGGTTGGAGCCGATGTGCAGGACCACGCATGACGGTGAGTAGCGCAGCGGGCGCCGCCGGCGCCGCGGCGGAAGAAGGTCGCGGTATGCGACCGGCAGGTCCGGGTTGAGAACGACCACGTCAGCCGGGATGTGCTCGCCGCCGGCGGTGAGCACGCCGGTCGCGCGGCCGTGCGCGGTGGTCACCCGCTCCACAGTGGTGTCATAGCGGAAAGTGACGCCGTGCTTCTCGGCGGCGCCGGCCAGCGCCCGCGGCACGGCATGCATGCCGCCGGCCGGGGAGTACACCCCGGCAACCGAGTCGAGGTACGCGATGACGGCGTAAATGGCCAGCGCGTCGTGCGGGGCCAGACCGGCATACATGGCCTGGAACGAGAAGATCCGCTGAGTCCGTGGATCCCGGAAGTACTCGCCGATCTTGGGCTGGAGCCGCCGGAATCCGCCCATCCCGAGCAGCTTCAACAGGTTCAGGTTCATCAGGTCGGCCGGGGTGTCCAGATTCCGGCCGATGAAGTGATCCCGCTCCAGCTGCCACAGCTTGCGGGTGAAGTCGACGAACCGCAGGTACCCGTCGGCCTCCCGGGCGCCGCAGACCCGGGCGATCTCGGCCGCCATCCGGGTGGTGTCGGTACGCACGTCCAGAGTGGAACCGTCCGGATAGAACGCCCGGTACGCCGGGTCCAGCGGTTTGAGCTCGAGCCAGTCGCTCAGCTTCTCGCCGACCGCGGCGAGCGGCTCGGCGATCAGCTCCGGCATGGTCAGCACGGTAGGCCCGGTGTCGAACTCGTACCCGCCGATCGAGAGGCGGCCGGCCCGGCCGCCGGGTATCGGCTCGCGTTCGACCACGGTGACCTGGCGTCCGGCCGCGGCGAGATGCAGCGCGCAGGCCAGACCGCCGAGGCCGGCACCGACCACGACGACTCGGTCGGTGGCTCCGGTCACGGTACGCACGTCACGGCTCCAAAGGATTCGGGGGGAGAAGGAGTCTCATCATGCCGGTCGTTGCGTCGCCGCGGTGGCCAGCTCGACCAGAGCGGTACGCACGTCCGAGTGGATCGGGGCATCGGCCAGAGCGGCGACGCCCTCGGCGACCCGTGCCCGGATCATCTCCTCGACCCGCGCCGGCGCGCCCGTCTCGGTGATGAGCCGGGCGCGCCGGGCGATCGGGTTCAGCTCGCCGGAGCCCTCGGCGGGGATGACGGCTCCGGCGAGGTCTGTGGTGAGCTCGGCCCGCTGCTCGGCGGTGGCCAGCTGGTGGGCGAGCATCAGCAGGGTGGTGGGCTTGCCGGTACGCAGGTCGTCGGCCGCCGGTTTGCCGGTGACCGCCGGATCCCCGTAGACGCCGAGCATGTCGTCCCGGAGCTGAAAGGCCTCCCCGACGGCGAGCCCGTACTCCCGGTACGCCTCCTCCAGCCGGGGATCGCCGCCGGCCAGGGCGAGCCCGAATCCGAGCGGCCACTGCACGGTGTAGCTCGCCGTCTTGTGCCGGGCGACGACCAGGGCGCGCTCCACCGACCAGGAGTCGGGGTCGGTCTCACCGAGCACGTCGAGGTACTGCCCGGCGATGGCCTCGATCCGCATCCGGTCGTAGCAGGCGCGGACGTTCAGCAGGGTGGTGGCCGGCAGCGAGGTACGAGCCAGCAACTGATCCGCCCAGACCAGGCAGAGGTCCCCGATCAGGATCGCGGCGGATCCACCGAACTTGGCGCCGTGCTGAGCGGCGAAGAGCCGGTGCGCGGTGGGCCGGCCGCGCCGGGTGTCGGACTCGTCCATCAGGTCGTCGTGGACCAGGGCGAACGTGTGCATGAGTTCGAGCGCGCCGAGAGCGGGTAGAACCACTTCCACCGGCTCGGCGGCGCCGGTCACGCCGCGCCACCCCCAGTACGCGAACGTCGGCCGGAGCCGCTTGCCACCGGCCATGACCAGGTCACGAGCGGTCCGGGCGAATCCGCCCAGAGCCGGGTCGACGGCGTCGAGGGCGGCGATCTGGCAGGCGAGGAAGTCGGCCAGCGTCCCCTCGACGGCATTGATCAGCGCAGGCTGTGAGACCGGCTGGCGGGGGATCGTTTCGAGCCGATTTCCCTCGAGGGTGTGATTGGCCACGCTCAGTACCGTACCCTAACTTCTGGAATTTGCGTCGATTCGTGCGTCGATTTAGCCGAGGGGCCTGGGATGGATACCGATCTGGCAGCCGCTTATGCGCGCTGCCGTGAACTGCATCGACAACACGGGCGGACGTACTACCTGGCGACCCGGTTGCTACCGGGATGGAAGCGTCGGCATGTGCACGCCCTATACGGATTCACCCGATATGCGGACGAAATCGTCGACCGCACCGAGGCTCGGCCGTCCGCCGAACGGGCCGCACTGCTCACCGCGTGGTCCGAGCGGTTCATGGCCGGCCTGCGTGGCGAACAGGTCGACGACGAGCTGCTTCCCGCCGTGCTGCACACCATTGCGGTGTTCGACCTGGACCTCGCCGACTTCGAGAAGTTCCTGCGCAGCATGGCGATGGACATCACGGTCACCGGCTACCAGACCTACGACGACCTGCTGGATTACATGGAGGGCTCGGCCGCGGTGATCGGCACGATGATGCTGCCCATCCTCGGCTCCACCGACCCGGTCGCGGCCCGCGAGCCGGCCCGCCAGCTCGGCATCGCCTTCCAGCTCACCAACTTCATCCGGGACGTGGCCGAGGACCTCCAGCGCGGCCGCATCTACCTGCCGGAGGAACACCTTTCGGAGTACGGGGTGACCCGCCGCATCCTCCAGCGGGGCGTCGCCACCCCCGCGATCAAGGAACTGATCAAGGCGGAGGTGGCGCGGGCCCGCCAGCACTACGCTGCCGCTGCCCCCGGCATCCCGCTGCTCGAGCCGGCCTCCCAGGCCTGCATGCGTACCGCCTTCAAGCTCTACGGCGGCATCCTCACCGAGATCGAGGCGGCCGACTACGACGTCTTCTCCCGGCGCGCAACGGTGCCGAACCAGCGACGGATCGCGGTGGCCGTGCGCAGCCTGCTCACCCGGCCCGGCACCCCGGTCTGGATCGCGGCCTGACATGGGCGTCACCGTCGCTCTGTTCACCCGCGACCTGCGGGTGCACGACAATCCGCTGTTCGCCGGTGCGGACCGGATCGTTCCGCTCTACGTGCTCGACCCGGGACTGGCCGGCCTCTCCGCCAACCGGCTGCGGTTCCTGCACCAAGCCCTGGCCGACCTGCGCGAATCGCTGCGAGGGCTGGGTGGCGACCTGGTGATCCGGCAGGGCGACCCGGTGACGGAGACCATGCGCCTGGCGCGGGAGACCGGCGCGGAGCGGGTCACGGTCGCCGGCGACGTCACCGGCTACGCACGGCGACGCCAGCGCCGCCTGCGCGACGACTGCGAAAGCGAGCGGACCGAGCTGCGGATCACACCCGGCGTGACGGTGGTTCCGCCCGGCGCGGTGCGGCCGGGCGGGGGCGGCGAGTCGTACAAGGTCTTTTCGCCGTACTTCCGGGCCTGGTCAGCGACGGACTGGCGGGCGGGGGTGCCGGCACCGAGCCGGATCACGCTGCCGGATGGTGTCGCGACCGGAAACCTGCCCACGGTCCCGCACGGCGAGTCACCGCATGCCGCCGAGGGCGGCGAAACCATCGGCATGCGCCGGCTGAGTGCCTGGTTGCGCGAGATCGAGGGGTACGCGGACGCGCACAACGATCTTCCTGCCGACGGTACGAGCAGACTCAGCCCGTACCTCCGCTGGGGTTGTGTCTCCCCACTCGCTGTCGCCGAGGCAGCCAGGTCGCGTGGTGCCGAGGCCTTCGTCCGCCAGCTCTGCTGGCGCGATTTCTATTACCAGGTCGTGAACGCGTTCCCGAAGATCTCCACCGAGCCCTACCGGCCGTCCGGGGACACCGGCTGGCGCTACGACGAGGACGCCCGCCGGCACTGGCAGGACGGGATGACCGGGGTGCCGATCGTCGATGCCGGCATGCGCCAGCTCCGTGCCGAGGGCTGGATGCACAACCGGGCCCGGCTGATCACCGCCGCGTTTCTCACCAAGCACCTCGGCCTGGACTGGCGAATCGGTGTGGACTGGTTCTTCCGCTGGCTGCTCGACGGGGACGTGCCGAACAACTCCGGCAACTGGCAGTGGGTCGCCGGCACCGGCAACGACACCCGGCCCTACCGCCGGTTCAACCCGATTCGTCAGGCGCTCCGGTTCGACCCGGAAGGCGTGTACGTTCGTCGCTACGTACCGGAGTTGAAGGGAATCGACGGCGCGGCCGTCCACCAGCCGTGGCGTTTCCCCGAGCCGGTCCGCCGCAGCCTCGACTATCCCGATCCGCTGGAGTCGCACCGGGACGAGGCGGTCTGGCTGCGACCCTGACCTCCGCCCGGTGGTGCCCGGGCGGGTGTGGGTGGGGCCCGTCGGAGGTTGCGTCCGTCAAAACGTTCAACCGGCGGGCCCTGCGCCCCGCGTCCGGTGCGGGTGGCTCGAGTGCTTAGCTGGAGCCCATGGGCGCAGAGCGGCAAGTAGACGTGGTGGTCGTGGGCCTCGGGGTCGGCGGCGAGGAGGTCGCCGGCCGGCTGGCTGCGGCCGGGCTGACCGTGGTCGGTGTCGAGAACACCCTGGTCGGGGGCGAGTGTCCGTACTGGGGGTGCATCCCCACGAAGATCATGGTCCGGGCCGGCACGGCGCTGGCCGAGGCACGGCGGATCCCCGGTCTGGCCGGATCGGCCACAGTGGACCCGGATTGGGCGCCGGTCGCCAAGCGGATCCGGGACGAGGCCACCGACGACTGGAACGACAAGGTCGCGGTGGACCGGTTCACCGGCAAGGGCGGCACCTTCGTTCGCGGCACGGCAACCATCACCGGTCCCGGCCGGGTCCGCGTCGGCGAGCAGGAGTACTCGGCGACGCGCGGCCTGGTCATCGCCACCGGCACCGCGGCCGTGATCCCGCCGATCGACGGTCTCGCCGGCACCCCGTACTGGACCAACCGCGACGCGGTCGAGACACCCACTCTCCCGAGCTCGCTGCTGGTCCTCGGCGGCGGAGCGATCGGCTGCGAGTTCGCCCAGGCCTTCGCCCGCTTCGGGGTCCGGGTCACCGTCATCGAGGGCGCCGACCGGGTGCTCGCCATGGAGGAACCGGAAGCGTCCGAGCTGGCCGGCAAGGTGCTGACCGCCGACGGGGTGAGCCTGCACACCGGGGTGCGTGCGACGAACGTCGGCTACGACCACGGCTTCATCGTCACCCTCTCCGACGGCAGCACCCTCACCGGCGAGAAACTGCTGGTCGCCACCGGGCGTACGGCGCGGCTGCGCGACCTCGGCGTCGACCGGATCGGCCTCGACCCGGCGGCGCGTTTCCTCACCACCGACGAACGCATGCGCGCGGCCGACGGCGTCTGGGGGGTCGGCGACGTCACCGGCAACGGCAACTTCACCCACATGGCGATGTACGAGGCCGACATCGCGGTACGCGACATCCTCGGTCAGGGCGGCCCCGGCGCTGACTACCGGGCCCGTCCCCGGGTCACCTTCCTCGACCCCGAGATCGGTGCGGTCGGCCTGACCGAGCAGCAGGCCCGGGACGCCGGCCTGAACGTACGCGTCGGCCAGGTGCCGCTCTCCGCCACCTCGCGCGGCTTCATCCACGGGCCGGGCAACGAGGGTCTCATCAAGGTCGTCGCCGATCACGACCGCGGTGTGCTGGTCGGCGCCACTACGGCGGGACCGGCGGGCGGCGAGATGATCGGCGCGCTCTCCGTGGCGGTACACGCCGAGGTGCCGGTTTCGACGCTGCTCAGCACCATCTGGGCGTACCCCACCTTCCACCGGGGGATCGGCGACGCCCTCAAAGCTCTCGGCTGAGAACCTTCAGGCTCGGCACCCCGGCCAGCAGCCGCCCGATCGGGGCGGGACAGGTCACGACCATGTGCCGCCCCAGCGGCAGAGCGTTCGCCACCTGGATCAGGCAGGCGGCGGCCCCGGGAGCCAGGTCGGTCACCCGGTTCAGGTTCACATGCACGTCCGGGTCGAGGCGAACCGCCTCGGCCAGGGCGTCGGCCAGCGCCTCCGCTCCGGCGGCGGCGTCCAGTTCACCGCTGACCCGTACGCCCGGCGGCACGTGCTGACGGCAGATCCGCAGTCGGGCGTCCTCGTGATAGACCGTCGCGGCCACCGTCCGCGGATGTACGCGCGCCGCGTACCCCAGGGTCACCGGATCGAAGCTCTCCCGGTCGTACTCGCAGATCGCGGTGAGCCGCCCTGTCGCGAACAGCACGCCCACCTCGTTCTCGAACGCCAGCAACTGCTCGGCGCCCGCCCGGGGACGCATCGCCCAGCACATGTCCGCCGTGATCCGCAGGCCCGCGTCGCCGGCCCGCCCCAGCTCGTCCGCCAGACCGGCCACCATGGCCTTCGCGTCCGGGCCGGCCTGCGGGTCCCAGAGGCGCTCGCGGTGGACGACGGCTTCCGCGCCGTCGAGGCCGTGCCGGCGCAGATCCCGTGCGCCGATCGCCTCGGAGTAACAGACCACCCGCTCGCCGCGGGCCAGGCCGGCACCGATGAAGCCGGCGAGCAGATCCAGCCGCTCATCCGGATCGGAGAAGGTCAGGCAGGCGTGATCTCCCGGCCGTAGCCGATCCACCGAGACGGCGCTCATCGTCGTTCCCTTCCGCGGCTCCGCCGGCCCTCGGCCGGCTCCGCTGCCGGATGCCTACCCGCCGGCGTGCCGGCCCATGGTCGCCATCCGGCTGGCTGTCTTCTGTCGCCGTCTTCTGCCGCCGTCCGCGTGTGGCCTGCTTCCTCGTGTCGCGTCCGCCTTTGACCGGCTGCCTCGTATCGCGTGCGCGTGTGGCCTGCTTCCTCGTGTCGCGTCCGCGTTTGTTTGGCCGGCCGCCCTTGTGTCGCCGTCCGCGTTTGGGTGGCCTTTAGAGGGGAACCGCCTAAGCATGTTGCGGCAGGCACTCTCCCGGCTCGAACAGGCGGAAGCGCTCGACGGCGCCAGCGACCGGATCCAGGCGGCGGTCACCAGCGTGGTCCGGCCACGGACCCTGCGGGATCTCCTGCACGGAACCTGGCTGGGGCACCCACTGCACCCGGTCCTGGTGCAGGTCCCGGTCGGCGCGTTCATCTCCGCGGCGATCCTCGACCTGCTCCCGGAACGACTCGTCCCGGGGAGCCGGAAGGCGGCTACCGCCCTGATCGCCGCCGGCACCGCCGGGGTCGCGCCCGCCGCCATCGCCGGCTGGGTGGACTGGTCCGACATGACCAAAGACCGGCGGAGGGTGGGCCTGGTGCACGCCGCGACCAACGCGGTCGCCGTCACCCTTTACGCAAGCTCGCTGGTGGCCCGGATCCGAGGGCGGCATGCGCAAGGCAGGACGCTGGCCTTCGCCGGTCTGTCGGTCGCGGGAGCAGGTGCCTATCTGGGCGGACATCTCTCGTACGCCCAAGGCGCCGGAATCAGCCACGCCGCTCCCGAGGTATCTCGTGTCCCGGAGGAGTGGACCGAGGTCAGCTCCCTCTCCTCCCTCCCCGAGGGCAAACCAGCCGTACGCCGAGCGGGTGACGTCTCGGTACTGCTCTACCGGCAGGGAGATCGGGTCACCGCGTTGATCGAGCGGTGCTCGCACGAGGGCGGACCGCTCGGTGAGGGTGACGTGGAGAGCAGCGGCTCGGACGCCTGTGTGGTCTGCCCCTGGCACGGCAGCACCTTCCGCCTGACCGACGGTCTGGTCGTGCACGGCCCCGCCGCCAACGATCAGCCGCTCCTCCCCGTACGAGTCCGGGACGGCCACGTCGAGGTACGCCGTCCGTGACGTCCCGATCTGGCGGTTTTCCCAGCGCTGAGCTGGGGAGACGCGGAACACCGGGACCCGGTTTGGAGGGGGCGGAAACCTGCGGGTAATGTTTTGCGAGCCGGCAGGGAAACGGGCGAGCGAGCGGAGCGATCCGCAGCGGCCGTCCTGCCAAATCCTCCGATTCGAGACCACGGCTTCGCTGTGGGCTGGGTTCGGGGGACTTACTCGGCTAGATCGGCACCAACCGGGATCAACCGGTTGACACCGCCAGGAAGGCCTAGTAAAGTTGAACGAGTGCCCCGGAGGGCGGGCCGCGAAAGCGGTTCGGTTTGATGGTGTGCGGTTGTTCTTTGAGAACTCAACAGGGTGCTTGATAAGCCAGTGCCATTTATGGCAATACCCCGGCCCGTCGTTTAGGCGATGGGTTGAGGATTCCTTTGGCAATCTTTGATTGCCGGGACGC
>NZ_JADQTO010000019.1 GCF_015704865.1 Actinoplanes aureus | reverse complement strand
GCGTCCCGGCAATCAAAGATTGCCAAAGGAATCCTCAACCCATCGCCTAAACGACGGGCCGGGGTATTGCCATAAATGGCACTGGCTTATCAAGCACCCTGTTGAGTTCTCAAAGAACAACCGCACACCATCAAACCGAACCGCTTTCGCGGCCCGCCCTCCGGGGCACTCGCTCTACTTTACCCGTCGTTCCCGTTTCGTCAAATCCGCGTTTCGCAACCGAATTCAACAACCCGAAAACATGCAGGCACCCCGCAAGGCCACACAATCGGAGATCGCGTGGTCAAGATTAGGGTTTCCGTCAGGACGGCCGCGCCGGGCCCCTGGATCGGGTCCCGCTCGCTCGCCCGTCTCCCTGGCGGCTCGGAAAACATTACATGGCCGGCTCGTGGACGCCAAATCGGCCCGCCGCGACGTGGGTCACAACGGGCCGATGATCGAGCAGAGCCTTCGGTCGAGACTTGGGTGGCGGGTGGGGCGGTCGGATGGCTCAGGTCAGAGGGCTATTCGACGATCTCGACGCCGGCGAATGTGCGCTTGCCGCGACGCAGGACCAGGAATCGTCCGTGCAGCAGGGCCGACTCCGGCACGACCGCCTCACTGTCGGTGATGCGCTCGTTGTTCAAGTACGCACCGCCCTCCTTGATGGTGCGGCGGGCCTCGTTGGCGCTGGCCACCAGACCCGACTCCTGGAGCAGCTTGCCGACGGTCGGACGCTCACCCCGTACCTCCAAGAGGCCGGCCTCGGCCAGTGCGGCGCGCAACGTGTCCGCGGAGAGCTCCTCCAGGGATCCTCGCCCGAAGAGGGCCTGGCTGGCCGCGATGGCCTGCCGTGCCTCCTCGGGACCGTGCACGAGCGCGGTGATCTCCTCGGCGAGGGCTCGCTGCGCGAGCCGAGCCTGCGGCCGCTCGGCGGTCGCCTTCTCCAGTTCCTCCAGCTCCTCGCGGGACTTGAAGCTGAAGTACTTCAGGTACTGGACGACGTCGCGGTCGTCGCTGTTGATCCAGAACTGGTAGAAGGAGTACGGGCTGGTCATGGTCGGATCGAGCCAGACAGCGCCACCCTCGGTCTTGCCGAACTTGGTGCCGTCGGCCTTGAGGACCAGCGGGGTGACGAAGGCGTGCACCGGACCGGCGCCCCGGCGGCGCACGAAGTCGACGCCGGCGGTGATGTTGCCCCACTGGTCGGAGCCGCCGAACTGAAGCATGCAGCCGTTGCGGACGTGCAGCTGGTAGAAGTCGTTGGACTGGAGCAGCTGGTAGCTGAACTCGGTGAAGCTGATCCCGGACTCCAGGCGGTTACGCACCACGTCGCGGGCCAGCATCTTGTTCACCGGGAAGTGCTTGCCGACGTCGCGCAGGAAGTCGATCACCGAGGTCGGGCCGGTCCAGTCCAGGTTGTTCACCAGGGTGGCGGCGTTCTCCCCGTCGTAGGTGACGAACGGGGACAGCTGCGTACGGATCCGCTGCACCCAGCCCTCGACCACCTCGGGCGGGTTGAGGCTGCGCTCGCTGGACTCCCGCGGGTCACCGATCTGGCCGGTGGCACCGCCGACGAGCAGCAGCGGCTTGTGGCCGCCCTGCTGGAGCCGGCGAGCGGTGCAGACCTGCATGAGGTGACCGACGTGCAGTGAGGCGGCGGTGGGGTCGAAGCCGACATAGAACGTGATCGAGCCACCGTCGAGTGCCTTGCGCAGCTCGTCGGGGTCGGTCGAGTCCTGGATCAGTCCGCGCCACAACAGGTCGTCTACGAGAGTCACGCACGGAATTGTCCCGCACTCGCTGATGCGGATCACAGCGGGTTTCGGGATGCTAGGCGAATGGGTCACCTGGGTAGCGCGACACCGCCGATCGAGATCTCCAAGAAGAAGGCCGAGGCGAGGCTGGAGGCGGCGCAGGAGCGCCTGCTCCGGCTGCGGTTGATCGTCGGCGGGCAGATCGGCGAGAAGAAGATCGGCCCACCTCTGTGCGTGCTCTTCGAGGGGTGGGACGCCTCCGGCAAGGGCGGCGCCATCAAACGGCTGGTCGGTCCGCTGGACCCCCGGCACGTACGGGTGGCGCAGTTCGCGGCGCCCACCTACGACGAGAAGCGGCACCACTTCCTCCAGCGGTTCTGGAACGTGCTGCCCGGTAGCGGCGGGATGGCGGTGCTGGACCGGTCCTGGTACGGCCGGGTCCTGGTGGAGCGGGTCGAGGGTTTCGCGACCAAGGAGCAGTGGAAGCGGGCGTACGACGAGATCGTGGAGTTCGAGCGGACGCTCACCGCCGAGGGCATGATCCTGATCAAGTTCTGGATGCACGTGTCCGAGGAGGAGCAGCTGCGCCGCTTCGAGAGCCGGCAGAATGATCTGCTGCGCTCGTGGAAGCTGACCGAGGAGGACTGGCGGAACCGCAAGAAGCGACCGGAGTACGAGGCCGCGATCGAGGACATGCTGGGCAAGACCGACCAGCCACGGGCCCGCTGGCACGTCATTCCCGGCGATGACAAGCAGTACGCCCGGTTCGCCGTCGTCGAGCACGTCTGCCACGTGCTGGAGAAGAAGCTGACGAAGCGCGGTTTCAACCTCGACGCCGCGGACCATCCCGGACCTACCGAACTCTGAGGCGTTCCGCGTTTTGCTCCCGATTCGTCCGGTTACGACCGGTACGGTGACGGCATGACCAGGAGCAGGATTACTCTGTCCCGACCATTGGGCGCCCTGCTGGTGGGCCTCGTCGCACTCACCGGCGCGACCGCCCAGGCGGCTGCCGCGGTCCCGCAGCAGGCGGCGCCCCGGGCGTACAGCATCTCGGTGGTCCGCACCGGTGGTGTGCAGGGCGGCCAAGCGAGCTTCCAGGTGTCCGGGGGTGTCACCAAGCATTCCGCCGAGGTGCTCCGGCTCGCCTCGAGCCCGGCCTTCCGCGCGCTGGGCCCGCGCTACGTACCGAAGAACACCTGCTGCGACCGGTATCTGTACCGGGTCGCCGTGGGCTATGCGAACGGGAGGACCAAGCGGGTCGTCGCCCTCGAGGGCACGCCGGGGGTGCCGAAGGTGTTCTGGGAGGTCGTACACCGGATGGAGACCATGCCGAAGCCCGTCCCGTTCACCATCAACTTCCCGCCCGGCTTCCCCTTCGGATAGGCCCGGGGGGGGGTACGGCCTCCACCGGCCGCGCGGAGGCCGGCGGAGGCCGTACGTCTCAAGTGACGAGCTTGCGAGCCTGCGCCGGATCCGGCGCCGCTACCGCCAGCTCAGCCAGTCGCCGGCACTCGCCCTCGGTGTGCCCGGCCAGCGACGCGCGCACCGCCGGCAACGCCCGCGGTGACATGGACAGGCTGGTCACGCCCAGTCCGACCAGCACCGGGGCCAGCGCCGGGTCGGCCGCCGCCTCACCGCAGACCCCGACCGGCTTGCCCACCGCGCGACCGGCCGCCCCGCACACCCCGATCAGCTGAAGCAGCGCCGGCTGCCACGGGTCGAGCAGATCGGCGAGGTCGCCGCACATCCGGTCGGCGGCGAACGTGTACTGGCTCAGGTCGTTCGTGCCGATGCTGAGGAAGTCGACGACCTTCAGGAGATCGGCGGCTCGTAGTGCGGCGGCCGGGACCTCGATCATCACGCCGGCCTTCGGCAGGCCCGCATCGCGGACCGCGGCGGCGAAGGCGGTGGCCTCGGCGACCGTGGAGACCATCGGCGCCATCACCCAGACGTCGGCGCCGGTGGCGGACCGGGCCTCGGCGATGGCGGCCAGCTGGGTGGTCAGCACCTGGGGGCGCCGCCGGGCCACCCGCAGGCCGCGTACGCCCAGCGCCGGGTTCGGCTCGCCCTCCTGGTTCAGGAACGGCAGCGGCTTGTCGGCGCCGGCGTCCAGCGTCCGGATCACCACACGGCGGCCGGCCATCGCGGTGAACACCTCCCGGTACGCGGTGACCTGCTCGGCCAGGGTCGGCTCCTGGACCCGGTCGAGGAAGAGCAGCTCGGTACGGAACAGTCCGATCCCCTCGGCGTGCACCTCGTCCGCGCCGGGCACGTTCTTCGCCGATCCGACGTTGGCGAAAAGCTTCACGGCGTACCCATCAGCGGTCTGACCAGGCCCGGTGTGACCGGAGACCGCGGCTGCCGCCTGGACCGCGCCCTGCCGCGCGGTTTCCGCGGTGGCCTCGTCGATTCCCGCGTCGACGCGCCCCGCGGCGCCGTCGACCAGCACCAGCGTGCCCTCCGCGAGGTCCAGCACGCCGGGGCAGGCCACGACCGCGGGCAGACCCAGCGCCCGGGCCAGGATCGCGGTGTGGCTGGTCGGGCCGCCCACCTCGGTGACCAACGCGACCACCTGCTCCGGGTCGAGGTCGGCGGTGTCCGCCGGCGCCAGGTCGCGGGCCGCGAGCACATAGCGATGCCCCGGCTGCGGCACGCCCGGCATGGGCAGGCCGAGCAGCACCGCGACCGCCCGGTCGCGCAGGTCGTCCAGGTCGGCGACCCGTTCGGCCAGGTATCCGCCGGCCGCCTCGAACGCCTCCCGGAAGCTGCCGAAGGCGGCGTCGATCGCGTGCGCCGCGTCCTGGCCGGCCTCGACGTGCTCGCGGACGCCGTCGCGCAGCATCTCGTCGTCGGCCATCATCGCCTCGGCCCGCAGCACCCCCTCGATCGTCGAGTCGGAGGCCCGGTCGGCCCGGCGTTCCAGGTCGGCGACCACCTCGGCGAGCGCGGCGTGAGCCCGCTCGACCTCGGCCGCGGTGTCGGCGACCGGGGTGGGCGGCGGCAGGGCCGGCACCGCCGCGATCCGCAGCAGCGGACCGGCGGCGATCCCGGCGCAGACGCCGATCCCGGAGAGGCTGACCGGCTGGTCAGACATCGCTGGTCTCTTCCGCGTCGAGGTCGCGGGCCAGCAGTGCGGCGAGTCCGTCCAGGGCCTCGTCCGCGCCGTCGCCGTCAGCCTCGAGGGTCACCTCGGTGCCCTGCTTGGCGCCGAGCGCGAGCACCGACAGCATGCTCTTCGCCGGTACCGGCTTGCGGTCGCCGACCCGGATGGTGACCTTGACCGGCGCCGCGGCGGCGGCCTCCACGAACAGCTTCGCGGGCCGGGCGTGCAAGCCGCTGGCGGAACCGACGGCTACGGTACGCGTGGGCATGAGAATCTCCTGTTCACGGCTCGATGGTCACCTTGATGGCCTCGCCGCGCGCGACGATGCCGAACGCGTCGATCGCCTGATCCAGCGGCAGGTGGTGGGTGATCAGGTCGGCGACCGGCACCGCGCCGGTGGCCACCAGGTTGAGCGCCTCGGCGTTGTGCGCCGGGCTGGACCCGTTGGCGCCCACGATCATCAGCTCCCGGTAGTGCACTAGGTTCGAGTCGCAGGTGATGGTCGGGTTGTCCTTGGGCAGACCGCCGAAGAAGCTGATCCGGCCCTGCCGGGCGGCCATCTCGATGGCCTGTTCCTGAGCCTTGCCGGACGCGGCCGCGGTGATGATGACGTCCGCGCCACGGCCGTCGGTGAGCTCCCGGACGGCCGCCACCGGGTCGACCTCCGACGCGCAGATGGCGGCGTCCGGTTTGACCAGGTCGGCGGCCATGTCGAGACGCTGCCGGCTGAGCTCGACCAGGAACACCCGGGCGGCGCCGCGGGCGCGGGCCAGCCGTACGTGCAGGCAGCCGATCGGCCCGGAGCCGATGACCACCACGTCGTCGCCGTCGCCCACCCGGGCCAGGTTCTGCGCGTTCAGGGCGCAGGCCAGCGGCTCGGCCACCGAGGCCTCGGCGAACGAGACGCCGTCCGGGATGCGGTTCAGGCCGTCGACCTTCAGCACCTCCCGGGGCACCACCATGTACTGGGCGAAGCCGCCCTCGAAGTGATAGCCCATCGACACCTGGTTGGGGCAGACGGTCATCCGGCCGCGCTTGCACTCGGCGCACTCACCACAGGGGATGGCCGCGATCACCTGGACCCGGTCGCCGGGCGCCCAGCCCTGGACGCCGTCGCCGACCTCGACGATCTCGCCGGCGATCTCGTGGCCCATCACCCGCGGCGGGTGGATGTGGTGGTGACCGAACTTGGAGATCTTGACGTCGGTGCCGCAGGTGGAGCAGTTCCGTACGCGGATCTTCACCTCACCCGGGCCGGCGTCGGGCTCCGGCGCGTCCTCGAACCGGACGTCGCCGGGAGCGTGGAATCGCACGACCTTCATTCACTGTCCTCCTGGATCTTCCCGAGCAGCCGGATGACGGTGCCGGGGTCGGTGGCCTCGCGTAGTTCACGGGCCTGGTCCTCGTCGAGCAGGATCTCGGCGAGGGCGGCGAGCAGTTCGACGTGCCCGTCGCCGGCGGCGGCGATGCCGACGCAGAGCGTCACCGGCTCGCCGCCCCAGTCGACTCCTTCCGGGAAGCGGAGCACCGCGAGGGCGTCCCGCTTCACCAGTTCCTTGCCGCCGAGGGTGCCGTGCGGGATGGCGACCCCCTCGCCGACGTACGTGGAGATGGAACGTTCCCGGGCCAGCATCGTGTCGACGTACCCCGGTTCCACCGCACCGACCTCGACCAGCGTCTCACCGCAGCGGCGGATCGCCTCGTCCCGGTCGGCGGCCTTCTCGGCCAGCCGGATCGCCCGGCGCTCCAGCAGCTCAGACATTGAAGTCGGTGCCCTGCTGGATCGCCTTGACCACCTTGTTCACCGCCGGGTCGCCCAGAAAGATCTGGAACGGCACGATCGGCTTGTCCGGTGCCACCGAGCGGGCCCGCGCGGCCAGGCCGCTGTGGCAGACCACCACGTCGGCGTCGGCGGGGATCGAGTTCACCGGGGTGTGCTCGACGGTGACGCCGGTCTTGCCGAGTTGCTTGCGCAACGTGCTGGCGAGCATCACGCTGCTGCCCATGCCGGCGTCGCAGGCGACGACGAGCTTGCGGATGTCCTTGCCGTTCATGGTTGCCATGTTGCTCTCCTGACTAGGCGTTTTCCTTGCGGCTGTCCTCGGGGCCGACCGGCTCGGCGGTGCGCTGCGGCGGAACCTCGTGGCCGGTGAGCTCGGCCTCGGCGACCTCTTCGGCGGCCACGTCCTCCTGGTCGGACTTGAGCTTGCCGAAGCCCAGCAGCAGCGAGGCGACCCCGAAGGTGACCGCGGCGGCGATCACGACGCCGAGGATCATGCCGAAGTAGCCGCCCTTCGCGGTGACCGCGGCGAAGGCGAAGATGCTGCCCGGGGCGGGGGTGGCGACGGTGCCGGTTCCGGTGATCATGAAGGTGGCGACGCCGGCCATGCCACCGGCGATCATGGCGAGGATCAGGCGGGGCTTCATCAGCACGTACGGGAAGTAGATCTCGTGGATGCCGCCGAAGAAGTGGATGATCATCGCGGCCGGGGTGGTCGGGCGCAGCGACTTCGGTCCGAAGAAGAGGTACGCGGCGAGCAGGCCCAGACCGGGGCCGGGGTTCGACTCGATCATGAACAGAATGGACTTGCCCTGCTCCGCCACCTGCTGCACGCCGAGCGGGCCGAACACGCCGTGGTTGATGGCGTTGTTCATGAACAGCACCTTGGCCGGCTCGACGAGCACCGACACCAGCGGCATCAGGCTGTGATCGAGCAGCCAGTCGACGCCGTTGCCGGCCGCCTTGGTGAGCCCGTCGACGATCGGGCCGATGCTGAGCTTGCCGAGGATGGCGAAGGCGGCGCCGATGATGCCGGCCGAGAAGTTGTCGACGAGCATCTCGAAGCCGGGCTTGATCTTGCCGTCGATCGCGTTGTCGAAGAGCCGCAGGACGTAGGCGGCGAGCGGGCCGATGATCATCGCGCCGAGGAACATCGGCACTTCCGCACCGACGACGACGCCCATGGTGGCGACCGCACCGACGACCGCGCCGCGCTGGCCGTGCACCATCCGGCCGCCGGTGTAGCCGATCAGGACCGGGAGCAGGTATTTGATCATCGGGTCGACGAGCTCGGCCAGGTTCTCGTTCGGCGTCCAGCCGACCGGGATGAAGAGGGCGGTGATCAGGCCCCAGGCGATCAGCGCGCCGATGTTGGGCATCACCATGCCGGCGAGGTAGCCACCGATCTTCTGGACCCGGGCCTTGAAGCCGGTTCCGGTGACCTCAGGGGTATATGAAGAAGCCATCAGGGGATCTCCATTTCGTTGGCTCGGGTCCGAGTACGGCTCATCCCGATGTGTACGGGTAAAAGGGTGTATTTCCGTTTGTTTTTGGGTGTGCTGATCGCTTCGTCCGGGGAGCGCGCTGGAGTGGTGGGCTCGAATGCGGCAGCGGACGGGCGGGGTGAAGCGCTTGCTGGGTTGGTCGGTTCCTATCGGAACGGAACGGTTGGTTCCGTTCGGGCGGGCGGTAGTCGCGGCGGGCTGGCGGAGCCGGGCCGGCGGAGCGGGCCGGCGGAGCGGGCGGGGCGGTCGCGGCCCGGCGGGGCGGGGCGGTCAGTCGCGCTGGAGGGGTCGTCGTGGGTCGGGGCTGGGATGGAGCTGAATATGCGCACGGTCGAGGTCTCCCGGGCCGGGCATCCGGCTGCCCGGCAGGCTGACCGCGGCCGCGCCCCAGGCCAGGCCCTCGATCAGCGCGCCAGCGCCGCGCGCCCCGGCGGAGAGGAAGCCGGCCAGCAGGGCGTCGCCGGCGCCGACCGTGCTGCGCGGCACGCTCACCGCGGAGGTGCCGGTCAGCACGCCGGTCTCGTCGACGAGGACCGCGCCGTCGGCGCCGAGGCTGGCCAATACCGAGCCGGCGCCGGCCTTGCGCAGCTGTTCGCAGGCCTCGATGACGTCGCCGAGCGTGCGAAGCTCGGCGCCGACCGCCTCGGCCAGTTCTTCCCGGTTGGGTTTGACCAGGGCCGCGCCCGCCGCGACGCCGGCCAGCAGGGCCGGGCCGCTGCTGTCCACGGCGAGCCGGGTGCCGGCCGTGACCAGCCGCTCGCACAGGTCGGTGAAGGCCGCGATGCTCGGCCCGGGCGGGAGGCTGCCGCAGATGACCACCCAGTCGGCGGCACCCGCGGCCGCCAGCACCGCGTCGCTGATCTGGGCGAACTCGGCATCGGATAGCAGCGGGCCGACCTCGTTGATCTTTGTGACGGTGCCGTCCGGCTCGGCGAGGGTGATGTTGGAGCGGGTCCGGCCGGCGATCGGTACGGCCAGCATGTCGACTCCCTCGCCCTTGAGCAGGTCGACGAGCTGGTCACCCTCCGCACCGCCGGTCGGCACCACCGCGGTGGAGCGGACGCCGTTGACCAGCAGCGCCCGGGTGACGTTGACGCCCTTGCCACCGGGGTCGATGTGCGAGTCGCCGGCCCGCAGCACCTCGCCGCGGACCAGCGCGTCGACCTCGAGGGCCCGGTCGACGCTCGGGTTGAGGGTGACGGTGAGGATCATGCGCGGACCACCCGGACGCCGGCGGCCTCGACCTCACCGGCGAGCTCGCCGTCGAGGCCGTTGTCGGTGATCAGCAGGTCCAGGTCGGCGAGTCCGCCGAAGCGGGCCAGATAGTCGTTGCCGATCTTGGTGTGGTCGGCGAGGAGCACGACCCGGCGTGCGGCGGCGATCATCGCGCGTTTGACCGCCGCCTCGGCCGGGTCCGGAGTGGTCATGCCGCGCTCGACGGTGCATCCGTTGGTGCCCATGAACGCGACGTCGACGTACATCTCGGCCAGCGGCCGCAACGCCCAGTCGTCCACCGTGGCCAGGGTCTTGCCCCGGACCCGGCCGCCGAGCAGCAGGACGGTGAGGTTGGGCTTGAGGCCGAGCGTCGCGGCCAGCACCGGCGAGTTCACCACCACGGTGAGCTCGCGGTCGGCCGGCAACAGCTGGGCGAGACGGGCGGTGGTGGTCCCGGCGTCCAGGATGATCGCCCCGTCCTCCGGCACCTCGGCCAGGGCCGCCTTGGCGATCCGCTCCTTCTCGCTGATCAGCACGGCATCTCGGGTGGCGAGGGCCGGTTCGAACCCGAGCCGCTCCACCGGGATGGCGCCGCCGTGCACCCGCCGCAGCACGCCGGCCCGCTCCAGCACGGTCAGGTCGCGGCGGATCGTCTCGGCGGTGACGCCGAAGGTGTCGGCCAGCGCGACGACGTCCACCCGGCCCTCGGCACGGGCTCGTCGCACTATCTCCTGCTGGCGTTCCTCCGCGTACATCTGTTGCTCACCGCCCGACTCGTTTTGGCTTTGTCTTTGTTTACGCCCGCTTCTGCCCGAACGCAATATGTCACCGAGATTTCGATCTCCTTACACGAAGATCCGGAACCCCACGTCGGGCCATATCGGACGCTTGACGCAGCATAGTGATAGAGCTCTGCAAATGTGGGAATCCCGGGCGCGGATGCCCGGTTGTGTGGGTTTCCCGATCTGGCGCGGCCACATACGCCAAAGGATGACGCCGCCGCGCCGGCGTACCTCCGCAGCGGTACACGCATGCTGCTCGCCCGGCATAACCGCAGCTCACAGACGGTGCTCAAGGTCCGGGTCTGTCCCCGATGCGGGGTCCGTCGCAGGACCGGAGGCTCGTGGTCATGAGACGTCGCTCCCTGCTCACGCTCGCCGTCCTCACCGGTGCCGCCGCCGCGTGCGCGCCCACCGGAAGCACGGAGATGCGCCGCCCGCGAGCCGAGAACCGGCTGCGGATCCCGCCACTGCGCGACCCCCGCCCCGGCGCCGACGGGGTCCGGCGCTTCCCTCTCACCCTGCGGACCGGCCACACCGAGTTCCTGACCGGCAAACCCGCCGAGACCTGGGGCATCAACGGTTCCTACCTCGGGCCCACACTGCGCATGCGGCGCGGTGATCTGGTGGCGATGGACGTACGCAATCAGCTCCCGCAGCCGAGCACGCTGCACTGGCACGGCATGCGGCTCCCGGCCCGGATGGACGGCGGGCCGCACCAGACGATCGCGACCGGAGGCACCTGGAGTCCGCAGTGGCGTGTCGATCAACCGGCTGCGACCCTCTGGTACCACCCGCACCCGCACGGGGAGACCGCGGACCACGTCTGGCGCGGGCTCGCCGGAATGATCATCATCGCGGACGACGCGGGACTGCCCGCCCGCTACGGCCACGACGACATCCCGCTCGTCATCCAGGACCGGGTCATCGGCGACGACGGCGAGATGGAGCACGACAAACGGCCCACGTTCGGCCTGATGGGCGACGACATCCTGGTCAACGGCACCCTCGGGGCGCAGCTGGAGGTGTACACCACGCTGGTGCGGTTCCGCCTGCTCAACGGGTCGAACGCCCGGGTCTACCACCTCGGCTTCGCCGACGGGCGGGAGTTCCACGTGGTCGCCGGCGACGCCGGCCTGCTGACCGCGCCCGCCGCCACCGCCCGGATCACCCTCAGCCCCGGCGAACGCGCCGAGATCGTGGTCGCCTTCGCCCCGGGCGAGCCGGCCGTCCTGCGCGGCTTCGCCGGTGACGACGACGTGGACGACGGCAACCATCAGATCCTGCGGATCAGCGCCGCGGCAGACCTCAGCCGGTCACCGGCGCTGCCTGACCGGCTTCCGGGAGCCGGGCCGGTGGCGGTGCCGGCCGGCGCACGGGTACGCCGATTCAAGCTCAGCGGCCACGACGAGATCAACGACCGGGAGATGGACATGAACCGCGTCGACGAGGTGGTGCCGGCCGGTGCCCGGGAGATCTGGGAGGTGCGGAACGCCGTGTACGCCCACAACTTCCACATCCACGGCGTCGACTTCACCGTGCTCGACGTGGACGGCACACCCCCGCCGGCGTGGCAGGCCGGCCGCAAGGACACCGTGTACCTGCCGCCCAAGAAGACCGCCCGGCTGGCCGTGGAGTTCGACCGGCACACCGACGCGGCGACGCCGTACATGTACCACTGCCACATCCTGCGCCACGAGGACGACGGGATGATGGGCCAGTTCACGGTCGTGCCGCCGGGCACCGAGTCGTGGGCGCCGCGGACCGTCTCGCACGCCGGGCACCACCGCTAGCCCAGCCAGCCCGGCCGGACCCGGCCCGACTCGTACGCCCACACCACCAGCTGCGCCCGGTCCCGCAGGCCCAGCTTGCCGAGGATCCGGCCGGCGTGCGTCTTGGCGGTGGCGTGACTGATGCCCAGCCGTCCGGCGATCTCCTCGTTGGACAGCCCGGCCGCGATCAGGTCGGCGATCTCGGCCTCCCGGGCGGTCAGTGCGGCCGCCTCCGGTGGAGGCTGCGGCGGGACGGCCCGGGACGCCACCTCGGCGATCAGCCGGCGGGTCACCGAGGGCGCGAGCAGGGCCTCGCCGCGGGCCACCACGCGTACGCAGTGGATCAGCTCGGCGGGTTCGGCGTCCTTGAGCAGGAATCCGCTCGCCCCGGCTCGCAGCGCGCCGTACACGTATTCGTCGAGCTCGAACGTGGTGAGGATGACGATCCTGGTCCGGCTCAGGCCGGGGTCCGCGGCGATCCGCCGGGTGGCCTCGAGGCCGTCGAGATGCGGCATGCGTACGTCCATCAGCACGACGTCCGGCCGCTCCGCCCCGGCCAGGCGTACCGCCTCCAGGCCGTCCGCCGCCTCGGCCACCACCCGGAGGCCCGGTTCGCCGTCCAGGATCGTCCGGAATCCGGCGCGGACCAGCGTCTGGTCGTCGGCGAGCAGGACCCGGATCATGCGGGAGCCGTCCTCGGCAGGCGCGCCTCGACCCGGAAGCCGCCGTCCGGGCCGGAGCCGGTGGTCACGCTGCCGCCCACCGCGGCGGCCCGCTCGGCCATCCCGCGCAGCCCGTTCCCGTCGTCCACGGTCTCCGGGCCGGCCGGGCGGCCAGATCCGTCGTCCGCGCTTGCCGGGCGGCGCCGGCGGCCAGATCCGTCGTCCACGCTTGCCGGGCCGCGCGGGCGGCCGGATCCGTCGTCCACGATGGTGATCACCACGTCGTCACCGTTCTCCCGTACGTCGATGCGGACGCGGCGGGCGCCGGAGTGCCGCATCGCGTTGGTCAGCGCCTCCTGCACGATCCGGTACGCCGCCGCGTCCGCCGCCGGCGGCAGCGCCGGCGGCTCCCCGGTCAGCTCCACCGCCAGGCCGGCGGACCGGGTCTGCGCCACGAGCTCCGGCAGGCGGGCCAAGGAGGCGTCCGCCCCGCGCAGCACGCCCAGAACCTCGCGCATCTCCCGCAGGGCGTCCTTGCTCGCCGCCCGGATCGCGGTCAGGGCGGAGAACGCCTGCTCCGCGTCCCGGCGGTGCAGTGCCGCCCCGGCCTGCACGCTGATCAGCGAGATCTGGTGAGCCAGCACGTCGTGCAGTTCCCGGGCGATCCGCAGCCGCTCCTCGGCCGCTCGCCGGGCACCTTCGGCCACCCGCCCGGCCTCGGCCTCCGCGGCTCGTTCCTCGGCGAGCCGTACCCGTACCCGCCGGGTCCGCGCCACCTCGCCCGCCGCGACCGCGGCCAGCAGGATCGCGCCGACCCCGGCGATCTCGTCCACGCGCACACCGGCCGGGCCCTCCCGGATCAGGGAGACGGCGGGAAAGGCCGCCAGCAGGGCGAGCGCACCAGCGGCGGTCATTATCCTGCTGCGATCGCGGGCGACCGTGTACAGGGCGATGACGAAGCCGAGCGCCATCGGCGTGTCGGGAAAGCCCGACGTGTAGTAGGCGACCGCCGCCGCGCCGCTCACCGCGAGCGCGGCCGCTGGAAACCGGTCGCGTACGGCCAGCGGCGCGGCCCCGGCGACCAACAGCGCCCAACCGGCCGGGCCCGGCCAGCCGTCGCCGCCGAGGGCCGGCACCAGCACGTCGACGGCCAGCAGGGCCGCGACGAGCAGCACGTCCCGCCGGGTGATCGGCACGGCTACCGGGTGCGGTAGGCCGGTAGGCCGAGGGTCTTGCGGATCGCCTGCTGGACCTCTTCCAGCGGCGGGCGGCCGTCGACGTCGTGCACGACCTCCTTGCGCCGGAACAGCTCCAGCACCGGGCGGGTCTTCTCGTGGTAGTCGCGCAGCCGGGCCTCGAGCGCCTCGGGAGTGTCGTCGGCCCGGGTGACCAGCTCGTGGCCGCAGATGTCGCAGCGGCCCTCCTCCTCGGGCCGGTCGGCGATCAGGTTGTAGTCCATGCCGCAGTTCGGGCAGAGGCGGCGGCTGAGCACGCGCCGGCGTACCTCTTCGTCGGTCAGCTGCAGGTGGATGACCGCGTCGATGTCGTAGCTCTCCATGAAGAACTCGGCCTGCCGGCCGTTGCGCGGGAAGCCGTCGATGATGAAACCGAAGTTCCAGTCGTGGTCGTCGAGGCGGCGGCGGACCACGTCCTCCACCAGGTCGTCGCCGACCAGATCGCCGGCCGCCATGATCCGGCGGACCTGTGCGCCGATCTTGGTGTGGTTGCGGACGTGCCAGCGGAAGATGTCGCCGACGCTGATGTGCACCAGGTCGAGGTCGTCGCGCAGCATCTGGCTCTGGGTGCCCTTGCCGCTGCCCTGCACGCCCATGATCACGTACTTGCGCATGTGGCCTCCGAAATGGCTAGTCGGCCGCGCCCATCCGCAGCGGGCCGGGCGGTATTCCGGTCAACGTGGTCGGGTCGATGCTCCAGGCACCGGCCACCCGGAACACGTCCCGCTCGGCGACCAGCACGGTGGCCTCCGGGTCGAGCTCGTCGGGCAGCCCGGCGTCGCGTTCCGCCGGGTCGGGCTCGCCGAACCACGACGTGACCTCACCGGTCTGTCCCACATACCCGAAGGCGCGGACCAGGTCACCGCGAGCCGCCCGCTGCCATCGATGCAGCTCGGTGACTCGATGCGTGGCGAAGTATTGCACCTCGGTGCCCAGCTCCGCGGAAAGCGCGACCACGTCCGGCGGGGTCTGCATCAACCGGCGACCGACCGCGAGCAGCCAGCGGGTGTCCCGGGCGCCGGGCAGCGGTGGGGTGATCGCCACCCGGTCGTCGGTGAGGTGCGCCAGGTCCAGGCCGTCCCGCCAGGACACCGAGCCGAGATCACGCAGGCCGAGCGCCTGCAGAACGGCGTCCGGCTCGCCGCCGGCGACGGCGAGCCAGGCCTGTTTGCCACCGAACCCGGCCATGACGTCCACATCCATGTCCGCAACGCTATCCGGCGTACGCCGAGGACTGTCCGGTTACGCCCATTCCCTGGGCGGGTCGGGAGACGCGGGTCACGGCCAGCCGTAGTCGCGGCGCAGGATCGTCGCCACCCGGTCGAAGCGGGTCCGGTCCAAGATCGCGCCCTCGCGCCGGATGCCGTCCTCCTCGACCTCGACCACCCTATCCAGGCGGATCCAGCTGGGACGGGCGGACCGGTCCCAGTCGCCGGGGCCGAGAGCCAGCCAGTGCCGCTGGCCGTCGCGGTCGTTCTGGCTGGAAAGCATCAGGCCGAGCAGCGTACGCCCGTCGCGGCCGACCACCAGGACGGGACGGTCCTTGCCCCGGGCGGGGTCGTCCTCGTAGGGCACCCAGGTCCAGACGATCTCGCCCGGGTCGGCGTCACCGTCCAGGTTGGGGTCGTACGCGAGATGCCGGGCCGGCCGCCTCGTCGCGGACTGAGCCGGCACGGTCTCGGGCTGGACGCCGGCGTCCTGCTCGATCACCGGAAGCCGGTCCGGCGCACCCGCCAGGCGCCGGAGGAACGAGGTCACGATTTCGAACACCGCCGCACCCTACAGGCCGGATCTTGCTGTACGGCCGTACAGTACGACGATACAGTCCACCCCGGCCCCGCAAGCCGGGAAGGATGACGAGCATGACCCGATATGGACCGATGTTCGGACCGGACTACACGTTCCTCGGTGTTCCGGCCTGTGACTGGCAGGAACCGCAGACGTACGCCGACGCCGACGTCGTGATCATCGGTGCCCCGTTCGACGGCGGTACCTCCCACCGCCCCGGCGCCCGGTTCGGCCCGCAGGTGATCCGGGGGACCGACTACCTCGCCCACGACAGTTCCCGGCCACACCTGGCGATGCGCGTCGACGCGCTCGGGGCCGACCTCACCGTCAAGGACGCCGGCGACCTCGAGGTGTTCAGTGGGGAGATCGAGCGCAGCTGCCGGACCATCGAGGACGCCGTGGCGTTCATCTCCGGTCACGGGGCGATCCCGCTGATCCTCGGCGGCGACCACACCGTCACCTGGCCGGACGTCACCGGGGTGTCGCGTACCCACGGCAAGGGCCGGATCTCGGTCATTCACTTCGACGCGCACGCCGACACCGGCGACATCGAGTTCGGCTCGCTCTACGGCCACGGCCAGCCGATGCGCCGGCTCATCGAGTCCGGCGCGGTCCGCGGTGACCGGTTCCTCCAGCTCGGCCTGCGTGGCTACTGGCCCGGCCCGGACGTGCTGGACTGGATGGCCGACCAGCGGATGAACTCGTTCCACATGAGCGAGATCGTCGAGCGCGGCCTGGACGCGGTCCTCGACAGCGCGTTCGAGATCGCCCTGGACGGCTGCGACGGGGTCTTCCTCTCGGTCGACATCGACGTCTGCGACCCCGGCCACGCACCCGGCACCGGCACCCCGGAGCCGGGCGGCTTCACCGCCCGGCAGCTGCTCGACAGCGTCTCGCGGATCTGCCACGAACTGCCGGTGGTCGGCATGGACATCGTCGAGGTGTCGCCGCCGTTCGACCACGCCGAGATCACCGCCATGCTCGGCAACCGGGTGGTCCTCGAAGCGCTCTCCGGGATGGCCCGCCGGCGCAAGGACGGCGACGGGCCGCGGTGGCGGCGCTCGACGCCGCTACTACAGGGGCGGGGTACGACGTCCGAGTAGCCGGGCCAGGCCGTCGGCGAGCAGATCCCGTGCGGCGGCCCGGGCCAGTCCCGGGTCGCCGAGCGCCACCGGCAGCGCCAGCCCGTCGATCAACGCGAGAATCAGCCGGGCGGTGTCCATCGGCGGGGCCGTACCGCCGAACCCGCCGGCGGTGATCTCCGCGGCGATCAGCTCGTGCCACCGGCGGTAGTCGCCGAGCACGTCCGCGCGTACCCCGGAATCCCGCAACGCCCAGCGCCAGCTCTCCACCCACAGCCGCCAGGCTGTCTCACTGCCGACCGCGCCGGTCAGATGGCCGGCGATGACGAGCAGCCGTTCCCACGGATCGGTGAGCGCCGCCAGGCGCTCGCCGACGATGTCGAAATCGCGCTGCGCGGCGTGCCGGAAGACGGCGATCAGCATGTCCTCGCGGGTGCCGAAGTAGTACTGGAGCGTGGAGACGCCCACGCCGGTCGCGGCCGTCACGTCGGTGAAGCGGGTCCCGTCCGCGCCGCGGGCGGCAACCACCTCACCAGCGGCCGAGAGCACCTCGGTCCGCCGGTGCGCGGAACGCCGCTCGGTCACCGGGCATTTTTATCATTGCGGCTGCTAGCCGACGAAGTCCTGGGTCATCCAGGTGACGCCCTTGCCGTCCCGGACGACGCTGAGGCCGATCCGCTTGAAGCTGGAGTTCAGCAGGTTCTTGCGGTGGCCGTCGTCCGGTGGCACTTCGGCGAGCATGGCGTCGGTCAGGCCGTTGGCCGCCTTCACCATCGCGGCGTCGCTGCCGCCGCTCGAGCCGTAACCGATGTTCTCGCCGGCCGAGCTCCATTTCACGCCCTGCGCGCTGAACCGGTCGCCGAGGCCGGACTCGCCGGAGCACTGGTGCGACAGCCCGCAGCCGCCGATCATCACCCGGTTGTGCAAGGCGGCGGCCTTGGAAAGCTTGGTGTCCAGGATCAGCGCCCGGCGGCCCTCGGCCACCCGCGCCTCGTTGATGTGCGCGAGGACCTGCTCGACCACGGTTCCGGACGTCGCCTGCGCTCTGGTCGTGGACTTCTTCTTCCGGCTGCTGCTCGGGCTGGCCGGAGCCGGCTTCTTGGCCTTGGCCGAGGGGGAACGGGAAGGGGACGGTGTCGGCTCTGCCTCGCCCGCGCCGCCGGGGGATGCGGCGGCGGCGAGCGGGGCATCCACCGATGTGGGGGCAGGGGATTCGGTGGACCCTTGCGCCAGGCCGGCCACCATGAAGGCGGCACCCATCACCACTGCCGCCGAGCCCGCCACCAGGGTGTAACGGACACGGGCCGCGGAGAAGGGCACGGGGAATTCACCTCGGTGACTCGGACAGGGGAACGGCGCCACCTCACTATGCGCGAGCGCCGCGCCGAGATCCGCCGGGGAAAGGATTCCTTAAGGACCGGCACACCGAGTCATAAGGCCGCGGGCGGCGGCCTCACGCCAGGTCGAACTCGCCGTCACGAACGCCCGCCAGGAACGCCTTCCACTCGGCGTGGGTGAACACCAGGGTGGCGCCATCCGGGTCCTTGGTGTCACGGACCGCGACGATGCCGGGAAGGTTGGCGGCCACCTCGACACAGTCGCCCCCGTTGCCGCCGCTACGAGTGCTCTTGTGCCAGATGGCACCGGTCAGGTCTGCCATCGGTCTCCTCTCGGCCGTCGCTCTGTTCGATGATCGCGGCGATCAGATCGTCGGAGTCGGACTGGCTGAGCGCGGTCGTCTCGAGTTCGGCCCAGATCGACTGGTACGTCTCCACCTCCTTGAGCTTATCCAGGTACAGAGCACCGGTGAGGTTCTCGCAGTAGATGGTCGTGGGCTCCGGAGAGGCGGTACCGACGGCGGGGAACTCGAGAACCGTGAACTGGCCGGAACTGGCGGCCTTGTGCGGCCCGGCGGCGAACGGGATCACCCGGACGCTGATGTTGGGCCGGGTCGAGGCGTTGACCAGGTACGCCAGCTGCTTCTGCATGCCGAGCCGGTCGGGAATGGCGCGATGCAGCACCCCCTCGTCGATGATCACGTCAAGCCGCGGGGCCTCCGGGCGGCGCCGGCTGAGCAACGACTGGCGCTCCAGGCGTACGGCCACGGCGTTCTCCACCGCGGCCTCGTCGTCGCCGTGCCACCGGCGGAAGACGCACTCCGCGTACTCCCGGCTCTGCAGCAGGCCGGGGATCACGCTCGGGGCGAACGAGCGCAGCCGGCTCGCGGCCTGCTCCATGCCGACGTAGAGCTCGAACCAGGCGGGGACGACATCACCGTACGCATGCCACCAGCCCTTCGCCTTCGACTCCTGGGCCAGGCCGATCAGCACCTCGGTCATGTGGCCGGGCGCGGCGTAGACCGAGCACATCGCGATGACGTCGTGCTTGCGCACCGGAACCTCGCCGTTCTCGATGCGATACATCCGGGCGCGGGAGAACTCCAGCTCGCTCGCCGCGGCCATCAGCGAGATGCCGGCCTGCTCGCGCAACTGGCGCAGCAGCCGGCCGACCTGCCGGCGCGGCACGGTCGACCCGGTCTCGGTCATCAATTCGCTCCCCAAGGTCCGCGGTGTATCGAACGAGACGATCCGATCGCCCCGGGCGAGACGGCGAGAATCCAGTTCCGGGATTCTCACCGATCCCGCTTGAGGTGGAGCGTAAGCCAGGCGACGCTCCAATGTGTAGCCGCCGAATCGCTCAAAGTGAGGGTTGAATGCTGGTGCCGCGGACCGAACACGTCGGCCACCGACCGTCGTGGGACTGCCGGGTCTGCGGCCGGCCATGGCCGTGCGCGACCGCGAAAGTGGAGCTCGCCGAGCAGTACCGGGACTTCCCGCACGGCCTCTCGGTCTACCTCGGTTCGTGCATGGTCGAGGCGATCGACGACTGGGCGGCCGGCGCCGGCGGGCCACCGGCCGACCTCTACGAGCGCTTCCTCGGCTGGGCCTAGCCCTCCACCCGCTTGCGCAGGACGCGGTAGAGCTGGTCGTCGTCGACCGTGCTGTGCAGGGTCCGGTCCGGACCGGTCATCGCCACCCACGGGCAGGACTCGTCCTTGCCGATCAGGTTCGACTCGGCCACCTTCTCGCGGGTGGCCACCTCGTAGACGGTCAGCCGGTACCGGCCCTGCTTCATCGGAAGTACCAGCGGATCCGGGTCCTCCACCTTGCAGTCCCGCAGTTTCGGCCCGCCGCCGACCAGATCGAGACAGGCCACCAACTGGGTCTGCGCGGGCTTGGGCGCCCACGCCTTGCGTTTGGCGGCCGAGCCCGCGTACGCCGTCTGGTTCAGGGTGCGGACCGACCGGTAGGTGACCTCCAGCTGGTCACGGACGCTGATCAGCACCGGATGCGGCGCCGCGCCGCGGAACTTCGGCGCACCCGGGTAGTACCAGTTCTCGCAGACCAGCTCCAGGTCGTCCGTCGTGCGTACCGGATCGGTGGCGGCCCGCGGCCCGGACGCACCGCCCTCCACCGGAAAGGACGGCGGCGGGCCCGCCGGCGGCTTCGCCGCCGACGGCGGAATGTCGGTCAGCTGGACGAAGAAATAACTCGCGGCCCCGACCAGACCCACCAGCAGCAACGCGAGCACTGACGACCACACCAGCGTGCGCCTTTTCGAGGTACGCCCCACCGGTTCCGCCACCTGCCGCATCCGCACGCTCCCAGCTCCGCCCAGCCGGGGAACTATATCGACGCCGGACGGTTCTCCGCACCCGCCGGCGAACGTCGGGCGAGCTCACATGATTGGCTTGTCCGGTGACGACGAGCTGGTTGGAACTACCTTCCGAGGCGGTGGACGAGGCGGCCCGCCTGCTGCTCGGCTGGCGGCTCACCGCGAACGGGGTGACCGTGCGGCTGACCGAGGTGGAGGCGTACAGCGGGCTGGGCGAGGACCCGGCGAGCCACGCGCACCGCGGGCCGACCAACCGCAACGCGGTGATGTTCGGCCCGGCCGGGCGCCTCTACGTGTACCAGATCTACGGCATGCACTTCTGCGCCAACATCGTCTGCGGTGAGTCCGGCAAGGCGGCCGCCGTGCTGCTGCGGGCCGGCGCGGTGGTGGACGGCCTGGAGATCGCCCGGCAGCGCCGGCCGGCCGCGCGGCGCGACACCGACCTGGCCGCCGGGCCGGCGAAGCTGATGCAGGTACTGGCGCTGGACAAGGGCGCCAACGACACGTCGGTGATCGACGGGACGGGGCCGGCGACGCTCAGCCCACCGGCTGAACCGGCGGGCACGATCGCCGCCGGCCCGCGCGTCGGCGTCACGTCGGCCCACGACGTGCCGTGGCGGTTCTGGATCAGCGGCGACCCCACGGTCAGCGTCTATCGCCGCCACACACCCCGTAGGAGTGGCTGACTCGCTGCTGTTTCCCGGCGGCCGCGCTGGGGCCTCGGGCGGTGGGTGGCTCGCGCCGGGAGAGCGGGGACGGGGCTGGTTCGGCGGGACGGGCGGTTACGCGTACCCCGGATGGGTTTGATCTTTGGTCAGTCGGCCAGGTCTGGCGGGAAGACGACGGTGAAGCGTTCGAAGAGGATCTCGTCGTTCTCGGTCCACTCCGCGCCGAGGGCGGCGCAGCGGCGCTGCCAGTAACGGCGGTGTTCGCGCATCCAGCTTTCGCGGGTGCGGTCGTCCTCGCCCTCGGCGTGGGCGAACGACTCCTCGACGCTGTCGAACGTGCCCAGCCGCAGTTCGGTGGTGCGCAGCACGACGCGGGGTGCGCCGGCCCCGTCGCAGACGATCCAGTGGCCGCCGATCCGCGGCAGCGGGGTGCCCTCCGCGATGAACTCGCGGAGCAGCGACGAGGTGGCTCGCTTGGTGCCCGCCATGACCAGGGCGAGCAGTTCGTCGGCGAGCCGGGGCGAGTCGCCGAACCGCTCGACGGTGTAGTCGGGGGCGGCGCGCACCGCGTCGGGGTGGACAGTCTCGTACTGCTTCCAGAACTGCTCGGCGGCAGCGGTGTCGATCGACATGACCGCCATCGTGTCACGGGTTTCGCCGGCCGCCCGGCGGGTAGCCGCGCCGCATGACGTCGAACGCCAGCGTGACCTTCGTCGGAAACGCCACGACCCTGCTGCGGCTGGGTGGGTTCACCCTGCTCACCGATCCGGCCTTCGGCGCGGCCGGTAGCCGCGTGCACCTGGGTTACGGCGCGTGGACGCGCAGGCTGCTGGACCCGGCGATGACGTACGCGGAACTGCCGTCCCCGGACGCGGTGCTGCTGTCGCATCTGCACGGCGACCACTTCGACCGCGCCGCGCGGCGGGTACTCCCCCGCGACCTGCCGATCGTCACCACCGCCCAGGCGCAGCGGCGGTTGCGGCGGCGCAGCTTCTCCGACGTACGCGGCCTGCCCACCTGGGACGCCGAGGAGTGGCGCCGCGACGGGGAACTGCTGCGGATCACCGCTCTGCCCGGCCGGCACGGGCCCGGCCTGGTCGACCGGCTGCTGCCCGACGTCATGGGGTCGCTGGTGGAGTGGGAGGTGGCCGGGGAGCGGCGGCTGCGCCTGTACATCACCGGTGACACCCTCTACCGGCCGTTCCTCGGCGAGATCCGGGAACGCTGCGGCGAACCGGACGTGATGCTGATCCACCTGGGCGGCACCAAGCTGCTGGGCCTCACGCTGACCATGGACGGTCGGCAGGGCGCCGAGCTGACCGGACTGATCCGGCCCCGGCTGACCCTGCCGATCCACTACGACGACTACTCGGTGATGAAGTCTCCACTCGGCGACTTCCTCACCGAATGCCAGGTCCGGTCGCTGACCGGCGTGCAGGCCCTGGGCCGCGGCGAGACCCTCAAGCTGGCTTGAAGACTCCCAGGCGGCGGGTCGGCCGGGTCAGCGCCACGTACAGGTCGTTGGCGCCGCGCGGGGACTCGGCCCGGATCCCGGCCGGGTCGACCACCACGACCACGTCGAACTCCAGGCCCTTCGCCTCGGTGACGGTCAGCAGCACGGCGTTCTCCTCCGGATCGGTGGAGACCGGCAGGGCGGCTGCGAGCGCGGACCGCGCGGCCGCCGGGGCGATCACCGCGAGCCGCCCGCCGTCCAGCTCCGCGATCTCGCGAGCGACCAGGCCGGCGAGGTGGCTCGGGCCGCCGCTCTCCTCCCACGGTTCGACGCCGGAGTGGCGTACCGGTTGCGGCGGTTCGATGGGCACGCCGGCCGCGGCCAGCACACGGCGGGTGTACGCCAGGATCTCCGCCGGGGTGCGGTAGCTGACGGTCAGCTCGGCCAGGCGCCAGCGGTCCGCGACGTACGGGCTCAGCACCTCCGCCCAGTCCGCCGGCGTGCCGAGTGCCCCGGCCTGCGCCAGGTCACCGACCACCGTCATCGACCGGCTCGGGCAGCGGCGCATCAGCAACCGCCAGGCCATCGGCGACAACTCCTGAGCCTCGTCGACGATCACGTGCCCGTACGCCCACTTCCGGTCTTCGGCCGCCCGCTCGGCCGCCGAGCGCCGCTCCCGGTCCGCGTACCGTTCGGCCAGCATGTCGGCCTCCATCACGTCGGCCACGTTCGGGATCGCCGCCTCGAAGTCGTCCTCCAGCTCGTAGGACTTGGAGCCGGCGGTGATGTCCAGGACGCCCTGCGCGTACGCCAGCCGCTGCCGCCACCGCCGCACCGCCCGGTCCCGGGCCGCCGCGTCGTCCTCGCCGAGCAGCTCGGCCGCCTCGTCCAGCAGCGGCACGTCGGCCGGACTCCACCCGCCGCCCGGTTCGCGCCGCAGCAGCTCCCGCTCGGCGGGGCTGAGGCCCGGCACCGCGGCCGGGTCGGCGTACAGGCCGGTGAGCAGGTCCTCGGGCGTGAGCACCGGCCAGAGTTCGTCGAGCACCGCGCGGACCGCGGGCTCGGCGGCCAGGTCGGCGCGGATGTCCGCCAGGTCTCCCTCCTCCAGCACGTTCGACGAGGTCAGGGCGTCGTCCTCGCCGAGCGGGTCGGCCCAGAACGGGTCGTACCCGATCCGCTCGGCGATCTGGGCGGCCAGCGTGTCCAGGACGGCCTCGGCGAAGACCGGGCGGGCCAGGTTGTGCAGCCGGCCGGAGCCGCGGGCGCGCTGCCGGGCCGCCTCGACCGCCGCCGGGTCGAGGGTCAGGACGTGCCGGTCCACCACGATCTCGACCGGCTCGTCCGGGACGCGCTGCCGCCCGCGTACCGCCTCGGCCAGGAGCTCCACCATCGTCGCGCGACCTTTGAGCTCGGCAGCGGCCGGCGGCTCCGGACGCCGTGCCGTCACGCCCGGGAAGAGATCACCCAGCGTGGCCAGCAGCACGCCGGTCTCCGCCAGCGACGGCAGCACGTGCGAGATGTACCGCAGGAAGGTGGCGTTCGGCCCGACGATCAGTACGCCGCGGGCGCTGAGCTGCTCCCGGTACGTGTAGAGCAGGTAGGCGGCCCGATGCAGCGCGACCGCGGTCTTGCCGGTGCCCGGCCCGCCCTGCACGACGAGGACGCCGCCGAGACCGGATCGGATCACCCGGTCCTGTTCGGCCTGGATCGTCTCGACGATGTCCCGCATCCGTCCGGTCCGGTTCGCGGTCAGCGCGGCCAGCAGCGCGGCCTCTCCGGTCACCGGGGCGGACTCACCGGCCGCCGCCGGGTCGAGGATCTCGTCGTCCAGCCCGACCACGAGGCGTTCCCGGGTGCGGATGTGCCGTCGGCGCGACACCCCGTACGGGGTCACCGCGGTGGCCACGTAGAACGGACGGGCGGCCGGGGCCCGCCAGTCGACCAGCAGCTGCCGCTCGCTGTCGGTGAGCCCGATCCGGCCGATGTGCAGCCGCTCGTCGTCGTGCCGGTCCAGGCGGCCGAAACAGAGTCCCTGCTCGACCGCGCTGAGCTGGGCGAGGCGCTCGGCGTACCCGGCGGTGACCGCGTCCCGGTGGGACCGGGCCTGCGGGGTGCCGCCGCCCTCCCGTCGGGCCTCGGCGAGGCGCTGCTCGGTCCGGAAGCGCAGGTCGTCGAGGTGACGGTACAGATCGGTGAGGTGGTGCTGCTCCTCTGCGAGATTTTCCGACTGGACGCTTGACAGACTTGACAAGGCTGCTCCCAGGGGCTATCTTGATAGTGGGTTTTTCGGCGCTTTATCGATTCAGGCGGAGTCAACCGCCCACGATAGCACCCCTTCTCTTGACGTGAAACGGCAGCGCGGGAGCGGGCGGAACACTAGCGTTCCCAGTGATGATCTCGAACCGCGGACTGCTGGGGCTCAGCCTCATCTGTGGAGCCGCCGTGCTCTGGTCGGCCACGCTCGTCGTGGCCCTCGCCGCCGGCACACGCCTGGTCCACTCGGCGCTCGCGATCGGCGTCGCCGCCCTGCTCACCGTCCCCGGTTTCGCCGCCGGCGTCCTCGCCAACCGCCGCGGCTACCGCACCCGCGCACCCCGCCGCCTGTGGAGCCTCGCCTCGTGGGTACCGCCGCACGTGCCGGTGTGGGCCGGGGTCGTGGCCGCCGGCGCCTTCTTCGGCTTCTGGCTGGCGATCGTCCTAGCCTTCACCGCCCTCGACGGCAGCCCGGCGGTCCGCGACGGCCGTTACGTCCTCCAGGACAACGACCGGGTGATCGAAGTGGACCGGGTGACCTACGAACGGCAGCTCGATCACGAACAGCAGATCTCGCTCGCGGTACTGGGTGCGTTCGCGGTGGGCGGATCGTTCCTCTGCGCCGCCCGCGCCACCGACCACGAGGACTAGACCCTTTTCAACCGCACGGGCCTACGGTGAGAGGGTGGAGAAAGAGTTCGACGACGTCCTGGCCCGGACCGCGCGGATCGCCACGGACTGGCTGCACACCCTGGACGATCGGCCGGTCGGCGAGACCGTGAGCCTGGACGAGTTGCGGGAGCGGCTCGGCGGCCCGCTGCCGGCCGGACCGGTGCCGCCGCTGCGCGTGGTGGAGGATCTCGCCGCGGCCGCCGAGCCCGGTCTGGTGGCGATCCCGTCCGGCCGCTACTTCGGCTTCGTCATCGGCGCCGGGCTGCCGGCCGCGGTCGCCGCCGACTGGCTCACCACCGTCTGGGACCAGAACGCCGGCCTCTACGCCTGCGGTCCCGCCGCCGCGGTCGCCGAGGAGGTGGCCGGTGAGTGGCTGCGCGATCTGCTGGGCCTGCCGGCCGGATCGTCGTACGCGTTCGTGCCCGGCTGCCAGACCGCCCACCTCACCTGTCTGGCCGCGGCCCGGCACGACGTGCTGCGCCGCGCCGGCTGGAACGTCGAGGAGGCCGGCCTGAACGGCGCGCCGCCGATCCGCGTCGTGGTCAGCGCCCGGCGGCACACCACCATCGACCGGGCGTTGCGATTGCTCGGCTTCGGCACGGCCGGCCTGACCGTGGTGCCGGCCGACGACGCCGGCCGGATGGACGCCGCCGCGGTGCGCTCGGTGCTCGCCGGTCCCCCGGTCCCCACCATCGTCTGCGCGCAGGCCGGCGAGGTGAACACCGGCGCCTTCGACGATCTCGCCGCGATCGCCGACGCGTGCGCGCCGGCCGGGGCGTGGCTGCACGTCGACGGCGCGTTCGGGTTGTGGGTACTGGCCAGCCCGGCGCTGCGGCACCTGGCCGCCGGTGCGGAGCGGGCCGACTCGTGGGCGTTCGACGCGCACAAGTGGCTCAACGTCCCGTACGACAGCGGCATCGCCTTCTGCGCCCACCCGGAGCCACACCGGGCCGCGCTCAGCACCACCGCGGACTACCTGACGCAGGGCGGCGACGGCTCACCGCGGGACGCCATCGACTGGACACCCGGCTTCTCCCGCCGGGCCCGCGGCTTCGGTGTGTACGCGGCGTTGCGCTCGCTCGGCCGGCAAGGCGTGGCCGACCTGGTGGACCGCTGTTGCGAGCACGCGCGGACCTTCGCGGCCGGGCTGGCCGGGGTGCCCGGCTGCGAGGTCGTCGGCGACGTGGTGGTCAACCAGGTGCTGTTCCGCTTCGCCGACGACGACACCACGACGCGGGTGCTGCGCGACGTGATCGACAGCGGCGAGGCGTGGCTGAGCGGCACCACGGTGGGCGGGCGGCGCGCCATCCGGCTCTCGGTGAGCAACTGGCGCACCAGCGGCGAGGACGTGGAGCGTACGCTCGCCGCGTTCCGCCGCGCCGCGGTCAGCTGAGCGGCGCGCCCGTCTCCCGGCGGAGTTTCGCCGAGCCGCGGCCCACCGACCAGCCCTGCACCCAGCGGGCGGCGGAGTCCCGCCTGGTGCGGTCGGCCAGGTGATACCAGTCCATCCGGCAGCGGGACCGGGTCACCTCCAGCACCCCGAAGCCGTGCCCGTCGGTCTCCACCCATCGGATGTGCGGGTTCGTCGCCCGGATCAGTGACCCGGCCAGCACGCTCAGCGGGCCGCCGGCGCGGGTCTTCAGGAAGTCGTTGAGGTTGTCGCTGGTCACCGACGGCACGACGAACTCCGCGGCGGCGGGCCTGGTCGGGCCGGTGTCCTTCGTGGTCAGCTCGTTGGCCCACGACGTGTGGATGTCGCCGGTCAGGAAGACGACGTCTTTCGTGCCGTGCGCGCGCAGGGTGTCGACCAGGCGCTCCCGGTCGGCGTTGTAGCCGTCCCACTGGTCGACGTTCAGCACCACGCCGTTCTGTGGCACCCCGATCAGCTCGGCCAGCGGGGGCACCAGCCAGGCGGGCAGCGTGCCCACGTCGAGCCGGGAGATCATCACCGGGTTGCCGACCAGCTTCCAGAGCGCGGTCGAGGAGACCAGCCCGTCGGTGAGCCAGGCCAGCTGCTCCGCACCGGCGATGGTGCGGTCCTCGTCGTCGGCCGCCGTGCCGCCCTGCTGCTCCGAGCGGTACGTGCGCAGGTCCAGCATGGACAACTCGAACAGGTCGCCGTACCGCAGACGCCGGTAGATGTGGCCGTCTCCGGCGAGGCGGACCGGCATCCATTCCGCGTACGCCTGACGGGCGGCCGCCACCCGGGCGCGGAAGTCGCCCTCGCTGCCCGGTGTGTGGTTCTCCGCGCCGCCACTCCACATGTCGTTGGCGACCTCGTGGTCGTCCCAGGTGATGACCCACGGCACCGAGGCGTGCAGGGCACGCAGGTCCGGGTCGGTCTTGTACTGGGCGTGCCGGATCCGGTAGTCGGCCAGCGTCACCGTCTCGTGCGCGGGCTCGGTCCGGCGGACCACCGATCCGCCCGCGGTGAAGTCGCCGGTGCCGTACTCGTACAGGTAGTCGCCCAGGTGCACGACCAGGTTGAGGTCGCCGCGCTCGGCCAGGTGCCGGTAGGCGGCGAAGTGCCCGGCCTCCCAGTTGGCGCAGCTGACGACGCCGGCCCGGAGCCGGCCGACCGCGTCCGAGGCGGCCGGTGCGGTCATCGTGCGGCCGGCCGGCGACCAGGTCCCGTCGTAGCCGAAGCGGTACCAGTAGGTCGTCGCCGGTTCCAGGCCGGAGACGTCGACCTTGACGGTGTGATCGCGTTCCGGCCCGGTGGCGAAGGTGCCGGAGGAGACCACGGTGGCGAACCCGGCGTCGGTGGCGACCTGCCACTCGACGCTCACCGCCGGGCCGGCACCGGAGCCCGGCACCGAATCGGCGGTAGGGGTGACGCGGGTCCACAGCAGGACGCCGCCGGGAAGGGGATCGCCCGAGGCGACGCCGTGCCGGAAGGCTCCCTCGGCCGCGGTGGCGGCCTCGGGAAGGGCGGCCGTCACGACGGCGCCGGCTCCGGCGGTCAGTCCGGCCAGCCGCAGCACGGTACGGCGGTCGACCACAGCTCTGGGTAGGAGAGTCATGCGTTTCTATGTATCAGGGCACCGGCCCGCCCGGGCAGCCGTCGAACGGATATTCGGCGGACGTTTCACCGGAGTTGTCACGGCTGATGGTCACGGACCCAGCCGAGGATCCGGTCGTGCAGGTCGGAGGGGACCGGAAGCGAGCGCACGACGTGGTCGTTGAGCGCCTCGAACAGCGCGGCGCTCAGGTAGGCGGTGAGCGGGATGTCCGCCGGATCGAACTGCTCGACGAGGTCGGCCCGGGCCCGGGCGCACGGCCAGGGGTCGCCGCAGCGCAGGCAGTTCCAGGAGGGGCGGACGTAGCGGTGCTCGGTACGCGGCTGAAGCATCACCACCCCCTTTCACCGTCTCAGCGTGGGCAGCCTGACACCTGGAATGCAAGGCTTGCAAATTCACATCATGCAGATGCCTGGTGCTGACCAGGGCGTCCGGGGCAGACTGACCGAGATCTGACGGGGAGGTTCGCCATGGCGAGTCGCAGACCACCGAGCATCCGGCTGCGCCGGCTGGCCACCGAGCTGAGGCGGCTGCGCGTGGCGGCGGCCCTCAAACAGGAGGACGTCGCCGTACGGACCGGGCTGGACGCCTCGTCGATCTACCGCATCGAGCGGGCCATGAACAAACCTCAGCGCCGTACCGTCACCACCCTGCTCGACCTGTACGGGGTGACGGATCCCGACCGCCGCGCCACCCTCCTCGAGTGGCTCAAGGACGCGGACCAGCAGGCCTGGATGAAGCAGTTCACACCGGAACTGCCGGACGTCTACAGCGCCTTCGTCGGCTTCGAGCACGAGGCCGAGAGGCTACGGGCGATCGCGCCCACCGCCGTGCCCGCGCTCCTGCAGACCGAGGACTACGCACGTGCGCTGCTCAGTGAGGGCGCCAAGGTGTTCCCGCACGACGTGGAGCGCAGCACCGCGGTCCGGATCCACCGGCAGAGCATCCTGACCCGGCCCTCCCCGGTGGCATTCTGCGCCATCCTGGACGAGGCGGTGATCCGGCGAATCGTGGGGGGCCCGAGGGTGATGCGCGCGCAGCTGAACCGGCTCGTCTCGGCCGCCGGTCAGCGGAACGTCACGCTTCGGATCGTCCCGTTCAGCGCCGGACCACATCTCGGCCTGGGGGGCACGTTCGTCATGCTGGACTTCCCGGATCCCCATGATCGTCCGCTGGTCTACACCGAGAGCATCATGGGCATCTCCCTGCTCGACGCGGAGACGGACGTCGCCCGTTTCGCGCACATCTTCGCCACCATCGAGGAGCACGCTCTCTCACCTGGCAGCTCCCGGACACTCATCGAGGACGCGGCCCGTGCCCTTGCCTGAGCGGCCGGTGGAGATCCGGCTCTGGTCCGTCGTCGCCGAGGCCGACGCCCTGACGCTGGCCGGCGAGGACACGGAACTCCATCTCGGTCCCGCGGCGGTGCTGGCGGCCGGCCGGGACACCGTCGTGGTGGTAGCGGACGGCGCCGTGCGTACCGCTGAGGATCTTGCCGTAGCCGGGCCGTTCCCGGCCCACGTCGCCACGCTGCTGACCGCCGCCAAACCGCCCGCGGTGCTGGCCTTCGCCCGCCTGCCGGAGGGCTGCATGGCCCTCGGCTCGGCCCGGGTGGCCCGCCTCGGCCGCCGCCGGGGCGCGCTCCAGGACCTCGACCTGGTCCTGGACGCGCCACTCCCCTACGACCTGCTGGATCGGGTACGACCCACCGGCCCGCCCCCGCAGCAGCCCGGCGTCGGCTGGCTCGACCTGCTGCCCGGCGATCCGTCCGCCGCGCTGAACGAGTTCATCGGCGGCTGGTACGCCGACGTCCCGCCCCGCGACCTGCCGGAACCGCCGGACGGGCAACCCGAGCCGTTGCGGGCCTTCCACCGCGCCGCCGCCGGCCGGTCCCAGGTCTACGGCACCGGCCTGCACATCTACCCGGAGCCGGTGGACGCCGCCGGGGCACTGGCCTTCGGGCAGGAGGGCGACGGTGTGTTCACCCTGCTCACCGACACCACGCCGGGCGATCCGCCGGTCTACTACCGGGGGCTCGGTGATCAGCCGCTGCGGGAACGGGAGCGGCTTCGCGCGTACCTGCTGCTCGCCGCCCTGAGCACGGCCGCGATGGACACCTCGCCCGGTGGCATGGCCTTCACCGACCGCGCGCAGATGAAACGGATGATCGCGCCGCTGCGGCGGGTGCCGCTGCGGCCGGCGCGCTGGCCGTGCGCACGGTCCCGGTTCTACGTCGGGCCGGGCATCGTCATCCTGGTCGGCGCGGCCGACGACGGTGACTGGTACGAGGTGTACGTGGGCGCCCGGCACCGCTCCCTGCTGCGCCGATTCCGCAAGCTGGGCCTGGATTGGGAGCGCTTCGACGGCTGAGCACGGCGACGGCCCGGGACGTGAGGTCCCGGGCCGCCGCGGTGTCGGTACCGAGGGGGGATTACTCGCTGATCGCGTCGATCAGGTCGCCGACCGGACGATCCGGCAGCGCGCGGGCCACATCGGCGACCGCGACGATGCCGACCAGCTGGTGGCCGTCGATGACGGGCAGCCGGCGCACCTTGTACTGACTCATGGTGCGCAGAATCTCGGCGGCGTCGTCGTCGGCACCGATCGTGATCGGCTTGCCGCTGGCCAGTTCGGAGGCGGTCACGTCGGCCGGGTTGCGGCCCTTGGCGAGCGCCTTCACCACGATGTCCCGGTCGGTGAGCATGCCGTGCAGCCGGTTGTCCTCACCACAGATGGGCAGCGAACCCACGTTGAGCTCGGACATCTTCCGGGCGGCCTCCGCGAGGGACTCCTTCTCGCCGACGCAGGTGACGTCCCGGCTCATGATCTCGCGGGCGGTCGTCATGACGAGTGACTCCTTTCGATAGTTGTCACAGTGTCGTTACAGGACGTACCCGCTTCAGACCGTTGCAATCGTCGCGGCCACCTCGTCGACGAGTTCGCGGGCCAGGAAGCCGATCCGGCCGTACCGGGGTGCGAGGCGGCGGCCGCTCATCGCGTGCACATAGGCGGCCCAGCAGGCGGCCTGCGCCGGTTCGGCGCCGCGAGCCAGCAGGCCGGCGACGATGCCGGCCCGCACGTCGCCGCTGCCGGACGTGCCCAGCCCGGCGTCGCCGCTCTCCTCCCGCCAGGCGCTGCCGCCCGGCTCGGCGATGTGGCCGTAGAGCGAGACCACCGCCTTGTGCCGGTCGGCCAGCTCCCGGGCCGCCGCGGCGAGATCGTCGCCGGGATCGCGGCCGAGCAGGTGCCCGGCCTCGATCAGGTTCGGGGTGAGCACGGCACGGGACTGCCGGAGCAAGCCGGCGTCCTTGCTGAGCGCGCCCAGGGCGTACGCGTCCAGCACCACCGAGGTGCCGTCACCGGCCGCGCCGAGCACCGCCCGCATCAGCCGGGTGGTGTGCTCGATGTCGTCCAGGCCGGGCCCGAGGGCGATGACGTCCGCCTGCTCGGCCAGGCTCGCCACCTCGTCCGGGGCGTCGCCGTCCGGCGGCAGACCGACCACCTTCGCCTCCGGCACCGCGATGCTCAGCGCCACCGCCGACTCGGCGGCGACGGCCAGCTGGAGCCGGCCGGCACCGGCCCGCAGCGCGGCGACACCGGCCAGCAGAACCGCGCCCGGCGTCCAGCGCGCTCCCCCGACCACGAGCACCGTGCCCCGCGACTCCTTGTCGCCGTCCGGGTCGGGCAGCGCCCACTCCCGCAGCAGAGCCGGTGTGACCACCCGCTCCTCAGACCGGCTGGTCATCGACGTCCTCCTGCCGGGTCGGCGGGGTCTCTTCGCGGTGCAGGTGCTCCACCGAGTTGAACAGCTCCGCCTCGAGCCGGTCGCCGGAGCGCCGCCAGCTGCTGACCGAGCAGTTCGCGATGGTCGTGTCGTGGGCGAGCGCCATCAGCCGCTGCTCGTCCAGGCCCTCGGCGAGGTAGCGCACCATCAGCACGGTCGCCTCGTGCGCGAACAGCACGACCCGTTCGCCCGGATGATCCTCGCGGATCTCGCGGAGCAGCGCCCGCAGCCGCAGCAGCACGTCGGCCCAGGACTCACCGCCCGGCGGCCGGTAGTAGAACTTGCCCAGCCGGGCGCGCCGCCCGGCCTCCTCCGGCAGCCGCGCCTGCACGCCGCGGGCCGTGTGCAGGTCGAGGACGCCCAGTTCACGGTCGCGCAGCCGCTCGTCGACGATCGTCTCGACCCCGCTCTCGCCCAGCGCGATCTCCGCCGTCTGCCGGGTCCGGAGGTACGGCGAGACGACCGCGAGACGGGGTTTCTGCTTCACCAGGAACCGGCCCACCGCCTCGGCCTGCTCCCGGCCCAGGTCGGCGAGCGGCACGTCGGCGTCGCGTTCCGGGATGTCGATCAGCTCGGCGCCACCGGTCTCGGCTTCCTGGGCGGTGACGTTGCCGGTGCTCAAACCGTGCCGGACGACGGCGAGCCACTCCAGTTGCTCCATGCATCGGCCCTTACCCCGGTAGCGGGTGACCGTACCGCGTGTTTTCTCATCGGAACCGTCCGGCGGCCGATGAGCGGACTATGCCCCTCCTGAGTTCCCGGGGCCGGCTCGACGCGCCGGTCGTAGTGGCTCTCGGCCTCCTCGTGTTCCTGCTCGGCTGGTTCGCCATCGGGCTGTTCCACGTGTGGCCGTACCCGGTGATCGGCTGGCTGCCGCTGCCGGTGCTGTCGATGATCACCGTCTACGAGTGCATGCGGACCGCCCGCAGCACCGAGCTCGACCACGCCACCCGGAGCTTCTGGGCCCGCCTCGGCGTCGCCTGCGCGATCCTGGCTCCCAGCACGTTCAGCGCCATGTACGACACGTTCGGCGGCCCGGTCCTGTCCCAGCAGCTCAGCGTCCGCACGCAGCTGTTCTTCGGGGGTTCCCTGGTCGTCGTGATGTGGGCGCTGCTGCGCCTGCCGACCTGGCAGCGCACCCGCGGCGACTGGCTGCGCTTCGCCCTGGACACCGGCATCATCCTGCTCACCGGCGGGGTGCTGGCCTGGCACTTCTGGGTCAGCCGGATCGACTTCTCGGACGCGCCGAACGCCAATCCCCGCTCGTTCGCGGTGATCCTGGCGGTGGCCGCGATCTCGCTGATCACCTTCATCAAGGTGGCGTTCGCCGGAGCCGGCCGGCTCGACCGCAGCGCACTGCACCTGCTCTCGGCCGGCGTCGTCCTGTCCGGCTCGACCGCGCTCGTCACGCCGTTCATCGTCGACAAGCCGCACCTGTCGTCCAGCCTGCTGGCGTTGCCGATGTCCCAGCTGACCACGATGTTCGCCGCCCGGCGGCAGCGCCTCAACAGCGCCACGCCGGCGCCGGAGCAGGCCGGGCGGCGGCGGTTCAGCGTGGCACCGTACCTGGCGATCGCGCTGCTCTACGCCGTGTTGCTCGAGGTCGAGCTGCCCCGCGGCGGCGACGAGGCGACGATGGCGATCTCGGTGACCGCGCTCACCGTGCTGGTCGTGCTGCGCCAGCTCACCACGCTGCGGGACAACGCCGGGCTGCTGGACACCGTCGACGCCAACCTGGCGCAGCTCCGCGCGTACCAGAAGCAACTCGATCACCAGGTGTCGCACGACGCGCTCACCGGCATCGGCAACCGGTCGGCGTACGCCGACGAGATCTCCACCCGGCTGGCCGCCGGCGAACCGTTCGTGGTCGCCCTGCTGGACCTGGACGACTTCAAGGTGATCAACGACCGGTACGGGCACCACACCGGCGACACACTGCTCCAGACGATCAGCCGCCGCCTGCGGGAGCGGCTGCGCCCGGAGGACACCGTGGCCCGCCTCGGCGGCGACGAGTTCACCCTTCTGCTGCCCGGCCTGAGCGCCGCCGACACCGAGGTGCTGCTGCGCGACCTGCTGGCCGAGGTGCAGTGCCCGGTCCTGGTCGGCGGGCACGAGATGGTGCCCCGGATCAGCGTCGGCGTCACCGCCAGCGGTCCGGACGACACCGCCGGCGAGCTGCTGCGCCGCGCCGACGTCGCGATGTACGCCGCCAAGCGGAACGGCGGCGGCCGGTGGACCTGGTTCGACCCGATCATGGACCAGCTGGCCGACAGCGACGCCCGGCTCAGCAACGACCTGCGCCAGGCGATCATCCGCGACGAGCTGTTCCTGGTCTACCAGCCGATCGTCGAGCTCCCGCACGGCCGGCTCGCCGGGGTGGAGGCGCTGGTCCGCTGGCGGCACCCCGAGCACGGCCTGGTGTCACCGGCGGTCTTCATCCCGCTGGCCGAACGCGACGGCCAGATCATGGAGGTCGGCCGCTGGGTGCTCGAGCAGGTGATCCACCAGACCGCCCGCTGGCAGCGCGAGTACGGCGCCGACGCCCCCACCAAGGTCAGCGTCAACGTCTCCGCCCGGCAGCTGAACGAGCCGGGCTTTCCCGCCGAGATGGAGGCGCTGCTCTCCGCCGCCGGGCTGGACCCGGCCCGGCTGGTCGTGGAGGTCACCGAGACCGCGGTGCTCGGTACCGGGGTCGCCCTGGACGTGGTGCGCCGGCTGCACGAGCTGGGCCTGAGCATCGCCCTGGACGACTTCGGCACCGGCCAGTCGTCGCTCAGCCTTCTGGTGGACTGCCCGGTGACCTGGCTGAAGGTGGACAAGTCATTCGTCGACGGGGTGACCTCCGACAGCCCCCAGGCGGTGATCGTCAACGGCCTGATCGGGATCACCCGCGGGTTGCGGATGCAGGCCGTCGCCGAGGGGGTGGAGACCGCTGAGCAGGCCGAATGGCTCTACCAGGCGGGGTACCGGTTCGCACAGGGCTACCACTTCGCCCGCCCGATGCCCGCTTCGGACGTAGAGCTGCTACTCACCCTTCGGGATACTCGACAAAGTCAACTGACTTAGTAAGAATTCCGCGCATGGATCCGATCATGGCGCTCGCCGGTCTGGGAGTCGGCATCATCGTCGGGCTCACCGGCATGGGCGGCGGCGCGCTGATGACCCCCATCCTGGTCCTGCTCTTCGGCGTGCACCCGGTCGCCGCCATCTCCAGCGACCTGGCCGCCAGCGCGATCATGAAGCCGTTCGGCGGCTACGTGCACGCCCGGCGCGGCACGGTGAACTGGCGACTGGTCCTCTGGCTGTGCGCCGGCAGCGTGCCCAGCGCCTTCCTCGGCGTCCTGCTGCTGCGGTTCTTCGGCAGCGACGAGAGCGTTCAGCACGGGGTCAAGATCGCTCTGGGCGCGGCGCTGCTGCTGGCCGCCGGCGGCATGCTGCTCAAGGCCTGGACCAGCCGGCGCAACGGGGACGGGCCGGCCGCCGAGATCACCGTCAAGCCGCTGCCGACGATCCTGATCGGGGTCATGGGTGGCATCGTGGTCGGCCTCACCTCGGTCGGCTCCGGCTCGCTGATCATCGTGGCACTGCTCGCCCTCTACCCGAAGCTGCGCGCCAACGACCTGGTCGGCACCGACCTGATCCAGGCCGTCCCGCTGGTCACCGCGGCCGCGCTGGGCCACGCCTTCTTCGGCGACCTCCAGCTCGACATCGCCGGCGCGGTGATCCTCGGCTCCATCCCGGGTGTGCTGATCGGCTCCCGGATCTCCTCGCGTGCCCCCGGCGGCCTGGTCCGCGCCGCCCTGGTGATCGTGCTGCTGGCCAGCGCCCTCAAGCTGTTCGACCTGCCCACCCTGGTGGTCGGTGTGGTCACCGGCGTCGCGGTTCTGATCGCCATCGGCATCGGCCTGACCGGCCGCCTTCGCCGGCCGCCGTCCGGCCCGCCGGCGGAACGGAAGAAGGTAGCCGCTCAAGCCTGACCCGGCCCGGCCGATGTGATGGCGGTCGAGGACGGGAAGGGTCGGATGAACGTACGGCAGAAACTGCTGGGCGGATACCTGCTGGTGGCGCTGATGGTCGCCGCCACCGCGCTGATCGCCTGGCGGGCCGACAACGCCTCCGCGGAGAAGGCGGCGGCCCAGGAGGCCGCGCAGCTGGCCCGGGGCATCGCCAAGGACATCGCGCACGGCCTGCCGGTGGCCACCCGGGACGAGGTCGTCACCCCGCTGTACTACAGCCAGATGGCCCTCGACAACTACCTCCAGCGACTGCACGCCACGCAGCAGCGCGACGTCGTCGTGGTCAACACCGGCCAGTACGTCCTCGGCGACGTGATCCACGAGAACGTCGGCACGGAGTTCCATCACGACGCCGGTGACGAGGTCGGCCGGACCATCGCCGACGGCGCGGCCCGCGTCTTCGTCGAGACCAGCCCGGACTACCCGGACGGCATCAAGCAGGTCGTCGTGCCGATGGACAACCGCGGTGGCCTGACGATCGGCGCGGTCATCCTCGAGTACACGCCGCTCTACGACCAGATGATGGCCGGGGCCCGGCAGGCGCAGACCATCATCCTCTCCAGCGCCACCGTCGCCATGCTGCTCGTGCTGGCGCTCGGCTTCGTGCTGTCCGGTTCGGTCACCCGGCGGATCATCTCGCTCACCACCGCGGTCCGGATCATCCGCTCCGGCGACTACTCGCACCGGGTGCCGCCGACCGGCCGCGACGAGATCGGCAAGCTGGCCGTGGCCTTCAACTCGATGGCCGAGAAGCTGGAACGCTCGGCCCAGGACATCCTCGCCAAGGAGTACACCGACAGCATCCTGGCCAACGCCGGCGAGGGCATCTGCGGCATCGACGCCATGGGCCGGATCGCGTTCGCCAACGAGGCGGCCGGCCGGATCACCGGCCTCGGCATCGACGGCCTGCTCCAGCGCGAGGCGGTCATGGTGCTCCCGGAAGCCGGTCAGAGCCTCGCCCCGGGCACCACCGAGGGGCTGCTGCAACGCCCGGACGGCACGTCGATCCGGATCGAGTACACGGTCAGCGTCATCGAGAAGAACGACCGGCCGATGGGCGGTGTCATCGTGCTGCGCGACGTGAGCCGCCAGCGCGCCCTCGAGTACGACCTGCGCCACCAGGCACTGCACGACGGGCTCACCGGGCTGCCCAACCGCAAGCTGCTGCTGGACCGGCTCGAGCACGCACTCACCCGGTCCCGGGCGTCCGGCGAGCAGATCGCCCTGCTCTACCTCGACCTGGACGGCTTCAAGCGGGTCAACGACAGCCTCGGGCACAACGCCGGGGACCTGCTACTGCGTACCGCCGCCGAACGGCTGACCGCGGTGCTGCGCCCGCACGACACCGTCGCCCGGCTCGGTGGCGACGAGTTCGCCGTCCTGCTGGAGGGCGCCTCCCCGCCGGTCGTCGAGGCGCTCGCCACCGCCTGCCTGGAGGCCCTCGCCCGGCCGTTCGTGGTGCACGCCCGCGAGGCGCTGGTCACGGTCAGCATCGGCGTGGTGCCCGACTCGGCCCGGTACACCGACGCCGACGAGGTGGTCCGCAACGCGGACGTCGCCATGTACGCGGCCAAGGACCAGGGCAAGAACCGCTTCATGATCTTCGAGAACCGGATGCACGAGCAGCTGCTGAACCGGCTGGACCAGGAGGCCCGGCTGCGCGACGCGGTGCACCGGGGCGAACTGCGGCTGCACCTGCAGCCGGTGGTCGGTGTGCCGGACGGCCGGATGCACGGGGTGGAGGCGCTGGTGCGCTGGCAGGATCCCGAGCGCGGCCTGCAACAGCCGGGCACGTTCATCCCGCTCGCCGAGGAGACCGGCATGATCGTGGAGATCGACCGGTGGATCCTGCGGGAGGCGTGCCACACCGTACGCCAGTGGCAGCAGCACAGCCCGCAGACCGCGCCGGACTGGGTCAGCGTCAACCTCTCCGCCGCACACCTGGAGCTCGCCGACCTCACCGGCCAGGTCGCGTACGCCCTGGCCGCCACCGGCCTGTCCCCGCACTGCCTGGTGCTGGAGCTGACCGAGACGGTGCTGATGCGCGACCTGGCCGTGACCGCCGCCCGCCTTCAGGAGCTGCGCGACCTCGGCGTACGGATCGCCATCGACGACTTCGGCACCGGGTACTCGTCGCTGGGCTATCTGCGTGACATCCCGGTCGACGTGCTGAAGATCGACCGCTCGTTCATCACCGGCCTGGTCGGCAACGGCCGGCAGCAGGAGCTGGTCAGTGCCGTCATCCAGCTCGGGCACACGCTCGGCCTGCGGGTGGTGGCCGAGGGCATCGAGGACGCCGACCAGCTCGCCCTGCTCACGGTCATGGGCTGCAAGTTCGCCCAGGGATACCACCTGGGTCGCCCCGAGGCGGTCGGCGCACTCTACGAACGGCGACAGAAGGAGACGGCCACCGCCCACCCGGGCTGATCGGGTGAGCGGTGGCCGCGTTCTGGGGTGTCAGCTCTGGACGAACACCGCGACTGTACGCGCAGGCACGGTGAACGTGCCGGTCGCCTGGGCAAACGACGCGGTCCGCACCAGCGGATCGGCCGAGGACTGCTGAATCGGGTGCAACGCCACCTTCTTGCCGGCGAGCGCGGACACCTTCTGCGTGACCGCCGACGGGGTGGCGTTGAAGACCACCGTCACCGACTTCCACTTCGGGTCGAGGCCGCGGCCGTCGATCGTCATGGTGATCACGCCGGCCGTCTCGTTCGCACCGGAGAGCGGGAACGACAGCCGGTCCTGCACCTGGGCCGCGGTGGCCAGGCCGAACACCGGCGAGGACTTCCGGATCCGGAGGAACTCCTGGTAGCGCTTGTCCGACGCGTCGATCGCCGCGCAGTCCGGGACGAGGGCCTTGTCGGCGAGCAGCGGCTTGGCGTACGCGTACTTCGACTCGTTGTCCGCCTTGGGCGGCAGGCCCTTGCCGAAGCCGTTGCCCCTCGCGCAGTCCCAGATGATCTCGTTGAACCAGTCACCCGAGTTGTACGAGTTGCGGTCCAGCGACTTCGAGCGCAGCCGCTCGCTGCCGGTGGTGACGAAGCCGATGCCCTGGCCGAACACGGTGGTCGCGAGGGCCACCGACTGCGCCCGGGAGCGGTCCGCAGCCGTGGTGGCCGGCGGCAGCTTGTAGGCGAGCGAGTCGTACAGGATCTCGTTGTCGTGCGCGTCGACGTAGGTGATCGCCTCGCCGGGAGCGGCGTTGTAGCCGGCCGGTGAGCCGTTGTAGTCGACCTGCGAACCCGTGACGGTGTTGCCCGACGAATCGGTGAAGCTGTACCCGGCCAGGTTGCCGCTCAGACCGACCTTGATCAGGTCCTGGTAGTGCAGCAGGCGCGCCTTCTGCTCCGCCTCGGTCCCGTTGACCGCGTCGCCGTTCGGGGCGCCGGCCAGGCCGGACGCGAAGCCCTGGATCCGCGGGTTCTCGTCGAACGGCCCGCCACCGCGGACCGCGTCCCGGAGCCGGTCGTTGAACGTACCGATCCCGGTGCCGGCCAGCTCGGTCTGGGACGCCTGGACGAAGCGGGCGTTGTTCGCCACCTCGCCGAAGTTCCAGCCCTCGCCGTACACGTAGATGTTCTTGCCGTCGACGCCGTCCCTGGCGAGCGTGAGCTTGTCCAGGGCCTTGCGCACCGCCAGGATGTTCTCCTTCGGGTGGTGGCCCATCAGGTCGAAGCGGAACCCGTCGACCTTGTACGCCTTCGCCCAGGTGACGATCGACTCGACCACGAGCTTGCCCATCATCGCGTTCTCCGGCGCGGTGTTGGAGCAACAGGTGGAGTTGGCGATCGAGCCGTCGTCGAGCAGCCGCTGGTAGTAGCCGGGCACGATCTGGTCGAGCACCGACTTGGCGTCCGTCCCGGCGGCCGAGGTGTGGTTGTAGACGACGTCCATCACCACGCGCAGGCCGGCGTTGTTGACCCCGGCCACCATCGACCGGAACTCGCTGGTCCTGTTCTCCGGCTCGACCGCGTAGCCACCCTCGGGAACGGTGTAGTGCAGCGGGTCGTAGCCCCAGTTGTAGCCGTCGGTGGCGGCGACCTTCTCGATGCACGCCTGCTGCTCTTCCGAGTCGGCCGGCAGGCTCTTCAGATCGCAGTCCGGCTGGGCCTGGTCAGCCCGCTTCTCGGGGATGGTGGCGAAGTCGAACGCCGGGAGCAGGTGCAGGTGGGTGACACCGGCGTCGGCCAGCTCCTTCAGGTGCTTCATCCCGGCGGTCTGCGGGTTCGTGAAGGCGCTGAACGTCCCCCGCTGGTTCGCAGCGACCGTCTCGTCGGCGATCGAGAAGTCCCGGACCGAGAGCTCCGAGATCTGGATCTTCGCCGGAGCAGTGGCGGCCGGCTTCTTCAGCCGGTCCCAGCCGGCCGGTTCGAGCGCCGCGTCATCCAGGCTGACGAACTGGCTGCGGGTGGAGTCGGCGGCGAGCGCCACCGAGTACGGGTCGGTCACCGATGCCGTCACCACCTTCTGCGCGGCCGGCTGCCACGCGGTGACCCGGAACTTGTAGAACTTGCCGGTGAAGGCGCCCTTCGCTGACCAGACGCCGGTCCGGTCGTCGCGGGTCATGGCCTTGACGGCCGGCGTGGCCGAGGTGGCGGTGTCGTAGACCTCCAGCTCGACGTTCTGCGCGGTCGGCGCCCAGACGGCGACGCCGGACTTCACCGGGCCGAGTGTCGCGTCGGTGGCCTTCTCGTAGACGTCGTCCAGCACGCCCGCGGTCTGCACACCGGTGGCCGAGAGCAGCTTGCCGGCGGCGTCGCGCTCGGTCACCACGACCTGGCCGCGCAGGATGTCCGCGACGTTCTTGGCGTTCGTCGTGAAGGCGCCGTACTGCCACAGGTGCGGGAACTTCTCCCGCTGTGCGTCGGTGAGGCCGTTGCGCCGGGCCGAGAGCCGGACGCTCTGGTACGTGCCGGTCAGCTCACCTCCGGCGACGCCGATTCCGCCGTTCCGGGCGTACACCAGGTCGTAGACCTTGCCGTCGGTGCCCGCGCCGACCGGCTCCAGGGTGGTGCCGGTGCCGGTCTTCCAGGCCACCGTGCCCCGGTCGATCCAGACCGCCCGCGACTTGGCCACGTCGATCTCGCCGGCGCCGTCGGCGGTCTTCACCAGCGGCAGCAGACGGCTCTCCTGACCGGCGAGCAGCCACACCTCACGGCCGGCCTTGCCGAAGTCCAGCGACTGGTCGGTCGGCAGGTCCTTGGTGTCGCCGTTGTGCAGGATGTAGCTCAGCGAGGCCGCACCTTCTTTGAGCGGCACCTCGAAGACCGCGCCGTACGAGTCGATCCGCGCCGGAGCGAGCGGGCTCGCCCAGTCGGTCGGGTTCGCGGCACCCTCCCAGACGTGCAGGCCCCAGCCGTCGTAGTTCCCGTCGGCCTTGCGCCAGTGGATGATCGCCTTGTTCGGGTCCTGCGCCGGGTCGGGTTCGCCGGTGGCGGCCTGCCGGGTCGGGTACACCTTGGCGTCGCCCTGCTTGAGCCAGATCTCCGGGTTCTCGGCGACGTTGATGCTGCGGTCGGCGTCGACGTCCTTGTTGCCGTTCTTGTCGACCACGATGAAACCGACGCTCTTCGCGCCCGGCTTGAGCTTCACGTACGCGAACCGCCCGTACGAGTCCTCACCGACGAACGGCTGCCCGTTGGGCCAGGTGGTGGTCATCGACTCGTCGACGTCGCCCCAGACGTAGAGGCCCTGGTCCTCGTACCCGCCCTCGGGCCGCTGGTAGTGCACGACCGCGTAGCCGGCGCTGGAGGTGGCCTCCGGCGTGCCGACGGTGATGTTCGTAGTGGACGACGCGAGGCGTCCCTTGCTGTCGCGCACCACTGCCTTGTACCGCACCTCGGTGTCGCCGGCCAGCCCGGTCAGGTCGTGGTAGACCCGGTAGGGCGCCTTGTCGGCGGTGCCGAGCAGCTTCCACTCGCCGTTGCCGGCCTGCGCGGCGAAGGTGACCGTGGACAGCGGGTCCCCGGTCGTCTCCGCGACGATCTCGGTGCGGGTCGGCACGCTCGTGTCCGGCTTCGGCGTGGTGATGCTCACCGTCGGCGCCGCGGCCGGGGCCGCGATCGCGCCGCCCTTGAAGACGACGGACGAGAGCGCCGGGACAGTAATGGTGATCTTGCCGTCGGCCGGGGTGACCGTGGTGGTCGCGCCGTAGACGCCGGTGAAGGCGGCTGCCGTCGAGACCGGGAAGGTGACGGTCTGTGCGGTGGCGGCGTTGTTGACGGCGACCACGTACTCGGACCGCTTCGCCTGGTCGATCCGGGAGGCCGCGAAGACGCCCTGGCCCTCGGCGGCGTACCGGGTGGTCTGCACGCCGTTCACCAGCGCCGGGTGCGCCTTGCGCAGCTTCGCCAGGTCGGCGATGGTCCGGTAGACCGGGTGGTTCGTGTTGTAGTTGTCCACCGCGTGCGTGCTGTCGGTGCCGATCAGGTCGTCGTCCAGGTAGTCCGCGCTCTTGCTGGCGAACAGGTCCTGGCGGGCGTCCTTGTCACCGCCCGGGCCGGTGAAGCCCTGCTCGTCTCCGGAGTAGACGACCGGCTGGCCGCGGGTCAGGAACATCAGCTCGTGCGCCAGCTGGTCGCGCTTGAGCTGGGTCTCCGCGGTAGCCGCGCCGGCGATGAACGAGCCGATCCGGCCCATGTCGTGGTTGCCGAGGAAGGTCGGCAGCCGGTCCGCGCCGGTGTTCCGGGCGGTGTACAGGTCGTCCTTGGCGTACAGGCTGGTCAGCGCGTTCGCACCGCTGTTGCCGGTGACGAAGCCGCGTGCCGTCTCCTGGAAGGAGAAGTCCAGCGTGGCCGGCAGGTTGCCCTCGCGGACGTAGGTCGACTGGATCTCCTGGTCGGCGCTGTAGACCTCGCCGAACATGAAGAAGTCCTTGCCGCCCGCCTTCTGGACGGCCGGCGCCCACTGTTGCCAGAACTCCAGGTTGGAGTGCTTGACGGTGTCCAGGCGGTAGCCGTCGATCCCGGTGCCCTTGATCCAGTCGGAGTAGATCTCGGTCATGCCGCGGACCACCTCGGGACGCTCGGTGAAGAGGTCGTCGAGGCCGTAGAAGTCGCCGTACTCGCTGTTCTCACCGGCGAAGGTGGAGTCACCCCGGTTGTGGTACATGTTCACGTCGTTCAGCCACGCCGGCCGCTTGACGGCGCCATCCGACTTGTTAGCAAAAGTCGGTGTATAGGGGTAGGAGGTCGCGTCGGTGGCCGGGAAGCTCTTCCCGGTCGCGTAGTTGCGGTCCTCGAACGGCTGCCCCTCGGCATCCGTGTACGGCGACGTGTCCTTGTCGATGTACGTGTACTGGTTCTCCTCGTACTTGATCACGTCAGCGGTGTGGTTGACGATGATGTCGAGGTAGATCTTCATGCCCCGCTGGTGCGCCAGCTTGACCAGCTTCTTCAGGTCCGCGTTGGTGCCGAAGTGCGGGTCCACCTGGGTGAAGTCGGTGATCCAGTAACCGTGGTAGCCGGCCGAGACGTCGCTGCCGGTGCCCTGCACGGGACGGTTCTTGAAGACCGGCGCGAGCCAGATGGCGGTGGTGCCCAGGCCCTGGATGTAGTCCAGGCGGTCCATCACGCCCTTGAGGTCACCGCCGTGGTAGAAGCCCTTGTCGGCGGGGTCGTACCCGGTCGACAGGCGGTCGCCGGAGAGGCCGCCCTTGTCGTTCTTGGTGTCGCCGTTGGCGAACCGGTCCGGCAGGACGAAGTAGAACTGTTCGTTCTTCGCGGGCTCGTCGGAGCCCCACTTGGCCATCACGGCTGCGCCCGGCTCGGCCGGCGCCGCGGCGGCGGGAGCGGACGCGGCCGGAACGGCGATCAGGGACAGGAAGAGGCTGAGCAGTGCGGCGCCCAGCCTGCCTCGGCGGTGTAACGATCTGTCTGGTGCCACAGCGGTGCACCCTTCCGATTCGGTGGTATCGGTGCGTATCGATTGTGGTGTATGTCTACGGCCGGAAGACACCGGAAATAAAAGCCGACCGAGGGTCATGCCATCGAAGATCGGCTGTATCGTGTCTGTTGCCGGGACGTTAGCAAGTACTTGCATGCAATGGAAGACCTTTCAGTACCATGCCGTCCAGACAACGGACCAACTAGAGTGAGAACCATGCGTGCGCGAATGGCCGACATCGCCAAACAGGCTCAAGTCAGTGAGGCGACGGTGTCGCGTGTCATCAACGACCGCCCCGGCGTCTCAGCGGAAACACGGCAGGCGGTTCTCACCGCACTAGACGTTCTCGGTTACGAACGACCGGAACGCTTGCGCAAGCGCAGCGCCGGGCTCGTCGGCCTGGTCGTCCCGGAGCTCGACAACCCGATCTTCCCGGCCTTCGCCCAGGTGATCGAGTCGAGCCTGGCGCAGCACGGCTACACGCCGGTGCTGTGCACCCAGTCACCGGGCGGCGTCACCGAGGACGAGTACGTGGAGATGCTGCTCGACCGGCAGGTCTCCGGCATCATCTTCATCTCCTCGCTCGCCGCCGACACCACCTCGGACCGCTCCCGCTACCAGCGCCTGCTCGACCGGCCACTGCCCATCGTGCTGGTGAACGGGTATGCGGCGGGCCTCGAGGCGCCCTTCGTCTCCTGCGACGACCGGCTGGCCGGCGACATGGCCGTCACCCACCTGGTCGCGCTGGGTCACCGCCGGATCGGCCTCATCTCCGGCCCCAACCGCTTCATCAACACCCAGCGCAAGCTGGAGGGCTACCGCGCCGCCATGCGCCGGGAGACCGGCTTCTCCGAGCCCGAGCTGGACGACCTGGTCTCGCTGACGCTGTTCGGCGTGGAGGGTGGTGAGGTGGCCGCGGAGCGGCTGCTCGCCAAGGGCGCGACCGGCCTGATCTGCGCCTCCGACATGATGGCGCTCGGCGCGATCCGGGCCGCGCGGCGCCGTGGGCTGCGGGTGCCGGAGGACGTGTCGGTGATCGGCTTCGACGACTCCACGCTCATTCCGTTCACCGACCCGCCGCTGACCACGCTGCGCCAGCCGGTGACCTCGATGGCGGTGGCGGCGGTGCGCTCCCTGGTCGACGAGATCCACGGGCACGGCGCGCCGCACTCGGAGTACCTCTTCCACCCCGAGCTGGTGGTCCGCAACTCGACGGCGATCGCCCCGGTCCGGGCCGACCTACCGGTCGCCACACCGGCCGCCTGAAATACCGGCGATGGGCGGCCAGGTTCCGGCCGCCCATCGTGAGAGCGTTCTCTGCTCTTATGGAAAAGGAGGCGCCCCGCCATTAATACGACGGGGCGCCTGATGAAGAAATCAGCCCTTCGTGCCGCCCGCGGTAAGGCCCGAGACAAGATGCTTCTGCGCGAAGAGGAATACGATTCCGGCCGGGATGGTGACGAGCACCGCAGCCGCGGTCAGATATTCCCACTGCGCATTGAACTGGGGCACGAACTGCTGGAGGCCGTACGCCAGGGTGAATTTGTCGTCGGTCTGCATGAAGGCCGAGGCGTACGCCACCTCACCCCAGGCGGTGAGGAAGGTGTAGAAGCCGGTGACCGCGATGGCCGGCCGGGCGAGCGGCAGGATGACCCGGTAGAAGGTACGGAACGGGCCGCAGCCGTCCAGCGACGCCGCCTCGTCCAGCGAGGTCGGGATGGAGTCGAAGTAGCCCTTCAGCATCCAGGCGCAGAACGGCACCGCGATGGTCAGGTACGCGATCACCAGCGCCGGCAGCGTGTTGATCAGCCCGAGGGTGGCCATGATCGTGTAGATCGGGACGATCAGGATGGCGACCGGAAACATCTGCGTGACCAGGAAGACCATCATCAGCGGCCGGCGACCCGGGAAGTTGAACCGGGACAGCGCGTACCCGGTGGTGGCCGAGCAGAAGATGCCGATCAGCATGGTCAGCGCCGCGACGATCACCGAGTTCAGGAACCAGGTCGGGAAACTGGTCTCGAACAGTACGTACTCGTAGTTGGCCAGGGTCGGGTCCTTGACCAGGGTGATCTCGGTGCTCTGCACGGCGTAGCCGGGCTTGAACGAGGAGAGCACCACCCAGGCGATCGGACCGATCGCGATCAGCGAGGCGACGATCAGCGTGCCGTGCAGCAGCACCGACATACCGACCGAGCGCCGGCCGCGACGTGGCCGGTTGAGCGGGGCCGGACTCACCGGCACCGCGGCCGCCGGAGTGACCGGCGCACTAGTGGCCATCTGGGTCATCACCACACCTCGCCTTGCTTGCGCAGCACCCGGCGGTAGAACACCGAGAAGATGAGCAGGATCGACAGGATCAGCACGCCGTAGGTGGAGGCGAGCGAGTAGTTCCGGATGCCCTCGAAGGCGGCCCGGAAGGCACCCGTCACCAGGATCTCGGTCTGTCCGGCCGGCTGCCCCTCGGTCACCAGGAAGATGATCGGGAACATGTTGAAGGTCCAGATCGTGCCGAGCAGGATCACGGTCATGCTGACCGGCCGCAGACCCGGCAGGGTGATCGCGCGGAACCGCTGCCACGCCGACGCGCCGTCGATCTCGGCCGACTCGTAGAGCTCCTCGGGGATGCTCTGCAGGCCGCCGAGCAGGGCCACCATCATGAACGGCACACCGAGCCAGATGTTGGTGAGGATCGCGACGAGCAGCGCGGACCACCGCTCGGAGAACCAGGCGACCGAGTCGATGCCGACCGCGTTGAGCAGCGAGTTGACCAGCCCGAGGCGCTCGTTGAAGAGGAATTTCCAGGCGAAGGCGCTGATGAAGGCGGGCACCGCCCAGGGCAGCACGAGCAGCACCCGGTAGAGACCACGGAACCGGATCTGCCGGTGCAGCATCACGGCCAGGCCGAGACCGAGGCCGTAGTGGAAGGTCACGCCGGCGATGGTCCAGACCAGTGTGTTGCCGGCCCACAGCCAGAACTCACCGATCTTGCCGGTCAGGATGTTGACGTAGTTGTCGAAGCCGACGAACGACCAGGCGTTCGGGTTCTCCTTGCAGACCTCGCCACCGGTGATGGACTTGGTGCAGATCTCGGCGAGCTGGTTCGCCTCGGTCTGGTCGGTGAACGAGATCCAGACGCCGTTGATCAGGGGGTAGAAGATCAGGACCGCCATGACGAGGACGACGGGCACGACCATCGCCCAGGCGGACCAGTGCTTGTCCCAGCTGCGCCGCAGCTTGGGCAGTAGTCCGGCGCCGCTCGGCGCCGGATCGGCGGTAACCGTGGTCATCTCAGGTGCTCCAGGGGAAGCAGGCGCGGCTGGGAAAACGGGCGCCGGCCTCGCGGCCGGCGCCCATCACAAGAGATCAGGAGGCGGAGTACGCCGGGACGACCTCTGCCTTGTACTTCTCAGCGACCGCGTCGAGCGAGGCCTTCGGGTCCTTGTTCTGGATCAGGACCTCGGTGGCCATCTGGTCGAGCGGGCCGAAGAACTGGCCACCCTCGGGAATCCACGGGCGGCTCGCGGCGGCCTCGGCGACCGGCTTGAACGCGGAGACGACGGCGTTGTTCTTGACCGCGTCGACCTCGTACGCCGACTTGCGGGTCGGCAGCAGGCCCAGCTTCTCGGCGAGGAGCGCCTGGGACTCGGCGGAGTTGAGGAACTTGACGAACTCGACGGCGGCCGGGGCCTTCTCCTGCGGGACGCCGGACCAGATCACGTAGTTGTGCCCACCGATCGGCGCGGCGGCCTTGGCGGAACCGGCCGGGACCGGGGCGATGCCGAGGTTCTCGACGCCACCGAAGGCCGGGGCGGTCTTGATGTTGTTGACCTCCCACGGGCCGTTGATGATGAACGCGACCTTCTTCTCCTTGAAGAGGGTCATCATCGTGCCGTAGGAGTCGGTGGCCGACGGCTTGACCGAGGCGCCGCTGTCGATCAGGTCCTTGGCGATCTTCAGACCCGCGACGTTCTGCTCCGAGTTGACGGTGATCTTCTTGCTCGCCGTGTCGACGACGTCACCGCCCTCGCCGTACATGAACGGCAGGGTGAAGTAGCCGGCCGCGTTGACGTACAGGCCGTCGGTGCCGGTCTTCGACTTGATGGTCTGTGCGGCGGTCTTCAGCTCGGCCCAGGTCTTCGGCACCGTGACGCCGGCCTTCTCGACGAGCTCCTTGTTGTAGAGCAGCGCCAGGCTGTCGGTGACCTGCGGTACGCCGTAGGTCTTGCCGTCGAACTTGTTGGAGGCGAGCGGCGCCTCCAGGTAGTCGGCCTCGTCGGCGAGCAGCTCCGAGCCGTCGAGCGCGTAGAGGTAACCCAGCGAAGCGAACTCCGGGACCCAGGCGACCTCGGCCCGCAGAATGTCCGGCGCACCGGTCTTGGCCGCGGCAGCGGTCTTGAACTTGTTCTGCGCGTCCCCGAACGGAACCGACTGGTAGTTGATTTTGACGTTCGGGTAGGTCTGGTTGAACTTGCTGATCAGTTCCTTGAACGCCGGACCCTCGTTCTTGGCGTCCGAGGTGTCCCACCACGTGAGCTCGGCGGAGAGGGAGGCCGGGTCGACCTTGGCCGCCTCGGTGGACTCCTCCTTCTTGTCTCCACCGCAGGCCGCGATGGAGAAGGCGAGGGTCACGGAGGCCAGAGCGGCGATTCCCTTGGTTATGCGACGCATGTTGCGCTCCTTGATTACCTGCTGGGTTCGGACGGACCGTAGCAAGAAGTTTCTGAGTTAGAAACCCCTTGCGAACCAACTTGCAACACTGCGCTCTTCGGAAGACCCACGATCCGGACTAAGCGGGCGAGGCAAGGCCTCTAGCTGCGGCTCTGTCCGCGTGCAACACACTGTCGCAACGCAATCGTCATGGAAGCGGTTGCATGAGTTTGCCAGCGAGGGCGGTCCGCCGTCAGCCCTTGGAAGAACACAGCTCTGCAACTTCTTTCACGATGCACTGAAAGCCCTGACTGGTCCGGAGCAGGCCCACGGCGCAACCAGTAAGAAAGCGGACAGGCAATGTAAAAAGGCGGTGACAGGCTCATGCCTGTCACCGCCCTGGATGGACGCCGGGTGTCAGATCACCGCGGCACGACCTTCTCCACCGCCCACTGCCGCCAGGTGTCCAGCTTGTGCTGCACCGTGGCGAGCTGCTCGGCCACCGGGCCCGGACCCGTCGATCCGGGAGTGGTCCGGGCGGCCAGTGCCGACGCGACCGAGAGAACCTCGCGGACGGACGGGTCGAGATGCTCGCTGACCGTCTTCAGGTCGTCGTCGGTGACGTCCTCCAGCTCGCACTCACGGGCCGAGCAGAGCGCCACCAGCTTGCCGGTGATCTCGTGCGCGTCGCGGAACGGCACTCCCTTGCGGACCAGCCAGTCGGCGACCTCGGTGGCGAGCGAGAAACCGACAGGCGCGGCGGCGGCGAGACGGTCCACCCGTACCGTCATCGTGGAGATCATGCCGGCCAGAGCCGGCAGCAGAAGCTCCAGAGTGTCCACCGCATCGAATGCGGGCTCTTTGTCCTCCTGCATGTCCCGGTCGTAGGTCAGCGGCAGTCCCTTGAGCATGGTCAGCACCGCGACCAGGCCACCGACCAGCCGGCCGCTCTTGCCCCGGGCCAGCTCCGCGATGTCCGCGTTCTTCTTCTGCGGCATGATCGAGGAACCGGTGGCGAACGCGTCGTCCAGCTCCACCCAGCCGAACTCGGTGGAGGTCCAGAGCACCACCTCCTCGCCGAGGCGGGACAGGTGCACGCCGATCAGCGCGGTGGCGAAGAGGAACTCGGCGACGAAGTCACGGTCGGCGACGGCGTCCATCGAGTTTTCCGCGGGGGCGGTGAAGCCCAGCTGCTTGGCGACCGCGGCCGGATCCAGCGGCAGCGACGAGCCGGCCAGGGCACCGCTGCCGAGCGGGCTGATCGCGGCACGCACGTCCCAGTCCCGCAGCCGCTCCAGGTCACGCAGCAGCGGCTGGACGTGAGCGAGCAGCCAGTGCCCGAAACTGACCGGCTGCGCGTGCTGCACGTGGGTCATGCCCGGCGCCGGTGTGTGCACGTTGCGAGCCGCCTGCTCGGTCAGCGCGTCAGCCAGCTCGATCAGCGCCACGGCCACCCCGCGGGCGTGATCCCGCAGATAGAGGCGCAGGTCGGTGGCGACCTGGTCGTTACGGGACCGGCCGGCGCGCAGCTTGCCGCCGAGCGAGCCGAGCCGCTCCAGCAGGCCCCGCTCCAGGGCGGTGTGCACGTCCTCGTCCTCGATCGTGGGCCGGAACTCGCCGGCCGCGCACGCCGACTCCAGGTCGTCCAGGGCGGCCAGCATCCGGCCCAGCTCGTCCGCGTCGAGCAGACCCGCGTTCGCCAGCACCCGGGCGTGCGCGCGGGAGGCGAGCAGATCGTACGGCGCGAGCCGCCAGTCGAACTGGACGCTGACGCTCAGCCGGGCCAGCGCCTCCGCCGGACCGCCCGCGAAACGAGCACCCCAGAGCCGCGTGGGCTCTTCGTTCTCCGGCACACCTTCTCCTTGGTCACTCGCGCAGGAAACTACTTCCTGACCCTATCGCTGAGGCGGTCAGGCAGGACCTCACGCCTCGATGCATAAAAATACTACCAAGATGATAAAGTTGCGTCATGGCCAGCCTCGATCTCACCGGCGACATCGTCGATCTCACCCGGACCATCTGCGACATCCCGAGCGTCAGCGGCGACGAGAGAGCTCTCGCCGACGCCGTCGAGACCGCCCTGCGCGCATACCCGCACCTCGAGGTTCTCCGCGACGCCGACGCCGTGGTGGCCCGCACGACTCTCGGCCGTGACACCCGCGTCGTCCTCGCCGGCCACCTGGACACCGTGCCGATCGCGAACAATCTGCCGACCACGATCACCGGCGAGATCCTGTCCGGCCGGGGCACGGTCGACATGAAGGCCGGGGTCGCCGTCTTCCTCCAGCTCGCCGCGCTCCTCGACCACCCGCGCTACGACGTCACCTACGTCTTCTACGACCACGAGGAGGTCGCGGCGAAGCTCAACGGCCTGGGCCGTCTGGTCCGCAACCACCCGGACTGGCTGGCCGGCGACTTCGCGATCCTCGGCGAGCCCTCCGACGGCACGGTCGAGGGCGGCTGCCAGGGCACCATGCGGGTGAAGATCACCGTGCCGGGCGTGGCCGCGCACGCCGCCCGCTCGTGGCGCGGCAGCAACGCCATCCACAGCGCGGGGGCGGTGCTGGACGTGTTGCGCGCCTACCAGCCGCGGCAGCCGGTGGTCGAGGGTTTGCAGTACCACGAGGGTCTCAACGCCGTGAAGATCGAGGGCGGCATCGCCGGGAACGTCATCCCGGACCTGTGCACCGTCTACGTCAACCACCGTTTCGCCCCGGACCGCGACGTCGCCGCGGCCGAGGCACACCTGCGCTCGGTGTTCGCCGGCTTCGAGCTGGAGGTGGTCGACGCGGCCCCGGGCGCGCGGCCCGGGCTGGACCGGCCGGCCGCGAAGGAGTTCGTCGACCTGGTCGGCCGGGTGCCGCAGGCGAAGCTGGGGTGGACGGACGTGTCCCGCTTCGCCGGGCTGGGGATTCCGGCGGTGAACTACGGGCCGGGCGATCCGCTGCTGGCGCACACCGACGGCGAGCATGTGCCGGTGCCGGAGATCCGTCAGGCGCTGCGCGTGCTGACCAGCTGGCTCAGCTGAGGCGGTCCGCCGAGGTGAGGCGGAAACTACGCGTCAGATCGTTGAGGGCCTCGCTGAGCTGAGTCAGCTCGTCGGCGGCCTGCCGGGAATGGTCGGCGCTGTCCCGCGTACGGTCGGCGATGTTCTCGGTGATCTCGCCGCTGCCGACCGCGGCGTTGGAAACGCCGCGGTTCATCTCTCCGGTGGTCGCGGTCTGTTCCTCGACGGCCGACGAAGAACCCGTGCTTCAGCTCGTGATCCGACGCGGTGTAGGCGGTCTGCAAGCCGTACGCGTCGGAGAACCGGAACTGGAGCAGGGCTACCGCCCGGGCCTTCCGATCGATGATCTCGACGACCGCGCGGGCCTGCTTGTCCACGTCCGCCCGGACCAGGCTGGCGCTGGCAGCTACTAGGATCAGCAGCTACCAGCCGCAGCACGGACGGGTCAGTTCGCGGGGTTGGCGGCGGCGCGGGCGATCGCGCCCGGCACCGAGTACATGTGGGCGAAGGCGCGGGCCTGCTCCCCGGTCCACAGCGACGAGCCGTGGCCGTAGACCACGCCGGACCGGGTGGCGGCGTCCAGCAGGCTGTACGGGCTCTTGCTGCCGAGCGGCACGATGTTGCCCTTGTGCAGCAGCACCCGGACGGTGCCGGTGACCCGGGTCTGGCTGGAGTCCAGGAAGGCCCGGAAGTCGTCCATGATCGGGTCGAAGTACATCGCCTCGTGCAGCATGTCGCCGTACGTGTTGCCGAGCGTCGCCTTGGTGGCCTGCTGGCGGTTGGAGAGCACCAGCTTCTCCAGCTCGCGGTGTGCGGCGATGAGGATCAGCATGCCGGGGGCCTCGAAGCCGACCCGGGCCAGGTTGCCGACCATGGTCGAGCCCATGTGGATGCCCCGGCCGATGCCGTGCTCGCCGCCGAGCTCGTTGAGCGCCTGAAGGATGGCGAAGTTCTCGGTGTCCTCGGTCAGCGGCTTGCCGTCCGGCGTGGTCGCCGAGACGACCTGGCCCTTGTCGAAGGTGAGCTGCAGTTCGACACCCGTCGCCGGGGCCGCGTCGATCGACCTCGTGTACGTCCAGGCGTCCTCCGGCAGGTACTCCCAGGAGCCGTAGGTCTCCTCGCCGCCGATCGAGGTGCCGATCAGACCCTCGTTGATCGAGTACTTCTTGACCTTCTCGCTCACCTCGTAGCCGCGGCCGCGCAGGAAGTCGGTCTCCTCCTCGCGGGTGAGCCGCTCGTCCCGGATCGGCGTGACGATCTCCAGCTGCGGTGCCAGCGCGCGGATCACCGCGTCGTAGCGGACGTGGTCCGCCCCGGCGCCGGTGGAGCCGTGCGCAACGGCGTCCGCGCCGACCTTCAGTGCCACCTCGACGACCTTCTCCGCCTGGATCAGCCGCTCCGCGCCGACGCACGACGGGTAGGCGCCGTTGCGCAGATAGTTCGCCTTGATCGCGTACGTGATGACGCGGTCGTAGAGCTCCGCGCGGGCGTCAACGATGTGGTGCTCGACGGCGCCCAGCTCCTCGGCGCGGGCCTTGACGGCCTCGCCCTCACCGCTGTGCAGGCCGCCGGTGTCGATGTTCGCCGTCACCACGTCCCAGCCCGCCTCGCGGAACGCGACGAGGGCGTACGAGGTGTCCAGGCCGCCGGAGAAGGCGAGAACGATCTTGCGCTTGGTGGTCATTGCGGCTTTCCTTCGAGAATCGGCACATACGTCTTGCCGTCGCGGCGGACGTGGCCGGGCGGCAGGACATGGAATACGCAGCGGCCCGCCTCGATGTCCTTCTGCATCGCCCGCTGGCGATCGTAGTCGAAGGGATCGAGCAGGAAGGTCGGCTCGGGCAGCTCTCCCCCGGCGGGCAGGGTGAGGTCGCTCTGGTAGACGAACGAGCCCGGCGAGGTGTGGAACGGAACGGTGGCGACCAGTACCCGCAGCGGGCCGAACTCGGTGTGCACCTTGAGCGCGCTGTTGTCGTACTGGGTGACGCCGTCGAGCTTCTGCGCCCGGTAGGCGGAGAGGGCCAGCGCCTTGGCCGCCTTGCCGAGGCCGACCGCCGGCATCAGCGACCACAGTGACCAGCCGACCCAGCGGCCGTGCTCGGCGCTCGGCGCGGCGCAGTAGCCGCCGACCGGGACCGGGCCGCGGTAACCGTTGTCGCGCATCTCCTGCTGCACCTTGCGCAGCAGCTGCTTGACGTCGGTGTCGAAACGGAACGTGGACCGCTCCACCATCGCGGCGAAATCGTCCTGCGGCAGCCCGGCGATCAGCGCGGCGGCCGGCATCAGGATCAGGTCGACCATCACCCACTGCGGCATCGGGATGCCCCGGTCGCCGAACGCGATCCCGTTGATCACGTTGAAGTAGTTCAGGAAGTCGCGTATCGACCAGTCCTTCTCCGTCGTGTCGGTGAAGTCCAGCCAGGTCAGCTTGTGCCCGTACGGGTTCTCGTTGAGGTGCGGCCGCAACGTCTCGTTGGAGGCGAGGAAGAACTCCACGCCGTGCCCGACCAGCGTGTCGGTGTGATCGGCGAAATCGGGGAAGCGTGCCTCCACCGCCGGCATGAAGGTCATTGATGGCTCTCCTCACGGTGTTCGGAGTCCGACCGGCTCCAGTTGCCGAGCTTCTCGGCAAGTGCGGCGCCGGAGGTGGGCCCGCCGTCGCGGGCCACGACGAAGATGGTGTCGTCGCCGGCGATGGTGCCGACGACGTCCGACAACCCGGACCGGTCCAGCGCGCTGGCCAGGAACTGCGCGGCACCCGGCGGGGTACGCAGCACCGCGATGTTGCCGCTGGAGTCCACCCCGGTGAGCAGTTCCCGCAGCAGCCGGATCAGCCGGGCCGGACCCTGCTGGGTCTCCCGCAGCGGACGCTTGCCGTCCTCCGGGATCAGGTACGCCCCGCTCACCTTGACCGCGTTGAGCTCCTCCAGGTCCCGGGAGAGGGTGGCCTGGGTGACCTGCACGCCCTCGTGGGCGAGCAGGTCGGCCAGCTCGGTCTGCGAGCGCACCGTCCGGCTGCGGATCAGCTCGACGATCCGGGCGTGCCGCCCGGCCCTGGTCACCGGCGCGCTCACTTTTCCCGGACCGCCAGCAGCCAGCTCAGCAGGGCCTTCTGCGCGTGCAGCCGGTTCTCCGCCTGATCGAAGACGGCACTGTGCGGCCCGTCGATCACCTCGTCGGTGATCTCCTCGTTGCGGTGCGCCGGCAGGCAGTGCAGCACGATCGCGTCCGGCGCGGCGGCCGCGACCAGGTCCTTGTTCACCTGGTACGGCCAGAACGGGGTGAGCCGGTCCTTCCCGTCCGCCTCCTGGCCCATCGAGGTCCAGGTGTCGGTGGCCACCACGTGCGCGGCGTCGACCGCCTCGCGCGGGTCGCGCAGTACCTCGACCGAGCCGCCGGTCCACGCCGCGATCTCCGCTGCCCGGCTGACCACGGCCGGCGACGGGTCGAAACCGGAGGGGCCGGCGACACGGACGTGCATACCGGCGGTCGCCCCGGCGATCAGGTACGAGTGGGCCATGTTGTTGGCGGCGTCACCCACGTACGCCAGCGTCCGGCCGGACGTGCCGCCGAACCGCTCCCGGACCGTCATCAGGTCGGCGAGAAGCTGGCAGGGGTGGTAACCGTCGCTGAGCGCGTTGATCACCGGGACGTCGACGCCGGACGCCAGCTCGGCCAGCCGCTCGTCCCCGTGGGTGCGGTAGACCATCGCGGCCACGTACCGGGAGACCACCCGGCCGGCGTCGGCGAGGCTCTCGCCGCGCCCGAAGTGGGTGTTCTGGGTGTCCACGATGATCGGCTGCCCGCCCAGCTCGGCGATGCCGGCCTCGAAGGAGAGCCGGGTCCGAAGGCTGGCCTTGTCGAAGAAGACCGCCACCGAGCGCGGGCCGGCCAGGGGCGTGTAGGCGAACCGGTTCGCCTTCATCTCGGCGGCCAGGTCGAGCACGTCCGACTGTTCCTGAGGGGTGAGGTCGTCGTCGCGGAGGAAGTGGCGCAGGGTCACCGGATACCGTCCAGGGCAGCGATCAGGGCATCGGCCTGATCGGAGGAGATGATCAGGGGCGGGGCCAGCCGGATCACGTCCGGCTTGGCCGGGTTGACCAGGAAGCCGGCGTCGCGCAGCTTCGCGGCGATCTCGGCGGAGACCGGCTGGGTGAGCACGACGCCGAGCAGCAGGCCGGCGCCGCGTACGTGGCTGACCAGGGGGTGGTTCAGGCCCTCGAGGCCGCGGCGCAGCTGCTCGCCGACCCGCTTCACGTGGTCGAGCAGGCCCTCGTTGGCGATCGTGCGGATCACCGCGAGGCCGGCCGCGCAGGAGACCGGGTTGCCGCCGAAGGTGGTGCCGTGCGAACCGGGCGTCAGCAGGTCGGCGGTCGCGCCGAAGGCGATGCAGGCGCCCAGCGGCAGGCCGCCGCCGAGGCCCTTGGCCAGGGTGATGATGTCCGGCTCGACGCCCTCGCCCTGGTGGTGGAACCAATGCCCGGTACGCCCGATGCCGGTCTGCACCTCGTCGAGCACGAGCAGGGTCCCGGACCGGTCGCAGATGGAGCGGGCCGCCGCCAGATATCCCGGGGGTGGGACGACCACGCCGTTCTCCCCCTGGATCGGCTCCAGGATGACCATCGCGGTCTCGGTCGTCACCGCGGCTTCGAGAGCCTCGACATCGCCGAACGGGACATGGGTGACATCGCCCGGAAGCGGCCGGAACGGATCGGCCTTCGACGGCTGCCCGGTCAGGGCCAGGGCGCCCATGGTCCGGCCGTGGAAGGCGCCGTCAGTGGCCACGACATGGGTGCGGCCGGTCAACCGGGAGATCTTGAAGGCGGCCTCGTTGGCCTCGGCGCCCGAGTTGCAGAACAGCACCCGCCCGGACCGGCCGGCGAGCGCGAGCAGCAGGTCGGCGAGGGCCACCGGCGGCTCGGAGATGTACAGGTTGGAGACGTGACCCAGCTGCTGGATCTGCTGTGTCACCGCGGCGACCACGGCGGGGTGGGCGTGGCCGAGAGCGTTGACCGCGATGCCTCCGAGGAAGTCGACGTACTGCTTGCCGTCCTCAGCGGTCAGCACCGCGCCCTCGCCACGCACCACGCCGATCGCCGGGGTGCCGTAGTTGTTCATCATGGACGCCTGCCACCGATCGACGAGGCTCATGCCGACACCTCCGCTTCGCTCCGGCATCGACATGAGTCCGGCACTGAACCCATCGATTCGCTCGCAAGCTCGCGAATGGCAGGGACTACCATCGTTCCGAATCCTTCTTCCGTGAAGACTTCGAGCAGAGTCGAGTGGCCGACCCGGCCGTCGACGACGTGCGCGGCGGGCACCCCGCCACGGACGGCACGCAGGCAGGCCTCCATCTTGGGTGCCATCCCGGACTCCAGGCCGGGCAGCAGTTTCTCCAGTGCGTCGGCGTCGATCTCCGAGGTCAGCGAGTCCCGGTCCGGCCAGTTCGTGTAGAGGCCGGGCACGTCGGTGAGGACGACGAGCTTGCGGGCGCCGAGCGCGACGGCCAGGGCCGAGGCGGCGGTGTCCGCGTTGACGTTGTGCAGCACCCCGTCGGCGTCCGGTGCCACGGTCGCGATCACCGGAATCCGGCCGGCCGCGATCAGGTCGTCCACGGCCGAGGTGTTCACCTGGTCCACGTCGCCGACCTGGCCGATGTCGACCGGTTCGCCGTCGATCACGGCCTGCCGGCGGACCGCGGTGAACAGGCCGGCGTCCTCACCGGAGAGGCCGACCGCGTACGGGCCGTGCTGGTTGATCAGCCCGACCAGCTCCCGGCCGACCTGCCCGACCAGCACCATCCGGACCACGTCCATGGCCTCCGGGGTGGTGACCCGCAGGCCGCCGCGGAACTCGCTCTCGATACCGAGCCGGCCCAGCATGCGGCTGATCTGCGGGCCGCCGCCGTGCACCACGACCGGCTTGATGCCGACCAGCCGCAGGAAGACCATGTCGGCCGCGAACGCCTCCTGAAGCGCCGGGTCGATCATCGCGTTGCCGCCGTACTTGATCACGATGGTGCTGCCGTGGAAACGCTCCAGCCAGGGCAGCGCCTCGATCAGGATCTCGGCCTTCTGTTGCGCTTTCACGAGGAGTACGCCGAGTTCTCGTGGACGTACCCGTGGGACAGATCGGTGGTCCAGATCGTCGCGCTCATCTCACCCTCGTGCAGGTTCACCGTGACCTTGACGTCCCGCCCGGTGAGGTCGACCTTGTTGCGGTCCTCGGCGGCCGCGCCGTTCTTGCAGATCCAGACGCCGTTGATCGCCACGTCGATCCGGTCCGGCTCGAAGGCCGCGCTCGTGGTGCCGACCGCGGCGAGGATCCGCCCCCAGTTCGGGTCGTTGCCGAAGAACGCCGTCTTCACCAGGTTGTTGCCGGCGACCGTCCGCCCCACCTGCACCGCGTCCGCCTCGCTCGCCGCGCCCATCACCTCGATGGCGATGTGCTTGGTGGCGCCCTCGGCGTCGCCGATCAGCTGCTGGGCCAGGTCGTGGCAGACCTCGGTGACCGCGTCGGTCAGCTCGGCGAGCGTCGGCTGCGCGTCGGAGGCGCCGCTGGCGAGCAGCAGCACGGTGTCGTTGGTGGACATGCAGCCGTCCGCGTCGATCCGGTCGAAGGTGACCCGGGTGGCCGCGCGCAGTGCCGCGTCGAGGGTCTCGTTGTCGGCTGACGCGTCCGTGGTGATCACCACGAGCATGGTGGCCAGCGCCGGAGCGAGCATGCCCGCGCCCTTCGCGATCCCGCCGACCGACCAGCCGCCGCGCTGGGCGACCGCGTTCTTCGGCACCGTGTCGGTGGTCATGATCGCCTCGGCCGCCCTGGTGCCGCCGTCGCCGGCGAGCGCCTTCGCGGCCGCCTTCACACCCGGCAGCAGCCTGTCCATCGGCAGCAGCTCGCCGATCAGGCCGGTCGAGCAGACCGCCACGTCACCGGCGCCGATCATCATCGGCTTCCCGCCGGTACGCAGCGCGGCCGCGGTGTGCTCGGCGGTGGCGTGGGTGTCCCGGAAACCCTGCGAGCCGGTGCAGGCGTTCGCGCCGCCGGAGTTGAGCACGACCGCGCGGATCACACCGCCCTTGAGCACCTGCTCGCTCCAGAGCACCGGCGCGGCCTTGACCCGGTTGGCGGTGAAGACACCGGCCGCGGTGAAGTCCGGCCCGTCGTTGACGACCAGGGCGACGTCGGCGTTGCCGCTGGTCTTGAGCCCGGCGGCGACCCCGGAGGCCCGGAAACCCTTCGGATGGGTGACAGTCACGGCGCAACTCCGAACACCGACAGGCCCGTGGTCTCGGGCAGCCCGAACATGATGTTGGCGACCTGCACGGCCTGGCCGGCGGCGCCCTTGCCGAGGTTGTCCAGCGCGCTGACCACGATGATCCGGCCGGAGTCGATGTCGACCGTGGCCTGCAGGTGGCACGAGTTCGACCCCGCGGTGGCCGCGGTGTGCGGCCAGGTGCCCTCCGGCAGCACGTGCACGAACGGCTCGTCCGCATACGCCGCCAGCAGGGCCTCGCGCGGATCCCCGCCGTTGAGCCGGCGCGCGGTCACCGTGGCCAGGATGCCGCGCGGCATCGGCGCCAGGATCGGCGTCATCGACAGCGATGCCGCGCCGGTGGCCTGCTTGATCTCCGCGACGTGCTGGTGCGCGCCGACCTTGTAGGGCGACAGGTCGCCCATGATCTCGCTGGCCAGCAGGTGGGTCTTGGCGTTGCGCCCGGCCCCGGAGGTGCCCGACGAGGCGACGACCACGACGTCCTCCGGGTCGGCCACGCCGGAGGCGATCAACGGCGCGAGCGCGAGGGTGATGGTGGCCGCATAGCAACCCGTGTTCGCCACCCGGTCGGCCGCGGCGATCGCCGCCCGCGCGCCGGGCAGCTCCGGCAGCCCGTAGGTCCAGGTGCCGGCGTGGCCGCCGCCGTAGTAGCGGGTCCACTGCTCGGCGCTCTCCAGCCGGAAGTCGGCGCCCAGGTCGACGACCCTGACCCCGGCGTCGAGCTGGGCGGCCACGGCCGCCGACTGCCCGTGCGGGAGGGCGAGGAACACCAGGTCAGCGCCGCTCAAGGTGGCCGCGTCGGTCGCGCCGAGCGTCAGGTCCAGGCCGGCCAACTGCGGATGTACGGCACTGACGGGCGAACCAGCCTGGCTGTGTGCTGTGGCCGTGACGAGGTCGAACTCGGGGTGCCCGGCGAGCAGGCGGAGCAGTTCGCCCCCCGCGTACCCACTTGCCCCTGCTACCGCGACCCGGATTCCCATACTTACCTCCGCATGACTATGCAGAAGACCGTATCAACTCGCAGAGCCCCGCGGCAACCGCATTCCACCGGACGCGGAAGGGGTACGCCGTCGGAGGACGGCGTACCCCTTCGTCAGCGTTCATGCCTGGGCGAGGGCCACCCCGAACCAGTTCCGCGGATCGGTCCACCAGTGCCGTAGTGTGAGACCGGCCGCGGCCAGCTCGGCGGCCAGTCCCTCCTGGCGGAACTTCGCCGAGACCTCGGTACGCAGCTCCTCCCCCGCCGCGAACCCGACCGTCAGGTCCAGGTCCCGGATGCGGGCGGACTGAGCGGCCCGGGACCGCAGGCGCATCTCGATCCACTCGCGGTCCGGGTCCCAGAGCGCGACATGCTCGAAGGCGTCCGGGTCGAAGTCGCCGCCCAGCTCCCGGTTGATCACCCGGAGCACGTTGCGGTTGAAGTCGGCCGTCACCCCGGCCGCGTCGTCGTACGCCGGGACCAGCACCGCCGGGTCCTTGACCAGGTCGGCGCCGAGCAGCAGCCACTCACCGTCCTGCAGCACCGCGCGCAGCCCGGCCAGGAATCCGGCCCGCTCGGCCGGCTCCAGGTTGCCGAGGGTGCCGCCGAGGAACGCGACCACCCGGTTGTCACCCTCCGGCAGGTACGACAGGTGCTCGACGAAGTCGCCGACGACCCCGCTGACGGTCAGTCCCGGATAGGTGTGGTTCAGCGCGGTGACGGCACCCGCCAGCGCGGCCTCCGAGACGTCGAGCGGCACGAACGACCCGAGCGTGCCGTGCCCGAGCATGGCGTCGAGCAGCAGCCGGGTCTTCTCCGACGAGCCGGAACCCAGCTCGACAAGCGTCTTCGCCTCGGTGATCCGGGCGATGTCCGGCGCGCGCCGGGTGAGGATGGCCCGCTCGGTACGGGTCGGGTAGTACTCCGGCAGGCGGGTGATCTCCTCGAACAGCTCGCTGCCCCGGGCGTCGTAGAAGTACTTGGGCGGCAGCTGTTTCGGCGCGGCGGTCAGACCGGCACGCACGTCGGTCCGCAGCGACCGGGCCAGATCCCGGTCGTCGATCAGCTTGATCACGAAATCTCCTCGATGAGAAGCGCGGAGGCGGTGGCGACGACCAGGCGGCCGTCCGGTACCGACCGCCAGGACGGATCGGCGTCGAGCGGTTCGGAGGCGATGAGCACCGAGTCGCGCCGGGAGCGGACCGACAGCGAGTGGCCGAGAGTGGTCGCGACCAGCTGGGTTCCGTCGGTGAGCAGCAGGTTGAGCCGGGATCCGGGTGCGCTGGCGGCGACCTCGCCGGCCACGGTGGCGACGGCCTTCGCCGCGGGCTCACCGGCGCGCAGCCTCGCGCGTACCAATGCCCATAAGGCCGCCGAGTCGGTGGGCGCGTCCAGCGTGAGCAGATCCTCCACCGGGATCTCGCCGGCCAGGCCGGCGATCGTGCCCGGCCAGCCACGCACCACGCCGTTGTGGCTGAACAGCCACCGGCCGTCCGCGAACGGTGCCGCCGCGGTCTCCACCACCGGCAGGCCGACCGTCGCCGAGCGCACCGCGGCGAGCAGCGCGCCCGCCGACGTCGCGCCCGCGAGCGCGGGCAGCGACGCGTCGGTCCAGATCGGCATCGCGCTGCGGTACCGCACCGGCGCCTCGGCGCCGGGCGGATACCAGCCGACGCCGAAGCCGTCGGCGTTGATGGTGCCTCCGCCGCGCATGTCGCGCGGCGCCCAGGCCTGCTTCACCAGCGCGTGCGGTGGGTCCAGCAGCAGATCTGATAGGGGTACGGGTGAGCCGAGGTAACCGAGGTGGCGGCACACTAGGCGACGTCCTTGGCGCAGCGGAAGCCGCTGAAGATCTGCCGCCGGATCGGGTGGTCCCAGTTGCGGAAGGTGCCCCGGCAGGCGGCCCGGTCGGTGCCGAACGAGCCGCCGCGCAGCACCCGGTAGTCGCCGCCGAAGAACACCTCGGAGTACTCCCGGTACGGGAACGCGGCGAACCCCGGATAGGCCTCGAACCCGGACGAGACCCACTCCCAGACGTCACCGATCAGCTGGTGCACGCCGAGCGGGGAGGCGCCGCCCGGGTAGGCGCCCACCGGCGCCGGCGCCAGATGCCGCTGTCCCAGGTTGGCGTGTTCGGGACCGGGCGGGTCGTCACCCCAGGGGAAGCGGCGTGACCGCCCGGTCGCCGGATCCCAGCGGGCCGCCTTCTCCCACTCGGCCTCGGTGGGCAGCCGCTTGCCGGCCCACGCCGCGTACGCCTCCGCCTCGAACCAGCAGACGTGCACCACCGGCTCGTCGCCCCGCACCGGCTCGACCCGGCCGAACCGCCGGTACAGCCAGCCGCCGGGATCCCGGATCCAGTGCAGCGGTGCTTGAAGACCCGCGTTGTTCCGGTGCTCCCACCCGCGCGGGCTCCACCAGCGCGGGTCGTCGTAGCCGCCGGCGTCGATGAAGGCCAGGTACTGCGCGTTGGTGACCGGCGCGGCGTCGATCCGGAACGCCGGGACGTCGACGGTGTGCGCGGGCCGCTCGTTGTCCAGCGCCCACGGGTCGGTGTCCGTACCCATCACGAATCGGCCGCCGGGGATGAGCACCTCCCCGGTCACCGGGGCCGCCGAGGGTGGCGGCGCGGGCGCGGTCAGCACCGGTGAGCCGGCCCGCAACTGGTGGGTGGACAGCATGGTCTCGTCGTGCTGCTGCTCGTGCTGCACGATCATGCCGAACGCGAAACCGTTGTCGACCAGGCGCCGATCCGGTTCGAAGCGCACCCGGTCCAGCACGTCCAGGGCCTTCTGGCGGACCTGGGCGACATAGGCCCGGGCCTGCCCGGGATCCAGCAGCGGCAGGGCCGGGCGGTCCCGGCGGGCGTGTTTGAAGGCGTCGTACAGCTCGTCGATGTCCTGGCGTACCGGGTCGCGGCCGCCCACGTCCCGGACCAGCCAGAGTTCCTCCTGGTTGCCGACGTGCGCCAGGTCCCAGACCAGCGGGGACATCAGCGGTGAGTGCTGGCGGATCAGATCGGTGTCGTCGACGGCGTCGGTGAGCAGCGCTGTCCGGGCCCGGGTGCGTTCCAGTTCGGCGGCGATGGTGAGCCGCAGGTCCTGGGTCATGTGCGGGGTCCCTCCTCAGGCGGTTTTCATCAGCCGGCCGGAGACGGCGGCGTGCAGGCGACGGGAGACGACGTCGGCGACGGTGTCGCGGACGGCGTGTGGCAGGCCGGTGGCGGCCAGATTGCGGCAGGCCAGATCGGCCAGGCCGGCGGCCGCGGTACGCACGGCGGGGTCGGCCAGCCCGTGCCGGGCGGCGGGATGCCACCGGTCGGCGGCCCCGGCGGCGAGCCCTCGCGCCCGGTCGGTGACCGCCTCGTCAGCGAGCAGGGCGGTCAGCACCGCGACCGGAGCGATCCACTGCCCGGCCGGCTGGGTGTCCAGGTAGCGGACCTCGAGGTAGCCCCGCGGCCGTACCGGCGGGAAGAGGGTGTTCAGGTGGTAGTCCAGGTCGGTCAGGGTGGGTGGGCGCTCGACCGGCTCGGCGGCCCTCGGCTTGCCGCGCAGCCGGGCACCGATCCGGCGTGCGCTGATCCGGCCCGGACCGGTCCAGCGGCGTTCGATGCCACCGGTCTCGATCCAGTCGGCGAACGTGGTCCCGGGTGGGGCGTCCCACCGGTCGCCGTCGCGGCGGACGCAGAGCAGCGGGGCGTCCAGCGCGTACCGGGCCCAGGTCTCGGCCGGGTCGCCGGTGAGCGGCACCGGCGCGGTGCGGCGCGGGTCGATGCCGTACCAGGCGGCCATCCGCGCGGACGCCCAGCCGGTGTCCCGGCCGGCGCGGAACCGGGAGTTGGCGAAGAGGGCGATCAGCGCCGGACCCCACTCGTGCAGGGCGGCCCACCGGTCCGGCGTACCGCCGTCGAGGCAGACCTGGAGTCCGGCCGTGGCACCCATCATGGTGCGCCCGGCATCGTCGAAGGCGCGCTCCATGGCGGCGTAGCGGGGAGTGTCGAGAATTCGCCGGGGCGCCCGGTACGGGTCGAGCCCGCGCTCACCGAGGACGATCCCAGAGCGGGCCAGCAGCTCGGCGAGGGTGTCGCGGTCGGCGGTGACGACGGCGTGCAGGGCGGTCAGCGAGTCCGCCGGGGCCGAGGAGATCTCGACCTGGCCGCCCGGTTCGACGGTGACCGTGCCTCCGGCGGGCAGTGGCACGGGGTGCGGGTTGCCGAGCGAGCGGGGTGCGTGCTCACCCAGCGCGGTGGCCAGCTGATCAGTACGCAGGTACGCGGACGGGTCGGCGGCGGGGTGCGTGGTCCATTCCAGTTCGGCGCCGATCCGCCGGGGCGGGCCGGTCTTGAAACAAATGCCGGAGATGTGTTCGATCGCTTCGCTGGTCCGTCTGAGGACCCGGTCGGCCGAACCCATGTTCCCCCTCACGGTGACTCAAGGTGATAATTCAACCTCGATGCGTGCGGTCCAGTGAGGACCATACCGGCATCCGGGTAAATCCGCTTCCCCGCCCGGGTGAACGGAGATCGCAAAGTTCCGGAACCGGGGTGGGGTGCCGGAACCGGTTCCGTACTGGAAGACTCCGAACCGTTCGTGTTCATCGCCACCGGAGGCAACACATGCCCGCAGACTTCCCGTACCAGGACTCCTCGCGCCCCACGACGGAGCGCGTGGAGGATCTGCTGGGCCGCATGACCTTGCCCGAGAAGGTCGGGCAGATGCTCCAGCTCGACGCCCGCCAGGACCTCGGCGAGATCGTCCTGGAGAAGCTGGCCGGTTCCATCCTGCACACCTCCCCGGCCAAGCTGGTCGAGGCCGCTGAGCTGGTCGCACGCACCCGGCTGCGGATCCCGCTGATCACCGCGGAGGACTGCATCCACGGCCACGGCTTCTGGCCCGGTGCCACGGTCTTCCCCACCCAGCTCGCGATGGCCGCCACCTGGGACCCCGAGCTGGTCGAGAAAGTGGCGCGGATCACGGCGATCGAGGCCGCCGCCACCGGCATCCACTGGACCTTCTCCCCGGTCCTCTGCATCGCTCGCGACCTGCGCTGGGGCCGGGTGGACGAAACTTTCGGCGAGGACCCGTACCTGATCGGCGAACTGGGCGCCGCGATGATCCGCGGCTACCAGGGCGGCGGGCTCACCGACCCGACCGCGATCCTGGCGACCGCCAAGCACTTCGCCGGGTACTCGGAGACCCAGGGCGGCCGGGACGCGAGCGAGGCCGACATCAGCCGGCGCAAGCTGCGCTCCTGGTTCCTGCCGCCGTTCGAGCGGGCCGCCCAGGAAGGCTGCGCGGTCTTCATGCTCGGCTACCAGTCGATGGACGGCGTGCCGATCACCGCCAACAAGTGGCTGCTCAACGACGTGCTCAAGGACGAGTGGGGCTTCACCGGCACGCTCGTCACCGACTGGGACAACGTCGGCCGGATGGTCTGGGAGCAGAAGGTCTGCGCCGACTACGCCGAGGCGGCCGCGGCCGCCGTGAAGGCCGGCAACGATGTGGTCATGGTCACACCCGCCTTCTTCGAAGGCGCCCAGGAGGCGATCCGGCGCGGGCTGCTGACCGAGAACGACATCGACGCCGCGGTACGCCGGATCCTGCGCCTCAAGTTCGAGCTGGGCCTCTTCGAGAACCCGCGTACCCCGGACGCCGAGCGGCAGCGGGCGGTGATCGGCGCCCCGGCGCACACCGAGCTCAACCTCGAGGTGGCCCGCCGGTCGCTGGTCCTGCTGCGCAACGACGGCGTACTCCCCCTGCCGTCCGGCGGATCCCGGCGGATCGCGGTGCTCGGGCCCAACGCCCACGACGTGTCGGCGCAGCTCGGCGACTGGGCCGGCAACTCCGGCCAGGTGGACTGGATGCCCGACGGCCACCCCCGCGAGCTGACCTCCACCGTGCTGGACGGGCTCCTGAAAGCCGTGCCCGCGGACTGGGAGGTCGTCCACGAGCCGGGAGCGGAGATCGTCCGGCTGGTGCCGGACCCGGACGGCGAGACGTTCCCGGACGGGCAGCCGCGACCCGCCATCGCGCAGCCGATCCCGGCCTCCCCGCTGCGTCTCACCGCTGCCACGGCCGCCGCCGAGCAGGCCGACTACGCGGTCGTGGTGGTCGGGGACACGGTCGACCTCACCGGCGAGGGCAAGTCCACCGCCACCCTGGAACTCCAGGGCGGCCAGATCGCCCTGCTCGACGCGGTCGCCGCCACCGGCACCCCGATGATCGTCGTGCTGATCGACTCGAAGCCGCACGTGCTGCCGCCGTCGGCGCTCGAGGCGTCCGCGATCATCCAGGCGTTCAACCCGGGCATGCGCGGCGGGCAGGCGATCGCCGAGCTGCTCCTCGGCCTGATCGAGCCGACCGGCCGGATGCCCATCTCGGCCGCCCGGCACGCCGGCCAGCAGCCGATCTACTACAACCAGCTGCGTGGCCAGCACGGCACCCGGTACGCCGACCTCACCCAGGATCCGCTCTTCGCCTTCGGTGAGGGGCTCAGCTACACGACGGTGGTCTACGACGGTCTGACCATCGGCGAACCCGACGTTCCGGCCGACGGTGTGGTGCGGGCGACGGTGCGGCTCACCAACACCGGAACGCGACCCGCGCTGGAGACCGTGCAGGTGTACGTCAGCGACCTGGTGACCAGCGTGACCTGGGCGGCCCGGGAGTTGAAGGCGTACCGGCAGGTCAGCGTGCCGGCGGGAGAGAGCGTCACGGTCGAGCTGGAGGTGCCGGCGAGCGTGTGCACGCTTGTCGACGCCGACGGCCGGCGGGTCGTCGAGGCGGGCGACTTCGAGCTGCTCGTCGGCCCGGACTCCCGCCCGTCGTCCCTGCACTCCGCGAAGTTCCGGATCAGCTGAGATTCAGGCGGCTCCCGCGCCTGCCGAGATTCAGGTGGCTTCCGCTGCGCCCGGAAGCCACCTGCCATTTCCCGGCGGCCGCGCTGCGGACGGGAGCGGGCGCGGACGTCGCGCGGGAGCGGCGGGACTCGGCGATTACTCGTACCCCGAATGGGTCAAGGTCTCGGAATGCTGGCGAAAGCGGACCTCTTGAACCAGCCGGGCATCGCCCGGCGCAGTTTCTCCGGGCCGGTGAAGCGCAGCTCGCCGGCCCGGAGCGCGGCGTCCCAGGTGCGCTTGCCGAGCCAGACGTCGGTGAGGCCGCGCAGATCGGCGGTGACCAGCAGGTCCACCTCGTGCCCGGGATCGACGTCGCAGAGATCGACGTCGTCCGGCCGGATCACCAGCCACCAGTCCCGCAGCTTGGGCGGCGCGGCCGGGAAGCTGAAGTGCAGCACCGTCCGCCGGCGCGGCACCGCGCTGTGATCGATCTCCCGGTGCATGTCCCAGAGCAGCAGTTTCGGGTCCAGATCGCGGTCGCCCAGCTCGGGGATCCACCGGGTGCCCCAAACACCGAGCGCCATCACGATCGACTCCAGCTCCTTGCCGGCCGGGGTCAGCGTGTACTCCACCTCGGCGCCGAACTGCTGCCGCTCGATCAGGCCGGCCGCGGTCAGCTGGTGCAGGCGGCGGGAGAGCAGTGTCGGCGACATCCGCGGCAGGCCGCGGCGCAGGTCGTTGAAGCGCCGGCTGCCGGAGAGCAGCTCCCGGATCACCAGCACGGTCCAGCGTTCGTCCAGCAGCTCCATCGCCTTCGCGACCGGGCAGAACTGCCCGTAAGACGCGCCCATGCAGCGACGATATGCCCGGCGCGATCAATGCGCGACGTCCGATTGCGGACAGTGGCGGTACACATCATGTACTAGGCCGGATCGGCGCCGAATCTCTAGCGTCGAAGGCATGACCAACCCTGTGAAAGCCAAGCACCGCGCGATGTGGGCGTCGGGTGACTATCCGGCCCTCGCCAGCGAGATCGTCGCCCCACTCGGGCCGGTCCTCGTCGAGGCGGCCGGCATCGGCCCGGGCAAGACCGTTCTCGACGTCGGCGCCGGCACCGGCAACGCCTCCATTCCCGCCGCGCGGGCCGGAGCCACCGTCACGGCGAGTGACCTCACCCCGGAGCTCCTGGCCGTCGGCGAGCGGCACGCGGCCTCCCTGGACGCCAAGCTGACCTGGCGGGAGGCGGACGCCGAATCGCTACCGTTCGAGACCGCCGAGTTCGACACCGTGATCTCCTGCATCGGCGTCATGTTCGCACCGAACCACGAGGCCGCCGCCGGTGAACTGCTGCGGGTCTGCCGGCCCGGCGGGACCATCGGGCTGATCAACTGGACGCCGGAAGGGTTCATCGGGCAGATGTTCGCGACGATGAAGCCGTACGCCCCGCCGCCCCCGCCGGGTGCGCAGCCGCCGCCGCGCTGGGGCGACCCCGCCCACCTGGCCGGCCTGTTCGGTGGTGGCGTCGAGGACGTGACCGTGGAACGCCGCAGCCTGCGGGTCGATCTGTTCGACCGTCCCGAGGCGTTCCGGGACTACTTCAAGAGCCGGTACGGGCCGACCATCGCGGTCTACAAGAACATCGCCGACGATCCGTCCCAGGTGGCCGCACTGGACTCCGAGCTGGTCGCGCTGGCCCGCCGATTCGACCAGGGCGGCGCCGTCATGGACTGGGAGTACCTGCTGTACACCGCCCGGCGTGCGGGCTGACACCTTCCGGCGGCGGCCGTCAGCGTTGCCGGGCGGCCGCCACCGGCCGGAGGGTGAAGCCCAGCTTGCGGTAGGTGGCGATGGCCGCGGTGTTCCAGTAGTCCGCGAGCAGGGCCACCCGCTCCCGCCCCACCAGCTGGTCGTCCGCGACGAACCCGCACAACTCCGCCGCCAGGCCCCGGCCGCGGGCGTCCGGGCGGGTGGTCACTCCGGCCAGGAAGCCGATCTCGTCGGTGGACCAGGCCTCCGCGGCGACCGCGATCAGCCGTCCACCGTCGTCCCTGATGCCCGCCCAGCGCCGCACGTCGGTGTCGCCGGGTTTCGCGTAGGAGTCCGGAAACGATTCCTCGATGAGCTCGCTCACCTCGGGCCAGGCGTCCTCCGGCAGCCAGGCCGGCTTGTGGTCCCCCGGCGCGCGGGAACCGACCGGCTCGGTGGTCTCCATCCACGCGAACCGGGCGCTGACCTCCAGCTCCGTGACCCGCTCGACCACCGCGGCGACCAGCTGCTCCGCACCGAACGGCCGGAAGTCGCCGGTCACCTCGGGCAGCACCTCGCGGACCAGTAGCGCAAGCGCGTCCGGGTCGCCGTCCATCACGAGCCGGTCCCAGTGCGACAGATCGGGGCAGGCCACGATCACCGCGTCCGGGCGGCGCCAGACGCGGGCATCCCGGGCGGCGACCGCCCAGCGAATCAGGGGATCCCGTTCGGTCATGACGCCATGCTGCCGCATCGAAGCTGTCCGGCCCGATGCCAGGGTGACGGTTCGTTGACCGAATCTGACATCCTCGGGCCGGTGCCGAAGCTTCCCTCCCCGCGCGCCGTCCTCAACCGGCTGGTCACGGTGGGCGCGCTGAGCGCGACCCTCGTGGTCAGCGCCATCGCCGGCGCGGATCATTGGGTACGCGTGACCGCGGAAGACCACGTCCACGACCTGGGGTCCGTCCCACCCGCCCCGGTCGCGCTGGTCCTCGGCGCCCAGGTCCTGCCGGGCGGCCAGCCCTCGGCGTTCCTGGCCGCGCGACTGGAGACCGCCCGTCAGCTCTACCGGGCCGGCAAGGTGAAGGCGATCCTGGTCTCCGGCGACCACGCCGACTGGGACTACGACGAGCCGGGCGCGATGCTGGTCTGGCTCGTCGCCCGGGGCGTACCGGCGAGTCAGGTGATCCTGGACCACGCCGGGTTCGACACGTACGACTCCTGCTCACGCGCTCACCGGATCTTCGGGGTGAACCGGGCCATCGTGGTCACCCAGGACTTCCACCTCCAGCGCGCCGTGGCCCTCTGCCGGACACTCGGCGTCGACGCCACCGGGGTGGGCGACGACTCGGTACGCGTCTACCGCCCGCAATGGCTGCGCGGCGAGGTCCGCGAGCACGGCGCCGCCCTCAAGGCCGCTCTCGACGTGCTCTCCCAGCGCGACCCGGTCTTCCTGGGCCGCCGCGAGACCGGGGTGGACGCCGCGGTCAGCGACAGCTGACCTCTCCGGCCGGCGCCCGCGAATCTCGATCACAGCTCGTCCCCTCGGGCGCGGTCCGCGGATCGCCTACGGCAGGAAGCGGGGCAGCACCGCCGCGGCCTCGGCGGCCGGTCCGTGCCACGCAACATAGCCGTCCGGCCGGATCAGCCTCGCCTCGCCGGAGTCCGCCTCCGGCGCCGCCACGCGCAGGCGGTCCGCATGTCCCGGAACGGGGGAACCGGTGATCAGCACGTATTTGCCCTCGCGCAGCGCCTCGTAAAGGCGCTCGCCGCCCCGCAGGGCCACGTCCTCCGCGCGCGGCGCGCCCGGATAGGAGATGCCGACGCCGGAGATGACGCCGGTCGCGCGCCGGACCACCGGCGGCAGCCTCAGCAGCACGGAGCCCGCGGTGTTGCGGGCCCACCGGCCCACCGTGGACCGGACCATGGCCATCCGGATCAGCGCGCCGCTGCTGCGCAGGACCAGCTCGCCGACCGGGTGGCGCTCCGCCTGGTAGGTGTCCAGCAGCCCGTCCGGCGCCCAGCCCCGCACCGCGGCGGCGAGTTTCCAGGAGAGGTTCGCCGCGTCCTGCAGCCCGGTGTTCATGCCCTGGCCACCGGCCGGTGAGTGCACGTGTGCCGCGTCCCCGGCGAGGAAGACCCGTCCCACCCGGTAGCGCGGCGCCTGCCGCTCGTCGCTGTGGAACCGGGACAGCCAGCGCGCCTCGCCGAGCCCGAAGTCGGTGCCGTGCACCCGGTCGAGCACCGCGCGGATCTCGTCGAGCGTTACCGGGGTCTGATCGGTGACCTGACGGCGGCGGTCCCAGGCGAAGACCCGGTACCACCCGTCGCCGAACGGGGCGACCATCGCGAACGCGTCACCGATCGCGTTGACCGCCAGCACGTCCTCCGGCGGCCGCGCCAGGCGCACGTCGGCCAGCATGATCGAGGTGAGCACGGCACGGCCCGGGAACGGCAGCCCGAGTGCGGAGCGGACGACGCTGTGCACGCCGTCGGTGCCCACCACGTAGTCGGCGGTGGCCGTGTCCTCGCCGAACTCGAGCGTCACCCGGGAGTCGTCCTGGCGCAGGCCGGTGAGGCGCGCGCCGCGCACGATCCGAGCGCCGGCCTTGACCGCCCGCTCCTCCAGGGACCGCTCCACGTGGTACTGCGGCGTGATCAACAGGAACGGGAAGCGGGACGGCAGCCGGGACAGGTCGAGCCGGATGCGGTCGAAGAGCCGGAGCCGGTCGATCCGGACACCGGTGGTGAGGATCTCGTCGGCGAGCCCGCGGGCGTCGAGGAGCTCCAGCGTGCGGGCGTGCACGCCGAACGCCCGGGTGAGGTTGGACGTGTCGCTGCGACGTTCGTAGAGGGTCACCGGAACTCCGGCGAGGGCCAGGTCCCCGGCGAGCAGCAGGCCGGTCGGTCCGGCTCCGACGATGGCGACGGTGGTGTGCATGACGCTTCTCCGATCAGTTTGCCAACACTTGTTGGCAACGGTAGGCGCTCTCACGAGATCGAGTCAACACTTGTTGGCAAACACTTGTTGGCATAGCCTGAGGGCATGACCGCACCACGACGCTCCGACGCCACCCGGGCCGCGATCCTGACCGCCGCGCGGGAGCGGTTCGCCGCCGACGGGTTCGAGCGGGCCACCATCCGCGCGATCGCCGCCGACGCGCGCATCGACCCGTCGATGGTCATGCGCTACTACGGCAACAAGGAGCGGCTGTTCGCCGCGGCGGCCGAGTTCGACCTGCGCATGCCCGACCTGACCGGCGCACCGGCCGACCAGCTGGGCACCCTCCTGGTCAGCCACTTCATCAGCCGCTGGGAGGGTGACGAGACACTGCTCGCCCTGCTGCGCGCCGCGGTCACCCAGGAGGCCGCGGCCGAGCGGATGCGCGGCCTCTTCGCCGCCCAGGTCGGCCCGCTCGCCGCCCGGGTGGCACCGGACCCGGCGGAGGCACCCACCCGGGCCGGCATGATCGCCACACAGATGCTCGGCTTCGCGCTCTGCCGGTTCGTGCTGCGCCTGCCGCCGGTCGTCGCGCTGGACCGGGAGACGGCGATCGCCTGGCTGGCGCCGACCGTCCAGCGCTACCTCACCGGCACGATCTGAATATCGATGGCCATGGACATCTCGTCCGGGGTGGACGAGAGTGTCTCCCATGGCCAGAAGGCGTACCTTCCTGTCCGTGACCGCTGCCGCCGCGGCCGCAGCACCGCTGGTCGGCTCCTCGCCGGCCGCACAGGCGGCCGGCCCGCGCAAGCACCCGCCGGACGCCGACCTGCGCAGGATCCTCCGCGAGATCGACGCGGACCGGATCGAGGCGATCGTGCGGAAGCTGGCCTCCTTCGGCACCCGGCACACCCTCTCCTCGCAGACCGACCCGGCACGCGGCATCGGCGCCGCACGGGACTGGATCCACCAGCAGCTCCAGGAGTACGCGTCCGCCTCCGCGGGCCGGATGACCGTCGAGCTCCAGTCGTTCGTCCAGCCCGTCTCGCCGCGGATCCCGGTGCCCACCACGATCACCAACGTGATCGCCACCCTGCGCGGCAGCACCTCGCCGGAGCGGATCTACGTGGTGACCGGCCACTACGACTCCCGCGCCTCCGACGTGCTGGACGCGGTGAGTGACGCGCCCGGCGCCGACGACGACGCGTCCGGCGTCGCGGTGATCATGGAGCTGGCCCGGGTGCTCGCCACCCGCTCCCCCGCCGCCACCCTGGTCTTCGCCGCGGTCGCCGGCGAGGAACAGGGCCTCTACGGCTCCGACCACATGGCCCAGCGGTACAAGGACGCCAACGCCGACATCCAGGCGATGTTCAGCAACGACATCGTCGGCACCGGCAACCCCGGCGACGGCACCAGACCCGACCCGCGCACCGTACGGCTCTTCGTCGAGGGCGTACCCACCGCGGAGACCGCCGCGCAGGCCAACGTGCGGCGCAGCGTCGGCGGCGAGAACGACGGCCCCTCCCGCCAGCTCGGCCGGTTCGTCGAGGACGTCGCGGAGAACCCGCAGACCGGCATGAACGTCCGGCCGATCTGGCGCCGCGACCGCTACCTGCGCGGCAGCGACCACATCTCGTTCCTGTTGCGCGGCTACCCGGCGGCCCGCTTCACCGAGCCCCGGGAGAACTTCGCCCACGAACACCAGGACGTCCGCGTCGAGAACGGCATCCAGTACGGGGACCTGGTCGAATTCTGCGACTTCGACTACATCGCACGCGTCGCCAGGGTGAATGCCGCCACTCTCTGGTCTTTGGCCCAGGCACCCGGCACCCCGCGCGGCGTCGTCATCGACACCACGCAGCTCACCAACGAGACCACCCTGCGCTGGCAGGCCGGCACCGAAGCGGACCTGGCGGGCTACGAGGTGGTCTGGCGCGAGACCACCGCTCCCGACTGGGAGCACGTGATCCCGGTCGGCAACGTCACCTCCGTGACCGTCGACATCTCCAAGGACAACGTCTTCTTCGGTGTCCGGGCGGTCGGCCGGTCCGGCCTTCGCAGCCCCGCTGCCGCACCCCAACCCGGCTGACGGCTGAAATGTGGGGAGTCCGGGCTGGACTCCCCACCTCCGCGCCGCCGTGTGGTCAGCCGGCGAGGACCTCCTCGCGCTCCGGCGCCGGCTTGCGACCCCGCATGACGACCGCCGCCAGCACCGCCGCCGCAACCACCCCGATCGCGCTGATCGTGAAGGTGGTCGACATCGCGCTGGTGAAGGCTTCCCGCGCGGCCGCCGCCAGGGCCGGGTCGCCGGCCGCGCCGAGGATCGACTCCCGGGCCTCCGCGGGCGCTCCGGCCGGCATCTCAGCCCGGTAGCCGCTGGTCAGCAGCGAGCCGAGGATGGCGACGCCGAGCGCGGTCCCGGCCTGCTGGATGGTGTCGTTGAGCGCCGATCCGACCCCGGCCTGCGCAGGCGGGATGGTCCCCATCAGCGCACTGATGGCCGCCGGCATGGCCAGGCCCGCGCCGACGCCGAGCAGCCCCAGCCCGATCGCCGCCACGAGGAAGCCGGTCGACGCGGAGACCGTGGCGAGCAGGACGAACGCGCCGGCCATCACCAGCATCCCGGTGAGCACGAGCGCCCGGTTGCCGACCTTCGCGGCCAGCGCCGCACCGGTCGCGTTGCCGATCAGCGCGGCCACGGCGAGCGGCACGAACGCCAGGCCGGCCTTGATCGGCGAGTAGCCGAGCACGAACTGCAGGTACTGGGTGAAGACCAGCAGCAGGCCACCGTTGCCGACCTGCACCAGGGTCAGCGAGAGCGAGCCACCACTGAAGTCACGGTTCTTGAAGAGGGCCAGCGGGACCATCGGCGACGAGGTGACGTTCTCCCAGATCACGAAGCCGACCAGGGCCAGCACCGCGATGCCCAGGGTGATCAGCGAGCCGCCGTGCGGGATCTCGATGATCCACCAGACCAGCGCGACCATGCCGGTGGCGGAGAGGATCGCACCGAGCGGGTCCGGCTTCTGCCACGGGCCCTTGGACTCCGGCATCAGGGCCAGCGCGGCGACGATGGCGAGCACCACGACCGGAACGTTGATGAAGAAGATCGAGCGCCAGGAGAAGTGGTCGATCAGGACGCCGCCGAGCACCGGACTGCCCACCAGGCCGAGCATGGAGACCGAGCCCCACGCGGCCATCGCCTTGTTGCGTTCCTCCGCGTCGAAGACCGTGATCAGGATCGACAACGTCGACGGCATGATCAGGGCGCCACCGACCCCCATGGCGATCCGGGCGGCGATCACCTCGATCGGATCCTGCACATACGTCGCGGCGAGTGACGCGGCTCCGAAGAGAACCAGGCCGATGATCATCACCCGGCGACGGCCGAACCGGTCGCCGAGGCTGCCGGAGGTGAGCAACAGACCGGCGAAGACCAGGATGTACGAGTCGAGGATCCACTGCATGTCCTGGGCCGTCGCGCCCAGGTCCGCGGTCATCGGCGGCACCGCCACGGTGAGCGCCATGCTGTCGATGACCAGCACCAGCGAGCTCAGGCAGAGCACGACCAGGATCCACCAGCGGCGCGGATCACGAGCTTCCATGGCAATTCCTCCAATGATCGGGGCGATGCGAACAACGTACGCAGCTGCGCACGCTGTACGCAAGTGCAATTTGGCGTACGCTTCATGCGAACGACGTACGCAGCAGAGGAGCGACATGGCCGCGAAGATTCCTTCGGTCTGGGCCCGCGAGCAGCGGCAACCCGATCAACCCGCACTCAGCCGGGCGAGCATCGTCCGGGAAGCGATCACCGTGCTCGACGCCGAAGGGATCGAGCAGCTCAGCATGCGAAAGCTCGGCAGCCGGCTGAACGCCGGTGCCACCTCGCTCTACCGGCACGTCGCCACCAAGGAGGAGCTGCTGGAACTCGCCGTCGACGAGGTCTTCGGCGAGATGACCGTGCCCGACCCCGGTCCCGACTGGCGCGCTGACGTCACCGCGGCGGCGCTCTCCTTCCGCGCGACGGCTCTGCGCCACCCGTGGCTGTCGTCGGTGCTCGCGCAGGCCGGTCTCGCGTACCTCGGGCCCAACCTGATGGCGCACTCGAATCGGCTGGCCGCGCTCTTCGCGGCGGCCGGCTTCGCCGATCCGGATCGCGGGATCTACACCGTGCTGGGGTATGTGACCGGGATGAGTACCACCGAGGCCGCCTGGCTCACCACGGTGGCCCGCTCGGGTGCGACCGAGGCAGAGCTCGTGGCGCGCCTGCTGCCCGCGGCCCGGCGGGCAGCCGCGGGTTACGCGCACCTGTCCGCCGCCTCCGGCGACGACGAGACCGACCCCGCGGAGGTACGCGAGACGAAGTTCCGCAACGGCCTCGAGGTGGTCCTGAACGGGCTCGCGCTGACCCTGACACGGTGAAAAGTTCAATCGGGAGAACGGGCCATGCCCCCGGCCTGGTCGGACGGGCGGCACGGTCCGGCGACCCGGACCCGGCGGTGGACCGCCGGTGAAACCATGTTGACCATGACGGTCGACTACACGGTGCGGCTGCGGTTCTCCGACAAGTCGCAGGCCGCGTCCACGCACACCAACCTCTCCGCGGTCCGGCTGGACCGGCGGGCCCTCTGGATCGCCGGTGACGAGACCGCCACCATCGAGCGGCTGCTCGCCGACGACCCGGATCGGCCCGTCGAGTTCGACGCGGAGGCGAGCTTCCGGCTCGCGGACTTCGTCGACCTGCCCGGCGTCGACGCCGACGAGGAGGCCGACGTCGAAGGGCTGGCGCGGACCGGCGACTTCCTGTGGGCGGTCGGTTCGCACAGCCTGCGCCGTAAGCAGATCAAGGACCGGCACGCCGGGCAGAAGGCGCTGCGCCGCCTGGCCCGGGTGGAGGGCCAGGCCAACCGGCAGATCCTGGTCCGGCTGCCGATCACCGAGGTGGACGGGGTGCCCACCCCGGTACGCGAGTTGGAGGTGGACGGCGTGACCCATCACGCCGCCGCCGTCAGCGTCCGCGACGACCTGCGCCGGCTGCTGCGCGACGACGAGCACCTGGCAGCGTTCCTCCCGATCCCGGGCAAGGACAACGGCCTGGACATCGAGGGCATCGCGGTCAGCGGCGATCGGGTCTACCTGGGGCTGCGCGGGCCGGTGCTGCGCGGCTGGGCGTTCGTGCTGGAGTTGCGGCCGTACGTGACCGACGACGACCCCACCCGGTTGCGGCTGCGGAAGTTCGAGGACGGGCGGCCGTACCGTAAGCATGTGCTCGACCTGAACGGCCTCGGCGTGCGCGACCTCTGCCCGCACCGCGACGACCTGCTGGTCCTGGCCGGTCCGACGATGGACCTGGACGGTCCGGTACGCGTCTACCGCTGGCACGGCGCCTGCCGCGTGGAGCAGCCGTCGATCGTCCGCGACGACCTGATCAGCCGGGAACTGGAGCTCACCTACGGCGAGGGCGACGATCACGCCGAGGGTATGAGCCTGCTCGGCGAGGACCGGGTCCTGGTGGTTTACGACAGCCCGGCGCCGATCCGCCTGACCGAGGACGGCGCGGTCATCGCCGACGTGCTACTTCTACCTACGTGACGATCTTGGGTACAGCTCTGGTGACCGGCGCCTCCCGGGGACTCGGCGCGCACATCGCGCGCCGGCTCGCCGCCGACGGCCGGCCGGTCGCGATCAACTACCGTTCCGACTCCGACGGCGCCGAGCGGGTGGCCGCCGAGATCATCGCCGCCGGCGGGCGAGCGGCGGCCCTGGGGGCCGACGTGACGAACGAGGCGGAGGTACGCGATCTCGTCGCCGCCGCCACCGAGCGGCTCGGCCCGGTGCAGGTCGTCGTCGCCAACGCCACCGGCCCCCAGCCGACCGCCCCGGCCGAGCAGGTGACCTGGCAGGACCACCTCGACCAACTGGAGTTCTTCGTCAAGAGCCCGACGCTACTGCTCCAAGCGGCCCTGCCCGGCATGCGTGAGCTGGGTGGCGGCCGGTTCATCCACATCGGATCGGACTCGTTCGAGCGGGCCCTTCCCGGGGCGTCGGCGTACAACGCGGCGAAGGGCGCGCAGATCGGCCTGGCCCGGACCTGGGCACGGGAGCTGGGCCGCGACGGCATCACGGTGAACGTCGTGGCGCCCGGCTGGATCCCGGTGGAACGGCACGGGGACGCGGACACCGCCGGGTACGTGGCGGAGGTGCCACTGGGCCGCATCGGCACGCCGGCCGACATCGCCGACGTGGTGGCGTTCGTGGCCTCCGACGCGGCCCGGTTCGTGACCGGCGAGCGGATCACCGTGAACGGCGGCCACACGATCGACTAGTCCGCGACCCGGCAACAGGTCCAGATGCCGTCCGAGGTGAGGTAGCGGTCCAGGACCAGGCCCGCCTCGGACAGCGCCGCCTCGAACTGCTCCGGCGTGAGCGGCCGGGAACGGAACACCTGGGTCCAGGTGGCGTCCGGGAACTCGTACTCGAACCGGATGCTGCGGGTGCCGTCGCCCAGGTCGTCGGAGGCGAGCGCCCGGGCGATCCCGTCACCGGCCGGCGACTCGCGGGGCACCCGCTCGTGCCAGTCCACGCCCTCCCGCTGGATCAGGACGACCCCACCGGGTGTGACGTGCCGGCGGCAGGTGTCCAGCAGGGCGGCGCGGACCGCCGGGTCGGGGGCGTGCACCAGGAACGAGGAGAGCAGCACGACGTCGTACCGGTCGGGCAGGCGGAGGTCCTCGATGCTGGAGCACACGGTCCGGGCTCCGGTGACGTGCGCGAGCATCTCGGGAGACTCGTCGACGGCGGTTACGGCGTACCCCATGGCGGTCAGCGCCCTGGTCACCCGGCCGGCGCCGGCGCCCAGCTCGAGCAGCGTCGCCGGCGGCGGCGCGGCGCTCGCGATGATCTGCGGCTCGTCACGCACCGGAAGCCGGGTGTACAGGTCGACCGCGCAACCGTCCGGGGTGAAGGCGCCCGGACCGGTCCCGTCGTATCCGTTCTTCATGGCAGTCATCCTGGCAGTCCGGATACCGTTCGGCCATGCGGCAGATCTACGCCCACCAGGCGACGCTGATTCCCGGGCCCGGCACGGATCCGGGTGCGCCCGGAGCCGCGGTCACCACCGCGCTCTGCGGGCATTGGGAGCACGAGCCGCCGTGCCCGCTCGCGCCGCACCACACCGCCGCCCAGGCGGACGGGGATCGGCTGCGGCTCCGGATCCTCTTCGCCACCGAGCCGCACCGGGTGGACGAGGTCCGGGCCCGCATCGACGCCGCGCTCACGGCCGGCGACTGGGCGCTGGAGTCCTCCGGCTGTACCCGCGTCGACCAGGACGAACGGCCACACGCCCGACGCTTGCTGAGAAACCGATGAACCGGGCGCACCAGCGGACATAGTCTGCGAGCATGCTCGTCACCGTCGTCGCCGACTACGGCACCGGCGACCTCGCCTTCGCCGAGGTACGCCAGAAGATCGCCCAGCTCCTGCCCTCGGCCGAGGTCAACGCGGTGCCGGTACCGGCCTTCGACACGGTCGCCGCCGGCTTCTGCGTGGCTCAGCTCGCCTTCGGCGAGGGACCACAGGACCGCATCGTGTACGCGAACGTCGCGCCCCGCCAGGACCGGGACGAACCACGCGCCGCAAACGCCGGGGAACGGCTCGCCGCCGCCCGGCTCGAGTCCGGCGTCCTCGTGGTCGGCGTCGCGTCCGGCGCCAGCCTCTCGTTCCTGGCCGCCGAGGGCGTCACCGTCCACGCCGTGGACGTCGCCGACCACGGCTCCCAGTTCCGGTCCCGCGACGTGTTCCCGGACGCCCTCGCCGCGCTGGCCGCCGGCGACGACACCCTGCTCGGCGACGAACTGCCGGTCGCGCCGCCGCCCGAGCACGCGGTCGCGTACACCGACGGCTACGGCAATCTCAAGACCACCTGGGACTCCGCCCCGGCACCGGTCGGCACCACGGTGCGGGTCCGGATCGGCGAGGTGGAGGCCGAGGCGACCGTCAGCGACGGCGTCTTCGAGGTACGCGCCGGCACGATGTCCTTCGCCCCCGGCAGCTCGGGCTGGAACGATCACACCTGGTACGAGCTGCTCGCCCGCGGTGGCAACGCGGCCCGGCTCTTCGGCGATCCGCGGGGCGGCACGCCCATCGAGATCGTCCCCTGACCTCTGCGCCGAAAGGGCGGCCACCGGGGAGGCGGCCGCCCGTCAGCGGGTCAGGCGCCGCGCAGGGTGGCGCCGAAACGGGACGCGGTGAGCGCGACCGCGGCGTCCCGGGCGGCGATCGTCTCCTCGGAGGTCAGCGTCCGGTCCGGTGCGCGGAAGGTCAGCTTGTAGGCCAGCGACCGCTTCCCTTCGCCCAGCTGCTCCGACTCGTACACGTCGAAGAGCGCCACCGACTCGAGCAGCTCCCCCGCGCCCTCGGCCAGTGCGGCGTGCACGTCACCGGCCGGGACCGTACGGTCCAGGACCAGCGCCACGTCGATCAGCGCCGCCGGGAACGTCGAGATCCGCGGTGCGTCGATCACCGGGGCGGCCGGAATCGCGTCCAGGTCCAGCTCGGCCGCAGAGGTGCGCTTCGGCAGGTCGAACGCGGCGAGGACGGACGGGTGCAGCTCGCCCGCGTGGCCGATCACGTTTCCGTCGACCAGGATCTCCGCACACCGGCCGGGGTGCCAGGGTGCGTGCTCGGCCGCGCGTACCCCCACTCGCGAAGCGGGAATGCCCGCCGCCGCGACCGCGACGCGCGCCGCCTCGATGGCGTCGGCCCACCCGGCCGCGCGGCCGTCGCCCCACCAGCCGGCCGGGTCGAGGTCGCCGGTGAGCACCACCGCGAGGTGCCACGGCTGCTCCGGCACGATCGTGTTCGCCGCGGCCCACTCCTCGTCGGTGGGCCGCCGGTCCACGCCGAGCGCCGGCGGCGCGGTCGCGGTCAGATGCGGCAGGAACACCGTGCCGGTCTCGAAGAGAGCCACGTCCCGGCGGCCGCGGCCCAGGTTGCGCTTGAGCGTGCCGAGCAGCGGGGCCAGCAGCGACGTACGCAGCAGCGGCTCCTCCTCGGACAGCGGGTTGGTGAGCCGCACCGCGCTGCGCCGGGGGTCGTTCGCCGCCAGGCCGAGGGCGTCGGCCGTCCCGGGCGCGACGAACGGGTAGGACAGCACCTCGACGTACCCGTTCTCGGCGAGCGCCCGCCCGATCGAGCGACGCTGCCGCTGCGCCGGGGTGAGCCCGTTGCTGCTGCCGGCCGGCGGCAGAACGCTCGGGATGTCGTTGTAACCGCCCAGCCGGGCCACCTCCTCGACCAGGTCGATCGGGGCGAGCAGGTCGGGCCGCCAGCTCGGCGGCGTCACGGTGAGCTCGTCCTCGCCGGTGACCTGGCAGCCGACCCGGGCCAGCAGCTCAGCCACGCGATCGGCCGGATAGTCCAGACCGATCAGGCGGGACGGGAGGGAGGCCGGCAACGTGATCGGCGACGGGGCCACCACGTGGTCGATGTCGAGAACCCGGTCGTCGACGGTGCCGCCGGCGTGCGTGGTCAGGATCTCCACGGCCCGCTGCAACGCGACCAGCGGCAACTGCGGGTCGACACCCCGCTCCCAGCGCTTGGCGGCCTCGCTGAACAGCTTGTGCCGCCGCGCGGTGCGCCCGACCATGACCGGGTCCCAGTGCGCGGCCTCCAGCAGCACGTTCACCGTGCCCTGCTGCCACTCGCTGGTCTCGCCGCCCATCACCGCGGCGAGCGAGATCGGCCCGGTCTCGTCGCAGATCACCATGTCCTCGGCGTCGAGCTCGCGGGCCACGCCGTCCAGGGTGGTCAGCTTCTCCGCCGGTTGCGCCCGGCGGACCACCAGGCCGCCGCGCAGCCGGTCCAGGTCGAAGACGTGCATCGGCTGGCCGTACTCGAGCATCAGGTAGTTGGTGATGTCGACCGGCAGCGAGATGGCCCGGATGCCGGCCGCGATGAGCCGCCGCTGCATCCACTCCGGCGACTGCGCGGACGGGTCGATGCCGCGGACCACGCGGGCCGCGAACCGGTCACAACCGACGGTGTCCTCGACGACCACCGGGTGCGGCACGTCAGCCGTGGCCCCGGGGGCAGCGCCGGACGCCGGGTCGGTGTAACCCACCGCGAAGTAGGTCGCCAGCTCCCGCGCGATACCGCGGACGCTCATCTCGTAGCCCCGGTCCGGGGTGATCTCCACGTCGATCAGCACGTCGTCGAGGCCGACGACCGGCCGCGCGTCGGTGCCGGGAGCCGGTGCGCCGGCGGGCAGCACGATGATGCCCGAGTGGTCGCCGGACAGGCCCAGCTCCGCCGCCGAGCAGATCATGCCGTTGGAGTTGCGCCCGTACGTCTTCCGCGCGCCGATCCGGAAGCCACCGGGCAGCTCGCCGCCGGGCAGGATGACCACCACCAGGTCGCCCTCGGCGAAGTTGCGCGCGCCGCAGACGATCTCCTGGGGCGCGTCCCGGCCGACGTCCACCGTGCAGAACCGGATCGGCTTCTTGAAGCCGGTCAGCTCCTCGATCGTCAGCACCCGGCCCACGACCAGGTCACCGAGGACCGTGGCGGACTGGTCGACGATGGACTCGACCTCCATGCCGAGGTTGGTCAGCGCGGTGTCGAGCTCCGAAGCGGTGATCCCGGCGGGCAGCTCGACGTACTCGCGCAGCCACGACAGTGTCGTCTTCATCGCTTCAGGACTCCATTCCGAAGTTCGTGGTGAACCGCACGTCGCCCTCGACCATGTCGCGCATGTCGCTGACGCCGTTGCGGAACATCAGGGTCCGCTCGACGCCCATGCCGAACGCGAACCCGCTGTACCGCGCCGGGTCGATGCCGCAGGCGGTCAGCACCCGCGGGTTGACCATGCCGCAGCCGCCCCACTCGACCCAGCGCGGACCGTCGCGGTGCTGCGCGAACCAGACGTCGAACTCGGCGGACGGCTCGGTGAACGGGAAGTAGTGCGGACGCCAGCGGGTCCGCGCGTCCGGCCCGAACATCGCCTTGGCGAAGTGGTCGAGGGTGCCGCGCAGGTGCGCCATGGTGATGCCCTCGTCCACCACGAGACCCTCGATCTGGTGGAAGACCGGGCTGTGCGTGGCGTCCAGCTCGTCGGTCCGGTACGCCCGCCCGGGGCTGACCACGTAGATCGGCGGCTGCCGGTTGAGCATGGTGCGCACCTGCCCCGGCGACGTGTGGGTACGCATCACCAGGCCCGGCAGGTCCACGTAGAACGTGTCCATGGCGCCACGCACCGGGTTGTCCGGCCCGATGTTCAGCGCGTCGAAGTTGGCCCACTCCAGCTCCAGCTGGGGACCGTCGACGATGTCGTAGCCCATGCCGATGAAGACGTCGCCCATGTGCTCCATGAGCGTGGTCAGCGGGTGCCGGGCGCCACGCGGGCGGCGGCTCCACGGCAGCGTGACGTCGACGCGCTCCTCGACCAGCACCCGGGCGGCCCGGTCGGCCATGAGCTCGGCGTGCCGGGCGTCGTAGGCGGCCTGGACGGCTTGCCGGGCGACGTTGACGCGCTTGCCGGCGTCGGATTTCGCGGCCGGCGGCAGGGAGCCGATCTCACGGCGGGCCAGGGACACCGGCGAGCGGTCACCGAGGTGCGCGGGCTTCAGCGCGGCGAGCGCGTCGAGGTCGGCGGCCTGCGCGAACGCCTTCTCAGCGTCGGCCACCGCGGCCTCGAGGGCCTCGGGCGCAAGCAGGGCGGCCTGCTTCGGATCGTACGGATCGTTGCGGTAGGACATGGTCGGGCGAACTCCCTCAACACCGGCAGTGCCCCATCCAAGACAGGGCCATCGGGCAGTCTACGGAGGCGCGGCTGGGCCGCAGCCCGCCGGTCAGGGATGTTCGCGCAGGAGAGTCAGATCCGGCGCCCGCGACCAGCGGGCCGGATAAACAGAAGCCTCGGACCTGACATGCGGCCAGCATACCGCTCCCGGTACGCGTCCGGTCACCGCTGGGCCCGGGCTGACGCGTACAGGCAGACGGCGGCGGCCGCGGCCAGGTTGAGGCTCTCCGCTCCGCCGTAGATCGGCACCCGGACCCGCCGGTCGGCCGCGGCCAGCAGCGGCTCCGGCAGCCCGTGCGCCTCCGACCCGAATAGCCACGCGGTCGGCGCGTCCAGCAGACCGCCGTCGAGCAGCGAGTCCACGTCGTCGTCGCCGGTGCCGCTGGTGGCGAGCACCTGCAACCCGGAGTCCTGGAGCAGGTCGATCACGCTGAGCGGGGCGCGTACCACGTCCACATGGAACAGCGAGCCGGCGGACGCGCGTACGCATTTGCCGTTGTAGGGATCGACGGCGTCGCCGGCGAAGATGACCGCGCCGGCGCCCGCGGCGTCGGCCGTGCGCAGCACGGTGCCGGCATTGCCCGGGTCGCGGATCTCGGCGACCACCGCGACCAGCCGCGGCCGTTTCGCGAGCGCCTCACCGATCGGCACGTCGATCTGTTCGCAGAGCGCCACCAGGCCCTGCGGGTGCACGGTCTCGGCGAGCGCCTCCAGGGCGTCGTCGGTGACCGGCGAGACCTCGGGCGCCTGCGCCGCCAGGTCGGCGTGCCGGTCCAGCGCGGCGCCGGTGCCGAACAGCTCCAGCACGGCGCCGGCGGCCAGCGCCTCGCGCACGGCCTGCGGGCCTTCGGCCAGGAAGCGGCCGCTCTGGTCACGGTCCTTGCGGCGCTGCAGGCGCCGGGCCGCAACGATTCTCGGGGTACGCGGTGTGAACATCTGCTCCGACTCCAAGACAGCGAGACGCCCCCCGACCTGGGCCGGAGGGCGTCTCGAAAACGTGCTACGCGAAATCAGGCAGCCTGAGCGGCGGCGCCGCCGGTGCCCTCGGCCGCGACGGCCGCGCGAGCGATCTCGACGATGGCCGCGAACGCCGCCTCGTCGTGGACCGCCAGGTCGGCCAGGATCTTCCGGTCGACCTCGACGCCGGCCAGCTTCAGACCCTGGATCAGGCGGTTGTAGGTCAGACCGTTGGCCCGGGACGCAGCGTTGATGCGCTGGATCCACAGCTGGCGGAAGTCGCCCTTGCGGTCACGGCGGTCACGGTACGAGTACTGCATCGAGTGCAGCACCTGCTCCTTGGCCTTGCGGTACAGACGCGAACGCTGTCCGCGGTAGCCGCTCGCGGTCTCGAGCAGGGTACGGCGCTTCTTCTGGGCGTTTACCGCCCGCTTGACGCGTGCCATTTCTAGTACTCCTTAGGGGAACTGGTCAGGCGCGCGTCAGCGGCCCAGAAGCTTCTTCACTCGCTTGGTGTCGGCCTTGGCCACAACGACCGTGCCGGTCATCCGGCGGGTGACGTGGGAGCTCTTGTGCTCCAGCAGGTGACGCTTGCCGGCCTGCTCGCGCACGATCTTGCCCTTGCCGGTGACCTTCACCCGCTTACCCATGCCGGTGTGGCTCTTCATCTTCGGCACTTGACGCCTCTTTCTGATCTTTCCCCGCACCGGGGAGTCACGGGGAAATACTGACTACTCTGCTGTCGTGTCGGCAGGAGCGGCTGCCGGAGCATCGGTCGGGTCGCCCTCGCGCGGCTCACGGGCGGGCTTGGCGCCCGCTGCGACGGCGGCTGCGGCGGCGGCCTTGGTGGCCCGGTGAGGTGCCAGCACCATGATCATGTTCCGGCCGTCCTGCTTCGGGCTGGCCTCGACGAAGCCGAGCTCCGAAATCTCTTCGCTCAGCCGGCGCAGCAGCCGGAAGCCCAGTTCGGGCCGGCTCTGCTCACGACCGCGGAACATGATCGTCACCTTGACCTTGTCGCCCGCCTTGAGGAACCGCACCACGTGACCCTTTTTGGTCTCGTAGTCGTGCGGATCGATCTTCGGCCGGAGCTTCATTTCCTTGATGACGGTCTGCTGCTGGTTGCGCCGTGCTTCACGGGCCTTGAGTGCGCTCTCGTACTTGAACTTGCCGAAGTCCATGAGCTTGCACACCGGCGGCCGTGCCATCGGAGCAACCTCGACCAGGTCCAGGTCGACGTCCGCGGCCAGCTGAAGAGCGCGCTCGAGCGGCACGATGCCGACCTGCTCACCCTCCGGACCGACCAGACGGACCTCACGAGCCCGGATCTGTTCGTTCACGCGTGGTTCGACGCTGATGGGGCCTCCTCAGAACGTTGTTCTCTCACCCGCCACGACGAGTGACGGGTGATGCCAATGGCGGTCGGCCCCGAGTGTCCCGCTGGAGGCGGGACGCCGGGAAAGCAGAAGGCCCCAGCACATGCCGGGGCCCGCTCGACCGGTCATCGGCGTCCGAGAGGACGCACGCCTGGCGGGGATGCGCCTTCAACAAGCGCTGCCCCCACCGGGGAGACCGGACCCAGCCACATGTGTGACTCGGGTGGGAACCTGCGGGCTCCTCTTTCGCGCCCATGTTGAACATGGGCGTGGTCGACTGCCGGCAAGTCTATCAGGCACCGCCGGCGGCCGAATGCAAGGCCCGGAGGGTACGAACTCCGTCCACCGCGTAGTCCTTGTCGACCGCCTGCAACGCGTGGATCGCCACCTGCTCCTCGTCGTGCAGCTCCAGATGCGCCCACGCCGAGTTCCGGTCGAACCGGACCGCGCGGACCACGCTCCACGGCAGGTCGTAGCCGCCCACCAGGTTGCGCACGTGCACGCCCTCCTGGTCGGCGACGATCCGCGGACGGCAGAAGGCCAGGATGCCGAGGCCCAGCAGGATGCCCAGCCCGATCATGGCGATCTGGTCGCCCCGCTGGAAGGTCATCCGCGAGTCCTGGAATCCGGCGTTGCCGCTCAGCCCGAAGCTGAGCACGGTGAACAGGACCACGACGGCGATCGCGGAGGGCACCGCGACGACGCGGATCTTCTTGGGTCGGAAAGTCACAGCGGTCATCACAGCCTGCAGTTGGCGATGTCGGTTACCAGGATGGCACGTGCGCCGAGCTCGTACAGCTCGTCCATGATCCGGTGCACGCTGCTGCGCTGGACCATCGCCTGGACCGCGACCCAGCCCTCCCGGTGCAGCGGGGAGACGGTCGGCGACTCGATGCCGGGGGTCAGTCCGGTGGCCTGTTCGAGCAGGTCCGCGCGTACGTCGTAGGCCAGCATCACGAAGTTGCGCGCGACGAGCACGCCCTGCAGGCGCCGCAGCAGCTGCGCGCCGCCGTTCGGCGCCTGCTCGCCGCGACCGATCAGGATCGCCGAGGACCGCATGATCGGCTCACCGAGGGTGACCAGGCCGGCCTGGCGCAGGGTCGCCCCGGTCTCCACCACGTCGGCGATCAGGTCGGCCACGCCGAGCCGGACCGCGTTCTCCACCGCGCCGTCGAGGCGCACGACGTCCGCCTTCAGCTCGTTCTCCGCCAGGTAGCGGTTCACCACGCCGGGGTAGGCGGTGGCGATGCGCCGGCCGCCGATCTCGTCGGCACTGGTCAGGGTGCCGCTGGGGGCGGCCCACCGGAACGTGGCACCGCCGAAGTTCAGGTCGAGCAGCTCGGTGGCCGGCACGCCGGAGTCGACCAGCAGGTCGCGGCCGGTGATGCCGAGATCGAGATCACCCGAGCCGACGTACGTGGCGATGTCCCGCGGCCGCAGGTAGAAGAACTCGACGTTGTTGGCTTCGTCACGGCAGATCAGGTCTTTGGGGTCGGTGCGCTGGCGGTAGCCCGCGTCCCGCAACATCTGTGACGCCGGACCGGCGAGGGTCCCCTTGTTCGGAATGGCAATACGCAGCATGACGTGCTCCTTCGATCTGTGAACGGACCTGGCGGACGCGCGTCACAGATGTCGGTAGACGTCCTTGAGCTCGAGACCGGTCGCGATCATCAGCACCTGTGCCTGGTAGAGGAGCTGGGAGATCTCCTCGGCGGCGCGCTCCGGGCCCTCGTGCTCGGCCGCCATCCAGGACTCGGCCGCCTCCTCGACGACCTTCTTGCCGATGAAGTGGACTCCGCGTTCGAGCGCCTCGACGGTGCCCGAACCGGGGGTCTGTTCCGCCGCCTTGCGTTGCAACTCGGCAAACAGTTCTTCGAACGTCTTCACGGGGAACGATTGTGGCAGCTCATCACGTCTTGACGACGAACGGCCCCAGCGGTTGGGACGTCTTCTAAGCTGCCCGGCATGGTCAGCCGTTACTCCCCCGTGGCTCTCGGCGGCGTCGCGCTCCTGTTCGCAGCCGTCACCGCATGCTCGCCGGTCGAAGAAGACACCACCGCCGGCGCCCCGGCCTCCGCCTCTTCCGACACGTGCACGCCCAGCAGCCTCGCCACCAAGACCCCAGGCAAGCTCACCATCGGCACCGACAACCCCGCGTACGAACCGTGGTTCAGCGAGAACACGCCGAGCAACGGCAAGGGGTTCGAGGCCGCGGTCGCGTACCAGGTCGCCGACCGGCTCGGCTTCCAGACCGCGAACGTCACCTGGACTCAGGTGACGTTCAACAACGCGATCGCGCCCGGCCCGAAGGCGTTCGACATCGACATCAACCAGTTCTCGATCACCGAGGAGCGCAAGGCGGCGGTGGACTTCTCGTCCCCGTACTACCTGGTGCGGCAGACGGTGATCACCACGAAGGGTTCCAAGATCGCCGGAGCGAAGTCGGTCGCCGAGCTGAAGAACGCCAAGCTGGGCGCCCAGGTCGGCACCACCAGCTACCAGGCGGTCACCGACCTGATCAAGCCGGCCACCGAGCCGTCGGTCTTCAACAACAACGACGACGCCAAGAAGGCGCTGGAGAACGGCACCGTCGACGGCATCGTGGTGGACCTGCCGACCGCGTTCTACATGACCGCGGCGGAGCTGGACAACGGCGTGATCGTCGGCCAGCTGCCCCAGGTCGGCGTGCCCGAGCAGTTCGGCATCGTGCTCGACAAGGGATCGCCGCTGACCGGCTGCGTGAGCCGGGCGGTCGACCAGCTGCGCCAGGACGGCACCCTCGCCGTGCTGGAGAAGACCTGGCTGGCGGACACCGCCGGGGCACCCGAACTCTCGTGACCTACGCACCATCCGAACGGCGACTCGACCGGATCGCCTACCGCCGCCGGCAGGCGATCCGGTCCGTTCTGCTCGCCGCGCTCTCCACCGCGGCCGTCGGCACCCTGCTGACCGTCGCGGTCACCGGGGCGCCCGGGTGGGAGCGGGTCAAGACGTCGTTCTTCGACTTTCCGACGGCCCGGAAGTACCTGCCGCAGATCCTCGACGGGCTCTGGCTCAACCTGCGGCTGCTCGTCGTCTGCGCCACGCTCGCGATGGCCCTGGGCCTGCTGGTCGCGGTGCTGCGCACGCTGCGCGGGCCGGTCGCCTTCCCGGTACGCGCGATCGCCACCGGCTACACGTACTCGTTCCGCGGCCTGCCGCTGATCATCGTGATCTACCTGTTCGCGTTCGGCATCCCCGGCCTGCGGCTGCAGGGCATCCCGTCGGTGCTGGTGCTCGGCGCCGCCGCGATCATCATCACGTACGGCGCCTACCTGGCCGAGGTATTCCGTGCCGGCATCGAGTCGGTGCACCCGAGCCAGATCGCCGCCGCCCGCTCGCTGGGGCTCGGCTACCGGCAGACGATGCGGCACGTGGTCCTGCCGCAGGCGGTACGCCGGGTCGCCCCGCCGCTGCTCAACGACACCGTGGCCCTGCAGAAGGACGTCGGCCTGATCTCCCTGGCCGGGCCGATCGACGCCATCCGGGCCGCCCAGATCGGCGTCGCGCAGGACGCCAACTTCACCCCGTACGTGGTGGCCGGGGTGCTGTTCATGCTGCTCGCCCTGCCGCTGATCGCGGTCACCGACTGGGTGACCCTGCGCGCGGCCCGCCGCCAGAACGCGGGGTCCTGACCGTGGTGCTCTCCTGCAAGAACGTTCGCAAGACCTTCGGCGAGCACGTCATCCTCGACGACCTCAGCCTGGACGTGGACGAGCACGAGGTGGTCGCCCTGATCGGCGCCTCCGGCTCGGGCAAGTCGACGCTGCTGCGCTGCGTCAACCTCCTCGAACAGGTCGACGACGGCACCATCCACCTGGACGGCGACGAGATCACCGACCCGCGGGCGGACCCCGACCGGGTACGCCAGAAGATCGGGCTCGTCTTCCAGTCGTACAACCTGTTCCCGCACATGACGGTGCTCGACAACATCACGCTCGCCCCGGTACGCGTACACAAGAAGTCCCCGGCCGAGGCGAAGGCGCAGGCCATGCAGTGGCTGGAGCGGGTCGGCCTGGCCGCCAAGGCCGGCGCCTACCCGGACCGGCTCTCCGGCGGCCAGCAGCAGCGGGTCGCCATCGTCCGGGCGCTGGTCAACCAGCCGCGGCTGCTGCTGCTCGACGAGGTCACCTCGGCGCTCGACCCGGAGCTGGTCGGCGAGGTGCTCACCATGATCCGCGACCTCAAGGGCGACGGGACGACCATGGTCCTGGCGACCCACGAGATGGGGTTCGCCAGGCAGGTCGCCGACCGGGTGGCGTTCCTGGACGGCGGCCGGGTCCTCGAACAGGGGCCACCGTCGCAGGTGCTCGGTGACCCCGTCGAAGCGCGGACCCGTCAGTTCCTGGCCCGCATCATCGAAGCCGGACGGCTCTAGGCCTTCTCCACCTCGCGGATGGCGAGCGCGGCGTCGAGCACGGCGACCGTGCTCTGCCAGCCCTTGTCCTCGATCGAGTCCTCCAGCCCGGCCCGGTCCCGGGCCTGCCCGAGGCTGTGCACGGTGAGCACGCCGTGCGCCACCGGGGTGGCCTCGTCCAGGGCGACCCGGGTGAGCCCGGTGGTGACCGCGTCGCACACGTACTCGAAGTGCTGTGTCTCGCCCTTGATGACCACACCCAGGGCGACCACGGCGTCGTATTTGCGGGCCATCGCCTGAGCCACCACCGGCAACTCGACCGAGCCGGCCACCCGGGCCACGAAGACCTCCGTGACGCCGCAGGCCGCGGCGGCAGACTTGGCCCGCTCGATCATGTGGCCGACCAGGTCGTTGTGCCACCGGGAGCCGACGATGCCGAGCCGCAGCCCGGCCGCGTCGACGGTCTGCATGTGCGGATCACCGAAGCCGGCCATGTTGGTCCCCCTCTTTCACCGTATTGTTCACCCCTGCTGGGGACGAGATCAGCCCAACGCCTCGAACAGATGCCCCATCCGGTCCCGCTTCGTCCGCAGGTACCGGACGTTCTCCGGGTGCAGCCGGACCGGAAGTGACTCACGGCCGGTGACGCGCAGCCCGTACCCCTCAAGCCCGGCTCTCTTGGCCGGGTTGTTGGTGAGCAGGCGCATCGAGCGCACGCCCAGGTCGTAGAGGATCTGCGCGCCCGTGCCGTAGTCGCGGGCGTCGGCCGGCAGGCCGAGCTCGAGGTTCGCGTCCACCGTGTCGAGGCCGCGGTCCTGCAGCTGGTACGCCTGGAGCTTGTGCAGCAGGCCGATGCCGCGTCCCTCGTGCCCGCGCATGTAGAGCACCACCCCGCGGCCGGCCTCGGCGACCCGCTCCAGGGCCGCGTCCAGCTGCGGCCCGCAGTCGCAGCGCTTGGAGCCGAAGACGTCCCCGGTGAGGCATTCCGAGTGCACCCGGACCAGCACGTCCTCGCCGTCGCCCAGGTCACCGAAGACCAGCGCCACGTGCTCGCCGTTGTCCGCCTCGGTGCGGTAGCCGACCGCGGTGAAGACGCCGTGCTCGGACGGCAGCAGGGTCTCCACCACCCGCTCCACCTGTGAGCGGTTCTGCTCCCGCAGGTACGCCACCAGGTCGGCGATGGTGATCAGCGCCAGGTCGTGCTCGGCGGCGAACCGCTCCAGGTCGGGACGGCGCTGCATGGTGCCGTCGTCGTTGACCATCTCGCAGAGCACGCCGGCGGGCCGGCAGCCGGCCAGTACCGCCAGGTCGATCGCCGCCTCGGTGTGCCCGGGGCGGCGCAGCACGCCCCCGGACTTGGCCCGCAGCGGGACGATGTGCCCCGGCCGGGACAGGTCGTCGGGCTGCGTCTCCGCCGAGGCGAGCAGCCGGATGGTACGGGCCCGGTCGGCCGCCGAGATGCCGGTGCTCACACCGGTCCGGGCGTCGACGGTCACCGCGTACGCCGTACCCCGCTTGTCCTGGTTGGTGTGGAACATCGGCGGCAGGTCCAGCCGGTCCGCCTCGTCCTCGGGCAGCGGCACGCAGATGTACCCGGATGTGTAGCGGACCATGAACGCGACCAGCTCCGGCGTGGCGTGCTCGGCCGCGAAGATCAGGTCACCCTCGTTCTCGCGGTCCTCGTCGTCCACCACGATCACCGGCTTGCCGGCCGCGATGTCCTTGATAGCGCGCTCGATGCTCTCAAACATTGCGGCTCCCCAGCATCTTCTCGACGTACTTCGCGATCACGTCGACCTCGAGGTTGACCGGATCGCCGATGGCCTTGCTGCCCAGCACGGTGTGCTTGGAGGTGGCCGGGATCATCCCGACCTCGAAGGTGTCGTCGGTCACCGTCATGACGGTGAGCGACACCCCGTCTACCGTGATCGAGCCCTTCTCGACCACGTACTTCGCCAGGTCGGCCGGCAGCGAGAAGCGCACGACCTCCCACTGGTCGGCCGGCTCCCGCGCGATGATCTTCGCGACGCCGTCCACGTGGCCCTGCACCAGGTGCCCGCCGAGGCGGCTGCCCAGCGCGGCGGCCCGCTCCAGGTTCACGTTGCTGCCCGCTCGCAGCACCCCGAGCGAGCTGCGCCGCAGGGTCTCGCCCATCACGTCGGCGGTGAAGACCCCGTCCACGTTGTCGATCACCGTGAGACAGACCCCGTTGACCGAGATCGAGTCGCCGTCCCTGGCGTCCGAGGTGACGAGCGGGCCGCGCACCGCGATGACGGCCGAGTCCTCGCTGCCCTCGGTGAGCCGGACGACCTCGCCCAGCTCCTCGACGATTCCGGTGAACATCAGGTCTCCTTCAGTGGTGGGTGGTCGGAGGGCTTCTGCCGCAGGGTGGCGGTGAAGCGCAGGTCGCCACCGATCTGCGCGATGTCGGTGAAATCCAGTTCCAGGGCGTCGGCGATGGTGCCGACCCCGGCGTCCACCAGCGCGGCCCGGCCGTCGCCGAGGAGTTTCGGCGCGATGTATCCGATCACCCGATCGACCAGTCCGGCCGACAGGAAAGCGCCGGCCAGGGTCGGGCCGCCCTCCAGCAGGACGTTGCGCACGCCCCGCGCGTACAGGCCGGTGAGCAGCGTGTTCAGGTCGACCCGGCCGTCCGGCCCGGTGCCGGCGGCGGCCAGGGTGACGATCCAGGTGGATGCGGCCGCGTCACGCACGCGAGCGTTTTCCGGGGTACGCCCGGACGAGTCGACCACCACCCGCAGAGGCTGCTTGATCGCGAGGGTGCCGTCGCGCAGGTCCCGGACGGTGAGTTGCGGGTCGTCGGCCACCACCGTGCCGACCCCGACCACGATCGCGTCCACCGTGCTGCGCAGCACGTGCACGTCGGCGCGGGACTCGGCCGAGGAGATCCACTGGCTGGTGCCGTCGGCGGCGGCCGAACGGCCGTCGAGCGTCGCGGCGAACTTCCAGGTCACATAGGGCCGGCTCCGGCGCACCGCGGTCAGCCAGGCGATGTTGCCCTGCTCGGCCTCCTGCCGGCGAACACCGGTGGCCACGTGGATGCCCGCGGCGCGCAACCTGGCCGCCCCGCCCGCGGCGACCGGCGTCGGGTCGTCGACCGCGATGACCACCCGGCGCACCCCGGCGGCGATCAGCGCGTCCGAACACGGTCCGGTACGCCCGGTGTGGTTGCACGGCTCCAGAGTGACCACGCAGGTGCCGCCCCGGGCCCGCTCGCCGGCCTGAGCCAGGGCGACGATCTCGGCGTGCGGCCCGCCCGCGTACGCGTGGAACCCCTCACCGACGACCTCGCCGTCCGGGCCGAGCAGCAGGCAGCCGACGACCGGGTTGGGACTTGTCGTGCCGAGGCCCCGGGCGGCCAGCGCAATCGCGCGGCACATCGCCTCGTCCTCGGTCACCATGAACGGTCCTCTCACGCGGAGCGGTCACGCGCTGAGAGGTTGCGGGAGATAACGCCGGGAATCGGACAGATGGGTACGCTTCGCGCACCCCGTCCGGGAACGAGCCGTAGCGGCACGCCCCCGTCCGATTCCGCGCGCTGTCTCCCATCCGGACTGTCTGATCGAGCGGCCTGCCGCCCGATCAACCGTCGGCCCCGGAGTCTCACCAGGTCCACCGTCCGTCAAGGTGCATCGACGTCCGGGTCGCGGGCTTACCGATGCGAATGCATCGGATCACCGCCGGTTCGGAATTTCACCGAGTCCCGCCAGCGCGTGGTGGGTTACCCCCGAGTCTTGCACGCGGCGACGATTTTGCCACCCGGTGCGCGAGCTACCTCACACCCGCTTGTCGACCATGGCCCCGACCAGCGCCGCCGCGTGCTCCAACTCGTCCTCGGTGTTGTAGTAGTGCGGCGAGAACCGGACCAGCGGGTGCACCCTGCGGAACTCGGTGTCGAGCTGGTTGTCGTCCGCCTCGGTGGCGGTGACGTTGACCCCGGCAGATGCAAGCCGGGTCACCACCTCGTCCGCCGGCACCCCGTCGACCTTCGCGGTCACGATGGCACAGCGCACCGCACCCAGGTCGTACGTGGTCACGCCCGGGGTGTCGTCGAGCAGACCACGCATCCGGGCGCCGAGTCCGATCGCCCGCCGGCCGATCTGGTCCAGCCCCAGGTCTAGCGCCTGCCGTACGGCAACGCCCAGCCCGACGATGTTGATGTAGCTGTTCTCCCAGGTCTCCAGCCGCCGGGCGCCGGGCACCCAGGAGAAGCCGCGGTCGCCGTCCCACACCGCCGACCGGATCTCGGCGACGTGCGGGTCCAGCCGGTCCAGGGCCGACTCGCGGACCCAGAGGAAGCCCGTGCCGCGCGGGCCGCGCAGGAACTTGCGGCCGGTGCCGCAGAGGAAGTCGCAGCCGATCGCCTCGACGTCGACCGGGAACTGCCCGACCGACTGGGTGGCGTCCAGCAGGTACGGCACTCCGGCCGCCCGGGCGATCCGGCCCACCTCGACTGCCGGGTTGACCAGGCCGCCGGAGGTGGGCACATGGGTGAGCCCGATCAGTTTGGTCCGCTCGTCGATGAGCCCGGCGAGTGCGGCGGTGTCGAGCTGGCCGTGCTCGTCGTTCGGCACGACCACGACCTCGGCGCCGGTCCGTCGGGCGACCTGGAGGTAGGCGTACACGTTGCTGCCGTATTCCGCCGTCCCGGTGAGGATGCGGTCGCCGGGGCTCAGCGGCAGCGAGTAGAAGGCCGCCTGCCAGGCGTGGGTCGAGTTGTCGAAGAGCGCGATCTCCTCCGGCCGCCCGCCGAGCAGCTCCGCCAGCGCGGCGTAGGTGTCGGCGATCTGGCCGGCCGCGGCGTCGGCCGCCTCGTAGCCACCCAGTTCCGCCTCGGCCCGCAGGTGCGCGGTCATCGCGTCGAGCGTGGGCTGAGACATCAGCCCGGCGCCCGCGTTGTTGAGATGGAGCCGGTGCTTGCAGCCCGGCGTGATCGCACGCAGCGCGTCAACATCCATGACCATCACCATCGCACATTCGCCCGGGTAGACACTGTCTACGCACTTTGATAGACAGTGTCTATGGACCTCGACCAGGGATTACGCGCCCGGTTGGTGCGGACCGGTGCCGAGCTGCTGCAGAGCGAGGGCCATGCCGCACTGTCCCTGCGGGAGATCGCCCGCCGCGCCGGCGTCTCACACGGCGCGCCCCGCCGCTACTTCCCGACCCATCTCTCGCTGCTGTCCGCGATCGCCCGGTCCGGTTTCGCCGACCTCTCCGACCAGATCGACGCCGCCCTCGCCGCGGCACCTCCCGAGCCGCGCGCCCGGATCGCCGCACTCGCCGGGACCTACCTCGGCTTCGCCGCGACCAACCGCGGCATGTTCGAGTTGATGTTCCGGCACGACCTGCTGCAGAGCGGCTACCTCGGGCTGCGCGAGGCCGGCCTGCCGCTCTTCCGGCTGCTGGCCGGCCTGGTCGCCGAGGTCCGGCCGGCGAGCGGGCAGCGGCCCGAGGTCACCGCCGGCGTGCTGTGGGCCGCGTTGCACGGCATGGCCGAGTTGCGTAACTGGGGCAGTCTCCAGCTCGCCACCGGCGCCTCCGACCCCGCACCGTTCCTGGACGCCATCCTCACCGCCCACCTGGGAGCCGCCGAATGACCCGTACGCCGCCGCTCTACGCACTGACCGACCGCACCCTCGGCACCCTGGTCCGGGCGATCTGGCGTCCCGCCGTCACCGGTCTGGAGCATGTACCGGCCGGCACCGGGGCGATCCTCTGCGCCAACCATCTCTCCGTCGGCGACCAGCTCTTCCTCGGCCTGACCGCGCCCCGGCACGTGGCGTTCTGGGCCAAGGCGGAGTACTTCCGCACCCCGGGACTGCGTGGTGCGATCACCCGATCGGTGGTCACCGGAATGGGTGCCATCCCGGTCGAGCGTGGCGGTGGGCGCGCGGTGCTGGCCGCCTTCGACGCCGCGGTGCCGGTCCTGCGCGCGGGCGGCCTGGTCGCGGTCTTCCCGGAGGGCACCCGATCGCCGGACGGGCGGCTCTACCGAGGCCGGACCGGGGCGGTACGGCTGGCGGCACAGGCGGGCGTCCCACTCGTACCGGTCGGCATCCGCGGCACCGAGCCGCGCAGCTCGGGCCGCCGCGCGGTGGCCATCGCGTTCGGCCCCGCCCTGCCCGCTCCGGATCCCAGCCCGCAGGCCGCGGAGGTGCGGGCGCTCACCGACGTACTGCTGGCCCGGATCCAGTCCCTGACCGGCCAGGAGTACGTCCCCCAATACGCACCTACTCGATCTCCTTCCGGCGCCGGTCGATAGCAACGTAGGAGCCCGGCTGCGACTTGGCCACCTTCTTCATCTCCGAGGCGACGGCGATCACCACCCGGGGGTCGGCGAACCGGCGCCCGTCGGCGGTCGCCTGCGCCACCCCGATCGACAGGGTCACCAGCGCCGCCTTCTGCTTGTTCCCCCGGCGGTCCGGCACCTCGATGAAGCCGCGCTGCGCGTCCTTCGGCTCGTAGAGCATGTCGGCCGCCTTCTCGAAGTCGGTGACCGTCCGCTTCGTCAGCGGCAGCACCTGCTCCGGTGCGCAGATGAAGACGAAGTCGTCGCCGCCGATGTGCCCCAGGAAGATCGACGGTTTGCCGGTGTCCGCGCTGGCCCGCTGCAGGCTGCGCGCCAGCGCGATGATGAACTCGTCACCCCGGTCGAACCCGTAGACGTCGTTCACGCTCTTGAACCGGTCGATGTCGATGTAGCCGACCGAGTACTCCCCGCCGTTGCGCATCCGCTCGCCGATCTCGCGCCGGACGCGGGCGTTGCCCGGCAGGCCGGTCAGCGGCGACACCTCGCGGGCGTCCTTGTGGCGGCGCAGCGTGGTGGTGACCCGTGCGAGCAGCTCCGCGTTGTCGAACGGCTTGACCAGGTAGTCGTCGGCGCCCGCGGTGAGGCCGACCACCTTGTCCACGGTCATGCTCTTCGCGGTCAGCATGATCACCGGTAGGGCCGAGGTGAGCGGATCGGCGCGCAGCCGGCGGATCAGCTCGACCCCGTCCATCCGCGGCATCATCCAGTCGACGATCGCCAGGCCGGGCCGGTGGGTCTCCATCATGTCGAGCGCCTCCTGGCCGTCCCTGGCCCGGATCACCTCGAAACCCTGCACCTTGAGGTTGAACTCGACGAAGCTGGCGATGTCCTGGTCGTCGTCGACCACCAGGATGAGATCGGGACCCTCCTCCGCCTCCAGTTCGAAATCGGTGTCGGGTCGCGGCTCAGCCGTGCTCATCGCACCCTTCCTGCGCACGCCGGGAGATAAAGCTCGATGATGGGCCCCCGGAGCCGCTCACGCCACCCCCATCTTCGCGGCGGCCAGCGCCCGCAGCTTCCGCACGGCCTCGGCCGGGTCGGCGGCGCCGTAGACGGCGGTGCCCGCCACGAACGCGTCGGCACCGGCCTCGGCGGCCTGCTCGATGGTGTCGGCCGCGATGCCGCCGTCCACCTCGACCCGGACCTCCAGCCCGCCGACCGCGATCCGGCGGCGCACGTCACGGACCTTGGCCAGCATCTCCGGCATGAAGGCCTGACCGCCGAAACCCGCCTTGATCGTCATGATCAGGACGGTGTCCAGGTAGGGCAGCAACTCCAGGTACGGCTCGACCGGGGTGTCCCGGTCGATCGCCAGCCCGGCCTTGGCCCCCGCCGCACGCAGCGCCTTGGCCAGCGCCACCGGGTTCTCACAGGCCTCGGCGTGGAAGGTGACGTTGTACGCCCCCGCCTCGGCGTAGCCCGGCGCCCACCGCTCCGGATCCGTGATCATCAGGTGCACGTCGAACGGGATGGTGGTCGCCTTGCGCAGGCTCTGCACGATCGGCAGGCCGAGCGTGAGGTTCGGGACGAAGTGGTTGTCCATGACGTCCACGTGCACCCAGTCGGCAGCTCCCTCGATGGCCCGCACCTCCTCCCCGAGACGGGAGAAGTCGGAGGCCAGGATGCTCGGCGCGATGATCGGCGATCGTTCCACGCTGCGAGTCTATGACCCGGCCTTTTCATCGTGGCCAGGGCCGCGCCGCCCCCGTGAGGGAGGCCGATCCGGCCTCCCTCACGCGGGGTTCAGCTGGTCCGCCGCAGAACCGCCAGGAACATCGCGTCGGTGCCGTGCTTGTGCGGCCACAGCTGCACGGTCGGCCCGGCGCCCAGCCCCGGCATGCCCGGTGGCAGCAGCGGCCGGGCGTCCACGAAGTCGACCTCGACGCCGCTGCGCCGGGCACCCTCGCTCACCGTGACCTGCGTCTCCACCATGTGCGGCGAACACGTCACATACGCCACCACGCCGCCCGGGCGCACCGCCCGCAGTGCCGCCACCAGCAGCTCCCGCTGCAACTTGGTGAGCGGCGGCAGGTCGGCCGGCTGCCGGCGCCAGCGCGACTCCGGCCGGCGGCGCAACGAGCCGAGCCCGGTGCACGGCGCGTCCACCAGCACCCGGTCGAACGACTCCTCGGCCAGATCCGGATCCCGGCCGACGGAACGGCCGTCCACCGGCAGCACCGTCACCGGCATGCCCTCGCAGGCCTGGTCGACAAGGCGGGCCCGGTGCTCGGCCACCTCGACCGCGGTCACCTCGGCGCCCCGGCCGGCGGCGATCGCCCCGAGCAGGCCGGCCTTGCCGCCCGGGCCGGCGCACAGGTCCAGCCAGCGGGTGTCGCGGCCCTCGATCGGCGCGGCCAGCAGCGCGGCGGCGACCAGCTGGGAGCCCTCGTCCTGCACGTGGGCGCGACCCTGACGGATCGCCGCCAGGTCGCGCGGCGCGCCGCCGTTGAGATACACCGCGTACGGCGAGAAGGCCCCGGGTACGCCGTCCACCTCGTCGGCCAGGTCGATCGCATCGGCCCGTCCGGGACGCGCGCACAGGTGCACGGCCGGCGGCTGGTTGTCCTCGATCAGCAACCGGGCGGTCTCGTCCAGGTCGCCGCCGAGCGCCTCGGCGAACGATCGGATGATCCACTGCGGGTGGTGGTGCATCACCGAGAGGTTGGCGATCGGGTCGCTCTCGTAGTCCGGCGCGACCCGATCCAGCCACGCCTCCAGCGTGGTCTCGGAGATGGTGCGCATCACCGCGTTGGCGAAGCCGGACGCTGCGGGAGCCACCGAACGCACCAGGTCGACCGTCTGGTTCACCGCGGCGTGCGACGGCACCCGGGTGTACAGCAGCTGGTAGGCGCCGAGCCGGAGCGCGTCCCGGGCCGGCGGGTCGATCCGCGAGACCTCCCGGCCGGCCGCCTCGGCGACGATCAGGTCGAGGGTGCCGAGCGCACGGAGCGTCCCGTACGTCAGCTCGGTCGCGAACGCCGCGTCCCGCCCGTGCAAACCCATCCCGCCGAGGATCTCGGCGAGGACCAGGTTCGCGTACGCGTCATCGCGATGCACCGCCGCGATCGCCTCGTACGCCGCCTGCCGTGCCGGATCCGACGGTGGGCGACCGGCGCGCGGAGCCCGCCCGCTGCGGTCGTCCCGGGAATGGCCGGGACCGGACGGCCGGATCGGCCGTCCACCATGCGGCCGCGAAGCCCGGTGTTCTGTCAAGAGAGCTTCTCCCCAGCCTCGATACGCATGCCGCGCGCCCAATCGGTGGCGGACATCGGTTTCTTCCCGGCGGCCCGGACCTCGCCCAGGATCACCGGGGTGGTCGCGGTACCGGCCAGTACCTGCTTACGCTCCACCAGCAGCTCACCCGGCCGCAGGTGCGGGACGTTGGCCACCGGCCGGACCGGTCCCAGCTTCAGCCGCTCGTCGCGCAGCGTGGTCCAGGCGCCCGGCGCCGGAGTGCACGCCCGGATCCGCCGGTCCACCGCGAACGCCGGGTCGTCCCAGCGGATCCGGGCGTCCTCGACGGTCAGCTTCGGTGCGAACGTGATCCCGTCGGCCGGCTGCGGGTGTGCCCGGGCGGTGCCCGCCTCGATCGCGTCGAGCACCGCGACAAGCAGTCCCGCGCCCTCGACGGCGAGCCGCTCCAGCAGCATGCCGGAGGTGTCGTTGAACCGGATCTGCTCGGTCAGGGTGCCGAAGACCGGGCCGGTGTCCAGCCCCGCCTCCAGCTCGAAGACGCTCGCGCCGGTCACCTCGTCGCCGTGCAGGACGGCGTGCTGCACCGGCGCCGCGCCACGCCACGCGGGCAGCAGCGAGAAATGCAGGTTCACCCAGCCGTGTTTCGGGATCTCCAGCGCGCTGGGTGGCACGAGTGCGCCGTACGCCACCACGGGCACACAGTCCGGCGCCAGCGCGCGCAGCCGCTCCTGGAACTCGGGGTCGCGCGGCTTCGCCGGGGTGAGCACCTCGATGCCCCGCTCGTCGGCCCAGGCACCGGCGGGCGAGCGGACCAGGCGGCGGCCACGACCGGCGGGCGCGTCCGGGCGGGTCACGACGGCGATCAGCTCGTGCCCGGAGGCGGCGATCGCGTTCAGGCTCGGCACGGCGACCTCGGGAGTGCCCGCGAAGATCAGGCGCATCGAGTCACCGCCCGAGCCCGAAGATGCCCTGGCCGTGCGGGCTCTCCTTGATCATCGGGGGCTTCGCCGCGTCGTACCACTCGGCGGAGCGGATCTGCCTCATCGCGTCCTTGCGGGCGGCGGCGTCCAGCCGGTCCAGGAACAGCACTCCGTCCAGGTGGTCGGTCTCGTGCTGCACGCAGCGGGCCATCAGGCCGGTGCCGACCAGCTGGATCGGGTCACCGTGCTCGTTGAAGCCCGCCGCGATCACGTTCTGCCGGCGCTTGGTGTCGATGTAGATGCCCGGGATGGACAGGCAGCCCTCCGGGCCGTCCTGCTCCTCGTCGTCCGGGAAGGAGAGCACCGGGTTGACGATGTGCCCGACCACGTCATCCACGTCGAACGTGAAAACCCGCAGGCCGACGCCGAGCTGCGGCGCGGCCAGTCCGGCGCCGCCCTCGTCCTGCATGGTCTCGATCAGGTCCTTGACCAGATTGCGCAGTTCCTTGTCGAAGTCGACGACGGAATCGGCCGGCGTGCGCAGCACCGGATCGCCGAACAGACGGATGGGCTGGACGGTCACGCGGCAGTACTCCTGACTCTGGTGAACAGCACCCGACCAGTCTACGGAGTGCCGATGCTCAGAACAGGTCGGCCGGATCCACCTGGACACGCACGGTCAGCGCCGCCTTACGTGCGCTGCGCACGGCGGCCGCCTCGTGCAGCGCGTGCGCCAGCTCGGCCGCCCGGGACCGGGACACCCGCAGCAGCATCCGCTCCTGGTCGTCGGTGGCCGGCACCGGGCCGAGCACCTCGACATCGTCTCCCAGGCGGGCCAGCGAGAGCAGCTCGGACACGGCGGCTGTCTGGCCCGTCACGCTCGCCATCCGGGCCGCCGGCGGGAAGCCGAGCTCGCGCCGTTCGGCCAGCTCACGGGCGGCGAACCAGCCGGGATCCCAGCGCAGCAGGGCCTGCACCGGTGCCAGCGAGGCGTCCGCGACCACGATCACCCGGCCACCCGCCGAACCGGGCCGGGCCAGCGCCGCCGCGTTCAGCCAGCGCCGCATCGTCTCCTCCGCGGCGCGCAGGTCGGACCGGCTCAGCAGGGCCCACGTGTCAAGCAGGAGGACCGCACCGTAGCCACCGTCGGCGACCGGCTCGGCCCCCGGCGTGGCGACCACCACAGCGGCCTCGGCCGGCACCGTGGTCAAGATCTCGTCCCGGCCCGAGGTGCGCACCGGCGCGCCCGCGAAGGCGCGGCCGAGCTCCTCAGCCGTACGCCGGGCCCCGGTCACCGAGGCGCGCAGCCGCCGGCCCTCGCAGACCGGGCACGCGAAGGCCGCCGACGCCCGCCCGCACCAGTGGCAGACCGGAACGTCCCGCGCGCCGTGCAGGCCGAGCGGTCCGGAGCAGTGCGGGCACCGCGCCGGGGTGCGGCACTCGGCGCAGGCGATCGCCGGCAGGTATCCGCGGCGGGGCACCTGCACCAGCACCGGCGCGTCGGCCTGCAACGCCTGCCGCGCCGCCTGCCAGGCCAGCGCCGGCAGCCGTGCGCTGACCGCGCCGGGATCGCGGGCCAGCTGCGAGTCGTCGCCGGTCGGCGAAATCGCCGGCGACCGCTCCCGCAGGACCGGGCGCGGCGCGGCGATCTCTTTCGCCCAGCCGGTCTCCAGCAGCAGCTGCCCCTCACCGGTACGCGCGAAGCCGCCCACCAGCGCCGCGCACTCGGCGAGTTGTGCCCGGGTGAGCAGCACGTCCCGCGCGTGCGGGTAGGGCGCCCGCGGCTCGGCGTGCAGGTCGTCCCCGTCGTCCCAGATGACCACGAGCCCGAGTGTCGGCGCCGGCGCCCACATCGCCGCCCGGGTGCCGGCCACCACCGGAACCTGATGACGGCTCGCCTTGAGGAACCGCCGATATCGCTCCGCCGGGCCGACCGCCGCGTTCAGAGCGACGTGCCGCCCCGCACCGAGCACGGCACCGAGCGCCTGGTCCACCCGGTCGAGGTCGCGAGCGTCCGCCACCACGATGACGACACCGCGTCCGCCGCGCACGGTGGCCGCGGCCGCCTCCGCGATCCGCAGCGGCCAGTCCTCCCCGGGCAGCGCCGACCAGACCGCCCGAGGGGCCCGGCCCTCCTCCAGCGCCCGCAGAAAACCCGCCCCCGCCAGGTACGCATCCCACCCGCCCGCCGCAGGCTCCACGACATCCACCACAGCGTCACCCGGCGACGGGGCGGGCCCGGCCGGCGCGGCCGGCTCGGGCGGCGGGGCGGATCCCGCCGGGTCGGGTGGGGAAGCGGCCTGGGCCTCAACCCGCGCATGCCGGGGTGGCACCGCGAGCCGCAACACATCAGCGAGATTGCCCGCGTATCGGTCGGCCACCGCCCGGGCCAGCCGGGCCACCTCCGGGTCCAGCACCTGCTCGGCGGAGACCACCTTCTCCAGGTAGGCCAGCTTGCCCTCGTGCTCGGACCGCTCGGCGCGGGCCAGCAGGAATCCGCTCACCAGCTGCCCGGCGAACCGCACCTTGACCCGCACGCCCGGTTGCGCGGCCTCGTCGTCGCCGGTGGAGACCAGGTAGTCGAACGGTCGGTCGAGGTGCGCGAGCGGCATGTCGACGCAGACCCGGGCCACGGGCAGCCGCTCGGCCGGCTCCCGCTCGCTGCGCGTTCCCTTGCTCGCCATCGCCGCACATTCTGCCCGCCCCCTCTGACACTTCCCGCCGGAAGCCGCGCCACGCGCCCGGATTCACACCCGAGGCCAGCGCGACCTGGCCGATCAATCGATGTCTATCAAATTGAGGAATGTCTATAGTCTCCGGCATTCGAGACCCAGACGGGGGTGGGACCCTTGCGCCATCGATTCCTCGGCAAAACCTTCCTGACAGCCGCATTCGCCGTCCTGGTCGCCGTGCCCGGCGTCGTGACCTGCCCGCCGGCAGCGGCGGCCGCGGTGCCGCCGCCGACCGTGGGCGCCTGCTCCGACATGACCACGCCGGAGGAGAACCACGCCTCCATCCGGCTGCGGATCGACGAACCGGCGGACGGCGCGGAGGCCGCGGTCGACGAGAACGGCCGGATCGCGATCAGCGGCGTCCTGCACAAGCAAGCGACCATGATCGACGTCTCGGACGAGCGGGTGGTCGCGACCGACATCGCCATCGGCGAGCCACCCGAGGACGTGGCCGCCTGGGCATCCGGCTGGACCACCAGCCTGCGCCCGCCGCACCTGGGCCCGAACCAGGTGTGCGCCCGCGCCGAGCGTGACCCGAAGAGGAGTGCGCGCGTCCTGCGCTCGTTCACCGTGGTCGACCGGATCCCGCCGAGCAATGTCACCGGCCTGTCGGTCAGCGAGATCACGCCGTACTCGGCCAGGGTGAGCTGGGGCGCGGCCACCGACAACTACGGCCTCGCCGGTTACGACGTCTCGGTCGACGGCGGCACACCGCGCCGGACCACGGCCGGCACCCGCACCTACCGGATCACCGGACTGGCGCCGTTCACCAACCACACCGTCTCGGTGGTCGCGGTGGACCTGGCCGGCAACCGGTCACCGACCCCGGCGACGGCCTCCTTCCAGACCGAGGTGGAACCGCCGCCGCCGAGTGGTGACCTGACCTTCGCGCCGCAGGACGGTGGCGCCACCGCCTCCTGGCACACCTACCTGCCCTCCGACCCCGGCGTCCGGGACGTCAGCTATCGCGCCTACCTGGACAACCAGCTGGTCGAGGAGTTCCCGCTGGACACGTACTGCGCGGCGGAGCTGTGCAGCTTCGTGATCGAACCGCTCGAGGCGGGTACGCCCTACACGTTCCGGGTCGACGCGATACGCCCGGACGGCGAAGTGGGACGGTCGCTGAACGGCACGTTCCGCACCACGGCCGTCGAACGCTCGGTGTCCCCTGAGATCACCCAGATGAACGCCAGCGAGAGCACGCGGTGCGCCGCCGGCGGCGGTGACTTCTACCTCTCCACGGACGTACGCGGCAGCGTGCAGATCCCCGAGGGCAGCAGTCAGGTCTTCGACGGCTGCTACCGGGCGCCCGACTCGAGCTGCATCGACGACTTCCTCCCGCCGACCGACGACGCCGAGGTCGCCGAGTGCGAGGACGACGTCACGCGGACCCTCTACGCCTCCGCACCGCCCGGCCGGGGACCGGTGATCTCGTCGATCGACGACCTCCCGAGCACCGCGAGCGAGCCGCGCCTGTTGCTCGCCGGGCCGGTCGCACCGGTCGCCTGGTGTCTTAGTTCAGGTGCCTGCACCATCCTGCTGGCACCGGCGGCACAGGCCGCGGAGGCCACCGCGGTCGCCGCCGGCGCCGGCGCGCTCGGCAGCTTCCTCGTGGTCGCGGCGGCCGGGATCGGCATCGGCATCGTGCTCGGCCTGTTGCTCGCCATCCTGTTCCCGTCCCCGATCGGCATCGGGGGCATCCTCGAATATCCGATCGATCCGGACACCGACTTCGACACCTTCGACAACTGGGGCGCCGACGAGGGCGAGTGGTACAACAGCCTGAAGGTGTACGCCGAGGTGATCAAGACGACGAAACTGATCACCGAGCGGGACAACCTGCAGTTCGCCTGGGGCAATCTGGACGACGCGCTGCTCAAGCGCACCATCGACCGGGCGTGCACGGCCCAACAGGGCGGCACCGGAGCGGCGGCCGGCTGCGACGAGGACTTCGCCGTCTACGTGCCGGGCGCTCGCAACTACAAGCTCGCCGACATGTCACAGACCGCGGGACACATCGTGGCGGCGATGGGCGACGGGTTCCCGCAGCCGCCGACACGGATGCAGTGGTACTGGCCGGCACGCAGCGTCAACGGCCAGAAGGCGCGCGACGCCGGATACAACCGCAACTGGTTCGACACCGACGTGAAGTTCCAGCCGAACATCTGCAACACACGTCCGCGGGGGCAGGTCTGTGACGAGTTCCCGTTCTGGACGACGAACCAGGCGGTCGACCTGTCCGGCATGGTCGCGTCGCTGAAGCCGGTGCCGGGGGCGGAGTCGCTGCCACAGGCCACCGACATCATCGGCTTCCACAACAAGTGCCGGGTGGACGACAACGAGCACTTCATCGTCCTGCCGCTCAAGCCGTGGGTGCAGGCGAACGGGCCCAGCTTCGGATTCCGGGTCAGTGCCGGCGGCGCTAGCGTGTGCATGTCTCCGGCGCAGCCTTAGGGGTGAGCGATGCTCGACGACATGGGCGACCTGCGTGACGCGGTGGCGGGGTACCGTGCGGCGGCCATCGCCGCGGGCCTGACCTGGTCCGCCACCGCCCAGCCCGGAGAACCGTCGGACCTGGTCCACCGGCTCTTCGACGTCGACCATGTCGCCGAGCAGCTCATCTGGCTCCACTCCCAGGGGTGGGACGCCCGGCTCCTGCCCAACGGCGGCTATCTGCTGCCCTGGCCGGCCGGGGGGAGCGAGGCGCTGGAGAGTCTGGCGTTCTCGATCGGGACGCCGTTCCGGTGGCGGCAGCAGGTTCCGCTGTTCCACTTCGACTTCCTGCTCTACACGTTCGTGCTCGCGGGCGACCACGAAGGGGAGATCTGGCGGTACGAGATCTCCCCCGACGCCTGGGACACGGTTCGCGCCGCCACCAGCCTGGCCGGCCTGTTCACCCAGTGGACGAGAGGCATCGCCACCGGTGTGGTCGTCCACGCCGGCCACACCGGGTGGCTCCAGGTCGGCGACGGCGTGCACCGCGACGTCGACATGCTCCTCGAGCGGATGCCCGATCTCGATCCGCTGGCTTTCCCGGTCTCCATGCCCGAGCAACCACTGCTGCGCGAGCGGCAGCGCGAGTGCGGGGTCGACATGGACCGCATCGAGCGCGGCTTCGACTGCCACGAGGAGCTTCTCGACGCCATCGCCGCGACCCGCGCGTCTCTCGGGGACTGATCCCGCTCAGTGGGTGAGGCAGCTGACCCGCTCGTTGACCAGATCGATCTCCACGACGTCCGGGAAGCGCAGCTCCGACCAGAACGCCGCCGGGTCCGGGTCGAGCCGGTACCTGCTGGCCATCCACACGGTCGGCGCCAGTCCGTGCGTACCGATGATCAATGTGCGGCCCTGGGCCGCGGCTGCCGCAGCGTGCCGCACGACCGCCGCGTCGAAGCGGGCGACGACCTCGGCCTGCGGCTCCCAGCCCTCCGGGCAGGCGCCGCCGACGTACGCCAATGCCGCCGCGTGGTAACCCTCGTCGCTGAACCACACGTGCGGCCGGTGCACCTCGGCCAGGCCGGCGTCGGTCAACACGTGCTGCGCGCCGGCGATCTCCTGCATGGTCTGCACCGCTTTCGGCTCGGTGCTGGAGACGTAGTACGCCGGGTGGCTGATGTGCAGCCGCAGCAGCCGGGCGGCGACCCGGCTGTCCCATGCCAGCGGCCACCGATCGGCCGGTATCTCCGGATCGACCGCCGGCCTCGCGTGCCGGACGATGATCACCCGTTCTCCCTGGACCGCCGCGCCGCTCATGCGCAAGGACACGGAAACCAGGTCCGCGGAGATCAAAGGAGAGCCGGCGCCGTGGAGACCACGGCACCGGCTCTCGCGAGAAACGGGCTCAGGAAGCGGCGTTCTTCAGGTCCTGGGCGCGGTCGGTGCTCTCCCACCGCAGGTCCGGCAGCTCCCGGCCGAAGTGGCCGTAGGCGGCGGTCTGCTGGTAGATCGGGCGCATCAGGTCGAGGTCGCGGATGATCGCGGCCGGGCGCAGGTCGAAGACCTCGGTGATGGCCTTCTCGATCCGCTCGACCGGCACGTTCTCGGTGCCGAAGGTCTCGACGAACAGCGAGACCGGGTGAGCCTTGCCGATCGCGTAGGCGACCTGGGTCTCGCAGCGCTCGGCGAGGCCGGCGGCCACCACGTTCTTGGCGACCCAGCGCATCGCGTACGCCGCGGAGCGGTCCACCTTGGACGGGTCCTTGCCGGAGAAAGCGCCGCCACCGTGCCGGGCGTACCCGCCGTACGTATCGACGATGATCTTCCGGCCGGTGAGGCCGGCGTCGCCCATCGGGCCGCCGATCTCGAAACGCCCGGTCGGGTTGACCAGCAGCCGGTAGCCCTCGGTGTCGAGGCCGAGGCCCTCCAGCTCGGGGCCGATCACGTGCTCGCGGACGTCCGGGGTCAGCAGCGACTCCAGGGAGATGTCCGCGGCGTGCTGCGAGGAGACGACGACCGTGTCGAGGCGGACCGGGCGGAGCCCGTCGTACTCGATGGTGACCTGGGTCTTGCCGTCCGGCCGCAGGTAGGGAATCGTGCCGTCCTTGCGCGCGGCGGAGAGCCGGCGGGCCAGGCGGTGGGCGAGCGCGATCGGCAGCGGCATCAGCTCGGGCGTCTCCGAGCAGGCGAAACCGAACATCATGCCCTGGTCGCCGGCGCCCTGCGAGTCCAGAACGTGGTCGGAGTCGCCCTCACGCAGCTCGATGGCGCTGTCCACACCCTGCGCGATGTCCGGCGACTGGGAGCCGATCGAGACACTGACGCCGCACGACGCGCCGTCGAAGCCCTTCTTGGACGAGTCGTACCCGATCCGCAGGATGGTGTCGCGCACGATGCTGGGAATGTCGGCGTAGGCCTGCGTGGTGACCTCACCCGCCACGTGCACCTGGCCGGTGGTGATGAGGGTTTCCACCGCGACGCGGCTACGCGGGTCCTGCGCGAGCAGGGCATCGAGAATACCGTCGCTGATCTGGTCAGCGATCTTGTCCGGGTGGCCTTCCGTGACCGACTCGGAGGTGAACAGGCGGCGTGCCACGGTGCTCCTCAGCTTTGTCGAATACAACGTAACGCGGAAGTGTAGTCAGCCCCGCCGAGCGTCACTGTCCTGGGCATCCAGGCGTGCCACAACGTGGTCAAAAATCATATCGGCCACATCGTCTTTGGGTAGTTCACCGAGGGCGGCGGTGGCTCCGTCCGCACCCAGCAGCGTGACTGTGTTCCGGTCCTGGCCGAAAACCAGGCCGGGACCAACCTCGTTAACGACGATCAGGTCCGCACGTTTCTTCACCAGCTTGGCACGGGCGTGCTCCAGCGCGTCGTGCGTCTCGGCCGCGAATGCGACAAGTATCTGACCGGGGCGTTTCGCGGCACCCAGTTCGGCCGCGATGTCCGGGTTCGTGGTGAGGACGATCGGGGCGGGCGTACCGTCCTCGGTCTTCTTGATCTTCTGCGTCGCGACCGCCTCCGGGCGGAAGTCGGCCGGCGCGGCCGCCATCACCACGACGTCCGCCGACCCGGCCGCCTCGACCGTCGCCTTGCGCAGTTCCTCGGTGGTGCCGACCCGAACCAGCTCCACGCCGGCCGGGTCGGGCAGCGACACGTTCGCCGCGATCAACGTCACCCGGGCGCCCCGCGCCGCCGCCGAGCGAGCCAGCGCGTAGCCCTGCTTGCCGGAACTGCGGTTGCCCAGGAAGCGCACCGGGTCGAGCGGCTCACGGGTCCCGCCCGCGGTCACCACCACGTGCCGGTCCGCAAGATCAAAATCAAGACCCCTGCGGTGTACGCGCAACGCGTACTCGAAAATCGCCGCCGGATCCGGTAGCCGCCCCTTGCCGGTGTCCTTCCCGGTGAGCCGCCCCACCGCCGGCTCGATCACGATCGCACCGCGGGCCCGCAGCGTCGCCACATTCGCCTGCGTCGCCGGGTTCTCCCACATCTCGGTGTGCATGGCCGGCGCGTACACGATCGGGCAGGTCGCCGTGAGCAGCGTGTTGGTGAGCAGGTCGTCGGCGATGCCGTGCGCGGCCTTGGCGAGCAGGTCGGCGGTGGCCGGCGCGACCACGACCAGCTCGGCCGCGCGGCCGATCCGCACGTGCGGCACCTCGTGCGCGTCGTCCCAGACCTCGGTGGCGACCGGGCGGCCGGAGAGCGCCGCCCAGGTCGGCTCGCCCACGAACTTCAGCGCGGAGGCGGTCGGCACCACCCGCACGCCGTGCCCCGACTCGGTGAAGAGCCGCAGCAGCTCACACGCCTTGTACGCGGCGATGCCCCCGCACACACCCAGGACGACCTCAGTCACACCGGCACCTCACAAAACGAACGATCCCGCGGCCCAGGGATCGGGACGCGGGATCAGGCGATGAACGACGATTACGGGTTGTCGGTTGCCTCGGCGGTCAGCAGCCCGGCGTTGATCTCACGCATCGCGATGGAGAGCGGCTTCTCCTGCGGGGTGGTCTCGACCAGGGGGCCGACGTACTCGAGCAGACCCTCGCCGAGCTGGCTGTAGTAGGCGTTGACCTGGCGGGCGCGCTTGGCCGCGAAGATCACCAGCGAGTACTTCGACGAGGTCTTGTCGAGGAGCTCGTCGATCGGCGGGTTGGTGATGCCTTCGGGGTTCGCGATGGTTCCCACTGTGGTAAATCCTTAATGCTCGTGAGCCTGTGCCGGCGTCAAATAAGACGAACCGAGCAAGCCTACCAGCTCGTCGGCGGCCCGCTCGACGAAGTCGTTCACCACGGTGACGTCGAACTCCGCCTCGGCGGCCAGCTCCTCGTCCGCGTGCGCCAGACGGCGCTTGATGGTCTCCGCGTCGTCGGTGCCCCGGCCGATCAGCCGGCGCTGGAGCTCGTCGACGCTCGGCGGCGCCAGGAAGACCAGCTGGGCCTCCGGCATCGCCGCCCGGACCTGGCGAGCGCCCTGTAGGTCGATCTTCAGCAAAACGGGCCGGCCCTGCTGGAGCCAGCCCTCGACCTGTGCGCGGGGCGTGCCGTAGAGGTTGCCCGCGAATTCCGCCCATTCCAGCAGCTGGTCGCCGTCGATCAGGCGCTGGAACTCGGACCGGGTCACGAAGTGATAGTGCTCGCCGTCGGTCTCGTAGTCGCGTTTCTTGCGTGTCGTGACCGACACCGACAACCGGATCCAAGGCGAGCGCGCCCGGATCAGCTCGATCACACTGTCCTTGCCGACCCCGGAGGGGCCGGACAGGACGGTGAGGCGGGCTGCCGGGCGCGCGTCGTCATCCATGCTCACGGCTCATTCCTACACGAGCCCATGAGTCAGTTCGCAGCGAACTCCCCCAGGAGGGCCTTGCGCTGCTGGTCGCCGAGACCCCGGAGCCGGCGGCTCTCAGCGATCTTCAGCTTCTCCATGATCTGGGTCGCACGGATCTTGCCGATGCCCGGCAGCGCCTGAAGCACGGCCGAGACCTTCAGCTTGCCGACGACCTCGTCGCCCTCCGCGCGGTCGAGCACGGCGGCGAGGGTGGTCTTGCCGGACTTGAGCTGTTCCTTCAGCTCAGCCCGAGCCTTGCGGACTTCCGCGGCCTTCTCCAGCGCAGCTTGGCGCTGTTCGGGGCTCAGTGACGGGAGCGGCACCAGTTCTCCTCAGGTCCCTTACGCGGCGGTAGCAATACCGGCGCTTCTGTGAAACGTGGTGTGCCAGGGAACCAAAGGGGCATGTGGTTCCCGGCGCCCGGAAAACTAGCGGTCAACGGCGCTTTCGGCAACGTGGGGGTACCCCCGGTTCGGCTGTCCGAGAGCCTGGTAAGCAGGCCGTTTCACCCAAGAGCGGAACGACAGTCGTCAAGAACACGGGCCGTCGCGGCCCTCAGATCGCCGATCTCCGGGCCCGCCGCGAGAACCTCGCGTGAGTACGACGGCAACACGTTCCGCAGGCTCTCGCCGAAGACCGCGCGCAGGTCGGCGGGGGTGGCGCCCTGGGCTCCGAGGCCCGGCGCGAGCAGCGGACCGTTGACTTCGGAGAGGTCATGACCGGTCTCGCCGATCGTCGCGCCGACCACCAGCCCGAGGCTTCCGAGCGGCGACACACCCGCGTTGACCTGCGAAATCTCGTCGATCACGGTCTGCGCGACGGTTTTTCCGGAAGCCGTGACGGCGTGCTGGACGGCCGGTCCCTCGGGGTTCGAGGTCAACGCCAGGACGAAGACTCCGCCGCCGTGAGCGGCCGCCAGGTCGAACGCCGGCTGCAATGAGCCGACTCCGAGATAGGGACTCACAGTAATCGCGTCAGCACGCAGAGAACTCGCCGGATCCAGATAGGCGGACGCGTACGCGGCCATCGTCGAGCCGATGTCGCCACGTTTCACGTCGAGAAGAACCAGCGCGCCGGCCTCTCGCGACTGTCGGATAGTTGACTCAAGAATCGCGACGCCACGTGACCCAAATCTCTCAAAAAACGCGGACTGTGGTTTCAGAACAGCCACCCGATCGGCCACCGCGTCGACCACCGTACGGCTGAAGCGTTCGAGGCCGGCGATGTCGTCGGAGAGGCCCCAGCGGGCCAGCAGCGCGGCATGCGGATCGATGCCTACGCAGAGCGGGCCACGCTCCGCGACGGCCGCGTGCAGTCGTTCGCCGAAGGTTTCCATCGCTAATTCCCTCTCCAGTGTCAGGTAGCCGCCACCGCGGCGGTGATGCCCGCGGTAATGCGGGCCAGATCGGCGTCGTCCGCTACGTACGGCGGCATGGTGTAGATCAGGTTCCGGAACGGCCGCAGCCAGACGCCCTCGGCGACCGCGGCCGCGGTCGCCTTCGGCATATCCACGTCGTGGTCCAGCTCGACCACGCCGATCGCGCCCAGGACGCGGACATCGGCGACCCCTCGCGCGCCGCGCAGCGACTCCAGGCCGCCTTTCAGCCGATCTTGAATATTTTGTACGCTTTTCGCCCACCCGCCATCACGCAAGAGGTCGAGCGACGCACCGGCCACAGCACAGGCCAGCGGGTTCCCCATGAAGGTCGGGCCGTGCGCCAGCCCGCCGCCCTCCCCCGCCGAGATCGCCGCCGCCACCTCCGCCGTGCACAGGGTGGCCGCCAGGGTCAGATATCCCCCGGTCAGCGCCTTGCCCAGGCACATGATGTCCGGGCTCACCCCGGCGTGATCAGCACCGAAGAACCGCCCGGTCCGCCCGAACCCGGTGGCGATCTCGTCGAAGATCAGGAAGACGCCGTGCGCGGCCGTCGCCGCACGCAGCACCCGCAGGTACTCCGGATGGTGGAACCGCATCCCGCCCGCGCCCTGCACCACCGGCTCGACGATCACGGCGGCCAGTTCGTCGGCGTGCCGCTCGATCAGCCCGGCCAGCTCGTCCGCGTAGGCGGGGTCGTACTCCGCCGGAGGTGGCCCGGCGAAGACCTGGGCGGGCAGCACCCCGGTCCAGAGCGAGTGCATCCCGCCGACCGGGTCGCACACGCTCATCGGGTGGAACGTGTCGCCGTGGTAGCCGCCCCGCCAGGTCGCCAGCCGCTGCCGTCCGGGGCGCCCGAGCGCCCGCTGCGCCTGCAACGCCATCTTGATCGCCACCTCGACCCCGACCGAGCCGGAGTCGCAGAGGAAGACGTGCTCCAGCCCGGGCGGGGTGAGCTCGACCAGGGTGGCGGCGAGCCGGATCGCCGGTTCGTGGGTGAGCCCGCCGAACATCACATGGCTCATCCGCCCGGCCTGCTCGGCCAGGGCGGCGTCCAGCACCGGGTGCCGGTAGCCGTGGATCGCCGCCCACCAGGACGACATGCCGTCGACGAGCTCCCGCCCGTCCGCCAGGCGCAGCCGCACCCCTTCGGCGCTCTCCACCAGGTAGGGGTCGCCGCGCCCGGGCATCGGGCCGTACGGGTGCCAGACGTGCGCACGGTCGAGCGCGAGCAGCTCGCGCTCGTCCGCCCCGATGCTCATCTGGCGCGGTGCGACCGGATCGGGCGGGCGCTGCGGGCGACCGCGCGGACCAGGTCCGGACCGCGATAGATGAAGCCGCTGTAGAGCTGCACCAGCGAGGCACCGGCGTCGAGCAGCCGGGACGCGTCGTCGGCCGACATGATGCCGCCGACCCCGATGATCGGCAGACGGCCGCCGGTCTCGTCGTGCACGAACTTGACCACCGCCCGGGACCGCTCGGTGAGCGGCTTGCCGGACAGCCCGCCGGCCTCGCCCGCCAGGTGCTGGTCGGACTCGGCGAGCCCGTCCCGGGCCAGGGTGGTGTTGGTCGCGATGATGCCGGCCGCGCCCTGCTCCAGGCAGACCTCCAGGAGCTCGGCGATGGCCGGCTCGGTCAGGTCCGGGGCGATCTTCACCAGCACCGGCACCGGGCCGTTCAGCGCCTTCAGCAGGGCCGCCATCGAGTCCTTGTCCTGCAGGGTGCGCAGGCCCGGCGTGTTCGGCGAGGAGACGTTGACGGCGATGTAGTCCGCGTACGGGTGCAGCAGCCGGTAGGACGTGAGGTAGTCGTCGACGGCCTCGTCGAGCGGGGTCACCTTGGACTTTCCGAGCGAGACACCGAGCGGCACCGGCAACGGGCCGACGGCGGCCAGGCGCTCGGCGAGAGCGGCCGCCCCCTCGTTGTTGAAGCCCATCCGGTTGATGATCGCCGCGCTCTCCTTCAGCCGGAACAGACGCGGGCGGTCGTTGCCCGGCTGCGGCTTGGCGGTGACGGTGCCCACCTCGACGAACCCGAACCCGAGCGCCGGCCAGGCCGGCAGCGCGATCCCGTTCTTGTCCATCCCGGCGGCCAGGCCGACCCGGTTCGGGAACCGGACGCCGAACACGTCCACCGGAGCCGAGAAGGCGTACCGGCTGCGCAGCGCGGCCAGGGCCGGCGCCGGGAGCGAGGCGAGCCGCTTCAGCGTCCACTCGTGGGCGTGCTCGGCGTCGCCGCCGCCCAGCCGGAACAGAACCGGCCGGGCGACGTCGGTGAACAGATTCACTGTGCTGACCTCGGCATGCTCTCCTGGCCCTCGCCTGCGAGGCCATAGCTCGGTGCGGCCGGGTGCCGCTCGGTGCAGTCGATCATGCCTGAGCGAGTTCCGGCCGGAGCAGGGCATGCAGCTCCTGGAGCGGCCGCACGGTCATGTCGCCGCGCATCAGGGCCTCGATGCCCATCACCGCGGCGGCGGCGCCCGGCACGGTGGTGATGCTCGGTACGTCCGCGGTCACGGCGGCGCTGCGGATCTCGTACCCGTCGAGGCGTGCGCTGGCGCCCGAGCCCTGCGGGGTGTTGATGATCAGCGAGATCTCACCGGCCAGGATCAGCTCGACCGCGTTCTTCCGGCTGGGGTCCTCGTAGTGCTTCGGGACGATCTCGCAGTCGATGCCGTACCGGCGCAGGATCTCGCCGGTGCCGGCGGTCGTGACGATCGTGAAGCCCAGGTCGGCGAGCCGCTTCACCGGGAAGATCATCGAGCGCTTGTCGCGGTTGGCCACCGAGACGAAGACCTTGCCGCTGGTCGGCAGCGAGCCGTACGCCGCGGCCTGCGACTTGGCGAACGCCTGCCCGAAGCCGGCGTCGATGCCCATCACCTCGCCGGTCGATTTCATCTCCGGGCTGAGCAGGCTGTCCACGTTCTTGCCGGACAGGGTGCGGAACCGCTTGAACGGCAGCACCGCCTCCTTGATCGCGATCGGCGCGTTGGCCGGCGTGTTACCGCCGTCGCCCTCGGGCAGCAGCAGCCCCTCGGCGCGCAGCTCGGCGATGGTGGCGCCGAGCATGATCCGGGCGGCCGCCTTGGCCAGCGGCACCGCGGTCGCCTTCGAGACGAACGGCACGGTCCGCGAGGCCCGCGGGTTGGCCTCCAGGACGTAGAGGGCCTCGTCCTTGAGGGCGTACTGGACGTTCATCAGGCCGCGCACGCCGATGCCCCGGGCGAGGGCTTCGGTGTAGCGGCGGACCTCGGTCAGGTTCGAGGCGGCCAGGGTGATCGGCGGCAGCGAGCAGGCCGAGTCGCCGGAGTGGATACCGGCCTCCTCGATGTGCTCCATCACGCCGCCCAGATAGACCTCACCGGTCGCGTCGCAGAGCGCGTCCACGTCGATCTCGATGGCGTCGTCGAGGAACCGGTCGACCAGCACCGGGTGGTCCGGCGAGATCTCGGTGGCCCGCTCGATGTAGCCCTGGAGCGTCGGCTCGTCGTAGACGATCTCCATGCCGCGGCCGCCGAGCACGTACGACGGGCGGACCAGCACCGGGTAGCCGATCGAGTCGGCGATCGCCTTGGCCTCGGAGAAGCTGGTCGCGGTGCCGTGGTCGGGCGAGCGCAGGTCGTTCTCGGCGAGCAGCGCGCCGAACAGGCCGCGGTCCTCGGCCAGGTCGATCGACTCGGGCGAGGTGCCGACGATCGGTACGCCCGCCGCCTTGAGCCGGTTCGCCAGCCCGAGCGGGGTCTGACCGCCGAGCTGCACGATCACGCCGACCACGCCCGGGCCGCCGGCCGCCTTGCCGGAGCTGTCCTCGGCGTGGAACACCTCGAGGACGTCCTCGAAGGTGAGCGGCTCGAAGTAGAGCCGGTCGGCGGTGTCGTAGTCGGTGGAGACCGTCTCCGGGTTGCAGTTGACCATGACGGTCTCGAAGTCGACGCCCCGCAGAGCCTGCACCGCGTGCACGCAGGAGTAGTCGAACTCGATGCCCTGGCCGATCCGGTTCGGGCCGGAGCCCAGGATCAGCACCTTGGGCCGGTCGCTCGGCACCACCTCGGTCTCCTCGTCGTACGACGAGTAGTGGTACGGGGTGTTCGCCTCGAACTCGGCGGCGCAGGTGTCGACGGTCTTGTAGACCGGGCGGATGCCGAGGCGATGACGCAGCGAGCGCACCCCGTCCTCGCCGGCCAGCTCGGGACGCAGCACCGCGAGCTGCTTGTCGGAGAGCCCGGAGCGCTTCGCCCTGCGCAGCAGCTCCTCGTCCAGGACCGGCGCGGCCAGCAGTTCGGCACGCAGGTCGACCAGGGCCTGGATCTCGTCCAGGAACCACGGGTCGATCCGGCCGCTGGCCTCGTGCACCTGCTCGACCGTCGCGCCGAGCCGCAGCGCGGCCTCGACCGTGTAGAGCCGGCCGTCGTGCGGGATCCGCAGCGCCTCGAGCGCCTCGTCGACGTTCTCGAAGGTCGGAGCGGTCCAGAAGCCGGCGGCCTTGGTCTCCATCGAGCGCATCGCCTTGTTCAGCGCCTCGGCGAAGTTGCGGCCCAGGCTCATCGCCTCGCCGACCGACTTCATCGTGGTGGTGAGTTCCTTGTCCGCGCCCGGGAACTTCTCGAACGCGAACCGCGGGATCTTCACGACCACGTAGTCCAGAGCCGGCTCGAAGGCGGCCGGCGTCTTCAGCGTGATGTCGTTCGGGATCTCGTCGAGGGTGTAGCCGATGGCCAGCTTCGCGGCGATCTTGGCGATCGGGAAGCCGGTCGCCTTCGAGGCGAGCGCCGACGAGCGGGAGACCCGCGGGTTCATCTCGATGACGATCAGGCGGCCGTTGTCCGGGTTGATCGCGAACTGGATGTTGCAGCCACCGGTGTCCACACCGACCTCGCGCAGCACCGCGATGCCCAGGTCACGCAGCCTCTGGTACTCCCGGTCGGTGAGGGTCATCGCCGGTGCGACGGTGACGCTGTCGCCGGTGTGCACGCCCATCGGGTCGATGTTCTCGATCGAGCAGACCACCACGACGTTGTCGTGCTTGTCGCGCATCAGCTCGAGCTCGTACTCCTTCCAGCCGAGCACGCTCTCCTCGATGAGCACCTCGTGCACCGGGGACGCGGCCAGCCCGGCGCCGGCGATCCGGTCGAGCTCCTCCTGCGTGTGCGCCATGCCGGAACCGAGGCCACCCATGGTGAACGACGGGCGGATGACGACCGGAAGCCCGATGTCGGCGACCGTCTCGCGTACCTCGTCCATCGAGTGACAGACCCGCGAGCGCGGCGTCTCGCCGCCCGCCTTGGCCACGATGTCCTTGAAGAGCTGGCGGTCCTCGCCCTTGCGGATGGCGTCGATGTTGGCGCCGATCAGCTCGACGCCGTACTTCTCCAGCACGCCGCTCTCGTGCAGGGCGACCGCGGTGTTCAGCGCGGTCTGGCCGCCCAGCGTAGGCAGGATCGCGTCCGGGCGCTCCTTGGCGATGACCAGCTCGACGAACTCCGGGGTGATCGGCTCGACGTAGGTGGCGTCGGCGAACTCCGGGTCGGTCATGATCGTGGCCGGGTTGGAGTTGACCAGCGAGACGCGGATGCCCTCGGCGCGCAGCACCCGGCAGGCCTGGGTGCCGGAGTAGTCGAACTCGCAGGCCTGGCCGATCACGATCGGGCCGGAGCCGATCACCATGATGTGCTTGAGATCTTCACGCTTCGGCATGGTCAGCCCTTCTTTTCCACAAGCTCGACGAACCTGTCGAAGAGGTAGTCGGCGTCGTGCGGGCCGGCGGCGGCCTCGGGGTGGTACTGGACGGTGAAGGCGGGCAGGTCAATGCCGCGCAGACCCTCGACCACGTTGTCGTTGAGGCAGACGTGCGAAACCTCGACGCCGCCGAAGTCGGTGTCGATCACGGTGTTCAGCGGGGCGTCCACCGCGAAACCGTGGTTGTGGCTGGTCACCTCGACCTTGCCGGTGGTCTTGTCGAGCACCGGCTGGTTGATGCCGCGGTGGCCGTACCCCAGCTTGTAGGTGCCGAAGCCGAGCGCGCGGCCGAGGATCTGGCTGCCGAAGCAGATGCCGAACAGCGGCACCTCGCGGCGCATCACGTCGCGGGCCAGCGACACCGGACCGTCAGCGGTGGCCGGGTCGCCGGGGCCGGGCGAGAAGAAGACCGCGTCCGGGCTGACCGCGAGCAGGTCCTCGATCGAGGACGAGGCCGGGAAGATGTGCGTGGTGACCCCGCGGGCGGCGAGCCGGCGGGCCACGTTGCGCTTGATGCCGAGGTCCAGGGCGGCGACCGTGTAGCGGTGCTCCCCCTCGGCCTTGACCGTGTACCGCTCGCCAGTCGTGACCTGGGCGGAGAGGTCGGCGCCGAGCATCTGCGGCTGGGCCAGCACCCGCTGCCGCAGAACCTGCGGATCCAGGTCGACCGAGGAGATGCCGACCCGCATCGCGCCGCGCTCGCGCAGGTGCCGGGTGAGCGCGCGGGTGTCGACGCCGCTGATCCCGACGACGCCCTCGGCGGTCAGGCGCTCGCCCAGGTCGCCCTTCGAGCGCCAGTTCGACGGGCGGCGGGCCGGGTCGCGGACCACGTAGCCGGCCACCCAGATCCGGTCCGACTCGTCGTCCTCGTCGTTCACGCCGGTGTTGCCGATCTGCGGCGCGGTCTGCACCACGACCTGCTTGTGGAACGACGGGTCGGTCAGCGTCTCCTGGTAGCCGGTCATGCCGGTGGTGAACACCGCCTCGCCGAACGTCTCACCCAGGGCTCCGTAGGCGGTGCCGGAGAACGTGCGCCCGTCCTCGAGCACGAGGATCGCCTTGCTCATTTGACTGCCTTCCCGTCCAAGACCGTCGCTTCGCCCCGCAGGAAGGTCGCCACGATGCGACCCGGCAGCGTGAGGCCCGCGTACGGCGTGTTGCGGCTGCGGCTCGCCAGCCCGCCGGGGTCGACGACCCAGCGTGCTTTCGGGTCCACCAGCGTGAGGTTGGCCGGCGTACCGGCCTTGGTCAGGTCGCCGCCGTGCCCGGCCAGCCCGGCGATGCGGGCCGGCGCGATCGACATCCGGTCGGCGATCAGGTCCCACTGCTCGCCGAAGACGCTGAGCACGATGGGCAGGGCGGTCTCCAGGCCGAGCATGCCGGGCCGCGCGTACGCCCACTCGCACTCCTTGTCCTGCACGGCGTGCGGCGCGTGATCGGTGGCGACCACGTCGATGATCCCGTCCAGCAGGGCCTGGCGCAGGGCTTCGACGTCGCTGCGCGTACGCAACGGGGGGTTGACCTTGAAGACCGGGTCGTAACCGGCCGCGAGCTCGTCGGTCAGCAGGAGGTGATGCGGGGTGACCTCGGCGGTCACGCGCACGCCGCGCGCCTTGGCCTGGCGCAGCACCTCGACCGACCCCGCGGTCGAGACGTGGCAGACGTGCAGGCGGCTGCCGACGTGCTCGGCCAGGAGCACGTCGCGGGCGATGATCGCCTCCTCGGCGACCGCGGGCCAGCCGGTGAGGCCGAGCCGCGTGCTGACCTCGCCCTCGTGCATCTGCGCGCCCTCGGTGAGCCGCGGCTCCTCGGCGTGCTGGGCGATCACGCCGTCGAACGCCTTCACGTACTCCAGGGCGCGGCGCATCAGCTTCGGGTCGGCGACGCAGAAGCCGTCGTCGGAGAAGATCCGCACATTGGCGGCGGAGGTGGCCATCGCGCCCAGCTCGGCCATCTGCTTGCCGGCCAGGCCGACCGTGACCGCGCCGATCGGCTGCACGTCGACCAGGCCGGCCTCGCGGCCCAGCCGCCACACCTGTTCGACCACGCCGGCGGTGTCGGCGACCGGCGAGGTGTTCGCCATCGCGCAGACCGCGGTGTAGCCGCCCAGCGCGGCCGCGCGGGAGCCGGTCTCGACGGTTTCGGCGTCCTCGCGGCCCGGTTCGCGCAGGTGGGTGTGCACGTCCACCAGGCCGGGCAGCGCGACTAGGCCGCTCGCGTCGATCACCTCGGCGTCCTTGCCGGCCTTGTCCGAGGAGATCACCCCGTCCTTGATGAACAGATCGGTCGGTTCGGCACCGAGGATCGAGACGCCCTTGAGCAGGTACGCCATCACTTGCCTCCCAAAAGCAGGTAGAGGACGGCCATCCGGACGCTGACGCCGTTGGCGACCTGTTCGACGATCGTGGAGCGGGGCGAGTCGGCCACCTCGGGCGCGATCTCCATGCCGCGGTTCATCGGGCCCGGGTGCATGACGATGGCGTGCTCTGGGAGCTTCCTCATGCGCAGCATGTCCAGCCCGTAGCGGCGGCTGTACTCGCGGGCCGACGGGAAGTACGAGTCCTGCATCCGTTCGGTCTGCACCCGCAGCATCATCACCACGTCGCTGTCCGGCAACACGGCGTCCAAGTCGTAGGAAACTTGGGTTTTCTCGGACAGTGCGGCGGCGACGTCCAGCGGGATCAGGGTCGGCGGGCCGACCAGGGTGACCTGCGCGCCGAGCGTGGTCAGCAGCAGGACGTTCGAGCGGGCCACGCGGCTGTGCAGCACGTCGCCCACGATGGCGACCTTCAGGCCGTCGAGACGGCCCAGGCGCGAGCGCATGGTGTACGCGTCCAGCAGCGCCTGAGTCGGGTGCTCGTGGGTGCCGTCGCCGGCGTTGACCACCGAACCGTCCACCCAGTTGGCCAGCCGGTGCGGCGCGCCGCTCGCCGAGTGCCGGATCACCACCGCGTCGGCGCCCATCGCCTGGAGGGTGAGCGCGGTGTCCTTCAGGCTCTCACCCTTGGACACGCTGGAGCCCTTCGCGGAAAAGTTGATCACGTCGGCCGAGAGCCGCTTGGCGGCCGCCTCGAACGAGATCCGGGTCCGGGTCGAGTCCTCGTAGAAGAGGTTGACCACGGTACGGCCGCGCAGCGCGGGCAGCTTCTTGACCTCGCGGCCGGAGAGCGCCGCCATCTCCGCGGCGGTGTCCAGGATCAGCGTGGCGGTGGCCGCGTCCAGATCCGCGGCCGAGCGCAGGTGCTTGATCACGTGAGGCCTCCGATCAGCTTGACCTCGTCGGCGCCGTCGACCTCGGTGAGCGCCACCTTGACGCTCTCGCTGAGCGCGGTCGGGATGTTCTTGCCCACGTAGTCGGCGCGGATCGGCAGCTGCCGGTGGCCGCGGTCGACCAGGACCGCGAGCTGGACCGAGCTGGGCCGGCCGAGCTCCTGCAGCGCGTCCAGGGCGGCCCGCACCGAGCGGCCGGAGAAGAGCACGTCGTCGACGAGGATGACCCGGAGGCCGTCGACGCCGCCCGGCGGCAGCTCGGTCTTGCCGAGGGCACGGGTGGCCTTGAGGCGCAGGTCGTCGCGGTAGAGGGTGATGTCCAGCGAGCCGACCGGCACCTCGACGCCCTCGAAGGCGTGAATCCGGGCGGCGAGCCGGTGAGCCAGCGGAACGCCCCGGGTCGGGATGCCGAGCAGCACGGTGCCGGTGGCGCCCGAGGTCTTCTCGAGAATCTGGTGAGCGATGCGGTCGACGACCCGATGCAGGTCGGACCCGGCCAAAATGATCTTGCTAGGTGCGTCGGCGCGTGGCTGTGCCACGGCGGACCTCCTTCCCCGCCTCACGGGACGGGTCGTTAAAGGACGTCGGTGCGGGTAGGCCCTGTTTCACCTGCCCGCATGGCTGACGCTACGTTACCAGTGGACACAGCGTTGATTATGGTGACGTGCCTGACTGGAGCAGTCCGGACAAATCCTGTAACTGGGGATACAGTCGGTAACTTCGGCGACTCATCGGTAACCAACACTTGACCGGCGGTCGCAAACTCCGTACCGTCACGCAGCGTAGCGATCCGCGAGGAAAAGTACCCTCGCGGGCCAGCACAGTACCGGGAGTGTCCGTATGCCGTCTGAGTACGCGAAGTCGCTGGGCGCTCGCCTGCGCTCCATCCGCCAGCAGCAGGGCCTGTCCCTGCAAGGCGTCGAAGAGAAGTCCAACGGCCGCTGGAAGGCGGTCGTGGTCGGCTCGTACGAGCGGGGCGACCGCGCGGTGACCGTCTCGCGCCTTGCCGAACTGGCCGACTTCTACCGTGTGCCCGTGTCCGAGCTTCTGCCCGACGGCAGTGGCATCCGGCTCGAGGCCACCAACAAGATCGTGCTGGACCTGGAGAAGCTGTACGACACCACTGGCGAGGACCTCGCCTACGTGGCGCGGTACGCCCGGGCCATCCAGCAGCAGCGCGGCGACTACAACGGCCGCGTCCTCTCCATCCGCGCCGACGACCTGCGCGCGCTCGCCATCGTCTACGACATCTCGCCGTCCGGCCTCATCGAGCGCCTGACCGAGCAGGGTGTCCTGGTCGCCGACCCGCGCGCGTTCTTCGCCAGCTGAGTCCCGCACCACAGCAACGCCCCCCGTTGAAGCCCGCGTCGCACCTGACGCGGGCTTTCGCGTGTCCGCCGGTGGATCTCTGAACCTCTGGCGCGCCGCGCCCGTACTGTCTGTCGATCAAGGCCGGGCGGCGGAAGCGGGGCGCGGGATGAACCAGGGGTGTCCTCCGGCAACACCGCGTGATCGCCGGCCGACGAGGCGGGACCCACCGGCCGCGGCTGATCTCGTCGCTCTGCGTGCCACCCACCAGGTCGCGGCACCCTTTCCCGGCGGTCGCGCTGAGGCTCGGGGTGGCAGCATGATCGCGCGGCAGCGCGGTGCAGGCGTAGTTTCCGGCCGCCCCGTGGCCCGTACCGGAAAAATGCGAAACGGCCCGGACCGAAGTCCGGGCCGATCGTGGGGCACTCAGCGGGTGGCGAAGGCCGCGATCCGGTCGAGGAGACCGTTGAGGAAGCGCGGGCTGTCGTCGGTCGACATCTCCTTGGCCAGCTCGACCGCCTCGGTGATCGCCACCGGGTCGTCGATGTCCGGCTCGTAGAGCAGCTCGTAGACCGCGATGCGGGCGAGGTTGCGGTCGACCGCCGGCATGCGGTCGATCGTCCAGCCCTCCGCGTAGCTGGCGATCAGCTCGTCGATCCGGTTCAGGTTCTTCGCGACGCCCTCGATGAGGGTGATCGCGTACCCGATGTGGTCGGGGTGCGGCTTGGCGATCCGGTCCAGGTAGGTGACGAGCACCTGGCCCGGCGGCAGGTCACGAAGGTCGGCCTCGAAGAGGACGTCGAGTGCTCGCTTGCGGGCCTTGCGGCGCGCGAGCCGATCCTTCTTGGGACCTTCGGCCATCAGCTGCGGCCGAGGTAGCGGCCGTCGCGGGTGTCGACCTTGATCTTCTCGCCGGTGGTGATGAAGAGCGGGACCTGGACGGTCGCGCCGGTCTCGACGGTGGCCGGCTTGGTGCCGCCGGTCGAGCGGTCGCCCTGCAGACCCGGCTCGGTGTAGGTGACCTCGAGGAACACGCTGGTCGGCAGCTCGATGTAGAGCGGCACACCCTCGTGCAGGGCCACCGTGGCCTCGGCCTCGGGGAGCAGGTAGTTCGCGTTCTCCCCGACCGTGCCGCCCTGCACGTGGATCTGGTCGTAGGTGTCCAGGTCCATGAAGACGAAGTCCTCGCCGTCCTGGTACAGGTACTGCATGGTGCGCTTGTCGACGGTCGCGGTCTCGACCTTGGTGCCGGCGTTGAAGGTCTTGTCGACGACCTTGCCGGACAGGACGTGCTTCAGCGTGGTGCGCACGAACGCCGGCCCCTTGCCCGGCTTGACGTGCTGGAATTCCACGACGGCCCACAGCTCGCCATCGAGGTTGAGCACCAGGCCGTTCTTCAGGTCGTTGGTGGAAGCCATGTCCTACCTTGATCTTGACGCGAATCGGTGACCGAACGAGTCTACCGGCGTGCCGACGCCCGGAGCGAATCGGGCCTACCGTGCGATGTGCTCCAGAGCCAGGCGATATCCGTCGAAGCCCAGACCGGCGATCACCCCGGTCGCGACGGCTGAGATCACCGAGTGGTGCCGGAACTCCTCGCGCGTGTGGATGTTGGAGATGTGTACCTCGACCAGCTTGCCACGCAGCATCGCGCAGGCGTCCCGGACGGCGTAGTTGTAATGGGTCCAGGCGCCCGGGTTGAGCACCACGTCGGCGCCCTCGTCGGCGGCCTGATAGAGCCACTCCAGCATCTGGTGCTCGGCGTTGGTCTGCCGGACCTCGACCGTGACGCCGAGGCCGTCGGCGACCTTCTGACACAGGTCGATCAGGTCCTGGTAGGTGGCGGAGCCGTACACACCGGGCTCGCGCAGGCCGAGGCGCCCCAGATTCGGACCGTTCAGCACGTAGATCATCGGGCCACCGCCGCGTAGGCCCGCTCCAGCAGATCCTCGTCGGGCCCGGCCAGGATGCCCGGTTTCGCCAGCCCGTCGAGAACGACGAACCGCAAGGTCGCGGCCCGCGCCTTCTTGTCGACGCGCATGGCGGGCAGCAGGTCGGTCCAGGCCTCTTTCGAGTACGCCGTAGGCAGCCCCAGCGACTCCAGGACGCTCCGGTGCCGGTCGGCGGTCACGTCGTCCAGCCGTCCGGTGAGCCGGCCCAGCTCGGCGGCGAACACCAGGCCGACCGAGATCGCGTGCCCGTGCTTCCACGTGTACTTCTCGCGGCGCTCGATCGCGTGCCCGAGCGTGTGCCCGTAGTTGAGGATCTCCCGCAGCCCGGACTCCTTGAGATCCACGCTCACCACGTGCGCCTTCACCCTGACCTTGCGTTCGACCAGCTCCCGGAGCACGTCGCCGCGTGGATTCATCGCTGAGGCCGGGTCGGCCTCGATCAGCTCCAGGATCCGCGGATCGGCGATGAAGCCGCCCTTGACCACCTCGGCCAGGCCGGCCGCGATGTCCTCGGCGGGCAGGGTGTCGAGCGCGTCCAGATCGCAGAGCACCCCGGCGGGCGGGTGGAACGCGCCCACCAGGTTCTTACCGGCCGCGATGTTGACCGCGGTCTTGCCGCCGACCGCGGCGTCGACCATGCCGGCCACCGAGGTGGAGACCGGCACCCAGCGCACCCCGCGCAGCCAGGCCGCCGCGACGTATCCCGCCAGGTCGGTGGTCGCTCCGCCACCGACACCGACGACCACATCGGTACGCGTGAAGCCGGCCGCACCCAGCTCGTCCCAGCACCGGGCCGCGACCTCGATCGACTTGCCGGCCTCGGCATCGGGCACCTCGATCGGCACCACCGTCGCGACACCGGCCGCCTTGCCGACCGCCTCGGCCCGCTCCCGCAGCGTGGGCGGGTGCAGGATCGCCACCCGGGCCGCGCCCTCGATGAGAGAGGGCAGCTCGCCGTCGAGGCCACGCCCGACGATCACGTCATATGGACGGTCACCCGTCACCGGAATCCGCGTCACCACGCGCTCACCCTAGCGGCCGGCCACGACAAGATCGGACGGCGATTCCATCTCTTCGCATCCTGGGACGCCTTCGCTACAGTCCGCGTGGTGAGCGGCATCGAGACGGCTCTTCTCAACGTCGGCCGAGCGGTGGTCACGCCGCTGTTCACTCGATGGCTGGGCGGCCGGCGGAAGGAGCGGGAGCGCACGCTGCCGCTGAGCGAGCTTCTGCGCGAGCGAGCCACCGATGAATTCACCCGGCGGCGCGGCGAACGCCAGATCGAGGCCGTCGTCGACGACGTCGCTGAACGACTGAAGCCACTGATCACCACCCGCTTCGCGGCCCTGCCTGAGAACGAGGTGGTGGCCTGCATGGAGGCGGTGGCCGACACCTTCCGCCGGGCGGATCTCACCGACGACGCGGTCTTCGCCGATGACCTCGAACCGGCCCGGCTCACCGCCCGGCTGCGCGCCTCCGCTCCCCCGGCCGCCCTCTCCGACTTGGGTGAACGCCTCTACGACATCGCATTGGACGACTGTGCCAGGTGCTTCGTCCAGTTCGTCGTGCAGACTGCGCCGTTCACCGGCCGCGCTTCCGTGGAGATCCTCGGCCGGCTCTCCGAGTTGACCGACTTGATGTCCGAGGCGCTGCGGAGACTCGCCCTCGCCGTACCGGAGACCGCCACCGGCTTCCTCGCTCGTTATCAGGAGTTCCTGGTCAAGAAGCTGAACGCGCTGGAGCTGGTGGGATTGGACACCCAGTTCCGGCCGCGGACCACGCTCAGCGTCGCCTACGTCAGCCTCGCGGTGAATGGAACCGGAGCACCCGCCCGGGCCCGCCTGCCCAAGTGGGATCCCGGTCTACTGCGCCACGCCCGCCTCGGCGCCGGCGGCTCCGAGCGAGTCGAGCAGGCACTCGCCCGGCGCACCCGCACGCTCATCCGTGGCGATGCGGGCGCCGGAAAGTCGACGTTGCTGCGCTGGCTGGCGGTGACTGCGGCCGGCAACGGCTTCACCGGCGCGCTCGCCGAGTGGAACGGCCGCATTCCTTTCCTGGTCAAGCTGCGCAGCTGGCCGGCCGAACTGCCGCAACCGGAGCGGTTCCTCAGCGGCGTGGCCGATCCACTCGTCGGCGCGATGCCCCCCGGCTGGGTCCATGACCAGCTGCGTGCGGGCCGGGCGCTGCTGCTCGTCGACGGCGTGGACGAGTTGCCCGCCGAGCGCCGGCCCAAGGTTCGTGAATGGTTGCGGGACCTGCTCGCCGCGTACACCGACATACTGGTGGTGATCACCTCGCGGCCGCCGGCGGCGCCGGTGCGGTGGCTGGAAGACGAAGACTTCGGCTCCCTCACCTTGGAACGCATGGCGCCGGCCGACGTGCGGGCCCTCATCGATCAGTGGCACCAGGCCGCCCGCACGTCACCCTCGCTGCCGTGCCCTGCCGGCGATCTTCATCGGTACGAGCAGAGCCTGCTCAACCAGCTGGCGGCGAATCACCACCTGTACCGGCTGGCCGGGAACCCTCTGATGGCGGCCATGCTGTGCGCCCTGAACCTGGACCGCCAGACCCATCTGCCACCCGATCGGATGGGCATCTACCAGGCAGCGGTCGACATGCTCCTGCACCGCCGCGACACCGAGCGGGAAGTGCCGTCCGCGCTGCCGCAGATGACTGCACGGGAGCGGTTGCAGCTGCTGCAGGACCTGGCCTGGCGCCTCTCCCTGAACGGGCGGTCGGAACTGACCAGGGCGGAAGCACTCGACTACGTGAGCCGGAAGCTGGCGGCAATGCCGCGCATGACGGCGGAGGCCGAGCCGGTGTTACAGCACTTGATCGAGCGCAGCGGCATCCTCCGCGAGCCGGCGGTGGGCCGGATCGATTTCGTGCACCGAACCTTCCAGGAGTATCTGACCGCTCGCGAGGCCGCTGAGCAGAGTATGGGCGGACTGCTCGCGGGGCAGGCGCACCTGGACACCTGGCGAGAGATCGTCATCATGGCCGCCGGGCACAGCAACAGCCCGACACGCACCGAGATCGTCACCGGCATCCTGGCACGCGCCGATCGGGAGCCTCGGCACCGGAGGTCGCTGACCCTGCTCGCGGGCGCCTGTCTGGAAACCGTGTCGTCCCTGGAACCTTCCTCTTTGATCACTGAGATCAACGCCCGCCTCGACCACGTTCTGCCGCCGCGCAACCTGAACGAGGCCCGGTCCTTGTACCCGGTGGGCGACCCGCTACTACGCCGGCTCCCGGCCGACTTGGCGGGCCTCTCGGAAGCACAAGCCGCGGCCACGGTCCGAACGGCGGCTCTGATCAATGGCCCGCACGCGATCCGGGTACTGAGCCGATACAGCCAGGATCCCCGCAGGCTGGTGCAACTAGAGCTGGCGGGCGCCTGGGACTACTTCGACGCCGAGGAATACGCGAGAGAGGTTCTGGCCGAGGCTCCGCTCGTCGGCGGCCACATCCTCATCAGACGTCCGTCATTCCTGGAGGCGACGCGACATCTGCGGCATTTGACGACAATCGACCTGTGGCTGAGAACGAGCGTGGACCTCCGCGACTTGCCGGCCAACGCCAAGTTGACACGGTTGATCTTGGGCAACGGATTCCGCGGTCCGATGGCTGCCCTGGAACGCTTTCGCAACCTCGTCATCCTGGACGCGTATGACGCTCATGGTCGCGTCGCCGCAGCGGATATCGGAAGCCTCGCCCGCCTGCCCGAACTCGGGCATTTGTCGCTTACCGGCGAGATCGGTTGCGGCGGACCCGAGATATCCGCGCTCAGCAAACTCCAGACGCTGAAAGGGCTGGAGATAGTCCTTACCGAGGACATCGCACACATCGATCCATTGGCGGCCTTGTCCCGGCTCGAATCTCTCGACGTCGAGTGGGGCAGCGTGCGGTCGTTCCGGGCGCTCGCACAGCTGCCGGTGCGGATCTTCGGCTTCGGCCCGTGCCACAAGCCCCCGCGCCGGGGCCTGGCGGATGTGCACACGAGTTTCCCGCTGGTCGAGGAGCTCAAGCTCTACGGATCGGATCATTGGCGCGCTCGTCTTGACAGCCTGCGGCATTTTGGGCGGTTACGCGCGCTGCTCCTCGGCGGCCTCGCGAAACGACAGATGCCCACCCTCCAGCTTCCGACGACGGCGCGATCCATCGAGATGGTGTTCACGGACCGCGCGGAGCTGGCTCCCTTGGTGAACTCCCCCGGTCTTCGGCGGATAGACGTGGAAGCGTCTGACGGTCCGGTCGATCTCACGCCCTTCGTCGACTGGCAGGGCGGCCCACTCACCATCAAGCTGCCCTGGCACAAGCGGAAGGAGCAGACCCTACCGGACAACCTGCCGGCTTCGATCAAGGTCCGCTACGCCTGACGCGCTGGCCTCAAGCCGACTGGAGCAGGGCGACGACCTCGGTGGCGATCTCCTCCGGCTCACGACCGTCGGTGGTGATCGTGTGGGTGGCGACCTCCAGATAGAGCGGCCGCCGCTGCTCCAGCAGGTATTTCAGCGTCGCCCGCGGGTTGATCGCCAGCAGTGGGCGGCCCGCGCCCAGCCCGACCCGCTTGATCGCGTCGGTCAGCTCCACCGACAGGTAGATCACCGTGTGGTCGGCGAGCAGTTTGCGCGTACCGTCGTCGAGAATCGCGCCGCCGCCTAGAGCGAGCACCCCGCCGAAGTCGCGCAGCGACGAGGCGACGACCTCACGCTCCAGCGCGCGGAAGGCGGCCTCGCCGTCGTCGACGAAGATCTCCGGGATGGGCTTGCCGGCCCGTTCCTCGATGATCGCGTCGGTGTCGGCGAACGGCACGCCGAGGGCCTCGGCCACCGCGGCGCCGATCGTGGTCTTGCCGGCGCCCATCACGCCGAGCACGACGGCGACCGGAGCCATCAGCGGACCACCAGCGTGTCGAGGTACGACGCCAGGTTGCGGCGGATCTCGGCGACCGAGTCGCCGCCGAACTTCTCGGTCGCCGCCTCGGCCAGGACCAGCGCGACCATCGCCTCGGCGACCACCGCGCCGGCCGGGACCGCACAGACGTCGGACCGCTGGTTGATCGCGGTGGCCGGCTCGCCGGTGGTGATGTCGATGGTCTGCAGCGCCCGGTTCAGCGAGGAGATCGGCTTGAGCGCGGCACGGACCCGCAGCGGCTCGCCGTTGGTGATGCCACCCTCCAGGCCGCCGGCCCGGTCGGTCACCCGCTTGACGCCGTCCGGCGTCGGGATGATCTCGTCGTGCGCCACCGAGCCGCGGGACCGCGCCTGGGTGAAGCCGTCGCCGATCTCGACGCCCTTGACCGACTGGATCGACATGAGGGCGGTGGCCAGGCGGGCGTCCAGCTTGCGGTCCCACTGCACGTGCGAGCCGAGGCCCGGCGGCACGTTGTAGGCGAGCACCTCGACGATGCCGCCGAGCGTGTCCGCGTCCTGCTTGGCGGCGTCGACCTCGGCCACCATGCGGGCGCTGGCCTCCGGGTCGAGGCAGCGCAGCGGGTCCTCGTCGATCCGGTCGAAGTCGTCGGGCGTGGGGATCACGCCGGGTTTCGCGGCGACCGAGCCGAGCTCGATCACGTGCGAGACGATGTCGATGCCGAGCGCCTGCTTGATCAGCTTCTTGGCGACCACGCCGGCGGCGACGCGGGCCGCGGTCTCCCGGGCGCTGGCGCGCTCCAGGATCGGGCGGGCGTCGGTGTGCCCGTACTTCTGCATGCCGGCCAGGTCGGCGTGGCCAGGCCGCGGGCGGGTGAGCGGGGCGTTGCGGGCCTGCGCGGCCAGCTCCTCGGGGTCCACCGGGTCGGCCGCCATCACGGTCTCCCACTTGGGCCACTCGGTGTTGCCCACCCGGATCGCCACCGGGCTGCCCAGCGTGAGGCCGTGCCTGATGCCGCCGATGACCTCGATCTCGTCCTGCTCGAACTTCATCCGGGCGCCGCGCCCATAGCCCAGGCGGCGGCGCACGAGGTCACGGGTGATGTCCGAGCTCGTCACCTCCACCCCGGCGGGAACACCCTCCAGCAGCGTGACGAGAGCCGGTCCGTGCGATTCACCTGCGGTAAGCCAACGCAACACGGGTGACAGTCTGGCATGGCGCCCTGACCGGGCGCTGTCCCGGCCACTCTCGTCCCGCCTTCCGGACACCCGGCGTACGCCTGACCTCGGAGTCCTCTGATCACATCCCGGAATGAAACTCCCGGACGCGACGTATGTTCCGGCCGTGACCGTGGGAACCGGAGAAGCGAGGACCCGCGCCCCGCGCCGGGTGCTGCTGGTCGTCATTCTCGGGGCTGATCACGACGATCGGGCCGCTGTCGCTGGACATGTACCTGCCGGCGCTCCCCGACATCGCGCGCGACCTGGCGGTCTCTCCCGCACAGGTGCAGCTCTCGCTCACCTTCCGTCTGGTCGGCATGGCGCTCGGCCAGCTCGTCCTCGGCCCGCTCAGTGACAGGTGGGGACGCCGGGCTTGCCGCGTACGCCGCCCTGTCTTTTCTGATCGCCCTGGCACCGACGGCGCCGATGCTCACCGGCCTGCGTCTCCTCCAGGGGTTCGCCGGAGGCGTCGGGGTGGTCGTCGCCCGCGCGGTGGTGCGGGACGTGAGCTCCGGCCCGGCGGCGGCGAAGCTCTTCTCCAGCCTCACCCTGGTCTTCGGCCTGGCGCCGATCGCGGCGCCCAGCCTGGGCAGCCTGGTGCTTCAGCGGACTGGACCGCTATCCGGAGAACGCCGGATCGGCGGCCGCGCTGCTCGGGGGGTGCAGTCGGTGATCGCCTCGGTCGCGGCGCCGCTGGCCGGGCTCGGCGACCCGGGCCAGGGCGTACCGATGAGTCTGGTGATCATGGGCTTCGCGGCGGCCGCGCTGCTCTCCACCCTCGTGCTGACCCGCGGCGCCGGCCGCTGAGACCGGCGCCAGGAGCGGTCAGCGGCTGCGGACGGCCTCGTCCAGAGCGGCCCGCATGGCCTCCTCGGGCGCCTGTGCGACGCCGGTGAACTGCTCGAACTGGCCCAGCGCCTGAGCCAGCAGCAGGTCCAGGCCGGAGAAGACCGGCACGCCCTGCGCGATGGCGGCGGCCGCCAGCGGGGTCGGCCACGGGTCGTAGAGGGCGTCGAAGAAGACGCTCCCGGCCCGCCAGCTGACCTGGTCGGCGAGATGGTCGGCGGCGCCCTTAGGCACGGTGGCGACGACGGCGTCCGCCTCGAACGCGCTCGGCGCGTCGTCGAAGGCCACCCCCTCCAGCCGGATGCCGAGGGCGACCGCGACCTGCTCCAGTTCCGCGAAGGCCTCGGGCCGGCGGGTGACCACGGTGACCGTCTCGGCGCCCAGCTCTGCGGACGCGGCGAGAGCGGCGCGCGCGGTGCCGCCACCGCCGAGCACGGTGATCCGCGGCGGCGCCTCCTTGACCGCATGCCGGCCCCGGCTGAGCCCGATCCCGGCCTCCCGCAGCACCCGGACCATGCCGCCGACGTCGGTGTTGTCGGCGTGCCAGGCGCCGTCCGGCTGGCGGACCAGCGTGTTCGCCACACCGGCCGCGATCGCCACCGGCGACGCCACGTCGGCGATCCGCAGCGCGGTCTCTTTGAGCGGCATGGTGAGCGACAGGCCGGCCCACTCCGGGCCGAGTCCCGCCACCAGGTCGGGCAGCTCGGACTCGGCGCACTCGATCGCCTCGTACGCCCAGCCGGTGAGCCCACTCGCGGCGTATCCGGCATTGTGGATCACCGGGGAGAGCGAGTGGGCGATCGGCTTACCGCACACCGCGGCTTTGCGGGTGCTGGACGGAGTCTCGTCTTGGCTCTGCACGCGCCCACTTTACGGCGCGCTGTCCCGTCACTTGCCGCAGAGGTCGATGCCGTTGGCACACGCCTTCTGGATGTTCTTCTGGTGCTCGGCGTCGGTGACCGCGAAGGCGGAGTGGCCCTCCTTGTCGATCGCCACGAAGAACAGCCACGGACCCTCAGCCGGCTTCATGGCCCCGGCCAGGGCCGACTTGCCCGGGCTGTTGATCGGACCGACCGGCAGGCCCACCACGGTCTCGGTGTTGTACGGGTTCTTCGGGTCGCGCATCTCGGCGTCCAGCAGCTTGCCGGAGTGCTTCGGGTCCTTGCCGTTCAGCTCCAGCCAGTAGTTCGTGGTCACGTCGAACTGGAGCGGCATCTTCTCCTTGTACGCCCGGTTGTAGGCGACCCGGGAGACCTTGGGCAGGTCCTCGGCGATGCCGGCCTCGGCCTGCGACAGCGACGCGACGATCAACGCCTCGTACGGGGAGACGTCGAGATTCTTCTGCACGTCGTCGGCGAACCCGAGCTCACCGGTGACGGTGAGGAAGTGGTCCACCATCGAGCGCAGGATCTGCGTCGCGGAGGCCTTGGGATCGAACTCGTAGGTGTCCGGGAAGAGGAAGCCCTCGGCGGTCTTGGAAACCTTCTTGCCGTCGCCGCGGTTGAACCACCAGTCCGGGACGCCGAGCGCCTCCGGGTCCTTGGCGGCGGCCGCGAAGTCCTTCGCCGGGATACCGGTGGCCTTGGCGAGCAGCTCGTACGTCTGCTTGGCGGTCTTGCCCTCGGGGATGGTGACCCCCTTGGCGATCCGCGCCTTCGGGTCGAGCAGCAGCGTCACGGCTTCCTTCGCCGCCATCTGCTTGCGCAGGTTGTACGTCCCCGACTGGATGTTCTTGCTGCGGGGCTCTTCCTCGGCCGCGTTGGTGAACGCCTTGGTGCTCTTCACGACGTCGGCCTTGACCAGCTCGTTGCCGATCTCGGTGAGCGACGCGTTCTTCGCCACCGTGATCTGAACCGGGTCCTTGCCTGGGCCGTCGTAGTCAGCCGCGACGAAGAACCCGCGGACCTTCGTGTAGCCGAAGTAGACGCCACCGCCGAGGACGGCCAGCAGGACGAAGGTCAGCGCGAACGCGACCGCGGACCGGCCGCCGCTCTTCTTCGCCCGATGGCGCCGCGGTTTGCTCTGCTCAGCGTCCTCGTCGAACGCCACATCCAGCTCGTCGATCATGTCGTCTGCCTCCGCTGCCCGTCCAGCCGGCTCCGCAGAACTCCATCGCGGTCACCGCATCGACTGCCGCGTGTCACCAACCCACGGGTAGTGACCACGTCGCCGTCCTCCCCGTCCGCCGGGTCAAGACCCGGTTACTGACGCGCACCATACCCATATCGATGGCCCGCCGCCCACCCCCGGCACCCTGTGATCGTTCGCCGGTAACTCTGCGTTGTGGCGCAATCTGGTCAACGCATCGGGGATACGTACGAAACGCCGTCAACAGATCGGGATGCCGTTCTTGCAGGCCTCCTGAATGTTCTTTTTGTGGTCGTCGTAGGTCTCGCCGTACGCCATGGCGCCCTTCTCATTGACCGTCACGAAGAAGTAGTTCTTGCTCTTCGGCGGGTTCATCGCGCCCTTGAGCGCCACGTCGCCGGGATTGCTGATCGGACCGATCGTCATCCCCTTGGCGTTGTAACGGTAGGGATTGTCCGGGTCATGCAATTCCGACTCGAGCAGCTGATCGGAGGACTTCGCCTCCTTGCCGGTGATCCGCAGCCAGTAGTTGACCGTACTGTCCAACTGGAGGCATTCGCAGGGAAAGTTGCCGGTGTAGGCGCGGTTGTAGAGCACCCGGGCCACCGGGGCCATGTCCTCGTCCAGCAGCGCCTCGACCTGGGCGATCGAAGCGGCCACCAGCGCCTCGTACGGCGAGATCTTCAGCTTGGCGGTCACCGTCTCGGCGAACTTCAGCTCGGCCATCTCGGCGTTGAAGTTGCCGACGAGGAGCTTGAGGATGTCGGTGGCGGTGGCGCCCTTGGGGAGCTCGTACGTCGCCGGGTACAGGAAGCCCTCGATGTTGGTCTTGTCGACCTTCTTGCCGTCGGTGCGCTTGAACCACAGGGCCGGCACCCCGAGCTTCTGCGGCGCCTTGCCGGCCGCCTCGAACTCGGCCACCGGTATCCCGGACGCCTTGGACAGGCGGTCGTAGACCTGCTGGTAGGTGAGGCCCTCGGGCAGGGTGACCTTGTTGATGTTCTTGTTCTTCAAGTCCAGCAACATGATCAGCGCGTCGTCGGCCTTCATCTCCTTGCGAAGGATGTACGATCCGACTTGAATGTTCTTACTGTCGGTATTGTCCTTTGCAGCGTCGACAAAGGCCGCGGCGCTCTTCACCACACCGGCCTTGACCAGGCTGTTGGCGATGTCGGTCGCGCTGTCGCCTTCGCCGACCTCGACGATGGCCTCACCCGTGCCCGGGCCGGCGTAGTCCTCGGCGGAGAAGAACCGCTGGTAGCCGTACCAGGCGCCGCCGCCCAGCACGCCGAAGAGCAGCAGAACCACGGCGAAGGCGAGAACAGCTCGGCCCTTCCCCTCGGGTTTGCGATGTCGCCACCGGGCGGGGTCCACGCCCGTATCGAACGCGAATCCCACTTCTTCGTCGCTCAACTACTCCTGCCTCCGCCGCGCGTTCAGCCAGCTCTGCAGGATCTCGACAGCGGCCGCCTGATCGACGACCGCACGCTGACGTTTGCCACGGACACCGCGCTCGGCCAGCCGCCGGGTGGCGACCACGGTGGACATGCGCTCGTCGGAGAGCACCACCGGCAGCGGGTCGACCAGCGCGGCCAGCCGCCGCACGTACGCCCGGATGTGACCGGCCGCCACGCCCTCGCGCCCGCTCAGGTCCACCGGGAGGCCGACCACGATCTCGACCGCCTCGTACTCGGCCGCCAGCCGGGCCAGCTCCACCATGTCCTTCGGCGTGCCGTCCTCGCCGGTCTCCCGGTCCCGGGGCACGGTCGCCACCGGACTGGCCAGGATGCCGTCCGGGTCGCACCTGGCGACCCCGATCCGCACCTGGCCCACGTCCACGCCCAGGCGTACGCCCCGAGTGAAGCCCTGCGTCACGCCACGCGCCTCCCGTCCCATCAAGATCCGACGCGAAGAGTAGTCGAAGCACGCTCAATGATCACCCCCACGCCTGCTCAAAAGCGCGTAACCGCTGTGAACAGACATCGGGCCCGTCACCAATAGTGACGGGCCCGATGCGGAGATCAACCGTCAGGCGGCGTCTCCGACCGCCTGCTCGACCGCGGCGAGCAGGCGCGGCGCCTCCGCCGCCGGCACGCCGCCGCCCTGCGCCAGGTCGGCGTTGCCGCCGCCCCGGCCGGACAGCGCGCCCTTCACCAGGTCCGCCGCGGACAGGCCGCGGCTCTTCGCCGCGCCGTTCAGCGCCACGATCAGCGACGCCTTGCCGTTGGCCCGGGAGACCACCGCGACCACCGCCGGGCGGGCCGCGTCGATCTTGCCGCGGATCTCCTGCGCGAGGGTGCGCACGTCGTTGCCGGCCGCGCCCTCCGGCGCTTCGGTGCCCACGTACGCCACACCGCGCAGGTCCTTCGCCTGGTCCGCGAGGGCGCCGGCGCCGCCGAGCACCATCTGCGCCCGCAGCTTCTCCAGCTCCTTCTCCGCGTCGCGCAGCGCCGTGACGGTCTGCTCGACCCGGTCCGCGACCTGGTCACCGGGCACCCGGAACATCTCGGCGAGCCGGGACACCAGCAGGTGCTCCTTCGCCAGGAAGCCGAACGCGTCGATGCCGACGAGCGCCTCGACCCGGCGGACACCGGAACCGATCGACGACTCGGTGAGGATCTTCACGAGGCCGAGCTGACCGGAGCGGGCCACGTGCGTACCGCCGCAGAGTTCACGCGCGTAGTCACCGACCTCAACCACGCGGACCTCATCGCCGTACTTCTCACCGAACAGCGCCATCGCGCCGAGCCGGCGCGCCTCGTCCTGGGAGGTGATGAACGCGTGCACCTCGAGGTCACGCAGCAGCACCTCGTTGATCTGCTGCTCGACGTCGAACAGCACCGACGGGTTGACCGCGCCCGGGGTGTGGAAGTCGAACCGCAGCCGGCCCGGCGCGTTCAGCGAACCCGCCTGGGTCGCCGACTCGCCGAGGAAGTTCCGCATGGTCTGGTGCACCAGGTGGGTCGCGGTGTGCGACCGCGAGATCGCCTTGCGGCGGTCGATGTCGATCTCGGCAAGACCACTCTCACCGGTACGCACCTCGCCCTGCACGACCCGCGCCCGGTGCACGATCAGACCGGGGATCGGCTGCTGCACGTCGACGACCTCGAGCCGGCCGCCGCCCACGTTGATCAGACCGGTGTCCGCCTGCTGGCCACCGCCCTCGGCGTAGAACGGGGTGGTGTCCAGCACCAGCTCGACGAACTCGCCCTCGCCGGCCACCTCGACCCGGCCCTTGTCGCCGATCAGGGCACGCACCCGGGACTCCCGGGTGACCTCCTGGTAACCGGTGAACTCGACCGGGCCGCCCGCGTCCAGAGCGCTCCGGTAGGCGCTCAGGTCCGCGTGACCGGTCTTGCGCGCCGCCGCGTCCGCCTTCGCGGCCGCCTGCTGCTCCTTCATGAGCCGGCGGAAGCCGTCCTGGTCGACCTGGAGGCCCTGCTCCTGCGCGATCTCCAGGGTCAGGTCGATCGGGAAGCCGTACGTGTCGTGCAGCTTGAACGCCTGCGAACCGGAGAGCTGCTTGCCGCCCGACTTCTTGGTCTCGGTGATCGCGGTGTCCAGGATCGTGGTGCCCGCCCGCAGCGTGGACAGGAACGAGTCCTCCTCCGCGTACGCGTACGAGGAGATCCGGCCGAACTCCTTCGCCAGCTCCGGGTACGACGGGGACATGCAGTCACGCGCGATCGGCAACAGGATCGGCAGCGCCGGCTCCTGCCAGCCGAGCAGGCGGATCGCCCGGATCGCCCGGCGCATGATCCGGCGCAGCACGTAACCGCGGCCCTCGTTGGACGGCACCACACCATCGCCGATCAGCATCAGCGCGGTCCGCACGTGGTCGGCGATCACCCGCAGGCGTACGTCGTCCGGGTGCGACTGGTTCGCCGCGTGACCGGAGCGCACGCCGTACTGCTTGCCGGTCATCTCCGCGGCGCGCGCCAGGATCGGGCGGACCTCGTCGATCTCGTACAGGTTGTCGACGCCCTGCAGGATCGAGGCGATGCGCTCCAGGCCCATGCCGGTGTCGATGTTCTGCTTCGGCAGCTCACCGACGATCGTGAAGTCCTCCTTCGACTTCACGTTGTTGATCTCGTACTGCATGAAGACCAGGTTCCAGTACTCCAGGTACCGGTCCTCGTCGACCTCCGGGCCGCCCTCCTTGCCGTACTCCGGGCCACGGTCGTAATACAGCTCGGAACACGGGCCGGCCGGGCCCGGGATGCCCATCGACCAGAAGTTGTCCTTCTTGCCGCGGCGCACGATCCGCTCGGCCGGCATGCCGGTCTGCTTCCAGATCTCGATGGCCTCGTCGTCGTCGAGGTAGACGGTCGCCCAGATCCGCTCCGGGTCCAGGCCGAAACCACCCTGCTCGACCGGCTTCGTGGACAGCTCCCACGCCAGCGGGATCGCGCCCGCCTTGAAGTAGTCGCCGAACGAGAAGTTGCCGTTCATCTGGAAGAACGTGCCGTGCCGGCTGGTCTTGCCGACCTCGTCGATGTCCGGCGTACGGATGCACTTCTGCACGCTGACCGCCCGCTTGAACGCGGGGGTCTGCTGGCCCAGGAAGTACGGCACGAACTGCACCATGCCGGCGTTGATGAACAGCAGGTTCGGGTCGTCGATGGCCGGCAGCGGGGCACTCGGGACCACCGTGTGCCCGTTCGCCTCGAAATGCGCCAGATAGCGCCGCTTCACTTCCGCCGTCTTCATCGAATTCCCTCCTGCGAGCCGGGCCCCGCGTCCTCACGAAGCTCGGCGAACTTGTCCTCGTACAGCTCCCCGGCGGCGAACGCCTCGTGGATCTGCTGCTCCCGCTCGGCCATGCCGTCGCGGACGTCTTCCACGAAGCTACGCAGCGATTCGACGAGGCCGCCAGCGGATTCCGACAGCGAGGTGGCGATCCCGCTAGGAGTGAACTCGTTGGCCTTCTGGTTGAGCTTGCGGACGACGATGGCGCCGACGGCCAGGCCGACGCCGAGCCAGAGCAGGCGCTTCATGGCGGCGTTCCCTTTCGCGTTTCGATATCGACGGGTGGCTTAGCGGGCGGCCTTGCGGCGCTGCTTCAGGGAGGCACGAACCTCACGCTCGTCCTCGGCGTGCCGGCGCGCGGCGGCGGCCTTACGCAGGCCGTACCCGAACGAGGCGACCTTGACCAGCGGGTTGGCCGCGGCGGCGGAGACGACGGTGACCAGATTCGCGACGTTGGCCGTGATGTTCTGGGCGTGCTCGGTCATCGTGTCCACCTTGGCGAGCTGCACGTTCACGCCGTCCAAAGAGACCTGGACCTGGCCCAGAGCGGTGTTCACGTTCTCCACCGTGGTGTTCACGTTGGTGAGCAGCGGGCCGGTGCGGTCCACCACGTCGTTGATCGCCCGGGTGGTGGCGTCCACGGTGCGGCCCAGCTTGAGGATCGGCACGGCGAGCACGAGCACGAGCATCAGGAAGGCGCCCGCCGCGATCAGACCTGCGATTTCTCCGGCGTCCATGTAGCGCGTCTCCTCTTCGGGTGGTCACGGGTTCGGCGGGACAACTAGCAGACCCTACCGTCCGTGACCACCGCGCGCGTCACGACGCCTCGGGTGTCGGCTCCAAGAGGGGTGAGTCAGCCGGCAACGTCGGGTCCGGAGTCACTCCGACGGGGCCGGGAGCCTGATCGGTCTTACCCCGCTGATCCGAGATCGTGTTCTGCACCTTGATGTTGACCGTCGATCCGACGCACTCCTCGGCGGCGGCCGCGCCCTCCACGGCCTCCTCGGTCCCCGCCTCCGGCGTGGCCTGTTCCACCGCGCAGCCGGGCAGGCTCACGTACAGGTCCAGAGTGAACTCGTCATGCCGCCAGCAGCTGTAGGTGCCCTCTTCCGGGTTGATCGGCGTCTCCGGGCAGTCGGCGACCTGCCACTGCGTCCAGCCGGCGTCGGTGAGCGCCTTCGCGTACGCCTGTGAGGTCTCCTTGAACGGCTGGTCGGACTCGGCGATCCGCTCCCGGAACCGGCATTCCAGCAGGCACCAGCGGCTACCGCTGCCCTGGTCCTCGACCTTGGTGGCGGCCCAGGACGGCACTTCCAGGTCGTCCAGGGAGGAGAAGACCGGGTCGCTGCTCAGGGCCCGGATCCCGAAGAAGGCGGGCAGCACCAGCAGCACCAGCGCGGCCAGCGAGATCAGCGTCACCTGGCGCATCTGCCGCTCGGTACGCATCCGCTGCCGCAGCTCGGCGCCGGCGCCGCGCAGACCGCCTTCGCGCCCCTCACGAGGCTCGGGCAGCAGGTCGTCCACCGGTCCGACCCGGCCCGGCACGCCCGCGCCCAGTGCCCGTGACGGCCCGCTGTCCGGGCCGCCGGCCGCGTGGCCGGGTGCCGCGGCGGCGCCGATCGCGCCGGAGGGCAGTGTGTCCGAGCTGACCGACGCGCGCCCCGGCGCGCTTTGGCTTGGGGCTGCCGCGCGCCCCGGCGCGCCTTGACCAGGAGCTGCCGCGCGCCCCGGTGCGCCTTGACCAGGAGCTGCCGCGCGTCCCGGCGCGCCTTGACCAGGGGCGTCGGCCGGCGCCACTCCGGCGCGGCCGGCACCGCGGCCCGCTGAGGTGACTCCTTCGGCGAGCCCTTGAGGAGCACCGCTGTCGGAGCCCGCCGCGGTGCGCCCGGCCTTGCCACGGCCACGCACCGGGCCGCTGTCCGGACCGGCACCCATGCCCTGAACGGGCCCGGCGTCCGGGCCGGCCGGTGCCCGGCCGGGCACGGCCGCACCGGCACGCGCCGCTCCGACCGCCGCACGTCCCGAACCCATCGGTTCCCGGCCGGGAGCGCCGTGTCCCGGCGCGCCCGGTCCCGGCATGTCTTGTCCCGGCGGCATCGCACCGCCGCGTGCGGGGCTCGGCTCGGTGCCGCGGCCCGGCGCACCCGACCCCGGTGCTACCGCACCCCGCCCGGCACCTGGCTCACCGCCCCGAACCGGTGCGCTATGACCGGGCACCACCGCGCCCCGCGCGGAACCCGGCTCACCACCACGGCCCGGCGCACCCGATCCCGGCGCTACCGCACTCCGCCCGGGACCCGGCTCATCGCCCGGCACGCCCTGGCCCGGAGCTGCCAAACCCCGCTCGCCACCGCGGCCCGCCGCGCCCTGACCCCGGGCTGCCGCGCCTCGTGGGGAACCCGGCTCACCGCTCCGGACCGGCAGTCCCTGACCCGGCACTGCCGCACCCCGCGCGTGGCTGGGTTCGGTACCGCGCCCAGGGACGAACCCCGGGGCGCCCGCGCCCATCGCCGCTGCGGAACCGCCGTCCGGGCCGGCCCCGGCTCGTCCCGGCGCTCCGGAGATCGGGCGCGCGGAACCGCCCGGCCCACGGCCGGGCATCGTCTGATCATTATCGGGCACGACCGCGGCACGGCCGGGCACGGCGGCACCCGCTCGGGCCGCACCGGCCGCGCGCCGCCGGCCCTGCTCGTCGATGTTGCGCGACGGCTGCCCGAATCCGTCCGGCCGGCCATCGCCGTGCGCGCCGGTGGTCTCGGTGAATTGCTCGGCCGATCGGGGCCCACCCGGGCCGTCCGGCCGGGCCGCACGGCGGCCGGGGCCGGGCTGTCCGGGCACGGCCGCGCCTCGTTCCTGGTCCGCCTGCGGCGGGACTCCGGTGCCTCGGTCCACCCGGCCGGTACCGGGCCGCTGAATCACACCGGAGGTGCTGTCGGCCATCGCGCCGGCCCGTCCGGGCACCGCCGGGGTACGCGCACCCTGGCGCCCGGGAACGACCGGTGGGACAACCGCGGCCGCGGCCCGGATCGGCCGCCCGTCGCCGGGGCCGATCCGCCTGGGTCCGGGCACGCCGGCAGGCCCGCCCGGCTGTTCCGGAGCACCCGGGTGCCCGCCGCCCTCGGGTTCGGCCGCCCGTCGCCTGCCGCGCGGCTCGCCGCCAGACCGCCCGGCACTGTGCGCCCCGGTCTCGCTGCCAGGCCGATTCAAACCATGCGCCCCGGTCTCGCTGCCAGGCCGATTCAGCCCGTGCGCGCCCGTTTCGGCGCCGCCGCGCGGGCCGTCCGGGACTCCGTGGCGCCCGGCGCGCTGGTCGCCCGAGACCGGCGGGGCGGCGTGTCCCGCCCGGTGTCCGGTGTCCTCGGCGGGCGCGGCGTGTCCGGCACGGCCGTGCCGGCCGGTCGACTCGCCGGGGGCGTCGCTCTGCTCGGCGCGGGCCCGGCGGCCACGGGACCGCCCGGAGCGTTCCTCCCCGGCACCCGGGATGCCGGAGACCGGACCCGACGGGTTCAACCCGCCCGAAGCCGCACCTGGCGTTCTTGGAATCGGACCTGACTGGTCAAATTCACCCGAGGCCGCGCCCGGTGTCCTCCGGATCGGACCCGACTGATCAAACCCGCCCGAAGCCGCGCCCGGTGTCCTCCGGATCGGACCCGACTGATCAAACCCGCCCGAAGCCGCGCCCGGCGTCCTCGGAATCGGACCTGACTGGTCAAACCCACCCGGCTTACCGAGAAGATCGAAGCCGCTCGGGATGGCGCCGGATTGATGCGCCTCGTCATAGCCGCGCGGCAACGGACCGGACGGATCCGCGCCAGGACGGCCGGGAGAGATGGGGTCCACCGGACGGAACCGATCCCGAGCGGGCCCGGCCGGAGACATCGGCCGCACGCCCGGGGAAGTCGGGCGAACGCTGGGCGAGGTAGGGCGCACGCTGGGCGCCGCACCGCGGGACGGCGGGATCTCGGGGGCATTGCCCGAGAGCGGAACGGGCGCCGCACCAGAGGGCGGACCGCTGAACGCCGCGCCCGGACCACCGGGCTCAGCGTCGAACTGTCGCCGCCCCTGCCCGGGTTCGGGCGTGGCCGGCGGACGGGCGGACTGCGGAGGCGGGCCACCGCGGCGCGCGCCTGGCAGGGTGTTTCCCGGTGCCTGTCCGGCCGGCGGCTGACCCGCAGCGGACGCACCGCGCGGCATCTGCTCGGGCACGCCGGGCGGCATCTGGAGGCCCGATCCGCCACGCGGCATCTGCTCGGGTACGCCGCGCGGCATCTGACCGGGAATGCCCGGCGCCTCGCCCGGGACCTGACCGGGTGGCCGCCGACCGTGCGGTCCGGCCTGTCGCGGACCGTTGCCCGGCTCCCGCTCCGGCGGGACCGAACCGGGCCGGCCGGGGCGACCTCCGGGCGGAGCTGCCCCGGGAGCCACCGGAACCGACCGCTGACCAGGACCAAGCTGACCAGGACCAGGCTGACCAGGACCAAGCTGGCCACGACCGGGCTGACCAGGACCAGGCTGACCCGGGCCGAAACGACTGGCTCCGGGCTGACCAGGCGACACCGGAACTGAGGGCTGACCAGGCACGATCGCCGGCTGACCCGGCTGGCCGGGTGGGATCGGGCCGGAGCGCGCGCCCGGCGACACCGGAGCCGGGCCTACCGGACCGGAACGTCGCCCGGACGGCGCCGGAGGGCCGGATCGCTGGGCCGGACCAGGCGGCACAGCACCAGGAACCGGCGGCCGACCAGGAACGGACTGCTGGGCCGGACCGGGCGGCACAACACCAGAAACCGGGGGCCGACCAGGTACGGACTGCTGCGACGAACCAGGCGGCACAACACCGGAAACCGGCGGCCGACCAGGGCCGGGCTGCTGGATCGGGCCGGATCGGCCCTGGCCCGGCACCACCGGGCCGGACCGCTGGCCCGGCGGGTTCTGCCAGGCGCCGGTGGCGTGCTCGCCCGAGCCGTCCTGCCAGCCGGGAGCGCCGCCGCGAGAGAACTCTTCCCCGGGAAGGGAGAGGTCGTCGTCGGGGGCGTCATCCGGGCCGGGCGCGACCCGTCCGGACTTGCTGGTGCGGCCTTCGCCGGGGGACATGCCGGGGCCGATCGCGGAGCGGTCGTGCTTCGCCGTACGGAGGTCGTCGAGCCAGCCGGTCTCCTCCTGCGGGATCTCCTCGGGGACGACCGGCTGCTCGGGCCGGCCACGGCCGAAGCGACGACCCTTCTTGCCGGCGTCGTCGTCGGGCCGATCGGCACCCCGCGCTTTCACGGCTGTTCCTCCCCGGCGCTCGCGCCGCTGTCGTCTGTCCGCTTCTCGTCACCCTCGGCGGCAACCGGGGCGACACCATCCGTCACGACGCCCGGACTCTCCGCGATCACGTCCGAAACGGAGTCCGCCGAAGACTGTGACGCATCCTCGGCCTGAGCACCACCCGCCGCGCGGTCCGGCGTACCCGCCGAAGCGGTAACCGACCTGGTCACGGCTGGAGTTACGGCTCCGAGGCCGCGAACGATCCGGCGGAGCCGCGGCACGCGTTCCCCGACGGCGCGTTCGGCGCCGTGATCGGTCGGCCGATAGTAATCCGTGCCGACGAGATCATCCGGCGCGTACTGCTGGCGGACCACGCCGCGCGGATCGTCGTGCGGGTAGCGGTAGCCACGGCCGTGCCCCAGGCCACGCGAGCCCGGATAGTGGGCGTCCCGCAGGTGCGCCGGAACCGCCCCGCCGCGACCGGCCCGCACGTCCGCCATCGCGGCGCCGAGCGCGGTGGTCACGCTGTTGGACTTGGGCGCGGTGGCCATGTGCACCACGGCCTGGGCCAGGTTGAGCTGCGCCTCGGGCAGGCCGATCAGCTGCACGGCCTCGGCCGCCGCGGTGGCCACGAGCAGCGCCTGCGGGTCGGCCATGCCGACGTCCTCGCTCGCGAAGATGACGATGCGCCGGGCGATGAACCGCGGATCCTCGCCGGCGACCAGCATCCGGGCCAGGTAGTGCAGCGCCGCGTCCGGGTCACTGCCTCGCATGCTCTTGATGAACGCGCTGGTCACGTCGTAGTGCGCGTCGCCGTCCCGGTCGTAGCGGACGGCCGCCACGTCGACCGCCCGTTCCGCGGTGGCTAGGTCGATCTCCTTGACGCCCTGGGCGAGCGCGGACCCCGCTGCCGCCTCCAGCGCGGTCAGGGCTTTGCGGACGTCGCCGGACGCGAGGCGTACCAAATGGTCTTCTGCCTCGTCGGAAAGGGTGACTGCGCCGCCCAGGCCGCGCTCGTCGGTGATCGCGCGCCGGATCAGACCGCGCACGTCGTCGGAGTCGAGCGCCTGAAGCGTGAGCAGCACGCAGCGGGAGAGCAGGGGCGAGATGACCGAGAAGTACGGGTTCTCGGTGGTCGCCGCGAGCAGCGTGACGGTCCGGTCCTCGACCGCCGCGAGCAGCGAGTCCTGCTGGGTCTTGCTGAAGCGGTGCACCTCATCGATGAAGAGCACGGTCGGCGGCCCGCCGTAGCGGCGCTCGCGGCGGGCGGTGTCGATCACCGCGCGCACGTCCTTGACGCCCGCGCTCAGGGCGGACATCGCGACGAACTTGCGGTCCGTGGCATGCGCGACCAGGTGCGCGATGGTGGTCTTGCCGGTGCCGGGCGGACCCCAGAGGATCACCGACATCGGGCTGGAACCGGTGACCAGCTGGCGCAGCGGCGCGCCCGGTGCGAGCAGATGCTCCTGGCCGACCAGCTCGTCGAGGCTGGCGGGACGCATCCGGACCGGCAGCGGGGCGTCGGCGGCGGGCGCGGCGAATCCGGCGGGGCCGGCACCGGTCGGTGCCGCGGACCGCACGTCCGGTTGCGCGAGTGAGAAGAGCCCGTCCGTTTCCATCGCAATCGACAGTACCGGCCAAGCGAGGATGATCCGAAACGCGGCTGGAAGCGCTCCCGCCTGCCCTCACGCAGAGGACAGGCGGGGTCACGCAGTGAACTTTTTCGTCGTGGCACCCGGCCGTGCGGCCCTGGCAACCTGGAAAGTTCAGGGGTCAGCCGCGGCCCGGGCGGCGGCCGTAGAACCGGCGACCGGAGGAACCGGTGCCCGCCCGCGGGCCGCTGCCGACGCCGGCCAGGTAGAGCGAGAGGAGCAGCAGGCCGAGCGAGGCGAGCGTGGGGAAGTTGAACAGGTCGGGTGCTCCGAATTGGGTGTCCAACAGGTCGGCCAGAAGCCAGACACCGAAAACGACAGCTGCGGCGATGGCAAGCATCGGTTCCTCCGGGGGATCAGAGAGCCAGTGACCCGCTGATACCCGCTTGGGAGTGCTCCCGAAACTCCACCTTCGGCTTCATCAGATAGAGCGGCGCCGCTGCGGCTAGCACGATCGCACCGGTCACGATCGCGGCCGGCGTGCCGGCCTGAGCCGCCACCACGGTCAGCACGATCGCGCCGAGCGCGAAACCGGGCTGGCCGACCATCGAGTTCAGCGACAGCAGACTGGTCCGGAACTCCCCCTCGGCCAACCGGTGCAGCATCCCGGCGTGCACCGGGTCGGCCGCGCCGTGCATCGCGTAGCAGAGCAGGAACGCTCCGATCACCCCGGCCGGCCCGGCGAGCAGGCCCATGCCGACGATCGTCACGGCGTGCACGATCTTCAGCGTGAAACCGGTCCATCCCGGCCCGAGCCGCTTGGCGAGCAGCGGCACCAGCGCGGCGCCGCCCGCCGACGCCGCCCACCCCACCGAGTTGACCGGCCCGAGCAGCGCGCCGGCCGCGCCCGGATCGGCCATCACCTCGCTGAGCCGGACCGGCATCAGCTTCTCGAACGTGACCATGCCGAAGCTCCAGAAGAACTCCACCATGATCAGCGCGAACACCACGCGGGAGCGGCGTGCCAGACCCAGCGCGGCGCCGATCGCCGCCGGCACGCCCCGAACCGATGCGGCCAAGGCCGCGATGCCGCGAGCTGGGCGCTCCTCGGTCATCAGCAGCGCCACCGCCACGGTGCTGATCAAGCTGAGAACCAGGGCAACCATGACCGGTACGGTCAAAGCGCTCACCGGCCCGATCGGACCGAGCCACACCAAGCCCCCGCTGGCCAGGGCCGCCCCGGCGATGGACAGTCCGATCACCACGCCGCTGCGGCTGAGGCCACCCTCGATGTCGGCTTCCGGGTCGGCGGCCAGGGCATGATCGACATACCAGGCCTCGAGGGGCCCGGAGTCCAGCGCCCGATAGATGCCCTGGAGCAGGTAGACCAGCGCGAAGATCGGCACCGAGTCGGCGACCAGCCACAGTCCCACCGAGGCCAGGTTGACCACGCCGGCGATGAGCAGCACCGGCCGGCGGCCGACCGCGTCGGAGAGGCCGCCGGTCGGCAGCTCCAGGAAGAGGACGGTGATCCCCTGGATGGCGGCGACCGCGCCGACCTGGGCGATGGTGAGGCCACGCTCGAGCGGCAGCAGCATCATCACCGGGATGAGCAGGCCGACCGGGAACCAGCGGAGGCCGGCCAGCAGCAGATAGCGGAAGCGCGCTTGCTCGACGGTCATCAGTCCTCCTCGGCCGGCGCCGGGCCGCCCTCCGGGCGCGCCGCATCGTCCTCAGGGCGCGGCACGTCGTCGTCCGGGCGCATCGCGTCGTCCTGCGGGCGCGGCGGAAGGTGGGCGTCGTCCGGGTGCTTTGGGAGCGCTGCCAGGTAGAGCGCGACGTGCCGGGCGCCCGGTCGTGGGGCCGCCTTCGCCGCCGCCACGTGCGTCTCGACCAGTTGCTCGATGTCGCCCATCAGGGCACGGACCTGGTCCGGATCCATGTGGAGCAGGTAGTCGGAGAGCTCGCCGGTGTCCCGCCACTCGGCCGGCTCGTCCGGCAGGCCGCGCCGCCACTGCTCGGCCAGCTCCACGAACCGGTTGACCTGGAACGCCTCCAGCCACTCGGCGGCGGCTGTCGCGTCCGGGTCGTCCAGGTAATAGCTGCGGCGCCAGCTCGACATGTCGTGCGCGGCCCGCCACCAGCGCTGCCGTCCCGCGCCGGAGCGCTCCTCCTCGACGACGAGACCGGCCTCCGCGAGCTGCCGCAGGTGGTAGCTCGTCGCGCCGGTGTTGGTGCCGAGCACCCCGGCCAGCCCGGTCGCGGTCGCCGGCCCCTCGCCTCGCAGCCGACCCAGCAACCGGACCCGCAGCGGATGCGCAAGCACCCGGATCTGCCGCCCAGTGAGGTGCACCTGACTAAGTTCGTCCGCCATGTGTCCACAATATCTATGCACAACTTCTTTGCAAAGTATTTGTGCATAGCCGGTCTTGAGGTGAACCGAGGTTGAGGTCGCACAGTCGGGACATGACTCTCGACGAAGCGCTGCACCGGCTCCGCGACACCGGCCCGGAACGAACCGGCTGGCTCTCGAACCACGCGCCGATGGCCGTCGAGGCACTGGTCCGGCACGGACGCGCGGACCGGGTGCACCGGTGGATCGACGGCTACCGCGACCAGCTCGAAGAGACCCCGAGGGGCATCAGCCCGATCCCGGACGACGAATGGCGCGACCCGCTCGGCGATCCGGTACGCACCGGGGACTGGATCGCCTTCTTCGACCGGGCGCTGCGAGCCGAACCGTGGCGGGACGTGCTCGCCACATGGTGGCCGCGGCTCCTGCCGGGTATCGCCGCCGGAGCCACCCACGGCGTCATCCGGGTCGGGCACGCGGTCCGGGCTCTGCTCGAGCAGGAAACCCCGGAGCGGGTCGCCGAGCTCGGGCAGGGACTCGCCTACTGGGCGGCCCGATGGCAGCCGCTCGCTCCGCCCGGGCGTGGGCGGTACCCGGCCGGTGATCCCCGGGCGGCGCTCGACGCCGTACCCCGGGTGCCGGATCAGCGGTCCGGGATCCGGAACCGGCTCGCCCAGCTCGCCGGCCTGCCCGGCTGGCCGGAGACGACCGGCGCGATCCCCGGAACCGGGCCGGCGCCGGATCGGCTCCGGGCGATCGTCGCGGCGGCCGTCCTGCGGCACCGGCGGTTCGGCTATGGCAGCCCGGTCATGCTGGTGCATGCCACGACGGCACCGGCGGCCGTGCTGCGCTCGCTACCGGCTCTCCCGGCAGAACTCGCCGGGCCGAGTCTCGCCGCCGCGTGGGCCGCATCGGCGGCGGTGACGGCCGCATACAGCCCCGCGGTGCCGGAACCGGCGGGCGCCGATCTGGTCGCCTCCGCGGCCGACGTCTTCGACCAGGCGACGGTCTCCGGTGACGCGCACGCCATCAAGTTCGCCGACGCCGCGATCGAGGCGTGGCAGGTCACCGCGGACCCGGCCCTGCTCGCCGCGGCTGGTCATGCCACGACCCTCATCACGGCCCCGGAGTAGTCGAGCTGAACGCTGAATGCTCACCGGCCGCGGCGCCCGGTGCCGTTTCCCGGCGCCGGCGCTGCGGCCCGGTGTTGCCGGCGGTCGCTCAGGGAGAGCGGGGACGGGGTGGTTTTCGGTGACGGCCGATCCGCGTACCCCTCAATCGGCCAGTTTGAAAAGCAAGGCCGTCTCCCATTTGTGCATGTCGGGCTGCTCGGCCGGGTTGGTCATCAGCATCTCCAGCCGGCACCCCCACTCCTCGCCGGTGGGTGTGGGGGTCATGTCCCAGCTCAGGCCCTGGTCCTGCGCCCAGTCCAGCAGGCGGGCGGTGACGCTCATCAGCTCGTCGGGGTGGCCGATGTGGATGAGGGTCGCATAGCGGCCGGCGGGCAGCACGCCGGGGAAGTCCGGCGCCTCGACGTCGACCGGCTCGGTGACCGGGATGCCGGCCTCGACCACCATCTCGGCGGCCATGTCGATCACCCGGTACCGGAAGAAGGGTGCCCCGGCGATCGGTATGCCGCGTGCGGCCAGGCCCTCGAACATGGTGGGAAGGTGGTCCGCCACGCGTGCGAACTCCGTCATGGTGATCGACTCGCGGCGGCCGATGTACGGCTGCTCGGCGCGCTGAACGATGGTGGGTTCCACCACGCCAGTCTCACAGGACCGGCGGCCGGGCGCAGTCCCGGCCGCCGGTTGGCGAAACGATCAGTTGGAGTGCTGTACCGGTGCGGCCTGGCCGTCGGTGCCGGGCGTGCCGGCGGTCGCCTTCGGCTTGGCGTCGATCCCGGCCTCCAGACGCTGCTGCGCCGTGATCGGCGTCGGCGCGGTGGTCAACGGGTCGTAGCCGCCGCGGGTCTTCGGGAAGGCGATGACCTCACGGATCGACTCGTTGCCGGAGAGCAGCATGCAGGTCCGGTCCCAGCCGAGCGCGATACCGGCGTGCGGCGGCGGGCCGTACTTGAACGCGTCCAGCAGGAAGCCGAACTTGTCCTGCGCCTCCTCCGGCGTGATGCCGAGCAGGTCGAAGACGCGGCTCTGCACGTCGGCGCGGTGGATACGGACCGAACCGCCGCCGATCTCGTTGCCGTTGCAGACGATGTCGTACGCGTAGGCGAGCGCCTCGTCCGGCGCCTCCTCGAAGCGGCTGACCCACTCGTCGTTCGGCGACGTGAACGGGTGGTGCACCGCGGTCCAGCCACCCTCGTCGGTCTTCTCGAACATCGGGGCGTCGACGACCCAGCAGAAGGCCCAGGCACTCTCGTCGATCAGGTTCGCGCGCTTGGCGATCTCGATGCGGGCCGCGCCGAGAAGCTCCTGGGCCTCCCTCTTCTCCGTGCTCGCGGCGAAGAAGATCGCGTCGCCCGGCTTGGCGCCGACCGCGTCGGCCAGACCGGTCAGATGCTCAGGCGACAGATTCTTCGCGACCGGACCGCGCGCTTCGCCGGTCGACTCGTCGAGCACGACGTAGGCCAGGCCGCGTGCACCGCGGGCCTTCGCCCAGTCCTGCCAGCCGTCCAGCTCCTTGCGGGTCTGCGACGCGCCGCCCGGCATCACGACCGCGCCGACGTAACCGCCCGCGTCGATCGCACCCGCGAAGACGCGGAACGCGGTGCCGCGCAGGTAGTCGGTCAGTTCCACCAGCTCGACCCCGTACCGCAGGTCGGGCTTGTCGGAGCCGTACCGGTTCATCGCGTCGGTCCAGGTGATCCGCGGGATCGGCAGCGGGATCCGGTAGTCGGCGAGCTCGCTCCAGAGCCTGCTGACGATCTCCTCGCCGAGCTCGATCACGTCGTCCTGGGTGACGAACGACATCTCGATGTCGAGCTGAGTGAACTCGGGCTGCCGGTCGGCGCGGAAGTCCTCGTCGCGGTAGCAGCGGGCGATCTGGTAGTACCGCTCCATGCCGGCGACCATCAGCAGCTGCTTGAAGAGCTGCGGGGACTGCGGCAACGCGTACCAGGTGCCGGGCTGGAGACGGACCGGGACCAGGAAGTCACGGGCGCCCTCGGGCGTCGACCGGGTCAGGGTCGGCGTCTCGATCTCGTTGAAGTCGCGGGCGTGCAGCACCTCGCGGGCGATCTGGTTGGCGCGGCTGCGCAGGCGCAGTGCCTTCGCCGGGCCGGAGCGGCGCAGGTCGAGGTAGCGGTACTTGAGCCGCAGGTCGTCGGAGGCGGTGACCGTGTCGTCGACCGGCAGCGGCAGCGGGGCCGCCTCGGAGAGCACGGTCAGCTCGCTGGCGACCACCTCGATCGCGCCGGTCGCCAGCTCGGGGTTCTCGTTGCCGGCCGGGCGGGCGTTGACCTCGCCGACGACCTTCACGCAGAACTCGTTGCGCAGCGCGTGCGCGTCCTCCTCGCGGAACACGACCTGCACCACGCCGGAGGCGTCCCGCAGGTCGACGAAGATGACACCGCCGTGGTCGCGCCGCCGGGCGACCCACCCGGCGAGCGTCACCGTCGTGCCGGCGTCGCTCGCGCGCAGAGTGCCGGCGTCATGGGTACGGATCACGGAAACGTCTCCTAACAGGGTTCGCGGGGCGCACCCGACATTCTGTCAGGCACGCCCCGCGCCACGCGCCACGGGCCGGTCACCGGGGGACCCGCCACGATGTGGCGCGCAGGCCGGCGGTGCCGGTGCCGCCGACGTCGAGGATCTCCACGAGGACGAGCTCGGCCGGAGTGGCAGCCGTCAACACGCAGAGAGCCGTACCTTTCTTGACCTCCACCTCGGCGCCCGGCCCGAGCGGACTCGTGCGGATCGCCCGCAGGCAGCCGGCCGCATCGATGTCGGAGCCGCTGCTCTGGCTGCCGGACGCCGCCCCGGCGGCCAGGCTCAAGCGCGGCGTCTGGTTTCCGCACCGGCTGTCGTAACGCAGGTCGGCCTCCTGCTCCCCGGCGTCGGCACGCGGTTCGTCCAGGTCCAGAAAGAGCACCGCGGAGCAGCCCACCTGTACGCGAAGCGGCTCCTTCGCGTACGTGACCTGGTATTGCTCCGGCTCCGGCGGCCGGCTCACGGCACCATCGCCGGCCGCGGTGGGCGCCCGGTGAGCGGCCCGGGCCGTCTCGAACGCTCGCCAGGACAGCAGTCCCGCACCGACTGAGGCGAGTAGAGCCAGCACGCTGAGCAGCACGGCGAGTACGACCCCGGAGCGACGTCGCGGCTTCGGCGCCGGTTTCTCCGGCGCCCGTCCTTCCGAGGCTCGCAATGGCTCGGTGGGCCCCTCCGGGACAGGTGGCTCCGCGGCCTGCGTGGGCGGCGCGACCCACGGTGCCGCGGGGCTGGCCGGCCGTTGCGCGGGAACGTTGGCCGGATAGATGCCGCCCTGGTGGGCGGCGTTTCCGGGATGGTGGTGCGGGTGACCGTGGATGGCTGGATTGTGGGGATGCTGGGGCATGTTGGGATGGGTGGCCGCGTTTCCGGGGTAACCAGCGTGGTTCGCCGGATAGGTGGAGACGTTCTCGGCCGGGCGGTTGACGGTCGGTTCGTTCGCTGCTGCACGGAAAACGGGCATGGCGGACTCCGGCGGCACAGAAGGAGAAATCGCTTGATCGGCGCTCAATCACCATAAACACCGCGATCATTGTGATGCCATCCCCCGGTGAGGCGACTTCGCATGGATGTGGTCACAGGTACGTGTGCAGTACATCCACCACTCGCCGCTCGTCGTCGACCATCGGAATGTCCCGCCACTTGTCGAACGCCGTGCACGGGTGAGAGATCCCGAACCGGATCAGGTCACCCGGCACGACCTCGGCGCCGTCCACGTCGAGGTAGGTGTGATGGTCGTTCATCTTGCTCACCCGGAGACCGTCCGCCGCCCGCACCGACCCATCGCCCGAGCGGATCTCCCACGGAACCGGCAGTCCCTCGTCGAACGGGGCGTCCCGCTTGCCCATGCCGACGATGGCCAGCCCTGGCTCCGGGGCCGACAGCACCTGAGCCCAGATCTCCAGGGCCGCGGTGAGCGGCCCCTCGTCAGGAACCCGGACGAAGGGCGTCCGTTCCCGGTAGAAGCCGTCGTCGTGGGTGACCGACGCCCCGCTGCGCAGGATCAGTCGCGCCCGCGAGCCGATGCCGCCGAGCCGGTCGGCGACCCGGTCGAACCAGGCACTGCCACCGGCCGTGACGATCGGCCGTGGGGGCAGCAGACCGGCTTTCGTCAGCCGCTCGAAGCCCTCGACCAAGCGGTCCAGGAACTCGTCCACACCGGCCTGATCGGGTAACTGTCCCTCGTAGCCGGCCAACCCCACCAGCTCGACGCCGGGCGCATCCGCCGCCGCCCGCGCCACCGTCTCCAGCTCGTCCAGTGTCCGCACCCCGGTCCGCCCGTCCGCGTGCCCCAGCTCGGCGAGAACGCGCAGCGGGCCGCCCGTCGCGGCCGCCGCCGTGACACCGATGACCGAGTCGACCTGGAAATACACCTCCCACCCCGCGCTGCTCTCGGCCGCGAGCCAGCGAAGTGCCGACGGATCGAGGATCTCGTTGGCGATCAGCACCCGCTCGATCCCGAGCCGCCGCAACACGAGTGCCTGGTTCGGCGTCGCCACCGTCATCCCCCACGCCCCGGCCCGCAGCTGAGCCTCGAGGAGGGCGGGGGCCATCGTGGTCTTGGCGTGCGGGGCGAAGTCCAGGCCGTGCCGGCGGCAGAAGGCGGCCATGGTGGCGATGTTGGTCTCCACTGCGGACTGCCGGACCACCAGCAACGGCCAGGTGAACTCGCCGCCGAAGATGCTCGGGCGGTCCGCGGCGACCTGCTCGGGGGTCCGGGACTCGTCCGGTGACCAGAATCCTTTGCTCTGCCAGCCGATCATTGCGCTTGGCCTCCTTGTCGGCGCTTGCGAGACTGCGGTTCATGGTCGACATCGCGCTGCCCGCCACCTTCACCCGTACGGTCGAGGGCACCTGGGGGCCCGACGGCCGCCGGTGGCTGGCCGGCCTGCCCCGGATCGCGGAGCAGGTGCTGTTGAGGTGGGACCTGCAGGCTGAGGAACCGTTCCCGTTGAGCATGAACTGGGTGACCCGGGTGCGCCGGGCCGACGGGACGACGGCGGTCCTCAAACTGGGCGTACCGGAGGCGGGCCATCTGGCCGATGAGGCGGCCGCCCTGGAGTTCTTCGCCGGACGCGGCGCCGTCGCGGTGCTCGCCCGCGACGACGCGCGTGGAGCCCTGCTGCTCGAGGAGGCGCGGCCGGGCGTGCCGCTCCGATCGCTCGTCCCGGAGCGGGACGAGACCGCGACAGCCGCGATCATCGAGGTCGTCCGCAGGCTGCACCGCCCGGCACCGGCCGGTGTGCCGCTGCCCGAGCTGTCCCGGCGGGTCGCCTCCTTCGACGACCACCTGCGCCGGTTTCCGGGTGCCGGTCCGGTATCGCGGGACCTGGTCGAACGGGCCCGCCACCTGTTCGCGGAGCTCTGCGCGACCGCGACCGAACGGGTGGTGCTGCACGGCGATCTGCACCACGACAACGTGCTGACCAGCGACCGGGAGCCGTGGCTGACGATCGACCCGCACGGCGTCGTCGGCGATCCCGGGTACGAGATCGGCGCGCTCCTTTACAACCCCGATCCGCTGAGCGCCGACGAGACCGTGCTGGAGCTCCTCCCGGCCCGCGTCGAACAGCTCGCCGACGGACTGGGTATGCCGATCGAGCGGGTGATCGCCTGGGGTTTCGTGCAGGCGGTGCTCTCCGAAGTGTGGATCTTCGAGGGGGACGCGCCGATGAACATGCGCTCGTTGCGGGTGGCACAACGACTTCTGCCCCTGCTGCCCTGATCTCATGACACCGGGCGGCGCAGGTCTGCGGTCATCTCGTGCAACTCTGCCAGCCGGTCGGCGAGCGTACGCGGATTTCCCGGCGCGTCCGGCCGCGCGTCCCACGGACGGGGCCCGGTGATCGGCCGGTAGTTGACGCCGAGTGCGTCCAGCCGGGCCAGGTGGGCCGGCAGCCGAGCCTCGAACTCCGCGAAGTCGCGCGCGGCCGGACCCCACACCGCCTCGGCGAACGCGCACAGCCGGGGGAAGACCTGGTAGTCCACCCGCTGAGCGGACTCGAGATGCTCGGTCCACACGTTGGCCTGTGCGCCCAGGACGCGATCCGCCTCAGCCGGGGCGAGCCCGTCCGGGACGGGGTCGAAGGCATAGACGTCGGCGAGCGTCAGCCGCGTGCCCACCGGGGTCGGCTCGCCCGGGTCGTCGGACTGCCGATAGTCCAGATAGACGGCGGTGTCCGGACACGCGACCACCTGGTGCCCGGCCCGCGCCGCGTGCACGGTGGGCTCGACGCCACGCCAGGCGGCGATGACGGCACCGGGTGGCGCCCCGCCCGCCAGGATCTCGTCCCAGCCGTACAGCCGGCGGCCGCGGGCGGCCAGATGCTCGGCGAGCCGCGCGGTGAACCAGGGTTGCAGCTGGTGCGGACCCGCGAGTTTCTCGGCCCGGATCCGCTCCCACGCCACCGGGCTCTCCTGCCACTCGGTGGTCGGGCACTCGTCGCCGCCGATGCCGATCAGCTCGCTCGGGAAGATGTCGCAAAGGTGGTCGAGAACCTCCCGGCAAAAGTCCAGCGACGCCGAGCCGACGTTGAGGACGTGCGGCGAGACGCCCCACGCCGTCCGCACCGGGCCGTCGTAACCGTGGCCCAGCTCGGGATAGGCCGCGACGGCGGCCTGCATGTGGCCGGGCATGTCCACCTCCGGCACCACGGTGATGTGCCGGTCCGCCGCGTAGCCGACGATCTCCCGGAGATCGTCCGCGGTGTAGAACCCGCCGTGCGGCCGCCCGTCATAGCGGTCGTGGGAGCGGGAGCCGAGCATCGTCGACGGCCGCCAGGCTCCCACGGACGTGAGCCGGGGCCGGCCGGGCACCTCGATCCGCCAGCCCTGGTCGTCGGTCAGATGCAGGTGCAGCACGTTGAGCTTGTGAAACGCGGCGAGGTCGACGAAGCGCAGCACGTCCGCGACCGGCATGAAGTGCCGGGCGACGTCGAGCATCACACCCCGCCAGGCGAACCGTGGCGCGTCCACTATCCGGCACCCGGGAACCTGCCACGGGCCGTCGGCGATCCGCGACCGCCGCAGAGTGGCCGGGGGCAGCAGCTGCCGCAACGTCTGGGCGCCGTGGAAGACGCCGGCCGGCGAACCTCCGGCGATCGCGATGCCGGTCGGCCCGACGTCCAGCTCGTAGCCCTCGCCGGGCAGCTCCTCGTCGATCCGCAGCCGGATGCCGCCGTCGCCGGGCGGCAGCGCGCAGCCGGTGGCCGGCCCCAGCGCGGCCCGCAGCCAGGCGGCCACCGCGACCAGGTCCGGTCCCGCCTGAAGCGGGGTCGACGTCTGGAGCGTGAACGAACCGGGGACGGCCGCGATCGAGGAGGGACGAGGGAGCAGGCTCGTAAATAGCTCGTTCATGACGCCTCCTTGACCTGGCGAGCGCTTAGGAGGACGCTACAACGAACCACATACGAACCACCAGGGGTTAGGATGCGGATCGGACTGGTCGTCCAAGCCGGGCATCGGGAGCGTTTCGCCGAGGCGGCGCGCACTCTCACCGGTGTCTCGTTCGCCTGGGCAGCTTACGAGCGGGAGGAGCACATCCGGGACGACGTGCGGGACCTGCTGGCCGCCGGCGAGCTCGACGGGCTGCTGCTCGGCCTGGTTCCATTCGCCCGCGCCCGCGACCTGATCCCCGCCGGGCTCCCCACCGCCGTCACCCGGTCCGCGGCACTCGATCTGGCACTGGCCTGGGCCCGCGCCCGCGGCAACGGCTGGCCGGCCACTCCGGTCAGCATCGACACGTTCACCGACGAGACCGTGTCCGAGGTGGCCATCGCGCTCGGGCTGGACCGCTCGGCCATCGCCACGCTGCCCTTCGCCCCCGACCAGTCGATCGCCGAGGTGGTCGAGTTCCACCGGGCACATCTGGGCCGGACCGGTGCGCGCTACGCGATAAGCGTCCGGACCGGCGTGGCCGCCGCCCTGGACGGGCAGGCGGCCGTGCTGCACGCCCTGGCCACGCCCGGCACCATCCGCGCCGACCTGCACGAGCTGGTCCTGCGGGTGCGGCGCCGGCGCGCCGACGAGCAGCGATTCGCGGCCGCCGTCTTCCGCACCCCCGCATCGAGTACGCGTTCCGCACTGCGCCGGGCGCTGCTGGAGCTACCCGAGCTGGCGGACGCGTGGGTCGAGGAGCACGGGGACCGCGGCGTGGTCGCGTTCGCCCCCGCCGCGGTCTTCGAGACGATGACCCAGCACTGGATCACCACCCCGATGCCCTGGCACGGCGCCGCGCCGGCATCGGCCGGCGCGGAGGCGGACGGCCCGGACACCCCTGCGGTGGCCGGCTTCGGCATCGGCCCGTCCGCACGGCGCAGTGTGGCCCTCGCCGAGCAGGCGGCCGACCGGGCCGAGCAGGACGGTGCCCCGGCGGCCTACCTGATCACCGACGACGGGGTGATGATCGGGCCGATGGGTGCGGCGGGCCCCGCACTGGCCTACACCTACCGGCAGCACGGCGGTCTGGAGTCGCTGGCCGGCCGGGCCGGGCTCAGCCCCGCCACGCTGTCCCGGCTGGCGGCACTGGAGCGGTCCCTGGCCGGGCGCCCGATCTCCCCGGGCGAGCTGGCGGCCGCGCTCGGCATCACCGACCCCAGCGGACGACGCCTGATCCGCAAGCTCGCCGAGGCCGGGCTGGCGGTCCCGGAGGGCAGCACACAGCCGTACCACAAGGGTCGCCCGACACGCCTGCACCGGCTCGCGATCGGCTCCGCGCTGGCCGCCGGAGGTGCGGCCGGATGAGGTACGACCTGCTGCTGACCGGCGCCGAGCAGGGCGATGTGGCGGTCCGCGACGGTCTGATCGTCGCCGTGGGAGCGGACCTGCCTCGCGATGCCCACCAGGTGGTCGACGTCTCCGGGCGGCTCCTCACCCCCGGGCTCATCGACATCCACACCCACGTCGGCCCCGGCTATTGGGCCATCGATCCCGACCCGATCGCCTGGTGCTCGGGTGTCACCACCTGGGTGGACGCGGGCTCCGCCGGGGCGTACACGCTGGCCGGACTGCGCCGCGTCGCCGCCGAGGCCGCCGTACGGGTCCCGGCCCTGCTCAACATCTCCGCCGTCGGGCTGGCCGGGCGCACCGGCGAGTGCCGCGACCTGGCGAACTGCGACGCCGCCCTGGCCATCGACACGATCCAGGCCAACCGTGACCTGATCCGCGGCATCAAGGTCCGGATCGACGCCGACACCGTCGGCACCAACGGCGTCGAACCGTTGCGGCGCGGTCTGACCGCCGCGGCAGCCTGCGGCGTGCCGGTCATGGTCCACATCGGTGCGGCACCTCCGTCGCTCGATGAGGTGCTCGACCTGCTGCGGCCCGGTGACATCGTGACGCACTGCTCGAGCGGGATAGCCGCACCGCTCGGCCCGGCGGTGCGTGCGGCGGCCGAGCGCGGCGTCCTTCTCGACCTGGGACACGGCTCCGGCGGCTTCGCCTTCGACGTGGTGGAGGCGCAGCTCGAGGCGGGCCTGCGGCCGTACACCATCTCCACCGATCTGCACGCCCGATCCGTGCACGGGCCGGTCTTCGACCTGCCGACGACGATGGCGAAACTCCTGGCGGTCGGCGTGCCGCTGCCGGACGTCATCACCGCGGTCACCACCAACCCGGCCCGGGCACTGGGCCTGCCTGGCGGGACGCTCACCGTGGGCGCCCCGGCCGACCTAGCGATATTCGAGGTACGCGACGAGGAGTTCCCGGTGACCGACGCGCACCGTCAGGTCCGTACCTCCCCGATACGACTCGTCAACGTGGCGACGTTTGTGGACGGTCGCCTCCTGACACCGCGCCTGCCCGCTCCCCCGGCTCCCTGGATCCCCTTGACCCAGGCGCAGCACACGGCGCTCTCCCGCCGCGAACGCCATATCCGTGACCTGCTCACCACGCCACTCGTGGACGTGGACGGGCTGGCCGAACAGTTCCCGAGAACAAACCCGAGGAGTTCCTGATGCCCAAGCGCGCTGTGATGACCGACAAGGCGGCGCCGGCCGGCGGCCCCTACTCGCATGCCGTGGTCGCCGGCGACACGATCTACCTGGCCGGCGCGGTCCCGGCGCTGCCCGACGGCACCTGGGTGACCGGCAGTTTCGCGGAACAGGCGCACGCCGCGTTCCGCAACCTGGCAGCGGTCGCCGAGGCGGCCGGCTCCAGCCTGGACCAGGCCGTCCGGGTCGGCGTCTACCTGCGCGACTTCGACGACTTCGCGGAGATGAACGAGATCTACCAGCAGTACATCAAGGGCGACCACCGCCCGGTGCGCACCACCCTGCCGGTGCCGCTCGTCGGCTTCGACATCGAGATCGACGCGGTTCTCTATACCGGCGCCTGACCGGGATTACCCGGAGCGCCGGCAGGGTTCGGCGTTCCGGGTTCGCCTCCCGACAGGGGCGGGGGTCTCGGTAGCGCGAACACGCTCGCGCGCGCCTCACGGCAAGCGACGCGACCGCGTTCCGGCAGCGCAGCAGCGGAGCGGGCGCCCTGGGAAGGAGGGGATAGCGACGGATGTAACTGGGTAGGGGGAGATCCATGCCCTATTCCGGAGACTTGCTCGGTGACCGGTATCGGTTGGACGATCGGATCGCTGCGGGCGGCATGGGCGAGGTGTGGCGGGCTACCGACACCGTGCTCGGACGGCCCGTCGCGGTGAAGACTCTGCTCGCCGGCTATGCGGGCGATGCGGGGTTCCGGACCCGTTTCCATCACGAGGCGCGTGCCATGGCCTCGCTCCGGCATGGCGGGGTGGCGCCGGTCTACGACTTCGGCGAGACGGGCGAGGGTGCCTATCTGGTGATGGCTCGGGTCGACGGTGTGCCGTTGAACCAGTGGATCGCCGAGCACGGTCCGCTGACCGCGGCCGAGACGCTGTCGATCGTCGCGCGGGGCGCCCGCGCGCTGGCTGCGGCACATGCCGCCGGGATCGTGCACCGTGACGTCAAGCCCGGCAACCTGATCATCGAGCCGGACGGCAACGTGGTTCTCGTGGACTTCGGGGTCGCCCGTTCGACCCAGTCGGTCACGCTCACCGGCGCGAGGGAGGTGGTCGGTACCGCGCTGTACATCGCGCCTGAGCAGGTGTCGAAGAAGGCCACCGGGCCGGCTGCGGATCTCTATGCGCTGGGCGCGGTCGCCTACCACTGCCTGGCCGGGCGGCCTCCGTTCCTCGGCGACAACCCGGTGGCGGTCGCCCTGCAACATCTCGACCAGGAGCCGCCGCCATTGCCGGCGAGTGTCCCCGGGCCGGTTCGTGACCTCGTGGCCACCGCGATGGCGAAGGATCCGGCTGAGCGCTTCCCGTCGGCTCTCGCGATGGCCGAGGCGGCCGAAGCCGCTTCCGCAAGCCTGCACGTCAGCCCGGCCACGGGCGCGACTAACGCGCCGGCCGCAGGCGTGCCCATCGCAGCGGCCGACGGCTCGCGCATCAGCCCGGCCGCAGGCGCGCCCATCACAGCGGCCGAGGGCGGGGCCATCGCGGCCGGCGCTATCGGCGCTACCGGGAGCACCTTCGCCGCAAGCCCGGGCTCGCCCCCGGGAGCGGAGGGCCTCCCCACAGCCGCGGACGCCGCGCCCATCGCGGCGGCAGCCGGAGCGATGGCCGGTGGCGCCGCCAGCAGCGACCCGGCCGCTGGAAACGGCACATCTGCGAGACATGGCGCTGCTTTGGGGACGGGTGATGCCACTGGCGACGCCGCAGGATACGGCGCGGCCACCGGCGTCGGCGCGGGCGCAGGCCCAGACGCAGGCGCGGGTGCAGGCGCAAGCCCAGGCGCGGGCGTGGGCACAAGCGCGGGCGTGGGCGCAGGTCTAGGCGCGGGCGTTGAGCCCGCCGCCGAAGCCGCGACGCACGCCACACCCAGCCCGACCACCGGCGCAGGGACCGGCGAAAAGGGGAAGGCCCCCAACGCCGGGACGGGTACGCGGCCCGCAGCCGGCAACGAACCACGCTTCGCGATAGGGACCGCCGCGGCCGCGGCGCACGAGCCCGCCCACCCGACGACCGAGCCTGATGTCACCGCACCCCTCGCACCCGCCGGGTCACAGCGAGTAGCTGATACGCAGGTATGGGTTGACAGTCCCGTTACGGTTTCCCGCAACAATTCACCCGGCCGGCGGCGGGTCGCCGCCTTTGGCGCGCTTCTTCTCACTCTCGTCGGCCTCGGAACGTCATTGACTTTAATCAATCCCTTTGATCGCTCCGAAGCACCGGCACCGGTCACCTCGATTCCCGCTTCCGAGGCGCCGAAGCAAGCGCCGACTCCCGCAAACAAGCCGAAGAAGACCAAGAACAACGCCGTGACCAGCAACAACTCCGAGGACGACGACGAGGCCGAACCCACATCGGACCGTACGCGGACCACTGACCCGACGACCAAACCAGCGGAACCGACCACTACCGCACCTGCCGAAGAACCGACTACCACCGCACCGACCCGGGAGCCGGAAAGCACCACCACGCCGCCGACTCCGGAGGCTTCCGAGGGCGACGAATGACGAATCTCTGATGATTCGCCTGTGCTAGTGCTGTGTACCGATCGTTAGTCCCCGGATCGGAAAGCTCGGCGCCAGCACCCCCGAAGGCAGGACATGTCGGTTACCTACGACACCGTTGTGGAGAAGCCGCAACCCCGTACCCCGGCCATCCAGGCCGCAACGCCCAGATCGCATCTCGGTTTCCGTCCCGACATCGAGGGCATGCGCGCGATCGCGGTGATGCTCGTCGTCCTCTCGCACGCCGGTCTCACCGGGCTCGCCGGGGGGTACGTCGGAGTGGACGTCTTCTTCGTCATCTCCGGCTTCCTCATCACGACGCTGCTGCTGAACGAGGTGGCCCGGACCGGGACCGTCTCGCTGGCCGGCTTCTACGCCCGCCGGGCGATCCGCCTGCTGCCGGCCTCCGCTCTCGTACTGGTCGCCACGGTGGCCGGCGCCTGGTTCTGGCTGCCGTCGACCCGGTTCAACTCGATCAGCCTGGACGCGCTGTACGCCACCTTCTACGGGATCAACTGGCGGCTCGCGAGCGAGGGCGTGGACTACCTCAACGCCGACGCCGCCCCGTCGCCGCTCCAGCATTTCTGGTCGCTCGCCGTGGAGGAGCAGTTCTACCTGGTCTGGCCGCTGCTGATGCTGGTCTTCACACTCACCTGGACCAAGCGCAAGAAAGGCGGGAAGGCTCCCCTGGCCGCCGCCCTGTTCGTGATCACCGCGGCCTCGCTCGCCGTTAGCGTCACCCAGACCGAGACCTCCGCTCCGTGGGCGTATTTCGGCGCACACACCCGAGCCTGGGAACTGGCCGTCGGCGCGCTCGTGGCCATCGGCGCGTCCCGGCTCGCGGGTCTGCCCGCGATGCTCGCCACCGCGCTTACCTGGGGCGGCCTGGCCGCGGTGGTGGCCTCGGCGGTGATCTACGACGAGCAGACCCCGTTCCCGGGTACGGCGGCCGCGCTGCCGGTGCTCGGCGCCGCGGCGATCATCGCGGCGGGTGGTGCGGCACCGCGTGGCGGCGCCTCGGTGCTGCTACGCACCAAGCCGTTCCAGCTGATCGGGCGGTACTCGTACAGCTTCTATCTGTGGCACTGGCCGGTGCTGATGATCGGTCCGGCGGCGCTCGACGTGGAGCCGTCGATCGAGGTGAACCTGGCGCTCGCCGCGGGGTCGCTGGTGCTGGCCGTGGTCTCGTACCACGTCGTGGAGAATCCGGTCCGCACGCTGGGCTGGATCAAGTCGCGCTCGTGGCGGGGTCTCGGCCTCGGTCTCGCCCTGTCCGGTGCGACCGCCGGCTTCGCGATGGTAGCCGGTGAGCACACGCCGCCGCTGGCCACCGGTGGACCGGCGGCCGACACGGCGCGGGCGATCGCGGAGGCGTCCGACCCGCGGGCCCGGATACGCGAGCTGCTCCAGGAGTCGGCCGCCCTGCGGAGGCTGCCGAACAACCTCAGTCCGAACCCGACCAGGGCCCGCAAGGACAAGCCGATCATCTACCGGGACGACTGCCACCTCGGCTACCCGGAGACGGCAGCACCGAACCCGTGCGTGTACGGCAACCCGGCCGCCACCGACTCGATGTTCCTGCTCGGAGACTCACACGCCGCGCACTGGTTCCCCGCCGTCAACGAGATCGCCGTGCAACGCGACCTGAAGCTGGCCAGCCGCACCAAGAGCAACTGCCAGGCGGCGACCGCCCTGATCTACAGCGCCACGCTGAAGCGCCCCTATCAGGAGTGTTTCCAATGGCGTGAGTCGGTTCTCCGGGAGATCGAGCGGACGAAGCCGAAGTTCGTGGTGGTGTCCTCGAACGGCGGCGACAGCGGCGGCATGGTCGACGCGAACAGCGTCCCGCTGGACGACGGTCCGAACCGCGACCAGGTCTGGGCCGCCGCGTGGGGGAAGACGTTCGACCGGGTGAAGGCGGCCGGCTCCCGGATCGTCCTGATCGAGGACACCCCGTGGCCGTCCGGCTCCGCCCCGGAGTGCCTGGTCACGAACCCCAAGCAGGTACGCAGGTGTGGCCGCCCGCCGGGCGAGGCCATCGCCGAGCCGGCCCGCCGCGAGCTGATCGCCGAGGCCGCCCGTCGGCGGGGTGCCGTCGTGATCGACACCCAGCCGTGGTTCTGCACCGACGAGATCTGCCCGGCGATCATCGGCAACGCGCTGGTGTGGAAGGACAACAGCCACCTCAGCACCGCGATCTCCGCGGCGATGACCCCGCTGCTGGCGCGCGCCTTCCCCCGCTGAGCGGGCCGGGATGTCAGGCGAAGACGTCCTGCTGGTAGCGGCCGGACGCCTCCAGCGACCGCAACCACACCTCGGCCTGCTCAGCCGTGGCGCCGGTGTGCCGCCGGTGCAGCGCCAGCAGTTCGCCGCGTACGGCCGGGGCCATCCGGGCACCGTCGCCGCAGAGGTAGACGTGGGCGCCCTGTTCCAGCAGCGCCCACACCCGGTCGCCGGCTTCCGCGAGCGCCTCCTGGACGAAGCGGTACGGATGCTCCGGCACCGCCGAGAACGCCAGGTGCAACTCCAGGACGCCGTCGGACTCCCACTGCCGCACCTCGTCGCGGTACAGCCAGTCGTGCGAGGGGTGGCGGCACCCGTAGAAGAGCATCGCCGGACCGCGGGACGGCAGCAGGGCACGCTCCTGAAGGAAGCCGCGAAGCGGCGCGAACCCGGTCCCGGGACCGATCAGGATCATCGGCGTGGCCGGGTCGGCCGGCGGACGGAAGGGCGGCGCCGGCACCCGGACGTGGCCGTAGAAGACGTCACCGGGCCGGAGCCGGGCCAGGTACTGCGAGCACATGCCCCGGTAGCGGCCGTTTCCGGTACGCGACGGCCCGTCCACCAGCCCCACCGTGATCGTCACCAGCCGCGGGTCGATCCGCGGTGACGACGAGATCGAGTAGAAGCGCGGCCGGATCGTGCCGACCAGCTCCAGGAAGACCCCGAACGGCAGCTCGATCGCCGGGAACCGGTCCAGGAGCTGGAGCACCGAGAGACGCTCGGCGACATCCGACAGCTGCCGGGTCGTCCACGGGCACCCGGTGTGCTCCGCGAGCGTGGCGATCTGCCCGCGGGTGGCCGGTTCCTGGAGCTCGACGAACTCGGTGAGCAGCAGACGGGCCGTGACCGGCACACCGATCGGCAGCCCGGTCGGCCGCTCGCCGTCCTGACTCAGCCGGACCACCAGGTCCCGGTTGACGCGCAGGGTGCGCAACGCCCAGTCGACCAGCTCCGGGTCGTTCTTCGCGTACACCGCGAGGTGGTCGCCGGCGGCGTAGGTGACACCGTCCGGTACGCGTACGGTGATCGCCTTGACGCCCGGCCGGGGCGCCTCCCGGCGGAAGTCCCACAGGCCCGCCGGATCGCCGACCAGTTCCTCGACCGCGACGACGCTGATCGGGTACGCCTGCGCCGACACCACGGCCGGCCGGATCTGATCCTCGCCCAGCACTTCCACCTGGTAACGCGGACCCGCCGCGGCCGGGGTGACCGCACCGAAGGACGCGGCCAGGGTCGTCCACAGCTTGTCCATCCAGGCGGTCGCCATGCCGTCGAAGTCACCGGACGCGTCCGTCTCGCCGCGCTCCACCAGCGGCGTCCCTCCCGCCGCCGCGAGCTTGGCGAAAACCCGCTTGGGGTACGCCTGATACGTCGCCCATTGCGTGTTGCCGTTGCCGAGCACCGCGTACCGGACCGAGTCCAGGCTTCCGGGCCGGATCTCCAGCTCGTCGAAGAGCTGCGCGTTGTCCGGCGCCTTGCCGTTGTAGCTGGACGTGACGACGACCAGCAGGCCGTCACCGGGAAGATCGGCGGCGAGGTCGTCGAGGGTCCGCACGGTGACGTCGAAACCGGAGCGCCGGGCCCGATCGGCGACCTGCTGAGCCAGGTCTTCCGAGGTGCCCAGGTTCGACCCGTAGGCGACGCTCATCCGTACCCCCGGCGCTTGAACCTCGGCCACCTCCGGAGCCGGCGCCGAAGGCCGGTCCGCGACCACCAGGCGCTCATGATCCTTGCGGAGGCGAAGCCGCAGCCGGAAGTCCTCGGGCTTGATCGTCAGGGTCTGCTTGATGGTCAGCCGGTGACCCTCCGGGTCGGCGATCGCGAATCGCTGGAGCACCATGGCGAGCGCGAGCCGGGCCTCGGTGAGCGCGAACTGCCGGCCGATGCAGGCGCGCTCGCCGTTGCCGAACGGCTTGTACGCGTGCGGATGCTGCGCGGCCTTGCGTTCCGGCAGCCACCGGTCGATGTCGAAGGTCTCCGGGTCGGGCCAGGCCGCGGGGTTGGTGTGCAGCGGCTTCAGCAGCACGCCGATCTTCTGGTGAGCGGGAACCGGATACTTCCCGCCGAGCACCGTCGCGGAGCGGGACGCCAGACCGATGAACGGGATCGGCGACAGCAGCCGCAGCGTCTCGTCCAGGATCCGCGGGATCACGTCCAGCTTCATGATCGTCTCGTAGGTGGGCACGGTGTCGCCGGGCAGCATCCGGTCCACCTCGGCGTACGCCTGGGCCAGCACGTGCGGGTTGCGCAGCAGCAGGTGCAGCGCGAACGAGAGGGTGCCGCTGGTGGTCTCGTGCCCGGCGATGAGGAAGGTGAGCACCTGGTTGCGGATGTTCTCGTCGGAGAGCCGCTCGCCGGTGACCGGGTCGGTGGCGTCGAGCATCAGCCCGAGCAGGTCGTTCGACTTCTCACCGGAGGAGCGCCGGGCGCGGATGACCTCGTCGACCGTGTCCTGCATGATCGCGATGTCGGATCGGTACCTGGAATCGGCCTTGCGCTTGAGGCTGGTGACCACCGGAAGTTGCCGCGCCCGGTGCATCACCTCGGTCAGAGCATTGCCCATGGCCTGCAGGAACGGGTGCAGTGCCGGCTGCTCGAAGGACTTGAACGACTGCCCGAAGCCGGCCAGCGCGATGGTGTCCAGGGTCAGACGGGTCATGTCATCGGTGACGTCGACCTCGGCGCGTCCCTCCCATGCCCGGACCAGGCCGTCGGCGACCGCGAGCATCTGCGGGAAGTACGCCTTCATCGAGCGCTGACTGAACGCCGAGAGAAGGATCCGGTGCGCCTGACCCCAGACCGCCTCGTCCTCCCGGGCGGTGAAGAGCCCGTCACCGGCGAACTCCCGCACCTCGGCGAGCGGCCCGTCGACCGGCTTGTAGAAGCGCGTCTCGTCGCAGACCTCGGCCACCAGGTCGGGGTCGTGAACGAACACGACGTGCCGGCCGGCCAGGTTGAGCTTGAACAGACCCGCGGGGTGCTGCGCCGCCAGATCGGCGAAGAAACGATGGTTGCCTTCCACCGGAACCTGCAGTCCATTGCCCACGATCGGGAGCCCGCGCGGAGCGGGAATCGCGGCGGTCACGGCGTACCTCCTCAGCCATACGGTGTATGGCGCTACCATACGGCGTATGGCTGAGGGCGCAAAACCGGTTGATCAACGGTTGACAAAGGACGGGATCCTCCAAGCCGCGCTGCGCATCGTGGATGCCGAGGGCGTCGAGTCGCTCAGCATGCGCAAACTCGCCGCCGACCTGGGCGTCAACCCGATGTCGATCTACCACCACGTGGAGAACAAGGCGGCGCTGCTCGACGGGCTCACCCGGCTGATCACCCGGGGCGCCGAGCACATCGAGGTCGGCGAGGGCACCTGGCAGGAGCAGTTGCGCCGGCTGGCGTACGAGTTCCGCGAGCTCAGCCTGGCCCACCGCAACCTCATCCGGTACGCCTTCGCGACCGACGACGTCATCCGGCGCGACGGTCCGATGTGGCGCACCCTCTGCACCGTGCTGCGCAGCGCCGGGCTCGCCGAGTCCGAGGTGGAGCGCACCGGCGCCGTCCTCGCCGTGCTGGTCGGCGGGCTGCTGCACACCGAGGTGAACGGGACGATGCGCCGGCTCGTCGGGGACGGCGAGGCCGACGACACCGGGTTCGCCCTCGCCGTGGAACTGCTGATCGACGGCGTAGCCGCTCGCGCTTTGAACTAAGCCCGCGCGCTTCGAACAAAGCCTGCGTGTGACCGGTCCGCGTGATTTGATCAAAGCGCCGGGTAACACGTCCGAAACTTCCACCTGCGAGCATTCCGGGGCGCGATCAGGAGGTCTCTTTTGTTCCTCAGCCAGCACGAGCAGGAACGCCTGCTCATCCACGTCGCCGCGGATGTCGCCCGGCGCAGGCGCGAACGAGGTCTGCGGCTCAACTACCCGGAAGCCACCGCGATCATCACCGCGTTCCTGCTCGAAGGGGCGCGCGACGGGCGTACCGTCGCTGAGCTGATGGACGCCGGCCGGCGGGTGCTGACCCGCCAGGACGTGCTCGACGGCGTACCCGAGATGCTGGCCGAGGTGCAGGTCGAGGCCACCTTCCCGGACGGCACGAAGCTGGTCACCGTGCACGGGCCGATCTCATGACGATCCCCGGCGAGATCCTGTTCGGCGAGGGCGACATCGAGATCAACCCGGGCCGCCCCACCGTTGCCCTGACCGTGCGCAACACCGGCGACCGCCCGGTTCAGGTCGGCTCGCACTTCCACTTCGCCGAGTCCAACGCGGCCCTCGAGTTCGACCGCGCGGCCGCCTGGGGCCACCGGCTGGCCATTCCGGCCGGCACCTCGGTCCGCTTCGAGCCGGGCATCCCACGCGACATCACCCTGGTGGCGCTCGCCGGCGCACGTGTCGTGCCCGGCCTGCGCGGCCTGGCCGGCGGCGCGCTCGACCGGCCGGCGGCGGCACCCGGACCCGACCCCACCGACATCGAACCGGCCGGCTCCCTGGACGAGGACACCGGCGAGGGCGAGCACAACGGGAGCCCGCGATGACCACATTGGATCGTGGCCGGTACGCCGCCCTCTACGGACCCACCACCGGCGACCGGGTCCGGCTCGCCGACACCAACCTGCTCATCGAGATCGAGGAGGACCGCAGCGCCGGGCCGAGACCCGGTGACGAGGTCGTCTTCGGCGGTGGCAAGGTGATCCGCGAGTCGATGGGCCAGTCCCGCGCCACCCGCGCCGAGGGCACCCCGGACACCGTGATCACCGGCGTGATCGTCCTCGACCACTGGGGCGTCATCAAGGCCGACGTCGGCATCCGCGACGGCCTGATCGTGGCGATCGGCAAGGCCGGCAACCCGGACACCATGGACGGTGTGCACCCCGGCCTGGTGATCGGCGCCGGCACCGAGATCATCGCCGGTAACGGCAAGATCCTCACGGCCGGCGCGATCGACAGCCACGTGCACCTGATCAGCCCGACCATCCTGGACACCGCGCTCGCCTCCGGCATCACCACGATCATCGGCGGCGGCACCGGGCCGGCCGAAGGCACCAAGGCCACCACGGTCACCCCGAACGCGTGGCACCTCGCCCGGATGATGGAGTCGCTGGACAGCTGGCCGATAAACGTTCTCCTGCTCGGCAAGGGCAACACCATGTCCGCCGAGTCGCTGTGGGAGCAGCTGCGCGGCGGTGCCGGCGGCTTCAAGCTGCACGAGGACTGGGGCACCACCCCGGCCGCGATCGACGCCTGCCTAGGCGTGGCCGACGCCTCCGGGGTGCAGGTGGCGATCCACACCGACACGCTGAACGAGGCCGGCTTCGTCGAGGAGACGCTGCGGGCGATCGCGGGACGGTCGATCCACGCGTACCACACCGAAGGAGCGGGCGGCGGCCACGCGCCGGACATCATCACCGTCGCGTCGCACCCGAACATCCTGCCGTCGTCGACCAACCCGACCCGGCCGTACACCCGCAACACCCTCAGCGAGCACCTCGACATGCTGATGGTCTGCCACCACCTGAACTCGGCCGTGCCGGAGGACCTGGCCTTCGCCGAGAGCCGGATCCGGCCGTCCACCATGGCCACCGAGGACTACCTGCACGACCTGGGCGCGATCTCGATGATCGGTTCGGACTCGCAGGCGATGGGGCGGGTGGGCGAGGTGATCACCCGTACCTGGCAGACCGCGCACGTCATGAAGGAGCGCCGCGGTGCGGCGCCGGGCGACGGCGCCGCGGACAACAACCGGGCTCGCCGTTACGTTGCGAAATACACCATCTGCCCCGCCATCGCACACGGCATGGACGCCCATGTGGGCTCGGTCGAGCCGGGGAAGCTGGCCGATCTGGTGCTGTGGGACCCGGTCTTCTTCGGGGTACGCCCGGCGCTGGTGATCAAGGGCGGCATGATCGCGTACGCGCAGATGGGCGACGCGAACGCCTCCATCCCGACGCCCCAGCCGATGCTTCCCCGGCCGATGTTCGGCGCGTACGGCGTGGTGCCGGCACAGACCTCCGTGGCGTTCGTCGCGCCGGCGGCGATCGACGCGCTGCTCAACGACCGGATCGGCGTCAAGCGGGCCCTTGTTCCGGTGGGCGACACGCGGTCGGTGGGCAAGGCGGACATGCCGCTCAACGACGCTCTGCCCCGGATCGAGGTCAAGGCGGATACGTTCGAGGTCCGGATCGATGGGTCGGTCATCGAGCCCTCCCCGGTCGAGTCGTTGCCCATGGCTCAGCGGTATTTCCTGTTCTAATGCGCGAGCAGGGGCGGTTTTCGGCGGGTGATGGCCCACTCCGGGCGGTCCGGCTTGATCCCTGCGTGGGCCATCACCCGCCGAAGACCTTGCCCGGCTGGGCGGGGTGCCGCGAGGTTGCGCTATGAGTTTGGCGACCCTGCTGTTGCTTGCTGATGGGCGGTTGCCGTCGGGTGGGCATGCGCATTCGGGTGGGCTGGAAGCTCAGGTGGCGGCTGGGCGGGTGAAAGAGATCAGCGGGCTGGACGGGTTTCTTCGAGGGAAGCTCGCCACCGGTGGACTCGTGTCGGCGGCTTTTGCTGCGGCGGCCTGTGCGGATGTGACTCGTTTCTCGGAGCTCGATCTGGGCCTGGACGCGCGTACTCCGTCGCCCGGTCTGCGTCGGGCGTCGCGGGCGCAAGGGCGGGCGTTGCTGCGGGCTGGGCGGGCGATGTGGACCTTGCCGGCGGCGGTCGGGCGGGAGCCGCATCAGCCGGTTGCGCTGGGCGCGCTGGCGGCGGCCGCCGGGCTGTCGCCCGTCGAGGTGGCGGTTGCGGCGGCGCACGGCAGCATCACCGGTCCGGCCAGTGCGGCGGTCCGGCTTCTTGGTCTTGATCCGTACGCGGTGCACGCGCTCCTGGCGCGGCTTGCCCCTGAATGTGACCGGGTCGCGGCGGTCGCCGCGGAACGGTCCGGTGACCCGGTCGACGAACTGCCGGCCGCGGGCGCTCCCCTGCTCGACATCGGCGCCGAGCACCACGCCACCTGGGAGGTGCGTCTCTTTGCATCCTGACCTGCACGAACACGGCCCCGACGAAACCCCGCACACCCATCCCGAACCGGGTGTGGATCCGCACGCCCCGCTGCACACCGGAGCCCGCGCACTGCGCGTCGGGATCGGCGGTCCGGTGGGGTCCGGCAAGACCGCGCTGGTCGCGGCGTTGTGCCGGGCGCTCGGGGCGGAACTGCGGCTGGCCGTGGTGACGAACGACATCTACACCACCGAGGACGCGGACTTCCTGCTGCGCAACGGCGTACTGCCGGCCGAGCGGATCCGCGCGGTGGAGACCGGATGCTGCCCGCACACGGCGATCCGGGACGACATCTCGGCGAACCTGGACGCGGTCGAAGACCTGGAGGCCGCACTCGGGCCGCTGGACCTGGTGCTGGTGGAGAGCGGCGGCGACAACCTGACCGCGACGTTCAGCAAGGGTCTGATCGACCAGCAGATCTTCGTGGTGGACGTGGCCGGTGGGGACAAGGTGCCGCGCAAGGGCGGCCCGGGCGTGACCACCGCCGACCTGCTCGTGATCAACAAGACGGATCTGGCTCCGCTCGTCGGCGCGGATCTGTCGGTGATGGAACGCGACGCCGCGGCACGGCGCGGTGACCTGCCGACGGTGTTCCTCTCGCTGGCCGAGGACAAGGCGGCGACCCCGGTCGCCAGCTGGATCCGCGGTCTGGTGGCGTCGCGGGTCTGACGGATGCGGGCCAGGGCACACATCGTCGCGGAGTCCGACGGGCGCGGGGGCACCCGGCTGGCCGTACTGCACGGCGAGTCACCGCTGCTGCTGCGCCGCACCGGGCGGCGCGGCGATGGCCGGCCGATCGTCCACCTGGTGGGCGGCGCGGCCGGGCCGCTACGCGGCGACGACCTGCGGCTGGACATCGAGGTCGGGCCGGGCGCCTGGCTGGAGATGCTCAGCGTGGCGGCGTCGCTCGCGCTGCCCGGCCGGCCGGCGCCGGCCTCGCGGCTGACGGTCACCGCGACGGTGGCGGCCGGCGCCACGCTGCGCTGGCTGCCGGAGCCGCTGATCGCGGCGGCCGGCTGCGACCATGTCGCGATCACCCGGGTCGCGGTCGAAGCCGGCGGGTCGCTGCTGTGGCGCGACGATCTGGTGTGCGGCCGGCACGGTGAAGAACCCGGCGATGTACGGGCGGACGCGCTGATCTCGTATGCCGGCACCACCCTGTACCGCCACGAGCTGACCGTCGGGCCTCGAGCGCCGGGGTGGGACGGCGCCGCGGTGCTCGGCGGTGGACAGGCGGTGGGCACCCTGGTGGCCGCCGGGTCCGATCTGCCGGCACCCGGCATCGCCGGGCCGAACGCCGCCGTGATGCCGCTGGCCGGCCCGGGCATCCTGGCCACGGCGGTCGGCAGCGACATCCGCGAGGTTTGCCGGGCCCTCGACCCGCTGTGCCGTTCGCCTCTCATACCGGTCCCCGGGTAAGGCCGTCCAGGACTCGCCGCAGGCCCCAGAGGAACTGCTCGGTGCCGATCCAGCCGGACATCACGTCGACGGCGGCCGCAGTCCGTGGGAACGTCTCCGCGGGCACGTGAGCCATCGCCGCCCGACGGGCGGCTATCCGGTCCGGCTCCGGCGCGAGGGCGCCGGCCTGTGGGACGTCGGCGACCTCGAGCGCTATCGCGCCCAGGACATAGACCATGACGAGGTACGCCGCGCGGGCCGCCGCCTCCGCCGGAAGCCCGGCCCGGGCCAGCACCTCCAGCAGGCGCTCGCCGAGCAGCAACGCCTCCGGACCGTTCATCGCCCCGCCCAGCAGCAACGGCACCGCACCGGGATGGGCGGTCAGCCGGCTGCGCAGGTCCAGCGCGAGCGCCTCCACGTCGGTCCGCCACTCGCCGCCGTTGTATGCCGCTCGGTTCAGCTCGCCGAGAAGCCGCTCCACCAGCGCCTGCTCGATCGCCGACTTATCCGGGAAGTACGTATAAACCGCATTCGGTGACACGCCGAGCGCCGCCGCGATCCGGCGGATCGACGCCGCATCGGGACCGTCGGCGTCCATCAGCGTGAGTGCGGCGTCCAGCACACCGCCCTCGCTGAGCGCGCGTTTCGGGCCGGGTCTGCGCTTGGGCTGGGTCATGCCACCTCCTTGACTTATCTCTGCACACCGTAGAACATTCTCACCATGATAACTCTGCACGGCGTACAGAAATGGGGTTGAGGTGACTCTTCAGCGAGTGACGGGATGGCTCTTCGTGACGGCCGCGGTGAGCTTCGCAGTCGCGTCGAGCCTGCTCTCGGCGACCTTCGACTGGCCCGACATCCTGCGCGAGCCCGCCCCGGTGGTGCTCGAGTCCTTCCACGACGGCGGCGCCGGTCTGATCTGGACCTGGTTCGCCGTCGCGTGGACTTACGGGCTGCTCGGCGTACCGGTGCTATTGCTGGCCGGCGCCCTGCGCCGCCACCGCGACCCGGTCCTGCGGGCGGCCGGCGCGATCGGCGCGGCCTCGGCTCTGCTCTCCCTGATCGGCTTCCTGCGCTGGGTGTTCGTGGTTCCGGCGCTGGCCACGTCCTGGGCCGGCGGCGACCGGCAAACCCGGATCGCGGTGGAGGCGGCCTGGACGGCCCAGCACCAGTTCGGCGGGGCGATGCTCGGCGAGCACCTGGGGCAGGTGCTCGCGGTGGCCTGGTCAGCGACGGTCGCCGTGGTAGCGCTGCGGTCGGCGGCACTGCCCGGATGGATCGGCTGGACCGGACTGGCCGCCTCGATGTTGTACCTGCTCAACCAGGGTGACGTGCTGGCGACCGCGGTGCCCGGCTTCCCGGTGTGGGAGCCGGCCGGGCTGGTCGGGAGCACGTCGTGGGGACTGTGGATCGCCGCGCTGGGTGTGGTGCTGGTGAAGCGCGGAGGGCGGCCGTCGGCCGCCCTCCGTGACTGCTCTTCCTCCGCTCAGGCGGCGACCGCTATCGGTACGCCGTGAGCGTCGGTCAGGGCCAACCGGGTGTGCAGGCTCCCCTGCTGCGCCACCTTCGCGAAATACTCCGTCCGCCGGCGCTGCAGGCATCCCTTCCGGGTCCGGGGCCCGCCCGCCGCGACGGTGAGAAGCTCCGGCGCCAGCGAACTGTTCAGACCCTCACGCAGCAGCCGCAACGCCTCGGTCCGCAGCTGCGAGATCCGTGACTCGGTCACCCCGAGCCGTGCCGCCACCTCGCTCAGCGGCTGTTCCTGCAGGAAGGACTCCTCGACGACCTGGCGCAACCGCTCCGGCAACGCCTGGACGGCCTGATGCAGGTAGCCGAGTCGTTCCCGCTTCAGCAGCAGGTCCTCCGGCCCCTCGGACGTCTCCGGCACCATCTCCTCGGCCGCACCGGTGGGAAAGCCCTGGAGGCTGAGCAGCGACGCCTTCTGCACGTCGTCCTCGACGCTGGCCAGTTCCGAGACACCGATCCCGAGCACCTCGGCCACCTCGGCATCGCTCGGCGTACGGCCCAGCGCGGCGGTCAGTTCCTGCCGCGCCACGGCCGCGCGCCGCGCCCGGGCCCGTACCGACCGGCTGGCCCAGTCCTGACCCCGGAGCTCGTCCAGCAGAGCACCCCGGATCCGGACCGCGGCGAACCGGTGGAACGGGATGCCACGCGTCACGTCGAAGGAGCGGGCGGCGCCGAGCAGGGCCGCGAACCCGGCTGACGAGAGGTCATCTGAGTGGACGTGGCCGGGTACCCGGTTGAGCAATTCCCGGACCAGATGGCCAACCATCGGCATGTGTTCGCGGATCAGGTCCTCGATGTCGCGCCCCGAGGGCACGTCGTGCGCGGTGCCGATGGTGGCGGGGAGTTCGGTCGTGGTGGTCACGTAGTCCTCCTCGCTCGTACGAACCGGCTGGTGAAAACCGGCTGACGAGAAGAACAGTGGCCGCCCTAAGGTGCAGCGGAGCCCGAACTCGGTTGCTTTTGCGGAGTTTTTTCACGAAAAACCTCAGCCCCACCGGGACTAGCACGGACCCACGCCAACCGTGCCGCGAAAGGACCGACCCGGATGGGCCGGCCGCGGAGGCCTTACCGGGTGGGTCAGTGCAGAACCGGCATCCGAGGTGCCAAAACCTCGGCCAGCTCCGCGTGCACCCACGCCATCCGCCGCACAGCGACGTCCGGGTGGTCCCCGAACTCGGTGGCGACGCCGGCCGCGCACCCGTCGCTGCCGTAGCGAAGGATCATCGTGGTGATCGCCTGCTCGACGATCGCCCGGGTGGGACACTCGGACGGCTGCAGGTACGAGACGAACAGCGCCTCGGCGGCCAGGTCCCGGACTGTGCTGATCATGTCGAACTCCCCGATGTCGACGACCTGCTAGTTGTTGGTGCGATCCTGGCCGACGAACGTCGGCGCTCGATGAGGGCCATCCCGTGTGGTCATCGCCCATCATCCTCGTGGATGGCACACACCAGCCGGCAGCCACGCCGTGCGGAAGGACCGCGATCAGGGCGGTTCCGGTTCGTCGCCCTCGTACGCGTCGGAGCGAAAGCGCCAGTCAGTATCGGGTTCACCGTAACGCGGCGATCGGTCCTCCGGCCTCTGGTTTCCGCCGGTCTCCGACTCGATCGCCGCGTTTCGTCACTCCTTTGTCCCGCAGTCCGCCGGGTCACAGGCCTCCAGGGACTGACCCGGGTCCGGCGGTGGAGGGATGCTGTGGCTGGGTTTCGGGTCCGGATCGTCCGACTCCGGCGGCGGGGGCGGCTCGATCGTGTCCGACGCGTCGGGTGCGGGCGAGGACGACGTGCCACCACCACCGCCCGGCTTGGAGCTGTTGCTGGGGACGGGAATCGGCTTGTTGGGCGGCTTGGGGTTCGAGCTCCTGGTCGGCGAGCCGGTCGGCCGGATCACCACGTCACCGCTGGGCCCTATCGAGACACCCGAGGACGGCGTGCTGTTCGCGTCGCCGAGACGGACGTTGCCGTCGGAGAGGTGCTCGACCGGCCGGGACGGCTCACCGGGCTCGCCGGACACGTAGGTCTCGCAGGTCTCGCCGTTGAGCTTGAAGACCATGGGCGCCCTGTTGCTCTCCGAATAGCGGCCGGTGAGCTGCATGGTGGTGGTGCGCTGGGACTCCAGCGGCGCCGCCGAGGTGACCTTGACGGCCCGGTCCTGCTGGTCCAGGGCGATTTTGCCGTTGCCGGAGACGACCTGGTCACCGGGGAGCAGGAACCACAGGTCCCAGTCCGGCAGCGCGGTGGCGGCCCGGTTCGCCAGGGTCAGCTGGGCCTTGAACCGGCCCTGGGTGTCCGACCAGACCGCGTAGCTGACCACGCACTGGCCGGCCGGCGGGACGACGCTGGGCTGCGGCGCCGTCACCGCTCCGGCGGCCTTGTTGTCGCGCGGCTGCCCGATCGCGGTCCAGCCCCAGGTGAGGGCGCTGAGCAGCGCGACCGTACCGGCGACCACGACGACCCGCCGGATCCGCACCTGGGTCCGGCTGGTGCCCTGCGGGCGGCCGGGCGGGGATCCCGCCGGGGGCCCGCCGGCACCGGGCCGCAGCGGGGGCTGTGCGGCCGCTGCGGGCACCGGCGACCGCTCGGCGGGCCGGGGCTCCCCCGGAGCCTTCCCGGACTCTGTGACGGCCGCTGAGACCACCGGATGCACCGCGTCCGGGTCGGTCGCGCCCTCCGTGCTGACCGTGCCCAGCTCGGCGGCTGCCGGACCGAGCCCGGTGTACGGGTACCCGGAGGGGAGGATGAAGGTGTCCTCGCTGTCCTCCCAGTCGGCCTCGAAGCCGGAGGTGATCAGCGGGGCGGAGGCCGAGAGGCCGGCCAGCACGTGCGCCATCTCGGCGCTGGACGGCCGGTCCGCCGGCCGCTTCTCCAGGCAGCGGCCGATCAGCGCGTCCACCGCGGGCGGGAGCCCGTCGACGGGCGGCATGGGCTCGGGCTCGGTGTACTGGTGGGCGCGCAGTAGCGCGGTGGTCGTACCCACGTCCCACGGCAGCTGCCCGATCAGCATCCGGTAGATCAACAGGCCGACCGCGTAGACGTCGGTGGCCGGGCTGACCTGGCCGCCCTCGAGCCGCTCGGGCGCCAGGTAGGCCGGGGTGCCCAGCAGGGCGCCGTCGTCGTCGGTGTCGTTCTCCCCGATCAGCGCGGAGATGCCGAAGTCGACGACCTTGGCGCCGCTCGGGGTGAGCATGACGTTGGCCGGGGTGACGTCGCGGTGCACGATGCCGCGCGCGTGCGCGGCGGCCAGGGCGGCCGCGACCTCGGCGCTGATCCGCACGGCGGACGGCCACGGCAGCACCCGGACCCGGGCCAGCACCGCGGCCAGCGACTCGCCGTCGACCAGCTCCATGACGACATACGGCACCGGCTCACCGTCGACCGTGGTGGCCTCGCCGTAGTCGTAGACGTTGGTGATGTTCGGATGCGTGAGCCGCGCCGCGGCCTGCGCCTCCGCACGCAATCTGCGTCGGAACGAGGGATCGGCACTCGTCGAGGGCGGCAGGACCTTGACGGCGACCTGGCGTCCCAGCACTTCGTCGAACCCTCGCCAAACCACTGACATCCCGCCGGCACCGAGCCGCTCGACCAGTCGGTAACGACCAGCGAGCAGTCCCGAACCGGGCAGGTCCGTCGTGCTCATGTGCCCCCACATGCGCGCTTCGAGGAAAACGCCGGGCCGCACCGCCATGCCGCCCGCCGCCGGGCGAGTCGGGCCCACCGTCGGACCCCGAGCATCCCCCATCGACGGCGAGGATGTTAGTCCCTATCGGTCACCAGTTCGACCCGGGATACCGGGATCTACCAGGGGCTAGTTACGGTCCGTTGGTGGCTGTAACCCCCTCCTGTGGGGCACGGCACCGCCCCGGAAAGGGTTTTCCGGTACTGCGCGCACACGTAGCGCCACGACACGGCATGACGGACGTCCGATTCGTCGGAACTTGCGTCTTCAACCTTGTCCATGTGTCGTTGATCGGCCAGTTCACGATCGGTCAACAAGTTGCTACGCAGAGAGATCGAATCTGTCCAAGATCTGTCAGCCACGCGTACGGGTGACCGTAAGGCTCCGCCGCACCGCCGCAACCACCCCCGAAGCCGGCGAATGCGGCAACGCGAGCCCGGCCACCACCGGCGCCCCGCCGGCCGGAACGGCGCCCAGCTCGGTCAGGAAGGCCCGCATCGGCCCCCACTTCTCGTAGATCACCAGCACGACGTCGCCCGGACCGGCGAGTCGCAGCGCCCGGGTCACCGCCTCCCGGTAGCTGTCCGCGCGTACCGCTCGCAACTGCGGGCGGCGCGCACGCATCTCCCGCTCGACCAGAGCGGAGACCTCGCCGGAGGCACGGCCGCGCGGATCACAGTCGTCGTAGAGCACCGCCCGGGTCACCCCGTCGGCCAGCACCTGCGCCGAGGCGGCCAGCAGATCGTCCCGGCGGTCGCCGGGGAGGGTGACGGCCGCTACGCAGCGTTCCGAGCCCCAGAGCCGGTGAAGAGTACGCAGCGTAGCGGCGAGCGCTGCCGGGTTGTGGGCGTAATCGAGAAAAATCGAGACCTCACCGTGACGGAACAGCGTGCCGCGGCCCGGATTGTCGATGCTCGGGTCGAATTCGCCGAGCCGGTCCACCAGCGACTCGGGGCGTGCGCCGAGCGCGCGGGCGGCCGCGATGGCGGCCAGGGTGTTCGCCGCCACGTGCAGCGCCGCTCCCCCGTACGCGCCGGGCACGTCGGCCAGCCGGACCAGCGGCGTCCGGCGCGCACCGGTCGCCTGCACCAGCCAGCCGTCGTGCAGCACGTACGCCGTGGCCCCGCGGGCCAGATGCTCGGTCACCACCGGGTTCTCCGCGTCCAGGCCGAACCAGACGAGGCGTTTGCGGTCCGCGCGTACCCGGGGCCGGTCGGGCAGGGTGCGCACCCACGGGTCGTCGGCGTTCAACACCAGCGTGCCGCCGTCCCGGACCCGCTCGGCGACCAGCGCCTTGACGTGCGCCACATCCTCGATCGAGGCCAGCCCGTCCTGCCCCAGGTGGTCGGCCGTGATGTTGGTGATCACCCCCACGTCGGACCAGTCGTAGCCGAGCCCGCGCTTGAGCAGCCCGCCCCGCGCGGTCTCCAGGACGGCCACCTCGACCTGCGGGTCGCCGAGCACCATCTGCGCCGACCTCGGCCCGGTCGCGTCCGAGACGTGGACCGTACGGCCGTCGATGCTGACCCCGTCGCTGCTGGTCATGCCCACCCGGGTGCCGTTGCCGCTGAGCAGATGGGCGGTGAGCCGGGTGACGGTGGTCTTGCCGTTGGTGCCGGTGATCACCACGGTGGGGATCCGCCCGTCCGAACCACCGGGGAACATCGCCCGCACGATCGCGTCGCCCACGTCCCGGGCCCGTCCGTGTACCGGCGCGAGGTGCATCCGCAAACCGGGTACCGCGTTGACCTCGATCACCCCGGACGTGACCTCGTCCGGTTCGCCGAGCGGCGGCACCGGCGCCGCGATGTCCGGCAGCCGCAGGTCGATGCCGGCGATGTCCAGGCCGACCAGCGCGGCGACCCGCTGGCAGAGCCGGGTCACATCCGGATGGACCTGGTCGGTGACGTCCCGGCTGGTCCCGCCGGTGGACAGGTTGGCGTTCTGGCGCAGCCACACCGCCGTACCGGCGGCCGGCACGCTCTCCAGGGTCTGCTTCTGAGCGTGCAGCAGTCGTTCCGCGGTCTCGTCCAGTTCGATCCGGGTGAGTACGCGGGAGTGGCCGGCACCCCGGCGCGGATCGGCGTTGGCGCGCTCGACCAGTTCCCGGACGCTGAGCCGGCCGTCGCCGACGACGTGCGCGGCGATCCGCTCGGCGGCCGCCACCACCTCGCCGGCGACCACCAGGACCCGGTAGTCCCGTCCACCGAGCTGCCGCTCGACGACCACGTCGCCGCCCGCCTCGGCACAGGCCCGCTCCACATCGGCCGGGGTGACCAGGTTCAGCGCCACGTTCCGGCCGTGGTGGCCGTGCCGGGGTTTGACCACTACCGGCGAACCGAGTTCGGCGAGCAGGCGTACCGCCTCCGCCGCGCCGGCCGCCGCGCCGCCGGGCGCCACCGGGATGCCCGCCTCCCCGAGCAGGCGCCGGGTGACGTGCTTGTCGCCGGCGATGTCCACACCGACGCCGCTGGTCCGGTCGGTCATCGCGGCCCAGGCCAGCCGACGGCGGAAGCCCCAGCCGAGCCGGACCAGGCTGAGGTCGTCGAAGCGCTCCACCGGGATGCCGCGGCGGCGCGCCGCCGCGATGATCGACCGGGTACTCGGTCCGGTCGCCTCCCGCTCGGCCAGAGCCGCCAGGCCGGCCAGGCGGCGGGACAGGGTCTCCACGGACGGGATCGTCGTGCCCGCGTGCACCTCGAGCACCAGGTCGATCGCGGTCTCCAGCAACTCCCCCGGTACGCGTGACTCCGGCGACTCGTCCACCGGGCACTCGAGGATCACGTCGTAGAGGCCGGGCTCACCGGCCGCGACGGTCCGGCCGAAGTTGACGTCCCGGCCGATCAGCTGGGAGAGCTCGATGCAGACGTGCTCGGTGACGTGGCCGAAGTACGTGCCGTTGCGCAGCCGGCTGACGAACCCGCCCGGTGCTCCGGCGGCGCAGTGGTGCTCGGCGAGCCCGGGCAGGGCCCGCAGCAGGCGCTCGGTGAAACCGGTGACGTCGCTGGTCTCCTGCCCGGTCAGCTCCTCGAGGCGCAGCCGGGCGACCACCGCCGGCCGGGACAGGTAGACGTTGGGGCCGCGCAGGCGGCGCAGACTGTCGATCTTCATGCGGCTCGTCCCCGTTCTACGGCCGGTTGACGGCCCGTGAGGTGGAAGGTGTGACCCGCCGGCAGCACGTGGATGCGTGCCCCGGCCAGCGCGATCGGCCCGGCCGGCGGAACCTGGATGTCGGTGGCGCACCCGGCGTCGACGACCGTCACGGTGCCGCTGCCGAGCACCTCGAACCGGTCGCCGTCGGTCAGGATCGCGGTGTCCTCGTCGATGCCGACACCGAGCTCGTGCGGATAGCAGGCGACCGCGGCGAGCAGCCGGTTGAGCCGGCCTCGCTCGGAGAAGTGCTGGTCGATCAGGACTCCGGGCAGGAACTCCAGGCCCGGGCCGGTGCTGACACAGCCCGCGGTCACGCCCGGTTCGTCGCCGCCGGTGATCATCGTGGCGGACATCACCGCGGCGCCCGCACTGGTTCCGGCGAGCACCACCGCACCGGACCCGACCAGCACCTGCAGCAGCGAGTCGGCCGCCGTGCCACCGATCACCCGGGTGATCCGCTCCTGGTCACCGCCGGTGAAGAAGACGCCGGTGGCCGCGCGCAGCACCGGCTCGACGCCGGGCGCGTTCGCCTCGATCCGGGAGGTGAGGCGGAGCGGGCGCACCGAGCCGGCGCCGAGCGCGGAGAACTTCTCGACGTACGCCGCCTCGGCGGTCTCCGGCGACTCGCTGGCGGTCGCGATCACCACGATCTGTGCGGCCGCCGCACCGGCCAGTTCGACGAATCGCAGCAGCAGAGCCGGTCCGGCGGCCCCACCCATGATCAGAAGCCGGCCCTCCACCGCGCCTCCTCAGTGCGGCCGAAGCAGAAAGGCCTGAAAGCAGAAGCCCGCAGGCCGAAGCCCGGCGGCAGAACCCGATCGGGCTACTCCTGAGGGTATTCGGAACAAATACGAAACATCCGGCTAATTGGAGTTGTCTGGCAACAGGTGCTTGACCTCCGGCGGTCCCTCGGCCAGCGCGATCACCCGCTCCTCGGCCTGCTCGTCCGCCCCGGTCAGCCGTCCCTCGTGCTGGCGCAGATGCTCCGCCCAGGTCGGCACCAGATAGACCTCGACGAAGACAGCCGGGTCGGCGCCGTCGCGGAACAGCCCCCACTGCGTCGCCCCGGTACGCTGCCGCGACCAGCGGAGCTGCCGCATCCCGGCAGCGAAGGCCTCGGCGTTGGCCGCGGGCACCCGGAACGTCGCGGAGACCAGGATCGGACCCTCGTCCAGGTGCGGCTGGAGCATCAGGTGCGGTTCCGCCCAGAAGACGGCCGGGGTCTGGTCCTGCTCCTCGTGGGTTCGCACGGGCAGCACCCGTACGCTCAAGGCACCCACCAGCATCACCACCGCGGCCGCGCCGAAGGTCTCGGTGAGGCCGGAGGCCTCGGCGACCTGGCCCCACAGCAGCGCGCCCACCGCCTGGCCGCCGGCGAAGAACAGCTGATAGATGGCGAGCGCCCGGGCACGCACCCAGTTCGGCAGGAGCAGCTGCAACGCGGCGTTCATCCGCGAGACCAGCATCATCCAGGCCAGACCCGCTCCCACCAGCACGACGGTGACCGGGACCGCGTGCGGCACGGTCGCGACGACCGCCAGCGCCGCGGCGTAGACCAGCCCGGTCGCGACGATCATCTGATCCGGGCTGAACAGCATCCGGGCCCGCGGCATCAGCAGCGCGCCGATGATCGCGCCCATCCCGAGCGCCGCGAGCAGCACGCCGTAACCGCTCGCCCCCATCCCGAGTTCCTCGCGGGCGATCAGCGGCAGCAGACCCCAGATCGCGCTGCCGGGCAGCACGAAGAGCAGCACCCGGCCCAGGATCCGCCGGATCACCGGCGAGTACCGCACGTACCGCCCGCCGGCGCGCAGCGCCGACCCGAAGTGCTCCGGGTGCTCGGCCGGCGTCCGCGGTGGCCGCCGCCAGGCGAGCAGGACCAGCGCGAACACCGCGAACGAGAGGGCGTTCAGCGCGAACACGGCGGCCGAGCCGAGATGCGCCACCAGCAGGCCGCCGACCGCCGGCCCGGCCGAACGCGCGAGGTTGGTGTTGACGGCGCCCAGCGCGGAGGCGGCCGGCAGCTCGTCGTGCGGCACGATCTCCGGGATCAGCGCCTGCCAGGACGGCAGCGTCAGCGCCTGCCCGGCGCCGAGCAGGAAGGTGAAGAAGAGCAACCACGCGGGCGGCATGTGGTCCAGCCAGGTGAGCGCGGCCAGCGCCGCACCCACCCCGAAGAGCCCGATCTGTACGCCGAGCAGCAGTCGCCGCCGATCCAGGGTGTCCGCCAGCGCTCCGGACGGCAGGGCGAAGAGCAGCACCGGCAGCATGGTGACGGCCTGCACCAGGCTCACCCAGGTCGCCGCGTCCGGCTCGTGCACCACCAGCCATTGCGCGCCGACGGTCTGCATCCACGTGCCGACGTTGCTGGCGAGCGCCGCCAGCCAGAGCATCCGGAACACCGGTTGACGCAGAGGAGCCCACGGGTCGGTAACGGTCACCGTCGCCGGGTACCCGGACCGGGCCGGGGCAGCACGGCACGCTTGTCGCCGATCGTGTGCCCCTCGGTGCAGCGCATCTCGACGCTCACCTCGGCGCCGCACTCCCGGTGGGCGTACTCGATCGGCGGCCCCTCGGGATCGGCCAGGTACCGGTTGCCCCACTCGGCGACCGCGATCAGCACCGGGTAGAGGTCGAAGCCCTTCTCGGTCAGCCGGTACTCGTGGCGGACCCGGGCGCCCGGCTCCTGGTAGGGCACCCGGCGCAGCACCCCGTGCTCGACCAGGGCGGCCAGCCGGTTCGTCAGCACCTGACGCGGGATGCCGGTGTGCACCCGCATGTCGTCGAAACGCCGGATCCCGTTGAAGACGTCACGCAGCACCACGATGGTCCACTTCTCGCCGAGGATCGCCATCGCCCGGCTGATCGTGCAGTTGTCGGCGGACCAGTTCAGGGCGTCCGCGGGTGTGACGTTTCCGACCATGCCGTCGAGGCTAGGTCTCGTTGACAGACGCAGCAAGCCCGTGGCAGCCTGCGTCCATGACGCAGACTCAGGATGCTCCCGCTTCGGCCCGCACCCGCACCTACAGCTGGAGCGACCCGACCGAGCACGCCGCGCTGCTCGGCCGGCGCAGCGGCCTCGAGCTGCTCCGCGCGATGTCCGCCGGCGAGCTGCCCCCGCCGCCGATCATGCACCTGATCGACGCGGCCGGCATGCGGGCCGAGGAGGGCAGCGTCACCCTCGAGCTGGACCCGCAGGAGTTCCACTACAACCCGCTGGGCACCGTGCACGGCGGCGTGATCTCCACCCTGCTGGACACCGCCGCCGCCTGCTCGGTGCACAGCACGCTGCCGGCCGGCGTCGGCTACACCAGCATGGACCTCAACGTGAAGTTCCTCCGCGCCGTCACCGTCGACTCCGGCCGTCTCACCTGCACCGGCACGGTCCTGCAGCGCGGGCGCCGCACCGCACTGGCCGAGGCCCGCCTCACCGACGCCGCCGGCCGCCTGGTCGCTCACGCGACCTCGAGCTGCCTGCTCTTCGAGCTTCCCGCCCGCTAGCGGGAAAGCCACCAGCCTGGGCCCGGCGGTCGCGCTGGGGCCGAGACCGGCGCCCGGCTCGCGCGGAGCTTCCGGGGACGGCCTCGGCTCGGCGCGACTGGGTTGACCCGTACCTCAAGAGGGTTTCAGGCGGTTCTTGCGAGCCTCGCGCTTCTCCTCGAAGCGCGCGGCCTGGGTTTCCAGCTCGCGCATGTGCGCGGCGAGCTCCTCGCGCGCCTTCTCGCCTTCCGCGCCCACGTCGGTGCGGTCCCAGACGTCCCACTGGCGCAGCACCGGCGCCAGCACCTCGTCGCGATGCTGGCGCAGGTCGTAGATGCCGGCCAGCGCGATCGACAGCGCCTTGCGGCCGAAGCCCTCGATGTTGGCGCCGGGCATCTGGAAGCCGGCGACGACGTCGGTGACCGCACGCATCGCCTGGTCGGGTGCGTGGTCGAAGGCCGCCGCAAGCAGGTTGCGGTAGAAGACCATGTGCAGGTTCTCGTCGGCGGCGACCCGGGCGAGCAGCTGCTCGGCGATCGGATCACCGGTGGCCCGGCCGGTGTTGCGGTGCGAGATGCGGGTGGCCAGCTCCTGGAAGGCCACGTAGGCCACCGAGTGCAACAGCTCGTCGGGATGATCGTTCGTGTAGCCGGACTCCATATGGGTCATCCGGGCGCGTTCCAGAGCGATCGGGTCGACGGCGCGGGTCACGGTCAGATAGTCGCGGATGGCGATCCCGTGCCGCCCCTCCTCCGCGGTCCACCGGTGCACCCACGTGCCCCACGCGCCGTCACGGCCGAAGAGCGTGGCGATCTCGTGGTGATAAGAGGGCAGATTGTCCTCAGTGAGCAGATTGACGATCAGCGCGGTACGCGCCACATCGGGTAAATCCGAATCGTCCGGGCGCCAGGGTTCCCCGTCGAGCACACCGTCGAAGGTGCGCCCGGAACTCCACGGCACGTACTCGTGTGGGAACCACTCCTTGGCCAGCGACAGATGCCGGTCGAGGTTGGTGGCCACCACGGGCTCGAGCTCGATCAGAAGTGCGGTCTGGTCCAGCGGCACCCCGTCAAGGTAACCGCCGGACCAGGGCGACGTCAGCCTGCTGAGACAACCGGTTGCAGATCGGCGGCCGGCGGAGTCCAATCCGCGGCGGAAGCCTCCACCTGCTCGCCGGAGCGGATGTCCTTCACGGTGTCCGGCGAGCCGGGGAACCACACGTACGGAATACCGCGCCGGTCGGCGAACTGGATCTGCTTGCCGAACTTGGCGGCGGTCGGGGCCACCTCGGTCGGGATGCCCCGCCGGCGCAGCGCCGTGGCGATCCGGTCGCAGCCGGAGCGCTTGTCCTCACTGGGCACCGCGACCACCACACAGGTCGGCACCGACCGGGAGACAGTCAGCGCGTTCTGCCCGAAGAGGATGCCGAGCAGCCGGGAGACGCCGATGGAGATGCCGACGCCCGGGAAGCGGGTGTTGCCGACCGAGGCGAGGGTCTCGTAGCGGCCGCCGGAGCAGACCGAGCCGAACCGCTCGTAGCCACGCAGCTGGGTCTCGTAGACCGTGCCGGTGTAGTAGTCCAGCCCGCGCGCGATCTTCAGCTCGGCGACGACCAGGCCGGGCGCGTGCTCGGCGGCGGTCTCGACGACCTGGAGCAGCTCGCTGAGGCCCTCGTCGAGGAGCGGGTCGGTCACGCCGAGGGCGCGGACACGGTCGACGAACGAGCCGTCGGATGCCGAGATCTCGGCCAGTTTCAGGCAGGCGGCCGCCTGTGCGTCGGTGGCGCCGGCCGTCTCGACCAGCGCCGCCGCGACCTTGTCCGGGCCGATCTTGTCGAGCTTGTCGACGGTACGCAGCACCTGCGCGGTGTCGGGCAGCCCGAGACCGCGATAGAAGCCCTCGCACACCTTCCGGTTGTTGACCTGGATGATCGCCTGCGGGATGGGCAACGACCGGAACACGTCGCCGATCACCAGCGGCATCTCGGTGTCGAAGTGGAACGGCAGGGTGTCCCGGTTCACCACGTCGATGTCGGCCTGGAGGAACTCCCGGTAGCGGCCCTCCTGCGGCCGCTCACCACGCCACACCTTCTGAATCTGGTAGCGGCGGAACGGGAACTGCAGCTTCCCGTTGTTCTCCACGACGAACCGTGCGAACGGGACGGTCAGATCGAAGTGCAGGCCGAGCTGATCATCCGAGGTCGCCGACTCCTCCTGGAGACGGCGCAGCAGGTAGATCTCTTTGGACGTCTCGCCCTTGCTGAGCAGCGTCTCGACCGGCTCGACGGCACGCGTCTCCAGCGGGGCGAACCCGTACAGCTCGAAGGTGGACCGGATCTTGTCGAGCACGAACTGCTCGATCATGCGCTGCGGCGGCAGCCATTCGGGAAAACCGGAAATAGGCACAATTTCTCCAGAGATCAGAAGCCGCGGCCGGGCGCGCCGGTCAGCTCCCGCAGGTACGGGTTCGACGCGCGCTCACGGCCGATGGTGGTGGCCGGACCGTGGCCGGGCAGCACGACGGTGTCATCGGCCAGCGGCAGGATCTTGTCCCGCAGGCTGGCCATCATCGTCGGGGTGCTGCCACCCGGCAGGTCGGTGCGTCCGATGGATCCCGCGAAGAGCACGTCCCCGGAGAAGCAGAGTTCCTCGGAGGTGTCGCCCGGCAGGCGGAACAGCACCGACCCGCCGGTATGGCCCGGAGCGTGGTCGACGGTCACCTCGAGGCCGGCGAGGCTCAGCACCGCGCCGTCGGTCAGCTCGGCCACATCGTCGGGTTCCGAGTACTGCAGGCGGCCGCCGAAGAGCTGATTGAGGTCGGCACTGAGACCCTTCGCCGGATCGGCCAGCATCTCCAGGTCGGCGGGGTGCACATACGCCGTGATGCCGCGCGCGCCGCAGACCGGCGCCACCGAGAAGGTGTGATCCAGGTGCCCGTGCGTGAGCAGCACCGCGGCCGGCGACAGCCGGTGTTTCGCCAGCACCTCGTCCAGCTGGTCGAGCACGCCGATGCCCGGGTCCACGATCAGGCACTGCTCGCCCGGACCGGCGGCCACCACATAGCAGTTGGTGCCGAAGGCCTCAGCCGGAAAGCCGGTGACGAGCACGGTGACGACCTCTCTGGGATGGGTCCGAATCGTAACGAGCCTAGCCGGACCTCCGCACACCACTTTCTCAGGAGGTACCCGTACACTCTTGCGGGCGTGTGGCGTGCCGCACCCCTTGACATGCACAGGGAAGGACAGCGTTCGGTGGCTTCCAGCAGGGACCGGCAGCGCAAGCTCGCGCGCGCGAAATACGACCGGCAGATGGCCCGCCGGGCCGAGCGGGAGCGCCGCCGCCGTCGAATCTGGGCCGGTGTCGGCACCGTGACGGCACTCGTCCTGGTCATCGCCGGCGGTGCCTGGATCGGTGGCGCCTTCGACGGCGATGAATCCACCGAGACCGAGGCCGGTGACGTCTGCCTCTGGACCCCGCAGAGCGCGTCGGCCAATCCCGACCTCAAAGAGGTCGGCACACCGCCCACCAAGGACCTGCCGCAGACCGGTACGGAGACCATGACGATCAGCACCGACAAGGGTGCGCCGATCGTCGCGAGCCTGGACCTGGCCAGTGCGCCGTGTGCCGCGGCGAGCATCTCCTACCTGGCCGGCAAGACGTTCTACGACAACACCGAGTGCCACGAGATCACCGCTGACGGCGCGCTGCGCTGCGGTGACCCGAGCGCTACCGGCAACGGCGGCCCGACGTACAGCTTCTACGACGAGAACGTGCCGTCGGCTCCGGCGCCGTCGCCGAGCGCGAGCGCCGCCCCGGCCGGCACCGTCCTCTACCCCAAGGGCACGGTGGCGATGATCGGCAACCCACCCGGCGCGAACAGCAGCCAGTTCCTGATCTTCCTGAAGGACTTCAGCCCGGCCGAGCCGCAGTACTCGATCATCGGCCAGGTGACCGGTGGTCAGGACACCCTGACCGCCATCTCCAAGATCGCTACGGTCGAGAACGCCACGGGTGACAAGGTCAAGCCCAAGGAGAAGATCACCATCAAAACCCTGACCGTCGGCGCGGCCGCCGCCTCCGCGGCCCCCTCGGCAAGCACCCAGTCGTGAGTTTCGTGATGGACGAAGACAGCAGCAGGGAGAACACCGTGTCGTCGATCAAGGACCGGCAACGCGCGGCGGCGCGGGCCCGGCTCGAGAAGGAGATGGCCGAGCGTGCGACAGCCGCACGCAAGCGCCGCCGCCAGCGGGCGATCCTCGGCTCCGCACTCGCGGTGGTCGTCATCGCCGGTGCGGCCGTCTGGGTCGTCAGCGTCATGAACAAGGACGACAAGAAGACCAGCGCGGCGGCCAAGGCCGGCACCGTGTCCTGCACCTGGACCCCGTCCGACGAGTCGACCGGCGGCAAGGTGAAGGACGTCGGCCTGCCACCGACCAGCGTGCCGAACGTCGGCACCAGCACGCTCACCCTCGACACCAACCTCGGCCCGATCGAGGCGACCATCGACCTGTCGAAGGCCCCGTGCACCGGCGCCAGCTACAAGCACCTGGCGGAGAAGAAGTTCCTCGACAACACCAAGTGCCACCGGCTGGTCAACGAGGCCTCGTTCAAGGTCCTCCAGTGCGGTGACCCGTTCGCCACCGGCAAGGGCTACCGCGACAGCGACGGCACCGGCGGCCCGAGCTACACCATGGTCGAGGAGAACCTGCCGACCGACACCGCCAAGCCGTACCCGGCGGGCTCCATCGCGATGGCGAACACCGGCCAGCCCGGCAGCACCGGCAGCCAGTTCTTCATCGTCTCCGAGGACACCCAGCTCCAGCCGAACTACACGCTGCTCGGCACGATCACCAAGGGTCTGGACGTCGTCAAGGACGTGGTCAAGGCCGGCGATGACGGCGCCTTCAAGGAGTCGGCCGGCGGCGGTCACCCCAAGAAGGAACTGACGATCAAGACCATGACGGTCTCCTGAGCGAGTAGTACGAAAGGGGCGGCCTCCCGCGGGAGGCC
>NZ_JADQTO010000018.1 GCF_015704865.1 Actinoplanes aureus | reverse complement strand
GTCGCCGTCGGCGAGGGCGGTGGCGAGCGGTTTGAGGAGGACGGCGCCGCAGCCCTCGCCGCGGACGTAGCCGTCGGCGGCGGCGTCGAACACTTTGCACCGCCCGTCCGGCGCCAGCATCCCGGCCTGGGTGAAGGCGATGTGCGCGGTGGGCGTCGCGATGACGTTGACGCCGCCGGCGATGGCGGCGCTGCACTCCCCGCGCTGGATGCTGGTGACCGCGCGGTGCACCGCGACCAGGGAGGCGGAGCAGGCGGTGTCCACCGGCTCGCTCGGGCCGTGCAGGTCGAGCAGGAACGACACCCGGTTCGCCAGGACCGAGTGTGCGATCCCGGTGGGCGTGTGCGGCTGCAGCCCGCGCCCGCCGGCCAGCATCAGCTCGAGGTAGTCCATACCCCCGACGCCGACGAACAGGCCCGTGTCGGTGCCGGCCAGGTCCGAGGCCCGGTAGCCGGCGTCCTCGATGGTGCGCCAGACGGTCTCCAGGAAGATCCGCTGCTGCGGATCCATCAACTCCGCCTCGGCCGCCGAGATGCCGAAGAACCGCGGGTCGAACCGGTCCACCCCGGACAGGAACGCACCCCAGCGCACCGGGGTGCGGTTGCCGCCGGTCCACGGGTCGCCGTACCAGCGGCGCCAGTCCCAGCGGTCGGCCGGCACCTCGCCGACCAGGTCCCGGCCGGCGGCCAGATCGGCGAAGAAGCCCTCCGCGTCCGCCGAACCAGGGAACACCCCGGCCAGTCCCACCACCGCCACCGCGTCGGCCGGCAGCACATCGGCCGGCGCGGGCGCCGGCGGCTTCCGCTCGACCACGGAAATCGGCGGAGAACCGTAGTGGCTATGCAGCCGGTCGAGGTGGTCCCGCTGCAGGTGATCGGCGAACGCCGCGAGCGTCGGGTACTCGAAGAACACCGACGGCAACAGGTCGAGTCCCAGCCGGTCGTTCAGCACGTTCGCCAGTTCGGTGAAGGAGATCGAGTCGAAACCGAACTCGCTGAGGTGGGCGTCGAGGTCGACGTCGGCGGGATCGACGTCGAGGACGATCCGGATCGCGGCGAGCAGATCCTCGCGGACGCGGTCGCCCAGCCGGAGCGTTTCCGCCAGGTCGGGGCCGGGCTCGGGGCCGGACCGGCCATCGATCGCCCGGAAGGTCCGCAGTATGCGTTCCCGATCGCCGTGCAGTTCGATGAAGAGCGGCTCGCCGGCCGCCAGCGCACGCTCGAGCATGGCGAGGCCTTCGCCGGCATCGATCGGCCGGATCCCGGCGACGGTACGCATCAGGCGTTGCGTGGCCTCGTCGATGCGCATGCCCCCGTCCGCCCAGTACGGCCACGCCACCGACACGCTGCGCCCCGCCCGCCGCCGCAGGAACTCGTCCAGAAACCGATTCGCGAACGCGTAATCACACTGACCCGCATTCCCGGCCAACCCGGCCACCGACGAGAACCCGGCGAACACCTTCAGGTCATCGCCTGCGGTCGCCTCGTCCAGCCACACCGCCCCCCACACCTTCGGCCCCATCACCGACCGGAAATCCGCCACGGACTTCTCGCGAACCCAGCCGTCCGCCCGGACCCCGGCCGCATGGAACACCGCGTCCACCCGGCCGAACCGCTCACGCACGCTCGCAACCGCCGCCAGCGCCTGCGAGCGCACCGACACATCAGTACGCACGAAGACCACCGACTCGCCCAAGCCCGCCAGCCACTGTCGCGCCGAGGCGTCCGGATCCGAACGGCCCAGCAGCACCACCCGGGCACCCCATCGCCGTACCAGGAAGCCCGTGACCAGCCGGCCCAGCCCGCCGAGTCCACCGGAGACCACCACCACGTCACCGGGCGAGATCACTGGTACACCGGCCTCGCCGGGAACCGGCGCCGGCCGATAACCCAGCACCTCCCGGAGCGCCCCGTCGGTGCGTACCTCGATGCCGTCGCCCTCCCCGGCGACCTCCGGCCGCAACGCTGCCGCCAGCGCCGGACCACGCAGCCCGCCGACACCGACCACCCGCAGGTCCAGCCAGCCGCATTCGGCCCGCACCGACCGGGCGAAACCACCGAGGGCGGTGCCCACCACCGAACCCGGATGCACGACGACGACCCGGATCGGGACGTCCGACCGCACCTGGGCGGCCGCGCGCACCAGGCCGAGCAGGAACACGACCTCCCGGTCGATCTGCTCCGGGTGCGGCCCGCGGTCGCCGGGCACGTCGAGGTCGCAGACGTAGACGACCGCGTCGGGCACTCCCCCGGCGCACAGGTGCTGCCACAGCCGGCCGGCCTGCTCCGGATCGGCGGGAGCCTCCACCACGCCGTCCTCCCGGACCAGCAGGCGGCTCCCGGGAACCACGACGGACAGCCGGTCGGCCGGCCAGCTGCCGCCGGACCGGGCCAGGTCGCCACCGCCCACCAGGACCACGTGCCGGTGCCGGCGGCCCGCGATCTCCGGCGTCGGTGCCGGCTCCCAGACGGGGGTCAGCCGGATCAGGTCGTCCGCGCCGGCGTCGCCGGCGGCCAGGTCCCGCAGCAACGGCATCGCCTGCTCGGGCGTGAGCTCACCGGCGCGTACGCGGTGCAGCACGCCATCCACCGTCAGCGGCGCCTCGTTCACGACAACGTCTCCCATTCCCGCTTGACCTCGTGCACCTCGGCCTGGCCGGCGTGCAGCCGCCGCAGCAGCCCGATGAGGCGTTCGTCGTCCGGCGTCCGCGGTGGTGGCCCCGCCGCGGGGGTACGGGTGACCGGCCGCAGAACCACGTCGCCGAGCTCCACCACCGGTTCGCCGGAGGAATCCAGCAGCGTGACGGTGAAACGGGTACGCCCCGGCGCGGGCACCACGTGGGCGTAGCGGACCGGCTGCGTGGGGCCGTACACGTCGAGACGCCCGACCGTGAACGGGATCTGCGGGCCCGCTGTCCACGCGTCGGCGCCCGGGAACAGCCCGGAGATGGCTTGCATCCCGCCGTCCACCAGGGAGGGGTGCAGGTGGAGACCGGTCCCGGGGGTCCCGTCCGGCAGCGCGAGCTCGGCCAGCACCTCGTCGTCCGCGCAGTGCAGCGCTCGAACCGTACGGAAGGTGTCGCCGTACCGGATGCCGGCCGCGGTGAAGCCGCGGTACAGCTCGGCGCCGTCGACGCGCCTGGCGCAGCGACGCAGCACCGCGTCCAGGTCGAGCGTGGAGCGTCGCGAAGCCGTGCCATCGGAAGCGACGACGACCTGCCCGGTCGCGTAGGGGCCGTCGGCCGGATCCGCGTCGCGAACCGCGAAATCCAGCACGCCGGTTCGGTCCGTTGCGGCGAGTGTGATGTGCAGGGCCCTGGGCCGGTCCACCGTGACGGCTCGTGCCCAGGTGATCCGGCGCAGTCCCGCCACCGGCGTTCCAGCCGCCAGTTCTCCCGCCGCCCGCGCCAGTTCCAGGACCGCAGCGCCGGGCAGCGTCGGCTCGCCGGCCACGACGTGGTCCCGCAGGTAGAACTCGGTGCCGTCCAGGTCGACGGCGAAACGCGGCCCGGCGGTGGAGAGGTCCGCTGTGATCATCGGATGCGGCCGGCCGTCGTCGTCGCGGGACGCCGGCCCCGGCGAATCCAGCCGGTACCGCTCGCCGGCGAACGGGTACGTCGGCAGGGGCAGCCGCCGGCAGGGCTCGCCCGCGAACATCCGCCGCCACGACAGGTCGGCGCCGGCCCGGTATCCGGCGGCGAGCGTGGCGAGGGCGCCGTCCCGGTCCGGGCCGTCGGCGGCCTCCGCGCACCGCCGCTGCGCCACCTCGTCCGGCAGCGTCTCGGCCGGCTGCCCGGTCGTCTCGTCTCGCAGCCAGCCACGCAACGCGTCGATCAGCTCGGCGGTGTTCCGGACCACCCAGGCCGCACGCCGCCGGCGGTGTGCGCGGCCGACCAGGCTGGTGAAGGCGACGTCACGGATCTCCGGTACCGCGTCCCGCGTCTCCAGCCAGCTCAGCAGATCGGCCACGCGGGTACACAGCGCCTGCTCGGTGTGGCCGGAGACACCGACCAGGTAGCGGGAACGGGCCGAGGGCTCGGCAGGCGTGGCCGCCTCGGTCGCCTGGCGTACGACGACGTGAGCGTTGGTGCCGCTGAACCCGAAGGCGCTCACCGCGCCGTATCGCGGACCGTCCGGCTCCGGCCAGGGCCGGGCGGCGGTGTTGACGTAGAACGGCGTGTCCGGGAATCCGATGAGCTCGTTGCCCTCGCGGAAGTTCAGCGACGGCACCAGCGTCCCCTCCCGGACGCAGAGGATCAGCTTGATCAGGCCGGCCATACCGGCCGTGGCGAGCGTGTGGCCGATGTTGGTCTTCACCGATCCGATGGCGCAGAATCCGGTGCGGTCGGTGGAACGGCGGAACGCGTCGGTGAGCGCGGCGATCTCGATCGGGTCGCCGAGCCGGGTGCCGGTCCCGTGCGCCTCCACATAGCCGATCTGCTCGGGGCGGACGCCGAATCGGTCGTACACCTCGGTGGTCAGCTCGGTCTGCGCCGCGCCGTTCGGCGCGGTGATTCCGTTGGTCTGCCCGTCCTGGTTCAGCCCGGAGCCGGCGACGACGGCATGGACGTTGTCGCGGTCGCGCAGCGCCGCGTCGAGCCGCTTGAGCACCACGACACCAACACCCTCACCGGGTACGAACCCGTCCGCCGCGGCGTCGAAGGTGTGGCAGGCGCCGGTGGGCGAGAGCATCCCGGCCCGGCTGGCGAGGTGGTAGAACAGCGGCGTGTTCATCACCATCACCCCGGCCACGATGGCGGTGTCCACCTCGCCCGACCGCAGGGCCTCGGCAGCCAGGTGCAACGCGACAAGCGACGACGAGCAGGCGGTGTTGACGGTGATGCACGGGCCGCGTAGATCCCACAGGTAGGACAGGCGGGCGGCCAGGATGGCCTCACTGTTGCCCATGAAGGCGTGCGCGCTCAGCGGTTCGGCGGCCTCCACCGTACGCAGGTAGTCGTTGCCGTTGTAACCGACGTAGACGCCGCAGCGGCTCCCGGCGAGATCGCCGCCCGCGTAGCCGGCGTCCTCCACGGCACGCCAGGACTCCTCCAGCAGCAGGCGCTGCTGCGGATCCATCCGTTCGGCTTCCTTCGGGGAGATGTTGAAGAACAGCGGGTCGAACCGGTCCACGTCGTCGAGCAACGCGCCCCACCGGCTGTAACTGCGGTCGGTGCGCCGCGGATCGGGATCGTAGAAGTCGGCGGCCGGCCAGCGGGTCACCTCGCGTACCGCGCTGTGCCCGCCGATCAGGTTCCGCCAGAACCGGTCGAGGTCGGGGGCGTCGGGAAAGCGGGCCGACATGCCGATCACCGCGATCTCCCCGGCTCTCGCCGGTGCCGTCTCCCGGGCGGGTACGGTCACCGGAATCGCCGCGGGCGGCGGCCGCAGCTCGCCGTGCTCGGCGGCGATGTGGGCGGCGAGCGCCGCGATCGTCGGGTGGCTGAACATGTCGGTGGGGCGCAGGGTGATGCCCAGGGCGTGGTTGAGCCGGTTCACCACCTGGATCGCCACGACCGAGTCCACCCCGAGATCCGTGTGCGCGGCGTCCCGGTCCAGCGTGTCCGGGTCCAGGCTGAGCACCTCGGCGAAGACGGCCGCCACCCGGTCGGCCGCCCCGGCCGGTTCCGGAGCGGCCGGTTCCGGAGCAGCGTCCACAACGGCGGCCGTCTCGCCCGTTCCGAGCGGTACGAGACCGTCGCTGCTCGCCACGAACACGGACTGGTGGCCGGCCAGCACGTCCCAGGACCGGACCTGCTCGAATCCGGCCGCCCGCAGCGCCTCCGCCCAGGAATCACGGTCCAGCAGTGGCGAGCCCGGGATCCGCCGCTCACTGTCGTCGTGCCGCCACCAGCCGTCGAGCAGGCCGAAGGTCAGTGTGGCGTAGGCACGGTTGCGCGTGCCCTCGTTGAGCACCAGCCAGCCGCCGGGGCGCAGCAGCCGTTTGGCGTTGGCCAGGGTGGCCGCCACGTCCGTGGTGGCGTGCAGGACGTTGGCGGCCAGCACGAGGTCGAACCCGGCGACCGGGAAGCCCTGCGGGGCGGGATCGCGTTCGATGTCCAGCTGCCGGCACCGGACCCGGTCGTCCCCGGCGAAGCCCTGCCGGACGAAGGCGGCGGACACGTCGGTGAAGACGTACTCCACCGGCGCGCCGCCGGTGTCCAGCGCCGCCAGCACCCGGCGGGTGGTGGCGCCGGTACCGGCCCCGATCTCCAGCACGGTCACCGGACGATCCGCGTGCGGTGAGCGGGCCGCGACGAACCGGGCGACGGCCCAGCCGGCGAGCGCGTTGGCATGATCGGCGGCCGGGTCGCCCGCGTACACCGCCGCCACCAGATCGTCGCGGCCGCCGGGGAACAGCACCTCCTGCGGTGTGACGCTCCCGCCGAGAATCTCCCGGTACCGCGGCCATACCGCGTCCAGCAGGCGCAGGTACGGCGCCAGGCCCGGATGGCGCGCCCGGATGCCCGCCGCCCGCCCCGGCAGGTCGTCCAGCCGGCGGCCACCCTCCCCGCCGGTGACCGCCGGTCCGGCGCGGAGCAGGTCACCGTCGCGCCGCAGCCATCCCGCCTCCGTGACGATCGCGACCAGCTCGTGGACGAGACGGGTATGGCCGGCGACCGCGAGCCGGGCCGGCACCTGCTCGACCGGTACCGCTGTATCCGCGGCGGGAAGCAGGCCCGAGTCCCGTAGCAGCGCGGCCACCAGGTCCGCGCAGTACGCCTCCAGCTCCCGCCAGCCGTCGGCGAGGGCAGTCATGGTGGCGTCATCGGGTTCCGGACGGCGGTACCGGGCGTCCAGCACGGACACCGGCACCCGGACCGCGGGCTCCGCCGGCACAAGCGCCGCATCGGCGGCGATCGGGAGCGTGTCCCGCAGCACCGCCGCGTCCGCCCGCACGGCGACCAGTTGCGGCAGCCCGGCGGTCAGGGCCAATCGCATGGCGGCCAGGCCTTCCGGCGGTTCGATGGAGTGCACGCCGCCGGCGGCGAGACGACGGCGGTGACCGGCGTCGGCCACCACACCCACGGAGCCCCAGAAACCCCAGTTGAGCACGGTCACCGGCCGGCCGAGCGCGCGCAGGTGTGCGGCGTACGCGTCCTGGAACGCACAGGCCGCGGCGTAGTTGCCCTGGCCGCTGCTGGCCACGAAGGACTGCACCGAGGAGAAGAAGAGGATGAAGTCGAGCGGCTGGCCGGCGAACTCCTCGCAGAAGGCGACGCTGCCACGCACCTTCGGGTCGAGCACCGCGAACAGGGTGCTCTCGTCCATCGTGCGCAGCGTCTGGTCGTGGAGCACGAGTGCCGAGTGGACGATGCCGTGCACGGCACCGAACCGGTCGACGATCTGCTGTCCGGCGGCCCGGAGTCCGGCCGGGTCGGTGGCATCGGCGCGCAGGTAGACGCCCGTCCCGCCGCGGCGGTCGATCTCCGCCAGCGCCTCGCGTTCCCGGTCGCCGAGCTCGCCGCGGCCGAGCAGGACGACCGTCGCGCCGGCGGAGGCGAGGTGACCGGCGAACACACCGCCCACCCCGCCGGCGCCGCCGAGAACCACGTAGACACCGTCGCGGCGAACCGGCGCCGGCGGGCCGCCGGCCGGAGCCGTGCCCTGTACCGGCCGGAAGGCGCGCACGTACCAGCGGCCGCCGCGCAGGACGGCGGCGCCGGCCGGCCCGGGCGCCGGCACCCGGGCCGGATCGGACAGCGTGGCCACCACGGCGGGCGGCGGGCTCACCTCGGCACCGTCCAGGTCGACGACCCGGACCCGCCACGCCGGGTACTCCCGGGAGACGGTGCCGGCCAGAGCGTGCAGTCCGGCGGCGAGCGGCGCCGGCACGGCGTCGCCGACCGGGCAGACGCCGGCGGTCACCACGCACAGCCACAGCGGCCGGCTGCCCAGGCCGCGCCGGTCCAGCGACCGGACCAGCCGGTGCAGGGCCAGCACGCCGTCCCGCTGGGCGGCGTCGACCCGGTCCAGGCCGACCGGCCCGTCCGGTGCCGGCGGCGTGCACAGCAGGTAGACCACCGCCGGGTCGGCGGACCCGTCGGGAAGCTGGACGCCGCCGGGCACGGCGGTGGCGATCCGGCGGGCATCGCGGCCGGCCGAGAGCGCCTCGCCGAGGCGGGCGCCGGCGGCGTCGTGCAGGATCCACACCGGGCCCGGCGGCGCGCTGACGCCGTCCGCCGCGGGCTCCTCGACCGGAGCCCACACCGGGGCGAACATCTGTGGGAGGGCGGGCGCGGCGGGCGCGGGCTCCGGTGTCACTTCAGCTGGCTTTTCGGGTACGGCGGACGCGGCTTCGGCGAACCAGTGCCGCTGCGGTTCGAACGGGTACGCGGGCAACGAGACCCGCCGCCGGGTCCCCGGATGCACGGCCGTCCAGTCCACCTCGACACCCCGGGTCCAGAACAGGGCGAGTTGCCGCCACTGCCCCTGCGCCACCAGGGCCGCGAGGTAGTCCCGGCCGGCCGGCGTGGACACCAGCGCACCGGCGAGGTCGTCCGCCGAGTCGGCGCGACCGTGCGACAGCCCCGCCGGGTCGCCGCCGGCCGCGTAGTCGTCCAGGGTCTCGACGAGCCGGTCCAGGTCGTCGGTGACGAGCGCGATGCGCTGTGCCATCGGCTCGCGGCCGGTCTGCAGGGTGAACGCGATGTCGGCCAGCCCGGGACGGGCGTCGGGCCCGGCCGGAGCCGGCGGGTCCGCCGGAACCAGCTCGGACAGGGGACGCCCCAGGTCGATGCCGGTCGGGGCCACGCCGAGCCGCGTGGCGAGGGCCGCCCGGCCGAACGCGTCCACCGCGAGGTCGGCAAGCGTGTTGCGCGGGTCGATGTCGGTGGCGGCGACGCCCAGCAGCTCGGCGACGGCGGCACGTACGCCGTCCGCATCCACCGGTTCCGCCGCGGCAGCGGGCCGCCGGAGTGCGGCGGCGAGCCGGGCCGCGTACGCCCGCAGCCTCGGCTCGTCGCGGGCGGAGAGGACGACGATCTGCGGCCGGGAGGGATCGTTCTCCGGTGGCGCCAGCGTCGGCGGCTCCTCCAGCACGACGTGGGCGTTGCTGCCACCGAAGCCGAAGGAAGACACCCCGGCACGGCGGGGGACGCCGTCCGGTGTCCGCCACGGCATGGTCCGGTCGTGCAGCCGGAACGGTCCGGCATCCAGGTCCAGCAGCGGATTCGCCGCGCGTTGATGCAACATGCCGGGCAGGACACCGCGGCGCAACGCCAGCGCCACGGTGACCAGGCCGGCCAGCCCGGCCGCCGGTTCCAGGTGCCCGATGTGCGTCTTGACGGTGCCGAGCGCGCACCACGGAGTACCCGGCACCGGCCGCCTCGCGGTACGCGACCAGATCTCCACGGCGCGGCGCAGACCGTCGAACTCGACGGGGTCGCCGAGCGCGGTGCCGGTGCCGTGCGCCTCGATGTAGGAGATGGTGGTCGCGTCGACGCCCGCGCGTTCCCAGGCGGCGGCGACCACCTCAGCCTGGGCGTCCAGGTTGGGTGCGGTCAGCGAGCCGGCCCGCCCGCCGTGGTTGACGGCGGACCCGCGCAGCACCGCGTGCACCTGATCGCCGTCGCGGAGGGCGGCATCCAGCGGCTTGAGCACCACGGCCAGGACACCCTCACCGCGAACGTAGCCGTCGGCCGCCGCGTCGAAGGAGTGGCACCGCCCGGTCGGGGAGAACGCGCCGGCCTCGTTGGCGAGCACGTAGTAGTACGGGTCGAGCATCAGGCTGACCCCGCCGACGATCGCCGCCGTGCAGTCGCCCCGGTGCAGCGCGGCCACCGCCCGGTCCACCGCCACGAGCGAGGACGAGCACGCCGTGTCGACGGTCTCACTCGGTCCGCGCAGGTCGAACGTGAAGGACAGCCGGTTGGCCAGCATGTTGAGCGCGTTGCCGGTGCCGACCTGCACCTGCCGCACGCCGGCCTGTTGCAGCAACTGGTGATAGTCGGTGAACTGCGCCCCGACGTATACGCCGACCCGGCGGCCGGCGAGCGCCGAGACCCGCCAGCCGGCGTCCTCCAGCGCGGACCAGGCGACCTGGAGCAGGAGCCGCTGCTGCGGATCCATCAGCTCGGCCTCCCGAGGCGAGATCCGGAAGAACGGCGCGTCGAACCGGTCCACGCCGTCCAGGAAGCCACCCCACCGGGACCTGGTACGGCCGGCGGCGAGCGGATCGGCCGAGTAGACCGACCGCCAGTCCCATCGCTCCGGCGGCACCTCGGTCACCTGGTCACTTCCGGCCATCAGGTGTGCCCAGAACTCCTCCAGATCGGCGGCACCGGGCAGGCGGCCGGCCATGCCCACCACGGCGATCGGCTCGGCGGCGCCTGCCTCCGCCCGCCCGGGCTCCTGGACCGGCGGTTCGGCGACCGCCACCGGACCGGGGATCGCGGCGGCTGCCGGGGCGGCCCGGCCGAAGCGGGCGGCCACCGCATCGGGGTGGGTGGCCAGCAGGTGCCGGACGACTCCGGCGAGCGTTCCGGAGGTGAAGAACACCGTGGCCGACAGGCGGATGCCGAGCAGCGCGCCGACCCGGTCGGCCAGGTCCCGGACGCTCACCGAGTCGAAGCCGTACTCGTTGAGGCTCTCCTGCACCTGGATGTGGCCGGGTTCGGTGCCCAGCACCTCGGCGGCGAGCAAGCGCAGTTCCGCGTACAGGCGGGCGGTGCCGTCCGGGTCGAGTTCCGGCTCGGCGGGTTCAGGTGGCTGCGCGGGCGCACTCTCCGTCAGCCGGGTGACGGACGCCTGCGGACCGGCCAGCACCACCGCCCGGGTCATGCCTCGCCGCAGCACCTCTTCGAAGGCGTCGAGTGCCGCCCCGCGTTCCAGGTACTCCAATCCGGCCGTACGGAGATAGAGCTCCTCGGCGCCGGCCAGGTGCATCCCGCCGTCCCGCCAGAGACCCCAGTCCACCACGACCGTACGGCCCTGGCGTTCGCCCTGTTCGCGCCGCTGCTCGCGCCATGCGCCGAACTCGCCGGCGAACCGGTTGGCCATCGCGTAGTCGCCCTGTCCGAAGTCGCCGAGCAGCGCGGACGCCGACGAGAAGACGGCGAACAGGTCGAGCGGCTGATCCGCCGTGACCGCGTCCAGCAGCGGCAGGCCGACGAGTTTGGCGGCCAGCGCGGCGCTCAGCTCCGGCCAGTCCTTGTCCGGCAGGCCACGGCCGTCGAGGACGCCCGCGGCGTGCGCCACGGCGTGCAACGGGCCGAACCGGCCCCGGATGCGCTCGACCAGCCCGATCAGGTCGGTGTGGTTCGTCAGGTCGGCCGGCCAGTAGACCGCCTCGGCCGCGCCGGCCGCTCGCAGGGCGGCCAGCCGCGACGCGGTGTCCGGGGTCTCCGGCGAGCGCCCGGTCAGGATCAGCGTTGCCCGCCGGGTGGCGGCCAGCCGCTCCGCGACCGCCCAGCCGAGACCGCCGAGGCCGCCGGCGACGAGGACCACCGCGCCGTCACGCAGAGCGGGGCTTCCGGTTGCCGGCCGGGCGGCGCGCAGGCCGGGACGGGTCCAGGACCCGTCCGCGTGCCGCGCCTCGGGCAGGTTCCGGGATTCGCACACGGCGGCGCCGGCCCGGATCCGTGCCGCGGCGTCCGGGGCGTCGGCCACCTCGACGTAGGTGAACTCGAGGTGGGGAGCGGCCACCTTCAGCGAGCGGCCCAGGCCGGCGAAGGCGCCGGCGTACGGGTCGGCGCCGGCCACCACGATGCGGTGCGGTGCCGGACCGGCCGTGCGGGCCAGATCGCGTACGAGTTGGAGCACCGGACGGACGGTCGTCTCCAGCCGGGTGTGGTCAAGAGCGCCGGTCGTCGCGGGAGGTGTAGACAGCAGGCAGAGAACGGTGTCGACGCGCTGAACGACGCAGTTCTCGACCAAAGGTTCGCTGAGCCCGGTCAGATCCGCCGTCAGCACCGCCTGGGAGCCGAGCACCGTACGGGCCGCCGACAGGTCCGGGCCGTCGCCGACGACCAGCATGCGGCGAGGCGCGTCCGCACCGGGCGGGGCGATCGGCTCGTCGGTGACTTCCAGGATGTGTACCTGCGGCTCCCCGGCCTCGGCGGGTGCGCTTCGCGGCCGGCCGAATCCGTCCGGCAACGGGTAGCGGTCCGGGCGGAAGGGGTAGGCGGGCAGGTCGGCCAGTGGCGGGTGGGTGACCGGCCAGGCCCCGGCCCAGTCCACGGTGGCGCCGGTGGACCACGCCCGCGCCCATCGCGCCCACGTGGGCGGATCGGCGTCCGCATGGACCGGCACCCGCTCCGGCTCGGTCCCGGCAGGGACGCTGCCCGTCCAGACCGGCAGCCCTTCGGGGTCACGACCGGCGGCCAGGGCCTGCAAGGCGCCGATCGCCTCGTCGAGATCGCCGGCCCACACCGCGGCCCGATGCTCGAGGGACTCGCGGCCGGTCTGCAGCGTCCACGCCACATCCGCCAGATGCGGACGGTCCCGCTGCAACGCCTGCGCCAGCCGGCCGCAGTGCACCCGCAACCGCTCGGCGGTCCGCGCCGACACCACCAGAAGCTGCCCACCGCTGGGCCGGACCGGCTCGGTCACCCGCGGGGGCTCCTCCACCACCACATGGGTGTTGCTGCCGGAGATGCCGAAGGAGCTGACGCCGGCGCGGCGTACCGCACCCTGGGTCGCCGGCCACGGCACCGCGTCGCTGTTGACGACGAACGGCGAGCCGTCCAGATCCACGTACGGGTTGAGCTCGTCGAACCCGGCCATCGCCGGGATCGTCTCGTGCCGCAGCGACAGGATCGCCCGCATCACCCCGGCGAGGCCGGCCGCCGCTTCGAGGTGACCCAGGTTCGCCTTCACCGAGCCGAGTACGCAACTGCCCGGCCGTACCCCGTCGCCGAAGGCTGCTCGCAGCCCGCGCACCTCGACCGGATCGCCGAGCAGCGTGCCGGTGCCGTGCGCCTCCAGCAGGCCCAGCTCGGCCGGCGAGACACCCGCGTCCGCCCATGCTTCCCGCAGCACCCGTGCCTGCAACTCGGGCCGTGGCGCGGTCGGGCTGTTGGAGCGGCCCACATGATTTGTCGCCGAGCCCCGCACCACCGCCCAGATGCGATCGCCGTCGGCCAGCGCCCGCTCCAGAGGGCGCAGCACCAGCATCGCCACGCCCTCACCCGGCACATAACCGTCCGCCTGCGCTCCGAAGGGGCGGCACCGGCCCGTCGGGGAGAGTGCTCCGAGGCGCGCCGACGTGATCAGGTGCAACGGGCTGAGCAGGAGGTTCACGCCTGCCACGACGGCGGTGTCGCACTCACCCGAGCGCAGCGCCCGCACGGCCAGGTGCAGTGCGGTCAGCGACGACGCGCACGCGTTGTCGACCGGCACACTGGGGCCCTGGAGATCGAAGGCGTACGACAGCCGCCCGGCCAGGGCCGAGACGACGCTGCTGTTGACCTGATAGTCACGCAGCGGCACGTGATTGCGGACGATCTCGGCCCAGTAGTCCTGGAAGCAGGTGCCGACGTAGACGCCGGTGCGGGTGCCGCGGATCCGCGACGCGTACCCGGCGTCCTCGACCGCCTCGTATGCCACCTCCAGCAGCAACCGCAACTGGGGATCCAACCAGGCCGCCTCGCGCGGTGCGATGCCGAAGAACTCCGCGTCGAACCGGTCCACGCCGGACAGGAAGCTTCCCCACCGCGCGTACGACCGATCCGCGACCGAACGATCCTCGTCGAACCACTCGCGCCAGTCCCAGCGTTCCGCCGGCACCTCCCCCACCACATCGGCGCCCGACATCAGATTCGCCCAGAACGCGGCCAGGTCCGGCGCTCCCGCGAACCGGCCCGCCATCCCCACCACCGCCACCGCGCCCGGCGGCACCTCGGCCTCCGGTGCCGGCGCCGCGCCCGGCAGTCGCTCGTCCACCGCGGATCCGTGCTCCGCCGCGAGGTATGCCGCCAGCTCCGACAGGGTCTGGTGCTCGAAGAACAGCGTCGGGTACAACTCCAGCCCGAGTTCGTCCTCGATCCGCCGGACCATCGCGAGGAGCTGGCTGGAGTCGATGCCGGCCGACATGAACGGCTCGGTGGCCGGCAGATCGCCGACGCCGCTCTCCCGCGCGACCACGGCCCGCAGGTAGGCGGTGACGCGGTCGCCCAGCTCCGGGCCGGCCGGCGCGGACGAGACCGGGGCCGGGTTGTCGCCGGCGAAGCGGTAGGTGAGGCCACGGATGACGACGAGGACACGGCCCTCGTCGTCGCGCAGTACCGCGTCGACGGCAGCGGTCCGGTGTCCGGCCCGGGCCAGGCGGACATCGGCGTGGCACGACGAGCCCGGCGCGGCGTGCACGGTGAGGTCCTCGATCAGCATCGGGATCCACATGCCGGTGCCGTCCTGGCGCAGAAGCGCCATGCTGGCGACGAACACGCCGTCGAGCAGGTCGGCCGGCAGGGCGAGGCCCGCGTCCGCCGACGTGGTGAGATCGCCGGTCGCCCGGCTGTCAGTAACCCAGGCTCGGCGGAGGGACCGGAGCGCCGGCCCGCGGCGGGTGCTGACGGAGTCGTACAGCATGTCCTCGGTGAGCGGTTGTCCCGCGCCCGGTCCGGGCGCGCCGGGATCGGTTCCCGGTGGCTGCGGGGCGTCCGCCGGGTGGTACTCACCGTGGGCGACCTCGGTGCCGGAGTCGCCGCGGTCGAACCGGATGCTGAAGCGCTCCGGCCCGCCGGTACGGCTCACGGTGATCTGCCCGCGCTCGCCGGGGTGCAGCAACACGGGTGCGGCGATCGTCAGGTCGGTGACCCGCACGGGCAGTTCGCCACCGGCCGCGAGGTGCGCCTGCACGGCGAGAGCGGCGTGCGTGACGCCGAGCAGGACGCGGGTGTCCGGGCGACCGTCGAACGGATTGGTGCCCAGGTGGTCGCGGAGCTCGGGCTGGGCATAGTCGAGCGGGTACCGGTACACGCTTTCCCGGCGGGCGGCGATCAGCTCCCGCGCCCGGGCCGGGTCGATCTCCCGGCGGGCGAGCGCCTGGAGGATGTCGTGGACGTCGTCGGTGTTCATCCGGCGGTCACCCCGTTCCGGGCCGGTGCGGATGCCAGGACGTCGATCAGCTCCGCGGCGGTCGCGGCGCTGAGCCGGCCGTCGTGGACGGACGACAGCAGATCCATGAGGTTCCGGCCGGTCTTCGCGGTGTCGCCGAGCCGGTAGCGGCGCCGGTTGAACTCCGGCGGTGGCAGCGGCACCCGGGTCCCGGCAGCACCCTGGTACTGCTCCACCAGCACGTGCGCGTTGGTCCCACCGAACCCGAACGCCGACACGCCCGCCCGCCGCGGCCGGTCACCGGCATCCCACGACCGGGTCGAGGTCACCGGGAAGAACGGCGACTCGGCGAACCGGAACCGCGGATGCGGGCGGACGCAATGCAACGTCGCCGGCATCATCCCGGACTCCACCGCCAGCACCGCTTTCATGAAGCCCACCGCTCCGGCGGCGCGCATCAAATGGCCGAGGTTCGACTTCACCGACCCGATCCCGCACCACGCCTCGCCCGCACCGGAACCGAACACCCGCGACGCCGCCCGCACCTCGATCGGGTCTCCCAGCAACGTGCCCGTCCCATGCGCCTCCAGATAACCGACCGACTCCGCCGGGACCCCGGCATCCGCCAACGCCGCACGCAACACCACCTCCTGACCCTCCACACTCGGCACGGTCAGGCCCATCGTCCGGCCGTCGTTGTTCACCGCACCGCCCAACACCACGCCGGCGACCCGATCGCCGCCGGCGACCGCGTCCGGCAGCCGCCGCAGCAGCACCAGACCGCCGCCCTCACCGAGCACCAGCCCACGCGCACCTTCGTCGAACACCGCACACACCCCGTCCGGCGCCAGCGCACCCGCCTGGCTGAAGGCGACGTGCAAGTAGGAGTCGGTCAGCAGTTCGACGCCTCCCGCGATGGCGAAGTCGCACTCACCCGCTCGCAGCGCCCGGCAGGCGGCGTGGATGGCCACCAGGGCCGACGAACACGCGGTGTCGATGGTCTGCGCCGGCCCGCGCAGGTCGAAGAAGTCCGAAACCCGCGCCGCCATCATGTTCGGAATGGTGCTGGTCAACAGGTTGCGGACGGCTTGTGGTGGCACCGCGCCGACGTCCTTGGGCAGGTAGTTGCTGTCGCCGCCGCCGATGAACACGCCGGTTCGTGATCCGGCGACCTCCTCCGGCCGGTACCCGGCATCGGCGAACAGCTCGGCCGCCAGCTCCAGCACCAACCGCTGATGCGGATCCATCACCAGCGCATCCGCATCCGCGATCCCGAAATAGCGCGGATCGAAGTCGAACACCCCGTCGACGAACCCCGCCCACTTCGAATACGACGAATTCGGCCGGCTCCGCGACGGGTCAAAGACCGCGTCCACATCCCACCGATCCGCCGGCACCTCCGACACCAGAGACCGGCCAGCCAGCAGGTTCTCCCACAACACCGCCACCGACGGCGAACCCGGGAAACGCCCCGCCATGCCCACCACCGCCACCGCATCCGCCGATTGCGAAACGGTGGCCGGCGACGACTCACCGAGCGGGGCCGGGGCGGCGAGCCGGCCCGCCAGCCCGGCAATCGTCGGATACTCGCTGACCACGCTGGGCTCCACCACCGTGTCGAATCGCGCTTCCAGGCGATTCAGCAATGTCATCATCAGGATCGAGTCCAAGCCGTAGGCGGACAGCTCCTCGTCCGGATCGAGCTCCGCCACGTCCACCTTCAACACCTCGGCACAGACCTCGGCGATTGCCCGCTCGAGATCCGGGGTCGAGGGCGGCAGCGCCGGGCTCGCCGGGGAGGACGCGATCGGTAGAGGCGGGTCGTTCCGCTGCTCGCCGTGCCACACCGCGATCCGTGGCTCGCCCAGCCGGCACGCGTGCGCCAGGGCGGCGAGCCCGGCATCATGCGGCAGCGGGACCATTCCGGTGGCACGCCGGAGCCGCTGCCGGGTGTCGGCGTCGACGGTCATGCCGCCGCCGTCCCACAACGGCCACTCCACCGACACCGTCACACCACGACGCCGACCAGACCGCCACACCGCGAACTCATCCAAAAACCGATTCGCGTACGCGTAATCGGCCTGACCCACATTGCCCAGCGCACCCGCCAACGACGAGAACAACACAAACCCATCCAGGTCCAGATCCGCCGTCGCCTCATCCAGCCACCGCGCCCCCGCCACCTTCGGACCACACACGGCCGCCACGTCTTCGGCGGTCTTCCCCGCCACCAAACCGTCACGCAGCACACCCGCCGCATGCACCACGACATCCAGCCGACCGAAACGCTCCCGCACCGCCGCCACCGCGGCGAACACATCGGAGCGCACCGACACATCAGCCCGCACGAACGCCACCGACGAGCCCAGACCTGTCAGCCAGCTTTGGGTGGCCTGGTCCGGCTCGGTGCGACCGATCGTCACCACCCGGCCGCCGGCTGACACCAGGTGCTCCACCACCATCCGGCCCAGCCCGCCCAGGCCACCGGTCACCAGGCATACCGCCCCGGGGCTGATCCAGATGGACGGGCCGGCGGGCATGCCGCCGACCTCACGCCACCGCGGCACGTCCCGCTGCTCCCCGTCGCCGCGCCGGACCTCCGGTTCGTCGTGCACGACGGAGAGCTCCTGGAGGGATTCGGCCAGGGAGAGCGGACGGGTCGTCTGCACCACGACGACATCGAGATCGCGATGCTCCTGTCGCACCACCCGGGCCATGGCGGCCAGCGCCACGGCCGCCGGGCGGTCGGCCGGGACGACGTTCACGATCCGGGCGTTCAGCCGGCGCCGGCGGAACGCCCGGCAGAGGTTCACGATCAGCATCGGCTCGGCGCCGGAGTCCTGCCACCGGTGCAGCACTCCGTCCGGGGTGACGCCCAGCGAGACGAGCCGGTCGAGCAACCGGTCCAGGTCGTCGGCGGAGGCCGGATCGACGACGTACTGCCGCCCGGGCTCCACCTCGGTGAAGCCCGGCCCGAAGCGCACCACGGTCATCTCCGCCCCGGCGCCGTCACCCAGCACCAGCACGCGCCGCGGAGCCGGACCGACCTGGATCGGCTCCGCGGGCTGCCACGCGGGAACGAAGAAGCGGGTTGCCGGGGCCAGACCAGCCGGGGCGGCCGGACCGGCCGAAGCCACCGGGCCAGCCGAGCCCACCGAACCGGCCGGACGGGTCATCGCCCGGGCCGACAAGCCACGGACGACGGCGGTCACCCGACCCTGATCGTCGGTCAGCCGGATGTCGAAACGATCACCAGCACCGCCGGTCGCCGACCGGGTCGCATACGCGTAACCGGTATGCGCCAGGCGATCCAGGATCCGCAACTCCTCAAGGGCGAAGGGCACGAGCGGCCCGCCGTCCCCGCCGGTACCGTCCAGCAGCCCGGACACCGCCTGGAACGCACCGTCCAGCAGCACCGGATGCAGCACCATCCCGGACTCCGCTCCGGCGGGAAGCCGCAGCCGGGCGAGGGCCTCGCCGCCGCCGTGCCACAGCCGTTCGACCACCTGGAACCCCGGCCCGTACTCCGCACCGTCGGCCCCGAAGCGCCGGTAGAGATCCGCGCCATCGAGGCTGCCGGCCGCCCGGCCGGTGATCGCCGCGACGTCCACCCGGTCCGTCTCCGGTGGCTCGGCGTCGAAGACGGCGGTCACTCTGGCGTGCACCACCGGGCCGTCGGCCTCGCCGGTACGGAACTCGGCCGTCACCGTCCCCGGCCGCCGGCCCGGTCCGAGCACGACGTCCAGGGTGACCGGTTCGCCGGCGACCACGACGGGACGCGCCCACAGCAGGTCACGCAGTGCGGTGACCCGCCGCCCACCCGCGTCGCTGAGCTCGGCGGCGGCACGGGCGAGCTCGGCATAGGCGGCACCGGGCAGCGTGGCCCGTCCGGCGATCACGTGATCGGCGAGGACGAGGGCGTCGCGGTGCAGCCGGGCACGGTACCGCGGTTCCTCCGGGGTCGAGCACTCCTCGTCGATGAGGGGGTGCGGCCGTCCGGTGCCCGGGATCGGTTCTTCCACGTCGGGCAGCCAGTACCGGTCCTCGGCGAACGGGTAGCCGGGCAGCGAGATCCGGCGCGGAGAGTGGCCGGCCGCGCGGTGCAGCGCCGTCCAGTCCGGTTCTCGGCCGTCGATCCAGGCGCGAGCCGCGTCCTGCGGGGACCGCGGCACGTCAGCGGCCTCGCCCGCCCCGTCCCGCGCCGGCACCCGGCCACGGAGCAGCGCCGGCGGGTCGCCTCCGGCCGCGAAGTCGGCGAGCAGCCCGGCCAGCGCGTCCACATCGCCGGTCACCACGGCGAGGCGTTCCGCCATGGGATCCCGGCCGGTCTGCAGGGTGTACGCCAGGTCCGCCAGATCGACCGCCTCGCCGGAGACCGTCGTCGCCAGCTCCGCCACGGAGGCGTACGGGCCGGGTGCGGCACCCGCCAGGCCCAGCCGCCGGCCGATCTCGGCCGTGGTCACCGGGTCCGCGCCGAGTTCCGCCAGCGGCGCGTGCACGTCGACGTCCGCCACGTCGACGGCGAGTACCTCGGCGACCGTGGTACGCACCTCGGCGATCGGCATGCCGGGCGACGTGCGCAGAAAGCCGGCGAGCCGCCCGGCCGCACAGCGCAGCCGTTCCTCGGTCCGAGCCGAGAGGACGACGGCATGGGGCAGCCGAGGCGCCGCCGTCCGGCCGGCGTCGGCGGGCGGATGCTCCTCCACGACGACGTGTGCGTTGCTGCCGCCGAAGCCGAAGGAGGAGACCCCGGCGCGGCGCGGCACGCCGGGTGGCGACGCCCATTCCCGGGCGCTGTCCACCAGATAGAACGGCCCGTCGTCGAGCTTCAGAAGGGGATTCGGGTCGGTGAGATGGAGCAGGCCCGGCAGGGTACGGTGCCGCATCGCGAGGATGACGTGCGCCAGACCGGCCAGCCCGGAAGCGGCTTCCAGGTGCCCGATCCGGGTCTTCACCGTGCCGAGCCCGCACCAGGCCCCGGGCGGCACCGGCCGGCCGGTGCGCTGCGACCAGAGCTTGATCGCCTGGCGCAGGCCGTCGACCTCCACCGGATCGCCCAGCTCGGTCCCCGTGCCGTGGGTCTCCAGATAGGAGATCGACTCGGGCGGCACGTCAGCGCGGATCCACGCGGTGGCCACCAGATCCGCCTGGGCGTCCGCGTTCGGCGACGTCGGCGAACTCGCCCGGCCACCGTGGTTGACGGCGGAGCCGCGCAGCACGGCGTACACATGGTCGCCGTCGCGCAACGCGGCGGGCAACGGCTTGAGGACCATGGCCAGCACACCCTCGCCGCGCACGTACCCGTCGGCCGACCGGTCGAAGGTGCGGCAGCGGCCGGTCGGCGAGTTCACGCCCATCTGGCTGGTCACGACGTGGTAGGTCGGCGTGAGCATCAGGTTGCAGCCGCCCACTACGGCGGCGTCGCAGTCGCCGTGGCGGATGGCGGTGATCGCCCGGTGCACCGCGACCAGCGACGACGAGCAGGCGGTGTTCACCACCTCGCTCGGGCCGCGCAGGCCGAGCAGGTACGAGACCCGGTTGGCCAGCATGGTCAGCTCGGTACCGGTGCCCACCTGGGGCTCGGTCACCCCGTGCCCGCGCAGCAGCTCCTGGTAGTCGCTGAACTGGGCGCCCACATAGACACCGGTCCGTGTGCCGGACAGCGCGGACGGCCGCCAGCCGGCATCCTCCACCGCGGACCAGGTGGCTTGCAGCAGCAACCGCTGCTGCGGGTCCATCAGCTCGGCCTCGCGGCCGGACACCGAGAAGAACCGGGCGTCGAAACGGTCCACGCCGGGCAGGAAGCCACCCCACCGAGATCTGGTACGGCCGTCGGCGAACCGGTCCGGCGAGTACACCTCCCGCCAGTCCCAGCGCTCCGGCGGCACCTCACCGACCAGGTCGCGGCCGGCCCGGACGTGCGCCCAGAACTGATTCAGGTCCGCCGAGCCAGGCAGCCGCCCGGCCATGCCCACCACGGCGATGGGAACCGACTCCCCGACCGCCGGCGCCGAAGGGCCGGCCGGCGCTGCCGGCGCTGCCAGCGCCGGAGAGGATGCGAGCTCCGGCTCGCCCGGCCGCACGGCGGCGAACCGAGCGTGCACGGCAGTCGGCTCCGACTCCACCAGGTGTTCGGCCACCGCCCGCAGTGTGCTGCGGCTGAAGAACACGGTCGGCGAAACGGCCACCTGGAAGCGGTTGCTCAGCCGATCCGCGAAGTCCTTGAGGCTCAGCGAGTCGAAGCCGAACTCACCCAGCCCTTCATCCGGCGGCAGCCCGCCACCCTCAGCGACCGCCGGGGTGTTCTCCAGCCGCAGCAGCGCGGCGGCAAGCGCACGGACCTCCGCCAGCGCCCAGTCGCGCAGCTGAGCCGGCGCCTCCCCGGACGGCGAGGCAGGCGACGGCGAGGCGGGCGACAAGGCTACGGGATCGGCGGGCGTGGAGACCGAAGCCTCAGGCGGATCGAGCTGACGGATCAACCGGCCAACACCGGCCGCGGTGCCAGCGACGACCATCCGGCGGCCCCCACCGGCCGACAGCATCTGGTCGAACGCCGCCAGGCCCTGTGCCGTATCAATCGGCGCGAGCTCCCCGTCGCCCCCATACAGCCGCCGGCTGCCCTCGCTGAGCCGCATGCCGCCCTCCGCCCACGGCCCGTACTGCAACACGACGCTGGGACCGTGGCGCAGCCCCTGCCGGCGCATCCGCTCCCGCCAGGCACCGAAACCGTCGAGGAACCGGTTGGCGACGGAGTAGTCGCACTCACCGAAGTCACCCACCACGGACGCGGCCGACGAGAAGAGCACGAAGGCATCCAGCCGATCCGACGCCGTGGCGGCGTCCAGCGCCGCAGTGCCGATCATCTTCGGTCGCAGAGTGACCTCGACCGTCGCCCCATCCCGCTCCGGCAGGATCCGCTGATCCAGAACACCGGCCGCGTGCACCACCAAGGAGACGGCGCCGACCCGTACCCGGAAATCGGCAAGCGCGGCGGACAGCTGCGCGGAATCGGCCACGTCGACCGGGACGTATCTGGGCTCCACCGCGCCCAGCTTGGTGAGTTCGGACAGCTCGCGCTCGATGCGCGCGTCCACCGGCGAGCGCCCCAACAGCAACAGTCGCGCGCCATACCGGCGAGCCAGATGGCGGGCCACCAGGCCGCCCAGGCCCCCGGCACCGCCGGTCACCACGCAGGCGGCTCCGGGCCGGATCACGATCGCCTCACCGTCATCCGGGCCCGGGACGGCACGCAGCGCCGGTATCAGTCGCTCGGCGCCGGACCGGCGGACCTCCGGCAAGCCCCGGCTCGACCACTCGGCCAGCGCGGCGCGGGCGACAGCGGCGGGGTCGTCGGTGTCCGCGACCTCCAGGACGGTCAGCGCCACATGCGGCGCGGCCAGCCGCAGCGAGCGGCCCAGCGGGCCGAGGGCGCCGGCACAGGGTTCCAGTTCGGTTCCGGGCCGCCGCCCGACGGCCACCAGAAAGCGGATGGGGTACGCCAACCCGGCCGCAGCGCGCACCGCCCGCAGTACGGGCACCACGATGGCGGCCATGTCCCGGGTCACCTCGGCCGGTCCGCCGCCACTCGCCGATGGCGGCAGGAACAGCACGCCGTCGAACCGGTCCCCGCCCCGCTCCAGAACGGTGACGTCCCCGTTCACGGCTGCCGGGCCGATCAGCCCCGCCGCCGCGGCACGCTCCCGCTCGCCGCCGAGCAGCAGGACCCGTCCCGGCCCGGCCGGTGCGGCCGGTGGCGGCGCGGCTTGCCAGAAGGACTCCAGGAAGTGGATGCCCGCTCCGGGTTCGCCGCCGACCGGAGCGGGCCAGTATCGCTCACCGTGGAACGGGTAGGTGGGCAGCGGAACCGGCCGGCCGGAACCGGCGGGCATCGCCGCCCAGTCGACGTCACCGCCACCGCACCAGTCCCGAGCGGTCTCGTCGCCGGGCGAGGAAGGAGCCGGTTGACCCGCGATGCCGTGGACGACGCCGGGCACGCCGGTCTCGCCGGAGGCGAAGCGGCGCAGGCGGTCGGCGAGGGTGGCCAGGGTGTCAGCGCTAACCACCAGCCGTTCCGCGAAGACGCTCCGCCGGGTACGCAGAGTGAGAGCGACGTCCGCGAGCCGGGGCGCGAGCGGCCCCGCCGTGGCCGGGTCCACCCGATCGGCGATCGCACTCGCATAGCGGCGCAGCGCCGCACCATCGCGGGCGGAGAGCGGGACGAGCAACTCGGCCGGCGCGCTATCACCCGCGGCGGCTTCGGCCACCGGCGGCGCCTCCTCCAGCACCACCATCGCGTTGGTCCCGCTGAAGCCGAACGAGCTGACCGTGGCCCGCCGCGGCCGCTCCGGCCCGCCCGGCCACGGAACCGGGCCGGTGGGCACGTAGAACGGGCTCGACGCGAAGTCGATGTGCTCGTTGGCTTCCCGGTACGCCACCTGCGGGGGAATGGTGCCGTGTCGCATCGCCTGGAGCACCTTGATGACGCCGGCGAGTCCGGAGGCGCCCACGGTGTGCCCGATGTTGGCCTTGACCGAGCCGATGGCGGCGAACTGGCGGCGCTGCGTGTACCGGCGGAAGGCGGTGGTCAGGGCGGTCACCTCGATGGGATCGCCCAGCTGGGTGCCGGTGCCGTGCGCCTCGACGTAGCCGACCGTGTCCGGGTCGACACCGCTGCGGTCGTACAGCTCGGTGACCAGGTCCGCCTGCGAACGGGTGCTGGGTGCGGTGAAGCCGTTGGTACGGCCGTCGTGGTTGATGGCGGTGCCCTTGATGACGCCGTAGACGTGGTCCCCGTCGCGCCGGGCCGCCGCGAGTGGCTTGAGCACCAGGGCGGCGACACCCTCACCGGGGACGAAGCCGTCGGCTCCGGCGTCGAAGGGACGGCAGGCGTGACTCGGCGACAGCACCCCGAGCTGCGACATGTGCACGAAGAAACGCGGCGTCGTGGCGATGAACACCCCACCGGCCAGGGCCAGTTCGCTCTCCCCGGACAGCAGGCTCTGGCAGGCCAGATGGAGGGCGACGAGGGAGGACGAGCAGGCCGTGTCGACGGCCAGGTTCGGCCCGGCCAGGTCGAGGAAGTACGAGATCCGCCCGGCGAGCGTCGAGGTCTGATTGTTCAGCATCGTCGTCGGACCGTGCGCGACGTCGTGGTCCTCCTGAAGGGCGTCGAAGTCGCCGCCGATGCTGCCCACGAACACACCGCACCGGCGGCCGCCGACCGAACCGGCGTAGCCCGCGTCCTCCAGCGCGTTCCAGGCCTCCTGGAGGAACAGCCGGTGCTGCGGGTCGGAGACCTCGGCGTCCCGGCCGGAGATGGTGAAGAAGAGCGCGTCGAACCGCTCGATGTCGTCGAGGAAGCCGCCCTGCCGGCAGTAGGTGGTGTCGGTCCGGGCCCGGTCCGGGTGGTAGAACCGGTCGGCGTCCCACCGGCCGGCCGGCACGTCCCGGAACATCACCCGGCCGTGGACGAGGTTGTCCCAGTACTCCTCGGCGTCGGCGCTGCCCGGGAACGTGCAGGACAACCCGATGATGGCGACGTCCCGGTCGGTGGGTGGGACCGGCTCCGGCCGGTCGGCGCCGTGCTCGGCGGCCTCCGCCGGATACGCCTGGGCCACATGGGCGGCCAGCTCACCGATGGTGATGTGCGCGAAGAGATCCGGCGTGCGCAGGCGGGTGCCGAGCACGGTGTTGATCCGTTCGACGAATTCGGCGCCGATGAGCGAGTCCACGCCGTAGTCGGCGAACGGCTGGTCGTCGGCCAGCAGGCGGGCGTCGGTCTCGACGGCCTGGGCGAGGCAGGCACGGATCTGCTCGCGTACGCCGGTCTCCAGGTCGCCGCGAGCGACCGGCACCGCGGGCGCTGCCGGCACGGCTCGCTCCGGGACGTCCACGGCGGGTGACGGCTGCGGTTCCCGCGTGCCCTGGTTCCGCGCCACGAGAACGTTCTGGCCGATCCCGCGGTCCGGCCGGGGCGGCGGGCCCAGAACCACCACATCGGTCAGGCCGGACTCCCGCAGCACGGCCTCCCAGCCGTCCGGGGAGATCACCGGCGAGTACGGCAGCCGCAGCTCCGCGTCCTCGTAGCGCCACCAGCCGTCGAGCTGGCCGACGATCATGGCGATCACGTCGGCCGCCGAGGTCAGTTCGTTGAGTACCAGCCAGCCGCCGGGCCGGAGCAGCCGGCGCAGGTTCGCGACGGTACGCCGTACGTCCGCGGTGGCGTGCAGGACGTTGGTAGCCAGCACCATGTCGAACCCGCCCACCGGATACCCCTGGGCGGCGACGTCCCGGTCGACGTCCAGCGTGCCGAACTCGGCGAAGGGGTTGGCCGCCCCGAACTCGTGCGCCCCGAACTTCGCCATGGCCAGCGACACGTCGGTGTAGTGGTAGCGCAGGCGCCCGGCGTGCCGGCCCACCGCCGCGAAGACCCGCCGGCTGGTGCCACCGGTGCCCGCACCCACCTCGACCAGCTCGACCCGTTCACCTGCGGCGAGCCGGGGCACCCGGTGCTCGAGGTAGCGGCCGACCGCCCAGGCGACCGTGTCGTTGCACAGGTCGGCCATGGTGTGCCCCTGGTACAGCGGCTGGATGCGAGCGAACGACGAGGCGGGAAAGAGCACGTCGGTCGCCGGGATCTCGTCCCGCAGCACCCGGGCGTAGCTGTCGAAACAGACACCGAGCAGACCGGTGAAGGACTCCGCCTCACGGTAGGCGGCCTCCAGCCGGGCACGCTCGGCGGCGAGCTCGGCAGCCGAGGGTACGGGCCGGACCAGCGCCACCGCATCGCCGGTCAGTTCGATCGTCGCGGACCGGCTCAGCATGTCGAGCAGCGCGTCCCACTGACGGCGGTGCCGGGCGGCGACACCGAGCCGGTTCATCGCCGCGTCGGCCGTGACGGCGGCACCGCCCGCCTCCAGTGCCCCGTGGTCGATGAGGATCCGGGCGATGTTGTCGTGGGCCCACCGGCGAAGTTCGTCGTGCGTACGCTCGTGCAGTTCCCGTTCCGCCGTGCCGAGCCGCGGCGCCTCGGCCGGTGTGAGCAACCGGGACGGCGCGTCCGGTGGGGCCGCCGGCCGCACCTCGGCGCGCTCCGGTTCCGCGGCCCCGGTCTCCGGCCGGCTGATCCAGTGGCTCTCCTCGGCGAACGGGTAGGTGGGCAGCGGCACCCGGCGGCGCGTGCCCTCACCCGGCCAGGTGACTTCGGCTCCCCGCACGTACTCCTCGGCCACCGCCCGCAGCTCCCCGGCGGGACCGGCCGGATCGCCGGCGGCACCGGTCGCGGTGACACAGCCGGCATGATCCCGCCCGTCGAGGGCCGCCTGCAACGCGGAGCGCAGCTCGGCGAGGCTCTGGGCCAGCACCGCGACCCGGCACTCGAGGTGGTCACGTCCCGTCTGCAGGGTGTAGGCGACATCCGCCAGCGGGTACCGGTCGCCGTCCCGGTGCGCCCACTCCAGCAGATCCGCCAGCCGGCGGGTGAGCTCGGCCGGTCGCCGAGCCGAGATCGGCAGCAGGACGACGGCCGGGTCCTCGGACGAGCCGGCGCGCGATGCCGGTTCCGGTGCCTCCTCGATGACCACATGGGCGTTGGTGCCGCTGAAGCCGAACGAATTGACGCCCGCCCGCCGGGGGACGCCGGACGGCACCTGCCACGGCCGGGGCCGCGTGGTCAGCCGGAACGGCGTCCCGGCGATCTCGGTGTCACCGTCCCCGCCGCCGGTGACCGTCGGCGGGATCTCGCGGTGCCGCAGGGCCAGCAGCACCTTCACCACCGCCGCCACACCGGCCGCGGTGATGGCATGGCCGAGGTTGCCCTTGTGCGTACCGATCACCAGGTCACCGACCGGATCGAACGCGTTGGCGAGCGCCCGCAGCTCCACCGAGTCACCGAGGCGGATGCCGGCGCCCTGCGTTTCGAGGTACTGCACCGAGTCCACCGGCACCCCGCAGTCCCGGTAGAGACGCCCTACCAGGTCGGTTACCTCCCGGGTGGCCGGTGTGGTGATGCCGTGGGTGCGGCCGTTGTGGCCGACCGCGGTACCCCGGATCACGCCGTACACATGGTCGCCGTCGCGCAGCGCGGCGCTGAGCGGCTTGAGCAGCACCGCCCCCGCTCCCTCGCCGACCACCATGCCGTCGGCGGCGGCGTTGAAGCTGCGCACCCGCCCGGTCGGGGAGAGCATGTCGGTCTTGGACGCGAGGACGAGGAACCGCGGCGTCGGTGCCAGGAACACGCCGCCGGCCAGTGCCATCTCGGACTCGCCGCGCTGGATGCTGGCGCACGCCAGGTGCAGCGCCACGAGCGAGGAGGAGCAGGCGGTGTCGACCGCGAGGTTCGGTCCGGTCAGGCCGAGCAGGTGGGAGATCCGCCCGGCGAGGATCGACATGTCGGTGCCGAGGAAGAGCTGGGAGCCGACGTCCTCGGCGGCCGCCACCTGCTCCTGGTAGTCGGAGGCGCGGGCGCCCACGAATACCCCGACCCGGCGTCCGGCCAGCTGCCGCGGCGCGTATCCGGCGTCCTCGAAGACGTGGTACGCCTCCTCCAGGAAGATCCGCTGTTGCGGGTCCATCCGGCGCGCTTCCCGCGGCGAGATGCGGAAGAACCCTGCGTCGAAGCTGTCGATCCGGTCGAGATGCCCGCCCCATCTGCTGATCGAGCGGCCCTCCGCGGCCGGATCGGGATGGTAGAAGTCCGCGCCCCAACCGGGACGGTCGATCTCGCGGATCCGGCTCGTCCCCGCGCGCAGCGCCTGCCACAGGTGGTCCGGCGTACGCAGGTCGGCGAAGCGCGCCGAGAGGCCGACGACGGCGATCGCGTCGTCCTCCGCCGTTCGCACCACGACGGGATCCGAGGGTTCCGGCTCCACGGCGGTAACCACGTGGCCTGCCTGGGCGGCCAACTCGGCCGGGGTGTCGACGTCGAACACCACCTCGATGCCCAGCTCCAGGCCCAGCCGGTCGTTGACCGCCTCCACCAGCTCGACCGCGGCCGAGGAGTCCAGTCCCTGATCGACCAGGCTGCCGTGTGGATCCAGCCACTCCACCGGCCGGTCGACCAGGCGGCTCAGCTCAGCCAGGACGACGTCCAACGGCGTCTGCCGGTCCGGCATACTCGCTCCTCAGTGTCGGTCGCCGGCGGGGTGCGCCTTGCGGCCCGCCGCGGCATAGAGCTGACGGATGATCGCGTGGTCGTCGCGGCGGCGCATGGCGCGCCAGCCCACCGACAGACGCGCGAGGGTACGGCTGTCCAGGTAGCCGTCGCGGACCAGTTGCAGCGGGATGCCCGAGCCCTCCGAGCGCAGGAAGGCGTCGATGCCGGTCACCTGGCTGTGCGCGCTGAGCACGTCGAAGTGGATGTCGCCGAACCCGGCGGCGCGCAGCAGCGCGGGGAGTTCCCGGCCGATGGTGGGATTGCCCCCCTCGTCCCGGCGGGACCGGCAGTAGGCCTGGTAGAGGTCGTCCAGTTCCGGAATGTGGGGATGGGTCATCACGTGCATCGCGAAGTCGTTGTCGACGAAGACGACGATCCCGCCGGGACGCAGCACCCGGTGGACCTCGTGCAGGGCGATCATCGGATCGGCCAGGTGCTCGAGTACCAGCCGGGAGACGACGAAGTCGAACGACTCGTCGGGCAGGCCGGTCTTCTCGATCGACCCCTCCAGCAGGGTGATCGCCGGGCCACCGTCGTCGAGCAGTTCGCGGGCCTGTTCGAGCAGCAGCGGCTCGATGTCCATCCCGGTCAGTACGAGGTCCGGCTCGGCCGTACGCAGGGCCTGGAGAAGAAAGCCGGGACCGCATCCGAGGTCGGCGACGGCCATCCCGGCGCGCAGGCCGAAACGCCGGTACGCCCGCATCTCGGCGTCGGCGAAGAGCTCGACCTGTGCGCCCAGACGCTTGATCTCGGCCGGAACGCTCCGGGCGATCCGCCGTACGTCGTACGAGCTGTCGTTGCGCATCCGCCTGCCCTTCTGCCGGCCTGGATGGGAGCGGGTCAGAGCCCGCCGAGGAACTCACCGATCCGGTCAGCGGCGCGGCGCCACGCGGCGTCGAGCATGACCATGTGACCGCTGCCGGGGATCAGGACCGCGTCGGTGCCATACGCCTGCGCGGTCCGGCGGGTGAGGTCGGGCGGGAACAGCCAGTCCTGTTCGCCACCCATCACCAGCACCGGGATCCGCAGGCCGGCCGGGACGCGGGCGAACCGGCGGGCCAGTTCCTTGCCGGCCCGGTGCGACTCCTTCTGCACCCGGGCCACGTAGTCGCTGCGCTGCTGCTCGGTGAGGGTGCCGTGGAAGAAGGCCTGGAACGGGAACGGGTCACCGGTCCGCATCCGGCCCTGGTGCAGCTTCCACAGCTGCCACATCACCGGCCAGCCGCCGGTGCGTATCCACCGGAACCCGATCCCGGCGCCGATGCCGGACGGCGGCGGCGCGGAGATGAGCACCGCACCACGCACCGAATCGGGCTCCCGGGTGAGGATCCGCTGCACGACGGCGGCGCCCATCGAGTGACCGATCAGCACCGGCGGCTCCGGCAGCTCGGACAGCACCGCCCGTACGTCGTCGTCGAAATCCCGCAGGCGGAAGGAGTTCAGCTTCTCGAAGCCGGCGCTCTCGCCGTGCCCGCGCAGGCTGGGCGCCACGCAGCGGTAGCCGAGCCCGGCGAAGTACGGCAGGAACTTCTCCGCCCAGCACCACGCCCCGTGATAGCCGCCGTGGACGAAGAGCAGAGTGCCGTTGTGCCGCAGCCCGTGCGGCCCGGCGGTGAGCACCTCCAGGCCGGCCTGTACCCCGGTCACGACCGGTACCCGTCCCCGGCGGTGGCCAGCACGAGGTCGTCCGGCGCCGCGGCGCGGCCGGATCCCGCCCGGTAGGCGGTCAGCCGGTCGTTCAGCAGGACGCTGGTCTCGGCGAGCAGGCGGCGGCCGATGTCGTCGGCGTGCCGGTGGCGCCAGTCCTCCAGCTCGGTGCCCCGCACCCAGGAGTTGAACGCGCCAAGGGCCGGTCCGCAGTGCACCTGGTAGTCCACCCGGCCGCCGGGATCCCCGCGCATCGCCAGATCCGAGGAGTAGGCGAAGTACCACTTGAAGACCAGCAGCATCCGCTGCTTCGGGCTCAGCGTCTCCGCGGCCGGCCAGTCGCCGCCCTTGTACTCCCGGACCAGCTCGAACACCTCTTCGAAGGTGCGCTTGAAGTAACGCTGTTCGATCTGCTGGCGGGTTTTCGTGTCGATCGACTCGAGGCTGTCGTGCTGTTGGTAGAGCTGGTAGAGCTTGTTCGCCCGGGCCGGGAAGAACACGCCCCGCTTGAGCACCTGGACCCGCGCCCCGATCTCGAACATGTCCCCGGCCGGGGCGTACGCGGTGTCCTGCACCCCCATCTGCTGCAGCAGATCCTTCACCGGCTCGCTGGTGCCCGCCTCCACCGTGCACTGGTTGACGGACCCGGTGACCAGGTAGTCCGCGCCCAGGATCAGCGCGGCCGCGGCCGCCTCCGGTGTGCCGATACCGCCCGCGGCACCGATGCGTACCCGCTGGCGGTAGCCGTGCTCGGCGGCGAGGTCGTCACGCAGCCGGCGCAGCGCGGGCATCAGGGTGTACGCCACGCCACCGTCGGTGTGCCCGGCCGAGTCCGCCTCCACCGTGAGGTCGTCGGCCATCGGGACCTCGGCGGCCAGCCGGGCCTGTTCCTCGGTGATCCGGTTGTCGCTGACCAGGCGGCGCAGGTGTTGCTCCGGCGGCGGAGCGAGGAACGCGCGGGCCACCTCCGGGCGCGAGACCTTCGCCATCAGGCGGTGTTCCGCCACCACGCGGCCCTGCTCGTCACGCCGCAGCCCGAGGCAGCGATAACGCACCAGGGCCGCGGTGACGTCCATGAAAGCGGACGCCTCCACGAGCCGGATGCCGTGACGCACGTAGCGGTCGACCTGTTCGTCCTCGCGGGCCGGGTCCGCCGGGGCGTGCAGGAGGTTGACGCCGAACACCTGCCCGGGTTCGAGAGCCCGGTGCACCTGGGCGACGGCGTCGTCGATCTGCTGGGGCCGCATCCCCCCGGTGCCCAGGAACCCGAGCATGCCGGCACGCGCCATCCGGATCACCAGGTCGGGCGAGGCGATGCCCCGGTACATCGAGCCGCTCGCGTACGCGTACCGCAAACGGTATTGACGCCGGAACTCGGCGTCGCCGAGCCAGGCCGCGCCCTCATGATCCGCCGGACGGCCATGCGGCGCGGCCTCCGGCCGCCTGCCGCCGTTGCGGCTGGCAGCGGCCGCCGGGGCGGTCTCGCGCCGGATGGCGCGGACCAGGTTGGTGAGCACCTTGCCCGGCCCGACCTGCTCGATCTCCTCGACACCGGCGTCGAGGAGGTACCGCACGGTCTCGGTCCAGCGCACCGGCGAGGTGATCTGCTGGGCGAGCAGGGTGGCGACATCGCCGTCGGCCGGGTACGGCCGGGCGGTGACGTTCGCTATCACCGGTATCCGGGGCCGGGACATCGGTACGCCCGAGAGCGTCCCGGCGAACGCGTCCGCCGCCTCCCGCATGTACCGGGAGTGGAACGCCCCGCTGACGTTGAGGATCGTGTACGCCCGCGCACCGGCCGCCTTGAGGATCGGCCCGGCCCGTTCGATGTCGGCGCGGCGGCCGGAGAGCACGACCTGAGTGGTGCTGTTGAGGTTGGCCATGTCCACGGTGTCCAGCCCGGCCTCGGACAGCGCCCCGGCGACCGCATCGGCCGCAAGCCCGAGCACCGCGGCCATCCCGCCGTCGCGGGCCGTCGCCATCAGCTCACCGCGGCGGGCGACCAGGCGCAGCCCTTCGCCGAAGCCGAAGACACCGGCGGCGAAGAGGGCGCTGTACTCGCCCAGACTGTGCCCCGCCACGTGGTCGGGCGCCCGGCCCGTGCTGCTCAGCCGGTGCAGGTAGGACAGGGCGTTGACGACGTACAGAGCCGGCTGGGTGAACTCGGTCCGCCCCAGCCGGCCGTGCGGGTCCGCGGTGCACAGCTCCGCGACGGAATAGCCGAGGATCCGGTCCGCCTCGGCGGTCAGTTCGGCAAACTCCTCGAACAGGCCCGCACCCATCCCGACGGACTGTGAACCCTGGCCGGGGAACACGTAGGCGATCACGGCGACTCCAATTCGGTCGGACGGCCGGCGGCCGGCGTCACAGGACGGCTCCGACCGGGGCGAGGTCGCATGCCAGTGCGGCGGACAGGGAGCCCGGCAGACCTGGTGCCGACACGGCAGTGCGGATCGGCACGCACAGCGCGAGCAGCCAGTCGTCCACGGCGAGCACGAGCGCTTTCATGGACACGACGTGGCGGTACTCCAGACGCCACCACTCCCCCTCGGTCCGCCAGGCGGCCACCTCGAGCAGGCTCATGTCGATGCTCAGGCCGACGCGGAGGAACTTCGCCAGCGCTTCCTTGGCCGTCCACAGCGCGGTGGCCGCCAACAGTGGATCCAGCCGCAGGCCCCGCGTGATCTCGCCTTCGCCGGGGGTCAGCGCCGAGTGGAGCGTGCCGGCCCGAAGCGGGTCAGCCCGTTCCAGATCGATGCCGACCGGGTGGGCGACGTCGAACGCCACCGCCGCGCCGACCTGCTGGCTGTGTGTCAGGCTCACCGCGACGTCGCCGGTGCCCGGCCCGCCGAGCACCGGCTGGTGGAGGACGCCCGGCTCGAGCCAGATAGCGGCCGGCTCCGGCACCGCGCACAGGTGGGTGACGGCGGCTTTGGCCGCCCAGCGACCGGCGAGATAGTCGGCCCGGCGGCGCTCGTGGCGCATCCGGGCGAGTCGCTGCCGTTCCCGCCGGTGCAGTATCGCTTCACCGGTTGACTGCGCCGAGTATCTGCACATGCTCAACGCAGCTCGGTACACGCTCTCGGAATTGGTCAGGGAAAGTGAACGCGCAGTGGCCAGGTCAAGCATTGCACACCCTAGCTGGATTTCCGTTTCCACCGAGCACTCTAGGAGCCGTCATTCATCGAGAACAACCTCTGCCGATAATTCTTTACAGCCCTTGACAAACCATTGATTTGAAGATTTCTAATTCGCATTGACCGCCCATTTCCGGCGCTGCCAGAATCCGCCCCGGTGAATTCACGCTCACACCAGCCTGCGGGCGGGAGGCACAATGAGACGCTGGATCGCGGGAGCCACCGTCGCCGCGTTGGCGAGCATGGCCACGCTGCTCGGCACGAGCCCGGCGACAGCCGCCCGGCCGGGCCCGGCGGTCCGTCTCGGCATGACACAACCGGTCTTCTCGTACGCGGACGCGATACGGGAAACCGTTTACGTCGAGTCCGGCGCCGACGGCGACCGTGACGGCCGGCCGGACCGGATCGCGGCCGACGTCATCCGGCCGCGGGCCACCGCGCTCGGCCTCCGGGTGCCGGTGATCTTCGAATCCAGTCCGTACTACGCGTGCTGCGGCCGGGGCAACGAGAACGAGAAGAAGCAGGACGGCACCTTCCCGCTGTATTACGACAACTACTTCGTGCCCCGCGGCTACGCCGTGGTCCTCGCCGACCTGGCCGGCACGCGCGCCTCCGAGGGCTGCGTCGACCTCGGCGGACCGAGCGAGATCCAGGGCGCCAAGGCGGTCGTCGACTGGCTGAACGGTCGCGCGCGGGCGTACCGCGCCGACGGCAGTCCGGTCGCCGCCGCCTGGAGCACCGGCCGGGTCGGCATGATCGGCAAGTCGTGGGACGCCGCCACCGCGAACGGCGTCGCCACCACCGGCGTGGCCGGCCTGCGGACCGTCGTCCCGGTCGGCGGTCCGTCCAGCTGGTACGAGTACCACCGCGACGGCGGCCTGCCGATCCAGCCGCCCTGGCCGCGCCCGGCGCAGATGTTCGGTCAGGTCAACGGGCGGCCCGCGGAGACGTGTGCCGCCGCGCGCGCCGAGCTCGAGACCGCACCGGACGACGCCACCGGCAACTACAACGATTTCTGGGCGGCGCGCGACTACGTCCGGTCCGCCGACCGGGTGCGGGCCGCTGTGCTGCTGGTGCACGGGCTCAACGACTGGAACGTCGACCCGGAGCACTTCGGTGCCTGGTGGGAGGCGCTCGGCCGGAACGCCGTCCCGCGCAAGATCTGGTTGTCCCAGGTCGGCCACGCGGAACCGTTCGACTTCCGCCGGGCGGAGTGGATGACCACCCTGCACCGCTGGTTCGACTTCTGGCTGTACGGCATACCCAACGGGATCATGAGCGAGCCCATCGCCGACGTCGAGCACGCCCCCGGCCAATGGAAGCGGCACCAGAGCTGGCCGGACCGCCAGGCGGCCCCGGTGACGGTACGCCTCGGCGCCGGCGCACCGGACGGTCCCGGCGTCCTGACCACCGGCCCGGTCGGCGCCGCCACCGGAACCTTCACCGACGATCCCGCACAGCGCGAGACCGCGATGGTGGAGAACGAGCAGACCGTGACACCCGGCCGGCTGGTCTTCCTCTCCCCCGCGCTCACCCAGCCGGTCCGGATCTCCGGCACCTCGTACGCCCACCTCACCGGCCGGGTGAACGACACCGACACGAACCTCGCCGTCAAACTTGTCGACTACGGACCGGCCAACCGGGTGGTGACCGGCCTGGTGGTGGACAACGGCGTTCCGTCCTGGTCGGAAGGGCTTGTCACGCTGGACACCGAGACCTGCTGGGGCGCCAGCACCCCGGCTGACGACGCGTGTTACCGGGAGACCGCCGAGCGCACCGCGGACACTCCCTACGACGTCGTCACCCGGGGCTGGCTGGACGCGAAGAACCGTGACTCACTGCTCGCCGAGACACCGCTGGTGCCCGGGGAGACCTACAACTTCACGGTCCGGGTCCAGGTGGACGACCACATCTTCCCGGCCGGGCACCGGATCGGGGTGGTGGTGGCCGGCAGTGACCCGTTCTGGACCCGTCCGGACACCAACCGCGCCCAGGTCACGCTGGACCTGGCGGCGAGCACGTTCCGGCTGCCCGTCGTGGGTGGTGCCGCCACCCTCGGGTTCTGACCGTCCTCACTGCCTGTTTCTCTGCTGCAAGATCGAGTTAGGCCTGGTTCTACGCTCGCAAGATGAGCGGTGACGAGCGTGGCGCCAGAGCGTGAAAACCGCCGAGACCGTCAGCCGGGAACGCGCGGATTCAATGGCGCGAAGCTGACCAATGGCCGGAAGCGTCACCTGATCGTCACCCGGCCTCATCGCCGCCTGATCAGGCCCGAATGGCGTCTTCTGGGCACACGCGATCCAACCCCTCTCCTCACGATCTCGAGCCCATCCGAAAGGGCGAATCGGCGAACCATGGATCGCCATCGCTGGCCAGGGCGAGTGCCAAGCAGCGCGCCTGATGAGGAGGCAAAGACGGCATTGAGTCCGGATCGAACCAGCCGACTTCGACGGACTCGTCGTCGTTGACCTGGGCGTCCCCGGCGACAACTCGGCAGCGGAACCCGATGGCAAGCCAATAGACTTGATCGCCGTTGGGGGCAACGGACAAATCCAATGCCTCGACCGAGAGCAGCCGCTCGACCCCCACTTCAACACCGGCCTCCTCGAACACCTCGCGCCGGGCACCGTCGGCCGGCTGCTCGCCCGGCTCCAGACATCCGGTGGTGAGAGCCCAATCGCCACTATCTGAACGGCGGACCAGGAGCACCCGGTTCCGTTCATCGAGGACCACCGCGATGACGCCGCTCAACGGCAACGGGGCATGGCCGATCTTGGAACGCAGGGCGGCCACGAACTCGGGTATGGGCATGCGAGCACCCTACGAAGAACGTGCCAGGACCTGGCGTCGCCTACCCTGCCCTGCATGAATCATGACCAGCCTGCGCGAATTGCTTTCGATTTCGAGCAATACGGCCGCCGCGTACGGGAAGGACCATGCTTCGTCTGCGCCTTCCTCGACGGCCACGAGGACTATCAGCATCACAAGCTGTACGAAGACGGCGACACCATCGCGTTTCTCACCCGCCACCCTGTCCAGCTCGGGTACTGCCTTGTGGCACCGAAGCGACATGTCGAAAGCTGGATTCACGACATGGAGGAGCTCGAGTTCCTTCGCTTCCAGGGCGCGGTCCGCAAAGTGGCTCTCGCCGTCGCGGCTACCGTACCGACTGAGCGGATGTATTCACTGAGCTTAGGCAGCCAGCAGGGCAACGCACACCTGCACTGGCACCTCGCCGCACTACCGCCTGGCGTGCCGTACCACCAGCAACAGTTCCATGCTCTGATGGCGGAGAACGGGGTTCTGCCAGTCGACGATGCGACCCAGAAGGCACTCGCTCAACGCATCCGAGAACATCTCTAAGGCCTAACGTCCACCAGCGGCCAGCCAGAAACGGCCATGACAGCTCTGGAGCTGTCGACGGACCGTTCGGCAATGAACGTCCCCCCACTCGAAAGCCGTCGTCACCTGGAGAAATGGGTTCAAACAGCTACTCAGCGCGGGCCGAGATCCGCGCTTCCAGCCGCGCCGCGATGTGTGCCACCACCTCGGTGGCGCGCTCGGCGAGATAGAAGTGACCGCCCGGGAAGACGCGCAGCTCGCATCCGGCAGTCGTGTGATCCGCCCAGCCCTTGGCGTCCACCACCGACACGCGTGTATCGCTGTCACCGGTGAGCACCTCGATCGGCGAGCCGACGGTGGCGTCGGCAGGGTCGCACCGGTACGTCTCGATGGCCGTGTAGTCGGCACGCAGCGCCGGCATGATCATTTCGATCACCTCCGGGTCGGTGAGCAGGCTCATGTCGGTGCCGCCGAGCCGGCTCATCTCAGCGATCACGCCCGCGTCGTCGCGCCGGTGCACGTTGTCCTCGCGGACGAGCGAGGGCGCGCGCCGGCCGGAGACGAAGAGCACCCGGGGCGCCGGGGCGCCCCGGCGTTCCAGCCGGCGGGTCACCTCGAAGGCGACGATGGCGCCCATGCTGTGACCGAAGAACGCGAACGGACCCGGGACCGTGCCGGCCAGCACGTCGGCCAGCCGGTCGGCGAGCCGGCCGAGGTCGGTGATCGCCGGTTCGCGGTAGCGGTCCTGACGCCCCGGATACTGCACGGCGAGAACTTCAACGTCGTCGCCGAGAAGCCGGGCGTGGGGAGCGAAGTAGCTGGCGGATCCGCCCGCGTGCGGGAAGCAGACCAGCCGGACCGGGGCCTGCGGAAGGCGTCGCGCGGCCCTGATCCAGGTCTGATCCATGTATGCCTCATTCTCGGGCCGAACTGACGTTGGAGACCAACGGCCAGCATTCGGCATCGAGAGCATTCGCGCGAGTCTGATTCGAAATCCTGAGCCCCGCCGATCGGCGAAGCAGCGGCCTGGTTCGGTCGCGGTCGCCGGCCCGTGCATAGGAGATGCCTATTCGATCATCGTTCGCGCGGCCATCGCTGAAAGAGTGGCCTCGGTTCGCTGACTGGTGAACCAGCCGTCTCGAGGAGGTCCCATGCCGACATAGTTCGCGAGTATCACCACGACCAGGTCCGCACCGGCTCCACTCAACCTATTCCGATGCCCGGGGCGCCTCGATACACCGACTGATCGAATACTTCGATATACGCCTTGGCACTGTCAGTAATGCGTTAGTAGATTTTGCCAGCTAGAAAATCAGTGCTGATCATGCCACATTTCTGCGCGGGGGATATAGATCATTTCAGCGGTCGCCGGTTTCCCCGTGCTCGATTTTTGCAAACCGGGGAGTTCTCATGCACCAGGCCGACCACGATGACGTCCTGACCAACTCCGCACCGTCGCGCCCTGCGGGCCGTACCGCGTTTCTCTTTCCCGGCCAGGGCGGCTACTCGCCCGCGCTCCTGACACGCGCCATGCGGGAGATGGACGGAGTGGACAGCGTCCTGGAGACCGTCCGTTCGGTGGCTCGCGCCGAGGCGGGAATCGAGCTCGACCCGTACGTCGCGGATGAAAGCCTCGACACCGACACGCTCCTGCAGGCGTCACCGGAGGCGCTTCAGTTCCTCATCTACGCGGCCTCCGTGGGCATCGCGCAGGCGTTGCAGAAGGCCGGTGTCACGCCGGACGTCTACGCCGGGCACAGCTTCGGCGAGATCAGCGCGCTGGCGGCGAGCGGAGCCTGTTCGATCGAGGACGGCGCCCGGATCGTGGCCCACCGCAATCGCGCTCTCGCGACGGTCAAGGGCCGGGGCGGCTACATGATGTCCGTAGCGATGGACCGTGCCCGCGCGCAGTATCTGCTGAGTTTCCTCGGCGCCACCGACGTCGCCGTCGCCGGGCAGAACGAGGAGAAGCAGGTCGTCGTCTCCGGCGCGACCGCGACGATGGACCGTCTGGGCGCCGTGCTGAGCGCGACCGGCACGGCCGGCAGCCGGATTCCCTCGCCGTACCCGTTCCACAGCCCGGTGCTGGCGCCCGCCGTCGACATGTTCGCCGCCGCGCTGGGGAGCATTCGCTGGACCGAACAGGTCGCCCGGGTCTACTCGCCCATTCTCGGCCGGGCGTACCGGCCGGGTGACGACATGGCGACCCTGCTGGCGCAGCACTTCACCACGCCGTTCGACTTCCTGTCCGCCGTCAGGTCCCTGCACGGCGACGGAACCCGCCTGTTCGCCGAGTGCGGCGGACGCGACGTCCTCACGAAGATCGTCAAGCGCGTGCTGTCCGGCGAGCCGGGATGGGCCGCGGTGGCGACCGACTCCACGACGCCGTCCGCCGCGTCGGCCGAACAGATCCTGCACTTGACGGCCGGCGGCGATGATCTGCGCCCGCAGATCCGGGCGCTGCTCGACCCGGTTCCGTCCGCCGCGGATTTCGACCGGTACTGGAACGCGGAGCGGTTCACCGTGCTGGCGACCATCCAGCAGTCCTGGGAGCGGTTCCGGTCCACCTCAGCCGTCCCCATGTCACCCGCCCCGGTGATCGAGGCACCGGTGTCCGTCGTCGAAACCGCCGCGCCCGCCGTGGCGACCGTCTCGATCCCCGGGCGCGACCAGGTCTACGCCGAACTGGTGGAGCTGTACGGCGAGGCCCTGGAGTACCCCGCGGAGGTGTTCTCCGAGAACGTCGACCTGGAGGGTGACCTCGGCGTCGACTCGGTCAAGCAGACCGACCTGCTGGGCCGGGTCGCCCGCAAGTACGGCCTGCCGCCCGCACCGGAAGGGCTGCGCCTGAGCGAGTACCGGACTCTGGGCGACGTCGTCAACCTCGTCATGACCGCCGCCGAGCGGCCCGTCCCGGTCGCCTGAGAGCGCGGCCATGGGCAGATTCGACGGCAAGATCGCATTGGTGACCGGCGGGGGCCGCGGCATCGGCAGGGTCATCACCACCCGTCTCGCCGAAGAGGGCGCCCGGGTCATCGTGAACTGCTTCCACTCCTTCGCGGAGGCCAAGTCGCTGGGTGCCGAGCTGACCGGCCGCGGCCTGGACGTCACGGTCATGCGCGCCTCGGTGGCCAAGGAAGAGCAGCTGGACCGGATGTTCAGCGACATCAGCGCGGAGTTCGGCGGGCTCGACCTGCTGGTGAACAACGCGGCAAGCGGCGCGTTCGGCGAGGCCCTGGCGATCGGCGAGGAGCAGCTCGACAAGGCCCTGAACACCAACCTCAAGGGCGCGCTGTGGTGCGCACAGCGTGCCTACCCACTGCTGCGGGCCCGCGGCGGAGGCTCGATGGTGAACCTGTCGTCCATCGGGTCCGAGACGGTGATCGGCAACTACCTGGCGGTGGGCACCGCGAAAGCGGCGCTGGAGGCCCTCACCCGCTATCTCGCGGTCGAGTTCGCCGCCGCCGGGATCCGGGTCAACACCGCCTCGGGCGGACTCATCGACGGTCAGGTCGCCACCCTGTTCCCGGAGCCGGAGACGGTGCGGGATCTGGCCGTCCGCAACACACCGCTGGGCCGGGTGGGCCGGCCGGAGGAACTCGCCGGCCTGGTCCTCTTCCTGCTCTCCGAGGACGCGAGCTGGATCACCGGGCAGACCGTCATCGCCGACGGCGGCATGTCACTGGGCGGCGTGATGCTCACCCCGCCCAGCCAGTGGTTCGCCGGCAAACAAGCCACTCCCGCTGCCGAGCCCGCTCCGGCGGCAAAGGAGACCGAACCGGCTCCGGCGGCGAAGGAGACCGAACCGGCTCCGACGGCGAAGGCGACCGCGCCGGCTCCGGTGGCGAAGGTGACCGAGCCTGATCCGGACCGCAACGTCATCGCCATCGTCGGCGCCGGCCTCGTCGCGCCCGGCGTGAACGACGTCGACGAACTGTGGACCACCTCGCTGGCCGGCCCGCAACTGCTCAAGGCGACCCGGCCGGAACGGTTCCGGATCGAATACTTCCATTCCTCCGAACGCGCCGACGAGGACAAGACCTACCAGACCAGGTCGGGATACTGCGACGACTACCGGCCGCACCCGTCGCTGGCCGCGGAACTCGCCGCTCGCACCGGGCCGATGGAATACACCACCCAGTGGTTCAGGCACGCCCTCTACGAGGCGACCGCCGGTGTGCGGAACCTGGACCAGGCCCGGACGACCTGCGTCATCGGATACACGGCCGACGGCAACCAGCACCTCGAGGAGGCGATCGTCGTCGAGGGCCTCCTCGAAGATCTGGCCGACGCCGCCGGCCGGGCCGGCTGGGATCCCGAACGCCGCGCGGAACTGCTGCGCCGAGCGCGGGAACTGCTCCGCGACTGGTACCCCCTCTCCTCAGCGCCGTACGAGACGCTGCTGCCGTACCAGGTCGGCCGCAACGCGATCGACGGCCTGCTGCCGGGCGGGTCCGAGTTGCTGATGGTGGACACCGCCTGCTCGTCCTCGCTGTACGCGCTGGACCTGGGCATGAAGGCCCTGCTCGAGGGGACGCACGACGTGGCGGTCTGCGGTGGCGCGTTCGCGGTCGGCCCCCGCAACGCGGTGCTCTTCGCCAAGCTGCACGGGCTGTCCGTCAGCGGGGACGTCCGCCCGCTGGACAGTGCCTGTGACGGCGTGCTCTTCTCCGACGGCGCCGCCGCCATCACGCTGAAGCGGCTCGACACGGCGAAGCGGGACGGCGACACGGTGCTCGGCTACCTCGGCGCCATCGGCACATCGTCCGACGGTCGCGGCAAAGCCATCTACGCGCCCAATGTCGCGGGCCAGCGGCTGGCCATCCAGCGCGCCCTGGCGAAGGTGCCGCTCGCGAACGAAGCGCCGGACTGGATCATCGCGCACGCCACCGGGACACCGGCCGGCGACCTGTGCGAGATCACCAGCATCCGGGAGACGCTGGGCGGCGCCGACGCCGGTATCCAGCTCACCTCGAACAAGTCGCTGTTCGGCCACACCGGCTGGGCGGCCGGCGCGGTCTCGGTCATCCAGGCGCTCCAGGGGTTCGCCCGGGACACCATCCTGCCCCAGCACCGCTTCTCGGCCAGCCCCGCGGAGTACCGGCTGGCGGACGCCCGGATCGGCATCCCGACCAGCCCGGTGGCGTGGCCCGCGGGCGAGCGCCCCCGGATCGCCTCGGTGTCCGGCTTCGGATTCGGCGGGACCAACGCGCACGTGGTCGTGCAGGACCAGCCGGTATCGCAGCCGGCGCCCGGCGCCGACGACATCGTCATCACCGCCTGGTCCGGGCATGCTCCCGGCCTGGCCGGCACCGACGAGGTCAGCGCCTGGCTGACCGGCACCGGCGAGCCGCCCCGGCCCAGCTTCGGTGACCGGTACGACACCGGGCAGATGAAGCTGCGGATGCCGCCGCGAGTGATCCGGACCCTGGACCGCTGCCAGCTGATGATGCTGCGGTGCGCCGACGAGTTGCGGACCCGGCTGGGCGGCGTGTGGGACGAGTACCGGAACACCACGGGCGTCTTCGTCGGTCACATGGGTCCGACCCGGCACGCGGTCGAATACGGCAAGCGCTGCCACCTGGACAGCGCAGCGGCGGCCCTCAGCGGTCTGCCCACCGCGGTGGCGCCCGACGAGCAGGTCACTGCGCTGTTCCGCGAGGCCGTACGAGCCGGCGTGCCGGCCTCCAACGAGGACTCGTTCCCGGGCATCATGCCGAACGTCATCTCGGCCCGCGTCTCCAACTACTTCGACCTCAACGGGCCCAACCTGGTCGTCGACACCGGCTTCGGATCCACGCTTGGTGCGTTCCAGGTCGCCGCCCGCTACCTGCGCGCCGGTGACGTCGACGTGGCGCTGGTGGGCGGCGTCAACGGCAACAGCACGCCGGTGGCCGGACGGGTGGTCGCCGCCACCAGCGGGGTGGACGACGTCGTGCCGGCCGAGGGTGCGGCCCTGTTCGCGGTGATGCGCCGGGAGACCGCCGAGGCTTCCGGCCTTCCGGTTCTGGCCGTCGTGGGCGCGCTGACGCAGGACCCCGCGACTCAGCGGTCCGCCGAGCGCGTCCTCTGCGGTGCGGCGCCCGACGCCGGCACCCGGCCGGTGTACCTGGGCGCCGAAGCCGCCTTCGCGGTGGCCCGGGCTCTTGTCACGGCTCCCGGCTCCGACGTGGAGGTCACCGCGTACGAGAACCGGACGACGGTACCGCTGTCGATGCGACTGGAGCTGCCGGGCGACACCGAGCCGCAACCGGAACCGCTGCTCGACCGCTACGTCGCTCAGTGGGAACCGACCGTCAACGACCGGATCCGCCCACCGATGGAGGTGCTCGGCCCGGACTGCGTCGTGGTCACCGCGACCCCCGACGCGCTCGGCGACCTCGGCACCGGCGCCGACGGGCCGCTGGTGCTCTCGGTGGTGCCGACCACCGGCGCCCGGCGGCGGGTGCTCGGCGAGATCTCGCGCGCCACGGTGGAGGAGGCGCTCGGTGGCAGGCCGCTGAGCCACGTACGCATCGTCTCCGATCTCGCCGCCGCGCTGCCCGCCGAGGAGGCGCTGGACACCGACCCGACGGTGTTGTTCCGGTTGCAGGACGCGGCGTTCCTCACGCTCCAGGTCTGTGAGGCGGAGATCCGCAGGCGGGCCGGCACGGTGCTCGCCCTGTTCACCTCCGCCGTGCGCGACGGTGTGCCGCACCCGTTCACGGGGCTCTTCACCGGCCTGCTGAAAAGCACCGCCCTCGAGCTGCGGCCATGCCTGGTCGCCGGCGTGTTCACCACTGAGCGCGAGGTGGGAGCGGGCCTGCGCGAGCTGCGCGAGGAGGCGCAGGCATCGCAACTGCTTCCGGTGACGCGGTACGTGGACGGCGTCCGGCACACCCTGGTCGCCACCCCGCAACCGCCGGAGGACGGACCGCCCTCGCTGGACCGCGAGAGCGTCGTCGTGGCGATCGGCGGAGCCCGCGGCATCACGCCGGAACTGCTGAAAGCGCTCGCCGAGCGGTACCAGCCGACCATCTACGCGGTCGGGTCCCGGCCGCTGGACGGGATCGAGGCCGAGCTCGCCGACCGGGGCGGAGCGGCGGCCCTCGGCTCGAAGGCCGAGTTCATCCGGACCGAGATGGAACGCCGCCCGGGCCAACCGGTCAGGGACGCCATCGCGACGTACGAGCGGCTCAGCTCCGGAGCCACGGCCCTGGCGAACCTGGCCGCGATGCGGCGCTGGTCGGGACCCGAGCGGGTGCAGTACCGCCAGGCCGACGTGACGGACGTGGTGCGTCTGACCGCGGTGCTGGACGAGATCATCGACCGGCACGGGCAGATCGACCTGCTGATCCACGCCGCCGGGGTGAACCGCGCCGGCGCGCTGAGCACCAAGCCGCTGCAGCACTTCCAGGAGGTACGCCGCATCAAGGTCGGCGGCTATCTGAACCTGCGCAAGGCACTGCGCGGCCGGATGCCACTGCGCTGGTGCAGCTTCTCCTCGCTGATCGCCCTCACCGGCCAGCTCGGGGAGACCGACTACGCCGCGGCGAACGACTTCCTCGGCAGCGCCGCCGCGTACAACTCGGCGCGAACCGGCCGGGACGAGGTCGCCATCGGCTGGACGCTGTGGAAGGACGCGGGGATGGCGGCGACGCCGGTACACCACTCCTTCTTCGCCGGCGCCCAGGCCGACACGCTGACACCGATGTCCACACCGGAAGGGGTCCACCACTTCCTGGCCGAGCTGAACGCCGCCAACCGGGCTACCGCGACATACCACCTGGGCCAGGTGGAGCGCGGCGCGGTGGAACGGATCATGCCCGGGTACTGGCTGCCGCGCGTACCACCGGCCGTCACGCGACCGGCGCCGCGAGGACACTTCTACATCGACACGGTGACGCGCGGCTCGGCGGAGGAGGCGGTGATCGAGCGGCTCTTCACCGAGGAGCGCGACGGCTATCTGCGGCACCACGCGGTGCTCGGAGCGCCGACGCTGCCGGGGTGCTTCGTCACCGAGCTGATCGCGGAGGCGGCACTCGAACTCGTGCCGCAGTGGCGGGTGACCGGCTTCCGTGACATCGAGTTCCACCACTTCCTCAAGCTCGGCGGTGCGACCGACCGCAGCCCGCGCCGCATCATCGCCGGGGTGCTCCGGCGCGACGACCGGCACGCCGTCGTCGGTGTCCGGGTGGTCGGCGACGTGGTGTCCCCGGCCGGCACGGTGCTCGTCAAGGACAAGGTGCACTTCACCGGCAAGGCGATCCTGTCCGCCGACTACCCGCACGCCCCGCGGATGGAACCGTGGCCGGACGCGCCGGAGGAGCCGATCCTCGACCCGTACCACGTACCGGGCGCGTCCGTGCTGCTCACCGGGCCCTTCGTCACCACGACGGCGACGCGCCTGCACCCGCTCGGCAAGCGGGCGCTGTTCACCGCGCCGGTCGGGCCCGGGTCCGAGTTCGAGCACTTCCTGGTCCCCTCGCTCATGCTCGACGGGCTGGCCCGGCTCGCCGTACTGGAGATCGTCGACGGCCGCTACATCCCGCTGGCCGCACCGACCGGCATTCGGCGCATCGACCTCTACTGCCCGGACAACGACGTCGACCTCGGCGCCCGGGGAGTGCCGATCGAGATGTCGGTGACGCCACGAGGCCTGCTCTACGACAGCGGCGGTACGGGCAGCCGGTTCGTGGCGACCCTGCCGGACGGGCGCCTGCTGCTGCAGATGAAGGACGTGACCGGCTTCGTGCGCGGTTACGTCGACGCCCGCTCCGGCCAGCCCGTGGAGCGACTCGAACTCGACGCCGTGGGGGTGGCCACACATGGTTGATCCGAAACGCCAGGCACCGGGGCCGCGGACCCGTGGACCGTTCGGCAGCCTGCTGCCGTACCGGCGCGATCCCGCCGAATTCCTGCTCACCATGCAGCGTGACCACGGTGAGGTGGTGCGGATGAAGTTCGGGCCGTACCTGGTCCACCTGGTGACCGATCCGGACGCGGTCCGGCGGGTGCTGATCGAGAACCAGGGCAACTACTGCCGTGGCCGGTTCTACGAGCAGTTCAAATTGGTCATGGGGGAAGGACTGCTCACCACCGACGGCGAGCGCTGGCGGGCACACCGGCGAGCGGTCCAGCCCGCCTTCGCCCGGGACGCCATCCGCGGTATCGGCCCCAACGTCGTCGGCGCCACCCACGAGATGCTCTCCCGCTGGGACGACGCGGCACAGCGCAGCGAACCGGTGGACCTGGTCACCGAGGCGCTGCGGGTCACCCTCGTCACCCTCAGCACGTCGCTGTTCGACTACGACATCAGGCCCTCGGTGCCGATGCTCAAGCAGGTCGTCGAGGACAGCATCGAGACGATGTTCCCGCACGGCTACGTACGGGAGATGCTGCCCCGATGGCTGCCGACGTCCCGCAACCGGTTGGTCGCGGCCAACCGGCGCCGGCTCGACCAGGTCGTCGACGACGTCCGGGCCGCGCAGCCCCGGCGAGCCGGAAGCCTCGTCGACCTGACCGAGTCCGCCCGCGACCCCGACGGCCGGCCGTGGACCGACCAGGAGATCCGGGACGAGCTGCTGACCATCTACCTCGCGGGACACGAGACCACGGCGACCGCCCTGTGCTGGACGTTGCACTCCATCGCACAGCACCGCTGGGTGGCCGAGAAGCTCGAGGCTGAGGTCGATCAGGTACTGGCCGGCCGCGACCCGACGGTGGCCGATCTCGACCGGCTCCCCTACACCCAGATGGTGGTGCAGGAGGCGCTGCGCCTCTTCCCGCCGATCTGGCTGTACCCACGCGACGCCACCGGCGACGACGTGCTCGCCGGTTACCACATCCCGGCCGGCAGTTCGCTTCTCCTGTCGCCGTTCGTGTCGCACCGCAACCCGCGGATCTGGGAGAACCCGGAGGCGTTCGACCCGTCCCGGTTCGACGCCGCGGCCGAGCGGGAACGGCCCCGGATGTCGTACTTCCCGTTCGGGGGTGGTCCTCGCCAGTGCATCGGCAACACCATGGCGCTCCTCGAACTGCGGATGATCGTCGCCATGGTGGTGTCCCGGTACCGGTTCGAACTCGTTCCCGGCAGCTTCGTCCGGTACGGCGACTCGCTGATCTCGATGCGGCCGACGCCGGACATGTTGCTGCGCCTGCGGCCCCGCGCGCGCAGCGTGCTCACCGGGGCGGCGTCATGACCGACACCCCGCTGCGGCACACCCTCGAGCTGACCGACCTGCCCGCCGCGCCCGCCCCGGCGGCGGACTTCCTGGCCGGGCGCCGGGTGCTGATCCTCAACGGCACCGCCGAGTGGCGCTCCTCGGTCCGCCGGGCGGTCACCGGCCACGGCGGTACGGCGGCGGTGTGGGACACGGACGCCCCGGAGCCGCCCGCGAGCGACTCCGGTACCGACGTCATCATCGACCTCGGCGTGGCCGCGGACGCCGAGGTAGTCGGCCCGGACGCGTGGCGCGAGCCGATGACCCGTACCGTGACGGCGCTTCGCGGCGTCTATGCCGACTGGGCCGGCGAAGTCCGCACCGACCGGCTGAGCTACGTCGCCGTCACCTTCATGGGCGGTTCCATGGGCCTGCTGGCCGACGCCGGGGCACAACCGCTGGGCGGGTTGTGGGCCGGGCTGGCCAAGACTCTGCCGCGCGAATTCCCCGCGTGCCGCCCACTCGTGGTGGATCTGGCGGACCGGCCCGATCTGGGCGAGGTCGTCGTCACCGAGCTGGCAGCCGGCCGGTTGCTGGAGGTGGGGCGCCTCGGGGAGCGCCGGGTCACGCTGCTGCCGCGTGAGCAGCCCGTCGACGGGGACCCGATCCCGGTCGACAGCTCGGATCTGCTGTTGTTCACCGGCGGCGCGCGGGGCATCGGCTTCGAGATCGCCCTCGAGATGGCGGCGCGGTACGACTGCGAGGTCGTCGTCACCGGCCGTTCGCCGCTACCCGGGCCGGACACCTCCTGGTTGACCGCCTCCCCCGCCGAGTTCGCGGCCATCGAACGCCGCATGTACCTGACCCGTGGGGACACCTCGGTCCCGCGGACCCGGGCGCGGGTGGCCGGGATGCGCCAGGCCCGGGAGATCCGCCACAACCTGAGCCGGGCGGACGAACGCGGGCTGCGGATCCGCTACCGGCCGTGCGACGTGACCGACCGGGCCGACGTGGCCGCTCTGGTGCGCTCGCTCGGCGACCGGCTCTCCATGGTGGTGCACAACGCCGGCATCGACCGGCCGGCACGGCTACCCAAGAAGGCGACACCGGAGTTCCTCGACGTCATCGAGGTCAAGGTGGACGGATTCGGCAACGTGCTGGCCGCGCTCGGCGACCACCGGTTGAAGATGCTCTGCGCGGTCGGCTCGCAGACCGGGCGGTACGGCGGCATGCCGGGCCAGCTGGACTACGCCGCGGCGAACGACGGCCTGGCCCGGCTCGCCGGCTGGGCCGGGCACCGCCTCGGCTACCCGGTCAAGACGCTGGCCTGGCCCACCTGGGAAGGGGTGGGCCTGATCACCAATCTCAAGGCCGCCTCGCGCTACATGCGGCCGATCGCGGTGGGCGACGGCGTACAGGCCTGGCGGGCCGAGCTGACCCGCAGCGGCAGCGGTGAGATCGGGTTCATGGGCGAGATCGGCGAGGTGGCGCCGCAATACCTCAACGGCATCCCGTTGCCGCCCGGCTGGGCCGGCCGCTCGACCATGCTGAGCCGCCGGTTCTTCCTCGGCGAGGTGGTCGCCTACGCGCCCGGCAGTCTGCTGGAGAGCGAACACCGGGTGGACGCCGACTGGGCCACCTGCGTCGACGACGTCCGGATCGACGGCGTACCGGCACTGCCGGTCTCGCTGGCGCTGGAGTACCTGCAGGCGGTCAGCCTGTGGCTCGGCCCGCCGGGTGAGGAGGCGCCGGGCCACCGCTACCTGCGTGACGTCTGGGTCCGGCCGGGCGTGCTGCGGCTACCACCGGGTGGCGAGATGACCCTGGTCCGGCGGGCCCGGTCCAGGTGGGACGGCGATGACTGGGTGATCGACGTGTCGCTGTGGCACGGGGAGGTCTGCGCGGCCGAGGGACGCGTCGTCTACACCACCGGCGACGAGCAACCCGCTCCGCCGTTCGACGCGGAAGGCCGGCCCGCGGTGCCGGCAGCGGTGCGGTACCGGTGGTCCTCGATGGACGTAGCCATCGCCGAGCAGCCGGCCTCCGGCGGGGAGTGGGCCGTCCCGGTGGCTCGCACGTCGGCGCTCGACCTGTTCACGCTGCGGGAGCCGCCGCAGCCGCAACTGCCGATCAACCATCTCGAGACGGTCATCCGGATGTCACCGCCGGCCGGTACCGACGACGACCGGGAAGAGCAGTGGGAGATCGACAGCGCCTGGTTCCACCAATCCTGCCGTGAGGAGGCGGTGTTCGTGCGTACCGACGCCGACCGGCGGCGAGCCGTCATCGCGGACAAGGACGGCCGGGCCTTGGCGGTTCTGAGCCGGCCCCGATGGCGGGTGACGCAATGACGCGGTCCGTGCTCGTGACGGGGTGCTCGTCCGGCATCGGCCAGGCCGTTGCGAAGCGCATGCACCGCGGCGGATTCACCGTGTACGCGACGGCACGCCGCCCGGAGACGATGGCCGAGCTGAGCCACCTCGGTATCCGCACGCTGCCGCTGGACGTGACCGACGACGACTCCATGCGCTCCGCGGTGTCCCGGGTCGAGCGGGACTGCGGCGCGGTCGACGTGCTGGTGAACAACGCCGGGTACGGGCTGGCCGGCACCGTCGAGGAGACGCCGCTGACCGACGTACGCGCCCAGTTCGAGACCAACGTGCTCGGCACCGTACGCCTCACCCAGCTGGTGCTGCCGGGCATGCGCGCCCGCGGCGGCGGGACCGTGGTCAACATGGCGTCGATCTTCGGCCGGTTCGCGGTGGCGGGCGGCGGCTTCTACCACGCCACGAAACACGCGGTGGAGGCGGTGAGTCAGGCGTTGCGGCTGGAGGTCCGCCGTTTCGGCGTCCGGGTCGTGGTGATCGAACCCGGGCCGGTCCGGACCCCGTTCGGGAGCACCTACATCGGTACGCTGCGGCAGGGCGACGAGGTGTACGGGGAGTTCCGGCATGAGCTGGTCGAGTACTACGAGGCCATCTATCACCGCACCCGCCGTACCCTGCCGAGCGTCCTGGCGGTGGACCCGGAACAGGTCGCACGCGTGGTGGAGAAGGCGGTGTGCAGCCGGCGTCCCCGGCAGCGCTACCCGGTGGGCGCGCTGACCCACGGTGTCTTCGCCCTGCGGCGGCTGCTGCCGGACGCCGCGTTCGAACGGTTCCTGCGCAGCGAGTTCCCGGCGCCCTGAGCCGGCGCCATGACACAACCGACCTCGACGACGAGGAGCATGAGATGACTCAACCTCCGAACGGTTCACGCCGGGCGCTCCAGGTGGTGCTGGTGGTACTGGCCGTCATCCCGATCGGCACCGGGCTGATGGACATGCTGCTGGGCGCGGGGACGCTGCCCAGCGATCAGGACCTCAACCCGGACCTGCAGAGCAACTACCGGTTCTTCGCGACGATGTGGTTCGGCCTCGGGCTGGCGATCCTCTGGATCGTGCCCCGGGTGGAGACGGCGGTGCAGCCGCTGCGCGCCGTGACCGCACTCGTCTTCCTGGGTGGCCTGACGCGGGTGCTGGCGATGGTGGTGGACGGGATGCCGCACCCGATGTTCGTCGCGTTCACGGCGCTGGAACTCATCGCCCCGCCGATCCTCGTGCTGTGGCAGAACCGGGTGAGTGCGCAGAGCCGGGTGCGGGCGAATGTATGACGCGATCGTCATCGGCGCGCGGTGCGCGGGGGCACCGACGGCGATGCTGCTCGCTCGCGCCGGTCACCGTGTGCTGATGGTGGACCGGGCGTCGTTCCCCAGCGACAAGCCGATGTCGACACACCTGCTGCACCCGCCCGCGATCCTGCGGCTTCGCGAGTGGGGGCTGCTCGACAGCGTGGTGGCGACCGGCTGCCCGCCGATCCGCGACTACGGCTTCGTGGAGGGGCCGCTGGACTTCATGGCGCCGCTGCCACCGATCGAGGACGTCGGTGTGGCATACGCACCGCGCCGCCACATTCTCGACCACATCCTCGTCGAGGCCGCCGTGGCGGCCGGGGTGACGTTGCGCGAGGGCGTCTCCGTACGCGAGCTGCTCCGTGACGGCAACGTCGTCACCGGCATCCGGGCACAGGACCGCAACGGCGTCTCCTTCACCGAGCACGCCCGCGTGGTGATCGGCGCCGACGGCACCAACTCGCTGGTCGCCCGCATCACCAGAGCGCCGCAGTACCGCGCCCGGCCGCCGCTCACGCGCGGACTGTGGACCTACTGGAGCGACCTGCCGACCCCGAACCTGCCCTCCTTCCGGGCGAACGGGCGGTACGTCTTCGCGTGGCCGACGAACGACGACCTGACGCTCGTCGGTATCGCCTGGCGCGCGAACGAGTACCCGGACGACGAACCCGAGCAGGCGTACTTCACCGCCCTGCACGACACCGCGCCCGCCTTCGCCGAGCGGGTGCGGGAGGCGGGACGCGCCCAGGCGTGGATGCGGGGCTCCATCCCCAACTTCTTCCGCAGGCCGTTCGGCCCCGGCTGGGCGCTCGTCGGCGACTCCTCGTACAGCAAGGATCCGTGCACGGCGCAGGGCATCACCGACGCGTTCCGCGACGCGGAATCACTCGTGGGCGCTCTGCACCAGGGGCTGGCCGGAGAGCGCCCGATGGCCGCCGCACTGGCCGACCACGAGCGGCGCCGCAACGCCCACGCCATCCCGTACTACGAGTACACCTGCGACTTCGCCACGCTCGACACGTACCCGCCTGAGGTCCTCGAGCTGCTGGCCCTGGCCACCCAGAGCGGGCCGACCGCGAGCAACCTGGTGGGCCTGTTCGGGCAGACCGTCTCGCCCGCCGACTTCTTCTCCGGCACGGGCATGCGGAGTCTGCTCGACTCCCTGCCCGAACCCGACCGGCTGGGCTGGCGGCTGCGGCTGGCCCGCTGGCTGCTGCTCGACCTGGGCCGGTACAGCCAGTCGTCGAGCCGGCTGGCGGAACGCCTGATCGCCCGCAAGCTCGGCGAGATGGGCCAGTTCCTCGTCCCCGCCTGATCCGACCACCGAACCGCAAGGAGACGCTGTGGCATCCATTCTCGTGACGGCCCTTCCCATGCTCGGTCATGTCTCGCCCTGCGTCGCCGTGACGAAGGAGCTGGTCAGCCGCGGCCACCGCGTCCGCTTCCTCACCGGACGCAACCATCAGGAGCGGGTCGAGGCCGCCGGCGCCACCTTCCTGCCGCTGCCGGCCGAGGCGGACTTCGACGACACCGACATGGCGGCCGCGTTCCCGCAGTTGCAGGGCATGACCGGCATCCGCGGGCTCAGCGCCATCGTGCTGGAGGTCTTCTCCAAGCCGATCGACGCGCAGTTCGCGGCGGTGACCGAGGCACTGCGGACCGAGCTGACCGACGTGATCCTGTCCGAGATGCTGTTCGCCGGGGTCTACCCCATCGCGTTGCAGCCCCGCGCGGTGCGCCCGGCCGTCGGCATCCTGGGGATCAGCCCGATGACGCTCAAGGGGCCGGGACTGCCCCCGTACGGGATGGGCCTGTTGCCGGCCCGGACCCCGCTGGAACGGGTCCGCAACCGGATCCTGCACCTGCTCGCCAACGGTTTCGTGCTCCGGCCCGCGCAGCGCTACCTGGCGCAGAGCACCCAGCGGCTGGTGGGCCGGCGGCTGGGCGTGCCGTTCTTCGAGATGCCCGGGCTGGGTGACGCGCTGCTGCACCTGGGCATCCAGGGGTTCGAGTATCCCCGGCCCAGCGCGCGTACCAAGCTGATCTTCACCGGTCCGCTGATCTCGACCGCCACCGGCAGCCCGCTGCCGCCCTGGCACGCTGATCTGGAGGGCCGCCGGGTGGTGCATGTGACCCAGGGCACGGTCGCCAACACCGACTTCTCCACCCTGGTGGCACCCACCGTGCGTGCCCTGGCGGACCAGGACTGCATCGTCGTGGTGACCGGTGGCGGGCGGCCGGAGTCGGAGGTGGAGGCGAGCCTGACCGCCGAGCTCGGCTCGGTTCCGGACAACGTGCGGATCGGCGCCTACCTGGACTACTCGTGGCTCTTCCCGAGACTGGACGTGCTGATCACCAACGGCGGCTACGGCGGGGTCAACCTGGCGCTGCAGCACGGAGTGCCACTGGTCGTGGCCGGCAACACCGAGGAGAAGCCCGAGGTGGGTGCGCGGGTGGCCTGGACCGGCGCCGGGGTACGCCTGCTGGTGCGCACACCGACCCCGGAGCAGATCGTGGAGGCCGTCCGGGAGGTCGGGGCGGATCCGCGGTACCGCGAGAACGCCGCCCGCCTGGGCGCCGAGATCGACCGCGCACCGGGCGTCGACGCGGTGGAGGACTTCATCCTGACCCAGACCGAACCGCAGCGTCGCGCAGTGAGCCGGGGCTGACCTCGCATGGCCCAGCGAACCGGCAAGCTGCCCCTGATCGTTGCGGCGGGCGCCGCCTTCATCGCCAGCCTCGACAATCTCGTGGTCACGATCGCGCTGCCGGAGATACAACGCAGCCTGGGCACGGATCTGGCCGGCCTGACCTGGACGGTGAACTCCTACACCGTGGCTTTCGCGGTGTTCATGCTGGCGGCCGCCGCGGTCGGCGACCGGATCGGCCGTCGCCGCGTCTTCCAGGCCGGCGTCCTGCTCTTCACGGTCGCGTCGGCGCTTGTCGCGCTCTCCTCCAGCCTTGCCCTGTTCGCCGTGTTCCGGGCCGTGCAGGGACTCGGCGCGGCGATGCTCGTACCGCTGTCGCTCACGCTCGTGGTGGATGCCACCCCGGCCGCGAAACGCGCGATCACCGTGGCCGTCTGGTCGGCGGCCCAGGGCCTGGCCGTGGCGATCGGGCCCTTCGTGGGCGGCCTGATCGTCCAGGCCGCGGACTGGCACTGGATCTTCTGGCTGAACGTACCGGTCGGGCTGCTGATCGCGGCGGCGGCCGTGGTCTTCCCGGACACCGTGGTCCGCGGTAGCGGCCGCTTCGACGGCGTGGGCCTGACCCTGCTCTCCGGCGGATTGCTCGGCCTCGTGCTGGGCCTGCTCAACGGCGCCGAGCAGGGCTGGCTGTCCGGGCCGACGATCTGGCCCGTCCTGGCCGGCGCCGCACTGCTGATCGCCTTCGGCGCCTGGGAGCGGCGCGTACCCCGGCCGCTGCTGCCGGCACGGCTGCTGCGTGAGCGAGGCTTCGTCCTGACCAACGTCAACGCGCTGCTGCTGACGGCGGGCGTCTTCGGATCCGTCTTCCTGCTCATGCAGTTCCTGCAGAACACCCTGAGGTACGGCCCGCTGGAGGCCGGCCTGAAGACCCTGCCGTGGACGCTGTTGCCGGCGGTCGCCGCCCCGGTCTCCGGCATGCTGGCGGAGCGGCACGGCACCCGCCCGGTCATGGTCGTGGGATCGGGCCTGCAGGCCGCCGCACTCGTCTGGTTCGCCGTCGTCGTCGGCAGCGACGTCAGCTACGTCGCGCTGCTTCCGGGCATGCTGCTCGCCGGCGCCGGGATGGGCGCCTTCTTCGCGGTGGTCGCCACCCAGGCGCTGGCCTTCGCCCCGCGCGAGGACGAGGGCCTCGCGTCGGGCATCAACAATTCGGTACGCGAGATCGGGGTGATGCTCGGGGTGGCGGTGCTGGCCACGGTCTTCCTCAGCGCGGGCGGCAGCGACACCGGGGACGGCTTCGTCACCGGCCTGCGTCCGGCCGTATGGGTCGGCTCCGCCCTGTTGCTCCTTGCCACGGTGGTCGCGATCCTCACCCCACCTGCCCGGGTACGCGACGACCAGCCGGCCGCGACCGGGTCGGGGTGACAGGTACTCCGGTCCACTGTCGACCACGGCCGGCCGGTACCCTTCGCCGGACCCCCACGCCCGGAAGGTACCCCTCGTCGTGCGCACGCTCTTCGTGATCGCCGCCGCCGTAATGGTCGGCTTCGTCCTCAGCCCGCTGCTGCGCGCCGACGCGGCCTGCACGCCCAGCCCGGCCGCGCCGCCCGCCGCATCCACTCTGAACGACTGGAGCGACGAACAGATCGCCAACGCGCGCGTCATCATCACCATCGGCGACCAGCGGCAGGTGCCGGACCAGGGCCAGGTGATCGCGGTCGCCACCGCCCTGCAGGAGTCCCGCCTGCGCAACCTGCGCGGCGGCGACCGGGACTCCATCGGGCTGTTCCAGCAGCGCCCCAGCCAGGGTTGGGGGACTCCGAAGCAGCTTTCCGACCCGGCCTACCAAACCCAGAAGTTCTACGACAAGCTGCTCACCATCGACGACTGGCAGCAGATGCGGCTCACCGACGCCGCCCAGGCCGTACAGGTGTCGGCCTATCCGGAGGCCTACGCGAAACACACTCGCGCCGCCACCCGTCTCGTCGACGCGCTGAGCCTTCCGGACTCCTGCGCGTCCGAGGTCTGATCGAGGAGGTCCTGGCCCCGCCCGGCCCGGAGAGCGAGATAGTCTGATCTGATCCGCCCAGGCTGAGCACCGTCGCGACAGGTCACGCGCACCGCGACCGACCCGGCCGTCGAACACGACGAAGGCAAGGTCTCACCGCATTGCTCGACGACAGCGCCGACGACCTTTACGAGAACGCACTCTGCGGCAACCTGACCCTGTCGCCGGACGGCACCATCACGAGGGTCAACACCACCCTCCTCGGCTGGCTCGGCTACCCGCGAGACGCACTCGTCGGGCGCGGGAAGTTCGGCGACATCCTCACCGTGGGCGCCCGGATCTACTACGAGACCCATCTGGCGCCCCTGCTCACCATCCAGGGTGAGATCACCGGCATCGCGCTGAACCTGCGTACGGCGGACGGCAGCCCCTTCCTCGCCTTGATGAGCGCCATCGTGGAAACCGGGAGCGACGGCCATCCCCAGCGGATCCGCATCATCGTCTTCGACGGCCGCGAACGCCGCGCCTACGAGCAGGAACTCCTGCACGCCCGCCAGGCCGCCGAACGCGAGAGCGAACGCCTCCGCCATCTGGTCTCCGACCTGCAACGCAGCCTGCTCCCGTCGGTGCTGCAGACACCGCCCGGTCTGCAGACCGCGGCCCACTATCGGATGGCCTCCATCGATGAGGTCGGCGGCGACTTCTACGACCTGTTCCCGCTCAACGACGGCCGCTGGGGATTCTTCCTCGGCGACGTCAGTGGCAAAGGCGTCGACGCGGCCGCCGTAACGGCTCTCGCCCGATACACGCTGCGCGCCGCCGCGGTCTACGACCCGGACCCGGCCGCCGTCCTGCACAACCTCAACGAGGTCCTCTACCAGGAGTACCGCCGGGACGCCCGCTATTGCACCGTGGTGTTCGGCATCCTCACCCTTGCGCCGGACGGTTTCCGCGCGGTGATCGCCAGCGGAGGACATCCGGAACCGCTCCTGCTGCGCGCCGATGGCACCGCGGAACACCACGTGACCAAAGGCCGCCTCGTCGGCGTGTTCCCGGACTCCACCTACACCAACACCGTTCTGACGGCGAAGCCGGGCGACACCCTCCTGCTCTACACCGACGGCATCGTCGAGGCCCGGACCAGTGACAGCCGGCACACCGACCGTCGCTTCGGGATCGACGCCGTCGCCGGCTTCGCGAACGCCCTCGCCCCGGCGGACGCGGCCACCGTCATCGACGCCTTGATCGACCTGCTCGACGCCTTCGGCGACGGCCTCGAGGACGACATCGCCGTCATGGCCATCAGCGTGCCCCTGATCGACTGAAGCCGGCGTATTCGCTGGTCACGCCGGTGTGGGCTTGCGCGGTAGCCGGATCAGGAAGGTGGTGCCGGGCCCGGTGGTGTCGGCCAGGCTGATGGTTCCCTGGTGCTGTTCGACGATGGCGCGGGTGATCACCAGGCCGAGCCCGGTGCCCGGGATACAGCGTTCCACCGCGGTGGAGGCCCGGTAGAAGCGGCGGAACAGGTGTTGCCGCTCGCCCGCGGGGACGCCGATACCGGTGTCGGCGATGGTCCATCGGACGTCTTTGCTGTCGGTTTCGACGGTGATGGTGACCTGGCCGCCGGCCGGGGTGTACTTGATCGCGTTCGACAGCAGGTTGTCGGCGACCTGTCGCAGCCGGTGCTCGTCGGCGTGTATCTCGACGTCGCCGGGCATCAGCACGGTGAGCGTCAGGCCCTTGTCACGGGCGGCGCCCGCGAGGGAACGCACCGAGTCGTCGATGATCATGCCGAGGTCGGTGTGGCCGGGGTTGATGGCGAGATGACCGGACTCCAGCCGGGCCAGGTCGAGCAGATCCTCGGCGATCACGGTGAGCCGCTGCGCGTTGCGGGCGATCGTACGCACCTGGTCGAGCAGCTCGGGGCAGGCCGTGCTCAGATCCTCCTCCAGCAGCATCGTGGCACCGGTGATCACCGACAGCGGGTTGCGGAGTTCGTGCGTGACCAGTGCCAGGAACTCGTCCTTGGTCCTGGCCAGCTCCACGGTCAGCTCCTCGGCGCGTCGCCGTTCCAGGTACTGGCCGATCTGGGCGGCCAGACCGCCCAGCAACGCGGTGAGGGTCTCTTCCGGGTCCTCGATGCGGTCGCCGTAGACACACAGCGCGCCCAGCGCGTGGCCGCCGGCCGAGATCGGTACGCCGATCGCCACGTGCAGCCCGGCGCGGGCAGCCGCGCGGCTGCGGAACGAGGCGGTGTCGGCCGCCAGATCGGGAATCCAGTCCGGGACGGCTTGCTGATAGACCCGTCCGGGCAGGCCCACGCCGGGTTCCAGCTCGTCGATGGCGAACGGGCCGAGCCGCAGCCCGGCGCCGGTGTGCCGGGCCACACAGGAGATCATCTGGCGCTGCTCGTCGGCCAGCCACAACTCCGCCACCGGCCAGCCCATCCGCACCCCGAGTGCCTCGGCGACCCGGGCGGCCGCCTCGCTGCTGGAAGCAGCCTCGGCCAGGCCACGGGAGACCGCGGCCTCGACCTTGGTGAACCGGCTGACCCGCTGGGTGACCGTCACGTCCCGGGCGAACGCGTGGAACACCGTCCCGATCGGCTCCTGGGTGACCGTGAGCATCAGCTCGATCGGGAACTCGTGCCCATCGCGGTGCACCGCGATCAACTCCAGCCGCCGCCCCAGCGCCCGGCCGGGTCCGCCGGCCGCCACCCGCGCCAGTCCGGCCCGGTGCGCCCGCCGGAACTGCGGCGGAATGATCAGCTCGGCCAGGTCTTCCCCGCACGCCTCGTCGAGGCAGTACCCGAACGTCGCCTGTGCCGCCGGATTCCACGCCACCACCCGGCCGGCTTCGTTGATCGCCACGTAGGCCTGCAACGCCACCGCGAGCACCCGCTGCGGGTCACCGAGGACTCGTTGCCCGCAACTGATTCGATCCCCAACCGGCTGCACGGCGGCCCTCCTCCCCGTGCGGTGACTCCTGCGCAAACGGGCGGCCGCCGCCGAACCACGGTACCGCTGATACGCCCTGCCAGCTGGCACTTCTCTCTACAGCGGCGCCGTACCGGTCAGCGAGAACGTGGCCCAGACCCGCTTGCCCTCATCGGTGGGATACCAGCCCACGTCCTCGGCGAGGCGTCCGACCATCACCAGTCCCAGCCCACCCTCGCCGGCCGGACGCCGGTCGTCGACCACCGGTCCGGAGACCGGGCCGGTGTCGAGGACGTCGATGACCAGCCTGCCGTTCGCCCGTTGCAGGACGACGACGGCCGGAGGGCGACCATGGCGAAGCGCGTTCCCGGCCAGCTCGGTGGCGACGATGACGAGTCGCTCGGCGAGATCCTGAGGATCCGTCGCAGCCGGCGTCTGGTTCATGACGACACGCCGCAACGCGGCGCGCAGGGAACGCAACTCCGGCGCCTCGGCGAGCGTCCATCGGGCCAGCTCCTCATCGATGGCCGGTGGACGTCGCATCAGCCACCCCGTCATGACCCAGATTCTGCCCACTGGTCTCGCGAGCATGCCAAACGGCTCATGATCATCAGCAGCGGGTCAGGCGGCGGCCGCGATCAGGTCCCGCTGAGCGGCGAGCAGCCGGGTGATCTGCTCGGCCTCCATCGGCCGCCCCAGGTGATACCCCTGACCGGTGGTGTAGCCGAGGCGCATCAGCCGCTGCGCCTGCTCCTCGTTCTCGATGCCCTCGGCGACGGTGTCCAGCCCGAGCGCACCGGAGAGCTGGACGACGGCCCGGGCCACCGCCTGCCGGGCGTCGGCCGCCGCCGTGCCCGGTTCGTCCAGCTCGATGCCGTCGACGAACGACTTGTCGAGCTTCACGATGGCGGCCGGGAACGCCCGCAGCAGGCTGAGCGACGACTCACCGGTGCCGAAGTCGTCGAGCGCCAGCCGTACGCCCAGGGCGTTCAGCTCGTGCAGCGCCCGGGAGACCTGCGGGCCACGCAGCACCGCCGACTCGGTGAGCTCCAGGATCAGCCGTTCCGCCGGAAACCCGCTGTCGGCGAGCGCGGCCCGCACCTCCGCCACGAACTCCGGGTCGTGCAGTTGCCGCACCGAGACGTTGGGGCCCGCCTTCTGGAACACGTCCGGCCCGAACTCGGCGAGCCACGCGGCCGACTGCCGGCAGGTTTCGCGCAGCACGAACCGGCCCAGCGGCACGATGAGGCCGGTACGCTCGGCGGCCGGGATGAACTCGGCCGGCGAGACCATGCCCCGCTCCGGGTGCATCCAGCGGACCAGCGCCTCGACGCCGATCACCCGGCGGGTGCGGAGCTCCACCAGCGGCTGGTAGACCAGGCGGAACTCGCCCGCGTCCAGCGCCCGGCGCAGGTCACCACCGATCTGGGCGTGTGCCACGAGCGGCTTCTCCATACCGGTGGCGTACCGGACCCAGTTGGCCTTTCCGCGCTGCTTGGCGGTGTACATCGCCACGTCGGCGTCGCGCAGCAGGCTGCTCACGGCGGTGCCGGCCGGCGCCGAGGCGATTCCCACGCTGGCACGCACGAGCAGCCGGTGTGCGCTGATCGGGTCACGGAACGCGGCCATGATCCGCCCCGCCAGGGCCTCGCCGCCGGGGCCGGTGGTCAGGACGGCGAACTCGTCGCCGCCGAGGCGTACCACGCGCCCGTCGTCGCCGACCGCGGCGCGCAGCGTCTCGGCGAACGCCACCAGCAGTTCGTCGCCGACGTCGTGTCCGAGCGAGTCGTTGACCGTCTTGAAGTCGTCCAGATCGACCAGGAGCACGGTGGCGTCGCCGGAGCGCAACGTGACCGCCAGCCAGTCGCGGAACAGCGCGCGGTTGGCCAGGCCGGTCAGGGCGTCATGGGTCGCCTCGAACCGCAGCCGCTCCTCGGACGCCCGCTTCTCCCGCAGCAGCCGGGTGTTCTCCCGCAACACCACGTACTGCCGGACCAGGACCAGGCCGGTCACCACCACGGCGGAGAGGGCGACGATACTCGCCTCCTTCCCCGCCGGGTGGGACAGCACATCGATCACCGGGACGTCGACCGCCGCCACCGCCAGGTACGGCAGCCAGGTGTTGGCCTGCCGCGACGGGCGGCCGGTGCTGTTCCACTGGCAGCGGACGGCGAGCGTGAGCAGCAGCGGCGCGGCCGGCAGGATGACCGCCTGCGCCAGCAGGATCGCCGTCTCGTGGCTGCCCCGCACGGCCAGCACCGCCACCGCGGCCGCGCATAGACCGGTCGCGGCGACCAGCCGTACCGCGACCCGGTCGACCGGGCCGGCGCCGAGGTAGGAGACCTTCGTGATGCCGCCCGCGGCGAGCAGGAACGCCAGCAGGATCATCACCGTGAACGACGGACTCCACGGGTCGGGCGACCAGATCAGCGGGGCGAGCCCGAAGTGCCAGAGCACGGCGGTGCAGCCGAGGAACGCGATGCCGCGGTCCAGCCATTGCCTGACCCGCTCGGACGGGCTGATCACGCCGAGCGGCACCCGGACCACGGCGTAGATCGCGGCGAGCACGCCGGCACAGACCAGCAGAGCGCCGGCGAGCGGCATCGGCGGGAACCCGGAGCTGGCGGCGAACGCGGCGGCGGCGAGCAGGCTGTATCCGCCGGTCAGGCAGAGGCTGCCGACGCCGAGCCACCGCCAGAACCGGCGGGCCACCGGGCCGAGCCGGCCGCTGCGGCACAGGGCGGAGACGGCGAGGGCGCTCATCGCACAGCCCACCGGCATGAAGACGTAGCAGAGGGCGAGCGGTCCGGCGCCGGTTGCCGTCCACCAGGCGTACCAGAGCACGCCGAGGAGGGCGACGACGGCGGTGGCCGCGACGTAGCGCCAGGGTGCGTGGGTACCCGCGTCCATGCCGACCTGATCGGGCAGCGGTGCCTCCGGCGTAGCGGATGTCATGTCGCCCACGCCTGCGATCGCTGCTTCTCCTCGTACATTCGCAGGTCGGCGACGTGCAGCAGGTGGCCGGGGTCGGTTGCCGGACCGGTCGCGAGGCCCACGCTCGCGCTCACGGTCAGGTTGTGACCGTCGATCCGGAACGGCGCGGCGAGTGCCTGCCGGAAGCCGGCCGCGAGCCGGCCGGCCGCCTCCGGATCGTCGCCGCCGACGAGCACGGCGAACTCGTCGCCGCCCAGACGGGCCGGCAGATCGGCGGGACCGGCGCACTCGCGGAGACGGTCGGCCACGTGCCTCAGCACGGCGTCGCCGGTCGCGTGCCCGTACGTGTCATTGATGTGTTTGAAGCGGTTGAGGTCGACCAGCAGGACCGCGGCGGTTGCCGCCGCCCGTCCCGCCTCGCGGATCCGGTCGGCGAAGAGCCGGCGGTTCGCCAGGCCGGTCAGCGTGTCGTGCCCCGCCTGGAAGCGCAGCCGTTCCCGCAGCTCGCGGGCCTCGGTGACGTCCCGGGCGTTGATCACGACGCCGGCGATGCCGGGCTCGTCGGCGAGATTGACGGCGATCGCCTCCAGCCAGCGCCACGTCCCGTCGGTGTTGCGCACGCGGGCCTCGAAGGTCAGCTCCGCGCCGGGCGTGGTGAGCAGCCGGGCCAGGTCGTCGCCGAGCCGCCGGGCGTCGTCGCCGTGCATCGCGTCGAGCACCTGCCGGCCGACCACGGTCGACGCCGGCACACCGAGCATGCGCTCGACGGCCGGGCTCAGGTAGGCGAAGGAGCCGTCGGTACCGATGATCGTGGTGACGTCCGAGGAGTGCCGCAGCAGCGACTCCAGGCGGAACTCGCGGCGGCGGATCTCGGCCAGGCTCTCGTCGAGGCGCACCAGCAGCGTGCTGTTCTCGGCGAGCGCCACCAGCTGGCGCGCCACGACCAGCCCGACGTTGACCAGCAGACCGGCGAGGGCACCCCAGGCGGAGAGCCCGAGCCCGCTGCTGGCGAGCACGATGACCAGGGTGATCACGCTGGTCACGGTGCCCGCGTACGGCAGCACGCTGTACCGCCGCGAGCCGGTCCGGCGGGGTGCGCGCGCCGCCCCGGCCGGACGCAGCACCTGGATCCGCACCGCGACCGCGGCCAGCAGACACGGCAGGATCACCAGCAGGATCTGCACACCGACCAGGTCGCCCAGCTCGGAGCTGGGCAGCAGCGCGTTGCTCAGGCCCTGTCCGGCGGCAGCCGCCATGAGCGGGCCGGCCGCCTGCGCCACGATCGGGCTGGACCCGCTCAGGATCATCTTCGCGACCGTGAAGACGCCGGCCAGGAGCAGACCGGTGCCGAAGACCGCGGTGAAGAAGTCGTTGAGGTCCGCCGCCGCCAGGTCCGGCCGGGTGATCAGGCACCAGGCGACCACGGCCGCGGCACTGGTGACGATCGCGGTGTCCAGCACGAACCGGATCCGTGCCGGCCGCGTCCAGCTGCCGGTCGGATGGATCATCCCCGCGCCGACCGCCAGGAGCGCCCCAGTCAGCGCGGAGGCGGTCTGCAACGGGTGGAACACCAGGTGGTCCGCGGCCGGGTCGGCGATCGTGATCGCCAGCTGGAAGGAGTCACCGGCGAAGAAGAGCAGGCCGGCCACCGACAGCGCGCGCCACAGCCGGGCCGTGGCCACCCGCGCGGCCTGCCGGGCGTAAACGAAGATCAGCAGGTCCAGCACCGGCATGATCAGCCAGCCGGCCAGCAGCTGAGCGCGGGGGGAACCGAGGTCCAGCCCATAACCGGCGACGAGCACGATGCCCGCCACGGCGAGCCCGGCCAGTACCGGGTCCCGCAGCAGCGGGACCGGGGCGCCCCGGCCGGGCGCGGTCATGGTGGTATCCACTCCGCCCGCATCGGCCGGGATCTCGACTCCTTGAGGGTTAGCTGCCGGTGAATCGCGGAGGATCACCGGGCCGCGGGCTCGACCGCCTTGCGGCGGCTCTTTCGCCGGTACATGGCGGCGTCGGCCGCACGCAGCAGGCCGTCGTCGTCCCGGGCCGTACCGGTCGCGACGCCGATGCTGGCGCCCACCGTCATCCACGAACCGGCGATCAGCATCGGCTCGGACAGAACCGCGGTGATCTGCTCGGCGAGCTTCGCGGCCGCTGCCGCCTCGATACCGGGCAGGAGTACGGCGAACTCGTCGCCGCCGAGCCGCGCGGCCAGCTCACCCGCGCGCAGCCGCCCGGTGAGGCGCGCGGCCACCGCTTGGAGCACCTCGTCACCGGCGTGGTGACCGTGCCGGTCGTTGATCTCTTTGAACCCGTCCAGGTCGATCAGCAAAACGCTGAGCCGCGCGGTCGTTCCGGCCAGGCGTCGTTGCAGCAGCGCCCGGTTGGCCAGCCCGGTCAGCGGGTCGTGGGTGGCCTGCCGCTGGAGTTCGTCGTGCAGGACCCGGGCCTCCGTGACGTCCCGGGCGTTCAGGACCAGGCCACCGACGCTGGGGTTGTGCCGCAGGTCGGTCACGACGATGTCCATCCACCGGTACGACCCGTCGGCGTGGCGCCACCGCAGCTGCGTGGTGACTCCCAGCCCGGGATTGGCGCGGAGCTGCTCGGCCAGCAGCTCCACCGCGGCGGAGTCGTCCGGGTGCGTACGGTCGGCCAGCGAGGTGCCGAGCAGCTCCCCGGCCGGTATCCCGAGCACCCGATCAGCCGCCGGACTGGCGTAACTGATCGCGCTGGTCCCGTCGATGACCAGCGTGAGGTCGGAGGTGTGCTGCACCAGTGCGCGGAACCGGTCCTTCTGCTCGTCCAGTTCACCGAGCAGCCGCTCGTTGTCGCGCAATGCCGCGATCTGCCGGCCCAGCACCAGCGCGGTGATCGCCGCGGCGCCGATCGCGACACCCCACACCCGCAGGTCGATCCGGCCCTCCCGCAGCGAGAACACGAGTAGTAGCTGAGTCGCGATCACCGCAAGGTACGGCAACCGGCTGGAGCGTGGTCCCGGCTCCCCGCTCTGCCGCTCGGCCAGGCGAGGCTGCTGGAGCAGTTGCAGGCGCAGGGCGAAGGCGAGCAGGAGGCAGGGCACCAACTGGACGACGATCATCAGCTGGGGTCCCGGGTCGCCGAGCAGCCCGGTGGTCAGCGGTGCGGCCAACGCGGTGCCGGTCACCCCGAGACTGCCGGTCACGCCAGCGCTGCGGGTGAACGGCGCGGTTCCGCTGAGGATCAGCTTGAGCAGGCCGAACGTGACGAGCAGCATGACGGCCGCGGTGGCGGCAGCGCCCCAGCGGTCGGCGGCCTGCCTGCCACTCAGCTCGCCGGCCAGCACGAAGTACCAGAGGAGGACGGTGACACCGGTGAGCACCGTGGCGGCGTCGAACCAGAGCCGCAGTCGTTGCCGTCCGGCACCGCCGAGCGGGTGGCGCAGTGTCGCCACCACCACCGTTCCCATGCCGGCGAGCACGAAGGCGGTCTGGACCAGGCTGATCCTGGTGGTGCCGGGCTCGGCGATCATCAGAACGGTCTGATAGGTGTCGCCGATCGCGCAGGCGACGCAGCCGAGCACGACCACCCGCCAGAACCGGCGCCCGGCCGGGGTCGTTCTCGCATGGGTCGCCAGCCGCCAGGCGAGGTACACGTCCAGGACGTCGACGGCGGCCTGGATCGTCCAGGAGGTGACCGTCCCGCCGGGCCCGATCAGGAACCACGGAACGATCAGCAGGCACAGTGCCGCGATCGCCAGCAGCACCGGGTCCTTCGCCGCTGTCGGCATTCGCATGATCGCTCCGTCCTGGCCGCACCGGGTGGCTCCGGTTCAGAGCTGCCCATCGGCTCAGGAGCTGCCCACGTGAGGGTCACACGCCGACCCCGCACCAGCCGTCGAAGCACTAGCGGCCGAGTTCGGCGAGTTCGCGCACCGGTCCGGTCCGCTCGCGTGCGGCGTCCGGTTCCACCGGGACGGCTTGCTGCTGCGCGACCACTTCGACGCCGCCGACGTGTGGTGGGCAGTAGCTGGACACGATGAGGATCTTCATGGCGGTGTCACTAGGCCATGTCCGGCGCGCTCCGGCTGGAACAGACACTGCAGACGGGCGGCGGGGCAGCGTCCTCGAACGTGTGCGGTGGCCCGAGGAATCCCATCGCGTCCGCATAGCCGCGGCGCTCGGCGGATACCGCCGGCCGGGCGCGCTCGGCGAACAGTTGGATCAGGTTGCGCAGCCCGTCGGTGACGGTGTGAATCTTCGACTCGCCGCCGCGCGGACGGTAGGTGATCGGTATCTCCACGCACTTGAATCCATGCCGGAACGCCTCGACTTTGATCTCCTGGGAGAAGGCCATGCCGCCGGATCGCATCCGCATCGCCGACCACACTTTCCGGCGGAACACCCACATGCCCGATTGCGAGTCCCGGAACGGCACACCGAACAGCTGCCGTGCCACCACGCTGAGCCCCTTGTTGCCCCAGAGGTGGGAACGCGACATCGCTCCCGGTCGCAGCCGTCGAGACGATTCGTGGTGAGGAAGTCGATGTTCTCGCTCTCCAGGGTGACCATGACCTCCGGCAGGATCTCGAAGGGATAGGTCCGATCGGCGTCGCCGGTGGCGATGACCTCGCCCGAACAGTTGGCGGTTCTCGACGTGGCGAGTTCACTGAGGAGCGTCCCACGGCGGCGGGTTCGAACGCTCAAGCCTTGGCGACGGTCAGGGCGCTGAACCCGCCCTCGGCGTCGAGGTCCAGGCCCCGGCCGTCGTCCAGGTCTCCCGACCGGACGGTCGTGCCGGCGGCCAGCCCTTCGGTGATCTGCCCGTAGAGGTCGACCCGGCTGCCGCCACTGCCCGCGACGACCCGTACCGGCAGCCGCGCCGAGGTCCGGATGTTCCAGGCGCTCACGCCGCCGGACATCCGGATCGGCACGGTGGCGTCCTGCCGGCCCAGCTCCATGTCGATCTGCGCGGCGCCGCCGGTCAGGTCGATGCGGCGCACGCTGTGCGAGGCCAGGTCGAACGACGCCCGCGCCACTCCCCCGGTCATCCGCAGCCGCCAGGTGACATCGTCGCTGAGCAACACCTCGACCCGGCCGGTGCCGCCCTCGCCGATGGGCGTGGCATGGACCCGCAGCACGCCGCCGGAGAACACCGGGCGCACCTTGAGCCCGGAGTCCCGCGGGGTGCTGACCTCGAACGTCTCGGCCAGCTCGGTGGTGCGCACGGACAGCTCGGTGACGCCGTCGACCATCTCGAACGCCGCGTCCTCCAGCGGCGGCTCGGCCGGTGCGGCCGGTGCGGCCGGCTTCTTCGACGGCGTCCGCGCCGGTTCCGGCGTGCGGCTCGGCTCGGTCCCGGCATCGGCCGGCGCCGACGGCAGGACCGCTTCCGGTACGGAGGGAAGGACAGCGCCGGGAGCAGTCGCCGGGGGTTGCGGCGTCCCCGCCGCGAGATCGGCCGGCGTCGTGGACCGGTCCGACAGCTGCGCGACGATCACGCCGCAGGCCGTCACCGTCAGCACGGCGACCAGCGCGCCGAGGCTGGTCCGCAGCCGCCGCCGGCGCGGACTGTCCGGAGCGTCGCCGATCACCCGGACACCGGTGTTCGCAGGACCGGATCCGCGCTCCAGATGTTCGGTCCACGCCGGGGCGGCCTCCGGCCGGTCCGGCGCGTCCGGCCAGTAGTCCGAGATGTTCGGCCAGTTGATCCCGGGCGTACCGGGATCGGCGGCCGGGCCGGCGGCGCGTTCCGTCTCCCTGCCTTTCACGCATCGGGTGACGTAGCCGCCGACCCGTAGAGTCCGCTCGCCGTCCGACGGAAGCCGTTCCACCCCATGTCTCCCTGCTGCCACCCCGACACGCTCGGTGAGTGGTACGGGCGGCAACCCTCTGCGGTTCGAACATCCACCGAAAGTCATCAAGCGATTTCCCGGCGGCCTCGGTCGTGGATGTGTCAGTCGACACGTATCCGACGCTGAGCCGTCATTCCGCGTTGTCCGCCCGTAGCTTTGAGTGTTGCCCCGGGCGGCTCACCGTCGTGCGCCTGGCCGACGCTGACCGTGAAGGTGGAGATGGAGCACGCCGAGTGACCGTCACAACTGACCTGCGACTGATCGACCTCCCCGAGATCGCCCTCGAACCGGAGGCGCCGGCGCTGTTCAGCTCCTGGTCCGCCCCGATGCGCCGCACGCTCATCGACGTCTTCGACGCGACGGTGCAGGCCCATGCCGGCGCCCGTGCGATCGAGGCGGGCGGCACCGCCCTGACCTACCGTGAGCTGGCCGGCGAGGTCGAGGCGCTACGGGCGACGTTGCGCGGGCACGGGATCGGCGCCGGCGACCGGGTGGGCGTCCGGATCTCGTCCGGCACGGCGGAGCTCTACCTCGCGATCCTCGGTGTGCTGGCGGCCGGCGCGGCGTACGTGCCGGTGGACGCGGACGATCCCGAGGAGCGTGCCGAGCTGGTCTTCACCGAGGCCGGCGTCTGTGCCGTGCTCGGCGACGGGCTGACCGTGTCGATGCGCCGGACGCCCGGGGGCCGCCCCGGCCGCCCGGAACCGGGTGACGACGCCTGGATCATCTTCACCTCCGGGTCCACCGGCACCCCGAAGGGTGTCGCCGTCACGCACGCCGCCGCGGCCGCGTTCGTGGACGCCGAGGCGCAGCTGTTCCTGGCCGGCGACGACGCCGAGCCGATCGGCCCGCACGACCGGGTCCTGGCCGGGTTGTCGGTGGCCTTCGACGCGTCCTGCGAGGAGATGTGGCTCGCCTGGCGGCACGGCGCGTGCCTGGTGCCCGCCACGCGCACCCTGGTGCGCAGCGGCGTCGACCTGGGCCCGTGGCTGGTGGAGCAGCGCATCACGGTGGTGTCCACGGTGCCGACGCTCGCCGCGCTGTGGCCGGCCGAGGCGCTCGACGAGGTCCGGCTGCTGATCTTCGGCGGGGAGGCGTGCCCGCCGGAACTCGCGGTGCGGCTGGCCGTCGAGGGCCGCGAGGTCTGGAACACGTACGGCCCGACCGAGGCGACCGTGGTCGCCTGCGCGGCGCCGCTGACCGGCGAGGGACCGGTGCGCATCGGGTTGCCGCTCGCCGGCTGGGAGCTCGCGGTGGTCGACCCGGCCGGCGTTCCGGTCGCGATGGGCGAGACCGGCGAGCTGGTGATCGGCGGGGTCGGCCTGGCGCGTTACCTGGACGCCGCCAAGGACGCCGAGAAGTTCGCGCCGCTGCCCGCCCTCGGCTGGCGGCGGGCGTACCGCAGCGGGGACATCGTGCGCGCCGAGCCGGACGGGCTGCTGTTCCTCGGCCGCGGCGACGAGCAGGTGAAGCTCGGCGGACGCCGGATCGAGCTGGGCGAGGTGGACGCGGCGCTCCAGGCGCTGCCCGGCGTCGCCGGCGCGGCCGCCGCGGTGAAGCGGACCGCCGCGGGCAACCAGCTGCTGGTGGGCTACCTGGTGCCCCGCGACGGCACCGACCTGGACGTCGCGGCCGCGACGCTGCGGATCCGCGAGCAGCTGCCGGCCGCACTCGTACCCCTGCTGGCCGTGGTGGACGCGCTGCCGACCCGGACGTCGGGCAAGGTGGACCGGGCGGCGCTCCCCTGGCCGCTGGCCACCGCCGGCCCCGACGCGGCCGAGCTGACCGCGACCGAGGAGTGGCTCGCCGGCGGCTGGGAGGAGATTCTCGGGGTACGCCCCGCCGAGGCCGACGCCGACTTCTTCAGCAGCGGCGGCAGCAGCCTGAACGCGGCGCAACTCGTGGCCTGGATCCGGCTGAGGCACCCGCGGATGTCGGTGGCCGACGTCTATCAGCACACCCGGCTCTCGCAGATGGCGGCGGTGCTCGACAAGCTCGGCGCAACCGAGACGGTCCGTCGCGAAATCCGGCCGACTCCCCGGCGGGCCGGGCTGATCCAGGGCCTGCTGATGCTGCCGATGCTCGCGCTCGTCGGACTCCGCTGGCTCGTCGTGCTCGCGGCGATGAGCAACCTGGTCGGGTGGGCGCCACACGTCTCCTGGTGGTGGATCGCAGCGGGCTGGCTGCTGCTGTCCAGCCCGCCGGGACGGATCGCCATCGCCGCCGGCGGAGCCCGGCTGCTGCTGCGCGGCGTACGCCCGGGCGACTACCCACGCGGCGGCAGCGTCCACCTGCGGCTGTGGGCGGCGGAGCGGCTGGCCGAGTTGACCGGCGCGACCGGCGTCGCCGGAGCGGGCTGGATGATCACGTACGCCAAGCTGCTCGGCGCCCGGATCGGCCAGGACGTCGACCTGCATTCGGCGCCGCCGGTCACCGGCCTGGTGAAGCTCGGCCGCGGTGTGGCGATCGAGCCGGAGGTCGACCTGTCCGGCTACTGGGTCGATGGTGACGTGGTACGGATCGGCAAGGTGCGAGTCGGCGCCGGTGCCCGGGTCGGCTCCCGCAGCACGCTCATGCCCGGCACCCGGATCGGCAAAGCCGCGAAGGTCGCCGCCGGGTCGACCGTGACCGGCACGGTGCCGGCGAACCAGCGCTGGTCCGGCTCACCCGCCGCGCCCACCGCCGCGAAGGACGCGGCGGACTGGCCGGCGCAACGTCCGCCGCGACAGTCCCGGTTCTGGGTGGGCGCGTACAGCCTGACCGCTCAGCTGCTGAGCCTGGTGCCGGTCGTCGCCGTGCTGCCGGCACTCGCCCTGCTCGGCTGGACGATCGCCGACCGGCCCGACCTCGGCGCCGCGTTGCTTGCCGTCCCGGCGGCGGCCGTCGCCTACTTCGCCGGCTACGCCGTCCTCGTCCTGATCGCCGTCCGACTGCTCAGCATCGGCTTGCGAGCCGGCTACCACCCCGTCCACGGGCGGGTGGCCTGGCAGGTGTGGACCACCGAGCGCCTGATGGGGATGGCCCGGGTCGCGCTGTTCCCGATGTACGCCAGCCTGTTCACGCCGGTCTGGTTGCGACTGCTCGGCGCCAGGGTGGGCCGCGGCACCGAGGTGTCCACGGTCCTCGCGCTCCCGGCGATGACGACCGTCGACGACGGGGCGTTCCTGGCCGACGACACGATGGTCGCCACCTACGAGCTCAGTCACGGCTGGCTGCGGGTCGCGCCGGTCCGGATCGGCAAGCAGGCCTTCCTCGGCAACTCCGGCATGGCGGCACCCGGCCGGTCGGTGCCCAAACGAGGCCTGGTCGGTGTGCTCTCGTCGGCGCCGCGCAAGGCGAAGAAGGGCTCGTCGTGGCTCGGCGCCCCGCCGATGCCGCTGCGCCGCACGGTCGAGGCGGGCGACGCGAGCCGTACCTACGACCCGCCGCTGCGGCTCAAGCTGGCCCGGGCCGGGATCGAACTGTGCCGCGTCGTCCCGGTGATGTGCGCCGGCGCCTTGGCGGTACTCGTGCTGGCCGCGCTCGCGTGGATCTGGCGTACCGGCGGCGTCTGGGCCGCGGCGCTCGCCGCCGGACCGGTGCTGCTGGTCGCGGCGATCGCCGGCGCGTTGCTCGCGACGGCCGCGAAATGGCTGCTGGTCGGCCGGTTCCGGGTCACCGATCACGCGTTGTGGACCTCGTTCGTCTGGCGCAACGAACTCGCCGACACGTTCGTCGAGGTGCTCGCCGCACCGTGGCTGTTCCGCTTCGCCAGCGGCACGCCGCTGCTCAACGTGTGGCTGCGCACCCTCGGTGCGAAGATCGGCCGGGGCGCGTGGCTGGAGACCTTCTGGCTGCCCGAGTACGACCTGGTGCGGCTCGGCCCCGGCGCGACCGTCAACCGGGGGTGCGTGGTGCAGACCCACCTGTTCCATGATCGGATCATGAGCATGGATGAGGTGACTCTGGGCGCGGGCGCCACGCTCGGCCCGCACGGGATCGTGCTGCCCGGCGCGAGCATCGGCGCGCGCACCACGGTGGGCCCCGGTTCGCTGATCACCCGCGGCGACGCCGTGCCCGAGGACAGCAGGTGGATCGGCAACCCGATCGCGACCTGGAGATGACCCCGGCGGTGCGGCCGGATGACGCCTCACCGGGCGCCGACCACTCGGCCGACTCGTACCTGCCCGGGCACGGCAACGGCGGGTACCGCGTACTGCACTACGACCTTGACCTGGAGTACCGGATCGTGTCGAATCGGCTGGCCGGCCGGGCGACCGTCACGGCGCAGGCCGTCCAGCCGCTGTCGCGGTTCAGCCTCGACCTGGGCCAGTTCCGGGTCGAGGACGTGCGCGTGGACGGCCGCCGGGCGGCCTTCACACACCGGGCGGGCAAGCTGCGCATCAAGCCGGAGCGGCCGGTCGGTTACGGTTCCACCTTCAAGATCGAGATTCGGTACGCCGGGAAGCCCACGCCCGTCTCGGGCCGCTGGGGCGACATCGGCTGGGACGAGCTCACCGACGGCGCCCTGGTCGCGAGCCAGCCGAACGGGGCACCGTCCTGGTTCCCGTGCAACGACCGGCTGGAGAAGGCCTCCTTCCTGGTGAAGATCGCCGCCGCGACGCCGTACACCGTGGTGGTCACCGGCGACCTGGTCTCCCGGCGCCGCGGTGCCGGCAGCACCACCTGGGTCTACGAGCGCAACGAGCCCACCGCGCCGTACCTCATGAGCGTCCAGATCGGACGCTACGAGCAGATCGAACTGGCCGCCGGCCGGGTGATCCAGCGGGCCGCGATCCCGCCCCGGCTGCGGACCGTCTTCCGGCACGACTTCGGCCGGCACGGCGAGATCATGGCGACCATGGAACGGCTGTTCGGGCCCTACCCGTTCCGGGAGTACGTCGTGGTGGTCACCGACGACGACCTGGACGACCCGGTCGAGGCGCAGGGCATGGCCGTCTTCGGGCGCAACCACGTCGACGGGCGGCGGACCCACGAGCGGCTGGTCGCGCACGAGCTCGCCCACCAGTGGTTCGGCAACAGTCTCACCATCGCGGACTGGCGGCACATCTGGCTCAACGAGGGCTTCGCGACGTACGCCGAATGGCTGTGGTCCGAGGTCTCCGGTGGCCTGCCGGCGAACGCCTGCGCGGCCCAGTGGCACGCCTGGCTCAAGGCGCGCCCGGCGACCGTCAGGGTCGCCGACCCGGGGGTGGATCGGATGTTCGACCCGCTGGTCTACAAACGCGGCGCGCTGACCCTGCACGCCCTCCGCGCCGGCGTCGGCGAGCAGGCGTTCTTCGCGTTGCTGCGGTCGTGGACCGCCGAACACCAGCACCGGACCGTGACGACCGAGCAGTTCCGCGAGCACGCCGGGCGTTTCACGGCTCGGCCGCTGGACGCCCTGTTCACCACGTGGCTCGACCGCCCGGCGCTGCCTCCGGTTCCCCGCACTCCCTGACGGTCACCGAGGGTCGGTACGGCCGGCCCGGTCGAGCAGTTCCTGAAGCATCATCCCGCGGCGCACGTCGAGGGGGTGCGGCACGCCGGAGCGTACGGCGGCGGCGAACTCGGCACGCAGCGCCGGCCAGCACTGCTCGTGGTCCACCGTGCCGAAGTCGAGCGCCAGCGTCCCGGCCGGGCCGAACAGCTCGATCCCGGCCCGGGAGGAGGCCAGCCCGACGGCGCCGGACAGGGAGAGCTGGCTGACCGCGCCGCCGCGGTGCAGGCAGGTCAGCTCGATCCAGCGGCGGCTGTCGCCGACCGCGCGCAACTCCTCGACCGGCCCGAGGGCGGCGTCGACGAGGTCGAGCAGGTGGGGGCCGAGGTCGTACAGGGCGCCGAGGGTCAGCCGCCAGCCGGTCGCCATCGCACCACCCAGGAAGGCGCCGTGCAGGTACTGGGTCCTGGCCCCGGCCGCGTCGAAACTCGCCGCCGCGGTGAGGAAGGCCCGGGTGCTGGGGTGGTAGCGCTTGGTCAGCACGAGCTGGGTGACCACGCCGCTCTCCGCGACGGCGTCGGCAAGCGCACGCGCGCCGCCGAGGTCGAGCGCGAGCGGCTTCTCCAGCAGCAACGCCTTGCCGGCCCGCGCGGCGCGCGGCGCGAGCGCGGCCTGCACGTCCGGCGGCACGGCGAAGGCGACCGCCTCGCACCGGTCAAGCAGTTCCTCGTACGAGCGAGCAGCGTACGCACCCAGCCGGGCGGCCAGCCGCGTGGCAGCCTCGGGGCGGCGCGCCCAGACGGCGGCGAGCCGGGTCTGCGGACCGGCGGCGAGCACCGGCCCGTGCATCCTCGCGGCCCACGGCCCGGCGCCGACCAGCCCGACCTCGACCGGCGTCCCCGGATTTCCCGACTCGTCCATGCCGGACATCGTTCACGTGATCCGCCCGAGCCGGTGCGGAAGCGTCAGCAGGTCACCGGTACGGCGGCAGGCATCATCCGGGCGAGTTCGGCGTCCACGGCGGCCGGGGCGTACACCTGGTCGACGACCATCGCGTAGCCGCCGATCACGGCCGACTTGGCGCCCAGCCGGCTCGTGCTGACCTCCAGGTGGCGCGTCGAGCGCGGCAGGGCGCTCTGGTAGAGCACCTCGCGTACGCCGGTGACGAAGTGGATGTCGGCCAGGTCACCCGCGATGACCAGAACCGCGGGGTTGACCATGCACACGACCGTGGACAGCACCTCGCCGACCAGCTTGCCCGCGGTACGGGCCAGGTGCACCGCCTCGGCGTGACCGGATCGGATCCGCTCGACGAGTTCGGCACCGGAGGACGTGGGCGTACCCGAGGCGGTGAGCCGGTGTGCCAGCGCGAGACCACTGGCCACCGCCGCCAGACAGCCGTAGAGGCCGCACTCGCACCGGGCCTCGCGATGCTCGTACAGCCGGATGTGGCCGATGTCGCCGGCGCCACCGTCGATGCCCCGGTAGACCTGCCCGTCGATGACCACACCGGCGCTGATACCGGTCGCCACCTTCACCAGAACCAGCGCCGGACAGTCCGGGTAGTGGACCGCCTGCTCGCCCAGCGCCATGAGATTGGCGTCGTTGTCCACGTAGACCGGCCGGTTCCAGGTCCGGCGCAACCGGTCGGCGATGGGGTAACCGTCCCAGCCGGGCATGATCGGCGGCTGGGTGACCATGCCGAAGTCGAACTCGACCGGGCCGGGCACGCCGACGCCGATGCCGCGGATCTGGCCGGCGTTCCACCCGGCTCGGGCCAGCACCCGGCCGAACGCGCTGTCGACCCACTCCAGCACCGCCTCGGGCCCGGTGCCGATCTTGATGGGTTCGTGCTCCTCGGCCAGCAGCTGCCCGCCGAGATCCACCACCGCGGCCCGGGCGTGGTTGCCGCCGAGGTCGGCCACCAGCACCACCCCGTGCGCGGTGTCGAACTCCAGCAGTTCGGCCGGTCGCCCGCCGGTCGACCCGTCGACGCCACCGGCACGCAGATAGCCGGCCGCGCGCAACACGTCGATGCGCTGCGTGGTGGTCGAGCGGGACAGGCCCGTGTAGCTCTGCAACTCGCCGCGCGTACGGGCGCGCCCGGTGCGCACCAGCCACAGCAGGTGGCCCGCCGAGTTCTGGTTGCGGCCCCATCTATCCCTGGTCAGCACAAGCCGTCAGCCCTTCGTCGCGCGGGAGCAGATGGTCATGATGCGTAGCGTAAGCACCTCCGATGCGGTGTGTGACAGGGCGGCGCTCGCGGCGCCACCCGGCGTTGCAGGCGTCATGACGAGGTTCAACGGTGCGAACACCGTCCTGGGCGCGGGCGGCCGGCGATGAATTCACCCACCGGAGGCGGCGACTAATGCACGACCGCAAGACATAAGTGGCGCGGAAACTCGACCGAACATCCCGCGTTTTGCCGCGTAGCCGCAGTTAATGCGGTGAAATGTCTGAGTGTCCCAGACAGTGCAGATCACCTCACCGCACCGCGTCGAGGTGGTCGATCAGCCCAACCCCGAGCTGCGCGCCGGGCAGGTACGCGTGCGTACCAGCTTCTCCGGTATCTCGGCCGGCACGGAACTGACCGCCTACCGTGGCTCGAACCCCTATCTGAACAAGTCGTGGGATCCCGGCCTGCGGCTGTTCGTCGACGACACCAGCGGTCTGCGATATCCGGTGGCCGGGCTCGGCTACTCAGAGGTCGGCCAGATCGTCGAGGTCGCCCCGGACGTCGCGGACGACCCCGGCCTCCCACCGATCGGCGCGCACGTCTGGGGCATCTGGGGTCACCGCAGCGAGGCCGTCCTGCCCGCCGAGAAGGTACGCGGCTGCACGGTCCCGGCGGGCCTCGACCCGATCGCGGCGACGTTCGCACGGGTGGGCGCGGTCGCGCTCAACGCGGTACTGGCAGCCGACGTCCACCTCGGCGAGACCGTCGCGGTCTTCGGACAGGGTGTGCTGGGACTGCTCACCACCCGGCTCGTGTGGCTTTCCGGCGGCTCGGTCGTGGCGGTGGACGCGGTCCCCGGGCGCCTGGACAAGGCTCTGGAGTACGGCGCCGACACCGTCCTGGACGCGCGCGACGGCACGGCCGGGCTACAGATCCGCAAGCTCACCGACGGCCGCGGCGCGGACGTGGCGATCGAGATCAGCGGCTCGTACGCGGCGCTGCACGAGGCGATCCGCGCGGTCGCGGTCAACGGGCGGGTGGTGGCGGCCGGCTTCTACCAGGGCGAGGGCGTCGGACTGCGCCTCGGCGACGAGTTCCACCACAACCGCGTGGACCTGATCTGTTCGCAGATCGGCGGGGTACCGCCGGCCGTCGTCGGGCGATGGGACCAGATCCGGCTCAACCAGACGTTCCTTCGGCTCGCCTCGGACCACCGGATCGACCCCGCCGGGCTCGTCACGCACGTCATTCCGGTGCACGAGGCGGCGGCCGCCTATCACATGCTCGACCGCAATCCACACGAAGCACTCCAGGTGGTGTTGACCTTCCCATGATCAAACTTTCATGCCAGGAGCAGTTGCTACCCGGCCACACCTTGCAGGAGAAGTTCGAGTTCGCCCGCGACGCCGGCTACGACGGCATCGAGCTGCGCGCCCGCGGCGACTTCGCGTTCCGTGACCGCCTGCCCGAGCTGCGCCGGGCGGCCCGCGACGGGGTGGTCATGCCGTCGGTGTGCGTCGACATGTCGCACTTCTTCGCCGCCTTCGACCCCGATCTGCGCCGCGACGCCGTCGCCCAGCTGAAGTCGCAGCTGTCGGTGATCGCCGAGGTGGGCGGTCCCGGCGCGGTTGCCTGCACGCCCGCGTCCTGGGGCATGTTCTCCCGCCGGCTGCCGCCGTTCGAGCCGCCCCGCAGCGAGCCGGAGGACCGGGCGGTCCTGCTGGACGGCCTCGCGGAACTGGGCGGGCACGCCGCGCGGGTGGGCGCGACGCTCGCGCTGGAACCGCTCAACCGGTACGAGGACCACATGATCAACCGGCTGGAGCAGGCGGTCGAGCTCATCGACGCGGTGGGCCTGCCGTCGGTCAAGGTGCTGGCCGACACCTACCACATGAACATCGAGGAGGACGAGCCCACTTCAGCGCTTGTCCGGGCCGCCGCGCACCTGGGTCACGTGCAGGTCAGCGACTCCAACCGCTTCCAGCCCGGTGCCGGGCACCTCGACTGGGCGGCGCTGCTGGGCACCCTCGACGCCCTGGGATACCAGGGCTACCTTGCTCTGGAGTGCCGGCTGCGCGGCGAACCGGCCACCGCCGTCGCCGCGGTCCCGGGTTTCCTGCGCCGCCACGACGTCAGCGCGCTGGTATGACGACCTGCACCGAGCGCCCGGAGGTGGCGCATCGCACGATCGAGGATCTGGACCGGGCCGCCCGACGGGTCCTCGCCACGAACTGGCGGCAGCACGCCACCGTGCCGGCCGCCCGGCTCTACCCGCACCAGTGGAGCTGGGACTCGGCGTTCGTCGCCATCGGGCTGCGCCACCTCTCCCCCGCCCGGGCGCAGCGCGAACTGGAGTCCCTGTTCGGCGCGCAATGGCGCGACGGACGCGTACCGCACATCGTCTTCGACCCGCACGTGCCCGCTGACGCCTACTTCCCCGGTCCCTCGTTCTGGCGTTCCGGGGCGGTGCCGGAGGCACCGGCGGTGCCGACCTCGGGCATCGTCCAGCCACCGGCGCACGCTCTCGCCGTCTGGCTGACCTACCGCGCCGACCCGGCGACCGCCCGCGCCCGCGGTTTCCTGTCCCGGCTCTACCCGCGGCTGGTCGAGTGGCACCGCTATCTCATGACCCGGCGCGACCTGACCGGCAGCGGGCTGATGTCCGTCGTACACCCGTGGGAGTCCGGGCTGGACAACAGCCCGGCCTGGGACACACCGCTGTCGCGGGTCACGCCGGTGCCGGCCGGCGAGTTCACGCGCCGCGACCTCGACCACGCCGCGGCCGCCGACCGGCCGACCGACACCGACTACGGCCGCTACGTCCGGCTGGCACGCGACTACCGCGACGCCGGATACGCCGACTCGCTGCGGGTGCACGGCTTCGCGGTGGAGGATCCGCTGTGCAACGCGCTGCTGGCCGCGGGTGAGGACGCGCTCGCGTCGATGGCCGTGGAACTCGGCCGGGACCCGCGGCCGCACCGGTCGGCCGCCGCCCGGCTCACCGGCACCCTGACGGCCACCCTGTACGACCCGGCCGCCGGCATGTTCTTCGCCCGCGACGCGCACACCGGGAAGCTCATCCGGTCGTACTCCGTCGGTGGTCTCGTGCCGCTCGTCGTACCGGGCCTGCCGGTCGCCGCCGAGCTGATCCGGACGGCGCTCGGCGACCGGTTCCGGCTGCGTGACGCGTGTCCCCTGCCGTCGTACGACCTCACCGCCGGCGACCACGACCCGGGCCGCTACTGGCGCGGACCCGGGTGGATCAACACGAGCTGGCTGTTCTGGCACGGGCTGCGCCTGCACGGCGAGCCGTCGCTCGCCGAGGATCTGCGGCAACGCCTGCTCGACCGGGTACGCGACGCGGGTTTCCGGGAGTACCTCGACCCGCTGACCGGAGCCGGCCACGGCACCGACGGGTTCAGCTGGACGGCGGCGCTGATCCTCGACCTGATCCGGGCGCCGTGACCGGGCACTCGACGGTCGCGGGCACCACCTGCCTGCTCACCGACAGCGGCGCCGATGTCACCGGCTCCGCCACGGACGGCTTCTTCGTCGACGACTGCCGGCACCTGTCACGGCTGGTGCTGCGCGTACCAGGGCCGCCGCTGCGGGTGCTGCGCGGCGACCCCGGTTCGACGGTGTACGCACCCGACACGGGCCGCCACGCCGATCCGCCGTACGCGATGGTCCGGCGTCGCGAGGTCCGGCCCGGCCGCCTGATCGAGTCCCTGGAACTGACCAGCTTCGCCACCACGCCGCAGACCATCCCGGTGCACTACGAGCTGGCGGCCGACTTCGCCGACCAGTTCGAGCTGCGCTCGGCGGGTACGTTCGACAAGTCCGACGCGATCCGCGGTGCCGACGTGTCCGGTGGCCGGCTGAGCTACTCGTACGCCCGGCGCGGCTTCACCCGCACCACGACGGTCGAGCCCGCACCGGCCGCCGAGCTCGCCCGCGACGGCATCCGGTGGTCCGTGCTCCTGCCACCGCGCGAATCGGTGACGTTGCGGGTCACCGTGTCCGCGTCGGCGCCCGCCGAGGCCGGCGACCGGATCCCGGCCGGGCCCGCCCCCACGGTGGCCCGTGACGACCTCGCGTCGTGCGTACGCAAAGGGCTCTCTGATCTTGATGCGTTGAGCATGCCGGCACCGGGCGTGCCCGGCGCCGTCGTGCCGGCCGCCGGCGCACCCTGGTTCCTCACCGTCTTCGGCCGCGACAGCCTGCTGACCTCGCTGTTCGCCCTGCACCACCGGCCGGAACTGGCCGCCGGCACGCTGCGGGTGCTGGCCGCCACCCAGGGCCGGACCACCGACGATTCCCGGGTGGAGGAGCCGGGCAAGATGATCCACGAGATCCGCCGGGGTGAGCTCGCGACCACGGGCGAGGTGCCCTACGCCCGCTACTACGGGTCGGTCGACGCGACGCCGCTGTTCCTCATGCTGCTCGCCGCCTACCACGAGGTGACCGGCGACGACCAGCTGGTGAGACAGCTGGAGCAGGCGGCGCGGGCCGCGGCCGGCTGGATGCTCGGGCCGGGCGGCCTGCCGACCGGCTACCTGCGCTATCGCACCGACCTGCCCGGCCTCGTGCACCACTGCTGGAAGGACTCGGCCGACTCGATCGTCTTCACCGACGGCACGCAGGCCGCCGGGCCGATCGCGGTCGCCGAGGCGCAGGGGTACGCCTATCGCGCGCTGCTGGGCACTGCCCGGCTCGCCACCCGGGTCTGGGACGACCCGGCCTGGTCCACGATGCTCACGGCCACCGCGGCCGGCCTGCGCGACCGGTTCGCCGCCGACTTCCGCCTGCCGGACGGCTTCGTGGCGCTCGCCCTCGACGCGAACGGCACAGCGGTCGACGCGCCGGCCTCCAACGCCGGACACGTGCTGTGGTGCGGGCTGCTCGCCGACGACTGGGCGGCCACGGTGGCCTCGCGGCTGGCCGGCGACGACTTCTTCTCCGGCTGGGGGGTGCGGACACTCGCCGCCGGGCAGGTCCCGTACCACCCGCTGTCCTACCACCGCGGCGGGGTGTGGCCGCACGACACGGCGATCACGGTGGCCGGTCTGGCCGCCGCCGGGTACCGCGCCGAGGCGGCGAGCATCGCCGACGGCCTCCTCGCTGCGGCGTCCTACACCGAGGGCCGGCTACCCGAGGTGATGACCGGCCTGGCACGCGAGCGCGGGCACGGCCCGGTGCCGTACCCGCATTCCTGCTCGCCGCAGGCCTGGGCGGCCGCCGCTCCCCTGCTGCTGCTGACCCTGTGACCGGTCGCTCACCAGCGATAGAAGCGCAGGTGGTCGAAGTCCGCGGTGACCGCGGGTGCCGCACCGCCGTGTGCGACAAGCCCGATCCGCGGAACCGTGTCCGCCGGCAGCGTCCACACCCCGCCCCAGGTCCAGTTGCGGCCGTCGCGGCTCACCCCCGCCCGGTACTCGTGCTCCCCGCCCGCGTCCCGCCGGTGGGCCAGCCGCAGCCAGGTGGTCGTCAGACCGGGGGTGCCGGCGATGGTTCCGCCGTACGACGTGCTCGCCGCGAACGGCATCTCCTTGCCGAACTCGACCTGCCGGGTATTCCAGATCGCCACCGTGGACAGCCGGGCGAAGTGGTCGTCGTCCACGTACGCGATCAGCCCGGCCTGCTGGAAGTTGCGAACCGTATCCTCACCGAGGTCGATGCCGACCTTCGTCTCGGCGATCCAGTTCCCGGGCGGGGCGTCGCGCAGCAGCACCCCGGCGTCGTCGGAGTCACCGGTGAGGTCGGCACCCTGGACCGGCCAGCGCAGCCGGCCGCCGGACACCGTCACCGCGGCATCGGGCCGGACGAACTCCCACTCCGGGTCGAGTGTGCCGGCGGTGAAGTCGTCGGAGTAGGCGGGCAGCAACCGGCCGGCCTGCGGGGTCGGGGCCGGTCGGACCGGGCCCAGCCGGCGGCCGGGCGCCGGCTGGGGCGACTCCGACGCCCAGGCGCCGCCGTTCACGGTCGGCCAGCCCCCGATCCAGTCCAGGCGGTCGATCAGCATGGGCCGCTCGTTGACGCCGAACGGCTCGTCCAGGTACGGGTCGGCACGGTCGATCGCGTGGTAGACCAGCCAGTCCTGCCCGGTGCGGTCGGTGACCAGGCCGTTGTGGCCGGTGCCGACCCAGCGGTTGCCGTTCGGTGCGATCACCGGAGTGCCGCCGGCACGGGAGACGTTCAGCGACTGGCCGTCACGGTCGACGAACGGCCCGAGCGGGCTGCGGGAGCGCCCGGCCGCGACCGAGTAGCCGGTGGTCGGTCCGGCGCAGCAGTTCGCCGAGGAGGCGAACAGGTAATACCAGCCGGAGCGGCGTACCACGTAGGCGCCCTCGAACTTGTTGTCGATCGCCACCCGGGTGGGATCGCCGACGATCCGCAGGCCGTCCGGGCTGAGACGGGAGACCCAGATGCCCCCGAAGTAGCTGCCGTAGTACAGGTAGCGCGTGCCGTCCGGCGTGGTCAGCCGCGCCGGGTCGAACGTCCACCACCAACCGCCGCCGGGTGCGGCGCGGGGCGGCACGGCCGGTTCCGGAGCGAAGGTCCACGGACCGGTGGGAGTGGGGCTGGTGGCCACGCCGATCGCTGAGGCACCGTCGGGTTCGGTCTCGGTGACGGTCACGTACATGACCCAGTGGTTCCCGGTCTTGCGCACGTCGGGTGCCCAGAGCGCGGCGGTGGGTCGCGCGTATGCCGGGAGCTGGGCCGGACCGAAAGCGTCGCCGACGTACGTCCAGTTCACCAGGTCGGTCGAGCGGGCCATCGGGATCCGGTGCGGCGTACCCTCTCCTTCCCGAAGCGGGTCGCTGGTGCCGTACGCGTACCAATGATTGTCGTCTCCCGCGATGATCACCGGGTCGGCGAAGGTGTCCGCGAAGCTCGCCGACACCGGGTTCTGATAGCGCTCGCTCGGCCGCGCAGCGGCCGGCGACGCTCCGGGCAGCAGAAACGCCGCCGCGAGGACAGCGATGAATCGGCGCATGGTGTCCGCCCCTCAGGCCGCAGCGAGATACATCGTCGACAATGTATCGCTGCGGCCTACCGTCCGGCGGTGACGTGCGGCTGTGGGGAGGTTGCCGCGCGCACGTGGGCGGCGCAGTCGTCGATCGCGGCGGCCAGCAGTTCGCGGAGCAGCTGGTCGGGGTTCCCGGTGCAGGCCGTTGAGATGCCGTCCACCGCGTACAGCACGGCCGCCCGCGCGCCGCGCTCACGGAAGGCGCGCAGTGACACCGGCACCGTCGCCGTGTACTCCCGCGCCCAGCGGGCGGCAAGCGGGGCCTGCCTGAGGGCGTGTGCGCTGGCGTCCTCGAGATGACCGGGCGCCCGGCCGTCCAGTTCGGCGAGCAACCGGTTGGCCGTCAGCACGGTCACCGCCATGGTCCGTTGCCGTTCCTCGGCGACCACCGGCAGCGCGGTTGTCGCGGCCCGCAACGCGATCTTCAGGTCGACGCGTGCGTCGTCGCTGGTCAGACCCACCACAGAGGGAATGAGCCCGATCAACCGGCGACGCTCCGCGTCGGACGTGTAGTCGTTGACCAGGCGTGCCAGGTGTGCCAGCAGGGGATGGGTACAGGCCGGATGATCAGTCCATCTCTCGCCCGCCAGGTACGAGGCGAACTCCATGAAACAGGCGCCCCGGCGCGGATGCCGGTGCTTTCCCCGCGACAACACCGGTACGAAATCCGGTGGCCGTGCGTCTCTGGTTCCCACCATGCCTTCCAGTGTCGCCCCGCGCCGCGGCACCCGTTCACCGGATGATTTTCACCATCTGCGCCGAGGCGCTCCGATTGGAAACGCTCCCACGACCCGAGTAGATTGACTCGCGTCGATCAATCTGGAGGTGCCCATGCGCCGTAAACTGGCTGTCTGCAGCACACTCGCCGCGCTTGCCCTGGGCGCCGCCCTGGTCGCGGCCGGTCCGCCCGCTGCCGCCCTGGAACCCGACCTGGCCAACCCGCAGGTGGTGGCGACCGGGTTGACCGTTCCGTGGGGGCTCGGCTTCCTCCCCGACGGCAGTGCGCTGGTCGCCGAACGCAACAGCGGCCGCGTGTCGCGGGTGCGTCCCGGCACCGCGCCGGCCACCGTCACCACCATCGCCGGCGTCGCCGCCACCGGCGAGGCGGGCCTGCTCGGCCTGGCGGTGTCACCGACCTTCGCGCAGGACAACCTGGTGTACGTCTACTTCACCTCGTCAAGCGACAACCGGATCGTCCGGTTCCGGCTGGACGCGCCGCAGACCCAGCAGGTGGTCCTCAGCGGGCTGGCCAGGGCGAGCATCCACGACGGCGGGCGCATCGCGTTCGGACCGGACGGCATGCTCTACGCCACCGTCGGCGACGCGGGCGTGACGGCGAACGCCCAGAACCAGCAGAGCCTCAACGGCAAGATCCTGCGGATGCGACCCGACGGCGGCGTGCCCGCCACCGGCAACCCGTTCCCCGGCTCGCTGGTCTACAGCCTCGGTCACCGCAACCCGCAGGGTCTGGCCTGGGACGCGCAGGGCCGGCTGTACGCCGCCGAGTTCGGCCAGAACACCTGGGACGAGGTGAACCAGATCGTCGCCGGTGGCAACTACGGCTGGCCCACGGTCGAGGGCCGCAGCACCGACACCCGCTTCCGCAACCCGATCGTGGTGTGGACCACCGCCGAGGCGTCGCCCAGCGGCGCCACCATCGACGGCCAGACGCTGTACGTCGCCGCCCTGCGCGGCCAGCGCCTGTGGTCGGTGCCGCTGGACGGCGCCGGCGGCGCCGGTACGCCGGTCGCGCTGCTGCAGGGCCGGTACGGACGGCTGCGCACGGTGGAACGCGCGCCGGACGGCGCACTGTGGGTGACCACCAGCAACCGCGACGGCCGGGGTACGCCGGCCGCGGACGACGACCGGATCCTGCGCTTCCCGCCGCTCGGCTCCCCCAGCACGCCGCCGTCCACCGGGCCCTCGGTCTCCCCGCCGTCCACCGGGCCGTCGGCCTCCCCGCCGGCCACGGCCTGCTCGGTGCGCTGGACGGCCGACCAGTGGGGCACCGGCTTCACCGCGAACGTCGGCGTGACGAACCTCGGCGCCGCCCGCAACTCGTGGTCGGTCACCTTCACCTTCCCCGGCGACCAGCGGGTCACCGGCGCGTGGAACGCCACGGTCAGCCAGTCCGGGAGTGCGGTGACCGCGCGCAACGCCGGCTGGAACGGCACGCTGCCGGCCGGGGCGACGGTGACCTTCGGTCTACAGGCCACCTACAGCGGCACCAACGGCCGGCCCACCGACTTCCGCCTGGACGGGGCGACCTGCACGGCGACCGGTTGAGCGAGCAGCAAGGTCCTCCGCTCAGACATCGATGCCGGGCCGGTCCACCAATGGGCAGGCCCGGCCACCGGTGAGACGATGCAGGCCTGTCTGACGGAGCGGGGGCAACCGTGGCCAGCCTGGGTGTCGTGATCCCGACGCACCGCGGCTCCGCCCTGCTCGATCGCAGCGTCTGCTCGCTGGCCCGGCAGACCCGGACGCGCGACCTTCACGTCGTCGTGGCCGTTAACGACAGCCGCGCCGACAGCTATGACCGGGCCGTCGACCTGGCACCCGCGCTCCGGGCCGCCGGCATCGGGTGCACGGTCATCCGTACGCCTACGGGCCGGTCCGCGGCGTTACGGGCCGGCGACCGTCTGCTGCCACCGGGCGCCCGGCTCTACCTCGACGAGGACGCCGCGCTCTCGCCGTGCGCGGTCGCCACGCTGCTCGCGGTCCTCGCTCCCGGTTCCGGGATCCATTTCGCGGCGCCGGCGTCGCGTCTGGCGCCGGCACGAAGCGCGGTGACGCGGGCGTACTTCCGGATCTGGCGCGATCTGCCGTACGTACGGCGGTCACCGGCGACGTGCGGGGCGTACGCCGTCTCGGCCGAGGGCCGGTCGCGCTGGAAAGAGCTGCCCGACCTGCACTCCGACGACAAGTGGGTGCGGTGGCACTTCGCGCCTCACGAACGCCTGCTCGTCTCCGCCGCGTGGTACGAGGTCGTGGCGCCCGACGGCCTGCCGGCCCTGCTCCGGGCCCGGCGCCGGTACCAGCGCGGCAACCGGGAGCTGGCCGGCCTCGCGGTGCAGCCGCCCTATCCGGACGACCACACCCGGCACCACGGGATCGTACGATCGCTGCTGGCCAACCCCGCGGCGTGGCCGGCCGCCGCCGTCTTCCTGGCCGTGCACGTCGCGGCCTGGGTGACTCCCGGCCGACTCGGGCGCCCGGCCCACGGTGGCTGAGGTGCCTGGGCGGATCGACGTCGTGGTCCCGGCCCACAACGAGCAAGCCCTGCTCGGAGCGTGCCTGGGTGCGGTCGCCGGCGACTCGCGCGATCTGGACGTACGGGTGATCGTGGTGGCGAACGGGTGCGACGACGCCACCGTGGACGTCGCCCGCGCGCTGGGCGATGACACCGCCACGGGCGTCGAACTCGTCGTGGTCGAGCTGCCGATCGCGGCCAAGCCGGCCGCACTGAACGCGGCGAACGACCACCTCCGAGGCGGCCCGGTCGTCTACCTCGACGCGGACACGGTGATAACGCCCGGGACGCTGCCGGCCCTGCTGGCGGCGATGGACGCGGCCGGCCGGCCGGTCATGGTGGGACCGCGTCCGATCCTGGTCCGCCCGGATGACCGGCTGAGCCGTGGGTTCGCCGCCGTCTGGTCGCGCCTGCCGGCAGTACAGGGTGACGTGATCGGAGCCGGCTGTTACGCGGTCAACGCCCCGGGCCGGCGACGGTGGAGCGTCTTTCCGGATCTGGTCGCCGACGACGCCTACGTACGCTCACTGTTCGCCAGGGACGAACGCATCGTCGTCGACGGGGCCGGGTTCCTGCTCGTCCTGCCGGCCGGGCCGGAGCTGAGCCGGGTGCTGGCGCGATGGCGCCGGGGCAACGCCGAGCTGGGCGGGTCGTCGCCGGCCGCGGGCGGCGGCCGCAACGCGCGGGCGGTGCTGGCCGCACCTGACCTGTGGCGCCACCTCGCCGCTTTCCTCTGGGTGCAGGGGACCAGCCGGTTGCGCCGCGGACGCCGCTGGGCCCGGGCGGAGGGCGTACGGGCATCGGCGTCCGCCGCCTCCGCTTCGGATGATCTGGTGACGGTCGGCTCCGGCACGGACGCGGTCGACGACTTGCGCGCCCTCGCCGCGAGGTTTCCCGCCGCCGGGCTCTACGGCGGATCGGCGGTCCGGCCGACGCTGCGCCGCGCGATCGCCTTCTGCCTCGGGCTGACCGCCCTCGGACGGCAGCCGTCGGTGGTCCTCGTCCGGCGTGCCCTGTTGCGGCGACTCGGTGGCACCGACGCGAGGTTCAGCGATCACGGTGCGGTGATCGACCTGTGCCTGCGTGCCGGCCGGTCGGGGATCACACCCGTGTCCATCCCGGTCCGGTGCACCCGGCCGGACCTGGATGTCATGGATGTCCTGCGGGATGAGCTCCTGCTTCACCGTGAGCACCTGCCGGCCCGGATCGGCCGGCTCGCCTGCCGCGCGCTCGTCCTCGGGGTTCGCACCAGAGCGCTGGTCCAACCCACGCCGTTGTGGGCAACGGCGTGGGAGCACCGCGACGAGTGGCGCCGAGGTCAGGCGTAGCTGTACTCCAGGGCGCTGATGTCGCGTACCGCGAACGGGGTGCGACCGGCGGCGAACGGGCGCATCGTCTCGGTGTTGTCGATGACGCCGGAGGTGGTTCCGGTCCGAGGCTGGTAGGTGTCGATGCCTCGGTTGCTCTGCCACAGCCACCACAGGCGGTCGATGTTGCAGTGGTGCAGCCAGAAGGCCGGGTCGTTGGGCGCCTCCCGGGTTCCCATGTGGCCGCCGACATAGTTGTGCACCCGATTGTGCAGCTCGATCTCGTTGCGGTTGCGGTAGCTGCTCGACACGGTGGAGTTCCACGGCGACCGGTCGTAGACCGTGTAGCCCTGAACCGTGTTCACCGTGGTAGCGGTCGGACGGCTGGCGTTCTGTCCCAGCCGGCGCTGGAGGAAGCTGGTGGCGATGCTGCTCCGGTAGATGGCCCAGCCCCAGGAGGGACTGAAGTTGCCGCTGGAGACGCTGCCGTTGGTGATCGAGCCGAGGAAATCGGCGGTGAACGGCGAGGTCGTGCCGGTCCAGTCCCAGTAAGGGATGAAGATCTCCGGATTGCCGCTGACCGTCTGCAGGTCCAGCTCCAGCAGCCGGAGGTATTCGCGGTGCCAGGGGAAGAACGACGGCGACTGGTGAGCATGGCTGATGTTGTCAGAGGTGCGGGAGAAGAAGGTGATGTGCTGGTCGATGTACCAGTTGTAGTTACGCCCGTTCGCGGATGTCGTCTTGAACTGGCGGAGAGCGTCGATGAACGCGGTCTTCTCCGCGCTCGTCATGACTGCGATGCTCTTGCGTACGACGGCCATTTTGGTCAGTCGCCTCTCATTTTGAGGACTATCAGATGCTGGCGGGTTGACGCGCGTGTCAGTGTTTGTGGTCCTTCGCAGCCTCGTCGCTCAGCTCGAGATCCCCCAAGATGTCGACGACTTTCTTGGCCAGCTTCTTGAGGCCGTCCTTGTGCTTATCGTTGTCTATCTCCACCGGATCGTAATGGTTGATGGCGCTGATGTAGCCGAGGCCCACATGCGGCGCGGATCCGTCCTCCGGGATGAACAGGGTGCTGATGACCGTAAGCGCCAACTTCTTGTTGTTGATACGCAGTTCATCCTTGTCTCGGGCGGCGTTGTGCTTGCCCTTGATCTTCTTGCCTTTGTAGACCTCGTCGAAGTCGCGGGGGTCCTCCGGGGCAGCGTTCTGCCGTCCCGAGGCGGGGCCGGAGGCCGCCAGCCCCTGCGCACCTACCAGCACGGTTGCGGTGGTGACCACTCCGGCCGCGCTGTAGCGCAGGAGGTCGCGGCGTTTCATGTCGGTCATGGAAACCTCTTATCTGGAACCGGTCGCAAGCGCTCGGACACCGTTTATTACGGTGTTGAAAGTGCGCCGTGTATCTCCATAGAACCAGATCGAGGTTTGAACTCCTACCCGCATAAGCCCATCGAAGGAATATGGACGGGACCGGCCACCGAAAGGGCTACCGCAAGGCGGTTCGCGGCCGCGGCCGGCAGTAAGGCTTTCGAGTGATTGGCTGGGCGGACGCCACCACGGGGTTACCGCGTCGGCCCCTCCGCGAACCAAAACGGCTCGACGCCGCACCGGGTAGGCCGCCTGCGAGGTAGGATCGGTCGACGGCGCCGCACGATTCGGTAATATTCTTTCGAACGTCGATGATTGGCGTATTGGGCGATGATCTCAATGCAGCAGAGAAAACAGCGGCAGAGAAAACAGCGGGCGAAGACCCCGGGGAACGCCAGACGAGCGCTCACCACGCTGGCTGTCGCCGTCGGTGTGATGGCCACCGCCGGCTCGGCCGCCGCCGCCCCCGCCGCTCCACCGGTCCCGTCGGGCAACAACGTCGGATTCTTCGAGACTTACCGCGGACACCACATCATGGGCTGGGGACACGACGAGTCGGCCTGCGCCTACATCGACGGCAAGCGGCTGGTGCTCTATCCGGCCGGCAAGGGCCTGTACACCAGCTCATTGCAGGGCTACCAGCAGGAGCGCGGCCTCCGAGCCATCACCAAGGCCTCGGTCCGGGTACTCGGCGACCTGGACATGGTCGACGCGACGGAGCCGCCGGGGCATTGCCCGGCGTTCAAGATCCGCCCGAAGGACAAGGGGACAGCGGTCAGCGGTTGACGTAGGCGGCCAGGCCTCCGAGCTCCTCGCTGGCGATGAACACCGACCGCACGTTGATGATCGCTTCCTCGACGTGGGCCGGGCAGCCCCATGCCGCGTCGCCCCACGAATCGGCGATCTTGATCTCGGCCGGTGCGGTGCACCCGGCGGCCCCGCCGAGCTCGCAGCGCTCGGGGTGCGGCATGGCGGCCTGCGCGGCCGCGGCGGCGCGCATCCTCGCGGCGAGTTCCGCGGCGGCGGTCGCGCGCTGCTCGGCCTCGGCGCGCAGCTCCCGCTCCACGCTCACCACCTCGGCCAGCTGGTCATGGGCTGACTTGGCGCGTGCCTCGGCGGCTCGGCGCGCCTGCTCGCTGTGGTGACACTCGATGGCCAGGGCCGCGGTGCCGGCGAAGACCCGGGTGAGGGCGAGGTCGGTGTCCTGCGGGACGCGCGGGGTGCGGTGGTACATCGCGAAGGTGCCCAGCAGGCCGCTGTCGCGGGCCAGGATCGGCGTCGACCAGCAGGCGGCCAGCTCGGCCCGCTCGGCCAGATGCCGGAAGTCGGCCCAGAACGGGTCGGTGGCGATGTCGGTGACGATCACCGGTTCCCGGCGGTGGGCGGCGGTGCCGCAGGAGCCGACGCCTTCACCGGTGGCGATCCCGTCGATGGCCTGGTTGTAGAAGTCGGGCAGGCTAGGCGCGGCGCCGTGGCGCAGGTGCCGGCCGTCCGGATCGGCGAGCAGAACCGAGACGAGAACCTCCTGCGGTGCGAGATTCTCGATACAGCGGGCCATCCCGTCGAGTACCTCGGCCAGGGGTGCCTGACGGGCGATCTGCTCCAGCAGGGCACGGTGTTCGGCCATCAGCCGCTGGGCGTGCTTGACCTGGGTGGTCTCCACGCCCAGCACACGAATCCCGGTCACGGTGCCGCCGGCGTCCCGGCGCGGCTCGTAGGTGAAGTCGAAGAACGCCTCCCGCGCGTGCGGGCCGGTGCCCAGCTCGATCCGCACGTCACGGCCGGTGTATGGCTCACCCGTGCGGTAGACCTCGTCAAGCAGCGCGATGAAGCCTTGACCGGTCAGTTCCGGCATCAGCTCGGCGAGTGCGGCCCCGGGACGAGCCCGTTCCTCGCCGATGGCGGCGAAGAACGCCGGGTTCGCCGTCTCCACCAGGTGCGTGGGACCCGCCAGCGACGCGAAGACGGCGGTGGAGTGCCCGAACAGGGCCCGCAGATCCTCCTCCGCTGCCTGTCCGGCGATCGCCGGGCCCGCAACAGCCGGGTGCTGGCCTGATACCGCCGTCATCTTGTTGCCTCTCGTCCGCGGATCTCGGCCAATGATCGCGCGGCCGGACCTGAGCCGCCGGTGCAGCGTACCGGCTGACGTGCCGGCTCAAATCAGGTCGTCGGCCACACTCGCGGATGTCATGGCGATCACCTGGGCACGACCGTCGAGGCCCAGCTTGCGGTAGACGTTTTGCAGATGTTTGTGCACCGTACGCACGCTGACGTGCAGGGACTGAGCGATCTCGCGGTCGCCCAGCCCGTCGGTGAGGAGCGTGACGACGTCCCGTTCCCGCGCGGTGAGCGTGTCCAACCGGGGTGACGCCCGGTCGAGTCGCCGGTTGTGGCGGTCGGTACGGCGCACGGCGGCCCGCATCATCGACACCTGTTCACGGTGCAGCACGGCCACGCGCAGGTGTGACGCCAGTGTCTCGACCACGGCTCGATCACGCGCGGAGAATCCGGGGCGAGACCGGTTGATGGCAAGCACGCCTCCCTGGTGGCGGTGCAGGCGTACCACGCACAGCAGCTGATCGCGTGTCTCGCGGGGTTCGAAGAAGTCGACGATCAACGGCAGCCGGCGGAGCGCTCGCCGTTCCAGCAGATCGGACCAGGCGGCGGACTCCCCGTGGTCCAGCTTGCCGTCGCGGTAGGCCGAGAAGCCGGGGTGCTGATCGAACAGCTGATGGAACGACGCGATGCCGAGAAGATTCGACGTATGCGGTACGGCGACCGCCTGCAGGAGCTGCTGTTCCACGTGGTCGACCACGCTGTAGGAAGCCACCTCGCAGCCGATCAGTCCACCGATGTCGGCGAGCACCGCCGCGGGCATGTCCTGCTCCGATGCGTGGAACCTATGGATCAGATCGGAGATTCTGCGCCAATCTGCGGCGGTCACTGAATTCATGGCCGGAAGCCTCTCGCCGTCCCCGTGTCCGGTGGCCGCGCACGAACGGCCGGCTCCGCGGAATGTCGCGCTCGAGGGTGACACAGCATCGACCTGTTCGACTGTCCGAGATTCGACGAACCATTGTCCTGCTCCGGATTGAAGACGCGGTGGAAAAACTCGCGAACGCGTACGCAATTCTGCGAATTTCCGGAGCCACCACCGATTGCCATAGTCGAAAGCGCAACGGCGGCAGGCGCCGTTTGCGGATCACTTCACTCATGGAGGAACGAGAATGACCATCACCGACTCGCGCGTCAGCGGCTACCAGACGGCGCTGCGCGAGATCGCCTCGACCGCCGATCGCTTCGCCGAGGACGGGGCAGCGGCCAGGACGATGGCGGAGGCGCTGCAGACGGGCGACCCCGCGGGTGTCTCCCGGGCGCTGAAGCGGCTCGGCGTCTCGGCCGTCGGCTACGCCGGCCGGGCCAAGCGGCCGCCGCTGGACGAGGACCCCGGCCCGACCAACTACGAGGTGTTCCGGCTGATGCCCGCCGAGGACGGGCGCTTCCCGAGCGACATCAACATCGAAATCCACATCAGTGTTTCGTGCTGAGGAGGCACCGATGAAGATGCACACTGTCCGACGCATGCTCGGTTTGCTTTTCGTCACCATCGCGCTCGCCCTCGGCACCACCGCGGGCACCGCGCACGCCGCGCCCGACACCAAACTCGCCGCGGTGGATTGCACCGCGATCAACCTCAATGCCAATGTCAGCAATCTCGGAGTGGGATACGCGTTCTCCGGTAAATGCGATCCGGCCCATTATGTTGTGATCCGAGTGCAATGGATCGACATCTTCGGCCAGGTCCTGGCGGACACCAGTGCTCGTTTCCCGCCGCGTGATCCGGGAACCTGGTCGACGTACTCCGGCAACCTGCAACGGCCGTGGAGCACCGCGCAGACCAGCCACGCCTGCATCTGGGTCACCCAGGACTTCCATCCCTTCTTCGGTGGCCCGCTGCTGGCCAGCGGCTGCTTCCTTCGCAACTCCTGACAACCGCGGCAGCACTGCTGGGGCTCCCCGTGGCGGCCCCAGCAGTGTGCGGCCGATCAGCCCGCGTCGCCGCCTTCGAAGCAGCCGCGTCCGGGGCTGCTCGTGCTGTCGCAGATCACGTACCGGAAGCGGATCACTTCCAGTCCGCTCCGGATCGGGCTCTCCCACGTGTACGCCTTCGGCGTGCCGCATTGGCCGCGCTTGGCTTCCGCCGGAACGTACCGGCTGGATCCGTCGCTCCACCACACGCGGACGGTGCCGAAATAGTCGGAGAACGACAGCGGCCCACAGCGCAAGTCCTTGGTGGAGAACTGGCCCCGGTAGTACCTGGACGCGCTGAGCCGGTCCGCCGAGGCGCTGCCGCAACCGTCCTCCCAGCATCTGTCCGACCGGTAGGCGAACGCTGACGCGGGTGACGCCGGCACCACCGTGAGCGCGGCGGTGCACATGCTCACAGCGATCAGCATCGCGACGAGTCTGCGTGTTCTCAACATTGCCATCCACCTCCGATGACGAATCTAGGTGCGACCACAGGGTGCCGGACTGAACTCTCACTGACCGCGGCGACAGCCAGCTGACCAGGGCTTATTCGGCGCGACCGGCATGATGCCGCCGTCGGGTTACCGGCACTGCTGTCACCGCGACGACAATGCCGGCATCACCGACGTCGATACAGTGATCCTTGCGGGGCAGGGCCATGACCGAGCGGAGACCGATCGTGGTTGTCGGGGACGACCGAGCAGTGCTGGGACGCGAGCTGGGAGAGCGGCGTCGGCGCGCCGCGATGTCGCAGGAGGAGCTCGCCGACCGAGCGGGCGTGAGTGTGCGGGCCATTCGCAACATCGAGCGTGGTGTCATGGCCAGGCCGCGGCCGGAGACGGTTCGGCGGCTGATCGCCGCGCTGGACGGGCCGGGCTCGAACGGTGCACTGCCACCGGACGGCGGCGAGGCCACGGTCGTGACCGTCGAGCCCCTCGCCGTGGCCGCGCTCGGACCACTTGCCGTTCGCCGCGACTCCGCTGACGTCCACCTCTCCTCACCGATGCAGCGCGACGTCCTCGGCCTGCTCGCCATCCATGCCGGCGACCGCGTCGCCGTTGCCGACATCATCGACGTCCTCTGGGGTGACCGCCCGCCGGGGACCTGCCACAACCTGGTGCACGTCTATGTCCGGCGACTGCGAGACAGCCTGGAGCCAGGGCGGGCACCGCGCAGCCCCGGCACGTTCGTCGTCGCGTCCCGCGGCGGATACCTGCTACGGCTGGCCGCCGGGCAGCTCGACGTGGCCGAGTTCCGGCGGTCGGCGGATGAGGGACAGCGGCTCCTCGACGCGGGACAGCCGGAGAAGGCGTTCCCGTCCTTCGCCCGGGCCCTCGCCCACTGGCGTGGTCCGGTCCTCGCCGATGGCACCCACCGGCTGCGCAGTCATCCGGCGGCCGTCTCCCTCACTCAGCGACGGGTCCTGGCAACCATCGGATTCGCCGACGCTGGGCTGGCCTTGGGCCGCCCGGCGGCGGTGCTGGCCGAGCTACAACGGATGATCACTGAGCATCCTCTGCACGAGGGGCTGCATGAGCGGCTGATGCTGGCGCTGGCGGGCTCCGGTCAGCAGGCGGCCGCGCTCGGCGCATTCGCGGATCTGCGGAGCCGGCTCGCCGACGAGCTCGGCGTGTCGCCAGGACCCGGCATCACCGCGGCCCATCTGAACGTGCTGCGGCAGCAGCATCCGGCAGTTGTCCGGTCCCCTGCGGGCGGCCAGGCTGATCCGCCACCGCCGGCTCAGCTTCCCGCGGACGTCACCGCGTTCACCGGCCGCTCGGCGGAACTGCGCGTACTCGACACGCTGGCCGGCCACGCGGAGCCGAACACGGTCGTCATCTCGGCGATAGCGGGCACCGCCGGGGTGGGCAAGACCGCTCTGGCGATCAGGTGGGCCCACCGGGTTCGCGACCGGTTCCCGGACGGGCAGCTGTATCTCGACCTGCGCGGCTACGACGAGGACCGGCCGGTCGATTGCGGCGAGGCCCTGCGACGGCTGCTTACCGGTCTGGGCGTGGCCGAGCACGACATCCCCTTGGAGGTCGACAGCCGGGCGGCGCTGTACCGCTCCCGCATCGCCCACCGGCGCTTGCTCATCCTGCTGGACAACGCGGCCACATCGGCACAGGTACGACCCCTGCTTCCCGGTTCGCCCTCCTGCCTAGTGGTGCTGACCAGCCGAGACAGCCTCTCCGGCCTGGTCGCGCGCGACGGTGCCCGCCGGCTGGACCTGGGACTGCTACCTCTGCCCGACGCGGTAGAGCTCTTGAGCCGTCTCATCGGCGGCCGGGTGGGCGCCGAGCCCGGCGCGGCGACGCAGCTCGCCGAGCGCTGCGCGCGACTGCCGCTTGCTCTGCGGGTAGCCGCCGAGCTGGTCAACTCCCGGCCCGCTGCCCGGCTGTCCGACCTGGCCGCCGAGCTGGCTCAGCGGCGACTGCACATGCTCGACGTCGACGAAGACCCCCGGACCGCGGTCGCGTCGGTGTTCTCCTGGTCGTTGCGGAACCTCGACCCGCCGGTAGTGCGCGCCTTCCGGCTATTGGGCCTGCATCCCGGAGCCGACCTCGGACTCGGCGCCGCCGCCGCGCTGCTGGGCGACGAGCCGTCGTCCGCCCGGGATGCCCTGGAACGGCTCAACCGGGCGCATCTGATCAGCCGGTCCGGTGCCGGCCGGTACACCATGCACGATCTGCTGCGCAGCTACGCCGGCGAGCTGGCGAACGACGAGCACCACGACGTCGAGCGCGCCGCGGCACTGACCCGGCTGTTCGACTACTACGCCGTCATGGCGGCCGAGGCGATGCACGTGTCGTACCCGGCCGAGAAGCATCACCGTCTGGTCTTCGTCCCCACCTCCCGAACGACGGCCACGGCCCTGCCGGACCCGGAGACCGCGCGGAACTGGCTCGACGCCGAGCGCGCCAATCTTGTGGCGGTCGTCGTGGCGGCCGCGCAAGGTCGCCACACCCGCCACGCGGTCGTCCTCTCCAGCATCCTTTACCGCTATCTCGACGGCGGATTCCACCACGAGGCGATGGTGGTGCACGGCCATGCCCGCGATGCGGCCCGGGCGGCCGGGGACCGGGCCGGTGAAGCGCACGCCATGCTCGGCCTGGGCAACGCCAACGGTCACCTCGGCCGGCAATCGGAGAGCATCGACGACTTCGAACAGGCGTTGCGGTTGTTCCGCGACGCCGGCGACGCCGTCGGGCAGGCCCGTACGCTCGGCAATCTCGGCATCGCGAACTGGCGGCTCTGCCGCTACCCGGAGGCGACCGGATACCTCGAGGAAGCACTCGTGTTGTACCGGCAGGCGGGCGACCCGACCGGCGAGGCGGCGGCGTTGACCGACCTGGGCAACATCGCCGAGCGGCTGGGCCACGACGCGGTGGCGAGCCGACGTCATCGCCTGGCTCTGACGCTGTTCGAGCGAGCCGGCGACCGTGACGGCGAAGCCATGGCTCTCGCCAACCTGGGCGACCTGGAGGCCCGGTCGGGCCGCGACGACGCGGCCGCCGAGCACTACCAGCAAGCCGCACAGATCTACCGGAACGTCGGCAACGTCACCGGCTTGGGCTGGACCTACCTCGGACTTGGTGGGGTCGAACGACGTCGCGGCAATCATGAGGCGGCCACGTACTACCTCGACGAGGCCGCCGCTCTCTTCCGGGACGCCGGCGACCGGGAACACGAGGCGTACGCACTCAACGGCCTGGGCGAAGCCGCTACGGCCGCCGGTCGTATCGCTGATGCCTTGGAACATCACGCTGCCGCGCTCGCCGTGGCGACCGAGACCGGCGCCCGGGACCAGCAGGGGCAAGCGCACACCGGTCTGGCGGAGGCATGCCGGGCAGACGGCGACCTGAGCGGCGCACGACAGCATTATCAACGGGCATTGACCGCATACGGTACGACCGCGCCGGCGGACGCCGCGCGTGTCCGCGACCGGGTGGCGACCCTGGACAGCGCCGTGACCGGCCGCCGCGTGTGACGGCACGATCCCCGGTTTCCGAACAGCAAGCGGGAAGAAAAATCCGGCGGCTACCCGGCGTTACGCTCCCGCGATGACGAGCACATCGGCACCGGTGAGTTCCGCTGCCCAGAACCTCGCCCAGCTCCTCGTCGGCAATCAGATCCAGCAGGCCATCCACGTGGCGGCGAAGCTCGGCATCGCCGACCAGCTGCGCGACGGCCCGCGCGACAGCACGGAGCTCGCCGCCGCGGTCGGTGCTCATCCGGGGGCGCTGTATCGCCTGCTCCGCGCGCTCGCTGGCTACGGCATCGTCGCCATGGACGACGGGCGATTCTCCCTCACCCCGGTCGGCGAGCTGCTGCGTTCGGACACCCCCCGATCGGTACGCCCCTTCGCGCTCTGGTCCGGCGGCGTGAGCTACCAGGCGTTCGGCGCCCTGGAGCACAGCGTCCGCACCGGCTCCCCGGCCTTCGAGAACCTGTACGGCCAGGAGTTCTTCCACTACCTCGCGGATCATCCGGAGTCCGGAGCGGTGTTCGACGAGATGATGTCGCGGCACACCGTCCCGGTCGCCGGCGCGGTCGCGGAGCACGACCTCTCCGGGGTCGACGTGATCGTCGACGTCGGCGGCGGCCGCGGCGAGCTGCTGGCCGCCATCGTCGGTGCCCACCCGGCGATGCGGGGGGTGCTCGTCGAGCAGCCTCGCGTGCTCGACGAGGCCCGGCGGGTGTTCGAGCGGGCCGGCGTCGCCGATCGCTGCACAGCGGTGGCCGGCGACATCAGCCAGTCCCTGCCGGCGGGTGACGCGTACGTGCTGAAGAGCGTGCTGCACGGCCTGCCGGACGACGAAGCGGTCCGGGTGCTCGCGAACTGCCGCCGGGCGATGAACCCGGGCGGGCTGCTGCTCGTCGTCGAGTTCGTGCTGCCGCCCGGCGACCGGCCGAGCCCGGGGCTGCTGATGGACCTGCTGATGCTCGTCGGCTGCCACGGCCGGGAACGCACGGCGGCAGAGTTCGAGGCGCTCCTCGGCGAGGCCGGCCTGCGGCTTGTCAAGATCAGCTCGGCCAAGCACGGCTACAGCATCGTCGCCGGCGCGCGGTGAGCAACGTGGGAGAAGACCCCGGTCCGGACCGGCACCTACGGTCGCAGAAAGACGCGGTCGAACCGGCCGCCTGATTCCACTCGGGAGCCGGAACGATGCTGACAAAGCACCGTCTGATGTACGTGACCCTGGCCGTTCGCGATCTCTCCCGATCACGACAGTTCTACGAGGAGGTATTGGGCCTTCCGGCGCTGGACCCGGACGACACGTCGGTGAGCTACCCGCTCGGCCATGTCGTACTCACCCTGATCCGTACCTCCGACCCCGCCGTGCCTCTCGGCGAGCGGGATCGCTCCCTCACCCTGACGTTGCTGGTCGATGACATGCGCGCGGTGGGGGCCGCGATGGACGAGCGGGGTGGTTCGCTACGCCCCGCGCAGACGTCCCGGGCCGGCACCATGGCGGACCTCTACGACCCGGACGGGCACTGGCTCTGCCTCTACGAGGCGTCCGAGGCGGCGATGAGCTGGCCGAGCGGCGGCAAGATCCGGGCGCTGCGGCGGGCCGCCGGCGACGGGCCCGGCCTGGAACTGCTCTACGTCTTCCTGTACGTCCACGACCTGCACGCGACCGAGAAGTTCTATCAGGGCACGCTCGGTCTCGTACCGCTGGAGGTCAACACCTGCCACCGCGGTGTGACGGCCGTTCCGGACGGCGTGGTGAAGTACGACGCCGGCGGAGTTCTCCTGACCACGCACCATGTCGGCGACGCTGAGCACGCGGCCGAGCACCGGGTGACGGTCGAAGGGTCGGCGGGCGTCGCGCTCGGCTTCCACACCGCCGACCTGGACGCGGCCACCACCGAACTGTCGTCGCGAGGGCTCGCCTTCACCGGGGAGTCCCCAGTCTCGCCGATCGGGGTGGCCGCCGGCTTCGCCGATCCCGGCGGCCACCGGTACTACCTGTGCCAGCCGTCCGCGGAGACCATGGCGCGGCCCAGCGGCGCGGCGATCCAGCGAATCCTGCGCGCGGACCTCTGAGCGCGCGCGTTTTTCCCCAGCACCGCTCCCCGTACCGCGGAGGCACAGCACCATGGACTTCAAGGACCTGCGGGCCGCGCTGGCGGCCATCACGGCGGAGCAGACCCACGACGGGTCCGGCCGGGCGCTCAAGGACCTGCAGAGCGCCGCCTATGCGGCGCTCGCCGGCGACGAGGCCCACGACGAGTTCCGCAAGGCGTTCGTGACGAAGGACGACGACGAGATCGCCGACGTGATCCGGTATCTCAGTCGCACGGCCTCGCCGCCCGCGGTCTCCGTCGTCCTGTCGCTGATCCAGGACGCCGTGGGCGAGCAACGGTACGCGGCCGCGCTGCGAGCCGCGGGTCTCGGCAACTATCTGGACATCCCCTACACCAGCACCGGGGCGGAGCTGACCGGCGAGGCGGAGGAGCGCTACGTGCTGGAGGCGCTGCGGAGCAAACGGCTCTGGAGGTACGAGGTGCCCGCCTCCCGCTCCTTCGTCGGGCGCTTCGAGCAGGGGATGGAGTCGTTGCTGGGCGTCAAGCACGTGCATGCCACGGTCTCCGGCACCACGGCTCTCACCGCGGCGATGCTGGGACTCGGCGTCGGCCCCGGCGACGAAGTCATCCTTCCGGCCGTGACCTGGGTGGGCTGCGCCGACGCCGTCATTCTCTGCGGGGCGGTACCGGTCATCGCCCAGGTGGACGCGACCCTCGGCATCTCGGTGGCCGACGTGGCCCGCGCCATCACCGAGCGGACCCGGGCCGTCATGGCGGTCAGCCTCTTCGGAGCCCCGTGCGACCTGGGGCCGCTGCGCGCCCTGACCGACCGGCACGGCATCGCACTGCTGGAGGACAACGCCCAGGCGGTCGGGGTGAGCTACCGCGGCCGCCGGCTGGGCGGCATCGGCGATGCGGCGATCTTCAGCACCAAGTTCATGAAGTTCGTGGCGGCCGGCGACGGCGGCTACCTCGCGACGAACTCGGACGAGCTCTACCAGTTCGCGGTGCACTACACCGGCGGACGGACGATCCCGGCCCGCAAGCGGGCGATGAACCTCAGCGGGCGGATCATGCCGGCGACCGGTCTGCGCATGAACGAGCTGACCGGAGCGGTGGCGCTGGCGCAGCTCGAACGCCTCGACGAGCTGCTCGGCCGGCTCCGCACCGCCCGCGACCGCATCTTCGAACTGGCCGGACCGGCGCGGACGTATCAGCGGGTGCCCAGCAACGACCCGGCCGGCGACTCCGGCTGGATGACTCCCCTGCTCTTCCCGGACGAGCCGGCCTGTCAGGCCTTCGCGGCGGCCGTCCGGGCACGCGGGATCCGGCATGTCACGACGTCGCGGGAGCTGTTCGCCGGTGGCGAGATCGAACACTGCTATGCGGCCATGAGCACGGATCGCTATCTGCCGGCGACCGGAGCGCACTGGGCGACGGAATTCCGCGCCATGAACGCGCGCGTCGGCATCGACGCGCGCAGCAACCCGTGGTCGCACGTGCCGGACCGTGACTACCGGCCCGGCTTCATGGACGAGAGTCTGCGGTTGCTCCGGCGGCTCGCCTTCGTACAGACGAACCCGCGGCTGGAGCCGGCGCACTGCGAGGAGATCGCCGGAGCACTCGCGGCGGCGGACGCGGAATGCGCCGGCGGGTGACGGCGGAGGGAGCGAGCATGGATCTGGGGGTGGATCTGCTGACCTCGGGGCCGTACGCCGGCCCCGAGGCGATCACGCGGATGGCCCGGGAGGCCGAGAATCTGGGGTACGCCGCGGTGTGGACGCACGAGCGGCTGCTGTGTCCGGTGGCCGACGTCGCCCAGCCGCCGGGACCGCCGCGGCCCCTGCCGGAGTACTACCGGACCACCTACGAACCGATCGACACGCTCGCCTTCGTGGCGGCGGGCACCACCACCGTGAAGCTGGGCACCAGCGTGCTGACCGCACCGCTGCACAACCCGATCCAGCTGGCACGCCGGCTCGCCACGGTCGACCGGTTCAGCCGCGGGCGCCTCGTCGTCGGGCTCGGCCAGGGCTGGATGCGGGAGGAGTACGCCACCTGGGACGTACCGTTCCGCGAGCGCGGCGACCGGCTGCGCGACTTCGTGTCGGCCCTGCGCGCGGCGTGGGCCGCGGACCCGGTCTCCTACGACGGCCGGTACCACCGGATCCCGCTGTCGTACCTCGATCCCAAGCCGCACCAGCCCGGCGGCCCGCCGATCATCGTGGGCGCGGCCGCTGACGTGGCCATCGACCGGGCCGCCGGGTTCGCCGACGGGTTCAACCCGACGTCCATGTCGTTCGAGCGGCTGGCGCGGGCGATCGGCCGGTTCCGGGACGCCGCCGCGCGGGCCGACCGCGACCCCGGCGGACTGTCGATCGTGGTACGGGCGGCCACCCCGTTGACGTCGTCCCCGATCGGGACCGGCCGGCCGTTTCTCGGCGGCTCACCGGCCCAGGTCGTCGAGGACCTCCGGCGCCTCGAAGAACTCGCCGTGGACCACGTGCTGTTCACCAACGTCCGGCAGCCACCCCTCGACGAACAGCTCGAGCTGCTCGCCCGGATCAAGACGGCCGCGGATCGCGCGCTGACGAGCAAGGTGTGAGAAGCGCGCCGGGCGGGTGCGTACCTAGGCTCGGCAGACGTAATCGCGAACGCGGATCAGCGAACCAGGAAGGCGCTGACATGACTCAGGCGGAAAGGCAACAGGCGAACGAGGCCGCCATTCGCAAGATGACCGAGGCGTTCAACAGCGGCAACACCAAGATTGTCGACGGGCTGGTCAAGCGCCGGGGAAACATCGAGAAGACGCCGCTCCCCGGCACGACGAAGGACCGGCTCGGTCTCAAGCTGAAGATCCAGCACCTGCGCTCGGCGTTCCCGGACGGCAGATTCACCATCGAGGAGATGACGTCCGAAGGCGACAAGGTCACCTTCCGGTGGCGCATGGAGGGCACCCAGAAGGGGGCCTGGCTCGGTGTGGCCGCCACGAATCAGAAGACCAGCTTCACCGGCACGGACGTGGTGACGTTCCAGGACGGCCTGATGGTCGAACACGAGTCGCTCGACGCCAAGGGCGGCATGCTTGAGGTGTTCGCCGCCCAGAGCGTCGAGCAGGACGAGGAAGAATGAGGGCCCGGCGCGGCGGCGCCGTTTCGCCCGCGCCGCCGCGCCCGCCGGACCCCGGCCGGAACGCTCAGCTCATCGCCGTCGGATGACGCGGCTCGTACATACCGATCTTGCCGCCGCCGGGCAGCGGGATCGAGGTGACCAGCCCCCAGCCCTCGTCGCTGATCTCGCCGGACATGTCGACGCCCTTCTCCCGCAGCTCGGTGATCGTCGCGTTGACGTCGTCGCACAGCAGGTAGAACTCCATGAGATCGGCCATCTCCCCGGTCGGCGCCGAGTCGGTGGGATGCACGGACAACTCGGCCGGGGGAAGCGCGAAGACCAGCCAGCCGCCTCCGGCGTCGACCGTGGTCAGGCCCAGTGTGTCGCGCAGGAAGGCCCGGTCCTTCTCGGCGTCGGTGCTGTACATCGTGGCGTGCATTCCGATGATCATGTCGACCCCCACCTTCTAACGGTTTCCGTCCGGACCAGCCTGGCACTTGACGCGTCTCCGGCATACCCGGACACACGAACAAAGCAACTGATGAGAACCCCGCGGGCGTACGACAACGAGGAGTTGCGGTGCTTCTTCGAGATCGGCCACTGCTGTACGTCTTCCTCGAGGCCCACAATCTGGCCGCCCAGCGGGCGTTCATGGAGGACCGGCTCGGCCTGCCGGTGATCGAGACCGACGACGATCCGAGCCACCGCCACGGCGTGGTCAAGTACGACGCCGGCTCGCTGCTGCTCTCGCTCAACCTCTCCCCCGCCTCGCGTTTCCGGGTGTCCGGCTCGGACGGGCTGACCATCGTGTGCGCCGGCGGGACGGCGCTGGTGACCGATCCGCACGGCCACCGCTTCCGGCCCGGCGGCCGGCCCCCGGTCGTCACCGAGCTGCGCCTGCGGGTCACCGATCCGGCGGCCTGCGTGCCGTTCTATCGCGACGTGCTGGGCCTGTGGCAGCCGGAGCCGGCGGAGCCGGCCTTCGTCACCGGATCGGTCCCGATCGTGCTGGAAGCGGCGCCGCCCGTCACGAACGGCTGCCGTGTCCGGCACGACACGTACCTGCTCGTGTTCCACACCCCGGACATCGACCGCAGCACGGCCGAGCTGGCGGACGCCGGGCTGACCTTCAGCGGGCGCGGCGTCGGCTCCAAGGAGATCGGCCGCACCATCCACTTCACCGATCCCGGCGGGCACCGGTTCTGCCTCTACCAGCCATCGGAGCTGGCGCTCGGGTACGACAGCGGCGCCACCCTGCGCGAGATCCTGGCCGGCCGCTGATGTCCGCCGGCCACATCGAGCGACTGCTGGACCGGTGGCTCACCGGCGAGCGGGTTCTGATCACCGGCACGGACGCCGCAGGGCTGACGGCCGCGCTGGAACGCTCCGGGCGTACCGTCGTCGTGATCCCGCCGGAGCCCGGCGCGCCGCCCGCCGACGCCGCCGTCTGCGCCGGATGGCCTCGCCCGGGTGACGAGCCGGCGCACCGGCGCCACCTGGCCGACCTGCGCCGCCGGCTACGGCCGGACGGCGTGCTGTTGCTCGACCAGAGCGCACCCACCGGGTCGTTCGACCCGCTCACCGGGCGCTGCGGCGCGACCCGCTTCTACCATCCGACCGAACTGTCCGCGCTGGTCCGCGCCGCGGGCTACCGGGTGGAGCACCTCGAGCTCACCTCCAGCGGCACCCCGCCGGGCGTGCTGATCGTGGCCCGGGCGCTGCCCGCGCCGCCGGACTCCCTGGCCGTGACGGCGTGGGGCACGGCCGGCGAGGCGACCCGGCTGGACCTGCGGTACGCCGACGACGAGACGGAACTGCTGGACCCCTCGCCGGCGAAGGTGTGGGCCGACCTCGCCGCCCAGGCCGACCAGGTGGCCGGCCACTACCCGGTGGACGACCCGTTCGGCGGCCGGCGCGGCGCACCGGTGGTCAGCCGGTTCTTCGGCCGCCCGGTGGCGCCCGCCCAGCTCAGCTTCGGCGCCGGCGTGACCTCGCTGCTGCGGGACCTGGCCGGCCTCGCCGACGGCGGCCCGATCCTGGCACCCGCGCACACCCACCCGGATCTGGCGGCCTGGGCCGCGTTCCGCGGCGCGGACGTCCGGATCACCGGGGAACCTGCCACGCTCGCCGCGCTGACCGCGGAGATCCGGCGGGTCCGGCCCACGCTGGTGAGCCTGGACCGGCCCGCGTTCGACGCCGGCATCCTGGACCTCGGCGACATGGTCCGGCTCGCCGGGGTCGTGGCGCGGGCGGACGCGGTGCTCGTCGTGGACGAGAGCGCGGCGGCCTACCTGGGCCCGGCCGGCAGTCTCGTCACGGTGGCCGGCGAGGTGGACAACCTGATCGTGCTGCGCGGATTCACCAAGGCGTACTCCTGGGGCGGCCTGCGGGCGGGCTTCGCGGTCTGTTCCCCGGCGCTGGCCGTCCGCGTCCGCGAACTGATCACCCCGATGCTGATCGGCGAGCTTGCGCTGCACGCCGCGCTGCGGGTTTTGTCGGCCGGCGATCCGCTCGCCGCGCTGCGGCGGCGCGTCCGGACGGTGAAACCGGCGTTCGTGAACCGGCTGAGCGCGGCCGGACTCACCGTCCAACCCGGGCATCCCGACATCCCGTGGGTGGTGGTCGCCGACCCGGACGGCAGCGTCGAACGCGAGCTCGCCGAACGCGGCATCCGTGCGCTGCTGCCCGTCCCGGCGCCGGTCCCGGCGCCACCGTCGATGAGCACCCCGCTCCACCTGACCGTGCCGATCTCGACCCGGCGCATCGAGCTCTTCGAGTCCCTTTTCGACCGGTAGCCGAACATGAATCCGCGGGCTCAACCCGCGTCCGGCAGGCCGGCGGCGCCGGCCAGCAACGGCGACAGCACGTCCTGCTGTGCCAGGCCGGTCAGCGCCGAGCGCAGTACGGCACCCAGCACCAGGACGATCACCACGGCCTCGCGGACGGCCGGGTCGCGCTCCTCCGGTGCGAGGTTGCGATGCGCCGCATAGGCGAGCAGCACCTTCTCGTCGCAGGCGGCGCACATCCGGGCGGCGGCGACGTACTGCTCGAGCGCCGCGCCCAGCTCAACGACGCCGAGCATCTCGGCGACCGCGCACGCCTCGATCAGCGAGTCCAAGAGCCGGGCCTCGGCCGCCGGAGTGCGGTGCCGGTCGCCGACGGCCGCGGTGACCACCAGTTCGGCGGTGCGCAGGTCGCCGTCGTCGACACCGCGGGCCCGGCCGGCGGCGGGTGCGGCCGTCAGAACGGTGCCCACCAGCTCGGCGGCGGGGAGGCGTACGTCGTCGACGGCCGCGAGAACCGCGCGGGCCGCCGTCACGGCGAAGCCCCCGACGCCGATCAGCGTGTCGACGAGCCGCAACCGGCGCAGGTGACGGTCGGTGTACTCGGCCTGGTTGCGGGCCGTTGCCCGCCCGGGCGGCAGCAGTCCGACCCGCAGGTAGTACTTGATCGTTGGCACCGCGATGCCGCTCCGTTCGGCCAACTGGGCCATTCGCATCGCACCCACCTGCCCGGTCGCATCGATGCTTGGGGTCCCGCTCATCGTACGGCGTCACCGGTGGCCCGACTTCTTCCGATCGGACCGCCCTCCGGGGCTGTCAGGCCGGGTCCAGAACGTTCCAGAAACCGTCAACCCGCCGGTGTTTGGCTCACCGGCATGACCGGATCGAAGTCACCGCAGCGCCGGCTGGGCTGGCGCCGGCCGCTGGTGCTCTCACCGTCGCTGGTCGACTTCCGCGCGCGCGGGTTCGCCACCGAGCCGGCCGCCACCCGGGCCACGCTGGAGGCGGCGGCCGGCTCGTTCCTGGACGGCTACAACGCTGAGCTCGCCACCGGCCCGGACGAACCGCCCGAGCTGGACACACCCGCGAACCGGCGCGGATTCGCCGCCGAGGGCGCGGCCATGGCCGCCACCCTGCTGGACGCGGCGCGGATCTCCGGGACCCGGCGCACCGACGCGCTGCACGCGGCCTACGGCGACCGGTACGCGTACCTGATGCACGTCGGCAGCGGCTGGGCGATGGCCAAGCTGCGACGCCGGCGGCTCGGCCGGATCGGCGCCTCGGCACCGCTGCTGCGCTGGCTGGCGTACGACGGCAAGGGGTTCTGCGACGCGTTCTTCGCCGGGCCGCGGCAGCTCGACCGCCGGCGGGCGCACGCGTACCCGTGCTCCGCGGTGTGCGAGATCGAGTACCAGGGCCTGGGCCGCTCCCTCTGGTTCCGGGCCTGCGGCGACCCGGAGCGGGTGGCCGCGCTGGTCACCACGATGCCGTCACGCCACCACGGTGACGTGTGGAGCGGGATCGGCCTGGCCGCCACCTATGCCGGCGGCGCCGGCCCCGGAACCTACGAACTGCTCGCCGAGCGTGCGGCGGAGCACCGCCCGTCCCTCGCGCAGGGCGCGGCGTTCGCCGCCGAGGCCTGGCGGCTGGCCGGCGGCATCCCGGAGCACTGCGACATCGCGGTGCCCATCCTGGCCGGGGTCACCCCGGCCACGGCCTCGGCATGGACCTGGACCGCCCGGGAGGGCCTGGACGTCCCGGACCAGGACGCGAGCGGCTATCGCCGGTGGCGACTGCGCGTGCAGCGGCTGGCGGCCGCCACCGCGGTCGGCCCGGCGGCCGCGGAGGAGCGATCATGAGAATGCGGGAGAGCGGACGGATGGCGCTGGTGGCCGTGCTGGCAGCGGCGCTGTGCGTGGCCGCCGGCTGGTTCACCCGGCTGCCGGCGGCACCGGCCGCGGACACCACGACGCTTGCCGCACGGTTCGGCTTCGAGATCCGCGACGTCAACGGGGACCCGGCGGGAGCGCGTACGCAACGGACCGTGCAGCCGGCGCTGCGGCACATCCAGGGCTGGATCTCCGCGGTCGGAGCCGCCGCCGGCCTGGCCGACATGGACGGCGACGGGCTGCCCGCCGAGGCGTGCCTGGTCGATCCGCGCGACGACTCGGTGACCATCCGGCCGACGCCGGACCGCGCCGGCCGGTTCCCGGTGTTCGCGCTGCTGCCGGCCGGAGTGGCGTACGACGCGACGACGACGGCGCCGATGGGTTGCGTGCCCGCCGACCTGAACGAGGACGGCTGGACCGACGTGCTGGTGCACTTCTGGGGGCGGACCCCGATCGCCTACCTGCGCCTGCCCGGTGCGCCGCTGCGAGCGGACGCGTTCCGTGCCACCGACATCGTGCCGAACCCCACCGAGATCTGGAACAGCACCACGGCCAACGTGGTGGATCTGGACGGCGACGGCCGCCTCGACGTGTTCATCGGCAACTACTTCCCGGACGGTGCCCGGGTGCTGGACGGCGCCGCCCGCGACGACCCGCACATGCGGATGCAGGACTCGATGTCCAAGGCCACGAACGCCGGCACCAACCGGATCCTGCGGCTCACCGGCGTGGACCGGGCCGCCGGCGTCGGCGTGCCGCGCTACACCGACGCCTCGGCGGCGTTGAAAGGCGCGCCCTCCACCTCGTGGACGCTGGCCACCGGCGCCCAGGACCTGGACGGCGACGCGCTGCCCGAGCTGTACCTGGCCAACGACTTCGGGCCGGACCAGTTGCTGCACAACCGTTCGGCGCCGGGCCGGATCGCGTTCGACGAGCTGCGCGGCGTGCGCGAGGCCGACATGCCCAAGTCCAAGGCGCTCGGCGACGACTCGTTCAAGAGCATGGGTGTGGCGTACACCGAACTGAACGCCGACGGCCGGCCGGACATCGTGGTCAGCAACATCACCGTCGAGCGTGGCCTGGAGGAGAGCAACTTCGCGTTCGTCAGCACCGGGACCGGCCCGCTCGGCGACGGTCGCGCGCCCTACCGTGACGACAGCGAGCCGCTCGGGCTGCCCCGCAGCGGCTGGGGCTGGGACGTCAAGGCCGCCGACTTCGACGGCGACGGCACCGACGAGCTGATCCAGGCGGTCGGCTTCGTCCGCGGCCGGATCAACCGCTGGGCCAACCTCCAGGAACTCGCCATGGCCAACGACGACGTGCTGCGGTTCCCGGCGGCGTGGCCGAACTTCGACGCCGACACCGACATCTCCGGCCGGGAGCGGGACCCGTTCTTCGTCCGGGACGCCGACGGCCGCTTCGTCGACATCGCCGCGAAGCTCGGGATAGCCAACCACGGGCCGAGCCGGGGCATCGCGATCGCCGACGTCGACCACGACGGGCGGCCGGACGTGCTCCTCGCGAACCAGTGGGCCCGCTCGCAGTTCCTGCACAACACCGGTACGCGTAGCGCGTACCTCGGTCTGCGGTTGTTGTTGCCGGGCGCGAGCCCGGCGGATCGGCCGCGACCGGCCATCGGTGCTTCGGTCACCGTCACCCGCGCGGACGGCACCGAGTCGCGCGCCCAGCTCTACCCGGCCAACGGGCACACCGGGGTGAACTCCCCCGAGCTGCTGTTCGGGCTCGGCGCGGGCGGCGGCGCGGCCACGGTCACGGTCACCTGGCGCGACGCGGCCGGCCGGCACACCCTCACCCGCACGCTGCCGCCCGGCTGGCACGACCTGACCCTCGGCGCCGGCGCCTAGAAAGGAACAGCGATGACGTCTCCGACCCGATCGCCCAAGGGGTTGACCGCGCTGCGCCGGTTCGCCGTGTCCATCACCGTCTTCACCATCCTCGGGCACGTGTGGCTCGGCTTCGAGCAGTCGTATCTGACGCCGATCGTGGCGTTGCTGACCGCGTACGCGCTGAGCCTGCTCCTGGAGAGCGTGGACGCGTGGGCGCAGCACCGGCCGGTCCGCTTCCGCGGCTCCACCGGCAACCTGGTCACCTTCCTGCTGCCCGCGCACATCGCCGCGCTGGCCTGCGCGATGCTGCTGTACGGCAACGAGCGGCTGATGCCCACCGTCTTCGCCGTGACCGTCGCGATCAGCAGCAAGTACCTGCTGCGGATCCGGGTCGGTGGGGTGCCGCGCCACTATTTCAACCCGAGCAACCTCGGGATCAGCGCCACGCTGATCTGCTTCACCTGGGTGGCCATCGCACCGCCGTACCAGTTCACCGAGAACACCGGCTCGATCGTCGACTGGGCGCTGCCGGCGGTGATCCTGATCTCCGGCACGGTGATCAACGCGAAGCTGACCGGGCGGATGCCGCTGATTCTCGGCTGGGTGGGCGGTTTCGCGCTGCAGGCGGTGATCCGGGGCGCGTTCCTGCCGGACAGTCTGGCGTCCGCCCTGCTGGTGATGACCGGCGTGGCGTTCATCCTGTTCACCAACTACATGATCACCGACCCGCAGACGTCCCCGTCGCGCCCGCGCGACCAGGTGCTGTTCGGCGCCGCCACCGCCGGGGTGTACGGCCTGCTGGTCACCGCGCACATCACCTTCGGGCTGTTCTACGCGCTGACCATCGTGTGCGCCGGCCGGTTCCTGTTCACCCTGGTGCGGACCCGCCGCGCGGGCGACGGCCGCACCGCGCCGTCGCGACCGCCCACCACTCCGGCACGCACGCCGGAGGCGGTCAACGTCGGCAGCTAGGAGAGATCAGCATGGCCGAGAGGATCGCCGTCGTCGGAATGGCCTGCCGGTATCCGGAGGCCGCCGACCCGCACCAGTTGTGGCAGAACGTCATGGCGCGGCGGCGGTCCTTCCGCCGGTTGCCGCCGCAACGGCTGCCGCTGGCCGAGTACGGCGGTGCGGACGCCGACCAGACGTACGTCACGCACGCCGGGCTGATCAGCGACTGGACGTTCGACCGGCAGCGCTTCGGGGTGGCCGGCCCGACGTTCCGGGCCGTGGACACCACCCACTGGCTGGCGCTCGACGTGAGCGCGGCGGCGCTGGCCGACGCCGGATTCCCGGACGGCGACGGGCTGGACCGCGCCCGCACCGGTGTGGTGCTGGGCAACACGCTGACCGGCGAGTTCTCCCGGGCGAACGCGTTGCGCAACCGCTGGCCGTACGTGCGGCGCTCGGTGCTGACCGCGCTCGACTCCTCGGGCGTGCCGGCCGGCGAGCGTGCCGGGTTCGTCGAGGCGGTCGAGCGCGCGTTCAAGGGGCCGTTCCCGGAGCCGTCCGACGAGACACTCGCCGGCGCGCTGGCGAACACGATCGCCGGCCGGGTGTGCAACCACTTCGACTTCCACGGCTTCGGGTACACCGTGGACGGTGCCTGCGCGTCGTCGCTGCTGGCCGTCTCCACGGCCGCCACGGCGCTGGCCGAGGGCCGGCTGGACGTGGCGCTGGCCGGCGGAGTCGACCTCAGCCTGGACCCGTTCGAGCTGGTGGGCTTCGCCCGGGTGGGTGCGATGGCGCACGGCGAGATGCGGGTGTACGACCGGCGCCCGACCGGCTTCCTGCCCGGCGAGGGGTGCGCGGTGCTCGTGCTGTGCCGGGAGTCGTACGCCCGCCGGCGCGGACTGCGCACCTACGCCCAGCTGCTGGGCTGGGGACTGTCGTCGGACGGCGGCGGCGGGCTGACCCGTCCGGAGTCCGCCGGGCAGGGTCTGGCGCTGCGCCGGGCGTACCAGCACGCCCGCGTGGACCCGGCCACGGTGAGCCTGGTCGAGGGGCACGGCACCGGCACCGACGTCGGCGACCGTACCGAGCTCGACGCGCTGCTGGAGCTGCGCCGCGACGCCGCCGGTCCGGCGGCGCTCGGCAGTATCAAGGCCAACATCGGGCACACCAAGGCGGCGGCCGGCGTGGCCGGGCTGCTCAAGGCGGTGCAGGCGATCCACCACGGGGTGCTGCCGCCGACCACCGGGTGCCCGGAACCGCATCCGCTGCTGACCGCACCCGGCGCCCGCCTGGAGATCCTCGGCGAGGCTCGGCCCTGGCCGGCCGGCCGGCGGCACGCCGCGGTCAGCGCGATGGGCTTCGGCGGCATCAACGCGCACGTGGTCGTGGGTGGGCCGCCCGCCGGCCGGCGCCGGCGGCTCACCCCCGCCGAACGGCGGCTCGCCGCACCGCACCCCGGACACGAGGTGGTGGTCTGCACCGCCGCCGACCGGGCGGCGCTGGCGGCGAGGCTGGCCCGGATCGGGGACGTAGCGGCCACCATGTCCGCCGGTGAACTGGGCGATCTGGCGGCCACCCTGGCCGGCACCGAGGCGGTGGACGCGCCGTACCGGTTCGCTGCCGCGGTCACCGATCCGGACGCGCTGGCCGCCGCCGTCCGGCACGCCCGCGAACACCTGGCCACCGGTGCCACGACGCTCATCGACCCGCGGCGCGGCGTGTTTCTCGGCGGCCCCGGCCGGTTGCGCGCCGCGGTCCTGTTCCCCGGGCAGGCGGCGCCCTGCTACCCCGGACCGGGCGCGCTCGGTCCGCTGCTCGGCACCCTGCCGCCCGGATACGGCGACGCGCTTGCGGTTCCCGGCGACCCGCACGCCACGGTGAGCACCGACGTCGCACAGCCGGCTGTCCTGCGCGGCATCCTCGCCGGGCTGCGGTGGCTGGCCGCGATCGGCGCCGACGCGGACCAGGGTGCCGGGCACAGCCTCGGCGAGATCGGTGCGCTGGTCTGGGCCGGCGCGCTGCGCGAGAGGGATGCGTACGCGCTGGCCGCCGTCCGGGGAGCCGCCATGGCCGCGGCCGACCGTGCACCGGCCGGGATGGCGGCCCTGCACGCCGGCCCGGAGGTCGTGGCCGGTCTGCTGCGGGGCACCGACGCGGTGATCGCGGCGGAGAACGGCGCCCGCCAGACCGTGGTGTCCGGCGGCCGCGAGGCGGTCGGCCGGGTGATCGACAAGGCGGCACGCGCCGGCGTCAGCGCGGCCTGGCTCCCGGTCGCGCACGCCTTCCACTCACCGGCCATGGCACCGGCCGCGCCCCGGCTCAAGGCGGCCGCCGCCGCGGTGACCTGGCGACCGGTGCGCCGGCCGGTGGCCTCGACGGTCACCGGCGACTGGCTGGCCGGCGAGGATCCGGTGGAGCTGCTGGTCCGGCAGCTCACCGCGCCGGTCCGGTTCACGCAGGCGCTGGCCCGGCTCTCCGCCGACCTGTTCGTCGAGGTCGGTCCGGGACGGCTGATGGCCGGCCTGACCGGGTCCGCGACCGTGTCCCTGGACGCCGGGTCACCCTCCGCCGAGGGTGTCGCGGCGGTCACCGCGGCACTGTTCGCCGCCGGCCGGTGCCGTACCCTCGCGCCCCTGTTCGAGAACCGCTTCACCCGGCCGTTCGCCCTGGACCGGGACCGGGTGCTGCTGACCAACCCGTGCGAGGCCACGCCGGCCGTGCCGGCCGGTCCGGAGACGGCCGCGGCGCGGCCGGCTGGACCGGAGCGGAGTGACCCGCTGGGTGTCGCTCTCGCCTGCGTGGCGGAGGCTCTGGAACTGGACGCGGACGCCATCGCGCCGGACGCCCGCCTGCTGGCCGAACTGCACGTGAGCTCGCTGCGGGTCACCCAGATCGCCGCCGAGACGGCGGCGCGGCTGGGCCGGGCGATGCCGGCGGTGCCGCTCGCCCTCGCCACCGCGACCGTCCGGGAACTCGCGGACACCATCGCCGAGCTGCCGGCCGCCGAGAACGGCGACGAGGCGGCCCCGGCCGGTGTGGCCGGATGGGTACGGGCCTTCGCGCCCACCCTCGTCGCGGAGCCCGAGCCGGGCGGCCCGGTCACCGACCGCTCGTTCACCGTGGTCGGCGACCTGGCCGGGCACCCGCTGGCGGACGAGATCCGCGCCGCGTTCCCCCGGACCGGCCACGGCACGCCGTCTCACGTTCTCGCGCTACCGCCGTGGCCGGCCCCGGCCCCGGCGGCGGACGTGGTGGCCGCGCTCCAGGCGGCGCACCGCGACGGCGCCCCGCTCGTCGTCGTGCATCACGGCGGCGTCGGCGCGGCGGTCGGCCGCAGCCTGGCCGCCGAGGACCCGAAGATCCCGGTGCTGGTGGTCGAGGTGCCGGCGGATGCCGCCGGCATCGCGCGGGCCGCCGCCGAGGCCCGTCACGAGCCGGCACCGTACGCCGAGGTGGTCTTCGGCCGGGACGGGCGGCGCACCGTACCGATGATGGAGCCGGTCGCGCTGCCGCCGGCCGATCCGGACCGGATCCCGCTGCGCCCGGGCGACGTCTGCCTGGTGACCGGGGGCGCGAAGGGCATCGGAGCGGAGTGCGCCGTCGCACTGGCCGGCCACACCGGCGCGCGGATGGTGCTGCTCGGCCGGTCACCGCGGACCGACCCGGCGGTACGGGCCACACTGTCCCGGCTGCCCGACGCGGTCTACCGGGCGGTCGACGTCACCGACGGCGCCGCGGTGGCGCGGGTGCTCGGCGAGGTGCGGCACCGCCACGGCCCGGTCCGGGCGCTGCTGCACGCCGCCGGGCAGAACGCCCCGGTGCTCATCCCGGACCTCGACGTGGCGGCGATGCGTGCCGCACACGCGCCCAAGGCCGACGGATTCGAGCATGTGCTGGCCGCCCTGGACACCGGCGAGCTGCGGTTCGCGGTCACCTTCGGTTCGGTGATCGCGCGTACCGGGCTGGCCGGCGAGGCGCACTACGCGGTGGCCAACGAATGGCTGGCCCAGCGATGCGCCCGGCTCACCGCGGAGCGGCCCGAGGTCCGCTGGCTCAACGTCGAGTGGTCGGCCTGGTCGGGTGCGGGCATGGGGGTACGCCTGGGCGTACTCGACGGGCTGATCCGGCGCGGCCTCGATCCGATCCCGGTGGACGCCGGCGCCGCCATGCTGCTGCGCCTGTTGTCCGCCACCGCCCTGCCGCCCAGCGTGCTGGTGACCGGCCGGCTGCCGGCCAGCCCGGCGCTGCGCTGGCGCACCGGCGACCAGGCGTTGTCCGGGCGGTTCCTGGAGGCGCCACTGGTACACACGCCGGGCACCGAGCTGGTCGCGGCGGCCGACGTGTCGACCGGCACCGACCCGTACCTGACCGGCCATCGGGTCGACGGGACGGCCGTGCTGCCGGCCGTGGCGGGCCTGGAGGCGATGGCCCAGTGCGCCACGGCGCTCACCGGAGCAGCCGAGCGGCCGCTCTTCACCGACGTGCGGCTCAGCCATCCGGTCACCGTTCCGGACCGGGACCGCCGTACGCTCCGGGTGGCCGGCCTGACCAGGGAGGACGGCACGGTCGACGTGGTGCTGCGCAGCGACGAGACCGGCTTCGCCACCGATCACTTCCGGGCGAGGTTCGGCGGTCCGCCGGCGCCGCCGGACCCGGCGGTCGCCGGGCTGTCCGGAGCCGAGATGCCGGCCGAGCACCTGTACGGGCCACTGTTCTTCCACGGCCCGGTGTTCCAGCGGGTACGCGGTTACCGGGCGATCGGCGCGTACCGCTGCGTCGGCGTCGTCGACGCCGGCCCGGGTGACCCGTGGTTCTCCGCGTTCCTGGACCAGCGGCTGCGCCTCGGCGACCTCGGCGCCCGCGACGCGTTCCTGCACCTGCTCCAGGCCTGCGTGCCGGACCGGATGGTGCTGCCGGTGGGCGTGGACCGCATCCGCATGCACCGCCCGCCGGCCGGACGGCTCACCGTGTCCGCCCGGCAGCGTTCCGAGGATCCGGACGGGTTCGTCTTCGACCTGACGGTGACCGATCCGGCGGGCGCGCCGGTGGAGGACTGGACCGGGTTGCGGCTGCGGGCCGTCCGGGCGATGGATCTGCCCCGGTGGCCGCTGGAACTGGCCGGCGCGTACCTGACCCGGCTACTGGCCCGGCAGCGGCCGGCGCCGCCGGTGGAACTGGCCACCGCCCGGGCCGACCGCTCCGATCCGGCGCACACCGCGGAGGTGGCCGGCTGGCTGGCGGGCGTCCGGGTCACGCACGCCGACGACGGGCGCCCGGTGACCACCGGCCCGGGTTCGGTGTCGGCCAGCCACCTCGACGACCATCTGCTGGTCGCGGCCGGACCCGGCCGGGTGGCGGTCGACTGGGACCGGATCGGTGCGGCGGCGCCACCGCTGCCCGGTGCGGATGTGGCGGTGGCGGCCCAGGCCGCCCGGGCCGCCGGTGAGGACACCGGCACCGCCGCCTGGCGGATCTGGACGTGCCGGGAGGTGCTGCGCAAGCTCGGCGAGCCGCCGTCCGCGCCGCTCACCGTGGCCACGGCGGTCGACGGCGGTACGACGCTGCGGTCCGGCGACGTGGCACTGCACAGCGTGGTGCTGGACAGCACGGCCGGCCCGGTGGCGATCAGCGTGGGAACCGGGTGACGGCGATGACCGGCCGATACGTCCACCACCATCGGGTGACCCTCGACGAGACGAACGTGGTGGGCAACGTCTACTTCGCCCACTACGTACGCTGGCAGGGACACTGCCGCGAGCAGTTCCTGCTCGACCGCGCGCCCGGCGTGCTGTCCCTGCTGGACGGTGACTTCGTGCTGGTCACCGTGGACTGCGCGGTGGAGTTCTACGCGGAGAGCTTCGCCGGCGACCGGATCGAGATCCGGATGGAGCTGGAGCGGATGACCGGCAACCGGGTGGCGATGGCGTTCGACTACGTGCGCTGCCAGGACGGCCGCGAGGAGTTGCTGGCCCGTGGCCGGCAGAGCGTGGCGTGCATGCGGCGGGCGGCGCACGGGCTGCAACCGGCGCCGATTCCGGACGAGCTGCGCGCCGCCCTGGCCCGGTACGACCCGGTCCGAGGCGGTGGCCGGTGACCGCGGCGGCTGTGGGAATCATCGGCGCGGGCCGGATGGGTACGGCGCTGGCCCGGGCGCTGACCGCCGCCGGGGTGCCCACCGCGCTGTGCACCGCCCGGGACTCGCCCGAGTCGACGCTGGACCACTTGCTGCGGCACACCCGCATCGTGCTGCTCGCCCTGCCGTTCCCGGTGGCCCTGGGGCTGGTCTCCGGGCCGGTCGGCCGGTGCGGCGGCGGCCGTACCCTGATCGACGCCACGAACCCGGGATTCTGCCGCGACCGGATGGTGCCGCCCGGACTGTCCGGTGGCGAGATCATCGCGGCCGCGGCGAACGGCTGGCGGACGGTCAAGGCGTTCAACACGGTCGCCGCCGACCACCTGGCCGCCACCCGGATCGGCGGCAGCCGGGTGACGATGCCGGTGGCCGGGCCGGCCGAGGCCAAGCCCGCGGTCTTCGAGCTGGCCGCACGGCTCGGGTTCGATCCGCTGGACGCCGGCGGCATCGAGAGCAGCCGGGAGATGGAGGATCTCGCGGTTCTGATGGCACGGATCAGCACGGCGTACGGGCTGCACGGGCGGATCGGCATCCGGATCGGCGAGCTGGACCACGCCCCGGTCGCGGTGAACGGTCAGGGCGCCGCGACGGCGTAGGCGCCGTACTTGCCGCGTTCGGTCATTCCCAGGTCGGTGGCGAGCCGGTGGACCAGCCGCAGCTTGCCGTAGAGCGGCACACCCCGGTCCCGGCGGACGAACAGCAGCGACTTGTCGACCAGGCGCATCAGCATCAGCCGGCTGTCCACCGGGCCGTACGGCGACGACTTCCAGACCGCCTCGGCCTTCGCGGCGCAGAACGTCAGCGGCAGCGCGCCCAGCCGCAGGAAGCACCACCGCTCCTGCCGTTCCAGGCAGTTGAGGCTGCGCAGCAGCGCGGCCTGCAACGAGCGGTGGTGCAACGGCAGCCCGCGCCGCGGCGGCTGCAGGTCGCGCAGCGGATCGTCGACGCGCCGGACCAGCTGGTCCAGGGTCTCCGTGGCCAGGCACTCCGCGGCCAGTTCCACCGCCAGCGGCAGGTCGTCGAGCTGTTCGCAGAGGCCGGCGACGGTCCGCATCTGGTCCGAGTCGAGCCGCAGCCCGGGGCTGACCTGCGCCGCCCGGCGGGCGAACAGCTGGACGGCCGGCGGCTCGGCGGTCCAGTGCGGCTCGTCGGCGCTGGACACGCGCAGCGGCCGCAACCGCCAGACCGTCTCGTACGGCACGCCCAGCGGTTCGCGCGAGGTGACCACCACCGACACGTTGCGGCAGGCGCGGACGATGTCGTCGACCACCTCGACGCACGCGTCGATCACGTGCTCCACGTCGTCGAAGACGATCAGGATCTGCTGGTCGCCGAGCAGGCGCGACGGCGCGGCACTGCCCGGCTCGGCGCCGAGCAGGGTGCTCAGCCGCCGCTCCAGCTGCGCCGCGTGGGTGATCTCGGCACAGTCCAGCACCGCCACTCCACCCGGCAGGTTGTCGCGCAGGCAGGCCGCCGCGCACAGGGCCAGCGTCGACTTGCCGCATCCCGGTGGCCCGGTGATGGTCAGCAGCCGCTGCTCGGCCAGGATGGAGATGACCGCGTTCAGGTCGCGCTCGCGGTAGATCAGCTGCATGAGACCGGGGCCCCGGCCGCGCCAGGGCGGGCGCACCGGGTCGGCCGGCGCGCTGGCGACACCGGCCCGCACCGGCATCGGATCGTCGCCGGCCAGCACGGCGCGGTACGCGTCGGACAGCTCGGTTCCGGGCCGTACGCCGAGCTCCGCCTTGAGCATCACCCGGATGTCGTCGAAGTGCCGGACCGCGGCGGCCCGGCGACCGGTCTGTTCGAGCGCGACCATGTACTGGGCCTGGGCGAGCTCGTTCATCGGCTCGGTGGCCGCCAGCCGGCGCGCGATCGGCAGCACCGTCGCCGCCTGCCTGAGGTCGAGACCGGTACGGACGTAGTCGAGCGCGGCGTCGGACCACATCCGGCGCAGCAGGTCCAGCCGTTCCGGGGAGTTGAGCAGGGAGGACAGCTCGGTCAGATCCGGGTCGCGCCACAGCCGCATCGCCTCGCCGAGCAGTTCGAAGGTCCGCTGCGACTCGTCGGCCGAGAGGAACTGCTTCGCCTGCCGGTAGAGCAGCTCGAAGCGGGTGACGTCGACGAGCTCCCGGCTGGTCATCAACCGGTAGCCGCCGGGCCCGGAGCTGATGATGTTGGTGCGGCCCCGGGGTGGCAGATCGGGTTCCAGCAGACGGCGTAGCCGGGCCACGTACGTGTGCACCAGCTGGCGGGCGCTGACCGGCTGCGCCGTTCCCCACACCATGCCGAGCAGCGATTCGATGGAGACCGGGTGACCGACGTGCAGGGCCAGGGCCGCCAGCACCGCCCGCTGTTTGGCCGGCCCGAGGTCGATCGGTACCGGACCCCGATGCACCTGCATCGATCCCAATGTCGTAATGCGCAAGATCGCCCTGGAGTCGGACATCGACAGCTCCCGTCGAAGTCGTCACCGGCGGGTCTCATGCGCCGTCCCCGCCGGCCTCATAGAGAGTGTGCCTTTCAGCTATCCATCGGATCGAGTGTCCGATCACTCCTTCTCTGTCTTGTTTCGACACTGCCCGCTACGTGGGCCCGGCCGCGTCGGGCGGGCAGGCCAGCGGCAGCAGGGCGGCGATCGGCGGATCGGTCGGCGCCGGCCGGCGAAGCTCCGCCCGTACCGCCGGCGGTGGTCGCTCGGAGACCGACAGCCGGGCGCGTCCAATGTGCAGGCTGCCCGGTACGTCGTTGACGAGCGCGTCGACGATCCGTGTGCCGGCCGGGATCACCATGCAGAACGCCGCGTACTCACCGCATGCCGGCGGCTTGGTCAAGGACACCCGCGACAGCCCGGTGGAGGGCGCCCAGCGTCCACGGTGCACCCGCAGGCTTCCGGCCGGCATCAGGCAGGCGCAGACCAGCGATCCCGGCTCCGGCGCCCGGGTCAGGACCATCGCCGGGGCGCCGCCGTACGGCTGCCGGTGCGGCCGTGACCACCAGCTCGCCCCGGCCGCCCGGGCGTCGCCGAGCGCCCGGGCACGCGTCCGGAAACGCGACGGCGGGGTGCTGGTCAGCTGCCCGAACTGGGCGGAGAACGTACCGGGACTGGCGTAGCCGACCCGCGCGCCGACCTGCCGGACCGACAGGTTGGAGTGCAGCAGCAGCCGCCGTGCCTCGGCCATCCGCAGGGTCGCCAGGAACCGGGCTGGTGTCACCGCCGTGATCTCGCGGAACACCTGATGGAAGTAGAACGGGCTGAACGCGGCCGCGCCGGCCAGCGTGCGCAGGGGCTGAGGATGCGCGAGCCGCTCGCGCATCACGCCGATGGCGCGGGTGACCGCCTCGGTGTGGGCCAGCCGTACGTCGGGGCTCGCCGATTTCATCGCCGTGGACACGCTCCCCCTCCGTGCCGAACTGCTTACGCCACGCAGTGTGCACTTCGCACCTTGACGACTTCTTGAAGTCACCGGGCGCGGAGTCTTCAAGGTTGGGGTCTGCGCCGTACGGCCTTGCCCGGGCCGTCGCCGCGCTCGTTGAATCGGGCGAGACAGCCCGCCTCGTCGCCGTCCGCCGGGAGGCTCCGCATGGCGCCCACCGTCCCGTGGCCCGTCCTGATCGCCCGCCTGAGCAGCTGGCTCGTCGCGGGCGGAGCGGTGCTGTGGTCCACTGTGGCGCGGCGGGAAACCGGTGTCGTACCGGTGCTGGTCCGATTGGGACCTACCTTCGTCAAGGGCGGCCAGCTGCTGAGCACGCGGGGCGACCTGCTGCCGCCGGCGTTCTGCGCGCGGCTGGCCCGGCTCACCGACCGGATGGAACCGATGTCCGCCGCCGACGTCAGACGGGCCCTGGCGACGGCGTACCGCGGCGGGCGGGCGTGGCCGTTCGCCGAGTTCGACTACACCGCGGTGGCGAGCGGCAGCATCGCCGGCGTGTACCGCGCCCGGCTGCGCAACGGCCGGCCGGTCGCGGTCAAGGTACGGCGGCCCGGGCTGGAGCGCCTGATGCTCGCCGACTTCCGGCTGCTCGGCCTGATGGCCGGGCTGGGCGAGCACATGCCGGGACTTCGTGGCCTGCCGGCCCGGCGCATGATCGATCAGATCGGACCGGCCGTTCTCGGCCAGCTCGACCTCGCGCGCGAGGCCGTCATGCTGGAACGGCTGCGCGGCAACCTCGGCAGCATGGTACGGATTCCGGCGACGGTACCGGCGGCCGCGGGCGAGGGCGTGCTCGTGATGGAGTTCCTCGACGAACTCGAGCGGTTCGGGCCGGCCACCTTCACCGCGGAGCAGCGCCGCACCATCGTGCGGCAGATTCTGCACGCGGTCTACCAGATGCTGTTCATCGACGGCCTCGTCCATTGCGACATGCATCCCGGCAACCTGTACCTGCGGCCCACCGGCGAGGTGGTGCTGCTGGACGCCGGTTTCGTGGTCGAGCTGACCCCCAAGGTGCGCAAGCTGTTCGCCCAGTTCTTCGTCAACATGGCGCTGGGCCGGGGCGAGGTGTGCGCGGACATCGTGCTGCGCAGCGCCAGCAGCGTGCCGGCCGGCGCCGACCTGTCCGCGTTCCGCCGGGAACTGGGCCAGCTCGTGCGGGACAACCACGGGCGGCTGGCCGGCCAGTTCCGGCTCGCACCGTTCGCCGCCCGGTTGTTCGACCTGCAACGCCGGCACCGGATCACCGCGGACCCCGAGTTCGTGTTCCCGCTGCTGTCCCTGCTCGTGCTGGAAGGCATGATCAACGACTTCGACGTCGACGTGGACTTCCAGAAGGAATCGATCCCCACCCTGTTCGAGGCGTTGCGGAGCTGACCGCCGCCGGTGGAGAGGAGCGTCATGGAGCTAACATCCGCAGCGGGTCGGCCGGTCACCGAGCACACCGCGGACATGTGGAGCCAGGCTGTCCTGCGCTCCATCGGCACCATGCGCGAGCACCTGGGTGACGAGCTGTCCCTGCGTACGCTCGCCCAGTCCGCCTGGCTGAGCCCGTTCCACTTCCACCGGATCTTCCACCGGCTGACCGATTCCACGCCGGCCCGGTTCCTCGCCGCGTGGCGGATCGCCGAGGCCAAGCGGCGGCTGGCGTACAGCGACGACAGCGTCACCGACATCTGCATGCAGATCGGGTACGCCAGCCTGGGCACGTTCACCTCGCAGTTCACCCGGGTCGTCGGCGTGCCACCGGGACGGTTCCGCCGGCTCGTGGGCAGCTACGCGGACGTGCCGTTCCACGAGATCCTGGAACGGCTCGAGGACGCCATGGAACAGCCGGGGCCGGCCACGGTGACGGTGTCGGTCAGCGGAGGCCCCGATGACGGGACACCGGCCGCCGTCGGGCTCTTCGACAGCACCATCCCGCAGCGCCGCCCGGCCGGCTGCGCGGTGGTCCGCACGCCCGGCACGGCCGGGCTCGGCGTGCGGACGCCCGGGGTGTTCCAGCCGCTCGCGATGTGCTTCGAGCGATCGGTGACGGTACGCGAGGCGGTGGCCGTCACCGACCTGGACCGCTGCTACGTCGCCGCGGCCCCGAACCCGATCCAGGTGCCCGAGCGCGCCGCGACCGCGCCGGTCACCGTGGAGCTGACGCTGCGCCGGCGCAACCCGACCGACCCGCCGATCCTGCTGGCCCTGCCGCTGCTGATGGCGGCCGCCGAACGGATGCCGGGCTGACGGCTCACCCGATCGCGATGCGCCGGTAGTGTTCGGCGTAGTCGTAGCCCGGGCCGCGGCCGGCCTGGCGCATCCACTCGAACACCCACGCCGGCGGCTCTCCACCGGTCTGGCTGCGGTGCTGCCGCAGGGCGTCGCTCTTGCGGTCGATGTACGGTGTCGCGTCGACGAAGTGGTTGGGCCGCTCGTACCCGGGCACCCAGACCTCGCGGACCCGGTGCGGGCCGAGGCCGTCCCGCGCCAGCTCGGGGCAGGCCCGCGGGTTGTCCGCGTCCGGGTAGACCGCCGCGAGCGTCGCCTCACCGACCGCGATGTGATCCGGATGCGAGGCCTCGATCGGGATGTCCAGCACCCGGCGCGGATAGTGGGTGAGCACCAGGGCCGGCCGGTCCCGCCGGATCTGTGCGGTGATCTCCCGGCGCAGGGCCAGCGTCGGTTCCAGGCAGCCGTCCGGCAACCCCAGGAACCGCACCTCCCGTACGCCCAGCACGGCCGCGGCGGCGCGCTGCTCGTCCATGCGTACCGGCGTTGTCGCGTCCACCGGCTCGCCCTGGGCGCCGTCGCTGCAGATCAGGTAGCGCACGTCGGCGCCCGCGTCGGTCAGCGCCGCGATGGTGGCACCGAAGTGGAACTCGGCGTCGTCCGGGTGGGCGGTGACCACCAGGACCCGCTCGCCCGGCTCAACCATCGAAACTCCACGGTGTTCCGGGGATCCAGCAGGCGTCGCCGGCCCGTTCGAGCAGGCCGGCCAGGTGCGGGTCGTCGGCCAGACCGGTGAGGTCGGCCGGCACCGCGGCCGACGGCACGCCGTGTTCCGGCAGGCGGTGCGCCCAGTGCGCGGCGGAGTCGCGGCGCAGCGCGGCCCGCACCTCGGCGTCGCCGGCCGACACCGGCAGGCCGCACGCGGCACGCAACCGGCCGGCGGCGGCCGGGTCGGCGGCGGCCACGACGAGGCGACCGGAGGCCGTCTCGACCGGGCCGTCCCACGGACCCCACGGGGCGGACGCGGCGGCGGCCAGAGCGGCCGACGCGCGGATCAGCGAACTGCCGACCCGGCAACCGTGCCCGGTGAGTTCCCGCCGCAGCAGCCCGGCGAGCACGGCCTCGCCGGCCAGCAGGCCACCGGTCACGTCGACCAGGGTGACCCGGCTGGGCAGTGGGTCGGCGCCGGGCGGGTTGAGCAGGCTGCCGGATCCGGCGTACGCCTGAACGACGAAGTCACCGGCGATCGGGCAGGGCGGGTCGGTGATGCCGTCCCAGCCGGACGCGGTGGCGTGCACGACGGCCGGATTCACCCGGGCGACGGCGGCCGCGTCGAGCCCCAGCGCCTCGGCCCGCCCCGGCCGCCAGTTGTGCAGGAAGACGTCGGCGCTCGCGGCCAGCTCGCGCAGCCGGGCGAGGCCGGCCGGGCGCTTGTAGTCGATCTCCTCGATCCGCTTGCCGTCGTTGTACGCCAGGTACGCGGCGCCGTGCTGGCCGGCCAGCGGCGGGCTGTGCCGGCCGAAGTCGCCGCCCGGCGGTTCCACTTTGGTCACCCGCGCGCCGAGCCGGTGCAGCAGCAGGCCCGCCAGCGGACCCTGGAGCCGGGAGGTGACCTCGACGACGTGCAGCCCGCTCAGCGGTGCGTCCGGCGTCGACGGGCCGGGCGACGGGCGGTGGCCGGTCGTCGCGTGGTGCGGTTCGACGGTCCACGGTTCGGCGATGACCGGGGCGGGTGTGGTGCGTACCGGGACGACCGCGGCGCCGCAGGCCTCGGCGGCCGCGCGCACCTCGGCCAGGGTGTGCCGGCCGAAGGCGGCCGGCAGCTGCGGCGGCACCCGGCACTCGCCGGCCAGATACCGATAGACGTACGGCAGCCAGGCGGCACCGACCACGTCCGCGCCGTCGAGGCCGAGCCGGCGCCAGAAGGCCGCCCAGTCGTCGCCGGCCAGCACCTCGATCTCGGCCCAGACACCGTCCGCCGTCCGGAACGGTGGAGCGGGCACGCCGGCGGCCCGGTACGGGAACGAGCCACCGCCGGTCGCGATCGCCAGGTGATGCCGGACGAACTGCAGCGGACCGGCCAGGCCGCGGACCGTCACACCGCGCACCGGCAGGCCGCGGAGCCGGCCGATCAACCCGGCCAGGGCACCCTGCGCGGCGAGGATGCCGCCGGCCATCGCGCCGGCGTCGACGCCGAGCCGGCGCGGGGCACCGTGTTCACGGCCGTGGACGGTCATCAGGCCGCTGCGGGCCTGCGCGACACCCTCCGGCTCGGCGCCGGCGGGTGGTTCGAAGCGGATCGCGATCCGCCCGTCGGCGCGGACGCCGAGCCGCTCGAGATGGGTGGCGCAGATCGTGCCGGCGTCCATCGGTCACCGCCGTTCCAGGCGCTGCGCCGGTGTCCTCGCCGCCTCGCGCAGCCGGGGCAGGTCGACCTTGCCGATCGCTGTACGCGGGATCTCGTCGAGCAGGCACAGCTCCTCGGGCAGTTTGAACGGCGCCAGCCGCTGGCTCAGCTCGGCGCGCAGCACGAGCAGGTCGGGATGCCGGCCGGTCACCGGCTGGACGCAGGCGCACACCGTCTCGCCGACCATCGGGTCGGCGCGCCCGAACACCGCGGCGTCCGCCACGTCCGGGCAGCGCAGCAGGGCCTGTTCCACCTCGACCGGGTCCACCTTCAGCCCGCCGCGGTCGATCTGGTGTGCCTGCCGCCCGTGGATGTAGAGACGTCCCTGCTCGTCCAGGTGGCCCAGGTCGCCGGAGTAGTACCACGGGTCCGGTGGCGGGGCCTCGCCGTAGTAGCGCACCGGATACGTGGACCGGGAGAAGGCGATCTCACCGACCGTGCCGGTGGGCAGCGGCTCGTGGCGGGAGTCGACGACGCGCACCGAGCCGGGTTCCGGGCGGCCGACCGAGCCGCGCAGGACGTCCTCGGCGTCCTTGGTGGCCACCCCGATGCCTTCGCTGGAGCCGTACATCACCATCAGGTCGACGGCCAGCCGCTCCCAGATCTCGTTCACCAGCTCCGGGCGGAACGAGCCGGCGGTACCCACGCTGAAACGCAGCGTGTCCACCTGGTGCACGGCCGGGTCGAGGCGGTCCAGCAGCAGCGTGAAGTGGGCCGGTGCGCCGTTGAGCACGGTGACGCCGTGCGTGCCGACCGCCTGGAGAGCGGCCTCCGGGGAGAACCGGTCGAGCAGCACGAGGCAGCCGCCGGCCAGCAGCCCGGAGAGCGCCATCATCATGCCGAACCCGTGCGACAGCGGCAGCTGGGCGAGGTGCACGTCCTGCGGCCGGAACTCCAGCCAGCCGGCCAGGGCACGCCAGCGACCGGCCAGATTGCCGTGGAAGCCGACGGTGGCCTTCGGGGTGCCGGTCGTGCCGGAGCTGATGAACACGATGGCCGGGTCGTCCGGCGCCGGGCCGTCGCCGGGCTCCGGCCGGCCCGCGTCGTCGACCGTCCAGCGCACCAGCTCCGCCGGGGCGAGGTGGTCGGTCACCACGACCACCTGTACGTCCGGGTGCCGGCGGCGCACCGCGGCCGGGACGGCGTACGGGTTGGTCCGGTCGTCTCCCGGCTCGTAGATGAGCGTGCCGGCCCCGGTCTTGGCGATCACCGCGGCGAGCTCCGGTGCGGTGGACCGGTGATCGACGGCGACATGCACCGCGCCGAGGCTCCACGCCGCCGCCATGGCCACCAGGTACTCGCAGCGGTTCCCCACCGAGCAGGCCACCCGGTCCCCGCTGCCGACGCCGAGCCGCCGGTAGACACCGGCCAGCCGTCCGGCGGCCTCGGCCAGATCGGCGTGGGTCAGCCGGTGCCGGGGACAGATCAGGGCGGCCCGGTCCGGCCAGCGCTGCGCCGTCGCGAGCAGGGCGGCGGACAACGTCGGTGCTGGTTCGGCGTTCATAACCGCTCCCCGATCCCGTGTGCGGTCGTCATCTCAGGCTGCGCGGCCGCGGCCGGGGGCGCCTTCTCCCCGCTTGCGGTCGTCCCGGCGCCGGCCGGTGGGATGTTCTGGTTCAGGCGGAAGACGTTGCCCGGGTCGTAGCGGGCCTTGATGGCGCGCAGGCGTGACCAGGCCACCGGGTGGTACGCCGCACGCACCCGGTCCGGGCCCTCGTCGCCGAGCTCGTTGACGTACACGCCGTCGGTGCAGGGGCGCAGCGCGTCCCACAACCGGTCCACCCACTGCCGGTGTGCGGGCGTGTCGGCGGGGCGTTGCCAGACGGCGTCCACCGACACGCTGAACCCGGCGGACCGGTGACCGACCGCGGTCTCGGTCGGCCCCACCCGGGCCACCGCGCCGCCGAGCGGGGAGAGCATGACGATGCAGTGCGGCGACGGGACCGGCGCGGCCGGGCCGGTCAGCGCCGCGATCGCCCGGTCGGTCAGGGCCGGCAGGTAGCCGGCCCGGCCGTAGACCAGGGAGCCGAAGCGGCCCGCGTTGTCGTAGAGGCGCTGCAACGTGGTGTAACGCATCCGGCCGATCCGGTGCAGCAGCGGCGGGCCGAGGCGGGCGAGCGCGGCCAGGTCCCGGTCGGCGTCGCTCTCGGTGCCGAGATGACAGACGGCGACGGCCACCGCCGCCCGGCCGTGCAACTCCGCCGGTACGAACGGCGCGGCGGGCAGTCGCAGCAGGTTGCACTGCGCGGACAGCACGTCGGGGCAGTCCTGGACGAAGTCGCGGTACCACCGCAGCACCGGGCCGGCCACGGCCGCCGGATAGAACGCCGCTCCCCCGGTCACCGCGGGGCCCACCGGATGCAGGCGGAACTGCAGGGCGGTCGCCACGCCGAAGTTGCCCCCGCCTCCGCGCAGCGCCCAGAACAGGTCGGCGTCGGCGGTCCGGTCCGCGCGGGAGGTCATGCCGTCCGCGGTGACCAGGCGGACGGCACGCAGGTTGTCGGCGGCGAGGCCGTACCGGCGCATCAGCCAGCCCATGCCGCCGCCCAGCGTCAGCCCGGCCACTCCGGTCGTGGAGATCCGCCCGCCGGTGGTGGCCAGGCCGTCGGCCTGCGCCCGCCGGTCGAAGTCGCCCCAGAGCACGCCGGGCTGCACCGTCGCGATCCGTCGTTCCGGGTCGACCTCGATCCCCCGCATCCCGGACAGGTCCAGCGTGATCCCGCCGTCGCTGACCGCGCACCCGGTGACGTTGTGGCCGGTGCTGCGGATCGACAGTTCGATCTCGCGGCGGACGGCGTAGCGGACCGCGACAGCGACGTCGCCGGCGTCGGCGCATCTGACGATCAGCATGGGCCGGCGGTCGATCGCGCCGTTCCACACCCGGCGGGCGTCGTCGTACTCGTCGTCGCCCGGCAGGAGCAGGTCACCGCGAACCAGTCGCCGCAGATCCCGGTGCGCGGCCGCGCCGCCGGCGCCGGCCACGGCTCAGTACGTCCGGGTGAGGATGGTCCGCAGCTTGGCACCGCTCGGCGAGCGCAGCGCCTCTTCGGACGGCTCGTACAGGAAGTAGACGTGCCCGGACGGGTCGGCGTACCGGACCGTCGCGCCGATCGCCGAGCGGACGATTCCCTCCGGTGACCGGATCCCGCGCTCGGCGAGCTCCTTGACCGCGACCTCGATGTCCGGGGCGTGGAACACCACGGCCTTGCCGCCCATCTCGCGCGGGTTCACGGTACGCGGCGGGCACGGGTGGTCGATGATCTCCTCCTCCGGGCGGACCGTCTCCAGCGAGTGCGTGGTCAGCAGGACGCCACCGGTGTCGTACTTGATCACGCCCTCCTCGTCGGCGGTGGACGCCCGGCTGCACGGGCCGCCCTCGATGTCGCGGATCGAGAGGGCGTCGGCGTACACCCCGGCCGCCTCGTCGGCGTCCCGGACGAACAGGAACAGGTAGATCAGCGGCTTGCCGTCCAGGGAGAACTCCGGCCCGCCGTGCGGCCCGGCCAGGCCCGGCTTGCCGTCGGCCTGGTAGAGGGCGCGGACCGCCTGGATCCGGTCGCCGCTGGGCCAGGTCAGTGACTCCTCGGACGTCTCGTACAGGGTGAACCAGTGCCCGTCCGGGTCGTAGAAGTCGGTGATCGCGCCGATCTCGTAGCGATGGGTCTCGGTGAACGTCACGCCGCGCTCCTCCAGCGAGGCGCGTGCGGCGTCCAGATCCTCGACGAGGAAGACGATGTCGGTGGAGTGGTCGTGCTCGTCCGGCAGCGTGATGCCGTAGTCGTCGGCGCGGTTCAGCGCCAGGATCACCTCGCCGGTGTCGTACTTGACGGACCGGTCGTCCTCCTCGAGCACGCGCAGGCGCAGCGCACGTTCGAAGAAGTCCCGTGACACGGCGAGGTCACGGACGTACAGGAAGAGATAGACGATGCGGCGCTCGTCCGGCATGGCGGGCTCCTTACGGTCAGCTTCGGGTACGGGCGGTCATGAGCTCCATGACCTTGTCGGCGCTGCCCCAGGTGAGGCTCTCCGCCGACGGCTGGTAGAGGCAGAAGGTGTGGCCGGACGGATCACGGAAGCGCGCCGTACCACCGATGTCGCTGAACCCGGCGCCCGACGAGAACGCCACGCCGCGCTCACGCAGCGCCTGCTCGGCCTCGACCACGTCGGCGGTGTAGAACACCATGAGGCAGGCGTTGTGGCGGATCGGCCGGCCGTCCGGGCTCTGTGCGGCTTCCTCCAGGCTCAGGTCGATCGACCCGGTGCGGAGGTTTGTCTCGGTGACCGGCCGCAGGCCCAGCAGGTCACGGTAGAACGGCACCGCGGCGGCCAGGTCCGGCACGGCCAGGCGCAGTCCGCTGATCTCGGCGCGCAGACCGGGATCGGCCGGTGGCTGGTCGGCGAACTGGTAGTGGTGCCCGTCGGTGTCGGTGAAGCTGGTGCCGGCGACGTGCCCGTAGTCGGTCAGCCCGGCCAGCCGGTCCGGCTCGTCGACCCGGCAGATCAGGGTGACGCCGTCCGCCTCCGGGCGCTGGAACTTGCGCTCGGCGAAGAGGTTGACCGCCAGGATGGTGCCGCCGGCGTCGTACTTCACCAGACCGTGGTGCTCGTGCGGCGGATGGAACTGGCTCTCCACCGCGTGGAAGCCGAACACCTGCTCGTACAGCCGGCGGTGCCGGGGCAACGAGGAGACGTCCAGGAACACGAACATGAGGGGCGCGTCGGCCAGGCCGTCGCTCAGAATGCTCATCGCTGTCCTCACTGGTGTGCGGGTACCGCGCGGGCCGGGTCGAAGGCGGGCGACGGCCCGGCCCGGCACCCGGTGTCCATCGCCTCGGCCAGGCCACGGCCGGCGCCGGCGCCGGGTGGCAGGCCGTGACCGCCGAACCCGGCGATCACCCATTGCCGGTTCGCCCACGGCACGGCGCCGATCAGCGGCCGGCCGTCGGCGGTCTGGTCCATCACGCCCGTCCAGCGGTGCCGTACCTCGAAGGGCGGGAAGCCGGGGAACGCGGCGGGCAGGAACTCCTCGGCCGAGCGGCGACCGCCGATGACGATCGAGCCGTCGGTGGTCTGTTGCCAGTAGACGGTGCCGAAGTCGACGGCCATGCCCGAGGTGAACAGCGGGGGCAGGGCGGTGGTGGCCAGCATCTGGCCGCGTACCGGCCGGAGGAAGCCGGCGAGCGTGGGGCAGAAGCGGGTGATCTCGGCGTTGCACGCGTAGACCACCTGACCGGCCTGGACCGTACCGCGGGTGGTGCGTACCCGCAGGTGCGTGTCCCGGCCGGCGACGACGCGCACGGCCCGGGTCCCGGTGGCGATCCGGGCGCCGTGCCGCTCGGCCGCGGCGGCCAGCCCTCGCACCAGGCGTACCGGATGGATCACGTGACCGTCCGGCATCCACCGGCCGCCGGCGAAGTGCGGCGCCATCGGCATCCGCAGGATCTCCGCGCAGCCGGCCCGGTCGAGGGCGTGCAACGGGGTGGCCGCCGGCGGACGCCGCGCCACCTCGGCCCGGAACCGCTCCATCACCTCGGCGGACGCCGCCAGGCTGAGGTGGCCGGTACGCCGGTAGCCGGGATCGAACCCCTCGTCGGCCAGCACCTTGCGGAGCACGGTGTCGTCCTCCATCGGATGCAGTCCGGCCAGGTAGATCCCGGCATTGCGGCCGCTCGCGCCCCACGCCGGCCGGTACGCCTCGAGCACCAGCACCGAGGCGCCCCGCCGGGCCAGCCAGTACGCGGTGGACACGCCGGCCAGGCCGGCGCCGATCACCACGACGTCGGCGCCGGACGGCAGCCGGTCCGGCGCCGGGAACGGGTCGGGGTCGGAGGCCGCCAGCCAGGACGTCGGCGGCGGCCCCTCACCGGACAGGACGGTCACATCACTCCGTCGGTGGCTCCGGCCACCACCGGTTGCACCTCCTGGTCACCCATCCGGTTCCGCCACTCCTCCATCACCTCGAAGATGTCGGCCGGCGGGGTGTTCAGCACGTCGGCGTAGATCTCGTCGTCCTTGGTCACGACGATGTCGAAGGCGGTCAGCTCGCCCGGGGTCAGGGTGCCCACCCGGGCGCCGGTCTCCTCGTGCACCAGTGCCACCGGGCCGGTCGGCGAGTGGAAGTGCGTGCCCACCGGCGGGTAGTGGTTGACCGTCGCCGGTCCGAAGATCAGCGGCTGGTCGGGGTCGGTCAGGACCGGGCCCATCGGGGTGTGGATCTTCCAGGAGACCCGCCAGATCGCCGTGCCGGGGAAGTCCGAGCCACCGGCGCTGTTGGACTTCACGATGCCGTCGTTGGGGCGGTTGAAGTTCTGCTCCACCCGGATCGGGCCGAGCGCCGCCTGAATGATCTCGCCACCGTGCATCAGGATCTTCAGATACATCTCGTTGCGGCCGTCGCCGTCCAGGTCCATGCGCGGGCTGCGGTGCATGAGCACGATGCCGTTCTTCACGCTCATCTGGTAGTCCTTCACCACCCCGTCGATGGTGAGCAGGCAGGAGCAGACGCCCTTGAGCAGTTCCACGCCGCCGACGGACGGGAAGTTGTGGTTGAAGCCGCGCACCGCCTGGGTGTAGGTCTCCTTCGTCCCCTCGGCCGTGGTGAGCGAGGAGATCTGGCCGGCCAGCGCGACGTAGTCGGGGTCGGTCTGTGCGTTGATCCGGTCCTGAACGGACTTCCAGCGGAACACCTCGACGACCTTGATGTTGCCGCCGTTGCGGTTGCCGCGGAGCACCTCGATCGGGTAGTCACCGGCGTAGCCGTGCTCGCGCAGCAGCGACCACTTCGCACGGACCTGCTCGACGAGCTCGTCGACGCGCGCCGGCTCGGCTTCGTAGGTCTCCATCTGGACCAGGGATTCGTTGCGGTAGACGTTGACGGGCATGGTCGGTTCCCTCCTCGGGGGTTTCAGTGCATGGGGAAAGCCTTTCAGCGGACGGCGTCCGCGCCTTCTCTCGGTTTGCTGCTCTGCGCCGCGGAAATCCGCTGTAGCAGAAAGAAGGGATGGCCGAACGGGTCCTCGAAGCGGGCCAGCGTGCCGGCCGGGTCGTCTTGCAGGCCGCCCGGGAACTCCACACCGCGAGCGATGAGCCGTTCGGTCACCGCGGCGATGTCGTCGACCAGGAACACCGGCGCGATGCCCTGGCCGTGCTCGGGGGTGAACTCCCGCGGCGAGTACGGCCGGCCCTGGTCGTCGAAGACCATCGTCTTCTCGTGCATGTGGTGCGTCGACAGCAGCACGTCACCGCCGTCGTACTTGCCGATCCCCTCGATCTCGGAGTCACAGTCCTGGTTGCAGCAGTGCACCCGTTCGAGCAACTCGAGGCCGAGCCGGTCACGATAGAAGTCGAGGGCCGCCATCTGGTCGTTCTCGAACATGAACAGGTAGACCAGCGGGTTGCCGGACAGGCCGGTCCGCGCGGGCGGCCCTTCGGCGGGGCCGGCGGCCGGGCCGATGACGTCCGCGCCGCCCCGGCCGTGTGCGCGCCACACCGCACGTACCTTGGGTGCGCTCGGCCAGGTGAGTGCGGTGGGCGACGGCTCGTAGAGCATCAGCCGGTGGCCGCTGGGATCGTAGAAGTCGGTCACCAGACCGACCTCGTAGCTGCGCCGCCGGTCGAACTTGATTCCCCGCTCCTCCAGCGCCTCGCGCCTCGCCTGCAGGTCCTCGACCAGGAACACCACATCCGAGGAGTCGTCGCGGCGGCCGAACAGCTGGACACCGTGCTTGTCCGCCGGGCGCAACCACAGATCGAGGCCGCCCGCGCCCAGCCGTGCCTCACCCGGCTCGGCGGGAAGCCGTGGCAGGCCCAGACCGCGGTGGTAGAAGTCCGCGGACTCGGCCACGTCGGCCGCGTAGATCACCAGGGAGACGAGGGGTGCACCGGTCAGCATCGTTACCTCCGCACGGGTGGAGCCGTCTCCGCCATGCTCGGCCGGCCCGCCGATGCGCGCCTTCTCGTCTGTTGCTCTTTCCCGCCCGGCTTTGAGCAAGCTGCGAGTATCGGCGTGGGGCAGAATTCGGGGAGGATGCAACCATCGCGCCGGCCGGGACCGAGCGAGGAGCCTCGAGATGGCAGCACACCAGCGAACCATGCGCCTGCACACCTGCCGCAAGGATCTGGCGGCGTCGCGGCGGTACTTCGGCGAGTCACTGCGCCTGCGGGCCGTCGCCGAGGACGCCCGGTCGATCAGCTACGACGCGGGAGACGTCGTCCTGGTGCTGGACTGGACACTCGACCACACGGCGTCGTCCGTGGAGGACGAGGCACAGAGCGATGTGGTGCTCCTGGCCGACGAGATCGAGGCGGTGCGGGCGGCCCTGGAGAGCTGCGGCGTCCGCTTCACCCGTACCGACCGTCCCGCGATCAGCTTCGCCGCACAGGACGGGCCGGAATTCGTCATCCTGGATCTGTCGGACGAGTGCCTGATGTGGCCGAGTGCCGGGTGGCGGGCGGGGCCCTGTCCCGGCTGACCGCTCTCAGCGATCCGAGTACTCGGGGCGATCCGAGTGCTCGGGCTCCGTCTCGGCGGACCGGCGGCGTTCCGCCGCCGGCAGTCGCCAGCGCCCGTCGGCGCGGTCCCGGACGCGTGGGCGCCGGAGGACGAGGGCGAGCACCACGACGACCAGCACCGCGTTCCCGGCGAGCAACAGCAGGTCCACCTGGCTGAGGTCGGCATGCCGGTGTGGTCCGGCCGTGAGGAGAACGCCCATCACCGCCACGGGCTCAGAGGGTGGCCGGGGCCGGAAGCGGCGCCATGGACGGCCGGCAGCTGCACCGCATCTTCGCCGCCTCGGCCGCGCTGGGACGCAGGTGCAGATAGACGGCTATGACCATCGGCACGAAGACCACGGTGTTGTAGAACAGATGGAGCTCGACGCGGGGCACCACCAGCTGCAACAGGCTGACCGGCACCGCCTGGCCGAACAACGGACGACCGGTCTGCGCCTGGATCAGCAGGAGCAGATGCTCGACGTGGTGCCAGAGCTGGATGCCGAAGGCGAGCATCCAGAACCGGCGTGACGTCCCGGTGAATCCGCCGCGCAGCAGCCACAACCCGGCCAGCATGACGAGCGCGTACCCGTAGTGCAGCCACTCCGAGGAGATCAGCCACGGGAACGGCACGCCCAGGACACCGCGCGCCTGCGGGCGCTGCCAGCCCAGACCCCAGATCTGTACGGCTTGGACGATGTGCTCGGCCCAGTGCGCCAGCACGATGACCATGAAGACGTTGAGCGCGAGCCGGTGGTGGGTCTCGCCGAGTGTCCGGGAGTCGAGGAATCCGCGGCTGGCCATGAAGCGCCACTCCTTCCGCCTAGGCACGACGTGCCGACACTACGGGCGCTGATGTTGGCGAACTTCTTGTTTCTTGCCCTCTTTCGCGCGCACCGGCGAGGTAGGGCCCGCTTTCTCAGTTATGTCGGGACTGACAAGTCGTGGCTACTGCGCAAACGTATGTACGCAAACGTATGCGGTACGGGTTACGGTCCCGACTGACGCTCACTCGACAGGAGGCTGTGGGATGAGGACCCGCCAGCGGTTGTCCCTCCTGACGGTCGCGGCCGTGCTCGGGGTCGCGGGCTGCTCTCAGGGGGCCGAGTCACCGGAGTCCACGACCGGGAACGTGGCTGCCACCACCAGCTGCGCCAGCGACGGCGAGCTCACCATGTGGGAGCGCTCGGGTGGCAACAAGGACATGGTGGACATGCTCGTCGCGGCGTGGAACACCAAGAACCCCGGCTGCAAGGTCGCGTTGACCTACATTCCGCACACCGAGATGGTCGGCAAGATCGCCCAGGGCATCGCCTCCGGCCAGGTGCCCGACCTGATGGGCATGGACCTGATCTACGCACCGCAGTTCGAGAAGGCGGGCCAGCTCGTCGACCTCACCGACCGCATCGGCGGCTGGCCGGAGCTGACCACCGCCAGCAAGGGGCACATGACGGTCGCGACGTACGAGAACCGGCTCTACGGCGTCCCGCTCTACGCCGACGTGTCCGCGCTGTTCTACAACAAGGACCTCTTCAAGCGGGCCGGCCTCGACCCGGACAAGCCGCCGACCAGCCTGCCCGAGCTGCGCGCCTACGCCGACAAGATCACCGCGCTGGGCGGGGACGTCAAGGGCTACTACCTGCCGGGCAACTGCGCGGGCTGCAACATCTTCACGGTCGGCCCGCTGATGTGGGCCTCGGACGCCAAGATCGAGGCGGCCGGGCCGGGCGACGAGCCGCTCGTCGGCGACGGCGTCAAGCAGGTGCTCCAGTTCGAGCGGGACATGGTCAAGGCCGGCAACGTCCACGACGGCGACCGGACCGAGAACGGCGAGACGTTCCACCTCCAGTTCGGCTCCGGCAAGGTCGGCATGATGGGCACCGGCAACTTCAACATCACGCTGGCCCGCCAGCAGAACCCGAAGATGGACTTCGGCATCGCCCTGCTGCCCGGCATGGCGCCGAACTCGAGCGCCTCGTTCATCGGCGGCGACCTGGTCGTGGTGCCCAAGGGCAGCAAGCGGGTCAACGACGCGGTCAACTTCATGAAGTTCCTGCTCTCCGACGACGTCCAGGTCGAGGTGTACGCGAAGGCGCTCAACCTGACCACCCGCAGCGACATGGTCGACAACAAGTACTTCAAGGAAGAACCGCTGGTCCAGGACGTGGCGAAGGCGCTGACCGTCGGCCGGACCCCGTACACGCTGACCTTCTTCGAGCAGATCAACTCGCCGCAGGGGCCGTGGCTCAAGATGCTGCAGCGCGCCTACTACAGCGACGACGACCTGGACACGGTCATCGCCGACGCGAAGAAGGAAATGAAGGAGATCGCCGCGAAGTCCTGACGAGGGGGACTTGTCATGCAGGGTACGCGGCGGAACCGGTTGACCGGCCTGGCGTACGTGACTCCCGCGCTGGCGTTCGTGCTGGTGTTCACGGCCTACCCGCTGGGCCGGATGATCTGGATGTCGCTGCACGAGTGGTCGCTGATCGCCGAGCCGCACTTCATCGGCCTGGACAACTTCCGGCAGGCGTTCAGCGACCGGCAATTCTGGACGTCGTTCCTGTTCACGCTGAAGTACACGGTCCTGATCACGCCGGTGCTCATCGTCGGCGGCTACCTGCTGGCACTGCTGACCGCGCCGGCATCGAGGATGCGGGCGTTTACCCGTACCGTGATATTCGTCCCGGTTGTTATCGGTCTTGGGGTTTCCAGCCTGCTCTGGTATTGGCTGTTCAGCACGGATTTCGGGGTGATCAACCGGATCCTGCTCGACCTCGGCGTCATCGATCAGCCGGTGCTCTGGCTCGGGGTGGACGCCGGCACGTCGAACTTCGCGATCAGCACCTCGGTGGTGTGGAAGGTCATCGGCTTCGGGATGATCCTGTTCGTCGGCGCGATCCAGGCCATCCCGACCGAGATCACCGAGGCGAGCCTGGTGGACGGCGCCGGGTACTGGCAGCGGATCAGTCGGGTGGTCCTGCCGCTCACCATGCGTACCGTCCTGCTGGTGACGCTGGTCAGCGTGATCGGCTCGCTGCTGGCGTTCGACCAGTTCTACATCATGACCGCCGGGCAGCCGCAGAACGAGACCGCCACCTCGGTCTTCTTCGTCTACCTGAACTCGTTCCCGTACCTGAAGCTCGGCTACGGCGCCGCCCTGTCGCTGATCCTCGCGGTGACCATCCTGGCGTTCACCGTCGTGCAGCTCGTGCTGACCCGCCGGAGCGAGTCATGACCGCGACGCTGGAGCGGGCGCCGGTCCGGGCCGTGCCGAGGCCGGCCCGGACCGGACGCACCGGATACCTGGTGGCGGCCGGCTGCATCGCGATCAGCACGGTCATGCTGCTGCCGCTGGTCTACTCCGCACTGGCCTCGATCAAGCCGACCGCCGAGGCGGCCGCCACCCCGCCGACCTATCTGCCGCACGGGGTGAGCCTGGACAGCTACCGGCGGCTCTGGGACTACCAGGAGGGCCTGCTCACCTACCTGGGCAACAGCTTCGGCACGGCGGTTCTGACGATCGTCCTCACGCTGCTGCTGACGGTGCCCGCCGCGTACGGGCTGGCCCGCTTCCCGGTCCCCGGCCGGGAACTGATCTTCCTGGTGCTGCTGCTCGCGCTGATCGTGCCGTACCAGGCGCTGCTGACCCCGATGTTCCTGATGTTCGCCCGGATCGGCCTGACCAACTCGCTGATCGGGCTGGCCGTACTGCACACCACGATCCAGCTGCCGTTCAGCCTCTACATCCTGCGCAACACCTTCGCCGCGGTGCCGCGCGAGATCGAGGAGGCCGCCGTCATGGACGGCGCCGGATCCCTGCAGATCCTGCGGCGGGTGTTCCTGCCGCCCACGGTGCCGGCGGTCGTCACCGTCACCCTGTTCGCCTTCATCACGTCCTGGAACGAGTTCCTCGGCGCGCTGGTGATGATGAGCTCGAGCGCGAAGTTCACCCTGCCGGTGATCCTGGCGACGGCACGCACCGAGACCAGTCTCGGCGGCACCGACTGGGGCATGCTCCAGGCCGGCGTCACCATCTCGATCATCCCCTGTGTCCTTGTCTACCTGTTGCTTCAGCGGTACTACATGGCCGGCCTGATGAGCGGAGCGGTGAAATGAGCGTGGCAGCGATCCAGCGGGTCGAGCTCGACACCGGGTTCTGGGCCGACCGGATCCGGATCAACCGGGAGCGCACCATCCCGCACGGTCTCGACCAGCTCCGCGACGCCGGAAACCTGGACAACCTGCGGCTCGCGGCCGGCGCCGCGGGCGAGTACCGGGCGCCCGACTCCCTGCCGTTCCTCGACTCCGACGTCTACAAGTGGCTGGAAGCGGTCGGCTGGGAGCTCGCCCGCAAGCCCGACCACGACCTGGCGTCGGCCGCGGACGACGTGATCGGCCTGATCGCCGCGGCGCAGCGCCCGGACGGCTACCTGAACAGCTACGTCCAGGTGGTCGGCGGCGGCGTGCCGTACCGGGACCTGTCCTGGGGCCACGAGCTGTACTGCCTCGGCCACCTGATCCAGGCGGCGGTGGCGTGGCACCGCGCGCTCGGCGACGACCGGCTGCTCACCATCGCGATCCGGGCCGCCGGCCACGTCCCGGACGGGATCATCGACGGCCATCCCAACATCGAGATGGCGCTCGTCGAACTCGGCCGGGTGACCGGCGACCGGCGCCATCTGACGATGGCGCTCCGCATGCTCGATCTGCGCGGCCGGGGCACGCTCGCCGGCGCGGCGCGGTTCGGCGCGGCCTATTGGCAAGACCATGAGCTGGTACGCGACGCGCGTTCCGTCGCCGGCCACGCCGTCCGGCAGCTCTACCTCGACTGCGGCGCCGTCGACGTGGCCGTCGAGCTCGGCGACGACCGGCTGCTGGCCGCCGTCCGGCACCGCTGGGACGACATGGTGCGCACCCGCACCTACCTCACCGGTGGCCTGGGCAGCCGGCACCGCGACGAGGCGTTCGGCGACCCGTACGAGCTGCCGCCGGACCGTGCGTACGCCGAGACCTGCGCGGCCATCGCCGGCGTGATGCTGGCCTGGCGCCTGTTGCTGGCCACCGGCGACGCCTGCTACGCCGACGCGATCGAGCGGACCATGTTCAACGGCGTGCTGCCCGGGATCTCACTCGACGGCACCCGGTTCTTCTACACCAACCCGCTGCAACGCCGCACCCGCCGGGCGCCCGGCGGCACCGAGCAGCGGCGCCCCTGGTACCCGTGCGCCTGCTGCCCGCCCAACCTGATGCGCATGCTCAGCTCGTGGCCGCGGTACCTGGCGACGTACGACGACAGCGGTGTCCAGCTGCACCAGTACGCCTCGGCGGACATCACCTCCGGGCCGGTACGGCTACGGGTTCACACCGGCTATCCGTGGGACGGCCGCGTCACCGTCCACTTCGTCGAGACGCCGGCGAAGCCGTGGACCCTGTCGCTGCGGGTGCCCCGGTGGTGCCGCTCCGCGACTTTGACCGGGCCGGACGGCACTCACGCGGTCGGCGCCGGCGTGACCAAGCGGCATCGCCGGTGGCAGCCCGGTGACGTCGTCGAACTGAACCTGGAGATGCCGGCCCGGATCACCGAGCCCGACCCCCGGATCGACGCCGTGCGGGGGTGCGTCGCGGTGGAGCGGGGTCCGCTCGTCTACTGCATCGAGTCGGCCGACGCGCCACGGCGTACCGAGATCGAGGAGCTGACGTGGGATCCGGGCGGGGCGCTGACGCCGGTGCCGCGGCCTGACGTCGCCGAGTCGGTGGTCGGCGTCGACGTGCCGATGACCGGCGGCCTGACCGCCGGCGCCATCCCCTACCTCGCGTGGGCCAACCGCGGCGAGGGCGGCATGCGCGTCTGGATCCCGTATGAACCGGTGATCAGGGCGGCGGCGCGGTGGAGTCGCGGACGATCAGCGGCAGCTTGAACACGGTCACGCTAGGCTCGCGACCGGCCGACGGGTCACGGGCCAGCGCCACCGCCTGGGCGATGCCGAAGCCGACGATCTCGTGGATCGGCATCCGCAGCGTGGTGAGCGCGGGCACCGTGTGCGCCGCGATCAGGATGTCGTCGAAGCCGACCACCGACAGCCGGGCCGGCACCGGGATGCCGAGACGGTGCGCGGCGTGCAGCGCGCCCACGCCGACCAGGTCGGTCGACGCGGCCACCGCCGTCGGCGGCTCCGGCAGGCTCATCAGGCCGGTCAGCGTGGACTCGCCGCCGTCCAGGGTGCCGGGACAGCGCCGCAGGTATCCGTCGGGCACGCCGTCGAACCGCTCACGCATGAAATCGACGTACGCCTCCTCGCGCAGCCGGTAGGCGTTGGGCAGCTCCCCGCTCAGGAAGCCGATCCGCCGGTGACCGAGCGACGCCAGGTGCTCCAGCCCGGCCCGCACACCGGCCCGCTCGTCCGGGTTGGCCGTCGGGAACTCGAGCGGGCTGGTGCCCTGCCACAGCCCGACCACCGGCACCGGCGAACCGCGCAGGTCGGCGAGCAGCTCCGGATAGGCCCGCATGTCACCGAGCAGGATGATCGCATCGGTGTGCCGCGTCTCCAGCACCGTCGTCAGCGGCGTGCCCTCGTCCAGCTGGCCGTGGACGTGGCCGAGCACCACGTTGTACCCGTGCGCCATGGACTCCACGACGAGCGCCTCGATGACACCGGCGTAGAAGACGTCGCTGAAGTCGCGGACGACCGCACCGATCAGATTGGTCGACGCGCCGCGCAGGCCGCGCGCCAGCGGGTTGGGACGGTAGCCCAGGTGGCGGGCCGCCTCGATCACCCGCTCCCGGGTGTCCGGCGCGATCGGCACCCGGCTGGGCGCGTTGTTGAGCACTCGCGACACCGTGCTCTGCGAAACCCCGGACGCGGCGGCGATGTCCCGCATCGTGACTATCGGACGCCCGGACGCGGGCCCGCGTTGACTCGGTGGCTCTGCTCGCGCGCCACGCGCGGAAGTCGGCATCGGAGCGAAGCCTAACCCGTCTGATCGCCGGAGGGCCACGGGTCGGAGACCGCGTGCAGCAGCCGGCCGACGGCCGGCAGGTCGCCGACGACGGCGACGCTGCCGTCGGCGCACGCGCTCGCGAGCGTGGCCGGATCGGCCAGCAGGGCGCTGAGCGTCCTGGGGTCCGTGCGGAGCGAGACGTCGGCCGTCGCGGGTTCACCGGACCGCACCTGGACCAGGCCGGACGCCAGGCGGACCGTCCACACCCGGCCGTCCAGCTCGAGACGGTAGGTGGTGGGCGGCGCCGCGGGGTCGGGGCGGGCGGCGCCTTGCAGGAAGATCAGCACGGAGGTGGCGCTGAGCGCGGCCGGCGGCGGGGGTTGCGGCACGTCCATCCCCCAGTCGCCCAGAGCCAGCAGGATCGGCTCCAGCCGCCGGCCCCGATCGGTCAGTTCGTAGACCCGCGCGCTTTCCGCCGGTGCCTGCCCGCGGCGGACCACCCCGTTGTGCTCGAGCTCGCGGAGCCGGTCGGCGAGCAGGTTCGAGCTGACGTTGGGCAGAGCGTGCCGCAGCTCGGAGAAGCGTTGCGGTGCCAGGAGCAGCTCGCGGACGACCAGCAGGGCCCATCGCTCCCCGACGACGTCGAGGGCACGGGCGATCCCGCACGAGTCGCGGTAGCTGCGGCTGGTCGGCATCGTCAGAAATTACCACAGCGCTCGGTTGTTTTTAGCAACCTACTGTGGTTAGGTTTTGCTACTAGTTGCCCGGCGCATGGAGAGGACACACATGAGTGCCTTACTGCTCGAGGACAAGAACGCTGTGATCTACGGAGGCGGGGGCGCTATCGGCGGCGCTGTCGCACGGGTGTTCGCCCGGGAGGGCGCGAGGGTCTTCATCGCCGGGCGGACACCGGCGAAGCTCGACGCCGTGGCGCGCGACATCGGCGCCACCGGCGGAAAGGTCGACACCGCGCTGGTCGACGTCCTCGACGAACAGGCGGTCGAGAAGCACGCCGACGCGGTCGCGGCGACGGCCGGCGGCATCGACATCGCCGTCAACGCCGTGAGCTTCCCGCACGACCAGGGGACTCTGCTGGCGGACCTGTCGCTTGAGGAGTTCATGCGGCCGATCGACGGCTTCCTGCGCGCGCTGTTCATCACCAGCAAGGCGGTGGCACGGCACATGGGCGGCGAGCGTCCCGGCGTCATCCTGACCCTGTCCGAGCCGGGTTCCAAACTGGCGGTGGGCGGCATCCTGGGGCACGGCGTGAGCGCGGCCGGCAAGGAGGCCTTCTCCCGGCTGCTGGCCGCGGAGCTGGCACCCGGCAACATCCGGGTGATCGGCATCCGCCCGCACGCCGTCGTCGACGCGCCGGCAGCGGGTTCCTACACCACAGACCTGTTCAAGCAGACCGCGGCAGCGGCCGGGGCGTCATCGGTCCAGGAACTGCTCGACGGCGGGGCGATGGCCCAGGGCACGCTGCTGAAGAGGCTGCCCACGCTCTCCGAAGTTGCGGAGACGGCCGCGTTCCTGGCCTCGGATCGAGCCGGCGCCATGACCGGCACGATCGCCAACCTGTCCAGCGGCGCACTCGTCGACTGACGGGGCCTTGCTGGCGTCAGCCGGCCGCCAGCTTCCGGACCCGGTCCATGACCTCCGCTCGCGACATCCCGTACGCCAGCTCGCCCGCGGCCGCCAGCTCCACCGGCGTCAGGGCGGCGTGCAGCCGTTCCCGGTAGGCGGCCAGTTCCGGATCCATGGCGTACGGCGAGAAGCCCACCCGCGAGCCCTGCCACTGCACGATGCCGGCCAGCTCGGCCGCGTCGGGCGTACGGCCACGCTCGTGCAGCACATGACTGAGCGTCGCGATGCCGACCAGCCAGGACGTCGTGTCGGAACCGGCGTAGCAGCCCTCGACCGAGCGCAGCAGCAGGTCCTGCGCCGGTTCCCAGCGGCACCGGGCGATCTCGACCTTGGCGTGGATCCACTGCGAGGAGACCGTCACCCACGCGTACCCGCACGCCTCGGCCCGTGCCTGCGCCTCGCGCAGCCGATCCGCCGCCTCGTCGAGGTGGCCGTCCTGGCGCTCCACCTCGCCCAGCACCATCAGCACCTCGGCCTCCAGGTCGATCCGGCCGAACGCACGGGCCAGCAGCAGAGCCTGGCCGGCGTGTTCCCGGGCGGCCGGGACCTGCGCCGAACGGGCCTCGAAGTACGACACCGTGGCCAGCACCTGACCCTGCACGACGCCGCTGCCGCTCAGCGCCGCGTGCTCACCGGCTCGCTGCAACGACTCCCCCACCCGGTCCAGCGAACCGGCCAGGTAATACAGCAGCGCCAGGCCCAGGGCGGCACGGGCCCGGACGCCGTGATCCGGGGCGTCCGGGCGGTCCTCGCCCGCCCAGTACGCCAGACCCGGCTCGAGGTACCGCAACCCCTCGGCCACATGTCCCTCCCGGTACCAGAACCAGTAGAACCCGGTCGCGATGTGCAGCACCGCGGCCGGGTCACCGGCGTTGTCCAGGGCGGCCCGGATGTTCGCGCTCTCGTCGTTGAGCCGCCCGGTCCACTCGGCGCCCAGCAGCGCCCCGGCGGTCGCCTCCGACAGCGAACGCACCCAGGCCACGTGCCGCTCGATCAGCCGGGCCCGGCGCGCCGGTTCGGTGCGCTCGGCGGCGTACTGGCGCAGCGTCTCCAGCATCCGGTAGCGCCGCGGATCGCCGCCGACCACGGTCACCATCGACTTGGCGACCAGGCTGCTCAGCTGCACCACGATGTCGGCGCGCCCGCTGACCTGACCGGCCGCGTCGAGCTGGAAGCCGCCCTCGAAGATCGCCAGCGCCTGGAACACCTCCCGCTCGTCGGCGGTGAGCAGGTCGTACGACCACTCCACCGCGGAACGCATGGTCGCGTGCCGGGTGTTGGCCCGCCGGCCGCCGCGCAACAGCGTGAACCGGTCGTCGATCAGGCCGACCATCTCGCCGAGGGACAGCACCTTGCACTGCCCGGCGGCGAGCTCGATCGGCAGCGGCATCCCGTCGAGGTCCGCACACAGCCGGTCCAGCACCGGCCGTTCGCCCGCTTCCGGCGAGAAGTCCGGAACCACGGCGCCGGCCCGTTCCACGAACAGCCGGACGGCGTCGTCCGCGGCCAGCGGCGGCACCTCGTACGCGTGCTCCCCCTCGGCGTCCAGCGCCTCCCGGCTGGTGGCCAGCACCCGCAGGTCCGGGCAGGCGCCGAGCAGCTCCTCCACGAACGGCGCGACGTGCTCCACCAGGTGCTCGCAGTTGTCGAGCACGACCAGGGTGCGCCGCTCGCGCAGCACGCCGGCGAGGGTGGCCACGTCGCCGGCCGTCACCCCGACGGCCTTCGCCACCGTCTCGGCGAGCAGCGCGGCGTCGTGCAGGCCGGCGAGTTCCACCAGCCACGGGCCGTCGCTGTCGTCGCGTGAGCGCGCGAGCTCCACGGCTAGGCGGGTCTTGCCCATGCCGCCCGGTCCGAGCAGGGTCACCAGGCGGTGCCGGCGGAGCAGGCGGTCCACCGTACGCAGCTCGTCGGTGCGACCCACCAGCGACGACCGGCGCGCCGGCAGATTGCCGCGCGGACCGGCCGCGGTCGGCCGCGCCGCCGGCAGCAGCGCCGGATCCTGACCGAGGATCGCCGCCTGTAGCGCCACGATGCCGGGCCCGGGGTCGACGCCCAATTCCTCGGAGAGGTGCTGCCGCGCCGTGCGCAGCGCGGCGAGCGCGTCGCCCTGCCGGCCCTGCCGGTACAGGGTGAGGGCGAGCAGCTCCCAGCCGCGTTCGCGCAACGGATGAGCTTTCGTGTACGCCTCCAGCGCGGCCGCCGCGGCGTCGTGCCGTCCGAGTTCCGCCATCGCGGCGAGCTGGTTCTCGGTCGCGGAGACCCGCAGCTCGGTCAGGCGGTTCACCTCCGGCTGGGCGAACGCGCGATCCGCGCAGTCGGCGTACGCCGGGCCCCGCCACAACGCCAGCGCCCGGTCGAGCACCTCGAGGGCACCCTCGGGGTCACCACCGGCGAGGCGGTCGCTGCCCTGCTGGGCCAGCCGGGCGAACCGTTCGCTGTCCAGCACGCCGTCCGGGAGCCGCAACGCGTACCCGGAGCCCAGCCGCACCAGCACCTGAGCCGCGTCGCGGGGCCGCCGCCCGGGCTCGAGCACCCGGCGCAGGCGCGAGACGTACCCGTGCAGCGTCGCGACCGCGGTCGGCGGCGCGGCGCCGGCCCACACGTCGTCGATGAGCGTGTCCACGGCGACCACGTCACCGCCGGCCACGATGAGCCGCTGCACGACGATGCGGCCCGAAGGCCCGCCGAGCACCTGCTCCTGTCCGCCGGCCCGGACGACGAGCGTTCCGAGCACGCCCACGCTGAGTTCGATACCTGCCGGCGTCACCCCGGAATTCTCACAAGATCAACCGCTCGGCGCGTCGGCCGTCCGGCCGCCGCAAGCCGCCTGCAAGCCGATTGCCATTGCCCGCTGAGACAGTCCGCGCATGGACACTGACGCCCGGTACGTCGACCACGCGGTACGACGAGACCTCGCGCGACTGGCCGACGCGCTCGACGACCTGGACCCGGCAGACCTCGACCGGGGCGCCGACCTGGCGCGGTCCTGGACGGTCCTCTCCGGCCACCTGGCCCAGCACATCCGGCGCTGGAGCGACCCGGCCCTGCCCGGGTGGGCGGCCGCCGTGCAGATCGGCCACGCCCAGCTACGGGTGGCCATGAGCCGCGCCGACGAGCAGGCCGCGTTCGTCACCGCACACGGCACCGGCGCCGGCGTCCTCACCGACCGGGTGGTGCGGGTACGCCGGCTGGTGGACCGGCACTGCGCCGCCGAGGACCGGCTGCCAGTGAGCTGCAAGTGAGATCGCTGAAACTGCTGCCGCATCCCGATCACCCGAAGGGGAATCACCGTGTCGAAGACGAACAAGAAGCCAGAGGACGCGAGCGAGGCGGTCAAGCCGGGTCTCGTCGTCCGTACCCGGGTGCGTGCCGGCAAAGCCGATGAGGGCTACGAGTCCCAGCAGCACAGCCAGGCGCTGACCGTCCGGACCCGGATCCGGGCCGGCCGGAACGACGAGGGCTACCAGAGTCAGCAGCACAGCCAGGCCCTGCACGTCCGGACCCAGGTCCGGGCCGGCCGGAACGGCGGATACCAGAGTCAGCAGCACAGCCAGACCGTCGCGCGGCTGGGCTGACCGGTGCACCGGGTGGCGGAGACAAGCCTGATGACCGTTCCGGATCCGATCGGCGACGCGATCGCGCTGCACGAGCGCGCCCTGGCGGCGTCCGCAGATCACCGCTACCCGGAGGCCGTGCGGCTGTGCCGGCGCGCGCTGGCGCTGCTCGAGGAGCACGCCGGCGCGGGCCACCCCGACGTGGCGAACGTGCTCACCGCGCTCGGCACGGCCCACGACGAGCTGGGCGATCACGCCGCCGCCGAGGCGTGCCACCGGCGGGCCGTCACGGTGATGTCGGCGCTGCCGGACACCGGCGGCGACCTGTTGCGGCTGGAGATTCAAGCGCTTTCCGGCCTGGCCGGCAACCTGCGCCGGCAGGGCCGCTACGCCGCGGCCGGCGAGGTGTACGAGGCGGCGCTCGCGATCGCCGCGCCGGAGTACGCCGAGGTGGAGCTGGCGTCGATCTGGAACGAGATCGGCATCCTGTGCAAGTTCGCCGGCCGGTTCGACGACGCCGAGGTGTACTACCGCCGGGCGCTGACCGTGCTGAGCGACGCGTACGGGCCGGACGACCCGCGGCTGGCCGGGCTGTTCCACAACCTGGCCGGCCTGGCACACAGCCGCGGGCGCGCCGCCGACGGTGAGCCGTACGCCCGGCGGTCGCTGGAGCTGAACCGGGCGGCGTTCCCGGCCGATCATCCGGTGGTCGTCGCCGACGAGGCCCACCTGGCCGCCCTGTTGCAGGAGCAGGGCAGGTTCGCCGAGGCGGAGCCGCTGCTGCGCCGCGCGGTCGACTACTTCGCCGCCCGCTACGGCGACGATCACTACGAGGTCGTGGTCAACCTGCACAACCTGGCCGCCGTGACGGCCGCCAGCGGTGCTCTCGCGCGGGCCGAGGGCCTCTACCGGCGGGCGCTGGACGGCAAGCGCCGTACGCTCGGGCCGGCCCACCCCGAGGTCGGCCTCACCCTGAACAACCTGGCGACCGTGCTCGCCGACCGGGGCGACCTGGCCTCCGCCACCGAGCTGTCCGCCGCCGCGCACCACGTCCTGTCGGCGGCGCTCGCGCCGGAGCACCCGGCGGTGACGGCCGCCGCCGCCAACCTCGCCGCGCTGACCGTCGGATCGGCGGCCTGACCCGGTGGGCGCGCGCCGGTTCCTGGCGCCGGAGGTGGTGCAGACCTCCGGCATGGACTGCGGTCCCGCGGCGCTGGCCTGCCTGCTCGGCGGGTACGGCGTCCGGGCGAGCTACGCCCGCCTGCGCGACGCCTGCCAGACCGACGTCGACGGCACCTCGATCGACGCGGTGCAGGACGCGGCCGCCCTGCTCGGCCTGGACGCCGAGCAGGTGATGATGCCGGTCGACCATCTGGCGCTGCCGGAGGCCGGCGCGCTGCCCGCGATCGTGGTCACCCGGCAGCCGTCCGGGCTCACCCACTTCGTGGTGGCCTGGCGGCGGCACGGCGGCGTGTTGCAGGTCATGGATCCGGCGGCCGGGCGTACCTGGGTGCCGGTCCGGCGGTTCCTCGGCGACGTCCACGTGCACGAGTTCGCCGTCGGCGCCGAGGCGTTCGAGGCCTGGGCGCGCTCGGACGCGCTGCGGCGGCCGCTGCTGCGCCAGCTGGACCGGCTGGGCGTACCGGCTTCGTCTGCCGAGGCGCTCGTCGCCGCGGCGGGCGACGCGCCCGGCTGGCATGCCCTTGCCGCGCTGGACGCCGCCGTACGCCAGGCCGGTGCAGGCGGGTTCCGCCGCCACGCCGCGGCCGGCGAGATCGCCCGGCTGGTCGCCGAGCCCGGAGCCGTCGACCAGCGGCACTGGTTCGCCCGCCGCACGCCCGGCGACCCCGGCGCCGTCACGATCCGCGGCGCCGTGCTGGTACGGGCGCCCGGCCGCACCGCACAGCCACCCGCCCCCGACGAGTTGCCCGCCGACCTGCGGGCGGCGCTCACCCAGCGCGACCCCGGCCCCGGCCGCTTCCTGCGCGACTGGCTGCGCGGTTCCGGGCACCGGCTCGCCGCCATCGGAGTCGGTGCGGTCGCGGCCACCGCCGGCGTGCTGGCCGAGGCGGTGCTGATGCGTACGCTGATCTCTCCAGGGCCCGCGCCCGGCTGGACCCTCGCCGCCCTGCTGGCACTCGCCACAATCCTGCTGATCCTGGACGGTGCCCTGCTCGCCGCGGCGGCCGGCGTGGGCCGCCGCCTGGAGACCGCGCTGCGGGCCGGTCTGCTGCGCCGCCTGCCCGACCTGCCGGACCGCTACCTGAACAGCCGCCCGCTGTCCGACCTCGCCGAGCGGGCACACCGGCTGCACCGGCTCCGTGAGCTGCCGCTGCTCGCCCTGGACACCGCCCGCCTGGGCACCCTGCTGGTGCTGCTCCCGGTGGTCATCGCGGTGATCGATCCCGGCAGCGCGCTACCCGCGTCGATCGCCGTGCTGGCGAGCGCCGCGGCCGGTCTGGTGCTGCTTCCCGCGCAGGCCGAACGTGACCTGCGCCGGCGTACGCACGTCGGCGCGGTAGCCCGGTTCTACCTGGACGCTCTGATCGGTGTCGTGCCGATCCGCGCGCACCGCGCCGGCCGGCTCATCGAGGGCGAACACGGCCGCATGCTCGGCGCCTGGGCCTCCGCCGTACGCGCGGTGCACCGCACAGCGCTCACCGCCGAGCTCGTGCAGGCGGGTGCCGGCCTCGCGTGCACCGCCTGGCTGCTGACCGCCGCGCACGACCGGGTGTCCGATCCGGCGATGTTCCTGCTGCTGGCCTACTGGGCGGTGGGGCTGCCCGCGCTCGGCCAGCAACTCGGCGCGCTCGTGCGGCGGTACCCGTCCTACCGGGGCGCGGTGCTGCGGGCGATCGAACCCTTCGCCACCCCGGTCGAGCACACGCCGACGCCGGCCCGTCACGGCGGGACCGGCGTGGCGGTACACCTGAGCGGCGTCGAGGTGGTGTCCGGCGGTCAGCCGGTCCTGTCGGTGGCCGGCCTGTCGATACCGGCCGGCTCCCAGGTGGCGGTGGTGGGCCGCTCGGGCTCGGGCAAGTCCACCCTGGCCGGGCTCCTGCTCGGCTGGCACCGGCCCGCGCGGGGCCGGGTGCTCGTGGACGGGGCGCCGCTGGACGCCGGAAACCTGGCGTGGTTGCGCCGGCACACCGCCTGGGTGGATCCCACCGTCACGCTCTGGAACCGCTCGCTCGCCGACAACCTCACCTACGGCGGCGCTCCCGGCGCCGGCGTACCGGAGGAGGTCCTGGACGACACCTACCTGACCGAGGTCGCCGCGGGGAGGAGCGGGCCGCTCGGCGAACGCGGCGGCCTGCTCTCCGGCGGGGAGGCTCAGCGGGTCCGGCTGGCCCGGGCACGGCTGCGCTCCGGCGTACGCCTCGCGGTGCTCGACGAACCGTTCCGCGGCCTCGGCCGTGACCAGCGCCGCGACCTGCTGCGCCGGGCCCGCCGCTGGTGGCCGGCGGCGACCCTGCTGTACGTCACCCACGACGTCGCCGACGCCCTCGACTTCGACCGGGTCCTGGTGGTGGCGGACGGGCGGATCGTGGAGGACGACAATCCCGAGGCGCTCGCCGGCAAGCCCGATTCGTACCTGCGCGGCCTGCTGGACGCCGAGCAGGCCGTCGCCGACCGCTTCCGGGACCCGTCCTGGCGGCGGATCACCCTGGGCGGCACACGATGACCCGCCTGGTCGCGCTCCTCGCCGCCGTCCTGGTCGCACACGCCGGCCAGTACGGTCTGTTCCTCTACTCCTGGATCATCCTGGGCGGCGCCACATTCGCCGGCGAGCTCACCGGCACGGTGATCGCCGCGTGGGCGGTCACGATGGCGGCCGGCCTCGGCTGCCGCGCCGTCACCAGCCACCTGCAGTCGGCGCTGGCCGTCATCGCCGGCGCCCGGCTGCGCCGCCGGTTGCTGCGCGGCGCCCTCGGGCTGGACCCCGCCGCGGTACGCCGGGAAGGCACCGGCCACCTGCTCGGCCGGGTGCTGGAGACGGAGAGCCTGGAGGACCTGGCCACCGGCGGGGCGTTGCGCGGGCTCGCGGCGGCGGTGGAACTCGTGCTCGCCGCCGTCCTGCTGACCACCGCGCTCGGCCCGGCCGTACCGGTGCTGCTGACCGGCTGGCTGGTGGCCGCCGCGGTGGCGACCGCCCGGTACACCCGGCGGCGGATGGCCTGGACCACGGCCCGCCTGGCGCTCGGCAACGACCTAGCCGAGAAGATCGCCGGGCATCGGACGCGGGCCGTCCAGCAGGACCCCGAGCACCGCCATGACGGCGAGCGGGCCGCGCTGGACGCGTACACGTCGCTCGCGGCCTCGATGGACCGCGGCCTGACCGTCCTGACCGTGCTCATCCCGCGCGGCTGGGCCCTGACCGGCACGGCACTGCTCGCCGCGTCGGTAGCTGCCGGCGCCGCCGCGCCCGCCAGGGCCGCGGGCGCCCTCGCGGTGATGTTCACGTACGGCGCGATGGCGCACCTCTCCACCGGCCTCGCCGGACTCGCCGACGCCCGCTGCGCGTGGGCCCAACTGGGGCCTCTGCTGCCGGTGACCACGAACGAGCCGCCCGCCGACGCGGCTGTCCCGGAGACCGTGACGATCAAGGCGAACGGCGTCGGCTTCCACTACCCCGGCCGCGCCCACGCGGCGCTGCCCCCGATCGACCTGCGCATCGACGCCGGGGACCGGCTCGTCCTCGAAGGCCCCTCGGGCAGCGGCAAGTCCACACTCGCGGCGCTGCTCGCCGGCACCCTCGAACCGACCACCGGCCGGCTACACCTGACCAGCACCACACCCGGCACCGTGCTCGCCGTGCCCCAGGCCGACCACAACCACCTGCTGCTCGGGCCGCTGGCGATGAACGTACTGCTGGGCCGCGCCTGGCCGCCGGAACCCGCGGACCTGCGGTCCGCCGAGGAGGTCTGCCGCGCGATCGGCCTGGGCGACCTGCTCGACCGGATGCCCGCCGGAATGGCACAGATCATCGGCGAGACCGGCTGGCGGCTCTCCGAGGGCGAACGCAGCCTGGTCTTCCTGGCCCGCGCCCTGCTACAGGGCGCGCCCGTACTCATCCTCGACGAGACGTTCGGCGCCCTCGACCCGCACACGCTGGACACCGCCCTGAACGCGGCCCTGGACCGCACGTCCACTCTGGTGGTGGTCCGCCACTGACCGGCCGGCATCGTCCGACGGGAGACCTTGCAGGTCTCCCACCGTGGTCAAGGTCCGCACGCCGGTCCCGCCTATCCGGGGTACGGGTGACCGGCCGTCCCGCCGAATCGACCCCGTCCCCGCTCTCCCAGCGCGAGCCGGCAGCCGCCCCCGGCCCCAGCGCGGCCGCCGGGAACGGAGCCACCCAACCGTGTCTGGACGCCTACACACCCGTGGACCGGGCCGGGGTGCGTGTGCTCGGATTGTCGAATGCGATTCGACGTCCGGACGAAGGCCTCGCCCGAGCAGGTGCGCCGCGCCCTCACGGACTTCACCGCCCGCCGGCCGCAGATCTGGAACCGCACACTCGACCCGAAGAAGTACGAGCTACGCGAGCAGGGCGACACCTGGGCGGTCGCCCGGGAGAGCACTCCTGGTTCACCCTTCTGGGTGGTTTCCCGCTACGACTGGTCCGACACCGCCGTGATCCGCTGGACGGTCGTGGAGAGCAGCTACGGCGGAGCCGGCGACGGCTTCGCCCACATCACGCCGGACGACGACGGAGGCAGCCGGCTCCACGTCGAATGGACCAACACCGGAGCCCGTCTCTCCCAACGGCCGATGCTGTTCCTGCTGCACCTTGGGCCGATGGCCCGGCTGATCTCGCGGATGTGGACCTCCGCCCTGGACCGATACGCCCAGGACGACCAGAGCTGACCGGCGTCCCGCCGAAGCCGACCCGTCCCCGCTCTCCCGGCGCAAGCCCGCCTTTCCCTCACCGCCCCACCGCGACCGCCGGGAAACAGCATCACCTGCCGGTCACGGCGACCGCCGCCTGGCTGCGTGCTGCGGTCGCCGCACGGGTTGGCGCACGGCGGCGCCGGTTGCGGTCAGCCGGTGGCTGCTGGCCAGCGGCCAAAGTGACGGCCCACGGTTGGTAGCGCCCGTCACGGCCGGCCGGTGGCCGCTAGTGGGCTTCCGTAGTCAGGGTCCCCAAGCGGTGACCTTGCCTGGCCCAACCTCACTGCTGTCTCAACGGCCGCCAGACAGCACCCACGTTGGGCCAAGACCCTGACCACGACGGCTCTCTGGCCCGGCTACTCCTCGAACGGTGGCCTGTCCGAAAGGGCTGGACGGGGTGAAGGCCGGGCTTGTAGCTTGCAGCTGATCGTGACACCGCCCGAGGAGGTGAGACCCATGAACGCTGTATCGATGTGGGTGCTCCCCCTTGCCGTCACGGTCGGGCGATTGATGTAGGTGTCGCCGGGAGCGCCTCGCCAACCAGGCACTCCCGAAAGGCCACACCTATGCGCTCTCCGCGATTCACCGCCCAACCGTCGCCGACCGATACGGCCGCGGGCTACGCCAGCGGACCTCCCTCGCCGAACCCCGGCATCGATCGCTCGCCCCTCATGTTCGACGTGATCATTGCTGGGTGCGGGCCGACCGGTGCCGTTCTGGCCGCCGAGCTGCGGCTGCACGACGTGCGGGTACTCGTCCTGGAGAAGGAAACCGAACCCGCTTCGTTCGTCCGCATCGTCGGTCTGCATATTCGCAGTATCGAGCTGATGGCGATGCGCGGGCTGCTGGAGCGCATTCTGGAACGCGGACGGCGGCGTCCGGCCGCTGGCTTCTTCGCCGCCATCGACAAGCCCGCGCCCGAGGGGCTGGATTCCGCGCACGCCTATCTGCTGGGCATCCCGCAGCCAGTCATCGTGCACCTGCTCGAAGAACATGCGATCGCACTGGGTGCGCGGGTCCGGCGCGGTTGTGCGGTGGCCGGTCTCGAGCAGGATGACGAGGGTGTGACCGTCGAGCTGGCCGATGGGAAACGGCTGCGGTCGCGCTATCTCGTCGGCTGTGACGGCGGGCGCAGTACGGTGCGCAAACTGCTCGGCGTCGGCTTCCCCGGCGAGCCGTCGCGGACCGAGACGCTGATGGGCGAGATGGCGGTAGGTGTGCCGCCGGAGGAGATCGCCGCCCGGGTGGCCGCGATCCGCGAGCCCCGGCAGCCATTCTGGATCCGGCCCGCGGGCGCCGGGGCCTACAGCGTCGTGGTTCCCGCCGCGGGAGTCAGCGACCGCACGGAACCGCCCACTATCGAGGATTTCCAGCAACAGTTGCGTACTATCGCCGGAACCGACTTCGGCGTGCATTCCCCACGCTGGCTGTCCCGCTTCGGGGACGCCACCCGGCTGGCCGAACGTTATCGGGTCGGGCGGGTGCTGCTGGCCGGCGACGCGGCGCACATCCATCCACCCGCCGGCGGGCAGGGCCTCAACCTGGGCGTTCAGGACGCGTTCAACCTCGGCTGGAAACTGGCCGCACAGATCCGCGGCTGGGCGCCGGACGCACTGCTGGACACCTATCAGGCCGAACGCCGCCCGGTCGCCGAGGACGTGCTGGACAACACCCGCGCCCAGGTGGAGCTGTCGTCCACCGAACCGGGTGCGCGGGCCGTGCGCAGGCTGCTCACCAAGCTGATGGACTTCGACGAGGTGAACCGCTATCTGATCGAGAAGATCACGGCGATCGGCATCCGCTACGACTTCGGCGACGGCCCGGATCTGCTCGGCCGCCGGCTGCGCGACATCGACGTGAAACAGGGCCGCCTCTACGATCTGCTGCATCGCGGCCGCGGCCTGCTGCTGGACCGCACCGAACGCCTGACCGTCGGCGGCTGGTCGGACCGGGTCGACTACGTGGCGGATCCCACCGCGGGACTGGATGTGCCGGCCGTCCTGCTGCGCCCCGACGGCCACGTCGCCTGGATCGGTGACGACCAGCAGGACTTGGACGACCACCTCTGCCGCTGGTTCGGCGCCGGCGGCTAGACAGGGCCCAACGTGGGTGCTGTCTGGCGGTCGTTGAGACAGCATTGAGCGTGGGCCAAGCAAGATCACCCGGGATGGTGTTTCCCGGCGGGCGCGCTGGGGCGGGGAGGGAAAGCCTGGCTCGCGCTGGGAGAGCGGGGACGGGCCGGCTTCGGCGGGACGGACGGTCACGCGTACCCGGAAATGGGGTTGATCATGGTCATTCCGGCGACCGTCGCCTGGTCGAAGCGGGGCAGCAGCTCGGCGGCCTCGTCGAGGCCGACGGTGCGTTCGATCAGTCGCTGGGGGCGCAGGGTGCCGTTCTCGATGAGCGCCATCATGGCCGGATAGTCGGCCGCTGCCATGCCGTGGCTGCCCAGCACATCGAGTTCCCAGCCGATGACCCGCGCCATCGGCACCCGGGGGTGGCCGTCCAGCGGTGGCAGCAGGCCCACCTGGATGTGGCGGCCCCGGCGGCGCAGGCTGAGGATCGCGTCGGCGCAGGTCTGCTCGCTGCCGACCGCGTCGATGGCTACGTGGCTGCCGCCGCCGGTGAGGTCGGCGATCGCGGCCGGGATGTCGGTGCCGTCGGCGCGCAGGGTGTGCGCGGCGCCGAGCGCGGAGGCCACGGCGAGAGCCTCCGGGTTCCGGTCCACGGCGATCGCCCGGCCGCCCAGCGCCTGGGCGATCATCACGGCGCTCAGTCCGACGCCGCCGGCGCCGATCACGGTCACCCACTCGCCGCCGGCCAGCCGTGCACGACCGGCGAGAGACCGGTAGGCGGTGGCGAACCGGCAGCCCAGACCGGCCGCCGCCTCGAAGCTGACCTGCTCGGGGACGGCTATCAGGTTGGTGTCCGCGGCGTGCAGGGCGACGTACTCGGCGAACGATCCCCAGTGGGTGAAGCCGGGTTGCTGCTGGTCGGGGCAGACCTGGGCCTGCCCGGACCGGCACCACTCACACCGGCCGCAGCCGCAGACGAACGGTACGGTCACCCGGTCGCCGGTCCGCCAGCGGCTGACGCCCGCGCCCACCTCGGTGATGACGCCGGCGAGCTCATGACCCGGTACGTGCGGGAACACGACGTCATCGTCATGTCCGGCCCAGGCGTGCCAGTCGCTGCGGCACATCCCGGTCGCCATCACCCGGACCACCACGCCGCCGGCCGGGGCCGTGGGCTCGGCCACCTCCCGCACCCTCGGCCGGGCTCGGATCGCATCCAGAATCACGGCACGCACAGTGAGCATCCTGCCAGCTCCCGGCGGGCCGGCGGGCTACGGCAGGCGAAGGCGGGCCTGGACCGGCAGATGATCGCTCGGGTACTGCGTTCCCTGGCGGTAGGTGTTCATCAGTGCGGCCACGGCGGTGACGCCGGGCGTGGCGAGGATCCAATCGACGCGTTCGCCGCCGGGCACCGGGGGCTGGTAGTTGTGGATCGTGGCGTACTCCGGGCCGCGCCGGGGCGCGGCGGTCCAGGTGTCGCGGAGCCCGGCCGGGCCGGTCAGCAGGCGGTAGATCGGGCCGGCCGGCTCGGCCGGACTGTTGAAGTCGCCGGTCAGCACGACCGGCAGCGGGTCGAACGTGGCGAGCCGATCCATGATCAGCCGGGTGCCGTGGCGGCGGGCGATCTCGCTGATGTTGTCCAGGTGGGTGTTGACGGCGTAGAAGCGCCGGCCGGTCACCAGGTCGGTGAACAACACCCAGGTGACCATCCTGATCCGGAACGAGCCCCAGCTGATCGATCCCGGAACCTGCGGTGTCTCGGAGAGCCAGAAGTTCCCGGACTTCTGAGGGCGCAGCCGGGCGTTGTCGAAGAAGATCGCCATGTGTTCGCCGAGGTCGCGCCCTTCCCGGCCCACTCCGATGCGGTCGTAGCCGACGCCCAGGTCGTTGTCGATGTCGCGCAGCTGGGCGGCGAGCCCTTCCTGGGTACCGATCAGATCCGGTCGTTCGGCCCTCAGGAGCGAGCGCATCACCGGTCGTCGCTGCGCCCAGGAGTTGGGCCCGACGTCGGCATACCGCAGGTTGAAGGTCATGACGTCCAGGTCGGCGGGCCCGGGCGGGCCGGCCAGCGCGTCCAGTTCCGAGGGCGCGGGGCCGATGACCGGAGGGCTGGCGGCGGCACGCGGCGGCGCCGGGCGCGTAGCTGACTGCTGCTTGCCGGCGTCACCGCCGATCGCCTGGACACCGACGACGGCGAGCGCCATGAGGATCAGCGACCGTGCGGTGAGGGCCCGAGCGAGGCGAGCCTCCCAACCGCGAATCCGCACGGCACGACCATAACAAAGCGATGATTACGCAGAGTGACTCTCCGATCGGGGCGCGTGGCCGCTACCATCGCCGCAGAACATCGGTGGTCGGATAAACGGAGGTCAAGTGGCATCGGATGACATCTCGCGCGGCCAGGCGGAACGACTTCGCGGGCTGGACGAGGCGGCCCGAGTGGCCACGACGTTCGAGATCCTCGCCGACAAGGGCGCGCTGTGGGTCTGGGGCGACGAGGACGAGATCCTGTTCACCGAGGACGGCGCGCGCCGGACCCTGCTGCCGATCTGGCCGCATGCCACGGTCGCCCGGCTGGAGAACGAGGGCGAGGTCGACGGCGAGCACGCTGTCCGGATCCCGGTGCGGGCGTTCCTCGAGGAGTGGCTGCCGCAGTTGGAGGGTGATGACGCCGACATCGCGATCTTCCCGGTCGAGGACCGCATCGCGGCGACCCTCACCCTCGCCGAGTTCCGGACGAGGATGACGGCCGCGCTCCGCCGCTCCTGACCTCAGGACGTGTGGCGCAACAGGGCCTCCACGACGGCCGGCCACGTCACGCGCGGCACGCCCTGGCCGATGCCGGGCAGGGTGAGCAGCGTGGCGCCCGGGATCTCGGCGGCCAGCGCCACCGCGTTCCCGTGCGGGAAGAACGGATCCTCGTCCCCGTGGATCACCAGGGTCGGCGCGGTGATCTCGCCGAGCCGCTGGCGCCAGCGCGGCCGGCAGTCGATGGCCGCGAACATGCTGCCGATGTGGCTCGCCCGCTGCGCCTTCGCGGTGCGTTGCGTTCGGTCGAAGACCGATCCGGCGGTCGCCCGTACATCGTGCTCGTCGAATCCCCGCGACCCGGACATCAGCCGTGCGGAACCGGTCATGTGGTCGACCACACTGTTCCGATCGGTCCAATCCGGCTCGGGACGCCCGAACAGCTGTTTCATCATCTCCGGCGCGTGGTCGGGCAGGTCGGGATCGACCGGACCGGGCGCGACCGGGCGGGTGGAGACCAACGTGAGCGACGCGACCTGATCGGGGTGATCGAGCGCGAGCAGTTGCGCGATGAAACCCCCGACGCCCAGCCCCGCCACGTGCGTACGCCCCAGGTCCAGCGCCACCAACAACTCGGACGCGTCGGTCACCAGGTCGCGCAGGTCGTAGGCGGGCGCGTCCGGGTCGACGAACGTCGACCGGCCGGCATCGCGCAGGTCATAACGCACCACATACCGGCCGGTCAGCGCCGCGCACAGCTCGCCCGGCCAGCTCAGCGTGGTGACGCCGATCAGCAGCACCGGCGGGTCCGCCGGGTCCCCCAAGGTCTCCACGCACAATTCGACACCGTTAACCGCAATCCGCATTTCAGCTCCCTCCGAGTCGTCAGGTAGACCGGACAGCTGCCGGAAACTCATCGCGGGTGGACGAACCCGGTGAGCTATGCCACGGGGGAATTCGCCCGATACGGCTCCGTTCGGGGCGCACCACGCCGATCAAGCCAGACATGGTCCGACATTCGCTGCGCAAGGGTTCTACCCGGATACGGTCGTTCGTGCAGCGGGATCTGATGCGCTCGCTGCGCCTGTTCTTCCTGGTGTCGCTACCGATCTGTTCGGTGGGACTGACGGTGCAGGTGTGGCACATGGGCGTCGGCGTCGCCGCGACCGTGGGCTGCGCGGCGGCACAGCTGTTCCTGTTCACCCTGCGTGCCGTGGAGTTCTCGCGGGCGCGCCCTCTGCCGATCTGGGTCGACGCCGTCGAGCTGGCGGCGGCGTTCTTCGTGTTCTCTCAGGTGACCGATGTGTCGCCGATGATCAATACGATGTTCATGTGCGTGCTGTTCCGCGCGGCGATCGGTACGCTCCCCCGGCTGCTGCTCTCGCAGGCCGGCTACCTGGGAATCTGGGCGATCGCCGTCGCCTTGCCGTGGCACGTGAAGCCGGTCGTCGGCGCGATGATCTCGCTGCCGATCACCACCCTCATGGTCTACGGCACGCGCACTCTGATGACCAAGCTCCAGGAGCAGCAGAAGGCCCAGAACGCGTTGCTCGAAGGCGTGCTGACCGAACTCCCGTTCCCGGTCGTGGTCACCGACGCCGCGGGCGACGTGGTGCTGGCCAACCCGGCGGTGACCGAGCTGATCGGCTGGCAGGGCGCCGGCGCACCTGACCTGGGTGAGCTGGAGATGCAGGACCTCGAGGGGCTGCCGATCAACCTGCGGACCGTGGCGGCCGGCGCCGGCCGGACGAAACAGGAGGTGCGGCTGGTCCGCGCCGACGGCTCGACCCTGCAGGTGGTGGTGCAGACCGTGCCGATGGCGACGGGACTCACCCAGGACCGCAGCGTGGTGCTCGCCCTGCTCGACGTGACCGCGCAGCGCTCGTACGAGGAGCACCTGCACAAGGCGGCGTACTTCGACCTGCTCACCGGGCTGCCGAACCGGCGCATGCTGTTCGAACGGCTCACCCTGGCGCACAGCAGCGGTATGCCGTACGCGATGCTGCTGATCGACCTCAACGACTTCAAGGTCGTCAACGACACCCTGGGCCACGCGATCGGCGACGAGTTGCTCGCCGGGGTGGCGGAGCGGATCCGGTCCGCGGTCGACGAGACCGCGACGGTCGCGCGCCTCGGTGGTGACGAGTTCGCGGTGCTGTTGCCACATGCGGATCCGGCCGCGGCCGAGGTCGCCGCGCAGGCCGTACGGGACTCGTTCACCGAGCCACTGCTGCTCAGTTGTGGCCCGTTGCAGGGCAAGGGCACGGTCGGACTGTCGGTCGCGGAGTCCGGCGACACCCCGGACGGCGTCCTCGAGAAGGCTGACGCGGCGATGTACCTGGCGAAACCCTCCGGCAAGCGGCGCACCCGCTCACCGCAGAGCCCGCGCAACGCTCTGGCCGGCTGACGGTCGCACCCGCACGGCCCGCCCAGGTACAAGTGGAGCGTGCTGAAACGGGGAGTGCGGGCGACCTGGTACCTGCTGGGCACGCTGGCTACGGCGGCGGTGACGCTGGTCGGGCTGCCGCTGTTGTGGCTGCCCGTGGTGGGACGGCCGTGGGCCGGGTGGCACCAGCGGCGGGCCGGCCGGATGCGCGGCGTCGCGTCGCCGCCGGACCCACCGCGGCGTCACCGCTATCTGGCCTGGTTGCCCGCGCACGCGGTGGCCGGTCTGCCGGTCGGGCTGCTGACGCTGCTGTGCGCGGGGAACCTGCTGACGGCCATGGTGGTGACGCCGCTGTGGTGGGCGTTCCCGGCTGACAACCCGGCCCGGCTGGTGTTCGAGATACCGGTGCGGGACTGGGGCACGGCACTGGCACTCGGTGCGGCTCAGATCGGCGTACTCGGCGCGGTGGTGCTGCTGGTGTTGCCGCTGCTGGCCGGCGGATATGCCAGGGCTACGCTGGCGCTGCTCGCCCCGTCCCCGGCGGAGCGGCTCGCCGACCGGGTCGAGGTGCTGACCCGGACCCGGGCGGACGTGCTGGAGGCGCACGGCGCGGAGCTGCGCCGCATCGAGCGGGACCTGCACGACGGCACGCAGGCGCGGCTCGTCGCGATCGCCATGCGACTGGCGGTGGCCCGCGACGCCCTGCCGGACGACCCGGCGCTGGTGGACCGGCTGCTGCGGGAGGCGCACGAGGGAACGGAGGAGGCGATGACCGAGCTGCGGGACGTGATCCGCACGATGTATCCGCCGATCCTGGCCGACCGCGGGCTGGCCGGCGCGCTGCGCACGGTTGCTGCTCGCAGCGGGATCAGCACCGAGGTGGACGTCGGCGAGCTGGGCACCGTGCCGGCGGCGGTGGAGGCGGTGGCGTACTTCGCGGTCACCGAGGCGCTCACCAACGTGGCCAAGCACAGCGCGGCCGGCTCGGCTGTGGTCCGCGCCCACCGCAGCGGCGACCGGCTCTGTGTCGTGGTCGGCGACGACGGCACCGGCGGGGCGGACGAGGCGGCCGGCACCGGTCTGGCCGGCATCCGGCGCCGCGCGGAGGCGCTGGACGGCGTCGTCACCGTGGCCAGCCCGCCCGGCGGGCCGACCACGCTCACCGTGGAGCTGCCGTGCGGGTAGTCATCGCCGAGGACAACGTGCTGCTCTCCTCCGGCCTGGAGCTGCTGCTGGCCCGCCGAGGTTTTGAGGTGGTGGCGGTCGCCGCGGACGCCGACGCCTTCCTCGCCGCGGTCGACGAGCACCGCCCGGATGTGACCATCGTGGATGTCCGGCTGCCGCCGTCGTTCCGGGACGAGGGGATCCGGGCCGCGCTGCGCGCGCGCCGCGACCATCCCGGGCTGCCGGTGCTGGTGCTGTCCCAGTACGTGGAGCACGAGTACGCCGCGGAGCTGCTGTCCAGCGCACCGACCGGGGTCGGTTACCTGCTCAAGGACCGGGTGAGCCGGGTGGACGAGTTCGTCGACGCGCTGCGGCGGGTGGCCTCCGGCGGCACCGCCCTGGACCCCGAGGTGGTCGCTCAGCTGCTGAACCGCCGCGCCAACCCGCTGACCACCCTGACCCGGCGGGAGCGGGAGATCCTCGACCTGATGGCGCAGGGACACGACAACTCCCTGATCGCGGCCCGGTTGTTCATCACCGACAACGCGGTGCACAAGCACATCGGCAACATCTTCGCCAAGCTGGGGCTGGCTCCGAGCGACAGCGGGCACCGGCGGGTACTGGCCGTCCTCGCGTACCTGCGGGCCTGACCGGCGGTCACTCGCGAGCGCCGATCGCGTCGACCGGTTGCGGCCGCATGGCGATCCGGGTCGAGGTCATGATGGCGGCCCAGCCGAGCAGCGCGGCGACCGCGACGATTCCCAGGTAGATGTGCGGTGGGATGGACGGGAACGGCGTCCGGGTCAGCCCGAGGCTGGTGCCGACGAGGGACGGGATCGCGGCGAGCGTACCGATGAGCACGGCTGCGACGACGACGATCCGCGTCTCGCTGCGCATCATCGCGAGTACCTGCCGGCGGGTGGCGCCGACGAGCCGCAGCAGGGCGAACTCGCGGAAGCGTGCGGCGGTGGCCATCACCAGCGTGTTCACCACGGCGATCGCGAGGTAGCCGAGCAGGACCGCGTTGAGGATGAGGCCGACCGCCGACTCGCCGGCGGCGGCCTCGCGTTGCGCGGCGACGAACGACTCGCGGTCGTCGACCCGTACGGTCGGGAGGTGCCGCACGGCGTCGCGCAGCGCGTCACCGCTCCCCGCGTCCGCCGCGATCAGCACCGCGAAGTCCAGGCGCTCGGTGGTGTGCTCCAGGACGAGGTCGTGCGGCAGCGTGACGTCACCGAGGCCGAGCCCTCTCTCGTAGAGCGCCACCACGGTGGGCCGGATCGGCGTGCCGTCACCGAGACGCAGGTCGACGGTGTCGCCGAGAGCGGCGCCCAGGGTGCCGGCCGCGATCCGGCTCAACGCCACCGTGTTGCCCCGCACCCGCGCGACGTCGCCCGCCAGGACGGCGAGATCCATGGTCTCGGCGAGCCGGTCGGCGATGACACCCTGCGCCGCGTAGGTCCTGATCTGAAGGCTGTCTCCGGAGGCGATGGGTGCCAGCGTCCGGGTGCGTACCACCGGGGTCACCGCCGAGACGCCGGGCACGTCCCGGAGCAGGCCGGCGAGCTCGGGCGAGACGCCGGCCGACGTGGAGGTGACGACGTAGTCGGCGCGCAGCCCGTCCGCGGCCTGATCCCGTGCGGCGGCGCTCGCGGTCGTTCCGCTGAACAGCTGCCCGGCGGCGAGGGTGATGCCCATGATCAGCGGGGTGGTCGCCGCGGCGAGCCGACGCGAGTTGGCGTGCGCGTTCGCGGTGGCGAGGTACCCGCTGACGCCCGCCCTCCGGTTCAGCCAGGGGCCCAGCACGGTGACGGCGCCGCCGAGCAGGCGCGGCCCCAGCAGCGCGACGGCGAAGACGAGCAGGAACGCCGAGAAGGCGGCGCTCTCCGCGGCGCCCTCGCCGGGCAGCTCCAGCGGCAGCCAGATCGCGGTGGCCAGGCCGGCGGGGATCAGCAGCACGCCGACGGTCATCCGCAACCATCCGAGCCTCGGCGGTTCCACCGCGGCCTCGCCGAGCGCGTCCACCGGCCGGAGCCGCGCCGCGCGGCGCGCGGCTATCCAGCCCCCCGCGCGGGCGGCGACCAGGCACAGCACGATCGCCACCAGGACCGGCAGCGGGCTGATCGACAGTTCGAAATCGCCGGGTAAGGCACCGGCCAGGCGGAACGTCTCCCGGAGGAGGAAGCTCAGCCCGATGCCGGGAATCACCCCGAGCACCGCCCCGAGCGTGCCCACCACCATGGTTTCGGCGGCGATCATGCCGAGCACCTGTTTCGGGGTCGCGCCGATCGCCCGCAGCAGCGCCAGTTCCCGCAGCCGCTGCCGGACGGACAGGGCGAGCGTGCTCGCCACCACGATCATGATGATCACGACCATGCTGCCGCCGAACGCCAGGGACAGCTCGCTGAGGAACGACCGCGTGCTGCCGACGTCGAGGAACTCGGCCTCGCTGCGGTCATCGCCGGTGTAGACGACCACCTCGGACACCGCCGCCTCGATGGCGTCCGCCAGTTCCCCGGCGCTGACACCGGGTGCGGCCAGTACGCCGATCGCGTCCACCCGGTCCGGCTGGCCGGTCAGTTCCCGGGCCCGGTCATCGGTGAAGAACACCGCCGACTGGCGGACCAGGGGCGGGCTCGCGATGCCCGTCACCCGGTAGGTCGCGGTGCCGGAGCCGACCGCCAGCCGTACCGGCGCGCCGACGGTGAGGCCGGCCCGCTCGGCCAGCACCGAGTCCAGCACCACCTCGTCCGGCCCGGCCGGGGGCCGGCCGGCGCTCGTGGTGAACGAGCCCAGCGCGGTGGACTGCCAGCCGTGCCCCCGGGTGGGGACACCGTCCCCCGCCAGGACGCTGACCGGGACACTGACGTCCGGGATCGCCGCCCGCACACCGGGCATCCGGGCGATGTCGGCGAGCCGGCCGGCCGGCAGGGTGGCCCGCTCGCTGTACCGCGGATCCACGTCGTCGGCCACCGGCAGTGCCTGCCGGGCGCCCACCACCACGTCGGCGGCCCGGTAGCGCTCGGCCGGCACGCCGGAGCGCTCGCTGCTCTCCAGTAGGATCCCGCAGGCGGTGATCACCGCCGAACCGAACAGCACCGCGACGAACGCCGCGACGAACCCGCCCTTGCGTCCCCGGATCGTTGTCCAGGCCAGCCTCAGGCGGCTCACCGCTCCCCCAGGTGAGTCATCCGCTCGGCGATCTTCTCGGCCGACGGCCGGCTCATCTCGCCGGCCAACCGGCCGTCCGCGAGGAACACCACGGTGTCGGCCTGCGCGGCCGCGACCGGATCGTGGGTGACCATCAGTACGGTCTGCCCCAGCTCGTCGACGATCCTCCGCAGCAGTGCCAGGACCTGGCGGCCGCTGCGGCTGTCCAGCGCGCCCGTCGGCTCGTCGGCGCAGACCAGGTCGGGCCGGTTGATCAGAGCTCGGGCGATCGCCACCCGCTGTTGCTGTCCGCCGGAGAGCTGGCTCGGGCGGCGGTCATGATGCTCGGCGAGCCCGACCGCGGCGAGGACACCCGCCAGTTGCTCCGGGTCGACCGGCCGGCCGGCCAACCGGACCGGCAGCGTGACGTTGTCCGCCACGGTCAGCGCGCCGAGCAGGTTGTACGCCTGGAAGACGAACCCGATCCGGTCCCGCCGGAGCTCGGTCAACTCGGTCTCGGACCGGCCGGACAGTTCGGTGTCACCCAGCACGACCCGGCCCGACGTCGGCCGGTCCAGACCGGCCGCGCAGTTCAGGAACGTGCTCTTGCCGGACCCGGACGGGCCCATGACGGCGGTGAACGTACCGCGCGGGAATCCGGCCGTCACCGCGTCGAGTGCGCGTACCGCGTTCTTGCCCGACCCGTACTCCTTCGACACCGCATCCAACCGCACCGCGTACGCCAGCGTTCTCATGCCACCTGACGCTAGGCACCGCGCCGGGCCGAACCGCTACCCCGCACCACCGGAAAAGTCCTACAGCTGGCTGTAGTGACGGGCCGCCACATTGACACACCTCGTTGTGGCGACGCTCCACATGGGCCCGCCGTTAACATCTCCGTAACGTACGTGACATGAATCCCCGTAGGTTCTGGCCGGCACTGCTCGCCGTGGTGCTGACCGTCGCCGGCATCGTCACGTCCCCGTTCTCCCCCGCGAACGCGGCCGCCTCCCTGACGCAGGTCGGCTCGTTCGGCAGCAATCCCGGTGCCCTGCGCATGTACTCGTACGTCCCGGACGGCCTGCCCACCGGCCGCCCGCTGGTCGTGGCGCTGCACGGCTGCACGCAGAGCGCCACGGACTACTACAGCCACTCCGGCTGGCCCAAGTACGCCGACCGGTACCGGGCGGCGCTCGTCTTCCCCGAACAGACGTCCGCCAACAACGCGCTCTCCTGCTTCAACTGGTTCACCGCGGGTGACATCGCCCGGGGCCAGGGCGAGGCGCTGTCGATCCGGCAGATGGTCGACCACGCCGTCCGGGCGTACGGGGCCGACCCGAAGCGGGTCTACGTCACCGGGCTCTCCGCGGGCGGCGCGATGACCGCGGTCATGCTGGCCGCCTACCCGGACGTGTTCGCCGGTGGGGCGATCGTGGCCGGGCTGCCGTACAACTGCGGCACGATCTGCCAGTACCAGGCGCAGACCAAGACCCCGAAGCAGTGGGGTGACCTGGTCCGGGCCGCCAATCCCGGATACGCCGGTCCGTGGCCGCGGGTCGGCATCTGGTACGGCACCGCCGACACCACCGTGATCCCGGCAAACGCCACCGAGCTGCGCGACCAGTGGACCAACGTCTGGGGCGTACCGCAGACCCCGTCCTCGACCGCGACACTGCCGGGCTCGACCACGGTGGCGCACTACAGCGACGCGGTCTCGCTCTATACGGTGCAGGGCATCGGCCACGGCACGCCGGTCGCGCCGGGCAGCGCGGAGAACCAGTGCGGTACGACCGGGGCGTACTACCTGAACTCCATCTGCTCGTCGTACTACATCGCCCAGTCCTGGGGCCTGGGTGGCGGCACGCCCCCGCCGTCACCCAGCCCCTCCCCCTCGGCCACCCCCACCGCGCAGCCCTGCTTCACCGCGAGCAACTACGCGCACACCACGGCGGGGCGGGCCACCCAGTCCGGCGGATACACCTACGCCAACGGTTCCGGCCAGGCGATGGGCCTGTGGAACACCTTCACCGTGCACACGCTGCGCCAGACCGGCCCGAACCACTACGTCCTCGCCGACGGCCAGTGCTGACCCGCGCTACCGGACGAACTCGATCTCGGGGAACCGCGGATGGGTGCCATGCATCAACCGGCTGTCCCGGTGCCGCAGGTGCTGGTCGAAGAAGGCCCGCAGGTAGGCGCGCTGGATGGCGACGGAGCGTCGCGGGTCGAGGGTGCCGACCAGCTCGGCCACCTGCTCGGGACTGAGGCCGAGCGCCCGGGCGGCCTGGGGGTAGAACACCTGACCGTCGTTGAACGATCCGTGGGTCGAGCCGTTCAGTCTCAGTTCGGCTTTCCAGCCTCGCTGGTTCGCCCAGAACGTGTCCCAGGTGGGGTCCTCGGGATCGGTGCCGTGGTCGCTGCTCAGCAGCAGGAACGGCCGGTCGGAACCCGCGACCGCGCTGGCGCCGACGAGGGTGCCGTCCAGGTTGACGCCGGCCTTGACGCGCGGGTCGTCGTGCATCGTGGCGGCGGCGGTGCTGCCGCCGAGGGAGTGACCGAACATGCCGACGCGGTTCAGGTCGAACGCACCGCGCAGACCATCGGGAAGCCGCCGGTTCCCGGCGTCGGGGTTGCGGCCGGCGTTGACGGCGGCCAGCTGGTCGAGGACGAACCGGGTGTCGGCCTCGCGGACCGCGACGGCCTGGGCGATGACCTGATCGTCGACTTCGGCCGGGACGGCGGACACTTCGACCCGCCCACCGGGGAACTCGACCTCGCTGGCGTCGTAGGTGTGGTCGATGGTGACGACGATGTAGCCGTGGCCGGCCAATTCCTCGGCCAGGGCGGTGCTGGTACCGCGATCACCGCCCAAGCCGGGCGAGTAGAGCACCACCGGGCGCCCGCCCGGTTTCCGGTCCACCGGTGCGCCCACCCGGCCGTGCGTGCTCGTCGAGCGCACCGTCTCGGCGGGAAGCCCGAAAGCCTCGGCGAAGTGCGGTACCGCGCCCGGTGACAACCACGGCGCCGCCGGGTAGCCGCGGGTGTTCTGCGCCGGGTACCAGATCTGGGCCATGATCTCGCGGGCCGGATGGGAGGGCACCCACGGATCGGTACGGGCGGTGTCGACCAGGTGCAGGGAGACCGTGCCGAGCCGTTCCGGGCCGGTCGGCGCGGGCAGGGTGAACCCGGCGCGGGCCGGCCGGGCGGTGGACGGCCCGGTGGCGGCGACCAGTGCGAGACCGGAGGTCAGGGCAGCGGCGGCCAGCAGCCACCGGCGAGATCGTTCGAGCATGATGGGGCTCCTTAGGTGTGGTGGCGGGTCGGGTCAGCCGACCGGAGTCGGCTGGGGCTGGTGGTGGGGTGCCGGCGTCGGCTCGCCGCGGCGGCGCAGGAACGCCGGTGTCCACCAGTTCGCGCTGCCGAGCAGGATCATCAGGCTGGGCAGGACGACGGCGCGGATGAGCGTGGCGTCGATGAGGATCGCGGCGGCGAGACCGACGCCGAGTTGTTTCATGTCGACGGTGCTGAGCGTGGCGAAGATCGAGAAGACCGCGACCATGACGATGGCCGCGCTCGTCACGACGCCGGCGGAGCCGGTGATGCCGTCGGCGACGGCCTGCCGGCTGGGGACACCACGCAGTACGGCCTCGCGGATCCGACTGACCACGAAGATGTGGTAGTCCATCGACAGCCCGAACAGGATGACGAACAGCAGCAGCGGCAACCAGGCCACCACGGCGTGGTTGGAACGGAAGCCGAGCAGGTTCTCCGCCCACGGGTTGTCGTACTGGAAGACCCAGACGAGCAGGCCGTAGGCCGACCCGGCCGAGAGCAGGTTGAGCAGGATCGCCTTGAGCGCGACGACGATCGCGCGGAAGGTCGCCACCATCACGACGAACGTGAGCAGGAGCACGAACCCGATCACCAGGGGCAGCCGCTCACGGAGGTGGCGGCTGTAGTCGCCGTCGGCGGCGACGGTGCCGCCTACGGCGTACTCCGCGCCGGGCACGGCACCGACGGTCGCCGGCAGCAGCTGGGTGCGGAGCTTGTCGAGGGACCGCCGCGCGTCGGCGCTGTCGCCGGCGTACGGGGTGGCCACGGCGAGGGTGGTGACCGTGCGGTCGGCGGAGACCTCCGGCTCGGTCAGCCCGTCCTGCGAGAACAGCCCGTCCGTGCGGGTGCGGGAGACGAGGTCGTCGAGGGCCTCGGCGACCGCCGGCGCGGAGGCGGCCGGGGCCTCGACCGCGACCAGGTGGGTCGTTCCGGTGCTGGGGTACGCCGCGGTGAGCCGGTCGTAGGCCTGCATGACCGGTGCGGTACGGGGCAGATCGGCCTCGCCCGGGTTCTTCAGCTTCATGCCGAGAGCCGGCGCGGCGAGGGCGAGCAGCGCGACCAGCGACACGGTCAGGGCCGCCGCCGGGTGTTTGAGCACCGGTCGCAGCACGGCCGGCCAGAAGCGGGGCGTGCCGGTGCGTGAGGCGAGCCGCCACAGCACCGGTACGCGCGGCCGGTCGACCCAGCGGCCCAGCTTGGCCAGGACCGCCGGCAGCACGGTCAGGGAGCCCGCGACAGCGATCGCGACGACCAGGATCGCGCCGACCGCCAGCGACGAGAAGATCGGGTCGCCGGCGAGGAACAACCCGGCCATCGACACGGTCACCGCGATGCCGGACACGACCACGGCGTGCCCGGAGGTGGCCGCGGCGATCTCGACGGCGTCGACGTGCCCGCGCCCCCGGGCCCGTTCCTCCCGTTCGCGGCGCAGGTAGAACAGCGAGTAGTCGACCCCGACGGCCAGCCCGAGGAGCAGGATGACGCTGTTCACCATGCCGTTGGCCGGCACCAGATGCGAGGCCACCCCGGACAGGCCGATCGCCGCGGCCACCGCGGACAGGGCCAGCAGGACGGGTACACCGGCGGCGATCAGCGCGCCGAAGGTCACCAGCAGGATCGCCAGCGTCACCGGGATGCTGAACAGCTCGGCGCGCACGAAGTCCTCGCGGAGGATCTCGTTGACCGCCTTGTCGATCGAGTCACTGCCGACCTGTTCGACCCGCAGTGACGGGTACTCCTGCTGCACGGCCGCGGTCGCGGCCAGCAGCGGCGCCAGGCGCTGCAACGAGGTCATCGGGTCGCCCTCGATCGTGACGCGGACCAGCAGCGCGTCGCCCTTCGGCGCCGGGACCGGGTCGTCGGCGGTGCCGACGTCCGGTAGCGCCTGCATCCGTTTTGTCACCGCTGCGGCTGCCCGGGTGGCGGTGTCCCGGTCCAGCGGGCCGGACCGGGCGGTGATGAGGACGTTCTCCGTCGCGACCGGGGTGGCGAAGTCGCCGGACCGGACGATCGCCTCGGCCCGGCTGGACTCGCCGAGGTTCTGCGCGCCGTCGGACGCCTCCCTGGTACCGGTCACCGCGCCGGCCGTGAAGCACAACACCACGAACACGACCCACAGCAGCATCGCGCGCCAGGGATGCAGGGCGCTCCACCGCGCCACCCGTACGGTGACTGGGCTTTTAGGCATTTTCGGTCTTCCTTCGTTCGCGGCTGCCGTGGATGGTGACCACGCTGCCGTGGCTCGGCCACGCTGTCGGTGGGGCGGGCAGCCGGTTCGGGGTGGGGTTTTCCTCACCTCGGGGGGAGGGCCGACCTCATGGCCAGTGGGCCGTAGGGTGTCTACCGTGATCGCGTGACCTCGGCAGAAACGGCCAGCCTCCGGCCTCTCACCACGGCGCTGGCGGCCTTGTGGTCGGCACGTGGATGGCGCGCCACCGCGCACGCGCTCCTCGGGCTGCCGATCGGCGTGGTGACCTTCGCGCTCACCTGTGGCCTGCCGGTCGGTGTCGGCTACAGCGCGGGGTGGAGCCTGCTCTACGCACCGAGCGACGACTGGGTGCAGACCACCGTGCTCGTGGTGCTCACCGTGGTTGTCCCGCTGCCGGTACTGCTGATCGTGCCGCGCCTCACCGCGCTGCAACGCCGGCGCTTCCGGGCGCTGCTCGGCGTCGAGATTCCGAGGTCGCGACGGTTGTTCCGCGGGTTGCGCGCGGCCGGCATGTGGCGGCAGATCGCCTACCACGTGCTGGCGCTGTTCATCGGCGCGATCGGGGCCGCCTCGGTCGCGGCCTTCTGGCTGGCCCTTCCGCTGGGGTTCGTGGGCTGGTCGACCAACGACTGGCCGACGTCCGTCGCCGTGGCGCTGGCAGTGGTCCTGCCGGCGGTGCTCGTTGCGGCTCCGTGGGTGGCCCGGGGCGTGGCACGCGTCGACACGGCCGTGGCCCGGGCTCTGCTCGGCCCGAGCCGGAACGAGGCGCTGTCCGTACGGGTGGAGTCGCTGTCCCGGAGCCGGGCCGACATCGTCGCTGCCACCGACGCCGAACGCCGCCGGATCGAACGGGACCTGCACGACGGTGCCCAGCAACGGCTGGTCTCCCTCGCGTTGAACCTGGGCATGGCCCGCGCCAACCTCACCGATGTGCCGGAACCCGCCCGGCAGGCCATCGAGGCGGCCCACGACGAAGCCACCCAGGCCCTCACCGAGCTACGCGAGTTCGTCCGCGGCCTGCACCCGGCCGTGCTCGACGACCGGGGCCTGGACGCGGCCCTGTCCGGCATCGCCGCCCGCGCGCCGCTACCGGTACGGCTGAACGTCACCGTGACATCGCGCTGCTCGCCGGTCGTCGAGGCGATCGCCTACTTCGTCGTCTCCGAGGCTCTCACCAACATCGCCCGGCACGCCGGCGCCCACCGCGCCGAGGTCACCGTCGAACGCACCGCCGGCCGGCTCCGCGTCGTCATCACCGACGACGGCCGGGGCGGCGCCACCCTCGACTCCCACGGCACCGGGCTGCGCGGGCTGGCCCAGCGCGCCGCCTCGGTCGATGGAACGTTCGCCCTGCACAGCCCACCCGGCGGGCCGACGGCGATCACCGTGGAGTTGCCGTGCGAGTCGTGATCGCCGAGGACTCCGTGCTGCTCCGGGCGGGCCTGACCAAGCTGCTCGCCGACGGTGGTTTCGAGGTCGTCGACGCTGTACCCGACGCTGAGCAGCTCCTGCGCGCGGTCGGCGAGCATCACCCCGACCTGGCCCTGATCGACGTACGGATGCCGCCCACCCACACCGACGAAGGCATCCGGGCCGCCCTCGTCATCCGCCACCAGTACCCGAAGGTCGCCGTCCTGGTCCTGTCCCAGTACGTCGAGGAGCGCTACGCCACCGACCTGCTGTCCACCCAGACCAACGGCGTCGGATACCTGCTCAAGGACCGCGTCGCCCACGTGTCCGACTTCCTCGACGCCCTGCGCCGGGTGGCCGCCGGCGGCACCGCGCTGGACCCCGAGGTCGTCGCCCAGCTACTGGTACGCCACCGCGACGACCCCCTCGACCGCCTCACCCCGCGCGAGCTGGAGGTGCTGCGGCTGATGGCCGAGGGCCGCTCCAACAACGGCATCGTCGACGCCCTGAACGTCAGCCACAGCGCGGTCGAGAAGTACATCAGCAACATCCTCGCCAAACTCGACCTCCCGCCCGCACACACCGACCACCGCCGCGTCCTCGCCGTCCTGAAGTTCCTGCGCACCTAACCGCAGTGACGAACATCCGTGCCACGGTGCCCCCTGAGTGGCGGGCCAGGCCGTTCTCCTATGGTTGTCGGCATGGACCAACATCCGTCCGAGTCCGGGGCGGGTTTCGCCGGACTGGGATTGCGGCCGGAACTGCTCGCCGCGCTGACGAACCTCGGCTATGAAGAACCGACGCCGATCCAGCAGGAGGCGATCCCGCCGCTGGTGGCCGGCAACGACCTGGTGGGACAGGCGGCGACCGGCACCGGGAAGACCGCCGCGTTCGCGCTGCCCGTACTGCAACGGCTGACCGTCGGCAGCCGGGACACGGCACCGACTTCGCTCGTTCTGGTACCGACCCGGGAACTGGCCGAGCAGGTCTCGCAGGCGGTCCACCGATACGGCCGTGACCTGGGCGTTCGGGTGCTGCCGGTGTACGGCGGACAGCCGATCGGGCGACAGTTGCAGGCGTTGCAGCGCGGCGTGGACGTCGTCGTCGGTACGCCGGGCCGGGTGCTCGATCACATCGAGCGGGCGACTCTGCGGCTCAGCGAGGTACGCACGGTCGTACTCGACGAAGCCGACGAGATGTTGGACATGGGGTTCGCCGAGGACATCGAGGCGATCCTCGCCGAGACCCCCGAGGGCCGGCAGACGGTGCTGTTCTCCGCGACCATGCCACCCCGGATCGACAGCATCGCCCGCCGCCACCTGCGTGAACCGGTCCGGATCACGATGGGCCGCAAGTCCCTGGCGTCGGACGAACTCCCGCTAGTCCGGCAAAGCGCCTACATCGTCGCCCGGGCCCACAAGCCGGCCGCTCTCGGGCGGATCCTCGACGTGGAGGCGCCGACGGCGGCGATCGTCTTCTGCCGCACCCGGGAAGAGGTCGACCAGGTCACGGAGACCCTGAACGGGCGCGGGTACCGGGCCGAGGCCCTGCACGGCGGCATGAGTCAGGACCAGCGCGACCGGGTCATGGGCCGGCTGCGCGGCGGGAGCACCGAACTGCTGGTCGCGACCGACGTGGCGGCCCGCGGCCTGGACGTCGAGCAGCTCACGCACGTCATCAACTTCAACGTGCCGACGGCGCCCGAGGCATACGTGCACCGCATCGGCCGGGTCGGCCGGGCCGGACGTGAGGGCTCCGCCATCACCCTCGCCGAACCGCGGGAACAGCGGATGCTCAAGGCCATCGAGCGGCTCACCCGGCAGCGCATCACCCTGGAGAAGCTGCCGACCGTCACGGACCTGCGAGCCCGGCGCATGGAGGTGACCCGCACGGCGTTGCAGGCCAGCCTGGAAGCCGACGATCTCGAGCGGTTCCGGGTCGTGCTCGACTCGCTCACCGATGAGTTCGACGTCGAGAACATCGCCCTCGCCGCCGTGAAGCTGCTGCACGAGGCGGCCGGCGGCGACCGCGAGGAGGACGAGATCCCCTCGCCGGTGGCACCGCCGGTCAGCCGTACCCCGCAGGATCGTGACAAGCGCCAAGGCGGCCGCCCCACGCGTTCCTCAGCGTCGGTCGCCCGCTTGTTCTTCGGCATCGGCAGGCGGGCCGGACTACGCCCACAGGACCTGGTGGGTGCGATCGCCGGAGAGTCCGGGCTCAGCGCGCGCGAGATCGGCGCGATCCAGATCACCGACCGGTTCTCGCTGGTGGAGGTCCCCGAACCTGCCGCTGACATGGTCATCGCGGCCATGCAGCGCAGCACCATCAGAGGCCGCCGGCCGACGGTACGCCGGGAGCGCGTAGGCCGCTAAATCTAGTCGCTGTGGTGGTTGTCGAGCATGTCGCGGAGTTGCTGGAGCATCGCCGGCGCCGTTATGAGGTCACGGTCGCCGGTCACAGCGACCGTGAAAACGTCCGGGGTCAGCCGGACGGCGCTGATGCTGAGATCCGGTTCGGCGTGCTCGGTAACCTGCTCCCCCACCGGTGTACCGGACCGTAGACGGCCGGCTGCTGCCGGCGTGTTGGGCATCGATGCCAGTACGCCGCTGGTTGAGGCGGTAGCTGAGCAGCAGTCGGGTACCGGTCGCATCGGTGGTGATGTCCAAGCTGGTAGCGGCCTGCTGGATGAGCCGCAGGCCATGCCCGGCGGCGCGGGCGCCGCCGGTGTCGGGGCCGGGCCGCTGCTCGGGCAGGGCGATGCCTGGGCCATGGTCGCTGATCTCGCACCACAGACGCTGCTCGCTGTGCCACAGCAGGAGCTGCCCGTGTCCACCGCCGTGCAGCACGGTGTTGCTCATGGCCTCGTGGACGGCGAGCACGAACCGGTACCGGTCGTCGTCGGGCAGGGCGTGGCCGGCGATGGTGTGCAGGTGAGCGCGGATGGCGGGCAGAGCTTGCTGCTGGAACCAGCGGATCAGCGGCAGGCCGGGGCCGGGGTCGGTGGCGAGGCCGGGTTGAGGGCCAGCCGGAGCACCGGCGGCGAGCAGCAGGATGCCGTGGTCGCGGTGGGCGTCGGTGAACGCGCCGGTGAGGTCGAGGCCCCGCTGGTGCAGGGTGAGCAGTTCGGTGGCCGCGGCGGCGAACGTTTCGACGGCGGTCTGCTGGGTGTCGTCCCAGGCACCCGGGGTGTCGCGATAGACCGTGAGGGCACCGTCGTGGCGGGTTCCGCCGGCGTGCAGCGGCAGCGCGTACACCGCGCGCACGCCGGCGGCCCGGGCGGCCGGAGCGAAGCGGGGCCAGCGCTGCTGCCAGGACGGTTCTTTCAGGTCGCCGGCCTGCACCGGCTGGCGTAGCCGGGCGGCGTCGCGGGCCGGGCCCTCACCCAAGGTGTCCTGCAGCTTCTGCAGCTCGGCGATCAACGGGTCGCTGGCGAACCGGGGAACGGAACCACCAGCACTCCGCGACAGGCTGAGCCCGGCGATGGCGGGTATCAGCGTCGGGTACGCGCGACACAACCGGCTCACGTCCGGGCCGTAGCGGGACACCAGCTCGAAGACGCGGTCGTGGCCTCTGTGTCCGGGCCCATGGTTGCGGGGCCCGTTGCCAGGCGCAAGCGGCATCCTCCTATCACCCACCATGCTGACGGCATCTCCAACATCGACCATTTTCGGCGTACGTTTGCTGGATAGAACGTGCGCAATGGCACACAGTGGTGTGTGGGGGACAGTGGCGGCAAGGAAGGATCGCCATGACCGGACCCGCAGCCGGGCAGCCGGTGCAGCACGCCGTGGTGGAAACTCACGACCTTGCGGCGGCGCATGAATTCCTCAGCCGCGCCTACGCCGATCATCGGCTGACCCTGCGACAACCACCGAGCGGTTTCGTCTTCCGGTCCTCCTCGGTGACTACCGAAACCGTGGCGCTCGACCGCATGACCTACGGCGGGTGGGCGAAGATCGTGACGGACCCGGTCGACGAGGTCATCGTGTCGACGCTGCTCAGCGGCGGACTCAGCGTCGGTCCCGCTCAGCGGGACCAGCTCGCCGGCGGCGACGCCGCGTTGATGCCGCTGCACCAGCCCATCCACATGGAGTGGAATCACTTCACGGTGCAAGCGGTGAAGATTCCATTCTCCGCGGTGACCCGCGTCGCCCGCCGGCTCGGCGTCAAGCCGGCGAACCTGCGTTTCGACGGGGTGACCGCGGTGTCGGCGGCGATGGGCCAGCACTGGCTGCACACCTTGTCCTATCTGAGCCGGATGTGCGCCGGGCCCGGTCCCGCGATCGGACATCCGCTACTGCGTGCGGCCGCGGTGGACACCGCGGCGGCGGCGGTGCTGGCCGTATTCCCGAACACCACGATGACCCTCGACTACACCCCCGGACCCGGCCGCGTCCCTCCGGCCACGGTACGCCGGGCAGTGGCCTACATCGACGCGCACGCCGACCAGCCGATCACCATCGAGGACATCGCCACAGCCGCCGGCGTCAGCGTCCGCGGGCTACAAGCCGCGTTCACCCGCCACGGCGACACCACCCCCACCGGCTACCTGCGCCGCGCCCGCCTGCACGGCGCCCATCGCGACCTGCAATCCGGCGATCCCACCCGCGGCGACACCGTCGCCGCCATCGCCCGCCGCTGGGGCTACGCCAACCCCGGCCGGTTCGCCGTCGACTACCGCACCGCCTACGGCCAGCCACCCCACCACACCTTGCGTACTTGAACACCGACGCCACGAAGGGAACCGCGATGGTGACCAGCACTGTCCCGAACACCACAGCCTTCGTCTCCACCGACGCGGACACCATCAGCGGCTACCTCAGCGACGCCTACGGTGCCGGCATGCGCGTAAGCAGCAGCGACCACAACCCCCAACTGCGCCACCGGCGCACCCACGCCCCCGGATTCCACCTGGAAACCATCGCCCAGTCCGCCACCCTGGACTTCGACGGCGAACCACTGCCCACCCTCGTGATAGTCACCACCAACACCGCCCGCCTGCAGCGCACCAGCGGCGACAGCGACCGCCGCTACCGGCCCGGCGACGTCTGCCTGGGCGCCTACCCCGGCCGGCCCTTCACCTGCACCTGGTCACCCGGCGAGCTCACCACCTGTGTCCTGGACCTCGCCGTGCTGGACCGCATCGCCGCCCCCGCGCCGGCCTGGCAACCCACACCGGTCCGCTTCACCAGCCTCGACCCTCACTCCGCGACCGCCGCCGCACACTGGCGGCACACCCACGCCTACGTCACGGACCTGCTCGACAACCCCGAAGCCGCCGGATCGCCGCTGCTGATCGCCAACGCCACCCACCTGCTCGCCACTGCCGCGCTGGCCACCTTCGCCAACACCGCCCTGACCGACCCCACCATCGAGGACCGCCGCGACGCCACCCCCACCACCCTGCGCCGTGCCCTCGCGTACATCGACGACAACGCCGACCAGACCATCACCGTCGCCGACATCGCCGCCGCCGCCCGGGTCAGCATCCGCGCCCTGCAGCTGGCGTTCCGCCGCTACCGCGACACCACCCCGATGGCACATCTGCACCGGGTCCGCCTACAGCACGCCGACCACATGCTCGCCACCGCCGACCCCAGCACCACCACCGTGGCCGCCGTCGCCGCCCGCTGGGGCTTCACCAACCCCCGCCTGTTCGCCGCCCACTACCGCAACGCCTACGGCGTACCGCCCAGCCATACGCTGCACAAACACTCCTGACCGGCACCACACCACCAGCGCACCCCGCGCCCTCACCAGGACCAGGCAGCCATCGCCCACCTCGGCGGTGGAATGAATCAAGAACCAGTCACCGAAACGGCACGTCCGCCCTGACGGTGAAGTAGCACCTTCGCACCCGCGTCACGGTGACGCCGAAACGAACGCACCAGATCCCAACATCAGAACACCGATCTCCCGGCCGGCGGAAATAGGTTCAGGAACAGGCTCCAACCGGCGTCCTGCCGAAGCCGACCCGTGCCCGCCCTCCCCGCGCGAGTCAGGCATTACGTCCCGCACGGGTCGGCTTCGGCGGGACGCCGGTTACGCGTACCCCGATCCGGGTCTTGCCCGGCCCAACGTGCGTGCTGTCTGGCGGCCGTTGAGACAGCAGTGAGCGTGGGCCAAGCAAGATCACGCTTGGGGACGGAAGCTCTCTGGAAATCCGGTTGTCCCGCCGGACAGGCGCCCATAGAGTCGCGGCCATGTGCGCTTCCCGCTTCGCCACTGTGTTCACTCGGATCCGCCACAGCCGGGCTCTGGCCCGCTAGCGGACGCCGCAACGCGCGTCCGCAGGCGCGCCCGGGGCCCTTCGAGACCTTTCTTCTCGAGGATCCGAAAGGGCAGTGCTGTGGCGCAAAACTTCGCGCACGGAAACTATTCACACAGTCAGCGCAAGGTCAAGAACACCGGCGGCGGTGCACCGCGCCGGCCGGATGACCGGCTCCGGCGTACGCTCTCGCAGAACTTCCTGGTCGACGGGCATGCCGTCGAGCTGCTGGTCAAGACCGCCGATCCGGTGGGGCTCGTGCTGGAGCCCGGCGCGGGTCAGGGCGCGGTCACGCTGGCGCTGGCCGAGGCGGGGGCGCGGGTCGTCGGCTACGAGCTCGATCCGCGGCTGGCGAGCATGCTGGCCGCGCGCACGCGGAGACATCCCAGGATCAAGGTGGTCAGGGACGACTTCACCGCGGCGCGGGCGCCCCGGGAGCCGTTCGCGGTGGTGGGCAACATTCCGTACTCGATCACGTCGGAGATTGTGGACTGGTGCCTGCGTGCTCCGGCCCTGACCTCGGCGACGCTGCTCACACAGCGGGAGTATGCGCGCAAGCGCACCGGCGACTGCGGCCGCTGGAGTCTGGTCACGGTGGAGTCGTGGCCGTGGTTCTCCTGGCGGCTGGGCGGCACGGTCGACCGGGTGAGTTTCCGACCCGTTCCGTCCGTCGACTCGGCGATTCTGCGCATCGATCGACGGCCCCAGCCGTTGGTGGAGGAGTTCGCGGGCTGGCAGGAGCTGGTGGAGCTGGGCTTCGGCGGTGTCGGTGGTTCGCTCGGGGCCTCTCTCGCGACCCGGTATGACGGGGTCGGTCGAGCGCTGGCCGCGGCGGGCATCGCGTCGGACGCTCTGGTCGGGCACGTCCACCCCGACCAGTGGATCACGCTGTGGGAACGGTTGCATCGCTGATGTTCAGGCCGGCCCCCGTCTGCGATAACGGGGGCCGGCACGGCGACAATGCCGGGATGGATCCGGTACGTCACTCCGTGCGCCGCCGTGCCGCGGTCACCGCTGCCGTCGTCGCCTATGCGCTGACGGCAGCCATCTGCCGGCCGTTGACCTGGCCCGCCCTCGGCGCCGTCCTGATCGCCGGAGTACCGCTGTGCTGGATCGGTGTGCGCCGCCGCCCGCGCCGCGCGGAGCCGGTCGGTGCTCGTTCCGCGGCCGTCTGGCTCGGTGTGGCCGGCCTGGCCGCGGCCTTCGAGCTCAGCGTCTGGCTGGGACCGGACGACGCCGCACACCCGACGCTCAGTACGCTCGCCGATCCCCTGCTGAGCACCTATCCCGGCCGGGTGGTCGGCTACCTGCTCTGGGTCAGCGCCGGCCTGTGGCTGGTGAGCCGATGACACCTCGCGCCGCCATCATCGCCGGCTTCGCCGCGATCCTCGCGCTGGTGATCGCGACCGACCGGTTCGCCCGGAGAACCGGATCCGGCGTACGGCCACTGCCGGCCACGCTGACCGCGGCACTGCGCTCACCCGTCGTACGCGTACTGATCTTCGGTTTCTGGCTCTGGCTCGGCTGGCACTTCCTGGCCAGGTAGCGCGGCACCCGGAACGCTCCACCTGCCACCTCGCGCGAGGCCCCGGGTGCGGTCGCCGCCGCACCGAAACGACGGCGACAGCCGCAGAGATTCGTCCTGTTCCATGCGACGACCCTATGGTCACCAGGTGCGGATGCCGGGGAGCGCCGCGTTCAGCAGGTGCCGCAACTCGGCCAGATGCAGCAGCCGGCCCGCGGCGAGATAGCCCACGCCACCGGCGAGCGCGGCGGCGACACCGGTGATCAGCGCGCCCCGCCAGGCCGGCGAATCCGCCGCCGGGGCCAGCATCCAGATGGCGAGCCAGGCGCACAGGGCGCCGCTGAGCGTGGCGATGAAAACCCGGACATGGGTACGGGCCAGACGCTTGCCGTCGATGTAGCCGAGACGCCGGCGCAGCACCACGGCGGTCAGGCCCAGTCCGGTGGTGTAGGCCACGGCGTAGGCGATCGGGATCCCGATGACGATGTCCTCGGCCGGCAGCAGCCACCCGGCCACGGCGCAGCCCGCCACCCCGACGCCGGCGACCACCGCGGTGATCAGCGCGGAGGTCCTGGTGTCCTGGAGGGCGTACAGACCCCGCTGCAGGATCATGTAGCTGGTGAACGGCACCAGCGCCAGGCCGTAGGCGGCGAGCACCAGGCCGAGTACCCGTACGGTCGCGGCGCTGCTGTTGCCGTGGTCGAACAACACGATCGCGATCCGCGGGCCGAGCAGGACGAACGCGGCTGCGATCGGCGCCATGACGACCAGCGCGGTGCGGACCGCCCGCGACAATCCGGTCACGACCCGCTGGTGTTCGCCGCGTGCCGCGTACTGGCTCAGCCGGGGCAGCATCGCCGTCATGACCGAGACGGCGATGACGGCGAACGGTACGTGGTAGATCGCGTTCGCGTTCTGGTAGGCGGTGATACCGCCCGGCCCGCTCCACGACGCCGCCCTGGTCGCCGCAGCGACCAGAATCTGCGTGGTGACCACGGACAGCAGCACCCAGACGCCGAGCCGGCCGATCCGCCGGATCGCGATGCCCCGCGGATCCGGGTGCAGGCGGATCGGGAACCCGGCTCGGCGCAGAGCCCACACCACCAGCGCCATCTGAGCGAGGACTCCGCCCGTGGTGCCCAGCGACAGCAGCAACAGGTGATCCGTGTCCAGGGTGGTCGTGGTACTGCCGCCGACGGCCGCATAGGTCAGCCCGACCGCGATCACGATGATGCTGTTGCACAGCGGCGCCCACGCCGGTGCTCCGAAGCGCCCGCGAATGTTCAGGATCGCGGCCGCGGTGGCGCTGATGCCGTAGAACAGGATCTGCGGGAAGAAGTACCGGCTGAACACGATCGCCAGGCCGCGTTGTTCGGTGGTGAAGCCGGGCGCGTACAGGTCGATCAGCAGCGGCGCGGCGGCGATCGCCAGCACGGTGATGACGCTGAGGACGTAGATGATCAGGGAGAGCAGCCGCTGCGCGTACAGCACACCGCCGTCGGGCTCGTTCAGCGCCGCCCGGGTCAGCAGCGGCACCACGATGCTGGCCATCGTCCCGCCGACGATCAGCTCGTAGACGGCGTTCGGCAGGGTGTTGGCGATGTTGTAGGTGTCGAGCAGGCGGGTGCCCAGCCCCAGCGCCGCGGCGAGCACCACGATGCGTACGAACCCGGCTGCCCGTGAGGCCAGCGTGGCGACGGCCAGGTTCCGCCCGGCCTGCCTGATCGAAGATCCATTCGTCACGGCGACCTGTCTACCCGCCGGACGCGGAAACCTGAAGGACGCGGGGTCAGCGCCGGGACTTCGCCGTGATGCCGGCCGCCGCGTCCAGTTCCTGCAGCAGGTCGTGCGCGGCCAGTTCGACGTCCTTGTGGCGCCACTCCGACGCCCGGTAGACGCAGGCGATCAGGCCGGCCCGGTGCAGCCGGCGGAAGTCGCCGTAGACGAAGGCGTACCGGGCTTTGGTCTCGTCGGTGGCGCCGTCGGTGAGCGCGAGGTGCCATTCGGCGTACTCGTCCCAGGAGTGGCTGCCGAGATAGGTGTTCTCGGCGTCGGCTCGCGGCTGGACGCTGCCCCAGTCGCTGTCCAGCACGTACTGCCTGGCCTTGATGAGTTCCCGCGCCCGCCGCACCGCGGCGTCGTTGACCGCGTATTTCGCCATGGGCTGGGGGATACCCCCACCCGGCCCCGGCCCAATCCTGATCCTTCCGGCGATGATGCCCGGGCACCCGGCTCGACTGTGGACGGTGGTTCCGGCCGGAGGCGTGGGCACAGGTGGCCGAGGTGTACCGCCGGCAGGGCGTCACCATGAAGGTCCGTTCCAAGGCCGAGATCGAGCGTTTCTTCACCGGCCTGGCGGCCCGAGCTGGGCGAGCCCACCGATCAGCAGCCGCCGTCGGACGCTCAGGTCTCGGTCTACGGCGCGGTGGCCCGCAAGCCGTGAACCCGCGCCGGGCTGCTACCCGCGGTTGTGCCTCTCCCACCAGGTAAAGGCCGTCCGGTACGCCGCCGGCGTGTCGTCCGCGGCGTGGTTGGCCAGGCCGTTCCTGCCCACGTAGTAGTCGTGGACCTGATCGGCGGCGGGCGTCGACAGGTCCGGGTCGAGCACCGCGACGGCGTGGATGTGGTACGGCCACGATCCCTGCGACGGCGTCCGCAACCAGGCGGCGAACCCGACCGTGCGCAGCGCGCGGACCGTCTCCCAGCGCTGTGTCGTGGTCAGGCCGCCGACCGCGAGGTCGGCCGCTCCCCCACCGTCGTGCGTGCCGGCCGACGTCGGGTCCGACGTGCTGTACGACCCCTGGTCCAGAGTCAGGCTCCACCCCAGCGTGGCGTCGGCCGCCGCCAGCATGTCCCGGGTCCGGGTGTTGACCTGCTTGCCACCGTACGTGCTGGTCGGCGAGCCGGCGGAGACGGTCCGGGTCACGGTGAACCGGCCCTCGCCGAGGCGGGCCAGCGAGGTGGCGCCCGGACGGCCGTTCGCGTCGGCTCCCGAGTAGCCGAGGGAACGTTGCCAGGCCGCGTAGGCCGCGATGGTGGACGTCCCGAAGTGCCCGTCCACGGCCGAGGCGGCGAGCAGGCCCTTCGCGTTCAGGGCCCGTTCCACCTCGAGCACGTGTGCGCCCGCGCCGGTGGTGACGCCGGTGCCGGTCTTGGGCGGGTCCACCTGGGCGGCCAGCAAGACCATCTCCATGTCGACGGCGGGCAGGGCCGCGGCCGGCAGTGCCGGGGCGAGCCCGGCCAGGATCGTGCCGCCACCAACCGCCAGTAACGATCTGCGCTTCATGATTCGGAGGAAATCAGCTGTCCGTCGCGGCGGACAGGTGTCGAAACGGCCACCATCTCCTCCCCTGCGCGCTGTGATTGACTAGCACGCATGGTCTTGTGTCCGCCCGCGTCGGCTCGAGTGATCCGGTGACTGCTGGGCCGGCCGCGGCCACCCGGCCGCACAACCGCAAGCAGCTCATCGTCGAGGCGGCCGGCCAGGTGTTCAGCGAGCGGGGCTACCACGCGGCGTCGATGGAGGAGATCGCCGCCGGCGTGGGCATCAGCGCGGCCGCGCTGTACCGGCACTTCCCGAACAAGTACGCGCTGTTCGCCGAGTGCGCGAACGTCATGGTGGACCGGCTCGTCGCGGCGCTCGACGAGTCACCGCCCGAGGCGCCGCTGAAGGACGTGCTCGCCGCCGTCACCCGGGTCACGGTGTCCCACCGCGCGTCCGGTGGCCTGTACCGGTGGGAGGCCCGCTACCTGGAGCGCGACGACCGCCGGCTGCTCCGGACCAAGTTCGCGCACGTGGTGGGCCGGGTGACCGAGATGGTACGGCGTGAGTATCCGCTGCCCGACGAGCGCCTGCGGGCGGTGGCGGCTCTCGGCGCGATCGGGTCGATCACGATGCATCACACCTCGATCGCGCAGCGCCGGATCGAGGACCTGTTGCTGGCCTCCGCCATGCACGTGGCCGCCACCGATCCGGCGGCGGCCGAGGGCAGCTCACGCCTGGTCGAACTGCCCGCGCAGCCGGTGCCCCGCACCCGGCGCGCGGAGATCCTGGCGGCGGCGATCCCGCTGTTCGCCCGGGACGGGTTCGCCAACGTCACGAACGTACAGATCGCTCAGGTGGTGGGGCTCGCCCCGTCGGCGATCTATCGCCACTACCCCGGCAAGGTCGACATCCTGGTGGCCGCGTGCCTGCAGGCGGCGGGGCTGCTGGCACAGGCGGTGGACCGCAGCCTGCACCAGGCGACCGACCCGCGTCAGGCCGTGGGCGCGCTGGCCGCGGCGTACGTGGCCTACCAGTTCGAGCACAACGCGCTCAACAGCGTGGCGGAAGCGGAGATCGCCGGCCTGCCGGCTGACCTGCAGCGGCCCTTGATCCTCGCGCAGCGGGAGCACATCGCGGTCTGGGAGCAGCAGTTGCGCGGTGCCCGCCCGGAGCTGGACCCGCGCCAGGCCCGGCTGCTGGTGCACGCCGGGTTCGGCGTGGCGGTCGAGGCCGGGCGTGCCCTGCGCTGGCAGGACGCACCCGGCCACCGGGACGCCGTCACCGCCCTGGTCACCGGCGCCCTGATGTGGTGAGCCGGCTCAGGTGCCGGGCCGGTTCCCGGTCGGGATGGTGATCGGGGTGTAGGTCGCCGAGGTGCCGTTGTTGAGGAACAGCATCGCGAGACCGCGTACGAACCGGTCGAACATCGAGAAGCCGGTCGGCATGATCGGCGACAGTCCCTCGCGGAACGCGACGTACGCCGGCCATCCGACCTCGATGAGTGTGCGTGCCGCGTAGTCGCGCGGCAGCTTCAGCCAGTCGCCGACCTTGTCGCTGAGCAGGTAGCGCGCGAACTCGCGCTGGAAGCCCTTGGTGACGCCCAGGTCGATCTGCGACGTCAGCCCGAGCAGGATGTCGGCCAGGTCGATGCCCTCCGGCGTCGGCGCCATGATCGGCGTCAGCGCGTAGGCCGACTGCTGTTTCGCGGCGGCCCAGCTGGCCGGGATGAAGTCGTCGCGCACGCCGAGCAGGTGCAGCGCGACCTGCCACATGTGCAGGAAGGCGTCCTCCTCCGCGGCCGACATCCGGATGCCCCAGGACTTCAGCTTGCCGTGCACGAAGGTGCCGAGGCTGTGGAAGGTGATCAGGATGTCCCCGTTGCTGATCGGGATGAAGTCCTGGTCGTCGGTGACCGCCCGCCACTTCGCCGACTGCGGCAGCAGGTGCCGCACCGCGGCGTGGGTCAGGCGCGTCTTGTTGGAGGTGACCACGAAGTGGCCGGAGGGCTGGAACGCGTCGATCGCGCTCAGGTCGTAGCCGTACGTGAAGGTCTTGGCCGCGCGCGCCTTCATGTCGGCGCCGCCCTCCGACCAGTAGACGTTGCGGGCCTCGCGCGGGATCACGGTGCTCATGATCCCGCTGCCCAGGCCGTAGAGCAGGAACAGGTACATGCTCATCCGCTTGTTGAACTGGGCGGCGCGGTTCAGCTTGGTCTGGTCGGCCCATGACGGCAGCCTGTTGTGCTGCTGGAGGTAGGTGGTGAGCCCGGCGGGGATGCCGCTGGGCAGCGCGTCGCCGTTGTTGACCCACTTGTCGAACGCGGTGTTGACGGCCGGAATCTGACCGTCGCGCAGGAGCGAGGCGACGAGCGGGTCGGTGGCGTCGTCCCAGACACCCCACGGATCGGTGATCGTGTCGGTCCCGGCGATCGAGCCGGCGGACGACCACGCCCACGCCGTGGACGGGGTCGCCGCGCCCACCAGCCCCAGCCCGGCGCCCAGGGTAAGGACGCGTCTTCTGCTGAGATTTTCCATTCGCTTACCTACCTTCTGGCGGCCAGACGTCGCCTTGAACACCGGTTCTAGGAGGCGATACGAGCAGGTTTCGATGTCAATCGATGTGTGATTTTCCATTAACATAGCCGTGCTCGGCGCAGACGGCAAGGCTCCAGTGAGTGCGGGCTCCCAGCATGTCGACCGCGGCACGGACGCTACGAAACGCGGCGGCCGAGGAAGTCGCGGATCAGGGCGGCGATCTCGTCGCCGTGCGTCTCCAGGGCGAAGTGTCCGGCGTCCAGCAGGTGTAGCTCGGCGTCGGGCACGTCACGCAGGTACGCGCGGGCGCCGTCGGCACCGAAGATCTCGTCGTGCTCGCCCCAGGCGATCAGCGTCGGCGGGCGGTGGGTACGCAGGTAGTCCTGGAAGGCAGGGTAGGCGTCCAGGTTGAACTGGTAGTCGTAGAACAGCTGTAGCTGGATCTCCTTGTTGCCGGGCCGGTCGAGCAGAGCCTGGTCGAGGGTCCAGGTGTCGGGGGTGAGCCGGTCGAGCCGGCCGGCCGGGACGCCGTGGGTGTACTGCCATCGCGTCGCCTCGGGTTCGAGGAGTCCGCGGACCTCGGCCTCGTTGCCGGCGCGGTCCTTGGCGTGGGCGAACAGCAGGTCCCAGAACGGGGTGAACCCGTCGGTGTAGGCGTTGCCCGACTGCACGATCAGCGCGGTGACCCGCTCGGGGTGCCGGGCGGCGATACGCAGCCCGATGGGTGCGCCGTAGTCCTGGATGTAGAGCGCGAACCGGTCCACGCTCAACTGGTCGAGCAGCCCCTGGGTGATCGCGGTGAGGCTGTCGAACGAGTAGCCGAAGTCGGTGACCGCGGGGGCGTCGGAGTAACCGAAGCCGAGGTGGTCGGGCGCGATCAGGTGGTAGGAGTCGGCGAGGTCGGCGATGAGCCGGCGGAACATGTGCGACGACGTGGGGAATCCGTGGAGCAGCACCAGCGTCGGCGCGTCCGGGTTGCCGGCCTCCCGGTAGAAGACGGTACGGCCGTCGACGGTGGCGGTGCGGAATGCGGTGGTGGTCACGGTGAAGCCTATCTAACCACTGAACGAGCTTTGAACGGTTAGAGCTTCCGCCGACTCCCTCTTACCTGTCAAGGCCCCATAGCCGGTAAGATTCGTGGCATGGTGCAGCGACCACTGGTCGGGGAGCCGCTAGCCCTGGACCTGGTGAACACGCAATGGATCGACCGGGGAGACCCGGTCGACCTGTTCGAGACCCCGGACGGCATGGCCACCTGGCTGGCCGAACACCGGCTCTCAGGTGATCTCCCCGCTGCTCAGGCGCCGCTACGGCAAGCCCGGGCAGCACTACGCCGGGTCCTGGAGGACCCCGGCGAGACCGCCGAACACGACATCAACGAGGTCCTGTCGCACGGCACGGTGCGGTACGCGCTGCACGGCACCGCGGTGCGCGAGCAGTACCACGTCGACGCCGGCTGGGCGCCCGCCTGGCAGGCCGTCAAGAACTACCTGGAGCTGCTGAACCAGCAACCCACCCGGATCCGGCGCTGCGCGCACCCGGCCTGCGTCCTCTACTTCTTCGACACCTCACGCAACGGAACCCGGCGCTGGTGCTCGATGGACGGCTGCGGCAGCCGCACCAAGGCCGCGCGCCACTACCAGCGTCACCGCACACCTTCCACCTGACCGGCCGGCAGCCGGATCGGCGCGAGCCGCCACCAGGTCAGGCAGCGCCAGGCCCACTCCGCCGGGCCGTACCGGAACCGGCGCAGCCACACCACGCTCCACACCGCCTGAACCACGATGATGCCGATGGTCAGGCCGACGATCGCGGGCAGGTCGCCGGTGCTGTCGATGCCGAGCAGCGGACCGGCGACGAGGAACAGCGCGGTCGCGGTGAGGTAGTTGGTCAGCGCCATCCGGCCCATCGGCGACAGCACCGCGGACAGCACCGGACCGAGCGGTGTGTTCAGCAGCAGGAGCAGTCCGCAGCAGTAGGCCAGCCCGGTGACGATCCCGGCGAGCGGATCGAGCAGGCTCACCCCGCCGCCCGGCCCGCCGAGCACGTTGACGAACGGCAGATCGACGTCGCGCACCGCCAGGACGATCCACACCGCCGTCAGCGTGGCGAACACGGCGAACGCGATCGCCACCCGGCCGGAGCGCCGTTCGAGCGCGGCCGGCACGTCCAGCATGGCCAGGGCGTACCCGAGAGCGAGCAGCCCGGGAATCGGCCCGTATCCGACGACCAGCTGAGCACCGGCGAACAGCAGGACCAGCGCAACGACGAGGGCGGCGCGGCCGCCGAGAAAACTCAACGGCAACAGCACGATCAAACCCGCCATCGCGTACGCGGTAAGCGCCTCCCCCGGATGAAAGAGGAAGTGGACCGCACCGATGACCAGCAGGACGACCAGCCGGCGGGCGAGCACGAGGCGGGGCCGTTCGGTGCGCAGCGCCGCCCGCCGCAGGAAGATGCCGAAGCCGATGCCGAACAGGATCGAGAAGACCGGATAGAACCGCTCGTAGAACAGCAGTTGCACGGCGGCCGGCATTCGCGTGGCCGTGCCGGACGCCGCGCCGCGGAACACGACCTGCTGGTAGATGTTGATGATCAGAATGCCGCAGAGGGCGAAGCCGCGCAGCGTGTCGAGCGCGTGGATACGCGGCCCGGCGGTGGACACGTCCTGCGGCGCCGGTCGAGTCATCCTCCGATTCCAGCGCGCGTCGCGCGTACCCGGTCAGGGGTGAAGGTCGCGACCGCGACCTACTTTCGTCGCATGCCCATGGTCGGATCGCCGCGACCGCGCCCGCACGCCGAGCCGCACCTCGATGCCTCGGTTACGCTCCAGCCATGGACCGCAGCCGGTCGCTTCCGGTCGCCGTGGACGTGGTCATCGCCGGCGTCGCCGCACTGGTCGGCAGCGCGCTGGAGGTCGCCGACCCGGACCTCGCCACCAAGCACCTCGCGGCGCCGACCTGGATCTACGTGGCCGCCCAGGTGACCGCCGCCGCGATGCTGCTGGCCCGCCGCCGGCACCCGTACACGGCGACGCTGGCGATCGCCGCGATCAGCCTGTTCGCGCCGGCCTGGGCCGCCGTGCCCGCGCCGTACGCCGTCACCGCCTACGGCACCGGCCGCAGATGGCGGCAGTGGGCCACGGTCGGGGTTCTGGCCGTGGCGTTCCTGGTCGGGGCACAGGCGTGGGCGATCGACGACCCGTTCACCGCGCCGGCCGTCATCCTGTGCTCGGCGCTGCTCGGCATGTACTTCCGGGCCCGCCGCAGCCTGGTCGCGGAACTGACCGACCGGGCGGAACGGGCCGAACGGGAACGGCTGCTGCTCGCCGAACGGGCCCGGGCCGACGAGCGGATCCGGCTGGCCGGCGAGATGCACGACGTGGTCACCCACCGCATCAACCTGATGGTCCTGCAGGCCGGGGCACTGCGGATCAGCACCACCGATCCGGCCGCCCGGGTGGCGGCCGAGGAACTGCGGGTGGCCGGATGCCAGGCCCTCGCCGAGCTGCGTGACCTGGTCGGGGTGCTGCGCCACGGGGACCGGAGGCCGGCGAGCACCGCCGATCTGGCCGGTGAGCCGGCGCTGACCTCGCTGGTGGACGACTCCCGCGCGGCCGGCCTGCCGGTACGGCTCACGGAAGAGGGCGACCCCGCCCCGGTCGCGCCGGCCGTACGGCGCACCCTGTTCCGCGTGGTGCAGGAGTCGCTGACCAACGTGCACAAGCACGCGCCGGGAGCCGACGCCACGGTCGCGGTCCACTACGGCGAGCAGCGGGTACGCGCCACGATCTCCAACACTCCCCCGCGCCGCCGGCCGGACACCGACCTGACGGCGGCCGGTGGCGGCAGCGGCCTGGACGGGCTGCGGCACCGGGTGGAGGTGGTCGGCGGGACGCTCAGCGCCGGAGCCGCGCCGGACGGCGGATTCACGGTACGGGCCACCCTGCCGGTCTATATGCCGACGGCGGCGCCGCGATGATCCGGGTCCTGGTCGTCGACGACGAGCGGATGGTGTGCGCACACCTGCGCACGATCCTCTCGGCCACGGCTGAGCTGGAGGTGGTCGGCGAGGCGTACGACGGCGCAGAGGCGGTGGAGGCCGCGGTCCGGCTGCGGCCCGACGTGGTGCTGATGGACCTGCGGATGCCGGGTGTGGACGGGCTGACCGCGATCGAACGCATCGTGACGCTGCCGGCGCCGCCGAGGATCGTCGCCCTCACCACGTTCGACCTGGACGAGTACGTGCTGCGGGCACTACGGGCCGGCGCGGTCGGTTTCCTGCTGAAGTGCACCGCGCCGGACGACCTCGTCGACCTGGTACGCGTGGCCGCGGCCGGGCACACCGTGCTGTCGCCGGCGGCGGCCCAGCGGCTGATCAGCAACACCGCCGACCGGCAACGCGCCCGCGATCTGCTCGGCTCGCTCACCGACCGGGAGGGCGAGGTGCTCGCCGGCCTCATCGCCGGCCGGTCGAACCAGCAGATCGCGCGGCGCCTGCACCTGTCCGAGGCGACGGTGAAGGGCTACGTCTCCCGGCTGCTCGTCAAGCTGGGGTGCGACAACCGTACCGAGGCCGCTCTGCTGGGCCATCGGGCCGGCCTGCGACCCCGCGACTGACGTCGGCCGGACCGGAGAGCCCCGGCCCGGCCGGTGTGGTCAGGAGGCGTAGGTCTCGAATTCGGCGATCTTCGGCGTACCCGAAGAGCTGGTGATCTTGAAGGTGATCTTGGTGAGAGCGGTGGCCGGGAAGCTGATGGCGCCCGCGCCGGTGCCGGACTTCAAGACCGCGCCGGTGGTGCCGTTGAGGACCTGGTAGGAGCCGACGGACGAGCCGGAGGCCTCCCGGATGTCGATCCTGGAGACGGTGGTGGCGGCGCTCCACTTGATCGAGATGTCCCCGGTGGCGCCGTTCGGCGACCAGAAGGTGCTCAGGTTGCCGTCCTTGACGTTGCCGTAGCTGGTCCCGCTGGCCTTGCTGGAGCCGTCGGTGCCGGCGCCGATGCTGAGGTTGGTGCCGGCGGGCCGGCTCGGAGCGGTGGTCGGTGCCGCCGTGGGGCTGGCGGTCGGCGTCGTGGGGTTCGCCGTCGGGGTGGTCGGGTTCACGGTCGGGGTCGACGTCGCCTTGCAGCTGCCGTCGGACACCCGCAGGCCGGTTCCGGCGCCGGCGGTCTGCGCCACGACCGCCGGCACGCAGGCGGCGTTGTCCGGGCTGAACGCGTACGGAACGGTCACGCTCGTGTTGGACACCGGGTTCGGCCCGGCCGGGTTGTTGTCCGTGCCCTTGGCCGACCACGTCACGTTGTCGAAGACGTTGCCGCTGACCTGCCAGAAGCCGGCCTGGTCGGTGTAGAACGTGCCGAGCACGTCCTTCGAGTCCTCGAAGTAGTTGTTGTCCACCTTGGCCTTGGCACCGGCCCGCGAATTGATGCCCGACTCGTTGAGGCGCACGTAGTGGTTGTTGTAGATGTGCGCCACACCGCCACGCAGCAGCGGGGTACGCGAGTCGATGTTCTCGTACTTGTTGTGGTGGTACGTGATGAAGCTGTTCCCGGTGTCGGTCTCACTGGATCCGACCAGGCCACCACGGCCGGAGTTGCGCAGGACGCTGTAGGACAGGGTCACGTACTCGACGTCGTCCTTCATGTCGAACAGCCCGTCGAAGCCCTCCGACTCGCCGCCCGAGGCCTCCAGGGTGACGTGGTCCACCCAGACGTTGCGGACCGTGCTCTCCATGCCGATCGCGTCGCCGCCGTTGGAGGTCGGCGAGCCGGACTTCTTGACGTTCCGGACGGTCACGTTCTGGATGATGATGTTGCTGGAGTCCCGGATGTGGATGCCCAGCTGGTCGAAGACCGCGCCGCCACCGACACCCACGATCGTCACGTTCTTGATGCCCTTGAGCTCGATCAGGCCGGCGGCGGTGTTGCAGCTGCCGCCGGAGACCTTGGCGGTGTTGCCGTGGTTGATCGTGCCCTGCACCTCGATGGTGATCGGGGTGTCGGTGGCCGCCCGGCCGCACAGGGCCGCGTGGATCTCGGTGCCGGTGGTGGCCCGGACCGTCGCACCGCCGGCGCCGCCCGTCGTGCCGCCGTTCGCGCTCGCGAAGCCGGTGGCCGGGCTGACCGCGGCCGACGCGTCGTGCTGGGGCAGGCCGAAGGCGATCGCCCCGGCCACGCCCGCCACACCAGCCACCGCGGAGAGTCGCAGTGCGACTGATCGTCTCATCTAGCTTCACCTGTTTCGTCGCGCGCATGGGGATGCGCTCCTGGGGGATGGGGCGAAACATTGGTGTGCCAGGAGATCGGATCGGTTGCCCGGATCCACCTGTGACCGTCGTCACAGTTACCGGGTCAGGACCGGAGGTCAGTCCTCAAGTGCCTGGTAGAGCGTGGTCCAGAAGTCGTGGATGAGCCGCGCCGAGTCCGGTACCGACATCCCGACCTGGGTGAGCAGGATGCCGACGAGCTGGTTGGCCGGGTCGGCGTACGTCGTGGTGCCGGCTCCGCCGTCCCAGCCGAACTGGCCGATCGGCGCGTAGTCACCGCGGTAGGTGCGCACCGCCATCCCGAAGCCCCAGCCGCCGTGCTGCCCCTGGCCGAACGACACGTGGACGTTGTTGATGGCCATGGCGTGCCGGGCGGCCTGCTGCTCGGGGGTGAGACGGTTGGTCGTCATCAGCTCGACGGCGGGCCGGGACAGGATCCGTTCGGTGCCGTGCGTGCCGTGGTTGAGCAGCATCCGGAAGTAGGCGTGATAGTCGTCAACCGTGGAGTTCAGCCCACCGCCGCCGCCCGGGAACGCCGGAGGCCGGCTGTGGCGTCCGCCCTCGGCCTCGTCCCACACGTGGAACTCACCGGTCTGCGGGTCCGGGGCGTAGAGCGGCGGGAGCCGGTCCATCCTGTCGGCGGGCACGTGAAAGCCGGTGTCCGTCATGCCCAGCGGCTCGAAGACACGTTCGCGCAGGAACGTCTCGAAGGACTGGCCGGTGACCCGGGCGACGAGCACTCCGAGCAGGTCATTGCTGATGTGGTACTGCCAGCGCTCGCCGGGCTGATGCATCAGCGGCAGCGTGCCGAGGCGGCGCATCCACTCGTCCGGCTCCGGCATCGGCTGCGGCAGATCCGGCGTGAGTCCCTGTTCGAAGATCGCGCCCATGATCGGGGCGCCCAGCAGCGTCAGGTCCATGCCGAGACCGAAGGTGGACGTCAGCAGGTCCCGCACGATGATCGGCCGCCGTGCGGACACGGTGTCGTCCAGCGGGCCGTCGATCCGCTTCAGCACCCGCCGGTCGGCGAGCTCGGGCAGCCAGGGATCCACCGGGTCGTCCAGCCGCAGCCGGCACTCGTCGAGCAGGATCATCGCCGCCGCGATCGAGACCGGCTTGGAGGTCGAGGCCATCCGGAAGATGGTGTCCCGGCGCATCGGCGGTCCGCCGTCATGGCGCATCGTCCCGAGCGCCTCCACGTGCGTATCGCCGCCCCGGCTGACCAGGGCGACGAGCCCCGGGATCTTTCCCGAATCGACATGCCGTTCCAGCACGTCGCGCAGCATGTGCAGCCCTGCCTTGGTGAAGCCGCCGTTGCCGGATTCCATCGTTCGTCTCCTCGCGTCCGTCGTGACACCAAGAGCGTCGCCGTCGCGCGGGACGGCATCAACGGCGAATCCGGCAGGCACCCATAACCCAGCGATTAACGAAGTCAGTGCACTCGCGCGTGGCTCTCCTCGAGTGAGAGCCCGCGCATGCGCCCCTCGATGATGGACCGGAACCGGGGGCAGGTCATCGGCTCGGCGGCCGGGCACTTCCGGCCGTGCTCGAGTGCCGTGCGGGCCACCTCGATGCGGTGCTGCTGCTCGGCCAGCCCGGCCAGCTTGTGATCGATCATCTCCTGCCAGCCCTGGCGCTCGCCGGCGAGCAGGCGTGCGATCTCGGCGAGCGAGAACCCGATCTCGCGGAAGAAGAGGATCACACCGACCTCCTGCACCGCCGACGCGGCATAACGCCGTCGTCCGGCCGGCCGGGCCGCCGGGCGTACCAACCCGAGTTCGTCGTAGTACCGCAGCGCGGTGGCCGGCACGCCGGTCCGGTCGGACAGCTCGCCGATCGACAGCAACGCGGTGGCAGACATTGACTTCGAGCGTACTCGAGGTGGTTCGCTCCGCTGATGGGCATCGAACAGGGCATGCTGGGGCGCTTCCTCCGCTGGTGGGCCGCGCACGGAGGGCTGGCGCAGTTCCACCACCCGACCGGGGCCGGCGGGCACGTCGCCGGCTGGATCATGGGCCGGCGCTCGTCGAACGTGGCACGCAACCGCTGGGCGGTACGGCTTCTCGACGTCCAGCCGGCCGACCGGGTCATCGAGCTCGGCTGCGGCCCGGGCGTGGCCGTCGCCGCCCTCGCCACCCGGGCGACCCGGGGATCGGTGGTCGGCGTCGACCACTCGCAGGTCATGATCCGCCAGGCCCGCCACCGTAACCGGGCCGCCGTACGGGCCGGACGGGTACGCCTGATTCATACACCGGTCGAGAGCCTGTCCAGCGGCTTCGTCAGCGACGGGCCGTTCGACGCCGCGCTGGCGGTCAACACGGTCGGCATGTGGCCCGACCCGGCCGCCCGGCTCCGCGAACTCGCCCGGCTGTTGCGGCCGGGCGGGCGCATCGCGCTGGTGTCCCAGCCGCGCTGTCCGGGTGCCACCGCGGCAACCTCGTCGGCGGCCGCCGGTGAACTGGCCGGGCTGCTCATCGAAGCCGGGTTCGAGCACCTCCGGACCGAGATGCTCGAGCTGGACCCACCGGTGGCGTGCGTCCTCGGGCAGAGATCAGGCACGTCGTGATTGCCCGGTTACGCCCACCGCGGAGCCATGTCGTGATGATATGAGGATATTGGCTGCCGCGGCGTTCCCTGCCGCGCCGGCGAGCCGGGCGGGGGGTCACGGTCGTGCGGTGGTTCACGGACCTGTCGGTACGGGTCAAGACGTATCTCGCGGTACTCGTGGCGTTGATCACGGCCGTGGTGGTCGGGCTGGTCGGGTTAACCCGGCTGTCCGACGCGGCCGACGCCAACGAGTACCTCTACAGCCAGAATCTGGTGCCGGTCGCCGACCTCAGTGAGGTCCGGGGCATGGTGAACCTGAGCTGGGCGGCCACGCTGGACATGGCGGTCTCGCGGAACGCGGCCGGCAAGGCAGCCGCCCGGGACGCCATGGCGGCGGCGGACGAGAACCTCGAAGCGGCGTTCGCCCGGTACACCGCCACCGACATGACCGGCCGGGAACAGGAAGTCGCGAAGTTCGAGGAGAACTGGGCCGCGCTGAAGAAACTCCGCGACGAGACCATGGTGCCGATGGCGGAGCGTAACGACATCGCCGGTTTCGCGGCTGCCCGCGACGATCAGGCCCAATCGCTGCGGCAAGCCGCCGTCGACGCGCTCAAGGGCCTGGTCGCCATCGAGCTCGACGTCGCCGCGGAGCAGCGTACGCAGACCGCCGAGGCGTATCGCACCGCCCGGACCATCGTGATCGTCGCTCTGCTGATCGGTGTCCTCCTGGCCGGTGCGGTGGCCTTCGTCGTGATACGCGGCATCATGGGCACCATCACCGCGGTACGGCAGGTCACCCAGGCGCTGGCCGGCGGTGACCTGACGGTGACCGCCGACGTGCCCAGCCGCGATGAACTGGGCCGGATGGCCGCGGAGCTCAACACGGGCACCGACGCCGTACGCGACAGCGTGAACCGGATGGCCGAGGTCGCCGTCACGCTGGCCGGATCCGCCCAAGAGCTGTCGGCGACCAGCAACGAATTGCAGGCCGGCGCGAACGACACCTCGGACAAGGCCACCACGGCCAGCCTCGCCAGCGAAACCACCAACGCCAGTGTGCACACCATCGCCGCCGGCGCGGAAGAGATGAGTGCCTCCATCGCCGAGATCGCCAACAACGCGGCGCAGGCCGCCCAGGTCGCCAACCGGGCCGTCACCGTGGCGCAGGCCACCACCGCCCAGGTCGCCGAGCTCGGTGCGGCCAGCGCCGAGATCGGCGCCGTGGTTCAGTTGATCACCAGCATCGCGGAACAGACGAACCTGCTGGCGCTCAACGCGACCATCGAGGCCGCCCGCGCCGGTGAGCTGGGCAAGGGCTTCGCCGTCGTGGCCGGCGAGGTCAAGGAGCTCGCCCAACAGACCGCCCGGGCCACCGAGGAGATCACCAATCGGATCGCCACCATCCAGGCGTCCAGCGAATCGGCGTCGACGGCGATCGGTCAGATCACCGGCGTGATCAACCAGATCGGTGACTACACCACCACGATCGCCTCAGCCGTGGAGGAGCAGACGGCGACCACCGCGGAGATGAGCCGCACCGTGTCGGAAGCCGCCGCCAGCAGCACCGATGTCGCCCAGTCGGTCTCCGAGGTGGCCCAGGTCGCCACGACCACCGCCGCCGGCGCGCGCACCACCCAGGAGGCCGCCGACGACCTGTCCCGGCTCGCCGCGGAACTCACCACCCTCGTCGACCACTTCCGCCACTGATCTGCGTCAGGTCCGCCATGGCCGCCTTCCGGCGGAAGATAGCCTGACACGACTCAGGAGGCAGGCCCGATGATCGGCACATTGCGCGCGGTGGTGCTCGACGCCCCCGACGCCCGGCGGCTCGCCGCGTTCTACACCGCCCTCGGCGGATGGACCGAGCTGTACGCCGAGGACGACTGGATCGCCATGGAGACCGGGGACGGGTGGCGCGTCGCCGTCCAGCTCAGCCCCGGCCACGTTCCGCCGCGCTGGCCCGATCCGGCGTACCCGCAGCAGGCCCACCTCGACCTGCGCGTCCCGGACCTCGACGCCGGCGAGGCGCTGGCGATCGAGCTGGGCGCCCAGCTACTCCGCAAGAACGAGAACTGGTACACGCTGGCCGACCCGGCCGGGCACCCGTTCGACCTGTGCCTGTTCCCGGCGAAGCAGGAGACCACGCTGATGGGCGTGATGCTCGACTGCCCGGACGCCAAGGAGCTGAGCACGTTCTACGCCGAACTCCTCGGCAAGCCCGTCACCTACGAGGCCGACGGCATGGCGATGATCGGCGAGGACGGCGCGCAGCCGGTGCTGTTCCAGCAGATCAGCGAGTACCGCCCGCCGCGCTGGCCCGACCCCGCACACCCCCAGCAGTTCCATCTCGACGTCACGGTCGGCGACGTCGACGCGGCCGAGGCGGCGGTGCTCAAGCTCGGCGCCACCTCACTGTCCGCGAGCGGGGAGAACTGGCGGGTCTACGCCGACCCGGCCGGCAAGCCCTTCTGCCTCTGCTGGGATTAGACCCGGGTCGAGGTCTGCCTGCCGGTCCGGCTTCTTCGGGGTACGCGTGACCGGCGACCCGCCGAAGCCGACCCGTCCCCGCTCTCCCGGCGCGAGCCCGGCCTTCCGCACGGCCCCAGCGCGACCGCCGGGAAACGTAGTTTCATTCGGTCCGGATAGGACTTAACCGGGTGCTGACGGGAGCTCGAAGCGCCCGGCCAGCCAGTCCGACTGGGGCACGGCCACCCCACGGATGCCGAGGCTCGCCCGGGCCGCCTGGTAGAAGCGGTCGCGTGTCTCGTTGGCGTGGTCGATCGCAGCGGCCAGGTCGAACTCGGCCGGTGTGAGGCCACGGGCGTAACGGGCGATGTCGGTCACCGCGGCACGCCACTCGCGGCCGGCGGTCACCGACGCGGCGTCGCCGAGCAGGAGGACACTCTCCCAGGTCTTCGTCCGGCGGATGTCCGCCTCTTCGATCCTGGCCAGCGCGTGCTCCCGGTCCACACCTTGGCGAAGCGCGTTCAGGTCGGCGACCCGGAGCGCGTACGTGTGCACCTCCTTCACCGCGTTCGCGAATTCGATGTACGCCTGGAGCCTGCGCTCGTCCCACCGCACCGCTTGCTGCCGCTGCCACCGCGAGCGGTCCGCGATCCCGGTGGCGAGGATGGTCCCGCCGGTTCCTACTAGGACACCGAGCAGGACGGGTAGTTGCTCTATCAATGCGCTCACGGACTCATGGTGAACGGCCGCCACAACGGGACGGGGCCGGGGTTCGCGCCATCTGACAGCCGTTTGACGGATCGGCGGGCGGGCGCGAAACGTTGCCTAGATGAGCGATGAGGCCGACGGACGCCACAGCCCGGCCGCTGATGTGACCTACGCAGCCGGTCGACCCATTCATGATGTCGACGCCCACCTGATGGAGGACGAGGGGTGGCTGGCCCGCCACGCCGACCCCGGTTTCCGCGATCGGATTCCGCCACTGGACATGCACGGGATGGGCGAGATCTCCGCCAAAGTCATCGAGGAGGCCCGCTCGGCGGCCGCGGATCCCACCGAGCGCGAGCGCGCCGAATCGGAGTTGCTGAACCGGAAGAACTGGGCCGCGCTCGGCGCTTTCGAGCCGGCCGACCGCAGCCGGGCACTGGATCTGCTCGGGTTCCGGTCGCAGTACGTCTTCTCCACGTACGGCCACATCCCGCTGCTGAATCTGCCGTCCTCTCCCGGGATCACCGATCCGGAGGTGCTGTACGCGGCGGTCCGCGCCCACAACCGGGGAGTGACCGCGTTCTGCGCGGACGACCCCCGGCTGCTTCCGGTCGGCTGGGTGTCCCTCGACGTCGCCGAGCTGGCCGTGAACGCGGCGCGGGAGGCGCTCGAGTTCGGCTGCGCGGCGATCGAGGTGCCGAGTTATCCGGTCGGCCCGCTGAGCCTCACCCATGCGGACTTCGATCCGATCTTCGCGATGCTGGCGGAGTCCGGGCGCCCGCTGCTGTTCCACGTCGGCGGCGGTGGGCGGCTGGTGGCTCCGGTGTTCGCGGAGAACGGGCGGCCCAGGCAGCCGCGGGCGCAGGGGCACGTGCCGCTGATTCCGGCGCTGACCTACATGGGCATCCCGGCTCCGGTGGAGCTGGCGGTCGCCGCGCTCGTCTTCGACGGGGTCTTCGAACGGCATCCCGGGCTGCGGTGCGGCGTCATCGAGCAGGGCGCCACCTGGGTGCCCGGCTTCCTGCGGCGGCTCGATCTGGCCTGGTACGAGTTCGTCGGCCAGCGGTCCCGGACACTACCTCTGGCGCCGAGCGAGTACGTGCTGCGCCAGGTGCGGTTCACGCCGTTCCCGTACGAGGACGTCGGCTGGCTCATCGACCAGACCGGCCCGGAGCTGTATCTCTTCTCCACCGACTTCCCGCACGACGAGGGCGGTGTGGAGCCGCTGGAGTCCTTCATGGCCCAGCTCGACGGCCGGACCGGCGACGAGCAGGACATGTTCTACTGGCGCAACTTCGAGGAGCTGGCCGGCCAGGGTCTGCCGTCCGCGTTGCGCGTACCCGATGGTTCGTCCTGGTCGGCGCGGTGAGCGCGGCTGCCGTCCTGGGCCGGCCGGTCGAGAAGCGGTACTACGCCGGCACCCATCGGACCCGGTCGCCCGCCGAGACCCTGGCCGTCGTCCAGCCGCTGCTGGCCGGCTGCGGGATCACCCGGGTCGCCGACATCACCGGCCTGGACCGGATCGGCATCCCGGTGTTCATGGCCATCCGGCCGAATTCGCGATCGCTTGCCGCGTCCCAGGGCAAGGGCCTGGACCGGCTCGCGGCCAAGGCCTCCGCGGTGATGGAGGCGATCGAGCTCTACCAGGCGGAGCACGTCGCGCGCCCGATCCGGTTGCAGAGCCACGCGGAGCTGTCCCGTTCGCTTCCGGTCGCCGATCCCGCGGCGTTGCCCGGGATCCGCGGGTCGTTGTTCCGCCCGCACTGGCCCATTCCCTGGATCGAGGGTGTCGAGCTGGGTTCCGGCGATCCGCTCTGGGTGCCGTACGAGCTGGTGCACGCGGACACCACCGTCCCGCCCATGCCGGGCAGCGGCTGTTTCGATCGCGGCACCAACGGGCTCGCGTCCGGCAACACCCTGGCGGAGGCGGTGCTGCACGGCCTCTGCGAGGTGATCGAGCGGGACGCGCTGGCGCTCTGGGAGCACCAGCCGGAGGACGTACGTGACCGGCGCCGGTTGGCGCTGGACGCGGTCGGCGCCGCGGCCGTCACCGGCCTGGTCCGCAAGTTCGCCGAGGCCGGCGTGCACGCCGTGGTCTGGGACGTGACGAGTGACGTCGGGGTGGCCGCCTATCGCACCGTCATCTTCGACGCCACCACGGATCCGCTGCTCAACCCGGTGGGCGCGGCCTTCGGGGCGGGCTGTCATCCGGATCCGGTCGTCGCCCTGGTCCGCTCGCTGACCGAGGCGGCGCAGAGCCGGCTCACCGCCATCGCCGGTTCCCGCGACGACCTCAAGGCCGGCTACTACGGTCCGGAGCAGGCGGCACGGGCGCTGGAGCGGTATCGGCGCCTGGCCGACGCAGCGCCGCCGGGGGCGCGGTTCGAGGAGGCGGAATCGCTCGCCACCCCGACGGCCGAAGGGGATGTGGCGGTGGTGCTGTCCCGGCTGCGCGACGCCGGTCTCACCGTGGCCGTCGCCGTGGACCTGTCCGAGCCCGGCTGCGGCGTACACGTCGTCCGGGTTGTCGTGCCGGGCCTGGAGGGACCCACCGAGTCGCCGGTCTACCGGGCCGGTGCGCGGGTCCGAGCGCTGGCCGGGCGCTGACCATGCGGATGTTCGTCTTTCTCGGCCCGACGCTCGCGGCTGCCGAGGCGGCGCGCCTGCTCCCCGCTCGGTATCTGCCGCCGATCCAGCGCGGCGACATCCTGCGCCTGCTGGAGTCGCGGCCGGATGCGATCGGGATCGTCGACGGCTATTTCGACAGCGTCCGGTCGGTGTGGCACAAGGAGATCCTGGTCGCCCTGCGGCGCGGCGTGCATGTGTTCGGGGCGGCCAGCATGGGCGCGCTGCGGGCGGCCGAGCTGGCGCCGTTCGGGATGGTGGGCGTCGGTGAGGTGTTCCGGTGGTATCGCGACGGGATCGTGGACGCCGACGACGAGGTCGCCGTCGTGCACGGTCCGGCGGAGTCGGGCTTCCGCCGCATGTCCGACGCGCTGGTCGACATCCGGGACGCCTGCCGGGCGGCGCGAGAGGCCGGGGTGATCTCGGCGGAGCTGGCCCGGACGCTGGTGTCCAGGTCCGCCGAGCTGCACTACCCGACCCGTTCCCTACGGCTGCTGCCCGGGTTCGCGGCCGAGGAGGGCCAGGATCCGGCCGCGCTGCGCGACTTCCTCGACGGGTACGGCAGCGGGCTCAAGGAACGCGACGCGCGCGCCCTGCTGACCCACATGGCCGAGGTGCGGGACCGCCGGCCGGGCCCGCTGGAGGTGGACTATCACGTCGAGCGCACGGTGTTCCTGGAGCGCCTGGAGCACGAGATCGAGCTGACGTCCAGCGCCGGAACGAGCCGGCCGCCGGCCGAGGAGGACGTGCTGCGTACCGGTGAGACGGTCGCCGTGCTGCGGAAGAAGGTGCTGCTGCGGCTGCTGGCCCGGCAGGAGGCGGAACGCCTGGGGCTGCGCGCCGGCGACGACGAGGTGCAGCTGGCCGTGGACGACTTCCGGCGCCGCTGCGGCCTGCTCACCCTGGCCGACACCCAGGCCTGGGCGGCCGCCGAGGGCGTGACGAGTGACGACCTCGTCGAGGTCATCACGGACGGTGTGCTCATCGACAAGCTGGAGCAGCTGTACGGACACCGCATCGACGGCGGCCTGCCCCGCCAGGTCAGGATGTCGACTGCCCGTGGATGGCGGGAATCCTGACGCCGCTGCCGGCGGCCGGCACGAGGCACAGCGCGCGTACGCCCAGCAGCCGGTCGATCGCCACCCGCAGCTCCGCGATCAGCGCCGCCCGCTCGCCCGGCGCCACGGCGAACCGTTCGGCCAGCGTCTCCAGCAGCTCGTCCACGGTCATCGGCACCGCAGGTACGGCGAGCACCGCCACCGCCGCGGCGCCGACGGTCGTACTGGCCGTCAGCGTGCGAACCGTCTTGGCCGACGCCCCGGCCACCCGGACATCGGCGGCCCAGGCCAGGCTGAACCGCAACGGGTCTCCCGGCTCGGGCAGCGACAGCCGGTACTCGAACGCCGAGCCCTCGTAGTGCTCGGCGTAGAGCACCGCGTACTCCTCGAAGGCGGGCCAGAGGCTGTCCCGGAACCGCTCGCGCAGCGCCCTGGCGAACTCGCCGAGCAGCTCCTCCACCCGCTCGCCGCTCATCCCCCGAGTGTTGCGCCAGTTCAGGACGCTGATCGGGAAGTCCCGGCCGGCCAGGTCGGCCTGATCGATCTCGATGCCGTAGCGCCCGGGCTCGTCGGCGTACGGCGTCCGCAGGTCGAGGCCGAAGCCGTGGATGTCGAAACTGTTCCTCGGGTCGCCGAAGATCTCACCCTGCTCCTCGAAGAAGCGCAGGGTGTCGCGGGCCGACGACTCGGGCTCCTCCGGGAAGCCGATGATCGAGAAGACGTGATAGCCGATGCCGGCGTCGCGGCAGGCGCGCAGCACCCGGTACGCGGTCTCCACCCGGATGCCCTTGCGCATGTGGTCGAGCGTGGCCTGGTTCGCCGACTCCAGCCCGAAGAACAGCTTCCGCAGGCCCATGGCGTAGAGCCGCTCGCACACGTCCGGCGTGAAACCCCGCTCGAACCGTGCGTAGCCGACGAAGCGAGCGTCCACGCCGCGTGCCGCCAGCGCCTCGCCGAGGTGCACGAGGGATCGCGGCGACAGCGTCTCGTCGGTGAGCTCGAAGCACCGCGCCCCGTGCCGGTCGCGCAGGGTCGCCACGTCGCCGGCGACCCGCTCCGGTGGCCGGACCCGGTACGGCTGCTCGGCGATGGAGTTGATGAACGGGATGTCGCAGAACTTGCAGCGGTTGAAGTAGCAGCCCTTGCCGAGCAGGAGCGGCAGTACCGGTGCCGGGGCCAGGTAGTCGCGCAACGGGAGATCACCGAAGTCCGGGGTGGGCAGCCGGGCGACGTCCTCCGCGCGGGTCGGTCCGATGCTCGGCGTACCGTGCCGGTCGAGGACCATCAGGTTCGGCACCCGGGTGAGGTCGCGCCGGCCGTCGAGCTCGTGCAGGAGACTCACGAAGGCGGTCTCCCCCTCGTACGGGACCAGCCCGTCGCAGAACAGCTCGAAGAATTCCGGCCGGCGCAGCAGCTCGGGGACGAATTTGGAGTAGACGGTGCCGCCGATGACGACGAAGTGTCCGGCCTCTTTGATCACGCGGGCCAGCCGGAGGCCGGGCAGGATCTGCTGGCCGTTGAGAATGGACACGCCGACGACGTCGGGACGATCGCGGGCCAGTTCCGGCAGGACGGAGTCGCGATAGAGCGGCTCGAACAGGTTCAGCCCGGGATCCGCCGTGGCGGCAGCCAGGTCGGCCAGCCGCGAACTGTCGATGCCGTCGATGCGATAGATCGCATTGCTGAAGCTGTAGTCCACCCGCTCGTGCCCCGCCGAGATCCGCTCGCACGCGGCCAGCAGGCAGGTCCGGGCCAGATGGTGGCGGTGCGGGTCGTAGAAGGCGACCGGATCACGCAGGTCGGCGAGAGCCCGCGGGACGTAGTCCACGACGAACTCGTCGTGTTCACCGGCCACGCCGGATCGTCGCGGCGCCGCCCGGAGGGCCTCGCCCTCCAGAAGACCGAGTAATCCCTCGAGATTGAGATCCCGGACCCGGACCTCGACGTCATTGGCGCGCAGAAAGGCGGCGAGCGAGGGAATGGCGAGGTGCGGGCTGCGGACGTCGGTTGCCGGTGGGAACAGCAGACTGACCTTCACCACGACCTCCCCTGTGCCAGGCCTCAGCCCGAGACTGTCATGGCCATGCCTTGATCGGTCCACGGAATACCGCACGAAATACGGATTCGGACATGTCCGCGCCGGCCTGCGGAGATACGACAGACTGGCGAGGTGGCGGCCGGAATCGAGATTCTGGAATGGGCTGTTCTGCGCGCCGCCGGGTGGCCGATCGAGATCACCGACCGATTCGCCGCTCCCGAGGTGGCCGAGGCCGCCGGTCGCCTGCTGGCGGTCGAGCGCCGGATCGCCGGCCGTCGCGAGACGACGCTGGCGCGGCTGCACCGGGCTGTCCCCGTGGTCACCGGAAACGCCGCGCGGCGCTGGTTGCTGGGCGTCCGGCGGCTCGTACACCAGGGCGACGATCCGCTGCCGGAGACGCCCGCCGGCGTCGCGGCGGACCTCGCACTGGTTCCCGGCCTGACCGCCCTGATCGCACAGGAGCGGGCCGAGCGGGCAGAGGCCGCGGCCCGGTACGCCGACCTGGCCACCGCCCACCGCGCGGAGCTGGCCCGGCAACGCGAAGCGCTGGCCGCGCTGACCGCCGAGGCCCGCTTCGGCCGGGCCCTCGCACTGGCCAACCCGGTCGTGGCGCGCTCCTGGGCCCGCCGGGCCGAGCCTCCGGTCCGGGCGCGAGACCTGCGGCTGGAGGCCACCGTGTTCCGCTACCTGATGCGCTCTGCCGGTCGGGCCACGCCGCAGGGCGCCTGGGCCGGTGTCGCCGCGCTCGCCCCGGCCGCCGGTGCGGCAGCCGAGTGGCGGATGACCCCGGCGACCCGCCGTTACCGCGCGCACGTCGACCTCGCCCCGTTCGCCGCCGCGGCGGCACACCTCGCCTGGCTGCCGCGCTACCGGCAGGACTACCCACTACAGATCAACCCGACGCTGCACGCGGCCGGCGACGCGTTCCGGTACGAACGTGAGCACCGCACCGACCGCCCGGAGTGGACGGATCTTCCCGCCAATCCGCTGTTCCAGGTGCTGATCGAGGTCTTCCGCGACGGCGAGCCGCGCCTCGCCACGCCACTGATCGACACCCTGGTGTCGGCGTCACCCGAGCCGGACCGGCTGCGCCCGGTGCTCGCCGAGGCCGTGCGGCAACTCCTGGACCGCGACGTGCTGCGCAGCGCGCTGCGCTTCCCGCCCGCACCCGCCGATCCCGAGGCGGCGATCCGCGAGTTCGCCGATCGCCTGGTCGAGCCCGACCGGTCACTCTGGACCGCCGTGGCGAACGAGGTGAGCCGGTGCTGCGCGGACCTGGCCGACGACTTTGACGACCACTCGCCCGAGGCGGTCGCCGCACTCGTCGCCCGGATCGGTGGCGAGATCGGCCGCCTGGGTGGTCCGCCGGATCCGCCGTTCGTGCATCTCGACATGGCGCTCCCCGTTTCGGCGGCCTGGACCCCGTCGCTGCGGCGCGCGGTTCGCGACGCGGCGCGCGAGGTGCTCGGATTCGTCGCCGCGGAGGGACTCGCCGAAGAGTTCCGGTCGGCCGCTGCCGGCCGGTTGACCCGCGCCATGCCGGCCGGCGACGGCCTTCCGCTGACCGAGCTCTTCTACGCGTACGGGCGGCAGCTGGGCGACGACCGTTCCGGAATCGAGGAGTGGGTGGAGAGCCGCGCGACCCGGCGGCGCCGGTGGATCCGGAGTCCTTCGAGAACGCCGTACCTGCTCCCGGCGTCCGCGATCGATCCGGCGCCGCGACCGGGGCCGGCGGGGACACTGTTGTTCACGGTGGGTGGCTCGCGGCTGGTCTTCCAGTTCGGCCGCCCTCAGCCGGCGTTGTTCGCGGCCCGCGTCGCCGCCCTGCTGGAGGACGGGCGGGGCGGTGTGATCACCAACCTGCGCGAGCTGTTCCGCGGCTGGGCGCGGCACGGTACCCGTACGGTCGAGGTGATCGGCGCCGACCCGGCCAATCGCAACGCCGCGGTCCGCCCCCGGATCGCCGATCTCGACCTCTGCGCCCACTCCCCGGACTGCCTCGAGTTCGGCGTACGTCTCACCGGCGACCGTGCCTGGCTGAGCAGCGCGACCGGTCCGCTGATGCCGGTCTACGGATCGGCGGCCCTGATCGGCCGGCGGGACGTGTGCAGCCGGGTCTTGTTCGCCCTCGCCATGGGACACGGCTGGGAGTTCGTCTCCGGCGGGTTCCCGATCGACGGCCGCGACCACCTCCCGGCCGTGCTGCTCCCCGGCGGCACCGTCCTGTCCCCGGAGCAGTGGGCCGTCGACGCGCCGACGGTTCAGCGGCTGGCGGCCGCCGAAGGCGCGGCCCAGTACCTGGAGTGGCGCCGCGAGGCCGAGCGCCTGGCCCTGCCCGGCCTGGTGTGGCTGCGCCGCGCCGGCTCCGGGGACCACCCGATCCTGCTTCGCACCGACAGCCCGCTCGCGGTGTCCTGCGTGTTCCGCGCCCGGCACGGCGGCGTGGTCCTCACCGCGTTGCCCGGCGATCGTCGCGACTGGCCGGTCCGCGACCCGCAGGGCCGCCACTATCTGGCCGAACTGGCGATCACCTGGCATGACGGCGACCATGGGAACAGCACACCCCGGGGAGGACACGATCTGGATCCAGGTCAACGCCGCGCTCTTCCCCGCGACCGCTGAGCAGCCGTTCGTGCCCTGGTCGGCGCTCGCGACCACGGTAGAACGGTGGCGCGCCGACGGGTACTTCGCGCGGTTCTACTTCGTCCGCAAGCCGCCCGGACTGCGGCTTCGCTTCGGCGGCCCGGACCTGGGTGAGCGGCTGGAACCGGCGCTGACGACCTGGCTGAGCGCGGCCGAGCGACGCAACGACATCCGCGGCTTCCGCTTCACCGGGTACGAGCCCGAGCGCCGCCGCTTCGGCGGAAAGACCGGGATGGGCATCGCGCACGACCTGTTCGACGCCGATGCCGCGCTCGCGCTGCGGTTCGAGGCCGGCGCGGCGAGCAGCGACCAGGATCCGCCGGTGTCGCGCCGGCTGCTCTCCCTGGCGATCTGCCAGGACCTGTTCACGCGCAGCCTGGACGACGGCGCCGAGGTGTGGGACGTCTGGAAAGGACTCGAGGAGGCCGTCGGCGGCGCCGCCGGCGTCCCGTTCCGGCCCGACCCGGCGGTGGTCGGTGAGGTCCGTGCCTTCCTGGCGGCGCCCGGTCCAGCGGCGTCCGCCGTGCTGGATCCGGCCCGGGTGGCCAACGCGCGGGTGTCGGCGGCGCTGCGGGCCGCCGTCAGCGCGGGCCGGCTCAGCCGGGGGCCGCGCAGGTGGCTGACCGCGGCCGCCGTCTTTCACTGGAACCGCTGGGGGTTGCCACTGGAGCTGCCACTGCTGGGCTCCTGCGTCGCGGCGATGGCGGAGTCAACCCAGCCGGACGGTGTCCGGATACGCCCATGAGTGGCCGGGCACCCGTACGACGCCCGCCTCGCCGGACACATCGGTGACCGAGTCGCCCGGGCGCAGCAACAGCACGCGTACCGGTGATGCCACCATCTCGCCGCCCGGCGCCCGGATACGCCGCCGCGCGACGTCGATGACGCGTTCCGGGTACGGGTCGAAGTCCGGATCCTCGGTCCCGGAGCCGTCCAGTTTCGGCCCGAGCCCGATCTCCCAGTGCCACGGCGCGCCGCCGTCCGCATACGGGACCAGATAGCGCGCCCCGAAGCGTTCCGCCACGTCCACCGCGTCCGCCGCGTCGGTCATCAGCTGATGCCGGCAGCCCCACAGCGTCGGCGGCACGAAGAGCATGAACGCCGCCACCGAGGAGAACACGTGCTGCACCGGGTACGTCGACCAGCCGCGATAGCCGGCGAAGACGACATCCACCGGCGGATGCTCGCGCCGCCACCGCTCGGGCACGTCCCGGACGTCGCCCGCGTGGTCGCGCCCGCTGTCGGCGAGGAAGGCGGCACTGAACGCCGGCGTCTCGACCACGTAGGTGTTGCCCACGTTGCGCACGTCCGGATGCAGTACCCGGCCGTCGCTCGGCTGCTCGCCGTAGAACGGCAGGGCGTGCACCACGATGTCACCGACCGTCTCGGCCTCGCCCCAGCCCAGGACGACCACGTTGGTGAAACCCAGTTCGCCCAGCCGGTGCCGCATGTCCGCACCGAGCACGGTCTCCCGCTCGGCGACCGGAACGATCACCCGGATGTCGGGAGGAAACCGGATCAGCGTGGCCGGATCGAAGTGGTCCGGGTGCGAGTGGGTGATGAGCAGGGCGTCCACGGTTCCCAGCCGGCCGGCGCCGAGGGGCTGGTAGGTGTCCGGGTAGGACGCGCTGCTCGGGAAGAGGAACGGGTCGACGACGACCGACGAGCGCGCCGAGCGCACCACGACCGTGTTGTGGCCCGCGAAGGTCAGGTCCCCGGTGAGAGCCGGTACGTCGTTCGAGGAGCGCAGCAGGCCGGCCTCGCGCAGGCGCTCGACCAGCCCGGCGATGTCCGGCGAGCCGCCGCTCTGCTCGGTGTAACCGTCGTGGGTGAGCCGCGCGATCACCTCGTGCACCCGCGGCCAGGCCGAGGCCGGCACCTCGGTGGTCACCCGGCCGCCCGCCGGACCTGCCACGCTCAGCCACCGCGGCGGGCAGTCGGCGACGTCCGGGTAGCGGACCTGCGGCAGCACGCGCCACGCACCGTCCACATCGGGCTCGGCGACGCCGGCGAACGCCTTGCTCGCCACCACGTCGGCGAGCAAGGCGGGCCCGGTACGCAGCACCTCGTCGAAGCCGTGGCTCCGGGCGTGCTCCAGGATCGGGGCGAAGATCTCGCGGGCGCTCCGAGACGGTCGCTGCGTCATCGGGCTGCCGAACGGTGTCATGTCGTCGTAGGCGACGGTCACTGACGCGTCGTCACGCAACCACCAGGTCACGATGGCCTCGGACCGCGCGGTCAGCAGAACCAGGGGCACATGATGGTGCTCTTGACCTCGTCGATCGGTGGCTTCACCTTGTCCGTCGGCTGGTCGACCAGCAGATCGCCACGGACGTAGTGCAGTTGCTCGACGCCCTGCTTGCCCTTGCCCTTGGCCTCGGCCTCCTCGCCGGCCGGCTTCTTGCCGGCGTCGCGCAGGACACGCCCGATCCGGTCCAGGCCCTCGCCCTCGATCTTCAGGGCGTCCAGCATCTCGTCGCGGATGAAATAGAGCTGTCCGTCGGCTCCACGTAGCACCGTGCCGCCGTCGGTCTGCTTTTCGTTGGCCATAATCTTTCTCCTTCGGACTCCATTCGAGATCGCCGGATTCTGATCAAACGCGCAGCTCACCGCCTTCCAGCATTGTGGATTCCCGGGGGATGTCAAGGCGCCGTCGGGTAGCGGTGCCTTCCGCCAAATAGGCAGCAACTGACCAATTCGGAGTGTCGCATTCGTGATCTGAAATGCCCGGCCGCGTCAGGCCCGGGTAATGACCTTCGACGGCCCCATCACGATGCGGGGACGCTTCGCCGGGTTCAGCCACTTGAGCAGCCGGACCATGTTGGACCGGCTGACCGACACGCACCCCGCGGTCGCGCCTTTGCCGCTGGCGTGCAGAAAGATCGCCGAGCCACGACCGACGTGCGCCGGCTTGCCGGCGACGTACTCACCGCGCTTCGCGTCCCACCGCACACCGGACGGCCGGTTGAAATTGATCACCGCGGCGTACGCGTACTGCGTCGGATATGCCGCGAGACGCTCCGCCTGCGAGATCCGCCAGGTGCGGTTGGGCGACGCCGACGGCTGAAAGAGGTTGTACGTCCGCGGATCGCGCCGATCGCCGACCCAGTAGTCGTTGCCGTCCACCTCGCGGTACGGCAACCGGGTCCCCGGATCCGGGCGGACACCGAATGCCCGCGTGATGGTGAATGTGCCGACCGGAGTCTGTCCGGTGTCCTGCACCCGGCGGTTGGCCCACGCCCACCCGCCGTACCCGGTGCGCGCGGCCATCGCCTTGAAGACCTGCCGCCACCGGCCGTCACCGCCGCGCTGGTAGGCCCGCAGAGTCGCCCGCGTCGACGACCAGCCCGGCGCGGTCACCACGATGAGTTGCCGCGCGTTGCCGATGTGCGCCAGATCCGCCGGAATCGACGCCGCGGCGGCCGGAGTCGCGGGAAGCAGAGCCGCCGTCAGCACTAGCACGAGAGTCGCCGCACGTCTCCGCATCAGGCCGGATTCCATCGCACCACCATACGGACCATGGCCGGCCGGCCGCGCAGACCTTCGCAAGCGTCGATGCGTTGACAGCGAAGTTACGCCGGTGTTTCAATGTGCGAACCCCAGCGTGTGAGCGATCACAAGTCGCATCCCCAGCTCAGGCGTTCCAGCAGGGAACCTGCCTGTTAGCGCACACATTCCCCAGTCCTGCTCTGGAAGCAGACCGGAGGTCGGAAATGTCCCCGCTCCCCCTCACCCGCCGCAGCGTGCTCGGCGTCGCCCTCGCCTCCGCGGCCGGACCCACTCTGCTGCGCGGCGCCCCGGCCGCCGCAGCCGTCATCCCGCCGGTCCGCGCCGACCTCGGCGTCGCCGCGTACCCGTTCGAGTTCGGCCAGGTGCGGCTGACCGCCGGCCGGTTCCTGGACAACCAGAACCGGACGCTCAACTACCTGCGGTTCGTCGACGTGGACCGGCTGCTCTATGTATTCCGCGCCAACCACGGCCGGTCCACCGGCGGCGCGGCGGCCAACGGCGGCTGGGACGCGCCCAGCTTCCCGTTCCGCAGCCACGTGCAGGGCCACTTCCTCACCGCCTGGGCGCAGGCCTGGGCGGTGCTCGGCGACACCGCCTGCCGGGACAAGGCCAACTACATGGTCGCGGAACTGGCCAAGTGCCAGGCGGCCAACGGCTACCTCTCCGGCTTCCCGGAGTCCGACTTCACCGCCCTGGAAGCGCGGACCCTGAGCAACGGGAACGTGCCGTACTACTGCGTCCACAAGACTCTCGCCGGGCTCCTGGACGTGTGGCGCTACATCGGCAACACCCAGGCGCGTACCGTGCTGCTGGCGCTCGCCGGCTGGGTCGACACCCGGACCGCCCGGCTCACCACCGCCCAGATGCAGGCCATGCTGGGTACCGAGTTCGGCGGTATGAACGCCGTGCTCACCGACGTCTACCAGCAGACCGGCGACGCCCGCTGGCTGACCGTCGCGCAGCGCTTCGACCACGCCGCGGTCTTCGACCCCCTCGCGGCGAACCAGGACCGGCTCAACGGGCTGCACGCCAACACCCAGGTGCCCAAGTGGATCGGCGCGGCCCGCGAGTACAAGGCGACGGCCACGACCCGTTACCGCGACATCGCCTCCAACGCCTGGAACATCACGGTCGGCGCGCACACGTACGCGATCGGCGGCAACAGCCAGGCCGAACACTTCCGCCCGCCGAACGCGATCGCCGCCTACCTGACCAACGACACCTGCGAGCACTGCAACACCGTCAACATGCTCCAGCTGACCCGGGAACTGTGGCTGATCGACCCGAACCGGGCCGGCTACTTCGACTTCTACGAGCAGGCCCTGCTCAACCACGTGATCGGCGCGCAGAACCCGGCCGACAACCACGGCCACGTCACGTACTTCACCCCGCTGCGCGCGGGCGGGCGCCGTGGCGTCGGCCCGGCCTGGGGCGGCGGCACCTGGTCCACCGACTACACCACCTTCTGGTGCTGCCAGGGCACCGGCGTCGAGGTCAACACCCGGCTGATGGACTCGGTCTACTTCCGCAACGGCAACACGCTCACGGTGAACCTGTTCGTGCCGTCGGTGCTGAACTGGACGCAGCGCGGCATCACGGTCACCCAGACGACCACGTTCCCGGCCGGCGACACCACCACGCTGACGCTGTCCGGCACGATGAGCGGCTCGTGGAGCATCCGGGTGCGCATCCCGTCCTGGACCAGCGGGGCGACGATCAGCGTCAACGGCACTTCGGTCCCGTCCGCCGCGCCGGGGACGTACGCCACGATCACCCGTACCTGGGCCGCCGGCGACACCGTCACCGTGCGCCTGCCGATGCGGGTCGTCATGCGCGCCGCCAACGACAACCCCGCCGTTCAGGCGATCACCTACGGCCCCGCCGTGCTGGCCGGCAACTACGGCAACACCGCGCTCACCACGCCGCCCACCCTGGACGTCTCGTCGGTCACCCGTACCACCGCCACCGCGAACGGCGCGACCGTCAACCTGGTGCCGTTCTACAACGCGCACGGCTTCAACTACTCCGTCTACTGGAACACGAGCACCGGCACGACCGGGACGTACAAGCTGGTCAACGCCGCCAGCGGGCTGGTCCTCGGCATCCAGGACATGTCGACCGCCAACGGCGGCCTGGCTCTGATCTGGGGCGACACCGGCACCGCCGACCACCGCTGGGTCCGGATCACCGACGGCGACGCGTTCCGCTTCCGCAACGTCAACAGCGGCAAGGTGCTGGGCGTCGACAACATGTCCACCGCGGACAACGCCCGCGTCCTGCAATGGGACGACAACGGGACCGCGGACCACCGCTGGGCGCTGCTCGACCAGGGCAACGGCACCTTCAAGATCCGCAACGTCAACAGCGGCAAACTGCTCGCCGTCCTCAACAACGCCACCACCCAGGGCGCCCAGGTGGTCCAGGAATCCGACAACGGCAGCGCCGACAACCTCTGGCGTCTCACACTGACAACCTAAAACCGCTATCTGGTACGCCCAGGCAGAGTCCCGCACAGCCCCGCGATCGCCAGCCAGCTTCCGGCCGTCCGGCGACCGCCGGGCTGCTGCGGTCGTTGCGCTGACCTGCTCAAACTTCCCAGAAGCCAACCACCCAAGCATATTGACGTACTACGATGTTAACGAGAACATCGGGGTTGCCCCGTCCCGGGACGCGCCGGCCATCCCCGGCGACAGGAATTCGCTCCGGAGTCCTCGTCGCCGGCCGGCGCGTCCGGACAGCGCCGCCGGCCCGTCCTGGCCGTCGGCGCCCCCTCCGAGTCGAAGGACGCTCATGATCTCGTCCGCATCCCCCGCGCGCAGATCCCGCATCCGTCTGGCGGCGCTGACGGCCGCGTTCGCCGTCGTCGCGGCCGCCGGCGTGGCTCTGGCCACCCGCCCGTCCGACGCGGCCACGCGAGCCGCCGTCCCGCTGGCCGCGGCCACCCCCACCACCCCGCCCGCGGCCTACCCGAACCCCGGCGTGGTGACCGGCGACATCGGTATGCACGACCCGACGATCGTGCGTCGCCCGAACGGCGGCTACCTGGTCGCGCACACCGGCAACAACATCGCCCTGAAGACCTCCACCGACCGGACCGCGTTCCGCAACGCGGGCGCCGTATTCCCCGGCGGCGCCTCCTGGACCACGACCTACACCGGCGGCAGCCGCAACCTGTGGGCACCGGATCTCACCTACCGCGACGGCCGGTACTGGCTGTACTACTCGGCCTCGACCTTCGGCTCGAACCGGTCGGCGATCTTCCTGGCCACCAGCACCACCGGCGAGTCCGGCACCTGGACCAACCAGGGCCTGGTGATCGAGTCCCGCTCCTCCGACAACTTCAACGCCATCGACCCGAACCTGTTCGTCGACTCCGACGGCCGGTGGTGGCTCAGCTTCGGCTCGTTCTGGTCCGGCATCAAGCTGGTCGCGCTCAACCCGTCGACAGGCAAGCGGGCCGACAACACGATCCACAGCATCGCCGGCCGGGGCGGCGGCGCGATCGAGGCGCCGGTCATCGTCAAGCGCGGGTCGTACTACTACCTCTGGGTCTCGTTCGACCGCTGCTGCCAGGGCGCTTCCAGCACGTACCGGGTCATGGTCGGCCGGTCGACAAGCGTCACCGGCCCGTACGTCGCCCGCAACGGCACCGCGATGAACTCCGGCGGCGGCACCCAGGTCCTCGCCGGGCACGGCAACATCCACGGCCCCGGTCACCAGGCCGTCCTGGCCGACAGCGACGCCGACGCGCTGGTCTACCACTACTACGCGAACAACGGCGCCTCGCTGCTCGGCATCAACCTCATCGGGTACGACACCGCCGGCTGGCCGTTCGTCTACTAGGAGCAGGCATGCGAAAGCGCATTCTCACGGCGGCGGCCACGGTGGTGCTGGCGTCCACCGGCACGGTCGCCGTCACCACCGACGCGTCCGCCGCCACCGTGCAGGCCGGCACTCCGTACGTGCTGGTCAACCGCAACAGCGGCAAGGCCCTGGACGTCTACAACCTGGCCACCACCGACGGCGCCGCGATCAACCAGTACACCCGTAACGACGGCGCCTGGCAGCAATGGAAGTTCCTCGACGCAG
>NZ_JADQTO010000017.1:170750-210002 GCF_015704865.1 Actinoplanes aureus | reverse complement strand
CCGGGCCGCGCCGGGCCGCGCCGGGCCGCGCCGGGCCCGGCCGCGCCGAGCCGGACCGGGCTGTGCCGCGTTGCGCCAGGCCGAGCCGGGCTCCGCCACACTGGGCCGAGCCCCGCTGCGCGGGCCCGCACAGCGCAATGCCGCCCCGCGCTACCGGCGCATAACGGACCACCCCGCCGAAAGGCCAGGCCAGCGCTACCACCACCAACCAGACACCGTCCCACTACAGATCACGCCGCTGAAAAGCCAGCCCAGCCAACCCCAACACGCCAACCACCCAAACCGCCGCCCACGCCAGATACGGCCCAGACAACGGCGCCACGCTCAAGAACGGATGCCCTTCGAACGCCTCGGAGAACTGCGCGAACAGCGCCGGATCCTGGAACGCCCGCATCGCTCCCCGCCACAACCCATCGGTCGGCAGCAGCACTTGAGATACCGTCCCAACCCGCTCCACGCTCGCGTTACCGAGTGCGACCCCGAGGTTGCCCACCACCCCGGCGATCCAGGTCGCGCCGAACAGTCCAACCGCCACGATTCCCGACGCCATCGGGGAGATCGCGGTGGACAGCAGCAGACCCAGCGTGAGCAGGGTGGCGGCCTGCGCGGCCAGCAGGGCCAACCCGGTCACCGGCTCCGGCGGCCAGTAGCCCACCGTGATCTGGACGATGAGCAGCTGGGCGAGCCCGGCCACGGCCACAAACCCGCTGCCGAACACGACCAGACCCAGCCACTTGCCGAGCAGCACCGCCGACCGGCGTACCGGACGGCCCAGCACGGCCAACGCGATGCCGGACTCGATCTCGCCGGCCACGGTGGGCCCGGCCAGGAACGCCGTGCCGAGCGCGGCGATCAGGCTGAGCCCGAACATCACCAGGTTGAGCACCATGGCCGCGGCCAGTGTGGCCTGACCGCTGGTGAGCCCGCCGAACTCGGCGTCGATCCGGGAGAACCCCCAGGCGCTCAGCGTCAGCAGCACCACGGTGAGCACGGCGAGCGACCGCAGTACCCGCCGGCGGGCGGCCTCCTGCAGGGTCAGGGCGGCTACCGTCAGGATGATCATCAGTGCTCTCCTCGGATGATGTCGAGCAGCCGTTCCTCCAGGCTGATCCGGCCCGGTTCCACCGAGTGCACCCGCACACCGAGGGCGACCAGGTCGGCGATGAGATCCGGAACCACGGCGAGGTCGTCGAGCGCGACGGCGTACTCGTCGCCGGTTCTGCTGAGCTCTCCGGCGGCGGACAGCCGGGCCGAGGCCTCCGCGGTCACGCCGGTCAGCCGCAGGCGCAGTTCGCTGCGGCCGAGCAGTTCCGGCAGGGTGCCTTCGGCGGCGACCCGGCCCCGGTCCAGGATGACCACCCGGTCGCAGACCCGTTCCACCTCGCCGAGCAGGTGCGAGTTGAGCAGCACGGCGATGCCGCGCTCCTTCAACGACAGCAGCAGGTCCCGTACGTCGGCCCGGCCGAGCGGGTCCAGGGCGCTGGTCGGCTCGTCGAGTACGACGAACTCGGGGCCGGCTACCAGCGCGACGGCCAGCCCGAGCCGCTGCTGCATGCCCTTGGAGAAGCCGCCCACCCGGTCCCCGGCCCGGTCGGCGAGCCCGACCAGGCCGAGGCATTCGCGGCGCCGGCTCTCCGGCACCGTGGCGCCGGAGAGCCGGACGTGCAGGTTGAGGACCTCCGCGGCGGTGAGCCACGGCTGGTACCGGAACAGTTCGGGCAGGTAGCCGACGCCGGCGCGGGACGCCGGATCCTTGGCCGGTCGGCCGAGCAGGAGCACCTCGCCGGCGTCCGGGTGCACCAGCCCGAGCAGCATCTTGATGACCGTGGTCTTGCCGGCGCCGTTCGGGCCGAGCAGGCCCATCACCTCGCCGCGGGCGACGGTGAACGACACCCCGTCCACCGCGGTCCGCTTCCGGTAGCGCTTGCGCAGCCCGGAACACCACACCGCGGCCGAGGGCGGCAGGTCGGCGAGCAGCTCGGTGGGCTCCTTGCGTACGGTCGTCACCGCTCCCACCTCAGCCCGCGGGCGACCGTCAGCACCTCGTCGCCGCTGAGCGGACCGGCCACCGCGGTGACCACACCGTCGCGCACCCACACCACCGCTGCGAGCACCTCGTCGCGGCTGGTCAGGACCGTGGCGGGAACGCCGTTGACGTCGGCGGGCCGGCTGGTCAGTTCCTCGGCCATCACGTGCACCGGCAGGGTCCGCCCGTCACCGGTGAAGGTGCGCAGCTGGGCCGCGACGTCTTCGGGCAGGCCGGACATCGACAGCAGGTAGTCGCGGGCGGTGGCGAACGGGACCCCCGACGAGTAGGCGGTGGGGGAGACGGCCCGACCGACGATCAGCGCCGGCATGCCCCGGCCCTGGGTCCAGACGGCGGCCACGCCCGGACCCGCCGTCAACCGGAACCGGCTGCCGTCCAGGCCCGCGGGTGGCGGCGGCAACGTCTGACCGGTCGCGGCGGCCGTCTTCGCCGCCTTCTCGGCGGAGAAGGTGAACTCGGCGCTCACCCGGTTGCCGACATGGAACTCCGGGTCGCCGCTGACGCCCCGGGGGAGCCGGGCGACCTCGGGCACCGACAGCCCGGAGGCGGCACGTGCGGCGGCGGCGTCGGCGACCTGCCGGATCCGCGCCTGTTCGGTGAAGCGCACCTCCCCGTACCCGGAAAGGTCGGGAATCTTGAGCAGATCGGCCTGTCTGATGGTGACCGGGGCGATCTGCTCGGTGCGGAAGATCTGTAGCCAGTCCGTCGCGGCAGCGGCGGTGGCGCCGGTGAGGAGCGCGACGGCGGCTGCCACCGCGACCACCGGCCGGCCCAGCGTCGTGCGCCACCGCGGGCTCCGCGCGCCGGCCGGCGGCGACTCGCCGGCCTCGACCGCGGCCGACAGGCGGCGCCAGCCCTCGTCGGTGTCCGGTGCGTCCTCGAAACGCAGGGCGGCTCCGGCGAACGCCGCGTCGTCCTGCACGCCGGCCAGCCCGGACCGGCACACCGGGCAGCCCGCGACGTGCTCGCGGTCGGCGTCGGCGACGCCCTCCGGCTCGTCGAGGAGCCGGCGCAGCGTGCCGTCAGTGGGATGACGCATGACGGTTCAACTCCTTGCGTAGGGCGGATTCGGCCCGCCGCACCGTGGTGCCGACGCTGCCGGGTGAAAGATCAAGGGCCGCCGCGACCTCGGTGTAGCTGAGGCCGCTGTGCCGCAGGACCAGCGCGATCGCCTGCTTGCGGGGCAGCCGGGCGAGCGCGGCCCGGACCCGGCGGCGTTCCTCGATGGCGACCACCGTGTCCGCCACGTCCGGCGACAGCGCGTTGCGGGGCTCGCCGGCCGCCTCCTCCCGGGAGGCTCGCCGGCGCCCGGACCGCAGGTGGTTCAGCGCGGTGTGCGCCGCCGCCACCGACAGCCAGCCGGCCGACTCGCCGGCCGGCACCGACGACCGGCAGAAGGTCAGGAACACCTCCTGCGCCACGTCCTCGGCCTCGTCGCGGGACCCGAGCACTCGGGCGGCGACCGCGACGACCCGCGGGTAGGCGGTCCGGAAGACCTGTTCCAGGTCGGCGCGGACAGCACCGGGACCAGCAGGAGTCACCACGCCGTCCTCTCGTTCCACTCGCCCGGCCGAGCGGCGGCGGCCCAGCCACACCGCGTGCGCTGCGAGCTCCACATCTTGGTTCACATCAGGTAAGCACCGCCGAAACCCGGGATGTGACAGGACAGCTCACGCTGGGCACTGCCTCAATCAAACCCGTCGGAGGTACGCGTCCGCCCGTCCCGCCGAATTCGTGGCCGTCCCGCCCTGCCCGCGCGGCCGGCGGCGGGGCCGGGCCCCAGCGCGGCCGCCGGGCCCGGGCGGGTGGCGAAAGCACTACGTTACGTAATGTGACGGCGAGGGCTGCACCACAGCGATCTTGGTGATCACTTAGGATGCGCGGAATGCGGGTTCCGGCGGCGCTTCCCATGCGCGTGATGACCGTCGGGGAGACCCTCGACGCGGCCACCGCGCTGCTGCGCGCCCGGGCCCTGCCGCTGCTCGCCCTCGCCGCCGTCCTGGCCGGCGCGGAACAGGCGGTGCTCGCCCCGCTGCGGGCCGCGGCCAGGGTGAGCGCTCCGATGTTCCTGCCCGACCTGGACGACGACTTCGGTGCCTGGTGGCTGCTGGCGGCCACCGGTATCACCATGGAGACCGTCATCATCGCGGTGCTCGGTGCGTACGCGGGCGCGGCCGCCGGCCCGGCGCTGCTCGGCCGTGCCGTCCCGCACCGCAGCCTGTGGCGGCGCACCCGGCCCGGCCCGGTCCTGGTCGTGATCCTGGTGCTGGCCGTGCTGTCCTGGCCCGCCGCGCTGGCCGGCGGGCTGCCCTGGATCCTGCTGTACGGCCTGTTCGGCCTGGCCACCCCGGTGCTCACGATGGACCGGGTCAGCGGACCGTTCCGGGCGCTGGGCCGGTCCGCGTCGCTGGCCGTCCGCGCGAGTGGCCGGGTGATATGGATCCGGTTGCTCGGCTACCTGGTCTGGTTCGCGGTCCGGTTCGCCCTGGGTGCCGGCTGGATGGCGGTGACCTCGGCGTTCCTCACCACGGTTCGCGGCGACTGGCTGGACTACGCGGTCCCGGTCGCGTTCGCGCTCGCCAACACCGTCGCGTACGCCGCGCTCGCCTGCCTGGACGCGGTGCTGCTGGTGGAGGCCCGGATCCGCACCGAGGGCCTGGACATCGCGATCAACCGGCGCCGCGCCCGGGGCCAGGACGAGGCGGCCGAACTGGTGGCCGTGCGATGACCCGGGCGTACGACGAGTTCGTCGCGGCCGTCTTCGACGTCGTGCCGCCGCAGCTGATGCTGTTGCTGTTGCTGGTCGTCACGTCGCTGGTGGCCGTGCTCTGGTACACGTACCCGGCGTGGATCCCGCGCCGGTTCCCGCGGCTGCGCGCGCCCCGGATGAACGCGCCCCGGATGCGTCTCCCGCGATTCCGGCTGCGCCTGCCACGCTGGGACTGGCGCCGCCTGCTGTGGTGGCGCCGGCGCAAGCGGACCAGGGCGGCGCCGGCCCCGGCCCCGGAGCCCACCGTCGAGCTGCCACCCAGCCCGGTCGCCGCCACCGACCCGCACCTGGCCGACCGGCTCGCCGCCGAGGGCCGCTACGCCGAGGCGATCCGGCAGCGGCTGCGCGACACCGTCGCCGACCTGACCCGGGCCGGCGTGATCGCGCCCCAGCCCGGCTGGACGGCCGCCGAACTCAGCGCTCTCGCCGCCACGAACCGGCCGCCACTGGGCCCGGCCCTGGGCGGCGCCACCGACCTGTTCTCCCAGGTCTGGTACGGCCGGCTGACCGCCGGCGCGGACCACGACGCGCACATGCGCCGGCTCACCGGTGAGGTACGGGCCGCCCTCCAGCCCGGAGGCGTGCGATGAACCGCCGGTGGCGGGTCATCCTGCCGTTCTCGGTCCTGCTGCTGCTCGTCGGCGGCACCCTGGTGGTGCACGCGATCGAGCAGCCCGACCCGGACGACCCCGCCTACCTCTCACCGGTCAGCACCTCGGGCACCGGCGCGAGCGGGCTGGCCGGGCTGCTGCGCGACCGTGGTGTCACCGTGGAACGGCAGACCACCACGGCCGGGGCGCTCGCCGCGGCGGCCGGCGGTGACTCCACGGCCACGATCTTCGTGCCCACCCCGGCGTACGCACACCTGCCCACGCTGACCGAGGCCACCCGGGTCCCGGCCGGCACCCGGCTCGTCCTGGTCGCTCCGGACGACGGGATCCTGCGGGCGCGCCGGTGGCCGGCGGCGGTGACGCGTACCCGATGGGCGGCGGCCCCCACCGACCCGGCCTGCGCCGAACCGGTCGCCGGACGGGCCGCCGTGCTGCGCCGCCAGTACGCCACCGACCAGGGTTCGCTCTGCTACGACGGCGGGCTGCTCCGGTTCTCCGCCGACGGGTACGCCGTGACCCTGGCCGGCGCCGCCGACCCGTTCCGCAACGACCGGATCGCCGAGCACGACAACGCGGCCCTGGCCGTCGGCCTGCTCGCCGGGAATCCCCGGGTGATCTGGCTGGACCTGCACGCACTGGACGTGCCGCCACCGCCACCGGCCACCCCCGTACCCACCCGCACCGTCACGCCGGACCCCACCGAGGGCGAGCCCTGGGGCGACAGCGGCGGTGAGGGCGACGGACGCGGCGGCGAAGGGCAGGGCGACAGCGAGTCGTTGCAGGACAGCCCGATGGCGCGGGCGTTCCCGCCGGCGTTCTGGGCCACCGTGCTGCTGATCGTGCTCGCCCTGCTCGCGCTGGCCGCGGCCGCCGCCCGCCGCCTCGGCACCCCGGTCAGTGAGCCGCTGCCGTCCCGGGTGCCCGCACACGAGACGATGATCGGCCACGGCCGCCTCTACGCCCGGGCCCGGGCCCGCGGGCCGTCCCTGGAGATCCTCCGGGCCGCCGCGCGGCGCCGGATCACCGACCATCTCGGCCTGCCCGCGGACGCGCCCACCGACCGGATCGCCGGGCAGGCCGGCCTGCCCGCCGAGTATGTCCGTACCGTCCTGGACGGCGACCTGCCGGAGTCCGACGAGGACCTGGTGACCGCCGCCCGCTTCGTCCAGGACCTGAAGCGCGAGATCACCCAGCGCCCCACTCGCCGCACCGAAGGAGAAGCTCCGTGACGTCCGAACACGAACAGGCCCGCCAGGCGCTGGGCCGGCTGCGCGCCGAGGTCGGCAAGGCGGTCGTCGGGCAGGAGGCGGTCGTCGGCGGGGTCGTGGTGGCGCTGCTCTGCGGTGGGCACGTGCTGCTCGAGGGCGTACCCGGGGTGGCCAAGACCCTGATGGTCCGGGCGTTGTCGGCGGCGCTGAGCCTGGACACCAAGCGGGTCCAGTTCACCCCCGACCTGATGCCCGGCGACGTCACCGGCTCGCTGGTCTACGACGCGCGGACCGCCGCGTTCAACTTCCGGGCCGGGCCGGTCTTCACCAACCTGCTGCTCGCCGACGAGATCAACCGGACGCCGCCGAAGACCCAGGCGGCGCTGCTCGAAGCGATGGAGGAACGCCAGGTCAGCGTCGACGGGACACCCCGGCCGCTGCCGCAGCCGTTCCTGGTCGCCGCCACCCAGAACCCGATCGAGTACGAGGGCACCTACCCGCTGCCCGAGGCGCAGCTCGACCGGTTCCTGCTCAAGCTGTCGGTGCCGCTGCCGGAACGCGAGGACGAGCTGAACGTCCTGCGCGCCCACCACCGCGGCTTCGACCCACGGGACCTGAAGGCGGCCGGGGTCAGCCCGGTGGCCGGGCCGGCGGACCTGGCGGCCGGGCGGGCGGCCGTGCAGCGGGTGCAGGTGGCGGAGACGGTTCTGGCGTACATCGTGGACCTGTGCCGGGCCACCCGGGCCACCCCGGCCCTCGAACTGGGAGCCTCGCCGCGGGGCGCGACGGCGCTGCTGGCCGTCGCCAAGGCGTACGCGTGGCTCAGCGGCCGCGACTACGTCATCCCGGACGACGTGAAGGGCTACGCCGTACCGGTCCTGCGCCACCGGGTGCGGCTGCGCGCCGACGCCGAGCTGGACGGCGTGACCGTCGAGGCCGTGCTGGCCGGAGTGCTCGCCACCGTGCCCGCGCCGCGCTGATGGTCACCCGGCGTTTCGCCGCCGTGCTCGCGGCCGGCGTCCCGCTGCCCGCGCTGCTGCCCTGGCCCTGGCTGGCCGTCCTCGGCGTGGCCGGTTTCGCGGCCGCGCTCGCCGTGTTCGACATGGCCGTGGCCGGGCCGCTGGCCAGCGTGCGGCTGCTGCGCGACGGCGACCGTACGGTGTGGCTCGGCGGCACCGCCACGGTCCGGCTCACCCTGATCAACGTGGCGAAACGGCCGCTGCGGCTGCACGTGCGGGACAGCTGGGTGCCGTCGGCGGGTGCCTGGCCGGCCCGGCACGACGTGTTCCTGCCGCGCGGGGAGCGGCACACCATCACCACGACCCTCGATCCGGTACGGCACGGTGACCGGCCGGCGGTCCGGGTCACGCTGCGCTCGTACGGGCCGCTCGGGCTCGCGTACCGGCAGCGGCGCCGCGGGTGGAACGAGAAGGTCACCCCACCGTGGACGCTGCGGGTGCTGCCGCGCTTCCCGTCCCGGCGCATCCTGCCGGAGAAGCTGGCCCGGATGCGGGTCATCGACGGCTCGGTGGTGGCCCGCGGCCGCGGCCACGGCACCGAGTTCGACGTGCTGCGCGAATACGTGATCGGCGACGACGTCCGCTCCATCGACTGGCGTGCCAGCGCCCGGCACAACGACGTCGTGGTCCGCACCTGGCGCCCGGAACGCGACCGCCGCCTGGTCTGCGTCCTGGACACCGGCCGCACGTCGGCCCTGCGCGTCGGCAACGCACCCCGCCTGGACGCCGCCATCGACGCCGCCCTGCTCCTGGCCGTCCTCGCCGACCGCGCCGACGACCGGGTGGACATGATCGCCCTGGACAGCGCGGTGCGCGCCCGCGTCGAGGGCGGCGGCCACAAGGCCAAGGTGGCCCGCCTGATCGACGCCATGGCCTCCCTCGAGGCCGCTCCCGCCGAGACCGACTTCCAGCTGCTCGCCCGGGAACTGCTGCGCCGCGACCGTAAACGGTCCCTGGTGGTGATCTTCACAGCGCTGGAGCCGGCCCCGATGATCGAAGGCCTGCTGCCGCTGCTGCCGCGTCTCACAGCCCGGCACAAGGTCCTGGTCGCGGGCGTACGCGACCCGGCCGTCTCCCGCCTCGCCCAGCTACCCGCCGCGAGCGCCGCCGACGTGCACACGTCCGCCGCGGCCCAGCGGGTCCTCACCGAACGCGACCGGGTCCGTGACGTCCTGGCCCGCTTCGGCGCCACCGTCGTCGACGCCGACACCGGCGACTTCGCCTCCCGGGTAGCCGACGTCTATCTCCTGCTCAAAGCGACCGGCCGCCTCTGACCGACCGCTCACCGGGAGGGGGAGGCCGCAGATGCTGCCCGCGGTGCACCACCCGGCCGATCCTCAGCGTGCCCACCTGCATGGTCCCGGCGGTCGCGGTGGGGCCTGGTGTGCGTGGTGGCTCGCGCGGGAGAGCGGGGACTGTGCTGACCCGTACCCCGAAATCGTCAGGCGGTGGGAAGCTCGTAGGCCGCCTCGTCGTCGGCCTGGCGGCGCGCTTCGGCGGCGCGGCCCAGGATCAGCGCGTAGGCCAGGAAGGCCGCCCACACGATCGCGCCGATCGCGATGCGCAGCGCGGCGGGCAGCGGAGAGGGCGTCACATACGCCTCCAGGATGCCCGCCACCAGCAGCGTCGGCACCAGGCCGACGGCGATCAGCATGCCGCTGCGCGCGCGGCCGGCCAGTGCCTGCCGACGGGTGCGCGCCGGGCCCGGCGCGATCCAGGCCCAGCCGATCCGCAGGCCGACGCCGGCGCCGATGAACAGGCAGGTCAGTTCGAGCAGGCCGTGCGGCGCGATGTACGTGAAGAACGTGTCCCCGGCACCCGCGGTGACCATCACCCCGCCGGTCATGCCCACACTGAACACGTTGACGCCGAGCAGGTAGAACACCGGCACGACGAGCACACCGGCGGCGATGCACTGTGCGGTGAGCAGCGCGTTGTTCGTCCACACCTGACCGGCGAAATTCTGTGCCTGGTACTCGCTGTAGTAGCCGACGAAGTCCTGCTGCACCAGCTGCCGGATCTCGGCGTCGGACAGGAACATGCCGGCCACGCCGGGGTTCGCCGAGACGTACCAGATCAGAGCTCCGGACAGGGCGGTGAGCAGCGCCGACATGGTGAGCCACCACCAGCGCGTGCGGTACAGCTCGGCGGGGAACCGGTCGGTCAGGAAGTGCAGCGCCGGGCGCCAGGAGAACCGGCCGCCCCGGTTGATCGCGGCCCGGCCGGCCAGCAGCTGCCGCGACAGGTCGGCCACCACCACCGGGTCGGGGGTACGGCTACGGATCACCGACAGGTGCGTGGTCGCCCGCTGGTAGAGCACGACCAGCTCGTCGGCCTCCGCGGCGGACAGCCGCCGGCGGCGGGCGAGATGCTCCATCCGCTCCCACTCGCCGGCGCGTTCCAGCACGTACGCGTCGAGATCCACGGCGGTGAGCCTAGCCGCTGGCGAAACGCGGCCGGCGATCGTGTTCACTGTGCGGGTGAACGGAACGCTGGTCAACGCCGAGGCGGTCGAGCTGGACCTGCGCCCGGCCCGGCTCGGTGCCCGGGCGTGCGCGCTGATCTTCGACATCGCCGCTCAGGCCTTCGTCGGCTTCGTGCTGTTCATCCTGGCCCTGATCACCCTGTCGCTGCTGCCCGGCGACCTGGTCGACGACGCGCTGTTCGAGACCACGCTGCGGGTCGTCCTGATCGTGACGCTGCTCGGCTACCCGACCGTGTTGGAGACGCTCACCAACGGTCGCAGCGTCGGCAAGGTGGTCGTCGGGCTGCGGGTGATCCGGGAGGACGGCGGCCCGATCCGGGTACGTCACGCGTTCACCCGGGCCCTCGTCGGGCTCGCGGTGGAGTGGCCGGGCCTCCTGCTCCTGCCGCTGACCTGGGTGGTCAGCCTCGGCACGATGCTCTCCTCGGACCGTGGCCGCCGGCTCGGCGACCTGGCCGCCGGCACCCTGGTCGTGCACGTGCGACGCCCGGCCCCGTGGATGCCGGCCCCGCCGATGCCGATCGAGCTCGCCGGGTGGGCCGCGGTGGCCGACCTGTCCGCGATCGGTGACGACCTGGCCCTCGCGGTACGCCAGTACCTGTCCCGGGCACCGCAGATCCGCGAACCGCATTCGAGCCGGCTGCGCGACGAACTCGCCTCCGAGGTGTTCGCCCGGGTGACCCCGCCACCGCCGCCCGGCACCCAGCCGTGGTTCCTGCTGGCCGCGGTGGTCGCCGAGCGACGGCGCCGGGCCGAGCCGCAGCTGGCCACCGGCCGGGCGCTGACCGAACGTATGCTGCCGGGCTTCGGGACCGGGCGGTCCGCCTACTAGCGCGTTCCACGGGTTTACGCCTTTCGGCTGCAACGTGCGCTTCGGTGGTATTCGCTGGTCTACGGGGTGCTATGGGCACCACGGGCGGCGAAGGAGTCGAGCGGTGACCGATTCACGGCGAAACCTGTGGGGTGACCTGCCAGTCCTCGGCAAGGTCCTGTCGGCGGTGCTGATCGCCGTTCTCGGCGCGGTGGTGGCCGGGGTCGTCGGCATCCTCGGCCTGCGCGACATCGATGAGGTGGCCGGCGGCATCTACGAGCACAACCTGGTGCCGGTCGCGGCGCTCGGCAAGATCGACGGCAACGTCAACGAGGTCCGGGCCACCGTGCTGCGGCACGTCATCGCCACCGACCCCGGCGAGCTCAAACAGTTCGAGCAGGAGATCACCGAGTTCCGCGAGGAGATCGGCACGCTGTGGACCGGCTACATCGGGAGCCCGGCGACCGCCGAGCAGCAGGCCGGGCGCGAGGCGTTCGAGACCGCCCTGGCCGCGATGTACCAGGCAGTCGACGAGCAGGTGCTGCCGTTGAGCCGCGAGATGCGCAGCGAGGCCGCCGCGGCAGCCGCCAAGGAGTTCCTGGCACCCGCTTTCAAGGAGGTCAGCGACGACCTCGGGGTACTCGGCGGGCTTGAGGAGGAGGAAGCCGCCGCCCGCGCCGCGGACGCCGAACACACGTACCAGCAGGGCCGGACCACGCTGATCACGGTTCTGATCCTCGGAGTGGTCGTCGCACTGGCCGTCGGCTACTTCGCCGCCCGGTCGATCAGCGGCGGCCTGTCCCGGGTGGTCGCGGCCCTGCGCCGGGTCGAACAGGGTGACCTGACCACCACCGCCGACATTCACACCCGCGACGAACTTGGCCAGCTCGCCGAAGCCCTGAACTCCACGACCGCCCGGCTGCGCGACATCATCGGCGGCCGCATGTCGCAGACCGCCGTCAGCCTGGCCGCGGCCGCCGAGCAACTGTCCGCGGTCAGCTCGCAGCTCCAGTCCGGCGCCTCCGACGTGGCGGACCGGGCCGGCACGGCCACCCAGGCCACCGAGGACGTCAACAGCGGCGTGCAGGCCATCGCCGCCGGTGCCGACGAGATGAGCGCCTCGATCACCGAGATCGCCTCGAACGCGGGCCGGGCCGCCGAGGTCGCCCAGAAGGCCATGTCGGTGGCCGAACGCACCAACGCCCAGGTCGGCGAGCTCGGCTCGGCCAGCGCCGAGATCGGCGAGGTGGTCAAACTGATCACCAGCATCGCGGAACAGACCAACCTGCTCGCCCTGAACGCGACGATCGAAGCGGCCCGGGCGGGTGAGCTGGGCAAAGGCTTCGCGGTGGTGGCGGGCGAGGTCAAGGAACTGGCCCAGCAGACCGCCAAGGCCACCGAGGAGATCACCGCCCGGATCAGCGCGATCCAGAACTCCAGCACGGCCGCGGCCTCGGCGATCGAGGAGATCACCGAGGTGATCGGCAGCATCGGCGACTACACCACGACGATCGCGTCCGCGGTGGAGGAACAGACCGCGACGACGGCCGAGATGAGCCGCTCGGTCGCGGACGCGGCGAGCAACAGTGGAGACGTCGCCCGTACCGTCTCCGGCGTCGCCGACGTGGCCGCCGCGACCGCCGAAGGCGCCCGCACCACCCAGCAGGCCGCGGACGAACTCACCCGCCTGGCCACCGATCTCACCGAGATCGTCGGAAGCTTCCGGCATTAAAGACCATCATCGGTACGCGTAGCCGGCCGTTCCCGCCGGATTTTTCGCCCGTCCCGCCGGCGCCGCGCGACCGCGCGGCCTGATTCCGGTGTGCCATGATCCTCGCGTGGCGGACGAGGTCATCCTGGTCAATGGCCTTCCCGGCTCGGGGAAGACGACGCTGGCCGGGAAGCTTGCCGCAGCTCTGCGGCTGCCGCTGGTCAGCAAGGACGCGCTCAAGGAGTCGATGGCCGCGGCCGTGCCCGGGATCCCGCCGGCAGCCGTTGGTGTCGCCGCGTCCCAGGTGATGTGGGAGCTGGCCGCGGCCACGCCAGGCGGTGTTCTACTCGAGTCGTGGTGGTTCAAACCTCGTGACCTGGGCTTCGTGAGAGCAGGCCTGGATCGCTGCGGAGGACCCCCGACCGTTGAGGTCTGGTGTGACGTGCCCGCGGAACTCGCGCTCGCTCGTTATCGCCTGCGCCGGCGCGGGGCGCTCTACGAGGACGACCGCAAGGCCAGGGAGTGGTGGCCGCGATGGTCCACCGAAGCGGAGCCGCTGCGTGTCGGACACACGCTCGTAGTGGCGACGGACGGACCGGTAGACGTCGGCTCCCTCGTCGACGCGATCGCATGTCGTCGATCAGCGTGAAAGCGGTGCCCGGGGGAGGATGACGGCATGCGTCACTACGCGGCGGACCTGTGGTCTCCGGCCGGCGCCCACGGCACGGTCGCCGCCTACGGGCACTACGGCCGGCCGGTGCTGATGTTCCCCACCGAGTACGGGAGCGCGCGCCAGCTCGCCGACCGGGGCATGGTGTCGGCGGTCGGCGACCTGATCGACGCGGGCCGGGTGAAGCTGTACTGCGTCGACTCGTTCGACGCCGGGACCTGGTCGGCGACCGACCTGCCGCTCGAAGAGCGCGCGCGGCGGCACGGGGCGTACGAGTCGTGGATCCTGGACGCCGTGGTCCCGCACGTCCGGGCCGACAGCGGCGACGCCGCCGAGATCATGACGGCCGGCTGCTCGATGGGCGCGTTCCACGCCCTCAACTTCGCCTTCAAGAGGGCCGATCTGTTCCCGCTGGCGCTCTGCTTCTCCGGCAACTACGACCCCACGACGTGGCGTAGATGGGGCGAGCAGGGCGACGCGGTCTACTTCAACAACCCCGCCGCGTACGTCGCGAACCTGCACGGCGACCATCTCGAATGGCTGCGCTCGCGGCTCTCGATCCTGCTCGTGTGCGGGCAGGGCCAGTGGGAGGACACCACCGGATCCCTGGAGTCGACCCGGCGCATGGCACAGCTGCTGGCGGCCAAGGGCGTACGCCATGAATTGGATCTCTGGGGTTACGACATCCCGCACGACTGGCCATCGTGGCGCGCCCAGCTGGCCCATCACCTGCCCAGGTTCTGCTGACGCTCCGATCAGCGACGGCTGGTGGCAAGGGCGACGAGGAACTGGCCGCCGCCCGCGTCCACGCTCGCGGTCACCGGCAATCCCGGCACCAGCCGGGAGAACCGGTCGACCAGCCAGTCCGCCGCCTCCCGGGCGTCCTTCTCGCTGGGGCAGCGGGCGACCAGTTCGCGGCCACCCTTGCGTTCCAGGCGCTCGGCAACGGTGATCAGCGGCGCGGGCTCCACCACGTGCAGCCGGTCCGGCCAGGCGATGACCACCTTGACCGCGCCCTTGCGGGTGTTGCAGGCCCGATGCGCGAGCCGCTCGGTGACCTTGGCCTTCTTGTCGGCGGTGCGGCTGTCGACGCTGGGACCACGCGGGTCGTTCACCGACATGCCGGCGTCGACCGGCTCGTCGCACACCCAGCATCGCCAGCCGTCGCGCTCGGCCACATCCTCAAGAAGACTCATCCGAGCAACGTAGCGTCTCACCGGCAGACGACACCGAGCGGCTGGCCGGCGGTTCAGGACTGGGTTTGGGTCATCGTGTACCAGGTCGGGATGATCATGGTCAGGACCATCAGCACGAGCACCGCGAGCGAGACGAGCACGCGCCGGGTCGTCAGCGGGGCCGGCGTGAGGGGCCTGTGGTTCGACCGCCCCACTGCGATGAACGTGGCGCCCGCTGCCAGGACGAGGTTCACCGGAACCAGCGCGTATTCGCCGCGCACGAGGTGGAAGACGGCGGCGAGGACCATCGTCAGTGCCAGGCCGGCGGCGGCGAGCGGCGTCAGCTTCGGCTTGACCCTGGTGATGGCCGGCAGGATCAGGCCGACGCCGCCGAGGAACTCGCAGGCTCCGATGAAGACGATGAGGGGTTGCGGCACGGCGGCGTACCAGGACACGGATTGAGGCGCTTGTGCGTACAGGGCGGGGTCGGACAGCAGCACCTTGCCGAAGCCGTTGCCGGCGAAGAAGAAGCCCCACAGGATCTGCATCGTCCAAAGCGCGCCGTTGGCGGTGAACCGCCGCTGGTTGTCGACGCCGGGCCGGTCCACGCTGAGTTGCGAGTTCATGGTTTGTCTCCCGTTCGAGTGGCTGAGGAGCTCAGCGTCTCGTCCGGCGCTACGGAGTCACATCCGTGCTCACCACGGAACCGTCCACCGAGAGCACGTCGACCGCGACCGCGGCGATCGCGGCGTGTGGCCGGTGCGTGCCGTCGCTGGGCCGCTGGAGGCGCTCGACTTCGGCGAATCCGGCGCGCGCCAAGCGTCTGGAGAACTCGTCCGGGGGCCAGCGGTAGGCGGTCACGACCTTGTGATCGAACGCGGCGACCTCGTCGGCGTCGAAGACGCCGACCACCAGCGTTCCGGCCGGTGCCATCGCTCGCCGGAACTCGGCGAGCACGCCGTCGAGGTCCTGCGGCGGCAGATGGATCAGCGAGTACCAGGCCAGGATGCCGGCCACGGAGTGATCGGCGACGTCGAGGCGTTCCATGGAAGCGAGTCGATAGCTGCCGCTCGGGTGGGTTGCCCGCGCATGGGCGATGAACTCGGGAACGATGTCGATCCCCGTGGCGTCGGCTCCCAGCGACCGAAGGTGATCGGTGAGATGGCCGGGTCCGCAGCCGAGATCGAGGACCGGGCCGGAGCGGCCGCCGAGATGTCGCCCGATGAAGGCCAGGTCGTCGGCGTGCACCTGCTCTCTCGTGCCGAACAGCTCGATGTACAACTCCGCGACGGATGAATAGCCCTGGCGAACCGGCTCGATGTGCACCGCGTGACTATATGAGCTCCGTGCAGCGACACCAGGGTCCTGGCCGCCACCACCAGCCAGGCGGTGACCAGCACGGCGTACAGCAGGACGGCGAGCAGCCGGAACATCGCCGAGCCGGTCTGCGCGGCGAGGGCCGACGTGCCGGTCACGCAGGTGCCGACCGGGAAGGTGAACGACCACCAGGCCGGCGAGAACGGCAGGTGGTCGCGCGCGGCACGAACGGTCACGGCCGTCGCGAGGCCGGCCCAGAGCATGGCGAAACCCCAGACGGGTACGCCGTACACGACCCCGAACGCGGCGAACGCCCCGGCGTACGGGGCGGGCAGCACGTCACCGGCGGCCGTACCGAGCAGGTTCGCGGCCGTGACCGACTGGCCGAGCGGGCCCAGCACGATCCAGAGCGTCGGGACCGTGCGGTTCGGGCCGACCGTGCCCACCGACAGCTCGTGCCAGATCTGCGTGATGATCACGACCGCCGCGATCAGGCTGATCCCGAACATCGCGTAGCAGCCGAGCAACAGCGTCAGCCGGGCCTGGCCGGCCGGGGCGTGCGGCACCAGCAGGGCGCCGGTGGCGGCGGAGACCATCGGCGGCACCACCGGGATCAGCCAGCCGCCGGACGGGGTGCCACCGGTGTGCCGGGTGAACCGCAGGTACGGCACCGCCAGCGCGGTGGCCAGCCCACCCGCGGTCCCGGCCGTCCACAGCACCCAGGCGACGGTCACCAGCTCGCCGAGCACCAGGGCGCCGGTGGCCACGGTGAGCAGCGCCATCGCCGGGGCGCCGTAGAAGTTGACCATCACCGGGTCGGTGTGTTGCCGGCGCCACTGCCGTACCGAGACGGTGGCGAGGACGGCCAGAAGGGCGGCGGCGAGCAGCCAGACCGCGGTGGCGAAGGGGCGCAGGCCGTCGACCGGCAGCGACACCGCGGCGGTCGCCACGATGCCGGTGCCCATGACGGCGGCGTACCAGTTGGGACTCACCCACCCAAGATCGCTGGACCGGGCGGTCACGGGTAGCGGTCGTGTCGTTGTGGTGTCACAAGGAGCGTTTGTGACCCCGTACCATCAGCGGTTGTGACCCTGAGCCCGCGCATGCCGGACCTCGCCGCGCTGGAGATCCTTCTCGCGGTGGCCCGGACCGGGAGTCTCAGCGCCGCCGGCCGCGAGGCCGGCCTCACCCAGCAGGCCGTCTCCGCCCGGCTCGCCGCCCTCGAGGCCCGCACCGGCGTGCGGCTCGCCACCCGCACCCCGCACGGCACCCGGCTCACCGCGCAGGGCGCCGTCGTCGCCGAATGGGCCGACCGGCTGCTGCACCTGGCCGCCGAGGTGGACGCCGGTCTCGCCGCGCTGCGCGACGACAGCCGCAGCACCCTGCGGGTCAGCGCCAGCCTCACCGTCGCCGAACATCTGCTGCCCGGCTGGCTGGTCAGCCTGCACGCCGACGCCACCCGGCGCGGCGAGACCCCGATCCGGGTGGTGCTCACCGCCACCAACAGCGACCAGGTCGTCGACCAGGTCCGCGACGGCGCCGCCGACCTCGGCTTCATCGAGGGACCGACCGTTCCGCCCGGCCTGCGCAGCCGGATCGTCGGCCACGACGACCTGGTCCTGGTCGTGCCGGCCGGCCACCCATGGGCGCGCCGCAAGACCGCCGTCGACGCCGCCGAACTGGCCCGGACCGCGCTGGTCACCCGCGAGTCCGGCTCCGGCACCCGCGACTTCCTCACCGCCGCCCTCGGCGACCTGCCCCAGGCCGCCCCGGCCCTGGAACTGTCCACCGCCGCCGCGGTACGCGCGGCCGTCCTGGCCGGCGCCGCCCCAGCCGTGGTGAGCCGGCTCGCCGCCGGCGACGACCTGCGCTCCGGCCGGCTCCGCGAGATCACCCTCACCGGCCTCGACCTGCGGCGCGACCTGCGCGCCGTCTGGACCGGCCCGCGCGTGCCACCGGCCGGCGCGATCCGTACCCTGCTCGGCCACATCGGGTAGATTTCGTGCCCACCGTCACACCGGCAGCCAAGCTGGACAGGCACGCGTAGGCTTCCGGGATGCCCCTCACCCCCGCAGACATCCACAACGTGGCCTTCAAGAAGCCCCCGATGGGCAAACGGGGATACGGCGAGGAAGAGGTCGACGCCTTCCTCGACGAGGCCGAGCAGGAGATGATCCGGCTCCTGGAGGCGAACGCGGCCCTCAAGGAGCAGGTCCGCCGCGGCCCCGACCCGTCCGCCACCATGGTGCTCGACGACGAGGTCGCCTCGCTTGCCGCCCAGCTGGACCGCCTGGTGGCGGCCCGCGACCGGGCCGAGCAGCGCGCCCGTGACATGCAGGCCCAGCTGGAACAGGCCCACCGCGACCAGACGCACCGCGACCAGGCGTCCGCACCGGCCGGTCCGGGCGACGAACGCGACGTGCGGGTGCTGATGATGGCGCAGCGCACGGCCGACGAGTACCTGCGCGACGCCGAACGCGAGTCGGACAACGTGCTGGCCGGCGCCCAGGAACAGGCCGACAAGCTGATCACCGAGGCCCGTGACCGGGCCGGCACGATGGAGAGCGACGCCCAGCGCAGCCATGCCCAGGCGATGGCCAGCCTGGCCAGCGGCCGCGCCGACATGCTCGACGAGATCGACCGGCTGGGCCGGTTCGCCCGCGGCTACCAGGAGGCGTTGCACCAGCACGTCGCCGCCCGCCTGCGCGACGTCGACGACGCGCCCGAGCTCTAGGCGGCTTCGGTAGTCAGGGCCCCCAAGCGGTGATCTTGCTTGGCCCTCGCTCAATGCTGTCTTCACGGCCGCCAGACAGCATCCACGTTGGGCCCTCCCGCGCGACCGTGTGCCTGGTCCAGGCCCCAGCGCGCCCGCCGGGCCGAGCCACTGGGGTCCGCGACCGCTCACGGTGGGCGCGTTGCGGCGGTGTTGTGGTTGCTTGCCAGCGGCCCGGGTGCCGGTTCGGGTTGTATGGCCGCTCACGGGAGTAGCGCCCGGCGTGCGAAGCCGCCCTCAACTGCCGCGCCTCCACTACACGGCGTCGCCTCGTCCGCGCGCACCGGCACTGCGGCCGCAAGGACGTGCCCGGGCCTGCCGTGTCCGGGTGGCAGAAGCGCTCCCGGCCCGCGACTCAATTAGGTGCCTCACTGTCGGCAGACCGGACGGGCCGTAGCCGACACACCTGATCCGGCGCTGTTGCGTGCGTGGGCGACGGCCGAGGGGGCTGGGCCGTAGTTGGCGCACGTCATCTGGCGTTGTTGGGTGCGTGGGCGACGGCTGGGTGGGTCGGGCCGTAGTTGCCGCACGTCATCCGGCCGTTGTTGCGGGCGTGGGTGACGGCTGGGCCGTAGTTGGCGCAGGCTGTCCAGTGCTGCTTGCCGGCATGCGACCGCGGTCGGGCGGGCTGGCCGCGGCTGAGGTGGCTGCCGAGTGTCGGATGCTGGCCCGTGCGACGGCTGTGGGTGCGGTGAGCCAGAGGGCTTCCGTAGTCAGGGTCCCCAAGCGGTGATCTTGCTTGGCCCACGCTCACTGCTGTCTCGACGGCCGCCAGACAGCACCCGCGTTGGGCCAAGACCCTGACCACGAGGGCTCTAGCGCTCGCGGACGTGGCGTCCGGTCGGGTCACGTGGCTGAGCGTCGGCCGGGCTGAGGGCTGGGGCCGTCGGGGGTCGGCGGGACCGTTTGCGAGGGCTGGGCACCGCCTTGGGGTTGGGCGCGCCCGTCTGCATGGGCCCGGCGGCCGCGTTGGGGCCTGGACCGGGTGGTCCGGTCGCGCGGTGGGCGGGGGACCGGTGGCTGACTCGTACCGGGAATGGGTTTGACCCCATAGTCAGATCATCTTTATATTGGCCGGCATGGCCGCACCGATGCGCGAACCGACGTTCTGGATTTTGACCGCACTCGCGCCTGAGGCGCGCCACGGATATGGCGTGATTCAGGAGGTCGCGCGCCTCTCCGGCGGGCGCGTCGCCTTGCAGGCCGGGACGCTCTACGCCGCGCTGGACCGCCTCGCCGCGCTGGGGCTGGTCGAGCCGGACCGGGAGGAGACGGTGGACGGGCGGCCGCGCCGCTACTACCGGCTCACCTCCGACGGGGCCTCCGCGCTGGACGCGGAGACCGCGCGGCTGCGGGCGTCGGTGGAGGCCGCCACCTCGCAGCTCGCCGCGCGCCGGCGGTTCGGCCTCGGGCCGGTGTCGTCGTGAGTGGCCGTCTGGAGCGGCGATACGCGCGGTGGCTGCGCTGCTATCCGCCGGGGCCGCGGCGTGCGGAGATGCTGGGCACGCTGCTCGAGTGCGCGCCGCCGGAGCGGACCCGGCCGACCGTGCGGGAGGCCGCCGGCCTGGTGCGGCACGGGCTGCGGGCCCGGCTGGGGCGGCCGGCGAGCACCGCGGTCGTCGTGCTGGCCACGCTGGTGTCGCTCGCCTGCGGGCTGCTCGGGGCGGCGGCCGCGGCCCGGGTCGGGTGGGCGTTCGCGCCGGCGCTGCCGGCCGGTGACTCGCTCGGGGCGACGGTGTTTCCGGGGCTGCGGGTGTGGGGCGGTGGGGACGCGGAGCCGTTCGTGCCGAGTGCGGACGGGGAGACCACGGAGTACGGGTACGCGGATTACTGGGTGAACAACTTCGGGGGCACCCGGGACGTGCGTGCCTACGCCGAGGGTGCCCGGGACCGGCTCGCCGCGGCCGGCTGGGAGATCCGGGGCGACGTCTTCTACGAGGAGGACGTGGCCTCCGACACCCCGATCCGGACGGCGGAGTTCTGGGCGACCCGCGACGGGCTTGTGCTGTCCTACACCGGCACGCATTGGGGCAACCGGGCGTCGTACGACTCGGACGGCGCCGCCAGCTTCACGTTGTCCCGTTCGGCGCCGGCGTGGCTGGCCGTGGCCGCCGTCGCCGGTGGCCTGCTCGGGGCGCCGGCCGGGTGGCTGCTGACCGGCTGGGCCAGCCGCCGGACCATGGGGCGCCAGTTCCGGACCGCCACGGCCGCCGCCCTGGGCTGGATGGCGGTGCTGTTGACGTCGTTCTCGGTGCTGATCGGCGGCTTGTGGTCGTGGCAGCCGGACCGGCCCGGGGACGAGCCGTTCTGGCTGGCCCTGCGGGCACTCACCGGCGAGGTGGGCTGGGTGATCGCCGGTCTGGGGCTGGCGGCGCTGGGCGCGGCCCGGCTGCGGGTGCTCATTCCGGTCGCGGCGGTGCTGATCGGGGCGGCCGGCTGGCAGTCCGCTGCCGCGGCGGCGTCCTGCACACCGTCCGGTCCGCCGGCCGTGCTCCCGGCCGCTGATGTGGCGTACAGCCGGCTGGCCCGGGTCTACGTCGCTCAGGACGCGACCCCGGAGCAGCGCAATCTCGCCGAGGCGGCGATGGGCCGGGTGTGGGGCACCCGGGGCTGGTCGTTCCACTACGACCCGACCGACGGGCAGTACCGGTACGCGTACTGCGACGGCGGCCGCCTGGCCGGTGACTCGGGGATGCGGGTGCCGTACTTCTGGGAGATCGAGCTGTCCAGCCCGGGCGTGTTCCCGGCGCTGGAGGCCGAGGTGGGTGGCATGCCCGGCGTGGTGGCGGTCCGGCACGGCGTGCCCTATCAGTGACGGCGGTACCGGCCGGGTGCGACGCCGAACCGCCGTTTGAAGGCGGCCGCGAACGCGAACTCCGAGGCGTACCCCACCTGGCGGGCGATCCCGTCCAGCGTGGTGTCGGTGCGGCGCAGCAGGCCGGCCGCGACCGTCATCCGCCACCAGGTCAGGTATGTCATCGGCGGCTGTCCGAGCAGGTCGGCGAACCGGCGGGCGAACGGCGCCCGGGACAGCCCACCCTCGGCGGCCAGCGCGGCGACCGTCCACTCCCGTCCCGGCTCCCGGTGCATGGCCCGCAGCGCGGCGCCGGTCACCGGGTCGGCCAGTCCGGCCGCCCACCCGACCGGGTGCTCGCCGGCCAGCCAGGTGCGCAGCAGGTAGACCAGCATCGTGTCGAGCAGTGCCGGGATCAGCGCGTCGCTGCCCGGCCCCGGCCCGGTCAGCTCGGCCGCGAGCAGGTCCACGGTGGCGCGCAGGTGCGGATGCCGGCCCCACTGCGCCGGGATGTGGATCAGGTCCGGCAGGTCGCGGATCAGCGGATGGACGAGGTGCGGGTCGAGTTCGTAGGCCCCGCACAGCGTCACCGTGGCGTCCGGCGCGGCGGTCTCGCCGACGGACGCGTAGCTCGGCAGGTCGCCCATCTCGGCCGGGTCGCAGGGCGGGGTGACCGGCCGGGTGCCGGGCGAGTCGGCCAGGGTGTGCCCGTCACCGTGCGCCCCGGAAGACGATGTCGCCGGTGTTCACGGTGAGCGGTTCCGCGCCGGGCCGCAGCAGCACGCACGAGCCGCGCAGCACCACATGGAAGCCGGCCGAGCCGGGCACCGCCGAGAACTCCTGCGCCCAGGGCGCCCGCCACGCCACCTGCGCCGACCGCGCCCGGCCGGTTCGCAACACCGCGAGCACGTCGCTCAGCACATCCATGCGCAAGACGATCGCATATGAAAGCGAGAGCGGAAAGCATTCATCGTCCTGAGCAGGCCGCTTACGGTGAGTTTCATGAGAGCGATGCGCATGCATGGGTACGGCGAACCGAACGTGATCCGCCTCGACCGGATCGACCGGCCGTCACCGGGTCCGGGCGAGGTTCTGCTGAAGGTCGCCGCCACCACCTTCAACCCGTCCGAGGCCGGTTTGCGCCGGGGCCTGCTCCGGTCGATCGTGCCGGTGGATCTGCCGTACACCATGGGCCTCGACGTGGCCGGAACCGTGTCCGGCACCCGGGTGATCGGCCGCCTCGACGGTGGCGCGGCCGCCGACTACGCGGTCGCGCCCGCGGATGTGCTGGTCCCGGTCCCGGCCGGGGTCGCCCTCGAGGACGCGGCCGCTCTGCCGATCGCCGGGCTCACCGCCTGGCAGGCCGTCTTCGAGCACGCGGCCGTGACGGCCGGGCAGCGGGTGCTGGTCAACGGGGCCGGTGCGATCGGCCGGTACGCCATCCAGCTCGCCCGGCACGCCGGGGCGTACGTCATCGCCGCCGCCACCCCACGCCGTGTAGCCGCGGCCCGGGCCGCGGGCGCGCACGAGGTCGCCGCCCCCGCCGAGCCGGTCGACGCGCTGATCCACCTCGTCCCCGCCCCGCCCGCGCACACGGCACTGATCAAGCCGGGCGGTGTGCTGGTATCCGCCACCACCCCGGCCGATCAACTGCCGGCCGGCCCGTTCCGTGCGGTCCACTTCATCGTCCGCAACGACACCGCCGACCTCGCCGCGCTGCTCGGGCTGGTCGACGCCGGTGCCGTCCACATCGACGTGGCCGCCCGGCGGCCGCTCACCGACCTGGCCGCCGTGCACCGCGAGGCCGAGGCCGGCCGGCTAGCGGGCAAGACGCTGCTGCTGCCTACCGCGTAGTGTTCTCGATCATGCGGTGGAGCACCTTCAACGTGGTCACGTAGTCGGCGTCGTCGACACCCTCGTGAATCCGGCGGCGGATCTCCGGTGTGTACTTCTTCAGCTCCGCCAGGGCCGCCTCACCGGCCTCGGTGATCCACAGCCGGCCGTCATCCTCGTCGACGCGTAGCCAGCCCCGCTCGAGCAGCACCTCGGCCTCGGCGGCGAGGTCGTCCTCGGCCCGCAGATAGCCGGACATCGCGTGGCGCAGCTCGTCGACGGTGCGGCCGCGGCCGTCGGGGGAGAGGTCGTTCACGGAGAGGTTGCGCAGCAGCCAGAACTGCGGCTGGGTGTAGCCGTGCTCGGCCTGCCGGGCGCGGGTGAAAGCGATCAGGGCCTCGTACGCCACCCCGGTCCAGTAGGCGGCCGGCTGCCCGGCCAGCTCGGTGTCGGTCATCGTCATGGTGGCGACGCTATGACCTCAAGTCCGCTTCAGGTCAACAACCGGGGTCGCGACAAGATCATCACAGCCCTATCCTGGCTCGATGCTCGGTTATCAGCTGGCGTGGACGCACCGCCGGCGCCTGCTGGCGGTGCAGTTGCCGGTCGTCTCGGTCCTGCTCTGCGGATCCCTGCTGCTCGACCTGGTGGCCGGCCGCGACCACATGGTCCTGGTCGACGGGGCGATCGGCTTCGACGACGGCAACACCTGGCATGCCGGGGTGAAGCTGACGCTGACCGCGCTGTGCTTGCTGACGGCGGTGGCCGCCGGAGCCCTCGCCCTGACCGGACACGACCGCCCGGTCCGGGGCGCGGTGCGACAGCTGCCCAGGCTGGTCGCCGGCCTCGCGCTGGCGGCTGTGGTGGCGTTCGCGCTGGTCTGGGGCCTGCGCAACGTGGTCGGTTTCGTCGGCTGCCTGGCAGTGCTCGCCCTCGGGTCGGCCCGGATGCTGGCCGGCGTAGTGACCCGGAATCCGCACTGGAAGGCGGTCGGCTCGGTGCTGCTGGGCGGGTACGCGGCCGCCCTGCTGCTGAGCTACGTCGCCGAGCAGGCGCTGACGCCGGGGACTCCGGCCCTGCTGGCCGGGGTGGTCGACGCCGTGCTGCTGATCTTCACGGCGGCCCTGCACGCGGGCGTCATCGCGGCCCAGGCGGATCCCGCCCCCGTCGGCAAGCCGTCGCGGGTGCTCTGGGTGGCGGCCGCGGCGGTCGTGCTACCGGTTCTGCTGACCAGCGGTGTCGCCGTCGCCAACCCGTACGACGCCCCGGTGATCAGCACCACCGAGGGCGCGGCGGCCGGGGCGATCGCGGCCGCCTGGCCGGCCGGACAGCACCCGATCATCGTGACCACCGGCGGGGTCCGGTTCTGCGACACCGACCGGTGCGACCGGTTCACCGGCCACACCGGCGGGCCGCCGGCGGTCGACGGCTACGCCAAGGCCGGCATCGGCCCGGACGGCAGCGTCGTCAAGGCGGCGATCACCGGCGGGACGGACACCGGCGGCCCGTTCGTCCACTTCGCCCGCTGCACCCGTGCCGCCGGATGCCGGGAAGGCTGGGTGCCGGTCCGGGTGAACGCCCGCGAGAAGATCGACCTCACCCTGGGCCGGATCGAGTTCGCGGCGTCCGCCGGACCGGACGGCTCGTTCTGGATCTTCCTGGCCGTCCCGGCGTCGGCCGACCGGTTCCGGTTGCTCCTGATCCGCTGCGCCGACGACGCCTGCGGCAAGCCGGAACGCCACGAGGCCGGCTCGATGTCACGCCACGAGGACGGCTACCGGGACGGCTGGCGCGCCCGGCTGTCGGTGGGCGGCGACGGGCGGCCGGTCGCGTCCTTGTGGAGCGGGCACGGCGTGCACCAGGTGAGCTGCGAGCCGGTCACGTGCGCCCGGCCGCGTACCGCCGAACTGGCGGGCGCGCCGCCGGACGCGATCTGGGCCACCCCGGAGGTGCTCGGTGCGGGGATCGCCGCCCTCAAGCCCGGCCGCCTCCAGATCGAGCACTGGGAGCCGCTGGAGAACCACGTCGCCGCCGAGTCGGGCGCGGTGGCCCTGGCCGGGGACGCCGTCTACGTGGCCGAGGCGGTCGTCAGCTCCCAGCAGCGCGGCGTCTCCGTCTCGTTCGGCTCGGCCTCGGCCGGCGGGGAGGGCGAGTACTGGCGGCAGGTGCTGTGGCGGTGCACCCGGCAACGCGAGTGCCGGCGGACCCCGCTGGACGTCTACCCGGGACCGGCCCACCGGGAGCTGCTGGCCCCCGGCCCGGACGGCCGGGTCCTGATCGTCCGGCAGGATCGCATCCTGCTGGTCGAGCCGTAACCGGTCAGGCCACCCGCATCCGGGCGCACAACCCGCGCAGTTCGCTCCCACCGGCCGCCCGGCGGGAGCGTTCCAGCAGCGACCGGGTGGTCTCCTGAACCATCGCCGAGGTGTGTACGTGCTGCGGCGCGACCCGCTCCGCGGCCAGCAGGAAGCGGATCGCCTCCCGGTCCCGGCCGCGCAGCCGGGCCAGCGCCCGGGCCGTGTCGGCGTAGAAGAAGACCTGCCGGAACCCGAGCGGGATGACCGCCGCGTCGGTGTCCCGGGCGATCTCCGCCGCCCGGCCCGGGTCGCCGCCGTCCACCTCGATGCCGATGCGCCAGATGCCGACGTTGGTGGGCCCGAAGTAGAGGCCCATCGTGGTGGTCTCGCCGGTGCCGCGGGCCAGCTCGGCCGCCTCCGCCGTCCAGGCGCGGCTGTCGTCGAGACGTCTGCTGCCCCGGGCCGCCTGCGCGCAGATCAGTTGCAGGGTGCCGAGCAGCTCGGTGCCGCCGGGCCGTCCGGTGTGCCGGCCCAGCTCGTCGACCGCCCGCTCGGCGAGGGTGAGCGCCCGCTCGTACGAGCCACAGACGGTCGCCGCGCAGGCCCGCGCGTATTCTGCGTACCCCTGAAGGATCGGATCGTCCGCGGCGTCAGCCGCGTGCCGGCAGCGTTCCGCGCCCAGCCAGGCCTCCGCCGGGTATCCGAGGTTGCGGAGCACCGAGGAAGCGATGAACGCTGCCTCGCACAGCATCCGCAACGCTTCGGTGCCGGCCGCGTGCAGATCCCGCAGCAACCGGGGGAGGAGCTGGGCGGCGCCGGCGTAGTCGCAAGCCTTCCGCAGCTCGTCCACCAGCGCCAGCGTGCGGCCGAGCTCGGCGACCGGCGGTGCCGCCCGGTCGGAGGGTTCGGCCGGGTCGATGTCGACCAGGGCCTGCCGCACGGCGCGCACACCGGCGTGCGCGGCGACCGCGGCCCGATCGGCGGCCGGCACCGGCATCCCGGCCAGATCGGACGGCGCGCAGTCCAATGCCGCGGCGAGATCCGCCAGCATGAACCGGTTGTCAGCCGCCTGAAGCCCCCGTTCGATCCGGCTCCAGGTGGCGTGCGAGACGCCGGCACGGCTGGCGGCGTACCGGATGCTCCAGCCGCGCAGCAGCCGCCGGTCCCGGACGCGTTCGCCGATGGTGGGGTCAGCGGTGGGTCGTGGCGTCATGCCACCGACCGTAAGAGATGCACCCGTCCTGGCTGGTGCATGCCTGTACCACTACTGCCGTGGCCAGCCCGCCAGCCGCGCACGGAGTTCGCTGATCGCCGCGGCGTCCAGGCCGTAGAGCGCGAACCGCACGTCGTCGAGGCGGTCCAGATAGCGGCCCGCGTCGGCCACGTCCTCCGGATCCAGCGCCGGATCGGCGGCGTGCGCCAGCTCCAGGACCCGGTCCAGCGGATACCGGTCCAGGGCGGCGGCCACGTCGATGTAGTCGCGGACCTCCCGCCGGTTGACCAGCGCGGCCACTTTAGTGGCGACCAGGTCGTCGAGGTGCATGACCGGCCCGACGTCCATCACCACCGGCGCGCGGTTGCGGTCCAGCCGGCACAGCGTGAGCCGCAGCGCCCGGCTCTCGCCGGCGACCAGGAACTCCTGGATGTCCGCGGCCATCCCGGCGAACAGCTCATCGGCGTCCTCACGCACCACCCGGTACCCGGCGGCGGTCAGCGCCGCGGTCACCTCCCCGGCCGCCGCGACCACCCCGCCGGCGGTGTCGGTGAACAGGTCAATGTCCTCGGTTGGCCGGGCCACCAGGCCGTTGACCAGCCAGGCGACGCCACCGCCGAGGACGAAGCCGTGCTTGTCCGCGACGGCGAGGGCGATGCGTGCGACGTCGCGGTAGAAGTCGTCGACGCTCACGGCAGCCGCCTGTCGCGTGCCTCCGGCGGTGCGGGATATGCCGGCGCGGGGCTCACGGCAGCGCGCCGCTCGGGCAGTAGTCCGCTGCGGTCGACCGTGCGGGAAGACCCGGTACCTGCGGCATCGCGCGAATCAGGCCGCGACGCGCTTGCGCAGCTGCGGATGCCGGGCCTCCCAGGCCGCCCGCACGGCGCGCGGCAGGTTCAGCTCCGGCCAGACCCGGACCAGCGTGCCGCCGTCGAGGTGGTCGCGCAGCTCGTCGACGCGGATCGCCTCGCGGAGCACGTTCTCGTACATCCACAGCAGCATCGTGTGCTGCCCCAGGTCGAAGGCCCGCTGCGGGTGCCACCAGAGCCGCAGCGGCAGCTCGACGATGCCACCGGTCGGCCCGCGCAACTCACCCAGCGTGCCCGCCACGACCACCGGCCGATGCGGCCGGGCCAGGTGGATCACAGATGCTGCGCTCGCGGACATGTGACCAGCCTAAACCGACATCCCGCCCGCAAGGCAAACTCCTAGAATCCTAGGATGCTTTAGAGGCAGTGCGGCAAGCCGCACCAAAACGAAAAACGACGGCTTCGCCGACAGGAGTACGCCCGACGGAAGAGTCCCCGCCACTCCAAGCGACCAGCCACGACACCGGGCCCCAGCGCCCGCGCCGGGCCGACCAGGGGGTGGCGAATCGCGCGGGCTGTCCAGAGTCGGATGGACTGTCCTGCCGCCGAGCGGAGCGCACCCCGTGGGGCTGTGCCGGGAGTTGCCCGGCCCGGTCGGTCGTCGTGCACGCCCGCAACAGCACCGCGATAGCGTGCGCCAGCTACGGCCCGATCCGGCCGGCCGTCGCTCACGCCCGTAGCGACGCCGGAGAGCGTGCCCACGCGGCGCCAAGGCCGGGGGCGCACGTGGCGGCCGCAGGCGGGCTCTGCCCGGTGGCCGGGCGGAGCGGGTCACGGAGGGCTGACCAGCAGCCCGGGGGCAGCGGGCCGCCAGACGGATGCGCCATAGTGAGGCATGGTTGCTGCGCAGCGATTGGTCGGCATCGCGCTGGTGGCCGCGCTGCTCGGTGGGTGCGGCGCCGACGAGTACCGCCTTGACGAGCTCGAGTCGGCCGATGCGACGCCGCCGCCGGCCGTTTTGGAGCAGCAGATGTCGCAGGGCCGCGCCGCACTGGCCCGCTATGAGGAGGCGGTTGCCGGCGCCGGTGAGCGGGCCCGGTTTGTCCCGGTGGGCGAGTTGACCGGACAGCTGGGGGAGTGGGAGCCGGCGAACGGGGACCACAAGCGTTCGCTGCACGCCGGCCGGGTGGTGGCCGTGGCCGACCTGCCGGCCGCGCCGCGGAGCGCCGGAATGGTCCTCTGGGACAGCGGCGCGGAGCAGTCCTTTCCGCTGATCTCGGCGAGTCAGGCGCTCGACGAGCTGGCTATGGAACACACCGAGGTCTGCCCGGACTGCGAAGCCCTGGAGGTGACCGGCGCCCGGCTGACCACCGCGCCGGTGCGGACCACCCGCGGTGCGGCGAAGGTGCCGGCCTGGGAGTACACGCTGCGGGGTTCGGCGGTGCGGTTCACCCGCCCGGCGGTCGGCGCGTCCGTTTCGGTGAAGATCACTCCGCCGTCCTGGGATCCCTACCACGCGCCGGTCGGCCTGGCGATCGAGTCGGCGACCACGAAGGCCGGTAGCAGGGAGCTGACGGTCTCCTTCACCGGGGCGGTGGGCCCGGCTTCCGAGCCGTGCGGCGCGGACTACACCGGTCGGGCCCTGGAGTCGGCGAACGCCGTGGTGGTCATCGTCCTCACCCGCCCGCACGCCGCCGAGGAGATGTGTCGCGCGATCGGGGCGCCGCGCACCGCGACGGTGGCCCTGGATCGGCCGCTCGGCGAGCGGGCGGTCCTGGAGGTGCAGCAGGGGCTGCCTGTGGCGGTCACCATCACCGCGTGACTCACGCCAGGCGGCCGCGGCGCAGGAGCGCGGCCTGGCTGACCGCGAATCCGGCGACCTCGACGGCGACGGCGGCCAGCAGGAGGGTGACCAGAGCGTCCCAGGGGCGGATCGCGGCGGCCGCGCCGATCGCCCCGGCGGCGAGAACGTTGGCGGTGAGCACGCCGATCAACCAGGGGCGCAGCCGGCGGCGACCGGCCGCCAGGTGCAGCGTCAACGCCCAGACGCCGACCGCTGCCGCGGCTGTGAGGACGACCGCGGGTGGCAGGGCGAGCCGTGTGGCAGCCGGTGCGGCGAGCAGCGCGAGAAGTGCGGCGCAGATCGCGCAGTAGGCGGCGTCGAGCCGGAGGTTGCGCGCGGCGGCGTTTCGGTCCCGCATGCCGCCGAGGCTATGCCATATTGCGTTCCCGTACGTCGTGCAGCAGGGCGTTGACGCGGTCCCGGTCCGGGTGTTGCGGCAGGTGGGTGCCGGCGGCGGCGTCGGCGAGGTCGGCTTGGAGGCGGTCGGCCCAGGCGGTGACCTCCGGCCAGGGCACGTCGCCGCGCCGGACGGCGAGCAGCCGGTCGCGCAGGTGGCTGACGTCGACCAGGACCTGCCCGGTACGCAGCACGTGCGCCCCGGCGAGCAGCAGGCGGATCATGTGCATGGCCTGCTTGTGGTTGGTCTCCCCGGTGCGTTCCCGGCGGGACACGACCCGGGCGAGCTGGTCGCGGGCGTAACCGCCGTACGTCTCGGCGACCCGCCGCGACAGGAAGGCGTCCCGGACGGCCAGCAGTTGCGAGCCGTCCGGGGTGACCGTCTCCACGAGCGGGGACCAGAGCACTTCGAGCACGGTCGGGTTGGCCTGCGTGGCGAGGACGCAGAACCGTTCGATCTCCCAGGAGAACTGCTCGTCGAGGGGTCCCTCGACGTGCGCAGGCGGCTTGTCGAGGCTCCAGAACGACCGGGTCGGTGCCACGAAGACACCGCGCCGGTCGTGGTCGGAGCCCGGACCGTCCAGTCCGTAGGCACGGGAGCCGACCACGACACCGAGAATCATGAGCCGGACGGTACGGCTACAGGTCGAGCACTGTCCCGTCGATTTCGTCCAGCTCGTCGGTGGTCAGCGCCGGCCCGGACAGTGCCGCGATGTTGTTCTCCAGCTGTTCCACGCTGCTGGCCCCGATGATCAGGCTGGTCATCCGCGGGTCACGCAGTGCCCACGACAGCGCCAGCTGGGCGAGGGACTGGCCGCGCCGCTTGGCGATGTCGTTGAGCGAGTGCAGCCGGCCCATGGTCTTGGCGTCCAGGGCGCTCTCGTTGAGGAAGACGCTGGTGCGGATCCGCGAGTCGTCCGGGATGCCGGTGAGGTAGCGGTCGGTGAGCAGCCCCTGCTGCAGCGGGCTGAACGCGATGCAGCCGGCGCCCGCCTCCTCCAGGGTGTCCAGCAGCCGGTCGTGTTCGATCCAGCGGTTGAGGATCGAGTAGGACGGCTGGTGGATCAGCAGCGGCGTGCCGAGTTCGCGCAGGATGCGTGCCGCCTCGGCGGCCTGCGCGCTCTTGTAGTTGCTGATCCCGACGTACTGGGCCTTGCCGGCGCGGACCACCGCGTCCAGCGCGGTCATCGTCTCCTCCAGCGGCGTCTCCGGGTCGGGCCGGTGGTGGTAGAAGACGTCGACGTAGTCCAGGCCGAGCCGCTTGAGCGACTGGTCGAGCGAGGAGACCAGGTACTTGCGGGAGCCCCAGTCGCCGTACGGGCCGTCCCACATGGTGTAGCCGGCCTTCGTCGAGATGATCAGCTCATCGCGGTACGGGCGGAGGTCGCCGGCGAGCAGCCGGCCGAAGTTCGACTCGGCGCTGCCGGGCGGCGGCCCGTAGTTGTTGGCCAGGTCGAAGTGGGTGACGCCGAGGTCGAGTGCGCGGCGGACGATGGCGCGCTGGCGGTCCAGGGGCCGGGTGTCGCCGAAGTTGTGCCAGAGCCCGAGCGAGATGGCCGGGAGCTTGAGGCCGCTGCGGCCGGCGCGCCGGTAGGTCATCGAGTCGTAGCGGGCGGAGTCAGGGGTGTACGTCACACACCACACCCTAGGGTTGTGATCGGAGGCCATGTGCGCTGGTAGGTTGGTGTGGCCGGCAACACCCGCGCGGGAGAGACCACGGACACGTGGCGCCGAAGGGGCAAATCCTCCCCGGAACCTCTCAGGCAAAAGGACCGCGTGGGCAGGCGACTCTGAAGTGCCTGCTGGGTATGACAGAGGGGGAGGGTTGCGTGTCGACCTTCTCGAGCCTTGGAGTCTCCCATGACGTCGCCGTTCGTTCCCCGTCACATCGGTCCGGACCCGGACGAGCAGACCCACATGCTCAAGGCGATCGGCTACGGCTCGGTCGAGGATCTGATGGACGCCGCGATCCCCGAGGTGATCCGCTGGCACGGTGAGCTGGATCTGCCGGCCGGGATCTCCGAGCCGGAGACGATCGCCGAGCTGCGGGAGATCGCGAGCCGCAACCGGGTGGCCACTCCGATGATCGGGCTGGGCTACTACGGCACCCACACCCCGGCGGTGATCAAGCGGAACGTGCTGGAGAACCCGGCGTGGTACACGGCGTACACGCCGTATCAGCCGGAGATCAGCCAGGGCCGTCTGGAGGCGCTGCTGAACTTCCAGACGATGGTCACCGACCTGACCGGGCTGGCCACGGCGAACGCGTCGATGCTCGACGAGGCCACCGCGGTCGCCGAGGCGATGACGCTCGCGCGGCGAGCTTCCAAGAGCAAGAGCAACGTGTACGTGGTGGACGCCGACACCTTCCCGCAGACGCTGGCCGTGCTGCGGACCCGGGCGGAGCCGCTGGGCATCGAGGTCCGGGTCATCGACGTCGAGAACGACGAGCTGCCGGAGGAGTTCTTCGGCCTGCACCTGCAGTACCCGGGTGCGTCCGGCGCGGTCCGCGACCACGAGCCGCTGGTCGAGGCGGCGCACGCCAAGGGCGCCCTGGTCGCGGTCGCCGCTGATCTGCTCGCCTTGACGCTGCTGCGGGAACCGGGTGCGATCGGCGTGGACATCGCGGCCGGGACGACGCAGCGTTTCGGCGTACCCCTCGGTTTCGGTGGCCCGCACGCCGGCTATCTGGCGGTGCGTGCCGGCCTTGAGCGCTCGTTGCCCGGCCGCCTGGTCGGCGTCTCGAAGGACGCCGACGGCGCCCCGGCCTACCGGCTGGCGTTGCAGACGCGCGAGCAGCACATCCGCCGGGAGAAGGCGACCAGCAACATCTGTACGGCGCAGGTGCTGCTCGCCGTGATGGCGAGCATGTACGCGGTCTATCACGGCCCGCAGGGGCTGAAGGCGATCGCCGAGGGAGTCTCCGCGAACGCCGCGCGGATCTGGGCGAGCCTGCACGAGGCCGGGATCGAGCTGCAGCAGAACCCGTACTTCGACACGGTGACCGCGATCGTGCCCGGCCGGGCCGCCGGGATCGTCGCGGCGGCCGCCGAGAGTGGTGTCGACCTGCGCCTGGTCGACGCCGACCGGGTGTCGATCTCGGTGGACGAGACCACCACCGCGGAGCACATCGCGGCGGTCGTCGCGGCGTTCGGCGCCGATCTGGCGGCGGCCCGGGGCGCGTCCGGCGGCTGGCCGGTGCGCGAGTCGGACTTCCTGACCCACCCGGTGTTCAACACCCACCACTCCGAGACGAACATGCTGCGCTACCTGCGCAAGCTGTCGGACCGGGACTACGCGCTGGACCGCGGCATGATTCCGCTCGGCTCGTGCACGATGAAGCTGAACGCGACCACCGAGATGGAACCGGTCAGCTGGCCGGAGTTCGCGAACATCCACCCGTTCGCGCCGGCCAGCCGGACGCAGGGCTACGAGGCTCTGGTGGCGCAGCTGGAGGCCTGGCTCGCCGAGATCACCGGCTACGACGCGGTGAGCGTGCAGCCGAACGCCGGCTCGCAGGGTGAGCTGGCCGGCCTGCTCGCGATCCGCGGCTACCACCGGTCCCGGGGCGAGGCCCACCGGGACGTGTGCCTGATCCCGTCGTCGGCGCACGGCACCAACGCGGCCAGCGCGGTGATGGCCGGCATGCGGGTGGTCGTGGTGGCCTGCGACGCGGACGGCAACGTCGACCTGGCCGACCTGGACGCGAAGATCGAGAAGCACCGGGACGCCCTGTCGGCGATCATGGTGACCTACCCGTCGACGCACGGCGTCTACGAGACGTCGATCGCCGATCTGTGCGCCAAGGTGCACGAGGCCGGCGGTCAGGTGTACGTCGACGGCGCGAACCTGAACGCCCTGGTCGGGTTCGCCAAGCCCGGCAAGTTCGGCGCGGACGTGTCGCACCTGAACCTGCACAAGACGTTCTGCATCCCGCATGGCGGCGGTGGTCCCGGGGTGGGACCGGTCGCGGTCCGGCAGCACCTGGCCGAGTTCCTGCCCGGCAACCCGCTCGAGCCGGGTGACCACCACGCCGTTTCAGCGGCCGCGCACGGTTCGGCGGGCATCCTGCCGATCTCGTGGGCGTACCTGCGGATGATGGGCCCGGACGGGCTGGCCGCGGCGACCGCGACGGCGGTCCTGGCGGCCAACTACGTGGCGGCTCGGCTGCGCGAGCACTACCCGGTGCTGTACGCGGGCAACAACGGCCTGGTCGCCCACGAGTGCATCCTCGATCTGCGCCCGATCACCAAGGCCACCGGTGTCTCGGTGGACGACGTGGCGAAGCGGCTGATCGACTACGGGTTCCACGCCCCGACGATGTCGTTCCCGGTGGCCGGCACGCTGATGGTGGAGCCGACCGAGAGCGAGGATCTGGCCGAGCTGGACCGCTTCGTCGCCGCGATGATCGCCATCAAGGGTGAGATCGACCAGGTGGCGGCGGGGGTGTGGCCGAAGGACGACAACCCTCTCGCGAACGCCCCGCACACCGCTTCGGCGGTGTCGGCGGACGAGTGGGACCACCCGTACCCGCGGTCGGTGGCCGGGTTCCCGGAGGGCGTGGACCGGACGGCGAAGTACTGGCCGCCGGTGCGCCGGATCGACGGGGCGTACGGCGACCGGAATCTGGTCTGCTCGTGCCCGTCGCCGGAGGCGTTCGAGAGCTGAGCCGGGTTTCCGCGGCGGAGAGCCGTGGGAAACCAACGGGCGGCGCGCAGGTCGTGGTCCTCGCTGATCGCGGCCTGCGCCGTCGTTTGTTCGTTACGCTGCGTAGCGTGTTAGGCCGCGAGACAGTGCACGGCCGGGCCCCGGTGCGGCTCGATCATCGTCCCGTCCGGCAGCAGTTCGCCGGTGTCCTCGAAGACGATGACGCCGTTGCAGAGAAGGCTCCAGCCCTGCTCCCGGAAAGTGGCGATGATCCGAGCGGCCTCACGGTCGATGGCCTCGGCTGGTGGGCATGGAATCGGGTGCTGGCACATCTTGTGTTTCTCCGTTTGGGGGCTGTGTGAAGGTTCACAAGAACGGTGACGAACGTTACCTCACATCGAACGAGAGCGGTTCAACACGGTGACGGGATCACCGCGTTTCGCGCCGTCATCCATGGTCCACGGGACGGAGATCAACGACCACTCTCCGCGACCTCCTCTCGGTGCGCCGCCGGCCGCTCCGGCGGCCTGCCAAGCCCGTCACCACGCGTTAGGTAGCTTCCGCTGGTATCGGGGTGATCCCGGTGACCCTGCTGAGCTTCTGTCCGACTTCCTAACGGCCAACGGACTACCGGTGCGAAACCTTGGCCGAACGGATGACAAAAATAAGACGTTCGGCGATAGCACTATTTGCGGAGCAGCACTCTACGTGTCCGCGGATGCCGGATCCGTGATGGCTGGTGGGACCGTTGGAGCGGCCACCCCGGTGCCGGTCGTCCCGGACGTCTACGCCGTCGTCTTCGGACACACCCGGGAGACTCTCCGGCGTACCCCGGACGGGGGATGGCACCTCGGCCGGTGGCGGGAGAGCTGGACCCGCACCGCGCACGCGGACGCCGTGCAGCGGGTCCGGGCCGCCATCGGGCGCGGCGACGTCTATCAGGTCAACGTGGTCGGGCACGGGTCGGCCGCGTACACCGGGGATCCCGGCCCGGCGCTGCGCCGGGTCGCCGCGCTGCCCGGGGCCCGCTACGGCGGTGTGCTCTCCGGCGACGGCTGGGCGCTGGCCACCGCCTCCCCGGAGACGCTCGTCGAGGTGCGCGACGGCCGGGTCGTCACCCGGCCGATCAAGGGCACCCGGCCGGCCACCGAGGAGGGCCGCCGGGAGCTGCTGGCCAGCGCCAAGGAACGTGCCGAGCACGTCATGATCGTCGACTTGGAGCGCAACGACCTGGCCCGGCTTCCGGGGACGGGCCCGGTTTCGGTGGACGAGCTGTTCGCCGTACGCCGCTGGTGTGGTCTCTGGCAGGCCGAGTCCGTGGTCTCCGCGACGCTGGAAGCGGAGGTCGGTCTCGCCGACCTGCTCCGCGCGGTCTGCCCCGGCGGCAGCGTGACCGGCGCGCCCAAGCTCGCCGCCCTGCGGCACATCGCCGCGCTCGAACCGGTCGGCCGGGGCGTCAGCATGGGCGCGGTCGGCTGGATCGGCCCCGGACACCTCGACCTCGGGCTGAGCATCCGCACCGTGGCGGTCGACGGCGTCCGCGTGCACACCTGGGCCGGCGGTGGCATCACCGCCGACAGCGACCCGATCGCCGAGGTGGACGAGGCCGCCGCCAAGGTCGGCCCGATTCGTGCGGCGCTGGCCGGGCCGGTCACAGGCCCCGCATAGCGCGTTCCGAGCCCTCTCTACCGAAAGCGTGCCAGTGTCTCGCCCGACCGCCCCTGCGGGCGGTGGGAGAGCGCGTACTTTGGCTCCGCGCACCCCGACGGGTCCACAGTGGCAGCTTCACCGTGGCTGGCAGAGAAGGTGACCTAGCTGTGCTCGAACTCCTGGAACGACCAGCCGCAGGGCGGCGCGACCCGACGGAGTTCGCGCGCTTCGCGCACTCCTGGACGGCCCGGCTGCGCAGCAGCGCTTACCAGCTGTGCCGCGACTGGCACCTCGCGCAGGACCTCACCCAGGCCACCCTCACCCGGCTCTACCTCAGCTGGGGGCGGGCCGCCGACAGCGACAATCTGTCCGCGTACGCCCACAAGGTCCTGCTGCGTGTCTACCTGGACCACCGGCGCCGCCGCAGCAACAGTGAGACGGTCACCGGCACGCTGCGCGAACCGGTCTACACGGTCAGCCCCGAGCTGCGGCTCGCCATGATCGACGCGGTGAGCCGGCTGCCGGCCCGGGACCGGGAGATCGTGCTGCTGCGCTACTTCGCCGACCACAGCGTCGAGCAGGTCGCCGACGAGCTCGGCGTGCCGGTCACGGTCGTGAAGAGCCAGACCCGCCGCTCGCTGATCAAGCTGAGGCAGATGCTGCGCCCGGACCGTGCCGCCCTTTTCGGGTAAGCACCGGTTAGCCTGCTGGGCATGACAGTACGGCCCATTCGGCTCTTCGGTGACCCGGTCCTGCGTACGCCCGCCGACCCGGTCACCGACTTCAACGCGCAGCTGCGCGACATCGTCCGTGACCTGGAGGACACCGTCCGCGAACCCGGCCGGGCCGGGGTGGCCGGCCCGCAGATCGGGGTCAGCCTGCGGGTCTTCTCCTACAACGTGGCCGGCCAGGTCGGGCACATGGTCAACCCGGTGCTGTCGGGCTTCGAGGGTGAGGAGACCGACGAGGAGGGTTGCCTGTCACTGCCCGGGCTCGGCTACTCCACCACCCGGGCGGCGAAGGTCACCGCGACCGGTTTCGACCAGCACGGCGAGCCGCTGGTCATCCACGGCACCGGGTTCCTGGCCCGGGCCCTGCAGCATGAGACCGATCACCTGGACGGGCGGCTCTACATCGACACCCTCACCGGTGACGTACGCCGGCAGGCCCTGCGCGAGCTGCGCCGGGTGGTCCCGCGATGACCGACTACCGGCGGATCGCCGCCGAGGGCACGCCGACCGGGTGGTTCGAGACGCTCTACGCCGAGGCCGGCGCGGGCCGGGCCGAGGTGCCCTGGGACGTGCCGGAGGCCAGCGCCCACCTGCGCGCCTACCCGTTGCCGCCGGGCGAGGGGCGGCGCGCGCTGATCGTCGGTTGCGGTAACGGGCGCGACGCCGAGCACGTCGCGGCCGCCGGGTACGCGACCACCGCGTTCGACATCTCGCCGACCGCGATCGAACTGGCCCGTAGCCGGCACCCGGGCTCGCCGGTCGGCTACGTCGTCGCCGACCTGCTCGACCCGCCGCCTGCCTGGCGGCACGGTTTCGACCTGGTCCTGGAGAGCAACAACGTCCAGGCACTGCCCGAGCGGATCCGGGCCCGGGCGATCGCGACCGTCGGCACCTTCGTGGCGCCCGGCGGCACCCTGCTCGTGCTGGCCGCCGCCGCTGTCGCCCGCTCCGGCGACGGCCCGCCGTGGCCGTTGCACCGGGCCGAGATCGACGCTTTCGCCGTGGACGGCCTGCGGGCGGTGTCGGTGGAGCACGTGGCCACACCGGAGACCACGTTTCCCGGCCGCTGGCGTGCGGTGTTCACCCGGTCGGGTCACGACGTACGCAAATCGGCGTAGTAACAGGGCCGCCCGGCGGCCGACGGCGGTGCGGGTCTGATCGCGCACGCTGGGGCTCATGCCCAAGCGTGCCGTCTGGCTGATGCTCGCCGTCGCGATCGTCCTGAGCCTCGTCCTGGTCAGCCCCTATCTGAGCCTCGACGTCGCGGACAGCCGCCTCGACGTGGGCGGCGGGCCGCACTACGGCGTCCTGATCGGGCACATCTTCACCGCGGCGGTGGCGCTGGTGCTCGGGCCGTTGCAGTTCCTGGCCCCGGTCCGTGCCCGGCGGCGGCTGCACCGGGCCATCGGCCGGGTCTACCTGCTCGCCGGGGTGGTGCCGTCCGCGGTGACGGCCATCCCGGTCGCGGTGTGGTCCGGGCGGGTGCTGACCCAGGTCGGCCTCTCCGTCGCGGCGGTGTTGTGGCTGGTCACCGCGGCTCGGGCCTACCGGGCGGCGCGGCGCCGGGACTTCGTTGCGCACCGGGAGTGGATGATGCGCAACTACGCGCTGACATTTCTGGCCGTGACGGCCCGGGTCGTGGTCCCGGTGATATTGCTGGTGCTGGTGCTGGTGGCGTCGGGGTCGGTGGACCGGGCCGCGTTCGGCGAGACCGTGGAGTCGCTGATCCCGGTTGGTCAGAACCTGGGCTGGTTGATCAACCTGGCGATCGCGGAACGCCTCATTCGCCGCAGCCGCCGCGCCGCGCAGGTACCGGCCTACTGAGCCGCGCCGACCCTCAATGAGTGGGCGGCGGGCCCAGCACGTCGATGCCATGGCGGGCCGCGGCGTGCCCGAGCGCGACCGGGTCGACCGGACCGGTCTCGGCGGGCAGGCCCGGCCCGGTGGCGCGCAGCGGCGCGTCGGCACCGACCAGGAAGGTGTGCGGCGGGCCGGCCGGCAGCAGCACGAAGTCGCCGGGTCCGGCGGTGAGGGCGGCACCCTCGCAGCGGAACTCGGCGGTGCCGTCCAGGGTGTAGAAGATCCCGCCAGGTGAGCGTGCGTGCCGCCGGCGAACTGTTCGTGGCGCAGGGCTATACGAAGGCGTCGCTGGCGGCGGTGGCCATGGCGGCCGGGGTCGCCCGGCCCACCGTGACGGCGTCGTTCGGGTCGAAGGCGGCCCTGCTCAAGCAGGTCATCGACGACTCGACGAGGCTCTCGCCGGTGACGACGAACCCGTGCCGGTGGCCCAGCGGCCCTGGTTCCGGCCGGTCCTGGAGGCGGAGAGCCCGGGAGCGGTGCTGGACGCGTACGCCGAAGTCTGTCTCTTGATCGGGCGGGGGGGGGGGGGGCCGGGGGGCAGCCCTCGCGCGCCCGCGCCCCCCCCCCCCGCACGGGCCGCGC
>NZ_JADQTO010000017.1:0-170740 GCF_015704865.1 Actinoplanes aureus | reverse complement strand
GGAGAGCCGGGGGGGGGTGCGGGACGCTTACCCCTACGTCTGTCACGTGATCGGGCGGCGCGCCGCCCGGCTCTTCGAAACCGTGCGCCGCGCCGCCGACGACAGCGAGGAAGCGGACGAGCTGTGGTCCACGTTGCAGCGCAACCGGCACGCCGGGGCGACGATGGTGATCGAACACGCGCGTACGCTCGGCGAGGTGCGGGCGCAGGCGGCGGCCGACGTGCTGTGGATGTACAACGATCCGGCGCTGTACGTGGCGCTCGTGCTGGATCGCGGCTGGGACGAGACGGACTTCCGGCGGTGGCTGGCCGCGGCGATGCGCGCGGCACTGCTGCCGGGGTGAGGCGGGGACGATGCGCAGAATCGTGGTGGACGATCTGAGCGGGCCGGGGATCGCGGCCCTGCTGCGGGAACACCTGGAGGAGATGCGGTCGATCACGCCGCCGGAGAGCACGCACGCGCTCGACCTGGACGGGTTGCGGCAGCCGGAGGTGACGTTCTGGTCGGTGTACGACGGTGCGGAACTGGTCGGCTGCGGGGCGCTCAAGGAGCTGGACGCGGTCAGCGCCGAGGTGAAATCGATGCGTACGGCCGCGGCCGCCCAGCGGCGCGGCGTGGGATCGGCGGTGCTCGGGCACCTGGTGGCGCAGGCGCGCGAGCGCGGGTACGCGCGGTTGTATCTGGAGACCGGATCGGCCGGGTTCTTCGCGCCGGCCCGGGCGTTGTACCGCAAGTTCGGCTTCCGGTACTGCGAGCCGTTCGGTGACTACCGGCCGGATCCGAACAGTGTGCACATGACCCTGGCCCTGGTTCCCTGATAGCCTCGCCGGCCGTGACCAAGCGCTGGATCGCCGCGTCCGCCGGCCTGATAGCCGTGGCCGGGGTGACGGCCGCTCTCGGCTGGCGCTGGCCGACCATGCTCGCCGCCGTCCTGGCACTCGGGCTGGCAGCGCTGCTGCCGGCCGGTTCCCTTGTGGTGCGCGCCGGCCTGCTCGCCGTGGCCGCCGCGATCCTCACCGAGGTGTCGGCGTGGCGTGGCCTCCCGGCCGGGACGGACGTCATCGCGCTGGTCACCGACCCGGTGCGGCAGCGGGAACAACTGGTCCGGGGCGTGGTCGTGGCCGCCCTGCTGATCGGGGCGTGCCTGCTCTTCGCGGTGGCGGTGCTGCGGCGGACCGGGCCGGGCCTGCCGCCGGCGGTGGTGGCGCCGCTGCTGGTGGGCGGTGTGCTGCTGGGCACGCGTACGTGGCTGGCGGTGGAGACGGTTAGCTGGACGCTGCCGGCCCCGCCGTCCGCCGAGGGGGACCACGTCGCGGTCGCGGTGGCGGTCGACACCGGCCCGGACGTCTTCGGCGGCCTGATCGTCGTCGCCGCCCTAGCCGGGGCCGTGCTGCTGTGCTACGCCTGCACCGGGCTCGGCCGGCGGGCGCCGGCGTGACCAGCGATCATGCCCGGGCGGCGCTCCACCGCGTCCGCACCACCAGCACGGCGGCCACCGCGGCGGCGGCAGAGACCAGCCACGTCACCGGCCGCCCTACCAGGCTATCCGCGGGCGGCGGTATCAGCACCATGTTCAGTGCCGCCCCGGCCGGCACGACGAGAGCCGCCAGCGTCCCCACCGGACCGGGCCGGCGGATCGCCGCGCCGACCATGCCCAGCGGCGGGCCCAGCAGCACGCTGCCGGCCAGCCAGAACATCTGGACGCTTCCACCCTGCGAGAAGTAGTAGTTCTCCAAGCCGTCGTAGACCAGGGTGGCGACGAGCAGCGTGACGCAGCCGGCCAACGCCGCCACCAGGAACGGCCGTGCGCGGTCACTCACCAGCCAGCCCACGGCCACCGCTGCCGCCGCCCACAGCCAGCCGGAATCCAGGATCAGGCTGCCGAACTCCGCGACCTGCGACCAGAAGCCGCGGTCCGCGCGGGCCTCGCCCCCCTCGCCGAGAGCGATCGGCACATGGTTGACGAGGGCGGCCCCGCCACCCAGCAGCACGCCGGCGGCCGGGGCCACCGCGATCCATCGATATCGCACGCGTGCACTGTAGGGGCCGCTGTCATGCCCGTACTCGCCTCAGCCGCGGTCCACCGCGATCCGCGCGCCGAACGCGACCATCGCCGTGCCGGTCAGCCCGTCCAGGGCCCGGCGGACCCGGCGCCGCGACAGCACCCGGCGAGCCCGGTGCAGGAAGACGGTGAGAATCACCAGGTAGGCCAGCGACAGCAGGGCGTGGCTCAGCGCATAGCCCAGCATCGCCGCCGCGCCCGCGCCGGGCGTGAGGAACTGGGGTAGCACGGCCAGATAGAAGACCAGCACCTTCGGGTTGGTGATGTTGGAGAGGAAGCCCTGCCGCCAGCCACGGATCGCCGCGCCCTTGCCACCGTCGGCGGCCGCCATCGGGTACTGCCCGCGCCAGGCCGACCGCAGCGCCCGCGCCCCCAGATAGATCAGGTATGCCGCGCCCGCCCACTTGATCGCCTGGAACACCGGCTGCGCGCTCACGATCAAGGCACCGAGTCCGATGACCGCGGCCGTACCCTGCACCGCGTTGGAGGTGCCGACCCCGGCGGCACACCACATCCCGCGGACTCGCCCGCCCGAGATCGTGTTGCCGGTGACGACCGCGAAGTCCGGTCCCGGGATCAGTACCACGACGATCGCAAGCCCGAGAAACGCGAGGTAGGCGGTCCAGTCCATGCCCTCATCCTAGGACGCCTCAGAGAAGAAGCATTGGTACGAGCACGGGGGCTGATCCAAAACCACGTGTCACGCCGCTACCACGCGGCCGGGCAGCGTGCTTGCGGCCCCAGCGCGCCCGCCGGGCCGGGCAGCGCGGCGCTCAGCGGACCGGCAGATCGACCCGCCGGCCCTCGCCCATGTCGGCGTCCTCGTCGGTGACCAGGGCGAAGGTGCCGGCTGGAACTCCGTCGAGCGTGGCCACGCGAGACGCCGCGGCGAGCAACGCCTTCTCGCTGCCACCGGAGACGAAGAAGACATAGTCGTCGCCGAACTCTTCCCCATCGTCGTAGACCTCTATGTCGCCTTCGTCCTCGACGTCGATCAGGAATTCTTCGACCTGCTCGATCCACGGGTACTGGTAGTCGCCTTCCCGCACACCTTCGCCGGGCAGCAGCGGAACGTGGATCTCGACGATCTGGGCCATGGCCGGGTCCTCCTTGGTGAGCTCGTCGGTCTGCTGTACCGGCATCGTCTGGGTCGGGCCGGCCGGACGGGTCTCGCCGCAGCCGCTCAGCAGGAGTGCCGAGCTCGTGAACGCCGCCAGGAACAGCCGCAGGCGAGGCGCCGGGCCGGCGTGGTTGATCATGACCGGGAACGATAGGGCCGGCGCGGCCTTCCTTCCAAACCGGCGGGACTCGCGCTTGACCAGCAGGTCAGTCAGAATGACGGCCCGCGCACGTCCGGCGCGGGACCGACCGTGCGGAGCTGCGACCTTGACCGACGATCATGAGCTTGGTGGCCACCTGGCCGCTGCCCCGGGACGGCCCGGGAATGATCACGGTTCTCGTGCGGTTGCCGGGCTGCCACGAACGCCGGGCGGCGGAGGTGAGGCCGAGGCGATGGCTCGGTGGGCGATGGGGCAGCGATCGGTCGCCGATTTCATGTTCCGGACCGGCCCGCAGCACCACGAAAGCCAGGTGCTGATCGTCGGTGCGCGAGCCGTGGTGGTCCTCACAACGAGCCGGCCGGCGAACGACGGCGTGATCGGCGCCCTTACCAGCGCTCGGGCCACGGCTGACGGCTCGGCGGCCCGGGAACGTGCCTGGTGGGCCGAGCAGGTCGCGGCGGCGGAGCGGCAGTTGGACGATACGGTCCGGCTGCTGCATGCCGGGCCGGCGCCGCAGCGGTTCACGACTGAGCGTGGGCGGGCCCTGGATCTCGATCCGGCCGTGATCGAGTGGACCGGCCTGCTGATAGTCGACCGTCCGGCACCGCCCACGGGCGTCGATCGGGGACCGGACAGCGGGCGGATCCCGTTGGCCGTGGTCCTGCGGCGTGACTGGGAGCTGCTCCTGCACGAGCTGCGCTCGGCCGCCGCCGTGGTGCGCTACCTGGACTGGTGTGCGCGGCGCGGTCCTGTCCCGGATGAGGTGCCCGCCCACTATGCCTGGCTGGCGGTCGCCTCGGAGTTGCCGCTGCGGCCGGCGGAATCGTTTCTGCGTGCGCTGGCGGCGAAACCGCTGCTGCGCGACGTTCTGCCGGGCCATGCGGTGATCGGCCGGTTGCTGGACTACGTGGCGTCCACCCAGCTGGACGACGTGCTCGACGAAGCCGGACGCCACCGGCTGCTGTCGCTGATCGACGAGTTCCCGGTGGACGCCCGGTCCGATCTGGGGGAGTGGACGGCCGATCCGGCGGTGGCGCGGCTGCGGACCTTCCGGTTCTCGGACGGGATCCCGCAATACGTGGTCGCGGTGATGCCGGACCTGAACGACGCGTGGTCGGCGGCCTTCCACGACCTGGTGCAGCTGCGCCACCATGAGGCCCGCGAGCAGGCGGCTGATCCGGCCTCGTTGTGTACGTTCGGCTTCGTGCTGGCCGCCGGTGCCAACCGGTGGCCGTGGCCGGTCGCCTACTTCACCTGCCTGCAAGGACCCGTGACGCTGGCCCCGAGCGAGCTGGTCCGGATCCGCGAGTTCTGGTCCGGAACAGTATCCTAGGACGCTTTAGAGGTAGTGCGGCAAGCCGCACCCAACACCCGAAGGACGGCTTCGCCGACAACCATGAACATTGACGCGGACGTTTGCCGGCGGTGGCGGCTCGAACCGGGCCCGCTGATGGGAGACCGGGGCGGTGGCACGTGGGCGGCCACGCGCGGCGGGCCGGACCTGGTCGTGAAGCGGGTGACGTACCGGGACGTCGCGTACACGTTGCGGGTCGCCGCCGCTCTGCGCGAGCAGGGTTGGCCGACTCCGGAACTCGTCGAGGAACCGCTGGTCGACGGGGACGGCGGGACGTGGCTGTTGCTGCACCGGCTGCCCGGCGTGCCACGTCCGCGCGGTGCCGGTGAGCAGCGGGCTCGCGGCCGCCTGCTCGCCGAGTTTCACGAGTCGGCGGCCGCGTCGGGCCTCGACGAGCGGCGGGACGGGTTCGCCGGTCCGGCCGAGGTGGTCGGGGATCCGGCGCTGGACCGGTGGTTGCGGGAGTTCGAGCGGTTCCGGCCTGAGCAGGGGCGGTTCTTGCGGGAGTGCCGGGACGTGACGGCGGAGTGGTTCGCGGGCAACAGTCTGGACGGTGTGCCGTGCGGTGTGATCCACGGCGACTTCGCCACCTGGAATCTGTTGTTCGTCGGTGAGCGCCTGTCCGGGCTGCTGGACTTCGAGGCGACGCACTGGTCGGTGCTGGTGGCGGACTTCGCGTTGTCGTGGCGTGGCTATCAGGACGAGGTGGTACGCGGTTACGCCGAGGTGCGGCCGTTGTCGGAGTTCGAGCGGCGGCTGATCGTGCCGGTGTTCCGGGCGTGGCTGTTCCTGGGCTTGACCGAGTTGCCGGCGGATGGCGTGGATCTGGAGTGGCAGGTCCGCAAGCTGGGGTTGGTCAGAGGATGACGAATTGTGGCGGGTCGTGCCGCAGGAACTGGTGGTGGGAGATGTCCCAGCCGTAGGCGCCGGTGCGGGCGAACACCAGCCGGTCGCCGACCCGCAGGCGGGTCACGTGCTGGCCCCGGGTGAGTACGTCGCGGGGGGTGCAGAGTTCGCCGACGGCGTCGATGTCGGTGTCGGTGACGGTGACGGTGGGGCGCGGGTAGGGGCGGTCCCAGGTGTCGACGGGCAGGACGGTGAACGGGTGGCTGTAGCCCCAGGCGGCGGGGAGCCGGAAGTGGTGGGTGCCGCCGCGCAGGACGGCGAAGGTGCGGCCGTGGGTGGTTTTGAGGTCGAGGACTTCGGCGGTGTACCAGCCGGCGTCGGCGGCGAGGTAGCGGCCTGGTTCGAGGAGTAGTTCGAGGCCGTCCGGGACGGTCACGGTGGACAGCGGTGCCAGGTCGATGGAGTCCGTGGTCAGGTAGTCGACGCCGAAGCCGCCGCCGGCGTTGATGACGCGCAGTGCGATGCCGTGTCTCTGGGCGGTGCCGATGGACCAGGTGATGGCGTCGGTGAGGAAGGCGGCGTGTGCGGTGCCGTCGAGGTTGTTGGATACGGCGTGCAGGTGGAAGCCGATGACGCGCAGGCCGGCGGGTACGGCGGCGAGCAGGGCGGGTAGCTGGGTTTCGTCGACGCCGAACGGGGTGGGTGTGCCGGTCATGGTGTGGCTGCCGGTGAGGCCGGTGCCGGTGCGGTTGACCCGGACGCAGATGTCGGTTCGCAGGCCGAGGCCGGCGAGGCGGTGCATCTCGAAGGCGCTTTCGACGTTGAGGAGGGCTCCGGCGGTGACGGCGGCGGCGAGTTCGGCGTCGGTTTTGCCGGGTCCGGCGAAGGCGATGCGGCGGGCGCCGGCGTCGACGGCGAGGCGTAGTTCGCCGAGGGAGGCGACTTCGAGTCCGTCGCAGGCGTCGGCGAGGGTGCGGATGACTGTGGGGTGACCGTTGGCTTTCACGGCGTACAGGAAATGGGTGTTGGCGGGGAGCGCGGCCCGGAACGCGGCGGCACGGTCGCGCAGTGCCTGGGTGTCGTAGAGGTAGGCGCAGGCGGGTGCCGGCAGGCGCCGCAGCGCGGCGGCGACGTGGGTGGGGAGCTCAGCCATGGAGGGGGTTGCCGACCGGGAGGTAGATGTCGCCTTCGCCGGCGAGGCGCATCCGGACCAGGGCTTTGTGGGGGATGGTCGGTGCGGTGAAGTAGGCGTGGTCGGGGTGTCCGCCGATGGTGTCGTAGGTTTCGTCGACGATGTCGCGGACGATGCGCCAGGCGTGGTCCTCGGGTAGGCCGTGGGTTTCTTCCAGGCGGATGACGAGTTCGCCGAGGTGGGCTTGCAGGGCGGTGTAGCCGAGTTTGGCGCGCATCAGGTCGAGGTCGTCGGTGCCGACGACGGAGCCGGGCCACAGGGTGAGGGTGTGTCCGGCGGTGGTGAGGCGGCCGGGGTGCAGGCGCAGGCCGGCGAAGTCGCGCAGGGCGAGGCGGTGGGGGCGGCCGGCGATGAAGGTGGGCAGGCAGTTCTGCAGATGGGCTTCGAGGGCGATGCCGCGGGTGGCCAGGCGTAGCAGGGGTGGCAGGAGCAGGCGGGTGTAGGCGGTGAGCCAGGCGGCGGCGCCGAGGCCGGAGGTGTCGACGAGGCCGGCGAGGACGGTGGTGCCGGTGGTGGGGTCGTGGGCGGGCAGGGCGCTGCCGGGTACGGCGTGTTCGCCGGGTTGCAGGTGGCCGGTGAGGCCGTCGCGGGCGATGGCGGACAGGTCGCGTCCGGTGCTGGCGGTGGGTACGGCGGCGCCGTGGGTTTCGGCCATGAGCAGCAGGCGGTGGCCGTCGGGGTCGTCGGCGACGAGGCGGTGCAGCAGGGTGGACAGGGCGGGGCCGTTGCGGGTGCTGGCGACGCTGATGCTGCGGCGGGTGGAGGTGACCTGGATGTCGAGGGACAGCTTGAGGTAGGTGCCGGTGCCGGGGAGCAGCAGGGTGCGCAGGGCGGCGGTGGGGATGGCGTCGAGGTGGCCGTCGAGGGGTCTGAGGGCGCCGTCGGCGAACAGTTCGGGGTAGCGGCTGGTGACGAGTTCGCGTTGCCAGGCGTGGACCGGCTGGGTGCGGTATCCGGGTGGTGCGGCGGGCAGGGCGAGGCGGGTGGCGAGGTCGTCGCCGAGGTGGTGGTCGTCGCGGACGGCGAGGAAGCCGATGGTGGTGTGGCCGGCTTCCAGGTCGTGGGCGAGGACGTCGACGGTGTCCCAGCCGAGGCGGGTGCGGCCGCAGGGGTGCAGGTTGTGTCCGGCGACGGCGAGGCGTTCGAGGCGTACCGCTTCGTCGTCGGGGTTGGTTTGTGGCTGGCCGGGTGTGAGTCGGGACATCGCGATGGCCAGGTTGAGGACGGCGTTGCGGATCTCTGCGGCGAAGGTGCCGTTGTCGAGTCCGGCGAGCAGGTCGACCGGGTCGTTGACGCCGGCGTTGGGGTATTCGACGCGGTTGAAGGCGTGGACGCGGCCGCGGGCGAAGGCGGGGGTGAGTTCTTCGCGGACGAGGGCGGCGCGCAGGCGGCGGCCGACGGTGTCGGCGGCGTGCGGCAGGTTGGCGATGAAGCCGTTGACGAGGTGGGGGGCGTGGACGGCGAGGGCGGCCTCGGTGTGTGCGGCGGCCGCGGCGAGCCGGCCGGTGCTGACACTGCGGATGATCATCGGGGGTCCTTCCGCGGGTGGCTCATGCCGCCATCGGGTTGGGCAGGTGGGTCCACTGGTCGGTGAGCGGGTCGGCGGCGAGCCGCATGGCGGTGGTGGCCTTGATCGGGAGGGGGTCGGTGAGCAGGTGCGGGATGTCCGGGGTGCCGGTGGCGCGCAGGGCGGCGGCGATGATCGTCCAGAGGCGTGCGGGTTCGGCGTCGTGGTGGTGGGCGAGGGCGGTGACCAGTTGCAGGGCGACGGTGCCGAGCGCGGCGGCGGCGAGTTTGGTGCGTAGTTCGGCCGGGTCGTCGGTGGGTAGGTCGCCGTGCAGGTCGAGGTCGGGGTGGTGGGCGGTGTGCACGCGGATGCCGCCGAGGTCGCGGTAGAGGGTGCGTACCGGGTGGCCGCCGGCCAGGACGATCAGGGTGTTCTGGCCGTGGGCTTCCAGCGCGATGCCGCGTTGCAGGACGCGCGCCAGCGGCGCGAACAGCACGGTGCCGAGTGAGGACATGAAGGCGTACGGGTCGGTGACCGTTTTCCGCAGGATCGGGGTCGTCGCGAGGACGCCGAGGGGGATGGCCGTCTCGCCGGGGCCGAGCCGGGGTGCCTGGCGGATCAGGTGGGCCAGGTGCCGGTCGGGTCCGTGTTCGGTGATCACGGCGCCGGCCTCGGTTTCGGTGAGCACGTCCAGGGGCAGGTCGGCGGTGAGGCGGGTGAGCAGGGCGGACAGGCGGGGCCCGTTGTGGACGGCGGCGGGGGAGACGGTGCGGACCGCGGAGGTCATCTGGATGTCGACGGCGGTTTTGATGTGTGGGCCGCCGCTGATCGGGGCGACGGTGCGCAGGGACATCAGGGGGCGTACCGGGCGGGTGACGCCGGCGTTGGTGAGCCACGGGTAGCGGGCGAGCAGCCGGGTGGCCTGCCAGGGGTGGGCGTAGAGGATGGGCTGGGCGGTGCCGTGCCAGCGGTCGGCGGGTACGCGCAGGCGGCGGAGCCGGATGAGGGGGCGGTGTTCGGGGGCGTAGGCGAGGACGTCGGCGACGGTCATGCCGGTGCGGGTGCGGCAGCAGGGGTGCAGTGGGTGGCCGTCGACCAGCATCTGTTCGATTTTGCCGAGGGCGGCGGGGTCGCCGGGTTCGGGCAGGTCGGCCGGTGTCGCGACGGCGCGGGCGAGTGCCAGGTTGGCGACGCTGTTGGCGATCTCGTCGCGCAGTGGCGTTCCCGGCCACAGTCTTTGCACCAGTTCGACCGGGTCGCCCGGGGGTTCCGCCTGGGCGAACGGTTCGGCCGCCGCGGTGGGATAGGTGACCGTCTCGCCGTGGCGAAATGTCACTTCGGTCCGGCCGTTGCCGTGCTTGCGGTGGGACAGTCCGGGCAGGGGTTCGCGTTCGAGTGCTCCGTAGAGGCGGGCCAGGACGGCTGCGCGGGCGCCGGGCAGTGCGGCGTCGTAGCGGGGGATCAGGTCGGGGCGCAGCGCGGTCAGCTCGGCGCGGGTTCGTGCGGGATCGGCGGTCGGCTGCGGCACGGTTCTCATTGTGGTCGGGCGTGGGCCGGGTGTCTGTGCGGGGCGTTACGGGGCGAGCGAGACCACAGTGCGGTACCGGCGTGTCGATCTTGCAGGTTCCCCCGGAGCGGCTAATCCGATAAATTCTCGTATCCAGCTTCAGCGCAGAAGGGTGTGGGCCGTGGACGCGGACGTCATCGTCGTGGGTGCCGGATTGGCCGGGCTGGCCGCCGCGCACGAGCTCACCGCCGCCGGCAAGAAGGTGGCCCTGCTCGACCAGGAGAACGCCAACAACCTCGGCGGGCAGGCCTGGTGGTCGTTCGGCGGGCTGTTCTTCGTCGGCAGCCCCGAGCAGCGGCGCGCCCGGATCCGCGACGACGTGGAGACCGCCTGGTCCGACTGGCGGTCCAGCGCCGGCTTCGACCGGCTCGACGACGAGGACGCGCAGGCGGTGAAGTGGGCGCGGGCGTACGTCGAGTTCGCCGCCGGCGAGAAACGCGCCTGGCTGGCGTCGCTGGGGTTGAGCTGGCTGCCGTTCGCCGGCTGGGCCGAGCGCGGCGACCTGCGCGCCGGCGGGCACGGCAACTCGGTGCCGCGCTTCCACATCACCTGGGGTACGGGCACCGGCGTCGTCGAGCCGTTCGCCAACTCGGCGCTGGCCGCCGCGGCCGCGGGACTGTTGACGTTCCACCACCGGCACCGGGTCGACGAGCTGATCGTCGAGGCCGGCGCCGTCACCGGAGTGCGCGGCACCCTGCTGGAGCCGGACGACGCGGCCCGCGGTGTGCCGTCCAACCGGCGCACGGCCGGTGACTTCGAGCTGCGGGCGCAGGCGGTCATCGTCACCACCGGCGGGATCGGCGCCAACCACGACCTGGTCCGCCAGTACTGGCCGGCGCGGCTGGGCACGGCGCCGCGGACCATGGTGACCGGGGTGCCGGCGTACGTGGACGGCCGGATGCTCGGCATCGCCGAGACCGCCGGCGCGCGCCTGGTCAACCGGGACCGGATGTGGCACTACGTGGAGGGCGTGCGGAACTGGAACCCGGTGTGGCCGGGCCACGGCATCCGGATCCTGTCCGCACCGTCGCCGATGTGGTTCGACGCGCTCGGCCGGCGGCTGCCCGCGCCGTACTTCCCCAGCTACGACACCCTCGGCACGCTGCGCCACCTGCGCACCACCCCGGAGATCGCCGGGTACGACCACTCCTGGTTCCTGCTCACCCAGCGCATGATCGAGAAGGAGTTCGCGCTGTCCGGCTCCGAGCAGAACCCGGACCTGACCGCCAAGGACCGGCGCGCGTTCCTCAAGGAACGGCTGTTCGGCAAGGGCGCGCCGGCGCCGGTGGAGGCGTTCAAGCAGCACGGCGCGGACTTCGTTGTGGCCGACCGGCTGGACGAGCTGGTCGCCGGGATGAACAAGCTCACCGAGGAGCCGCTGCTGGACGCGGCCCGCATCCGTGAGCAGATTGAGGCGCGGGACCGGCAGATCGCCAACAAGGTCAGCAAGGACGCGCAGGTGCAGGGGATCCACAACTCGCGGCGCTATCTCGGGGACCGGATCGGGCGTACGTCGGCGCCGCACCGCATCCTCGACCCGGCGGCCGGCCCGCTGATCGGGGTGAAGCTGCACGTGCTGACCCGCAAGACGCTCGGCGGCATCCAGACCGATCTGGACTCGCGCGTGCTGAGCGTCTCCGGCGATGCGCTGCCCGGCCTGTATGCGGCGGGCGAGGTGGCCGGGTTCGGCGGTGGTGGGGTGCACGGCTACAACGCCCTGGAGGGCACGTTCCTCGGCGGCTGCCTGTTCTCCGGCCGCGCCGCCGGCCGGCACGCCGCCCGCTCACTCTGACCTTTCGGTCCGGCGGGGACCGCGGGCGCGAAGCGGCCCACCAGACGGCCGCGCGGTGGTCAGGGTGTGGTTCGGCGGGCGGCGCGGCGGCGGGCGGTCTGGCGGCTGATTTTGGCTTCCACGCCGCAGGTGCCCATGTCGCACCAGCGGCGGCTGCCGTTCTTGCTGATGTCCAGGAACAGGCCGTCGCAGCCGCCGCTGGACGCGCATACCTTGACGCGGGCGAGCCGGTCGGTGGTGAGCAGTTCGACCGCGGAGACGGCGGCCGGCCACCAGGCCCGGTCGAGGTGGTCTCCGGCGAGCGTCCAGGTGTAGTGGGTGCCGGCGGGGGTCAGGGTGGCGGTGGACATCGCTTCGGCGTACCCCTGCTGAATGAGCGCGAGGTCATTGGCGGCCGGCGGCGCGGCGCAGAGCCGGAAGGTCGCTTCGCGCAGGCGCAGCGCGGCGGTGTAGGAGGCGGCCGCGGCCTGCGGCCGCGCCTTGGCGAGCAGGGCCAGGTGGTGGGCGGTTTCGGTGTCGAGCAGATCGGCGTACGCGGCCCAGCGCACCAGATCGGCGTAGTCGTGCAGGTGTTCCTCGGGTTCGGGCAGGGCCCGCCCGTCCACGGTGTTCGCGAAGTCCAGGCAGGTCAGGCCGCCGTAGAGCGAGGGAAAACCCATGTGCTTCCACCAAATCGCGTTTAGAGAGTTGCAAAGACGGGCAGCTTCCAGTGTAATGAGTTTAACCGGAAGCATAGGGAGGGATCACTGATGATCGACCTCATCCTGCCGATGATCAACCCGGCCACCCGGGTCAGCCACTCCGCCCTGCCGGACGCGCCGGTCGTGCCCGACCCGGGTCCGGGCCGGCTGCGCCGAGGGACCGCCGGCCTGTTGCGGCGCACCGCGACCCGGCTGGACCACGACTACCGGGCGACGCGGCCGGCGGCCGCCTGAGAAGAACAACGGCCGGCAGCCGCCTAGGACGAATGACGGCGCGCACCCGCCTCAAGCAAACGATGGCGGGCGCCCGCCTGAACAACACCGGCGCGCGCCCGCCGGAAGCGAACGATGCCGCCCTCCAGCCGGAGAGGCGGCATCGTCGATCCGGGCCTCAGCCCAGGGTGATCGAGTCGAAGATCCGGGAGAAGTCCTGCTGCTCCTCGGCGGTGTCGAACCCGACGTAGTAGTGCAGCCGGGCGTAATCCTGCTCGCTCGGGAAGATCAGCCGGCTGGCGGCGATCCGCTCCAGCTCCGTGCGGTCGGCGCCGGACAGCTCGGCGGCGTTCTTGCGGATCTGGTCCTGCGCGGCCGGCACCGGGCACACGTAGTTGATGTACTCGGCGAGCGACGCCGCGTTCTCCACCTGGTAGAAGAAGTCGATCAGGGTGAGCGCGTCGACCGGGTTGGCCGCGGTGACCGGGATGGCGAAGTTGTCGGTCCAGATCGTGCCGCCCTCCTCGGGGATCACGAACTCGAAGTTCGTGCCGTCGGAGAGGTTCTTCTGGAAGATGTCGCCGGACCACGCCTGCGTGATCCACACCTCGCCCTTGCCGAGCGCGTCGACGTAGTCCTGCTCGTAGTACTTGCGCACGAGGCCGGCGTCCTTCTGCTGCTGCAGCTTGGCGGCGGCCTTCTTCCACTCGGCCTCACCGGAGGTGCCCGGCTCGAACCCGGCGGCGAGCAGGCCGAAGTTCGCCAGTTCGGTCACGTCGGACATCATGCCGACGCGGCCCTTGAACTCCGGGTCCCACAGGTCGGCCAGTTTGGTGATCGGCCGCTTGGTCTTGGCCGGGTCGTAGGCGATGCCGGTGATCCCGGACGCCCACGGCACGCTGAACACGTTGGCCGGGTCGAACGCCTCGCGCGCGTACTTCTTCGCCGCGTTCTTGGTGTAGTTCGGCAGCCGGGTGTGGTCCAGCGGGGCCAGGAAGCCGGCCGCCCGGAACTGGCCGAACTGGATGCCGTTGGTGATCACCATGAGGTCGAAGTCGATCGACTGCTTCGCCGACAGCTGGGGTTGCACCTTGGCGAACCAGGGGCCCATCTCCTGGATGACCTCCTGGTAGTTCACCTGGATGCCGGTCTGCTCGGTGAACTTCTTCAGCTCCGGCATCTCCGGGTCCATGTACAGCGGCCAGTTCGCGAAGTCGACCTTGCCGTTGCTGGTCTTGCCGTCCCAGAAGGTGGCGATCGTGCTCGAGTCCAGGCTCGCCGCCGGGGTGCCCTTGCCCGCCACACCGCACGCGGCCAGGGCGGAGCCCAGCGCGGTCAGGCCACCGAGCCGCAGTGCGTCGCGGCGGCCGAGCCGCCGCTGCGTCAGGCCGCGCGCCAGGAACGGGTCGGGGGCGTTGCGGTGGAACATCGGGCTCCGATCGGGTACGGGTACGCCGGGCTGCTCAGGGCGTGACCCACCCCCAGCATGATCAACCGTAGGCGGGGGTGGTCACCCGGGAATCGGCGATCAGGCTGCCCGGCGTCGGCGAACCGCCAAGATCAACTAGCCCGGACGCGTAGCCGGTCACGACCTTCGGCCACTGTCATCGGCCAAGAAGTCGATCTTTGACGCCACCTGCCCGGGCCCGGCGGGCGCGCTGGGGCCCGGCTCCGGGCAGGTGGTCGCGTGGCTCGGCGGGACGGTCCCGATGCGGCGGTGCGGGGTGGGGCGTACCTCAGAGAAGTTTGTTCTCCAGGAGGGGATCGAGGCCGGACGCGGGGCGGTCGGTGCGCTGCGGCGCGCCGCCGGCAAGCGTGCCCAGCCAGCGCCAGGTGTCGGTGATGGTGTCGCGGACCGGGCGGCAGCGCAGGCCGGCGCCGATCGCCTTGCTGACGTCGCCGCGGTGCATGAAGTCGTGGTCGTGGCCGGGCGGGAGCCAGATGGGCAGGTGGGTCCACGGTTCGATGCCGGCGGCCAGGATCGGCTCGGGGTCGGTCCAGCGCAGCTCGGCGTGCCCGCCGGTGATCTCGTTGGCGGTGTCGAGGAGTTCGCCCATCGTGGTGTGGCCGGGTTCGCTGACCACGTTGTAGGGGCCGCCGCGGCCGGCGGCGGCCGCGTCCAGGACGAACGCGGCCAGGTCGCGGGCGTCGATGTACTGCAGGGGCAGCTCGCGCGGGCCGGGGGCGAGGGTGGGGCCGCCGCGGTGCAGCCGGTTCAGCCACCAGGGCAGCCGGCCGATGTCCTCGTGCGGGCCGAGGATCAGGCCGGCGCGGGCCAGCAGCAGCGGGCCGCCGAAGCCGGCGGCGGCGAGTTCGCCGCGCAGCTTGTCGCCGGCATAGCCGGGATCGGCGGGGTCGGTGAGCGGGGAGTCCTCGGCGAGCGGTGCGGCGCCGCCGTAGCGGTAGACCGAGCGGCTGGAGATGTAGGTGAAGTGGCCGGCCCGGCCGCTGAGCAGCTCGGCGGCGGTACGCACGGCCTCGGCGTCCGCGGACCAGGTGTCGACCACGGCGTCCCAGGTGCCGCCGTCGAGGGCGGCGAGCCCGCCGGGGCTGAGCCGGTCACCGATCAGGGTCCGGGTGCCGGCGACCGGGTCGCGATGCCCGCGGTTGAGAACGGTCACGGTGTGGCCGCGGCCGACCGCTTCGGCCGCCACCGCCCGGCCGACGAAGCCGCTGCCTCCGAGTACGAGAATCCGCATGCCGCCGAGCCTGCCCGACCCGGTCCCCGGTTCCAAATCGCTCTGCCGTCAGCAGATCCGCCCCGGGCGAGAATTCTCTGACACAGGTCAGAGAAGTGGTTAGCATCGGGCCATGGACACCGACCGGATCGAGCGCGTCCGCGAGTTCAACCGCTACTACACCCGGCACCTCGGCGTGCTCACCGACCGCTACCTCGGCCAGGACCGGCCGCTCGGGCAGGCCCGGCTGCTGTTCGAGATCGGCGCCGGCAGCGACGTGCGGGAGCTGCGCGAACGCCTCGGGCTGGACTCCGGCTACCTGAGCCGGCTGCTGCGCGCCCTGACCGACCAGAAGCTGATCACCGTCCGCGCCCACCCGGCCGACCGGCGGGTCCGCATCGCCGAACTCACCGCCGCCGGGCACGCCGAGCGCGCCGAACTGGACCGCCGCTCGGCGGCCGGCATAGCCGAGCTGCTCGACCGGCTCACCGACGGCCAACGCGACCAGCTGCTCGACGCGCAGGCCCGGATCCGGCGGCTGCTGCGCACCGCCGCGCTCACCGTCGAACCGGTCCCGGCCGGTGACCCGGCGGCCCGTGACTGCCTGCACCGGTACGCGGCGGAGCTGGCCACCCGCTTCCCCGAGGGCTACGACCCGGCCACCATCACCGCGGCCGACCAGGTCGACGGGACGACGCTGCTCGCCCGCGAGGACGGCCGGCCCGCCGGCTGCGGCCTGTGGATCCACCTCGCCCCGCGCATCGCGGAGATCCGCCACCTGTGGGTCGCCCCGCCGGCGCGCGGTCTCGGGCTGGGCCGCCGTCTGCTGCACGCCTTGGAGGCCGACGCCGCGGCGCACGGCGTCAGCATCGTGCGGCTCGGTACGCATGCGGCGCTGACCGAGGCGATCGAGCTGTACCGGCGTGGCGGCTACCGGCAGATCGCCGGTTACAGCGACTCGGTGTACAACCAGCTCGCCTTCGAGAAGACGCTCGGTCAGTCGTCCCAGTCCAGCTGAGACTCCGGGACACCGGCGCGGCGGCCGTACGCCACGGCCTCGGCCCGCCTTTCGGCGTCGCCGGCCGGATACCGGAAGATGTGACCGGCGAAGACCACCACATGGTCCGGGCCGTCGCGGAAGTCGGCATACCAGCCGCCGTCGGCGGCCAGCGCGCTACTCAGCGCGGCGGCGAGCTGACCGGCGGCGGCGTTCGGCGCGGCCACGTCGATCAGCGTCCACACCGGCGGCTGGCCGGGCCCGGCGCTCGCCGCGACGTCGACACGGGTCAGGCTGGTCAGGGCCAGCCCCGGTACGGCCAGCTCGGTGCCGGGGCGCAGGCTCTCGGCGATGATTCGTCCGTGCAGCATGCCCGGATCGTGACATCCGGGTCGCGGATCCGCTCGCCGAGACGCCTATCGATCGTCGACCGGCACCGGCCGTGGCCGCACCCGGGACATGTCCGGCGGCCGGCTGTGGTCCACGAACAGCGGCATCCGCATCTCGCCGGAGCGCAGCGGGGTCAGCGCCGCGTCGATCCCCTCCATGATCAGCCGGGTGGCCTGCACGGCCCGCGCCCCAGCCGACCCGGACACCCCGGACAGATCCACCGGGGTGCCGAAGTTGACCCGCACCACCGGCCGGCGCAGCAGCGCCCGCAGCAGGGGACGGGCCATCCGTTTCGGTGCCTCGTACGGCAGGACCGCGTGCGCGCCCCACTGCGCGACCGGCACCACCGGGGCACCGGAGATGTCGGCCATCCGCGCCACCCCGGTCTTGCCGCGCTCCGGCCACATCCACGGGTCCAGCCCGATGCGGCCCTCCGGGTAGACCAGGACCATCGCGTTCTCGGCGAGCGCCCGGCCGGCGGCCTGCAACGCGTTCGCCGCGTGCACGGTGTTGCGGTCCACCCGGATGTGCCCGCAGCGCCGCATGATCCAGCCGAGCACCGGCGCGTCGAACACCCCACCGGTCGCCATGATCCGCGGCGTGAGGCCGGCCGCGTGACTGGCGGCGATCATCACTAGCGGGTCGAACGGGCTGACATGGTTCGCGGCCAGGATCACCGGGCCCTCGCGCAGCGCGGCGGGCGCGGTGCCGGTCACGCGCAGCCGGCACAGCGGCCACACCAGCACGCGCGCGGCGGCGAGCAGCACCCGCCACAACAGCGGCGCCCGCCAGGAAGAGTTCTCCATGAGGCGGTCATGATGTCACGCGGGCTCCCGGCGGCGATGCCCGCCGTCCACCGGCGGTCAGCGGCACCGGCAGGGCAGTCCGGTGATCAGCACGCCGGCGACGGCCGAGTGCAGCACGCTCAGAGCCAGCACGGCGCCGGCGTCGGCGCCGCCCAGCGGGCCGAGCAGCGACACCGCGAACACGGCGGCGGCCACCACGGTCCAGATCAGCCGGGCCCGGCTGGTGACGCGTTCCAGCACGGCCAGCAGCGCCCACCCGGCCAGCCCGGCCACGGCGGCGGCCACCGCCACCGCGGCCGGGCCGACCGTCGTACCGTCGGCCAGTGCCAGGTCGGTGCCCGCGCCGTAGCGGGCCAGCAGGTAGACGGTCTCGGCGGCGGCGACCGCCAGGGCGACCGTCCGCAGCCGGTAGAGCGTGACGCGGCGTACGGGCTTCGGCGTCGTGCGTTGCTGAGTCAGGTTGTCAGTCATGCCCCCCAGCGTCGGGGGCCGCGGCGGGCGCCCGCATCGACCGGCCGGCAACAGCGGATACGACTTTGGTCGGTGGTCCGTCTCCGGCGGCCCCACTAGCCTGATCGCCATGGGGACGGCGACAGCGGACACGAGGCCGCAAGCCCCGCGCCGGGTGATCGTCTGGTCCACCGCGGCGGTCAGCCTGCTGGTGGCCACCGCGGTGTGGAGCGCGATCCGGTTCGAGCCGTCCCACCTGCTGCGCCTGGACCTCGCCGCCGCCGTGGCGGCCTGCGCGCTGGTGCCGGTGGCGATCCGCCGCCCGTTCGCCGGCGGGCTCGCGCTGAGTGTGCTGACCGTGCTGTCGCACGTGGTCACCCCGGCCGCGACGTTCGCGGCGCTCAACACCGCCCGGCAACGCCCCACCCGGCAGGCGCTGCTGGTCGGCGCGGCCGGGGTGACCGGGCACGCGGTGCTCGGCTGGTGGCGGCCGGCGGCCGGGCTGTCCTACCGGTGGTGGCTGCTGCTGGTCGTCGTCACGTACGCGGCGCTGCTCGGCTGGGGCACCTGGGCGCGGGCCCGCGAGGCCCTGCTGAACTCGCTGCGCGAACGCGCCCACCGCGCCGAGGCCGAACAGCAGCGCCGGGTCGCCGAGGCCCGCCTGGCCGAACGCACCCGGATGGCCCGGGAGATGCACGACGTGCTCGCCCACCGGCTGTCGCTGCTGGCCGTCTACGCCGGTGCCCTCGAATACCGGCCGGACGCGCCACCGCAACGCCTCGCCGAGGCCGCCGGGGTGATCCGCGACGGCGTGCACCAGGCCCTCGACGAACTGCGCGAGGTCGTCACCGTGCTGCGCCAGGACCCGGACGAGGATCCGGACGGGCCGCCCGGGCCGGGGCTCGACGACGTGCCCCGGCTGGTGCGCGAGAGCAACGCGGCCGGGCTCACGGTCGGCCTCGACGACCGGATCGGCCTGCCCGCCGAGGTGTCGGCGGTGACCGGGCGGACCGCGTACCGGATCGTGCAGGAGGCCCTCACCAACGCGCGCAAGCACGCCGCCGGGCGCCCGGTCCGCATCGTCCTGGCCGGCCGCCCCGGCGGCCGGCTCACCGTCGACGTGCGCAACCGGCTGGCACCGGCCGGCCCGGGCCTGCCCGGCGCCGGCCTCGGGCTGCTCGGCCTGGCCGAGCGCGTCACCCTCGCCGGCGGCGAGCTGCGGCACAGCACCGAAAGCGGCGAATTCCAGCTGTACGCGGAGCTGCCGTGGCGGACCTGAGCGAGGTACGGGTCGTGATCGTCGACGACGACCCGCTGGTCCGGGCCGGCCTGACCATGATGCTCGACGGTGCCGCCGGCATCACCGTGGTCGCCGCGCTCACCGACGGCGACGAGGTGCCGGCCGCCCTCGACCGGCATCACGTCGACGTGGTGCTGATGGACATCCGGATGCCGCGGGTCAACGGGATCATCGCGACCCGCTGGGTACGCGCCCGCACCCGGCCCCCCGAAGTGATCATGCTGACCACGTTCGACACCGACGAGCACGTGGTGCGCGCGCTGCGCGCCGGCGCCGGCGGCTTCCTGCTCAAGGACACCCCACCCGACCGGATCGCCGCCGCCATCCGGGCCGTCGCGGGCGGCGAGCCGATCCTGTCGCCGGCCGTCACCCGCCGGCTGATGCTGCGGGTCGCGGCCGGCGCCGACGCGTACGAGCAGGCACGCTCCGCCCTGGCCGCGCTGAGCCCCCGCGAACGCGAGGTCGCCCTGGCACTGGCCCGCGGCGACACGAACGCGCAGATCGCCGAGACGCTGGCGATGAGCGTGGCCACGGTGAAGGCACACATCACCCACATCCTGACCAAACTCGACCTGAACAACCGCACCCAGGTGGCGATGCTCGCCCACGACGCCGGGCTGCTCTGACCCGCTAGGGTCGAGCCGGTGATCACCTGCGTCGTGCACTACACCATCGATCCCGCCCAGATCCCGGCGTTCGAACGGTTCGCCCACGAGTGGATGCGCCTGGTCGCCGCGCACGGCGGCATCCACCACGGCTACTTCCTGCCCGCCGAAGGCGCCTCCGACCGGGCCGAAGCCCTGTTCAGCTTCGACAGCCTCGCGGCGTACGAGCAGTACCGCACCCGGTTCGGCGTCGACCCGGAGTTCATCGCCGCCGACCGCATCCGCGACGAGTCGGGGTGCGTGCTGCGCTACGAGCGCACCTTCATGCGGCCACTGCTGCCGCCCGCGGCCTGACCGGCTCGCGGCGCAGCGGCAGCAACGCCACCAGCATCAGCAGCCCGGACAGCGGCATCAGATCCAGCGTCACCGCCGGCAGCAGCACCGCGGCGAGCAGCAGCGCCGGACTCCACCAGGGCAGCCGGCCGGCCTGGGCGACCAGCGCGGCCAGCGCCACGATGCCGAGGTAGAAGAACAGCGGCCCGAAGTCGTAGACCGCGGCCTGCACCCCCGGCAGGCCGGAGAAATCGCTCTGCAGGCTGCGCAGCTCCGCCCGGTCGGCGGCCAGGAACGCCTGCACGATGTCCGCGCCGAACTGGACGATCGACGCGGCCAGCCCGGCCAGCGTGACCGCGACCGCCACCTCACGCGCCGGACCCGCCGCCACCAGCTGCCGCATACCCAGCACCAGCGGCACGAACAGCAGCAGCCCGGCCAGACCGAGGAAATGGGCGAGCTGCCAGTCGAAGCCCGGCCCGTAGCTGTCGTCGAGCCGGCCGATCAAACGCGCCACGCCGTAACCGGCCATGGCGAGCGGCGCGGCGATGACCGCGAATCTCGCTGTGCTTGTCATATCGACGATCGTGGTCGCGGGCCGGTGGGCGCGCCTCCGGGCCGTAACCCTGAGAAGGCCCGGAGACCCGACCCTGACAGCCCCGAGCGGCCCCCGCTGGTGAAGTCGGCCACCAGACCGGCCGCCACCAGGCCGATCGCCCGCCGGATGGCTAGGCTGGGAGACGGCGCCGCCGACCGGTGGCCGCCCCGGACGAGTTGCGTGTCGTACCCGGCCTGACAAGACGACCGCCGACGAGGTGAGTTGTCGTGGCCTGGCTCGTACTGATCATTTCCGGCCTGCTGGAAACCGTGTGGGCGATCGCCCTGGACCGCAGCGCCGGCTTCACCCGCCCTGCGCCCACCGCGGTGTTCGGCGTGGCCCTGGTGGCCAGCATGGCCGGCCTCGGATACGCGCTGCGCACCATCCCGGTCGGCACCGGCTACGCCGTGTGGGTGGGCATCGGCGCCGTCGGCACCGCGGTGATCGGCATGGTCGCTCTCGGCGAATCGGCCAGCCTGCCCCGGATCATCTGCCTGCTGCTGGTCATCTCCGGGATCGTGGGCCTCAAGTACTTCCACTGACGGATCCGGTCGCGGTGATCCGGTACGTGGGACGCGATGTCAGCGCCGGTGCCGTCGGTGGTGCTCGTCGTTCTCGGCGGTGATGCGGGCGGAACTCCATGTCGGGGTGTGCCTCAGCAGCGTAAACAACGCCCCCGCTACTGTACCGTCCGGACGGTACAGTAGCGGGTATGGGAACAGCACGGGAGCGCATTCTGGACGCGGCTGAGGAACTGATCACCGCGGGTCAGGTGCCGCCCTCCTTGGAGGCGGTAGCGGCGGCGGCGGGCGTGAGCAAGGGCGGCCTGCTCTATCACTTCGACAAACAGTCGCTTCTGCGGGCGTTGGTGACCCGGGCGGTACACCGGTTCGACGAGCGGCTGATGGCGGCCGCGGCGCAGGGGATGATGGCCGCGGCCTGGCTGCGGTTGTCGGTGCCCACGGCGGATGAAAGCGCGGTTTACCGGGCGATCATGTCGACGATGCGGTTGACCACCACCGGCGAGTTCGACCTACCGGGTGAGGTGGGCGACGCCGAACAGCGCTGGCAGCAGATGCTGACCGCCGAGCTGGGCGACCCGGTCCGGGCGCGGCTGGTTCGGCTGGTCGGTGACGGGCTGTTCATGGCCGCCCTGACTGGTCCGCCCCCGACCTCCGACGAGGTGGAACAACTGCTGCACCACCTCGGTCTGCGCACGGCAGCCGAGCAGGCGCGGCCGTGACCGCGGCGCTGCTGGCCGGGGTCACCGGCCTGGCCCTGCTCGACGCGCTGAATCCCGCGACGATCGCTGGGGTGGCATTGCTGCTGCTGGCCCCGATGGCACACCCGGTCCGGGCGGCGGCCGGGTTCGTCGCGGGCGCCTATCTGACGGTCCTCGCGCTCGGGGCCGTGGTGTACATCGGCGCCGATATCGCCGCCGACGCCGTGGGCAACGGTTTGGTCTGGGTGCGCCGGATCGCGTTCACGGTGGCGGCGGTGGGGCTGGCGGTGGCCGGGCTGCGCCGGCTGCGGGCCCGGATCCGCCCGGCGGTCACCGTGCCGGGCTGGGTCAACCCGGTGAGCGCCGCTCTGCTCGGACTGTTCATGACCGGGGCGGACCTGCCCAACGCCTTCCCGTACTTCATCGCCATCGAACGGATCGTCAACGCCGATGTCGGCACCACCCGCTCACTGATGATCATCGCCGGGTACGCGCTGGTCTACTGCCTGCCGTGCCTGTTGCTTCTCATCGCCGGCGCCGCCCGCGGCGACCGAGTACGCCGCCGCCTTGGCACCCTCTACGAGCGGCTCGGCGCGGAGAAGAAACAGCCCCGCAGCGTGCCCATCGCAGCCGGGTACGTTGTTGCCGCCGCCGGCGTCTTCACCATCGCCGTACTGGCCTGAACCACAGACGGATTCGCCTGACGGCGCCCACACCCGCCGAGCACACGTATCGGGTCGCCACGCGTGAGCGTCACGACCGGATCCTGCGGACGCTGGTGCCGCTGTGCGCGCATGCTCCGGCCGGACCGGAGCGGCGGCCGACGAGGGCGGGTGGATCGAGTTCGACGGGCCGCTCGAGCCGCTTCCAGCGCGTCCCGGCGGCCGCGCCGGGGCCGCCGGGAAACGGAGCCCCTTCCGCACGGTCCCGTTCCCGAACATCGACGGCATCGGAAAGCGGCTATACCCGCAGCGGCCCTGGTGGTGGGCTGGCCGATGCCGGCGGCCGCCGGCCTGTGTGCCGCAGTGCGGCAACACCCGCAGCGGGTACAGGGCGGGCCGCGCCCGTGGCCCCGGCTAGGCCGGGACCGGCCCGGCCAGCACGGCACGAGACCCGGCATCCAGAGCGGCCCGGACCCGGTCGAGGGCATTCCGCAGCCACGCGCCGTACTCATCGGCCGGAAGCGCGTCGGCCTGGTCCATCGCCAACCCCAGATGGTGGCGCGCCCGGTCGGTCTCGCCGCTGCGCCGGTAGCCGTCGGCCAGGTTGAGGTGCAGCGACGGCAGGAACGCCCGCACCTGCAGCGACTCCTGGAAGCGGCGGGCCCGCTCATCGGTCAGGTCGGTTACCGCGGCCAGGGCCCGCCGATCCCACTCCAGCTCGTCGGCCACCGCGTCCTGCAGGTCGGCGCAGTAGTGCGCGATGCTGCACCGGTGCAGGGCGTCCCCGTCGGCGCCGACGCTGTCCCACAGGGCCTCCAGAGCCGCCCGCGCCCCGGCCCGGTCACCGGCGCGCCCCTGCTCGACGGCCCGGCCCATCTCCACCATCACGTTGTCGATCTCGGTCATGCGCCCCAGCCTGGACCCTCGACGAGGTCGAGAGTCAACCGCGAGGCGCCGATAAGCCCACCGCGCCGATGGCCGTGCGCCGCTGAGCCTCACCACGCTCGAAGCCCTTCGCCGTCCAGGGAGATCGCCGTAGCCGGAGCCCGTGCGAGGATGACCGCATGCCGCCGGTCGTCTTCCTCAACGGCGCTTCCTCGGCCGGCAAGACCAGCATCGGCGCCGCCCTGCAGAAAGCCGCGGACCAGCCGTTCCTGCTGCTCGGCCTGGACACCCTGTTCGCCATGGTGCCGCCACGCTGGGCCGGCGGCCCCCGCGGCGAGCTGCGGCATCTCGGTTTCGCCTACGACGAGCTACCCGCAGACGACGGCCATCCGATGGTGCGCATCACCTACGGCCCCGCGGGATGGCGCATGATGGCCGGCTTCCACCGGGCCGTCGCCGAACTCGTCCGCGCCGGCAATCCGGTCGTCGTCGACGAGATGCTGCTCGACGGGCGGGTCCGCGACGACTGGCGGGCCGTGCTGGCACCCTGGCAGCCGTGTTACGTGGGCGTGTACTGCGCGGACGCCGAACTCGCCCGCCGCGAGCAGACCCGCCGCAACCCGCCCGGCCTGGCCCGCTGGTCGGCCCGGCACGCCCACCACGGCATGCGGTACGACCTGACCGTCGACACCACCGCCACCGACCCGCAAGCCGCGGCCACCCAGATCCTGAACGCCCTCTAGGACTTCGCCTCGCCCAGCTCGGCCAGCCGCGCCTCGATCTCGGCGAGCTCGGCGCGTAACCGCTGCGCCTGCTGCTCGGCCTCGGCACGCTCGGCGGCCAGGATCTGCTGCACCGCCTCCTGCACGCCCGGCACGTCGACCAGCTGCACCATGCGCAACGCCTCGGCAGGCCGAATCACATAGGGCCGGGCGAGGGCTTTCGCGCCCTGCTGCGCGGCAACGGTCCACTCGCCGTCCCCATAGGCCAGGGTGACCGTCAGCGCCGGAACCGGCTTGCTCTTCGCGGGTCGCGCCGCCTTACGCGCAGCCGTCACGTCGTTTCCTTCCTTGGGCGCAGCCGAGCCGTTGCGTTGCGCGGGCGCCGCGGCGGCGGGCCGAGCCGGCAACGGCTTGTCGATCAGAAACTCGGGACCGGACAGCACCGGATCCGGCCCGGGCTCCGGCGGCGCGGACGCGGGTGTGGCCTTACGGGCGGCCGCCCCTTTCGGCGCGATCCGCAGATCACCGGGGGAGAAGGGCAGCTCATCGCGGCCGAACTTCACCACCACCCACTCGTCGGACTCGGCCGGATCGGTCAGCTGCACCACCTGCCCGATCTGCCCGGCGATCTGCCCGGCCGAATCGGTGAACTGCACCCGCGGCTTGCGCCCGGCCGCCAGTTGATCCCGAACCTGCTGCAACTCCTCCGGGCTCAGCCCGCGGGCGTCCACGCCTGCCGCCGTCATCCCCACCACACCTTCGTACGTTTGTATGAGAGCCCCTTTCTACCAGCCCCCACCGACAACAATCGGCAAGCCGCGCCGAGCCGATCACCAGCCGGCCGGGGAGCGGGCCGTCACGCAGTACTCCCGCCCGGCCGGATCACGCAGCGTCGTCCAACTCCCGGCAACCCGGCGCACCACCACCGCACCCAGCGCGACATGCCGGGCCACCTCGGTGTCCACGTCGTCACAGGCGAAATCCAGGTGCACACCGGCCCGCTCGCCGCCGGTGCGCTGCAACAACAGCCGCAACGGGAGCGCCGGGTCCGGCTCCAGAAAGGAGAACTCCGGCATGTCCGACGCCCGCGACCGCCAGCCGGTCACCGCCGCCCAGAACGCCGCCTCCCGCACGTACACCGCCGCCGGAATGTCCAGCGACACCTGATCGACCAGGCTGGACTGCCCGCCCGGCCACCGCACCGACCCCGGCCTTACCCGCTCACCCTCCCAGCGGACCAAGCAGAACGCGATACCGGCGGGGGAGCGCAGCACCACCAGGCCGTCCTCGGCGTACGTGACCACCGCACCCAGCCCGGTCACCACCGCGGCCGCCTGCTCCACGTCGTCCACATGCAGATCCAGATGCCCCCGCGCCGGCGGATCAGCGACCACCTGCACCCGCAGGCACGCGTCCCCGGCGGCCGGGATCAACGTGGCGAACGCCCCGCCCGGCCCGCGCCGCGACGACAGCGCCGTCCCGGTGACCGCCAGCCAGAACGGCTCGGCGTCCCGCGACGGCGTGTCCAGAAACCCGGTCACCCACCGCACCGTCACGCCGGCACCCGCCCGGTCCGCATCGCGTACGCCACGTCCGCCCGCCCGAACCCCTCCGCCAGCACAGCCGCGTCCTCCCACCGATACTCCACCGACCGCAACGACACCTCCCAGTCCCCGGACGCGTCGTCCACCAGCGCATACCGCGCGTGCGGCGAACCCGCCTCCATCCGATGCGGATACGGCTCGTCATCGGCGTACGCCGGCCATCCGACACTGCCCGGATTCACCACCAGCACCCCGTCGGGCAGCCGCAACCACCCCGGCAGATGGGTGTGCCCGCACAGCAGCAGCCGGTACCCGGACACATCACCGAGCCGCCGCACCACCTCGTCCTCGGTGGCCGCCCGGGCACCCGACGGATCGACGGTGTGCAGCAGATACTGCAGATCGTCAGTGGGCGTGCCATGAAACGCCAGAACACAAGGCGCGGGGGAGAGGGTCAACGGCAGCGACGCCATCCAGTCCCGATGCTCCGCGGTGATCACCGCACTGGTGAGCCGGTCCGCCATCCCCATCTTGTCCGCGTCGAACGTCAGCACCTGCCGCTCGTGGTTGCCGCGCACCGTGGCCAGCCCCGCGGCGATCAGCCGGTCGGCGGTCCGCGCCGGCTGCCCGTACCCGGAAAGCAGATCGCCCAGGTTCACCGTCAGATCGGCGCCGTCGGCGGCGATCGCCGCCAGCACGGCCTCCAGCGCGAGCAGATTGCCATGGACATCGGAGATCACCGCGATTCGCATCCGGCCATCCTGTCACCAGCAGCCGGCGCCGCGATATCGCTCGCCCGCACCCGCACCCACCCGCTACCGTGCCCCGCATGCGCCTGGCCGAGATCACCCCCGACAACTACGAAGCGGCCCTGGCCCTGACCGTCCATCCCGACCAGAGCGACCTGGTCGCCCCGGTGGTCAAGTCCCTCGCCGAGGCGTACGTGTTCCCGCGCCACGCCTGGCCCCGCCTGATCTACGACGCCGACCGGCTCGTCGGCTTCGTGATGGCCTTCCACGACGTCGCGTGGGGCGACAGCCCCGACGACCTGCGCTCCGGCCTGTGGCGGCTCAACATCGCCGCCACCGAGCAGGGCCGCGGCTACGGCCGGTACGCCGTCGAAGCCGTCTGCGCCGAGATCAGCGCCCGCGGCCACAACCTCGCCTACGTCACCTACGAGCCACGCGACGGCGGACCCGCTCCGTTCTACGCCAAACTCGGCTTCCGCCCGACCGGCGAGGTCAGCGACGGCCAGACCGTCGCCGTCCGCGACCTGTAACCCTCATCAGCCCCGGGCGGAGCTCTGCTGCACGGCCCGCCCGTCGCCGTCCGGGTCGCTGAAGAACACGAAACCCACGTTGTCCACCTGCACGTCACTGCACACAACGCCACGCTCGACCAGCTCGGCGTGCGCCTTGCGGATGTCTGCCACGACCAGCTGCAACCCCAGGATCAGGGGGAGACCCGGCCCGGCGTGTTGCTTCCTAACCCCCCAGCCGGACCCTCTTCGGGTAGAGAGGGCTCCCAGGCCGAGCGACCCGGGCCGAGCCGGTGCGCAGTTGGTGCGGTGGCCGCTGGCGTGGTGGCTGCCTGCCAGCGGCCGGGTGCGAATTCCGGGTCGGATAGGCCGCTCACCGGTGGGCGATCGGTGGTACCGGCGCCGCGGGCGCGCCCCTCAGGGGAGCGGCTGGCGCACGTCGTTACCTCGGCGGCACCGATACCACTCAGCAGCAAGCCGGCGTCGGCGACTCTTCTCGGTCGCCGGTGCTCCGGTCGCATCTTGGCGATCCCCGGGAAATCGACCGCATCGCAAACTACCGCCTGCGGCACGGCGTTATCAGAGCCCCGCTCTCACCTAAATTTACTGGGTCGATAATGCATATTATGTCAACTTGGCTCTGAGAGGAGCTTCCTGAGAGGGGCCCGTAACCGCTCACAACGCGCTCCTCCCTACTTTCGTCAGCAAGGCGCACGCGACGGCGACTTGAACAAGCTCGTGCAAGCGAGTGGCGAGACGCCAGCGGAGCGGCCATCAGAACGGCCCCGCCGGAGCAGGCCGGGCTGTTTGCGGGGTTGCTCGGAAGGCTGCGCGGAGTTCTCTGATCGTCGGGCTCTGAGGCCGGCTTGGAGAGATCGGATGTTCGCCCACGGCAATAGGCGCGCTGGGAGCGCCCGGCATGCGGCGACGGCGAACGCGCTCTCCCTTGGCGGGTTCGATCGAGGCTGCTGGGCTCATCTACGGAGTGAAGCCGGAGCCGCCCTACCCCAAACCGCGGTTGGCTGCTTGCGGTGTCGCACCAGGACAGCGCGCGCTATGGAAGCCACCGGATCTCGCTCTTAACGCGCGAGCTACCTGCCCGAATGCGGATAAATGCTGCATAATATAGCTTATGCAGCATACTGCGATCAGTGAGTTGATTGACGAGTTCCTGGCCGCGCGGGCAGTCCGGAAACCCTCGGCGCACACGCTTTCGGCGTACCGTCGCGATCTGCTTCTGGTCTTGCAGCAAGCCGACCCCGCCCCGGTCACCGTGAGTGACCTCTCCCCTCGCGTGTTGCGGGCCGCGTTCGCGCGGTTCGCGGCGGATCGCGCTCCCGCCTCGGTCTCCCGGGCCTGGTCTTCGTGGAACGCGTTCTTCACGTTCCTGGTCACCGAGGGTGTGGTGGCGGGTAATCCGATGCCGGCGGTGGACAAGCCTCGGCCGGTGGTCCTCTCCCCCAAGCCGTTGCGGGGCGAGGGCACTCCGGAGCATCTGTTACGCACCGTGAGCGTCGTGGATGAGCGGCAGCGGGATCCGTGGCCGGAGCGGGATGTGGTGGTGCTGGCGCTGGCGTTGTGTGCGGGGTTGCGGTTGTCGGAGATGTTGGCGTTGCGGGTGGGTTCGGTGGCGGGGCGGGCCGGTGAGCGGCGGGTGGAGGTGGCCGGTAAGGGTGGGCGGCCGCGGACGGTGCCGATCGAGGTGGGACTGGATGCGGCGGTGGGGCGGTATCTGGATTCGCGGCGGGTGCGGTTCGGGCGCGTGCCGGCGACCGCTCCCCTGCTGGTGGATCGCCGGGGTGCGCCGTTGCAGCGGGGTGGGCTGCAGTATCTGGTGCGGTCGTGTTATCGGCGTGCCGGGATTGGTGATCGGGTGCCGCGGGGTGCGCAGTTGCATGCGTTGCGGCATACGTTCGCGACGCGGTTGGCGGAGGACGGGGCGAACGCGTCGGAGATCATGCGGTTGCTGGGGCACGCTTCGCTGGCTACGTCGCAGTCGTATATCGAGGTGACGGCGGAGCAGCAGCGTGCGGCGGTTCAGGCGAACCGGACGAATCGGGTGTTGCGCGAGTTGACCTAGCGGCCCGTTGCGCGAGCAACGGGCCGCGTCCGGGTCAGGCCAGGTTGAGCTGGACCTCGACGTTGCCTCGGGTGGCGTTGGAGTACGGGCAGAGCTGGTGCGCCGCGTCCAGGACGCCGCGGGCGGTGGCCTCGTCGAGGCCGGGCAGTTCGGCTTCGATGGTCACCGACAGGCCGAAGCCGCCGGTGGGCAGCGGGCCGATGCCGACGTCCACGGTGATGGCGGTGTCGACGAGGGTGAGCTTCTGGCTGCTGGCGACGCGCTTGAGGGCGCTGTGGAAGCAGGCCGCGTATCCGGCGGCGAACAGTTGCTCGGGGTTGGTGAGGGCGCCACCCGGGCCGCCCATCTCCTTGGGGATGGCGAGGTCGAAGTCGAGGACGCCGTCGCTGGAGCGGACGTGGCCGTTGCGGCCGTCGCCGGTGGCGGTGGCGGACGCGGTGTAGATGGCGGTCATGTGTTTCCTTTCGCGGACTGTCGGGCGCGGGTGAGCAGCTGGTGGAGTTGGCTGAGTTCGTCGAGGGTGAGGCCGGTGGCGCAGACGAGTCGCTGGGTGAGGTCGCCGATCGCCTCGCGCAGGGCGGTGCCGGTGTCGGTGAGGTGGGCCCAGACGACGCGTTCGTCGTGGGTGTCGCGTTCGCGGCGCAGGTATCCCTGGGCTTCCAGGCGTTTGAGGAGCGGGGAGAGGGTGCCGCTGTCCAGGCGCAGGGTGTGGCCGAGGTCGCGGACGGTGGTGGGGCCGTCGTGCCAGAGCACGCGCAGGACCAGGTATTGCGGGTAGGTGAGGTGGTGTGGCTCGAGCAGGGGCCGGTAGATGGCGGTCATGCCGCGGCTGGCCGCATAGAGCTGGAAGCAGATCATGTCGTCCAGGGCGGTGCTCTCGCGCATACCGGAACAGTAGTGCCCAATTTAGTTGTGCACAACCGAACCCGACGGGGCCGGACCGATATGTGACCATGCCGACATGCCGTCCATCCGCTTCGTGAAGCTCTCCCCCGCCGCCCTGGCCGCGCTGGTCGCCGGTGATCTCGCCGCCGCCAGCGCCGCCGCCGGGCACCCGCTGACCCCGTTCCTGGTCGACGAGAAATGGCTGTGGCGGATCCGTCTGGACGACATCCGGCAGGACCCGGCCGCCGCCGACTGGATCGCCCGGGCCGCGGTCGCCGAACCGGACGGGATCGTCGTCGGCCACGGCGGCTTCCACGGGCCGCCGGACGCCGACGGGGTGGTCGAGGTGGCCTACTCGGTGGACCCGGCGCACCGGCGCCGCGGCTACGCCAAGGCGATGCTCGCCGAACTGCTGCGCCGCGCCGACAACGACCCGCGGGTCAGCGCGGTGCGCGCCAGCATCCGCCCGGACAACGTCGGCTCGCGGGCCACCATCGCCGGGTTCGGGTTCCGCAAGATCGGCGAGCAGTGGGATCCGGAGGACGGCCTGGAGGACGTCTACCTGCGGTCGAAGCCGACCACCAGCGGGCGGTGATCGGAGACCGGCGCGTGCGGGGTGCGTACCTGCACAACCCGGCCCAGCGCCGCAACCTCGCGGGGGTCGGCCACCACGTGGTCGAGCTGGGTCTTCGGTGACGGGCTCGGGAACGTCGCCGCCCGGGCCAGCGGCTTCCAGCCGGTGAAGGCACGGACCGGCCCGGCCGGCATGTTGAGATCACCCAGCAGGACCCGGGGCGCGGGCAGGGCGCGCAACGCACGCACGGCATGGCGCAGCTGGCGCACATTCCATCCCGGTACGAACGACAGGTGCGTCGTCGCCACGGTGAGAGGACCGCTCGGGGTCTCGACCACGGCGGCGAGCAGCACGCGGGGTTCGTCGCGCAGCAGCAGCAGGCCGCCGTCCGGGACGTACACCGGGGAGCGGATCGGGGCGGCCGGCAGCGGGGTGATCTGCCAGCGCAGCACCGGATAGCGGGTGACCAGCGCGATCCCGTACTGCGGGTGGCCCATGTCGGCGCCGGAGTGCCACGGCTCCCAGGTCTCCCCCGGGGTCCCGACCACGGCGGCGGCGAACCGGTGTGTCTTGGCGCCCAGCGCGTCCGCGGCCAGGGCGGTCAGGTCCAGCAGGCCGGATCGCGGCTGCGCCCGGTCCACCTCCTGCAGTCCCAGCACGTCGGCGTCGAGGTCGGCGACGGCAGCCGCGATCCGGTCGGCGTGTACGGTTCCGTCGGACAACGATCTGCCGTGCAACAGGTTGAAGGTGGCCAGGCGCACACGGCCGACCTTAGCCAACGGAGTACAGGCATGGTTTTCAAGGCGCTGTGTTGCGTCCTGACCTTGGTGATCATCGGTGCGTTGATCGGCGCGTGGCTGCAGAAGGCGCGGGGGCGCCGGTGATCGTCACGCTGCTGATCGCGGCGGCGGCGGCCGGGTGGGTCGATGCCGTGGTCGGCGGGGGCGGGCTGCTGCTGTTGCCGGCGCTGCTGCTGGCCGCTCCGCAGCTGCCGCTGGCCACCGCGCTGGGCACCAACAAGCTGGCGGCGATCTGCGGGACCAGCACGGCGGCGGTGACGTACGCGCGCCGTACGAAGATCGACTGGGGGGTGGCGGCACCGTCCGCGGCTCTCGCACTGGTCTGTTCCGGCTGCGGGGCGGCGCTGGCCGGGGGGATCCCGGCGAGCGCGTACCGGCCGGTGATCATCCTGGTCCTGGTGGCGGTGGCGGTGTTCGTCACCGTACGCCCGCAGATGGGCCTCGCCGAGCACATGGAGAAACGCACCCCGTGGCGGCGCGGCATCACGGTGGCCGTGGCCGGCGCCGTGATCGCCGCCTACGACGGGCTGATCGGGCCCGGCACCGGCACCTTCCTCGTGCTGGCGTTCACCACGATCGTCGGCGCGGACTTCGTGCACGGCTCGGCCATGGCGAAGATCGTCAACACCGCCACCAACCTGGGCGCCCTGGTCGTGTTCGCGGCCACCGGGCACGTGGCCTGGCTGATCGGCGCCGGCATGGCCGTGGCCAACATCGCCGGCTCGGTGGTCGGCGCCCGGATGGCCCTGCGGCGCGGCGCCGGGTTCGTCCGCGTCGTGCTGCTGGTCGTGGTGCTCGCGCTGATCGTGCGCCTCGGGTACCTGCACTGGCAGGAATCGTGACCGTACAGAATGGCGGCATGAGCGAGGACCTGGACAAGCTGATCGCCACCACCGAGGAGCAGGAACGCCGGCTGGTGTTCCCGCGGTTCGACGAGACCGACGCGTGGGCGCTGGGCTGCCTGCTGGTCGACCTGGCCACCGAACGGCAACTGCCGGTCGCCGTCGACATCCGCCGCGGCGAGCAGCAGCTGTTCCACGCCGGCCTGCCGGGATCCAGCGCCGACAACGACGCCTGGATCGCCCGCAAGGTCCGCGTCGTCTACCGGTACGCGGCCTCCTCCTACCTGGTCGGGCGCCGCCTCGCGGCCAAGGGCCAGACCCTGGGCCCGGACATGGGCGTCGACCCGGCCCAGTACGCCGCGCACGGCGGTGCCTTCCCGGTACGCGTGCCCGGCGCCGGCGTGATCGGCGTGATCACCGTCTCCGGCCTGCCCCAGGCCGACGACCACGCCTTGGTCGTCGAGGCGGTCGAGGCTTTCCTGGCCGGGGACTGATCAGCCGGCCCGGGTCACCGGACGGCCGCAACGGACGGGGCCGGCTCACCGGCTCGCGCGTCGGGCCCCAGCCGGCCACCACCGCCAGCAGGCACAGCGCGGCGAAACCGCCCAGCGCCACATTGCGCGCTACATGGGCGCGGGCCACCTTCTGCGGGATCTCCGGGCCGCTGAACCCGTCCGGGTCGAACACCACCTCGGTCGTCTGGTCGAGATTGAACTCACGGCGGTTGTCCCGGCAGATCTCGCCGGGCACCGGCGTCCCGTCGAGCCGGCTCATCCGGTAGCAGTGGTCCTCGTACCGGGCACCGCGGCGCTCGCCCCAGGAGACGTCGTCGCCGACCACCCGTACCACGGCCCGCTCGCCCCACAGGTCCAGCACGATCAGCCGGGCGCCCGCGACCATCGAGAAGCTGAACGTGAGCACCGCCAGCACCACCGACCAGAACAGCAGCGGGCCGTACCCCGCCTTCCGGTCGCCGTCCTCGCCGGTGCGGGCCAGGAACAGCGTGCTCAGGCCCACGGTCGCCGGGAAGCCGACGAACAGCATCCAGCCCGGCGACCATCCGCGCAGACTGCAGACAGCGCCCACCACACCGGCCACCGACCAGCAGGCGATCATCGTCAGAACGCGGCCGACGGCACTGCGCGGGCGGACCCGATCAAGATTCACGAGCGTCATAGTGGACCGGTCGGGCAAGCCGTCTACTCGTCGTCGAGCAGCTTGCGCTGCGCCTCGCTCAACCGCAGCCCGGCGGCGTCGACGTTCTCGGCCAGGTGGCTGAGCGAGGCGGTCCCCGGGATCGGCACCATCACCGGCGAACGGCCGAGCAACCAGGCGAGGGCCACCTGCGCGGCCGTCGCACCGGTCTCGGCGGCGATCCGCGCGACCGGGCCGCCCGCGTCGACCGCGGGCAGCACCGGCCGCCACGGCAGGAACGCGATCCCGGCCTCGGTGCAGGCCCGCAGCACCGGCTCGTACTCGCGGTACTCCAGGTTGTAGCGGTTCTGCACGCTGGCGATCTCCACGACCGTACGGGCCTCGGCGAGCTGGCCGGCGGTCACCTCGGACAGACCGATGTGCGCGATCTTCCCGGCGTCCCGCAGCTCCCGCAGGGCGCCGACCTGGTCTTCGAGGGGCACCTGCGGGTCGACGCGGTGCAGTTGCAGCAGCTCGAGCCGGTCGGTGCGCAGCCGGCGCAACCCGGCGTCGACCTGCTCGCGCAGGAATTCCGGGCGGCCGCACAGCTCGCCGGGCGGGGCCACGCCGACCTTGGTGGCGATCAGCAGCTCCGGCGGGTACGGGTAGAGGGCCTCGGCGAGGAGTTCCTCGTTGGCGCCCCACCCGTACAGGTGGGCGGTGTCGATCAGGGTGACGCCCAGCTCGACCGCGCGGCGCGCCACCGCGATCGCGGTGTCGCGGGCCGCGGCGGGCTCGGTGGGCAGGTGCATCGCGCCGAACCCGAGCCGGCCGACCGGCCGGACCCCGCCGATCAGGAACGTGCCGCCCGCGGGCTGCTGCTCGCTCACTCCGGCTGCCGCTGACGTTGCCGCAGGTAGGCGAGGACCGCCTCGCGGGTGGTGCGTACCCCGAACATCGCTCGGGCCTCGGCGATGCGCCGGTTCGCGGTGCGCAGCGACAGGAACTCGGCGGCCGCGGCCGCCGCGATGGTGTCGCCGGCGGCCAGCCGGTCCAGCAGGGCCCGCTGCTCCGGGATCAGATTGGCGATCACGTCGGAGCCGTCGATGCCGCGGTGCACCGGACCGAGCCGGCTCAGGTCGTCGACCAGGGCCCGGCCGGCCGCCGATTCGGTGTCACAGACCGCCACCACGCCCGCACCGCGGGCCGCGGCGAGAACCGCCAGCTGCACGGTCTCGGTGTCGTCGTCGGCGATCCGGCCGTGCAGGACCAGCCGGGCGGCGCCCACGTCCCAGGACGGATCGGGCAGGGCGAACCCGGACCGTGCCGTCCAACCCTCCCGCGCCAGCCGGCGCAGGACCGTCTCCGCCTCGGCCGAGGTGGCGACCACGTGGCGTGGAGCGTCGGGCTGTCTGTTCACCGGCGACCTTCCTCGCTGCTGTCGAACGAATCGGGGGCGAAGGCCAGGGCGGCGGCTTCGGTACGGGTCCGAGCACCGAGCTTGCGCATGCTCGAACGAATGTGCGTGTCCACGGTCTCCGCGGAGATGCCCAGCTGACCGGCGATCCGGCGGGTCGGCTCACCGGCCGCCACCAGGCGCAGCACGTCGGTCTCGCGCTGCGTGAGCCGCCCACCGGAGCGGGGACTGCGAGTGTCGCGGTGAATCTGGTGCCGGCGCAACCCACGGCGGGCCCGGCCGGCCAGCACCGCCAGCCCCGCACGGTCGGCCAGCTGCTCGGCCTGCAGCAGCGCGGCCACCGCCCGGTCCCGGTCCGGCTCGGTCAACCCGGCCGCGATCAGGCACCGGACCTGCTCACGCAACGCCACCGGCCGCCAGCCGTCGGCCGCTGCCCCGAACCCGGACCCGACCGCCCACGCGGTAAGCGTCCGCCGGGCCGCTCCCGGCAGCCCGACCGGGATCGCCGCCCCCGCCGCGACACCGAGATCGTGGGCCGCCCACTGCGCCGTGATCGCGTGCAGACCGGCCAGCAGCCCGGCACCGGTCGTCCCCGGGACCTGGACGGCCCGGTCCGGTTGCCCGTCCAGCCAGGCCGCCTCCCGGGCCACCCAGGCCGGCGCCGGATGCTCCGGCGATCCGCCCAGACGGGTACGCGCAGCGGCCAGCAGCCCGGTATCGGCCTCGATCAGCGCGGTGGCGGCGGTCGCGTAGGCACGTGCTTCAGCGGGAAGCGCCCGGTCGGTGAGGTTCGCCGCCCGACGCAATACCGCCTCGGCACCCTCCCAGGCCACATCGAGCGGCGGCACCGCGGGTTCCTCCACCGCCGCCGGCCCCTCCCGCGGCACGCCCGCCGCAGCCGGCGCCGCAGGCGCGAGCGCCCCGAAGTCGGGCCCGGCGAACGGTGGCGTGACGGGTTGGTCCGGGCGCGGCGCACCGGGCGCCGGCGCAAGGCCGCCATGCGGCGTAGAGGGCGGCGCGAGCTGATCGGCGTGCGTCCCGGGACGGGCAGCCGGCGGCGCACCCGGTGCTGGCTCACGGCCACCGTGCGGCGCCGAGGGTGACGCAAGCTGACCGGAGGGCGGCACGGCGGGACGGTCGGAGCCGGCCGCGTGCGGGTGGGCCGGGTCCTGGCCGGGCGGGGCGGTCGGCGGCAGCCCCAGATGGTGGCCGTGCAGGGCGAGCGCCCAGTCCGCGGCCGCCAGGAACCGGGTCTGCCAGCCGTAGGCCAGCGCGGCTCCGCTGGTCTCGGCCGCGCTCAGGGCGGCACGCGCCGAGTCGAGCAGGCGGCCGTCAGCGGCCAGATGCTCGACCAGCAGCCAGGCACTCCACCGGGTGATAAGCGGATCGCCGCCGGGTGCGGCCGTGGCGGCCAGAGCACTGTCCCAGCCCGGCAGCCGGTGAACCGCGCGAACCGCCGCCAGCGCGGCGGCGATGCCCGGCAGCGGCTCCGGATGCCGCACGGCGACCTTGTCGGCCAGCTCACGGGCCGCCATCGGCTCGGTGGCCAGGGCGGCCAGCAGCAACACCCGGTCACGACCGGCGACCACCGGCACGGAAGCGGCATCCGGGACGACCCGCACCGCCTCGCGGGCCGCCGCCGGATCGCCGGCCTGCAACAGCGCCTCACCGCGCAGCACGGCCGCCTCCAGAACCAGCGGACCCGCGAAGCCGGGCACCGGCCGGGCATCCCGGCTGTTCCGCATCGTCGGCGTGGCCGGCCCGCCGGCGGAAGCCGACGGAGAGCCGGCGGCCCATGGCTCAGCGGCTGCAGCGGAAGCCGCTGGAGACCCGCTAACCCAGGGCTCGGCAGCCGGCGCGGTGATCGGCGGAGCGGCGGCGAGCGGCCGCAACACCTCAGCCGCCTCCTGCGGGCGCCCCGCCGCCAGCGCCGCATCGGCGGCGGCCAAACGCACCCGCGGATCGACCGGCACGTCGAGACCGCAGGCGAACAGCAGCAGCGCGGCCCGCTCACCCCCGGCCGCACGGTCGGCCGCCGTCAGCGCCGCGCGGTGCGCGCCCGCGCTGTCGCCGGCGGCGGCCAGGTGCCGGGCGGCCTCGGCCGGCGGGGTCAGCTCGGCCAGGCGGGCGTGCATGTCGGTCCGGGCGGCGGCGTCGAGCAGACCCGCGGCGGTCTCCGCGACATACGCCGACACGGGCAGCAGGGCACCGCCCGGCTCGGCGGTGACCAGGCCGGTGGCGAGCAGGTCGGCGGCGCCGGTGCCGAGCAGGGCCGGCGGGGCGGGGCGGCCGAGCAGGCCGAGCGCGGCCAGGGCGGTGCGGGCGGGACGGGGCAGGTCGGCGAGGGCGGTCGCTATCGCGTACCCCACCTGGTCGATGTCCTCGCCCACCGGAGCGCGACCGGCGGCTGCCTGCCGGGCCAGCGCGGTGATCGCCAAGGGGTTGCCCCCGGCCCGGACGACCACCGCGTTGAGCTGGGCGTCGTCCAGCCGGGCGGCGGTCTGCCGGGCCAGCGCGCGGGCGGCGGCCGGGTCCAGCGGGGGCACCGCGAGCCAGGCGGTGGCGGCGGCGCGCAGGGCGGCCACCGCCGGTTCGGCGAGGCGATGCGGGGTACGCAACGCGACCACCACCCGGCACGTGCGGGCGAGATGGGGCAGCGCCGCGATCGTCGCCGTGTCGGCGTGCTGGAGATCGTCGAGAACGAGCAGCCCGCCGCGCACCCGGGACCGGACCGCCTCGGCGAGCAGGTGCACGTCGTCGGCGGGCAGCCGGGCCCGCACCGCCCGGGACAGGGCGAGCGCGGGGACTGTGGCGAGCATGGCCAGGCCGCCGCCGACGTGGGCGGGGCCGGGGACCGAGCCGGCGACCCGGCGCAGCAGGGTGCTGCGGCCGCAGCCGGGCGGGCCGGTCAGGACGACGAGCGCGGGTCCCTGGCGCAGCGCCGCGCGGGCGGCCGACTCGGGCTCGTCCGGCACCGGCGCTCCCCCCTCACTGGCACGAACACGGGATCCGGCCGCGACCCCGACGTCCGTAGGCTGTGCTGCGGGCAGGTGCTCCGACCTGCCGCTGCTGCGACGGAAAGGCCCTCCTCGTGACGACGTCAGCCGCGGTACGCACATTGTCGCCGACGTGGTGCGCACCTGACGAGTCGTGGTGACCGGGCCGCTCACCACCGGCGTCGCGACGCTGTGTCACGAGATCGTCACGAAGATCTCCTCCGATGCTGGTGGCCAGGTACGACAGATCGGCGACCGTCTTCACGATCCGCTACGTGTCGCCATCGCGGGTCGCCTGAAAGCCGGAAAGTCGACACTAGTAAACGCGCTGATCGGGCGGCGCGTCGCCCCCACCGCCGCCGGCGAGTGCACCCGCGTGGTCACCCGGTTCCGCTACGGGCCGGCCGACCGGATCAACGTGGTGACCCGCGACGGTGAGCGGCGCAGCCTGCCGCTGGACGAGGACGGCATGGTCCCGGCCCGGCTCGGGGTGCCGGCCGCCCGGGTGGCGTACGTGGACGTGACCCTGACCAGCGACCGGCTGCGGCAGCTGACCGTGGTCGACACGCCGGGGCTGGCGTCGACCGACGGGGCCGGCAGCGCCCGGGCGGAGGAGGCGGTCGGCATCGACGCGGACTCGGCCGGCGAGATCACCGCGGCCGAGGCGGTCGTCTACGTGTTCACCCAGGCGGTCCGGGCCGACGACATCCGCGCCCTGGAGGCGTTTCACGCGGCGTCGGCGCGGCTGGCGACCAGTCCGATCAACGCCATCGGGGTGCTCGGCAAGGTGGACACCCTGGCCGGCGGCGCGGACGACCCGTGGCCGATCGCGGGACCCCTCGCCGAAGGGCAGGCGCGGCTGCTCGCGCGTACCGTCGGCGATGTGGTGCCGGTGGCCGCACTGCTGGCCGAGACCGCCGAGGCCGGCCGGCTCACCGCCGCCGACCGCGACGCGCTCGCCAAGCTCGCCACCCTGCCGGCCGCGGAACTCACCCTGCTGCTGGCCTCGGCCGACCTGTTCCGCAACCGGCCCGCGCCGGTCGGCGCCGAACAGCGCGACCGGCTGCTGACCCGCCTCGACCTGTACGGGATCGGCTTCGCCTGCGCGCAGCTGGCCGCCGAACCCCGGCTGGGCACCGGCGAACTGGTGCGCCGGCTGCTCGCCGCGTCCGGCTTCGAGCGGCTGCGCGACACCGTGGACCGCACGTTCCGGTGGCGCTGCGACGCGATCAAGGCCGGGTGGGCGCTGACCCGCCTGGACCGGCTCGCCGGGTTCAGCGCCGACCCGCGGGCCCGGACCGTGATCCGCGACGCCCTGGAGTCGGCGCTGCGGGACCCGGCCTACCATCGGCTGCGGCTGCTGGACGCCGCCCAGCGCGCCGCCAACGGCACGGTCCCGCTGCCGCCGCGCTGGGAACAGGAGCTGATCCGGCTGGCCACCTCCGACGACCCGCGCTGGATCCTCGACCTGCCGCAGGCCGGCCCCGGCGAGCTGGCGGCGGCCGCGATCAGCGCGGCGGGACGCTGGCGGGCGTACGCGGTGGACGGTGCCGGCCCGGCGCAGGCCCGCATCGCCCAGGTGGCGCACCGCGGCTTCCACCTGCTCGCCCAGGAGGTGCGGCGGTGACCGGCGACCTGACCGCCCAGCTGGACACCGCGGTCCGCGACACCCTGTCGTACCTGCGCACCACCGACCCGGACGCCGCCGCCGACCTGGCCCAGCTGCGCCGCGACCACCTGGTGCGGCCCGGCATCGTCATCGTCGGCGAGACCAAACGCGGCAAGAGTTCCCTGATCAACGCCCTGCTCGGGGTGCCCGGCCTGTCCCCGGTGGACGTCACCGTGGCCACCACGGCCTACCTGCAGTTCCAGCCGGGCGAGGCGTTCTCCGCGACGGCCTGGCTGCCCGGCGGCGGCGAACCGGTCGAGATCACCGACCTGCGCCACCAGCGGGCCCGCCGCATCGAGGTGACCCACCCGGCGCCGCTGCTGCGCTACATGAGCCTGCTCGACACGCCCGGCGCGGGCGGCCTCGACCCGGCGCACGCCGCCATCGCGCTGGACGCGGTACGCCGCGCCACCGCCCTGCTGTTCGTCGCCGACGCGTCCGCCCCGCTGTCCCAGCCCGAGCTGGACTTCCTGGCGGCCGCCACCGAACGCGTCGACGCCGTCGTCTTCGCCCTCACCAAGATCGACGCGTTTCCGCAGTGGCGCACCATCGCCGAGGACAACCGGGCGCTGCTCCAGGCGCACGCACCCCGGTTCGCCGGCGCACCCTGGTTCCCGGTCTCCGCGCGTCTCGCCGAACTGGCCCTCGCCGGTCCGGCCGGCGCCCGGCAGGCCCTGGCCGACGAGTCGCGCATCGCCGGGCTGCAGCACGCCCTGGTGGAACTGGCCGGGCGCGGCCACCAGCTGCGCCTGGCCAACGTGCTGCGCGCCGCCCGCGGTGACCTGGCCCGGCTGCACGACGCCGCCGAGGCCCGCATCCAGGCGGCCGCCGCCGACCCGCGCAGACAGGCCGACGCCAAAGCCGAACGCGCCGCGCTGGCCGGCCGCAAACGCACCGAGTCGCGGCAGTGGACCCTGCGGCTGGGCACCGAGATCCAGCGGGCCCGCGTCGAAACCGTCGGCTACCTGCGCACCCGCATCGGCGAGGTGCAGCACGACCTCGCCCAGCGCATCGACAAGGCCGGCACCGACGAGCTCGCCGGCCTGCCCGACGACGTCGACACCCACCTGCAGGCCGTCGCCGCCGACCTCTCACAGCGGCTGGAGAGCGCCTACCACGCGATCGCCGAGCGGGTCCTCGCCGAAGCGTTCGACGCCGAACGGCTCGCCGCCACCCTGAGCCGGCTCAGCGCCACCATCCGGCACGCCCTGGCCGCCGGGCCACCGCGCGGCTCCGGCGACAACATGCTGATCGCCCTGTCCGCCGGCGGTATCGCCCTGGTCGCCGGCCGCGGCGCCACCCTGGGCATGTCCGCCCTCGGCGTGGCCGGCGCCGGACTGCTCATCCCGGTCGCCGGTATCGCGCTCGGGCTGGCCGCCGGCGGCTACGTGCTGTACCGGCGGCGGGTGCACAACGACCGCCGGCAGGCGCAGAGCTGGCTGCGCGACGTGCTCGCCGAGGCCCGGGCCGCGCTCACCGACGAGATCAGCACCCGGTTCACCGACCTGCAGTACGCGTTGTCGATCGCCCTCGACGACGCCATCGAACGGCGGCTGCGCGAACTGGACGCGCACATCGCCGAGATCGACGCCGCGATCGCCGAGGACGCCGCCGGCCGGGCCAAGCGCCGGGCCGCCGCCACCACCGACCGCGACGCCGCCGCCACCCGGCTGCGGCAGGCCGACGAAGCCCTGCTGCGCGCCCGTGCCCTGACCCCCGCACCGATCGACGACGACCGGGAGAGGCCCTGATGACCGACCACTGGGACGACGACTTCGACTTCGAGCCACCGGACGAGCTGCCCGACCTCGATCAGCCCGACCTCGCTCATCCGGACGTCGACCTGCCCGAGCTCTCCATCGACGAGCCGGCTTTCGAGGAACCGTCCTGGGAGGATCCCCAGGTTCCCGATCAGCCGGACATCGCCCCGGAGCCGGCGGACGCGGTGTTCCCGCCCGCCCTCGACGTCGGTGAGCTGCCCGAACCCGTCGACGGCTTCCCGTGGGTCGACGCCGCCACCCTCGGCCCGGCCGACGCCGAGGGGTTCACCGCGCCGGTCGAAGCGGTCGACGCTCAGGAGCTCGCCGCCTACGCCGGGGTTGACCTGCCGGCCGGCGCCGACCCGTGGGAGGTGCTCGCCGCCGACGAGGATCCCGCCACCAGCGCCCTCGCCCGGTGGTGGACACCGGGTGAACAGTGATCCACATCTCCCGCTGAGGCCGCCCGGGTGGCATCATGTGCGCGCACCGCATTGACACTCTGGAGCGCGATCGATGGCCGTGACCGGCACACCCACCCCTGTTCCCGCCGGCCGGCGGGAACGCACCGGCTGGTACTTCTACGACTGGGCGATGTCGGCCTTCTCGACCACGGTCATCACCGTGTTCCTCGGGCCGTTCCTGACCACCGTCACCGAGCTGGCCGCCGGATGCCCGATCGACGCCGACGAGTGCGACCGGGTGGTCCGCCCGTTCGGCATCACCATCGCCGCCGGTTCCTACTTCCCGTACCTGGTGTCGCTGTCGGTGCTGCTCACCGTCTTCGTGCTGCCGGTGATGGGCGCCATCGCCGACCGGGCGCCCCGCAAGAAGCCGCTGCTGGCCGGTGCCGCGTTCCTCGGCGCCGCCGCCACCATCGCGATGGCCTTCGTCACCGGCGACCGCTACCTGCTGGGCGGACTGCTGTTCCTGATCGCCAACATCGCCTTCGGCGCGGCGGTGGTCGTCTACAACTCGTTCCTGCCGCAACTGGCGGGCCCGGACGAACGCGACAAGATCTCCAGCCGCGGCTGGGCGGCCGGCTACCTCGGCGGTGGCGTCCTGCTGCTGCTCAACCTGGTCGCCGTCATGTCGCTGTCCGAAGAGGGCAACCCGCAGCGCACCCTCGACATCGCCCGCTGGTCGATCGTGTCGGCCGGCCTGTGGTGGGCCGCGTTCACCGTGGTGCCGCTGCTGTGGCTGCGCGAACATCCGAGCGTCGCGGCCGCCCAGGCGCGCGGCAACGTGCTCACCGACGGGTTCAAGCAGCTCGGGCACACCATCAAGGGGATGCGGGCGTACCCGCTCACGCTCTTCTTCCTCGGCGCCTACCTGATCTACAACGACGGCATCCAGACCGTCATCGCGCTGGCCAGCCAGTTCGGCACCGAGGAACTCAAGCTCGAACAGTCCACGCTGATCCTGACCATCCTGATCGTGCAGTTCCTCGCCTTCGGCGGTGCGCTGCTGCTCGGCGCCGTCGCCAACCGGATCGGTGCCCGCAAGACGATCCTGATCGCCCTGGCCCTGTGGCTGGTCGTCGTCACCGCCGCCTACTGGCTGCCGGAAGGCGAACCGCTGCCGTTCATGCTGCTCGGCGCCGGCATCGGCCTGGTCATGGGCGGCAGCCAGGCCCTGTCCCGCAGCCTGTTCTCGCAGCTGATCCCGGCCGGCAAGGAAGGCGAGTACTACGGCTTCTACGAGATCAGCGACAAGGGCACCAGCTGGCTCGGCCCGCTCTTCTTCGGCCTGATCTTCCAGGTCACCAACAGCTACCGGACCGGCATCATCTCGCTGATGATCTTCTTCCTGGTCGGTGGCGTACTGCTCGCCTTCGTGCCGCTGCGGCGGGCCATCCTCGCCGTGGGCAACACACCCCCCAGAATCCTCTGATGGACATCACCATCGACCCCGGATCCGCCGTACCCCCATACGAGCAGGTCCGGGTCCGCATCGCCGAACTCGCTGCCGGTGGCGACCTGCCAGCGGGCACCAAGCTGCCCCCGGTCCGCCAGCTCGCCACCGCGCTCGGCCTGGCCGTCAACACGGTCGCCCGCGCCTACCGCGAGCTCGAGCAGGCCGGCCTGGTGGAGACCCGCGGCCGCGCCGGCACGGTGATCACCTCCCGCGCGGCCGGCACCTCCCGGCGCGCTCAGCAGGCCGCGATGACGTACGCCGAGCAGACCCGCGCCATGGGCGTCCCTGCGGAGACCGCGCTCGCCCTGGTCAAGGCCGCCCTGGAGGACCGGCCGCGGTGATCCTGCTTGGCCCAACCTCCCTGCTGTCTCAACGGCCGCCAGACAGCACCCACGTTGGGCCGGACAAGACCCTGACCGCGATGGTGTTTCCCGGCGGGCGCGCTGGGGCTGGAACGGAAAGCCTGGCTCGCGGTGGGAGAGCGGGGACGGGCCGGCTTCGGCGGGACGGCCGGTTACGCGTACCCCGAAGAAGCGTGACCGATAGGCAGAGAGCACGGAAAGCTGGTTTAGGTTCACTGTCATGACTGAACGGATCCGGGTGCTGCTGGTGCCGGGGCGGGGTAAGCCGTTTCCCGAGCACTGGTCGGTGCGTTGGGAAGCGGAGAATCCGGAATTTCATTGGGCGCCGGAGCCACCCGGCCCGCCCTATCTGCCGGACGAACGCGTGGCCGACCTGGACGCGGCGCTGCGGGCCAGTGATGAGCCGGCCGTGCTGGTCGCGCACAGCGCCGGGTGCCTGACTGTGGCGTTCTGGGCGCAGGAGCACAGCGGACCGGTGCGGGCGGCGCTGATGGTCACCCCACCGTTCCTGGAGCGCCCGGATGTGACCTGGACGCCGCTGCCGTTCCGGACGGTCGTGGCGGCCAGCCGCGACGATCCGCATTCGACATTCGAGCAAGCGGCCGACACGGCGCGGCAGTGGGGCGCCGAGGTGTTCGACGCCGGCGCGGTCGGTCACCTCGACTCGAAGACCGGGTTCGGGCCCTGGCCGGCGGGTGAGCGCCTGGTCAAGGCCCTGATCGCGGGTGCGCCGGTCACGGGGTGAGGCCGGAGCGCCAGGTCGGGTGGTCGAGCTGGGTCATGGTGGAAACCGGGCCGAGGTGGCCTAGTTTGTCGGGGTTGACGACGCCGTGGATGGCCTGGATCGCGCCGTCGGCGACGTCGAGTTCGATCACGCTGGCCACCCGGCCGTCCAGGTCGTGCAGCACGGCACCCGGCCGGCCGTTGACCTGGGCCGGACGCAGGCCGAAACCCGCCTCGGTCAGCCGGCGGAACAGGTCGATCACGAAGCGGGCCACCTCCTGCCGGCCGGCCAGCGGGGTCGCCAGAGCCGGGGCCTTGCCGCCGCCGTCGCCGTAGGAGACCACGTCGGGCGCCAGGGTGCCGAGCAGCGCGTCCAGGTCGCCGCCGGTGACCGCGTCGAAGAACCGGCGGGCGAGTTCGGCGCCCTCGGCGCGGCGGGCCGGCGACGGCGCCGCCCGGCCCGCGGCGATCCGCTGCCGGGCCCGGGCGAAGATCTGCCGGCAGTTCACCTCGGACTTGCCGACGATGCCGGCGACCTCCGCATGGCTGTAGCCGAACACCTCGTGCAGCATGAAGACCGCCCGTTCCACCGGGGACAGCGCTTCGAGCAGTACGAGGAACGCCATCGACAGCGAATCGGACAGTTCCGCGTGCTCGGCGGGGCCCGGATCGCCGGCCGGCACCACGACCGGCTCGGGCAGCCAGTTGCCCACATAGGTCTCCCGGCGCACCCGGGCCGAACGCAGATAGTTGATGCCCAGCCGGGTGACGGACGTCGTCAGGTACGCCTTCGGGTCGGTGATCGTGGTCCCCGCCCGCCGGGCCCGGGTGGCGCCGAGGAAGGCGTCCTGCACGATGTCCTCGGCGTCACCGACCGACCCGGTCATGCCGTAGGCGATCGAGAACAGCAGCGGGCGGTAACCGTCCACGTTCGGCTCCTCAGTCATGACGCGTGTCAGTGGAACATGCCGACCCGGTAGTCGCCGGCCGGCTGCTGGACGATCACGTTCAACCGGTTGAACGCGTTGATCAGCGCGATCGCGGCGACCAGCGCGCCGAGCTGCTCGTCGTCGTAGTGCTTCTGCGCGTTCGCCCATACGTCGTCGGAGACACCGCCGGCCGCGTCGGCGATCCGGGTGCCCTGCTCGGTCAGTTCCAGGGCGGCCCGTTCGGCGTCGGTGAACACGGTGGCCTCGCGCCAGGTGGCCACCAGGTTGAGCCGCAACTGGGTCTCGCCGGCCGCCACGGCCTCCTTGGTGTGCATGTCGGTGCAGAACCCGCAGCCGTTGATCTGGCTGGCCCGCAGCCGTACCAGCTCCTGCGTGGCGAGCGGCAGCGTCGACTCGGTGAGCACCCGGCCGGCGGCCGTGAGGTGCTTGAGGGCCTTGCCGGCCAGCGGGTCGGTGAAGAAGTTCAGTCGTGCTTCCATGGTGCGCTCCTTACCGGTTGTCGGTGGTACGCCCCTCTAAGACAGGCTCGGGCGCCGGGACGTGACGTCGATCTGATGTGACGACGGTCGCTTTCGCGGTCGGGGCCTGGTTGGTGACGTTCCAGGGGTGGCCGTTGGGCAGTCGCGCGGTGAGCCCGTGTGTGGCGGCCAGCGCGGCGCGACAAGGACCCGGCCCGGCGCGGCTCGGGCAGGCGCGGCCACGGGAGCGGTGACAGGCACAGCCGAAACCGCTTTTTCGCCTGTTTGATCATTCGGCCGCGCCGGGAGAGCGGGGACGGGTCGGCTTCGGCGGGACGGCCGGTCACGCGTACCCCGAAGAAGCAGGACCAGACAGGGGTCTTGGGGTTATCCGCGCAGCACGAGGATGTGCCACAGGTATTTGATCTGCTGGAGGGGGTCGTCGAAGCGGGACCACTCGTGCGGGCTGCGCACGACCGAACGGGCGGCCCGGCCGATCACCTCGGCGTCCAGGACGGGCCGCTGGTAGCGGTCGGCGACCAGCCGGGCCAGCGGCGGGACCGCCGGGCCGCGCAGGTCGGCCGGGAAGTCGCCGGCGGGCAGCCGGAAGCCGTGGTGCCAGCGGATCGGGACGCCGAGACGGGCCAGGGACGCTTCGGTGGAGGTGCCCCGGAATGATGGGTCGGCGACGACGGCCGTGACGTTGCCGTCCAGCGGGAGGCCGCCGTGCACCTGGGCCTCGATGTAGGCGTCGAGCGATCGGCCGGCCGGCACCGGCGGCGGGCCGGGCTCGGCCGGCCAGGCCGCGTAGGCAGCGGCGCGGGTGGCCAATTCAGCGGCCCATTGCGGTGGCGAGGCCGCTGCGACACCCAACGCGGATCCGGTACGCGTGACCTCGCCGAGCAGAGCCGCCCAGACCGCGGCGAACGTGCCGGAGGTGCCGAGCACGGTCGGCTCGGTGACGCTGTCGCCGTGGCTGAACGTGCTGCGGGCGGCGACCCGCGGAGTCAGGACCAGGTGGCAGCTGCCGAAGCGGGGTGCGGCGCCGTCCGGGTGCCCGGCCAGGTTCAGGGCGCCGTAGACGGGCCGGCCGGTCGGGCCGGTGTAGGCGCCGCCGAACATCCGGTGCTCCCAGCTTTCCCGCGCCCCGCCCAGGTGGGCGTTCAGCCCGCCGTTGGAGATGCGGGTCTCGAACTGGTTGCGGTACACGCCGTCGGCGGCCAGGCACTCAGCGACCGTGCGGCCGTCGGCGGCCAGCCGGTCCGGGTGGAAGTTGACCGTCACCGCGGCCGGTACCGGAAAGCCGCCCGGCGACGGGAAGAGCGCCCGCACGTGCGCGAGCGCCCGTTCGGCGGCGGCCGTCACTTCGCCTGGATGGTGCCTGTCGCGAGCAGAACCAGCAGCAGCGAGCCGAGGGCCAGGCGGTAGAAGATGAAGACGCTGTACGAGTGCTTCGAGACGAACTTGAGCAGCCACGTCACCGACGCGTACGCGACCACGAAGCTGACCACCGTGGCGACGATCGTGTTGAGCCAGCCGACCCCGCCGGAGATCCGGTCGAACTCCTCGACGCCCTGCAGCAGCGACGCCCCGGTCAGCGCCGGGATGGACAGGAAGAACGACAGTTTCGTGACCGTCACCCGGTCGAAGTCACGCAGCAGGCCGGCCGACATGGTGGCACCCGAGCGGGAGATGCCCGGGATCAGCGCCATGCACTGCACGACGCCGATGATGATGGTGTCCTTCCAGGTCACGTCCTTCTCGTGGCGGATCTGGGTGGCGGCGTGGTCGGCGAACGCCATCACGCCACTCCAGATGATCAGCGCGCCGGCGACGAACCAGAGACTACGCAGCGTGGTCTCGATGGTGTCCTTGAACAGCAGCGCCGCGAACACGATCGGCATCGAGCCCAGCAGCACCGCCCAGCCGAACCGGAAGTCGGGATGATCGCGCAGTCCCTTGTCGAACAGGCCGCGGAAGAACGCCGGCACCACCCGGGCGATGTCGTGGCGCAGGAACAGGATGGTGGCGAGCACCGCGCCGGACTGGATGATCACCGTGAAGGCGGTGATGTCCGGGTCGTCGATGGTGTGCCCGAACAGCTTCTCCAGGATCGTCAGGTGACCGGTGCTGGAGACCGGCAGGAACTCGGTGATCCCCTCGACCGCACCGAGAATCACCGCTTCGACGATATTCATTTCCGCAGCCACGCTTGCCCGCTTTCCCTAGCCAGCTTGAGAGCATAGGGGGACGGATCAGGCGCTGTTACGCCGGGCACGCGCCGCCGCGATCGTGTATGCCGGGTCACGGTCCAGGTTGTGACGGTCACGGTCGTAACGGCGGGTAGTGCGCGGATCGGCGTGCCCCATGGCGTCCTGCACGTCTTCCAGCGGCACGCCCTCGGCGCGGGCGGTGGTGGCGAACGAGTGCCGCAGCGAGTGCGGCGACAGCCGGTCCGCGGCGTCGATGCCGGCCTCCTTCGCCAGCCGCCGGACCAGCCGGAACACCGCGTGCCGGTCGACGCGGGCGCCGGTGCCGGTCAGGAACAGCGGACCAGGTTCGGCGCCGCGCAGCCGCAGGTACTCGTCCAGGGCGGCGGCCGCGCCCGGCGTCAGCGCCCGGCGCCGCTGGTGGCCGCCCTTGCCGACGAACCGCACGGTACGGTGCCCGCGCTCCCAGCCCACGTCGGCCAGGTCCAGGCTGACCAGCTCGCCGACACGCAACCCCAGGTCGGCCAGCAGGAGCAGCATGGCGTGATGGCGTACCGCGGCCGGGCCGCTCGCGCGCTCGGCGGCGGCGAGCAGATCGTCCACCTCGGCCGGTGTCAGCCCGACCGTCGAGGAGTGGTCCCGGGAGACGTACGGCCGGTCGGCGGCACCCACCGGGTTCGCGGTGACGGCCTGCAGTTTGACCAGGAAGTCGTACCAGCTGGAGATGCCGGACAGCTTGCGGGCCACCGACGCCGGTGCCAGCGGCCGGGCCTCCAGACCCCGGGCGTACGCGTTGACGTCCAGGAACGACGCCCGCAACGGATCGACCCGCCGCCCGGCGCACCAGGCCAGCCACGACCCGACGTCGCGCCGGTACGCCGAGCGGGTGTGCTCGGACAAACGCCGGTTGGCCAGCCACGCCTCGGTGAACTGTTCCGCCGAACCGCCGGCGGCCAGGTCCCGGGCGGCGTGTGGGAGCAGCGACATGCCCGCCAGTTTGTCAGCTCTCGATCACTTGTCCGTCCGCGACATGCCAGTGCCGGGTGTGGCCGACCGCATCCGCGAAGTACCGGTCGTGGCTGACGATCAGCAGCGTCCCCCGGTAGCGCCGCAGCGCCTCCTCGACCACGTCGAGGGCCTCGAAGTCCAGGTAGTTGGTCGGCTCGTCGAGCAGCAGGACCCGCGACGGGCTGTTGACCACCACGGCGAGCAGCAGCCGGCGCAGCTCGCCGGCGGACAGGTCGCGCACCGGGGCGATCCACTGCTCGGGCTCGAACTGGTGCCCGGCGAGCAGCCGCTCGGCGTCGTCGACGTACACCGGCACCCGCGCCCGGAAGAAATCGATCATGCTGGTGGGTGTGCGCAGGCCGTCGTCGGACTGCGGCAGCACGGACGCCTCCGGGTACCGCTCGGCGAGCGCCCGCAACAGCGTCGTCTTACCCGACCCGTTACGACCCGTGATGACGATGCGATCGCCACGGGTGACGTCCAGATCCACGTGATCGAGCAGGACCCGGTCACCGAAGGCCACCGTCAGATCCCGGACCTTGAGCACGACCTCCCGGTCCTCGGCGTCGTCACCCGGGAAGGCGAGGGTCAGCGGCGGACGGGTGCGCGGCTCGGCGATCCACTTCACCGACGCCATCTGCCGGCGCAGCCGCCGCTCGCGCACCTTGGCCTTGCGGGCCACCAGCCGGGCCACCCGTCGCAGGTGTGGCGCCTCGGCACCGGAGCGCACGGTGTTCTCGACGCCGGCCGCGTACCCCTTGGTCCGCTCGATGTCGGCCTCCCAGCGCAGCCGGTCCTTCTCCTGCGCCTCGTAGTCGAGCAGCAGGCGCTCCCAGCGCCGCTGTTTCTCGGCGCGGTAGGCGGTGTAGCCGCCGCCCGGATAGTCCTGAGGTTGCTCGTCGATGCCGTCCAACTCGATGATCCGGCCGGCGAACTCGTCCAGGAACGCCCGGTCGTGGCTGACCGCGAGCACCCCGCCGGGGAAGTCGCGCAACCACTGCCGCAGCCATGCCGCACCCTCGGCGTCCAGGTGGTTGGTCGGCTCGTCGAGCAGCAGCAGGTCCGGACCCCGGCCGCCCAGCAGGGCACGCGCCAGCAGCAGGCGGGCCTGCTCGCCGCCGCTGACCGCGGTCACCGGCAGGTCGTCGGGCAGGTGCTCGATGTCGAGCCGCTGGCGGATCTCGGTGATTCGGGCCTCGGCGGTCCAGCCCTCCAGGGCGGTCCAGCGTTCCTGCACCGTGCCGAACTCGGCGAGCACGTCCTCGCCCGCGGCGAGACGCGCCTCCAGCTCGCGCATCCGCGCGGTCACTGCCGCGAGCTCACCGAGCCCACCGCTGAGAAACGCGCCGACGCTGCCGTCGAGGTCGGGCATCCTCTGGGGTACGTGTTCCACGTGCGCCCCGGGCGAGACGGTGACACTGCCGGCGGTGGGTCGGAGCTCGCCCGCCAGCGCCTTGAGCAGGGTGGTCTTGCCGGCGCCGTTGGGACCGACCACCCCGATCCGGTCGCCTTGCGCGCAGCACCAGGTCGAACCCGGAGAAGAGCAGGTCGCCGTCGTGGGCGCAGCCGAGGCCGACCGCTTTGAGATGAGCGTTACGAGGTTGCATGCAGGCCTCCGGAACAGGGCGACACCGACAGGGACGCGCCGCGCGGGCGCTGGACAAGGTCGGATCGCTCTCACATCGGGGCAGGCACTCCTCGGGCCGGGATCAGGTCATCGCCAACCTTGCCTCGCCCGGCCCGGCCCTGCAACCGGATTTTCCCGAGAGCTCAGAGCATGCGGTCGGCGAGGCCGGCGATGCCGGGTTCGGTCTCCAGGAACCGGCGCAGTTCCTCCGCCCACGCGGGGTTGGTGCCGGCCGGCTGGTTCTCGGCGAGCAGGCCGACCCGGCGCAGCGCGTTGCGCCACGCGTTCACGGAGATCGGCTCGTCCGATCGCAGGGACTGCTCCAGATGGCCGAGATTGCTTGAAGCGCCGTCGCCGCAGCCGCGGCCCAGCAGACCGAGCAGGTTCGGCCAGCGGATCGCGAGCACACACAGTTTGGCGATCTCCGCGCCGCTCGCCGGGGGCAGCCCCTGAAGGCGGTGCTGCTGGGCGATGAAGCTGTAGAAGCGGAACAGGTTGACGAACCGCTTGATCTCGCGCGGATTGTCCGAGGCGAGGCCGGGCACGCCGGCCAGAATCGCGGTCCGTGCCTCGTTGTCGCTGTACAGCTCGACCAGCACCCGGTTGGCCGCCTCGGAGGTCTCCGGCAGAACCGTGGCCGGCGAGTCGGGTATCACCTCCCGCTGCGCGTGCAGGGCCACCGCGGCGAGGGTGTCGGTGGTGGGCTCGCGCTGCCGGATCGCGGCTTCCAGCCGGCTGACCAGGACGGCGCGGTCGGCGGTGGCCGGCGCGGCGGTCTCGGGCCGGGCGGCCGGCGCGTCCGCCGCCGGTTCCGCGGCCCGGGCCGGCGCTGCCGCGGGTGGCGGTGACACGTCGGCCACCGGTGCCGGGGTGACCCTCCGGACCGGCCGGTCGAGCAGCGCGTTGAGGTAGCCGCTCGTCTGCCGCACCGGGTCCGGGGGCGGCAGGTTCAGCGGCAGCTGCACGATCTTCTCCAGGAACCGCCAGCCGAGCGTGGCGCCCTCCGCGGTGGACCGGCTGACCTCCGGATGCGCCGCGAGATCCTTGTAGACCGACTCGACGTGGGCGGCGACGACGGCGGGCTCCATCGCGACGACGAACACGCAGTTGGGGAACTCGCCGGCCAGGAACAGGTTGATCGCCTCGATCACCCGTACCACGGCGCCCGGTGAGCAGCGGTCCAGGTCGTCGACGAAGACCACCAGCGGCCGCTGGTGGGTGGCGATCAGATCCAGTACCCGGCGCATGTCGGTCTGCACCAGGTGCAGGAAGCCCAGCCGCCGGTCGTAGGCGGGGTCCGGGAAGAGCTCGGTGTACGCGCCCTTGACCTCGTCGCCGGCCCGGTCGGCGGCGGACTTGATCGGGTCCGGCACGCGCAGCAGCGGCCCGAACGAGCCGGCCGCCTTGGCGCCGAGGAACTTCCAGGCGGCGACGACCGCACCGATGCCGAACGTCAGCCCGGCGGCCGAGAGCAGGCCGGCCGCGCTGATCCGCAGCGCACCGGCGATCGGCGGGAACACCACCGCCATCAGTACGCCGGCCGTGGCGAGGACGACGGCCAGGCCCAGCCACAACAGCCAGGGCAGGAAACGGTCGACCAGCTGGCGGTAGATCCGGCGCCGCAGGGCCTGCCGGTCGACCCGGCGCAGGTTGAGCGCGAGCCAGAAACGTTCCCGGTCGGCCGTGGTGAGGCGGCCGGTGACCTGGGTGATGATCTCGTACGCCAGACCGGCCCAGATCTGCTCGCCGCTCTGATACATCCACGGGTTGAACCAGACCGTCGGCCGCCACCCGCCGGACGGTGACTCCACATCGAGATTGCGGCCGTCCGCCTCGATCGGCGGTTCGGTGGTACGCCGCAGCAGCTCCCGGTTGGTCAACCGGCGGCTGGCGTCACCGCCCGGCGCCAGTGCCTTGCGGGCCCCGGTGGTCAGGCTGAACGGGACCGGGGTCCACCGGTCGCGGTCGGCGCGCGGATCGAGGCGTTCCTGCACCATCCGCATCAGCGACGTCTTGCCGGCACCCCACGGCGCGGTGACGCCGATGGTCAGCGGCGGGCGGGTGCCGCGGTGCCGGACGAAGGCGGCGATCGCGTCGGCGTAGGGCGCGTAGCCGAGGGTGTCGTCAGCGGTCCAGTAGTCGCGGGTGATCGGCATCTCCGGCTGGAAGGCGGTACGGACCGCCATCCAGCGGATCGCCCGGTCCAGGGCCGCGCGGCGTTCGTCCTCGGGTTCCTCGGCTTCCAGGCGGGTGGCCGCGAAGCGGAATGTGACGTCGCTGACCGCGTACTGGCCCGGGCCGGAGGTGTCGACCAGGGCCACCGCCGCCAGACTCTCCAGCTGCGCCACCACCGCCGCACCGTCGACCTCCGCCAGAGCGATGGCGAGAGCGACTTCGAAGTGCGCGGTCGGCAGCACCGCCAGCAGCCGGAAGAGCCGGCGTGCTCCTTCCGGAAGCGTCTCGTAGGCCTGGCTCAGCAGCAGTTGCGAGACGGCGTCGTGCTGAGAGACGCGCCCCATCTCAGCCACCAGCAACGCCAGCGACGCCAGCTTGCGTCTTCGTGCCTGGCCGGCCGCGAGGCGAAGAGGAAGGGGAAGCCCGTTGACCGCCCGGATGAGCCGTTCGGCGTTGGAAAGATCAGCGTCCACGATCTCCGGTCCGGCCGTCGCGCGCAGTAGTTCCAATGCGGCCTCGGTGGGCAAGCGCCCCAGCGTGACCGTCGAAATGTGGGGCGGCAGTCTGCGCAGCGGCCTACCGCTCGTCATGATGACGGCAGCCCGCGAGCCCAGGTTCACGAGCCGTTGGATGCTCCCCAGCGACTCGACCTCATCGAGCGTCACCAGGACGCGCTTGTCGGCGATCAGGGTCCGGTACTGCGCGTTGGGATCCGAGCGGCCGCCAAGAGCCGGCAGAGCGCCCATTGCGGCGAGGAAGGACTCGAACGCCGCTTCCGGGCTGAGCCCGGAGCCGAAACTGGCATAAAGGAGGCCGTCCGGGAAGCGGGCAGAGGCTCGGCGCGCGGCAGCCAGGGCGAGCGCCGTCTTGCCGCTGCCGGGCGGTCCGGTGATGACCACCATGGCGGGACGGTTGTCCTCGCCGGACTCCAGAGCGGAGAGAATCAGCCGCATCTCGTCGGTGCGATCGATGAACAGGTCGCTGGCCTGCGGCAACATGTTCACCGGAGGGTGGCCTCGCTGGATGATCAGGTCCGAGATCACGCCGACATCGTCGAACCAGGGATCTTCGCGCAGCAGAGTGGTCTGCGACGGCTCGAACGGATGCTCGGCCGCGCCGTCGGCTCCGGCCAGGACGTAGAGCACCCCTTTCCCTTGATCCAGCGCTGTATGGATCTCCTGCAGCTGACTCTCAGCCGGCCGGTACACCTGGGTCGTTCCCGGAGCACCGACGAGGACCACCACGACGTCGGCGGCCGCCATGGCTGTGACGCGGTCCGCGGAACCGCTCCTGGTGTCGATCCACACCGAGCCCCTGCCCAGCAGCGGCTCCAGGCCCTCGTGCAGCCTCTCCGCATACAACTGGTTCTCCGGGGTGTAGCTCAGGTAGACGCGGGGCTGGGTCATGGCGCCATCCTGTCGCCATCGACCGTCGTGAGACAGCCTCCATGCGTATAGGTCGGTTGACGATATATAGCGGCGCGCGTACTGTCGCGGCCATGGATCGAACTTCTTCGCAGGAAGCGGCGTCGTGACGGCGGCGCAATGGCCGCCGGCGGATCCGGCGCTGGAGCGGGCCTACAAGCGGCTGCTGCGGGCGTACCCGCCCGGCTACCGGCGCCGGCACGGGCGGGAGATCGTCACGACGCTGCTGGAGATGGCGGAGCCGGGACAGCGGCGGCCGGGCCGGGCCGAGACGTGGCACCTGATCGGCAGCGGGATCCGGCAACGGTTCCGGCTGCCCGCCGGACGGCCCCTGGCCTGGGCCCTCGCCGTGCTCGCCCTGCTGATCGGCGGCAGCATCGGTGCGGCTGCCGGGTCGTGGGCGGCCGAGCGCACGTTCGCCGCGTTGCCCGGCCCGTCGGCCGCCGAGGACATGCATCAGCTGGTGGCCGGCGGTGCGGGACAGCAGGCGTCGCTCACCTCTCACGGCGGGTCGCGGTGGTGGGGTCCGACGATGCTGGGCACCGTCGAGCTCGGTGCCGCCGACGGGTGGGACGCCGAGCAGGCCCGGCAGCGCCTGATCGCCGACGGCTGGCAGGTCAGCGTGATGAAGCACCCGTCCGGCAGCGCGGCGGTTCTCGACGAGAACGGGCAGACGACCGCCATGCGGGTGGACGGCGACGCGTTCACCGCCGAGCGCGACGGCCTCACCCTCGACGTGGACGGGTGGAACTCACCGCAGGCGGGGACGATCAGCACGCAACTGTGGGCGAGCGGGAACGCGAGCCTGCTGCCGCTGATCGTGCTGGGCGGGCTCGCCGGGATGGTGGTCGGCTGGCTGTTCGCCGCCGCGCTGGTCCAGCGGCTGCGTCACAGCGACCCGGCGCGGGTCCGCACTGCCGCCCTGCTGGGGACGGCGGCGGCTCTGGTGCTCTCGGTGCCGGCGGCGGCGTTCTACGGCAACGTGGTCCGGGCCTTCGAGAAGTACGGCAACGAGGGGCCGACGTTCACCGTGCACAGCGCGCTGACGCCGGGACCGTACTGGCCGTCCGGGCCGGGGTGGCTCACCGCCGCGATGTTCGGTGCCGGGGTGCTGCTCGCCGCGGCCCTCGTCCTCGTGTCGTGGGGACGACCGGTGGCGGCCACCGCCAGCCGGCCCGTGACGAGCTGAAAGGCTGAGCGACATGCAGGAGCCGACGTTTCTGATCCTCACCGCGCTCGCCGCGCAGCCGCTGCACGGCTACGGCATCGTCCAGTCCGTGCTGGACCTGTCGTCCGGCGAGGTCAAACTGCGGCCGGGCACCCTCTACGGCGCGCTGGACCGGCTCGCCGAGCAGGAGCTGATCGTGGTCGACCACGAGGAGGCGGTCGAGGGCCGGCTGCGCCGCTACTACCGGCTCAGCGACACCGGCGCGGCGGCGCTGGCCGCGGAGGCGGAACGGCTGCGCCGGCGGGCGGCGGCCGCGGAAACCCAGCTGCGGATGCGGCCCGGCCTGTCCAGCGCTTGACCCGCCGCGAGGGCCGCACGGGCGGTGCTTGACCCGGTGCTGTTTCCCGGCGGTGGCGCTATGGCCTGGTGTGGCAGGTGATCGCTGGGGGCAGGTGGGGACGGCCGTGATTCTCGGGGGCGGCCGTCGCGCGTACCCCGGCGGTGTATTCGTCTCCACGTGCCCGCCGGGCGAAGAAACGGGCCGCCGCGCTTGGTGCGCGGCGGCCCATTCGTGTTGTGCCGGGCCGCATCAGGCGGCGAGGCGCTGGCCGTGCACGTCGGTGGCGCTCAGCCGCGACATCATGGTGCTGCGCGCGGCGATCTGGGCGGCGTACGCCGCGCGGCGCCGCGCTACACAGCCGTCCTTCGCGGCCGGCACGCCCTTCTGCTCCATGTGCGTGGTGAGGCCGTCGCGCAGCAGGGCGAGAGCCTCGGTACGCAGCTGCGACACCCGCGACTCGGTGACGCCCAGCGAGGACGCCACCTCCGACAGCGGGCGCTCCTGCAGGAACGACGCCTCGACGACGTAGCGCAGCCGCTCCGGCAGCACGTTGACCGCGTCGTGCAGGTAGCCGAGCCGCTCGCGGTGCAGCAGCATCTCCTCCGGGTTCATCGAGGACTCGGTGACCATGTCCTCGGCGTTGCCGGCGCTGAAACCCTGCAACGACAGTACGGCGGCGCGCTGCACGTCGTCGTCGACGCTGCTCAGCTCGCCGACGGCGACACCGAGCAGTTCGGCCAGCTCCTCGGCGGTCGGGGTACGCCCCAGCTGCCGGGTCAGCTCCTCCCGGGCCACGTCGGCGCGCCGGGCCCGGGCCCGCACCGAACGGCTGGCCCAGTCCATGCTGCGCAGCTCGTCGAGCAGCGCCCCGCGAACCCGCACCGCGGCGAACCGGCCGAACGGGATGCCCCGCTCCGCGTCGAACGCCTGGGCGGCGGTGACCAGCGCCGCGTAACCGGCCGAGGCGAGGTCGTCGCGGTGCACGTGCGGCGGCACCTTGAACAGCATCTCCCGGACCATGTGTCCGACCAGCGCCATGTTGTCGCGGACGAGTTCCTCGTGCGCACGGGTGACGGCAGCGGTCGGCTGGACGGTCGTGGTCATCTTCGGATCCCCCCTGGTTCGTCTGACAGGGGGAACTTTTCGCCGCGTCGGGTGCAGGAAGCGGCCACTCTCGGTTGCCGCTCGGTTGCACCGAGAAATTTTCCTCAAGTGTCCGGTGGGCGGGCCGCGCTGTCCCGCCACGGGCACACCGCGGCATTCGCCAGGGTTAGTCTGCGGCGGTGGAACCGACGCTGAGTGCCCTCGCCGTCCTGGTCCCGGAAGCCGAGCCGGCCGTCGCCGCCCTGCGGCAGCGGCTGGACCGCAGCGCCTCACGGGGCGTACCGGCCCATGTCACGGTTCTCTTCCCGTTCCTGTCGCCGCACGAGCTGACCCCGCAGATCATCGCCGGGGTGCGGCACGTCGTCGCCGGGGTGCCACGGTTCTTCCTCACCCTGGACAAGGTGGGCTGGTTCGGCGAGCGGGTGGTGTGGCTGTCGCCGTCACCGGCCGAACCGTTCCGCGAGCTCACCCACCGGCTGGCCGGCCGGTTCCCGCGGGCGCAGCCGTACGGCGGCGAGTTCGCGGACGTCGTGCCCCACCTGACGATCGGGCACGACCATCCGCACGAGGTGCTGACCGCCGCGGCCGCCGAGGTGCAGCAGCAGCTGCCGATCCACGCCTGGGTCAGCACCGTGCACCTGCTCGTCGGCCGCCCGGAGCCGGACACGTCGTGGACGACGCTGACCGACTTCCCTCTCGGCTAGACCGGCATCAGCCCTGGAGCCGGCGGCCCCGGGGGCCGAGCGGCACCTCGGACATGTCGACGGTCTGCGAGGTGAGGCGCTTGAAGCCGTATCCCCGCTCGGTCATCCACGCCGCCGCCTTCGCCTCGGCGCGGGCGGTGACCCGGGCCACGTCCTTCTCCTCGGCGACCTGCTCGGCGAAGCGGAAGGTGAAGAACGGCCGCGCCTTCAGGTCGTAGGTGAGGTGGCCCTGCTCGGTGTACTGGACCGCGAGGATGTCGGAGTGCTGGTCGCCGGCCGCGATCAGCTCGGCCTTCTGCGCGTCGGTGAGGCCGTCGAAGGATCCGCGCACGGTGACGCGGACGGTGCGTTTGTCAGTCACGCGGCCCAGTATCGGCACCGCGCCGGCACATTTCATCCGATAAACGAGCGGGCCCCGCGCAGCCGGGTACGCAGCACCTTCTGCGCCCGGGCGGTGACCAGGCGGACGTCGGTGGGCCGGCTCAGGCCGAGTGCGGCCAGGCTGGCCGACAAGATGGCGGTCTCGTCCAGGCCGTCCCGGCGGGCCACTAGAACGCCCAGGTCGTAGCGGCTCACCGCGTCGGCGCCGGCCACGTTGAGCACGCCGCGGTAGTCGCCGGCGGCCAGCTCGAGCAGCGCGTCTGCCAGGTCGTCGACGTGCACCGGCTTGCGGATCTCGTCGGTGAACAGGGCGCCGCGCACCCGGCCGGCGATCAGGTCGTGGGTGAGGATCTCGTGGGCGCCGTTGCCGTCGCCGAGGATCAGCGAGGTGCGGACCACCGCCGCGGACGGCAGGATCGCCCGGACCGCGGTCTCGGCGGCGGCCTTGGCGGCGCCGTACGGGTAGACCGGGTCGGGGGTGGCGTCCTCGTCGTAGTCGACGGCCCGGCCGGAGAAGATCGCGTCGCTGGAGACGTGCACCAGGCGTACCCCGAGTTGTGCGGCCGCGACCGCGACGTTCGCCGCGCCGTCCGCGGTGGCCGGCCAGTCGTTGCGGTCGCGGCCCGCCGCGGTGTGGATGATCGCGTCGGGGCGCACCTCGCCCAGCACGCGCCGCACGTCACCGGGGTCGCGGATGTCCAGGCGCACGCCGGTGGGTGCGGACAGCGAGGTGCCGACCGGCTGGAAGCCGGCGGCCGCCGCGCGCAGCGCGACACGGCGGCCGAGGGAACCGGTGGCTCCGGTGATCAGTACGCGTGCGGTCACGCGAGCACCCTATGCGGCCTGCGTACGCAGCGGGATGTCCCGCACCGTCGCCCACGTCATCGCCCAGGTCACCGCCGCGATGATCACGGTGAGGCCGGCCATCGGCAGCAGGCCGTCCACCTCGAAGTCGACGAACGGCAGCTTGAGGAAGCTGTTGACTCCCCCGCTGACCAGCAGCAGCCCCGCGGCGGGCAGCAGCGCCAGAATTCCGTTGGTCTCCCACCGGTAGACGGCGGTGCCGACGAAGGCGCCGACGAACTGCCAGATCAGCAGCATGCTCCAGTACGCCACGAAGATCGTCGGATAGTCGCTGGTGGACTCGTACGCCCGGTCATCCTGCGTCTTCTGCCCCCAGTCGAGCGCCGAGTACGCCGCGGTCTCGGCCGCGTACATCGCGGTGACCAGCGCGGCCGCCGCGGTGGCCAGGATCACCTGGAAGGCGGCGTGCTGGGCGAGGAATTCGCGGCGGGTGCGGCCGTGCACCAGCATGGTGGTCAGCACACCGAAGGCGCTGAAGCCGTAGCCGACGGCCATCCAGTTGAGGATCTGCCCGCCGATGTCGACACCGCTGAGCGTGATGTCGGTCAGCAGGGCCACCACCGCCAGCACCACACCGATGGCCAGGTAGAACCCGAGCAGGACCAGGATCAGGAAGATGAAGTGGGTGCTGAGCAGGTAGCGGGCGATCGGCCAGCGGGTCATCGGAGGCCTCCGGTGAGATGGATGAACAGCTCCTGCAGGGCGACCGGCCCGAGCTCCAGGCCGTGGGCGCGGGCGGCCCGCAGGCTGTCCTCGCCGAGCGTGCCGTAGACCATGGCGCGCTTGGTGGGCCCGAGCCGTTCCTCGCCGAGCACGGTGAGCCCGAAGACGAAGTCGTCGACGATCGAGGCCGGGCCTGTCACCGACACGCCGCGCGAGCGCAGCTCGTCCAGCTCCTCGTGCAGCAGCAGCCGGCCCTCGTGCAGGACCAGCACCCGCTCGAAGATCGGGCTCTGCTCCTCGATCAGGTGGGTGGAGAGGATGAAGGTGCGGGGGCGGGCCACGTACTCGCGCAGCACCTCGTCGAGGAAGAGTTGCCGGGTGGGTGCGTCCATGCCCAGGTGCGCCTCGTCGAACATGGTGAGCGGGGCCCGCGAGGCCAGGCCGACCAGCACGCCGAACGCGGAGCGCTGACCCCGCGACAGCGATCCGAGGGTTTTCTTGCGGGGCAGCGCGAAGCGGTCCATCAGCTCGTCGGCGTACTTCTCGTCCCAGCTGGGCCGCAGCATCCGGGCCATGGCGAGGATGTCGGAGAGGGGGTCGGTGTTGTCGCCGACCCCGCTGTCGTCGCGGATCAGGCAGATCTGGGTGGTGACCCGCACGTTCTCGAAGACCGGCTCGCCGCCGATCCGCACGGTGCCGGCGGTCGGCTTGCGGAACCCGGCGAGGGTGGCGAGCAGGCTGGTCTTGCCGGCACCGTTGCGGCCGAGTAACCCGTAGATCTTGCCGCCGGGCAGGTCGAGGTCGACGTCGTCGACGGCAACGGTGTCGCAGTAGCGCAGTTGCAGGTGGGTGGTCTGGATCGAGAGCGTCATCTGGCGTCCCCCGGTTCGGAGTGCTGTTGAAGGCGGGCCACGATGTCGGCGACCGGGATGTCCAGCGCGCGGGCCTCGGCGAGCATCGGGTCCAGCACGTCGGTGAAGAACCGCTCGCGCCGTTGCTCGCGCAGCCGCTGCCGGGCGCCGGCGTCGACGAACATGCCGACGCCGCGCCGCTTGTAGATCACGCGCTCGTCGACGAGCTGCTGGAACGCCTTGGCCGCGGTGGCCGGGTTGATCCGGTAGTACGCCGCGTACTGCGTCGTGGACATCACCTGCTCGTCGGCCTTGAGCACGCCGCGCAGCACGTCGCCTTTGATCTGCTCGGCGATCTGCCGGTAGATCGGGCTGCGGTCGTCGAACATCGGTGACCCGCCTTCATCGGTTCATTACTCTAGTAAAGAACCGTAGAGGTGCGGTGCAAGTCCGTCAACCGCGGGCAGCAACGGCAGGCGTACGTCCGGGGTCGGGATCTGGCCCGCCGCGTGCAACGCCGCCTTGATGACCGTGGGGTTGGGCTGGGCGAACGCCGCGGCGGACAGCCGCGCGAGCCGGCGTCCCAGCGGCCGCGCCCGGGCCGCGTCGCCGGCGCGCCACGCGTCAGCGAGCGCGACGAAGGCCGCCGTCTCCAGGTGCGCGGAGGCCAGAATGCCGCCGGCGGCACCCAGCGCGAGCATCGGCGACAGGAACACGTCGTCGCCGCACAGCACGGTGAACCCCGGCGGCGGATCGGCGAGCAGCGCGACCGCGTCCGCGTCGACCGCACCGGTGGCGTACTTGATCCCGATCACGCCGTCGATCGCGGCGAGCCGGCGCAGCGCGGCCGCGGACAGCTGCTGCCCGGTCCGATACGGCACGTGGTACACCACCAGCGGCACCGGGGCGGCCGCCGCGAGGGCCGCGAAGTGCGCCACCACGCCGTCCTCGCCGGGCCGCTGGAACGGCGGCACCAGCGTCAGCGCCGCCGCCGCGTCCGGCGGCACCTCGGCCAGCTGCGCCGGCGTGTTGGCCCCGACCAGCAGCCGCGCGCCACGCTCCCGGCACACCCGCGCCACCACATCGAGCACCCCGCGCCGCTCGGCGTCGCTCAGCGCCGCCGGCTCCGCCGTCGTGCCGAGCGCCACCAGCCCGGACGCGCCGGCATCAAGCAGGTCAAAAGCCAACTTCTCGAGTACGTCCCAAGCCGGCGACCCGTCAGCGGCGAAAGGAGTGATCAGCGGTACGTAGACACCATCCATACCATCCACGCTGCCCGACCCCGACCGTAAGCACCAGCTCCGATTCCTGACGCAAACCGTAAGCTGAACTGATGCTCGACGTGCGCCGGCTCCGTCTGCTCCGTGACCTCGACCGGCTCGGCACCATCGCCGCGGTCGCCGCCGCCAATACCTACACCCCGTCCGCCGTCTCCCAGCAACTCGCCGCCCTGGAACGCGAAGCCGGCGTCGCCCTGCTGGAACGCACCGGCCGGCGGGTCGCGTTCACCCCGGCCGGGCGGGTCCTGCTCCGGCACGCCGCAACCGTCCTGGCCGCCCTGGAGGAGACCGACGCCGCCCTCGCCGCCGTCCGTAGCGGACCGGCCGGTCCGCTGCGCATCGGCGCCTTCCCCAGCGCGGTCCGTACCGTCCTGCCCGCCGCCCTGGTCGCGCTCGGCCGCGCCCACCCCGCCCTGGAACTGCTGGTCAGCGAACTCGACCCGGCCGCCGTACCGGCCGCCCTGCGGGACCGGCGCCTCGACGCCGGCCTGGTGCACGACTACGACGTCGCCCCGGCCACGGCCGACACCGACCTCGACTCGGTGCCGCTGCTCGACGAGACGGTCCACCTCGCCACCCCGGCCGATCTGGACGCCGAAGGCATCGCCGACCTGCGGGACCAGCCGTGGATCATGGCCAGCCCGGGGACCCTCTGCCACGAGGTCACGCTGCGGGTCTGCTCGGCGGCCGGCTTCACCCCCCGGGTACGCCACCGGGCCGACGACTTCACCGCCGTGCTCGCCCTGGTCGCGGCGGGGCAGGGGGTCTCGCTCGTACCGCAGCTCGCCGCCGACCGGCCGCCCGCCGGGCTGCGGCTGATCACCGCGCCCACCCGCCGCCGGACCCGGGTCGCGTTCCGCCGCGGCGCCGCCGAACACCCCGCCGTCACCGCGCTCATCGCCGCGCTACGAACATCGGCTCTCACCTTTGCCCGGTAGTTGCCGATAGGCAAGTAGGCCGGAGGTCCCGCCACGGGCCCGGCGAACAGAAGCCAGAGGTGTCTCGACCATGAATAAACTGACCATCGGACGCCGCCTGGGTGCGGGCTTCCTCGTGGTCGTCCTCGCCATGATCGCGCTGGTCACCGTGGGCGTGTCCCAGGTCAACGGGATCAACGACAAACTCACCGTGATCAACGACGTCAACGCGGTCAAGCAGCGCTACGCGATCAACTTCCGGGGCAGCGTGCACGACCGAGCCATCGCGATCCGCGACCTGGTCTACGCGAGCGACCAGGCCGGCATCGACGCCGAGAAGGCGCTGATCGATGAGCTGGCCGCCAAGTACGCCGACTCGGAGACGAAGATGAACGACATCTTCGCCGACGCCGCCAAGGCCAACGACGCGGAGCGGGCCGCCCTGGCCGGCATCGCCAAGGTGCAGGACGACACCAACCCTCTGGTCGGGCAGATCATCGAGTTGCGGGAGAACGGGCAGCGCGCCGCCGCGATCGCCCTGCTCAACAGCGAGGCCAAGCCGGCCTTCATCGAGTGGCTCCGCGTGATCAACGTGTTCATCGACATGGAAGAGGCGATGAACAAGACGGAGACCGCCGACGCCCGGGACACCGCCGACAACTTCCTGATGACCATGGCCCTGGTGCTGCTCGCCGCCATCGCCATCGCGATCGCCGTCGCCTGGCAGGTGACCCGCAGTATCACCCGCCCGCTCGGCGAGGTGGCCGACACGATGGCCGCCGTCGCCGCCGGCGACCTGACCCACCGGCTGGACGTCCGCTCCGGCGACGAGGTCGGGCAGATGAGCCGGTCGGTCAACACCGCACTGGAGTCGATCGGCACCGCGATGAGCCGCCTCGCCTCCGGCGCCGAGACCCTCGGTGCCGCCAGCGAGCGGATGAGCCGGCTCACCACCCAGCTCGCCGACGGCGCCCAGAAGTCGTCCGAGCAGGCCGACCTGGTCGCCTCCTCGGCCGACGAGGTGTCACGCAACGTGCACACCGTCGCCGCCGGCGCCGAGGAGATGGGCGCGTCCATCCGGGAGATCTCGACCAGCGCCAACGAGGCCGCCACCGTCGCCGGCCGGGCCGTCATCGCGGTACAGACCACCACCGCGTCGGTGTCCCGGCTCGGCGCGTCCAGCCGCGAGATCGGCGACGTCGTCAAGACGATCACCAGCATCGCCGAGCAGACCAACCTGCTGGCGCTCAACGCCACCATCGAGGCGGCCCGCGCCGGCGAGTCCGGCAAGGGCTTCGCGGTGGTCGCCGGCGAGGTCAAGGACCTCGCCCAGGAGACCGCCCGGGCCACCGAGGACATCGCCCGCCGGGTGCAGGCCATCCAGGCCGACACCGCCGGAGCGGTCTCCGCGATCCAGGAGGTCGCCGACGTGATCGAGCAGATCAACAGCTACCAGACGACGATCGCGTCGGCGGTGGAGGAGCAGACCGCCACCACCAACGAGATCAACCGCAGCGTCACCGAGGCGGCCGGCGGCTCCGGCCAGATCGCCGCCAACATCGGCAGCGTCGCGACCGTCGCCCGCACCACCACCGATCTGGTCAACCAGTCCGAGCTGGCGGTGGGCGAACTGTCCCAGGTGACCGGTGAGCTGCGCACCCTGGTGTCGAAGTTCCGGTTCTGATTCCAGCGACGAGCACGGCGGGGTGGGGCTGAGCCTCACCCCGCCGCTGTGTCCGCCGAGACCGTGTACCGCAGCCACAGGTGGTCGTCGCGTAACCGCTCGGACCCGGCCAGCCGCAGCCGTGTCCCCGCGGCCGCGGTGAACAGCGGCACGGTCTCCCCCGCCGCCACCCGCGGCGAGACGATGACACTCACCTCGTCGACCAGGCCGGCGTCGAGCAGCCGGGCGTTGAGAGTGCCACCGGCGTCCACCTTGACCGTGCGCACGCCGTACCCCGCATGCAGTTGGGCCAGCCCCGCGGCCAGATCGACCCGATCGCCGGCGGTGACCACCCGCCGGGCCCGGTGCTCGTGCGGCGTAGCCGCACAGCACATGATCACCACATCGCGCCAGTGCGGCACGGCGCGCAGCCAGTCCAGGCGGGTGAGCCGGCCGCGGCCGTCCACGATCACCAGCAGCGGCCGCTGATCGCCGTCGGCCGGCGGTGACGGCGGCGGATCCTCACCCGACAGGTCGACGCCCTGCTCCGCGGCGGCGGCCAGCATGGTGCCGCTGCCGGACAGGATCGCGTCGGCCGGGATCCGCGCGGCGATCTCGTAGTGCAGCCCGAGATCGACCGGGAAGCCGGTGAGCCGGCCGTCGACGCTGACACTGTTGTGGATCACGACTCGTGGCCGCATGGGCGATCACTCCTCGAACAGCCGCTGCAGGAATCGTCCCGGGTCCGCCAGAAACGCCCTGGTCAACACTACGGCGTCGGCCTGGTCGTAGCCGATCTCGGCGATGTCGCCGGCCTTGCCGATCTCGTAGATCGTGGCCTGCGGGCAGGCCAGCAGGACCGGCGAGTGCGTCGCGATGACGAACTGGCTGCCTAGTTGGACCAGTTCGGCGATGCGCAGCAGCAGCGCCAGGCAGCCCTGCACCGACAGGGCCGCCTCCGGCTCGTCCAGCAGGTACAGCCCGGCCGGCCCGAACCGGTGGATCGCCAGGTCCAGGAACGACTCGCCGTGCGACCGCTCGTGCGGCGACACCCCGCCGTAGCCGGCCACGATCTCACCGATCCGCTCGATCTCGGTGGCCACGTTGTAGAACGACTCGGCCCGCAGGAAGTAGCCGGTCCGCGGCCGGCGGCCCGGCACCCGCGACAGCACCAGGTGCTCGCCCAGCACCGACTCGCTGGGCCGGGTCGCGAAGTTGAACGCCGTGCTGCCGCCCTCCGGGTTGAACCCGGCCGCCACCGCGATCGCCTCCACCAGCGTGGATTTGCCGGTTCCGTTGTCGCCTGCGAGCAATGTCACCGGGCTTGGTAGCTTGAGCCCGCCGCGCTCGCGCAGCGCCCGCACCGCCGGCAGGTCGAACGGATACCCACCGGCCGGGGCGCGGTCGAGCAGAACCTGCTTGATGAACACCTGGGGAGCCTCGCATGCCGGAGCTGGACGTGGGTGACGGCAACGTCATCCACTGGGAAGAACACGGAAACCCGGACGGCAAGCCCGCACTGATCGTGCACGGCGGCCCCGGCTCCGGATCCTCGCCCGGCTGGCTGCGCCCGTTCGACCTGGACCGCTACCGGGTGATCAGCTTCGACCAGCGCGGCTGCGGGCGCAGCCGGCCGCACGCCGCCGACCCGGCGACCGACATGCGGCACAACACCACCTGGCATCTGGTCGCCGACATGGAGAGACTGCGCGAGCATCTGCACATCCCGGCCTGGCTTCTGCATGGCGGGTCCTGGGGATCCACCCTGATTCTCGCGTACGCCGAACAGCACCCCCGCCGTGTCACCGAGATCGTGCTCGCCGCGGTGACGATGACCCGGCGCGCCGACATCGACTGGCTGTACCGCGGCGTGGGCCGCTACTTCCCCGCCGAATGGGAACGGTTCCGCAGCCTGGTCCCGGACGATGACGTGGTCGGCGGCTACGCCCGGCTGATGGAGTCACCCGACCCGGCGGTCCGCGAGAAAGCGGTGGTGGAGTGGTGCGCCTGGGAGGACACCGTCCTGTCCGGCGAGACCCGCGGCCGCTCCCAGCCATACGGCGACCGGCCGCCCCTGGACCGGCTCGCGCTCGTGCGGATCTGCACCCATTACTTCTCGCACGCCGCCTGGCTGGAGGAGGGTGTCCTGCTGCATCACGCCCACCGGCTGCTCGGCATCCCCGGCGTGCTGATCCACGGCCGCCTCGACCTCGGCGGCCCGCTGTCGGTGGCGTGGGAACTGCACAAGGCCTGGCCCGGTTCCGAACTGATCGTCGTCGACGAGGCCGGTCACCTGCTCCCCCGCGATCATGTCCGCCTGGCGCTGGACCGGTTCGCGGCCTAGACCGGATCCAGGGCCACGGTCCGGAAGCCGATGTTGCCGGTCGACGAGTCCGGGGTGTTCGCCGACCGGGCCGCGTTGCGGTAGCGGTTGCAGTACGAGTCGTGGCACAGGTACGAGCCACCGCGCATCACCCGCGCCGACCCGGACTGCGGGCCCGCCGGATCGTTCGCCTGCGACACCGCGTAATAGCGCCGGTCCCACCAGTCGGCACACCACTCCCACACGTTGCCGACCGGCTGCCACAGCCCGTAACCGTTACGCCGGTACGACCGCACGGGCGCCGTGGTCAGCCACCCGTCCGCGCCGTCGTTGTGCCGCGGGAAGTCGCCCTGCCAGATGTTGCACGGCCAGTCGGCGGGCAGCTCGTCGCCCCACGGGTAACGCCGCCCGGCCAGGCCACCGCGGGCGGCGCACTCCCACTCCGCCTCGGTCGGCAGCCGCCGGCCCGCCCAGTAGCAGTACGCGACCGCGTCGTTCCAGCTCACGTGCACCACCGGGTGGTCGTCCCGGCCGTCCAGATCCGACTTCGGGCCGCCCGGGTGCGCCCAGTCGGCGCCGCGGACGCCGTACCACCACGGTGTCGCGGTGGCCGGGCCCATCACGTCACCCGGGTCGGCGGCGATCGCCAGGTGGAAGACGGCGGAGAAGCCGTACCGTTCCGCCTCGGTCAGATATCCGGAGGCCGCCACGAACGCCGCGAAGTCACGGTTGGTGACGGTGGTCGCGTCGATGTGGAACTCGGGCAGGCTCACCTCGTGCACCGGGGTCTCGCCGTCGCCGTACCGGTCGTCGCCGTGCTGGTCGCCCATCAGGAACGTCTGCGCGGGGATGGACCGCTGCTCGATGCCGTGCCCGGACCCGCCCCGCGCAGGGCGTACGACCGACGCCAGCGGCCCCGCGCCCCGGGCCGGCGCGCAACATCCCTGTTCATGCATGCTCCGATCCTCGCCACCGGCCGCGGCCCGGCGCTTCACCCGGAGCGGATGAGGCGGGCACCGGCGGTGGCCCTGAGACTCGGCGGATGACCAGCACACCTGACCGGCACGCCCGTACCGCCCTGCCCATTCCGGACCGTCCCGCGCCCGGGCTGACCACCTACGACGCCAAGGACCCGGAAACCACGTACCCGCCGATCGAGCCGCTGCGACCACCCGCCGGCGCACCGAACGTGCTGATCGTGCTGCTCGACGACGTCGGTTTCGGCGCCTCCAGCGCCTTCGGCGGCCCCTGCCGGACACCCACGGCCGAACGACTCGCCGCCGGCGGGCTCAGCTACAACCGCTTCCACACCACGGCGCTGTGCGCGCCGACGCGCGCCGCACTGCTGTCCGGCCGCAACCACCATTCGGTGGGCATGGGCAGCATCACCGAGACCGCGACCGCGGCGCCCGGCAACAGCTCGCTGCGGCCCAACACCAAGGCGCCGCTGGCGATGACCCTCAAACTCAACGGGTACGCGACCGCGCAGTTCGGCAAATGCCACGAGGTCCCGGTCTGGCAGTCCTCGCCGATGGGCCCGTTCGACGCGTGGCCCTCGGCCGGCGGCGGCTTCGAGAAGTTCTACGGCTTCATCGGCGGCGAGAACAACCAGTGGGATCCCGCCCTCTACGACGGCACCACCCCGATCGAACCGCCGGCCACCCCCGACGAGGGCTACCACCTGACCGAGGATCTGGCCGACCGCGCCTGCAACTGGATGCGCCAGCAGAAGGCGCTGATGCCGGACAAGCCGTTCTTCGTCTACTTCGCCCCCGGCGCCACCCACGCACCGCACCACGTCCCGCCGCAGTGGCCCGAACGCTACCGCGGGCAGTTCGACGACGGCTGGGACGCCCTGCGGGAACGCACCCTCGCCCGGCAGAAGGAACTCGGCGTCGTGCCCGAGGACGCCCAGCTCACCGAACGGCACTCCGAGATCACCGCCTGGGACGACATGCCCGACGACCTCAAACCCGTGCTGGCCCGGCAGATGGAGGTGTACGCCGGCTTCCTGGAACACACCGACCACCAGGTGGGCCGGCTCATCGACACCGTCGAGCAACTCGGCGTCCTGGACAACACGCTGATCTACTACATCGTCGGCGACAACGGCGCCTCCGCCGAGGGCACCATGAACGGCGCCTTCAACGAGATGGCCAACTTCAACGGCATGGCCGCCCTGGAGACCACCGAGTTCCTGCGCGGCAAGCTGGACGAGTTCGGCTCGCCGACCTCCTACAACCACTATTCGGTCGGCTGGGCGTGGGCGATGTGCACCCCGTTCCAGTGGACCAAGCAGGTGGCCTCGCACTGGGGTGGCACCCGCAACGGCACCATCGTGCACTGGCCGGCCGGGATCACCGAACGCGGCGGGCTGCGCTCGCAGTTCACCCACGTCATCGACGTGGCGCCGACCATCCTGGAAGCGGCCGGGCTGCCCGAGCCGACGACGGTCAACGGCGTGCAGCAGTCCCCGATCGAGGGCACCAGCATGCTTTACTCGTTCACCGACTCGGACGCGCCGGAACGCCACGACCTGCAGTACTTCGAGATGTTCGGCAACCGCGGCGTCTACCACCGGGGCTGGAGCGCGGTCACCAAGCATCGCACCCCGTGGAACATGATGGGCCCGCCCCCGCCGCCCTTCGGCGACGACGTCTGGGAGCTGTACGACGGCACGAACGACTACAGCCAGGCCGACAACCTGGCCGCCAAGATGCCGGAGAAACTGGCTCACCTGCAGCGGCTGTGGCTGATCGAGGCGACCAAGTACACCGTGCTGCCGCTCGACGACCGTACCGCCGAGCGCATCGACCCGGGCCTGGCCGGCCGGCCGACGCTGCTGCACGGCAGCTCGCAGCTTCTCTACCCGGGCATGGGACGGCTGTCGGAGAACAGCGTGCTCAACATCAAGAACAAGTCGTTCACTGTCACCGCCGACATCGAGGTCCCGGCGGACGGCGCCGGCGGCGTGATCATCGCGCAGGGCGGCCGGTTCGGCGGGTGGACGGTCTACGTGCGCGACAACCGGCTCCGCTTCGTCTACAACGTCCTCGGCATCCGGCATTTCGCCACGTCCGCCGACGCCGACCTGCCGGTCGGCCGCCACCAGATCAAAATGCATTTCGCGTACGACGGAGGCGGGTTGGGCAAGGGCGGCGATGTCACCCTGCACCATGGCGACGCGGTGGTCGGGCACGGCCGGGTCGAGGCCACCCAGCCGATGGTCTTCTCCGCCGACGAGACCACCGATGTCGGCTATGAGTCCGGGACCACGGTCTCCGCCGACTACACGACCGCGACCAGCCGGTTCACCGGCAGAATCCACTGGGTGCGCATCGACCTCGGCGACGACGAACATGACGTCGACCCGCAGGAACGCCTGCGCGTCGCCATGGCCCGCCAGTGATTCGTGCTTGCGCTTATCTCCGCACCCCGGTGGCGCAGGTGGGTGACCCGGTCGCCCTGGTGCCGATGTGCCGCCGAACCCCACCGGCACCAGGCGGACCTGCAGCTCGTCGACCAGCCAGGTAGGCCGCGCTGGCCGCGGCAAGGCCGGCGGCCTCATCCGGTCCTGCTCGTAGGCGATGAAACCGTCGCCTTCGCTTCGCTCATGCGCTTACTCTGGCCGCCGTGCCCGGCCTACTGCATCTGGTGACCTGCGCGGCGACGCCGCTGCGCCGCATCGGCGAACTTCTCGACCAGCTGGTCGCCGCCCGCTGGGAGGTCCAGGTCATAGCGACGCCGGCGGCGGCCACATGGCCGTTCCTCACCGGGGTACGCGCGACCACCGGCCGCCCGGTGCTGCACCGGATGCCGCTGCCGGACGAGCCGTGGCCGGTCACCGCGGCGGCCGCGGTCCTGGTCGCCCCGGCCACCTTCAACACGATCAACAAGGTGGCCGCGGGGGTGAACGACAACCTGGCCGTAGGCGTGCTCAACGAACATCTCGGCGGGCCGGTCCCAGTCGTGATGGCCGCCCACGTCAAGCCGGAGCTGCGCGCCCACCCGGCGTTCGCCCGCAGCCGCCGCTTCCTGACCGAGGCCGGGGTGGTCTTCACCGACCTCGGCCACCCACTCGACTGGACGCAGACAGTCGCCGCCCTGGACCCCCATCGGTAGGGGATGCCAGGGCGGCGACTGTGCTGCTCAGTGCTCGGTGTCGTCGCTCTTGGCCGGCCGCTTCACCTCGGTGCCGCTCGTGGTCTCGCCCGCCGTTTCCACCCGGGTCACCGGCGTGCCCTCGGCCTGGCTGTTGGCCGCGGCCGCGTTCGGTGCTTCCACCTCGGTCGCTGGCGTGCCCCCGGCGTCGGTCTTGGTCGCGGCCGTGTTCGGCGTTTCCACCTCGGCCGCGGCCGTGATCGGCGTTGCTACCTCGGTCGCTGAGGTGCCCCCGGCCTCCGTCTTGATCGCGGCCGGGCTCGGCGTCTCCGCCGCCGCGCTCGCGATCTCCGGCGTGGTCGCCGCCACGGGCCCGGTCTTCACCGTGCTCGCCGTCTCCGCCTGGGTCGCGTCGCCGGGCTGGCTCGTGGGTGTGCTCGCCGCCTCCGGCGTAGCAGCGGCCTTGTGCTCGTCCGAACCGTGCGACTTCTTACGGTGGAACGTCACGCTCATCACCGCCACGACCACCGCACCGACGATCAGGCCGAGGATCGCGCTGGCCACCGTGTTGACCAGCCATCCGACCACGCCGCCGACAGCGCCGGTGGCGTCGTGGGCCGCCTCCTCCATGTGGTGCACGAACTCGTACAGGAAGTGCACGCCGAGCTCGTCCATGCCGACCAGCAGGATGTGACCGCCGACCCACAGCATCGCCGCGGTACCGATCACGCTGAGCGCGGTCAGCACCTTCGGCATCGCCTTCACCAGGCCACGCCCCAACCGCGCCGAACTCTTACTGTCCCGCTCGGCCAGCCGCAGACCGACGTCGTCCATCTTCACGATCAGGCCGACGGCCCCGTACACCAGCACGGTCATGATCACCGCGACCACCGACAGGATCAGCAGCCGCGACACGAACGTCTCGCTCGCCACCTCGTTCAGCGAGATCACCATGATCTCCGCCGACAGGATCAGGTCGGTCCGGATGGCCCCGGCGACCAGCGTCTTCTCATCCGGCTGCTGCTCGGCCTCGCCGTGCTCGTCATGGTGGGCGATCCGCTCCCAGACCTTCTCCGCGCCCTCATAACACAGATAGGCGCCGCCGAGCATGAGCAGCGGCGTCAGCAGCCCCGGCAGGAACTGGCTGAGCACCAGGATCACCGGCAGGATGATCAGAAACTTGTTGCGCAGCGATCCCAGAGCGATACGCCGGACGATCGGAATCTCACGCTCGGCCGCCAGCCCCCGCACATATTGCGGGGTGACGGCAGCGTCGTCGATGACCACGCCGGCGGCCTTGGCACCGGCCTTAGCGGCAGCCACCCCGACGTCATCGACAGACGCGGCTGCCGCACGCGCCAGCACCGCCACATCGTCCAGCAGGGCTGCGAGTCCAGCGCTCAAGAGAGGTCCTTCCCAGGTTGACGAGCACTTGTGCAGGCTCATTCTCGTTCAGTGGGGCTACCCACGCATGACCAGCCTCATGCCAGGCGCCTCACGGTAGCGGCACCGCCGAGATCAACAGAGCTCAGGCGCCCCCTTCCGCTTCGAGATATACGGCCCCGGCGCGCAGGATCTCCGGACGTTCGCGGGCCTGGCCGATCATCGTGTTGCAGCGATTGCACAGCAGCCCACGAACCCGGCTGCTGTTATGGCAGTGATCGACCACCAGGCGGACCGAAGGCGCAGTGGGCTTTCCGTCGAGGCGAGGACGGCCGGTGCGGACCATGGCGATGTCGTCCTCGTGGGTTCCACAGATCTTGCAGCGGTACAGCTGCGCCTCGCGGAGCAAGTCGTACCGCTCCGGCGTGATGCGGTACTTGTCCCAGAGGTTCGCGGCACGGACACCCTCGGGACCGATGCGCTCCCGTTTCAGGCGCGTCTTGAGTCGCTTGGCGTCCAGACATGCCTGGCAGTGCGTAGTCATGTGGCCCCGAGGCGACCGAAAGCTCGCCTCGGGCCAGAACCTCCCGCAGTACCGACACTTGATCGTCGCGGCAGCGGTCTCGTCTTCCATGCGGCGCACGGTAGTCGCTAGGTCCGACATTCTCGGACTACAACAGAACAGTCATTATGGTGTATCAACGTTTTGTCCGTTTCCCGCATCCTCCGCAATTATTGGATTACCGGTAATCGCAATCCAGTAATCAACGCCGAACGCCGCGCCGCGCAAGGCCGCCGCAGCCCGTGGATAACCTGGCGCGGTGACCCCGGACGACTTCACCGCCACGCTGCCGCGCAAGCGAATAGGAGCCGGAATCCTGCTCTCCGACGACCGCGGCCGGACGCTGCTGGTCGAGCCGACGTACAAGGACTACTGGGAGATCCCCGGCGGCGCGGTCGAGGCGGACGAGTCGCCGTACGCCGCGGTGGTGCGCGAGCTCAAGGAGGAACTGGACCTGCCCGTGCAGCCGGGCCGGCTACTGGTGACCGACTGGGTACCGCCGAGCCCGGGCCGCACCGAGGGCCTGATGCTGCTGTTCGACGGCGGGATTCTCACCCCGGAGCAGACGGCGCGGATCCGGCTGCCGGCCGACGAACTACGCGGCTGGGCCTGGTGCACCGAGCAGCAGGCGCACCAGCGGCTCTCCGGACTGCTGGCCCGCAGGATCGTCGCGGCGGTCCGGGCCCGGGCCGAGAACACCGTGGTCTACCTGGAGAACGGCTTCTTCGTGGCGTGACCCCCAGGCCGCTCACCAGGGGTAGATGTCGATGTCCTGGCTGAACCGCCCGTGTCCCCGCACCCGCGTGACCATGGGGTGCCTCGCACCGATGACGGCGGCGAACTCGCGAACCGCGTCCCGCCGCGAGTCGCCTTTCCCGCACCGGTGCGCGTCCATGGCGACGTTCACAGACATCCCCAGCACTACCGGGTGGCGGGCGCCCAGCAGATCGACCAGATCGTCGCGCGCCGCCAGGCCGAACTCCAGGGCCGCCAGCGAGTTCCCCACCGCGTCGTAGGCGTTCGCCACCTCGGGTGACTCTCCCCAACCGTGTCGGCAAGACCTCGATGTGCCGCCGTCGCCTGTTCCAGGGCCGGCCCGGTGTCGCGCGTGCGGCGCAGGATCGCGGCCAGATTGGATTGCAGGCATCTCGTCTCCGGGTGGTCCGTGCCGTTCGACCAGGTCCGCGGTCAGTTCGCGGGCCGCCGCGAGTGCGCGGGTGAAGCGCAGGTCGGCGGCGTGCGCCACGGCGATGTGGCACGTGTGCGGATGGTCCTCGCCGTAGATCAGGCGTGCGTGTCGCAGCGCCGCGCGACTGTGCCGCGGCGCGGCGGCGTAGTCGCCCGATTCGCTGAGGGTCGTCGTCAGCGCCCACCGGGTGCGCAGCGTCTCGACGTGGTCCGGCCCGAGCACGGTCTCCCGCCGCCGGAACGTGTCGAGATGGAGCCATGCTTCGGGCGTCCAGCGTCTGCGGTGACTCCGGGCCGCACGCGGTCGACGAGAGCCGGGCCGCGGACTCGAACAGGTCGCGGCTTTCCGCGACCCGGCCTTCCCTGAGCAGGACGTACGCGTAGAACTTGGCGACGGCGAGCCAGTCCTCGTGTTCCTCGCCCAGTACCTGGCGGCCCTGCTCGGTGGCGGTCCGGCTGAAGTCCCGGCAGCCGGCCAGGTCACCGGCCCGGTACAGGTAGTGGATGAACCGGTAGACGAGCCGCCAGGCGACCGGCGCGTCGTGCCGGTAGGGCTCGGTCGCCTCGATGTGTGGTCGCAGCGCCCGGTAGTCCGGCCACGCGGCGGTGTCGCTGGGCGGGTTGCGTACCGCTACGGCGAGCAGGACGAGTGACGCGAGCCGGTACTCGGCACGGGTCTGCGGCGGGCTCGCGTCGGCGACCACGGACTGGGTGAGGCGGTGCAGCCGCACGGCGTTCCCGGCGACCCGCAGGATCCCGAAGTTGGTGAGAACGGCGAGGGCGCGCGCGGCCTCACCCTCCTCGCCGGGCAGCAGTGGGTGCCCGCCGCCGCCCTCGATGGGCCATGACGAGGGCACCGGTTCGGGGGCGAGCAGTGCCAGCACCCGCAGCAGGTGCAGCGCCGGCGGATGGTGCTCGGCCAGGCGGTCGAGGGCCAGCAGGATCGCGGCGCTCAGCGACCGGGGGTACGCGCCCGTCGGCCCGCCGTCCAGGGCGAAGGTGGGCCGGTTCGCCAGCAGGTGGAGGTAGTCCGGCACGGAGATGCCGGTCTGGGCGAGGTAGCCGACGGCCTGTGTCAGTGCGAGCGGCAGGTCGCCCAGCGCTTCAGCGAGCCGGGCCGCGGACTGCGCGGGCAACTCGGGCAGCCTGGCCTTGATCAGGGCGGTGGAGTCGTCGCGGCCCAGGACGTCGACGGGCACCGCGGGGGTCAACTGGGTGAGCGGCCAGCGCACCGCGCTCCGCACTACTGCCTCCGCGAGGTGGGTGGCGACGCATACGAAACTGCTCACACCCTAAGCCCACCCGGCGATTCCCGTATAACCCTCTTGGGGTTACAGTGGGGGCATGCCGAAAATCAACGTGTACCTCCCCGACGACCTCGCCGACGCCGTCAAGGACACCGGCATCCCGGTCTCGGCGATCTGCCAGCGCGCCCTGGAGCAGGCGGTCCGCCGGATCACCGCGATCCGCGCGACGTCACTCGCCCAGCTCACGCGCGACGACCTCGACGAACGCTTCCCGCTGTTCACCGCCCGCGCCCGCACCGTCCTCACCCTGGCCATCGGGCAGACCGCACCACCCGCGACGGTCGGCACCGGCCAGCTGCTCACCGGCATCCTCGACGAAGGCGACAACCTGGCGCTGCGCGTCCTGCAAGCCATCGAGATCGAACCCGCCCAGGTCCGCCAGGCCCTGCAACGGCACACCGGCGAGGAGCCCGGCCCGGCATCCGGCGACGGCGAGTCACATTTCAGCACCGCGGCCGCCGGCGCCCTGGAGCTGACCGTGACCGAGGCGACCGCGCTCGGGCACAACTACATCGGCTGCGAACATCTGCTGCTCGGCCTGGTCAGCGAACCCGACGGCACCGCCGGCCAGGCATTACGCGAGCTGGGCGCCGACCCCCGCCTGACCCGCCGGGCGGTCACCGCCGCCCTGGCCGGCTACGTCCACCTGCGCGCCAACACCGCCGCGCAGCCACCGGCCGCCTCCACGCAGGCGCTGGTGACAGCCTTGCAAGAACACCTGAAGCCGCTGATCGCCCGGATCGAACGCCTCGAACAACGCCTCGACCCACAATGACGGCCCGCATCGCGGCACTGCTGCTATTCCTCTTCCTGCTTACCCCGCTGCTAATCGCCGGCTGATCCCGGGGGCACGCTCTTTTGGGGGTACGCCCCACGAAACGGTCCCGCCCTGCCACCGATCACCGAGCCGCACCGGGCCGAAACGCGGCCGCCGGGCCCAGGCAGGTGGTTGCGCTCCCGGCGACCCCGCCGATCACCCAAGATCTAGTGGAGGGTTCCTCGTCACGGAAAGCGGGTCGCGACATGTCCCATCCGAGTCACCGGCAGCTGGCCACGGAGATGCTGGCCAGCCTCGGCGGCAAGTTTCCCGGCACCCCGTCGATGATCGCGGCGGCCCACGCGCACGCCGTCCTGGCGCTCGCCGACGAGGTGGCCGCCCTGCGCCAGATCCTGCAGGGCCGCGCCGGCGATCCGGAGCGCCCGGCCTGACCGGAACCCGGCGACAGCGCCGGTCAGTTCGCCGGCTGCCACCGCGGGTCGCGGCCGGTGCGGGCCAGCAGCACGGCGAACGCGTCACTGTCGTCGGGGGCGGTTACCTCGGGGCCGAAGGCGCCCATCTGGCGGCCGGTGTCGCCCATGATGTCGAGGAACTCGCCGGTGGCGGAAAGCAGCACCGGCTCCACCGTGTACGGCTGGCCGGTGGCGATCGCCAGGTCCCAGGCGTGCACGACGAGCATCATGCCGACGACGCGCTGCGGCAGGCCCAGCCCGGGTGAGGTGCCGTCCAGCGTGGCCGGGTCGGACCACACCTCGCCGAGGGTGCGCACGTCGCCGGTGAACTCGGCGCGCCAGTCACCGGTGAGACGATCCGGTCCGGGCGCCCAGTCGACCTCTTTGCTGTGCGCCAGCGCCTGGAAGTTCTGCGCCACCTGCAGCAGGTGGTTGAGCAGGTCGCGCACCGTGAACTCGGTGCACGGCGTGCGCTCGTCGAGCTGGTCGTCGCGGACCGACTGGACGACGGCGGTGACGGCGGGTGCGGCGGCGTCGAGCAGATCACTGATCTCGGTGGACACCCGCACCACCCTACGGAGCGGGGCGGCGCGGGACCAGACCGTCATCCGGTCGGGGCGGCCCGCCGGGTTCAGAACGGTTGCCGTCGGCACGCTTTCCTCATCTGGGTAGCCCGCTGACCGACCGTGCGGCGCATGCAGCCCTCCCGCCCGGATCACGTCACCGCCCTCGCCGCCCTGTGGCCGTACCTTCGCCCCGAACGTGTCGGCGCCACCCAGCCGGTGGCGCGGCTGCTGCCGGCGGCGCGCGGCCGCTGCGGTGTCTACGTGCTCACCTTCGCCGACGGCCGGCTTCAGGTCGGCCAGGCGGCCAACGTGGTGAGCCGGTTCGCCACCCACCGCAAGAGCTGCGACGACCTGGTGGAGATGCACTTCTGGCGGTTCGCCCGGGCCGGGCTGGACAGTGCCGAGCAGGCCGCGCTGCACGCCCTGCAGGACGCCGGGTTCGCGCTGCGCACCGACGCCGGGTTCAGCGCCGCCGAGCTGCGGGCCTGGCTCGCCTCGCCACCGGCCGACACACCCGGCTGCGACGCCCGCCCGGTACGCCCACAGCTGCGCGCCTCCGGCCGGGACCGGTTCGCCCGGCTCGCCGCCGACCCCCGCTTCGACCCGCTGATCCCGGCGCTGCGCCGCTATCTGGCGCGCACCATGCCGTTCCCGCGCCGCACCGAGCTGTCCGGCTGGTCGGCCAGCGCGTGCCCGCAGACCGGCGCCGGCCTGCTGACGGTGACCGTGCACGGCATGGAGACGTTGTCCGCCGGTGCTGCGGCGGACGACCCGGACCGCACGATCATCCAGGTCAACCTGGACGCGGCGACGGTGCAGCGCTACCAGGGTGCCGTGGACCGGTTCGGTGCCGCACACTGCCGCACCGCCGGCCCCGGTGTACTCACCGTCAGCGTCGACGGCGCCCGGAACCTGATGCGCCTGCTGGACGTACCCGGCGTGGTCGACGCGGCCCGCCGGCTCAACCTCGACCTGATGCGCAAGGGCCCGGCCGTGCGGTGGCGCAGCCACTCGTTCGACCTGGCCGACCTGCTGCTGGAACCAGCCGCCGAGATCGGCGGAGACCCGTTCGCCGCCGGGCTGGCCTGCGACGAACGCGGTGACATCCCCCGCGCCGAGCACCTCTACCGGCGGGCCGCGCTGGCCGGCGACCCGCACGCCGCGTTCCGCCTCGGCGAGCTGTGGTCCGAACGCGGCGACGCCGACCAGGCCGAACCCTGGTACCGGATGGCCGGAGCCGGCGGTTTTCACGGGGTGCGCCGCCATCCCGCGGCCGGCAGCGTCTACGCCCTGATCGAGAAGGGACGCGACGCCCAGGAACAGGGCGAGCTGGGCCGGGCCGCCCAGTGGTACCGGCGCGCGGCGGTAGCCGGTTCCACGGCGAGCTACCTCGACCTCGGCGACGTTCTCGCGCTGCGCGGCCAGTTCGGTACGGCGGCCGACGCCTACCGCTCCGCCGCCGGATCCGGGCACCCGCACGGCTGGTACCGGCTCGGCGTGCTGCGCCACGAGCACGGCGACCTCGACGAGGCGGAAGCCGGCTACCGGCGCGCGATCGACGCCGGCCACCCGGCCGGATGGGCCGGTCTCGGGCTGCTGCGCCACCAGCGCGGCGACCTGGCCGAGGCCGAGGCGTGCCTGCGTACCGCGGTCGCCGAACGGCACACCGAATCCCACCTGCACCTCGGTGACCTGCTGCATGAACGCGGCGACCACGACGCCGCGGAACAGCAGTACCGGCTGGCCGCGGCGGCCGGGCACACCGCGGCGGTGACCCGGCTCGGCCGGCTCTACCTGCACCTGGACGAACTCGACGCGGCGGAGCCGCTGCTGCGGGCGGTCGCCGCCGACGACCCGGAGGCGATGTACCTGCTCAGCCAGCTGCTGGACCGCCGCCGCCAATGCGCCGAGGCGGACGGCTGGCTGCACCGGGCCGCCGACGCCGGCCACGAGCGGGCCGCGGCCCTGGTGGCCGCCGGATAGCCCGGACCGCCCGGATGTCCGGCCGGCGCTGGTTCCACGGCCTGGACAAGGCCTACGGCGGCGACGGCGCCGCGCTCACCGAACAGATCGGCCCGGTCCGGTTCGCGCCGGTGGTGGCGGCGGCCCGCAGCGCCGCCTGGCGGCAGCAGGCCGGGGACGCCCCCGGCCGGGCACGGCAGGGGAACGGACCCGGCCGCCGCGACCCACCTGGTCCGTGCGCACGGACCAGGTGGAGAACAACCGTGCCCGGCTCGGGTCGATGGGCCGGGAGCGGTAGCGCTGACGCCCCGGCCGGGCCCTACTACGTCCCCCGGCTACGAAGCCGCCGCCGCGCGCCTGGGCAGCAGCATGCTGAGGAGGCCCCGTCCCCCGGACATGCCCGGCGAAGTGACGGCCGCCCGGTTCGTCCGGGGGTTGACCACGGGGCGCGCGGCTAAAGCGTTCTCTCAGCGCGCCCACCCGCCGGCTCGAGCAGCGCGGCCACGATCCCACGCCCGCTGCGGCGGACTCTTCCCGCTCGGCTGCTCACCCTGCGAAGGTGACGCCTTGTGATCCCGCAGCGGTGGCGGCGCCGATGCGGGTCCTGGCCGAGAGCGCGGATCTGGTGATTGGCCTGCCCACGGCCGGGATCGCATTCGTCACTCTGGATGCGATCACGACCCGGACGTGATATTCCGGACGGGGCGGCCTGGCCTCGGCACGGGCTGGGCCGCACCGTCCGGGCACGCCCGCCGCATCAGCCCGGCGGTCGCCGGGCGACCTGGCGTGGCAGGTGATCGCGTGGCCGCGGCGGGACGGCGTGGCTGGGGTTGGTGACGGCGGGTCACGCGTACCCGGAACGGGGTTTGCGCACGGAAGACGACGAGCCGGGGTCGCGTCGCGGCCTCGTGTGGCAGCCGATCGCGAGGGGGTTTGCGGTGACGGAGCTGGAACGCGGTGAGGGGATCTTCCGGCGCAAGCCGGTCGACGAGATCACCGACGAGCGGGAGACCGGGCTCACGCGGACGCTCGGGCTGTGGCAGCTGACCGCGATCGGTGTCGGCGGCATCATCGGCGCCGGGATCTTCGCGCTGGCCGGGGCGGTGGCGCACGAGACCGCCGGGCCCGCGGTGCTGATCTCGTTCCTGCTGGCCGGCATCGCGAGCGCGGCGGCCGCCCTGTCCTACGCCGAGTTCGCCGGGCTGATCCCGAAAGCCGGATCGGCCTACACCTACGGGTACGCGGTCCTCGGCGAGGTGGTCGGCTGGTTCATCGGCTGGGACCTGCTGCTCGAATACACGGCGATCGTCGCCGTGGTGGCGATCGGCATCTCCGGCTACTTCAACTTCCTCATGAACGAGCTGGGCGCCGACCTGCCGGCCTGGTCGCTGGGCGCGCCCGGCACCGGCGACGGGCACGTCGTCGACCTGTTCGCGGTCATCCTGTGCCTGTTCATCGCGTTCCTGCTGAACCAGGGGATCCGCACGGCGGCCCGGTTCGAGACGGTCGTCGTCGTGATCAAGGTGGCCGTGGTGCTGCTTGTCGTCGGCGTCGGGGTCTTCTACATCGACACCGCCAACTACGACCCGTTCTTCCCGTTCGGCGTCGGCGGGGCGATCACCGGGGCGGCCACCGTGTTCTTCGCGGTGTTCGGCTACGACGCGATGAGCACCGCGGCCGAGGAATCCAAGGACGCCCGCCGGCACCTACCGAAAGCGATCATCTACTCGCTGGCCATCTCGATGGTCCTGTACGTGCTGGCCACCCTCGTGCTGACCGGCATGCAGGACTACCGGGAGATCAACCCGGTGAGCGGATTCTCCTCGGCGTTCCTCGCGGTCGGCCTGTCCGGGCTGGCCGACGTCATCGCGGTCGGCGCGATCATCGGCATCCTGACCGTCATGTTCACGTTCCTGCTCGGCGTCACCCGCGTCTGGTACGCGATGAGCCGCGACGGACTGCTCCCCCAGTGGTTCGCCAAACTCCACCCGGACCGGCACGTACCGACCCGGGTCACCTGGATCGCCGGCATCGCGTCCGCGGTCATCGCCGGATTCCTGCCGATCCGCGAGGCCGCCGAACTCACCAACATCGGCATCCTGCTCGCCTTCGTGGTGGTGTGCGTCGCCGTCATCGTGCTGCGCTACCGCAGGCCCGACCTGCCGCGCACGTTCAAGGTGCCGGGCATGCCGGTGGTGCCGATCATCGGGATCGTGTTCTCCCTGTGGCTGATCACCTACCTGGCGCCGGAGACCTGGCTCCGGTTCGCGGTGTGGTTCGTGATCGGCGCCGTCATCTACTGGACGTACGGTCGCCGGCACTCCCTGCTGAACCGCTGATCGCCGCCTCCAGGAACACCACCTTGCCGTTCGGGGTGTCGATCTCGCCGAGCAGAGGGTCCCGGGCGAACACCAGCACCGGATCCACATCGATCCGGTCACCGGCGTCGAGCAGCGCACCCCGGCTGTTCACGAAGGTGGCCGCCCGGTGCAGCAACGCGAACGGCCACCGCGGCGGCTCCGCCTCACCGTCGCGGGCCGCCCGCATGGTCAGCTCGAAACCCCAGCCCGACCAGTCCGGGTCGTCGTCCTCGGACTTGCCGTACAACTCGCTCAGGCCGTAGGTGACGTAGTGCCAGTGGCCGTCGGCGGGAAACGCCGAGCAGCCGTGCAACGTGCTGCCGGACTCGGCGGCCGGGACGAAGGTGACGTGCCGGGGCTCGACGCCCGGATACAGGCGGGCGAGCGCGGCGTCGATGGCGTCCCGGCCGGGAGCGGCGACGCCGGGCTCGGACAGGCCGCGCACGGCGCGCGACTGCCCGCGGCTCGCGCCGGGTTCGGTGCTGGTCACCGCGGCATTATGCACCGGCCACGGCCCTGTGTTGATCTTCGACGGGGATAGTGTCCGAAGACCGGGATCAGCCGGCGGCCGGACGCCAGCCGCGCCGCCGTCCCCGGCCGGCGACGGCGGCGACCACACCGGCACACCCCAGCACCCCGAACACCGCCCCGGCGAACCAGAACGCCCGAACCCGGGCCTGCCCGCGCCGCTGCGCGAGAGCCACCGCGTCCCGGACGGGGGCGGGCGTCGCCGCCGCCGGTGACCCGGTGGCCGCGGCGGGCAAGGCCCCGGTCAACGCCCGGTACGGGTTCAGCAGGCCGAACCCGTACTCGTCACTGCGCGACCCGGCCGGCGACGGATCCGCCGACGCGACCAGCCGGCGGCCGATCTCCGCCGGATCCGCCCGCGGGAACCGCTGCCGCAGCAGCGCGGCCGTCGCCGCCACGTACGGCGCCGCGAAACTCGTCCCCCGCGCCGCCCGATGCCCACCACCCGGCGCCGCCACCGTCACCCCGTCGCCGAACGCGACCAGATCCACCCACGGACCCCACTGCGAATAGTCCGCGCGCCGCCCCTCCGCGGTCACCGCACCGACCCCGATCACCCCCGGATACGCCGCCGGAAAAGGCACCGGATTGCCGTCACCCACCCGGCCCGCGTTCCCGGCCGCCGCCACCACGACCACCCCGGCACCGACCGCGGCCGCCACCGCCCGCCGCACCCGCACGTCGTCCTCGGTCATCACCAGCGAAATGTTGATCACCTGGGCGCGGCCGGCCGCCCACTCGATCGCCTCGGCGAACTGCGCCGCACTACCCCGCGACCCGACCACCGCACCGCCGGCGTCGCTCTGCTCACTGACCCGCACCGGCACGATCGTCACGTCCGGCGCCAACCCCCGAAACCCGCTACCCGCCACCGGACGCCCGGCGATCACACTCGCCACCCCGGTGCCGTGCCCCACACAGTCACGCCGCCCGTCCACGCCGCCGCGCAACAGATCCCGGCCCGCGGCGACCCGCCCCCGCAGATGCGGATGCCGCGGATCCACCCCGGAATCCAGCACCGCCACCCGCACCCCGGCCCCGGTCGCCAAACCCGACAGCCGCCCCGGCGCATACGCCGCCACCTCGAACGGAACCCCGGCGGCGACCCGGCCCGACGGCGGCACACAAGCCGGCGCGGCAGCCGCCGGCACCGGCCAGCCCACCACCAGCGCCACCGCAAGCCCAGCCCGCAACATCACGCCGACCCCCAGTGATCGGCGTGGATGCTACCCGGCCCGGTTGTGCCCGGACCGCCCCGGCCACTAGGTTGAGGACACGAAATCTGCGGCGTCGTGAGGGAAACCGGTGAGAATCCGGTGCGGTCGCGCCACTGTGAACCGGGCAACCGGTGAGTCAGGACACTCACGCGACGCAGGCCCCATCGATCGGGACGCGTCATCCCGTAGGAGGTTGATCCCACCGTGCCCAAGGCACAGCCCCTCGCCGTACCGGCCATCTCCCGCAAGGTCCTCGCCACCGCCACCGGCGTGACCGGCCTCCTGCTGCTGCTCGCCTACCTGGTCGCCTTCGACCAGGGTGCCGTCTCCCAGAGCGGCATGCTCCTGCACGAGCTCATGCACGACGGCCGGCACCTGCTCGGTGTTCCGTGCCACTGAAGGTCGGCTACGCACCACTCCTGCTCCGGGGGCTGCTCGCCGGCCTGATCGCGGGACTGCTCGCCGGCGGCTTCGCCTACCTCTTCGGTGAACCGCACATCGACGCGGCCATCGCCATCGAGGAAGCGGCCGCCGGCCACAGCCACGGCGACCAGGCCGAGATCAGCCGCGACACCCAATCCGGCGCCGGACTGTTCCTCGCCACCGGCCTGTACGGCGTCGCACTCGGCGGCATCCTCGCCACCGCGTACACCCTGCTACGCCGCCGCCTGCACACCACCGACACCCGCGCCGCCCTCGGCCTCACCGCCGCCGCGCTGCTCGGCTACGTCCTGGTGCCCTACCTCAAATACCCGCCCAACCCGCCCGCCGTCGGCGACCCGGCCACCATCAACCAGCGCACCATCGCCTACCTCGCGGTCGTCGTGCTCGGCCTGGTCGCGGTCTGGGCCGCCGTCCTCGCCGCCCGCACCCAGACCGACGACTGGCGCCGCGCCCTCGCCGCCACCATCGGCTTCCTGGCCGTGGTCACCGTCGCCCACCTGCTCCTGCCCACCTTCGACGAGGTACCCGACACGTTCCCGGCCACCCTGCTGTGGGACTTCCGGATCTCCTCACTCGGCACCCAGGTCGTCCTCTGGACCGCCCTCGGGCTGATCTTCACGGCCCTGCTCGCCCGCGTCCCGGCACGCGAAAAGGTCGCCGCGTAACGATCCGCATGCAACAACTCGACCTCGCGATGCAGGCCCGACTGGCGGCAGGTCAGTAGATCACGGAGGTCAGCTGCTGTCGATCAGCTCTCGCATGTTGCATCCGATGCGAGAACGATGCGTTGCAGGGTACGAGGCGCATCGGCGTTGACGGTTGCTCGGGCGCAGCGGGCGTCCGGGCCGAATCTTGGCGCGGCAGCGTTCCTGGACTCCGCTGTGGTGCACATGGACCTGCCGCAGGCGGTGTTCGACGCGATGCTGGAAGGCTTCGACGCCACGCCGGCGCGGGTGACGCACGAGTTGAACCTCATCCGGCACAAGGGCGACTACGAGGGACGCCCGGACGCCAACCGGCCGTTGAGCCGGGCCCACCTGGACAAGTTCTTCGGCACGGTGGACGCGCGGGCGCGCAACGCCGCGGAGTTCACCGCAAAGGCGCACCGCGACGCGGCCCTGTTCCTCTCACGCCGCGGCAGATCAACCTGCGCTTCGCGGCGATCCGGGACGAAGCGGGGCTGCCCGCGTACCTGAACCCGCATTGTCTGAGGCACACGTACGCGACGACGCTGATCGAGATGGGTTGGCCGATGGCGCTGGTGCAGGACCAGCTCGGGCACACTCACGTCGCCACGACAGCCGTCTACACCGCACTGTCGGACGACTTCAAGGACCGGGTGCTCTACCAGAGCCTGGGCCTGACGTGGGACGACGACAGCGAGCAAGGAGCAACCTCATGACCGGCGGGCCGGCGGGCCGGCGTTCGAGTGGAAGCTACGCGAGCTCATGGCGGTGCGCGGCATGTTCTCCACCTCCGACCTCATCGAGCCGCTGGCCGACCGCGGCATCGTCCTGTCACGTTCCCAGGTCTACCGGCTGGTCGCCGAGACCCCGGAACGGGTCACGATCCCGCTGATCCTGGCGCTCTGCGACATTCTCGACTGCCAGCTCACGGACCTCGCCGCCACCCCGGACCCGGCCAAGGCGACCCGACCGGCCAAACGTGCAGCCCGTAAGAAGACCGTGGGCGAGACGCCGCTGCCACCGTCGGCCGTGCCGCCGTCGTTCTTCGGCAGATCCGGTCCATGACCGGCACCTGCGCCGAATGCGGCCGCACAGACTGCCGGATCGCCGCTCACAACCGCTGCTCGCGCTACCCGCGCTGCTCGCGATGATGGACGACCGAGACCGGCTCGCCCTGGCCCAGCGGCTGCTGCGCGACCTGCCTGACGATCCGCCCGCACGCCTCGCGGCCGTCCTTGCCCTGCTCTTCGGCCAACGCCTCACCCACCGGGCCGCCCAGATGCCACCAGCACTACTCGCCGAACAGATCGGCCTATCCGTGGGCGCTGCCGCCAAGTAGTCCAAAGCCACCGGCGGTTCCCGTGCCACCTACGCCGGCCTGCGCACCCCATGACCGACCATCCAGCATCCACTTCGCCGCCGCATCATAGCCGTCAGACCCCAGCTGGCCCGGCTCCGCAGCACAAGTCCCGACGACATGACCCTTAAACGAATCCCGCCTCGAGCCGATCCGGAGTGAAACGAGGAGGGGTCCCCCCGGCATTCGAGCTCAGGGCGGGACCCCTCCCGGCGACCTACTGGCGGTGCGGCAGCCTAGGAGTTGCTCAAGTCGACGTCAGCCTTGATGACCGTCGTCCCGGTAGGACAGTAGTACCTGCTGTACGCGCCCGGGTACGGGTAGGACCAGGCACCGTAGAACTTGGAGATGACGTACTTGTAGTAATTGTCCTGGCAGGAGGCGATAACCCGGAACCGGCCGGTCCCCGCGGTGCACTCCGCCAAAGCGCCGCCGTTCGGCTGATAGAGCCGCGTGGTGCAGTTGACCGGGTATGCTTGCGCGGCGGCCGGAGTGAGCGCGACCAGCGCGCCGACGCCGACAATGGAAGCCGCCAAAACGGACTTGATTCGCTGGGTCCGTGACCCCCGTGAAATGTGCATGGCGTAAGTTATCCAGCGCCTATTGGCCCGCGCTTTGACGGATCGAAAACCTCGATATGGGGAGTGAGAAGAAGGGCAGATCTTCGGCCGGGGCGTCGCTGACACCCTGACCATGCTGTTCGGATTCGCCGCCCTGCAGGCCGTCATCCTTGAACAAGGCCCTCAGCCTCGTCGTGGTCCTCACCGCCCTGCCCACCGCCGTCACCGTCGCCGCCCTCATGGGCGTCGCCGGCGGCGAGCTCCTCATCCCCACCATCGTGCTGCTGTTCGGCACCGACATCAAAGTCGCCGGCAGTCTCTCCCTCGCCGTCTCCCTGCCCACCATGCTCGTCGCCTTTGCCCGCTACAGCCGCGACGGCAGCTTCACCGTCCTACGCTGCCACGCTCGCCTCGGCATCGCTCTCTCGATAGCCGGAACCGTGCTCGGCGGACTCCCGCTCGGCGTCCACCCCGAAGCCATCCTCGTGCCCGGCCTCGCCCTACTCCTGCTCCTGTCATCGATCAAAGTCTGGCGCCATGCAACGACGGAATGAGCGAGCAGCAAGCACCGAACTGCGCCAACGCCAGACCCATTCGTCACGAGGATTCCGATTCCACCCCGACTGGGAGGACTCCTGCGGCACCTGCACGCCCGCGACACCGAATACGCCGTCATCGCCCGCGCACCACTGGCGAAACTGGAGAAGTACCGGGCCAAGCGAGGCTGGCGGATCCAGCTGTACTCCTCCCACGGCTCGGACTTCAACTACGACTTCCACGTCACCCTCGACGCGTCCGTCACACCGATCCAGTTCAACTACCGCGACGCGGACGAACTGCGCGCCGCCGGAATGGACTGGATGCTCGACACCGCGAGCCAGCCGATGGAACAACCCGGCATGAGCTGCTTCCTGCGCGACGACGACCAGGTCTTCCACGCCTACTCGACGTTCGGCCGGGGCACCGAGCAGACCGGCGGGGCGTACGGATTCCTCGACATGACCGCCCTCGGCCGCCAAGAGGACTGGGAACAGCCGGCCGGGCGGGCCGGGACCGGACTTCAGATGACCACCGTGGTGCCGGCATCCACGGGGGGACGCCGGCACCACGAGCGTCACATCGCGTCGAGGACCGGAAGCAGGGCCTCCTCCTCGTGATCCAGATGCGACTCGAGCTGCCGGGTCAGCCGGTCCACCTCAGCGGCCAGCGCCGACCGCTCCAGACCCGGATCGGTGAGCACCTCCCGCAGCCGGGCGATCAACTCGGCGATCTTGTCGTGTTCGGCCCGCAACTCGGCCACCACCGGCGCCAGATCCGGCCGCTGAACCTCGATACCGGGAAACAAGCCCTGGTCCTCACGCACATGATGACCATGCAGGCCGGCACACAGGCTCAGACAGTTCACCCGCAACTGCGCGCCCAGCACCGGACCCGACCGCGCCACCTCGGCACGGATCAGCGCCAGCTCCCGCCGGAACGCGTCGTGCACCAGCTTCAAGAACCCACTGGGCGCGGCGACAACGACGCGCGGCGGGCCCGGCACGACGGTCAACGCCACCACCGGCAACTCGCGGCCGGACTTCTGCTCGTACTCGGCCCAGCCCGGATCCTGCTCCACCGCCCGGGCGAACGCCTCCTCCCGCTCGGCGCCGGCCAGCACCTCAGCGGTGACCTCGTAGGTGAACGTCCCGTCCTCGACGGTGGCGACCGGATCGGCCAGCAGATTGTGGAACCAGGCCGGATCACGCGGCGACCCACCCGCGGAGCCGATCACCAGCATCCGCTCGCCGCCGTCCGGCAGATAGCCGAGCGGCACCGTGTGCGGCCGGCCGGTACGCGCACCGGTCGTCGTCAGAAGCAGCAGACGAGCACCCTCGAACATGCCACCGACCACACCGCGGTTAGCCCGGAACTCCTCGATGACAGAGGTATTGAAATCGTTCGGCATTCTCAACTTTCACGTCTTTTGATCTTGCACAGGGATGAGTCGCACGCATTGCTCGCCGGGCAACGGCCGCGGGCGAGCGCGAGAAGGCATGGCAAGGCGACGGAAAGAAGGCGGGCCACGGGCAACAGGCGACCGGGGCGGCCGCCGGGCGGTCACGCGCCGGCCGGGTGCCCCACTCGGTAATGGCTCAAGGCCGACCCGGCAGTCACGAGCGACACCCTACCCGGCTCCGGCAAGCGTCGTCGTCCCGTTTTCGGGTTGTCGGCGAAGCCGTCCTTTGGGTTTTGACCGGTGCGGCTTGCCGCACGTCCTGTAGGGCGTCCTAGGATGGTAGAGCCTGATCGGCCCAGTCCACGATCACCTGGAACACCGGCGCCCGGCCCTCGAACATCTCCACCAGCTCGCGCCGGTCATAACCACCGGCACGCGGCCGGCTCCACGCCGACGCCAGCATCCGCGGCGCCAGCCAGAAGTACTTGGCCGCCCCGGTGACCCGCACCGCCCGCCGCACCAGGTCCTCCCCCACCACCCCACGCAGACCCCGGACATACGAACCGGTCACCGTCTCCAGGACCTCCGGCAGCGACGAAGCGTCGGCGAGACCGTCCCAGAACGTATCCAGGGCCAGATTCGCCGCATCCTCACCGATCGCGCCGGGTCCCGCGTACGCCCAATCGAGCAGGACCGGCCCACGACCGGAACCGATCAGATTCATCGGCCACAGGTCGTGATGGCACAGGGTGCGCGGCAGCGCATCCGCCGCCGCCAGCAACTCGTGCCGGCGCTCCCACATCCGCCGCAGCCCGGCACGCAACGCCGGCGGCCAGGCCGCCAGCGCGGCCGGATGATCCCAGTCCAGGCCGGCCGGCACCGGCTGGGCCAGCGTGTACTCACGCAGGAAATCCCGGGCCAGCCAGGGAATGCGCGGCGGCCTCCCCAGCCAGCCGGCCTGAGCGACGCCGATCCGGTACGCGACATCGCCCAGTTCCGCCGCCCCCAGCGACATACCCGCCGTCCCGGCCACATCCTCCAGCCACAACGCCACCGAACCGTCCGCCCGGTCCTGGATCCCGTAGCACAGCGGCCCGGTCAGCCCGCCGTCGGCGAACGCCGAGCCCGGAAACTCCGCCGCGTACGCCAGCGGCTCCCGCCGCCAGTAGTTGAAATGCCCCGGCTCGTCACTGGCCGCCAGATGTGCCGCCGCACCGGCCCGCCGCGGCGTCGCCAGCTTCAGGATCGCGGTGTCACCGTCGCGCCGCACCCGCCACACCCCACCGGTGATCTCGTTGGCCGTGCTGTGCTGCAGTTCCTCGGCGGTCCACCCGTGACGGATGAGATCACTCGGCAAGGTCACCACCAGAACATATGCCAGGCCGCTCCCCCGGCGCCGGCAAGACGGCGCCGGAGTGGCGGACACCCGCCGGACTGACCGCCAGGACGTTCACCGTGACCACCACCACGATCCCCAGCCACTCGTGGGACCGCAGCGTCTCACCGAGCAGGACCAGGCCGGCCAGAGCGGCGAAGACCGGGTGGACGCTCATCACCACACCGAAGAAGCGGGCCGGGACGCGGCGCAGGGCGATCAGGTCGGCGGCGTACGGGACCACCGAGGAGAAGACGCCCGCACCGACGGCGAACAGCAGGGCGGTCGCGGTCAACCCGCCCCGCGCGGCGAGCACCAGCACCACCGGCAGATACAGCAGCGCCGACACCGTGGTGGCCGCCGCCGGCGCCTGCAAGCCCGGCAGCCGGGCACCGACCAGCCGGTTGAGCAGGATGTACGCCGCCCAGCAGGCCGCCGCGACCAGGCCCGACCCGATGCCCGCCCAGTCACTGGCCGCGTCCGGCAGCACCAGCACGTAGACACCGACGCCGGCACCGGCGGCACACAGCAGATCCTTCCCGGTACGCGAGCCGGCCAGCGCCACCGCGAGCGGACCGAGAAACTCCAGGGTGACGGCGAGCGCGAGACCGACCCGGTCGACAGCCGTGTACAGGCTCAGATTCATGATCGCGAAGACCAGCCCGAGCAGCAGCGTCGGCCACCACTGCGCCCAGGTGAAGCGGCGCGGATCGGGACGGGCCACCGGCAACAGGACCGCCGCGGCCACCACCTGCCGCACGGCCACCACCCCGGCCGGGCCGATCGCCGGGAACGCGTGCGCACCGGCCGCCGCGCCGACCTGGTTGCTGGCCGCGCTGCCGATCATCGTGGCGAGCCCGCTGAGCAGGCGTTCTTGACTCACCGCCACAGTCTCGGCGCGAACCGGCGGCGGAGAGAAATACGCTCCGCGCACCGGTTATACGCTCGGCGCATGAATGTCGAACTGCGGCATCTGCGGGCGCTGATCTCCGTGGTGGACGCCGGGACGTTCACCGACGCGGCCGCGGAACTCGACGTGTCGCAGGCGGCGGTGTCCCGGTCGATCGCGGCACTGGAGAGCGCGCTGGGCGTACGCGTACTGGAACGCTCCACCCGGCACGTCGCGCTCACCGCACGCGGCACCCAGGTCCTCGCCGCGGCGCGGCGCGTCCTCGACGAGGTCGCCCATCTCCAGCGCATCGCCGAGCAGTCCCGCGGCGAACTGCGCGTCGGCTACGCGTGGGCCGCGCTCGGCAAGCACACCCGCCGCCTGCAACGGGCCTGGACCGGCGCTCCCCTGGTGTTCGTGCAGTCCAACACCATCACCGCCGGCCTGAGCGAAGGCACCGCGGACGTCGCCGTCGTCCGCCGGCCGCTGCCGGATCCGCGCTTCGCGACCGCACTGATCGGCACCGAAGGGCGGTGCGCCGCGGTGGCCACCGACAATCCCCTGGCCCGGCGGCGGACCGTGCGCATCGACGACCTGGCCCGCTACACCGTCGCGATCGACGACCGCACCGGAACGACCACCCTGGACCTGTGGGACCCGGGGCCGGGCCCGGTGGCGGTGCGGGCCACGCACGGCGTAGACGAGTGGCTCACGCTGATCGCCGCAGGCCAGGCGGTGGGTGTCACCTCCGAGGCGACCGCCAACCAGAACCCGAGGCCGGGAGTCGCCTACCGGATGCTGCGCCACGCGCCCCGCATCGAGGTCCGGCTCGCCTGGTGGCGCGACGACCCGCCGGCCGGCTTGGACGAGCTGATCCGGCTGAGCAGAGATGCCTATGGGTCGTCAGCCCGCCTGTAGGGCGGTCGTTCCAGTGGGTCACTGCCTCTAGAGCATCCTAGGAAGATAGGTTATTACGGTACGCGAGGCGGCCGGGCTTGTGGTTACCTTCCAATGTGGCGCACCCCATCATGTTCGACGACGCCGATCCGATGCTGGGCCGGGTCCGCGCCGTCGCCCTGGACTTCCCGGACGCGGCGGAGAAGGTCTCGCACGGGCGGCCGGCCTTCTACACCACGAAGGTCTTCGCCTACTACGGCGGATCCGTGAAGGTCGGCGGCGTCTACCGCCAGCACGACCATTCGGTGCTGGTCCTGCCCGGTCCGGGTGACCGCGAGGCGCTGCTCGAGGAGGAACGCTGCTACCTGCCTGCCTACCTGGGCACGGCCGGATGGGTCGGTGTGGACCTGGACGAGGACACCGACTGGGACGAGATCGAGGAACTGCTCGACGCCAGTTACCGGCTGACCGCCGGGGTCCGCCGAGTCGCCGCGCTCGACGCGCGCGGCGGTTCGTAGCGCGGCTCGCTCAACCGCCCGAGCGGGGCGGGCGCCGGCGGCGTGCGGTGGTGAGGGCGACGGCCAGGACCGCCCCGACGATCAGGCAGGTGATGACGACGCCGACCGTACCGGCGACGACCATCAGCACCGACAGGCCGGCCCAGAGCAGCCCTCCCCCGACCGCCAGCAGGATCCGTACAACGCGCCGGGGCAATACGCGCACCGGCCGGGTCAGTGAGGGGTAGTCGGCGGTCAGCCGACCGACGATCTCGTCGAACTCCCGACGCGTGTCTCTCGTGGCCATGTCGACCTCACCCGCCCTATCCCGATACCGCATCACACCCGGCCAGTCTTACCCAGCAATGGTGCCGCGCACTCCCGCTAAGCCATCCTAGGAAGATAGGTTTGCGGTGCCGACATGGCACACGTTCTGGTCGCTGACGGTAGGGATCCGGGGGCCGGTGCCACCTCATCCGTCGCGGATGAGGTTGTGCCCGCCCGGTCCCGCGACGATCGCCGGATGAGAATGTGGCTGCACCGCCGGCGGTACACCTACTCCGGGCTGGCCGGCGCCACGGTCATGTTCTGCCTGTCGCTGACGCCGTCGCTACTCCCCCGCGGCTACCTGTTCCAGGGACTGATCAGCGGGCTCCTCGCCGCCATCGGGTACGGAATCGGCACACTCGGCGTCTGGCTGGCCCGGCAGCTGTCCGGGCGTACCCCGGCGGTCCCGCACCGCCGGGCCTGGCAGGTGCTCGCCGGCCTGGCCCCGGTCGCGATCGTCGTCCTGTTCCTCGGCGCCCGCTGGCAGGCCCAGATACACCGGCTGATCGGCATGGATCCACCGCCGGCGTTCGGTTACGTGCTGGTCCTGCCGATCGCCGTGCTGACCGGAGCGGGCTGGGTGGGGCTGGTCCGGCTGCTGCGCCGGGCCGCGCGGTGGCTGGCCGCGCTGCTCGGCCGGTGGGTACCGGCCGCGGCCGCTCGGGCCCTGGCCGTGGTCGCGGTGGTACTGCTGCTGCTCGGGCTGCTCGACGGTGTGGTGCTGCGGGCGGCGTTCAGCGCGGCGGACGCCTCCTTCCGTACGCTCAACGGCGAGATCCGGCCCGACCAGGCCGCCCCGGCGGACCGGCTGCGCTCCGGCGGCCCCGGTTCCCTGGTGTCCTGGGAGTCCCTCGGCAACCAGGGCCGGAACTTCATCGGCGGCGGGCCGGACGTCACCGAGCTGGAACGGTTCGGCGGTCCCGGCGCCCAGCCGCCGGTCCGGGTCTACGTCGGCATGAACGCGGCCGCCTCGTCGCGGGAACGGGCCGCGCTGGCGGTCCGCGAGCTGCGACGGACCGGCGCCTTCGACCGGGCGGTACTCTGTCTGATCACGACCACCGGCACCGGCTGGGTCAACGAGCTGGCGGCGGATCCGCTCGAGTACCTGTACCACGGTGACACCGCGCTGGTCGCGACGCAGTACTCGTATCTGCCGAGCCCGATCTCGTTCCTGGTCGACAAGGAGCGGGCCCGCGACGCCGGGCGCGACCTGTTCGACGCCGTCTACGGGGTGTGGTCCCGGCTGCCCGCCGCCGGCCGGCCGAAGCTGCTGGTCCTCGGGGAGAGCCTCGGCTCGTTCGGTGCGGAGGCCGCGTTCAGCGGGGTCGCGGACATCCGCAACCGCACCGACGGCATGCTGCTGATCGGTCCGCCGAACCGCAACCAGCTCTGGGGCGACCTCGTCGGCGACCGGGAGCCGGGCACCCGCGCGGTGCTGCCGGTCTACGAGCAGGGCGAGACGGTACGGTTCGCCGCCGACCCGGCCGGCCTGAACCGCGCCGGATACATGTGGCCCGTGCCGCGCGTGGTGTATCTCCAGTACCCGTCCGACCCGATCACCTGGTGGTCGCCGCGGCTGATGGTGAGCCGCCCGGACTGGCTCGCCGAGCCGCGCGGCTCCGACGTGCTGCCCGCCGTGCGCTGGTACCCGTTCGTGACGTTCTGGCAGGTCTCGGCGGACATGGCGTTCGCGAACAACGTTCCCGCCGGTCACGGCCACAACTTCGGCACCGCACCGGCCGCCGCCTGGGCGCAGATCGCGCCGCCGCCCGGATGGACCGGCGAGCGGACCGCCGCGCTCGTCGGCCTGCTCGCCGGGGAACGCTGACGGCACGGGTTGGCACCGGGCGGCTTCACCGGGCACGCTGTGCGGGTGACCGGTAACCACGACCCGCACCTGCGCGAGCTGGTTCTGATGCGCCGTGTCCGCGACCGGATCGACCGGGACTACGCGCAGCCGCTCGACGTGGAGGCCCTCGCCCGGGGCGTGCACATGTCCGCCGGGCACCTGAGCCGGCAGTTCCGGGCGGCGTTCGGCGAATCGCCGTACAGCTATCTGATGACCCGCCGCATCGAACGCGCGATGACCCTGCTGCGCCGCGGCGACCTGTCGGTCACCGACGTCTGCTTCGCGGTCGGCTGCTCGTCGCTCGGCACGTTCAGCACGCGCTTCTCCGAGCTGGTCGGGATCTCACCGAGCGATTACCGGCGGATCGCGGTCGGCGACGCCGCAGGGCTGCCCAGCTGCCTCGCCAAGCAGGTGATGCGACCGATCAGGAACAGAGAAGCCACGCCCACCCGGACGCACCTAGCATCGCAGGCATGAACGTCACCATTCACAACACGTTCCTGCCGGCCGACGACCCCGAGCAGTCGCTGGCCTTCTACCGGGACGCGCTCGGCTTCGAGGTGCGCGGCGACGTCGGGTACGGCGACATGCGCTGGATCACGGTCGGCCCGGTGAACCAGCCGCAGACGTCGATCGTGCTGCACCCGCCGGCCGCCGACCCGGGCATCACCGACGAGGAGCGCCGCACCATCGCCGAGCTGATGGCCAAGGGCACCTACGCGGGCATCGTGCTGAGCACCCCCGACCTCGAGGACGTCTTCGAGAAGCTCCAGGCCAGCGGCGCGGACGTGGTCCAGGAGCCGATGGACCAGCCGTACGGCGTGCGCGACTGCGCGTTCCGGGACCCGGCCGGCAACATGGTCCGGATCAACCAGGCCGGCTGATCCGCCGGTCGTCGGGCAGCCGCTCGGTCACCCCGGTCCGGTCCAGCAGTTCGAGCAGCGGCACGGCCACCCGGCGGGTGGTGTCCAGGGCCCGGCGCGCGTCGCTGAGCGTGAACGGCTGCGGCAGCCGGGCCAGCACGCCGGCCGCCCGGTCCGGGGCGCCGGGCGGCAGCAGCACGTTGTCCGCGATCCGCACGACCAGGCCGGCCCGCACCGCGGCACCGATCTGCCGCGCGCCCAGGCCGAGCTCGGCGAGCCGGTTCGCCTCCGGCGCCGCGAACGGCCGGTCCGGGTCGAAAGCCTTCGCCACGGCCGCGACGAGTTCCCGGGGCACGCCCGGTTGTCCCGTACCGACCCGGCCGCCGGACAGCCGCAGCGGGGGCCGGACCAGGGCTTCCACCAGGGACCGGTCCGGCAGCCCCAGGCGGTGCCGCAGATCCTCCAGGGGCGCGCCGGGCGAAAGCGGGTCGCCGGCGGCGTGCCGGGCCACCTCGTCCCCGAGCCGTTTCGCCAGGCCGGCCCAGTGCTCCGGGTCGGCGAACCAATCGCCGGCCACCGGATCCCCCACGTCCGCCAAGCCCATCCGCCGCAGCTCGTCGCCCCGGATCAGCCGGCGCCGGCGCAGCTCGCCGGCCAGGTCGGGAACGCCGATCATCCGGTCCAGCTCGAGAGCCCGCCGGGCGGCCGCGCCGCGCCGGGTCAGCGCGGGCGGCGCCACGTCGAGGACGGTGACCCCGCCGGCGACGTGATGGCGGCCCGGATCCCGCAGCAGCGCCCGGTCACCGAGCCGCAGCGGCAGCGGCCGGTCCAGGCGCAGCCGGGCGGTGTCCACACCGAGCGGACGAACCCGGACCGGCACGGCGGCCGAGCCCGCGTGCAGGGTGACGGTCACCGGCAGGGCGGCCACCGGGTCGCCGTGCACCCGGACGTCGATCAGGTCGGTGAGCCGGAACCGGCCCGGAGTGAGCAGCGCGGCGCCCCGGGTGACCTGGTCCCGGTCGACGCCGCGCAGGTTCACCGCCACCCGCGCGACGGCCCCGACGTCGGTGGCCGGTTCGCCGAGGCTCTGCAGGCCGCGGACCCGGACCGGCCGGGACGCCCCGGTCAGCTCCAGCTCGTCGCCGGTACGCAGCGAACCCGAGCCCAGGGTCCCGGTCACCACCGTGCCCGCGCCTCGGATGGTGAACGACCGGTCGATCCACAGCCGGACCGGATCCGCGAGCGAGGGCGCCGGCAGGGCACCGGCCAGGCGGTCCAGGGCCGCCCGCAGATCGTCGAGGCCCGCACCGGTACGCCCGCTGACCGCCACCGCCTCGACCGCCTCGAGCGAGGTCGCGGCGATCCGGGCGGACGCGGCCTCGACGGCCGGGCCGGGGTCGGCCAGGTCGGCGCGGGTCACGACCAGCAGGCCGTGCCGTACGCCGAGGGCGTGCAGGGCGGCCAGGTGCTCGGCGGACTGCGGCATCCAGCCCTCGTCGGCGGCGACCACGATCATCGCCGCGGGCACCGGGCCGACACCGGCCAGCATGTTCGGCACGAACCGTTCGTGGCCCGGCACGTCCACGAACGCGACAGTCGCCCCGGAGTCCAGGGTGGTCCAGGCGAAGCCGAGGTCGATGGTCATGCCCCGGCGGCGTTCCTCGGCCCAGCGATCCGGCTCCATCCCGGTCAGAGCCCGGACCAGCGTGGACTTGCCGTGGTCGACGTGGCCGGCGGTCGCGACGACGTGCACGTCAGCGTCCGGGACCGGCACTCGGACCGCCGGCGACGGCCAGCACCGCCCGGGCGACCTCGGCGTCGGCGGATGGCGGCACGCACCGCAGGTCGAGCAGCAACCGGCCGCGTTCGACGCGTCCGAGCACCGGCGGATCCCCGGTTCGCAGCGATTCGGCGTACCCCGCTGGCAGAGACAGCGACCACGAGGCGAGCGTGAGCTCCGGAGCACCGCCCCCACCGACGACCGCGACCGACGCGACCACCTCGGCGTCCCCGCCCACCTGGTCGCGCAGGCGTTGGGTGCGCGAGCGCAGGGTCTCCGGGTCGGCGCGCAGCGCCGCCCAGGTCGGCGTGACCGGCCCGCCCAGCGTGGCGGCGAGCGCCGCGAGCGTCAGCTTGTCCACCCGCAACGCCCGCGCCAGCGGATGCCGCCGCAGCCGCTCCACCAGGTCCGCGTCACCGAGCAGCAGCCCGGCCTGCGGGCCGCCGAGCAGCTTGTCGCCGCTGGCCACCACCAGGTCGGCGCCGGCCCGCAGGGTGCCGGCCGCGTCCGGCTCGTCCGGCAGCAGCGGGTCGGGCCGCAGCAGGCCGGAGCCGATGTCGGCGACCACCGGCACGCCCAGCCCGGTCAGTTCGGCGATCCCCGCGGCGCTGGTGAAGCCGCGCACCACGAAGTTCGACGGGTGCACCTTCAGGACGAACCCGGTGCGCGGCCCGATCGCGGCGGCGTAGTCGGCGGCCGACGTGCGGTTGGTGGTGCCCACCTCGCGCAGCCGGGCCCCGGTGGACTCCAGCAGGTCCGGCAGCCGGAACCCGTCACCGATCTCCACCATCTCACCGCGGCTGACCACGATCTCCCGCCCGGCGGCCAGCACGGTCGCGGCGAGCACCAGGGCGGCCGCGCCGTTGTTCACCACGTGCACCTCGCCCGCGTCCGGCACCGCGGCCGCCAGCGCGGCCATCGTGCCGCGCCCGCGCCGGGCCCGCCGCCCGGTGCCGAGATCCAGCTCCACATCGGTGTATCCGCTGGCCGCGACGATCGCCTCGGCCGCCGCCGGGGACAGCGCGGCCCGGCCCAGGTTGGTGTGCAGGACGACGCCGGTGGCGTTGAGGACCGGGCGCAGGCCGCCCGCGGTGACCGGAAGCGCCGCCACCGCGGCGTCCGCGACGGCGGCGGGCGCGAGCTCACCCTGCCTCGCGCGCTGCTGGGCGGCGACGACCGCGGCCTTGACCGTGGCCCGGCCGAGCCGATCCTCGGCGGCACGCAGGCGCGGATCTTCCAGGACCGCATCGGTACGGGGTACGCGCCGCCGAGGATCCACGCCCGCTTCCTCTCCGATGTCGACGTTTGGCGGAGGCGGACGGGAATCGAACCCGCCCGGCCCGGATACCGGGCCACAACGGTTTTGAAGACCGCGAGGAGCACCAGCCACCTGAACGCCTCCGCCGATCACCGTAACCGCATCGGCGTACCGTCGCCGGGCTGGAACGTGATGTCGCCCCGGCGGCGCCGGGTCCGCAGCTGTGCGACAGTGCCAGGGTGACGAGGCTGACGACTTACGCGCACGGCGGCGGCTGCGCCTGCAAGATCCCGCCCGGCGAGCTGGAGGGCGTGGTAGCCGGGCTGATCGGCGGCGCCGCGCCGGCCGGCCCGGGCGAGCTGCTGGTCGGGCTGGACGACGGCGACGACGCCGCGGTCGTGCGGATCGCCGCCGGCACCGCCGTCGTCGCCACCGCCGACTTCTTCACCCCGGTCGTCGACGACGCCTACGACTGGGGCCGCATCGCCGCCGCCAACGCGCTGTCCGACGTGTACGCGATGGGCGGCACCCCGGTCGTCGCGGTCAACCTGCTCGGCTGGCCGCGCGAGAAGCTTCCGATGGAACTGGCCGCCGAGGTGCTGCGCGGCGGCCTGGACGTGGCCCGGCAGGCCGGCTGCCACGTGGCCGGCGGGCACAGCGTCGACGACCCGGAACCCAAGTACGGCATGGCGGTCACCGGCATCGCCGACCCGGCCCGTCTGACGCGCAACGACGCCGGCACCGCCGGGCTGCCGCTCACCCTGACCAAGCCGCTCGGGATCGGCGTACTGAACAGCCGCCACAAGGCCACCGGCGAGGTGTTCCCGCAGGCGATCGCCGCGATGACGACCCTCAACCGGGACGCGGCCGTTGCCGCCGCAGCGGCCGGGGTCACCTGCGCCACCGACGTGACCGGCTTCGGCCTCCTCGGCCACCTGCACAAACTCGCCCGCGCCAGCGGGGTCACGGCCGTGGTCGACGCGGCCGCCGTCCCCTACCTCGAGGACGCGCGCAAGGCACTGGACGACGGCTACGTCAGCGGCGGCACCCGCCGCAACCTTGACTGGGTGCGCCCGCACACCGATCCCGGCCGCACTCCCGAGGACGAACTTCTGCTCCTGGCCGACGCGCAGACCTCCGGCGGCCTGCTGATCGCCGGCGAGATCCCCGGCCACCCCGTGATCGGCGAGCTGGTCCCGCGCCGCGGCGACGTCACCCTGCGCATTCGATAAAACCCTTTTGGTACGCCCTACCCGGTCACTGAAACCACACCTCCCGCCGCGACCAGCGCGGCCACCCGCCCGGTCGCGGCCGCAGCGCGACCGCCGGGCTGATGCGGGACGCAGCAGCCCGGCTCAGCCCAGCCCGCACGCCCGGGCGAGAGCGATGGCGTCCTCGCGGCTGGCAACACCGAGCTTGCCGAGCATCTCCGAGATCCGGTTCCGGATCGTCTTCGGTGCCAGGAACAACCGCGCCGCCACCTGGGTTGTCGACAGTCCCCGGACGAGCAGTTCGAGGATCTCCAGGTCGCGAGAATCCAGGGCCGCAAGGCTCGCCGGCGGCGGCGCCGCGCGGGTGGCCGCCACCACAGCGGCCTGCGCACCCCGGCCCAGCACCAGGGCACCGCGGGCGGCCGAGTGGATCGCGGCGAGCACGTCCTCCGGATCGGAGTCCTTCAGCAGGTAGCCGTCCAGGCCGGAACCGAGACTGCGTACCACGGACTGGTCGTCGGCGTGCATCGTGAACAGCAGGACCCGCAGGCGTGGCCGGCGCTGTTTGAGGGCGGCGCCGAGGCTGATGCCGTCGCCGTCGGGCAGCCGCAGGTCCAGCACGGCGATGTCGGCTCCGGCGGTGACCGCGAGGGCCTCGGCGGCCGAGCGGACCGCGGCGACGAGTTCCAGGCCGGGATCGGACTCGACCAGCGCGGACAGGCCGGCCAGCACGATCGGGTGGTCGTCGGCCACCAGCACCCGGATCATCCGGCCGCCCCGTCGCCGGCCGGCAGTTCCACCCGCAGCCGGGTGCCCCGGCCGGCGCCCGCGGCGACATGCAGGGTGCCGCCGAGCTCCTCCGCGCGGCGCCGCAGCGACGACAGGCCGACGCCCGGGGCGAACGGGCCACCGACACCGTCATCGGTGACCTCGACGAGCACCGTGCGGTCGGGAGTAGTGCGTACCTGCACGGCGACCCGCTGCGCGTGGGCGTGCCGTAGCGCGTTGGTGAGGCCCTCGGCGACCGACCGGTAGACCGCGACCGCGATCTCCGGAGCGAGGCGCGCGTCCAGGTCGCTGCCGAGCGTCACCTCCGGACCCTGCCCGGCGAACGAGCCGGCCAGGCGGTCGAGGGCCGCGGCGAGATCACCGTCGTCCAGGACCGACGGGGTCAGGCCGGAGACGATGCGGCGCAGGTCGCTGCGGCAGTCGGCGAGATCGCCGGCCAGGGCTTCGAGGACCGGGGACGGCCGGTGCCGCAGTTCGGCGCGGACCCGCATGCTCATGCCGACGAGCACCGGGCCGAGGCCGTCGTGCAGGTCGCCGAGGATCCGCGCGCGCTCGGTGTCGCGTTCGCGGGCCAGATCCCGGCGGGCGTGGCCGGCCTCGACGGCCAGGTCGACGGCCTTCGCGACCAGCGACACCGTCGGCAGCAGCTGCCGGACGATGCGCTCCTGGCGCGGTTCGGGGCCCTCCGGGTGGCGTGGCTCGAGGTAGAGGCTGCCGACCCGGTCGCCGCCGACGGTCAGCGGGTACAGCGCCCAGTGCCCGGGCACGTCGGGCAGGTCCGGGCCGACGACCAGGCCGACCTGCCGGTGCCCGCTGGCGGCGGCCACCATGGCCGCGGCCTTGCCCAGCAGCTCACGCGGATCCTCGGTACGGGTGTGCAGGTCGGCGGTGATCTCGGCGACGTCGGCCGCGGACAGGGCGCCCGGGCCGTACCGCCGGGTCAGGAACTGGCGGCGCAGCCACAGCCCGGCCGGCAGGAAGAGCACCGCCGCCACCACCGCGGAGAACGCCCCGGAGACGTCGGGCCGGGGCACCCCGGTGTGCTCGCCGCCGATCCGGACCAGGGTGCCGACACCGGCGCCGATCAGCAGCGTGGCGGCCGCGACCGCGGCGTCGACGAGCGGTTCGTCGACCGGGCGCAGCTCGCGCATCGTCGCCAGCCGGCAGATCAGGGCCGCGGTGCCCCACAGGCCGAGGGTCGTCACCACCGCGGCCACCCGCGAGCCGCCGGACGAGAACGCGGCCAGGACCGCGGCCACCAGCGCGGCCGACCCGGCGACCAGCCAGACCAGGCGGCGCCGTGACATCCGGTCGGCGGCGATGTCCACGCTCCAGGCGATCACCGCGAGGGCGGCGACGATCAGCGGGACGGCGAACCGCTGCCAGCGCTGTTCGACGGCTTGCCAGCCGGATGGCGCGCCGAGCGCCGTCATGGTGACGATCGCGGGGACGACGGCGAGCGCGACGAGGGCCCGGCCGAGACGGGACCGCGGGTCGCGGTCGAGCAGCAGCGCGGCGGCGATGCCGAACGCCGGCCAGCCCAGGCCGTACAGGGCGCCGGTCGGGAGGGTGGTCTCGCCGAGGCCGAGCAGGCCCGGTGCCGCGCCCGCCGCGGTCGCCAGCGCCGCACCGGCGACCGGTCCGGACACTCCGCGGTGGACTACGACGGCGTCGTTCACAGGTCCATCGTGCAGCACTCGTCGCGGCGGTCACAGCGGCGCGGGACGGCCCGGGACTTCGCGGGACTGGTGCCCGGGACATCCCGGCGCGCACGGTGAATCCAGTCCGTCATTCACCAAGGAGGTTCTCCGATGTCGTACACCACCTCACACCGCACCTCTCGCGGCCTCTCCGCGTCTGTTCTGGTCGGTGGAGCGTTCCTGCTCTCCACCGTCGCGAACCTCGCCTTCCGGGTCGCCGACATCCTGTTCACCGACAGTGATCCATACCGGCCGGAGGGACCGGTGGAGAGCATCGTCAGCATCGCCGTGGTCGGCGGGATCGGGCTGCTCGTCGCCCTCGCCGTCGCGCTGCCGCTGATCCGCGACCCGGCCCGGGCCCGGGTCGGCGCGATCGTCCTGGGCTCGCTGGCCCTGGTCACGCTGCCGGTGTGGTGGTCCGGCGCACCGGCCGTCCTCGGCGCCGCGGCGGCGTGGCTGGCCGGGCTGACCAGGGACGGGTCGCCGCAGCCCGGTGTGGCCCGCGGCTTCGGCATCGTCGGATTCGTCGTCGCGGTGCTGGTGGTCGTCGGCGTGTTCGCCGGCAACCTGGCGTCACTTCTGGGCTGATCTGGGTAACAGCTGCTCCATGTTCGAGGGATTCAAGGACGAACGGGTCGGCGTCGGTGAGGTGGAGCTGCGGGTACGGCACGCCGGTGAAGGGCCACCGGTGCTGCTGATCCACGGTCATCCCCGCACCGGCGCCACCTGGCATCGGGTCGCACCGCAACTGGTCGAACGCGGTTTCACCGTGGTCTGCCCGGACATGCGCGGCTACGGGAGCTCCGGGAAGGCCACGCTGCGCCCGGACCACTCCCAGCAGTCGAAACGGGCCGTCGCGCGAGACCTGGTAACGCTGATGCGCCACCTGGGACACACCGAGTTCGCCGTCGCCGGCCACGATCGCGGCTGCTACGTGGCGCTGCGGCTGGCCCTCGACCACCCGCGGGCGGTACGCCGCCTGGTCGTGATGGACGGCGTACCGATCAGCGAGGCCCTGGCCCGCTGCGACGCGAAGTTCGCCCGCGACTGGTACCACTGGTTCTTCTTCGCCGTGCCGGACAAGCCGGAGCGAGCCATCATGGCCGACCCCGACGCCTGGTACACCGCCGACCCGGAAGCCATGGGCCTCGACAACTACCAGGAGTTCCGGTCCGCCATCCACGACCCGGCGACCGTGCGCGCGATGCTGGAGGACTACCGCGCCGGCCTCGGCGTCGACCGCGACCACGAGGAGGCCGACCGCCGGGCCGGGCGCACCGTCGGATGCCCGGCGTTGTTCCTGTGGTCCACCCGCGACGACATGGAGGACCTCTACGGCGACCCGCTGGCGATCTGGCGGTCGTGGGCGGACGACGTCCGCGGCCTGCCGATCGAGTCGGGCCACCACATGGCGGAGGAGAACCCGGCCGCCGTCGTCGCCGCGCTCGACCGGTTCCTCGCGCAGTAGCCGGCCGGTAGACCCGCTAGGGTCGGTCCCGTGGAGGACGGATGGCAACGGTGAGCGTCGAAACCGTCATCGGCGTACCCGCCGCTCAGGTGTGGGACGCCATCGCCGACGTCGGCGCGGTGCACCGGCGGCTGCTGCCGCACCGCGTCGCCGACGCCCGCGTCGAGGGTGCCGTACGGATCCTGACCATGCCGGACGGAGCCGAGGTCCGTGAACTGATCGTCGCGGTCGACCATGACGCGCGCCGGATGGCGTACACGGTCACCGGCGGCCAGCGGCTGCCCCTGACCTATCACCACGCCGCGTTCCAGGTGTTCGAGGAGGGCGAGGCGAGCCGCCTCGTCTGGCTGACCGACGTGCTTCCGCACCCCATGGCCGCGCACGTGCGGGCCCGCGTCGAGCGCGGCATCGACGAGATCAGGGACCACCTCGAGCGGGCACACCGCGCTTGACGCCTGGTTCAGCCGTGCTTGACCGTGAGGCTGTAGAACTTCACCTTCGCGCCGTTGGTGGTGCTCTCCGACGAGGACTGGTTGTACGAGCCGGCCTTGAAGTACTGCCGGTACGGGCTGAACGCCGACGGGATCGAGTAGCCGGTGCGCGTACCGTTGACGGTCAGGTTGAGCCGGTTGCCGGTCACGTTGAGGACGTAGGTCCACTTCACGCCGAGCGCCACGTTGCCGACCTTGTGCAGCGTCTGCCCGCTGGCGTCCGGCGAGTTCTGGGTGCCGAGATAGATGTCGCCGTTCGGGCGGTAGTAGAGCTCGGCCAGCGGCTTGGTGGACGTCCCGCCGGTGCCGAGCTTCACCTGGCCGACGGCGACGTTCTTGGTGACCGACACGACCCGCAGCTGGGCGCTGAGCGTGTGGTTGCCGGCCAGGGCCCAGTCCGCGGCGCTGCCGTTGGGGTTCATCTCGCGCAGTTCGCAGCGGGCATACTTCGAGTTCGGCGTGGTCACGCCCTTCTCCGGCGCCCAGAACGTCATCGAACCGTCGTTCTTGTCGGTCCAGAAGAAGGCGGGATCGGTGTATCCGGAAGCGCCCTTGAGCCGGGCCGGCGGGATGGTGTCGGGCTTGCCGGGGCTGCCGGTCGGCAGTTGCAGCGACCAGATCGACAGGTCGAAGTTGCCGCCGGGCGGCAGGTTCGGGTCCAGCGTGGCGGCCGACGCCTGGCTGATGCCCACGGCGCCGAGCGTACCGACGACGGTGGTGGACAGGGCGGCGGTGAGCAGGGTGCGTCTGTGCATGGGGATGACCTCGATACCGTACGGGGGATTCCGGTAAAGACAGTTAAATAAAGCAGCTCGTCGATGCGTACTCAAGCGTTTTCGCCTTAAAGAACCTTAAATCGGACCGGGCCGGCGGACAGGTAAGCGGAGGACCGCCCTCGGGCGTGAAGAGATCGTGGAACAGGAACCGGGAGACTTCGCGGCCTTCTACCAGGCGGCCGGCGATCACTGTTTACGAGCTGTGCTGGTCGTGGTCGGCGACCGCCACCTCGCGGAGGATCTGGTCGCGGAAGCGTTCGCCCGGGCCTGGTCGTCGTGGTCCAAGGTCGCCCAGCACCCGGCGCCTGTGGCATGGGTGGTGCGTACCGCGCTCAACACGCGCATCTCCTGGTGGCGGCGCCGCCGCCGGGAGGTCCACACGGCCGACGTGCCCGAGCGCGACCGCCCGGACCAGGCCGTGACGTCCGAGACCGTGCCGGACGCCCGGCTGATGGCCGCGCTCAAGGCCCTGCCGAAGCGGCAACGCGAGGTCGTGGCGCTGCGGGTGCTGCTCGACCTCGACGCCGAGACGACCGCGCGGACCCTCGGGATCGCCACCGGGACCGTCGGCGCCCATCTCTCCCGGGCGACCCGCGCACTGCGCATCCACCTGGGTACCGCCACCGAACAGGAGCCGCTGCGATGATCACCGACGACGAGGTGTACGGCCACCTCCGCGACGAACTGGCTCCCGTCCGGATGGGCCCGGACGTAGCCGCCGTCAGCGCCCGCGGCCGGACCCTGCGCCGCCGGCGGCGGGTGGCCCCGGCGGCCGGCCTCGCGGTGGCGGCGGTCGCCGCCGGTCTGATCCTGGGAATCCCCACCGGCACACCGCCCCGGATGGAGTCGGTGGCCTGGTCGGTCGAGTCGCAGCCGGACGGTTCGGTCACGCTGACCGTCCGGCAGCTTCAGGACCCGGAGGGCCTGTCCGGGACGTTGCGCAAGGCCGGGGTGCCCGCGAAGGTCGAGTTCAAGCGGCTCGGCCCCGGGGAGGCCGGTGGCTGCGCCGAGACCGGCCAGGTGAGATCGCCCAAGCTGCCGAGGGTGGTCTCCCCGGAGTGGGGCGCCGACGAGCAGCGGATGACCATCCGGCCGGATCTCATGCCGCCGGGCACCACTCTGCACATCGTCATCTTCCAGATGCCCGACCCGAAGGATCCCGCCGGACACGACTGGAGTGCGCACCTGAGCCTGGTCGAGGGCGAACCGATGCCCTGCACCCCCTGAGATCAGTCAGCCGCGGCCCGGCGAGCCAGCCGCTCCCGCTGGGGGACGACCGTGTACTTCGGGTCCCTCGCCGAGGCCATGCCGCCCTCGAAGATGCCGAAACGGGTGGCCAGCGAGGCGGCGAGCAGCGACAGGCCGGACAGCCCGGACACCACCCGGCTGCGCCGGCCGAGCAGCGCGCCGGCCACGCCGAGCGCGGTCAGCGCCCGGCCGGCGCGCAGCAGCCGGCCGGGCCGGCCCTGCGTGTAGGGCTCGCTGAGGATGCCTTTCGAGGTCTCCACCCGGTGCGCGCCGTAGAGTTCCAGGGCCGCGCCGAGCACGGCCATCCGCCGGGCCGGCCCGGCCTGCGATACCGGCGCGCCGAGCAGGCCGACGCCGGCGCCGCTGGCGAGGGCGCTGCCGGCGAAGACGAAAGGCAAATCGGGGTACGCCGCGTGCCAGCTCGGCGTGGCGGTGCCGGACAGCAGCACCGCGGTGTACGTGGCAAGCGCGGGAGCGGTGGCCGCGGCGGCGTACTGGCCGGCGGTGCCCAGCGGCGTGATCAGCCTGCCGACCGGAGCCGGCAGCAGCGGCGCGGCCTCCGCGACGGCGGAGACCCCGGCGGCGGCGCCGAAGGCGCTGAGGATCCAGGTGCCCATCGACATCGGCGAGGTGGGCTTGGCGACCCGCAGCATGTGGTGGAAGCGTTCCGGACGGCCCAGGTCGGCGACCAGGAAGTAGGTGCTGGCGAGCAGGGCGCCCAGCGCGGTGGTACGGCCGGCGCGGCGCAGCGCGGGCCGGCCGGTGGCGTCCCCGCCGGCCGCGAGCAGGGCGGATCCGGCGGCGAGCCCACCGGTGAACAGGTACGCCGCGACGTCGTGGGTCCAGACCGCCGGGCGGACGACGGGCCGGCCGTAGTAGGAGCGGAAGTCGGCCGGCGGCACCATCGGCCGGTCACCCCTGGACCCCTTGGGGCTCATGACCGCCCACCCAGGAAGGACACGGCGACCGCCGCCGCCATCGCCAGGCCGGCCAGCCCGGCCCGCTTCCACATGGCCGGCAGGTCGCGGGTGGACACGACCGGGTCCGGCGGCAGCCCGTACACCTCGGGTTCGTCCAGCAGCAGGAAGAACGCACCGTCGCCGCCCACGCCGTCCTCCGGATCGTGCCCGTACAGCCGGGCCTCGGTGACGCCCTGCCCGCGCAACCGCTCGACCCGCTCGCGGGCCCGGCCGCGCAGTTCGTCGAGCTCGCCGTACTGGATGGACTGCGTCGGGCAGGCCTGCGCGCAGGCGGGCGTCAGCCCGTCGCCGATCCGGTCGTAGCAGAGCGTGCACTTCCAGGCCCGGCCGTCGTCCTCGCGCCGGTCGATCACACCGTACGGGCAGGCCGGTACGCAGTAGCCACAGCCGTTGCAGATGTCCTCCTGCACCACCACCGTGCCGAACTCGGTGCGGAACAGGGCGCCGGTCGGGCAGACGTCGAGACAGCCGGCGTGCGTGCAGTGCTTGCAGACGTTGGACATCATCAGCCAGCGGAAGTCGGTGCGCGGCGCGTCCAGGGTCCGGCCCGGCAGGTCCTTGCCGGGCATGCCGAGGAACTGCGGCCCGGTGGTTCCGGCGGCCGCGAGGGCGTCCACCGCGGGCTGCTCGATGAAGGCGACGTGCCGCCACGAGTTCGCGCTCAGCCCGCCGGTGTTGTCGTACGAGCTGCCGAGCAGGTCGAAGCCGTCGTCGGGGACACCGTTCCACTCCTTGCAGGCCACCTCGCACGCCTTGCAGCCGATGCAGACGCTGGTGTCGGTGAAGAACCCCATCCGCGGTGGCGCGTCCGGGTAGCCCGCGTCCGGCGCGGGATCCAGCGGGCCGTAGAGGCTGTTACTTCCCATGATCCTCCGACCGCTTGCGGTAGCCGTCCACGAGCTCCAGAAGAGCGGGCCCGACCGGCCGCCGGCCGGGCCGGATGTCGCAGGTGCCCACCTTGCTCTCCTGGATCAGCACGTTCGGGTCGAGCGTGATGCCGATCAGGTCGTTCGCCGAGTCGCCGGTGACCAGGCCCGCGCTCCCCCAGTGATACGGCATCCAGATCTGGTGCACGGTCCGGCCGTCGACGCGCAGCGGGGTGAGCCGGTCGGTGACCAGCACCCGGGCTTCGATCGCGGCGCGCGAGGTGACGATGTGCGCCCAGCCGAGATTCTCCAGGCCGCGTTCCGCGGCCAGCTGCGGGGAGACCTCGACGAACATCTCCGGTTGCAGTTCGGAGAGGTACGCCAGCTGCCGGCTCATGCCCCCGGCGGTGTGGTGCTCGGTGAGCCGGCTGGTGGTGAAGACGTACGGGTAGACGTCGTTCGCCATGGGATTGGTCGGGTTGTCCGGGCGGTCGTACACCTTGCGGGCCGGGTTGGCCTGCTGGCCGTAGAGCGGGTTGCGGACCGTCGACTCGGCCGGCTCGTAGTGGGTCGGCAGCGGTCCCTCGATCAGGCCGCTCGGCGCGTACAGCCAGCCCTTCCCGTCGCCCTGCATGATGAACGGGTCGTCACCGGAGATCGCCGCGACACCGGTGGCGCCGTCCGGCGGCCGGTACGACGGCGGCTTGTTCTTCTCGAAGTCCGGCACGTCGTACCCGGTCCACTCGCCGGCCTCCGGGTCCCACCACACGTACTTCTTCCGCTCCGACCAGGGCCGGCCCTCCGGGTCGGCGGAGGCCCGGTTGTAGAGGGTGCGCCGGTCGGCCGGCCACACCCAGCCCCACTCGCGGGCCACCCAGTCCTGCTCGCGGCCGGGCTTACGACGGGCGGCCTGGTTCACGCCGCCGGCGTAGACACCCGAGTAGATCCAGCATCCGCAGGCCGTCGACCCGTCGGCCTTGAGCGCCGTGAAGGTCGGCAGCAGCTCGCCGGTGGCCACGTCGAATCCGTTGATCTCCTTGAGCACGTCCTCGCCGGTGGGCTCCTCGTCGGCCCAGGTCAGGTTGAGCAGTCCCTGGTCGCGGGGCAGGGTGGAGCCGGCCAGCCGCTCCCGGACCAGGCGGCCCAGCTGGTGGAAGAACCACAGCTCGGAGCGGCAGTCACCGGGTGGGTCGAGGGCCTTCTCGCGCCACTGGAGCATCCGCTGGGTCTGGGTGAACGTGCCCTCCTTCTCGGCGTGCGAGGCGGCCGGCATGAAGAACACCTCGGTCCGGCACTGCTCGGGGACGATCTCGCCGGTGGCGATCTCCGGCCCGTCCTTCCAGAACGTCGCGCTCTCGATCATGAACAGGTCGCGGACCACCAGCCAGTCGAGGTTCGCCATGCCGAGCCGCTGTGCCTTGCCGTGCGCGGAGCCGACCGCCGGGTTCTGGCCGAGCAGGAAGTAGCCCTTGATCTTGCCGTCGATCATGTCGAGGACCTGCTGGTACGTACCGTGGTCGCCGGTGAGCCGAGGCAACCAGCCGTACCCCCAGTCGTTGTCCGCGGTTGCCGCGTCGCCCCAGTACGCCTTGAGCAGGCTCACCGCGTACGCCTCCGCGTTCGCCCAGAACCCCTGCTGCTCGGGATTGCGGATCGCGTCGATCCACTGCCGGAACGTCTCGTGCTGCCTGTGGTGCGGCATCGGCAGGTAGCCGGGAAGCAGGTTGAACAGCGTCGGGATGTCGGTGGACCCCTGGATGCTGGCGTGCCCGCGCAGCGCCATCACGCCGCCGCCGGGCCGGCCCATGTTGCCGAGCAGCAGTTGGATGATCGCGCCGGTGCGGATGTACTGCACACCGACGCTGTGCTGGGTCCAGCCGACCGAGTAGACCAGCGCGGTGGTGCGCTCGCGGCCCGAGTTCGCCGTCCAGGCCTCGCAGACCTCGTCGAACTTGTCGCGCGGCACGCCGCAGACCCGCTCCACCATCTCCGGGGTGTAGCGGGCGTAGTGCCGTTTGAGGATCTGGAAGACACAGCGCGGGTGCCGCAGCGTCGGGTCGCGGGGCACGTCGGCGGGCACCGGCGGGCCGTGCGACTCCTGCTCCAGGCCGGAGGCGGTCTCCCGGTCGGTGTGCGCCTCGCCCTCCTCCTGGCCCTCGTCCTGCTGCCCGGCGTACTGCCAGCTGGACTGGTCGTACACGTTCAGCTCGGGGTCGTAACCGGAGAACAGCCCGTCCAGGTCCTCGGTGTCCCGGAAGTCCTCGCTGACGATCATGGAGGCGTTGGTGTACGCGACCACGTACTCCCGGAAGTCCTTCTCGTTGCTCAGGATGTAGTTGATCACCCCGCCCAGGAAGGCGATGTCGGCACCCGCCCGCATCGGCACGTACGTGTGCGCGAGCGCGCTGGTCCGGGTGAACCGCGGGTCGATGTGGATGACCTTCGCGCCGCGGTTCTTCGCCTCCACCACGTACTGGAAGCCCACCGGATGTGCTTCCGCCATGTTGGAACCCTGGATGATGATGCAGTCGGCGTTAGCCAGATCCTGAAGGAATCCGGTGGCCCCGCCACGGCCGAAGCTGGTCCCCAGACCGGGAACGGTGGCGGAGTGTCAAATACGCGCCTGATTCTCGATCTGTATCGCGCCCAGCGCGGTGAACAGCTTCTTGATCAGGTAGTTCTCCTCATTGTCCAGCGTCGCGCCGCCGAGGCTGGAGATGCCGAGCGTACGGTTCAGCGGCCGGCCCTCGTCGTCGGCGTCCTCCCAGGTCGCCTCGCGCGCCGCGAGCACCCGGTCGGCGATCATGTCCATCGCCGTGTCCAGGTCGAGCTCTTCCCAGTCGGTGCCGTAGGGCCGGCGGTAGAGCACCGTGCGGACCCGGCGGTCGCTGGTCACCAGGCTCTTGCTGGCCGAACCCTTCGGGCAGAGCCGGCCCTTGGAGATCGGGCTGTCCGGGTCGCCCTCGATCTGGACGACCCGGCCGTCCTTCACAAAGATCCGCTGTCCGCAGCCGACCGCGCAGTACGGGCAGACGGACCGGGCCATCGAGTCGGCCGTCTCGGTACGCGCGGTCAGCTCCCGGGAACGCCGGGACTGCGCGGCGGCGCCCCGGCCCAGCGGGTCGGTGCCGGTGAGTTGCCGGTACACCGGCCACCCCTCGATCCAGGTGCGGACGCCCATAGATCGACCCTAAACCCGTTGCCTGGCCCCCGCATGCCGGACCGGGCTCAGCGCCCGCCGCGGCGGCGTCCGCGAGGCCGGCTTCCGTACCCGTACCGGTTTGCCGGGCGCCCTCGGTGTGCGGCTGAGGCGCGCCACCACCCGGTCGCGGCCGGCCAACCGCATCCGCGGCGGCCGCGGGTTGCTCGCCTTCGCGCTTCGGAGCGCGAGGCGTCCTGGGCTGACAGCGATGTCGTCGGCCTGACCGGGATCGGCCGGACGAAGCGGACCGATGTGTCGGGCACCTCGACTCGTTCCAGGACCGTGAGTCCGAGGGTCAGCCCGCATCCGGCGCATGGCGTCGTTGTGAGTCGTCGTGCGGTGTTGATCACTAGTGGATGTACCGATCTGCTGCGACATTTCCGTGCGGAGACGGCGCTCCGCGGAGAAGATCCGCGCATGACGGAGAAGCGGCCGGGTGTCACGACGGCGCGCCCTACTCGCTTGGTCCATGCGGGATGTCAGTGCGCGAGGCTCGCACGCTTGCAAATCACGGCGTGGCTACTCGGCGCGGTGAATGTCTCAGCTGATGTACAACGGCCTGTCCCTTGCGGATGACGGCGTGGCGGGAGGCGCCACCTGGCTCCGGCGACGCTAGCAGCGCGCCGGCGGACGACTCCACCGGTTATTGAGTCAGAGCCCGGCGGCCGCGTCGTACCGGCGGCGCAGGTCGGCCATTTCCTCGTCGGTCAGGGCCTCCTTGAGCGCCAGCTGCGCGTACTTGTCCGGGAACATCTCGCGCAGCCGGTCGACGTACATGACGTCGGCGGTCGCCTCGACCACCTGGATGCCCGGCGGCTCGGTGGCCATGTCCAGGATCACCGGGCCGGCCAGCTTCACCGCCACGTCCCAGGGACGGTCCGGTTCGGCGACCCCGCAGAGGTGGAAGCCGTACACCGTGCGCACCTCGGCGAGCGTGGTGACATCGGACGGCTCGTGGCCGTAGACGCGGACCCCGCAGATCACCGACGGCTTCGCCGGCTCCCCGGTGGCCGTCGGCTGGACGTGGTGTCCGGCGTGGTTGTGCTCCTCCGGGTTCGACTGTTGGAGCGTGGTACGCATCCGGGTCATGATCTGCGCCTGCAAATCCGCCGGCTCCGCCTTCGGGCCGCCCGAGTCGGCCAGTACGACCGCACCGGCCGACGCCGCCAGCAGTATCACCGCGGCCCACACGTAGCGGCTGTAGCGGGTAGTCATGGTCGTTTCTCACCTCGTTGTGGTCCGGGCTACCGGCCCAGGACGTCAGCCGACGTCCTGGGCCGGAAAGCGGTGCCTGGTCGTGCCGATCAGGCGAAGGTCACGTCGCTGCACCACATGTAGGCCTGGTCGAGGTGCGAGGCCTGCCAGATGACGAAGACGATGTGATGGCCGGTGTATCCCGAGGTGGAGACGTTGAACTGGATGTTCTGCGACGGCGCGTACCGTCCGGTCTGCGTGATGAAGTCGAGGTTCCCCCAGCCGAGGCGCTGGGTGGCCGGGTTGAACCCCTGCTTGCTGACGTAGACCCGGAAGAAGTCAGCGCCGTGGCTGGCCTGGTCGTACAGGTGGATGGTGAAGTTGCGGCTGATGGCCGTGGTCTTCCAGGCGCCGGGCTGGTTCAGGCTGTCGTTCCTGGCCAGACCATTGCTGCAGAGCTGACCGTCGGGCGTGCGGGCCTGGTACTGCTGGCCGAGGCCGTCCCGCAGCGCGCTCATCCAGTTCCACATGGTGTCCGGGTTGGCCTGGAACGCCTGCCAGCACATCGGGTCCTGTTGCTGCATGGCCGGGTTCATGTGCTGGCTGCCCCAGGTCTTCCAGCACTGGTAGGCGCGCGTTGCGGGGCTGATGATCGTGCCGTGGGCCTGGGCCGCACCGGACCAGGGCAGCAGGCCGATCACCGTCGTGAGCAGCGTGACAAGCACCATGACGTGCCGGCGAACCGCTGATGGGGATCGGCGACCGGATCGACGGGACTCGTGTGGGGGCACGGGATGTCCTCCATTCTTCGGCGTTCGGGGGAATGGGAGCGCTCCCGGTCAGCATCACATCTCGCTGCCCGAATATCAACCGATGTCTATTGATTTCGGCGTCTGCCGAGGTAGACGGCGCGGTCAGGGTCCTCTCCGGCCCAACGTGGGTGCTGTCTGGCAGCCGTTGAGACAGCATTGGGCTTGGGCCAAGACCCTGACTGCGGGAGCCCTCTATGCGGTCAGCAGCGGTTCGACGAAGATCACCGACTGCCCGGGGCGGCCCGATTCGGGCAACCGCTCGACCGCGCCGTCACGGATCGACAAGCGCACGCCGGTCGCGGGCTCGGGCGGGAAGTGCCACGGCTGAAAGCCGAACAGGACGTGGTCACGGTCCTCCCAGACGGGCTCGCCGTACGCACCGTGCGGCCCGCGCCGGCCGCGCTCGGGCAGCCACCACACCTGCGGGCGCACGTCCGGGCCCGGCCGGACCGGGAACAGCGTGAGCGCGGCCGGCTCGACGCGTGTCGTCCACAGCTGTTCGCCGCCGGGTGCGAGGCGGGCCCTCGTGTCGACCGGTACCGTCACCGCGCTGCCGCCGGGCCGCGCCACCCGGACACCACCCATCGTCCGTGCGAGTCCGGTCCCGGTGAGGGGGTCGATCTGATCCAGGGTGTCCGGGTGGCGCTCCGGAGCGCTGCCGGGCGTCCAGCGCATGATGGCGTGATCCTGCTGGTCGCGGAAGTAGAGGGTGTCACGGTACGCCCCGAGCAGCCCGACGGACCGGTCCTCCGGCCATGGCATGGTCTCGGCCGGCCCACCGGTCAGATCGATGACGCGCAGCCGGTACCGCGATTCGAGGCGATGATGCGCGCTGTCGACGACCGCCACCCGGCGACCGTCGCCCAGCAGCACCGGCACCGGGCCGCGGAGCTCGCCGATCTCGGTCGTCTCGCCATCGGCGGAGATCAGCTGGGCGGGCATGTCGTGGCCGAGCACGAGCACACCGCACGCGGTCCGCAGCGCTCGCGCCCGCCTCTGCCCGGGCTCGAGCTGGGTGAGTTCGACCCGCACGCCGTCCCGCCACTCGACGACCGTGCCGTCGCCGGCGATCATCCCGGCGATGGGCGGCGCGCCGAACGGCGGCTGGGGCGGCTCCTGCCGTTCCTGTCGCGGGCCGCCCATGGACAGCCGCGGACCCGCTGTCGTATTGACCGTCAGGCGGGCCAGTCCAGGCCTCAGGAAAGCGCCCGATTTGTCCCGGCCGGGCGGACGCGGCGCAGCAGGTGGAGCCACAGGCGGAGGCGGCGCGGACGGCCGTGTCCCAGACCGAGGCGCAGCAGCCGGACGCGGCGCAGCGGGCGGAGCCACAGGCGGAGGCGGCGCGGACGGCCGTGCCCCAGACGCAGGAGCGGCAGCCGGGCGGGACGCCGGCGGCGCGGCGGCAGGACGGGAGGCAGACGGCGGCCCGCCAGACGGACCGGGGACCGGCGACGGCGAGGGATCCGGCGCGGGACGCCGGCCGAGCCTCAGCCGCAGCGTCTCCACACCGTCCGCGTGCAGCACACCGCTCTGCTCCGCGAATGCCACCCCAGCCCGCAACTCCCCCTCGCTCACCAGCAACCGCCCGGCCAGCTCCGCCGCCGCGACCTCATACGGCTCCCCCGGCGCCCACCGCAGCACCGACCGCAGATCCTCGGCCAGGTCGCCGTACCGATATCGGGCGTCCTGCTGCTCGAGCGACCGGACCCGATCCGGCGGCAGGGACAGCACGGTGTCGACCCGGGCGGGCTGCCCGGGCTGATAGCCCGCTGCCGCGGAGCCGGTCAGGATCCCGGCCGCCGCCAGCAGCGGCAGCGCGTCCCGGCGGCTGCGCACCGGCGGGACGCCGAGTTCGGCGGCGATCTCGTCGAGGCGGCGCTGCTGCCCGGCCAGCCGAGCCACCACCTCCTCGTGCTGGGCGGCCTTGCGCTGGTCGAGGTCGGCGTGGCCGGTGGTCAGCGGCGCGCGGGGCGGCTGCCACAGCGGCACGTCGAGCCAGCCGGCCGGGCGGTGGTGGGCCTGGCACCAGGCGTCGACGTCCGCCACGGTCACCGGGCCGCCGCGCTCGCGGGCCGCCGCGGCGACCACGCCGGCCAGTTCCATCGGCTCGTACTGGAGTTCGGACTGCCATCCGGTGTAGCCGGGGCCGACGGCGGGCCGGGAGCGCACCAGCCAGGCCGGCGGCGCGGGCACCGGCTCGGGCCAGAAACGCAGCAGCCACCGGTCGCCGGCCCCGTCGGGGGTGTCGCGGCGGCGGCGCGACACCCGTACCCGGAACCGGCCGGCGCCGTCCAGGTCCAGGTCCACCGGGCCGGCGCCGCCGGTGAGATAGGTCAGGGACAGCCCGCCGGAGCCCGCCGCGTACGGCGTCTCCACGACGTCGTCGAACCCGGCCTGGTCGGCGGGCGGCGGGCCGTCGTGCAGTTCGAGCCGGACCACGTGGTGACCGTCGCCGGCGCGGCAGGTGAGCCAGCCCCGGCCGGCGGCCGCGAACGTGCCGGTCGGCTCCTCACCGTCGCCGCTCTCGCGTGGCGGCTGCAAATCGTCGCCCGGCGATGGGTCGCGCAGCACGATGAGGCCGTACTCCGGCAAATAGTCGTCGTTCTCGAACTCGCGTACGACTGTCACGCCGGGCAAAATACCGGAATTCACCGGCTACCGTGGGGCAGGTGGAGATCAGCACTGCTCAGTGGACGGTCGCGGGACGACGGTTGACCGGGGCGGCGGGCAGTGTCGTCGGTGTCCGCTACCGGGAGAACTACGACGTGCTGCACCTGGACGCCGGGCGGCCGCTCGCCGTGGTGGCCGACGGCATGGGCGACGGCCCGGGCAGCCGCGCCGCCGGGCGCACCGCGGTGGACGTCTTCGTGCGGCGGAGCGTGCTCGGCCCGTACCCCGAATGTTTGCGCTCCGCGGTGGCCGAGGTGCAGCAGGCCGTGCGCGCGGCCGGCCGGGGTCTGCCCGGCCTGACCGGCTGCACCCTGACCGCGTTCGTGGCCGACCCGGCGGACGGCACCGGCTGGCTGGTGCAGCTGGGTGACTCGCGCGCCTACCGGCTGCGCGACGGGCTGCTCGAACTGCTCACCGTGGACCACACCGTGGCCTGGCTCGGCCTGGTGAACGGCTGGTACGCCGCGGACTCCGCGCAGGCCCAGACGGATCGCTACCGGCTGACCCGCTATGCCGGGCATCCCGGCGCGCCGGAGGCGGACCTGCTCAACGTCAGCCTGAGGCCCGGTGACGGGTACCTGCTCTGCACCGACGGCGTCGCCGACCAGGTGAGCTATCAGCGGGTCGCCGAGGTGCTGCAAGCCGATCGGGATCCGGTCGCGACGCTGCTGGACGACACCCTGCGAACCGGCGCCGACAACGCCACCGCGGTGTTCCTGCGGGTCAGCTGAGCAGGCGATCGGCCATGGCGACGATCCGGCCGGTCACCGCTCCCGGGTCCACGATCTGGTGGAGATGCCGGCCGGGCACCTCGTCGACGTCCCAGCCGCGCTGCCGGGCATCCTCGGCGATCTTGTCGTAGGGCGGCCCGAACAGCAGATAGCCGCAGGGCATGCCGTCCCAGCCGGCCGGGACGGGCACCCGCTGCTCGTAGTAACCGAACGGCAGCCGGGGCTGCTCGGCGGAGACGGCCTGCCGGGTCCGCCGATCCGGGAACATCGGCGCGACCTCGGACTCGCCGAACCAGGACGTCCACTGCGGCAGCCGGCCGTCGGCGGCCACCGTCGGCCGGAGCACGTCGAGCAGCTCGGGCGTCAGGACCGGGGTCGGCCCGGTGCGGGCCGGCAGCGCCGCGTCGACGAACACACAGGCGGCGACCGGCTGCCGGAGCGCCTCGGCGACGACCGGGACGAACAGGCCGGCGTTACTGTGCGCGACCAGCACGAGCGGCACGTCCGCGGGCGCGCCGGCGGTGACCGCCTCGACGACCGCGGGCCAGAACGGCGGACCGGCGTCCGCCACGCCGAGCAGCGACGGCACGACCGCGATCCGGCCGGAGCCGGTCAGGCGGTCCGCGACGGGCTGCCAGGTCAGCGGCCCCACCGACGGGCTGTGCACGAGAACGAAGGCGGCGTCCACGAGGTCACCCTCGCGGACGCCGCCTTGCCGTCGCTACCCGGTGGATCACGCCGAGAGCGAACAGGGCGCTTACGAGTTGAGCAGGACCGCGTTGAGGATCACGCCGAGCACGCCGCCGGCGACACCGGCCGCGGCCGCGTACCAGCCGAGCGGGCGGTCACCGAGGTAGCCACCGACGAGGCCGAGCACCAGCGCGGCCAGGCCGAAGACGAGGGGGCTGAGCAGGACGGCGGCCACCGCGAAGACGAAAGCGAGGATGGTGCAAACGCGGGCGGCGGTGGTGGCGGGGCGCCGGGTGCTCGTCGTCTGGGTCATTGCGGTTCCCTCCGCGATCGAAGTTCGTTGACGCGCTAGGTCTACCCACGACGATCCAATTCACAAACCCGGTTCGTGGTACGCGTCACCCGCCGTAACCACCGCCGCCGGGGTGGTAGGGCCGCTCACGGTCGGCGATCGGCGGGGACCCGAGCACCTACCCCGGCGGCGCCGCCGGGGCGGACCGCGATTCCCGCGTTCGCCGTCGTGACCGTCAGGTGATGCTGTTTCCCGGCGGTCGCGCTGGGGCGGTGAGGGTAAGCCGGGCTCGCGCCGGGAAAGCGGGAACGGCGTCGGCTTCGGCGCGACGACGGTTACGCGTACCCCGAAGAAGCAGGACCGAGGCTAGATGTCCCGTCGCGCGCCTCTGCGGGCGAGGCGCTGAGCCTGCCCGTCATGCACATCGCTGCCGTTCCCGTCACGCGTACCGGATGAATTGGCGTGCGAGAATCTCTCGCAAGGTCTCCCACCGCGGTACGGCGCCGGCGGTGCCGGGGATGGCCGCGATCTGCGCGGTGGCGCGGATCGCGGCGAGCGTGGTCAGCATGACGTCGCGGAAGCCGGGCGCGGCGGCGTAGGACGGCATCAGCTCGGCGGCCAGGGCGACGATGTCGTCGTGCACGGTGGTCAGCGTGGCGGCGAGCAGGCGCGCGGTCTCCGGGTCGGTACGCGCGACCGTGAAAACCTCGTGCACCACCGCGATGACCGGCCGGTTGTGCGTCTCCCACAGCTGGTCGAGCAGCCGGTGCAGCCGCTCCTCCGCCGTGTCCCCGGTGATCGACGCGGCGCGCAGGCCGGCGACGAACTGCTCCATCAGCCGGATGATCGTGGCGTCGACCAGCAGCGCCTTGGTCGGGAAGTGGTGCTGCTGCGCGCCCTGGCTCACCCCGGCCCGCTGGGCGACCCCGCGCGTGGTGGTCGCGGCCAGACCGACCTCGACCAGGCTGCGCAGGGTGGCGTCGAGCAGCGCGTCGACGGTGGCGGCGCGGCGTTCCGCCTGGGTACGTGGCACGCCACCAGTTTACAAGTCACGTGACTTGTTTCTATCGTGACTCGCGAACCCGCACAGAGGAGAAGCGCGATGGCGGCAGGTCCGGGACGCGTCCGGCAGAACCAGGTCTATCGGGCCGGCGTGCTCGGCCGCCGCCCGGCCGTGCCTACCGACTTCGCCGAGCTGGAACGCCGGGCGCGCAAGGCCAGCAGCCGGACCGCGTGGGCGTACGTGGCCGGCGGCGCCGGGCTGGGCCGGACCATGCGCAACAACCGGGAGGCGTTCGACCGGTGGGCGATCGTGCCGCGGATGCTGCGCGGCGCGGCCGACCGGGACCTCTCCCGCGACCTGCTCGGCACCCGGCTGCCCGCGCCGATCCTGCTCGCCCCGGTCGGCGCCGGCCAGCTGATGGCAAGAGACAGCGACCTGCACACCGCCCGGGCGGCCGCCGCCACCGGCGTCCCGTACGTCTACACCAACCAGGGCGGCACCCCGATGGAGGACGCCGCCGCCGCGATGGGCGACTCGCCGCGCTGGTTCCAGCTGTACTGGAGCACCGACGAGGGCCTGGTCGACAGCCTGATCCAGCGGGCCGAGGCGATCGGTGCCGGGGCGCTGGTGATCACCCTGGACACCACCGTGCTGGGCTGGCGGCCGCAGGACCTCAACCTGGGCTCGCTGCCGTTCGCGCGCGGGCTCGGGATCGCGCAGTACACGTCCGACCCGCGGTTCCGGTCGCTGGCCGCCGAGCGGGTGCTGGAGAATCCGGCCGAGGTGACGCTGGCCGCGGTCCGGTCGCTGCTCACGATGGTCCGCAACCACCCCGGCGGGTTCCTGGACAACCTGCGCTCCGGCCGGCCCCGCGCCTCGGTGGAGACGTTCCTGGACATCTACTCCAACCCGCGGCTGAGCTGGGACCACATCGCCACCGTCCGGGAACGCACCAGCCTGCCGGTCGTCCTCAAGGGCATCCTGCACCCCGACGACGCCCGCCGCGCCTTCGAGCTCGGCATGGACGCGATCGTGGTCTCCAACCACGGCGGCCGGCAGGTGGACAGCTCGATCGCCGCGCTCGACGCCCTGATCCAGGTGCGCGAGGCGGTCGGCCCGGAGAAGACCGTGCTGATGGACAGCGGCATCCGCAGCGGCGCCGACGTGTTCACCGCGCTGGCCCTCGGCGCCGACGCGGTCCTGCTCGGCCGCCCCTACATGTACGGACTGGCCGTCGCCGGCCAGCGCGGCGTCGAGGAGGTGATCGCCAACGTCATCGCCGAGCTGGACCTGACGATGGCCCTGACCGGCGTCACCGACCTGGCCGGCATCACCCGTGACCTGGTGCAGCCCGTGCCCGGCAGAGCCGTCTAGGCCGCGCGGCCGTCGGACTGCGACGACACCGGCTCGACGGGCTGCCAGACCGGATCGGCGGACCCGCCGTCGCCGCGTTCCAGGCGGGCGACGCCGATGTAGCGGTCCGAGACGCCGTAGAAGAGGTAGCCGACCTCGCCGATGCACGCCAGGCCGCTGGGGAAGACGATGTGCCGGTCGATGCCGGCCGTCTCCTCGGTCGTCTCCGGGGCGAGCACCGGCGAGGCCGTACGGTAGAGGACCCGGGCGACGTCGTCGGCGTCCAGCAGCATGGCCCCGGCCGCGTAGTCCAGCCGGGGCACCCGTCCCCCGTCGTGGTGCTCGCTCACCCCGTGATGCACGAGCAGCCAGCCCTCCGGGACCCGGATCGGCGGCGGGCCGGCCCCGATCTTGGTGCTCTCGTACGGGTAGCAGGGCTCGGCGACCGGCCGGTGCTGACCGAGCAGGGTGAGCGCGGCGAGGTCGGCCGTGACCGCGTCGACCGGGGCGAACGACACCCAGATGCTGTGCCGCGGATCGGTCACGCCGGCCGGCAGGTCCATGTGCGGATCCCACATCGGCCGGTGCAGGAAGGCGTACGACGGCCGGCCGTCGGGGGCGCGGACCACCTCCGGGAAGAGCACCACGTCCTTGTTGGGGAAGACGTTCATGTCGTGCTCGAGAGCGGGCTGGTACGCGAAGTGCAGCGGCCCGAGCCGGCGCCAGGTGCGGAAGTCGTCGGAGACCGCCAAGGCCGGCCGGGCACCGTACGCCCCGCCTTGCGCGGTGTACGACAGGACGTACATGCCGAGCGTCTCCATCCAGGTGGCCCTCGGGTCCTCGATCCCGCCCCGCCCGCCGCCACGTTCCCACGGCTCGTCCGGCGCCATCACCACGTCACCGCGCCGTACGCCGGCCGGCACCCCGTCGTCGAGCACCAGTTCCACCATCCGCAGGCGGGACACGTTGCCCTCGGCGGTCACCCGGGCCAGCAGATGCCACCGGCCGTCCGGTGTCCGTCCCACCGTCGGGTTGAACGCTCCCCAGAACTCCATCGGGTCATCCGGGTCCGGCGACATGATCGTCCCGATCCGGCGGAACCGGTAGGTCGGTGCTGTCATAGCGGGTCCGCCTCTCTCCTCGCCCGGTGACCCGCGATATTTACCCTAAATCCGACATTTCATGTCACCTCGTGAATCGAGCGCTCGGTTTCGCGAAACCGGCCTGGGGTAGCCGAACCACGACAGCACCGCCCCCCACCGGAAGGAACCGCTGTGGAGACCACCGGCAAGCCCCTCGCCGCCGTCACCGGCGCGTCGAGCGGCATCGGGTACGAGCTCACCAAGCAGTTCGCGCAGCACGGCTTCGACGTGGTCGTCGCCGCCGAGGACGAGCGGATCCACACGGTCGAAGCCCTCGCCGCGGTCCGCACCGACCTGGCCACCCCCGAGGGCGTCGAGGAGTTCTACGCCCGGATCACCGCGACCGGCCGTCCCCTCGACGCGATCGCGATCAACGCCGGGATCGGGGCCGGCGGCTCGTTCGCTTCCACGGATCTCGCCGCCGACCTGGCGATCGTCGACCTGAACGTGCGCTCCTCGGTGCACCTGGCCAAGCTGGCGGTCCGCGACATGGTGGCCCGCGGCCAGGGCCGGATCCTGTTCACCTCGTCGATCGCGGCGACCCAGCCCGGCCCGTTCGAGTCCGTCTACGCCGCGTCGAAGGCGTTCCTGCTCTCCTTCTCCGAGGCGCTGCGCGAGGAACTCAAGGACACCGGCGTCACGGTCACCGCGCTGATGCCCGGCCCGACCGAGACCGAGTTCTTCGACCGCGCCGGCATGCAGGACACCCGGGTCGGCGCCAGCGACAGCAAGGACGACGCGGCGCAGGTCGCGAAGCAGGGCTTCGAGGCGCTGATGAAGGGCAAGGACCACGTGGTCGCCGGCTCGGTGACCAACAAGGTCATGGCCGGCGCCGCCAAGGTCACCCCGGAGACGGTCAAGGCGCGCATGCACCGCGCCATGTCCGAGCCGGGTTCCGGCCAAGACTGAAAACCCTCCGGGGTACGGGTGACCGGCCGTCCCGCCGGACCGGGACCGTCCCCGGCCCACCGCGCGATCACCTGCCCGCTCCCGGCCCCAGCGCGACCGCCGGGCCCGGGCGGGTGGCCGCGCGTCCGCTCGCCGGAGACGCACCCGAGGTGCACCCAGCCGCCCGGTAAACCCGGGCCCTCCGGGACCGACCCACACAGGCATGAGTCCCAGGTGGTGGCGAGCGGCCGCGGCGGCAGCGACAACGATGATGAGTGTGTCCGGCCTCTTCACGGCCTTGCCGGCGGCAGCGGCACCCGCGTCCGCGAAGACGGTGTACTTCACGTTCGACGACGGGCCCGGTGCGGGCACGGCGGAGCTGCTGGACGCGGCCGCCGCCTACGACGCCAAGGTGACGCTGTTCTACGTCGGTCGCAACGGTGAGGCGAGGCCGGAGCTGGTGGCACGTGCCGCCGCTGAAGGGCACGTGATCGGGAACCACACGTACAGCCACAAGTCGCTTCCCGCGATGAGCATCCGCGAGATGCACCAGCAGCTGACGAAGGCTCAGGAGGCGCTGCGGCCCCATGTGAGCAACTGCTGGCGGCCGCCGGGCTGGGCCACCTCCGCGGTCGTCGAGCAGACCGCCAAGGAGCTGGGCCTGCGCCAGACCCTGTCGGTGATGGACCCGGCGGACAGCCGGCGCGTGTTCGTCCCGGCGGCCTGGACCGATCCCGACATGATCGTCTCGGCCGTGCAGGAGCAGGTGTTCGACGGCGCGATGGTGACGCTGCACGCCGAGGGTGCGCACGCCTGGCCCCAGTTGCAGGCCTTCAAGCAGCTGCTGCCGTTGCTGACCGCCGAGGGCTACACCTTCAAGGCGCTGCCCTACTGCACCATGCCGACCCACAAGCTGCTCGCGGTCGGCGACAGCGTGACCAGCGGGACCGGCACCGCGAACTACCGGAGCCGGCTGGACTCGCTGCTGCGCCGGGGTGCCGAGCCGCGCGGGCTGAACCACCGCTGGGTGGGCAGCGTGGCGAACAGCCCCGCCATCGGGCTGAACCACGACGGGCACCAGGGCTGGACGGTCCAGCAGATGGATCGCAGCATCGGCGTGCTGCAGGCCCGGTACCGGCCGGACGTCATCCTGGTGAACGCCGGCACGGCCGACATCGTGCGCGGCGCGAACGCCGCCACCGTCGCCCGCCGGGTCGCCGGGCTGCTGCGGCACATCCGGCAGAACCAGCCGGAGGCGAAGGTGTTCGTCTCCATCCCGCCGGCACTCGCCGGTGGACGGAACCCGGCAGCGCAGCGGCAGAACGCCGCTCTGCAGCGGGAGATGCCCGGCGTGATCCGCGCGGCCGGCCCCGGCTTCCACCCCGTCGACCTGAGCGGCGCCGGTGCCGCGGACTCCGCGAAGATCGCCATCCGGTACTACCAGGCGATCCGCGGCACCCTTCCGGGCAGCGGCCGGTGGCCCTCCGTCCCGAAGCCGAGCCACCGCTGATCCGCCACGGCGTCAGCCCGGGACCGAGCCGTCCCCGGACGCGCCCAGCAGGCGGAGCACGCTGGTACGCAAGGCCGTGATCGCCTGGTCCCGGGACATGCCGCCGGCGTCCACCTCGTCGCCGGCGGCGTGGCCCACCCGGACGACCACCGCGGCCAGCCAGCCCGCCGGCAGCTGGTCGTCGAACTCGCATGTGCTCACTCGTACGCTCGCCCAGTAGTTTCAGGCAGCGGCCCGCTGCCGGCAGCGGGCCGCGCCGCCGGGATCGCCGAGCCGCTCGAAGCGGGCCGCCGCCTCGGCGAAGTGCTCGCGCGCCGCCCGGTGCCGTCCGTGGCGCGCGGCGATCTCGCCGAGTGCCTCGTGGGCGCCGGCCACGCCGGTGCCGTGCCCGATGCCGTCGAGCACCGCGAGCATGCCGCGGAACTCGCGCTCGGCCTCGGCGTACCGGCCGTGTGCGACGGCGGCCCAGCCCCGCTCCTGGTGGCAATAGCCGAGGATGAACACGTCACCCAGGCGCCGCGCCGCCGCGGTGGCCGCTTCCAGATGCGCCGCGGCCTCCTCCTCCCGTCCCTCCTGGCGGTACGCGACCGCGAAACCCAGGTACACCCAGCCGTGGATCGGCTCCTCCGCGACCGGCAGCAGGTCCCGGGCCCGGGCGAGCACCGGGATCGCCCGGCCCGGCCGCCCGGAGTCGTTGTAAACGCCGGCGAGTGCCACCCGTACCTCGATCTCCTCCTCGTCCCGGCCCAGCGCGACGAACCGATTCATGGCCTGCGTCAGTGCCTGCTCGGCCTCGGCGTAGCGGCGCAGGCCGCGCAGCGCCTCCCCCAGCGTGCGACTGGACTGGGCCTGCTCCCACTCGTCGCCGAGCCGGTCCGCGAGCGTGACCGACTCCTCGGCGGCCAGCCGTGCGGCCGGCAGGTCACCGGCCATCCGGTGCGAGTGCGCCACCCAGCGCAGCGCCCGCGCCCGCCGCAGGTCGTCGCCGAGCCCGGCGGCGGCAGCCGCGCCCGCCTGCCACAGCGGTAGCCGGTAGACGTGGTCACCGGGTTCGGTCAGCAGCGGGTGCACGGCGTCGGCGAGGTCGTACGCCGCGGCGAACCGGCCGGCGCGGACGGCGGCGGCCAGCACGGCCACGGCGTTGTCCAGTTCGTCGGCCCGCCACTGCCCGGGTGCGGCGTTGCTGGTCAGCCACGCCAGGAGCCGGTCCAGGCAGGCCGCCCGGTCGGCGGTGGTCTCCTCGGCCTCGAACACCTCGCGGGCGTAGAGGCGCAGCAGGTCGTGCAGCCGGTACCGGTCCGGCGCCGGGCTCTCCACCAGCATCGCGTCGGTGAGGCGGTCCAGCGCTGCGGCCACCTCGGGCTGCTCGCGGCCGGTCATCGCGGCCGCCGCGGCGAGCCCGAAGTGCTTGCCGGGCTGGGCGCCGGCCCGGCGGAACACCAGCCGGTCGGTGCCGGCGAGCGACTCGTACGCGCTGCCGAAGGTGCTGCGCACCGCCGCGTCGCCCGAGCTGAGCTCGCCGAGCCGGCGCCGCTCGTCGTCGAGCCGCCCGGCGAGATCGCTGACGCTCCAGCCCGGCCGGGCGCGCAACCGGGCACCGGCCAGCTGGACGGCGAGCGGCAGCCCGGCGCACGCCGCGAGGACACGGTCGGTGCCACCCGGGTCGGCGCGCACGCGGTCCGCGCCGATCGCGGCCTCGAGGACGGCCCGGCCGTCGCCCGCCGGCAGCTCACCGAGCCGCACGAGCCGGGCACCGGGCGGCCGGAGCTGCCGGCGGCTGGTGATCAGGACGAACGAGCCACCGGCTCCGGGCAGCAGCGGGGCGACCTGGTCGTCGGTGCCGGCGTCGTCGAGCAGCACCAGCAGCCGGCGGCCGGCCACCGCGGTACGGAATCGGGCGGCCAGCTCAGCGGTGCCGCCGCCGGGCGCCGGGTCCGGGTCGCCGAGCGCGCGCAGGAAGCCGACCAGGACGACCTCCGGCGGCACCGCGTCGGTGTCGGAGCCGCGCAGGTCGAAGTAGAGCTGCCCGTCCGGGTACCGGCCGACCAGGTCGTACGCGGCCCGCAGAGCGAGTGCCGTCTTGCCGGCGCCCGGCACACCGGTGATCAGCACCGTGGAGCCGCCCTCGCGCGCGGCGGCACCGACGGCCCGCAGCTCACCGGCGCGGCCCACCAGCGGTCGCGGCGCGGGCAACTGGGCCGGCCGCGGCTCCGGCGCGGCGGCGGCCGGTCGCCCGAGGCGGTGCTGCCAGAGGGTGAGGCCGGTGAGGGTGAGCGCCAGCAGAGCCACGGCGGGCCAGGCCAGCCAGGCGAACGGTTGCACGGGCGCCGGCAGCTCACCGCCGGTGGCCACGTTCACGGCGACCGCGAGCAGGACGCTGAGCAGTCCGGAAACGACGATCTGCAGTACTGTCACGCGTTCCCGGCGGGCATCCACGCGATCGATTGTGGCGGATACCGTTTGCGTTATCCGCGGTGATCATCGAAAGGACGGCACAGTGGATCTGGTAAGTGAATGGGTGCGTGGCTGGGCGGTCTCCCGCTCCACCGAGCCGCCGGAGCCGGTGCCCGGCGGATGGCGCGTCCGGGTCGGGCTGCCGGGCCACCGGGTCCGCTACGTCCTGCCCGAGCACGACGAGCGGGTCCTGGCCGACCTCGGCCGCCGCCAGGCCACGCCGGGCACCTGGATCAAGGTCGCCGGGGAGCCGGGCCGGCTGCGTGCCGCCCTGCCCGCGACGTGGACCATGGCCGAGACCGCCTTCCTGATGCGGGTGCCGTTCGGCGCCGACGGTGGCGGGACTCCGCCGGAGCCGTACACCGTCCGGACGGTCGGCAGCGGGCCGGTGGTGATCGCTGAGATCCTCGACGGCGCCGGGACGCGGGCCGCCTGGGGACGGCTGGCGCCGGCCGGGCCGGTCGGCGTGGTCGACCAGGTGGAGACCGAGGCCGCGCACCGCCGCCGCGGGCTGGGCAGTGTGGTCATGCGTACGCTCGCCGGCCATGCCGCCGGTCTCGGCATGCACACCGGCGTACTGGCCGCCACCGAGCAGGGACGCGGCCTGTACCAGGCGCTCGGCTGGACGGTCTTCGGCACGCTCGCCGCCGCGTACGTGCCGGAGGCGCTTGACTGACGGCCCGGGTGGGAAAGACATCGGCCATGGTCGAACGAAGATCCCTGGAGAGCCGCCGGATCTCACTCATGGAGCGGCTGGGCGGGCCGCCCGGCCGGTTCGCCGTGCTGTCCGTTGTCCTCGGCCTCTTCTGGTTCCCGGTCCGCCTGTACCTCGACCAGGGCGAACCGATCGCGCAGAGCGTCGCGCTGTCCGGCCTGTACGGCGGCTTGTGGGCCCTGCTCGTGCCGGCGATCGCCTGGGTCGACCGGAAGGCGCAGAACCGCCCGGCCGGCACCGAGCCGGACGACCCCGCCTGGGTCCGCCGTGGCGCGATCATCGGATTGGCCGTCGGCGTGCCGTTCTACGGCGCCCTGCTGGTGTTCTGCCTGGTGACCGGACTTTCGTTGGCGTACCCGGTGCTCATGGGAACCATCCTGGCGGCCATCGTGGCGATCGCCGTGACCCGCCTGTGAACGATCAGCCGTGCCGGTGGTGCTTCTTCACGAAGGTGTAGCCGGGGGCCAGGGTGTCCTCGTCGATCTGCTCGTTCTCCACCGCGCGCCGGTACGCGGCCAGCTGCTTCGGTGAGGGCTGGGCGCCCGGCGGCAGCTTGCGGATGAAGCCGTTGACCCAGTGCTCACGCCGGTCGGCGCCGTCGCCCATCGGGATCGGTTCGACCAGCGGGGCGTAGAAGAGCATCTCGGCGGGCTCCTCGCCGTCGACCGCCGGATAGGACGGTTGGCCGTCGGCGCCGACGCTGCCGGGCACGCGTGTCACGTACCCCTCCCGGATCAGCTGGTCCACCGCGTTGCGGAACAGGAAGGCGCCGCGCGCGCCGCGGCCGAGGCCGCAGCGGGCGGCCACGGCCGCCTCGGTGGAGACCGCGCTGCCGTCGTCGAAGACCCGGCCCAGCCTGCGCACCACGCCCAGCACCTGCCCGTGGTTGGACTTGCCGGGCTCGAACTCGCGGGTCACGACCGTCGGGTCGTACTCGTGGAAGTAGCCGATCCCGTCGACGCTCACCGGATCCTCGACGGACACCGTGCGCAGGCCGATCTCGTCCTTGGCGGGCCGCCACGCGATGCCGACCAGCACCCCCGGGTGGAGGTCGGCCGGCCAGTCGATGCCGTGCAGGTGCCGGCCGGCGTCCCGGCGCACCGCGGCCTCGAACGAGGAGCGGGTGGCGGTACCGCCGTACGCCCGGTGCTCCAGGACGACGGTGACGCTCTCCCGGTCACCGAGGCCACGCGCGATCTCCTCCGGCACCGGGCAGACGGCGTCGTCGAGGTCGGCCCGCAGCAGCGCGAGCCGGCGGGTCACCGTCCCCACGATCACCTCCGTGCGTTCACGTGTGCAGCGAAGATACCTCGGCGTGCTCGCGCAGCAGCGAAGCGATCGCCTCCGGCCCGGCGGGGCGGCCGAACAGGTAGCCCTGGCCGTACTCGCAGCCCAGCAGGTGCAGCATCGCCTGCTGGTCGTCGGTCTCGATGCCCTCGGCGACGGTCTTCAGGCTCAGCGCCCGGCTCAGCGTGACCACCGCGTCGACCAGGGTCTTGTCCCCCGCGTCGGTGGCGACCTCGGCGATGAAGGCGCGGTCGATCTTGATGACGTCGACCGGGAGGCGCTTCAGGTAGTTCAGCGAGGAGTAGCCGGTGCCGAAGTCGTCGATGGCCAGGTGCACGCCGAGCCGGCGCAGCGCGTGCAGGGTCTCCGACGCGGCGTCGATGTCCTGGAGCAGCATCGACTCGGTCAGCTCCAGGGTGAGCAGGCCGGCTTCCACACCGGAGGAGGCGATCGCGTCCCGGACGTCGCCGACCAGGCCGGCGTACTGGAACTGCCGCGCCGACAGGTTGACGTTCATGGTGAGGCCCTCGGCGTACCCGTCGGCCTGCCAGCGGGCCAGCTGGTGGCACGCCTCCTGGAGCACCCACCGGCCGAGCGGCACGATCAGCCCGCTCTCCTCGGCGTTGTCGATGAAGTGGTTCGGTGCGAGCAGGCCGCGCTCCGGGTGCTGCCAGCGGACCAGGGCCTCCACGCCGGTGACCCGCTGGTGCGGCAGGTCGACGACCGGCTGGTAGTGGACCACGAACTGTTCCTCGGCGAGCGCCCGCTCCATCTCCATGCGCTGGCGCGCCTCGTTGATCACGCTGGCGTACATCGCCTCGTCGAACACCGCGTACGCGTTACGGCCCTGCCGTTTCGCGGCGTACATCGCCAGGTCGGCGTTGCGCAGCAGCTCCTCGGCGGTCACCCCGCCGACGGCGGCGGCCACACCGATGCTGGCGGTGCAGCGGATGTCGCACCCGCCCAGTTCGATCGGCCGGCGCAGCTCGGTGAGCAGGCGCTCGGCGGTGGCCGACGCGTCCCGCCCGTCCATCGACTCGATCAGCACGGCGAACTCGTCACCGCCCAGCCGGGCCAGGGTGTCGCCGGGCCGTACGCCGGACCGCAGCCGCCCGGCCACGCTGGTCAGCAGCTCGTCGCCGGCGCTGTGCCCGAGGTTGTCGTTGACGTCCTTGAAGTCGTCCAGGTCGATCAGCAACAGCGTGACACCGGCGTCGCGGCGCGCGGTGGCGTGCTCCAGCCGGTCGCGGAACAGCGCCCGGTTCGACAGCCCGGTCAGCGGGTCGGTGAACGCCTGCCGGCTCAGCTGCTCCTCGAGGGCCTTGCGAGCGCCGATGTCGCGGATGCTGATCACGACCGCCTCGAGGTCGGGGTCGTGCAGGCAGTTGGTGCCGATCGCGTCGAGCACCGCCCACGAGCCGTCGGCGCGGCGCAGGCGGGTCTCGGCCTCGTCGGTGGCGCCGGCGGGCGACGAGCGCAGCGCGGCCATCCAGGTACGCATCCGCGCCAGGTCCTCCGGGTGCACCAGTGAGCTGAGCAGCTCACCGGTGACGGCGGCCGCCGGATGCCCGAGCACGGTCTGCGCCGACGGGCTGGCGTAGGTCACCTCACCGTCGCGGCCGATCGCGATGACCGCCTCCGGCGAGTTCTGCAGCAGCGCCCCGGTACGCCGTTCGGCCGACCGCCGCCGGTCGTCCATCCGGCGGCGGTTGTGCGCGATCACCGCGCTGACCGCCACCACGAAGGCCATCACCGACGCCAGCCCGGCGACCAGCACCGCGCTGACCCCGGTGCCGGTGGGCAGCAGTGCGAGGAATCCGGCCAGCGAGAGCACGCCGAGGCCGACCACCATCGCGGGCGGGAAGAGGGCACCCGCCGTCACCACCATCAGCATCACGCAGGGCAGGTAGAGCACCGCGCCGTAGACGTCCACGTAGGCGAAGAAGCACAGCAGCGGGATCTGCGCCAGCCACCAGCCGAACAGGCCGGCACGGACCCGCGCGCTGTGTACCAGCCGCCGCCACGGCAGCAGCCAGATCAGCGACTGGGATAGTCCGGCGACCGCCATCGGCGCGGCCCACCAGCGCTGGCCGTCCACCCAGTTGACCGCTACGTGGACGGCACCCAGCAGGGTGATGATCACTGCGATCAGCACACCCAGACGGATCTGGCGCACCCAGAATTCGGCCTCGTGGTCGTCGATCCCGGGCATACCCATGACCCCCCGATCGGCATCCGGCCCGGCTCCATGAGGAACCCGCCTCAGCAGGCCGGCGCCGCCCGGCGCCGGGCCACCTCGGTGAGGGCGCGGTGGCGGTCGAGGGCGGGTGCGGCAGGCCGGCCGGCCGCGGCCGGGCAACTCAGCACCCGCAGGTGGCCGGTGACGGGCGCCACCCGCAAACCGGGCCGGCACCCGACCCGGTCGCGGGGCGGCGGCTCCGCCGGTCCGGTACGGGTCACCATCGCGAGACCCATACCGGCCACGATGAGCAGGGCCACCAGGGCCCGTGCGGTCGCGTTCACCGTCTCACTCCCCCGTGCTGCGGCGCGGCCGTTGCACCGGTCACGTTGCCGCAGGCCGCTCGGGAAATCCTCGGGGCGAGGCATCGAGGCTTATGGTGGCGGCGTGGAGTTCCGATTGCTCGGGCCGGTCGAGGCGCGCACCGCGGCCGGTCCGGTCGACATCGGGCAGCCGAGGCAGCGCGCCGTGCTCGCCGCGCTCCTGGTGGACGCGGGGCGCCCGGTGCCGATGGACGTGCTGATCGACCGGGTCTGGGGTGAGCGGCCGCCGGCGAAGGCCCGGCACGCCGTGCAGGCGTACGTCTCCGCGTTGCGCCGCGCGCTCAGCGACGGGCCGGTCGAGCTGCACCGGGCCGGCGGCGGCTATCGGATCGACGTGCCCGCCGACCTGGTCGACCTGCGCCGGTTCGAGAACCTCGCGGCCCGCGACGAGCCGGGACCCCTCGGCCAGGCGCTCGGGCTGTGGCGGGGCAGCCCGGTGGCGGACCTGCCCGGCCCGTGGGCGCAGCGGCTGCGCCGGCAGTGGCACAACCGCCGGATCGAGGTGGCGCTGGCCTGGGCCCGGGCCGCCTCCGCGGCCGGCACCGCCGGGCTCACGCTTGACGCGCTGTCCGCCCTCTGCGAGGAGTATCCGCTGGTGGAGCCGCTCGCCGCGGCCCTGATCCGGGCACTGCACGAGTGCGGCCGGACCAGCGAGGCCCTGGACCGGTACGCGAGCACCCGGCACCTGCTCGCCGAGGAACTGGGCACCGACCCGGGCCGCGAGCTGCATGACGTCTACCGGATGCTGCTGACCGCCTCCGGTGAGCCCGGCGACCGGTCGGTGGAGTTCCGGCTGCTCGGCCCGGTCGAGGTGGGAACCCGTGCCGGTGTCCTCCCGCTCGGCGGTGCGAAGATCCGCACCCTGCTCGCCACCCTGCTGCTGCCGGCCGGGCGGGTGATCTCGACCGACCGGCTGATCGACGTCATCTGGGACGACGACCCGCCGCCGACCGCACGCGCGCTCGTCCAGACGTACGTCTCGGCGTTGCGCCGCGCGCTGCCCGCCGACGTGATCGAGACCCGGCCACCCGGCTACCTGGCCCGTATCGACCCGGACAGCCTGGACCGCAACCGGTTCGACGCGCTCGTCGCGCGGGGCCGCGCGGCGGCCCGCGAGGGACGCCACGGCGAGGCGTCGGAGACGCTGCGTGCCGCGGCGGCGCTCTGGCGCGGCCCGGCCCTGGGCGGGGTACGCAGCACCGCGCTCGCCGCCGAGGCCGCCCGGCTGGACGAACAGCGGCTCACGGTCACCGAGGAGCGGATCAGCGCCGACCTCGCGCTGGGCCGCGCCGACCAGCTGTGCGGCGAGTTGTCCGTGCTCGTCGGGCAGCATCCGACCCGGGAGTCGCTGCGCGCGCTGCTGATGACCGCGCTGTACCGGTCCGGGCGGGCCGCGGACGCCCTCGCCGTCTACCGGCAGGGGCGGGCGATCCTGGTCGAGGAACTGGGCATCGAGCCGGGGCCGGAGCTGGCCCGGCTGCACGAGGCGATCCTGCGCGGTGACGCCGGACCGGCGCCGGTCGCTGCCGCACCGGCGCCGGTGCCCGCGCAGCTGCCGCCGGACGCGGCCGACTTCACCGGCCGGGAGGCGCAGAGCGGCCAGCTGATCCAGCTGCTGGAGAGCCCGTCGGCGGTCGGGGTGATCGCCGGGCCGGGCGGTGTCGGCAAATCGGCCCTGGCGGTCCATGTGGCGCATCGCGTCGCGTCCGCGTACCCCGGTGGGGTTCTGCACGTCGATCTGCGCGGCATGTCCGCGTCGCCGGCCTCGCCGGCCGAGGTGCTCGGCCGGTTCCTGCGGGCCTTCGACGTCGACCCGAGTGCCATCGAGAGCAGCCTGGACGAGCGGATGAACCAGTACCGCAGCCTGCTCGCCGGCCGCCGGGTGCTGGTCGTGCTCGACGACGCGGCAAACGAGCAGCAGGTACGGCCGCTGCTGCCGGGCAGCCCGCGCTGCGGAGTGCTGATCACCTCCCGGAACCGGCTGCCCGGGCTGGCCGGTGCCCGGCTGCTCGAACTGGACATGCTCAGCCGGCGTGAGGCGACCGCCCTGCTGGCCCGGGTGGTCGGCGACGACCGGGTGATCTCGTCCCCGGACGCGGCAGCGGAGATCGTCACGTCGTGCGGGCGGCTGCCACTGGCGGTGCGCATCGCCGGCGCCCGCCTCGCCACCCGCCGGCACTGGTCCGCGCAGCTGCTCGCCCGCCGGCTCGGTGACGAGCGCCGCCGCCTCGACGAACTGTGGGCCGGTGACCAGCAGGTCCGCGCCACGATCGAGATGAGCCTGCCCGGGCTGGACCCGCGGGCCCGGGTCGCGCTGCGGCGGCTCGGCCAGCTCGGGCCCGCCGACTTCCCGTGCTGGGTGGTGGCGGCCCTCCTGGACACCTCCGCCGACGACGCGGAGACGGTCGTCGAGCAGCTGGTCGACGCGCACCTGGTGGACTACACGTACGTCGACCACGCCGGACAGATCCGGTACCGGCTGCACGACCTGGTCCGGATCTACGCCCGTGAGCAGGCCGAACGCCACGAGTCGTACGCCGACCAGGTGGCCGTGACCACCCGGGTCGCCGACGGCTGGCTGACCCGACTCGACCGGCTGCGCGGGCACATCGCCGACCGGGTCACCTCCGGCTGCATCCCGCTCTGGCTGCCGTCCCGCGACTCCCCCGCCGGTGAGCCGGCCGGCGAGCCGGTCGCCGACCCTCGCGGGTGGCTCGACGTGGAGCAGACGTCGCTGGTCCTGGCCGTCGAACGGGCCGCCGCCCTCGACCTGGACGACACCGCGGTCCGGCTAGCCTCGCTGGTGTGCGCGTCCTCGTACCCGCTGAACAACGTCATCGAGCTGTGGCAGCGCGCCCACGACGCGGCGCTGGGCGCCGCCCGCCGGGCCGGCAACCGGCTCGGCGAGGCCGTCCTGGTCGCCGCGCTCGGCCAGTTCCGGTACGAGCAGGACCGCTACCCGGAAGCACGCCGGTACCTGTCCGAGGCCCTCGCCCTCTTCCGCGATCTGGGGCACCAGCGGGGTGCGGCGGCCACCCTGACCGCGCTCGGGCTGGCCTGCCGGGAACAGGGCCACCTGCCGGAGGCCCGGCACTTCCTGGAGCAGGCGATGACGGTCTGCGCGGTCCTCGACGACGACGGCGCGATCGGGCACTGCGCCCGCATCGCCGGTTCGGTCTATCTCGAGCAGGGCGCGATCGACGAGGCGAACGCGTCGCTGCGGCGGGCGCTCGACGCGTACCGGCGAGCCGGCAGCCGCCGCGGCACCGCGCTGACGCTGCGCACCATCGGCCTCGTCCACCGCGCGGCCGGCCGGCTCGGCGACGCCGAACAGGTGCTCAGCGAGGCCACCGACATGTTCCGGCGGCTCGGCGACGTCAAACTGGAGGGCTTCAGCTCCCGGGCGCTCGCCAAGACCCACGTCCGGATGGGGCAGCTGGACCGGGCCCTCGCCGTCCTTGAACCCCTGCTGGTCAGCGACCGCCACGGCCGCGACCGCTGGGCGGAGGCGATGACCCTGCGTACGCTCGGCGAACTGCACCTCAGCGCGGATCGCCTCGACGAGGCGGACGCCTGCCTGCGCGGCGCCCTCGAAGCCTTCCGTGCCCTGGAGATGCCGTTGTTCGCCGCCCGCACGCTGCGGGACATCGCGGAACTGCGGGAGGCGTGCGGTGAGCACGCGGCGGCCGCGGCGGCGCGGCACGAGGCCTTGGCGACCTTCCGGGCGTACGGGGCGCGCGAGGTCACCGAACTGTCCTCCAGGGTGGCTACAGAATCTCTATAGCGGGATCGGCCAGGCTCGGCGCCGTCTCACGTGAGGAAGGTCGCCCGGAGCGGGGCGCTTCCCCGCGGTCGGGGGGTAGTGGACCGGCCCGTGTCTGGCGCGGAGTCCGCTTCCGGGGAACTGCGCCCGCTCATCCGCACGGGAGACCGCGAGGCGGCGGCAGGGCTGGGTGCCGGCACCCGAGACCGGTGGACCTGCCGCCGGCGCCTCAGCTCAGCGGGGCGGTGGAGTCCCGGGTGATCAGGCGGACCGGCAGGGTTTCGGTGCCGGAGGCCGGATGGCCGTCCATCGCCGCGGACAGGCGCTGAGCGGCGGTCCGGCCCAGCTGCTCCAGGTTGAGGTCGACGGTGGTCAGCGGCGGGCGGGCGTTGGCGGCCAGGATGTTCCAGTTGTCGAAGCCGATCACCGCGACCCGCGACGGGACCGCGATGCGTTCCTCGTGCAGCACGTCGAGGACGCCGCGGGCGATCTCGTCGGAGCCGGCGAACACCGCGTCCACGTCGGGGCAGCGGTCGAGCAGCATGCGGGTGGCGCCGCGGCCCCAGGCCTCGGACCACATGCCGAACCAGACCTCGCCGCCGGCCAGCTCCAGACCCGCCGAGTCAAGCCGGTCGAGGGCACCGCGGGCGCGGTCCTGGGCGGCGCTGTAGCCGGGGTCGCCGGTGATGTGGGCGATGCGGCGCCGGCCGCAGCGGATCAGGTGGTCGACGGCGAGCCGGCCGCCGCCGACGTTGTCGGTGACGAGGGACAGGTCGGCCGGATCGTCGGACGGCGCGTACGCGTAGACCACCGGCACCGGCAGGTCGCGCCCCAGCGAGGCCCGGGTGTCCGGCCTCGCGCCCACCACGATGAGCCCGTCGACCCGGCGGGTCAGCAGAGCACGCAGGTGGTGCTTCTCGCGGATCGTGTCGCCGCGCGCGTCGCAGAGGAAGACCGACGTCTGGCCGGAGCCGAACGCGTCCTCGGCGCCCATCAGGATCGGGATCGAGAAGCGGCCCTCCAGGTCGGAGGTGAGCAGCCCGACCGTGCCGCTGCGCTGGGTGATCAGGCTCTGGGCGAAGGTGTTCGGCGAGAAGGCGAGTTGCTCGGCGGCCAGCACGACACGGGCCCGGGTCTCGGCGCGGACCTGCGGCTGGCCGTTGAGGGCTTTGGACGCGGTGGCGACCGAGACGCCGGCGAGCCGGGCCACGTCGCGCAGTGTCACGGGACGGTTGGCCGCCATGCCGTTCGTCGCCTCCAAGCCCGCGATTCCCGCCTCTTGACAGTGAAATCTACACAACGTTACGTTCTCGAAAACGTTTTCGGCAACTGCTTCCCGAGCTCGACGGCGCACATGATGACATCCCCGAAACAATTCTCGAAACGCCGCAACCCTGGGGTGATCCGCACGTGACCATCAACGAAGCACCCACCACGGTCTCCGGCGTGCCCACGATGCCGAGCCGCGGCCGCCTGCGCCCGCTGGGCCTGCACGAGGTCACCCTGCGCCCCGGGTTCTGGCAGCGCCGGCAGGAGGTCAACCGGTCGGCCACGCTCGCCCACGTCGAACACTGGCTGGAGCGCGCCGGCTGGCTCGGCAACTTCGAGGCCGCGCCGGCCGAGCGCCGGGGCCGGGAGTTCGCCGACAGCGAGGTCTACAAGCTGCTCGAGGCGATGGCCTGGGAGCTGGGCCCCGCCCCGGACGCCGAGCTGGACGCCCGCTACCGGGCGATCGCCGGCCGGGTGGCCGCCGCTCAGGAACCGGATGGCTACCTGAACACCAACTTCGGCCGGCCCGGGCAGCGGCCGCGCTACAGCGACCTGGAGTGGGGGCACGAGCTCTACTGCTACGGCCACCTGATCCAGGCGGCCGTCGCCCGTGCCCGCACCTTCGGCGTGGACGAGCTGGTCGGCGTGGCGATCCGGGCTGCCGATCACGTCTGCGACGTCTTCGGGCCCGGCGGCATCGCGTCGGTCTGCGGGCATCCGGAGATCGAGCCGGCCCTGGTCGAGCTGTACCGGGTCACCGGCGAGCACCGCTATCTCGAACAGGCGCGACTCTTCGTGGAACGGCGTGGGCGGGGCACTCTCGCCGACATCGGGTTCGGCCGCTCCTACTTCCAGGACGACCTGCCGGTACGCGCCGCCGACGTGCTGCGGGGGCACGCCGTCCGGGCCACCTACCTGGCGGCGGGCGCGGTCGACGTCGCCATGGAGACCGGTGACGGTGAGCTGCTCAATTCGGTCACCCGGCAGTGGCGCAACACGGTGGCCCGGCGTACCTATCTCACCGGTGGCATGGGCTCCCGCCACCAGGACGAGGCGTTCGGCGAGGACTTCGCGCTGCCGCCGGACCGGGCGTACTCGGAGACCTGCGCCGGCATCGGCTCGGTGATGCTGTCCTGGCGGCTGCTGCTGGCGCACGGCGACCCGCGCTACGCCGACCTGATCGAACGGACCCTGTTCAACGTCGTCGCCACCGCCGTGTCCGGCGACGGCACCCGCTTCTTCTACACCAACACGCTGCACCAGCGGGTCCTCGGCACCGAACCGCCGGCCGGCGCCATCGTCCCCCGGGCCGCCTCCACCCTGCGCGCGCCGTGGTTCGAGGTGTCCTGCTGCCCCACCAACCTCGCCCGAACCTTCGCCAGCCTCGCCGCCTACCTGGCCACCAGCGACGACGACGGCCTCCAGCTACACCAGTACGCCGCCGCGCGGATCCGCACCGCCCTGCCGGACGGCCGGGAGATCGGCCTCGAGGTGGCGACCGACTACCCGGCGACCGGCCGGATCACCATCCGGATCACCGAGACACCGGACACCCCGTGGACGCTCAGCCTGCGCGTTCCGCACTGGGCCGGCGGTGCCACCCTGGACGGCCTCACCGTCTCGCCCGGCAACGCGCGCCTGCGGCGGCGCTTCAGCGCCGGCGATGTCATCGAGCTCGATCTGGCCGTCCGGCCGCGGCTGACCGGTGCGGACGCTCGCATCGACGCGGTACGCGGATGCGTCGCGATCGAACGCGGCCCGGTGGTGTACTGCGTCGAGTCCGTCGACCTGCCCGCTCACGTGTCACTCGACGCGCTGCGGCTGGACCCGGCCGTGCCGCTGTCCGAGAGCGCCGAGGGAGTCGTGGCGTCCTGCCGGATCGTCTCGCCGGCCGATCAGGAGTGGCCGTACCCGGCACCGTCGCGGGAGGCCGGCGCGCGGTCCGCCGACGTCATCCTCCGGCCGTACCACGGGTGGGCCGGGCGGGGGCCGTCGACCATGCGGGTGTGGATACCGGCCGGGTGAGTTCAAGACGGGCGCGATCGGGTATTGCAGGGGCGTACATCTGTCTCGTGGAGGTGCTCGATGTCGTTCGAGGACAAAGCCAACAACAAGGCCGAAGAAGTTGGCGGCAAGGTCAAGGAAGGCGTCGGCAAGGCCACCGACGACGAGCGGCTGGAAGCCGAGGGCAAGGCCGACCAGACCGGCTCCAACCTGAAGCAGGCCGGCGAGAAGATCAAGGACGCTTTCAAGTCCTGACAGCGGCGATCACCGGGCCGGGGGCGTACATCGCTCCCGGCCCGGTCGCGCCCTACGGCTGGGCGGGGCGCAGGCCGGCGAACAGGTCGTCCTCCCTGGCCGGCGCGCCGGTGGTGTCCCGGACCCGGACGTAACACTCGGTGCCCATCACCGTGGCGAACAGCTCCCGGCCGAGGCCGAGGAAGAAGGCCCCGTCGCCCTGGCTGGCGTGGGCGGACAGGGCGTCGAACTTCTGATCGAGGACGCCGGCCACGTCGATCCAGGCGGTGATCTCCTCGTCCGGCCAGCCCATCTCGACCTGGTCGGCGGACTCCTCCGGGCCGATGCCCAGCTCGCGCATCCGCTCGCCGACGTCGCGCATCGTCGAACGCGGCACCGCGCTCCAGTACACCTTGGCCGGCCCGCCGGCCAGCTCGACCGCGGCCATCGTCACCCGGTTCGCCTGGATGTGGTCGGGGTGACCGTAGTTGCCGTTCTGGTCGTAGGTGATCACGACGTCCGGCCGGTAGTGGCGGATCAGGCCGGCGAGACGCTCGGCCGCCTCGGCCACCGGGGTGGACCAGAACGACCGCGGTGCCTCGTTGGCGGCCCAGCCCATCATCCCGGAGTCGTGGTAGCCGAGCATCTCCAGGTGGGTGACCTTGAGGGCGGCGCAGCTGGCCTCCAGCTCCCGGCGCCGGATGGCGGCGACCGCGTCCGGGTCGTGGCCCGGCTCGCCCGGCTTGACACCGTTCGGGCCGTCGCCGCAGCGCCCGTCGGTGCAGGTGACCACGACGGTGGTGACGCCCTCGGCGGCATACCTGGCGAGTGCACCGCCGGTGCTGGTGACCTCGTCGTCGGGGTGGGCGTGCACGGCCATCAGGGTCAGGGGGCGATCGCTCATGCGATCACCCTAGGGACCGCGGCGGTCAGATGGCGAAGCCGGTCGCGTACCGGGCCTCTCGGGGCTCGCCAGGAACGCGGCACCCTCACCAGGAGCCGGAGGAGCCGCCGCCGCTGGACGAGCCCCCGCCGAAGTCCGAGCTGGAACTGGAGTTGTTCGTCATCGATGAGTGCGGCGAGTGGTGATGCGGCATGGTGTGCGGGCGGGCCGGCGCCGGGTGGTGGCCGTAACGCCGCTCGGACGCGCTGGAGCCGAGCCGGCTGAGCACGAAACCGATCACGGCCAGCCCGCCGAAGAGCAACCCGAGCAGCACGAACGCCCCGGCCGACGAGCCGCCGGCCGGCTCCTCCTCGGCGAAGGTGGAGATCTCACCGTCCGGGCCGGTCACGAAGCCACCGTCATCCGGGATCCCGATCGGTCCAGCGTCGGGGTCGGCGCCGGGGTCGGAGGTAACCGGGGCCAGGCCGGCGAGCGCGGTCCCGGCGGGGACGTCGTGACCGATCCGGCGGCGTACCTCGTCCAGGCCGTCGAGGACGCCGAGCGCGTACTCGTCGGCGGCGAAACGCGGGGTGATCACGGTGTCCACGATGTCGGCCGCCGCGGTGTCGTCGAGCCGCTCAGCCATGCCGTCGCCGGTCGCCAGGCGCACCCGGTGGTCGTCGACCGCGACGACCAGCAGAACGCCGTTGTCCCGGTCGGCCTTGCCGACACCCCAGTGGTTGAAGAGCCCGGTGCTCCACGCCTCGATGCTCGCGTCGCCGGTGGTCGGCACCACGGCGACGGCGATCTCGTCGGAGGTGGCCTTCTCGTCGGCGCGCAGGATGGCGGTGATCTGCGAACACAGGTCGTCGCCGAGGACGCCGGTCCGGTCGACGCACCGGCCGTCGGCGGCCGGATAGGCGGGCGCCGCCGAGGCGGGCGCCGGGAGGGCGATCGCCAGCAGCGACGCGGCGGTGGCCGCGGAGGCGGCGGCAAGGGCACGCGCGATCATGCGGCCACTGTGCGATGCGACGTCAACAGGCTCACACCGCGCCTCGATCGGCGGATCGCCCGCCCGGTTGAGAAAGTACGGCCGGCAACCTGCCCGGCGGGGCCGCGTGAGCGGCCAACCACCTGCCCGGGCCCGGCGGTCGCGGTGGGGCCGCGAGTGGCGGCTGGATCGCGCGGTGGACCGGGGACCGTCCGTGACGCGTACCCCGAAGAAGCGGAACCGGTGATCATCGCTGCCCGGCTACCGCCTCGCGGACCGCCGGGACGATTTCCCGCGCCCAGCGGCCGAGGGTGACGTCGTCGTGGGCGGCGTGGCCGGGCGGGAAGAGGATGAAGCCGGCGGCGTCGTGGTCGAGCACGGCGGTGGTGAGCTCCTCGATCCACTGGGCGGTGGAGCCGCCGATCCAGCGGTTCTCGCGGTCGCGGGTCGCCGGCAGCGGGCGGTCGGTGATCCGGCCGGGGAAGTTGTAGACCGTCCGGATGTCGCGCGGGTCCCGGCCGGCCGCCTCGGCGGCGCGGTCTATGACCGGCCGGGACGTGCGGTACCGCTCGCTGAGCCAGTCGGCCGCGTGGCCGGGGATCCAGCCGTCGGCGACCCGGCCGGTGGCGGCGAGCGACGCCGGGCCCACCGAGCCGGTCCAGACCGGCGGCGCGGGGACGGGTGCCGGTTCGATCTCGCGTACCCGGTAGTGGCGGCCCTCGTGGGTGACCGGCGGCCCGCCGCCGGCGAGGCGCTTGACCAGGGTGATCGCTTCCTCGAAGGCGTCCACGGCGGCGCCCGGGGAGAGCCGCGGCACGCCCATGTCGGCGATCCGGTCCCACAGGCCGCCGGCGCCCATGCCGAGCACCACGCGGCCGCCGGAGAGGGCCGCGAGCGAGGTGATGGTGCGGGCCAGCATCGGCGCCGGCCGGGTGGGCAGGTTGGTGACGTTGGCCAGGGCGGCGATCCGCCGGGTGCGCCCGAGAAGAAAACCGATCGCTGCGTACGCGTCGACGCGCGCCCCGAAGTACGGATGGTCGGACAGCGACACCAGGTCGAGTCCGTCCTGGTCGGCCCGGTCGACCATGCGCAGCAGTTCCGGGATCTCGTCGATGCCGGTGTGCGCGCCGAATCCGAAGACGGTCATGGGTCTCCTCCCGCAAGTTCGCGTCACGAACTATACAGTTCGCACTACGAACTAAGAAAGACCAGCGGCACTTCGTTCTCGGCGACCACCCGGCCCAGCAGGGCGGCCAGGGCGTCCCGGTCGGCGGGCTCGAGGGACACCGCCAGCCGCTCGACGCGACGGCACGTCTCGGTGTAGAAGTCCTCGGCGAGCCGGCTGCCCTCCGGGGTGAGCGCGACCGTGACGGCACGGGTGTCCCGCGGATCCGGCTCCCGGCGGACCAGGCCGTTGCGCTCGGTCCGGTCGACCAGCCCGGTCAGGCTCGACTTGGCCAGCCGCAGCATGGTGCCCAGCTCACCCATGCCGTACGGCTGCGCCATGAGCACGCACAACAGCTGACCCTGCTGCTGGGTCAGCCCGTACTCGCGGGCCGACTCGGTGTAGACCGCGTTCACCAGGAATGTGGAGCGCACGAGTGCCGGCACGATGTCCATCCGGTCAGGATAATTCGTGTGACGAACTACTCCGGCAGGGCGCGGCACAACGCGTCGAGCGCCGCCGCGAAAGCGTGCTCGGCGGGCGTGCCGTAACCGACCACGAGGCCGTCGCGATGCGGCATCGTGCTGTCCGGGTGCCGGTACGGCGACAGCCCGTCCACCGCCACGCCGAACCGGCGACAGGCCAGCAGCGTCGCCGTCTCGGTGCCGGCCGGCAGGTCCAGGACGGCGTGCAGGCCGGCGGCGATCCCGCTGACCGGTACGGTGACCGCGTCGACCAGGTGGTCGCGCCGCCGGCGGTAGGTGCGGCGCATGGCGCGCAGATGCCGCTCGTACGCGCCGCAGGCGATGAAGTCGGCCAGGGTGAGCTGGTCCGGCACCCCCGACCAGAACTCCCGGCTGCCCTTCACGGCGAGCACGTCGTCGATCAGCCGGTCCGGCAGCACCATCCAGCCCAGCCGCAACGCCGGTGACAGGCTCTTGCTCGCCGAGCCGAGATAGACCACCCGTTCCGGGTCGAGCCCCTGCAACGCGCCGACCGGCTGCCGGTCGTAGCGGAACTCGCCGTCGTAGTCGTCCTCCAGGATCAGCCCGCCGGTCGCCCGGGCCCAGTCGACCACCTCGGCGCGGCGGCCGGCGTGCAGCGGGCCACCCATCGGGTACTGATGGGCCGGGGTGAGCAGCACGGCGGCGGCGCCGCTGCCGGACAGGCCGGCGACGACCGCGCCGCGCTCGTCGACCACCAGCGGCACGGTCCGTTTCAGCAGGTCGCGGTGGAACGAAAGGCCGTACGACTCCACCGCGACGGTGCCCGGCAGGATCTCGCCCAGCAGGCGCAGCCCGTGGGCGAAACCGGCGCAGATCACGATCCGCTCGGCGTCGGTACGCACGCCGCGAGCCCGGGTCAGATAGTCGGCCAGGGCCCGGCGCAGCTCCACGCGGCCGCGCGGGTCGCCCGGCCCGAACGCCGCGCTGGGTGCGGCACTCAACGCCCGCCGAGCGGACGCCACCCACGCCGCCCGGGGAAACGCCGACGCGTCGGGTGAGCTGGGCGCCAGATCGTGCACCGGGCGGCGTCCCGGCGACGGAACGGCACGCCGGACCGGCGGCGGCGGTGCGGCCCGCTGGGCGACCCGGGTGCCGGACCCCTGCCGGGCGGTCAGCCAGCCCTCGGCGACCAGCTCGGCGTACGCCTCGGCGACGGTGTTACGGGCGATCCCGAGATCAACGGCGAGCGCCCGGTACGACGGCAGCCGAGCGTCCGGAGCCAGCCGGCCGGACCGGATCGCCTCCCGCACCGCGTGCATGAGCTGGGCCCGGCGGCTGCCGGACCCGGACAGCTCGAGGTGGAGGTCCGAGGAATTGACCCATTCTTCTGCCACGGAATTGCACCCTACAGCCGGTCACTCACGCTCATAGCGTTGCCGCATGACCACCATTCAGGTTCCGCAGCGCATGAACTTCGCCCAGGTCGCCCCCAAGGTGTTCAAGGCCGTGCTGGCCCTCGACGCCGCCGCCCGGGACGGGCTCGACCCGGCGCTGGTGGAGCTGGTGCAGATCCGCGCGTCCCAGATCAACCGGTGCGCGTACTGCATCGACTACCACACCACCGACGCCCGGAAGGCCGGCGAGACCGAGGAGCGGATCTACCAGCTCAGCGCGTGGGAGGAGGCCGGCCTCTACACGGCGCGGGAGCGGGCCGCCCTGGCACTGACCGAGGCGGTGACCCGGCTGCCCGAGGGCGTCCCGGACGAGGTGTGGGACCGGGCCGCCGACGAGTTCGGCGAGGCGGAACTGGCCCGGCTCATCGCCCTGATCTTCACCGTCAACGCTCGACGTCTCCGAGGGCACCGCCGGGCTGATGGTGACCGTTCCCGGCCTGGTCGCCGCGGTCTCCGCCCCGCTGATCACGGTGGCCACCGGGCGGGTCGACCGCCGGATCGTCCTGGCCGCGCTGATCGGGATGATGGGCGCGGCCAACCTGGCGTCGGCGTTCGCGACCAGCTTCACCGTCGTGCTGATCGCCCGGTTCCTGATCGGGCTCAGCGTCGGCGGCTTCTGGTCCCTGGCCGGCGGCATCGCGCTGCGGCTCGTGCCGCCGCACCAGGTACCCCGGGCCACCGCCGTGATCTTCGGCGGGGTGGAGACCGCCTCGGTCCTCGGCGTGCCGGCCGGGACGATCATCGGTGACCTCAGCGGCTGGCGTACCGCGTTCGCGGCGGTGGGACTGCTCGGCCTGGCCGCGCTCACCTGCATGCTGGTGCTGTTACCGGCGATGCCGCCGCAGCGCACGATCACCCTGGCCGACCTGCCGCGCACGTTCCGGGACAGTTCGGCCGTACGGGTCGGGGTGGCCATGACGTTCCTGCTGATCACCGGGCACTTCACGGCGTACACCTTCGTCCGGCCGGTCCTGCTCGCCGACGGCGTACCGGCGGACCTGATCGGCGTGCTGCTGCTGGTGTTCGGCGTAGCCGGGATCTGCGGCAACTTCATTGCCGGCGCCCTGGTGGGCACGCGGCTGCGGCAGACCGCGCTGGGCATCGCGGTGCTGCTCACCGCCGCCATGGCCGCCCTGGCGGCGGCCGAGATCACCGTCGCGGCGGCCGCCGCCCTGCTGATCCTGTGGGGACTGGGGTACGGCGCGGTCCCGGTCGCGCTGCAGACCTGGATGCTCACCGCGGCGCCGGAGCGTACCGAGGCCGCCAGCTCGCTGCTGGTGTGCGCCTTCAACCTGTCGATCGCGATCGGAGCGCTGCTCGGCGGGCTGGCGGTCGGCGCCCTGCCCACCTCCGGCGTTCTCTGGATCGGGGCCGGGCTGGCCGCGCTCACGGTGATCACGCTGAAGCCGGAGAAGGCCCGGATGCGGCGGGTCGACAGCGCCCGGTGATCACGTCGGCGAAACGGACGCCGGTGAGGTGCTCGGACCTCGTCCACAGGTCGGCGGCGACGGCCCGGTCGTAGGACTTCCGGCTGGATCGGACGAGCGCCGGATGTCCCTGCCGCTGGAGGAACCCGTCCGGGCCGATGCAGGTGCCGCCGGGGACGCCGGGTGCGGTCGCCGCGTACAGGATCGGCAGCGCGCCCATCTCCACGGCCTGGGCGCGGCCGCCGGCCAGGATCTTGCCGGACAGCGACCTGTCACCGCGCTGCCCCTCGGTCGCGGTCACACCCGGGTGTGCCGCCACCGAGAGGATCGGCCGGCCCGCTGCGGCGAGCCGCCGCTGCAACTCGTAGGCGAACAGCAGGTTGGCCAGCTTGGACTGGGCGTAGGCGAGCCACCGCCGGTAACGGCGGTGCTCCCAGTGCAGGTCGTCGTGGATGCGGCCGAGGACGTGCAGGCCGCTGGTGACGGTGACGACCCGGTCGCGGACCCGGTCGATCAGCAGGCCGGTCAGCGCGAACGGGCCGAGGTGGTTGACACCGATGTGCGCCTCGAAACCGTCGGCCGTCGTGCCGTGCGGCACCGCCATCACCCCGGCGTTGTTGATCAATACGTCGATCTCGCCGGGAAGGGCCGCGGCGAAGGTCCGCACCGAGGACAGGTCGGCCAGGTCGAGAGCGCGCACCTCGGTCCGCCCGCCGATGCGGGCCGCGGCCGCCCGACCCCGCACCGGGTCCCGGCACGCCATGATCACCTTCGCACCGGAGGCGGCGAGCACGCCGGACATCTGCGCTCCGAGCCCGCTGTTCGCGCCGGTTACAAGCACTGTGTACGTCATGGGAGTCACGGTGCCGGAACTCGGGACGTAGCCGCATCCCACGGCGGGAGGTGATGCGGCTACTCCCCCGGAGGTACAAGATCTATCCGGCGGTGAGCCACCAGGGACTGGTGTAGGCGACACCCCAGTCGTTGCACGGATGGCCGGCCGGGCCGGGCGACGCGTTCGCCTGCGCCGGGTCGGAGATCCGCAGCACCACCCACGAGCCGTCCGCCAGGTCGAGCGGCACGGTGAACTCGGTGACCCGGCCGGCCGCGGTGTCGATCACGTCGGCCACGGCCGGTGCGGCCGTGCCCGGCCGCAACACCTGGATACGCAACGGCTTGCCGGCCCATTCCGGGCCGCGATCCAGGTCGACCACGAAACGCACGTCACCCTGGGCGAAGGGCAGGTTGCCGCCCATCCGTACGCCGGCCGCGGTCGCGTCCAGCCGCAGCCCACTGACCCGGGTGGCGAAGAACCGCCGGTCCCGCATCGCGGCGAGCACACCGTTACGGGTGTTCTCGACCGCCCAGATGCCGGTGCGGCCCTTGCCCTCCGGGTAGCCCCACTCGGTGCCGTGCTCGTCGGTCACCCCGGTCAGCCCGGTCCGCCAGCCGGCGTTGAGGCAGGCGGTCAACGGTGAGGTCTGCCCGTCGGACCAGCCGTCGAACAGGTAGTCGTCGCCCCGGTTGAACATCTCCAGACCGACCATCTGCTCACGCAGCGCCGAGTTGTACGCGAAGTTGTTGAACCGCAGCGCCTCCCGGCCCGGGTGGTTGAACCCGCCGATGCCGCCGGACCGCCCGATCCAGTCGTAGAGCCGGGACATGCTGCTCGATCCGCCGAGGTCGGTGAAGTTGCCGGTGTACCAGACGTTGACGTGCCCGAGCAGCGGATGCGACCACTCGAAACCGCGCAGTGCGGTGTAGACGCCGGGCTGGTCGGCGGCGTCGGCGAGCCGGCCGGTGCGGTCCCACTCGCTGCGCGACAGCCCGTTGATCGACAGGAGGGTGGTGTGGTCGGTGAGCGCGGCCACGTCCAGTCCCGCCGAGCGCATCGACTCGAAGGCCAGCGCGGGATCACCGTCGCCGTCCGACATCAGCGTGTGGTTGTGCAGGTCGGCGTGGACCAGGCCGGTGCCCTGGCTGATCGCCGACGCGCGGGCGGCGCCGGTGGCGCGCACCGGGCTCGCGCTGGTGGCGACCCCGGTGTTCGAGGCCCAGGCGGTGCCGGGCGCGGCCGCCAGCATGAGCAGGCCGCCGCTGCCGGCCAGCAGGGAACGGCGGGAAAGCGGACTGTGCGAGTTGTGCTCGTGTTCCGTCATGACGCCTCAGCCAAGTCGTCGGTGCGTAACGAAGTGATAGTAATGGATGTCCTTGCGGTGAACACCCGGTCATCCGCCGGTGCGGCCGGGACGAATCCGTGGGCATGACAGAGACGCTCGTCGACTTCTATCGCGATCTGCACGCGCACCCCGAACTCTCCATACGGGAGCACCGCACCTCCGCCCGGCTCGCCGATCGGCTGCACGCTGCCGGGCTCGACACGACCGAGGGCATCGGCGGCACCGGCGTGGTCGGCGTACTGCGCAACGGCGACGGGCCGACGGTCATGCTGTCGCGCCGACATGGACGCGTTGCCGGTGGCCGAGGAGACCGGCCTGCCGTACGCCAGCACGGTGCCCGGCGTGATGCACGCCTGTGGCCACGACGTGCACGTGACCGCGCTGGCCGGAGCGGTCGGCCTGCTAGCCGGCGCCCGCGAGGAGTGGTCCGGGACGCTGCTCGCCGTCGGACAGCCCGGCGAGGAGACCGCGCAGGGCGCGCTGGCCATGCTCGCCGACGGCCTGTTCGACACGTTCCCCCGCCCCGACGTGATCCTCCGCGCCCCCAGCGGTGATCTTGCTTGGCCCACGCTCAATGCTGTCTCAACGGCCGCCAGACAGCACCCACGTTGGGCCTGGCAAGACCCTGACCGCGAAGGCTGTCTAGCATCGGGCCCGTGATCGTATGGATCAACGGCGCCCACGGGGCGGGCAAGACGACGACCAGTGCGCTCGTGCAGCAGCTGATCCCGGACTCCCGGGTGTTCGACGCCGAGAAGGTCGGCGAGACACTCATGGACATCACACCTGGGCTGCCCGAGACGGACAACTTCCAGCACTGGCCGCCATGGCGGCCGCTCGTCGTCGACACCGCCCGCCGGGTACTCGAATACACCGGCGGCACCCTGGTCATCCCGATGACCGTCCTGGTCGAGCAGTACTGGCGCGAGATCAGCGCCGGCCTCGCCCACCATGCCATCCCGGTCCGGCACTTCGTCCTCCACGCCGACCAGGACACCCTCCGCGGGCGCATCGCGGGGGAACACCCCGTCCCCTCCCCGTTCCGCCTCAAATACCTCGAGCCCTACGCCGAGGCGGCCCGCACCTGGCTCCACGATGCGGCCGAGGTCATCGACACCACGCACCGCACGCCCGCCCAGGCCGCATTACAGATCGCGGAGGCCGTCAAGAACCCGTGATCAGTGTTCCGGGACGATCGCAAGCATGAAGCATCCGTACGTCACGTTGCGGGTGTGCACGAGCCGTACCGACGGGTCGGCGAGGATGCCCCGGATCGTGCCCTCCGGGTCGGTGCCGTCGTCGACCGTGGACGCCGGGTGGATCCAGCCGCGCTCGTCGTACGCCCGGAACACCTGCGCACGCCCGTGCCAGCCGGCCGGATAACCCCGCCCCACCGGCCCGGCACAGGCCTCGCGGTGCGCGAACACCGCACCCACCTCGCGGTACGGGCCGGCGGCCGGGAGCGGCGGCTCATACCCGAAGAGGATCAGCTCCTCGCCCGCGCCGGCGTCCCGCAGGCAGCAGCGCAGCGGTTCGCCGCCACCGGCGGTGACCCGTTCCACCGGGTTGCCGGACACGTCGAGCCCACGCTCACGAACCTCGCGGAGGACTTCACCGGGAATGGCGTCGATGCGGTATCCAGTCATGTCCCCATCGTCGGCGGCCGGGCCCCGGGCGTCTGGCGGGATTCGGTCACGGCGTCCTACGGCTCCGGGCTGACCAGGCCGCTGGAGTACGCGTACGCGATCGCCCTGGCCCGGTCCCGGAGGCCGAGCTTGTCGAGCGCCCGCCCGAGATGCGTCTTGACGGTGGTCTCGCCGAGGTGCAGCGCGGCGGCGATCTCGGTGTTCGACAGCCCCCGCCCGACCAGGGCCAGGACTTCCGCCTCGCGCGGCGTGAGCTGGTCCAGGGCCGGGTCGCGGGGCCGGGCCTGCGGGGTGCCCGCGTACCGGGTGATGATCCGCGGAACCACGGCGGGGTCGAGCAGGCCCCGGCCGGCCGCCACCTCACGCAGCGCGTCGAGGAGCTGCTCGGGTGGCGAGACCTTGAGCAGGAAGCCGGCCACTCCGGCGCGCAGCGCTCCGTCGACCAGGACCTCCTCGTCGAAGGTGGTGAGCACGAGTACGCGTACCCCCGGATGTCTCTCGCCGATCTGGCGTGCCGCGCCGATGCCGTCCAGGCCCGGCATGCGGGCGTCCATCAGGACGACGTCCGGGCGCAGCCGCTCGGCCTGCCGCACCGCCTCGTTGCCGTCGGCGGCCTCGCCGACGACCTCCATGTCCGGTTCGTCGGAGATGAGCATCCGCAGGCCGGCCCGCATGATGGCCTCGTCGTCGGCGAGCAGCACCCGGATCATCGGGCGGTCTCCAGCGGGAAGCTGGCGCTCACCTGGTAGCCGCCCTCGTCGCGTGGCCCGGTGCGCAGCCGCCCGCCGAACAGGCCGACGCGTTCCCGCATGCCGACCAGGCCATGCCCGCCGCCGGCACCGGCAGCGGCCGCGGTGGTGCCGCGCCCATCGTCGGTCACGGTCAATGCAACCTCATTCTTCCGGTACGCGACCTCGACGGTCGCCCGGCTCGCCTCGGCGTGCCGCAGCACGTTGGTGAGCGCCTCCTGGGTGACCCGGTAGGCGGACATGTCCAGCGCGGCCGGCAGCTCGGCCGGCTCCCCGGTGACGGTCAGGTCGACCTCGAGACCGGCGGCGCGGACGTGGTCGAGCAGGTCGTCCAGCCGGCGCAGCGACGGTGCCGGACCCAGCCCGTCGCTGTCGTCGGGGCGCAGCAGGCCGACCACCCGGCGGATCTCCTGAACGCTGCGCCGGCCCAGTTCCTCGACCTGGCCGAGGGCGTCGCGTTCCACCGGCCGGTCGGCGAGCCGGCGGCGCAGCACCCCGGCCTGCATGGTCATCACGCTGACCGTGTGGGCGACCGCGTCGTGCAGCTCGCGGGAGATCCGCGCGCGTTCCTCGTCGACGGCGGTGCGGGCCCGGGCCTCCCGTTCGGTGGCCAGCTGGGCGGCGAGCTCGGCAAGCTGGGCGGAGCGGATCTGCTCGCGGCGCAGCAGCGCCCCGACGCTCCAGCCGAACAGGCCGAGCACCGCGAAGAACACGAACTCCCAGGACGTCTCGCCACTCACGTGGAGCGCGGTCGCCGGCACGACCACCGCGAGCACGGCGGCGGGCACGGTGCGCCGGGCGGGCGCGCGGAAGGCGGCGTGCGCGACCAGCACCAGCTGGGCGATCAGCTGCGAGCCACCTACCCCGGGCAGGTCCGTGACCAGCGCGTACGGGACGACGAGCACGGAGAGCACCATGGCGGTGATCGGGAGGAAGGCGGCGAGCGGGAAGCAGGCGAACAGCACCAGCGCGGCACTGATCTCCCCCGGGTCGGGACCCTCGGGCACCTTGCCGCCGGTCATCTCGGCCACCGCGACGACGGCCCAGAGCACCCCGGCGAGCAGTCCGGCGACGAGCCACTGCCGGCGGCTCCGCGGTCCGCGCACCTGCGCCCCCTCTCCTTTTGAAGTACCCGCCCGACGGTAGTGACCGTCGGACGTCCGGCGGATCATCTCCCGGGACGACCCGGCCGTCCACCCGCGGGCGGACGGCCGGCACCTCGGGACGGACCCGCGATCGCACCATGATCGGGCTTGCGCGACGATCCGCGGCACCGGGGTGGATCAATAGTTTTCCCGGCATGACGAACACCAGCCCGAACCTTCGCCGCCTGGCCGGCGCCGCCCTCATCTCGACCCCGCTGCTGCTGCTCGGCGCGATGCTCACCTCGCCGCCGCAGGCCGACGACTCGGACGCGGCCTACCTGGCCTCGCTCGCGAAGGACGAGAGCCTGTCGATACTGTCGGCGAACTTCTTCCACTACTACTGGGTGGCGATCGCCATCGCCGTCCCGGCCGTGCTCACCCTGCCGCGCGGCGACCGGGGCCGGGCACTGACCGCGGCCGGTGTGGCGGGCACCGCGTTCGGCGCGATCCAGATGTCCGGCATGCTCTTCTCCGACTGGGTGTTCGCGGCGATGCCGAACCTCGCCGGCCTGGACCAGTCGGTTCAGGTGTTCGAGCAGATCACCGGCGACCCGTCACTGAACCTCTGGCTGCGTACCGGCACCGTCCTCGGCCTGCTGATGCCCGCGGTGCTGATGGCCGGCCTGGCGCGCAACGGCGTGATCGGCTGGTGGGCGGCGCCGGTGGCGCTGCTCCCGATGATCGCCGGCCCGATCGCCGGTGGCCTGGTGGCGCCGGTCGCGGGCAGCGTGGTGGGCGCGCTCTGCTGCGCGCCTCTCGCCCTGGTGGGCCTCCGGCTGCTGCGGCGTACGGCACCGCGGCCGAGGAGTCACTGACTCCAGCGGTCGCCGGGCACTGACGCGTAGAGACCGCGTACCGAAGCCCGCGCCCGTCACGGGAGCGGCTCCAGGAGCACCACCGTGGTCGGGGTCGAGCGCAGCGCCGCGAAGTCGTCCAGATCGGGGTTCATCGCCCGCCAGCGGTCCCAGAGACGGTCCCGTTCGGCGCCCAGCGCCGCGCGGGCACGCACCGGCCGCGAGCCGCCGGCCAGCTCGACATGGGCGTCCGGGTCGGTTCGCAGGTTGAGCCACCAGGCCGGTTCGCCGTCGCTCCAGCCGTTCATGGCGAGGGCGACCAGGTTCGGCCCGTCCTCCTGATAGGCGAGGATCACACTGCGCGGCCGGCCGCTGCGCCGCCCCCGCGTGGTGAGCCGCATGGCACCCCAGCGGCCGTTCCGCGGACGCCACAGGCCGAGACGGCCGCGGGTGAGGCGGTAGACGGCCCGGTGCACGGCCCAGGCGAGGCGGACGATCCAGCGCGGCGGCACCCGTGTCTGCGGCACAGCAGCCACTGTGCCCACCGCGGTCAAGCGACGAGCGTCCAGGCGCTGCGTGGGCGGCGGATGTCGTAGAGGTGTTCGACGATTCCCCGGGCCCAGCGCATCCGCGGGACCGCGCATTCGGGGTGGTCGCCGTACTCCGCGGCCACGTCGGCGGCGCAACCTCGCACGCCACCGCGTGCGCGTACGGCGGCGCGGATGGCCTGCTCGACGATGTCGTGGTCCGGGCGGCTGCCGGTGGCCAGCGGGCTGGTGAACAGAGCTTCCGCGCGGGCGTCGGTCAGTTTGGTCATCGTGGTCTCCTCGAACGGTGTGTTCTTCTCTGCTTCGGTGCCGGGCCGCTTCCGGATGAGACAGCTTCGGTACTTCGGTGTACCGGCGTCCGGGGCAGCGGGTTCACCACCGCTTCGCCGGGAGATCAGGGACTGAGTGTGTCGCGTACCGGCTCGTGCTTCACCACATGGCTGCGCGGTCCGCGCCCGGTCCGGCGGTGCGGGCGGGCCTCGGCGTGCGGGAACACGAACCGTTTGAACGCCCACAGCCGGAAGCACATCGCGATCAGCGTGCCGATGATGATGCCGCTGACGAAGTCGGCGATCTCCTGCACCGGCCGGCTGACGTCCGGAACGCTCAGGTGGAACACGTACCGGGAGACGGCGAGCGGCAGCGAGTTGAGCGCGATGCCGATGGCGCTCACCGAGAAGAACAGTGCGGCTTCGTGGTGCCGTTCCCGGCCGCCACGGGTGCGGAACGACCACTCCCGGTTCAGCACGTAGGACAGCACCGTGCTGATCAGGGTGGCCACCACGAGCGCGGTGACGGGCTTCTCGTGCAGGACGGTCAGCTTGAGCCCGTAGTTGATCGCGGTGGTGGCGAAAAAGCATACGCCACCGACCATGAGAAATTTGACCGCTTCGTGATGTTTACGCACCAGGCTGGTAAGCCACATTCCGGCGACCTTAGTGCACCTCCGGCATCGCGGCCGCCCCGCTACCCCGGTGGGCCGGTCGGTTACCAGGCCACCGAGCCGACCCGCAGATGCCGGTCGTTCGGGCTGTACCAGGAGAACAGGAACCGGCCGGCGGTGCTCAGCTCGGCGTGCCCGTTGAGCGCGTAGCAGCCGTAGCCCTCGCTGCCGCACGTGTCCGGCACCTTGCCGGCCGGGCCCAGGATCCACGGACCGGCCGGTGACGAGGCCTCCAGGATCTGGAACCCGCCGCTGCCGAACTCGGTCTGCACGAGCATGGCGAGCCGGTGCGACCCGAGGCCCGTGTAGTCGGCCACGTGGACCGAACCGGCGAACGGCACCGACGCGATCGAGACGGCGGCCGACGGGTCCGGACTCCAGGAGCCGTCCCACCAGCGGTAGTTCGCCGGGTCGCCCCAGTCCTGCGGGGAGGCGCCGACCCGGGCCACCGTGATCTCGCCGGTGGTGACGTCGTGGGCGTACAGGTAGAGGTGGCCGTCGCCGCCGAAGACCGGTGAGCCGAGACGCTGGGTGACCGGCAGGCCGGCTTCCAGGGGCAGCGCGGCGAACGGTGTGTGTGTCGCGGTGATCCGGTTGGCCGCCGGGTCGTAGACGGCCAGGCTGAGCCGCTGGGTGGACATCCTGGTGTGCGAGAAGACGCACGTCTGCGCGTACACCACAAGCAGTTGCCCGGTCTGGGGAATGCGAGCGAGACCGGTCGGCCAAGCGGCCGGATAGGGGTTGACGCCGTCGCAGCCCTGCTGCGCGGTCGCGCGCAGCCCCTCGGGGGCCGGCAGGAAGGGCGCCGGGCCCCGCGGCCCGGCATCGTGCGGCGCCGGCGGGGTGGGCACCTCACGCAGGTCATCCGGGACAAGACCGCGGGTGTACGCCCCCGCGGCCGCCGTCGTGCCCGGCAGGAACTCCGGCCCGTTGCGCTGCGAGGTGTCCCCGAACAGCCACAGGCTCTCGTCCGCCGACCAGGCGGCGCTGAGCCCGGCGTCGCGCGAGATCGGATCGCCGGCGGTGTCCGCGGTCGACAGCGGCCGCCCGAGGTCCACGGTGGCCGAGGTCCGGTCGCCGGCCGTGCGGAAGATCTGTACCGGGTCGCAGGAGCCGGTACGGCAGAACCGGCTGTGGTAGACCGTGTCCGGATCGAGCCCGCTGATCGCCTCCGACACCCGGCCGGTGCCCGGTCCCGCCTCGCGCCGCGGCGTGGTGCTCACCGTCACCGCGCCGGCCGGCCAGTACTCGAACCAGTACACGCACCGGCTGTCGCAGCCGGCCTGGGCGTGCACGATCGCGCTGGTCGTGGTGACACTCGGCAGCACGCTCGCCGAGCAGGCGACGAGCAGGAGGCAGAGGCCACACAGCACCGCACCCGCCGCCCTCATCGATTCATCCTGGCATGATCGTCGGATGATCAGTCATCGGAGATGGCTTCCGGCCGCCGTGGCGCTGGCGCTGCTGGCCGCCTGCTCGTCCGCGCCGACGGACGGGATGAGCAAGGACGAGCTGGTCGACGCGTACGTCCAGGCGATGCAGGACGGCGACCGGGTCCGGCTGGTCGAGCTGAACAATCCCCGGCTCGACCGGCACGAGGAGATCGACACGAAGCTCGCCGCGATCGGCGACCGGGAGTGGAGCGGAACCCGGGTCACCTGGCTGGAGAACCCGATCACCGGCCAGTTCGACGTCGCCCGGATCGAGGCCACCGACTCGCGGGGCAAGCCGGTCACGGATCAGGTCTCGATCTCGGACGTCGACGGTTCATGGGTCGTCAACCTCGGCGAACGTACCCCGCGTCCGGACGACCCGCCGACCGCCTCGATCGACCGCTCGCATCCGTGAAGTCACCGGTCCGACTGCGCGACCAGTTTGATCAGGTCGGCCCGGGACGAGACGTCCAGCTTGGTGAACACCTTGCGCAGGTGGTAGTCGACGGTGCGCGGGCTGAGGAACAGCTGGGCGGCGACCTCCCGGTTGGTGGCACCCTCGCCGACGATCCGGGCGATCAGCACCTCCTGCGGGGTGAGCTGCCGCATCGTGCCGGGTTCGCGTTTGCGGGCGGTCTCCCCGGTGGCCCGCAGCTCGGTACGGGCGAGTTCGGCCCAGCCGGGCAGGCCGAGCCGTTCGAACCGCTCGTGGGCGGCGCGCAGGTGCACCCGCGCCTCGGAGCGCCGGCGGCGGCGCCGCAGCATCTCGCCGTGCAGTAGTTCGGTACGGCTCGTGTCGAACGGCCGTCCGCCGTGCTGGTGCAGGCGGAGCGCCTCGGCGAAGTGTTCCTCGTCGCCGGTCAGCAGGCCACGGCAGCGCGCCCGCAGTGCCCGGCCCCAGATCGAGCCGGTCGCCTCCGCCCAGGTGTTCAGGCGTTCGCAGGCCCGGCCGGCCACCGCCGTCCGGCCGGTACGCACCGCCGCCTCGATCAGGTCGGCGGCGGAGAACACGTGAACGACCGGGTGCGACTCGCCCGGCCCGGCGGCGGCGAGCGCGTCCAGGCGGTCACACGCGTTCTCCGGCCGCCCGGCGCCGAGGTCCAGCAGTCCCAGGGCCCACGAGGCGATGCCGGCCGCCGGGCCGATCCGGTGGCCCACAGCGTGCGCGAGCGCCGCCGCCGCGTACTCCCGGCACTCCTCCTCCCGGCCGTGCACCGCCGCGATCCAGGCCAGCACGCTGCGCAGATGCGCGGCCGGATGGTCCTGCCCGGTCTCCACCGCGATCCGCAGCCCCTCGGCCGCGTGCGCCGCCGCCGCGCTGTACCGCCCGGTCCAGGCCTCCAGGGAGGAGAGCGGCGCCAGCAGGCCCGGCAGGAGCGCGGCGGCACCCGCCGACCGGGCTCGCGTGACGGCCGTCGCGAACAGCCCGATCGCGACCGCGTCGTCGCCGACGAACAACGCCCCGGCGGCGCACAGCAGCAGCGCCCGGGCGTCCGAGGCGCGCCCGGCCCGGCCGGCGGCGTCGCGCAGGTGCACGACGGCGGCGGCCGTGTCGCCGCTGAGCAGGTTGTCGAAGCCGAGCACGAGCTCCGCGCTGAGCGGCACCGCCTCGTCGGGTACCGGCAGGGCGGCCAGCCGCCGGGCCACCTCGTGCAGGCCCGGTACGTCGCCGGCCAGCCAGGCGGCCTGCCCCGCCTCGGTGAGCATCCGCGCGGCGCGTACCGGGTCCAGCGAGGCGATCGGCTCGGCCGCGCCGACCAGCATCGCGTACGCCGTGGTCAGCTCCCCGCTGGTCCCCTCGATGGACCCGCGCAGGTGCTCGACCCGGGCTCGCGTCAGCGGCTCGGTGGCGAGCTCCCCGGCCCGGTCGAGCAGCCCACCGGCCCGCGCCGGGAGACCGGCCTGCCATGCCGCCTCGGCCGCCTCGACCAGCCGCTCCCCGCGCGGCCCCGACGCTGCGGTCAGGGTCGCCGCCCGCTCGTACGCACTGCTCGCGGCCGCGTGCCCGCCCCGCTGCCGGGCCCGGTCGGCGGATCGGTGCAGGTCCGCCGCCACCGCCTCGTCCGGGCCGAGCGCCGCGGCGGCGAGATGCCAGGCCCGGCGGTCGGCGTCACCGTCGAGGGCGGCGGCGAGGGCGTGCCGCGCGTCCCGCCGCTGCCAGAACGTCGCACCCCGGTAGACGGCCGTGCGCACCAGCGGATGGCAGAAGACCAGCGTCTGCCCGTCCACCCGGATCAGGCCGGCCTTCTCCGCGGCGTCCAGTGCGCCGGCCTCCACGCCGAGGGTTTCCGCCGCCCGCAGGATCGGGCCGAGTTCGCCGCTGTCCTCGGCGGCGGCCAGGAGCAGCAGCGTCTGGGTGGGCTGGTCCTGCCGGCGTACCCGGTCCAGGAACACCTGCTCGACCTCGGCGCCCACCGGCAGCCGGTCGGGCAGCGGTTCGCGGCCGGTGAGCTGGTCCGCCGAGAGCGAACCGGGCAGCTCGAGCAGGCCGAGCGGGTTCCCGGCGGTGCTGCTCACCAGGCTGTCGCGGACCTGGGCGGGCAGGTCGGCACCGATCCGCTCGGCGAGCAGCGCGCCGGCCGCCGCCGCGTCGAGGCCGGTGAGCGGCAACTCCGGCAGGCCGGCGATCATCTCACTGCCGCGGGTCGCGAACAGCAGCACCACACCCTCGGCGTCCAGCCGGCGGGCGGCGAAGGTCAGCGCGCCCGCAGAAGCGCCGTCCAGCCAGTGCGCGTCGTCGACCAGGCACAGTAGCGGCCGGTCCTCGGCGGCCTCGGCGAGCACGCTCAGCACGCCCAGCGAGATCAGGAACCGGTCCTCGCCGCCGGCCGGGCCGATCCCGAACGCACCGCGCAGCGCCGCCGCCGGCCGGTCCGGGATCGCGTCGATCAGGTCGGCGACCGGGCGCAGCAACTGGTGGACGGCGGCGAACGGGAACTCCGACTCGGATTCGATGCCGGTGCCGCGCAGGATCCGCATGCCGGTTGCGTGCTCCGCCGCGTACGCCAGCAGGGCCGACTTGCCGATGCCGGCCTCACCCCGGACCACCAGCACACCGCTGCGCCGATCGCCGGCCGCGGCGAGCAACCCATCGACGATCGCGCATTCCCGCTGCCTGCCGTGCAGCATGGCCCGATCGTAACCGGTGACTTCGCTGATTCGAGCGGGCGTGAGTCCGCGCAGCCTGAGGTCATGAATACCGCAGATGTCATCGTGGTGGGCGCCGGACCGACCGGACTCACCCTCGCCTGTGAACTCGCGCTCGCCGGTGTCCGGGTCCGCGTGCTGGAACGGCGCGCCGAGGAACCCAACATCACCCGGGCCTTCGCGCTGCACGCCCGCACCCTGGAACTGTTCGACGCCCGCGGGCTCGCCGAGGAGGTGCTGCTGCACGGCGTACCGGTGCGCAGCGTCGCCCCGGTCCCCGGCGCCTCGCTCGACCTGGACATCCTGGACACCCGCTATCCGATGATCTTCATCGCCCCGCAGAGCGGCACGGAAAAGGTCCTGCAGGCCCGCGCCGAACACCTCGGTGTGCAGATCGTCCGCGGCGCCGAGGTGACCGGCCTGCGTCAGGACGACGCCGGCGTCACCCTGGACCTCGGCGACCGGACCGAACGGGCCGGCTACGTGGTGGGCTGCGACGGCGCACACAGTTCGGTGCGCCGGCTGATCGGCGTCGACTTCGCCGGCAAGCAGTACCAGACGCACATCATGCTGGCCGACGTCCGCCTCGGCGAACCGCCCGAGGAGGCGATGTTCGCACGAACCAGCACCGACGGCGCGGTGATCGCCGTACCGTTCGGCGACGGCTGGTTCCGGATCATCGCCTGGGACCGCCGCCGCGACCGGGTCCCGCTGTCCGAACCGGTCACGTACGCCGAGATGCGCGACGCCTTCCGCCGCATCGCCGGCAGCGACCTCGGCATGGGCACGCCACGCTGGTCCACCCGCTTCCTCAGCGAACGCCGCCAGGCCGCCCGCTACCGCGACGGCCGCGTCTTCCTGGCCGGCGACGCCGCCCACGTGCACTCCCCACTCGGCGGCCAGGGCATGAACACCGGCATCCAGGACGCCATGAACCTAGGCTGGAAACTGGCCGCCGCCGTCCACGGCACCGCCGCGCCCGGGCTGCTGGACAGCTACCAGGACGAACGCCACCCGGTAGGCGAGCAGGTGCTGAAGCTGACCGACACCTTCAACCGCCTGGTGCTGGGCCGCTCCAAGGTCCGCAACGCGCTCCAGGCTGCCGCGATCCGCGCGATCCTGCACTTCCCGCGCAGCCGCCGCGCGATGGCCGGGCGGATGAGCGGAATCGGTATCGCCTACCCGCCCCGCACCCGCCCCGCCCACGCCATGACCGGGCGCCGCATGCCCGACCTGGACTGCGCCGGCACCCGCCTCTACGAACACCTCCGCGACGGCCGGTTCGCCCTGCTCACCCGAACCCCGCTGGACCTCGGCCGGCCGGTACACACCGTCCACTGCCCCACCCTGCCCGGCCCGGCGATGGTCCTGGTCCGCCCGGACGGCTATGTCGCCTGGGCGAGCGATCACGTGCTGCCGGTCGCGGAGGTCAGGGCCGCTATCGCGCCTTGGTGCCGATTCGAGGTACGCGTGACCGGCCGTCCCGCCGGATAGTGGCCGTTCCCGCTCTCCCACGCGATGCCGCACCTGCTCCAGGCCCCAGCGCGCCCGCCGGGCCCATGCCACTCAGCCGGCGGGTACGCGGGTGGCGGTTGCTGGCCATCTCCCGCGAGGCGCCCTGCCTGACCGAGACGTCCTTGCAGGTCAGGGGCTGCGGCGCCGCAGCCCTCAAGCCGAAGTCAACCCAGGCTAAGTGGCATTGGCGCCGGGTGAGCCGCCCCAGCGCACCCTACGCACGCCCGGACAGGTGCCCGAGCGACGGCCGCCCCGCACGAGCCGCCGCTGGCGCACCTGAGGAGGCCGGTGGCGTGCATGGGCGACGGCTCGCTCTGCTCGCGTGGCCTCGACTGGCATTGAAGCATGCTGTGGCTGGCCTATTCGGACTGCGTGCCAGCCGGGCGGTTTCCGTTGCCAACCCCGGCTGAGTTGATTTGGATTGCGGACCGCGAGGCTGCGGTTTCCTGGTCGCGAGGGCATCTCGGCAGGTCGCCGTCTAGGAAGTGGCTACCGCCACCGCATGCCCGCAGGTCAGCCGCCATGATCAACTCACGTTAAGTGGCATTGGGAATGCACTCGGCTAGCTCTGCGCATCACCGCACGGCACCCTCAGCCACCCTCGGCGTCAGCCGCACCGCAGAGCCGAAACGCCCAGCGTCAGCCGAACCGCACGGCTGACGCCCAGCGCTGCCAGGCGATCGACGATGATTGTCAGCTGGCTGAGGTCGAAACGTAGTCCCTGACTCCGGAACGTTTCTCGAGCGCTTCTGTAGGCAGGGTCCCCAAGCAGTGATCTTGCTTGGCCCACGCTCAATGCTGTCTCAACGGCCGCCAGACAGCACTCACGTTGGGCCGGAAAGACCTCTGACCACGAAGGCTGTCTCAACGGCCGCCGAGAGCACCCACGTTGGGCCGGCTCAGACCCCTGACCACGAAGGCTCTCTAGCTCGCAGCCTTGCCCAGAGCGTCGGCGAGCCAAGCGATGCCCAACTCGTAGGCCTCGTCCACGTCGCCGCCGAGCCGGAAGGCGCCGGCCAGCTCCATACTGACGAAGCCGTAGGCCCAGGCGGTGACGGTGCGCGCGCCCCCCAGCGCATGCCGCTCACCGGCGAGGGCGGCGGTGACCCGCAGCACCGGGGCGACCGCCTCGGCCAGAACGTCGGTGCTCGGAGTGGCCGCCTTCGCCGCGAAGATCAGCTGGCAGCCGACCGGGCGGGCGTGGGCGAAGGCCCGGAATGCCCGCGCGAGCTCAGCGAACTCCTGCCGGGGATCGGCGCCGGGCGCCCCAGCGTGCAGGCCCGCCGCCGGGGCGGGATGCGGGACGTCGGTGCCTCTGCTCGGATCAGGGCTGAGTGCGGCCAGTCGTTCGCCGAGGTCACGGACCGTGGCTTCGACGACGAGGCGGACCAGGTCGTCGCGGCCGCGCACCCGCTTGTAGAGCGAAGGCGCTCGCACGCCGACCCGGTCGGCGACCGCCTGCATGGTCAGACCGGCGACGCCCGCCGACTCCAGGATGTCGCGTCCGGCTTGGACGATCTCGTCGAGCGAGGTCCGTTCGGGCGTCGGCATGGCTCTATCCCTCCGGCACTGATGGCTATTGACCGTAGCCATCATAGCTACGTACATTAGCCATCATGAAGTTGGGACCGCACCTGCATCGCATCGGAAACGACCTCGTGGCCGCGTACCTCGTCGACACCGAGGACGGGGTCACCGTCATCGACGCCGGCCTGGCCCGACTATGGCGGGACCTGACAACCGAGCTCACGAGCATGGGCCGGTCGGTGCGCGACATCCGCGGCGTGGTCCTCACCCACGGCGACACCGATCACATCGGCTTCGCCGAGCGGCTCCGCCGAGACCACGGCGTGCCGGTCTACGTCCACGAGGCCGACGCGGCCCGCGCACGGGGCGAGGTCAAGACCAAGCCCGCCTGGGGCCACGTCAAGGTGGGCGCCGTCGCCGGCTTCCTCTGGTACGCGATGCGCAAAGGCGGCCTGCGCACCACCTACCTCTCCGAGGTCGTCGGCGTCCAGGACGGTCAGGTGCTCGACCTGCCCGGCGCGCCACGGGTGATCGGGCTCCCGGGCCACTCCCCCGGCAGCATCGCCATCCATATCCCGGTGGCCGACGCCATCTTCGTCGGCGACGGCCTGACCACCCGGCACGTGCTCACCGGGCAGCAGGGCCCACAGCCGGCCCCCTTCACCGACGACCCGAGGCAGGCGCTGGAGTCGCTCAGCCGGATCGAAGACGTCGAGGCGAAGTGGCTGCTCCCCGGGCACGGCACCCCGTGGTCCGGCGGGGTGACAGAAGCCGTGCGCGCCATCCGGGCGGCGGCCGCGGAGCAGCGGCGATAGGTCCCGCCCGAGCCGCCGAGGCGGATCCGGACGGAAGGTGCGGGGTTCTCGGCCGGCGCCCCCGGTAACGTCGCGGCGGTTGGGGAAACCGATCGCTGGCCGGCTCGGCGAGTCCAACAGGCAGCGGCATGTGGCGAACGCTACCGAGGGGGTCTGACAATTCCGCTCCGCTGCGCGTCGCTCCGGACGCGCGCGGGTAAGGCCGGAAGGATGCACGAGAAGAAGGAGAGCTCCCTCGACGGCACGCCGGCCAACACCGGCAAGACCGGACCACCGCACGAGAAGAAGGAAAGCTTTCTCGGCGGCATGCGGGTCGGCGCGGGCCTGGCCGCTGCGGCCTTCGTTCTCGCCATCACCTTCGGCGCTACGGCCCGTGAGCAGGGCTGGAGCGCCGTCGCCGCGATCATTGCCTCGATTCTGATCTTCTCCGGGTCGGCGCAGTTCGCGCTGATGACCGCCCTGGCCGGCGGCAGCGGTGTGGCACCGGCGATCGCCGCCGCCATGCTGATCAACGCCCGGTTCCTGCCGATGGGCCTGGCGGTCGGGCCGAGCCTGTCCGGCGGGCGGTTCCGGCGCGCGTTGCAGGGCCAGGCCGTGGTGGACGGGTCGTGGGTGGCGGCGCACCAGGGTGGCGGGCGATTCGATCGGTGGCGACTGTTCGGTGCGACGATCGTGCAGTGGCCGGCCTGGGTCGCCGGGACGGTCGTCGGCGTGCTCGGGGCGCCGTCGGCGCACCTCGTGGAGCGCCTCGGGCTCGACGTCGTCTTCCCGGCGTTCTTTCTCGCTCTGCTGCTGGACGAACTGCGGGCCTCCCGGCTGGCCCTGATCGCGGCGGCCCTCGGCGGGGCGGTCGCGGCCGGGCTGCTGTGGTGGGTGCCGGCCGGAGTAGCGCTGGTCGGCGCCACAGTGGGCGCCCTCATCGGCCTGCGCGGCCGGACACCGTCCGAGGAACCACAGGAGGCACGCGCATGACCTTGTGGATCGCCATCGCCGCCGTGGCCGCGGGCAGCTTCCTGCTGAAGGCGGCCGGTCCCGCGCTGCTCGGCGAGCGCGAACTGCCACCGTGGAGCGTCGGCGTCATCGCGCTGCTCGCCCCCGCACTGCTCGCCGGCCTGGTAGTGGTCGAGGTCCTGGGACGGCGCTGGGCCGACCTGGACTGGACGGTGCCGGTCGCGCTGATCGCGGTCGTCGGGGCACGCCTGCTGCGGGCTCCGGTGCTGCTCGCCGTACTCATCGGGGTGGTGACGGCGGCGGCACTGCGTGCCCTCACCGCCTGATCGGGGTGAGGACCGCAGCGGCGCCGCGCCCTATCGGCTGATCGCTTGCCGGGCGCCGAAGGCGCCGCGGTCATAGGCGAGGCCCAGGCCGGTCGCCACCGCGCCGGCGCCCTCCCACAGCGCGACGCCCAGGAACGACGCCGGCGCCACGTCGAAGATCACCAGGCTGCTGAACACAGCCAGAGTGAGCAGCCGGAACGGCACCGTGAAGCGGAAGAACGGCCGCCATTCGGTGGCCGCCGCGACCAGGTAGTAGACGCCCATGTTGAGCGAGGCCATCGAGGAGGCCGCGAGGAAGACCCGGCCCTGCCCTTCGAGCGCGTCGAACCCCATGCTGTCCAGCACGACGCCGGGCGCGATCAACCCGACAGCGCCGAACAGCGCGGCCATCGCCCCGAAGATCGCGATCGTCCAGCCCGCGGCCGTCCGCGGCAGCATCCGGTGCATGCTCATGCCCCTCCCAAGATCGGGGTCAATATAGGCGGTGCTCCAGGAACGCGTACGCGCGGCGCCGCATCTCCGCAAAGCCAGCTCCTCGGCACCACTTGTCCGAGTCGGTGGCCGAGATCAGCAGCGCGGCCTCCCCGAAGTCGTGCGCCGCGGCGAACCCGGGCACGACGAACTCGGCCTGAACCCCGCGCCCACAGCGCCATCTGTCCACGAGATTCGCCGGGATGCTGAGGTACGCCGAAACCCGCTCACCCTCGCCGACCAGATAACTGACCTTCTCGCGGACATAGCCGCCGCAGTCCACGCCTTCCAGGACTTCCGGTTCGAGGTCCGCCCTCGCCGAGCCATGTGTTCGCGAGCATCGCCGTCCTTTATGGTCGGATTATCGGGCGTCCGGAAGGTTCAAGGAGGCCACCATGAGCCCGCGCAACGATCGATGGACCTCCGCCGACGTGCCTGATCAGCGGGGACGTGTCGTGGTGATCACCGGCGCCAACACCGGGCTGGGCCTCGCCACGGCGAAGCTGTTCGCCGCACACGGCGCCACGGTGGTGCTGGCCTGCCGCGATCCACACAAAGCCGCTAAAGCGGCGGCCACGATCACCGCAGCCACTCCCGGCGCCGACGTGACCTGCGCCGAGTGCGACCTGGCTTCCCTCGATTCGGTACGCCGAGCAGCAGCCGATCTGACCACCCGCCATCCACGGCTGGACCTGTTGATCAACAACGCCGGGGTGATGTCACCGGAGTACCGGCGGACCGCCGACGGGTTCGAGCTTCACTTCGGCACCAACCACCTCGGTCACTTCGCCCTGACCACACTGCTGCTGGACCGGTTGCACGTCCCCAGGTCACGGGTGGTGACGGTGTCCAGCGTCTCGCACCGGCAGGGCACCATCCACTTCGACGACCTCCAGCTGGAGCGCCGATACCGGTGGCGAGCGGCGTACGCGCAGTCGAAGCTGGCGAACCTGCTGTTCGCGTACGAGTTGCAGCGCCGCCTGGCCGCCGCCGGTTCGCCGGCCATCTCGGTGGCCGCACACCCGGGCAACGCGGAGACCGACCTGAACCGCCGCTTTCCCGGGCAACAGCGGATGCTTGCGAACCCGGTGCTGCGCCGGGTGACGTCGTGGCTGTTCCAGAGTGCCGAGATGGGCGCCCTGGCCACCGTGCGGGCGGCGGTGGATCCGGGCGCGCGGGGCGGGGAGTACTACGGGCCGGCCGGATGGCAGGGGTTCACCGGGTATCCGGTGGTCGTGCGGTCCAGCGCGCGATCTCACGACCCGGTCGCGCAACGCCGTCTGTGGCAGGAGTCGGAACGGCTCATCGCCTGACGGCCCGCCGCGGAAGGCGTACCCCCTGAAGGGTGTGCAGGGCGGCCTGGCCGCGCGGGCGCCGCCGTGGCAGCGCGGTGGCCGCGTATCGCGTAGCCGGCGCGATCAGAAGATCGACGGTGGGTTTGTTCCGGTCGGCGGCTTCCTCGGCTCCAGTTTCGAGGTCCTGCTTGGCTTGCGCCTCGATGTCGCCGGTGTCGTCGTCCGTGGTCGGCACCTCGATGCCGCCGATGTCGCCGTCCATGGTCCGAACTTCGATGTCGCCGGTGTCGCCGTTCGTGGTCGGCACCGCGATGCTGCCGATGTCGCCGTCCATGGTCGGCAACTCGATGCCGCCGATGTCGTCGACGTCGTCCATGTCGTCGACGTCGTCCATGTCGTCGATGTCGTCGGGCGCGGTCCGGCCGATCCCGATCGCGCCGACCAGCGCGCCGGCTCGCTCCGGGTTGAGCAGTGCCAACGCGGCGGCCAGGTTCGCGGCGGCGAACGGTGCCGCGGTGAGCGCCAGCAGCGGCGACCCGGGGACGGAGAAGGCAAGGATCGTCCCGCTCAGGACCGCGATGCCCGCCGAGGCCACGATGCCGACACGGCACGCGTCGTAGGTGCCGAATCCGGCGAACCGGCCGGCGGCAGCCGCAGCCGCGGCGCCGAACACCGCGGCGGCGACCCAGCCGATGACGTACGGCCAGAGGCCCTGCCAGCCGCCGGCTTCGTCGCCGAAGAAGAAGATCAGGAAGGGCAGTCCGACCACGGCGACCATCAGGAGCGCGACGGCGTCGACGGTGAGCACGATGGCGGCCGGTGTGACCGCGTCGGCGCGGCGCTTCTCGATGAGTCCCGCGTCCGCGTCAACCATCGCGATACCGCCCCCGTTACCGATGCCTCACTGTCCGCTTCACCAAGATCAATCTGGCGACTTGACGCAGAACCGTAACGCATCGGTCCCGGCGGTGGCAGCCCCCGTACATTCGCCGTTGTTTCTCAGACGTCGAACCTTCCGGCTTTCACGTCATCGATGAAGGCGGACCAGACCTCGGGCGGGAACGTCAGAGTTCCACCTTCCCGGTCCTTCGTGTCCCGCACAGCGACCACGTGCGGGAGATTGTCCGCCACCTCGACACAATTGCCCTCCGCCCCGGAACGCCTGCTCTTGTGCCAGACCGCTCCGGACAGATCGACCTCAGACATGGGTCCCTCCCCCTTGCTGTTCCAGAATCCTTGTGATCATGTGGTCCGAGTCCCCCTCGGTCAGCGCCCGATTCACCAGGGCCGACCACGCCTGTTCGTAGACGTCCAATTCCTTCGGCCGGTCCAGATAGAGACTTCCGGTGAGGCTTTCCGAGTAGACCGTTGGTGGTTCCGCGCCGGTTCCGCCGGCGGATGACGGGAAATCTAAAATCGTGAAGGCGCCGGAAACGGACGCCCGGTGCGGCCACCCGGAAAGAGGGAGCACCCGGACCGAGACGTGCGGAATCTCATTCGCTTTCACCAGATGCCACAGCTGCTGTTGCAGGGCTCCCGGTGTTTCCGGCCGGGACAGCAGAACAGCCTCGGAGACGATCGCGTCGAATCGCGGTGGCAGCGGGAAATGACGCGACAACAGTCCCTGCCGTTGCCGGCGGATCTCGATTCTGCGCCGTACCTCCTCCTCGGTGAGATGCGGCCGGTCGGCCGCGATCACGCACGCCATGTAGGCGTGCGCCTGGAGCAGCCCGGGAACGAGGCAGGGCTCGTAGGTGCGAATCCGCGAGGCCGCCGACTCCAGGCCCAGAAACAGGTCGAACCATTCCGGTACGGCGTCGCCGTGCGCTGCCCACCAGCCTTTCTCCTTCGTCTGCCGGGCCAGGCTGACAAGTACCTCGGCGAGGTCCGGCGGTGTGCCGTAGAGCCGGCACAACTCCCGGACGTCGGTGCCACGGACCGGCACCGTACCCTTCTCGATCCGCCACAGCTTCTGCGTCGAGCACTCCAAGTGGCCACTCGCCGCTTTCACGGTGACGTTCGCTCGCTCCCGCTGCTGGCGCAGATACCGGCCGAGCTGGCGTCTCGGCACGGTGCTTCCGGGGTCGACGTCCATCGGGGTTCCTCCCCGCCGGGTCATTCCATATGCCGTGGAAGGTTTCTTTCCTCCCTCGCGGAATGCTTCCCAGAAATCATGGTCTTCTCCAGCCTCCGGCATGGATTTCACCCGATGGAATGTTGCGGCGGCGCGCGATCGTGAACAGCCTTGGAGCGAGGCGAGAACGAAAACGGAGGGGAACCGGTGAGTCACGACTACGAACCTGCCGTGGTGGTTCACTCCGCGGATTGCGACGACGCGCCCTCCACCACGCTGGTGTATCCGGCGCGGGCGGTGGCGGACGCGTACCCGACCGGCCGGCCGCACCGGTGCTTCCACCGGCGCACCGACCGGGCCGTCGTCGAGCACATCGAGTACGAGGCGCACATGTACGTCCCGTCGACGATCCGCCCGGACGACGCGACGCGTCCACTGTGCCGGGTCTGCCGCGGCACCCACGGTTGTTCCCCGGACTGCGCCTAAGCTCCTGGCGTGATCGATACGACCGGGGAGCTCGCCTGGGCGCTGAAGGCGCTCATCGATGACGACCTCACTGCGTCCCACTGGTTGCTCAGCAAGCCGGGCGCCGCCGCGATCCTGCTCTCCTCCGCGGCGACACCCTCGCCGGATCGCGACGCGCTCGTCCGGGCGATCGGGCACCCGGCTGCCGGCTCCTACCTGCGGACCGTGCTCGACCTGCTGCGCGAACGCGGCCCGGCATCGTGGCGACCGGACCGGGTGGCGGAGCTGAGCCGGGCCACCGGCCTCACCCGGGCCGAGAGCACCCTGTTGCTGGCCGGCCTGCCATTGCGCGACTGGAACGTGCCGGACTTCCTCGACGAATCCCAGCGCGGCATCCTCGCCCTGACCGCCCGCGAGGCCGAGATCGCCCGGATGGAATTGCACACCGTGCCGGTCGCGCACCGGATCGAGCTTCTTGACGCGGCCCGTCCCGGCGACCCGGCCGAGCTTTGGGAATGCGGCCCTGACGTGGACCGGCTCGCCACCGCGTGGATCGCGCTGCAGGGCCTGCGCACTCCGGTCCCCGAAGACCTGCTCGCCGAGCTCGGCGAGGTCATGGGCTTCCCGACCGACCTCCTGCGCACCTTCACCGCACCCGCGCCCGGCGATTGGCTGCACACCGACGGCGAATGCCGGATCGAGGGCGGCACGGTGCTCACCGAGGCGCCGTCCGGTGGCGAGCCGTTCAGCCAGCGCCACCTGCCGAGTGCCGCGACCGGGCTGGCCTGGCTGGCGTACCACCTGCCGGGCGGTGACCCGGTGCGGGCGAACCTCGGCCTGGTGTACCGGCTGATCCGCGAACGGCTGCGGAACCCGGGCCTGCTGGTCGGAGCCGCGTGGCTCGAGCAGGAGCAGGTGCCGAAGGCGCTGCCGCCGAGCATCGTCGCCGGATACTCGCCGTCTCCCGGTGTGAAGTCCTACCACTACCGCCCGGCCTTCCTCACCGGCCCGGACGATCCTGCCCTGGACGTGCTGCCCGACCACAACCCGCTGATGCTGCGGCAGATGCTCGATCCGGCGTTCGAACGCATGATCACCTCTCTGGAGGCCGCCGAAGGCTTCGCCCAGAACCCGCTGCTGTCCGCCCCCGACGCCGTCGAGCGTCTGGCGGCCCGGTTCGGGCTGGCCTCGCAGGCCGCATCGCTGTATCTCCAACTGCTCGCACTCCCTGACCCGACCGACCGGAACGTGCACCGCTGGAACGGCTGGTCACCCGCCCAGATCGCCGAGCTCAGCGCGGCGCTCCTGGAGAAGGACCTGGTCGTCGAGGCCACGCACGCGGCGGCCGGGCGCGCATACTTCGTTCCCGGCCCATGGCTGGAACGCCGTTTCGTGCCCGCGTTCGAGGCGTGGAAGTCGGTGCTGTACGGCTTCACGCCCGACCAGGACCCGCCATACCGGTGGACGCTGGTGAGCCGGCCGGTCGCCGAGGTCTTCCAGCACGCGGCCGAGCGCGTCCTCACCGGAGACATCCCCGGTAAGGCCGCCAACCCGCCACACACCGAGCCGTGGCCTTACCAGACCAAGCTGCAACGGTTCGCGGACCCCGCCGAGTGGGAGATCATGCGGGACGCCGAGCAGGCCTTTGACGACGAGATGCGCCGCCGCTGAGGCCAGCGGTCGGCCCCGCCAGCAGCCGAGCCGCAGCCAGCAGGCCCGTCCCCCGGCCGACCCGCTGCCGGCTGGCAGCGCGGAGCCGGGCCCGGTCTCGCGCAGCCGCGGCTTCAGCCTGCGGTGGTGGCCTTCGGTCGCAGGGCGTGACCGGCCTTTTGACCGGCGGGCGGGGCGACGGCCGCGCGGGCCGCCCGGCGCAGCATGGCCCTGACCACCGGTGGGTGGAACAGGCGCACGAGGCCAAGGTAAGCGCGGCCGGCTCGGGAACGGACGGTGGCGTGCGTGGAGAGCGTGACGGTCGTGCCGTCGTCATCCGGCTCGACCAGGACGCTGGCGCGGAAGTCCAGGTGTGGTGCGTCGACACCGAGCAGGACTTCCCGATCGGTGCGGGCGACGGTGTTGAAGGCGGATCTGTCGCCGCGCTCGATGCCGAACGGGGCCACCAGCGCGTTGCGCAAGTGAAGCAGCGCCGCGACGGCTGGTGGCGGGTTGCGGAAGATGCCGTCGGCCCAGGTCTGCGGATCGGGGTCGGTGCCGGGTGGGACGCGTACCGCGAACGCGTCAGCGAGATCCGGGTGTGGCAGCGCGGCGTGCAGCAGGGCAGCCTTTGCCAGCACGGGCACCGCGCGCATCTGGACGCTCTCGATCGCCACGGCGAGCCGGGCCCGGAGCGGATAGCGCACCGGCTCGGACACGGAGCCGGTGATGGCCCGCTCGGCGTTGTCGAGCAGGTGCTCGAGGACGGTGTCGTGGCAGACCCGGACGACGGCCGGCCACAGAAGCCGCATCCGGGCGACGGGATCGGCGATCATCCGGTGCCGGAGCACGCAGGAGTGCGGGCCGCGTTCCTCGATCTCGAAGGTGTGGGTGCCGGACAGACCGATCCGTGGGTCGAAGGTGAACTCGACGCGACGCCCCGGCTCATAGGCCGTGACGTGGTAGCGAACCGGACCGTGCCCGCCGTCGGACCCGACGCTGAGCGCGCGGTCGAGCCGCATCGGGATCCAGGTGGGCGATGGCCACAGCGGGTCCCCGGGCGAGCCGAGCCGGCCGAGCAGGCGACCGACCTCTGCCGCAGGGCCGGCGAGGATCCGCTCGTGGACGTTGTCGATGACAGCCATGGCACCTCCATACGGTGGCGTATGTTCCTCCGTACCGTACCGTATGGACATGGTCGAGCGCCGCCCCCGCAAGCAATCAGCGACCCGGCTCACTGCCGGTGACTGGACTTCCGCAGCCCTGGACGCCATGGCCCGCGGCGGCCTCGCCGCCGTGGCGGTCGAGCCCCTGGCCACCCACCTGGGCGCCACCAAGGGCAGCTTCTACTGGCACTTCGCCAACCGGGACGCCCTGATCGAGGCGGCGCTGCAACGCTGGGAGAGTGACCACACCGACGCGGTGATCACGCTCGTGGAGGCCCAGCCGGACCCCCTGGCCAGACTGCGGACATTGATCGCGATGGTGATGGAGTCGACCGCGGGCCCGCAGGCGGACTCCATCGAGCTCGCCATGCTCGCCACGGCCAGCCATCCACACGTCGCCCCGGTGCTCGCCCGGGTCACCGAGCGGCGGGTGGCGTACACGGCCGAGCTCTTCGAAGCGCTCGGCCTGCCGGCTGTGGAGGCCCGGCACCGGGCCCTGCTGGCGGTCAGCGCGTACCTTGGGCACGCCCAGCTCGCGCATGCCGCGCCACAGGTCGTGCCCGGCACCGCCGCGGAGCGCAGCGCATACGTCGATCGCATCATCCGCCTGGTCACGGCACCGGGCGACGACCGGCAGGAGTGACATGACCAGGCTCGAGATCTGTTTCGCCGGCGACGACCGTCTCCAGGAGTTCGACGTCCTGGACGGCACTGCGGAGAACATCGCCGGGCTGCTCAGTGATCCCGACGCCGTGCTTCCGTGCGGCGACCACCTCGTGGACGTCTACGTACCGGTCCGGCACATCGCCTACGTGCGAGTTCCGCGCACCTGACGGCCGCTCGACCGGAAAATGTCGGAGGCGGCTGTTAGCTTGCCGGCATGACGGGGATCGATGACGAGAAGGCGACGCTGTGGGAGTTCCTCGCCTATCAGCGGGCGTGTGTCCTGGCCATTCTGGCCGGGCTCGACGAGGGCCAGTTACACAAGGCGGTGCTGCCGTCCGGGTGGAGCCCGCTCGGGCTGGTCGAGCACCTCGGGCATGCGGAGCGGCACTGGTTCCAGGATGTCGTCACCGGCTCCGCCGCGCCGCTGCCCTGGCCGGACGACGACGCCCCACCGCTGACCACGCCACGTCCGGCGCCGATGGTCTTCGACTTCTATCGCGACCAGTGCCGGATCGCGGACGAGATCATCGCCGCCACTCCGCTCACCGCGGCGCCGGTCGGCCGGCACGAGGACGAGTGGCTCGCCGCGCAGACCACCGACCTACGCCGGATCATGTTGCACATGATCGAGGAGACTGCCCGGCACGCGGGGCACCTCGATGCCGTTCGGGAGCTGATCGACGGGCGCACCGGATTGGGTCCGCGCTGATGGGCCGCGTGATCGTGCAGCAGTGGATCTCGGTGGACGGGTTCGTGGCCGGTCCCGGCGGCGAGGCCGACGTCTTCGCCGCGGTCGAGGACTTCTCCGCCTCCGAGGCGCACAACCTCGCGCTGCTGGACAGCGTCGGCGAGATCCTCCTCGGGCGCCGCACCTACGAGGCCTTCGTTGCTTTCTGGCCCACCGTCCACGACGAGCCCATGGCGGGGCCGGTCAACACCATCCCCAAGACCGTCTGTTCGACGACGCTAACCAGGGCGCCCTGGGGTGAGCACGCTCCGGCCGCGATCGTCCCCGACGCGGTCGCACATGTCCGCAGCCGGCGCGATTCGCAGAAAGGCGACACCATCGTCTGGGGCAGCGTGCGCCTGATGCGGTCACTGCTGGAGGCGGGCGAGGTGGACCTTCTCGAACTGTTCGTCGCTCCTGTCGCCCTCGGGGCGGGCACACCGCTGCTGGGTCACGATGATCACCCGGTGACGCTCCGGGTTGCGGAGACCGAGAGCTGGCCGGGGGACGTGATCCGCACCCGCTACGCGGTCCGTGCCGGCAGGGGGTGACGCCACTCGGCTGGGGCCGAGCCGCCCGAGGCCGCCGCTGCCCACAGCCGGCGCTTGCCTCGAGCGGTGCCGGTCTCGAGCGGCGCCGGCTGAGATCCGCAACGAGGGCGTTGCGGCATGACGGCTGAGAGACAGGGCACATAGGAGGGAGTCACGGATACGGAGGTTCCGATGCGCTGGCTGCTGCTTTTGCTGATCGTAGTGATCATCGTGCTCGGCTTCTGGCTGCGCCGCCGGGCGTTCGAGGCCGGCCGCGCTGCCCGCCGACGCTTCGACGAACGCCGCTGACGATCGACCGCCATGCTGTCCGAGCGGGCTAAGACACGGGCAGGACGGAGCGCAAATGCGGCCCGGCACGGCATGAGCGCGGGCGAGGCATGAGCGGCGCAGCGCTGTCCGAGGAGCGCGGCACGGCATGAGCGACGCAGCACGGGCACGGCACGGACACGGCACGGGCACGGCACGGGCACGGCACGGGCACGGGATGAACGGCATGGCACAAGCGCGCGGCGCGCCATGAGCGGCTCAACGCCAGCGGCGCGGCACGAGCGACACGGCGCGGCGGGCATGAGCAGCGCGGCACGAGCGACACGGCGTGAGCGGCACGGCGTGAGCGGCACGGCGTGAGCGGCACGAGCAGCACGCCGAGCGGCGCAGGACGAGCGCGCGGCACCGCTTGAGCGCGCGGCACCGCATGAGCAGCGCAGCACGAGCGCGCGGCATCGCATGAGCGCCCGGCACGGCGCGAGCGGCGCAGCAAGAGCGCGCGGCATCGCATGAGCGCCCGGCACGGCACGAGCGGCGCAGCAAGAGCGCGCGGCATCGCATGAGGAGCGCGGCACCGCGCGGCGCGGCACCGCGCGGCGTGGCACCGCGCGGCGTGGCACCGCGCGGCGTGGCACCGCGCGGCGCGGCGCGGCACCGCGCGGCG
>NZ_JADQTO010000016.1 GCF_015704865.1 Actinoplanes aureus | reverse complement strand
TCGACCCGGCCCGCACGTCCAGGACTGCTTGATACCGCTGTTCGGTCACGCTGATCTCCACCAACACTCGGCGGAGTGTCACGCACGTCCTGATACCGATCTGTCACGCAGGTCCTGAGACCCGACAGTGAACAGCTGGTCGGGCGGTGAGAACTTTCTATACGTCTTCAAGGCGCGGCCCGGGCACGCCGCCTTACGCCTTCGGCGACGGCGGCGACCCGGCCGCGCAGACCGAGACCGCCGAGCCAGACACAACGAAGCCCCAGCCGCCTCCAAGCGGGAGGCGGCTGAGGCCTGCAGAACCGGCTAAATCGGAGTCACGTACCGTCGTATACGACGATCCACGCTCGAGCCGCGTCGTCCCGATCGACGCCTCCACAGTCCGCGACCGTGAGGCCAAGCGCGATTAACGCGTCGAGGAGGCTGATACCACCCGAGACCACAGCGCCAAACAACGTGTGTCCCACATGGTCAGCGACGCACTTCGTGAAGTTGTACAGGCGGTTCCAGCGCTCCTCAGGAATGTCATCGGGAGCGGCGAGTGCGAAGTAGGTGTAGAGGCGAGGGCAGTCCGGCGGCAACTCCCAGTCGTCACAGTCCCAGCCTCCGGCAACCCGGTAGAGCGTCTTCCGGTGTTCGCCGCGCGGCCGGCCACCACCTTGATACCCATCACCGACAGTTTGCCCCGGGGTTGGCGACGAGGCAGTCTGCGCAGCTGAGTTAGGCCCGTCCGGCGGCGGCGACGCCGGGGCTGGACCTACGAAGTTCAGGCTTGCAACCACGGCGCAGAGCACCAGGGTGATAGCCCGTGACCATGAACGGTTCATGAGATCCCTTCGACGACGAGTCTGTCTACCGAAGTCTTACATCCCTTTTTCTACCTTGTGACGGTTTTGCTAGCCCTGGCGGCTTTTAGGGGATGATAGCCAGTCTTCCTTCCACGACACCGCAAGACACACGGAGGCGCGAGGACTCTCGATTAGCGGGGCGTTCCGGGCGCTATCTGACTGTCGAACCCCGAGCATGAAACCGAGAGCGGACCAACTAGGACGTTCGCGCCTCCGGCGGCCCTGCCGGGGGCGGCCTGCGGCCAGCCAAGGGCAACAGCGCCTCCGGCGGGCGCTCTGGGAAGAGCCCTCCCGCCACGCGCCAGAGGCAATCAGACCGAGCCAGCGAGGGCAAGCGGTGAAGCGTGCTTGCCCTCGCCGTCCCGGCCCGACTGGGCTACGCCCGCGCGACGGGAAGCCTCCGGCCCTTCGCTGGTAAAGATCAGCTGACGCCGGTGCCAAATACGTGCCGAGAAGGACCGGAACCCCGCAGATCCACACCCTTTCAACCCAGGTCAACGGCATGATTCACCCCCGAGCTCACGTCGCCCTCCGGAGGCGATCTGCCGCCGCCAGTCTCGTCTCCCACAGGCAGAAGAACGCCTGGCTTGCGTCGCGCCCGGCCCGGTCAATCGCGAAGATCATCGGGCACAGCCACGGCACAATCGAGCCAAGAAGGCACTGTAAAACGACGATGATCAATGGCAACTTGCGGCGCAGCTCAGAGCCTCGATAGACCCTGTTTCCGCAGGTCGTCACTCCCCCATGATTGGTTCGAGATGTACTACAACGTCTAGGTTGACCAGCGGGTTCGCCCGCTGATTTGAACGGCGGTCATGCTCGGCTCCCAGCCGACGTGGCCGCCGTTTGGCGTGTGCCGTCTTGACGCTTGCCCCGGCATGGAGCGCTGCTCAGCTCCGGAAAGGCTCCAAATTGGCGGCCGGCACCGTCACGATCCAGTAGTCCTCGGTCAGGTCCGTCTGCACGGCGACCATCGGGCCCCGGCCAACGTAACGGACGACGAACTTCGTCTCACGGAGCTGTTTCTCGTCCGATCCGGCAAGGCTCTCCGGCAGCGCACCCACAAGTCGCACTTCATCGCCCGGCCGGAATGCGGCGTCTTCCGGAGCCTCGCTGGACAGGATGGCCGAGATTGCGTCAATGAGGGCCTCCAGCGGTTCGGTGCCCGCTCCGTAGTGAACAAGATGGCCCGCTTGGCCAAGGATCAGCTCAGCCTCGGCTCTGCTCAGGTCGGCGAGCGCCTCGGCTGCGTCGGCCGTGAGAATGGGATTCTTTGACAGATCCAGCTGTGACGCCAGCGCCAGGAGAAGCCGATCGATGACGAGTTCTGAGGTGTGCTCATCGGTCACCCGGCGAGAATAAGACGAACTAGCACGCCGAGCCGACGATGCGGCGGGCCTCGGCCATCACGTCTGCGTCGACGTCCTGTTCGGTCATGTCGCTGTAGTCGAGGCAGTCGTAGACGTCGTCAAGCTCGACAAGGCGCTCGACCAGGTCCAGCGTTCCGTGACCGAAGGTGCTGTGTGCCCACACGGTCAAGGCGCTTGGTTCCATGGCTCCGGTCAGAACCCGCCGAGCCAGTGTTCTCGCCGCGGCCTCCGCGCCGGCGTTACTCCGTATCGGATAGAAATCCAGGCCGACGTCGTGCAGTGCGGCTTCCAGCAGCTCAGGGACTTCCTCGTCGGCGTGCCTCGTGTGCACGCCGGCGAGCATCGCGAGGGTAGGGCCGTCGTGCCCGGCGACGAGCAGATCGCAGGCGACTTCGACAAGTTCGGCGGCGCTGACGTAACCGACGCTCCACAGAGCGGCGGCGTCTCGAGCCCGGTCTCGGGCTTCGGCGGGTTCCACGTCTTCATGGTGGACCACGTCGGCGGGCTTCTCGGTCAGAGATCGATGCGTTGTTCGACCGCCGTGGGGTCGTCCGCTTGACCGAAGCGCAGGACAGCGTGTGCTGGTCGCGCCGGGAAGGCACGTAGCTGCGGTTCCATAGCGGTGAAGAGACGGTTCGCATCGGGGCCGTACGCGTAGAGCACGACTTCACCACCGCCGAACTCGTTGCCGTCGAACTCGCCGGCGTCAGCGGCCTCGATCGCCTCTGTCAGGCGGTACTTGAGTGCGTAGATCGCTTTGCGTTCGTCCTCCTCGCCGAAGCCCTCGCCGGACAGGGCGTAGGTGACGAGAACGGCATGCTCAGGCGAAGTCACGGGATACTCCATCGTCAGTCGGTGCCGTACCTGGTCCTGCGGGGCGCCAGGCCCGAGCGACCCCCGGCCAGACCGCGTCTGCCCGGCTTCGGCCGGGCAAAGCCGCCGTTGCGCGTATTCCGCGACAGCATTGCCGCCGGTTCCCCGATGAGTATCGTCGCGCTTGGAACCGGCGCACGTCGATGAGCGTGGGAGGGAACCGTGAGCAGTCGCAAGATGACCCTGCACCCGGGCCGCCACTTCGGCTGGTGGGCCGAAGGCCGGCATGCCAGCGGCCGCCTCTTCATGAAGACCTGGTGGCCGACCGAAGGCCTGGCGCGCACGGCCGCCCGCCTGGTCGCTGGCGGCAACCCCATCCAGGTGGCGCCGCATCCGAGCAAACGCGGCTGACCGCCACCACGCAGCCGCCGAATGCCTTCAGTGGTAGGCGCGTTTGCCGAGCCGCCGGGCCGTACCCCAGAAAAGCTCGGCCCGGCGAGTAGCCGCGGCGATCGCGGCCGCCGGCTCGGCCGGCAGGTTCGCGCTGATCGACCGGCTGACCGGTAGGGCGAGCGGGTTCTCCCGGGCCTCCCCCACGGCGGGTACGACCACACCCAGAAAGGGCCGGCGCAGAGCGCGCGGGGCGACCACGGTCAGGATGCGGCGCAGATGCCCGTGCTGGGCGACGACCGCCACCGGGCGGTCGTCGCCGAAGTGACCCTCGTGCTCGGCGCGGAGCAGGTTGGTCACGGTGTCGACGGAGTGCCGTTCGACGCGGATCACGGTCTCCGGGACGCCGTCGGCCAGCAGCCAGGAGCGCATCAGGTCGGCTTCGGGCAGGCCCTGGAAGGTCTCCCCCGCCGCGGTCAGGAGCTGGCCCTTGCCGTCGATCGGCGACTTGTAACCGGAACAGACGATCACCCCGGGCAGGCCGGAGCGGTGCAGCTCAGCGGCGATCCGGCAGCGGTCTTCGCCGCCCGGGTTGAGCCCGGTGGCGTCGTCGTTGCGGCCGTGGCCCGGCACCAGGACGTGCGCGACCTCGGCGAGCGTCAGGCCGGCGGTCCCGGGCAGCACCTCGAACTCCACGGGAGACCATCCTGCCGGAAGCGGGTCAGAGCAGGCGGCCCAGGTCCAGGAAGACGGTCTCGCCGGTGGCGTCGTCGATGCCGTCGTTGTCGGTCACGGCGTAGGTGCGGCCGTTACCGGCGACCGCGAGGCCCTCGACCTTGTCCTGCACCCAGCCGCCGTCCGCCTTCAGCAGCGGCAGCAGGTCCTTGATCAGCTTCTTCTTCACCGTCGGGGTGCCGCTCCAGGTGGCCGGGACGTCGAAGGTGTAGATCTTCTTGATCGCGGCGAGGGTGCCGCGCTGGTTGTCCCGTTCGATCACGGCGAACGTGTTCGAGTCCACCGCGACCAGTTCGGACAGTCCGACCCAGCCGGTCGGGGCGGTGTCGAGCGGGTAGAGCAGCCACGACCAGGTCTTGGTGACGGTGTCGTAGCGGCCGATCCGGGCGGTGTTCGCCGGGTCGCCCTTGATGGGGCGCTGGACGGCCACCCAGACGGAGGTGCCGACCTCGGCGATGCCCTCCAGACCGTTGCTGGTGATCGCGGCCGCCACGTCGGCGGGCAGGGGGATCTCCTCCTGTACTTCGGCGCGCGCGTTCAGGCGTACCAGAAGGTTCGTGCCTTCGACAGCCAGCCAGTAGCCGCCCTGCTTGCGCACCACCAGGCCTTCCGCGTCGTAACCCACAGGCGTTCCGTCCTTGGTGACCGTGCGGGATGTGTCGATCACGCCGCTGGTCGACAGGCCGAGGATCCGGGTCGGCGTGTAGACGGCGTCGGTCACGCTCGCCAGCCGGTCGCGGCGGCCGGGCACCGCGGAGAGGGCAGAGAGCGCACCCCACGGAATCTCGTCCCGTGAAACGATCTTGGACGAAGGAGCGGAGCCGAGGCCGAAGACCTGGACCGTGCCGCGGATGCCGATCGAGGCGTCATCCTCCTCGCTGGACACCACGACGAGGCCGCGGGACGGTACGGCGACCACGCCCTCCGGCCCGTTGGTGGTCGGCAGCAGCTGCTTGAACCGGGGCGAGACCGGGTTGGACACGTCGTAGACGGCGGTGAAGTTGCCGCGCTCCGAGTTGACGAAGACGTACGGAACGCCACCGATGCGGCCGAACGCCACGTTCTCCGGCTCGATGCCCTTGGCGTCGGAGCGCTTGTCCGGGTACTGCCCGTGCGCGACGGCGATGCGCTCCAGGCTGTTCCCGGCGTCCCAGACGGCCTTGCCGGACTTGCTGAAGATCGACCAGCCGCGCGACCCGCCCTCGTAGTCACCCTCGTTGGCGGTGGCGAACAGGTCGTCGGTGATCCACGCGACGCCGTCCGGCTCACGCTTCGCGGTGATCGTGCCGTCCAGCTTGATCTGGTCGTCGTCGAGGGTGTCGACACCACCGACCGTGACCGTGCCGGCGTCGAAGCTCCGGATGATCTTGCGGGTGGCCAGCGACACCACGGCGAGGTGGTTGTTCTCCTGGAGCGAGACCACCGCCTCGTCGCGGGAGTTGATGCTGACGTACTCCGGCTCCGGGTCCGTCGGGGCAAGATCCGACAAACCGCTCAACGAAACGCGGGAGACCTTCCAGGTCGCCACGTCGATCACCGCGAGCCAACCGGCCGGTGCCTGCGGGATCACCCCGTCGTTGACGTCCTCGTCCCGCTCGTTCTCGATGGCGACCGCGATGTAACGGCCGCTCGGCGCGACCGCGACCGAGTCGGGCTGGCCGCCGAGGTCGATCTCCCGGACCACCCTGCGGGTCGCCGAGTCGATCACCACGAGCTTGCCCGATGGAGAAGTGAAGCTGGTCCGGGTGTTCACGCCGGCCAGCAGCAGCCGGCCGAGGTGCGCCACCGAGGTGGGCTCGCCGCCGACGGCGAGCGTGCCGGACGCGGACGGGCGGGCCGGGTTGGTGATGTCGACGAAGCCGAGGCGCTTGCCGGGACTGTCGGTGTAGACGACCGTGCGGCCGTCCTCGGTGACGGTGGAGATCTCGGCCGCCGCGGCGTCGTCGATCGACGAGTTCAGATAGACCGGGAACGTGGCGAGCCGGTGGAACGAGGCAGCGCGGCCGTGCGCGGCCGCGGCGGTGGGCACGCTACCCACCGCGGCGAGCGCCACGACCGAGACAACCGCCGAGGTGGTACGGCGAATGGACATGCGCACTGACTACGCGATGATCTTGTCCGTCTCATGGACGTCAGACGAACGACGGGTGCCGACCGGTGTCCAGATCAGCAGAGCCAGGCTGAACCAGACATAAATGTTGGCGCCCAGCAGCTCCAGCGGTGGCCGCGGCCGCTTCTCCCAGAGCCAGGTCAGGCGGGAGGTCATCAGGACGTAGGCGGCCACCGACAGATACCGGGGCCGGCCACCGTTCTCGAAGCACCGGACGAGCGCCGGGATCAGCCAGACGCAGTGGTGGATCCAGGTGACCGGGCTGATCAGACAGCCCAGCACCCCGGTCAGGGCGAGCCCGCCGGCCACGTCCTCCGGCGCCTTCGCGACCCGCCACGCCCAGAAGCCGAGAGTCGCCAGGACGCAGGCCAGCCAGACCTTCGATTCGACGGTTTCGATCGGCAGCCGGGCCAGGAACCCGCGTTCGGACTGGTTGGAGAGGTAGTAGAGCAGGCCGACCCGGTTGGTGTCCCAGAGCGCGGAGGTCCAGAACTCCCGGGACTGGTCCACGAAGAGCGCACCGGCCAGCAGGGTGGCGGCGGCCGCGGTGCCGATCGCCGTGGCCGCCGCCCGCCACCGCCGGGTGACCAGCAGGTACAGGATGAAGACGCCGGGGGTCAGCTTGATCGCCACGGCCAGGCCGATGCCCACCCCGGCCCACCTGCGGTTCCGAGCGACGCCGAACAGCATGTCCCCGGCGACGAGGGCCAGCAGCAGCGTGTTCACCTGGCCGAAGGTGAACGTCTCGCGTACCGGCTCGAAGCTCACCGCCAGGCAGAGCGCGACGGCGAAGGCGAACCACGGGGTCCAGCCCTTGCGCCGGATCATCGGGCCGGCCAGCCACCAGACCAGCAGCGCGGTGGAGATCACGGTGCCGAGGCAGGCGAGCACCACGACGACCGGGAACGGCAGGTACGCCATCGGCATCATGACCAGCCCGGCGAACGGCGGGTAGGTGAAGCCGTACGGGGTACCCGGGCGCATCCAGTCGTAGACCATGCCCCCGTCGCGGAACCAGTACTGGACCGCACCGAAGTAGACCTTGGAGTCGAAGAACTCGTTACGGGTCCCGGCGAGGGCCACGATCCCCGCCGTGAGCAGCGCCAAGCCGACGACTGTCGCGATTCGCTTCATGCAGCACTTTCCACGCTAGATATCCGGCGAGCACGGTCATCACGACCGCGCCCTGTGCCCTGCTCGCCAGAGCCAGGTTGTACCCGTCCGGCAGGCAGAGCGCGGCGGCCACCGCACACGGCACGACCAGCCAGAGCGTCTCCCGGCGGACCGTCGCGGCGAGCACGGCGAGCGGCCACAGGGCGTACCAGGGGTGAAAGACCGGGGCGAGCACCACGGTCGCGGCCAGGGCCAGTCCGGCGTACAGCACCGGGTCCTTGCCGTTGCCGAGCGTGAACACCCACAGCGCGATCAGCACCACGACCAGCGCGACCATGCCGACGACCCGGGTGACGCCGACCGCGCCGTCCACCCCGATCAGTTCCAGGGTCAGCCCGATCGCGGTGGGCAATGCGGTCCACTGCACCGAGACGCCACTGCCGGCCAGCCCGGTCACCCAGCCCAGTCCCAGCCCGGAGCCGAACGAGACGGCCGCGAGTGCCGCCGCCGCTCCCCCGCCGACCACCACGGCAGCCGTTTTCCGCCCGAAGATCAGCACCGCGAACGGCAGCACCACTACCGCGGTCGCCTTCACGCCGACCGCCAGACCGAGCAGCACGCCGGCGAGCAGCATCCGCCGCACCCCGGCGCCGGTCACGGCGACGGTCAGCCCGGCCAGGAGCAGGGCGATCATCACGGCCTCGTTGTGCGCGCCGGAGATCAGGTGGATCGGCACCAGCGGGCAGGCGAGGACCAGCCAGACGGCCCGCTCCGGGGGCACACCGCGGCGGCGCGCCAGCACCGGCAGGCACCAGCCGATCACCACGACGCCGAGCACGGCGATCAGCCGCAGCAGCGCGACGGTCCCGGTCAGCGAGCCGCCCAGCTTCGCGGCGGCCGCCGCGAGCACGAGGAACACCGGGCCGTAGGGCGCCGGTGCGTCGCGCCAGGTGGGCGCGACGGCGTCGGCCCAGGGACAACCCAAAAGATCAACACCGCCGGCGTACGGGTCCGAGCCGGCCGCCTGCTGCCAGCCCTGACACGCGTACGAGTAGACGTCGTAACTGCCCAGCGGCAGGAACGGGAGCAGTGGAAGCGCCCACAGCCCCGCCGTCACGTAGGCCCACCGGGTCGACGGCACCACCCGCCGCCCGGCCCACCAGGCGCCGATCAGCAGTGCCGTGCCGAATAGCCAGGCCAGCGGCAGCAGCACACCGTCCCGCCCGGCGAGAATCGTGCGCGGCGTCACCGTGGGTTCCCACGGGTTCGTCGCGCCGCCGTACCAGGCCGCCACCGCCAGCAGCAGAGTGCCTGCCAGCCCCGCATATCGGACGAGGAACGGTCGGGGCATGGCGACGACCCTACCGTGACAGGCTGCAACCACTGGTGAACCGGTACTGTCGGCGGGATGTGGGCCCGGCACCGGCTGGAGTGGATCACCGCGCTGGTGGCGGTGATCCTCGGTGTCGGTTACCTGCTGCTGCCTCCGATGGGCTCGGACCTGGCCGCCCAGGTGGCCCGGGCCGGCTTCTTCGCCGAGCACGGCACCACGCCGGTCGACCTGCGCTGGTACGCCGGAGTCGAGCAGTTCGGCTACAGCCTGGTGTCGCAGCCGGTGATGGCCCTGCTCGGGGTACGCGCCGCCGGAGTGCTCACCCTGGTCGCCGGACCGGTGCTGCTGGCGGTGCTGTTCCGGCGTACCGGCGCGGCCCGGCCGGGACTCGGCGCGGCGTTCGGGGTGGCGGCATTCGCCGGGAACCTGGTGAGCGGGCGGGTCACGTACGGCATCGGGGTTTGTCTGGGGATCGCCGCGCTGGTCCTGCTCACCGTGCCCCGGCTGCGGCGCCTCGCGGCCGTGGCCGCGTTCCTCGCCTCCGCGACCAGCCCGGTGGCCGGGCTCTTCACCGGCCTGGCCGGGGTGGCACTGCTGGCGTGCCGCCGGTTCGGTGACGGCCTGCTGCTCGCCGTCCCCGCCGCGGCGCCGCTCGCGTTGACGGCCCTGCTCTTCGGTGACGGCGGCTGGATGAACATCGGCCGCACCGACACCGTGCGCGCGGTGGTGACCGGGCTGGTGGTGGCGGTGTTCGTGCCGCTGCGCCCGGTACGGATCGGCGCGCTGCTGTCCTCGGCGGGCGTGCTGGCGGCGGCCCTGATCCACACTCCGGTCGGGTTGAACGCGACCCGGCTCGCGGTGATGTTCGGGCTGCCGGCCCTCGCCGCCTACGCGACGCTTCCGCGACTCCCCACCGGGCGGACCGCGGCCGCCGGCAACCGCCGGATGCCGCTCGTCGCGCTGGTCGCGCTGCTCGCGGTGACGTTCTGGTGGCAGCCGCCGGTCGTGCTCGACGACGTGCGGGACATCGGCAACCCGACCGCCGACCCCGCCTACTTCGCGCCGCTGCGGCAACGACTGGCGGCCGAGCGACTCACCGGGCGGGTCGAGATCCCGCCGACCCGGTCCTACTGGGAGTCCGCCCACATGGGCGAGATCCCGCTGGCCCGGGGCTGGCTACGGCAGGCCGACATCGACCGGAACCCGCTCTTCTTCACCAGGGTGCCGGGTGCCGCGGGCACCGGGGTCCAGCTCACCCCGGACGGCTATCGGGCATGGCTGGCCGAGCAGGCGGTGCAGTTCGTGGCCGTGCCGGACGCCGAACTGGCCTGGCCGGGGCGGGCGGAGGCTCGGATGGTGACGGCCGGTCTCCCGTACCTCTCGTTGGTCTGGACCGACGCGCACTGGCGCCTTTACGCGGTGGCCGATCCGCAGCCGATCGTCGCCGCCCCGGCGGCGCTGGTCGGCCAGGACGCGACCACCGTGATCTTCGACGCACCGGCGGCCGGCGAGGTCGCGGTCCGGGTCCGGTACCACCGCTGGTTCACCGTCTCCGGCGGCGCCGAGGCCGGGGCCGACGGCGACTGGACCGTCGTCCGCGTCCCGGCCGGCGGCCGCTACACGCTCACCAGCAGCCTGCTCTGAGCGTCAGGCCACCCGCCGCGAGTCACGCTCGGCCCGCTTGAGCGCGCGCTGCTCGCGGGTGTAGCGCTTGCGGTTCTCCAGGTCACGTTTCCACTGCTCGCGGGCGTACTCGTCGCAGCCCTGCACGGCACCTCCGGTCTGCGCCGGGCCGATCATCGAGCGGAAGAACCAGTCGTCGAACGTCCGGTGGAACCAGTCCGAGAACTTGGACACAGCGCTCACCTCCGAAGGTTTGCAGGCCAATAGTTGGTACCCCAACTATTGGTAGAGTAACCCTCGACCTGAGGAGATACGCAAGTGAGTGATCCGGCCGACTCCGACCCCCTGGCACTGGAGCAGCAGGTCTGCTTCGCCCTCTCGGTCGCCGCCCGCGGTGTCGTGGCGATCTACCGCCCGCTGCTCGAGCCGATGGGCCTCACCCACCCGCAGTACCTGGTGATGCTCGCCCTCTGGCAGAGCGCCCCGCTCTCCGTGCGCCGCCTCAGCGAGCTGCTCCAACTCGATCCGGGCACGCTCTCCCCGCTGCTCAAACGCCTGGAGGCGATCGGCTACCTGCGACGCGAGCGCGACCCGCGGGACGAGCGCAGCCTGGCGATCACCCTCACCGAGCGGGGCCGGGCGCTGCGGACCGAGGCGGAGAAGATCCCGCCCGCCGTGGTGGAGCGGCTGGGCATGCCGATCGAGGAGCTGCGAGTCGTGCACGAGGCGCTGACCCGGGTGATCACCGCCGCCACCAGCTAGCCTCCGAGCAGCGCCTGCACGCTCTCGGCGGCGGCCAGCACCGGCGCCACCGCGGCCACCCGCGCCATGATCCGGCGGACGGCGTCCCGCTTCTGGTTCAGGTCGGCGCGATCGAGGACGTCGAGATCCTGCTCCACCCGCTCCACCTCCGGGATCCGCTCCCGGTGCTCGGCGACAAGCGTTCGCAGCTCGTTCAGCGCCGGAGGGGGCACCCGCTGGACGGCCCGGGCGTGACTGCCCACCGCGACCGGCCCGTACACGTTCCCACCGATGTGCAGTTCGTTGCTCATACCGCTCCCTTGACTGCCGAGCCCCGCTGCGCCGCGATCCGGACGGAATTCGCCACGGCACCGTCGCCCACCGCGACCGGGCCGTGCACGTCACCGTGAATCGTGGCGCTCGTGTACTGATGGAAATTGACCTTGGCGGCGAAATCGGAGGTGTCCACCCCGCTCGCCGAAAGGAATTCATATATCGCCTCGGTGGCCCGCCGGTCGATCAGCCGCCGATATTTCTCCGCGTCCAGCCGTTGCAGGTAATTCGCGAATCCGGCTCGCGACGCCAATTCCCGGACGTCCCAGTGGGCGCCGAAATCGTGGACCGCCTCCTCGGCCGCGGCCCGGTCGCTGCGGAGAATGGCACCGCGCAGTGTCACCGTCTTCCAGATCGAGCGGACCAGCCGGGCAGGCGCCGCCCCGATCGCCGGGACCAGACGGGCCGCCGCCTCGCGCAGCGCCGCCGTCCGCCGGTCACCCCGGTCGTACGCGTCGATGTCCAGGTAGCGCTGCTGGATCGGGCCGAGGACGGTGCTGACCAGCTCCACGTAGAGCATCCCGCCCTCGACCGCCACGTGCAGGAACGTCGAGGTGACGATGCTCTGGTGCTCGGCCGGCATGATCGTGTGCCCGGCGCCGTCCACCGCGGCCTTCTCGGCCGCGCCGACCGAGGCGCGCAGGAAGTGCCGCCCCCCGGTCTGCGGCGCGCGGATGATGCCCTCGACCGCTTCCGGTGCGGCGTACGAGTACGGCAACCGGCACCCCTCGTCGATCAACGGAAACCCGCGCCACCGCGTCCCCGACGAGATCACCAGGTCACGCAGCTGCAGACCGGTGATCCGCTCGTGTTCCGGCAGGTCCCGGGACCGTAGCCCGGCGAGCCGGCGACGCAGATGGGTGACGAGCTCGACCGGATCGATCGGCACGTAGCGGACGCCGACCGGTCGGCCGTTGCCGTTGAGCAGCGGCTCGCCGTCCTCCTCCGGCCGGAGCTCGGTGGCGAGTGACCACGCGTCGACCCGCTCACCCGCACTCACGAACGGGTCGTACCCGGCGTGCAGCACGACGTTGCCGTGCTGGGCGACGTCGATCACCCGCAACCGCTGCTCCACCTCGTCGACCTGGGTGGCGGGCGGACCGGCCGGCCGGCCCCGGGCGAGGTCGTCGGCGATCGTCATGATCATCCGATACCGGGACCAGGTCAGCGTGCCGAGAACCGCACCCGCGACCAGCAGCACGCCGCCGACGAAGGCCGTCGCCCCGCCACCGGACTCCGCCTCGGCGTAGTAGGAGGAGCTGGCGTAGTACGTGGAGTAGACGAAGTAGACCACCAGGGAACCGGCCACCAGCGCCAGGCCGGCCAGGACCGCCCGGCGACGGAACGCGGCGGGCGACGAGGTGACCAGCACCCAGCACACGCCGGCGACGATCAGGCTCGCCGTGGCCGCGGTGAAGACGACCAGGCCGAGCAGCAGGATCAGGGTCACCAGGGCGTTCTGCACCAGCCAGAGCCGGCGCGCCCGCAGGCAGTGCCGGATGACCGTGGTCAGGTCGTAGCCGAGCGCAGGGGGCACCGCCCGGTGGCTGTCCGCGACGAACCGGTCCACCACCACATCGGCGTACCGCTCGTCGACGTAGGCGGCGCCGCTCAGGTACCGCGTGGTCGAGGAGATCCGGGCGGCCGGGTCGCGGACGACGCCGTCGCCATGGGCGAAGAAAACTTCCGGAAACGCCATGGAATTCCTCGAATCATGAATCAATTCCGCATTCGGTGGCGAGTTGGCAGAGCCGAAGCTAGACCATTTCCGGGCGAGCACGTAATGCCGTACCACAAATCAGCTGTTAATCCGTCACCCGGGTCGGCCGATCGGCGGAAATCGTTGACCGGAGAGGATATTACGGGGGACGAGTCCGAGCGATTCACTGGATTTCCGACATACCTCGACGAGGACGGGAGTCGACGGTCCGGATGTGGATCTGCGTCAACTGCGGCGGCACCAACGCCGATTCCCTGGAGAGCTGCGAGGTGTGCGGCCGGCCCCGTACGGCGGCCGGGCGCCAGCCGCCGCCGAGCCGTTGGGAGCCCACGCCGGGCGACTGGGAGACGCCACCACCGCGGCCCCGGCAGGCGCCCGCACCCGGGTTCCGGACCGGACCACCATCCGCGCCACGCAACGCGCCGCCCTTCATGGCCGGACGAACGATCCGTACGCCGCACCCGGATCCGGAGCAGCCGGACCCCGAGCTGCCGTGGATACCGGAACCCGCCGATCCGGACGACCTCGAGCCGCGGCGCCGGCTCGTACCGGCGTTGCTGATCGTCGTGCTCATCGCCGCGCTGGCGCTCGCCGGCGTGCTCGCCGGACCACGATTGCTGCGCTCCGCCGAGGAGAGGCCGGCGACGCCGGCCACGAGCCGGCCCACCATCTCGCCGAGCACGGCGCCAGTGACCGAGAACGCCACGATCGCCCTGGTCACCGTGGATCCGGCGGTCACCGACCCGCGCGCCCCGGGGATCGCGGCGATGTTCGAGACCTACTTCACCGGCATCAACGAGAAGGAGTACGCGGCGGCGGCCGGCGTGTTCGACCCGGACGGCGCGATCGACCCCGCCGACCCGGAACAGATGGCCGCGTTCTCCGACGGGACCGCGACCACCGAGGACTCCGACGTGGTGCTGCTCGGCGTCACCGATCTGGCGGACGGCCGGATCAGCGCGGACATGACGTTCCGCAGCGAGCAGGAGGCCGGGGACGGCCCGGCCGAGCGGCCCGGCGAGACATGCACCCGGTGGACCGTCCGGTACACGCTCACCACCACCCCGGACGACGGCTACCGCATCTTCCGGGGCAAGGGCACCTCCCGGCCCTGCTAGGACTCCAGGACGCGCTCCATGGCCGCCCGGGACCGCCGGGTCAGCCGCAGGTAGCGGTCCACGAACTCCCCGGGATCGCCGCCACCGAGCAGCAGTACCGCACCGGCCAGCTCGGGGCCGTGCCGGGGCAGCTGGTCGGTCGGGCGGCCACGGACCAGGGTGAGCGCGTTGCGTACCTGGGCCGCGAGCGTCCAGCCCGCGGTCATCGCCTCGGCGTCCGCCCGGTCCACCAGGCCGGCCTCCGTCTCGGCGTCGAGCGCCTCCAGGGTCCGGGTCTTGCGCAGCTCCGGCACCTCGTGGGCGTACCGCAGCTGGAGCAGCTGGACCGCCCACTCCACGTCGGTCAGTCCGCCACGCCCCAGCTTGGTGTGCGTGTTCGGGTCCGCACCGCGAGGCAGCCGCTCGGTCTCCACCCGGGCCTTGATCCGGCGGATCTCGATGACCTGCTCCCGGGTGAGGCCGCCACCGGGATAGCGCACGCCGTCGGCGAGGGCCTCGAACTCGGCGCCCAGCGACGCGTCACCGCAGATGAACCGGGCACGCAGCAGTGCCTGCGCCTCCCACACCTTCGACCAGCGCGCGTAGTACTGCTGGTACGCCTGGAGGCTGCGGACCAGCGGGCCCTGGCGGCCCTCCGGGCGCAGGTCGGCGTCGACGCCCAGCGCCGGATCGGGTGCCGGCGCGTTGAGCAGCCGGCGCATCTCCTCGGCGACCGCGTGCGCGGCGGCACTCGCCTCGTTCTCCGGGCAGCCCGGCGGCGGGGCGTAGACGAAGAGCACGTCGGCGTCGGAGGGATAACTCATCTCGTAGCCGCCGAGCCGGCCCATCCCGATGATCGCGAAACGCAGGCCGTCGGGGGCCGGTTTGGCGCGGCGGGCGATGCGCAGAGCGGCGTTCAGCGTCGCGTCGGTGACGTCGGAGAGCGCAACACCGATGGCACCGACGCCGAGCGGGCGGTCCGGGGCCAGGTCCTCGCCGTGGCTCAGGATGTCGGCGCTGGACAGCCGGAACAGCTCCCGGCGGCGCAGCGCCCGGACCGCGCCGATGGCCTGGACCGGATCCGGGTGCCGGTCACCGGCCGCGGCGAACCCGTCCAGCAGCTTCTCCCGGGGCCGGGGCAGCAACTCGGTGTCGTCGGCGAGCAGGCGCAACGCCTCCGGGTCGCGGGTCAGCAGGTCGGTCGCGTACCGGGAGAGGCTGAGCACCCGGGCCAGCCGCCGGGCCACCGGCCCGGCGTCGCGCAGCAGCCGCAGGTACCACGGCGTGCTGCCGAGCTTGTCCGACACGTGCCGGTAGTTGAGCAGCCCGCGGTCCGGCTCCGGCGCGTCGGCGAAGTCCTGGAGCAGCATCGGCAGCAGGGTGCGCTGGATCGCCGCGGTACGCGTCACCCCGCCGGTGAGCGCCTCCAGGTGCCGCAGCGCGCCCGCCGGATCCGCGAAACCGAGGATCTCCAGACGCTTACGGGCCGACTCCGGGGTCATCCGCAGTTCCTCGGCGGGCACCCGGGCGACTGCCTCCAGCAGCGGCCGGTAGAGCAGCTTCACGTGCAGGCGGCGGACGTTGGCGGCGTGCCCGACCCAGTCCGACCGGAACGCCTCGACCGCGTCCTGACCGGGGACCGCGGTGTAGCCGAGGGCGGCGGCGAGCCAGCGCACTCCGGCCGGGTCGTCGGGCACGGTGTGCGTACGTTTGAGCTGTTGCAGTTGCAGTCGATGCTCGACGCCACGCAGGAAGCGGTAGCCACGCAGCAGCGTCTCCCCGTCCTGCCGGCCCACGTAGCCGCCGGAGACCAGGGCGCGCAGCGCCGGAAGCGTGCCCGGCGCGCGCAGCGACTCGTCCACCCGGCCGTGCACGAGCTGGAGCAGCTGCACCGCGAACTCGATGTCACGCAGCCCGCCCGGCCCGCGCTTGATCTCCCGGTCCAGCTCCTTGGGCGGCACGTTGTCGATGATCTTCCGGCGCATGTCGCGGACGTCCGCGACCGCCTCCGGCCGCTCGGCGGCGTGCCAGACCAGCGGCGCCAGGTCGGCGATCCACTCCTGGGCCAGCGCCAGGTCGCCGGCCGCCGGCCGGGCCTTGAGCAGCGCCTGGAACTCCCAGGTGCGTGCCCAGCGCCGGTAATAGGCCTGGTGGCTGGCGAGCGTACGGACCAGCGGGCCCCGGCTGCCCTCCGGACGCAGCGCCGCGTCCACCGGCCACGCGACCAGCCCGCCGATCTCGATCAGCCGGGCCGCCACGGTGGTGGCCGCGCTCAGGTCCTCGTCGCCGGCGGCCACGAAGATCACGTCCACGTCGGAGACGTAGTTGAGCTCGTTGCCGCCGCATTTGCCCATCGCGACGACGGCGAGGCGTGGCTCCGGCGTACCGTCCGGCAGGCCGGCGACCGCGATCGCGTACGCCGCGGCCAGGGTCTCGTCGGCCAGCCGGGAGAGCGCCGCCATGGTCGGCTCCAGGCCGCGGCCGCCGGTCAGGTCGGCGGCCGCGATGCGCAACAGCGAAATCCGGTACGCCTTCCGCAGCGCCGCCACGGTCGGCGGGTCGTCCAGGTCGCCGAGCCGCCCCTCCGCGTCCGGCGGCATCCCGCTGCGGCTGGTGGCGAGGGTGCGCCACTCGTCCGGATTGGCCACCAGGTGGTCGCCGAGCGCGGAGGAGGCGCCCAGCACCGCGATCAGCCGGCGCCGCAACCCGTGGTCCAGGAAGAGCGTGTCGAGCAACTCGTCGGTGGCCGCGTTGGTGACGAACGCCGTAGCGGGGCGGGCACCACCGGCCCGCTCGGCGGCCCGGCCCACCGACTCGACCAGGCGGTGCAGCTGGCGCAGGGCCAGGTTGGGGTCGGCGGCCCTGGAGAGCGCGTCGAGCACGTCGGCGGCCCGGTCGTCCACCGGTCCCTGACCGTCGGTGTCCCAGAGCCGCAACCCGCCGGGGCCGAGCAGGTCGGTCGCGCGTGCCCCGTTGTCGGCGAAGCCGTACCGGGCCAGCCCGAGCCGGGTGGGCCTGGCCATCACTGCCCCAGCAGGGGAAGGGTCCTGCCGGTGCCGGAGTTCGGGATGTCGGCGTCCGGCAGCGTGCCGAGCGCCAGCGAGGCGAAGCGGACCGCGAACGGCTGCCAGACCTCCTCCACGTCAGCGAGGGACGCGGCGACCGCGGCGACCACCAGCTCCGGGTCGTAGCCCAGCTCGTCCAGCTCGGTGCCGCCGATCCGGGTCCACTCCTCGAACATGGCGGCGTCGCACTCGATGTGGAACTGAAGGCCCCACGCCCGGTCGCCGATCCGGAACGCCTGGTGCTGGTAGCGGCTGGAGGCGGCGAGCAGCACCGCGTTCATCGGGAGCTCGGTGATCTCGTCGCGGTGCCACTGGATCACGTCGGGCAGCAGCGGCACCCACTTGAACAGCGGGTCGGTGTCGGCCGCGTCCCGCTTGCCGACCAGCCCGGGCCCGATCTCCGGCCCGTTCGTGCTGCGCTCCACCAGGCCGCCGTGCGCGGCGGCGAGAAGCTGGCCGCCGAGGCAGACCCCGAGCGTCGGCACCCGGTACCGGACGGCCTTGCGCAGCAGGCCCTCCAGCGCCGGGAACCAGGGCGCGCCGGGAGCCCCGGCGGCATCCGGGTAGGCACTCTGGTCGCCGCCGAGCACGATCAGCGCGAGGTATCCGTCGAGGGTCTCGGGCAGGGGATCACCGGCATACGGGCGCAGCACGGTCACCTCGAGCCCGGCCTCGGCAAGCCAGTCCCCGAGCCGGCGGAGGTCATCGGTGGGGTCGTTCTGGACTACGAGAGCGGTGGCCACGTGTCGAGGCTAACGGCTGCGACGTTCCGGGGAACACCGACAGGACGTTGTCGCGACGGGGGACGAGTCTTCCCTTACCGGCCGAGCGGCCGAAGGGATGACGGGAGAAACGATAGTGAGCGCGATGAACCAGATCGGCTGGATCGAAGTGGGCGCCGACCGGCCGGAGGAGGCCGAGCGGTTCTACGGCGAGGTGTTCGGGTGGACCTTCGCCGATGACAGCGACTCGGTGGGGCCGGACGGGCAGCCGTACCGGATCGCCACCGCGCCGGGCGGTGCTCCGCTGGGCGGCTTCTACGGCACCGGCGGGAAGGTGCCGCCGCAGGCGATCTTCATGGTCCTGGTGGCGGACACCGAGGCCGCCTGCCGGCAGGCCGAGGCGGCCGGCGGCAAGGTGCTGGTGGGACCCCAGCGAGAACCGAGCGGCCTGGTCTTCGCCCGCCTGGCCGACCCGGCCGGCACGACGCTCGGCGTCTTCACCCCGCCGGCCCGCCCCTGACCAGCGGGGTCACAGGGTGAGCTGCCGCAGCCGCCGCGGCGGGATGTCCAGATCACCCTCGGTGAGCGACCGCGGTGGCACCGACTCACGGGTCGGCGTCACCGCGGTGATCCGATCCGGCCGGAACACCCGCACCGACTCACGCAGCCGGCACCAGGCGATCAGATACCACTGCTCGCGGATCCCCACGTAGCCCAGCGGCTCGACGTCCCGGACGGACACCGCGCCGTGCCGGTCGGCATAGCCGATCCGCAGCACGCGGCCCACCGGCAACGTGCCGGCCGCCAGCCGGGGCAGCGACGCCGGTGGCGACTCGCCGACCAGGTGGATCCGCCCGGCCAGCGCATGCGCCGCGGCCGCGTCGTCCGGATGCATGGCCGCCACCAGCTTGCGCAGGGCACTCGCCGCGGGCTGCCGGAACGGCGTGCCGGCCAGCTGCCGCAGCGCGAGCGCCATCGCGACCGCCTCCTCCGGCGTCAGGTTGACCGGCGGCAGCGTGTGCGCCCGGTCCAGGCAGTAGCCGCCGGCACGACCCGGCTCGGCGTAGATCGGGGTGCCGGACTGCTGCAACGCGGAGATGTCACGCTCCACCGTGCGCACGCTCACCTCGAACCGCTGCGCCAGCCAGCGTGCGCTGCGTGGCCGGGGCGCGACCGCACGCAGCTCCTCCACCAGGGCATAGAGGCGATCGGTCCGGTTCACCCCGTCAATCTAGAGCGGGGGTACGACAGAACCGGTCCAGCGGGCGATCACCTCATCGCCGTCGGTCTCGCCGGTCTCGGAGAAGCCGAGCGAGAGGTAGAGCCGTCGGGCCGCCCCGTTGGCCGGCTGATAGCTGAGCGCCACGTTGGGAGTGCCCGGCTCCGCGATCAGCCGCTCCCGCAGCTTCCGGATCAGCGCGGTGCCGATGCCCTGCCCCTGGTGCCTCGCGTCCACCACGACGCCGCCGATCCACCGGCTCCGGTCGTCGTCCACACCCCACATCGCGAAGCCCACCACCTCACCGGCCCGGGTCACGGCCAGCGGATTCCAGGTGTCACCGTAGTTGCACAGGCAGAGGTAGTAGGTGACCTCCGCCACGAACGGGCGCTGTTCCGGGTGGACGGTGAGAGCCGCACAGTCCCGCCAATTGGCCGCCGTGACCGGTTCGAGCTGGATGTCATCGATCTCCATCTGATGATCTTGGCAGATATTCGGTCGCGGCCGCCGATACGGTCTCCTCATGACGACCTTGCGGGACCGCCTCCAGGCGGCGTTGCCGGCGGCCATGAAAGCGCGCGACAAGGCGGCGGTGTCCGCACTGCGCTCGGCGCTCGCCGCGATCGAGAACGCGGCAGCGGTGGCTCCGCAGGACTCGCCGCTCGGGCTTGCGGCGACCGGGCTCGGCGTCACCGAGGTGGCGCGGCGTGAGCAGGACGAGGCGGAGATCGAGCGGATCGTGCGTACCGAGATCGACGAGCGCCTCACCGCCGCCGAGGAGTACGACCGGCTGAGCCAGGCCGACCAGGCCACCCGGCTGCGCGCCGAGGCGCACGCCCTGGAAACGCGGTTGGCCTAGGCTCCGGGGCCATGATGCAGGAGTCCGCCGGCATCCGGGTGTCCACCCTGGAGCTCTTCTTCGATCTGGTCTTCGTCTTCACCGTCATGCAGCTCAGCGAGACCCTCGCCGACGACCTGACGGCGACCGGGCTGCTCGACGTCGTGCTGATCCTGTTCGTGCTCTGGTGGATGTACTCGGGCTACGCCTGGCTCACCAACGCGATCGGGCCCACCAGCTCGACCCGGCGAACCCTGCTCCTGGCCGGGATGGCCGGCTTCCTGGTGATGGCGCTGGCGATCCCGGAGGCGTTCGGCGACTACGGGTGGATCTTCGGCGTCGCCTACGTGGTGGTGAACGTGGTCCACTCCGTGCTGTTCCTTCAGGGCGGCCCGGGAGCCGTCCGGATGATGCGCACCCTGGGCCCGCTCAACCTGCTGGCCGCCGGCCTGGTGCTGGCCGGCGGGCTGCTGCCCGAGCCGTACCGGCACCTGTGCTGGATCGCCGCCCCGCTGGTGCAGATCAGCGGCGGCTACCTGCACGCGATCGAAATGCACGCCATCGCAGCCGCACACTTCGTCGAACGGCACAGCCTCGTCATGATCATCGCGATCGGCGAGTCCATCATCGCGATCGGGCTGGGTTTCCGCGAGGTCCGCCTGGACGGCAGCACGATCCTGGTCGCCGTTCTCGGCCTCTGCATCGCCTACTACCTGTGGTGGTGCTACTTCGCAGGCGACGATCGGCGCTCCGAGCAGGTACTCGCCCACCTGAGCGACCCCCGCCGCCGCAGCCGGCTCGCACTCAACGCCTGGGGCTACGCACACCTGCCCATGCTGGTCGGCATCGTAGTGACGGCGGTAGGCATCAAGAAGACGGTCGGACACGCCTTCGAGCCGATGCACTGGGGCCCAGCGTTCGCCCTGAGCTGCGGCGTCGCCCTCTACCTGGTCGGCCACGCCGTCTTCCTGCGCCTGCTGCACCTACCCGGCGGCGCCTACCGCCTGGCGACCGCGGCCGCCGTGCTGGCCACCGTGCCGCTCGGCCACCTGGTGGCGGTTGCCCAGCTCGCGGCCATCCCGATCATCATGGCGGCCGGCGCGATCGCCGAGGATCTACCCCGCATCCGCCGCGAAGGCCTTTCCGCGATCGGCGACTTCGGCCGCAGCGCGCCATCCGGATGAGGCACGCGAAACGAGGCCGCGCGCACCCACTTGCGGTCATGAGGCGGCCGGCCCATGCACGTTCTACAGCCTTCGTGGCCATCAGCTCCGGTCCCGCTTCTTCGAGGTACGCGTGACCGGCGTCCCGCCGAAACCGACCCCTGCCCGCCTCCCGGCGCGGGCCGGCCTTTGCGTCCCGGCCCCAGCGCGGCCGCCGGGAAACACCAATCCGTCGCGCTGCGGGCAGGACCGGGCGCGGTCGCTCACCAAGCGGCCGAGCTGCCTGCGCGGGGTTCACAGGGGCACATGGCCACCAGTTACCCGGGCCCGGCGGTCGCGGTATGGCCACAGCGCAGGCAGTCAGCTCGCGCGGCAACGCGGAGGACACCGCGTGAACGCGTACCCCAAAGAAGCGGACAGCCAACCCTGACCCCGAAAGCTGTCCAGACCGCCCGGCGGTCGCCGGGCGGCCGGGAGCGGGCACCCGGATCGCGGGCAGGGCGGGACGGTTTCGCGCGGCGGGGACGCCGCCGCGCGTACCTATGAGATGCAGGCGCAGACGATCAAGGCTGCGCCGAAGTGCGAGGCGGCGCTGACCATGGCTCCGCCGTGGCGGTCCGGGGTGCAGATGACGTCGCCGAGCTTGCCGGGCGTCATCCAGTCGAGCACCAGGAAGGCCAGGCCCATGATGCCGATGCCGACCAGGCCGAAGAGCACCGTGGAGGCGAGTCCCTCGCCGAACGAGTCGTAGCTCGTGAAGATCGCGGTGAAGACGATCGCGGCGATGCCGAGCTGGTTGGCGGCCAGCAGCAGTGATGCGTTCGGGTTGCGTTCGACGAAGATCAGGTCTTTCAGTTTGCCCGGCGTGAGCAGGTCGACCAGTACATAGCCAACCGCCATCAAACCGATGCCGATAACCCCGAACACGATGCTTCGCCCGGCGCCCTCCAGCAGATCTTGAAGCACGGCCTCTCCCTTGTCGCGTGATGTCAGGTCCAGACCGTATCGGAGACGATCTACCACGTCGATCGGACTCTGGCTTGTCACCCCGATGTGCTGTGACACTTTTCCGCCGGACGGCGCTGTAACTCTAGGAGCCCGCATCTCCACGGGCCCGGCGACGCGATGCGCGGAGGACGTGGATGGTGGCTCCGGAGGACCCCGACGCCATGGTGCGCGCCGCGCAGTCCGGTGGCGAGGACGCGTTCCGGTGGCTCTACCGGCGGCAACAGCCGGCCCTGCTGCGCTATCTGCGGGTGCTCGTCGGTGACGACGCCGAGGACGTCGCCTCCGAGGCGTGGCTGCAGATCGCCCGGGATCTGCGCTCCTTCACCGGCGACTGGGACGGCTTCCGCGGCTGGACCGCGACGATCGCCCGGCACCGGGCGATGGATCTGCTGCGGGCGCAGCGGCGCCGGCCGCAGGCACACGCCCCGGTGGAGCAGCTCGTCCAGGTGAGCGGCGGCGACGACACCGCGGACCGGGCCCTGGAGCTGATGACCACGGACGCGGCGGTGGCGTTGATCGCGTCGCTGCCGCAGGAGATGGCCGAGGCCGTGATGCTGCGCGTGGTGGTCGGCCTGGACGCCCGGAGCACCGGGGAGATCCTCGGCCGGCAGCCGGGGGCGGTACGCACCGCGGCCTACCGCGGGCTGCGGCAGCTCGCCCAGCGGATGGCTCAGCCACGGCCGGTGCCGGTGACATCTTCGCCGAGCCCGGCGCTGAAGGAGTGGAGATGACGAGCCTGGAGGGAGGCGGGGGCATGGATCGGGACGACGAGCATGGCCGGCCGATCGTGCTGCCGCCCGGGCACCCGCTGAGCGAGCTACTGGCCGCGGTCACCGCGCCCGGCGCTACCCACGAGCTGGCCGGTGAGGACGCGGCGGTGGCCGCCTTCCGGGCCACGCGGACCCGGACGCCGGTCCGGGCGCGACGCGGATCGTGGGTGGGCCGGCTGCTGACCCTCAAGGTCGCCGCGGCCGCGGTCGCCACCATGGTGACGGTCGGCGGGATGGCGCTGGCCACGAGGACCGGCGCCCTCAACGGTCCGGTCGCCCCGGCCGCTTCGACGGTCTCGGTGGATCCGGCGACTCCGGCGACTCCGGCGCCGGCCGCGTCACCGCGTCCGGGACCACCGGCCGCCACGGCGAACCCGCGCCGCTCCGGCTCGGCCGCTCCCAGCCGGACATCGGCCTGCCCCTCCGCCCGGGCCTGGGACGACCGGCGGCGGTATCGGGACCGGGGAAAGCGGGCCTGCCGGGACGTCCGGCCGTCTGGCCGCTCCGGACAGCACAGCCCGCACCGACGCGGCGCGTACCGCGCCGATGGACCGGCGCCCGGTGAATCGGATCTTGGGGAACGGGCGGTTCGCCGGGCGCCTCGCCCGGCGCTGTTCAGAGCGCGCCGAGGTACCGCTGACGCTCGTACGGCGTGACCTCGCGGCGGAACTGCTCCCACTCGGCCCGCTTGTTCCGCAGGAAGAAGTCGAAGACGTGCTCGCCGAGCACCTCGGCGACCAGCTCGGAGCCGGACATCACGTCAATCGCCTCGGACAGGTTCTCCGGCAGCGCGTCGTACCCGGCGGCCTTGCGCTCGGCGGGCGACAGCGACCAGACGTCGTCCTCGGCACCCGGCGGCAGCTCGTAGCCCTCCTCGATGCCCTTGAGACCGGCGCCGAGCATGACGGCGAAGGCCAGGTACGGGTTCGCCGCCGAGTCGATCGAGCGGACCTCGACACGGGCCGAGCTGGGCTTGCCGAACGCCGGCACCCGGACCAGGGCGGACCGGTTGAGGTGACCCCAGCAGACGAACGCCGGTGACTCGGTGATCCGGTCCGGCAGCTGCATCGGGAAGAGCCGCTTGTACGAGTTCACCCACTGGTTGGTGATCGCCGTGTACTCCCGGGCGTGCACCAGCAGGCCGGCGATGAACGCCCGTGCCGTCTTGGACAGCCGCTGCGGGTCCTCGCTGTCGTAGAAGGCGTTGCGCTCGCCCTCCATCAGCGACAGGTGCGTGTGCATGCCGCTGCCGGGCTGGTCGGTGTACGGCTTCGGCATGAAGGTGGCCCGCACGCCCTGCGACAGCGCCACCTCCTTGACCACGTGCCGGAACGTCATGATGTTGTCGGCGGTGGTGAGCGCGTCCGCGTACCGCAGGTCGATCTCCTGCTGGCCGGGGGCGACCTCGTGGTGGCTGAACTCGACCGAGATGCCGATCCGCTCCAGAGCCAGCACGGCCTGCCGGCGGAAGTCGCGCGCCACGGCGTGGGTGGTGTGGTCGAAGTAGCCGCCGCTGTCCACCGGGATCGGCACCGAGCCGTCGTTCGGCCCGTCCTGGATCAGGAAGAACTCGGCCTCGGGGTGGGTGTAGAAGGTGAAACCCTTCTCGGCGGCCTTGGCCAGAGCCCGGCGCAGCACGTGGCGCGGGTCGGCCCAGGCGGCGCTGCCGTCGGGGAGCAGGATGTCGCAGAACATCCGGGCGCTCTCGCCGCTGGCGCCGCCCTCGAACGGGAAGACCTGGAAGGTGGTCGGGTCCGGCATGGCGATCATGTCGGACTCGTAGACCCGGGCGAAGCCCTCGATCGCCGAGCCGTCGATCCCGATGCCCTCCTCGAAGGCGGACTCGAGCTCGGCGGGCGCGACTGACACGCTCTTCAGGGTGCCCAGCACGTCGGTGAACCAGAGCCGGACGAAACGGATGTCGCGCTCCTCGAGCGTGCGAAGCACGAACTCCTGCTGTCGGTCCACTTCCACCCCTCGTGCCGTTGTCGATCCTCCCGCCGAGACTACGCTGGCTGCGACCCGTGACGATGGCCCGGGTAAGAATGTGGGGCATGCCAACGCTGCGCATCGCTCTCGCCCAGGTGAACCCGACAGTCGGTGACATTCCCGGCAACGCTGCCTCGATCCGCCGCTGGTCGCGCGAGGCGGCCGACGCCGGGGCGCACCTGGTCGCCTTCCCGGAGATGATGCTGACCGGCTACCCCATCGAGGACCTGGTCTTCCGGAACTCGTTCGTCGCCGCCTCCCAGCACGCGCTGCGCACCCTCGCCGCCGACCTGGCCGCCGACGGGCTGGGCGACCTGGCCGTCGTGGTCGGGTACGTGGACGCCGACGGCCCCCCGGCCACCAGCGCCGAAGCGGTGCCCGGCACCGGACGGCGGGACGCCTCGGCCCTGCTGCACGGCGGCGAGGTGGTCGCCACCTACTTCAAGCACCACCTGCCCAACTACGGCGTCTTCGACGAGGACCGTTACTTCGAGCCCGGCATCGAGCTGACCGTGGTCCGGCTGGACGGGGTGGACGTGGCCTTGACCGTCTGCGAGGACATCTGGCAGGCCGGTGGACCGTTCACCGCCGCCCGTCGCGCCGGTGCCGGCCTGGTCGTCAACATCAACGCCTCGCCGTACGAGTTGAACAAGGACGACGTACGCCTCCCGCTGGTCCAGCGCCGGGCCGCCGAGGCCGGGGCGACCGTGGCCTACGTGAACGCGGTCGGCGGGCAGGACGAACTCGTCTTCGACGGCGACTCGATGATCGTCTCGCCGGACGGGGTGCTGCTCACCCGGGCCGGGCAGTTCACCGAGGGGTTGCTGGTCCACGACCTCGATCTGCCGGTCGCCGACACGGTGCCCAACGCTGAGGGTTCGACCGACGCGGCCGCACCGGCTTTCGAGGAGTCGCGCGACGACCACATGCCGGTTAAAAGGGCAATAATCGATACAAAGCTGGCCGCACTGACCGACAAGCGGACCGGTGGGATCGCCGACCGGATCGCCGACGAGGCCGAGATCTGGTCCGCCCTCGTGCTCGGCCTGCGCGACTACGTGAACAAGAACCGCTTCCAGTCGGTGATCTTCGGCCTCTCCGGCGGTATCGACTCCGCCGTCGTGGCGGCGATCGCGGTGGACGCCCTCGGCCCGGAGCGGGTGGTCGGCGTCTCCCTGCCCAGCGGCTACTCCTCCGAGCACTCCAAGGACGACGCGGCCGACCTGGCCAAGCGCACCGGCCTGGACTATCGGGTGCAGCCGATCCAGCCGATGGTCGATTCGTTCCTGGCGAACATGTCGCTCTCCGGGCTCGCCGTGGAAAACCTCCAGGCGCGGGTGCGCGGCGTCATCCTGATGGCGCTCTCCAACCAGGAGGGCCACCTGGTGCTCACCACCGGCAACAAGAGCGAGCTGGCGGTCGGCTACTCCACCCTCTACGGCGATTCGGTGGGCGGCTTCAATCCGCTGAAGGACGTGCCGAAGTCAATGGTGTGGCAACTGGCCCGCTGGCGGAACACCCAGGGCAACCCGCCGATCCCGGAGAACTCGATCACCAAGGCGCCCAGCGCCGAGCTGCGGCCCGGTCAGAGGGACTCGGACTCGCTGCCCGACTACTCGGTGCTCGACCCGATCATCAAGGGCTACGTCGACCACGACCTGGGCCGGGCCGAGCTGATCGCGGCCGGCAACGACCCGGCCCTGGTGGACCGGGTGTTCCGCATGATCGACATCGCGGAGTACAAGCGCCGCCAGGCGGCGCCCGGCACCAAGATCTCCGGCAAGGCGTTCGGCCGGGATCGACGCCTGCCCATTACCAACTCGTTCCGCGAAGGGCTGTGAAAACCTCCACTGAACCCTGACCGTGGGCTGGTTCCCGGTGCGACGATGTGCGCACCCGGGGACCGCATCCGCGCGGCCTCGAGGGAAGGAGATTTACGAAATGTCGGAGATTCCCACCTTGTATGGCGGCCCGCCGACCCGTCGAGTCCGCACCCGTGACCTGCACAACGCCAAGGTCCGCGGCGACCGGTGGCCCATGCTGACCTCCTACGACATGTACACCGCCTCGATCTTCGACCAGTCGGGCGTACCGGTCCTGCTGGTCGGCGATTCGGCCGCCAACAACGTGTACGGCTACGAGACCACCGTCCCGGTCACCGTCGACGAGCTGCTGCCGCTGGTCAAGGCGGTCGTCCGGGCCACCAAGACCGCGCTGATCGTCGGCGACCTGCCGTTCGGCTCCTACGAGGAAGGCCCCACGCAGGCCCTGCGCACGGCCGTCCGGTTCATGAAGGAGGGCGGCTGCCACGCCGTCAAGCTCGAAGGCGGCCGCCGGATGGCACCGCAGATCGAGGCGATCACCAGCGCCGGCATCCCGGTGATGGCGCACATCGGCTTCACCCCGCAGCGCGAGCACGCCATCGGCGGCTACCGCGTCCAGGGCCGCGAGAACGAGGGCGCCGAGGTCATCTCCGACGCCCGCGCGGTCGCCGACGCCGGCGCCTTCGCCGTGGTCCTCGAAATGGTTCCCGGCGAGGTCTCCAAGCAGATCACCAAGGAACTGCCGATTCCCACCGTCGGCATCGGCGCCGGCCCGGACACCGACGCCCAGGTGCTGGTCTGGCAGGACATGGCCGGGCTGCGCACCGGCAAGGCACCGCGCTTCGTGAAGCGCTACGCCGATCTTGCGGGCGCGCTCACCGAGGCCACGCGGCAATTCGCCGCGGAGGTCCGCGGCGGCGAGTTCCCCGCCGCCGAACACACCTTCTAAAACCCATCATCGGTACGGGGACCGATCGCACCGCCGAATCGGTCCCCGTCCCCGTCCTACCGCGCGATCACCTACCCGCTGCCGACCCCAGCGCGCCCGCCGGGCCCATGCGGATGGGCGCGCCACAACCCTTGGCGATCAGCGGTCAGCGCAGGTCAGGCACGTTCGAAGCGAACCGTGCGGGTAGCCGGGTCGGCGGTGACCAGGCGGACCGGCACCCGCGCACCGAGCGGCAGATCCCCGATGCACCGAGCCCGGACCGCCGGTTCGTCGAGGGCGATCGTGCCGCCGGGCGGGCGCTTGCCGTTCCCCTCGTCCCGGTCGAGCACCGCGACCTCGAACGTCTCGCCGACCCGGTGCTCCAGCAGCACCGCCTCGGCCAGGTCGATCGCCCCACGGTCGGCCGCCGACGCCACCCGGTCGGTGGTGGACATCGCCTTCGGAAGGCGGGCCAGGGCGTCGGTTACCCACTCCGGGACCGGACGATCCTGGTGAAGGGCCAGGCAGGCCTCGGTCGCGTACCGGTCGGCCAGCCGCCGGAGCGGTGCCGTGACGTGCGCATAGGGCGCGCCCACTCCACCGTGCCCGGCCTCGGCCGGCGGACCCACATCAGAGCCTTCCGCCTCCGCGGACACGCCGAAGGCTGTGTAGCCGGCGCCGCGCAGCAGATCCGCGGCCTGATCCAGGAAGGCCGCGCCGCGCGGGCTCGCCGGGTCGACCGACGTCACCACCGCGCCGACCGTCGCACCCTCCGGCCAGGCCACCCCGAGCGGCTCCGCCGCCGCCCGTAGCTTCGCCACCGCCTCCGGTTTCGGCGACGGCATGGTCCGCAGCAGCCCGATTCCGCCGGCCAGCATGATCCCGGCCGCCGCCATGCCGGTGAGCAGGGAGATCTGCGCGTTGTGCTCCTCAACCGGCAGGGGCGCGCGCAGCACCAGCCGCCAGCCGTCCCCGTCCCGCTCGACCTCCTGCGCGGGCAGCGGAAGGTTGACCGCGCCCCGCTCGGCCGCCCGGCGGGCCAGCAGCGCACCGATCTCCGGCAGCAGGGCCACCGGCTCGTCCACGGTCCCCGCGTCGACCTGCCGCTGCACCCCGGCATAGTCCAGCTTGGCCCGGCTCCGCACCCGGGCCCGTTCCACCTCGACGCCGACCGTCTCGCCGTCGGCGTCCAGGTCGATGGTCCACACCACGGCCGCCCGGTCACCGCCCGGCAGCAGACTCACCGCGTCCTCGCTGAGCACCGGCGGATGCAGCGGAATCCGCCCATCCGGCAGATAGACGGTCTGCCCACGCAGCCAGCTCTCCGCCTCCAGCGCCCCACCCGGCCGGACATAGGAGGCGACGTCAGCGATCGCGTACTGAACCCGATATCCGCCGCCCGCCCGCCGGCTGAGATGCATGGCCTGGTCGAGATCCCGCGACGTGGCCGGGTCGATGGTCACGAACGGCACACCGGTGCGATCCAGCTCCGGCAGCGGCGTGACCCGCGCAGCCTCCACCGCCTCGGCGAGCACGGCCGCACTGAACTCACCCGGCAGCTGAAGTTCCCGCCGCAACACCGAAAAATCGATCTGCGGCGCCAACACCACTTTGATCGGCACGGCTCATTCCTACCAGCGCGAAGCGGGCCACGCCGCTCGGCGTGGCCCGCTTATCCCCCGCTACCTCTTGCGCGCCGCCTTCGCCGGCCCGCTCTTGGCAGCGTTGCGACCGCCTCCAGCGTTAACCCCCGACGTACGCGCCACCCGGCTCACCTTGGCCGCGTTCCCCTCAGCGCGCCCAGCCTTGGCCACCGCAGGCTTGTTCACCGCCCGCTTCCCCGCCGCCGGCTTGGCCGCTTGCTTACTCCCCGCTTGCTTGCCCACCGCTTGCTTGGCCGCGTTGGCAGCCCGCTTGGCCGTAGCCGAAGCCGTGCCGACCTCCATCGCGATCTCACTGACCGCCGCCTCCGCCGCCCGGGCCGCCTTACTCACGGCCGTCCGGGCCGCCTCAACAGCCGCCTTGGCCTTAGCCGTCTTGGCGATCGCCCGCTCCTCAGCCGCCGCAACCGCAGCCGCGCCGGTCGAGCCCCGAACCCCAGCCTTCCGCCCCCCAGCCGCCTTGGCCCCGGTCGCCTTGGTCCCGGTCGCCTTGGTCCCGGTCGGCTTAGCCGCAGTCCCCCTGGCGGCCGTCGCCTTGGTCCCGGTCGCCTTAACCGCAGTCGCCTTAGTGCCGGTCGCCTTAGTGCCGGTCGCCTTAGTGCCGGTCGCCTTAGTCCCGGTCGCCTTAACGGCACTCGCCCTGGCGGCCGTCGCCTTCGTCCCGGTCGCCTTCGCACCCGTGCTCTTCGCAGCGGTCGCCTTGACGCCTGTGGCCTTAGCCGACGTCGCTCTCGCCGCAGTCCTGGTGCCCGCGGCCTTCGCCGCAGTGGCCTTCACGGCCGTAGCCTTCGCCGCGCCGGCCCTAGACCCGCCCACCTTCGCAACCGCCGTCTTAGACGCCTTCGCCGCAGTGGCCTTCACGCCCGTAGCCTTCGCCGCTCCAGCCCTGGTCCCACCCGCCTTCGCGGCCGTCGCCTTAGTCGCCTTCGCCGCAGTGGCCTTAACGCCCGTAGCCTTCGCCAGTCCAGCCTTGGTCCCACCGGCCTTCGCGGCCGTAGCCTTGGCCGCTGCGGACTTGGACGCGGTCGCTTTCGCGGCCGTCGCCTTGGTCCCGGTCGCCTTCACAGCCGTAGCCTTCGCCGCACCCGCCCTCGTCCCGGTCGCCTTTGCAACCGTGGCCTTCGCTGCGACGGACTTGGACGCAGTCGCCTTTGCGGCCGCCGCCTTGGTCCCGGTCGCCTTCACAGCCGTAGCCCTGGCGGCACCCGCCCGGTTGCCGGTCGCCTTGGCGCCGGTCACCTTCGCAGCCGTCGCTTTGGCAGCACCAGCGCTAGTCCCAGCCGTCTTCGCAGCCGCCGCCTTCACCGCACCAGCCTTAGTGCCGGTCGCCTTCGCCGCACCTGCCCTGGTCCCTGCGGCCTTCGTAGCCGCGGCCTTGGTCGCGGTGGCCTTGGTCGCGGTGGCCTTGGTCCTCGTCCCAGCTGCCGTCGTCTTGGTCGCAGTCGCCTTCGCAGCGCTGCTACCCCGGCCCGCGGCCTTGGTAGCCCCAGTTCCAGTCGCCTTGCTCACCGCAGCCCGACCGCCTGCCGTCTTCCTAGTGGTCCCCGCAGCTTTGGCAGCCGTCGTCTGGGCTGCCTTGGACGCCGCTGTCCTAGCAGCGGTCGACTTGGTCGCAGTGGCCCTGGGAGCAGCGGCTTTGCCCACAGTCGCCTTCCCGGCGGCCACCTTCGGCGCCGAAGCCTTGCTCGCCCCCGCCTTCGCAGCAGCAGCCTTCGTCGCGGCCGTCTTCGTCGCGGCCGTCTTCGTCGCGGCCGTCTTCGTCGCGGCCGTCTTCGTCGCGGCCGTCTTCGTCGCGGCCGTCTTCGTCGCGGCCGTCTTGGTGGCAGCAGTCTTGGTGGCAGCAGTCTTGGCGGCGGTCGCTTTGGCTCCGGTTGTCTTCGTTCCGGTGGCTGTCGCTTTGGCTCCGGCTGTCTTGGTCGCAGCGGCCTTAGCCCCGGCCGTCTTCGCCGCAGCGGCCTTAACTCCGACCGCCTTGGTCCCGGTGACCTTCGGGCCGGTTGCCTTGGATCCGGCGGCCTTCGCGGTGGTCGACTTCTTCGCAGTCGTTCCGGTCCTGGCTGCCGGTTTCGAGCGCGTCATCCCTGTGGCTCCAGTTCCGGTTTCGGCTTCCGCCTCGGCCATGCTTTCCGCAGCCCGCGCCGCGGTCCCTGCCGCCGCTGCCGCGGTACCCGCAGCCAGGGCAGCGCTCTCCGCGGCCTTAGCGGCAGCGCCGGCCGCGTGAGCCGCATCGCCCGCAGCCTCAGCCGCTGTCTCGGTCACCTGAGCCGCCACCTCAGTCGCCTGAGCCGCTGTCTCAGTGGCCGTAGCCGCCGTCTCGCCCTTACGACCGGCTTTGATCACCCGGACCGGAGCTCGTCGCGCAGCGGCGGCCGCCTCGGCCCGGACAGCGGATCCGCTCCTCCGGCTCACCAACATGGTGTCTGGCTCCATACGAGCCGCTTCCATCCCCGGAACCCGCGCGATGCCAATCGCGACCGCGTTCGGGTCACTTTCCCCAGCTTGCCCGGCCGCCGATTCATCGGACGGCTGGCCACTAGCTTCCGTGTCCTCAACGGGCACCGCGGCACCGAGCGCCTCCAGGTCCGGCCGGTCCGATCCCCACTTGTCGGAGTCCCGGTCAGGGCTCGCCGCCCCCGAGCCCGATGGGAACCAGCCGCTCAGGAATGGCACGTCCGACGCCTGGCCGGCCTCAGCCACCGTCTCGCCTGCAGTACCCGGCCGTCCAGCCTCGGAAAGATCGTCCGGCTCGTCTCCGGCAGAAACAGTGATCTGCGACTTCGGCAGATTGCTCATGGCCGCCGCAACCCGGCGCTTGCCGTTGCTGCCTACGACCCCCAGCTTGCCGGCCGTTCCACTCGCCACCCGGCCACCCAGGGCCGGACCGGTGTCGCCCGACTGGGACCGAACCGGCCGGGGAGCGGGCGCGGCCTTAGAACGTCCCGCCGGCACCCGCGCCGCGGCGCTCACAGCCACCCGGCTCACCGCCGCCGACCGAGCCTTCGAAGCGCCCTGCCCACCAGCGACCGGCTTCGATACCCGTCCTTCAGCCGCCCGCTTCACCCCAGCGGTCTCCCGCTTCCCAGCCGACCGAGGACCCGCAACCACGGCACCGCTGCGCGCAGCGCCCCCAGCCTTCGCGGACGCCCGGCCAGCTTGCACAGGCACCACAGCCTTCCCCGCAGCCTTAGCCCCCGCAGACTTGGCCATCGCAGCCTTGGCCCCCGCAGACTTGGCCATCGCAGCCTTGGCCGCCGCGGACTTAGCCGCCGCAGACTTGGCCGAGACGCTCTTGGCAGGATTGACTCCGGCCGCAGCGGGTGCGGCCTTGGCCGAAGCGCGCTTGACCGTCGCGGGCCGGCCGACAGGAGACTTCCCGGCCGCCGTCCCGCTCGCGGCGGATTTCGCGGTCACGGTCTTGACGAGCCCGGTCTTCCCGGCCGCGGTCCGCAGTCCGCCGGCTCTGACGGCTGCCGCAGACTGCGCGATTGCAGTCCTTCCCGCAGCCCGCACACCGTTGGCTTTGATCGCCCCAGCTTTCCCGGCCGCGTTAGCACCGTTGGCTTTGACGGCCGTGGACTTCACACCGCTCACACGGACGGCCGCGGACTTTACGATCGCTGCCTTCCCAGCCGCCTTCGCACCGTTGGCCTTGACGGGTTTCGCGGCCGCGACCTTTCCGGTCGTGGCCGCCTTTGACGTAGTCCCCTTCAAAGTGGCGGCCCTTGAACCGGCGGCCTTTGGGGCGACGCCCTCTGAGCTGGCGGCCTTTGAAGTAACGCCCTTTGAGCGGGCGGCCTTCGAAGTAACAGCCTTTGAGCTGGCGGCCTTCGAAGTAACAGCCTTTGAGCTGGCGGCCTTCGAAGTAACAGCCTTTGAGCTGGCGGCCTTCGAAGTAACAGCCTTCGAACCGGCGGCCTTCGAAGTGACGGCCTTTGCGGTGCCCGGAGCCTTGAGAGTCACCGAAGTGCCGGCACCCGATCGCGCCGTCCGCGTCGCGACCGCAGCCGCGACGCGCTTGGCAACCGCCCGGCCCGAGCTGCTCCCGGCCACCGACACGGCGACCGGCGCAGCCGCCTTACCCCGACCGGCCAGTCGCGACTTTTCCGGCGTGGACGCGGCCTTGGCACCGGACGACCGTGCCGCCGGGACCACCCGATCAGAGCGGCCTGACCGGGGCGCGGGCGCCGTCCGGCCCGCTGTCTTCATTGCGGCGGTAGCGGTCCGCACTGATGGCTTGGTGTTAACCGCCGTGGCGCCACCACGAACGGAAGTCTTGGATGCCGGACCGGACCTAGCCGCCGGCGCGGCCTTGCCAGCGCCGTTCCGGACGGCGACCTTCACCGCGGGAGCGACCTTGGACGCGGAAGAAACCTTGGAGGCAGCAGCCTTGGACGCAGCAGCCTTGGACGTGGAAGCGGCCTTGGACGCACCAGTCTTAGACGTGGAAGCGGCGGGAGCGGCCTTGACACTACGGCCGGAAACCGCAGCCCCAGCCGCCCGCGAGCCCGGAGCGGCACTCCGCGCGGCCCCGGAACCGACATTGCGACCTGACCCGGCCGCACTCTTCCGGGCGGCAGCGGGCGCGGCATTCCAGGCGGACGGGCGCGCATTCTTCGCGGCCGAGGCTGGAGCGGCGTTCCTGGTGGCGGCGGACGTGCGGGTGCCCGTACCGGATGATGTGGTTTTGGTTTTTGAGCCCGCGCCGGAGGCAGCGGGTCTGGTCGAGGCCTTTTTTGCAGCAGGCATCGAGGCAGCGGGCATCGAGGTGTTCCTCCTTGCGAATGACTGCGGGCACGTCCGCGCCTGGCGATGCGCGGTTCCGGCTGGAATCCCGGCACCGGGCGTTAGCTGGCCTCCCCTGTCCAGCGGGCGTCCTCGGCATCCCACTCGGCATTGCGCTTCTCGACCGTTTCGAGTGCCCGCGTCGCTTCGTCAGCCGTGGCGTAGGGACCGAGCCGGTATTGGGCGGGGCACACGTCGTCCCCGCTTTCCACCCGGTGGTCGCGGAGGCACCAGAAGGAGCCTGCTCCGCCGAGCCCACTGTCGTTCATTCCATCACTGTGCCGCTAAAACCGGCCAAGCGCTACCGATTCGTGCGAAAAAGCCCAGATTTCAAATATGTATCCCTCTGGAAACGACAAACCGCCCCGGCCGAGACGGCCGGGGCGGTGCGAGAAACGCGAAAGGTCAGCGCAATTCGGCGGCGATCAGCTCGGCGATCTGTACGGCGTTCAGCGCGGCCCCCTTGCGAAGGTTGTCGTTCGAGATGAAGAACGACAGCCCGTTCTCCGCGGTCGGGTCGACCCGGAAGCGCCCCACGTAGGACGGGTCACGGCCGGCCGCCTGCAGCGGGGTGGGCACATCGGAGAGTTCCACGCCGGGCGCGGAGGCGAGGATCTCGCGCGCCCGCGACGGGCTGACCGGACGGGCGAAGCGCGCGTTGACCTGGAGCGAGTGGCCGGTGAAGACCGGTACGCGCACGCAGGTCCCGGACACCAGCAGATCCGGCAGCCCGAGGATCTTGCGGCTCTCGTTGCGGAGCTTCTGCTCCTCGTCGGTCTCGAAGCTGCCGTCGTCGACGAACGACCCGGCCTGCGGGATGACGTTGAAGGCGATCGGCCGCGGGAAGACCCTGGGCTCGGGGAACTCGACGGCGGACCCGTCGTAGGTCAGCTCGGTCGCCCGGTCCGCCACCTTCTTGACCTGCTCGTCGAGCTCGGCCACACCGGCCAGCCCGGCACCGCCGACCGCCTGGTAGGTGGTGGCGATGAAGGAGACCAGACCGGCCTCGTCGTGCAGCGGGCGCAGCACCGGCATCGCGGCCATGGTCGTGCAGTTCGGGTTGGCGATGATGCCCCGGGGACGCTGCTTGACGGCGTCCGGGTTCACCTCGGCGACGACCAGCGGGACCTCCGGGTCCATCCGCCAGGCCGACGAGTTGTCGACGACCACGGCGCCGGCCTCGGCGACGCGAGGCGCGTACTCCTTCGAGCCGCCCTTGCCGGCCGAGAAGAGCACGATGTCCAGGCCGCTGTAGTCAGCGGTCGCCGCGTCCTCGACGGTCACCTCGCCGGAACCCCACGGGAGGGTGCGGCCCGCGCTGCGCGCGGAAGCGAAGAGCCGGAGCTGGTCAATCGGGCCGAGCCCGTTCAAACCTTGGCGATCGGCCAGGATGCGGCGCATGACGCCACCGACCTGTCCCGTCGCACCCACAATGCCGATCCTCATGGGCACCAAAATACGGCCTGAACTGCGTACCAAGAAATCATGTTGTTCATTATGTGAGATGCATGTCCCACATATGGAGATCAAGGCACTAGCTTCGAGGGCATGGCGACGTACACCCACGGGCACCACGAGTCGGTCTTGCGCTCACACCGCTGGCGCACCGCAGAGAATTCGGCGGCGTACCTGCTGCCGCATCTTTCCTCCGGAATTTCCCTGCTGGACGTCGGATGCGGCCCCGGCACCATCACCGCTGACCTGGCGACACGCATCACACCCGGCCGTGTCACCGCGCTGGAGCAGACCGCCGCGGCGCTGAACCTGGCCCGGGCCGAGGTCGAGCGGCGCGGCCTGCCGAACGTGGACTTCGCGACCGGCGACGTGCACGCGCTCGACTTCCCGGACGACACATTCGATGTCGTCCACGCCCACCAGGTGCTCCAGCACGTGGCTGACCCGGTGGCCGCGCTGCGAGAGATGCGCCGGGTCACGAGGCCAGGCGGCGTGGTCGCCGCCCGGGACAGTGACTACGCGGCCTTCACCTGGTTCCCGCAGATCCCTGAGCTGGACGAGTGGCTGGCTCTGTACCAGCGGGTGGCCCGCGGCAACGGCGGCGAGCCGGACGCCGGGCGGCGGATGCTGGCCTGGGCCCGGGCCGCCGGTTTCACCGACATCACCGCGACCGCGAGCGTCTGGTGCTTCGCCGACGACGAGGACCGCGCGTGGTGGGGCGGACTCTGGGCAGACCGGATCCTGAAGTCGGACATGGCCGACACCGCGCTGCGCACCGGGGCGGCGGACGAGGCCGGCCTGCGGCGGATCTCGGACGGCTGGCGGCGGTGGGCCGACGACCAGGACGGCTGGCGTATCACCCGCCCCGGCGAGATCCCGGGCGGGCCTGGGGCGCGGGCCGGGGCGCTTCGCCGCGGCCCTTCCGACATCAACCCTTCGGGTGGTACGCCCAGTGCCACGGCTCCCGTGGCACGTCCTCCACGAAGCCGTAGTTCGTGGCGTTCTTGCGCATCCAGTCGAGAGCCTTGCTGTTCAGGTCCAGGTCGGTGGCCATGCCCCAGCCGTGCTCGCTGGTGCCCGGCTTGGCCGCGAGCCCGCCCTGGGAGTACAGCCCCTTGCGGCGGGCCAGGTCGACCTGCTCCGCGTAGGGCCGGTACGAGTCGGTGATGCCGATCGTGACCCCGTCCCGCTTGGCGTCCTCGATCATCCGGTTCAGGTTCTCGGCGGCCGGCGCCCACAGCTTGTGGCTGGTGTTGCCGACGCGGGCCAGGGCGTTCTCCGGGATCCGGCCGTTGCCGTACGCGGCCAGATCGACCGGAATTCCCTTGGCGTTGACCTCGTGCGAATGGGCCGCCGTCGTCGACGCGACCGCCTTTTGCAGGTGTGCGGCGAAATTGCTGCTACCGGCGCTGGGCGTGGCCGTACGCGCCGCGGTGGTCGTGGCCTGTTGTGTCTGCAACGCGATGATCCGGCTCTGGATGTCAGCGATGCGCGAGTTCACTCCCTCGATACCCACGCTTACTCGTTCGGCGCGCGCCCGGAAATCTGAGGCCCGGCCGGAGAAAATCCCTCCAGCCGTACGGTCGCCGCCAGATCGACCTCGGACGTCCGGTCGCCCCGGTTCGGCAGGATGTTGGTGACCAGCACGATGAGGCAGCCGATCGCCGCGTACAGGGACAGGATCAGCAGGTGTCTGCCGATCGGGGCGTCCGGGAAGTAGAGGTTGTCGCGTACCGCCTGGACGCCGGCGCCGGTGGGCAGGTTCTCGCCGAGGTGACGGCCGAAGGCCGGCAGGAACTCGGGCAGGATGCTGGCCCCGGAGATCACCGTGCCGACCGTGAAGTAGAAGGCGCCGACCAGCGCACCGGCCGGGCCGATCAGCGCGACCGCGCCGGCCGTCGAACCGGTCACCGCGAGCGAGATCAGCGAGAAGATCAGCAGCATTTCCACCTGGTCGGCGCCGACGCCGACGCCGAACCAGCTCATCGACCAGAGCACCGCGGCGGCCGAGCCGACCGCATAGACGATCAAGGTGGCCAGGTGGCCAGCGCCGCGCTTCCAGGATCTACGGGTACGCGGAATCAGGCGCCCCAGTCCCATCGACGCGATCGTCCCGCCCAGGGACAACGCCTGGGTGAGGAAGCCCAGTGACACGCCGTTGACGTCGTCCGCGGGAAGCGGCACCACGTCGGTCACCGGGGGCGCGGTGACCAGCGCCTCCGCCTGGGCGACCGGGATCTGCTCACCCAGCGTGGCCAGCCGGCTGGCCTTCTGCTGCTGCACGAGGCCGGTGTAGGTGGACCGCAGCAGCGTCGCGGCGGACGCACCGGCCGCCCCGGCCACGTAGAGCATCGGCTGGTCGCCGGTGAGATCCACGCCGCCGTAGACGTCCCGCTCCCGGATCGCCGTGATCAGCCGGTCGGCCGCGGTGTACTCCACCACCGCGAAGGCACCGTCCTCCTCCAGCATGGCGGTGACCTGCGTACGCTGCGCGTCCGCGGCGATCAGGCCGACCGGCAGGTGGTGCGGCGCGGCCTTGTGCCCCATGCCCAGGTAGTACGTGGTGAGCAGGAGCTGGACGAGCACACCGACGACGCAGACCGCGAGGGCGAAGCGGCGGAACTGCCGTACCGAACTGATCTGGTTCTCCTCGGCCACCAACCGAGCCTCGCCGAAGCGGCCGCGCCGTGCGGGTGATTCAGGCCAGATCAGCCGGATCCGTGTTGGCGCCGCAGAGCAGAACCGCCACCCGCTCCCCCGGCTCCGGCCGGTACGCGCCGCAGAGCAGGGCCGCCTGTGCCGCCGCGGTGCCGTGCTCGACGACGATCCGGTAGTCGTCCCAGAGTCGCCGGCGGGCGTCCAGGATCGCCTCGTCCGGCACCAGCACCGAGGTGATGTCGGCGTCGACGGCCAGTTCGTACGCGATCCGCCCGGCCCGCCGCGCGCCCAGCGAGTCGGCGGCCACCCCGGAGACCGGCACGTCCACCGGCTCACCCGCCGCCAGCGCCGCGTGCAGCGCGCACGACGTCACCGGCTCGACGGCGACGATCCGTACGTCGTTCCGCAGCGCCGCGATCATCCCCGCGATCAGACCGCCCCCGCCCACCGCGACCAGCACCGTGTCGAACCCGTCCGGCAGCTGTTCGCGCAGCTCCAGGCCGAGCGTGCCGTTGCCCGCGACCATCGCCGGGTCGTCGTACGCGTGGCAGAACAGGGCACCGGTCTCGTCAGCACGCACGACTGCGGCGGCGTACGCCTCGGCGTACTCCGATCCGGTCTGCACCACCCGCGCGCCCAGCTTGCCGAGCTTGGCCACCTTGACCGCCGGCGCGGTGACCGGCACGTAGACCTCGGCCGCAACGCCCAGTTCGCGGGCCGCGTAGGCGGCGGCCAGGCCGGCATTGCCGCCGGAGGCGGCCACGATGCCGGCCGCCGGCGGGTCGCCGGCCAGGACCTGATGGAACATGCCGCGAGTCTTGAAGGACCCGGCGTGCTGGGCGAACTCGAGCTTGAACCACCGGTCCGGCCCGGCAGCGAGCACCGGGGTACGCCGGACGCGGCCCTCGATACGGCGGGCGGCGGCCTGCACGTCAGATATGTCGATCATCGGTTCCGAGCCTAGGCGATGCTCCAGCTCACCCGGCTGGAAGGAACTGGTAACCGCTCACCCACCAGGCGGGCGAGATCGAGTAATCGGTTCGAGAAGCCCCACTCGTTGTCGAACCAGCCGCGCACCTTCACGCCGCCGTCCGCGGTGGTCTGCGTGCCGGACGGGTCGAAGAGGCAGGAGGCCGGATTGTTCTTCACGTCGATCGACACGGTCGGGTCCGGGTCGTACGCCAGAATGCCGCGCAGCGGCCCGGCGGCCGCCTCGGCCATCGCCCGGTTGACCTCCTCGACGCTCACCGGCCGGTCGGTCTGCCCGGAGAGCTCGGCGAGCGAGCCGATCGGGGTGGGCACGCAGTAGTAGCTGTACCGCATCTCGCCGATCTCCGGCAGCGCCACCCGCACCAGGTCACCGACCACGTAGTTGTGCGGAATGATGCTCTCCCCGGTGGCCCGGCCCAGCCGCGGATCGTCCCGCGACGTGCCGGCCATCGAGTCCTGCACCCGCTGCCAGCCCTGCGTCGCCAGCATCACCGAGGTGTTCACCGAGCGCAGGCCGAACCGGTCGAGCAGCACCTTCGCCATCACGGTGAGGGCGTTGACCCCGCAGGAGGCCGGGGATACCACGTCGTGCACCGCCGGCTCGTAGCTGTCATGGTTGGCCCCGAAGACCAGGAACGCGTCCGGGTCGTCGGCCGACGCGCTGATCACCACCTTGCGGGCGCCGCCGTGCGTGATGTGGGTACGCGCGGTGCTCCCGGCCCGGAACAGGCCGGTGGCCTCGATGACGACGTCCACCCCCTCCTCGGCCCACGGGATCCGCTCCGGCCGCTCGTGGTGGTACGCCCGGATGGCGTGGTCGTTCACGACGAGGTACTCACCTCGAGCGGTCACCGTGCCGGGGAACGAGCCACGGATGCTGTCGCGGCGCAGCCCGTACGCGAGCTTCTCGGTGGAGGCGATGTCGTTCACCGCCGCGATCTCCACGCCCGGATTTGGCGCGGAGGCCACGACCCGGGTCAAGCTTCGGCCGATCCGCCCGAGTCCGTTGATCCCGATCGCGATGGTCATCGAGCGCTCCTCGACTCCGGCTGGTTTGTCCGCATTCCCCCATGACCAGGTTGTGCCCTGTTTACACAGAGGCCTACCCCCCGTCACAACACCGACACTATGAGTGTGCAAGTTGCACGTCAACGGAGCACATTCTCACACCACTCCAGCGACGGACATCGAATCCGGGCGAGCACAGTGGAGCGTCCTCCGCCATGCTGTGGACGTGCCCATATTCGTCTCCCACGCTGCCCCGGATGAGCCCTGGGCACAATGGATCGCCCTCGAACTTCGCGCCGCCGGGCACGATGTACACCTCGAATCCGCCGGTTCCGACTTCGCGCAACGGATAGCGGTCGCGCTTTCCGGCACCGATCCGGTTCTGGTACTGCTCTCCGCCGTACATCGCGGCACCGATGACGACTGGCGCCACGTCGCCGGAACCCCGGCACCGCCCGGCCGGCTGATCACTCTCTGTCTCGACACCGCCGAGCCGCCCGGCCCGCTACGTGCACTGCCGTGCCGCAGCCTGCACAGCCTCGACGAAGAGGATGCCCTGGACCTGCTGATGAGTCTCGTCGGCGGACCGCGTCGTAACCCGAACGAGTGGACAACCGGCCGGTCAGGATTGGACCCGGCCTGACGGTGGTAAGCCGGGGCGTGCTTACCGAGCAGCTGTCCAAATACATCCTGCCGATGAGCCGGTTCGAGGGCGTCAGCCTCGCCGCCACGGACCCGTTGCGGGTGGCCGCCTTCTGGCGCGTCGTGCTTTCCGGCTCGCTACGCGGGCTCCGCCCGGGACACCTGCGCATCGATCCGGCGCCGGGCCGTCCCGTGGGACTTCATCGTCTTCGACACCGTGCCGTCGAGCGGCCCGTCACCCAACCGCATGCACTGGCACGTCCGCCTGCGCGACCAGGAACCCGGGGACCTGGTCGCGGCGGGGGCCGTGGTGCTGAGTACGCCCGGACCGGGTGAACAGCACTGGGTGCTCGCCGATCCGGAGGGCAACGAGTTCTGCGCCTACCCGCCGGCCGCGGACTTCTAGGCGATGACGGCCCGGTAGAGCAGGAGCAGGCCGATCGCCGTCCCGAAGGTCACGATGAGGTACTTCAGCACCCGGGCCGGTAGGCGGCGGGCGAGACGCGCGCCCGCGTACCCGCCGGCCAGGGTGGCCGGCGCGACGAGCGCAACCGCACCCCAGTCGACCTCCCCGAAGATCGCGAAGACCACCAGGGTGACCAGCCCGACCACGGCGGACAGCACGTTCTTCAAGGCGTTTATCCGCTTCAGCGGCTCGTCGAGGATCAGCGCGAGCGCCGCGACGTACATGACGCCGAGCGCCGCCCCGAAATACCCGCCGTAGACGGCACCCACGAAGACCACCAGTTGCAGCGTCACCGCCGCCCGGCGCGGCGACATCGCCCGGGGATGCCCCACCAGCCCGCGCAGCCGCTCCTGGAAGGCCAGCGTCGCGGTCGCGCCCAGCACCAGGAACGGGACCACCAACTCGAACGCCCGGGCCGGGGTGAGCAGCAACAGGGCACACCCCGCCGCGCAACCGGCCACGACGGCGGCCAGCGTCACCCGCACCCGCCGGCCCTGCCCGGCCAGATCGGCCCGGCTGCCGGCGACGCTGGAGACGTAACCCGGAAACACCGACACCGAATTGGTGACATTCGCTTCCACGGACGGCAGACCGACGGCGATCAGGCTGGGAAACGTGATCAGGGACCCGCCACCGGCGATCGCGTTCACCGCACCGGCGGCGACACCGGCCGCCACCAGCAACAGGGCGTGGGTGAGATCCATGGTGCGAGTGAATCTACGCCTCCGGGCAACACGTAAGATGGCGGCGCGACGGACGAGTCGGCTGGGCGGTCGCGTCGGTGCCCCTGGCATCGCCGAGGAACGTCCGGACTCCACAGAGCAGGGTGGTTGTTAACGGCAACCCGGGGCGACCCGCGGGACAGTGCCACAGAAAACAGACCGCCGGCGACGTACCTCGGTGCGGCGCCGGTAAGGGTGAAACGGTGAGGTAAGAGCTCACCAGCACCCCGGGTGACCGGGGTGGCTAGGTAAACCCCACCCGGAGCAAGGCCAAGCAAGGCCCCCGCCGCGAGGCGGTGGCCGGCGCAGGCGTTCGAGGGCTGCTCGCCCGAGCCTGCGGGTAGGCCGCACGAGCCTGCCGGCAACGGCAGGCCGAGATGGATGGCCGCCACCGGCGACCAAGGTCGCCGGAACAGAATCCGGCGTACAGGCTGACTCGTCCGTCGCCCTCTGTGCGCAGCCGGGCAGTCGTGCGTTTTACCGTGCCGAGATCAAACCGGTACTGCGAGCGGACCGACCTTTTCCGGATCGGCGGTTGGCCCTACCCGCCGAATTCCCCTCGCCTACGCTGTGGTTGAACCCATCGAACCATTTGTGAGCTCGGACAGATCCGCCCGCCTGAATCGACGGCCAAGAACCAAGCGAGCCGAGTATCAGTGAAGGGGAAAGAATCATGTATCGGCGCAGCAAGCCTCTCGTTGCCTTCGTCGGCAGCGTACTGGTCAGCATGATGTTTACCGCACCGTCCTCGGCCGCGGCGAAGCCGTTACCCACGGCGCCGCCGGCCACCGGCCGGGCAACTGAAGGCGATATCACGTGGGACTGGTCATACACAACGAACAACAACGCATCCGCACGCTGCCGGAAAAAGCAGTCGTACGTCAAGGCCGACTACTCCGGCGACTACCTGGTCTACCTCAAGATGTCCCATTCCTGGGTCTCAAATTACGAGTACTTCGAAGATTGGGGCACCTATTGGGATGATGCGCAAACGGTCTGGACGGCATCTTTACTCAGCCCCGACTATTCCCACCGCGAGGGCTACATAAACGTGAAAGGCCCATACGTCAATCAAACCAGAGGACCGGGCATGATCGGTTTTTCGGTCTACGACCGGGACACGAAAGAGCAGCTCGCTGTTTATTTCGGTGACATGAACATCCTCTGCGGCAAGGATTACCAGATCACCATCTCGGACGAATGACCGGTCGCCCTATTTGACCCGGCGGGTGGACCTGGCGACGAGCTTCTCGTACTCCGGATGCTTGTCGAGCCACCCGCTCAGGAACGGGCACATCGGCACGACGGTCCGCTCCTTGGTTCGCGCGTCGTCCATCACCGCGCGCGCCAGCAGGGAACCCAGTCCCTGCCCCTCGAACTCGGGGATGACCTTGGTGTGGGTGTAGACGACGATGTTGCCGGTCAGCTGGTAGGTGACCACGCCGGCGAGCGTCCCGGCCTCGTCGCGTGCCTCGAAGCGCTCGCGTTCGGGCACGTCAGTCACAGTGAACGTCACCCAGCTATCCAAGCAGACTCTCGACGGTCAGGTCGCACGGTGGGCACCGACCACAGCGCGCTCCTGATCGAAGAACTGGTCCAGCTCGTCCTTGGCCGCCCGTACCCGCGCCCGCTCGGCGGCCCTTGCGGCCCGTACCCGCGCCGCCTGCGCCCGGGCCGCGTCCTCCGCCTCCCTGGCCGCCTGCTTGGCCCGCCGGGTCTCTGCGGCCTTGGCCGCGCGGGCCCGGGCCACCTCGGGGTCGAGCTTGCGGCCGGGCCGCACCTCGGTGATCACCGAGACCTCACGTTCCTCGATGGCGGCGAAGTCGGGGCGGATCTTGGCAGCGACCCATTCGACGCCGGCGACCAGGCCGACCACGAGGGCGAAGATGGCGCGCAGGCCGAGCGGGCCGGGTGCGGCGAAGTTGACCGCCGCGGAGATGGTCACGACGACCACGAGGATCTTCATGGCGGCCCGTTTGGCGTCGACCGCCATGCCGGTGGTCTGGGTGATCGTGAGCATGGAGAGCATGGCCAGGTCGAAGACGGCCGGCACGATCCAGGCGAACATGCCGGCGCCGAGCGTGGCCAGGTAGTGCGCCTGATGCAGGTAGCTGGCGGTGAGCGCGCCGATGAGGATCAGGCCGTTGGCACGCTTGATGATCCGGATGGCACGCAGCATGCCGGGCACGGCGCCCTTGGCGTACTCGGTGGCGAACTGTTGCGTGAGGGTCGGCTGGGTGGGCAACGCAAGGTCCTCCGGGGGTGCGGCAGCGCGCCGCACCGGGAGCGACAAAGGCGACGCCAGAGACAAACGCTAGCGGAAGGGACGCGAGCATTGCTCCGATTCCGGATAAAGCCGCGGCCGAGGTCTGCTTCCGGTCACTCGCTTTCCGGCGTACGCGTAACCGCCCGTCCCGCCGAAGCCGACCCCGTCCCCGACCACCGCGCGAGCCGGCCGCCCCCGGACGGCCGCAGCGCGGCCGCCGGGAAACGGCGGCCGCGTTGCGCCGGGCCGATCAGGTCGACGAGACGTTCTCCACCGGGGTGTCCCGCTGGCGTTCGATCCGCGGGTCGCCCTCGTCGGCGAAGTAGTCGTCCGACGTCGTGCCGTCCACGCCCTCGGGCGTCTTCGCCGCCCGCAGGATGAACGTGGCGATCACCGCGATCAGTAGGTTCACCAGCACGGTCACGAAGCCGACGTAGATCGTCACCTGGGTGTCGAAGCCGAACTCCTTGAGCGGGAACGCCGAGCCGCCGAAGTGCGCCCGCCCGGTGGCGGCGTTCGGGATCTGCCAGAGCATCCAGAACCCGAGCGTCATACCGGCCACCCAGCCCGCGATCAGCGCACCCCGGTGCAGCCAGCGGGTGTAGAGGCCGATCACCACGGCCGGAGCCGTTTGCAGGATGATCACGCCGCCGATGAGCTGCAGGTCGATGGAGAACTGCGGGTCCAGGAAGACGATGCAGGCCACCGCACCGATCTTCACCACCAGCGAGGTGATCTTGGCGACGTTCGCCTCCTGCGCGTGGGTGGCGTCCTTGCGCAGGTACTCCTTGTAGATGTTGCGGGTGAACAGGTTCGCCGCGGCGATCGACATGATCGCGGCGGGCACCAGCGCGCCGATGCCGATCGCGGCGAACGCGACGCCGGCGAACCAGGACGGGAACTGCTGGTCGAACAGCAGCGGCACCACGGTGTTGCTGTCCACGCTGCCGGGCTTCGACCCCGGCAGGGGCTTCACCCCGGCCGAGATCGCCATGTAGCCGAGCAGCGCGATCAGGCCGAGCAGCAGGCTGTACGCGGGCAGCGCCGACATGTTCCGCTTGATCACTTCGCGGTTCCGGCTGGCCAGTACACCGGTGATGCTGTGCGGGTAGAGGAACAGCGCGAGCGCCGAGCCGAGCGCCAGGGTGAAGTACTGGACCTGGTTGTTGGCGTTCAGCAGGATGCCGTCGTTCGGGTTCGGTGACGCCTGGAACTTCGCGTCGGCGGCGTCGAAGATCGCACCCCATCCGCCCAGCTTGTAGGGCAGGTAGAGCACCGCCACCAGGATCACGATGTAGATCAGCGTGTCCTTCACGAACGCGATGAGCGCCGGCGCCCGCAGCCCGGACTGGTACGTGTACGCGGCCAGGATGGCGAACGCGATGATGATCGGCAGATGCCGGGCGAGCGCGCTCTCCCCGGTCACGCCCATCGTCTTGAGCACCGCCTCGATGCCGATCAGCTGGAGCGCGATGTACGGCATGGTCGCCACGATCCCGGTGATCGCGACGATCAGCGCGAGCGTCGGCGACTCGAAGCGGGTCCGCACGAAGTCGGCCGGCGTGACGAAGCCGTGCCGGTGCGACACCGACCAGAGCCGGATCAGGATCAGGAAGAAGAGCGGGTAGATGACCACGGTGTAGGGCACCGCGAAGAACCCGGCCGCCCCGGCCCCGAAGATCAGCGCCGGCACCGCGACGAAGGTGTACGCCGTGTACAGGTCACCGCCCACCAGGAACCAGGTGATCCAGCCGCCGAAGCTGCGCCCGCCCAGCCCCCACTCGTCGAGGTGGGCCATGTCCTTCGGCGCCCGCCATCGGGATGCCACGAACCCCATCCCGCTGACCAGCAGGAACAGGAACGTGAAGACGACGATCTCGGTGATGTGGTCGCTCATCGCCGGCTCCGCTTGGTCATCTGGTAGACGACGGTGGTGGTGCCGACGCCGAGCAGGATGAAGGCGAACTGGAGCCAGTAGAAGACCGGGAACCCGGCCAGCCGCGGCTCGTCGTGGTTGTAGAGGAAGGTCAGCAGCGGCACCACGATCGGAATCAGGAGCAGCCAGTTCCAGGGACTTCTATCGCTACGCGGCGGACGATCCGGCTCGGCCATGGGACTCCTTCGTCAGCAGTGCGTGTGGTTCACGTCACGCTAACGAGCGTTCGGATGATCGGGCGATCCCCCATGCGCCGAACGGGTCCGGTCATGCGCCGAACGGGTCCGCGCGTCCATCCAGGTGGTATCCGAGTGGATGGACGCGCGGATTCCGAGCTACTGCAGGCCGGCGGCGATCGCCTTGGTCAGCGACGCCTTCTCGTCGTCACCGTCGAGCGACCACATCATCGCTCCGCCGAGTCCCTTGACCCGGATGTAGAGCGACTTCTGCAACAGGACGGCCGGGTCGTCGTACGTCCAGAAGGTCGTGCCGTCGAACAGCCAGGCGTGCCCGTTGCGCAGATCCCGGTGCACGGTGTAGCCCTGCGCCGGCAGCTGCTTGAGCCGCTTGTAGTCCTCGGTGCCGGCGGCGAAGGCGCCCGGCGCCGGGCCGGCGGCCGGCTGGAACAGTCCGTTACCGGTGCCGGTGACCCCGGTCCAGCCCTGCCCGTAGTACGGCACACCGAGGATCAGCTTGCGCTTCGGCGCTCCGCCGGCGACCCACGCGTTGATCGTGTTCTCCACCGAGAAGTCCGGGTTGTCCGGCGCGCCGGCCGGGACCCGCAGCGCCGACTGCTGGTTGGTCACCGGCTCCCAGGTGCCGTGGAAGTCGTAGCCCTGCACGGTCGCGAAGTCCAGGTACTTGAAGATCTTGCTGACCTCGAACCCGGCGTCGATCTTCGCGGGCGCGGCCGGGACGAACGCGGTGAGCTCGTACTTCGTCCGGTTCGCCCGGGCGAGCTTGTCGAGCTGGGCGCGGAACTCGGCGAGCAGCAGCGTGAAGTTCTGCTTGTCCTCGGGCCGGATGACGTTGCCGGTGTTGCCGGACGAGCCGGGCCACTCCCAGTCCAGGTCGATGCCGTCGAAGATGCCGGCCGCGGTGCCCGCGGGCAGGCCCGGCAGGTTGCCCTTGATCCACAGGTCGATGCAGGACGAGACCAGCTTCTTGCGCGACGCGTCGGTCAGCACCGCGTCCGAGAAGTACGCCGACCCGGTCCAGCCGCCCAGCGAGATCAGCGCCTTGAGCTTGGGGTTCTTCTTCTTCAGCTCGGCCAGCTGGTTGAGGTTGCCGGCGATCGGCTGCCCGGCCACGTCGGCGACGCCGTCCACGCTGTTCTCCGCGGAGAACGACGTCTGCCAGTCCGCCCACGGGTCGGCCGAGTCGCAGACCCCGGCCGCGGTGACCGGCCCGAACGCGTAGTTGATGTGGGTCAGCTTGGCCGCCGCACCGGACTGCTGCACGTCGGCGAGCTGGAAGTCCCGGCCGTAGATGCCCCACTGGGTGAAGTAGGCGACCTTGAGATATGAGTCGTTCCCATGTGCCTGTGCGGGAGTCGGTGCGGCCGCTACGACGGCCGCGGCGGCGGCTGCCACGGCGACCAGGCGGCGGGTGAAACCGCGCATGAGCCCTCCAGGGCGAAACGTTGAAGAAAGTTTCCTAATCGAGGAAGCTAAACGTCTCGCCCCACAGGGGTCAATATTCAATTACCGGAGATGCGCGGTCTCGTTGACCGACCGCACCGCGATGTTGCCGTCCGGCCAGACGTCCAGGGTGGAGACGCCGGCGGCGTCCAGGAAGAGCCGGTGCAGGAACGCGTCGCCTGCGGCGAGCGCGTCGCGCAGGATCAGCTTGATCGGCGAGACGTGCGAGACCAGCACGACGGTCTTTCCGGGGTACGCGGACAGCACGGTCGCCAAGGCACCGCGGATCCGCTTCGCCACCGCCTGGAAGGACTCCCCGCCCGGCGGCGCGACACTCGTCGACTCCAGCCACGCCGCCATCTCGTCCGGCCAGCGTTCCTGCACCTCGGCGAAGGTGCGGGCCTCCCACGCGCCGAAGTCGCACTCGATCAGGTCGTCCATCACCGTGACCGGCACGCCACCGACCTCCGCGGCGATCAGCTCCGCGGTACGCGTACACCGGGAAAGGGGTGAGCTGAGCACCGCCGCGACGTCGCGGCTGATGCCGGCCACCCGCCCGGCCGCGGCCATCGCCTGTGCCTCGCCCTCGTCGGTGAGCGGCACGTCGCCGCGCCCGGAGTAGCGGCCCTGCGAAGTGAGCGAGGTCGAGCCGTGCCGGACCAGGATGATCCGGGTCGCGTTCTCCAGCGACGGCGGCGCCCACGACCTCGGCTTCTCCGCGGCCACGGCCGGGAGCGCGGGCTCGGCGGCCACATCCGGGACGCGCTTGCCGGCCGCCTCGTCCATCGCCCGGTTGGCCAGCGCGTCCGCGGCCCGGTTCTGCTCGCGGGGGATCCAGTCGAAGGTGACCTCGGCGAACTTGCCGACCAGCCCGGCCGCCTCCGCGGCGAGCGGCCGCAGACCCGCGTTCTTGATCTGCCAGCGGCCGGACATCTGCTCGATGACCAGCTTCGAGTCCATCCGGACGTCGACCCGGCCGGCGTTCAGCTCGGCGGCGGCCTGAAGACCCGCGATCAGCCCCGAATACTCGGCCACGTTGTTCGTGGTGACGCCGAGCGCGGCGTACCGCTCCAGCAGAACCTCGCCGGTGGCCGCCTCGCGGACCACCGCGCCGTAACCGGCGGGACCGGGATTACCCCGCGACCCACCGTCCGCCTCGACGACGACGCGCAGGGCACTCACAGGCCGGACTCCGAGGTACGGACCATGATCCGGCGGCACTCCTCGCAGCGGACCACGTCATCGGCCGGGGCCGCCTTGACCCGGGCCAGGTCGGCGCCGTAGAGCTCGATCCGGCAGGCGCCGCAGCGGCCCGCGTACACCAGCGCCGCGCCCATGCCGGTCTCGGTGCGGATCTTCTCGTAGAGGGTGACCAGATCGGCCGGCAGGTCCGCGGCGAGCGGCACCCGGGCGCCGGTCTTGAACTCCTGCTCCTTGGTGAGCTCGCCGAGGGTCTCGTCGCGCCGCCGTTCCGCCTCGGTACGCCGCCCGGTCGCCGCCGACAGCCGCTCCTGCACGTCGGCGAGCGCGGCCGCCGCGGTCTCCCGCTGCTCCATCAGCTCGAGCTCAGCGTCCTCCAGCTCGGACTGCCTCCGGTTCAGCGTGGCCAGCTCGTGCTCGAGCCCCTCGATCTCCTTCAGCGCGCCACCGGAGTTCAGCCGCTGCTGGTCCCGCTCCTTGCGGATCCGCACCTGCTCGATGTCCTTCTCGTACCTGGAGATGTCCCGGTCCAGGTCGTCGACCGCGACCTGGGCACGGACCCGCTCGTCCTCCAACGCGGAGATCTCCCGCGCCACGGCGTCGATCTCGGCCAGCTCGGGCAGCGTCTTTCGCCGGTGCGTGAGCTGGGCCAGGGCGGTGTCGATGGCCTGCAGATCGAGCAGGCGGCGCTGGGCTTCCGGGGCGGCCTTCACGGGTGGGTCTCCTTCACGAAAGCGGAATGGACGGTCCAGGGATCGGTATCCAGGTCGGACACCACCACGTCGAGCGGGAACTCCGCGCGCAGCCAGGCCGCCACGTCGTCCAGCCAGGGACGCTCGCTCGCCCAGTGTGCGACGTCGAGGAGTGCCGGGCCACCACCCGCGAGATGCTCGCTGACCGGGTGGTGCCGAAGATCAGCGCAAAGGTACGCGTCGACACCGGCCCGCGTCGCGTCGGCCAGGAACGAGTCGCCCGCGCCACCACAGACGGCGACCGTACGGATCTCCCGCTCCGGGTCGCCGGCGGCCCGTACCCCGGCGGCCGTCCACGGCAGGCTGTCCGCGCAGCGTTGCGTCAGCGTCGCGAGCGTGAGCGGCTCGGCCAGCTCGCCGATCCGGCCCAGCCCGCGCCCCTCGCCGGCCGCGGCGCCCTCGGCGGGCACCAGCGGGCGCAGGCCGGTCAGGCCCAGCCGGGCGGCGAGCGCGTCGGAGACGCCGGGATTCGCCACGTCGGCGTTGGTGTGCGCGGTGTAGAGCGCCACGCCCGCCCGGATCAGCCGGTGCACGATCCGGCCCTTGAAGGTGTCCGGGGCGATCGACGACACCGGCTTCAGCAGCAGCGGGTGGTGCGCGATGATCAGGTCCGCGCCGAGCGTCAGGGCCTCGTCGACGGTCTCCGGGACGCAGTCGACGACGCAGAGGACGCGAGCGACCGGATGGTCGAACTCGCCGAGCACCAGCCCGACCTTGTCCCAGGACTCCGCCCAGCTCCGCGGATAGCGCGCGTCCAGGGCGGTCACCACGTCAAGGACGGTGCAGTCGGTCACGACTGTGCCTCTTTTGTCGTGCCCTTCTGGCCCTCGCCTGCGAGGCCGCAGTCAGGTGCGGCTGGTTGCCGCTCGGTGCAGTCGGTCACGACGGCCAACTCTATATGCCTAGGGAATCGCTCCCGGCTCGACTCGGCTACCCGCCGCCGCTGCGGCGGTCGGACTGACCGCCTGCAGCGCTCGGCGCCACGGGAACTGGCCGCGGAAACGGTCGGTCTGCCCGGGCCCGCCGAGCCGGCAGACGTCCTCGCCGTAGAGCACGTGCACACCCCAGTCCCGCAGCTTGGCGAGACTCTCGTGCAGCGCGGGGTGCAGCGCCATCACCTTGTTCGTGTACGGGACCACGGCGGTCGGCACGCCGTAGCCGTACCCCTCGACGAGCAGGCCGAGCACCAGCGTGTCGGTGATCCCGGCGGCCCACTTGTTGACCGTGTTGACGGTGGCCGGGGCGACGATCATCGCGTCGGCCGGCGGCAGCGCGTCGGGGTCGCCGGGGCTCTTGTAAGTGGAACGTACCGGATGTCCGGTCTGTGCCTGCAAGGCCGCCACGTCCACGAACTTGCGGCCGTCCGGGGTGGTCACCACGCACACGTCCCAGCCGTCGTTCTGGGCGAGGGTGACGAGGACTCCGACGTCCCGGGCCATCGGTGAGCCGCACACGAGCACGTACAGCACACCGGGTGAGGGGTTACCGGTCATCAGCCGCGGACCCCCCACCCGCCACCCATGACCGGACTACAGGCCCCCGTCATACGCCGACTCCCATCTGTTCGGCCAGCTCCGCGATCGGAGCCGGTGGCGCGCCCCGGGTACGCCGGAGCACGTCGGAAAGGACTTCGTGGGCGAGCGGCCGGCAGCGGATCTCGGACGGAGCGAGCCGGTCGCCCTCGAGCAGCATCTCCCCGGCCTTCTCCACGTCACCGATCTGCGTGTAACCACGGGCGATGTCCAGGTAGTGGTGCGCGCGCCGCTCCGGGAGCATGGCGTTGAAGCCGTCCTTGTTCATGCGCTCGTGCGCTTCCACCGCCAGGCGCCCGTCGCCGAGTTCCACCGCGGTGGCGCAGCGGTGCAGTTCCACGTTCGTCGGCCCGAAACTGGTCCAGTAGTGGTTGAAGTCGCCGCCCAGCTCCTGCGACGCCTGCTGAGCCCCGCTGAGCAGGTCCCGTACGGTCGCGCTGTCCCCGATCCGCGCGGCCGCCATGGCGCCGTTGAGCAGCAGCATCCCGTACACCGAAAGCTGATCCGGGCGGGACCGCTCCGGGCCCGGCGCCAGCCGGTTGGCTATGTTGACGTTCACCTCGAGCGACGGGCGGACCCGTCCCAGGGCGAGCAGCGCGCTGCCCACCCGATAGCTGGCCAAACCGGCCAGCAACTGGTCCCCGGCCCGCTGCGAGACCGCGATCGATCGGTCCGCTGCCAGCCAGGACAGCTCGTGCTCGCCGACCTTGCGCAGCGCCGACGAGGCGATCTGGTAGACCTGCCCGAGCAGGTGCGCGGCGTGCGGCGCCTCGTTGCTGTTCGCGTGGGCGCTGTCCGCGGCCTGGGCGTCGCGCAGCAGTTTCGGCAGCGCGCGGGCCAGGACGCCGTACTTGGCGTGCTGATAGGTCAGCCAGGCATGACTGACCGCTTTGCGCATCTCAGTGAGCGGCGGCGAATGTGGCACCGCTTGGAAGAACGCGCTCATCTGGTCATAACGCTCCAGAGCCGCCCGAATCTCCTCGACCTCGACCTGGTCGATGCAGTTCTGCGTCTCCGGCTTGCGCTCCACCTCTTTGCCCAGCAACAGCTGGACATCGACCTGGAGCACGTCCGCGATGTCGTACACGACTGAGAACTTGTCGAGCCGGCGGACTCCCCGTTCCACCTTGTCGACCCAGCTCTTCGATTTGCCCAGCCGGTCCGCGAACACCTGCTGGGACATTTTTCGACGGCCTCGCCAATAGGCGACGCGGCGGCCGATCGGCAGCTCGTCCACGGTGCCTCCCCCACTCAACCGGCGGCCCCTCCGCCGGTGAGCCATCCGGTGTCACTCGCAGTGTGGACCGCTCACGTGCGCGCAGATCGCACAGCGTGTGTGATCGCCTGCTCACCGATGCTCGTAGTTTTTCTTGCAAGTTGCAAAGGGTGGATCTGACCGAGCCAACGACGAACGTCGCACCGGGATACGGCCTTCCACCCGCCTCCGGGGGTATCGAGCTATGCAGTGGACCACCAGTCAGCCGTTCGTCCCACCGTCGCTTCTCGACCAGCTCGACCGGGTACGCCTGCGCCGAGCCGCCCTGCGATACGCCCAGCACGGCTGGGCGGTGACGCCGGGCTCCTACCTGACGGGTCACCGGTTCCACTGCGGCCGTCCGGGGTGTCCGATCACCGGTTGCCATCCGGCGCTCGACTCCTGGGCGGAGTCGGCCACCGGCGACCCGGACCGGATCACCGGCTGGTGGCGGCGGCGCCCGCACTCGGTCCTGCTCACCACCGGGGTGAGCTTCGACGTCCTGGAGGTACCCCGGCCGCTGGCCCGGCGCGCCGCCGGACTGGGACCGGCCGCGGTCACCGCCACCGGACGCTGGATGCTCCTGGTCCGCCCCGGCTGCCCGCTCCGCCCCGAACTGGACCAGCGCCTCGACGTGATCCGCCACGGCGTCGGCTCCTGGATCCCGGCACCGCCCAGCCGGATGGTCGAGGGCCCGGTGCGCTGGGGCGTCTCGCCGGCACAGGTGGAATGGCGGCTGCCGGCCGCCGAGCTGGTGCAGGAACGGCTCGTAGCGGCCCTCGGCCCGGTTCGGGAACCCGGCCGGCCGATCGTTCCCCGGCAGCTGTCCACCGCGCGCAGAGCGGCTTGACCGCCACACCGGGTGGGCGGTCCGTGACCGGATCTGAACACGAGCGCACATGTCGCTTGCCAACGTATCCACATCGGCGACCTGCGGCGAGTCACCCGAAAAGGTGACCGTCGTGAATGAACTAGGCCGCGAGGTCCCGGTAGGCGGCGATCACGGCCTCGGTACGGTCGGCCAGGTCCGGTCCGCTCTCGGCCACCGCCGGGGCACCAGTGACCCGGGCCAGCGTGCGTTCGGCGTACCGAGCGGTGGCCGCCACCTGGCGCTCGCGGATGAAGCTCTCACCCGCCCGGGCCGCGACGTCGATGCTGCGCAGGATGCGGCTCGCGGCCGCCTCCGTCTCACGCCACAGCTGGTCGGCCCGCTCCGCCTGGGAACCGGCGGCCGATCGGGCCGGGCTGTCCGCCGGGATGTCCGCGTCCCGGACCGCCGCCAGCTCGGCACGCACCCGGCGCAACTCCTGCCGCCGGACCAGCACCTCGGCGAGCTCGTCCAGGGCCCGGGTCAGGGACCGGTCGGCCAGGACCGGGTCGATCATGTCGGCCAGCGCCGGCCAGGTCGCGCGGACCCGGTGCGAGGCCGCCACGGCGCCTTCGAACGCGGTCCGCTCGGACGCCGCCCAGAGCACCCGGGACTCCGGGTCACGCGGCACCGCCAGGGCCGCCCGCTGCGCCGCGCGCGCTTGCCGACGCCAGACGAGGGTGATCAGGGTCGCGCTTCCGGCGGCGGCCAGCCACCAGCTCGCGCCGAACGCGCTGAGCAGCGCGGAAAGCAAGATCAGAGGGATGGCGAGGCGTGCGGCGTAGGTCACGCGCTCCTCGCGGCGGCGCCCCGAGGGCGGCCGCGGCACGGCTTCGACAAGCGTTCCGGTCCGGGTCCGGCGCAGCCGTCCGCTGCGCGCTTTGAGGGGGTACGCGGAAACGACGACCTTCTCGGTGTCGGAGCCGATGTGCAGTTCCGTGCCCACGCCGGCCTCCGTCGTATCGCCCGTTTCTCCGGGCGGGCCCCGGCCGCCGAGGGGACACCGGCCCGGACCCGCCCACCTGCGGGCGTTCCCCGCAGGTGCCATAGGGATCGGTGGCGGAGCGGCCGACTTGAGCCGCCGTTCGTTGCACCCCGGTAGCCGTCTACTCGAACATCCGGAGCACGAACCGCTCGGTCCAGTGCTTCCCCTGGTCCAGGGCCTCGATCTTCTCCAGCAGCTCGACGAACTCGCCGAACCGCGCGTTGCCCAGCACCATCCGCAACACCGAGCCGTTGATGCAGGTGAGCTGCACCGGACGGGGATCACCGGCGGCCAGCCGATCGCGCAGCGAAGTCAGATCCAGCCGATGCCGCGGCCCGTATCCGAAGGCCCCCGCCAGTCGCCGGTGCAGATCCGTCTCATCCAGCACAAAACGCCCGTCGATGACCACCCTCACCCCGGCGTCAACGAGCGGGCCAGGCGCCGGCACCGCGGCCCCCGGCCGAAGTCCCCCGATGGAGATCCGGCGGCTAACCTGTCCTGCCGTGGACCCCGTCGAGCTCGAGTTGCGCAAGTACGACGGACGGCCGCACCGCCGGGTCACCGGCCGGCTGCTGGGCACCGACGAGTTCGGCACCTGGATCGGAACGCCGCGCGGATCGGTCGTCCGCTACAGCTACGGATGGCGCCGGGTCGAGCTGACCCGCGAGGACTCGGTCCGCCTGCTCCCGCGAGACGGCTGGTGGATGGCGATGTTCCTGGCCGAGCCGAGCCGCACGGACGTCTATTGCGACGTGGCCACCCCGGCCCGGCGTACCGCTCCCGGCCGGTTCACCGTGATCGACCTGGACATCGACCTGATCCGGTTCCGCGCCGACCGCCGGGTGGTGATCGACGACGAGGACGAGTTCGAGAGTCACCGCCACCGGTTCGGTTACCCCGACGACGTGGTGACCCGGGCAACCAGCGCCGCCGCGGAGCTGCACGAAGCCCTGGCGCGCGACCTCGAACCGTTCGCCGGCCACTACCGCGACTGGCTGGCCCGGCTCACCGCAACCCGGCGCCGACGCTGGTTCCGCTGACCCGGGAAACTGTCAGAGGGTAGCCCTAGGTTCACCCTATGAACGACACGACACTCCAGACCGCCCCGATCACCCTCGACCGCCGCCTCCTGCTCGGCGAGACGGAGTATCAGGTCACCGTCTTCCCCACCGACGATCACCGGCTCGATCTATGCATCGTGAGCAGCGACGGCGACGGCCGCGTGGTGAGCGAAATAAGCGGCGGCATCGCCCCGGCCGACCTGCCCAGCCTCACCGACGTGCTCACGTCCACCCTGTCCGGCCTGATCGCGATGACCCGCCCACCCACGGCCCGCGTCCCGCCGCCCCCGGAGCGCCGCAACCGCCCGCCCAACCGAGGCGCCCGCTGGACCCCCGACGACGACGCCCAACTCCTCACCCGCTTCCGCGCCGGCACCAACCCCACCGCCCTGGCCACCGAATTCGGCCGCACCCCCGGAGCCATCCGAGCCCGCCTGGAGCACTTGGGCGAGCTCCCACCCACCGGTCGCTGGCCCACCCCCAACCCCACCGGCCACGCCTGACCGCACGCCGCGGGCCGGCCATCCCGGCCCGCGGCCACGGGCCGACCAGAGCCGCCCCGGGGCTTTCGGAGAGACTGCTGGCGTGAACGTGACGCCCGGCTGTGAGGTTTCGAGGTCGTCTGCACTGCTGACCACGGTCGTCCGCACGACGTGCAGGCTGCCGCAGGGGCCTGGGCGACGCGGTGCTGTAGCCGGGTTCCAGGTCGGTCCACCGGTCAAACAGAGGTGAGCTCGGCGGCGTGGGCGGACTCGAGGACGGCTGCCGCGGCCCGCACCCGCAGGTTGCCACTCACGCTCCGAGAGCTCGATCCGGCGGCATTGAGGAGTCGCGGTCTGTTCCGAGGAGTACGTCGCGGAGCAGGTCCGGGTCGTCGAGGGCGCCGGCCGGGACGCTCCAGTACACCTCGACGGTGACCGTGCGGCCGCGGGCGGTGTATCGGAACGGGGTCGAGCCGGTGGCGTGCCAGGTGTCGCGGTGCGCGAGGTCGACCTTGGCATAGGCGGTGTCCATGACGATGCCGATCTGTTCTCCATCGCGCCGTAGCGACCAGCCGCCGAAGAAGGGGGCGACGTCGACGCCCGAGGAGGGCCCGAGGAGGTCGAGGACGTGTTCGGCTATGGCGCGGGAGCCGGTCACCTGACGGCTGCCGTGGTGTACCGGTCAACGTGTGCGCGGTATGCGTCGCGCAGCTCATCGAGCCGGTCGGCGCCGAGGGCGAGCGGTACGCCGTAGAAGCCGGCGAGCAGGCCGGTCACGGCCGCCTCGGGGTCGGGCGATGGCGCCAGGTGGCGGCGGAACAGGTCGGCCTGCGGGGTAAGCGCGATGTCGAGGGCACGCAGGTCGTCGAAGGCGAGCAGCCGTTCGGCGGCGCTGATGTCCAACACGGCGCAGACACCGCCGCCGCGGGCTACCTCGGCGGTGATCTCGAACCACATGCGGGGGCCGGCGACGATGGATCGGGCCGTCTCGTCGAAGAACTGTCGGATGAAGTCGGCGCCTTGCGACGCCCCGTCGATGGCGAGGACGGTGCCGATGCGCCACATGCAGATGTGGTAGGCGAGCAGCTCGGTCTTGGACCCGAAGTGCGAGAAGAAGGTCGGCTCGGACACCTCGGCTGCCGACGCGAGTTCCCGCACCGGGATGTCGGCGAACGGAATGTGTTCGACGCGTTCGCGCAGGGCCTGCCACAGCCCTACGCGTAGTCGGGCCCGTTTACGTTCGCGCAGCGGCAGGGCCGCGAACCGGTCGGCGGGTGAGGTCACGGCAGCGCGAGAGCGTCGATGACAGCGGCGGCGACGCCGGCCGACGAGGCCGGGTTCTGGCCGGTGAGTAGGCGGCCGTCGCGGCACACCGTCGGCGTGAACGGCTCGCCGACCTCGACCACGGCGCCGATCGTCTTGAGTCGCTGCTCCAACGAGAAGGGCAGTGCGGCGGTCGCGCCGGCCAGCGCCTCCTCGGCGTCACTGAACCCTGTCACGGTCCGCCCCGCCACGAGGGGATCCCCGGTCGGTGTGGTCGCGCCGAGCAGCCCGGCGGCGCCATGGCAGACAGCAGCGACGACACCGGTACGGCCGATTGCGCCGACGATCCGGGCAAGGGGCTCGTCGTCGGGGAAGTCCCACATGGTGCCGTGTCCGCCGACCAGGAACACCGCGTCGTAGCCGGCAGGATCAACGGATGCCAGCGGCGCGGTATTGGTGAGCAGAGCGTCGAGATCGGGGTCGATGGCGGTGTCGACGGTGCTGGTCGGATCGACCGGCGGCCGCCCACCGCGCACCGAGGCGAGGTCGACTGCCAGCCCAGCATCCCGGAAGGCGCGCAGGGGAACCACCAGTTCTTCCAGCCAGAACCCGGTAGGCCGGCCGGTGGTACCGAACATGTCGTGAGAGGTGAGCACCATGAGAACTGATCTCGTCATAGGCGCAGTATGCACAAAAACATTAGTGAACACAAGTTTTTATGTAACTGTAGTGACGGAGTCTCGATCCAACGACGTAGTCGGAGGCGGAGGTACAGACCCGGCGCAGCATCGGTTCGATCCACAAAGGTCAGCGCGTTTGCCCGTCACAGAAGCGGCCCGGACAGCATGCGCGCCGCCGCCCCGGCATCCGACGACCGCGACTCGCGCTGCAGCCCGGCGCGACAGCTTGGCCGCGCCGCCCAGACCACTCCGGTCAGCCGCGGGCGCCTTCCTTCATCGCCCTACCGTCTGCCGAGGTGCTCGCCATACGGCAGCGACCATGCTTCTGTTCTCGGGGGCGCCGACCACAACCGAGACGAACGCACTAATCCAAGATCACGCCGTCAGGACCCGGCAGCAAGCCGCACCGTGGGGCTTCCGGGACTCGGCCCCCGGAGCAGGCATCACGCGAGAGCCCTGGTCCGCACTCTCCCGTGGACAGGCGCCTCGCAACTCTCGTGGGCGCGGCAGGTTTCGAACCTGCGACCCCTCGCTTGTAAGGCGAGTGCTCTCCCACTGAGCTACGCGCCCGGCTCGGCTTCAGCCGGAGTGGTCATCGTACCTTGTCGCGGATCAGGGCTTGAGGGCGGCGAGCGCCGCCCGCCAGGAGTGCTGATCGCGGGCTTCGCCGGGGCCGTTCATCTCGGCGAGGCGGATGGTTCCGGTGGCGTCGACGAGGAAGGTGCCGCGGTTGGCGAAGCCGGTGGTCTCGTTGAAGACGCCGTATGCCTTGGCCACTTCGCCGTGCGGCCAGAAGTCGGCGAGCAGTGGGAAGTCGAAGCCTTCCTGTGACGCCCAGACCTTGTGGGCGTACACCGAGTCGACGCTGATCGTCAGCACCTGGACTTCGTCGTTCGCGTACGCCGGCAGGTTTTCCTGCACCTCGGTCAGCTCGCCGTGGCAGGTGCGGCTGAACGCCAGCGGGTAGAAGACCAGCAGGACCGCCTTGCGGCCGCGGAAGTCGGCGAGGCGTACCTCTTGGTTGTTCTGGTCCTTGAGGGTGAAGTCGGGCGCCGGCACGCCAACAGAGATCGGCATCCGCCCAGCTTAGTCGCGCGGACGCCGACCTCGGCGAGGTGGCGGTGTGAGCTACTTCTTCTTGGCGCCCCGGGGGGAGACCAGGCGTGCGCCTGTCCAGTCCTTGCCGGCGTTCACCGTCGAGGTCTGCTGGAGGCCGGCAGTGGGCGCCGCCTCGCTGATCTCGCTCGGCTCGACGTGGCCGTCCCGGCCTGCCTTGGGGGTCAGCAGCCACACCACACCGTTGTCGGCGAGGGGGCCCAATGCGTCGGTCAAAATTTCGAAAAGGTCGTCGTCGCCGTCGCGGTACCAAAGCAGCACCGCGTCGACCACCTCGTCGGTGTCCTCGTCGACCAGCTCTCCGACGCGTTCGGTCAGGGCGTCACGGAGGTCCTCGTCGACATCGTCGTCGTATCCCATCTCCATGACCACCATGTTCGGCTCGAAGCCGAACCGGTCCGCCAGGCTGCGTACGCCGTCGGCCTGACCCGCGGTCGCGCTCACTGTCCAAATCCTCCTAGCCGTGAAATAGCTCCGGAACCTGGGGGTAGTCCACACACTCCGGAGCCTCGGCGCAAGTGGCGCACCGAGTGTGTGGCAATTTACCGTGCCAGCAGTGTGTGGGCACCCTGTGTGATGGCATCCTCTCCCACCAGGACCTGTTGGGCAGCCGGACCGAGCGGAACCGGTGCGTCGGCGGCGGCCACCCGGCGTACGGACCCGACAAAAGCCCCATCCACCAGAGCCGCGAGTACGCCCTCGCCGACGCCGCCGGAGCGCCGGGTCTCGTCGACGATCAGCACCCGACCGGTCGCGGACGCCTCCCGTACCAGGTCAGCGGCGGGGAGCGGGTTGAGCCAGCGTAGATCGACCACGCGGGAACCGTACCCGTCGGCGGCGAGTTGGGTGGCCACCCGGAGTGCCATCCGGACGCCGTTGCCGTACGTCACGATGGTCAGATCCTGGGTGGTGCCCAGCCCGTAGATGCGCGCCCGGCCGATCGGTACGTGCCCGCCGGCCCAGGTTTCCGGCGCCGGATACGGCGCCAGCCACTCGTTGTCGCCTTGTTGATAGAGGTCCCTCGTTTGGTAGAGGGCGACCGGTTCGAGGAAGACGCAGACGGTGCGGTCCACCTCCGCCGCGGCCAGACAGGACCGGAGCATCGGCGCGGCGTCCTCCGGGCGGGACGGCACGGCGACGACCAGTCCGGGTACGTCGCGCAGGACGGCGACCGAGTTGTCGTTGACCACGTGCCCGCCGAGGCCGAACGGCTGGGCGAACGCCGGGACCCGCAGCACCATCGGATTCCGGTACGCGCCGGCGGAGAGGAACGACATCGTCGCCGCCTCACCGCGCAGTTGTGCGGCGGCCTCGTGCAGGTCGGACAGACCGGCGAGCTCGGCGACCGGGAGCCGCCCGGCGGTACCGGCGCCGAGCGCGAGACCGAGGATCGTGGTGGCGTCGGGGAGGGTGTCGAAGACCCGGTCGCCGCGCAGCCCGCTCCGGGTCGCGGCCGGACCGAAGACCAGCAGGTCGGGGTTGCCGGCCAGGGCGTCGGTGAGGGTGGCGTCGAGGGTCTGCGCCAGCGTCATCGGCCCGGCCTGCTCGGGCAGGTTCCCGCCGAACGCCTGTTGCCGGGCCGCCGCACCAGGCCCGGCCGCCCGGTCGGCCGCCTCCGTGACGGCGTGCGCGACGCGCAGCGGGCGGCGCGGCGCCAGGGAGGCGACGATCTCGCCGACCGAGACCAGTTTCGGCTCGCCGAGCACCTCCTCGGCGGCCTTGCGGACCTGCCAGCCGACCTCGTCGTACCGGGTGATCACCTCGTCGGGGGCGAGCAGGCCGGCGTCGACGAGCAGGCGGGCGGTGCCGACCAGGGGGTCCCGGTCGAGGTCGGAGCCGGGGTCCGGGTCGCCCGGCTGGCCGAGCAGGCGGACGGTGGCGAGGTGCAGCAGCGCCGGGCGGCGTTCCCGCCGGACGAACTCGGCGGCGTCGACCGCCGCCTCGTAGGTGGCCGCCAGGTCACACCCGTCGGCGTACGAGTACCGCAGTCCCGGCCGCCCGCGCAGTGCCGCCGCCGTCCAGTTCTCCGGGTCGGCGCTGCCCGGGCCGTTGTCCTCGCAGACCAGCAGCAGCGGGAGGTGGAGGCCGGCGCGTTCGTGCCAGCCGGCCGCGTGCAGGGCCGCGGACGCACCGGGCCCGGCCGCGCCGGCGTCGCCGAACGAGGCCATCACGATGGCGTCCTCCGGCCAGGGCGTCGTGCCGCCCCGAGTGAGGGCGCTGGCCAGGCCGACCGCCCGGGGCAGGTGCGCACCCGGCGTGGACACCGCCGGGACGAGGTGCAACTCGGTGCTGCCGAAGAGTTTGTCGCGGCCACCGGTGATCGGGTCGCGGACCGAGGCGACCACACCGCGCAGGACGTCCCCGGCGGCATCCTCGAGCCGGCGTACCGGGTCGCCGCCGACGTCGTCCGGGCGCTGCGCCGAGCGTACGCAATAGAACGCCGCCGAGCGGTAATGCAACAGCGCCGGATCGTCGCCGCGCAACGCCGCGGCGACCGCGGCGTTTCCCTCGTGGCCGGCCGACGCGGTGGTGTGGAAGCCCTCGTTGAAGCTGCGCAGCCAGCGTGCGGCTAGGTCGAGGTGGCGGGCGGCGAGCTGGGCGTCGAAGATCTCCCGGGTACGGGCGCCGGTCAGCTTGCCGCCGTCGCGGACCGGGTCGCCGGGGGCACGCCCGGACTCGGGTGGTCGCAGGGCCGAGACCGCATCGCGGAAACGCTCGTCGAGGTTTTGCGGGGTGGTCACGCGATTCAGCATCGCCGACCGGCGCGAACCCTGCCACCGAGGCTTGTTCGCGACCTTGCTCGAGTTGTGCATCCGCGCAGATGAAGCACATCAAGCCTGGTTGCGAAGAAGACCGATCTACCGGCGCGGGTGGGTGACCCGGTGGTGTACTCAGGACATGATCATGAGGTGCGCCGCCGCCCGGCTGGCGCTCTGCCTGTGCTGGCTGGCCGGGACCGCCGGGTTGTTCCTGCTGCTCGATCTATATACATGAGAACCATGCGCACTGAAGTGATCACCGTACGGACCGGCGGTTCCCCCGTGGTCCGCGACATCACCCGAGAGGCCGAGCAGTTCGTCGAGTCCGAGAGAGACGGGCTGCTGCACATCTTCGTTCCGCACGCGACAGCCGGCCTGGCGATCATCGAGACCGGAGCCGGCTCGGACGACGACCTGCTGACCGCGATCGATGACCTGTTGCCGGCCGTGGACAAGTGGCGGCACCGGCACGGCTCACCCGGCCACGGCCGCGATCACGTGCTGCCGGCCTGGATCCCGCCGTACGCGTCACTGCCCGTGATCGGCGGCCGGATCGCGCTCGGCACCTGGCAATCGATATGTCTGGTCGATCCGAACGGCGACAACCCCACCCGACAGGTGCGTTTCTCCTTCATGGCGGGCTGATCACCGGAGCGCGTCCACAAAGTTACTGGTCAGTACGTGTGTCGCGCGTCGCTGAGACACCCGGTAGACGTGACGACGCACACCGTGAGGGGGCAGGATGGAAGCCTGTTCCGAGCGATTCGCCACCTAGGGTCGCCCGGTTGTCCGACACTCACACCAAGAGGATTGCCTGTGGCCACGGAGCGCAAGCGCCCGGTGATCAGCGATGGCCTGCCGAGCCAGCTTCCCGACATCGACCCCGAGGAAACCAACGAGTGGGTCGAGTCGCTCAACGGAGTCATCGACGAACGAGGCGCCAAAAGAGCCCGTTATGTGATGTTGCGCCTGCTGGAGCGGGCCCGGGAGCGACAGGTCGGCGTTCCGCCACTGACGTCCACGGACTACATCAACACGATTCCGCCGGAGCGGGAGCCGTGGTTCCCGGGTGACGAGTTCGTCGAGCGGCGGATCCGGGCGTACATCCGGTGGAACGCGGCGATGCTGGTGCACCGGGCGCAGCGCCCGGAGATCGGCGTCGGCGGTCACATCTCGACGTACGCGTCGTCGGCCAGCCTCTACGAGGTCGGCATGAACCACTTCTTCCGCGGCAAGGACCACCCGGGCGGCGGCGACCACATCTTCTTCCAGGGGCACGCCTCCCCGGGCATGTACGCCCGGGCGTACCTGGAGGGCCGCCTCAGCACCGACCAGCTGGACGGCTTCCGGCAGGAGCTGTCGCACCGCCTACCCGACGGGTCCAGTGGCGGCCTGCCGTCCTACCCGCACCCGCGTCTCATGCCGAACTTCTGGGAGTTCCCGACGGTCAGCATGGGCCTCGGCCCGCTGAACGCGATCTATCAAGCGCGGTACAACCGGTACCTGCACAACCGCGGCATCAAGGACACCAGCCAGCAGCACGTCTGGGCGTTCCTCGGCGACGGCGAGATGGACGAGGTCGAGTCGCTCGGCGCGATCGGCCTGGCCGCCCGCGAGGAGCTGGACAACCTCACCTTCGTCATCAACTGCAACCTGCAGCGCCTGGACGGCCCGGTCCGCGGCAACGGCAAGATCATCCAGGAGCTGGAGGCCTTCTTCCGCGGCGCCGGGTGGAACGTCATCAAGGTGGTCTGGGGCCGCGAGTGGGACCCGCTGCTCGCCGCGGACACCGACGGCGCGCTGGTCAACCTGATGAACGTCACGCCGGACGGCGACTACCAGACGTACAAGGGTGAGTCCGGGGCGTACGTGCGGGAGCACTTCTTCGGCCGGGACCCGCGGACCCGCAAGCTCGTCGACAGCTTCAGCGACGACGAGATCTGGAACCTCAAGCGCGGCGGTCACGACTACCGCAAGCTCTACGCGGCGTACAAGGCGGCGACCGAGCACACCGGCCAGCCGACCGTGATCCTCGCCAAGACCATCAAGGGCTGGACGCTGGGTTCGCACTTCGAGGCCCGCAACGCCACGCACCAGATGAAGAAGATGACCCTGGACGACCTCAAGGGCTTCCGGGACCGGCTCTACCTCGACATCAGCGACAAGCAGCTCGAGGAGAACCCGTACCTGCCGCCGTACTACCACCCCGGCGAGAACTCCGACGAGATCCAGTACCTCCAGCAGCGCCGCCGTGACCTGGGCGGTTACGTGCCGACCCGGCGCACCAAGGCCAAGTCGCTGAAGATCCCGGACTCGAAGGCGTTCGGCGACATCAAGCGGGGCAGCGGCAAGCAGAAGATCGCCACCACGATGGCGTTCGTCCGCCTGCTCAAGGACCTCATGAAGGACAAGGAGTTCGGTGCCCGCTGGGTGCCGATCATCCCGGACGAGGCCCGCACCTTCGGCATGGACTCGCTCTTCCCGACCAAGAAGATCTACTCGCCGCACGGCCAGACCTACACCTCCGTGGACCGGGAGCTGTTCCTGTCCTACAAGGAGGCGACCAACGGTCAGATCCTGCACGAGGGCATCAACGAGGCGGGTTCGACGGCGAGCTTCATCGCGGCCGGCACGTCGTATGCCACGCACGACGAGCCGATGATCCCGCTGTACATCTTCTACTCGATGTTCGGCTTCCAGCGGACCGCGGACGAGCTGTGGGCGGCCGCCGACCAGATGACCCGCGGCTTCCTGCTCGGCGCGACCGCCGGGCGGACCACGCTGAACGGTGAGGGCCTCCAGCACGAGGACGGACACTCGCTGCTCATCGCGGCGACCAACCCGGCCGTGGTGGCGTACGATCCGGCGTTCGCGTTCGAGATCGCGCACATCATCGAGAACGGCCTGCACCGCATGTACGGCGAGAAGCAGGAGAACATCTTCTACTACCTCACCATCTACAACGAGCCGGCCGTGCAACCCGCCGAGCCCGAGGGTGTGGACGTGGAGGGCCTGCTCAAGGGCATCTACCGATTCTCCGAGGGTCCCCAGACGAACGGACCGAAGGCGCAGCTGCTCGCCTCCGGCACCGGCATGCGCTGGGCGCTCAAGGCCCAGGACCTGCTCGCCCAGGACTGGGGGGTGAGCGCCGACGTCTGGTCGGTCACCTCCTGGACCGAGCTGCGCCGGGACGCGATCGAGGCGGAGGAGCACAACCTGCTCCACCCGAGCGACGCCCCGCGCAAGCCGTACATCCAGCAGAAGCTGGAGAGCAGCGAGGGTCCGTCGGTCGCGGTGAGCGACTGGATGCGGGCGGTACCCGACCTGATCAGCCGGTGGGTACCCAACGGCTACACCTCGCTGGGCACCGACGGGTTCGGCATGAGCGACACCCGGCACGCCTTGCGCCGCCACTTCCACGTGGACGGCGAGTCGGTCACCGTGGCCACGCTGCGCGAGCTCGCACTGCGCGGTCAGGTTCCGGCGCACGTCCCGGCCGAGGCGGCCAAGAAGTACGCGATCGACGACGTCAACGCCGCGCCGGTGGGCGAGACCGGCGGCGACAGCTGATCGCACGCTCTCTGAGGCGGCCCGTCGCGTTTGCGGCGGGCCGCCTCAGTTTTGGCGCCGACCGTGCCGATGTGACCGGTGTGCGCCTTCGAATCAGCCACCAACTCCTGATCCTCGGTCTGGGCAGCGTGCTCGTCACCGCGCTGGTCCTGGTGGCGGTCGGAGCCTGGCAGAGCAGCCGGTTCGCCGACCGCACCGAACGTGAGGTGCTGCGGCAGAACGAGGCGGAGCTGGACCGGACCACCGCCGACATCACGAGCCTGGTCAAGACCGTCGGCGACGAGATCCAGCACGGCGTGGACGTCGGCCTGAGCAGCGCGGCCGGCCTGCTGAAACAGCGGGGCGGCGTGGAGTTCTCCGAGCGGACCGCGACCTGGACCGCGGTGAACCAGGTGAGCCAGGCGAAGACGCGGGTCACCCTGCCCCGGGTCACGGTCGACGGTTCCTGGCTGGGGCAGAACACCGATCCGGGGCGGACCACGCCGTACGTCGACGACGCCGAGAGTCTCGCGGGCGGCGCGGTCACCCTCTTCCAGCGGATGAACGCCGCCGGCGACCTGCTGCGGGTGGCCACCACGATCCGCGGCAAGGACGGGAAGCGGGTGATCGGGACGTACATCCCGGCCACCGCGGCGGACGGCAAGCCGAACGCGGTGGCCGCGGCGATCAAGGCGGGCAAGACGTTCCGCGGGGTCGCGCAGGTGGTCGGCACGCCCTACATCAGCATCTACGACCCGATCAAGGACGCCTCGGGCGCGGTGATCGGTGCGCTCTACGTCGGCGTGCCGCAGAGCGAGGCGCTGGAGAACCTCACCGCGACGATCGCCGGGCGGACCGTACGCGAGAACGGCTGGATCGGCATCTTCAGCACCGCGGCGGCGAATCGAGGTCAGGTCGTCGCCTCCAGTCTCGACGGGGTGGTCGGCACCACCGACTTGGAGGCCACCGACGCCGCCGGCACCCGGTACGTCGAGCAGATCGTCACCCAGGCCCCTCAGCTCGCCGAGGGCGCGACGTGGCGGACGACGTACCAGTTACCCGGGGCGGGGGGCTCGGAAGCCGGAGACACCACCACGACGGTCGCGTACTACGCCCCGTACCAATGGGCCGTCACCGTCGGCGGCTACAACGCCGACGCCGAACGGGCGGTCACCGTGGTCCGGGACGGGCGCGGCGCGATGCTCACCTGGTTCGTGGTCGTCGCCGTGCTGCTCGCGGTGGTCGGCGCCGCGGTCGCCTTCCTTCAGGCCTCGCGCCTCGCCGGGCGGGTGTCCCGGCTCACCGGGGCCCTCACCCGCCTGGCCGAGCGCGACCTCACGGTCTCGGTCCGGGACCGGGGGCGCGACGAGATCGGCGAGGCGAGCGCCGCCCTGGACACCGCGGTCACCGAGCTGCGCACGGTGATGCAGGAGGTGACCATCGCTTCCGGCGAGGTCTCCGACACCGCCCAGCAGGTGTCGGCAACCGGTGGGGAGATGGCCGCGGCCGCGGACGTCGCCGCCGACCGGGCCGGCACTATGACCGTCTCGGCGGACACGATGTCGCACGTGGTGCAGACGGTGGCCGCCGGTGCCGAGGAGATGGGCGCCTCGATCACCGAGATCTCCCACAACGCGCAGGAGGCCGCCCAGGCCGGGCGGGACGGCGTCGGGCTCACCTCGGCGGCGGCCGGCGTGATCGCCGAGCTCCGCTCCTCCACCGCCAAGATCACCGACGTGGTACGCCTGATCGCGACCATCGCCGAACAGACCAACCTGCTCGCCCTCAACGCCACCATCGAAGCGGCCCGGGCCGGGGAGACCGGCAAGGGCTTCGCGGTCGTCGCCGGCGAGGTGAAGGAACTGGCCCAGGAGACCGCCCGCGCCACCGAGGACGTGACCGCCCGAGTCGCCGCGATCGAGGGCGACACGGCCCGCGCGGTCACCGCCATCGACGCGATCTCCGCGCGGATCGCGCAGGTCAACGACTATCAGACGGCGATCGCCGCAGCGGTCGAGGAGCAGGCCGCCACCACCGCCGAGATGGCCCGCAACATCTCCGAGGCGGCCGACGGGAGCCGGGAGATCGCGACCGGCATCGGTACGGTGAGCGGCGCCATGGAGGGCACCCGGCAGTCGGTGGCGGCGGCACACCAGGCGGCCGGCGAGCTGTCCGCCACCGCGCAGCGCCTCACGGGTCTGGTCGGCCGCTTCACCGTGTGACTAGCGTCTGTCGCGTGACTCCGGACGAACAGCTGCGATGGCGGGTGCACCGCCATTTCCTCGGCGCCGAGAAGGCGGCCGACGTGGTCGCTCTGGCCCGCCGGCTCTGCGGCATCCACGCCCGGTGGACACCGTGAGCAGCGGGCCGAAGGCCGCGGTCTCGCGGCCGCAGGGCTGGATCTCGCCGGTGGTGCTGGTGAACGGGCGGATCGAGGGCACCTGGGAACCGGGTCCGGAGATCACTCTGTTCCGGGAGCAGCCGGACTGGGTCGGTAAAGCCATCGCCGGTCTCGGTAGGGTGGGGTCGTGACTGTTCGCGTACGTTTCGCACCCTCACCCACAGGCATGTTCCACGTCGGCGGCGCCCGTTCGGCGCTACAGAACTGGATCTACGCCCAGCAGCACGGCGGTGTCTTCGTGCTCCGGATCGAGGACACCGACGCGGCCCGCAACCGCCCCGAGTGGACCGAGGGCATCATCTCGGCACTCGACTGGATCGGCATCGAGCGCGGGACGTACGAAGGGCCCTATTTCCAGTCGTCCTACGCCGCCGACCACACCGCCGCCGCCACCCGGCTCTACGGCGAGGGCAAGGCGTACTACTGCGATTGCACCCGCGATGACGTGGTCGCCCGCTCCGGCAACAAGCACACCGGCTACGACGGTTTCTGCCGGGAGCGCGGGCTCGGCCCGGGCGAGGGGCGCGCACTCCGTTTCCGTACGCCGGACGAGGGCGAGACCGTGGTCGAGGACCTGGTCCGCGGCAAGCCGACCTTCGAGAACAAGCTGATCGAGGACTTCGTCATCGCCCGCAGTGACGGCTCGGCGGTGTTCCTTCTGGCCAACGTGGTCGACGACATGAGCATGGGCATCACCCACGTGTTCCGCGCCGAGGAGCACCTGCCGAACACCCCGAAGCAGCAGATGCTCTGGGAGGCGCTGGGTGTCACGCCGCCGGTCTGGGGTCACGTCCCGGTCATCGTCAACGAGAAGCGGCAGAAGCTCTCGAAGCGCCGCGACAAGGTCGCCCTCGAGTCGTACCGGGACGAGGGCTACCTCGCCGCCGCCATGCGCAACTACCTGATGCTGCTCGGCTGGGCACCCACCGGCGACCGGGAGATCGTCCCGTGGTCGGTGATCGAGGAGGAGTACCGGATCCAGGACGTCAGCCACGCGCCGGCGTTCTTCGACGTGAAGAAGCTGCGGGCGTTCAACGGCGAGTACCTCCGTGCGCTCACGCCGAGCGAGTTCACCCAGGTCTGCGCGCCGTGGCTGACCGGCACCGACACCATCGCCGCGCCGTCCTGGCCGGCGGAGAAGTTCGACGCCGAGCTGTTCACCACGATCGCCCCCCTCGCACAGACCCGGATCACGGTGCTCTCCGAGATCGTCGACTACGTCGACTTCCTGTTCCTGGACGAGCCGGTCCACGACGAGGCGTCCTGGGCGAAGGCCATGAAGGAAGGCGCCGCGGACATTCTGGACGGTGCGGCGGCCGCCTTCGGCGCCCTCACCGACTGGTCGGCCGATGCGCTCAAGACCGCGCTCGAGCAGGTGGGCGAGGCGCGAGGTCTCAAATTGGGCAAGACCCAGGCACCGGTACGGGTGGCGGCTACCGGCCGCACGATCGGTCTGCCGCTGTTCGAGTCGCTCGAGGCGCTCGGCCGGGAGCGCACGCTCTCCCGCATCGCCGCAGCTCGCGCGCGCCTCTGACGCCATTACCGCATTCGACGGCCGGTGGCCACAGCCGGTCGTCGAATCCGGTGATCCCATCCTCTGCACGGGTGGCCGCCACCCCCACGTATTGCCGAGACTTGATACTGTTCGGCCGCTGATCAACGGCCGAACCGTCTCGTCAGCCGTCCCCCAAATGGCTCCAATTCACCCGGCTACGAGATGCGGCCGGGCCGCCGTCCGGGAAGGCTGGAGGCCGGGCCGTGCCCCGGTTCCATCGCCGGGTCGGAGCAGCGGGTTCAATGGTCCATGTCCATCCACGGGCGGGGGAGGTCGGATGGTGCGAGGGACGATCACCAGACTGGTGACGGCGCTGGGAACAGCCGCCGTCGCGGTCGTGCTGGCCATCGGCATCATGCCACCGGCCGCGCACGCGGCACCCAAAGTAGTCAAACCGAACGCGGCGCAGCTGACCGGCAAGGGCATGTCCAAGCCGGTCGTGATCCGGCAGGAAACCGACCCGAAACTGTTCCAGATGCTCTATGCCGAGGTCGACTGGCTGGCCTCGGAGACACCGCAGGCGTCCGTGCCGAAAGCCACCAGCCTCGGCCCCAAGTACACGGTCACATTGATGGTCAAGGACGCGCCGCACCAGGTGTACGACCTGTACCCGCTGGCCGCCGGCGGACCCCGGGCGTTCCGCCCGGCCAAGCAGCCGTCCGGCAAGAAGACGGCCGGCTGGTTCTACGGCCGGCTCTCCATGTCCGAGTCGCTGCGGATCAGCGGGGCGCCGCTGAAGGCCAAGCCGGACGTGGTGAACGGCGGCATCGGCGGCGGGGTCGGTCAGGACCTCGACGGCGAGGAGTACAACCCGGTGGAGAGCATGGGCGAGGTCTTCACCGAGGTGCGCCGGCTGTTCCTGCTCAACGGCGCCGTCCTGGTGGTCATCCTGGTGGGGCTGGCCGGTATGGCGTACCTGATCCGCCGCCGGGTCTGATCATCCGGCGGGCCCGGCTAGGGTCTCGTCCTGCTGTGCGCCGCGCCCTCGTCGCGCACCGCACACTCGATCATGCGCATCAGGTCCGCGAGGTCCGCGTCGTACTCGGCCTCGGCCTGCGCCTCGCCGGCACCGTTCTCGATCTCCGGGTTCTCCGCAGCCGGCATCCGGGGCAGCCCGCCGGTCACCTCACCGGTTGTGTAGCCGAGCAGGAAGGCACAGATCAGCCGGGCCATCCGGGGCACGCTCCCGGCGGACACCCCGGCGTCGTGCAGGATGCCACGCAGCGCCGCGGTCAGCCAGGACGCCGACGCACCGGCCGCCGACCGGTTCAGCAGCAGCGGGAACGCGCTGGGATGCGCGTGGGCGAGCGAGCGTACGGCGCGGCCCAGCGCACGCAGCCGATGCCGCCAGTCGATGTCCGGGAGGTCGCCCCCGACCGCCGAGCCGAGTTCCAGGTGTAGCAGGTCGACCAGCCCGTCCAGCAGGGCGTCCTTGCCCCCGACGTACGGGTAGAGCGCCATCGAGGTGAGCCCGACCCGCTCCGCGACCGCCCGCATCGACATCGCCGCGAGCCCACGCTCGTCCACCAGGGCCAGCGCCTGGTCGAGAATGAGCCTTCTCTTGTCGTCCACCACCCATAGCTGACCAGTCCCGCCCCGCCGGCAAGCCGAAACGCGCCCACATCAGGGCCCGCTCTCACCCATACGGGTCGGCGTCAGCGGGCGCGGCGCCCGCGACCTAACACCAGCGGCCTGGTGGGCGGCCGCGGCCCGCGGCGCGGCGCCGCGGGCGGACCGCGCCGTGCAGGTGGGCTCCGGCCCACCCACGCAGGTCCGTGCGGCATCCGACCCGGCCCAGGCCGGGGTCGATGATCGGCTCCTCGTCGGCCGCCGCGGGCACCGGCGCCTCTTCGAGGGCGGGATCACTTTCGGTACGCGCGAACGCGTCATCCCGTTCCATCATCTCGCCTCCTCGATCTGTGGTTCGCGACCAGTTCTGCTCGATCGGCACCGTCTCTTCATCGGCACCGCGCAGCCCGGTTTGAGTCCCGACCCGGACCGCGCTAGTCCGACACGATGCCAGGTCACCGACCGAAGTCGCGGGAGAGGCGCACCGCTACACCGGTCAAAAGTCATAAAACACCTTAAAATTCCTCGCCGTCCGATCTTTTGCGGCGTGTCATCCGGACGCTGGACAGGCCCGGTGACACGACCCGGCCGGATCGTGTCACGCTGAGCCGGTGGCAGACATCGCCCGACCGCACCGCGTACCAGCCACCGCCGACGAGCCCGCCCCGCCGGTGAAACCGCTGCTCCCGGGCACTCTGCGCCGGATCGAGCGGCAGGCCGGCGCGCTGGCCAGCGCGGCGGTGGTCCGCATGGATGAGACGCTCCCGTGGTTCCGTGCGCTCCCGGCCGACCAACGTTCCTGGGTGATGCTCGTCGCACAAGCGGGTGTCCGATCACTGGTGGAGTGGCTGCGCTCGGGCGGAACCGTGGCTGCCACCCAGGAGATCTCCGACGAGGTGTTCGCCGCGGCACCGCGCGCGCTGGCCCAGGCGATCACGCTCACCCAGACCGTGCAGCTGGTGAAGGTGACCATCGACGTGGCCGAGACCGAGGTGCCGAGCTTCGCCGAGGCCGCCGAGCGGGAGGCGCTGCTCCAGGCCATCCTGCGGTTCTCCCGGGAGGTCGCCTTCTCCGCCGCCCGGGTGTACGCGCGGGCCGCCGAGTCCCGGGGCGCCTGGGACGCCCGCCTCCAGGCGCTGCTCGTCGACGCCCTGCTGCGCGGTGACTCCTCGGACGTACTGGCCAGCCGGGCGGCCGCGCTCGGCTGGGCCGACGCTCCGCCGGTCACGGTGGTGGTGGGCCGCTCCCCCGGCGGCGACATCAGCGCCGTGCTGCACGCCGTCTACCGGGTCGCCCGGCGCTCCCGGCTGGAGGTGATCGGCGGGGTGCACGGTGACCGCTTGGTGGTCGTGGTGGGCGGCGCCACCGACCCGGTAGCCACCGCGATGACGCTGAGCCCCACCTTCGGCGAGGGGCCGATCGTGGTCGGCCCCGCGGTGCCGTCGCTGGACCAGGCGACCGAGTCGGCCCGGGCCGCCCTGGCCGGCTTCCGGGCGGCCGCCGCCTGGCCGGGCGCGCCCTCCCCGGTCGCCGCCGACGACCTGCTGCCCGAGCGGGTGCTCTCCGGGGACATGGACGCCCGGCGCAAGCTCCGGCACGACGTGTACGGGGCACTCACTCGCGCCGGCAGCGGGCTGCTCGAGACCCTGGACGCCTTCTTCGCCTCCGGCGGCGTCCTGGAGAGCGCCGCCCGCGAGCTGTACGTCCACCCGAACACCGTCCGGTACCGGCTGCGCCGGGTGGCCGAGGTGACCGCGCTCTCACCGCTGGACGGCCGCGACGCTTTCGCCCTGCGAATGGCGCTGACCATCGGCCGTCTGGACCCCGCCACCTGACGAGTGTTGTGCGGAACACACCGCCCGGCGCGGCATCGGCAACTAACGACCTGCACCATAAATAGGGTCGAATCCTGCCAAGTTAACCCCTCTTTTGTAGGAACCCTACAACCCTGATCGTAGGGTTTGGTTGTGCCCGGCAACCCCGCATCCCCCTCCCATCCGGAAGAGTCGAGGACGTGCTCGCAGTTCTCTCGCCCGGCCAGGGCTCACAGAAGCCCGGCTTCCTCACTCCCTGGCTCGAACTCCCCGGCGCCGAGGACCACCTCCGCCGGTGGTCCGATCTGGCCGGGGTCGACCTGATCCACCTCGGCACGCAGGCCGGCGCCGACGAGATCAAGGACACCGCGCGGACCCAGCCGCTGCTGGTCGCCGCCGCGCTGCTCGCCGCCGAGCACCTGCCCATGCACGACGCCGGGCTGGTCGCCGGCCACAGCGTCGGCGAGCTCAGCGCCTCCGCCCTCGCCGGTGTGCTGCCGGCCGAGGCCGCGATCACCCTGGCCGGAGTCCGCGGCCGGGAGATGGCCGCCGCCTGTGCCCTGGAGGCGACCGGGATGAGCGCCGTGCTCGGTGGCGACGACCCGGACGAGGTGGTCGCCGCCATCGAGAAGCTCGGGCTGTACCCGGCCAACCGCAACGGCGCCGGCCAGATCGTCGCCGCCGGCGCGCTGGACGGGCTGGCCGCGCTGGCCGCCGAGCGGCCGTCCAAGGCCCGGGTCATCGCGCTGGCGGTGGCCGGCGCCTTCCACACGCCGTACATGGCTCCCGCCGAGGCCGCGCTGGCCGCCGTCGCGGACGGGGTCACCGTGCACGACCCGGCCCGGATCCTGCTGTCGAACCTGGACGGCACGTCCGTCACTGACGGCCGCGAGATGCTCCAGCGCCTGGTCCGCCAGGTGACCGCGCCGGTCCGCTGGGACCTGTGCATGCGGACGCTCGCCGGCCTCGGCGTGACCGGCGTCATCGAGCTGCCACCGGCCGGCACGCTGGCCGGCCTGGTCAAGCGCGAACTCAAGGGTGAGGGCGCGCCGGAGATCGTCACCCTGAACACGCCCGATGACCTGCCGGCCGCCCGCGACCTGATCGCCCGGCACGGACAGCTGTGACGCGCGAAGCCGCGTTCGAAGGAGGAACGATGACCGCGGGTTCCCGCATCGTCGCCATGGGCCACTATCAGCCCTCGCGCGTGGTCACCAACGATGACCTGGCCAGCACGCTGGACACCAACGACGCGTGGATCCGGGACCGGGTCGGCATCGCCGAGCGGCGGGTCGCCGACACCGAGACGGTCGCCGACATGGCCACGTACGCGGCGGAGAAGGCGCTCGCCGCCTCCGGGCTGACCGCGGCCGACATCGACCTGGTCGTCGTCGCGACCTGCTCGGCCATCGACCGCTGCCCGAACGTGGCCACCCGGGTCGCGGCCCGGCTCGGGATCGCCGCGCCGGCCGCCTACGACCTGAACACCGCGTGCTCCGGCTTCTCCTACGCGCTGGCCTCCGCCGACCACGCGATCCGCGCCGGCGCCTCCCGCAACGCCCTGGTGATCGGTGCGGAGAAGCTCTCCGACGTCACCGACTGGTCCGACCGCACCACCGCTGTCCTGTTCGGCGACGCCGCGGGCGCTGCCGTGGTGAGCGCGGTCCCGGACGGCGAGGAGGCCGCGATCGGCCCGGTGCTCTGGGGTTCCGCCCCGGACAAGGGCGACGCGCTGAAGATCGAGGGCTGGCAGCCGTACATCAAGCAGGAGGGCCAGATCGTCTTCCGCTGGGCCACCACCGCGCTGGCGCCGTTCGCGATCGAGGTCTGCAAGCGTGCCGGTGTCGCCCCGTCCGAGCTGGCCGCCTTCGTCCCGCACCAGGCCAACACCCGGATCATCGACGGCATCGTCAAGCGGCTGGGCCTCGGCCCGGACGTGATCGTCGCCAAGGACCTCGTCGAGTCGGGCAACACGTCCGCCGCGAGCGTCCCCCTGGCCCTGTCCAAGCTGATCGAGCGCCGCGAGGTGCCCTCCGGGGCGCCGGTACTGCTCTTCGGCTTCGGCGGTGGCCTCACCTACGCCGGCCAGGTCGTCCGCTGCCCCTGAGCAGCATCCGGCCGTCGCACAACACACCATCGAGAGGAAAGACCCAACAATGGCTACTCGCGAAGAGATCACCTCAGGCCTCGCCGAGATCCTCGAGGAGGTCGCCGGGGTGAACCCGGAGGACGTCGCCGAGGAGAAGTCCTTCACCGACGACCTGGACGTCGACTCGCTGTCCATGGTCGAGGTCGTGGTGGCCGCCGAGGAGAAGTTCGGCGTCAAGATCCCCGACAACGAGGTGCAGAACCTCAAGACCGTGGGCGACGCCGTCACCTACATCGAGGCGAATCACTGACATGAGCAACGTAGACGTCGTCGTCACCGGGCTCGGCGCGACGACCCCGCTGGGCGGGGACGTCGCGTCCACCTGGGACGCCATGCTCGCCGGCCGCTCCGGGGTGGGTCCGCTCACCCAGGAGTGGGCCGGTCAACTCCCGGTCCGGATAGCCGCCCAGCTCGCCGTCGAGCCCTCCGAGGTGCTCGAGCGGGTCCGGCTGCGCCGGATGGATCGCGCCGAGGCGATGGCCGTGATCGCGGCCAAGCAGGCCTGGGCCGACGCCGGGCTGGCCGACTCGGGGCTGGACCCCGACCGTCTCGCGGTCAGCTACGGCACCGGAATAGGCGGTGCGATCACCCTCCTGGAGCAGGACGACATCCTGGAGCAGTCCGGGCCGCGGCGGGTCAGCCCGCACACGGTCCCGATGCTCATGCCGAACGGGCCGGCCGCGTACATCGGGCTGGAACTCGGTGCCCGGGCCGGTGTCCGGGCGATGGCCAGCGCCTGCGCGACCGGCGCCGAGGCGGTGGCCCTCGGTCTGGACCTGCTCCGTGCGGGCCGGGCCGACGTGGTGGTGGCCGGCAGCACCGAGGCCGTGGTGCACCCGCTGCCGATCGCCGGCTTCGCCTCGATGCGCGCCATGTCCACCCGCAACGACGACCCGGAGAAGGCGTCCCGGCCGTGGGACAAGAACCGGGACGGTTTCGTCCTCGGTGAGGGCGCCGGAGCGCTCATCCTGGAGCGGGCCGACCACGCCGCCGCCCGCGGCGCCCGGGTGTACGCCCGACTCGCCGGCGCCGGCATCACCTCGGACGGTTTCGACATCGTCCAGCCCGACCCGGAGTGCAGGGGCGGCATCCGCGCCATGCGGATGGCCATCCAGGACGCCGGACTGACCGGTGCCGACATCCACCACGTCAACGCCCACGCCACCTCGACCCCGGTCGGCGACATGGGCGAGATCAAGGGCATCAAGGCCGCGATCGGGACGCACCCCATCCTGACCTCGACCAAGTCGATGTCCGGCCACCTGCTCGGCGCGGCCGGCGCGCTCGAGTCGATCGCCACCATCCTGGCCCTCCGGGACGGCATCATCCCTCCGACCATCAACCTCGACGAGCCGGACGAGCGCCTCGACCTCGATGTCGCCGCGCACAAGGCCCGGCCCGCGGAGATCCAGGCCGCGATGAACAACTCGTTCGGCTTCGGTGGCCACAACGTGGCGCTGGTCTTCGCCCGCGTCTGACCCGTTGCAGCGGCGTCCTGCGGTGCTTGAACGCGTACCGGTGGTGGGCCTGTGGCACTCCACCGGTACGCGGCACGGACGGCGGCGTCCCGCTCCGCTACTTGACGCAGGCGCTGCGGGGCAGTTTGCCCGCGGCGACCGGCGACTTGCCGGGGGCCTTGGCCTTGCCGGCGATGACCGCTGCCAGGGCGGTCAGCGACAGTTTGCTGGACGAGTAGGTGGCGATCAGCGTCGGTGACCGCGACAGGGCCAGCAGTGCCGGGTTGTCCATCATCACGGTGATCGCTGCGGCGTCGTCCAGGTCGGCCTGCTTGTCGCCGTACCCCACCAGATGGATGGCGGCACCGCCGGCCGCCTGTACGTTCACGCCGGCCTCTTGCAGAGCCCGGACCAGGGCGACCCTGGCCACCTCGCGGGAGGCGGGCGCGGTCACGGTGACCGGCCCGGAGGCGAGTGGCCCGGCGCACTTGCCACGCAGCACCGTGATCGAGGCCGCGTCGAGTGCCGCGACCGCCCGCTGATTCTCCTCCGAGCCGATGGTCGCGAGGTCCGGCTGTGCGGTCCGCGCGGTACGGAACTTCAGCGTGAGAATCCGGGTGACCGCCTCGACCAGGCGTTCCCGCTTGAGGCCGCCGCTCTTCAACGCCGCCAGGATGCCGTCCCGGGCCGCGCCGATGTCCGGTGGCATGAGCAGCATGTCGTTGCCGGCGTTGAGCGCGCGCACCGCCGCCTCACCGGCCGGCCACTTCCGCGCCGGTGCCATGTTCATCGCGTCGCTGACCGCGACGCCGGTGAACTTGAGCTGTCCGCGGAGCAGATCGGTCATCACCTTGTGGGAGAACGTCGCGGCCACGCCCTTGTCGACCGCCTGAAGGTTCAGGTGGCCGGACATCACCACGCCGGCGCCCGCGTCGATCCCGGACCGGAACGGCGGCAGGTCCTGAGCCTCCCAGTCCTTGCGGCTCTGCGCGATCAGCGGGAGCTCGTCGTGGCTGTCGGCGGTGGTGTGCCCGTGGCCCGGGAAGTGTTTCAGGGTGGCGGTGACACCGGCGGCCTGGAGCCCGCGTACCGCGGCGGCGACCTGGGCCGCGTTCGCGTTGGCGTCGGCGCCGAACGAGCGGGACCCGATGACCGAACTGCCCTTCGGGCCCAGCGTGTCGGCGACCGGGGCGAAGTCGGCCGTGATGCCCATGGCGGCCAGTTCCCGCCCGGCCGCGTGCCAGGCCGCCTCGGTCAGGGCCGGCTGCCCGGCAGCACCGAACGCCAGTGCCGACGGGAGCATGGTGACCCCCTCGGTGATGCGGGTGACCACCCCGTACTCCTGATCGGTGCCGATCATCAGCGGCGCCGCGGCGGGCAGCTTCGCGGCCGCCTCCTGGAGCCCGGTGGTGAGCGCGCGCACCTGCTTCGGGTTCTCGACGTTCGAGGTGGGGTTGGTGGCTCCGGTCGGGTCCTCGGGCTTGAAGCCGACCAGGATCAGCCCGCCGAGCCGGAACTTGGCGATCATCTCGGCCGGCGTGTTCACCTTGGCCAGCTGCTGGTTGCCCGCGGCGGCGGCCTTGTCGACCGTGGTGGCGGCGCTGCCGTAGGCGTACGGCATCAGCACCTGGCCGGCCAGGTCCTCGTCGCTCAGCCGGGCCACCGTCTCGGCCGCACGCACGGCCGGATCAGCGGGCGGCGGCGCGGCGCTGGACGGCGCCGCCGACGGCGACACCGCCGCGGTGGTCGGGGCGGGTGCCTGCGGCGCCGGCTCGTCGTCCCCACAGGCGCTGATCGACAACAGCAGAGGTACGACAAAAGCGACGCGCAGGAGGTTTTTCACGATCGCCATCGAACCAGTTCACGACAACCGTCGCCACCGCAACGCGTCGGCTTTCAGCCCACCCGGGTCAGCAGCGTCACCGGCGCACCGTCTCCGGCATAACGGTACGGCTCCAGCTCGGCGTCCCAGGCGGTGCCGAGCGCCTTGTCCAGCGCGTGCGACAGCGCCTCGGGCGCGCGGACCGAGGCCATGATGGCGCGCAGCCGGTCCTCCCCGATCTGGATGTCACCCGACGCGCCCATGACTCCGTGAAAGAGGCCACGCCCGGGGACGTGCATGAAACGCTCCCCGTCGACGCCCGCACTGGGCTCCTCGGTGACCTCAAAACGGATCATGGGCCACTGCCGGAGGGCAGCAGCCAGCTCGGCACCAGTGCCGGCCCGACCGGTCCAGCTGCACTCGGCTCGGCGCATGCTCGGATCGACCGGTTGCACGGTCCATTGCAGATTGACCGGCGCTGTCAGGACGCGCGCGATCGCCCACTCGACATGCTGGCACACGGCGAGTGGGGTCGAGTGGACGTATACGACGCCACACGTTGGCACGGTGACCTCCCGGAGACCGAGGTGCGTCTTCCCCTACGACCTCGACCGCGGTTGATCGTGTCCCATGATGCCGGGTGGTACGGATGGTGCGCCAGAGAATCCGCAACATCGACTATGGGACCCGCCGTCGTGGCATACCCTGTGCAACGGCCTTACCTGCTCCGACGGCACGGTCCACCGGCAGTCGTGTAGAGTTGCTACGGCCTTTTTTCTGCTTTTCTGCTTTCCTCCAAGGAGTACCGCCGTGGCGAGCAACACCTCTAAGACCGCCCGCGCATCAGTCCGCGCCGGCCAGGCGGGCGCCGGCGGCGCCCTCAGCGTGCTCGGTGAGTACAAGTACCTCATCCCGCTCGCCAACGGCCGTTTCGCCTATGTGCGTAACCTGACCAACGGCAAGACCACCCACCTCAAGACCGACTCCGACGCTTTCGTCGAGGAGATCCGGGTGCTGGCCGCCGCCGGTCACGGTGCCAAGATCCGCGCCGAGCTGAACGCTCTGCACACCGTCAGCCCGGAGCACGGCTGGGACGCCACCGAGAAGCGCCTCGCCGACGCGGGTGTCTTCGAGGGCTGATCCAGTCCAGCGACGAAAGGCGCCTCCCGGTCGATGACCGGGAGGCGCCTTTTCGCACTAGCTGAAGATCAGAGCAGGAACTCGACCCAGCCGCTGTCGAGGTCGTAGACGGCGCCCTCGACCTTGAGCGTGCCCGCCTCGATCGGCTGGGCCAGGCTGTCGACCTTGCGCAGCCGATCGACGGTCCGGAACACGTGGGCGCGTACCGCCTTCTCGGCCGCGTCCGGGTCGTCCAGGCCCACCTCGCGCACGGCCGGGGCGAGCTGGTCCACCAGATAGCCGACCTCGCCCTCGGAGGCGGTGCCCGCGAGCAGCGCGTCGACGGTGGCGTGCACCGCGCCGCAGCGCTTGTGCCCGACCACCAGGATCAGCGAGACGCGCAGCTTGGCGACGGCGAAGCCGACCGAGCCGACCAGTGACCGATCCAGCACGTGCCCACCGGAGCGTGCCACGCAGATCGAACCGAACGACTGGTCGAAGATCGCCTCGAGGGGCACCCGGGAGTCGATGCAGCCCAGCACCAGCGAGTGCGGCTGCTGACCGCCGGCGGTCGCGGCCGCCTGGGTGACGTCATGGCCGTACCGCGGGTTGCCGTAGACGAACCGCTTGTTGCCCGTGATGAGCTTGGTCAGGGCTTCGGCGGGGCTGACGATCTTGGCGTCTCGGGTGGCCGTCATGGAGAGATTTTCGCCCGCGCGGCCCACCGGGAAAGTGATTGCGAGCTAACTCACTGTTCCTCGCGCGATGGCCGAAAGTCCTACACGCGGATGTGGCGAAGCCGGAGATCGCGAGTGATGCTTATTACCCGTGGGTACTGCGGGGCGGTGAGCCGCACGGAGGTGCCCATGTCTGAGCGTTCGGAGATCATTCTCGCGGACGGGGTTCGGCTGCACGCCGAGCTGTCCGGCCCGGCCGACGCGCCGGTGACGGTGGTGCTTATGCACAGCTGGTGCCTGGACCGCCGGATCTGGCAGCACCAGGTCGCCGCGCTCGGCGGGATGGGGCGCAAGGCGCCGCGGGTGATCGCGTACGACACGCGGGGGCACGGGCGCTCCGGTGCCACCCGGCTCCGCTCGGCCACCCTCGGCCAGCTCGGTGACGATCTCGCCGAGGTGATCAACCAGCTGGCGCCGTCCGGGCCGGTGATCCTCGCCGGCCACTCCATGGGCGGCATGACGATCATGGAGTACGCCCACCGGCACCCCGACGACTTCGCCGCCCGGGTCGCCGGCCTGCTCTTCGTGTCGACCACCGCCGAGGGCCACACCCACACCCGGTACGGTCTGCCGCCGCACCTGGCCACCGTGCTGCGGGCCGGCGAGACCATCGGTGCCGGGCTGCTCGCCCGTTCCGGCGCGTGGTGCCCGCACCGGGCCGTTCTGCCCGCCCTGCGCCCGGCGGTGCGCTGGCTGCTCTTCGGCGACGACTGCTCGGGTGAGGCGCTGCGGCTGACCCTGCGCAGCCTGGGCCGTGCCCCGCTGCGCTCGATCGGCGGCTTCCGGGCGTCGGTCGGCGCCCAGCAGCGCCTGGACACGCTGGCCGCACTGGGCGACGTACCGGCCGCGGTGCTGGCCGGTGACCGGGACCGGCTGACCCCGCCGGCCTGTGCCAGGTCGATCGCCGACGCGCTCCCCGGCGCCGAGCTGGAGGTCTTCCCGGGTGCCGGACACATGCTGCCGCTGGAACGGCCGGAGGAGGTGTCGGCGGCGCTCACCGGGATCGTCCGCCGGGTGGTCCGCCAGGCGAAACGGGAGCGGCACGAGGAGGCGCTGCGGATGTCCGGGACAGCCGGCGTCCGGCAGGCCGCCTGACGCTTCAGCCCGGCGGTCGCGCTGGGGCCGTCGGTGGCAGCCGGTCGCGTGGCGCCGGCGGGAGGTGTGGTTCTTCGGGGACGGACGGTTACGCGTACCCATGCGGGGTCGTTGGCTTGAAGCCGGAGCAACTGCGGCCGTGCGGCCGGCGCTGTTTCGCAGGAAACGCCCACCTTGCGGTGTTCTGGCGACGATCCTGAGAAGTTCGGACGACGGGCCTGGAGGTTTGGACGACGGCCTGGAGGGAGGTGCGTTCGACGCTGGCCACCCCGGAGGAGTAAGTTCGATTGCCCCCTCGCGCACAGCGCGCGCTGTCGGGCTCGCAGGTGGGGAAGAGCGGACCGCGCATTGCCGCCGTGCATCGGCGCCAGGCGCTGGTGGTGCGCAGTGAAAGGGAGAACGACCGACTTGAGCGACGCCACCGTCCTTCAGCAGGAGATCGCGGTCGAGCAGCAACACGTGGACCGGGTGTACACCCGTCTCGCCGAGCTGCGCCAGGACGCGTCCCGGGCCGAGAAGGAGGGCTACCGTCTGTCCGGCGTGGGCACCTTCGGCTCGCTGGTGGAGCGCGACGCGATGGTCTATCACGCGGCGCGCCGCCGGCACGCCCTGGACACCGAGTACGAGGGGCTGGTCTTCGGCCGGCTCGACCTGACCACCGGGGCCACCCACTACGTGGGCCGGATGGGCATCCGGGACCAGGACTCGAAACCGCTCGTCGTGGACTGGCGGGCACCGGCCGCGGCCGCGTTCTACCGGGCCACCGCGGCCGAACCGCTCGGCGTGGTGCGCCGCCGGATGATCCAGTCCAGCCGCGAGAAGGTCACCGGCATCGAGGACGACCTGCTCGACCCGGACGCCGCCCCGGCGGACATGCGGGTGGTGGGTGACGGCGCGCTGCTCGCCAGCCTGGCGAAGGCGACCGGGCGGGGCATGCGCGACATCGTCGCCACCATCCAGCGCGAGCAGGACGAGGCGATCCGCTCCCCCGCCTCCGGTGTGACGATCGTCACCGGCGGGCCAGGCACCGGCAAGACCGCGGTGGCCCTGCACCGTGCCGCCTACCTGCTGTATTCGGACCGCAGCCGGTTCGCCGGCGGCGGCATCCTGGTGGTCGGCCCGTCCGGGGTGTTCGTCGAGTACATCGCGACCGTTCTGCCCTCGCTCGGCGAGGAGACCGCCACGCTGCGGTCGCTGGGGACGCTCGTGCCGGGCTGGGACGCGACCCGGGTGGATGCGGGCGAGGTCGCCGCGATCAAGGGTTCGCTGCGGATGCGGCGGGTGCTGGAGCGCGCGTCGCACGACGCGGTGCCGGGTGGCCCGACCGAGCTGCGCCTGCTCTACCGGGGCACGCTGCTGCGGCTGGACGCCGCCCAGCTCGACCAGCTCCGGCGCAAGGCGTTGCCGCGAGGCGCGCGGCGCAACGAGGTACGCGGACACGGCTTCGACCGGATCTTCGACGCGCTCTGGGCGCAGGCCCGCGAGCACAAGGTCACCGGCCTGCCGGAGAAGCGCGAGTTCGAGTCCGAGCTGGCCGACCGGGGCGACTTCCGGGAGTTCCTGAAGGCCTGGTGGCCGCGGTTCACCCCGATGCGGGTGCTGCGGTGGCTGGCCGATCCGAAACGGCTCCGGGCGTACGCGAACGGCGTGCTCTCCCGCGACGAGATCGCCACCCTGCAGGGCTCGTTCGACGCGCTCGCCACCGAGGGACCGACGATCTCCGACGTGGCCCTGCTGGACGAGCTGGACGAGCTGATGGGCCGGCCCCGCCAGCCGCAGCGCAGGTCGAAGAACCCGTTCCACGTGCGGGACGGGATCCAGGAGGTCAGCACGTACGCGGACCGGCAGGCGGCGGCCCGCGCCCAGCAGGTGCAGCGCGAGGAGGACTACCGGGAGTACGCGCACGTGGTGGTCGACGAGGCGCAGGACGTGTCACCGATGCAGTGGCGGATGATCGGGCGGCGTGGGTCGTACGCGTCCTGGACGATCGTCGGCGACCCGGCACAGACCGCCTGGTCCGGCGATCCGACCGAGCTGGATCGGTCCCGCGACCGGGCCCTCGGCTCCCGTAAGCGCAACAGCTACGCGCTGACCACCAACTACCGCAACTCGTCGGAGATCTTCGAGGTGGCGGCCAAGGTGATCCGGACGATCATGCCGGACCTGCCGTTGCCGTCGGCGGTGCGCAGCACCGGGGTGGAGCCGGTCGACGTGGTGGCCACGCCGGACACGCTGCCGGAGACGGTCCGCGAGCTGACCGAGAAGCAGCTCGCCGATGTCGACGGCACGATCGGCGTGATCATGCCGGTGCCCCGGCACGACGAGGTGGCCGGCTGGGTCGCCGGGCTGCCGGAGCGGGTCCAGGTGGTCACCGCGCTGGAGGCCAAGGGCATGGAGTACGACGCCGTCGTGCTGGTCGAACCCGCCCAGATCGCGACGGACGACGCCGGGGTCCGCACCCTGTACGTGGCCCTGTCGCGTGCGACGCAACGGCTCACCACGGTGGGTACGAACCCCGGCTGGTTGCCCTAGGGAATCGGCACGGCGACCGCGTTGTACGTGGTCTCCGGTGTCGGCGGGGTGGTGAAGCGGGCGTTCGGCAGGTAAAAGCGCTTGCCGTACTCGGCGATCGTGGTCGGCACGTCGAAGCGCGGATCGCCGGTGCGGGAGACCACCGTGCCGGCGGTGCCCTTCCGGTTCAGCTCGATCTTGGCGATGACATTGAGCCGGTTCTGGACCGCGTAGAGGGTCTTTCCGCGCAGCCAGAGGCCGTCTCCGTTGGTCACCAGCTCGGCGCCCAGGTCGATCCGGGTGGTCACGCCGGACCGGGTGACCCGGAACAGGTAGCCGGTGTTGGACTGCACGATGATCAGCGCCCGGCCGTCCGGCGTGGTGGTGATGCCGTTGGCGTTGGTGGCGCCCGGCACGACCACCAGGTCGCCGGTGAGCGGCACCGCCACCGCCTCGGCGGGAAGCTTGCCGTGCCGCCCGAGCGGCAGCTTGAACAGGGTCGCGCTGCGTGAGTCGGTGAACCACGCGGCGTCCCGGGTGACGATCACGTCGTTGATGAACGGCCCGTCGGCGGCGGGCCGCAGCTGGTAGGTCTTCAGGAGAGCGCCGGACCGCAGGTCGTAGACGCGGGCGTCGCCGCCGTTGCCGCCGGCCACGAAGAGCCGGCCGTCGTCGATCTTCATGCCCAGTGAGGTGGTTCCCGGGCCCTCGGCGAAGATCCGGCCGGCTCCGGTGCGCAGGTCGGCGCGGTAGATGTCGCCGTCGACCCGGGAGCCGAAGTAGGCGTACGGCTTCTGGCCGATGGCGATGCCTTCGGGTTGGAAACCGCTCGGCAGGGTGATTGTGCTGGGTAGTGGGCTGGTCTGCGCCGCAGCGGCGGGCTGGGCGACTACGGTCACCGCCAAGGCGGTGCAGAGAACAGCGTTCGCAAGGGTACGCCGAAGCACGAGACTTCCTTTCCGATGCGTAACGGGGTCCTCGCGATTCCAACGCGTGGGAGCGCTCCGCACAACCGATTGCATATATAGCGATGTACGCATACATTGGCGACGGCCCGCCTGACGACGGAAGGTGAAAGACATGGGAGCCGGCCACGATCACGGCACCGCGGCGACGCACGGCGGCGCTCGCCATCGCAAGCGCCTCTGGTGGGCGGCCGGTCTGCTCACCGCCTTCATGGTCGTCGAGGCGGTGGCAGCCGGGCTCACCGGTTCCCTCGCCCTGCTCTCCGACGCCGGGCACATGTTCACCGACGTGCTGGCCATCGCCATGACGCTCGCCGCGATCACCGCCGCGGGCCGGGCCGGCACCGACTCCCGCCGTACCTTCGGCCTCTACCGGCTGGAGGTGCTCGCCGCCCTGGCCAACGCCCTGCTACTGGCCGGGGTCGCCGGGTTCGTGCTGGTGCACGCGGTGCGCCGGTTCACCGATCCGCCCGAGGTGCCGGCCGGCTGGATGCTGGCGGTCGCGATCGGCGGCCTGGTGGCGAACCTGATCGCCTTCCGGCTGCTGCGCGACGGGTCGAAGGAGAACATCGCGGTTCGCGGGGCGTACCTGGAGGTGCTCGGTGACCTGCTCGGCTCGGTCGGGGTGATCGTGGCCGCAGTGGTCATCTGGCTCACCGGCTGGGCGTACGCGGACCCGATCGTCGCCGTCGTGGTGGCCCTGATGATCCTTCCCCGCACCTGGGCGCTCGGCCGGTCGGCGGTCCGGATCCTGGTCCAGGCCGCGCCGGAGCACCTCGACATCACCGCCGTACGCGAGCGCCTGGCCGCCGTTCCGGGCGTCTGCGACGTCCACGACCTGCACGTCTGGACGCTCACCTCGGGTATGGACGTCGCGTCGGCGCACCTGAAACTGGACCCGGCGGCCGAGCTGGGCGCGGTGCTGACCGTGGCCCGCGAGGCTCTGCACGAAGACTTCGCGATCGACCACGCCACGCTTCAGGTCGAGCCCGCCGGCGCGGGCCGGCACTGTACGCCGACCGGCTGGTGAGGGTATGGCGATCATCACAACTCCTGCGCGATGATCGCCTAATGTCGACAGTCATCCATCAGCCGAGAGTCGTCTGGGACGGTGCCCGGGCTCTCGTGCGCGCCGCCTACGCGCCGGCCTTCGTCGAGTTCGCCGGCCAGGTCCACGACCTGCTCGGCCCGGAGATCCACGCCGCGCTCCTCGACACCCGGCACCGGCTGCTCACCGAGTCCGCCCGCACCGGCGGCGACCGGGGCGTGTTCGACCTGGAGGCGGGCCGCTGGCGGGTGCGCCTGGAGGAGTTGCTGCACGCCCGTCCCGAGTTGTCCGGAGCGGTCCAGGAGCTGACCGGCCGGGGACTCGAGTTATAGAGCGGGGCATCTGTTCTTTTTGCGATATGCCACGGCCCCTGCGCAAAAAGATGACAATGCGAACATGAGTGACGGCCGGGTCATGGTCTTCGCGCCGGCCCCCCAGCTGACGGTGACCATCGAACAACATCACGATGAGCCCGAACTGCACGTGCACCCGGGTGGCCAGGGCATCTGGCAAACCAGGATGATCACGTCGCTCGGGGCACAGGTGACGCTCTGCGCCGCCGCCGGAGGCGAGGTCGGCCGCGTCCTGAGCCCCCTGCTCCAGCTGCCCGGGGTGACGTTGCGCCTGGTGATGCGCGAGCACGGCAGCGGGTGGTACGTGCATGACCGCCGCGGCGGCACCCGGCAGGAGATCGCGGAGCGCCCGGGCAGCCCGCTGTCCCGGCACGAGCTCGACGAGCTCTACAACCTGACGCTCGCCGAGGGCCTGCGTGCCGGGATCGCCGTCCTGAGCGGCCCGGCCCACCCCTCGGTGATCAAGCCCGAGGTCTACGGGCGGCTCGCCGCCGACCTGCGCGCCAACGGCTGCCAGGTGATCGCCGACCTGTGCAGCCGGCACCTCAGGGCGGTGCTGGAGGCCGGCATCTCGGTGCTGAAGATCAGCCATGAGGAGCTGATCGCCGACGGGACCGCACCGGACGGCTCCACCGGATCGCTGGTCAAGGCGCTGCTGAAGCTGCACGACGACGGCGCCGAGACGGTCCTGGTCTCCCGGGCTGACGAGGGCGCACTGGCGCTGATCGAGGGCGACGTCTACGCCGTCGCGCTGCCCCGACTCACCCCGGCCGAGCACCGGGGCGCCGGTGACTCGATGACGGCCGGCGTCGCCGCGGTCCTGGCCCACGGCGGCCCGATGGAGGAGGCGGTCCGGACCGGAGCGGCCGCCGGCGCGCTGAATGTCACCCGGCACGGCCTCGGCACCGGGCACGTGGACGCCGTCCGGGTGCTCACCGAACGCGTCCAGCTGACCCCGATGAAGAAGGCATCATGAGCGCCGTACCGGGCAACGGTTCACCCATGCGAATCCTCATCACGAACGACGACGGCATCGAGGCGCCGGGCATCCGGTGGCTGGCGCGGGCCGTCGCGCACGCCGGGTACGACGTGGTGGTGGCCGCTCCGCTGAGCGAATCGAGTGGTAGCAGCGCCTCGATGACCGCGGTCATGCAGGACGGCAAGATCTGCTTCGAGGAGCGGGAGCTGCCGGGGGCCAAGAACATCCCGGCGTACGGGGTGGCCGCCTCCCCCGCGTACATCGTGCTGCTCGCGCTGCGGGAGGCCTTCGGCCCGGAACCGGACGTGGTGCTCTCCGGGATCAACCGGGGCGCCAACGCCGGGGCCGCGGTGGTGCACTCCGGCACCGTCGGCGCCACCCTGACCGCCTCGCACGCCGGGCTGCACGGGCTGGCCGTCTCGCTGGACGTGCTCACCCCGGCGGCCGCGTCCGCGTCGAGCGGTGGCGCCGCGATCGCGGCCCTCGACCGGATCGACGACGAGCATCACCACTGGGCCAGCGGCGCCGAGTTCGCGGTGCGTCTGCTGCCCTCTTTGCTGCACACACCGCCCGGCACGGTCTTCAACCTCAACGTGCCGGACCTGCATGTGGACGGGATCCGCGGGCTGCGGCAGGCCTCCCTGGCCCGGTTCGGCCAGGTGCAGATGAGCATCGCCGAGGCCGGTGACGGGTACGTCCGGACCGCCGTGCAGGCCGCCGAGGAAACCCTGGATCCGGGCAGCGACCTGGCTGCCCTGGCCGAGAATTTCGCCGTGATCACCCCGATCCGGGCGCCGCACGAGGACACCGACGTGCGGATCAACGTCGAGGCGATCCGGGTGCAGAGCCCGGCCTTCTGAGCCGCCGGATGTCAGGCCCGCGCGGCGGTGACCGCCTCCTCGTACGGCTGGGGGTTGCCGAAGAGGCCGAGCAGTCCGGTGACCCAGAGCTGCCGGTGGGCGAAGCGGCTGGGCCGGGTTACGAGCAGTTTGACGCCGCTCACCGCCGCGAGCTGGAAAGCGGCCACGAGTGCACTGATGCCTACCGAGTCGATGAAGGTCACGTGCCGCATGTTGAGCTCGATCCGGGCGGCACCGCCCTCGGCCCGCTGAGCGTTGGCAAGCTCCGCGGCCACGGCCTCACGGATCTCGTACGCATTCTCGACATCGATCTCGCCTCGCGGCGAGACCTCAACCGCGCCGTCGGCCAGCGTCGACGTCGTTATCGACAGCGTCACGCCTCTTCCCTCCACCCGCCCGGCATCTCCGGGCGTTGTTCCAGTGTTCGCGGGCCCCCGCTCCACCCTGCCTGAGCAGGGCGGAAGGACTACCCCCGGAAGGTTCGGTGAAACTGTCCGAAAGGTTAGGCGCCGAACCTGTCAACCGCCTGAGTGGCCCGTGTGAACGTGGTCAACAGTACTGCGCGACGTCAAATCGTTTCTGAACCGTGATGCCGTCCACACCGGAGTTTGTCCACGCTCCGTCCGGGGAAGGCGAACTGGAAGGCCACCGCAGGAGGTATACCGACGATGTTCTCGACCAGGAAGAACCGGGCCGAGCGGACCGCCAGTCAAGCGTGGGAGTACCTCTCCACCGCGATGGCGACCGCCGGCGAGGGTGCCAAGGAGGCCGGCAAGCACACCGCGGACACGGCCACCGGCACCGCCACCAGAATCAGCCGGAAGGCGAGCCGGAAGAGCCGGAAGCTGGCCGACAAGGCCGGCGAGCGAGTGAGCTATGTCACAGACGAGGCCTGGCATCGCGCGAACGCGGCGGCGAACGCTCTGGCCGGACGCAAACCGGCCCGCCCATGGGGACTGATCTTCGGCATCGGGCTGATCGGCGTGGCGCTCGGCTGGGCGGCGGCCAGCACCGCGCGGGCCGCCGTGGAACGGCAGGCGGAGAACGAGGAACTCGAACTGGCCGAGACGGCGATCGTGGTCACACCGACCTACGACGAGACCTGAGCCGGTCCGCGCCACCGCCGGGCGGGCCCGGGCCCGCCCGGCGGCCTTACTCTGACCCGACCGGCGCGCCGATCCCCGCATCGACGACCGCCATTACCGGGAATGCAGGTTGAAACAGCTCATCCGGGACTTCTCGGCCGGTCGCGGAGTGCCTCCGCTGGCCTCCCGCCGCCGGGCAAGCATCTGTACTCTTGAGCGGCATTCGGCTTGCTACCGCGGCACCCTGGTTGGGCCGCCCGATCAGATAGGTCCGCTGGTGCTCAGTGCGGGAAGTCTCCTCGACAACCGGTATCGGTTGGACGAGCGGGTCGCCACCGGCGGGATGGGTGACGTCTGGCGCGGCACCGACGTGGTGCTCGGCCGGGTCGTCGCGGTAAAGGTGCTGCGCACCGCGATGCTGGAGGACCCCGAGTTCGCCACCCGGTTCTACGGCGAGGCCCGGATGATGGCCGCGTTCCGGCACCCCGGCGTCGTGGAGGTGTACGACTACGCCAGCGACGGCGACTACGACGGCCCGGAGAAGGTCGCCTACCTGGTCATGGCGTTCGTGGAGGGCGAGCCGCTCTCCAACCGCGTCAAGGAGGGCCCGCTCGAGGTCACCGAGACCATGTCGATCGTGGCGCAGGCGGCCGACGCGCTGCACGCCGCCCACGAGAACGGCATCGTGCACCGCGACGTCAAGCCGGGCAACCTGATCGTGAAGCCGACCGGCGCGGTGATCCTGGTCGACTTCGGCGTGGCCCGGTCGAACGCGATGACCAGTGTCACCGGCCTCAACGCGATCGTCGGCACCGCGCTTTACATGGCTCCGGAGCAGGTCGCCAAGGGCAACCTCACGCCGGCCACCGACATCTACGCACTCGGCGCGGTGGCGTACCACTGCATCGCCGGGCGCCCGCCGTTCGACGGTGAGAACGCGTTGCAGGTCGCGCTGATGCACCTGGAGGACGAGCCGGCGCCGCTCCCCGACCACGTGCCGGCCGAGGTCCGCGAGTTGATCGCCCGGGCCATGGCGAAACAGCCGGCCGACCGGTTCCAGAGCGCGGCCGAGTTCGCCGAGGCCGCCTTCGCCGCCGCCGGCCCGCTGGACTGGAAACGGCTGACCGGCACGTCCCTGGTCGCCCCGGTCAGCCCGGCACGCACGGCCAGCGGTCAGTTCCCCACGGTTCCGCTCAGCCCGGCCGCGCCGCGTGCCGTACCCGTGCCGCGTAGCGCGCCGCCGGTGCCGGTCTCGGCCCGCAAGGGCCAGACGGGCACCCAGCGCGTCCTGATGTTCGCCATCCTGGCGCTGTTCGCGGTGGCCGGCGGCCTCGGCGTGATCTTCGCGTTCGGCTCTGACGACGAACAACCCAGCAGCAATCCCGGGAAACAGCAGGAGGTGCGGGAGACGCCCCTCCCGCCCGCGGTGAGCGAGGTGGCCGAGCCCTCCAGTACACCGAGCACCCGCCCCACCAAGAAGGTTTCCCAGTCGCGGAAGCCGTCGGCGAAACCCTCGGTGTCCCCGTCCTCGGCGTCGCCGTCCCCGAGCGCCACCCCGTCGCGGACCAGGACGACCACCACGCCGAGCCAGGAACCGTCGACGACACCGCCGACCGAGACGGACGATCCCGATCCGGAGCCGTCGGTCACGCCCCCGGAGCCTCCGGGCGACGGCGGTGGCACCGGGGCTTGACCCTGACACCGTGTCAGGGAGGACGGTGGAGCGATCATGTTGAGCATCGGAGACTTCGCCGGCCTGGGCTGGGTGTCGGTGCGCATGCTGCGCCACTACGACACGATCGGCCTGCTGCGCCCCGCCCACGTCGACCCGCACAGCGGCTACCGCTGGTACACCGCCGACCAGTTGAGCGTCCTCAACCGGATCCTTGCCCTCAAGGATCTCGGCTTCACCCTGCACCAGGTGCAGGCGATGATCGAGGAGAAACTGGAGCTCGGTGAGCTGCGCGGGATGTTGCGGCTGCGGCGGGCCGAACTGGCCGCCCAGGTGGACCGGGACACCGCCCGCCTGGCCCTGGTCGACGCACGTCTCCGGCTGATCGAGACGGAGGGACACATGGACACCGGGGACGTCATCCTGAAGAAGATCCCGGCGATCCGGGTCGCGGAGTTGTCCGCGACCGCCGCCGGATACGACCACCCCACTTCCATCACCGAGAACCTGAGCCCGCTCTATCCCCGGCTGATGGAGCTGATGGAGCAGGCCGGGGTGCCGATGACCGGGTCACCGATCGCCTACTACCGACCGGCGCCGACCGGTCCGGGCGACGAGACGATCACGGTGCACGCCGCGTTCCCGATCGGCGCCGCCGAGGTGCCCGGTGCCGGGTTCGACGTCGTGGAGCTGCCCCCGATCGAGGCGGCGACCGCATTGCACCAGGGACCCATGTCGGAGGCGTTCCGCACCGGGCAGAAGATCGCCACCTGGATCGAGGAGAACGGCTACCGGCCGTCCGGGCCCGGCTTCGCGCGCGAGGTCTACCTGGACTGCCCGCCCGACGAGTTCGACAAGTGGGTCACCGAGATGCAGGTGCCGCTGGACGGCACCGGGATTGCAACCGGGAAGAACTAATCCTCAACTCGGGGTGTGCGCCGCCGATGGGCTCGGTCGGCACGGCATCGCAACCGTGTCGCTACCCGGGAAGGTCCGCACATGACAGTCCAGACTCCGCAGGAGCCGGGGCACTACCCGACCGCTCCACCGTGGGCCAGCCCGCCGGCCCCGGTCCCGGAGGCACCGGCCGAACAGCTGTACGGCGGGCTCGTCGCGCCGTACGGCGATCCGGAGAACAAGCACGGCCAGCTGCTGGTCCGCTTTCCCGAGGAGGTGCACGTCGAAGGCCGCCCGGAGGCGCCGTCGTGGCGCCCGGTGGTGGTCCTGACGTTCTTCTTCAGCCTGCTCGGCGTGGTGTCGGCGATGCGCCGCGCCGGCAAGGCCCGCCGGTACGGCCGCAACCGCGCCCCGTACTGGCTGGCGTTCGTCGTGACGCTGCTGGCCGGTGCCGCGTTCTGGTCGGTCCTGGCGGTGAACGTGGCGCTCCCGGCCTACCTCAACCTCCGGGAGTCCGCGAACACGAAGAACCTGCAGAGCGGCATCCTCGACGACGGCCGGATCGAGAAGGCGCTCGCCGCCGAGGTCTCCGACGCCGGGTGCACGCCGGAGGGTGACCGGGGCGGCGACGGCCTGCGCACCTACCTGTGCACGTTCGACCTGAGCGAGGGCGGCAAGACCTCGCTGTACGTCCGGGCCGACGAGCGGGGCAACTGGGAACTGAGCGAATGATCAACCGGCGGGCCGGGACGACCGGCCCGCCGGCCACGATCAGAACGTGATCGGTACGCCCGCGCGGACCAGCTGCCAGTTCTTCACGAAGAAGTCGGCCGGGTCGATCTGGCCCTTGGCCTGCGCCCAGTCGATCAGCAGCTGACGGATCTCCTGCTGGGCGTTGTAGACCTGGGTCTTCACGATGCCCGGGAAGCTGCCGCCGCCCGAGCGCCGGTAGTTGTTCACCGCGACCACGAAGCGGGCGTCGGGTGCCACGTCCACACCGCCGATCTGGAGCCGGGTGATCCGGCTGCCGACCGGCTGCGCGATGTCGACGTCGTAGTCGACGCCGGAGAAGACGTCGTAGTTGTAGTCCGGCACCGCCGGGTCGCTGATCGTCTCCGGGTTCACCGGTGCGTCCGGGGCGAGCGTGACGAAGTACTTCGCCGAGTACTCCAGGTACGCCTTCACCTCGGCACCGGTCAGCACGACCGCCTCCAGGGTGTTGTCGTAGATGTAGAGCCCGGCCACATCCTTGATCTTGACTTCGCCCTGCGGGAACACCGCGGTACGGCTGAACGGCGCCGCGATCGACAGGACCGGCAGCGACGCGTACTCGGTGCCGGCCAGCGCCGCCGTGACGGTGTCGGTCTGCACCTTGTTGATGTAGTCGAGGATCGGGGTGTCCTGGTACCGGGAGGTGGCGGCGGAGAGCGTCTCGGTCGAGGTGGCGACGACCTGGTTCACGTACGCCACGGTCTTCTCGTGCTGCTTGCGCACCACCGCGAGCACCTTCGGGTCGGCCTCGACCGTGTTGGTGTTCAACGTCGTCGCCGCCTTGGTGGTGATCTTCCAGCGGCCCTTCTCCCGGACCAGGTCGAAGTCCATCTTGGTGAGTCGCTGACCCCACCGCGACGGCTCGGAGAGCAGCACCTCCTCGCCGGTCTTCAGGTTGACGACGAACCGCTCCGGCACCTCGCGGTGCGCGTGGCCGAACAGGATCGCGTCGATGCCGGGGACCTGCTCGGCGATCAGCGCGGTCGGGTTCTCGTTCGGCAGTTCGGGACCGTAGCTCGACGTACCGCTGTCGCCGCCGTGCGCGGAGATCAACACGATGTCGGCGCCGCGAGCCCGCATGATCGGCACCCACTTCGCGGCCGACGCGATCATGTCGGTGAACTCGAGCTTGCCCTCGACGTTGGCCCGGTCCCAGATCGCCGAACCCGGGTTGGTGAGACCGAGGATGCCGACGCGCAGCGCCGGGCCGTGCCGGCCGACCGACACCTTCTTGATGACGTACGGCGTGAACGCCGGCTTGCCGGTCTTGACGCTTATCGCGTTCGCGGCGAGCGCCGGGAAGCCGAGCTGGCGGATCCAGAGGTTCAGCAGCGGCAGGCCGTAGTTGAACTCGTGGTTGCCGAGCGTCACGGCGTCGTAGTTCAGCACGTTCATGGCGCGGGCCATCGGGTGCTTCTCACCGGTCGAGGTGATCGGCTCCTGCTTGGCGTAGTACGTCGCCAGCGGAGTGCCCTGGATCGTGTCCCCCGCGTCGAGGACCAGCACCGGACCGGTCGCCTCGGCACGCAGCTTGTTGACCAGCGCGGCGAGCTTGGCCACGCCGACGTCGTTGTGGGCGCTGTCGTCGTACTCGGCGTCCTTGTAGTAGTCCCAGTTGTAGACGTTGCCGTGCGTGTCCGACGTGCCCAGGACGGTGAGCCGGTAACTCTCCGGGGGCTTCGGGCGGCCGGCTTGCGCCGCTTCGGAAAGGACGAGCGGCGCGGCGGTGGCCGCCGCCGAGGCGGCGATGACGCTCCGCCGCGAGACGCCGGTGGGAAGGGGCATGCGAACCTCTCAACATCGGATCCAGGTGGCACCTCGTGAGCACCGAAACCAGCACCCTAACCGGGTGCAGCGGCCCCGGTCGATCAGATCCGCTCCGGCGCTTCGATGCCCAGCAGCGACATACCGGTGTGGAGCGTGCGGCCGGTGAGCTCGGCGAGCGCTTTCCGGCTCGCCCGCAGGTCCGGCGCGGCCGACGACACCGGGCACCGCTCCCAGAACACGTTGAAGACCGCCGCCAGGTCGTGCAGGTAGCCGGCGAGGCGGTGCGGCTCGCGGGCGGCACCGGCCGCCCGCAACGCGGGCTCGAACCCCAGTAGGGCCAGGCCGAGGGCACGCTCGGCCGGATCGGTCACCCTGATCTCGCCCGGCTCGCCGGCGGCTTTGCGGGACAGCGAGCGGATCCGGGCGTACGCGTACTGCAGGTACGGACCAGTGTTCCCGGTGGACGCGAGCATCCGATCCCAGTCGAACACGTAGTCGGCGCGCCGGTCCGCGGACAGGTCGGCGTACTTGATCGCGGCGATGCCGATCTCCGGCGCGGAGGCCCGGGCGGCCGCCTCGTCGAGCAGTTCGGCGAGCCGGACCGTACCGCCGGCCCGGGTCTTCAGCATCCGGCCGTCGGTGCCGAGAATCGAGCCGAAGCCGATGTGCTCGGCGGTCACCTCCCCGGGCAGCCAGCCGGCCGCCCGGGCCACCGCGAACACCATCTGGAAGTGGACCCGCTGCGGCGTGCCGACCACGTAGAGCAGTTCGGTCGCGCCGAGAGCCCGGACCCGCCGGCGCAGGGCGGCGAGGTCGGTCGCCGCGTACCCGAAACCGCCGTCGCCCTTGCGGATGATCAGCGGAAGCGGACCGCCGTCCCGGCCGGTGAAGCCGGCCGGGAACGCGCAGAGCGCGCCGTCGCTCTCGGTCAGCAGGCCCTGCTCGCCCAGTTCGTCGACGATGCCGGCGAGATCCTCCTGGTAGCTGCTCTCGCCGGCGAAGTCGCCGGGACCGAGCGTGACACCGAGCCGGTGATAGGCGTCCAGGAACGCCCGCTCGGACTGGCCGACCAGCCGCCGCCACAGCTCCCGGGTCGGACCGTCGCCGGCCTGTAGCGCCACCACCCGCAGGCGGGCCCGGGTCCGGAAGTCCGCGTCGGAGTCGAACTTCAGCCGGGCCGCCTGGTAGAAGGCGGTGAGGTCGCCGAGGGAGTGCTCCCCCGCCCCGCCCAGTTCGGTCAGGTGCTCGATCAGCATCCCGAACGGTGTGCCCCAGTCGCCGAGGTGGTTGACCCGCTGCACGTGGTGGCCCTGCCACTCCAGGATGCGGGCCAGGGCGTCGCCGATGACCGTCGACCGCAGGTGGCCGACGTGCATCTCCTTGGCGACGTTCGGGCCGGAGTAGTCGAGCACGATCCGTTCCGGCCGGGACACCGGCGGGACACCGAGCCGCGGATCACGCGCCGCGGCCGCCAGCGACTCAGTGATCACTTCATCGGCGACGGTGATGTTCAGGAAACCCGGCCCGGAGACGGTGATCCCGGGGAGATCCGCCTTCGCCGCCACCTCGGCCGCGACCTCCCGGGGCGGCCGGCCCAGCTTGCGGGCCAGGGCCAGCGGGGCGGCGGACTGGAAGTCGGCGAACGGTGACGCCCGGACGGCCGGATCCACCGGTTCCCCGGCGACCGCTTCCAGGGCGGGCGCGAGCCGGTCGTGCAGCAGGTTCTCGAGATTCAAGACGACCCCTTCGACGTCAGCGAAGACGGGTCGGCCTGCCACGATCCAATACCGGCGGGATGCGACCCGCCGGTGGAAAGCAGAACTTCAGCGGCGGCCCTCGGGACGCCGGCGTCGCACGCTGAAGTCGAACATGCCGCGACTATAGCGCCTGGTCGTCGTGGGCGATGCGGGTCATCTGCGGCCAGAGCAGCACCACGAAGAGAGCCGAGCCGACGAAGGCGACCCAGAACGGCGCGGTGATCCCGTAGGCGGCGGCCAGCACGCCCCCGATCGCCGAGCCCACCACCAGGCCACCGTAGACACAGATGGTGTTGACGCTGTCCACCCGGCCCTGGAGACGGGCCGGTACGGCACGCTGGCGCACGGTCCGCGAGGTGGTCCCCCAGACGAAGGCGTGCGCGCCGAACAGGAAGAAGGTCGGCAGCGCGACCCACGGCGAGGTGGTGGCGGCCAGGACCAGATGGGTGAGCGTCTCGATGATCAACCCGACCCGCATCAGGTTGCCGAGGCTGACCCGGGCGGTGAGCCAGCCGTAGAGCGCGGTGCCGAGGATCCCGCCGACCGCGGAGACCGTGGTGATCAGACCGAATCCGACCGCGCCGAGACCGAGCCGGTCACTGGCGTAGAGCACCAGCACCGACCACGCGGCACCGAACGTCAGGTTGAAGATCAGGATGGTGAGGCAGAGGGTGCGTACGGCCGGATGCCGCGCCGTCCACCGCACACCCTCCGAGATGTCCCGCCACACGCTCGACGCGTCCGTCTCCGCGCCGGTACGCCCGTGCGGCGGCAACGTGACCCGGGAGACCAGCAGAATTCCGGCACAGACCAGCACCGCCTCGCCGACCAGCGGCCAGACCCGCCCGGCCGCGAAGAGTGCCGCACCCACCGGCGGGCCGGCCAGCTGGTTCAGGGTGATGAACCCGGTTTGCAGCCGGGCGTTGGCCACCACCAGGTCGTCGCGGTGCACCAGCATCGGGGTGAGCGTGGCGGTGGCGTTGTCGGCGAAGACCTGGGTGGTGGCGAGCAGCCCGAGTCCGAGGAGAGCGGCCGGCACCGGCAACCGGCCGGCGACCAGGGCGGCGATCATCGCGATCAGGACGGTCAGCCGTACGGCGTTGGCGACCAGGACGATCCGCCGCCGGTCGTGCCGGTCCGACAGCACCCCGGCGTAGAGGCCGCAGACCAGCGGCGGCGCCCATCCCAGCAGGGCGGCGAGCGAGATCAGGACCGGGTCGCGGGTGAGCGAGGCGATCAGCAGCGGCCCGGCGGCCGCGGCGATGCCGTCACCGAGATTCGTCGACCAGGAAGAGGCGAGCAGCCAACGGAATCCGACACCGAGCCGGGCCGGAACCAGAGTCTGGACCAGAGTGCGCACAAGGTGAGCACCTTACGTGGATCCGGGCGGCGGGTGGGGTGTGGGCGCCCGCCGGGCGGGGAAGATGGAAGCGTGCTCATCAACGGCCCGGCCGATGTCGCCGGCGCGGCGCTGGACGGGTTGACCCGTACGGCGGACGGGGTGTCGCGACTGGCCGGATCGACGGCGACCGCGATCCGCAGCGACGTGGCCGAGGCCCGGGCGGCCGGCCTGGTCGCCGTCGTCTCCGGCGGCGGCGCCGGTCACGATCCCGCGCACGCCGGGTATGTCGGCTCGGGGATGTTGACCGCGGCGGTCACCGGAGCCCTGTTCACCCCGCCACCGCCGGACGCCGTGCTGGACGCGATCCGGGCGGCCGCCGCGCCGGCCGGGGCCCTGCTCGTCGTACCGAACCGTCCGGCCGACCGGCTGAGCTTCGCGCTCGCCGCGGAGATGGCCCGGGCCGACGGGATCGACGTGGTGGTGGTGCCGGTCGGTGACGACGTGTCGCGTACCGGGGAGGGCCGGCGAGGGCTGGCCGGAACCGTGCTGGTGCAGAAGGTGGCCGGGGCGGCGGCCGCGGGCGGGCGGCCGCTCGCGCAGGTCGCGGCTCTGGCGCGGCGCGCGGCGAGCGCGGTCGGGACGATGGGCGTCGCGCTGGGGCCCTGCACCGCCACGGTCGCCGGGGTGCCCCTGTCCGGGAGTGAGCTCGACTCCCCGCTGGAGCTCGGTTCCCACCAAGGGCTCGGCTTCGCGCCGGGAGAGGTGGAGTGGGGGCCCGGTGCGAGCGGCGAGCCGGGGGTGGGCCGGGGGCCGATCGGTTCGGCGTACCAGGTCGCGGCCCGGCTGATCGCCGCGATCGTCGAGGACCGCGGGATCGTCCCGGGTGATCGGGTCGCGCTGCTGGTCAACGGCCTCGGAGCGAGCTCGCCGACGGAACTGTCCATCATGGCCGAGGGCGCGGTCCGGGCGCTGCGGTCCTGGGGTGTGACACCGGTCCGGGTCTGGGCCGGCGACTTCCTCACCACGCTGGACATGGCCGGCGTGTCGCTGAGCCTGCTGCCGGTGGACGACGAGCTGGTGGCGGCGCTTGACGCGCCGACCACGGCGCCGGCCTGGCCGCACACCACCGCTCCGGCCGAGCCGGGGTTGGTCAAGGCACCGCCGGGCATCAGTACGGCGCCGGGCGAGCTGGGCCTCGATCATCCGGTGCGGCTCGTGCTCGAGGCGGTCGCCGAGGCCCTCATTTCGGTACGCGACGAGCTCACCGCCCTGGATCGCGAGGCGGGCGACGGCGACCTGGGCGTCAGCCTGGCTCTCGGCGCCGCGGCGGTCCTGGCCGAGTGCCCCGCCTACCCCGGCGCCGACGGCCCGGCAGCCGTGCTGCGCGCCGCCGCCGACACGGTACGCCGCACGGTCGCCGGCGTCTCCGGACCGCTCTACGCCATCCTGCTGCTCCGGGCCGCGGCGGCACTGCCCGACTCCCCCGGCCCCCGCGACTGGGCGGCCGCACTCCGCGCCGGGCTCGACGGTGTCCGGGAGGCCGCCGGCGCGGAACCCGGCGACCGAACGATGATCGACGCGCTGGCACCGGCGGCGGCCACCTTCGCCGACCGGCTCGACGCCGGACACCCCTGGCCGGAGGCGCTGAACGCCGCGGTCGACGCGGCTACCACCGGCGCCGACGCGACCGTCGACCTGGAGCCCCGGCTCGGCCGGGCCGGTTACCTGGGCGTACGCGTACTGGGCTACCCCGATCCGGGCGCACAGGCGGTGGCGATCTGGCTGCGCGCCGCGGCCACCGCCCTGCACCCGTAGGGCCGGTCCCGGCGACCGGATACCGTTTCTGGCGTGTGGGACGAGAGCGGCACGGGCGTGTTGCGGCTGCCTTCCGGGCGGCTGATCCGCGGGCGGGGCCTGCGGGAGCCGATGCCGTCGGGGCATCCGCCTCGGTTCGGCGTGTATCTGCTCGGCTCCGCGCCGCCCGAGTTCGGGTGGACCAGCCGCTGGGTGCGATGGCCGGACTTCTGGTTGCCGGCCGATCCGGCGTACGCCCGAGAGGTTCTGCTGGAAGCCTGGCGCCGTGCCGAGGGTGAGCGGGTCGAGGTGGCCTGCGGTGGCGGCCGCGGCCGCACCGGCACCGCCCTGGCGTGCCTCGCCGTGCTGGACGGCGTGCCGGCGCGCGAGGCGGTCGCCTACGTGCGCCGGCACTATCATCCGCGTGCGGTGGAGACGCCCTGGCAGCGGCGTTTCGTGGGGCGCTTCACCGGGCCGGCGGACGCCAGACCGTGAAGTCCTCGATGTGGAAGTGGCTGGCCACGGTCCGGAAGGCGAACCAGCCGCTGGGGTACGGATCCGCGTCGGTGTAGTCGAAGACCAGCTGGTCGTCGCTGTAGTAGCGGATCTGCTGCCCGTGCACCGAGATCCGCACCCGGATCGGCTTGTTCGCCTCGATCAACGGCGACGTGTCGTCGTAGATCAGCGGCCGGTTGCCCGGCTCGCCCACGTACCTGCGGAACCGGGTGGTGGTGTTGAGGTTCGCGCCCTGACCGACGTAGTACGTCTTGAGGTAGTCGTACTGGGCGAAGGCCCCGCTGCGGGTGGTGGCGAAGATGTCCTCCGGCGACCGCACGTCGCGCGCGTTCCAGAACGTGTTCAGGTCGGTGACCTTGTCGTTCGGGCCGCCCGCCGAGATCGGCGTGGCGGTGAACTCGATCTCGTACGGCCCCTCGAGCTGCTGCTTGAGCCAGACCGTGGCGCCGTTCGGCACGTCGATGTCCAGCTTCCCGCCGGAGGCTTCGACGGTGCCGCCGCTCTGCAGCTCGGCCTGCCACTTCCCGGAATCCGTCACGAAGTTGTCGGCCGCGATCACCTGCCATGCGCGCGTCGCCGACGCCGTCGTCTGGATTCTCGGCCGGGCCGGCGGCTTGGACCCGAAACCGAGGTAGAAGTCGGTCAGGGTGGACTGGAGATACCCGCGAACGGTCCAGCCGAGCCGGTACGCCGGGTTGTGGGCCAGGGTGTAGAGCTTGACGTTTGTCGGGATGTTCGTCGTGAAGAGCCGCAGCGCGGTGTGGTCGGCGGTCTCGGCGAGGTACTCCTCGCGCCAGTCACCGAGGATGTCGCCGTAGAACGGGACCGCGTTGCGCCAGGACGAGACGACACCGGACGGCTCGAAGAGCTTCGAGGAGGTCTGCTTCTTGGGGTTCCACTTCTCGACGTACGTATTGTCGAGCAGCTCCGAGCCCTTGTCGCCGTCCCACCAGATGCGGAAGTTGACGCTCGGCGTGGTCTTGCTGAGCCGGGTGCCGTCGACGCTCCAGACACCGGCGCCCGGCAGGTCCGGGTTGGCGGTCGCGGCCCAGAACTCGTAGCCGTCGTGGAACGGGTCGATGTCGGCGGTGGTGCCCCGCGGCACGTCCCAGAGCGTGGCGTCCTGCGGTACGTCCGGGTGCGAGCCGGTGATCAGCCGCGCGCCGGTCGCCGCGTCGTAGTAGTACCAGGGGAAGCTGGTGAAGACGCCGCCCTCGGTCTGCTGGATGGCGTACCCCTCCAGGCCGGGACGGGCCGGGTCCAGGTCGCCGATGTGGAAGCGGTCGCCGTGGGTCGAGCCGTCGACGACGTAGCGGAACGTACCGTCGCTGTTGACGACGTAGTTGCCGTCGGCGATGTCGTCCCGGCCGTCCTGGTCGACGTCGATGATCCGCAGCTGGTGAAAGCTGGTGCCCTGCCCCTTCACGAAGGTCCAGCGGCGGTTCAGGTCGCGGCCGTTGTAGTCCCAGGCGGCGAAGAGAACCCGGAAGTCGCCGCGCCGGGCGCCGATCCGGACCACCTGCTTGGTGATCAGGCTGGGGTGCTCGCCGTCCAGGTAGGCGATGCCGTACTGACCGCCGGAGGGTCCGTCGGCGGCCAGGTCGGAGGCCACCGGGACACGGGTGCGTTCGACGCCGGTGCGGCCGTCGATGACCGAGACGAACTGATCGAGGGCGCCGGGTGAGCTGATCACGGCACCGTCGGCGAACGTGGTGCCGTTGGCGGTCTTCACGAAGACCTCGGCCCTGCCGTCGCTGTCCAGGTCGTAGACGGTGACGTTGTCGTCGTTGCGGTAGCCGGCCACCTCGCCGTAACCGCTGATCGCCGCGAGCGGCGGGTCGTTGGCGGCGTTACCGCCGGCGCGGGCGTACGAGTTGACGCCCAGGTTCACACGCCACAGGTTCTTGCCGGCGAGGGTGTACGCCTCCAGGTAGTTGGGCTGGTCGAGGGCGTAGGACAGGCGGGACACGACGATCTCGTACCGGCCGTCGCCGTCCAGGTCGCCGGGCCAGGCGTGCTGCACGTAGTAGCCGGGCGCGTCGAGCAGCGGGATGTCGCCGGGCGTGATCGCCGGGCCGCTCGGGGCCTGCTCCCGGTTCTTCACCACGGCCCGGACGGTGTAGACGCCGGTCCCCGGTGTGGTGTCGGTGAAGTTGGTCGACTCGTCGAGCGGCTTCCGGTTCAGCCGCTTCGCACCCTTGTAGACGTTGAAGGCGACGTTGTTGCCGTACTCGGTGCCGAGCAGACGCCAGCTCAGGAACGTGCCGCCGCCTTCGGCGGGCACCGCGGTGAGCCCGCGATCCAGCGATTCGACGATCCGTCCGGGGGATTCAGGCTTGCCGGCGGCGTGCGCCGGCGCGGTTAGGAAGCCGGCGACCAGCGTGAAGCCGGCCGCGGCGGCGATGGCCGCTCTCATCGTCAGTTCTCCATGATCCGGTACGCCGGAGGTCGGCGCGGGCCGGAACGTATGGGATCACTGTGTATCGACGTTTGCGTACGTTTAAATCCGATCACTCAAGTCGGAGTCGTTCGCTCAGGTGAGGGCTTTGCCACGCTGCAAGATTGAGACGGGCGCCACCTTCTGGTCGAGAACCGTGATCAATTCGGCGAGCCGGTCGAGCAGCTCGTCGTCGACCGGCAGGTCGGCGACGCTGCGGCGGATCTGTTCGCCGACGCGGTCGTGCAGGCGGCGCCCACGGGCCGCCAGGTGCACCCGGATCCGCCGCCGGTCCACGTCGTCGCCCCGGCGGTAGACCACGTTCTCCTCGACCAGGTGGTCGATCAGCCGGGTCAGGCTGCCCGGCGGCAGGAAGGCGAGGTCGGAGAGCTCGGTCATGAAGTGGCCCTTGCCGTCGGCCAGCACCGAGACGACGCGCCAGTCGTCCATCGAGCAGCGCTCGGCCTCGAGGATTGTCGCCAGGCGGCGGCCCAGCAGTCGCTCGGCGCGCGTGAGCAGGTACATCAGATCCGTTGATCCCCGCATCGTCGGGATGTTACCGAACGGCGACCAGGCTCCCTGGAGATCGCCGGGTCGATCCAGGAGCATGAGGCGATGCCGTTGGACATGGCCCTCGTGGTGCCGCTGCGCGGCCCGGCCGGGATCTTCGGCCCGAGCGCCGAACTGTGCGCGGAGCTCGCCGCCGAGGAGGTCAACCGCGCGGGCGGTGTGCTCGGCCGGGAACTGCGGCTCGTGCCGGTCGACGGTGGCGCTCCCCCGCAGGCGGTGGCCACCGAGGTGGCCGCGCTTGTCGCGTCGGGCGCGGTGCAGGGTGTCACCGGCTGGCACATCTCCACGGTCCGGCAGGCGGTGGCACCGCGGATCGCCGGCCGGGTGCCGTACGTCTACACCGCGCTCTACGAGGGCGGCGAGTGCGCCGAAGGGGTCTTCCTCACCAGCGAGACGCCCGACGTGCAGCTGTTTCCCGCGATGAGCCTGCTGGGCGCGGAACGGTCGGCCCGCCGGTGGTACATAGTGGGCAACGACTACGTCTGGCCGCGCCGCACCGCCCTGGCCGCCCGGCACTACGCGGCCGCGGCCGGGATGTGTATCGCCGGCGAGAGCTACGTCCCGCTTGGCACCCACGACTACGCCGCAGTGCTGCGGCGAATCGAGCACTCCGGCGCCGACGCGGTGCTGATGCTGCTCGTCGGCACCGACGCGGTCCGGTTCAACCGGGCCTTCGCGCGCTCCGGCCTGACCGCCCGCTGCCTGCGCCTGAGCACTCTCATGGACGAGAACATGCTGCTGGCCAGCGGCGCCGAGGCGACACAGGACCTGTTCAGCACGGCCGGCTTCTTCGCCTCCATGGTCACGCCGGAGAACCTCGACTTCCACGGCCGGTACGCGGCCCGCTTCGGCACCGAGGCACCCCCGCTGGGCAGCCTCGGTGAGTCCTGTTACGAGGGCGTGCTGCTGCTCGCCGCCCTGATCGAACGGGCCGGCACCATCGATCCACGCGCGATCGGGGCGTACGCCGAGTCGGTGTCCTATGTGGGCCCGCGCGGTCTGCTGCGCTTGCGGCAGCGGCACGTGAGCCAGCGGATCTATCTGGCGCAGGCGCGCGGGGTGGAGTTCGACGTCCTGACCCAGCTGCCTTGACAGGCGGCCCACCCGCCCGCGAAGATGCTTCCAGCCGGAAGTAACCGCTTTTAGCCGACCTTTTCAAGGTCGGCTTTTTTGTTTTTCTGCGGGAAACGCAGGAAACGCCGTATTAAGGCACGGGAAACGACCCGGAAATCGAAGGACATGAAACTAATGCTGCCCAGCAGATCGGCAGCGAGGCCGGTCAGGGGCGGCGTCCTGCGGCGCAACGACCGGCAACCCCGGCGGCTAGGACTTCATCGACATCAATCCGAGTTCGGCTATTCAAGCCGCTACGGAGGTTTCATGTTCAGGATTGACGGCCGCCGCACCGCGGCCATTCTTGCATCGATTGCGACGTTCGCGGCACTCACCGCCTGTGGCGCCAAGACCACCGACGACGCGGCCCCGGCCGCCGGCGCGGCGATCGACACAGCGGGCGACACCGTCAAGGTCGGCCTGCTGAACTCGCTCTCCGGCACCATGGCGATCAGCGAGGTGACCGTACGCGACTCGCTCCAGCTCGCCATCGAGGAGATCAACGCGGCCGGCGGTGTGCTCGGCAAGAAGATCCAGGCGGTGAGCGAGGACGGCGCCTCCGACTGGCCCACCTTCGCCGAGAAGTCGCAGAAACTGATCAGCGAGGACAAGGTGGCGGCGGTCTTCGGCTGCTGGACGTCGGCCAGCCGTAAGGCGGTCAAGCCGGTCTTCGAGAAGAACAAGTCGCTGCTCTTCTACCCGGTGCAGTACGAGGGACTGGAGCAGTCGCCGTACATCTTCTACACCGGCGCCACCACCAACCAGCAGATCGTCCCCGGCCTGGACTACCTCAAGGCGCAGGGCAAGACGAGCGTCTACCTGGTCGGCTCGGACTACGTCTTCCCGCGGACCGCAAACAAGATCATCAAGGCGTACGCCGAGGCGAACGGCATGAAGGTGCTCGGCGAGGACTACGCGCCGCTGGGTTCCACGGAGTTCTCCACGATCGTCAACAAGGTGAAGGCGTCCGGTGCCTCGGCGGTGTTCAACACCCTCAACGGCGACAGCAACGTGGCCTTCTTCAAGGAGTACAAGTCGGCCGGTCTGACCGCCGAGGGCATGCCGGTGGTCTCCGTCTCGATCGCCGAGGAGGAGGTCAAGAGCATCGGCACGCAATACCTCGCGGGCCAGCTCACGGCCTGGAACTATTACCAGACCACCGAGGGCGCGGCGAACGAGAAGTTCGTGGCCGCGTACAAGAAGAAGTACGGCGCGGACAAGCCGACCAGTGACCCGATGGAGGCCGCGTACGTCTCGGTCTACCTGTGGAAGGCGATGGTCGAGAAGGCCGGCTCCTTCGACGTGGAGAAGGTCAAGGGCGCGGCGGACGGTATCACGTTCGACGCCCCCGAGGGCAAGGTGACCGTCGACGGCGCGACGCAGCACATCTCGAAGACCGCCCGGATCGGCAAGATCGGCGACGACGGCCTGATCAAGGAGGTGTGGAACTCCGGTCAGCCGATCAAGCCGGACCCGTACCTCAAGGGCTACAGCTGGGCCGGCGGCCTGGCCTGACCGTCGTGGCGGGCCGCCCGGCGACGGGCGGTCCGCTGGAAGGGGTGCACCGTGACCGTCGTCCTCAACCAGCTCTTCACCGGCATCAGCATCGGCGCGGTGCTGCTGCTCATCGCTCTCGGCCTGTCGCTGACCTTCGGTCAGATGGGCGTCATCAACATGGCGCACGGCGAGTTCATCATGGCCGGCGCCTACACCGTGTACGTGCTCCAGCAGGTGATCACCGGAGCCGGCTGGTCCCTGCTGATCGCGCTGCCGGTCGCGTTCGCCATCGCCGGCCTGATGGGCGTCCTGCTCGAGTTCCTGCTGATCCGCCGCCTCTACGCCCGCCCGCTGGACACCCTGCTGGTCACCTGGGGCGTCGCCCTGATCCTGCAGCAGGTGGCCCGGGACGTCTTCGGCGCGCCGAACGTGCAGACCCGGGCCCCGGAGTTCCTCACCGGCAGTGTCACCCTCTTCGGTGACCTGGTCATCTCCAGCAGCCGGCTGTTCATCCTGGCGCTGTCGCTGGTCGCGGTCGCCGCCCTGACCGTGGTGCTGAAGACCACCTCGCTGGGCCGCCGGATCCGGGCCGTGGTGCAGAACCGCGACCTGGCCGCCGTCTCCGGCCTGGCCACCGGCCGGGTGGACCGGCTGACGTTCTTCATCGGCTCGGGCCTGGCCGGCATCGCCGGGGTCGCGCTGACCCTGATCGGCCCGATCGGCCCGACCATGGGCACCAACATCATCGTCAACGCGTTCCTGGTCGTCGTCGTGGGCGGCATCGGTCAGCTGAAGGGAACCGTCATCGTGGCGTTCGTCCTGGGCATCCTCCAGTCCATGGTGGAATACACGACCACCGTCAGCGTCGCCAGCGTGATCGTCTTCGTCGCCATCGTCGCCTTCCTCCAGTGGCGCCCGCAGGGTCTCTTCACTCTTCGGACGAGGAGCCTGGCATGACGTACCTCAAGAAACCCCTGGTGGGCTTCGGCATCGCGGCGGTGCTGCTCTTCGTCGTCGCGCCGGTGGCGCTCGGCGACTTCCGGCTGAACCTGCTCGCCAAGTACCTGTGCTTCGCCATCATCGCGGTCGGCATCGGCCTGGCCTGGGGCCGCGGCGGCATGCTCACTCTCGGACAGGGCGTCTTCTTCGGCCTCGGCGGCTACGCGATGGCGATGCATCTCAAGCTCGCCGACGCGGGTCCCGGCAGCATGCCGGACTTCATGATGCTGTACGGCCAGCTGGACGAACTGCCGTGGTGGTGGAAGCCGTTCGCGAACCCGATCTTCGCGCTGGCCGCCACGATCCTGCTGCCGATGTTCGTCGCCCTGCTGCTCGGCCTGCTGATCTTCCGGCGCCGGGTCCGGGGCGCGTACTTCGCGATCCTGTCCCAGGCGCTCTGCGCGGCCTTCGCGATCCTGCTCATCGGCCAGCAGGGCACCACCGGCGGCACCAACGGGCTCACCGACATCCAGGGCTTCTTCGGGTACGACCTGAACGACCCGGTCAACCGCCGGATGATCTATTTCATCATCGCCGGGAGCCTGCTCGCCGTACTCGCCCTCACCTGGCAACTCAACCGCAGCCGGTACGGCGAACTGCTGGTGGCGGTCCGGGACGGCGAGGAGCGGGTGCGGTTCCTCGGCTACGACCCGGCGAACGTCAAGCTCGTCGCGTACGTCGCCGCCGCCGGCATGGCCGGGCTGGCCGGTGCCCTCTTCGTCCCGGCCGTGGGAATCATCTCGCCCGCCATGATCGGCGTCGTGCCCTCGATCGAGTTCGTCATCGGCGTCGCGGTCGGTGGCCGGGCCAGCCTGGTCGGGCCGGCACTCGGCGCCATCGCGGTGGCCTGGGCGAAGACCGCCCTCTCCGAGAAGGTGCCGTCCGCGTGGACGTACTTCGAGGGGCTGCTCTTCATCCTGCCGATCGTGTTCCTGCCCGGCGGCCTGGCCTCCCTGGCCGGGATGATCCGCCGGCGGCGTGCCGTGGTTGTGGATAACCCTCCCGCACCTGTGGAGAAGACTCCCGTGGAGGTGACGACATGAGCGGCCTCTCCGTCCGCGACCTGCGGGTCGTCTTCGACGGGTTCGTCGCGGTCGGCGGCGTCGACCTGGACGTGCCGGCCGGCGACGTGCGGTTCATCATCGGCCCGAACGGCGCCGGCAAGACCACCCTGATCGACGCGGTCACCGGGCTGGCGAAGGCCACCGGCTCGGTCACCTTCGAGGGTCAGGAGCTGCTCGGGCGCAAGGTTCACAAGATCGCCCGGCTGGGCGTGGGGCGGACCTTCCAGACCGCGACGGTCTTCGAGGAACTCACCGTCCTGCAAAATCTCGACATCGCCGCCGGCTGGGCACGGGGTCCGCTGACCCTTTTGCGTACGCGTAAAGGCGTGCCACCCGAGGTCGAGAAGGCCCTGGAGACGGTACGGCTGACCGGGGTCCGGGACAAGCCGGCCGGGACACTGGCGCACGGGCAGAAGCAGTGGCTGGAGATCGGCATGCTGCTGGTGCAGAACGCCCAGTTGTTCCTGCTCGACGAGCCGGTCGCCGGGATGAGCCACGACGAACGCGACGCCACCGGTGAACTGCTCGGGCAGCTCAGCAAGGACCACACCGTGGTGGTGATCGAGCACGACATGGACTTTTTGCGGCGGTTCGCCCGTACGGTCACCGTCATGCACGCCGGAAAGATCCTCTCTGAGGGCACGGTTGCGCAGGTCCAGGCAGATCCGAAGGTGCAGGAGGTCTATCTAGGACACCCGGTGGAGGCGTGATGCTGCGATTCGAGGAGATCCACGCGGGGTACGGCCGCAGCATCGTCCTGCACGGCGTCAGCCTCACCGTGCCGACCGACGGGGTGGCCGCGGTGCTCGGGCACAACGGGGCCGGCAAGAGCACCCTGCTGCGTGCCGCGATCGGGCTGATCAAACCGCGCAGCGGCCTGATCCTGCTGGACGGCGAGGACATCACCAAGCTGGCGCCGCACGAGCGGGTGGCGCGCGGCATGGCGTACGTGCCGCAGGGGCAGCAGAGCTTCCCGCACCTCACGACGCTGGAAAATTTGCAGCTGGTCGCCGACGGGCGGGCGGACGGCAAGACCGCGATGGCCGAGGCACTGGACATGTTCCCGGCGCTCACCGAGCTGCTGAACCGCCGGGCCGGCCTGCTCTCCGGTGGTCAGCGCCAGCAGCTGGCCCTGGCCCGAGCGCTGATCACCCGGCCCCGCCTGCTGCTGCTCGACGAACCCACCGAGGGCATCCAGCCGTCGGTGGTCGCCGAGATCGAGCAGACCATCCTGGGGCTGGCGAGCCGGGGCGGGATGTCGGTGCTGCTGGTCGAGCAGCACGTGGGGTTCGCCCTGCGGGCCGCGCAGACCTACCACGTGCTGGAGGCGGGCCGGGTCACGTCGACCGGCGACGGCGGAGCGGAGGCCGAGTCGACGGTCCGCCAGGCCCTCACCGTCTGACGGCACATGAGCGGGGTGATGCCGGGTTGCCGCCCGGCGTCACCCCGCTCACCAGTTGAACCGGCCGGGAAAGACCACGTCGGCCAGCTCGTTCTGGCCCTCGACGTTGGGGTGGAAGTAGTCGATCCGGTTCACCAGGTCGAGCGAGAAGCGGACCTCGTGCGCCCGGCCGCCGTCCCAGCGGCACCGCTTGCCGTACGCCCGGCACGCCTTGCGCAGCTGCTCGTTGTACGCGTCGATGCGGTCCCGCACCTGCTCGCGCCGCTCCTGGTCGGCGCGCGCCGTCGAGGCGGGGTTGGCGAGCATCGACGGGCAGATGTCGCTCTGGCTCCAGACCCGCACCGCCTGCTCGTCGTCGCGGCCCAGCTCCCACAGCCGGTAGAGGTCGGGGACGCTCACCACCAGCACGCGGGCCTTGGGCAGGCCCTTCTTCAGCCGGGCCAGGCCCCGGTCGACCTCCTTGCGGAACTGTGCCGCCGAGGTCATGTTCCGCACCGAGGCGGCACACGCGTCGTTCGCTCCGATCAGGACGGTCACGTACTGCGCCTTCACCTCGACCGCCCGATCGGCCTGCCCGGCCAGGGCGTCCGCCTCCGCGCCCGGCTCGGCAAAGTTGTGCGCCTCGCCCTTGATCTTCGGGTTGTCCTCCAGGATCCGCCGGTAGTGGCTGTCCACCGCGGAGCTGGTCCCGGTCGACCAGGAGTTGCGGCTGCACGCGACGAAGGCCAGGCAGCTGCCGAACCCGGCGGTGATCGAGTCACCCAGGGCGGCCATCGACGACGGCAGCGCGGCCGCCGGCCTGCTCGTCGGGGTGTCGCCGCTCGGCTCAGGTGTGGCGCCGCCCGCGCCCTCGCACGCCAGGGCGAACACCGCGAGGAGTGCCAGAGCGACCAGGTGCCGGCGGCGGAACATTCCGGCACGATATGCCATACCCGGCCCTGGCGTCGAAGAAATGATCACACTGTGCGATCAACAGAACTCAATCTGTCACTTTCTCGTGCTGTTTCCCGGCGGTCGCGCTGGGGCCCGCAGTGCAGATCATCGCGCTGGTAGAGCGGGGACTTTTTCGTCACGCGTACCGATAAGGGGCGGGCCGGGCAATGTGCTTGCCCGGCCCACGCATCAATCAGTGGCGGTGCAGGAGCTCGTGGGTCTGGCTGATCTTCGCCCACGACTTCGGGGCGGCCGGGGCCGCCTTGCGGGCCAGCGTCGCGGCGCCGGCCACGGCCGGCTTGGACGGGGTGAAGAGCCAGGCCTGGAAGAGCGCGTCCAGGTCCTCGCCGGAGATCTTCTCGGCGAGGGCGGTGAACTCCTCGGTGGTCACGTCGCCGTACTTGTGCTCGGCGGCCCAGGTACGCACGATCTCGAAGAAGTCGTCGTCGCCGACGGCCAGGCGCAGCTGGTGCAGGGTCATCGCGCCGCGGTCGTAGACGGCGTCGCCGAACAGCTGGGGCACGCCGGGATCGGCCGGTGCGGTGGTCCAGATCGCGGCGTCATCGGGGTACGTCGCGTACAGGTAATCGAAGATCTCCTGCGCCGTGCCCTCCTCGTTCTTCTCCGACCACAGCCACTCGGCGTAGCTGGCGAAGCCCTCGTTGAGCCAGATGTGCTTCCACTCGGCCAGCGACAGCGAGTCGCCGAACCACTGGTGTGCCATCTCGTGCACGACCACCGAGGTGTTGGAGCCGCGGCGGAAGAACCCGGACGAGTAGGTGGGCCGGGTCTGGTTCTCCAGGGCGAAGCCGAGCGTGTTGGGCGGCGCGACGAGCCCGCCGATCGCCTCGAACGGGTACGGCCCGAACACCGTCTCCTCCCACTCGGTGATCTCGGCGGTCCGCTCGATGCTGGCCTGCGCCGCGTCCCGGAAGTCCTGGGTGAGCAGCTGGGAGTAGGCGTTGTAGACCGGCAGGCCACCCGCGGTGGTGTCGGTGGTGACGTCGTACTGACCGACGGCCAGGAAGGTCAGGTACGTCGCCTGCGGCTTGACCGACCGCCAGCTCCACCGGGTGTAGCCGAGCGTCTCGCGGACCGGCGGGCGGGGCATGACGCCGTTGCTGATCGCCTCGACGCCCTCGGGCACCGACACCGACACGTCGAAGGTCGCCTTGTCCGACGGGTGGTCGTTGCTCGGGTACCACCACCAGGCGATCTCCGGTTGCCCGACGGCGAGGGCGCCGTCCGGCGTGCGGACCCAGGCGGTGAAACCGGCCGCGACCTCGGTCGACGGGGTGCCGGCGTACTGCACCACGACGGTCATGGCCCCGCCGTCGGCCACCGGGCGGGCCGGCGTGACGACGAGCTCGTGCTCACCCTCACGCACGAAGGTGGCCGGCCGGTTGTTCACCCGCACCGACGAGACGTCGAGCAGGAAGTCGAGGTTGAACCGGCTGAGATCCTGTGTGGCCGTCGCCAGGATCGTGGTCGTTCCGGTGAGCCGGTCGGTGGCCGGCGTGTAACGCAGCCGGACGTCGTAGTGGGAGACGTCGTACCCGCTGTTGCCGTAATCCGGGTAGTACTCGTCGCCGAGCCCGGGCCCGCCCGGCGCCGGCGCGGCACGGTGTTGCTGTGGCACGGCAACGGGCGCGGCCTGAGCGGCCGCGCCCGTTCCAGCAAGGGTCAACGCTGTGGCGGTCACGGCCACGAGCAGTCTTCGCACGGTCGAGCTTCCTTCCGTCGGCGGACCGGGTCGCGGCCCGACGTTGGCGAGAACGAACCCCGCCAACCTATCGAAGGATGTCGACTATTTTCTGTCAGGACATCGCCACATCGTCGAACCAGACCGTGCCGGTGTTGTCGCCGGACTTCAGGTGCAGCTGAACGCTCGTCGCACCCGCCGGGGCCACCGCCTCGATGACGAGCTTGGTCCAGGTGGTGTTGCCGCTCGGCAGACGGTTGGAAAGGTTCTGGCTGATCCACTTGCCGTTGACGTCGAACCAGCTCAGCGACATCTCGGTGGTGCCGGTCGCGGCGATGCCGCGGGCGAACGCCTCGGCGCGCCACCGGTAGCCGGCCTGGACCGGGGTGATCGGCGCGGTGACCACCGACGGCAGGCCCGCCGAGGTCCGGGTGGTACGGGAGAACCGGATCGACTTGGTGCCGTTGCGCGGCATGTCGGTGCTGACCACGCCGACGCCGGCCAGCGGCTGGTTCACCCGCCACGGCGAGTCGATCTCGGCGGCCTCGAAGCCCAGGTTCAGGAAGCTGTTGGGCGTGGTGCCGGTCGTCCAGGCGGTGTGCACGACGGAGGCGGCGATCTTGGCGGTGCCGTCGGCGCGGTAGAGGCCGAACTTGTACTGAGCGGGCAGCGTCGACACCACCGAGTTGCTCGGGATGGCGCCGGCCGAGAAGTCGTTGAGCGTCCACGGGGCCACCGAGCCGACACCGGCCTCCTTGGCGGCGCGGAACACCCGGGCCAGGTACGCACCCTGCTCGCCCTCGCTGACAACGGCGCTGCTGACACCGGTCTCACCGATCACGATCGGGGACGGCGCGACCGCGGCCTGAGCCTTGCGGATCTCGGCGAGCGACCGCTCCGAGTTGCCGTAGAAGTGGAAGTCGTAGTAGTCCAGCGGGGTCTCGGTCAGCGCCGACTTGATCTTCGCCATGCCGGCCGCGCCGGTGGCGCCGTCGACCGAGAGGGTCAGCGGCATGGCCGGAGCGGCCGCCCGGATCGCCGGGATGACCTGGCGGACCCAGGTGACGGCGGCCGTGTCGTTCGGCTGGAACTCGTTCTTCACCTCGACCGCGATTACCCGCGGGTCGTTCACGTACGGCGCCAGCACGGCGTTCGCCCAGGTGATGCTGTTCGCCACGTCCGAGTAGCCGGCCCACCAGTCGAAGAGCGTCACCTTGACGGTGAGGCCGTTCGCGTCCGCGATGCTGATGAACTTGCGCAGCCGCTCGGTGTATTCGATCTTCGGCTGCGGGTAGCCGAAGACCTGCGGGAAGACGATCACGCGGACGTTGTCCGCGCCGAGGGCGGCGATCCGGGCCATGTCCTGCTCGATCCGGACGGCGTCGAAGCCGGTCCACATGGCCGACCAGCCCGCGTCGGACGGGTAGTAGTTCAGCGACTTGGCCACCTTGACCGCGGCCATCCGGTTCGCCATGTCCGGCACCTCCAGGGTGGCCGCCTGGGCCTGGGCGACCGGCACCATCATGCACAGCAGGAACGAGAAGGTCACGATGTACGCGCGGAAGCGGGTGCTGGTCATTGGGGGGTGGCCTCTTCGCTTGGGTTGCTTTTCGGGGGTGACCACCCATTCGGCGGGTATCACCCGGGTTGCAGGGCTTGGCTGATCGCAATGAGGGTGCAAATCAGGAGTGAGGTCAACCTGAACCCGGGGCGCGGCACCGGTGTTTTCCCACATATGCACACCCACCAATGGCCGTCTTACGCGACGGAGTACTACCCGTACCAGGGCGAGGCCGCGGCCATCACGGTCACCATGAAGTACTCGCCGCTCGGATTCCTTCTGGGACTCTTCACGCCGGTACTGGTGATCGACGGCCAGCCGATCCCGGCCGGCTGGCGGCGACCGATCGCCACCACCGTTGTCCCTGGGCAGCATCACGTGCACGCGCACGTGCCGTACCTGATCCCCCGGCGCATCGGGAAGGCCGACCTGGTCGTCACCGCGATGCCGGGTCAGAACGTCGACCTGGAGTACCGGGCCCCGCTGATCGTCTTCATGCGGGGCGCCCTCGGCGCCGGGCCGCAGAAGTACCCCGGCCTGGTGGCCTCGATCCTCCTGCTGGTGGTCACCCTGCTGCTGGCGCTCTGCTCCTTCGGCGGAACGCTGGTCATGAACCGGTACGCCGCCCAGCTGGCGTCCACATCAGAGGCGGATCGCCCCATTCCCCCGTTGCCCGAGCTGCCGGAGTCCGCTCCGCCCCTGCCCAACCTGCCGGAACCGGCCGAGGAACGGCCCGCCCGCCGGCTCACCGGTGCCACCTTCGAGCCCGGGGAAAAGACGTTCACCATGCGGTTCAAGGACTGGCCGTTCGCCTTCCGCACCCCACCCACCTGGGGCTGCCTCGGCGCCCGTACCGACATCCCGGATTCGAAGGCGTACATCTGCGTCGACGAGGGAGATCCGGGCAGCGGGAAGCGCCTCGCCGTCCTGCTGCGGGCCTGCCCGGCGCCCTGCGGCGCCAAACAGCAGAACACCCTCGGCAAGAACTGGTTCCGCGCCGGCGAGAAGCCGCGCAAGTTCGACGCCACCACGAAGTTCCTCGAGGTGGAGAAGAACCGCTACCAGCTCGTCATGAGCCACTTCTTCGGCACCGAGCCGAAATGGCAGGTCGCCGTGGACGCCACCGCGCCGGTGAAGGCACGCTCCGAGATGCAGAAGGTCGTCAACGACATCCTCACCCAGACGTCTTGACCGAGGCGTCCGCTCCGATGAAGAAGATGCCCGGCAGCCCCTGCGTCTCGAACCCCGCACTGCGGTTGCGGCGTAGCGTGGAGTTGCGGACAGTCAAGGTCCCGGTGCGGTCGTTGCTCACGAAGAACACCGCACCGCCGCCCTCGCGCGCCTGGTTCTTCTCGATGACGGTCCCGTCCACGGTAAGCGTGAACCGGTTGCCGTCCAGGTAGATGGCACCGCCACTGCCCCCGCCGGGCGTACCGGCCCGGGCCGGGTTCGCACCGTTGCCGACCGCCTCATTGCCCGAGAAGTGGCTGTTCAGCACCGTCCAGGAGACGCCGATGCTGCTCAGCGCCCCGCCGTTCGAGCACACCCCGCCGGTGAACGTGCTGCCCACCACGTACACCGGGTCGTCACCACCCTGATCGAGCACGCGTACCGCCGCGCCACCCAGATCGGGCCCGGTGCGATCGCACCGGTTAGCGGTGAACCGCGAGTTGAGAATCCGGACGTGGCCGCCACGCACGAAGACCGCGCCGCCACCACCGCCCTCCGCGGACTCCCCCGTGCTGTTCCCTTGAGTGAACGCCATGTTCTGAATCGTCAGGCGCGGCGTGTCCTGGTCCTGGCAGTGCGACGTGGTCCAGCCCTGCGCCTCGTCACAGGTGTTCATGTAGAGAATCCGGCGCTTGCCGGCGCCGCTCAGCGTGACCCGGCCGCCACCGTCGAGCACCACCTTGGCACTGGCGTTACGCACCTTGGCCGTCTTGGTCATCGTGATCGTGACCGGATCCGGCCCACAGTCGAAGGTGATGACACCACCGGCCGCGACCGCCCGGACCACCGCGGCGGACGTGCAGCCGGCCGGTGTGCCGTCACCGACCGTACGGGTCGGGCGGCTGGTGTCGACCGGCCGCGCGGCGGCGGGAACGGCGGCGCGACCCTTGGGATTGCCCGGCTTCGGCAGCGCCCGGGGCGGCTTGCTGCTCGGCGCCGCCTTCTTCGAAGGCGCCACCTCGGCCGCCGCAGACGGGGGCGAGCTCACCCCACCGGCCTGAGCGGCCGGACTCGGCGCGGCCGCCGGCGGGTCGGCGTCGGCTTGGCAGCCACCCAGCAGGCCAGCGCCGAGCAGCGCGGCAACAAGGGCCCGTCGTTTCAACACCGGCCGATGGTACGGGCCGTCGCGAGATGCGGAAACATCTATCGTCGTACGGGTGAGTGAGTCCGCTGCTCGTCCGGTGATCGTCGACTGCGACCCGGGGCATGACGATGCGCTGGCCCTGTTGCTGGCCGCGGGTGACTACCGGCTGCGACTTCTCGGCGTCACCACCGTCGCCGGCAACCAGACGCTCGACAAGACGACGAAGAACGCGCTCAAAATTCTCGCCCTGGCCGGTGCCGCCGGCGTTCCGGTCGCGGCCGGCTGTGCCCGGCCGCTGGTCGGTGACCTGACCGTTGCCGAGGACATCCACGGGGCGTCCGGGCTCGACGGCCCCGACCTCGATTTACCGGTCGGCGGGGTTGCGGACGTGCACGCGGTCGAGCTGATGCGGCGGCTGATCACCGGCTCTCCCGAACCGGTCACGCTGATCGCCACCGGACCGCTGACCAACGTCGCGTTGCTCTTGCGCAGCCATCCGGAGGTCACGCCACAGGTACGCCGCATCGTCTTCATGGGCGGATCGACCGGGCGGGGCAACACGACGCCCTACGGCGAGTTCAACATCGTCACCGATCCGGAGGCGGCCGACATCGTGCTGCGGTCCGGGCTGCCGACCACGATGATCGGGTTGAACGTCACGCACCAGGCCCTGGCGACCACGGAGATCATCGCCGAGTTCCGTGGGCTGGGCACCCGGCTGGGCGAGATCTGCGCGGAACTGATGACGTTCTTCGCGAGCACGTATCACCGGGTGTTCGGGTTCGAGCACCCACCGGTGCACGACCCGATCGCCGTGGCACAGGTCATCGACCCGGCGATCGTCCGGACCGTCACGGCACCGGTCGCTGTCGAGCTGACCGGGACGTACACCCGCGGCGCGACCGTTGTGGATCTCCATCACCGCACCGGGCGTACCCCGAACGCGGACATCGCGGTGGGCCTGGACGTCGGCGCCTTCTGGCGCCTGCTCATGGCCGCCGTGCGTCAGGCCGGCGAGCAGCGGACCGGGTAGCCCGATGCCGACCTGCTCGTGATGGAAGACGCCGGCCCGGCGTGCACGGGACCAGGCCTGTCGAGGCGCCTGGCCTTCCCCTCCTGGGATCGAGGGTTTCCAATGGAACGATGCGCACTCAGACTCGGCTTCTGATCGCCGCCGGCATGACCTTGGCGCTGCTCACCGGCGCATCCGGTCCGGCCGTGGCGAACCCGTCGACGCCACATCCCCGGGCATGGCAGGAGACGCTTGACGCCATCCATGACGCGGGCATGGCCGGGGCGTTCGCAGAGGTACGCGACGGGCGTCACGTCTGGCGTGGTGCAGCGGGAGTAGCCGATGTGGACACCGGCCGGCCCATGCGGCCGGGGTTCCAGCATCGCGTCGGCAGCATCACGAAGACCTTCACCGCCACCGTCATCCTGCAGCTGGCCGGAGAGGGCCGGCTGGGCCTGGACGACCCGATCGGCCGGTTCGTACCGGACCTGGTGCCCGACGATCTCGCGACCGGCGTGACGGTACGGATGCTGCTCAACCACACGAGCGGCATCGCAGACTACGACACGGTTCTGTTCCCCGACCTGGCGGCGATGGAACGGTTACGGCATGTGACCATTCCGCCCTCGCGACTGGTGGCACTGGGCCTGTCCGAGCCACGCACCGGCGCGCCGGGTGAGCGCTGGAGCTACTCCAACACCAACTACATCCTCGCCGGCGTCATCCTCGAACGGATCACCGGACGATCGGCCGAGAGCGAGTTCGCACGGCGGATCATTCGACCCTTGGGACTGCGGAACACCTACCTTCCCGGGCGGTCGCCGTACATCCGCGGGCCGCACTCCGAGGGCTACGTGCCATGGCCGGACGGGACGCTGCGTGACTTCAGTGTGTACAACATGTCCTGGACGTGGACCGCGGGGGCGCTGGTGTCCTCGGCGAGCGATCTGAACCGCTTCTACCGCGCGCTGCTCGGTGGCCGGCTCCTGCGGCCCGCGCAGCTGGCGCAGATGAAGACCACTGTTCCGATCGCGCCGGGCCAGCAGGACGGTGGCTACGGACTCGGGATCGCCGGGGGAAGACTCGGCTGCGGTATTGAGGCTTGGGGGCACGACGGACTGGTCATCGGTTACTACGCGATGTCCTACCACGCGCCGACCGTGGACCGGCACGTGAGTTACGGCGACAACATGGCCTTCTACGGACCGCCCGACCATCCCGTCGACCAGCTCAGAAACGCGTTCTGGCCGGACGTGCTGTGCGGCGCTGCGGACGCCGTGCACGCCACCGGCTCGTCACCCGGTGTGTTCGCCCCGGACCGCGGCTTCCTCGCTGATCGAGCATTCTGCTCTTGGTGACCCGTGCGGCACACTCGGTGACACATGCATGACCGGACGGGGAGGCATCGCATGCCGTACCTCAATGTTGTCGATCCGGCTTTTGATTTCACCTCGCCGGAGGTGCTCGCCGCGCAGGCCGCCGATTGGTACGCCGACAGCCCGCTCGGCCCGCTCGTGCTGCGTTACGCGGAGGCTCAGGAACTGCTCCGTGACCGTCGGCTCGACCACGGCGGCGACGACTACCTGCGACGCAACGGCATCACCTCCGGGCCGATCCACGACTGGTGGGTCCCGATGATCGTCAACTGGGACGGCGCCGACCACCGCAGGCTCCGCGGCCTGGCCGGCCGCTCCTTCACGCCGCGCACGGTCGACCTGCTGCGACCCTTCATCCGGGCGACGGCCGAGGCACTGGCCGATGAGATGGCAAGTGCCGGCGAAGTCGAATTCGTCGACGCCTTCGCCAATCGGCTGCCGCTGGCGGTCATGGGCGAACTACTCGGTGTGCCCGCCGCGGACCACGACATATTCAGCGTCTGGTCCAGCGACATCGGCCTGATCTTCGCCTTGGCCACCGGCGGCGACACGGCGGCCCGCGTCGAACGGGCCGTCGCGGGACTGGACGGCTATATAGACGCACTGATCGACGAGAAAACCAAGCGCCCGGCCGACGACCTGATCTCCACGATGGTCGGCGCCTGGCGGGTCGATGCGACGGTTACCCGCGAGGAATTGCGCAACCTGCTGGTCACGCTGGTCTTCGGCGCACACGACAACACCCGCCACCAGTTCTCCAACATGATGGTCACCTTCGCCGAACACCCCACGCAGTGGACGCTGCTGCGCGACCGGCCCGACTTGGCGGAGAACGCGGTCAACGAGACGATGCGCTGGCGACCGTCGGCGGCGAGCCTGTTCCGCCGCGCGGCCGAAGACTTCGAGTTTCGCGGTGTGCCCATCCCCGCCGGGACCTTCGTGACCATGGCCGTGCGGACCGCCCAGCGGGATCCACGTGCTTATCCCGGCGGAGGCACCTTCGACATCACGGCAGTCCGCGATGCCCCGCTGCTCCAGTTCGGCGCCGGACCGCACTATTGTCTCGGCTCCGCGCTCGCCCACGCCGAATTGAGCGAAGCCCTGGCGATCCTCGCCCGTCGTTTCGGCCCGCCGGTCATCGCCGGAGAGGTGACCTGGCGGCCGGCGATCGGCACCCACGGGCCGAACGAACTGCCGTTGCGGCTCCCGAAGCCGGCCTGAAGCACGCCCACACGATACGGGTGTCCGTGGCCGGACTGTGCTGCTACCGGCCCGGCCACCGAGGACCCGGCGCCTGGTGATGCCGGTCGTCTGATCACTCACGGGAGGAGCAATCCCCAGTGGACGGCCCACGGGACGAACAACAGCCCGCCCGCCGTGAGCAGGCTGAGCCGAATCCGGTCGGCCGAGCGGTGCTGGAACAGGCCCCACGCGACCGTGAGCGTGGCAATCACGGTGACGCAGGCGAGCAGTTGCAGGCCGAGCCACACGACCGGGCGGCCAAGGACCACGGGCCCGGTGACCTTCGCCGCCGTGGCGAGCAGAACGAGCAGGTACAGCAGCGTGCCGGCAACGGTGGCCGGGCCCAGCACGGCGAGCCAGCGGGCCGATCGTAGGGCCTGGACGCGCGGGCCGCGGCGGATGCGGTGGACGGCGGCGGCCACCGGGTACGCCGCGAACGCGAGGAGCAGCGCCAGGAACGCCACCAGTTGGACCGCACCCCCCTCGTACCAGGCCGGTGCGCCTATGGCCGGTGCGGCCGGCTCGGGGCCGAAGTCACCGCTCGGGAGGGACTCCTGCCGGGGGTCGACGATCCAGCGCGCCTCGGCGTCGCCGTAGTCCGCCGGCAGGTCCGGCAGGCGGTCGAAGCCGTCGTCGGCAGTGCGGTGCAGGTTGTGGTTGGTGGCGTCGACGATCCGGATGGTGTGCCGGGTGTTCCCACCGCGCTCCAGCGCCTGCCGGATGAGCTGGCTGCTCTGCCCGGGCACGGCGTCCCGGTCGAGGCGGCCCCACTGGGCGAGCACCGGCTGCCGCACCCGCTCCCAGTGCGGCAGTGGATCGAAGTCGGCCTCAGCGAAGATGCCCGCCCCGATCGCGGTGCGGACCGTGGTGCCCCGCATGGTGCCGGGCAGCGACCCGTTGACGCCGGCGTGCTCCAGGTACGTGCCGTAGGCCCAGGCGGTCTGCACGGCCGGGGTGACGCCGACCGCGCCGACCGTGACGAGGAAAGCGACATCGGCGGAGCGGTTCGCAGCGATCGGGGCGACGAACGCGCCTTCGGACAGCGCCCACAGCCCGGTCCGCCCCGGGTCGACGTCCGACCGTGATCGCAAGTGCCGCAGCCCGGCGAGCGCGTCGTCGGCGAGCAGCCCGTAGTCCCGATGCAGCATCGAATAGCCGACTGTGCGCTTGTCGTACACGAGCGTCACGATGCCGTGCCGGGCGTATGCCCGCGCCTCCGGCATGAGATATTCCCGGCCGCGGTTGCCCGCGCCTTCCAGCATCACGATCCCCGGTCGCCGCGTCTTCCCGGCGTCCTGAGCCGGCGCGAGGACAGTGCCGTGCAAGACCACACCACCGGCGCCGGTGAATTCGACCTCGGTGGCGACCACGTCCGCCGGCCCGGCGAAGGCCGGCGTCGGTACGGCGGCCAGCGCCGCTGACAGCGCGACGAGTACGGCTATGGCGATCTTTCGCATTCGGGGTCTCCCAGGTCGATCTCGGTTCGTCGGGAGCCAGCATCGTCGTCGCGCCGCTCGGCACACAGGGCGAGAACACCTGGGATCGACGGGGTGCAGGCACCCTGTCGGCCATGATTCGCGCGCCCTACTGTCGATGCCGTGAAGCAGATTCGCAGTCATGGACGTGACCTGGGTTGGCTGGTGGTGAGCGCGGCGATCGGCCTACCCGCTCCCGTGCTGCTGTTCCTCCTCGTCGCGTCGTTACCGGCGACCGTGGCGGCCGGTCTGGGTCTCGGACTCTTCGCGGCCGCCGTGTGGGTCACCCGTCGGCTCGCCGGACTCCAGCGTCGCCGGGCGGCTGCGGTGCTCGGAGCGGCGGTGCCGGCCTCGTACCGGCCGCTGCCTGCCGGGGCCTTCGCCCGGCTGCGCATGATCCTGCGCGAGCCGGCGACCTGGTACGACTTCGCTTGGCTAGCCTGCCAGTTCGTCGTCGGCGTGGTCTGTTTCGTGCTTCCGGTTGCCCTGTGGCTGGGCGCGTTCCAGTGCGTAACCGCACCCGTGCTGAGCGCGGTGCTGCCGGAGCCGACCGGGTACGACCCCCTGGTACTGGAGCTGACCGGCCGGTCCACGGTGCTGAGCTGGGTGCTGGTGCCGGTCGGCCTAGGACTGGCAGTCGTCGCGTACCGGCTGCCCCGGCCTCTCGTCCACGGGCAGGCCCGGCTCGCGGCGGCGCTGCTCGGCCCGACCTCCAAGGCGGTGCTGATCGACCGGGTCGGCAGCTTGACCGCCACTCGCGCCGCCACCGTCGATGCGTCCGCCGCGGAGCTGCGCCGCATCGAGCGTGACCTGCACGACGGCGCGCAGGCGCGGCTGGTCGCGATGGCGATGAGCCTGGGCGTCGCCGAGGACGTCATCGATGCCGATCCGGCCGGCGCCAAGGCTCTGGTGGCCGAGGCACGGGCCGGCGTGGGCGCGGCGCTGACCGAGCTGCGGGACCTGGTGCGCGGCGTGCACCCGCCGGTGCTGGCCGACCGGGGCCTGGCCGCAGCAGTCGAGGCGCTCGTGCTCGACACCGCGTTCCCGGCCGACCTGGACCTGAGGCTGGACCGGCGGCTCACCGCCCCGGTCGAGGCCGCCGCCTACTTCGCCGTCGCCGAGGCGCTCGCCAACGCCGGCCGGCACAGTGGCGCCACCCGCATTCAGGTGACCATCGCCGACACCGGTACGGCCCTGCACATCACCGTCCGAGACGACGGGCACGGCGGCGCCGACCCGGCCGGCGGCACCGGCCTGCTCGGCATCCGGCGCCGGATGGCCGCGTTTGACGGCGAGCTGCGTTTGAGCAGCCCGGCGGGCGGCCCGACGGTACTCAACATGGAGCTGCCGTGCGCGTCCTGATAGCCGAGGACCAGGCACTGCTGCGCGACGGTCTTACCCGCATGCTGACCGCGTACGGCTTCGACGTGGTGGCGACGGTGGCCGACGGATCGGAGCTCACCGAGCGACTACTCGAGGTCCGTCCCGACATCGCCGTGGTCGACGTCCGGATGCCGCCTACGTTCACCGACGAGGGGCTGCGCGCCGCCCTCGCCGCCCGACGGCAGGCGCACGGCCTTCCGGTGCTCGTACTCTCCCAGTACGTCGAACGGCTCTACGCCCGGGAATTGCTCGCCGACCGCGCCGGCGCGGTCGGCTACCTACTCAAGGACCGAGTCGGTGACGTCCGCCAATTCGTAGCCGCGCTGCGCCAAGTCGCGGCCGGCGGCACTGTCATCGACCCCGACGTGGTCGCGCGTCTCCTGCACGGACGCGACACTTTGACCGAGCTCACCCCACGGGAGCATGACGTCCTACGGCTCATGGCGGAGGGCCACTCCAATGCCGCGGTAGCCGAGCAGCTCGTCATCGCCGAGAAATCGGTCAACAACCTGATCAACACGCTGTTCGCCAAGCTCAGTCTGTCCCCCTCAACCAGCCATCACCGCCGGGTGCTCGCGGTGCTGGCCTACCTCGACGGCCGAGACCGATGACGAGCGTCTGCGAACAGGTCCCGGGGAAATTCAGAACGTGGCCTCTCGAAGCGCCGGAAGGGACACAGACGGCGCTCAAGGAGGGCTTCCGAACGATCGGCGACGGGGTTGGAAACGCTGCCGAGGCAGTCGCCGACAACGCGAAGAGGGTATGGAACAGCATCTTCTGAGACGACTCACGAAGGCGTACGCCAAGGCCGGGCTGAGTCTGGCCGGTCCGGCTCACCGTCGAAACGAGCAGCCCGCTCACCTCTGCCCTACCAGGCGAAAGGATTCGGGCGAGCCCACACTTTCGCTCGATCGCGGGAAATGAAGACTGTCGTCGCGGATCTCCGTGATACGGCCCTTCGGGGTCGGCATAGTGAGACAGCGCAGGAAATGCGTATCTCCGGCACATCCTCCTATTCCGTAAACGCGAAGGATCCCTGTGAAGAATTTTCTGAGGCTGGCCGTCCTTACCGGCGCAGTGACCGCGGCACTCGGCTTCGTTGCGGCGCCCGCCAGTTCGGCGCTCGCAGCGGGGGCCTTCGTTGCCGCCAATGCCGGCAGCGACAGCGACCATGGCAAGAGAAAGGGAAAAGGCGAGGGTCCTGACACCATCAACAACAACACCAACCACAACGCGAATCGCGACAAGACCTACAACACCAACCACAACGCAAACCACGACAAGCACCACAACACCAACCACAACGCAAACCGCGACAAGCACTTCAACACCAACCACAACGCAAACCGCGACAGGCACTACAACACCAACCACAACGCAAACCGCGATAAGCACTACAACACGAATCACAACATCAGCCACGACCGAAACTACAACGTCAATTACAACACCAGTTACGACAAGCACTACAACGTCAATTACAACACCACGTACGACCGGGGCACGCATTTGCTCCCCGACATCCACCTCGGCGGCCTGCCCCTCTGGGATCTCTCCTGACCTGATTCCGAAATCGAGGCGGATTGCGGCGCGGCAAGCAGGAGCGCAGAAAGTACCTGATGCCGTTCAGATCAGGTGTCCGCTGAGGAGACTGTGACGTCGCCGGCAGTACAGGAACGTCGTGGGGCCGGTTGACCGACCACATCGAGTGGGCGTGGTGCCGGCGGGCCCCGACCAAGTCGGCGGATTTGTCCGGAATGGTAGGCAATCTTCGCACCGCCGGCTTCGCCGCACGCTCGGTGATCATCATCGCCGAGGCGGCCGTGCCCGCACGGTCGTGCGAGGCCCAGCACCCAGGTATGACATCGCCGGGAACCGGCCGCCGTGGCAATACGCCGGCCCGAATGTGGTCATCGGACGCCACGCCGGCGTTGCCGAGCCCAGGGAGACACCCGTGCCTGATCAACAGATGCCAGCTCCGCTCCGGTCTGCGCTCGACGCGGGGGATCCGATCCTGTTCGTGTCGCCGCACCTGGACGACGCCGTGCTGTCCTGCGGAGCACTGCTGGAAGTCGCGGCGCGGCACTGCCCGGTGATCGTGGCGACGATCTTCACCACCGCCGGCCCGCCACCGCACACGCACGCGGCGCGCGGCTTCATGCGAGCCTGTGGCTCGGACGACGCCGCGTCGCTGTACTCGGCCCGCCGCCGCGAGGACGCCGACGTGCTGGCCCAGCTGGCCGTACAACCGGTACATCTGGGCTTCGCCGATGCGCTGTTCCGCCGGCGGCGGCGCGGCGGACCGATGCGGGAAAGGCTCGGACGGGTCGTGCCCGAACTGGCGCACCGCTATCCGACCTACCACTTCGACATCGCCCGGGGACGGCTCGCACACGGCGACCGCCCGCTGATCCGCGACGTCCTGGCGGCGATCCGGGCGACCGCCCGGCGCGCGGGCGCGAAGCTGCTGTTCTGCCCGCTGGGTGTCGGGCGGCACGTCGATCACCTGATCGGCCGGCTGGCCGGCACGCAGTTCCGCGAGCACGCCGTCTACTACTCCGACTTTCCCTACGATCTGGTGGCTCCGGTGGATACGCGCTTCGTTTCGGCGCATGCCCTCACGCCCTGGCGCCTGAGCACCGGCGTCGCCGCGAAAGGCCGGCTGATCAGCGGTTATCGCAGCCAGGTGGCGGGGCTGTTCCATGGGGGCGTCATCCCGGCGGTGCCGGAGGTGTACTACTGCCCCCGCCCGTGACGGTCCTCGGCGAGGACGGCGTCCAAGACGGCGCGGTACCGCGCGGATACGGCGTCCCAGTCGTAGTCCCTGCTGCGGGCGTAGCCGCGCCGGCCCAGCCGTGCGCGCCACTGCGGATCCGCGGCGATGTCGTGCAGCGCCCGGCCGAGGGCAGCTTCGTCGAAGGCGGGGACCCGGATCCCGCAGTCGTCGCCGATCCAGCGCAACTGGGGAAGATCGAAATGAACCACCGGCTTCCCGTACGCCATGGCGTCCAGCGCACTGAGGCTGAAGGTCTCGAACCGCGACGGCACCACCACGGCGGCGCACGAGCGGAGCAGGCGCTCCTTCTCTGATCCGTCGACCCGGCCGACCAGCCCCACGCCGGGGCCGGCCGCGGCGACCAGACGGCGCAGCTTGCGCTCCTCCTCGGCAGTGCCCGACCCGGCGACCACCAGCGGCAGCGCCGGCCGGTGACGGCGGACCGCGGCGAGCAGCAGATCGAGGCCCTTCTGCTCGACGTCGATGCGCCCCAGAAAGAGCAGATGGTCGCCGGTGCCGAACTCGCTCTCCGACAGGGCCGGGCGGTACGCGCCGTTGGGGATGAGGTGACAGGTCGCCGGGTGCGCGTACTTCTCGATCATCGCGCGGTCCAGTTCGTTGAGGGTGATGAAGTGCCGGTACAGCCGCACCGCCCAGCGTTCGACGAGATGGAACGGTATCCGGTACTTACGCGCCATGTCGGCGCCGCCGAGCATCTGCACGAGCGCGACGACCGGGCGCCGGGACAGCATCGGCAGGAGGCTCGCTGAGATCGGCGGCGTGACGGTCTCGATCCAGGCGCCGTGGCCCGCCAACGTAGCGACGAACGGAAGCATCAACTGGAAGAGGACCTGCCCGGCGCGGGGGCCTGCCCAGCCGACCGGGAGGTATACGTACCGGACGCCGTCGCGCACGTCGGCGCGGCTGCCGCGATGCGAGGCGGTGTACACGACGACGTCGTATCTCGTCGCCAGCCGGGTGGCCACCTCATGCACGACGACCGGGCCGCCCCCGCTGTAATGCGGGTTGCCGATGCTGTCGAAGATCGACATGGCGATCTTGCGCGTCCCGCGTTGCGGGCACGCCGTCGGAACCGGTTCCTCATCGCCGCGGTTTTCGTTCATGCGACGGCATCGGTTCGGAACTGGGCAAGGTCAGTGGGCATGGCTGCGGGAACCGGTGAGGCGGGTCAGCCGTGGAGCCCGCGGCCGGCCGCACAGCCGGGGATCGCGATCACAGCCGCCACACCGTGGACGGGACTGTTCTGCCGCACCGCGCTGCCCTCCGAGACTGATCACGCGCATCGCCGTATACGGCTGAAGTATGTCGGAGAGCCGTGCTTCACATGGCAGTTCTGCCTGATGAGAGGCCGGTAGTGGCCCGAAAGGGTGTTATCGGCGCTGGATCGGGTGGTTTGCGAGCATCCAAGCGAAAATCGCCTTCCGATCCAGGTCCTGATTATGGGCGCGGCTCCAGCACCGAGATCGCCGGCAAGCCCTCCTCATCGCCGGTTCTCGGCAGGGACGGCGGTGCGTCGTCGCGGCGCGCCGGGAGCAGTCGGGTCGCGACCGGGGTAGCAATGGGTTACAACCGTAATTGAGACCCATGGCGCGTCGAACAGCCGTCGTGCTTAACATTCCGCAAAGCGCTTCGGCGCGAGTGATTGCCCGCACTGCAGCCATTGTCCTGGCGATGTCCGTGACAGTTTTCACTTTTTCGCCCCCCAGCAACGCCGCGCGCCGTACCGGAGCGGCCTTGAGCAGGCCTTTGCTGGGGATTCTGCAGCCGGCCGATGGCCGGGCAGTCACGACCAAAGCCGCCGGCGTGGGGGCGGTATTGCTGGAGGCGCGTTGGCGGGATCTACAGCCGGTGGCCGGAGCGGGTCTTGATTCGGCGGCGGTTTCGGCGCTGCGGAAGCGGTACGCAACATTTCAGCGCGCCGGGCTTCAGGTGGTTTTCTCGCCTGGTTTGCAGGATGCTCCGTCGTGGGTCTTCGACCTGGATCCGGACACCCGATTTGTCGATCAGTACGGCATCAAATGGCACGGCGGGCCGGGCGAGGACGTTCCGGATGCGGTGTGGAATCCGAAGGTGCGCGCGGCTCAGAAGGCCTATCTGCAAAAGTTGACGGTGGCCATCAAGGGCCTCAAGTTCACGGCTGTGCGGGCCGGTGGTTTGCTCAACGGTGAGTTGCGCTATCCCGATCAGGCCCTGCCGAGGCATTCCTTCTGGGCCTTCGGGAAGTGGGCGCGAGCGAGCAATCCGGTTCGCGGATGGGTGCCGGGCACCGGTAAGCCGGCCCAGGCGCAGAAGTTCATCTCGTGGTATTTGGACAGCCTCGTCGAGTACCAGCGGTTCATCGTGGCTCAGACGCAGTTGATGGTCCCGGGGGCGCCGGTGCTGGTGCTGTATCCGAATGTGGGGCTGCGTCCCGGCCAGGCCGAGGCGGCAGCGGCCGCACGCTTGTCCGGCGGCACGTTGGCGGAGAACAACAACACCCTGTCTCAGGGACTGGATTGGGCGCGGCAGGTCGCGGCGCTGCCGAAGCGCGGGGTGCTCGCCTATCAGTCGTCGATTGATCGCGCGGGTACCGGCACGACGGCGCAGACCAAGTCGCCGATCGCATACTTGTCGGATCTGGCCATTCGTGCCGGTGTGGGCATCGCGGGCGAGAACCAGGGCAGCAACACTCCGGCGGAGCTTGCGAGGGCCTACGCCCACGCGCGTACCTACAAACTGTCGATGATGTTCATCATGAACGAGGCCGACCTGTACAGCGGGCGCACGGACCGGCCGTCGCTGAGCCAGGTCACCGCGATGCAGACCAGTTAGCCGGGCGGCACCGCCCGGATACGGCGCCGGTGGCGGGTGTGGCACTGCTGTGCTGTCCCGCCACCGGCGAGCCGTGGGGCCACGGTGCCGGGTTCGATGTCGTCACCGAGGCTGGCGAGGACCGATTCGCCGGTGCTGCCTTCGTTGCCGCAGCGGCCGGTCGCAGGACCCGCGTATCTCGCGAGCCGGCGGTGACCTGCCCCTCGACCGCGTGACCGGTGCCCACCGAGGAGGCCGGCCGGCGCGGCGCCACGAGAATCATCGTCACGAGCGCGGTAGCCGCAGTCGTGCTTGCCGAAGTCCAGGCGAAGACCCGGAGGTCACCCGAAGCCGCGGTGAGGGCGGCTGCCGCGGCGACGGCGCTGATGGCCAGGACGATGATGGCCGCGCGGTATCGTCCGGCTGCTTGGAGAAAGGTGGTGGCCAGGCTGAGCAGGCCCGCGAGTGCGCCGGCGAGGGCCAAGGGGAGCAGCAGGGCGTGGAACTTGGCGTAGTGCGCGGGCAGGATCATGGCGAGGATCGAACGCGGCAGAGCCGCCAGTGCGACGACGACGAGGCCGGACAGCACCAGGTAGAGCGCGAGTGTCTCGCGAGTGACTCGCCGGGCCTCGTACTCGGTGATGTCGTCGGCGGCCAGCCGGGGAAACGCGATGACCGACAACGCGGTGGACACGAAGAGCGGAATGCGGCCGAGCACCATCAGCCCTTGGTAGCCGGCGGCGGCCGGGGTGGCGCCGACGCTCAGGCTGAGGACGATGACGTCCGCGGCCTGGACCAGGGAGCAGAGGCACTGGACGGCGCCGATTCCTATCGCGTCACGCCAGAGGGTGCGGTCGCCGGCCTGGCCGCGACCCCGCCGTCCGATGTCAGATCGCATGATCCACAGAGCCCAGCAGGCGCACAGCGTTGAGCCGGTCGCCATACCGGCCACTCCGGCCGTGGCGGATCCGGCGAGCGCCGCGCCGCCGAGGCCAATGACGATCTTGGCGGCGACCTCGGCGAGGCGGTACATGGTGAGCTCAGCCAGGCGCTGCCGGCCCTGAAGGTATCCGGCACCGGCGGCGGTCACGAAGATGCTCAGGCAGCTGACGGCGGACAGCAGGATCAGGGAAGTGTCCGCGTAGGCGGCCTCCACCAGCCACAACACCGCAGCGGCGGCAATGCCCGCGAGTGCCGAAGTGGTTAGCGCGAAGCCGACCGCATGCCGCCGCCGGTCAGCCGAGTGCGCCGAATTGCAGATCTCGCGGGCGAGCACCCAGGGGATCGTTGCCGAGGCGGCGGTGCCGACCAGCAGGAGCAACGAGGAGATCGAGGCAACCTTGGCGAAGTCGGCCGGGCGCAGCAGAAAAATCAGGGTGACGGTGTACCCGTAGTTGAGCAGCCCGGTGGCGAGAGATCCCGCCAGCACCAGCCACCCGGTGCGCTTCACCAGAGATTCCGGTCGATGGTCTGATAAATAGCGACTTCACCGTACGATCGTCCGGTCTTGGAGAAGACCTTGGTGCCGTGCTGGGCGTACCAGTCGACATGGCGCGGGGTCGTGAAGGTGTAGCCCTCGTCCACGAGCTTCTCCAACGTGACCAGGTAACTCACTCCCTCGCTGGCCATGGTGGACGGGGCACCGAGTGGAACCGGCACCAAGTCGGTACCCAGCAGGCTGAGCTCGGTCTGGCCCGCGACCCAGGCCACGCGCGATCCGGCAGGGGCGTGTGCCAGTAGCCACTTCATCGCCTCGCTGTGCCCGTTGTCGGGGGTGGACCGCAGACGGACCCAGGCGGTTGCGTCGAGGGCGAGGAGCAAGACCAGGATGCCGGTCAGCAGTGGCGTCGTGGCGGTGAGCCGCGGGACGCGTCGCGACAGCTCGGCACCGGCTACGACGGCGCTGATGAGGGCCGGTACGGCCAGGTAGTACAGGAAGTGTTCCTCGATCGTGCCGAATGCCGTGTCGTAGGCGACCATGAAGGCGGCCGAACTCGTGAACAGGCCGAGGACACGGTGGGCCGGTGTGACGGGACGTACCAGCAACCACAACCCGGCCAGTGTCCCGGCTCCGATCAGGGCATAGCTCCCGCCGAACTCCAGCAGCTGGGACCACATCACGTGACTCAGCGACGGTGAATGCGGCGCGTTGAAACCCGTGGTGATGTGTGTGCCCAGCAGGCGTGCGAATCCGGAGGTCTTCGCCGTCCAGAGAGCAGCGCCGTGGCCGCTGACCACGACCACGACCGAATAGGTGACGTAGAGTGCTGGGACCGCGGCGGCGGCGACGATCGCCTGCCGCCGTACCCCGCACCAGCCCGTCACCGCCATCAGCAGCAGCGGCACCGTGGTGATCAGCACTGCCATGTCCTTCGTGAGGACCGCGGCGCCGAAGCACACACCGCACAAGACGCCGCTCCGGCCACGACCCGGCGCACCCTGTACGAGCCGTACCAGCTGGAGATAGCCGGCCAGCACGAAGGTCAGCGCCGTGGTCTCCAGCAGCACCCGCGCGTTCTGCCGAAGTATGTAGGCGTCGATGGCGAACAGGGCGGTAGCGGCCACCGCGGCCCGGAACCCGGCCAGGCGGTGTGCCAGGAAGAAGATCAGGACGGCGGACGCGGCGGCCATCACCTCCTGTAGCGCCCGCATGAGATAGACGGCGCGGTCCGCGCCACCGTCGATCGGCACGATCGTCGACCAGAGGGCCTCGAGCCAGAAGAAGCCGGGTGGATGCAACAGAAACGGTTGTCCTGCGTTGTCCGGCAGCAGATGTCCGGCGGCCACCGACCGTCCGAGAGCGGCGTAGAAATGTTCGTCGACGAAGATGTCATAGCTGGTCGTCAGGCCGACAAGGCGCAGCGCGAGTACGACGGCGACCGCGGCGGCCACGGTGAGCCCGGTACGCGTACGCGACCGCCGCCCCGGGCCGGCGGTCGGCGGCGCGGGCTCGGTACGACGTGCCATGCCGAGGTTTTCGGTGATCATGGCTTACCTCCGTCGTACCTCGCGAAAGCGACGCGACGGTAAATGGCTTCCTGCCGTGCCGCGATGGTTTGCCAGTCGAACTGGCTGGCGAAGGCGCGGCCGGCCGCTCCGAGCCGCGCCGCCCGTTCCGAATCGGCCAGCAGCCGGGTGACGGCCTCGGCCAGCGCACCGACGTCACCGGGCGGGACCCGTACCCCGGTCTCGTCGGTGATGACGTTGCGCAGGCAGGCGATGTCGGAGCCGATGACCGGGGTCCCGGTGGCAGCGGCCTCGACGGCGACCATGCCGAACGTCTCGAACCGCGACGGGACGATCACCGCGGCGGCCGACGCCAGCAGGGCGTACTTGCGGTCGCCGTCGACCCGGCCGAGCCAACGGATCCGGTCGGCCACCCCCATGGCGGAGGCCAGCCGACGCAGTTTGTCATGGTCCGACCCGTCACCGGCGATGTGCAGCGGCCGGTCGGGGATCGAGGCAAGCGCCCGGATCAGGACGTCGATGCCCTTCTGCGTGGTATCCAGCCGGCCGAGATAGACCAGCGGAGCCGACGGGCTACCGAATCTGCCGATGTCGGCCGGGGTCAGGAACGCCTCGGACTCCACACCGTTTGGTACGACCTGCACCTCGGCGCCGGGATGGCGGCCGGTGATGTCGGCGGCGAGATCGTCGGAGACGGCGATGAAGTGCCGGTGCTGCCGTACTCCCCACCGCTCGATGAGCTGGAAGGGGAGCCGGTACTTCGCCGTCATCTCAGCGGCGAACATCCATTGCACCATCGCGATGACGGGGACCGAGGTAAACCGAGGAATGCCGACCGTGCCGACCGGCGCGCCGAAGTCCTCGACGATCAGGTGCGCCGTGGAACGGTGCGCTTGGCGCGTGGCGCGCAGGAAATACGAGATCGCCCGCGCGCGGGTACGCCCGGATCCCAGGTGTACGTAGCGGACGCCGTCTTCGATCCGGTCACAGGCACCCGGCCAGCCGGCGGTCAGAACGGTGAGGTCATGGCGCCGGGCAAGCTGCCGATTGATCTGGTGCGTGCGGATCGAGCCACCGCCGGAACCGGGCTGATCCTTGTCTTCGTAGCCTAGGTGCAAAATGCTCATGCGTTCGGCGCGGCGAAGGCGCGTCACGACGATCCGCTTTCCCCGTCGGCCCCGGTGAGCGACAGATCCGCGACGCTGGAGGCCCAGCCCAGCAACTCGTTCGGGCGAGCCAGGCGACAGTCTCGGATGGTGGCCGTGGGGACCCCCATCTGCGTCAGCCGTGCTCGGGCGTCCTCCTCGTCCGCGCCGAGCAGGAGCAGACGCGCGGTGTCGGCTCCCAGATCAATCTGGTCGGTGCCCGGCAGCACGGACAGATCCGCGGTGCGAAGGCCGACCGGGTCGAGGTCGACGATCGTTGCCGCGTCGCTCACGTGCTCAGCGCGCCGGGCGACACTGCCGTCGTGCAGGCGCGCGCGCTCGGCGGTCAGCACCGCGAGCAGCCTGTCGGCGGTCGCCTGCCAGCTGAACCTGTCGGACCATCGCCGGCACGCGTCAGCCATGGATCGAGCGGTGGCGTCCTCACGGAGTGACGCCACCGCGTTCACGATGGCGGTGGGCAGGTCCACGGGATCGTTCACCAACCAGCCGGTGACTCCGTCGATCACCGAGTCCTGCAGACCTGACACCCGCAGGGCGACCGCGGGGACACCGCGTGCGGCCGCCTCCATCACCGACAGTCCCCAGCCTTCGCCGACCGAGGTGCCGACGGTCATCCACGCCTGGTCCAGAAGGTTGTCACGACGCTGGTCGCTCACTCGACCGTGGAAGCAGATCCGTTCACCCACTTGCAGCTGATCGGCGAGAGTACGCAACGCCGGCAGTTCCGGCCCGCTTCCGACGATGTCGAGCCGCAGATCCTCGACCCGGCTCATCACCTCGGCGAATGCCCGAACGAGCAGATCGACCCGCTTGTGGTTCACCAGCCGGCCCACGAAGACGATGCGCGGATGCACGTCCCGCAGTACGCGGACCGGGTTGTCGGCCCGATCCTGCCCGCATGCGGTTATGAACACCGGTCCGGCGAATCGCAGCAGCCGGCGCACCTCGGCGCGCGAGGAGGGTGACACCACGCAGACGGCTCGCCGCCCGTAAACCCAGCGACTGACCGTGCGTTCAAGCCACTGCCCGAGCAGGCTCACCGGCCGCGGGAAATAGAGCGTGAACTGATGCTGATGCACGTGATGGATAAGCAGGGCGACCGGCTTGCGCCGCCCGGTGGCCAGCGGCGAGAAGAACGGAATACCGTTCTGGGAATCGATCACGGCGTCAAATTGGCGGCGATGACGCCTCAGCCACACCAGGGTATGAAAATAGACGGTGAACCTTCCGCCCCGTCGAACGATCCGGCCGAACGTGGCCTCCTCGACGGGCGTCGCACCCTTGAAACCAGAGGTGAGCAGCGTGACCTCATGCCCGTTCCGGGTCAGGTGCTCAGCAACGCGTTCACAATACAATTCGGCACCGCCGGCCAAGGGGTGCCCGCTGTCGCGCCAGTTGCAGATGACCACATGGGACATGTTTTCTGAATCATCTTTCTCAGTAAGTCGGAAGGATTCGATCGGCTCAACGCTCGGTCATGCTGCGGTGCAGCAGCCAGAGTTCCCGGGCCACCTCGACACTGTCGCGCAACGGCGCGAACGTACTTCCCGACCGGTCGTTCCATTCGACGCCCAACTCGATGATCGACAACCCCATCCTGCGGGCCTTCGCAAGGACTTCGAGGTCGAACGCGAAACCGGTGAGCGTCACAGTGGAGAACAGACGCCGGGCAGCCATTCCTTCGAAGAACTTGAATCCGCATTGGGTGTCGGTGAGGTCACCGACGTATCGGCGGGAAACCATGCGAAACGCTGTCCCACCGAATCGCCGGACCAGCGGTTGCCGCATGGTCACCCTGGAACTCGAGTGCCGCCGGGACCCGATCACGACCTGCCAGCCGTCGGCCAGCAGGCTGACCACGTCATCGATCGCGGTGGGGGCGGTAGCAAGATCCGCGTCACAGAATCCCACCCACCGCGCCCGGCTGGTCAGCACCCCTCGCCGTACGGCGGCGCCTTTACCGCGCCGGGAGCAGCCCGACACAGTGATCGGCACATTCGCCGTGCTGAGCGGATCGACGACTTCGGCGGTGCGATCCGAACTGCCGTTGTCGATGACTCTGATGGCCCCCGAGATCGGCATGGCGGAAAGGTGACCCGCGAGCGCAAGCAACGTCGGGCCGATACGGAACTCTTCGTTGTATGCCGGGACGATGACTTCCAGATCGAGCCCGTCGGCCGATTGGCTCCCGGGCCATACTCGGTCCGTCGCGCTGGACGTCGCTGCGCCCGATATCAGAAGCGGATGCGGCGCTTCCGGGTCTGTCGCAGCGCGCATGAGGCCCTCCGTGGCCGTTGTTCCGACCACGCTTCGGCCGGTATGTGAAGGTTCTTTGTTCTCACAAAAGACAGTCGGCTGATGCTTGGATCTCGGCATGCTGCGGGCACCCGAGTCCGACGCCACGGAACATTCTCCCTGTATCGCGACGAAATGATGCCAAAATACTGAAACTGACCACGGGTCCGACCCCGGCACCCGGCCCCCAAGGCACGGCCAGGGTCAGCCACAGTGATACTCGCCGGACCCGTGATCCGGCCCTGCCGTCGTACGTCTGGTATCCGGACGTGGCGGGCTTCATCGACCTCGTCAGCGACGATCGAGCAGCCCGGCGGCTTGCCCGCGCGATCAACGGCCGCGGCGCGTTCCACCGGTTCGAGAACGAGTTGAACGAGGAATACCCACACCTCGCCCGCGCCTGCCTGATGGCCGAGCGGGCCCGCGCGCTGGCGAGGTGGGTGCTCCGTCCCGGCCGGCCGGTGACCGCGACGGCGCCCTGGTGGAGGTCACCGTGCTGGACGCCGTCCCTGACATCCTCGACCTGACCGACAGAAAGGCCAGCAGCGTTCAGGTGTTCAAGGCTGCGGTCGAGTTCAGCACGGTCCGCTGCTCCGGGTGCCGTAGGTAGTGATCGAGCGCTTGGTAGGTCGGCCGGGCGTTCGCGCCGAGCCAATAGGCCCCGATGACGAGGAAGGGCAGGAACTGCTCCTCGAACCTGTTCCGACGGCCGGCGAAACGGTTCTGCCGAGCACGCGGCGAGGGATACGCCTTGATGACGATCATGGGTTGGTCGGTGGCCACCTCGACGTCGTAGACGGCGTCCCACGGCGTGAAGTACTCGGCTGCCAGGGAACGGTGATAGATGCCGGCCGGAGTCAGGACGACCCGCCCGGGCGCACGGTGCAGCACCCCGGCGATGTACCAGACCAGGTAGGCGATCGCGGCCGTAGCGACCGCGGCCATGATCCAACCGCCTGGAGGACCGCTGGCGGCCGTGGCGATCACAGCGGCGACCAGGACGAGGACGGTCATGGCCAGCAGGGAGAACAGCCAGTAGTACGGCATCCGAGCGTACGTGAAGGTCAGGCCCTGTTCGGCGTGGTCGTCGACGCCGAGCATCGGCGGACTCCCGCCACGGCGGGGATAGCGAAGGTGGCTCAGCGTCGCCCCGGCCAGGTGACCCAAGTAGACGGCGGCGGCAGCCAGGAGGATCGCGGTGACCGGATCGCCGGCGGAAGCCGCCCAACCGGCCCCCGCCAGAACGCCCGCGGTCATCAGGATGAAGTAGCCACCACCGAACATCAGCAGCAGCGGGCGGGCCGGGTGGGGCCAGTTGTCAGGCAGACCGGCGGAGGCCGCCTGTCTGAAGAAAGGATCGTGCGTCGGCTGCATCATGTCCGCCTTGTCAGAAAATGGCGTTCCACACCTTCTTGGCGCTGTCGCCGACCGCTTCGCCGGCATTCCCGACCGCTTCACCCGCATCGCCCACGGCGTTGCCGACCGTCGTAAAGCCCTCCTCGATGGTGGCCTTCACCCCGTCCGACAACAACTCGTCGTAGGCCCAGTCGGCGGCGCCGCTGGCGATCAGGCTCGCTCCGACACCCGCCACGGCCCCGATGAGAATGCCGGGTGGACCGCCCAGCGCGCCGGCTGCGGCGCCCGACGCCATCGAGCCGATCAAGGCACCCACCCCGATCGCCGCGCCGGCCCCGACGACGCCGCTGATGACCGCCTTACCAGCGGGCTTTCCCTGGTGGATGTCGTAGCCGATACCGGCGGCGGTGATGCCCAGCCCTATGATCGGGATTTTGCTGCTCACCCGGCGGGCCACCGAACCCGCCTGACGGGTGTACTTGTCAGCGTCGAGGTAGCGCTGGTAGGCCTCCCGGTTGTACCGCATGGCTTCCGTGGAACCGCCACGCGCCTTGAGGTACCGCTCCTCGGCGAGCTTCTTCTCGTCCAGGAGGGCCTGGGCCTGCGCCTTCATGATGCTGGTGTGTCGAGCGGCGAAACCGCCGACCGCGCCGTTGGCGAAGTCGCCGACGTTCAGCAGTGCCTTGCCGACCAGGTCGTCCCAGACGTTGCGGCCGATGATTCGCACCGCCTCCCAGTCCTGGCGGGCACGGTCCGCCTCTTGTTGCGCCGTCACATAGGTCGCCACTTTCGCCTGATGGCCGTCGTACGCGGCGACCGATTGCTCGTACGCCTGAAGCAACTGCGGTGTCGCCGGCCGACTGGCCGGAAGCTCCTTGACAGAGGGAGTAGGACCGGGATCCAGGATGACGTCTCCTGCCAACTCCAGTCCGCCGTCGCGGGCAATACCCCGCGCACGCCGCATCCCGGCCTGCGCCGTCACCAGACCGTCGGCATACGCGTGGAAGGAATTCGCCGCCCGTTCCACGTCGACCCGCAGGTCATCGGTCTTGCGGCCCGCCGAGTCCATCCGGGCACGGAAGGCGGGGCCAGCGTCACCCTGCCAACTCGAGTCGGCCCGGTCCCGTGCTGTGTGCAACTCGTCGACTGCCCGGTCCACACCACCGGCCAGTCGATTGCGCAGCCAGTCAGCGGTGACGCGGATGGTCTTCGGGTCGCCGTCGATGCGGGTGTCGATGGGCATCAGAACAGCTCCTGCAGCGAATCCGCGCCGCTCTGATCCTGGACCGTGTATCGCGTGCGCGCCAGATCAACCCGATCGGCAGCTTCCAACATGCCCGTTACGAGATTGCCCGCGCCGTCGAAGAGATGCGCCAACACGGTGGCTATCAGTTCGGTGTCCTCACCTGCGGAGGGCGCGGCGGGCCGGTCCGCGCCGACTTCGTCGAGCGACTGGCCGGTACGCCGCAACCCGTCGGCCACCATGCCCAGCACCTGGGGGTCCGCGCGCATCACCCCGCGCTCCCGGACCGCCGGTGCTCCTCCGGGATCTCCAGGTCGAGGAAGACGAGCTCGAAGCCAATCGATACGCGCAGTTGTTCGAGAGCCGTCGCCGGTAGGACAGCCCACGGTTGCTCCGGTCCACAAGAGTCCACGAGCCGGTCCAGTGCGGAGTACACCAGCAGCGCCTTGCGCCCATCGCGGGTCGGCCACACGTCCACGGCAACCTCACCGGCCCCGACCGGCACAGGACCGCACGGCAGATACACCACGGGCGGAAACGCCCGCTTCGTGTCCGGCATGTCTTCCGGGCGGCTGCCTGGAACGCGGCCTCCCGTAAGGCTCATCTCTGGAAGCGCACCCCACCCTCCGTCGGCACCACGCATCGGCCGGTAGGCTTCGAACTGCTGATGCCGTCCCACGGCCGCTCCCTCCTCGCGCATACCAGCCCACACGCTGAGGGGTACGCCCTCCTCGCTACGTTGGTTCACTGCCGAGACCGGCCTGGCACACCTTCGTCCTCGTGTGGATGCCGCCGAGGCGACCACCGCGAGACGGCGAAACAGCTGATGACTGCCGCTTCTTGAACACGGGCCGGACGATGCGCCACGAACCGCACCACCGTCGTTCCAGGTAGCCCACTAGCGGGACGCTTGACCAGCTCACGCATCAAGCAACGGCAATAAAGTCGAGGAAGAGCGTAAGGCCGTTTTCGCGGCGCCGACCCTGCAGCGGCGCCGCGATCAGGTTTCCGAGGCCTCCGTCGGGTAGGACGTCCTGGTTCGGGAACAACCGGTCGTACGACCGCAGGTCCATCGAGCCGCGCAGCACCATGGCCTCATGCAACAGGACCGTTCCGATCGACCGGGCCGTAGCAGCGGGAGTCGGGTCGGTGATGAACACCCATGCGTGCGCCCCGCGTCCCGACTGGGAGATTTCCAAAGCCGCCGGGCACCGCTGGCTCGGGCGGCTTTGCAGTAAGCCAGCGCATCGAGCATCGCAGTGCTGCCATCGAAGTCCGCGGCCAGGAACTGGCAGGTGTTGTCGGTGAGCAGCGGATACAGGCCCAGAAACACGTCGCCGACCACATGGCGGCAACCACCTCCGCGGTGAGCGGCAGATAGGCCGCCGTACGCCGGTCCATCGCCTTGCGCCAGCCACCCGCCACTGCGGGAGACCACCCCGCCGTACCGAGCCGGTTGTTCTCCCAACGCTTCGCATAAGCATCCCGCCGCGCCTGGAACAGGTTGGCGTAGAACGCCAGCTTCTCCCGCACCGGCGACGCCATCGTGACCGGTCCCGGCGTGGCCATCGCCGCGAGTTGCTCCTGAGCCGGAGCGGTGTGCTGGCCCCGCAGATCCAGCAGACGCGACAGCCGATTGTTCTCCGCCCGTAACCGCTCCAGCTCACGACGCAGCCGAGCGACCTCGTCGTCAGTCACTGCGTCAACGGACCACCGGTCAATCTTCACACGCCGGTCGCCGCGAGCCTGACAGCCGAGTCAGTCCAGCCGGGCGCGAGCGGAAAGCTCTAAGATTCCCAGGTAGCACGCCAAAAGTAGAGGCGCCGCTACCAAAGCAAGCTCCCACATGTGCTCGGAAACAGAGACTCTGCTGGCATTGCGCGCACGGCTGCCGGACAGAGAAGAAGGGCTCGGCAACCGGCGTGGGTCCTCCGCCGTGCAGCATCACCGACGAGCTCGTCGGCCTGGCCGATGCCGGCCGAAGGCCGCCAGCGGCCGAGTCAGTCCCGTTGCGCGCGATCGCCCGGCGCCTTGACGACCAAAGTGGGCCTTGTGGGCAGTCAGCTGCCAACCCGACGCGGCGTTGCACTGTGCGACGAGCAGTGGCGAAGGCGCCTCCGGCATCCCTCAATCGTGAGTTGGGCGGTGTAGACGCATCAGAGCGGGTTAGATGGATACTCATGATGCGCGCCTTCGTTGCGATGACAGTCGCTGGCATGCTGTTGGCGGGTTGCTCTTCGTCAGGGCAGGAAGCGACTCCAGAGACCGCGCCGGTGGAGGCTTCGCCGGAAATTGATCTCGGCGAGGAAGGGATCGCCAGCGCGGCGCCGGTCGAAACCTACGACGTCGGACGGCAGTTCACCCTGGCTTGGAAGGAAGCTGAGGCGACCGACACCCCTGAGGACGTCAACATCACCTTCACAGTGACTGGCTGGAGGTGCGGCGATCAGGCAACGCCGTATCTAACGCGGGGCAAGAGGAAGTACGAAGAGGACTACGGGCAGGCCTCGGACGCGAAGGTTGACGGCGGCTATCAGCTGTGCGTAGCGCTGCTGAAGGTGGCGAACACAGGCAAGCGCAAGTATCAGCTAGACCCTGTAGTGAAGGCTGTTGACCCGAGCGCAGTTGAGTACGACGCCGATGACGAACTGACCAGTGTCATCGGCAACGAGATCACCCGGAACAATCGGGAATCGTACGGTTCAGCCATCGTGTCTATGAACCCCAGGGAGACGGCGGTAACCGCAGCAGCTTTTCAGATCCCTGCCGACACCACCATCGCCAACCTCATGATCGTCGGGGGAAGCGTCTACTCCGAAGCCTCGAGGGCACTGGTTCGAGTGAGTTAGCCGGCGGCCACGGGGCCAGTTGCTTGAGGCGTCGCACCCCAATCCCGTCCGCCTTAGAACCACGCTGTGAAGCGAGCCTCGTCCAGGGCGGCAAGGTGGAGCGGCCTACCGGACGAGCGACCTTGTCACCCTGAGCCAGGCGCTGGAACTGGCCGTCCGGCACGGCCGTCGGTGCTGGGGTAACCCGTCCCTGGCGTGCGGGATCCCGCCCAAAGCCCATCGCTGATCTGAATCCTCCTGGCCCGCCCGTCAATCCAGCGCGTTACGACTACCGGCGGGCGGCCTGGGACGCCGTTCATTTCCCCCGACTGCTCGACCGGTACTGGCAGAACCTGCGCCGCGCGGTCGGCTGGAACGTCCAATACGCCGGCTGCGTCGGTCGGCACGCTCTACCAGTGGCGGCACCGTGGCCAGGGACCGCGTGCCCGCAAAGTGGGCCGGCACCTGCGCTACGACCCGGTTGACGTGCAGTCCTTGCTGGCAGAAGCGGCCTGACGATGAGCATGGCGAAGCGACCCAACGGCAAGTGGCGCGCCCGATACCGCAACACCTCCGGCCGCGAGCATTCCCGGCACTTCGATCGCAAGGCCGACGCCGAACGCTGGCTCAACTCGGTGAAGAACAGCATCGCGCGGGGTGAGTGGATCGACCCCGCTTCGGCGAAGGTGAGCGTCGGCGATTGGGCGACCCGGTGGATCGGCAATCAAGTCCGGCTCAAGCCCCAGATCTTCCCGGTCTGGGAACGGGTAGAGCTTTCGGCAATCACGCACGCCGACGTAGGCGAGTGGATCCGCCGCATGTCAGAAGCCGGCCTCTGATAACGCCGGACCGGCCTTCGACGCGGTCCGGCCGCCCGCAAAGAAGCAGGCCAGATAACGTGGGGCGGGCGGGACTCGAACCCGCGACCGAGGGATTATGAGTCCCCTGCTCTAACCCACTGAGCTACCGCCCCGTACCGGCGGCGATCCTATCCCGTGCCCCGCACCCTCAGCTAGCGATCTATCACCGCACCAGGGATTTCGGCTGTAGGACGATCTGTCGCCGGGGGTCGGAGACGAAATCGGGGGGCTGGAGATCTTCGACTCTCGGCAGCCCTTCATCGCCCACCGAGGGCTCGTCGGGGCCGTCCTGTGTAGTGAATTCGGCGTAATTCTCCGGGTTGAGATCGCTCAAAACGGCCCTCCTAGACCCCGATCCCGGCGCCGATTGACGCCAGGACTGCTCCGGCTGCGCGCCAGCCGCCGGCTAGCGCGCCCTGGATGGAGGGGCTGTCTCGGTGGTCGCCGGCCACGAAGAGGCCGTCGCCCAGGGCGACCGGCTTGCGCAGCCGGGCCTGGGGGGTGCGGGCCGCCGGCAGCGCCTGCGGGATGGTGACCACGTTGAGCAGCTCCCAGTCGTCGGTCGGCGCGCCGTAGATCCGAGACAGCTCGACCCGGATGACGGCCTCGGAGGCGCTGGACGGCGCCGAGACGCCGACGATGGTGGCCGCTATGAGGCTTTTGCCGCTGGGAGCGTACTCGGGGGCGGCGTTGCTCAGCACGACCGTGTTGGCGATGATCTCTCGACGGTCTCCGTCGAGCAGCAGGATGGGCTCGTCGATGGGTGCGCGGCCGGCGCCGAAGTAGAACGTCGTCAGGCCGTGCACCTCGGGACGGGGCAGCCGCGGCAGCAGGGCGGCGGCGGTGAGCGGGTCGGTGGCCACGATGATGGCCCGGCAGTGGATCTCTCCGCCTTCGGTGACGACCATGCCGGGTCCGATGGAGAGGGTGCGCGCGCCGATCAGCAGCTGCGGGAACGGCAGCGGGCCGGCGATCGCCGCGGGCAGGGCGGCCATGCCGGCCGCCGGCACGCCGATGCGGCCGCGGGTGAACGAGCGCAGCACCATCGCGGCGACGTGGCTGGACGTGTCGAGGGCCCGTTCGGCGAAGACGCCGGAGAAGAACGGGCGCAGCACCTCTTCGATGATCCGGTGGGAGAGGCCGGCGTGCCGCAGCATCTCCTGGGTGGTGGTTTCGGGGGCGTCGAGCAGTTTCGCGACCGGCAGGGTGGCGCAGCGGGTGGCGAGCGCCGCGAACTTGAGCCGGTCGGCGAAGGTGCCGACCCCGGAGGTGAGGGTCTGCGGAGTGGCGAGCGGATCGCGCAGCGGGTTCTCCAGGCGGTGCAGGCCGCCGCCGCGGCGTACCAGCACGCCGGAGGTGAAGTAGCGCATGTCGAGCGCGTCGACGTCGACGAGTGCCGGAAGGCGCGGATAGGCCGTGTTGAGCACCTGGAAGCCGCGGTCCATCCGCCATCCGTCGAGGACGTCGGTGGCGATCCGGCCACCGAGCCGGTCGGACCCCTCGACGAGGAGCCATTCCACGCCCGCACGGTCGAGCCGCCGGGCAGCGGACAGCCCGGCGAGCCCGCCGCCGACGATGACGACGTCCACCTCAACCGGCTGCGACATGAATACCTCACAGGATGCAATCAACGCGAGACCCAGCGTAACCGGGCATGTGCGGCCAGGGAGGCGAAAGAGCCAGGCGGCCTCTGGCCACAAGATCAAAAACAAGGAGGGGTACGGGCTACGCGTTCCCGGTCGAGAAGGATCGCCGACACGCGTACCCTAAAGAAGAAATCCCAGGCCACCTGGCCTGGGATTCAGTGAAGCTCCCCGAATTGGACTCGAACCAATAACCTGCCGGTTAACAGCCGGCTGCTCTGCCAATTGAGCTATCGGGGACTGCTCTGCATGCTCTGCCGCCGGGCTTCCCTGGCGACGGAGAACAGACTACATGACCATCGGGGCGACCCACCAACGGGATACCCCTGAGGTGAGTCGGGTCCGGGCGACATCCGGGAAAGGGCATATCCGGTGAGTACCGGACCGACAGGATGGGTATGCAACCCCGCAGACGCACGCGCGTCAACAACGGAAGGAGCCGCCATCATGCGCGGAAAGCTGATGTTCCTCACCGGTCTCGCGGCGGGCTTCGTCCTGGGCAGCCGTGCCGGCCGGGAGAAGTACGAAGAGATCCGGGCCAACGCTCAGAAGGTCTGGCAGCACCCGACGGTGCAGGAGGCCGCCGGCGTCGCTCAGGCTCAGGCGAACAAGCTCTACACCGAGGGCAAGGACAAGCTCCAGTCGTCCAAGCTCGGTGAGAAGCTGCAGACCACTGACACGTCGTCCAGCAGCACGAAGAGCTCCAGCACCACGGACGAGCTGCTGGCGCCCAGTGACACGCTCGCCGGGTCGAAGAGCAGCAGCACCGGCAGCACCAGCACCGGCACCACGTACTGACGCCGGTTTCGCCGCAGGGCCGCTCCGCACGCGGAGCGGCCCTGCGCCGCGCGCCGGGTCAGGAGTTGGACGAGAAGGCGGCGTCGAACGCGGCGGCGGGCGCGTCGAAGGCGAGCCCGCGGACGAACTGGAGCGCCTCGGGGGCGCCGACCAGCCGGTCCATCCCGGCGTCCTCCCACTCGATGGAGATCGGTCCGGCGTACCCGATGCTGTTCAGCGCCCGGAAGCAGTCCTCCCAGGGCACGTCGCCGTGGCCGGTGGAGACGAAGTCCCAGCCGCGCCGCAGGTCGGCCCAGGGCAGGTGGGAGCTGAGCCGCCCGCGGCGCCCGTCACCGGTACGCACTTTCGCGTCCTTGCAGTCCACGTGGTAGATCCGGTCCCGGAACTCGAGGATGAAGTTGACCGGGTCCAGTTCCTGCCAGACGAAGTGTGACGGGTCCCAGTTGAGCCCGAAGGCCGGCCGGTTGCCGATCGCCTCGAGGGTCCGCCGGGTGGTCCAGTAGTCGTAGGCGATCTCGCTCGGGTGCACCTCGTGCGCGAACCGCACGCCCACCTCGTCGAACACGTCCAGGATCGGGTTCCACCGGTCGGCGAAGTCGGCGTACCCACGGTCGATCATCTCGGTGGGCACCGGCGGGAACATGGCCACGGTGTGCCAGATCGACGAGCCGGTGAAGCCGACCACCGTGTCGACACCGAATTTCGCCGCGGCCCGTGCGGTGTCCTTCATCCGGTCCGCCGCGCGTCCGCGTACCCCCTCGGGGTCTCCGTCCCCCCAGATGGCCGGCGGCAGAATGCCGCGATGGCGCTCGTCGATCGGGTGGTCGCAGACCGCCTGCCCGACGAGATGGTTGGAGATCGCGAAGCACTTGAGGTTGTGCTTGGCGAGCTGTTCGTGCTTGCGGTCGATGTAGTCGTCCTCGGCGAGAGCGCGGTCCACTTCGAAATGGTCGCCCCAGCAGGCGATCTCCAGTCCGTCGTAGCCCCACTCGGACGCGAGCCGGCAGACCTCCTCGAACGGCAGGTCGGCCCATTGACCGGTGAAGAGCGTGATCGGTCGTGCCATGATCCCTCTTTCGTGGCGGGCGGTGGCCGGCCGGCGAGGGAGACCGGCCAACGAGGCGCCGCCAGGAGATCGGGCGACCGGACCGCCGGGTTTGCGCCTCCCGCTCGGCCCGCCCGTCACGGCGGTGGCCCCAACCGCGACTCTACGGCGGCACGGCCGGGCAGCGAAAGGGCTTGATCAGGGTGCGGTGCAGGGCAGCTGCTCCGGAACCAGCCCGATGCCGGTCAGCTCCTCGATGACGTACGCGAGATCGTCCGCCGCCTGCTCGTCGTCCCGGCCGGTGTCCACGTCGATGTACTCGGTGCGGGCGGTGTCGGCCGCGAGCAGGTGCCGCAGGACCGGCTGCCATCCGCCCGCCGGGTCGGTGATCCGGGCGGTGATGACCGAGAGGCCGGCGTCGGTGAGCTGGTCGATGCCGGACTCCGGTTCCGGCCAGTCACGCAGCACGGTGGTCAGGTCGAGGCAGACGCCGAGCCGGTCCTTGTCCACCCGGGTGAGCGCGGCGACCGTCTGCTCGGGACTGTCCAGGACGCGGCCGGGCGCGGGCTGGAAGCCGGCCCGGACCGCGCGGCCGACCCGCCAGGCGAGGTCGGCGAGCCCGCCGGAGAGCCGCCTGAGGTTGCGGGCGCAGGCTTGCTGCCGCGGCTCGTCCCAGTCCTCGGCGCGCCCCAGGCCGCAGGTGCCGACGGCGCCGCGGACCTCCTCGGCGGGCAGCAGGTCGACGAGGATGCGGGCCAGGTCGAGGGTCTGCCGCAGGCGCTCCGGTTCACTCCAGTCGGCGGTGGAGGTCTCGCCGCTCAGGGTGACCACCTCGAGGCCGCGGGCGTCGAGTTCGGCACGGAGCCGGGTGCGGGCTCGTCCCTCGTCGGCGAGCGCGGCGGCCAGTGGGTACGGCAGCCGCAGCGCCACCGCGAGCCGGCCACTGCCGAAGCGGGTCCGTAACGCCGAGGTGGCGGCGTCGAGGCGTTCGCCGGCGGCGGTCAGCGAGTCGGCTTGATCTAGGCTGATGCCACAACTGAGGTGCACGATCCGGCCGGAGGGATGTCGCAGCCGCATCAATATCCTCCCCGGACGAGGTCACCCGTGCAGGTGCACGTGCATTCGCTCGTGCTAACGCTTCCAGTATGGACCATCTCGGCGTCGGTCCTAGATCGACCGATCTCACCTGCCCGGGGTGTCATGCCGCCTCCATCCGTGGAATGCTCTGCCCTCGGATACGAGCGTGCGACGTGGCCCGGATCACCGGCGTACGGCGCGTGCGACCCGTGACCGGCCACGACTTGATCGGAAAAGGCCCAAGGGATCGGCGAGCACCGATCTCTTGGGCCGGGGTGACCAGCGGGTAGCTTTCCGAACACCGTCCCGAAAGAGCGTTCTCTCGGGTTTACCCGATTCACATTTTGCATAAACGGACACGCAACTGCGGACGCACGCCGAAGCGGGTGCGCGGGCAGACCCGCCCACGCACCCGCATCACCCACCGCGGACCGGTCGGCGCGGGGCGCAACCACGCCGTCCCTCACCGATCCCGGCGGACGTCTCAAAGGGTCAGCCCTGGACGGCCTCCAGGACCGGCTCCACCTCGGTCCAGCTGCCCGCGGCCGCGGATCGTTCGACCGCGTCCAGGACCAGCTGCACCTGCAACGCGTCGGCGAACGACGGCGCCGGGTCCTGCCCGGCCGCGATCGCCTCGATCAGGTCGCGGACCTCGTGGGTGAAGGAGTGTTCGTACCCGATCAGGTGCCCGGGCGGCCACCACGCGGCCATGTACGGATGCTCGGCCTCGGTCACCAGGATCTTGGTGAAGCCCTGCTCCGCTGCCGGGACAGTGGCGTCGTAGACCTCCAGTTCGTTCATCCGCTCGAAGTCGAACGCCAGCGAGCCGAGCGAGCCGTTCAGCTCGACCCGCAGCGCGTTCTTCCGGCCGGTGGCGAAGCGGGTCGCCTCGTACGTGGCGACCGCTCCCCCGTCGAGCCGGGCCAGGAAGAGAGCGGCGTCGTCAACCGTGACGTCACCCGTAGCGGCGCCGTTGCCCGAGGCGGAGAGCCCGGACGAGGCCGACGGCAGCGGACGGGTACGGACGAACGTCTCGGTCAGCGCCGACACCGCGGTGATCGACTGGCCGGTGACGAACTGGGTGAGATCGACGATGTGCGCGCCGATGTCACCCAGGGCGCCCGACCCGGCGATCTCCTTACGCAACCGCCAGACCAGTGGGAACTGCGGATCGACGATCCAGTCCTGGAGGTAGACGGCGCGGACGTGACGGATGGTCCCGATCCGGCCGGCCGCCACGAGCTGACGCATCAGCGCGACGGCCGGCACCCGGCGATAGTTGTAACCGCACATCGCGCGTACCCCGCGGGTTTTGGCTGCGGCTGCGGCCGCGGCCATCTCGCGCGCCTCGGCCACCGAATTGGCCAGGGGTTTCTCGCAGAGAACGTGCTTGCCGGCGGCAAGCGCGGCAAGCGCGATCTCGGCGTGGGTGTCGCCGGGAGTGCAGATGTCCACCAGGTCGATGTCGTCGCTCTCCACGACGGATCGCCAGTCGGTGGTGTGCCCCTCCCAGCCCAGCTTGACGGCCGCGTCCGCCACCTGGCCGGCGGAGCGACCGCAGACCACCGACATCCGGGCCCGTGCGGGCAGATCGAAGACGTGATTGACGGTGCGCCAGGCCTGCGAGTGCGCGGCCCCCATAAACGCGTAGCCGACCATGCCGACTCGCAGGTCCTGCGACATGCTGCCCCCTTAGAACCCGAGCTTGGCGTACTGTGCGGCGTTCTCCTTGGTGATCGTCTCGGACGAGAGCATGATCTCCTTGGGCACCTGGAGCTCGACCAGGTCGCTCATCCCCTTGCCTTGAGCGATCAGGCGGGCCAAAGAGATCGCCGAGGAAGCCATCGACGGGCTGTACGTCACGGTGGCCTTCAGAACCTTGTCGTCCTTCGTGATCGTGTCGATCGCCGCCTTCGAACCGGCGCCGCCGACCATGAAGAACTCGCTGCGCTTCGCCTGGTCGATCGCGGCGAGAACACCGATGCCCTGGTCGTCGTCGTGGTTCCAGAGCGCGTCCATCTTGGGCAGCGCCTGCAGCAGGTCGGTGGCCGCCTGCTGGCCGCCGTTGACCGTGAAGTCGGCGGCCCGCCGGTTGGCGACCTTGAAGCCGTACACCGCGAGGGCCGTGGTGAAGCCCTGCGAGCGCTCCTGGGTCAGTTCGAGCGAGTCGATGCCGGCGATCTCGCCGATCACCGGGCTGCTGACGCCCTTGGCCTTGAGCTGCGCGCCGATGTACGCACCGGCGGCCAGCCCCATGCCGTAGTTGTCACCCTTGATCTGCAGCCGGTACGCGGCCGCCGAGGGGAACGCCCGGTCCAGGTTCACCACCGGGATGCCGGCCTGCATCGCCTGGATGCCGGCCGCGTTCAGTTCCTTGCCGTCGTACGGCAGCATCACGATGATGTTGGGCTTCTCGGCGATCAGCGTGGCGATGGCCGCCCGCTGAGTCGCCGCGTCCGCCCCGGCCTCGGTCAGCTTCAGCTCCACGTCGGAGTACTGCCCCGCCTGAGCCTTGGCATTGCTGGTGATCGCGCCGATCCAGCCGTGGTCGGCGGCCGGGGCGGAGAACCCGATCACCACCTTCTCGCCGGGTGCCGCGTTGTCGTTGCCTTCGTTGGTGTTGACCTGGGTGTTCTCGGTGGGATTGTTACTGGTGCAGGCGGTGAGCAGGGCGCCGGCGCCGACAGCAGCGCCGCCGAACAGAACGCGCCTACGGGACAATGCGGACATTATTGCTCCCGTCTCGAATTTCACTTCTTGAACAACTGCGTGAGTGACTGATAGCGGAACTGCTGGATCAAGACGGCGGCGACGATGATGCCGCCCTTGACCATGTTCTGGACCTCGGTCTCGAGGTTGTTGATCGCGAAGAGGTTGGTGATGGTGGAGAAGACCAGCACGCCGAAGACCGCGCCGACGATGGTGCCCCGGCCGCCACTGAGCAGGGTGCCGCCGATGATGGCGGCGGCGATGGCGTCCAGCTCGTACAGGTTGGCCATGCCGGCCTGCGCGCTTGTCGCCTGCGAGGTCAGCATGATCGCCGCGATGCCGCAGCAGAGTCCGGAGAGGACATAGAGCAACACGGTCTGCCGCTTCACGTTGATGCCGGCCAGCCGGGCCGCCTCCTCGTTGCCGCCGATCGCCACCGTGCGGCGACCGAACGTGGTCCGGTTCAGCAGCACCCAGCCGGCGGCCGCCACCGCGGCCAGGATGTAGACGAGCAACGGGATCCCGAAGATCCGGGTGGTGGCGATCGCGTTGATCGTCTCGTTCGTCGAGATCTGCGTCTGCTTGTCGGAGATCTGCGCGGCCAGGCCGCGCGCCGCCACCAGCATCGCCAGGGTGGCGATGAAGGGCACGAGTTTTCCGTACGCGATGAGCAGGCCGTTGACCAGCCCGACCCCGATCCCGACCATGAGCGCCGTGAAGATCATCCCGGCCGCGCCGAAACTCTGTGTGGCGACCGTGGTGCACCAGACCCCGGCCAGCGCGATGATCGCGCCCACCGACAGGTCGATGCCACCCCCGATGATCACGAACGTCATCCCGACCGTCACGACACCGATCGCCGACGCCTGCTGAAGGATCACCAGGATGTTGTTCCGCACCCAGGCCGGGTCGCTGTAGAGCTCCGGCCGGGTGATGATCCCGATGATCACTAGGAGCACCAGTACGCCGATCAGACCCAGATTGCGGATCGTCCCCTCGTCGAGGCGCCGTGGCTCCCGCTTCTCGGCGGGCAGAGTCTCAGTGATCATGCTGTGCCTCGTCTCATCGGAGCGGCCGGGTGCCGCTCGGTGTAGACGGTCATGCCGGCTCCCCTTCCAGCAGCGACCCCGCCATCACGAGGTTCAGAACGGTGTCCTCGTCGATCTCCGCAGCCGGAGACTCGTGGATCATGTGGCCCTCGCGCATCACCAGCACCCGGTCGGCCAGACCGAGCACCTCGGGCACCTCGCTGGAGACCAGCAGCACGCCCACCCCGCGTTCGGCGAGGTCGCGGATGACCTGGTAGAGCTCGGCCCGGGCGCCCACGTCCACGCCCCGGGTCGGCTCGTCGAGCAGCAGCAGCCGGGTCCCGCCGAGCAGCCAGCGGCCGACCACCACCTTCTGCTGGTTGCCGCCGGACAGCGTGCGCACCGGCCGGATCACGCCGGGCGGGCGCAGCTCCAGCGACTTCGCGGTCCGCTCGGACGCGGCCCGCTCACCGCCGGTGTCGGTGAACCCCACCTTGGCGAACTTGGTGAACGACGCCAGCGTCATGTTCTTGAAGATCGGCTCGTCCAGCAGCAGCGCCTGACTCTTGCGCTCCTCCGGGGCCATCCCCATCCCGCCACGCACCGCGGCCTCGACACTGCGGACCGGCTTCCCGGCCAGCTTGACGGTGCCGGCGTCCGGGCGGCGAGCGCCGAAAATGGTCTCCAGCAGCTCGGACCGGCCGGAGCCGACCAGCCCGGCGATCCCCACGATCTCGCCGGGGCGGACCGTCAGACTCACGTCGGCGAACTCGCCGGACCGGGTCAGGTTCTCCACCACCAGCAGCGGGTCCTCTTCGGGAGGTGCGTCCCGGCCGGGCGGGAAGACGTACTCGATGGAGCGGCCGGTCATCTTTCCGACCAGCTCACGGGTGGGTGTGGTGCGGGCCGGCAGGTTCGCCGCGGTGGTCCGGCCGTCCTTCAGCACGGTCACCCGGTCACCGATGTCGCGGATCTCGTCCAGCCGGTGCGAGATGTAGATGACCGCGATCCCCTGCGCGGTCAGCTCCCGGATGATCCGGAACAGGTTCGCCACCTCGTCGTGGGCGAGCACGGCACTCGGCTCGTCCATCACGATCAGCCGGGCGTCGTGGGATAGCGCGCGGGCCATGCTCACCACCTGCTTGGCGGCGGCCGGCAGGGAGCGGACCAGGCGGCGCGGTGAGATCTCGGCATGGCCGAGCCGGGCCAGGATCTCCCTGGTACGCGACGCCGTGACCCGCCGCCGGGTGAAGCCGAACAGGCTCGGCTCGTGACCCAGAAACGCGTTCTCCGCCACCGACAGGTCGTCGACCAGGTCCAGCTCCTGGTAGATCGTCGCGATCCCGGCCCGCATCGCGGCCTGCGGCGTGCCCGGAGCGAACGGCTCGCCCCGCCAGGTGATCTCACCGGCGTCGGCGTGGTGCACGCCGGCCAGCACCTTGATCAGGGTGGACTTGCCGGCGCCGTTCTGCCCGAGCAGGCAGTGCACCTCGCCGGCGCGCACCTCGAGTTGTACGCCGTCCAGAGCACGTACGCCCGGGAAGATCTTGACCACGTCGTGCAGCCGCAGCACCACCTGGTCCTCCGTGCCCTGCGGCACCGCGCTCTCCTCTGGCTCCGGGGCGGTCATGACGCCTGCTCGAAAGCGGAGTCGCTGGCCAGCACGGCGGCGCCGGTCACCCCGGCGCGGCTGCCCAGCTCAGAAAGGACGACCGGGAGGTTGCCGGTGGCCAGCGGCAGCGACCGGCGGTAGACGACGCTGCGGATCTCAGCGAGCAGCACGTGCCCGAGCTGCGCCAACCCGCCCCCGATGACGATCATCGACGGATTGGCGAAGGAGACCAGCGTGGCGAGGACACCGCCGACCCGGCGACCGCCGTCGCGGATCAACCGGATGCAGGCGATGTCGCCCTCGGCGGCACCGTCGGCGACGTCCTTCGCGGTGACCACCGCGCCGCTCTCGGACCCGCCCCGGGCCGCGCGGCCGGAGCCGGAGCGAGCCGGCCGCGCCGCCGCGAGGCGCTGAGCGAGGGCGGGCGACTCGCCGGAACGGGCCGCCGCGAGGGCGTCCCGAGCCAGTGCCGCGCCGCTGAACAGCGCCTCCAGGCAGCCGGTGTTGCCGCACGAGCAGGCCGGGCCACCCGGTTCGACCTGAATGTGCCCGATGTCGCCGGCACACCCGTCCACTCCGCGGAAGACCGCGCCGGCCAGGTGGATGCCACAACCCACCCCGGTCCCGATCTTGACGAAGAGGAAGTCGTCGACGGAGTGCGCGACCCCGCCGTGGCGCTCCCCGATCGCCATTATGTTGACGTCGTTGTCCACCACCGCCGGGCAGCCGTGCTCGCGAGCGAGCAGCTCGCGCACCGGATACCGGTCCCAGCCCGGCATGATCGGCGGGGAGACCGGAACGCCGTCGCGGAAGCTGACCGGACCCGGCACGCCGATGCCGACCGCGTCGAGCCGCTCGTACACACCCTCGGCCTTCGCCTTGGCCAGCAGATCGTTGACCCGGTGCAGGATCGCCCTCGGCCCGGAGCGGATGTCGGTCGCCTCCCGGTACGCCGCGAGCGGCTCCAGCCGGCCGTTCGTCACCTCGACGTCGATCGAGGTGGCGCCCAGGTCGACCGCGGCGAACCGCAGCCCCGGATGCAACTCGACAAGCGTCGAGCGGCGGCCGCCCCGGGAAGCGGCCATCCCCGCCTCGGCGATGAGCCCGGCAGCCACCAGCCGCTCGACCTCGGCGAGGAGGCGCGGCCGGCTCAACTCGAGACGATCACCCAGCTCCGCGCGGGAGACTGGGCCCTCGTCACGTAACAGGCGGAGGATCCGCAGATGGGGTGCATCGGTCAGGTACAACGAACACCTCCGATGAAGTGGTGCCCGTCACATTAAGCCCGTTCCGTCTCTCCGGTCCATACCTTCTGCATGATCAATAAAAACTTTTGCACTTTGACACGAAAGTTCGGCGGGCGCGATCGGGCGCCGGGCGCCGCCGCGAGCGGCAGCGGCAGGGCCGGAAACAGCGATCGGCGTGCCGCCGCGGATGCGACGGCACGCCGATGACAGGCGTGAAGGAGCGGGTCAACCCTGACTCAGGCCCTGCTCGCTCCCCTTCTTCAGCTTGCGGGTGTCGCGCAGTTCCAGGAACGGCTCGTCGTCGGCCGGGTGACCGGCGGCGATCGCCCGGCCCCGCTCGAGCTCCGCGTCGAGCTCGGCGCCCAGCATGATCGCCATGTTGGAGATCCACAGCCAGACCAGGAAGGCGATGACACCACCGAGCGTGCCGTACGTCTTGTTGTAGTTGGCGAAGTTCGCCAGGTAGAGGGCGAACGCCGCGGACGCCGCCACCCAGAGCACGACCGCGAAGATGCCGCCCGGGCTGACCCACCGGAAACCGCCGGTCTTCGCGTTCGGCGAGGCCCAGTAGAGGACCGCGAACATCAGGCTGACCAGCGCCACCAGGACGGGCCACTTGGCGATGTTCCAGGTCGTGACGGCGGCTCCGCCCAGCCCGATCTGCTCACCGACCACCCGGGCGATGTCCCCGGTGAAGATCACGATGGCGGCGGAGGCGACCAGCATCACGCCGACCAGGGCGGTGACGCCGACCCGGATCGGCAGGGTCTTCCAGACCGGCCGGCCCTCGGGCACGTCGTAGATGGCGTTCGAGGCGCGCATGAACGCGGCGATGTAGCCCGACGCCGACCAGAAGGCGACCGCCAGACCGATGAGCGCCGCGAATCCGGCGGTGCCCTGGTTCTGCACCTGGCCGAGCACGGTGTCGACGAGGGTCTGCAACTGCTCGTTGGGGGCGATCTCCTCGACGGCGTTGCTCACCGCTTTCTGGCCGTCGGTGCCGACCAGGCCGAGCAGGGAGATCAGTACGATCATGGCCGGGAAGATCGACAGCACACCGTAGTAGGTGAGCGCGGCCGCCCAGTCGGAGACGTTGTCCTCGGAGAACTGCTTGAACGTCCGCCGGACGGCCGCCCAGATTCCCTTGAAGTGCAACTGGGCCGGGCTGTCCGGTCCGGCGTCCGGTCCGGGCGCGTCCAGGTCGTTGTCACGGTCCTCGCCGGTACGGACCGTTGCGGCGGCGGACGTGTCGTAGTCTTCGGCACCGCGCTGCCGCGCATCCGCGGCCTCGGGGCCGTCGGCCGAGGAGTGCCGCGCGGGCTCCTCGGACTTGTGGCGAAGAAGTTTCATGGCGGGGCTTCCCTCCGGGTCAAGCGACGGCTCCGGTCGTCCCGCACGCCGCACTTCCCCGCCGCGAGGTGCGATTACGACCCGATTGCTTGTTGCCCGGCAACGGCCCGCCCTAACCTCCTTCGTCAGGCTCCGGCACACCAGGGACAGCCGAACGGGTATCCGGCCGCCGGAACGGACCGCCGGCCGGGGCCGGCGGGCTCACTTGCAGAGCATGCGCTCCATCCGGCGACCCGCCACGGCGAGTCCGACAGCGAGCAGAACCAGCAGGTACACCACGTCGAGCGCCTGCACCCAGCCGACGGTGCCGGTGGTGATGCCCCGGATCAGGTCCACCGACCGGTACAGCGGAGTGACCTCCACCAGCCAGCGCAGCGCCGCAGGGTACGCCGTCGCCGGCACGAACGTGCCCGAGAAGAGGAAGAGCGCGAACTGTGCCGAGCCGATCAGGTCGAAGTCCTGCCAGCTGCGGATCAGCGTGGACGTCATCATGCCCAGCGCACCGAAGGCGAAGCCCACCAGGACCGTCGCGGGGAAGGCGGACAGTGCCCGCCCCGGCGTGGTCAGGTCCATCGCCACCATGATCACCAGGAAGGCCGCCGAGTAGATGCTGCCGCGGATCATCGCCCAGGCCAGCTCGCCGAGCGCGATCTCGATGGGCCGCACCGGAGTGGCGAGCATGCCCTCGTACAGCCGCATGTACTTCATCTTCCCGAAGAAGTTGAAGGTGGTCTCGGAGAGCGCCCCGCTCATCGCGGACGCGGCCAGCATCGCCGGGGCCACGAACTCCGCATAGCTCACCGTGGCACCGCCGGGCAGGCCGATGTCGCCGATCAGCTGCCCGACCCCGATCCCGATCGAGAAGAGGTAGAGCACCGGCTCCAGGAAGCCGCCCAGCATCACCAGCCAGTACGCCGAGCCGAGCGCCGTGACGTTGCGCTCGGCGACCGAGGCGGATCGCCGGCCCGCGCCCTCGAAGGACACCAGTTTCGGCAGGACCAGAGTCAGCACGTCACACCACCAGCCGCTTACCGAATCGCCGAACCGCCAGAGACCACCCGGCCGCTCCCCAGCCCAGCAGGTAGAGGAGCTGCCACAACCCGTCCCACCCCGGTGAGACGCCCAGCGTGGCGGCCCGCGACAGGTCCACCCCGTGCCAGAGCGGCAACACGTATGCCACCCAGCGCAACAGCCCCAGCGACTCGATGGGGAAGAACACCCCGGAGAAGAGCGACATGGGCAGCACCGCGAACCGCATCAGGATCGCCAGATAGCTGTCGCTGGTGACACTGGCGCTGTACGCCATCACCGGCGCCGCCACGGCCAGCCCGGTCAGCGCCGAGATCGGCAGCACGGCCACCGCCCACAACGAGTGCAACGTCCCGAAGAACGCCGCCACCAGCAGAAACGCGCCGGCGCTGAGCAGCACCCGGAACAGCATGAAGGCCAGGTGCCCGGTGACGATGTCGGCGACCCGCAGCGGCGCGGCGGCCTGCGCGAAATAGACCTTCAACCACTCGAAGTAGCTCAGCACCGGCCAGGTGGACTCACCGATCGCGGTCTGCACGGCGGCCGACGCGATCAGGCCCGGCACCAGCCAGTCCAGATAGTCGACGCCGTCGACACCGGCGGTGACGTAACCGCCCACGCCGATGCCGAAGCCGAGCATGGTGAGCAGCGGCAGCACCAGCGTGGAGAGCGCGCTCGCCCGCCACGTCCGGCGGTAGTTGACCAGGTGGTACTCCAGAACATACGCCGAGGCGGTCATCAGTCCACCAGCGTCCGGCCGGTGAGGTGCAGGAACACGTCCTCCAGGCTGCTGCGCCGGACCAGTGCGCTGGACGGGCTGAGCGAGCGCCGGTGGACCTCGGCCAGCGCGTCGTCGCCATCCGCCACATACATCAGCACGCGGTCGGGCAGCACCTCGATCCGGTCGGCCATGCCGGCCAGCTTCTCCGCGTAGGTCCCCTGCTCATCGGTGGTGAAGCGCAACTCGACCACCTCGCGTGTCGAATATCGCTCGATCAGCTCCCGTGGCGAGCCCTCCGCCACGATCCGACCGCCGTCCATCACCACCAGGCGGTCGCAGAGCTGCTCGGCCTCATCCATGTAGTGGGTGGTGAGCACCAGCGTCACGCCCTGCTGCTTGAGCCGGAAGAGCCGCTCCCAGACCAGGTGCCGGGCCTGCGGGTCGAGCCCGGTGGTGGGCTCGTCGAGCAACACCAGGTCCGGCTCGTTGACGAGCGCCCGGGCGATCGTCAGACGCCGTTTCATCCCGCCGGAGAGCGGATCCACCTTGCTGTCGGCACGCTCGGAGAGCTGCACGAACTCGAGCAGCTCGGCGGCCCGGGCGCGAGCCACCTTGCGCGGGATGCCGAAGAACCGGGCGTAGGTCGTCAAGTTCTCCCGGACGGTGAGCTCGGTGTCCAGGTTGTCCAGCTGCGGGCAGACGCCGAGCCGGGCCCGGATCCGCGGCCCGTCGCGCCGCGGATCCATCCCCAGGATCCGCAGCTCGCCCTCGCTCGGTGGGGACACACAGCCGATCATGCGCATGGTGGAGCTCTTGCCGGCGCCGTTGGGCCCGAGGAAGCCGAATGCCTCCCCGGCACGCACGTCGACGTCGATGCCGTCGACCGCGGTGAAGTCGCCGAACCGTTTGATCAGGCCACGAGCCTGGATAAGCGGGGAGTTCACCCCTGCGACCCTACGGAGGGGGTACGACAGAATCCCGCGCGGCGCCGACCAGTTCGTCGGTCGCCCCGACCACCTCGGGGTGCTCGGCCGGCGTACCCGTGTCGTAGCGGACCGCCCAGCTCAGCCCGTCCCGCCCGCTCACCCGGCGGCCGACCACCCGGACCGCGCCCTCCGACAGAACGTGATGCGTGGTGTACGCGACCGACCGCGTCACCCGGGTCCGCACCTGGTCCGGCAGCTCCCCCGGCTCGAGGAGCAGGAACGACACCGCCGGACCGTCCACCAGCACGGTGTACCCGTCGCGCTCCTCGGACACCTCGGCCGGCGTGATCCGCAGCTCGCGCCCGGACCAGGCGGCCTTGTGGATCTCGTGCCAGCCGAGCCGCTCCACCCCGGACGGCAGCCAGAGCCCCCGGTTGGTGGCCACCACGACGTCGTCGGGCGACTCGGCCACCGAGCACCAGGCCAGCACCCGCTCGTCCGGATCCAGCGGAGGGCGCGAGTTCGCCGGCAACGAGGGACGCCGTCGGAAGAGTTTCACAATCCACCTGCCGCCTGTTCACGCAGGGCCCGAGCCTGCTGTTCCAGCGAGAAGAGCTCCCCGGCCAGGGCGAGGTACTGATCCTTGTGCGTCACCGGGTTGAGCCGCTGCACCTTGGACTTGAGATCCCGGACCCGGGTGGCCAGCGCGCCGCCCTGCAACCGGGCCAGGGTGACCTGCACATATCGCGGGTCGACCGACCCGTCGACGTAGAGCGGCTCGACCGCCAGTTCGCTGACCAGCACCTGACCGCCCAGGTCGGCGCACGCGTCGCGAACCTTCTCGATCCAGACCGCGCCGCCGGTGGCCGAGGACGCCCCGCCGGCCTGGGTCACCGCCTCACGGACCGCCTGCAGGACCGAGTCGCCGTAGTTCTCCGGGCCGAGCGCGTCGAACATCGGCCCGGCCAGCACCGGCTCCTGCAGCGCCAGCTTCAGCGCCTCCCGCTCGACCAGCCGCTGCGGCGAGTCGACGGCCGACGACTGGGTACCGCGGCGCGGCGCGGGAGCCGACTCACCGCGCACCGCGTTGTTCACCGCCCGCTGCACCGGATCGAGATCCATGCCGAGATCACCGGCGAGCTTTCGCGCGTACTCCGGACGCTTTTCCCGGTCTTTGATCTTGGCCACCAGCGGCGCGGCGCGCCGCATGGCCTCGACCCGGCCTTCCACCGTGTCGAGATCGAATTTGGCGAGAGTCTGCCGCAGCGCGAAGTCCACCAGGGGCTCCCGGCCGGCGATCATGTCGCGGACCGCGAGATCGCCCTTGGCCAGCCGCAGCTCGCACGGGTCCATGTTGTCGGGAGAGACCGCGATGAAGGTACGCCCGACGAACCGCTGATCCTCCTCGAACGCCCGCAACGCCGCCTTCTGCCCGGCCGCGTCCCCGTCGAAGGTGTAGATGATCTCGCCGGTGAAGCTGTCGCTGTCCATCAGCAGCCGGCGCAGCACCTGGATGTGGTCGATGCCGAACGCCGTGCCGCAGGTCGCCACCGCGGTCGGCTCGCCGGCCTCGTGGCAGGCCATCACGTCGGTGTAACCCTCGACGATCACCGCCCGGCCGCGCTTGGCGATCTCCCGCTTCGCGTGGTCGAGGCCGTATAGCACGTGCGACTTCTTGTAGATCGGCGTCTCGGGCGTGTTCAGATACTTCGGGCCGTCGTCGTCCTCGAACAGCTTGCGCGCGCCGAACCCGATCACGTCACCGCTCACGTCCCGGATCGGCCACAGCAGCCGCCGCCGGAACCGGTCGATCAGCGAACCCGAGCGGGCCGGCTTGCAGAGCCCGGCCGCGGTCAGCTCCTCGGCGTTGAAGCCCTTCATCCGCAGGTGCTTGGCGAGCGCGTCCCAGCTGTCCGGCGCGAAGCCGCAGCCGTACTTCTCCGCGGCGTCGCGGCCGAAGCCACGCTCGGCCAGGAACTCGCGCGCCTTGCGCGCGCCCGGCGAACCCAGCTGGTCCCGGTAGAACTCGACCGCCGCGGTGTGCGCCGCCAGCAGCCGCTGCTTCTGCCCGGCCTGCGGGCGCGGCTGCGGCGGCCCGCCCGAGTCGGTGTCGTAGCGCAGCTGGATGCCGGCCTTGCCGGCGAGCCGCTCCACCGACTCGATGAACGAGAGATGCTCCGCGTCCATCAGGAACTTGATGGCGTCGCCACCCTGCCCACAGCCGTGACAGTTACCGGTGAGGATGTTGTCCTCGAGGACGAAAGCATGCGTGCCGTCGACCACCGGGCAGAAGACTTCCTCGACTTCGCCGTGGTCCTCGATCGCTTCGACGACCCATCCGCGGCGCTCGTACTTCTTGCGCGCTGCCCGGAAACGGTCGCGGTGCGCCGAGATCAGAAAGAAATCCTCGAGGAGGTCCGCGCCCATGAGGGTCAGCCGGTAGATCGGCGTGGTGTACCCGACCTCCCCATTCGGCCGCTGCGCGGTGGGGAAGCCAGTCCGGACGTACTCACGGATCCCGTAGGTACCGACTCCGATGCGCGTGCAGATGTCCCGGACGTAGTCGAGATGCTCACGATGCGCTGAGTTCAGCGAGATGCAGCCATCGGCGGCGACGTCACCGTCAGCCGCGAAATACCCGGCAAGCCAGCCGTACAGGTAAGAGAGCGACTCGGTCAGCGGAGGCAGCTCGGTTTTGAAGTACGCAGGCAGATCGGTGACTGTGACCCGGTCGTCGGCCACGTAACTGTCGTTCAGCGGGAACCACTTCAGCAGTTCCTGATCCTTGTTCCCGTAAAGGACGGCGATACTGCCGCGGTTGAGAAGAGTTCCATCGCCGAAGACGATGCCTCGCGCGATGCCGAACGGTGATGGGGTCAGACGATGACCACCGTCACGGGTCGCGAGCGCACGAGGAAACACGTGAGCCAGGCGATCGCCGGGACGCAGTTCCGCCGTCGTGCGCTCGATGCGTTTGTCACCCGTACGACCACGGACGAACCAGCGATGGTTACCGGTAGCCCGGATCGTCTTCTTCTGGCCGTTGCGAGTCAACTTCAGATGGACGAGCGCCTGTTCACCGAAAGAGTGAAACGGTGCCTCCACGAAACGGCCGTGCGTCGTGATGATCCGGTGCCGCCCACCGGCGAGCTCTCGAATCTCACGAATTCCCTGGTCGGTGATGACCCTCGTCTCGCCCGCCAGACAGAAGTACACATTTCGGGCGGGTGACACGTTGAACGACGGAGTCTTCTCGTCGTGGAAAGGGCACAGCCCCTTCAGGTTGCCGCCACCGGCCGACCGCAGCGTAACCGTCTCGCTGATCACGTCGACGATCGAGCTCCGGTCACGGACCAGTGCGATGTCCTCGTCCTTGACCCTGCCCGCCACGGCATACATCCTGCCTCGCGCTATCGGCGGGCCGCCACCAGGGTCCGGTGCCAGGCCACCGCGGCGGGATCGGTGAGCGACGCCACCTGGTCGATCACCACACGGAGGGCGGCGGCATCATCGGCGGCGGCCGCATGCTGCGGCCGAAAGAGCGGATCCAACCTTTCCGGGGTACGCGTGAGCGCCTCCACCAGCTCGGCCAGGATGGTGCGCTGCTCCTCGTACCAGCCCTCGGCGGCCCGGGGTCGCATCACGTAGCGGAACGCCATGCCTTTGAGCAGGGCGCACTGGTCCCGCACCGTACGGGGAACCACGAGGTCGGCGTCGTAGCGGCGCATCGGGTCGGTGCCGAACCGGCTGTGCGTGGCACCGACCGCGGACGAGACGAACCGGCCGGTCAGCACGCTGGTCATCCGTTTGAGTGCGACCTGGGCCGGATAGCCGCCGTCGTAGTCGGCCACGGCTGCCACCACCGGGCCGGCCAGCAGCTGATCCAGTGCGGCGCCCAGGTCGTCGGGGCTCTCGCCGGAGTAGGTGGCGGCCACGTCGGCGCAGAGGGCGGCACGCTCGTCCGGGTCGTGCAGCAGCGGCCGCAGCTTCAGGTAGTTGCCGTGTATCCCGTCCTCGACGTCGTGCACGGAGTAGGCGACGTCGTCGGCCCAGTCCATGACCTGCGCCTCCAGGCACCGCCGCTCGTCGGTGCGGGGCTTGCGCAGCCACTCGAAGACCGGCCGGTCGTCGGCGTAGACACCGAACTTGCGGCTGCCGGGCTTGCGGAACCACGGGTACTTGGAGCAGGCGTCGAGGGTGGCCCGGGTCAGGTTGAGGCCGGCGCCGGGGACCTTGGCCTCCAGCCGGGTGACCACCCGCAGGGTCTGGGCGTTGCCCTCGAAGCCGCCGCACGCTCCGGCGACGGCGTCCAGGGCGGCCTCGCCGTTGTGCCCGAACGGCGGATGACCGAGGTCGTGGGCGAGTCCGGCCACGTCCACCACGTCCGGGTCGCAGCCGAGCCGGGCGCCCATCTCGCGGGAGATCTGCGCGACCTCGAGGGAGTGGGTGAGCCGGGTACGCAGAAAGTCGTCCGACCCGGCGGTGTGCACCTGGGTCTTGGCCGCCAGCCGGCGGAACCCGGCCGAGTGCAGCACCCGGGCTCGATCCCGCTGGTACGGCGTGCGCCCGTACCCACTGTCCTTGGTGGGTTCGGATGCCCACCGCTGGGCGTCGGCGGCCGTCATGATCTCACCCTAAGCCGGATGTCCAGGTTGCCGATGGGTCAAGCGTGGAGTCCGTTTCCCGCCGTCCCGGCGTCAGCATCGTCGGACGGCTGCTCATCCTGGGGGCGGCCGGCCTCTTCTCGGTGGCCCTGGTCACCGGGTTCGCGGTCCGTAACGCGGACGATCAGAGCGGGGCGAACACGGAAATCGCCTCGATCAGCGCGGCGATGAGCAACCAGTGGAACGCGGACATGATGCACGACGCGTTGAAGGCCGACGTCATGTCCGCGATGGTTGCCACGACCGCGGCGCAGCGTACGGAGTACGGCGTCGAGGAGGTGTCCGAGCACGGCCGGACGATGATCGAGAAGTTCGACGCGGCGGCCGCGCTCGCGCCGGTGGCGCTGCGGGCGGACTACGCGCAAGCCCGGCCGCAGGTGGTCGAGTACGCCGGTTCGGCCGCCGAGACGGTGGCCGCCGCGGCAACCGACCCGGCGGCGGCCCGGCGGTCGCTGGCCGGGTTCCTGGAGACCTACGGAGCGCTGGAGGAGAGCCTCGGCGCGCTGGACGACCGGGTGTTCGCGGAGGTGACCGCGGCCAGTGAGCGGGGCCGGGAGACCTCGGAGTCCAGCACGACGTTCATCCAATGGGCGGCCGGCGTGGCGAACCTGTTGACGGTGGTCGTATGCCTGCTGACCATCCGGGCGATCCGCCGGCCACTGCGCGGCATGCGGGAGACGCTGCGCACGCTGGCGAACCGGGATCTGACGGTACGGGCTCCGGTGGTCAACCGGGACGAGTTCGGCGAGATGGCGGAGGCGCTGAACGAGGCCATGACCGCGTTGCAGAGCACGGTCGCGGCGACCGCCGCCCGGGTCGACACGCTGAGTGAGGCGAGCGCCGAGTTGCAAACGCTCGCCGGGGAGCTGGACAGCTCCGCGGAGCGGACCTCGTCCCAGGCCCGTAGCGCCGACAGTTCGGCCGGTCACGTCTCCGGCTCGGTGAGCGACATGATGACCGCGACCGAGCAGCTCTCCGCCTCGATCCGGGAGATCGCGAAGCAGGCGTCGTCGGCCGCGTCCACGACGAACGAGGCCACGCAGAGCGCGAACCAGACCGCCGCGGCGGTGGCCCGGTTGAGCGAGGCGAGCCAGGAGGTCGGCGACATCGTCCGGATGATCACGAAAATCGCGGAGCAGACGAATCTGCTGGCGTTGAACGCCAGCATCGAGGCGGCCCGGGCCGGTCACGCCGGCGCGGGTTTCGCGGTGGTCGCCACCGAGGTGAAGGATCTGGCGCAGGAGACCGCGCAGGCGACCGGCGAGATCACCGCGAAGATCATGGCGATCCAGGAGATGACGACGGGCACCGCCGAGGCGATCCAGGCGATCGGTTCGATCATCAATCGGATCGACGACGGTCAGCGTGCGATCGCCGTCGCGGTCGCGGAGCAGGCAGCCACCACCGATCTGATGGCCCGCAACGTGGGTGCGGTCTCGGCGGCGGCCACCCAGATCAGTGGCACCGTCTCGCACATCACCGAGTCGAGCGCGTTCACCGCGGAGGGCGCGAACACCACCCGGCACTCGGCCGAGCTGGTGAGCGGCGCCGCGGACGACATCCGCTCACTCATCGGTCAGTTCCGCTATCAGGACTTGGAACCGAGCACGCAGAACTCGTTACCTTCGGGGTCGGCGAGTGTCACCCAGCTGACGTCGCCCTGACCGACGTCGACCGGGCGGGCGCCCATGTCTACCAGCCGCTCGACCTCGGACTCCTGGTCGTCCGGGCGCAGGTCGATGTGCAGCCGGTTCTTGACCACCTTGACGTCCGGCACCGGCGTGAACAACAGACCGGGCAGCTCGTCCGGGGTACGGCGGATCTCCACCTCGTCCGGCGCCTCGTTCACGATCACGTAGCCGAGCGCCTCGGCCCACCACCGCGCCAGCCGTGGCGGGTCCTGCGCGTCCACCACAATCTGCTCCCACCGGACGGGCATGAAACCTCCCAGATCGACATTTATGGCGGTCACGTTACGCGACCCGGGCGGGTGACCCGGAACCGAACAGCGCACCCGCCGTGCGACGACGAGTCTCGATGAAGCTCAGGATGACGTTCCGTGATTCCAGGTTCACCGGCGACCGCGTCGATGCGGCGCCTGCTCACCGAATTGGGCGAGTCTGGCCGTACCGGCGCCCTGCATGTCGGCGGCACCCCGGGTGGGGTGCTCTATCTGATCGCCGGGCGCATCACCTACGCCGAGACGCCGGCCCGTCCCGGCCTCGGTGAGCGGCTGGTGTCGTCCGGCCGGCTCGCCCCGCAGACGTGGCGAGCCGCGTACGCCGAGGGCCGGGGCGCCCACCAGGTCGGCCGGGTGCTGCTGCGGGACGGCCGTCTGGGACAGAACGAACTGAGCCTGCGGGTGGCGGCGGTGATCGCCGACGCCACCCACGAGTTGCTGCAACAGGCGCACGCACCGGCCCGGTTCGTGCCGGGTGAACGGCACTGGCTGGGTGAGGTCGCCGCGGTGGAGCTGGGCTCGATCGGGCACGTCACGGCCGTACGGCTGCGGACCGTCCCCGGTCCACGCCGGTCACGCCGCCGTCCACTCGCGAGGACCGGACCATGACGCACAAAACGTGCGACTTGTCGCCGCAGTGTCACCGGAGGATGGCCCACGGTGGCGGCGCGGGAGCACCCGGACGTCACCGGGGCAACGAAGGAGTGAAGTGCCCGGCGTCGACCACTGTCTACAGGAGGCGATGACGATCCCCGGCGCTGTCGGGGCCAGCATCGTCGACTACACCACGGGTTTCCCGGTAGCCACGACCGGAGCCGCCCCCAACTCGGATCACGAGGCCGCGGCAGCCGGTACGGCCGAGGTGGTCCAGGCCGCGAACAGCCGCTCGCTGTTCGTCTCGGCCATACCGCACGACCTGCTCGAAGATCTGATCATCACCACCGCCGGGGGCTACCACCTCCTACGGATCGTCCAGACCGAGTTCGACAGCCGGCTGGTGCTCTACGTGTGGCTGGACCGGGTGCGCGGCAACCTCGCCGTGGCCCGCCGCCAGATGCAACGCCTCGCCGACGAACTGGTAGCGACCTGAACAGGAGCAATCAGGTGACACCCACGAAGGCCGCATCGCTCGGAAGCCTGCTGACGCAGGTGGCCGGTGAGCGGCAGACCGGAGCGCTGGTGGTGGGTGGCCACCCCGGCGGCGCGGTCTACGTCTTCGAGGGCCGGATCATCTACGCCGAGTCACCGGCGGCGCCCGGCGTCGGGGCCATGCTGACCTCCTCCGGGCGGCTGGCCGGGCGTACCTGGCAGAACGCGCTGGACCTGGGCAGCTCCACGGCCCGGGTCGGGCGGCTCCTGGTCGAGCAGGGCCATCTCACGCAGGGCGAGATGGAGCTCTGCATACTCACCGCCACCTACGACGCGGCGTACTTCGTGCTCTGTTCCCCGTCCGCCCCGGTCAAGTTCATGCCCGGCGCGATGCACTGGCTGGGACCGGTAGTGCACATCGACGCGGCCGCGGTGGACCGGGAGGTGCACCGCCGGGTCCGGTTGCTCGACGAGATCCTGCCGAACCCGCGGATCGACAGCGCGGCGGTGATCCCGGTGACCCGGGCACCACGGGAGCGGGTCGTCCTGACCGCGTTCCAGTGGGAACTGCTGGTGCACGCCGACGGCCAGCGCACTCCAGCCGATCTGGCGCTGCTGCTGGGCCGCGCCGGGTTCGCGACCATCCAGGAGCTACGGCGCCTCGCGGCGCAGGGTCTGATCGAGGTGCCCGAGGTACGCGTGACCGACGGCCCCGGCTTCGTCCGGCTCCCCCAGCCGAGGGGCGTGTCGGTCCCGCTGGGCCGGCCGGTCGTGGAGATTCCGCCCGCGCTGCCCGTACCGGTCATCAACGGAGCGGAACCGGCGACGGCCCGGAACCCGCCGCCGAACAGTGAGCCACCGGCCGCCGCCGGCGACAACAACGCGGGGGTGTACCGGCCGCCCCGGCTGGCCCGCCGCAAACCGGGCGCCAAGCTGCCCAAGGAGATGGCGACCGATAACCCGCCGGTGCACCAGGGCACCGACGAAGTCTTGCTGAAGCGCATACGCACCGCGTTGAGGGCACTGCGGTGACGCGCGCACCCCCGACCAGCCGAAGGAGCGAGGAGAGGATGAGGGTCGATCCGGCGGTACTGGAGGAGCTCGGACGCCTGCGCAGCAAGGTGCCCGAACTTTCCGGCAGCGTCCTCGCCACCGCCGACGGGCTCGTCGTCGCGCACGATTCGCACGGCATGGAGCCGGACACCCTGGCCGCGCTCGCGGCGGCGCATCTCGCGCTGGCCAGGCGGTTCGCGCACGCGGTCGATCACGGCGAGCTGCGGGAGTCGGTGGTGGAGTGCGACGGCGGCTACATCACGTCGTACGCCGCCGGCCCGAACGCCCTGCTCACCGTGGTGACCTCGGGTGACGCCAACCTCGCCATGGTCCATCTCGAAGCGCGCCGCTGCGTACGCCGCCTGGTACGCATCCTGGCCCTGGAAGCCGCGCCGCAGGCGCGGCCGGAGATCCCCACGCAGTCCGGTCCATCGACGCCGCTGGCCCGGCGGACCCCGATGGCCACCCTGTCGAACGTCACCCGCCGCCGTCAGGCGGCCGGCTGACCGGCAGACAAACCGCGGCACAGCCGCATCAAGAAGGCGTGGCACCCGCCGCGCCGGATCCGGCGCCGCCGTCCGATCAGGACACGGCTCGCCATCCCACCGCAACGGAGGAACGAATCCCATGCCCGACATGGACACCGCACTCAAGGAAATCATGGAGATCGACGGCTGCATCGGCGTCGCTCTCGTCGATCACACCAGCGGCATGGCCCTGGGCACCCTCGGCGGCGGCAAGGAACTCGACCTGACCGTCGCGGCTGCCGGCAACACCGACGTGGTCCGGGCGAAGCTGCGGGCCATGGAGATGCTCAACCTCTCCGAGAAGATCGAGGACATCCTCATCACGCTGGATACCCAATACCACATGATCCGGCCGCTCACGAGCCGGTCAGGCAAGGGGCTCTTCCTCTACGTGGCGCTGCGCCGAGACCGCGCGAACCTCGCGATGTCCCGCCACCAGCTGCGCCGCATCGAGAACGACCTCGACGTCTAGAGCCCGGCGGCGTGATCGCCACCCCCGGCGGGGAGGGTCCGCACCGCCCTCCCCGCCCTCGCCGGGCCGGCTGAATCCCGACGTACCCCTTGCCGTTCGATCGAGGCGCGTGCATGCTGCTTTGCAGCGCTGCAAAGACCGCACGCACCCTGTGAGGACCCGAGTGAACCTGCCCGACAAACGCTGGTGGGCGGCCGCCCTCAGCGCGGTGCTGATGTCGCTGGTGCCGGCCGCACCGGCCCAGGCGGCGCCGCCGGAGAGTGCCGACCCGATCGCTCACGACCCGACACTGATCAAACAGGGGCGCTGGTACTACGAGATCATCACCGGGGACAGCGCCACCCGGACGTACCTGCCGATCCGCCGCTCCACCGACCTGGTGCACTGGACGTACGTCGGCACCGTCTTCGACACCGCGCCGGCGTGGGTGGTCGAGGAGCTGGGGGTGACCCCGGCCGACTTCTGGGCGCCGGACATCAACTACTTCGACGGCGAGTACCACCTCTACTACGCCGCCTCGTCGTTCGGCACCAACAACTCGGTGATCGGCCTGGCCACCACCGAGTCACTGGAGAACCCGCGGTGGGTGGACCGGGGCATGGTGCTGCGTACCAGGTCCGGGGTGGACGACGTCAACGCGATCGATCCGGACGTCAGCTTCGACCGCGGCGGCCGGGCGTGGCTGTCGTACGGCTCGTTCTGGGACGGCCTCCGGATGCGCCGCCTCGACACCCGCACCGGCCTGCTCGACACCGCGGACGCGACCGAGCATCGGATCGCCTCGCGCGGCGGCGGGGCCATCGAGGGACCGTCGATCACCTACCGCGGCGGCTGGTACTACCTCTTCGTCAGCTTCGACTTCTGCTGCCGGGGCGTGAACAGCGACTACCGCGTCATGGTCGGCCGGTCCCGGAGCATCACCGGCCCGTATCTGGACCGGGACGGCAAGCCGCTGCTCGAAGGCGGCGGCACGCAGATCCTGGCCGGCTACAACGGCTTCACCGGGCCCGGTCACGGCGACGTGTACGGCGACCTGTTCGTCCACCACTACTACGACGCGGCCGACGGCGGAGCACCCAAAGGCTCGGTCCGGCGGATCTCCTGGGTGAACGGCTGGCCGAAGCTCTCCGACCCGATGAGCGGCAACCGCGGCTACGGCCACGGACCGGCCTACGTCGAACTCGTGCACCGCGACAGCGGAGCCGTGCTGGCCAACGCGAGCTGCGGTTACGAGGGCGCGGACATCACCCTCGCGCCGGCCGGCCCGGCGAACCCGTGCCTGCAGTGGCGGCTCGACCCGCGCGGCGGCGGCTACGTGAGCCTGACCAACCGGCAGAGCAACAAGGTCGCCGAGGTGGCCGCCTGCGTCGACGCCGACGGCGCCCGGGTCGCGCAGTGGGGCTGGCTGGCCAACGACTGCCAGCGGTTCCGGCTGACCGCCACCGGCGACGAGGGCTGGTCGCGCATCGTCAACCCGCTCGCCGGCCGGGCGCTGCAACCGGCGGACTGCGCCGGCGCCGGCGCCGCGGTGCAGACCTGGGCGGTCCGCGCCTGTCAGGAGTTCCGCGTGCAGCCGGCCGGTGACGTGCTGATCACCGACCCGGCGAACACCCGGTTGATCGGCCGGAGCTGGCGGTTCACCCACATCGCCGACGGCTGGTACGACATTTCCGATAAATATGGATCAAGGCTCGGTCGTACCCAATGGCGGATCGAGGCCGCCGGAGACGCCTACGACCTGATCGCCCGGTCCGGCACCAGAAAGACGGTGCTGCTACTGACTCCGTGACTGTCCGGCCGCTCGGCGGTCACGGCGCCGGGGTCCTGGCCGGGAACCAGGACCCCGGCAACTACCATCTCCAGACATGGCGACCCGGGAGATCATCGACGGGGTGCGTACCGGGGCGCTGGACTACGAGACCGCCCTTGACGCACTCACCGGCGCTCCCGCCGCAGAGGTCGACGCGGTCCTGCGCGACGCGCTCACCGCGGAGTTCGACCGGCTCTTCGGCAACGGCTGGCAACCGCTCGAGCTGCACCGGGCGGTCGCCCGGCGCGGCAACCCGATCCAGGGCCGGCTGGTCGCCGACGCCGCCTCGGCGTTCCTGCACGGCAAGACGCCGGTGGACGAGCGCTGGCAGGCCCAGGTCACCATGGTCACCAGCCCGCAGACCCGACGACCGGACCGGATCGCCGTCCTGGACGCCTCGCTGGACCTGCTCACCGAGCTCCGCCGGCTCCCGGCGATCGAGATCCTGATCCCGCCACCCGGTACCCCGCTCACCACCGTGCCGCACCACTCGGACAAGCGCATCCTGGACCGGGTGCGTGCGCTGCTGGCCAAGGCGGAGGCCACCGACTTCCCGGCCGAGGCGGAGACGTACAGCGCCAAGGCCCAGGAGCTGATCACCCGCTACCGGATCCAGGAGGTCACCGCGCCGGCCGTGGACGTGACACCGTTCGCGCGACGGATCGGGGTGGACCATCCCTACGAGAGCGAGAAGGCGAGCCTGCTCGACGCGGTGGCCAGCGCCAACACCTGCCGGACCGTCTGGTCACCGGAGCTCGGCTTCAGCACGATCTTCGGCTTCGACACCGACATCGACGCGGTCGAACTGCTCTACACATCGCTGCTGGTCCAGGCCAACCGGGCGATGACCCGGGACGAACCGGCCAAGGGCAAGGCCCGGGTGAAGGCGTTCCGGCGGTCGTTCCTGGTGGCGTACGCGGTCCGGATCGGCGAACGGCTCCGCCAGACCGCCGAGCGCGAGTTCGCCGGCCACGGCGACCTGCTACCGGTGCTGCGCAAGCGGGAGATCCAGGTGCACGCGGCGATGGACAAGGTCTTCCCGCGCACCGTCCGGGCACGCGGCAGCCGGGTGGACAGCCGGGAGGGCTGGGAGTCCGGCCGGGCGGCCGCCGACGAAGCCCAGCTGAGCTGACTCTAAAACCGTGTTGACGGCTGCGGCAGACTGAGGGCATGCACCCGATTTGACGCTGACACCGGCTGTTTTACGTAGTGCGTGCCCTCGAGGAGGGCGTGCTCCTCTACCCGGTCTACGCACTGCTCTTCGCCGACACCGGGCTCACCACCGCGGAGATCTCGTCGCTGTTCGCGATCTGGTCGGTGGTCTCCTTCGCGTGCGAGATCCCGGCCGGCGCGCTCGCTGACGTCTGGTCACGCAAGCGGCTCTACGCGCTCGGCCAGGCCGTCACCGCGGCCGGTTTCGCCTGCTGGCTGATCTGGCCGTCCTATGCCGGGTTCGCACTGGGCTTCGTCCTCTGGGGCGTGGGCGGCGCGCTCGGCTCCGGCACGCTGGAAGCACTCGTCTACGACGAGCTCGGCGAATCCACCGCCTACGCCCGGCTGATCGGCCGGTCCGGCACCGTGGCGCTGCTCGCGATGCTCGCCGCCACCCTGCTCGCCGCACCCGCCTACCGCGCCGGCGGTTATCTCCTGGTCGGCATCGCCAGCATCGCGACGGTCACCCTGGGCGGCTTGCTCGCGCTTCGCCTCCCCGAGAAACCCCGTTTCGGTACGGGTGACGCCGCACCCAACCCCAAGCCCGACCGTCCCCAAACTGCCCGGTGGGACGACGCGTCCGCGAGCGGGCAAGCACCGCAAGCCGGACCGGGCGACCCGGCCGAAGCCGGTGGCGAGCAGGACGCCGTCCACGACGGTTACCTCGCCATGCTGCGGGCCGGAGTGCGGGAGGCGACCGGCAGCGGCCGCGTGGCCCGGGCGCTTCTCATCGCCGCCGCCGTGCCCGGGTTCAGCGCGCTCGACGAGTACCTGCCACTGCTCGCCCGGGACAAGGGTTCGCCGACTTCCGGCGTACCCCTGCTGTTCGCGCTGACCGCGCTCGCGATGGCGGCCGGAAGCGCGCTGGCCGGCCGGCTGCCGCCCACCACGCCGCGTCCGCTCGCCGGCGCTCTCGCCCTGGCGGCGGCGTTGCTGGCGGTGGGCTCGCTCGTCCCGCACCTGGCCGGCATGCTTGCCGTCTCGGCCGCGTTCGGCCTGCTCCAGTTCGCCATGGTGCACGCCGAGACCCGGCTTCAGGAGACCATCACCGGCCCGGCCCGCACCACGGTCCTGTCGATCAGCGGGTTCGCGGCCGAGGTGTGCGCGGTCGCCCTGTACGGCGCGTTCGCCCTGCCCGTGTCACTGCCCCTGCTGTTCGCCGCGGCGCTCGTCCCGCTTCTGGCCACCGCGCTGCTCGCCGCCCGTCGATAGCCGGAGCGATTTCTGTTGTCCCGGCCCGGCCGGCGCATCTACAGCTACGCCTGATCCCAGGTTTCCGGTGGCGCGCGAGCAACCTTTTCAGCGCTGCAAGACACCAATGGGCATCCCCCATCGAAAGGCGATCATCCCCATGCGAGCACGCCTCCGACGAACGCTCCTGGCCGGCATGACCGGTCTGCTGGCCGTGGCGGCCAGCGTGTACGGCTTCAAGATGGCCGACGCCGCGACCTACCCGAATCCCGGTGTGGTCACCGGTTCGACGTTCGCCCACGACCCCACCATGGTGAAGCGCCCAGCCGGCGGCTACCTGCTCGCCTACACGGCGCCGGGCATCGGGCTGAAGACCTCGACGGACCGGACCCGGTTCACCGACGCCGGCAAGGCGTTCCCGAACGGGACCCCGTGGGCCGACCCGTACACCAACGGCGACACGAACCTGTGGGCGCCGGACATCTCGTACCACGGCGGCAAGTACCTGATGTACTACTCGGCCTCGTCGTTCGGCTCCAGCAAGTCGGCGATCTTCCTGGCCGGCAGCACCACCGGCGCGGCCGGCACCTGGACCGACTACGGCAAGGTCGTCGAGAGCACCACGACCAGCGGATACAACGCGATCGACCCGAACCTGACGGTCACGCCGTCCGGCGACTGGTACCTGAGCTTCGGCTCGTTCTGGTCCGGCATCAAGATGATCAAGCTGAACCCGTCGACCGGTAAGCGGGCCGACAGCACGATCCACAACATCGCCGAGCGGCTCGTCAACAGCAAGTCGGTCGAGGCACCGCACATCTACTACCGCGGTGGCTACTACTACCTGTTCGTGGCGTTCGACTTCTGCTGCAAGGGCGCGTCCAGCACGTACCGCACGATGGTCGGCCGGTCCAAGTCGATCACCGGACCGTACGTCGACCGGGCCGGCACCGCGATGACCGCGGGCGGCGGCACCGAGATCCTCGCCTCGCACGACGCCGTCCACGGGCCCGGCCATCCGGCGGTCTTCGCCGACGGCGCCCAGGACGTGCTGGTCTACCACTACTACACCGCCGCCGGCGACGCCCGGCTCGGCATCAACCTGCTCCGCTGGGACTCGGCCGCGTGGCCGGTCGTCTACTGAAAGGGCCCGCCATGTTTCGTCTCCGCGCGGTACTCGCCGTGGTCCTGATGGCCGCGGCGACCTACGTCACGGTCGCCTTCCGCCCGCTCACCAGCGAGGCAGCCGTAGCTTTCACCAATCCGGTGGCGTCCGCTCCGTACGGGGCGGATCCGTGGATGGGGTACGACAACGGTTTCTACTATCTGGCCGCGACCACCTGGAACTCGCAGGTGGTGATCAAGAAGGCGAAGTCGGTGGCGGCGTTGCCGGGCGCGACCGAGTCGGTGGTCTACACCGGGACCGCGGCGGCGAGCTGCTGCAACGTGTGGGCGCCGTCGTTGCACAAGCTGGCCGGGCCGAACGGGACCCGCTGGTATCTGTACTACAGCGCCGGTACCACGGCCTGTTGTGACGGGCAGCGTTCGTTCGTGCTGGAGTCGTCGGGTTCCGATCCGATGGGGCCGTACACGTTCAAGGGCCAGTTGCAGGTGCAGGCGAACAACGGGTGGGCGATCGACGGCAGCGTGGCGACGATCGGCGGGAAGAACTACTTCCTGTACTCGTCGTGGGTAGGGGATCTGCAGTCGCTGTTCATCGCGCCGATGAGCAACCCGTGGACGGTGTCGGCGTACGGCACGCGGATCTCGTATCCGACCCATGACTGGGAGAAGCAGGGCGGCAACACCGAGGAGGGGCCGTACATCCTGCAGCGCAACGGGCAGACCTTCCTGACCTTCTCGGCGTCGTCCTGCAACACCCCGGACTACAAGATCGGCATGCTGACCCTGACCGGATCCAACCCGCTGTCCGCGTCGTCGTGGACGAAGAAGAGCACCCCGATCTTCCAGCGCTCGGATGCCAACAGCGTGTACGGGCCGGGGCACCACTCGTTCTTCACCTCGCCGGACGGTTCGGAGACGTGGATGGCGTACCACGCGAACGAGACCACCGGCCAGGGCTGCGGTGCGACTCGTACGACGCGGATCAAGAAGGTGAACTGGAACTCCGACGGCACCCCGAATCTGGGCGCCCCGGACAAACTGTCCAGTTCGCTCACCGCGCCGGCCGGTGATCCGGGTGGCAGCGTGTCGTTCCCGGTGTCCGGGACGAGGTATCGGCTGGTGAACCAGGCGTCCGGCAAAGTCCTGGACGCGCAGAACTGCGGGACGGCGAACGGCACCGCGATCCAGCAGTGGTCCGGTCTGGGCAACGCCTGCCAGCAGTGGACGTTCACCCGGACCAGCAGCGGCTACTACCGGATCAGCAACGTCAACAGCGGCACCGTGCTGGACTCGGTGAACTGCGGTGCGGCCAACGGCGCCGCGTTGAACCTGTGGGCCAGCCTGGGTAACGCCTGCCAGGAATGGAGCCTGACCCCGATCAACGGCGGCTACCTGATCGCCAACCGGGCCAACGGCCTGGTCCTGGACGTCACCAACTGCGGCACCACCGACGGCGTCGCCGTCCGGCAGTGGGCGTCCCTGGGCAACGCCTGCCAGCAGTGGAACATCACCGTCTGATCCGCATCATCCGAGGCCGAGGCCGCGGCGGGTCGCGTACCCGGCGGCCTCGGTCCGGTTCCGCGAGGTGATCCGGCAGAGAAGCCGTCAGCCGCCGGATTCGTCGGTCTCGGCGCCTTCCGGGACGGTGTCGTCGTCTCGGCTGTCCAGCCAGCCGTGCGGGAGCGAGACCTTGCCGGGAGCGTTCACCCGGCCCCGCGGCTGGCCCAGCGCGTCGGCCGGGAACGGCACCGCCGGGTCCAGCTTGGCGAGCAGGTCGTCCAGCTCGGTCAGCGAGGAGATCATCGCGAGGCTGCGGCGCAGGTCGCCGCCGACCGGGAAACCCTTCAGGTACCAGGCGACGTGCTTGCGGAAGTCGGCGCAGCCGTGCTTCTCGTCCTCCAGCGCCTCGACCAGCAGCTGCGCGTGCCGGGAGATGATCTTCGCAACCTCACCGAGGGTCGGCAGCACCGGCCGGTAGCCGGCGCCCTGGGTGAAAGCGGCCTCCAGGTCGGCGAAGAGCCACGGGCGGCCCAGGCAGCCGCGGCCGACGACCACCCCGTCGACGCCGGTGTGCTGGACCATGCGCAGCGCGTCCGAACCCTCCCAGATGTCGCCGTTGCCGAGCACCGGCACGTCCAGGGCCTGCTTCAGGGTGGCGATCGCATCCCAGTCGGCCTTGCCGGAGTAGCGCTGCTCGGCAGTGCGCGCGTGCAGGGCCACCGCGGCCACACCGGCGTCCTGGGCGGCGAGACCCGCTTCGACGTACGTCAGATGGTCCTCGTCGATGCCCTTGCGCATCTTGATCGTCACCGGAATGCCGTAGGGCTTCGCCGCCTCCACCGCCTGGCCGACGATCCGCGCGAACAGCCGGCGGCGCCACGGCAGAGCCGACCCGCCACCACGCCGCGTCACCTTCGGCACCGGGCATCCGAAGTTCAGGTCGATGTGATCCGCGAGGTTGTCCTCGCCGACCATCCGGACCGCGGCCGCGGTCACGTCCGGATCCACGCCGTAGAGCTGCAGGCTGCGGAAACCCTCGTCCTCGGCGAACGCGATCATCTTGAGCGTCTTGGGGATCCGCTCGACCAGCGCCCGTGTCGTGATCATCTCGCAGACGTAGACACCGCCGCCCTGCTCCCGGCAGAGCCGCCGGAACGCCACGTTGGTGATCCCCGCCATCGGAGCGAGCACGACGGGCGGGTTGACGGCGTGGTCGCCGAGCATGAGTGGTGCGGTCACGCGCTCCAGGGTGACACGCCCGGCCCGACGACCTCGAATCGACCGCGACCTTCTGGCAAAGTCGGGCGGATGAGTGACGCGCTGAGCCCCCGCCGGCTGGTCGCCGTGTTCGAGTCGCCGGTGGCCGAGGCGCTCCTGCGGTTCGGGTCGGAGCTGGGGTTCCAGACCGTGCTGGTGGAGCCGGACCCGACCCGGCTGGGCGGGACGCCGCGGCCGCACGGGGACACGTTCGTGGGTGACCTGGCCGCCGCCGAGCTGGACGAGCACACCGACGTGGTGCTGACCGACCACCACCGCGACGAGATCGGCACCGTGCTGCGGGAGGTCCTCGCCCGGCCGACCCGGTGGATCGGCATCGTGGGGAACCCGCGGCACGAGGGTCCGCACGTCGCGGCGCTGCGCGAGCTGGGCGTGCCGGACGAGGAGATCGCCCGGGTACACCGGCCGATCGGGCTGAACATCGGCAGCCGTACCGGTCCGGAGATCGCCGTCGCGGTGCTGGCCGGACTGATCGCCGATCGCAACCAGCGCCCCGGCGGATTTGAGTTCTGAAACGTAAATGCGCAACGCGTATTCGTTCATTATTGAATAGCCAATAGTCGATTACCCGGCGCATTCGCGCGGCCTACTGTATTCCCTATCAAGGAAATAAAAGAGTCGACAAAGGGGAATACATCATGAAACGAATCGCTCGCGCCGCCGTTCTGCTCGCCGGCCTCGGCACCCTCATCTACACGATCGGTGCGCCCTATCTCAGCGGCGGCTGAGCATGGCCGTCCTCATGCTGGCACCGCTGCTGCTCGCCGTGCCCGCCGGCTACCTCGCCGGCGGGCGGCTGCGGCACCTGATCCACGTCCCACTGCGGCACGCGTGGCTGCTCTGGCTGGCGGCCGTGCTGCAATTCCTGCAACTGCGTCACATCCGGCCCGGATTCTCGCTGCTGATTCCGGTGTTCGGTCTGGCCTTCGCGTTCCTGCTCGCCAACCTGCGCGGACGTGGCCGCGCTCTGCAACTGGCGGTCGGCGCGGTGCTCACCGGCGGAGCTCTCAACGCGGCCGCCATCGCCGTGAACGGCCGCATGCCGCACACCGCCGAGGCGGTTCAGGCAGCCGCCGCCCTGCCGGCCGATCCCGGCGCCGCCAAACACTTCGTCGCCGACGCCGGCACCCGGCTGCTCTGGCTCGGCGACGTGATCCCGGTCCCCGCCATCCACGGCGTCATCTCGATCGGCGACATCGCCCTGCTGCTGGGCGCCGCCGGCATCATCGCGGCCGGCATGCGGCCCAGCGGGGTACGCATTTCACCCGCCGATGACGAGAGTGCCGGAAACGACCGGTGCTCTCGTCATCGACTCAAAGGGTGAAGCAATCAGACGCCACAACCCGGCAGGCGCTTGATCAGGTAGTCCTCGATCTGGTCGAGGGAGACGCGCTCCTGCTTCATGGTGTCGCGGTCGCGGACCGTCACCGCGTTGTCGGTGAGGGTGTCGAAGTCGACCGTGACGCAGAACGGCGTACCGATCTCGTCCTGCCGCCGGTAGCGGCGCCCGATCGCCTGCGAGTCGTCGAACTCGACGATCCAGCGCTTACGCAGGTTCGCGGCCAGCTCACGGGCCTTCGGCGACAGCTCGGGGTTGCGCGACAGGGGCAGCACGGCGACCTTGACCGGCGCGAGCCGCGGGTCGAACCGCATGACCGTACGCTTGTCGACCCCGCCCTTGGTGTTCGGCGCCTCGTCCTCGTCGTACGCCTCCAGCAGGAAGGCCAGCACCGCGCGGGTGAGGCCGGCCGCCGGCTCGATGACGTACGGCACCCAGCGCTCCTGCTTCTCCTGGTCGAAGTAGGAGAGATCGACACCGGAGTGCTTGGAGTGCGTCGACAGATCGAAGTCGGTGCGGTTCGCGATGCCCTCGAGCTCGGCGAACTCGGTGCCGCCGAACTGGAAGCGGTACTCGATGTCGACGGTCCGCTTCGAGTAGTGCGAGAGCTTCTCCTTGGGGTGCTCGAAGAAGCGCAGGTTGCTCTCCGACAGACCCAGATCGCGGTACCAGTCCCAGCGCTGCTGGAGCCAGTACTCGTGCCATTCCTCGTCGCTGCCGGGCGCGACGAAGAATTCCATCTCCATCTGCTCGAACTCACGCGTACGGAAAATGAAGTTGCCCGGGGTGATCTCGTTGCGGAAGCTCTTGCCGACCTGCGCGATGCCGAACGGCGGCTTCTTGCGGGCCGCGGTCGCCACGTTGTTGTAGTTGACGAAGATGCCCTGAGCCGTTTCGGGCCGCAGATAGTGCAGGCCCTCCTGGCTCTCGGTCGGCCCGAGGTAGGTCTTCATCAGGCCGTTGAACATCTTCGGCTCGGTGAAGGTGCCCTTGTTGCCGCAGTTCGGGCAGTTCAGCTCCTGGAGCGAGGCGGGCAGCTTGCCGTGCTTGGCCTCGAACGCCTCCTCCAGGTGGTCGGCCCGGAAGCGCTTGTGGCAGGACTGGCACTCGGTCAGCGGGTCGACGAAGGCGTCGAGGTGACCGGAGGCGGCCCAGACGTCGCGGGCCAGGATGACGGCGGAGTCCAGGCCGACGATGTCGTCGCGCTGCTGGACCATGGTGCGCCACCACTGCCGGCGCACGTTCTCCTTCAGCTCCACGCCGAGCGGACCGTAGTCCCAGGCCGAACGGGTCCCTCCGTAGATCTCGCTGGAGGGGAAGACGAAGCCCCGGCGCTTGGCCAGGCTGACGACGCTGTCGATACGGTCGGCAGGCATGTGCGGTTTCCTCCTACGCCGGCTGGGTGTCGGCGGGGAAATCGTGAGTGACAGGGACGAAAAGTGAGGTTACTCCCCGAGTTCGCACACCTCGAAAGCGCCCGTCGAGGTGTTCTGCTGGATCCGTGCCCGCAGGTCACCGACATCGCCGTCGGTGTACGTCACCCGGACCGGGACGTTCCAGGTGAGCGCGTTGAAATCGCCGATCTGGTACGACTGGATCGGCTCGCTGGCGGACAACTCGGCCGTGTACTCGGACTGGCTCACGTCGTCCTTGGTGTCCTGGCACAACTGCCGGTACGCCTTGTCGAAGTCCCGCTTCTGCACCGCGTCCACATACCGGCTCACGACCACGGTGGCCTGCTCGTTCAGGGCGTCGTCGGCCGCCGAGAACACGCCGAACAGCGCGGCCGCGCCGCCACCGCAGACCAGCAGCAGCACACCGCCGCCGATGCCGAAGCCCAGGCCGATCCGCCGGCCCTTTCCCTCGACCGGGGGAGCCGGAAAGGGTGGGTGCACGCCCGGACCGGGTGGCGGTGGCGGGACGGACCCGTCGAAGGGCGGCGGTGCGTAGGGCGCCGAGCTCATGTTCAAAGCCTAGTGCTCAGCGCCAGGGCTCGGCCGCCCGGTCGCTGGCGGTGATCACCACCGGCTCGCCCGGCGCGGCGGCGGCGAGCGTCTCGAACGCGGACGGCTCGTCGAGGCATTCCGCGAGCAGCGGAGTGGCGTGCACCTTCACGTCGAACCCGCCGAGGGCACGCCGGTAGGCTCCGACCGACTCCCACTCGGTGGCCAGGGTCCAGGCGGACGGGTCCTCCAGGGCCCGGGCGAGCCGGCCGGACCGGTAGCCCGGACAGCGCGCCAGGGCGGCGAGCGCGGCATGCGCCCGCTCGAGGAATCCGTCCTGCGTGTCCGGTGGGACGTGGAAGCGGTTGAGCACGAGCATGTGACGAGAGTACGCACGCGACAGGGAGCCGCCAGTGACACCGTCCGACCGTGGTTTCAGCGAGCGCGGATTGCGCCGCCTGTCCCGGGTGAGCCCGACGGCGGCGTTCGTCGGTGCGCTCGTCCTGCTGCTGGCCGGGCTCTTCCTGCCGGGCATCATCGGGGCGCTGCTCCTCGGCATGCTCGCCGCCGGACTGGGCGCGCTCACCTTCACCACCTGGCCGGTGCAGTCGCCACCGACCCGGGTGGTCCGGGTGGTCCTGCTCACCCTCCTGCTCGTCGCGGCGGTGTCGAAGGCGCTGTGAAGGATCCATGCGCTTTTGACAATCATTGTCATTATCGACGACAGTTGCTGTCATGATGCGTCGCCTGCTTCCCGCCCTGCTCCTTCTGGTGGCCCTCAGCGGCTGTGGCGGGACGTCGAGCGCCGACGGCAAGCTCGCCGTCGTCACCGCCTTCTACCCGCTCCAGTTCGTCAGCGAGCGGGTCGGCGGGGACGTGGTGACCGTCACCAACCTGACCAAGCCCGGTGCCGAGCCGCACGACGTGGAGCTGAACGCACGCCAGGTCGGGGAGATCACCGAGGCCGGCCTGGTCGTCTACCTGAGCGGCTTTCAGCCCGCGGTGGACGACGCCGTGAAGCAGAACGGCGGTGACCACACCTTCGACGCCGGCACCGCGGTTCAGCTGCTGACCGCGCAGGCGGCCGACGCCCACGGGCACGAGGGTGAGGGCGAGGAGGAACACGCCGAGGAGAGCAGCGGCGGCACCGACCCGCACGTCTGGCTGGACCCGACCCGGCTCGCCACGATCGCGGACAAGCTCGCCGAGCGGCTCGGCCAGGCCGACCCGGACCACGCCGCCGACTACACCGCCCGTGCGGCCACCCTGCACACCGAGCTGACCAAGCTGGACGAGGAGTACCAGGCGGGGCTGAAGACCTGCGAGCGGCGCGAGCTGGTGACCAGCCACACGGCGTTCCACTACCTCGCCGACCGCTACGACCTCACCCAGATCGGCATCACCGGCATCGACCCGGAGGCCGAGCCGTCGCCGCAGCGGCTGGCCGCGGTGGCCGCCGAGGCCAAGGAGCACGGCACCACCACGATCTTCTTCGAGACGCTCGTCAGTCCGGCCGTCGCCGAGACCATCGCCCGCGAGGTGGGCGCACAGACCGCGGTGCTGGACCCGATCGAGGGCCTCACCGACACGAACGCGGATTATTTCTCGGTGATGCGCGCCAACCTGGCCGCGCTCACCAAGGCGTTGGGGTGTACGTCATGAGCATGAGTGTGGTTGAGGTCCGGCACCTGGCGGCCGGCTACGACGGCCGGGAGATCCTGCGCGACGTCTCGCTGAGCGTGTCCCCCGGCGACGTGGTGGCGGTGCTCGGCGCCAACGGCTCCGGCAAGTCCACCCTGATCCGGACCATCCTCGGCCTGGTGCCGCTGAGCCGCGGCGAGATCGAGCTGTTCGGCACCCCGCAGCCCCGGTTCCGGCAGTGGGCCCGGATCGGGTACGTGCCGCAGCGACTCGGCGCCGGCAGTGGCGTACCGGCCACGGTCGGCGAGGTGGTGGCGTCCGGGCGGCTGGCCCGGCGCGGCATCTTCCGGCTGCCCGGCGCGGCGGACCGGACCGCGGTCCGGGAAGCGCTGACCGACGTCGGCCTGCTCGACCGGATCAACGACCCGGTGGCCACCCTCTCCGGCGGCCAGCAGCAGCGCACCCTGATCGCCCGGGCGCTGGCCGGCAAGCCCGACCTGCTGGTGCTGGACGAGCCGAACGCCGGCGTGGACGCGGCCAGCCAGGAGGCCTTCGCCGCGGCGCTGACCCGGTTCGCCGGCAACGGTGGCACCATCGTGCTGGTCCTGCACGAGCTGGGGCCGCTGCGCCCGCTGATCGGCCGCACCGTGGTGGTGCACGACGGGCGGATCGCGCACGAGGGGCCACCGCCCGAGCCGGCCGGCCATCACGCCGAGCCGGACCACGACCACGTGCACCCGCACGCCGACGAGGTGAAGGCCGGCATCTGCGAGTGGGCGCCGACCGAGGGGGCCAAGTCCTACTAATGGAGCTGTTCGCGTACCCCTTCATGCTGCGTGCCTTGGCCGGCGCCTTGATCATCGGTCTCGCCGCGCCGGCGCTCGGCATCTACCTGGTGCAGCGGCGCCTTTCGCTGATCGGCGACGGGATCGGGCACGTCGCGCTCACCGGCGTCGGGGTGGGCCTGCTCACCAACAACTCGCCGGTGCTCACCGCGGTGGTGGTCGCCACGATCGGCGCGGTCGGCGTCGAGCTGATCCGCGAACGCGGGCGCACCTCCGGCGACCTGGCCCTGGCGCTGCTTTTCTACGGCGGGATCGCCGGCGGGGTGGTGCTGGTCGGGCTCTCCGACGACAAGGGCAACTCGAACCTGATGCAGTACCTGTTCGGCTCGCTGATCACCACGTCGCCGCAGGACATCGTGGTGATCGGCGGACTGGCCGCGGCGGTGCTGGCGGCCATGCTGCTGCTGCGGCCGGCGCTCTTCGCACTCTGCAACGACGAGGAGTACGCCCGGGTCAGCGGGCTTCCCGTGCGTACCCTCAACATCCTGCTCGCGGTGACCACCGCGGTGACCGTCACCATCGCGATGCGCACCGTCGGCCTGCTGCTGGTCTCCGCGCTGATGGTGGTCCCGGTCGCCGCCGCCCAGCAGGTCACCCGGGGCTTCCGCACCACCATGGCGGCGGCCATGCTGATCGGCCTGGCCTCCGCCGGCCTCGGCGTCGTGGTCTCGGCCGAGGCGGACACCGCACCGGGCGCCACCACGGTCCTGATGGCACTTGTCGCGTTCCTCGGCGCCACGATCGGTGGGATGATCCGGCGTAACCTGCGTCGCCGGCACAACCGCCCGCCGGTGACCACCGAACCCCCGGACGTGGTGCTCCATGGCTGACCCGCACACGACCGCCGCCGGCTACGAGTCGTACGAGTCGGCGGGGGCACTGCTGCGCGCGCTCTCCGCGCCGATCCGCGTAGCGATCGTGGTGGAACTGGGCGAGGGCGAACGATGCGTGCATGATTTGGTAGCGAAACTGGGCGCCCCGCAGCCGCTGGTCTCCCAGCACCTGCGGGTTCTGCGTGGCGCCGGCGTGGTGCGGGGTGTGCGGCGCGGTCGGGAGATCGCATACTCCCTGGTGGACGAACACGTCGCCCACATCGTCACCGACGCCGTGAGCCACGCCAGGGAGAGCCGATAGTGAACCCCACAGTGCCTTCTGAGACCGGAGCACCCCGCAACACCAAGCAGCGCAGCGCGGTCAGCGCCGTCCTCGCCGAGACCGAGGGTTTCCACAGCGCACAGGACCTGCACGCGATGCTCCGCGACCGGGGTGAGCGGGTGGGCCTGACCACGGTGTACCGGACGTTGCAGGGACTCGCCGACGCCGGTGAGATCGACGTGATGCGGCCGCCCGGCGGGGAGCACCTGTACCGGCGGTGTAGCCAGGGGCATCACCATCACCTGGTGTGCCGGTCCTGCGGGCGGACCGTCGAGGTGGCCGGCCCGGCGGTGGAGTCCTGGGCCGACAAGGTGGCCGGTCAGCACGGCTTCGTCGACGTCTCGCACACGATGGAGATCTTCGGTACCTGCCCGGAATGCGCCGCCAAGAGCTGAGTGGGAACCTTCCGGGGTGAAGTTCTACGCCGACCGCGTCCCCGTCGCCCTCCGTCAGCTGATCACCGACATCCTCGTCGTCCTCTGGGTCTACCTGTGGATCCGGGTCGCGTTCTGGATCCACGACATGGTCGAGAAGCTGGCCGTACCGGGCCAGAAGCTGGAGGGGGCCGGTAGCGGCATCGCCGACAATCTGGCCGACGCCGGCAACAAGGTCGGTGACGTGCCGGTGGTCGGCGACGACCTCACCGAACCGTTCACGAAGGCCGCGGACGCCGCCCGGGCGATCGCCGACGCCGGCCGGCAGCAGCAGGAGTTCGTCGACCAGCTGGCCCTGGTCCTGCCGCTGGTCGCGATCGCGGTACCGCTGGCGCTGGTGCTCTTCCTCTGGCTGCCGCTGCGGCTGCGCTGGATCCGCCGGGCCGGGGTGGCCGCCGCGGTCCGCGACGACCCGGCCGGCCGGGACCTGCTGGCGCTCCGGGCCCTGGCCGGCCGCCCGCTGAACGAGCTGGCCAAGCTGGGCCCGGACATCGCGCAGAGCTGGCGGGCCGGCGACGCCGAAGCGGTGGACGCGCTCGCCGCACTGGAGCTCCGCCAGCTCGGCCTACGAGGAAGTCGCCGGTGAGCCCTCGTCGTACTCGTCGCCTTCCTCTTCCTCGCCCCATTCGCGGTGTGCGAACGGCAGCAGGGCCCAGTAGGTGAGGAACCACCCGGCGGTGATCACGGTCAGCGGGATGGCCCACTTCCAGTTCAGCACGTAGTCGGTGATCAGCAGGACGCTGCTGACCATCGAGATCAACATGAAGGCGAGGCCGCCGGAGGCCATCTTGTGGGCGTACCGGACCAGCTCGGGCTTGCGGCCCTGCCGGAACAGCGCCCGGTGGAAGGCGACCGGCGAGATGATCATCGCGGTGGCGAACGCCGCGCTGATCAGCGCCACGATGTAGGTGTCCTTCTGGAAGTTCGTGGCCTGCGGGAAACCGCTGCTGAACGGCAGGGTCAGCAGGAAGGCGAAGAGGATCTGCACACCGGTCTGCGCGACCCGCAGTTCCTGCAACAGGTCTGCGAAGTTGCGATCCCAGCGCTCCTTCTCGGTCTCACGGGATTGATTTTTGCGGGAGGAAGGTGTTTCGACTGCCATACCGCGGCAGCGTTCCCCCACGCGCTTATGGTCAAACGCCGATGCGTGCCAGCACCGCGTCAGCCAGTTCACGTGGCGCCTGTTCCGGCACCCAGTGACTGACGCCTTTCATCGCCACCAGCTGATAGTCACCTTCCACCCAGTCCGCGGTACGCAACGCGGCGGTCAGCCCGACCACACCGTCCCGATCACTCCACACATAGGTGGTCGGCACCTTCACCACACCGGTCGTGGCCAGCTGATCGGCGGAGATGGCGCGGTACCAGTTCAGCCCGCCGGTGAGCCGCCCCGGCTCGTGCATCGCCTCGACGTACTGCTCGGCGTGGTGCAGCGGGCGCAGCATCCAGCGCAGCATCGTGCCGTTGCGGGCCAGCAGCAGCCGCTCGGCGATCGGCGACCGGAACACCTGGGTGTAGGCGAACCGGGCCTTCTGCGACGGGCGGACACGCAGGGCCAGCATCAGCGCGCGCGGGTGCGGCACCGAGATCGCGGTGAGCGTCCGCACCCGGTCCGGGTGCCGGGCGGCGAGCAGCCAGCCGATGTTCGCGCCCCAGTCGTGGCCGACCACGTGCGCCCGGTCGGCGCCGACGGCGTCCAGCACGGCGAGGGCGTCGGCGACCATCTCGCTGATCCGGTACGCGGACACCTCGGCCGGCCGGGCGCCGGGTGAGTAGCCACGCTGGTCCATGGCGTACGTGCGCAGGCCGGCCGCCTGGAGCCGGGGAACCAGCAGGTCGAATTCGCGGTGGTCCTGTGGGAAGCCGTGCAGCAGCAGTACCGGATCGCCGTCCTCGGGTCCGCCCTCGTACACGTCGAACGTCAGCCCACGGGCCTTGATCTCCATGTGACCTTCCCTCCCTGTGCCACGCCGCTACCTGGGTGTTAGCGTCATCGAAGCACATCCAACGAGACTTGTTCTCGTTCCGACAGGGGAGCGCACAGCGCTGAGAGTGCGGGCCAGCCCGCAGACCCTCGCACCTGATCTGGGTAATGCCAGCGCAGGAAGTTCGGTCTTTCCCAGCCGCGCCGTCTCCGGGCACCGCCGCCCGGGGTCGCGGCGTGCGTCTCCTCCCGGTACCCGCTGGGAGGCGTTTAATGAAAAATACCGACTCGAACCGTTGGCGCACGATAGACGTCGTGATCGCCTCGGTCATCGCCGTCGCGTTCGGCGTGATCTTCTGGGCCTGGAACACGGTCTGGAGCGTCACCGAGAGCGCCTTCGCCTTTTTCCCGCCCGCGCAGACGCTGCTCTACGGCGTCTGGCTGATGCCGGCGGTCCTGGGCGGCCTGATCATCCGCAAGCCGGGCGCCTCGATCTACACCGAGCTGGTCGCGGCGATCATCTCCGCCCTGCTCGGCAACGCCTGGGGCGCGACCGTCATCCCGCAGGGCCTGCTCCAGGGTCTCGGCGCCGAGCTGGCCTTCGCGGCCCTGCGCTACCGCTCGTTCCGGCTGCCGGCCGCGCTGCTCGCCGGCGCGCTGACCGGCCTGAGCGCGGCGATCTTCGACTTCTTCGCGTGGAACTCGGAGACCGCGCTCTGGTCGTACCGGATCCCCTACGCGCTGCTGACCGTGGTCAGCGGTGCCGTGCTCGCCGGCCTGGGCAGCTGGGCGCTGGTCCGGGCGCTGGCGCCGACCGGGGTGCTCGATCGGTTCGGAGCGGGCCGGGACCGGGCACTGATCTGATTCATGAGTGAGGTTCAGCTCCGCGGCTTCGGGTGGCGGCACGCCGGGCGCCGCGCCTGGGCGGTGCGCGAGCTCGACCTGCACATCCGGCACGGCGAGCGGGTGCTGCTGCTCGGTCCCTCCGGGGCCGGCAAGAGCACCCTGCTCGCCGCGCTGGCCGGCCTGCTGCCGGAGGACTCCGGCGAGTCCGAGGGAACCATCGAGATCGACGGGATCAGTCCGCTCAAGGCTTTCCGGTCGTCGGGTTTCCCTCGCCGTCCGGAGGACCAGGCGTCAGCGGCAGCACAGTTCCAGGTCGGCATCGTCTTCCAGGATCCGCAGACCCAGCTGGTGATGGCCCGCAGCGGCGATGACGTGGCGTTCGGGTGTGAGAACCGGGGAGTGCCGGCCGGGGAGATCTGGCCGCGGGTCAGCGACGCGCTCGATCGCGTCGGCTTCCCGTACCCGATCACTCGCTCCACCTCGGCGCTCTCCGGCGGCGAGGCGCAGCGCCTCGCCCTCGCCGGGGTCCTCGCCCTGCGCCCCGGTCTCCTGCTGCTCGACGAGCCGACCGCCAACCTGGACCCGTCCGGCGCCGAACTGATCCGCGAAGCGGTGGCCCGGGCCACCGGCCCGGAAACCACGCTGATCATCGTGGAACACCGGGTGGCCGAGGCACTCACGCTGGTCGACCGCGTGGTGGTCCTGGAACCGGGCGGCGGCGTGCGCGCCGACGGCGCGCCTGAAATGATCTTCGCCGCCTACGGCGACAAGCTGGCGGACGAAGGCGTCTGGGTGCCCGGGTTCAGCACCCCGCCGGTCAAGGCCACCACAAAAGCAGACCCCGATCTGGTACGCGCGGAGCACGTCACCGTGCCCGGTCGGCTCGCCCCCGTCTCGATCGCCGCCGGAGCGGGTGAGGTGGTGGCCGTCACCGGACCCAACGGCGCCGGCAAGTCCACCCTGGCGCTGCTGCTGGGCGGCCTGCTGGCGCCCGCTTCGGGCCGGATCGAGGCGTTCGGGGACAGGCAGCCCCCGCACCGGTGGCGGGCCGCGACGCTGACCCAGCGGATCGGATCGGTCTTTCAGAACCCGGAGCACCAGTTCGTCACCAGCCGGGTCGCCGACGAGCTGGCACTCGGACCGCGCCGGGTCGGCAGATCCCCGGACGAGGTGCGGCGGATCGTGGACGATCTGCTGGACCGGCTCCGGCTGACGAAACTGGCGGCGGCCAACCCGTACACGCTTTCCGGCGGTGAGGCCCGGCGGCTGAGCGTCGCCACCGCGCTGGCCACCGCGCCGCGGCTGCTGGTCCTCGACGAACCGACCTTCGGACAGGACCGCCGCACCTGGCGGGAGCTGGTCGATCTGCTGGCCGGCCTGCGTGCGGAGGGGCACGGGATCGTCGCGGTCACGCACGATGACGCGTTCGTGCGTACGCTCGCCGACCGCGTCGTTCCGCTCGGCGCCGCGGAGCCGGCGCCGCTGCCGCGGAGGTTGCTTCCGTGACGCTCGTCTTCGAACCGGTGGCCGACCCGTCGGCGCCGCTCGCCCGCCGCAATCCGGTCGCCAAGCTGGGCGCCGCGCTGCTCTTCTCGCTGCCGCTGGTCTCCACGGTCGATCCCCTGACGCCGGCGATCGCCCTGCTCGTGGAGCTGGTACTGCTCCCGTTCTTCGGCGTCCGCTACCGGGTGCTGGCCCGCCGGGCGGCACCGCTGCTGCTCGCCGCGGTCGGTGTGCTGGTCACGATGGTGCTGTTCGCCGCCGACCGGAGCGGCGAGCTGCTGTTCTCCGCCGGGCCGTTCGAGGTCACCACCGGAGTGCTCGCCACCGCCACCGGGCTGATCCTGCGGATCTTCGCGGTGGCGCTGCCGGGCATCATCGTGTTCGCCACCACCGATCCCACCGACCTGGCCGACGCGCTGGTGCAGAACGCGAAGGCGCCGGCCCGCTTCGCGCTCGGCGCGCTTGCCGCGTTCCGGCTGCTGCCGCTGCTGGCCCAGGAGTGGCACGCGCTCACCCTGGCCCGGCGGGCCCGGGGCGTGGACGCCGGCCGCAACCCCGTCGCGAAAGTGCGGCTGTTCGCCTCGACGGCGTTCGCGTTGCTGGTCGGGGCGTTGCGGCGCGGGGTCCGGCTCTCGGTGGCGATGGACGCGCGCGGCTTCGACTCCGGCGTGCCCCGGACGTACGCCCGCCGGCAGCACTTCACCGGCGCCGACACCGCCCTGCTGGCCTGCGCCGGCGTGGCGTCCGCCGCGATCCTGGCGGTCACCGTGGCGCTTGGCGTTTTCCGGCCGATTGTCGGCTGACCGTTCGCCGGGCGGTTACGAGATCGACAGCGGGTGTTGTCCTGTTCGGACGAGGGTGACGCCGACACCCGAGCGATCTTCGTAGGAGAACACCTCCATGGGTCACGGCCACGACCACCATCACCACACGTCCGACGCCAGCGGGGGCGACCTTCCTGAGGCCCTCGATCTCTCCGTTCCCGCTGCTGAGCTGTCCCCGTCCGAGGCGACCCGCCGCCGTTTCCTGCTCGGCGCCGGCCTGCTCGGCGCCGGAGCCGCCGCTTCCGTGCTCGGTCGGCCGGGTGCCGCCGCGGCCGCCGGGCTGCCGCACACCCACGGCGACGTCGGTGGAGGCAGCGAGAAGGGCGGCTTCCGCTGGCTCGCCGGCGATCACCACATCCACACCCAGTACAGCTCGGACGCCCAGTACCGGGTGATCGACCAGGCCCGTCACGGGCAAGCCTTCGGGCTGGACTGGATCGTCATCACCGACCACGGCAGCGCCACCCACGCGAAGATCGGCGTGGACAAGGTCAACCCGGACATCGTGAAGACCCGCTCTTCACTTCCCGGCCTGCTGACCTTCCAGGGTCTGGAGTGGAACATCCCGGCCGCCGAGCACGCCACCGTCTTCGTGCACCCGGGCAAGAACGAGGTCGAGGTTCTCAAGGCGTTCGAGAACGCCTACGACGGCTCGCTGCTGCCCGCCACCAACACCACCGCCCAGAACGAGGCCATGGCGATCGCCGGCATCCAGTTCCTCGGCGAGCAGGTGCGCAAGCGCAAGATCGACGGCGCGCTGTTCCTCGCCAACCACCCCGCCCGGCGCGGCATCGACTCGCCGCACGAGATCCGCAACTGGCGCGACGCCGACCCGACCGTCGCCATCGGCTTCGAGGGCGCGCCCGGCCACCAGGCCGCCGGCATTCCCGCCCCGAACGGTCGCGGCGGCGCCCGCGGTTACTACGACAACAACCCGTCGGCCGCGTCGTTCGCCGGCTACCCGCTGGAGAGCTACCGCACCTGGGGCGGCTTCGACTGGATGACCGCCACGGTCGGCGGCCTCTGGGACAGCCTGCTCGCCGAGGGCAAGGCGTGGTGGATCACCGTCAACTCGGACAGCCACGTCAACTACCTGGACCAGACCGACCGCGGGCCGGGCAGCGACTTCAACGCCAACGGCAAGTACAACGACCCGGTCTACACCGGGACGGTCAACACTCAGGCCGGCGACTTCTGGCCGGGCTACTACGGGCGTACCAACGTGGGCTCGTCGTCGTTCTCGTACAAGGCGGTCATGGACGGGCTGCGCGCCGGCCGCGTCTGGGTCGACCACGGCCGGCTGGTCAAGGCCCTGGACGCCCGGGTACGCGTCACCGGCGACCGCCGCCCGGCCACCGGCACGCCGCTCGGCGGTGTCCTCCAGGTGAAGCGGGGCACGTCGACCGAACTCGTCCTCGACATCGACCTCCAGGACATCCCGAACTGGGCCGGCTTCATCCCGGTCCTGAAGCGGGTCGACGTGATCGTCGGCACGGTCACCGGTCCGGTCGCCGACAAGGACGCCTTCACCACGCCGGACACGCGCGTGGTCAAGTCGTTCGAGATCTCCAAGACCAGCGGGCGGATCTCGCTCAGCCACGACCTGGGCCGCCTCGACAAGCCCTTCTACCTCCGGGTACGCGGCACCGACGGCAACCGCACCCAGCCCGGTCTGCTCGGCGCCTCGGTCGACCCGTACGGTCCCCAGCTCGACGTGGTCGGTGCCGCCGACCCGTGGGGTGACCTGTGGTTCTACACCAACCCCATCTGGGTCCTGCCTCGATGAGTTCCGCCTCGCGGATCATCGGTGTCAGCCTCGGCCATCGCACGCTGGCCGAGGCTGACCACTGGATCCAGTCGCTCGACCCGGCGCCGGTGCTGGCCTGCACGCACCTGGTCGCCGTGCCTTTCCCGCACGTGGCGATCAGCCTGCTGACCGCCGGTTCATTCGCCACCGACGCTGCGCTCCAGGTCGCCGCGGACGCCGCCTCGGCCGGGCGGTCCGGGCGCGCCGTACGCTTCCCCGGCGCCGAGCGGCTCACCGGCGAACTCGTCGTCGGCGAGATCCTGCGGCGCAGCTCGATCTCCCGGGTCGAGGTGTTGGGCAGCGGCCCGGCCGACCCGGCGACCGTGGTCGAGACCGGCGACTTCGTCCGGCCGCAGTTCCGCGACGGTGAACTGGTTCTGGTCACCACCCCGGCGGCCGGCGGGCGGCTGGTCCCGTTCGAAAGGCGGGATCCGACCCCCTGCTGTGCCGACCACTGATCCGGCGCTTCCTAAGGTGGTGACCATGTCTCGCCCCCGCCTGCAACATCTGCTCGCCGAGGCGCGCAGCGGCGTGCTGCTCTTCAGCATCACGCCGCCGCGGCGCAGTGCCACCGAGGAACGGATCAAGGAGATCGCCGAGGTCACCCTGGACCGTCTCAGCGCGCTCGATCTGGACGGCCTGATCCTGTACGACATCGACGACGAGTCCGACCGCAACCCGGACGAGCGGCCGTTCCCGTACCTGCCCACCCTCGACCCGGCGCACTTCTACCAGGGGTACCTGAGTGGATGGCGGCAGCCGGTGATCATCTACCGCTGCGTCGGCAAGTACCCCGAGGACCAGCTCCGCGACTGGATCGCCGATGCCGGCCCCGACGTCCTCGGCGTCTTCGTCGGCGCCTCGTCCGGCAGCAAACAGGTCCGCACCGGCCTGCGCCGCGCCCAGGAGCTACGCGCCGAAGTCCGCCCCGACCTGCCGCTCGGTGCGGTGACGATCGGCGAGCGCCGGGACGAGCACCTGCGCATGCTGGCCAAGCAGGAGCGCGGCGCCTCGTTCTTCATCTCCCAGGTGATCTACCACGTCAACGAGACGAAGAACCTGATCTCCGACTACTTCTACGAGTCCCGGGCACGCGGCGTCGAACCCCGCACGATCATCTTCACGCTCTCGCTCTGCGGCTCGCTGAAGACCCTGGAGTTCGTCCGCTGGCTCGGCGTCGACGTCCCCCGCTGGCTGGAGAACTCGATCCGGCACTCCCCCGATCCGCTGGCCGAGTCCTACCGCCAGTGCGTCGCGATCGCCAACGACCTGGCCGACTTCTGCGAACATCTCGGCGTGCCGTACGGCTTCAACGTGGAGAGCGTCTCCATCCGCAAGGCCGAAATCGAGGCAAGCACCCAGCTGGCCAAGGACATCGCCATCCTCCTGAACGCCCGCACCAACCGGCTACCGTGATCGCGCCGCAGTGGTGTCCACCCTTCAGCGAGGCACCACCCAGCGGTCAGGCTTCCAACCTCCGCTGGACCGCGACGACCTCACGAAGCGCCGCGTTGACGGTGTCCTCCGTGTCGGTGGTTCCCAAGATTCTGCTCGCTACCACGAGGGCCTCGTCATCGAGATTGATGCGCCGCTCCGTCACAACAGCCTCCATGAATCTTGTCTACTGCCTGGACTAGTCGCGTGCATTGATCGACTCAATGGTGATCCGGCTGCGAGGATGGCCGCATGCTGGTTGCCTTCTCTGTCACGCCGATCGGGTCCGGGGACTCCGTCGGTGACGCGGTCGCCGAGGCCGTCCGGGTCGTCCGCGCCTCCGGGCTGCCCAACCGGACCGACGCCATGTTCACCACCATCGAGGGTGAGTGGGACGAGGTGATGGCCGTGGTCAAGCAGGCCGTCGACGCGGTCGCGGCGGTCTCACCCCGGGTCAGCCTCTCCCTCAAGGCCGACGTCCGGCCCGGTGTCACCGGCGCGCTCACCGCCAAGGTCGAGCACATCGAGCGGGTGCTGAACCAGTCGTGAGACGCCTCGTGATGTGGGACATCGACTACACGTTGCTGCGCGGCGGTGGGGTCGCGGCCCGGGCCTGGAAGGCGGCGTTCACCGAGCTGACCGGGGTCGCCTGGCGGGACACACCGGTCTTCGGCGGGCGTACCGACCTGGACATCTGCGCCGAGGTGTTCGCGTCGCACGGGGTGACCGACTGCACCCCGGAGCGGTTCTTCGCCCGGTACGTGCAGATCGTCCACGAGGTCAAGCACGAGTTCGCCGAGCAGGGCGCGCTGATGCCGGGCGTACGCGAGGTGCTCACCCGCCTCGGCGACGATCCTCGGGTAGTGCAGACCCTGGTCACCGGCAACGTCCCGGAGGTGGCGGCGGCGAAGGTCGCGGCGTTCGGGCTGGCCGGTTCGTTCGACGCCGAGGTGGGCGGTTACGGCACGGACGACAGCGTGCGGGCCACCCTGGTACGCCGCAGCCTGGACCGGGCGCAGGCGAAGTACGGCGAGGCGTTCCGCCCGGTGGTCGTCGGCGACACCGTGCACGACGTCACAGCGGCCCTGGCGAACGGCGCGCTCGCGATCGGCGTGGCGACCGGTTCGACGGGCGCCGACGACCTGGTGGCGGCCGGGGCACACGTCGTACTGCCGGATCTGAGCGACCCGAATGCCGTGGTGGCGGCGCTCACGGACGAAGATCGGGTGGCAGGCCGGTCCAGCGCAGGTCCGCCGGCAGGTGGCTGAGGTCCCCGACCATGATCACTCGAGGTGGTTCGCCGGCCGGGTAGCGGATCAGCGTCAGCCCGGTATTGCCGAAGTTGAGCACACCGAAGCGCTCGGGCGGCGCCAGGTACGCCTCCCGCACGAACCATCCGGCCTGGAAATTGTGGGTGACAACCAGCTCGTGGGTCTCCTCGGGCACCGGACCGGTGAACCGAGCGATCATGGCGCTCATCGCCGGGAGATCGTCGGTGGGGATCCGGTCGTTCAGCTCCGCGGCCTCTTTCACGGCGGCTTCCGGAAGATGCGCCGCCACCAGGGCAGCCGTCTTCACCGCCCGAGGCTTCGGGCTATGACTGATCGCAGTGATCGGCAGCCCGGCCAGCCGGGCGCCGAGCAGATCAGCCTGCCGGCGGCCGGCTTCGGTGAGGTTGGACTGGTCGCGGGTGGCCTCCGCGTGCCGCACGATCCAGAGATGCCGGACGCTCATCGCCGCACCATGACAGAGGCCGGCGAGCGGCGCATCAGGGACGTCGGAACGACGACACCGGTCAGGTCGGGCTGACCGGGTTGGGCAGGGCACCGCCGAAGCGCCGGTCACGCTGTGCGTACAGCTCGCAGGCATACCACAGGTGGCGGCGGTCGAAGTCCGGCCAGAGGGTGTCCAGGTAGACCATCTCCGCGTACGCCGACTGCCAGAGGAGGAAGTTCGACGTGCGCTGCTCGCCGGAGGGGCGCAGGAACATGTCCACCTCCGGAACCTCGGGGTGGTAGAGGTACTTGGCGATGGTCTTCTCGTTGACCTTGTCGGCCTTGAGCCGGCCGGCCGCCACGTCCCGGGCGATCGCCGCGGCCGCGTCCGCGATCTCGGCTTGGCCCCCGTAGTTCACACAGAACTGGAGGGTGAGCGTCGAGTTGCCCCGGCTCATCTCCTCGGCGGTCTGCAGCTCGGAGATGACGCTCTTCCACAGCCGGCCGGCCCGCCCCGACCAGACCACCCGGACACCGAGGTCGACGAGCTGGTCACGCCGGCGACGGATCACGTCCCGGTTGAAGCCCATCAGGAAGCGCACCTCCTCGGGGGAACGCTTCCAGTTCTCGGTGGAGAACGCGTACGCCGAGAGGTAGGGAATGCCCAGCTCGATGGCGCCCTCGATGGTGTCGAAGAGCGAATACTCGCCCTGCTCGTGCCCCTTGGTGCGGGACAGGCCCCGCTCCTTGGCCCAGCGGCCGTTGCCGTCCATCACGATCGCCACGTGGCGCGGGATCGCGGCGGACGGCAACTTCGGCGGCCGGGCACCGGAGATGTGCGGGGTGGGCGGACGCGGCGTCAAGGGTTCAGCTCCCGTCGATCGACAAGCGGCAGCGAGCGCAGCGCCCGCTCCATGTGCCATTGCAGGTGGGCGGCGACCAGGCCGCTGCACTCCCGGCGCACCGGCGACTCGGTGGCGTCCGCGAACGCCCAGTCGCCGCTGGTCAGGGCGGCCATCAGGGTCAGCGTGGCCGGGCTGGGGTGGGCAGCGCCAGGCGGCCGGCAGTCCGGGCAGACCGCGCCGCCGGCCGGCACGGCGAAGGCCGCGTGCTGCCCGGGGGTGCCGCAGACGGCACACTCGGTGACGGCGGGCGCCCAGCCGGCGAAGGCCATGGCGCGCAACAGGTACGCGTCCAGCACCAGGCTGCCGGCGTGCTCACCGGCCGCGAGGGCCTTGAGCGCGCCCAGGGTGAGCTGGAAGAGCCGCAGCGCGGGCTCCCGCTCGACCGGGGTGAGCCGCTCGGCGGTCTCACAGATGGCGCTGGCCGCCGTGTATCGCGGATAGTCGCCGAGGAAGCTCTTGCCGAACAGGGCCACCGCCTCGACCTGGCTGACCGAGTGCAGCGAACTGCCCAGCCCCTCCGGAGAGCCGGCGAGCTGGAGGTCGATGTGACCGAACGGCTCCAGCCGGGCGCCGAAGCGGGAAGTGGTGCGGCGCACCCCACGGGCGACCGCGCGCAGCCGGCCGTGCCGCCGGGTCAGCAGGGTGACGATCCGGTCGCTCTCGCCGAGTTTCTGCACGCGCAGGACCACCGCGTCGTCGCGGTAGAGCTGGCGTCGGTATCCGGCGGGCACCCCGTCATTCTGCCCGGTGCCTACGACAAACCCTGACCCGGATCTCAGGGTCGCCTCCGGGACGGGACCGATGGTGCGGGCCCAGCGCCGGAAATAGCGTCAGGGGCATGAGCGAGTGCACCGAGCCGCACCCCGAGGTAGGGCCCCGCAGGCGAGGATCCGGCAAACCCCGGGGAGTCGCCCTGATCCTGGCCGCCGTCTCGGTGGGCGCCCTGGCCGCCTGTGACGGCGTGGTGGGCGCACGGATGACCTTCGAAGACACCGAGACCACGAAGATCACCGAGGTCGTGCTGACCGGCGGCCACGGCGACGTCGTGGTCCACGGCAACGCCTCGGCCACCGAGACCCGGATCCGGCGGGTCATCCGCGGCGAGACCAACCCGGGCGCGTCCTACCAGCGGTCGGGTGGCGTCCTCACGCTCGCCACCGACTGCGGCCGCGACTGCAGCCTCTCCTACGAGATCACCGCACCGGCCGGAGTGGCCGTAAGCGGCGAGATGACCTCCGGCGACCTCACCCTGGCCGGAACCGGAGCGGTCGATCTGAAGCTCACCTCCGGCGACGTGATGGTGGAACGTGCCACCGGCCCGGTGAAGGTGAAGGCCACCTCCGGCGATCTCAACGTGATCGGCGGAACCGACGTCTCGCTGGAGACCCAGTCCGGCGACCTCATGGTGGACGACGTCACCGGCCCGATCGCGGTACGGACCACGTCCGGCGACGCGACCCTGCGACTCGCCGCCCCCTCCTCGGTGACCGCCACGGTGACCAGCGGTGACGTCAACCTGATCGTGCCGCCCGGCGCCTACCGGGTCCGCGCCGACGTCCACGGCGGCGGTGACCAGCAGGTCATCGGCATCACCCACGACCCGAAGTCGGCAAACGTCCTGGATCTGCGGACCACCAGCGGCGACCTGTCGATCAGCGCAGGCTAGGCACCGGCTGGGCGAGGGGTTCGGCCGGTGCCGGCGAGACCGGCACTGGAACCCGCCGGCCGGGCAGCAACACCGGCCGGCGCCCGGCCGCCACGTCCTCCACCCAGCCGACCGCCGCGACCACCAGGCCGAGCAACAGGAAGACGACGACGGTCCGCCACCCGATCCCGGCGAAGCCGTGGACCGGCAGCCCGAAGCGTTCACCGGTCTGGGTCACCGCGACGATCAGCGGTACGTGCCAGAGGTAGATGGTCAGCGCCCGGCCGTTCAGCACGGTCAGCAGCCGGTGCTCCCGGACCATGGGCGTGAAGCCGAGCGCGACCAGGATGAACGCGGCCGACCAGAGCGCGTTGCCGAGCGGGATGTCGTTGAGGTCGTACCCGCGCGGCCCGGGATGCGTGAGCACCCACGCCATCGCCGGCACGGCCAGCGCCACGGCCGTGCCGACCAGGCGCTTGCGGCCGAGCCGGCTCAGATGGCCGTCGTGGTGTGCGAAGCCGAGCAGCCACGCGCCGCCGTACAGGGCCAGGTCGCGCGCCACCGGCGGCACGGTCAGGTCACCCAGTTCGATGACCGCCAGCGCCACGTAGGGTGCCAGCACCGAAGCGAGCGGGAACCGCCGGAAGACCGGCAGCGCGAGCGGTGAGAGCAGCACCAGCCACAGGAAGTCCCGCAGGTACCAGGCGTGGCTCAGCGACTGCATCCACCAGCCGGTGGCCTCCGGGTCGACGATCGGAAAGCCCCAGAACAGCAGGCGGACGTCCCACGGGGTCCCGGCCAGCAACATGGCCGGGACCGCGATCAACGCGATGACCCAGAGGGACGGCAGGAGCCGGCGCAGGCGGCGCTCCACCGCCCACACCCCGAACCGGTCCAGCGACACCGCGATCAGCGAGCCGGCCAGCGCGAACATCACCGACATCGCCGGGAACACGACGGTGAGCGCGGTCCAGCCGGTCAGGTGATAGATCACCACCCGGACGGTTGCCACGGCGCGCAGGAGATCCAGGTACCGGTTACGCATGGCTGAAGGTGTTACCCGCGTTCGGCCAAAAAGCGCAAACTCCGGTGAACTATCCCATAGTCAACGAATGTCCAATTATCGATTAAAAGCCGAGTTTACGCAGTTGTTTAGGATCTCGTTGCCATTCTTTGGCGACACGTACGTGAAGATCCAGATAAACCCGGGAGCCGATCAGCTCCTCGATCTCGGCGCGAGCCCGCGAGCCGACCTCCTTGAGGCGCGCCCCCCGGCTCCCGATCACGATCGACTTCTGGCTGTCGCGCTCCACGTACAGATCCGCGTAGATCTTGGTGAGCTTGCCCTCGACCATCATCTCCTCGACGAGCACCGCGATCGAGTGCGGCAACTCGTCGCGTACGCCCTCGAGCGCCGCCTCCCGGATCAGCTCCGCGATCAGCACCTGCTCCGGCTCGTCGGTCAGCACGTCGTCCGGGTACAGCTGCGGCGACTCCGGCAGAAACCGCACCATCGCGTCGGTCAGGTTCTCCACCTGGTGCCCGGAGACCGCGCTGACCGGGATGATCTCCGCGAAGTCGTACAGCTCGGCGACGGCGAGCAGCCGCTGGGCCAGGGTGGCCGGGTCGACCAGGTCGACCTTCGTGACCACCGCGATCACCTTGGCCTTGAGCGCGCTGATCTCCGTCGAGATGAACCGGTCGCCGCGCCCGATCGGCTCGTCCGCCGGGAAGCACACCCCGATCACGTCGACCTCGCTCCACGTCTCGCGGACCAGGTCGTTGAGCCGCTCGCCGAGCAGCGTCCGCGGCCGGTGCAGACCGGGCGTGTCGACCAGCACCAGCTGCGAGTCCGGCCGGTGCAGAATGCCCCGGATGATGTGCCGGGTGGTCTGCGGCTTGTTCGAGGTGATCGCGATCTTCTGCCCGACGATCGCGTTCGTCAGCGTCGACTTGCCGGCATTCGGCCGGCCGACGAAACAAGCGAAACCAGCCCGATAGACACCATCCTCGGCCTTTGCCGCACGCGCGGCCTTGTGCTGGTGCACTCTCTGATTTTCGGTACGCGTAACCGGCCGCTCCGCGGCCGTACCAGATCGTCCCCGCTTGCTCCCGGACGTCCCGGCCGCACCCCGGCCACCCTGGTCCCCGCCCCGGCGGCCGTCACGATCCCCCGGACCGCCCGCGCCGCCGCGGGGCCGCTCGCCCCGCGTGCCGGAAACTCCCGCCGCCGAGCTGCCCGGCTGGCGTCCGCGCTGGTCAGCACCCTGCTCACCGGCACGCCGAGCGGCCCGCCGCTCCTGCCGGCGCAGCTCGTTACGCTCCCCAGCCGTCAGGCGCCGCTCCGGCGCGCCCTGTTCCTGCGCCCCACGCTCCTGCGCCCCACGCTCCTGCGCCCCACGCGCCCGCGATCCGCCCTCTTGCGCCCCACGCTCACGCGATCCACGCTCTTGCGCCCCACGCTCTCGGGTCGCGCGCTCTTGCGGGCCGCGCTCCTGGCGTGCCCGCTTCTGCTCCCGCGGCCCGCGCTCCTGGCGCTCCCGCTTCTGCGGCTCCTGCTCCCGCGGCTGCTGGTCCTGCCCCATCAGGCGGTGACCGTGCCGAGCAGCGAACCGTCCGGGCCCGCCACATGGATCGGCGCGTCCGTGGAGAGGTCACGCACAGCCGCGTGCCCCGCGCCGTCCAGCGTCGACGCCTCGGTCACCACCGCGGCCGCCTCCAGCCGGGTCGCCCCGGACGACGCGGCCTGCGCGACCGCGAGCTGCAACGCCGTCACCGTCAGGCTGGGCAGCGCCACCGACGCCGCGGCGTAGGTTCGGCCGTCCTGGTCGCGTACCGCTGCTCCGTCAACCGCGCCCACCCGGGCGCGCGAGCTACGCGCGAGGGTGACCAGCTTGGCGTCCTCGGCGCTCAACACGGCGCCGCCGTCCGCGCTCGGCACAGGGGAAGCGTCGAAGATCTGCTCAGGCATCTGCGGGTTGTCTTTCCTCGGTCTCGGCAACGTTCTCATCAGTTTCGTCGGCTCGCGGTTCCGGCTGCACCCGGCGCACCAGCACCGAGTCGATCCGGTTACGCCGGCCGGTGGCGCCCTCGGCGGTCAGGTGCAGGCCACCCACCTCCGCCTTGGCGCCGGGAATCGGCACCCGGCCCAGCGTCTGCCCGAGCAGGCCGCCGACCGTCTCCACCTCGTCGGCGGGCAGCTCCACGCCGAACACCTCGCCCAGGTCCTCGATCGGCAGCCGCGCGGCCACCCGGACCGAGCCGTCCTCGAGGTGCTCGATCGGCGGGCGCTCGACGTCGTACTCGTCGGTGATCTCGCCGACGATCTCCTCGAGGATGTCCTCGATCGTCACGAGGCCGGCCGTGCCACCGTACTCGTCCACGACGATCACCAGGTGGTTGCGGGCGGCCTGCATCTCGGACAGCAGGTCGTCCACCGGTTTCGACTCCGGCACGAACGTCGCCGGGCGCATCGCGTCGGCCACCGCCTGAGCGGTCACCGCCGGATCACCCGACTGGGTCCGCCGGATCACGTCCTTCAGGTAAAGCACGCCGAGCACGTCGTCGACGCTCTCGCCGATCACCGGAATCCGCGAGAAACCGGACCGCAGGAAGAGGAAGAGCGCCTGCTGAAGGGTTTTCGGCGCCTCGATCCACACCATCTCGGTACGCGGCACCATCACCTCGCGGGCGATGGTGTCACCCAGCGCGAAGACCGAGTGGATCATCTCGCGCTCGCCGTGCTCGACCACGCCCCGCTGCTCCGCCAGGTCGACCAGTTCGCGCAGCTCCACCTGGCTGCCGAACGGACCCTCCGGGAAGCCCTTGCCGGGCGTCACCGCGTTACCGATCAAGATCAGCAGCTTGGCGAGCGGGTTCAGCACCTTGCCGAGCCAGCGCACCAGGGGCGCGGTCGCCCGGCCCACCGCGTACGCGTGCTGGCGCCCCACCGTCCGCGGCGCCACCCCGACCACCACGAAGCTGACCAGGGTCATCGTGCCCGCCGCGACCAGAGCCGCCTGCCAGCCGACACCCCAGGTGTCCACCGCCACCAGCGTCACCATGGTGGTCGCCGTGAGCTCGCAGAGCAGCCGCAGCAGCAGGAGCAGATTGACGTAGCGCACCACGTCGGAGGCGACCACGGCGAGCGCACCGGCGCCTCGCTGACCCTCCCGGGCCATCTCGGCCGCCCGCGCCGGCGAGACCGTGGCCAGCGCGGCGTCGGTCATCGACGCCAGGCCGGCCAGCAGCACCAGCAGCACCGCGACGACGATCAGCTGCAGGTCCGGCAGGCCCACCGAGGAGGCGGCCGCCGACAGATGAGCCGGGTCCACGGGCTCAGCCGGCCCGGCGGCCGGCGCGCCAGCTCTGCAGAAGCTTGTTCTGCAGAGCGAACATCTCCCGCTCCTCCTCCGGCTCGGCGTGGTCGTAGCCGAGCAGGTGCAACGCTCCGTGCACGGTGAGCAGGTGCAGCTCGTCCGCGGCCGAGTGGCCGGCGACGGCGGCCTGTTTCGACGCCACCTCGGGCGCCAGCACGATGTCGCCCAGCAGCGCCGGCTCGCCGCTGCCGGACTCGCCGGGACCGTGGTCGACGCTGCCCTCGTCCATCGGGAACGCCAGCACGTCGGTGGGGCCGTCGCCGCCCATCCACCGATGGTTCAGCTCGGCCATGTAGTCGATGTCGACGAGCAGGATGGACAACTCGGCGAGGGGGTTGACCCCCATCTCGTCCAGGGCGTGCCGGGCAACCGCGAGGATCGCGTCGGTGTCGACCTCGACTCCCGACTCGTTGGCGATCTCGATGGACATAGTGGTGCGATTACCCCTTGCGACTAGCGCCGGCGCCCTGGCGACCGGCCACCACTGGCGGCCCGGCCCGGCACGGCGTGAACGGATTGTGCTGCCTGTTGCTCCTGCTCGGAGTCGAACCGCGCGTACGCGTCGACGATCTCCGCGACCAGCCGGTGCCGCACCACGTCGGAGCTGGACAGCTCCGCGAAGTGCACGTCCTCCACGTCGCGCAGGATCTCCCGCACGACCTTGAGCCCGCTGCTCGTCCCGCCGGGCAGGTCGACCTGGGTGACGTCACCGGTCACCACGATCTTCGCCCCGAAGCCGAGCCGGGTCAGGAACATCTTCATCTGCTCGGGCGTGGTGTTCTGTGCCTCGTCCAGGATGATGAAGGCGTCGTTGAGCGTGCGGCCGCGCATGTAGGCCAACGGCGCGACCTCGATCGTGCCGGCCGCCATCAGGCGCGGGATCGACTCCGGATCGAGCATGTCGTGCAGCGCGTCGTAGAGCGGCCGCAGGTACGGATCGATCTTCTCGGTCAGCGTGCCGGGCAGGAAGCCGAGCCGCTCCCCCGCCTCGACCGCCGGCCGGGTCAGGATGATCCGGCTGATCTGCTTGGCCGTGAGTGCCTGCACGGCCTTGGCCATCGCCAGGTACGTCTTACCGGTACCGGCTGGGCCGATGCCGAAGACGATCGTGTTCTCGTCGATCGCGTCGACGTAGCGTTTCTGCCCCAGCGTCTTGGGCCGGATGGTGCGTCCGCGCCGGGACAGGATGTTGAGGGTGAGCACCTCGGCCGGGCGCTCGACGGTGTTGGCCTCGAGCATGTCGAGAGTACGGCGGACCGCGTCGACGGTGAGCGTCTCACCCTTTTCGATGAGCTCGATCAACTCGGAGAAGAGCCGCTCGGCAGTGGCGTTGTCGGCTGGCTCACCGGTGATGGTGATCTCGTTGCCGCGCACATGCACGTCACTGTCGACGGACCGCTCGATGAGACGGAGGATCTCGTCCTTGGCGCCGAGCAGGTTCACCATGATCTTCGGGTCACTCACCGAGATCTTGGTCTGCGCCCGCACCGGGCTGGACGAGCCAGTGCTGGAAGGATTCGGCGTACCGGTCATAGGGCGGCCCTGAGGGCCTCCGCCACCTGCTCTCTTTATCTGCGTCGTCCCGGTCGGGGCGGCGTGCTCAAGGATCGTGCCATCCTATCCGCTCACGTGCCCGCCCGCCGATGCCATTATCGCCAGGCCGCTCCGCAGATCACTCTGCGGAGCGCCGGTGTTCACCGGGGTTCGGGGCCGGCCGAGGCGGGGCCTCCGTCGAAGGCCTCCTGGATGCGGGTGAAGCGATACGTCGCCCAGTGCATCCGGATCACCGAACCGCTCTCGTCACGGGTGAGTCGCAGCAGCTCACCGGCTTCCCGGCCGGAGACCGTGCGGAGCACGTCCGGCTCGTCGGGCAGCGGCTCGAAGACCGCCGGCGGCCGGTCGGCCGGCGCCCCGGCGACCCGGGCCTGGAGTTGCCCGTCGTGCCAGCCGAAGACGAACTCGGAACCCTCACTCCACCAGCGGCCCAGCACCGAGCGATAGGACACCGGCGCGGGCGGCGCCGGGCGCCACGGCTTGATGTCGGCCGGGTCGAGCTCGACGGCGAGCCGGAGCAGTTCGTGGACCAGCTCGTTGGTCTGTCCGGCGGTTCCGGAGGAGCCGAGCACCGCGCAGCCGAGCGCGCCCGGGTTGCCCTCGCCGCCGCGCCGGCCGTACACACCGGCCAGGAAGCCGGGCATGGCGCCGTCGTGGCCGACGTGCACGACCCGCTTCGGCTCGGGCATCAGGATCAGGCCGAGGCCGAACCCGGCGCCCCAGAGCGTCTCGTCGGTGGGGGTGAGCGGCCAGCGCATCTCGTCGAGGGTGGCCGCGGCGAGGACCCGGCCGCCCGGATCGACGGCGCGCGGGTCGGCCAGGAAGGCGGCCCACTTCGCCATGTCGGCGGCGGTGCTCCAGAGCTGGGCGGCCGGTCCGACCCCGGCCAGGTCGACCGGCGGCTCCGGGCGGGCGGCGTCGGAGTACGCGTCCACCAGGTACCCGACGACCGCCTCGGGCGGTGTCTCCACCGTGGTGGTGGCCAGGCCGAGCGGGTTGAGAACGCGTTCGGTGACGATCTCCGCCCAGGTGCCGCCGCGCAGCTTCGCGACGAGCTGGCCGAGCACCGCGAGGCCGAGGTTGGAGTAGTGGAAGCGGCGGGCGTTGGGCAGCACCCGCTCGACCCGGTCCAGTTCGGCGATCATCCGGCCGGCGTCCGGGGTGATCAGGGTGTCCCAGACGTCACCGTACGGCTCGCGCTGGAAACCGGCCGTGTGCGAGAGGAGCCGGCGCAGCGTGGCGTCGCCGTGCGCCGGCACGTCGAGGTACGCGGAGACCGGCGCGTCCAGGTCGACCAGACCCTCGTCACGGGCCTGCATGACCAGGACCGCGGTGAACGTCTTGGTGACCGACCCGATGCGGAACCGGCTGCCGGGTCCGAGCGGCCGGGCCGGGACGCCGGACTCACCGACGGTGAAGACCCACGGCTCTCGGTCGGCTCGGTGCAGGGCGACGGAGAGCGCCGGGATGCGCCCGTCCGCCTGGGCCTTGCGGGCGGCGCGCTCGTACCGGCCGACGGCTGCGCTCACCGGCCGGCCAGCATCGGGCCGAGCGGAGCGCCGCCGAGCACGTGCGCGTGGACGTGGAAGACCTCCTGGCCGGAGTGCGGGCCGGTGTTGAAGATCACCCGGAAGCCGTCGCCCAGGCCCTCCTGCTCGGCCACGGCGGCCGCGGCGGCCAGCACGTCGGCGGCCGCGGACGGTTCGGCGGCGAGGGCGATCACGTCGGCGTAATGGCTGGTCGGGATGACCAGGACATGGGTCGGCGCCTTCGGGTCGATGTCGCGGAAGGCGATGGTGGTCTCGGTCCGGTGCACGACTGTCGCGGGGATCTCACCGGCGACGATGCGGCAGAAAAGGCAGGAGGTTTCCACCTGTCGGATCTTATGTCTTCGCTATTAGATGGACGGCGGATCCTCAGACCGACCCGTGGGAGCGCTCTCATGCCCGAAATTGACCATCTCGTCCAGCAGTTGACCCTGGAGGAGAAGGTGTCCCTGCTGACCGGACAGGACTTCTGGTCGCTACCGGCCATCCCGCGCATCGGCCTGCGCTCCCTGGTGATGTCGGACGGCCCGGTCGGCGTACGCGGCACCGGCTACACCCCCGACGACCCGTCCGTGGCCCTGCCCAGCCCGACCGCGCTGGCCGCCGGCTGGGACGTGGCCCTGGCCCAGCGCGCCGGCCGGCTGCTCGGGCAGGAGTCCCGGCGCAAGGGCGTGCACGTCCTGCTCGGCCCCACGGTGAACCTGCACCGCACCCCGCTGGGCGGCCGGCACTTCGAGTGCTACTCGGAGGATCCGCTGCTCACCGGTGAGATCGCGGCCGGTTTCGTGGCCGGCGTCCAGGCGCACGGCGTCGGCACCACGGTGAAGCACCTGGTGGGCAACGACTTCGAGACGGACCGGATGACCGTGGACGTACGCATCCCGGAGCGGGCCCTCCGCGAGCTGTACCTGGCGCCGTTCGAGCGGGTCGCCGAAGCCGGCGGGTGGGGCGTGATGAGCGCGTACAACGGGGTCAACGGGGAACCGATGGCCTCGAACGGGCGGATCCAGGACGAGATCCTGAAGCGGGAGTGGGGCTTCGACGGGGCGGTGGTGTCGGACTGGCGGGCCGCCCGGGACACGGTCGCGGCGGCGGTCGGCGGGCTGGACATCGCGATGCCGGCGATGGACAACCCGTGGGGACCGAAACTGGTCGAAGCGGTACGCGCCGGCAAGGTGGCGGAGGAGCTGATCGACGACAAGGTGCGCCGGGTGCTGCGGCTGGCCGCGCGTACCGGGGCGTTGGAAGGCTTCCCGGCACCGGACGTCCCGCTTGACGAGGACGGTCCGGCGGTGGCGCACGAGGTGGCGGTCCGCTCGTTCGTCCTGGCCCGCAACGAGAACGACACCCTGCCCCTGTCCATCAAGTCCCTGAAACGGGTCGCGGTGATCGGCGCGCTGGCCACCGACGCCCGGGTGCTCGGCGGCGGCAGCGCGCAGGTCACCCCGCAGCACGTGATCTCCCCGCTGGACGGGATCCGCCGGGCGCTGCCGGGCGCCGACGTGGCGTACGCGATCGGCGCCGACCCCCGCCCGTTCCTGCCCGCCGCGCAGGGCCCGGACTGGGCGCCGTTCCGCTTCCGCATCTCCGACCACGAGTTCGGGGTGGAGACCGCGACCGTCCGCTGGATCGGTGACCTGCCCGGCGGCCTGGACGTCGCGCACGTCACCAGCCTGGAGCTGCGCACCGAGCTGACGCCCGAGGCCGCGGGCGAGCACGTGCTGGCGATCTCCGGGTTCGGCGCGTTCGAGCTGATTGTCGGCGGCGAGGTGCTCTACCAGGGCGCGCTGCACCCGCCCGGCACCGGACGGGCCGACCTGCTGCTGCACCCGCGCGAGCAGCGATTTTCGGTCACGCTGCCGGTCGGCGTACCGGTCCCGGTGGTCCTGCGGCAGACGTTCGAGCCGGGCATGGCGCACTCGGTCTCCACCACGCTCGGTCACCGGGCGCCCGGCCCGGACGAGGAGGGTCTGATCGCCGAGGCGGTCGAACTGGCGGCCCGCTCCGACGTGGCCGTGGTCGTCGTCGGCACCACCGAGCAGGTCGAGTCGGAGGGGTTCGACCGGGCCTCCCTCGCTCTGCCGGGACGCCAGGACGAGCTGGTGAGACGGGTAGCCGCGGCGAATCCGCGTACCGTCGTGGTGGTCAACGCCGGTTCGCCGGTGCTGCTGCCCTGGTCGGACGAGGCGGCCGCGGTGCTGCTCACCTGGTTCCCCGGGCAGGAGGCCGGCGCCGCGCTGGCCGACGTGCTGCTCGGCGTCGCCGAGCCGGGCGGCCGGCTGCCCACCACGTGGCCGCGGCGGGAGTCGGACTGCCCGGTGCTCGAGGTGCGCCCTTCGGGCGGCACGCTCGGCTACGACGAGGACATCTTCATCGGCTATCGCGGTTGGTTGCGCTCGGCGGCCACCCCACTGTTCGCTTTCGGTCACGGTCTCGGTTACACCACATGGGCGTACGCGGAACTGGCCGTCACCGGCTCCGACGAGGCGGTGGTGACCCTGACCAACACCGGCGAGCGCACGGGCCGTGAGGTGGTCCAGGTGTACCTGTCCGGCGACGGCGACCGGGTGCCGCGGCCGGAACGCTGGCTGGCCGGCTTCGCCAACGTGCAGGCCGCGCCGGGCGAGACGGTCACGGTGCGGGTGCCGCTGCCGAAGCGCGCGTTCCAGGTGTGGGACGGCGGCTGGCGTACGATCCCCGGCTCCTACACGGTGATCGCCGCACACGCCCTCGACGACCCGCGGCTCACCGCAAAGATCACAGTCGACTGACGCGAAGCGTCGCCCGGGGCGTGGTCATGATCACGCCCCGGGCGGTTCGCACACAGCCGTCACCAGCGGCCGAGGCGGGCCGAGAGCACGGCGAGCGCCGCGACACCGGCCGTCGAGGTTCGCAGCACCGCGTCACCCAGTCGCACCGGAACCGCCCCGGCCTCCCGGAAAGCCGTCAGCTCCGCGTCACTGATGCCACCCTCCGGGCCCACCACCAGCACGATCTCCCCGGACTCCGGCAACGGAACCACGCTCAGCCGCTCGGTCTCCTCCTCGTGCAGCACGAACGCCGCCGCCGCGCCGCCGATCCGGGCGGCCACCTGCTTCGTCGAACAGTCCGGCTCGCCGGTGATCTGCGGAAGCCACGAACGCCGCGCCTGCTTCGCGGCCTCCCGCGCGGTGGTCGCCCACTTGTCGCGCGCCTTGAAGCCACGGTCACCACGCCACTGCGCGACCGACCGGGACGCCGCCCACGGCAGGATCTCGTCCACGCCGGTCTCGGTCATCGCCTGCACGGCCAGCTCGCCCCGGTCACCCTTGGCGATACCCTGGACCACGACCAGCCGTGGATCCGCGGCCGGCTCCTCGGCCCAGCTCAGCATCATGACGTCAACGCTGCCCCGGCCGACGGCGGTCACCTCGCCCCGCGCCGTGCCACCCCGCCCGTCGGCGAGAATCAGCGCCTCCCCCACGCGCAGCCGCTGCACGGTGGCGGCATGATGCCCTTCCGGACCGTCCAGGGTGAACGACGAACCGGCGGGCAGGCTCTCGACCAGGAACAGCGGTGCGGACATCCCCGCACGCTACCGGTTCCGCCGGCACGCGCACGCCCGCCGGGACGTTCCGCACGCCCGCGACCCACAAGGCGGGGTTGTGCGGGGCCGCGCTGGGCCTGGCCGAGCCGGGCCCAACGTCGGTGCTGTCTGGCGGCCGTTGAGACAGCATTGAGCGTGGGCCAAGCAAGATCACCGCTTGGGGACCTGACTACGGAAGCCCTTTAGCTCGGCGGAGGTGAGCCGGTGAGCATCACGGTGCCGCCGGCGGGCCGGAGCGTCGGCCCGGATCCGGCATCTCCCGGCTCCATTTCCCGGCGGTCGCGCTGGGGCCTGGGGTGGCGCCCGGCTCGCGCGCGCCGCCGGGGGACGGACCGGATCCGGCGGGACGGTCGATTACGCGTACCCCGCCGGTTTTCAGTGGCCGTTGAAAGCGTCGCGCATGCGGCTGAAGAAGCCGCCCTGCTTGCTCAGCTCGGCCACGTCCTCGCCGCGGGTCTTGGCGAACTCGCGCAGCATCCGCTCCTGGTCGGCGGTGAGCTTGGTCGGCGTCTTGACGTCGAGGTGCACGTAGAGCTCGCCGCGGCCCTGGCCGCGCAGGTGCGGTACGCCCTTGCCGCGGATTCGCAGCGTGCTGGCCGGCTGGGTGCCCGGCTTGACCTCGATGTTCTCCTCGCCGTCGAGGGTCTTGATGGTCATCCGGGTGCCGAGCGCGGCCGCGGTCATCGGCAGGGTGACCCGGCAGTGCAGGTCGTCGCCCTTGCGGGAGTAGACGTCGTGCGGGCGTTCGTGGATCTCCACGTAGAGGTCGCCGGCGGTGCCGCCGCCGGGGCCGACCTCGCCCTGCTGGGCCAGGCGGATGCGCATGCCGTCCTCGACGCCCGCCGGGATCTTCACGGTGAGTGACCGGCGGGTGCGGATGCGGCCGTCGCCGGCGCAGGTGGGGCAGGGGGTCGGGATGACCGTGCCGTGGCCCTGGCAGTTCTGGCAGGGGCGGGACGAGACGACCTGGCCGAGGAAGGTGCGCTGCACCGACTGGACCTCGCCTCGGCCGGCGCACACCTCGCAGGTGGCCAGGTGGGTGCCGGGCGCGGTGCCGGCGCCGGAGCACTGGGTGCAGAGGACCGCGGTGTCGACGGTGATCGGCGCCTCGACGCCGAAGGCGGTCTCCACCAGGTCGAGCTCGAGGCGCAGGATGGCGTCGGCGCCGGGCCGGGTGCGTGGTCGCGGGCCCCGCGAGCCGCCGCCGGCCGCGGTGCCGAAGAACGCGTCCATGATGTCCTGGAAGCCGACGAACGGGCCGGCGCCGCCGGGGCCGGGCGCGCCGCCGCCGGGCGCCAACGGGTCACCGCCGAGATCGACGATCTGGCGCTTCTGGTCGTCGGAGAGGACCTCGTACGCCGCGTTGATCTCTTTGAACTTCTCGTGCGCCTCGGGGTCCGGGTTGATGTCCGGGTGGTACTGCCGAGCCAGTTTGCGGTAGGCGCGCTTGATCTCGTCGTCGGTGGCTTCCCGGCTCACGCCGAGAATTCCGTAGTAGTCCTTGGCCACGGGGTTTGGAGTCCTCAATGTCTGCGCGAATCCGTCAATTCTGTGCCAACAGGTCGCCAACGTAGCGTGCCACTGCACGAACAGTAGCGATGGTGCCCGGGTAATCCATGCGGGTGGGCCCCAGCACACCGAGCCCACCAACGATCGTCGCACCCGGTCCGTAACCGCTGCTCACCACGGACGCCGACCGCAGGTTGTCGATCTCGTTCTCGTCGCCGATCCGGACCCGGGTGGTGCTGGGCTCGAGGTCGCCGATGAGCTTGAGCAGGATGACCTCCTCCTCGAGGGCTTCCAGGACGGGGCGCAGCGTGCCCTGGAAGTCCAGCACACCGCCGCGTGTCAAGTTGGCAGTACCCGCCAGCGCGAGGCGCTCCTCACTGCGCTCGACGAGGGTCTCCAGGAGCACCGAGGCGAGACAGGCCATGTCGCCACGGCGCTCGGGCGCGCACTCGTCGACCAGGTTCTGCACCAGCGGTGGCGCGTCGGCGAGTCGTTGACCAGCAAGTTTCTCATTCACCCGGCGCCGCAGCTCCCACACGTCGTCGGCCGGGAGCGGGCCGGGCATCTCCACCAGGCGCTGCTCGACCCGGCCGGTATCGGTGATCATCACGAGCATCAGCCGGGTGGTGGAGATCGGGACGAGTTCCAGATGGCGCACAGCGGAGCGGGACAAGCTCGGGTACTGCACCACGGCGACCTGCCGGGTGAGCTGAGCGAGCAGCCGGACTGTGCGGTGCACCACGTCGTCGAGGTCGACCACGCCGATCATGAAGCGCTCGATGGCGCGGCGCTCGGCCGGGCTGAGCGGCTTGATCCGGGTCAACCGGTCGACGAAGAGCCGGTAACCGGCGTCGGTGGGCACCCGGCCGGCACTGGTGTGCGGCTGTCGGATGTAGCCCTCCTCCTCCAGCACCGCCATGTCGTTGCGGACCGTGGCCGACGAGACGCCGAGCTGGTGGCGCTCGACAAGTGCCTTGCTGCCGACCGGCTCGCGGGTCTCGACGTAGTCCTCGACGATCGCCCGGAGCACCTCGAGCTTGCGGTCATCCAGACTCACAATGACCCCTCCCCCCTGCTGGCACTCCCACGGATAGAGTGCCAGTCTACGTCGCACCGGGCGGCAGCGCGATGATCGAAAGGACCGATCTGGCGTCAGAGCACGTCGCGGACGACCGCATCGGCCAGAAGACGTCCCCGCAGGGTCAGCGCCAGCCGCCCGTCCCGGTACGCCGCCGGATCGAGCAGCCCGTCCGCCAGGGCCCGCGCGGCGCCCGCCCGGTTGACCCGGTCCAGCGGGATCCCGTCCCGCAGCCGGACCCGCAACATGACGTCCTCCATGTGCCGGTCCTCGCCGGTCAGCAGTTCCCGGCCGTGGCCGGGTGACTCGCCGGCGGCCAGGCGCTTCGCGTACGCCGCCGGATGCTTGACGTTCCACCAGCGCACCCCGCCCACGTGGCTGTGCGCGCCCGGACCCAGACCCCACCAGTCGGCGCCGGTCCAATAGAGCTCGTTGTGCCGGCATCTCGCGTTGTTCTTCGCCCAGTTGGAGACCTCGTACCACTCGAAGCCGGCACCGGTCAGGGCTTCCTCGGCGGCGAGGTAGCGGTCCGCCGCGACGTCGTCCTCCGGGAACGGCAGCTCGCCGCGGCGCATCCGGGCGGCCATCCGGGTGCCGTCCTCGACGATCAGGGCGTACGCGCTGACGTGATCCACTCCCGCGCCGATCACCGTTTCGAGGGATTTCGCGAAGTCGTCCGCGGTCTCCCCCGGCGTGCCGTAGATCAGGTCGAGGTTGACGTGCTCGAAGCCGGCCTCCCGGGCCTCCAGCGCCGCCTGCGGTGCCCGTCCCGCGGTGTGCTTGCGATCCAGGACGCGGAGAACGTTCTCGGCGGCCGACTGCATGCCGAGCGAGATCCGGGTGAAGCCTCTTCTCCGCAGGTCAGATAAATACTTCTTGTCTACCGATTCGGGGTTGGCCTCGGTGGTCACCTCGGCACCCGGCGCGAGGCCCCACGTCCGGTCGATGCCGTCCAGGATCCGAGCCAGGTCGTCCGCGGCGAGCAGGGTGGGTGTGCCGCCGCCGACGAACACGGTGTCCACCGCGGCCGGCTCGATGACCCGCGCGGCCAGGGCCAGCTCGCTCAGGACCGCGTCCGCATATTCCTCGCGGCTCGCGCCGCCGCCCAGTTCACCCGGGGTGTAGGTGTTGAAGTCGCAGTAACCGCACCGGCTGGCGCAGAACGGCACGTGGACGTAGACGGCGAAGCCGTTCTTGCCCACCTGCTGGGTGGCTTCGTCGGGGAGCGAACCGTCGGAAGGAACGGGTTCGCCATCGGGGAGTGCGCCGGCCATCGGTCAAGCGTAGTTAAGGTTCCCGACATGGATCCGGTCCGCACCCTGACTCTGGACAACCCCGCCAGCCGCAACGCGCTCTCCACCGCCGTGCTGCGGGGCATGCTCGACGACCTGGCCGCGGCCGCCGCCGATCCGGCGTGCCGGGTGGTCGTCCTCACCCACACCGGCCCGGTGTTCTCCTCCGGGGTCGATCTCAAGGAGACCGCTGCCGCTCGCCCCGGCGACAAGCTGCCCGCCGAGATGCTCGCCGACGTGCTCGCCGCGCTCTGGGAATTCCCCAAGCCGGTGGTGGCCCGCATCGGCGGGCCGGCGCGGGCCGGAGGCCTCGGACTGATCGGCGCCGCCGACATCGCGGTCTGTGTCCGGGACGCGACCTTCGCGTTCACCGAGGTCCGGCTCGGCGTGATCCCGGCGGTGATCAGCTCGACCGTTCTGCCGCGGCTGTCGCCGCGAGCGGCGGCCGAGCTCTACCTGACCGGCGACGTCTTCGACGGCGTTCGCGCGGCCGAGATCGGGCTGGTCACGGCCGCTGTCGCGGCGGAGGAACTGGACGAAACGGTGAACCGCTACTGCGCTTCGCTCATCCGCGGTGGGCCGCTCGCGCTGGCCGGGACCAAACAACTGCTGCGGCGTACGCGTAAGGACCCGATCCGCGCCGAGCTGGCGGACCTCGCCGAACGCTCCGCCGGATACTTCAAATCGGCCGAGGGCCGGGAGGGGGTCGCCGCCGCCCGGGAGAAGCGCGACGCGTCCTGGCTTGTGTGATCGACACCGTTGGGTGCCCCGGAAGCAGTCACGCCGGGCGGCGAGCGCTCGTTGTCTAGGCTTGGCGTCCGGCAACTTCAGGAGGTGAGGGTGCGAGCGAAGCCGCTTGTGGGGATCATCACCCTGCTCGCTCTCGTCGGAGTGATCGGTGTGGTCGTGCTGGTGAACAATCTGGCCGGCAACCTCAAGCTGCCCCGGCTCGGCCCGGAGTGCACGGTCAGCGCCGACGGCGAGGTCACCCTCGACACGGTGCAGATGGCCAACGCGGCGACGATCGCCGCGATCGGCGTCCGCCGCGGGATGCCCGAGCAGGCCGTGGTCGTCGCGCTCGCCACCGCCTTCCAGGAGTCGAAACTGGAGAACCTGGACGACGGCGACCGCGACTCGGTCGGCCTGTTCCAGCAGCGGCCCAGCCAGGGCTGGGGCACGGTCGAGCAGATCAAGGATCCGAGGTACGCGGCCGGCAAGTTCTACTCCGCCCTGAAAAAGGTGAAGGGCTGGCAGGAGATGCGGGTCACCGACGCCGCGCAGACGGTGCAGCGCTCGGCGTACCCAGAGGCGTACGAGAAGTGGGCCGACGAGTCCCGGGTGCTCGCCGCCGCGCTGACCGGCCGGGCCACCGGCGCGGTGGAGTGCACGGTGAGCGGGACGCCGGCCCTGCGCGGTGCGGAAGCGGCGACCGCGCTGCTGGCGAGTCTCAAGCTGGACTGGGGCAAGAAGCTGCCGAGCACGGCGGCCGCCCAGGCGGCCGGCCTCACGGTCGACGTGGCGAACGTCAACACCGGCTGGCGGTACGCACACTGGCTGGTCTCGCACGCCTCGTCGAGCGGCCTCGAACGGGTACGTTTCGGCGAACTGGAATGGCACGCACCGGACGGAAAGTGGCAGCCGGTCACGGACGGCAGCGGCAGCAACACCGGCCAGGTCGTCGCGGAGGTCTTCAGTTAGATCCCTCCGAAACTATCGGTGACTACCCGTCATGTTTCGGTGCGGAGTGGCCAGGTTGCGCTGCGTATACATCGACATGGACACCGTACGACCCGCCCTGGTACTAAGTAGAGCGTGCTGATGGCGACCCAATGGATCGTGCTGGGAGCGGGGAGCGTCGTCGCAGTTCTGATCGGCATCCACCGGCACCGGCCGGCCCGGAAAGCGCCGTGGCTGCTGCTCGCCGGAGCCATCGCCGCGCTCGCCGCGGGCGACGTCTTCTACGGACTCCGGCGCATGGACCTCGCCGACGCGTGCTACCTGCTGATGTTCGGCCTGGTCGCGTTGAGCCTGCTGCAGTTCACCCGGGGCGGCGCGCTGCTCGTCGACCGGGCCCGCCTCATCGACCTGCTCGCGTTCGCCTGCTCGACCCTGCTGGTCGTCTGGGTCTTCGTGATCGGCTCGGGTGGGCAGTTCGGGGCGGTCAACGCCGCCGACGTCATCGGCAGCCTTCTGCTGATCGCCGTGGCCAGCCGCCTGGTCGCCGCCGACCGGCGCAACATCTCGGCGATCCTGCTGCTCACCGGCGCGGTCGGCCTGCTCGTCGGCGACATCGCGTACCCGCTCGCCCCGAGCCGGCTCACCGAGTCGGCGTACGTGGTGCTGTACCTCGCCTGGGGCCTGTCCGCCCTGCACCCGTCGATGGTCCGGCTCACCGAGCCGCGCGCCCCCGAGCCGACACCGTGGCGGTTCCGGTGGAGTGTGCTGCTCGCCGCGTCCGCCGCCACACCACCGCTGGTGCTGCTGATCGAGGCGCTCTCCGGGACGATCCGCGACGGCGTGGTCATCGCCGTCACCACCGCGGTCACGCTGCTGCTCACCATCACCCGCCTGGCCGATTCGATCCACCAGCACAGTCAGGCGCTGACCCGGGAGTACGGCCTGCGTACCGCCAACACCGCCCTGGTCGCGGCAGCCGACCCGCCCGCCGTCGACGCCGCGGTCCGCGCGGCCGTCAACCGCCTGCTGCCGCCGAACACGGTGCGCCGGGTGGTGCTCGCCACCGACGACGGGCAGCTCGCCCGGGAACATCTGCCACCCGCCCCGGCCGGCTCCGAGTCCCGCAGCTGGTGGGCACCCGCCGATGAAGCGGACGAGCGCATGCTGATCTGCCCGCTCCGGCTGGAACCTCTCGCCGTGGCCCGGCCCAGCGGCGGCGCCCTGATCCTGACCGGCCGCCTGGACGCCCTGATCGCCGGGCGTGACGCCCTGGAAGTGCTGGCCGGTGAGGCCGCACTCGCCCTCGACCGGATCACCCTGGTCGAGGCGATGGGCCGCCGGGACAGCGACATCTACCTGCGCACGGTCATCCCGAACACCGCGGAGAGCATGGCGGTCATCGACTCCGACCAGCGCATCCGCTATGCCAGCCCGGCGCTGCGGCGCCTGCTGGGCGGCGGCGAGCTGCCGCCGCTCATCGCACTCGACGACCTGGTCCATCCGGACGACCGAGATCGGGTACGCCGTGCGCTGAGCGCCGAAGGCGACGGGTCGATGTTCTGTGCCCTCCGCCGTCTTGATCACACGCAGGTGCTGGTCGAGATGACGTACCGGGATCTGCGCGCGGACCGTCTCGTGCAGGGGCTGGTAGTGACGATGTCAGACATCACCGACCGGCACGACCCTTCGGAACGGCGACCGTTCCGGGAAGACGACAGCGGACAGCCGGCTCAAATCAACCGGCGCAGCGCCCAGCACAAATTCCGCTATTAATGGCGTTGTGTTCGCTGCCTTTGCACCCTTGACGCCTTTCCGCCCCGGGTACGGCGAAACGCCGGACCTTTGGGGGTAGGTCCGGCGTTTCTCGCGGTGCGATCCGATTACCGGGTCAGGCGGCGACGGCCACCGATACCGGCGACCAGGGCCACACCGATCGCGGCCAGGACCACCTGGAAGAAGAACTCGATCCAGTCGAAACCGGCGGTGTCAGCGACACCGGCGGCACGCGCGATCACGGTGCCCAGCAGAGCCGCGACCACACCGACGACCATGGTCAGCCAGATCGGAATGTTCTGCCGGCCCGGTACCACAAGCCGGCCGAGCGCGCCGATGACGAGACCGACGATGAGCGCCACGATGATTCCGGTGAGCGTGAGTTCCATGAGGTTCCTCCTCGGGGGTGGAGCAAAGGGTTGCGTCCGTCGAGCCCCTGTGTTCCCGAGCCCCCGAGAAATCAAACCGCCTTATTTTTTACTGGACCCCTTCGGGTCAGCCGCCTCAGAAGTGGACAGCGCGGCGATGAAGGCTTCCTGCGGAACCTCCACCCGGCCGACCATCTTCATCCGCTTCTTGCCTTCCTTCTGCTTCTCCAGCAACTTCCGCTTCCGGCTGATGTCACCGCCGTAGCACTTCGCGAGCACGTCCTTACGGATGGCGCGGATGGTCTCGCGGGCGATGATCCGGCTTCCGATGGCCGCCTGGATGGGCACCTCGAACTGCTGCCGCGGGATCAGCTTCTGCAGCTTGGCGGCGATCGTCGTGCCATACGAGTACGCCTTGTCCTTGTGCACGATCGCGCTGAACGCGTCCACCGGCTCACCGTGCAGCAGGATGTCCACCTTCACCAGGTCCGCGACCTGCTCGCCGGAGGGCTCGTAGTCCAGCGAGGCGTACCCCTTGGTCTTGCTCTTCAACTGGTCGAAGAAGTCGAAGATGATCTCCGCGAGCGGCAGCGTGTAGCGGAGCTCCACCCGTTCGGCGGACAGGTACTCCATGCCGAGCAGGCTGCCGCGCCGGCTCTGGCACAGCTCCATGACTGCGCCCACGTACTCGTTCGGCACCAGGACCGTGGCGCGCACCACCGGCTCGTGGATCTCAGCGATCTTGCCGGTCGGGAACTCACTCGGGTTGGTGACCACCGACTCCTGGGCGTCGTCGGTGTAGACCCGGTACACCACGTTCGGCGCGGTGGAGATCAGGTCGAGGCCGAACTCGCGCTCCAGCCGCTCGCCGATGATCTCCAGGTGCAGCAGGCCCAGGTAGCCGACGCGGAACCCGAAGCCCAGTGCCGCCGACGTCTCCGGCTCATAGGTGAGCGCCGCGTCGTTGAGCTTCAGCTTGTCGAGCGCGTCACGCAGCGCCGGATAGTCCGAACCGTCGATCGGGTAGAGGCCCGAGTAGACCATCGGCTTCGGGTCCTTGTAGCCGCCCAGCGCTTCCTTCGCCGGCCGGTTGTTGCCGGTGACGGTGTCACCGACCCGGGACTGGCGGACGTCCTTCACACCGGTGATCAGGTAGCCGACCTCGCCGACGCCGAGCGCTCCGGCCTTCTCCATCTCGGGCGAGACGACGCCGATCTCGAGCAACTCGTGCACCGCACCGGTGGACATCATCTTGATCCGGTCGCGCGCCTCGATCCGGCCGTCGATGACCCGGACGTAGGTGACGACGCCGCGATACACGTCGTACACCGAGTCGAAGATCATCGCCCGGGCCGGGGCGGCCGCGTCGCCGACCGGAGCCTGGAACTGCCGGACGATCTCGTCGAGCAGGTGGCCCACGCCGACGCCGGTCTTGCCGGACACCCGCAGCACGTCGGACGGCTCGCAGCCGATCAGCTTGGCGAGCTCCTCGGCGTACTTCTCCGGCTGTGCCGCCGGCAGGTCGATCTTGTTGAGCACCGGGATGATGTGCAGGTCGTTCTCCATCGCCAGGTACAGGTTGGCGAGAGTTTGCGCCTCGATGCCCTGCGCGGCGTCGACCAGCAGGACCGCGCCCTCACAGGCGGCCAGGCTGCGGGAGACCTCGTAGGTGAAGTCGACGTGCCCCGGGGTGTCGATCATGTTGAGGACGGCGGTGTCGCCCTGTTTTTCGCCCTCGCGAACCGTCCAGGGCATGCGCACGGCCTGCGACTTGATGGTGATGCCGCGCTCGCGTTCGATGTCCATCCGGTCGAGGTACTGCGCGCGCATCTGGCGCGGGTCGACCACCCCGGTGATCTGCAGCATCCGGTCGGCCAGCGTCGACTTACCGTGGTCGATGTGGGCGATGATGCAGAAGTTGCGGATGCGGCTGGGATCGGTCGATCCGATCACGTTCACGCCGGGGTCGAGCGGTCCAGGCACGGTCTTCCGTTCTTCTCGGGCTGATGTTCTCGGGCTGGTCTACGCGGGTGTTCTCGGGCTGGTCTGCGCGGGTCGGTCTTTCCGGGCCGGCTCAGAACCGGCCCCTCCGGCCTCGCGGCCGCTGGTCATCGCCAGTGGGCCCGCACCGGGCCGGCGACGCCGGCGGCCAAGCCGGCGTCTCCTATCGTCCCACGTCCGCGCGGGGCGGTCCGATCACACCCGTTCCAGCGGCCCGTGCGGACCAGGAGGCACCTCGACGGTGACCGGATCCCCCGGACGAATCGGCCCTCCGCGCAGCACAACGGCCATCACGCCGGCCTTCCGCACAAGGTTGCCGTCCTCGTCGCGGCCCAGCACCTCCTTGAGCAGCCCGGACCGGAACCCGTTGATCTGAGCGCACGGGTTGCGCAACCCGGCCACCACGATCGCCGGCCGCCCATCGCCACTCGCGGTGTCCCGCTGAACAGCGGCCTCCACGGCCTCCGCGGCCCGTGCCGTCGCCTCATCCAGATCGGCCGCCCGGGCCGCCGCAAGCACCCCAGCCACCGGATGCGCCGCGTTCTCCCCACCCGTGCCGTGCAGCGCCGCGCTCTCCCCGCCCGGGCCCGTGCCGTGCAGCGCCGCGCTCTCCCCGCCCGGGCCCGTGCCGTGCAGCGCCGCGCTCTCCCCGCCCGGGCCCGTGCCGTGCAGCGCCGCGCTCTCACTGCCCGGTCGCTGCGCTGGCTGCCCGTCAGCCCGCTGGGAGACGCTTCCGCCGCCCGGTTGCCCCGCAGCGGCGGCGGGGCTCACGCCGGAGCCGCCCGGCCGGCCGAATCGCAGAATCGTGCCGCGCGGCAGAGCGAGCAGGTCGATCCCGCTCGTGGTCACGTTCTCTCCCAGGCCGCCCGGAGGAACGTCGTAACCCTTCCCGGCCACCTCGTCGAACAGCTCGGCATGAATCAGATGCACCTGCCGCAGATTCGGCTGGCGGGGATCCTCCGCGACCCGGCTGCGGTGCCGCACCCGCACTCCCGCGTGCGTGTCCCCCTCCACTCCGATGCCCGCCACCAGCACAATCTCGTCCCGGTTCGGCTTGGTGAACGTGTAGGCGTCGTTCCGGCTGACTGCGGTGACCGTTCCCTCAGCATTCATGCCGCTGAGTCTGCGCGATCTCCGCACCCGCCCACGACACCGTTTCCCGCACTTCGGCACATCGGCCGGCACTCCGGACCACCGCCCGCGCCCCGGCCATCTCAATCACGGTCTCGCCGAAAGACGGCGACCGAGCCAGGTTCGCCGGGACATCCCCGCCGGCCAACGCCATGTTCAGCGGCGCCCTAGATGTAATGACCATGAGCGTTGTTGACTGCGGCGTGGCTGCTTGAGATGTGAAGAGACCTCCGGCGAGGTGGAAGTTGCGACGCTTTCACCGGAACCGGAGGTCTCATGGCCCACCGTAACGCCCGACTGACCGTGCACGGCCGACGGCTGCTCATCACGCGTGTCGTGCACGACGAGCG
>NZ_JADQTO010000015.1 GCF_015704865.1 Actinoplanes aureus | reverse complement strand
CGAAAAAACCCGCCGCGCTGCCCTACCCGGCTTCCTGCACGACTACAACCACCACCGGCCCCACACCGCGATCGGCAAGCTGGCACCCATCACCCGGTTGAACAACCTGGCTGGACATCACATCTAGCGCAGAGCCGGTCCGCACCACCCCGCCTCGTCGACCACCGAGCTAGCAGCAGTGGCTCTTCCGCTGATCAACACCACACCCTCCATGCCCGGGCGCGGCTGCTCGCCACGCGGCCCGGCTACCTGCCCAGGGATTTGCGGGGCCGGGCGTGGTTCGTCGCGGTTGCTTGCCAGTGCCCCGGGCCCGGGATGCGGTTGGTAGGCCGCCCACGGGTAGGCGATCGGTGGGGACCGGTAGCCCGTCGTTGCGTGGTGGTTTGCGGAATGCGGTGGATCGGGTGCGCCCGCGCGCACCGGATCCACCACGATCCGCGAGAGTGGCCGCCACCACGACCACCCCCGGCTACCCGACGTCACCTCAGTCGTGCGCCCACCCGGTGCCGACCCGCAGACATACCGGGCGGGCCGCGGCGGGTTGTCAGGGGGCGTTCGCCTTGCTCAGGGTGCGGATGGCGGACAGTGACGGCGTGAACAGGTAGGCGCCGCCGCGTGGGTGGACGTAGTCGGTCATGGTGGATACCTCGCCGGCGAGTAGTGTGGCCCGGCGTTCGGTGCCGGGGGTCACCCGGCCGATGATCAGGTCGACGCCGTTGCTGAGGCCCTGCCGGGGACGTTCGGGGTTGTTGGCCCAGCGCTGGGCGAGCAGTTCGAACTGCTGGGTGAGGTCGGTCTGGTAGCACAGGAACAGCAACCCCCGCTCGTCGGCGGTGCCGGGGGAGTCGTGGTCGTACCGCTCGCCGTACGTTATGCCTCTTCGCAGGATGGCGAAGGAAAGCGTCGCCGCGCTCGGGCCCTTGTCGGTTTCCTGGTCGCGGGGGTTGACCTTGCGGATGTGCGCGGCCAGCGGGCAGCGCAGCCCGTCGGGGTCGGCGGTCGCGCCGCGCGGGCCGTCCGGGATGGGCGGTGCGTCGGTGTCGTAGCCGAAGTGGTTCAGTTCCGCCGATGTGGCGTCCGCTGGTCGCACCAGGGGCCGGCCGTCGGGCCGGCGGCCCACCAGCTGAGCGCGCACGTCTGCCGGGTCGGTGTTCAGGGCGGCGGCCATCCGCGCGGTGTCGGCGTAGAAGCCGGCTACGTCCTGCTCCAGCTTGCGATAGACCAGCAGCGAGCCGTTGCGGGCCAGCGCCGGCACCGAGCGCGCCGGAAGTGGACGCGTCGGATCGGTCGCGCTCTGCCGGGGCAGGCCGAACAGGAACTGCCCGGGCCAGAGCAGCACGTCGCCGGGGGCCGCGTAGGCGCGGTGGTCGGGCATCGGCGGCATCGGGGTACGCGCGACCAGCGGCGTGCCGGCGTCGTCGACGACCCCGCGCAGCACCGGCTGCGAGATGCCGTCGCGGAAGCCGAAGTGTTCGATGTCGCCGGGCAGCCGCCGGGCGTGCTGCTCGTGGACGAGTTCGCAGCCGGCTTCGGTGCCGGCGCCGGATACCGTGGCGGCGGCGTCCGCGAGCAGCGCGGGATCGTCGCCGGCCAGCACGACCAAGATGTCGATCTCCCGGCCCGGCCCGCCGGTCGTCCATTCGGTGCTCGGTGGGTCGCGCAGGTAGCTGCGCCGGGCCATCCCGACCGCGAAGGCCTCGTCGATGGCGGCCACGTCGGCGTGCCCGAGGACCCGCAACGTCCGCGCCGACACGGCTGCTGCCAGCGCGGGTGGCTCGGCCAGCACGGCGGGGTCGATGCGGCCGTGCCGGGCCGAGCTGTGCGGCTCGTTGCTTGACGGTGTGGTGGCGGCGGCTTCGGCGCGGCCGTGCCGGGCCGCGCGCCGGAGCTGCCGGATGTGCAGCCCGCGGCTTGCCGGTGTGATCCGGTCGGCGAGCGCGGCCAGCAGCCCGCGGGCCGGCGGCGCCGGATCGTCGTCGGGCAGGCGCCAGCCGAGCAGGCACTGGTGCTCGTGGCCGAAGCCGGGCAGCACGTGGGCCTGGATGTCGTCCAGGTCGAGGCGCGGCTCGGCCGATCCGCCGGGATTCACGCGAGGAGATCCGGCAACCGCACGCTTCCGGCGGCCTGCCTCGTGGAGTCGGCCAGGCGCCCGGCGGCGGCTTGGCGAAGGGGCGTCTCCTCGAAGGCGGCGTGCCAGCCTGGCGGGCACTGCGATCCGATGGTGACCAGGGTGAGTTCGTCCGGGTTGTCGTCCCTGGCGCAGCACCGATGGTCGCAGGGGATCGGCGCGGGAGCGGGCTGCCCCAGATCGGCGGCGGCGCCGAACAACGACATGGTCGTCACCTCGGCGAGCTGCCCGCCGTACTCCAGTGGGAGGCCATTGACCAGCACGTCTTCCAGTCCGAACGGGGCATCCGGCGGTGGCGCGAACTCGGCTCGCAGGGTCAGCCCGCCGGCGCCGCGCACCGGCCGCCACCACGAGGCCACGTTCTCGCCGCCGGGACCGGACACCGCTGCGTCGTCGAAAGCGGTGATGTAGAGCCCGATCGGGTCGCGCAGCGTCACCGACAAGCCCTGGCGGACTAGGTCGTTCACATCGGTGGAGATGGTCGGGTCGCTGGACCGGTTCGGGTCGCCCAGGGCGGCGCAGCACACCAGCCGCCCGGCGTCGGTCACCGGAGTGCCGTCGGCGCCGGCCCGCGGCACGCTGGCGGCGGCGGCCAGGGAGATCTCGCCGTACAGGCTGTTCTCCGGGTGGGTGAGGTGTGCCAGACCGCGCTCGGTGTTCCAGACGTTGTACGGGTTGTACGCCCCCCGCGACCGGTACGGCTCCAGCTGACCGTCGGGGGTACGGCGGAACGCGATGTCGGTGTCGAAGTAGAGGTCCTCCTCGCGTACCCGCGGGCTGACCAGCTCGCGATAGAGGCGCAGCAGCTGGGCGCGGTCGCCGTCGACCCGCTGGTCCGCCGGCACCGTCGCGCTCGGGAACGCGGCCGTGCCGCCGGCCAGGAACCGCCAGTACTCGTGGCCCTCGGAGGTGAACACGATCCGCAGCATCCGGCCGGTGTCCGGGTCGCGCTCGGCGTACCACTCGCAGTATTCGTCCTGCGGCCGGTACCGCAGGGTGATCTCCTCGGCCTGGCCGTCGCGTACCGCGTAGAAGGTCACCCCGTAGTAGTCGCCGAGGCTGCGGAACTCGTCGGCGGCCCGCCGGGCACCGGCGGGATCGCCGGGGTAGCGCACCGCGACCGGGCGCGGGAAGGCGTCCCAGCTGATCCGGCGTTCGGCGAGCGGACCCGGCGTCGCGGTGCGCAGCGGGTTGAAGAACCGGACGTGCTCAGCCCCGCCGACCTGGCCGGCGGTCCGAGCGACCATGGCGTCCATCCATGCGGAGACCAGCGCCGACCAGCCGGCCAGCCGCTGCGGATCCAGATCGCGTACGCCGCCCGGCGTGTCCAGCATCCCCATGAATCGATCATCCTACCGCTGGTCGACCAGTCGCCAGTGGACCGGCCGCCCGCAGCCCGGGTGACAGGAGCGTGTCACAAGCAGCCTCACCCGGTCGCGGCCGCGCCGAACCTGCGGGCCAGCCGCCCGAAGGCGTCCCGGAGCTCGTCGGGTCCGATGACCTCGATGTCCGCGTCGAACCGGCCGAACGCCGCGGCCAGGCTCGCCCATGACCACGACCCGAGGGTGAGCCGGCAACGGCCGGGACCGACCTCCTCGACGACGCCGTCCCGGGTGTAGCCGGCCACGGTGGCGGCCGGCCGGTCGAGGATCACCACACCCCGGCACGGCCAGCCGTCCTCGGAGCCCTGGAACCGGGCGGTGACGTACGCGGCGACGTCCCCGCCGGGCAACGCGCGCGGGGTGAAGCGGGGCCCGGTGGGGATGCGCGGCGCGACCCGGTCGGCGCGGAAGATCCGCCAGTCCGCGCGGTCCAGGTCCCACGCGACCAGGTACCAGCGTCCGTCCCGGGTGACGAGGTGGTGCGGCTCGGCGCGGCGTGGTGGCCGGTCCGCCGGGTCCGTGCCGTAGTCGAAACGCAGCACCTCGCGCGCGTGGACGGCGCCGCTGATCGCCAGCAGCACGTCCTTGCGTACCGGGGCGGGCGGCTGGGTCGTGGGCCGCTCGATCGCGGTGATTCGCAGGGAGTCGACCCGCTGCCGCAGCCGGGACGGCATGACCTGCCGGATGGTGTGCAGGGCGCGCGCGGCGGCCTCGTCCAGACCGCTGTCCCGCGAGCCGGCGGCGATCTGCAGCGCCACGGTGAGAGCGACGGCCTGGTCGTCGTCGAACAGCAGCGGTGGCAGGTCGGTGCCGGCGCCGAGCCGGTAGCCGCCGTCCGGGCCTTTGATCGCGGCGATCGGGTAGCCGAGCTCCCGGAGCCGGTCCACGTCCCGGCGTACCGTCCGCAGGCTGACCTCGAGCCGTTCGGCCAGCAGTGTTCCCGGCCAGTCCCGGCGAGCCTGCAGCAACGACAGCAGCGCGAGCAGGCGGGCGGAGGTCTTCGGCATGGAACGGATTCTGCCCGCAGAAGAGGACACAGCCTGGCACCTACTCCTGCGAGTGTTTCCCCGAACCGATCTCGACGGGAGACATCATGAGCATCACCACCACGACCCACCTGAACTTCCGCGGCCAGGCTCGCGCGGCCCTGGAGTTCTACCGGTCGGTGTTCGGCGGTCAGGCGGCCCTGGTCACCTACCGCGACACCGGCAACGTCCAGGACCCGGCCGAGGCCGAGCAGATCATGTGGGGCCAGGTCGCCGCCGGCAACGGTTTCCGGGTCATGGCGTACGACGTGCCCGGCCACCTCTCCTACGACGCCGGTGACCGGCCCGTCTTCGTCTCGGTCCGCGGCGACGACGGCGACGAGATCACCACCTACTGGACGGGACTGTCCGAGGGCGCCACGATCATCCAGGACCTGGCCCCGGCCGGCTGGTCACCGCTGTACGGCATGCTCAAGGACCGCTACGGCGTCACCTGGGTCCTCGACGTCGCCGTCGAACACCGGGCCGGCTGACCCGCACGGTCAGTGGTGGTGGCCGCTCCGGCCGAGGGTCTCCACGGGAGTCGCGCCGGGGCGGGTCCACTGCGGCACCGGCCGGCTGGTCGGCCCCCAGTCGGCGTTGCCGGCCGCGTCCGAACGCCAGGACCAGCTCGGGCTGCCACCCTCCGGCCAGCCCTCGGGCTTGTCCTCCCACGCCTCGCCGCGACCGTAGGGCGTCATGTCGAGCAGGCCGAGGGACCCGTTGACCCGCTCGTTGCCCCGGCCCGTCGTGGAATAGGTGAGGAACACACGGTCGCCGTCGCGCAGGAAGCAGGAGAGATAGCCCATGCTGCCGCCGACCGGCGGCGCCACGTCGCGCACCGAGTACCAGGGCTGGGTGTAACCCATGAACTCCACGTAGGAGGCGACCTCGTCCCACCGGCCGGTGGTCAGAACGGCGAACGAGACGCCGCGGGCGTTGAGATAGACGGCGTCCTTCAGGTGCCAGGCGGTGGTGGTGCAGCCCTCGCACTGACCCTGGTGCGGCGCGCCGTCGTACCACATGTGCTGGTAGACCACGAGCTCGTCGCGGCCCTCGAACAGGTTCAGGAACGGAACCGGGCCGTCCGATCCGACGACCTCGACCGTCCCGTCGAACTCCACCATCGGCAGCCGGCGGCGGGCCGCGGCGACGGCGTCACCCTCGCGGGTATAGGCCTTCTCCCGCACCAGCAGTTCGTCACGGGCGGCCTGCCAGGTGGCCAGATCGACGACGGGCGGGCGGCCGGGCAGTGCGGCGGCCGGGTCACTGTTGGTGGTCATGGCGTCCTCCGGGATGTCGTGCCGGGCAGCGTCATACGACGCTCAGCAGACCAGACCCGCGACCCGGCCGAAACTCATCGCGGTCAACCCTTTTTAGATGTACGCGTTCGCACCGGTCCCCGCCCTCCCGCGCGATCTGACCGTCACTTCAGGCCCCACCGCGACCGCCGGGCCGGGGCAGGTGGCTGCGCAAGCTGGGCCCGAACGCGGCCGCCGGCGAGGAATCAGGAGCAGCGGCGGTGGACCGGGGCCAGCCACTCGGTGAGGGTGGGGCCGATCGCCTTGTTGACGTCCTCCGTGGTCTTGATGCCGGCGAAGAACTTGGCGTCGGCGGACTTGGCCCGCAACTTGTCGGCCGCCTCCTTGCCCTCGATGCGCAGCTCCTCGTCCCCGCTCGCCTTGGTGGCGTCCTGCACCGCGGTGGCGAACCCGGCCAGCGCCTGCTGTGCCGGTGCGGTCGCCTTGCGGTCGGCGATGAGCCCGTGGAGCGCCTTGGCATACGGTGCCATGTTCTCGCCGTACGCCTCGGCGAGCGCCTCGCAGGTGGCGGCGACCGCCGGTGGTGCGGTCGCGACGGGGGCGCTCGGTGCGGTGGCGGTGGTGTTGCCGCTCTGCGCGGTACCGCAGGCCGCGGCAGCCAGCAGGCCGCCGCCGATGAGCAGGACGGGGATGACACGGCGCATGGGGGGCACCTCCAGGTCGGCGAGCGTGATCACTGGTGGGAGCGCTCCCACCGATCCGCCACCATACGGCCTACAGCGGTGACTGTCGATAGTTCGGGGGCCCGGCGGGCGACGCTGTCACGCGTACCCACAATGTGATCATGAAAGGATCCACCTGGCGCCGCGTTGCGGCGCTGCTCATCGCCACCGTCGCGCTCTGGCTCGTGGTGGGCGTGGCCGGATCGCTCGGCACCTGGCTGTGGTGGCTGGTCGCGGCCGCGCCGATGGCCGCGTTCGTCGCCGCACCGTTCGCGCTCTACTGGATCAGTGGTGGCCGCACCTGGCCGACCTGGGTGGCGTTCGTGCCGGCGCTGGTGCTGCTGATGACCGCGCTCGCGGTGCCCGGCGACTTCTACATGCGCGAGCTGGGCACGCCGGCGGCCGCGACCGTCGGCGAGGCCACCTGCACGGACAACGGCGAGGGTCGCTGCCTCTACAACTACACGCTGTACGACGGGGCCGGCCGCGTACTTCCGGGTGAGTTCCGGGACACCGTGGAGTACGCGGCCGGCAGCCGGCTCGACGTGGTCACCGACCCGCGCGGCTACTTCGGGCCCCGGCTGGCCGCCGACGTGCGCAGCCGGGTCTTCGAAGTGATCACGCTGATCGCGTTCGCCCTCTATCTCCTCGTCGTGGTTGCGGCCGGTCTGATCGGCCGCCGCCCGGTCACGAGCTCGTGAGGATGACCAGCCTCTGGGTGGCCCGGGTCATCGCCACGTAGCGGTCGACCGCCCCCTCGATGCCGTCGCCGAACGTCTCCGGGTCGACCACCACGACCAGGTCGAACTCGAGACCCTTGGACAGTTCCGGGGTCAGCGAGCGGACCCGGGCCGGCGGCTGGAAGGTGGGATCGCCGATGACGCAGGCGATGCCCTCGGCGTTGGCCGCCAGCCACTCGTCGAGGATCTTCCGCAGGTCGGAGACGGGGCCGTGCACGACCGGAACGCCGCTGCTGCGGATCGACACCGGCACGTTGGCGTCCGGCAGCGCGGCCCGGATGACCGGTGCGGCCTCCGCCATGACCTCCTCCGGCGTCCGGTAGTTGATGGTCAGCGAGGCCAGGCTGATCCGGTCGAACCCGACCCGCTCCAGGCGCTGCTGCCACGACTCGGTGAACCCGTGCCGGGCCTGGGCGCGGTCGCCGACGATGGTGAAGCTGCGCGACGGGCAGCGCAGCAGCAGCATCTGCCACTCCGCGTCGGTCAGTTCCTGGGCCTCGTCCACGACGATGTGCGCGAACGGCCCGGCGAGCAGGTCCGGGTCGGCCGCCGGCAGGCCGGTTCCCTCGGCCAGCACCTCGCGCAGGTCCTGCTGGCGCAGCATCGTCATCAGGCCCTCGCCGTCGTCGTACTCGTTGGAGGCGATCAGGTCGTCGACGACCCGGTCCATCCGCGCGCGTCCGGCGGCGACCGCGGCCTCCTGCCGGCGCCGGCGGCTGGACGCCTCCGGGTCGCCGAGGCGCTGCCGTACCGCGTCCAGCAGCGGCAGGTCGGACACCGTCCAGGCCCGCGGGTCCGGACGCTGCAGCTTGCGGATCTCGTCGACGCTCAGCCAGGGAGCGCACTTGCGCAGGTAGGCGGGCACCGACCAGAGATCGGCGACGAGGTCCGCCGGTTCGAGCACCGGCCAGGCCCGGTTGAACGCGGTACGCAACTCCCGGCTGCGAGCCAGTGCCGCCTCACCGACGTCGGACTTGGCGGCCAGGATCGCGAGCAGCTCGGTCCAGATCTGGTCGCGCGCCTCGTTGTGCGGGGTGCCGGGATCCGGCGCCTCGAACGCCTCGGCCCAGTCGGCGCCGGTCAGCCGGACGTCACCGTCCTCGGTGCCGACGGTCAAGCCCTTGGCGGGCGGCTCCTCGTAGAACCGGACCGCCGTCTCCATGGCCCGGACCAGGTCCGCCGACGACTTGAGGCGGGCCACCTCCGGGTCGCTCTCGGCGGCCGCGCCGGCCCCCTCGGCGACCAGGTCCCGCACGGTGCAGCTCTGCACGCCCTCCTCACCGAGGCTGGGCAGGACGTCGGAGACGTACGCCAGATACGGCTCGTGCGGTCCGACGAACAGCACCCCGCCCCGCCGGTGCCCGAGTCGCGGGTCGGAGTAGAGCAGGTACGCGGTCCGGTGCAGCGCCACCACCGTCTTGCCGGTACCCGGGCCGCCGTCCACGATCAGCGCGCCCCGGGACCCGGCCCGGATGATCGCGTCCTGGTCGGCCTGGATGGTGCCGAGCACGTCGCGCATCCGCGGCGACCGGCTGCCGCCCAGGCTCGCGATGAAGGCGGACTGGTCGTCGAGCGCGGCGTGCCCCTCCAGGCCGTCCGGAGTGAACACCTCGTCCCAGTAGTCGATGATCCGGCCGTCGAGCCAGCGGTACCGGCGGCGGCTGATCAGTCCCATCGGGTTGGCGTGGGTGGCCGCGAAGAACGGTTCGGCCGCCGGAGAGCGCCAGTCGACGAGCAGCCGGCCGCCCTCGCCGTCGGTGAGGCCGAGCCGTCCCACGTAGACCGGCTCGTCGGGCCGGTCCGCGCTGACCATGCGGCCCAGGCACAGGTCGAGGCTGAACCGCCGCAGAGCCCGCAGGCGTGAGGTCATCCGGCGGATCGCGTCGTCGCGATCCACCGCCTGCCGGCCCTTGCCGGCCGGTGCTCGGCGTTCGGTGTCGAGGCGGTCGGACAGCTCGGCGATCGACTGCCCGAGGCTGTCCGCGATCGCCGCGAAGTGTCCTTCGTCGGCGGTCACCAGCATCGGGTCGGCCTTGCCGGCGAGGCGCTCGGGAAGATCGAAAACGCTGGTGGTCGTTGGGTTCACGCGATGAGCTCCGATCGGTAACCTTGCCGGAAACCGGCTTAGAGCAGCGATTTTGCGCCACCACCCGGGTCTTGCGGCAAGCCCCCGGTCCTGCTATAGCTTAGAAATGAGGGGATCGCCGGATCCCCTTTTTTCGTTCGCGTCGACGGCCGTTCCGGCCTAATGTCGCTGCGAGGTCATGAGCGCCAGCGACAAGCCCCGGCTTGCTGGCCGGCAACCCTCCTGTCGTGGGCGGGGTGCCCCGGGTGATGACCGGGCCCGGCGCGCGGTGCGCCGGGCAAGCCGCGAACGGAGACCGCTGTGCCCTTTCCCGCCACGCTGACCACCCCGATCCTGGAGGGCCGGCTCGTCCGCCTGGAACCCCTCGACCACCGGCATGCCGCCGACCTCGCCGCCGCGGCCGAGGAGGATCGCGGGTCGTACCGGTTCACCTGGGTGCCGGTCGCCGCCGAGGTGGACGACTACATCGAGGCCCAGCTGAGCCGGGCGGCGGCCGGCACCCTCAAGCCGTACGCGCAGATCGCGAAGGACAGCGGCCGCGCGGTCGGTGCCACCGCCTACTGGGATCCGCGACTGTGGTCGGAGGGTGCCGGGCTCTGCGCGGTCGAGGTCGGTTTCACCTGGCTGGCCGCGTCGGCCCAGGGCACCGGCTTGAACACCGAGGCCAAGTTGCTGCTGTTCGCCAACGCGTTCGAGCAGTGGCGGGTGGCCCGTGTCGACCTGAAGACCGACGCCCGCAACAGCCGGTCCCGGTCGGCCCTCGAGAAGGTGGGCGCCCGGTTCGAGGGGGTGCTGCGATCCTGGTCGCGGTCGTGGGCACCGGGGGAGGCCGGGTTGCTGCGGGACTCCGCGATGTTCTCCGTGCTCGCCTCGGAGTGGCCGGCCTGCCGCGCCCGGCTGGAGGCTCGGCTGGCGTGAGTCCTGGGCGACAGATGCTTTCACCGCGTAATCCCGCCGTGCCAAGGTGTGGTCATGGACAACTGGGTTCCGGTGGAACGACGTTGGCTAGGTCTGGACCGGCGAACCCTGCTGCCCGGCCTCGTGGTCTTCGCGATCGCGATCCTGTTGCGCAGCGTCATCCCGCTGATCGACCAGGCGACGCCGGGAGACGCGGTCGTCCAGACCGGTGACCGGCTCAATCTGGGCGGTGGGCTGACGATCGCGCCGCCGGTGGGGTGGCGGCTGGTCGACGGCATCCTGATCGGTACGAAAACGGTGCAGCCCGGCACCGGATCGCCGACGGCGGCGGTGGTGCAGGGCGGGGTCAGCGCACAGATCGAGGTGGCACCGTTCGCCGGTGACGCCGACGCCCTGCTGAACCAGATCAACCGCAACGACAGCAGGACGAACACGCGGCCGGCGTTCACGGCCGGCAACCAGCGCTCGGCGGTCACCGCGGTGGGTGGTGTCACCGGGGTGACCGAGTCCTACACCAGCACGTCGGGGGACGGCGTGATCGCCGCCTACACCTTCTCGGACGGTCGTGGCCTGGCCGTCGAGGTCGCCGGGACCTCGGATCAGCTCTCCGCCCGTACCGCCCAGATCGACGCGATGCTGCGCAGCGTGACCCTGGAGGCCCAGCCGTGACCACCGTCGACCAGGTTTCCTCCGCCGCCCTGTCCCGGCGGGCCGCCGCACTGGAGGCGTCCGGGTGGGGCGCGCCGTTCCGGCTCGTGCAGGTGCGCAACCTGTGCTTCTGGGTTTTCGCCCTCGGCGTCGCCGGCGGCCTGTACGAGTTGTTGCGCTACTTCGGTTCCGGGCTGCCGGCCTACGGCGTCGGGCTCGGGCTCGGCGTACTCGCGTTCGCCCTGTACGCCGTTCCGTGGCTGATCCTGCTGGCCTATCACAACCGGTACACCCGGCTGCCGGGCAAGCTGCTGGTCGTCGCGGCCGCCTGGGGTGGGATCGCCGCCACCTTCTGGATCGCCCTGCCCGCCAACGGCGCCTTCCTGTCGCTGTACGGCAAGGCTTTCGGGACGGGCTGGGCGAGTGACTGGGGTGCCGGACTGACCGCGCCGATCAACGAGGAGATCGGCAAGGGTCTCGCCGTCATCCTGCTGATCGGCCTGGCACCCCGGCTGGTCCGCAGCCCGTTCGACGGACTGATCATCGGCGCGTACACGGGGCTCGGCTTCCAGATCGTCGAGGACGTGCTGTACGCGTACAACAGCACGGTCTCGCAGTTCGGCGCCGACCAGGTCGACGCGGCCTGGTCCATCGTGGTGACGCGCAGCACCAGCGGCCTGTTCGGGCACGTGCTGTTCAGCGCGGTCTTCTGCTCCGGCATCATGTGGCTGCTCGGGCGCGGCGAACGCCGCCACCGGATACGTGGCGTGCTGCTGATGCTCGCCGCGATGGCCGCACACGGATGCTGGGACGACATGGGCGCGCTCGGCTACTCGCTGGCCGGTGATCTCGGCACCCTCCTGCTGTGGTTCCTGGTCCTGCCGGTGCTCGACCTGCTCCTGCTCTGGCTGGCGTTCCGGCTGGCGGTGCCTCAGGAGCAGGCCTGGGTGCGCGACATCCTGGCGCCGGAGAGCGCGTCCGGACTGCTCACCGAGGCCGAGGTCGCCGCCGCCGCGGGCAGCTGGCGGACCCGGCGGCGCTTCCGGAAAGCCCAGCACGGCCATCGCGAACGCCGGCGCGCCAAGCACATCCTCGCCGCCGCGAACGACCTGGCCCAGGAGGTCGCCGAGGCCGGCGGGCACGACAGCGACCGCGTCGAGCACGCCCGCTCGGAGGTACGGCGCCTGCGCGCCGGATGACACATCGACCGATCGGTGGATGAACGCGCGGCGGCGGTGGATGGAGCCGGCCGGTAGGTCGGTCGATTTGACGCCGCCCGCGCGCCGACAGGCTGAACGCATGACACTCATCCAGGCAAACGTCCTGCCCGGACCGGTACGAACCCGGGACCGGGCCCTCGCCCCCGACCTCGCCCGCGGGCTCATGCTCGCCCTCATCGCCCTGGCCAACTCGATCGTCTACCTCCACGGCCGCGAGTACGGCGTACGCCAGCACATCGTCGAGCACGGCCTGCTGGACCGGATCGTCAGCGTCGTCACCGTGACCCTGGTCGACGGCCGCGCCTTCCCGTTGTTCGCCGCGCTGTTCGCCTACGGCGTCGTGCAGATCCACCAGCGGCAGACCGAGGCCGGCATGTCCGAACCCGACGTCAAACGGCTGCTGCGCCGCCGCAGCCGGTGGCTGATCGCGTTCGGCTTCCTGCACGCCCTGCTGCTGTTCCCCGGAGACATCCTCGGCCTGTACGGCCTGCTCGGCTTCGCCCTGGTGGCGCTGTTCCGGGTGCCGGACCGCAAGCTGCTCGTCGCCGCCGCCCTCTGGCTGGGAGTCGTCGCGGTCCTCCAGGGCGCCGCGTACATGGCACCGCCGACCGCCGAGCGCTCGTTCTTCTGGTCGTTCGAGACCGGCGACCCGATCCAGGCGATGATCCTGCGCCCGCTGGAATGGCTGATGACCCCGATCGGTGTCATCGGCGTGGTCAGCGCCGCCCTGGCCGGTATCTGGGCCGCCCGGCGAGGCGTCCTGACCGACCCGGCCGCGCACCGGCCGCTGCTGGTCCGTACCGCGGTCGCCGGCCTCGGCGCGGCCGTCGCCGGTGGACTGCCGGTCGCCCTCGCCGTCGGCCACTTCTGGGAGCCGGCGGGCATGCTCGCCCTGTGGGGCCTCTCGGCGCTCCACGCGGTCACCGGCATCGCCGGCGGCCTCGGCTACGCCGCCCTCATCGGCCTGCTGGCGACCCGGTCCGGGAACCGTCCGGGACCGGTGGTCCGGGCACTCGTCGCGACCGGGCAGCGGTCGCTCAGCTGCTACCTGTTCCAGTCGGTGGTGTTCGTCGCCCTGTTCGTGCCGTACACCCTCGGGCTCGGCGCGACCCTCGGCACCGCCGCCACCGCGGCGATCGCCCTGGCCACCTGGCTGGTGTCGGTGCTGCTCGCCGACCTGATGCGGCGCACCGGTCGGCGGGGACCGGCCGAAGTGCTGCTTCGCCGCCTCACCTACCGCACGGGCAAGATAGCGGGGTGACGTCGGTGGAGGAACAGCTGGGCCGGCAACGCGAACACCGGTGGAACCAGGCCTGGGCGCTCGCGCCGTACGGGCTGCTGCTCGTCGCCTGCGTGGTGTCCCTGTTCGCCGAGCCGGCCGGCTGGCGGCAGCACCTGATCACCCTCGTCGTGGCCGGTGCGCTCGCCGCCTGGCACTGGTGGTTCATCCTGGCGCACCCCGACTGGTGGGAACGCCGGACCTGGACGATGGCCGGCTACTTCGTGGGCGTGCTCGCCTTCACCACCGTCCTGCTCCAGCGCAGCGACGCCTTCCAGCTCTTCGTCCCGGCCTGTTACGTGCTCGCGTTCGTCGCGCTGCCCGGCTGGTACGCCTACGTCGGCGTGGTGGCGGCGAGCCTCCCGGCACTGCTGGTCACCGGGCCGGACACCGGGGACCTGCTGATCACCTTCGGGCTGGCGACACCCCTGGCGGCGCTGATCGGCACGATGATCCGGGTGATGGAGCGGGAGGCGATCCGACGCCGGGAACTGCTCACCGAGAACGCCCGGCTGGCCCGGCAAGCCGGCGTCGCCGAGGAACGGGCCCGCCTGGCCCGGGAGATCCACGACACCGTCGCCCAGGGACTCACCGGTATCGTCACCCAGCTCGAGGCGGTCGGTGACCTGCCGTCCGCCTCGGCGCGGGGCCGGGTGGAGACCGCCCAGCGCCTGGCCCGTACCAGCCTCGTAGAGGTGCGCCGGTCGATCGACGCGCTGCGGCCGGGACCGCTCCAGGACGCCCGGCTCAGCGAGGCCGTCCGGCAGGCCGTGACCACCTGGAGCGAGCAGTACGACGTCGCCGCGAACTTCACCGTGACCGGGACACCGCTGCCGGCGCACTCCGAGGTCGAGGTGACCCTGCTGCGGGCCGCCCAGGAGGCCCTGTCGAACGTCGGCCGGCACGCGCGGGCGTCCCGCGTCGACGTCACGCTGTCGTACATGGAGGATGTGATCGTGCTGGACGTACGCGACGACGGGACCGGATTCGACCGGCCGCAGGCCGGTGGCTTCGGCCTCACCGCCCTGCGCCAGCGGGTCGGCGCGCTCTCCGGCTCGGTGGACGTCGAGTCGTCGCCGGGCGCCGGCACCGCGGTCAGCGTCACCGTGCCGGTCATCGAGGGGGAGCGGTGACCACGCTGCGGCTGGTCGTCGTGGACGATCACCCGGTCGTCCGGGACGGGCTGCGCGGCATGCTCGGCACCCAGCCGGACTTCGAGGTGGTCGGGGAGGCGGCCGGCGGCGCCGAGGCGCTGACCGTGGTCGACAGTGTGCGACCGGACGTCGTGCTGACCGACCTGCGCCTGCCGGAGCCGAGCGGCGGCACGCTGATCCGGCTGTTGCTGGAACGCGTGCCGGGCGTACGCGTCCTGGTCCTCACCACCCACGACACCGACTCCGACGTGCTGCCCGCCATCGAGGCCGGCGCCATCGGCTACCTGCTCAAGGACGCGCCGCGCGAGGAACTGTTCCGCGCGGTCCGCGCCGCCGCCCGCGGCGAGACCGTGCTCTCCCCGTCCGTCGCCACGCTCCTGCTGGCGCGTGTGCGACCGCGGCACCCGCTCACCGAGACCCAGCTCAGCGCCCGGGAACGCGAAGTCCTCGCCCTGGTCGCGCAGGGCCGGACCAACCGGGAGACCGCGGCGGCCCTGTTCATCAGCGAGGCCACCGTCAAGACCCACCTGCTGCACATCTACGCCAAGCTGGAAGTGCCCGACCGCGCCTCGGCCGTCTCCGCCGCACACCGGCGCGGCCTGCTGTGACCGCGCTCGAGGCGGCCGCGCGGCTCGGGCCCTACTTCACCTGGGAGCCGTACGACGGCGCGCCCGGCTGGCGGCCCCTGCGTGAGCTGCGAGACGGCGAGGTGATCGCCGAACGCGTGGAGATCGGGCGCCGGACACTGGCCGCGATGTCCGGGGGTGGCGTCGACGAACGGGTGGTGGCCTCGATCGTCTTCCTCGGCCTGGCGTCGCGGCTGCTGTCGCCGCCCCTCGCCGCGGCCGCCGTCGGCAACGCCCTTCCGGTGCCGGACGCGGACCGCCTGTGGTGGCGCCCGGTCGACAGCGGTCCGATGCCGATCGCCTGCCGGGATCTGACCGCCGTCGCCTGCGCCGACCAGCCCGCGGCCGACATCGCCGGCACGCTCACCCGTACCGTCACCCAAGGTCTGGTCGAGCCGATTCTCGGCGCGTTCCGCCGCCGGTTCGTGCTGTCCCCGCAGGTGTTGTGGGGCAACGTGGCCTCGGCCCTGGGCGGCGCCGCCGGCATGATCGCCGGCAGCGTGCCCGGACGAGCCGCCCGTGCCGCCGCTGTCGTCGACGCGGCACTCGCCGTGGCCCCGCTGAGCGGCACCGCGACGCTGGTCCACCCCGACCCCGGGAAGAACCGCTGGTTCCTGGTGCGCAACAACTGCTGCCTGTACTACCGGATACCCGGCGGCGGCACGTGCGGTGACTGCGTGCTCACCCCGCAGCACATCCGCGAACAGCAGTGGCGGGCGCAATTGGAAAGGGTCCTAAGATCGCCGGGTGACTACGGCGGCGACGACTGAGACAGCGCTCAACGCGGAACCACCCGCGAGCCCGGGTGGCGTGCCCGGGATCGTCCGGCGTCGGCTGGCGACGCTGGACAGCCGGCTCGATCCGTACTCGTGGCTGGTCACCGCGGTCGTCGTGGCGCTCGCCGCGATCCTGCGCCTGAACGGGATCACCAGCCCCCGGAAGCTGATCTTCGACGAGGTCTACTACCCGACCGACGCCTGGGACATGCTGCGCCACGGCGTGGAGTGGGACGAGAAGACCGGCGGCCCGGCGTACGTGGTGCACGCGCCGCTCGGCAAGTGGCTCATCGCGCTCGGCGAGCTCGCGTTCGGCAACACCCCGCTGGGCTGGCGCTTCCCGGTCGCGATCGCCGGCACGCTGATGATCCTGATCCTCATCCGGGTCGCGCACCGGATGTTCCGCTCCATCGTGCTGGCCGGCATGGCCGGCCTGCTGATGACGCTGGACGGCTTCCACTTCGTGCTGTCCCGCACGTCGATGCTGGACATGTTCCTCGGCCTGTTCATCCTGGCCGCGTTCGCCGCCATCGTTCTCGACCGCGACCACTACCGCCGGCGGCTGCTGCACGCCCTGGAGAACGGCGCCACCGGCCGAGTTCCCACGATCGTGCCGTGGTGGCTGCTGACCGCCGGCGCGCTGCTCGGCCTCGCCTGCGGGGTGAAGTGGAACGCGCTGTTCTTCCTGCCGTTCTTCGCGGCGCTGGTCCTGGCCTGGCGCGTCCAGGCACGCCGGTCCGCCGGCCTGCGCGGCTCGCTCTTCGCCGACCTCGGCTGGGGACTGCTCAGCGTCGTCCTGACCGTGATCTTCTACCTGTCCACCTGGATCGGCTGGTTCGTCACCGACAGCGGATACTTCCGGCACTACCGGGCCGACAACGGCCTGAGCGAACCACCGGTGCTCGGCGCGCTGCTCAACCTGATCCACTACCACTCACAGGCGTACGGCTTCCACAGCGGCCTGACCAAGCCGCACCCCTACCAGTCCTGGCCGTGGCAGTGGCTGCTGATGGGCCGCCCGGTAGCTTTCGAGTGGGTCACCCCCGCCGGCTGCGGCGCACCCAGCTGCGCCAGCGAGGTACTTCTGCTCGGCACGCCCATCCTGTGGTGGTCGTTCCTGCCCGCTGTGGCGGCGCTGCTGTGGCTAGCCATCGCCCGCCGCGACTGGCGCGCCTACGCCATCCTCACCGGCGCGGCCGCCGGCCTGCTCCCGTGGTTCTACTTCGCCGCCGCGGACAGCCGCACGATGTTCTCCTTCTACACCCTGCCCGCCCTGCCGTTCCTGATCCTCGCCGTCGTCTACGTCCTCGGCGCGATCATGACCCCGCCGGAGGGCATGGCCACCGGCGCGCAGCGCACCGACCGCCAGCTGATCGGCGCCGTGGTCGCCGGCGTCTACGTGGTCGCGGTGGCAGTGTGTTTCGCCTACTTCCACCCCATCTTCGTGGGCGAGCTGATCCCCTACGAAAGCTGGTCCGATCGCATGTGGCTGGGCAACCGCTGGATCTGATTCCGCTTCTTCGGGGTACGCGTAACCGGCGCCCCGCCGAAGCCGACGCCGTGCCCGCTCTCCCGGCGCGAGCCAGGCTGTCCGTCACCGCCCCAGCGCGACCACCGGGAAACAGCACCACCTGACGGTCACGGCGACGAACGCCGGGTCGGTTTTGGCAAGACGCAGGCCCGTCGCTGGACGTCCTCGGGCGGTATCGACGCCGGGAAATGCCATCGCTCCCCGGGCGGGTGGCTTGGCAGACTGCGGGGATGTTGCTGACGATCGCCGGCTCGAGTTGTTCCGGTAAGACCACGGCGGCGCGAGCATGCGCGCAGCTGGAGGGCCTGGTCGTCCACGACTTCGACGAGATCGGTGTCCCGAGCGGCGCGGACACGGCATGGCGGCAGCGCAGCATGGACGTGTGGATCGAGCGGGCGCTGCGCTACCAAGCCAGCGGCATCGACGTCTTGCTGACCGGACAATCACCCCTCGGTGAAGTGCTGGCGAGTCCTTCGGCCACCGAGCTCGACGGGATTGCGGCGTGCCTGTTGGACGTCGACGATGAGGTGCGCCGGCATCGGCTTGAGGAGCGTGACCCCGGGAAGTGGAACCTTGACGCCAAGCGCTCGTTCATCGGCTGGGCACGGTGGCATCGCGGGCACGCCGGCGATCCCCGACATCGACCCGAGGTGATCAGGACTGGATGGGCGCAGATGAGGTGGGATCGCTGGAGCGGCTGGACCAGCGCCGATCCTCGGTGGACCGTGAGGATCATCGACACGACGGATCGCGCCGTCGAGCAGTCGGCCGCCGACGTCCGGCAATGGATCATGGACGCACGCTCCCAGCTTGCTTGCGGGCAACTGGGCCTGGCCGGCGGCTGGGCGACCTGATGTCCGTTCGTCGGCACGAGAGCGCGCAAGGCCCCACGCCGGAGAGGGGAATGAACGACATGGCGCGGACCGAGGTCCTGCGGGGTTTGCTGGACCACGGCCGAGACTTCGATACGCCACGGCTGGAACGGCACGCTGCCGAGCTCGGCTTACCTCTGGCCGACGTTTTCGTGGTCGCCGGCCATCCGGTGCCGGGGCACCTGCTACCACCGGACCGCGACAAGACGGTCATGCGGGCGTTCGTCTATCGCGTGACCTACTGCAACCACCCCCAGTTGGCGGCCTTACGCGAGTACCTCCTCGCTCTGCCGGATGAGGGCACGACACCCCGGCCTCGGCCGGCTCGAGATCCGGCCGACCCGAACCCCTTCCCAGCCGTCTTGCACGGTCTCATGGGTAACCGCGGTTTCGATGTGCGGGAGTTTCCGTTCGTCGGGCTGTCCAGGAGCACCGTCCGGGGCATGCTGGGCGGGGCATGGCACCAGCTCTCGCAACTGCAGGCGGTGGCCGGGCCGTTGGGCTGGACTCTGGAGGACCTGGCCGCCCTCGCCGGCGAGCCGCTGCGGCCGCTCGAACACGGTCCGATGTTCTGTCACCACCTCGGCGCCGTGTTCCTGGCCGCCGTACCCCGCACGACCGAGCAGCTGGTGCGCGCCGCCGGTGAGGCGGACCGATTGAGCGCGCGCGAGGACCACGGCGCCTGGCAACCGGTCTCCCAAGGCATCTACGACTGCCCCGACGTGTAGGCGTGCCGTCAGTTCTGGAGCGGTGATCGCGGACGAGGAAACCCCTCGCCGGTCAAGGTCTGCTTGCCGGTCACCCTCTTTCGGGGTACGCGTGACCGGCCGTCCCGCCGGAGCCGGCCCGTCCCCGCTCTCCCAGCGCGGCCGGGGCCGTCCGTGGCGGCCCCAGCGCGGCCGCCGGGAAACACCACAACCGGGCGCGGCTCGCGATGCGGGCTACCGGGGGGTGATCGTGGGGAGCGGGATGCGGGGCCGCTGGGGTGATCGTGGGGAGCGGGAGCCGGCCGTAACCGGCGCTGTGGGGCGCGAGCACCCGCGGCGCCGGTCAGCGTGACCGGCTGCATGGGCCCGGCGGGCGCGGTTCGGCCGGGACCAGGCTGCCGGGTCGCGGGGGAGAGCGGGGACGGCCAGTATCTGGGTGACGGCGCGAACGCGTACCCCGGATCGGTTTCTTTCAGCGTGGGCGGGCCCGTCAGGTGTTCGCGCCCGGCGCGGTCCAGTGGCGCAGCATCGCGATGACGCGGAAGACGAAGACTCCCGTCGCGGCGCAGGCGCCGATGATCGGCATGGGCAGGCCGGCGCCCTCCGCGAAGACCACGATCACCGCGCCTACCGCGGCCGGGATCGCGTAGAGGTCTGTTTCGACGCGCACCAGCGCGGGTGTCTCCCAGGCGGTGACGTCACGCAGCATCCCGCCGCCGACCGCGGTGACGACGCCCAGCAGTACCGCTGACGTGCCCACATGTCTTGCGCCGGGTTTGGCCCGCAACAGCGCGGGTAGCCACCGAGCCGGCGGGCACACGCCCGGCCCGTGCGGGAGGACGCTCATGCGAGCAATGGTTTATCGCGGTCCGTACCGGATCCGGATCGAGGAGAAGGACCGGCCGGTCGTCGAACATCCCAACGACGCGATCGTACGGGTGACCCGCGCCGCCATCTGCGGCTCCGACCTGCATCTCTACCACGGGATGATGCCGGACACCCGGGTCGGGATGACCTTCGGTCACGAGTTCGTCGGCGTGGTCGACGAGGTCGGTCCCTCGGTGCAGCGGCTCAAGCCGGGCGACCGGGTCATGGTCCCGTTCAACATCTTCTGCGGCACCTGCTTCTTCTGTGCCCGCGGCCTGTACTCGAACTGCCACAACGTCAACCCGAACGCCACGGCGGTCGGCGGCATCTACGGCTACTCGCACACCTCCGGCGGCTATGACGGCGGCCAGGCCGAGTTCGTGCGGGTGCCGTTCGCCGACGTCGGCCCGAGCCTGATCCCCGACTGGCTGGACGAGGACGACGCGGTGCTGCTCACCGACGCCCTCGCCACCGGCTACTTCGGGGCGCAACTGGGCGGCATCGTCGAGGGCGACGTGGTGGTGGTCTTCGGTGCCGGGCCGGTGGGCCTGTACGCCGCCAGGTCGGCCTGGCTGATGGGCGCCGGCCGGGTGATCGTCATCGACCACCTGGACTACCGGCTGGAGAAGGCCAGGTCGTTCGCCTATGCCGAGACGTACAACTTCACCGAGTACGACGACATCGTCGTGCACATGAAGAAGATCACCGACCACCTCGGCGCCGACGTGGCGATCGACGCGGTCGGCGCGGAGGCGGACGGCAACCTGCTGCAGCATGTGACCGCGGCCAAACTGAAGTTGCAGGGCGGGTCACCGGTGGCCCTGAACTGGGCGATCGACTCGGTACGCAAGGGCGGCACGGTTTCCGTGATGGGCGCCTACGGACCGATGTTCAGCGCGGTCAAGTTCGGCGACGCGGTGAACAAGGGGCTGACCCTGCGGATGAACCAGTGCCCGGTGAAGCGGCAGTGGCCGCGCCTGTTCGAGCACGTCCGCAACGGCTACCTGAAGCCCAGCGAGATCGTCACCCACCGGATCCCGCTCGAACACATCGCCGAGGGATACCACATCTTCTCGGCGAAACTCGACGGCTGCATCAAGCCGCTCATCGTCGTCTAGGCCGCTGGGGAGAACGCATTCATGGCTTACACACCGGACAAGCCCAAGTTGCCCGAGTCCAGCGACGAGCTGCGGGCCCGGATCCCGGGCTGGGGCGCCGACCTGGATCCGAAGGACCGGCCGTCGGTGCCGCAGGAGATCTTCGACCCCGGGTTCAGCGGCGCGCACTGGGAGTTCCCGGAGCGGCAGCCGGAACGGTGGCCGCGGGAGAGGTCGATCGAGCACAAGTTCCTCACCCCGGTCTTCGGCACGTCCTGCCCGCCGCGCGGCCTGTCCGGCGCGATCCGCAGGTTCTCGTACGCGAGGTTCAGCGAGGGACGGGCCGCGCACTGGCTGCTCCTGCTGGCGGCCGACCGGGTGGACTCGCTGGAGAGCAGGTTGCGCCCGCCCCTCACACCGACCGGCACGCGCAGCGAACTGTCCCACCACGGGTTGCGCTCCCGGCTGGGGCGCAACCGTGCGGACGCCGGGCATCACCTGCTCGACCCGGTCGTCGTGGCCGCGCCGTGGATCATCGGGGCGGGACTCGCGTACGCCGTCGTGCGCCGGATCACCAGGTGAACTCCGGACCCCTGATCGTTCCGCCGGGAAGCAGCGGCCGTCCGGTGTACTCCCAGGTCTCCACCACCACGTAGGTCCGCCCGCGCGGCGCCCGCAGCTCGGCCGGGCCGCAGCTGTGCTTGACGGCGAAATCGGTGAACATCAGGCCCCGGCACCGGTACGGGCCGGCGACGATCTCATCGGTCTCGGCGTCGTGCACGGCCAGGGATATGTCGGCCTGAACACCGGGTGCCGCCTCCATCTCGCCCATGACCCGGATCGACGGGCCGAGGGCGTGACACGGCTGGGCCAGCACCGGGTGGCCGACGTCCCAGGAGTACTTCTCGCCGCACTGCCACGGTCCGAACTCCACCGAGCCGCCGACCTGGCCCGGTCCGGCGGTGGCACCGATCCGGCCCGGTCCGGCGGTGATGCCGACCTGGGCCGCCGACCCGGGCTTGGCGCCGGGGCGGTCCGCGCCGGAGGGCGGCGCGGAGGTACCGGTGTTCCGGCCGACGCCGGCGGCGAGGACCGGCGCTGCCGGGAGGCTGGCGACCGCCGACGGCGACGGCTGGGGTACTGGGTCGGCGGCCGCTCCCGCGCCGCGCTGGCCGTGCGGTTGCTGGGCGGTCGCCGGAGCCGGCCCGGTCCGCGCCTCGCGCAACTGCCAGGCGTTGTAGCCACCCCATCCGGTGGCGGCGAGCGAGCCCGAGACCAGCGCCACCACGAGGCCGTGCCGGCCCCACAGCCAGCTGCGCGGACCGTTCCGGTGGGGCTTGCGAGCGGGACGGTGCGAGTCCCGCCTCGGTGGGCTCGCGGCCAGCCCTCGCGGCTCGGTCGGCACCGCGTCCTGCGGGACGGGAAGTGCCGGGACACCGGCGGTCCGGCGGGCGAGCCTGCGGAGAGTGCCGTGGAGCTCGGCGGCCGTGGGACGCCGGCTGGGGTCCTTGTCGAGGCACTCCTCGATCACCGCCCAGACCTCGTCCGGCATGCCGGACGGGCGCGGGGGCGGATCGTTGAGGTGGCCCTGCAACACCGCGAACGGCTCCCCGGTGTACGGGATGTGCCCGCAGACCAGCTCGTAGAGTGTGATGCCGAGCGCGTAGACGTCGGCCGACGGAGCGGCGTCGCCACCGCTGATCGTCTCGGGCGCCATGTAGTGCGGCGTGCCGATGATCGCGTGCGGGGTGGTGAGCCCGGCCGCGTCCAGCACTCGGGCTATGCCGAAGTCGGTGAGGCGTACCTCGGCGTCGTCACCCGTACCGCTCAACAGCACGTTGTCGGGCTTGACGTCGCGATGCACCACGCCCAGCGCGTGCGTCTCGGTGAGCGCCGCCGCGACCTGCGCCAGCAGGCGCGCGGCGTCCGCGGCCGGCAGCGTGCCGGCCGCGCGCAGCCGGTCCCGCAGGCTGCCGCCGGCCACGAAGTCCATGACCAGGCCGATCGACTCGCCGACGCTGAACAGATCACGGACGCCGACGATGTTCTGGTGCCGGACCATCATCAGGATGGTCCGTTCCTGCACGAAGCGGGTGACCAGCTTGGGCTGCCGCAACAGCCCCTCGTGCAGCAGCTTGACGGCGACCTGCTCGCCGGTGGAACGGTCGACGCCACGCCAGACCGTCCCGGTGGCGCCTTGGCCCACCGGGCAGACCAGGACGTAGGAGCTGCCGACGCAGCGGTTACTGAGATCAACGGTGCCGGGCTCTTCGGTGCCGGAGCCGGAACCCGGGAGGGAGAGGGACGACCGCACGTGTTCGCCGTGTCCTTTCTGAGCCGGGACGGAGCGGGACGATGGGGATCGAAGCGACGCCGATCGTCACGGTGCCCCGGCCGGTTGGCAATGCACGGACGCCCGAATAGCCAGGAATCGTCAGGCTCGTCCACCGCTCGTCACCCGGCGGAACGCGGCTCGTTAGAACCCTCAGGCACTCCCTTTACGGACCGTGATGACGGCGATGATCAGGAGCGTCGCGCACACGGTGAGTGCCGCCGGCATGCCGGTGACATCGGCGATCAGGGCGACGGCGAGCCCGCACATGATCGTTCCGGCGTAGTCGGCCTGGGCGAGCAGCGAGTGCACAGTGGCCCGGACGGCGCCGACAGTCTGGCCGTCCACCCAGATGGTGCCGAGGCTCCGGGTCAGTGGCAACGAACCGGCGGCCAGCAATACGCCGAGACTGGCGGTGCCCGCATCCGGCGCGAGGGCGACGCCGGCGATGCCGGCCGCGGCGACCAGGCACGCCGCCAGGTAGCCGCGCCGGACCGTGCCGGCCGTACCGATCCGAGGCTGCGCGACGCGCAGAGCGACCGCGCCGGCCAGACACATCAGCACGCTCAGGCCGGTCAACCAGAGGACCGGATCGGCGCCCGGCGCGAGGGCGACCAGACGCAGCGGGTACAACCGACCGAAGGCACCGGTCACGCCGTTGACCAGCAACGTCGCGGCGAACAGGGCGATCAGGACCGGGCTGTGCCGGACCAGGCGTGAGCCGCGAGCCAGGATCGACCAGCCGGCGGACCAGCGTTGCGTGGGTGCCGGGACGAAGCGCTGCTCGGGAAAGCCGGCGGCGACGTACAGGCCGAGACCCAGCATCGCGGCTCCGGCGAGCACGATCGCCGTGTCACGCCCGGCGAACCACGCCAGCCCGCCGATTGCCGCCAGCCCGGCAACGGTTCCGGTGAGCTGGGCCTGCTCGGCCCGGATCAGCACCGTCGGCACATGTTCCGGGTCATCCAGTTCGTCGCTGATCCAGGCCACGTCGGCGCCGCTGGCGAAGGTCCAGGCCAGGCCCCACAGCATCTGCGTGGCCAGCAGCGGCAGAAAGCCGCTCACCAGTCCGGTGGCGAGCATGGCGGCGCCCATCAGCAGGTGGGAGACGACCAGCGACCACTTACGGCTGAGGGTGTCGGCGACGACGCCCGCGGGCACCTCGAAGACGAGCCCCACGAACGCCTGGGCGACCCCGATCAACACCAGCTGCGACGCCCGCAGATGCGCGTCCACGACCAGGTAGACGCTGGTGACCAGCCACCAGCCGCGATGCAGCACCGCCCGGCACCAGACCCACCGTACGAAGACGGCGCCGAGGTCCGGGCCGGTCCCGGCCATCAGCCCGCGGTCAGCGCCTGCTCGACGGCGGTGCGCAGAGTCCGTACCAGCGGCCGCTCGTCGTCGTGGCGCCACAGCAGCGCCATCTCGCTGGGCGCGATGCCGGTGACCGGCCGGACCGTGATGCCGTCCCGGCATATCTGCGGCACGTTGCCGGCCGCCACGAGACAGACGCCGAGGCCCGCCAGCAACGCCTCAACGGTCTCCTCGCTCGTCGCCACCTCGGCGCCGATCACGGCCGGCCGCCCGTCCCGGGCGTCGGTGGCCAGCCAGTGGTCACGCAGGGCGGCGCTGCTCGCCGGCAGCGCGAGGAACGGCTCGTCCAGCAGATCTCCGAAAGCGATCCGGTCCTGGCCGGCGAGCCGGTGCCCGGGCGGCAGCGCCAGCACCCGGGGCTCGCTCGCCACGACTAGCCGGCCGTACCGCTCCGGCTGCGGGACGGGCAACCAGACGAACGCGGCGTCGGTGCGCCCCGGCCCGTCCGTGCCGACGCCGCCGGTCGGGTCCTCCCACGACACCTGCCGGACCTGCAGTCGCGCCGACGGTGCGGCCGCGGCGAACCGGGCGCGGACCGCGGGGAGGAGCCCGCGCCCCAGGCCGGTGCTCATGCCGACCACCAGCGTGGCCGCCTGGCGGGCGGCGACGGCGGCCAGGCCGGCCTCGGCGCCCCGCCACACGTCGAGCAGCTGCCGCGCCGCCGGCAGCAACGTCTCGCCGGCCGGGGTGAGGCGTACCTCGTGCCGGTCCCGCTCGAACAGCCGCACCCGCAGCTGCGCCTCCAGCGCGCGGATCTGCTTCGACAGTGCCGGCTGGCTGACGAACAACTCCTCCGCGGCGCGGGTGAAGTGCAGGTGCTCGGCCACTGTCACGAAGTACCGCAGCTCGCGCAGGTGCACGTCCATAACCACTGGTTATCACGACAGGTCTTGGACGCCAAGGTGCCGTCCTGGCGAGGCTTGCGGCATGACTGACAACGTTTGGCTGATCACTGGCGCGAGCAGCGGCTTCGGCCGGGCCCTCACCGAGGCCGCGGTCGCGGCCGGCGACGTGGTCGTCGCCGCGGCGCGGCGCACCGAGGCCCTCGCCGACCTCGTCGACGCCCACCCCGACCGGGTCGAGGCGGTACGCCTGGACGTGACCGCGGCGTCCGCGGCCGCCACCGTGGCCGATGTCGAGGCCCGGTACGGGCGCGTCGACGTGCTGGTCAACAATGCCGGCCGCGGCCAGGTCGGCGCCGCCGAGGAGACCACCGACGCCGAACTGCGCGAGCTGTTCGAGGTGCACGTGTTCGGCCCGGCGACACTGACCCGCGCCGTCCTCCCCGGCATGCGGGCCCGCCGGCGCGGCGCGATCGTGCAGATGTCGTCGTTCGGCGGCCAGGTCGCGTACCCCGGCTTCTCCGCCTACTGCGCGACCAAGTTCGCGCTGGAGGGCTATTCGGAGGCGCTCGCCGCCGAGGTCGGGCCGCTCGGCATCCGCGTACTGATCGTCGAACCCGGCGCGTTCCGCACCGGATTCTCCGGAGCGAGCCTGGGCGAGAGCGTGGAGCTGCCCGACTACGCCGGCACGGCGGGCCCGACCCGGCGCATGATCAAAGGCATTGACGGTACGCAGCCAGGCGACCCCGCCAAGGCCGCGGCCGCCATCCTGACCGCGCTGAACGCCGAGCAGACCCCGCTGCGGCTGCCCCTCGGCGACGACGCCGTCGACGGCATCCTCGCCCACCTGACCGAGGTGCACGACGAGGTACGCCGCTGGGAGCCGATCTCGCGGGCCACCGCTTTCCCGGTCGGAGTGCCGCGATGACCCGCCTGGTGGCCGCCCTCCTCGCCGTCGCGCTGGCGCTGGCCGCCTGTGACCCGGGCACGCCGGCACCGGCCACCACCGCATCGTCCACGACGGAAGCCGGCGGCACCGAAGTGGTGCGTTCCTTCATCGAAGCCCTCAATCGTGGCGACGGCGACGCGGCCCGGGCGTTGGTGGCCCCGGACGCCCGTTTCGACAGCGTGGGACGGCTCTATCCGGACCGGCAGGCGATCTTCGACCGCTTCCTCGACCCCGAGGTGATCGCCGTCGGCGGCCGGTACAGCGAGCGGGGGAGCCGGACCGAGGGCGACCGGCTCGTGGTCGAGTATGACTTCACCACCGGATCGGGCGGGCGGGAGCGTTTCACGTACGCGTACCGGATCGACGACGGCCTGATCGTCGACGTGGTCGGGCGCTACGTCTGACCGCACAGCGCCTGGCAACCGACAGGAGGGTCGTCCTGCCGGTTGCCCGCCCCCTGAGGGCGCTGCGTCCCTCACTCCCCGTGGGGTGGCACTGGCACAGAACACGCCTGTTGATTTAGATTCCATCATCGAACCACGTGTGTGCCTCGCCGCCGGTGACTATACGCTGCGGGGCGGTGTCGGTGTCAACGGATGTATGGTCCTCTGGCGACGCGCGAAACGGGCGTTTATCGGATGTCCATGCATGTAGGAGGAGTGGTGGCTTCGAACCAGACGGATCCCGTGGGACGTGACCTGCCGCTCCTGGAAACCCTGGCCGACAAGCTGGAGTTCCTCTTCGACCGGGTGCGACCGGGCGCCGAGGAGCTCGGGCCGAACGAGGCCGCCGGGCGCCGATACACCACCAAGGAGATCGCCACCAAGATCAATGAGGCGGCGACGCGGGACGGCACCGGCGTGACCATCAGCGCCGCGTACGTCGGTGAGATGCGCCGCGGCATCACCACCGACCCGCGCACCTCACACGTACAGGCCCTGGCCCGGGCGTTCGGCGTCGACCCGGCGTTCTTCCTGGACAGCCAGGTGACCCGCCGCGTCCAGGAGCAGATCGACCTGCTCAACGAGCTGCGGCAGATGAAGGTGCAGCAGGTGGCGCTGCGCCGGGTGCTGCGCCAGCAGGGCCTGTCCGACGACAGCGCCCGTCTCATCGAGCAACTCGTCGACCGTTGCCGGCAGCTCGAGGGCCTCGACGACGGTCCGTCCATCTAAAGTGGTCAGTCGCTGACATCATGGTGACGGGGAGGGAGGAGGCATGGCAGACCGCACGCTGCGCCAGAGATGCGAGACGATCCTCGCCGAGTTGGAGCTACCGGACGCCGCCGACGTCCGGGACCTGTGCGACCTCGTCGCGCAGCGCCAGGGCCGGCCGATCCATCTCCTCGCGGAGAACCTGCCGACGGGCAGCCCGTGCGGGCTCGCCGTGCGCACCGAGCGGTTCGACGCCATCCTCTACGAGGCCGGGACGAGCCGGCTGCACCAGGAGCACATCATCCGGCACGAGCTCGGCCACCTGATCTGCGGCCACCTGACCGCACCGGTCCTGGACGCCGAGGCGTCCCGCCTGCTGCTGCCCAACCTCGATCCGTCGCTGGTGCGTGCCGTGCTGGGCCGGACCAACTACAGCGAGATCGAGGAGAAGGAGGCGGAGCTCATCGCCTCGCTGCTGCTGCGCCGGTCGGTGCTCACCCGGACCGAGCCCGCGGCGCCGGAGGATCCCGTGCTCGGCCGTCTGCACCACACGCTTGTCGATCCCGGGCCGAGGTGAACCCGTGTCCAAGGTGGTCTACCCGGTCGTCGCCTTCCTGGCCCTGATCGCGCTGGCGTACAAGATCCCGCCGCTCGTGCGCGACCCGCGCAACCCCGCCCGGCGTGCGCTGGTGGCGATGCTCGCCTGCCTCGTCTGGGCGCCCGCCGTCAACACACCCTTCGTCTACGTGCGCTTCGACGAGCTCACCGGCGTGCCCAACCTGGCCCGGCTGATCGCCCACTACGGGATCATCGGATTCGCCGTGTCGGTGCAGCTGCTCCTGCTGCACTGGACGGTCGAGAACCCGCCCCGCCGCAGCACCGGGATCCGGCTGCTCGCGGTGGCCGCGGCCGTCGTGGCCATGGCCGTCTTCTTCTTCCTCGCCCCGCTCGACACCTCACTGACCAGCGAATTCACCATCCGGTACGGCGACGCGCCGTACATGGCCCAGTACATGCTGGTCTACCTCGGATACTTCGTCCTCGCCCTGTTCGACATCCTGCGGCTGTCCTGGCGTTTCGCCGGCCGCACCGGGCAGCGGTTCCTGCGCGTCGGTCTGCGGCTGGTCAGCTTCGGCGCGGTCTTCGGCCTGGCCTACTGCCTGGAGAAGGGCTTCTACATCGCCGCCCGCAACGCCGGCTACGAGCCGATCCCGGCGGACGTGCAGCAGCAGATGTCGCCGTTGCTGACCGGGCCGGGCTGCGTGCTCATGCTGATCGGCTTCACCATCCCGTCGTGGGGGCCGCGGGTCGCCGCCGGCGGCGTCTGGTTGCGGCGCCTGCGCACCTACCGCCGGCTGTATCCGCTGTGGAAGCTGCTCTACGACGCCACCCCGGAGATCGCCCTCGACCCCGGCCAGTCCCGCCTCGGCGCCATGCGCGACGTCGAGTACCGGCTCGTCCGCCGAGTCGTGGAGATCCGCGACGGCTGGCTCGCGCTGCGGCCGTACTTCGACGCCCGGGTGGCCCGTGCGGCCGGCGATCAGGAAGACCGGGTCCACGCGGCCGTGCTGGTCGCCGCGGCCGAGGCCAAGGCGCGTGGCGAGGAGCCGGCGGAACGGTACAGCGCCGACCCGCAGGGCGGCACGGACATCGCCGAGGAGACCGCTCAGCTGCTGCGCGTCGCCCGGCATCTGCGCGGCGCCGGCGGCGCACGGCCGGCCACCGGCGAGGAACTGGAGGTCAGCCGGTGAGCGAGGCGTTGCAGCACATCAAGGCACTGGCGGCGCTGCTGCCCGACGCGCAGCGCAGCGCACACGCGTACGCCCGAAGCGTCGATCTTTTCTCCGGTGCCGACGAGATCGAGGCCGCCCACGAGTCCGGGCGGGCCTACGTCGCGGCCACCCGGATGGCCCTGTTGCAGAGCGAGGTGAGTGAGGCCCTCCAGGAGATCCGCAGCCGTACGCTGGACCTCGCCCCGGACGCCCGGCGGCCGGACGACGCGCTGAGCCTGGAACTCGCCGACATCCTGATCCGCACCCTGGAGCTGTCCGAGTATCTCGGTGTCGACCTAGGCGCGGCGCTGGTCACCAAGACCGCCGAGACGCTGAGCGGATACCGGCACGGCGGCGTGCGCTTCTGACGCGTCAGCCCAGCACCACCGGCAGCGCGACCAGGCCGCGGACGCGGAACGACGGCCGCCAGCGCAGCTCGTCCGCCGGCACGGCCAGCCGCATTCCGGGGAAACGGCGCCGCACGGTGCCGATGGCGATCTCCAGCTCCAGGCGGGCCAGCGGGGCACCCACGCAGTAGTGGATGCCGTGGCCGAAACTCAGATGCCCGCTCGCCCGTCCCGGCGTCACCTCGCCGGGGCCGGCGAAGGCGTCCGGATCGCGGTTGGCCGCGCCGACCACCAGCAGCACGGTCTCACCGCGCGGCACGGTGACCCCGGCGATGTCGATGTCCTCGGTCGGGAAGCGCCGCAACAGCACGGGAGCCGGCGGCTCGTACCGCAGCAGTTCCTCCGGATCGGCCGGCACGCCGGGGTTGCGCAGCAGTGTCAGCAGGCCCGTCCCGATGGCGTGCACCGTGTTCTCGTACCCGGCGAGCAGCAGTAGGAACGCCAGCGACGTCAGCTCGTCCTCGCTGAGCCGGTCCCCGCCCTCCCGCGCGGCGATCAGTGCGCTGAGCAGGTCGCCGGCCGGGTCGGCGCGCTTGGCGGCGAGCAGCTTCTCCAGATAGGCGTGGATCGTGCCGACGGCACGCGCCGCGGCGGCCCGGTCACCCCGCGGCGGGATGAGCATCGTGTCGGTCCAGGACCGGAAGTCGTGCCGGTCCGCCTCCGGAACGCCCAGCAGCTCGGAGATGACCGCCACCGGCAGCGGGCCGGCGTAGTCACCGACCAGGTCCGCCTCCGCCCGCCCGGCGAGCGCGTCCAACAGGGCGTCGGCGATCTGCTGGACGCGCGGGCGCAGGCTCTCCACCCGGCGCGGGGTGAACGCCTGCGCGACCAGCTTGCGGATCCGGGTGTGGTCCGGGGCGTCCATGTTGAGCAGGTTCGCGTCCAGGGCCGGTGGCAGGGAGAAGCCGCGCCAGCTGCCGTCGCCGTTGCGCTTGTCCACCGACAGGCGCGTGTCGGCGAGCAGGGCGCGGACGTCCGCGTACCGGGTCACCAGCCAGACCGGCGATCCGTCCGGCAGGTCCACCCGGCAGGCCGGTGCTTCGGTCCGGAGCCGGTCGTAGACCGGGTACGGATCGCGGAAGAACGTCTCGGAGACCGGGAGCGGAACCGCCGCCATGCCGTCGTGCCCTCCTCCGACCAGTGTGGGCTCACAGAAAGGCCGGGCATCCACGGGGGAAGATGCCCGGCCTTCACGCAGATCGAATCACACGGATCGCCCATCGCGCTACCCGGCAGCCGCCCGGGATCGGTGGTTCGTGTGCATCGGCCGAGCACAGGCGACTCGATGTGATCTGTGCCATTGGATGGTCTGTGGCGCTTTTCAGGGGGTTCGGGCGGGTGGGCTCGGCCGTTCGGCCGGTACCGGCTGCCCGGACGGCGATCTGGATCGGCGTTCCCAGACATTGATGGGCGACTTAGTTGCGGGCTAGGGTGAGGAAGCATTTCGCGTTTTAAATGCGCGACGGGGGGACTTCTTCATGCGTGCTTTCCGGGGCCTTTTCGCGGCCTTTTTGCTCTCGGCCCCGTTTTTGTTCGGCGCCTCTCCGGCCGCGGTCGGACATGTTCATGCTCATGCGCACGAGCACGGTGACGATCACGAGCACCTGGCACAGGATCTCGTCGGCACGCCGATGCGGGTCATCGAACAGCGCACCACCGAGAACGCGGCTCGCATCCAGCGGGAGACCGGAAAGCGTCCCGGTACGGCGCGCCCGGCGGCCGCCGTCGCGCCGGACCCCGGGCAGTCCGGCTCGTGGAGCCCGGTCGTCGGCACGCCCGTCGTGCCGGTCTTCGAGGCGGTGCTGCCGAACGGGAAGGTGCTGGTCTGGGACTCGGTCGGCGACAACCCGGCGGAGTCGTACCCGGACCACAGCTTCACCCGCGCCATGGTGTGGAATCCCGCCGACGACACGTACAAGCGTGTCGACCTGCAGGGCACGAACCTCTTCTGCGCGGGCTTCGCGCACCTGGCGAACGGCAACATCCTGCTCGCCGGTGGAAACGCGAACGCCCAGCTCGCCGGCACGGTACGCACCTATGTCTTCGACTGGCGTGCGGAGACCTGGACCCGCGGCAACGACATGGCCGCCGCGCGCTGGTACCCGTCGGTCGCGGAAATGGCGAACGGCGAGGAGGTCATCATCGGCGGCGGTCCCGCGACGGCCGAGGTGTACCAGGCGAACGGCGCCATCCGCGCCCTTTCCGGATTCACGAAGTACAACGCGCGCCTTTATCCGTTCATGGGATCACGCCCGGATACCCAACTCGGATTCTTCGGTCCCTACGTCACGCAGTACACGGTCAACACATCGGGGAACGGGATAATCACCGGAACCGGCACCCGGGACAGCATTACCCGGGACTACGGCAGCTTTGTCACGTACGACATCGGCAAGTCGCTCGTCGCCGGCGGCGGCAAGCTCACCGAGGGCGGTGTCGCGAACGTCCCCAGCCGGACCGCCGTGGTCGTGAACAGCAACGCCGGACTGGTCGCGTCCGTCGCGGCTACCGGATCGATGTCGGCCGGCCGCCGCCAGCACAACGTAACCGTGCTGGCCGACGGCTCGGTGCTGGCGACCGGCGGGATGACCAGCGCGGCCACCTCCGGCCTGGTCGATCTGAAGAACGCCGCGACGACGGCCGAACGCTGGGACCCCGCGACCGGCCAGTGGACCGTACTCGCCGGCGCGAGCCGGGTCCGGCAGTATCACTCGACGGCCGCGCTGCTCCCGGACGGGCGGGTCATGACCGGCGGCGGCGGGATCTGCGACATCTGTCTGAAGACCGGCTATCTGGAGAAGAACGTCGAGTACTACAGCCCGCCGTACCTGTTCAAGAAGGACGGCAGCGGCGCGCCGGCGGACCGGCCGGTCATCTCCGCGGCGCCGGCCACCATCGGCATCAACACCGGCTTCACCGTCTCGTCGGCTCAGGCGGCGAGCATCCGGAAGGTCGGGCTGGTCGGGCTCGGCGACGTGACGCACGGCGTGGACCAGGGTCAGCGCTATGTGCCGCTGCGGTTCTCGGCCGCCGGCACGACGCTGACGGTCACCGGGCCGCCGAGCGGGGGCGTGGCGCCGCCCGGCTATTACATGCTCTTCGTCGTCGACGCGGCCGGCGTGCCGTCGGTGGCGACGATGGTTCAGGTCGGCAAGGGACCGAACCCGCTGATGAGCGCGGTCCGGAACAGCACCGGCCGGTGCATCGACGTGCCGTCGTCCGCGACGGCGATCCGTACGTACCTGCAGGCATACAACTGCAACGGCACCAAGGCGCAGGCGCTGACCCGGCTGCCCGGTGACAACTCGCTGCGGGTCCTCGGCAACTGCGTCGACGTGCCGTCGAGCAGTTTCACTCCGGGCCGGACCATCTGGGCCTACACGTGCAACAACACGGCCGCGCAGACCTGGCAGTTCGGATCGGACGGCACGATCCGGCCGATCGCGAACACCGCACTGTGTCTCGCCGCGGCCTCGTCGGCCAACAACGCGGCGATTCTCATCGCGACGTGTGACGGCAACGCACTCCAGAAATGGACTTGGTAGCCGTCGCCGCGCGGACCGCGCCGTAGCGCCTTAGGTTTGACCGGTGACTGTGATGCCCCGGCGGCCCGTCGTCGTGCCGCTGCTCGCCCTGCTCCTCGCGCTGGTCGCCCTGCCCGGCCCGGCTCGCGCCGACGCGCCGGGGCGCCTCGCCGTCCAGGTGACCGACGAGGCGGGAGTCCTCGGCGACCGGGCCGGGGTGGACGCCGCGCTGCGCGATCTGCGGCAGGAGACCGGCATCCAGCTGTTCGTGGTCTTCGTCGGCTCCTTCGACGGCACACCCGCCCAGCGGTGGACCGACGAGACGGCCCGGCTCAGCGACCTGGGCGACCGGGACGCGCTGCTGGCGGTCGCCACCACCGACCGGGCGTACGCCTACTCGTTCCCCGACGACTCCCGGATCAGCGACGACGAGCTGGCCGGTGTGGCGGCCGACGAGATCGAGCCCGCCCTGGCCCGCGGCGACTGGTCGGGTGCGGTGATCGCGGCGGCCCGCGGCTACCAGGACGCCGCCGGCGGCGGCAGTGGTGGCGTGGGGCTGGGCGCGCCGCTGCTGGTCCTCGGGGCGGTCCTGGCCGGAGCGCTGATCTGGCTCTGGCTGCGCCGGCGCCGCAAGACGGCGCCGGCGGCTCCGGCCGGCCCCAGCACGCAGGACCTGACGAACCAGGCGAACGCGCTGCTCATCGAACTCGACGACGACCTGCGGGCCAGCGAGCGGGAAGGTGAGCTGGCGACCGCACAGTACGGTGCCGCGGCGACCCAACGTTTCCAGGCCGCGCTCACCTCGGCGCGCGGTGACGTCGCCGAGGCGTTCCGCCTGCGGATGACCCTCGAGGAGGAACCCGCGCCGGACGAGGACACGCGTCGCCGTACGCTCACCCGGATCATCGAGCTCTGCCGCGGCGCCGACACCCGGCTGGACGCCGAGTCGGAAGCCTTCGACCAGCTACGCGACCTGGAGGGCCGGGCCGCCGAGGTCGCCGACGACCTGGACCGGCAACGTGCCGCGGCCGAGGCGGCACTGCCCGCGGCGGCGGCCCGCGTCGAGGAACTGACCGCCCACTACAGCGGGTCGACGGTCACCGCGGTCACCGGCAACGTGGACCAGGCCCGGGAGCGTCTCGCCTTCGCCGCGGCCGCTCTGGAGCAGGCCCGCTCCGCGCTGGCCGGGACACCGGCGGACGGCCCGCAGGCGGCACTCGCGGTCCGGGCCGCGGAACAGGCGATCGATCAGGCCGTTCAGCTGAGCACCGCGGTGGACAAGGCGGCCGCCGATCTGCCGGCCGCGCGCACCGCCGCGGACGCGCTGGTCGCCGAGGTGGAGGCGGAGGTGGCGGCCGGGCGCGCCGCACTGGCCGGCGATACCGCCGCCCCGGACGGGCTGCCCGCCGCGGTTTCCGGCGGCGAGCAGGCGGTGGCCGAGGCCCGGGCCGCACTCGGCGCGCCGCGGCCGGACCCGGTGGCGGTGGTCGCCCGGCTGCAAGCCGCCGACGCCGCCCTGGACAGCGCCCTCGCGGCGGCGCGGGACCGGGCGGAGCGCGACGCCCATGCCCGTACCCTGCTGGCACAGACTCTGCCGGTCGCCCGGGCGGAGGTCTCGGCCACGGATGACTTCGTGGCGACGCGGCGTGGTGCGGTCGGCTCCGAGGCCCGGGTGCGGCTGTCCGAGGCGCATCGCCATCTCGCGCTGGCCGAGCAGCTGGCGGTCCCGGATCCCGGGGCGGCCCTGCGCGAGGCGCAGCAGGCGCGGCACCTGGCCGCCGCGGCCGGGCAGGCCGCACAGGCCGACGTGCACTCCTGGAACCCGGCGGGCCCGTACGGCCACCGGGGCGGAATAGACGCGGGATCCTTCGCCGGCGCGGTCCTCGGCGGCATCCTCGCCGGTGGAGTGCGGTCCGGCGGCGGATGGGGCGGTGGTTTCGGCGGCAGCGGGTCGCGGGCACGGCGTACCGGTGGTGGGGGAGGAGGCGGCCGCCGGGGCGGTGGCGGGCGCTTCTGACCCGGCATCAGCGGTGGGACCATGACCGGCATGGCCATTCCGCTCGCCGATGGCAGCATCCTGAGCTTCACCCCCGACGGCCGGTTCAGCAGCGTCGAGTTCGGCTGCTACCGCGGCGACGAGATGGTCACCGCGGTCAGCCTGCCGTTTCTCGGCTGGGCGGTGGTCGCCTTTCAGCAGGCGGACGGTCCGGGCTACTACACCCAGCTGCTGGCGGTCGGACTGCGCGAGAACGGCCGGCCGGCCACCGAGGTGGACGTCCGGCGGATGCACGATGTCGACGGCGACCAGGGGATCCGGACCAGGCTGATCGCCGCGGCGCCCGAGGTCGGCGCCGGAAGCCTGTCGCGCATCCCGGTCGATGAGATCATCGGCATCTTCGACGATGAACCGGATCCCCTCTTCGAGGGCGAGACACCGCTGTACGAGCCGGAGATCTTCCCGCGACCGGACGGCGATGCCGCCGACGACGAGGATCCCGAGATCTTCCCGCCGCAGGCCTGACCGCCTACCCGAGCAACTCCCGGGTCAGGACCTGGATCCACCAGCGTTCGACCTGGTCGGGGCTCCAGCCCCGCTCGACCGTGAGGGTGCTGTAGACGTCGATGTTGCAGATCGCGGCGTAGACGTCGACGGCGGTGCCGAGCTCCAGCCCGTCCCGGAGCGGCCATGACGAGAACACCTGGATCCGGGTCTCGTCACCGCCGCGGCGACCGGCTCGGTAGGCGTCGGCCAGCGCCGGCTCGGTACGGCCGGCCTCCCGGATGAGCCGGATCAGATCACCGGCACGCTCGAAGAGGCGCCGGTCGTACCCGGTCATCGCCGCGAGCTGCCGCACCGGGTCGTCGGCCGCCGCTTCGATCTCGGCCAGGGACTGGGCCGGGTCCGCCGCGTTGTCCGCCGCCTCGGCCAGCGCCTGGATCAGCCCGGTCTTGTTGCCGTATGCCGCGTAGACGGTCGGCACGGAGACACCGGCCTCCCGTGCCACGTCGCGGACCGTGGTCGCGGCCCAGCCCCGGGCGACGAACAGGCGGCGAGCGGCCGCGGCGATCTCGCTCCGGGTCTGAGCCGCCTGGGTCGCCCGGCGCAGCGACTCGTACTTCCGCATGCCCTATCCCTTTCGCTTTCCGCCTATTATATTGAATACATGTCTCGGCAAGTTTCCGGCGCTGCCGCCATCGGCTTCGCCGTTCTGATCGTCTGCCTCAATGCCGTCCTGGTTCCGGCCGGCCTGCCCACCACCGGCGCGGACACCGCGCAGGCCCTGGCATTCTTCAGCAGTCATGAGGCCGTGGTCCGGGTCGCGTCGGCGCTGGCGCCGGTGGCCTGGGTGCTGGCCACCGTGTTCGGCGCGGGTGCGGTGGCGGTTCTGCGGACCGCCTGGGCGGTGGTCGGCTTCGCCGGGGTACTTTTGCAGAACCTCACGTTCACCGCCGTGATGGCCACCCGGCTGGCGCTGACCACGACGCCGGACCCCGGGCTCTGGGCGCTGCACGATGCGCTGTTCGTCTTCAACGGCACGTTCCTGGCGCTGGCCATGACCGGCCTGTCGCTCGCCGGCGCCGGCGCCGGCCTGATCCGCCCCTGGCACAGCCGGATCGGCCTGGTGGCCGCGGCGCTGCAGTTCGCCTCGGCCGTCCTGGGGCCGTTGGTGATCGAGGATCCGGGTCCGATCGGCCTGCTCGGGCTCGCCGGCTGGCTGATCTGGGTGGTGTGGCTGGTCGCCTACGGAGTCGCGCTGCGGTCGCCGGTCAGCGCCACCAGTCATCGAGCGGGGTGACCGGCATGACGCGCTTGTGCCGGGTCGCGAGATAGTGCGACTCCACCTTCGCCGCCACCTCCGGCGCGACGTCGGCGCCTTCCAGGTAGTCGTCGATCTGGCTGTACTGCACGCCGAGTGCCACCTCGTCGGGCAGCGCGGGCCGGTCGTCCTCGAGGTCGGCGGTCGGCACCTTCTGCCACACGCTGGGCGGCGCGCCCAGCTCCCGCAGCAGGGTGGCGCCCTGCCGCTTGGTCAACCCGCTCAGCGGGATGATGTCGACGCCGCCGTCGCCGTGCTTGGTGTAGAAACCGGTCACCGCCTCCGCCGCGTGGTCGGTGCCCACGACCAGCAGGCTCAGCTGGCCGGCGATCGCGTACTGGATCACCATGCGTTCCCGGGCCTTGATGTTGCCGCGGACGAAGTCGCGCAGCGCGTCGTCGCCGTCGAGCAGCTCGCGGCAGGCGATCGCCACCTGGGCGGCCACGGTGTCCGCGCTCGGCTTCACATTCGCCACGACGGACCGGTCCGGGCCGATGAAGTCCAGGGCGATCTGCGCGTCCCGCTCGTCGGCCTGCACCCCGTAGGGCAACCGCACCGCGACGAAGGTGGCGCTGTGCCCCTCGGCCCGCAGCTCCTCGACGGCGAGCTGGCACAACTTGCCGGCCAGCGTGCTGTCCTGGCCGCCGCTGATGCCCAGCACGTAACCCTTGGCCGGGGTGGATCGCAGATAGTCCTTGAGGAAGTCCACCCGTGCCCGGATCTCGTCCTCGGGCGTGATCACCGGCTTGACGCCGAGCTCAGCGAGGATCCGCTCACGTAGGTTCGCCATGCGCGTACCCTACCGGCGCGATCTGGACCGAATCGGTCAGGCCACGGGCGGGTGACGAGTTTAAGGTCACACAGCGTTACATTCGCCCGATGTGGACACCCCACTCCGGGTAGTCTTCGGCCCGCTATGCCCATTCTCGCCCTTGATCGCACTCCGATCCCCGCCCGTCCGGCCGCGCACCCGTCGCGGCGTCGTCTGGCTCTCGTCTTCGGCGCCATGATCGTTGTCCTGGCCGCGGTCAACGTCGCCGCCAAGTACGGTCCGCCGCACACCGGCCTGGTGGCCGGCCCGCTCGTCGCGCTGGGCCTGGTCCTGCTCGGCCGTCGCGCCGGCCTGAGCTGGCACGACATGGGCCTGTCGCGGCGCACGCTGGTGCCCGGTCTGAAGTACGCCGTCGGCGCCGTCCTCGCGGTCGCCGTGATCTACGCGATCGGCGTCGCCATCCCGGCGACCCGGCCGGCCTTCGACGACGTCCGCTACCACCTGCACCTGAGCGCCGCCCTGATGACCGCGTTCGTGGTCGTGCCGCTCGGCACCGTCCTGCTCGAGGAGGTCGCCTTCCGTGGCGTACTCCTCGGCATGGTCAACCGCCACCGCGGCGCGGTCTGGGCGAGCGTCACCTCATCGGTGCTGTTCGGTCTCTGGCACATCCTGCCGTCGCTGCGCCTCGCGCAGGCCAACGAGGCGGTCGGCGCGGTGCTCGGCACCGACGTCATCGGCCAGGTCCTCGCCGTGCTCGGTGCGGTCGGTTTCACCGCGCTGGCCGGCCTGCTGCTGTGCGAGCTGCGGCGCCGCAGCGGCAGCCTGCTCGCGGCGGCCGCGCTGCACTGGGCGACCAACGGCCTGGGCCTGCTGGTCACCGCGGCCCTGGCCGCGGTCCGCCTGGCCTGAGCGCCGGCTGGCTACGGCGTGACCAGCCCGGTCTGGTAGGCGATCACCACGAGTTGTGCCCGGTCGCGGGCGCCGAGCTTTCCCATCGCGCGGCTGACGTGGGTACGCGCGGTGTCCGGGCTGAGGAACAGGGCCGCGCCGATCTCGTCGTTGCGCAGGCCCTGACCCACCAGCGTCACCACCTCGCGTTCCCGCTCGGTCAGGACGGCGAGCCGCTGCCGCGCGGCCTGCCCGGCGGTACGCCGCGCGGTGAACTGGGCGATCAGCCGGCGGGTGATCCGCGGCGCGAGCAGGGCCTCGCCGGCGGCGACCACCCGGATGGCGTGCAGCAGCTCGGCCGGGCCGGCGTCCTTGAGCAGGAAGCCGCTGGCCCCGGCCTGCAAACCGTCGAAGACGTACTCGTCGGTGTCGTACGTGGTCAGAATGAGCACCCGGACCTGCTGGAGCCCGTTTGTCGAGGCGATCTGCCGGGTCGCCTCGATACCGTCCATCTTCGGCATCCGGATGTCCATGAGCACCACGTCCGGCCGGGTGGACCGGGCCAGCTCCACGGCCTCGGCGCCGGTGGCGGCCTCGCCCACCACGGTGATGTCGTCCTCGGTGTCGAGCAGCAGCCGGAACCCGGACCGCACCAGGCGCTCGTCGTCGGCGAGCAGCACCTTGAGAGTCATGCCGCGGCCAGCGGCAGGCGGGCGGTGACCGCGAAGCCCCCACCCGGCAGCGGCCCGGCGTCGAGCTCCCCGCCGAGGAGGTGGCAGCGCTCCCGCATGCCGAGGATCCCGCGGCCCGGCACACCGGCTCCGGTGGGCCCGTCACCGTCGTCCGCCACCCGGACCCGCACGGTGTCGGCGTTGTAGTCCAGCGCGACCGTGACCCGCGTCGCCCCGGCGTGGCGGATCACATTGGTGATCGACTCCTGCACGATCCGGTACACGGCACTGCCCACCGCGCCCGGCACCCCCGGCGGCGAACCGGCCGCCGCGACGTCCACCTCCAGCCCCGCCTTGCGCGCCTCGGCGGCCAGGTCGTCGATCGCCTCCAGCCCGGGCAGCGGCCGCCGGCCGTCGTCGAGGACGCCGAGGACGGTCCGCATCTCCTGAAGCGCACGCGCGCTGGTCTGCTCGATCACCTGTAGCGCGGCGCGCGCCTGCTCCGGTCGTTTGTCCAGCACGTGCGCGGTCACCCCGGACTGCACGTTGATGATCGCGATCGCGTGCGCGACGGTGTCGTGGACCTCGCGCGCGATCCGCAGCCGTTCCTCGTCGACCCGGGCGCGGGTCTCCTGCCGGGCGCGCTCCACCGCGTCGGCCGCGATGACCTTTCGCGATCGGACGCTCTCACCGAGCGCCGCGCTCATCACCGAGGCGCCGATCCGGAAGAACACCCAGCCGATCGCCTCCGGCGGCTCCACGCCGATGGCGGTGACCAGCCAGCACACCGTCAGGATCCCGATGCCCGCGGTGGCCGTCCGCACCGAACGGCGCCCGTCACCGAGGGCGGTGAGCGTGTAGAGCGCCACGAACAGACCCAGCCAGCCCGGCCCGTCCGGAAAGCCGAGCGAGTAGTACGCCACGCTCGCGAGCGCGCTGACCCCGAACACCGCGACCGGCCAGCGGCGGCGCACGGCCACGACCGCGCCACCGACGACCAGCAGCAGGTATGCCAGCGGCCCCAGGTTCTCCCCGTCGTTGCGCACGACGGTGCCCTGGACCTGCATCACCGTGATGAAGAGCGCCAGCAGCAGATCCTGAGCCCAGACCGGCGGGCGGAACGACATGCCGTGATCCTAGGCGGCCCGGCCGGCCGGCTCATACGCCGGAGAGCGCGCCGGCGTACGCCCCGGGGCGTACCACGTGCCGCCCGCCGGCAGACGCCCGCGGCGGCCGGCACAGCCGACGATCGACCCGACACCATTTCGAGAAGGGAGATCCCGATGGAATACGAACTCGGCTCCGGCCGCCTGATACCCACCGTTATCGCCGTGCTGGCGCTGGCCGGCGTCATCGTCGGCTGGCGCTCGCTGGCCCGCGCCGGCCGCACCGGTTCGCTGTTCGCCCTGGCCGCGGGCCTGGTCAGCGCCGTCGTCGGCGGGCTGCACGCCGCCAACTCCGCCGGCGGCCTGGGCACCGGCAACGGCCTGGCCGGCGCGGTCATCGCCGTAGCACTCGGCCTGCTGAGCATCGCCCTCGGTGGCCTGGCCCTCGCTCGCGCCCTCCGCTGATTCCATCCGAGAAAGACCTTTCACGGTACGGGTCGGCGCAGTCGCGGAAATCCTGGCCGTCCCCGCTCTCCCGCGCGATCGGAGCGCGGCACCTGGCCCCACCGCCCCGCCGGGCCCGGGCGGGTGGAACGCGCGGTTGCGGGCGGCGGCGTGGTTGCCGCGGGTCGCTGAAACGGGGGTACGCGCGGCGCCTGCCTGGGCCCGGCGGTCGCGGTGGGGCCGTGCGCACCGGCTTGCTCGCGCCGGCAAGCGGGGACGGGGTGGTTTCGGCGTGACGGCCGGCTCCCGTACCCCGAAAAGGCGCAAGCGGGAAGCGGACCTGGCGCCGAAGGGTTTCGGCGCTGTCAGGGTGCGGGGACGGCGTGCTCGGCGGCGCGGCTGGTCCGTTCCCAGGCGGCCCACGTCTCCATGTCACCATGGCCCTCAACGGCCTGCGCCGATAGCGCATCAGCGCGGCCCGCGCGGGTAAGCCGGTACCGTGCTCACCGAAACCGTCGTCATCACCGGAGCCTCCAGCGGCGTCGGGCGGGCCACCGCGCTCGCCTACGCCCGAGCCGGTGCCAACCTCGTCCTGGCTTCCCGGTCCGCGCCCGCGCTCGAGGAGGTCGCCACCGAGTGCCGTGCCGCCGGGGCGCGCGTGCAAGTCGCCGTCGCCGACGTGACCGAGCCGGAGACGGTGGAGGCGGTGGCAACGGCCGCCACGACCGCGTTCGGCCGTCTCGACGTGTGGGTGCACACCGCGGCGGTGATGGCGTACGGCCGGTTCGAAGACGTCCCCGCCGAGGTCTTCGACCGGGTGGTGACCACCGACCTGCTCGGCGCCGCGACGGTGGCCCGGGTCGCGCTGGCGCGGTTCCGGGCGCAGGGCAGCGGGGTTCTGATCTTCGGGGGTTCGCTGCTGGGTACCGTCGTCACGCCGTACACGAGCTCCTACGTGACGAGCAAGTGGGGACTGCGCGCCCTGGTCCGGGCCCTGCGGCTGGAGACCCGGGACGCCCCGGGCATCCATGTCTGCCTGGTGTCGCCCGGTGCCGTGGACACCCCGATCTACCGCAACGCCGCCAACTTCGCGGGCCGCTTCGGGCAGCCCCCGCCGCCGGTGGACTCGCCGGAGAAGGTGGCCGCGGCGATCGTTCGCTGCGCGCGCCGGCCGCGGGCCACCGTGACCGTCGGTGCCGCGAACCGGCTCATCAACTTCGGGTTCGTGGCGACGCCCGCGCTGTACGACGTGCTGGTCGGCCCGCTGATGCGGGTGGGCGGGCTGTCCCGGGAGCGGGTGGAACCGCACAACGGCAACGTCTTCGCACCGTTGCCGCCGGCGGCCGAGGCGGTGCGCGAGAAGAGACGGAAGTCCTGGGTGGGACTCGCTCTGGCCGGCGCGTTCGTCGCCTGGCGAGCCCTGCGGTAGGCCCCGTCCGCGCTGCAACCGGTTGACAACGCTGGATTCCTCACCTGGGTGTTGACGCCGCCGATTCGACTCTCCGGCGTCAGCGACCTGGGGAGGGGCAGCGCAGTGAACGGAAAAGACAAGGTGGGACGGCGGTTCGTCGTACCCGCACTCGCGTTTTTGATCGTCACCGGTGGAGCCGGCGTGCCGGCGCAGGCCGCCACCGCCAAGGCGTCCGCCGGCACGACCTGGGCGCAGGTGATGCGCCGCAAGCTCAACCTGGAGACGCAGGCGGTACGCCTGACCGCGCAGCTGCCCGGCCTGCGCGCCGCGGTGCCGGCCCGGACCAGCGCGATCGCCGAGGCACGGAAGGCGCAGACCACCACGGCGGCGACCGCGACCCGCGCGAGCACCGCGCACCGGACGGCCACCGCGAAGCTCGCCACGGCGAAGGCCACGGCGGCCGCGGCGAAGAAGGCCCTGCGGGCCGTGAAGAAGCAGCGGCCGTACCGGAGCAGCCGGGTCGCCAAGGCGCAGAAGGCGCTGACGGCGGCCGACCGGATGGTCCAGGCTCGCGCGGCCACGGCCGGCAAGACGGCGGCGGCGCTGAAGGCCGCGCGGTCGGCGTACACCGTGGCGAACCGTCAGGTGACCGCGGCCACGACCGCGCATCAGGCAGCGGTCCGGGCGGTCAGCAACGCCCAGGCAACGATCACCGCGTGGCCGAAGACCCGGGTGGCCCTGGCGGCGCAGGCCACGGCGATCAGCGACGAGGTGGTCACCCAGACCCGGTCCCGGTTCACCGCGGCGCAGACCACGAAGGTGTACGGCGTCACGGTCAACCGGATCGTCGCGTTCTCGTTCCAGCGGATGGTCGACGACGCGGCCAAGTCGGGCGTCCGGCTCTCCGGCGGTGGCTTCCGGACGAAGCAGCAGCAGATCGCGTTGCGCAAGTCCAACGGCTGCCCGGACGTCTGGACCGCGCCGTCCTCGTCGTGCCGGGTGCCGACCGCGATCCCCGGCCGGTCCCTGCACGAGCTCGGCCTGGCGATCGACATCTCGTCCGGCGGGAAGAGCATCACGAGCCGGAAGAGCAAGGCCTTCAAGTGGCTGGCCGCCAACGCCGGCCGGTACGGGTTCGTGAACCTGCCGTCCGAGCCGTGGCACTGGTCGATCAACGGCAACTGAGAAACGGGACGAGCCCCGGCCGATCGGCCGGGGCTCGTTCGTTTTACCGAAGGATCAGGACAGGTCGAAGCGGTCGAGCTCCATGACCTTGGTCCAGGCCGCGACGAAGTCGGTCACGAACTTCTCGCGGGCGTCCGAGCTGGCGTACACCTCGGCGATGGCACGCAGCTGCGAGTTGGAGCCGAAGATCAGGTCGACCGCGGTGGCGGTGAACTTCACCTCGTCGGTGGTGAAGTCCCGGATCTCGTACACGTTCTCCTCGGACTCCGACGCCTTCCACCGGGTGCCGGGGGAGAGCAGGTTGACGAAGAAGTCGTTGGTGAGCACGCCCGGCTTGTCGGTGAGCACACCGTGCCGGCTGCCGCCGAAGTTGTTGCCGAGCGAGCGCAGGCCGCCGACCAGGACGGTCATCTCCGGCGCGGTCAGGTTCAGCATGTACGCCCGGTCGACGAGCAGTACCTCCGGCTGGGTCTTCTCGCCCGGGCGCAGGTAGTTGCGGAAACCGTCGGCGCGCGGCTCGAGGACCTTGAACGACTCGACGTCGGTCTGCTCCTGGGAGGCGTCGGTGCGGCCCGGGTGGAACGGCACGGTCACCGGGACGCCGGCGTCCCGCGCCGCCTTCTCCACGGCGGCCGAGCCGGCCAGCACGATCAGGTCAGCCAGGGAGATCTTCGCGCCACCGGCGGCGTTGAACTCCTGCCGGATCTGCTCGAGGGCGTCCACCACCGGCGCGACCGGCTGGTTGACCTCCCAGCCGCGCTGCGGCTCGAGGCGGATCCGGGCGCCGTTGGCGCCACCGCGCTTGTCGGTGGACCGGTAGGAGGCGGCCGACGCCCAGGCGGTGGAGACCAGCTGGGCGGTGCTCAGGCCGGCCTCGAGGACCTTCGCCTTGAGAGCCGCGACGTCGGCGTCGGACACCAGTTCGTGGTCGACGGCCGGCACCGGGTCCTGCCACAGCTGGGCCTCCGGGACCCACGGGCCGAGGAAGCGCCGGACCGGGCCCATGTCGCGGTGCAGCAGCTTGTACCAGGCCTTGGCGAAGGCCAGCGCGAACTCGTCCGGGTTCTCCAGGAACCGGCGGGAGATCTTCTCGTACGCCGGGTCGACGCGCAGCGACAGGTCGGTCGTGAGCATCGTCGGCCGGTGCTTCTTGGCCGGGTCGTACGCGTCCGGGATGATCTCGTCGGTGGTCTTGGCGACCCACTGCTTCGCGCCGCCCGGGCTGGTGGTGAGCTCCCACTCGTAGCCGAAGAGGATCTCGAAGAAGCGGTTGCTCCACTGGGTCGGCCGGTCGGTCCAGGTGACCTCGAGGCCGCTGGTGATGGTGTCCGGGCCCTTGCCGGTGCCGTGGGTGCTCAGCCAGCCCAGGCCCTGCGTCTCGATCGGGGCGCCCTCGGGCTCCGGGCCCACGTGGTTGTCGGCGACGCCGGCGCCGTGGGTCTTGCCGAAGGTGTGGCCGCCGGCGATCAGCGCGACGGTCTCCTCGTCGTTCATCGCCATCCGGGCGAACGTCTCCCGGATGAAGTGCGCCGCGGCCAGCGGGTCCGCGCTACCACGCGGGCCCTCCGGGTTGACGTAGATGAGACCCATCTCGGTCGCGCCGACGCCCTCGGACATCGTCTTCTCGGAGGCGTAGCGCTCGTCGCCGAGCCAGGTGTCCTCCGGACCCCAGAAGATCTCCTCGGGCTCCCAGATGTCCACGCGGCCGAAGCCGAAGCCGAAGGTCTTGAAGCCCATCGACTCCAGGGCCACGTTGCCGGCGAGCACGAGCAGGTCGGCCCAGGAGACCTTCTGGCCGTACTTGGCCTTCACGGGCCACAGCAGACGCCGGGCCTTGTCCAGGTTGGCGTTGTCCGGCCAGCTGTTGAGCGGAGCGAAACGCTGCCCGCCGTCACCGGCGCCACCACGGCCGTCGTGGATGCGGTAGGTGCCCGCGGCGTGCCAGCTGAGCCGGATCATCAGACCGCCGTAGTGGCCGAAGTCGGCCGGCCACCAGTCCTGCGAGGTGGTGAGGACCGTGACGATGTCCTGCTTGAGGGCATCGACGTCGAGCTTCTCGAACTCCTTGGCGTAGCTGAAGCCGGGCAGCGGGTTGCCCTTGGGCGAGTGCGCGTGCAGCACCGACAGGTCGAGCTGGTTGGGCCACCAGTCCCGATTGGTACGCGGGCGCCCGCCGGTCTTCGGGGTCGGCGAGTCGATCGCCGGGTTCTCGCTCTCGCTGCCGCTCGCGGTGACGGAGTCGTGCGCGACCGGACAACCGGTCGACTTCGGGTCGTTGATGTCGCTCATCTGTTTCCTTCTTCCGAACGGGTCACGCAGTCGGGGCAGATGCCCCAATAGACGACTTCTGCCTCGTCGACCACGAACCCGTGGTCGTCCGAGGCAGTGAGACAGGGGGCGTGGCCGACCGCACAGTCGACGTCGGCGATGGCACCGCAGGAACGGCACACGACATGGTGGTGGTTGTCCGTCGCCCGCGACTCGTAGCGGGCGGTCGCACCGGCGGGCTGGATGCGGCGCACCAGACCGGTGTCGGTGAGCGCACGCAGCACATCGTAGACCGCCTGGTGGGAGACGGTGGGGTGATCAGCACGCACCAGGTCGATCACCGCGTCGGTGTCGACGTGCGGGTGGTCGCGCAGTGCGGCGAGGACCGCCAGGCGTGGCCGGGTCACGCGCAACGAGACGGCTCGTAGCTGCGCCTCGAAGTCGGACGTCATGCCGGAGACCTTAGTCCCCTTTTCTGGAATGAATCAAGTTTCGCGACCTTGAACACGGGGTTGCCGTTAAGGATTTCTTATGGAACGCCGGGCTACGGTCAGCCATCACGTAGCCCGACGAGCCGATCGAGGTGTTCATGGTGCCACTCATGGTCGCCGGCCGGGACGCCGCACCGCGTCCGGAACCAGGCCGGCCGCTCGACCTGCTGGTCGGGCAGCAGCTGGAGTACGTGTGGCTCGGCCACGCCGTCGTCCTGGGCTTCACCGGCGGCCGCCAGGTGCTGATCGAGGCGGTCGCGCATCTCGACGGCCCCACCGGCCGGTACGACGTAGAACCCGGCGACAACCCGTCGGACGCGATCGCCACGCTGCTCGGCGACGTCGTCGAGTCGGCCGGCGCCCGCGACACCGGGGAGCTGGAGATCGGCTTCCGCGGCGGAGCGGCACTGCTGGTGGACGTCGACGACGACGCCGAGTCGTGGGCGGTCACCGGTGCGGACGGCTTACTGATCGTCTGCCTGGCCCGTGGTGAGCTCGCGGTCTGGGGCGGCGGCTCAGGCGGCCGGGTCTAGCGGCCGGCCGGCGCCGTCCTCGGTGAGGAGTTCCCGCAGGCGGCTCAGCGCCCGCGCCCGGGTCGGGCCGACGCTGCCGACCGGCATCGACATCGCGGCCGCCACCTCCTGGTAGGAGGGTGCGGAGGCGTGCGACAACGCGCGCATCAGCCGGCGCTGCCGGGCGGGTAGCCGCTCGACCGCGTACCACAGTGCTTCGGTGCGCTCGTCGTGCAGCAGCCGGGCGACGACCTGTTCGGTGTCGTCCTCGACCGCCATCCACTCCTCCAGCCGCTGCTCGCGCCCGCGCTGCCGGACGATCCGGCAGCACTCGTGCCGCATCGTGATGGCCAGCCAGCCGGCTATCCGATCGGGTTCCCGGATGCGGTCTATGTGTGCGAGCAGACGCAGCCACGTGATCTGTGCCGCGTCCGCGCCCTCCTCCCGCGTGAGCCGGTAGCCCGCGGCGATCGACCGCATCATCGGGCCGAACTCGGCCACCAGCTCCGTCCACGCGCTTTCCTCCCGGTTGGCCGCCCGGGCCACCAGGATCGACAACCGTGTCATTACGCCACCTGCCTCTGCCTCGTCGGTAAGGACAAGGTGAGCGTGGGCGGCGCCGCTGGAGGCCGCGCTGGACTGCGCGCTGGAGTGCCGGTTCAGCCGTCGATGGCGGCGATCGCCGTGCCCTGCGAAATTCCGCCTCCTCGCCGGCCAGCAGGTGGACCACGCCGGCCACCGGCGCCGGCACCTCCATCGAGACCTTGTCGACCTGGACCTCGGCCGGCAGGTCGCCCGCCGCCACCCGGTCGCCGTCGCGGACGAACCAGGTGGTGAGGACGCCCAGCGCCGCCGGGTTCTGCTTCGACAGCGCCGGGAACAGCACCTCGGTCATGCCGTGGCCACGTCGCGGCAGCACCGCGTATTCCAGGGCGTGCGCGTACGGGACCGGCACGTCCGGAACGGCGACCCGCGCCACCGGCGCCCGCAGCAGGGACGGATCGACGTCGGTGATCGACGCGACCACCTCGCCGGACAGGCCGTACGACAGGTAGTCCTCGTCGACGACGACCAGCCGTCCGGTCTTGCGTACCGAGGAGGGCGATCCGGGCCTGTCCGATCGGAACCGTGTACGCCCGGTCGGGCGCTTCGGCGATCGCCCGCCGGTTCTTCGCCATCCAGCCAGCCCCATGATCCCTTGTGGAACATGTACACGACCGGATTGTCGTCGCGGATCGCCGAGATCATCAGGCCCTTGGCGTCGTACGGGGTGCTCGGCACGACGACCTTCATCCCGGGCAGGTGGGCGAACGTGCCCCACAGGCACTGACTGTGCTGCGCGCCGTCGCTGTAGCCGCCGCCGACCGCCGTGGTGAGCACCATCGGGACCGTGACGTTGCCGCCGGACTCGTACGAGATCTTCGCCATGTGGTTGTAGATCTGGTCCATGCAGACGCCGAAGAAGTCGACGAACATGAGCTCGACGACGGGTCGCATGCCCTCGACGGCCGCGCCGATGCCCAGACCGATGAACGCGGTCTCTTCAGATCGGCGTGTCGATCACCCGGGTCGCGCCGAACCGGTCGAGCAGCCCGGTCGACGACCCGAAGATGCCGCCGTACGCTCCGACGTCCTCACCGAGGTAGCAGACCGACTCGTCGCGTTCCATCTCGGCGGCGATGCCGTCCACCACGGCCCGGGCCGTGGTGAGCCGGTGGCTTTCCACGGTCGCGGTCATGACTCACCTAGCCCTCGGCGATGATGCCGGAGCAGGAGAAATGCGTCGCCGGGTCGAACAGGTGCATGTGCCCGCCGCGGCCGCGGCCCAGCCCGGTCTCGCGGCCGAAGATCTCCGCCGCCATCCGGCGCAGATCCACGCCGTGTGCGATCGCGAAGTGGTGCGGGCGGTGCGTGGCGGTGACCGTGTCGCCGGCGCCGAGGTGGGCACAGGGTCCAGGCGGGTCTCGGCGTCGATCGTCATCGACTCCTCCTTCCGTTCCCCGAAGCGTCGGCCCGCCGCGCACAGCGCGGCAACGGCCGGCGTTTCAGATACCGGAGGAGCGCGGGCCGCCTACTCGCCCCGGAACACCGGGGTACGCCGTTGCAGGCTCGCCTCGATGCCCTCGGCGCTGTCCCGGGTCTGCCAGAGCACCATCTGCTCGGCCAGCTCGTGGTCGAGGGCCTGCCGGACCCGGGCCGCCAGGTCCGCGCGCAGGGTGGCCCGCATGGACCGGACCGCCAGCGGTGCCGACGCGGCGATCTCCCGGGCCAGCTCCCAGGCCGCCTCCCGCACGCCGCCCGGCTCGGCGAGCCGGTCGGCCAGGCCGAGGCGTACCGCCTCCTCACCGCCGACCCGGCGGCCGGTCAGCAGCATGCCGGTCGCCGCCTGCCGTCCGATCAGGTCCGGCAGCGTCACGCTGAGGGCGAACCCCTGGTGGAAGCCGAGCTTCGCGAAGTTCGCCACGAACCGGCTGGCGGGCTCCGCGATGCGGAAGTCGGCCGCGCAGGCCAGGCCCAGCCCGCCACCCACGGCGGTGCCCTGCACGGCTGCGATCATCGGGGTACGCACGTCGAACAGTCGCGCCGCCCGCCGGTACAGCCGCTCGGCCGCGGCCGCCTGGTCCAGGGCGAACTCCCCGCCGCTGAAGTCCGCCCCGGCACAGAAGTGCCTGCCCTCCGACGCCAGGATGATCACCCGGCACGCCGGATCGTCGTCCAGGGCCAGGGCGGCGTCCACGATCCGCCCGATCAGCGCCTCGTCGAAGTGGTTGGCCGGCGGCCGGCGCATCTCCAGCACGGCGACGTGGTTCTTGACGCTGACCGACAGATCGGAGTTCACAGCGTGATCCTAGGCGGCGGGTTTGACCAGGCCGCGCAGGGTCTCGCCGAGCTCTGTGGTACAGCTCTGCCGGCGGTCGCCGCGGGGTTGCAGCAGGCCGTCCTCGTCGGCCGCGTAGAGCGCGGCGATCTCGGTGGCGAGCAGCGGCGGCAGGCCGGCGCCGGTGAGCGCGTCGGCCCAGCCGGCGCGGGGGATGGTCACGACTGGCAGACCCAGCGCCTCGGCCACCTGCCGCTCGGTGTAGCTCGGCGCCTCCAGGTCGACCACCTCGCTGGCGCTCGGCGGTGAGGTCAGCGCGTGGGCGACGGCCGCGCCGACGTCGCGGGTGGCGACCATCGGTACGGGTACGTCCGCCGACTCCGCGAAGACGGGATACACGTCGCCACCGAGGAAGGGCTCGAACTTCTCCTGGAAGTGCGGTGCCCGGATCGCGGTGACCGTCGCCCCGGTCTCCCGCAGCCGGTTCTCCAGGTGGTGCAGCCAGCGGATCGGCCCGCTTCCCTCGGCCAGGTCGGCCCCGATCGCCGACAGCATCACCACGTGCGGGACACCGCTGTCGGCGACCGCGGCGGCGATCGTGTCGGCCATGCCGCGGTGCGCCTCGTCGGTGAACGGCGGAACGGTCGGCAGCATCACGAAGGCGCCGCGGGTGCCGGCGAACGCGCCGGTCAGCGCCGCTCGGTCGGTGAAGTCGGCCACCGCGAAGTCGCTCCACCGCTTGCCCTTGTCCGGGTCGCGGACGACCGCGCGGACCTTCTCGTTCGCGGCGAGCAGCGCGTGTGCGGTGGCGCCGCCGACGTGGCCGGTGATTCCGGTGATGGCGTACATGTCAGCCTCCTGCGTGGGATCGATGACTTAAGTGAAGTCGCGGCAGGTGAGACGATCCATGTTCGTCAGGCTCGGTCGCATGTCTGAGCGTCTACGCTAACCGGTCATGGACCCGTTGGGAGATCTGCTGGACGGGGTACGGGCCCGGACCGCCGCCTTCTGTCAGTCGGTACTGCGCCCGCCGTGGGCACTGCGGATCGTCGACGAGGCGCCGCTCGCCCTGGCCACCCCGCTGCGCGGCCACGCCTGGTTCGTACCGGACGACGGCGAGCCCACCCTGATCCGGACCGGGGACGTGGCGATCGTGCAGGGCCCGCAGCCGTACACCGTCGCGGACGACCCGGCCACCCGCCCCGAGCTGTACGTGCACGCCGGCAACCGCCTGGTCACCTTCGCCGGCGAGGACATCACCGCCTCGGCGCGGATCGGGCCGCACACCAAGTCCCTGGACGTGCGGGCCGGCGGCGACGGCCCGGACGACGTGGCGGTCGTGGCCAGCGGCACCTACCAGGTGAACAGCTACGTCAGCGGCCGCCTGCTGGCGTCGCTCCCGACCGTGCTGCGGGTGCCGCGCGAGCACGTCCAGTCACCGATCATGGACCTGCTCGCCGCCGAGGTGGAGCGCGACGCACCTGGCCAGCAGGTCGTGCTCGACCGGCTGCTGGACCTGGCGCTGATCGCCGCCCTGCGCGCCTGGTTCGCCCGCCCGGCCGGTGACGCGCCCGGCTGGTACCGCGCGCACGGCGACCCGCTCGTCGGCCGGGCGCTGCGGGTCATCCACGAGGAGCCGGCCCGGCCGTGGACGGTGTCGAACCTGGCCGAGGTGAGCGGGGCGTCCCGGGCGGCGTTCGCCCGCCGCTTCACCGACCTGGTCGGGCAGCCGCCGATGACCTACGTGACGCACTGGCGTCTCGACCTGGCCGCGGAGGCCATGCGCAACTCCGACGCCACCCTCGAATCGATCGCCCGGCAGGTCGGCTACGCGAACGCGTTCGCGCTGACGGTCGCCTTCAAACGGGTCCGCGGCACGACGCCGCAGCGGTTCCGCACCGCCGTGTGACCCTCAGCCGGCCGCCGGCCAGAACTGGACGAGGTACTCCTCCTCGTCGGTCTGCCGGCAGGCCAGGCGCACGTGATAGCTGCCCGGCCCGGTGAGCGCGAAGCCGGTGTCCTCGTAACCGGCGGTGATCTGGTTGAGCCGGATCTTCCCGGTCGGCCACGCGACGGTCACATCGACGACGTCGTCCCACTGCTCGCCGTCGCGTTCCGGCTCGGCGTCCCACTCCTCCAGACGCAGCATCGCGTCGTAACTGTCATATGGACTCTCCACCAGAACCGCGGCCGGCCCGGCCGAGACCCAGTCGCCGGAGTCGTGCGGCATGGCCGGTTCGGCACCCGGCTGTTCCTCGTCCACCAGCATGAACATGCGGTGATCGATGATCGTTGACGTGGTGACGGCGGCGACCCGGCGACTCATCGCATGGAGTTTAGACATTGTGAGTTCTCCCAGGAACTCTGCCGGGATCTTCAGGGCCGGGCGCGACCGTCTGGCCATGGACAGTCTGCGAGAGGTTCTTCGAGGGGCGGCGGCGGTGCTCGCCGCGTACGCGGTCATGGGCGGGCTCGCGGTGGCCGCGCTGGCCGCGTGGGACATGCCGGTGACCTGGGCGTTTGTCGCGGCGGTCGTCGCCGCGGCGGTCGGCGGGGCGGCGGCGCTGGCCGGTCAGCTGGACGCGGGCGCGATGGGTGCCGTCCTGCACGGAACGGTCGACGTGGCGCCGCTCGGGCTCTCCGCCGCCGGAGCGCTGGTCTTCGGTGTCGTGCTGGTCGGCTCGTTGCGGACGCCGCCGCGGGTGATCGCCGTGCGCGGCGCCGGCGCCGCCGTGACGACGGTGATCGTCCTGGCGGTGGTGCTGGCCGCCCCGGACGCCGTCACCACGATCTCCGTCCCGGCCGGTGCCACGCAGGCCATGCGGGACGCGCAGCTCATGATCCGCCCGGAGACCGGTGACACGATGCTGGGCGGTCTGGTCGCCCTGGTCGCCCTCATCGGCGGCTGCGCTCTGCTGACCGTCCTGCCGCACCGGCGCGTCCTGGTCACGGCAGCGTCGGCCGGGCCGGCCGTCCTGGTCGGCGCCGGGCTGGTCCTGGCGGCGGTCGCGGCCACCCAGCGACCGCCCGCCGCCGGCCTGGCGATCCTCTACGGCCCGAACGTCGTCCTGGCAGCGCTCCTCGCCGTGTTCGGCGCCCCGTCACAGCTCGTCCTCGGCGGCCCGCTGGCGGCCCGGCTGAGCGAGCACACCGGCAGTCCACCGGGTACCGGGCCGGGCGCTCTGGTGCTGGTGCTGTTCGTGCTGGTCACCGCGGCTCTGCTGGCGACCGCGCCGCCGGGCGGGGACGGCAGCCGCCTTCGCCGGGCCGGTCTGCGGGCGCTCATCGCCGGTACCGTCCTGGCGGCCGTGTTGGCCGCGCTGAGCCAGGCCGCCGGGGGAGAGCTGAAACTCGGCGTACAGGTGCTGGTGTTCAACGTCGACGTCCTCGCCGTGACCCTGGCGCCGGCCATGGGCTGGGCGGCGCTCGCCGGAGCCGCCGGTGGTGGGCTGGCCGGCTTCGTCGGTAGCCTGTTGGCCGACATCCGGTGGCAGGGCAGGGTTGTGGCCCTGGCGGCGAACGGGCGGGGGTGACGCGGGTGCGGTCCACTCCGGCCTGGGACACCCCGCCCCGGCTGCTGGTCGTCGACGACGAGGACACCGTACGCGGTCTGCTAGCCGACGCCCTGCGCTTCGCCGGCTTCACGGTGACCGCCGTCGGCACCGGCGCGGACGCCGTCGAGGCGGCCCTGGGTGACCCGCCGGACCTGATCGTGCTGGACCTGATGCTGCCCGGCATGGACGGCTTCGAAGTGGTTCGCCGGCTGCGGTCCGCCCGGGCGCACCGCCCGGTCCCGGTGCTCTTCCTGAGCGCCCGGGACGCGCCCGAGGACAAGGTGAACGGGTTGAGCCTGGGCGGCGACGACTACGTCACCAAGCCCTTCCACCTGCCCGAACTCATCGCCCGCATCCAGGCGATCCTGCGTCGCTCCGGCGCGGTGCCGGTGGACGGCGTCCTGGCCGTCGCCGACCTGACCGTGGATCCGGTGGCCCGCGAGGTGACCCGGGCAGGCCGGCCGGTACGGCTCTCACCGACCGAGTTCAAGCTGCTGCACTTCCTGGTCGCGCACGCCGATCAGGTGGTGTCGAAGCCGCGGATCCTCGAGGACGTGTGGCGTTACGACTTCGCCGGGGACACCAGCATCGTCGACACCTACGTCAGCTACCTGCGCCGCAAGGTGGACAACGTCGAGCCGAAGCTGATCCACACCGTACGCGGTGCCGGTTACGTCCTGCGCGGGCCGCGGCGATGAGCCTGCGGGCCCGGCTGCTGCTGATCACCGCGGTGCTGCTGGTCGCCGGGATCGTGGTCAGCGACGCCGTCGTCACCGCCGCCCTGCGCCGCCACCTGGTCGACCGGGTGGACCGCCAGGTGCGGCAGTTCTCCCAGGTCATGTCCAGGATCGACCCGAACGTGCTGGACGTCGCGGTGAACGCCCGGACCCGGGACCTGACGAGCGGCCTGGACCTGATCAGCACGCTGGCGGTGGTCTATCTGGACTCCGGCGGCGCCGTGGAGCGCTCCGCGCAGAGCGGGGCGGACGAGACCGCACCCCGATTCGAGGAGTCGCTGGGGCGGGCGGAGTCCGGCGTCCCGCTGACGATCGACGGCTGGCGGGCCGTGGTGGTGCCTCGCTCCGGCGGCGTGGGATCAGTGGTCGTGGCGGCGTCGCTGAGCGCGATCGACGGCATCGTGGCGCGGGTACGCCTGGTCTGCGTGATCACCGGCCTGGTCGTGGTGACCGTGCTGACCGGTGCCGGCTGGCTGGCGATCCGGGCCGGGCTCCGGCCACTGCGGGCCATCGAGCAGACCGCCACCGCCATCGCCGCCGGCAATCTGGCCCATCGCATCCCGGACGCCGGCCCGCCGAACACCGAGGTGGCGCGGCTGACGCGCGTACTGAACGGCATGCTCGCGCAGATCGACGGCGCCTTCGCCGCGCGCGCCGAATCGGAGGCGCGGATGCGCCGGTTCGTCGCCGACGTCAGCCACGAGTTGCGCACCCCGCTGTTCGGCATCAAGGGTTCCGCCGAACTCCAGCTGATGCGCGGCACCGCCGGGGCGGGCGACGTCGAGCACACGATGCGGCGGATCGACACCGAGGCCGGGCGGCTCGCCGCCCTGGTCGAGGACCTGCTGCTGCTGGCCCGGCTGGACGAGCCGGCCGCCGGTACCGTGCTCGATCCGGCGCCGATGGACCTGCGCACCCTGGCCGCCGACGCCCGCCACGACCTGCTGGCGCTGGATCCCGGCCGCCCGGTCCGGCTCACCGGCCCGGACGACGGCTCCGCGCCCGCGCCCGCTCTGGTGCTCGGCGACGAGGCCCGGCTGCGCCAGGTCGTGGTCAACCTGGTCGGCAACGTGCACGCGCACACCCCGCCGGACGCGGCCGTACGCATCGGGGTCGGCCGCGCCGGCGGCGAGGCCGTGCTCGAGGTCGCCGACAGCGGCCCGGGGCTCAGCGGACCGGAGGCCGAGCGGGTGTTCGAGCGCTTCTACCGCGCCGACGACTCCCGGACGCGCGGACCGGCCTCCGGTGCCGGGCTGGGCCTGGCGATCGTCCGTTCGCTCGTCGCGGCGCACGGCGGACGGGTCGAGGTGCTGCCCACCCCGGGCGGCGGTGTCACGTTCCGCGTCCACCTGCCGTGGCTATCCGCAGAGCACTCCCAGGAACTCTGAAAACCCTCCCCGGCGGATGAGGACGGGACGGCGAGCGGGCGGTGCACTAGAGACAGACAAGAACATCGATCTCGAGCCGGAAGGCTACCGCCATGTTCGACGACAATGGGTCGTTCCTGCTGGCCATGCTGGAATTCTTCATCTTCCTGGGCTGGTTCATGGGCCTGTTCTTCATCTTCGGCGACCTGTTCCGCAGCCGGGACCTCGGCGGGTTCGCCAAGACCATGTGGGTGCTGTTCCTGATCTTCCTGCCGTTCCTCGGCATGCTGGTCTACCTGATCGCCCGCGGCTCCGGCATGACCGAGCGGGCCATGGCCGCGCACGCCGAGATGCAGAAGCACCAGGAGGCCTACATCCGCTCGGTGGCGGCTCCCGCGGCCGGCCCCGCCAACGCCACCGAAGAGATCGCGAAGGCGAAGGGGCTGCTGGACTCCGGCACCATCAACGCCATCGAGTTCGAGCAGCTGAAGACGCGTGCCCTCGAGCGTCAGGGCACCGCGGTCAGCTGAGGTGGCCGGCTCCTCGCCGGTGGTCACGGCAGCCACTTCCGCCATTGCCGCGGGTGTGCGGTGAGCCACCGGCGGGCTGCCTCGTCCGGGCTGAGCCCGTTCACGGTCAGGTCGCGGGCGACCGCGTTCTGGTCGGCGTTGGTCCACCGGAAGTTCTCGATCAGTTCGACGGCCGGGCTGCCGGAACGCAGGAAACCGGCCCGGCCGACCTTGTCCAGCAGGTACGCCGGGTAGTCGCAGGCGACCGCCTTCGGGTCGACGTCGCAGCCGGGCCGGTGACGCGGCAGCGGGATGTGCACCAGGTCGAGTTCGGCGAGCAGCCACTGCGGTTCGTAGAAGTAGCCCAGCAGCGGCGTACGGTCCGCCTCGGCCCGCTGGAAGGCGCGGATGAGCCGGTCCTCGCTGCCGGCGTGCACGACGGTGTAGTTCAGGCGGAGGTTCGTGATCAGAGCGGCGTCGTTGGTGACGAACGACGGGTCGCCGGCGAGGAACTGCCCGCGCTTGCCGGAGCGGCCGGTACGGAACAGCGGGGCGTACCGGTTGAGGGTCTGCCAGTCGGTGATGTCCGGATGCTCGGCCTTCATCCACGGCGGCACGTACCAGCCGATGACGCCCTGGTTGCCGGTCGCACCCAGCGACACGGCGACCTTCTGCTGGTCGATGTACCTGCGGCGCAGGTCGTCGTGGCCCCAGTTCTCCAGGATGACGTCGACCTCGCCCGAGGCGATGCCGGCCCACGAGTCGTCCTCGGTGAGCTCCTTCGTCCGCACGGTGCAGCCGAGTTCCGTACGCAACAGGTAGCCGACCACGGCGACGTTCGCGGCATACCCGGCCCACGGATTCACCGCGATGGTCACGGTCCCGCAGGGCACCCCGGCGGGCACACCGGGCGCGGCGACGATCGCCGTCGAGGCGCCGCCGCACCCGCCGGCCAGCAGCAACGCCAGTACGGCCACCGCCCGCCGGACGGCGTTCATCACGACACCCCGGCGCGGCGGGCGAGCCGCTTGGCGAGGACCTGTTCGGTGAGGGCGACCAGGACCGCCTTCACCGACTCCCGCCGGCGCGCGTCGCACTCCAGCAGCGGGTGCTGCCCAGGCAGGTCGAGCGCCTCGCGGATCTCGCCGAGCGCGAACCGGCGCGCCCCGTCGAAGGTGTTGACTCCGACGATGAACGGGATGTCGTGGTCCTCGAAGTAGTCGATGGCCGGGAAGCAGTCCTCGACCCGCCGGGTGTCGACCAGCACGATCGCTCCGAGCGCCCCGGTGACCAGGTCGTCCCAGAGGAACGCGAACCGGTCCTGGCCGGGCGTACCGAACAGGTACAGCAGCAGCGCGTCGTCGAGGGTGATGCGGCCGAAGTCCAGGGCGACCGTCGTGGTGGTCTTGCCGGTGACCGCGGACGTGTCGTCCACCCCGATCGATCGCTCGGTCATCTCCGCCTCGGTGACGAGCGGTTCGATCTCGGAGACCGCGCCGACGAACGTCGTCTTGCCGACCCCGAAGCCGCCGCTGATGACGACCTTCACGGCGACCGGCGGCGGCACGGCCGGCGTCTCAGAGCGCCCGAACACGATCCCGGATCCTTTCGATCAACGCGGTGCTGAGGGTGTCCGGCGCGTTCCGTACGCGTACCAGACCCTGGGTGATGAGGTCGGCGACGATGACCCGGACCACGCCGAGCGGTGCGGCCAGCGCCACCGCCAGGTCGGCGATCGACCTCGGGCTCTGGCACAGCTCGACGATGCGCCGCGACTCGAAGCGCAGCGGCGCCGACAGCGCGGCCGGTACGGCCATCAGCTGGGTCTCGATACGCAACCCGTCCTGCAGCGGCTGGGTCCGCCCGCCGGTGAGCATGAACGGGCGTACCACGGGATCCTCGTCGGCCGGGTTCATCGCGGCAGGTGCTGCCGCGACTCGGCGATCAGCGCCGGGGTGAGCAGCTCGCCGAACCGTTCGGCGAGCACCGAGATCTCGTAGCCGACCAGGCCGAGGTCGCAGTCCCCGGTGGCGACCACGCCCAGACAGCTGCCGCCCGGGATCACCGAGATCACCAGGAAACCCCGGTACATCTCGATCATGATCAGTTTGAGGCCGTCGAACTCGTACCGCCGGGAGGCACTGCGGGCCAGGCTGGCCAGGCTGGACACGATCGCGGCGAGCTGGTCGGCATCCGGCCGGTGCAGCCCCTCGGAGGCGGCGATCAGCAGGCCGTCCGACGACACCGCCACGGCGTCGCGTACTCCGTCGGTCTGATGGACGAAGTTGCCGAGCAGCCAGTTGAACTGGTGCCGGTCGGCCTGAGCTTCCACGCTCATCACAAGCTCCTCGCGGGCGGATTCTGGGCGGCGCCGCGCCGGATGCCGTCGCGCAGCGCCGTCAGCCGGGTGCGTATCGCCTCCGGCGAGTCGGTGACCGGTGCGGCCGGCTCCGGCGGTGGGGTGGGCGCCGCGGCCGCCGGGGCGCGCTGGGCACGGGGGACGCGCTTGCGCAAACCGTTCGCGGTACGCGCGACGCCAGGCGCCGTCTCCACCAGCGGCGCATCGAGGGGCCGCCGCGGCGCCGGCACCGCCGGTCGCTCGGCCACCACGACATAGTCGACTTCGACAGCTCCCGGCCGCGTGCCCCGCGGCAGCCGGGTCGAGGGCAGTTCCTCACCCGGCGGCCGCCCCGCGACCAGCGCCGCCGGCTCGGCGAGGATGCCGGCCGGCAGCATGATCGGGCGGTCACTCCGGTCACCGCGGACCGTCCCAGCTCGACCTCGACGCCCATCTCGGCCGCCAGCCGCCCGACCACGTAGTGACCGAGGAACCTGGCCGGCGCGGTGATGAAGTCGCCCTCGCCGCGCAGCCGTTGGTTGGCCGTGTCCAGGTCGGCCTGGCTCATGCCGACGCCCTGGTCGCAGACCGCGATCAGGTAGCCGCCGTCCACCAACCGGCCGTGTATCTCCACGTCCAGGGTCCGGTGGAGAGAACACCAGACCGTTCTCGATCAGCTCGGCGAGCAGGTGGGCGAGCCCGCTGACCACCGAGCCCGCCACCATCGCCTCGTCCAGGCGGCGCAGCGACACCCGCCGGTACTCCTCGACCTCGGAGACGGCGGCCCGGATCACGTCGGTCAGCGGCAGCGGGCCCGACCACTGCCGGGGACTGGCCGCGCCGACCAGGACCAGCAGGCTCTCCGCGTTGCGCCGCATCCGGGTGGCCAGGTGATCCAGCTCGAACAGGTTCGCCAGCCCGGCCGGACTGGACTCCTCGCGTTCCAGGCTGGTGATGAACCCGAGCTGGCGGCGCAGCAGGTTCTGGTTACGGCGGCCGAGGTTGGCCAGGGACTCGGCACTCGTACGCCGCAGTCGCGCCTGTTCGGTCGCGAGGGCGTACGCCGTCGCCTGCACCCGGTCCAGCGCGTCGGCGACCTGGCGCACCTCGATGCTCGCGCTCCCGGCGATCGGCACCGGGTCCGGTGGCCCGCCCTCGTCCTCGGCGACCGCCCGGCGCACCGCCTCCGGCAGCCGCTCGCCGGCCAGCCGGTTCGCCTCGGTCGCCAGGCCGGACAGCGGCCCGGCCAGCGACCGCGCCGCGCCGGTCGCCAGGTAGAGGGCCCCGCCGATGCAGAGCAGCACGATCGCGGCCAGACCGGCCAGCCGCAGGTCGGCCCGTTCCCGGAGCACCTCGGCGCGGGCCTTGAGGGTCGAGCCGATGTGCCGGGCCAGCTGTGACATGTCGTCCAGCACCGTGGTCAGCGAGGACCACCAGGCCTGCGGGTCGAGCTGGAGCGGCTGCCCGTCACCGGAGGCCAGCGCGAGCTGCTCGTACTGCAGCGCCTGCGTCGCGGGGCCGGTGCTGAGCAGATAGTTCTTCGCCGCGACGGCGGTCGGGGTGGCGTACTCCTCGAACTCCTCGAGGGCGATGTCGCGGTCCGAGCGCAGCTGGACGAACTGGAGGAACTCGCCGTCGCGGAACCCGCCGGCCGAGAAGACCCCGTTGAGGAAGGCGCGCTGCCGGGCGGTGACCTCCTTCGCGGCGTTGAGCATGGTGAGCGCCTCGGAACCGAGCCGCGTCTGCGCGTCGGCCGCGTTGTCCAGGGCGAAATAGACCTCACCGAGATCCTCGATCAGGTCGTTGTAGTCGGCGAAGACCTCGGCCCGGTCGGCGCCGCCGGCGTCGGCGTCCTCCCGGACGGCCGGCAGCGCCGCCATCCGGTCGAGCGCGCCGGTCACCTGCCCGTCCAGGTCGCCGTCCGCGACCAGATCCCGCAACGCCTGGTGCTCGCGGTCCACCCGCTGCCGGGCCGGTGCCACCTCGGCGCGGAAGGCCGCGTTGCCGGCGAGCAGGCCGGCGGTCACCCCGCGCTCGGTCTGCACCTCCTGCACGAGGGACTGCACGGCGAGGTCGAGGGTGATCGCCCGGTCGGTTCGCGCGGCGAGCCGGTAGCCGGCCAGTTCCTCGGCCACCACCACGGAGAGCAGGAGCAGCACGGCCGCGACAGGGAGCGCGAGGATGCGGACGATGCGGCCACGGATCGTGTGCCCGGCCCGGCCGTTCGCGCCGGTTGTGCGGCCCATCGGACCCCCTTCTGCTGACGCCACAGAATTGACGGACGCCAACATGTGGGTCAACGCCCCGATCGGGCGACACCGGTACGGTGAACCGGCCGATCCCGGGCCTGGGCTCGCCCGAGTCCCGGCACGAGCCCGCGGGGTCGCGCCGGACGGCGTACTACGAACGAGTGGTCCGCTATGTCTGCCGGGCGCCGGTGCGGCGGACCACCCGCAGCAGGTACTCCTTGCGGTCGAGCGGATCCGGGCCGGTCCGTTCCCGGGACGGGGCCGGACCCCGTACCGGTGCGTAGCGGGCGAAGGCGCTCTCCAGGACACCCTCGCCACGGGTCAGCGCGGGCAGCCGCCGGGTCAGCTCGTGCACCCGGGCCGCCGGGATCTCCCCGGCGATCTCGGCCGGGCCGGTCGACAGCGGCACCGCGCCCAACCGGGCCAGCACCGGCAGCACCGCGGGAACCGTGCCGGGCGGCACCTCGGCGCGGAAGGCGTGGATCGGCTCGTGCACGACCGTGCCGGCCCGGCGCAGCGCCGTCATCAGCACCAGCGGGGTGAGCAGGCGGAAGTCGGCGCCGGTACTGGACATGCTCTTGTCGAAAATGGCGTGTGAGTGTGACTGCCGCGGCGAATACCCCGAGTGGGTCATGGTGACCGCGCAGTCCGGCACCGACCAGCCGTGCAGGCCCTGCCGCAGCGTCTCGCGCACGGTCTGCTCCACCGCCGCGAAGAAGGCCGCCGGCATCGACCCCAGCTCCACGCCCAGGCCGAACGACACCCCCGAGCCGGGCGCCGCCGGTGCCACCCGCAGGCCCACCGTGGCCAGGAACGGGTTGGGGTCGACCTGGTTGAACTCGACCGCCTCGCCGACGCCGGCGAGCCGTTCCACGCAGATCGTGGTGGTCTCCCGGAACGTCACGGTCAGCCCGTACTGCTCGGCCAGGGTGGCCTCGACGACCTCCTTCTGCACCTCGCCGTAGAGCGAGACGTACACCTCCTGGCGCTCGTCGTCCTGTCGCAGATTGATCAGCGGATCCTGCTCGGCGAGCTCGGTGAGCGCGGCATGCAGGGCGCCGCGCTCCGCTCGGCGGGACGCGAGCACCGCGGTCTCCAGGCTGGGCGGCGCGAAATGCGGTTGAACAGCCTTTTCGCGTACGCCCAAAGCGTCCCCGATCCGGACCGAGCCGAGCCCGCGCAGCCGGCCGATCTCACCCGCGCGGATCGCGTCCCGGGTCTTGGTCGCGCCGTCGGCGAAGACCTCGATGCCGGTGATCCGATCCGGCCCGGCGGTGTCGCGCACCCGCAACGTGCCCTCGAACATCCGCAGGTAGGCCAGTTTCTCGCCGGCCGGCCCGCGGTCGACCTTGAACACCGTGCCGGCCGGCGTCCCCTCGGCGTCGCCGGTCGCCGCCGGCAGCAACCGGGTGATGCCGTCGACCAGGTCGTCGACGCCGGCGCCGGTGATCGCCGATCCGAAGTAGACCGGATGGACCCGGTCGTGCACCCGCACCGGCGGCAGCGGGCGTTCCTCCACGAACGCGGCCAGGACCTCGTCGTCGTGGTCGGCGAGCCGCAGCAGGTCGACGCCGGGCCGGACGCGCACGTCGCGGCCGCCGAGGCCGTCGACCCGGCTCATCGGTACGATCGCCGGGCTCAGCCGGGCGGCGATCTCGTCGAGCACGCCGTCGAAGCGGGCGCCCGTGCGGTCCACCTTGTTCACGAAGATGAGCGTGGGGATGCGCAGCCGGTGCAGGGTCCGGGCCAGCACCCGGGTCTGCGCCTGCACACCCTCCACCGCGGAGACCACCAGAACGGCGCCGTCGAGCACGCCGAGGACCCTTTCCACCTCGGCGATGAAGTCCGGGTGGCCGGGCGTGTCGATCAGGTTGACGGTGCGGTCACGAAGCCGGAACGACACCACCGCCGACTTGATGGTGATGCCGCGGCGGCGCTCCAGATCGAGGGTGTCGGTCTGCGTGCTGCCGTCGTCGACACTGCCGAGACGGTCGATGACTCCGGCGGTGTGCAGCAGGCGCTCGGTGAGGCTGGTCTTACCGGCGTCGACGTGGGCCAGGATGCCGAGATTGAGAATTGACAAGCGTCATGTCCTTAACGAGGGTGCGGACTCCTTCCGGGCGGGACATGTACGCAGCACGCATCTCACTGATCTCTCTGCTCGGCTTCGCGGACCGCCCAAGCTCATCAGTGCGGCGAGGCCGGGGCAATCGATTTAAAAACCCGGCGCCGCCGCGCCCGGCGTTTAGGGTCGGCGGATGGTTCTCCCTCGCTTCGCCGGCATCCGGCCCGCCACTGTGCTTCCATGCGCCTCGACCGCGGACGTGGTGGCAGCGGTGTCCGAGGCCCGCCGGGCCGGCCGCCCGGTCGCCGTGCGCGGCGGCGGGCACTGCTTCGCCGGCCGATCCAGCACCACCGGCACGGTGATCGACGTGAGCCCGCTGACCGGCGTACGCGCCGACGGCGACCGGGTCGTCGTCGGCGCGGGTACCCGGCTCGCCGAACTGTACGACCGCCTCGCCGCACACGGCCGCACCGTCCCGGCCGGCTGCGGCGCCACGGTCGGCATCGCCGGCTTGACCCTCGGCGGCGGCCTCGGCATCCTCGGCCGCCGACATGGCCTGACCTGCGACAGCCTCCTCGCCGCGACCGTCGTGCTGGCGGACGGCACGGTGACCGAGGCCGGCGACGACCTGCTGTGGGCGCTGCGCGGCGGCGGTGCGCCCGGCGTGGTCACCTCGCTCACCTTCCGGACCGTGCCGGCACCCGACTCCACCGCCTTCCGGCTGACCTTCCCGGCGCCGGCCGCCGCCGACGTGCTCGACGCCTGGCAGCACGCCCTGCCGGAGCTCGACGAGGCGTACGCGCCCAGCCTGGTGATCACCGCACCGCCGCTGTCGGTCACGGTCTTCGGTGCGGCGCCCGGCCCGGCCGCGGTGGACCACCTGATCCGGCTGATCGCGGTGCGGCCGTCCACGGACGAGCGGCAGCACGGCACCCACCACGCGACGAAGCAGTGGCTGGCCGGCGACGGCGACATCGGGCACGCGTACCTTCGCTCGGAGTTCTTCCGCCAGGCCGTGCCGGCCGCCGAGCTGATCGACCGGCTGAACACCGACCACCGGCCGGGAGAGCAGCGCGAACTCGACTTCAACCCGTGGGGCGGCGCGTACAACCGGGTGCCCGCGGACGCGACCGCCTTCCCGCACCGGGACGCCCGGTTCCTGCTCAAGCAGACCGCCACGGTCGGCGCGGGGGAGCGGCCCGGCCCGTGGCTCGAGTCCTCCTACGCGATCACCCACCCGTACGGCACCGGGGGCGCGTACCCCAACTTCCCCGAGCCGGACCTGCCGCCGGAGGCCTACTCCCTGGGCAACACGGACCGCCTGCGGCGAATCCACGCCAGCCACGACCCGGACCGGATGTTCACCTGATCGGACGTAGGCTGACGGGATGGCGCGATACGTCATCGATGCCCCCACGCTGCTGCATCTGATCGACAACGAGCTGCCCATCGACACCGGCCACCAACTGGTCGCTCCGAACAACATCCGCTCCGAGGCGCTGCAATTCCTGCTGGCCGACGTACGCCGCGGCGAGCGAACCGACAGGGCCGCACTGCGCGTCCACGAGCGGATCACCGAGCTGAGGATGCGCCTTCTCGGGGACCGGGTCTCCCGGACCACCGCCTGGCGTATCGCGCGAGACCAGAACTGGGACTCCCTGCGCGACGCGGAATACCTGGCGATCGCCCGCCTGCAGGCGGACGCCCTGGTCACCGTCGACCCCGCCCTGGCAGCCAAGGCCGAAAACGTCGTCCCGGTAGCCCCGCTGCACGCTCTGCTCCCCGCCGGCTAGAGAGCTTCCGTGGTCAGGGTCCCCAAGCGGTGATCTTGCTCGGCCCGCGCTCAATGCTGTCTCAACGGCCGCCAGACAGCACCCACGTTGGGCCAAGACCAGCGGCCGCGCTGGGTGTCTCTGCTTCCGGGTGGTCGCGCTGGGACGGAACTTTCCCGGCGGTCGCTTTGGGGCAGGTCGGGGTGGCTGGCTCGCGTGGCAGGGCGGGACGGGGTCGATGTGGCGGGGCGGCGGCTGCCCGTACCTCGTCAGGCGGCTGGTGAGCGGGGGATGAGGCGGCGGGACGCCGCCGTGCGGACGGTGGGGGTCAAGGCGGCCGCGATCACCGCGTAGCCCGCGCTTGACGGGTGGAACCGGTCGGCGCTGAACAGGTCCTGGTCCTGGGCGAAGCCGGCGGTGGAGGTCATGCCGATGTCGGCCGCGTGGGCGCCCGCGGCCAGGGCGGCCGCGGTCTGGGCGTCGTGCAGGAGCTGGCTGGCGGCGCGGACCGTGGCGCGCATCTGGGGTGGTACCCAGGGGACCACGCTCAGGTCGGGAGCGGGGGCGACGATCACCTCGGCGGATGCCGAGCGTAGTGCGCGGACCGCGCTTTCCAGCTGGGCTGCCGCCTGCTGGGGTGGGACGAAGCGGGTCAGGTCGTTCGCGCCGATGATGATCAACGCTAGGTCCGGGCGCCAGGGGAGGGTTCGCTGTACCTGGGCGGCGAGGTCCCGGCTGCGGGCGCCGGGAACGGCGAAGATCCGGGTGTCGTTCGGTATGCCGTCATGAGTGAGAACGGTGGAGAGGCGGGCCGCGACCGTGTCGGCGGGGCGGGCGGCGCCCTGGCCGTAGGCGATGGAGTCGCCGAGGACTGCGAGCTTCAGCGTCATGCCATTCGCAACGATTTGGCTGGTGGGCTGCTTCCCAGCGCGACCTGCGTCACTCGGATTGCGGCGGCCGTTGTGGCCTGCGGGGGAGCAGGGCCGCGCCGGCGGTCGCGGCGAGTAGCTGGCTCGCGCCTACGGCTAGCAGCAGTGCGGTGGGGCCGTGCGCGGTCATCAGGCCGCCGGCGGCCGCGCCGGCGGCGGCTGCGGTGACCTTGATGCCGGCGCCGAGGGTGAAGACCTGGGTGCGGTGGTCCGGTGGGGATTCCCGGTCCCGGATCGTGAAGAGCGCGACCGTGACCGGGCTGCTGAACAGGCCGGCCACGCCGAACAGGGCGAGCAGCAGCCAGCCGGCGGGCGCTGCGGCGGTCAGCAGGAACGGTACGGCCATGCCGATCGTGCAGAGCAGCAATGCCCGTTCTGGGTGCCGGTGTACGGCGCGGATCCGTAGGCACAGCAGCGACCCGAGCAAGCCGCCGGCGGCGGTCACGGACATGATCAGGCCGGTCAGGGCCGGGCGGTCGGTGTGGATGGCGACCGCTGCCGCGGCCAGCGGCAGGGCGCCGAAGCCGAGCTGGCTCAATGCGGAGGCTACGGTCATGGCGCCTAGGCGGCGGCGCCGGACCATGACGGTGAGTCCGCCGAGTGCGGGGGGTCTGCGGCGCCTGCCGGCGACGGGTGGCCGGGCCGCCAGGGGCAGGGTGAGGAAGAACAAGGCGCCGATGGTGACGCAGCCGCCGAGGGCGATCAGCGACCAGGCCGCGCCGGTGGCGCCGGCGACGACGGCGGCCAGCGCCGGGCCGAGGATTCCGGCCAGGCCGTAGGTGGTGGCGTCCAGGGAGAAGGCACGCGACAAGGTAGCCGGGGTCAGTTCGCTGAGCAGGCTGCTCAGGCCGCCCAGCAGCAGCGGTGACAGGCAGCCGGCGATGATCAGACTGGCCGCGGCGGCCGCGGTGGAGCGGCCGATCAGCGCGGCTGCGGCGGCAAGTGCTGCGGCGTACGCGGTGAAAGCGGTCGCATACAGCGGCTTGCGGCGGCGCACCGTGTCGGCGGCGGTGCCCGCCAGCGGTGCGGCTGCCACGTGCGGGATCATTAGCGCGGCGACGAGCAGGCCGCCGAGGTCGGCTCGTCCGGTTCGTTCGAGCGCGAGCAGCACGATCGCCACCCGGGCGCCCTCGTCGGCGAGCCGGGCGCCGACGGCGGCGGTGAGATAGCGTGCCAGGACACGGGATTCGGCGGTGGGCGCCGGGCGGGTCGCTGTGGTCATCGTGGGGCGTTTCCTGACGTACGGGTAAGGGCCGCTTTGGGTCCGCACCAATTACCCGCCTCGCCGGTTCCCAAGCGCGCGCGGGGCCGGCGCGATTGATCGCGCCGGCCCGCGGTGGTGCTGGTGTGTCAGGCGGGAAGGCCGCCGACCTGCTGGTTGACCCAGGTACGGATGGACGGCAGATCGCCGTAGATGGACGGCGCGGTCGCGCAGACCGAGCTGTTGTTGCCGGCCCGGCTGGTCACGCCGATCAGCGCCCAGCGACCGCTGACCTGCCGGACCTGCGGGCCGCCGGAGTCGCCGTAGCAGGCGCCGGCGTTGCCGCCGGTGTTGTTCGTGCAGATCTCGTACGCGGCGTTGATGCCGAGGCAGCGGCTGTCCGCGACGATCGAGGTGTCGAGCTCGTTCGCGATGCGCGGGGTGGAGCCGCAGCCGCGGGTGGGACAGGTCTGGCCCCAGCCGATGATGCGGGTGGCGGTGCCGACAGCGCCCGAGGCCGTGGGGATCGGCGCGGGGGCGTGCGACACCGACGACGCGAGTTCGAGCAGCTTGACGTCGATCCGCGGGTGGTTGACGGCCCGCCGGACGGCGACGACGGTGCCGCCGGCGGACCGGTCGACGCTGCCTACCCGTACCGAAGAGGGGGTCGGGCAGTGTTTGGCGGTGACCGCCCAGTTCGCCTTGATGAGCGAGCCGGTGCAGCCGGAGACGTAGACCATGAACGAGTAGTTCTCGCTGGCGGGCTCACCGCCGACGACCAGGGTGCCGGGAGTCGGCTCCGTGGGACTGGCCGCGACCGCGGTGGCCGGCGCGAACACGCCGGCGACGACGAAGGCGGCAGCGAGGAGAAGCCGGGCGGGTTTGCGCATCCGAAAAGTCCCTTCCTGCCTTGGGGAACGGGCGGTTGCCCGGGCTGACCGTAGCCGGAAATAGACGAGGGTCGATACATCCCAGGCGGGGCCTATCGCCGGGGTGATGGCCCTACCAGGTCGGCGTAGCCGATCGCGTTCAGCAGGTCCGGGGACCCGGTGACGCGGAGCCGGAAGAGCCAGCCCGCGCCGTACGGGTCGGAGTTGAGCAGGCCCGGTTCGTCGGGGAGCGCCGGGTTGACCTCGACGATCTCGCCGTCCGCCGGGGCGTACACCTCACTGACCGACTTGGTGGACTCGATCTCGCCGCACGGGTCGCCGGCCTTGACCACGGTGCCCGGCTCGGGCAGATCGATGAAGACGACGTCGCCGAGCGCCTCGGCGGCGAAAGCGGTGATGCCGACGGTGGCGATCTCGTCGTCGGTGAGCCACTCGTGGTCACGGCTGTAGCGCAGGTTCTGCGGGATCATGGGAGGCTCCTGGGGTCGGGTCGGCCTCCCTCGCTCTGTCACGTGGCCTGAGAGGTTCACCGCCGAAGCGGCTTGCACCGTGGGCGCGGACGCGGGTGGCGTCCGACTTTCCAGAGTCGCCTGACCGTTGCGGTACCGGGGCCTGAGAGATTCTGAGGGAGAAGTTGCTCCTTCGGCGCCTCGCTGAAGAGGCGAGGACTCTCCCGCGACGGTTGATGCGGCGAGGTATTCGGTTGTGGGCGGCGTAAGCCTACCGGGCCGGGTCAAGACGCTATTCCGGTGGCGCCGGGCCGCGGTGATGACCGATCGTGGCCGGATGAGCGGCGAGGAGCTGTCGGCGGCGGAACAGCGGGTGTGGGCACGGCTGCCGGACGGCAGCCGGGAGGCGTTGCTCGGCCTGTCACCCACCGATCAGCAGACGCTGCTGCTGTCGGTGGCGCGGGCGCGTTCCTCTCGGGTACGCCCGGCGGATCTGGTCCGCCGGTGGCGCGAGGACCGGTTCGTGCGGCCCGCCGCTGCCGGCCCGCGCGAGATCACCGCGGTCGTGGCCCGGTTGTGGGAGTTGCTGCCTGCCGCAGTCGAGGGCGTGGAGTTGTCGCCGCTCGCGCCGGTCGGCGCGTGCTCGGCGCTCGGCCCGGTGAGCCAGAACCGGGTGGTCACGACGATGCGCTCGTCCGAGTTGGTCAGTGACGCCACCAACGCCCTGGCGATCGAGGCCGCCGACCGGCGCCTGCGGCAGCCCGGTGGCGGCCTGGTTCATCTGGCGGCGAGCCACCGGCTGGTCCGGGCGCAACGGTTCGTGGCGGGCGCGCCTGCGCACTTCCGGCTGTTCTCGCTGGTTTCCAGCGGCCGCGACGCCGGTAACGGCACGACGCAGGCGCGGATGCTGGCGATGCACGTCGGCTTCTGGCAGCGTGCGCTGGCCGCCCTGGTGCCGGCCGCCTCGCCGCAGGTGCACTACACGTGCTTCGACGACACCGCCCCGCCCGCGCCCGATGCCGCCCATGGCGTGCCGGTGGTCGAGGAACCCGAGCGCGAACGGGGCCGGGGTTACTACACCTGTGCCGCCCTCCGGACCACTGCCGCCGGTGCGGAGATCGGGGACGGTGGATTCACCACGTGGACGGCACTGCTGATGGGCGACGCCAAGGAACGGTGCCTGATCTCCTGCGTCTCCGTCGACGAGCTCACCGCCCGGGGCCCGATCTCGCGCTGATCCAGCGGATGGCCACCCTCAGCGGACGTCAGGACCGGCGCCGGGCGTCGACCTCGATCTCGATCTTCATGCGTGGGTCGGCGAGCCCGCAGACGAGCATGGTGGCGGCCGGCCGGATGTCGCCGAACCGGCGGCGCAGCGTCGGCCAGCACGGCTCGAAGTCGGCGCGGTCGGGCAGCAGGTAGCGGACCCGTACCACGTCCGCCAGGGTGCAACCCGCCTCGGCCAGGGCCGCCTCGACGTTGCGCAGGCACTGTTCGGTCTGCTCGACCACGTCGTCGGAGATCGTCATCGTGGTGTAGTCGTAGCCGGTGGTGCCGGAGACGTACACGCGGTCGCCGTCGACCACGGCCCGGGCGTACCCGATCTGGTCCTCGAAGGTGGAACCGCTGAAGATCGCTCGTCGTTCGGTCATGCCGGGAAGGTATGCGACCAGCACTTATCCGTACAGGGTTCGGACGAACGCGTCCATCGCGACGGTGACCTGGCGCAGCGCCTCGGCCGAGCGCACCGGGTCGCCGGCGATCTCCATGCCGTGATCCGCGTTCTCCGCCTCGTGAACCGGCCGGCCGAGACTTCGGGCCAGCTCGGGGTCCCACGACGGGTCGGCCGTGCCGCCGGCCAGCAGGAACGGCGCTGAGCCGCGGCGCAGGTCGGCCGGCAGCTCGGTGTCACGCAGTACCGGGGTCAGCCAGATGCCGGGCAGACCCCGGTCGGCGGCCAGGGCGGCGGCGAACGCGCCCATCGACTTGCCGGCCAGGGCGATCCTCGGTGCGGTTTCGCGTTCAAGCACGCGGCCGACGTGCGCGAGCGTGAAGGAGCGCAGACGAGCGAACCAGACGGGCAGATCCTGACCGTCCCGCGGCGGCGGGGACTCCGGCCAGCTGACCTCCCGTGTGGTCCAGCCGTGGCTCCGGAACACCGCGCCGGCGAAGTGCAGCAGCGGCCGTTCGACGGAGTAGCCGTGGCCGGGAATCAGGAGCGCGACGTTTCCGGCCACCGTGCCATCCCTTCCCGGATTCCTCGGGCGCCGGCCATCCACGTGGCCGCCGGCCACGAATCCCATTCACCGTACGCCCGGCGAGGTGAAGGGAACGTCGACATGGCTGACTACAGGACCGGGTCGTCCCGCCTGCGCTACAACGTGGACGGTACGGACCAGCGGTCCCTGGCCGGGATGGCCGCGGTCGTCGTGCTGCTGCACCTGGCCGGGTTCGGGCTGCTGTTCGGGCTGCTGCTGCCGGACGGGTACCAGCTCGGCGACGACCGGCAGGGCGTGGTGGTCGCGGCCGGCATCGTGGCATACGTGCTGGGGCTGCGGCGGGCGTTCGACCCGCGCCATCTGACCGCGGTCGGGGACAGCGCGGCCGAGCTGGCGCGGCGCGGTCGCCGGTCGCCCGCGGTGGGATTCTGGTTCGCCCTCGGCTATGCCGCGTCGGTGACCGCCCTGACACTCCTGCTGACCATGGGTGTGCAGGGGTTCGCCTGGTGGCGCGGGCTCGACGGGTTCGTCCCGCGGCTGATCGTCGACGCGGCGGACGCCGGGGTGTTCCTCGGGATCCTCGGTGTCCTGAGCATGACCATCCTGTTCGGAGCGGTACGGCGGCGGCGCGGGCCGGCCGCCGGGGAGCCGCCCGGCAACCGGTGGCCGGTGGGCCGGTTCGTCGACCGGCTGATCGAGTGGGTACGCAGTCCGTGGCAGCTGTTCGTGGTGGGTCTGCTGTTCGGCGCCGGGTTGGGCATCGCGGCGGAGGCGGCGCTGCTCGTGCTCGCCACCGGGATGGCCCTGTTCGTGCTGCCGGCCTATCCGGTCGTGGTGGTGCCGGTGCTGTTCGCCGCGGGTATGTGCCTGGGTGGAGCCGTGCAGGGCGTGCTGGTGATCGATCCGTATGGAACGCCGGAGGACGAGCAAGCTCGCGGTGGGATCTACCAGATCGGGTTCGCGGCGTTCGCCGGGTTGATGGCACTCGCGGTCAGCGTGTCGCCGCTGGTGGGTGAGCTGCCGGAGATCACGCTGCCGGGTGGGCTGGCCGGGAATATCGATCTGACCAGCGGACTCACCGACGGACCGCTCGTGGAGATCGCGCAGGTGCTGGTCAGCTGGCCGGTCCTGATTGTGCTGCTCCTTGTGGCCGCGGTGGTGGCGGCCTTCGTGATCCGGCGCCGCCGCGGTGAGCGGGACGGGCGGGCCGGCGCCACGGGGTCGTCCGGCGATCGGGCACGGCCGGCGGCTGCTGCGGGTGATCGGGCTCGGCCGGTGGCTGCGGCCGGCGACCGCGGACGGCCGGCGGCGAAGGAGTCCCGGCAGGCGCGTGCCGCGGCGAAGCGGGAGGCCCGAGAGGCGAACGCCGCAGCAAGGCGGGAAGCTCGTGAGGCCAGAGCCGCCGAGAAGCGGGAGGTCCGCGAAGCGAACGCCGCGGTCAAGTGGGAAGCCCGCGAAGCGACCGCCGCGGCCCGGCGGGAGGCCCGCATGGCGGCTGCCGCATCGCCGAGCGCGCGCCGGCCCGAGCCCGCTCCGGATCCGCGCCGGTCCGGAGAGCCGTCGCACGGGGCGCCGGCTCGCGGCCGGGCGACCGTCCAGGCGGCTGCTGGCGGTGGAGGACCGGCCCCGCAGCCCGTGGCGCGGCAGCCGGTGGCCCCGCACCCGGTGGCCCCGCAATCGCCGGCACCGCAATCGGTCGCCGAACACCCGCGAGCGATCGCCCAGGTCCCGGTGAGCAACGGCGGACCGACCACACCCCAGCCGCACAACCCCGCCCAGCACACCCTGATCGATCAGCGGACCACCGACGACCCCGGCACGCAAGCCCTGATCGCACCCATCACGGCCCAGGCCGTCGCCGTGGTCACCGCCGCCGGTGCCGGGCTGGGCCGGGCCATCGCCTCCGGGCTGGCCAGCGCCGGGTACGGGATCGTCGCCGTGGACACCGACCCCGGCAGCGCCGAGGCGTGTGCGACGCAGGTCCGGGCGTTCGGCGTGCCGGCGCGGGCGTTGCGGGCCGACATCCGCGACCCGCGCTACCTGGACCGGATCGTTGACGCCGCCGACGAGCTGGGCGGTCCCGGCGTACTGGTGAACAGCGTCAGCGGCAGCGGCGAGGAGATGACCGCCGCGATGCTGGTGAGCCAGCACCTGCTCGAGCCGATGCGGGCCGGCGGCGGTGGGGAGATCGTCAACGTCGTCTCGGCGCCGGAGGCCGAGGACCGGCTGATCAGGTTCACCGCGAGCCTGGCCGGGCCGGCGCAGGGCTACGGCGTCCGGGCGATGTGCGTGACCGCCGACCCGCGCCGTACCCATCCGGCCGACCTGGTCACCGCCGTCCTGGATCTGATCCAGCTGGGCCGCGCCGGGGCGGTGGTTCAGATGCAGGCCGTCGGCTTCCGGCCGGGCGTGGTTCGGGGCTCAGCCCCGGTCGGGTGACGGCCACTCCGCGACCGCACGCCGGTAGCGGTCCGCCAGGTGGGTCAGCGCCGCGGCCAGCTCGGGCCCGTCGACCACGGTGAAGTCGGCGTCCAGCATGCCCAGGTAGAGGGCGAGCATCTCCGGGTGGTCCGAACCGGGGGTGAACTCGCACCTCTGCGGGCCGAGCTCGCGCACGTCGACCGGCACCGGGATGCGGTCGCGGACGTGCGCGGCCGGCGCGTGCACCACGACCCGGGCCCGATAGCGCCAGGTCGCGGTGCGCACGCTGTGCGCGACACGCGCGGTGATCTCGGGGTCCGGCGGGAGCGTTCGGGGTACGAAGCGCGGCCCGGCCGCCCCGGACGGGGTGATCCGGTCGGCCCGGAAGGTACGCCAGTCCGCACGGTCGGTGTCCCAGGCGAACAGGTACCAGCGGCGGCGGTCGTTGACCAGCCGGTACGGTTCGACGTCGCGTTCGGTCCTGGTGCCGTCGTGCGACTCGTACCGGAAGCGGAGGCGCGTACGGTCCCGGCACCCGTCGGCTATCGCGTGAAGAAGGTGCGGATCCATCGGTCCTTCTGGAGTGGGTACGCGGAGGGCGTACGTCCCGATGGTGTTGATTTTGCGGCTGAGCCGTGCGGGAAGCACCTGCTGAACCTTCGCCAGGGCCCGGAGTGAGGTCTCCTCGATGCCCGCCACCGAGCCGCCGGCGGCCGTGCGCAGGCCGACCGCCACCGCGATCGCCTCCTCGTCGTCGAGGAAGAGCGGCGGCAGGCTGGCGCCGTTGCCGAGCCGGTAGCCGCCGCCGACGCCGGGCCGGGCGTCCACCGGATAGCCGAGGCGGCGCAGCCGTTCCACGTCCTTGCGGATGGTCCGGGTGGTCACTTCGAGCCGGTCCGCGAGGCCGGTGGCGCTCCACGTGCGACGGCTCTGCAACAGCGAGAGCAGGCGCAGCAGGCGCAGGGATGTCTCCGCCATTCGCTCATCGTCGTCGCGATTGCGGAACGAGGCGATCCGCAATCGCTCCTAACGTCGGCGCTGACACCGATGAAGGCAGGAGAGAACCGATGAATCCGTTCCGCATCGCCGTCCCGCAGACCGACCTGGACCTGCTACACGATCGTCTGGCGGCGGCCCGCTGGCCGGCCGAGCTGCCGGGGGTGGGCTGGTCACGCGGCGTACCTTCCGACAAGCTGCACGAACTCGCCGAATACTGGCGGACCGGGTACGACTGGCGGGCCGCGGAGGCGCGGCTCAACGAGTACCCGCAGTTCACCACCGAGATCGACGGTCAGAACGTCTGGTTCCTGCACGTGCGCTCGTCCCGCCCGGACGCCACCGCGCTGCTGATCACCCACGGCTACCCGAGCTCGCCGGTCGAGTTCCTCGGCCTGATCGAGCCGCTCAGCGCCGACTACCACCTGGTCGTTCCGGCCTTGCCGGGGTACGCGTTCTCCACACCCCTGTCCGGCACCGGCTGGACCATGACGCGTACCGCCCGTGCCTGGGTCGAGCTGATGCGCCGGCTCGGCTACGACCGTTACGGCGTGCACGGCGGCGACGTCGGAGCCGGCGTCTCGGGGGCGGTGGCCGCTCTCGACGGTGACCACGTCATCGGGTGCCATGTGGTGACCGACCCGCCGACCGCCGCGGCCACCGCCACCTTCCTGCCCGGCATGGCCGACCGTTTGAACCCGGACGACCCGGTCGACAAGGTGATCCTGGAACGGATGGACGCGTTCCGCGACGACGGATCCGGCTATCTCGCGATCATGAACACCCGGCCCCAGACCATCGGGTACGGGCTGACCGACTCCCCGATCTTCCAGCTGGCGTGGATCGCCGAGAAGTTCGAGGAGTGGACCCGCCTGCCGATCGACCGCGATCAGCTGCTGACGAACGTGAGCCTGTACTGGTTCACCGGTTCCGGCGTCTCCGCCGCGCACACCCTGTACGAGCAGGCACATTCGACGGAGTGGGGCGATCCGCCGGCGGTGCCGCAGGGCTTCGCGGTGTTCGGCGCGGACGAGACGGTGCGCAAGCTGATCCCGGTGCCGCCCGGCACGCACTGGACCGAGTTCGGCCACGGCGGCCACTTCCCGGCCATGGAGGCCCCGGCGGACGTGGTCGCGGACCTGCGCGCCTTCTTCGGACCGCTCACCTGATCACGGCCCCGACCGCCGCCTCGGGGGTGTCCACGTGCTGAATGCCGGGCACCGGTGCGCCGTCCCCGGCGGCCACCCGCCAGCCGCGCAGCGAGACCACCGGGATGCCGCCGCGGCGCATGGCCAGGGCGATCTCGCTGAGCGTGCCCCACGAGCCGCCGACGCTGATCACGGCGTCGGCGCTCTGGACGATGATCGCGTTGCGGGCCTCGCCCATGTTGGTGACGATCGTCGCCGACAGGTCGGGGGAGGCGTCCCTGCTGTCGTCCGGCCGGATGCCGATGACCAGGCCGCCCCTGGCCCGGGCGCCGGCCGCGACGGCGGCCATCACGCCGGTCCCGCCGCCACAGATGACCACCGCGCCGTGCTCGGCGAGGAGTTCTCCCACGCGGCGGGCCGCCCGGGCCTCGGCCTCGGTGCAGTCGCCGGGGCCGCAGACGGCCACCTGGAGCGCCATGTCAGTGGGCCAGCAGTTCGAGGACGACAACGGCGGCGCCGAGAGCGAACTCCGCGAACAGCACGATGAGTTTCTGCCAGACCGGGAGGCGGACCCGGCGTACGGCCAGGTAGCCGATCACGATCAGCGACGCCACCAGGGCGAGATCATCGACCATCGCATCAGCCTAGGCCCGGCGGCCGTAACCGTGAGGCGATGCTGTTTCCCGGCGGTCGCGCTGGGGCGGTGAGGCCGAGCCGAGCCCGCGCCGGGAGAGCAGGGACGGGTCGGCTTCGGCGGGACCCCGGTTGCGCGTACCCCGAAGGTTTAGGCGGTGACCAGCACCTCGTCCATGCCACCTTCGGTGCGCCAGCCGCGCAGTAGCTCGTGGAAGGCGACCGGCCCCGGGCCGTAGGAGAAGCTGACCGGGCGCGGCTTGCCCTCGCCGTTGTAGTAGCCGGGCGTGCACTCGGACTGGAACTTGAAGTTGTCCGGCGCGGTCTCGCGGATCGTCGCCGCCCACGCCTCCTCGGCCTCCGGGGTGGGCTCGACGCGCAGGGCGCCACGCTTGTTCGCTTCGGCGACCACGGCGCCGATGTGGGTGGCCTGCTCCTGCAGGACGTGCACGAAGTTCACCGACGCGGCGTTCTGGATCGAGCCGAGATGGAACAGGTTGGGGAAACCGTGGCTGTAGAAGCCGTGCAGCGTGCGCGGGCCGTTGCGCCAGTGTCCGAGCAGCGGCAGGCCGCCGCGGCCGTGTACGGGCAGGGTGCCGGAGAGTACGCCGGAGATGCCCACCTCGAAGCCGGTGGCGAAGATGACGCAGTCGACCTCGTACTCGGTCTCGCCGACGACGACACCGGTCTCGGTCATCCGGGTGATGCCGCCGGTGTCGGCGGTGTCGACCAGGGTGACGTCCGGCCGGTTGAAGGCCTGCAGGTAGTGGTCGCTGAAGGTGGGCCGCTTGCACATGTAGCGGTACCAGGGCTTGAGCAGTTCGGCGACGGCCGGGTCCTCGACGATCTGGTCGACGCGGGCACGGATCTGGTCCATCTTGCGGAAGTCGGCGACCTCGTCGAGGTATTCGCGTTCCTCGTCGGACAGGTTGGTGTCCAGCGATCCGGTGAGCAGCTTGCGTTGCAGGCGGGCGGTGGCCGTCCAGCCGTCGTCGATGAGGTCCTCGTCGGCGTGACCGCCGGTGACGATGGTCAGGAAGTTCTCCATCCGCTCCTGCTGCCAGCCGGGTCGCAGCGAGGCGGCCCAGGCCGGGTCGGTGGGGCGGTTGTCGCGGACGTCGACCGAGGACGGGGTGCGCTGGAAGACGTACAGGTGTTCGGCGTCGCGGGCCAGGTGCGGGACGATCTGGATCGCGGTGGCGCCGGTGCCGACGACGCCGACCTTCTTGTCGGCGAGCTTGTGCAGGCCGCCCTCCTGGTCACCGCCGGTGTAGCCGTAGTCCCACCGGCTGGTGTGGAAGGTGTGGCCCCGGTAGTCCTCGATGCCGGGGATGCCGGGCAGTTTCGGCTGGGTCAGGGTGCCCGAGGAGATCACCACGTAGCGGGAGCGGAACTCGTCGCCGCGGTCGGTCCGCACGGTCCACTCGGCGGCGTCGTCGTCCCAGCGCAGTTCGGTGACCCGGGTGTGGAACAGGGCGTCGTCGTAGAGGCTGAAATGCTCGGCGATCGCGACGGCGTGCCGGCGGATCTCCTCGCCGGGGGCGTAGCGCCACTTCGGGACGTACCCGACCTCTTCCAGCAGTGGCATGTAGACCGTGGCCTCGACGTCGCAGTGCAGGCCGGGGTAGCGGTTCCAGTACCAGGTGCCGCCGAAGTCGCCGGCCTCGTCGATCATCCGCAGTTCCTGGACGCCGGCCTGCCGCAACCGGGCGCCGGTGACCAGCCCGCCGAAGCCGCCGCCGATCACGACCGCCTCGACCCGGTCGTGGACCGGAGCCCGCTCGGTGCGTTCGGTGTACGGGTCGGTGGCGTAGTAGCCGAACTCGCCGGCCGCACGCCGGTACTGGCCCGCCCCGTCCGGGCGGATGCGGCGCTCGCGTTCCGCCCGGTACCTCGCGCGCATGGCGTCGAGTTCCGCGGGCGAGAAGCGATGGGGCAGGTAGGGGATGGACATGCGGGACCTTTCGAGGGGATCGACCGGTGCGGCCCGCCCAATTTAAAGCAAGTGTCTGAACTTTTGGGGTTCCGACTGCCCTACTGTCCGAAAAGTTGGCTCTGCTGGGCCCGGTACAGGCCCTCGATCGCGTCGATCAGACCGGTCGTGGCGGCCGGCCAGTCCGGCTCCGCGGTCCGCTCCCGCTGCGCGCAGAAGTGCACGAGCAGCGTGTATGCCATGTCGTCGCGTTCCAGCCGCACCCGCGGCGAGAGGTCCGGCAGGCAGCGGTGCAACCCGTCGGTCACCGCCCGCAGCATGGGCGCGTCCCGGAGCTCGACCGCCGCGAGTTGGCGCAGATGCGGCTCGGTCATCACCTGGGCGGCGAATCGGGCGTACCAGCTGGGATCGCCGAGCGCCACCAGGTGGTCGGTGAACGGGCGGACCACGCAGGCGACCCAGTCGCGCAGCTCGGTGCTGCCGCCGTGCTCGGCGAGAAGCTCCCGCCGGATGCGTTCCATCGGCTCGCCGTGCCGCCGGACGATCGCCCGGACCAGGTCGGCCTTGGAACCGAAGTGATAGCCGACGGCGGCGTTGTTGCCCTGCCCGGCCGCCTCGCTGATCTGCCGGTTGGAGACCGCGGCGACACCGTGCTCGGCGAACAGCCGCTCGGCGGTCAGCAGGATGCTCTCCCGGGTGCCGGCCACCCGCGACGTGCGGTTCACCGCGCCAGCCCGGGGCGGATCAGGCCGGTCTCGTAGGCGACGATCACCGCCTGGGCCCGATCGCGCAGGTCCAGTTTGGCGAGAATCCGCTTCATGTGGGTCTTGACGGTCGACTCCTCGACGTACAACTCCACGGCGATCTCCGCGTTCGACAGGCCGCGCGCGACCAGCATCAGCACGTCACGCTCGCGGGCGGTCAGCCCCCGCAGCCGCTGGGCCGCCGCCGGGTCCGGCGGGGCGGCCGCCGCCATCTGATCGATCACGGTACGCGTGACCGACGGCGACAACAGCGAGTCCCCGGCCGCGATCGTATGGATCGCCTCGATCAGCTGCTCCGGCCGGGTCCGCTTCAGCAGGAACCCGGAAGCGCCGGCGCTCAACGCCCCGAACACGTAGTCGTCGTCCTCGAACGTGGTCAGGATCAGCACGCGCGCCGCGGGCACCGCCTCGCCCAGCTCCCGGGTCGCCGCGATGCCGTCCCGGCGCGGCATCCGCACGTCCATCAGCACGACGTCCGGCGCGGTGTCGCGGGCCAGCGTCACCGCCTCCAGGCCGTCCGCGGCCTCGCCGACGACCTCGATGGTGTCGTCGCTGGAGAGCACGGCCCGCAGCCCGGCGCGCATCAGGTCGTCGTCGTCGGCGATCAGCACCCGCAGCGGCCCGCCGGTCATGCGACGGCACCGGCCGTCGCCGGTGGGTCATACGGCAGACGGGCCCGCAGCCGGAACATCCCGGCGCCCTCGTCGTGCACCTCCAGGGTCCCGTCGAGCAGGGCGGCGCGCTCCCGCATCCCGACGATCCCCATGCCGCCGCCCGGCCGGTTCCGGTCGCCCACCGGGTTCCGGACCAGGATCTCGACCGCCGACTCCCCGTACGACATCCGCACGTCGGCCCGCCCCGAACCGTGCCGGGCCGCGTTGGTCAGCGCCTCCTGGAGGATCCGGTACGCCGCCCAGGCCACCCCGCTGGGCAGACCGCGGGGCGCCCCGTCGAACCGGGTCGAGACCTCGAGGCCGCCGGCGCGGTGCCGGTCGACGAGCTGCTCCAGGTCGGTGGTGCCGGCCGGTGCCGGAGCGGCGAGCCCGGTGTCCTCGCGCAGCGCCCGGACCAGACGGTCGATGTCGGCGATGGTGCTCTGCGCCACCTCCTCGATCGTCTCGATGGCGCGCAGCGACCGCTCGGGATCCCGGTCGTGCAGCAGCCGGGCGGCCCCCGCCTGCACAAGGATCACGTTTATCGCGTGCCCGGCCGAGTCGTGCAGCTCCCGGGCGATCCGGGTGCGTTCCTGAGCCGCGGCGAGCCGGCGCTGCCCGCGCAGCTCCTGGTCGCGCAGCCGGGCGTGCACCTCGAGCTCGGCGATCCGGTCGCGGCGCAGGCGGCTGCGGTCGCCGGCGGTCCACACCAGGGCGAACATGGTCGCCCACGCCACCATGCCGGACGACATGCTGCTCAGTGACGCGTCGCCGAGAAGCATCAGGGTCATCGTGAGCGGCACGAACGCGGCGACGCTCACCGCCGCCCACAGCCGCCGCCGGGGTGTGTCACCGCCGCCGACCGCCTCGGCCAGCATGTACGTCGCGATCAGCAGACCGGGCGGCACGTCCAGGGGGTAGGGGATGAGCGCCAGGGTGGCCGCCGCCGAGACGGCGAACGCCACGCCGGGAGCGCGGCGTGCCCACACCAGCGGCGCCACCGACGCGACGGCCAGCAGGAAGCCGGTCAGATCCAGCGAGCGGTAGCCGTCCGAGTCGCTGCCGAGACCGCCCTGATGCAACATCACCACCGTGAAGACGCCGGCGGCCAGCGCCGCCGCGGCGTCGACCGCGGCACGGCCGCGCTCTCCCAGATGCCACCTCACTCGCCAAGCGTACGGGCGGGGCGGTGCCCGGCGAGTCCCTCACCGGGAGCATCCGGCATCCCCCACAGGGGTACGCGCCGAGCCCTCTCCAGGGTGTTTCGGGGTAGTGACCGCGATTCATAGCGTCTGTCCCCGGCAGATCATCGAGGGAGGGTTCATGTCGGGAATCGCGGAGCAGGCCGAGGCACCACCCCGGGCCGGCCGGCGCAGCGTCTTCGAGCGGCTGGCCGGCTGGTCCTACCGGCGCCGCTGGACCGCGCTGCTGCTGTGGGTGCTCGTGCTCGCCGGTGTCACGGCCGGATCGGTCGTCGCCGGCGACGACTACCGCAACGACTTCACCCTGCCGGGCGCCGAGTCACAGCAGGCCCAGGACCTGCTCACCGACCGGATGCCGGCGCGGGCCGGTGCCACCCTGCAGATCGTCATGCGGGACGCGGGAGGCGTGGACCGGGCGGCTGTCGCCGGCATGCTGGACGAGGTGCGCGGGCTGCCGCACGTGGTGGAGGTGGTCAGCCCGGACAGCGCGGTGTCCGGGGACGGGACGATCGCGTACGCGACGGTGACCCTGGACGTCGGCGCCGAGGAGATGCCCGCCGAGGACACCCGCCGGATCATCGAGACGGCGCGGGCGGCCGGCGGTGACGGGCTGACCGTCGAGGTGGGCGGGGACCCGGCCCGGGCGGCCGAGGAGGCCGAGGGCGGCGCCGCCGAGGGCGCCGGGCTCCTCGCCGCGCTGGTGGTGCTGGTGCTGCTCTTCGGCTCGCTGCTGGCCGCGAGCCTGCCGATCGTCATCGCGGTGTTCGCCGTCGGTACGGCCATCGGCCTGGTCGTGCTCGCCTCGCACGTGGCGACGGTCGCCGACTTCACCACCCCGCTGCTCATCCTGGTCGGTCTCGGGGTGGGCATCGACTACGCGCTTCTCGTCTTCTCCCGGTTCCGCGGCGAGCTGGCCGCCGGGTCGGACCGGGCCACCGCGGTGCGTACCGCGCTGGACACGGCCGGCCGGACCGTCTTCTTCGCCGGCATGACCGTGATCATCGCCCTGCTCGGGCTGGTACTGCTCGGTCTCGGCGCGCTCCAGGGGGTGGCCGTGGCGCTGGCGGTCACCGTACTCGTGACCATGCTGGCCGCGCTGACGCTGCTGCCGGCGCTGCTCAGCCTGTTCGGCGCCCGCCTGGAACGCACGATGACCCGGCGGCGCGAGAAGGCCGCCCGGCGGGGTAAACCGCCGCGCGAGGAGGGCCGGCTCTGGCGCCGGTGGAGCGACGCGGTGGCCCGCCGTCCGTGGCCGGCCGTGCTGCTCCCGCTGGTGGCGCTGCTCGGGCTGGCCGCGCCGGTGCTCGACATGCGGCTCGGTTTCGCCGACGCCGGCAACGACGCCGGCAGCAAGACCAGCACCCGCGCGTACGAGCTGCTGGCCGAGGGCTTCGGTCCCGGCTTCAACGGCCCGCTGGTGATCGTCGTCGAGGGCGACGCGGCGGCGGCCCAGGCGGTCCAGCAGGCGGTCGCCGCCACGCCCGGCGTCGCCGCGGTCATCCCGCCCATCCCCGCCCCGGACGGCGGTGTGGCGACCGTGATCGCCTTCCCGGACTCGGCCCCGCAGGACGAGGCGACCGAGGAGCTGGTGGCCACCCTCCGCGAGGAACTGGCCCGCGACGACGCGACGGTGCTGGTCGGCGGGCCGACGGCCGCGGTCATCGGCGTCTCCACCGCGATCGCCGCCCGGCTCCCGCTGTTCGTCGCGGTCGTGGTGGGCCTGTCCGCGCTGCTGCTGCTCGTGCTCTTCCGCTCGCTGCTCATCCCGGTCAAGGCCGCGGTGCTGAACCTGCTCAGCGTGGGCGCGGCGATGGGCGTCATCACGCTGGTCTTCCAGCACGGCGCCTTCGGCGTGCCGCCCGGCCCGATCGAGGCGTACGTCCCGGTCATGATCTTCGCGATCGTGTTCGGCCTGTCGATGGACTACGAGGTGTTCCTGCTCGCCCGGATGCACGAGGAGTGGGAGCGGACCGCCGACGCGCGCGCCGCGGTACGCGAAGGCCTGGCCACGACCGGCCGGGTGGTCACCGCGGCGGCCGCGATCATGGTGGTGGTGTTCGGTGCGTTCGTGCTGTCACCGGACCGGATGCTCCAGCAGTTCGGCCTCGGCCTGGCGGTCGCCGTCCTGATCGACGCGGTGGTCATCCGATGCCTGCTGCTGCCCGCGGTGATGCACCTGTTCGGCGAGCGGGCCTGGTGGCTGCCGGCGGCAATGGCCCGCCGCCTGCCCCGATTGGCGCTGGAACATCAGTAGGTTTCTTCGCAGCACTGACGATCCGGGGCCGGCTGACTCGTCATCTGAGTAGCGGGGTCACGCTCGGATGAGAGGACAGGAAGATGCGTTACGCACTGTTGATGCACCACCAGGAGCCCGGTGACGGCGAGCTGAACCCGGAGGTGATCGCCGAGGCGCAGCGGGCGTTCGACGTCTACGCCAAGGCGCTCGAGCAGGCCGGGGTGCTGCTCTCGGCGGATGTCCTTCAGCCGACCCAGGGCACCACGACGGTCACCCGCAGGGAGGGCACGCTGCGGGTGCAGGACGGTCCGTTCGCCGAGACGAAGGAGGCCCTCGCCGGGGTGTTCCTGCTCGACGTACCCGATCTGGACGCGGCGATCGGCTGGGCGGAGAAGTGCCCGGGCGCCCAGTGGGGTGTGGTGGAGATCCGCCCGGTCGCGACCGCCTTCCTCGACGGCGGATGGACGAGCTGACCGGCGGGACAGCAGCGGCGGTGGCCGCCCGGGACAGTTACGGGCGGCTGCTGGCGCTGCTGTCGGCGGCGACCAGCGACCTCGCCGCGGCCGAGGACGCCCTGGCCGACGCGTTCGAGGCGGCCGTGCGGACCTGGCCCGGCCAGGGCGTACCGGCCAACCCGGACGGGTGGCTGCTGGCGGTGGCCCGCAACCGGCTGCGGGACTGGTGGAAGTCCGCGGCGGTCCAGCGCGGCGTGGCCCTCGACGCCGACCGGCACGCGCCGGTGCACGTCGACGACCTGGACGTCGACGCGATCCCGGACCGGCGGCTCGAACTGATGCTGGTGTGCGCGCACCCGGCGATCGACCGGGCGGTGCACACCCCGCTGATGCTCAACACCGTGCTCGGTTTCACCGCCGAACAGATCGGCCGGGCGTTCTCGATGCCGGCCTCGACGATGGCCACCCGCCTGGTACGCGCCAAGCGCCGCGTCAAGTCCGCCCGCATCCCCTTCCGGATCCCGGACCGCTCCGATCTGCCGGCCCGGATGGCCGCCGTGCTGGAGGCGGTCTACGGCGCCTACGTCATCGACTGGGCCACCACCGGGCCACAGGACCGGCGGCTGCCCGGGGAGGCGCTGCACCTGGCCGAGGTGCTGACCACCCTGGTCCCGGACGATCCGGAGGCGCACGGGCTGGCCGCGCTGGTGCAGCTGTCGGCGGCCCGCGCCGGGGCACGGACCGACGGCCAGGGCCGATTCGTGCCGCTCGCCGAGCAGGACCCGGCGCGGTGGGATCACCGGCTGATCGGCCGGGCGCACGAGCACCTGCGGGCCGCTCACGCGCGGGGACGGCTGGGCCGCTTCCAGATCGAGGCCGCCATCCAGGCGGTGCACTGCGCACGGGCACAGACCGGTGCGACCGACTGGCACTCCCTGCTGAACCTGCACCGGCTCCTTCAGGACGTGGCGCCGTCGCTCGGCGGCGGTGTCGCGCTCGCCGCGGTCACCGCCGAGGTGGACGGACCCGAAGCCGGGCTGGCCCTGCTCGAGCCGGCCCACCGCTTCCAGCCGGCCCGGGCGTTGCGCGCCCACCTGCTGGAACGGCTGGGCCGCCGCCCGGAGGCCGCCGCGGCGTACGAGGACGCCGTCGCCCTGACCCACGATCCCGCGGAACGGAGGTATCTGCGGGACCGTCTTCGGTCGGTACGGGAATAGCCGAAGGAGACGACCGGGACCGACTTCCGGTCACTGCTGAGGCCCGGCCCGCGGCCCTACGTTCGGATCATGAGCATCCGAACAGAGGTACGACTACCGGGCGCGACCGAACCGGCCGAACGGGCGCTCGGCCCGGACCTGGCGCGCGGGTTCATGCTGCTGTTCATCGCGCTCGCGAACACGCACTTCTTCCTGCGGTCCCCGGTGGTCTTCGGTGGCTATCCGCAGGACGGAACACCGGTCGACGCGGGGGTGATCTGGCTGCTGACGACGTTCGTGGACGGCCGGGCCTTCCCGATGTTCGGGCTGCTCTTCGGCTACGGCGTCGCGCAGATCGTGCGCCGGCAGCAGGAACGGGGCCGGTGGGGCGTACGCCGTCTGCTCTGGCGCCGCAGTGCCGTGCTGGTGGTAGTCGGCCTGGCCGACGCCATGCTGTTCTTCGTCGGAGACATCCTGGCGGCCTACGGTGTACTGCTGTTCGCCGGCGTCTGGCTGATCTTCTGGAAGGACCGCTGGCTGCTGGCGGTCGCCGTGGCGTTCCTGGCGCTGAACGCCGTGCCGAGCGATGACCTGTTCACGATCAGCCGGACCGGGCCGGACGCGGCGATGCTGCCGCCGGATCTGGCCGGCATGTTCACCGACCGGATTCCGGCGGCACTGTTCATCGCCGCACTCGGGCCGATCGGCTTCCTCTGCCCGTTCGCGGTGGGCCTGTGGGCCGGCCGCCGCCGCATCCTGGAACGGCCGGAGCAGCACCGGCGGCTGCTCGCGATCGTCGCCGCCGGTGGCCTGGGCGCCGCGGTGCTGGGCGCCCAGCCGATCGCGCTGCTGCTCGCCGGCGTGACCACCGCCCCGGACCAGCCGGCGCTGAACTGGTCGGCGGCGCTGCACAGCACGACCGGCACCCTCGGCGGATTCGGATACGCCGCCCTGATCGCGCTGCTCGCGGTGCGCCTCGGGCGACGGCGCGGCCCGGTCACCGAGGCGATCGTCGCCACCGGCCAGCGCTCGATGAGCTGCTACCTGATGCAGTCGGTGACCTGGGCGGTGGTGTTCACGCCGTTCCTGCTCGACCTGTCCGGCACGCTGACGGTCACCACCACGGCGCTGCTGGCGGCGGTGACCTGGGCGGTCACCGTCCTGATCGCCGACCGGATGCGCCGGGCCGGCCGGCGGGGCCCGTTCGAGACGCTCGTCCGCCGGGTCACCTACCGGCGGTGACCGCGAAACCCACACGCAACCGCCCCGCACCCGGATATGCCTGCATGCCCGCACCGCCACGCCGAAGAGCCGACCGGAAGCACGGCAACCGCAATGTCGTGACCGGCCGGACCGAGAGAGAATCCCATGAACGAGAACCTGGTTCTGATCGCCGAGGACGACCGCGACGTGCGCGAGTTGATCTCCTTCGCGCTGGAGAACGCCGGCTTCGAGACGCTCGGCGCCCGCGACGGCCGGACCGCCGCGAAGCTTCTCGCGGTCGCGGGCCCGGTCGCTCTGATCACCGACGTCCGGATGCCCGACATGAACGGCCTCGACCTGTGCCGGCTGGTCCGGGAGAACCCGGCAACCCGCGACACCGGCATCCTGATGCTCTCGGCCGGCGTCCACCAGTACGACGTCGCCGCCGGCATGACCGCCGGCGCCGACCGCTACCTGCCCAAGCCGGTCTCTCCGCGCCGGCTGGTGGAGGAGTTGCGCTCGGTGATCACCGAAAAGGCATTGAGGTACGCGTAACGAGCCGGCCCAACGTGGGTGCTGTCTGGCGGCCGTCGAGACAGCATTGAGCGTGGGCCAAGCAAGATCACCGCTTGGGGGCCCTGACTACGGAAGCGCTCTAGCCGGGGCTCAGGTGGCCCTGGCAAGTGTCGCCGTTCTCGTCGCTGGCCGTGCCGTCCGGGCAGGTCGTACGCGACCAGACAACCTTCACAAGGGACGCGCCCGTCAGATCGGCGCCGGTGAGGTCCGCGCCGGTCAGGTCGGCGCCGTCGAGCTTGGCGTTGCGCAGGTCGGCGTCGCGCAGGAACGCTCCGGTGAGCCGGGCGTTGCGCAGGTCGGCCGTGACGGTTTTCGGCGGTGGGTTGGCGGCCCACGCGTACGCGATGATCCCGATGGCCGCGACCAGCGCCGCCACCAGTAACCGCCGCAGGCAGCGTTCGAACGTCGCCTTGAGCGCCTCGTGGCTGGCCACGTCCTCGACCGCCTCGATGCGCCGGTCCATCGCCTCGATCCGTTCGCGCAGGCGCGGGTCGGCGCCCGGCTTGCCGAGCTGGGCGACCATCCCGGCCCGCCGGCTGATCAGCTCACCGGGGCTCTTGGTGCCTTGCAGGAACTTCGGCCGGCGTTTCAGGAACTCCACCACCGGCCGCAGCCGCGGCGACGGATCGTCCCAGTTGTCGGCGAGGTCGGAGACCAGCACCTGCATCGGCAGCAGCACCCGGACCGCGCCGGCGATCGCGAACACCACGGCTCCGAGCCCGAGCAAGGCGCCGGCACCGGCCACCCAGAGCCGGGCGGTGGCGGCGCTGGTCGGCCAGCCGACGTCGAGACGGCCGATGCCGGCCAGCTGGCTGCCGGCGATCAGCGCGGCACCGACGCCGGCCGCGCTGGCGATCAGCCACTTCGCGGTGTCGCGGATGCGCTGGTTGGCGAGGACGAGCGGGGACGGGGTCGGTTCCAGGTCCGGCGCGGTCATCGGCGTCACCCCGAGTGCGAGGGGCGGGTCACTACGATCGGCGGCAGATCGTCGTCGCCGATCTCCGGCATCCGGGGTACCGCCCGCACGTCGGCATGGTTGAAACCGACGTCGCCGACACCCTGCACCCGCTCGGTGAGCGGCCGGTCGACCGTCACCGCCCGGCCGTAGTAGGCGAGCACGGCGGCGATCTCACCGACCGACAGCCGCGCCTCGGCGTCGACGGCCGGGCCGGCGGTCACTCGTTCGGCGGAATAGCCCAGCACCAGAGCGTCCGGGGTGAGCTCGGCGCCGAACAGCGGTGCCACGAACGGGGTGTCCCGGTCGGCGGGGAACGAGACCAGCAGCGGCTGCACCGAACCGTCGGCGATGTAGACGGTGCCGACCCGGCCGAGTGGCCGGCCGTCGGCGGACCGGACCTCGATCGACAGTAGACGGCCGGCGTCGGAAACTTGCATGGTCACCTTCCGCGAGTGACTGGTTACGATGACTGCCCAGTTTGAGCGTCGCTGCCGTTTCGCCGAGGAGCATACTTGTCCGGGCCGTCAGGGGTGGGCTTCTCCAACCCGATCCTGTACATCGAGGAGCTTCGGCGTTTCCCGCTGAACCGGTCCCGGGTTCCGGCGCCCGGGACGGCACTGGTGTTCCGTACCCGGGCCGGCCAGTTGCGGGTGCCGCCGGGCGGCTGGACGGCCGGTGAGATGCTCCTCTTCGGACCGCGCACCGGCTACCGCATCGACACCGCACCGCACGGCTTCCGGGCGTCGTTCCCGATCGGAGCGTCGCTCACCGCCGACGTCGAGGGCCGCTGGACGGTCGTCGACCCGGTCGAGGTGGTCGCCAACCGGATCAGCGACCTGGAGTACGCCTGCGTCACCGAGCTGCGCGAGCACGTCACCGCCGCGCTCGATCCCAAGGCGGACACCGCCGACGAGGTACGCGAACGGCTGACCACCGCCTTCGCCGACGGTGTGACCGTGCCCGGCGGCGTACGGCTGGACGAACTGCGGGTCTCCGTGTCCGCCACCGACGTCCTCACCGGCGAACGCGTCATCCAGGCGCTGGTCGCCGACGACGAGGAACCCGACCCCGGCGATCCCGGCGGTGCCGACCCGGCCCAGCTGGTCCAGGAGCTGACCGAACTGGCCCGCCAGGCGCTCGCCGAGCACGGCACCGAAGGCGCGGCCGGGCGCGCGCTCGCCCGCTTCCACGACGTGGTGACCCGGATGGGTGACGTCCTCGATGACCGGTGACGCCCTCGGTCTCTACGACCTTCTCTCCGACTGGCTGCGACAACAGCTGACCTGGCTGCCCGGCGAACTCCGCGGCTACCTGGTGGTGCCGATCGTGGTCGCCGTGCTGTTGGTGACGCCCCGCTTCGTCGTGCACCGGGTGCTCCCGTGGATCGGCCGCTACCTGCTGATCCCGGCGGTCAGCGTGGTCACCGCCGTGCTTGTCACCGCCGCGCTGCTGGTCGACGTCGGTTTCGCGCGGCTGTTCCGGTTGTTCCGGCTGCCACTGACCGCCGCCCACTACGCGATCGGCGACTGGGCGATCACCGGCTCCCGCGGGGTGCGAGGGGTGACCCGCTACCGGGTCCTCCAGTTCGGATGGTGGCTGGCCCGGTTCAACTCGACGCTGCTGCTCCTGGCCGGGGTGGCTCTGGTCATCGCCTGGAGCCGCGGCTACTGCACGCGCCACCCGGCGGCCGGCTGCGCCGACCCGATCGGCGCCTGGTGGCAGCAGACCCGCACGGCCCTGCCCGACATCCGGGTGCCGTGGGCATGACGCCTTGATGCCTGTCCAGGGTCGAGGTTTGCTCGCCGGTCACGCGTACCGAGGAAGTGGGGTTCAGGCGTCGAGGGCGGCGGCCACGCTGGGGAAGGTCGGGAAGTACGTGCTCAGCCCTACCGTGTCCAGCAACGCGGCGAGGAAGGGGTTGGCTCCGGCCAGGCGGAGCCAGCCGCCTCGGGCGAGGATCACCTGGCGGGACGTGATCAGGGCGCTCAGGCCCACGCTGTCGCAGAACTTCAGCGCGGTCAGGTCGACCACGATGCGCGGCACCGGGCGTTCGAGCAGCTGGCTGAGCGTGGCCTGCAGCTGGGGGGCGGTGTCGGCGTCGAGTTCGCCCCGCAGGTGCAGGACGGCTACGTCCGAGCGGTCTTCGGTGACCGTCGCGATGGCGGTGGCTCCGATGCCGGCCGGCATGGGTTGCCCGGGCTGCCGGGGGCTGTCCGGTGCCGGCCGGGCGGCGGAAGGGCGGGCGCCGGGATGCGGACCTGCGGCATCCCCTGACCCGCGCTCGTGCTCCTCCGCAATGCGGCGGACGGCGTCGACCTGCCGGCGGGACGTACGCCGGCGCAGCCGGCGGGCACCCTCGGAGCCGAGCGAGGACTGCTCGATCAGGGCTTCGAACTCGTCGTCATTCGCCGGCATCGCCGTCACCTCCCGTCCCGGTCCGCTGCCTGGCTCTGGTACGCCACCGGTACAGGATGCCCTCGACGGTGCGCGGCGAGGGCATGGAGAGCAGTTCGGCGATCTCCTCCTGGTGGTAGCCGGCGAGGTTCAATGCGACCACCGCCGCGGTCCGCTCGTCCAGGCCGCGCAGTTCCTCCTGGACGCGCAGGCCACCGAGCGCGATCGCGGCCGGGTCGTTGAGCGGGCTGCCGTACGGCTGCAACAGCACCCCCTCCGCGTGCGCGGCTCTGGTGTATCGGTTCTGGTAGGCCCGGTACTCGCGGAACTGGTTCGGGAACACGTAGAGGGTGGCGCCCATGAAGTAGGTGGGCAGGCTCGCGCCGGAGTCGCTCCGCCAGCCACCGTCGACCAGCGCCTGCCGGCGGAATCGGGGGAGCGTGAGCGCGACCGTCATGTTGGCCAGTTCCTCGCGCAGGTCCGAGTTCCGGTGCAGCTCGGCCAGCTCCTGGCCGGTGGGCTTGAGCGGGAAGCCGCGAGCGGCGGTGAGCTGGAAGATGTAGCCCGAGTGCAGCCACCCGCGCAGCACCGCGAGCCCGTACGCGGCCAGTTCCTCCTCGAACCGGCGGTAGCGCCGCCCGGTGAAGTCCTCGGCCGCGAGGGCGTCCCGCAGCTTCCGGTCGCCGATCCGGCGTCGCAGCTGCTCCTGACGGTCGGCGGCGGGCCCGTTGCCCACCGCTTCGTCGTCGTGCCGGGCCACTGTCGCCGCTGCCTCTCCGGTTCTATCGGCTCGCCTGGAGCCGTGTCCTGGATGACCTTCCTAAGTGCGCCGGTGCCGAGTTCCCCACGGGCTCCGCCGGACTTTTTCCGGCCGTGGGTTGAGTCGCACTGTGGCACGTAATACGGGGCGTTTGTCGCACAAACCGGAGGTCTGATGATGCCGTTACTGACAGTGCGCACCACGGTCATCCTGCTGGTGGCGCTCGTGGTGGGTGTGCTGGCCGGAGTGCTGTCCTACCTGGCCGACCGCTCCCTTCCCGGTGCGGTGCTCTGGGGCGGGGGCGCGGCGGGTGCGGCGGTGGCGCTGTTCCACAGCCTCATCGGGCGTACCTGATGGACGTGCTCAACCGAGGGTTTCCAGCCAGATCAGCACTGGCAGGGCCCAGCGCCGCGTCACGCAGCCGGCCCGTTCCCACAGCGGCGCTCCGGTGGTCTGTGCCAGGGCGGTCAGCAGCGAATGGGCCGCCGACCGGTCCCGCTTCTGCACGCCGTACGCCACCGCCGCGGTGGCCCGCAACCGCACCGGCAGGCCGGTGTCATCGGCCAGCGTGCGCATGTCGTCGACGTCGACGCGGGTGAGCAGCGCCTCGAGCACGGCTCGCTGTTCGCGTCTCGGCGTCCGCGGCACGTGCAGCCGCTGCCGCAGCAGCGTGGTCACGTCGTCGTCCCGTTCGGGCACCTGCCGGGCGTAGTCGAGCAGCAGGTGGAGCCGGTCGTACCAGGGGGCGGCGTGGTCGGCGGCGAGCAGGGTCACGGCTTGCCAGGAGACCGGCTCCCACGGGGAGGCGACCGGCCCGCGCCTGGCCGCGGTGGGGCGGCCGAGCCTGGTGATCACGTCCGTCCGAGACTCCCAGCCGACGGGCCGGGTACGGATGAGCCGGCCCACCGTGGACGCCGCCTGCCGGACACCGGCCCCGGCGGCCAGCCGGCGGACCGCGAGCCGGGTGGCGTCGTCGAGCGGCGCCGTCCACGGTGTGACCGCCTGCCAGGTCTGTTCGGCCAGCTCGTCGCCGAGGTCGACCAGATCCGGCGGCGCCTGAGCCGGCCGGTACACGTCCATGCAGAGCACCAGCAGCGAGCCGGCCTCCTCGCGATCGGCGTCCGGACGGCTCGGGTCGAGCATGCGGCGCAGCAGCGCGGCGGCCGCGGCCGGCATCTCCCCGGCGCGGTGCAGCAGGTCCAGGGCCGTCATCCGCAGGCCGAGGTCGTGAGCGGTCTCCACGTACTGGGCGAGCCGCTGCACCGCGTGCCGCCGTTCGTGCCGGGGTGCCACCTCGACGACGACGTACAGCGCCCACAGCCGGTCGGCCTCACGCAGCTCGGTGCCGTACGCGAGTTTGAGCAGCTCGGCGAGGCCGATCTGGTGATCCGCGGGATTCTCGCTGGTGACCAGGACCCGGGCGGCCTCGGCGCGTTTGCGGATGGACAGCCCGCCGTCGCCGACCAGCCGGACCACCCGGGCCGCGTCCCGGGTGCGTTGCAGGATCGCCCGCAGTACGTCGACGACCGCCGGCGCGTCGGCGACCTGCCGCACGGCCGTCTCGGCGAGTTCGATGATCTCGCTGGTGTCGCCGGAGACCAGGACCCCACCGTCCTGGATCATCGCGGCGGCCTGGCGCAGGTGCGGGTACTGCCGTTTCTCGCCGGGCGCCATCAGCGCCTCGACGACCGGCCGGGTGTCGTGGCCGGCGTCGCCCCAGGCCGCCAGGGTGAACAGGCCGAGGCTGTCCGCGCCGCTGCGCCGTACCCGTTGCAGCCAGGCGTCCGGGTCGAACTCGTCGACCAGCTTCAGCGAGGCGAGATATTCGGCGAAGCTCTGGTGGATGAAGACCAGATCGTCGCCGTAGACCGCCACCAGGCCGGTGTCGACCAGCAGGTCGCGCAGGTGCTCGACGGTGACGCCGAGCGGCGGCCGGGGATACTGCTCGCGCAGCCAGTCCTGGAGGGCGTCGCCGAGCCGCCGGCGATGCCGCAGGTACTGCACGGCGAGGAAGCTCAGGCAGGCGAGCCGGTCGTCGAGCATCCGCTCGCCGAACGCCTCCGCCTGCTGCCCCAGCCGGGCGAGTTGCTCGCGCAGCGCCGACCGTACGCCGATCCGCTGCTCCCGCAGGGTCAGCAGCACCCGGACGAACGTCTCGTACAGGCCGGCCCGGTCGAGGGGGAGTGGCAGGTTCGGCTTCTCCTCGTAGACGATCGCGGCGATGGTGGCCAGCAGTGGCACCTCCACGAGCGGTGCCAGCCCGGCGGTGCCGATCGCCTCGAGGAAGTCGGCGGGCTCGACCGGGGACTGTTCGGCGTCCGCCGGGCGGAACCAGTTGGCGGCGAACTGGCGTACCGCCTCCCAGTCGAAGGGGCGCAGATCGTACTCGCCGAGCCGCTTGGTGCGGTCGCTGCCGGTCAGGCTGGCGTGCAGCCGGGCGAACTCGCGGTCGTCGAGCGGGCGGCTGGCCACCACGAACCGGGTGGTGGAGCCGTACCGGCCGACCCGGAAGCCGAGCACGTCGACCAGTTCCCGGCGCCGGCCCCGGTCGAGCACCTCGTCCAGGCCGTCCACCAGGATCAGCCAGTCGGCGCCCGGCACCGGCGGCTGCTCGAAGTGTTCCGGGGTGAGCAGGACGTCGAGGCGGCCACCGAGGTCGTTGTTGACGGCCCTGGCCAGCGAGGCGTACCAGGCGCCGCCCAGCAGGTCCTGGGCCGCGGCGCGGACCGCGACCACCCGGCCCAGCGGCGGCTCGGGCGCGCCGTCCGGCTCGTGCAGCCACCAGCCGGCGGACGTCGCCACCAGCTGCTGGATCAGCGTGCTCTTCCCGCCGCCCGCACCGCCGACGAGCAGCGCGTTGCGGTGCCGGTGCAGCAGCTCGACCGGGCTGATCACCTGTGCCCCGGCCGTGCTGGCCCGGGTGCGCTGCTCGACGTAGACACTGGACAGCGGCGGCGGTTCGCGCCGGGTCAGCGTCGCCACCCGGTACGGGTACCGCTTGGCGACCTCGCGCTGCGCGGTCAGCAGCATGTGCAGCGGTGTACCGGCCTGCGGCCGCACGAGCGGCGGAAGATCGCTCATGTGGGCCCGCAGCAGCCGCTTGTGCAGCCGGAACGACCGTTTGATCTCCCACGCCGGGATCATGTAGGCGCTGTTGCCCTGGGCGAGCCGCCCCGACTTGAGCATGCCGCGCACGCTCTCCGAGCCGTCCGCCTCGACCACCGGTGATCCGCTCATGCCGGGCACGATGTGGGCGTCGCTGAGCAGCTGGTAGCGGTCCGACTCGCCGAGCACCGGCACCCGGCGGCGTTCCAGTGCCACCGCACCGGTCGGGTTGTTGATGCTGAACCCCTCGACGAACAGCGACTCCAGCCTGCGGTCCAGGGCGCTGTCGTCCAGGAAGACGGCCGGGTTGTCGAAGGTGTCGACGCCGATGAACGCGATGTCCGGCCCGGGGTAGTAGCGGGCACCGTCGCGGCTCGCCGGGTCGCGTACCAGCACCCGCCCGCGCAGGTCCGGCCCCGACCAGCCGATCACGACGTCCTCGTCGTGCTCGATCACGTGCGCGCACGTCACGACGGTCCGCGCGGCCACGAAGAACCCGGTGCCGCGGAAGTCGCCACCCGTCGACCAGATCTTCACGAGCGCCGGACCGGCCATCGGACTCCCTCCCGCACGCTTCCGGGGTCCGAGCGTATCGATACCCTGGTGCCGTGACCCCCGACCTGGTCCTGCTGTCCCGGGTGTCCTTCCGGGACTCCGAGATCGCGGGTCCACGGTTGCGCGGACTTCTCGCGCTGCTCGCCGCGGATCTGCGCACCGGCTGCGGCACCGGGCGGCTGGTCGACGGGCTCTGGCCGGAGGAGCAGCCGGAGAACCCGGCCAAGGCGCTGCAGATCCTGGTCTCGCGGGCGCGGAGCCAGCTCGGTGCGGAGGTCATCGCGCGGACGGCGACCGGCTATCGCCTGACGCTGGCCGAGGATCAGGTGGACAGTTCGGCGGTGCTGATCCGGGCCGCGGCGGCCGCGCGCTGTGCGCGTACCGGTGATCATGATGCCGCGCTGGCGCATGCCGACGCCGGTCTCGCGTTGTGGGGTGCGGCCGGGCCCGGCCCGGCCGACGAGGCCGGCGGTCCGGTGGCCGCGCTGCGGGCCGAGCGGCGGGCGGCCCATCGTGCGCTGGTCCGGGCCCGGGCGCTCGCCCTCGCCCGGCTGGGCCGGCCGGCCGAGGCGGTGGACGGCCTGGCCGAGCTGGCCGCCGAGCATCCGCGCGACGAGGAGGTGCTGGCCGAGCTGCTGCGCTGCGAGGCGGCGACGCTCGGCCCGGCCTCCGCGCTGGCGCGCTACGAGAACTACCGGCGCGCGCTGCGCGACGAACTCGGCGCCGATCCCGGTGCGGCCTTGCAGGCCGAGCACCGGCGGTTGTTGCGGGGCGTCACACCCACCATCCGGTACGGCGTCACGCACGAACCCAATCCGCTGCTCGGCCGGGACGACGACGTGGCCGCGGTGGAGTCCCTGCTGCGCGTCTCCCGGGTCACCTCGATCGTCGGGCCGGGTGGACTCGGCAAGACCCGGCTCGCCAACGCCGTCGCCCGCCGGGCCGAGGCGCGGACCGTCGCGGTCGTGCCGCTGGCCGGGATCGCGGCGGACGACGACGTGGCCCGGGAGGTGGCGGCGGCACTCGGCGCGACCGAGGACGGCATCGCCGACGCGCTCGCCAACGGACCGTCGCTGCTGGTCCTGGACAATTGCGAGCACGTCGTAGCGGGTGTCGCCGACCTGGTCCGCGGATGCGTGGCGGACACCGCCGACCTGCGGATCCTCACCACCAGCCGGACACCGCTGGGCCTGTCGTCGGAGTCGGTCCACCAGCTGCCGGAGCTGAGCCTGCCGGTGAGCGTCGAACTGTTCGTGCAGCGCGCCCGGGCGGCCCGGCCCGGCGCCGATCTGCCGGAGGCGGACGTACGGGACCTGTGCCGTCACCTCGACGGCTTGCCGCTGGCGATCGAGCTGGCCGCCGCCCGGGTCCGGATCATGCCGGTGTCCGAGGTGGCCCGCCGCCTCGACGACCGGTTCGCCCTGCTGCGCGGCGGCGCCCGGGACGCGCCCCGGCGCCACCACACGCTGCACGCGGTCGTCGACTGGAGCTGGAACCTGCTCGATCCGGCGGGCCGGGCGGCGATGCGCGCGCTGTCGGTGTTTCCCGGCGGGTTCACCACCGACACCGCCTGCCAGGTGCTCGGCCCGGACGGGCTCATGGTGCTCGAGCACCTCGTGGACCACTCCTTGCTCAAGGTGTCCGACACCCGGCTGCGGATGCTGGAGACGGTCCGGGAGTTCAGCGCCGCGCGGCTTGCCGAGGCCGGCGAGACCGAGGACGCCACAGCCGGGTTCCTGGAGTGGGCGCGAGCCTTCGGCACGGCTCATCACGGGAATCTGCTCGGCGGTGATCCGTACGGCACCGCCGACGCGGTCCGGGCCGAACAGGAGAACCTGCTCCAGGCGCTGCGGCTGGCCCTCGCCCGGGACGACCGGGCCTGCGTAGCGGCGGTCGCCGCGGTGCTCGGCGGCATGTGGATCCTCGAGTCCAACCGTCCCCGGCTGGCCGCGCTGATCCGGCAGACGGCCTGGACGCTGTCGCACTACCGGCCGGAACCGGCCCTGGTCGAGGCGACCAGGACCGCCCTGACCACGGCCGTGCTCTACACGTTCGGCTACCAGGGGCCGCGGCCGGTACGGGCGATCGTCGCGCTGCGCCGGCTCGGCCCGGCACCACCGGACACGGTGGTCCGGGCGCTCGGGTGGGTGATCGGCGCCCTGCGCGATCCGGCCGAACTGCACCGGCTGTGCGACAGCACCGATCCGCTGCTCGCCGCCGCCGCCAACATGTTCGCCAGCTACCACTGGGAGAGCGCCGGCGACATGGACGCGGCGCTCAAGGCGGCCCGGCAGACGCTCGGCCTCTTCACCGACCGCGACCTGCCGTGGCCGCGTGCCCTCGGGCACTGCCGGGTCGCCGAGCTCTGCCTGCAACTGGAGCAGGGCGCCGAGGCGCGGGACAACCTGACCGCGGCGCTGCCGGTGCTCCAGCGACTCGGCGCCCGCGCCGACGCGGTCGGTGTCCGGGCCTGGCTCGTCCTGGCCAACCTCCAGATCGGCGACACCGCCGAGGCCGGGCGGTGGCTGGACGGGCTCGCCCAGATCAGCCTCGACGAGGAGACGGTCCAGGCGGTCGGCTACGACCTGGGCATCCAGGCCGAGGTACGGCTGGCCGGCGGCGAGGTGGAGGCCGGCCTGCGACTGTGGCGCCGGGTCGTCGACCAGATCCTCTGCACGCCGTCGACCGAGGTGGTCCCGTGGACGGTGGAGGCGCTGGCGGCGGCCGTCATCGCGCATGCCCGGCACGACCGGCTCGACCTCGTGGCCGATGTCGCGGACGGTCTGCCCGGGCGTCTGGAGCACCTGTTGACCCATCCGCCGGTGGATCCGCCGCCGTACCTGATCGAGGAGACCGTCTGCGGCACCCTGCTGCTGGCCGTCGCCACCACCGAGCTGGCGCGTGCCCGGACGCGGTCCGCGGCCCGGATGATCGCGCTGGCCGAGCGGTTCCGCTTCCTGCGCACCTTCCAGCCGACGATGTCCGGTGCGGCGGCCCGGGCCGACGCGGAACGGTCCGACCCGGCGGCGTACGCCGAAGCGGTCTCGTCCTACGCCGGCCTGGACCGGGCGGCACTCCGGGCGGCGGCCCTCGACCTGCTCGATCAGCGGGTGCGGTCCCGGTTGTAGAGCCACTTCGCCCACACGTACCCGGTCAGGGCGATCGCACCGCACCAGCCGAACGCGACCGCCGCGCTCGCGCCGATCGGCGTGCCGAGCAGCAGCCCGCGCAGCGTCTCCATGATCGGGGTGAACGGCTGGTACTCGGCGAACTGCCGCAGCCCGGCCGGCAGCGACTCGGGCGGCACGAACCCGCTGCCGAAGAGCGGGAGCAACAGCAGCGGCGTCGGCAGGTTGCTCGCCGCCTCGACGGTCTTGGTCGCCAACCCCATCGCCACGGCCAGCCACACCAGGGCGAACGTCGCCGCGAGCAGCAGCCCGGCGGTCGCCAGCCACTCCGCCGCGGTGGCATCGGGCCGGAAGCCGACCAGCACCGCCACCCCGAGAACCACGATGAGCTGCATCAGCGTCTGTAGAACGCTGCCCAGCACATGCCCGGTCAGCACCGACGCCCGCGCCACCGCCATGGTCCGGAACCGCGCGATGATGCCGCCGGTCATGTCCATCGCGACCGAGATGGTGGTGCCCTGGATCGCGCTGGCGATCGTGATGAGCAGGATGCCGGGCGTGACGTAGTTGACGTAGGCGCGGCGACCGCCGCCGCTGAGGCCGTCACCGAGGGTTCCGCCGAGCACGTAGACGAACATCAACAAGAAGATGATCGGTACGGCGAGCAGCATCAGGATCGTCGACAGGTTCCGGGACAGGTGCCGCAGCTGACGGCGCAGCATCGTGGTCGAGTCCCGTACGGCGTAGGTCGTCATGCCGTAACCGCCAGGAACACGTCGTCGAGGTCCGGGGTGTGCACGCTCAGCCCGTCCACCTCGACGGCTTCCGCGTCGAGCCGGTCCAGCAAAGCTTTCAGTGTGCGGACATGGCCGTCGCCCGGGACCTTCAGCACGAGTGATTCCTCGTCCGGTGCGACACCGAGCACCGCGGCAGCCGCCGCCAGGGCCTGCTCGTCGGCGAACCGCAGCTCGACGTGCCCGCCCGGCACCAGCCGCTTGAGCTCGGCCGGACTGCCCTCGGCGACGAGCCGGCCGTGATCGAGCAGCGCGATCCGGTCGGCGAGCTGGTCCGCCTCCTCCAGGTACTGCGTGGTCAGGAAGATCGTCACCCCGCGGCCGGCCAGGTCCCGGACGATCTGCCACATGTCCCGCCGGCTGCGCGGGTCGAGCCCGGTGGTCGGCTCGTCCAGGAAGATCACCCGGGGGTCGCCGATCAGGCTCATGGCCAGGTCGAGCCGGCGCCGCATGCCACCGGAGTACAGCACCGCGACCTTGCCCGCAGCCTCATCGAGACCGAATCGTTCGAGCAGCTCGGCGACCCGTCGCCGGCCCTCGACCCGAGGCAGGTGGTTCAGGTCGGCCATGAGCCGCAGGTTCTCCGCCCCGGTGAGCAGGTCGTCCACCGCGGAGAACTGTCCGGTGACACCGATCGCCGCCCGTACCCGATCGGGCTCCGCGGCCACGTCGTGACCGCCGACGCGTACCTCGCCCGCGTCCGCGCCGATCAGTGTGGACAGGATCTGGACCATGGTGGTCTTGCCGGCCCCGTTCGGGCCGAGCAACGAGAACACGGTGCCCTCCGGAACCTCCAGGTCGATGCCGTCGAGCACCAGTTGGTCGCCGTACGACCGGCGCAGGCCGGTCACCGATATCGCCATGTTCGTCATCCGCCGACCGTGCCCCCGACCCGGATCACGGCGGTTTCACCGCGGTTTCAGCACCGGCGCCGCGTTCGTTGATCGCAATGGTTCTGTCGGCAATCCGCATTCACCGTTGGTGTTCAACCCGTTGGTGCGGCGGTGCGTACCTGGTAACGCCGCCGGCCGCCGTGGCCGGGCCAAGGGGAGAGGTCATGGGGCCCATACTCAAGATGTTCCTGGACGTGGTCAGCAAACCGCAGGTGCAGCAGGCGATCGCCTACGGCGCTACCCAGGCGGCTCGTTCCCACCAGCAGAACAAGGCGTACCGGGCGGTGGCCGCGGAGGCGAGGATCGCCGCGCGCTCGTTCTCGCTGGCCGTGCTCGGTGAGTCCGAAGCCGGAAAGACCACCTTGATCAATTCCTGGCGTGGTGTCCCGCCGGGTGAGGTGCCGGGGCACACCCAAGCGCCGGTGAAGCACGGTGACGTGGTGAAGAAGACGGCGTCAGGCGACGTCCTGATCTTCAACGAGGTGGTCGACGTCGGTGGCCACATCAACAATCTGCCCCTCTGGGACGACCTGGTGGAGCAGGGCCGCTGGATCCTCTATCTGGTCAACGCGGACCGGCTTCGCACGCCGGCACCACGCCACATGCGTGATCCGTTCCGTTTGGAGGACGACGCCGACCGCATCTTGAAGATCATCCAGGAGCGGGAGAAAGGCACCGATCCTCCCCACGTCGGAATCGTCGTGGTGGTGACGCACACCGACCAGGATCCGCGCTGGAGCGGCGACCCGGCCGTGGTGAGCCGGTACGAGCAGAACGTTCGCGAGCAGCTCGACCGTGTCATTCTCCGGCTCGGCGGTGACCGCCGGGTCCGCCTGGTCAGCGGGAGCCTCGCCGACCAGGCCGGCGCTGATCGGCTCACCGACCGGATCACCGAGCACCTGCTGCGGTGGGCACCGTGAGCGGCGTCCGTACGGTGTATGTCGAGTTCGGCCGGGACCGGGCGCCGATGACCTGGCAGGACGGCCGGCTGCTGGCCGAGGACGAGACCAGCGCTCGCGAAGAGGTGCAGAGAGAGTTCGGGCGCATCGTCATGGCCGCTCGAACCGACCGGCGCTCCGGTGAGGTGCGTGCCGTCCGCGCCGGCGACCTCCTGCTGGTCGAGACCCGGGTGAGCGACCACCGTCCGCGCATCGACGCCACGGTAGTGATCGACCGGCCGGTCCGGGTGCGATGGGCCTCGGCGGCCGCCCAGGTGATCGGGGCGCTGCACGAGGGAGGCGTGACCGCTGACCGGCGCCGTGTGCGGACCAGCCTGGTGGACGCCTGGCACCGCACCGGATCCGTCCCGGAGCGCCTCGCCGCTCCGTTCGCCCGGCTCGCCGCCTGGTGGCGGGGAGGTGATCGTGATGGCGCATGAGCCCGCGCGGGTGATGCCGCTCGACCGGACCGACTACAACCGCTGCCGCAGTTACGCGCCGGAGTTGCTGACCGACCCCGACGTTCAGGTCGTCGCGGTGCCGCCGCGCCCCGGCGAGGATCTGGACCCGCTCCACCAGCGACTCGCCGGGCGCCTGCGGCCGGGTGTTCTGCTGGTCCGCAACATCTGGCGGGCCGGTGAGTATCTGGAGGCGACCACGGCGTACGAGGAGCTGTCGCTGCAGAAGTTCCTCCTGTTCGCGGGGGTGTGCCAGCGGCTGGGCGCGACCCGGCTGGAGGTGACCGAGATACAGGAGATCGCCGAGGACGGCCGGCAGAGCGCCCGGGCGAAGCTGTCCCTGCTGACCGGAAAAGGGTCCGCCTCGTTCCGCAACGAGACCACCGTCAAGGTGGCCCGCCGGCTCAAAGCCTGCTGGTCCTGGCCGGGTAGCCGGCCCGACGTCGACGCGGCGACCGCCTTGGCGACCGGGTCCGGGCTGGCCGCCGACGACATCGTCATGGGACTGATCGACCAGCGCGGGTACGACGCCAACCTGCTGACCCAGCACGACCTCGAACTGGACACGAGCTCTGAGGCGAGGCGCGAAGTGGCGGCCGCGGCGGAGGTTCAGTCGCTGGCCAAGAAGCTGGGTCCCGCGTTCGACGCGGATCTCACGGTGCTGCGCAGCCAGACGTCCAGCATCCGGCTGAGCCTGACGATGACCTTCGCCTGAGTTCCCGCCGCGGTCCTCAGTGCGGCCGCCGATCCGCGACCGGCAGCGGATTGGCCGCCGGCGGTGGGCTGCCGTCACTCCGGTCGCGGGCCGGCAGCCACAGCACGAATGTGCTGCCCACGCCCGGCCCGGAGAACGCCGCGGCCTGGCCGCCGTGTGATTCCACGATCTGCCGCACGATGGCCAGGCCCAGCCCGGTACGCCGTTCCCGCGACGACCCGTTCGCCGCCCCACGCCAGAACCGGTCGAACACGCGCGGCAGGTCCTCCGCCGTGATGCCCGGCCCCTCGTCCGCGACGGCCAGCCACAGCCACGAACCGGCCTGACCGGTCGCCACGGTCACGGTCGACCCGGTGGGCGCCAGCCGTACCGCGTTGGACAGCAGGTTGCCCACGGCCCGGCGCAGAGCGTCGGCGTCGCCGATCAGGTGCAGCCCACCGGTGGTCCGGTAGCGCAGGCTCAGCGGCCGATCGGGCAGGAACGACTCGTCACCGGCTTCCCGGGCCACCGCGGCCAGGTCGACGTCGGTGTCGGTCATCGCCTCCGCGTCCCGGCGTGCGGTGGCCAGCAGATCCTCGACCAGCCGGGACATCCGGGTGGTGGCCCGGTCGATGATCGCGGTGGCGCGCTGCCGCTCGTCCGCGGTGGCGGCCGGGTCGGTCAGCGACGCGTCCAGGTTGGTCCGGATGATGGCGAGCGGACTGCGCAGCTCGTGCGAGGCGTCGTCGATGAGCTGCCGCTGCGCCTGGAAGGCGTGGTCGAGCCGGTCCAGCATGGAGTCGATGGTGTCGGCCAGGTCGCGCAGTTCGTCGTGCGGGCCCCGCAACCGGATGCGCCGGGTCAGGTCGGTGGCCTGGATCTCCCGCGCGGTCCGGGTGATGGCGCCGACCGGGCGTAGGGCCCGGCCGGCGAGCACCCAGCCGATGCCGAGGCTGGCGACGAACAGCCCGCCCAGAGCGATCAGCGAGTAGTTCCGCAGGGTTTGCAAGGTGTTGTAGTTGACCGCCGCCTCGACCTGGCTGACGTCGGCGACCGTCATCGTGCCGATGTACTGCCTGTTGTCGTTGTAGACCTTCGCGGTGCGTTCGGTGATCGGCTGCGGTTCGGTGGTCTCGGCGACGGCGTAGTAGGTGACCGCCAGCGCGGTTCCGGCCAGGGCGAACAGCAGCAGGGAGTAGATGACGGTGAGCCGGAACCGGATGGATCTCACGCCGCCACCTCGTTCAGCCGGTAGCCGCGGCCGACCACGGTCTCGATCGAGCCCTCGCCGAGTTTGCGGCGCAGCGTGCCGACGGTGACCCGGACCGTCTGGGTGAACGGGTCGGTGTTGGCGTCCCAGACGTGTTCCAGCAGATCCTCGCTGGACACCACGTGCCCGGGCCGGGTCATCAGGTACTCCAGGACACCGAACTCCTTGCGGGTCAGCGACAGCGGCCGCCCGTGCAGGGTGGCGGTGTGCCGGGCGGTGTCCAGCACGATGCCGCCGACCGTCAACGTGGCGGTGGTGCCGTTGGTGTCCCGGCGCAGCAGTGCCCGGACCCGGGCCAGCAGCTCCGCCAGGTGGAACGGTTTGACCAGGTAGTCGTCGGCGCCGTCGTCCAGGCCGCGGACCCGGTCGTCGAGGTTGCCGCGGGCGGTCAGCATGAGCACCCGCAGGTCGGTGTCGCCGGGGGTGACGACCTCACCGTTGCGCAGCGCCCGGCACAGGGTGAAGCCGTCACCGTCGGGCAGGTTGATGTCGAGGAGCATCAGGTCGTACTCGTTGACCGTCAGCCGCTCGTACGCCTCGGTCGCGCCGGCCGCGATGTCCACGGCGTACCCGGTCCGGGTCAGCCCGGCCCGCAGGCCTTCGGCCAGGTCTTCTTCGTCTTCCACCACGAGCAGCCGCATCTGTCGACTATCCCCGTCCGATGAGGGCGGTCGCCACCTGGCGGGCCCGCTCGATCGGCACGGCGAAGCCGATGCCGATGTTGCCGCCGCCTTCCAGGGTGGCGATCGCCGTGTTGACGCCGACCACCTGCCCGCGGGCGTTGACCAGAGGGCCGCCCGAGTTGCCGGGATTGATCGAGGCGTCGGTCTGCACCGCCGGCTGCCGGCCCGCACCGCCGAGGCTCACCTGCCGGTCCAGGGCACTGACGATGCCGGCGGTGACCGTCCCGGACAGGCCGAGCGGGGAGCCGACGGCCAGGACCGGCTCACCGACCCGGACCGTGCGCGGGTCGGCGAGGGGGAGTGGCCGCAGCGCACGCCCCGGCGAGACGCGCAGCACGGCGATGTCGCTGCCCGGGTCGGTGCCGACCACCTCGGCGGTGAGCCGGCGGCCGTCGGCGCCGACGACGCTGACCGCGCCGCCGCCGGCGACGACGTGACTGTTGGTGACGATGTGCCCGCGATCGTCGAAGACGAAGCCGGAGCCGGAAGCCCGGCCGGACGAGGTGCGCACCTGCACCGAGACCACGCCGGGCAGGGCCTGCGCGGCCGCGCCGACGAGGTCCGACGGCAGGCCGGCCACGCCGGGTGCCGGCGCGGGCGTGACCGATCGGTCAGCGTCGTCGCGGCCGGCCAGGTAGCCGGACGCGCCGCCCACCCCGGCCGAGACCGCGAGCACCGCCACGCCGGCGGCCGCGTACCACGGCAGCCGCCGGGGCGCGGCCACCAGCGGCGGCGCGGAGCCGAACGCGGGTGTGGCAGGCGCGGGCGGTACGCCGGTCGCGACGAACTCGGGCCCTCGCGGAGTGCCGCCAAGTCCTGTTGTCGTCATGGGAGAGTCCCTTCTACGGAAGCCGGGCGAACCAGAACAACGAGGCCAGCGCTGCGAGAACCGCCAGCACCAGGCCGAAACCGATGAACCGGGCGGACACGTCCTGCACCTCGGTCTCGTAGCCGACCGAGCTGCCGATGTCGGCGTACGCCGCACGCAGCTCGTCCGCACTGCCGGCGGCGAAATAGTTCCCGCCGGTGGCCTCCGCGACCGCCTCCAGGGTCTGGCCGTCGACCGGGACCGCCTGCCCGCCCTGGATCATCCCGGACGGCGTACCGAACGAGATCGCGTCGACCGGCACACCCACCTCGGTGGCGAGCCGGGCCGCCTCCTCCGGGTCCCGCCCGGAGGTGTTCGCACCGTCGGAGAGCACCACGATCCGGGCCGGCGGCACCGCCTCCGCGTCGACGCTCCGGATCGCGTCCAGCGAGGTCGCGATGGCATCACCGATGGCCGTCCCGGCCTGGCCGGCCGTGCCCTCGGCGAGCCGGTCGATCCCGGCCGTGACCGCTTGCCGGTCGGTGACCGGCGGCACGAACACCGACGCCGCCCCGGCGAACCCGACCAGGCCCACGTTGAACTGCTCGGGCAGGTCCGCGACGAACTCCCGGGCGGCCACCTTCGCGGCGCTCAGCCGGTCCGGTGCGACGTCGTCGGCCAGCATCGACCGGGACACGTCCACCGCCACCAGCACGGTCGCCCGTTCCCGGGGCACCTGAACCTCGGCCTGCGGCCGGGCGAAACCGACCACGAGCAGCCCCAGCATGGCCAGGAACAGGCCGGCCGGCACGTGCCGCCGCCAGCCCGGCCGCTTCGGCGCGACCCGGTCGAGCAGCTTGAGGTTGGTGAATCGGACGGCGTAGCGGCTGCGGCGGCGCTGCGCGACGACGTAAGCGGCGACCAGCGCGGCGACCGCGGCGAGCAGCCAGAGCCGTTCCGGGGACAACCAGGTCATGTGGAGGCACCTCTTCTCGCGGCCCGGCCCAGGCGGCGCCGGGCGTGCACGTGACGGACGATGTCGGCGACCCAGTCGCGGTCGGTGCGCAACGGAAGGTGGGCGGCACCGGTGCGGCGGATCGCGGTGGTGATGCCGGTCTGCTGCCGGCGGGCCGCGGCCGCGTACCGTTCGCGCAGCCGGCGGCTGCCGGTGTGCACCTCCCGGCGGCGCCCGGTCTCCGGATCCACCAGGGCGAGCAGGCCGACATCCGGCAGGTCGTGCTCGCGCGGGTCGCCGACCTGCACGGCGAGCACTTGATGGTGAGCGGCGAGGCGGCGCAGCGGCTGCTCCCAGGCGGGGGCTTGCGAACCGAGGCCGTCGTCGTCGAGACCGTCCAGGAAGTCGGAGACGACCACGATCAGCCCGCGCCGCGGCGCTGCCCGCCGCAACGCTTCCAGCGCGCCGGCCAGCGGCGCCGGCTCGGCCGCCGGTGCGGCGCGGGGCACGGCGAGCAGCGCCCGCAGCACACCCAGCAGATGCGTACGCCCGCCGCGCGCCGGAAACCGCCGGACCCCGCCCGGGGTGACCAGATGCGCGCCGAGTCGGTTGCCGGTCCCGGCGGCGAGGAAGCCGACCGCGGCCACGGCGGCGATCGCCAGCTCCCGCTTTTCGTACTCGGCGGTGCCGAAGTCCATGCTCGCGGTCGCGTCGGCGAGCACCCAGGTGGTCAGTTCCCGGTCCGCGTCGACGGTTCGCACGTGCGGCACCGTGGTACGCGCGGTCACCGCCCAGTCCATCCGGCGTACCTCGTCCTCACCGGGCCGGTACTCCCGGCTGCCGGCCGGTTCGCTGCCGGGTCCGGGCAGCAGTCCGAGGTAGGAGCCGTGCAGCAGCCCGTCGAGCCGCCGGGTGATGGTCAGCTCGAGCCGGCGCAGCCGCCGCTCCGGCGACAGCTCGTTCAGCGAGGCGCCGGAGTTCATGCCGCCACCCCGAGGCCGGCCCCCGAGGCCTGCTGCGCCGGAGCGATCACCGGCGGGGCGACGACCTCCAGGATCCGGTGGACGATCGACTCCGGTGGCACCCCGTCGGCGACCGCGTCGAAGCCCAGCACCAGGCGGTGCGCGAGCACGTCCGGAGCGACGTCGAGCACGTCGGTCGGTAGCACGTACTCGCGGCCGCGCAGCAGAGCCAGCGCCCGGGCGGCGGCGACCAGCCCCAGCGTGGCCCGCGGGCTGGCACCGTACGCCAGCTGCCCCGCCACCTCGGGCACACCGAACCGGGCCGGGTCCCGGGTGGCCAGGACCAGCCGGACCACGTACTCGGCGAGCGCGTGATGGACGAACACGTCCCGGGCCCGGGCCTGCAGGGCCAGCAACCGTCCGGTGTCGAGCACCGGCGCGGCGGTCGGCCGGCGCCCGCCCATCCGGTAGAGGATCCCCAGCTCGTCCCGGTCGTCCGGGTAGCCGACGACGACCCGCATCAGGAACCGGTCGCGTTGCGCCTCGGGCAGCTGGTAGACACCCTCGCTCTCGATCGGGTTCTGGGTGGCCAGCACCAGGAACGGCTGCGGCACCGGGTAGGTACGGCCGCCGATCGACACGTGCCCCTCGGCCATCACCTCCAGCAGCGCCGACTGCACCTTCGCCGGCGCCCGGTTGATCTCGTCGGCCAGCACCAGGTTCGCCATCACCGGTCCGAGCTCCACGTCGAAGCTCTCCCGGCTCGGCCGGTAGACGCGGGTGCCGAGGATGTCCGACGGCACCAGGTCCGGGGTGAACTGGATCCGGTGGAAGGTGCCGCCGACCGCCACCGCGAGGGTCTCCGCGGCAAGCGTCTTGGCCACCCCGGGCACCCCTTCGAGCAGGCAGTGCCCACCGGCGAGCAGCGCGGTCAGCAACCGTTCGACAAGCCGGTCCTGGCCGACGATCACCTTCTTGACCTCGAACAGGGTCTGTTCCAGCACTCGCGCGTCGGCGTCGGCTGTGATGTCAGACATGGATCTCCCTCTCCGGCGACAGGCTGAGCGGGGCGGACGCCCGGGCGTCGGGGGAGTACCGCACCGAGCGCCCGCCCTGGAGACCCATGTCACCAGGCCAGACCGAAAACCCGGCGAAGGAGAAGGTCGTAGGCTTGCGGAGTACGTAACAAGATCCGGAGGATCATCATTTTCACCGTCAACGCCATCGCCGCGCCCTCCGCCACCGAGCCCCTCGTGCGAACCACGATCGAGCGACGTGACCTGGGCCCGCGCGACGTACTGATCGAGATCACCTACGCCGGCATCTGCCACTCGGACATCCACACGGTGAAGGGCGACTGGGGCCCGGTGCCCTACCCGCTCACCGTCGGTCACGAGATCGTGGGCCATGTCACCGAGGTCGGCGGCGAGGTCACCCGGCACGCCGTCGGTGACCGGGTGGGCGTGGGCTGCATGGTCAACTCGTGCCGGGAGTGCGAGAACTGCCGGGCCGGGCAGGAGCAGTACTGCTCGGGCGGCAACGTCGGGACGTACGCGGCCGTCGACCGCGACGGCACCGTCACGCAGGGCGGCTACTCGACGCACGTCGTCGTCGACCAGGACTTCGTGCTGCGCGTACCGTCGTCGATCCCGCACGAGGCCGCGGCCCCGCTGCTCTGCGCCGGCATCACGCTCTACTCGCCGCTGGCGCACTGGAACGCCGGACCCGGCAAGAAGGTCGCGATCGTCGGCATGGGCGGCCTCGGCCACATGGGCGTCAAGATCGCGGCCGCGATGGGCGCCGAGGTCACCGTCCTCTCACAGACGCTCAGCAAGAAGGACGACAGCCTGCGTTTCGGTGCCGAGCACCACTACGCGACGAGCGACCCGGCGACCTTCGAGGCGCTGAAGAACACCTTCGACCTGATCATCAACACGGTCAGCGCGGCGGTCGACATCAACGCCTACCTCGGCCTGCTGCGTGTCGACGGCACGCTCGTCAACGTGGGCGCGCCGCCGCAGCCGCTGCCCGTACATGTCTTCTCTCTGATCGGCAAGCGGCGCTCCTTCGCCGGCTCCAACATCGGCGGCATCGCCGAGACCCAGCAGATGCTGGACTTTTGCGCCGAGCGGGGCATCGCCCCGGAGGTCGAGCTGATCACCGCCGACGCGGTGAACGAGGCCTACGAGCGCGTCCTGAAGTCCGACGTCCGCTACCGCTTCGTCATCGACGTCGACAGCCTGCGCTGATCCCGGGCCCGGGCAGCAGCCTTGTTGCCCGGGACCCCTTTTTCGGTACGCGTGAGCACAGTCCCGCTCTCCCGCGCGACCTGGCTGGCCCCTTTAGGCCCGAAATATCTGGTCGGCCATCCGCAGCGAGTTCTCGATGGTGGCGAAGCCGCGGGGGAGCATGACGCGCTCGTAGGCGGCGACGGCCTCGTGCAGTGACTTCTCGCCGTGCGCGGCCGAGCGCAGCTCACCGGAGAGCGTCGCGGCGTCCTGCAGCGCGGTGTTGGCGCCGACACCGCCCGTCGGCGGCATGGTGTGGATGGCGTCGCCGAGCAAGGTGACCGGCCCGGTGCTCCACGCGCCGACGACCTCGCTGGCCCGGATCGTGATCGGGAAGAACGTACCGGCGTCGGCGTGCTCGAAGAGCCGCCGCACGGTCGGATGCCAGCCGGCCGTGGCGTCCACGGCGATTCGCCGCAGGTCCTGGTCGTCACGCGGGCTCAGAAACTCGGACTTCGCGACCAGGGTGGTCATCAGGTAGTCCCGCGCTTCCCCGGACGGGAAGCGGAATCGCACCGGGGCGAACCCGGCACCGTATCCGTTGTCGCCGGCGACCCAGCAGAATCCGCGGTTGAAGTCCTCCGGGATCAGGGGGTCGGTGGTCTCGTCGATCGGCATCCGGCCGTAGAGGCAGCGCAGGCCCAGGTCACGCACGGTGGCGTGCGGCAGCAGTTGCGCGCGCACCGCCGAACCGGATCCGTCCGCTCCGACCAGCAGATCGCCCTCGTCGCTGCCGCCCTCGGCGAACCGCACCCGGACCCGGCCGGAAGCGGTGATCCGGTAACCGGTCACCGTTCGCGCGAAGTGCACCGCGTCCGCCAAGCCGGTGAACAGACTCCGCCGGAAGGTGTCCCGGTCCACGTGGGTGATCTCATCGCTGCTGACTCCCGGGAACACCTGGGCGCTGACCTGTTCCAAGCGCTGGTTGTAGGCGGCCACCAGGTCACCGTTGACGGCGCTGGTACGCCGGACCACGTCCAGGGACGCCGCCGGCAGGCAGGTCCGCAGCGCGGCGTTGCCGTTCGCGTCGAGATGGAGACGGTAGCCCTGGTTGCGCGACGTCGGCGTGGCATCGCGCTCATACACCGCGACGTCGAAGCCGTCACGGCGCAGCGCCTGCGCGAGTGCCAGCCCACCGATGCCGGCGCCGGCGATGAGAATCCGTGTCCGTTCAGTCATGGCGTTACCTCCTGGCCCCAGGATCAAACATTCGCATGGATCTGTCAATCAAACGTATGATTACCTGAGTTGGGCGGGCGTACAATCACGCCGTGCCGCCATCAACGCCCCGCAGGTCACCGACGCCGCAAGAGCGGCAGCGCGACCCCGAACGCACCCGTCAGAAAATCCTGGACGCCGCCGCGGTGGAGTTCGGCGCACACGGTTACGCGGGCGCCCGGGTCCGGGCGATCGCCGCCCGAGCCGGCGTCAACCAGCAGCTGGTGTCGTACTACTTCGACGGCAAAGAAGGCCTGTACGAAGCGATGTCCCAGCAATGGCGGCAACGGCAGCGCGAGCTCGCGCCGCCCGGCACCCCCCTGCCCGAGCAGTTGCGCCGCTACGCGCTGGAGGTGCTGCACAACCCGGAGGGCGTTCGCGTCGTGGCCTGGGACGGCCTGCGGCAGAGCGGTACCCGCCAGGCCTTTCAGAGCGACCTGCTCACCGGCACCGCTGCCCAGCTGCGAGCGCTGCAACAGTCCGGGCGGCTACCAGCCGAGCTGGATCCGGACTGCCTGCTGGTCATGCTGATGGCCGCCACCATGGCGACGACCACGCTCCCGCACGTCATCGAAGCCGTTACCGGCGAGGACGCCACGTCCCCCGATTTCGTCCACCACTTCGCCGACCAGCTGGCCTTGCTCGCACGACTACTCGGTCTGGAAGCCCTCCCACCCACCGGCGACGGGTGACCACGACCCTAGGCCTGACGTCCTCAGTGGTCGAGAGCCGGCACCAGAGCGCCGGCCGGCGTCGCTAAGAAGCTCAGCCGTTGGCTCCGGCCTCGCTGTTGGCATCGGCACGCTCCACCAACTTACGGATCAGGTCTGCCTCGTGGGGTCCCCGGACGCCGGACCATTTCAGTCCGGCACATTTGATGGTGAGCTGAAGTTCCAGAGGCTCGGCCAACCTGCTGTCGGCCCGTAAGGGATAGAGGTAAGCAGCTCGGTCGGCGCCACCGGTCAACACAAAATCGTTCGCGACGAATCGGACTGCCGTCACTGCACCGTCGTGGACAACGCCACGCCACATTTCCTTCCACTCCGGCGGGTGCGTCCCGCGGTCCACCCGGCAAAGGGACAATGACCCGTCGAGCCTGCCTACGGCGATCAGGTAGGTCCCTTCAGGTGTCCGCATGACATCGACGTCCGACACGTCCTGGTACGGGAGCTCCACGCTGTCTCCGGTTTCGGCGGAGACAGCCACCAACGACTGCCCCTGCCCTGGCACGACACAAAGGTCCTGGCACAGGGCAAGGCCAGTGCTCGGCAGTCCGCACGCCAGCACCTGATCCACCGTTCGCGGGCCGGGTGAGTACCTGGTGGCGGTACTCTCCCCACTGGTGTTCCAATATTCAGCGACCAGCACCTGTGATCCGCGAATATCCATGGCCCGGACATGCCGGCCGATGCGGAAGGACGACAACTCCCGCCAGCCGTCGCGCATGCTGCCATAGACCGTGATGCCGAAGGGGCGAAAGACCACGAGGTCGCCGTGCGGCGTGACGTGGATACTGCGAGCATTCGTCGGCGCATCGCTTACCACCTTTTCGGCCATCGGCCTGCCGCCTGCAGCAACCCGCCACTCTCGGATGACGCCGTCGCCGTACATGCAATAGGCTCCGGGCGAATTGTTCATCGCCGTCGCGGCGGTTATCGGAGCCGTTTCCTCGATCCTGACGCCGGTGAGATCGACATTGCGGACGTCGGCTCCGGTCAGGTTGGTGTTGTCGAGATTCGCATACCGGAGGGTGGAGCCGGCGAAGGAGGCGCCGGTGAGGTCAGCCCCGGACAGGTACGCATAGTCCAGGCACAAGCCCTGCCAGTCCCGGCGAGGAAGCTTCTTGTTCAGCCCGAAGAGCAGCGAGAGGCAGTTGCCGCCCAACACCCCGAGGTCCATTCCCACGACATGACGACGCGTCTCGCTCAGCAGGACAGTGCCGTAATCCGTTTTGTTGTCGGCCCGCATCATCAGGAGCGCGAAGTTGGCGATCTCCGGCTGCAGCGGCAGCTTCCGCAGGCTTTCGTCGATCACGCGCCGCCGGACAGACCCGACGATCCGGCGGGCCACGAAGTACTCCCGCATGGACCGATGGAAGAACTCGACCGGCCAACTGTCCTGGTCAGCTCCGAGCACCGGCTTTAGGAGAGACCGGATACCGACGCGGCGGCTGAGGTCATCGGCGGCATCCCGCGGTGCGGGGGCGGCCGCGGCCTCACCGGTGCTCCGCCAGAGCTTCTCCGCCAGGGGCATGCGATGCCCCACGTCGCGGAGGCCGACCCATTCGACATCCGTGACGTGAAGGCTCACGGCGACTTCTTCCAGAATTTCCTGCAGCCCGCTCACCAGTTCGGAGCGCAGAGTCTCGGCCGACTCCTCCTCCAGGTCGGAGATCTTCCGGCGAAGACTCGTGTCGACGTACGTCTGGTACAGCACGAGTTCGTCGAACTTGTCGTCGGGCAGTGCCGACAGCGTTGCCTTGATCATTTGGAGGAACAGCGGTTTGGCGGCGAGTCCGATCGGGTCGTAGAGCTGCTGCAACTGCCGCAGTTTGTCTTCAAGCCCGAATCGTTTCGCGTACCGCATTAGGTGCTCGAGGCGACGCGCCCTGGTGATCGGGGCGATGCGCAATATCTGTGGACGGCCCACCCGGTCCAGGAAGCGCTCTTGTTGCCGACGAGTCTCAAAAAAGTGAGTACGGGAGGTGATCAGGACCTTCGACGACGCAAGGTACTCGAAGCATTCGCTAAGCCGCCGTATGTTCTCACCCAAGGTTACGGAGTCCAGCCTCGCGGACATCTCGTCGAATCCGTCCAGAATGATCATCGTGCGGTAGGACCGCGTAAGGCTGTTCCACTCACCGATACTGGAACCGAACTCCCGCAGCCGGCGATCGATGAAGTCGCGCGGGTCGTCGTTGGTTTTCAGATCTCGTAGACCGATCCGCACGGCGATGCTGCCCGTACTCGGGTCGGCCAGGAACTCTCGCGACAGGCGCCGGGTCAAACTGTAGCTGAAGAAGCTTTTTCCCTCCCCGAACTCGGCCAGCAACAGCAGCGACCGCTTCTCATCGTTGCCGAGCCATTGCTGGACGGCGCTGAGAAGGCTGCCTGGCAACGTGTCGCCTCTCTCATCGGCGGCTTTCGGCTCGACGTGGTCGTTCCAGAGATCGGCGAAATGCTCGCGGTCCTCGCTGCCGATGCAATGTGACCCCTGGTCGCTCAGGTATTGAACCCACGCTCGAGGCAGACGAATCGCGGGCCGTAGCCTGTCCAGCCATCTCGCGACAACGGCCGCGGAGTCGAGGTCCTCGTCCGGTCGCTCTCCGTAGATGGCCTCGTACACCATCGGGCTGACCGCGAAGAGCTGCCGCACGCCGTTGGCGGGACTCCACACCTGGATCTCGAAGGGAAATCGTTGCTGCTCGTTCCAGGACTGGATCATCAAGTCCAGCTCGTTGGACGGCTCCGCGTGAGGGGAGACGATGATGTACTGATCCAGCCGTACGTCTCGCCAGTGATGCTCCATCGACAGCAATTTCTCCGCGATGTCGCCGGTTCGTAAGTGCCTTCCCGTGTAGTTCTTGCACTCCACGAAGCACTTGACGGCCGGACGCCCGGCTACGACGCAGTCGAATTGGATGTCGTGGCCGTACTGGGTTCCCGGAGCCTGCCGGCGCAGACTCTCGAGCGTTCCGTCCCGGCGATCGTCGTCGATATCGAACAGGCGGCCCAGCAGGCCGACGAATCCCTCCTCCAGACTCTCGCCGAGGCGCTGTGAGCCCGCGTCAGCGCGGGCACCCAGGTGTGTACCCTCTCGGCGTCCGGTTTGGCCGAAATCGGCCTGTATCCGGTTATCCGGCTTTTTGAGCCTCCCCATCACGACCGCACGCCGACTCCCGGCCGATACCTGGCGATTGGATGCGGACAGCAGACCTAGAAGGCCGACAAGCCACTCAGTGCGTCCTTCATCGGCGGTCAACTCCTCCTCGAGGCTGGGGTCCAGTAAGAATCTGAATTCATTCGTCAGCCGCTCTCCCAAGAACGGCGGCATCGTCTTGTCGCCGATCAGCTCGGCCAATCGCGAGACGGCCGATACGTTGCCCTGCTGTATTTGTTCACGAATCGAACGTTCCTGATGGAGCCGGCGGCGCTCCACCAAGATCTTCTCGTGCGCGGTGTCCTCGTGGGTTTGATCACCGGCGATATAGAAAACGGCCGACCGCATAGCCGCCTCGTCGACCAGGTAGTCCCCCATGTACTGAGCCAGGTCGACTCCGATATTCAGCTCGATGGCCTCATTGAGTGACGGACCGAACTGGCGCCAGCCTCCGAGGAGCGCGAGGAGCCGGTACAGTGCGCTGTGCCCGAATGCCTCCTTGATGTGTTCAGCGAGGGCGATGTACTGGCCACCGCCGTTTCCCCCTCTCTGAACGAACCCGCGCACGAATTCCTCGGCGTTCCCGTCCATCACGGAGTCAAGCTCGTCCAGGAGATCGTCGAGATCGAGGTCGTCTCCGTTTGCCATCGAGGCTCCCCAGGTCCGGAGATTGCGCTGCGTGGCGGCAGCGAAGCGTCGTTATGGCATCAGTCAACATGGTTGCCGCAGCGACATCCGTCGGCCGAACGGGTGATTCGACGCCTGACAGCCAATCGCACAGGGGGTGAAAAGCTCGGCATACCGGCCAGCCCAGGTATGGTCCGCTCCACGTCGGACCGGAGGCACTGAACCCGGATATCGGACTCAACCCGGGCTACTAGAGATATTCGGCGGGGCAGTCGGGTTTCTCGGCGGTGACGACCAGCGTGAGGTTGCTGGGCTCCTCGGGCGCGGCCACCTCCGGGGTCGTGCTCAGCACGACCGCCGCCGCGACGGAGGCGGCGACCAGGGCCAATCCAGTGACGGTACCGATGCGCATCCGCACAGCACACCAGGGCGCATGGAAAGCCGGCCGAAAATCTAGTCCTCGCGGAACTCGGCGGGGCTGGCGCCGGCCTCCTCGCGCTCCCGCAGTTCCACCCGGCGGATCTTGCCGGAGATGGTCTTCGGCAGGGTGGTGAACTCGATGCGCCGCACCCGCTTGTACGGCGCCAGATGCTCCCGGCAGTGCCGCAGGATGGTCCGGGCCGTCTCGGCTGTCGGCTCCCATCCTTCGGCCAGCACCACGTATGCCTTGGGCACGGCCAGCCGCACCGGGTCGGGCGCCGGCACCACCGCGGCCTCGGCCACCGCCTCGTGCTCGATCAGCACGCTTTCCAGCTCGAACGGCGAGATCCGGTAGTCGGAGGCCTTGAACACGTCGTCCATCCGCCCGACGTACGTGATGTAGCCGTCCGCGTCGCGCGCGCCGATGTCGCCGGTGTGGTAGTGGTCGTCGGCCATCGCCTCGGCGTTGCGTTCCGGGTCGCCGTGGTAGCCGACCATCAGGCCGAGCGGACGTTCCCGCAGGTCCAGGCAGATCTCGCCCTCGTCGGCCGGCTTGCCGGTGGCGGGGTCGAGCAGGGCCACCCGATAGCCGGGGGTGGGCCGGCCCATCGAGCCCGGTTTGACCGGCTGGCCGGGCGTGTTGGCGATCTGCACGGTCGTCTCGGTCTGCCCGAACCCGTCGCGGATCGTCACGCCCCAGGCCCGCCGCACCTGCTCGATCACCTCCGGGTTGAGTGGTTCCCCGGCGCCGACCACGGTCGGTGGGGGCGTGCGCAGCCGGGTGAGGTCGGCCTGGACCAGCATGCGCCACACGGTCGGCGGTGCGCAGAAGCTGGTCACCTCGCACCGCTGCATCTGGTCGAGCAGGGCGTCGGCGTTGAACCGTTGATAGTTGAAGATGAATACGCAGGCCAGCGCGTTCCACGGGGCGAAGACGTTGCTCCAGGCGTGCTTGGCCCAGCCCGGCGACGAGATGTTGAGGTGTACGTCGCCGGGACGCAGCCCGATCCAGTACATGGTGGACAGGTGCCCCACCGGGTAGGACACGTGGGTGTGCTCGACCAGTTTCGGCAGCGCCGTCGTGCCGGACGTGAAGTAGAGCAGCAGCGGGTCGGAGGCGCGGGTGTCACCGTCCGGGGTGAAGGTGTCCGCGGACGCGTACGCGGAGGCGTACGAAAGCCAGCCCGGAACCGGCGCGCCCACCGCGACCCGGGTGTAGTCGCCGGCCACGGCGGCGAACTTCGCGCTGTCGGCCGACCCCACGATCACATGGCCGGCCCGCCCCCGGTCCAGGCGGTCGCGCAGGTCGCCCGGCCCGAGCAGGGGTGTGGCCGGGATGACCACGGCGCCCAGCTTCATCGCCGCGAGCAGGCACTCCCAGAGCTCCACCTGGTTGCCGAGCATCAGGATCACCCGGTCGCCGCGCCGCACCCCCTGCTCGCGCAGCCAGTTGGCCACCCGGTTGGACCGCTGCGACATCTCGGCGAACGTGTATTTCTGCTCGGACCCGTCCTCCTCCACGATCCACAGGGCGAGGCGGTCGTCGGCGGACGCGTCGAACCAGTCGATGGCCCAGTTGAAGGTGTCCAGCTCCGGCCAGCGGAAGTCCCGATAGGCGGTGTCGTAGTCGTCGTGGTGGGCCAGGAGGAATTCGCGGGCCCGCCGGAACGCGGCCGCCGAGGAGGACGCCATGAACCCACCCTAAACAGAATCAGCCGCGGTGGGTGACCGTCCCGTCGACGACCGTCAGCGGCACCGGCGACTCGGCGAACTCGTCCGGGCCGGTGGTCAGCGGATCCAGCGCGAACACGCTCAGGTCGGCCCGCTGCCCGGGCGCCAGCTGCCCGGCCAGGCCGGCCAGTCCGGCGGCCGCGGCGGCCTCGGTGGTGTAGCCCTCGAGGGCCATCCGGGCGGTCAGTGCCTGCTCCGGCAGCACCGGTTCGACTTCCGGTGCCCCGGCCGGGCGGCGCAGCCGGGCCGCGGCGATGATGCCGCGCGGGTCGAACGGCGCGATCGGCCAGTCCGAGCCGAGTGCCAGCCGGGCGCCGTCGTCGCGCAGGTCACGGGCCCGGAACGCCCGGTCGGCGCGCTTCTTGCCGAGCCGGCTGGACCAGTTGTCGGTGTGGTCGGCACGCGTGTAGTGGGTGCAGTGGGTGGGCTGCATGCTCGCGGTCACGTCGAGTTCCCGGAACCGCCCGATCAGTTCGGACGGCAGGGTCTCCAGGTGCTCGACGCGGTGCGGTACGCGGGACCGGGGCAGCCGGGCGTAGGTGTCCAGGACGTACCGGATCCCGGCGTCGCCGATCGCGTGGGTGACGATCGGGACTCCGTGCCCGGCCAGCGTCCGAACCGCCTCGGCGTACTCGGCGGGATCCGGCCAGAAGCAGGCGGTGGACTCGCCGTGCGAGTCCGGCTCGTCGAGCCAGGCGGTCCCGCCGTCCACCGTCCCGTCGATCATGAACTTGGCGCCCTCCACCCGCCAGCGCCGCCCGTCCAGGCGCTGCTGGGCGATCACCGCGTCGAGGCCGTCCCGGCCGGTCCCGGGCATCACGAACGGCGCGAACCGCCACCGGACCGGCAGTTCCCCGTCCTCCTCCAGAGCCCGGATCAGCTCCAGCGAGTCGTCCTCGAAGTCCATCGCGTTCGCCGCGGTCAGCCCGACCGCCGCCATCCGTTTCAGCAGCTCGCTCAGCCGGGCCCGCCGGTCGGCCGGCGCGTCGTCCGGCAGCAGACGCCGGACCAGGTCGAGCGCCTCCAGTTCGAGCAGGTGCCCGGTGGGCCGGCCGTCCGCGTCGCAGACCACGCTCGCGCCGGAGACGAACTCGCGCGGTCCGGTGACCCCGGCCGAATCCAGGGCGCGCGGGCTGACCAGCGCCGAGTGCGCGTCGAACAACAGCAGGAAGACCGGCACGTCCGGGCCGAGCGCCTCGACCAGCGGCGCGTGGCTGATCGGTGCGCCCTCGAACGCGTTCGGGTCCAGGCCCCAGCCTTCCAGCCATCCGCCGGGTGGGACGGCGGCGGCTCGCAGCGCCGCTTTCAACCCCTCGACGGTACGCACGGACGACAGGTCCACGCCCCGGGTGAGACCGACACCCATGACCGGGTGGAAGTGGCCGTCCACCAGGCCCGGGGTGATGGTGGCCGTCCCCAGGTCGAGCACCTCGGTGCCGGGACCCCGCCAGTCACGGGCGTCCGCGCGGTCACCGAGCGCGGCGATCACCCCACCCGCGACGGCGACGGCCGTGGGCCTGCGGGGGCCCGTCCCGGCCAGGGTGTGGATCCGATCGGCCATCAGAATCAGGTCGGCGGTGCTCACGTGAACGCTCCTCGGTAGCGGCACCTCCACTGTCGACTACCGCCGCCACCCCGCGGTCAGGCGCCGAAGTGGCCGAAGGCGGCCCAGTGCACCGGGTGTTCCCGGCCGAGGAGTCCATCGCCGGTCTCGGCCTCCAGGCCGGCGTCGCGCGTCGCGGGGTCGTCCAGCACCCGGTCCGGCGGTGTGTCGCGCAACCACTGCTGGGCCGCACGCAGCGCCGCCGCCGGGGAGGGCTGCCCGGGACCGCGCCAGACCTGGTAGAAGCGGTGCATCAGCAGCGCGGTGCTGGCGTCGTAGACCGACCAGAACGAGCCGACCACACCGCGGGCGCCGCTCTGCAGGAAGCCGGACGGGAGGCTCACCACCTCGTCCGGAACCTCGCCGCCGATCACGGCGGACTCGCAGGCGGACAGGACCACCAGTCCGGGGTGGAACGTGGCCGACCGGAACAGGTCGTTGAGGCTGACCCGCTCGTCGTACGCCGGCAGCACCGCGCTGTCGGCCGGCTGATCGGCGTCGGCGTAACCGTGGCAGGCGAAGTGCAGCACCGGCCAGCGCACCATCTCGGCCAGCACCGCGGCCCGCGTCGCCTGCGGGCCGGTCAAGCAGAGCCCGCGGGGGAACCGGTCGAGGGCCGCGGACGCCTCGCCCGGTGCGTACCGCAGCGGGTCGGCGCTCACCGGCAGGGGATCGGCGACGGCCAGGATCCCGTCCCCGGCGACCGGCGCGAGGCGGGCGAGCGCCAGCGTACGAGCGTTCGGCGCATAGCTGATGACCAGGTCGTCCAGGGCGTACCGGCGGCCGGTCGGTGTGGACGCGTCGGCCCGCCAGGCGGCGTGCAGCGGGAGCATGCCCAGGACGCCCATCGGTATCAGGACCACCTCGGACTGCCCGGCCAGAGCCGCCACGACCGGCTCCAGGATCGCCGGCCACGACCACGCGGTGAGGTCCAGCAGAGCGGCGTGCCAGCCGGCCGGGTCGCGTCGCTGGTTCGCGTACGCGTCGAAGTACGCCCCGGCCCGGGCGGACAGCGTCGCGGTGGTCAGATCGGGCAGCCAGACCGCGGAACACCGGCCCTCGCGTACGACCAGGGCCACCCCGCCGGCGTCGGCCGGCACCAGATACACCAGCGGTGTGGTGCCCGCCGCCGCGGTCACCGCGGCGATGCTCGGCGGCCGCCGGAAGTCCTCGAAGCCGGGTAGCGCCTGGATTCGTGCGACGAGCGTGTCCACCGCGGCGCGGAGGTCGCCGATCGCCGGCCGCGACCCGATGCCGGGCTGGTCGGGTTGCTCCGCGGCGGCGAGGGCATCCACCGCGCGCCGGAAGCGTTCGGCGAGATCCGCGTGCCCGGCCTGGGCCAGCGACTCCAGGTCCGTGGTGGTCCGGACCAGCGTCTCGGTCAGGATGACGGCGCGGCCGGTCTCGGTGGCCACCACCGCTGCCTCGACGTCGCCGGTCCGTGCGAGGGCGTACGCGGCACCGGACGCGATGCCCGCCGCGTCGCCGAGCCACGCCTCCTTCTGGTCGCGGCGGCCCTGCCGGCGATACAACGAGTCGAGGCAGGCCATCCCACCCTGGTAGGCGTCGGCCGCCTCGTCCCAGTCGTCGCGTTCACCCGCCCAGCGCCCCAGAACGCGGGCCGCGGCGAGCCCGGCGTCCGGTGCCACGGTGAGGCCGGTCGCCACGATGGCGCGCAACCCGGCTGCCGCGGCGGTGCCGGCTTCCTCGTCCTTCGTCACGCGATGCAGTTCCAGCCGGGCCATGGCCAGGTTCATCTCGTGGATGAGGCGGGTCGGCGTACCGGCGGGGGTCAGGTCGACCACCTCACGGAACGCCGATGCGGCCTCCCGCAGTGCCTCCGGGGATCCGGTGGTGCGAGCCCGCGTCAACAGGATCCGGGCGAGGTTGTTGCGGGCAAACACGTGATCCGGTGAGCCGGGATGAGCATGGCGCAGCGCTTCGCTGTACAGCCGCTCGGTCTCGTCGAGATCCGCTTCGTTGCCGTGCCGGTCGTAGCGGTCGTGGAACGCGGATCCGATGTTGCCGAGCAGGCGGGGATCGGCGGCGCTGTCGGCCGGCTTGAGCGCGAGCGCCCGCTCGTACGCGGCGATGGCGCGTCCCAGATCCTCGTCACGGTGGGTGCGCAGGTATCGCGCCCGCAACGCGTTGCCCAGGTTCTGCCAGCGCATCACCGCCTCCGGTGAGGTGGGCGGGGTGCGGTCGGTGACCTCGGTCAGGGTCGCCACGACTCGCTCGAGATCGTCGAAGGCGCCCATCCGGGAGAACCGCTCACGGGTGCTGACGGCCAGGTCGTTGGCGATCGAGGGCCAATTGGGATCGTCCGGTGCGCATCGCGCGAGGGCGTCGCTCTTGACGGTGATGGACCGGTCGAGGTCGGCGAGGTCGGCGAAGCTGACGTAGCGGGCGAAGTAGTTCCCACCGAGATCAGCGAGCGTTCCCGCGTAGCCGGGATCCGTCGGTGCGCTCGTATGTCGCGCGCCACGCGGCGCCCAGGTTGACCAGTCGCAGCGCGCGCTCCGGTGAACCGGCGGGAGTACCGGCGATCGCCCGAGAGATCAGTGTCCGACCGGCTTCCAGGTCCGCCATGTCCTTCGTGGACTCGTAGCATCGCAGCAGCCGGGCCGCCGCCTCGTTGGCGGCGCCGGCCCGGTCCGGGCCGTCCGCCGGCAGCATGGCACCGATCTCCTGCCACACCTCGGCCGCGCGGCGCAGTGCCGCCGGGTCATGATCCCGTTCCCACCGCTCGTCCTCCTGCCGGGCGGCCGCCAGCAGCGCACGGCCGCGCATGGCGAAGGCGTCGTGCTCGATGATCGGCCCGAACACCGCGTCGACGCCCTCCGCGCGGCAGCGGGCGAGCAGGTCGGCCCGGCTTCGCAGAGCCCCGACGCTCGGGTCGCCCTGCCTGCGGTACCGCTCGACAGCGTCGGCCAGCGCCCGCTGAACCGGGTCGCCGAGCAACTCCGGATGCTGCTCCACCAGGTCCCGGGCAGTCGCGGCGTCGCCGGCGCGGAGGAAGTCCTCCAACGCCTGGCGAAGTCTGCGAGGCAGCCCGGCCCACTCGGTGACCACAGCCGTGATTGTTCTCCTGTCGCTCGATGTTTCCGTCGCGCTCGTCAGGGATCCGACGTCCGGGTCGTTCGTGGCACACTCGCGGCGTGGGTGAACTTCGGCATCTCGCCGGCCGGGTGTGGATCTACCCGTACGATCCGGACCCGGCCCGGGTGCAGGGTTGCGTCGCGGTGATCGCGGATGACGAGGGCAGCGTGCTCGTCGATGCCGGCAACAGCCCCACCATGGCCCGCCGGGTGCGTGATGCCGTCGCAGCGGCCGGTCTGCCCGCGCCGCGCCGGCTGATCTACACCCACCACCACTGGGATCATGTCTGGGGCGCCTGCGCCTGGCCCGAGGTGGAGATCATCGGGCATCGCGCCGGGGCGGCCGTCCTGCGGGCCGAGGCCGGCCGGCCCTGGAGCGAGGCGTACCTGCGGGAGCTGGTCACCGCCAATCCGCGGCTGTCGGCGAGCTGCACCGCCCGGGCCCGGGCGATGGCCGGTGACTGGGACGACTTCACCGTCGTCGTGCCGCACACCGAGTTCGACGACACGCTCACCCTGCCCGGCGGCGTCGAGATCCGGCACGTCGGCGGCGGCCACGCCGAGGACTCCACGGTCGTGGCCGTGCCCGACTCCGGGGTGCTTCTGCTGGGCGACTGTTTCTACCCGCCGCCGCTGCATCTGCGGCAACCCGGTGACGGGCTCGATCTCGCACTCATCCAACGCCTGCTCGGCGACTATCCGCCCGACCGGTACGCGTGGTACGCCGAAAGCCACGACGACCCGAAGCCGTCGTCAGCGCTGATCTGAGGCGCCGGCGGCACTCCTGGCCGCCGGCGCCCCTCGGCAGGTCAGCCGATGCGGATCGTCTTCGCCACGCTCGGCACCCCCTTGGCGTCCAGCGCGAACAGCATCCAGTAGCCCGGCAGCGCCACACCCGCGTCGGCCGGGATGGTCAGCCGGTAGCCGCCGGTCACCGCGGTCGGCGTCAGCGACAACCGCCGCTGGTCGGTGTTGACGCTGTGGGTGGCCGTACCCATGCGGACGATGGCGAACGAGGTGACCGCCTTGTCCGTGCTGACCGTGATGTTCGCGCCGTTGGCGGCGGTGGCCGGCGCGGCAGTGATCGCCGGCCGTGTGGCCGGCTTGCCGTCCTCGGTGAGCAGGTACGGCGGCGTGAAGATCTCCGCGTCGAAGTGGTTCGTCGCGCAACCGGTGCCGCAGAGGCCACCGCCGCCGGTGAATACCCGGGCGTCCGGCATCAGCAGCGCGACGCTGTGATAGGTACGCGGAATCGCCGCCGACGACATCGGGGAGAACGACGCGGTCGCCGGGTCGAACAGTTCGGCGCTGAGCACCGCGGTGTTGTCCGAGAACGGGACCGGGTAGTTCTGTCCACCGAAGACGGCCACCTTGCCGTCCGGCAGCACCACGCTGTTGTGGAACGCGCGGGTGTTCGCCATCGGCGCGACCTTGCGGGTGGTCACGGTGGTGCCGTTGACGGTCAGCACGTACGCGTTGGCGGTGGCGTTGTTGTTCTCGTAGTTCGGCGCACCGCCCACCGTGAGGATCTTGCCGGTGTCGTACATGACGGCGTTGCCGTTCATCGCGTCGGTGTCGTCGCCGCGCACCCCGGCCGGGCTGACCCCGCCGGTGCCGCTGGTCGTGTACCAGTTCATCGCCTTGCTCGGCCCGGCCTGCAGCACCCGGCCGCCGGTCCAGGCGAACAGCCAGGTGTGGTTGTCCTTGCGGTAGTCCCCGCTCGGGTTGGCGTCGGCGGTGAGCATCGGCGCGGCGTCCGCGCCGGGCAGCGCGGTCCAGCCGGTGGCGGCCGACCACACCTCGCCGGCCTTGTGCGGGCTGCCGTTGTGGCCGCCCCAGCCGCCGCTCCACGAGCCGCCGATGGTGAAGACCCGCCCGTCACCCAGTGTGGTGCTCGACTGGTAGCCGCGCGGCGTCCGCATGTTCGGCCCGGCCGTCCAGGCGTCGGTGGCCGGGTCGTAGATGCTGGTCTTCTCGCTGTTGTTGCCGCCGGTCACCACGATCCGGCCGTCCGGCAGGGTGGAGATGCCGGGACAGAACATGTCGTGCCCGGTCTCGGTGACCATGCGCTGGGTGACCACGCCGGTCGCCGGGTCGTAGGTCGCGGTCAGCGTCTGCCCGGTGCCGCCGCTGAACGCGTCCGGCCGGAACGCCGACCAGGTCAGGATCTTGCCGTTGGGCAGCTGGGCGGCGGCCACCGGGACCAGCGGGAAGCCGACCGGCGCGCTCCACACACCCCGCTTGGGTACGACCGAGCCGCTCGGACCGAGCAGGTCGATCTCGGCGGCGCTGCTCCACGGGCCACGGGTGCCGGCCTCGGTGAGTGCGGTGAGGCGTACGTAGCGGGCCTGCGCCGGCGGGAAGATCACCGTCTGCCGGGCCGGGCTGTCGGCGAACGCGCCGTCGGTCACCCGGTCGGTCCAGGTGGTGCCGTCCGGCGAGGTCGCGATCCGGTACCGGCCGATCCGTCCGTTCGCCGACGCGGCCGGGCGCGGCAGATAGGCCAGACCCCCGACGAGTACGGGGTTCCGCAGGTCCACGGTGAGCGTGTGCGGCAGCGGCGGCACCGGCGTCACACTCCACGCGCTGTGCCAGATCGTCGCGGCGTTGCCGTCCAGCACGTTTACCGCACGGCCGTTCTCCCGGGCCGTCTCCTCGCTGTCGGTCGCCACCGTCCAGCCGGTACGGACCAGCGTGGGATCGGCCCGGCCGAGCAGGTTGAACTCGGCGGCGCTGCTCCACGGGCCCCGGTTGCCGGCCTCGGTGAGCGCGGTGATCCGGACGTACCGGGCCAGCGCCGGCGCGAACGTGACCGTCTGCGCCGTTGCGCTGTCGATGAACGCGCCGGTCGCCGCCGGCGGCGTCCAGACGGTGGCGTCCATGCTGGTCTCGACGCGGTACTGGCCGATCAGGCCGTTGCGGCTGCCGTCCTGCCGGGGCAGGTAGCTCAGCCCGGACACCAGGTTCGTGACCTTCATGTCGATGGTGAACGTGTGCGGCAGCGGCGGCACCGGCGCGGTGCTCCACGCGCTGTGCCAGAACGACGCGGTGTTGCCGTCCAGGGCGTTCGCCGCCGCGTTGTTCACCGCGGCCGTCTCCTGGCTGTCCGCCACCGCGGTCCAGCCGGTCCGTGGCAGGGCCGGGTCGGTGCCGCCGAGCAGGTTGATCTCGGCCGCCGCCGAACGGGTGCTGCGCCCGCCCGCCTCGGTCACCGCGACGAGCCGCACATGCCGGGTGATCACCGTGGTGAACGAGACGGTCTTGAGGGTCGCGTCGTCGGCGAACGTACCGGTGGCCACCGGCGCGCTCCACGTCGTCCCGTCGTCGCTGATCTCGACCCGGTACTGGCCGATCCGGCCGTCGGCGGAACCGGACGGCGGCAGGTAGGTGAGGCCACTGACCGCCACCCGGTTGCCGGTGTCCAGCGCCAGCCGGTGCGGCAGGGCGGCGGTCCCGCTGTTCCACGAGGTCGCGGCGTCGCCGTCGAGCACCGCGGCGGCCGACGACTGCCCACTGTCGACGGTCACCACCCATCCGGTCCGCGGCAGCGGCAGCGGCGTCGTCACCGCCACCGGAATCGCCTTCGGCATGATGTGGCCGGCGTGCGGATCCGCCGGCGATACGGCCGGCGCGGGCTGGTGCAGTGCCACCGCCACGCCCACGATCAGACACATGACCAGCGTGGCCGCTGTCCGGGCCCACCACCTACCAGATGAACGCATTCATGCCCCCCAATGTCGAGTCGGAAAGAACTCAACAGCGTTCGTCTATGTCGCACCATCGACGAACGGTTGGGGTGACAGACAGTGTGGGAGCGCCTACAGTGGCGCGGCGGTGCGGGACGAGAGCCCCGGAATCAGGTCGACAAATCCGAAATCGGACGTCCGATCCGCGCCGTTGGGCGAGAACCCGGCGGTTGCGGCCGATTGGCGAATTCACCCGGACGCGGGGTGTTCGAGGCGATGCACCCTTTCTGGGAGGTCTGCTTGCCGGTCACGCGTACCGAAGAAGGGCAGTGACCGGCAGGTTGTATAGCGAGGGCTCAGGCCACGCAGAACTCGTTGCCGGAGGGGTCGTGCAGGACGATCCAGTGGTGGCCGTACTCGTCGTGCTCCGACTGGTATGTGGCGCCGAGCGTCAGCAAGCGTTTCACTTCCGCGTCGCGGTCCTCGGCGGTCAGGTCGAGGTGGCAACGGTTCTTGGCGGTCTTCGGTTCGCCGACCTTGAGGAACATGAACGTCGGGCCGGGCTCGGCGGCGCCGATGGTCGCGAAGAACTCGTTCGCCCCGTCGTCGACCGGGCGTTGCAGGGCCTGCGACCAGAAGGCGGCCAGGGCCGTGCTGTCGTCGCAGTCGAACGTGATGTGCGCGAGGGTGAGCAATTATTCCTCCGAGTGTTGAACAGGCCAGCAGATCTGTGTGCGGTAGTCGCTTTCCGGCACCTCGTCACCCGGGCCGGTCAGGTAGTTCTCCCGGACCGGCCCGGCGATGGCGAGATCGGTGCCGGCCATCCAGGCGCCGAGCGCGCGGTAACCGGCCGAGATGCTCCGGTAGGGGCCGGTGAACTCGGCGACGGCGAACCGGCCACCCGCCAGGTGATCGCCGCCCTTCTCGGCGGGCACGTAGGCGACGACCGGCACGGGCTCGTCGTGGTATTCCGCCGGGTACAGCGCCCCGGGCGGGCCTGAGACGACCGCGCCGGCATCGGCGATCGAGGCATAGAGCGAGGGGTACGCCTCGCCGAGAAACCCGGCGAACTGGTCCTCGCGCACGTCCCGGACCATCGTGAAGACGCGAACCGGCGGGATCGTCCGCTCGGTCACCACGGCCGGGGTCACCGCCGCCGGATCGGCGAGCAACTCGCCCGTGACGCGCAGGATCTGCTCCGTCCGCGCCCGCTGGGCAAGTGTCCGCTCGTGGTGCTCCGCCAGCACTCGGCGGGTCACCGCGGGATCCCGGGCGGCGAGCACCTCGCGGATGCTCACCAACGGCACGTCCAAGGCGCGCAGGTGCCGGATCACCGCGGCGTCACCGAGCTGACTGGCCCGGTACCCGCGGTAGCCGGTGCGGGGATCGACCACGGCCGGCGGAAGCAACCCGGACTCGTGGTAGCTCCGCAGCGTGTTCGCCGAGATCAGCGTCGCCCGCGAGAAGGCGCTGATCGACAGAAGATCGTTCACCGCCTCAGTGTCAACCTTCACCCAGGGTGAAGGTCAAACAAGCCCACTACCCGCCCGTGCCACACAATGGCGCGGTGGATCACATCAGGCGGTGGGTGCGCATCGCGGCGGGGATCACCGGGCGCGGTCCGAGGGAACGGCGGCTACGGGCCGCCGCGGCCGGCCGGACCGTACTGATCACCGGCGCCTCCGAGGGAATCGGCGCGGCCGCGGCTCGCCGGTTCGCCGCGGCCGGCGCCACCGTGCTCCTGGTGGCACGCACCGCCGAACGCCTCGAACAGGTACGCGAGGAGATCGTGGCGGCGGGCGGGCGCGCCTTCGTGCACCCGGCCGACCTCTCGTCGCCGGACGCCGCCGCCGCGCTGGCCGCCGACCTGGTGGCGCGGTACCGCCGGATCGACATCGTGGTGAGCAACGCCGGCCGGTCCATCCGGCGCTCGGTCGCCGACACCGCCGACCGGTTCCACGACATCGAGCGCACCATGAGCCTGAACCATCTGGGACCGGTCCAGCTGCTGCTCTTACTGCTGCCGGCGATGCGGGCGACCGGCGGCGGGCACATCGTCAACGTCTCCACGGCCGGGCTGGCCATGCACACGCCGAACTGGTCGGCGTACCACGCTTCGAAGGCGGCGTTCGACACGTGGCTGCGCAGCGCCGCCGTGGAGTCGCGGCGCGACGGCGTCACGGTCAGCACCGTCTACCTCAACCTGGTCCGTACCCGGATGAGCGCGCCGACAGCGCACTACCGCCGGGTTCCGATGATGTCGGCGGCCGAGGCGGCGGAGATCGTGTGCCGCGCGGCGGCCCATCGCCGGTCGTGGTGGCCGTGGTGGGCCCGGATCGGCGCGGTCGCGTCGGCGGCGCTGCCCCGCACCACCGAACGGGCACTGGCCGCCGGGGTGTGGGCACTCGACGCCGCCGAGCCACTGCGGGTGCTGGCGACGACCGGCCTGGTGCGGCCCGGCCGGGTGGTGCGGATGCTGCGCGCCGGCCGGCGGCACGGGCGCAGCCTCGCCACGGCGCTCGCCGCCGGACCGCCCGACGGGGTCGCGCTGGTGGACGCGGACGGGCCGGTCACCTACCCGGAGCTGGACGCGATGGCCGACTCTTGCGCGGCGAACGCGGCCGCCAGGCTGGGCGTGCGCGCCGGTGACCGGGTCGGGCTGGCCTGCGCCGGCCACCGGGGCTTCGTGGCGGCGTCGATCGGGTTGGCCCGGCTCGGCGTCGACGTGGTCCTGCTGCCACCCGACCTGCCCGGCGACGTCCGCGCCGAGGTCCTGCGCCGGGAACGGGCCGCCGGGCTGGTGCACGAGCCGGGCGGGGACGCTTCCGGCGTACCCTCGGCGGTTTGGTCCGATCTGCTCGCTGCGGCCGCGTCGCGACCCGGCCCGGCGCGGCGGCCGCGTCCCGGGCGCATGTCCGTGCTGACCTCCGGCACCACCGGGGTGCCGCGCAGTGTGTCCCGCCCGCTGCCGGTGGGCATGCTGCTCGGCCCGGTGACCACCCACCTGCGGCTGACGCCGGTGCGTCGCGGGGAGCCCATCGTGGTGGCGACGCCGCCGCATCACGGGTACGGCCTGACCTACCTTTCCGCAGGTCTCGTTCTCGGTGCCCCGGTGATCCTGGTGCCCGGAGGCGAGCCGGACCGGATCCTGAACGCGGTCGCCGAACACCGCGCCGGCCTGCTGTTCGCGCTGCCGATCCAGCTCCGCCGGATCTGCGACCTGCCGGCCTCCCGGTGGCCGGCAGTCGACTCGCTGCGCGCCGTGGTCAGCGGTGCCGCCCCGCTGAGCCCCGACCTGTGCGAGCGGTTGCGCGACCGCTTCGGGGACCGGACGTTCAACATGTACGCCACCACGGAGGCCGGCTGGGCGGCGATGGCCACACCGGCCGATCTGCGAGCGGCACCCGGTACGGTCGGCCGCGCCCCGCGCGGGGTACGGGTCCGGATCGCCGACCCGGACGGTACGCCGCTGCCCCCTGGCCGGGTCGGGGAGATCCAGGTGCGGGGCTGGCATCCGGATGGGCTGTGGTTGCCGACCGGCGACCTCGGCCATGTTGATCCGGCCGGCCGGTTGTTCGTGGACGGGCGGCTCGACGACATGATCGTCTCGGGTGGGGAGAACGTTTATCCCGGTCCGGTTGCCGCGGTCCTGACCAGCCATCCCGACGTGGCGGACGCGTTGCTGGAGCCGGTTGCGGATGCTGAGTTCGGCCAGCGGTTGCGGGCGATCGTGGAGGTTCGGCCTGGGGGTTCGTTGACTGCCGAGCAGTTGCGGGAGTGGTTGGGGACGCGGCTGTCCCGGGCTGAGCGGCCGAGCGAGATCACCGTGGTTGCGGCGCTGCGCCGCACGGCGACTGGCAAGCCGGTGCGGGAGCGGTGACGGCGGGATCGGTGGCGGGCATCAGGTGGCGGGCGACGGACGGCGGGCCGCAGGCAGTGTGCCCCAGGCGGCGGGCCGCAAGGGCGCGCGCGATTGCCCGTGTTCGTCGCCGTGACCGGCAGGTGATGGTGTTTCCCGGTGGTCGCGCTGGGGCGGTGAGGGACAGCCGGGCTCGCGCTGGGAGAGCGGGGACGGGTCGGCTTCGGCGGGACGGTGGTTACGCGTACCCCGAAGAAGCGGGACCGGCCCGGAGAGCCTTCGCGGTCAGGGTCCGCCGGCCGGATCTTCTCGGCCCAACGTGAGTGTTGTCTCGAGGCCGTTGAGACAGCATTGAGTGTGGGCTGAACAAGATCACCATCTGGCCTAACCGCGAATGACCTCGATTGGTTTTGAGGTCGATACCGGTTTCACCGGAGGTTCAGTCTGCGGGAAGCCGCTCTCGTAATATCCCTTATATTTCGGCTCGTCCGCTGCCCGGATAACGACCGCGGTAACCCAGAAGTGTAAACCTTCCGGGTCTGCCTGCTCGCCGAAGGCGGCGTCCACGCATTTCCAGGCGGTCGTTGAGAGCCTGTTGCACGACCCCTGCGGGAAGACGCGCTCGGAATCTTGCGGCTGCACCAGGATCCAGATCTCCTCGCCCGGTTGCAGCGCATTCATCTGTCCTCGTATGTCGGCCAGGAGGCCGACGCGCAGACCATTCAGTTCCGAGTCTATGGTCAGGCCCCGCGGGTTGGTGTCGACCGATGTCGCCGGCGCGCTTCGGGTGGCCGGCTCCGACGGTCCGGGCGCCGGGCTGCGAGGAGCACCGGCCTCCCCGCCTCCTTCCTGCTGGCCGACCAGGTAGCCGACGGCTCCGCCGGCGGAGACCGCGACGACGAGGGCGCCGATCAGGATGGCGGCTCGGCGCGTTCTCATGACGGCTATGGTGACCACCGCGATGACAATTGCCACGACGACGCTCACGGCGAAGAGCCAGAGGCCGTTCTGAATGTGGCTTGTCAGGAATTGGGCCACGGCGGAAAGAGTGCCGAGGATCCCGGCGATGACGGGAAATGTTTTTCGCTCTGCCGGAGTCAGTCGGTGCGGCGGCGGCGGGTCGTCGTCGGATTGATTCACGGGCGGCCCTCGGTCTCGGTCCTAAGCTGTACGCATTCAGATGATGTTATCCGCGCGCGCTCGCCATGCCGTCATCCGTTAGAGGGAATTGCTGGTGGGTTTCCGACCAGGATGAACGGGGCCCAGAAGTGAGGATGCGAGCTGCATCCGCAGGCGCATAGCGCTGTCGGTGTGCCCGGTCATCGTGGCGAGTGCTTCGGCCCGCGGTCGGGTCGGCCGGTGTCAGGAGCCCGGCCAGCAGGATGCCGGTGTCCTCGACGAGGGCGCCGGCAATCGCTCCCGCGAGTCGCTCGTCGAGCTCGCGGGACACTTCCGCGTAGTCAGGCGTCATCGAGCACCAGTCCTCGGGCGACGAGGATAGGCTCGCCGCGGTACCGGTGGAAATCCTACTGTCGACTTGTCGCCGACCCCCTTGACCTGCGGGAAGATCCGGACGAACCATCGCGGTGTCCGAGGACCGCGACCGGTGGTGAGGGAGTGGGAGATGGCGCGCCAGAGGTTCGGGGACGTGATCGTTCTGCTGCCGGGTATCACGGGCAGCGTGCTGCAGCGCGACGGCAAGGACGTGTGGGCGCCGTCCGGCGGAGCCGTTCTGAACGGGGTGCGCAGCCTCGGGCGCAGCGTCAAGGAGCTGATGCTGGAGCGGGACCCGGTCGACCAGGACGACCTGGGCGACGGGGTGGTCGCCACCCGCCTGGTCCCGGACGTGCACCTGATCCCCGGACTGTGGGGCATCGACGGCTACTCCGGCATCTCCGCGATGATCACGAGCACGTTCGACGTGGTGCCCGGCCGGACGTACCTCGAACTGCCGTATGACTGGCGGCGCGACAACCGGGTCGCGGCGCGCAAGCTCGCCGCGACGGCTGGACCGGCGCTCCACGAGCAGCGCAAACAGAACCCGGACGCGAAGCTGGTTCTGATCGGGCACTCGATGGGCGGGCTGGTCGCCCGCTACTTCCTGGAATGCATGGACGGGTGGAAGGACACCCGCATGCTGATCACTTTCGGTACGCCGTACCGAGGTTCACTCAACGCCCTGAACTTCGTCGCCAACGGGTTCACCAAGAAGATCGGCCCGTTCAAGGTGGCCGACCTGTCCTCGCTGCTGCGCTCGTTCACGTCGGTGTACCAGCTACTGCCGATCTACCCCTGCGTCGACGCCGGCGACGGCAAGCTGACCCGGGTCGCCGAGTCGACCGGCGTGCCGCACCTCGACCGGGATCGCGCGCACCGCGCCGAGCACGACTTCCACCGGGCGATCGAGAAGGCGGTGGCGGCCCGGTCGGTCGCCGACCCGTACCGGATCCATCCGGTCGTCGGTCTCACCCAGTCGACCTCGCAGTCCGCCCGGCTTGCCGGCGGCCTGCAACTGCTGGACAGCTACGAGGGGGAGGACCTGGACGGCGACGGCACCGTGCCGCGGGTGTCCGCCACCCCGATCGAGCTGGACGGCCGCAGCCCCGACCCGTGCGTCTACGCGCCGGAGCGGCACGCCTCGCTGCAGAACGGGCTGTCCGTGCAGACCCAGCTGCTCGGGCTGCTCAACCCGGTGCGGCGCCAGGAGCGCTTCCGCGACGCCCGCGGCGGGCTGCGCCTGGACGTCGACGACCTGTACGCCGCCGGCGAGGAGATCTCCGTGGCGGTGACCGCCGGCGTGCGGCGCGTCGACCTGATCGCCACGGTCGCCGACCTCGGCCGGGGGCGCCGCGCGGCCGGCCCGCTGCCGCTGACCCGGACCGACGACCTGCGGCACGCTCTCGACCTGCCGCCGCTGGAGGCGGGGACCTATCGCATCGAGGTCTCGGCACTCGGCGAGTACGCCGGCTCGGTGCAGCCGGTGCACGGCGTGTTCCTGGTCGCCGACGACGCCGAAGCGGACTGACCGGCCATGCCCGGGACCGTCTACGCCCTGCTCGTCGGGATCAACGACTACCAGGGCCGGCTGGACACCCTGGCCGGCTGCGTCGACGACGCGAAGGCGTTCTGGACCTTCCTGAAGGGCCGGGTGCCGGCGGGCTCGCTCAGCGTGCTGCCGTTCTTCGACCAGCAGGCCACCCGCGCGCGGATCACCGACGCGTTCTCTTCGCACCTGGGCAAGGCCGCGGCCGGTGACGTCGCGGTGTTCTTCTTCGCCGGGCACGGCTCGTTCGAGCGGGTGGAGGACCGCTTCTGGTTCCTGGAGCCGACCGGGCGGAACCAGACGCTGGTGTGCGCCGACAGCCGCCGGCCCGGCGTACCGGACCTGGCCGACAAGGAACTCAGCGTCCTGCTGGACGAGGTGTCCGCCCGTGGCCCGCACGTGCTCGTGGTCCTCGACTGCTGCCATTCGGGCGGCGGGACCCGTACCCCGCAGGGTTTGCCCGCCGGCGTGCGGGTGCGGATGGCGCCGCCGGCCGCGCAGGTGCGCGCGGTCGATACCTACCTCCCGGCGGTGCGCGAAGCGGTGCTGCGCGCCCGCGATGCCGCGGCGCGGCCGATCGCCGGCCTCGGGCGGCACGTGGCGCTGTCGGCCTGCGAGTCGCACCAGCTTTCCAAGGAGATCGAGTACGGCGAGGACGGCGGCAGTCGTGGCGTCTTCTCGTCCGCGCTGGTGGAAGCACTCACCCTGCTCGGGCCCGGCGCCACCTACCGGCAGTTGCTCGGTGCCGCCACCAACCGGGTCCGCAACCGCGTCGGTGACCAGAGCCCGGTGAGCTACGCGACCGAACCCGACGACCTGGACCAGGTGGTGCTCGGCGGCACGGTGCAGGCACCTCGCTCGGGCGTCACCCTCGAACACGACCGGGACGGCTGGTGGATCGACGCCGGTACGGTGCACGGCGTCGTCGCGCCCCAGGGCACGGAGACCACCGTGCTCGCGGTGCTCCCGCCGGATCCGGCCGGCGGTGATCAGCCACTGGGACAAGTACGCGTGACCCGCGCCGATCCGGCCCGCTCCCAGGTGCAGGCCGACGGCGACTGGCAGCCCGATCCCGCCCGCCGCTACCCCGCGGTCGTGGTGGACGTGCCGCTGCCACCGGCCACCGTGGAGCTGCGCGGTGAGCCCCGGGGTGTCGAGCTGGTCCGCGCCGCGCTGCGCGACTCCCCGCACGTCCGCGAGGCGGCCAACGGCCACGGTCAGCGGTTCCTGGTCGTGGCGGAAGCCGGCCGGCTGACCGTCGCCCGCGCCGACGCGACCCCGCTGACCTCGGCGGTGAACGCCGACGAGGCGGGTGCCCGTACCGTGGCGCGCCGGCTGGAGCACCTGGCCCGCTGGCACCTGATCAAGGAGCTGGACAATCCCGGGTCGGCGATCGCCGGCCAGGTGGAGCTGGAGATCGTGCCGGCCGAGAAGGGGGAGGAGCCGCCCCGGCCGGGCGAGCGGGAGCCGCTGCCCCTGGACCCCGGCGGCGTGATCCGCCTCGGCTATCGCCGCACCGGCGCCGGCTGGACGAAACCGTACGTCTTCGTGCACGTGCACAACCGCAGCGACCGTGACCTGTACTGCGCCCTGCTCGATCTCACCGACAGCTTCCGCTGCCACGGCAAACTGCTGCCGGTCACCCGTATCCCGGCCGGCGGGTCGGCGGTGGCCTTCCACGGCCGGCCCATCGACATCGGGCTGCCTCAGAAACGCATCGAGGCCGGCGGCACCCAGGTCCGGGACTGGCTCAAGCTGATCGCCGCCGAGCAGCGGTTCGAGCCGGACGCGTACGCCCTGCCCAACCTCGACGAGGTCGTCACCCGCGGCCCGGCCACCCGGGGTCCGGGCCGGCGCAGCGTGCTGGATCGCATCGGTGACCGCGTGGTGACCCGCGACGCCGGCGACGACGAAGAGCCGGCCGGAGCACCGGAGTGGACCACCACGACGGTCGCCCTGGTCACCGAACGGCCCGCCGACGGGGTCACGGTTCCCGGCGCCGGCGAGGCCCGGCTGAGCAACGGCGACACCGATGTCATGACCGTCCAGGGGCATCCCGGCCTGGCCGGTGCCCGCGTCGTGCTGGGCACCAGTGAGCAGGCTGTGCGCGCGCTCGGCGTACCGGACGTGGCGCCACCGCTGCCGGCGGGAGAGTCCCGGATCAGCGCGGTGACGTTCTCCGGGGTCCGGGCCACCGAGGACGCGCTGGACCACCTGGCGGTGTCCGGCGACTTCGCGGCGGACCAGGTGACACCGCAGCAGCCGCTGCGTCTGCGTCTGCGGTTGCCGGCCGGTGACGACGACCTCGTGCTCGCCGTGGCGCGCGACGGCGAACTCTTCCTGCCGCTGGGTGTGGGTACCCGGTCGGCCGACGGCGAGATCCGGCTCGACCTGGTGCGGTTGCCGGGCAACGAGGTACGGGTCTTCTTCCAGCGGCTGGCGGGTTACCGGCTGGGCACCGGCTCCGGCCCGCGGCTGTCGCCCGCCGAGGCCGGCACCGGCCGGGTGCTGCTGCTCGTGCACGCCGTCCCCGGTGGCACCGAGACCGTGCTCGCCGGGCTGCGCGAATCGGTGGGTGACGCGTACGACACCGTGCTCGCCTTCGACGCCGACAGCGTCGGCACCACAGTCGAACAGAACGCCGCAGCGCTCGCCGACGGGCTGGCGCGGGCCGGCGTCAACGCCTCCGCCGGTCGACGGCTCGACGTGGTGGCGCACTCGATCGGGGCGCTGGTCGCCCGCTGGTGGCTGGAGCGCGGCGGCGGAGCGGACGTCACCCGCCGGGTGGTGCTGACCGGCGTGCCGAACGCCGGCACCCTGTGGGCGCGGGCGCCGGGCGGCTGGGCCACGGGTGCGCTCGCGCTCGGTCTCAACCAGACGGTCCCGGCCGCGGTGCTCGGCGGGCTGGCCGGCATCGTGGAGCGGGCCGGTCCGGGCACCGGTGGGCTGGAGCCGGACCCGGCCACCGGCACCGGCGAAGCGGGCGTGGCCTGCACCGTCGTGGCCGGGCAGGCGTCGCCGCGGTTGCGGCCGCTGCTCGCCCGGTTCGGCGCCGCCCCGGACGAGTCCGGAGATCTCCTGGTGAGTGCGGCCAGCATGCGGACGCCCGGCGCGGTCGTCCGGCAGGTGCCCTGCGACCACCTGACCTACTTCCAGGAGCCGCAGGCGCTCGCGGCCGTGGCGGCGGCACTGACCGTCAGCTCCGCCGCCGCTGATTGAGGAAGTCGACCATGTCCGCGTCCATGCCGAGCGGGGCGCCCCGGTTGACGTAGTCCATCAGGTACCGGGCGGCGTGGACCAGGCTCTCCCGCTCGACGAGGGCCCGGATCGCCTGGGCCAGCGCGCGCAGCACCCGCGGGTCCGTACCGTCCTGCCGGTGCGCGGCCCGCAGCGCCGCGACCGCCTCGTTGAGGTCCTCCCCGTGCAGCATCTGGAGCCGGCCGAAGTGGTAACGGGCCTGCCGCTGCCACTCGGCGCTCCCCGGATCCCGTTCCTGCTCGGCCCGCCGGACGCCGGCGTCGTCGTAGAGACTCCAGGCCTTGCGCAGAGCCGCGAGGGCGGCCGCCGGATCGTTGCGCACCTGCAGGGCCAGACCCAGCTGGAGATAGCCCTCCGGGTACGGCTCGTGCTGTGCCTCGCGGCCGGCGATCAGCGTCCGCGCGCATCGGACCGTCTCGGACGCGGCGGCCGTCCGGAAGTCGGCGAGGGCGCGACAGGCTCCGATCGTGACGGACCGGTCCTCCCAGGCCTGCCGGGCGGCGCGATCACCCCGGACGATCACCGCAGCGGGTGCCGGCAGGGGAGTCGCCGCGATCCACTGCTCATAGCTGAGCCGGTCGCGCATCGCACCCGGAAGAGCGGCGAGCAGCGTGCGCATGGCCGCACCGGTGAGCTCGGCGCTCTCCTGCACGGGCCGGGCCAGCTCGTCCTCGAAGACGGTGACCGTCACGCTGCCGGGCAGGGCGAGAGCCCGCTTGCCGATCTCGACGGGGAGCGCGACGTCGGTACCGGTGGCCGAGCGGGCGAACGCGGCACGCAGATCGAGCAGGGTGATCAGGTTCTGCGCACCGGTGAGAGCCTGGTCGACCTCGGTGGCCGCGACCTCGCCGTCCGGGGTGAGCAGGACGGCGCCGCTCTCGCGCCACTGGACCGTACCGGCGACGACGAGCACGGTCTGGCGCTCCTGCGAGCCGGCGGCGACGTCGCGCAGCGCGCTCAGGAACTCCGGGCCGGTGGCGGCCGCGGACAGGGTGGTCACGTCGGCTGCCGCTATCCCGGCTACGGCGGCGACATCCGCCGCGATCAGCGCGGCCGCCTCGCGGGCGTGCGGTTCCATGCCGATGGCGAGCAGCCGCGGAGCCGGTGCGACGGTGCTGGTCAGTGCGGCCAGAGCGGTGGCGAGGGACTCGGCCGTACCCGCGCGGGCGGGTGCGGCGTCCGCTCGCAGCGCGGCCGCGGCCGCACGCAACGCTTCGGCCGCGGCGGCGGTCCGGCCGCGGTTTAGTTCGGCCTCGGCGAGGTCGGCCCAGAGTTGCGGGTACGGATCACCCAGCGCCTCCCTGGCCCGGCTCAGCTCCCGGTGTGCCGCCTCGGCGTCGCCGCCACGGAGCAGGGCGACGCCGAGTGCCCAGACGGCCAACGGCGCGTCGACCAGGGCGCAGCGGCGCCGCAACCTCTCGACGTCCTCGGTGCGGCCGCGGCGCCGCCAGACGCGCCACAGGCCGGCACCGGGGAAGGTCCCGTCGAAGGCACGCGCCCGCCGGGAACCGATCAGCTGCGGAGTCTGCTGAGCGATCTGGAGGCGGTCCATCTCGGCGCCGGCGTCGTCGATGAGATCGCCGTATGTGTGCGCCTCCTCGCGGTCCAGCGTCTCGACCAGCGCGTGCGAGAAGAGGCCGTGCATCGACCCACGGATCCGCGCCGCGTAGGCGAGGTCACCCACACCGCACGCCATCATGACGGTCAGCGGTCCGGGTGCCCGGCGGGCGTACTGCACCAGCGCCGCGGAGACGTGGGTGTCCAGGATCAGCACGACCTCGCGGACCGGCAGGTCGAGCGCGTCGATCAGCTCCCGCGCGGTGATCCCGATCGGCCGGTCGCCGGCGATGTCGGTGACCAGGTAGGGATCGTCCAGTCCGCCACCGTCGGCGGCGTGGCCGGTGAAGTAGACGATGACGACGTCGTCGGGTCGCGAACCGTCCCGCAACCCGGCCAGCGCGGTCAGCACCGCGTCGCGGCTCGCCTTGTCATCGACCAGGACCGTCAGGTCGGCGGGAGCGACGCCGAGCTTCGCGACGGCCGTCGTGGACATGGCGGCCACATCGACGACGACGCCGGGCAGCGACATCCCGATCTGCGAAGCCATCGTGCCCACTCCGAACAGGAGAGCGCGGCGGCGGCCCGGCGGATTACGGCCGTCCAGCCAGTCGGCGTACGCGACAGCCCAGGGGGTCTCGGCCGCCTGGGGTGCCCGTCGCGCGTACTCCCGGAAGGCCTGCACGGCCTCCGGGAGGTGGCCGTTCTCAGCCTGAGCGATGCCGAGGTCCAGCCAGGTCTCCGCGCTCACCTCGTCGGGTGCGGCCGCGGTGACGGCTCGCAGCACCTGCGCCGCCTCGGCGGTGTGCCCGGCGGCGAGCAGGGCCGCGCCACGGCCGGCGTCGGCCGGTGGCAGGTGCCGCTTCAGGTCGGCGGCGAGCGCGTACTGGCGGGCGGCGAGCAGGAACGGCGCGGGATCGTCGAGCTGCCAGCCCACCTGGTAGAGGCCGCGGGCCAGGGTCAGGTGCTGTTCCACGTCGAGTTCGGCGGTGACCGCCATCGGGAGGCTGCGGTCGAACGCCGTGTCGCCGATGTTCGGGTGCTGCCGGTTGTCGGTGGCCTGCTGCACCTGGTCGCGGACGTATTCGAACAGCTCCCCGACGGAGACGATGCCGTCGCGGGTGCCCTTGTAACCGTCGGCGGCCCCGCGCATGCCGTCGAGCAGGAAGTGGGTGAAGACGCCGTGGCCGCCGCCCCACCGGGCGTCCTCCTCGGCGGCCTCGCTGGCCTCGGCCGAGGTCAGCAGTGCCACCCCGCCCTTCGCGTTCGCGAGCGCCTCCAGGTAGCGGTTGGTCGCCTCGGCCCGGCCGGTGGCGCGCAGGCCGGTGCCGACACCGCCGCTGTGGCAGGTGTCGACGCAGATGACGACCCGATCGGCCCGCACCACCGTGCGCAGGCTGCGGTCGATGTCGTCCATGGGCAGACCGGTGCCGGCCACGTCCGCCGGATCGGTGTCGTGGGTGTACAGGTAGAGCGGTCCCGCCGGGCGGCGCGGGTCGGGGCCACCATGGCAGGCGAAGTAGAGCAGCACCAGGTCGGCCGGCAGGGCCGCCATCAGGAAGCCGCGCAGGGCACGGGTGAGGGCGCCGGTCGTGGCCTGCTCGTCGAGGAGCAGGCGGACCCGGTCGGGATGGAAGTTGCCGCCCTCGGGGGTGTACAGCAACTTGCACAGCTCGTCGGCGTCGCGCCGGGCCCACTCCAGGTTCAGCTGCCCGGCCTGATAGCTCGAGATGCCGACGACCACCGCCCAGCGGTCACCCACCGGCGCGACCAGAGGTAGCCCGAGGTCGTCGTCACCGGCGTCACGGCGCCGGCTGTTGCTGTTGATGGTCATGGTGCCGCCCCGCTTCGTCCGAGGAGAAGCCTAAGTCCGTGACGGCATGACGCCGCTGACGAATCTACGACGGAGCACCCGATCAGGGTGTGCTCAGGCCGCCGGCCGGCCCCGGAATGTCCGCAGCCGGACATTGACACATAACAATCGACTGTGATCGAGTCTGATTACCAGAACGGAAGGAAACGGGGATGAACATCACGATCGGCCGTGGCCGTAAACGACTCCTGCTCGGCATATTGTCATTGGCGCTGATTGTCGGTATCGGCGTGCCGCCGGCCGCATCCGCGGCTCCGTCGGATTCCCCGACGAGTGCCGCCACATCCGACTTCACCGTCGCCGACATCCTCCGGATGAACCCCAAGGCCCGCCAGATCGCACCGAACGCGGTGCGCGTGGCGCCCAACGTGGAGGTGGTGCTTCCGGCGGCCGGGGAGGTGTCGGCGCTGGCCACCGGCATGACGACGGCTCAATGTTCGTACAAATATGTGTGTCTTTATGAAGGCGCCCTGGGTCCGGGTCTTTACGGCGGAGTCGTCCTCCGCATCACCAATTGCGGCAGCTACAACCTCGGCCACTACAGTTTCCCCGATTTCCGCTATGTCGGCACCGCAGCCGGGCCGAAATGGAACGATCGGATCAGCGCGGTCATCGACAACCAGACGTCCGCCGCCGCCTACCCGGTTTTCTACAATTGGGAAGGCTCCTGGAAATTCAAGCTGAGTCTGGGCCACCAGGTCTTCGCGCCGTACGTGGGTGACGACCAGAACGACATGTACGACCGAGTGGACGTGTGCTGACCGACGGAGACGCGACGCGGGCTTTACAGCGATGTAAAGCCCGCGATTCGGTGCGGTAGGGTGCGGCTGTGAGCGTGAACACCGGGGGAGTGGCCGAGTGCCGCCGGGGCTGAAGGACGTCGCGAAGCGGGCCGGCGTGTCGATCAAGACCGTCTCCAACGTTGTAAACGGCTACGCGCACGTCGCCGCGGACACCCGGGCCCGGGTGCAGGGCGCCATCGCCGAGCTCGGCTACCGGCCCAACGTGGCGGCCCGCCAGCTGCGCGGAGGGCGGTCCGGCGTGATCGCCCTGGCGCTGCCGGACCTGCGCTCCGCCTACTTCGCCGAGCTGGCCAGCATGATCGTGCAGGCGGCGGAGAAGCGGCACTGGACCGTCCTGATCGACCAGACCGGCGGGCGCGCCGACCGCGAGCGTGACCTGGCCGGCCGCCTGCGCCGGCACCTGATCGACGGCCTGATCTTCAGTCCGCTCGCGATGGCCGCCGGCGAGATCGCCGTGGACGTCCCGGACACGCCGATGGTCCTGCTGGGGGAGCGGGTCTGGCACGGGCCGGCCGACCACGTCGCGGTCGACAACACGGCGGCGGCGGCCGACGCCACCCGGCATCTCTGCGAGCTCGGCCGGCGCCGGATCGCCGCGATCGGCGCCCAGGACGGGCCGGTCGCGGTCTCCGCCCAGCAGCGCCTGGCCGGCTACCGCGCGGCGCTGGAACAGCACGGCCGGACCGTCGATCCGGCCCTGATCGCGCCCGCCGCGGAATTCCACCGGGCGGACGGCGCCGCGGCCATGGGGCGGCTGCTGGACTCCGGTGAGCCGCCGGACGCGGTCTTCTGCTTCAACGACCTGCTCGCGCTCGGCGCGATCCGGACCCTGCTCGACCGCGGCTACGCGGTGCCGGGCGACGTCGCCGTCGTCGGGTTCGACGACATCGAGGAGGGCCGGTTCAGCACACCCACGCTGACCACCGTCTCGCCCGACACGGCCGGCATCGCCCGGCTGGCGGTCGAGCTGCTCGCCGAGCGGCTGGACCAGCCGCTGACCGGCGACGGCGCGGCGGCCGAGCCGTCGTTCCGGGAAATCCGGGTGGAGCACCGGGTGGTGCCCCGGGAGAGCACCCTCGGCCGCCTGGCCGCTCGCCGCCGCTGAAGTTCGCCGAACCGGCGAGGAGCTGTTTACAACGTTGGTTACAACGTTGTACAACTAGTGTCGTCCGTCACATCGTTCGATGGAGGCACCCCTTCGTGGTCACCGCTCGTCTCACCGTCGACCCCGCGTTCGCGGTGGCGCCCGTCAACCGGCGGATCTTCGGATCGTTCGTGGAGCACATGGGCCGCTGCGTCTACGGCGGGATCTACGAGCCGGGACATCCGCTCGCCGACAGTGCCGGCATGCGTTCCGACGTTCTCGAACTGACCCGCGAGCTGGGCGTCAGCGTGGTCCGCTACCCGGGCGGCAACTTCGTCTCCGGCTACCGCTGGGAGGACGGTGTCGGGCCGGTCGGCGAGCGGCCGCGCCGCTTCGACCTGGCCTGGCGGGCCATCGAGACGAACGCCTTCGGCCTCAACGAGTTCATGGACTGGGCCGGCAAGGCGGGCGTCGAGCCGATGATGGCGGTCAACCTGGGCACCCGCGGGATCGCCGAGGCCGCCGAGCTGGTGGAGTACTGCAATCTGCCCGGCGGCACCGCGGCCGCCGACCTGCGCCGCAAGCACGGCGTGGGCGCGCCGCACGGGATCCGGCTCTGGTGCCTGGGCAACGAGATGGACGGTCCGTGGCAGACCGGCAGCCTGACGGCGTACGAGTACGGCCGCCTCGCCGCCCGCGCCGGCCAGGCCATGCGCAAGGTGGACCCGACGATCGAGCTGGTCGCCTGCGGCAGCTCCAACTCCGGCATGCCGACCTTCGCCGCGTGGGAGGCCACTGTCCTCGAGCAGGCGTACGACCAGGTCGACTACGTCTCACTGCACAACTACTACGACCCGCTCCGGCTGGACCCGGCGAGCTTCCGCGCCTCCGCGGTCGACCTGGACCGTTTCATCGACGACGTCCTCGCCACCGCCGACCACGTCCGGGCCAAGCTGCGCCGCGGCAAGCGGATCAAGCTTTCGCTCGACGAGTGGAACGTCTGGTACCAGAACGATTTCACCGAGCCGGAAGACCGCCCGGTCGCCGAGGAACCGCCGCATCTGATCGAGGACGACTACACGGTCACCGACGCGGTGGTGGTCGGCAACCTGCTGATCAGCATGCTCCGGCACGCCGACCGGCTGACCGTCGGCTGTCAGGCACAGCTGGCCAACGTGATCGCTCCGATCCGCACCGAGCCGGGCGGCGCCGCCTGGCGCCAGACGATTTTTCACCCCTTCGCGCTGACCTCGGCACTGGCGCACGGCACCGTGCTGCGGGTCGCGCTGACCGGTCCGGCGATGACCACCGATCGGTACGGCGAAGTACCCGCCCTCGACGCCGTCGCGGTCCACGACCCCGACCGGGACGAGCTGGTGCTCTTCGTGGTCAATCGCAGCGAGTCACCCGTACCCCTCGATCTTGATCTTCGGGCGTTCGGCGGACTGGCCGTCACCGAGCAGGTGACCGTGACCGACACCGATCCGGCCGCGCGCAACAGCGCCGCCGAGCCGGACCGGGTGGTGCCACGGCGCCTGGCGCCGCCGGCCGTCGACGGCGGCCGCGCGGCCCTGGTCCTACCCCCGATCTCCTGGCACGCCATCCGCTGCACCGTCCTCCCCTCGTCCTGACGCACAAAGGAAGTGAAGATCATGAATAATCACCTGAGCCGCCGCGGTCTGCTCGGTCTCGGCCTCGGCGCGGGAAGCGCCGCCCTGCTCGCCGCCTGCGGGGACAGCGGGCCCAGCGACAAGGTCACCGGCGGTCAGAACGCCGGACCGGCGGCGGCCAGCTACAGCGGCCCGAACGTGACGCTCGCGTTCTGGAACGGCTTCACCGGCGGTGACGGTCCGTTCATGAAGAAGCTGGTCGACCAGTTCAACACCGAGCACCCGAACATCAAGGTGACGATGAACGTCTACCAGTGGGCCGACTACTACCAGAAGGTGCCCGCCGCGGTCGCCACCGGCAACGGCCCCGACCTGGGCATCATGCACGTCGACCACGTCGCCACCAACGCCGCGCGGGGTGTCATCCTGCCGCTGGACGACCTGGCGAAGACCCTGAATCTCACCGAGGGTGACTTCTCGCCGCCGGTGTGGAACGCCGGGACGTACCGGGACACCCGTTACGCCATCCCGCTCGACGTGCACCCGCTCGGCCTGTTCTACAACAAGACCGTGCTGGAGAAGGCCGGGCTCGACCCGGCGAAACCGCCGGCGACCGCCGACGAGTACATGGCCGCGCTGGACCAGCTGAAGGGCAAGGGCGTTGCGGGGCACTGGGCCACGCCGTTCCCCTTCACCGGCCAGATGCAGTTCAGCACGCTGCTGTGGCAGAACGGCGGCAAGCTCTTCGACGAGCAGGGCACCGCGCCGCTCTTCGCCGAGCAGCCGGGCGTGCAGGCGCTCACCTGGCTGACCGACCTGGTGAAGAACGGCTACAGCCCGAAGAACGTGGCCCAGGACGCGGACGTGGTCGCGCTGCGCAACGGCAAGAACGCGTTCAACTGGAACGGCATCTGGACGATCAACACGCTGCGCGAGGACAAGGCGCTGCAGTGGGGTGTCGCGCCGCTGCCGCAGATCGGCACCCAGAAAGCGGCCTGGGCCGGCTCACACCAGTTCGTCCAGTTCAAGCAGAAGGCGAAGGACGACAACAAGCTCACCGCCGGCAAGGTCTTCATCAACTGGATCAGCCAGCACTCCATCGAGTGGGCCAAGGCCGGGCAGGTGCCGGCCCGCAAGGACATCCGCGACAGCGCCGAGTTCACCGCGCTCACCGAGCAGGCGGCGATCGGCACCCAGATCGACTACCTGCAGTTCCTGCCCGCCACGCCGGGCATCGCCGACGCCATGGCCACCGTCGACACCGCCGTGAACGAGGCGATCCTGCTGCGCAAGGAGCCGGCCAAGGCGCTCGCCGACGCGGCCGGCAAGGCGGGCCAGATCCTGGAGGGCAACCGCAAGAAGTACGGCGCCTGAGATGGCCCACGACGTTCTGGCCCCGCCCGCCGCGGATCGCGGCACCACGCCGGAGGCGCCTGTCCGGCGGGTGGGGCGGGCCACCCCGTACCTGTTCCTGGTCCCGTACTTTCTGTTGTTCGCCACGTTCGTGCTGGCCCCGGCGATCTACGGGCTGTGGGTCAGCCTGCACGACTGGGACTACCTGCTGCCCGGAAAACCGTTCGTCGGCCTCGCCAACTACCAGGCACTCTTCGACAGCGGCTCGGCCGTCTTCGAGGAGTTCTGGCAGAGCATGCAGGCGACCGGCATCTTCACCGTCGCCAGCGTCCCGCTGCTCGTGGTGATTCCGCTGGGGCTGGCGCTGATGCTGAACCGGGCGTTCCCCGGCCGTACCTTCTTCCGCGCCGTCTACTTCGCACCGTACGTGCTCGGTGTCGCGGTGATCGGCGTGCTGTGGCGGTTCCTGCTGGACCCCAACCTGGGCGCGGTCAACGCCCTGCTCGGCCTGGTCGGCCTGCCGGACGCGTCGCCGTGGACCACCGGGCTGCCCTGGGCGTGGATCTCCCTGGTCGCCGTCACCGTGTGGTGGACGATCGGCTTCAACGCGGTCATCTACCTGGCCGGCCTCCAGGACATCCCGCGCGAGCTGTACGAGGCGGCGCGCATCGACGGCGGCGGCAAGTGGGCCGAGTTCCGGCACGTCACCCTGCCGGGCCTGCGACCGGTCCTGACCTTCATCGTGATCAACACGATCCTCGCGTCGAGCAACATGTTCGGTCAGGCGCTGCTGATCACCCAGGGCGCGCCCGGCAACGAAACCCGCACCGCGATCATGTACATCGCCCAGAAGGGGCTGCGCGAATACAACATGGGCGTCGCCGCGGCGATGAGCTACCTGCTGACCCTCGCCCTGCTGCTGGTCAGCGTGATCACCTTCCGTCTTCTCCGGGACCGGGACGCCTCATGACACGAGCACGCGGAATCGCCTGGTACACCATCCTCACCGGACTCAGCCTGGTCTTCATCGCCCCGCTGGTCTGGATGCTGATCACCTCGTTCAAGACGGTCGGCGAGGCCACCCGAGTGCCGCCGACCGTGCTGCCTCAGGAGCCGACCACCCGGGCGTACGAGGTCCTGTTCGCCACCGACACCCCGACGCCGGTGCTGCGCTGGCTGCTCAACAGCCTGCTCGCCGCCACCGGGCAGGCCGTGCTCATCCTGGTGGTCGCGTCGATGGCCGCCTACGCGTTCGCCCGCCTGGAGTTCCGGGGCAAGCGGATCCTCTTCGGAATGGTCATCGCGACGCTGTTCGTACCGATCTTCACGCTGATCATCCCGAACTTCCTGATCATCGACCGGCTCGGCTGGCTGGACACCCTGTGGGCGCTGATCGTGCCCGGTGCGGCAAGCGCGTTCGGCGTCTTCTTCCTGCGCCAGTTCTTCCTCGGCCTGCCCCGCGAATTGGAGGAGGCCGCGCAAATCGAAGGCGCCAACACCTGGCAGATCTTCACCCGGATCGTTCTGCCGTTGTCCAAACCGGCCCTGGCCACCCTGGCCCTGATCAGTTTTCTGGGTAACTGGAACGACTTCATCTGGCCGATCTACGTACTGTTCAGCCCGTCGCAATTCACCCTGCCGCCCGGGCTCAGCATTCTCCAGGGCGCCTACGACATCGACTATCCGGTGATCATGGGCGGTGCGGCGCTGGCCAGCGTTCCGGTGCTGATCCTGTTCCTGATCACCCAGCGGTACATCATCGAGGGCGTGTCCCGGTCGGGTCTGAAGGGCTGATGCGCCGCCTGTTCCTCGCGCTGGTGCTGGTGCTCACCGGCTGCTCTTCGTCGTCTGGAGAGGTCATGACCTTCACCAACCCGGTGTTCACCGACAACTTCCCCGATCCCGGGGTGATCTCGGACGGGGAGACCTGGTACGCGTACGGCACCAACGACGCCACCGCCAACGTCCCGCTGATCACCTCGGCCGACCTGGTGAAATGGAGCCCGGGCGGCGATGTGCTGCCGCAACTGGGCCGCTGGGCCGAGCGCGGCCACACCTGGGCGCCCGAGGTGATCCGCACGGACGCCGGTCGTTACGTCCTCTACTACACCGCCCGCAAGGCGGGCGCCGACCGGCAGTGCGTCGGCGCGGCCGTCGCCGACTCGCCGTCCGGGCCGTTCGCCGACACCTCCGGCGAGGCGCTGATCTGCCAGGACGACGAGGGCGGCGCGATCGACGCCAGCCCGTACCGGCACAGCGACGGCTCGCTCTATCTGTACTGGAAGAACGACGGAAACCACATCGGAGAACCCACCCATCTGTACGCGCAGCGCCTCGCCGCCGACGGCCTGTCCCTGACCGGTGAGCGGGTCCGGCTGCTGACCAACGACAAACCGTGGCAGGCACACGTCATCGAGGCGCCGCAGATGGTCACCCACGACGGCCGGCTGTACCTGTTCTACTCGGCCAACGCCTTCGACTCGCAGGCGTACGCCGTCGGCTACGCCACCTGCGACGGCCCGCTCGGCCCCTGCCAGGACGCGGCGGAGAACCCGATCCTGTCGTCGTCCCCGGCAGCCGCCGGACCCGGACACAGCTACGTGGTCACCCGACCCGACGGCAGCACCTGGATGCTGTACCACGCCTGGCCGCCGGACGCGGTGGGCAGCGTGCTCCCCGGCCGCCAGCTCTGGCTGGACCGGCTGACCTGGGAGAACGGTCGCCCGGTGGTGCACGGGCCGACCACGTCGCCGCAACCTGTGCCGGGGGGTGAGACCTGATTCGGTACACAAAGGCGTCGCGTTTTGCCATTCGCCGAAATGCGGCCCGCTGATTTCCTGGGGGGTTTGAAGTCAACCGACCGGACAACGCACAGCGGATGTCCGGCCCATAGTTGCCCATCCTCCTCACCGATATGGTCAACTCCCACACGTCAACGGCCTTCGGGGGGAAAGCCAAATGAGCGTGGATGACGAGGTCCGGGACGCCCTGTCCCAGATCGAAGGCGCCGCCCACTTATACGCGGTCACGGAGAACAGCATCGGCCGGTACACCGACCTGCTCGGTCAGTACCATCCGGACGACCGTGACACGTACGCGTGCGCCCGCCTGGACGCGATCCTCACCGAAATCGCCTACGACCATCGCCTGGAATGCAACGGCGGCGACTGCCGGACCTGCGCCGGCATGCAGGAGGCGCTCACCATGGCGGTCGCCTCGGTGCGGGCCATGCTGGCCGCCGCGCACCGCCCGCAACGGCGAAACTCCGGAAGGCGGTGGCGGCGGCCGCAGTGAATCCGGCCGATGGCGTTACGCGGGCTCGGCGACCGGCTCGGTCGTGGTCGCGTCGTCGGCCACCGGCGGCCTGAGATTGCTGGTGGCCCAGGCGACCGGGATCGCCACCACGGCGATGATCAGGCCGGTGAGCACCGCGGATGAGGCGGTGAAGCGGCCGATCGCCAGCCCGCCGGCGACCGAGCCGAGCGCGATGCCCACGTTGGCGGCGGAGGCGGGCAACGACGAGGCGAGCTGGCCGCCCGGCCCGGCCAGGCTCACCACGCGGTATTGCAGGGCGGGCACCATTCCCACCGCGAACAGACCCCAGGCCAGCAGGACCAGCGCGACCAGGAACGCGATCGCGCCGACGACGTAGAGCGCCAGCAGCGAGAGCGCCGCGCCGATCGTGGCGACGATCAGGGTGCGCGCGGCGTTCCGGTCGGCCAGGCGGCCGCCGGCGAACGAGCCCACCGCCGTCGCCACGCCGTAGGCCAGGAGGAACGCGCTGATCAGAGCTCCGGAGATGCCGGTGACGCTCTCCAGGAACGGCACGATGTAGGTCAGTGCCGCGTACAGCGACGCGAACACCAAAAGATTCAGGGCCAGTACGGCGAGCACCCGCGGGGCGAACGCGAACCTGGCCTGGTTGCCCGCCCCGCCGCCGGTGCCGGGCATTGACGGCACCACCGCGAGCGTGGCGATCAGCGCGACCACGGCGAATACGACGAGCGCGGTGAACGAGCCGCGCCAGCCGAGCGCCTGGCCGACCAGCGTGCCCAGCGGAACGCCCAGGGCGGCCGACACCGCGAAGCCGCTGAAGACCACCGAGATGGCCTCGCCCATGCGCTCCGGTCCGGCGACCGAGATGCCCACCACGAACGCGACGGCGATGAACAGCCCGTGTGCCGCGCCGGTGAAGGCGCGCGCCGCGATGAACACCCCGAAGTCCGCGACCAGCACGGGGACCAGGTTGCCCAGGATGCACAGGGTGATCGCTCCGAGCAGGACGATCCGTTTGTCGAGTTTGATGGTCAGCGCGGTCAGGATCGGGCCGCCGACGGCGAGACCAAGCGCGAAGGCGGTCACGAGTGCGCCGGCCGCGGGGATGGAGACCCGCAGGTCGTCGGCGATCAGGTTCAGCACGCCGACCACGAGCAGTTCGGCGCTGCCCAGGACGAACGTGCCCAGGAACAGCGTGGCCAGGACCAGGTTCGCCCGGACCGGGCGCAGTGCCGCTTGCGATGTACTCATGCGCACCTTCCCCTTCGTCTTCGGTTGCATGATGCAAGCTGAACCTAGACGGACTCGCTTGCATCATGCAAGTGCGGATCGGGTAGAGTGACTCGCATGCTCGGCAACACGTACGAAGCCATGGCCAAGGTGTGCTCGGCCGCGCGTGCCCTGGAACTGGTCGGCGAACGGTGGAGTTTGCTGATCATCCGGGACGCGCTGTATGCCGGCGCGACCCGCTTCAACGACTTCCGCCGGCTCGGCATCGCGACGAATATCCTCAAAGCCCGCCTCGACGGCTTCGTCAACGCCGGGATCATGGAGCGTCGCGCCGGCCCGGGCAAGCCGGAGCGCCACGAGTACCTACTGACCGACAAGGGGCGCGACCTGGCGCCGGTCATCGCCACGCTGACCGAATGGGGCGACCGCTGGGCGGCGCCCGACGGGCCGCCGGTGATCTACACCCATGCCGTCTGTGACGGCGCGATCAGCCAGCAGACGATGTGCCCCAACTGCGGCCCGGTGCACGACCCGGCCGATGTGGTGGCGCGCCCAGGGCCCGGCATGCCGGCCGGCGTCACCGACCTGGAGAGCCTTAACCGGTAACGGTCAGCGGTCCCGGTCGGTGCCGATGTCCTCGGCGTAGGTGGCGCCGCCGTCGGACTCCCTGGTCAGCGGCCGAGCGCCGCCCTCGGGAGGACCGGCGATCGACTGCTCACCGGCGGCGAGGTGCGGGAACTTCGCGTCGAACGCCGGGCGCTCGGAGCGGATCCGCGGCATCCGGTCGAAGTTGCGCAGCGGCGGCGGGCTGGACGTCGCCCACTCCAGCGAGTTGCCGTGGCCCCACGGGTCGTCGAGCGTGGTGACCTGCCCGACCTTGTACGACTTCCACACGTTGTAGACGAACGGCAGCGTGGCGATGCCGAGGATGAACGAGCCGATCGTGGAGAACGTGTTCAGGAACGTGAAGCCGTCACTCTCCAGGTAGTCGGCGTACCGGCGGGGCATGCCCTTGGTGCCGAGCCAGTGCTGCACCAGGAAGGTGGCGTGGAAGCCGAGGAACGTCAGCCAGAAGTGAATCTTGGCGAGCCGCTCGTCGAGCATCCGGCCGAACATCTTCGGGAACCAGAAATAGATACCCGAGAAGACCGCGAACACGATCGTGCCGAACAGCACGTAGTGGAAGTGCGCGATCACGAAGTACGAGTCGGAGACGTGGAAGTCGACCGGCGGTGAGGCCAGCAGCACGCCGGACAGACCACCGAACAGGAACGTCACCAGGAAGCCGAGCGCCCACAGCATCGGCGAGTCGAACGTCAGCTGGCCGCGCCACATGGTGCCGATCCAGACGAAGAACTTCATGCCGGTCGGTACCGCGATCAGGAAGCTCAGGAAGCTGAAGAACGGCAGCAGCACCTGGCCGGTGACGAACATGTGGTGTGCCCACACGCTCATCGACAGCGCGGCGATCAGCAGGGTCGCGGCGACCAGGCCCTTGTAGCCGAACACCGGCTTGCGGCTGAACACCGGGATGACCTCGGTGATGATGCCGAAGAACGGCAGCGCGATGATGTACACCTCGGGGTGGCCGAAGAACCAGAAGAGGTGCTGCCAGAGCATCGGCCCGCCGGTCTCCACGTCGAAGACGTGCGCGCCGAGCACCCGGTCCGCGGCGAGCGCGAAGAGCGACGCCGCGAGGAACGGGAAGACCAGGATCACCAGCAGGCTGGTGACGAGCATGTTCCAGGTCAGGATCGGCATCCGGAACATGGTCATGCCCGGGGCCCGCAGGGTCAGGATCGTGGTGATCAGGTTGACCGCACCGAGGATCGAGCCGAGACCGCTGATCGCCAGGCCGACCACCCAGGCGTTGCCACCGATCCCCGGCGAGTGCAGCGAGTCGCTCAGCGGTGTGTACGCGAACCAGCCGAAGTCCGCCGCACCGCCCGGCGTGAGGAACCCGCTCATCGCCGTCAGCGTCCCGAACAGGTACAGCCAGTACGCGAACGCGTTGAGCCGCGGGAACGCCACATCCGGCGCACCGATCTGAATCGGCACCACGTAGTTGGCGAACGCGAACACGATCGGTGTCGCGAAGAACAGCAGCATGGCGGTGCCGTGCATGGTGAACAGCTGGTTGAACTGTTCCGGCGAAAGCATCTGCATGCCCGGCTTGGCCAGTTCCGCGCGCATCAGCAGAGCCATGACCCCGCCGACCATGTAGAACACGACCGACGTGACCATGTACATGATCCCGATCTGCTTCGCGTCCGTGGTACGCAGGATCCGAGCCAGGGCCGACCCTTTCACCTGCCGGCGAACCGTGTGGGGCCGGGTCGGCACCGGCTTCGGTGCGAGGGTGGTCATGGAAGCTCCTCACCTGCGGATCCGCGAAAACTGACGCCTAGATCCGTTATAGGCGCCTACCGGTTTGATTTGCCCCAGTTCCACAGATCAGCAGCATTCGGGGCCGGTTTGGGGTATGTCAGAGGCGCGGAATGACTACATCGACGACCTGCTTAGCGTCGGCCAGGTTCCGGGCGTCGGAGCCGCCTCGGGAGTAGACGTCGATCTGCAGCTTGTCGTGCCGTACGAACAGGTGCCCGGCCAGCCAGTAGGAGTTCTCGGCCAGCCACTCGGCCTCGGGCGCGGTCACCGCGAAGTCCCCGGCCGTGGTGGGGCTCAGGAAGATCACGAGCTGGCCGCCGCTCTGCTGCCACTGGCAGTAGCGAACGTTCTCGCCGGGTTCGGCGTCGTCCTCGTCGACCTGGACGATCGTCCGGCCGGTGAGATCGACGACCTCGGACTCGGACAGGAGCGTGCACGGGTCCGGCAGGTCCGGTCCGAAGGCCGCGGCGGCGGGGGAGCCGATGGCGACGGCGGCGACAGCGGTCAGGGCGGCGAGGCGGTGCTTCATGAGGATCAGCATCGGCAACGACGGCGGGGAAAACCGGGGAACGCCGAAATCGGTACTTGCCTCGAGCCGCCGTTCGTGTCCTGCTGGAGGCGTGGCCAGCGGGGTCGTGTTGCGGGGCGGACGCGTCCTCGGCAGTGGTGTGTCGCTGAAACCCGGGCTCGTGGTGACCGCGGGCCATGTCCTGGGGGACTGTGCGGCCGATGTGCTCGACGTCGACGGCGCCAAGGTGCTCGACGTGCTCCGCGATGACGAGTTCGACCTCGCTCTGTTGCACACCGAGCCGCGGGACGGCGCCGAGGAGCGTATCGGCCGGCCCCTTGACGGGCAGCCTTGGTGGGCGGACGCGCGCCCCCGCGACAACGATCCGATCCTCACCGGGCGGATCGTCAGCTCAGCCCGGACGATCGCGACCGGATCGGGCGACATCGAGGTCGTGCAGCTGACCGTCGACCAGCGGCTCGCCGAATACGGCGGGTACTCCGGCGCGGCGGTCCGCTCCGGGTTGCCCGGAGACCCGGGAGGCGTCTGCGGCATCCTCATCGAGCAGGTACTCGAGCGCACGGAGTGGTCGGGGAGCGGTCCGCCCGCGGCCAATGTGCTCTATGCCGTACCGATCAGTCTGGTCCTGGCCCGGTTCGGCCTCACCGGCCTGCCGGTGGCGCCGCCGCGCCGGTTCACCGTGCCGGCGCCTCCGGTCGGGATGATCGAGCGCCGGCAGGCGATCGACGACGTCGTCAGCCGCCTGCCGGGCGGCGACGTCGTCATCCGCGCGCCCGGCGGGCGCGGTAAGACCGTGCTCGCGCAGCAGGCCGGGCATGACACGCGGCTGTGGGAGGCCTTCCCCGGCGGGATCCTGTGGTTGCGGGCCGGACCGGGCGCCGACAGCGAGGAGATCTGGGCCCGGCTGACCGGCGACGGGACCACGCTGCCGTCCGGACCCGCCACGCTCGTCGTCGTCGACGACGTCTGGTCCGACACGGTGCTGGCGGACCTGCGCGGCCGGCTGCCCGGCTCCGCCCGGATGCTCGCCACCAGCCGCGGTGTCGCCGTGGCGGCGACGACCGGCTACACCCTCGGCGGCATGGCCGAGGAGGAGGCACTGACCGTGCTCGCGCGCGGAGCGTCGCGGACCGCCGAGCTCGACGAGGCCCTGCGGCGTCTCGCCTCAGCGCTGCATCACCTGCCGCTGCTCCTCGAATCCGCCGGCCGCTACCTGCATCTGGCCGACCTCGACCTCGACGCGCTCGACGAGCCTGCCCCAGCCGAGCCGGCGGAGCTGCGGGAACGTGCCGAGCAGCTGCTCGCCGACTTCACCGCGTCACCGACCGTGCTGGACGACCCGGGTGGCACCCGCTCGGTACGCCACCTGGTGCGGAGCTCCCTCGACGCGCTCGCCGCCGACGACCGCCGCGGCTACGACGATCTCGCGGTCTTCCCGGTGGGTGCCCAGCTCTCCAGCACCCTGCTGGCCGACCTGTGGGGCCTGAACCGCACCGCCACCCGGCAGCGGATGACCCGGCTGTACCGGGTCGGCCTCGCCTCGGTGGTCCGCCGGGATCCACTGACCTTCGTCCTGCACGACCTGCACGTCGCCGAGCTGCACGAACGGTGTGGCGCGTCGCTGGGCCACGTGCATGATCGCTGCGCCGGACCGGCCCTGGAAGCGGGTGGCCTGACCGCCGAACGCGCGGACTGGCTCGTCCATCACCTGCTGCGCGGTACCGGCCGGCATCCCGTCGATCTCGTCCTCGAACCCGCGTGGCGCGGCGCCTACCGGGTCGCCACCGGCTCGGACGCCCGCTATCTGCGCGATCGGCGGGCCGTCATCAGATATCTGGGCGAGCACGGCGAACCGTCGGTGCCGACCGTGGCGACCATGCTCGGCGCCCTGCTCACCCACGCGTCGCTCACCGCGCGGATCAGTGCCGCTCCGGTTGACGCGCTCGTCGCGTACGCCCTGCTCGGCTCGCCGGACGCCGCGCTGCTCCAGGCGTTCGAGCTGACCGACCGCGCCCGCGCGGTGCACCGGATTCTGACCGCCCTGGAACAGAACGGCCGGCCGCTGCGGCCGGTGGTGGACCGTGCCCTGGAACTGGCCGAAGGCCTCGACCCGCCGGCGTCGCGGGTCGAGACGATCCTGGCCGTGGCCTCGGTGGTCGCGGACGACGAACCGGAGCGGGCCTACGCGCTCACCCAGCGCGCCGTCGAGTACGTGACCACGCGGCCGGTCTCGGAGCACGGCTGGGAACTGGTGCCCGTGGTGGCCGGGCTGGCCGCCTACGACACGGACGCGGCGCTGCGGCTCGCGGAGACGGTTCCCGGGGTCGTGGCGTCGTGCAAGGCCTTCGCCGTGGTCGCGGCGGCGCTGGCGGAGCGCGACCGGCCGGCCGCGGAGGCCCTGCTGGACCGGGCGGTGGCGGAGGCCGGGATCAGGCCCGGTGCGCTCGGCCGGATCGCCGAGGCGGTTGCCACGGCGCTACCGGAGCGGGCCGTCGAGCTGGCGCGCCGAGCCTTCTCGGTGTCCGCGCGTGACCACAGCGGACGGCAGCTCGTCGTGGAGATGATCGCGGCCGTCTTCCCCGAGGTCGCCGCGGAGGTGGCCGAGACGGTCGGCACGATCGACGAGTGGACCCCGGCGTACGCGGCGATCCGGGCGTGCGAACCACTCGCCCGGATCGACCCCGGCCGGGCAGTCGCGCTGGCCGCCCAGCTGGCGGAGCAGGAATGGCGGGACTCCGCACTGGCCGGCGTCGTTACCGGGCTCAGCGCCACGGATCCGGGCCGGGCCGCCGACCTGGCGGTGAACATCGTCGACCCGTGGTGTTCCTGCCGGGCGTGGACCGACGTCGCGGTGGGGTCCGGTGAGCCGGACGTCCTGGATCTGGCCGTCCGGGCCGCCGAGGGGATCAGTGACCCGCGGCGGCGCGCGGTGGCACTGCGCGATGTCGTCGAGCAGTGGGCGGCCCTCGATCCGGAACACGCGGCGGGGCTGGCCGGATCGCTGATCACCAATCCGGCCGAGCGTGGCTTTGCCCTGGCACAGATCGCGGCCGTCGCGGCTCCGGCGCGGCCCGATCTGGCGGCCCGGCTGATCCAGGAGTACCACACCGCCGAGCTCGTGCCGTGGGCGGTGGAACCGCTGTCACAGGTCGTCCGGCTGGCCTCCGTGTGGGCCCGCCGCGACCCGGCGGCCGCCGCCCGGATGGCGTTCGCGGCGATCGAGCTGTCCGAGGCGTACCTGTCCGGCATCGACCGGCGCAGGATGCGGAGTCAAGCGGTGTCATGCCTTGCCGGGTTCGAGCCGGATGCCGCGCTGGCCGTGGCCGACGGCGCCGCCGACCCGATCGCCGAGGGCAACCTGGTCCGCGACGTCGTGGCCAAGGTCGCGGAGTCGGATCCGAGGCGTGCCGCCGAGCTGCTGAGCCTGGTGCCCGACTTCGCCCGGCCCGGTGTGGACGAGACGGTGGTGGTGGCGCTGGCGTCAAAGGATCCCGGCGCCGCCAGAGCGGTCTACGGCGCGATGGACAATCGCTGGGAGCGGCTCCGGGTGCTTCCGGCGGTGGCCGCCGCGCTCGCCCGGCACGATCCGGTTCTCGCCGTCGGCCTGGTGACCGACGCGGACGACGTGGTGACGGAGGCGCTGGGCCTGGCGAAAGTGGCGCAGGCGCTGGCCGGTACCTGGCCGGAGCAGGCGCGGGTCCTCGCACACCGTGCCGAGTCGCTCGCGGACGGCTGGAGCGGGAAGGTCCGTGCCGAGGTACTGGCCGAGGTGGCGGTCGCCCAGGCCGTCCTCGATCCCGGCCGGGCGATCGCGCTGGCGGACACCATCGACGACCTCACCTCCCGGGAGGCCTGTCTCGAACGGCTGGTGATCGAGCTGGCGCCCGGCCGGCCGTCGCAGGCACGCCACATCGCCGACCGGATGCGGTTCGACTTCCAGCGGGACAGGGCGCTGGCCACCGTCGCGCGCCGGCTGATCGAGGACGGTCCGGAGACGGCTGAGCAGGTGGCCGGCCAGATCCGCGATGCGGAGCTGGCCGACCGTGTCCTGCTGGACGTGGGGCGCGGGTGGCCCGGGCGGGCCCGGGACGTGGTAGCGCGTCTTCAGAAGCGCGTGCAGGAGCGCGGGGAGGCTCCCATCCGCAACGGGGCGGCGATCGCCGGTCCGGACGCCGGGATCCTCGGCACGACCTGGTCACTGGCTCCCCGTGCCGACGTGCTGGCGATCGTCTGCCTGCGGCATTGCGCCGACTTCGAGGCCGCCCTCGCGCTGGTCCGCGGGCTGCTGGAGTCCTGGGACGGCGAGGATCCGGGGCCGGTGTTCGCGGCGGTCGACCGTACGCTCCGCCTGGGATCCCGCTCCCCGCACCGTTAATGCTGGGGTTATCGGTCCTTGCCGGTTCTCCCGTTGATCACCAATACCGCTCCGCCGGAGACTTGTCGCACCTTTCCAGAACCCCGGTGAGGAGCGGTTCCTTGTCCTTCTCGATCATCACCGCCGCGATGAGCGGAATTCCCGGTCTTGCCTGGACGCCGGCATCCGGGAACCGCTCGCCGCCGGCGGCGACGGCCGCCCGGGCGCGGCGCGTCCGGCGTTGGATCAACCGGTCCAGGCGCCGGCGCGTGCGGCGCGTTCGGCGTACGCGGTGAACTCGACCGGATCGCGCCCGAGGACCTGCCGGACGCCGTCAGCCGGCTCCGCCGTGATGCCGGCCCGGTGCCCGGCGAACAGGCCGTCGAGCGTGTCGACCGCGGCCGCCGGGTAGCCCTGCGCCCGTAGTTCCTCCCGATACTCGGCAGGCGTCAGCTCGACGTACTCGATCGAACGCCCGGCGGCACGCGCGATGGTGGCCGTGGCCTCGGCGAAGGTCAGCCCGCGCGGACCGGACAGTTCGTAGATCCGCTCCTCGTGGCCGTCGCTGGTGAGCAGCGCCGCGGCGACGTCGGCCACGTCGTCGGCGTCGATGAACGGCTCCGGCACGTCGCCGATCGGCAGGGCGAGCCGCCCGGCCCGCAGCGGCTGGTGCCACAGATCCTCGTCGAAGTTCTGGTTGAAGTTGTTCGGCCGGATGATCGTCCAGGCCAGACCGGAGTCGCGGACGGCCTGTTCGCCGGCGACCATCCCGGGGAACACGTCGTCACCGATCTTGTCGGTCCCCCGGCCCGACAACGCGACCACCCGGCGCACACCGGCCTCGGCCGCCTGCCTGACGAAGCCGGCGATCGGCGCCGGATCATCCGGTGCGACCAGATACAGGGCGCCGGCGCCGGCCAGCACGTCCGGCCAGGTGTCCGGCGCCGTCCAGTCGAAGCGGACCTCGCCGGTACGCGAAGCGGCCCGTACCGTCGCGCCCGCCGCCCGCAGACGCGGTACGAGCCGGCGGCCGGTCTTGCCGGTGGCGCCCAGAACCAGGATGTCGTTGCTACTCGTCATGGCTACGAGTCAACCCGCGCGGTGTGTCACCGGCCATGGGCGACCGTACGGTGACCATGTTCGATCGTCCGTGTGCCTATCGTTGCCGCATGGACCCGCTCGATGAGATGTTGCGTGGCGTACGCGCCGACGGAGTGGTCTTCGGCCGTTCGGTGCTCTCGCCGCCGTGGGCCGTGCGATTCGACGGCAAGGCGGCGCTGACCCTGTGCGTCCCGCTCAGCGGCGGCTCGGTCTGGATCCTCCGCGACGGCGACGAGGCCCGGCCGGTCCGCTTCGGTGAGTCCGCGGTGGTGCGTGGCCCGTTCACCGTCGCCGACGGCGTCGCGGACCCCAGCCCTGACCCGGCCGCCGACGCACCGGACAGCACGGTTCTGCTGGCCGGCACCTACCCGCTCACCGGTCACGCCCAGCGCCGGCTGCTGCGGATCCTGCCGCCGGTGCTGGTCCTGCCCGACGACGAGTGCGGACCGCTGCGCGGCTACCTCGGACAGCTGGAGCCCGGCTCGGGTTCCGGCCGGCAGGTGGTCCTGGACCGGCTCATGGAGTGGATCCTCGTGTGCACGCTTCGGGAGTGGTTCGACCGGCCGGAGGCGGAGACCCCGGGCTGGTACCGGGCGCTGTCCGACGACGTCGTGGGCCCGGTGCTGCGGGCGATGCACGACGCGCCGGCCGAGCCGTGGACCCTCGCCACGCTGGCGGACCGCGCCGCGGTCTCCCGGACCACCCTCGCGAAACGGTTCGCCGAGGTGGTCGGGGAGCCGCCGCTGGCGTACCTGACCACGTGGCGGATGGGCATCGCCGCGGACCTGCTTGCCGAGCCGGGCGCGACGGTGGCGGCGGTGGCCCGCCGGGTGGGGTACGCCGACGCGTTCAGCTTCAGTGCCGCCTTCAAGCGGGTTCAGGGCGAGAGCCCGACCGGCTATCGCCGGCGGCGGGCTCTACCATCGGACTTTCATGCAGTAGTGCATCTTTCCGGTGGGCAGGAGGTCCGATGACTCACGGGACCAGGGATGTCGAGTTGCTGGTCATCCACGACGATCCCGCCGAGGCCGTGCTGATGCGCGAGGAGTTCGTCGAGCACCGCCTGACCAACCGGGTGCGGGTCGTGCACGACGTGTCGCGCGCGCTGGCGTACCTCGACGGCACGACACCCGACGTCGTGCTGCTCGACCTCAACCTGCCCGGCCGGGACGGGCGTACCGTGCTGGGGCACCTGCGTGCCCACCCGGCGACCGCGGCCGTCCCGGTCATCCTGCTCACCGATTCGCCGGAGGCGGAGCGGATCCTGCGGGCCGAAGGCCTGCCGGTCCAGGGGTACGCGACCAAGCCCGTCGACTTCGCCTGCCTGACCTCCGTGGTCAAGTCGCTGTCCGGCATCGGCTTCGAGGTGTGGCGGGAGCCGTAGCGATCGACAGGTGTGCCAGAGTGGCAGCATGACGGGACGGCCGGAAGCCGACAATCCCGGCGAGGTCGTCGACGCGCTGCTGGCCCTGAGCCGGGTGTTCGTGGGCCTGGCGATCCGCACGCTGGCCTCGCTGGACGACGAGGTCACCCTGCCGCAGTTGCGCACCCTCGTCCTGCTGGTGTCACGCGGGCCGCTGCGAGCGGTCGACCTGGCGCAGGAGCTCGACGTCACACCGTCCACCGCGACCCGGATGTGCGACCGCCTCGTCCGCAAGGGACTGGTGGCCCGGCACTCCGATCCCGCCGACCGCCGGTCCACCCGGGTGACGCTGACGGCGGCCGGCCACGACCTGGTCGGCGAGGTGATGCGCCGGCGTGCCGCCGCCATCGCCGAGGTGGCCGGCGAGCTGACGATCGGCGATCCGGCGGACTTCGCCGCGACGGTCAACGCGTACGTGGAGGCCGCCGGCGACCTGCCGCAGGACCTGTGGCGGCAGCGCTGGACCAGCTCGGTCTATTCGGCCTCAGGCGGGTGGGCGGGGTAGCCGGACCGTCTCGCCGAAGAAGCGGCTGATCCGCGACACCACGGACTCGAACTCCTCGAGATCGATCGGCTTGGTGACGTACGCGTTCGCGTGATGGCGATAGCTGGCCAGCACGTCCGGCGGTGCGCCCGAGGTGGTCAGCACGATGACCGGGATGGCTCGCAGGGCGGGATCGTTCTTCACCTCGGCGAGGGTCTGCCGGCCGTCCATCCGGGGCATGTTCAGATCGAGCAGGATCAGGTCCGGTCGCTCGGCGCCGGAGAGGCCGCCGTCCGGGCCCAGCAGATCGAGCGCCTCGCGGCCGTCGCGGGCGCGCTGCACGGTCACCGGCAGGCTCGCCTGGGCGAGAACTTCCTCGATCATGAACGCGTCGGCGTCGTCGTCGTCCACGACGAGAATGCGCAGCGGATCGGTTCGGGTCGTCGACACCACGTCAGCCTAGCGTCGAATGTTTGCACCAGCGCAAGTGACCGTCCGTGTCGTAACACTCCGCAGCGCCGATCCCACGTCCGGATAGATCGGGAACAGCCCGTCGAGACGCATGGTGTGCAGCACGGTGATCACGAACCGGGAGGGCGCCACCAGGCACAACGACGCCCCGCGACGCTTGGCCGACCGGAACGCGCGGACCAGCAGCCCCAGCCCGGCCGAGTCGACCACGCCGACCTCACTCATGTCGATCACCACGTCGCGGCCCGCGCCGGTCAGTACCGGACGGACCTGGCCGACCAGGCTCCGATCGAGATCCGCACCCAGCGTGACGACCCGGACCGGGAAGCCGGCGACCTCGACGACGGTGACGACGTCCTCGCCGTCCCGGGCGGCCGCGGTCACCGGATCCTCCCTCGTCTGCGGTCGGCGGTCACCGCCACCAGGGCGACGCCTGCCGCGGCGAACAGGACCTGCAGGACCACCTCGGTCGCGGTCGGTCCCGGCCGTGCGGTGTTCGCCATCCGCGCCACGACGGTCGCCAGCACCGCCGCGGCGACACCGGCGGCGATCGGCAGCCACAGCGGCACGGTCCGGCCGCGGCGGACCAGCGTCCGGCCGGCGACGCCGACGACGACACCCACGGTCACCGCGATGATCAGGCTGAGCGCGGTCATGTGGGTCAGCGTGACCGGCCTGATCTGCGAAATCGGCCCGCACCGATGACAGTTGCGTGACAAAACGTGCCCGAGCCGGTCAGCGGGGCATCATGCGGATATGACAGCCGTGCTGCTGATCGAGGACGACGACCGGATCCGCCTGTCGCTGGCGATGGCCCTCGAGGACGAGGGGTACACCGCGTACACCGCGGCCACCGCCGAGGAAGGCCTGGCTGAACAGCGCCGCCGGCCCGCGGACACCGTGCTCATCGACCTGATGCTGCCCGGCATGGACGGCTACGAGTGCATCCGGCGGATGCGCCGCACCGACGACGTGCCGATCGTCGTGGTGAGCGCCCGCGACGACACCCACGACATCGTGGCGGCGCTGGAGGCGGGCGCCGACGACTATGTCGTCAAGCCGGTCGCGGTCAAGGAACTGGCGGCCCGGCTGCGGGCCCTGCGGCGCCGGGCCCGGACACTCCAGCAACCGGCGCCGGCCACCTCGGTGCTGACCTTCGGTGACCTGGAGGTTCGCCCGGAGGCCGGAGAGGTACGGGTGCGCGGCGAGCCGGTGGCGGTCACCCGTACCGAGTTCCGGCTGCTCTGCGAACTGGCCGACCATCCCGGGCTGGTCCTCTCCCGCCAGCAGCTGCTGCAGCGCGTGTGGGGCCACGAGTTCGGCGACGAACGGGTGGTCGACGTGCACGTCGGCCGGCTGCGCCAGAAGATCGAGCGGGAGACCGGGAGCCCGCGGCATCTGGTGACCGTGCGTGGCCTGGGATACAAGCTGCTGCCATGAAGGTGATGGGGCTGCGGGCCCGGGTGAGTGCCGCCTTCGCCGTCGGGGCGTTGCTGCTGTCGGCGTGCGTGAGCCTGGTGTCGTACGAGTCGACCCGCAACACTCTGCTCGCCGAGCGCGAAGGCACCGCCGTGCGAGCCACCTACTACGACGCGGCGGTCGTCGGCGCCGGCATCACCGGGACCGACCCGGACGTGCTGGAGGTGCTCCGCTCGCTGGACACCGGCTCCGACCGGTACGTGCTGCTGTACCTCGACGGCCGGTGGCACTCCCGCAGCGCGGACCTGGCCGCCGGCACCGCCGTACCCACCGCGCTGCGGGAGATGACGGCGCGCGGCGAGGCCGGGGCGCAGCGCATCCGGCGGGACGGCCGCGCGGCGCTGATCGTCGGTGTTCCGCTGTCCGGCTCCGCGGTCTTCTACGAGATCATCTCGCTGAGAGAGCTGCAGCGTACGCTCCAGACCCTGGCCCTGGTGCTCACCGCCGTCGCGATCATGGTCGCCGCCGCAGGCGCGGCCCTCGGCTGGTACGTGACCCGGCACGCGCTGCGGCCGCTGACCGCGGTAGCCGGCGCGGCCCGCGGCATCGCCGGCGGCGACCTCACCACGCGCCTCGACCCGCACACCGAACCCGACCTGGCGGCGTTGTCGGTCGCCTTCAACGACATGGCCGACCAGCTGGCCCGCCGGGTGGAACGCGACCGCAGGTTCGCCGCCGACGTCAGCCATGAGCTGCGGTCACCGCTGCAGACCCTCGAGGCCGCCGCCAGCGTGATCCACAAACGCCGCGACGAGCTCGACGAACGCGGCGCCGCCGCGATCACGCTGCTCACCGCCGAGGTGGCCCGCTTCCAGCAGCTGGTCAACGACCTGCTCGAACTGTCCCGCCGCGACCAGCCGGTGCTGCGCGAATCGGTGGACCTGGCCGAGCTGGCTCGCCGGGTGTGCCGGTCCCGCGACCTGCCCGGCGACCTGGTCGAGGTGGTACCCGGCACGCCGCCGGCCTGGCCGGTGGACCGGCGCCGGGTCGAGCAGGCCCTCGGTAACCTGATCGACAACGCGGTCCGTTACGGCGGCGGTCCGGTCGCGGTCCGGGTCGGTGCCGGCTTCCTGGAGGTGGACGACGCCGGGCCCGGCGTCGGCGTGGCGGACCGGGCGGGCATCTTCGACCGCTTCGTCCGTGGCCCGGCGTCCCATGCCCGCGGTGACGGTGACGGCACCGGCCTCGGCCTGGCCATCGTGGCCGAGCATGCCGCCGCGCACGGCGGCAACGCGACCGTGGGCGAGCGTCCCGGCGGTGGCGCGCGATTCCGCATCGATCTTCCCGGGCCAAGAACATGATCGCTGTACGCGCCCGCGCGGCGCTCGCCACGGCCCTGCTCCTGCTGGCCGGGTGTGGTGTGCCGGCGCAGGACGAGCCGCACCCGGTCACCCTGCCCCGCCCTCCGCTGGGCACCGCCTCGCCGGTCGCCAGCGCGGCAGCGGGCGGGGAGGCGGCGCAGGTCCTCTGCCTGGTGCGGGACAACCGGCTCACGCAGACCGTCCGGCGTGTCGACAGCGTGACCGACCCGCAACGGCAACTCGACCAGTTGGTGGCCGGTCCCACCGCCGCCGAACAGGCGCAGGGGCTGACCACCGCGCTGGCCGCCACCGCTCTGACGGTCACCCTGCCGCCAGGCGCGACCACCGCGACCGTCGAGGTCGGTGCGGCGGGGGAGGGCGCGGCACGCAGCGACGAGGTGCTCGCCTACGGCCAGATAGTGTGCACGCTGACCGCACGCACCGACATCGCCACCGTGGCCTTCGTCCGTGCCGGCCGGCCGTTGCAGGTGCCGCGCGGCGACGGCACGTTGTCGAGCAGCCCTCTGCGGGTGGCCGACTACCGCTCGCTCATCGGACCCGGGTGACGGCCGTCATGGTTTTGTCATGTCATCGCGGACCAGTCGAGTCATCGATCATGCAGCTTCCGGATATGGAAACTCTGCTTCGCGTGGTCCGGCCGGTGCTCGTCATCGCCCTGATCTTCGCCTCCGTCTCCGTGTTCGAGATGGCGCGGGGGTCGACCACCGCGGCGGTGCTGGTGGCGGTCGACGGAGCGCTCATCACCGCGTACGCGATCGGCCGGCAGGTGGCCAAGGTGCGCCTCGCCGGTTGCACCAAGTCGGCGCCGCGCTGACAACCGTCGTTCCCTTGCACGACGGTTGTTGTGTGGTGGCATGGCAGAACTGTCGATCCGGCTGCGGCCGGTCACCGAAGACGATCTTCCGATGTTCCAGCGCTTCGCCACCGAGCCGCACCTGATCGGTTTGGACTGGACGGGCTTTCGCGACGCACAGGGCGCCGGCCCGGCAGTTCGCCACGGACGGCTTCCTCGGCCCGGATGAGGGGCGGCTCATGGTCGAGGTCGATGAGCAGAACGCCGCCGGGTACGTGAGCTTCACCGCCGGCTCGTACGGCGCGGGCGCTCGGTTTTGGGAGATCGGGATCGCCCTACTGCCGCAGTGGCGCGGGCGCGGCATCGGGTGGCAGGCGCAAGCCATGCTGTGCGACTACCTCTTCACCCACACCCCGGTCCAGCGCATCCAGGCGGGCACCCACGCGGAGAACGTCGCCGAGCAGAAGTCCCTGGTGAAGGCCGGATTTCAGCTGGAAGGCGTGATCCGTTCCTGCGAGTTCCGGGCCGGTCAGTGGCGGGACGGTCAGATGTACAGCCGGCTCCGGGACGACCCGTTCGGCTGATCGCGTGGCCTTCGTGGTCAGGGTCTTGTCCGGCCCAACGTGGGCGCTGTCTCAACGGCCTCAAGACAACACTCACGTTGGGCCGAGAAAACGCCGTTCCGAACGTCCCGGTCTGCAGATCGGGACGCCGGACGTCCCCGGTCAGCTGACCGCGCGGGCGGCCGGCCAGCAGGTGCTCGCACCCTCGCAAGTCGCCAGGCCATGCAGGGCGGCGCTCAGTTCGGACAGGCGCCCAGGGGCGAGCTTCGCCACCAGGTTGAGCATCTGGTGAGGATCCGAGCGGCGGTCGTAGTACTCCCGCCCGCCGTCCACATACTCGACATAGGTGAACGAGGACGTCCGCAGCGCCTCGTACGCGGGTGGGATGTTCTCGGTGAACCTGGTGTAGTCCGGGTCCGCGGGATCGGTGGCAGGGTCGCTGTGTTCGATCAGCGCCGCCCTACGCCACAGGGCGGGGATCCCGCCGGCCAGCAGCGGCCGGATGCTGCGGCCGTCCACGTGCGCCGGCACCGTGGTCCCGGCCAGGTCGGCGAAGGTCGGCCGCAGGTCGACGTTCTCCACCACCGCGCTGATGACCTGGCCAACCTTCACCCCGGCACCGGCGGCGACCAGCGGCACGTTGACATCAAGGTCGAAGGCGGTCTGCTTGCCGGGAGCCAGCCGGTACTCGCCCATGTGGTAGCCGTTGTCCGAACTGAAGACCACCAGGGTGCGGCCGGCGATCCCGGCCTTCGTCAGGGTCGCCCGCAGGTCGCCGATCATGCGGTCGACGGCCTGCACCGACTGGACCCGCCGGCGGAAGTTGTAGTCGATGTGCCTCAGCTGTGCCGACGTGAGCGGCGAATGCCTGGCCAGCCACTTCGGGGCGTTGACCGGCACCCTTCCGAACGCGGCGGTGCGCGGCGCGGTCAGGCCCGGGAACGAGGCGGCGTCCCGCGGAGCCGGTCGATACGGCCGATGCGGCGCGTACGTCGACACCTCGACCAGGAACGGCTTGCCCTCGGCGGCCGTACTGGTGATGAACTTCCGCGCTTTCGCGGAGAGCACGTCGGTGAGGTAGTCCTGCGGCCGCGTCCCGTACCAGCGCAGTCTCCCGTTCTCGTTGAGCGTGTAGTTGACGTTGGCATAGTCGTTGCCGCCGGCGAACCACTGGTCCCAGCCCGGCGGCACGTACGGTTTGCCGGCGACGACCGTCTTCCTGGGCTCGTACTCGTTGAGGTATTTACCGAGGAACGCGGTCCGGTACCCGGCCGCCTGCAGGTCGGTGGCGAAGGTCGACCTCTCCTGGCCGCGGCGGTGAAAGAGGCGGAAGCCCCCGTCCGAACCGTGGTTCTTGACGATCCCGGTGTTGTGCGGGTACCGCCCCGTCAGCATGGAGGCCCGCGACGGGCAGCACAGCGAGTCGGTGACCGTGTAATTCGTGAACGTGGTGCCGTCCCGCTGGAGGGCGAGCACGTTCGGCATGTACCGCACCAGGTTCTTCGACAGGTCGTCGACCAGCACGAACACGATGTTCGGCCGGACCGCTGCCGGCGGCGAGGTGGCGATCTCACGTTCCGGCCGGCAGGCGGCCGTCAGCAGCGCCGCGACGAGCAAGATGATCAGGGTACGGCGAGGGCGCGACGACATCTGGTGCGGTGGCTCCGTCCGAATGAGATGACCATCGGCAGGCTAGCGGGCGCCGTGCCGTCGCCGGGCTGACCTCGCCGAGGATCCCCTGCGGACAGCGGTCAGATCCGGCGGGTCAGCCGCCACCAGAGCGACGGCTCGGCCACCGTGGCGTCGGCGCGCAGCTGTACCCGTACCCCGGATGCCTCGGCCGTGCCCACCACCTCGCCGGCGGTGACCGCATCGCCGGACCCGGTGTCCTTGATCTTGATCGGCACCTCCAGGCCGGGCCAGCCGATCACCTTCAGCGGGTCGGCCGGGGTGACCGTCGCGGTGGCGCCCCAGGCGGTCTCCAGCTCGCCGGCCGGCGTCGCGGCGAGTAACTCGTACTCCTTGACGACCTTACGCACCGTAGTGAGCAGCTTGCGGACCACCCGGTTGACGTTGTCCAGCTGCTCCGGCGTGTTCGCGCCGGGCTGGTTGAACACCGCCCCGACCAGGATCAGGGTGCGGCTGCCGACCTTGACCCGGGAGGCGAACAGCAGATTGCCGCCGGCCTCGTCGGTGGAGCCGGTCTTGATGCCGAAGACGCCCGCCTCACCGAGCAGATCGTTGTAGTTGCTGATCTGCCCGGCCACCGGGATGGTCGCCTGCTCCAGCTCGACGATCTCGGCGAAGACCGGGTTCTTGACCGCGGCCCGGCCGAGGATGACCTGGTCAGCGGCGGTGCTGATGGTGGTGGGGAGAAAGCCGCTCGGGTCGGTGTACTCGGTGTCGGACATGCCCAGCTCGTCCGCGGCGGCGTTCATCTTCGCCACGAAGGCGCTCTCGCTGCCGGCGTCCCAGATGGCGAGCTGGTGTGCGACGTTGTTGGCCGACGGCAGCATCAGGGCTTCCAGGGCGTCACGTTCGGTGAGCTTGGTGCCCTCACGGACGGGTACCAGGGACTGGTTGGTCGCGATCCGCGATCGGTAGTCGGCGACATCGGCCGCGGTGACGGTGAGTGATGGGCCTTCCTGGTTCCCGCTGAGCGGATGCTCCTGGAGGATCACGTAGGCGGTCATCACCTTCGCGACGCTGCCGATCGGCTCGGCGGGACCCTCGCCGGAGCCGCCCAGCCGGCCCAGGCCTTCGATCATCAGCTCGGCGGTGCCGTCGGCCGGCCAGGGCAGGTCCGGCGTTTCCCCGGGGATGCGCTGGGTCGTGTCGATCGAGGTGGTGAGGGTGGCCTCCGGCAGGTCGCGGGTGAGCTGGGCCGCGGCGCCGGCGCCGGTCAGGGCGAGCAACGCGGCCAGCGCGATCAGGAGGGCGGGGAGGACGCGACGCTTGCGCTTTGCCTTCTCCGGCGGGGACTTCTTCGGTACGCCTTCGCGGCCGGCGTCGTTCGGCGGGCTGCTCGCCGGGCTGCCGTAGAGCGTGCCGCCTGCCTTGCTGTCCGGCGGAGTGGGCGGCACTTTGGCCGAGCCGACGGCCGGACTGGGGGTGGTGGACGGTGTTGTCGCAGGCTTGGCCTGGTCCTCCGGCCTTGGCGCCTGCGTCATCGACCCGCTCCCTCCGGCCCGGACCACCCGGGCGTCCGAGCCAGTATTGCCGGAGGGGTCAACCCGATTCAGTCACCCGGTTTCTTCCCCGCTACGCAGAATCGGTTGCCCTCGGGGTCGGCGAGCACCACGTACGGAAGCTCCCCCGGATGCCGCTCACCCGCCTCCGGGTAGTGCGGCCAATCGACCCGCCGCGCGCCGAGTCGCACCAGCCGGTCCACCTCGGCGTCGAGATCACGGCCGTCGGTCTCCAGGTCCAGGTGCACCCGGGGGAGCTCCTGAGCAGGGCTTTCGCTGGTGTCCATCGCGATGGCCGCCCCGGACACTCCCGGGGGTGGCTCGATCACGATCCAGTCGTCGCCGTCCCACCGGGGCGGGCGCCGCACGTAGCCCAGCGCCTCGATCCAGAAGGCCCCTGCTCGTTCCGGGTCGCCGACACCGAGGGAGATCTGCGCGAGCACGGTCATCGGCTGATCGTAGGCCACAAAGTGTCAGACCCCGGTCGTAAGGTCACGGGCATGACGACGATTCAGACCCACACTCTCGCCCTGCCCGGCGTCGATCTGGTCTACGACGTCCGCGGCCCGCTGCCCCCGTCCGGCGGGCGGCCGGTGCTGCTCCTGATCGGCCAGCCGATGACCGCGGAGGGCTTCACCGCGCTCGCCAGCCACTTCACCGACCGGACGGTCGTCACCTATGACCCACGTGGCTTGGGCCGCAGCGTCCGCAAGGACGGGCGTAATGATCACACACCACAGGATCAGGCGGCCGACCTGCATCAGCTGATCGAGGTGCTCGGCGCCGGCCCGGTCGACCTGTTCGCCAGCAGCGGTGGCGCGGTGACCGCCCTGGAGCTGGTCGCGACCCACCCCGGTGACGTGTCCACGCTGGTGGCGCACGAGCCCCCGATGAACGGGGTGTTGCCCGACGCCGAGGGCGCCGACCGGGCGCGGGCCGGGTTCCACGAGGCGTATCAGGCGAAGGGATGGGGCGCGGGCATGGCCGCGTTCATGGCGATGACGTCATGGCAGGGTGAGTTCACCGAGGAGTATTTCGCTCAGCCCGCCCCGGACCCGGCGGCGTTCGGCATGCCGGTCGAGGACGACGGCGGCCGCGAGGACCCGTTGCTGTCGAAGGTTTCCTGGGCGGTCAGCGACTACCGGCCCGACCCGTCCGTGCTCGCCGCGGCGCCGACCCGGATCGTGATCGCGGTGGGGGAGGAGACCGGTGACACGTATACGGCGCGGACCGCGCATGCCACCGCGGCGCTGCTGGGCCAGGAGGCGACCGTGTTCCCCAGCCACCATGGCGGCTTCCTCGGCGGGGAGTTCGGTTACGCGGGCAAGCCCGACGAGTTCGCGGCGAAGCTGCGGGAGGTTCTGGACGCCGGCTGAAGTTTCCCGGCCCGGCTGTCATCAATCGAAGCTGGCGGAGGCGTTTCGCTACCGTGACGTTCGAAGAGTTCGTTTCCGCCCGCCTCACCAGCCTGGTGCGCTACGCCACGGTGGTCACCTGGGACCCGCACCTGGCCGAGGACATCACGCAGAACGTGCTGGTGCGAGCGCAGGCCCGCTGGTCGCGGATCAACCGGATGGACGCCCCCGAGTCGTATGTGAAGCGCATGGTCGTCAACGAGTTCCTGTCCTGGCGGCGGCGCCGGGAAGCTCGGTCGGTCCCGCTCTCCGGCGAGTCCCTGGCGGGGTTCATGCCGGCGGCACCCGACCAGACGGCGCAGCGTGACGACCGGGACGCGATGATGCGGCTGATCGCCACCCTGCCACCCCGGCAACGGGCGGTGATCGCGCTCCGGTTCTACGAGGACCTGCCGGTCGAGCAGATAGCGGAGATTCTCGGCTGTCGAACGGTCACCGTCCGTACCCATCTGATGCGTGCCCTGGCAGCCTTGCAGACCGCCCTGCCGGCCACGCTCGTGACCACCGGGGAGCAGTCGTGACCATCGAAGATCTCATCCGCGCCGCGCAGGAGCACCAGGCGGACCGGTCGGTGCCCGCCGACCGGATCCGGGCGGCACTGCCACGGCGAGCCGCCCGCGCAAACCGGCACCGCCGATACGGCATGCTCGCCGCCGGCCTGACCGCGGCAGCCGTCGCGACCGCTGTGACCGTGCCCGCGCTGGCGCTGCGAGACGACAGTCCCGCCGTCACCGCCGAACCGGCCGCGCCGCCCGCTTCCGGCCCGGCGTCCGCTACGCCCAGCTCGCAGCCCGCACCCGGCGCAGCCCTCCCCACGCAGGTGAAACTGGAATACCGGCCCACCTGGGTGCCGTCCGGTTTCGCCGAGCACATCCGGCACTTCAACGTCGGCGAGCCCGGCGACAGCCTAGGCCCGACCCTGATGCGGGTCTGGAAGAAGAGCGTGAGCGCCGGCGACCCGTGGGGCGGCACCGAGCTGTCCCTCTATATCCGCACCGAAGCGACCGACGCCGCGGCGGCCATCGACACCAGCGGCCAGAAGGTCGACATCAACGGCGCGCAGGGCTTCTACACGCCACCCCAGGGCGACCGGAAGTCCTCGGTGAACTGGACCCTCGACGACCACACCGCGTTGACCATCGCCGCCCTCAAGGTCGACATCAGCAAGAACGACCTGCTCCGCATGGCCCGATCGGTGCGACCCGACCCGGGTGTCAGCCCGGTCCCGGTGAGCCCGCGCTGGCTCCCGCCCGGCTGGGAAACCACCGGAGCCGAGGTGAGCGGCCCGTCCCAGGACACCTGGCGCAGCTACGTCTACGCGGTCCGGCGCGCTCCGGAGCCGAGCACGGACGCCGACCGGAAGGCGGCCAAGGAGGGCAACAGCCAATCCGGCGAACTGTCCGTAACCGTCGGCACCACCACGGACGCCCCGTCCGGCGGCGACCGGTTCACCGTCGGCGGCCACCCCGCCCGGCATCCGGTCCGCACCGACGAGCCCGGCAAACGCCTCATCTACCTGGTCGTCGACCTCGGCGAGGGCCGCCTGATGACCCTGATCGGCTCGGGCGCCGGTCTCACCCTGGACGATCTGAAGAAGGTCGCCGAGAAGACCGAGATCACCCCAGCCGGCCTGGCCTGGCTGGGCGGGTAGAGGTTTGCTGCCGGTCACTCTCGCCCTTCGGTACGAGTGACCGGCCGTCCCGCCGGATCGGCCCCGTCCCGCACAGCGGGCGCAGCCCGGTCCCACTCCCCGTCCCAACGCGGCGCAGCCTGCCGAGTTCGGACTCGGGTGGGCATGAAGACCTCCGACGTCAGGGTATTTTCAAGACATCCATCGATGGCCTGCGTCACCAACGTCCATGGACAGAACAGCTAGGCGTCGACGACGCCTACTACGCGGAATACGCCACCCACTCGTTTTGCGTTTCCACCGTCGAGGAACGCCAGCACGCCCGGAACGGCATGAGCGAGCGCCACCGACCGAACTCGAGCCCGGGTTCTCGTCACGCGACGGCGCTCACCGTTCGACGTGGGCCGCGAGGTTTGCCAGCGAGGACGCGAGCCCGGCCGCGTGATCCTCTTCGGAAATCCCTGCGGGGACGTCGTCGGCTCGGATGTCTACGCGTGTCCCGTCATCGGTTGCGGTCACTGCCCAGGTCATCGTCATGGTGCTCGCATAGTCGGGGTCATCGGCGACGAAGTTGACAGCCTGCACCACTCGTACACCGGGAACGATGTCTAAGAAGCGAGCTTCAACGATGTCGGAGTCCGCAGTTGTCTTGCCCGAGGCGGGCGAGGCGTCTGCGTAGGTAAGCACCATCCGGTACGAACCACCTGGCCGGGCATCAAATCGTTCGAACTTCGCGCTCATCCCGGCCGGCGGAAGCCATGCGATCAGAGCGTCCGGATCGACGAGTGCAGCGAAGACACGATCGGGAGGGGCCGCGATCACCCGGGAGGCTCTGTCTGTCCGTGACATGACCTCTTCGTAGCACATCGTCAGGTGCCCGCCTCTCGGCAGAACAGGACACCTGGACGCGTCACCACAGCGACGCACCGTGACGGCTGACCCGGCGGCAGATCCGTGTACGTGACCTTGACGTTCGCGGGGCCGGACGCGAGCCGGCCTGGGGTCAATTGAGTTCCCGACTCAACTCCTTGACGAGCCGTCGCTCCAGTCGCCCCGCCGAGATCTTGCGGTCGTCGGTGGACTTCCAGCCAGACCGTTCATAGACCTGAACGGCCCGCTTGTTGTCATCGATCACCCAGAGTTCGAGGCCACCGACTCCGGTCACACGAGCAAGGTCCTCCGTATATGCAAGCAGACTGCGACCGATTCCGGCCCCCCATGCCTCGGGAGCGACGGCGAGGTAGACCAGCTCGAGCACTGATTCATGGGTCACGACGAGCGCAAACCCGGCAGGCTCGCCGCGCAGGTGGGCGACATGCAGAGAACCGGCGCCGGTCGACAGCCGGTGCTGGATACCGGGCAGCTTCTTCTCGACCGGGGCAGGTACGAGGAGGCTGTCTCGCTTGGCGGTGGCACGAGCCCAGATACCCGCCGCAACGCGTTGGCTCCCGGTGCTGTCGTCCCTGGTAATCCTGATATCCGCAACGCCGTCCGACTCTGTCGCTGGCTCATCCACGAGCGACGAGCCTAATGGTGTCTACTCTTCCGTCGTGGCACGGACTCGTATCAGGAGCATCGTCGTTGCGGACATCGCCTACCGATGGACCGTCGGGCTGGCCGGTCCGGGCCATGTCAAGGTCAAGCTGTGGCGTGACGGACCCGAGCCCGGCGGTGCATTGGAGGTCGTGGTGACCTTTGATGACCCATGGCTGAACTATGGACCGATCATCACCGCACCTGCCGATCGAGTGTCCGAAGTGTTCGAACTAAGCCCGATCGCCCCGGCTCTGGTCGCGAAGGTCGTCCGGCAGGCACTTGAGGCGGGCTGGCAGGCACATCACAGCGGAACGACGCGGTTCCGGCTCACCCGCGACCGCGAACGGTTGGAGCCATCACCCTAAATTGAGATCACTTAGAACTCGACGGACGGGCGCGGCCGACCCGCATGAACGTCTGGGCCAGCGGGCGGCGACGGCGGCAGCCTTGCGGTGTACGACGCAGCCTCAGCGCTGATCCTCGCCGTAGAAGACCGCGGTCAAGCGAGGCAGCAGGCGACGCATCCGTTTCTCGTCCTCAAAGTCGAAGTGCTCTCCGGCCGGCCCTGGCCCAAAGGTCCCAGCGGTAGGCGTCCCGCTCGAACAGCTCGTCCTGCGCCTCCCGGAAGGCCACCAACTCGGCGAGCGGCCGGCCCCGTAACACCTCAACGAGCGCCGCAGGCACCTCGTCGACATCGTCCGCCCGCGTACGCGCGGCGTCGACGATCTCCCAGAAACGATCTCTGTCCACGCCGGCATTCTGCCTTTACGTCGCGGCCTGCACGCCGCCGGCGGACAGTGGGCCGCTCAATACGGCCTCGCGCTCCGACCGCGGCATCAGCTACCGTCCTCCCGCGCGCCGGGCAAAGGCACATGGGAAGGGTGCGTCATGTTAAGTCATGTTGCCCAAGAGGCGGGCTCGCCCGCGGAGGCATGAGCCGGTTCGAGTCCGGTAGCCCGGCGCGCGCTGACAGCGGCATGAGCGGACGTCCAGGGGCGGCGATAGATCGTTCACCGATCATGAACCTCGCCCTGAGCTACGGCTCGGTGCGGGTGTCGACCGGAGTGCCGAGCGCCACCGTCCGCGAGACTGTGCAGAGCCGGTCGTGCGACATCCGCGCCGCGCGCGGCAGCGCCTCCCGGGCCGCGTCGCCGGCGGCACCTTCCGGAAACGTGACGCGCAACTCCACGGTCAGGTTGACCAACCGGTTACCGCCGGTCTCATCACGGACTTTGTCGCCGGTGACCTGGACGGAAAAACTGTCCGGCTCCGCGCGCTTACTAGTGATGTAGTCAACGTCCGCGCCCGTGCAGCTACCGAGCGCGGCGAGCAGCAGCTCTACCGGCGTGAAGTCGGTGCCGTCCCCGACGCCGACGACTATCGTGCCGCCGCGGGCGTTGTGCACCTCGTACTGGCCGAGGCTCGTACGCTGCAGGGTCACCGAACGTAGGGTGTCGTCCGCCATACCGGTGAACCTATACCACCATGATCGCGGCATCCTTCACGCCCTCATACCCATCTGAGCGACGCCTCGATGACGGACAGCCGGGTCACGAACGACAGCTTCGTGGTCAGGGTCTTGTCCGGCCCAACGTGGGTGCTGTCTGGCGGCCGTTGAGACAGCAGTGAGGTTCGGCCAAGCAAGATCACCGCTGGGGGACCCTGACTGCGGAAGCCCTCTGGTTAGAGTTCCTCGTCTGATTTCCGCTCGACGAGACTCGCAGATTCAGCGCCAGGCACGAGGTCCCACCCGGCGGGCCAGCAGTCTTGACTGTCGCTTCGGTTCACGACACGACTGTTGTCGAACCTGACATCCCCGTCGAAAGCCGCTTCGGCGAAACTCACGTCGTCCCCGGAGAACGTCACCGTGCCGAAGTAGGTGTCGCCTCGAAAAGCTGATTCGGTGAAGGTACAGCCGCTGAGGAATCGTGCATGGCTGAAAACGGTGAAGTCGCCGAAGGCCGCCCGCGTGAACCAGGCGGCTGCGGTGAACACCGACGAATGGAACATCGCATCTCCGGCGAAGCGAACCCCTCCGAACATCGCGTTCGCGAGGAACCGCACCTCGCCGAAGGTCGCCGACCTGTGAAAGCTCGCCCTGCCGAAGTAGGCGTCCTTGCGGAAGGTGGCGCCGCTGAAGTACGCGTCGCCCAGGAACTCGGCGCTGCCGAATTGGACGTCCTCCAGGAAGGTCGCTTCACCGAAGCCGACCGAGCCGTAGAACGACGCGCGCCCGAACTTGGCCACGCGCACGACACACCTGCGGAAGTCGAAGCCCAGGAGGGTGGCCTCGCTCAGATCGACGTCGATGCCCGGCCAGAAGGCGCGATCAGGCGACCCGCCCCGCCGGATCAGGTCGTCGACATCGGCCCCCTCCGGTACCCGAAGGTGGTCTCGCAGGATTCTCTGGGCAGTCACGCGTACTTGAAGCTCTTGGTGCTCGTCCCGGCCGTCGTCCGTTGTGGCCTCGTCGGCGGGGTCGGCAGACGTCTTGGCCGGCAGCTGCTTCTCCTCGTCCGACGAATAGCGCGAAGCAGGCGGCTGGTAGGGCATGCGAAGGTACCCGCAGAGGACATCGACAACGGTCTGGCGCTGGTCGACGTTTTTCTGGGCTACCCGTTCCAGGGCATACAGTCCGCCGAGACGGACCACGCCATCGGCGTGACCCAGTTGCTCGACCGCTTTCACGTAGAGTTCCGTCACCCGCCGCTCTGCCGCGTCGGCCTCGACATGGGACTGCTTTCGCAGTTCGAGATCATGCGCATGCTCCGTGACCAGTTGGCGGCGGAAGTTCAGGAGAAGAGCGGCCACGGCGGCAGCGGCGGCGAAGCATCCGAGGCCGTACTTGACGGCGGAGATGTGCAGGGAGGGCCGTTCCGCGCTGGCGGCGCCATTCGCGATGATCCACATGAAAGCGAAGGCGGCGATGCCGAGGACGGCCACCCCGAAGCTTGCCAGCAGAATCCCGGTGTTCGACAGGAAGTTGGGCCGGAGAGGGCCGTACCCGCTGCCTCCTGGCTCTGTCCTGGCGTGGCTGATCTGCTGGCCTGGCGCCGGCCCGCCGTCCATCGAGACCGGCACCCGGCGCCGGCGGATCCTTGGTCGCTTGAACACGAGCAGCATGGTCGCAGATGTGGGCCGGACGGCCGCGAGAGAGGGTTACTTCGACATCCACGGAGATCCGGCTTCCATTGACAGCGAGCACGCGCGGTTAGGCCTGGCCCAGGCTTGCCAGGCCGATCAGGTTGCCCTCTGGGTCGGTGAAGTGCGCTACGACCAGCTCGGTGCCGGGCGAGCGCGCCGGACCCATCACTCGCGTACCGCCCAGGCTCTCGGCCTTGGTCAGGGCGGCCTCGATGTCGGGCACCTGGACGTAGAACACCGTGTGTGGCTGGAAGCCGGCACCGCCGCCCACGCCGCCGGGGATCGTCTCGCCCTCGGTGAATCCGTACGTGCCGGGCTCGGAGACTTCGGCGGACACCGGTCCGCCGGTGGCGAACTGCCAGCCGAAGAGTTCGTTGTAGTAGCCGCGGAGCCTGCCGGGGTCGGCTCCGATGACTTCGAAGTGCACCACTGGCTGTCCCATGTCTGCCTCCGTTAGTTGTTGAAAACAACTCTGTGGTTGTAATATAGCACCATGCCTACTAATCGTTCCTATGTCGACGCCTGCGGGATCGCTCGGGCCCTCGACGTGATCGGTGAGCGGTGGGCGTTGCTGCTGGTGCGGGAGCTGCTGCTCGGGCCGCAGCGGTTCGTCGACCTGCGGCGTGCTCTGCCCGGAGCCAGTTCCAATCTGGTCGCCGACCGGCTGCGGGAGATGCGGGAGCGAGGAGTGATCAGCCGGCGTCGGTTGCCGCCGCCGGCCGGATCCGATGTGTATGAGCTGAGCGAGTGGGGCCGTGAGCTGGAGCCGATCGTGCTCGCCCTGGGTGGGTGGGGGATACGGGTGCCGGTTCCGGCGGGCGCCACGCTCAGTGCCAGCTCGGTTCTGCTCTATCTGCGTGGGTCCGTCGACCCCGGCGAGCGCACGTTCCGGGTGCAGCTGGACGATCGGGTCTGGACGGTGCGGGCTGAAGGCGGGGAGGTCGTCGTCGAGCCGGGCGAGCCGCAGCGGGCGGACGGGTCGCTCCGCACCGACCCCAGGACGCTGAACGAGCTGCTCGCGGACCCGGCCGCCCTGCCATCGGCGATCGCCGACGGCAGGGCCGAAACCGTGGGAGACCTGACGCGGCTGATCAGCCGGGTGCGCTGAAGCGGGTCAGGATCAGCCGGCGCCGCTGAATCGGGGAGTGGCGCGGCCATACTCCGGCGGCAGGAAAGGCCAGGACAACTCCCGGCCGTCGAGCCGGCCGGGCGGGCTGATGCCGGTCCACCCGTTGCCGAGGCCAACTCGATAGGCATCGACGTTCGGTGGGTCGTCACGCGTACCCGATGGGGGGTTGATGCCCTGGTCCAGCAGCCACCGCGCGGTCCGGGCGAGCGACACCGAGACGTGCGAGATCTCGCCGCTGCGGGCCCGCAGGGCCAGCGCGGTGAGTACGCCGGCGGCCAGCAGGTAGCCGGTGGCGTGGTCGAGCAGCTGGCACGGCAGCGCGCCGGGGCGGGTGCCGTCGCCGGCCGCCCAGCCGATGCCGGTGGCGATCTGCACCAGGCTGTCGAAGCCGCGCCGCCGCTCCCAGCCGGGTGTGTCTCCCCAGGCCGAGAGGGTGGCGACGATGGTGCCGGGGAGCTGATCCGGTTCGAGGCCGAACCGGCGCAGCGCGCCCGGCCGGTAGCCGGTCACCACCACGTCAGCTTCGGCGGCCAGCCTTTGCAGTGCCTCGCGGCCGGCTTCGGTGCTCGCATCCAACGCGGTGCTTCGCTTGCCGATGACCCCGTCGAGGGCGTGCAGCGGCAGTTCGGGGCGGTTCGGGTCGTCGACGCGCAGCACGTCGGCGCCGAGCGCGCCGAGCATCCGGGTGCCGACCGGGCCGGCGATCACCCTGGTCAGGTCCAGCACACGAAGGCCGGACGCCGGCAGCGGGCCCGGCGGCGGCATCGGCCGGGCCGAGCCGGCGGGAACGATTCCGATCAGCGGACCGGCGGGAGCCTGCCACCGGTCCGGGGTGCGTGCGGCCACCGCCAGCCCGCCGGCGTCGTAGACCAGGCGTTCCACGTCGGCCGGGGGAAGGTCGCCGATGGCGGCGGCCAGCCGCGCTTCCACGGATGGGCCGTCGGCCACCCCGAGGGCGGCCAGCAGGGCGGTCCGGTGCCAGGGATAGTTCGCATGGGTACGCACCCAGCCGTCCTCAGCCGCCCACAGCCGGGACAGTGGCGCGAACCCGTCGACCCCCTTTCCCGCGGGATCACGGAGCCACACCTCACTCCGCACCGCCGCTGCCACGTGCGCGGTGTCCAGAACCACCTCGGGACGGCGGCCGGTCCGTGCGTGAGTCAGGTCCGCGGCGGCGGTGAGGCAGGCGGCCACCGAGGCCACCGCACAGTCCGCCACAGCCAGGGGCGAGGACAGCTCCGCCGGCCGGGGATCGCCGATCAACTGCGGCTCCGGAAGACCAAGAACGTTCACCGGTACATCCTTGCGGGATGCGAACCTTGATGGCGAGCGTCCCGGGCCGGCCCGGCCGCATCAACCAAGACTTCACCGGAGCGGTCCCGGGGACGGCCGTGCTGATCGACGGCGCCGGGATTCCGGGTGCGGAAGGGCTCTGCCGGCACGGCGTCGCCTGGTACGCCACCCGGCTGGGCGCCACCCTGCTCGGCCTGCTGTCCCTGGAACCGGAACGCGGCCTCACCCCGCTGCTCGCCACGGCCATCGAGCAGGTGACCGGCGAGCACCGCGACACCTGCGCCGTGACCGATCCGATCAGCCCGTCCGCCACCGTCGCCATCCTGCGCCGCAGCGGTGACCTCGTCGAGTATCTGGTGCTCGGTGACACGTACGTCGTCCTCGACCGGATCGACGGCCCGCCACTGGTCGTCACCGACCCGCGCGAGGTGGTGATAGCCGCGCCGTACCAGGCTGCCCTGGAAGCCGGCGCCGACCGGGAAACCGTCCTGCGAGAACTGCGAGCCCACCGCAACCAGCCGGGCGGCTTCTGGCTGGCCAAGGACGACCCCCTGGCCGCCGGTGAGGCGATCACCGGAAGCAGTCCGATCGCCGGGCTGGCCGGCGCCGCCCTGCTCAGCAACGGCGCCGCCGGCATCGTCGACCCGCTGCGGCTCGCCGGCTGGCCCGAGGTCATGTCGGTGCTGAGGTCGAGCGGCCCGGACGAGATCATCCGCCGGGTGCGGGCGGCGGACGCCACCCCGGACGACGCGACGATCACGGTCCTCGGATTGGCGTGAGCGATGAGCGGGCACAGAACAGGCGACAGCGATGACGAGGAGGTTGCGATGCCCGCGCGCAAGGACATGCCGAGCACGCTCCAGCGCTCGCCGAAGAAGGCGCAGAAGACGTACGTGAAGGCGCACGACGCCGCCGTCAAGGAGTACGGCGAAGGGGAACGGGCGCACCGGACGGCGTTCGCCGCGGTGAAGCACTCGTTCGAGAAGGTCGGCGATCACTGGGAGCCGAAGGACAAGAAGGGCCCCAGCGACAAGAAAGCGGCAGGCGGCCGGGACACGAAGGCCAAGACCAAGGGCGGCGTCGACGCGAACGCGAGCAAACAGCACCTGATGGACGTGGCGAAGAAGCTGGACATCAGCGGCCGGTCCAAGATGACCAAGCCGCAGCTGGTCGACGCCATCCAGAAGGCGAACGCGAGCAGCACCCGCAAGGCCCGCGGCAAGTAGTAAAGAGGATCAGGCACGTTCCAGGGGCGTGTTCGCCGGCCCCTGGATCACCGTGCCGTCGACGCCGAACCGGGAACCGTGGCAGGGGCACTCCCACACCTTCTCGGCGTCGTTGAAGTGCACGATGCAGCCCAGGTGCGTGCACCGCGCCGATACGGCGTGGACGGTACCGGCGTCGTCGCGGTAGACGGCACACTGCCGTCCACCGATCCGGACCACGGCGCCGGAGTCCGGCCCGATGTCGTCGACCGAGTCGACGTGGGACGGCCGGAGCCGGTCGCCGACGAAGTGCCCGGCGACCTTCGCCTGGAGTTTCAGCATGGAGCCGGCCTCGCGGGCCAGGTTGAGGCGGCGCGGGTCGTACAGGCCGGTCCACTCCGGTTCGGTTCCGCTGATCAGCGCGGCGAGCAGCTGGCCGGCGAGCACGCCGCTGCTCATGCCCCACCCGCCGAAGCCGGTGGCGACGTACACGTTGTCGGCGCCGGGGTGGAACCGTCCGATGAAGGGCACCCGGTCGGTGGAGGTGTTGTCCTGGGTGGCCCAGCGGTACGCGATCGGCGTGCCCGGGAATCGGTCCCGGGTCCACTCGATGAGCCGCTCCCAGTGCTCGACGACCCCGTCGGTGCCCGGCGTGAAGTGCTCACCGGTGACGATGAGCAGCCGCTGCCCGTCCCGGTACGGCGCCGTACGCACCGACCGGGTGTTCTCCTCCGTGGTGATGAAGACGCCGCGCGGATCGAGTTCGGCGGGAATCGGCCCGGCCACCACGATCTCGCGGCGCGGCTCCATCCGGGCGAACAACAGCCCCCGATCGAAGACCGGGTAGTGGGTGGCGATCACCACCTGCCGGGCGGTGACCGTGTGCCCGGCCTCGGTCGTCACCGTGCACGGGTGGCCCTCGTCAAGGCCGGCCACCCGCGTGCGTTCGAAGATCTGCCCGCCGCGCCGGGTCAGGTCCTCCGCCAGCGCCAGCAGATATTTCCGCGGATGGAACTGGGCCTGGTTCTCCACCCGTACCGCGCCGGCGACCGGGAAGGGCAGACCGGTCTCCTCGACCAGCGACGCGGGCAGGCCGGCCTCGGCGGCGGCCGCCACCTCGTCCCGGATCGCGTCCAGCTCGTCCGGCGACTCCGCGTAGGTGAACGCCGGAACCCGTTCCAGCTCACAGTCGATGCCCAGCCGGGACGACAGCGCGGCGACCCGCTCCACGGCCTGCTGCTGCGACTGCGCGTACCGCCGCGCGCCCTCCGGGCCGGCCGAGTCGCGTACCCGGGCGTAGATCAGCGTGTGCAGTGCGGACAGTTTCGCCGTGGTGTAGCCGGTGACGCCGGCCGCGATCCGGTCCGCTTCGAGCAGCGCCACCCGGTGCCCGGCCTCGGTGAGCTCCCACGCCGCGGAGAGCCCGGCGATCCCGCCGCCGACCACCACCACGTCGGTCTCCAGCTCATCGGTGAGCGATGAATACGCGGTCGCCGGCGTGGAATCCATCCAGTAGGACTCGAGCATGCCCCGCCGACTACCCGCCCGAGATTCCGGCAAACGGGCGTCAGACCGCCCGGGGCAACTTCACCGTCACGGTGACCGCGGTCCGGGCGCGGCTGCTGCTGATCTGCATGCTGTCCGTCAGCTGCCGGGCGAGGAACAGCCCCCGCCCACCGAACGACATGACCGGGGGAGGTACGTCGTCGCCCGCCGGCTCGTCGGTGAAGCCCGGGCCGTAGTCGGTCGTGACGCAGGTCAGCAGATCGCCGTCGCGGCGCAGGGCCACTCGTCCCCACCCGCCGCCGTGCCGTACCGCGTTGGTCAGCAGTTCGTAGACGGCCAGGACGAAGTCCGACAGCGCGTCGCCGGCCAGGCCGAAACCGCCGGCCGCCTCGATGATCAGATGCCGGGTCTCGCTCACGTTCGCCGCGGTGAACAGGCGCGGTGTGAAGGTCAGGCCGTCACCGCTCGGGGGCGGCGGGCCACCGTAGCGGGCGAGCTCGGTGGTGATGTCGCGTGCGACGGCGACCGCTCGGGCGGCGTCGGCCTGCAGCCGCACCGCCTCGGCCACCGCCGCATGGGCGCGGCGAACCGGCGCGGCGACAACCTGATTGCTCGTCACCCACCATGCATACCCGATCTCGGCGGAAGTGCCCTACTCCAACGGGTCGGCGGATACCACGATCAGGTCGGCCCGGTCCCGGGTGGCGGCCACCCGGGACGCGTTGCGCTCGTCCGTGCCGGCCACCCAGGCGACCGCCGCCGCCTGGTCCTTGCCGAAGCGCACGTGCCGCCGGACCAGCCGGCGGATCCGTTCGGCCGGGTCCAGGTCGACGTACCAGACCTCGTCGAAGAGCGACCGCACCGCGGTCCAGCGCGGCTCGTCCAGCAGCAGGTAGTTGCCCTCGCTGACGACCAGCCGGGTGGACCGCGGCACCGGGATGGCCCCGGCGATCGGCTGTTCCAGGGTGCGTTCGAAGCCGGGGGCGTACACGATCTCGTCGGTGCCCTCCCGGAAGCGGCGCAGCAGCGCGGCGTACCCCCAAGGGTCGAAGGTTTCCGGCGCGCCCTTGCGCCTCCGCAGGCCGAGCCGGTCCAGCTCGGCGTCCGCCAGGTGGAAGCCGTCCATCGGCACATGCGCGACGTCCGCGCCGAGCGCGCCCACCAGGGCTTCGGCGAGGGTGGTCTTGCCGGCGCCGGGCGGGCCGGTGATGCCCAGGGCGGCTCGCCGCCCGCCGGCGGCGAGCCGGCCCGCCCGGTCCAGCAGATCCTGGAAGGTCACGCTCATGAGGGGTGCGAGGTGAGCATGCCGGCGATGTACGCGTGAGCGTGCCGCGCCAGATCCGCCCCGTCGGTCCACAGGTTGCGCCAGATCGCCAGGTCGTTGGAGAGGCCCCGCATGACCACGGCCGACGAGAACGACTCGAAGGTGACCGGCCCGGTGTAGCGGATGTCGCGCAGGGCGTGGAAGAACGACGTGAAGTCCAGGTGCCCGGAGCCGAGGTAGCCACGGTGGTTCTCGCCGATGTGCACGTAGCCGAGCCGGTCGCCGACCTCGTGCACCGGCCGCACGAAGTCGTCCTCCTCGATGTTCATGTGGTACGTGTCCAGGTGGATCAGCACGTTGTCCTCGCCGATGTCGTCGGCGAGCCGCAGTGCGTCGTGTGCGGTGTTGACGACGTTCGTCTCGTACCGGTTGCAGATCTCCAGGCCCAGCGTCATGCCGCGGCCGCGCGCCTCCTTGGCCAGCTGCGCGAGGACGGTGACCACGTTGCGCCGCCCGCCCTCGGTGAGCGGCGCCGGGTACTTGCCGAGCGCGCTGTAGAGCGCGCCGGTGAAGTGAGTGCCGCCGAGCCCGTGGGTGATGGCGAGCGAGTCGTGCAGCAGCTGCTCGCCTCTCTTCACCACGGCCGGGTCCTCGCTGGACACGTCGGCGTCGAAGGCCAGCCCGCGTGAGCAGGCGACCTGGAGGCCGACGGCGTCGAGTGCTCTCCGGGCCGCCGGGACGTCCAGGTTGAGGGAGTCGTGCAGGGAGAGTTCGAGCAGGTCGAAGCCGGCCGCCCGGGTCTCGGTGACGGCGTGCTGGACGGACTCGGGGGAGGTGTCGCCGGTCCAGACGAGGGCGTGCACGCCGATCGGGTTGTCAGGCATTCAGGGCTCCGGTGATGAGGGCGACGATCTCCTCGCCGCTGGTGGCCTCGGTGCGGCGCCCGCCGACGCAGCGGCCGGCGCGCATCACCCACACGTGGTTGGACAGGCGCATGACCTGCGCGAAGTTGTGGCTGATCAGCAGTACGGCGTGCCCTTCGTCGCGCAGCCGCAGGATCAGCTCCTCGACCCGGGCGGTCTCCTGCACGCCGAGCGCCGCGGTCGGCTCGTCCATGATCACCAGCCGGGAGCTGAACCCGGCCGCGCGGCAGATGGCGACGGCCTGCCGCTGCCCGCCGGAGAGCCGCCGGACCCGGTTGCGTACCGCCGGGACGTTCACCGCGAGCGTGGCGACCATCTCGCGGGCCTGCTTCTGCATGCCCCGCTTGTTCAGGACGGCCAGCGGCCCGAGGCGGTGCACGAGTTCCCGGTTGAGGAACAGGTTCTGCCAGACGGTCAGGTCCTCGACCAGGGCGAGGTTCTGGTGCACCGTCTCGATCCCGGCCTCGCGGGCGTCCTCCGGCGACTTGAAGTGCAGCGGCTTACCGTCCATCGAGATGGTGCCGGCGTGCTGCCGGTGGATGCCGCTGATGCACCGGACCAGGGTGGACTTGCCGGCGCCGTTGTCGCCGACCAGCGCCGTGATCTCGCCGGCTTTGATCTCCAGCGAGACGTCGACCAGGGCGCGGACGCTGCCGAAGGACAGCGAGACGTTGTCAACGTTGATCATTTCTGGAACCTCGTGAGTAGAGCGGCCAGGACGACGACCACGCCGACGGCGAGCGGCTGGTAGAACTGCGAGACACCAAGCAGGGTGAGCCCGTTGGTGAGGGCGGTGAGCAGCAGCGCGCCGATCACCGGGCCGAGGATGGTGGCCCGCCCGCCGAGCAGGCTGACCCCGCCGAGCACGACCGCGGCGACCGAGTTGAGCAGGAACGATGTGTTGGACGCCGGTTCGGCGGCACCGACCCGGGCGACCAGCAGGATGGCGCCGACCCCGGCGAGCAGCCCGGCGATCGTGTAGACGGCGATCTTCACCCGGGCGGTGCTGATGCCGGTCGCGGTGGCCGCCTCGGCGGATCCGCCGGTGGCCAGCACGTGGGTGCCGAACCGGGTCCAGAACAGCAGGCCGTGCGCGGCCACCGCGATCACCGCGGCGATGATCACCGGCCAGCCGAAGATGCCGATCCCGCCGGTGGCGAGCTTGAGCAGGAAGGTGTCGACGATGGTGACAGGCTTGCCGTCGGCCAGGATCAGCGCGGCGCCGGAGGCCGCCGACAGCATGCCGAGGGTGACGATGAAGTCGGTGATCCGGCCCTTCGCGATGATCACCCCGTTGAGCACGCCGGCGGCGCCGGCCGCGACGACCGCGGCCAGGCAGGAGGCCACCAGGCCCCACCCGAGGGTGTACGCCTGACCGAACACCACCGCACCGAGGGTCATCACGGACGCGACGGACAGGTCGATGCCCCCGGTGGCCCGACGAACGTCTGTCCCACCGCCAGGACGATCAGGATGGCGGCGGCGACCAGCATCGAGGCGACGTTGCCGGAGCTGAGGAACGTCGGGTTGAGGATCTGGAAGACGACGACCAGCAGGACGAGGCCGACGGCGGCGGCCCACTCGGCCCAGAAGCCGAGGTCGGTGAGCCGGTTCGTCTTCTTGTGGGGGAGAACGGCTGTGGCGGTCACGGCTCAGCCCACGAGCGACTTGAACGGGTCGGCGTACTCGCCGAACGGCTTCGGGGTCGCCGCCAGGGCCTTCTCGGCGTTCTCCGCGGTGACCACCTCGACCGGCGCTTCCACGTTGGCCGGCAGGGTCGCGCCCTTGGCGGCGGCCTGGCAGGCCTCCATGCCCATCTGCCCGATCGCGTACGGATACTGCGCCACGGTGGCGTCCAGCTGCCCGGCCTTGACGGCTTCCAGGGCGTCCTTGATCCCGTCGACGCTGATCACCTTGACCTGTCCGGTCTTGCCGGCGGTGGCGACCGCGCGGGACACGCCGAGGCCCATGTCGTCGTTGGCCACGAAGAAGCCCTCGAGGTCCGGCTGGGCGCGCAGGATGTTGGTGGCCTGGGTGAGGGCTTCCTGCCGCTCCCAGTTCGCCGCGACGGTCTGCACCAGGGTCAGCTTGCCGGTGGTCGCCTGGGTGAAGCCCTCGATGCGCGCGCCGGAGGTGACGTCGCCGGCGATGCCACCGACGGCGGCCACCTTGCCGCCGTCCGGTAGCAGGGTGATCATCTGCTCGCCGGCCTTCTGCCCGGCCGAGACGTTGTTGGTGCCGATGTACGTGGCCGGCGTCGCGTTGGCGGCCTTCGCGGCAGCGGCGTCCACCGGGCTGTCGATGTTGACGATGGTCTTCTTCTGCGCGGCGAGCTGGGCCATGCCCTGGATCAGGTTGGTGCCGGTGATCGGGTTGATGATGTAGCAGCCGTAGTCCTGCCCGGCAAGCCCGGTCAGCTTGTCTGCCTGCCCGGTGGTGTCGGTGATCGAGTTGGCGGCCTGCACGGTGACTTCGGTTCCGGACGCCTTGGCCTGGTCGGTGATGCCGCTCTCCATGGTCTGGAAGAACGGGTTGTCGAGGCCCTTGATGACCGCGGCGACCTTGGCGGTGCCGGAGGTGCCTTCGTCGGTGGAGCTGCACGCGGAGATCAATGTCAAGGCGGCGACGGCGGCGACGCCCCGAAACGCGGTGCGTGGCATGGGAGGGGTCCTTCCGTGGGGGTTTCGTCGATTGAACGCCGTACTTCTGACGGCTGTCAAGCAAAAGATGGACGGCTTTCGTTTAGTGAGTGAACGTAATAGGATCGCGGCGTGCCCACCCCCGCGCCGCCCCTCGCCGTTGCCACCGCCGGTCTCGGCGACGTGCTGCAGCTGTTCCGGACCGAGCCGACGCTGACCCGTGCCGACGTCATGGCGCTGACCGGCCTGTCCCGCTCGACCGTCAACCAGCGCCTCGACGCGCTGCTCGCCGCCGCGCTCGTCGTGCCCAGCGGCGAGGGCGCGCCCACCGGCGGCCGCCCGGCCAGCCGGTTCGCCTTCAACAGCGAGCGCGGGGTCCTGCTGGTCGCCGACATCGGCGCCACCGGCATGCGGACCGCCCTGTGCAACCTGCGCGGCGAGGTCCGCCAGGAGCACGAGCAGTCCCTCGACGTGGCCACCGGACCGGACATCGTCCTCAGCGTGGTCGACGAGGCGTTCCGGGCACTGCTCGCCGAGGCCGGGCGCGCCGCGGCCGACGTGCACGGCATCGGCATCGACGTGCCCGGCCCGGTCGACTTCGACCGCGGCCAGGTGGTCAGCCCGCCGATCATGAGCGGCTGGGACCGCTACGACATCCGCGCCTGGTTCGCCGGCCGCTACGACTGCCCGGTGCTGGTCGACAAGGACGTCAACGCCATGGCCGTGGGGGAGCATCGCAGCCTCTATCCCGAGGTGCGGCAGCTGCTCATGGTCAAGGTGGGCACCGGAGTGGGCGCCGGCATGATCATCGACGGCGAGGTGTTCCGGGGCGCCGACGGTGCGGCCGGCGACATCGGGCACATCCAGCTCACCGTCGACGACACCGACAACGAGCCGGTCTGCCGGTGCGGCAACACCGGGTGCGTGGAGGCGTACGCGGGCGGCTGGGCCCTGGTCCGTGACCTGAACGCGGCCGGCCGCCCGGTGTCCACCGTCCAGGAGGCGCTCGCGCTGATCCGCACCGGTGACGTCACCGCCGTACGTCTGGCCCGCCGCGCCGGGCGCATCCTCGGCCACGCCATCGCCGACGCGGTCAGCCTGCTCAACCCCGGCGTCGTGGTGATCGGCGGGCAGCTGGCGCAGATCGAGGAGCAACTCTTCGCCGGCATCCGCGAGATGGTCTACCGGCGCTCGCTGCCGCTCGCCACCCGCAAGCTGAGCATCGCCGCCACCGCCCTCGGACCCCGCTCCGGCCTGGTCGGCATGGCCCTGCTGCTGGCCGACAGCATCTTCGCCGCCCACCGCGTCGAGGGGCTGATCGCGCGGCGAGATTGAGCGGCCCTCTGGTGGGCATGCACCATACATGCGAGCTTTGACATGGCAGGGCACCGCGAAGGTCTCCGTCGAGACGGTGCCGGATCCCCGGATACAGGAACCCACGGACGCGATCGTCCGGATCACCTCGACCGCGATCTGCGGCTCCGACCTGCACCTGTACGACGTCCTCGGGATGTACCTCGACCAGGGCGACATCCTCGGTCACGAACCGATGGGCGTCGTCGAGGAGGTCGGCGCCGAGGTCACCCACATCAAGCCCGGTGACCGGGTGGTGATCCCGTTCAACATCTCCTGCGGGCACTGCTGGATGTGCAGTCGCGGCTACTACGCCCAGTGCGAGACCACCCAGAACACCGAGCAGGGCAAGGGCGCGTCGCTGTTCGGATACACCAAGCTGTACGGCCAGGTGCCCGGCGGCCAGGCCCAGTTCCTGCGGGTGCCGCAGGCCCAGTTCGGCCCGATCAAGGTGCCCGACCACCACCCGGACGAGCGGTACCTGTTCCTCTCCGACGTGCTGACCACCTCCTGGCAGGCCGCCAAGTACGCCGACATCCAGCCCGGTGACACCGTCTTCGTCACCGGTCTGGGCCCGATCGGCCAGATGAGCGCGCGCATCGCCCGCCACCTCGGTGCCGGCCGGGTGATCGCCTCGGACAGCGTGCCGGAACGCCTGGAGATGGCCCGCCGCAACGGGATCGAGGTGCTGAACGACTCCGACGTGGACGTACCCGCCGCGGTGCTGGACCTGACCTCCGGCCGGGGCGCCGACAGTGTGATCGAGTCGGTCGGCATGGAGGCGCACGGCTCGCCGGTCCAGGCGGCCGCGGTCAAGGCGGCCGGCATGCTGCCGGACGCGCTCGCCCGCAAGGCGGTCGAGACCGTCGGCATCGACCGGATGGCCGCGCTCACCACGGCCTTCGCCGCCGTCCGCCGGGCCGGCACGGTGTCGATCATCGGGGTGTACGGCGGGAACGCCGACCCGATGCCGATGATGGACCTGTTCGACAAGGGTGTGACCCTGCGGATGGGGCAGGCCCACGTCAAGCGCTGGGTCGACGACATCATGCCGCTGCTGACCGGCTCGGACGACCCGCTCGGCGTGGACGACCTGGTCACCCACCGGCTGCCGCTGGAAGACGCGCCGCACGCCTACGAGATCTTCAAGCACAAGCAGGACGGCTGCATCAAGGTGGTGCTCAAGCCGTAGGCGACACCTCGACGAGGATGCCCTCGGCGGCCAGGCGCTCGACCCGCTGCTGACCCCAGGTGCCGAGCGCGCCGAGGGCCTCGTTGAGGGAGGTGCCGTCCGGAGTCAGTGAGTACTCCACCCGGGGCGGCACCTCGCGGTAGATCTCGCGATGGACCAGCCCGTCCTCCTCCATCTCGCGCAGCTGCTGGACGAGCATCTTCTCGCTCACCCCGGGCAGTCCCCGCCGCAGCTCACCGAAGCGCCGGGTGCCGTAGTTGTTCAGCTCCCAGAGGATCAGCGACTTCCACTTGCCGGCCACCACGTCCATCCCCGCGTCGATACCGCAGATGTACGGCCCACGCCTGCCCATACTTACCTCCAGGTGAGTACCGCACTAATTAGTGGGTACTTGTCCGCCCCGACGGTACTCGCGAACCATGAGGGCATGTCAATCTTTCTTGGCCTGGGCGCGATGGGCTCGGCCCTCGCCGGTGCCGTCCGGCCCGCGGTCGTCTGGAACCGCGATCCGCGCCGAGCACGGCCCTTCAGCGAGCACGCCGCCGTCGCCGGCACCGTCGAGAAGGCGATCATCGCCGACGGCCCGATCATCGTCTGCCTCTTCGACCACCACTCGGTCCACCAGGTCCTCGACCCGGTCGCCGCCGACCTCACCGGCCGTACCGTGATCAACCTGACCACCACGACACCCGACGAGTCCCGCGAGCTCGCCGCCTGGGCGGACGGCCACGGGATCGCCTTCCTGGACGGCGCGATCCTGGCCGTACCGGAAATGATCGGCAAGCCCGGCGCTGCGATCTTCTACAGCGGCTCGGAAAGCGTCTTCACCGAGCACCGTGACCTGCTCGACCGGTGGGGCGAGAGCACCTTCTTCGGTGCCGACGCCGGCCTGGCCTCCCTCTACGACATGGCGATGCTCACCGGCATGTACACCATGTTCGCCGGCTTCATGCACGGCGCGGCCATGCTCGCCGCCGAGGGCGTCCCGGCGACCGAGTTCGCTCAGCGGCAGGCGCCGTTCCTCGCCGCCATGACCGGCGGCCTGCTGGAGTACGCCGCCACCATCGACAGCGGCGACTACGCCGGTCCCGGGCAGCAGAGCCTGCGGTTCACCGACGCCGCCCTGTCCGCCCTGCTGCGCGCCACCACCGGCCAGGGCGTCTCCACCGAGGTGCTCCGGCCGGTGCACGACCTGGTCCGGCGCCAGATCGACGCCGGTCACGGCGACCTCGGCACCGCCCGCATCTTCGAGGAACTGAGGAGCACCCGATGAGCCACCAGCCCGTCAGCGTGATCGGCCTCGGCCCGATGGGCCAGGCCATGGCCACCGCCCTGCTGCGGGCCGGCCATCCGGTCACCGTGTGGAACCGTACGCCCGGACGCGCCGACGGCCTGGTCAGAGCCGGTGCCACCCGGGCGGCCACCCCGGCGGACGCGGTCACCGCGAGTGCGCTGACCATCCTCAGCCTCACCGACTACGAGGCGATGTACGCCATCCTCGGCGACGACCCGTCGAGCTTCCTCGTCGGCCGGGATCTGGTCAATCTCAGCTCGGACACCCCCGACGCGTCCCGCGAGGCGGCCCGCTGGGCGGCCGGCCACGGCGCGCGCTTCCTCACCGGCGGCATCATGGTGCCGGCTCCGGCGGTCGGCAACCCCGGGGCGTACGTCTACTACAGCGGACCGGGGGAGGTGTTCGCCGCGCACGAGCCGGCGTTGCGACTGATCGGCGACACCCGGTACCTCGGTGCCGATCCGGGCCTGGCCCAGCTGTTCTACCAGGCGCACCTGGACGTGTTCCTCACCTCGCTGTCGGCGCTGCTGCACGCCACGGCCCTGGTGACGGCGGCCGGCGTCCCGGCCGCCGACTTCCTGCCGGACGCGATGCGGACCATCACCGACATCCCGGCGATGGTCGGCAGCGGCGCCGAGCTCGCCGCCGAGCTGGACGCCGGCAAGCACCCCGGCGACCTCAGTACGGCCTTCATGATGGGTGCCACCGCCGACCACATCCTGCGTACCAGCGAGAAGGCCGGCGTGGACCGGGAGCTGCCGGCGGCGGTCAAGTCGCACTACGACCGGGCGATCGCCGCCGGTCACGGGACGCGCAACTGGACCGCCCTCTACGAGGTGATCAGAGCTGGCCGGTGAACGGGTCGGGCAGCTCCCGCCACGCGTCGAACCCGTCGGCGAGCTCGTCGTAGGTCAGCAGGCAGGCGTCCAGTAACCCGGTGATCCAGGTGTGGTCGAGGTGCAGGCCGATGAAGGCCAGGGCGGTCTGCCGGTCGCCGTAGTAGGGGTCCCAGTCGAGATCGGCGGCCAGCCGGCGCTGGTCGCTGGTCTCGGTCCAGCGGTCGACCGGCAGCGCCGCCAGCCAGTGACCGAGGCTGCCCAGGCTGGCACTGCCGCCGGCACTCTCGAAGGCGATCACCTCGTCCGGCCGGCTGGCGATCCAGAGCTGGCCACGCCCGCGCAGTGCGTGCTCGGCCAGCTTCTCCAGGGCGCCGTGCAGGCGTACCGGGTGGAACGGGCGGCGGGTCCGGAACAGTACCGAGCCGACGCCGTCCCCGGCGTCGGGGGCGTGCACGGCGATCTGCCGGCCTTCCAGGGCGCGGCCCAGCATGCCCGGCCGTTCCGGGTCGTGCCGGCCGGTACGCCGTACGCCGGCGGCGAGCGCGGTGCAGTCCAGCGTCGGTGACGGCCCCACGAGCACCTGGACCGCCCACGGGGCGAGCCGGCTCACCAGGGCGCCCAGCCGGTGCGTCTCGCGCCGGTCGGTGGCGGGCCGGTTCCAGAGGATCACCGTGTCGCAGAACTCGACCTGGTGCGCGACCACCGTGGCGACCGCCCGGTGATCGTCCTCGGCGGCGTGCAGGTCGCGGTGCCGCAGGTCGTCGGTGCTGGCCAGGTCGCCGAGGAACCGGTCGGCGTCGACCACCGTCACGTACGAGTCGAAGCGCACCGCCGCGGTCACCGGTGCGCCGTCCACCAGGCAGTGCGCGCACGCGGCGGCGACCGCCTCGGGTTCGAGCGTCGGCGGCAGGACCAGCAGGAGGTCGGTGCCGGGCCGGGTACGGGCCAGCCGTACCAGCGTCGGCAGGACGTCCTCGCGCAGCGTGCAGGAGACGCAGCCGTGCCTGAGTTCGACGGCCACCTGCTCCAGCACCGCCGTGGCGGACTCGACCGTGCGGTGCACGACGCCGTCGCGGATGGCGCCGATGTCGTGGCGTACCGCGAGCAGGTCCTCGTCCGCGATCAGCAGGGCCCGGGCGGCGGCCTGGACCGCGCCGGGGGAGAAGCCGGACAGCACGGTGACCGCCGGCCGGTGGTCCACGGGCGCGGACAGGACGGGAGTGATCGGGTTCGTACTCACCCTCCTATCTTGTTGGAAACGATTTTCATTGTAAAGCGCGCCACGGGTGGTGTTACCTGCCACATATTTGCAATAGCCAACCGTTCTCCTATGCTCCCGGGTAGAGGAGCAACGGCTCCCGCCACCCGGGGAGGGCGTATGGATGTGCAATCGATGCACATCGCCAACGGCATCATCAACGGACCGGTCTCGGTCCTTTTTCTCGCCGTCTCGGCGATCGCGCTCGCGGTCTGCGTGAGCAAGGCCCGCGCCGACCTGGACGATCGGCTGGCGCCGATGGCGGGGCTGGTCGCGGCGTTCATCTTCGCCGTGCAGATGCTCAACTTCCAGGTTCTGCCCGGCGTCTCCGGCCACCTGCTCGGCGGCACCCTGGCCGTGATCCTGGTCGGTCCGTGGGTCGGCGCGCTGTGTGTGGCGACCGTGCTGATCGTGCAGTGCCTGCTCTTCGCCGACGGTGGCCTGACCGCCATCGGGCTGAACGTCTTCAACATGGCGATCCTCGGCACCGCGGTGGCGTACCTGCTGGTCGCCGCCCTGCTGCGGATCCTGCCGAAGAGCCCGGCCGGGCTCGGCGCCACCGCCCTGATCGCCTCGGTCATCGGCGTGGTGGTCGCCGCGATGGGCTTCGTCGGGCAGTACGCGCTGGGCGGCACCACCGAGCTGTCCCTGGCCGGGATCGCCGGAACCATGGCCGGTGTGCACGTGCTGATCGGCATCGGCGAGGGCCTGATCGCCGCCACCACCGTGGTTACCGTCGCGCGGGTACGCCCGGACCTGGTCTACGCCCTGCGCCGCTACCGCACCACCCGGCCCGCCGTCCACAAGAAGCCCGAGGGAGTGACCGCGTGAGCAAGCGACTGGGATGGTTCATCGCGGCCGGCCTGCTCGTCGCGGCGCTGCTGGCCGGGGTGGTGTCCAGCTTCGCCTCGGGCAGCCCCGACGGCCTGGACTACGCGGCCCGCGAGGGCTGCACCTTCAACGCCGACGACGAGATCACCGGCGGCACCTGCATGGCCCAGCAGGAAGCCGCCCACCAGCTCGGCGACAGCCCGCTCGCCGACTACGGCATCCGCGGCATCGACAACGAGTACCTGTCGACCGGCCTCTCCGGCATCCTCGGCGTCGCGCTCACCTTCGCCCTCGGCGGCGGCCTGTTCTGGCTGGTCCGGCGTCGCGACAAGGTGTCCTGAACGAACCGATGACTTCGCGCATGCGGATCAGTCCTACCTCAGCTGACTTGATCGAGGAGGAGATCCCATGCGCAAGGTCGTGCTCTACGCGCTGCTGTCGGCCGACGGCGTCGCGGAATCCCCGGACAGATACGTGTTCGACTGGGACGAGGCGATGGACGCCAACCTGGCCCGGGTCATCGGCACCCAGGACGCGGTGCTCCTCGGCCGCCGCACCTACGACGAGTGGGCACCGCACTGGCCGACCGCGGATGTACAGCCCTTCGCCGACTTCATCAACAGCGTCCCCAAATACGTCTTCACCGCGACCGAACCGGACGTACCCTGGCCCGGCACGACAGTCGTCGAGACGCCGGCCGAGCGGTTCGTCCGCAACCTGAAAACCCAGCCCGGCGCCGACATCGGCATCCACGGCAGCATCCAGCTGGCCCGTACCCTGCTGGCCGCCGACCTGGTCGACGAACTCCAGCTGGTCATCTCACCCACCCTGCTGGGCGTCGGCCGCAAACTGTTCGCCGACGGCGACCCCACCCGCCGCCTGACCCTCACCCAGGTCAAAGGCACCCCTTCGGGCGCCGTCCTAGCCACCTACGGCGTCCGCACCTGACGGCGCTGACATTCTCGAGGTACGCGCACACGCCGTCACGCCAATTCGGACCGTCCCCGCTCTCCCGCGCGAGCCGGCCGCCTGCGCCCGGCCCCACCGCGACCGCCGGGCCCAGGCACGCAGGCACGCACGCCGGCACGCCGGCCGGCCAAGCGCCCACTCGCGGCACACCGCACCGCACCGCGCCGGCGCCGATCGCCGGCGCCGGCCAGGCGAGCCGAGCCGTAGCCGACGCACGCGAGCCAGGCGCACAACGTGCCTCAGCGCCAGCCCGGCCCGCCCAGCCGTCACGCAGGCCCGCTACGGGCGCCGGGTAGCGCGCGTCACCGACGGCTCGGCCCGCCCAGCCGTCACGCAGGCCCGCTACGGGCGCCGGGTGGCGTGCGCCCCCGCGCCAGCTGGAGGGCCTTCGCGGTCAGGGCCCGCCGGCCGGGTTTTCTCGGGCCCAACGTGAGCGTTGTCTTGAGGCCGTTGAGACAGCGTTGAGTGTGGGCCGGACAAGATCACCACCTGGACCCCGACCACGAAAGCTGTCCTCGAGGGCTTCCGTAGTCAGAGTTCCCAAGCGGTGATCTTGCTTGGCCCGCGCTCAAAGGCTGTCTCAACGGCCTCAAGACAACGCTCACGTTGGGCGGGACAAGACCCTGACCACGAAGGCTCTGTAGACCTGGGGGTGGGCCGCGAGTTCAGCATGTGGGATCGGCGAGCTGGCTCGTTCGGCTCAGCGGGCTGGACCTGCGGCCGCCTGCCGGTCGTGCTCGGCCAAGGCGCCTGACGGTTCGTGATCGGCCGCGAGGAGCCAGCCGGCGGAGCGCGGGCTCGCCGCAGTCGTGTTCGCCCGTGCCGTTTCCCGGCGGCCGCGCTGGTGCCGCGACTTGCGGCCTGCTCGCGTGGGGAGAGCGGGGACGGAGCCGTTCCTGCGGGAACGGCCGGTCACGCGTACCTCGAGGGAGCGGGACCGGTAAGCAAACCTCGGCCACCGGATCGCGGGCAGCTGAGGGTGAGGGCTGACCGCGAGATGCGGTCCGGCGGGCTCGGCAAAGGGATCTCGGGCCGGAGATGGGGTCAGGTGGCTAGGGATTGGCGGAGGAAGGCGAGTTCGAACTCCCACAACCGCTCGACGGTGCCGCCCTGGTGGGTGGCTCCGGGTAGGGGGAGGACGGTGTGCGGGCGGCCGGCGGCCAGCAGGGCGGCGGAGAGTTTCATGGTGTGTACGGGCAGCACGTTGTCGTCGAGCAGGCCGTGGATCAGCAGCAGCGGACGCCGCAGGTTGGGGGCGTCCGTGATCAGGGAGCCGGCGGCGTAGCCGTCGGGGTTGTCGGCCGGGAGGCCGCGGGTGCGTTCCTGCCAGTGTGAGCTGTACAGCAGCATGTCGGTGACCGGCGCGCCGGCTATGGCGGCGTGGAAGACGTCGGGGCGGCGCAGGACCGCCAGGGCCGCCAGGTAGCCGCCGGCGGACCAGCCGCGGATGCCGACGTGCTCCAGGTCCAGGTCGCTGAAGCGGTCGGCGGCGGCGTGCAGGGCGTCGACCTGGTCCTGCAGGCGCGGGGTGGCGTGGTCGGCGCCGCGGGCGCGTTCCCAGCGGGGGCCGCGGCCGGGCGTGCCGCGGCCGTCCGCGACCAGCACCGCGAAACCCTGGTCGGCGAACCACTGAGAGGCCCAGTAGCGGGAGCGGGCGGCGACGGCGCGCTGTGCGGCGGAGCCGCCGTACGGGTCCATCAGCACCGGGAGCCGGGCCGCGCCGGGCTCGTGGCCGGTCGGGAAGAGCACCGCGGTACGCAACTCGCGTTCGCCGAGCTTGAGCAACTGGACGATCGGGCGGATCGGCGGTGTGGTGGCGAATCCGCGCAGGCGGTGCCCGCGTACGGTGACCGTCTCGTCCTCCGGGGTCCGGGCGTCGACGACGGTGAGTCCGCCCGCGCGGCGCCCGCTGTGCAGCCCGGGCGTGTGGGTGATCCGGACCGGGCCCTCGGCGGCGGACCAGGTCCACAGGTGGCGTTCGGCGGGTTCCTGGCGGCCGGCGAACAACACGGTGTCGCCGTCGACGGAGAGCAGTTCCTCCATCTGCAGGCCCGGCGGGGTGACCGGGAGGCCGTCGGCGGTGAGGCGCCGGGTGTCGCCGTCGTCGACCGTCCACAGCAGGGCGCCGGAGACGGTGTGGGCGGGTACGCCCTGAACGATCGTGGTCCAGTCCGGGTCGGTGTCCTCGCGCAGCACGGTGGTCCGCCCGGTCGACGGGTCGGCGGTGAGGATCCGCATCACGGTCTGCGGCCGGTTCTGCACGACGACGAGGAGTCCGTACGCGTCCCAGACCACCCGGGTCACGTACTCGAAGGCCGCCCGGTCCCACTCGATCGGCGTGCGGCTGCCGTCCAGGCCCAGGACGTGCAGGCTCACGTCCGCGTTCGGGGTGCCCGCGGCCGGGTAGCGCAGCGCGGTCGGCGGCCGCTCCGGGTGGGCCGGGTCGCTGATGTACCAGACCCGCACCGGCGAGTTGTCCACCCGGGCGGCGACCAGGCTACGGCCGTCCGGCGCCCACCAGAAGCCGTCGAAGCGGTCCATCGACTCGGAGGCCTCGTGTTCCGGCAGGCCCCAGGTCACCTCGGGGTGGTCCGGGCCGGCCAGGGGGCGGTCGTCCTTGCCGTCGCGCCCGATCACCCGCAGTTCGGCGTCGCGGACGTAGGCGACGGTCCGCCCGGTGGGGTCGATCCGCGCCGCGGCCGCCGGTTCCGCGGCGTCCAGGTCGGTCACTTCGGCGCTGGCCACGTCGACGGCGTACAGCCGGCCGCCGATGGTGAAGACGGCCGTGCGTACGTCCGCGTCGGTGGCGTAGGAGCCGATGCCGGCCGACCGGTCCCGGGCGCGCTCACGCCGCGCCTTCTCCCGTTCGGAGAGCGGGGCGGCGGCGTCACCGCCCAGCACCGCCGCGTCGACGAGCAGCCGTTCCTGGCCGGTCGCGACCTCGTACGCCCAGAGGTTGCCCACCGGGTCCTCGCCACCGCGCGTGCGCAGGAAGAGCACCCGCGAACCGTCCGGCGAGACGGTGACGTGGTGAGCGAGACCGAGCGTGAATCCCTGGGTGCGGGCGACGAGCCCCGGAATCGACGAAGTCATGCCGCCCACCCTTCCGCATGCCCGGGTGCGAGGGAAAGGGCTCGACGCGCCGTGGCGGGCCGCGGCCGTCATACTTGCGCGGTGGACGTCGACCTTGCCCTGATCGGATATGGCGGCGCCACGTCGTTGCTGCTCAGCGCGCTGGATCGGCGTGGGGTGGGCGGGCTGCGGATCGCCACGGTGGACCCCGACGTCACCCACGGCCATCACCGCACCTGGGCGTTCTGGACCGGGCCGCGCGACGATCTCGACCCGATCCTGGACGCCGCCTGGCCCCGGGTCGATCTCTACGGCCCGGGCGGTGCCCGGCGGCTGGACCTCGGCCCGATGCGGTACGCCATGGTGCAGTCCGGGCCCATCTTTCAGCGTGCCGGGGAGGCCGCGGCCAGGCTGGGCGTCCGGGGCATCAGCGCGAGCGCGGCCGCGCTCGACGACGATGGCACGGAAGTCACGGTGCGTGACGGAGACGGCGCCGCGATCGTACGCGCGAAGTGGGCGCTGGACTCCCGCCCCGCCGCCCCGGAGCGTCCCGGGCGCACGTTCTGGCTGCAACACTTCCGCGGCTGGTGGGTGCGTGCCGAGGCGGACGTCTTCGACCCGGGCTCGGCGATCCTGATGGACTTCCGCACCCCGCAGCCCGCCCGTGGGGTGTCCTTCGGCTACGTGCTGCCGACCGGGCCGCGGTCCGCGCTGATCGAGTACACCGAGTTCTCGCCGGCGCGTCTCGATGACGCCGGCTACGAGACGGCGCTGCGGTCGTACCTGAAGCTTCTGCGTCTTCCGGATCTCGTCGTCGAGAAGGTCGAGGACGGCGCCATCCCGATGACCGACGCCCCGTTCGCCCAGCGGCCGTCGCCGCGGGTGGTGCGGCTGGGTACCGCGGGCGGAGCGACCCGGCCGTCGACCGGGTACACCTTCTCGGCGATGCGGCGGCAGGCCGAGCAGATCGCCGGTGCGGTCCTCGCCGGCTCGGACCCGGTGCCGGCTCCGGCGTACCCCCGGAGGCATATGTGGATGGACGCGGTCGCCCTGCGTGCCTGGGATCGTGGCCTGGTCGCGGCCCCCGCCTTCTTCGAGCGCCTGTTCACCCGCAACCCGCCGGAGCGGGTGCTGCGCTTCCTCGACGGCCTCACCTCCCCGGCCGAGGAGGTGGCGCTGATGGCCTCCACCCCGCTGCTGCCGATGACCTGGGCGGCCGCCGGCGACCTGTTCGCCCGGTTGCGCGGGTAGCGGATCAGCGCCGGCGGCGCCGGATGGTGATCCAGCCGGCCACGATCAGCAGTACCGGAAGAATCAGTCCCCACATCAGGTAGCCCATCGGCTCAGGCTGCCGCGCGGGGCCGGCCGGGCGCATCACCCCGGGCGGGTGAGACCGAGCATCGGGGCCGCACCGGTGAACTCGAGCAGCCAGCGCACGTGCGGCCGGACGCCCTGGACCGTGCAGGTGACACCGGCGCCGGTGGCCTGCTCCTGTACGGCCAGCAGCGCCCGCACCCCGGCGCAGTCGCAGAACTCCACCCCGGACAGGTCGAGCACCACGTGCCGGTGGTCGGAGCCGCCGATGAGCTCGCACAGCCGCTGGGTGACCGTGGAACAGGCCTGCACGTCGACGCAGCCGGAGACGGCGATGGTCAGGTGACCCGCGCTGGCGGTGGCCACGACGGTGGCCGCGTCGGCCTCGTCCAGGCGTGCGTAGGCCAACAGGTAGCTCTCGAAGCCGGTGTCGCTCACGTGCCTTCCCATCCGCTCTCCACAGTCGCGCGTCAAGTGACCCCGTTCGCACAGGGTAGGCGCATCGTCATGCTGTGCTAGCTGTTGTGCGCGTGGGCTATCCGGTTAGCGCTCCGCATTTCCGCGGCGATCGTCAAGCGCCTTCGTGCCGCAGCGCCGCGGCCGGCGACTCGTGGAAACGTGCCTGGTAGCGGGCGGTGAACCCGGCCGGGCGCGAGAAGCCCCAGCGGCGGGCGACGGCGGACACGGACGTGTGGTTCGGGTCGGCGAGGAGGAGGTCGGCGCGGGCGGCCACCAGCCGCACCTCCCGGACGTACGCCATCGGCGCCATCCCGAACTGCCGCTGGAACTCCAGCCGCAGCTGGCCCGGGCTGATGCCGGCGATGCCGGCGAGCGCCGCGGCGGTGTACGCCCGCCGGGGCTCGCCGTGGATGGCGTCCACCGCGGGCAGGATGCTGCGCGGCGCGTGCCGCCACGGCGCCCGGACCCGCAGCAGGTCGCGGTACTGGTGGTCGGTGGCCATGAGCAGCGCGGTCAGCAGCGCCTCCTCCAGCGGTGCCGCCACGATGGGCTCGTAGAACATGCTGCCGGCGTTGCCGATCTCCGCCGCCAGGAAGCGCACCAGACCGGTGACGGTACGCCCGGCGGCACCCTCGGCCTCTATCTGACCCGACAACCGGACCGTGTCGTGGACGTCGCGGCCGAGTACCGCGCCCAGATGGGCTTCCAGCGCCAGCCGGTCCACCTTGACGGCGAGCAGGTGACAGTCGGCACTGGCGTAGTGCAGTTCGGTCTCGCCGTCCGGCTGGTACACGGCGGAACGGCCCGGACCGCCACTGATCGGGCGGCCGCCCTGACACGCCCAGAACCGGCCGGCCTGCGCCACGTTGAGGTGGTAGCTGTCCAGCGACCCGGTCACTCCGGCCACCGCGGCCCCGTACCGGACGTCGGCCACGGTCAGCGATCCGAGATGCAGGAACCCGAACCGGGCGTCCAGGCTGGCGCCCGGTTCGAGCAGCCGCATCGATCGCGGGTACAGGTGCTCACCGCAGACCGCGCGTGCCTCGTCGGGATCGCGGGTCCGCACCGAGAGGGCCGGCCGGGTCTGACCTGGGTACGGGTCCATCGCGCTCATCGTCGCTGGTCGGCCGCACCCCGGCAACCGGAGGCGGATCAGCGGCGGACCCGGTAGCGCAGGTGGGTGGCCTCCGGTGTGTCGATCACCCGGATGACGTCCAGCTCGACGCGGGTCGCCAGCCCGTCGAAGAGCCGCCGGCCGGCACCGAACAGCACCGGGATCTGGTGGATCTGCAGCTCGTCCAGAACGCCGGCGTCGAGCGCCCGCTGGGCGGTGTATCCGCCGTGTACCAGCACCTCACGGTCCCCGGCGGCGGCCTTGGCCCGGGCCATCGCGGCGGCGATACCGTCGGTCACGTAGGTGACGAGAGGGTAGTTCGCCACCGTGGGGCCGGGCGGCCGGTGACTGGGCACGAAGATCGGTACGCCCCGGCCGTGGTGATCGCCGCCCCAGTGGTCGACCTGCTCGGCGGTGCGCCTCCCGACGAGCACGGCGCCGGTCGCGAACGCCGCGTCGTACAGTTCCCCGGCCGCTCCGGCGGGCCGGCGGAACTCCCCGTCCGGCCCGTGGAACCACGCGTGCAGCGGCGCGAAGCCGTCGCCGCCGGGATTGCCCGGACCGTCGTTCGGTCCCGCGATGTAGCCGTCGAGCGACATCGACATGTAAAGCACGGACACCGACATGGTTGGCTCCTCGTCGTCGTGGTTCTGGAGAGTCGCGGTCATCGGAAGAGCCGCAACTTCTCCGGGGCACGGATGAAGTCGACCCGATGGATCAGGTCGCCGGCAACCGTGAACGAGATGACGGTGTCGACCGTGCCCCGCTCGTCGAGAACCGCCATCCCGAGCACCCCATTGACCGCGACCGGCCTGCGGACCTCGTCCGGATCGGCTTTCGCCAGCAGCCCGAGCACGAAGCGGGCGACCCGCTCGGCGCCGTGCACCGGCCGCCGTGCGGAGTTGCCGCGGCCGCCACCGTCGGTGGTCAGCACAGCGTCCGGGTCGAGGATCGCGACGAGGTCGGCCAGCCGGCCGCCGGCCGCGGCGGCCAGGAAGCGTTCGACGACCTGCCGGTGGTGCCGCCGGTCGACGCCGATCCGCGGTGTGCCCGCGCCGACGTGCCGGCGGGCGCGGGCGGCGAGCTGGCGGACCGCCGCCGGACTGCGGCCGACGACGGCTGCCACCTGCGCGAACGTCATGCCGAACAGATCGTGCAGCACCCAGGCCGTGCGTTCGGCCGGGGTGAGCGACTCCAGCACGACGAGCAGTGCGAAGCTCACCGACTCGTCCAGGGTGATCCGGTCGGCGGGGTCCACCAGCGGAGCCGGGGCCGGTTCGGGGAGCCACGGGCCGGGGTAGGTCTCGCGGCGTACCCGGGCGGACCGCAGCACGTCCATCGCGCTCCGGGCGACGACCACGGTGGCCCAGGCCTCGACGTCGTCGACCCGGTCCGCGCGGATCAGCTTGAACCAGCACTCGGAGACGACGTCCTCGGCTTCGGACATCGATCCGAGGATGGCGTACGCCACGCGGACCAGCCGGCTGCGCGCCGCCGCGTAGGCGAGGGCGAGGTCGGTCATCGTGCCGCTACGCCGGTCGTCGCCAGGACGGTCCGGGCGATCAGGTCAGGGGCGTCGGTCATCGGCACGTGCCCGGCGCCGGGCATCATGAGATGGCGAGTGTGCGGCGGCAGCTGATCGGTGAACCGGGACTGCCGGCGCAGCAGGATCCGGTCGGCGGCCCCGAACGCGACGGTCACCGGGGCGGTCGGTTCGCAGGTCCGCTCGTACCGGAGAAATCGAACGGCCCGGAAGGTGGGCAGGAAGCCCGCGCACCGGCCCATGGCGGTGATGTTGTGCCGGGCCTGCGCCGGGCTGAGCCGGCCGGGCCGTGCGCAGTCCAGGGCGCCGGCCACGGCTCGGCCAGCTGCCGGGGTGCGCCGCCGAGGCCGGGGGAGTCGCCGAAGCCGGGCAGGTCCACCGCGTACACGGTGTGGGTCGCGGCGAGGCGGTCGAGCACCGGCCGCCAGGCCGCGCGCGAGGAGCCGAGGCCGTGCAGGAGCACCAGCGGCGGGCCGTTGCCGGCCCTGGTGTAGGTGAGTGCGGTCATGCCAGAAGGACGAGACCGCGGTGCCGGAGTGTGACAGGCGATCAGTCGCCGGCGGCGGGCACCGCCCGGCGCGGGCGCAGGCCGGGCAGGGCGCAGGCGAGGAAGCAGGCCGCACCCAGGCAGGTGTTCACGTTGGCGACGGCAACGTCGGCCATCGACCCGGTGCTGGGCAGCACGTAGGCACCGAGGGCCGAGACGCCGAAGAAGACGCAGCCGAGCAGGTTGACCGCCGGCTGCCACCAGCCGGGTCCGTCGCGGGCCGGCAGCAGGCCGTGGCGGGCCGAGGCCAGGTACGCGATGACCCCGGAGACCAGGAAGCAGATCGAGCCGAACGCGTCCGGCCGCCAGACGAGCCGGTCGTAGTCCGGGTTGGACAGGGCGACCTGGAGTGCCCGGAACGTGGTGGCGTTGAAGAACAGCGTGCCCGCCGACTGGATCAGCGCCGCCCACCAGGCCGCCCGCCCGCCGGCCGCGGCGCCGAACGTCTGGAGCGCTCCACCGGCGGTGAACAGGATCGACCCGACGAAGAAGGTGACCGCGTCGGCGGTGGGTCCCACCAGGTCGGCGTACGCGGGGATGGGGCCGACGAGGAAACACGCCGACCCGAGGGCGAAGAACCACGCCATCCACATCGACCCCATCGCACCGGACTTTTTCCGGGTGCGCCTCGTCCCCCGGGGATGACATCATCGCGGCATGTCGCAGCGCGCCGCCCGGATGATGCGCCCCCTCTCGGGGCCTGCCGGCATGCGCTGAAATCCGCTGACCACCAGCCCCTGGCATCAGGGGCTGCTGCCGGGGCGGATCGGAGATCGTCATGACCTTCTACGTCACCACCGCCATTCCGTACGTCAACGCGGCACCACACCTGGGCCACGCGCTGGAGCTGGTGCAGGCGGACGTGCTCGCCCGGCACCGGCGCCTGCGCGGTGACCCGGTGCGGTTCCTGACCGGTACCGACGAGAACGCCCTCAAGAACGTGACCGCGGCCGCCGCGGCCGGCGCCGAGGTGGCCTCCTTCGTCGCGGCGAACGCCGACCGGTTCGCCGGCCTCGGCGCGGCGCTCAGCCTGTCGTTCGACGATTTCATCCGGACCAGCAGCGACCCGCGCCACCGGCAGGGCGTGGCCGACCTGTGGCGGCGCAGTGCCGCCCGCGGCGACTTCTACCGGCGGGGTTACAGCGGCTTCTACTGCGCCGGCTGTGAGCAGTTCTCCGACACCGCGGACCGGTGCCCGGAGCACGGCACCGTCCCGGAGCGGATCACCGAGACCAACTGGTTCTTCCGGCTCTCCCGGTACGCCGGCGACGTGCTCTCCGCCCTCGACGAGGGGCGGATCCGGATCGAGCCGCCGGCCCGCCGCAACGAGGTGCTGTCGTTCGTCCGGTCCGGGCTGGCCGACATCAGCGTCTCCCGGCCGGCGGCGCGCGCGGGCGGCTGGGGCATCCCGGTGCCCGGTGACCCGGAGCAGGTCGTCTACGTCTGGTGGGACGCCCTCGCCAATTACGTCACCGCCGACTCGCGGGCGTGGCGGGACGCGACCGAGCGTGTCCACGTCATCGGCAAGGGCATCGTGCGCTTCCACGCCGTCTACTGGACGGCGCTGCTGCTCTCCGCGGGCCTGCCACTGCCCACCGCGATCTTCGTGCACGACTACCTGACCGTGGACGGCGCGAAGATCTCCAAGAGCGCCGGTACCGCCGTCGACCCCTACGAGCTGGTCGCGCGGTACGGCGACGACGCGCTGCGCTGGTGGCTGCTGAGCGAGGTGGCCCGGGCCGGTGACACCGACTTCACCGAGGAGCGCCTCCGGGCCCGCTACCACCAGGACCTGGCCAACGGGATCGGCAATCTGGTGAACCGTACGGCCGCCCTGGTCCGCCGCCGCGCGGTGGCTCAACCCGGTGAACCGCTCGGCGGAGACCTGCCGGACCGGATCGACCGTGCGCTGGCGGCATTCGACTTCCGGGCCGCCACCGGCGAGATCACCCGCGTCGTCACCGAGGCCAACCGTTTCATCGAACGCGAGCGGCCCTGGGAGCTCGCCGATCCGGACCTGGTCCTCGGCAGGCTCGTGGCCACCTGTCGCCTGCTCGCCCACGAGCTGACCCCGTTCCTTCCCTCCGGAGCCGCTCGGGTCACGGCCGGCGAGCCGGGCCCGGTGTTTCCGCGCCTTCCCTGACGGATTTCTGTTGTCGGGCCCGAGTGGCGGCATCTACTGCGGCGGACCTCCGGCATTCCCCGGCCGGAAGCCACCATCCCCCTCCGGAAGGAGCACCATGCCCAAGAAGATGAGGCGCGGGGTGATCGCCGCGGGCGCGGTCGTCGTGACCGTGCCCGCCGCCATGGTCGCGATCTCGATGCTGCCCGCGTCCGCCGGCGTGGCCCCGGCCGCCGGCGGCGTCTACACGCTGGCCTCGGCGGCGAGCGGCAAGTGCGTCGACGTGGCCGGCGCGTCCACCGCGAACTCGGCCCTGCTGGTCCAGGTCGCCTGCGACAGCGCCGCCACCGCCCAGCAGTGGACGGCCGTGGCGCGGGCGTCCGGCCAGTTCAACCTGTCCAACGGCAACAGCGGCCGGTGTGTCGACGTGCCCAGCGGGTCCACGGTCTCCGGCACCCAGTTGCAGCAGTACGGCTGCGGCGACGGCCTGAAGACCAACCAGCTGTGGACCTTCAGCGCGTCGTCCGCCGCCGGTAAGCACCTGGTCAAGAGCGTCGCCACCGGACTGTGCGTCAGCAACCGGGACGGCTCGACCGCCGGCAACAACCCGATCGTGCAGGAGACCTGCGCGGATGTGGCGCGCATGCAGTGGTCCTTCACCCAGGTGTCGGGGCCGCCCTCTGAGAACGGTCGGCAGATGGAGGACCTCGATCGCGGGCTGATCAGCGTACGGTCCGGCAGCGCGAACCTGGTCTCCTGGCGGCTGCTCGGCACCGAGGCCACGAACACCGGGTTCAACGTGTACCGGTCCGGGACGAAGCTGAACTCGACGCCGATCACCAACTCGACGAACTACCTGGACGCCGGTGCCGCGGCGAACGCGTCGTACACGGTCCGGGCGGTGGTCGGCGGCGTGGAGCAGGCCGCCTCACCGGCCTCGCTGTCGTTCGCCAACGGGTACCTGGACGTGCGGCTCCAGGTGCCGCCGGCCGGGAGCGACTACACCTACTCGGCCAACGACGCCTCGGTCGGTGACCTGGACGGTGACGGCGACTACGAGATCGTCGTGAAGTGGGATCCGTCTAACGCCAAGGACAACTCGCAGTCCGGGTACACCGGGAACGTGTTCGTCGACGCGTACCGGCTCGACGGCACCCGGCTGTGGCGCATCGACCTGGGCCGCAACATCCGGGCCGGCGCGCACTACACCCAGTTCCAGGTGTACGACTACGACGGCGACGGCAAGGCCGAGGTGGCCATGAAGACCGCCGACGGCACGCGGTCCGGCACCGGCGTGGTGATCGGCTCGGCGAGCGCCGACCATCGCAACTCGTCCGGCTATGTCCTGTCCGGTCCGGAGTACCTGACCATGTTCAACGGGCAGACCGGCGCCGCGATGTCGACGGTGAACTACACGCCGGCCCGCGGGACGGTCTCTGCGTGGGGCGACAGCTACGGCAACCGGGTGGACCGGTTCCTGGCCGGCACCGCCTACCTGGACGGGCAGCGGCCCAGCCTGATCATGGCCCGTGGCTACTACACCCGTGCCGTCGTCGCCGCCTGGGACTTCCGCAACGGCACGCTGACCAGCCGCTGGGTCTATGACTCCGGCAACACCAACACCGGGGCGTACGGCCAGGGCAACCACCAGCTGTCCGTCGCCGACGCGGACGGCGACGGCAAGGACGAGATCATGTACGGCGCCGCGGCGATCAACGACGACGGCAAGCTGCTGTGGCGCAGCGGCCTCGGCCACGGCGACGCCCTGCACGTCGGCGACTTCATCCCGTCCCGCGCCGGCCTGGAGGTCTACCGGCCGTCGGAGAGCACCACCCAGCGCACCGACGCGATGCTGGACGCCAGGAGCGGCGCGATCATCTGGTCGCACGCCTCCTGTGGCTGCGACAACGGCCGGGCCCTCGCCGGTGACGTCTACGCCGGCAGCGCCGGAGCCGAGGCCTGGTCCTCGTCGGTCGACGGCCTGTCCAACACCGCCGGGCAGAACATCGGCCGCAAGCCGTCCTCGACGAACTTCCTCGCCTGGTGGGACGCCGACCCGGTCCGCGAGCTGGTCGACGCCACCCGGGTCGACAAGTACGGCACGAGCGGCGACACCCGGCTGCTGACCGGCTCCGGCGTGGCCTCCAACAACAGCACCAAGCAGACGCCGGCGGTCTCCGGTGACCTGTTCGGTGACTGGCGTGAGGAGATCGTCTGGCGGCTGTCCGACTCGTCGGCGCTGCGCATCTACAGCACTCCGACGGTCACCGACCGCCGGATCACCACGCTGATGCACGACTCGCAGTACCGGGTGGCGGTGGCCTGGCAGAACACCGCCTACAACCAGCCGCCGCACCCGAGCTTCTTCCTCGGCAACGGCATGAGCACCCCGCCGCAGCCGACCATCTACGTGCGCTGATCGTGCGGGGGCCCGGCCCGGTGCCGGGCCCCCGCACGGTTACCGGGGGCCGGCCGCCGCCGCGGCCAGCCGCTGGAACTCGGCGGAGGCGCCGTTGAACAGGAAGTCGACCGTCTGGGTCAACGCGATCGCGGTCAGGTCCCGGTGCGGATCGTTGAACCAGGTGGTGCCGTACCCACCGTCCCACCCGTAGCGGCCGGGCCCGGACACCTGGTCCGGCGTGACGCTGACCGCCATGCCGTATCCCCAGCCCAGCCCGGCGAGCGGGAACGGGCCGGCGTCGGCGATCTGCTCCGGAGTCAGGTGGTTGGTCGTCATCAGCCGCACCGACCGGGCCGACAGCAGGCGCCGGCCGCGATGCACTCCCCGGCGCATCAGGAACCGGCTGAACCGCAGGTAGTCGTCGACGGTCGAGGCCAGCCCGGCGGCGCCGGACGGGAAGGCGGGCGGCCGGGTCCACTCGTCCGGTGCCGAGCCGGGCTGCGGTTCCAGCTGTCCGGTCTCGGGGTTCGCCGCGTACAGGCCCGGCAGCGGGGAGGCCTCGCCGCGGGTGAGCGAGAATCCGGTGTGCCGCATGCCCAGCGGCCGGAAGACCCGCTCCTCGAGGAAGTCCGGCAGCGGCCGGCCCGCGGCCCGCGCGATCAGCACACCGAGCACCAGCGAGCCGGTGTTGTACCGCCAGCGCTGACCGGGCTGATCCATCAGCGGCAGCGTGCCGAACCTCCGGATCCACTCGTCCGGGTGCAGCGGCGAACGCGGGTCCGGCTGCGCCATCACCAGCTGGAGCTCGTCGGCCGCGGTGATGATCGGGTACGGCGGCTGGAAGCTGGGATCGAAGATGATCCCGTGGCCCAGCCGGAAGGTCAGCAGGTCCTCGACCGTGATCGGGCGCTCGGCCGGAACCGTCTGGTCGAGCGGCCCGTCGATCCGGGTGAGCACCCGGCGGCCGGCCAGCTCCGGCAGCCACCGCTCGACCGGCGCGTCCAGCGCCAGCCGGCCGTCCTCGACCAGCATCATCGTGGCCGCCGCGATGACCGGTTTGGTCATCGAGGCGATCCGGAACGGCGTACCGCGGCGCATCGGCTCGTCGCCGTTCAGCGACAACGTCCCGATGGTGTCGACGTGGACCCGCCCGCGGTGGGCCACCAGGTAGACGATGCCGACGAGCTCGCCCCGGGCCACCCGGGCCGCCATCGCGTCGTGCAGGTCGTCAAGCCCGGCGCGCCAGGCCGGGTCGCCGCCCGCCGACGCCCCGGCCGGACCACCGGGGGTCAACGCCGACACACCGACCGCGCCCGCACCGGCCAAGAGTGTTCGCCTGTCCATGTCACTTTCCTCCGATCTCGCTCCGGCTATCGCACGGCGAGCGTCCACGCCGATCAGCGAGGTCGCTCACACCGATGCAGACCATCGCCACGCCAAGAACTCATCGGTGCGGGGATTCTCACCGGTCACGCTCTTTCGGGGTACGCGTAATCGGCCGTCCCGCGGGATCGACCCGTCTCCGCTCTCCCAGCGCGATCAGGCCGCCGCGCAGGGCCCCAGCGCGACCGCCGGGAAACGGCACGCTTGCCTGCCGGTGCGGCCGCCGGAAAACGGCACGCCTGGGACGCCGCTTGGTCTTGTCGGCCCAACGTGGGTGCTGTCTGGTGGCCGTTGAGACAGCATTGAGGTTGGGCCAAGACCCTGACTACGGAAGCTCGGGTAGCTAGGAAGCTCTCTGGTCCGTATTCAGCGGCCGCCGCAACCGGCCCGGTAGATCGCGAGTGGCCGCTTCGCCGGCCCGCGTGCCCATCTGCCCGGGCCCGGCGGTCGCGCTAGGAGCCGGAGCGGGCAGATGGTCGCGTCGGACGGGTGGTGACGGTCCCGATGCGGCGGGCGCTGCCGGAACGCGTACCGATAAGAGGTGTTTTTTACTGGCGGCGCCCGAACTCCTTGCGCAGCACGTCGCGTGCCACCGCCTTGCCGATGTCGATGCCGTGTACGGTCGCGAAGCGGTAGTGCACGCCGGCCCAGATCCGCGCCTCGGCCAGCTCGGTCGTGGCCGCGGCGAAGCTGGTGTAGTGCCGGGTGGCGTCGGCTTCGGTGCTGTAGGCGTGGAAGGCGACGTTGTCGCGGCCGAAAAACTCCCGCAGCACGGTCATGATCGACGCGGTGTAGCAGCTGTGCCCGGACGGGTACTCCGCCGACGGCGCGGTGGTCCGCAGCGGTGTCCAGGACGGATCCGCCGAGGTGGCCGGGTTGCCGTCGGTGTCGGCGAGCGGGACGGCGGTCACCGGCCGCCAGAACGCCCAGCGCTTCTTCTCGCTGTAGCAGGCGATCAGCGCGTCGGCGGTGGCCACCTCGACCATCGCGAACAGGCGTGCCGTCTGCAGCGTGCTCAGGCGGTGGCCGGTCGCCAGATTGCGTTTGATCTCCCACTCGACCATGCGCGGGTCGTCCCACCAGATCGCTGCCTCGGTCTGGTCGGCGGTGCGGGTCGTGCTGGTCGCCGAGCCGAGCGACTTGACCTCGTTCAGCTCGCGCGCCCAGGCGGCACTGGTGAGGGCGGGCGGTGCCGGGACACGGTACCGGCCGGCGTCACGGACCACGAACGGCTTCAGGGTGGCGTACCAGGCCCCGACCTGCAGGAACGCGGGCGGGGTTGGCCGCCACTGGCCGGGCTGGTCGCCGACCGGCCAGGTCGCGTCGGAGAAGGCGCCGTCGTCGCGGCGGGACTCGATCATGGCGGCGGCGGTGGCTTCGCCGACCGCGACACCGCCGCGTTCCGCGCCGCCGTCCGGGATCGCGGCGAGGGCCGCGTCGTACTGCGCGGTCAGCGCCGGTGCCTGGGCCGGGAAGAGCGAGAGGAGTACGCGGTACGCCGCGGCCGCGACGGCAGCCGGAACCGAGTCACGTGGCCGGGAGCGCGGAGCGACCAGGTACGGCTCGTACGGAGTGCCGGCGATCGCGTTGACCGCGTCGTACACGGCACCCTGCACCATGGCGAAGCTGCGCAGGCCCGCCGTGGGCGACTGCCGGGCGGTCTCGTAGATGGCGGTCTGGGCGTGGATGTTCCAGGTGATGACGGCGTTGGGTGTGGTGGCGGGCGCGGCCTGGGCGGTGGCCGGAACCAGCGCCAGCGGCAGGGCCAGGGTGAGCGTCGCGAGGTGTCGGACTATGCGGTGGACACGATGTGCCATCGGAACCCCCGTGGTGTGATCGGTGCCGGTCTGCACACAAAGCGGCTTCAGCCTCCGCCCGTCCGCGCGCACCGGGCAACGCTGTGACGGATATGCGCTGTGTGATTGACAAATCTCGATGTGTGTCGCTAGCGGCGCAATCGGACATCCACCGTCGTTCGGCGGCCGTACGGGCGTCCTCATAGGATGGACGACAGATGATGACCGCGGCCGGCGGCTACTTCATCAATCACACCGAAACGGACTAACTCAATGTGATGTCCGCCTGTTGTCGTGGCGTTTGCTTGGTGATGCGATCATGCTGGGTCGTTGGTCGGACCGGTGACGGGGGAGATCGGGTGGCAGGAACCGCGAAGCGTCGCGCACCGTTGTGGGCACGGCTCTGCCTGGCCGGCGGGTGCGTCGTCCTGGTGGCCAGTGGTGGCACCGCCGTCACCGGTCAGGCGCTGATCGCCAAGTACGCGGGCTCGGTCACCGACAACAGCCTCCTGGAGGGGCAGGCCGCCGAGGCCGCCCCGAAGACCAACCTGGAGAAGGGCGCGCTCAACATCCTGCTGGTCGGCATCGACCCGCGCGACGACAAGACGGCCCCGCTCTCCGACTCGATCATCGTGGCGCACGTCCCGTCGGACCGCAGCCGCGCCTACCTGTTCTCGATGCCCCGGGACCTGTACGTGGAGATCCCGGAGTTCCCGAAGGCGAACGTCCGGACGCACCACGCCAAGATCAATGCGGCGATGGCGCTCGGTAGCAAGATCGGCAAGGACAAGCCGGATGTCGCGTCGGGCTTCCAGCTGCTCTCCAAGACGGTCAGCAACCGTACCGGGATCAAGAAGTTCGACGCCGGCGCGATCATCAACTTCGGCGGCTTCAAGCAGATCCTCGAGGCGATGGGCGGCGTCGACATGGTCATCGACCAGGACGTGGTGTCCGAACACCTCAAGCCGGACGGCACCGGGCGCGACCGCAAGCCGGGGTGCCAGGGGCACCATCGGTGCTCGCGGCCCTACACCGGCCCGCAGAAGCAGTACAAGAAGAGCAGCAAGCCGGTGCATCTGCAGCCCTGGGAGGCGCTCGACTACGCCCGGCAGCGCTACGGCCTGCCCCGCACCGACTACGACCGCCAGCGGCACCAGCAGCAGCTCATCAAGGCGATCGCGAAGCAGGCGATGAGCAAGGACATCGCGACCGACCCCGGCAAGCTGCGCAAGGTGATGAACGCGGCCGGCAAGTCGCTCACCTTCGCCGGCGGCGAGCACAGCATCCTCGACTGGGCCCTCGAGCTGAGGGATCTCAACGTCGACGACATGGTGACGATCGACCTGCCCGGCGGCGGCCTCGGTACCGGCGACGACTACAAGGGCGAGCAGTTCGACGAGTCGGTCGAGGGTTTCTTCGAGGCGGTACGGAAGGACGACGTGGGCGAGTTCCTGCTCGACCACCCCACGTTCGTCAACAAGGAGGACTGACGACCCGCCCGCGCAGCTCGCCGAGGCCGATCACGGTGCCGGACGGGCCGGGCGCGGTCGCGGTGATCACCACCTCGTCGCCGTCCTCCAGGAACGTGCGCGTGGAGCCGTCCGGCAGCTTGATCGGGTCCTCGCCGCCCCAGCAGAGCTCGATGAGCGAGCCGCGCTGGTCCGGTCGCTCGCCGCTGATCGTGCCGGAGGCGTACAGGTCGCCGGTGCGCAGCGAGGCGCCGTTGGCGGTCAGGTGGGCCAGCATCTGAGCGCCGGTCCAGTACATGCCGGCGAACTCCGGCCGGGACACGACGTGGCCGTTGAGCCGTACCTCCAGGTGCACGTCGAGACCCCACGGCGGGCTCTGGGCGTCGTCCAGGTAGGGCAGCAGCGGCACGGTCCGGGCGGGCGGGGTCACCCGGGCGTGGTCCAGGGCCGCCATCGGCACCACCCACGGTGAGATCGACGTGGCGAACGACTTGCCGAGGAACGGGCCGAGCGGCACGTACTCCCAGGCCTGGATGTCGCGGGCGGACCAGTCGTTGACCAGGCACACCCCGAAGACGTGCTCGCCGAACGCGGCCAGGTCGACGGGCCGGCCCAGCGTCGATGGGGTGCCGACGACGAAGCCAAGTTCGGCTTCGATGTCGAGGCGCTGGGACGGCCCGAAGCTGATCTCGCCGTCCGGGCTCCGCCGCTGGCCGGACGGGCGCACCACGTCGGTGCCGGAGACCACGACGGTGCCGGCCCGGCCGTGGTAGCCGATCGGCAGGTGCTTCCAGTTCGGCGTGAGCGGGTCCTGCCCGGGCCGGAACATGCGGCCCAGGTTGGTGGCGTGGTTCTCGGAGGCGTAGAAGTCGACGTAGTCGGCGACCGTGAACGGCAGGTGCAGCACCGCGTCCCGGGCCGGCACCAGGTCACCGGCGAGCAGGTCCCGGTAGACCTCGTCGGTGAGCCAGGTGGTCACCTGAGCGCGTACCTCGGACCAGGCGTGCGGTCCGGCGGCCAGCAGCGCGTCGAGCGACGGTCCGGCCACCGCGGCGGCCAGCTGCGGGGCCAGCCGCCGGACGGCCGCCGGCAGGTCGATGATCCAGTCACCGATGGCGACTCCGACCCGGGGGTGCGGGTCGGCCGGTGTGCCGAACACCCCGTACGGCAGGGTGGCGACGCCGAAGGGGTGGTCGGCCGGGACGTCGAGCCAGGTCAAGACAGGTCCTCCGAGAGAAGTCCGTAATGCAGCAGGCCGTCGACCGGCTCGCTGACGCTGCACGTGCCGAAGCTGACGAAATGGTGCCGGACCGCCTTGGCCATGACCTCGTCGATCCCGGCGACCGCCGCCGCGACGCGTTCGCCGTCCTGGTCCGCCAGGGCCCGCTCGATGTCGTAGCCCTGGAGGGCCTGAGCGGTGGCCAGGATGACGTTCAGGTAGCCGTGGTGCTCGAACCCGGTGACCGGGTCGCGGTGCCGGATCGGGTCGTGCAGGCCGGCCGTGAGCTTGAACGCGATGCCGCCGCGCACCGCCGCCCAGAGAGCGCCGGCCAGCTCCGGCTCGGACGGGAACGCGTCCGCGCGTACCCCGCCGGTCCTGATCTTGAGACGCAGGCCGGCGTCGCGCAGGGCCGCGACGCGCGTCGCGGTGATCTCCCGGCACGGCCATTCGGCGTACGTGGTGACCGCTCCCGCCTCCGTCGCACCCACCATCTCGACGGCGACGATGTCGATCTCCGGCGCCGCGGGGAGGTCGTGCCCCGGCGCGACGAGCGACACCGCCAGCGGTCGCCCACCGGCGGCCGCCGCGACCAGCTCGTCCCAGCGCGCGAGGGAGCAGACGAACGGGCCGAGCATCGGTTCGAGAGGCGTCTTCTGGCGCTCGCGGTGCGCGGCCACGGCCTCCGGCATCGGTAGGTTGCCGGGCGGGAAGATCGCCGCGTCGTCGAACAGGCGCAGGAACAGCGGGTTCACGAGGCCGGTCCTCGGCCGGCCCAGGTCCAGGCGTACTTGCCGTCGTCGCTGATGCTGCCGGCCTCGCCCAGGCCGAGCGGCCGGAACGTGTCGACCATGACGGCGGTCTCGTCGAAGCGCTCGGCGCCGAGGCTGGCCTCGATGGCGCTGGGCTGCGGGCCGTGCGGGTAGCCGCCGGGGTGCAGCGAGATCGAGCCGACGTTGATGCCGGAGCCCTTGCGGGCCTCGTAGTCGCCGCCGACGTAGAACATGACCTCGTCGCTGTCGACGTTCGAGTGGTAGTAGGGGACCGGCACGGCAAGGGGGTGGTAGTCGACCTTGCGGGGTACGAAGTTGCAGATCACGAAGTTGTTGCCCTCGAAGACCTGGTGCACCGGCGGCGGCTGGTGGATGCGCCCGGTGATCGGTTCGAAGTCGGCGATGTTGAACGCGTACGGGTACAGGCAGCCGTCCCAGCCGACCACGTCGAACGGGTGGTGCGGGGTGACGTGCACGCTGCCGGCGAGCCCGGCCGGCCCGTCGCCGCGGTGCTTGAGGTAGATCTCCACGTTCTCCTCGTCGACCTGTCGCGGTGCGGTCGGCAGCCGCAGGTCGCGCTCGCAGTACGGCGAGTGCTCCAGGAACTGGCCGTACCGGGAGAGGTAGCGCTTCGGCGGGGCGATGTGGCTGTTGGCCTCGATGGCGTACAGCCGCAGCGGCTCGTGGCCGGTGGGCACCCAGCGGTGCGTGGTGGCCCGCGGGATGATCACGTAGTCGCCCGTCGCCACGTCCAGGTCGCCGAAGACGGTCTCCACGGTGCCGGCCCCGGCCTCCACGTAGACGCACTCGTCGCCGGTCGCGTTGCGGTAGAGCGGGGACGCGGTGCCGCAGACGACGTAGTTGATCCGTACGTCGGCGTTGCCGAGCACGAGCCGCCGGTCGCGGACCGCGTCGCAGGACTTCCACTCCTCGCCCAGGAACAGGTCGTGCAGCTTCAGATGCCGGGGCAGCAGCGGCTGGTTGGCCGTGGTCGCCTGGTCCGGCAGCTGCCATGTGCGCGCGCCGACCACCGCCGATGGGACGTGCCGGTGATAGAGCAGGGAGGAGTCCGAGGAGAAGCCCTCCTCACCCATCAGCTCCTCGTAGTAGAGGTTGCCGCCGGGATCGCGATGCTGGGTGTGCCGCTTGGGCGGGATGCTCCCGGCCCGCTGGTAGTGCGCCATGAAAGAACTCCTCCCTCCCTGTCCCTCAGAAGTTGCCGCGCTTCTCCTGCTCGCGCTCGATCGCCTCGAACAGCGCCTTGAAGTTGCCCTTGCCGAAGCCGAGCGAGCCGTGCCGTTCGATGAGCTCGAAGAACACGGTAGGCCGGTCACCGGTCGGCTTGGTGAAGATCTGCAGGAGGTAGCCGTCCTCGTCGCGGTCGACCAGGATGCCGCGCTTCTGCAGCTCCTCGATCGGCACCCGGACGTTGCCGATCCGGGCCCGCAGCTCCGGGTCCTCGTAGTAGGAGTCCGGCGTGGCCAGGAACTCGACGCCCTCCTCACGGAGCACGTCGACGGTACGCAAGATGTCGTTCGTGGCGAGGGCCAGGTGCTGGGCGCCCGGGCCGCGGTAGAACTCCAGGTACTCGTCGATCTGCGACTTCTTCTTGCCCAGGGCCGGCTCGTTGAGCGGGAACTTCACCCGGTGGTTGCCGGAGGCCACCACCTTCGACATCAGCGCCGAGTAGTCGGTCGCGATGTCGTCACCGATGAACTCGGCCATGTTGGTGAAGCCCATGACCCGGTTGTAGAAGTCGACCCACTCGTCCATGTTGCCGAGCTCGACGTTGCCGACGATGTGGTCGAGCGCCTGGAAGATCCGCTTCGGTGCGCCCTCGCGCTTGCGGAAGGTCGAGGTCCGCGCGACGTAGCCGGGCAGGTACGGCCCGGTGTAGTGCTCCCGGTTGATCAACGTGTGGCGGGTCTCACCGTAGGTGGCGATCGCCGCGATCCGGACCGTGCCGTACTCGTCGGAGAGGTCGTGCGGCTCCTCGAGGATGGTGGCGCCCTGCGCCCGGGCGTGCTCGATGCACTTGTCGACGTCCGGCACCTGTAGCGCGATGTCGGTGACGCCGTCGCCGTGCCGGGCGTGGTGCGCGATGACCGGGCTGTCCGGGTGCACACCGCCCTGGATCACGAACCGGATCGCGCCGCTCTTGAGCACGAAGGACATGTGGTCGCGGTTGCCGGTCTCCGGACCCGAGTAGGCGACCAGCTCCATGCCGAACGCCGACTGGAAGAAGTGCGCGGTCTGCGTGGCGTTGCCGACGGCCCAGACGATCGCGTCCCACCCGGTGACCGGGAACGGGTCGCCGGCCGAGTCGTACTCGACGAGTCCGACGAGCTGCTTGAGCGTACCGAGGTCGAGTTCGGCGAGGCGCTCTTCGTTGGTGAGGGTGTCATGGACGGACATGGTGCTGGAGCCTCCTTCAGCGGGGCCGGCTGATGTCCCAAGCTTGGTGAAGCGCCGTGAGCTGCACAACAAGCACAGTTCTGAGCGGGCAGTTTGCTCAAAGTCACCACGCCTGACCGGCATTCGCTGAGCAGATTGCTCAAAGGTTGATCCGGTTGGCTAGTTTGGCGGGTGCCTGACGGGTTTCCCCGGTCCGGCGGCATTCGTGCTTGACTTAGGCATCAGCGAGGGGAGTCGATGATGCGCATCGCCACGGTGATCGGGCTGCTGGCGGCCGGCGCCGCTGTCGCGGCCGGGGTCGCGGTCGGCGGAGCGAACCTCGCGTGCGAGCCGGAGCGTGGGCGCGGCTCGGTGATCTACGTGGTCCCCGAGGATCTCGGGACGCCGGTCCCGGCGGCGGACGAGCTGTCCTGGCCGGTCGGGGAAGCGGATCTCTGAGCGCTGCCGCCGGCCCCGGCCAGGTGTGTTCTGTGCTAGTTCTCGTTCAGGACGTCCTATCGGTGACCATCACTGCGGGCAAGGATGAGCGCATTGCCGGCCGTCAAGGAGTCCGCCGATGCGCAGAATGCTCCCGACCCTGCTGATACCCCTGCTGATCGCCCCCGCGATGCCGGCCCGCGCCGCCGCGGACGACTGCTCGGCCGTGCCGTGGATGGACGCCGGTAAGTCGCCGGAGAAGCGCGCCCAGGCGCTGCTCGCCGCCAGCAGCCGGCACCAGAAGTACCGGTGGCTGGTGGAACAGCCGGCCAACAGCCCGCGGCAGACCACCTGGCCCGGCGACGTCGTCTATCCGGTGCAGGTGCCGTGCACCCCGACCGTGGTCTACTCCGACGGCCCCGACGGCGTACGGTTCACCCCCGGCGTCACCGCCTTCCCGGCGACCATCGCCACCGCCGCCACCTGGAACGAGCGGCTCGCCTACGCCAAGGGCGCCGCCCAGGGCACCGAGGCGTTCGACAAGGGCAAGAACGTGCTGCTCGCGCCCGGCCTGGCCAGTGGGCGTACCCCGCTCTCCGGCCGCACCCCCGAATACCTCGGTGAGGACCCGCTACTCACCGGGCTGATCGCGGCGGCCGGCACGAGGGGCATCCAATCCGGCGACCGGGTGCTCGCCACGCTCAAGCACTACGTCGCCAACGAGCAGGAGTTCGACCGGCAGACCAGCTCGTCGAACGCCGACGAGCGCACCCTGCGCCAGCTCTACGACCTGCCGTTCGAGATCGCGATCGACCGGGGACGGCCGGAGAGCGTGATGTGCTCGTACAACCAGATCAACGGGGTCTACGCCTGCGAGAACCCGCGCCTGAACGAGGTCCTGAAGGACGACATCGGCTTCGACGGCTACGTCATGTCCGACTTCGGCTCGGTGCACTCCACCGCGCCCAGCCTGGTCAACGGGCTCGACCAGGAGCTCAACCGGCCGGTCTGGTTCACCCCGGCCCGGCTCGACGCCGCTCTCGCCGCCGGGCAGATCACCCAGCGGCAGATCGACGCGGCCGCGTTCCGGGTGGTCCGCTCGTACATCCGTGGCGGCCTCTTCGACCATCCGCTGCCGGCCACGCCGGTGGCGGACGCCTCCACCGCCGCGCACAAGGCGGTCGCCCGGCAGGTCGCCGAGCAGGGCTCGGTGCTGCTGAAGAACGACCGGATGCTGCCACTGCGGCCGGAGTCCGGCGACACCATCGCCGTCATCGGCCCGACCGCGTCCGCCACGCCGACCAACGGGATCAGCGCCGGCTCGGTGTGCAGCCTGCCCTGGCGGTTCGGCAACCCGCAGACGCTGCAGTGCGAGGACCTCGTCGCGCCGGAGGAGGCCATCCGCACCCGGGCGGCGCGGGCCGGGGCCACGGTGACCTTCGACAACGGCAGTGACCCGGCGGCGGCCGCCGCGGCCGCCTCGAACGCCGACGTGGCGGTGATCTTCGGCTACCAGCGGACGGGCGAGTTCAACGACCTCACCGACCTGCGGCTGCAGGGCAACGGCGACGCGCTGATCGCCGCCGTGGCGGCGGCGAATCCGCGTACCGTCGTGGTCCTCCAGACCGGCAGCGCCGTGGAGATGCCCTGGCTCGCCTCGGTCCCGGCCGTCCTGGAGACCTGGTACGGCGGCGAGCAGATGGGACCGGCGATCGCCGCCCTGCTGTTCGGTGACGCCAACCCGTCCGGGAAGCTGCCGATGACCTTCCCCCGCTCGCTCGCGGACACGCCGACCGCCGGCGACCCGGCGCGCTACCCGGGAGTGCGCGCCGAGGGCGAGACGATCCGCCAGGTCGAATACGACGAGGGCCTCAAGGTCGGCTACCGCTGGTACGAGGCCGAGGACATCGACCCGCTCTTCGCCTTCGGCCACGGCCTGTCCTACACCAGCTTCCGCTACCGCGACGTGCGCGTCACCGGCGACGGGCACGGCGACCTGCGCATCCGGTTCCAGATCACCAACACCGGGCGGCGTACGGGCACCGAGGTCGCCCAGGCCTACGTGACCCTGCCGGCCGCGACCGGTGAACCGGCGAAGCGCCTGGTCGGCTGGTCCCGGGTCACCCTCGCGGCCGGCCGGCACCGCACCGTCGAGATCAGGCTCAGCCGCGCCGACTTGAAGGACCTGCACCTGCTCGAATACTGGGCGGGGGAGTGGAGGACCGCCCCCGGCACCTACCGGGTGCACGTCGGCGGATCGTCGCAGACCACCTTGAGCGACACCTTCCGGGTCCGCTGACCCCGGCCATCGGCCCGAAACGCTCAACCGCCGTCCGCCGGGGCCGATGACAGCGGGGTGATCCGAAGGTTCGCACACCGCGTCCTGGCCAGTGCCCGCGCTGACAACCCCGCCGTCGTCAGCGGCTTCACGATGGGCTTGCTGTTCACCCTGGCCGGGTTCTACACCTTCATCACCATCCTGCTGCCCACCCCGACCGGCTTCCAGCCCGGACTGGTGTCGCTGATCGCCGTGGCCGCGCTCGGCTGGGGGCTGGTGGCGATGGTGCTGCCCTGGGCGCGGATCCCCGGCCTGCTGCGGCTCGCGGTCGCTCCCGCGGCGATGGCCCTGATCGCCCTGCACAACATGGCCGCCGGCCAGGACGCCTTCCGGTACGGGATGTTCTTCTTCCTGGTATTCATCTGGCTCGGCCTGTGTGAGCCGCGCGGCACCAGCCTCCGGATGAGCCCGTTCCTGCTGGCCGCGTACCTCGGCCCGCTGTGGGCCGACGGCCGGTCGGCGGCCGACCTCGCCTCGATCAGCTACGCGCTCCCGATCTACCTCACCGTCGGTGAGGTCCTCGCCTGGCGCACCCAGCTGATGCAACGCCTCCAGGGTCGCCTGCGCCGGCTCGCCGACCACGACCCGCTCACCGGCCTGCCCAACCGGGCCGTCTTCACCGCCGCCCTGCGAGAGCACTGCGCGAAGCCGGAATCGGTCGCCGTGCTCTTCCTCGACCTGGACGGCTTCAAGCAGATCAACGACCGGCTGGGCCACGCCGCCGGCGACGACGTTCTGGTCCAGGTGGGCGCGACGCTGCGCGCTCACACCCGGCCGGGGTACGCCGACCTGCCGTGCCGCCTTGCCGGCGACGAGTTCGTCCTGCTGCTGTCGGACACCGACCTGGCGGCCGCCCGCTCCCTCGCCGAGCAGCTGGAACAGCGGCTGGGCGAACTGCGGGCCGCCGACGGCACCCCGGTGCGCGGCAGTGTCGGCGTCGCCGGCGGCGTGTCGATGGACGCCCAGCAACTGCTGGCCACCGCCGACGAGGCCATGTACGCGGCCAAGCAGGCCAAACCGGTCGGCCGCCGCGCCGCCTGATCAGCATGTGCCGCACCGGAATTTGACTCCGCGCGACAGGGCTGTGAGTCTGCGACGGTGTCGCTCGTCCGCTCGGCTGGTCTGCAGAAGTTCCGGGAGACCGTCGAGGAACTCGGCGGCGACCCGGTGCTCTTCGCCCGGCAGGCCGGCCTGCCCACCGACGCCCTGGACACCGACGACCTGCTCATCTCCGACACCGCGCTGGCGGCCGTGCTGGAGATCGCCGCGGTCGCACTGCGCTGCCCCGACCTCGGCCTGCGGGTGGCTTCCGCGCAAGACCTGAGCCTGCTGGGCCCGCTCGCGGTGGCCATCCAGCACTCGCCGTCGGTCGGCGACGCCCTCGAATGCACCTCGCGCTACATGTTCGTGCACGCCCGGGACATGCACATCGCGCTGCTGGACGACCCGGAAGACGTCGCCGGCGTGAAGGCGGTCCGGTACGTGTTCGGCGCGGGCGTGCGCCCGCTGCCGCAGGCGACCGACATGACGATGCTGTTTCTCCACCGGGCGGTGACGTTCCTGACCGGCGGCGGGTACGGGCTGCGCTCGGTGGACCTGCCGCACGAGCCCGCGGCCCCGCACCGGCGGTACGCGGACGCGTTCGGCGCGGCGGTCCGCTTCGGGCGGCCGGACGCGCAGTTGCGGGTGCCCGCGACCCTGCTGGGCCGGCCGCTCGAAGGCGTGGACGCGAACCTGCGCGGCCTGGCCCTGGCCTTCCTCTCCCGGCAGGCACCCGGCCCCGGCACGGTCGTCGCCTCCCGGGTCCGCGCGGTGCTCGCCCAGGCCCTGGGCACCGGCCCGACCGACCTCGCCGGCGTGGCCCGCGTCCTGGCCGTGCACCCCCGCACCCTTCAGCGCGAACTAGCCGACGAGGGCCAGTCGTTCGCCGAGATCCTGGACGGCCTGCGCCGATCCCGCGCCCGCACCTACCTGACCACGACCGACATGCCGCTCGCGCAGGTCAGCCATCTGCTGGGCTTCGCCGAACAGGCGGTCCTGAGTCGCTGCGCCCGCCGCTGGTGGGGAACCAGTCCGTCAGCCCTGCGCGGCGCGGCCCGCGACCGCAGGGTCTGAGCGGGCGGCGGCTTGCCCTTCCTGTTACTGGAGGAGGCAATCTGGTGGCATGTTGTCGATCAGCGAGTTCAGCGAGATGTGCCACCTGTCGCCGCAGGCCCTGCGCTACTACCACGCCGAGGGCCTGCTCGTGCCGGCCGAGGTCGACGAGCGGACCGGGCACCGGTCGTACGCGTTCGAGCAGGTGGAGCAGGCCATGCTGATCACCCTGCTGCGGGACACCGGGATGAGCGTGAAGCTCGTCCGGCGGGCCCTCGACGAGCCGGACCGGGCGCCCGCTCTGCTCGACCGGCACCACGACGACGTACAGCGGCAGCGGGAAGCGCAGGACGAGGCGATCCTGGCCGCCCGGGCGGTGTTCGACGCCCGGCCGCAACCGCGAAGCCGGCAACTGCCGGCGATGACCGTGGTGGCCAAGCCGGTGCACGGCACTCCGCTCGGACGTGACATGCGGGAGTGGGACGAGGCCGAGACCTTGCTCGAGGCGGCCGCCACCGAGCTGAGCAAGCAGGTGGACGAGGCCGGCCTCACGCGGCTGGGCCGGCCGTGGCGGACCCTGGACCGGCGTGCCCTCCACGGCGACGGCCCCTCCTGGATCGTCAAGGTGCCCGTCGCCGGAAGCACCGAGGCGCTGCCGCCCGGGCTGCTGGTGGAGGAGCTGGACGCACGCGACGAGCTGTCGATCTTCATGCCGGGCCGCAACACGATGGCCAAGTACTGCACCGCCATCCTTCGCCTGCTCAACGCCGGAACCGTGGTCAACATCGCCCACCTGCGTCAGGAGATCCACGAGGACGGTGTCCTGACCAGCGCGCCCCTCCTACCCGAAGAGGTGGTCGAGGGCGCTGGTGTCGACCGCCTCGGTGTTGCTCAGCAGGACGATCCGGCGGTCCACTGACGGGATGCAGCCGGTGAACGCCTTGAAGCCCGCGTTGTGGCCGCTGTGATGCCACCACCGCCGGCCGTTGATCTCGCCCATGAAGACGCCGTAGCCGTACTCGCTCGCATCGCGGCCGCCTCCGGTGCGCGCGTGGCCGGTCAGCATCAGTGACCGGTACGGCTCGCCCAGCAACCGGCCGGTCTGGACGGCGTCCACCCAGGTCAGCATGTCCCCGGCCGTCGACCAGACGTCACCCGCGCCCATCCCGGTCACGTCCAGCTCCCAGCTGAGCAGCGGCTGCCCGGCGGCGTCGTGACCGCTCGCGACGTCCGCCTCGCCGCCCGGCATGCCGGCGAAGGTCGAGGTCAACCCCAGCGGGCCGAAGATCCGATCGGAGAGAAACTCACGGTACGGCGTGCCGCCCGCCTTTTCGACGACGTGGGCCAGCAGCACGTACCCCGGGCTGCTGTAGTGCCAGCCGCCGCCCGGCGGATGCAGCACCGGCAAGGCGCGGAAGGTCTCCAGCAGCTGCGGTGAACTGCTTGCTCACCGAGGCGAGCTGATACCGCCGCGATGTGGTGTCGTCCACGACGACGTCCGCTCCCTGCCGAACCAGGATCTCGATTCGCACCATGGGTCCCGACGATAGAGCAGGCTCGATCTTGTGGAAGGATCGATGACGGTTCACATGACGGGGGTGTTGTGTTCCGAGATCGCCTGCGCCTTTTGCGCCTGCTTCCGGCCGCCGGGCTCGGCCTGGCCACGGCTCTGGTCCTGCTCCAGCTTCTTCAGGCGATCGTGCCGACCGCCATGGCGTACGCCGTGGGTGTCCTGGTCTCCACGCTCACCGCCGGACAGCCGCCGCTCGGGCCGGTGACGCTGGTGGTCGCGCTGCTCCTGGCCGGCCAGGTGGGCTGGCTGCTGCTCGAGGCCGTCCAGACCTACACCGCACGCCGCGTCGACGGTGTGATCCGCGCGCGGGTGCGGTCGGTCGCGGCCGGCCTGCCCGGTCTCGACGTGCTGGAGAGCGCGGCCTTCCAGGACCGGGCGGCCCGCGCGGTCGATCCCGGCATGGGCGTGGCCCGGGAGCGGTCGGCCGGCAACGCCGTGACCGGGCAGGTGACGCTGGTCTTCCGGATGGTGTCCGCGGTGGCCGCCGCCACGCTGCTGGCCACCTTCTCGCCGCCGCTGGCGCTCGCTCTGCTGGTCGTCTCGCTGGGGGTGCGGGCGGTGCTGCGCCGCCAGTGGATGGCGATCATCGACCGGCTGGACGCGGACACGGCCGGCCAGCGCTACGAGTACTACGTGTCCACGCAGGCGGTGATGGGCGCGGCCAAGGACGTACGCCTCTTCGGGCTCAGCGACTTCTTCGGCGGCCGCTTCCGGGCGGCGGCCGTGCGCACGTACGGCCCGGTCTGGCGCTCGCTGCTGGGCGTGCTGCGCCGGCAGTGGTGGATCGGCGCGGTCGTCACGCTGGCGGCGGCCGCCGCCCTGGGCTTCCCGGCCGCCGCGGTGCTGCGCGGTGATCTCGAGCCGGGCGGGCTGATCACCGTCGTGCTCGCCGGCGTCGGGGTGCTCAGCATCAGCCAGATGGGGATGGAGGCCTACGACATCGAGTACGGCCTGCGCGGCCTGGACGCCGCCGACGAGCTCGCCGCGATGAGCCCGCGGGCCTCCCGCCCGGCGCCCGCGAAGGCGGCCCGGCACGCGCCCGAGGTCCGCTTCACCGATGTCGTGTTCACCTATCCCGGCGGCGACCGGCCGATCCTCGACGGGCTCACCCTGACCCTGCGCGCCGGCGAGACCGTCGCGGTCGTCGGCGAGAACGGCGCCGGCAAGACGACGCTGGTCAAGCTGCTCGCCGGCCTGTACGCCCCGGACTCGGGGACGATCACCGTCGACGGCGCCGGGCCACGCGTCCGGCGGCCACCGGTGACCGTGCTCTTCCAGGACTTCGTCCGCTATCCGGCGAGCGTGCGCGACAACGTGACCGCGGCCGTCCCGCCGCCGCACGACGACGCGGCGGTCCGCGAGGCCCTCGCCCGGGCCGGGGCGTCGGGGCTGCCCGAGGATCTGAGCGCGTCGCTGTGGCCGGAGGGTACGGACGGCACCGACCTGTCCGGCGGCCAGTGGCAGCGCGTCGCCCTGGCCCGCGCGCTGTACGCCGCCGGGCGCGGGCGGCGGCTGCTCGTGCTCGACGAACCCACCGCGAACCTCGACGTGCGGGCCGAGGCCGCGTTCCACGAGCAGGTCGTCGCCGGTGCCCGCGACACCACGACCGTGCTGATCTCGCACCGGCTCGGGACGGTCCGCGCGGCCCACCGGATCATCCTGCTCCGCGACGGCCGGGTGGCCGAGGACGGCACGCACGAGGAGCTGCTGGCTCATGGCGGTGACTACGCCCGGTTCTTCACCACCCAGGCGGCGGCGTTTCACGGGGGAGAGCGATGAGGGACTGGTGGCGGTTGCTGGCCGAGGTGACCCGGCTGACGGTACGCACGGACCGCCGCGCCGCCGTCCTGCTCGCCGTGATCATCGTCGGTCAGACGGCCGTGATCGCGGCGATCGGTGTGTCGCAGGGCATGCTCGTCGACGGGGGAGCCGGTGGGCGTACCCCGGTGGTGATCGCGGCCGTGGTGCTGGGCGCGTTCGCCTACGGCATCTCGCTGAGTGTCGGCCGGATCCGCGGCAACCTGCTGATCTTCCTGGTCAGCCGGGTGCGCGGCCAGTTCAACGAGCGTGTCCAGCGCGACGTGTCCGGCATCCCGACGCTCACCCACCTGGAACACGGGCCGTACATCGACCGCTGGGACCGCCTCTTCCGCGACTCCCAGGCGATCGCCGCAATGCCGTGGTCCACTCTCGACGCCGTCGTCGCCGTCGCCGGTCTGGCGGTCACCGTCGGCCTGCTGGCCACCGTAAGCCCCGCGCTGTGCCTGCTCGCCGTTCTCGGGCTCGCCGTGTACGCCGCGAGCCGCCGTGCCGACGCCCTGCTGCGCACCGCCCGCGACGGCGCCACCGAACCGCTGCGCCGCGAACGCCGCCTGCACGAGCTGTGCCTGACCCCGGAACCCGCCAAGGAGGTGCTGCTCGGCGACGGCGCCGCCGCCCTCGGCCGGGATGCCGCGGCGCTGTGGGACCAGGCGGCCCGCCGCGAGACCGGCGCCCGGCTGCGCGGTGCGGCCTGGCAGGCGCTGGCATGGCTGCTCTACGCGGCCGGGTTCGCCGGGGCCCTGCTCGTGGTCGCCCGGCTGATCCGCGAGGGCCGCGCCACCACCGGCCAGGCCGTCCTGGTCGTCTCGCTCGCCACCCAGCTGGGCGGCCAGCTGCGCCAGATGCTGTTCAGCCTGAGCACGGCGGCCGAGGCCGGGCGGGCCGTGTCGCACCACTGGTGGCTGCGCCACTACCGGGCGGCCGCCGAGCGCCCGGGCGTGGCGCCGCCGGACCGGCTCACCACCGGCATCGAGCTGCGCGACGTACGGTTCCGGTATCCGTCCGCCGATCACGACGTGCTGCACGGGATCAACCTGCACCTGCCGGCCGGTGGCACGGTCGCGCTCGTCGGCGAGAACGGCGCCGGCAAGTCCACCCTGGTCAAGCTGCTGATCGGCCTCTACGAGCCGGCCGGCGGGACGATCACCGTGGACGGCCGGCCGCTCACCGACCTGTCCGCCCCGGGCTGGCGCTCCCGGCTGTCCGGCGTCTTCCAGGACTTCGCCCAGCTGCGCCTGCCGGTACGCGAGACGGTCGGCGTCGGGCAGGTCGCCCACGTCCGTGACCGGACCGCCGTCGCCGCGGCAGTCGACCTGGCCGGCGCGCCGTTCGGTGACGACCTCGAGCGGCGGCTGGGCGCGGCGTTCGGCGGCGTCGAACCCTCGCTCGGCCAGTGGCAGCGCCTCGCCCTGGCCCGCTCGCTGATGCGTACGGTCACCGGCGCCCGCCGCCCGCTCTGCGTGCTGCTCGACGAACCGAGCGCCGCCCTCGACCCGCTCGCCGAACACGAACTGTTCCGCCGCTTCGCCGAGGAGGCCGCATCCGCCCGCGCGGGCGGCGGGGTCACGGTGCTGGTCTCGCACCGGTACACGACCGTACGGATGGCCGATCTGATCGTCGTGCTGCACGACGGGCGGATCACCGAGCAGGGCACCCACGACGACCTGATGGCGAACGACGGGGCGTACGCCCACGCCTACCGCCTCCAGGAACGCGCCTACCGCTAGGTGTAGTGACCAGGACCGTTGTTGACGCGGTTGATGGGTGGCTGGCCTCCGAGCGCGGTGTGGGCTCGATGGTAGTTGTAGGTGTGGAGCCAGCCGGGTAGGGCGTCGGCGCGGTCCTGGTTGCTGGT
>NZ_JADQTO010000014.1:85113-272580 GCF_015704865.1 Actinoplanes aureus | reverse complement strand
CGCGAAGGCCGCACCAAACGCGAGATCATGCGCAGCCTCAAGCGCTACATCAGCAGGCAACTCTTCCGGACCCTGCAGGGCGCCGACCTGGCCGCCAGCAGCACTTGACAGTTATAGAAGCATCTCAATGAACGTGCGTAATGGCAGCCGTGGCAAGACGGTGATCTCGGACGCCGCCGGTGAAGTTCGGATCGACGTGCCGCGGGATCGGGAGGGCACGTTCGAGCCGCAGATCGTCAATAAACGGCAGCGACGCCTGTCCGAGGTCGACGAGATCGTGTTGTCATTGTATGCGAAGGGAATGACGACCGGGGAGATCTCCGCGACGTCGAGTCTCCGTGGAACGGCGTTCTCGAACGGACATGGGCGCCGCAGATCGATCGTCGTCGCCCCGAAGCTCAGCGGCTTCAACATGCCTCACAACCACGTCGTCGGTGGCCTGCCCACCGCGATCCGCGCCGGCGCGTTGACCGCGCACGCGTCACGTTGGAGGCCTGCAAGTTCGCCGAGACCGACAATCCCCGGACTCTGGAGTCCGACGATGCGGCACCCGGCCTGGAACGTCAGCGCCGGGTGGAGGTTTGCGGGTCAGCTTGTTCGGCGTTGACCTGTCAGGTGCGCGATTTGGGCCTCGAGTTCGGCTACGCGTTGCTCCAGTTGTGCCCGGGCGGGACGGACGCCGGTCCTCTGTTTCACTGCTGCTGTCATCGCAGGCTTCGGTGCTGGCACCAACCAGCCAACTCGCTGAAAGGCGATAATCGGCTGCTCGTAGGTACACAGCCGGCATGTCGTCTGCGGGTCCGGCTCGAGATAGCCTTGCTCGATCTGGCGGAGTGCATGCGCGTATTCCAGCGCACCGAGACAGTCCTTGATCTGCGCGACCCGTGATTTTCGCTGGGCGACTTCGGTGGCGTCGTTCGGTTGCGTTTGCCGGTGGCCGTCGCGAGGATGCCAGTCCAGTGCCGTGACCTGGTTGTCGAGGTGTCCGCATTCCAGCTCCACCGTCCAGTAGCCGACGGTTTCTGGTCCGCGTTTCAGGTGTTCGTCACCGGTCAGTTCCATCGTTGCCCGGGTCAGATAGCGGTACACCCGCCGGTACGGCGCCTCCTGGGCCCGGTGGTCGGTGCAGGCGTAGGTGCCTTCCCGTAGCCGACTGCCGGCCCACGGCCAGGCAATGACGGTGGGCGGTCGAACATCACCGAGGGTGAGAACCTCGACGAGATCGCCGCAGGCCAGCTGCAGCCGCCACCGGAACATCAATTCGGCCTCCGGGAACGACGACCGCAGCAAGCTCCGATCCTCTGCGGCCACGCTCTCCAACGCCGCCGTGCGGCGCTTCTGGTACTCGCGCAGCACCACGGCGAGCGTCCGGGCCCGACCGGGCAGGCGCTGCTCCAGCTCGCGGCGTTCGTACGTGGTGCCCGCGAGTTTCGCCTGCCGTACGCGCCGCTCCGCCCCGTCGTTGAGGATCTGCGCGATCTGGCGCCGCTGTTCGGGGCTGAGCGGGGGCGGTGGGCAGCATCGTGCACAATGCGTGACGCTGCTGCCCTGCATGGTCCATCGCAACGCGTGGCAGACCGGATGCCGTTCGTTGAAGGCCTGTTCCGCGGCCGCGTGCAAGGCCCGTTCCTTGTCGGTGAAGAAGCCGGTTCCCTTGCCGACCCACGACGGCGGCGCCACCTGCGGAAGGAGTTCCTGCCCGCAGCCCCGGCACGGCGCACCGGCAATCAGTTCCTCGTAGCTCAGCCGATCCGCATCCGTATACACCGGCAGGGAACCGACTTCACACTCAGTTGAATCCGTCGTGCCCGTGGACACCATCCGGTTCAGCTCGCCGTCCCTGCGGCATTGCGGGCAGTACGGTGTGCCGTCGTCTGCGGTGGCGGGCAGCCGTCGCAGGGCGGCTTTGGAGATCAGCGTTCGGTGCGACACGGCCACGGACTCCCAGCGACCGGAAAAGTCCAGCGTATGCGCCGGTCGCGCACCGACGGAATCCCGCCCGCGAGTGACTGTCCATCGGCCTGCTTAGTGGTTGCGACCGTCCGGCCGGAACGGCACGGTGGATGGCCTGGCGGGGAGGGTCACTGCGATCACGCCCGGCTACAGGTTCGGGCGATCGATCCCGGCGGGAGGTTGTCGATGCCCGGAAAGTACGAGCCGCTGACCCGGGCACTACGGGCGGCGGCCGACCGGGGCCAGGATTCTGTGGAGTTCGGCTTCGATCAGATCGCGGACCTGGTCGGTGGGCTCCCGCCGTCCGTCATGCTGCGTCAGTGGTGGGCGAACACCAACCACAGCCAGGCGCTGGCCTGGCACGCCGCGCAGTTCCGCGTCGAGCAGGTGTACCTGGACCGCCGCCGGATCCGCTTCGCCCGCCAGGCTGCACGACACCCGACACCGCGTGGTGTGGCACCGTCGCCGGGGGCTGTTCCGGCACGGTCGCCGGTGCCGGTCCCGGCGCTACGTGGTGTCGCCGGCGAGGCGCCGGTTGACGTGCGGGTGCGGCTGAGCTGGATCGGCCGGGGGCACCGTGGTCCTCGACGCCGGGAAACCAGCGTTCCCCCGCCTGGACCCGTCACCTGGGATCTACCGCCTGACGTTCACCAGCACCGCGGCTCAGCCGGCGACGCGCCTCTACATCGGCGAGACGGAGAACCTGCACCGCCGGCTGTCCGTGAACTACCGCCATCCTGGCCCCAGCCAGCAGACCAATGTGCGGATCAACGCCCTGCTCCGCGAACAGCTCACCGCCGGCGGCGCCGTATGTCTCGCGGCGGCGACATCCGCGACGGTGTGGATCGGCAATCAGGAACAGCACCTGGACCTGACCGGACGCAACGGCCGGCTGCTCGCGGAGAGCGCCGCACTCGTGTACGCCCGCGCCGCCGGCGACGCGCAGGTCGTGAACCTCGGATGACCGGCATCGCTGATCCCGAGCGGATGACGACGCTGCTCGGCGCACTGGAGGAGTACCGCACGGCACGATCGACGCTGCTGGAATCGCTGGGACTACCCCAGTCGAATCGGGACCCGCTTGCCGGGTTCAGCGAAGCACTGGTCCAGACCCTGCTCGGCGGTACCCTTGCCGCTAACCCGGTCCAAGCCGACTACGACCTGATTCTCCCCGACGGTGCGAAGGTGCAGGTGCGGTACCTCGCCAACGGGGCCGGGCCGTGGGTGAACGAACATCGGGTGTACGTCATCGACGATGTCCCGTATTACGCCCTGGTCATCTTCGAAGCGTTCCGGGTGGCGGGTGTGCTGGTGTTCCCCACCGCCCGGCTCGCCGTCATCGGCGCGGCCCTGGGCAAGAAGCACCCCCGCACGGACGAACAGCTGCAACTGACCCGGCGCACCTGGCAGACCATCCGCGACGACACGGCACAGTTCCACGGCCTTGGCATGCGCATCTGGCTGCGGGATCCGTCGCAAAGGCTGCTGGTCGGTACCGGAAATCCAGCGAGCACCCCCGCGGCGACCGACGCCGATCGCGATCCGACCGCCCCGAGCGGCATCTGATGGGTTTCGACGCCTCGCGGTTCGTGGTGGGTGACGAGTGGGTCTACCGGGCCCGCGACGCCGCGGCATCGGAACGGGTGCGGATCCAGGCCGTCATCCCGAAGAAGGCCAGCGCCCGGATCGGGGTGTTCTTCGTCGACGATCCGGCGGGGCGGGTGGAGAACGTGCCGGGATCGCGGCTGCGAGTGCCGTGGAGCGGTGTCGCGGCCTACGACGCGGTGATGGCGAACTGGCGTCGGATCGACGACCGGCCGCTCGACAGCGTCGAGGAGGCGGGCGTGGAGGTGGTGTTCGACTTGCTCATCCCGGAGAACGTGGCGTCGGTCGCGTGGTCGCCGGTGTCCGGCGCCACTGAGTTGCGCGACCGCGCCGAGCTAGAGGCGGTGATCGGTCTGCCGGTCGAGGAGATCCTGGCGGGTATCGCCTGGTTCGAGCTGGACGGCACGTTGATGCTGTCGCCGGCCCGGCACGCTGCTGATCGCCGAGGCCGCCTGCCGGGCGCGCTCCCGCGGGCGGTCCTCGACCTAGTCGTCGAGGAGGAGGTTCAGGCCCGGCACAAGTGCAAGCACGGCGCCGACGCGATCAACTCCCTGACCGGGAAGCGCACCTTTCCGGAGGAGGAGTACGCCTGGTACCGGCGCTTCGACCGGCCGCGGCACGAGCTGCTGCGGCAGTGGTGCGGGCATCGGGCCGTCAGCGCCCACGAGCGGCTCGCGGCAGCGGAGGCGGAGGTCCAGCGGCTCGACGTGCTCGTCACCGAGCTGATCCAGCACCTCGACCAGGCCGGCGAGACGTTCCATGCCCGCCGGTTCGCCGAAGAGCACGAGCGCGACCGCATCACCGCGTACACCGTGCGGCCGGTCGTCGACCGGCCGCTGCACCCGTCCGAGATGCCGGTCCGCGAGGTTCCCGTCCGTCGCCGGTGGAGCTGCTGACCGGCGGGTGTCGGCCGGGTTCGGCGGTGTGCCGCGCCGTGGCCGTACCGCCCGCCGGGGCCGGTCCGGCGGGGGAGCGGTGCCCGAGGAACGGCCCTTATGGTGTACTCCCTCGCTCAGACGCCACCGTCGGCGCGGCCCAAGTCTGAGCTTGCGGAATCCGCAGTCGCGCCCGCCGACGTGGTGCTCTACCTGAACTTCAGCGGCGGACAAGATGTGACCACCACAGATCCCGTGACCACGTGTGGTTCGCCGAGGTCAGCGCGTGAACGGGCGGCTCGAGGATTGGGTACCCGAGCTGCGCGGGAAGCAAGTCTCCGTCAGCAAACTCCCTCACTGACCTTTATCCGCGGATCGCCAGCGAGTGGCACTACGAGCGCAACAGCACACTGACACCCGACCGCATCGCAAGTGGCAGCAGCGAGCTCGTGTGGTGGCGCTGTACGGCGGGACCCGCCCGCGAATGGCAGGCGCTGGTGTCAGGCCGTAGCCGGCACGGCTATGGCTGTCCTGCTGCGCTGGCCTCCAGCTCTCGATCACCAACTCGCTGGCTGCGCGATTTTCGGACATCGCCCTCGAGATGGATCCCGTACTCAGCGGCGGGTTGACGGCCGCCCAGGTCATCTCTGGCGCCATCAAAAAGCGTGGTGGCAATGCACATTCGTCCCCGAGCACACCTGGCCGGCGAGCCTCGACAGCCGCACCCACATGCAAAGCGCCTGCTCTGCTTGCGCGTCTTACCGATACAACGCCGCGTTATCGAGTTTGTCTACTTTCTGGGGCGGCGTGGAAGGTCAGGCCAGAACGCAAGATCGGCATCACCAACGTCCTCCAAAGTGCGTCTCGCTGAGCATCGCCGGGGCGGGTGGCAAGTCCTGGACGCCTCGCCGGCGTTCGCAGGCATCGCGGCGCAGCGAGTCGGGGGCGACTTCCTCGCGATTCTCGACCGCATGGCCGTCCGCAAGAGTCGCCACAACACCCTCGATGGAGACCGCTTCGGCGGGTGCAACGAGACCTGGAACTACCGCCGGGCGGGTTCTAGGGCGGGTTCTAGTCCTTGTCGCAACACACCTGATCATGAGAGGCGTGTTGATGGCACGACGCGGGCGCAAGCGCCGACTTGAGGTAGAGGCTGAAGTACTGGCGGCTGTTGCAGTCGGGGGTCGGGACGTTCGAGGCATGCCGCCTCGTCGGCATTGGCCACAAGACCGGGTACCGCTGGCGTCATGAGAATGGTGGGGTGCCGCCGGCCAGGCTTGCCGAAGCGGCACGTTCGGGTCGCTATCTGTCGTTGTTGGAGCGCCAGCGGATCGCGACGTTGCGGGCTCAAGGCCTATCAATGCGAGCGATCGCCGACCGGCTCGGTCGGGCACCGTCGACGGTCAGCCGGGAACTGCGCCGCAATGTGCGCCCGCACGACCGCGGGGTTTACGACGGTGACCTGGCGCACGCCAGGGCCCGCCAGCGTGCACACCGTCCGCGGACAAGCCGTGTCCTCGCTGATGCCGAGCTACGGCAGTTGGTGCAGGGCAGACTGGAGCAGGAGTGGAGCCCGCAGCAGATCGCCGCCTGGTTGCGGCTGGTTCATCCGACCCGCGCCGACTGGCATGTCTGCCACGAGACGATCTACCAGGCGCTTTACCGGGGCGATCGTGGGCTTAGCCGCCGGCTAACCCGCCACTTGCGCACGGGTCGTCCGCTGCGTAAACGGCGCCGCCGCGCCGACCAGCGTCGCTGCCGGTTCATCGCGCCCGCGCTGCTGATTGAGCACCGTCCACCGGTCGTCGAAGACCGAATCCGTATCGGCGACTGGGAAAGGGACCTGATCGTCGGCAGGCAGAACCGGTCCGCGATTGCCACCCTGGTCGACCGCACCAGCCGCTTCCTGCGCTTGGTTCATCTTCCTGGCGAACGCACCGCGGAGAACGTCCGCGATGCACTACTCGCCGTGTTGAGCGAGCTCCCAGCCCAAGTCCGGCTCAGCCTGACCTGGGATCAGGGATCGGAAATGGCCTGCCACGACCAGATCGCTCCGCTGCTCCGCGACGGCGTCTTCTTCGCTCATCCAGGGCGGCCCTGGCAGCGAGGGTCCAACGAAAACACCAACGGACTGCTACGGCAGTACTTCCCCAAGCGCACAGATCTGTCCGTGCACACCGCCGCCGATCTGCGCGCCGTCGAGCAACGCCTGAACCACAGGCCCCGAAAGGTCCTGGGCTGGCGAACCCCAACCGAGGTCTTCATCGCCGCCATGACACCCTAGATCGACCACTGTTGCGACGAGTGCTCGAATCCGCCCGGAACCACGTGGTCAGTTTTCAGGCCGAGCCGACACCAGCGCACCCTCACTGAGAGGCGTCCACGAGCGTGCCGAGAGCTATCGGTAACACGAGATGTCGGCGAGCTCTGGTAATACTTCACCTTGTGACGACTGAGCCGGCTTGGACCACCGCTGCTGAGGACCGCAGGAAGGAGCGGGAGCGAGCTGAACTTCACCGCGTGATCTGGAAGATCGCCAACGACCTGCGTGGAAGCGTGGATGGCTGGGACTTCAAGGCGTATGTGCTAGGGATACTGTTCTACCGGTTCATTTCCGAGAACCTGACGGCCTACCTCAACGAGGCCGAGCGCCGTGCAGGCGTCGAGGACTTCGACTACCGCTACCTGTCCAACGCCGATGCAGAGGCCGGGCGCGAGGAGACAGTCAAGGAGAAGGGCTTCTTCATCCTCCCCCAGGACCTCTTCGCTAACGTCCGTGAGCGGGCCAGCACGGACGAGAATCTGAACGAGACTCTGACGCGGGTGTTCACCAACATCGAAGCCAGCTCGGTCGGCGCCGCTTCCGAGGACGACATCAAGGGCCTCTTCGCCGACCTCGACGTCAACAGCGGCAAGCTCGGCCCCACCGTCGCGAAGCGCAACGAGAAGCTGGTCAAGCTCCTCGACGCAATCGGGTCGTTGAACTTCGGTAACGACGAGTTCAACGAGAACACCATCGACCTGTTCGGTGACGCATATGAGTACCTGATGCAGATGTATGCGTCCTCGGCCGGCAAGTCTGGCGGGGAGTACTACACACCGCAGGAGGTTTCCGAGCTGCTCGCGAGGATCACCGTGGTCGGCAAGACCGAGGTGAACAAGGTCTACGACCCCGCCTGCGGCTCAGGTTCGCTGCTCCTGAAGTTCAAGAAGGTGCTCCCCAATGGGGTCCGGCAGGGCTACTTCGGTCAAGAGATCAACCTGACCACATACAACCTATGCCGGATTAACATGTTCCTGCACGACATCCCATACGAGAAGTTCGACATCGCCCACGGCGACACGCTGATCGACCCGTACCACTGGGATGACGAGCCGTTCGAGGCGATCGTCTCCAACCCGCCCTACTCCACGCGCTGGGAAGGTGACTCGAACCCGCTGCTGATCAACGACGAGCGGTACGCCCCCGCCGGTGTGCTGGCGCCGAAGGCGAAAGCTGACCTGGCGTTCACGATGCACATGCTCTCGTGGTTGGCGGTCAACGGCACAGCCGCGATCGTCGAGTTCCCCGGTGTGCTCTATCGCGGCGGTGCGGAGCAGAAGATCCGCAAGTACCTCATCGACAACAACTACGTCGACACCGTCATCCAGCTCCCGCCGGACCTCTTCTTCGGGGTGACGATCGCAACTTGCATCATCGTGCTGAAAAAGTCGAAGGTCGATAGCCGGGTACTCTTCATCGACGCCTCAGCAGAGTTCACCAGGCAGGGCAACAAGAACAAGCTCACCGGAGTGAACCAGGCCAAGATTTTGGAAGCCTTCACCCACCGCGAGGCCTTGCCCCACTTCGCGACCCTGGTCGACTACGAGATTATCCGCGACAACAACTACAACATCGCGGTCAGTTCCTACGTCCAAGCCAAAGACACCCGCGAAGTGGCTGATATCAAGGCGTTGAACGCCGAAATCGCGCGTATTGTTGACCGGCAATACAGTCTGCGCACCCAAATAGACGCCATTGTCGCCGCCCTGGAATCCGACGATGCGCCTCGGTGACCTGCTGTCCAAAGCCCCCGCCAAAGAAGAGGCACAGGTTGAGGGCTTCCTCAACGGCCGTGGCTTGAGTTGGGGACAACACAAGACGATTGACGCCGGTCAGGTTTTCCTCAACTTCCTGTGCAAGACCTGCGGAGTTGTTCGGACGTTCATGTCGGGTAAGAAGCTGTCCTGTCTGGGGGTCGGCGATCGCGTGGTGAGCATCGACGCATGCCTCAAGTGTCTAGCATGCGAGTCGATCGTAGAAGCTTGGTTCCTCGTTGTCTCCAGGAATGAGCTGCACGCGCAAGCGCCAATCGTTCGCTTAGAGCGCTACGTGGACAACCGGCGCGACAGGGCTAGTCGAATCGGCGTCGGAGCGGGCGGCTTCGACGATCTGCTGGAGCGTGCGCAGGTTGCGTACGAGGAGCAGCTTGGTGCCGGAGCCATGATCTATCTTCGAAAGATCTTCGAAGCGCTCACAAACCAAGTCGCCGCCGTCGCTCAAATTTCAACCACCGAGAATAACGGCCATCGCAAGTCATTTCGAAAACTCCTGAAGGAGGTCGACGAGGAGCATCACATCATTCCGTTGGCATTTTCCAGCGATGGATACAAATTATTTAGCGAGTTAAGTGAAATCGTTCATGGCGACTCAAGCGAAGAAGTAGCCCTGCTAAAGTACGAGCCCTGCCGAAGCCTGGTCACCGGCATCATCCGGAACGTCGCCAACGATCAGGAAATGAAAAGGGCAATCAAGGAACTCGGCTGGAATGTGACGGCACTAGACATGCCGTCGAATGGAGAAACAGCGTCATGAGCGAGATTCACAGGCTGCTTGCCGAGCACTGCCCGAACGGGGTCCCGATCAAGCGACTCGGCGAGATCGGCACGTTCGCTCGAGGGCGCCGATTCACCAAGTCTGACATTGTAGAAGTCGGCATCCCGTGCATCCATTACGGAGAGATCTACACAGCGTACGGCGTGTCCACGCATGCGACCGTCTCGCATGTGAGGGAGGACCTCCGTGACCAGTTGCGTTACGCCCTGCCAGGGGACGTGATCATCGCCGGTGTCGGAGAGACGGTCGAGGCCGTGGGCAAGGCCGTGGCATGGCTCGGCGAAGGAGAGGTCGCGATCCACGATGACTCGTTTCTGTTCCGGAGCGAACTCAACCCAACATACGTTTCGTACTATTTCCAGACCAACGCCTTCCATGCGGAGAAGGAGCAGCATGTCGCCCGCGCCAAGGTGAAGAGGCTCTCCAGCAGAGGTCTGAGCAGGGTCACCATCCCGGTTCCTCCACCTGAGGTTCAAAGCGAAATCGTACGGATCCTTGACCGGTTCGATGCGTTAGCGAGCGATCTGACGTTGGATCTGCTAGCTGAGATCGAGGCTCGGCGGAAGCAGTACGAGTACTACAGGGACAAGTTGCTGACGTTCGAGGAGCGGCTAGCATGAGTCAGGGCGGCGGGGTGGAGGCACCGGACTCGGCGCTGCGATATGAGCCGATCGCAATAAGTGACGAATCCACGGTCGTTGCGGCGTACGAGCCGGACGATGGTGTCGATCAGGGTTACCAGTCCGAGGCGGAGCTTGAGGCCGAGTTCATTGAGCTGCTGGGACAGCAGGCATATGAGCGACTTAGCATCGCATCGGCGACTGACTTGCAGGTAAACCTCCGTCGTCAGCTGGAGCTTTTGAACAATGTGGCCTTTAGCGACGACGAGTGGAGATGGTTTTTCGCCACGAAGATTGCCTCGAGGAATGAGGGCATCGTCGAGAAGGCGGCGCGCATCCATGAGGACTGGATCCAGGTTCTTGCGCGTGACGACGGCACTAGCAAGAACATCAAGCTGATCGACAAGTCGAACATCCATGCCAACCGACTCCAAGTGATCAACCAGTACGAGACGGTGGGTGAGGGTGCCGGGAGGCCTCGCAAGCACCGCTATGACGTGACGATCCTGGTCAACGGGCTGCCGCTGGTGCATGTCGAGCTAAAGCGGCGTGGGGTGCCCTTGAAGGAGGCGTTCAATCAGATCAACCGCTACCAACGGGAGTCGTTCTGGGCTGATGCCGGGCTGTTCGAATATGTCCAGATCTTCGTGATCTCCAACGGCACGCACACCAAGTACTATGCGAACACGACTCGTGCCCGAAAGGTGGCTGAGTCCGAGGGCGGCAAGCGAAGGCGGAAGCAGGCATCGAATTCGTTCGAGTTCACCTCGTGGTGGACTGATGCGGAAAATCGGCGCATCGGCGACCTCACTGCGTTTACGCGGACATTCTTTTCCAAGCACACGCTGCTGAACGTGTTGACGAAGTACTGTGTCTTCGATGTCTCTCGTACCCTGTTAGTGATGCGGCCTTACCAGATTGTGGCGGCTGAGCGGATCCTGCGGCGAGTGGTGTCCTCGGCGAAGGCGATGGGACCAAAGGCCGGCGGCTACATCTGGCATACCACCGGGTCTGGAAAGACGCTGACATCGTTCAAGACCGCGCAGCTCGCGTCGAAGATTGATGACATCGACAAGGTCATCTTCGTAGTGGACCGGAAAGATCTCGACTACCAGACGATGCTGGAGTACAACCGCTTCGAGAAGGACTCGGTCAACGGATCACGCTCGACCGCGGAGCTCAAGCGGCAACTCCAAGACCAGAACGCCTCGATCGTTGTCACAACGATCCAGAAGCTGTCACGGTTCATCGATCAGAACAAAGGCCACGAGATCACCAAGGGCCGCGTGGTGTTGATCTTCGACGAGTGCCACCGAAGCCAATTCGGGGATATGGGGACCGCGGTGCGCAAGGCGTTCCGCCGCTCACACCTCTTCGGGTTCACTGGAACCCCGATCTTCCCGCAGAACGCCGGCGGGGCGACAACGCACACCACCGAGACGGTCTTCGGCGACCGACTGCACAGCTACACGATTCTGGACGCGATCAACGACGGAAACGTGTTACCTTTCCGCGTCTCCTACCAAAACACCGTGCGGGCGGCGGACGACGTGGGGGACAAGCAAGTCGCCGGTATCGACACCGAAGAACTGCTGCGCCATCCCGAGCGAATCCGGAAGATCGTCGCGTACATCCTCGACCACTTCGATACCAAGACCATGCGTACCCACGGGTACAGCCTCGGTGAAAAGCGGGTACGTGGCTTCAACTCGATGCTGGCAACGGCGTCAATCCCCGCGTTGAAGATCTATTATGACGAGTTCGCTCGGCAGCAGACCGAGCGTGTGGCCGCGGATCCGTCCTACCAGCTACTGAAGATCGCCACAATTTTTAGCTACGCGGTCAACGAGGACGAGGAGGTCGGCGGCATCCTCGGTGATGAGGCGATGGATGCGGACCGGCTCGATGCGTCCTCTCGCAACTTCCTCGATCGCGCGATCAGTGACTACAACGCCGCCTTCGGCACGACGTATGACACCTCGGCGGCGAAGTTCGAGAACTACTACAAGGACCTTGCGCGCCGAGTCAAGGATCGCGACGTCGATCTGGTTATCGTGGTCAATATGTTCCTGACGGGGTTCGACGCAACGACATTGAACACGCTGTGGGTGGACAAAAACCTTAAGTCCCACGGGCTGATCCAAGCGTTCTCCCGTACCAATCGGGTCCTCAACTCAGTCAAGGCTTACGGCAACATCGTCTGCTTCCGCAACCTGGAGGAGGCTGTCGACGATGCCCTGGTGCTCTTCGGTAACTCCGAGGCCAACGAAGTGGTGTTGCTAAAGCCGTACACCCACTATCATGCCGCGTACGTCAGCCTGGTTGAGCAACTCCTGGAGCAATGCCCACCCGGAGCGGAGCCATTCGGGGAAACTCAAGAGAAGGCGTTCGTCGTTCTCTTCGGCCGGATCCTCAGGTTACGCAACATCCTGGCCTCCTTCGACGAGTTCGCTCATGACGAGTCGCTGCCACAGAGGCAACTGCAGAACTACACGAGCGTCTACAACGCACTGTGGGAGAAGCATCGCAAGCGAGACACCGGCGGGAGGGAGTCGCTCCTCGACGGTGTTATTTTTGAGATCGAGCTTATCAAGCAGGTCGAGGTCAATTTCGACTACATCCTGATGCTGATACAGAGGTGGCGTGACGAGGGCAGGGCGACTCTGGACACGGAAGGCAGGATGCCGCTCCGCGCCATCGAGGACGCCATCGATGCCAGTCCATCGCTGCGAAACAAGAAGGATCTCGTCATGGAATTTGTGGACTCCATGTCGGTCACCAGCGACGTCAACGACGACTGGCGAGTCTTCGTCACCCAACGACGAGAAGCTGAACTAGCCGAGATCATCGACGCCGAGCGACTTCGACCCGAGCAGACGAAGTCGTTTATTCAAGCGGCCTTCCGCGACGGCGCGCTCGCAACCAACGGAACGGCGATCACTCAGGTCCTGCCGCCGGTCTCGCGCTTCGCGAAGGACGGCAATCTCGGCGCAAAGAAGGAGCGCGTAATCACGAAGCTGACCGAATACTTCGAGCGCTTCTCCAAGTTGATCTGAACAGGCATTCCCTGTCGGTGATTACCCGGCCTTTCCGGTCCGACTGAGCTCGCCAGTCGATATTTGTTCTGCTGCCGTGGCGGCCGGCTCGCGATCCGGCACGACGGTGCCCGACCACGATCCGACTCCCGAGGACAGCGATCGAGCTGAAGCGCTACTGCGCGCCTCGTTGCGTCACCAAGGCATGACTTCCTGTCGGTCATGCGGCGGGTTCACACGTAGCCGAAGTCCCAGACGAGGCCGGCGGTCGGGTAGGCGGCCCGCTGCCGGCGCAGGTGGGCGCGCAGCATGGTGACGGTCTGCCGGTCAAGGCGATGGTGCGGCGGTTGGCCGCGGATTTGGGCGGCCTTGCGCTGCGGGTCGCACGGTAGCTGAACTGCTCTCCCCGCAGTCGGCGGCCGACATGGCACCAACGGATCTCAAGTTTCGGACAGGTAGCGCTGCAAGCCCAGTGCCTTAAGGTCTACGCTGACCCGTTCGAGAGGCGGGCCCTCGCCTCGTGCCGCTGTCTGGTGCTCGACGATTGCGGCGCTGATGCCCGGAATTAGCTCCTCCGGAGGTTCTACGCCATGGTGATTGAACACGCTAGGTATAACCTCGCCTACGCGTTCTCGCCAGGCTTGGTCGGTGCAAAATTCAATTCCCCGTTTTCGGGGGATCGCCATGCATCGCTCGGCGACCGGGCATGAATTTATCGGTCGACGCCAATCTAGCTGGCCGTAGCAGGCGATATGTTTGTCGAATGCTAGCTGTGTCAGCATATGTTCCATGATGGCTGCCATCTGGCGAAGGACTACCCGGCTTTCTGAGCGTTGCTTCTCGGTTGGCCCGTCGCCCTCATAAAGGATGGTGAACCAATCGTAGCCCTGCGGCGTCTCGAGTGCGCAGACCGGTTGGGTGATCTGTTGTTCTAGCATGAGAGGGGAGAGAAGCGCACGATCCGCGTTAGTGAGCATGGTGCCCATGTTCGATAAGCTAGACTCAAGTAGATCGATTTCGGCCAGAAGGTCGGGCAGCAATGGCGTGAAATCCGCGAGTGCCGTGTCGTTAAGGGTGGACATAAATTGCTGGTGTTCGGTGAGGCTTAGGCGGATAACATCCATGGTCTCGCCAAAAAGGCGAGGCAGAATCGGCAAGCCGATCTCACTGAGATACGTGTCGCAGTTGGCTGCCGTCATCGCTCGGGACCAGAAGCGCTCGTAGTCGTTGAACAATTGCCAGGCGAGCCGGCCTGCGGTGACATCGCGCTGGGCCAGGTCGGCGGTCATGCTCGCAAAGGACTTGGGCAGGCGTTTGGCTTTCGGCAAAATCCGATGGTCGTAGCAGGCGGCGAGAAGGAGAAACGGCATCAAGGACATGAGCTCCTCGTCGCGTAAGTCACCGATTCCGCGCCCCGTTGCTTCGGCGAGTACCCACAGTGGCCAGGTGTATACGAGGCTGTCGACTGTCTGCGGCACCTCACGCTTAAAATTGTGCGTCATTTCTGCCGCACACCATGCCATTGCCTCGTAGATCGCGTGCAAACCTAAGCCGAGAGAGACGGTGTAGTCAATTCCTTCCAATTCCACGTGTAAGGTGCCGGTGCGATCCAGGTGAACGTGGGCAATGCGGGTATCGGCCTTTGCGTAGGCCGCGTACCAGTCTGCGGGCCACGCCTCCCAGCTGGCCTTGAGCGTCGCGAACTGCTCGAAATACGAGTCGGCCATCAGGCCGCCGACATCGACGGAATCACGTAGCAGGCTTTTCAGATTCGTGAAACAGTTCCGGCGATATTGTGATAGGAACACGCCAGTCGGCAATGAACTAAACTGTAAATAGTGCGTCCATTCATGCCGATATATGTCATTTGTAGTGATCGGCCCTCCGGCGCCGGTAGGCACCGCTTCGGCGGTCAACCGAATTACCTGGTCGGCGCTACGCGTGTCAGCGAGCACCTTGTAGAGCGACTGGCTGGCGATCATCGGCCCTTTGACCCCCCTACGAACAGCTGTTGGTCGGCGAGGCGCCCTTCCAGGATCGGCAGTTGCTGCCCGTTGGTATCGCCCAACACCGCTTGTGCCAAGTGGGTGTAGCCGACACCGATCGGCACACCGGACGGTGCGCCGTCCCTCCGCTCGGCGAGCAGGCGTAGCAAGTGGTAGGTGAAGATGCCGTGGCCGAGCGTGTCTCGTTCGAGGGCCGACTGATGGGGGCCACAAGCCATGAGGATCGTGAAGCCGTCGCCAATCTCGTGCTGCCCTCCACCGGGCAGCGAAACGGCGACGTTGAACCCGATGTCTGTCAGGGCTAGCCTGCGCCTGATGAGCGGGCCATCGATTCCACGGGAGCGGGTACCGTCGGCAAATCCCACGCCCCCGCCGGCATGGCAGCAGTCAAAGATGAGGGTGACGTTGCGAGCTCGGATACGCTTTCGAACGACCGGAAGCTCGCTGCTCAGTGAGAACCCTGTTGAGTACAGACGATCAAGGTCAACGTCCGAGGGTAAAAGATAGGCCTCGGGTGCAGCATGGGGGTCGCCGTCGGGCAGCAACTCACGAGCCCCGTGTCCGGCGAAGAACGCCACTACGTTGTCCTCCGGTCCCGCCTCGGCAAGCCATCCTCCCAGCGACTCTCGGAGGTTCGCGGTCGAGGCGTCTTGGTCGACCAACAACCGCGATCGGACCGACCCGACCTCGCGGCCTCGGACTGCCGCGTCGTGGAAGGCGATCGCGTCGGCACCCGCCCACCTCAGGTCCTTGATAGCCGCCGATCGATACAGATTTACCCCGATAGACAGAATGAAGGAAGTGCTCATTCGTCTAGTCTCTCGTCCAGAACCCGTTGTGCACAGCTATGGCGGCGGCTACACCATCCTCATTAGCGTCAAGGAAGATGAACGGCCACCTCAACGACCTGTCGGCTCGGATCGTCTCGATCTGCTGGAGGATGCGAGAGGACAAGACCAACGTGTCCCGGTCGGGCGACTGAATACCTCGCCGCAGGAGAAACAGCGCCAGAGGACGCCTCGCGTACGCCGACTCATACCTGCCCGTGAAACGCCGCAAAAGCTCCGCGGGCTCCAGGAAGAGTGACCAGCAGAGCCCCGGATCGGCTCGCCCGGCCTGCTCAAAAGTCAGGAAACCTAGCAGGCAGTCGAATCCTGGGCGATCGCCGACGTGCCGCCTCGCCGCGTCCCGCACGACCCTCATCGCGGCGATGCGCTCCGGCGGAATACCGCGGGCGTCCTTCGGTGCAGACATCGTCCCTGAAGGATAGCCGCTGGACGGTCCATTGCTCGTCGCGATCTGCGGCAGCGGGCCCTCCATGTACCCGGAGTGGGGTGGTCATATGAGGCGTCACGCTGGCGATCGGCTGCGCCGGGTTAAGCGAACCGCTCGGTGTAGTTACGTGTCGTATCCAGCACCGCATCGAAGATGCACGCGACAAGTGTTGGCGGATGAGAATGCCCACGTCCTCATCCGCCGGCGATGTGCTCCCTGCACGACACCGCATTTTAATCCATAGGTTCTCGGTTCGAATCCGAGGCGGCCCACCGGTTCACCTGCGGCTTCCTGCCGCGGGAGTGTCTGCTGTGGCGGATGGCAGCTCGCTGGACGCTTGCCGCGTCCAGGGCGCTCACGCCCGTCGTCGGCGTCGGCTACGACGCTGACCTGCATTTCTGCGGGTATCCGGTGGGTTGGCCGGTGTCGGGGTGGTGGACGCGGGCGTGCTGAGGCCCGGTGTGCGGTGCCGGCTTTTGCAGGTGATCTTGGCTCGGGTGCGTCTTGCGGTGGTCAAGACCAGCCGGGCGGTGGCCTCGGCGGCCCGGTGGTGAGCGACGGGCAGCACACTGGTGTAGGTGTCGGCGGTCAGCACGATGCTGGCATGGCCGAGCTGGTCCTGGACGGTCTTCAAATCCGCGCCGGCGGTGTGCGCGAGGCTGGCCGCGCCGTGGCGTAGGTCGTGCAGCCGCACCGGCGGCAGATCGGTGCGGCCGATCAGGTAGTGCAGGCGGTGGGTGAAGTAGTTCGGGTGATACGGCTGCCCGTCTGGCCGAGTGAACACGTAGCCGAAGGGTGGCCAGGTGCGGCCGGCGGCCAGATACGCGGCGCGTTGTCGGCGTAAGTGCGCGCGCAGCACGGTGACGGTCTGCCGGTCGAGGGCGACGGTGCGGCGGCTGGCCGCGGACTTGGGTGGTCCCTCGAGGACCTGGTAGCCGAGAGTGGTGCGCTGACTGGTGATGGTGAGCTGCCGCCGGTCCAGGTCGATGTCGCTCCACCGCAGTCCGGCGGCCTCGCCGCGGCGTAACCCACGTAGCGCGATCAGCCACCACAGCGGGTACAGCGGGTCGTCGGCGACGCTGTCCAGGAACCGGGTGACCTGTTCGGTGGTCCAGACCGCGACGGCGGGCCGGGTGCCGTCCTCCTCCCAGCGGGCCACACGACTGTCGGTCCAGACGGTGGCGTGTGGCCGGCGCGCCGGTGGCATCTCGACGTGCCGGGCCGGGTTGGCGGTGACCAGGCCGTCGCGGATGGCCGCGTTGTAGGCGGCCCGCAGGGTGGCCCGGACGCGGTGCAGGGTGGCGGCCGAACGGGGCCGGCCGGCGGGGGTGGTGCCGGCGGCGAGGTCAGTGAACAGGGCGGTCAGGTGGCGGCCGGTCAGTTCGTTCAGCCGCAGGGTGCCGATGCCGGGGATCAGATAGGTCTCGACGTGCTGGGTGTAGACCCGCAGCGTGGTCGGGCGGATCGAGCGGCGGGTGGTCAGCCAGTACCGCAGCCATTGCGCGATCGTCCAGGTACGGCTGGCGAGCTGCTCCCACGACTCGCCCAACACCTCGACACGGGCATGGCGGGCGGCGGCCTGCGAGGAGAAGCCGCCGCGGCTGACCTGCCGGGCCTTGCCCCACAGATCACGGACGTAGCAGCGGTAGTACCAGCTGCCGTGCCCCCGCTCCGTCAGCCGGGCACACCGGCGCAGCAGCCGCTTCCCGGTCGCCGCATCCCGGCACCCGCACTGCTTGAACAACCCTGATGTCGGCACCGTGTCCTCCCGAGTCCGTCGTTGTACGGACACGGTCGCCATCCCGGCGTCGTGATCGCCATCGCCGACCTGGACGCCGCAAGTGGCGGATCCTCCACCACCGTCGAGTGTTGCTGGCGCACTTACCTGCATGAGGTGCCGGTGGTCCAGGGGGATTTTCGTTGCTGTTTGGGGTGGTTCGGGCAGCGTGATGCCGTCTCGCTGCTTGGGGTGAGTGACGGATCTCGAATCGGGGATCTGGGTAATCGCGGCTCCGGGGTCGAGGTTTGATCGCTCGAGTCGGGGGGCTCGTGCGGTTGATGGCGAAGTGGCAGCCAGACTTACCTATGGCCGTCGGACGAGACTCGTGTCCGCGACATGATGATTGATCGGGTGACCCCTCGCCGGGGTGCGGCCGCTCAGTCTGACTAGGCCGTCCGCGGTCACTGCCTGCGCGGGGCGGTGGTGGTGCGGTCTGACAGTGCATCGAGGGAGCTGGCCGCGGTTGGTACCCGTCATCGTGAGGTCGGGCTGGCCGGTCCTCGCCGGATCCATCCCGTGCTCGTTAGTGGGCGATGGTGGTGGGTGCTGCGGGTTGGGCGACGATGGTGAACGCGTCGTCGCCGAGGTCGGTCAGGATGTGGGTGGCGTGCCGGACGATGCGGCGGGCCTGGGATAGGCAGGCGCGGTTCGCGTCGTAGCGGTCCTTGACCTGGGTGTAGTAGCCGTAGCCGGGTGCGCAGGCGCGGGCGGAGGTCTTCGCGGCTTCGAATAGCAGCCAGCGCAGCACTTCGGGGCCTTGCCGGGAGAGCCGGCCGGGGCTGCGTTTGCCGTCGGAGGAGTGCACGGTGATGTCCAGGCCGACGAACCGGACCGCCTTCCGCGAGGAGGAGAACCGGTCGGTGCCGCCGAGCCAGGCGCACAGCGCCAGCGAGCTGAGCGGGCCGACGCCGTAGATGTCGTGCATCAATGCCCGGGCACCCTTGAGCCCTCGGGCGGTCGACAGCAGCCTGCGGCGCAGCCGCTCGAGGTGCTCGGCGAGGACGTCCATGAGCGCCAGAGCGGTGTTGACCTGCAGCCGGCCGGAGATCGACAGTTGTTCGTCGACGATCGCGCGGAGCCGGACCCGATCCCGGCCTGCCCCGGCGCGGTCGTGCCCTGATGGAAACAGACCGACTGGATGCGTTGCGCCCAGCCGGTGTGCTGGGTTCGCAAATCTTGGTAGAGCTCCAGCATCGCCCGCCATTCCAGGACTTCCGGCGGCGGGATGTAGCACTCCGGCAGCCGGCCAGCGGCGAGCAGTTCCCGCAGCAGCCTCGCGTCGGCCTTGTCGGTCTTGGCCCGCCGTTTCGGGCCGCGCAGCACGGACGTGTCGGCCGGCTCGGCCAGATGCGCGGTCACGCCGGCCTTGGCCATCTCCTCGGCGATGTAACGCCAGCCGGTGCAGCCCTCCAGCGCGAACGCCACCGACCCGTGCACCGTCGGGTCGAAGCGGGTCAGCCAGCCGGCCAGATGCTCCCGGTCGGCCGGAGTGATCCGGCCGCGTTCCCATTTCCCGTTCTGCTCGTCGACCCAGTCGAATGTCAGCTGCTTCCGGTGGATGTCCAAGCCGCCTATGATCGACATTCGGGACCTCCTCAAGCTCCGTGACCATCGATGTCCAACGCAGAAACCTGCGTCTGAGCTGAGGAGGCCCCCCGACCACGCCGACGGTCAAGGACCCGAACGGCGTACATCTCGACTCAACTCACCGACCGCGACCGGCCGGTGCATGTCATCTGATCTGCCGATGTGAGTGCGCCTCGATACTGGTCATGCTGGCCGTACTGGTAAATACCTGTGAACCTGCCTGTAGCCTGCGGCTGTCCCTGGAAGCGCAAGAGCACTATTGGATCGAGGGCGCGCGATCATAGATACTGCTTGAGCCAGTCGGGAATGCTCGGATCGTCAACCCCCCACGACTCCACGACCCTCTCGTCCTGTTGCCAGGTGTTTTCATTGCCATCGAAGAACTTCTGCCTGTGGCACTTGTACTTGACGACGGTGTCACCTTCGAGCCGGTACTCGTTCCAGTAGTAGTTCTGCTTCCCGTGGCCGTTCCACTCCCGGGTTGTGTAGATCGTCGTCATGGAGGCGGAGTGTAGCTAAGACGGCAGTGAGACGCCGTTGCGCCGCGGCCACGGTGTTGGTATGTAGTACAGGCTTCCGGCGATGCCCAGCAACCAGGCGGCCATCAAGCCTCCGATGGTTTAAGGGGCTGAGGACCGTGCCCGGCGACGATCGTGTCGCTCGGAGTCGGTGGGGATGCGGGGCAGCTGGCCGATCGCCCGTACCGGCCGGCGAACGGTAATGGATTCAACCGCTAAGCATGCCGTTGCTTGATCCGGCGCAGGTGACGGTCGAAAATGGCGGCAGGCTCTCGTGTCGGAGGTGGGCGTGGCGCTCAGGGAAGTTCCCGTGCACTACCGCAACGGCGCCCATGTGGACGAGTGGGTGATCGAGATCAATCCGGCCACTCCGATCTCGGAGTTGCTTGCCGGACTTATCCAGGTCATGGACTTGCCGGGTGAGCCGGATCAGTACGAGATCGCCTGGGAGGGCAGCCTCCAGGACCCAATTATAGTGATCAGGCCGGTCGGTATCGCGGGGATGCGCGTCGTCAAGCGGCCACCGAGGTGATGAGGTGGCCGACAGCGACGAGCGGCTAGAGCTGGTGCTCTCCGAGGCGCTCCGGGCGTTGACCGAGCAGCAGGCGGTGCTGGACCACCTGCGTTCACGTGCGACGGTCCTGCTGTCCGCCGCCGCGCTCGTCGGCGCACTGATGGGTGCCCCGCTGCTGTCCGACGGTGTCCGGCCCGGGGCACTGACCCAACTCGCCATTGTGGCGCTGGCGGGCACCTTGCTGCTGACCCTTCTCATCACCGCACCGCTGTTCCGGTGGAGATTTACCCCCAAGGTGTCCGCACTGCTTCAGGCCGTGGGCGACGGTCACGATCTCGACTCGATGCGGCGTCATTTGGCACTTGACCTCGAGCGATTCAAGCAAGGCAATGGCCGAATCCTCGCCCGGCTACAGTGGATGTTCAGTGGTGCTGCAGTGTTGCTGACGGCCGAGTTCGGACTTCTCCTCTCCGCCCTGTTTACGAGGTGACCATGGTTGCTAGAGAACCTGACAAGCCGGACGCCCCCGAACCGCCACCGCCACCGCCGGAGCCGTCCTGGCCGATCACCGACAACCCGGAGCGCCGCGACGACCCTCCGGAACGGCCGCGTCCTATTCCACCCGCCGATCGCTAGAACGCGCTTACGGGCCGTGGCCGAATGCGATCACTCGATACCTCGCCGGCCGTTCTCGCAATTACAAGGTCCGGTGATCAGCTCCAGTGGCGGTTCCGGGCCGACGGCGAGCCACCGATCGAGCAGACGTCCGACGCAGACCTGGAGCGCCTTGGCCTGACGATCGACATCGACAGCGTCCTGTGGTTCGACCGGAGCGTAACCGATGCGGTCGTGCGTGCCTGGGCGCGGCGGGTCCCGCTCGGCGTCGCGCTGGCACTGGCTCGCTGGGCCGGCTCGTCGGACGGCGCTGCCCTGCTATGCGTCGAGGCCGGCATGCCGGAACTCGCCGAACTGCCGTGGGAACTGCTGGTGACCGCGCTGGAACTCGACAACGTCGCGGTGGCGCGGGTGCACACGCCGCCGGTGGAGCACCCGTTCGCCCGCCGCGGCGACTACGAGATAATTCTCGCTGCCTGGTCCTCGCCGGACGGCGCGACCGACGCCCACCTGCGACATGAACTGTCCCTGCTGCACAGCATGCTGCACCGGCCGGGAATCGGGACGGTCCCGATCGTGGACCAGCCGTTCAAACAAATTCCGGACCGGCTGCGGCAACACCTGCCCGCGGCGGTGCACCTGAGCCTGCCGCGGACCCGTCACTGGCGGCGGGAGAGCCTCCGGGTGGCGGTCCGCGACGGTGACCGCACCCGGTGGATCTCGTCCGAGAAACTCGGCGGCGCCTTGGCCGCCGGCGCGGGAAGTGTCAGGTTCATCCTGCTCAACGGGGCCGCTACCGGAGGCGCGATGGCTGCTGACGTCTGTGGCCGCACCGGCGCCGTGATTGCCGGGTGGTACGGGCCTGTGTCCGGCCCGGCCGCAGCCGACCTCGCCGCTCATGTGTACGCGCAGCTCGTCGCCGGCCACCCCATCGTCGAGGCCGTGGCGTCGTTTCAGCGGATCGTCCTCGAATCCGGCCCGGTCCTCTCACTGCCGACACTCTGGTTGCCCCACCCAGACGCGCGAACGCTGACCCTGCGCAACTCGTGGCCGCCGGACGTCGGCCGCGCCACGAGACGGTCGGAATCGGCACCTCGCCCACCGGCGGAGCCTTCTCCGGCCGCAGTCACGCTGCGCCTGGTCGTACCGCCGATCATGAACGCCGCGTTCGCCGTCAACGGCAGGAACGTCGTTGAGGCGCTAGCTGTCCGCTCCTCGACCGACGTACCGGATGTCTCGATCGAGGCGCTGGTCGAGACCGGGGACGGCAGCTCCGTCGTGCGTCACCACACAAATCTGCGGGCCGGCATCAACCGGATGGACGTCACCGGTTGGCGGTTCCCGCAGCTGGACGAGCTTGTTCGCCGCGGACGTGGCCGGTGCTGGATCAACGTTACAGTGCTCGTCGCGCAAGGTGGGCAGCGGTTGTCCCACACGACCAGGCCGGTGCGGTGGCTGGCGCCGAACGAATGGGTGGACACCGAAGAGGCGTGGCCCTACATCCCTGCCTACGTCCGGCCGTTCGACCCGGGCGTCATCTCGGTGATGAGAGAGGCCCAGAAGACGCTGGCCACGCTGAGTACCAACGTCAAGAGTTTCAAGGGCTACGGAAGATCGTCCGATGTCGCCGACGTCGAGCTGCAGATCAAGGCCGTGTATACGAGGCTCCGCAACCGACGGATCAACTACGCATCCCCGCCGGGCGGTTCGCTGCGACCGCCCGGACTACTCTCGGCATCCGGTCAGTGGATCCGCTCTCCCCGCGAGATCCTGGAACAGAAGGTCGGCACCTGCCTCGACCTCGTCTTGCTGCTCGCCGGCTGCGCGGAGCGCATCGGGGTCCACCCGTTGCTGATCCTGCTGCGGGGGCATGTCCTGTTCGGTTGGTGGAGCAAGGCGGACGACGCGGCCCGGTTCTGGTCGGAGCGGAAAACTGACGCGACCCAGGCGGCCGGCGGCCGATGGCTCATCCGAGACTTAGACGCACTTTCCGAACAGGTTAGGGCTAGCTCCATCAAGGTGCTGGAAGCCACCGGGTTGACCGATCGCGGCGTCGACTACGAACTCGCCGTGCAGTGGGGTGGCGAACGGCTCGCGAGCACCACCGCGGAGCTCTTCGACGTCGCCGTCGACGTGGTTCGGTCCCGAGCGTTCGTGCACACACCCTGACGGCGGTACTTCAGCGCAGGCCTTCGACGCCGTCAAACCTTGAGCCCCAGAGGACGTCGCGCTGCTATCAAGTCGTCGCGGTCTCACACTGCCCTCGGCCGCGCCGGCCCCGAAAGGAACAAAAGTCTGGTTCGCCGCTTGCCTCAACACCAGACTCGATACGCCCAGTCTGGCTTGACCACTCCTGAAGCACGTAGCCCGATCAAGTCACTGACCAGCAAAAACACAGATCAGTCCTGCTCAGTCGCCGTCGCCCGACGCTGCTGAACGCCGTTCGGCGCTGTTCGACGCTGCTAATTTCAACCCCGCCTGCTCCCCACCCGATCGCCTGTTGTGAGAGCAGCCCCGCACCGCCTACCCCTAACAGCCCGATTTCATCGTGGCGGTGCTCCCCGCCATCGCTGAGGACGGCCTCTGACCAGGGCGAACATCATGACCGGCGTGGAGCCTGTTGCTCCCCCACACCGCCGGTACCTCGGCCGAGCCCAACGATGTGGTCGGGTCAGCGCCGTGCTTCCCATGGGCCAGGACCCCGAGATCATGCAAGCCGACGAGTCGACTACGCCGAAACACCACTCTCACTGTCATGCCGATGTGAGTGCGTCAAGACAGTCACTCATTTGGGTTTGGTTGCTAGCCTCCAGCCGACTCAGATGAGGCGGAGGTCGTCCATGTGGAACGCCGGAGCGCAAACGTTTGATGGGGGAATCACGGCGGGATTTTATTCCCAACTCGCCGGCGTTCTGGCGAGCATTGCCTTTGCGGCAGCGTTGATCTATCTCTCGGTCGGCGAGCGGAAGAACGTAGATGGCCTCAACGACCGGGCAGTGGTGACCTTGGCCGGCGCCATCATCGCGCTGATCCTCTGCTCGTTCCTCTATGCGATGCTCGCCGGAGCTCCCAGCCCGACCGGGGCGTCGTCGCTTGCGTCAGTGATCTATGGTCTGCCGTTCGGGATGTCGATACTCCTCCTGTTCCACGCACTCACCCTCCTATTTCTGCAGCACTCGACGCTTACGACAGCCGCCAGAACGGGAAAGTACATCGTCAGCATCATCGGGCCGGTCTGGGTTCTCTGCTATCAGAGCATGAGCGCAGCGGCGGCGATCAGCAATCGTTGCGGCTCGGACTGCCCGGACGGTTCACCGGCGATGCCGCCAGTCCTCGTCGGCGCGGGCCTCACCCTTGGACTTTTTGTCTGCTCTGTTGCGGCGGTCCGGGTGCGGAGGCGACTCAGACGGCTCCTTCTGCATTCGTTGGGCTCCGCTCTTCCCGCCGCGCTCGTGCTCGGTGTTGTTGTTCTGGTCGGGCTTGGCTCCGCGGCATTTCCTATGCTGGGCACAGATTTCGAGCCGTCGGATCGACTGCTGACAGTCCTGCTCGCCTGTTCCTTCGCTGTCCTACTGGCATTTGCTCGGATCACGGCCACATCCGTGCCGGAGATCCCTAGAAGTAACGCGGTAAGGAGCATGATGTGGATTCAGTAATACTCGATAGATCAGACGCGCTGACCTGCCGCCGTCCGTGTTCGGTAGCCAGCGCGGCTGTCACCCTCCGTGCAGCCCGCGATAGCTCCGACGCATGCTGTTGCCGACGAGCACGTAGCTGATCTTGCCGAAGTGAGAGCCAAGGGGTCTGGTGGCGCCACAGTGGATCACCTCGTGCCGGTCGCAGACCAGCGGATCAACTAGGCCGCGCGGTACTCGGCATCATCCCCTGCGGGGATCCCGACCCGGTGCGCCGGTCGACTGGTCAACACGAAGTTCCGCAGCGTACGGGCGAGGATCAGTCCCATCGGGATTGCTAGAACGATCATCAGGGCATCTGCGTCCGCGCTGTGGATCGGTGTGTTGGCGGCGAGTTCGGTGAACGGTCTGCCGATCTGCACGACGAGCGCGAGCAGTGCGAGCGGCCACAGCATCACCGGCAGCGCGACAACGACAACGGCCGCCACCATGCCATAGCTGTAGCGGTGTTGCCGAGAACCAGGACGGGTCCTGGCGAGCGCGACGACGACGACCACCAGCAGGACGGTGAACGCGAACGTTGCGAGCGATCGGGCCCCGCTCGGTTGCGGCCAGATATGACGCAGCAGCCAGGGCGTCGCCGGAGCAAGGATGCCGACCGTAACCGTCGTGCGAACACTTGGCCGGTCGGCCGGACCAGCCGCCTGCACGGCGGCAGCGGCAGCGACCAGCGCCAGCAGAGCACCGACTGCGGCACTGCCCGTGTTGAGTGCGGGCTCGACGTCGGTTGGCGACTCGGTGGCCGTCGCCATCCCGGATGCGATGGCAGCCACCATCGCCACAGCGAGCAACGCGTTCGGACGAGGCACTGCCGGGACAGCCATCACGACGGCACAACAGATCAGCGCTGCCGCGGCCGCACCGATCCCGAGCTCTGCGCTGTCGGAAACGTAGTCAATCCGGTCGAGGCCGACGTCGACCGCCAGCCAGGCGCAGCCACTAACCAGCACGCCCCAGGTGGTCCAGCGGCCACCACGTGCCAGCAGGACCAACACCAGAAGCAAGGCGATCAGCGCACCCCAGCGCACCCCAGCGCAGCTCCCGAGCCCAGTATGTGTTGTTCTCGGCGAAGGCGTCCGGGCCCGTCGGCTCGCTCAGCGGCTGAAGCACGGTCATACCGAGCGCCCACGCCGCTGCTGACGCAGCCGCGCACGCCAAAAGCACGAGGCGACCCGCCACGAACCACCATCGGGCCGGATCGGTGTTCGCGCCGGCGCGCGTACGGCGGTTGACAACACTCATGGCGGCAGACGCTACCCAACGTCGATCAAATTCCCCGTCGCCCAAATCTTGAAGATCTAGGCCGGCAGTGCGCCACATGCGGGCAAGTCCGGATCAATCGGGGAAGCACGCACTTCTGCCGCCGTCCGTGCTCGTGGCTAGGGCGGCAGTCACGCTCCGCGCGGGCCTAAACGATCTCCGGCAGACTCTGCCGATGAGCGGCCCGCCCCGTCGGTCTCACTTTTGGGGGCCGTCTCCCGTTCGCGCCAAGCGCTCGCGACTCAGATACCGAATCGGCTTGCCGAGCGACTCCGCGTAGGCGATCTCCCGTCGGGTTGACTCACCTATGTAGCCGCCCGGATCCACGATGTACACCTCGCCAGCCATGCGGATCTTTTGGAAGTGCACGCCGCCGAGTCCCGCCTTCAGGGCCGAGCTGTCGGCTGTCCAGTCGTAGTCCGGCAGATCGGGGAGGCGGAACATTCCCAGGCTGATCACGACGCAACCTTCCATGGTGAGCCTCCGGTTGACCTCCGCGAACTCAGCCTCGAACTTGGTCGAGCCGCAGAGCGTGATGACCTTCGCCTCACCCTCGGCCGACTGCGTGTCCTCCATGAGATTCAGCATCGCTGAGCGGCAGGACGAATCCATCGCCACCCCCTGGACATCCGCTCATGCCGCAATCCGCGCCTAGCGGCTGGCTACAAGAGTGACCGAGCTATTGAGGGTCGGAGGTGTCCCAGGCGTACTGGAACTGGTGCGGGCTGAGCTGCCACTCACGCAGAACGGTCAGTAGCTCCAACTCGTTGGCTGCGTCGGCACTGCGCAGTAGCGTCGCCCCAACGTCGTAGTCGAAACCGTCAAGCAGCTCGGCGTCGTACTCCCGATGCTCGACTCGGAAAGACCGCGCGGTGCTTCTTTGGGTCCACCCCTCGCGGAGAGCCTCTGCGTCCCGTTCGACCGCGCCCGGTGTGATGTCGACGAACGCGCGCCGTTCCGAGCCTGTGGCAGGCGCCTCAACCGCCAGACGTCGGCCGAGCCGTAGGGCAGACAGTTTCTCAAGCGGCCAGACCAGTTCGTCTGTCATGACAATCCTCGATGCTCTACGAACACTGCATCACGGTAGAGCATGCCCCTTTCGGGCCTGGCGCTACGTTCTCTCATACCGCAGTCCGCGCTGCTCTGTCTGCTCCGGGACGGCCTCTCCTGGCCGCGACTCGCGGGTACGGGCCGCTTTGGCATCATGTTCCTGTGGATGCCTGGCACGAGGTCGACGATCACATCGTCCAGAACCGGATCATCCATGGATTGCAGGCCATTCGACGCGCTCGCGAGTGTGGCATCCCTTCGGCCCTCGACGAGTTTGCTGAGCGCTACCGCTGGCTACGCGAGAATCGGCCGGAGGACTTCACGGTCGGCCCCGAGTCGTACTGGACGGGGTTCTACTCCTGATGCCGATCGCTTGGGTAGACGCACGACCTCAAGTAGCCGCGATCCGCTCGTCGCGCAGCGCAACGGCCTATTGGGCGGCTTGGCGCATCCCGTCGCTCCGTGGTCGCTCGGATGTTCCGCACCTCTGCCGGACGTACTTGGATGGAACCGGATTTCGCCCGTGTCGGGCGGGTCTTGTTCGGTCTTCGATATCCGGACGGGACCGAACGTGGCCGGACGGTGCCGCACGGTGCGAGTATGAGGCCGGATTACGATGCTGTAGACGGATAAGGACTGATCTGCGGACTTTTAATCCATAGGTTCAGGGTTCGAGTCCCTGGCGGCCCACTTCGATGCCTGGTCAGCGCTGGTTTGCCGGCGTTGGCCAGTTCTGCATCTGGGCCTGTACAGCAGTAGCTCAGTGATCAAGGGACTCGCCCAGCTTCTTGAGGGCCGCGCGGGTGGTCGCGTTCCGGGCGCCGATCCCACTCGGGGTACGGTCGCGCTGCGCGAACCGCGACGTGGCGGAGGGAAACGGGCGCGGCGCGCACGACTCACGAATTCTCATGTGCCCGCCTACCACGCCGATGGATGGCCGTGATGGACGGAGAAAATCACCTGCTGCGCCGTCGCCGCGCCGTCGAGGCAGGCACGTTCGCCGCGCGCCTCAGCGGCCTGGTCTCGACTGCTCTGCTGGTCGTGGGGTGGCTGCCGCTGCCGGAGGGGATGGCGGCCGATCTCACGGTCGTATGCCTCATCGGTGTCGCGATCATGGCACTGGCCAACGTCATGGCGGTGCTCAACTACCGTCGTCCCGACGGTCCGCATTACGACCGATTCAGTGCCGTCCAGGTCGGCTGCGACATGCTTGTCATGATCGGGACCGTCGCCGTCTTTCAGATCAGCAGTGACATCACCACGTGGCCGGGTCTCGCAATCGCGATCGTGTCCGCCGCCGTCCGTCTCCGGCTCCGGGGAGCGCTGATCTCCTGGGCAGTCTCTTCCCTCGCGTTCGCCGTGATCCTGACGGCGCTCGGCGACCGTGCGGTTCGGCCGGAGGACCTGCCCTACGCGATCGTCGTACATCTGGTCGTCGCATTGCATGCCGGGACGCAGTCCTCCGCCTTCGCTCGCCAGGTTCAGCAGCTCGATGCGGCTCGGGAGGCACTGCATCACCAGGCGACACACGACCTCCTGACCGGTCTGCCCAACCGGGCCAGCCTCGCGGAGCACGCCAGGCCGACGGCGGACGCGTCCCTGGCCGTCCTGCTGCTCGATCTCAACGGCTTCAAGCAGGTCAACGACTCGTACGGGCATGCCGCCGGCGATCGTCTGCTGCGCGAGGTGGCACAGCGGCTGACCGCCGTCCTGCCGGAAACCGATGTGGCGTACCGCCTCGGCGGCGACGAGTTCGTGGTGCTGTCACTCGATGCCGGGCTTGACGAGGTCACCGATCTGGCGCATCGGATCCGGGCCGCCGTGGCCGCACCGATCGATCTCGACGGGTCCGTCGTGACCGTCGGGGCGAGCATCGGCATGGCCGGGCGTGCCGCCGGTGAGCCGGTCAGCCTGGACGACCTGCTGGCCGAGGCGGACGCCGCGATGTACCGCAACAAGCACAGTTCCCAGGCCGCCTGACCGAGCGGGACGTGGGCGCGCGGCAAGGAGTACAGGGGCCTGCTGTCGCGTATCGGCGCGTGGACTGGCAGTCGATCTTCGCGCCGAGCGTTCGGTGACGAGGACTCCTTCCAGGTGCGGGTCCGCTGCAGCTGACATCGTTAGCGCAGCGCGTAGATGGTGCCTTCCGCGATGTCCGAGAAGCCCTGGTCGCGCAGCCACGCGGTGATCTCGTAGCCGTATGCGGACCTGCGGGCCAGGATCGCCAGGACGATGCCCTCGAGCGTGCCCTTCAGCATCTCCGTCATCTGGGTGCCCACGTGATCGGCCCTCGCTATTCAGCGTCGCTCTTGAAGCTACGGCCACATTGCACCCTGCTCCATCTATGGATATAAATGCTCTCTAGATCCGCTCCGACCCGTGAGGGGAACAATGAGCACTCTCCGCCGACTCGCGGCAGCGTCGATCACGCTGCTCGCAGCGGTCACCTCTACGCTCGCGGCCACCGCGTCACCCGCCGCGGCCGCCACCACACCCGGCATCGACGTGTCCCGCTACCAGGGATCGATCAACTGGACCAGCGTGCGCAACGCCGGCATCCAGTTCGCCTACATCAAGGCGACCGAGGGGGTCAGCTATCGCGACCCCAACTTCGGTACGAACTACGTCGGGTCGTACAACGCCGGCGTGATCCGCGGCGCCTACCATTTCGCTCTGCCGGACCGGTCAAGCGGTGCCGTCCAGGCCAACTACCTGGCGAGCAACGGCGGCGCCTGGGCGGCGGACAGCCGCACCTTGCCGGCCGCGCTGGACATCGAAGCGAACCCGTACGGCGCGACGTGTTACGGCAAGAGCCAAGCCGCGATGCGGACGTGGCTCTCGGACTTCCTCAACACCTACCGCGCCCGCACCGGGCGGTACGCCGTCATTTACACCACCACCAGCTGGTGGACAAGCTGCACCGGCAACTGGAATGCGCCGTGGGCCAACCATCCGTTGTGGCTGGCGCGGTGGGCGAGCACGCCGGGTGCGCTGCCGGCGGGTGCGCCGTACTACACCTTCTGGCAGTACACGGCGAGCGGGTCGGTGGCCGGGATCAGCGGGGCTGTGGACCGCAACTACTTCAACGGCGACCGTAGCCGTCTGATCGCCCTGGCCAACAACACCTGACGGCCGCGTACGGGCCTTTGGGCAGTGGAGGTGGAACCCTCATCGGAGGGAAGCCGCCGCATCAGGGCGTGCGCGGCTTCCAGCAGCCGCGCACCGTGCGCAACCGTGCGATCACCGTTGAACCGCGACTCCACATCCGGCCCACCGGATCACCTGCGGTTTCATGCTGCGGGAGTGTCTGTTGTGGCGGCTGGCAGCTTGCTGGAGGCTTGCTGCCGCTCCGGGGCGGCGCTTCGGTCGGACGGATTGCATCGACATGCGCATATGGTCGACGGCTCGCAGCCGGCCTACCAATCGTCGCGCTGTCCGCGTGAGACGTGTTGATCTTCTGAGTCGCGGTGTCTTTACTGGAGTCTCTTCTAGACACTTCACAGGGGGACACGTGCATTTGACGAAGGGCTTTCGTCGTCTGGCCATCTCGCTGGCCGCAGTACTGAGTGTGGCCGCGGTGCCGACCCCGGCGCAGGCGGTCGCCGGCGACGGCTGGTGGATGCTGCAGAACGTGAACTCCGGGCTCTTCCTGGCGGTCGCCGGCTCGGGCGACGCCAACGGGGGACGGATCATCCAGTACCCGGGCCGCTACCAGGCCAGCGGTCAGGCCAGCCCGGAACAGGACTGGTTCGTGCTGCACCGGGGCAACAGCATCTACACGCTGCGCAACGCGGGCACTCCGGACTGGAAGGCGGCGGGAGTCAGCGGCAGTCGGCGGGACGACGGCGCTCCGGTCATCCAGTGGACGTACAACCCCGCCAACGAGGACCAGCAGTGGAAGATGCTCCCGGTGGGGGGCAACCTGAACGTCTTCACGTTCACGAACGTGAACAGCGGATCGTGTCTGGCCATGCCGCGGGGCAGCAAGGAGCAGAACATCCAGGCCATCCAGTGGCCGTGCAACAACAACCGTGACCAGCAATGGCGGCGCGTCGACAACTGACGATCTGACCCGGAAGCGTACGACCGACGACTTTAGCCGTCCGTGGTGTACCAGCGATGGGTACTGGCAAGCGGCTTCACCTACGAACTCGCGACCAGAATCGCCACGAAGGCGATCGTGCCAGAGGCCGCCAGGAGTACGTGCAGGAGCGACCAGATCTTGTTGAGACGGATCCGATACATCCTTCGGTACCTGCCGTTGTGCTTGGCGTCGGCGGCCCACTTGGAGGCGCGTATCCCGAGCATCGGGTCCATGGTGTCGAGTCTTTCCTCGAACTCGACGGCGGCGGCCGTCGACCATTCCGCCCTCTCGTAGTGCTTCGCGGCGAGCAGGTAGCCCAACATGCCGAGCACGACGAGTCCCGCCGCGAGGGGGAGGGTTCGGGGGCCGAAGCGTAGCGTGGCCATGGCTCCGATATCCGCGGCGGCGAGCAGCAGGATCATGTTGGTTGCCGTAGCGCGTTGCGACTCGTGCTGCCTGGCGTGCTCTCGTGCTTCCTTCCACATCTGAAGGAGCGCCTGCCGCCGGCCTTCGGTGGCGGGGTCGATCGGGCTATCGGTCTGCATGCCTTCAGAGTGAAGAGTGGACGCTACCGTCCGCGCATGCGGCCAGACTCGGAGTAATCCCGGCCGGGGACCCGAACCACGGACGCGAGCCGGCGTACCGATGGCGCCAGGGCACCGATGGGGGTCAATCTCGTCGCCGGTCTCAAGGAGACCGACTAGGTGCCGGGCGTCGGCCATGGTCAACTGGGTAGTTGCGGCCGGGGCCGACCCGGCAGGTCAAGGCGACCACCTGCCGTAAGGCGGGTGCCGATGTCGCTGCGGCGGCCGGGTCCCCTTCAGGCATCTTGTGCACCGATCAGTTGGCCGGCTGCCATGGATCAAGAAGGCTGATGCCGGTGTCGACGAAGTCTTTGGTGTTCCGGGTGGCCAGAGCCGCCGCTTGTGAGCGGCAGATGGCGGCGATCTGAGCGTCGAATCCGCTGATCGGATTGCCCATCTTCTCCCGGCTCGCGACGATGTCGGCGTAGGCGCCGGCGGAAGCGAGGTCGAAGGGCAGGACCTGGCGAGGGAAGGCCGCGAAGATCTCGTCGGCCGCCTGACGCAGCGATTTCTGCCGGTGTCCCTCCGGCAGGCGCGCGATGCCGTATCGGATCTCGGCGATGGTGACCGCGGTCGTGTACAAGCCGTCACCGGAACTCCGCTTCATCCAGGCGAGCACCGCCGGAGCCGGCTCGGGCCGCATGAGTTCGGAGACCACGTTGGTGTCCAGAACGATCATCACTCCGGCAGACTCGCAGCCCTGGGCGTGGTGGTACGTTCCGGCAGGTCGAAGTCGGAGCCGCCGAGCTGGGCGAACCGTTCCGTGAGAGCGCTGAACAGATCGGTTCGTGGTGCGTCATCGGTGACGGCGGTCGTCAGGATTGCCCGGATCTCGGCCTCCATGGAGCGGCCGTTCCGGGCGGCGCGAAGACGTAGCTTCTCCTTCACCGCATCGTCAAGATCTCTGATGCTGAGAGCCGCCATGGATCCTCCTTCGAGGGAGATCTGATAGCAATGCTAGCGCTCCGAGCGGATATTCCGCACTTGCCATGGTGATGTCCCGGCCGCATTGACCCGCTCATTGCTCGGCCGGCTTGCGGCCTTCGGCCGGCATTGGCCGGCACGCCAGCCTATTCGGATCGGTCATTCCGGAACTCGGCCTCCGGCGGGAGCGCTCGGGGCTTCTGGGATGGCAGAGGGGTTCCCTTGCTGGTTCCGTGTTTGCCGCTCTCGCTCGTAACGCACGCGCGGCGAGCCTTGAGCTTCTCGCGGCGAGAGCTCCCCGGTTACTCCGAGCTCGTGGCGCGCATGTTTGTGAAAGACGTTGAGCGCCTGGAAGTAGTTGCGCATCCTGCTGTGCCATCCCTCGATATCTGTGTCGTCGAGTCGGCCCCGGGCAAACCACTCCAAGTCCCAGACTGCGTCGTTCAGCGCTCCCGCCGCTTTGACAAGATCTTGGCTGGCTATGAGGGCGAGCAACTCGAACGTGTTGCCTCGCGCCATGTCCGCCTCATCCAGCAGATCCACGCCGTCGGCGCGGGACAGGGAAGGAGCCTGATCGTCGAGGCCGACATCGGCGGCGATGCGTTGCGCCAGCATCCTTATCCGCTTCACGTCGGCGAGGTAAGCGCCGTAGATCTGCAGGCGGCGTTCTCGCCATTCACGGCCGAGCGCCCACCGTTCCCGCCGACTCTCGCCCATCCGCGCGAACACGTATGACAGCACGGCACCGACGATGACGCCGGCGAGAGTAAGAAGGGAACCGACGGCGCTCACGGATCGCCTCCACAGGCGGGCGGACGGGAACCTGCCATCCATCCTCGGGCGGCTTGCCTGCGTCGGGCTAGATCTCGGTCGGAAGCCCGTCCCCATATAGAGGGTGCGGCGGCTGACTGCTGTACAGCAGTCAGCAACTAGCACCTAGGAACATCCGGTCGTGCTTCGACGGGGCGCGGGCTTGGTGTTGGCCTTTTGTTGGTCTTCGGGCTCGAATAGCGTGACTTGGGAGTCTCGCTGGGCATGAGGGCTGACCACGAGGAGGGCCGACCGATGATGTCCCCGTCTCCCGATCCCGGCGCCTGGAGTGGGGCGCTGGCCGGCGTTAGCTTCGTCGGCGGCGTGGCGTCCGCTATGGCGCTGGCCGATTCGCCGTATCCGCGTCCGGGCACCGACGTCGCTGCCGTGCAGGCGTACTTCCAGGGCAGTTCCGGTCCTGCTCGGGTGAGCGTGATCGGGCAGCTGGTGTCGGCTGTTTCGCTGGGCCGATTCACGATGTCCGTGGCCCGGCTGGCCGGACGGTCGGGCGCCCGGGCTCGGTTGCTGCGTGCCGCGGCGATCGCCGGTGGGAGTGTGGCCGTCGGTTCGCTGGTTGTTTCGGCTCTTGGCAGTGCGGCTTTGACGGGGCGGCCGGGTGAGCGGGAGGGGACCGCGCGGTCGTTGCATCGGCTCGTCTTCGCTGCTGGTGGGCCGGTGCACACGTCGGCCTTCGGGCTCCTGGTCGGCGTGTTGGCGGTAGCGGGGCTGCGGACCGGGGAATTGCCGCGACCGCTGGCCGCTGCCGGTCTGGGATCGGCGGTTGCCGGTCTGCTTTCGCCGCTTGCCTTTCCGGTCCAGTCCGCGGCCGTGCTCATTCCGGCTGGGCGGGTCAGCGGGCTGCTGGTGAGCGGGATCGCCGGGGCTCGGCTGGCCCGGCGAGCCGGGTGATCAGGCGCCGGCTTGCCGGCGTGTCGGGCGGCCGGTGGTTCGGGCCGCGGAAGAGTGCAGTCCGGCGGAAGCACTCTGACGGGTTAGCCGGGAACGTCGGAATTTGGGGGACGGTGGGTGACGTACCGACGGCGAACCGGTAAATCATCAGCCAGGGGTGTGTATTCGCTGGTCGTGGCTGGCCCGGGCGTGCCAGGGTCAGGTTGGTCGCGCTGGGCGGCCGCCTAGATCGGAGAGTGCGGTGTCCGGTTACGATCCTGCGCAGCTCGCGGCCGGGTTCCGGTCGATGAGCATGCTGGCCGGGCTGGTGGAGCGTGGCGGGCGGCCGGCTGCGGTGAGCCCGACGATTCCGCTTCGGGCCGGGGAGAAGCAGTACGGGTGGTTCCCGGTGCACGTGGCCGGGGCCGGTCGGCGTCTTGCGGTGATCACCAGTCGCCGGCTGATCCTGGGGACTCAGGAGTACTCGTTGCGGTCGGTGGCGCGTCTGCGGCCGCGGCCGGACGAGTGGGCGCTGTCGCTGGACGTACGCGGCCGCGGGCCGGTCGAGATCAGCGGGCCGTGGGTGCCGTGGCTGAGTGTGGTGATCTGCGCCGAGCTGCACGGTGCGGCCTGGCCGCCGGGATATGCCCTGGTGATCCCGGCACCGCGGCAGCGGGTACGTCGTATGGAGTGCGTTCAGTAGACCCAGACACGGGTCTTGATCGGCAGCGCGTCGTTCTTCCACATCCAGTTCATGGCGGAGACCGAGACGCGAGCGCAGCCGTGCGACGCCGGGTAGGGCGGAACGCTCGGGGCGCCGTGCACGGCGATGCCGCCGTTGAAGTACTTCGGCCGCCACAGCAGACCGAGCGGGGCGTCCCGCCAGCCGTCGATCTGCCGGCTCACCTTGAACCTGCCGCGTGGTGTGTCCGCCAGGTAGGTCTGGCCTTCGTGTTCGTAGTAGTCGTTCGTGCCGGTCGAGGTGTTGAAGATCTGGGTGATCTGGCCGTCGTCGACGAGGAGCAGCAACTGGCGCTTCAGGTCGATCTCGACGACCCGGCCGCTGGTGGACTTGGCCTTCGGGCGTACCCCTTCCTCCAATGCCTTCCAGGTCTTGGGGCCGACCGTGCCGTCGCGGCCGATGCCCGCGGCTTTCTGCAACGCGTAAACCGCCTGCTGGGTGGTGCCGCCGAACTTGCTGTCGGCCTTGCCGTTCCAGTAACCGAGCTCGGTGAGCCGGTTCTGCAGGGCCAGCACGTCGGCGCCCTTGGCGCCGGACTTCAGCTTCTTCGGCTTCGCCGAAGGGGTCACGGTGGGCGTCGAGCTGGGTGGCGCGGAGGGTTCGGCCGAGGCGCTGGGCGCGCTGGTCGAGGGCGACACTCCGGTCGGAGCCGGCCCGTCCGCCACCGGATCGGCCGTGTCGCAGCCGGTGGCGAGAGTCAACGCCGCTGCCGCGGCCATGGTGATCGCCAGGATCCTCCGCACGAAGCCTCCCTCGCCTGTGGTCGGGTCATTGTAGGGACCCATTCACAACGGTCCACGGTTGAACCGTGATCGACCACCCGGCCGGGTAGACCGCGAGAAAGGGCTGGTAAAGAGGCGAGTACCCTTTGGCTATGTCATGGAAGGCCAGCGCCCGGCACGGCGTACGGGAGGCGCCCGGCGGATTCGCACTCGTCCAGGAGTTGCTGAACACCCGCCCGGCGATGTCGTACAGCTCGGATCTGCTGACCGTCACCGATGACGCCCAGTGGTGGGTGACCGAGGCGCTGGGGACCTGGTCCCGGGTGTCCGGGCTGCCCGCCCCGACGCTGCTGCTCTCCGCCGGCGACCTGCGCTCGCTGCGCCGGCTGCGGACCGCCTTCGAAACCGTGGTGCTGGCCGGGGCGAACGCGGGACCGGCCGGTGCGCTGCCGCCCGCTGACGTCCAGGTGAGCCTGGTCCCGGATGTGGGCGGCTGGGTCCGGGTGGTGCCGACCGGCCGGGGGATCCGCTGGCTGGCCTCGGCGTTGTGGGCCGAGGCGCTGCTGGCACAGCAGGCCGGTCTCTGGCTGCGGCTCAAGCTCTGCCACAACGCCGCCTGCCGGGCCGCCTTCTTCGACACCTCGCGGAACAACAGCGGGGTCTGGCACGACGTCAGCACCTGCGGCAACACGGCCAACCTGCGGGCGTTCCGGGAACGCCGGCGGTTGTCCGGGCACAGCGGCGGACAGCAGGTCGGGATGGTTCAGGCCCCGGAACCGCTCTGATCCGGCGGGAACTCCCGGGCATCCCGGAACGACTATGGGTACATGGCATGTGAGCGGTGGCGCGAGATGCTGTCCGCGCAGTTGGACGGCGAGGACGACCCGGCCATGCGGCCGCTGGTCGACGAACACCTGGCCGGGTGTGCCGGCTGCCGGGAGTGGCTGGACCGGGCGGCGGCGGTCAACCGGCTGACGCGTACCGGATCGGTGGCGGCGGTGCCGGACCTGAGCGCCGCGATCCTGGCGGCACTCCCCGCTTCGCCGGACCAGGGGCCGCGACGCCGGTGGCGGATCCCGGTCGCGGCGGTCCTTTACGCGGCGCTGGCGCTGGTCGGAACGGTGCAGCTCATCCTCGGTCTGACCCAGGTGGGCGGCGGGGTGAGCGCCGGGCACACGCACATCGGGCTGAACGCGACACCGGGCCACCTGTGGCACGAGTCGGCCGCCTGGAACGTCGCGGTCGGTGCCGGGTACCTCTTCATCGCGTTGCGCCGGACCCGGCCCACCGGCCTGGTGCCGATGCTCACCGCTTTCGTCGCGATGCTGCTGCTGCTCTCGGTCACCGATCTCACCGGCGGCCGGGTGGATGTCGCCCGGCTGGTCGGCCACGGCTTCGTGATCATCGGATATCTGCTGGTGGTGGCGTTGTCCCGGGGAGTCGGCGGAGCGGAACGCCCGCCCGGCGCCCGGGTCGGCACCGGCTGGCGGGCACGTTTCGACACCGCCGTCGACGGCGGCGACCAGGCCCCGCGCCCGGGCCTGCGGTTGCTGCCACCCCCGCCGGGTCCGCTGACCGCCGCGCACGACGACCGCCGCGCGGCCTGATCAGCGGGGTGGTCGGACCGACAGCTCGCGCCACTCGTCGGGGCCGGCCAGCAGGGCGCGGACCATGTCGAGAGCAGCGTCCTCACTGTCGTACTCGAAGAAGTGGGAGACGCCGTCGGAGCCGCCCGCGCGCTGCTCGACATACCACTGGTCGCCGCTGGTTCGTAGGTACACGTCCTTTCGGGCGAGACGTCCCCACTTACCGTTCCACCAGTGCTTACGCTGCTCCATCCCGGCAGCGTATCGAACATCTGTTCGAACGGTGCCGGGAGGGGCAGATCTTTTCGTCGGGTGTCAGCGCGGGGGTTGCTGCTGGTGGCGTCCCAGCACTTCGTCGAGGGCGCTGTTGGAGACCTGGTGACCCTGGCTGCGGAGCAGCGCGTCGCGGATCTCGGTGAGCAGCTTGACCTCTTCGCTGGGCGCCTTCGGCGGCGGCTCTTCGCCGCGGCGGCGGCGCTCGGCCAGCCGGTTCAGCGGGAAGACGACGAGGAAGTACAGCGCGAGCGCGGTTAGCAAGAAGGCCAGGAGCGCGTTGATGAACGCGGCCCAGTCGAAGGCGACGCCCCAGACCTTCGGGGCGGTCTTGTCAAGACTGCGGCCGCCGGTGATCGCCAGGCCGAAGAGCCGGATCAAGGGCTCGAGGAACGACTTGGTGAACTGGGTGATCACACCGGTGAAGGCGGCGCCGATGACCACGCCGACGGCGAGGTCGACAACGTTGCCGCGCATGATGAAGTCTTTGAAGCCTTGGACCATTTTGCTCACGGGCACTCCTGGGGCCGAACGTCATCCGGCAACGGGTTGCCCACCACCGGTCGGCGACAAACTACGCCGACCGGTCGTCTCGTGAAATAGCGAGGGCGCTCAGTCGAGCGCGGGCTCCTCAGCGGTGACCGCCTCGTCCACCGTCGGATAGGTGTGCAGCACCTCGACCAGACCGCTCACCTCGAGGATCCGGAGCACTCCGCGCTGCGGCGCGGCCAACCGGACGGTCCCGCCGGCGTCGTCGGTGCTGTTCTTGGCACGGACGAAGACAGACAGGCCGGTGGAATCGCAGAACGAAACCTCGGCGAGGTCGAAGACCAGCCGCGTCCGCCCCTTCTCCAGCAGATCGCTGATCTGATCCTGAAGCTGGGGGGCGGTGGCCATGTCGAGCTCGCCAGCGACCGACACGACGACCATGTCGCCGCGCTGTTCCGTTTGTACCGTCAGGGACATTCGCCGACCTCCAGTTATTGCTGAACGGTACTCCACGTACCGGGGGATGCGCAGAACAGGGACGGAGCTTGACCGTGTCCATTAGTTGGTCTACAGCAAGTAACGGACGTCCTGATGGTAAAGTCCGGCCGTTGCGCTCGGATCGCGTGGTGGGGAGGCAGCGATGCCGCTGAGTCCGGACGAGGCTAGTCGCTTCGCGGACCTGCTCAAGGGTCACGCGGAGAAATTGGCGACCCGCTGGACCGACTCGGTCGCCACGAGTCTGCGAGGCCGGCTGAGTAGTGCCGAGCTTCAGCGGCAGACCGGCGACCTCCAGAAGGCTTTCCAGCAGGCCTTGGCAGGCGGAGCTGTGGATGTGACCGACGATGCGGCCGCGGAGTTGCGCGCCCAGCTCGCCGAGATCTCCAACAGCCGGGCCCGGCAGGGCTTCAACGCCACCGAGACAGCGGTCAGCGTGTACGCGCTCAAGGACGCCATGCTCGAGATCCTCGGCGAGCAGAGCGACGTGGCGACCCTCCGTGACTACGTAGCGTTCTCCACTTTCGTGGACCGGGCGGCTCTCTTCACCTTCGACAACTACGTGCGCGTCCGTGAGGCACTCATCGCCGACCAGGCCGAACAGTTGCTCGAGCTCTCCACCCCCGTGGTGAAGCTGTGGGAGGGCGTGGTGGCCGTGCCGCTGGTCGGCACGCTCGACTCGGCCCGTGCCCAGGTGGTGATGGAGCGGCTGCTGCAGACGCTGGTGGACACCGGCTCGCCGTACGCGATCATCGACATCACCGGTGTGCCCGCGGTCGACACCCAGGTGGCGCAGCACATCCTCAAGACCGTGGTGGCCGCCCGGCTGATGGGTGCCGACTGCATCATCTCCGGCATCCGGCCGCAGATCGCGCAGACCATCGTCGCGCTCGGCATCGAGTTCGGTGACATCGCGACCAAGGCCTCGCTCGCTGACGCGCTGCGCTACGTCCTCGGCAAGACCAGCTACCGCGTCGTCGCGGCCAAGCGTCCGGAGCGCTGACGTGGAGCGCGTGCCGGTCCTGAAGATCGGTGACATCCTGCTGGTCTCCATCCAGATCGACATGGAGGACCAGACCGCGCTCCAGCTTCAGGAGGACCTGGCCGAGCGGATCGTGGTGACCGGCTGCCACGGTGTGATCATCGACATCAGCGCGCTCGACATCGTCGACTCGTTCGTCGGCCGTACGCTGGCCACCATCGCCTCGGTCTCCCGGGTGCTGGATGCCGAGACCGTCGTGGTCGGCATGCGCCCGGCGGTGGCGATCACCCTGGTCGAGCTGGGGCTCTCGCTGCCCGGCATCCGGACGGCGCTCAACGTCGAGCTGGGCATCGAGATGCTCGCGCGCAGCCGCGAGGACGAGTATGCGGACGACGATGAGGATGAGGCCGACCCGGCAACGGTAACCACACCGTGAACGACGAGAGCCAGCGGATTCCGGTCTCGACCGACCAGGACGTCGTCCGGGTCCGGCAGCTGGTGCGCACGGTGGCGGTCGCCGTGAAACTGTCCCTGGTGGATCAGACCAAACTGGTCACCGCCGCGAGCGAACTCGCTCGCAACACGCTGGTCTACGGCATGGGCGGCATGGTCGAGGTGAGCCGGGTCCACAACGACCGCCGGGGCGGCATCCGGATCGTCTTCGCCGACCAGGGCCCCGGCATCGTCGATCTGGACCTGGCCCTGACCGACGGTTACACCACCGGCGGCGGCCTCGGTCTGGGGTTGAGTGGCGCACGTCGCCTGGTGGACGAGTTCGAGATCGAAACGGAACCGGGTAAGGGTACGACCGTAACCGTTGTCAAGTGGTGCCGATGAGCGGAGGCACGGTGGCGTCACTGCCCGAAGGACTTCTCGACGGAGGGGTCTGGTTCCGGGTGGAGGCGGCCGGGACGGCGTCGGCCGTACGCCGGGCGGCCGAACGCCTCGCCACCGAGCTGGCGATGCCGGAGAAGCGCATCAACGACCTGTCGATCGTCGCCGCTGAGGCGGCCGGGAACCTGGTCAAACACGCTGAGCAGGGCACCATCCTGGTCCGCGTGGTGCGTACGGTCGAGCAGGCCGGCGTCGAGCTGATCGCGGTCGACAGCGGGCCCGGGATGGCCGACGTCGAGCGGGCTCTCGGAGACGGCCACTCCACCGCCGGAACCCTCGGGATCGGGCTCGGCGCGATCCTGCGCCAGGCCAGCCGGTGGGACCTGTACTCGATGCCCGGCAAGGGGACGGTCCTGGCCATGCAGGTGTGGCCGTCCGGTGCACCGGAGCGGTCGTGGGCGTCGGGACTCACCCGGCCGCTGACCGGCGAGACGGTGAGCGGTGACGCGTACGCGGTCCGGGAGATCGAGGGTCGCCGGCAAGTCCTGGTCTGTGACGGCCTGGGGCACGGCGGGCTGGCTGCGGCCGCGTCACACGAGGCGGTTCGCGCGTTCCACAAGGCCTCGGCCGTACCGCCGGCCATGCTGGTGGAGGTGTTGCACCGGGCCCTCGGGCACACGCGCGGCGCCGCGCTCGCGGTCGCCGAGCTGGACCTGGCCGCCGGCCTGGTCCGTTACGCCGGGCTGGGCAACATCGCCGGCACCGTGTTCGGCCCGGACGGCGGCCGGCGCGGCATGGTCTCGATGCCCGGCATCGCCGGGCACCAGCGGCGGCAGATCCGGGAGTACGACTACCCGCTCGCACCCGGCGCGGTCGTGCTGATGCACACCGACGGTGTGGTGGACCGCTGGAACGCGGCGGAGTATCCGGGCCTGTTCGCCCGCTCGCCCGAAGTGATCGCGGCCACTGTGCTCCGGGACGCCGGCACCCGTCGGGACGACGCGGGTGTGCTGGTGGCCCGGTCATGACCGACTGCACCGAGCGGCACCCGGCCGCACCGGCCTGCGGCCTCGCAGGCGAGGGCCGGGCTCAGCCGTGACCGCCGAGCTGCTGACGAGCATGCGCTTACGGGTGGCGCAGGACATCTTTCTGGTACGGCAGCTGGGCCGGGAGGTCGCTCGCGCGGTAGGACTGGAGACACAGGATCAGACCCGGATGGCCACGGCGCTCAGCGAGGTGGGCCGGGTGCTGCTTGCCGCCGGGTCGGACACCGTCGTGGCGTTCACGGTCGAGCCGTACGGGGTACCAGCCCTGAAGGTGGTTCTGGCGCACCCGGCGCCCGGCGAGGCCGGTCGGCTCACCGAGCAACTGCAGCAGGTCGGCCGCCTGGTCGACACGATGGAGGTCGACGATGGTGGTACCGGAACGGTTGTCCGGATGGCTCGGCGGCTGCCGCCGGGTGCACCTCGGCTGACCCCCGGTCGCATGGAGGAGATCCGTGCCGGATTGGCTCAGCACGTGCCCGGCAGCCCTCTGGACGAGCTCGCTGTGCAGAACCAGCAGCTCATCGCCGCGCTGGACGAGGTACGCGCGCAGCGTGACGACCTGGCCCGGCTCAACGCCGAGCTGGAGGAGACCAACCGAGGCGTGATGGCGCTCTATCACCAGCTCTCCGAGGAGCTGGAGGAGACGAACCGTGGTGTGGTCGCGCTCTACGCGGAGCTGGACGAGAAGTCGGTGCAGTTGCGGGCGGCGAGCGAGGCGAAGAGCCGGTTCCTGGCCAACGTCAGCCACGAACTGCGTGCGCCGGTCACCGCGATCATCGGGTTGGGTCGGTTGCTCACCGACTCCGCTTCGGACGAGCTCACCGACGAGCAGCGCCGCCAGGTCGAGCTGATCCGCACGTCGGCCAGTGACCTGCTGACCCTGGTGAACGGGCTGCTGGACCTGGCCAAGGCGGAGGCCGGCCGGATCGAGCCGAACTGGTCCGAGGTGGACCTGAAGGCGATGTTCGGGCAGCTGCGCGGGACGCTGCGCCCGCTGGCGACCCGGCCCGAGGTGGACTTCGTGGTCGACGAACCGGGTGTGCCGGTTCTGCGCAGCGACGAGGTGCTGCTCGCCCAGGTGCTGCGCAATCTGCTGACCAACGCACTGAAGTTCACCGCGTCCGGTTCGGTGCGGCTGAGCGTGCATGCCGCCGGTGACGACGCCGAGTTCGTGGTCGCGGACACCGGTACGGGCATTCCACCGGAACTGCACGAGCGGATTTTCGAGGAGTTCTACCAGGTTCCCGGGAGCATGCCGGTGAGCGGTAGGGGCACCGGCCTCGGCCTGCCTTACGCCCGGCGGCTGGCCGGCATCCTCGGCGGCGGGCTGTGGGTCGACTCCGTGCCGGGTGAGGGCAGCACCTTCACGCTGCGGTTGCCGGTCGCGTCATGAAGGCGGAGCCGTACCGCGCTGGACGATTGGTGCAGTCCCAGGGACGAGCCACCGTCCTGGTCGTCGACGACAGCGCCACCAAGCGATATCTGCTGGTCAGCTGGCTCACCCGGGCCGGTTTCACGGTGCTGGAGGCGGAGACCGGCGGGGAGGCGCTGAGCAAGCTGCTCGACTCCGAGACGGACCTGGTCGTGCTGGACGTGAAGTTGCCGGACATGAGCGGCTTCGAGGTCTGCGAGCGGATCAAAACCGATCAACGGTACGGGGTACTGCCGGTCGTCCACGTCTCCGCGCACGCCGTGGACGTGGCCGACCGTGCCCAGGGACTGAACCGTGGCGCGGACGCGTACCTGGTGGAGCCGATCGAGCCGGACGAGCTGATCGCGACCGTGCAGGCGGTCCTGCGTTACTACCGGGCCCGGCAGCGGGCCGAGCTGCTCGCCGAGCGGATGGTCCGGCTGGCCGAGACCACCCTGGCGATCAACTCGGCGTCCACCCTGACGGCCCTGCTCTCGGCGGCTGCCGAGGGCGCCAGCGACATCTTCGGCGGGCAGGTCGTGGTGGTCGCGGAGACCTCCGAGGGGGAGAGCCTGGCGGCGGTCGGAAAACCCGCCGCGGTACGCCCCTGGGGAGTTCCGGTCCATCAGGTGGCGGTCGGTTCGCTGGTGCGTACCGACGACGCGGCGGACTGGGATGTGGCCAACTGGCCGGCGGGTGAGTCGGTCGCCGTGGCGGCGGCGCGGTTGCGGGCGGACCGGCCGCCGGTCTACGTCGTCGCGCCGGGCAGTTCGCAGACGCCCGGTTTCCCGGTGTTGCGGCAGCTGTCCCAGGCCGTCGCTGCGGCGGTGGAGGCGCAGCGGTCGTTCGACGAGGAGCACCGGATCGCGGTGACGCTGCAACGCAGTCTTCTCCAGTCCCGGCTACCCGACGTCCCCGGCGTCGAGCGTGCCGTGCTGTACGAGCCGGCGGGCGCGCAGACCGAGGTGGGCGGCGACTTCTACGAGCTGACCGTGCTGAACGATCAGCTGCTGGTGGCGATCGGGGACGTGGCCGGCCACTCGCTGCACGCGGCGACCGTGATGGCCGAGCTGCGGCACGCCGTCCGGGCGTACGCCGTCGAGGGCCACCCGCCGGGCGCGGTCCTGGAGCTGGTCAACCGCTTCATGCGTACCGTGCTGCCCACCGACTCCGCCACGCTCTGCCTGCTCACTCTCGATCCGGCCACCGGCCGGATCCGGATGGCCGGCGCGGGACATCTGCCGCCGCTGTTGCACGTCGACGGCGAGGTCCGGTTCCTGAAACCGCGCGGCCCGCTGCTCGGGCTCGAAGCGCCCCGCCGGGACGAGCTGGAGCTGATCCTTCCGCCGGGCGGCACGCTGGTGCTCTACACCGACGGGCTGATCGAGCGCCGGGACGTCGACATCGACGTCGGTATGGCCGCGCTCGCCGCCTGCGCCGCCGAGGTCGAGCAGGACCTCGACGTGTTCTGCCGCCGGCTGCTCACCCAGCTCGCCGGCCCCGGTGAGCAGGCGGACGACATCGCGGTCGTCGCACTGCGGCGAAGCGTCTAGCGGACTTCCGCAGTCAGGGTGATCTTGCTTAGCCCACGCTCAATGCTGTCTCAACGGCCGCCAGGCAGCACCCACGTTGGGCCGCACTAGCTAGTTTCGCGCCCATCGAGGACCTCCTTGACGGCGGCTATTCACTGAGTGAATAGTAACCGCCATGTCCACCGCTCACGTACTACTCGGCCTGCTCGCCGGCGGCCCACGCCATGGCTATGACCTGAAGCGGGCACACGACGAGCGCCTGCCGCAGGCCAAACCGCTGGCGTTCGGGCAGGTGTACGCCACCCTCGGCCGGTTGGAGCGGGACGGCTTCGTCGAGCAGTCCGGCCAGGACCAGGAGAGCGGCCCGGAGCGCACGTCGTACGTGCTGACCGAGGCGGGCCGGACGCGGCTCGACGAGTGGCTGACCGAGGTCGAGCCGCCGGCACCGCACGTGACAAGTGCTCTGTTCAGCCGGGTGGTGGTCGCTCTGCTGGCCGCGGACGCGGACCGTGCGCGGGCGTACCTCACCGCGCAGCGGGCCGCGCACATGACCCGGCTGCGTGAACTGACCTCGATCAAGACCGCGTCCGGTGCCACCGTCGGCGACGTCATCGCCGCCGACTACGCCATCGGGCACCTCGACGCCGACCTGCGCTGGCTGCACACCACGCTGGCCCGGGTGGCCGACCTACAGAAGGAAGTGGCGGCATGAGCGACTGCACCGAGCGGCACCCGGCCGGCGGCCTTGCGGGTGAGGGCCGGGAGAGCATGCGACAGGAGGCACGGCGATGACGTTGCTGACCGGAACGGCGATCACCAAGAGTTACGGCACCACACCGGCGCTGCGCGGCATCGACCTCACGGTCGGCGAGGGCGAAATCGTTGCGGTCACCGGGCCGAGCGGCTGCGGGAAGTCCACGCTGCTGCACTGTCTGGCCGGCATCCTCCGCGCCGACGCCGGCGAGATCCGCTACCGCGACCAGGACATCGGGCTGTGGTCCGAGGCGGCACGGTCCCGGCTGCGGCGTACCGAGTTCGGGGTGCTGTTCCAATTCGGTCAGCTCGTGCCCGAGCTGACCGCGGCGGAGAACGTCGCGCTCCCGTTGCTTCTCGCCGGTTCGGGGCGGCGAGAGGCACGGGCGGCGGCGCTCGTCTGGCTGGATAGGTTCGGGGTGGCGGACCTGGCGGACAAGCGGCCCGGTGCCATGTCCGGCGGGGAGCAGCAGCGGTGCGCGGTCGCTCGTGCGCTGGTCACCGAGCCGCGGGTGGTGTTCGCCGACGAGCCGACCGGCGCGCTGGACCAGCTCAACGGGGAACAGGTTCTGGGCGCCATGGTCCAGGCGGTGCGGGAGCAGGGCACGTCGGTCGTGCTGGTCACTCATGAGGCGCCGATCGCGGCGTACGCGGACCGGGAGATCGTGCTCCGCGACGGTGCCGTCGATCCGACCGGTCTCGGGGTGGCGCCGTGAGGTTGTCCACGCTGGTCCGGCTGAGTCTGGCCGGGAACCGTACCGATCGGTTGCGGACCGTGCTGACCGCCGGTAGCGCGGCGCTCGCCGCGCTGGCCCTGCTCGCCGCCGTGACCGTGGCGTCGATCCAGGGCGGCGACTGGGTCGACCAGCCGGGCGGCGTGCGGGTCATGGGACCGGGCGCCGACTACTCGAACGCCCTGCTGGCCGAGGCCGGTCTTCGTCCCGGGGTGGTCTTCACGCTGGCCATGCTCGCCCTGCCGGTGCTGGCGCTGGCCGGGCAGTGCATCCGGCTCGGCGCACCGGCCCGCGACCGGCGGCTCGCCGCGCTGCGGCTGGGCGGTGCCACGCCGGGGCAGGCGGTGCTGATCGCCGGGGCGGAGACCGCGGCGGCCGCCGCACTCGGCTCGGTCCTCGGCCTCGGACTCTTCTTCGGGCTCCGGGAACTGCTTGACTTCCGCAACGGCGAGGGCAAGCTGGTGCTGCCGGTCGACGTTCTGCCGCATCCGCTCCTGATCGCCGGCGCGCTCGTGCTCGTGCCGGTGCTCGCCGGCGGGATCGGTGTCCTGTTGATGCGCCGCGTGGTGATCACACCGCTCGGCGTGGTGCGGCGGGTCCGGGAGGACGGGCCCGGGCCGTGGCCGGGCGTGCTAATCGGAATCGGACTTCCGCTGTCCATCGCGCCGAAGTTCCTTCCGTCCGACACCCAGCTGCCGAGCTGGGCGCCGCTCGCGTTCATCGGCGCCGGGACGCTGTGCGTGATGGCGGGCGTGGTGCTCGGCACCGGCTGGATCTCGTACACGTCGGGGCGGCTGTTGCGCCGGTACGGCCGGGGCGCGGCGACCCTGCTGGCGGGTGGCCGGTTGATGGCCGACCCGTGGAACGGGAGCCGGACGCTCGCAGCGCTGCTCGGGGCGGTTGTCGTCGGTGCCGGGATCATCGGTTACGAGGCGATGTTGCGGACCGAGTTCCGGGCGTCGGAGCAGTACAACGCCATGATCGACCCGTATGCGACGGGTGAGGTCGGCTTCGGGAGTGGTTCGGAGTTCTACTTCGGCGCGCTCCGACTGATCATGATCGCGGTGACGGTGTCGATCGCGGTCGCCGCGGCGGGTGTGCTGGTCGCGTTCGTCGAGGGGATCGTGGCCCGGCGGCGGGCGTACGCGGCCTTGACCGCCACCGGGGTGCCCCGCCGGACGCTCGGAAACGTGCTGCTCTGGCACACGTTCGTGCCGTTGGTGCCGGCGCTGCTGCTGGCACTCGCCTCGGGTGCCGCGCTGGTCCGGATGATGGGGAGCGAGGTACGCCACGGCGGGGAGTACGAGCAGTGCATCGACCCGAACGCGACCTTCCCCACCTGCGCCAAGGAGACGTTCGTCGAACCTCTGCTGGTGGTACCGATCCCGATCCCGCTGCAACAGTTGGTGTTGCTCGGCGCGGGGGCGCTGGTGGCGATGCTGCTCGTGGTCGGCGTCGGTGTGATGGTGCTGCGGTCCAGCACCGATCTCGAGGAACTACGGATCGGGTGAAAGCTCAGCGCCCGCATCGCGCCGGATGCGGGCGCTTCGGCCCGGTGTCGTGCCTGGTCGCTCAGGGAGAGCGGGGACTTTTCGCCGGCTCGTACCCCTAAGCGGTTTTGAGGGTGTCCAAGATCCAGGCGATGTTGAAGGCCTCTTCCCGCCAGGAGTCGTAGCGGCCGCTCGGGCCGCCGTGGCCGGCGCCCATCTCGATCTTGAGTAGGTAGTCGCCCTCGGGCGCGATCGCGCGCAGGCGCGCGATCCACTTGGTCGGCTCGTGGTACAGCACGCGGGTGTCGTTCAGGCTGGTCACGGCGAGAATCTTGGGGTACGCCTGCTTCGTCACATTCTCATACGGACTGTACGACTTCATGTAGGAGTACACCTCGGCGGAATCGAGCGGATTGCCCCACTCCTCCCACTCGGTGACCGTCAGCGGCAGGCTCGGGTCGAGGATCGAGGTCAGCGGGTCCACGAACGGGACCTCGGCCACGATCCCGGCGAACGCCTCCGGCGCCAGGTTGGCGATCGCGCCCATCAGCAGGCCACCGGCCGACCCACCCCGCGCCACCAGCCGCGACGCCGACGTCCACCGGCTACGGACCAGCGCCTGCGCGCACGCGATGAAGTCGGTGAACGTGTTCTTCTTCGCCAGCATCTTGCCGTTCTCGTACCAGCCGCGGCCGAGCTCGCCGCCGCCGCGCACGTGCGCGATCGCGAAGACGACACCGCGGTCGAGCAGGCTGAGCCGGGCGATCGAGAAGTACGGGTCGATGGAGTGTTCGTACGAGCCGTAGCCGTACAGCACCGCGGGCGCCGAACCGTCCCGCGGAGTGCCCTTGCGCGCCACGATCGAGATCGGCACCCGGGTGCCGTCGGGAGCGGTCGCCCACTCGCGGAACTGGTCGTAGTCGGCCGGGTCGTAGCCGCCCAGGACCGGCTTCTGCTTGCGCAGCGTCATGGCCCGGGTGCTCAGGTCGACGTCGTACACCGACTCGGGAGTGACGAGCGAGGTGTAGCTGATCCGGACGGAGCTGGTCTCGTACTCCGGGTTACCGGCCAGGTGGACGCTGTAGAGCGGCTCCGGGAAGGTCATGTCGTACGCGTCCGTGCTGCCGTCGGTGATCACCCGCAGACCGGTCAGGCCGTCGCGGCGCAGCGAGACCACGATGTGCCGGGCGAACGCGTCGACCGACTCCAGCCGGGTGCCGGGCCGGTGCGGGATCAGCTCCACCCACTCGCCCGGGTTGTCCACCGAGGTGCAGGAGAGCGCGAAGTCCTCGGCCTCCAGGTTGTGCAGGATCAGGAAGCGGTGGCCGTGGTGCTCCACCGAGTACTCCACGCCCTGGCGGCGCTCGGCGATCAGGGCCGGCTCGGCGGTGGGGTGGTCGGCGGGGATCACCCGTACCTCTGAAGTGATCTTGCTGTGTGCGTCGATCAGGATGAACTTCTCGCTGCGGCTCAGGTCGACACCGACCCAGAACCGCTCGTCCGGCTCCTCGTAGACGACCGTGTCGTCGGTCGAACCGATCGTGTGCCGCCACACCCGGTGCGGGCGCCAGGCCTCGTCGACCGTGATGTAGAAGAGCGTGCCGGCGTCGGCCGACCAGGCGGAGCCGTAGAACGTGTCCGGCACCTCGTCGGCGAGCACCTCGCCGGTGCGCAGGTTCTTCACCCGCAGCGTGAAGCGCTCGTCGCCGGCGAAGTCGGTCGAGAACGCCAGCCAGTGACCGTCCGGGCTCACGTCGAACGTGCCGAGCGCGAAGAACTCCTTGCCCTCGGCCAGCTCGTTGCCGTCGAGCAGGACCTCCTCGCCCGGCTTCTCGGCGTCCATCGGCGGGGCGGTCTCACCCGGGCGCACCGGGACCCGGCAGTGAATCGAGTACTGCTTGCCCTCGACCGTGCGCGTGTAATACCAGAACCCACCCTTGCGGCTGGGCACCGAGAGGTCGGTCTCCTGCGTCCGGTCCTTGATCTCCTGGAAGGCCGTCCGGCGCAGCTCCTCGAGATGCGCTGTCGCCTGCTCTGTCCAGGCGTTCTCCGCCTTCAGGTGGGCGATGGTCGCCGGGTCCTCTTTGTCCATCAGCCAGGCGAACTCGTCGGTGACCCGGTCGCCGTGGAAGGTGCGCTCGGTGGGGACCTGACGAGCAGTGGGTGGGCCTTCAATCGTCACCGGGAACACGTTACCGGCCGATTGGTCCGCCATGAGTTTCTTACACACGTCGACCTCAGCCATTCGAACATGTGTACGATGTGCCAGAGTGGACGATCTTCAATGATCTTTTCTTACGGGTGTCCAGCTTGGGGAGGCTTCGGACGTGGGCGATTCCCTACTCGACGCGCTCGAGGACATCTGCGGTCCGGGATTCGCGCGTGCGGGGCGCTCCACCGATCAGGTGGGTGGCCGGCGTGCCGGCTTTGTCGCGGTGCCGGCGACCGCGAGGTCCGTCGCCGAGACACTGCGCCTCGCGGCCGACCGCGACCTGACCTTTCTGCCGCGCGGTTCCGGCAGCAAACTCGATTGGGGTTCGCCGCCCGCTGGCATCGAGCTGATCCTGGACACCGGACGCCTCAACGGCATGTGGGACCACGATGGGGCGACCGCGGTCGTCGCGGCCGGCACACCGGTCTCCGCGGTCCAGGCCGCCCTGGCGCTGCGCGGCCAGCGCCTCGCCGTCGACCCGCCCTCGCCCACCGCGACGATCGGGGGCATGCTCGCGGTCAACGAGTCCGGTCCGCTGCGCCATCGCTTCGGCAGCCCTGCGGCGCAGACTATGAGCGTTGAGTATGTGAACGTCGCCGGCGAGACGGCGGAGTCCGACGGTGAGGACGGCCGGCCCGGCATCGCGGAGATCGACGGGGTCATCACGTCAGCGAGGCTGCGGCTGGAGCCGCTGCCCGCGGCCCGTCGCTGGGTCGGGCGGACGGTCACCACCCCGGCCGAGGTCAGCGAGCTGGTCGCCTACGTGGTGGCCCGCGAGTTGGAGGCGAGCGCGATCGAGGTGGACCTGCCGGGGCGGGACGGCGGGATGCTCGCGCTGCTCCTGGAGGGTTCGGCCGACTCGGTGAACCAGGTGGCCGACGAGATCGTCCAGGGCTGGGGCGGGGACACGGTGGTCGCACCGGTCGCGCCGCCCTGGTGGGGTCGGTACCCGTTCGGAAACGGCGACGTGGTCCTGCGCATCACGGCTCGGCCGAGGGATCTGCAGGCGGTGGCGTACTCGTTGCGGGACAGCACCGGTTCGCTGGTGCCGCTGCGCGGGTCGGCCGGGATCGGGACAGTGCATGCGGTGCTGCCGCGCGGCCTCACCGCCGCGCGGGTGAACGACATCGTCGACGCGATGCGCCAGGTGCTGCTGGCACGGCGTGGCCGGTTGGCCGTCCTGACGGCGCCGCCACAGCTGGCGGCCGACCTTGACATGGCCGGACCGCGGGAGTGGCTGTGAGGGTCAGCGCAGCGACGGGATCCGGGTCACGGCTTCGGCGGCCAGGTGGCGGCCGATGCGTGCGACGTCGCCGACCGCGTAGGTGAGGTAGGCGAACTGCCCCACCTCCCGCACGCCGGTGAGGATCAGGTCGTCGACCGGCACGCGGCGGCGCAGCAGGGGGATGCCGTCACCGAGGATGGCCGGCGCGATCCCCAGGATGATCTCGTCGAGCAGGTCGTGAGCGACGAACTGGCTGACCAGGTCGCCGCCGCCGGCCAGCCAGACGTTCCTGCCCTGGGCGGCGACCAGCATCGCCTCGTGCACCCGCCGGACGTCACCGCTGATCATGAAGATGTTGGCGTCCTCGACCGGGGGCAGGTCCCGGTGGGTGAAGACCCAGCACGGTACGTCGCCGTACATGTCGTGCCAGTTCTGTGGCTCATCGAGAAGATTGTCGTTCTCCAGCACCCACTCATAGGTCCTCGCGCCCATGGCGAACGCGCCGACACCCTCGAAGAACTCGCCGAACGGGTTCTCGGTGCCCTCGTCGACCTCGAAGAGCCAGTCCAGCGAGTTGCTCTTGTCGGCGGTGAAGCCGTCGATGCTGGTGGCGGTGTAGTACTGCGTCTTCGCCATGCCAACACCATGCCACGCGAGAGCCGACCAAAAGGGCGGTTTGATCAGGACTGTGGGCGCGAACCTGGCGGGGTCAGGACGACTTGGCCAGGGTGTAGGTGAGGTATGCGAACTGGCCGACCGGGCGGGCGTCGATCAGGGTCAGCCGGGACGAGGTCAGCCGCCTCGGCAGGACCGGGGAGCCCCGGCCCAGCGTCACCGGGGTGACGCCCAGGATGATCTCGTCGAGCAGGTCCTGGTCGGCGAACTGACCGGCCAGCTCGCCGCCGCCGATGATCCAGACGTTCTTGTCCTTGGCGGCCGCGGTCATGTCGCGGTGCACCGGGGCGACGTCGCCCTGCACGAAGTGCAGGTTGGCACCCGGAATCACGGGCAGGTCGCGATGCGTGAAGATCCAGGTGGGGGTGTCGCCGTAGGGCTCGTGCCACTTCTCCGGGTGGGCGAGCGCGTCATCGTGGGCGATGATCCACTCGTACGTGGTGGAGCCCATGGCCATCGCGCCGACGCCGGTGAAGAACCCGGTGAACGGGTCGACGCCGCCCTGGTCGACCTCGAAGAGCCAGTCCAGCGAGTTGTTCTCGTCGGCGATGAAGCCGTCGATCGTGGTCGCGGAGTAGTACTGCGTCTTCACACCGGTCACCCCCGCTCTCGTTATGCGTCGTTGCGCAAGACCAGGATGGCGATGTCGTCGCGAGGTTCCTCGACCGAGAAGTTGATCGTGGTGGACCGCAGCCTGGCGGCCATCACGTCGGCCGGGTAACCGGCCAGGGGCGCCGCGGCGTCGCGGAGGCGGTTGGAGCCGAAGAGCTCGCGGCCGCGGCGGCGTTCGGTCACGCCGTCGGTGTAGAAGATGAGCGAGTCGCCGGGGCCGAGGGTGACCGCCACGTCCGGGCTGGTGATGGTCTCCAGCAGGCCGAGCGCTGTGCCGCCCTCGCCGACGAAGCCGGTCTTGCCGTCGGCCCGGACCAGCACCGCGCGGTCGTGCCCGGCCAGGTGCAGGCAGACGGTGAGCTGGTCGCCGCTCTTGCGGGTGACCGAGGCCATGGCGAGGGTGCAGTATCTGCCTCCGCCGCGCTGCACGAGCGTGCGGTTGACCCGCCAGAGGATCTCGCTGAGCGTCTTGCCGTCGTCGACCAGGATGCGGATCACGTCGCGGACCAGGCCGGTCACGGTGGCCGCCTGGACGCCCTTGCCGGAGACGTCGCCGACCACGACCAGCCACTGTTGTTCGCCGAACGGGATGACGTCGTAGAAGTCGCCGCCCACCTCGGAGCCGGTCGGCACGTACTCGGCGGCGAAGCCGATGCCTTCGACGTGCGGCAACGCGGGCGGGAGCAGGGAGGCCTGGAGGGTACGCGCGACCGAACGCCGCTCGTCGTGGATCCGCGCGTTGTCGATGGCGAGCGCCGCCCGGCGGCCCACGTCCTCCAGGACCGCGACCTCGTCGGCGTCGTGCCGGTGCTTGGGGTGACGGCCCACGGCGAGGGTGCCGAGCCGGGTGCCCCGGGCCACCAGCGGCACCGCATAGCCCTCCAGCGGCGCGCCGAACATGACCTGGGTCCCCAGCCGGGACGCCTCCTCGAGCCGCGCGAGGATCGACTCCGGCCCGGCCTCGGCCAGCGATGCGTGCAGCTGGGGCAGCGCGGCCTCCTCGGCGTGGGTGGCGGCGGCGAGCTGGAGCCGGCCCCACGTGTCCGTGGTGTGCACCGCGCACCACTGGCCGAGCCGCGGCACCACGAGCTGCGGGATCAGCGCCATGGTCAGGTTCACGTCGAGGGACTGGGCGAGCAGCTCACTCGCCTCGGCGAGGAAGGTGATCCAGGTCTGCCGGCGGACGTCCGCGCGGCGCAACCGGTCGTTCTCCAGGTGCAGGGAGAACCGCTCGGCGACCATGGTGGCCAGCGCCTGTGCGTACCCGACCGGGGCGGCGTCGAGTTCCAGATCGCCGGAGTACGGCCGGTGGGTGGTCAGCGGCACCCGGATGATGTCGGCGTTGTCGCGGGGCGCGCGGCCGTACCTGGCCAGCAGCTGCCGGCCCATGCCGTCGCCGCGGTCCAGCCGCACCACGCCGCCGGCCGCGCCGGTCAGCCGGGCCAGCCGGGAGAGCAGGTCGGCGGCGAGGTCACCGAGACCCTCGTCGGTGTGCCGGTCGGACCCGCTGCGGAGCAGCCCGGTGAGCGCGCCGAGGCTCGGTGCCTCGGACTGGGCGGGCACCCGGACGGATGACCCGGCGAGCCCGTCGCCGCGTTGGTCGAGGCGGAACCACACGCCCTTGCCGTCGCCCTCATGCACGGTGCCCCACCGGCTGGCGAAGTGGTCGACCAGCAGCAGGCCACGACCACGCTCGGCGACCTCGCCGATGTCCGCGATCTCGTTGCGCGGGCCGACGGCGAGCTGCTCCACCGGGCCGGGCGCGAAGTCCGTGACGGTGACGGTCAGGCCGCTCGTATCGGCCGCGACCTCGATTTCCAGCTCCGTGTTGGCATGCACCACGGCGTTGGTGGACAGTTCCGTGGTGAGCAGCAACGCCTCGTTGAGAAGGCCGGCCAGACCGGTTTCCTCGAGCACGGAGCGGACCAGCGCGCGCGCTGCCGCGGGGGTCCGCCGGTCGTTGGGCAACCTGGTCCGGCGCACCAGGGCCTCGGACGGGGACCCGGTGGGGATGCTCGTCCTGGTTCCGACCTCGGCTGGCACCCATGCATCCTCTCCCGGGGATGGGTGTATGCACAAAGTCGTCTCTCGCATTGACCCGGTCGGGCGAGAGAGGATAGGGAACCCCCGGCGGTGAGGCTTGTTCCGGGCGCGACTCAAGGTATGGCCTGAACAAGCCTCAGTTGGACAGCGAGTGAGGACAGCATGACTGCGGCCAAAGAAGCCAGCGTCGGCGTGCCCGACGAGACCGTTCTGCTCGAAGAACTCGCCGATGCGCTGCGCCGTGTGCGGCGCGGCGATCTCAAGGTTCGGCTGCCTCGCCGGGGTGGCATGGCCGGAGCAGTGGCGGAAGCGTTCAACGAGGTCGTCTCCGTGCAGGAGCGGCAGAACCTGGACATGCGCCGGATCAGCCGGATCGTCGGCCGGGACGGCCGGTTGACCGAGCGCCTGGACGAGGAGGGCCTCGACGGCGCCTGGGCGGACAGCGTCCGCTCGGTGAACTCGCTCATCGACGATCTGGCCCGCCCGACCACCGAGATCTCCCGGGTCATCGTGGCGGTTGCCGAGGGTGACCTGTCGCAGCACATGGCGCTGGAGATGGACGGCCGGCCGCTGCGCGGTGAGTTCCTCCGGATCGGCCGCACCGTGAACACGATGGTCGACCAGCTGTCGTCGTTCGCCGACGAGGTGACGCGGGTGGCCCGCGAGGTGGGCACCGAGGGTGAGCTGGGCGGCCAGGCCGACGTCCGGGGCGTCGCCGGCACCTGGAAGGACCTCACCGACTCGGTGAACACGATGGCCTCCAACCTGACCCACCAGGTGCGCTCGATCTCCCAGGTGGCGACCGCGATGGCCCGCGGTGACCTGTCCCAGAAGATCACCGTGTCAGCGCGTGGTGAGGTGGCCGAGCTGGCCGACACCATGAACGGCCTCACCGACACCCTGCGGCTCTTCGCCGAGCAGGTGACCCGGGTGGCCCGCGAGGTGGGCACCGAGGGCAAGCTGGGCGGCCAGGCCGAGGTGCCGAACGTGGCCGGCACCTGGAAGGACCTCACCGACTCGGTGAACTCGATGGCGTCGAACCTGACCAGCCAGGTGCGGAACATCGCCCAGGTCTCCACGGCGGTGGCGAAGGGTGACCTGTCGCAGAAGATCACGGTGGCCGCGCAGGGCGAGATCCTGGAGCTCAAGGACACCGTCAACACGATGGTGGACCAGCTCTCGTCGTTCGCCGACGAGGTGACGCGGGTGGCGCGCGAGGTGGGCACCGAGGGCCGGCTGGGCGGTCAGGCCCAGGTCCGAGGCGTTTCCGGTACGTGGCGCGACCTCACCGAGAACGTCAACCAGCTCGCCGCGAACCTGACCGCGCAGGTGCGGAACATCTCGCAGGTCTCCACCGCGGTCGCCAAGGGTGACCTGTCACAGAAGATCACGGTCGACGCCCGGGGCGAGATCCTGGAGTTGAAGAACACCGTGAACACCATGGTCGACCAGCTCTCCTCGTTCGCCGACGAGGTGACGCGGGTGGCGCGCGAGGTGGGCTCGGAGGGCAAGCTCGGCGGTCAGGCCCAGGTCAAGGGCGTTTCCGGTACGTGGCGCGACCTCACCGACAACGTCAACTACATGGCCTCCAACCTGACCAGCCAGGTGCGGAACATCGCCTCGGTCACCACGGCCGTGGCGAAGGGTGACCTCTCCCAGAAGATCACCGTCGACGCCAGAGGCGAGATCCTCGAGCTGAAGTCGACCGTCAACACGATGGTCGACCAGCTCTCGTCGTTCGCCGACGAGGTCACGCGGGTGGCCCGCGAGGTGGGTTCCGAGGGCAAGCTGGGCGGCCAGGCCCAGGTTCGAGGCGTCGCGGGTACGTGGCGCGACCTCACCGACAACGTCAACTCGATGGCGTCGAACCTGACCAGTCAGGTGCGGAACATCGCCTCGGTCACCACAGCCGTGGCGAAGGGTGACCTGTCGCAGAAGATCACGGTCGACGCGCAGGGCGAGATCCTGGAGCTGAAGAACACCGTCAACACCATGGTCGACCAGCTCTCCTCGTTCGCCGACGAGGTGACCCGGGTGGCCCGCGAGGTGGGCTCGGAGGGCAAGCTCGGCGGTCAGGCTCAGGTGCGGGGTGTCGCCGGCACCTGGCGTGACCTCACCGACAACGTCAACTACATGGCGTCCAACCTGACCAGCCAGGTCCGCAACATCGCCCAGGTCTCCACCGCCGTCGCCAAGGGCGATCTCGGCCAGAAGATCACGGTCGACGCCCGCGGCGAGATCCTGGAGCTGAAGAACACCGTGAACACCATGGTCGACCAGCTCTCGTCGTTCGCCGACGAGGTCACGCGGGTGGCGCGCGAGGTGGGTTCGGAAGGCAAGCTGGGTGGTCAGGCCCAGGTCAAGGGCGTTTCCGGTACGTGGCGCGACCTCACCGACAACGTCAACCAGCTCGCGTCCACGCTGACCATCCAGCTGCGGGCCATCGCCGAGGTGTCCACCGCCGTGACCCGCGGTGACCTGACCCAGAGCGTCGCGGTCGAGGCACAGGGCGAGGTGGCGGAGCTCAAGGACAACATCAACCAGATGATCGTCACGCTCCGCGACACCACCAAGACGAACGCGGAGCAGGGCTGGCTGGACTCGAACCTGGCCCGGATCGGTGGCCTGCTCCAGGGCCAGCGGGACGTCGGCGAGGTCTGCCGCATGATCATGACCGAGGTGACGCCGCTGGTCGACGCGCAGCTCGGCGCCTTCTTCCTGGTGGACAACGAGGAAGCGGTGATGCGCCTGCGGCTGGCGGCGGCGTACGGCTACGTGGCCCGGGACCACGAGGTGACCTTCGGGCCGGGCGAGGGCCTGGTCGGCCAAGCGGCGGTGTCCCGGCGGACGATCCGGGTCCGCGCCACCCACGACGGCATCCTGACCATGCGGTCCGGGTTGCTCACCATGGCGCCGAACGACCTGGTCGTGCTGCCGGTGCTGTTCGAGGGCGAGATGCTCGGCGTGATCGAGTTCGCGTCGGTGGCGGCGTTCTCCGGGCTGCACCTGACGTTCCTGGAGCGGCTGGTCGCCACGATCGGCGTCGCGCTCAACACGATTCAGGCGAACCGGCGTACCGAGGAGCTGCTGGCCCAGTCGCAGCGCCTGGCCCGGGAGATGCAGGACCAGTCGGCCGAGCTGCAGCGTACGAACGCCGAGCTGGAGGACAAGGCCAAGCTGCTGAGCGAGCAGAAGGCCAACATCGAGCTGAAGAACCGGGAGATCGAGCTGGCGCGGCTGGGCCTGGAGGAGAAGGCGCAGCAGCTGTCCCGGGCGAACACGTACAAGTCCGAGTTCCTGGCGAACATGAGCCACGAGCTGCGTACCCCGCTGAACTCGCTGCTGCTGCTGGCGCGGCTGCTCGCCGACAACACCGAGCAGAACCTCAGCAGCAAGCAGATCGAGTTCGCTCGTACGATCCACAGCGCCGGATCCGACCTGCTCTCGCTGATCGACGACATCCTCGACCTGTCGAAGATCGAGGCGGGCCGGATGGACGTCGAGCCGGACGTGGTCGACTTCGAGGGCATCCGCAGCTACGTGGAGCAGGCGTTCGTACCGCAGGCCGACGACAAGGGCCTGGAGTTCCGGGTCGACGTCGCCCCCGAGCTGCCCGACTCGATCGTCACCGACCCGCAGCGCCTCCAGCAGATCCTGCGCAACCTGCTGTCGAACGCGGTGAAGTTCACCGACAGCGGATCGGTGACGCTGACCATCTTCCCGGCCACTCCGGACCCGGATCTGGACATGCCGGGGATCCCCGGCCGTCAGGTGATCGGGTTCGCGGTGACCGACACCGGCATCGGTATCTCGGACGAGAAGCTGGCGATCATCTTCGAACCGTTCCAGCAGGCCGACGGCACCACCACCCGCAAGTACGGTGGCACCGGCCTGGGCCTGTCGATCAGCCGGGAGTTCGCCGCGCTGCTCGGCGGCACGATCACCGTCTCGTCGGTGCCGGGTGGCGGCTCCACGTTCACCCTCTACATGCCGGAAGCCCTGGTGCCGGACGCGATCCCGATGCCGGCGCTTCCGGCGCTGCCGGTGGTTCCGGCCAAGGCGGTGGCGGTCCGGCCGGCGGCGTCGCTGGACCTGCCGCTCATGGAGATGCCACCGCTTGTCACGCCGCGGCCGGAGGAGCCCACCGTGGGTCCGGCGGGCCGGCAACTGGACGGCGCCACCGTGCTGATCATCGACGACGACGTCCGCAACGTCTTCGCGCTGACCAGCGCCCTGGAGATGCACGGGTTGCACGTCCTCTACTCCGACAACGGCGTGGACGGCGTACGGATCCTGGCCGAGCATCCCGAGGTGGACATCGTGCTGATGGACGCGATGATGCCGGATCAGGACGGCTACGAGACCACCCGCGGCATCCGGCGCAACCAGCGTTTCCAGGACCTGCCGGTAGTCTTCCTCACGGCGAAGGCGATGCCGGGCGACCGGGAGTCGGCGCTAGCCGCCGGTGCCAGTGACTACATCACCAAACCGGTGGACCTGGACGAACTGATTGAATTGATGGCGCGCTGGGTGAACGCGGACGACAGCACAGAGCCGGGACGCGGCTGAAGGGTGAGGTGAGTACGCGTGGGTGAGCGCGCCAAGGCGCTGCTGGTCGACGACCGGCGGGACAACCTGCTGGCCCTGGAGGCGATCCTTCAGGGTCTGCCGGTCACAGCGGTGGCCGTGGAGAGCGGTGAGGCTGCCCTGAAGCAGCTGCTCACCGACGACTTCGCGGTGATCCTGCTGGACGCGCACATGCCCAACATGGACGGTTTCGAGACGGCCAGCCACATCAAGCGGCGGGAGCGGACCCGGCACGTACCGATCCTGTTTCTCACCGCGGCCGACCGCGACGCCCAGCTGGCCCTCCGCGGCTACGCGGTCGGCGCCGTCGACTATCTCACCAAGCCGTTCGACCCGTGGGTGCTGCGTGCCAAGGTCTCCATCTTCGTCGAGCTGTGGACGAAGAATCAGCAGCTGAAGGCACAGGCCGAGGCGTCGCGGGAGCGGGAGGCGCAATGGCACCGGCTCACCGAGACGGTGGACGAGGCGGCGCGCGTGCTCCGTGGCGGCGGGGATACCGCCGCGGCCGAGGCGTTGGACCTGTTGGAGAAGGCTCGCTGGGGGAACTGACCGCTTTGGTGTGACCTGAGTCACGCCGAACAACCTTGCCGGGCAGCCGCGCCACTACCGGGGCGTGATCGCTTGATCATGCGATCTCCATCCCCCGAGTAGGAGCAACATGCGGCACGCAGCGAACAATTTTCAACCTGGCACCGGACCCAAGGTGCCAGGACCGTCGGCCGGCGCCGGGCCGTGGGGCCCAGGCCACGTTGAAAAAGGTTCGATGCCCAGCGCAGCCCCGAGCCGGCGGCGCCGTCGCCTGGTCGCCGGCCTCGGCGCGGCGGGCGCGGCCGGCGCCGTCACCGCGCTGGTCGCCATCCTCGTCCCCTCGGCCTCCGCCGCCACCCTCTTCGACGACGACTTCGAGGACGGCGCCAGCGGCTGGTCCAAGTCCGGCGGCAACTGGGCCGTGGTCTCCGACGGCTCGAAGGTCTACCAGCAGTCCAAGGCGGAGAGCGAGCTCGCTCGGGTGTTCGCCGGCGAGACGTCCTGGACCGACTACTCGGTCCAGGCCAAGGTGAAGCCGGTCAGTCTCGGCACCGGCCTGGCCGGCGTCGCGGCCCGGGCCAGCGGCTCCTCGACGATGTACCGGCTGGCCCTCACCGGCGCCGGCAAGGCCGAGCTGCAGGCGGTCAAGGGCAGTGCGGTCACCGTGCTCGGCTCGGCGGCGGTCAGCAACCCCACCTCGTGGCACACGCTGCGCATCGACGCTTCCGGTAGCACGGTGACCGGGTTCGTCGACGGCACGCGGGTCGCCTCGGGTAACGGCACGCTGGCCGGGACCGGCCGGATCGGCCTGGTCACCAGCTACGCGTCGGCATCGTTCGACGACGTCTCGGTGAACCCGCTCGGTGGCTCGACCGCTACGCCGACCGCGACCGCGACGGCGAGCCCGACGAAGACCGCGACCGCCTCCCCGACGGCGAGCCCCTCCAAGACCGCGACCGCCTCGCCGAGCCCGACGAAGACGGCGACCGCGTCGCCCACCGCCACCCCCACCGCCACCGCCACTCCCACCCCGACTGCAACCTCGACCGCTTGGCCCGCCGCGACCGGCAGCAAGCCGGTTACCGCGACCATCGCCGTCTCCGGCACGCTCGACGGCGGCAACGCCCGCTACTTCGGCAGCGGCGCACTGGGCGGCGACGGGCAGGACGAGGGCCAGGACCCGCTGTTCAAGCTGGCCGACGGCGCGGTGCTGAAGAACGTCATCCTCGGCGCCCCGGCCGCCGACGGCGTCCACTGCTCCGGCTCCTGCACGCTGATCAACGTGTGGTGGGAGAACGTCGGTGAGGACGCGGCCACCTTCAAGGGCGGCACCTCGGCGACCTACACCGTCGACGGCGGCGGCGCCAAGGGCGCGGACGACAAGGTCTTCCAGCACAACGGCGGCGGCACGCTGACCATCAAGAACTTCCAGGTCTCCGACTTCGGCAAGCTCTACCGCTCCTGCGGCAACTGCTCGACCCAGCACCAGCGCGCGGTCGTGGTACAGAACGTGGTCGCCACCGCCCCGGCCGGCAGCCTGGTCGGTATCAACCAGAACTACGGCGACACCGCGACCCTGTCGAAGATCACCGTGGTCGGCAAGAAGAGCCTGGACATCTGCGTCAAGTTCACCGGCAACGACTCGGGCAAGGAGCCGACCAAGATCGGTACGGGTCCGGACGGCACCTACTGCAAGTACGCCGAGTCCGACATCACCTTCAAGTGATCGTCCGTGGCCGCCGGGCGGGATCCCGGCGGCCACGGTGCTGGAGGAAAACTTGCGCGACGCCGCCTTCCACGCGTACTTCGAGCAGCACCATGCCTCGATGTCGCGCCTGGCGTACCTGATGACCGGGGAGGCGGAGGTCGCCGACGACCTGGCGGCCGACGCGCTGACCGAGGTGTGGCGGCATTGGGACCGGGTCACCGCGGCGGACGACCCGGTCGCGTACGGGCACGGGATCGTGATGAACCTGGCCCGCAACTGGATCCGGCGCCGCAGCCGGGAACGACTCCTGTCACTCGATCCGTTCCGGCGTGCCACCGACCCGGACGTCTCCGCGGTGGTGGACGTCCGAAGCGCGCTACGGCGGCTGCCGCACCGGCGGCGCGCCTGCGTGGTGCTGCGGTACGCGTTCGACATGTCCGAGCGCGAGGTCGCCTCGGCCCTGAACATCTCGGTCGGCGCGGTGAAGAGCGCGACCTCGCGGGGTGCGAGACAACTCGCGGAACTACTCGGCGGCGGCAACGTCGCGATGGCACGAATCGACGGTTGGGAGGCGGCGCGATGACGCTCATCGAATCAGAGCTGCGCGCGGCATTGCGCGCCGAGGCGGCGGCGCACCGGCCCGACCGGGAGGCCATGCTGGACCGGATCACCCGGACCGCCACGCGTAACCATCGCGCCACGAAGCGGGCACCGCGGATCCGGGTCGCCGGGGCCGCCGTCGCGGTGGCCGCCGTGCTCGGTGGCGGCGGGTTCGCCCAGTGGGCGCTGGCCGGCGACGGTGAGCCCGGGCCCGAACCGACCCCAGCGGTGACGGTGCCGGTCAGCCCGGCTCCTTCGGCCACTCCCACCACTCCGGCGGCGTCGAGCGCCACCAGCATCAAGGTGAGTCCGTCGCCGCGTAAGTCGAGGTCCGTGCCGCCGTCCAGCGCACCGCCGACGGCGAACACGAGGCTCTGGTCGGACGGATCCGTCGCTCCGGACAGCGACTCGCAGGGCAGCAGTGTCGTGACGGTGAAGACGACCGAGCGGCTCGCGGCGCTGGAGGTGACGATCCGGGTGGCGCGTACCCCGGAGCTGGTCTCTCGCGGCGGCAGCCAGCAGGTGCCCGGCGCGAGCGTCACCAGCACGGTCACCGAGGAAGCGGATGTGCTGGTCTACCGCTTCCTGCTGTCGTCCGGCGACACGATGGAACCGGGGACCTACACCTTCTCCGCGCGGTACACGCACGCCGAGGGCGGGCGGGATGCCGGCCGCGATACTTACGGCGCGGTCGCCACCAATGAGTCGGGCACTCCGCTGACGGTCACCGGCGACTTCGCCTGAGCGTTATTCCACTGCCGACGCCGCCCACAGGTTTCGCACACCTGCGGTGTGCGAGCATCGCGGTATGCCAGGTCGTTCAGGCGGTGCTGCTGATCATCAGCGCGCTGCGCAGCCCGGTGATGTCCAGCACCCGCATCAGGAAATCGCCGACGTTCGTCAGGGAGAGCACGGCTTGAGCGTGCTGTGCCTTGCGGCTGAGCACGACAAGCGTGCCCAGACCCTGCGAGTCACAGAACGTGACTCCGGCCATGTCCAGGATGATCCGGGCGGGCGGTTCCGGCAGCAGTTCGTTGACGACCGCGGCCAGCTCGGAGACCGTGAGCACGTCGATCTCCCCGGCGAGCTGGATCACTACCTCGTCCGGGGCGCGCTGAACCGTGATCGACAGTTCGGGTCGCTCCACGCGGCTCAGCCTATCCTCTTCAGGGCGAAACGGCCTGTCCGGCGCGGTCAGACCAGGTCCTTCCGGACATCATCCGGTGACGTGAACAACCCTCTCGAGATACTCGACGTACGCCGCTGACAGAATGGGAAGCGCTGTGACCACGAATTATCCCACCGCGGAGCTTCCGTACCCGGAGGACGCCCCGGTCTCCCAGGCCCTGTTCGACCGCGCCCAGGCCATCGTGCCGGGTGGGGTCAATTCACCTGTGCGTGCGTTTCGCGCGGTCGGCGGCACACCCCGATTCATGGCATCCGGCCGCGGTCCCTGGCTGACCGACGTCGACGGACGGCGTTACGTCGACCTGGTGTGCTCCTGGGGTCCGCTGATCCACGGGCACGCCCACCCGGAGATCGTGGCGGCGGTGCAGCAGGCGGCCGCGCTCGGCACCAGCTTCGGTACGCCGACCGCCGGCGAGGTCGACCTGGCCGAGGAGATCGTGCGGCGGACACCGGTTGACGAGGTGCGACTGGTCAACTCCGGCACCGAGGCCACCATGACGGCGATCCGGCTGGCCCGCGGCTTCACCGGCCGGTCGAAGGTGGTCAAGTTCGCCGGCTGCTACCACGGTCACGTGGACGCGCTGCTCGCCGCGGCCGGTTCCGGTGTGGCCACGCTCGGTCTGCCGGACTCGCCCGGCGTCACCGGTGCGGCGGCCTCCGAGACGATCGTGCTGCCGTACAACGACGTGGCCGCGGTCGAGGCCGCGTTCGCCGCCGAGGGCAACGAGATCGCCGCGGTCATCACCGAGGCGGCGCCGGGCAACATGGGTGTGGTCGCCCCGCGCGACGACTTCAACGGCAAGCTCGCCGAGATCGCGCACCGGCACGGTGCCCTGCTCATCGTCGACGAGGTGATGACCGGCTTCCGGGTCTCCGCCGGCGGCTGGGCCGGGCTGCACCCGGTCGACGCGGACCTGTTCACCTTCGGCAAGGTGATGGGCGGTGGCCTGCCCGCCGCGGCGTTCGGCGGCCGTCGCGAGATCATGTCGCGGCTCGCCCCGGCCGGACCGGTCTACCAGGCCGGCACGCTCTCCGGTAACCCGCTGGCCTGCGCGGCCGGCCTCGCCTCGCTGCGGCTGGCCGACGACGCGGTGTACAAGCGGCTCGACGACCTGGCGAACACGGTGGGTTCGCTCGCCTCGGAGGCGTTGAGCGCGGCGGGTGTCGCGCACCGCCTCTCGTACGCGGGCAACATGTTCTCGATCTTCTTCACCGAGGCGGAGGTCGCCGACTACGACTCGGCGAAGACCCAGAACGCGGCGGCGTTCAAGGCCTTCTTCCACGCGATGCTCTCGCACGGTGTGTACCTTCCGCCGAGCGCCTTCGAGTCATGGTTCGTCTCGACCGCGATCGACGACGCAGCCCTGGAACAGATCGCCGCTGCGGTGCCGCACGCGGCCCGAGCCGCAGCGGGAGTTTCACTTGTCTGAGCCGACCAAGACCACGGTGCACGTGTTCCGGCACGGTGAGGTCTTCAACCCGGACAAGATCCTGTACGGCAGGCTGCCCGACTTCCACCTGTCCGAGCTGGGACATCAGATGGCCAAGGCGGCCGCCGAGACGCTGGCCGGCCGGGACATCACGTACGTGGTCGCGAGTCCGCTGGAACGCGCTCAGGAGACGGCCGCGCCGATCTCCGCCGAGTTCAAGCTGGAGACGGCGACCGACATCCGGCTGATCGAGAGCGCCAACTACTTCGAGGGCAAGAAGGTGTCCGTCGGCGACGGCGCGTTCAGCAACCCCCGGCACTGGTGGGTGCTGCGTGACCCGATCACCCCGTCCTGGGGCGAGGCGTACCTGGTGATCGCGCAGCGGATGTTCGCCGCGGTGCAGGCCGCCCGGGTCGCCGCCGAGGGGCACGAGGCGGTCTGCGTCTCGCACCAGCTTCCGATCTGGACGCTGCGCCGGTACGTGGAGGGCAAGCGGCTCTGGCACGACCCACGGAAGCGGGAGTGCGGGCTGGCCAGCCTCACCTCGTTCCGCTTCGAAGGGTCCAAGGTGGTCGGTATCGACTACTCGGAGCCCGCCGCCCACCTGGTCGCCATGTCCGCGACGGCCAAGACCGCCAAGGGGGCGTGACCGTGCGCCGCCTCGTCGCTGTTGCCGTGACCGCGGTCGCCGTCGCCGGTGTGCTGGTCGGCTGCGGTGGCGAGGAGAACTGGGCGCAGAAGTGCGAGACCGGCGCGAACCTGGTGATCGAGTGCGCCCCGGCGGACCGGCCGCAGGTCTCCGGGGTCACCGGTGAGCTGCTCGACGGCGGTACGTACGACGTCGAGTCGGACCGTGGCCAGGTGGTTGTGGTCAACTTCTGGGGTTCGTGGTGCGCGCCCTGCCGGGCCGAGGCGGACGACCTGGAGAACACCTACCAGGCGACGAAGCCCAAGGGCGTCTCGTTCATCGGCATCAACTCACGGGACGACCGGGATGCGGCCATCGCGTTCGAGCGAGGCCGGGTGACGTACCCGAGCATCTACGACTTCGAAGCCAAGGTCGCGCTGAAGTTCGACGTGCCGAACATGAGCACCCCGGCCACACTGATCCTGGACCGGCAGGGCCGGATCGCGGTCGCCATTCGCAAGGCCACCACGATCGGTGAACTCCAGCCCCTGGTGGAACGGGTGGCGGCAGAGGGGAACCCCTGATGGGCGAGGCCTTCCAGAACACCGCGATGAACGGGCCGCTGCTGCTGGCGATCGGTGCGGCCCTGGTCGCCGGGCTGGTCAGCATCCTGTCGCCGTGTGTGTTGCCGCTGGTTCCGGGCTACCTCTCGTACGTGACCGGGCTGGCCGGCTCCGACTTGGACACCGTGATCAGGACCGGCCCGAAAGAAGAGGGCGCGGTCGCGACCCGGACCCGGACGCTGGCCCTGAAAAGCCGTGTCCTGCTAGGCAGCACCCTCTTCGTGCTCGGCTTCGCCGTCGTGTTCACCCTGCTCATGACGATGGTGGCGAACATCGGCGCGACGCTGATCATGCACCGGGACACCCTGAACACCGTCCTCGGCGCCCTGATCATCGTGCTCGGCCTGGGCTACCTGGGCTGGATTCCCGGCTTCCAACGGGAGGCCCGGATCAACCGGCTGCCGGCCGCCGGGCTGCTCGGCGCCCCGGTCTTCGGGGCGATCTTCGCGGTCTCCTGGATCCCCTGCATCGGCCCGACGCTGGCCGCGGTGGGCGCGCTGGCCGCCACGAGCGGGCAAACCGACCGGGCGGTGATCCTGGCACTCGCCTTCAGCCTCGGGCTCGGCATCCCGTTCATCCTGTTCGGGCTGTTCTTCCGCCGGATGCTCGGCGTCTTCACGGCGATCCGCCGCAACAGCCGGTGGGTGACCCGGATCGGCGGGGCGCTGCTCCTCGTCATCGGGATCACGCTGGTCAGCGGCCAGTGGAACTACTTCCTGGCCTGGCTGATGACCACCCTCAACTTCGGTCAGGAACTGCTGCTGTGACAGTCGTCGAGGACCGGCCCGCCACCGCCGAGGCGCCACCGCCGCGCCGGGCCAACCCGCTGTGGGCGCTGCTGCGCAATTCGTGGCGGCAGCTCACCAGCATGCGTACGGCGTTGCTGCTGCTCTTTCTGCTCGCGCTGGCCGCCGTGCCCGGCTCGATCTTCCCGCAGCGGACAGTGAACCGGGAGAACGTCCAGGAGTACTTCGCCGAGCATCCGAAGCTGGCGCCGGCCATCGACCGGTTCTTCGCCTTCGACGTCTACTCGTCACCGTGGTTCGCGGCGATCTACCTGCTGCTGTTCACCTCGCTGGTCGGGTGTGTACTGCCCCGGCTGCGGGAGCACGTTCGCGCGCTGACGACCGTACCCCCGGATGCTCCGAAGCGGATGGACCGCCTGCCGCAACATTTCGCAGCGACCGTGCGCCCGCAGCCTCCGGCCGCCACTGCCGAAGGCATCGCGAAGTTCCTGCGGGGTCGACGTTTTCGGACTCGGCTGCGGGAGCTGCCGGACGGTGGCTGGACCGTCTCGGCGGAGAAGGGTTTCTTCAAGGAGACCGGCAACCTGCTGTTCCACTTCGCCTTGCTGTCGGTGCTGGTCGGTGTCGGCTTCGGACACTGGTACGGCTGGCACGCCAACCGTCTCCTGGTAACCGGCCCGGACCAGGGCTTCTGCAACACGATCACGCAGTTCGACGACTCCTCGCTCGGCCCGCGGGTGTCCTCGTCCGACCTGCCGGACTTCTGTCTGAAGCTGACCGAGTTCCAGGCGACCTACCAGACCACCGGCCAGCCGAAGTCCTTCCTGGCGACGGTGGCCGTCAGCGAGGACGGCGGGGCCGATCAGATCCGGTCGTTCACGGTGAACGATCCGCTGCGGCTCGACGGGGCGAACGTCTACCTGCTCGGCCAGGGTTATGCGCCGGTGCTGCGGTTCACCGACCGCTACGGCGTCCAGCAGACCAAGACCGTGCCGTTCCTGCCCACCGACGGCATGCTGACCAGCGAGGGTGTCGCCCAGTTCCCGGACGTCAACATCGATCCGAAGACGAACAAGCGGGACGACAAGCTCCAGGTCGGGTTCGAGGGCGTCTACCTGCCGACCGGCGGGACCGACGGCAGTGCCCGTTCGACGTTCCCGGCCGAGAACAATCCGGTGCTCTACCTGGCCGCCTACCGCGGTGATCTGGGCCTCGACGTCGGCATCCCGGGTTCGGTCTACGCACTGGACCGCACTCAGATCGAGACCGGCCGGCTGACCAAGGTCAGCGGCGAGCGGCCGTACGTGCTGCGCCCGGGCGAGACCTGGACCCTGGACGACGGCAGCAAGCTGGAGTTCGTCGGCACCCAGAAGTTCGCCACCCTCTCCATCCGGTACGACCCGACCCAGTTCATGCTGCTCATCGGCTCGGTTCTTGGCCTGGCCGGACTGATGCTCTCGCTCGCCGTGCACCGCCGCCGGGTCTGGTTCCGGGTGTCGCCGGCGCCGGACGACGCGGGGAGTAGCGTGATCGAAGCCGGTGGTCTGCCCCGCACCGACTATTCCGGGTTCGCCGACGAGTTCACGGCGCTCACCCAAGGCGTTGTCAAGGAAGGAAAATCCTGATGGCGGAGCTGTCCGACCAGCTCATGGCGTTCACCGTGCTGGCCTACCTGGCCGCCATGATCTGCTACGCCGGCGAGTACGCGTTCGGTAAGCGCAGCCGGATCGGCCGCGCCGCGAGCCGGCAGCTGGTCGGCGCGGGCGCGCCCGTCCCGCCGGTGGAGAAGGTCGCGCCGGAGCCGGAGAAGCCGTCCCGGGGCGAGTGGTCCGGCCGCATCGCCGTGGTCCTCACCTTCCTCGGCCTGGCGCTGCACCTGGGCTCCGCGGCCACCCGCGGCCTCGCTGCCGAGCGGATGCCCTGGGGCAACATGTACGAGTACATCGTCTCGGCGACGCTCGTCGGCTCGGTGGTCTGGGCGGGTGTGCTGCTGCGCAAGCCGGCGGTCCGGCACCTCGGCCTGTTCGTCTCGCTGAGCCTGGTCGTGCTCCTCGGCGCCGCCAACCTGATCGCCTACACCCCGGTCGGCCCGCTGGTCCCGGCGCTCAACTCGTACTGGTTCGTCGTCCACGTGTCGACGATCATCGTGTCCTCCGGCATCTTCCTGATCGGCGCGGTGCCGGCCACGATGTTCCTGATCAAGAACGGGTACGACGAGGGCAAGCGCAGCTTCCCGTACACGCTCGGCCGGCGTGTGTCGGACGCGGCGGGGCTGGAGCGGCTCACCTTCCGCCTGCACGCCTTCGCGTTCCCGCTGTTCACGTTCGGCGCGCTGATCGCCGGCCCGCTGTGGGCCGAGGCGTCCTGGGGCCGCTACTGGGGCTGGGACCCCAAGGAGGTCTGGGCGTTCATCTCCTGGATCGTGTACGCCGCCTACCTGCACGCCCGGGCCACGCCGAGCGTGAAGCGGACCGTAGCGACCTGGATCGCGCTGGCCGGCTTCGTGACGATGCTGATGAACCTGTTCGGCGTGAACCTGTTCTTCGAGGGCCTGCACTCCTACGCGGACGCGGGTTAGGCACACCCGCCGGCGGTCCAGGTGTCGTAACGGGTGACCCAGTCCAGGCAGAAGCCGCCGCGGCGCTGCTGCTGACCGGCCTCCATGCCGGTCAGCGTCGCCACGTCCTCGCGCCAGTACCGGGCCGGGCTGCCGTCGGCCGGGCGCAGCTGCACGTTGTCCACGGTCACCTTCGGCATGTCGATCCGGGTCGGCCGGCTCGCGTCGACGTGCACCTCGACGTACTGCTCGATCTGGGCGCTGCGGCCGATCGGCAGCCGCTGCGTGGTCAGCAGGTTCCACCGGTTGTTCCACCAGAGCCAGGCCCGCCACACCCCGGACGCGTCCGCGTTCAGGTCCAGCCAGACCTGGTCGCCGGGGCGGACCGTGTACTGGTCGTAGAACTGCCAGGCGTTCGTGTTGGTGTTGAACGTGTAGATGTGCTGGCGGCCGGGGGCGGCCCAGCCGGTCTCCGCCCAGCCCGCCTCGAGCCAGGCGATCCGGCCACGGCCCATGTCCCGCTTCGCCATGAACCGGCCGACCACGAAGTCGTACGTGTGGGCGCGTACCGAGCCGTCGCCCACCGAGAAGCGGCCGGACACCCCGCTCCAGTCGCCGCTGGTGCCGGCTCCGAGGTGGTGGTAGCCGCTCGGCGTGAAGGCGCCGGGCCGCTTCACGCGTACGCCCGACTCCAGGACGGGACCGGCGGCCCGGCACGCGCGCGGCGCCTTGGCCCCGGCCGGCCCGGTCGGCGGCCGGGTCGATTTCGGGCCCGGCGCGCACTCCGGAAGGCGCGCGGAGCGGGCCGAGATCGCCGGTGCGGCGATCGCCAGCCCGGCGACGAGTCCGGTCACGGCACACCACCGGGCCAGGTTGCGCAGCTTCACGTCCCGCTCAACGCGAGTAACCGATCACGAGTGACGGGGCTGCCCGGGGCGCGGCGACACTCCGGTGCCAGACTGGTTGCCATGGCGTCCCGTGGATTCCCCCATGCCGATCTGCAGAGCTTCCTCGCCGCCCTGGAAGAGGCCGGTGAGCTGCGCCGGATCACCGTGCCGGTGGATCCGACGCTGGAGATCAGCGAGGTGGTGAACCGTACCGTCCGGGCCGGTGGGCCGGCATTGTTGTTCGAACGGCCGACCCGGGGCGAGATGCCCCTGGTGATCAACCTGTTCGGCACCGAGAAGCGGATGGCGATGGCCCTCGGTGTCGACCGGCTCGACGAGGTCGGCGAGCGGATCGGCGCCATGATCAAGCCAGAGCTGCCGGTCGGCTGGTCCGGCATCCGGGAGGGCATCGGCAAAGTGCTCCAGCTCAAGTCGATGCCGCCGAAGAAGGTCAAGACCGCGCCCTGCCAGGAGGTCGTGCTCAAAGGCGACGAGGTCGACCTGAACAAGCTGCCCGGCCTGCAAGTCTGGCCCGGCGACGGCGGGATCTTCCACAACTTCGGGCTGACCCACACCAAGCACCCGGAGACCGGCAAGCGCAATCTCGGCCTCTACCGGCTCCAGCAGCATTCGAAGAACACCCTCGGCATGCACTGGCAGATCCACAAGGACTCCACCGCGCATCACGCGGTGGCCGAGCGGCTCGGCCAGCGCCTTCCGGTCGCGGTCGCGATCGGATGCGACCCGGTGGTGACGTACGCGGCCAGCGCGCCCCTGCCGTCCGACATCGACGAATACCTGTTCGCCGGCTATCTGCGGGGCGAGCGGGTCGAGATGGTCGACTGCCTGACCGTCCCGCTCCAGGTGCCGGCCGAGGCGCAGATCGTGCTGGAGGGTTACCTGGAGCCGGGCGAGCGGCTGCCGGAGGGCCCGTTCGGTGACCACACCGGCTTCTACACCCCGGTCGAGCCGTTCCCGGTGCTGCACATCGAGACGATGACGATGCGGAAGAAGCCGATCTACCACTCGATCGTCACGTCCCAGCCGCCGCAGGAGGACCACGGCCTCGGCAAGGCCACTGAGCGGATCTTCCTGCCGCTGGCGAAGTTGCTGATCCCGGACATCGTCGACTACGACATGCCGGCGGCCGGCGTCTTCCACAACTGCCTCATCGTGTCGATCAAGAAGCGGTACCCGAAGCACGCGCAGAAGGTGATGAGCGCTCTCTGGGGCGCCCACCTCATGTCGCTCGTCAAGCTGATCGTGGTGGTGGACGAGGACTGCGACGTGCACGACTATCAGGAGGTCGCGTTCCGGGCCTTCGGCAACGTCGACTACGCGCACGACCTGCTGCTCACCGAGGGGCCTGTCGACCACCTCGACCACGCTTCCTACCAGCAGTTCTGGGGTGGCAAGGCGGGTGTCGACGCCACCCGTAAGCTGCTCGCCGAGGGTTACACCCGGGGCTGGCCGGAGGAGATGCGGATGGCGCCCGAGGTCGTTTCGCTCGTGGACAAGCGGTGGAAGGAATACGGGATATGACGGCCGTCGCACCGGAGCAGCCGGGCAAGGTCAAGGCCTTCCTGCGGCTTGTGATGATCGAGCACTCGGTCTTCGCGCTGCCGTTCGCCTACCTCTCGGCGCTTGTCGCGATCGACCGGGACGGCACCGGGCGGCACTGGGGCGACCTGGTGCTGATCACGATCGCCATGGTCGCCGGGCGGACCTTCGCCATGGCGGCCAACCGGATTCTGGACCGCAAGATCGACGCGCTGAACCCGCGTACCCAGAACCGGGAACTGGTCACCGGCGCGGTGAGCGTGCGGACCGCCTGGACCGGCGCGCTGGTCTCGCTGGTCGTGCTGATCGTCGCGGCCGGCCTGCTCAACCCGCTCTGCCTGGCGCTGTCGCCGCTCGCCGTGATCCCGCTGGTCGTCTACCCGTACGCGAAGCGGTTCACGAACTACCCGCACTACGTGCTGGCGCTGGCCCAGGCGGTCGCTCCGGTGGGCGCCTGGCTGGCGATCACCGGCACGTTCAGCGGTTCCTTCCCGGCCTGGGTGCTCGGCATCGCGGTGGGGCTGTGGATCGGTGGCTTCGACATCATCTACGCCTGCCAGGACGTCGAGGTGGACCGGCGGATCGGCGTGCACTCCACCCCGGCCCGATGGGGCGTGCGGACCGCGTTGCACATCTCCACCGGCACGCACGTCGTAGCCTTCGGATTTTTCGTCTGGTTCGGCCAGCTCGTGGGTCTGAGCTGGCTCTGGTGGCTGGGCCTGCTGGCGACCGGCGCCGGGCTGGTCTACCAGCATGTGGTGGTGACCGCGAACGACCTCTCCAAGGTCAACCGGGCCTTCTTCACGGCCAACGGCTTCATCGCGATCGCGCTGTTCGTCCTCGCCCTCCTCGATCTGGTCCTGCTATAACCGGATCGACCGCGCCCTCCGTCTAATCCGCGTGAGCGACAGAGAGGCCGAGTTCCGGGAGTTCGTCGCCGCGCGGATGGAATCGCTGCGCGGGCTGGCGTACCTCACGTGCGGCGACTGGCAGGTGGCCGAGGATGCCGTCCTCGCGGCCCTGTCCCGGGTGTACGTGAAGTGGAGCCGCGTCGACAACCCGGACGCGTACGCGCGCAGCGCCGTGGTTCGTGCCGCCATCGACGAGACCCGCCGGCCGTGGTGGCGCCGGGAGAAGGCGCACAGTCACGCGATGCCGGACCGGGCCGAGCCGGACGCCACGCACACGGTCGAGGACCGGCTGCACATCCGGGCGGCGCTCGCCACCCTGCCACCCCAGCAGCGAGCTGTGCTGGTGCTGCGGTTCCTGGAAGGGCTCAGTGTGCGGCAGACCGCGGCGGCGCTGCACTGCCCCGAGGGGACGGTCAAGGCATACACGTCGCGGGGTCTCGACGCGCTCCGCCGGATTCTCGGCAACGATCTGGAGGTGCGCCATGAAGCAGCTGTCTGACCTGTTGCGGGAGGCGAAGGCGGAGGCTCCGCCGCTTCGCCTCGACGTCGATAACGTAGTGGCGGCGGGGCGGACCAGGCGGCGCCGCCGGAACACCGGATGGGCACTCGGGGCCGTGGTCACGGTGGCCGCCACGATCGCGGTGCCACAGGTCCTGGCTCGGCCGGAGACCAGGCGGCCACCGGTGGTCGCGGCGACGAGCGCCACTCCGAGCTCGAGCCCCGGCTTCTTCCCGTTCCGGGCACTGTCCCAGCCCTACAGGGTCGGGGAGCTGCGGGTCGAGGAGCCGCACCAGATGGGGGTGGACGGCTCGATGGCTCGAATCGAGCGCGACGGCGAGGAGATGGGCGCACTCTGGATCCTTCCGCCCGGCGTGTCCAACTTCACCTGGGGAGACGGTGTCTCCCTCGGGTCCACGACCGTCAACGGCCGGCGGGGCGAATATCGTCGGGCCGGCAAGGAGACGGGCGGTCCCGAGTACCTGGAGTGGCAGTACGCCGAGGGGGCCACGGCCCTGGTATGGCTGAGCCCGAGACTCGACCACGCCGAGGGCAAAGCCGTCGCCGAAGCGTTCGAGCCGGTCGGCGACGTGCCGGCGACAGTCGGATTCCGTCTGGGCTACGTCCCGGGCGACTATCAGCTCATGCAGGTGAACACCGGGGCCGCCGCGCCGATGCCCATGCGACTGAGCTTCCTCACCACCGAGGCAGCCCTGGTCCGGCTGCGGGACGACCAGGCGTTCGCGGCGGACGACGAACTGCGGGGTGCGGCCCTCTCCGTGTCACTGACGCGTGCGAGGTCCTCGAGATATCCGGACGGCGAGGTGGAGTGCGCCGAGGGCGAGTGCCGCCTCTGGCGGAAAGACGCCGGTGTCCTGCTGCAGGCGAAGGGCCTGCCGGCGGAAGAACCCGGGATGAAGAGGATGCTGCTGTCCGTGACCCCGGCCGAGGACGTACCGGTGGACGACGCGGTGCCGGCGTCCGCGCGGCTTCCGCGACGCTGACGGCACACTGGTAGGCATGCGTGAACCGTGGATCGTCGGCATCTCCGGAGCCTCCGGCACCCCGTACGCCAAGGCGGTGCTGACCGCTCTGCTGGACGCCGGTGAGTCCGTCGACCTGGTCGTCTCCCGGGCCGCCCGGCTCACCCTGCTGGACGAGACCGGCGCGACGATCCGCGACGCGCACTGGAAGGACGATCTGGCGGCCTGGCTCGGCCGGGATCTCGGCGATCTGGCCTACTGGCCGACCGGGGACCTGGCCGCCGGGCCGAGCAGTGGCTCGTACCCGGCGCGCGGGATGGTCGTGGTGCCGGCCAGCACGGCCGCCTGTGCGGGCATCGCCATCGGCTTGTCCAAGGACCTGCTACAACGCGCGGCCGAGGTGAATCTCAAGGAACGGCGACGGACAGTCATCGTTCCGCGAGAGACGCCGGTTACCCGTAGTCACCTGGAGCACCTGATCGCCCTGCACGACGCCGGGGCGGTGGTGCTGCCGGCCAGTCCCGGGTTCTATGGATCCGGGGCGGACGCGACGGCACAACAACTGATCGACTTCGTGGCCGGCAAGGTGCTGGACGCTTTGGGCGTACCCCACTCGCTCTTCCGGAAATGGACCGGCGAATTGGGTGAGGGACGTGCTCAGCGCAACCCGTTGGGCGGGCCGTAGCCCGCGCCCGGGTTAGTGGGGCCGTTGTTACGCGGCTTGTTGGCGGCGTCGTCCTCGCGCATTTCCTCGATCACGCCGTCGCCCTCAAGCAGAGCGCGGACTTCGGACTCGCGGAATCGGCGGTGTCCACCGGGAGTACGGATGCTGCCGATGCGTCCGGCCGCAGCCCAACGCGTTACCGTCTTGGGGTCGACGCGGAATAACGCGGCCACCTCACCCGGTGTCAGCAGACGATCTCCAGTGTCCACAACCCCCTCCTCCGGTTTGGTATCTGGAGCGGCCGGTGGTCACGGTGAGTGTCGGCGTGCTCGATCTGGACGTAAAGCCATTAGAGCACCGCCCCTGAACCAAGTCCGTGAAATGCGGAAAAAGCCCCGATTGCGACAGTGGTCATTATCCTGCCGCCCATTCACCGCTACCGGGCGTGAAGGCTGGAGCGCCACCCGATTAGGGTTTCAACCATGGACTCCATCGACCTCCGGCTGATCGACCTGCTACGAGAGAACGCCCGCTCGTCGTACGCCGAACTCGCCCGCAAGGTCGGGCTCTCCGCACCCGCCGTGCACGAGCGTGTGGGTAAGCTCGAGACCGCCGGAACGATCCGTGGCTATCGGGCCGACATCGACCATGAGGCGATTGGGCTCGGCGTCACCGCGCTGATCGGCATCATCGAGGACTCCGGTGCGGACACCGACGACGTGCTCGCCGCGGTGCGCGCGATGCCCGAGGTGGAGAGCTGCTATTTCATGGCGGGAGTGGAGTCTTACCAGCTCATCGTGCGGGTGGGCACGATCGCCGAGCTGGAGCAGCTGATCGTGCGGATCAATCGGACGCCGGGCGTCGCATCGACCCGGACCGCTATCGCGCTGTCCACCAAGTGGGAACACCGGCCCCAGCCAGGTCTCGGATGACGTCCCTCGACCGCTGCGACGATGCCGTCCGCGACTGGACCCGGGACGCGATCGGACTGGTCGAGGCGGACGCCAATCGGTCCGCCGACACCCACCTGCTGCCGTTCCCGCTGCCGGCCTCCTGGGGAATCGATCTCTACCTCAAGGACGAGTCGTCGCACCCCACTGGTTCACTCAAGCACCGTCTGGCACGTTCGCTTTTCCTGTATGCCCTCTGCAATGGCTGGATCGGCCCGGATACGACGATCGTGGAAGCCTCGTCCGGATCGACCGCGGTGAGCGAAGCATATTTCGCGCGAATGCTCGGTCTGCCGTTCATCGCGGTGATGCCGGCCGCCACCTCCCCGGAGAAGATCTCGCTGATCGAGTTCCAGGGCGGCAAGTGCCATCTGGTGCCCGACCCCACCGCGGTGGTGGCCGAGGCCCGGCGGCTCACGGCCGAGCTGGGCGGGCACTTCATGGACCAGTTCACGCACGCCGAACGGGCCACCGACTGGCGGGGCAACAACAATATCGCGGAGTCGATCTACAGCCAGCTGGCGTTGGAGCGGCACCCCGTACCGGCGTGGATCGTGGTCGGCGCCGGCACCGGTGGCACCAGCGCGACCATCGGCCGGTACGCCCGCTACCGCCGATTCCCGACGAAGCTCTGCGTTGTCGACCCCGAGGGATCAGCCTTCTGGCAGGCTTATGTCACCGGCGACTGGAACGTCGTGACCGGCCGCGGATCGCGGATCGAGGGCATCGGGCGGCCCCGGGTGGAGGCGTCCTTCCAGCCCGCCGTCGTGGACCGGATGGTGCACGTACCGGATGCCGCGTCGCTGGCGGCGATGCGGGCCGGCTCCGCGGTGCTGGGCCGCCGGCTCGGTGGCTCGACCGGCACCAACCTGTGGGGCGCGTTCCGGCTGATCGCCGAGATGCTCGCGGCCGGGCGGACCGGGTCCGTGGTCACGTTGATCTGTGACGGCGGCGAGCGGTACGCCGACACCTACTACTCCGACGAGTGGGTCGCCGCGCAGCGGCTGGACCTGAGCCCGTACGCGACCGTGGTCGGCCGCTTCCTGGCCGACGGGAACTGGACGGGATAGCAGCTATCGACGGACCGTGATTAGATCCACGGTCGTGGAAGATCGTTCACCTCCGGTTCCCCCTTCCCCGGAGCGGAAGCGGAAGTCGCTGATCGCGATCCTCGTCGCGTTCGTGGTTCTGGCCGGTGGCGGCGCGGCCGCAGTCCTCTGGCCCGAGGCCGACGAACCGGCCGCCGCAGTGCCGACCCCCAAGCCGTCCCGGGCACCGACCCCCTTCGAGCGCGGTCTCGACGTGCTGGAAGCCCAGGCGGCGGCCCTGAGCGACGGCGACGAGAAGGCCTTTCTCGCTCCGGTCGACGCGAAGCAGCCGAAGCTGGTCGCCCGGTACCGGACGACGTTCCGCAACCTCCGGGGGATCGGTATCGGTCAGGTCGAGTACCACGGCCGGCCCGGTCCGGTGTCGAAGAAGGCCGCGGCCATCGTCAGCGCCACCCTCAGCTACTGCTTCCAGGGCGCGGCTTGCCCGCAGTGGCGCAACACGTACTCGTCCGGCCCGCCGAAGCTCTACCAGGACGTGACGTTCACGCAGCGCGGCGACCGTTACGTCATCACCGGGCTGGAGACGACCAAGAACCAGGGCGCCCTCTCCGCCCCGCCCTGGGAGGGACAGGCGCTCAGCTTCGCCACCGGAAAGCGAGTGATCGTGGCCGGCCCCGGCAGCCAGAAGAAGCACCTCAAGAAGATCCTCAAGGTCGCGGAGAAGGCGGCGCTCGTCACCGACCGGTACGCCGTCCTGGTCGGCAACAAGCAGGCCGCCCGGTACCGGATCTATCTGGCCGACGACAAGTCCTGGAAGTCCTGGTACGGCGGCAACGACAAGCCGTGGGCGATCGGCTACGCCCTCCCGCTCAACTCCGCCGGCACCGACATCGTCCTGCGGACCCGCAAGGTTCTCCAGGAACAGGACATGTCGCTCATCATTCAGCACGAGCTCGCGCACGTCGTCACCCTCGCCGGGCTCAGCACCCGGGACACCGACGACGACCAGTGGCTGGTCGAGGGCATCGCCGAATACATCGGCGCCTACCCGAAGAAGCCGCAGAACACCTACAGCCGGTACGCGCTGGCCGAGGCCTTCCAGAAGCGCGGCGCACCCAAGTCGATCGCGGTGAAGTCGCTGACCAACGAGGCCGACGATCTGACCGTCTCCACCCTCTACGCGATGGGGCACTACGCGAGCGCGTGCATGGCCACCAAGTACGGCGAGCCGAAGCTCATGCGGTTCGCCGACCTGGTCCTGCGGAAGGGGCGCAAACCGGCCGAGGCCGCCCCGGAAGCGTTCGGTCAGCCCTTCAAGACCGTCGACAAGGCCTGCCTGAGCTGGATCAAGAGCCGGGTGTGACCCGCTGCGCCAGCCCCGGGTAGTCGACCAGGAAACCGTCGTCGTCACAGACCAGGTCCGCACTGAAGGTCTCGCTCGCGAACCGGACCCGGTTGCCGCCGAGCGGCGTGTAGATCTGGTCCGCCTGCACCACCTCCAGGCTCGGCACCAGCACCCACGCGACGCTGAGCCGGTGCGCGACACCGGTCTCCGCCTTCAGCAGGTCCAGCCGGCGGATCGGCAGGCTGTTCGTCAGCGGCGAGCCGCCCAGATCAGCGTCGAACGCACCGTAGAGCAGATCGGGATCCTCACTGCCGGGCAGCCCGGCGCGGGCATGCCCGGCCGCGACCAGCGCCGCGTCGAGATCGCCCGACTCGGTGGCGGTGACCCGCCAGCGCCCGGCGGCCAGCTCCAGCCGCACACTCCGGCTCCAGCCGGCACCCTCGGTGCGGACGTCCAGCCGGGTAGTCAGCCAGCCTGGGTCGGTCTGTAGCTCGTAATGGCACGCATACGGCACCGGGGCGGCGGCCAGCGCGGTGCCGTGCGCGTACAGCCCGGTGCGTGCCTCGAGCAACGCATGCTCGGCGCCGGCAACGTCGCGGCGCTCCCAGAACAACGCTGTGGGTAGCGGCATGCCGGTAACCTACCTGCTTCGGCGGTTTCTTGCGCTTTTCTGCAAACCCTTCGAGGTACGCGTTCCGCACAGTCCCCTGCTACGACGCGATCCAGGAGCCAATCCAGGCCCCAGCGCGACCGCCGGGCTCCGGCCCAACAACGCCGAAGGCCCGGCACGCGATGCGTGCCGGGCCTTCGATCAGATCAATCAGTGACTGCGGGCCGGGCGAGCCGTGCCGAAACGGCCGGACGGGCCCTCCCGGCGATCGGTGCGGAAGCCCTCCCGGCGCTGGCCGGTCGGACGGTCACCAGTACGCGCCGGGCGGTCCCCGAACGGCCGGTCACCGAAGTGACGGTCGCCACCGGTCCGCTCGGTGCGCACCGGGCGGTCGCCGAAGTTCCGGTCCCCACGCGGACGGTCGCCGAACTGGCGATCCCCGAACTGACGGTCGCCGCCGGTACCGCCGGTGCCGCCGGACCGCTCACGGTCACCCGCCGGCCGGTCGCCGTACGGCCGCCGCGGCCGGTCGCCGAAGTTGCGCTCGCCGCCGTTGCGGTCCCCGCCACGGTCGCCGTAGGAACGCTGCGGCCGGTCGCCGAACCCGCCGCGCGGGCGGTCACCGAACCGGCGCGGACGGTCGCCCCGCTCACGGCGCGGCTCCGGCTCTTCCACAACCGGAATGCCGCTCGGCTCGCGGGCGCCGGTGATGTCGGCCAGCTTGTCGTCGCCGATGCGCACCCGGACCTCGCCCGGAGCGACTCCGGCCTTGGCCATCATGGCCTGCGTGCTGCGACGCTGCTTCGGGAGCACCAGCGTGACGACCGCGCCGGACTCGCCGGCCCGAGCCGTACGCCCGGCCCGGTGCAGGTAGTCCTTCGGGTCCTTCGGCGGGTCGACGTGCACGACCATGGAGATGCCGTCGACGTGGATGCCCCGAGCGGCGACGTCGGTCGCCACCAGGACGTTCGTCCGGCCTTCCTTGAACTCCGCAAGCGTGCGCGTGCGCACCCGCTGGGTCTTGCCGCCGTGCAGCGCACCGGCGCGCACGCCGACCGCCGCGAGCTGCTCGGCCAGCCGGTCCACGCCCATCTGGGTGCGGGCGAAGACGATGGTCTTGCCCTCCCGGTTGGCGATCCACGAGGTGATCGGGAACTTCTCCGCCGGCGGGATCAGCAGCAGGTGGTGATCCATGGTGGAGACGCTGGCCTCCGCCGGGGCGGTGGAGTGCGTCACCGGGTCGTGCATGAAGCGCCGGACCAGGGTGTCGACGTCACCGTCCAGAGTGGCCGAGAAGAGCAGCCGCTGCGCGTTCTCCGGGGTCTTGGCCAGCAGGTCGGTGACCTCCGGGAGGAAGCCCATGTCGGCCATCTGGTCGGCTTCGTCGAGCACGGTGACCTCGACGTCGTCGAGCTTGCAGGCGCCCCGCTCGATCAGGTCGCCGAGCCGTCCCGGGGTGGCGACGATCACTTCGACGCCGCGGCGCAGAGCGTCCATCTGCCGGTCATACGGAACGCCGCCGACGGCGGTCTTCAGGAAGACGCCCACCGAACGGCCGATCGGCATCAGCGCGTCGGCGACCTGCATCGCCAGCTCGCGCGTCGGAACCAGGATCAGGGCCTTGGGGTAGTGCGGGCGGGCCTTGCCGCTCTGCGCCGTACGAGCCAGCACCGGCAGGCCGAAGGCGAGCGTCTTCCCGGAGCCGGTCTGGCCACGGCCGAGCACGTCACGACCGGCCAGCGCGTCCGGAACGGTCGCGGCCTGAATCTCGAACGGGGTGGTGATGCCCTCACGGGTGAGGACTCGGACGATCTCGGCGGGCAGGCCCAGATCGGAGAAGCTGGTCACCGGGGCGGCGGGCGCGGCGGGGGCGGTCTCCGGCTCCGGGATTTCAGTAACGGGGATCTCGTGTACGGACGGGAACGTGCTGGGATCAGCGAAAGTGGTCAAGAGAACCTCTCTACGGGGGCGCATGCTCGCGAATGGCCCGCCGCGGCTGTCGAAAGCAACCGCTCGCTGAAATGCCCGCAAGAACGCCCGTGGCGTGCACCGGGTTGGCACGCCGCGTCAATAACTACCATCAGTGTACGGGGCAACGCCTCCACCGCCGACCGCATTCCCGTCGGGTAGTGGGCAGGCTCACCCCGGAGCACAACCTCGCCAGCTTAGGTCGTGCCGCCTGTCGCAGCAAACCCCGCTGGTCACCGAACGGGTGACGGAGGCCCGTCAGTTGGTCATGTTCTTAATCATGTCGGTGAAAGCGTCACCCGCTGTGAACACGAACACGAGGCTCACCGTAACCAGCAGGCCGAGGACGGCCAACATGGCCACGACCACCTTGAAGTTGCTGCGACGCTGCTCGACCGGAGCGTCGTACCAGCCCTGGGCCAGGATGTGGCCGGTCAGCGAGCCGGAGTTCTCCAGCGGGTCGGAGACCGGCATCGTCATGTCGATCGCCGGGTACCCGCCGGTGCTGTAGACGGTGCCCTGCCCACGCTGCTGCGGCACCCCACCGGACACCGGATCCACCGGGGTGGTCGGCGAGCCCCAGGCCGGCGCGCCGTGCGGGGTCGGGGGGCCATTGCGTACCGGCTGCGTCATGTCGATGTTCTCCGGGTTCGCCTTGCCGTACGTCGTCGGAGGCAGACCGGCCGGGCCGGTGCTTGGCGGCAGCGTATAGGCGGGCAGCCCGCTCCCGATGACCGGGGGCGGCGGGACGATCGGCGGCACCGGACCCGGCACCGGGCTCGGTCCGGGGCCGGGCGGGACCGGGCTTGGTCCAGGGCCGGGCGGCACCGGATCCGGGCCGGGGCCGGGTGGCACCGGGCTCGGCCCGGGGCCTGGGGGTACCGGACCGGGCGGAACGGGGCTCGGGTCGGGTCCGGGGCCGGGTGGCACCGGGCTGGGTGGGACCGGGGTCGGCGGCACGGGGCTGGGTGGAACCGGAGCGGGCGGTATCGGGCTGGGACCGGGGCCGGGCGGTATCGGGCTGGGGCCGGGGTCCGGCGGCACCGGGGAGGGCGCCGGCTCGGGAGCGGGCGTCGGGAACGGGCCGGGCGGCTCCGGGAAGGGTGGCGGTTTGATCGGCTCGGGGGGTCCGGGCTCCGGTCGCTCGCCTGGTTTTGGCTCGCCGGGCTTCGACGGGACCGGGCGGGGTGGCGCCGGGTGCGGCTCGGGCTCGGTGGGCTCGGGCTTGTCGGGCTGAGGCTCGGCGGGCTCCGGCTTGTCGGGTTCCGGCTCGCTCGGCTCCGGCTCGGCGGGTGCGGGCTTCTCCGGCGCGGGCTCGGCGGGATCGGCGATCTGGTGCGGTTCCGCTGCGCCGGATGGCCGGTGCGGTTCCGCTGAGTCGGGGGTCTGGTGCGGGGCGCCGTAGACGGTTGGCCGGCCGGCGGCAGCGTGCACGTCGCCGGAGGGGTGCAGGGCACCGGGCACCGCGGCGCGAGCCGCACCCGCGCCGGGCGCGGCGGAGATCGGCCGGGCCGAACCCGCGTAGCCCGCCTTCGGAGTCTCTGCTGGAGCCGATGCCGGAGCTGTGGCCCGGCTCGATGCCGGTACCGCGGCCTTGCCCGCGCTGGGTGCCGCCGAGACCGGCGCGCTGGAGGTCGTCGCCTTGCCGTTCGGCGGTTCAGCGCTCGAGCTGTCGTCGTCGGATGACTTGGCGGAAGCGTCGGAGGTAGCGGCCCAGAGCGCGCCCGGGGCGGGGGGTGGAGGTGGGGTGTAGCCCTCGCCGTCGTTCGCGGGCGGCCGCGCGGCGGGCGGCGTACCGGTATCGCCGTCCCGGGTCGCCTGCTGCTCGTCCATGTGGATCCTCCCGACCACCGCTGCCGACGGTTCGGACGCCGGTCGCTGACCTTAACCGTGCCACATCAGCCGGTGTGAACACACCCGGCCCGGGGCTCACCTCGCGACCTGCCGATGTCCGAGGCACATGTGGCCGTTTCGGATGATTTTCCCGGGCGGCGTTCTACTCGATATCCGGACTAACTGTCCGGCTACTTGGCGCTGGACGAAGCGGACGGCGAGGGCGACTTCGACGCGGCGGAAGCCGCCGCGGACGAGGCCGCCGACGACTCCGCGGCGTTCGCCGAGGAGGTCGTGCCGCTCGGCGACCGGGAGGTCGCCGCAGCGCTCGGGCTGGTGGTCGGCCGGTCCGACGACGCCCCGGGCTCGGGGGTCGGGCTCGGCGAGGACGCCGGCGACGCTGACGACGCCGAAGGCCTGGGTGCGGACGGCGACGAACTCGGGTTCTGGCTCGGCGAGGACGGCGACGCCGACACCGGCGGCGAGCTGGGCGAGGTGGGGCTGGTCGGCGAGGTCGGTGACGTCGGCGGCTTCGACCGCGTCGGGGTGCGGCTCGGGGTCGGCGGCGTGGGCGTGGTCCGGCTGGGCGCCGGGTTGACGCCGCCCGGCTCCTCCGGATCGGGGGTGCCGAGATCCGGGATCTCCCCCTCGCCCTCGACCGAGCCGAAGATGCGGGTGGATTGGAACAGCCGCGTCCAGCGAACCGGCACGAGCCGGACGTTCAAACCGGTCCGCGGGGCCTCGACCATCATGCCGTTGCCCGCGTACATCGCGACGTGGTGAATCCCGGTCCAGCTGTTCGTCGAGCTGAAGAAGAGCAGGTCGCCGGGGAGCAGCGAGTAGCGGTCCACCACCTTGTTACGAGTCTGGTAGTACTGGTCGCGGGACACCCGGACCAGCGGGAACCCGACCGAGCGGTAGGCCGCGTACATCAGACCGGAACAGTCGAACCGATCCGGGCCCTCCTCGGACCACATGTACGGATCGCCGCGCTGAGCCAGGGCGAACTCGAGCGCCCGGATGGCCCGCGGGTCGGCGCTCCGGCCGTCCTCCGCTCCGGCCAGGTACTCCGCGCCGAGCTGCTGATCGGCCGCGGTCTCGCTGCTCTCGGCGGCGCTCAGCTCGGCGGCGTTCTTCTGCTCGAGTTTCTGCTGTGCCGCCTGCTTCTGGGCGAGCTGGGTGTTGGCCTGCGTCCACTGGGCGGCCAGCGTCGTGTACCGCTGGCCGGCGGTGGCCTGTTCGGCGCGGGCGAGCTGGAGGTTGCTCTCCGCCGCCCGCAGCCGGCGCGCGGCGCCCTCGTCCGGCGGGACGTCGCCACGCTGCAACCGGGAGAGCGCGTCGAGGTCGAGCAGGCCCGAGTCGGAGTCGAGTGCGCCGGGCGGCAGTGCGGCCGCCTGCCGGACGGCGGCGTCAGCGGCGGCTGCCACATCCTCCTTGGCCAGGCGGATCGCCTCCTCCGCCTGGGCGATCTGCTGCGCGGCGGTGGTGGACTGGGTCTGCGCGAGGTCGCGCTCCTGACCGATCCTGATCAGCTGGTCACCGAGCGCGGAAATCTCGGCGCGGCCCTTCTCGATCTGCTGGACGATCGGGCTCACGATGGCGCCGGGTGTGGTCACCGACGGGGTGGTCGTGGTGGGCCGGACCGGCGTGCCGGGGAGAACGAGGGTGCCGGTCTGCACCGGGCGGGCGCCCGCGTCGGGAACCGAAGGCGTGGTGGAGACCGGCGGAGCCGCCGGGTTGGCCATCGCCGGGATCGGCTGGAGCAGCGCGGCGAGCGCGACGGCGGTGGCCGCGGACATGGTGAACGGACGCAACCAGGTTCGTGCCAGGCGCGTGGGGTTCGGTGACCCGTACCTCAGTGCCTTGGACATGAGCTCCCCGTCCGCGTCGGTCGGACCGTCGCTAGTCGTTCCTAAAGGGTTAATACCCCACGCGGAGTACCGGTGTCGATCGAATGAAGGTGAAAGGACGCTGAGAATTTTTCGGCTACCGGGTACGCCGATCGCCACGGTGCCCGCCGCGTGTCCGATGTCAGACCCGGGCCGTACTCTCGACGGCGAGGTGACGAGAGGGGCGCAGATGGATTCCGGGCTGAAGCGTGAGCTCGAGGCGAAGGTCTACGCCGGTGAGCGGCTGACCCGGGCGGACGGCATCGCGCTCTACGAGTCGGACGATCTGGCCTGGCTCGGCCGGCTGGCCCACCACAAGCGCACCGAGATGAACGGTGAGCGGGTGATGTTCAACGTCAACCGGCACCTCAACCTGACGAACGTCTGTTCCGCCAGTTGTGCGTACTGCTCCTTTCAGCGCAAGCCGGGGGAGAAGGACGCGTACACGATGCGCATCGACGAGGCCGTTCGTAAGGCCAAGGAGATGGAGGACGAGCAGCTCACCGAGTTGCACATCGTCAACGGCCTGCACCCCAGCCTGCCCTGGCGCTATTACCCCAAGGTGCTGCGCGAGCTGAAGGGCGCCCTGCCGAACGTCAAGCTCAAGTGCTTCACCGCCACCGAGGTGCAGTGGTTCGAGAAGATCAGCGGCCGCTCCGCCGGCGAGATCCTGGACGAGCTGATGGACGCCGGTCTGGAGTCACTTACCGGTGGCGGTGCCGAGATCTTCGACTGGGAGGTCCGGCAGCACATCGTCGACCACAACTGCCACTGGGAGGACTGGTCGCGGATCCACCGGCTGGCCCACGAGCGGGGCATGAAGACGCCGGCCACCATGCTGTACGGGCATATCGAGGAGCCCCGGCACCGGGTCGACCACGTCATGCGTCTGCGTGAGCTGCAGGACGAGACCGGTGGCTTCGTGGTCTTCATCCCGTTGCGCTATCAGCACGACTTCGTCGACTCGCAGGACGGCAAGATCCGTAACCGGATCCAGGCGCGCACCACGATGGCCGCGCCGGCCGAGTCGCTCAAGACCTTCGCCGTCTCGCGCCTGATGTTCGACAACGTGCCGCACGTCAAGTGCTTTTGGGTCATGCACGGCCTGTCGGTCGCCCAGCTCTCGCTCAACTTCGGCGCCGACGACCTGGACGGCTCGGTGGTGGAATACAAGATCACCCACGACGCCGACTCGTACGGGACGCCGAACACCATGCACCGCGACGATCTGCTGCACCTGATCTGGGACGCCGGTTTCCAGCCGGTCGAGCGCAACACGCGTTACGAGGTCGTCCGAGAGTACGAGTCGGCCCCCTCGCTGGCCGAGCGGCGCAGCGAACCGCAGCGGGTCTGGGCCTGAGCGGCGGCGGGTGGGTGACGTGGTGACTGAGCAGCGGAAGATCCGCGGTCTGCGGCGGGATGCCGGTGGGCGGCTGGCGACCATCGGCGACCTGCTGGGTTCCGCGTTCGCCGGTCTGGCCGCCGGCCTCGCCATCCTGCTGATCTTCGAGGCGGTGATGTCGCTGACCGGGCTCGGCACGTTCGGCGACACGAACGGCTGGTTGGCGCTGATCCTCCCGGTCTGGCTCTTCACCGAGGAGTTCCGGGCAGAGGGCTTCGGCGCACACCGCGTGCTGGTGGCCGGTCTGGCCGCCGGGTTCGGCGTCGCGGCCGGGATGACGGCCGCCGGTCTCATCGCCGGATTCGTGCCGGCGCTGGTCAGCGGCGCGGCCGGTGCCGCTACCGGTACGGTCGTTTATTGCCTGGTCTGGTTCTACGGCCTCCGGTGGCTCAGTCACCGGGCCGGTTGAGGGAGAGAAATCATGAGTCCCGCCGTCAAGTACACGCTCGGCCGGCTCGGCCTGTTCGCGGCCTCCTTCACCGCGCTCCTGCCCGTCCCGCTCAACCCGCTGGTCAAGCTGATGGTCGCGTTCGTGGCGTCGGCCGCCCTGTCGTTCCTGCTGCTGCGCAAGTGGCGCGACGACATGGCCGAGCAGCTCGGATCGATCGCGGCCCGGCGGGTGGCGGAGAAGGAGCGGCTGCGTTCGGCGCTCGCCGGCGACGAGAACGCGGCTGCCGCCGGCGACCGCGTGGCGGCGGCGGACGCCCCCGATCTGCCCACGACGACCGACCGGACCGTGGAGGGCCGCGCTTAGCCCCCGGCGAAGCGCCGGACGCCGCCCTCCGCGGTGGGCCGGTCACGGTGGCGGCGGCTGCGGTCTGCGTGGGCGGCCGCGGTGGCGGTGGGTGCGATCTACGTGCACGGTGACAACCGGGACGCGGCGCAGGAGTTCCGGCATTGTGGCACCTTTCGCCTGGATGTGGTGGAGGGGCGAATCGTGCTACTCGGCTGAGCCGGGGCAGGGGCGGTGGGTTAGCGTTTCAGGGACCGCGCCGCAGCGAAGCCGGTGTGAAACCGGAGCTGTCCCGCAACTGTGATCCCTCCGTTCGTGAGGTCTAGCCAGGTCGCCTGGGCGTCGGTCGCGATAAAGCGCTCTCGGGGAGGGGCGCCTCGCGGGCGGCGGCCGCAGTGGCCCCTGTCGGCGAAGCACCACAAGCCCGGCCGACAGGAGGAACTGTGAAACGTCTGCTCATCGCCGCGGTGGCGACCACCGCACTGCTGCTCGGTGGTTGCGCCGGTGACAGCGAGGAACCCACTACCGGTTCGTCGAGCGCCGCTGGCGCGTACCCGGTCACGGTGGGAACCGTGACCCTCGACGCCCGGCCCGAGAAAATCGTCTCGCTCAGCCCGACCACCACCGAGATCCTCTACGCCGTCGGCGCCGGACCGCAGGTCACGGCGGTCGACGATCAGTCGAACTACCCGGCCGACGCGCCGAAGACCGAGCTGTCCGGGTTCAAGCCGAACGCCGAGGCGATCGCCGCCAAGGACCCGGACCTGGTGTTGCTCACCAACGACACCGACAACATCGTTGCCCAGCTCACCCAGCTGAAGATCCCGGTCTTTCTGGCGCCGGCCGCGGCCAAGCTCGACGACACCTACAAGGAGATCCGCGAGATCGGCATGCTGACCGGTCACCAGGCGGAGGCGGAGAAGGTCAACGCGGAGATGGCCGCGAAGATCGACGGGATCGTCAAGTCGGTGCCGGCCCGGAGCAAGCCGCTCAGCTACTTCCACGAGCTCAGCCCGGACCTCTACACGGCCACCTCGAAGACCTACATCGGCTCGGTGTTCTCGCTCTTCGGCATGACCAACGTGGCGGACAGTGCCGACCCGGACGGCGCCCTCGGTGGATATCCGCAGATGTCGCAGGAGGCGCTGATCAAGGCGAACCCGGACACGGTGTTCCTGGCCGACAGCAAGTGCTGCCAGCAGTCCGCCGCGACGGTCAAGGCGCGGAGCGGATGGGCGGCCGTGACTGCGGTGCAGAAGGGGCAGATCTACCCGCTCGATGACGACATCGCGTCGCGCTGGGGTCCGCGTACCGTCGATCTCGTGCAGGCCGTCGCCGACGCGGTGAGCGGGATCCCAGCATGATTCTCCGCCGCGGCGCGGCGGAGAGCAGATCGAGACCGACGCCCGCTCGGCTGCGCCCGGCCTGGCTTGCCGCAGGCGTGCTGGCGGTGCTGGTCGCGACGATCGCCGGCCTCGCCTTCGGCTCGGTCTCGCTGCCGCCCGCCGGCGTCGCGGTGGAGATCCTCAACCTCCTTCCGGGGGTACGCCTGGACAGCGGCCTCACCGAGCGCGAGGCCGCGATCCTGCTCCAGCTCCGGCTGCCCCGGGTCGTGCTGGGTCTCCTGGTCGGGTCGATGCTGGCCCTCGCCGGCGCCGCGTACCAGGGCGCGTTCCGCAACCCGCTTGCCGACCCGCACCTGATCGGCGTGGCGGCCGGTGCCGGGCTCGGTGTGACCGTGGTGATCGTGCTGCGGGCCGGGACCACGGCGGAGCTGCCGATCGGCGTACCGGTGGCGGCGTTCGCCGGTGCCATCGGCGCGGTGCTGCTGACCTGGCTGCTCGGCGCGGCCGGCGGGCGGGACCGCTCACCGGCCACGCTGATCCTGGCCGGGGTCGCCGTGTCCGCGTTCCTCTCCGCCGGGCAGACCTACCTGCTGCAACGGCACGTGGAGTCGTTGCGGGAGGTGTATTCCTGGCTGCTCGGGCGGCTCGCCACCGCGGGCTGGCACGACGTGCTGGTGATCCTGCCGTACGCGGTGATCACCGCCGCGATCGTGCTGACCCAGCGCCGTGAGCTGGACGTGCTGACGGTCGGTGACGCGGAGGCGGTCAGCCTGGGCCTGCACCCGGAGCGGAGCCGATACCTGCTGCTCGTCGCCGCATCGCTGGGCACCGCGGCCGCGGTCTCGGTCTCCGGCCTGATCGGCTTCGTCGGGATCATCGTGCCGCACACCATCCGGCTGCTGACCGGACCGAGTTACCGCGCGCTGCTCCCGCTGTCCCTGCTGTTCGGCGCGGCCTTCCTGGTGCTGACCGACCTGCTGGCGCGAACCGCCGGCGGGGACGCGGAGATCCCGATCGGGGTGGTCACGGCGTTCCTCGGCGCACCCTTCTTCATCCTGGTCATGCGAACGAGCCGGGCGGTGCCGACATGACGACGTCCGGCGGGCACGCCATCGCGGTTGACGATCTGACGGTACGACTCGACGGCACCCTGATCGTCGACGGCGTGGACCTGGACGTCGCGGACGGCGAATGGGTCACCGTGATCGGCCCGAACGGCGCGGGCAAGTCCACCGCGTTGCGGGCGATCGGTGGACTCCTGCCCTTCAAGGGCGCGATCCGCCTGCACGGCACTCCGGTGGACCGGATGCACCGGCGGGAGCGGGCCAAGGCGATCGCCACCGTGCTGCAATCCCCGGTGGTCCCGCCCGCGATGCGCGTCTTCGACTATGTGCTGCTGGGGCGTACGCCGTACATCCCGCCGCTGGGTCGTGAGTCGGCCGCCGACCTGGACGTGGTCGACGAGGTCCTGGCCGCGCTGGACCTCACGCCGTTCGCCCGGCGCCGCCTGGAGACCCTTTCCGGCGGAGAACGGCAGCGGGTCTTCCTGGCCCGCGCGCTCGCCCAGGGCGCGGGCATCCTACTGCTGGACGAACCGACCAGCGCGCTGGACATCGGGCACCAGCAGGAGGTCCTGGAGCTGGTCGACCGGCTCCGCGCGGAACGCGGCCTGACCGTGCTCGCCACCATGCACGACCTCTCCACCGCGGGCGAGTACGCCGACCGCATGGTCCTGCTCGCCGGCGGCCGGGTGGTCGCCGCCGGCACCCCGGCGGAGGTCCTCACCGGGGCCAACCTGGCCGAGCACTACCGGGTAAAGGTCCGAGTGATCGAAGGTGATCACGGCCCGCTCGTGGTGGCGGTCCGCGGCTGACCCGGCAACCGGACGGCAACTCCACTGCGCCCGTTTCGCACTCCTCGGAATCCTCAAGTTCCCGATGTGATGGGCATGACGGACACGATGGTGATTGAGCTCGGACTGCAGGCCATGAGCGTCGCGGCGAAGTTGTCGGCGCCGGTGCTGCTGACCGCGCTGGCGGTCGGCTTCGCGATCTCGCTGTTCCAGTCCGTCACGCAGATCCAGGAGGCGACGCTGTCGTTCGTCCCGAAGGCGGTGGCGATCGGTGCGGCGCTCCTGCTGACCGGCAACTGGATGCTGCGGGAGATGATGACCTTCACGACGCAGCTGTTCGAGAAGCTGCCGGCTCTGCTGAGCTGAGCAGACGCGAAGAACAGGCCGCCCATCGGGCGGCCTTTTCGTTTACCGGGTGGCGGCGAGGACGGCGAACGTGCCGCCCTGCGGATCTTCGAGGACCGCATAACGACCCACCGCGATCGTGGTCGGTGGGTGCACGATCCGGCCGCCCAGCGCGTACGCGTGATCCGTCGCCACATCACAGTCACCGACCGCGAAATACACCAGCCAGTGCGGCGGCAGATCGTCCGGCCAGGCACTGCCGACCATCAACTGGATGCCGGCCACCGAGGTGCGGTTCAGCTCGCAGATCACGTACGGCAGGCTGCCGACCTGGGTCTGGCGGAACGTCCAGCCGAACACCGCGCCGTAGAACGCCTGCGCACCCTCCAGATCCCGGGTGTTCAGCTCCGCCCAGGTCAGCGCGCCGGGCAGATCGAAGACCTCGGCGCCGCGCATCATCCCGGCCTCCCAGACGCTGAACGGAGCGCCGGCCGGGTCCAGGAACGCCGCCATCCGGCCCTGATCCATCACGTCGAACGGTGGGACCAGCACCTTGCCGGTCGCGGCCTCGACCCGGGCGGCCACCACGTCGGCGTCGTCGACGGCGACGTACGTGCTCCAGGCGGTCGGCTGCCCCTCGCCGAACAGCGGCCCCGCCCCGGCGACCGGCAGCCCGTTGAGCAGGAACGTGGTGTATCCCCCGAAGTCGTCCCCGGAGATCTCCGCGGTCCAGCCGAAGAGGGTCGTGTAGAAACGGATCGCGTCCTCGAGGTCGGCGGTGGCCAGATCCACCCAGTTCGGCACGCCGGGCAACGGAGCGGTCATGTGTCGCATCGTTGCATTCACATGCCTGCCACCGTATGAAACTGTCATTGTTCTAGCCGAACCTGCGACCCTCATCTCGCCGGTAGGCCCACACCGCGAGGGCAGCGAACAGCCCGGTCCACCCGACCAGACTCGCCGCCGACCAGAACTCCAGCGGGTAATCGCCGACCGCGGCCCACATCAGTCGTACCGCGCCGCCGGTCGGCAGGTAGGGCGCCAGATCCTCGACGAACCCCGGGGCGCCGCCGGGCGGCGACATCAGCCCGCCGCCGAAGGCGAGCGGCAGGAACAGCACCTGGGCCACCACGATCGCGGCCTTCTGCGGAAGCGAGTACCCGATGGCGAGGCCCATCAGGATGAACGGGATCGAGATCGCGGCGGTCACCACGACCGCGGTGACGAACTCGGCCGCGGACAGGGTGGCCGCGGTGAAGAACATGGCGATCAGAACGACCGGAGTCAGCGCGACCGCCATCATGGCCAAGCCGGTCAGGATCCGGCCCGCGAAACGGGGCGCGGCACCGGCGGGCAGGGTCCGGACGAACGGATCCCAGGGTTGTGCCCGATCCTCCGAGACGCCGATGCCGTACTGGAACAGATTGGTGCTCATCACCGCGAACGTCACCATCGACGCGGTCGCATAGGTGGCGTAGACCGGCTCGTCCCCGACGAACGGCACGACGAACGCGAGCATCGAAGCGGCCGGCCAGAACGCGCTGCCGATCACCGCGATCGGGATCCGGAACAGCTCGATGATCTGGAACCTGGCGTGGGTCAGTGCGAGAGATGACATCACGACTCCGATCAGGCCGCGGCCGGGGAGTGGGTCAGGGCGAGGAACGCCTCCTCCAGCGAGGTGGGGCGTACCTCCAGGTCGCGGAACGGGACGTCGTGCGCGACCAGCGCGCGGACCAGACGGTCCGCGTCGGCCGTGAGGAGATGCAGGCGATCCTCCGCACGCTCCACACTCACCAGACCTTCAAGATCGGGGAGGGGTACGGGTGAGGTAAGGCTGACCCGGCGCATCCCGACCAGCCCGCGAACCGCCGTCACGCTGTCGTCGGCGAGCACCCGGCCGTTGGCAAGCACCACCACCCGCCGGGCCAGCGCCTCGATCTCCTCCAGATAGTGGCTGGTCAGCACGACCGTGCCGCCCTCGGCGTGGAAGGCGCGCACCCCGTCCCACAGGGAGCGGCGGGCCTCCACGTCGAGGCCGGTGGTGGGCTCGTCGAGGAAGACGATGCTCGGCCGGCCGGCGAAGGCCAGTGCCACGGCGAGGCGGCGCCGCTGACCGCCGGAGAGGCCGCCGGTCTGCCGCCGGATCAGGTCGGTGAGCCCGAACCGGTCGAGCAGCTCGTTCCTGGTCAGCGGGTTCGGGTAGTGCGCGCGTACGAAATCGATCACCTCGCCGACGCGCAGCGAGGCGGGTAAGCCGGTCTCCTGCGGGGTCACGCCCAGCGTGCGCCGGCTGGCCGGATCACGCGGATCGCCGCCGCACAGCTCGACCCTGCCGTGGGTCGGCCGGCGGATGCCGATCAGCAGGTTGACCAGGGTGCTCTTGCCCGCGCCGTTCGGCCCGAGCAGGCCGACCAGTTCACCCGCCCGCACCTGAAAATCGACGCCGTCGAGAGCGAGCGTCTTGCCGTAGCGGCGGCTGACGTTCTCGGCACGTGCCTGGATCATGGTGTCTCCCCCGGTGGTAGCAGGCTGCGCAGGACGGTGACGTACTCCTCGAAGGCGAAGCGGCCGCGGCGGGTGAGCCGGACCAGGGTGGCCGGGGTCCGCCCCCGGTGCGTCTTGGTGACCTCCACGTATCCGGCGTCCTCGAGCTTGCGGAGGTGGACCGAGAGGTTTCCGGCGGTCATCCGGAGGATCTCCTGGAGCCGCGGAAAGGCGATCCGGTCCGACTCGTTCAGCTGGGAGAGAGCGGAGACCACACGGAGGCGGGCCTGGGCGTGGATCACCGGGTCGAGGTCCGGCAGCGTTCCGTCGCTCATCGCAGGCGCCACCAGCCGACGAGCCCGGCGATCAGCAGCCCGCCGCCCCCGGCGATCGCCACGAGCAGCGAGTGCCAGCCGGGTCCGAGAAGGACACCGACGACGTTGACCCCGCTGATCCAGGCGCCCAGGACGAACATGTCCCGGTCGGTCCAGATCGCCGCGCCGGCCATGTACAGCGCGCCGACCAGGGCGACCATGCCGCCGCCCCAGAGGATGCCCATCAGCTCGTCCGGAATCGCCCGGGTGAGCCGGGCGAAGACCACGGAGAAGCTCGTGAAGCCGACCGACCAGGCGAAGCCGTACATGGCGCCCTGCCGGCTCGACGGACCGGAGACCTGCCGGCTCGATCGGGAGCCGACGATGCCGGTGGTGATGCCGGCGATGATCATCAGGCTGGACATGATCAGCAGCGGCAGCCAGCCGGGCATGTCGACGAAGACCCGGCCGTCCGGGCCGTAGCGGAGGAAGAGCAGGCCGGAGCCGATCAGCCAGGCGAGGCCCCACGGCCAGTACATCAACCGGGGGTCGGGAGTGAGCTCGCGCTCGAGGTTGGCCTGCTCGCGCTCGATCAGGCGCAGCGCCTCGGCGGGATCCTCAAAGGAGGATTCGTCGTCGATCGATGCCATGGCTCGACTTTACAACGCAAAGTCAAAGAACTTTGTGCCATAAAGTTCACGGAAGCCTCACTAGGGTGGCGGCGTGGCAGATCTGATCTTCAGGGCGGCGCAGGACGGCGAGCTCCCGGCGGTCCTCGACTTCTGGCAGGCGGCGGCGGAGAACGAGAGCCGGCCGGTGGACACCCCGGCGGCCATCGAAGCGCTGCACCGGCGAGATCCCGGCGCGCTCATCCTGGCGGTCGACGGCGACGAGATCGTCGGAACCGTGATCGCCGGCTGGGACGGCTGGCGCTGTCATCTCTACCGGCTCGCGGTCGCGCCGTGGCGGCGCCGGGAGGGCATCGGCGGCAGGCTGATCGCCGCGGCCGAGGGCCGCTTCCAAACCTTCGGGGGTACGCGCGCCGACGCCATGGTCCTCGACGGGAACGAGGTCGCCCACGGCATCTGGGCGGCCCACGGCTATGGCCGGCAGCAGGAGTGGTCCCGCTGGGTGAAGCCGCTCCCGCCCTTGACCGATTGATCAAGGGCGGGCCGGACTTCACCGTCCCAGAGCGGTGAGCGCGGCGCGCACCTGGCCGAGCGGGTCAGGGCCGAACGGGCGCAGCACGACGGTGCTCACGCCCGCCTCGGTGAGCGTGCGCACCTTCGCCGGGACCTCCGACGCCGGGCCGACCAGGGCGAAGACCTCCTCCGGCTGGACTCCGAGGAAGCCCGCCTGGCCGGTCAGGGCCTCCCGGCTGGTCCGCGCGGCACGCTCCGGATCGTCGTCGATGTGCAGGAAGGCGAAACCGATCACCTCGTGCTCGTCCGTGGCGCCGCCCCGGCGGATGTGCCCGATCGCCTCGATGATCTTGGCTGGGCTCAAGCCCTCGACCAGGATCGTGCCATCCGCCGCCCGGCCGGACAGTTCCAGCGACCGGGGGCGGACCACCCCGGTGACCACCGGCGGGACCACCTCGGGCGGATGCACCAGGCGGATCCCGTCGAGGTGCACCTCCCGGCCGTCGACGGTGACGGTCTCGCCGCGCAGCAGGCGGCGAACCGCGGTCACGCTCTCCTCGAGCATGGCCAGCGCCGACTTCGGCGCGACGCCGACCTGGCGCATCCATTCCGCCACGCCGTGTCCGAGACCGGCCACCACCCGGCCGGGATAGACCCGGGCCAGGGTGGCGATCTCCATGGCGTACAGAGCCGGGCTGCGCAACGGCGCCGGGGCGATGCCGATGCCGACCCGCAGCCGGGAGGTGGTGGCCAGGGCGATCGCGGCGGCACTCACGCCGCCGTTCCAGCCGAGATCCTCCACCACCCACAGGTCGTCCGCGCCGGCTTCGTCCAGCGCCTTGGCGAAACCGGGGAGCTCTTCAGGGGAAATGTCGCGGTCGAACATCACACCGATACGAGGCATCACATGATCCTAAGCGCGTCCGGCAGCGGCTTGGCGTGCAGAACGGAGAGTCGGGTGACGGCCCGGGTGAGGACCACGTAGAGGCGGTTCAGTCCCTTCGGTTCGGCGGCCACGATGTCGGCGGGTTCGTGGACGATGACATGGTCGTACTCCAAGCCCTTGACGATCGTGGCGGGCACCACCGTGACGCGCGCTTCGGCCTCGACGTCGTCGGGCGTCGCGTGCTCGACGCCGGCGGCGGTGAGATGCCCGCGCAGCCGCTCGACCGCGGCGTCCGCCGCGATCACCGCGACCGAACCCTCATGCCCCAGCGCGGCGGTCACCTCGGCCAGCGTCCGGGCGTCCAGGTCGTCCGGCTCGGCCTCGACGACGGCGAGATCGCCGTCGCGGCGCAGGGACACGGCCTCGGGCACATTCACCCCGAGTGCCGGCAGCAGGCGGTTGGCCAGCATGACAACCGCTTCGGGTACGCGAAAACCGACGGTCAACGGCACCACCGGCGCGTCCGGCTTACCGAGGTGACCGAGGATGTCCCGCCAGTCCGTGGTGGCCCACGGTGCGGTGCCCTGCGCCAGATCGCCCAGCAGCGTGATCGACCCGTGCTCGCTGCGCCGGGCCAGGGCGCGCGCCTGCATCGGCGACAGGTCCTGCGCCTCGTCGACCACGACGTGACCGAAACTGGTCTCCCGCTCCAGCAGTCCCGCCGCCTCGTCGAGCAGCAGCAGATCGGCCGTGCTGAACCGGGCCGACTTCACCGTCTTCGGCGGCTTCGCCCAGCGGATCGTCGCCTGCTCGTCCTCGGTGAGGATGCCGTCGGCCACCGAGGGGTCGGTCAGCACGCTCGCGACCAGCGCCTCCGGGGTCACGGCCGGCCAGCTCTGTTCCAGGAACGCGGTCACCGGCGCGACCTTGCTCATCTTGCGCAGCCAGGACTCGTTCGGCGAGTTGCCGCTGCGGTACTCCGACTGGCGTTGCAGCAGGCCGACCACGCGGGCCAGCACGCGATCCCGGCCGACCGAATACGGCAAGCCCTCCCGGCGGGCCTCGTCGACGATCCGGCGCAGCGGCTCGGCGTCGATCCGCCACCGGTACGAGCCGTCCGACACCATGATCGGCTCGGTGGGTTTGCCCAGCCGGCCCCACAGCGCCTTGCGGAGCACCTCCGCCATCCGTACGTCATGTTTGATCGCTGCCGCCGCGGGCGTGTCGGCGGCCTTGACCGGCACCCGGCCGATCAGCTCGTCCAGGGTGGACTGCTGCACCTCGACCTCGCCGAGGGTCGGCAGAACCGCGGAGATGTAGGAGAGGAACGCGGTGTTCGGCCCGACGATCAGCACACCCGACCGGCGCAGCCGTTCGCGGTGCAGGTAGAGCAGGTAGGCGGCGCGGTGCAGCCCGACCGCGGTCTTACCGGTGCCGGGCGCACCCTGCACGCAGATCGAGTCGCCGAGCTCGGCCCGGACCAGCTCGTCCTGCTCCGGCTGGATGGTGGCGACGATGTCCCGCATCGGCCCGACGCGCGGCCGCTCGATCTCGGCGGTCAGGATGCGGCTCTTCGTCCCCAGCTCCTCACCCCGGTCCAGGTGCTCGTCCTCGAAGCTGGTCAGCTCGCCCTTGACGAACCCGAACCGGCGCCGGGTGGCCACCCCCTGCGGGTCACGCACGCTGGCCCGGTAGAAGCTTCGCGAGAGCGGCGCACGCCAGTCCAGCACCATCGGCTCGCCGGCGTCGTCGGTGACGTGCCGGCGCCCGACGTGGTAGGCCGTCTCCTCGATGTCGAGGCGCCCGAAGAAGAGTGGAGTGTCCGGGTCGTCGGCCAGCTCCTTGACGCGGCGGGCCATGTGCCGGCCCAACTGCTCGGCGGTGTAGGCATCCCCGGCCACCTTGTCGCCGGTGGCGAAGAGCGACTGGGCGCGGTCGCGCATCCGGCGCAGCGCGGCCCGGGACTCGGTGAGATGGTTCCGTTCGGCGGTGAGTTCGGTGTCCAGGTCGGAAGCGGGCACAGGTCATCCCCAACAGGCTGATCAAGGCTGCTTGCTCGCGTATCCGAAAGGCGGGTCGGCCGCCCCTCGGCGCGGGAACGTCCGCTGCGGTGCATGCTCACCACGGCCGTCAAGCGGCCCTCCACGCTACGGAACGCGCCACCAGCCCGCCACCGATTTATGCTGCTGCCGATGCCGGTGGAGTTTCTGACCCGGCTGCGGACGATCCCGTCCTCCTCTGGCGTACGTCGCCTGGAAAGAATGGGGGGATGAGTGAGCTGTCGCAGGGGCGGATCTCGGATGCGCGCACGTTGCGGGCGCTGGCGCATCCGGCTCGGATCGAGATCGTCGAGCATCTGAGTGCTACCGGGGCGGCGGTGAGCGCTACCGAGTGCGCGGCGCTGGTCGGGCTCTCGCCGAGCGCTACCAGCTATCACCTGCGGGAGCTGGCCAAGTACGGGCTGGTCGAGCAGGCGCCGAGCCGGGGGGACGGGCGCGAGCGGCTGTGGCGCAGCACCAGCACGAGCCTCTGGATCGCGGGTGATGTCGAGCAGCCGGAGGCGCTGGCGGCGGAGCGGGCGCTCATCGATCTGTACATGACGCGCGACAAGGAGCGGCTGCGCGAGTGGGCCGACCGGCAGTCGCAGGAGTCGCCGGAGTGGCGGGACGCGGCGGCGATGATGGGGCAGCGTCTGCGGGTCACGGCGGAGGAGTTGCTGGAGCTGAACAAGCAGGTGCGTGCGCTGATGGAGCCGTATCGGATGCGGGCCCGGCAGGACGTTGCGCCGGAGGGGGCCCGCGAGGTCGTCGTGCAGTACGCCGCCTTCCCGAAGGCGTAGGGCTTGCCTTCAGCAGATGTGAAGGAATACTTTCGAAGTATGTCCTTCACATCTGCTGAATCGCGCTGGGCGGACGTCCGTCTCGCGGCGGCCGGGCGGGCGATCTCGGTCTGCGGGGATCTGCTGGCGGCCACCACGCTCGCCCTGGTGTTGCAGCAGTCCGGCCACGGCGGGTTCGCGGTGTCCGGGCTGCTCGTGGCGGCCAGCCTGCCGATCACCCTGCTGGCCGCACCCGCCGGGCGGCTCGTGGACCGTGCGGACAGCCGTACGCTGCTGGTGGTTGTGGGTCTTGCCCAGGCCGCGGTGTGCCTGGCGCTCGCCTTCGTCACCCAGCCGGTGTTGATCGTGGCCCTGGTCGCGTTGCTCTCCTGCGGCCTCGCCGTTACCCAGCCCACCCTGTCCGCGCTGCTGCCGGGGATGGTGCACAGCACCGACCTGGCCAAGGCCAGCGGCATCGTGCAGACCGCCGGGCTGGTCGGCATGCTTGTCGCTCCGGCGCTGGCCGGGATCCTGGTCGGGCAGGTGGGCGCGCGCGTGCCGCTGCTGCTGGACGCCGCCAGCTACCTCGCGCTGGTGGTGGTCGGCCTGCTGATCCGCACCCGGCGCGGGACGGCGACCGCGCGGCAGGCCGATGAGGTGGCGTTCCGCCTGCGTGCCGACCGTGAGCTCACGGTGATGACGGTGGCCGTCGCGGCGGTCGTCGCCGGGGTGAACGCGATAAACGTCTTCGAGGTGTTCTTCATCCGGGAGACGCTCGGCGCCTCCACCACGGTCTACGGCTTCGTGGTGGCGTCGTGGGCGGTCGGGATGCTGGTCGGTGGACTGGGCTTCGCGCGGATCCCGCGCCGACTGATCTCCGTGCGGATGGTTCTGGCGCTGCTCACCGTCTCGTGCCTCGCCGTGGTCGGTGCGGCGACGGTGTCGGCGGCTGCGTGGCTGATCCCGCTGTGGATCGTCGGCGGTGTCGCGAACGGCGCACTCAACGTCTGCACCACCGTGACGATTGCGACCCGGGTGCCGGCCGAGGCGCACGGCCGGGCCTTCTCGATCTACGGCGCCGCGGTGCAGGGCGCCGGGCTGTTCGGCCTGATCGTGGCCGGGCCGCTGGCCGAGCAGTTCGCGCCGCGAGGCCTGGTCGCGGGCGCCGGCGTGATGGGACTGCTCGCCGCGCTGGCCTGCGTGCCGCTGGTGCGACGTGAGCCACCTGTGGCCCCGCCCACCGGTCGTCGGACAGAGATCCCGGATAACGTCGCAGAATGAGCGACAGCGTCCGTCGGCCCCGGGTCGGGCACATCCAGTTCCTGAACTGCCTCCCGATCTACTGGGGTCTGATGCGCTCGGGCGCCCTCCTCGACGTCGACCTGCACAAGGACACCCCGGAGCGACTCAGCGCCGCACTCGTCGCCGGTGACCTGGACATCGGGCCGATCACCCTGGTCGAGTACCTGCGGCACGCCGACGAGCTGCTCCTGCTGCCCGACCTGGCGGTCGGCAGCGACGGCCCGGTGCTGTCGGTCAATCTGGTCTCCACCCGGCCTGCGGCCGAGCTGGACGGGCGGCCGGTCGCGCTCGGTTCCACCTCGCGGACCGGCGTGCTGCTCGCGCAGATGCTGCTGGCCGAGAGGTACGGCGCGGAGCCGGAGTATTTCCGCTGCCCACCCGACCTGTCGCAGATGCTGATGGAGGCCGACGCCGGCGTGCTGATCGGGGACCCGGCATTGCGCGCGTTGTACGAGGCACCCGCACTCGGCCTCCAGGTGATCGACCTGGCCGAGGCGTGGCGGGAGTGGACCGGCCTGCCGATGGTGTTCGCGGTGTGGGCGGTCCGCAAGGAGTTCGCCGCCGCGCACCCCGGCCTGGTGAAGGACGTGCACGAGGCGTTCCAGCGGTCCCGCGACCTCTGCCTCGGTGAGCTCGACGAGGTGGCCGAGGCCGCCGCCCGGTGGGAGCCGTTCGACGCCGCCACCCTCGCCAACTATTTCCGGGCGCTGGACTTCTCCCTCGGTGCGCGGCAATTGGCCGGAGTCCGGGAATTCGCCCGCCGTGCGGCGGATCGCGGTGAAGTGCCGTCTCTGCCCGATGAAGGGCTGCTTTTCGCCGACGTTTGATCTTCGCGTGGGCGGGCCTTACGATCCTCGGACTTTCCCGCGTTCCGAAATCGGTGACCATGCGTCTGCGCGCCTTGCTCCGCCGTCTCGTCCTGCCCGCCGTCGCCGGTAGCCTCGCGCTGACCGGCCTGGCCATGCCGGCCCGGGCCGCCGAAACTCCCGAGCCCGATATGCCGATGCTCGGCATTCTGAGCCCGGAGACGGTAACCGTGATCAACGGGCAGTCGAAGACGGTCAAAATCGACGTCTGGAACGTCGGCAACGCCGTAAAGGACGTCGTCCTCGACTTCGGCACCGCGGGCAAACCGGTCGCCGCCGATCTGGGATTCACGCCGCCGGCCGGGTGCACCGGCAGCGTGTGTGCCCTCGGCGACTTCAAGACCGGCGAGAAGCGCACGGTGAAGTTCACGCTGAAGCCGTCGGCGCCGGCCGGTGCGTCGCCGGCGAAGGTGCTCGGTCTGGCCACCAGCGTGGGCGGTGTGAAGAGCTTCGAGACCTCGATCACCGTGGTGCGGACCGCCAAGGGCGGCGCCGACCTGGAGATCGGTGACATCAAGGACCTGAAGCTGGGCCGGGGTCAGTCCGCGGACGTACCGTTCACCGTCGCCAACACCGGCAACCAGGAGGTCAAGGCGTTCGGCCTGCTGGTCCTCCCGGTCTTCGGCGGGGTGGAGGCGGTCCTGAACTACCGCAACTGCCTCACCGACGAGGAGATGGGCGGCGGCCTGATCTGCGTCTTCAACGAGCCGCTCGCCGCCGGTGGTGCCTTCGCCCTGCCGGAGTCGACGCCGCTGCGGGTCAAGGCCGCCTCGGACGCCGCCGGACCGTACGACTACCCGGTGTACGTCGCGGCGGTCGGGCTCACCGACACGTTCGTCCTGGACTTCGCCGCCAAGACGGCCGGGGCCAAGGGTGCGGAACTCAAGCTCGCGAAGCTCGCGACGGTCTCCGCCGAGCCGAAGGAGGTCGAGGACCTCAACCCGGAGGACAACATCACCGACTTCTCGGTGTCGGTGCCGAAGTCGTCCTCGGACAGCGCCGCCGTCGGCGGCGCGTTCACCGGCGCGGTCGGTGACAGCAGCACCGTCAAGGTGGGTGTGCGCAACCTCGGCCCGACCGGCATGATTCCGGCCTCGCTGACCTGGTTCCCGTACGTCCACGTCCGGCTGCCGAGCGGGATCGACCTGACCGAGGTCGACAACCGGTGCCTGCCGGGGACCAACCCCGATAACGCGGACTACATGGACTTCCGCAACCTCGCCGAGCGGGACTTCGTCTGCCTGGTCTTCGAGGACCTGCGCAAGGGCGACCAGGACCTGTTCCGCTTCACCGCCGACATCCTCGAGGGCGAGCACAAGGCCGGCAGCGTGACCGTCGACGGCGGCGTGCAGGACTCGAAGAGCGGCAACGACAAGGCGGCCGTCACGGTCGAGCTGACCGCCGGCGGCTCGGGTGGTGGGCTGCCGATCACCGGTGCCCCGGCCGGGCTGGTCGCGGGTGCTGGTGCGGTGTTGCTGGTCGCGGGCTTCTTCGCGTACCGGATGGCCCGTCGCCGCCGGATCGTCACGGTCGTCGACTGACGAGCCGGGTGCGCGCAAGCGCACCCGGCCCCGCCTCAGCTCTCCAGCAGCGCGTCGAGCGCGGCGATGTCGGCCGCGCTGAGCTCCCAGGCCGCCGCGGCGGCGTTGGCCTGCACCTGCTCGGCGGTGGTCGCACCGGCGATCACGCTGGTCACCGCCGGCCGGGCCGCCAGCCCGGCGATCGCCACTTCGAGGACGCTGTGCCCGCGCTCCCGCCCGTACGCGGTGAGCGCCTCGATGGTGTCCCAGTCGGCGTCGGCCAGCCACGGCCGGTAGCGGTCCTGGGCGAGCCGGGTGCCCGCCGACGGCTGCTCCCCACGCTGGTATTTGCCGGTGAGCAGGCCGGAGTCGAGCGGGAAGAACGGCAGCAGCCCCAGGCCGAACTGCTCGCACGCCGGGACCACCTCGGCCTCGGCCTCGCGGTGCAGCAGGCTGTAGCGGTTCTGCGCGCTGACGAACCTGGTCAGGCCCCCGGTCCGGGCGGTCCAGTCCGCGTCGGCGATCTGCCAGCCGGAGAAGTTCGAGTTGCCCAGGTAGCGCACCTTGCCGGAGCGGACCAGGTCGTCCAGCGCGGACAGGGTCTCGTCGATCGGGGTCGCCGGGTCCGGCTCGTGCATCTGGTAGAGGTCGATGTAGTCGGTCTCCAGCCGGCGCAGCGACGCCTCCACGGCCCGGACGATGTATCGCCGGGAGCCCCGGGCGCCGAAGTCACGGCCGTTGAGGCCCTCCATGTTCATCCCGAACTTGGAGGCCAGTACGACCTCGTCGCGGCGGCCCTTGAGCGCCGCGCCGAGCAGCTCCTCCGAGGTGCCGTGCGGGGTGCCGTAGATGTCGGCGGTGTCGAAAAGTGTGATGCCGGCGTCCAGCGCGGCGTCGACCACCTCGCGGGTGCCCTCGGCGTCCAGTTTGCGGCCGAAGTTGTTGCAGCCGATGCCGACCACGGACACCACGAGGCCCGAGTCGCCCAAGCGGCGGTAGCTCATCTCACTCATGGTCCGACCCTATGCCGGGGCGACCACGGCATCGCGCCACGTCGGGATATTGGTTATCATCTATCGCCGCGTCCGTCGTGGACTCGCCCACGATCGGTTCACGATGGTCGCGGCCCCACACCTCACTCCTCGGTTTTCCCCAGGTCGCGATAGGTGGAGCGGAGGATGTCCACCAGCGGGACGTGCCGGATCTTCACCGGCGGCGGGTCGAGCGCCCGCAGCAGGAGCTCCGGCGGTGCCACGGTGCGCGGTGGGCGCTCGCGGAGCCGGCCCAGGCTGATCGCCGGGCTGTAGAAGTCCGCCAGCCGGCCGTCCAGGGGCTCGTCGTCCACGGCGAGCGGGTCGATCACCGCTTCGTCCGGGTCGGGCGTGCCGCGCAGGGCGTCGAGCAGCGCGTCCCGGGCTCGGCCCCGCCAGGCCAGCACCAGGAACGGGTCGTCGTCGAAGGCCTCGGCCAGCACGTACAGCGTGGCGGAGCCGTGTTTGCACGGGACTCCCCAGTCCGGGCAGGAGCAGTGGATGTCCAGCTCGGAGGGGAAGAGCGGCTCGCCGATCTCGGTGAAGAGGTCCACGATCTCGTGCGGCATCTCGCCGGCCAGCAGGGCGGCGCGGTAGAGCGCCCGCGATCCGAGCTGTTCGGTGATCTCGGTCCACTGCGCCTCGTCGTAGGCGGCGATGGTGATGGTGACCTGGTACGGGGTCGGCCGTGAGCCCTGCACGCGGGCTTTGATCTGACCCGGCGTCAGGACGAAGTCCATCACCTGGCCTTTTCGGGCATAGGTCCGGCCACGTGCGAGCCGGCCCGGATCGCAGATGCCCTCCAGGACGTCCACGAACCGGCGCGACCACCACTGCTCGCCGATCTTGCCCCGTTTCGACCGGACGGCGAGGCCACCGTCCACTTCGATCGGACGGGACGATTCGAAGAAGCGACCGGCCATCAGCTCACCGCCGCCGGGTCGAGGGCGAACAGCTCACGCAGTTGATCGGTGCTCAGGTCGGTGATCCACTGCTCACCGGTGCCGACGACCGAGGAGGCCAGTGCCTTCTTCCGCTCGATCATGGCGTCGATCTTCTCCTCCAGTGTGCCGGTGCAGACGAACTTGCGTACCTGCACGTTGCGCGACTGTCCGATTCGGAACGCGCGGTCGGTGGCCTGATCCTCGACCGCCGGATTCCACCACCGGTCGAAGTGGACGACGTGGTTCGCGGCGGTCAGGTTGAGGCCGGTTCCGGCGGCCTTCAGCGAGAGCAGGAACAGCATCGGCTCGTTCTCGCTCTGGAACCGCTCCACCAACTCGTCGCGCCGGGCCTTGCTCAGTCCACCGTGGAGCCACAGCACCGGGCGGTCGAGGTGGGCGGCGAGATAGGGCTGGAGCAGCGAGCCCCACTCCGCGTACTGGGTGAAGATCAGGGCCTTGTCGCCGTCCTCGACGATCTCCTCGGCCAGTACCTCCAGGCGGGCCAGCTTCCCGGATCGGCCGGGCAGCCGGGAGCCGTCCTTGAGCAGGTGCGCGGGGTGATTGCAGACCTGCTTCAGCTTCATCATCGCGGCGAGTACGTTGCCGCGGCGCTGAATGCCCTCGCTGCTCTCGATCTCGGACATCATGTCCTCGACCACCGCCTGGTACAGGGTGGCCTGCTCCGGGGTGAGCGAGCACCACACCTTCATCTCGTTCTTCTCCGGAAGGTCCGAGATGATGGTCTTGTCGGTCTTCAGGCGGCGCAGCACGAACGGCCCGGTCGCCCGTTTCAGCGCGGCGGTCGCGTCGGCGTCCTGCCGGACCTCGATGGGCTCCTGGAACCGGCGGCGGAACCGTTTCGCCGGCCCGAGCAGCCCCGGATTGCAGAAGTCCATGATGGACCAGAGCTCGGCCAGGTGGTTCTCCACCGGAGTGCCGGTCAGGGCGAGCCGGGTCCGGGCCGGGATGGCGCGTACCGCCTGGGACTGCCGGGTACCGCTGTTCTTGATCGCCTGAGCCTCGTCGCAGACCATCCGGCCCCAGGTGACGCTCCGTAGCGTTTCAAGATCACGCAGCGCAGTCCCGTAGGTGGTGAGAACCAGGTCCGCCTCGGCGACGGCGGCGTCGAACTCCTCGCCACGCCGCCGGGTGCCGCCGTGGTGCACGTAGACGCGTACCGAGGGGGCGAACCGGGCGGCCTCCTTCTGCCAATTGCTGACCAGGGACATCGGGCAGATGAGGAGGGTCTTGACGGACTCCTCCGCCAACATGAGCGACAGCGTCTGCGCGGTCTTGCCGAGACCCATGTCGTCGGCGAGGATCCCGCCCAGCCCCAGCCGGCTGAGGAAGTGCAGCCAGGAAAGACCCCGTTCCTGGTACGGCCGTAGCGCGCCGTGGAAGCCGGCCGGGGTGGGAAGCGGGGTGAGCCGCTCGGCCGCCTGACCCGACAGCAGGTCGCCCAGCATGCCGTCCGCGTCCACCTCGACCAGCGGAAGGTCCTCCTCGCCGCCGTCGACCACCTGCTGAAGCACCTCACCGGCGGTCAGCTCGCCCTCCCGGCGCCCGCTCACCGCCTTCAGTGCCGCCTTCAGCTGCCGGTCGTCCAGCTCCACCCACTGGCCACGAACCCGGACCAGCGGCACCTTGAGCCGGGCCAGCTCGGCCAGCTCGTCGGCGGTCACCACGCCGTCACCGATCACCAGGTCGAGCCGGAAGTCGACCAGCTCGGCCAGGCCGAAACCGGAGTCGGCGACCGCCCGGGACGACGAGCCCTTCGGCTTCGACCGGGTGGTCAGCTTCAGCCCGACCGCCTTGCGGCCGGCCCAGGACGGCAGCTGTACGCCGAACCCGGCGGCCTGAAGCAGCGGAGCGACCTGCCGGAGGAACTCGTACGCCTCCCCGGTGACCAGTCGCATGGCGGCCGGCCGCTGTTCGAGCAGCGCCACGTGGAGCAGCGGAAACAGTCGAACCGCCCGGCCCAGCCCGGCCAGCAGGGTCTCGTCCGGACGCTTCGGCAGGCCGGGGAAACGCTCACCCTCCCAGAGATCCGCCGCCGGCAGATAGAGGCTCGGATCCTCCGCCGACTGCAGGGCGAACTCCAGACCCCAGCCGTCCTCGCCCGGCTCCGGCTCGATCAGCCGGAAGCTGACCCGGATCGGTCCGTTCGCCTCGTTGGCGGCGCGCATCCAGTCGTCGAGCGCCTGTCGCAGCTCGCGGACGTCACCGGCCCCGGCGCCGGGCAGCGCCGGATCCTCCGCGGTGAGGGCGGCGACCCAGCGGTCCGGCAACGCCGCCTTCGGCCCCGGACGCTGCCCCACCATGAGCCGCTCCGGCAGCACGGAGCGGGCCGCCCCGTCGAGCAGCGTGTCGAGCGCGTCCCGCACGGTTCGTCCCAGCGGGTGCCCGTCGACGGTTTCCGCGGCCCGGACGACCGGCGGCATCCCGGCCGCGAAGTCCCGGTAGGTGGCCGCGTCGGCACCGGTCAGCACCGGCCGCCACCGGGCTGTCGGCACGCCGTCCTCGAGCACCAGCTGCGGCAGCATCCGGCCGCGCCGGGCCAGGTCGCAGGCGAAACCGGCGAGCAGGGCGAGGTAGCGCAGCGACGGTCCGGCGACCCAGGGCGCGGCCGGATCCGGGTCGGCCAGCGTGCTCAGCACCGCGGTAACGAGATGGTCGGGCACCGAGAGCAGGGGGACGGTCCAAGCCCCGAGCCGGATGCCACGTGTGGGCGCCTCCACCCCGGTCTCCGGCGAAGGAACGGGTCCGCGCGCCGTACCGGGAAGTCGCACGGTGCCGGACCCGGCCGGAAGGACGTCCGCGAGGTCGCTGCTGAGCGCCTCGGCGAGGGCTTCGGCCGGGACAGCGAACGGATGCGGCCGCGATTTCGCCCGGGAAGCCGAGGTCAGCGGCAGTGCCGGGTCCTCGGCCCAGAGCACCAGCCGGCCTGGCCGACCCGTACCGGGTACCCAACCCCCATGAACGACGAGCAAGTCCACCCCCTGAACGACCTGTCGAGATTAGCCGCCAGCCGGCCGTGACCGGCGCCGCTGACGGTTGACGCCGCGTGGACGTACGCTTCTGGTCGTGACGGCGAACCAGGAGATCGACAGCATCCTGCAGCGTGGTGCCGACGGTGGGCGGATCACGCCCGAGGAGGCGCTGCTGCTCTACACGCAGGCCCCGTTCCACGCGCTGGGCGAGGCGGCCGACGCGGTGCGCCGCCGTCGCTACCCGGACGGCGTCGTCACCTACCTGATCGACCGGAACATCAACTACACCAACGTGTGCGTCACGGCGTGCAAGTTCTGCGCGTTCTACCGGGCCCCGAAGCACAAGGAGGGCTGGTCGCACCCGACCGAGGAGATCCTGCGCCGGTGCGGCGAGGCGGTCGACCTCGGCGCCACGCAGGTGATGCTCCAGGGTGGCCATCACCCCGACTACGGCGTCGAGTACTACGAGGAGCTCTTCTCCTCGGTGAAGCAGGCGTACCCGCAGCTCGCCATCCACTCGATCGGCCCGAGCGAGATCCTGCACATGGCCAAGGTCTCGGACGTCTCGATCGAGGAGGCGGTCCTGCGGATCAAGGCAGCCGGGCTGGACTCGATCGCCGGCGCCGGCGCCGAGATGCTGCCCGACCGGCCGCGCAAGGCGATCGCACCGCTCAAGGAGAGCGGCGCGCGCTGGCTGGAGGCGATGGCAGTGGCACACCGGAACGGCCTCTCCTCGACCGCCACCATGATGATGGGTACGGGCGAGACGAACGCGGAGCGTATCGAGCACATCCGCATGATCCGTGACGTGCAGGATCTCGCCGTCGCCAACGGCTACCGCGACGACGCCGTCGAGCAGAGTCACGAGGTGGGTGGCTTCCGCGCGTTCATCCCGTGGACCTACCAGCCGGAGAACAACCACCTGAAGGGCCGCACCCAGGCCACCACGATGGAGTACCTGCGCTTCATCGCGGTCTCCCGGCTCTTCTTCGACAACGTCGCCCACCTGCAGGCGTCCTGGCTGACCACCGGCAAGGACATCGGCCAGCTCTCGCTGCACATGGGTGTGGACGACCTGGGTTCGATCATGCTGGAGGAGAACGTGATCTCCTCGGCCGGCGCCCGGCACCGGTCGAACCTCCAGGAGCTGATCTCGATGATCCGCACCGCGGACCGGATCCCGGCGCAGCGCGACACCTGGTACCGCCATCTCGCCGTGCACCACACGCCCGCGGACGACCCGACGGACGAGCGCGTGGTCTCGCACTTCTCCTCGATCGCCATCCCCGGTGGCGGCGCGGGCCGGACCCAGCTGCCGCTCGTAGAGGTCAACTGACCCCCTTTCGTAGGGGCCGGGCTCGGCCGTTCGGCCAAGGGTCGATCACCGGACCGTTGAGGACGGGTTGCTCCTCGGTAACGAGCCCGCCAGTTGACTGTCCCGGCTGGTTCCGGCTGGTTAGGTTGCCTGCGTAAGGCAATCGAACACTCAGTCGTCGCCCGCCGCGGTGACGGGAAGTCGGACCCGACCGATGGCGGTCGTATATATAACGCACAAGGTACGGGCGGGATGGGTGACCATCCCGCCCGTTCTGTTCGCGGTCCGATGGGGCAGAGTTGTCTTCGTGACGCGCGCAGATCTGGACAAGCAGCCGCACGAGGTCGCCGAGATGTTCGACGGCGTGGCCGAGCGCTACGACCTCACCAACACCCTCATCTCCTTCGGGCAGGACCGCGGCTGGCGCCGGGCCACCCGGGCCGCCCTGGGTCTGCGGCCGGGCGAGCGGGTCCTGGACGTGGGCGCGGGCACCGGCGTCTCCACGCAGGAGCTGGGCCGCTCCGGCGCGTTCGCGGTCGGCGCCGACCTGTCGGTGGGCATGCTGCGGGCCGGTCGGCGGGTCCGGCCGGACGCGCCGCTGCTGGCCGGCGACGCGCTGCACCTGCCGTTCGCCGACGCGACCTTCGACGCCGTGACGATCTCCTTCGCGCTCCGTAACGTCGTCGACACCACCGCTGCGCTCCGTGAGCTCGGGCGGGTCGTCCGTCCGGGCGGCCGGCTGGTGGTCTGCGAGTTCAGCCACCCGACCAACGCGGCGTTCCGGACCGTGTATCTCTCGTACCTCATGCGGTCTCTGCCGGTGGTGGCCCGCGCCGTCTCCAGCAACCCGGAGGCGTACGTCTACCTCGCCGAATCCATCCCGGCCTGGCCGGACCAGCAGGGTCTGGCGAGCCGGATCGCCGAGGCCGGGCCGTGGGACCGGGTCGGCTGGCGCAATCTGACCGGCGGCGTCGTGGCTCTGCATCGCGCCACCAGGGTATAAATCCGGCATTCGCCTTACAGGCTGGCGAAGGTGCTGTTTAGCTCGCAGACATGACGAAGATCGGGCATCTCGAGGACACCGACATCGACATCGCGATCGACGAGGGTGAGGCCGGCGAGCGGCGCGCCACCGAACTGGCCACCCGTCTGCGGATGGTCGCCGCGCAGGACCCGCTGCTCGCCCAAGACCTGGTGGAGGAGCTGATCGTGGCCCTGGACCGGGCGATGAACGGCACCATCCGCGACCATCTGGACGGGCCCGCGCTCGGCGTGGCGGACCGGGTTCTACGTGACTCTGACCAGGCCTGAAGCGCTCTCTGCGAAATTAGGGCAACCTAAGCGCAAAGATCTTCGATTGTCGGCCTACACTCCGATCGAGGCATGCTTGTGAACTAATTCACGAGCCTCGCGCGAGACCGGAGGTGGATCGTGAGCGACCACGGAGCAGGTGCGATCGTCGCCGACGAGGCGGACGTGATCGTGGTCGGAGCCGGTCCGGGCGGGTCAGCCGCTGCCTACCATCTGGCCCGCCACGGCGTCCGGGTGCTGCTCCTGGAGAAGACCGAGTTCCCGCGCGAGAAGGTCTGCGGCGACGGTCTCACCCCGCGCGCGGTCCGCCAGCTCATCCGGATGGGTGTGGACACCTCGGAGAAGGCGGGCTGGCTGCACAACCGCGGCCTGCGGGTGATCGGCGGCGGCGTCCGGCTGGAGCTGGACTGGCCGGAACTGGCCAGCTTCCCGAACTACGGCCTGGTCCGTACCCGAATGGACTTCGACGACATGCTGGCCCAGCGCGCCACGGAAGCGGGCGCGCTGTTGCGTACCGGCGTGAACGTCACCGGGCCGGTGCTGGACGACGACGGCTACGTGATCGGCGTCCAGGCGAAGACCGGGCCGGAGCGGGAGCCGGTGGAGTACCGCGCGCCCCTGGTGATCGCCGCGGACGGCGTCTCCGGCAAGTTCCCGCTCGCCCTCGGGCTGGCCAAGCGGGACGACCGCCCGCTCGGCGTCGCGGTTCGCCGCTACTACCGGTCCGCGGTCAAGGCGGACGACAACTTTCTCGAGTCCTGGCTGGAGCTGCGCAGCGCGCAGGACCCCGGCCGGCTCCTGCCGGGGTACGGGTGGATCTTCGGTCTCGGTGACGGCCGGGTGAACGTCGGGCTCGGCATCCTCAACTCCTCCGACGCGTTCGGCAAGACCAACTACCGCGCCCTGCTGACCGACTGGCTCGGCACCACCCCGGAGGACTGGGGGCTGCGTGACGAGGTGAACGCGGAGGGTCAGACGCTCGGTGCCGCGCTCCCGATGGGCTTCAACCGGGTGCCGCACTACACCCGCGGAGTCATGCTGGTCGGCGACTCCGGTGGCATGGTCAACCCGATGAACGGCGAGGGCATCGCGTACGCGATGGAGTCCGGCGAGATGGCTGCCGAGGTGGCCGTGCAGGCCCTGGCGCGCCCGGCCGGCCCGGAGCGGGAGCGGGCGCTACGTGCGTATCCCGCCGAATTGAGTCTGCGGTTCGGTGGTTACTACCGAATCGGCGGGATATTCGTGAAGTTGATCGGAAACCCGCAGATCATGCGGCTCGCCACGAAGTACGGCATGCCGCAGCCGCTGCTCATGAAGTTCGTTCTCAAGCTCCTGGCCAACCTCACCGACCCACGGGGTGGCGACGCCATGGATCGCATCATCAACGGCTTGACCAAGGTGGCGCCCGCCGTCTGACGGTGATCAAGGCACCCCGACCAAAGGACTACAGAAGCACAGTAACTAGTGTGAAGCGGCTAACAGTCGTACGGGAGTAGTGATGACGGTCAACCCTTATGTCCCGATCGTCGGGTTGCTGATCCTCGGCGCCCTCTTCGCGTTGTTTTCAGTGTCAGTCGCACCGATCGTCGGGCCCAAGCGTTACAACCGGGCGAAACTCGACGCCTATGAATGCGGCATCGAGCCCGCACCACAACCGATCGGCGGCGGCCGGTTCCCGGTGAAGTTCTATCTGACCGCGATGCTCTTCATCATCTTCGACATCGAGACCATCTTCCTCTACCCGTGGGCCGTGTCCTTCGACGTGCTCGGGCTGTTCGGGTTCGTGGAGATGGTCCTCTTCATCGTCACCGTCTTCATCGCCTACGCGTACGTGTGGCGGCGCGGCGGCCTGAACTGGGACTGATAACCATGGGAATCGAAGAGAAGCTACCCAGCGGCATCCTGCTCACGTCGGTGGAGAAGCTGTCGAACTGGGCTCGCAAGTCGTCGTTCTGGGGCGCCACCTTCGGCCTGGCCTGCTGCGCCATCGAGATGATGGCCGCCGGCGGACCCCACTACGACCTCGGTCGGTGGGGGATGGAGGTGTTCCGGGCCTCGCCCCGTCAGGCCGACCTGATGATCGTCGCCGGCCGGGTCAGCCAGAAGATGGCTCCGGTGGTGCGGCAGATCTACGACCAGATGCCGGAGCCCCGCTCGGTGATCTCGATGGGCGTCTGCGCCTCGTCCGGCGGCATGTTCAACAACTACGCGATCGTGCAGGGTGTGGACCACATCGTCCCGGTCGACATCTACCTGCCGGGCTGTCCGCCCAGGCCGGAGATGCTGATCGACGCGATCCTCAAGATGCGCGAGAAGGTCATGGCCCAGCCGCTCGGCCCGAACGGTCGGAAGATGCTGGCGGCCCGTGAGGCCGAAGGCCGTGTCCCGATCGTCGCTCCGGGTGCCATGCCGTCGTCGTACCGGGCCGACAAGACCCGTCGCGCGGAATGGACCCAGGCCGTCAAGGAAGGCCGTGAGGAGCAATTGCGGATCGAGAACTGGATGAAGCTCCAGCCGCATTTGCGGGAGGTGGGCAAATGACAATTCAGCCCGGAACTGAGGGTGGTGTTCCGACTACCGCACCGGCGGGTGCGGAGATTGGTGCTCCCGCGCAGACTCCGCCCAGCCCGGATAAGGGCATGTTCGGTGTCCAAGGCACCGGAGATGTTTCCGGCTTCGGTCGTCTGGCCCGCCCGCGACCTGCTGTTTTGGACAGCCCGCGGCCGTACGGCGAATATTTCGACGACGTCTATGACGCGTTGGAGGAAGCTTATCCGGCCATCAACGACGCCATCGAGAAGGTGGTCGTGGATAGGGCGGAGCTCACACTTCACGTACGTGCGGAACGTATCGCCGAAGTGTGTCAGGTAATGCGCGACGACGAGTCGCTGCGATTTGAACTCTGCTCGTCGGTGGACGCGGTGGACTATCTCGGCTCCGATGAGCGCCGGTTCCACGTGACCTACCAGTTGACCTCCATGACGTACCGGCGGCGGGTACGTCTCGAGGTCGCGGTGGCGGACGGCGTGACCGTTCCGAGCGTGACCCAGGTCTACCCGACGGCCGACTGGCAGGAGCGGGAGATCTACGACATGTTCGGCGTCGTCTTCCCCGGCCATCCCAACCTCACCCGGATCCTCATGCCGGATGACTGGGAGGGCCACCCCCAGCGCAAGGACTACCCGCTCGGCGGCGTGCCCGTCGAGTACAAGGGCGCCGAGATTCCGCCGCCCGACCAGCGGAGGGTCTACCAGTGACGACATCCGAGTACGCAAGCGAGCGCGAGACCACCGAGGGCCGGGTCTTCACGGTCACCGGTGGCGACTGGGACACGCTGACCGCCAGCGTCGACCCGCTCAGCAACGAGAAGATCGTCGTCAACATGGGTCCGCAGCACCCGTCCACGCACGGTGTGCTCCGGCTGGTGCTCGAGCTCGAGGGCGAGACGGTCACCGAGTGCCGCCCGGTGGTCGGGTACCTGCACACCGGGATCGAGAAGAACCTCGAGTACCGGAACTGGACCCAGGGCGTCACGTTCGTGACCCGCATGGACTACCTGTCCAACATGTCCAACGAGGTGGGCTACTGCCTCGCGGTGGAGAAGCTGCTCGGCATCACCGATCAGATCACCGAGCGGACGAACACCATCCGCGTCATGTTCATGGAGTTGCAGCGGATCGCCTCGCACCTGGTCTGGCTCGCCACCACGGGCATGGAGCTCGGCGCGATCTCGATGATGCTGTACGGCTTCCGCGAGCGCGAATACATCCTCGACATCTTCGAGGAGACCTCCGGCCTGCGGATGAACAACGGCTACATCCGTCCCGGCGGCCTCGCGCAGGACCTTCCGGAGTCGGCGGTTCGCAAGATCCGCGACTTCCTCAAGTACCTGCCGAAGAAGCTCAAGGAGTACGAGGCCATGCTGTCCGGCCAGATCATCTGGCAGCAGCGTACGCAGGGTGTGGCCGTCCTGGACGTCACCGGATGCCTGGCCCTCGGCATCACCGGCCCGGTGCTCCGCGCCGCCGGTCTGCCCTGGGACCTGCGCAAGACCATGCCGTACTGCGGGTACGAGAACTACGACTTCGACGTGCCGACCGCGACGACGGCCGACGTCTGGGGCCGTTTCCTGGTCCGGGTGGCGGAGATCAGGGAGTCGCTGAAGATCGTCGAGCAGTCGCTGGACCGCCTCCGCCCGGGCCCGATCTGGATCGAGGACAAGAAGATCGCCTGGCCGGCGCAGCTCGCGCTCGGTCTCGACGGGCTCGGCAACTCGCTGGAGCACGTCGCCAAGATCATGGGTCAGTCGATGGAATCGCTTATCCACCACTTCAAGCTCGTGACCGAGGGCTTCCGAGTTCCGCCTGGTCAGGTCTATGTCGCGATCGAGCATCCGCGTGGCGAACTCGGCGTACACGCGGTTTCCGACGGCGGGACCCATCCGTACCGGGTGCACTACCGCGAGCCGAGCTTCGTCAACCTTCAGGCCATCCCCGCGATGGCAGAGGGGGCGCTGCTGGCCGATGTGATCGCCGGTGGTGCCTCGCTGGACCCCGTGATGGGTGGGTGTGACCGCTGATGTCAGAGAAAACGGTGGACTTCTCGCCGGCGGCCGCGCCGCTCGCCGAGAAGCTGCTCGAGCCGGCGCTCGAGATCCTGGCCCGCTACCCGGTGGGCCGGGAGCGCTCGGCGCTCCTGCCGCTGCTGCACCTGGTGCAGACCGAGGAGGGCCACGTCAGCCCGAACGGGGTGGCGTTCTGCGCCGAGATCCTCGGCATCAACAAGGCCCAGGTCGGTGCGGTGGCCACCTTCTACACCATGTACAAGCGCCGCCCGACCGGTGAGTACCTGGTCAGCGTCTGCACCAACACCCTCTGCAACGTGATGGGTGGCCAGGAGGTCTACGACCAGCTCAGCGAGCACCTCGGCGTCGGGCACGACCAGACCACCGCCGACGGCAAGATCACGCTGGAGCACGCCGAGTGCCTCGCGGCCTGCGACTACGCCCCGGTGGTGACGGTCAACTACGACTTCACCGTCGACGAGGCCACGCCGCAGAGCGCGGTCGAGCTGGTGGAGAGCCTACGCAACGGCGAGCGGCCCACCCCGGCCCGGGGCGCCCGGATCTGCTCGCTCAAGGAGATGCAGTACCAGCTGGCCGGCTTCGCCGACCCGCGCGACGGTGCGGTCGGCGACGGGGTGGCCGGGGCGCCGACCCTGCGCGGCGTACGGCTCGCGCAGGAGCACGGCATCGCGGTTGCCGGGTTCGATCCGGACAGCCCGATCACCAAGACCAAGCCGGTCCGGGACGAGACCGCGCTGCCGCAGCAGCCGGCCTCCGAGGAGAAGCCGGGCCGGGTCGCCTCGGTCGCCAGGAAGGCGGCCGGCGCGGTGAAGGCGGCGGCCGGTGCGGTCGCCGAGAAGGTCGATGAGCGCCGGCACGCCGGGCGGACCACCGACACCGGCGACGTCAAAGACCCCGAGGTACGCGCAGCCGAGTCCCGGAACCCCACCGCGGACACCCCCGCACCGTCGGGTACGGCGACCACGCCGGTCCCGACCACCCCCGCGGAGGCGGACGGCGTGGCCGACAACGAGCCGGCTGGTGACGGCAAGCCCGCTGGTGACAGCACTCGGGGCGAGTCGATCGTCAGCCAGCGCACCGCCGAGCAGAAGCCGGCCACCAACGTGACACGCCGTACCGAGGAGGAGAAGTGACCCAGCCACGGCCGGAGGTCCTCCAGAAGCTCACCCCCGTACTGACCAAGCGCTGGCTGTCGCCGGACGCCTGGCAGATCGGCGTCTACGAGCGGCTCGACGGCTACTCGGCACTGCGCAAGGCGCTCGACGTGCACCCGGACGACCTGATCCAGCTGATCAAGGACTCCGGCCTGCGTGGTCGTGGTGGCGCCGGCTTCCCGACCGGCCTGAAGTGGGGCTTCATCCCGCAGGGCGACGGCAAGCCGCACTACCTCGTGATCAACGCGGACGAGGGCGAGCCGGGCACCTGCAAGGACCTGCCGCTGATGACGTACGACCCGCACTCGCTGATCGAGGGCGCGATCATCGCCTCCTACGCGATCCGGGCCGAGCGGGCGTTCATCTACATCCGCGGCGAGGCGGTGCACGCCGCGCGGCGGCTGCGCCACGCGGTCCAGGAGGCGTACGCCAAGGGCTACCTCGGCAAGAACATCCTCAAGTCCGGGTACGACCTCGACCTCGTCGTGCACAGCGGCGCGGGGGCGTACATCTGTGGTGAGGAGACCGCGCTGCTGGACTCGCTGGAGGGCTTCCGTGGCCAGCCCCGGCTGCGCCCGCCCTTCCCGGCCATCGCCGGCCTGTACGCGAGCCCGACCGTGGTCAACAACGTCGGCACCATCGCGAGCGTGCCGTACATCGTGCTCGGCGGCGCCGACTGGTGGAAGAGCATGGGCACCGAGAAGTCGGCCGGCCCGATGATCTACTCGCTCTCCGGCAGGGTGGTCAACCCGGGCCAGTACGAGTGCGGCCTCGGCATCACCCTGCGCGAGCTGATCGAGCTGGCCGGCGGGATGAAGCCCGGGCACAACCTGAAGTTCTGGACGCCGGGCGGCTCGTCGACACCGATTCTGACCGCCGAGCACATCGACACCCCGATGGACTTCGAGGGTGTCGCGGCGGCCGGGTCGATCCTCGGCACCACGGCGATGCAGATCTTCTCGGACCAGGACTGCCCGGTCTACAACACGTGGCGGTGGCTGGAGTTCTACCACCACGAGTCGTGCGGCAAGTGCACCCCGTGCCGGGAGGGCAACTACTGGATGGTCCGCACCTACCGGCGGATCCTGTCCGGCCAGGGCACCTACGCCGACCTGGACACCCTCCAGGACACCGCGGACAACATCTTCGGCCGGTCCTTCTGCGGCCTCGGCGACGGCGCGGCGACGCCGGTCGTGTCGACGCTCAAGTGGTTCCGGGACGACTACCTCGGCTACATCGAGGGCCGCACCGCGCCGCGGCTCTCCGAGAAGTCCCTTGTAGGAGCGCACTGATGACTGATGTAGCCAAGAGGGCTGACACCGTCACGCTAACCATCGACGGCGTAGAGGTGACGGCCGAGAAGGGCGAGCTGGTCATCCGGGTCGCCGAGCGGATGGGCATCGCCATCCCGCGGTTCTGCGACCACCCGCTGCTCGCCCCGGCCGGCGCCTGCCGGCAGTGCCTGGTCGAGGTGGAGGGCCAGCGCAAGCCGGTCGCCTCGTGCACCCAGACGGTGGCCGAGGGCATGGTGGTCAAGACCCAGCTCAGCTCGCCGGTCGCCGCGAAGGCGCAGGCCGGCATCATGGAGCTGCTGCTGGTCAACCACCCGCTGGACTGCCCGACCTGCGACAAGGGCGGCGAGTGCCCGCTGCAGAACCAGGCGATGAGCAGCGGCCGCGCGGACTCCCGGTTCCACGAGCACAAGCGGGAGTACGAGAAGCCGATCCACATCTCCAGCCAGGTGCTGCTGGACCGGGAGCGCTGCATTCTCTGCCAGCGCTGCACCCGGTTCTCCGAGGAGATCGCCGGAGACAAGTTCATCGACCTGATGGACCGCTCCTCCGGCGAGCAGATCAACGTCTACCGGGACGACTTCTTCGGCGGCGAGGGCACCGGGGACGGTCAGGCCGGTGACGGCGAGGGGGACGTCCCGTTCAACTCGTACTTCTCCGGCAACACCATCCAGATCTGCCCGGTGGGCGCGCTCACCGGCGAGCAGTACCGGTTCCGGGCCCGGCCGTTCGACCTGGTCTCCACGCCGAGCGCCTGTGAGCACTGCGCGGCCGGCTGCTCCCAGCGCACCGACCACCGCCGCAACAAGGTGCTGCGCCGGCTGGCCGGCGACGACCCGGCGGTCAACGAGGAGTGGAACTGCGACAAGGGCCGCTGGGGCTTCCGGTACGCCAACGCCACCGACCGGCTCACCACCCCGCTGGTCCGCGACGCGGACAGCGGTGAGCTGCGCGAGGCCTCCTGGAGCGAGGCGCTGCTCGCGGCGGCGGAGGGTCTGAAGGCCGCGCGAGAGCGCGGCGTGGGGGTCCTTCCGGGCGGTCGGCTCACGGTGGAGGATGCGTACGCGTACGCGAAGTTCGCCCGGGCCGTCCTCGGCACCAACGACATCGACTTCCGAGCCCGTCCGTTGCGTGCCTCCGGTACGCCGGCTTCGTCGACCGAGGAGGCGGACTTCCTCGCCGCCTCGGTGGCCGGCACCTCCGAGGTCACGTACGCCGACGTGGAGAACGCTCCCTCCGTCGTCATCGTCGGGCTGGAACCGGAGGAGGAGTGCCCGATCCTCTTCCTGCGGCTGCGCAAGGGACACGTCAAGCGGAAGCTCAAGGTGACGGCTGTCGCGCCGTACCTCTCCCGGGGTTTCGAAAAGCTCGGCGCCGCGCTCGTCGCGGCGGTCCCGGGTGACGAGGCCCGGCTGCTCAACACCGACGCGGCCATCGCCGGCGCGCTCAGCGCGCCCGGCGCACTGCTGATCGTCGGCGAGCGGCTGGCCACGGTGCCGGGCGGGCTCAGCGCGGCGGCGGATCTGGCGGCTCGCAGCGGGGCCCGCCTCGCCTGGGTGCCGCGCCGGGCCGGTGACCGGGGCGCGCTGGACGCCGGCTGCCTGCCGAACCTGCTGCCCGGCGGCCGTCCGGTCACCGACGCGGCGGCGCGTGCCGAGCTCTCGCTGGCCTGGCGGATCGAGTCCGGCGTGCTGCCGAGCTCCCCGGGCCGGGACACCGACCGGATCATCGCGGCGGCCGCGGACGGCACGCTCGGTGCTCTCCTGGTCGGCGGCGTGGACCCGGCCGACCTGGCCGACCCGCGCCTCGCCGAGGAGGCGCTCGACGCGGTGCCGTTCCTGGTCAGCCTGGAGGTGCGGCAGAGCGCGGTGACCCGCCGGGCCGACGTGGTACTGCCGATCGCCCCGGTGGTCGAGAAGGCCGGCACCTACATGGACTGGGAGGGACGGCTGCGGTCGTTCGTGGCGGTGCTTCCGGGCGCCGCGATGACCGACGGCCGGGTGCTGGAGGCGATCGCGGCGCTGCTCGACGTCCCGTCCAACCACCCCGCCGCCGCCCAGAAGACGACCAAAGGCTTCTCTCTGAACACCGGCGACGTGATGGCCATCCGGCGCGAGCTGGGCGGGATGCCGGCCAGCAGCGCGCCGCGCCCGGCGCATCCGTCGACCGCGCCGGCCGACCTGCCACGACCGGGCGAGCACGAGGCCGTGCTCGCCACCTGGCACCAGCTGATCGACCTGGGTTCCCTGCTCGACGGCGACCCGGTGCTGGCCGGCACGGCCCGGCCGCCGGTGGTTCGCCTCGGCAAGGACCTGGCCGAGGAGCTCGGGGTCGTCGACGGTGACCTGGTCACCGTCGGCACCGGCCGCGGCACGGTCACCCTGCCGGCGTCGATCACCGACCTGCCGCCGCGGGTGGTGTGGCTGCCCACCAACTCGCCGGGCTCGACGGTGCGTCGCAGCCTCGGCGTCACCGCCGGTGCGGTGGTCAAGCTGACGGCCGGGGTGCCCGGTCCGATCCTTGCCGAGGGAGCTTCCCGATGAACGTGGTGCTGGCGGCGCACGCCGTCGACCCGACGCTGGAGACGTTCGAGAACGACGTCTGGTGGATCACGCTGATCAAGTTGCTCGGCGTCTTCGTGCTGCTCCTGCTCATGACGCTGTTCACGATCAACTATGAGCGCAAGGTCGTGGCCCGGATGGCGGTCCGGCCCGGACCGAACCAGGTGGGTCCGAAGGGCTGGTTGCAGAGCCTCACCGACGGCCTGAAGCTGCCGTTCAAGGAGGAGATCATCCCGAGGACCGCCGACAAGGTGGTCTACTTCATCGCGCCGGTCATCTCGGCGACCGTGGCATTCACCGCGTTCGCGGTGATCCCGTTCGGTGGCGTGGTGAACATGTTCGGTCACCAGACCGCACTGCAGCTCACCGACGTGCCGGTCTCGGTGCTGGTCCTGCTCGCCTGCTCGTCGATGGCGGTGTACGGCGTGGTGCTGGCCGGCTGGGCGTCCGGCTCGACCTACCCGCTGCTCGGCGGTCTCCGGTCCAGCGCGCAGATGATCTCGTACGAGGTCGCGATGGGGCTCTCCATCGTGGCGGTGTTCATGACCGCCGGCACGATGAGCACCTCGCAGATCGTCGCGGCGCAGGCCGACGGCAACCCGGTGAACATCGGCGGGATCGAACTGACCGCACCCGGCTGGTACGCGGTCCAGCTCCTGCCGAGCTTCCTCATCTACATGATCGCGGCGGTCGGCGAGACCAACCGGGCACCGTTCGACCTCCCCGAGGCCGAGTCCGAGCTGGTCGGTGGTTTCCACACCGAGTACTCGTCGTTCAAGTTCGCGCTCTTCTTCCTCGCCGAGTACATCAACATGATCACCGTCTCGGCGTTCTGCACGACGCTGTTCCTCGGCGGCTGGCGGGCCCCGTGGCCGATCACCGCGGTCTGGGAGGGTGCCAACGCCGGCTACTTCGGCCTGATCTGGTTCTTCCTCAAGGTGTTCGCGCTGCTCTTCGGCTTCATCTGGCTGCGCGCGACGCTGCCCCGGATGCGCTACGACCAGTTCATGCGGTTCGGCTGGAAGGTGCTGATCCCGGTCAACCTGGTCTGGATCCTCTTCCTGGCGTACTTCAAGGTCGCCCAGAGCGGTGCGTTCTCCACCGAGGTCCGGTGGATCTCCACCGGTGTCATCGCGTTCGCGGTGCTGGCCCTCGCCTGGGGCTGGCCGACGACGAAGAAGCCGAAGAGATTGTCACTCCAGGAAGAGGTGGCCCAGCGGCCGCCGGGCAGCTTCCCGGTGCCACCGATGGATCTGCAAGTGCCGCCGAGCCCGCGCGCCCGCCGAGCCGTGGCCGAACGTGCCCCGGCCACCGTCGGCGGCGAGTCCGAATCGAAGGAGGTGTGACGTGGGCACGTTGACCGGCTCCTTCAAAGGTTTCGGCGTGACCTTCGCGCACATGTTCCGCAAGGTGATCACGACCGACTACCCGTTCTCGCCACCGAAGCCGGCGCCGCGCTACCACGGCCGGCACATCCTCAATCGGCACCCGGACGGGCTCGAGAAGTGCATCGGCTGCGAGCTGTGCGCCTGGGCCTGCCCGGCCGACGCGATCTACGTCGAGGGCGGCGACAACACCGATGAGCAGCGGTTCTCGCCGGGTGAGCGGTACGCCAAGATCTACCAGATCAACTACGCCCGGTGCATCTTCTGCGGGCTCTGCATCGAGGCCTGCCCGACCCGCTCGCTCACCATGAGCAACGAGTACGAGCTGGCCCGGGACAACCGCCAGGACCTCATCTTCACGAAGAAGGAGCTTCTGGCGCCGCTGCTGCCCGGCATGGAGCTGCCGCCGCACCCGATGCGCCTGGGCGAGACCGACAAGGACTACTACATCGGTGCTCTCACCAACCCGGGCACCTCGGTCGGCGCCGAGCGTGCCCCCTGGTCGGACGCCGGGTCGCACGACGCCTCCGAACCGCAGGAGAGCGCCGACCGGCCGGAGACGGCCGGCACCGTCCGGAAGGAAGGTGCGCCGCGATGACCGATCTCGTCCTCGCGGCCGCGGTCGGTCAGGTCTCCACCGGTGAGGCGGTCGCCTTCTGGGTCCTGGGTCCGCTCGCGGTGATCGGCGCGCTCGGCATGGTGCTGGCCCGTAACGCGGTGCACTCCGCGCTCTGGCTGGTCGTGACCATGCTCTGCCTGGGCTTCCTCTACGTGGTCAACGCGGCGCCGTTCCTCGGCATGGTCCAGGTCATCGTCTACACCGGCGCGATCATGATGCTGTTCCTGTTCGTGCTGATGCTGGTCGGCCGGGACGCCTCGGACTCGCTGATCGAGACGCTGCGCGGGCAGCGGGTGGCTGCGCTCGTGCTCGGTGTCGGCTTCGCCGCGCTGATCGCGACCGGGCTGTCCCGCTCGCTCGGCACGACCGCCGTGGCGGGGCTGGACGCGGCGAACGCGAACGGCAACGTTCAGGGTCTCGCCGCCCTGCTCTTCACCCAGTACGTCTTCGCCTTCGAGGTGACCTCGGCGCTGCTCATCACGGCGGCGGTCGGCGCGATGATCATGGCGCACGTGGAGAAGGCCAAGGAGGACAGGGTCGACCAGCTCACCCGGATGAAGGAGCGCTTCCGGCCGGGCAACTACCCCGGTCCGAAGGCGGGTCCCGGCATCTACGCGAACACCATGTCGGTGGCCGCGCCGGCGCGGCTGCCGGACGGCAACGGTGCCGAACGCAGCATCTCGCCGATCCTCCCCGTCCGTGAGCTGACGGAGATCGAGGCGGCTCCGAAGGGAACCGAGAAATGACGCCTGACTACTACCTCGTACTGGCGACCATCCTGTTCACCATCGGTGCCACGGGGGTGCTGATCCGCCGGAACGCCATCGTGCTGTTCATGTGCATCGAGCTGATGCTCAACGCGGCGAACCTGGCGCTCGTCACCTTCAGCCGGATCAACGGCAGTCTGGACGGCCAGATCATCTCGTTCTTCGTGATGGTCGTCGCGGCAGCCGAGGTCGTGATCGGCCTCGCCATCATCATGTCGATCTTCCGTACGCGGCGCTCGGCGAGCGTTGACGACGCGAACCTCCTCAAGTACTGAAGGGCCTTCACGTGGAACAAACAGTGGAGTTCGCCCCCGCGACGGGAGTGTTGAGCCTCATCTGGTTGCTTGTGGCGATCCCGCTCGCCAGTGCGGCCGTGTTGCTGCTCCTCGGCAGGCGAGCCGACAAGTGGGGCCACTGGCTCGGCGTCCTGTCGGTCGCCGCCTCGTTCGTGCTGGGGCTGGTCTTCTTCGCCAACCTGGCCGGTCTGGAATCCGGGAGCCGCTCGGCCGAGCTGAGCCTCTGGGAATTCATCGCCGTCGGAAAGCTCCAGGTCGACTTCGGCCTGCTCTTCGACCCCCTCTCCGGCGTCTTCGTCCTGCTGATCACGGGCGTCGGCTCGCTGATCCACCTCTACGCGGTCGGCTACATGGAGCACGACCCCGGCCGCCGGAGGTTCTTCGGCTACTTCAACCTCTTCGTCGCGGCGATGTTGCTGCTGGTTCTGGGCAACAACTACGTGATGCTGTACTTCGGCTGGGAGGGCGTCGGTCTGGCGTCGTACCTGCTGATCAGCTTCTGGTACACGCGCCCGTCGGCGGCCACGGCCGGCAAGAAGGCGTTCCTGATGAACCGGGTCGGCGACGCCGGCCTGGCCATCGGCATCTTCATCATGTTCGCCACGCTGGGCACCACCGACTACGGCGCGGTGTTCAACGGACTCAGCGGGCTCTCCGCGACCACGGTGCTGGTCCTGGGGCTGCTGCTCCTGATCGGCGCCTGCGGTAAGTCGGGTCAGTTCCCGCTCCAGGCGTGGTTGCCGGACGCGATGGAGGGTCCGACCCCGGTGTCGGCGCTCATCCACGCGGCGACCATGGTCACCGCCGGTGTGTACCTGATCGCCCGGTCCAACCCGGTCTACACGGCCAACGAGACCCTGCAACTGGTCACGGTCGCGGTCGGCGCGATCACGCTGCTGATGGGCTGCATCATCGGCGCGGCGAAGGACGACATCAAGCGTGTCCTCGCCTGGTCGACGGTGAGCCAGATCGGCTACATGTTCCTCGGCGTCGGGCTCGGCGGTGGCGCGTACGCGCTGGCGATCATCCACCTGCTGGCGCACGGCTTCTTCAAGGCCAACATGTTCCTCGGGGCCGGCTCGGTCATGCACGGCATGCACGACCAGGTCGACATCCGCCGGTTCGGCGCGCTGTCGAAGCACATGAAGATCACCTGGTTGACCTTCGCCACCGGCTGGCTGGCCATCATCGGCATCCCACCGCTGTCCGGCTACTTCTCCAAGGAACCGATCATCGCGGCCGCGTTCGAGCGGGAGGTGGCCTGGGAAGCCTGGGTCTTCGGACTGGCGGCGCTGCTCGGTGCCGGTCTGACCGCCTTCTACATGACCCGGCTCTTCGTGCTGACGTTCCACGGCCCGGCCCGTTGGACCGAGGACAACCAGCACCCGCACGAGTCGCCGCTGATCATGACGATTCCGCTGATCCTGCTGGCGATCGGCTCGGTCGCGGCCGGATGGCTGATGAGCACGAGCGTGGCGGACTGGCTGACGCCGGTCTTCGGTGCGGAACAGGCGGAGCCGCATGGCGTGCTGTCGCACACCATGATCACGATCCTGTCGCTGGTGGTCACGGTCATCGGTGCCGGTCTGGCCTGGTCGTTGTTCCGTAGGGGCACGGCTCTCGAGCCGCAGCCGGCGGGCGTGGTGGTCACCGCGGCGCGGCGCAACCTCTACACCGACGCGTTCAACGAGGCGGTGTTCGAGCGGCCCGGCATCTACCTCACCCGCGCTCTGGTCTTCCTCGACAACAAGGGCGTCGACGGTGTGGTGAACGGCATCGCGGCCGCGGTCGGCGGCGGGTCCGGGCGGCTTCGGCGGCTCCAGACCGGGTTCGTGCGCTCGTACGCCCTGTCGATGCTCACCGGCGCGATGCTCGTCGTCGGCGCCTTCATCGCAATCCAGCTGGGGTGGTTGGTTTGAGCGACTTTCCTTTCCTCTCCATCCTGACGCTCCTACCGCTGGTAGGCGCCGCGGTGGTGGCTTTCATACCGCGCAGCAAGGCTGAACTGGCCAAGCTGGTGGCGCTGGTCTGGTCGCTGGTGGTGCTCGCACTGAGCATCTTCATGTGGGCCGCGTTCGCCGTGGACGGTGACCGGTTCCAGTTCCACGAGTCGTACCCGTGGATCCCGGCCTGGGGTGCCAACTTCACCTTCGCCGCGGACGGCATCGCGCTCGTCATGCTGATGCTGATCGCCATCCTGTTCCCGGTCGTCATCCTGGCGTCCTGGCACGACGTGGATCAGAGCAAGCGGTCGGCGCCCGCCTACTTCGCGCTGCTGCTCACCTTCGAGTTCACGATGATCGGCGTCTTCGCCGCGGCGGACGTCTTCCTCTTCTACGTGTTCTTCGAGGTCATGCTGATCCCGATGTACTTCATCATCGGATCGTTCGGCAGCGGCCAGAAGCAGTACGCGGCGGTGAAGTTCTTCCTCTACAGCCTGGTCGGCGGCCTCTTCATGCTGGCCGCGGTGATCGGGCTGTGGGTGGTCGGCGGGCGGACCTTCGACTTCGCGGAACTCGCACAGGGAGCCGGCTCGCTGGACACGAACACCGCGCGATGGCTGTTCCTCGGCTTCTTCGTGGCGTTCGCGATCAAGGCACCGTTCTTCCCGTTCCACACCTGGCTGCCGGACTCCGGTGGCGCCGCTCCCGCCGGTGCGGCGGCGCTGCTCGTCGGCGTGATGGACAAGGTGGGCACGTTCGGCATCCTGCGCTATTGCCTCTCGCTCTTCCCCGAGGCGTCGCGCTGGTTCGCTCCGGCAGCGCTGACCCTGGCCGTCATCGGCATCATCTACGCGGCGCTGCTCGCGGTCGGGCAGAACGATCTGAAGCGGCTCGTGTCGTACACGTCGATCGCCCACTTCGGCTTCATCGGCATCGGCATCTTCGCCTTCACCACCCAGGCCGGAACCGGTGCGGTGCTTTACATGGTCAACCACGGCCTCGCCACCGGCCTGCTGTTCATCGTGGTCGGGATGTTCGTGGCCCGGCGTGGCTCGGCGCTGGTCAGCGACTTCGGTGGTGCCGGCAAGCTGGTACCGGTCCTGGCCGGGGTGCTCTTCTTCGCCGGTCTCGCCTCGCTGGCACTGCCCGGCACCGCGCCGTTCGTCAGTGAGTTCCTGGTGCTGATCGGCACGTTCAGCACGCACAAGGGCTTCGCCGTGGTCGCGACCCTGGGCATCATCCTGGCCGCCGCGTACGTGCTCTGGATGATCCAGCGCACCACCCAGGGCACGCTCAACCCGGCCCTGACCGAGGTGCCGGCGATGTCGAAGGACATCACCCTGCGGGAGAAGGTCGTGGTAGCGCCGCTGATCGCCCTCCTGCTGGTGCTCGGCTTCTACCCGAAACCGGTCACCGACGTGATCAACCCGGCGGTGCAGGCCACCCTGCAGGACGTCGGCACGACCGACCCGGCTCCCACAGCCGTGGCCGACGGAAAGGTGGGCGGCTGAGCCATGGAACAACTCGAACTGCCCTCGATCGACTACGCGGCGCTGCTACCCATGCTGATCCTCTTCGGGGCGGCGTGCGTGGGTGTCATCCTCGAGATAGTCGTCCCGCGCAAGGTCCGCAACGGCATCCAGCTCGGGCTGTCGCTGCTCGCCGTCGTCGCGGCGCTGGTCGCGGTGGTGGTGGAACGCGGCACCCGGACGATCACCATCGGCGGGGCGGTCGCGGTCGACGGCCCGACCCTCTTCCTGCAGGGCTCGATCCTCGTGCTCGGCGGCGTGTCGCTGCTGCTGATCGGGGAGCGCACCGTCGAGAAGGGCGGGGCGTTCGTCTCGCAGGCCGCCATCACGGTCGGCTCCAAGAAGGACATGGAGCAGGCCAGCGGGCAGCCCGGATCCACCGAGGTGTACCCGCTGACCACGTTCGCGCTCGGCGGGATGCTGCTCTTCGTGGCCGCGAACGACCTGCTCACCATGTTCGTGGCACTGGAGGTCTTCTCGCTGCCGCTCTACCTGCTCTGCGCGCTCGCCCGTCGCCGGCGACTGCTCAGCCAGGAGGCCGCGCTCAAGTACTTCCTGCTCGGCTCCTACGCCTCCGCCTTCTTCCTGTTCGGCGTCGCCTTCATCTACGGCTTCGCCGGCGGGATCCAGCTGGACAAGGTGCACGCGGCCGTCGCCAACCCGACGCAGAGCCAGGTGCTGCTCTACGCCGGCTTCGGCCTGCTCGCGATCGGCCTGCTGTTCAAGGCGGCGCTCGCGCCGTTCCACGTGTGGACGCCCGACGTCTACCAGGGCGCGCCGACGCCGGTCACCGCGTTCATGGCCGCCTGCACCAAGGTGGCGGCCTTCGGTGCCCTGCTCCGGGTGCTCTACGTGGCGTTCGAGGGGGTGCGCTGGGACTTCCAGCCGGTGCTCGGCACCATCGCGGTGCTCACCATGTTCGTCGGCGCGGTGCTGGCGGTCACCCAGACCGACCTGAAGCGCCTGCTGGCGTACTCGTCGATCGCGAACGCCGGCTACCTGATGGTGGGTGTCCTGGCCCTGAACGACGAGGGCCTCAGCAGCACGATGTTCTACCTGGTCGCGTACGGCTTCTCGGTGCTCGCCGCCTTCGCGATCCTCAGCCTGGTGCGGGACGCCGACGGCGAGGCCACCCACCTGTCCCGGTGGGCCGGGATCGGCCGGAAGAGCCCGCTGCTCGCCGCAACCTTCACGTTCGTCCTGCTCGCCTTCGCCGGTATTCCGCTGACCAGCGGCTTCACCAGCAAGTTCGCGGTCTTCGGCGCGGCCGTCGAGGGTGGCCAGACCTGGCTGGTGATCTTCGGTGTGATCACCAGCATGCTGCTGGCCTTCCCGTACCTGCGGGTCGTGGTGTTGATGTGGCTCTCCGAACCGGGCGAGTCCACCCCGGCGGTCTCGATCCCGGGCTTCCTCACCTCGGCGGTGCTGGGCATCGGCGTGCTCGTCACGCTGGGCCTCGGGGTGGCGCCGTCCCCGCTGATCGACCTCACCCGGCAGGCGGCGGACTTCGTCAGGTGATCCGGCTGTCGTAGGCGAGGGCCCCGGCACCCAGGTGCCGGGGCCCTCGCCGTAACGAAGACGTGTGACGGACGTCGGCGAGTCCATCTAGGATGATCGCTGTGTCAGACGCGTCTGTGCTCCTGTCGCCCGGATCCGCGCTGGTCGCGGACATCGATGCCTACCGAACCTGTGAGTTCGCGACCCTCACCAAGAGCGGCTCGCCAGTCGCCTGGCCGACGTCGGGGATGGTGACGGCGGACGGGACGTTCCTGCTGACCACCTCGCTGGGCTACCCACAGAAGGCGATAAACGTGCGCCGGGACGGCCGGGTGGCGCTGCTCTTCTCCAACCCCACGGCGAGCGGTCTGCCGCAGCCTGACCAGATTCTGGTACGCGGGGTCGCGACCTGCCCCGACGAGGTGTACACCGAGCCCAGCGGCGATCTGGAGAGGCTCTGGAAGCGGCTCATGGAGCGGCAGCCGAGCTCGCAGGCGTACCTGGACTGGCCGATGACCCGGCTGACCGATTTCTACTACATGCGGTTGCTGATCACCGTGACCCCGACCGAGGTCGTGCGGCGGACCCTGCCGGACCCGTCCGGGAGCTCGGCAGCGCTCGCGACCAGCGGTCTTCTCGGCGCGCCGGTGCTGGCCACGTTCGAGTCGGCGGTGCTCACCGCGGTGGACGAGGCCGGTGCGCCGGTCCTGGTGCGGACCACGGTGACCGCGGCGGACGGCGGCTACCGGGTCGCGGTGCCGGCCGATGTCCCGGTCGCTGCCGGACCCGCGGGGCTGCTCGTGCACCGGCACGACGAGCTCCTGTCGAAGCTGTACAACGCCAGTGTGCGCGGCGAGCTGGTGGCCGACGAGCAGGGGTGGCTGCTGAAGCCGGAGCGGCTCGTCGAGCCGGGTGCCACGCACAAGGGCGGGCCGCTCGACCAGTTCCGGCTCGTCCGGGACATCCGGAAGGCCACCAAACGCTATCTGGAACGGCGGCAGTTGGCCCGGCCGGTCATTCCGTGGGACCAGTACCGGGCGATTCGTTCCGCAGCGCGCGCCGCCGCGAAGGGGTAGGCCGGACCACCGCATCAGCCCGGCGGCGGCGCTGGGCGCCGGTGTTCTGCTGAGGTCGCCGGGTGGCCGGGGGACTGTGTGTTGACTCGTACCGTCGCTGTCAAGTTTTTGATCTTGTCGCGTGCCACCCTGGGACGTAAACCGTCGGACCGGTATGGCATCGTGAAAGCGTGGTGAGCACCGGTGATCTGACCCCGCACGAGTTGGCGCTGTCGTCGCTGGGCTTCGACGTGGATCCCGCGATGGATACGTCGGTGTCGGCGATGCTGGCCGCTGTGGATGAGGCGCTGCGTGGCCATGTGGCCAGCGCCGATCCTCTGGTGGCAGAGGCCGCGCGCCATCTCGCCGATGCCGGGGGCAAGCGGTTCCGTCCGTTGCTGGTGGCGCTCGGTGCCCAGTTCGGCGATCCGTCGTCCCCGCAGATCGTCGATGCGGCGAACGTGGTCGAGCTGACCCACCTCGCGACGCTGTACCACGACGACGTCATGGACGAGGCCGCTGTCCGGCGTGGGGCGCCCAGCGCGAACGCGCGCTGGGGCAACTCGGTGGCGATTCTCGTCGGCGACTACCTGTTCGCGCAGGCCGCCGACCTGGCCGCGACACTCGGCACCGAGGCGGTGCACCTTCAGGCGGAGACCTTCGCGCGGCTCGTGCACGGCCAGATCGCCGAGACGGTGGGTCCGCGCGGCAGCGACCCGATCGAGCACTACCTGCACGTCATCACAGAGAAGAGCGCCTCGCTGATCGCCACCGCGGCGCGGTTCGGCGGCCTGTTCTCCGGCGCCCGCCCGGAGTTCGTGGAGGCGCTGGCGGGTTATGGCGAGACGATCGGCATCGCGTTCCAGCTCTCCGACGACCTGCTCGACATCGCGTCGGAGTCGGTGCAGTCCGGCAAGACGCCCGGCACCGACCTGCGCGAGGGCGTGCCGACCCTGCCGGTGCTGTACGCGTTGGCCGACGACGACAGCGACCCCGCCGCGGTGCGGTTGCGCGAATTGCTGTCGGCCGGCCCGATCACCGATGACGCGTTGCATGCCGAGGCGCTGACGTTGCTGCGGGAGTCGGCGGCGATGAAGCGCGCCCGGGAGACGGTGCGGACCTACGCGGAGGAGGCGCGGGCGCGGCTGGCGCCGCTGCCCGCCGGTGAGGCGCGGCGGGCGATGGAAGCGCTCTGCGACTTCATGGCTGACCGTACGGGCTGAGGCGCCCTCTTCTGCCGCCACTGGACCGCCGAACTCTGGTGGCATTCCAATCTGGACGGCGGGTTCGGCGACCGGAAAGACCGGTGTCTAAACAGCTGTCGCCGTGGTAGGCGATGATCGTCTTTGCGAGGCATTCTCGCTGGTGAAAACGGTTCCGCCGGTTGGCTTTTCGGGTGCGCGGATCGAGTCGTCATCTCTCCGCGCGGATGCGCACAGTCCCATTGATCGCACCCGCTGTGTAAATCGATCGTGATCCACATGCATTTGGCATTCCTTCCACGGGCGTTTCTTCATATGGTGTAAGTCCCTGGCCTCGGAGGTAGCTGTGCGTGACCCCCTAGCGGAGCCGTCAGATCTCATCCGGAGCGTGTCGCGCGCCCTGCGCGTGCTGGAGTCGGTTGGACGCGCGCCGCGAGGACTCACCGTGAAACAGATCGCCCGGCGGTGCGAGCTGACCGTCGCGACGACCTACCACCTTGTGCGAACCCTGGCCTACGAGGGCTATGTGATTCGCCGGGAGGACGGCACGTACATCGTCGGTCTGGAGATCGCCGATCGCTATCGGGAGCTGGTTTCCGCCTTCCGCGGGCCGCCCGCGGTCGGCGAGGCGTTACGCCGCGCCGCCCTCGACACCGGCTACAGCCATTACCTGGGCCGCTTCGTCGGCGGCCGGATCGCCGTAACCGCCTCGGCCGAGGGTGCCCGGTCGCCGTTCCTCGACGACATCGCGCCCGGCTTCGACGAGGGTGGGCACGCCACCGCGCTGGGCAAGGCTCTGCTTGCCACGCTCACGCCCGATCAGAGATCCCGCTACCTGCGCGACTACGGCATGCGGGCGTTCACGCCGGCGACCCTGACGACGCCCGAGGCGCTGGAGGCGGACCTCGCCGCCGGGGAGCGGCGCGGCATGCAGATCGAGATGGGACAGTTCCGGCAAGGGCTCGCCTCGGCCGCCGTGATCGTCGTGGCGGATCGGGACATGGAGCGCCGGTTGGTCCTGGCGTGCTCGATGCCCGCCGCCGAGATGCTCACCTCGGCCCGGGTGGTGCGGGCGAAACTGACCGCGGCGGCGCGCAACGTCGCCGAGGCGCTCTCCGGGGGCGAGTCGGCGACCGCCTGACTCTCTGCTTCTGGACCGCCACGTTTTGACGAGGACCGTTAAGGAGCCGTTGAACCTTCGCGTCGTATGCCGCGTACCAAAGACCGGGACAGGAAAAGCCGGTTGGAGGCGAAACGATGCGATGCGAGGACGGGCACGACGACGCCGCCTACGTCCTCGGTGCGCTGTCGCCGGGCGAACGGGCGGCGTACGAAAGCCACCTGGCGACGTGTTCCTTCTGCCGTGAGGCCGTGGCCGACCTGTCCCGGGTCCCGGACATGCTGGACCGGCTGGACGCGGAAGAGTTCGCGCGCCTGTTGGACCCCACACTGACCTCACCCGGACCGCCCGCACGGGGACCCCACCCGCGCCCACGACCACGCGTCCGGGCCTTCCCGATCCGGCTTCTCAGCACCGCCGTCGCAGCGGTGCTGGTGCTTCTGGTCGGCGGCGGCGTGGTGGCGTGGAGCATGGACCGGCAGACCCCGGTCAGCCCGCCGCCCGGCCCGGCGGCCGCGATGTCACCGGTTGAGGACGTCTCCCCGATCACCGCCACGGTGCGCCTCACCAGCACGGCGGGTGGGACGCAGGTGGAGATGGTCTGCTCGTACAGCAAGGCGGCCGATCGGCCGTACACCTTCCGGATGATCGCCTACGGGCCGGACGAGCAGGAAGAACAGCTCGGCTCGTGGCAGGCGAAGCCGGGGGCCACGTTCACGATGCAGGGCGCTACGCACTTCGCTGAGGGCAGCTTGGCTCGGCTCGAGGTCGTGCGGTTCGATGGCAAGGCGATGCTCGAGTACGACTTGCCGGGGTTTGGTTCTGGGGGTTGACGCCCGTCTTCCGGGCTTCTGGTGTGTTCCTGGGGTTCCTTGCGTTCCCGGCGTGCCGGCGGTGCGGGGCAGGCTGTGTTTCGTCAGTGGGCGGGTAGGGCGGCGGCTGGCGGCTCGATGACGACGGCGGCCGCACGGTTCCGTGCCGCGGCGCGGGCACCTCGGATGCCGTCCACGGTGAAGATCATCAGAGCGACCCAGACCAGCCCGAACCCGGCCAGCCGGGCCGGCGGCATCGGTTCGTGGAAGAGCAGCACGCCGCAGGCCAGCTGCAGAATCGGCGCCACGTACTGGAGGATGCCGAGCTCGACCAGCGGCACCCGGTTGGCCGCGCTCGCGAAGAGCAGCAGCGGAATCGCGGTGGCCACCCCGGAGAAGATCATCAGTGCCGTGTGCGTCAACGACAGGTGCCCGAACTCAGCTCCGTCGGACAGGTTCAGCCAGGTCAGGTAGGCCAGCGCAGGAACCGCCAGCACCGCCGACTCGACGAACAGACCCTCCGCCGGCGGCAACGACATCCGCTTCTTGACCAGGCTGTAACAGCCGAACGAGGCCGCCAGCGTCAACGCGATATAGGGCAGCCGTCCGTAGTCGATCGCAAGGATGCCGACGGCAAGCGTGCCGACGCCGACCGCCACCCCCTGCCACAGCCGCAGCCGTTCCCGCAGCACGGTGACGCCGAGCAGGACCACGAACAGCGGGGTGATGAAGTATCCCAGCGCCGTCTCCACCACTCGGGAGGAATTGACGCCGTAGATGTAGGTGCCCCAGTTGACGCCGATCAGAAGTGCCACCACGACGACGCCGCCGAGCAGGCGCGGGGTGCGCAGAATCCGGCCCAGGAACCGCCAGTTACGCATGACGGCGAGCAGCATCGCGACGAAGAGCACCGACCAGAGCACCCGGTGCGCGAGGATCTCGAACGCGGAGGCGGGGCGGAGGAGCTTGAAGTAGATGGGGAAGAAACCCCAGATCGCGCACGCGGTGAAGCCGTACAGGTATCCACGCCGCTCCTCGCTCATGGGTTCACCGTAAGGTCGGTTTACAGGAGCGGTCCTTGCATATGGGCCAGGTCACGAGGCCAATTCGGGGTGGGCGGCTCTTTCGGGCGGGTGGTCGCGGGGGTGTGCATGCCGGGTGGGCTGCTTCGGGGCCGTCTCGGTCTTGCGGTCTGGCTATCGGCTGGTGCGCCTTCGCGTCTCCGAGCCTCGCGCCCGCACTCTGTGCCCCGCGCTCTGTGCCCCGCGCTCTGTGCCCCGCGCTCTGTGCCCCGCGCTCCGCGCTCCGTGCCCGCACTCATGAGCTGTGGGGGCGCCCGGCCGGGCGCCCCCACATGTAGTTCTTGCGGTTCTTGCTGGTCAGTCGCCGTCGGGAACCAGCATGTTGAGCACCCAGCTGACCACACCCACCAGCAGCGCGCCGAGGAGCGCCGCAGGCCAGAAGCTGTCGACGTGGAAGCCGAGGTCGAGCTGGCCGGCGATCCAGCTGGTCAGCATGAACAGCAAACCGTTCACGACCAGTGCGATCAGGCCGAGCGTGAGAACGTACAGGCCGCAGCCGAGCAGCTTGATGATCGGCCGGAGGACCGCGTTGACAAGACCGAAGATCACAGCGACCGCTAGCAGCGTGCCGGCCTTACCGGCCGCGGTGTCGGCGGTGAGGCTGATTCCGTCGATCACCAGGGTCGCTATCCACAGCGATATGGCGGTGATGACCAGCCGGATGAGGATGCCCATGGCAGGGGATCGTGCCACGGCCGGACAAGCTGCGAGTGCAACACCCCGCGATCTTCATCCATCCGCCGCCGAGGAAACCGTCATATCGACACTTATCGCTCAAATTCTGATGAGTGGACGCCTCGCCTCGCCGACCAGTGCCGCTTCGATCTGAGTCTGCGCCAGGGTTGCCCACCGAACGGTACGCCGATTCACCAGCGCGATCATGTCGGGGCGCATTCGGGTCAGGTAGGTAGTCGTCGCCCCAAGGTGTAGCGCCTCGCCGAGCAGGGCGGCTTCCGCCGGGTCGAGCACTTGGAGCACGAGCAGATCGGCTCGGGTCGCCAGGTCCAGGTCGCCGGTCCCGAGGGCGTCCCGCACGACCAGGGTCGTCTGCCAGCGGTCGGCAGCGGAAAGCGGATCGCCGGACGCGGCAGAAAGCGGATCGCCGGATGCAGCGAAAAGCGGATCGCCGGACGCAGCGGAAAGCGGATCGCCGGAAACATCAGAAGGCGGCTCGCCGGAGACGCTGGATCCAGCAGAAGGTGGTTCGTCGAAGACCGGGTGGGCGGTTTCGGCCCGGCCCGTGTCGACGATGGTGAGCGTTGGCCGCAGTGGTGAGCCGGCTGGGATGTCGAGCAGCCGGTTCGGTGGCATCACGGTGATCGACTTTCCGGGCGCGGCGGCGCCTCGCACGAAGGGCTCCCAGGCCTGTGGGCGCGTACTGCGGACAAGCACCCGGGCCCCGGCCGCTATCGCCCGGAACGCCAGCAGCTGGGCGCCGGGAAGACCGCCGACCAGCAGGACAAGAGTGGGCGCGGGCCGGAACAGGCGTGCCTGCACGGAGCGGCCCTGCCGGTTGCGTCCCACCATCAAGCCTGCTGGCACGGCCGGCAGATCCGAGCCGTCGAACGAGTCGCCACTCTCCGCCCAGCCGCCCAGCGGCAGCGTGGCGGTGAGCCCGGGCAGGTGCGCCCCGTCCCACCGCCGCATCCGGAACCCTTCTGCGGCGAGCAACCGGTGTAATGCCTGGACAGTTGTGCTGAGAGCGGTGGCGTCCGTCGCGGCCAGGCGTACCAGCAGGCTGGTCACCCGCCCGGAGGGGAGCTCCGAGGTCACGGCCACTGTCGTAGCGGCCGCCGGCAGGTGTAGCAGCCGGGCGACGAGGTGGCCCGGCAGCGCCTCGCCGGGTCTCGGGCGGCAGCGGAACGTCGCCTGGGTCAGACCGCCCAGCCGGAGGCCACTCCACGCCTCACGTGCGTCGCCGGGATTCCCGGCGTGGGCGAGCTCGGCGATTGCTCGCATCGCCGTGGCGTGGTCCAGCGGCCGTACCGGGAGGCTCGCCAGTCGCCGCGTCAGCCGCCGTCCCAGGCCCAGCAGCCCGCGCCGGAGCTCCTCCTCGGTCCACCCGCCCGTACGCAGCACGCGTACCGCCAGCACCGCGCTGTGATGGCCGAGAGAGCTGCCTTCACAGAGTGCGCGGTACGAGCTTTCGGCCGGCCCGGTCCCGGGCCGGCCGGGTGGGGCCGGGACGCCGGTCAGCACCAGTTGGATCTGGGTCGGAGGCTGATCCTGATCAGTAGCCGGAAGCAGGGTGGCGAGCGACGGGAGCGGTGGCGCCTCCCCGGACGGATCACCGATCTCGAGGAGCAACGTCAACCCGAAGTCGTCGGCGAGCACCGCAGCAGGCGTGCCGGCCAGGTCGGCGGTCGTCATGAGGGTGCGTGGTGCGGCGAAGCGCAGCACCGCCGCGGGTCCGTCGATCCGAGCCGAACGCGTACGAGCGATAAAACGCAGCATGGTGCTCAGCCACCCGAACGCCCAGCGGCCGCGTACGCGTACCCAGGTCAGGGCGAGCAGGCCGACGGCGGAGATCACCGCCACGACCAGCGCCGAGCCGCCCTGGATCGCGCCGATCAATACGGCCACCACGGCGGCCTGGGTGACGATGATCTGATTCAGGCGTACGCCGAAACGTTGTCCACTCCGGACTATGCGCCCCGCGTCCCCGGTCGGCGGCGCCACCACCTCGATGCTCACGTGACCCCCCGTCCGCCGAACAGACATTGATCGTCATGCGCGCCTCATCGTATGGCAGCCGACGTGCCGGCCCGGAGTTATCCACAATCTCGGTGCCGGCGACCGAGTTATCCACAGGCGGCGATCAGGGACTACCGCGCCGAGTCACCGTGCCGCTACCGTCGGCGGGAACTTTCGAACGGCCGATCGCAACGGGCAACGTGCTCGTCGCCGAGCGGTTAACCTAGTGACCCACGTCGATGGATTTGTGGGTCCACATCAGATCCGCGAAGAGAGTGGGGGTGCATCCGCCGATGGCGCAGACTCAGGCCGAAGCCGCGGTGATGGCGAGTACGGCTGCGAAATTCGAACAGGCCAACACCGCGCTGCAGGGCATGCTGAGCACACTGATGTCCGAATTGTCGATGCTCAACGGCGCCTGGAAAGGGCTCGGAGCGAGGGCGTTCGAGCAGGTCAAGACGCAGTACGCGGCAGACCTGAAGAGCCTCAACAACGCGCTCGGGGAGACGGCGGGGGCGATCCGTTCGTCCGGCACCAGCTACGAGGCTGCCGACACCGAGGCCGCCTCTCGCGTCACCCGGACCGGTGGCACCTTCACACTCCCGCTCTGATTCTCCTGGAGGACTTGATGAACGACGGGCTTCTGCTGGTCAACTTCGGTGCGTTGCAGCAGGCGAGCGGCGACATCGAAAAGGCACTGAACGCCCTGCGGTCGCAGCTCGACCAGCTCGAGCGAGACGCCGGTCCGCTGGTGGAGACCTGGGCCGGTGAGGCGCGGGAGGCATATTCGCAGCGTCAGGCCACCTGGCGGGCGGCTTCCGAGGATCTGCAGAACATCCTCCGGCAGATCAAGATCGCGGTGGACGAGTCGGCGGCGGACTACGTCGACACCGAACGAGCGGCTACCGAGCGATTTCTGTGACGAAATGCCGTACCCTCGCGGTCGATCCGTTTGTCCGTTCCGTTGGGGTTGAGGTCGCCCGTTCGCGTAATGGCCGGGGCGGGTGTCACGGCTACCATCGGTTGTTGGATGATCGCTAGGAGCGATCTGTAGGTGCCGTGGCGCCTGCGCGATCTCGTGCCGGGTGCGCCATACTGCCGTCTCGGCTTTCAGCACGCCGCCGCCCATTGTGATTGCGGCCTGACCTTGTAGCGTATACGCGTTGAGTTGGCTCGTTCGCACGCGTGGGGAGAGGTGGACGTGTCCGAGTGGGAACCGGCTACGGACGCCGAGGTCGCGATGCGCGATGCGTTGCGAACCGATGACCAGGAGTCCTACTTCCGCATTCTCGCCGGTGTCGACCTCCTGTTACCAGTTTCAGCCGATGCCCTAGCCGGCCTGGCGCCACTGGGCTGGGGGACGTGGAGCACCGGCGGGCGTACGCACGTGCTCGCATTCACCTCGCAGGAGGCGTTGCGGTCGTGCCTCTCCGACTACACCGGTTCCGCCCGTCGCGTGCCGTATGCGGAGCTGGCCAACACCTGGCCCAACCTCGAATGGTGGCTGGCGGTGAACCCCGGCCTTCCGATCGAGGGATATCTGCCGGCTTGGTTCGTCGCCCAGCTCGCTCGTGGTGACCTGCGCCTGCCCACCCGGGGTCCTGGGCGCGCCCCACACGGCAGCTCGAAGATCCAGGGGCTCGGCGCGGCGGCACTCGCTGGCGGTCGGGGTCCGGAGGCGGCTGGCGGTCCGACGTACGACCCGGCTGCGTCCGGTGCGCCGTCGCCGGCCGCTGCCAGCGCCGGCCGAGAGGCCACGCAGCATCCAGCCGGACCCGCGCACATCTCTCCGGCCGTCGCGCCGATTCCTCCGGTCGGCACACCCGCCTCTCCGATGAGCGCGCCGCCCGCGCCGGCTGTTCCGACTCGACCGGGTGGATTCGCTGCGGCTCCGGGATTCGCCGGCCCTGGTGGTTCCGCTCCGGCCAGCCCCAGCGGGCTGGCAGGCGCTCCGAATGGCCCTGGCGGGCTGGCGGGCGCGCCGAGTGGCCCTGGCGGGCTGGTCGGTGCTCCGGGTGGCCCCGGCGGGCCTGGTGGTTTCGCCGGCGGCCCGGGTGGGCCCGGCAGTTCTGTCGGCGGACAGGCTCCGATGGGACCGGGTGGACTGCCCCAGCGGAGCCCGGGATTGCCGGCACCGAGTGGACTGCCGGGGCGTGCTCCTACTTCCGGCGGTCCCGCAGGCCCGCCGTTGCGGACGCCTCCTTCCGGAGATCCTTCGAGCCTGGTCACCCCGGCGGCGTATCAACCTCCGGCGGTGCCTCCGAGCCCGAGCGGCATGCCGCCGGGCGCAGCGCCTGCCTCCGGTGCGCCGGCTCCCGGACGTCCGGGAGCGGGTCCGGGCATGGCGACGCCGGGCTGGGACAAGGCGGCCATGCCGTTCAACCCCGACCAAGACCCTCGCGGGCCGCTGCAGGACCTGAAGGCGCCGTTGCCGGTGCGGACACCGATGGCCAACACTCCTCCGGTCCCCGAGCACGTCACGCCCTACGATCCGGCTGAGACCTCGTTCGCTCCCAACTGGTCGACGCCGGGAGCCGGGGGATCCGCTACTGGTTCGCCCGCCGGAGGTGCTCGCGAGGCACTGCCCCGGCGACAGCCCGGTCAGTCGGCCGGTGCTGGGCAGCTTTCGAGCATGCCGGGCTTTGTGCCCACCGGTTCGGCGGGCACGGCGCCGCCTTCGTCAGGCTTCGGCCCTGCCGCTTCGGCCTCTACGGCGGGGTTCCCGCAGGGACCGGCGTCACCGCAGGCCGCCGCAGCGCAGGGCGCGCCGGGGCCGACGAGCGGCGCCGGCGGCCCGGGTGTTTCCGGTGGTCCCGGTGTTTCCGGCGGACCGGGTGGTTCTGCCGGACCCGGTGGTTCTGGCGAACTGGGTGGTTCCAGCGGCCCGGGCAGCCCGCTGCCGCGGCGCCAGGTCCCTCCGCCGTCGGAGCGTCCGACCTCGATGGCTGCCGCCGCGCAGGCCCTTGGCTCCGGCCGTCAGCCGGCCCCAAACCAGGCCGGGTACCAGCAGGATCGTCAGCCTCCGGCGGAGAGTGACCGATTCGGCCCGTCCGGCCCGGCACCGTCGATTCAGCCGCACTCCCCGGGAGCGGGTGGCGAACGGCAGCCTGCGCCAGCCGTCAAACCTGCCCTGGTGCCGCCGGTCATTCCGGGCGCTGCTGGTGTCGATCGGAGCGCGCCCGCGTCCGGTGTGTCCGGCTACCCCGGTCAAGACGCGGGCGGCTACGGCCCTGCCGCATCGGCGCCCGGCTACAGCCCGGCTACCCCGGCAAGCCCGGCCGGCGGGTTCCGTCCCGGCGGCGGATCCGGCGCGCCGATCAGCTCCGCTCCAGGAAGTCCTGCGTTCGGTCAGAACTCGCCGATCTCCGGAGCTCCCACTTCGGGCGGCGCCGGGTCCGCTTACGCCTCTCCGGCCCCGGGAAGTCCGGCTCCGGGAGGCCCCGCGCCCGCTCCTATGGGACAGCCTGCGCCCGGCGCGCCGTTCGGCGGAACCCAGCCCGGGCCGTCGTTCGGTGGGGCTCAGGGAGGCTCGTCGTTCGGTGGAGCTCAGCCCGGGATCGGCGGTCCTCAGGCAGGCCCGTCGTTCGGCGGCGCCCAAGCCGGATCCGGGTTCGGTGCCGCTCAAAGCAGCTCCGCGCTCGGCTACGACAATCCCGCGCCTTCCATCCCGGGTATGCCTCCGCAGGGCAGCCCAGCGGCCGCCTACGCGACGCAGGGCTACGGCTCCTCGGCCTTCACCACCCAGGCCCTGTCGATCGGGCCGGGTGGCTACGGTTCGGCCGGCGGGGGCTCCGGGCTCGGCGTCGCGGGTTCGGACACGGGCTCCCGGATTCAGGCCAACGGCCCGGCGCAGCGGAGTCAGGCCGCGGAGGACTTCGTTCCGGCCAACGACGTGGAGCGGGAGCTGCGGGAGGCCGCCGACGCCGGTAACACCGACGTCTTCCTCTCCACGCTGCTGCTGGCAAACGTTCTCGTGCCGGTCGCGAACCACTCCCGTCCGGGCAGCGCGCCCGGTGAGTCCGGCTTCGCGTTCCTGCCCGAGGAGGTCGAGGGCGAGCGCTTCTTGATCGTCTTCACCAGCAAGGACCGGCTCTCCGAGCACTTCGGTGAGCCGACTCGCACGGTCGGGGTGCGGTTCTACGAGCTGATCCGTAACTGGCCCGATCCGGCCTGGTCGTTCGCGGTCAACCCGGGCACACCGGTCGGCGCGAAGTACCCGGGCACGCAGATCATCGCGTTGGCCAACTGGGCCACCGAAGCCGGTCTCGGCGCCGAGCCGGTCGACGGGCCGGTTGCCGATGGCGGGGCGGCGCCGATTCCGGCACCGGAGCCCGCCAGCGATGAGGCGCAGTCGGCGACGGTCATGCAGAAGACCATCTCGGCGGAGCAGGTCGACTACTACCTGGATCGCGGCTACGACCGGGTCGCGGGGTTCGTGCACCGGGCTTCCGAGGTCGAGCATCTGCGTACTCCCGCGGAGCTGTTCGCCGCGCTCGGCCTTTACTTCGACTCCTCGCCGTTCCAGCCGGACGCCAAGGAGGCCTTCGTGCTGCGCTGGCCGGCCTACCGGCCCAGCCTGTACCGGATTCCGTACGGCGGGCAGACCGAGCAGGCGCTGCGGGCCATGGACGGCTGGGTGATCGAGCGGCCGCCGTTCCGGGGCAACGGCTTCGCGCCGGGTGAGGGCCGCGACGTCATCGCCGAGTTCAAGGTGGACAGCGTCCGGCTGCCGCATGGGGCGCAGCTGTGGCGCATCGACGCGGACGGCAACGAGCGGATGCTGGCGATCTTCGACGCGGATGGACCGTTGTGGCGCCGGGTGGGTGAGCACTGATGCGTGACGGCTATGTGGTGACCTGGCAGGGGCAGGAATACGACGCTGCTCCCGAAGGGGACCGGGTCCGCATTTATGCGACAAACCCGGCCGAAGGCTTCCAGGAGGTCAAGCCGGGCCGCTACGTGCGGGTGCTGGAGCCGGACGAGTACGAGGAGATCGCGTACGTGCGGACGCTCTGCACGTGGCGCGGCGAACCGTTCATCGTGCTGGCCGAGGCGGACAGCTGGCTGCGCCTGGAGTACACCGGCGGGCGTGCTCCGGTGGCCCGCCGGCTGGGCCTGGAGGAGTTCGACTACGGCGTGTACCAGGGTTGGGCACCGGCCCACGAGGTCCGCGACCGGTACGAGCACCGCATCTGAGGACTCAGACCGGGGTCTTGAGCCACCGGAGGATCTCGCCGGTCACCACGTCCGGCGCCTCCTGGTGCAGGAAGTGTCCGGCGTCCGGGATCAGGCGCCACTCGTAGGGTGCGGTCACATACCGCCCTGAGCCCTGGGCGGTGCGGGGCAGCACCGCCGTGTCCCGGGCGCCGTGCAGCTGGAGTGTCGGCACGCTGGATGGCCGCTGCATCAACTTGACGAACCGGTAGCCCTGGAGCCGCAACGCACTCCGTGCCACCCACCGGTATGCCTCAAGCGCGCAGAACGCCGCCTGCGGGATCTGCATGGCCTCCCGGCAGCGTGCCGAGTACTCACCGAACTCCGGGGTGATCGCCCACTGCGGGCTGCTCCACTGGGTCATCAACTCGCCGACCAGCGCCGCGTCGTCGCGGGTCAGCACATGTTCGAAACGTGGAACCTGGAAACGCAGGACGGTGGCGGAAGCCGTGAACTGGCCCCGCGGATCGGCGAAGAGAGCGGCTCGCAGCCGCAGCGGATGTGCCGCACCGAGCACCACCAGCCGGTTGACCAGCTTGGGGTGGAAGGACGCGGCCGCCCATCCGATCATCCCGCCCGCTCCGGCGCCGACCACGGTCGCGGACCGCTCACCGAGTGCGCGGATCAGACCGGTGACGTCGGCGGCCATCGTGTAGCCGTCGTACCCCCGGGGTGGTTTGTCGCTGGCGCCGTATCCGCGCAGGTCGATGGCCGCCGCGCGGAAGCCCGCGTCCGCGACGCGGGTCATGATGTCGTGCCAGGCCCACCAGAATTCCGGGAAGCCGTGCAGGAAGAGCACGAGCGGGCCGGTCCCCACCTCCGCGACGTGGAACCGGCTGCCGTTGGCGCCGACGAACCGGTGGCTCCAGGGCCCCTCCGTCAGCACAACCGACTCGTCCACCAGACCGCCCATGCCGTCAGCCTAAGCGCCGTTGTCACCGTCGATGCCAGGCAGTGGCGAAGAAGAACCCTGCCGTGATCATTTGATTCGCTCGACTTCGAGCATCGTCATGAGCGCCCCGGGACCGCAGTAGATCCGCAGCATCGATGGCTCGAGCTTCACCTTGACCCGTTCGCCCTTGGTCAGCTCGGTGCCGCCGGTGGAGTACAGGGCGTACCGGGTGCCGTCGTCGGCGATCAGGCCGTAGCAGGGACCGGTGCCGCCTCGGGTGACCATGCCGGCGACCCAGCCCGTCGTCGGCAGGTTGTCGGTGGGTTCCCTGGGCGGCTTCGCCGTCTTGGTGATCGTGGGAAGCGCTGTGGGGTCCGTTGACCGGGCCGGTGACGGCCCAGCGGACGGCGGCACAGCGGAAGGCGGGACCGCGGACGGTGAGACGGCAGAAGGGGACGGAGTCGCTGACGACGGTGCGGCGGCCGTACTCGCTGGGCCTCCGTTCTCCGCGCACCCGGCCAGGATGGCTCCGGCGACCATGGCCAGGCCGATCCGGAACGTTGCGTGATCGCGCATCTTTACATCCTTCCCGCGGAAGCGCCCCGTATAGGACTACACGCGGCTTTGATCGGTTCCGCAAAGGGGGCGGCGCCCGGGGAGCGAACTCCCCGGGCGCCGCGGAAACGTCGGCTCAGTAGACGGCGACGTTCATCGAGGTGCCGACCTGAGTCAGGACGGCGATCTTGACGCCGAGCGCCGGCAGCTTGACGCCGTGGTTCGGCAGCTCCTCGTAGAAGTACTTGTCCTTGTCGTTGAAGATCGGGTCACCGAGCTGCGGCTTGATGACCGACTCCGCGCCGTTCAGGTGCAGCTTCATCCCGTCGGTCGGGTAGAGGCTGAACGGAGCGTCGTAGACCTGGACACGGGACCGCCACGGAACCCCGGTGGGGTTCATCAGCGGCTTCGGGTGCGCGTCGATGTAGAGGTTGAGCCCCTCGCCCGGGTGCACGTTGGTGTTGTTGTCCGCCTGGGAAGTGTCCCAGTAGGAGATCAGCAGGCCGGTCTGGTAGTTGTAGTGCTCCACCCAGTCCGGCTTGGTGTCCGCCCAGCCGAAGTTGTACGGGCCGGTCGCCAGGTACTTGTCGTACGAGGTGTAGCTCCGGTAGCCGGCGATGTAGTAGTGCTTGAAGCTGTCGGTAGCCGTGGCGGCGACGATGCTGAACCCGTCGAGGGTCCAGGTGGAGGTGCTCTCGGCGCCGTCGACCTCGGCCACGCCGTCGGCCGTGACGGTCAGCTCGTCACCGAAGAAGCCACCCTCGGAGACGCCGCCGTCGGTCACGTAGTACAGACGGAGGTCGATTTTCTTGCCCGCGTACGCGTCCAGCGGGACCGCGATGTCGACCCAGGCGTTGTCGCTGGTGCCGCTGATCGCCGGGCTACCGCTGCCGTCCTTCACGAACGGTGCACCGGCCACGGTGCCGTCGAGCTTGGTCCAGGTCGCTCCGCCGTCGGTCGACGCCTCGAAGTAGAGATAGTCGTACTCGGCCTCGATCGCGTACCGGCCCTTGAGCGTCAAACTCGCCGTGGACTTGCCGGTGAGGTCGACCGTCTTGGAGAGCGAGTTCTTCAGGTTGTCGGCGTTGCCGGAGAAGAACTGCTTCGCTCCGGCGGCCGGCTGGCCCAGGTCCCGGGTGACTTTCTTGTCCGGAAGGTTGACCACCAGAGCCTGCTTCTTCTCGGTGTTGTATTCCTCCGGGCCGAGCTTGACGATCTTCTTCTTGCCCGCGTCCACCGACTCGTAGTCGAGCCAGCCGAGCTGGAGCTTGTTCCAGGCACCGAGGTCACCCGGGCGGGTGCCGATGCCCTGGTCGCCCTTGGCGCCGAGGCGGCTCTGCGCCATCAGCGTCCAGTACTCGCTGTTGTTGTCGCCCAGACCACTGGTGTCGTAGTCATCCGGCAGGCCGAGGTCGTGCGCGTACTCGTGCACGAAAACGCTGAGGCCGCCGTTCTCCGGCTGGACGGTGTAGTCACCGATCCAGATGCCGGTGTTGCCGATCTGGGTGCCGCCGAGCAGGTTGCCGGCCGGGCCGGTGCGGCCCTGGTCGGTCACGTACGCGTACCAGCGGTGGCTCCAGATCGCGTCCTCACCCTGCCACGGGTCACCGTCGGCCTGGTCACCGCCGGAGTGGACGATCTGGAAGTGGTCGATGTAGCCGTCCGATTCGTTGAAGTTGCCGTCGCCGTCGAAGTCGTACCGGTCGTGCTGGTCGAACGACTTCATGTCCGCCGCGATCTCGGCGTCGGTCTTGCCGGCGGCCTGCTGGTCCGCGACCCACTGGGTGGCGGCGTCGCGCACGAGTGCCCAGACGTTCTGGCAGTTGCTGCTGGCGCAGACGGCCGGGTCGTCCCCGTTGGCGTCTGCCGGGTTGTCGTTGGACCGCCCGTAGCGGCCCTCGTTGTACTTGACCTTGACCCAGTCGGTGACCTTGCCGTCGACGCTGTAGCGACCGGACGATTGAGTCTCGAAGTAGGTCTTGACCGACTCGACGTTCTTGCCGGTGCCGAAGTACAGCTTCTGGTAGTACTCCTGCGAGTAGTCCTTCTGCCAGATGGTGGAGTTGTCGACCGTGCGGTCTGGCTCCGGGATGGCGTTGTGCAGAGGACCGTCGAACGTCGCGGGGCCCGCAAACTGCGGCGTCGTGTCCTTGTCCGGGAAGTCCGGGTGACGCTCGTTGCCGAACTCGGTCAGGATTACGAAGATCCGGTCGGTCTGCTTGCGTTCGAGCTCGACGTACTGGTTCTTGCCGGGATGGCCGAAGCCGCCGTTTCCGTACGTCCGGCCCAGGTTGACCACCTTGCTGCCGTTGCGGGTCTCAACCTTGGCGTCCCCGCTGACCACCTCGGAGACCGCCTGCTCGCGCAGAGCGCGGCGCTTGTCCTCGAGAGGGTGCGGCAGGTCATCGGCCGGGCGCGAGTCCTCGGCCTCTGTTGCTGGAGTCCGGCCTGACGGTGGCGCTGCCACAGCCACGGACGGAGCCATGGCTCCGACGCTCGTGACCATCGCGGCGCCAAGCAGTCCCACGACCACCTTGCGCACTACGTTTACCTCCGTTTACGCGGCCGGTCGCTGGGTGTAGCGGACCGGCGTCAAACGGCCCCGGGGTTCGGGACTGTAGGTGAACGTATGCAAACCAACTGATGCGTGCGAGATGGCGACGAGATTGATGACCAACAGTTATGTGTTATGGCAAGGTCATAACATCGCGTGCCCCGGGAAAGCCGAAAGGCTGGCGGCGCAAGCGCGCCACCAGCCTTTATGGACAGCGGTCGGTCAGTCTTCGGACTTGCCCGACTGCATCCCGGAGGAGATCAGGTCCATCACGGCCGAGTCCTGCAGCGTCGTCACGTCGCCCAGCGATCGGTTCTCCGCGACGTCCCGCAGCAGCCGCCGCATGATCTTGCCGGAGCGGGTCTTGGGCAGCTCGGGGACGAGCATGATCTGACGCGGCTTGGCGATCGGCCCGAGCGTCTTGGCGACGTGGTTGCGCAGGTCCTTGATGAGCTCTTCGCCCGCATCGCCTGAAGTGTCCACATTGCCGCGCGGGATGGTGAACGCGACGATCGCCTGCCCGGTGGTCGGGTCGGTGGCGCCGACCACGGCCGCCTCGGCCACCGACGGGTGCGACACCAGTGCCGACTCCACCTCGGTGGTGGAGATGTTGTGACCGGAGACCAGCATGACGTCGTCGACCCGGCCGAGCAGCCAGAGCGAGCCGTCCTCGTCCTTCTTCGCGCCGTCGCCGGCGAAATAGATCCACTCGTCGGAGGACGAGGAGTCGGAGCCGGCTCCGAACCGCGACCAGTACGTGTCCAGGAACCGCTGGTCGTCGCCCCAGATGGTGCGCAGCATCGACGGCCACGGCTCACGCAGCACCAGGAAACCACCGCCGCCGTCCGGTACCGACTGCGCCTGGTCGTCGACCACGTCGGCGCTGATGCCCGGCAGCGGGGTCATCGCCGAGCCGGGCTTGGCCGAGGTCACGCCGGGCAGCGGCGAGATCATGATCGCGCCGGTCTCGGTCTGCCACCAGGTGTCCACGATCGGGGCGCGCTCGCGGCCGACGTGCTCCCGGTACCACATCCAGGCCTCGGGGTTGATCGGCTCACCGACGCTGCCCAGGACGCGCAGCGACGACAGGTCGTACTTGGCGGGGATGTCGTCGCCCCACTTCATCATGGTGCGGATCAGTGTCGGGGCGGTGTAGAGGATCGACACCTTGTACTTGTCGACGATCTGCCAGAACCGGCCGCGGTCCGGGGTGTCCGGCGTGCCCTCGTACATCACCTGGGTGGCGCCGTTGGAGAGCGGGCCGTAGACGATGTAGGAGTGGCCGGTCACCCAGCCGATGTCCGCGGTGCACCAGTAGACGTCGGTCTCCGGCTTGAGGTCGAAGACCGCGTGGTGGGTGTAGGAGGTCTGGGTCAGGTAGCCGCCGGTGGTGTGCAGGATGCCCTTCGGCTTACCGGTCGTGCCCGAGGTGTAGAGGATGAACAGCGGGTGCTCGGAGTCGAACGGCTGCGCGACATGCGAAGCGTCGGCCTGCTCGACCGTCTCGTGCCACCACTTGTCCTTGTCGGTCCAGGCGACGTCCTGGCCGGTGCGGCGGACCACCAGCACGTGCTCGATGCTGCCGGTGCGCGCCACGGCCTCGTCCACGGTCGGCTTGAGCGCCGACGGCTTGCCCCGTCGGTACCCACCGTCCGCGGTGATCACGACCTTGGCCGCGGCGTCCTCGATCCGGGTGGCCAGCGCGTCCACCGAGAAACCGCCGAACACGACGCTGTGCGTCGCACCGATCCGGGCGCAGGCGAGCATCGCTACCGCGGCTTCCGGGATCATCGGCAGGTAGATCATCACGCGGTCGCCTGCGGCGACCCCGAGCTCGGTTAGCGTGTTGGCGGCCTGGCTGACCGATTTCAACAATTCGGCGTACGTGACAGCGCGGGTGTCCCCGGGCTCACCCTCCCAGTGGATCGCCACCTTGTCGCCGAGTCCCGCCTCGACGTGGCGGTCCACGCAGTTGTACGCGATGTTCAGCTCGCCGCCGACGAACCATTTCGCGAACGGCGGGTTGGACCAGTCCAGTACCTGGTTCCACGGCTTCGCCCAGGTCAGTCGCTCGGCCTGGCGAGCCCAGAAGGCGAGCCGGTCGGACGCGGCCTCCTCGTACGCCTCGGCCTTGACGTTGGCGTTCGCCGCCAGGTCTGCGGGCGGCGGGAACTGCCGCGTCTCGGAGTACAGATTCTCCAGTGTCTCGCTCATGAGGGCGGCTCCTCTGCCTGACCGGGGTCTTTTCGTTGCACACTAGTTCTGCCGGGGGATCCGGCGAAGGTCTGTGTGGCGGTGCGCGCCCGATGGTGCCGTACGCGCGCCGACTGGCGAGACGATGATCGCTCTTGCGCGAATCTTGCCAGTTCCAAGCTCGTTTGTGCACCCCGTGTTGCAGGTCTTTTACCAGCTACCGTGTTCACGTGGATCCACTCGCCCCGTTGCTCGACCTCGCTGACGTCGCGCCCGCCTTCGCCGAAGCCCGTGATTCCGTCGACGCCGCGATGCGGCATCGATCCCTGCGCCGGCACGGCGGTCAGGTCGCGGCGGAGGCCAGCCTCCGGGCCGCGGTCGCGAGCGCCGCGCTGGAGGGCAGCAGCTACGACCTTGATGAGGTACGCGGCGGAACCGTCACCGATCCGGTCGTCCAAGGCGCCCTGCGGGTCGCCGAATCGCTCGGCGGGCTGGTCGACCTCTGGCCCCGGGCTCCCCGCCAGGTCCTCGCGAAACTGCATGTCCTCGCCGCCCGAGGCGTCGTCCACGATCACGATCTGGGCCGCCTCACCTCCGGCGCCGAGCGGATCGACGCACTCGCCGGCCTGGTGGCGGGCAACGAGGAGACCCCGCCGCTGCTGCTCGCCGCGATCGTGCACGCCGAACTGCTCACCCTGCGGCCCTTCGCCGGGCCGGCCGGTGTGGTGGCCCGGGCAGCAGCACGCCTCACCCTGATCGGGCGCGGCTTCGACCCCCGCGGTCTGGTCACCGCCGAAGTGGGTCATCTCAACCGCGAGCCCGAGTACGTGGGCTCGGCCGGCGCCTATGCCACCGGTACGCCGGACGGAGTGCGATCGTGGCTGCGCCACTACGCGGCGGCGATCACGGCCGGGGCCGAGGAGATTGTGGTAATCGGGGACGGTGTCCTGGCGACCGTCTGAACGGCGGCATACTTCTCTGCGTGGGAGAGAACTGGATCCGCCCGTACCCGCCCGGGACCGGCCGCTGGCTGGTGATCGGCTGGGAAGCAGCCGCGCTGGCGTTCCTGACCTGGGCGACGGTCCAGCATTTCGACCTGATCGGACACGGGGTCCGGGCGGTCGCCGGGCTGGTGGCGGCGCTCTGGGTGATCGGAACGTGGCGAATCCTTCAGCACGGTGTCTACGTCAGTGCCGACGGCGTGCTGATCCGCGGGCTGATGCGCTCACGGGTCCTGCGGTGGCGGGAGATCGCCGGGGTGCACCTGCACCGCGCCACCCATCGCGTCGGTCCCTGGAAGATCGAGAGCGGGATGACGGTTCTGATCGAGCGGCACGACGGTGCCACGGTCAACACCGAGCTCTGGGCCCAGGGAGTGGACTTCCACTCCCGGCCGAAGCTCTTCCGTGCCGTGTACCAGGAGATCCGCAATCGACACCTGGCCTCGGCACGGTAGCCCGGGAACGATAAGAGCCGGCGTCCCTGGAGGGGCGCCGGCTGTGCGCGTCCAGACCGGGTTATCAAGCGTGCACCTGGGTCGTTGTCGACGGTCCAGCCACCCAGATATCGGGCAGAGGTCCCGCCGCAACGTGCCTGCCGTGGCTGATCGCGCGTGGGTTCCCGGTGGCCGTGCACGGTGCCCGATTAACTCGGGCCCGCGAGTCATTTCTACGCCGCTTCGTACATGATCGCCAGGTATCAGCCCGGCAAACCTGGCGTACCCCTATTACTCAGACCAATGCCATTCATGCTGCTCACTGAGCCCGTGCTGTTTCCCGGCGGCCGCGTTTCGGCCGGGAGCGGGCGGTGGGCCGCGTGGCCGTGGCGGGACGGCGTGGTGGGTTTTGGGGACGGTCGATCACGCGTACCGAGAAGGGTTTTTATGCCACTGCGGCGCGCGTGCGGCGGTGGCGGCCGTAGATGGCGAAGCCGATGGCGACGCCGACGCCCACGCCGAGCGCGGCAGCGGCGACCGGCACCGCCGGGCGGTCGCGGAGGCGCCTGCCCAGAGGTACGGGGTTGCGGAACTCCAGGACCGGCCAGGAACGCTCGAGGGCCACTCGGCGCAGCGCGCGGTCCGGGTTGACGGTGCTCGGGTGACCCACCGCTTCCAGTAGGGGCAGATCGCTGCTCGAGTCCGAGTAGGCGTAGCACTCGGTGAGGTCGTAGCCGCGGGCGACGGCGAGTTCCCGGACGCCGACCACCTTGGCCGGGCCGGCCGCGTAGAACTCGACCTCGCCGCTGTAGCGGCCGTCGACGATGGCCATCCGGGTGGCGATGATGTCGGTGATGCCGAGAAGTGCGCCGATCGGCCGGACCATCTCGTCGCCGGAGGCGGAGACCAGCACGACGTCGCGGCCGGCGGCCTGGTGCTCGGCGATGAGCGCGGCGGCCTCGGCGTAGACATACGGATTAATCAGGTCGTTGAGCGTCTCGGCGACGATCTGCTGGACCTGCTCCACCCGCCAGCCCTTGCAGAGGGCGGCCAGATAGTCACGGGTGCGCGCCATGGCCTGCTCGTCGGTGCCGCCGCCGAGCCGGAACATCAGTTGGGCATAGGCGGACTTGACGACGTCACGCCGGCTGATCAGGCCGTCACGGTAGAACGGCCGTCCGAAAGCCAGGGCGCTGGATTTCGCGATGACGGTCTTATCGAGGTCGAAAAAGGCGGCGCTGAGGCCCACGGGCCGAAAGTGTAGCCGCAAGACGCTAGTGCCCGTCGCCCCGCTCGTGCGACGCGCGCGGTGGTGACGCGCTGTGAAAACGGTCAGACGGGCAGGGAGCGTGGCATCCGGCGACATTCGGTACTCGACGCCGGACCTGATTCTGAGGCAGACTTGTGTTTGCTGGCGGGAAGAGTGTTGTTACCGTCGCGTCTGGTGAACTTCTGATGAACCGCTGGCCCTCGGTGATCGCGCCCCCCGCGATTGCCGAGTTGATTCGGCTCGACCCCCCCGGAGCCGAATCCCAGGACGACCCCCGTCTCCCCCGACGGGGGTCGTTCCCTTAGGAGCCGGTGGCCTGGGCGGACTCGGCGTCGAGGGATGTCTCCGCCGGCTCGGTCAGGCCGAAGAAATCGGCGAGCCCGGTCACCGTCAGCACCCGCCGGAACGTCTCACTCGGATTGACGACCACGAAGTCGATGTCGCGGTCCGTCGCGGCCCGATAGCCCTCGATCAGCGCGCCCAGCCCGGTCGAGTCGATGAACGAGGCGTCGCGCAGATCCACCAGGACGATCGTCGGGGACCAGTCCATGACGGCATCGCGGATCCCCAGGGCCACCTCGTCCGCATTCGAGAAATCGATCTCGCCCAGCACGGTGACGGTGACCGCGCCGTCGTCGCCGAGCGTGGTCCGGATCGATTCATCCATGCCAACTCCATCGGTCCGTGTCGGCGTCAACGATACCCAACCGGGTCCGTACCAATCGTTGCGCCTAGCAGATCAACCCGTCCGGCGAAGGCCTGTCCACAGGCACCGACGATATCCACAGCGGAGCGGATGAACCGTTGCTGGGACCCGTCCGGCCCGGCGACGGTGGGCGCCTCAAACCGCCGCGTCCCGCTGGAGGCCAGTGATGCCCGCCCCACGCCGTCCCCTGGTCGTGACCGCCGACCCGGACCTGCTCGACGATCTGCTCCGGCTCGCCGCAGCGGGCGGCGCCGAGATCGACGTGGCGTCCGACCCGTCGGCCGCCCGGGCCCGCTACTCGGGCGCGCCGCTCGTCCTGATCGGCGCCGACCAGACCGCGGCCTGCCTGCGTGCCCGCCTGCCACGCCGGCCCCGGGTCATCGTGGTCGGCCGGGACGAGGCCGTCGCGAGCGCCTGGGACATCTCCCAGTTGCTCGGAGCCGAGCACGTCGCGGTCCTGCCGACGGCCGAGCCATGGGTGGTGGACCAGTTCACCGGACGACCGGCCGCGGCCGCCACCGCACGCACGATCGCGGTGATCGGCGGGCGCGGCGGGGCCGGCGCCAGCATTCTTTCGGCTGGGCTCGCGACCACGGCGGTACGTGCGGGACACCGCACCCTGCTCGTCGACGCGGACCCACTCGGCGGCGGGCTGGATTTGGCGCTCGGCTGGGAAGAGGTGGACGGGCTGCGCTGGCGTGCGCTCGCCGGAGCCGACGGCCGGGTGGACCCGCCGACCCTGATCAGCTCCCTTCCCCGGCGCGGTGACCTGGTGCTGCTCTCCTTCGACCGGGAGGAACTGCTCGGCATACCGGCGGAGGCGATGGCGGCGACGCTTGACGCTGCCCGGCGCGGCCGGGACGTGATCGTCGCCGACCTGCCGCGCCAGCTCGACGACGCGGCGGTGCTGACCCTCCAGGCGGCCGACCGGACCCTGCTGGTCGTGCCGGCCGAGCTGCGGGCCGCCGCGTCGGCGGTGCGGATCGCGGCGACGGTGGCGCCGCACTGCGACAACCTCGCCGTCGTCGTGCGCGGACCGGCGCCGGGACGGCTCCGGGCCCGGGAGATCGCGCAGGCGCTGGGCCTTCCGCTGGCCGGGACGCTGCGACCGGAGCCGGCGATGTGCCAGGCGATGGAACGGGGCACGGCGCCGACAACGGACGGCAAGGGCCCACTCGCCGAACTCTGCCTGCGGCTGATCGAGGACCTGATGCGTACGGCCGGCTCGCAGGCGGCGGCATGAGCGCCGAACCGGTGGTGGATCGAGTGCGGCGGCAGTTCGCGTACGAGGGGACCGAGGCGACGCCGGCCGCCGTGGTCAGTGCGGTTCGCCGGGAGCGCGGAGTGCTCGGCGACACGGCCGTGCTGCGCCTCGCCGACCAGATCCGCGACCAGCTGATCGGCGCGGGCCCGCTGGCGCCGCTGCTCGCTGATCCGGAGGTCACCGACGTCCTGGTCAACAACCTGCAGGTCTGGGTGGATCGCGGCGCCGGCCTGCAACGCGCGGCCGTCCGCTTCAACGACCCGGATGAGGTACGCCGACTCGCGCAACGCCTCGTGGCGGCCTGCGGACGGCGACTCGACGACGGGCAGCCGTACGCGGACGCGCGGCTCCCCGACGGCACCCGGCTGCACGCGGTGCTGCCGCCGGTCGCGACCGAGGGGCCGTACCTGTCGTTGCGGACCTTCCGGCAGCGGCCGTTCAGCCTGGACGACCTGGTGTCCCACGGGACGGTCGACCCGGACGCCGCCGCGGTGCTGTCCGGGGTGGTGGCGGCGCGGCTGGCGTACCTGGTGACCGGCGGCACCGGCAGCGGCAAGACCACGCTGCTGTCGACCCTGCTGGGTCTGGTCCCGCCGAGCGAGCGGATCGTGCTGGTCGAGGACGCCGCGGAACTTCGGCCGGTGCATCCGCACGTGGTGGCGTTGCAGGCGCGTACCGCCAATGTGGAGGGTGCCGGTGCGATCGGTTTGACCGACCTGGTCCGGCAGGCGCTGCGGATGCGCCCGGACCGGCTGGTGATCGGGGAGTGCCGGGGCGCCGAGATCGTGGACCTTCTCGGCGCGCTCAACACCGGGCACGACGGTGGCGCCGGGACTCTGCACGCCAATGCGCCGGGTGACGTACCGGCTCGGCTGGAGGCGCTGGGCATGCTCGGCGGGCTGCCGCGAGCCGCCCTGCACGCCCAGGTGCTGGCGGCCCTCCAGGTGGTGCTTCAGGTACGGCGTACGGCTCAGGGCCGGCTCTTGGAGTCGATCAGCGTGTTGACGCCGTCGGGGGAGGAGCGGCTCGCCACGGTCGTACCGGCGTGGCAGCGGGGTGACGGTGCCGGGCCCGGGGCCGGTGTACTGGCTCGGTTGCTCGTAGAGCGGGGTGTTCCGGTGCCGGCTCTTCTCCGTGCCGTTCCGGCTGCGGGGTGGGCGGCATGATCTGGGCTTTGGCAGCGGCGCTGTTGGCTGGTGCTTTGGTGGTCGCCTGGCCGGCCGGCTCGGCCCGGGACCGACTGCCGGGGCGGAGGCGGGCCTCGGGCCGCATCGGGGTCGACTATGTGCGGCTCCGGCGGATCGGGGCGGAGCTCGTGCCCAGATCACCTCGGCGAGCGGCGCTGGGCATGTCGGCGCTGGCCGCCGGAGTGGCGCTGTTGGCCGGCGGGCCGGTGGCCGCGCTGGTCGCGGCCGTCTACGCCGGTCTGGGCGCCCGTGAGCTGGCCCGCCGGGCCGGTCGGAAGCGCGTCGCGGCCGGACGTGCGGCGGCTCTCGATGGGCTCAGTTCTCTGGTCGCGGAGTTGCGAGCCGGGGCACCGCCCGCTGTGGTGGCGGGCGGGGTCGAGGGCGCTCCGATCGGCTCCGAACTCGACGGGGACGAGCGGATCGGGAGTCTTGCGGGGGCGGTGTGGCGCCTTGCCGAGCAGACCGGGGCGCCGGCCGCTGACCTTTTGGAGCGGATCGAGGCCGACGCTCGTACCGGTGATCGGGCGGCCAAGGCGGCCCTGGCGCAGGCGGCCGGGGCCCAGGCGACGGCGTTGTTGCTGGCGGCGTTGCCGGTGGGCGGGATCGGGCTCGGTTACGCGATCGGTGCGGACCCGCTTCACGTGCTGTTGCGTACGCCGGTGGGCGCGGGATGCGCGGTGGTCGCGGTGGCGCTGCAATGCGGCGGGCTGCGGTGGGCGCAGCAGCTCACGGATGGGCTGGGCCGATGAATCGGGCCGAGCCGTCCGCTGTCTCGTGCGGGGCGGCCGAGCTGTTGCGGCGGGGCGGGCCGGTCCGGGTTCCGTTGCGGGAGTGCTGCGCTGCGGCGCTGATCGGCGTGACCGCGGTGACCGCCGGGTGCCGGGCGCTGAACGGGACCGCCGTCTTGCCACCTGCTCGCGCCGGCCGGGACGGGCCGGTCGACCCCGTGCCCGGCCGAGTGGGGGTGCGTCAGTGACAGCCCTTGTCGTCACCGCCTGCACTGCCGTGGCCGCCGCCCTGCTCGCGATGCCCCTCGCGGGTCGCAAGCCGGCCGGACGCCGGCTGTCCCGCGTCCGGCCCAAGCCGAGTGCGACACCGGCCGGGACGACTGATCGCCGGACTCGGCTACTCCTCGCGGCGTTTGCCGGGCTGACTGTCGCCGGGTTCGTCGGGACGTGGTGGGGCATCCCGATGGGTCTGGGCGCGGGGCTCGGCGCCGAGCGCTTCCTGCGGCGTCGGGAACCGGCCGAGGTCCGGCGTGAGCGCCTGCGCGCGCTGGCCGACCTGCCGCTCGCCGCGGATCTGCTGGCGGCGGCGTTACGTGCGGGCGCGCCGGTGGACCGTGCGGCGGCCGCGGTGGCGGATGCCATGGGTGGCCCGCTTGGCGCTCGGCTCCAGCGCATCGCTCGTTCACTGCGGCTCGGTGCGGGCCCGGCCGAGGCCTGGGCCCATCTCTCCGACGTGACCGGCGCCGAGCGGCTCGTCGCGGCGGCGGTCCGCTCGAGCGCCAGCGGCGGTGCGCTTGCCGGGGCTCTCGAACGTCTCGCCGCCGACCTGCGCTCGGATCGCGCGGTCGCGGCCGAGGCCGCCGCCCAGCGGGCCGGGGTCCTGATCGTCCTGCCACTCGGGCTGTGCTTCCTGCCGGCCTTCCTGCTCGCCGGCCTGGTGCCGGTGCTGGTCGCCGTACTCGGCGACGTCCTGTGAATCCGTGGTGCGGCTTCGAGCCGCACCACCTGGTGCGGCGCGCCAGGCGCCACATCGCCGACCGGTGGTGCGGTCCTCGCCGGTGCTGCGCCGCTAACCCTGTGGTGCGGTTCCGCGCGGGATGCCGGCGCTGCGCCACCGAATTCGTGGTGCGGTTCCGCAATGCCGCCGCATCGCTGCCCGAGGTGTGGCGTGACGGGCGCGCCGCACCGCCCAACTGAGGAGGTCCACGTGTACAAACTCATCGCCAACTTCCGGCGACTGCGAGCGGAAGCGGCCGACGCCGGAATGAGTACCGCTGAGTACGCCGTCGGCACGCTCGCCGCGGTCGCCTTCGCCGGTGTCCTGCTCAAGGTCATTTCGAGTAGCACAGTGCAGTCGGCACTCACCGGGATCATCGGCCGGGCGCTGAAGTGAGCGGGCGCCGGTGGCCCGGCCGGGACCGGGGCGCCTTCACCGCCGAGCTCGCGGCCGGGCTGCCGGCGCTCATGCTGTTGCTGTTCGCCGGGATCGCGGCGGTGTCAGCCGTGATGCACCAGGCGCAATGTCTGGACGCCGCACGGGAGGCCGCACTGGCCGCGGCTCGTGGTGAGACATCGCGATCGGCGGCCGAGACCGCGCCGGACGGTGCGGACATCCAGGTCTCCGAAGGCGCGGACAGCGTGACCGCGGTGGTCTCGGCCGGCGTAAGCATGTTCGGCGGGCGCCTGCCGGGCATCACCGTGCGAGCTACGGCCGTCGCGGCGCGCGAACCCGAGGCGGTCCCGCTGTGACGCCGCCCCGGTGGGCCGGCGCAGGACCGTCTCCGCCTCAGCCGTCTCCGCCTCAGCCGTCTCCGCCTCAGCCGTCTCCGCCTCAGCCGAGGTGGCGAGAGCCTGATCGGGGTGCCGCGTCGATCTTCGTGCTGGGGGTGGGGCTGTTCCTGGTGGCGGCCGGAATGGCCGGCGCGGCGGTTGGGTCCGCCCGGGTGGCACGGCACGAGGCGAGCAACGCGGCCGACCTCGGCGCGCTGGCCGGAGCTCAGCGGGTGCTCGAGGGCGAGGGGGTGGCCTGTGCCGAGGCGGCCCGGTACGCGTCCGCGAACGGCGCCCGAATGTCCGCCTGCACGGTGTCGGGCCTGGAGATTGTGATTCGCGTCGAGGTGGCGGTAAGCCCGTGGCCGGGCATCTCCGGTGTGGCCGCGGCAGCGGCACGGGCCGGCCCGATATCGGCGAGCTGAGGCCGGTCGATCATCGGCCGGCCGCGGCGAGAACGGCGTCCGGAGTCGTCCTGGCGGTCAGCCCGGCGGGCCGGCGGGAACGGTGTCCCATAGCTGTCACTGGCCAGTCCGGCGGGAACGATGTCTGTAGCCCTGTGGCGAGTCAGTCGGCGCGGGCAGCGTAGAACCGCGTCCGAGCTGCCTGGCCAGGTCAGGCCGGTGGGAGGGCGGCGAGCACTGTATCCAGGACCTTCACCGCGTCCGGCTTGTTAAGGGGGTTGTTGCCGTTTCCGCATTTGGGTGACTGCACGCAGGACGGGCACCCGACCTCGCAGACGCATGACGCGATCGCCTCGCGGGTGGCTCGCAGCCACTCGGCGGCGGTTCCGTACGCCCGCTCCGCGAACCCCGCCCCGCCGGGATGGCCGTCGTAGACGAAGACGGTGGGCGCCTCGGTGTCCGCGTGGTTGGCCGTGGAGAGACCGCCGATATCCCACCGGTCGCAGGTGGCGATCAGCGGGAGGAGGCCGATTCCGGCGTGCTCGGCGGCGTGCAGGGCACCCGGGAAGTCGGCGGGCTCCACGCCGGCGGCTACCAGGGACTCCGGCGACACGGTGAACCAGACGGCCATTGTGCGGAGCTCGCGTACCGGCAGGTCCAGCGGCCGGGTGTCGATGATCTCGCCGCTGCCGATGCGCCGCCGCTGGTACGAGACGACCTGGTTGGTCACGTCCACCTCGCCGAAGAAGAGGCCGACCGGGCCGGCGTCCACGTACGAGCGGACGCCGACCACTGAGAGGTTTGTCACATCCCGGGCGTGAGTGGTCCAGTCCGGCTCCTCCTGGTGGACCAAGGCGACCGCGTCGTCGAGATCCAGGTCGTCCACCACGTAGGAGACGCCCTGATGCAGGTAGACCGCACCCGCGTGCAGCATCACATGCGACGAACCGGGGTCCACCGTGCCTAGCAGCCGGCCCGTGGACGACTCGACCACCGCGACCGGTGTGCCGCCGGTGCCGCGCAGGTCCACCTCGGGCCGGCCCCGGTGGGTCCAGTACCAGCCGGATGGGCGTTGCCGCAGCACACCCTCGGCGGTCAGGGCCCGGGCCGCCGCGGCCGCCCCCTCGCCGCCGAACAGGTCGAGGTCGGCGTGGGTGAGCGGTGCCTCCGAGGCGGCACAGCAGAGTTGCGGGCCCAGGACGTACGGGTTCGACGGGTCCAGCACCGTCGCCTCGACCGGACGGCCGAATACCGCCTCTGGGTGGTGCACCAGGTAGGTGTCCAGCGGATCGTCCCGGGCGATCAGGACCGCGAGCGCCTCACCGCCGGCTCGTCCGGCCCGCCCCGCCTGCTGCCAGAGCGACGCCCGGGTGCCCGGATAACCGCAGATCAGTACGGCGTCCAGGCCGACCAGGTCGACGCCGAGTTCGAGCGCGTTGGTGGACGCCAGGGCGAGCAGTTCGCCGGAGAGCAGGGCCTGTTCGATCGCCCGCCGATCCTCCCGCAGGTAGCCCGCCCGATACGCGGCGACCCGGTCGCCGAGCCCGGGAACCGCCTCGTCGAGGGCCCGCCGGGTCATGGCGGCGACCACCTCGGCACCTCGCCGGGACCGCACGAAGGCGAGCGTCCGGGTGCCGACCGCGACCGCGTCGGCGAGCAGGTCGGCAGTCTCCCGCAGCGCCGACCGCCGGATCGGCGGCATCTCCACATCGACGAGCGCCTCCGAGAACGACGGCGCGGGCAGGGACGAGTGCGAGGCCGCGGATGGAGACGCGGGCGCAGGTAGGGACGAGTGCGAGGCCGCCGATGGAGACGTGGGCGCAGGCGGCCATGAATGCGGGGCCGCGGATCTGGAGGCCGGCGCGGGCACGGAAGCTGAGCCGGCCTGCGCAGGCAGGGACACGGTTGAGGCCGGCAGCAACGGCGGCTCCCACAGGGCGAACGTCACAGCACCACGCGGCGAAGCATCCTCGGTCACCGCCACCACTGGCAGCCCGATCAAGCGGGATGCCGTCCCGGCCGGATCACCCGAGGTCGCGGAGGCGAGGACGAACGTCGGCGAGCTGCCGTACCGGGTCGCGGATCGGCGCAGCCGCCGCAGGACGTGGGCCACGTGCGAGCCGAACACGCCGCGGTACGTGTGGCATTCGTCGACCACCACGTACGCGAGTCTCCGGAAGAAGGCCGCCCATCGGGCGTGACCGGGCAGCATGGCGTGATGCAGCATGTCGGGGTTGGTCAGCACGAACCGCGCGTGCTGCCGGATCCACTCGCGTTCCTCGCGCGGGGTGTCACCGTCGTACGTCGACGGGCGCACACCATCCATCCCAAGCCGGACAATTCCCCGCAACTGGTCAGCCGCGAGTGCCTTGGTGGGTGACAGATACAGCACCGTCGCCTTAGGGTCCGTGGCGAGCGCATTGAGCGCGGGCAGCTGGTACCCGAGGGACTTCCCCGAGGCGGTGCCGGTGGCCAGCACGACGTGCGTGCCCTCCCAGGCGAGGGTGGCGGCGGCCGCCTGATGTTCCCACGGCGCGGCGATCCCCTGTGCGATGAAGGCGTCACGCACCGTGGGGTCGGTCCACGTGGGCCATGGCGTCGCGCGCCCGGCCCGGGCTGGCACCCGCTCGATGTGTGTGATCGGGGACACCGCCGCCGCGGACTCTCGGGCCCGCAGCCGATGCAACAGCTCAGCAGGACCGAAGGCGGTGAACGTCACGCATTGCACTCTGACACCGGTATGCCCCGAACCTCAAACGGGTAGGACGGTGGGTGCCACGCGTCGCGCCGTTCCCGTCGGTGGTTAGATTTCGCGGGGGAGATCTAGGGAGGAGGACCGATGGAGCTGTCGCTGGCGACCCGTACCGTCGCCGAGCACACCGTGCTCGAGGTCGGTGGCGAGGTGGACGTCTACACCGCCCCCAGGCTGCGTGAGCGTCTCATCGAGCTGGTGGATGCCGGCGCCCGTGACGTCGTCGTCGATCTGGAGCGGGTCGAGTTCCTCGACTCGACCGGTCTCGGTGTGCTCGTCGGCGCCCTCAAACGGCTGCGGACCGCGCAGGGGACGTTCGGTCTCGTGTGTGCCAAGGAGCCGTTGCTCAAGATTTTCCGGATCACCGCGTTGGACCAGGTTTTTCCGATCTTTCCGACGGTTGAAGCGGCCACCGAACGCGACGGCAGCGGTCCAGCTTCGTGATGGCGACTGTTCGGCTCTCCTTCTCGCCGGCGCCGGTGCACGTGCGCACCGCCCGGCTCGTCGGCGTAGCGGTCGCCAGACGTGCGGGGGTCGCCGAGGAGTTGCTCGACGAGGTGCGGCTCGCGATCGGTGAGGCGTGCACCCGGGCGGTCACCCTGCACCGGCAGTACGGCCTCGCCGACCTGGTCACCGTCGAGATGTCCGACTCGGACTCGTACACCGTCCGGGTCATCGACCACGCCCCGATCGAGGCGAGCGTGGGTCTGGCGAAACTGCCTCCGGACGAACTCGCCGACGAGTCGCTGACCGACGACGCGCTGACCACAGGCGTCGGTTTCGCCCTGCTCGCCGGTTTCGTCGACGACCTCCAGGTGCGCCCGGTCGAGGACGGCCCAGGCACCGAGGTCCGCATGATCTGGCCAGTAGCGCGCCGCTGAAAAAGCCGGCCGGCTAGAAAGCTAGCCGGCTAGAAGGCCCGCCGGCCGAAAAGCTAGCCGGCTAGAAGGCCCGCCGGCCGAAAAGCCCGCCGGCCGAAAAACGCGTCCCGGATCAACGACAAGCGCGCCCCGGATGAACCGACACCCCCGAAAGCGGGAACCCTCGCGGCCAATCCCGCCGAGATCAACGATCACCCAGCAAGCTGGACCCCGCACGCCCGCCGACCTGCGGCGAGAGATCAACCGCGCCCTATACCCGTTCGCGGTGGCGCTAACACAGCGGTGAACATCACCGCGACACGGCCGGGGCCACGTGTGACGACCGCCACGTGGGGCCTATACAGTACGCGAGTTGTCAGCTACTGCTGGTCCCGCGTCCGCGGGTCTGGTCGGTCATTCCCCGGCTCCCCGGGGAGGCGCCCGGCAGGTTTCGTCAGCCGGCCGGGTGCGTTCGGTGTACAGGAGGACATTGATGTCCGGGACCTCGATAGACCTCGCCGCCGAGGGCGGCGGAGCGTCCCTCAGCGGATCAAACGTCACTTTCGTCATCGTCGCGTTGGTGTTCGCCCTGGTGGCGCTCGGCTTCGCTGCGATGTTCGTGCAATCCGTGCTGCGTACCGCGCGCGGCACACCGAAGATGCAGGAGATCGCGGGCGCCGTGCAGGAGGGCGCCTCGGCATACCTGATCCGCCAGTTCAGAACACTGGCGATCTTCGTGGTGATCGCGGTCGTCCTGCTGTTCCTGTTGCCGGTGCACGCGACTGAGAACGAAACCTTGGTGAAGATCGGCCGGTCGGCCTTCTTCATCGTGGGCGCCCTGTTCAGCTCGTTCATCGGTGGGGCCGGCATGGCGCTGGCGACCCGCGCGAACCTGCGGGTGGCCGCGGCGGCCGGTGAGTCCGGTGGCCGGGAGAAGGCGATGGGCATCGCCTTCCGTACCGGTGGTGTGGTCGGCTTCCTCACCGTCGGCCTCGGCCTCTTCGGTGGCGCGCTGGTCGTGCTGATCTTCAACAGTGACGCGCCCACCGTGCTCGAGGGCTTCGGCTTCGGCGCCGCGCTGCTCGCCATGTTCATGCGGGTCGGCGGCGGCATCTTCACCAAGGCCGCGGACGTCGGCGCCGACCTGGTCGGCAAGGTCGAGCAGGGCATCCCGGAGGACGACCCGCGTAACGCCGCCACCATCGCGGACAACGTGGGCGACAACGTCGGTGACTGTGCCGGTATGGCGGCCGACCTCTTCGAGTCGTACGCGGTCACCCTGGTCGCCGCACTGATCCTCGGCTCCGCGGCGTTCGGCCAGGACGGCCTGATCTTCCCGCTGATCGTCTCCACGATCGGTGTGGTCATCGCGATCATCGGTGTCTTCATCACTCGTCTGCGGGCGAGTGACCGCAACGGCCTCACCGCGATCAACCGGGCCTTCTACATCTCGGCCGCGATCTCGGCAATCGCCGTCACCGTGGTCAGCTTCCTCTACCTGCCGGACAACTTCGCCGAGTTCGGCGACACCGGCATCGCCGAGGACATCCTGGCCAGTGGCCAGAACCCGCAGTTGGTGGCGATCGGCGCGGTCGTGATCGGCATCGTGCTGGCCGCCGCCATCCAGGCGCTGACCGGCTACTTCACCGAGACCAACCGGCGCCCGGTGCAGGACATCGGCAAGTCGTCGCAGACCGGCGCGGCCACCGTGATCCTGGCCGGCATCAGCGTCGGCCTGGAGTCGGCGGTCTACTCGGCGCTGCTGCTCGGCGCCGGTGTCTTCGGCGCCTTCCTGCTCGGTGGCTCGTCGCTGACGCTGTCGCTGTTCGCGGTGGCGCTGGCCGGCACCGGTCTGTTGACCACGGTGGGCGTCATCGTGGCGATGGACACCTTCGGCCCGATCTCGGACAACGCGCAGGGCATCGCCGAGATGTCCGGCGACGTCGACGAGCGCGGGGCGCAGATCCTCACCGAGCTGGACGCGGTCGGCAACACCACGAAGGCGATCACCAAGGGCATCGCGATCGCCACCGCGGTCCTCGCCGCGACGGCGCTGTTCGGCTCGTACACCAACAGCCTGGCCAGCTCGATGGCCGACGCGGGTGTGCGGGACGTCGGGGCCGAGATCCTGGACCAGCTGAACATCTCGAACCCGCGCGCCCTGGTCGGTCTGCTGATCGGTGCGGCCGTGGTGTTCCTCTTCTCCGGTCTGGCGATCAACGCGGTCTCCCGCTCGGCGGGTGCCGTGGTGATGGAGGTCCGCCGCCAGTTCCGCGAGTTCCCGGGGATCATGGACGGCACCCAGCGTCCGGAGTACGGCCGGGTCGTCGACATCTGCACCCGGGACGCGCAGCGCGAGCTGCTCACCCCCGGTCTGCTGGCGATCCTGGCGCCGATCGCGGTGGGCTTCGGGCTGGGCCCGGGCGCCCTGGCCGCGTACCTGGCCGGTGCGATCGGTACCGGCACACTGATGGCGGTCTTCCTGTCCAACTCCGGCGGCGCGTGGGACAACGCGAAGAAGCTGGTCGAGGACGGCGCCTTCGGTGGCAAGGGCTCCGAGGCGCACGCCGCCACGGTGATCGGTGACACGGTCGGTGACCCGTTCAAGGACACCGCCGGTCCGGCGATCAACCCGCTGCTCAAGGTGATGAACTTGGTCTCGCTGCTGATCGCGCCGGCCGTCGTGACGTTGAGCTACGGCGTGGACGCCAGCGTCGGCGCGCGGGTCGGCATCGCGGTCCTTGCGGTCGCGATCGTCAGCGCCGCGGTGATCTGGAGCAAGCGCAAGCCGATCTCCATGGGTGACGACGCCGGCGCCGTCGGCACGGCGAATGCCGCGCCGGACTCCCGGGAAGAGCAGGCGTCCCGGATCAAGGACAACGTCAGCTGAGCCGTCCCGCGGCGGAGACTCGAAGAAAAGCCCATCGAAAGATCTGAAAAGGACGAAAGGGCACCCGGTTCCGGGTGCCCTTTCGCTTTGACTCGATCGAGGCGTGTGGAGTGTCGGACCGTAGTCGTACGCTGCTTCCCATGCGCGCGGTCCGACCGATCTCCCTGGCTCTCGCCCTCGTGCTCGCCGTGCCGCTGGGCGCCTGTTCCGGGCAACCCGGACCACAGGCCTGGGCGGCGCTGGTCTGCACCGCACTCAACCCGTGGCGCAGCGAGATCGACACCCTCACCAGCCGGACCCAGCAGCAGATGACCACGAAGACCACGCCCGGCCAGGCGAAAGAGAACCTGGCCCGGCTCTTCGACGGTGCCGCGACCGCGAGCGAGGAGGCCCGTCGCGACGTGGAGCGTGCCGGCGTCCCCGACGTGGACAAGGGTGACGAGATCGCGCAGGGCTTCATCGGCTCGCTCGCCGGCATCCGGGATGCCTACGGCCATGCGCGCAACGGCATCCAGGCCCTCGCCACCAGCCCGGCCAAGGCGTTCTACGCCGAGGTGAGCAAGGTGGTCGAGCGCCTCACCGCGGAATATGAGGAGAGCAGCCTCGACACCAAGACACTGGAGTCGATCGAGCTGAGACAGGCCTTCGACTCACTGCCGGAATGTCAGTGAGATGACCTGAATGTCAGTGAGATGACCGAGACCGGCTGGCCGCTGATACCGCGCGAGGTGCTTCCTCCTCCGGTCCCGGTGGCGAAAAGGCATCCTCAGCGTGGCGCGGCGAGCCGGGAGGCGGGCCGCCAGCTGTCGATGTTCGGCGCCGAGACCACCGAGCCCTCGCCGGCCGATCTGGCCGGCTTGCTCGCCGGCCCCGGCCGGCTCGGCCGGATGGGCGGCACAGCGCGGGTCACGGTTCGCGTCGATGCCGCCTGGCGGGTGCATGTCCTGGTCGGCGAGCTGGTCGCGCGCGGCCTTGCAGCCGGTTGGGCTCCGGTGACGGAAAACCCCGATGGGGTACGGGAGGACGAGCCCTCGATCCAGTCAGAGGTGATCGACGGGCCGAAACACCCGAAGAGCGACGAACCGGGCGCCACGGAGCCGCCCGTCGAGCCCGATGCGGCGAAAGTCACGGAACCCGAAGCCGAGGCCGATCCGGAGCCACCCCGGCAGATCTTCGAAGTGCGTACGGCGTACTCCCAGCGGTTGAATGGCCTGGCCCGTGCCTGGCCGGCGGCCGCCGCTCAGCTCTTCCTGAGCGGACCCCGGCTGCGTCTCTGGGTGGCCGCCGCGGGCGATCCCCGGCCCGGCGGTTACGCACTCGGCCTGGATCTCGGAAAAGACCGGCTTCCGGTGGAAGCGGCGCTGGTCCGGGCCGGTCTGGCCGGCCGCGTGTCGGATGACGGACGGTTCTATCTGATCTCCGGCCGCCGGCGTCTGCGCCGGCTCGCCGAGCTGGTCGGAGAGCGCCCACCTGCGGCGCCGGAGGAATCATGGCCCGGCGGCGCAGCTGCGTGATCTTCCTTGATTGTGTCCGACATAACAACGTCTTCCCGGTGTACGGTGTCGCGGTCGGACGCATGCGGTGGCCGGGCCGTTACCATCCGACTGCGGGGTTCCCGGGGAATGTGGGCTCGTCCGGCGCGTTACGTTGAACGTCTGTGCTCTGCCGGGCAAGACGGAGAGCGCCGAGGATCGCAACGAAATTGGGAGTGCCGTGCCGAGTGACGCCAGGACGACCCGTCTGGTCATCGTCGAGTCTCCGTCGAAGGCCAAGACGATCGCCGGTTATCTGGGCCCCGACTATCTCGTCGAGGCTTCCATCGGCCATGTCCGTGACCTGCCTCGTAACGCCGCCGACATCCCCGCGGAGTACGAGGGTGAGGCGTGGGCGAAGCTCGGCGTGAACGTCGACAACGGCTTCCAGCCCCTCTACGTGATCTCCGCGGACCGCAAGCAGCAGATCGCCAAGCTGCGGAAACTGGCCCGCGAGGTGGACGAGATCTTCCTCGCCACCGATGAGGACCGCGAGGGCGAGGCGATCGCCTGGCACCTGATCGAGACGATCAAGCCCAAGGTCCCGGTCAAGCGGATGGTCTTCCACGAGATCACCAAGCCGGCCATCCAGGCCGCCGTCTCCAACCCGCGTGACATCGACCGCGACCTGGTGGACGCCCAGGAGGCTCGCCGCATCCTGGACCGGCTGTACGGCTACGAGGTCAGCCCGGTCCTGTGGAAGAAGGTGCGCCCGAAGCTCTCGGCCGGCCGGGTGCAGTCCGTGGCGACGCGGATCGTGGTCGAGCGGGAGCGCCAGCGGATGGCGTTCCGCTCGGCGGAGTACTGGGACATCCTGGCCACGCTCGCCGTGCAGGGGCGGATCGAGGGTCCGCGGACCTTCCAGGCCACCCTGATCGCGCTGGGCGGCGACCGGATCGCCACCGGCAAGGACTTCGAGCCGACCACCGGCCAGGTCAAGTCCGGCTCGACCGTGGTGCACCTGGACGCGGACGGTGCCCGGGGCCTGGCCGCCCGGCTGGAGGGCCGGCCGTTCACCGTCACCCGGGTCGAGGAGAAGCCGTACCGGCGCCGGCCGTACGCGCCGTTCATCACCTCGACGTTGCAGCAGGAAGCGGCCCGCAAGCTGCGGTTCTCCTCCTCGCAGACGATGCGCACCGCGCAGAAGCTGTACGAGAACGGTTACATCACCTATATGCGTACCGACTCGGTGAACCTCTCCGAGACGGCCATCGCCGCCGCCCGCCGGCAGATCGCCGATCTGTACGGTGCGGCCAGCGTGCCGCCGCAGCCGCGCCGCTACACCACCAAGGCGAAGAACGCGCAGGAGGCGCACGAGGCGATCCGACCAGCCGGGGACAACTTCCGGACCCCCGGTGAGGTCGCCAAGCAGCTGAACACCGACGAGTTCAAGCTCTACGAGCTGATCTGGCGCCGCACCATCGCGTCGCAGATGACCGACGCGGTCGGCAACTCGGTGAGCATCCGGATCCGGGCCATCTCGACCGCGCAGGAGGAGGTTGACTTCGGCGCCTCCGGCAAGACCATCACCGACCCGGGCTTCCTGCGCGCCTACGTGGAATCGTCCGACGACGAGAACGCCGAGGCCGAGGACGCCGAGCGCCGCCTGCCGAACCTGGTCAAGGACCAGCCGCTGACCGCCGACGAGCTGAACGCGGTGGGTCACAACACCTCACCGCCGGCCCGCTACACCGAGGCCTCGCTGGTCAAGGCCCTGGAAGAGCTGGGCATCGGCCGGCCTTCCACGTACGAGTCGATCATGCGGACCATCCAGGATCGCGGCTACGTGGAGAAGCGGGGCCAGGCCATGGTCCCGTCGTTCCTGGCGTTCGCCGTGATCGGCCTGCTCGAGGGGCACTACCCGCGACTGGTGGACTACAACTTCACCGCCGCGATGGAGGGCCAGCTCGACGACATCGCCTCCGGCGACTACACCCAGCTGGACTTCCTGACCTCCTTCTACTTCGGCAGCGAGACCAGCGGGGCGGACGACTCGATCGCCAAGGCCGGCGGCCTGAAGAAGATGGTCACCGAGAACCTCAGCGCGATCGACGCGCGGACGGTCAACTCGATCCCGCTCTACACCGACGAGCAGGGCCGCACGGTCGTGGTCCGGGTCGGCCGGTTCGGGCCGTACCTGCAGCGGCAGTCGCCGGACACGACCGAGGAGTCGGCGGAGGACCGCGCTTCGGTGCCCGAGGGCCTGGCGCCCGACGAGCTGACACCGGAGAAGGTCGAGGAGCTCTTCCTGGCCGGTAACGGCGACAAGACCCTCGGCGACGACCCGGTCACCGGCGAGCCGGTGACCGTCAAGTCCGGCCGCTACGGGCCGTACGTGCAGAGCGGTGAGCGCAGCTCGTCGCTGTTCAAGACCCAGTCCACCCAGACGATCACGCTGGAGCAGGCGTTGCAGCTGCTCTCGCTGCCCCGGGTGGTGGGCAAGGACGCCGACGGCAACGAGATCGTCGCCCGCAACGGGCGCTACGGGCCGTACATCGCGCGCGGCACCGACTCCCGGTCGCTCGGCAGCGAGGACCAGCTGTTCACGGTGACGCTGGACGAGGCGTTGACGCTGCTGGCCGCGCCGAAGACCCGGCAGTCCCGGACCGCCAAGCCGCCGCTGCGTGAGATGGGCAACGACCCGGCCACCGAGAAGCCGCTGGTGATCAAGGACGGCCGGTTCGGTCCCTACGTGACCGACGGGGAGTTCAACGCCTCGCTGCGGCGCGACCAGACGCCGGAGGAGCTGACCCTCGAGCAGGCGTCGGAGATGCTCGCCGAGAAGCGTGCGAAGGGCCCGGCGCCGAAAAAGCGGGCGCCCGCCAAGAAGGCCGCGGCGAAGACCGCGGCGGACGGCGAGACGCCGGCCAAGAAGGCCCCGGCCAAGAAGACCGCCGCGGCCAAGAAGACCACGGCGGCCAAGCGGACGACCGCGGCCGCGAAGAAGGCGGCTCCGGCGAAGAAGGCAGCGCCGCGGAAGGCGACCTCGGCCGCCGAGTGAGAGCCGACTAGCCCAGGACCCGGGTCAGGTAGTCGTTGGTGAAAACCCGATTCGGGTCCAGGCGGTCGCGCACCGCCAGGAAGTCGTCGAAGCGGGGGTACGCCGAGCGCAGTGACTCCGCGTCCCGGTAGTGCAGCTTTCCCCAGTGCGGCCGGCCGCCCAGTGGTGCGCAGACCGCTTCGAAGGCCCGGAAGTACGGCTCGTACGGGCTGCCGATGAACTGGTGCACGGCGATGTAGGCGGACTCGCGGCCGTACCCGTGCGACAGCCAGATGTCGTCCGGGCCGGTGAACCGCACCTCCACCGGGAACTGCACCTTGAACGGCAGCCGGTCGAGGATGCCGGCCAGCGCGTCGAGGACCTCGGGGAGGGCGGCGCGCGGGATCTCGTACTCCATCTCGGTGAACCGGACCCGCCGGGGCGAGCAGAAGACCTCATCGGAGCGACCGGTGTAGGTCCGCGCGCTCAGCGCGCGGGCCGACATCGCGCTGAGCGCCGGAACCGTGGCCGGCACTCGCCGGCCGAGCCGGCAGACACCCTGCCAGACGGTGTTGGAGAGGAAGTCGTCGTCGAGCCAGCCCCGGAACGCCGACAGCGGCCGGTCGTTCTCGGGCACCCGGTTGTTGCGCTTGAGGTGGGTCCGGTCGGTGTACGGATACCAGAAGAACTCGACGTGGTCGTTCCCGGCGATCCATTCGTCGAGCCCGGCCAGCACGTCCGGCAGTGCCATCGGCCGCTCGTCGGCGAGCAGCGTGAAGGTGGGCACGCAGCGCAACGTCACCTCGACCAGTACGCCGAGCGCGCCCAGCCCGAGCCGGACCGCCTGGAACTCCGGCGCGTCGGCGGTGAACTTCTCGATCTTGCCGGTTGCCGTCACCATCGTCACCGCCTCGACGCAGGACGCCAGGGTGGAGTGGCCGGCGCCGGTGCCGTGGGTGCCGGTGGAGACGGCCCCGGCGACGGTCTGCGCGTCGATGTCGCCGAGGTTCGGCAGGGCCAGCCCGTGCTCGGCGAGCAGCGCGTTCAGAGTGGACAGCGGCATGCCGGCCTGCACGGTCACCAGCGGGCCGTCGATAGAGACGAGTCCGGTCAGCCGGTGCAGGAGCATCCGCTGGTCGTCGGCCACCGCGATGGCGGTGAAGGAGTGCCCGCTACCGACCACTTTGATCCGTCGGCCGCTTTCCGAGGCGTGGTTCACTTGGGCGGCTACCTCGTCCGCGGAGCCGGGAGTCAGCACCTCTGCCACCGACTCCTGATTGCGTCCCCAGTTGGTCCAGCGGCGGGAGTTAGCGGGTGTAGTCATTCCGGCCTTGTCCTCCGTCCGAGCGGACACCAGTACCTGGCGTCCCGTCGATGCGCCTCGCTCGTTGATCCGAGTAACGTTCGATTTATCACTGAGATTTATTCACGACATTGTCTTCGTGAGTAAATCTCTCTGCTGAGAGGGAGTGGCGACGCGTGTCGACACCAACCGTCAGCACCGGTCCGCTGAGGCGGGTTCCGGTGCAGGGCAGAAGCGTTGCCCGGGTACAGCGCATGCTCGACGCCTGCGCCGAGCTGGTGGACGAGGTCGGGTATGAAGGCCTGACCACGACGCTGCTGGCCGAGCGAGCCGAGGTCGCCATCGGCTCGGTCTACCAGTTCTTCCCGGACAAGCGGGCCATCGTTCAGGCCCTCGCGCTGCGCAACATGGACGCTTACCTGCAGAGTCTCTCCGACCGGTTCGCCAGCGAGACGTTCACTCACTGGTGGGACGCGGTGGACGCGGCGATCGACGCGTACATCCGCATGCACCGCAGTGTCCCGGGCTTCCGGACGCTGCACTTCGGTGACGTGGTCGACCTGCACCTGCTGGACTCGGATCGGGACAACAACGCGGTCATCGCCGAGCGGCTGGCCGAGTTGCTGGTCGAGCAGTTCCAGCTGATCGACCGGATCCGGCTGCGCTTCGCGTTGCAGATCTCGGTCGAGGCCGCCGACGCGCTGATCAAGCTGGCGTTCCGCCGGGACGCGAACGGTGACGAGGCGGTGCTGACCGAGGCCAAGGCACTGATCCGGGAGTACCTGCACCGGCACGTGGACGCCTGAGCTCGCCGTTCTCGAACGGTCAGCCCAGGAAGGCACGGCCTTCTCCGCGGTAGGTCGGGGCCGGCGTCGCTGTCTCGCCGTCGATGAGCTGCAACTCGTTGACGTGCTCGCACAGCTCGCCGGCCTTGGCGTGACGGAACCAGACCCGGTCGCCGGGGCGCAGCTCTTCGGCCGCCGCGCCGAGCAGCGGTGTCTGCACCTCCCCGGCGCCCTCGTCGGCCTTGAACTCGAGCCCTTCCGGCAGGTAAGGCGCCGGCAGGCGGGACTTCTCCGCGGTGCCGGAGGCGACCCAGCCGCCGCCGAGCACCGTGGCGATCCGGGGTGCCGGGCGGCGGACCACCGAGAGCGCGAAGAACGCGGCCGGGTTCGGGCGCCAGCTCCGGTACGAGTCGAAGAGCGCCGGGCCGTAGAGGCCGGAACCGGCGGTCACCTCGGTGATCGAGGGATCGGCGCTGGTCGCGGCCACGCTGCCGGTGCCGCCGCCGTTGACGAACTCGAGGTCGGCATGCTCGCGTACGGCCCGGACCGCCGCCGCGCGACGCGCCAGCAACTCGGGGAGGGCCCGGCTCTGCATCAGCCGGATCAGCCGGGCGCGCAGTGCCTGTCCGGGCGGGTCGTCGCCGACGCCGGCGATGTGCGCCTCGTAGGACATCATGCCGGCCAGCCGGAATCCGGGCCGGTCAGCGAGCATGCGGGCCAGGGCACCGGCCTGGGCGGCCGAGTGCACCGGCGAGCGGCGTACGCCGACGTACAGCGGACCGGCCGGCCGCCAGGAGGCGTCGAAGTCCAGGCAGAGACGGATGTCCGGCCGATCGGTGGGCGGTACGACCTGGTCGATCAGATTCGGCTGGGCCGGGTGGTCGACCATGACGGTCACGGCGGCGGCCAGCGCGGCGTCCGAGGCCAGCTCCCGCAGCGCGGTCCGATCGGCGGTGGGGTACGCGACAAGCACGTCATCGGTCACGCCGGAGCGGACCAGCCAGATCGCCTCGGGCAGCGTGTACGCCATCACGCCGCGCCAGCCGGGGCGGGACAGCACCCGTTCGAGCAGCGTGCGGCAGCGCACCGACTTGCTGGCGACCCGGATCGGCTTGCCCGCAGCACGGGCGGTCAGTTGATCGGCGTTGTCGTCGAAGGCGGCCAGGTCCACCGCGGCGAGCGGCGTCTCCAGGTGGTCGGTGGCCTTTTCGAGTCGCTGACGCAGGGCAGTGCGGTCCGTGAGCACGCGAGCACGGTAACTTGCCTCCGGGGCAATGCGAAAGGCATTCACATCCGTTCTACCCGTATGTGTGGAGCTCAGTGAGCTGCGGCGGCCGGTTACAGTGCTCCGAGCAGTGACCACGGGAGGTAGGGGCCATCAACAGCGAAAATCGCCAGGACAGCGGGCCCGTCGACCTCTCGGGTGCGGCGGCGCTCCGGTCGGTCCTGCGGCTGCGAGGCTTCCGCCGGCTCTGGCTCGTGCTCGCCGCCGCGTCGTTCGGCGACTGGATCGGCCTGCTGGCCACCGCCCTCTTCGCCTCCGCCCAGTTCGAGAACACCGCGGCCCAAGGCGCGGCGTTCGGCGGCACCATCGCCGTACGCCTGCTGCCGGCGCTGTTGCTCGGCCCGATCGCCGGTGTGTTCGCGGACCGGTTCGACCGGCGCTACACGATGGTCATCACCGACCTGCTCCGATTCGTCATCTACGGGTCGATCCCGCTGGTCCCGCTGTTCGGCGGCTCGGCCGCGCTGACCGTCGCCTGGGCCACCATCGCCACCTTCATCGGCGAGACGATCACCCTGATCTGGATCCCGGCCAAGGAGGCCGCGGTTCCGAACCTCATCCCGAAGAGCCGGATCGAGATCTCCAACCAGCTCACGCTGGTCACCACGTACGGGATCACGCCGATCCTCGCCGCGCTGGCGCTCTCCGCGCTCACCGCCGGCGTGCAGCAGTCCGGGGTGTCGCTGCCCGACTGGGCCCAACCGGTGCAGCTGGCGCTCTACATCAACGCGCTGGCCCGGCTCGCCACCGCGCTGGTGGTCTTCTTCGGCATCAAGGAGATCGGCGGCAAGACGCCGGAACGGGCGAAGGCCGCCGAGCAGAGCATGACCCGCCAGTTCCTGGACGGGTGGAAGTTCATCGGGCACACCGCGCTGGTCCGGGGCCTGGTGCTGGGCATCTTCGGTGCTTTCGCGGCCGGCGGTGTGGTGATCGGCGCCGCGCGTACCTTCGCCACCTCATTGGGCGCCGGCGAGGCCGCCTTCGCGCTGCTCTTCGGCGTCATCTTCATGGGCCTGGCGCTCGGCATCGGGCTCGGGCCGATGATCGTGAAGGACCTCTCCCGGCGCCGCTGGTTCGGCATGAGCATCGTGCTGGCCAGCGGTTCGGTGATGTTCCTCGGTTTCGCCTTCCACCTCTCCATGGCGCTGGTCGGTGCCCTGCTGGTCGGTGCGGGCGCCGGGATGGCGTTCCTGGCCGGTACCACCCTGCTCTACGGCGAGATCGCCGACGAGCTCCGTGGGCGGGTCTTCGCCGTGGTGCAGATCGGCGTCCGGATGGTGCTGCTGCTGGCCATCACCCTCTCCGGCTTCCTGGTCGGGCTGGGTAGCTCGCGCCGGGTCGATCTCGGGCCGGTCGGCTTCGACGTCTCGGCCACCCGCGTGCTGCTGCTGGTGGCGGGCGCGATCGGGATCTGGGTCGGCATCGGCTCGTTCCGGCAGATGGACGACAAACGCGGCGTACCGGTGCTTGCCGACCTGTGGGGCTCGGTGCGCGGCCGCCCGCTCTCCCCGGCGGAGACCTTCGTCCGGGCCGGTGTTTTCGTGGTGTTCGAGGGCGGTGAGGGTGCCGGCAAGTCGACCCAGGTCAACCGGCTCGCCGAGACGCTGCAGGCGCAGGGACGGGACGTGGTGGTCACCCGGGAGCCCGGTGCCACCCCGGTCGGCTCCCGGATCCGTGGCCTGGTCCTGGACAAGGGCGACGCCCCGTCACCCCGGGCCGAAGCCCTCCTGTACGCCGCCGACCGGGCACACCACGTGGCCACGGTGGTCCGGCCGGCGTTGGCACGGGGCGCGGTCGTGATCAGCGATCGGTACGTTGACTCGTCGCTCGCCTATCAGGGTGCCGGGCGTACCCTCCCGGTCCAGGAGATCTCCTGGCTCTCCGCCTGGGCCACCGGCGGCCTCAAGCCCGACCTGGTCGTCCTGCTCGACGTGGACCCCGGTGTCGGGCTCAACCGGGTGGACTCCCGTGGCGCCGGCACCGACCGGCTGGAGAGCGAGTCGCGGACCTTCCACGAGCGGGTGCGGTACGCGTTCCTCGACCTCGCCGCCGCGGACCCCAAGCGGTACCTGGTGCTGGACGCGGCCCGGCCGGTCGAGGAGATCGCCGAGACGGTGACCGAGCGACTGGCGGGGCTGCTCAGTGCCATGGACGCGGCGTACCCGGAGACCGTGCCGCCGGCGGCCGCCCCGGACACCGACATCCCGGACGCGCCTGTGCTGGAGGAGATGGCCGAGTTGATCGGTATCGACGACGACGAGGACACGCAGACCCGTCGCCGTCCCTAGCGACTAATTCCGGAAGAGGCGGAGCGGGATCGCGGCGGCCATCGCGGCCATCCCGGCGTCGTTCGGGTGCAGGTGGTCACCGCTGTCGTAGGCGGCGGCCAGCCGTAGCGGATCAGCCGGGTCACGGACCGCCCGGTCGAAGTCGATCACGGCGTCGTACTCGCCGGACGTACGGATCCAGGAGTTCAGCGCGGACCGCTTGCGCTCGTTCTCCGGGGTGTAGAAGCCGAGCGTGTCGGCCTTGAACGGCAGGATCGTCGCACCGTACGCCCGCAGCCCGGCCTGATGCGCGCGAGCGATCAACTGGCGGTGCCCCCAGATCAAGTCCTCCGCCGACACCACCTCGTTCGCCGGAGCGACGGTGCCCGGGTGACCGAGGTCGTTGACCCCGATCAGCACCACCAGGTACGCCGCGCCGGGCTGGGCGAGCACGTCCCGATCGAATCGGCGCAGCGCACTGTGCCCGAAATACGCCGCGAACGCCTCCGCGGCACTGCCGGCCGGCGGATTCGGGTCGTGCAGCAGCCGGTTTCCGGAGACGCCGACGTTCGCCACACCGCGCTCGACGCGTGCCGCGCGCAGCCGGGCGGCGAGCAGGTCGGGCCAGCGGTGGTTGGCGTTCGTCTCGGTGTTCGCCCCGTTCGTGATCGAGTCGCCGAGCGTGACGATCGACGCGCCGTGGGTGCGCACGCTGACCCCGGAGAGGAACAGCACCTGCCCCACGGTCCGGACCGGGGTGACCCGGCGGGCCGCGGTCACGTTCCCGCTCGCGACCACGTTGTCCTGGAAGGCGAAGGCCGCCAGCGTGGTGACCGGGGTGGACTCCGGCAGATGGATGCTGACGACCAGGTCCGTCCCGCCCTTGATCGGCAACCGGACCGGGTCGCTGACCAGCGGTGCCCCGGCCGGCACGGTCACCGCGCCACGCCCGCCGAAGGTCACCCGCCGATCGGTGCCGGCGACCGCGTCGGTGCTCGCACCCGAGCCGTCCCGGACCGCGACGTGCACCTCGCCGATCCGCAGCGGGGTCGCGCCGAACTCGTTGGTCAGCCGGATCCTCAGCTGATCACCGCCGATGCTGGTGTGCACCACGTGCCGGACCGTCTGGTCGGCCAGCACCAGCGGATCTCCCGGCGGGATCGTCGTCGGCACGGCGGCCCAGGTCGCGACCCAGCCGTCGGCACGGCCGGCGGCGAAGGCGGGCTCGGGCACGGCCGCGGCGGCCAGCGCCGTACCGGAGGCGAGGGCCAGGATCTCGCGACGAGTCGACATGAGGCACTCCGAAACTTTCGGAAACCGGACGATCGAGCTCCCGTAACGTAGAGCCGCCCGTCCGGCGTCGTCAAGGTCTCACCGATACGCTGGTCGCGGTTGTTCAGCCTGCGACGCTTATCGATGGCATCCGGTTGACGCGACGGCCTTGTTGTGCTTAATTTCGGCATCGGAATTCGGAAGTTTCGCGGGTGGCGCGCCGGATTGCCGAGGTGGCCAGGTCATCGTCACCACGGCGTCCGGTGTGCCGCATCAGCGGACCGCGCATCGTGCCGAGTTCCAGCACACTGGAGCACCTGCTCGCGCGGCGTGTCCCAGAGCGGCCCGGGAGAGGGGTCGCACCGTGGCCGTGCCGGCACCGTCCGCCGGCACGGTCACGGTGCCTGCACTGCTCAGCCGGCCTGCACTGCTCAGCCGGCCTGCACTGCTCAGCCGGCCTGCACTGCCCGGCCGGCGTGCACTGCCCGGCCGGCGTGCACTGCCCGGTCTGCGTGCACTGCCCGGCCTACATGCACTGCCCGGCCTACGTGCACCGCTCGGCTGAGTTGCGCCCTTAGCGGCTCGGCTGGGTGTTTCGGCTGCTCAGCCGCGCCAGAGGGTGACCATCATCGCCTCGACCGCGATCTTGGGTTTGACGTTCTGCTCGATGGCGTCGCGGCAGGCGAGCACCGCCTCCAGCCGCCGCAGCGTGCTCTCCGCCGACCACTTCTGCGCGGCTGCCTCCGCCTGGCCGGCGGTATCACCGTGCACGACGGCCACCGGCGCTCGCAGATTGGTGATCAGCACGTCCCGGTAGAAACCCGCCAGGTCGACCAGCGCCCGGTCCAGCGCATCCCGCTGAGCGCGGGTGGCCCGTGACTTCTGCCGTTTCTCCAGATCCCTGATCTGCCCGGCGGCGCCCCGCATCGCACCGGCGGCGCCGCGCCCGGTGCCACCGGCGCCCAGTGCCTGCTCCAGTGCGGCCCGCTCGGTGGCGTCACTGTCGATCACCGAGGCGGCCGCCTCGGCCTCGGCCGCCTCGATCAGGGCCGCGGCCGCCTCGAAGCAGGCGCCGACGCCGGTCAGGCGGCGCGGCACGGAGAGCACCGCCTCACGCCGGGAACGTGCCTCCGGATCGGCGGCCAGCAGCCTCGCCCGGCCGACGTGTCCCTGGGCCGCCGCGGCCGCCCAGGACGCCACGTCCGGCGCCACCCCGTCCCGCTGGGCGAGCACCTCGGCGACCGCGTCGGCGGGTGGCTGACGCAGCGACACCACCCGGCAGCGGGAGCGGATGGTCACCGAGATGTCGTCCGGATGGGTGGACGGGGTGCAGAGCAGGAAGACCGTCCGCGGTGGGGGCTCCTCGATCGCCTTGAGCAGCGCGTTGCCGGCGGCCTCGGTGAGCCGGTCGGCGTCCTCGATGACCACCACCTGCCACCGGCCGCCGGACGGGGCGGTCGCCGCCCGCAGAACCAGCGCACGCATCTCGTTGACCCCGATGGACAGCCCTTCCGGCACGACGAAGCGCACGTCTGCATGTGTCCGCCCGAGCGCGGTGTGGCAACCGTGGCACTCGCCGCAGCCGGTGCCGTCGCGCTCACACTCCAGCGACGCCGCGAACGCGCGCGCCGCCACCGAACGGCCCGAACCGGGTGGCCCCGTGAAGATCCACGCATGGGTCATCCCCCCGCCGCCGGGCTCGCCCGCCACGACCCTGGCGGCCGCGCTCGCGGCCCAGCGCAGGGTCTCGACCGGCTCGTCCTGGCCGACCAACTCCGAGAAGACGTCATGCCGACTCATCCGACGATGGTATTGCGCGGGTCCGACAAGACACGGACCGGAGGCCGGCCTGCTACCGATCGTGATCAGTGTGGTGATCTATGTCACAACGCGTGGCCAAAACCGAGTTATCCACAAGGGACTTCGCGGCGTAGCGGGAGCGTCACCGCAACCGGTACGGTCTGATCCCGGAACGCGACGGTGGGATGACGCGCGGTGAGGAGCCATGAATGGCCCGCGAGATCGACGAGGTGTGGATCGATGAGGCGATCGATCGCTATCGGCGGATCGAGAAGTTACGTGCCGAGTTCGACAGAGCAGTCGTCGCGCACTCCGTGTCGGTGCACTCCCCGGACCAGTCGATCGAGGTCGTCGTCACGGCGGCCGGCGAGATCGTGGACGTTCGCATACACGGCGGCCTTCGCCACCGCGACGCCTCCGAGTTCGCCCGACAGATCCGGACCGTCGTGACCAGTGCGGCGGAAGCCGCCCGCTGGGCGCGGGAGAAATTGCACGGCGAAGTGTTCGGATCGTTTCGCCGGTTGGAGGGGCACTGACATGGATCGACTCGCCGATCAGATCGACCATGCGGCTGCTGCTCTGGCCACAATGGATCGACGGCTCCCGGCGCTCGTGCCATCCGCCGCGGCCTTCGGCGCCGACGACTCGGGGCGGCCGGGCCGGATCGGCCGGGCCCTCTACGCGGGCTGGACAGCGGTGCTCGCCGCCCGGGCGCGGGAGGCGGCTGACGCTGCCGAGAGCCTGACCGAGATGGCCGGCTCCGTGCGGTCCAGCGGCCGGCACTACGCCACCACCGACGACGCGGTCCGCCGCAGATTCGAGCGAGGGCTCTGATGGCGGACCGTCTGGATGAGCTGGTCGAGGCCGCGGGCCCGCTGCTGGACAGGGTCGACAGCGTGCTTTCCGTGGTGGGTGCTCCGGAGGGGCATCGGGTCTGGGCCGAGTTGCGCCGGGTCCGGCTGCTTCCCGGTGACGCGGTGCGGGCCGTGTGCGACCTGCGGCCCGATGCCGTCCTCGAGTCGATGCCGGAGCTGCGGGACTACACCCGTGCCTATGCCGACCTGGCCGACGCCTTGCCGGTTGCCGACACCTGGTCCGGGGAGGCCGCCGAGGCGTATGAGCAGGCGCGGCGCCGCGCTGCCGTACATCTCAACGGCGGGCCGGACAGCCTCGGCCACCGGATGGGTGCCACCGCGGACCTGGGTGACGCCCTCGCCGAGTGGATGCGCCGTACTCGTGGGGACCTGGCGATGGCTCTGGCCGAGGTCCTCGGCTCCGCTGAAGCGGTGACCCTGTCGGCCGGCGAGCTCACACCGGACGAGGAGGCGAGTGCCGCGGCCGAGGTCGCCGCGCTGCTCTTGCGTACGGTCGCCGACAACTACGACCGCGGTGAGCAACTGCTCGACGAGTCCGCCGCGCTGCAGAACGCCCTGCTCGTCTGATCGCCCCCCGAAATTCCACTGTGGCGGATGCGGACGGCCGTTGCCGCGGCCGTCCGCACGCCCCGCCCCATCAAGAGTTGATTCGGCGTCTCCGGGAGCCCATGACGACCGCGGCGGCGCCGCCGATCAGCAGACCCGCGCCCGCCAGGATCAACGTGACGATCCCCGGCCCGGTGATCGGCAACCCGGCGCTACCCCCACCGGCTCCGGCTCCGGCGGACGAGACTCCTTGGCCGTGCGCGGCCGGAACCGGAGCCACAGCGGCACCTTCGAGCACGCCGATGCCGAGGTCGGCGACCACCGGGGACGGTCGGTAGCCGCGCTTCGTACGTTCCGGATCTCCGTCGCGGACCAGCGAAACCTTGATCGCGGTGGCCCGAGCCGCGATGGCGCCGCCCTTGGTGGCGTGGCGCACGTCGCCGAGCGAGACACGCAGCCGCGTTCCCTCGGTTATGCCGGGCGCCGGAGCCGATTCCGGCTCACTCGACGAGGGGAGTCCGGGAACAGCCGGCAACGGGAGCGGCGCGATCGGCTCGATCAATGCGGGCAACGACTCCAGCCCGCGAGCCTTGTCACTCACCGTGATGTCAACGCTGTCACTCGCTGTGGTGAGCCGCCTCACCCGGCCGTTCCGCTCGGAAACCTCGACGACCGCCGGGCGGTAGTTGACCTCGCCCTTCCCTGAGGGCGGCATGCTGACCCGCAGCTCGGGGGCCCGGACCACCCGGATCCGGACGGCGCCGTCGGCCAGGCTGATCCGGCCGGCGGAGATGGTCGCCCAGGCGACCGACTCCGGCCGGCCGTCGCGCTGCCGCACCGCGGTTTCGCTCCGGCCCGAGATCTTTTCCGGTACGCCGAGCAGCGAGTCACTGCCCGCCCCGGTGACCGTGATCCGGTCGAGTTCGGTCGACGATCGCGACGCCGGGGCATCGGCGGAGGCGCACGTCATGTCGTCGGTCCACCGGGCGTGCGCGGTGAGTTCACCGGCGCCCGCCCGTAGCGGCCCGAACCGCTTCTCCCCGGTACCTCGCACCGTCGGCTTCTGGCTGCTCGGCGGTGCTTGCTGGACCACCAGGTCGTTCCGGCTGGACGACCCGGCGACTCGGCCGTCGAACACCCGGGCGGCGGCCGCCGAATTGACCGGCCCGTCGGCGATCAGCACACTCCGGGCGTCACCCAGCCCGACACCACCGATCGACTGCGGGGCGCCTTTGTCTGGGCGTACCCGATTGCCTTGGTTTTGGGGTGACCAGGCAGCTGGCGCGAAACTCGCGCCGGCGTCGTCAGCGAAGTCCATGCCCGCGAACAAACCGCTCGCCGGGTCCGCATCGGCGGACGGCTCCTCGGCTTCGTCCTGGGTTTCGGTTGAGGCGGGAGTGCGCTCGCGGTCTGGCTTGTCGTTCTCTGGATCGCTTTCCCGGTCGGACAGACGGGGAGCGTCCGCGGCGCCGTGGCGCTTGCGCGGCGGCACGTCCTTCGACGTATCGGGCTCGCGCCCGTCCCGGTGGGCGGCACCCGCCAACGGCCCGAGATCGAGCCGGTTGACCCGGAGAATCTCCGCCCCGGACTGCGCGGCGAAGTGCTCGATCCGCTCGCAGGGCGCAGGCGCGGCTAGGACGGGTGCGGCGAAGGCCGGTATCGGCGCGGCGAGCGTGCTCGCGAACCCCAGCGCAGCGACGCTGGCGGCCATCGACCTGGCGGGTGTCATGGCAGTTCCTTTCGGGGGGTGCCGCAGGGACGGCGTCAAAAGGGCGGCGTCTACGGGACTGGCCAACGACGGTCGATTGGGGCGGTTGCGCTGCATCTATGCGACAACCCTCGCGGGTAGTTCAAATCCGGCATTTGGTGCAGCTGCCCGGCGGTCGTAGGGTTGGTCGCATGGGCATGCTGTGCGCGGTCAGTTTCAACCGGTATGGCCGCCTCTACTACCTCGACCCGAACGGGTTCACGCCGGCTGTCGGAGATCGCGTGCTGGTGCCGACCGATGACGGCCCCGAGGTGGCGGAGTGCGTCTGGGCGCCGCAATGGGTCGACGAGGAGACCTCGGGCTTTCCGAAGGTGGTCGGCCTCGCCGACGAGCAGGACCTGCACCGGGACGAGTTGCTGCGCAAACGGAAGGCGGAAGCGAAGGTTGCTGCCAAGAAGCTGATCAAGGCGCACGAGCTGCCGATGAAGGTCGTCGCCGTCGACCACGTCCTCGACCAGGGCGGCGGCAACGCCCGGACGACGATCTACTTCACCGCGCCGCACCGGGTCGACTTCCGATCCCTGGTCCGGGATCTCGGTGCGACGCTGCACTGCCGGGTCGAACTGCGCCAGCTCTCCGCCCGCGACTCCGCCCGGGTACAGGGCGGCATCGGCTCATGCGGCCGGGACCTGTGCTGCGCCACGTTCCTCACCGACTTCGAGCCGGTCACCATCCGGATGGCGAAAGACCAGGACCTGCCGCTCAATCCGCTGCGCATCTCCGGCGCCTGCGGGCGCCTGATGTGCTGCCTCAAGTACGAACACCCGCTGTATCAGCAGTTCCAGGCGTCGGCGCCAGCCGTGGGCACCCGTGTCACCACGCCGGAAGGCGACGGCCGGGTCGTCGCACACAGCGTGCCGAAGGACTCGGTCGTGGTCCGGCTCGACGCGGACGGATCCCGCTGCTCCTGCAGCCGGGCCTCGGTCTGTGGCCCACGCCAGGCCCACGACGCCCACTACGGCGAGGGCTGACCAGGCCGGTCAGGCGATGACGATGGGCTCCTCGATGCGGCGGGCGGCGAGCGGCTCTTGCGGGCGCACCCAGGGCGCCTGCGAATCTCCCCCCGGGTCGGCGGCCCACTTCCGGCAGACCCGGTCGACACCGATGGGGTGGATCGTGAGGGCGCCGTCGGCGTCGATGTGCATGCGCAGGAAGCTTTTGCCGTCCTCGATGCTCTGCCCGGCGAACAGCTCGTTGAGGTTCACCCCGAACCGGCCCGAGATCAGCAGGTACAACGCGCACAGCTGGGTGGACAGGACGGAGATCAGCGGACCGTAGGCGACCGCCGCCACGACCAGCGGTCCCGGCCATGGCCAGTCCCGGGCCGGCAGCTGCAACCAGACCCAGGTGCCGGCCGCCGCGAGGCCGATCTGCGCCAGCCCGTGCGCCACCCCGAGGATCCAGTGCCGGGCGTGCTTGTCCGACTCCGCGCCGGGCGGCCTCGCGAACAGAACCGTCCCGGCCATGATCAGTACGAGCATGAGCACCAGCGGGATGCTGAACAGCCGTTGGATGTTCCCGCCCTGGCTGGCCGCCCCGGCCATGGCCAGCATGGTCAGCGTCTGGATGATCCCGAGCATCGTGGCGAACCCGGCGTTGCGCCGCGGCAGGCGATGGAAAACGCCCCAGCTCCACCGGCGCGAGGTCGGCTCATCGGGAAAGCGAGCCGCCAGATCGTACGCCCGGCTGCGGCTGCGGCTCCGGGTCAACGTCTCCCGGGGTGGCACGGTGATCTGCTCGGGCAGATTCTGTGTGCCCAACGTGTACGCCCCGCCGCCACCGCAGGTGATCAGCTCCCGATCCTCCCCGGTGTACCGCGCGTAGTGGTGCAGATCCCCGGAGACCAGCACCCGGACCTGCGCCTGCGTGGGCGCCAGGATGGTGCGGATGAAGTAGTCGACCGCGTCGTACGCCTCCGGGTTGTCGACGGCCTTGACCCACGTCGGAGACGGCGTCATCAGGATGATCCGGTCGTCCGGCCCGACCTCCCGGGCCGCCTTCTCGAAATAGAGCAGCTGCGGGTCATCGATGTACGCCCCGAACTGCTCGTCCACGGCGAACAGCCACCAGTCGGCCGGCAGCTTCACCGCGAAATAGGACCGGCGCTGCTCCGTCCGCCAGCCGCCGATATGGCCATCCTTCCGCCGGGCGAACAGGCGCAGGAAAGCGGTCAGCCCGTCGTACCAGTCATGGTTTCCCGGCAGGGCGAAAAGCGTAGGTCGCGGTATCCCGGCCGGCGCCTCCGGCAGGGCCGCGCGGTACGGCCCCTTCATCCGGTTCTCGTAGCCGTCGCCGCTCGCCAGCGGATAGACCTGGTCGCCGCCCATCAGCAGCAGGCGCCCGCGAGGCAGCCGCTCGCCGCCCACCTCCAGCTCCGGCTGCGCCAACAGGTACGCCACCGAATACGTAGCGTCGAACCCGTCCCCGAGGTCGGCGACGTAGTCCAGCCAGATGTCACCGTCCGCGGTCGCGGAGTGATCGAAGAACTCACCGTCCAGTGCGTTCTGCAGCTCGCGCTTGTCCAGATACGCCCCGAAGAGGATCGCGAGCAGAGCCCGCAACCCGGTGTTGAGCAGCAATAACGGAGCAAGCCAGCCGATCGGTCCCTTCGGCGTGAAGCCGAGCTCCTGCGGATCCAGGCTGCGCGGTCGGTTGGGCACGGTCTGTTCGGACTCGGCGGGGCGCTGCCGGGGAGCGATTGCCACGCCTTGCACATTAGTCAGGGCGTACGACATCAGGCGTCCCTGCGAGGGGTGGATCGTCGATGCCGTACACTGACTCTTCGTTGCCGCCTTAGCTCAGTCGGCTAGAGCGACGCACTCGTAATGCGTAGGTCGACGGTTCGATTCCGTCAGGCGGCTCCATGAGAAAGCCCAGGTCATAGACCTGGGCTTCTCCTTTGTCGAGGTCGACGTCCAGGGTCCACAACCGCGGAGGTCGCTGCTAGATGGCAACCAGCGAGGACGACCTGACCATCTGGTTTGAGAGCCTTGATCCCCTCAAAGCCCGAACCTACGACGATGCACCGATGCGGGATGACTACAGCGACATCTACTTCGTGGGCACCGGGAAGTCCCGTGCCCACGCGGGCCGAGTAGGCCGACGTCCCGATTGCATCCCAGCGGATGCCCAAGCGTATTGGGCGCACGACCTGTGGACCGGGTGGTTGCATCCGGCGATCCCTCGATGCACCGTCTGTTTGGCGAGGCACCCGGTGACTCAAGTGATCGAGTAGTCCGCCATCAGCCAGCGGAATCCTGTCAGCTCATGACGCGCGTTTCCGGCTCGGCCGGCGGCCGCAGAACCGGCGACAACGCAATCGACAGAATCAACAAAACCGCCACCGCGAGCAACCCCCGCAGCACCGTAATATGGTCCCCCAGCAGCCCGATCAACGGCGGCCCGCCAAGAAACGCGCAGTACCCGATCGAGGCGACCACCCCCACCCGAGCCGGAGCCTTGGCCGGCTCGTCGGCTGCCGCGCTCATCCCGACCGGGAAGCCCAGCGACGCCCCGAGCCCCCACAGCAGAGCACCGGCGAACGCCAGCGGCGTGACCGAACCGAAGACGAACAGCACCAGGCCGGCGAGCGCGGTCAGTGCCAGAGCGCGCAGCACCGGCACCCGGCCGTAGCGGTCCAGCAGGGCGGGGCCGTACCAGCGGCCGAGTGTCATGGCGGCGAGGAACACCGCGAACGCCAGGGTGCCGACCGCCGCCGAGGTGTCGTAGTCGTCGATCATCGCGACGCTGATCCAGTCGATGCCGGCGCCCTCGGTGAACGCGAAGGCCAGCACGAACACGCCGATGAGCAGGGTGCGCGGCTCTCGCCAGGTGGCCAGCGTCCGGCTGAGACCACCGCCGCCGGTTTCCGGCTCGGCGTCGTCGTCCGGCACGAACTGGCGTACCGCGGCCACCACCGCGATCGTGACCAGGACGCAGCAGGCGGTGACGTGCGCGGTGACCGAGACGCCGACCGCCACCGCGCCCGCGCCGGCCAGGGCGCCGGCGACCGTGCCCACGCTGTAGCCGGCGTGGAAGCGCGGCATGATCGACCGACCGATGCGGCGTTCCACGATCGCGCCCTGCACGTTCATCGCCACGTCCCAGGCTCCGGTGGCGAAGCCGTACAGGTACAGCGCGATGACGACCGGCACGACCCCGAACTGGTATCCGATCGCCACCGCGGAGAGCGACGCACCGAGCAGGACGGCCATCACGGCGACCGTCCGCCGTGAGCCGAACCGCCCGACGATCTGTCCGGCCAGCGGCAGCGAGGTGATGGAGCCGAGCGCGATGGCCAGCAGCAGCAGCCCGAGCCGGGACGGGGTGAGGTCGAGTTCGTCGCGAATCTGCGGGATGCGGGCGGCGAAACTGGCCATGGCCACGCCGAGGAAGGTGAAAGCGACGTAGACGGCGCGGGTGGCCCGCTGGTCGGTCGCGACGGCTGTGCTCAAGTGTGCCCCGTGGAATAGTGAGGAAGGTTCACGGAAGACGGTATCTAAACTTCTTGCGTGGTGGAGAACCCGGAGTGGGACGTCGCGGTGATCGGGGCGGGACCAGCAGGGCTTTCGGCCGCGCACGCGGCGGCGTCCGCCGGGGCACGGGTCGTGGTGCTGGAGCGCGCCGAGCATCCTCGCTACAAGACCTGCGGCGGCGGGCTGCTCGGGATCTCCCTGCGGATGACCTCGGAGCACCTGCGCGTGCCGGCCCGAGACACGATCAACGCGGTTACCTTCACCCATGACGGCCGGCGTGAGTTCACCCGCCGGTCGCCGGGCGAGCCGGTCGTCACCATGGTGCGTCGCGACGAGTTCGACCACGCCTGGTATCGGGCGGTGGTCCAGGCCGGCGCGACGGTCCGGCAAAACAGTCTGGTCCGGGCCGTTTCCCAGAGCGAGCGTACGGCTACCGTAAGTCTCGCCGGCGGCGGTGAGGTGACGGCTCGCGTGGTCATCGGCGCGGACGGCTCGGCCGGTGTCAGTACCCGGCACGTCGGCGTCACCTTCGACCAGCAGGATCTCGGGCTGGAGGTGGAACTCGCGGCGACCGAGGCGGACCGGTCGCGCTGGCGGGGCCGTCTCCTGCTCGACTGGGGCCCGGTGCCCGGCTCGTACGGGTGGGTCTTCCCGAAGGACGACCAGCTCACCGTCGGCGTGATCATGGAGAAGGGCCGGGGCGCCGACACTCGGCGATACCTCTCGGACTTCGTCGCCCGGCACGGTCTCGCTGACCGGTCGGTGGTGCGCGACTCGGGGCATCTGACCCGGTGCCGGGCGGCGGCCGCCCCGCTGCGCCGCGGACGGGTGCTGCTCGCGGGTGACGCGGCCGGTCTGCTGGAGCCGTGGACCCGGGAGGGCATCAGCTACGCGCTGCGCTCCGGCGCCTGGGCCGGTCAGGTCGCCGCGAAGGACGGTGACCTCGCCGCGTACGACCGGATGGTGACCGAGCGGCTGGCACCCGAGATGGCGGCCGGCCGCCGACTGCTGGGCCTGTTCGGGCGCCATCCGGGACTGGTGCACGCGGCGTTCGCGAGCCCGCTCGGGTGGCGGGCGTTCACCGGTTTCTGTCGCGGCGAGATCTCGATGCACCGGGTGCTGCGGAGCCGTACGATCCGGGCCGCGGTCGGCATGCTCGGCGGCCGGCCCACACGAGCGCAGCCGGCCGCCGATTAGTCGGCACGGATCAGGAGCGCATCTGCCACGGCGCCCACTGCACCGGGGCGGCGAATCCGCCGCGCCGGGCGTCCCGGGCTCCGGCCGCGGACAGCGGTCCTTCCCGGTCCGATTTCACTCCGGTGCCGATCAGCCTGGTCTCGAACCAGGATCCACCCAACCCACGACGGACGCGTTCCCAGAGCCCGCCCTCGGTCAATGCGGCGACGTGGGTGTGCAACTTCTGCGCCAGTTCCTTGGGGTCCTCACCGCAGGTGTCGCAGGCACAGGCCGGTAGCGACTCCTCCCACCACCGGCCGAGGCGCAGGATCAGCCCGGGGTCGGTGAAGTGCACCGCCAGCGGTGCCGCGGTGGGTACGCGGGGAATGAGCCGGACGGTCCGCACGAGCGCGTCATCGAGCCCGAGCGGTTCCTTGCTTTCCCGGCGCTCCACCTGGTAGCGCTCGGTGAGCTCGTCCAGCAGGTCGTCGGCCGCCTCGTGCAGCAACGCGAAGCGGTCGGTGTCGGTGGCGTGCGCGTAGCCGTCCACCATTGCAGTATGCCGCGCTCGGCCCGCGACACCCTGCTCCTCCGGCAGAAGCGGAGTCATTCGAAACCGAAGTCTCCGGCCTTGATCCCGGCGACGAACGCGTCCCACTCGGCCTTGGTGAAGGCGAGTGGGGTGCCGCCGGGCTCCTTGGAATCGCGGACGAGGAAGTGGTCTCCGACCTTGGCTACCTCGACGCAGGCCCCGGTGGAACATTGACCGCTACGACGCCAACGTGGCTCATCCGTCGGTTTGATCATCTGTGTGCACCTCCGTGACGGTTCGGTTCCACGGTATGCGAATGAGCCGAACCCAACGGATGAATGAAAATCAATCGACGCCGCTTATCACCTCAAATGTGAGGTATGCGGCGTCAATTTATGATGGTGCACGAATTTTGTGAGTATTTTTTGACCGGCCCGCCCCGCGTCGAATCGAATGCGCAGAGCGGGCGGGCCGACGACGTCAGAAGCGGAACTCTCCCGCGTTGACCCCCTCGACGAACGCGTCCCACTCGGCCTTGGTGAAGCTGAGGGTCGCGGCCTCGGGGTTCTTCGAGTCGCGAATCAGGTACTGGTCGTCGACCTTGGCAACCTCGACGCAGGTTGACGTTCCGCAGCGGCTGCTCTTCCGCCATGCGGGCACGTTGTTCTCTCCCATTGTGGACCTTCCACGATTTTTGGCGCCGCGCCGGCGAAGGCGGCCACGGCCTTGGTTATCCATCATTGTCCCGAGGTGGCCCATCGGTCGCCCCACCTTCAAGGATCTCTATCTGCCGCCGGATGAATTCGATTGTGTCTGCCTCATCGGCGACCTCGTGCCAGACCTTGTCGTAACGAGCGCGGTGTTTCGCGGTTGTTTCGCGGTCCTCGATCATTTCGTCGCCCAGGCCGGTTTCCCGGTAGAGCACCTCGCCCTCGCCCAGAATGAGCAGGTCGAAACTCGCGTTGTTGGTCACCGAGGCATCGAGGGAGAACGGCACCATCCGAATCCGGATGCGGCCCGCCTCGGCGTGTTTCTTCAGGTCGCGCAGCTGCGCGGCGAACACCTCGGAGCCGCCGATGGTGCGGCGCAGCACCGACTCGTCGACCATGAGGTAGATCTGCAGGCCGTCACCGACCCGGGCGAGCAGCGCCTCGCGGCGCAGCTTCCGAGCCCGGAGGCGCCACTGGCGTTGTTCCTCACTGAGTTCGTCCTCGAAACGGGCCATCAACGCGCTCGAGTAGTCGGCGGTCTGAAGGGGACCCGGAATGAAGTAAATCGAATACGAACGGATCTCCGTGGCTTCGCTCTCGTACTCGATCAGCTTACGCGAGGAGTCGGTGAGATGATCGCGGAACTCGGACGACTGATACCACGCCTGTCGCTGCCGGGTACGGGCGATACGGGTGTCGGCGAGCATTTCCGCGACAGTGCCCTTGTCCTTGATCCCGAGATAGGCGAGCAGCGGCTTCAGATCGTTCGGGGAGATGCTGACATCCCCGTTCTCGATCCGGATCACCTTGCTGAGCGACCACTCCATCGCCTCGGCGACCTGCAGTTGCGTGAGGTCGGCTCGCTCTCGCGCTTCTCGGAGCGCGAGACGCACCCGTCGGCGCGCGATCGTAGGCGAGTCGCCCTCAGCCATGAGTCCTTCATCGTCGAAGTCAGGTATTACGCTGAGTAGTGATGATCCTGCTATCTGCAACCTCGCTAACAGCCAACTGGCAGGTAGCGAGGTCGCCGACATCCTAGATTACTGTCCTATCAGAACGACAGGCGCCAGGTAGGGGTTTTGATCGAATAGATACTTCACTCGATAGGTTCTCGCTCGGGCCTCTCAGGCGGCGGCTAGGCCATAGCCCAGCGAGGGCCGCGGGGAGCGAGGGGTGTCCTCCATGGCCCGGCGGAGGGCGCGGCTCACCTGGTTGAACACGCGTTCGTCCGGCGAGGAGTAGAGGACCACGGCATCGCCCTTGTATTGGGCGTGCAATTCCCAGTGGCGGGGCTCCCGCCAGCTGACGGCTGCGGCGGGTGTGGCGAGGGCGAGGAAGGTGATCACGTACACCGCGGGGTGAGCGAGGATTGCCCAGCCGGCGATCGCGGTGAACAGGATGCCGCCGGCCACGGCCGGGGCGTACGGGCGGGTGCGCGCCGGCGTTTGTACCAGGCCGACATTACGCAGATGCTGAACGTGGAAAACCAACTGTCCGGAACTGGTATGCCAGACGAACTGGTCGTTGGTCACCATGGCGTCGTGCATGTCGTAATAGGTACGTGTGCGCATGGCGAACTCCTCTTCACTTTTCCTTGCGAGGAGGAGAAGAGCGGGCCACCATTGGCGCGAGAGAACGTCCCCGCCTCGCTCATGACGCAACTACCGGAGATTGTGAAGCCGGGAGCCGCCAGAGGCGGACAACGGCACCCGTTTGCCGCCGGGTGCCGTTGTTGACTCTCCCTCCAGCTCCGCCCTTTCGTTGCTCTGCCTTCAGTAGAACACGCCACCAGGCGACTCGCCACCACTCAATCTGCCATGTTGCAGAATGCGTACAAGCTGTCGGGTCCGGTGAGGGGTGAGCGGTCTTACCCGAGCGGCGGCGTTTCAGCCCTGGATCGATCGGGTAGGCCTCCCTCGTAGCCGCGACGAACCTGTATTTATGCAGGTGGGGAGGCAGAAGTCGGATGGAGAGCCGATTGAGGGTCGCGGGTCAGGCGGTCCAGCCAATACTGGTGATGTTCCCGCTGGGCCTCTTCGCGATGGCCGTAATGTTCGATATGGCGGACTTGCTGGGTGGACCTAGCATTCTTGGCGCGCTGGCCTACTGGAACGTCATCGCCGGGCTGATCGGTGGCCTGCTGGCGACCCTCGCGGGCGCTGTCGACGTGATGTTCGTGCGCCACTCCGGGGCACGCCGCCTCGGCGTCCTTCGTGGCCTGATCAACAAAGGCGTACTGGTGATCTTCACGGTCATCTCGATGTTGCGCGTGCGCGATCCCGAACGCGTGGTCAGCGGCGGGCTTTTCGTCGTCGAATTGATGGCTCTGGCGCTGGCCGGATACGGCGCCTGGTTCGGCGGCAAAATCGCGACCGGACAGGTGCCGGCGTTTGCCCGTGCCGCTACCGGGAACCGGAATTACTGACGCCTGATCACGACGTACTCCGGGTATCCGGAAGGAGCACACGATGACCGCATCGATCAAGGGAAAGCGCGTGGCTTTCCTGGCGACCGACGGCGTGGAGGAGATCGAGTACACCGAGCCGCGCAAGGCCGTGGAATCGGCGGGCGGAACTGCGGAACTCGTATCGATCAAGGACGGTGAGATCCAGGCCGTCAATCACCTGGACAAGGCCGGCACGTACCGCGTGGAGAAGAGTGTGCAGGACGCCGACGCGAGCAACTACGACGCGCTGATCCTGCCCGGCGGAGTGGCCAATCCCGACTTCCTCCGGATGGACGCCGACGCGGTGCGTTTCGTCCGCGACTTCTTCGCCGCGGGCAAGCCGGTGGCCGCCATCTGTCATGGACCGTGGACGCTGGTCGAGGCGGGCGTCGTCGACGGCCGCACGCTGACCAGCTGGCCCAGCCTGCGTACCGACCTGGTCAACGCCGGCGCCACCTGGGTGGACGAACAGGTCTTCGTGGACGAGGGCCTGGTCACCAGCCGCAAGCCGGACGACCTGCCGGCCTTCTGCGAGGCCGTCGTCGAGCGCATCGCGGCCCAGCAGCCGGCCTAAAAGATCAAAACCAATTTTCTTGTACGCCTAGGAAGAGTCTTGTGGCGCCCGGCCCCGGCCCGGCGCCCCCCCCCAGTAAACCCCCCCCCCCGCGGCCCCCCCTGGTGGCCCCCCGGGG
>NZ_JADQTO010000014.1:0-85103 GCF_015704865.1 Actinoplanes aureus | reverse complement strand
AAAAAAACAAAACACATATTTCTTGTACCCCCTGGACCCTGTTGGGGCGCCCCGGCCCGGGCCCGGCCGCCACACCCTTGTCACGCCGCCGCCGGGCTGACCGACGTGGTCGCTCCGGGTTCGCGGGCTTCGCCCGCCTCACCCGCCGAGGATCTCCCAGACAGCCCGTGCCGTGGTCACGGCAGCGGTCCAGATCGGTGCGTTGCGCCGGATCCATTCCCGGATCGGCTCGTGCCGTGACCGGTCCTCGTGTGTTCGTGCCCGCTCCATCGCATCTCCCTCTCGGCTGCGGAAGACCCGAACCTGCGGGCTCGCCGAGAGAGATGAGGTCGAACGTGGCGTTGTTGGCGATCGGGGACGCGGGTCAGGGGGTCGTCGCGCGCCGGTCCGCGGCGGTGGCGGCCCACTCGTCGTCGGCGGCCTTCTTCAGGGCCATGCCGTCCTTGCCGTTGTAGCGGACGAACTTGGGCAGAGCCGCAGCCAGCGCCAGGGTGCCCGCCACGCAGAGCACGCCGCCCAGCCAGATGGAGCCGGAGACACCGAGCGAGGTACGCGCCATCGCACCCGCGCGGAGCTGTCCCAGCAGCGGGCCGGTGGTGTACGAGAGCATCTCGATCCCGGCCAGCCGCCCGCGCAGATGGTCGGGGATGGTCTGGTTCCACATGATCATGCGGAAGATGCCGGAGATCATGTCGGCGGCGCCGGCGAAGGCCAGGCAGAAGAGCGTCAGCCAGAGCGTGCCGGACAGGCCGACCCCGACGATGCCGACGCCCCAGAACGCGGCCGCGATGAGCACCATCAGGCCGTGCCGGTGCACCCGAGCGGTCCAGCCCGACCCGAAGGTGGCCAGCAGCGAGCCGACGGCGGGGGCGGCGTACAGCAGGCCGAGGACGCTGGGACCGCCGAGCTTCTGGGCGAGGAACGGGTAGAGCGCGGACGGCATGCCGAAGAACATCGCGTTGATGTCGACCAGGTAGGTGCCGAGCAGCTCGGGGCGGGACTTCGCGTACTTCAGGCCGGTGATCACGCTGTGCAGCGACGGGCGGTCGGCGGCCGGTGGTGGCGGGACCGCGCGTACCAGGCTCAGGCAGAGCAGCGAGACCGCGAAGGTGAGCAGGTCGAACGCGTACACCCAGGCGAGCTCGAAGTTGGCCAGCAGGATGCCGGCCAGCGGCATGCCGAAGAGCTGGGCGAACTGCATGCCGAGCGATTGGAGCGACATGGTGGCCGGCAGCTGTTCCGGCTTCACCAGGCGCGGGATCATCGCCTCGAGCGCGGGTCGCTGCAGGCCGGCGACGGCCGCGGAGAGGAACGCGGCGACGTAGAGCAGCCACAGGTGCGGCTCGTCGGCGAGTGAGTTGTACAGCAGGATGCCGCAGATCAGGGCCAGCGCGGCCTCGCTGCCCCGGACCAGCAACCGGCGGTCCAGGTAGTCGGCGAGCGCGCCACCCACGAACGCCATGATCAGCAGTGGGGCCAGCTCACAGACGCCGATCAGGCCGACCATCAGCGGATCGTCGGTCAGCTGCGCCACCTGGTACGGGATCGTGACGTAGCTGATGAACGACCCGAACGCCGTGACCACGCCACCGATGAACACGAGCCGGAAGTCCCGGGACGTGCGAAGCGGGGTCAGGTCCAGGCCCAGACGGCGTTTACGGGTCACGGTGGGCAATCCTGCCTTAGGTCACCCTTACCCGCACCGCGATTTACGTCATGCCGGCTACTTCATCACCAGCCGGCCGGTCGCCTGGAAGGTGGCGAGATCGGCCAGGGCCTCGTCGATGATGAACGACTTCCCGCCGGGCAGCGCGTCCAGGGCGAAGAAGCCGGCGTCCACGCTCTCCTCGGTCTGCCGGACCAGCTCACCCTCCCAGGAGTGCACCACGAAGTTCATCAGCACCTGCTGGTACGTGTGCCGGTACTCGTTGGTGTAGGTGTACGCCGAGTAGAACGCGTACGGCGTGAGCGAGGTGGCCCGCAGCCCGGTCTCCTCCCACAACTCCCGTACCGCGCAGTCCTGCATGCTCTCGCCGAGCTCCATCGCGCCGGCCGGGATCGCCCAGCGATGGTTGTCCGAACGCTGGATCAGCAGCAGCCTGTTCTGGTCGTCGAGCACCAGCGTGCGCGCCCCGACGAAGAAGATCGTGTCGGTGTCCCCGACACTCGCCCGCACTCTGCCCAGGTAAGACTCAGCCCACGTCAACGCCACACGACGAGACTAGTCACGCAGACTTCTTAGCGGGCCGCTTGGCAGGGGTGCTTTTGCTCGCGGCAGTGGACTTGGTCGATTTCGCCGCGGTGGCCTTCTTCGCCGGTGCCGCCTTCTTGGCGGGCGCCGACTTCTTCGCGGGCTTGGCGTCCGTATCCTCCTCGCCGCGTGCCTTGCGTGCGCGTTCCACCGAGGCCTTGAGTGCCGCCATCAGGTCGATCGCCGCGGCCGGCTCCTCCTCGGCCTCCTCCGGCTGGACGACCTCGCGGCCCTCGACCTTGGCGTCGATGACCTCCTGGAGCGCGGCCCGGTAGTTGTCGGTGAAGTCGTCCGCCTTGAAACTGCCGGCCATCGAGTCGATCAGGGAGCTCGCCATCGCCAGCTCGGCGGGACGGGTCTCGATGTCCTCGTCGAGGAAGCCGAAATCGGGGGTGCGCACCTCGTCCGGCCACATCATGGTGTTGAGCACCAGCACGTCGTCGCGGACCCGCAGGGTGGCCAGCTGCTCCCGCTGGCGGATCGCGATCTTGACGATCGCCACCCGGTCGGCGTCCCGCAGCGCGTCGCGGAGCAGCACGTACGGCTTGGCCGCCTGACCCTCCGGCTCGAGGTAGTAGGCCTTGGCGAACAGGATCGGGTCGATCTGCTCGGCCGGGACGAACTCCAGCACGTCGATGGCGCGTGACGTGCTCAACGGAAGGTCCGCGAAGTCCTCGTCCGTCAGGATCACCATTTCGCCGCCGCCGATGTCGTACCCCTTGGCGATGTCGTCGTAGCTGACCACTTCGCCGTCGACGGAGCAGGTGCGCTGGTACTTGATGCGGCCGCCGTCGGTGCGATGCACCTGGTGGAACCGGATGTCCTTCTCCTCGGTCGCCGAATACAGCTTCACCGCGATCGACACCAGACCGAACGAGACAGCGCCTTTCCAGATCGCTCGCATGTTCGAACCCTTCGAGTCGGGACCCCTGATCAGAATGGCATCACTGAGACGCCTGCGTAAGGTGAACGCTTCTGTCTATGGTGATCAGGTGCCGGGCCCACCCCTGTCCCCGATGCTCGCGACGGCGGGCCCGCTGCCGACCGGCCCGGGCTGGAGCTACGAGTTCAAATGGGACGGCGTACGGGTTCTGGCGCTGTTCACCGGCGGCGCACCCCAGCTGTTCGCACGCTCCGGGGCGGTCGTCACCGTGGCCTATCCGGAGATCGCCGGCCTGCGCCTGCCGGAGGGGACACTCCTCGACGGCGAGATGGTGGTCTTCGACGCGAAGGGGCGTCCGTCCTTCACCGCGCTGGCCGAGCGGATGCACGTCCGGGATACCGGCCGGGCGGCCCGTCTGGCGGTCACCGCGCCGGTCACGTACATGATCTTCGACGTGCTCTTCCTGGACGGCATCGACTACACCGGGCTGCCGTACCAGGCTCGCCGGGAGCGGTTGGAGGAGCTCGACCTGGGCGGGACCAGCTGGATGGTGCCGCCGGCGTTCGGTGACGGCGCGGCCACCGCGGCGGCCGCCCGGGAGAACCGGCTGGAAGGCGTGATGGCCAAGCGCACCGACTCGGTCTATCTGCCCGGGCGCCGCTCACCGGACTGGGTGAAGGTGAAGTTCGACCGGACCGGCGACTACGTCATCGGCGGCTGGCGGCCCGGCGCGCGGAAGCTGGGTGGGCTGCTGGTGGGCGTACCGACGGCGGAGGGGCTGGCGTTTCGCGGGCGGGTGGGCGGCGGGATCGGCGCGGCAGCGGAGAAGGAGCTGCTGTCGCGGCTCGAGCCGCTCGCGGCGGGCGAGTCACCGTTCGTGCCCGGCGCGGTGCCACGGGAGGATTCCCGCGGGGCACATTGGGTACGCCCGGAACTGGTGGCCGAGATCCGCTACGGCAACCGGACGCCGGACAAGCGACTGCGGTTCCCCCGGTTCCTCCGGCTGCGCGACGACAAGACGGCCGACGAGTGCGCGGAGGAGGGGGAGGATGCCTGAGTCCAGGAGCCGCTTCACCGTCACCGTCGACGGCCGTGACCTCGAGCTGTCCAATCTCGACAAGCTCATGTACCCGGCGGCCGGGTTCACCAAGGGTGAGGTGATCGACTACTACACCCGGGTCGCGCCGGTGCTGCTGCCGCACCTGCGGGACCGGGCGGTCACCCGGATCCGCTACCCGAACGGCGTCGAGGACACGCACTTCTTCGAAAAGAACAAACCCGGGGGTACGCCGGACTGGGTGCGCCTCGCGACGCTGCCGGTGCCCGGGTCGACGAAGAGCCGGGAGACCATCGACTTCGTGGTGGTCGACGACCTGCCCACGCTCGTCTGGCTGGCCAATCTCGCGGCGCTCGAACTGCACACGCCGCAGTGGCGGATCGGCGAGGACCCGGACCTGATGGTCGTCGACCTGGATCCCGGGGCGCCGGCCGGCCTCAAGGAGTGCTGTGCGGTGGCGATGCTGATGCGCGACCGGCTCGCCGAGGACGGGATCGACGCGTACCCGAAGACGTCCGGGAAGAAGGGGATGCAGCTGTGCTGCCCGGTCTCCGGCACGCAGAACGCCGAGGTCGTCTCCGCGTACGCGAAAAAGGTGGCGGAAGAGCTGGCGCGGATGGTGCCCGGCTCGATCACCGCGAAGATGGCGAAAGCCATCCGCCCCGGCAAGGTCTTCATCGACTGGAGTCAGAACAACGCGGCGAAGACCACGGTGACGCCGTATTCGCTGCGGGCGGGTGAGCGACCGACCGGTTCGGCGCCGCTGACCTGGGACGAGGTCATCGCGATGGCGACCGGGGAGATGCCGGCCCAGCAGTTCGGCGCGGCCGAGGTGCTGGAGCGCGTCGAGGAGCACGGCGATCTGCTCGACGGTCTGCTGCACCCCGGACCGGCAGTGCCCGCTTGATCTCCGCGCCGGATGGGCCAGACTGAGGCGATCAGGAAGCGGCGACAGGAGAAGCATGGCTGAGCCCGCGGAATCGGCGCTGGTCGCCCGGGTGCCGGCCTACCGGCGGATCGCGGCGGACCTGGCCGAGCGGATCCAGGCGGGCGAGTACCGGCCCGGCGACGCGCTGCCGGCGCAGCGGGAGCTCAGCACGCGGTACGGCGTGACGCTGATGACGCTGCGCCAGGCCCTCCAGGAACTGCGCGACGGCGGGCTGATCGTGCAGCAGCCCGGCCGTGGCACGTACGTCGCGCCGGTACAGGCGGCGTACCGGGTGGACACCCTGCGCAGCTTCGTCGACGACCTGCGCGAGCAGGGACACCAGGTGTCGACCGAGGTGCTGGCGGCCACGGTCGAGGCGGTGCCCGAGCCGGGGCTGCGCCTGGAACGGCTGCGCCGGCTCGGCGGGCGGCCGGCGATCCACCAGACCTCGTGGATCCCGCAGCCCTACGCCGGCGCGGTGAGCAGCGCGGACTTCCGGGAGACGTCGCTTTACGCGGCGCTCGCCAGCGCCGGGGTGACGATCGTGCGGGCCACCGAACGGATCGTCCCGGGCCTGCTCGACGAATCCGTTGCGGCCGTGCTGGAGCGGCGAGCCGGCAGCGCGGTCTTCGTCAGCGAGCGGACCACCTACGCGTCGGACGACCGCCCGGTGGTCGTCGACCGGGCGATCATCCTCGGAGACCTGATGGAGATCCGGGCCGAGCGGGCCGCCACCCGCCTGTCCCTGCAGTGGGGAAGCTCACTCGACCTGCGGTAGCGGCGGGCCGAGGACGTCGTCGGCGTCGACGATCGTGTACGCGTACCCCTGCTCCGCCAGGAATCGCTGGCGGTGAGCCGCGTACTCGGTGTCGATGGTGTCCCGCGAGACCACGGTGTAGAAGTGCGCCTGGCGTCCGTCGCCCTTCGGCCGCAGCACCCGGCCGAGCCGCTGCGCCTCCTCCTGGCGGGAGCCGAACGTGCCCGAGACCTGGATCGCCACCGCCGCTTCGGGCAGGTCGATGGAGAAGTTGCCGACCTTCGACAGGACGAGGGTCCGCAGCGAGCCGTCGCGGAACGCGTCGAAGAGCCGCTCCCGCTCCTTGTTCGTGGTGGAGCCCTCGACAATCGGTGCGTCGAGATAGTCGCCGAGCTCGTGCAGCTGGTCCAGGAATCCGCCGATGACCAGCACCTGCTCGCCCGGATGCCGGTGCACCAGGGCCTTGACCACGGGCAGCTTGGTACGGGCGGTGGCCGCCACCCGGTAGCGGTTCTCGGCGTCGGTCACCGCGTACGCCATCCGCTCCGCGTCGGTGAGCGTGACCCGGACCTCGACGCACTCGGCCGGGGCGATCCAGCCCTGCGCCTCGATGTCCTTCCACGGCGCGTCGTAGCGCTTCGGGCCGATCAGCGAGAAGACGTCGCCCTCCCGGCCGTCCTCACGGACCAGCGTGGCGGTGAGGCCGAGCCGGCGGCGGGCCTGCAGGTCTGCGGTGAAGCGGAAGATCGGCGCCGGCAGCAGATGCACCTCGTCGTAGATGACCAGGCCCCAGTCGCGGGCGCCGAACAGGTCGAGGTGGGTGAAGGCGCCGCCGCGCCGCGAGGTGAGCACCTGGTACGTCGCGATGGTGACCGGACGGATCTCCTTGCGCTCGCCGCTGTACTCCCCGATCTCGTCCTCGGTGAGCGAGGTCCGGGCGATCAGCTCGCGCTTCCACTGCCGGCCGGCGACCGTGTTCGTCACCAGGATCAGCGTGGTTGCTTTGGCCGTCGCCATCGCCGCGGCGCCGACCAGCGTCTTACCGGCACCGCAGGGGAGCACCACGACGCCGGAGCCGCCGGCCCAGAACCCGTCGACCGCCTCCTGCTGGTAGGAGCGCAGCGTCCAGCCGTCCTGTGCCAGCTCGATCTCGTGCGCTTCGCCGTCCACGTACCCGGCCAGGTCCTCGGCCGGCCAGCCGAGCTTGAGCAGCGCCTGCTTGAGCCGGCCGCGCTCGGAACCGTGCACCGCGATGGTCTCGTCGTCGATCCGGGAGCCCAGCATCCCGGCCAGCTTCTTCGACTTCGCCACCTCGATCAGCACGATCCGGTCGAGGCCGCGCAGCACCAGGCCGTGCACCGGATCGTTCAGCAGCTGGAGCCGGCCGTAGCGGTCCATCGTCTCGGCGACGTCGACCAGCAGCGCGTGTGGCACCGGATAGCGGGAGAACTTGATCAGCGCGTCGACCACGCTCTCCGCGTCGTGCCCGGCGGCCCGCGAGTTCCACAGGCCGAGAGGCGTCAACCGATAGGTGTGTACGTGCTCCGGCGACCGCTCCAGTTCCGCGAACGGCGCGATCGCCATCCGGCAGGCCTGGGCGTCCGGATGGTCCACCTCCAGAAGCAGGGTCTTGTCCGACTGCACGATCAGTGGTCCGCCGCTCACCCGTACACCTTCCGCAGAGCAGAAAAGCCGACCCTCCAGTTTGCCACGGGTTTCGCGGCGCTACGTCCGGAAGACCCAGCGACGGTAGGCCTCGTAGTTCATCACCGCGTTGAGGATCGTGGCCACCGTCTTGGACACCACGTACGACAGGCCCAGAGCGGTCAGGCCGGTGACGAGCAGCAGCGTTGTGACGTAGTTGACCAGGACGAGGACGAGGTAACGCAGCAGGGCCGTGCCCACCAGGCTGGTGCTCTGGAAGGCGAAGACCCGGTTCAGCCCGAAGTTGACCAGCAGGGCGGACATGAAGGAGACGCTGGTGGCGAGAGCCAGGGGCATACCGAGTACGCCGTGCAGGAGGACGAGTACACCGACGTCGAACGCGTAACTCAAGCCACCGACCAGAAGGAACCGGACCGCGCTGTGCTCCCACAAGCGCCGGGCACCTGTCCCCATGCGGAGATTGATAGCTGGTACCTTCCTCGCTGCGTGATCGTGGGCGCCTATCTTGCCACGGCGCAGAAGCAGCCAATGTACGCGGGGAGCGGACAGTTGTATCAGGGACTGAAGGTCGCCGTCGTGGTGCCGGCATACAACGAAGAGAAGCTGATCGGCCAGACGATCAACACAGTCCCGGAGTTCGTGGATCACATCATCGTCATCGATGACACCAGCAAGGACGCGACCTCCGAGCGAGCCCGCGAGACCGGCGAGCCGCGCCTGACCCTGATCCGCCACGAGGTCAACACCGGTGTCGGCGGTGCGATCTGCGACGGGCACAAGGAGGCGCTGCGTCTCGGCTGTGACGTGTCGGTGGTGATGGCCGGCGACGCCCAGATGGACCCCGACTACCTGCCGGACCTGCTCGCGCCGATCGTCGACGGCCTCGCGCAGTTCACCAAGGCAAACCGCTTCTACTCGCGTGACTCGTACCGCGGTATGCCGGCGTACCGGATCTTCGGCAACGTGATCCTGTCGTTCATGACCAAGCTGGCCTCGGGTTACTGGCACCTGTTCGATCCGCAGAACGGCTACACCGCCATCCACCGTTCGGCGCTGGAGCGGCTGGACCTGGACCGGGTGGCCCGGGACTACTCCTTCGAGAACGACCTGCTGATCAACCTGAACATCCTGCGCGTGCCGGCCTGCGACGTGCCCATCCCGGCGGTGTACGGCGAAGAGACGTCCACGATGCGGATGCACCGGGTCATCCCGGCCCTGCTCGGACAGCTGACCCGCGGCTTCTGGCGCCGGATCCTGCTCAAGTACGTCATCTACTCGTTCTCGCCGATCGCCCTGCTGCTGCTCGCCGGGCTGCCGCTGATCGCGTTCGGCCTGGTCGCCGGCATCTGGGTCGTGGTGCACACGCTCGGCGCCCCGGTGGTCAGCGCGGGCAGCGCACTGCTGGCCGCCCTGCCGCTGCTGACCGGTATTCATCTCCTCATCGCCGCGCTCAGCCTGGACATCCAGGAGAGCCCCGACCGCGTCGCGGTCCCTGCCACCCCCTCCAGGAGGAACGGATGACCCCGACCGAGCCCGCGAGCCAGGGATCGGTCCGGCGTCGCGTACAGACGTTTGCCCGCCGCCTCGCCGGTGACGTGCCCGGCCGCTACTGGCTGCTGCTCGCCGGCCTCTTCGTCCTGGGCTATCTCTACTGGCACCAGTGGGGCAAGCCGTGGACCGGCGACTCGCTGTACTACACCGCGATGACGTTCCAGTACGCCGGTCATGACCTGAACGAAGCGATCCGGCTGACCGGCGAGTACTTCAACGACCCGAAGATCGACCGGCTGCACTACGGGTTCGAGGACCCGGTCATCTCGCCGCTGATCTACCCCCGCGTGGTCTACCCGGCCCTGTCCGTGCCGTTCGTCATGCTGATGGGCGGCACCGGCATGTACGTCGTACCGCTGCTGTCGGCGATGTTCATCGTCTGGGGCCTGATGCGGCTGATGACCAGGCTGTTCACGAAGGAGATCGCGCTGGCGGTCACCGCCGTGTTCATCCTCACGCACGCGTACCTGGAGTTCATGACCGGCATGTTCACCGAGGCGCCGGCCCTCGCCTTCACCGTGGCGATCCTGATGATGCTGCCGCTCGGAGGGAAACGCTTCGGGGTACGCGAGGCGGTCGCCTGCTCGGTCCTGCTGGTCCTGGTCACCTTCAGCCGGCAGAGCGGCCCGGTGCTCGTCTCCGCCATTTGCTTCGCATGGCTCTGGACGCTGCTCCGGCGGCGCCGGTTCCGGGAAAACCCGTGGAACCTGCCGGTGCTGGTGCTGCTGCCGGTTGGCCTCGCCTGCACCCTGGTGATGCAGTGGTGGGCACCCTACGACGTGCTCGCCTGGTTCGTGAAGGTGAACAACCAGCCGGACACGATCACCGCGATCAAGAACATGCCGGAGATCTTCTGGAAGCTGACCGTGGCGGACACGAAGCAGTACTTCGTGCGCGACCTCGGCCTGTTCGGGATCTGGTGCGCCGCGCTGATCTCGGTGCTGGCGCGACCGAAGTCGGTGCTGACCGCACTGCTGGTCGGTTCGCTTCTGCCCAGCATGCTGCTGTCCGTGCTGAACAGCACGGTCAGCTCCTTCCGCTACTACCTGCCGATGTACCCGATCCTGGTGCTGGCCGCCGCGGGGCTGGTGCACCACCTGCTGGTGCGGCCGCCCAAGCCGGAGGCCGGCTCCGTCGAGCCGGAGCCGGAGAACCGGTCCGCCGGGAACGAGATGCCGAAGGCTGTCGTGGCCTGACCGAGTCGTGACCGAAATTGGACGCAACGTATCCGGGTCGTCCGGCGTCTAACCGCCGAGTGGGGATGCGCGGGTGGTGCCACAACGGGGGTGCGCCACCCGCCGCCCCCGTACTCGGTGTCGAGGTCACTCCTCGGTCACCGCGGCGGTGATCCGGTGCAGGGCGAAGGTGTGCAGGCTCTCACCCCGTTCGTCCTCCGCGCGCAGGTAACCGGCGCTCATCGAGACCGGCCGGACCAGCCGGGAGAGCGTGGCGCCGTGCGAGTCGACGTACCCCACCCAGACCCTGGCCTTGTCCCGCACCGCCTGCTGAAGCACCGCCATGGCCTGCGAATGCTGCTGCACCGCGGTGAGTCCCGCCACGGTCTGACCGTGCGCGGCGCGCACGGTGACCGGCGCGCGGCGCGCCGCCCGGGTCGCGATGTCGCCGCGCCGCAGCTGTTCCACCACGCCGGCGAGGCGCGGTCCGGCCAGCATCGGCGGACCCGGCGGTTCGGCGATGCGCGGGGTACGCGTCGGCGCCCGCCGCGCCTTCGGCCGGGACAGCATGGTCGCCCCGCCGCCGTCCTCGGCGACCGGCGCGTAACCCGCCTCCCGTAACGCACCCAGCAGCCGGGCCACCGGACGCGGGCTGACCAGCACGGTCGGTGCGATCCGGCGCAGGTCGATCGAGCTCACCCGCTTGTCCGCCAGCACCTCGGTGAGCAGGGCCTCGTCGTCGCTGCGCAGATAGGAGCCGGCCGACCCGCTGCGCAACCCGCCGTGCTTGCGGGCGGTGTCGTCGATCAGGTAGGTCAGCGTCTGCGGCACCGGCGTGCGGGACCGGCGGCGGAAGATGGTGTGCAGGTCGTCGGCCCGGTAGCCGACGTCCAGGGCCCGCCGCACACTCGCCGGCGTCACCCGGAACACGCTCGCACCGCCCGCCGACTCCGGCTCGGCGACGTCGTCCAGCTCCGCGCCCAGCTCCGGCTCCGGCGGGCCGGGCACCACCACGGTCAGGTCGGCCTGCACCAGGAAGTGGTCGACCGGCGCGGGCAGCAGGTGGTCCAGCGCGCGGACGGCGTCGGCCGGCGCGTCCTCCGGATGCACCCCCAGCGGGTCACCCTCGTCCGGTTCGGGTCCGGCCAGCAGCAATCGGCCGTACGAGGTGAGCGCGCCCAGCCCGGTGACACCGAGCAGCGCCGCACCGGCGAACGCGTCCCGGTGACCCATGTCCCGGCCACGGGCCCGCCGTGGCGCCTGCCAGGCGAGCAGCGACAGCAGGTCGTCGACGGACGGGGCGGCGCCGGTCTCCAGGTCGGCCAGCGCGTTGAGGGCCTCCCGGCGGGCCTGCGGCGCACCGGCCCGCTCGGCGTCCGGAGCGAGCGCGTTGATCGGCCGGTCCCGGTCGTCGCGGCGGCCGATCAGACCGGTCTGCCGGGTCATCACCAGCCAGGCCCGGGTCAGCGCGGCCCAGCGGTGCGCGACGCTCGAAGCGCGCCACAGGTCGTACGCCCCGGTGGGGAGGAAGACGTCCGGTGCCGAACCGGCGGCGGCCCGGCCGGCGGTCACCTCGGACTCGCCGAGCAGGCCGGACGTGTACGCGGTCTCGACCAGCAGAGCGGCGCCCGCCTCGTCGACCCCGGCGGCGCGGGCCACCCGTTTGAGATCGCGTACGCCGAGGCCGCCGGCGCGCAGCACGGGTGCGGGTTCGGCGGCTAGCGCCTCGAGGATCGCCTCGGTGGCGCGTACCGCCTCCATCGCCTGCCCGGCGCCGGCCGAATCGACCGCCTTCCGGTCACGGACCGTGGCCTCCGGGATCGGCGGGAACGGGCGCAGCGGACCGAGCGGGCCGGTGTCGCGGCGCAGCAGCATGCCCACCTCGCGGGGCAGCTCGACCAGCTCCCCGTCCGGGCGCGGAGCCCGGCCGGCCTCGGAGACCGGGACCAGGATGTGCTGATCCACCAGCCAGCGGATCGGCTCGTTCTGGTCGAGGGTGGTCCGGTTGAGTGCCCCGATCGGGGGACCCGCGGCCAGCCGGTCGAGGACCGCGCGGGCACCGGCGGGCGCGGCCAGGATGGTGCGCCTCAGCCTCGCCCGGTCCGCGCAGAGCACGGCGGCCTGCGGATCCAGGAAGTCGGCGGGCCGGCCGAGACCCGCCGGGTACGGCGAGGTGACCTCGTCGACGGCGCCCACCACCTGCAGCGCCTCCGGCGGACCGTGCAGCAGGAACCGGACGCGGAGGCGGTCGATCGCCACGCGTACGTCCTCGGCGGCGACCTCCGTGGTGAGCTCGATAATCGCGTCGACCGAGGTCAGGGCGGTGTCCGCGGCCCGGCTGAGGCGGGCCGCGTCCAGGATCAGCAGGGTGAACTCGTCCAGACCGTCGAGGCAGCGGGCGACCGAGTTACGGGACTGTGCGCGTACGGCAAGGGCCGAGATGTCGGCCGGAACGGGGACGACGAGGTCCGGGCGCAGCTGAATGAGCGCGCCCAGCCCTTCGTCGGGTAGCGACCGCAGTTGATCGGCGAATGTGGTGGCCATCGTCTTCAACGCTAACGTTCATGGGACGATGGTGTTGGGTCCGGGCGTGGCCGGATCTCCATTGCGAGGAGGAGCGAACGTGGCGTCGAACGCCAAGATGCCGGGAACTCAGGTGTCGGTCAGCACGAGCAGCAGCCCGCGGGGTGTGGACATGAAGGGGCAGATGCACGTCTCCGAGCTGATCTCCGACCGTGCCGCCGCCCCGTCGCCGTTCGGTGACGACATCACCTTCCCGCTGCCGGTGGACCGTCTGACGTACTCGCCGACGTTCACCCAGGAATGACTCCGGCGGTCGGGTTCGACCTGGACATGACCTTGATTGACTCCCGGCCTGGTATCGCGGCGGCGTATCGCGCGCTCACCGCCCGGACCGGGGTGCACGTCGACGCCGATCTCGCCGTGACCCGGCTCGGTCCGCCGCTGCGGACCGAGCTCGGGTACTGGTTCCCGCCCGAGGAGATCGAGGACGCGGTGGCGACGTACCGGGCGCTCTACCCGGAGTACGCGATCGCGCCGACCGTGCCGACTCCCGGCGCGATCGAGGCCCTGGAGGCGGTCCGCGAGGCCGGCCTGCGGGTCGTGGTGGTGACCTCGAAACTCGGCCGGCTGGCCCGGCTGCATCTGGACCATCTGGGTATGCGTGCCGACGAGCTGGCCGGCGATCTGTTCGCCGAGGGCAAGGCGGCCGCCCTGGTGGAGCACGGGGTGCGCTGGTACGTGGGTGACCACGTGGCGGACATGGTGGCCGCGCGTACCGCCGGGGTCCCGGGGATCGCGGTGGCCACCGGTCCGTGTTCCGAGGAGGAGCTCCGGGACGCGGGCGCGTCGTACGTCCTGCCGGATCTCACCCCGTTCCCGGCGCTGCTGCGTGAGATTGCGGTTGGGTCCCGGCCCGCGTCTGGATAGGCTCGCCGTGAGCAGTTGTGTCCATTGAGTGAAGTTGAGGTCAGCGGTGCCCACGGGTCGAGTGAAGTGGTACGACGCTACGAAGGGATTCGGGTTCGTCACCAGTGACGAGGGTGGTGACGTTTTCCTGCCCAAGGGCGCGCTGCCGGCGGGGGTGACCGAGCTGAAAACCGGTCAGCGGATCGAGTTCGGCGTCGTGGACAGCCGGAAGGGCGCCCAGGCGCTCGGCGTGAAGCTGCTGGACGCCCCGCCGTCGCTGGCCGAGCTGCGCCGCCGCCCGGCGGACGAGCTGGCCAGCATGATCGAAGACATGATCAAGGTGCTGGAGAGCCAGGTGCAGCCGGCGTTGCAGCGCGGCCGCTACCCGGACAAAAAGACCGCGTTGAAGATCGCGCAGCTGGTCCACGCGGTCGCACGCGAGTTCGAGAATTAGAGCTTCACTTCAGGTGTCAGACCCGCCGCCGCGGCACGTCCCAGCAGGGCATTCGCGGCGGCGAGTCCCTCTTCGCCCAGGTCCAGGGTGAATTCGTTGACGTAGAGCTCGATGTGCTGGGTCACCACCGCGGGCTCCATCTCCTGCGCGTTGGCGAGGATGAAGTCCTTGCCGGCGGCCGGGTCGAGCCAGCCCAGCCGCAGCGACTCGCGGATCCACTCGGTGGCCTGGGCCGCGTCGACGGTGCCCTTCTTCGCGAGGATCGCGCCGAGCGGGATCGGCAGGCCGGTGTCCTTCTCCCACCACTCGCCGAGGTCGGCCAGGGCGGTCAAGCCGTACCGCTGGTAGGTGAAGCGGGCCTCGTGGATGACCAGGCCGGCGTCGTACCGCCCCTCGGCGACGCCCGGCATGATCTGGTGGAACGGCACCACCTCGATGCGGGCCGGCGGCTGGTCCGCGGCCCAGAGGCGGAAGAGCAGGTACGCCGTGGTGCGGTCACCGGGCACGGCCACGGTCGCGCCGGTCAGGTCCCGCTGTCCCCGGGTCAGCACGAGCGGCCCGCAGCCGCGTCCGAGCGCCCCGCCGCAGTGCAGCAACTCGTAGTCGCCGAGCAGCCAGGGCAGTGCCGCGTAACTCACCTTGACCAGGTCGAACGCGCCGTTCTCGGCGGCGGTGTTGGTGACGTCGACGTCCGCGAAGGTCAGATCGACCGGCGGTGCGCCGGGAACCAGCCCGTGGATCAGCGCGTGGAAGACGAAGGTGTCGTTGGGGCAGGGGGAGACCGCCAGGGAGAGCGCCACGGCTTCACGCTATCCGGGTACGCCGTGGAGCGCTCTGTCTAGCTCCCCACATCCCGCGGTGCATCCTGGAAAAAGATTCACCTTTCTCTCTGGATCTATTCTGTGACGCTTCTTACACTCCGTTTGTTGGATCAAGTGATCGATCAAAGGGGGTGTCCCGTGGCGCGACTACGTTCGCTGGCCGCGGGCGTCCTGGTGCTCGGCCTCGTAGGTGGGCTGCCCGCGCCCGCCGCCATGGCCGCGAGCTGGACGCCTGCGAATGACCTGGAGGGGGCGTGCGTGAGCCTCCAGGTCTATGACGGATCCACTTCACGCGGATATGTGCGACGCGACTCGGTGGGCTACGGGTTCACCAGCTCGGCGGCGAGCGCCGAACCGTTCCGGTTCGAGGCCACCCAGCTCGGCCGCTACCTGCTGCGCGACTCCACCGGCAAGCACCCGTACCAGAGCGTGCTCGGCTGGGTGTGGGCCGGCGACTCGTACGGCGACCGGGCCGACTGGACCGTCACGGTCTCCGAGGGCCGGTACAAGCTCGTGGCCGCCGGTAAGCAGATGGGTGTCTACCTGGGTGGACTGGGCGCCGGTAACTCGACAGTCGCGCTCGCGCCGGCCACCGGCTGCGCAGCGATCGCGGACATCGCCACCGGTGTCAGCGGCACCCCGGCCCCGGGCGTGGACTCCAGCGGCAAACTGGTCGGCTGGATCGACGCGCACGCGCACATCACCGCCGCTGAGGCGTTCGGTGGGTCACTGCACTGCGGCGACGCGTACGCGCCGGGCGGGGCACCGGTGGCCCTCAAGGGCTGCCCGTCGCACGCCACCCTCGGCTGGGGCGCCCTGCTCGAGGCGATCATCGCCGGCACCGACCCGATCAACTCGGCCGAGGACGGCTGGCCGACCTTCAACGACTGGCCGCAGTACGACACGATGCTGCACGAGGCGTCGTACTTCCGGAGCCTGGAACGGGCCTGGCGGTCCGGGCAGCGGGTGCTCAACGTGCTGCTGGTGGCGAACCGGGTGATCTGCGGCCTCACCCTGGAGCACACCTCCTGCGACGAGATGGACCAGATCCGCGCGCAGGCCGACTACCTGCGCAAGATGCAGGACTATGTGGACGCTCGCAGCGGTGGGCCGGGCAAGGGCTGGTTCCGGCTGGCCAGCACGCCCGCGCAGGTACGCCAGATCGCCGCCCAGGGCAAGCTAGCGGTGACGATCGGCGTGGAGAACTCCGAGATCTTCGGCTGCCGCGAGATCAAGGACGTGCCGCAGTGCACCACCGCCGACATCGACCGTGGGCTCGACGAGCTGGCGGGCATGGGTGTCAGCGGGCTCTACCCGGTGCACAAGTTCGACAACGCGTTCGGCGGCACCCGGTTCGACTCGGGCGTCACCGGTGCCGCGGTGAACGTCGGCAACCTGATCTCCACCGGCCACTGGTGGCAGGCGACCAGCTGCACCGGGCCGTCCGACAACGAACAGCCGCTGGTCAGCGATGACATCGCCAAGCTGTTGCAACTCGGTGTGGACCTGCCGGCCGGGACGATCCTGCCGGTCTACCCGAGCGGCAAGATCTGCAACGTCCGCGGGCTGACCGAGCTCGGCAAGTACCTGATCCAGCGGATGATGGACCGCGGGATGATCATCCATCTCGACCACATGAGCGTGAAGACCGCGACCGCGGTGCTCGACCTCGCCGAGCAGGCCGGATACCCCGGCGTCACCTCGGTGCACAGCTGGTCCGACCGGGCGCTGATCAACCGGATGCTCGGCGTCGGCGGGTTCGTCGCCGGATACGCGTTCTCGGCCACGCCGGACGGGCAGGACACGCCCACCTTCCTCGACGAGTGGCGGGCCAACCGTGCCCTCGCCAACGGTTCGAGGATCACCGGATACGGCGTGGGCACCGACGTGAACGGGCTCGGCACGCAGGCCGCTCCTCGTTCGAACGCCGGGTCCAGCCCGCTCACCTACCCATTCACCGCGACCAACGGCACGACGGTCAGCAGGCAGGTGTACGGCAGCCGGACGTTCGACCTGAACACCGACGGCGTCGCCCAGTACGGCCTCTACGCCGACTGGATGGTCGACCTGATCAACCAGGCCGGAGCCGACGGATCCCTACTGCGCCGGCAGCTGCTGAGTGGCGCTGAGGCCTACACCGTGATGTGGGAGAGGGCGCGTACGTGACGCTGACGCGCGTCGAAACACCGGTCCGCCGCCGCTGGATGGTCGCCTACGGGCTGGCCATGATCGGGGTGGCGGCGGGCTGGTTCGGCCCGATCCAGATCCTGCTGCCCGAGCAGGCCGCACGGCTGGCCGGTGAGGACGGCAAGGAGGCGTTGCTGGCGCTGGTCACGGCATGGGGCGCGGCGGTGTCCATGGTGGCCAATCCGCTGTGGGGCGCGCTCTCCGACCGGATCGGGTCCCGGCGGCTGCCGATCTTCATTGCCGGCACGGTGGTCGGCGTCGCCGGACTGCTCGTCCTGGCCGGCGCCGGCTCCACCCCGGCCATGGTGTTCGGCTGGGTGCTGGTCCAGGCCGGGCTGAACGGCCCGCTGGCCGCGCTCGCCGCGATGATCGGCGACCGGGTGCCGGAGCGGCAGCGCGGCACGGTCGGCGCCCTGTTCGGCGTGGCCCAGATCGTCGGCGTCGTGCTCGGTACGGCGGTCGCGGTCGCCGTCGGGCAGGGTGCACCGGGGTACATCGCGGTGGCGATCGCCGTACCCGCGCTCGCGGCCGCCCTGCTGGTGCTGCATCGAGACGTGCCCGCCGCGGTCATCGAGAAACAGCGGATCCACTGGGCCGTGCTGCTGCGCCCGGGCAGTCAGTTCGCCTGGGCCTGGCTGATCCGGTTCCTGCTGAACCTGGTCAACGCCATGGTTCTGGTCTATCTCTTCTACTACCTCTCGGACCGGGTGGGTGTCGACGACCCGGCCGGCTGGGTGCTCATCCTGACCGTGGTGAACGTGCTCTTCGCGGGCGTCGCCGGCTTCGCCGGAGGGGTGCTGTCGGACCGCTGGGAGAAGCGCAAGGTCTTCGTCGCGGCCGGGGCCGTCCTGCTCGCCGCCGGGACCGCGGTGATGGCGCTGATCCCGGTCACGTCGGTGGTGATCGTGGCGTCGGTGCTGGTCGGGGTGGGCTGGGGGGCGTACATCGCGGTCGACATGGCGGTGATCACTCAGGTGCTGCCGGACGCCGAGTCCCGCGCCACCATGCTCGGCGTCGCCAACATCGCCGGCACTCTGCCCCAGTTGCTCGCCCCGGTGATCGCCGCGCCGATCGTCACCGCGCTCGGCGGCTACCGGACCCTCTACTTCGTGACGGCGGCTTTCGCGCTGGCAGCGCTGGCCGTCCTGCCCCGCCTGCGTGCTCTGTACTGAGAGGACATTCGTGTATCCGCAGTTCCCACCGGGATTCCGGTTCGGCATGTCGACGTCGGCCTACCAGATCGAGGGCGCGGCCGACGCGGACGGCAAGGGCCCGAGCATCTGGGACACCTTCACAGCGAGACCCGGGACGGTACGGCACGGCGAGGACGGCCGGGTGGCGATCGACCACTACCACCGGTACGCCGAGGACGTCGGCCACATCGCGGCGGCCGGGGTGCACGACTACCGGTTCTCGTTCTCCTGGACCCGGGTGCTGTCCGGATCCGGGTTCTACGACCGGCTGGTCGACGCGCTCCTCGAAGCCGGGGTACGGCCGGTCCCGACGATCTACCACTGGGATCTGCCGCAGGAGCTGGAGGACGCCGGCGGCTGGATGAACCGGGACACCGCGTACCGGCTGGCCGACTACACCACTGTGCTGGTGGACCGGCTGGGCGACCGGGTCCGGGACTGGATCACCATGAACGAGATGAGCGTGCACACCCTGTACGGCTACGCGCTCACCGACCATGCGCCGGCCCGCGGACTCGGCCTGGAAGCGCTGCCCGCGGCACACCACCAGCTGCTCGCGCACGGACTGGCCGTGCAGGTGCTGCGGGCGCACGGAGCTCGCTCGGTCGGGGTGGCGAACCAGCACTTCCCGGTGTCCCCGGCCGGCGACGACCCGGCGGACCATGAAGCGGCCGGACTCTTCGCCGACCTCACCAACTGGACGTTCTCCGACCCGATCCTGCGCGGTGCGTATCCGAACGAGCTGGTCCGGGCCGGCGCCGGTGACGCCCGGGTGGACCGGGATCTCGAGGTGATCGGGGCGCCGCTCGACTTCTACGGGGTCAACTACTACGAGCCGACGGTGATCGAGGCGCCCCGGGCCGGCAAGGACTACTCCGGCGTGCTCGAAGTGGACATTCCCGACGGGCTGCCGTTCTCGCCGGTGCCGGTGAAGAGCGACGAGCGTACCGACTTCGGGTGGGCGGTGGTGCCGTCGGCGCTCACCGAGATCTTGACGACCCTGCGGGACCGCTATCCGAACCTGCCGCCGGTGTTCATCACCGAGAACGGCGCCTCGTTCCACGACTCCGGACCCGGCCCGGACGGCCGGGTCCACGATCCTCGCCGGATCGCCTTCCTCGACGCCCACCTGCGTGCGGTCGCCGACGCGATCGACGCCGGGGTACGCGTCGACGGCTACTACGTCTGGTCCGCGATCGACAACTTCGAGTGGGCCGCCGGGTACGACGAACGATTCGGCCTGGTCCACGTGGACCGGGAGACACTGACCCGGACCCGGAAGGACTCCTGGTACTGGTACCGCGACTTGATCGCCGCTCAGCGCCGGAGCTGATCCACGAACGTGGTGGCGAGGCGGGTCAGGCGTTCGGCGCGGCCCTCCTCGGCCCACCCGTCCACCAGGCTGAGCAGCGTGCTGCCCTCGACCAGGATGATGAAGTCGTCGATCACCGCTTCGTCGTCGACCCCGTCCTTGAGCTCGGCCAGTTCCCGGGCCTCGCGCAGGCAGTTGCGCAGATGGCCGCGGATCTCCTGGTGCGAGCGGCGCCGTGACTCGCCCAGCCGTGGGTGCGACAACGCCGCGCCGGCGAACGCGACATTGACGTGCGCGTCGGCGGCACGCTCCTCGTCCAGCGGCAGCACCGCCTCCAGCGCGGCGCCCAGACCGGCCAGGCCGTCCAGGTTCCGGCCGATCCGGAAGGCGCGCTCCACGATCCGGTCGTAGACCGCCTTCTGCGCGGCGACCAGGATGTCGTCCTTACCGCCCAGGAAGTGGGCCAGAACGCTGAGCGAGCAGCCCGCCTCGTCAGCGATTGCCCGGGTGGTGGTGCCCTCGACGCCGCGTGCCCGGACCACCCGCCAGGCGGCCGCGAGCAGCTCCGCTCTCCTTCGGTCGTGGTCCACCAGCCTTGGCACGCGGCCAGCTTAGCCACCCGCGCCGGCCCCTCCACGTGCCGTTTTCCGGCGGTCGCGTTGGGGCTCGGACCGGCATCGCGCTCGCGGTGGTAGTCGGGTGACTCTTCGTGGCGCGTACCGGAAAAAGGGTTAAACCCGCGCCGGAACGGCAAGCGTGCGCAGACGCCGTGCCAGCGGGAGGGTGGCTATGACCGCGACCACCGGTATCAGGAAGGCCGCTTGCAGGCCGATCGGCTCGGAGAGGGCGCCGATCAGGACCGCGCCGACCAGCGCGCCGCCGTAGTTGAACAGGTTCACCCGGGCGATGACCTCGTCGCTGCTCTGCGCGGCGGCCTCGCCGGCAGCGCTGAACGCCAGCGGCACCAGCACGCCGACGCCGATCCCGGCGATCGCGAAACCGGTTACCGCGGCCCCGATCGACGGCAGTGTGGTCACCAGCGCGCAGCCCAGCCCGCACACCGCCAGGGCGCCGAGCGCGAGTGCCGTCCGACCCGCGCGCGGCACCACGTGGTCGGCGACCAACCGGCTGACCAGCACGGCAGCCTGATAGGCCGCGTAGCCGAGCGGGGCGACCGACGCCGCGGCGGCCAGCGAGTCCTGAAGGTAGACCGAGCTCCACGTGCTCACCGCCGAGTCGACCAGGAACGCTGTGAAGATCAGCATGCCGCAGATCAGCACCACCGGGCGCACGCTCGGACCGCCCTCGGCACGCACCACGGCGACCCGCTCGGTGCGGCCCGGCTCGAACGCCCGCCAGCCGATCAGGCCGATCACGGCGGCGTACGCCGCGGCCACCCCGACCGCCAGCGAGGCACCCGCCCCGCTCTCCAGCACACCCGACATGAGCAGCGCCGCGACGATCGCCGCGCCGGTGTAGGCGGCGAAGAGCCGGCTCATCACACTGCGCCCGAGCCGGGCCTGTACCAGCACGCCCTGCATGCTCAGCGAGGCGTCCACCGCACCGAGACCGACGCCGTACGCCAGCAGGATCACCGTGAAGATCACGTTCGGCGTGGCGACCGTGGCACCGGCCAGCCCCGCCGCCACCAGCAGCAGGCCGGAGGCCAGCGCGTACCGGCTGCCCCAGCGCGCGGCCACCCGGTCGGCCAGTACCGAGCCGGCGGCCGCGGCGACGCACACCACCAGCAGGATCACCGAGACGAAGGTGTCGTCGATGTCCTGCCGGTCCTTGAACGTGGGCAGAGCGGTGACCACCGCGGCGTATCCCAGACCCTGCGCGGCATAGCCGGCGCCGATCAGCCGGGCGCGGGCCGCAGGCGTCATACCGATCCCGCTCACGTCGTTCATCGTGCCTCGCTCTCGCGATGGTTCACGCGCCGTTCCACGGCTTGTCAGCGCAGCATGCCGGTCTCGATCGACAACGGCAACAGCTTCGCTGTAACGGATTCCGGCGCCCGGGCCGGCGGTCCGGTCAGGGCGGTCCGGTCAGGGCAGCGCGGCCACGGCGGGTGCGGCGGCACGCAATGCGGCGAAGGCGTCGGCGAGGCGCCAGGCGGCGCGGTCGCGTGGGCCGATCGGGTTCGAGACGGTGCGGAGCTCGGCGAACGGCACGCCGGCGCCCGCGGCGGCGCACGCCACGCCGTACCCCTCCATCGCCTCAGCGACCGCCTGCGGGAAGCGGGCCGCGAGCCGATCGGCGGTCGCAGCCGTGCCGGTGACCGTGCTGAGCGTGAGCACGTCGCCGGTCACCGCGCCGGGCAGGGCCGCGCGCAGCGCCTTGACCAGCACCGGGTCGCAGTCCAGGACGCTGCTGCCGAAGCCCAGTTCGTCGACCGGCAGGAAGCCGTCGGGGGTCTCGGCGCCCAGGTCCGCCGCGATGCTGCGGGTGGCGAGCACGGTGCCGCCGACGGCTGCCCGGCCGGGGAAGCCGCCGGCGATGCCGGCACTGATCACCGCACGGTAGGTGCGCGCGGCGAGCAACCGGGCGGTTCCCGCGGCGGCGGCGGCCGGGCCGACGCCGACGGCCTCGACCACCACAAGATCCGGGTCGAGCTCGGCACGAAGGGCATCGGCCTCAGCGGCCACCGCGGTCACGATCAAGATGGGGTACGCGTTCACGACTCCTCGCCGTGGCCAGGATCGCCGTTCCGCGTACCCGAACCTGCGCTGGACGGCCGGTATACGTGGTATCCCGGTGGCGCCACCGGAGGTTCCGGACGGTCAGTCCGTTCCGTGCGGTCGCCGCCCTCGGCCGGATCGATCCCCGCAGGGCGGATCGGGTCCTCGGTTTTCGGCCGGCTTCCGGCTGCCTTGTCCTTGCGGCGGCCCTGCCACCACTTCCGGCCCGCGGGCGGCTCCACCAAGGTCGGGTCCAGGCCGTCCGCGTCGGTTGTCGCACGCTGTGGGTTCGTCCCGGTGCGGCCGGTCGCGCCTTTTTCGGCGGTCCGGCCCGGCTCCGTGGCGTGCCCCCGGGCTGGTCGAGGGCCGCGCTGGGCGGGAGCGGCCGTGTTGCCCGGTCCGGGCACGGTGGGCGCTTCCGGCCACGGATCGGCCGGCGCCCCGGCCGCGAACTCGCTCTCCGGCCAGGCGTCCGGCCGCTCGTCCAGCCAGTCCTCGGAATTCGCCGTACGACGTGGCGACGCCCCGGGATCGGTCACCTTCGCGTCGGCCGGTGCGGTCCGGCGGCGTTTCGTCTTCGCCGGGGCGTCGTCCGGACGTACCTCGCCATCCGGGCGCCCGGCCAGGCGCTCGTTGTGCAACCGTGCCGCGGCCCAGGCCGCGCGGCCCGCCGCGAGCACCGCCAGCACGGCGGCCAGCCCCACGCCGAGCCGGCCGGTCAGCGGGATGAGGCCGATCCCGCCGCCACCCACCCAGGCCAGCATGAGCACGGTCTCGGAGTGCGCGAACGCGGTGGCCCGCTGTTTCTCCGGCACCCGTTCCTGGATGCTGGCGTCGACCGCCAGCTTGGCGATCCCGCTGAAGACCGCGGTGAGCAGCGCCAGCAGCGTGAGCATCGCCAGGTTGTAGAAGACGGTGGCGAGCACGGCCACGCCGGCCGTCACCACCAGGCCGCTGGACTGGAGCGCGAGCGGGCGGCGGATGGTGAGCCCGGTCCCGGCCGCCGTGGAGATGAACGTGCCGAGAGCGAGCGCCGCACCGACCACGCCGACCGCCGCGCCCCGGCTAAGCTCGGTGCCGAGCGCGGTGGTGTTCAGGTCGTCGCCCATGATCGCGAAGGTCAGGAAGAGCAGCAGGAAGCCGTAGAGCAGCCGCAGGCTCGCGGAGCCGATCAGGGTGGCCAGGACCAGGCGGCCGGCGAGCGGACGTTCCGTGCCGCGGCCGAGCCGCAGCACCGCCCGCCAGGGCCGGGGCATGGCCTCGGGCGGGTCGGAGTCGGCGCGGGGCGGCAGGCGCAGCGAGATGACCACGCCGACCATGAAGATGATCGCGGCCACCCGCAGCGGCCACTGTGGGCCGAACTTGAAGGCGAGCAGGCCGATCGGGGCCAGGAGGGCGCCGGCGAACGTCCCGTACACGCTGGCCCGGGCACCCACCTGGGACAGTCCCACACCCTCCGGGAGCAGGCGCGGCACGGCGGCCGAGCGGGCCACCCCGTACGCCCGGGAGAAGGCCAGCACCCCGAAGGCGGCCGGATAGAGTCCCCAGCCCAGCAGGTTGTCGGCCATGACGTAGGCCAGGAAGGCGCGACCGAGCATCGTGGTGGCCAGCGCGTACCGCCGGCCGTGCCGGAAGTGGTCGAGCAGCGGGCCGACCACCGGTGCCAGCAACGCGAACGGCACCATCGTGATGAGCAGGTAGAGCGCCACCTTGCTGCGGGCCTCGCCGAGCGGGACGCTGAAGATCGTCCCGGCCAGCCCGATCGCGATGAGCGCGTCGCCCGCGCAGGAGATGGCGTGCAGATCGAAGAGCCGGATCATGCCGATCTCGTTGGCGGCGCCACGGGCGCGGGCCGAGCCGACCCGCCGGGTCGCCCAGGCGCTGCCACGCACCGAACTCCGCACCAGCAGGCGAGCCGCCCGGACACCGGTGCCGACGGTGCGTCCGAGTGTGGGAAGCAACGGCATGGGAACCATCCTGACTGATGTGGGCGACCCATGCCTTGTTCCGCGCCCGGCTATCTGGGGACTCCGTTGCGGCTTACCCGGCTCGGTAGGCAACAATGGGCGGGTGACCTCCAGGACCACCTCCCGCGCCGCCCGACTCGACCAGGTCTGTGCCGATGCCGTCGGGGTGGCTCGCGGTGCCATCACCGATGTGGACCCCAGTGACGTGGGCGAGCACCTCGAAGCGATCGCCGAAGGCGACCGAGTCGTGACTCATTTCTTCGAGAGTCACCTCGCCGGCTACAAGGGCTGGCGGTGGGCGGTGACCGTGACTCGGGTCCCGCGCAGCCGCCACGTCACCATCTGTGAGACCGTCCTGCTGCCCGGCCCCGACGCGTTGCTCGCGCCCGGCTGGGTGCCGTGGAACGAGCGGGTGCAGCCCGGCGATCTCGGTGTGGGCGATCTCATGCCGACCTCGCCGGACGACGACCGGCTCACTCCGGGTTATGTGCTCAGCGACGACGCCGCGATCGAGGAGGGCTCCTGGGAGCTCGGCCTGGGCCGCTCCCGGGTCATGTCGCGCGAGGGCCGGATGGAGACCGCCCAGCGGTGGTACGACGGGGAGTCCGGTCCGGAAGCGCCGATCTCCGCCGCCGCTCCGCGCAACGCTCGCTGCGGCACCTGCGGCTTCTACCTGCCGCTCGCCGGATCGATGCGGCAGATGTTCGGCGTCTGCGGCAACCTCTACGCGCCGGACGACGGCCGTGCGGTAAGCGCCGACCACGGCTGCGGCGCGCACTCGGAGGCCCTGCTCAGCGCCGCCGAGCAGCCGGTCGAGGAGCTACCCACGGTGTATGACGACAGTGAGGTGGAGACCGTGGCGGTCAGCCGGGGCCACGGCTCGGTGGAGTCCGGTGAGCCGGCCGAGGACTACGGTCACAGCTGAGCCGGGAGCTCACTCGACAACGCGGAACTCCGCGTGCGTGAGCGCCCGGCGGCGCTTGCGGTTCCGGTCGTGCACGACCATGGTCAGCGTGCCCGGGATGCCCCAGAGCAGGCCGGCCAGACAGATCTCGACCCACTCGTCCGGTGCCTCGGCCAGCCAGGTGGCCAGCAGGGCGACCGCGAAGGCGGCCACGCCGACCAGCGCGAACGGGAGCATCGGCGGGTCCAGTGGTTCGGGCCGCGGTTTCGTCCCGGTCACCACGGTGAGGGCCGGCAGCGGGTCGCCGGTGTGCGTGGCGGGAGACAGGTCACTCACTCCGACAGGGTAAGGCCATTACGCACCGCATCGGTGCAGCGCGTGAGAGTTGTAACATCACTTCGCTTTTGCCGAGGTAGTCGCATCTGAAAGCATGCGCGGGTCCTGGTCTGCGCAAGGTGGCGCGCCTGGTCTCCACAAGTCTCACCGATGTGTCGCCCCGGAAGGTCACATGTCCACGGAAACCGAATCGCCGTCATATACACCGAAGAACGGCTTCGACCGGTACTTCGAGATATCCAAGCGCGGATCCACGCTCAGCCGTGAGGTCCGCGGTGGCTTCGTCACGTTCTTCACCATGGCCTACATCGTGGTGCTCAACCCGCTGATCCTGGCGGGCGGCACCGACCAGACGGGCGCGCACCTGCCGCTCGCCGCGCTCGCCGCCGGCACCGCGCTGGTCGCCGGTGTGATGACGATCCTGATGGGCGTGGTCGCCCGCTTCCCGCTGGCCCTGGCTGCCGGCCTGGGCGTGAACGCGCTCGTCGCGTACGAGATCGCGCCGGAGATGACCTGGGCCGACGCGATGGGCCTGGTGGTCATCGAGGGTGTGCTGATCGCCGTCCTGGTGCTGACCGGGCTGCGTACCGCCGTGTTCAAGGCGGTGCCGACCCAGCTCAAGACCGCGATCGGGGTGGGCATCGGCCTCTTCCTGATGATCATCGGTCTGGTCGACGCCGGCTTCGTGCACCGCGTGCCGGACGCCGCCAACACCACCGTCCCGGTCGAGCTCGGCCTGGGCGGCAAGCTGATGACCTGGCCGACCCTGGTGTTCGCGATCGGCCTGCTCTTCACGCTGGTGCTGTTCGTGCGCAAGGTCAAGGGCGCGATCCTGATCGGCATCCTGGGCACCACGATTCTCGCGATCATCGTTGAGGCGATCGCGAAGCTCGGTCCGTCGATCACCAACCCGAGCGGCTGGTCGCTGAACGTGCCGACCCTGCCCGAGAAGATCATCGACAAGCCGGACCTGTCGCTGCTCGGCCAGTTCAACGTGCTGAACTCGTGGTCGGACGCCGGCGTGCTGGTCGTGCTGATGTTCATCTTCACGCTGCTGGTGACCGACTTCTTCGACACCATGGGCACGATGGTCGCGGTCGGCCAGGAGGGTGGCCTGCTCGACTCGGAGGGCATGCCGCCGCGTACCCGGGAGATCCTGCTCGTCGACTCGGTCGCCGCGGCGGCCGGTGGTGCGGCGAGCGTGTCCAGCAACACCTCGTACGTGGAGAGCGCCTCCGGTGTCGGCGAGGGTGCCCGGACCGGTGTGGCCAACCTGGTCACCGGTGTGCTGTTCCTGCTGGCGATGTTCCTCGCGCCGCTGGTCAAGGTGGTGCCGTTCGAGGCCGCCTCGACCGCGCTGGTGGTGGTCGGCTTCCTGATGATCAGCACGGTCCGGCAGATCGACTGGTCGGACTACGCGATCGCCGTGCCGGCCTTCCTGACGGTCACGTTGATGCCGTTCACGTACTCGATCTCCAACGGCATCGGGGCCGGGGTCATCTCGTACGTCGTGCTGAAGATCGCCGTCGGCCGGGCGCGCGAGATCCACCCGCTCATGTACGGCATCGCCGCCCTGTTCGTCCTCTATTTCGCCCGGGGTCCGCTAGAGGCCTGGATTCTCTGATTCGGCGGGTTGATGACCACCGTCGCCGGCTGCGCTACCGTGCCGGTGACGGTGGTCTCAGTCGTCTCGGATGTCGTTAGCCATGCTCATTAGCTAGGCTAAATATTGTGATGGAGCGGGTGATGACGACGGAGCCTCCGACAGCGGAACCGCTGGCCAAGACGCTGCGGGACGCGATCACCCGGCTCGGCCGCCGAGTCCGCCAGGCCCGGCCGGTCGGCGATCTCACGTTCAGTCAGCTCTCCGCGCTGACCAGCCTCCAACTGGCCGGTGCGCTGACTCCTCGTGAGCTCGCCGATGTGGAGCGGGTCCAGCCCCCGACGATGACCAAGATCGTTGGGAAGCTGGAGGAACGTGGGCTCGTGGGGCGTACGCCGCACCCGACCGACGGGCGCCAGGTCATCCTGGCCGCCACCGACGAGGGCCGGGCGGTGTACGCACAGTACGAGCGGGCACGTAACGAGTGGCTGGCCAAGCAATTGGAGCAGCTGACCCCGGAGGAACGGGCCACCCTGGCACAGGCTGCGGAGATCCTGCAGCGCGTCGCCCGGGGCTGAGGACTGGGCTAGCCCCGCGACAGGCCCACCCGGTCGTTCCGCTTCGTCACACGACGATGACGCGTACGACCGAACCCGAGGGGGCGCAGCCACGTGCGGGCAGGCCTGAACTCCACATTCCGATCTCTGCAGGTCCCGAACTACCGCCTCTTCACCGGCGGGCAACTGGTGAAGCTGATCGGCGTGTGGATGATGTTCACGGCCCAGGACTGGCTGGTGCTGGAACTCTCCGACAACTCACCGGGTGCTCTTGGTGCGGTGACGGCGCTCCAGTTCGTACCGGTCATGCTTCTCACTCTCTGGAGCGGCCGCCTGGCCGACCGGTACGACAAGCGCAAGTTGCTGATCGTGGCGAACGCCGCGTTCGCGGTGTTCGCGATCGCCTTCGCGGTGCTGGTCACCACCGGCGTGGTGGTGCTCTGGCACGTCTTCGTCTTCGCTTTCCTGCTCGGCATCGCGAACGCGGTCGAGACCCCGGTCCGGCAGTCCTTCGTCTCCGAGCTGGTGGAGTTGCGGCTGCTGCCGAACGCCCTGGCGCTGTCCGCGGCCACCTTCAACGTCGCCCGGATCAGCGGGCCGGCGCTGGCCGGCGTGCTGCTCGCGGTGCTCTCCACCCCGGGCGTGTTCCTGATCTCGACCGCGCTGGCGGTCGCCCCGGTCTTCACCTACATCTGGATGCGCCCGGCCGAGCTGCTCCGCACCGAGCGCAAGGACCGGGGCAGTGCCCGGGTGATCGACGGCCTGCGCTACGTCGGAAAGCGCCACGACCTGCTGCTGCCGATCTGCCTGATGGCCGTCATCGGCATGATCGGCTTCAACTTCCCGGTCACCCTCGCCGCCCTCGCGAAGATCAACTTTGAGGCCGGCCCGTCGACGTTCGGCCTGCTCACCACCGCGCTCGCGATCGGCTCGCTGGGTGGTGCGCTGGCCGGCACGCGGCGCCGCAGCCGGCCCGGCGTCCACCGGGTGATCGGCGCCGCCCTGATCTTCGGAGTCTTCGAGTTCGCCGTCGGGTTCGCGCCGAACTTCGTCGTGGCCGCGCTGCTCCTGGTGCCCACCGGCTTCTTCTCCATCTACCTGGCCCAGGGCGCCAACCACCGGGTGCAGATGGGCGTGGACCCGGCGTTCCGGGGTCGCGTGATGGCCCTCTACGTGCTGGTCTTCCTCGGCACCACCCCGATCGGCGCGACGCTCGCCGGTTGGTGGGGCGAGCACTTCGGGGTGCCGTCGAGCATCTGGGCGGCCGGCCTGGTCAGCTTCGCCGCCGCGGTGGGCGCGCTGATCTGGCAGCTGCGGGTGAGCAAGGAGCGGATTGAGGTACGGATACGGCCGCGGCCGAGCGTGCGCCTGGTCTCGGCGGCGGAACCTCCCGCGGCGGCCGGGGCCGGCAAGATTCCGGATGCCCGCTCCGGCGCGGTCCGTGGCCACGCCGAGCCGCTCGCCCGGTCCGGACCGGTGGCCCGGGTCTGAATCCAAGATTTGTATCCGCGCTGCGGAACCTGGCAGAGCACCTCCACCAAACGGGTATTCCGGCCCGCCCGGGCAGCGTTTAGCGTCGAATCCGTGGCTATCGCGCACATTGCTGTGCTCTCGGCGGCGCTGTCAGCGTTGCTGATACTTCCGTGCGCAGCGGCAGCCCTGCTCAGCCCGGAAACGCGCCACGTGCGCCGGCTGTTCACCCGCCGCGGGCGGCAGGAATTACGGGCGCTGCGCACCCTCGACCGGACTCTGCGGGTCCTGGACCCGGGTCCGCGTCTGGCCGCGCTGGACGACCCGGCGATCGAGCAGATCGCGTTCGATCTGCAGCGCCTCGACCACCAGCGGCGGAGTGGGCCGACGCGATGCTCGGCGGTGTGGCTCGCCGCCGTGCTCCGGGCGTATGACGCTCGGCTGCAGCTGGCCTGCCGCCGCCTCGGCGTGACCGAGCACCTGCAGCCGCTGGACGGTCTGGACCGGGAGATCGAGCGGGTCCGGGTCGAGGGTCAGCTGGAGGCGGCCGGGTTGACGCTGCGCCGTCCGGACGACCGCTGACCGCGGGCCAGCGCCACGGCCAGTACCGCTGCGGCGAGTGCGCCGATCAGGCTGGGCAGGCCTAGTTCGTCGCGTACCGCGTACGAGAGGACCGAGGTCGTCAGCACGCCTGCCGTGTAGCCGAAGCCCACGGTGAGGGTGGCGACCGCCGCCCGTGCCGGCAACAGGGCGCCGGCCAGCAGGATCGCGCACAGGATCAGGTCGGGGACCAGGAACATGTTGTCCCGGTGCCAGGAATCGTGCAGGAAGAGAAAGACGAAGGTGCTCAGGCTCAGGACGGCCGCGGCGACGCGACCCACGAGAAGGAGTCGCATGTCTACACCGTAGACATGCGATGCGCGTATGTCTACGGCGTAGACTCCAGCAGTGCCGAAACGATCGCTGACCGCCGCTTTCATCGCCGAGGCAGCGCTCCGGCTCGGTGACCGGGACGGCCAGGCGGCGATGTCCATGCGCCGCATCGCCGCCGAGCTCGGCTGCGATCCGATGGCGATCTACCGGCACTTCCCGAACCGGGAGGCGTTGCTCGACGCGGTCGCCGACCTGGCCCTGGCCGGCGTGACCGTCCCGCCGCCTTCGGTGAGCTGGGACGATCGGGTACGGGAGATCCTGACCTCGGTGCGGGCTGAAGCACTGCGGCATCCGGGCATCGCGGCGCACGTCTCGGCGCGGCCGCCCCTCGGACCGCACGGGCTCCGGCTGGCCGCAGAACTCAACCGGGCCCTCGCCGAATCGGGGCTGTCGCCCACCGGTGTCGTCCATGCCGGGCAGGCGCTGATCGCGTACGTGGCGGCGGCGCTGGCGATGGCGGTCAACGCCGGGGTACGCGACGAACGCTGGCACCGGGTGAGCCGGGCGCTGACCGGGCTGCCCGGCGAAGAACTGCCGGTGGTCGGCTCACCGGAACAGTTCCGGTACGGCCTCCGCCTCATGATCAACGGGATCAGGGCCGAACCGGACCGTGACTAGCGGCCCTCCGCTGATCCGGCCGGCCAGGCGCGCAGCCGGTGATACTCCCCGGCCGTGCTCTGCACCAGCGCGAACTCGGTCACCGGCCAGGACGGCCCGGCATATCCGGCCAGCGCCTGCTGGACGCCGCGGTCGAACCGGTAGGAGACCGTCAAGTGCGGCCGGAACGGTCGCCCGTCAACCGCGAAACCCGCTCCCACCAACGCCGATCGGACATCCTCCCGGAACGCCTCCAGCGGTTCGACGTCTCCGGCCAGACCGGCCCAGAGCACTGTGCCGAACCGGCCGCCACCGGCCAGCCGCAGCGTGATCGGGCCGGGCGGAGGCACGTCGTCCAGGACGCCGGCGGCATGGTCCGTGCCCTCGTCCGGCACCTCACCGAGGAAGGCGAGGGTGATGTGCCACTTCTCCGGCCGGGTGAGCCCGCCGACAGCGGGCAGGTGGCGTTTCAGGTGGAGCCGAGCGTCCTCCGCGGGGAAGACGGCCACGAACAGGCTCAGGAGGACTCCCGGGCTGCCGGGCCGCCCCCGAACAGCACATCGTCCCAACTCGGCAGCCGCTTGCGGGGCTTGCTGCCTTCCTCGGACTCCGAGTTGGCCGGGGCGGGCTGGCCCACCGTGCGGCGCGGCCGCAGGACCGCCAGCGACGGCACGGCCGGCACCTCTTTCGGCAGGTCGGCGTCATCGTCGAAGGCGGAGCCGGAACCACCACCGAGCAGCGCGGCAGCGCCACCGGCGACCGGACGGCGCGGCGCCGGCTCGAGGCTGCGGCCGGAGCTGCCCTCGAGCGGCCGGTCCAGGGAGGCGAGCAGGGCGTCCCGCCCGGCTCGGATCGGGTCGCGAGTCGGCCGCGCGGGAGCCGGGTCGGCGCTAGGCAGGCCGTGGCCGCCCCGGGTGGGCTCGGAGCTGCGGGCCGGACCGGGCAGGCCGTGCCCGCCGCGCTCCGGAGCCGGCTCCTGCCCGAGGATCTGGGTGGGGCGTTCAGCACACAGGTACTGAGCCATGTCGTCGTGCGGGGAGACCACCTGACGGCCCTTGTCCAGGTCCCAGATGGCCTGCGCGGTGGCCTTGCCGGACGGCCAGGTGGCGACGATGCGCCAGGTGCCGTCGTCCTTGCGGAACGCGTCCCAGGAGATCTTCTCGGTGTCGATGCCGTGCTGTGCGAGCCGGCTGTCCACCACCTCGGCGAGCGGCTGCCCGGAATCCGACGTCTTCAGCCGGGTGCGGCGGGCGTGCTGCGCCAGCATGGCGCGCTCCTGCAGCACCGGACCGGCGTAACGCAGCACCCGGTCGACCGGCACGCCGGCGATCCGGGCGACGTCCTCGGCGGACTCGCCCTGGCGGATGCGCGCCTGGATGTCCCGAGGGGACAGCGACGGCGGTGCCGCCGCCTCCGGAGCCATGACCGCGACTGCCGAACCGGGCGTCGCAGGACCTTCGTGGAGCGCTCCGGAGATCCGGTCGTCAATGGGAAGGGCCAGGAGCCGGCCGACCTCGTCGGCGAGCACCAGAGCCTGACCGTCCTCGGAGAGGGCGACGAAGCGTACCGGCCGCATGCGTTGCCTCCGTCCCGTCGCGTTGGCCTGTGCTCCCGAGAGTCAGCCACCCGGGCGCGTTTCGGAACACGGTACGCGCCTTGGTCACCCTATGGGGGTAAGCCACGCCGTCAAACTAGCTGGCCAGCGATGATGATCTTCAGTTCCGATTTCGAGATCCATTCAAACCCAACAGACCCTTTTAGAGGTACGGGTATCCGGTAGTCAACTCGAATGAACCCTGTCACGCCCTCTCCGGGGCGACCGTCTGCCAGGCCGGGCCGCAGCGCCGCCGCCGGGCTCAAGCAGTCTGCCGCAGCCTCTCGGCCCAACGGTGGTGCTGCCTCAACCGGCGTGAGGCAGCAGTGGGGTTGGGCCGGGGTGGCCGGAGAGGCGCCGAATGGGGTCAGAGGCGTTCGGCGACGTAGTCGATGCAGGCGGTGACGGCTGCCACGTCGGCCGGGTCGACCGTGGGGTAGAGGGCGATGCGGAGCTGGTTGCGGCCCAGCTTCCGGTACGGCTCGGTGTCCACGATGTCGTTGGCGCGCAGGACCTTCGCGATGGCCGCCGCGTCGATGCCGTCGGCGAAGTCGATCGTGGCCACGGCGGCGGAGCGGAGTGCGGGGTCGGTGACGAACGGCTCGGCGAACGAGGAGCGGTCGGCCCAGCCGTAGATCGCGGCGGCGCTCTCCGCGCTGCGCTTGACCGCCCAGGAGAGGCCGCCCTGCGCGTTCATCCAGTCCACCTGCTCGGCCGCGAGGAAGACCGTGGCCAGGGCCGGCGTGTTGTAGGTCTGCTCGAGCCGGGACTGCTCGATGGCGGTGACCAGGTCGAGGAACTGCGGGATGTACCGCCCGGTCGCCTTGATCTGGAAGGCCCGTTCGATCGCGGCCGGCGACATCATGGCCAGCCAGATACCGCCGTCGGAGCCGAGCGCCTTCTGCGGCGCCAGGTAGTAGACGTCGGTCTCGCGCAGGTCGACGTCGAGGCTGCCGCCGCCCGAGGTGGCGTCGGTGAGCACCAGCGCGCCCGGGTCGGCGCCCTCGACGCGGCGAACCGGTACGGCCACGCCGGTGGAGGTCTCGTTGTGCACGCTGGCGTAGACGTCCACGCCGGCCTCGGCGGTCAGGAACGCGGCCTGCCCGGCGGGCGCCTTGTGCACGGTCGGCTGGTCCAGGAACGGCGCGCTGGCGACGGCCTGTACGAACTTGGCGCCGAACTCGCCGAACTCGGCGAACTGCGCCTTGTTCCGGACCAGGCCGAACGTGGCGGTCTCCCAGAACGCGCTGGTACCGCCGTTGGACAGGATCACCTCGTAGCCGTCCGGCGCGGAGAAGAAGTCGGCGAGGCCGCGGCGCAGCCGGGCCACCTGGTCCTTCACCGTCTTCTGCCGGTGGGAGGTGCCCATGAAGGTGCGGGAGACCGCGGAGAGCGCCTCGACACCCTCGGGCCGGACCTTGCTCGGCCCGGAGCCGAACCGTCCGTCTACCGGTTTGATCGCGTCAGGAATCCGGATATCAGCCACGGTCACACATTATGCGTGAGCTGATTCCAGCCCTCGACCTCCTGCGGCTTGCGCGGCTCCGGTCCCACATAGTGGAGGCTGGGTCGCAGGATGCGGCCGAGCCGTTTCTGCTCCAGGATGTGCGCGCTCCACCCGGCCACCCGGGCGCAGGTGAACATCGAGGTGAACATGTGCGCCGGCACCTCGGCGAAGTCGAGCACCACGGCGGCCCAGAAGTCGACGTTCGTCCACAGATCCTGGTCCGGGCGGCGCTCGCGGAGCTCGGTCATCGCGGCCGACTCGAGTGCGGCGGCCACCTCGTAGCGGGGGGCGCCGAGGTCCTTCGCGATCCGGCGGAGCACCCGGGCCCGCGGGTCCTCGGCCCGGTACACCCGGTGGCCGAAGCCCATCAGCCGGTCGCCGCGGTCGAGGACGTCCCGCACGTACGTCGTGGCGTCGCCGCTGCGCTCCACCGCCTCGATCATGTGCAGCACCCGGGTGGGCGCGCCGCCGTGCAGCGGGCCGGAGAGCGCACCGATCCCGGAGGACACGCAGGCGGCCGTGTCCGCGCCGGTGGAGGCCACGATCCGGGTGGTGAACGTGGAGGCGTTCAGCCCGTGCTCGGCGGCCGAGATGAAGTACGCATCGACGGCCTTGACGTGCCGCGGGTCCGGCTCGCCGCGCCACCGGCGCATGAACCGCTCCACGATGGTCTCGGCCTTGTCGATGTCCTTCTGCGGTACGGCCGGCAGACCCAGCCCGCGGGCCGCCTGGGCGACGAAGGAGAGCGCGGTCACCGACACCCGGGCCAGGTCCGACCGGGCCTGCTCGTCGCTGATGTCGAGCATCTGGGACAGCCCCCAGTACGGCGCCAGCATCGCGACCGCCGACTGCACGTCCACCCGGATGTCACCGGAGTGCACCGGCACCGGGAACGGCTCGGCCGGCGGCAGCCCGGGCCCGAACTTGCCGTCGACCAGCAGGCCCCAGACATTGCCGAAGGAGACCTGGCCGATCAGATCCTCGATGTCGACGCCGCGGTACCGCAGCGCGCCACCGTCCCGGTCGGGCTCGGCGATCTGGGTCTCGAAGGCGATCACGCCATCGAGTCCCGGCTTGAAGTCGGACACGGCACTCCCTGTGAAGCGAACGGGAAGCGAACAAGAAGCAAACGGTGTAGCCGGTGTGCGGTGGGTGATTCATCTTGCCCGCCGGGTAACCGCACGGTCGACCCGTCCCGATTGTGCTCTCGATGACACCCATGGTGGTTGACCTGACGAATGAGGGTCGCCGACTTAAGTTCGTTGCACCAGAAAGAGACAGGGAGAGCCCGTGGCCGTCGAACCGCCGTCGCCTGCCGGGATGCGCCGGGACTACACCGAGCGGGCGCCGCTGCTGGAGGGCGTGCTGGCCGCGGAGTGGACCGGGCAGTTCGCCGAGTGGTTCGCCGAGGCGACCGGGTACGGGCTGCCCGAACCGAACGCGATGGTGCTGGCCACGGCCGATGCGCAGGGCCGGCCGTCGGCGCGGACCGTGCTGCTCAAAGGGTATGACTCTGACGGTTTCGTGTTTTTCACGAACTACGAGTCCCGGAAGGGTACGGACCTCGCCGCGAACCCGTACGCGAGCCTCGTCTTCCCCTGGTTCCCGATGCAGCGTCAGGTGATCGTGGCCGGGCCGGTGGAGCGGGTCTCCAGGGCGGAGACCGAGGAGTACTTCGCGTCCCGGCCGCACGGTTCCCAGCTCGGTGCCTGGGCCAGCCCGCAGTCCCGGGTGCTGCCCGGGCGGGAGGCGGTGGAGGCCGGGCTGGCCGAGGCGGTCGAGCGCTTCGGTGACGGCCCGGTCCCGGCGCCGCCGCACTGGGGTGGCCTACGGGTCCGGCCGGAGACCGTGGAGTTCTGGCAGGGCCGGAGCAACCGGCTGCACGACCGGCTCCGGTTCCGGCGGACCGGGCCCGACGACTGGGTGGTGGAGAGGCTCGCCCCGTGAGCGGGGCCACCGAGCGGAAGACGAAGTCGTGGATGATCGACACCCGCCCGCTGAGCGTTCCGACGTTCCGGCGGACGTGGATCGGCAACGGGGCGTCGTACTTCGGATTTCAGTTCACCGCGGTGGCCGTACCGGTGCAGATGTTCGCCATCACGGACTCGCCGACCTGGGTGGGCCTGCTGGGCGTGGCCGGTCTCGTACCGTTGCTGATCTTCGGGTTGTGGGGTGGCGCGGTCGCCGACGTGGTGGACCGGCGCCGGCTGCTGCTGGCCAGCTCGGTGCTGACCTGGGTGACCACGCTCGGCCTGCTGGCGCAGGCGCTGCTCGGGGTCCGCAGCGGCCACCTGCTGCTGGCGCTCACCGCCCTGCAATCGGCCGGGTTCGCGATCAGTTCACCGGCCCGGCACGCGATCATCCCGCGGATCGTCCCGGCCGGCCTGGTACCGGCCGCCAACACGCTGAACTACACGACCACGACCGCCGGTGGCGTGCTGGGACCGCTCCTCGCCGGGTTGATCATGGGGATCTGGTCGACCGGTTCGGGTGTCACCGTGGCGTACGCCGTGGACGCCCTGCTCTTCACCGTGACCTTCTGGGCGACCTGGCGGCTCCCGGCGATCCCGCCGGTCCAGCACGCCGACGGTGAGGAGAAGCCGACCGCCGGTCTGCGCGGTATCGCGGTCGGCCTGAAGTACCTGGTCACGCAGCCGGTGCTGCTGCTCTCCTTCGCGATCGACCTGATCGCGATGGTGTTCGCCATGCCGCGGGCCCTGTTTCCGGCGGTGGCCGAGGAGCAGTTCGGCGGCGGCGCGGCGGTGGGCTGGCTGTACAGCGCCATCGCGATCGGCTCGGTGCTCGGTGGTCTCACCTCGGGCTGGATCGGCCGGGTACGCCGGCAAGGCCTGGCCCTGGTGGTCGCGGTGGTCGGCTGGGGGATCGCGATCGGCTTCTCCGGGCTGGCGAACCAGCTCTGGCTCATGGTGGTGCTGCTCGCCGTCGCCGGTGCGGCCGACCTGGTGAGCGCGGTCTACCGGCAGTCGATCATGCAGACTTTCGCGCCGGACCGGCTGCGCGGGCGGCTACAGGGCGTGTTCACGGTCGTGGTGGCCGGCGGCCCCCGGCTGGGTGACCTGCGTGCCGGCGCGACGGCCGACCTGACCAGCGTGACCGCCTCCTGGGCGGGTGGTGGATTCGCCGCCGCGGGCCTGGCCGTGCTACTCGCCGTGGCCTCTCCGGCACTGGTTCGCTACCGGCCCGATCGGGACGGATCCGAGGACCGATAGTGTCGGCGTCATGAGCGCAGAGGCAGCCGCGAAGTCCGGGATCCAGTGGTCCATCGAGGCGGACGGGCATCGTGCCGTCCTGGCGGAGATCGGAGGCACGCTCCGCGCCTACGCCGTCGACGGCGTCGAGCTGCTGGACGGGTTCGGCACCGACGAGATCTCCCCGGGGTCCGCGGGCCAGATCCTCGCGCCCTGGCCGAACCGGATCCGGGACGGGCGGTACGTCTTCGAGGGCGTGGAGTACCAGCTCGGGCTGACCGAGCCGGCTCGGCACAACGCGATCCACGGCCTGGTGAACTGGTCCCGGTGGCGGGCCGTCGAGCAGGCCGCCGACGCCGTGACGCTGGAGTTCGACCTGCCCGCCCAGGTCGGCTACCCGTGGTCGCTGCGGCTGCGTACCCGCTGGTCGGTCTCGGCGGACGGGCTGCGCTGCGTGCAGGAGGTGGTGAACACGTCCGAGGCGAACGCGCCGTGGGGGTACTCGGTTCACCCGTACCTGCGGCTGCCCGGCGTGACGGTGGAGGACACCGTGCTCCAGGTGCCGGCCAAGAGCCGGATCATGGCCGACAACCGGCTGCTGCCGATCGGCGCCGTCAAGGTCGCCGGCACCGAGTACGACTACGCCGAGCCCCGCCGGATCGGCACCGCGGTCCTGGACGTGACGTTCGGCGACATCGACTTCGACGCCGACGGGATCACCGCGGTCACCCTGGCCGACCCGGGTTCGGACCGGCGGATCGTGGTCTGGGCCGACGAGAAGTTCCGCTACTGGCAGGTCTACTCCGGTGACACCCTGCACGGCGAGCGGTTCCGCCGGTCGGTCGCGGTCGAGCCGATGACCTGCCCGCCGGACGCCTTCCGGACCGGCCGCGATCTGGTCGTGCTGACACCTGGCGAGACCTGGACGACCTCCTGGGGCATCCGCGCCTGATGGAGTTCGACGAGGTGGTCCGCCGGCGGCGGATGGTACGCGGCTACGACCCGGATCGCCCGCTGCCGCCGGAACTGGTCGACAAGATCGTGCGGCACGGGCTGCGTGCGCCGTCGGCCGGTTTCTCCCAGGGCTGGAGCTTTCTGGTGCTCACCGCGGCCGAGGACCGGGACCGGTTCTGGGCCAGCACCGCTTCGGCCGGTGGCGCGCCCGACGGCTGGCTGCGGCGGATGTCCACGGCACCCTTGATCATCGTCGCCTTCTCCAACAAATCGGTCTATCTGGACCGTTACGCCGAGTCGGACAAGGGCTGGACGGATCGGGACGAGGCGCGCTGGCCGGTTCCGTACTGGGACATCGACACCGGGTTCGCCGCTCTGCTCATGCATCTGACCGCGGTGAACGAAGGGCTGGGCTCGTGTTTCATCGGCCTGCCGGCCGCCACCGTGGGTGACTTCAAGAACGCGTTCGGTGTGCCGGACGAGTTCACCCCGATCGGTGCGCTCACGGTCGGCTACCCGGGCGCCGACAAGAGGTCCCCGTCACTACGCCGCGGGCGCCGTCCGGTGGCAGATGTGGTGCATCATGGCCGGTGGGCTTCGGCCGGCGAGGTCTGACCGGCGCGCGGCTAGGCTGACAGGCGAGAAACGTTCTGACGGAAAGGGGCAGCCGCCGTGATCTTCAAAGCGGTCCGGGACGGAGCCCCGTACCCCGATCACCACACGACGCTGAAGGCGTGGGCCGAGATCCCGCCGCGGCCGATCCGGCTCGCTGACCTGATCACCACGAAACGGGAGCTGGCACTCGACAAGCTCCTCGCCGAGGATTCCACGTTCTACGGAGACCTCTTCCCGCACGTGGTGGAGTACCAGGGGGCGCTCTACCTGGAGGACGGTCTGCACCGGGCGCTCCGTGCGGCTCTGCAACAGCGCAATCAGATCCACGCCCGTGTACTGGTAGTAGAGGGCTGATTTCGCTGAGTCACGCTTTCCATTAGCGTGCATCCATGGGTGTCAGACCGCTTGACCTGCTGGATCTTGACGAACTGCTCACCGATGACGAGCGCGAGATCCGCGCTCAGGCCCGCCGGGTGGCCGACGATCATGTAAGGCCGCACGTGGCCGGGTGGTACGAGAACGGCAACACCCCGGTTCGCGACCTGGCCGCCGCGTTCGGCGATGCGGGCCTGCTGGGCATGCAGCTGAAGGGGTACGGGTGCCCCGGTTCCTCGGCGGTCAGCCTCGGCCTCGCCTGCATGGAACTGGAAGCCGCCGATTCCGGTGTCCGGTCGCTGGTCTCCGTGCAGGGTTCCCTGGTGATGTACGCCATCTGGAGATACGGCTCGGAGGAGCAGAAGGCGCGCTGGCTGCCCGGGATGGCCGCCGGCCGGCTGCTCGGCTGCTTCGGCCTGGCCGAGCCGGATCACGGCTCGGACCCGACCGGCATGTCGACCCGGGCCCGCCGGGACGGCGACGACTGGGTGCTCGACGGGGTCAAGACGTGGATTCTCAACGCCCCGATCGCCGATGTGGCCGTCATCTGGGCGCGGGCGGAGAAGGGTGTGACCGGGTTCGCCGTACCGGCCGGCACCCCGGGTCTCGCGGTCCGGGAGATCGGCCACAAGATGTCGTTGCGCGCGTCGAGCACCGGCGAGATCGTCCTGGACGGGGTCCGGCTGCCGGAGAGCGCCCGGCTGCCCGGGGTGCGCAGCCTGATGGCGCCGCTGTCCTGCCTGACCGAGGCGCGGCTGAGCATCATCTTCGGGGTGCTCGGCGCGGCGCGGGACTGCCTGGACACGGCGCTCGACTACGCGGCCCGCCGGGAGCAGTTCGGCCGGCCGATCTCGGGTTTCCAGCTCACCCAGGCGAAACTCGCCGACATGGCTCTGGAACTGCAGAAGGGCTTCCTGCTCGCGCTGCACCTGGGCCGGATGCGGGACGCGGCGGACGGGCCGCTGCGGCCGGAGCAGGTCAGCATCGGCAAGCTGAACAACGTGCGGGAAGCCATCAAGATCGCTCGGGAGTGCCGGACGATCCTCGGCGGGAACGGGATTCTGCACGAGTACCCGGTGATGCGGCATGCCAGCAACCTGGAGAGCGTGCTGACGTACGAGGGGACGTCGGAGATCCACCAACTGTCGATCGGCCAGAAGTTGACCGGGTTGAACGCGTTCGCGCGGTGATGCTGTTTCCCGGTGGTCGCGCTGGGGCGGTGAGGGGAAGCCGGGCTCGCGCCGGGAGAGCGGGGGACGGGGTCGGCTTCGGCGGGACGCCAGTTACGCGTACCCCGAAGAAGCGTTACCGGCAGGAGACCGGGTCCAGGGGATGCGGATGTCGTACCCCCTCCTTACCGTTGAGTCATGGCAACCTCACCGGAGGTCGATGACCCGACCAGGGAGTACCCGACTGTTCCCGACGAGGAGCGGCACAGGCCGAACGGCTTCGCCCGGCTCCTGATCTTCGTGGGGTTCGTCTTCGCCCTGATCGTCCTCGCCTGCTTCGGGCTGCGCGCGATAAACGTGCTGCCCTCCTTCGACAACCCCTTCGAGGATCGGACCATCGACCGCAGCCAGCCTGTGCTGCTCCAGTCGATGCGCGACCTGCACCGCTATGTGGCCGCCGACGGCACCTTCCAAGTCATCGTCGACCTCCAGCAGGAGAAGGAGAACATCCCCGACTTCCTGGTGAACCGGAGGACCCTGTTCGTCGGCTCCGGCACTGTTGAGGCTTATGTCGACTTCAGCGCGCTCGCCGGCGACGCTCTCAAGATCGATGAGGGGAAGAAGTCGATCGAGCTGACGCTGCCGCCGCCGCAGCAGTCCACGGCCGCTCTCGACATGGCCAAGAGCTACGTCGTCGCGGAGGAGCGGGGTCTGCTCAACCGGATCGGTGACGCGTTCGGTGACGAGCCCAACAAGCAGCAGCGGGTCTATCAGCTCGCCCAGGAGCGGATCACTGAGGCCGCCCGGGCCAGTGAGCTGGACCGGCGGGCGAAAGAGAACACCCAGCGCATGCTGGAGAGCCTTTTCGCCCGCCTCGGCTACACCACTGTCACAGTGACGTTCGCCAGCCCCTGATCACTTCTCGTTCGGCAGCAGGGCCCAGAGGACGAGGTAGGCGATGAACTGGGGGCCCGGCAGCAGGCAGGAGACCAGGAAGAGCAGCCGCACCGTGCCGGGCCGCATGCCGAAACGGCGGGCCAGGCCGGCACAGACGCCAGCGATCATGCGGTTGTGACGGGGGCGGGTGAGAGTACGGGTCTTGAGGTTGTAGGACACGATCATCCGCTCCTTCAGCAGTGAGAATTATTCACGACTTAGCTCGAACCCTTGGTGCGCTTGCGGCGCAGGTGGTCACCGCGGTCGTGAATAATTCTCATTTGGTCGTGGCGTTCTGCCACGGCCACTTCGACGGTAAGTACGGGAGCACGGGCGGCCCTCGGCCCACAGGTGGATACCGCTGGCCAACTTCCCGTACGGGTGACCCGTACCCGGAGTACGCCCGCTGTTAACCTGGGTGCCGATTTCGGGCGCTTATGAGGAGTTGAACGGTGACCCTGGCCCTCCTCTGCGCCGTCCCTGCTCAGACGACGATTCCCGATGCCGAAGCCGGCCGGCTCGCCGATGATCTGACCGCGGCGATGCGTGCCGCCGGCGTCTCGGTCGTCGAGCGGTCCGGCGGGCCGGGCGAGGTGGCCACCCATCTGCGCGAGCTGGCCCGGCAGGCCCGGGACGCGAACGAACCGCTGCTGATCTGCTCGGACAACCTGGTCGCCCACGCGAGCCTGCTGTGGATGCTGGCCACCGAACCGGCGAGGCGCAGCACCGTACTGGTCGCCCCCGAGCCGGGCGGCGACCTGACGGAGGACCGCGGCCGGGTGGTGCCCGCCCCGGCGGGCACCGGAACCGTGCGTTTCCTCGGCGCGATGTGTATCGCCCCGGCCGACCTGCCGCTGCTGGACAAGGTCGCCGACCGGGCCGAGCTGCTGCCGGCCCTGCTCGAGGCCGGGCTGGTCCCGGTCGCCACCCGGACCCGGCTGCTGCATGCCGAACAGGTGAGCAGCGAGGCGGAGCTGACCGCCGCACGGCACGCGGTCGACGCCGTGGACGAGGACGCGGCGCGCCTGCGGCTCGCCGTCAAGGAACAGGACGACTTCTTCACGACGTACGCGGTGAGCACCTGGTCGCCCCGGGTGACCAAGGCGGCCGCCCGGCTGCGGATGACGCCCACCGGGGTGACCGCCCTGTCGGTGCTCTTCGCGGCCGGAGCCGCCCTGCTGTTCTGGCAGGCCTCCCGGATCGCGATGATCGCCGGTGCGGTGCTGCTCTACCTCGGCTTCGTGCTGGACTGCGTGGACGGGCAGCTGGCCCGGTACACACGCCAGTTCGACGCGTTCGGCGGCTGGCTGGACACCATGGCCGACCGGGCCAAGGAGTACGCGGTGTACGCCGGTCTGGCGGCCGGCGCCGAACGCATCGGCCTGCCCTACGCGTGGCCCCTGGCGATCACCGCGATCGTCCTCCAGACCGCCCGGCACATGACCGACACCTGGTACGGGGCGCTGCACGACGAGGCCGCCGCGCATCCAGGCGCGCAGCCCGCGGGCGGCGTCGGTGCCCGGCTCAGCGCCGCGTCGGTGAAGGCGCAGAGTCAGCGCGGTTCCCTGATCTACTGGGCGAAACGGATCGTGGTCTTCCCGATCGGCGAGCGGTGGGCGCTGATCGCCGTGCTGGCCGCGTTCACGAACGGCCGGACCACGCTTGCGGCCGTCGTCGGGTTCGGTCTGCTGGCGGCGGCGTACACGCTGGTACTGCGGTCGCTGCGCGCGCTCTCCATGCGGGTCGGCGTGCTGAACACCGTCGACACCATGCGTCACCGCGACGACGGTCCGCTGGTGCGGGTGGTGCTGAGCCGGGTCGGTATCGGGTGGCCTCTGCCGTGTGCGGCGCTGTTCACGGCGTACGCGCTGGTCACCGTGGGACTGATGGCGCCGTCTCGCTACCCGTGGCTGCTCGCTCTGGTCGCGGTTTTCGTACTGATCGGCGGTTTTCCGGCGCGTCTGCGGCACGGCGGCGCCCTGGACTGGCTGGTGCCTGCTGCCCTGCGCGCCGGCGAGTACCTGATCGTGGCCGCCGTCGGGCTCTACGGCACGGTGCCGCCGCCGGTGGTGTTCCTGCTGCTGTTCATGCTCGCGATGCGGCACTACGACCTGACCGCCCGGATGGAGAAGGGCGCGCCGGCGACCGGTGCCGGCGGTGCCCCGCTCGGCTGGGACGGCCGGGTGTTGCTGCTGGTCCTGGCTGCCCTGCTCGGGTACGCCACGGCCGGTACAGCGGTGCTTGCCGCGCTGGTCGGCGGGGCGTTCGTGGTGACGGCGGTCGGCGACTGGCGGGCGAGCCGGTAACCCTCGGGGTCGTTGTCGGTTATGTCGGTTCGTGCTGTGCACGTGCACAGCTGATCTTCTGAAGTTCAGATCTCCGTAATCGAATGATCACTATGTGCGAATGGCACTTTCGCCCGATGGCGAACCATCGAAGCCACTCGCAGAGTCAGTACCCGATCGCCGACCGTCGTGGGATCGGGATCACACTCGATCGGGGAGGTTGACGGTGTCCACCGTCGCGCTCAAGGACGTCACCAAGATCTGGCCAGACGGCACGTACGCCGTAGACAACCTGAGCCTGGAGGTGCAGGACGGCGAGTTCATGGTCCTGCTCGGGCCCTCCGGTTGTGGCAAGTCGACCGTCCTTCGCATGATCGCCGGCCTGGAGGATCCCAGCGAGGGCGAGATCCTGCTGAACGGCGAACCCGTCCTCGAACTGCCTCCGCGCGACCGCAGCATCGCCATGGTCTTTCAGGATTTTGCGCTCTATCCGCACATGACCGTCTCGGAGAACATCGGCTTCCCGCTCAAACTCTCCGGGGTCGAGCCGGCACCGCGCCAGGACCGGGTGGGTGCCGTCGCCGGCGCTCTCGGCATCGGCGAGGTGCTCGGCCGCCGCCCGAGCCAGCTCTCCGGCGGTCAACGTCAGCGCGTCGCCATGGGCCGGGCCATCGTCCGCCGCCCCGGGCTCTTCCTGATGGACGAACCGTTGTCCAACCTGGACAGCGGCCTGCGCGCCGAGCTGCGCGCCGAGATCACCAGCATGACCCGGGAGCTCGGCGTGACGACCATGTACGTCACGCACGACCAGGCCGAGGCGCTGACCATGGCGGACCGTGTGGCGATCATGCGGAAGGGCATTCTCCAGGACTGCGGTACGCCCACCGACGTCTACCGGCGCCCCGCCACCCTCTACGTCGCGGCCTTCCTCGGCTCACCGAAGATGAACCTGCTCGAGGCCTCGGTCTACGTGCACCTGGATCAGTACATCGCACTGAACTTCGGCGAGCAGACCCTCTACATGCCGTGGAACGATCCGCGGGCGCGGGCGATCACCCGTTACCACGGCGAACGGATCGTGGTCGGGATCCGGGCCGAGGCGCTCACCCCGGTCACCCCGCAGACGCCGGGTCACATCCTCCAGGGCCGGATCCGCTACCTCGAGCACCACGGGCACGAGTCGCTGGCGTACCTGGACATCGGCGCCACCGCGATCGTGGTGGACGAGATGGGCGGGCCGGTGCAGGACCAGGCGCCGCCGGAGGGTGCGCTCAAGCGCATCGGTGGGGCGTTGCAGCGGCTCACCCGGCCGGCGGCACCCGAGCTGCCCGTACCGCCGCGGTCCCGGGACCGGGTCAGCCTGCTGAACGACCCGGGCCGGCACGCCCGGAAGCCGGCCGAGCTGGCGGTGCGGCTGGCACCGTACCCACAGGTCTCGCCAGGCCACCCACTGGCGATCTCGGTCCGGATGGAAGCGGTGCACTTCTTCGACGAGCGAGGCGATCGGATTGATGTTGGCTGGCGCTGAGTGCGCGACACGCGCCACTTATGAGCGGGATAGCCGATGCCTCCCGCCACCGGACGGCCACAGCGCGTAGGCTGCACGACGGTGGAGGACAGGTTCGGACGCGGCGTTCGCTCGGCTCCAGAGAGGGAGCCGAGGGTCGATGCCGCCCCTCCAACGGGGGATTCCGTCTTGCTCGACTGCTCCTTCGGGCACGACGACATCACCGTTCTCCGGCACGAGGTGGCCGGTCGGCTGGTATTGCTCGGCCTGGGCGGCGATCGCCGGGACGGCTATCTGCTCGCCGTCAACGAAGTGATCACGAATGTGGTGCTGCACGCCGGGGGCAACGGGCGGCTGGTGCTGCGGGTCGAGGACCGTTCGGTGTGGTGCGTGGTGACCGATTCCGGTCCAGGCATCCCCGGCGAGCGCCTGCACGATCTGCGCGCGCCGGAGGCGTTCGAGGTCGGCGGCCGCGGACTGTGGCTGGCACATCAGCTGTGCGACGAGGTGACCACCGCGACCGGTCCGATCGGTACCTCGATCGGATTGCGCATGTCCTTGGATGTCGTGCCGGATTCTCGCTGAAACAGCAGGTTGAACGGCGTGCGAACGATCGTCGAAATGTGAAGCCGCCCTTCCGCTCTCGTCGTCCTTCCCGTCCGGCTACATTGGGCGCGTGCTCGGACTTCCTTCGCAGGTGACCGCTTGCCTTTTCGATCTTGACGGAGTGCTCACGCAAACCGCGTTGGTGCACAATGCCGCATGGAAACAGACGTTCGATTCGTTCTTGGAATCGTGGGCGGCACGCCACGGCACGCCCTTCGTCCCCTTCGATTCCGGTTTCGACTATCACCAGTACGTGGACGGCCGGCAGCGCGCCGACGGTGTCCGGACTTTCCTCGCCTCCCGCGGCATCACCCTGCCCGAGGGGACCCACGACGACGGCCCCGATCGGGAGACCGTCAACGGCGTCGGCAACCGCAAGAACGTGTTGGTGCTGCAGAAGATCAAGGAAGGCGCGGTCCAGGTCTACCCCGGCTCGGTGGAGTACCTGAAGGCGGTCAAGGCCGCCGGCCTGCGCCGCGTCGTCGTGTCGGCGAGCGCCAACTGCCGGGACGTGCTGACGGCGGCGGGGATCGCGGACCTGCTGGAGGCCCGTGTGGACGGCCTGGTCGCACGCGAGCTAGGTCTGCCCGGCAAGCCCGCTCCCGACACGTTCCTGTACGGAGCTAAGCTACTCGATCTCGCCCCGGAGAACTGTGCCGTGTTCGAGGACGCCCTGGCCGGTGTGGCCGCCGGACGGGCGGGCGGATTCGGCATCGTGATCGGGGTGGACCGGGTCGGTCAGGCCGAGGCGCTGCGGGAAAACGGCGCCGACATCGTCGTGACGGACCTGTCCGAGCTACTCCCTCAATAAGACCTCCTCTTCTCTGGTATCGAGAGGCACGACCGTGATCCGTGAACGGGCCTACCCCGTCGACCCTTGGCACATCCGGGAGACCCGGCTGGATCTGGACCTGCTGGCCCAGTCCGAGTCGGTGTTCGCGCTCTCGAACGGCCACATCGGGATACGGGGAAACCTGGACGAGGGCGAGCCGCACGGCCTGCCCGGCAGCTACCTCAACTCGTTCTACGAGCTGCGGCCACTGCCGCACGCCGAGGGCGGGTACGGCTTCCCGGAATCCGGCCAGACCATGGTCAACGTCACCAACGCCAAGCTGATGCGCCTGCTGGTGGACGACGAGCCGTTCGACGTGCGGTACGGCGAGCTGCGCTCCCACGAGCGCTGCCTGGACCTGCGGGCCGGCACGCTGGAGCGGGTCGTCGAGTGGGTGTCCCCGTCGGGTCAGGGTGTGCGCGTTCGTACCGTGCGGCTGGTCTCGTTCACCCAGCGTGCGGTGGTCGCGTTCCTCTACGAGGTGGAGCCGCTGGACGGCGCGGCCCGGCTCATCCTGCAGTCCGAGCTGGTGGCGAACGAGCAGCTCCCGCCGATGAGCAAGGACCCGCGCGTGGCGGCGGTGCTGGACCGGCCGCTGCAGGCCGAGGAGATGATGGAGCAGCCCGCCGGCGGCATCCTCATCCACCGGACCAAGGCGAGCGACCTGCGGATGGCCTCGGCCATGGAACATCTGGTGGAGACGCCGGGCCGGCACGCCATCACCACCGAGGGGCACCCCGACTGGCTGCGGACCACGGTCGCCTGCCGGCTGGAGCCGGGGCAGAAGCTGCGGGTGGTCAAGCTGGCGGCGTACGGGTGGTCCAGCATGCGCTCGCTGCCCGCGCTGCGTGACCAGGTCGGCGCGGCTCTGGCCAGTGCCCGCCTGGACGGCTGGGACGGGCTGGTCCAGCAGCAGAAGGACTACCTGGACGCGTTCTGGGACCACTCCGACGTCCGGGTCGAGGGCGACCCCGAGGTGCAGCAGGCGGTCCGCTTCGGCCTCTTCCACACCCTCCAGGCCGGTGCCCGGGCCGAGAAGCGCCCGATCGGTTCGAAGGGTCTCACCGGGCCGGGGTACGACGGACACACGTTCTGGGACGCCGAGACGTTCGTCCTGCCCGCCCTCACCTACACCCAGCCCTCGGCCGCGGCCGACGTGCTGCGCTGGCGTCACTCGACGCTGGACCTGGCCCGGGAGCGGGCCCAGACGCTCGGCCTGCACGGCGCCGCGTTCCCCTGGCGGACGATCCGTGGCCAGGAGTGCTCGGGGTACTGGCCGGCCGGTACGGCCGGCTTCCACATCGGCGCCGACATCGCCGACGCGGTCCGCCGGTACGTCCAGGCCACCGGCGACTACGACTTCGAGCGTGAGGTCGGCCTGGAGCTGCTGATCGAGACCGCCCGGCTGTGGCGCTCGCTCGGGCACCACGACCGGCACGGGCGCTTCCACATCGACGGCGTCACCGGGCCGGACGAGTACACCGCCGTGGTGAACGACAACATCTACACCAACCTGATGGCCCAGCAGAACCTGATGACCGCGGTGGACGCCTGCAAGCGGCACCCGGACCTGGCCCGCCGGTTCGGGGTGGACGACGAGGAGGCGGCGTCCTGGCGGGACGCGGCGGCCGCCGTGCACATCCCGTACGACCGGGAGCTGGGCGTGCACCAGCAGTGCGAGGGCTTCACCCGGCTGCAGGAGTGGGACTTCGAGAACACTCCGCCGGAGGGGTACCCGCTGCTGCTGAACTACCCGTACTTCGACCTGTACCGCAAGCAGGTGATCAAGCAGGCCGACCTGGTGATGGCGATGTACATCCGGGGTGACGCGTTCACGCCGGAGGAGAAGGCGCGCAACTTCGCCTACTACGACGCGCGGACCGTACGGGACTCGTCGCTGTCCGCCTGCATCCAGGCCGTGCTGGCCGCCGAGACCGGGCACCTGGAGCTGGCGCACGACTACCTGGGCGAGGCCGCCCTGATGGACCTGCACGACCTGCACCGCAACGCCCGTGACGGCGTGCACGTGGCGTCGCTGGCCGGGTCCTGGATCGCGCTGGTCGCCGGCCTCGGTGGCATGCGTGACTTCAACGGTCAGCTCAGCTTCGCCCCGCGCCTGCCCAGCCGGATCAACAACCTGGAGTTCTCGCTGCTCTGGCGCGGCCTGCGACTGCGGGTGAACGTGACCGCAGAGGAGGTCACCTACTCGCTGCGCAACGGCGGTGGCCAGGCCCGGCTCACCCTGCTGCACCACGGCAAAGAGGTCGAGGTGACCCAGGTGCGGCCGGTGACCATGGCGATCCCGCCGCCGATCCCGGTGGGCCCGGCGCCGGCCCAGCCGGCCGGCCGGGCACCGGTGCGCCGCGCCGTGCACTGAGCCCGCGACACGGAACGGCCCCCGACCTTCAAGGTCGGGGGCCGTTCTCGTTCGTCTGACGGCTAGAGCATCGAGACGTGGACGTGGTCGGTGTGGTCACTGACCCCGCTGTACGAATCCCAGCCGGTCGCCGGGAACCAGATCTGCTTGTACCAGATGACGTAGTAGATGCCGAGACGGTCGGCGTTGCGCACCAGGAACGCGGTCAGGTTGTTGCCGTACTTCATCTCGTCGGTGCTGTCCGCCGAGGAGAAGCCGCTCTTCTGCAGGGACCAGTCGCAGGCCCGGCCCTTGGGATGCTCGAACGGTCCGCCGTTGCGGTGACAGCCGACGAAGCGTTTGAAGCCGGCCTTGCGCACTTCCTTGTACATGTGCAGAGTGCGTTTGGTCACACAGCCGCTGGTGGTCTCGTCCCGCTCGGTGCACCCCTCGGCGGAGAACCCGCCGTTGGCGTTGCGCGGAGCCGGGGCGGCTTCCTTCGACTTGGCGTCGACCAGGCCTTCGTTGATGGTCCGGTTGATGCCGGTCGAGCCGCCCAGCAGGTCGATCTGTTTCTCGGCGGCGGACTTCTGCTTGGCCAGCGCGGTCAGCTGCTGCTGCTCGTTCTTGACCTCGGCGTCGAGCGCGGTCTTCTTCTCGGTGACCGTGGCGATCGCCTGGTTGAGCTCGCGCAGCTTTCCGTCGTGCAACCGGTTGATCTCCTCCAGGGAGATCGCCTTGCTCATGAAATCGTCCGACGTGCTGGCGTTGAGCAGGAAGCCGACGGCGCTGAGGTCGCCGGTCTGGTACTGCTGCCGGGCGATCGAGTTGACCTCGGGAATGAGGACGTCGCGCCGGGCCTCGGCGGCCGCCATGTCGGCGGCCAGCTTCTTCTGGTTCTTCCGGGACACGGTGACGGCAGCCTTCGCGTTGACGAAGCGACGGTTCGTCGACTCCATCAGGTCCGACATCAGGGCGTCTTCCTCGTCCTCGGCAGTCGGTGTACTGCCACCGGGAGCCGCGGACGCCATTGTGACGGGTGCCACGAACAGCGCAACGGCCACGAGCGGTGCCAGGGCAAACGTCAGCCACCGGCGGGGACTTGCGGTCATCAACAGTTGTTCCTTCCTTGTCACCGCCGACCGAGTTAGCTGACGGGTTCGGGACGGAAGCAATCCCTACCGCGTAAAGCGGATTCACCCCAGTGACCTGGTTCCCCGGCTCGCCTTTCGACGATTGGGCGGCGGCCTGCCGGCAACTCGGGGGCGGTGCCGTCCTGGCAGGACCGGCGGCCAGTTTACCCGAGATATCGCCGTGCATCAGGACCCACGGAACTACAAAAAGAGTTACCGGACAACGACTTTCTGTAATCGAATCACGTGCCGTGTTCAGGTAATAGCCGAGCGTACGAGAACTGTCGATCTGTCGATGTAGTCGGTATGGTCGGATCCGGTTCCCACCCGGGGACCGCCGCCTAATCGCCCGTTGCGGCGAGCCGGGGAACCACATTTCTCCGGGGTGAATCCGCGAATGCGGTAGGGATTTCCTTCGTCCCGAACCCGTCAGCTAACCCGGTCGGCGGCCGACGGAAGGAAATGCCTGTGCAGGATTCGACTGCGCGGCGATTAGCAGCGTTGATGGCGCTGCTCGTCGCCGTGTGCGGGCTGGCCGTCGCGGCGACGCCGGCCACCGCTGCCCCCCATCCCCTCGCTGCGCCGGGCGACACCGGCGACGACGGTGAGGGCGGTTCCAAGTCCCTCATCGAACAACTCGAAGCGGCCTCCAGCGGTTTCGTCGACGCCAAGGCCAAGCTGAAGAAGTCCAAGCAGCGGCAGGCCGATCTGGCCGCGGAGCTGAAGCGGCTCGACGCCTCCCTCGGTCCGCAGCAGAAGGCCCTGGACGAGATCGCGCAGCAGGCGTACACCTCGGGCCGGCTCGGCCCGATGTCCGCCCTGATCACCGCGAACTCCACCGACACCTTCCTGGACCGGGCCGAAACGCTCGCCACGGTGGCAGCGCAGCAGAACGCGGCGATCGCCGACCTGAAGAACACCCGCGAGGCTCAGCAGCGCGCCAAGATCGCCATCGACGCGGCGGTCCGTGACGAGCAGAAGCAGGTCAACGTGATGGCCAAGCGGAAGGCTCAGGCGGAGACCGCGCTCAAGGCGGCGAACCAGGGCGAGGACGCCTCCGAGCCCGGCGACGGCGGCGGCAGCAGCAGCGGCGGAGGCAGCGCCTCGGCCGACCCGGCGCCGAGCGGCGGCGGCGGTTGCACCGAGGGCGACCCGACCACCAGCGGCTGTCTCACGCCGCGCATGCTGCACGCGCTCAAGCAGGCAAGGCAGGACGGGTTCACCCGGTTCACGCGGTGCTTCCGCGAGCAGAACAGCGGTGAGCATCCGAAGGGCCGGGCCTGTGACTTCTCCGCCGAGAAGAACACCTTCGGCGGCGATGCCACGGGTGGCGACAAGACCTACGGCAACAACCTGGCGAACTACTTCATCAACAACGCCGACGAGTTGCAGGTGCTCTACGTGATCTGGTTCCGCCGGATCTGGCTGCCGAGCAGTGGCTGGAAGTCGTACAGCGGGGCGGGTGGTGACCCGTCCAGCGACCACACCAACCACGTGCATCTCTCGGTCAACTGAGTGCGCGGCGGGAGGTACGAGGCCTTACTTGCGAGCGAAGGCCTCGTACTCCCGCAGCACGTCCTCGGTCGGGCCGTCGGCCCGGATCAGACCCGACTCGAGCCAGATGCAGCGGTCGCAGGTGTCCCGGATCGACTGCTCGCTGTGGCTCACCAGGAACACCGTGCCGGCCTGAGCGCGTAGCTCACGCACCCGCTGCTCACTGCGGCGGCGGAACTTCGCGTCGCCGGTGGCCAGCGCCTCGTCGATGAGCAGGACGTCGTGCTGCTTCGCGGCGGCGATGGAGAACTTGAGGCGCGCGGCCATGCCGGAGGAGTAGGTCCGCATCGGCAGCGAGGAGAAGTCGCCCCGCTCGTTGATGCCGGAGAACGCGATGATGTCGTCCTTCTTCGCCTTCACCTCGGCCGGGGACATGCCCATCGCCAGGCAGCCCAGCTCGACGTTGCGCTCGCCGGGCAGATCGTTCATCAGCGCCGCGTTCACGCCCAGCAGCGAGGGCTGGCCGGCCGCGTAGATCTTGCCCTTGGCGACCGGGAGCAGGCCGGCGACCGCGCGCAGCAGGGTCGACTTGCCCGAACCGTTGCTGCCGATCAGACCGATCGCCTCACCCCGGTACGCCACGAAGCTGACGCCCTTGACGGCGTGCACCTCGCGTACGTTCGCCGCCTTGGTGTTGGTCACCAGCCGCTTGAGGCTGGCCAGCGGGCTGTTGTTGCCCGGTCCCGACGAGCCGTGCACCTGGTAGATCACATGGGCGTTGTCCGAGATGACGGTGGGAACGCGTTCGGTCTCAGCCACGGCCGTAGCCCTTCTCTCCGCGCCAGAAGTAGATGTAGCCGCCGATGCTCACCACGACGGTCCAGACGACCGCCTGGATCCAGAGCAGGGTCGGGTTACCGGCCAGCGGGACGTCCTCCATCAGCGAGTGCCGCGTCAGCTCGATGAAGATGAGCAGCGGATTCGCCTCGACCAGGGCGAGCGCCCAGCCGTCGAGGTGCTGCTCGAACAGGGTCACCGGGTAGAGCACTGCCGACCCGTACAGCCAGAACCGCATGATGAACGGGATCAGCTGCTTGATGTCGCGGACCTTGGAGCCGAAGCGGGCCATGAACATCGTCAGGCCGGTGTTGAAGATCGAGTGCAGGAACACCACCGGGATGAGCAGCAGCCACTGCGGGGTGATCGGCTCACCGGTGAGCAGCACGATCCCCATCAGCACCAACAGCGCCACGACGTAGTTGCGGACCTCCACCAGGACCACCGACAGCGGCAGGCTGCCCCGCGGGAAGTGCAGAGCCCGGATCAGGCCGAGGTTGCCGGTGATCGCGTTGCTGCCCTGCCCCACCACGGCCTGGGTGAAGCCGAAGACGAAGACGCCGGCGCAGAGGTACGCGATGAAGTTGTCGACACCGTTCCGGCCGCCCAGGATCACGCCGAAGATCACGTAGTAGACCGCGGCGTTGATCATCGGAGTGAGGACCTGCCACAGCATGCCGAGCCTGGTGTGGCCCAGTGCCGAGCTCGTCCGGGCGCTCGAGTGCGCGCGGATGAAGTGCCGGTAGGACCACAGATACCGGGTGTACTCCGGGAGGCTGGGCAGCCGTCCCGATGCACTCAGGCCGTGTCGCCGGGCCAGCTCCTTGAGAGAGAGCCCGGCGCCGGTGTCGGCGACCGCCGTCTCTGGCATGGGGTGGTGCTCCGATCTTGTCGGCCCGTAGGAGGCAGCGGGTTCCGGTGACTTGCGCGAGAACACAGCTAGCAGCATGACAGGCACCCACCGACACCGATGGAACGGGTTCGTATCGACGTGTATGTAGACGGTAGCTGACCAAACGGCGGAACGCAACCGTTACGTCGTACCGTTATAGTGACCGTGTGGCGACAGTAAAGCGCGCACCTGCCGGAGCGGCGGTGCTCCGAGGCGACATCACCGTGGCGATCCGCACCGCGGTCATGAACGAGTTGGCGGAAGTCGGTTACGGCCGATTGTCCATCGAGGCGGTGGCCCGCCGCGCGGGGGTCGGCAAGACCGCGATCTACCGGCGGTGGAGCAACAAGCTCGAGATGGTTCTGGAGATCATCTCGGACGTGGCGGAGCGGAAGGTTCCGCTCCCCGACACTGGCAGCTTCGCCGGCGATCTCGAGCTCCTCATGATGATCGTGAGCCGGGCGTTGCAACATCGCATCGCCTCGCAGATCATCCCGGACCTGATGGCCGAGGCGGCCCGCAATCCGCAGATCGCCGAGACCCTGCAACGGGCGCTCCGCACCCATCAGCAGGCGGTCGGCGAGAAACTGGTGGGCCAGGCCGTCGCTCGCGGCGAGCTGCCCGAGGACACCGACGCGGACCTCGCAGTGGACCTGATCCTCGGCCCGCTCTACTGGCGTCTGGCCGTCGCGCGGCAGCCGCTGGGCGACGACGACCTGGAGAAGCTGGCAGCGGCCGTCACGGCGGCGCTGAGGGCGAGCAGCGACTGAGGGCGCATCCGGGTGCTTCCCGAATCGCACCCGTTCGCAACTCAGGAACCTCTGCGCTCCGAGCTCTGGAGACCGAAGGAAGGGGCTGACCCCGACCGACCCCCGGAGCCGGAGAAGATGACCTCTCTCAGCCAAGCCTGCGCCGACGCGACTGTGCTCGACACCACTGTGCTCGACTCCACAGCGTTGCTCGCCATCGCCATGGGCGGGGCGGCCGACTCCGGAACGTCGCTGCCGGCGAGCCGCCCGAAGGTGGTGACCGGAGCGGCCGTGGCCGGAGCCTGGCGCAGCACCGACGGCGTGGTCCGGCTCCAGCTCCGCTCCGACGGCACCTATGCCGGTGCGGTCGCCGGCCGCCGCCGGCCGGCCCGGGGCACCTACCAGATCGACGGCGTGTCCATGCTGCTCCGCGACGACTCCGGGCTGAACACCCCGGTGACCGTGTACGACGGCGAACTCGAGATGGCCGGCCATCGCCTGCTCCCGGCCGGCTCCTAAGGCCGGCGGAGCGCCGGTCGATCCAGGAAGCATGCGCCATACCAGGACCGCGATCGCTCTGGCCGTACTCTCGCTGGGGCTCGGCGGCTGCGCCGCTCTCGGTGTCGGTGACACGCCGGGCTCCTCGCCGGGAGTCGAGGGCGCCGGTGAGCCCTGGATGCTGGTCGAGGTGGGTGAGGCGACGCCCAGCCCGGTCCCGTCGCGGGGCCGGTCGGCCGCTCCGTCGCCGGACGTCACGGCCGCGGCGCCCAGCCCGGATCCGAACTGCACCAGGATCTGGCCACGCACCGAGAAGGTGATGATCCCGGTCGAGGTGACTCCGGGCGCCGGCTCGCTCAAGGTCGAATGGCCGACCCAGTACGACTCCGGCTACCGGGTGACCGCCGTACCGCAGGCCCTGGTCTCCGGTGCCCAGCCGGAGCCGGTCTGGAAGACCGTCGCGGCCGGCACCGGTTGCAGCATGACCACCACGATCACCGGCCTGGAGTCGGGCGCGGCCTACATCGTCTGGCTGGACGCGCCGGACACCGGCCACGAGCGCGACGGCACCCGGCACCTTTACAGCGGCCGCTCCGGCATCGTCTACCCGCTCTAGCGGCCGCCGCCGGTGGTGGGCAGGCCGGCGTCCCGCCAGGCGGCGAAGCCACCGGCCAGGTCGGTGGCCCGGTGCAGTCCCAGGTCCTGCAGCGCGGAGGCGGCCAGGCTGCTGGTGTAGCCCTCCTGGCAGGTGACGATCACGGCCAGCCCGTAGTCGTTCGCGAACGGAAGCCGGGCGTCGGACCGCGGGTCCAGGCGCCACTCCAGGACGTTGCGCTCGATCACCACCGCACCGGGGATCTCACCGAACTCGGCACGCTGGGCGGCCGGGCGGATGTCCACCAGGATCGCGCCGTCGCGCATCGCGGCGTCCGTCTCGGCCGGGCCCAGGCGTCGCAGCCGGGTACGCGCGTCGGCCAGGATCTCGGCGATGCCCCGGGAGCCGGCAGGTGCCGCGGTCACCACTGCGCACCGGCTCGCTCGACGGTGAGCACTTCCAGACCCGCCGGGCCGATCCGGTACTTGGTCATGGTGGTCAGGGCCGGCCCGTAGACGTGGATGCTGATCGCCGGCCGGTCCGAGCGGTTGACGATCCGGTGGATGTGGTGGCTGCCAAACCGCCGCCCGGCGCCCTCACCCAGCTCGCGGGAGACGATCCGGGGAGCACCGGAGCCACCGGTGGTCACGGTGTCCTCGGTCAGTGTGCCGCCGTACACGTGGAACGCGCCTGCCGAACCGCCGTGGTCGTGGATCTCGGTCGTCTGCCCGGGTAGCCAGGTGAGCAGCCAGACCTCGTGGTCCTCGGCGCTGGCCAGACGGTGGTACCACCGCTCGACGGGATCGAAGCGGGGCGCCACCGGCCACCGGTCGGCTGCGTCGCCGAACTGCCGGGCGATGGCGAGGTGATCGAGGCGGACCTCGGCGAGGGGCATGACGACTCCAACTGACATACATAACCTATGGGCTTGATAGGTTTTACCACACGATCGCGTCGGATGGTTCCGGTTTCGCGAATTCGATATCGGGCGGCGGCCGTACCCGAAAGAGGCTTCACGAGCTATGCCTCTTTCCGTCTGTGGTGCGAAAAACTTCGATACGCGACGGTATCAATACGCTGCGTACACCAAAGTGGCCCGTCAGTCACCAGTTCGGCCTACCCAGGTCCGCCGTAACGGAGGAATTGCTGGTCAGCCGGTGCCTGGTCAATCGAGAAAGCTATATCGTGAGCGGCGCCGCCGAGAACCGGTTGCCGGAGGGCGCCCCGCCTACCACCTCCGATGCCCCGAGCTACGAGGACGGACCCGTGCAGAAGTCACGCCGCGGACTGCTTGCCGCCGGCCTGAGCGCCGCTGTGATCGGCGCCATCGGAGTCGTGTCGACTCTCAACGCGGGCGCGGAGCAGATCCCGGACGCACCGGCACCCGTGGCGGTGCCGGCCGACGAGACGGACGTGGCGGCTCCCCCCTCCCCGCCGGCGGCCAAACCGCCGACCAACCTGCCGTGGGGCGAGCGGCCGCGCAGCGTCCGCACCGGCCGGCACAACGCCACCAGCAAGTCGCTCAAGGTGGCCGGCCTCAGCGCGGCGCACTCCGACGACGAGGGACGGGACCGGGCACCCAAGGGGCGGACGTCGCGGACCACCTTCCTGCAGTCGGAGAAGACCAACGTCGTCCCGCCGGAGCCGGCGCCGGAGCCGACCGACGGCGTGGCGCCGGCCCGGCCGACGGTGCACTTCCTCTACAACGTGGGATCGCAGAAGGCCGAGGCCGACGCGGCGTACGCGAACCTCACCATCAGCAAGCCGAAGCTGGCCCGCAGTGACTACCACACGCTCGCCGAGCTGGCCGTGCAGTCCGCCGACGGCAAGCAGATCGTCGAGGTCGGCTGGAACGTCGACCGGGTGGTGAACGGCGACGACGACCCGCACCTGTTCGTCTACCACTGGGTCGACCGGCAGACGAGCTGCTACAACGGCTGCGGCTTCGTGCAGTACAGCAAGAACATCCAGCCCGGGGACACGCTGGTCCAGGACAGCCAGAAGCGCTTCGGCATCCAGAACTTCAACGGCGACTGGTGGATCGCGTACGACACCGAGTGGGTCGGTTACTTCCCCGGTGACCTGTGGGGCGGCACCTTCACCAGGAGCGGCCTGGTGCAGGTCTTCGGCGAGGTGGCCGCGGCGACCGAGAAGCCGTGCACGGAGATGGGCAACGGCAAGGGCGGCGACGACACCACCTCGGCCAAGGTCGGCAGCGTCGCGTACCTCAACGGTCCCACCGTAGACCTCAAGGTCCGCAGCACCAGCGACCTCTACAGCGTCTCGAAGCTGAGTTCCCGTACGTTCCGCTACGGCGGCGCCGGAGCCTGCTGACCAGGAGATCAACTCGATGCCCGGCCCCCGGATGGGGACCGGGCATCGATGTTTTCTCCTTTTCCGGGACGGTCCCTGAACCGATCCGCGTGCCACGATGTACATCCGGGTGGCCGGGCGGAACCCGATGGGAGCTGGCGCCGATGAAGCGACGGGTGAGCCCCGACGAGCAGCTGATGACCGCGCTCTATACCGAGCACTACTCAGTCCTGATCAACTTCGTGTCGCGATACGTATCGGATCGGCACAAGGCTGAGGACCTCGTACAGGAGACACTCTTACGGGCTTGGAAACACATCGACCATCTGGACCCGGAACCGGGCCGGACCAGGTCGTACTTGCTGACCATCGCCCGTAACGTGGTGACCAACGCCTGGCGCGCGGAACAGCGCCGTCCCCGGCTGGTCGCCGATGAGAACGCGGTCAACTCAGTGCCGTCGGCGGACAATGTGGATCAGATGGTGGAAGGGTGGCTGGTGGCCGAGGCGCTGGAGCGTCTCTCCCCGGAACACCGGGCCGTCATCCAGGCGATGTATTACGAGGGGCAGAGCGTGGCCGACGCGGCGCGGAAACTGTCGGTGCCGGAGGGCACGGTGAAATCGCGCGCCTACTACGCGGTACGCGCGCTGCGCACCGTCTTCGAGGAGATGGGGATGCTGCGATGAGCGACCTCGAGGAACACGACGCCCTGCACCGGTTGCTGGGCGGCTATCTCCTGGGCGGGCTCGACGAGGCGGACACCGATCGGCTCGACGAGCACCTGCACGACTGCGCGGACTGCCGCGCCGAGCTGGACCGGCTGGCACCCGTACCGGAAATGCTGCAACGTCTGCCAGACGCGCGGCACCTGGGTGGCGGCGCACCGCTCGCGGTCTCGCCGACCGCGCGGCCCACCCAGCAGAACATCGAGGGTCTGCTGAGCCGGATGCGGGCGGAGAAGACCAAGGAGACCCGGGTGAACCGGGTGCGGTGGCTGGCCGCCGCCGCGGTGGTGATGATCGCGGCCGCCGCGATCGGCTACGGCATCTTCACCAACGGCCGGGTTCCGCAGGGTACGACGCCGGAGGCCCTGCCGAGCGTGGAACTGGTGACCACACAGTTCGAGTCGGCGCCCGGCAGCGGGCTGACCGGTTCGGCGGTCCTCACCCCGAAGGAGTGGGGCGTGGCCATCGCGCTGGATGTGAGCCGGATGTCCGGCAACGGGCCGTTCCTCTGCCTGATGCGCAGCAAGGGCGGCGGTACGGAACAGTCCGCGGTCTGGGGCGACACCGGCAACGGCAGCGCCAAGGTGAACGGTGCGAGCTCCTTCAAGATCGGTGATGTGGACGCCGTACTGATCACCGACCGGGACGGAAAAGTGCTCGGCACCGCGTCCGTGACATGAGATTCCGTGTGGCCGCCAAACTGCGCTCCGGTGACCGCGTCGCGGTGGTCTCGCCCGCCTTCGCCGCGCCGGCACTCTTCCCGGCGCTGCACGAGCAGGCGATGCGGCGGATCCGCTCGGAGCTGGGGCTGGAGCCGGTCGAGTTCCCGACCACCCGGCGGCTCGACGCGCCGCCGGCCGACCGGGCCGCCGATCTGATGGCGGCGTACGCGGACCCGGCGATCCGCGCGGTCTTCGCGACGATCGGCGGAGACGACCAGATCACGGTCCTGCCGCACCTGGACCCGGCGCCGTTCCGAGCCGATCCGAAGCCGTTCTTCGGCTACTCGGACAACACCAACCTGCTGAACTGGCTCTGGCACCACGGGGTCGCGGCCTATCACGGTGGATCGACCCAGGTGCACCTGGCGCAGGGCAGGGGGATCTGGCCGGAGCACCTCGAGTCCCTGCGTGCCGCCCTCTTCGAGACCGGCGACCTGGCGATCCGGCCGGTCGGCGAGTTCAGCGAGGAGGAGGTGGACTGGGCGGATCCGCGTTCGCTCACCGAGTCGGCGCCGACGATCCCGAGCCCCGGCTGGGTGTGGCACCAGCCGGACCGGGTGGTCACCGGGCCGGCCTGGGGCGGAAACCTGGAGCTCCTGCACTGCAACCTGGCAGTGGGGCGATGGATCCGGCCGGTGGAGGACTACGCCGGTTGCGTGCTGCTGCTGGAGACGTCCGAGGAGATGCCGACGGCCGAGGCGGTCTTCCGGATGCTGCGTGACGCCGGCGAGCGGGGGTTGCTGCGGCAGTTCCCGGCGGTGCTGGTGGCGACGGCGAAGGCCACCTACATCGAGGCGCCGCGGCCGCCGGGGGAGAGGCAGCGGTACCGCGAGGATCAGCGGGCGGCGGTGCTTCGGGCGCTGGAGGCGTACAACCCGGGGGCGATGGTGGTGTTCGGCGTGGATTTCGGGCATACCAGCCCGCAGTGGGTGCTGCCGTACGGCGGAGGGATCACGATCGACGGCCCGGCTCGCCGGATCGTCGCCCACTTCTGAAAGGTCAGGCCGTGTGCCGGTAGGAGACCTGCTTCTCCTCGCGCTGGATCGAGGCCACGGGAGGCACGGCCTGCCGGGCGGCCAGCAGTGCGGCCCGCGCCGCGGCCGCCGACCGGACGGCGGCGTTGTTACGCGGCCGCAGCAGCGCCTCCAGGCGACTGGTCAGCTCGGCCCGGGTGAACGGCTTGGCCAGGAAGTCGTCGGCTCCGGCGTGCAGTGCCGTCATGATCTGATGCTGGTGCACGTCGGCGCTGACCACCATGATCGGGAGATCCGCGGTGTCCGGGTCATTGCGGATGCGGCGGCACAGGTCGATCCCGGAGTCACCGGGCATCCGTACGTCGATCAGGGCGGCGTCGATGCCACCGTGGGACAGGGCCTGTACCGCGGTGCGCGAGTCGCAGGCGGTCACGACATCGAAACCGAGGCGGTGCAGGGCCAGCTTCAACAATTCCCGATGGTCGATCTCGTCATCGGCGATCAGCACGGTAGGCACGGGAACCTCCAGGACACTGCGCTTGTGCACTCCAATTCGGCAACCAGGCTGCTCCGCTGAGCGCAACGCGGGTATTTCGCTGGCTGCCAGGGCCGGCGAGCTGTTCGATGGACGGATGATCAGGGTGGCCCATGCCGGCGAGATCGACCGGATGCGCGAGATCGAGGTGGCGGCCGGGCGGATGTTCGCTGAGATCGGCATGACCCAGATCGCCCGCGACGAGCCGTTGCCCGCGGCTGAGCTGCTGGATTACCAGCGGGACGGGCGGGCCTGGGTGGCCGTGGATCGGGCGGATCGGCCGGTGGCGTACCTGATCGCGAAGTGGGTGGACGACGTGGTGCACGTCGAGCAGGTCTCCGTCGATCCGGCGTGTGCCGGCCGCGGTCTCGGCAAGAGCCTGATCGAGCACGTGGCCGGGTGGGCGCGGGAGCACGGCTCAGCCGCGCTGACGCTCACCACGTTCGCCGACGTGGCCTGGAACGCGCCCTACTACGAGCGGCTGGGATTCCGCCGGCTGGCCGGCGACGAGCTGACCCCCGGGCTCCGCCGGATCCGGGCCGAGGAGGCCGCGCACGGCCTGGACCGCTGGCCCCGTCTGGCCATGCGCTGCGATCTTCCGGACGGCTCATAGGGTTGGGGCATGCGCGCTGCCGTCTTCCACGAGTCAGGCCCAGCTCCGTCCGTTCTCCGGATCGTCGATCGGGACCTGCCGCTGGCCGGCGCCGGGGAGGTACGCGTCCGCATCGTGCTCTCCGCCGTCAACCCGACCGACACCGGTACGCGAGCCGGCCGGGGCGTGCCGGACGGGGTCTCCCCGCCCCGGATCCCGAACCAGGACGGCACCGGCGTGGTCGACGCGCTCGGGGAGGGCGTACGGGACCTGGAGCCGGGGGACCGGGTCTGGGTGTGGGACGCGGGTTACGGCCGGGCCGACGGGACCGCTCAGGAATACGTGGTGCTGCCCCGCCACCAAGTGGTCCGGATGAACGACGACATCCCGTTCGAAGTCGGCGCCGCGCTGGGTATTCCGGCGCTCACCGCGCACCGCTGCCTGACCGTGGCCGCCGACGGTCCGGCCCGGCTCGGCCCGGGCGCTCTGGCCGGCCGGACGGTGCTGGTCGCCGGTGGCGCGGGTGCGGTCGGAAACGCGGCGATCCAGCTGGCGAAGTGGGCCGGCGCGACGGTGCTGACCACGGTCAGCTCGAAGGAGAAGGCCGAGCTGGCGGCCGCCGCCGGCGCCGACGCGGTGATCAATTACCGGGACGAGGACGTGGCCGCGCGGGTCCGCGAGCTGAGCGGAACCGGTCCGCACGTCATCGTCGAGGTCAGCACCGACAACCTGGACCTGGACCTGGACGTCGTCGCGCCGGGTGGCAACATCGCGATCTACGTGGCCGGCCGGTTCAGCGTGCCCAGCTTCAAGGCGATGCTGAAGAACGCCAGCCTCGATTTCGTGCTGACCTACACCACGACGCCGCAGGAGAAGGCGGACGCGGTCGCCGCGGTCGCCGAGGCGGTGAACGCGAAAGCATTCCGGGTCGGCGCGGACGCCGGCCTGCCGATCATCCGCTTCCCGCTGGACCGGATCGCCGAGGCGCACGAGGCGGTCGAGAACCACGCGGTCGGCAAGGTGGTCATCGAGTTGAGCTGACGGTCGGGTTAACCCTACTGTCGATCGGGCGGCTCGCGGGATCGGAGGGGAGGACCCGTTTGCCTAGCGTAAGTGGCATGACGACGACCTACGCCGGTACGGCGGACCACACGAGTCCGGCCGGGCGCTACCTGCGCCAGCTGGGCATCGATACCCAGTACGTGCTGCTCGGGTTCCCGATCGGCCTGATCACGATCGTGCTGTGCATGACCGGCTTCGCGCTCGGCATCGGCACCGCGATCATCTGGATCGGCCTGCCGATCATGGTCGCCACGCTCGGGATGTCCCGCGGATTCGCCACCGTGGAACGGGCCCGGGTCGGTCCGGTGCTGCGCCGGAAGGTGCCGCACCCGGTCTACCGCACCGCCCGTAACGGCGGCTGGGTGCAGCGCACCTTCGTCCCGCTCGCCGACGTGCAGTACTGGCTCGACCTGCTGCACGGGATGTTCCGCTTCATCCCGAGCACCCTGGCGTTCTGCTTCGTCATCACCTGGTGGTCGGTCACGCTGGCCGGCCTGCTGTACCCGCTGTACGACTGGGCGCTGCCGCACCCGGAAGGCAACTACGAGCTCGTCGAACTCCTCGGCTTCCAGGACAGCGCCGGTAACCGGATCTTCCTGAACCTGGCCATCGGCGTGATCTTCGCGGCCACGCTCTACCCGGTCGTCCGCGCCTCCGCGATGTTCGAAGCGCTCTTCGCCCGTGGCCTGCTCAGTGGCGTCTTCGAGCTGCGCCAGCAGGTCATCCAGGCACACGCCGAACGGGACGTCGCGCAGCAGCAGAAGGCGGCCGCGGTCTCCGCCGAGGCGGTCGCGCTGCGCCGGCTGGAGCGGGACATCCACGACGGCCCGCAGCAGCGGCTGGTCCGGCTCGCCATGGACCTGGGACGCGCCGAGCAGCAGTTCGCCACCGACCCGGACGCCGCCCGGGCCACCGTCGCCGAGGCGCTCTCCCAGACCCGGGAGACCCTGGACGAGCTGCGGGCGCTCTCCCGCGGCATCGCCCCGCCGATCCTGGTCGACCGCGGCCTCCAGGCGGCGCTGACCGCCCTCGCCGGCCGGTGCACGGTGCCGGTGGACCTCGACGCCCCGCCGATCGAGCGGCTCGACCCGGCCGTCGAGTCGACCGCGTACTTCGTGGTGGCCGAGGCGCTGACCAACGTCGCCAAGCACAGCCACGCGACCGAGGTGCAGGTGACCGTGCAGCGGATCGCCACCGGCCTGCTGGTCACCGTCGCCGACGACGGGGTGGGCGGTGCGAGCCTGGCCAAGGGGCACGGCCTGGCCGGCCTCGACGACCGGGTACGCGCGGCCGGCGGCGTGCTCGCCGTGGAAAGCGCCGAGGGCGAGGGGACGCGGCTCACGGCGGCACTGCCGATCTGACAGCATGGCCGCATGCGTGTGGTTATTGCCGACGATGCGGTGCTGTTGCGAGAAGGCCTGGTACGGCTCGTCGAGGAGAACGGCCACACTGTGGTGGCGGCCGTCGGCGACGGGCCGTCCCTGGTCGAGGCGATCAAGGAACACCGTCCGGACGTCTCCATCGTGGACGTCCGGATGCCGCCGTCCCACACCGATGAGGGACTCCGCGCCGCCGTCGAGGCGCGCAGCGCGGTTCCGGGCACTCCGATCCTGGTGCTCTCCCAATACGTCGAGGTCTCGTACGCCGACGATCTGCTGGCCGACCGCCGTGGGGCGGTCGGCTATCTGCTCAAGGACCGGGTGTCGCTGGTCGCCGATTTCCTGGACGGCCTGCAGCGGGTCGCCGAGGGTGGCACCGTGCTCGACCCCGAGGTGGTCGGCCAGTTGCTCGTGCGCCGCCGCCGCGACGACCCGCTGCGCAGCCTGACGCCGCGCGAGCGCGAGGTGCTGGGCCTGATGGCCGAGGGCATGTCGAACACCGCGGTCGCCCGCAAGATGGTGGTGACCGAGGGCGCGGTGGAGAAGCACGTCCGCAACATCTTCACCAAGCTGGGCCTGCACCAGGACGAGGAGCAGCACCGCCGGGTGCTGGCAGTGCTGGCCTACCTGCAGACGTAGGGCTAGCACTACCCCGGACTCGGGTGCTTGCTGGATCGTTCCGCCACTTCGGACTTCATAGCGTTCTCACCATGGACAACAGGGGGAACGTCAAGGGGATCGCGGCTCGTGTCGCGATCTGGAGCGCCCGCCACCGGGCGCTCGCGATCATCGGCTGGATCGCCTTCGTCGCGGCCACGGTGCTGCTCAGCATGCAGGTCGCCACCAAGGACGCGAACTACGCGCTGGCCGGGCACGGCGACTCGGGCAAGGCGGACCGGATCGTCGAGGAGGCCGGCTTCCCGGAGCAGCCGGCCGGCGAGATGGTGCTGATCCAGAACCGGGCCGGTAGTGACCGGGTGACCGCTGCGGGGGAGGCCACGCGGGCGCTCAAGGCGACGAGCGGCGTCACGGACGTTCAGGCGCCGATCGAGTCGCCGGACGGCCGGTCCACGCTGATCACCTTCAGCATCAGCGGCGACCCGGAGACGGCGAGCGAGCGGGTCGGTCCCGCGCTGGACGCGGTGGCCAAGGTGCAGACCGCCCACCCGGACCTGTTCATCGCCGAGGCCGGTGACGCGAGCGGGGACAAGCTCATCGGCGACGAGCTGGAGGAGGGGCTGACCCGGCTGTCGCTGCTCTCCATCCCGGTGACCCTCGGCATCCTCCTGATCGCCTTCGGCGCCGTGGTGGCTGCCCTGCTGCCGGTGGCGCTGGCGGTCATGTCGGTGGTCGCCGCGATCGGTTTGATGGCCGCGGCCAGCCGGCTGGCGCCCGCGGTGGACGAGACCACCCACGTCATGCTGCTGATCGGCCTGGCGGTCGGGGTGGACTACTGCCTCTTCTACATCCGGCGCGAACGCGACGAGCGGCGCAAGGGCGCCGATCCGCACCGGGCCCTGATGATCGCGGCGCAGACCTCGGGCCGGTCGATCTGGATCTCCGGTCTCACCGTCATCGTGGCCATGGCCGGCATGTTCTTCACCCGGGACGTCACGTTCGTCAGCTTCGCCACCGGCACGATCCTGGTCGTCGCCACCGCGGTTCTCGGCTCGCTGACGGTGTTGCCCGCTCTGCTCTCGGCGCTCGGTGACCGGGTCGACGCGATCAAGATCCCCGGTCTCTACCGCCGGAACAGCGAGGGCCGGGTGTGGAACGCGCTGCTGCGCGTCGTGCTCGCCAAGCCGCTGGTCTCCGCGGTGATCGCGGTCGCCGCCCTCGGTGCGCTCGCCGCTCCGGCCATGGACCTGAAGACCAAGGGGCAGGGCATCCAGGACGTCTCGGCGGACGCACCGGTGGTGCTGGCCATGGTGGCGATCGGCGAGGCCTTCCCGAGCAAGACCACGCCGGCCCGGGTCGTGGTGCACGGTGACGACGTCAAGGGCGAGGAGTTCGACCAGGCGCTGGCCGGTTTCCGGTCCGCTGTCGCGGCCAGTGACGGCAAGCTCGTCGAGCCGATCGACGTGGAGGTCAACCCGCGCGGTGACGTCGCGGTGGTCTCGGTGGGTCTGAGCGGCAAGGAGACCGACAGCACCGCGATCGCCGCTCTCGAGATGCTGCGCGGCGAGGTCGTGCCGGACACGTTCGGGCGACTTTCCGGGACGACCGCGAACGTCACCGGCGCGACCGCGAGCAGCGTCGACTACAACGAGCGGCTGGAGCAGAGCCTGCCCTGGGTCTTCACCTTCGTGCTGGGCCTGGCCTTCATCCTGCTGCTGGTGTCGTTCCGCTCGGTGGTCATCGCGATCACCGGTGTGGTGCTGAACCTGTTCTCGGTCGCGGCCGCGTACGGCATGCTGGTCTTCGTCTTCCAGTACGGCCACTTCGAGGAGCAGCTCAACTTCGTCTCCGGCGGGGGGATCACCAACTGGATGCCGCTGTTCCTGTTCGTCATCCTGTTCGGCCTGTCGATGGACTACCACGTCTTCGTGGTCAGCCGGATACGCGAGGGGCACGACCGGGGCCTGCCGATCCGCGAGGCGGTCCGGGAGGGCATCGGCAGCACGGCCGGCGTGATCACCAGCGCGGCGTTGGTCATGGTCGCGGTCTTCGCGCTCTTCGCCACGCTGCCGCTGACCGCCACCAAGGAGCTGGGCGTGGGCCTGGCCGCCGCGGTCCTGCTGGACGCCACGATCATCCGCGCGGTCCTGCTGCCGGCCGTGATGGCGCTGCTCGGTAAGGCGAACTGGTGGCTGCCGCGCGGCTTGCGCTGGCTGCCGGAGATCGCTCACGAGCCGCCCGCGGCGGTCACCCCGCCGCCGGTCGAGCGGGAGCTCACCCGGGTCAGCTGACCAGTGGAGCGAGGGCGCCGCCCAGCAGGGCGGCGCCCATTCCCGCGGTGATGCTGAGCAGGGGATAGCCCAGGGCGGCGCCGATCTCACCACGCCGGGCCAGGGTGAGTGTCTCCCAGCTGAACGTCGAGTACGTGGTAAGCGTTCCGCAGAACCCGGTGCCGAGCAGCGCGACCAGGCCCGGGTCGAGGGGCAGGCCGAGCAGGAGCCCGAGCAGCAGCGAGCCGGTCACGTTCACCACGAGCGTGCCCCAGGGGAAGCCGGGACCGTAGCGTGCCTGGAAGTACCGGTCGGTCAGGTAGCGCAGCGGAGCTCCGACGGCCGCGCCCAGGGCGACCAGCAGGACGGTCACCGGCGGACAGCCGAGGCCAGAGCGCTGCCGGCCCAGGCCGCCAGCAGCGTGCCGATCAGGGTTGCGGCCAGATAGCCCAGGCCGGCCTCGGCGACCTGGACGGTGGCCGTGGAGAAGGTGGTGTAGCCGCCCAGCACACCGGTGCCGAGGAACAGGCGTGGCAGTCTGCGGTCGACGGCGGTGTAGAGCACGCCGATCAGGAAGCAACCGGAGATGTTGACCACCCAGGTGGCCCAGGGGGTACCCGGCCAGGCCACGGAGATGCCGTAGCGGGCGACCGCGCCGAGTACGCCACCGGCCGCGACGGCCACCAGGGCGCGCCGGTCCACGTCGAGATTCATCACCTGGGACGTTAGCCCACCGAGGTCCGGCGGCCGGAGAGACGTGGCGGCGTCCCCCCGACCGGTTCCGGGCGCTCACGACCAGGCCGCCGGAGCGTTCTGACCGTCCACTGTAGGGGAAGATCTTGAAAGGGCGCCCGGGGTGGTCGGTCGAATCTCACCACCGATCGGAGATTCGTGATCGATCGGGCGGAATCAGCCTCAGCCGGGATGTGCCGCACTCACCGGTTGCGGCGTCGCGGCCGACTGCGCGGAGGCCGCCGGGACCGGTTCCGGTGAGCGCCGCCGCGCCGCCCCGGCGAGCCGGTAGCCGGCTCGCAGGGCGGCGTACGCGGTGTAGCTGTTGAGCGCGACCAGGCGATGCCGCATGCCGGGAAGGCCGCTCGGCGGCAGGTAGCCGTCCGGCCGATGCTGCCGGTACAACTCGGCGATTCTGCGGAAGAACGCACGCCGCCGGCTCGGGTGGACCCGGCCCTCGTTGCCGGCCACGACCAGCAGGTGGCTGATCATCAAAGAGAAGATCCGGGTACGCACGACAGGCCCCGCACCAAGCCGGTCCAGCGACTCGTGCAGACGTTCGTACTGCTCGAAGACCTCGAAGTGCCGTGCGCTCGGGGTCGCGGTGATCGCGCCGGTGCGTCCGATCCGATAGTGGTAGCAGACCCGGTTCAGCGCGTCGATGCGGTCGGCGGCGATCAGGACCGGGTTGCTGAACGCGACGTCCTCGTACCAGCCGGGCGGGAACCGCAGATCGTGGCCGGCCAGGAACTCCCGGCGCATGATCCGGTTCCAGGCGGTGTGCTGTACGCCGAGCAGCCGGTCCAGCGTCGGCGCTCCGCGCAGCAGGGGCGAGCTGTCGTCCGGCCTGCTGCTGCCGTCCTGGTAGACCCGCAGGTGGTCGACGACGAGCACGTCGGGCTCGGTGGCGCGCAGCCGCTCGAGTACCGCACGAACCGACCCCTCGGGCAGCCAGTCGTCACTGTCGACGAACCAGACGTAGCGTCCCCGGGTCTCGGCCAGGCCGGCGTTCCGGGCCTGACCCAGCCCCACGTTCGCGGCGAGGTGGAGCACACGCGGACCACCGTGCCGTGCCGCGTAGTCGTCCAGCAGAGCGCCGCACGAGTCGGGCGACGCGTCATCGACGGCGATCACCTCGACCTGGTCGTTCTCCTCCTCGGTCAGTCCGGCCCGGATCGAGTCCAGACACTGGTGGAGGTAGCGCTCGACCGCGTAGACCGGCACCACGACGGTCAGCAGAAGATCCATGGGCCCACGGTCGGCTGTCTTGGTGAAGCCGAGGGGAACCCCAGTTGTCAGGTAGCTACGTCTCCGGGGAACAGCAGGGCGTGCATGGCGTCGGAGGTCAGCGGCTCGGCGAAGTAGTAACCCTGGCCCAGCTCGCAGTTTCCGTCCGCCAGCTCGCTGAGTTGTCCGGCGTCCTCGATGCCCTCCGCGACGGTGGAGAGCTGGAGTGCCTGGCCGAGCTGGATGATGCCGTGGGTCAGAGCCGCCGCGGCCGGCACGTCACCGACGTCGTCCACGAACGACTTGTCAATCTTGATGATGTCGACCGGGAAACGGCGCAGGTACGCCAGCGAGGAATACCCGGTGCCGAAGTCGTCGATCGCCAGGCGTACCCCGAGCGCCTTGATCGCCTGGAGCCGGCGCAGCGTCTCCGGGCGATGATCGACGATCAGCGACTCGGTCAGCTCGATGACCAGGCAGTGCGGCGGCAGACCACTCTCGGTGAGCGCTGAACGCACCACGTCGGGCAGGTCGGCACGGTCGAGCTGGACGGCGGAGAGGTTCACGCTCACCGACAGCGGCTGCTCGTCGCCGCGCTGGGCGTTCCACGAGGCCGCCTGCCGGCACGCCTCGCGCAGCACCCACTCGCCGATCGGCACGATCATGCCGGTCTCCTCGGCGAGCGGGATGAAGTCGAGCGGCGGGATCATCCCGCGTTCCGGATGCTGCCAGCGGACCAGCGCCTCCAGTCCGGAGATCTCCCCGGTGCGCAGCCGCACGATCGGCTGGAACCGCAGCTGGAACTCGTGCCGCAGCACGGCGCGCCGCAGGTCGGCCTCCATCTCCAGGTGCCGCTGGAAGGACTCGCGCATCACCGGCTCGAAGACGGCGTGCTGGTCCTTGCCCTGCTTCTTCGCCTCGAACATCGCCAGGTCGGCGCGGACCAGCAGTTCCTGGGCGTCCACGGCGTCCGCCTCGCCGTACGCGATCCCGACGCTGCAGGTCACGAAGGTCTCCCGGCCGTCCAGGTCGAACGGCTCCCGCAGGGCCGTCACGATCCGCCGGGCCACCGGGATCGCCGCCTCCACGCCGGTCAGCTCCGGCAGCAACACCGCGAACTCGTCGCCGCCCAGCCGAGCGGCGGTGTCGTCGGTGCGCAGGCACTCCCGCAGCCGGTCGGCGACCGCGACCAGCAACCGGTCGCCGGCGAGGTGCCCGAGCGCGTCGTTGATCACCTTGAACCGGTCGAGGTCGATCAGCAGAGCGGCCGCCCCGCCGGTACGCGCGGTGGCGAGCGCGGTCTCCATCCGGGTCACGAACAGCGATCGGCTGGCAAGCCCGGTCAGCGTGTCGTGGAACGCCTGGTTCATCTCGTGCAACGTCCGGGCGTCGGTGATGGCCAGGCTCACGTGCTCGGCGAAGGCTTGCAGGATCTCCTGGGACGGCTTGTCCCATTCCCGCAGGTCGGTGTACGAGCCGACGAACATCGCCCCGATCACCACGCCGTTCTCGTGCACCGGGAGAGCCATGACGCTCTTCAGCCGGGCGCGGACCACCTCGGGAACGGCGATCGGCGAGTTGGCGTAGTCGTCGACGGCGACCAGCTCGTTCCCCATGATCGCCAGGCCGGCGGCGCCGAGCGCGGCGACCGGGACCCGCTGCATCCGGGACACGCCCTCCTCCGGGATGCCCTGCGAGGCGATCAGGCTGGTCCGGCTCTGGTCGTCGGCGTCCAGCAGGGTCAGCCCGGCCATCTCGACGTCCATCAGCTCGGCGGCGGATTTCGTGATCATGTCGACGATCCGCTGGAGCGGCTCCCGCCGGGCGATCGCCCGCTGCACCGTGCTCAGCTCGTCGAAGAGGCGCTGCCGCCGCTGTAGCGAGTCGATCAGCCGGGTGTTCTCCTCGGCCTGCCGGCGCTCGGCCTCCACCAGGTGGAGTGCCTGGAGGCTCAGTTCGAGCACCCGGGCCATGCCGCGCAGCAGGCACACCTCTTCGACGGTGAACGTGCCCTCGCGACGGCCCAGGGCGAGCAGACCGGTCGACGGGCTGCCGAGTGGTGCGACGGCGACGGCGTACCTGGACTCGCCGGCCTCGAGCACGGTTCGGCGGCCGGCGGCGATCTCGGTGAGCGGGTGGGCCGGAATCTGGTCGACGGGCAGCCCGACGGCCGCGACCACGCCACCGTCGACCATCAGCACCGCGAGGTCGGCCTCGAGCGCGCGGACCGCGCACTCGACGGCGGCGTGCTGCGCGGCGGCCTCGTCGGGCCGGTCGGCGACGACGGACAGGAACTCCGTCAGTTGCTGAGAGGCGAGCACATGGTTGCTGTCGGCGAACTCGGCGGCCAGTTGAGGAAATCTCGCGGCCGCGTGCCAATCTGGTCACGAACGGTCATTGGCTCAATACGTAAGGTTGTCATCGAGGGTCCGGTGCGACTGAATGGAGTCCGTGGGTACGCCCGAGGATGATCCGTCGAACGCCCTCGCCCCCGGCCGCATCGGTGCGGCCTTCGTCGCCGTTCTGGGCCTGGCTGCGGCCGCCCCGATCGTCACCGCCGTCACGGTTCTCCCGTCCGCGCTGGCAGGCGGCGCGGGATCGCTTCTGCCGCTGGCCTTCGCCGCGGTGGCGGTGGTCCTTCTCCTCTTCTGCACCGGGTACGCGGCGATGACCCGGCGTGCCCCGAGTGCCGGCGCGGCGTACGCGTATGTCGCTCGCGGCCTCGGCCGCCCGGCCGGCCTGACCGCCGCCTGGCTCGCCGTGGCCGGCTACCAAGCGATCCAGTTCGGTCTATACGTCATCACCGGTGTCGCCGCGGCGCCGCTGTTGCGGAGCTGGTCCGGCGTGGCCGTCCCGTGGTGGGCCGTCGCCGCGGCTTGCTGGGCGTTCGTCGTGCTCTGCGGCACCATGCGGGTGGAGATCGCGGCCGGCGTTCTGGCTCTGCTGGCCGGCGCGGAAGCGGCCGTGCTGGCCGTGCTGACCGCCGTCAACGTCGTGAAGCCGTACGCCGGACGGGTGACCACCGAGTCGATCACAATCGGTGACCCCGCCGCGGTCGACCGGCCGATGCTCGGGCTGTTGCTCGCCGTCGGCGTGCTGGCCTTCGCCGGTTTCGAGACCACGGGCACGTACGCCGAGGAGGCCCTGCGCCCGCGCCGCTCCACCGGCCTGGCCGGGTTCGGCGCGGTGGTGCTGATCGTCCTGCTGCTCGGCGGGCTCTCCTGGTCGATGATCGTCGCCGCCGGGCCGGGATCGATCGCCGGGCGGGCCGGCGGCCACGGCACTGAGCTGGTCTTCGCCCTGGCGGCCGAGCGGACGGACCCGTGGGCGGTGACCCTGGCTCGGGCGGTGTTCTTCGTCGGCGTACTGGCCGGTCTGCTGGCGCTGCATCACGCGATCGCCCGCTACCTCTACGCCATGGGCCGTGAGCAGGTACTTCCCGGCGTACTGGGACGCACCGGCAGGCGGACCGGCGCGCCGCGCACCGCCTCCCTGACCCAGTCGCTGGTCGCGGGGGCGGCCCTGGCCGGCGCCTGGGCCGCCGGCGCCGATCCGGGTCCGGGCACCGCCCGCTGGCTGATCGTCGGTGGCGCGCTCAGCATCCTGGTGTTGTACGTGCTCACGTCGCTTGCCGCTCTGCTGCACCTCAACCGGAACCCGGGGGTCGAAGGCGCCTGGACCCGCTTTCTTGCGCCCGTTCTGTCCACTGTGTCCTTGACCAGCATCGCCTACCTGGCGTTCCGCGACCTGCCCGGCCTGCTCGATCTGCCCGCCGGATATGCGCTGGTCCGGGCGGTGCCCGGGGCGCTGGCCGGCTGCCTGCTGCTCGGCCTGTGCCACGCGGCCGTGCTGCGCGCCCGGAACCCGGTGGTCTACGCCGGCATCGGGCTGGGTGGCGCGGCCGTGGTGATCACGCCGCAGCCGCCTGCGGAGCCCGAGCCGCCGCGGATCCCGCGGCAACGGACGCCGGGCGCCCACCGGCCGGAGCGGGTCGAGCTCAGCCGAAGAAGTCCTGGACCTGAGTGAGCGTCAGGTAGCCCTGCTGTTCCAGCTCGCGCGGGATGGAGGGCAGCCCCTTCGCGGTCACCGGTACGTCGTCGTCGGCGTCGGCAGGCGGCGTGGACGGCTCCGGCGTCGGCGGCAGGTCGGGCAGCGCCATCGCCTCGCGGATCACCTCGAACATGGTCCGTACCTCGGTGGTCGCCCGTCGCGCCAGCTCCTCCCGGTCGCTGCCGGGTGGCGGGAGCTCACAGGTGAAATTGGCGCGCAGCTGGTCGTCGACACGGCGGATGTCGGCACTGGGGCGCAGATGGTCGTACTGCCCCTCGGTGACGATGCCGAGTTCGCAGCCGGCGAAGCCTGAGCCGCGCCACCACTGCTGCCAGCGCGGGTCGGCGTCCAGTGTCTGTACGGCGTGCTGGAGGGCCACCAGGTAGTGCCGCGGTGCCCGGCCGTCCCGAGTTGCCGTCCCCAGCCGTGGGTGGAGCCAGAACTCGTCCATGGTTCGCATGGTGACAGGCGATTCCCCCGTCTGTGGGCATTCCGGGCACGCGCGTCGGGGTGGAGGAAATTGCGAGCGCTTCCGGCGTGGACGGGTGCCTGTGTCCGGTTCACCCCACAACATAAGGGGTGAATCTGGATACAAGGGGCGAAAATGAGAAGATTCTGGGCGACTGCCACCGCGGTCGCACTCTGCGCGGTGGGGGTCGCGGTCACGGCGGCACAGGCCGGGCCGCAGGGTGGCGGGCGTAAGCACGGACCGGCGGCAATCGCCTGGGGCCCCTGCACCGACGCGACGCTGAAGGCTCGGAGCGCCGAGTGCGGCTTCGTGAGCGTGCCGATGGACTACCGCAAGCCGAGCGGCACCAAGATCCAGCTGGCCGTCTCGCGGATCAAGCACACCGTGCCCGCCGCCGACTACCAGGGCGTCATCCTGGTCAACCCGGGCGGTCCGGGCGGACCCGGGCTGAGCATGGCGACGCTCGGTTCGCACGTGCCGAAGGACGCCGGAGCGGCGTACGACTGGATCGGCTTCGACCCGCGCGGGGTGGGCACCAGCAAGCCGAAGCTCACCTGCGACAGCGACTACCAGGGGTACAACCGGCCGGCGTACGTGCCGTCCTCCGCCTCGATCGAGAAGGCCTGGCACGCCCGGACCCGCGGGTACGCGGCCGCCTGCGCCCGGGCCGGCAAGGACCTGCTGAACCACCTGCGTACCGAGGACTCGGTGCGGGACGTGGACAGCATCCGGCAGGCGCTCGGAGTCGAGAAGGTCAGCTTCTACGGCTTCTCGTACGGCACGTACCTCGCCCAGGTCTTCGCCACCCGCTACCCCACCCGGGTGCACCGGATGGTCCTGGACGGCGTGGTGGACCCCACCCGGGTCTGGTATCGCTCGAACCTCGACCAGGACGTCGCCTTCGACCGCAGCATCAAGGTCTACTTCGCCTGGCTGGCCAAGCACGACTCGGTCTACCACCTGGGCAAGACCGCCCGGGCCGTGGAGAAGCTCTACTACAAGCAGCTCGACCTGCTGGCCGCCAAGCCGGCCGGCGGGCTGATCGGCCCGGCCGAGTGGACCGACATCTTCCTGCAGCCGGGCTACTACATCTTCGGCTGGGAGGCGACCGCGCAGGCGTTCGCCGCCTGGGTCGGTAAGCAGGACGCGCAGCCGCTCAAGAAGCTCTACGACGAGCAGCACCCGCAGACCGCCGGCTCGGACAACGGCTACGCCATCTATCTCGGCGTGCAGTGCACCGACGCGCCGTGGCCGCGCAGCTGGGGCACCTGGACCCGGGACAACTGGCGGGTGCACCGCAAGGCGCCGTTCGAGACCTGGGGCAACGCCTGGTACAACGCGCCGTGCCGGCACTGGGCGGGCCGTGCCGGCAAGCCGGTCGTGGTGAGCGGCGCCAAGGTGCCGCCGGTCCTGCTGATCAGCGAGACGCTGGACGCGGCCACGCCGTACTCCGGCAGCCTCGAGGTACGCCGCCGGTTCCCGCGCTCCGCCCTGATCGAGGGAGTGGGCGGCACCACCCACGCCGGCTCGCTCTTCGGCAACACCTGCGTCGACGACGCGATCGCCGACTATCTGGGCTCCGGCAAGCTGCCGAAGCGGGTGAAGGCCAACCGCTCCGACAAACAGTGCGAACCGATCGCGCAGCCGACGCCGGCCGCCACCACCGTTCCGGCTCCGGCCGGCAAGCGGGCCGGTACGCCGAACGACCGGCTCCGCCTCCAGCGGTTGATCACCGGTCGCTGACCTGGGAGCTGCTCCCCTTCGCGGTGAGCTATGCTCGTCCCCGCGAAGGGGAGTAGCTCTCAATGTCGCGGTCGACATACTGATCACGGTTTACCGGGGTCCGGCCGCGCGGCCTTTTCCAAGGCGAGCGAGACCTTCGACCAGGCTGTATTCATTACGGCCGGGTCGAGGTCGCCCTGCGCCCCCTCCCGGTCGTGCTTACCGGGAGAAGTTTGTGGAAGGTTTCCTGGCCGCTCTGGCCATCAGCTTCGCGGTCATCTTCGTGGCCGAGCTGGGCGACAAATCGCAGCTCATGGCGATGACTTTCGCCACTCGATTCAAGACCATGCCGGTGCTGATCGGCATCACCGTGGCCACCGCGGTGGTTCACCTGGTCTCGGTCGGCATCGGTTACGGCCTCGGCGCGACCCTTCCGACCGGCTGGATCTCGCTGATCGCCGGCATCGCCTTCCTGGGTTTCGGTGCCTGGACGCTACGCGGCGACAGCCTCACCGACGAGGAGAAGGGCAAGGCCGAACGCTCCACCGGCTCGGCCATCCTGGCCGTGGGCGGCGCGTTCTTCCTGGCCGAGCTCGGCGACAAGACCATGCTCGCCACCATCACCCTGGCCACCCAGCACGGCTGGTTCGGCGTCTGGATCGGCTCGACGATCGGCATGGTGGCCGCCGACGCGCTGGCCATCGTGGTCGGCCGTTACCTCGGCCGGCACCTGCCGGAGAAGGTCATCAAGTACGGCGCCGCCGCGCTCTTCGCTATCTTCGGCATCTGGCTGATCACCGAAGGCGTGATCGAACTTCGGTAGGGGAGTCGCTGTGCCGCAAGACCGGTCCGTCGAGATGGCCCGGGCCCAGTTGCTCCGCGGCGATCCGGGCGCCGCCGCGGAGCTCCTCGGTCCGGTGCTCGCGACCGAGCCGGACGACGTCACGGCCCTGGTTCTGATGACCCACGCCCAGCTGGCGCTGAAGCGGCCGGTGCTCGCCGAGGAGACAGCCCGGCGGGCGGTCCGGCACGCCCCCGAGTGGCCGGACGCGCTCTCCGCGCTGAGCCGGGCGCTCACCGCGCTGGAACGGCACGACGAGGCGATCGCCACGGCCCGGGAGGCGGTGCGGCGCCAGCCGGAGAACCCGTACCGGCACAACCGGCTGGCGTGGGCGTACCTGGAGGAGGGCCGGCATCCGGTCGAGGCGGAGCACGCGGCGCGCGAGGCCGTGCGGCACGGCCCGGACGAGGCCGACTTCCGGCTCACCTACGCCATGGTGATGAAGCAGCTCAACCTGCTCGACCGGGCTCGGCAGGCGCTGCGCGACGCATTGAGCCTGGAACCGGACAACGCGGTCGCCCAGCACGAACTGGCCGCGCTCGATGTGGTGCACCATCACCCGTTCGCGCTCAGCCGGCTGGCCCGGGGCGCGTCCGGGCTGGTCGGCGCGCTGCGAGCGGACCCGCGGCAGGAGGCCAGCCGGTTCCTGCTGGACGTCGCGCTGCGCCAGTTCCTGGTCTACACCTCGATCATTCTGGTGCTGCTCGCGTACGTCGGCTGGCGTCTGGCCGAGGGGTCGGCCGGCGGGGCCCGGATCGTGGCGGCCCTGGCGGTGCTCACCCCGGCCGCGTACGCCGGCTTCTTCCTCGCCCGGCTGGATCCCGCCCTGCGCCGCTACCTGCGCGATCTGCTCACCCACGGCCGCCAGCGGGTGGCCGTCCTCGCCGCTGGTCTCGCCCTCTGCCTGCTGCTGCTCGCGGTCGTGGCCCCGTCCGGCTGGCTCACCGCGCTGCTCGGCACGGCCACCGCGGCCGGCTTCGCGGTGCGCCTGCTCACCGCGCCGGCCGACGAGCCGGGCGACAAGGGACGCGGCCTCTCCACGTACTCCCTCTGGCTGGTCGCCGGCGTCTGCATCGCGGTGGCCACCGGCCTGGCGGCCACCGACGTGGCCGACGCCGGGTGGCGCCCGGCCGCCGTGGCGGCCGCGCTCGCGGCCGCTGCGGGCTGTCTCTTCGTAGTCTTCCGCCGCCGGCGCGCAGGACGCTGAAAACCCTGCGCGGTACGCCTGCGACTCCCACCAGAAGCCGGACCCTCCCCGGCTTCGCCGCTACCGCCGGCATTCGTCTCAGTTTCCGCCGGGAACGGCCGAAGAGGTCCGCGTGACCTCTACCCCCGCCTCCACCGCTGTCCCGGCAGTCCCGCTCGGTGACCCGGACGGTGCCTCGGCGCGTGCCTTCGCCGACCCCACCGACCTCGCCGTCGCCCGGGCCGCCGCGCTCTTCGAGCACCTCCAGCCGGAGAAGGCGGCCGAGATGCTGGCGCCGGTGCTGGCCGCGCGTCCGGACTCGGCGCCCGGCTGGATCCTGATGGCCCGGGTACGGCTCGCGCTGGATCAGGTGGAGCCGGCCCTGGACGCGGCGACCCGCGCGGTCGATCTGGTGCCGGACGACCCGCGCCCGCTGGCGATCGCGAGCCGCGCGCTGACCCTGCTGGGCCGGCACGACGAGGCGATGGGCATGGCGTACCGGGCGGTCATCGTGGAGCCGAAGAACCCGCTCTGGCACGACCGGGTGGCCTGGGCGCTGCTCGCCGCCGACCGGCAACTCGCCGACGCCGAGCAGGCCGCGCGTACCGCCATCGGGCTGGACCCGACCGAGGCGCACTACTACTTCACGCACGGCGTCGCACTGGCGGCTCTCGGCCACGTCGACCAGGCCCGGCAGGCACTGCTCACCTCGCTGCGCCTCGAGCCGGGGAACCCGGTGGCCAAGCATCGGCTGGACGTGTTGAACGGCGAGGCCGTACCGGTGGTGGAGAAGAAGAAGCGGGGCTGGAAGCTCTTCGGCCGCAAGGAGGACAGCAAGCCGGTACGGCCGGAGGAGCACCGTCCCTGACATACCTCGTTAGGGTGTACAGGTTTAACCCGTTTTGGAGTGGTTAATCCGTTCAGTTGGCAGCTTCAGTCTTTAGGCGAGGCCATTCCGGACCGGACAGAACACCCTAGAAGTAATAATTCGGGCATGCGATCATGTTTGCCCGCTGCGCTTTTGGCCATCGTGACCGTTGCCGCCCCGGCGCAGGCAAACGACCCTACGCCGGGCCAGCAGGCTGCCCCGACGCCGGCGTTCATCGTCCGGTACGGGTTCAACGGGCAGCCGAGTTCACTCATCGACGAGTCCGGTAACGGGCACACGCTGCGCGTCCTGTCCATCCAGGGCGGCCGGGTACGCCCGGTCGCGCACGGCCCGGGCAGCGCCATCGCGTTCCCCGGGAAGTGCACCCAGCGGATCTGCCCGCACGTGGTCCTGCAGAGCGGCAACTCCGCCGACCTGAACCCGGGCACCCGCGACATCGCCTTCGGCGCCGACGTACTGCTACCGCCCGGCCAGACCAGCCAGGGCCAGAACGTCCTCCAGAAGGGCTACTCCACCACCAGTAGCCAGTACAAACTCCAGATCGACGGCTTCGCGGGCCGGCCCAGTTGCGTGCTGGTCGACGTGCGGCGGCCCACCATCCGGATCGCCCGCAGCGCCGTCACCACCGCGGACGGCCGCTGGCATCGGATCCGCTGCCAGCGCACCCGCACCATCCTGGACATCTACGTCGACGGCGTGCTGCGTGGCCGGACCCTGGTGCCGGCCGGCCTGTCGGTGCGCAACAACCAGCCGCTCAGTATCGGGTCGAAGGGCGCCTACCGCGACAACGACCAGTTCAACGGCATCCTCGACAACGTCTGGGTGCGTATCGGCTAACTGCTCAGGGCGGTCAGCAGACGAGCGTCGGGGGTGTCGCCGGCGAGCTCCCAGGCGAAGAGGCCGCCCAGGGAACGGCTTCGGGCGTACGCCACCTTCGCGCCGATCGTCTCCGGTGTGTCGTAGGACCACCACTGGCCGCCGCACCGGGCGTACGCCGTACCACCGACCGTCCCGGTCGGCGGGCACCGGTCGGCGAGTACGCGGTAGTCCTCCATCCCCTTGGCGTGCCGGCCCGGTGCCGGGCCGGTGGCGGCGGCACCCGGCTCGGCACCGGTCACCCCGGTCCAGCCACGGCCGTAGAACCCGATCCCGATCAGCACCTTCTCCGCCGGGACCCCGAGTTTGATCAGCTCGGTGACCGTCGCCTCGGTCGTCGCGGCCGGCCGCGGAATCCCCGGGTACGCGCTCAGCGCCGAGTGCGGAGCCGTCCGGAACTCCTTCCCGCCGGGGGCAGCACCGAAGTAGTCGTACGTCATGGCACCCAGCCAGTTCGCGTACCGGGCCGCGCCGGCGTAGTCGGCGGCGCGCAGCTTGCCGACGTCCCCGGGCACCGCCGTGCTGATCAGCGCGTCCGGACCGAGCGCGGCACGCAACGCGGCCAGCAACCGGGGCAGGGCGTCCGGCCCGCTGGTGTCGCAGGCCAGCCCGCACGCGTTCGGGTACTCCCAGTCGATGTCGATGCCGTCGAAGAGGCCGGCCCAGCGGCCGTCGGACAGCAGCGCCCGGCACGACTCGGCGAAGCCGGCCGGGTCCCGTGCCGCCTCGGCGAAGCCGGCCGAGCCGTTCCAGCCGCCGAACGACCAGAGCACCTTGAGCTGCGGATACTTGGCCTTCAGCTTGCGGAGCTGGCCGAAACTGCCGCGCAGCGGATCGGCCGGCCGGTCGGCGGCACCGTCGACACTGTCCGCCGCCGCGGTCGGCTTCCGATAGGCCACCCAGCCGTCGCCGACCGCACACCGGCCCCCGCCGACCTTGCCGAACGCGTACTTCAGATGGGTGAGGCGGCGTGCGGCGCCGCTGGTGTCCACATCCTTGACCCGGTAGTCGCGGCCGTAGACGCCCCACTCGGTGAAGTAGCCGGCGATCACCCGGGCCGCCGGCTCCGGCCCGGGCGGATCCGGGAGTGGTTCCGAACCGCAGGCGGCGAGGGCTGTCAGGAGCAGGAGAAGCAGAGACACCGACCGGGGACGCATCGGCACGAAGGTAACCGCAGAACCGGGTGAGCGGGCCGTCGTTCCCCCGTACGAGTGTGACCTTGAACGTGGTCTGCTGTGCACGGCTGTGCAAACCTCGATTCGTGGCCGTAAGCCCGCGCGACGAGGTGCGCGCCCTGTTCGCCTGGCGCCGCGTCCTCAACCGGATGCGGGCCGTGCTGCGCAGCGCCCTCACCACCTTCGTGGTGCTGACCCTCACTCTGTGGCTGATGCCGGGTGTGGCCAGCACCGACATCATCGACGTTCTCGGTCTCGTGGTGCTGGTCGCGGTGGTCGGCGCGGTGCTGCGTCCGCTGCTGCTGGTCGGGATCACCGCGCTCGGCGGCTGGGGCGCGATGCTCCTCGGTGTGGTCGCGCAGGTCGTCGTGATGACCGTCGCCCTCGAACTGGACCCGGCGGAGCAGATCAGCGGCCTGCCCACGCTGGTGACCGCCGCCGTCCTCGCCGTCGTGGTCGCCGCCCTGCTGGATTGGATGGCGGACAGCGGCAGCGACGACACCTTCGTCCGGGAGGCGCGCCGGCTGATGCGGGCGGTACGCCGCCGGGCCGCCCGCCGGGACGGTGGGCCGCTGCTGACCTTCCGCCGGCCCGCCCCGGGCACCGAACCCGGGCTGCTCATGGTCCAGCTGGACGGGGTGGCGGAGCCGGTGCTGCGGTGGGCCGTCCGGGCCGGCAACCTGCCCGTCCTCGGGCACTGGCTGCGTACCGGCAGCCACGTCGTGCACCCCTGGCACACCGGACTGCCGTCCACCACGCCCGCCTCTCAGGCCGGGATCCTGCACGGCGCGACCCGGCAGGTTCCAGGTTTCCGCTGGTACGAGAAGGAGACCGGCAAACTGATGGTCTCCAGCCGCCCCCGGGACGCGGCGATCATCGAAGGCCGGATCAGCGACGGCAAAGGGCTGCTCCGGGACGGGGGCGTGAGCATCAGCAACGCGTTCAGCGGGGACGCGGTGACCAACCTGCTCACGGTCAGCCACGCGGCCCTGCCCGGCCGGTCCGCCCGCGGCTGGGCGGCGTTCATGGCCTCGCCGTACGGGTTCACCCGCGCCCTCGTACTCGGTGTCGCCGAGGTGTTCACCGAGTTGCACCAGGCCCGCCTCCAGCGCCGGCGCAACCTGCAACCCCGGGTCAGCCGCTCCGGCGCGTTCCTGGCGCTGCGCCCGGCGTCGATGCTGCTGCGAGACGTGAACGTCTCGCTGGTCGCCGAGCAGATGGCCCGCGGCGTCCCGGCGATCTACTGCGACCTGGTCGACTACGACGAGGTCGCGCACCACGCCGGACCGGCCCGCCCGGAGTCGATGCGCCAGCTGGAGAACCTGGACCGGATGCTCGGCGTCCTGGAACGGCTCGCTCCGGAGGCGGCCCGCCGCTACCACCTGGTGGTCCTCTCCGATCACGGGCAGAGCCAGGGCGCCACCTTCCGGCAGCGGTACGGCGAGACCCTGGACGAGGTGGTCGACCGGCTCGCCGCCCCGGACTACGCGGCCGCGGTGGAGGAGGAACCCGCGCCCGCCCCGGTGCTCGTGGTCTCCTCGGGCAACCTGTCGATGATCTATCTGACCCGCTTTCCGCACCGGCTGAAGCGGGCCGCGGTCGAGCATGCGTACCCGCGGCTGATCAGCGGGCTGGCCGCGCACCCGGGAGTCGGACTGGTCGTGGTGCAGGACGACGACGGGCCGGTCGTGTACGGCTCGGGCGGCTCCCAGCGACTGCGGGACGGCGCGGTCACCGGCACCGACCCGCTCCTGCCGTACGGCCCGCGGGCCCGCCGCGACCTGCTGCGCCACCAGAGCTCCGCGCACATCGGCGACCTCGTGGTGATCAGTTCGATGGGCCCGGCGACGCAGGAGGTCGCCGCCTTCGAGGAACTGGTCGGCTCACACGGCGGACTGGGCGGCTGGCAGACCGAAGCGGTCCTGGTCCACCCGGCCGGCTGGCCGGTCGACGACGACCTGGACGGGCCGGACGCGGTGCACCGGCAGCTCCTCCGATGGCTCACCATGCTCGGCCTGCGCGAGCCCGAACCGGCTCCGCTGGAGGCCGGCGAGCCGTTGCGTGCCGAAGATCTCGATCCGGACATATCGGCGCGACTTTCCCCAAGTCGGGATGGTTAACCGAATGTGCGCTCTCTCCGCCTGGCCCTCGTCGCCGTCCTGACCCTGATGTTCGTCGCGGCACCGGCACAGGCGGTCAACGGCACCGCCCGCTCCGCGCCCACGTTCAACGGCACCGTCTACGCGATCGCCTACCGGGGAAGCACGGTCTATGTCGGGGGGTCGTTCACCAAGGCGAGCTGGGGCGGGCGTACCTATCCGCGCCTGCGGCTCGCCGCCTTCGACGCGCGCACCGGCGAGCTGCTCGGCTGGTCACCGGCCGCCGACAGCACGGTACGCGCACTCGCCGCCACGGCCGGCGGTGTCTATGCGGCCGGCTACTTCCACTCCGTCGCCGGCCAGAAACGCGACTCGATCGCCCAGCTCGACCCGGTCACCGGCGCCGTCGGCCGGTTCAACCACGCGGTCGACGGCACCCCGTACGCCCTCGCCGCCGGCAACGGCCGCCTCTACCTGGGCGGCAGCTTCACCGCGGTGAACGGCAGCAAGCGCCGCAACCTGGCCGCCTTCTCGCTGGCCACCGGGCGACTCGACCGCGCCTGGCGGGCACACGCCGACGACCGCGTGCACACCCTCGCGGTGACCGGCGCCCAACTCTTCCTCGGCGGCGCGTTCCACAAGGTGAACGGGGTCAGCAGCACACTGCGCCTGGCCGCGGTGAGCGGACGCACCGGCGTTCTCGACCCATACTTCCGGCCGAAGGTGACGGCCGAGGTCAACGCGATCGCGGTCGACGGCTCCAGGGTGTACGCGGCAACGGGTGGGCAGGGTGGACGGGCGGTGGCGTACAACGCGCTCGACGGGTCGATGCGCTGGCAACGGGTCTTCGACGGCGACGCGGTCGCGATCACCACGCTGAACGGCGTCACCTACGTCGGCGGCCACTTCGACCGGGCCTGCCTCACCCCGCGCAACGGCCCGCAGGGCACCTGCCTGGACGGATCCATGCCGAGGGTGAAGCTCGCCGCGATGACCGGCGCCGGCCGCCTCACAGCCTGGGCGCCGCAGGCCAACGGCGTCATCGGCGTCCGCGTCCTCTCCGCGAACCCCGCCGGCACGATCAGCGCAGGCGGAGACTTCACCACAATCGGCGGCGCCGAACACCCCAGATTCGCTGTGCTAACCGGCAGTGCTTGATGGCTTCGCCTCCGGCTCGCGGGCATTGCGCCCTTTGACGCCGGCGTCGAGGGCACCGAAAACGACCACGCTTCGCTAGCCGTTTTCGGCACCCTCGACGCCGGCGGGCGCAATGCGATGTGGTTGCGGTTACCCCCGCCCGCGGCATTGGGGGCATCTTGGTGACGCCGCAATGCGGTGTGGTTGTGCGCATCTCGGCTCGCGGGCATTGCGCGTCTCGAAGCCGGCGGGCGTCGTGCGGTGTGGTGTGGCAGTTGGGGTGAGCTTGCGTTTTGCTTGGCCCGGCGGGCGCGGTGAGGGCTGGTGTGGTTGCTGGGTCGCGGGCAGGGCGGGACTTTGCGGGCGCGTACCTCTGAATTGGTTTCAGGTTAGGTTTCGGCGGCGGGCGAAGCGTTCGCTGATGGCCCAGTAGCGGGTGGGGGTCAGGCGGGCCAACCAGTCGCCGGCCTTGGCGGCCGGTGTGATCACCAGGCGGGGGCGGCGGGCCTGGATCGCGGCGACGATCTGGCGGGCCGCCTCCTCAGGCGGCATGGTCAGCGCGGCCTCGGCGAACCGGCGGGCCTGCGCCGCCTGCTCGCCGTCCGGGTCGAGGCCGCTGACCCGGGCGTTGGCGGCGATGTTCGTGCGGATGCCGCCGGGATGCACGACGGTGACACCGACGCCGCGCGGCGCCAGCTCGTGCCGGAGGGCCTCGGTGAAACCGCGCACGGCGTACTTGCTCGTCGCGTACGCCACCTGGCCCGGCGGCGCGATCAGCCCGAACAGGCTGGACATGTTGATCACGTGCGAGCCGGGCCGGGCCAGCAGCTGGGGCAGGAACGCCTTCGTCAGCCGCACCACCGCATGCAGGTTGATCTCCAGCAGCCAGTCGATGTCGGCGCTGCTGTTCTGCTCGAACGTGCCGGTCAGCGTCACCCCGGCGTTGTTGATCAAAAGATCGGCACCACCATGGCGGGACGCGATCTCGGCGGCCAGGTCGCGGCGATCGCCGCCATCGCTCAAATCGACGGGGTACGCGCAGACGTCGCCCGCCCCGAGCTCCCGGGCCATCCCGGCCACCCGGTCCAGTCCGGCACCGTCCTTGTCGACCAGATCCAGCACCGCCCGGCGTTTCGCGAGGTTCAGAGCAAGCGCCGCCCCGATGCCACTAGCCGCCCCGGTGATCACGCAGGTACGCCCCGCGAAGGTGAACCGCTGCACAGCTCCGCGCCTCGTACGTCTCAGGTCTGGGCTTCTTCGACGGCGGCCGCGGAACGTGCCCGCCGGCGCCGGACGTGCCGGACATGCAGCGTCACGTAGGTCGCGACCGCGACCAGGACGACGCCGATCGCGATCCACTTGTACTTGTGAGCGTGCCCCATGATCTCCACGAGGTGGACGCCGAGCAGGTACGCCACCGTGCACCACCAGCCCACCCACAGCAGCGCGCCGATCGCGTTGTAGATCAGAAACGTCTTCCAGGGCATCCTGGTGATGCCCGCGATCACGCCGTTGAGCTGCCGCAACCCGTCGATGAACCGGGCCACCACGATGATCCGGGCGCCGCGCTTGGCGAAGAACTTCTCGGCCTTCTCCAGCCGCTCCGGGGTGACGAAGATGTACTTCCCCCACCGGTGCACGATCTTGCGACCGCCGCGCAGGCCGATCCAGTAGCCGATGTTGTCGCCGATCACCGCCGTCACGAACGAGACGATCGCGACGATGTAGATGTTCATCCGTCCGGCGCCGGCGTAGATGGAGGCGGCCACCATGATCGTCTGGCCGGGAGCCGGAACGCCGAAGCTCTCCACGACGATCACTCCCCCGATCGCCAGGTAACCCCACCGGTCCAGGATCGGGGCGACATTGTCCAGGAGTCCTGGAAGGGAGGCTGTAGGAGGCATCCGCTACACGTTAGCTCCAGCCGGGAGTGTCACCGCACCGACCTGTTCGGTAAGCCGGGTCAGACCTTTCGGATCGCCGTCCGGTCGCTGTCGATCTTCACGTGGCGTACACCACAGGGGTCGTTTCCGATCCCCTTTTTGAGCGCTTCCCCTCTCGGAGCATCGCTCTGGACGTCCGTTTAATGCCATTCTCGCCCTATAAAAGACTCATACTTTCGGCTAGTCTTCTCTCGACCTGTCGGATAGAGTCTCCGTAACCGAACGGCTAAAGCGTGCCTGGGCGGCGGATTCTCGCTGCCCCACAGATATGGACACCCGACCGACCGGGTCCCAAAAGGGGCCGGCTCTCCGGAAGGTTCCAGGGAGGACCAACGACATGACCGTCACCGAGACTTCGACGGCACTGCCGTCGTCGACCGCCGCCAGCGCCCAGGCGCCGGTAGACAGCGCGGCCGAGCTTCTCAACGCGATGGCCGCCATGCCGGCAGGCCACCCGTCCCGTGCCGCACTTCGCGACCGCGCTATCGAGGCGTGGTTGCCTCTCGCCCGTCACCTGGCTCACCGGTATTCCGGCCGGGGCGAGCCGACCGATGATCTGATCCAGACCGCGACGGTTGGGTTGATCAAGGCGGTGGACAAGTTCGATCCGGAGCGTGGTGTCGATTTCGCGGGTTATGCGATTCCGACGGTCATCGGTGAGATCAAGCGGCATTTCCGGGACCGGACGTGGTCGGTGCGGGTGCCGCGGCGGC
>NZ_JADQTO010000013.1:154359-281354 GCF_015704865.1 Actinoplanes aureus | reverse complement strand
CGAAAAAACCCGCCGCGCTGCCCTACCCGGCTTCCTGCACGACTACAACCACCACCGGCCCCACACCGCGATCGGCAAGCTGGCACCCATCACCCGGTTGAACAACCTGGCTGGACATCACATCTAGTCGTTGAGGGTGGTGAGGCGCGTGGTCAGGAAACGGCGTTCGGTTTCGGTGGGGGCCTGGGCCAGGGCGGTGCGGTAGGCGGAGGCGGCCTCGGTGGTGCGGCCCAGGCGGCGCAGCAGTTCGGCTCGGGTGGCCGGGAGCAGGTGGTAGCCGGTGAGTTCCGGGCTGGTGGACAGGCGGTCCAGCAGCGGCAGGGCGGCGGCTGGGCCGTCTGCCTCGGCGATTGCGACCGCGCGGTTCAGCTCGATGACCGGGGACGGGGTCAGGGTGGCCAGTTCGCCGTAGAGGGCGGCGATCTGCGGCCAGTCGGTGTCCTCGGCACGGGTCGCGGTGGCGTGGCAGGCGGCTATCGCGGCCTGGATCCGGTACGGGCCGCGGCCGGGGGAACGGGCGAGTACGCGTACCCCCTCGATGATCAGCTCGTGATCCCACCGGGCGCGATCCTGCTCGCCCAGGGTGACCAGGTCGCCGGAGGCGTCGGTGCGCGCGGCGCGCCGCGCGTGGTGCAGCAGCATCAGGGCCAGCAGGCCGCGCGCCTCCGGTTCGTCCGGCATCAGGGCGGCCAGCACACGGGTGAGGCGGATCGCCTCGTCCGCCAGGTTCTCCCGGCCGGCCGTATAGCCCTCGTTGAACGTCAGGTACAGCACCGCGAGCACCCCGGCCAGGCGCTCCGGGAGCAGGTGGGCGGCCGGCACCCGGTAGGGGATGCCGGCGTTGCGGATCTTCCGTTTCGCCCGGACCAGGCGCTGGGCCATGGTCGCCTCGGGGATCAGGAACGCGCGGGCGATCTCCGGGGTGGTGAGGCCGGCCAGGGTGCGCAGGGTGAGCGCGACCCGGGCGTCGAGCGGCAGCGCCGGGTGACAACAGGTGAAGATCAGTTGCAGCCGGTCGTCGGGCACGCTGCCCTCCTCGCTGGTCGCGCCGGGCACGGCGAGCAGCGCCGCCGCACGGAGCCGGGCCTCTTCGGAGGCCGCCCGGCGCAGCCGGTCGATGGCCCGGTTCCGCGCGGCGGTGGTCAGCCAGGCACCAGGACGCCGGGGTACGCCGTCCGCCGGCCACTTGCCGAGCGCCTGGGTGAACGCGTCCTGGGCGCACTCCTCGGCCAGATCCCAGTCGCCCGTGAGCCGGATCAGCGTGGCTACGATCCGGCCCCACTCCACGCGGAACGCCGCGTCCACGGCAGCCCGCGCGTCCACAACACTCGCCGGGCCCGGCGGATCACCCGCCCGGCCCGGCGCAGTGCCTGCCGGGCCAGGAATCGGTGCGCTGGGGGTCATCTAGACTAATCCTCCCAGAAGGGGCGCAACTCGATGGCACCGAAGCGGGCGAGCGGATGCTTCGAGGCGATCTCGACCGCCTCCTCGAGGGAGGCGACGTCCAGCACGTCGTAGCCGGCGATCCACTCCTTGGTGTCGGCGAACGGGCCGTCGGTGATCAGGGCGCCCTCCTTGCGGACCGTGGTGGCGTCCTCCCTACCGCGCAGCTGGTGGCCTTCGACGCGGACGCCGCGCCGGGCCGTTTCGGCCAGCCACTGCTCGACCGTGTCGTCGGCCTCGGTCATACCGAGGGTCTCGTCCACGCAGACCAGCATCAGGAATCTCATCGGCCGTGCTCCTTCGCGTGGAACGGGCGGATCTCCACGCCGACCCGGCACGACGGGTGGGCGGAGGCCACCTCGATCGCCTGATCCAGGTCCTCGGCGTCGAGGATCTCGTAGCCGCCGATGTGTTCCTTGGTGTCGGCGAACGGGCCGTCGGTGACCAGGATCTCGCCGCCGCGCACCCGTACGGTCACCGCGTCGGCCGGCGGGCGCAGCCGCTGACCGCGGTGCTCGATGCCGCGTTCGGCGAGCTCCCGTTCCCAGGCCTGGAAGCCGGGCATGGCGCGGATCTCCGACGGGGACGGCTCGCTGGTGCCGTCGTCGAGCATCCAGAGCATGTAGCGCACGGTTTCTCCCTCTCCTGCCGGCTCGCCAGATCGAGCCTCTCATCCAGGACGACGCGGCACCCACCCGGAAATCGACAACGGGCGGCGGTCGATTTCGGCGATCCGGCTTCGTCGTGCTCATGAAGACGGAAGAACCGATGAAGGAGGCACGGAAATGATGCCGATGTCCAACATGATCTGGCAGATCGCCGAGGTGCAGGACCGGTCGACGCGGGAGATGGAGCACGCGATGGGCCGCCTGGCCGCCGCCGTGTCGCGGCGCTACCGCCGGGCTCGCCGGCGGCGATGAGGGGTACGCGTGGTTCAGCCGCCGCGGTGGCGGTCGAGGAAGGCCGCCACCCGCCGGCCCAGTTCCGGGTGATCCTGGAGCAAGACGGCAATGCCGGGTGACTGCGGGTCCGCCACGGCCAGCAGGCATTCGACGAAGGGCGCGAACCGCTGGGCGGTGCCGAAGTCGTGCCGCGACCAGGCGCGGGCGAGCAGGGTGATCACCGCGGCTGTGTCGAGCCGGGGCGCGTCGCTGGTCAGCGAGTTCAGGATCAGCGTGATCGTGTCGGAGGAACCGGTGGCCAGGCCGCTGTTCAGCGCCCGCTGGTAGGCGGTCAGCAGCTTCGCGGGCTCGGCGCGCATGGCGGAGGCCAGCCACAGCGAGATCAGGCTGTGCGCGACCGACTCGTACTCGCGGTCGCCGTGCGCCACGAAGCTGACCATCAGTTCCGGCGCCCAGGTGAGCAGCGGGTCGAGCGCGTGCCGCAGGGCGTCGTCCGAGAACGCGCCGCTGAGGTGCATCGACTGGAGCGCGGTGTAGATCGGGAAGTACTGGTTGACGCCGTCCAGCGAGGAGTCCGGACCGAATGACCATCGAGGGCCGAAGCTGTGTGACCACAGCGGGTCCACCGTGCTGCTCACCTCGGCGTCCGAGCGGTCGAGCCGCAGGTCACGACGGCCGTCCGGCGCCCAGGTACGGGTGACCTCCAGGTACTCCAGGGCGTCCAGGAACATGCCGCCGGGGATCGCGGCCCGCCATTGCAGCGCCATGTCGCGCAGCCAGCCGGCCGGGTCCTTGGCGTGCAGGTACAGCTCCGAGGCCCGCAGCGGCTGACCGCAGGCCAGGGCCAGCAGGGTGAGGTTGAACGAGTACGTGGCCATCCAGTGGTCGATCCGCTTGTCGACCGGCTGGTAGGAGCGCGGCGTGTACTGCGGCCGGGTCACCGCCACCCGCAGCCGCTCCACGATCCATTCCCGGACGGACGCCGGGCCGGACTGTCTCAGCAGCTCGGTGACGAACGGGATGACGGTGTTGCAGGCGCAGAGCGGCGTGTACCCGAGCAGCGACTGGAGCAGGTCGTCGTCCTCGGCCGGCCCGAGTCGCAGGGTGCGGGCCCGGGCACGGGCGGCCGCGTCCGTCAGGGCCTGGACCACGAGACGGGCGATCAGGTATTCGCCGAACGTGGCGTGCAGAAACTCGTACGTCTGCCGGGTCTGATCGTCCTGGACGGCCTGGGCGCGCTGGATGAAGAAGAAGCGCCCGACCATCTCCTGCCCGGCGCTGATCGGCGCCCGGAACGCCTGGGTCTGCGAGGCCCGGCTCGGTCGCAAGCCGAGGCCGGCCAGGTCGGCGTCGAGTTCCTCGGCGGTGACCCACAGCCGCAGCCGGTGGAACATCGCGAAGGCGACCACGGAGAGCCGCAGCAGTTCGTCGTCTACCAGGCCGGGCAGTGCGGCGTCCGGCTGGTCGCCGTGCACCCGGTGCACCTCGCGGGCGGCGAACTCGCGCAACAGCCGTTCGTAGAGCTGCCCGGTGCCGAACGAGTCGCCGGCGTCCTGAAGGGCGTTGCCGGTGGCGTCGTAGAGGGCCAGCATCAGCAGCAGGAGCGGCTGTTCGGCCAGGTCCCGGAACCGGCGCAGCACTTCCGGCCGGAGCGGGCGGTGGCCGGTGCCGGCCCAGTGCGCGGCGTTGGCACCGGTCCAGATCTCCAGCCAGTGCCGCTGCTGCGGCTCGTCGAACGGTTCCAGCCGGACGACGAGACTGCCGCCGGGTACCCGGGCCCGGTCGGCCACGGCGATCCGGCTCGTCACCATAACCGCCACCGGGCGGTCCAGCACCGCCTCGCGGCGCTGGAAGTCGGCCACCCGCTGGAGGTAGTCGGACTGGTGGATGCCGGTGGCCTGGAGCAGTTCGTCGAAGCCGTCGAGCAGGATCACCGGCATCGCGCCGCCGGCGTCCCGGGCCAGGTCCGGCCAGGCGACGGTCTCGCCGATCGTGCCGCGCAGCGCCTGTTCGACCTGGTCCTGGATCTCCGCCTCGGCCCGCACGTCGCGCAGCGCGACCCGGACGACCAGGAAGTCGGCGGGCGGCAGGCGGGCGGCGAGGACCTTGGTGAGTGACGACTTGCCCGCGCCGGGCTGGCCGAGCAGCAGCAGGGGCGCGTCAGCCGCCTGCGGAACGGTCAGGTAGGTGGCGAGGAACGCGGCGAGGTCGGCACGCGGCTCGGTGTCCCACCAGCTTTCCTCGGCGGGCCGGGCGCCGGGTCCGCCGGGTTTGACCCGGTAGCGCGGGTCGAGGTACGCGCTGCCGAGCGCCGGCATCACGAGGTCGCCCGCGTCACCGCCGAGAATCGGATGTCCCAGCTCGGCGCGGTAGGCGCGGGCGAGAGCCGCCCGGTGCCGGGCCGGATCACGGTGCGAGGTGACCCGGAGCAGGGTGCTCTCGAGGGCCTCCAGGCCGCGGGTGGCCGCGCGGTCGGAGTGCTGCCGCATCCAGATGGCGAACTCCGGGATCTCCTCGGCGAGGCGGCGGATGTTCTCCTCATAGCGGGTGACGGCGATGCCGGGCAGCTGTGTGCTCAGCGTCTCGCCGAGCTGGTCCGTGCTCAGGTGCCCGGCGACGAGCCGGGCGGACGTCGCCGACCAGACGAGGAGCTCGCTCAGCAGCACGTCGTAGGGCCGGTCCGGGCTCGGCGCGGGCAGCGGCCCGGCGAGCAGTCCGGTGGGCCAGGCACTGCCGGTGAGCAGCCTGGTCTGTTCGTCGCGGTCGAAGCCGGCGGATTCCAGGCCGGCGGCGTCGAGGCAGGTGTCGAGGGCTTCGAAGAAGGCGGAGACGACCAGGATCCCGTGGGCGGCGTGCAGCCGCTGGCTGCGGGTGTACCGGCCGTTTCCGCGTACCAGATCGGCGATCTTGCTGGAGACCTGGTGCCCGAGGCGAATCGCCTCGGCCTTCGCGTCGAAGAGGCTGAGGGCGGCGTCGCTGCCCCCGGCGGTGGCCACGCTGAGCGCGCCACCCAGCAGATTGTCGGCGATCCTGAGCAGCGGCCCGGAGCCACCGAGGAGTTTGACGGCGTCCTGGTACGTCAGTCCCTGCGGCACCCGCACACTATAGGAATCTCCGCCTACGACCGGGGCATGCGCGAGGCCTACGATCGGGGCATGCGCGACCTCATGCGGCCCATCTGGGACGAGCCGCGTCCCACTCCCCCGCCGCCCGGCCGGGTCTGGCGGGACTGGCTCCTGGTCGCCGTGGTCACGGCGGCCGTTCTGACCGAGGCGGTGCTGACACCGGCCAATCCGGTCTTCACGCTGGTCGCCGTCCCGACGTTGCTGTGGCGCCGCACCCGGCCGCTGCTGATGGTGGTGATCGCGTTCGGGCTGTGCGCGGCTCTGCCCGGTCCGGATTTCAACGCCGAAGTCTTCATGGTCGTGCTGCCGTACGCGTTGTTCCGCTGGGGTTCGGGCCGGGAGATTCTGGCCGGTTCGGCGGTCCTGGCCGGCCGGTTGGGCTTCGGCCTGGCCTTCGGGCAGATCACCGCGACCGAGCTGGCCGCCGGGCTGATCGTCCTGTTCGGCGCCGGCGCACTCGGTCTGGCGATGCGCTACCGGGCCCGGGCCCGGCTGCGGGACGTGCAGCAGATCCAGTTGCTGGAGCGGGAGCGGCTGGCCCGGGACCTGCACGACACGGTGGCGCACCACGTGTCGGCGATGGCCATCCGGGCGCAGGCCGGGCTGGCGACGGCCGGGACCGATCCGGACTCGGCGGTGCAGGCGTTGCGGCTGATCGAGACGGAGGCGTCGCGGGCGCTCACCGAGATGCGCACGCTGGTGCGGATGCTGCGCGAGGAGCCGATGGGCCTGCCGGAGATGAACGGACTGTCCGGCCCGCCGGTGGACGTGCAGGTCAGCGGCGACATCGACGACCTGCCACCGCGGGTCGCCACCACGCTCTACCGGCTCACCCAGGAGTCGGTGACCAACGCGCGGAGGCACGCCCGGAACGCCACCCGGATCACGGTGCGCGTGACGGCGGACGACACGGCGGTGCGGCTGCGGGTCAGCGACGACGGCGCGCCGGGCACGCCGGCCACCGGGTACGGGCTGACCGGCATGATCGAACGCGCCGGTCTGCTCGGCGGCACCTGCTCGGCCGGGCCGGACGCGGAGCGCGGCTGGACCGTCGACGCCGTGCTGCCCAGGACCGCGGTTTGATCCGCGTACTGGTCGCCGACGACCAGGAGATCGTGCGGACCGGCCTGTCCATCATGCTGAACACGCAGCCCGGCATCGAGGTGATCGCCGAGGCGGCGGACGGCCGGCAGGCGGTGGAGCTGGCCCGCCGGATGCGCCCGGACGTGTGCCTGTTCGACATCCGGATGCCCGGCATCGACGGCATCGAGGCGACCCGCCAGCTCGCCGGGCCGGCGGTGACCGACCCCCTGGCGGTCGTCGTGATCACGACGTTCGACCTGGACGAATACGTGTACTCGGCGCTGCGCGCCGGCGCCCGGGGCTTCCTGCTCAAGGACGCCGGGACCGAGCTGCTGGCACAGGCGGTGCGGGCCGCGGCGAACGGGGACGCGCTCATCGCGCCGAGCATCACCACCCGGCTGCTGAAGGCGTTCGCGCACTCGGCGCCGGCCGCTTCGCCGCCGCAGCCGATCGATCCGCTCACCGAGCGCGAGGAGGAGGTTCTGGCCCTGGTCGCGCGCGGGCGGACCAACAACGAGATCGCCGCCGAGCTGTACATCACGCTCAGCACGGTCAAGACCCACATCACCAGCCTGATGGGCAAGCTCGGCGCCCGGAACCGGGTCGAGGTGGTCATCTGGGCGTACGAGACGAAGCGCACCGGACTTTAGTAGGGTCCGGAGGCCGTACCCCGGTCCGATGAAAACGGACGCCCGCATCGCCACTATCAAGGCATGAGAGCGTTCGTGCAGGACAGCTACGGATCGACGGAAGCCCTGCGGTTGCGCGAGGTGACCACGCCGGTCCCCGCCGACGATCAGATTCTGGTACGCGTACACGCGGCGTCCCTGAACGCCCGGGACTGGCACGTACTGCGGGGCGACCCGATGCTGGCCCGGTCCTCGTTCGGGTGGCGGGCACCCCGGCAGCGCATCCGCGGCAGCGACATCGCCGGCCGGGTGGAGGCGGTCGGCCGTTCGGTGACCCGGTTCGCCCCCGGCGACGAGGTGTTCGGTGACGTGCGGGACACCGACGGGGCGTTCGCCGAGTACGTCTGCCTGGCCCAGGACGCGGCTCAGCCCAAGCCGCCCAATCTGACTTTCGAGGAGGCGGCGACGCTTCCGATGGCCGGTGGCACCGCGCTGCGCGGGCTGCGCGAGCTGGCGCCGGTCCGGGCCGGTCACCGGGTGCTGATCAACGGGGCGTCCGGCGGGGTGGGCACGTTCGCGGTCCAGATCGCCAAGGCGGCTGGGGCGGAGGTGACCGGGGTGTGCAGCGGGCGCAACGCCGAACTCGTCCGGTCGCTCGGCGCCGATCACGTCATCGACTACACGAGGTCGGACTTCAGCCGCTCCGGCCGGACCTACGACATCGTGCTCGATCTGGTGGCGAACCGGCCGCTGCGGGCGTACCGGCGTGTCCTCGAACCGGGCGGGACGCTGCTGCTCAGCGGCGGTGGGACGGCCCGGTCCGGACGGCCGTACCTGGTCGGGCCGATGGGTCTGGTGATCGCGGGCCAGACGCTGGGCCGCCTCGGCCGGCAGCGGGTGGTGCTGCTGACCACCGATCGGGACCCGGCGATGCTGGCGGCGCTGCGGGAGCTCGCCGAGGAGAAGGCGATCGTTCCGGTGATCGACCGGACGTACGAGTTCGAGGAGACCGCGGAGGCGATGCGCTACCTGATGGTGGAGCACGCCCGGGCCAAGGTCGTCGTGCGGATGGTCTCACCAGGACGGGGACAGCAGGCCTAGGTCGCCGTCGTAGCGGCGGTAGAGGACCCGGCCGCAGCCGGTGCCCGGGTCGCTGAAGAAGACGAACGAGCGGGCCGGCGTGGAGTTGAGGCTCTCGACGGCCCGGGCCACCGGCAGCACCGGCGCGGGCCAGGCGCGCACGCTCAGCGGGACGGTGGTGCCGACCGGTTCCGGGCCGGCCACCGTACGCAACAGGCGGTATCCGGTCGGCCCGCCCCGGTAGAGCAGGCTCTCCGCACCGGTGACGTCGTCGGCGAACAGGTGGAACGGGTAGTCGCGCAGCTCCATGGTGAAGGCGGCGGTGTCCGGGTCCTGCACGGCGAGGCGGCACGACTTGGAGCGCACCAGCTTGCGGGGCCGGGTGCGGGCGATCAGCAGTCCGGCCGGTGCCGGCAGGTACACCGGCCGCCACCCGCCGGGGACCAGGCCCACGTCGCCGGAGAGTTCGGCGGCGAGCCGGCGGCCGAGCCGGTTCAGCCGCCAGCGCAGGCCGGCGGCGGCGCCGTCGATGGCCTCGTCGGCGGTCGGGGCGGCCAGCTGGGAGCGGACCATCCGGTCCGCGACCACCACGTTGACCTGCGCCACGACCTGCATCGGCAGGTGCCGGCCCGCATATCGGGTGAGGCGTACCCGGGCCTGCTCGACCGGGTGGCCGATCGCGGCGATCTCGGGACCGACCACCTCGAGCACATGCTCCGCCTCGTCCACGGTGACGGCACCGCGGACCGCGACCGCGGCGCTGCTGCGATTCGACATTCGGCGTTCCTTGTCGGGCGGGGTACGCCACCGCCGTGGTGGCGCCGTGACCAGCGAACCGGCTGCCCGCCGCACCGGAACAGGGCCGTTCGGCCCTGGTTTCGAAAGGTGTTGTCGGCCGGGCATCGCGACGCGGGCCCAACGACTCTGTCACCAGAACGCTACCTAGCGCAATCCGTACGCGAAGGGGTCACGCTCCCACGCCGGAATTTCCGGTAAGTTGCGGCCGTGGGGGGGGGGGGGGGGGGGGCGCCCCCCCCCCCCCCCCCCCCCCCGGGCCGCCCCCCCCGCCGCCGAGGGGCATCTCGCCCATGCCCCTCGGCGCGACCCGCGGTCAGTACCCGCCGAAGGTGTCGTGGGTGACGTAGGTGCCGGTCGGCGGGGTGATCGTGGTCCGGTTCTGCTGGTAACCCTTCTCCCAGCGGACCACGCTGCCGTCGGCGTTCTTCACGATGTACTGGAACTCGATGTAGGTGTTCGGCGGCAGGGCCACGTTGCCGTACCAGTTCGGCCAGGCGCGGCCACTGGTGGTCAGCGGCACGGCCGCGGCCGGGTTCCAGGAGCCGAGCTCCGGGATGCTGCCGACGACGTAGACGGCCTGACCCCAGACCGTGAAGTCGGCGACGACGTTGAAGGTCGCGGCGATGGGCGCGACCTCGGCGGCGCCGGCCGTCACGGCAGGGGTCTCGGCGGCGGGTGCGGCCACGGCCGGCCCGGCGACGCCGAGGATGCCGGCGATCAGGCCGGCCGCGAGGGCGCCGGCCCGGACGGTGGTGCGGTGCTGTGCGGTACGCATGTCTGTACCCCTCAAGGATTGAAAACTCTTGCTGCTCCAGCGGCCGCAAAAGGATCGATCGAGCTCCACATTGGTGGGTATCGGTCGATCAACTCAAGGGTTCGTGACCTGTGTCTACGCGTCACCAGTAAGCCACAATCGGCTGCTATGAGACCGCTGAAAGCGTTTGCAAGTCTTTCAGAGAAGCGGCGGTTCACCGAAGATTTCGCGGATCCGGTACAGGTCACGCAGCCGGGGCTCGGTCGCTCCCGAGACCCAGCGCCCGATCGTCTTCGTCGACACGTTGAGCCGGCGGGCGGCCGCCTCCATGCTCAGCCCTTCCCGGCGCAGGCCGGCCGCGAGCCAGGCCGCGAACGACAGTGCCGGCTCCTCGGTGATCGCCACGGACACCGGTTCCCGGGAGACGGACCGCGCCGCGGGTGCGGTGATCCGGCCGCCCCGCCCGGCCACCGTTTCCTGGACAGCCGGCGAGGAGCCGGCGGCGCCGAGGACGTCGACCTCGGCTCCGTCCGGGAAGATCCGCAGCGACACCTGCAACGAGGAACTGACGCCGGCGGTGTCCAGCAGCACCTCGGCGACCCGGTCGCAGAGCGCCCGGATGTCGTCCTCGGAGATCGGCGTCGTGGTGAGGTTCCCGCGCAGGAAGGCGCGCACGTCCGGCAGCGACGACGGGCGCGCCGGGAACGCCTGCGCGACCACGATGAGCGGCAGGATATCGATCTCGTCCGCATCCGAGCCGGCGGCTGCCGACATGGCGCTCCTTCCCGTGCCCGATACGGGGAGTTTGGCCCAACCGGCGGCTGATCCGACTCCACCGATCGGGTGAAGCCGCCCTTTCCGGTACGCCGCGTGTGCGCCTAAGCTCGCTGCGTGAACGTCCCGGGCGCGGACGAGCAGGTCCTGCACATCCTCTGGATGAACGGCGGCCTCAGCTGCGACGGCGAGTCCGTCGCGCTGACCGCGGCGACCCAGCCGAGCATCGAGGAGCTGGTGCTCGGCGCCCTGCCGGGACTGCCGCCGATCGCCCTGCACTGGCCGTACCTGGGGTACGAGAACGGGCCGGACGGCAGCGCGGACAGCTTCATCGAGTGGTTCCACCGGGCGGCCCGCGGTGAGCTGGACCGATTCCTGCTGATCGTCGAGGGCTCGGTGCCGGACGAGACGAACAAGGCCGAGGGCTACTGGAGCGGGTTCGGCAACGATCCGGGTACCAGCCAGCCGATCACCGCGACCGAGTGGCTGGACCGGCTGGCGCCACGGGCGAACGCGGTGGTGGCGGTGGGCACCTGCGCGGCGTACGGCGGGGTGCACGCGATGGCCGGCAACCCGACGGGCGCGGCGGGGGTACCGGATCACCTGGGCTGGGATTGGAGATCCAAGGACGGGCTGCCGATCGTCTGCGTACCCGGCTGTCCGACGCACCCGGACAATCTCTCCGAGACGATCCTCTATCTGCTGCACCAGATGTCCGGGCAGGCGCCGATGATTCCCCTGGACGAGTCGCTGCGCCCGCGCTGGCTGTTCGAGGCGACCGTGCACTCCGGATGCGACCGGGCGTCCTACTACGACCAGAGTGACTTCGCGCTCGGCTTCGGCACGTCCTCCTGCCTGGTGAAGATGGGCTGCTGGGGCCAGGTGGTGCGCTGCAACGTCGCCAAGCGGGGCTGGGTCAACGGGGTGGGCGGCTGCCCCAACGTGGGCGGCATCTGCATCGGCTGCACCATGCCCGGCTTCCCGGACAAGTTCATGCCGTTCATGGAGGACCCGGTGGCGGGAGCAGCGCCGGCCACGGCCGCGGACTACGCGCCGGTGGTGCGTACGCTGCGCGGCTTCACCCTGCGGATCGCCGGCCGCGCGGCGGCACCGTGAGCCAGGACGACCTCGCGCGGGCCGCGGCCGGGCGCGTCGACGAACTGCTGGGGGAACTGCACGGCAGCCCGGATCCGCGGGCCGCTGTGGTGGCCGACGAGCTGACCGGCTGCCTGGTACGGCTCTACGGCGAGGGCCTGGCCCGGATCGCGGCGCTGCTCGGGCCGGAGCGGGTCGCCGCACTCTGCGCCGACCCGCTCGTCGAGAGCCTGCTGCTGGTGCACGATCTGCATCCGCGGGACACCGGAACCCGCGTCCGGCTGGCGGCGGAGCGCTTCTCGGCGTACGCCGAAGTGGTTCTCGCCGAGGTGGACGCGGCCGGTGTCGCGCGTCTGAGGCTGACCACCGGATCCGCTTGCGGCGGGTCTCGGGAGGCGTTGCAGACCGAGATCGCGGAGGCGGTTCGCAGCGCCGCTCCAGAGCTGTCCGGCGTGGAGATCCGGCTGTCGGCCGCCCCGCCGCTGTTCCAGGTGACCTTGCGGCCGGGCATCGCCTGAGCCGCCCCCCTGGTCATACGACAGTCCCCCGCACGGATCGAGCGAACGCCGCCGATCACCGGACACATGTGTCCAGGGGCGCCGGAAACCGCCACGAAAAGGGACATTTACTACCACTGTCTCCGCCCACACCTGGGCGGACAAGGTTGGGTCTGGTGGCGTTCGGTGAGCCTCATGCAACTTGGAGTCCGTACCGGCCACCCCGGCACGGACTGTCAGCGCCAAGGGAGTGACGACGTGATCTGGCAACGATTCTCGGTGCACCGCAAACTCGTGACCGCAAACCGGGGCCGGTGGACGAGTTGGCGGATCCCGTCCATGCGCAACCGGCGCACCACTCTCGGGCTGACGCCCATGGTGATCCGCGAGCCCGAGGCCACCTGGTGGGAGACCCAGGACGAGGCGAGCCTCCGCTCGAAGATCACGGTAGCCGTGATCCACGATCAGGAGACCGGCGGCGACAGCGATCCGGTGGTCTCCCGGCTGGCCGACGTGGCCGAGACCCAGCACGAGGACCTGCTGGTGATGATGGGTACGTCCCCGCCGGACCGGGACCACCATGCGGTCGTCACCGGGTTACGGGACCGGCTGGCCGGGCACCGGGTGGTCGAGATCCGGATGTGGCCCGGCGAGAACGGATTCCAGGAGGGCGCGTTCGTCGTGGAGCGGATGCTCGCCACCGGCGACCTGCCGGTGGTCGTCGCACCGATGGCGGCGTTGCACCGCATCGCCGCCGAGGTCTCCAGCTACCTGCACGCCGACCGGGTACTGCGGGTGCTGCGCACGGCCTACGGCACCGACCTCTACGAGGTGTGGTCCCGGCCCGCGGAGCCGGCTCTCAACTGATGGAGCCAGTCGTACCACGCGGGCAGGTTGTCGCCACGGGTCGCGGAGACCTCCACCACCGCGGCCCGTGGGTTGACCGCTGACACGTGTCGGCGACACTCCGCCACGTCGAACTCCACGTACGGCAGCAGGTCGACCTTGTTGATCACGACGAGGCCGGCGACGGCGAAGGCGTGCGGGTACTTGAGCGGCTTGTCGGCGCCCTCGGTCACCGAGAGGATGACGACCCGGTCCCGCTCGCCCAGGTCGAACAGGGCCGGGCAGATCAGGTTGCCGACGTTCTCGACGAAGAGCAGCGAGCCGGCGGCCGGCGCCAGCCGGTCGAGGGCGGCACCGAGCATCTCCGCGTCCAGGTGACAGCCGGCCCCGGTGTTGATCTGCACGACCGGGCAGCCGGTACGCCGGATCCGCTCCGCGTCGAGCGGGGTCTGCTGGTCGCCCTCGACGACCGCCACCGGCCGGTCCGGTCCGAGATCACGGATGGTCCGCTCGAGCAGGGTGGTCTTGCCGGATCCGGGCGAGCTCATCAGGTTGACGGCGAGGACACCGCGTGCGGCGAGTCGTTCCCGGTTGGCCCGGGCGGTCTCGTCGTTGTGGGCGAGGACCTTCCGCTCGAGCGTGATCACCTCGGGCTTGTCGTCACAGCCGCAGGTACCGCACATGCTCAGTCCACCTCCATGGAGACGATCTGCAGTTCCCGGCCGGAGGTGACGGTGACGTCGGCGCTGCCGCACGGGCAGAGCAGGATCAGGTCGGGAAGGATGACGTCGTTGCCGCAGGAGCCGCAGTGCCCGGCGCCGGGCCGGTGCTCGATCTCCAGGTCGGCGCCGTCGGCCACGGTGCCCTCGACGGCGAGCGTGAAGCAGAACCGCATGGCCTCCGGCACCACCGCGGTCAACGCTCCGACCCGGACGGTGACACGGCGTACCGGCCGGCCGGCGGCCTTCGCGCAGACGGCGCCGGCGATCTCGGTGGCGATGGCGAGCTCGTGCATCGGCCCTCGCTCGGTAGCCCGGCAGGGGATTGACATGGTCTCACGCTCCGGGACTAGCCTGTTACTCGCGTCACACACACGGGTCAATCGAGTGTGGACTTCGTCGCCGCGGGGGTCCGGCGGAGCCCGGGGAGCCGGTCAGCATGCCTCCAGCAGAAGATCCTTTGATCCACGTGCTCTGGATCAACGCGGGCCTCAGCTGCGACGGGGACTCGGTCGCGCTCACCGCGGCCACCCAGCCCAGCATCGAGGAGATCGCCCTGGGCGCGCTGCCCGGCCTGCCGCGGGTCGCCGTGCACTGGCCGCTGATCGACTTCGAGTGCGGGCCGCGCGGCGGGGCGGACGACTTCCTGGCCTGGTTCCTGCGGGCGGAGCAGGGCGAGCTGGAACCGTTCGTGCTGGTCGTCGAGGGGTCGATTCCGGACGAGACGCTGCACGAGGAGGGCTACTGGAGCGGGTTCGGCAACGATCCCGGTACCGGGCAGCCGCGTACCACCAGCGATTGGCTGGACCGGCTGGCTCCGAAGGCGACGGCGGTGGTGGCGGTGGGCACCTGTGCCACGTACGGCGGGATCCACGCGATGGCGGGCAACCCGACCGGGGCGATGGGCGTACCGGATCACCTGGGCTGGGACTGGCGGTCGAAGGCGGGCATCCCGATCGTCTGCGTGCCGGGCTGCCCGATCCAGCCGGACAACCTGTCGGAGACGCTCACCTACCTGCTCTATCAGGTGACCGGCCAGGCGCCGATGATTCCCCTGGATGACGTATTGCGCCCGACGTGGCTCTTCTCGCAGACCGTGCACGAGGGCTGCGACCGGGCCGGCTACTACGAGCAGGCCGACTTCGCCGACGGCTACGGCTCGCCGAAGTGCATCGTGAAGCTCGGCTGCTGGGGTCCGGTCGTCCGGTGCAACGTACCGAAGCGGGGCTGGATCAACGGGGTGGGCGGCTGCCCCAACGTGGGCGGCATCTGCATCGGCTGCACCATGCCCGGCTTCCCGGACAAGTTCCAGCCGTTCATGGACTCGCCGCCGGGCGGGCACCTGTCCACCCGGGTGGTCGGCCCCTACGGCAAGGCGGTCAAGCTCCTGCGCGGCATCACCGCGCGCACCCTGGATCGCGAACCGAAGTGGCGCAGGAAGGCGGGGACCCGATGACCGAACTGGTCGAGATGGCCTGGGACCCGATCACCCGGATCGTCGGTAGCCTCGGCATCTACACGAAGATCGACTTCCAGCAGAAGGTCGTCGCGGAGTGCAAGAGCACCAGCTCGATCTTCCGCGGCTACTCGATCTTCATGAAGGGCAAGGACCCGCGCGACGCGCACTTCATCACCAGCCGGATCTGCGGCATCTGCGGCGACAACCACGCCACCTGCTCCTGCTACGCGCAGAACATGGCGTACGGGGTGAAGCCGCCCCACCTGGGCGAGTGGATCGTCAACCTCGGTGAGGCCGCCGAGTACATGTTCGACCACAACATCTTCCAGGAGAACCTGGTCGGGGTGGACTACTGCGAGAAGATGGTCGCCGAGACCAACCCGGGCGTCCTCGAGCAGGCCAACCGCACCGAGGCGCCGCACGCCGGCGACCACGGCTACCGGACCATCGGCGACATCATGCGCTCGCTGAACCCGTTCACCGGCGAGTTCTACCGCGAGGCGCTCCAGGTCAGCCGCATGACGCGGGAGATGTTCTGCCTGATGGAGGGCCGCCACGTGCACCCCTCCACGCTCTATCCGGGCGGTGTCGGCACGGTCGCCACGATCCAGCTGATGACCGACTACCTGAGCCGGCTGATGCGTTACGTCGAGTTCATGAAGAAGGTCGTGCCGATGCACGACGACCTCTTCGACTTCTTCTACCAGGCGCTGCCCGGCTACGAGCAGGTCGGCAACCGGCGGGTCCTGCTCGGCTCGTGGGGGTCCTTCCAGGACCCGGAGCACTGCAACTTCCGGTACGCCGACATGACCGGCTGGGGCCGCAGGATGTTCGTCTCGCCGGGCATCGTCGTCGACAACCGGCTGATCACCACCGACCTCGTCGAGATCAACCTGGGGATCCGGATCCTGCTCGGCTCGTCGTACTACGACGACTGGGAGGACCAGGAGATCTTCGTGACGCACGATCCGCTCGGCAACAAGGTGGACCGCCGGCACCCGTGGAACCAGCACACCAACCCGCGACCGCAGAAACGCGACCTGGACGGCAAGTACAGCTGGGTGATGTCGCCGCGCTGGTACGACGGCACCGACTACCTGGCCCTGGACACCGGCGGCGGGCCGCTCGCCCGGCTCTGGGTGACCGCCCTCGCCGGACTTGTCGACATCGGGTACGTGCGGTCCACCGGGTCCAGCGTGCGGATCACCCTGCCGAAGACGGCGCTCAAGCCGCCGGTCGAGCTGGAGTGGAAGATCCCGCGGTGGAGCAACACCATCGAACGCAACCGGGCCCGGACCTACTTCCAGGCGTACGCGGCCGCGTGCGCTCTGCACTTCGCGGAGAAGGCACTCACCGAGATCCGGGCCGGGCGTACCAAGACCTGGGAGCCGTTCGAGGTGCCCGACGAGGGGATCGGCTGCGGGTTCACCGAGGCGGTGCGGGGCGTCCTGTCGCACCACATGGTGATCCGGGACGGGAAGATCGCCAACTATCACCCGTACCCGCCGACGCCGTGGAACGGCAGCCCGCGGGACAGTTTCGGCACGCCGGGGCCGTACGAGGACGCCGTCGAGGGCCAGCCGATCTTCGAGGAGAACGACCGGGACGACTTCAAGGGCATCGACATCATGCGTACGGTGCGCAGCTTCGACCCGTGCCTGCCCTGCGGGGTGCACATGTACCTGGGCGACGGGAAGAAGCTGGACCTGGTGCACTCCCCCACCGGGACGTGACATGCCGGATCAGGACTGGCGGGCGGCCGGGGAACGCATCGACGCGCTCCTGGCCACGGGCGGGCCCGACCGCGAGGAACTGGTCCGGCTGCTGACCGGGCTGTACGGCGCGGGCCTGCGACGCCTGCTGGAACTGCTGCACGCCCACGGCGCACTGACCGACCCGGTGCTCACCGCGCTGGCCGCCGACGACCTGGTGGCGAGCCTGCTGCTGGTGCACGACCTGCACCCGGACAGCGTGCAGACCCGGATCGAGCGGGCGCTCGCCGAGGCCGGCGGCGAGGTGCGGCTGATCGAGGTGACCGCGGACGGCGTGGCCCGGCTCCGGGCGACCGGCGGCGGGTGTGGCGCGGCCGCCCGCGACGAGCGGATCCGCGCCGCGGTCGAGGTGGCCGCCCCGGACCTCACCGGGATCGAGATCGAGACGGGCTCAGCCGTACCCCTGATCCCGGTCTCCGCGCTCTTCGACCGGCCCGGAGGGACACCGTGACCGGCCCTCTCGGCGCGCTGCGCCGCGCCGCACAGTCCCGGCCGCCGGCTGCGGCCGCGCCGCGCTGCGAGATGTGCGCCGTGCCGATCCCGGCCGGGCACCGGCACGTCGTCGACCTGAACCGCCGCGCCCTGATGTGCAGTTGCACCGCCTGCCACCTGCTCTTCACCGACGAGCACGCGCAGTTGCGGTACCGCGCCGTGCCGGACCGGTACCTGCGGTTCACCGGCGCCGCCCTGGACGACCGCTCGTGGGACGCGCTGCAGATTCCGGTGGGCCTCGCCTTCCTGTTCCGCAACTCCACGCTGGACCGGATGGTCGCCTGCTACCCGGGTCCGGCGGGTGCCACCGAGTCGGAACTGCCGCTGTCCGAGTGGGACGGCCTGGTCGCCCGCCACCCGGCGCTGCGCACCATGCGGCCCGACGTGGAGGCGCTGCTGGTCCGCCGCCCGGACCAGGGCGGCTATCTGGTGCCGGTCGACGCCTGCTACGAGCTGGTCGGCGCGCTGCGCACCCGGTGGCGCGGCTTCGACGGCGGGCGCGAGGCGCACGAGGCGATCGACGCGTTCTTCACCCGGCTGCGGGCCCGCAGCCGGCCCGCACCCACCGAGGACGGCACTCCGTGAACGAATACCGGTTCACCGTGCTCGACGTGGTCGCCGAGCCGTACGCGGTGGCACCGCAGCTCACCGCCCGGCTCCGTGTCGACGCCGGTGAGGGCCGGGCGGTCCACGCGATCGTGCTGCGCTGCCAGGTCCGCGTCGAACCTCAGCTGCGCCGCTACGAGACGGCCGAGCAGGAGGGGCTGCGCGGCATGTTCGGCGAACCGGACCGCTGGGCCGGCACGGTCCGGCCGTTCCAGTGGATGCAGTGCTCGGCCACCGTGCCCGGCTTCACCGGCCGCACCGACCTGGACCTGCCGATGCCGTGCACCTACGACCTGGACGTGGTGGGCGCCCGTTACCTGCACGCGCTCGGCTCGGGGACCGTGCCGCTCAGCTTCCTCTTCTCCGGCACGGTCTTCACCCCCGGCACGACCGGCTTCGCGGTGGAGCAGATCCCGTGGAGCTGCGAGGCCCGGCACCGGATGCCGGTGGCCGTGTGGCGGCAGATGATCGAGTCCTACTACCCGAACAGCGGCTGGCTGCGGGCCGGGTCCGACGTGCTGACCCGGCTCGCCGGATACCGGGACCGGCACGGACTCACCAGCTGGGACGAGACGTTCCAGCGGCTCCTCGCCGCGGCCGACGGGCCGGCGTCGTGAGCCTGGACGCGGCCCGGGCGGTCGCCGACGCGGTCCTCTACGAGGGGTATCTGCTTTACCCGTACCGGGCGAGCGCGGCCAAGAACCGCTCCCGCTGGCAGTTCGGCGTGCTCGGCCCGCCGCTGGCGTCCGCCGGGGAGCCACCGGAGATGGCGATGCAGTGCCTGGTCCGGCCCGGCAGCGGCCCGTTCGCGGTCACCGTCCGGTTGCGCTTCCTGCAACTGCAAACCCGGGAGGTACGCGCGAAGCGGCCGGACGGCACCGAGGAGGCCGTCGCCGAACTGCGGGTCGGCGACGCCACGCTGCTGAGCTGGGACGAGGCGGTGGAGCGGGAGATCATGCTGCCGAACGTGCCGGTGGACGGCGCCATGACGTTCGAGGTGACCGTCCCCGGCGGCCACGACGAGGAACCCGTCGCCGAGGCCGGACGGGTGGTACGGCGGCGCTGGCCGATCAGCGCGCGGGTGCGGGCCACCTCGGTCCCGGACGGTGACCTGCGCCGGCTCACCGTCGCGGTGGCGAACACCCATCCTGATCCGGTCACCGGGCGCGACGAGGCCGTACGCCACTCGCTGCTCGGTGCCCACCTGCTGCTGGAAGCCTGCAACGCGGTGTTTGTCTCGGTGCTCGACCCGCCTCCGGACGCCGTCGCGGCGGCCGCCCGGTGCCGCCAGGACCGCTGCTGGCCGGTGCTCGCCGGCAGCCCCGGCCTGGTCCTGGGCTCGCCGATCATCCTGTACGACAATCCACGGATCGCCGAGCAGAGCAACGGCGAGCTGTACGACTCGACCGAGATCGACGAGCTGCTCACCCTGCGCGTGATGACGATGACCGACGCGGAGAAGGCGGAGGCCCGCGCCACCGACCCGAGGGCCGCGGCGATCGTCGAGCGCTGCGACGCCGCGACCGCCGCCGACCTGGACCGGCTGCACGGCACCCGCCGCGACCCGGGATCCGGATCGGTCGTGATCGCCGGGGTCCGGATCGGCCGGGACAGCCTGGTCCGGGTCCGCCCCAACCGGCGCGCCGACGCGCAGGACCTGTTCTTCGCCGGCCGGGTCGCCCGGGTCACCGCGGTGGTCGAGGACGTGGACGGCGGCACCCACGTGGCGGTGGTGCTGCTCGACGACCCGGCCGCCGAGCTGCACGACTGGTACGGCCGGTACTTCTACTTCGCACCCGACGAACTGACGCCGGAAGGATCACCATGAAAGCCGTCGGTGTTCTCACCACCGCGGTGACCGCGGCCGTCGCCGTGTACGCCACCGTCCTGCTGATCCGGTCGCTGCCCGACATCCGCCGCTACTTCAAGATCCGCTCGATGTGAGCGGGGTGCTGGTCGCCGGGGTCGGCAACCTCTTCCTCGGCGACGACGGCTTCGGCCCGGAGGTGGTCCGGCGGCTCGCCGGCGCCCCGGACCTGCCGCCCGGCGTCCGGGTCCGCGACTACGGCATCCGCGGTCTGCACCTGGCCTACGACCTGCTCGCCGGATACGACGCGCTGGTCCTGGTCGACGCCCTGCCACCGGCCGGCCAGGCGCCCGGCGCCGTGGTGGTGCTGCGCGCCGGGCGGACCGGCGACGGGGGCCTGCTCGACGCCCACGGCATGGACCCGGTCGCGATGCTGGCCGCCGTCGAACGCCTCGGCGGGACCGTGCCGCCGGCGTACGTCGTCGGCTGCCGCGTCGCCGACGTCAGCGAACGCATCGGCCTGAGCCCGCCGGTCGCCGCCGCCGTCCCGGAGGCCCTCACCGCGATCCGCACCCTGCTCGCGCGGACCGACCTGGTCGGTCACGGGAGGTGGTGAGCGATGTGCCTGGGCATTCCGGGGCGGGTGCGGGAGATCCTGCCGGGCAACGCGGGGCAGCTCGCGCTGGTCGAGGTGGCCGGGGCCGGCCGGCGGGTGAACATCGGCATGCTGGCGGCCGCGCCGGAGCCGGGCGACTGGGTGCTGATCCACCTCGGCTTCGCCATGGAGATCCTCGACGAGGCGCAGGCCGGACAGGCGATGGCCGGGCTGGAGCTGATCGGCAGCGGCCGCCGGGAGACCCGGGTCCGGCGCCGGTTCACGGTGGGCGGGCTGGTGCAGGGCGTGGGGTTCCGGCCGTTCGCCTACGTGACCGCCTCGGAGCTCTCGCTCACCGGCGAGGTGAGCAACACGGCCGGTGGCGTGGTCGTCGAGGTAGAGGGGGAACCGGAGGCGGTCGCCGAGTACGGGCAGCGCCTGCGCACCGGTGCACCGCCGCTGGCGATGATCACCGGAGTGGACGAGGAGGAACTGCCGGTCACCGGCGGGACCGGGTTCAGCATCGCCGCGTCCCACGGGAGCGGGCCGGCCCGTACCCTCGCCTCCCCTGATGTCGCGATCTGCGCGGACTGCCTGCGCGAGCTGCGCGACCCGGCCGACCGGCGCTACCGGCATCCCTTCATCACCTGCACCAACTGTGGTCCGCGGTTCACCATCATCGACGCCCTGCCGTACGACCGGGCGTCCACCACGATGGCCGGTTTCCCGATGTGCGACGCCTGCCGCGCCGAGTACGACGACCCGGCCGACCGCCGCTTCCACGCTCAGCCGATCGCCTGCCCCGGATGCGGCCCCCGCCTCGAACTCGTCACCCCGGACGGCCCGGCCCGCTACGGCGAGGACGCCCTCAGCGAGGCCCGGCGGCTGCTGTCGTCCGGGGCGATCGTCGCGGTGAAGGGCCTCGGCGGCTACCACCTGGCCTGCGACGCCCGCGACGACACGGCGGTGGCCACGCTCCGCGACCGCAAGCGGCGCGGCGGCAAGCCGTTCGCGGTGATGGTCGCCGGCCTGGAGACCGCCCGCGAGCTGGTGGAACTCACCGCCGGCGAGGAACGGCTGCTCACCGGCGCCCGGCGGCCGATCGTGCTGCTCCCCCGCCGGGACTCGCCCGCACCGGTCGCCGCCACGGTCGCCCCGGACCACGCCGAACTCGGCGTCATGCTGCCGTACACCCCGCTGCACGTGCTGCTCTCCGGCTTGCCCGGCGACCCGCCCGGCCCGGACGCCCTGGTCATGACGTCCGGCAACCTGGCCGGGGAACCGATCGCCGCCGACGACGAGGACGCCCGCCGCCGGCTCGGGCCGCTCGCCGACGCCTGGCTGCGTCACGACCGCGCCATCCGGGTGCCGTGCGACGACTCGGTCACCCGCTACACCTCGGGAGCCGAACTGCCGGTGCGCCGGTCCCGCGGCTACGCACCCCTGCCGGTCACCGTGCCGTTCGACCTCACCCCGGCGCTGGCGGTCGGCGCCGATCTGAAGAACACCTGCGCGGTCGGCGCCGGCCGGTACGCGTGGGCCAGCCAGCACATCGGCGACCTGGACGACCTGGCCGGCCTGGACGCGCTGACCAGCAGCGCCCGGCACCTGGAACACCTCACCGGGGTGCGGCCCGAACTGCTGATCGCCGACCTGCACCCCGGATACCACTCCACCGGCTGGGCCCGGGCACACGCCGCCGGCCGCCCGGTACGCCTGGTCCAGCACCACCACGCGCACCTGGCCGCGGTGCTCGCCGAGCACGGGGCCGGGCCGGACGAGCAGGTGATCGGGTTCGCCTTCGACGGCACCGGTTACGGAACCGACGGCGCCGTCTGGGGCGGTGAGGTGATGATCGCCGGCTACAAGGGATTCCGGCGCGTCGCGCACCTCGGTTACGTGCCCCTGGCCGGGGGTGACGCGAGTGTGCGGCGCCCGTACCGGATGGCGCTGTCGTATCTGCGGGCCGCGGGCGTGCCCTGGTGGCCGGAGCTGCCGCCGGTGACGGCGTGCCCGGCCGCCGAGCGGGGCGTGCTGGACCGGCAGTTCGGCACCGGGTTCGGGTGCGTGCCGACGTCCAGCATGGGACGGCTGTTCGACGCGGTGGCGGCCCTGGCCGGGGTGCGGCAGACCGTCGAGTACGAGGCGGAGGCCGCGATGATCCTGGAAGGACTGGCCGCCCGGCACGGCCTGGAGCCGCATCCCGCCTACGCGTTCGAGCCCCGCCCGGACGTCGCCGATCCCGGGCCGGTGATCCGGGCGGTGGCCGCCGACGTCCGCGGCGGCGTGTCCCCGGCGGTGATCGCGGCCCGCTTCCACGCGGCGGTCGCCGGCCTGATCGTCCGGCTGGCCGAGCAGTGCCGGGAGCAGACCGGGCTGGGAGTGGTGGCGCTGGGCGGCGGCGTGTTCCAGAACGCGCTGCTGGTCGCCGCCGCCGAACAGGACCTGGCCGAGCGCGGTTTCCGGGTGCTGCGGCCCCGGCTGCTGCCGCCCAACGACGGTGGCATCGCGCTCGGCCAGCTCGTGGTGGGTGCGTCCGGTTAGTCGTTCGCAGAAGGGAGAACGAGTCGTGTGCCTTGCTGTTCCGGGCCGCGTTCTGAGCATCGCCGACGCGGACGGCGTACCGATGGCCGAGGTGGACTTCGGCGGCGTGCGCAAGGAGGTGTGCCTGCAATACGTGCCCGGGGTGGGTGTCGGCGAGTACGTGATCGTGCACGTCGGCTTCGCCATCCAGCAACTCGACGAGGAGTCGGCCCGCCAGACCCTCGCCAACTTCGAACGGCTGGGCATCCTCGAGGAGGAGTTCCGTGAAATACCTTGACGAGTTCAGTGATCCCGACCTGGCCGCCCGGCTGATCGATCAGATCCACGCGGTCACCACCCGGCCCTGGGCCATGATGGAGGTCTGCGGCGGGCAGACACATTCGATCATCCGGCACGGCATCGACCAGCTGCTGCCGGACGACGTCGAGATGATTCACGGGCCGGGCTGCCCGGTCTGCGTCACCCCGCTCGAGGTGATCGACAAGGCGCTCGCAATCGCCGCCCGGCCCGAGGTGATCTTCTGCTCGTTCGGCGACATGCTGCGGGTGCCGGGAAGTGGCCAGGACCTGTTCGGGGTGAAGAGCGCCGGCGGCGACGTACGCGTGGTCTACTCCCCGATGGACGCGCTGAAACTGGCCCGGCAGAACCCGGACCGGCAGGTGGTGTTCTTCGGCATCGGGTTCGAGACCACCGCCCCGGCCAACGCGATGACCGTCCACCAGGCCCGGCGGCTCGGCGTGACCAACTTCTCGCTGCTGGTGTCGCACGTGCTGGTGCCACCGGCGATCGCGGCCATCATGGAGTCGCCGCGCTGCCGGGTGCAGGCGTTCCTGGCCGCCGGGCACGTGTGCAGCGTGATGGGCACCCGCGAGTACCCGCCGCTGGCCCACAAGTACGGGGTGCCGATCGTGGTCACCGGGTTCGAGCCGCTCGACATCCTGGAGGGCATCCGGCAGACGATCACGCTGCTCGAGCAGGGCCGGGCCGAGGTGCGCAACGCGTACCCACGGGCGGTACGCGACGAGGGCAATCCGGCCGCGATGGCGATGCTGCGCGACGTGTTCGAGGTGACCGACCGGACCTGGCGCGGCATCGGCGAGATACCCGGTAGCGGCTGGCGGCTCTCCTCGCGGTACCGGGAGTTCGACGCGGAACTGCGCTTCGACGTGGGCGGGCTGCGGACCGCGGAGTCACCGCTGTGCCGTTCCGGTGAGGTCTTGCAGGGTTTGCTCAAGCCGCACGAGTGCGCGGCGTTCGGCAAGCAGTGCACGCCCCGGACGCCGCTCGGCGCGACGATGGTGTCGTCCGAGGGGGCGTGCGCGGCGTATTACGCGTACCGGCTGGTGACGCACTCATGACTCTTGATTTCGAGAGTTGGACATGTCCGGTGCCGCTGCGCGACACCCCCGCGATCGTGCTGGGACACGGCGGGGGCGGGGCGATGTCGGCCGAGCTGGTGCGACATCTCTTCCTGCCCGGGTACGGGTCCGCCGGCGCGCCCGGCGAGCTGGGCGACTGTGCCGTCCTGGAGATCGGCGGCACTCGCCTGGCGTTCTCCACCGACGGGTTCGTGGTCAAGCCGATGTTCTTCCCCGGCGGCTCGATCGGCGACCTGGCGGTCAACGGCACCGTCAACGACCTGGCGATGTCCGGTGCCACCCCGCTGCACCTGTCGGCCGCGTTCATCCTCCAGGAGGGCACCGCGCTCGCCGAGCTGGGCCGGATCGCCGAGGCGATGGGTGCGGCCGCCCGGGCCGCCGGGGTGCGGCTGGTCACCGGCGACACGAAGGTGGTGGACAACGGCAGCGGCGACGGTGTCTACGTCACCACGGCCGGGATCGGTGTGGTCCCCGAGGGCGTGGACATCCGCCCCGGCCGGGCCGCCCCCGGCGACGCGATCCTGATCAGCGGCGACCTCGGCGCGCACGGCGTGGCCGTGCTGAGCTGCCGGGAGGGCCTGACCTTCGGCACCGAGGTGCGCAGCGACACCGCGCCGCTGCACGGCCTGGTCGCGGCGATGCTGGCCACCGGCGCCGACGTGCACGTGCTGCGCGACCCCACCCGGGGCGGGGTGGCGGCCGCCCTCAACGAGATCGCCAAGGCGGCCGGGGTGGGTGTCGAGCTGACCGAACGGGACCTGCCCGTGCCCGGCGAGGTCGCGGACGCGTGCAACCTGCTCGGACTCGACCCGTTGCAGGTCGCCAACGAGGGCAAACTGGTCGCGTTCGTGCCGGAGCCGCACGCCGAGCAGGTGCTCGAGGCGATGCGCGCGCACGCGTACGGTAAAGGTGCTCGAAAGATCGGGACCTGCGTGCCGGACCATCCCGGCATGGTCGTCGCCCGCACCGCCCTCGGCGGCACCCGGGTGATCAGCATGCCGATCGGCGAACAACTCCCCCGGATCTGCTGACGTGAGCGACTCCGGGACGCGGCTGTTCGCCCGCTACGCCTATCCGCCGAACGCGCTCGGTTACTGCGGCCCCGAGGGCGCCTCGGTGCTGTTGCGCGCCGACGCCACCGCCGAGATCGCCGCCCGGGCCCGCGCCTTCCAGGGCGCCTGGGCGTACCTGGAGTTCATCGCCCGCTCGGCGGACATCGCCGATCCGCTCGACGCGCGCGTGGTCGAGGCGTACTGGATCGGCAACGACCTGCTGGACCGGGTGCCGCCGGCCGCGCTCGCCGCGTTCCTCCGCCGCCGGTTCGCCGGGCAGGAGGGCGGCAGCTGGGCGTCGGCGCAGGACCGGGCGGTGGCGCACCACAGCTTCCACGTCTTCGAGGTGTATCCGTGGCTCGGCCTGCTACGCCGCACCGGCAATCCGGCGGCGGTGTCGGTGCTGGACCGCTGCCGCATCCGCACCGGCACGGTCCGGGCGGTGCACGGCCCGACCGCCACCGTGGTCTCCCGGCCGCTGATCTGGACGGACGGCACGCTGACCTCCGGCCCACCCGCCGACGAGGTGGTGCGGACGCTGCCCCGGGACGTCGAGTCGGGCGACCGGGTGGCCCTGCACTGGGACTGGATCTGCGACGTGCTCACCCCCGCACAGCAGACCGCCATCGAGGAGCAGGAGCACCGCCGCCTAGACACCCTCTTCCAGCCCAACCCCGGTGCTGCCTCAACGTCCCCGAAACGACAGTGACGTTGGGCCACCCGAAACCGGCCCAACCCCAGCGCTGCCTCAACGTTCCGCAGACAGCGGTGGGGTTGGGCCGGCGTCGTCGAGGAGCTGACGGAGTGCGGTCACGTCCTTGACCCGCTCGGCCCGGGCGGCCGCGAGCGGCGACGCCAGGATCGTGGTCACCCCGGCGGCGGCCAGGTCGTCCAGCCTTCTCCTGATCTCGTCCGGGGCGCCGACCAGGCAGGTCGCCGCCACCAGGTCGTCCGGCACCGCGGCCGCCGCCTCCGCCTTGCGGCCGGACAGGTACAGCTCCTGGATCAGCTCGGCCGCACGCGGGTAGCCGTAGCGGCGGATCAGGTCGTTGGAGAAGTTGCGCTTGCGCGCGCCCATGCCGCCCAGATAGAGCGCGAGCTGGGCACGGTGCGGGCCGAGCAGCGCCGGCGTCGGTTCAGCCAGTGCATACGGTACGGGTACCGACACGTCCAGCGGCCCGAGCTCGGGGTCACGGCGGGCCAGGCCGTCGGCGAGCGCTTCGCCGAACACCCGGCCGGCCGCGCGCGGGTCCAGGAAGAGCGCCTGCCAGCCGTCGGCGATCTCGGCGGCCAGGGCGACGTTGCGCGGGCCCATGGCGGCGAGCAGGATCGGGATCCGCTCGCGTACCGGCCGGTTGATCAGCTTGAGCGGCTTGCCGTATTCGCCGGGCAGCGGGATCCGGTAGTGCTCGCCCTGGAAGACCAGCGCCTCCCGTCGCCAGGTGCGCCGGCAGATCTCCACGATCTCCCGGGTACGCGCGACCGGCGCGTCGTACCGCACCCCGTGGAAGCCCTCGATCACCTGCGGGCCCGAGGCGCCGAGCCCGAGCGAGAACCGTCCACCGGAGACGTAGTCCAGGCCGGCCGCGGTCATCGCGGTGAGCGTGGGCGTCCGGGTGAAGGTCTGCATCACCCCGGAGGCCAGTCCCATGGTCCGGGTCCGCGCCGCCAGAAAGCCCAGCTGGCTGACCGCGTCGAAGCTGTACGCCTCCGGCACCACCACGAGCTCGGCCCCGGCCTGCTCGAACTCCACCACCTCGTCGACCGCGTCCGCGAAGCCCTGACCGCTGTACCCGAGCTGGATGCCGAGCCGCATCAGCTGTCCCCGTGCAGGATCACCTGCCGGATCACGTCGCCGCTGCCGAGGCCGGCCAGGGCGTCACCCACCTGGTCCAGGCGCAGCCGGCGGCTGATCATGCCCGCGATGTCCAGCCGGCCGGCCCGCCACAGGCTGAGCAGCCGGCCGAAGTCGCGGGGCGGGTCGGCCGAGCCGTACAGCGACGGGACGATCGTCTTGCCCTCGAAGAGCAGTTCGAACGGGCTGAACTCGACCTGCTGGTCGGCCCGGCCGGCACCGACCACGACCACGGTGCCGCCGCGGCGGCAGGCGGTCCAGGCGGTACGCAGGGTCTGCGGCACGGCCACCACGTCGAACGCGTAGTCGAAGCCCTCGGGAACGACCTCGGTCTGCAGATCGCTGAGCTCGTCGGGAGTGGCCGTGTGGGTGGCGCCGAACCGGCGGGCCGCCTCGTGCCGGCCGGGCACCGTGTCGACGGCGACGATCACGGCGGCGCCGGCCAGTCGGGCACCCTGCACCGCGGCGATGCCCACCCCGCCGCAGCCGATCACCACGACGGTGTCGCCGGGCCGCACCCGGGCCGTGTTGATCACCGCGCCGACGCCGGTGGTGACACCGCAGCCGACCAGGGCGGCCACCTCGTACGGGACGTCGGCGTCGATCGGCACGGCACCGGCCCGCGGCACGACCATCTCCTCGGCGAACGACCCGCATCCGGCCATCCCGAAGACGGGCAGCTCACCGGCCATGAACCGGGGCATCACGTAGCCGGCCATCACGTGGGTCATGCACAGGTACGGCTCGTTGCGGCGGCAGTGCGCACAGGTCCCGCAGGACGGCAGCCAGTTCACCGCGACCCGGTCGCCGGGGGCCAGGTCCTCGACGCCGTCGCCGACGGCGATGACGTCGCCGGCGGCCTCATGACCGAGCACGGCCGGCACCGGCTGGGGCAGGCCACCGTTGAGAGCGGACAGGTCGGAGTGGCAGACACCGGACGCGCGCACCCGCAGGTGCACCTCGCCCGGCCCGGGACCGAGGACGGTCACGTCGTCACGGAGGTCGAGCTTCTCTTCGCCGATCGTGTGGAGAACCGCCGCGCGCATCCCGCCACCCCCACTCAGAATTAGAACGCGTTCTACGCTATCCGGGTGTGGTCGACCAAGCAAGCGTTTGGCAGGGCGGCATAATAGGCCTGGTGACGACCCCTTCGAAGAACAGCTCGGAGCGGCGTGCGCACCTGGTTCAGCTCGCCGGCGACCTCTTCGCCGAGAAGGGCTTCCGGGCCACGACCGTACGCAACATCGCGGAGGCCGCCGGCATCCTCTCCGGCAGCCTGTACCACCATTTCGACTCGAAGGAGTCGATCGGCGACGAGATCCTCAGTGCCTTCCTCGACGACGTGCTCGCCGGCTACCGGTCAGCGGTCGCCTCCACGGACGATCCGCGCAAGGCCATCGAGGAGATCGTGCGGTCCAGCACCGCCACGCTGAGCCGCCACCGCGCGGCGCTGACCATGCTGCAGAACGACTGGAGCTACTTCAGCGCACAGCCCCGCTTCGGCTACCTGCGCACCGCGATGAAGGAGATCGAGCAGACCTGGGTCGAGCAGCTGGAACGCGGCAAGCAGACCGGGGTGTTCCGCGCCGACCTGGACGCCCGGCTGGTCTACCGGCTGCTCCGCGACATCCTCTGGATCCCCACGTCGTGGCGGCCGAGCAAGGGTGCCGGCTGGAGCACCGACGAGATCGTGGACGGGCTGCTGCGCCTGCTCTTCGACGGCATCACCGCCTGACAATCCGTCCCGCTGGGTCTAGGCTCCACCCAAGCAAGCGTTTGGTTGAGCCCGGCCTGGGAGGCGCGATGGGGCGGCTGGACGGCAAGGTGGCACTGATCACCGGCGGTGCCCGGGGCATGGGCAAGGCACATGCCCGGCACTTCGTCGCCGAGGGGGCCCGGGTGGTCATCGGTGACGTCCTCGACGAGAAGGGCCAGGCCGTCGCCGACGGGCTGGGCGCGGACCGGTGCCGGTTCGTGCGCCACGACGTGACGAGCGCGGACGACTGGGAGGCGGCGGTCGCCGCGACGCTGTCCGCGTTCGGGCGCGTCGACGTGCTGGTGAACAACGCCGGGATCCTGCGGCACGCGCCGGTCACCGAGATGGACCCGGCCGAGTTCCGCCACGTCCTCGACGTCAACCTGGTCGGCACCTGGCTGGGCATCCGGCAGGTCGTCCCCGCGATGATCGCGGCCGGTGGCGGCTCGATCGTCAACATCTCGTCGATCGAGGGCTTCGCCGGTGCGGCCGGGCTGTCGGCGTACAGCGCCAGCAAGTTCGGCGTCCGCGGCCTCACCCGGTCGGCGGCGCAGGAGCTGGGCTCGCTCGGCATCCGGGTCAACTCGGTGCACCCGGGCGGGGTGATGACGTCGATGGCGCTCGCCGCCGCGCAGACCATGACCGGCGTGGACGGCAGCGGCTTCCTCAAACAGCTGCCGATCGCCCGCTTCGCCGAGCCGGTGGAGATCTCCCGGCTGGTCGCGTTCCTGGCCTCCGACGAGTCGTCCTACACCACCGGCGCCGAGTTCCTCGCCGACGGCGGCCTGCTCAGCGGGCCGGGCTACTGAGATGGGCACGCTGGACGGGCGGGTCGCGGTGGTGACCGGCGCCGGGCAGGGGCTGGGCGCGGCCGAGGCGGTCGCGCTGGCCGCCGACGGCGCCCGCGTGGTGCTCAACGACCTGCCCGGACCGGCCCTCGACGGTGTCGTCGACCGGATCAAGGCGGCCGGCGGCGAGGCGGTCGCCTGTCCCGGCGACGTCGCCGAGTGGGCCACCGGTGAGGCGCTGACGAGGACCGCAACGGAGACGTTCGGCGGGCTGGACATCCTGGTCAACAACGCCGGGGTGCTCCGCGACCGGATGGTCTTCTCGATGTCCGAACAGGAGTGGGACACCGTGGTGCGGGTCCACCTGCGCGGGCACTTCGTCACCACCCGGTTCGCCACCGCGTACTGGCGCGCGCGTAGCAAGGCGGCCGGCCGGCCGGCGTACGCCCGGATCGTCAACACCGCCTCCGAGGCCTTCCTGCTGGGCTCGGCAGGGCAACCCAACTACGCCGCCGCCAAAGGCGGCATCGTCGCCCTGACGCTCGCGACCGCACGTGGTTGCGCGAGATACGGGGTACGCGCGAACGCCATCTGCCCCCGCGCCCGCACCGCCATGACCGGCGACCTGATGGGCCCGGCACCGGACGGCCCCGACCCGATGGCGCCGGAACGGGTCACCCCGCTCGTCACCTACCTGGCCGGGCCGGCCGCCGACCGGATCACCGGCGAGGTGTTCGTGGTGCACGGCGACGTGGTGGCGGTCCTCGGGCCGCCGACCGTGCGCGCGGCCTTCCACGCCGCCGCCGGCCGGTGGACGGTTCCGGAGCTCGACGCCGCCCTGAGCACGATCTTCACCGAGGACCCGCCCCGGCCCGGCTTCGTCTGCGAGGACACGCTGCCGCTCGCCCCGTCCACCTTCGGGGAGGAGAGCCGCGATGGGTAGCCAGCGTGCCACCGTGCGGATGACCGACGAGGAGGTCGCGGCGCTTCTGGCGTACGCGCGAAAGGTCCAGATCGCCACCATCAACCCGGACGGTACGCCGCACCTCGTCACCATGTTCTTCGCATCGGCCGGAGGCCGGATCGCGTTCTGGACCTACCGGGCCTCCCGCAAGGCGCGCAACCTGGCCCGCGATCCCCGGGTCACCTGCCTGGTGGAGGACGGCGAGGACTATTTCGAGCTGCGCGGCGTCCAGGTGTCCGGTGTGGTGGAACGGATCGACGACCTGGCCGGGGTCACCGAGGTGGGCCGGCTGATCGCCGGGCGGATGCCGGACGTGCCGCGCGAGGCGCTCGACGCGTACGTCTCGCACGCCGCCCGCAAGCGGGCCGCCTACCTGGTGGAACCGGTCCGGGTGGCCAGCTGGGACCACCGCAAGCTGCTGGACTGAGAACCGGCTGCGGGCACACACCTAGACTGATCATCGTGGCTGCTACGCCCGCGGGCCGGCCCCGCGATCCCGAGGTGGACGAGCGGATCACGCGCGCGGCCGCCGAGGTGTACGGCACCGAGGGATGGGCCCGGTTCTCGGTGGACGCCGTCGCCCGCAAGGCGGGCGTCGGCAAGGCCTCCATCTACCTGCGCTGGCCGAACAAGGAGGCCCTGCTGGGCGCCGCGCTGGCCACCCGGCTCGCGGGAGTGCGCGACATCGACACCGGATCGGTACGCGACGACCTGGTCGCCCTGGCCCGCCAGGTGCTGCACACGTTCCTCGGTGAGGCCGGTGGCGCGGTGCTGCGGCTGATGCTCGAGGCGGAGCGGATCCCGGCCGGTCAGGAACACCTCGACCGGTTCCGGCGGTCGCAGACCTCGGCGGCCCGGGCGATCGTGCACCGCGGCATCGACCGCGGCCAGCTCGGCCGGGAGACCAGCGTGACGCTGCTGCTGGACAGCATCAGCGGTGGCGCGCTCAACCACGCCCTGGTCACTCCGGCGCGGCTGCGGGCCAAGGTGGCGGCAGGCGCCGATCAGTACGCCGAGGACCTGGTCGACTTCGTGCTGGCGTCAGTGACCACGGCCGCATAGCGCGCCCGACACCAGGCGCATGTCCTCGTCCCGGGCCAGTTCCCCGGAACGGATCAGCAGCTCGACGTGTGCGGCGGTCTCGGCGACGGCGGCCACCCGCATCGGCCCGATCTCGGACCACGGCCGCGACCAGGTCAGAGCCGCGGTGAGCTGCCAGATGGAGGGCCGGTCCAGCCGCTCCACGGTCGCGGCGATCTCGACGCAGCGCTGCCGGTGGTGTCCGGCGAGTTCGGCGGCGCGAGCGGCGATGCCGTCGAACCGGTACTCGTGGGCGGGCAGCGCCTCGCAGCCGTCGTGCGCGGCGACCTTGGTGAGCGAGCCGAGGTAGCGGCCGAGCGGGTCGTCACCGGTCAGCTGGAGGCCGATGTTGGGGGTGATCCGGGGCAGCAGGTGGTCGCCGGTGAGCAGCACCCGCGCGTCCGGCTCGAGCAGGCAGATGTGGCCCGGGGTGTGCCCGGGCGTCCAGACCACCCGCAACCGCCGGCCGGTCAGGGGCACGGAGTCGCCGTCCTCGAGCATCAGGTCGGCGTCGGCGAGCGGGGCGAAGTGCCGGTCCACGTCGGCGCCGAACGTGGCGAGCAGGCCGGTGACCTCCTCCTCGGGCACGTGCAGGGCGCGCAGCCAGCCGCCGAGGGCGCGGCTGGGGTCGGCGTCCCGGTCGCGTGCCAGCGTCGCGCGCTCGGCCGGGTGCATGGCGACCCACGCGCCGGAGGCGTCGCGGAGCCGGCCGGTGAGGCCGTGGTGGTCCGGGTGCACGTGGGTGACGACGATGCCGGTCACGTCCGCGGTGGTGGCACCGACCACGGCGAGGCCCGCCTCAAGGGCGGCCCAGCCGGTCTCGCTGTTCCAGCCGGGGTCGACCACGAGCAGGCCGTCGTCGCCGGGGACGAGGTAGGTGAGCGTGTAGCGCAACGGGTTGTCCGGGATCGGCACCGGAACGGAGATCAGGCCACTGGGCAGTTTCTCCACCGGCGGCAGGGTCCGAGCCCGCCAGGCAGCCTGTTGCACGTTCACGTCGAGCCCCTTTCCTAGACGGATGCCGTCTAGGAAGTGAACCCTACATCATCTCTTCCGTCGTCGGGATCAACACCGTCTTGACCTCGGTGTACGCCTCGATCGAGGTCCGGCCGCCCTCCCGGCCGAGCCCGGACTGCCCGAACCCGCCGAACGCCACGTGCGGTTCCAGCTGGTAGCCGTTGACGCCGACCGTTCCCGCGCGTACCGCCCGGGTCAGCCGCATGGCCCGCTTCACGTCCCTGGTCCACACCGTGGCGGCCAGCCCGTACGAGGTGTCGTTGGCCAGCCGCACCGCCTCCTCCTCGTCGGTGAACGGAACCACCGCGAGCACCGGCCCGAAGATCTCCTCCCGGGCGATGGTGGCGTCGTTGCTGACGTCGGCGAAGACCGTGGGCAGGACGAAGTTGCCGGCCGCCAGGTCGCCGTCCGCGCGGCCGCCTCCGGTGACCAGCCGGGCACCCTCGGCCTGACCGCGCTCGATGTAGCCGAGCACGCGGTTCATCTGCCGCTCGTTGATCAGTGGCGAGGCGGTGGTCTCCGGGTGGAACGGGTCACCGTAGTTGACCAGGGCGGCCATCGCCTCGACGATGGCCAGGAACTCGTCGTAGACGTCACGGTGGACCAGGGCCCGGGTGTGCGCCACACAGGCCTGACCGGAGAGGCCGAGGGTGACCGTGCCCATCGTGGTGGTGGCGGCCGCGTACACGTCGGCGTCGCCGAAGACCAGCGACGGGCTCTTGCCGCCGAGTTCCAGGCTGGTGCGCTTCACCCCGTTCGCGGCGGCGGCGAGCACCTTGCGGCCGACCACCCGACTGCCGGTGAAGGTGATCTTGTCAACGAGCGGGTGGTTGATCAGAGCGTCCCCGGTCGGCTCACCCGGGCCGGTGACCACGTTGAGCACACCCGGCGGCAGCCCGGCCTCCTCGACGATGCGGGCCAGCCGCAGGGCGGAGAAGGTCGCGTACTCACTGGGCTTGAGCACCACGGTGCAACCGGCAGCGAGAGCCGGTGCGAGCTTCTGCGCGGCGAGGAGCAGCGGCCCGTTCCACGGGATGATCGCGGCGACCACCCCGACCGGCTCGCGCAGGGTCATCACCAGGTGCTCGCCACCCTGGTAGCCCGGGAGGGTCTCGCCGCCGAGCTTGTCCACCCACCCGGCGTGATGATCGAAGACGTCGGCCACGCACTCGACCGACATCGCATAGGTCTCGCCGAAGCTGACCGGCACCCCGTTGTCGAGCGCGACCAGAGCCTGCAACTCGGCGGCGTTGGCACGGAGGTCGTCAGCGATGCGGCGCAGCACGCGGATGCGCTCCTTGGCCCGGGTACGCGGCCACGGCCCCTCGTCGAAGGCGCGGCGGGCACTGCGCACAGCGGCGTCCACATCGGTCGCGCCGGCGACGGCGAACGCGCCGACCTCCTCCGCGGTGGCGGGATGCGGGTGCGTCCAGGTACGCCCGTCCGCCGCCGCCCGCCACCCGCCGCCGATCAGAAGCTCGCCGGTGGACAGGCCGAGTTCGTCGCGCTTCGCCTTGATCGAGAGAACCATCCCGCACCTCCGGCGGCCGCAGTATTGAAACCTGTTCTACTTCTGCGGAGAGTACGCCGCGCCTCGGGCCTCCGCTATACGGACTTGGTGGGTCGAGGTTTGCTCACCCGGTCACTCTCCTTCTTCGGTACGCGTGACCGGCTTCCTGCCGAAGCCGACGCGTGCCCGCTCTCCCCGCGCAAGCCAGCCTTCACGTCCCGGCCCCAGCGCGGCCGCCGGGAAACACCAGTCCGTCCCGCTGCGGGTGGACCGGGCGCCGGTTGCTCGCCGGTGCGACCGGCAGGCAAAGGCCCAGGGGATTCGGCGCCCGCCGACAAACACCGCGGGGTCGGGCGGTCAGTGCGGGCGGAACTCCGCCAGATAGGCGGGCCATTCGCCGCCGCCGTGTACGGCCAGGGCGGCGCCGCTCACGTAGCCGGCCAGCGGGGAGGCCAGCAGCAGGCAGGCTCCGGCTACGTCCTCCGGTGAGGCGGTCCGGCCGGCCGGCACGGTGCGCGCCACCACGGCCGGGTCCAGGCTGTCTCCGACCGGGCCGACGATGAGGCTGTTCACGCGTACCGCCGGGCCCCACTCGGCGGCCAGGCTGGTGGCCAGGTGGTGCAGGCCCGCTTTGGCGGCGCCGTAGGCGGCGGTGCCCGGTGACGGCCGCGTTCCGCTGACGCTGCCGATCATGAGGATGGCCCCGCCGGTGGGCTGCGATCGCATCACCGCGTTGGCCGCCTGCGAGACGTGCAGCGGTGCGATCAGGTTCAGCTCGATCACCTTGGCGTGCATCCGGGGCGAGGCGTTGGCGGCCGGGATGTGCGGGCTGCCGCCGGCGTTGTTGACCAGCACGTCGAGCCGGCCGAACCGCGCGACGGCCTCGGCGACCAGCGCGGCCGCCTGCTCGGGGTCGCGGACGTCGGCCCGGAAGAACTCGACGCCACGCGCGGCCGCCGCACCGCCGCCGCCGGGCTCGCCGCGAAGCGCCGCATCGCCGCGAAGCCCGGCATCCTCGCGAAGCGCGGCATCGCCGCCGGCCCCGGCGAAGCGCGCGGTGGCTGGTGGCGTGCGGCCGCAGACCAGCACGTCGGCACCCGCCGCGTGGAAGGTGTGTGCGATCGCCGCGCCGATGCCGCGGGTGCCGCCGGTGACGACCACAGCTTTGCCGGTGAAGTCGAGCGGATCCATGAGGCGATGCTAGCTAACCAAGCAAGCGCTAGGTTAGGCTCCGGGCATGGGCGTGCAGCTGCACCGCGGCGCCGTCGCCGAGGTGATCCTCGACTTCCCGCCGGTCAACGCCGTCCCGGCGGCCGGCTGGCACGCGCTCGCCGACGCCCTGGTCGCGGCCGGGGCCGATCCGCGGACCCGGGCCGTGGTGCTCGCCGCCGAGGGCCGCGGCTTCTGCGCCGGTGTGGACATCAAGGAGATGCAGCGCGCCGAGGGCCATGACGCCCTGCTGGCCGCCAATCGTGGATGCGCAGCGGCGTTCGCGGCGGTCTATGACTGCCCGGTCCCGGTGATCGCGGCGGTGCACGGCTTCTGCCTGGGCGGCGGCGTCGGCCTGGCCGGCAACGCGGACCTGGTGGTGGCCAGCGACGACGCCACGTTCGGGCTGCCCGAGGTGGACCGGGGTGCGCTCGGCGCGGCCACCCACCTGTCCCGCCTGGTTCCGCACCAGCTGATGCGGACCATGGTCTACACGTGCCGGCCGGTCTCCGCCTGGCAGTTGCACCGGTTCGGGACGGTCCTCGAGGTGGTCCCGGCGGCCGGCCTCAGGCGGGCCGCGCACCGGGTGGCCGCCGAGATAGCGGGCAAGGACCCGCTGATCATCCGCCGGGCCAAGGAGTCGCTGAACGGGATCGACCCGGTCGACGTGAAGCGGTCCTACCGGTTCGAGCAGGGCTTCACCTTCGAGCTCAACCTCGACGGCGCCGGGGACCGGGCCCGGGAGCGCTTCCTGGAGGGACGATGATCGTCACGATCGACGACGTGGTCGGCGAGCTGCACGACGGCATGACGATCGGCATCGGCGGGTGGGGATCGCGGCGCAAGCCGATGGCTCTGGTCCGGGCGATCGCCCGGTCCGGTCTGACCGGCCTCACCCTGGTCACCTACGGCGGTCCCGACGTCGGGCTCTTGGTCGCCGCCGGATGCGTCACAAGGGTGGTCACCGGTTTCGTGTCGCTGGACAGCATCCCTCTCGAACCGCACTTCCGGCGGGCCCGCGGCGCCGGGACGGTCGAGCTGACCGAGTACGACGAGGGGATGCTCTACTGGGGACTGCTCGCCGCGGCGAACCGGTTGCCGTTCCTGCCGATCCGGGCCGGTCTCGGCTCCGACGTGATGCGGGTCAACCCCGGCCTGAAGACCATCAGGTCCCCGTACGCCGACGACACCGAGCTCGTCGCCATGCCCGCGCTCCCGCTCGACGTCGCGCTCATCCACCTGAACCGCGCCGACGCCGGGGGCAACGGCCGCTACCTCGGCCCCGACCCGTACTTCGACGATCTGTTCTGCCTGGCCGCGAAGCGCCGCTTCCTGTCCTGCGAGCGGATCCTCAGCACACCGGACCTGATGGACGCCGGCCCGCCACAGACCCTGCTGGTGAACCGGTCGATGGTCGACGGTGTGGTGGCCACCCCGAACGGCGCGCACTTCACCAGCTGCGTCCCCGACTACGGTCGCGACGAGGAGTTCCAGCGGGAGTACGCCACCGCCGACTTCGACGCCTTCCGCGCCCGGTACCTGGACGGCGACGAGGCCGGCTACCAGGCGGCGATAGCGCGATGACCAGGGCGGACGTGTGCGTGGTGGCGTGCGCCGAGGCGTGGCGCGGAGACGGCGCGATCCTGGCCAGCTTCGCCGGGCTGATCCCCCGGCTCGGGGCGCGGCTGGCGCAGCTCACCTTCTCCCCCGAGCTGCTGGTCACCGACGGTGAGGCCACGCTGCTGCGGGACGGGCAGGTGGAGGGCTGGCTGCCGTACCGGGCGGTGTTCGGGATGGTCGCCGCCGGGACCCGGCACGTGATGATGGGCGCGAGCCAGCTCGACCGGTACGGCAATCAGAACATCTCCTGCATCGGCGACTGGCACCGCCCGAAGTCGCAGCTGCTCGGCGTACGGGGCGCGCCCGGCAACACGGTCAACCACCCGACCAGCTACTGGATCCCCCGGCACTCACCGCGGGTCTTCGTCGAGCACGTCGACATGGTGTCCGGTGCCGGGCACGACCGCGGTGCTCATGAGATCCGCCTGGTCGTCACCGACCTCGCGGTGCTCGACTTCGCCACGCCGGACCGGTCGATGCGGCTGCGCTCGGTGCACCCCGGCGTGACCGTGGACGAGGTGGTCGCCGCCACCGGGTTCTCGCTGACGGTCCCGGACGAGGTTCCGCCGACCAGGGAGCCGACTGCCGAGGAGCTGACGCTCCTGCGGAAACACCTGGATCCGGACGGGCTGAGGGAGAAGGAGGTCCGGTGAGGACCGCACTCACCGAGCTGCTCGGCTGCCGGCATCCGATCGTGCAGACCGGGATGGGGTACGTGTCCGGCGCCGGCCTGGTATCCGCGGTGTCGGAAGCGGGCGGGTTCGGCATCGTCGCGTCGGCCACCATGAGCCTCGGCCAGCTGCGCGACACGATCCGCCAGATCCGGGAGCGGACCGATGCGCCGTTCGGGGTCAACCTGCGCGCGGACGCCCCCGACGCCGGCGAACGCGTCGACCTGCTGATCCGGGAGCGGGTCCGGCTGGCGTCGTTCGCCCTGGCACCGGACCGGGACCTGATCCGCCGCTGCGCCGACGGCGGGGTGCTGACCATGCCGTCGGTCGGTGCTCGCCGGCACGCCGAGAAGGTCGCCGGGTGGGGCGTGGACGCCCTGCTGGTCCAGGGCGGGGAGGGCGGCGGGCACACCGGGCCGGTGCCGACGACGCTGCTGTTGCCGCAGGTGGTGGACGCGGTCGGGATCCCGGTGGTGGCGGCCGGCGGCTTCTTCGACGGGCGGGGGCTGGTGGCCGCGCTCGCCTACGGTGCGGCCGGGGTCGCCATGGGCACCCGGTTCCTGCTCACCTCGGACAGCCCGGTCGGTGTCCGCGTCAAGCAGCTGTACCTGGACGCGCCGGTGACCGGGACGGTGGTTACGACGAGGGTGGACGGGGTGCCGCATCGGGTGCTGCGTACCCCGTACATCGATGGGTTGGAAAGATCGGGAAGGGTGAGTGCGCTGGTGCGCTCGGCCCGGCACGCGGTCGCGTTCCGGCGTCTCTCCGGGCTCTCCTGGACCGAACTGCTGCGCGCCGGGCGCGCGGCCCGGCACGGGCGCGAGCTGAGCTGGGCGCAGACGCTGATGGCGGCGGGCACGCCGGTGCTGTTGCGCACGGCGATGGTGGAGGGGCGTCCGGAGTACGGGGTGATGTCCGCCGGTCAGGTCGCCGGACTGATCGACGACCTGCCGTCGTGTGCCGAGCTGATCGACCGGATCATGAAGGAGGCGGCGGAGCGGCTGGACCGGCTCGACAGCGTCCGATGAGGCCCCCGGGTCACATGCGTTCGATGATCGTCACGTTGGCCTGTCCGCCGCCCTCGCACATGGTGAGCAGGCCGTAGCGGCCGCCGGTGCGCTCCAGTTCGTGCAGCAGGCTGGTGAGCAGCCGGGCACCGGTCGCGCCGAGCGGGTGGCCGAGGGCGATCGCGCCGCCGTTGACGTTGACCCGGGCCGGGTCGGCGCCGGTCTCCCGCAGCCAGGCCAGCGCGACGCTGGCGAACGCCTCGTTGATCTCGAAGCGGTCGATGTCGGTGATGCTCATGCCGGCGCGGCGCAGGGCGTACGCGGTGGCGGCGATCGGCGCGGTGAGCATCAGGACCGGGTCGTCGCCGCGCGCGGAGACGTGCCGGATCCGGGCGCGTGGACTCAGGCCGTACGTCATCAGCGCCCGCGCGGAGGCGACCAGCAGGGCGGCCGCACCGTCGGCGAGCTGGCTGGCCATCGCGGCCGTGGTGACGCCGCCGTCGCGCAGCGGCTTCAGGGCCGCCATCTTCGCGGCATCGGTGTCCCGCCGGGGGCACTCGTCGTCGCCCTCGATGATCTCCTGCCGGAAGCGTCCGCCGTCGATCGCGGCGACCGCGCGACGGTGGCTGGCGAGGGAGTACTCCTCCAGCTCGGCCCGGGTGAGTGCCCACTTCGCGGCGATCTCGTCGGCGCTGCGGAACTGGTTGATCTCCTGGTCGCCGTAGCGGGCGGCCCAGCCTTCCGCGTTCCGGTACGGCCCGTCCGGTGCCATGGCACTGCCGATCGGCACCTGGCTCATGCTCTGCACCCCACCGGCCACCACCAGGTCGGCGGTGCCGCTGGCCACCGCCTGCACGGCGAAGTGCACGGCCTGCTGCCCGGAGCCGCACTGGCGGTCCACGGTGACACCGGGAACGTGTTCCGGTAGCCCGGCCGCCAGCCAGGCGGTGCGGGCGATGTCGCCGGACTGCGGGCCGAGGGTGTCGACACAGCCGAGGATCACGTCGTCCACGGCGTCGGGGTCGGCACCGGCCCGCTCGAGGACCGCCGCAATCACCTGTCCGGCCAGGTCAGCGGGGTGCACGGCGGAGAGCATGCCGCTGCGGCGCCCGACCGGGGTTCGCACCGCTCCGACCAGATAAGCGTCCACTGTTGACGCCTCCCGCAAATGCTCGGTCTACTAGTAGAACACGTTCTAAATTGACATCTCCTAATCTACCGCGAGCGGGGCGCCTCATGCACACACCGTCGGAAGAGAAGCTGCGCCAGGAGTTGCGGACGTACTTCGCCGAGCTGATGACGCCCGCACTTCGCGAGGCCCTGATCGATCCCGGCGGCGAGTACGGCGACGGCACGGCCTACCGGCAGGTGGTCCGGCAACTCGGCCGCGACGGCTGGCTCCGGACCGAGGGGCGGTCCCGGATGGACCAGCTGATCTTCTCCGAGGAGGCGGCCCTGGCCGGGGTGCCGGTGCCGTTCCTCACCCTCTACACGGTCGCGCCGACCATCCGGCGGCATGGCACCGCGGCGCAGCGCGCGGAGTTGCTGCCCCGCATCGAGGCGGGCGAGGTGCACTTCTCCATCGGCTACTCCGAGCCGGACGCCGGGACCGACCTGGCGGCGCTGCGCACCCGGGCGGTCCGCGACGGCGACCACTACGTGATCAACGGTCAGAAGATGTGGACCAGCCTGATCCAGTACGCGGACTACGTGTGGCTGGCCTGCCGTACCGATCCGTCGGCGGAGCGGCACCATGGCCTGTCGATTCTGGTCGTGCCCACCGACTCGCCCGGCTTCTCCTGGACCCCGGTGCACACCGTGGCCGGCCCGTCCACCAGCGCGACCTACTACGAGGACGTGGTGGTGCCGGTCTCCGCGCTGGTCGGCGAGGAGAACCAGGGCTGGCGGCTGATCACCAACCAGCTCAACCACGAGCGGGTCGCGCTGACCCCGGCCGCACCACTGCAACGCTCGCTGCGCGAGGTCCGCGACTGGGCGGTCTCGACCGGGGCGATCGAGCGGGAATGGGTGCGCCTGCACCTGGCCCGGGTGCACGCGAAGGCCGAGGTGTTGAAGCTGTTCAACTGGCGGGTGGCCGCCGACTCCGGCAGCGCTCCGGCCGCCACCCGGGCGTCGGCCGGCAAGGTCTACGGCACGGAACTGGCCGTTGAGGCGTACCGGCTGCTCATGGAGGTACTCGGTCCGGCCGCGACGGTCCGGGACGGCTCGCCCGGCGCGCTGCTGGCCGGCCGGATCGAACGCCTGCACCGCGCGTCGCTGATCCTCACCTTCGGCGGCGGCACCAACGAGGTGCAGCGCGACATCATCGCGGCCGGCGCCCTCGGCCTCCCGATCCGGCGATAAGGAGCGCGGTCATGGATTTCGAGCCGAGCAGTGAGGCGCGCGAGCTGGCCGGCCTCACCCGCGATCTCGCGGCCTCCGGCCGCCCGCTCTGGCCGGCCCTGGCCGAGGCGGGCGTGCTCACCGCCGCACTTCCCAAGCAAGCGGGAGGCGAGGGGTACGGGCTACCCGAGCAAGCCGCGATCCTGACCGAGCTCGGCCGGCACGCCGCCACGGTCCCGTACCTGACCTCGATCGTGGTCGCCGCCTCCACCCTGGCCCGGTTCGACCCGTCGTTCGTCTACTCCGGTGCGGCGGCGCTCGCTGTGGCGCACAACGGCCAGGTGCACGGCATCGTGCCCGATCCGGCCGCCGTCCTGGTCCCCGCCGGCGCCGGCCTCTACCTGGTCCACCGGCCCGACATCGAACCGCAGATCGTCGAAGGCGGCCCCGGGACCGGCCTGCTCCGGTCCACGCTCCCGGACGAGCCGACGATCGCCGACCCGGCCTTCATGCACGCCCGCCTGACCGTCGGGACCGCCGCCTACCAGCTCGGCGTCGTCGAACGCGCCCTCGAGATGACCGCCGAGTACGCCCGCACCCGCATCCAGTTCGGCCGCCCGATCGGCTCCTTCCAGGCGGTCTCGCAGCGACTCGCCGACGCGTACATCGACGTCGAAGCCCTGCGGGTGGCGCTCTGGCAGGCGGTCGTGCTGCTCGACGCCGACCAGCCGGCCGCCGCCGAGGTGGCGACCGCCGGCTTCTGGGCCGTCGAGGCCGGGCACCGGGTGCTGCACACCGCGGTGCACGTACACGGCGGTGTCGGGATCGACCTGGAATATCCGCTGCACCGGTACTTCCTCGCCGCCAAGTACCACGAGTTCCTGCTCGGCGGCGCCACCGCCCAACTGCTCGCCCTATCCGAGGTGCTCTGAATGAAATTCACCCTGGGTGTCGCCCTGAGCCCGCTCGACCAGCTGACCGGACTGGCGCGCACCGCCGAGGAGTGCGGGTTCGCGTCGATCGCCCTGCCGGACTCGCTCTTCTACTCCGAGCACGTGTCGGCCTCGTATCCGTACACCCCGGACGGCCGCCGGTTCTGGGACGCCGACACGCCGTGGGCGGATCCGATGGTCGCCGCCGCCGCGATGGGCGCGGTCACCAGCCGGATCCGCTTCTACACCCAGGTACTGAAGCTGGATCCGCGCAACCCGGTCCTGCTGGCCCGGCAGGTCGGCTCGGTCGCCAACCTCACCGGCAACCGCTTCGGCCTGGGCGTCGGCCTCGGCTGGTCGCCCGAGGAGTCGCACTGGTGCGGCACGCCGTTCAAGGACCGCGGTGCCCGCGCCGACGAGGCGATCGAGGTGCTGCGGCTGATCCTCGGCGGCGGCATGGTCTCGTATCATGGCAAGCACTTCGCCTTCGAGAAGCTGCAGATGAGCCCGGCACCCACCGAGCCGGTGCCGATCTACGTAGGCGGCCACACCGAACCCGCACTGCGCCGCGCCGCGCGGGTCGGTGACGGCTGGTCCTCCGCGATGATGCGCTTCGAAGACCTGCGTACGACCATCGACCGGCTCACCGAGCTACGCGCCTCGTACGGCCGCGCCGGCACCCCGTTCGAGATCCAGGCCGTCTGCATCGACCGGTTCGGCCTCGACGGCTACCGCGAGCAGGCCGCCATCGGCGTAACCGACGCGATCGTCGTCCCGTGGCTCGCCCAGGGCGCCGGCTTCGACGCCGACCTGCAAACCAAGCAAGCCGCCCTGCACCGCTTCGCCGAGGCGGTGATCGAGCCGCTTAGGCTGCGGCCATGAGCGACGAGAGTGGATGCCTGGCGTGTGACCTGATCGACGGCCGCCAGGAGCTGCCGGGTGGCCGCATCGACGAGACCCGGCACTGGGTGGTCGAGCACTGCGTCGGCCCGCTGAGTGTCGGCGCGCTGATCGTCAAGCCGCTGCGGCACGTCGTCCACGTCGCCGACCTGACCGCCGAGGAGAGCGCCGAGCTCGGCCCGCTGCTCCAGCGCACCTCGGCGGCGCTCACCGAGCTGACCGCGCCCGAGCAGATCTACGTCACCCTGTGGTCGCACGCGGGCGGCGTCCCCGGCCACATCCATTTCGTGGTTCAGCCGGTGCACAAACCGGAGATGGAGCGGCACGGCCGCTACGGCCCGGCCCTGCAGGTGGCCATGTTCGCCACCGGCGAGCACCCCGGCCCGGACGAGGTGCGGGCCTTCGCGGACCGCATGCGCGCCCACCTACAGGTCGGTCACGGTGCGTGATTCGGTGTCGTAGCTGCGGCCGGTGACCAGCTCGCCGTGTGCCGGCGGCAACTCGCGGAGCAGCTCCAAGGCCGCGGCGTGCTGCGCGGCCGGGAGGTTCAGCGCGAGGCTGACGTGGGGTGTCCAGCGGTCCGGGGAGTGCAGCGGATTCGCCGGCACGACGGCGCCCCAGACCGCGCTCTGCAACCGCCGCAGCGAAGGGCCGGCCGTCACCTCGCGGACCAGCGTCCGGCCGAGCAGGGCCGCGGGGCCCAGCGAGACCGGGACCGGGAGGCCCAGCGGGGGCAGCGCGGGCAGCCGGCCGGTGGTCACCAGGGTGAGATGCGGTCGATTCGTGGCATGCGTGTGTGCGGCGAGGCTGCGCAGCCCGGCGGCGTGCAGGCGCTGCCAGAGGTCCCGGACGCTCGTTTCGAGAGCGGCGTCGAAGAGCAGCTCGACGGTGTGCACGATCGGTCATTATCCGCTGAAAGCCCGGTCGACGTCGGCGGGAGTGAGACCGAACGAGGACAGGTCGTATTGGTGCACCGCTTCGGGCGTACCGCGCAGGTTCTGCTGCATGGCGGCTCGCGCCGGAGTGCTCAGCGGGCTGCCCAGGCGATCGTAGATCGCTTCGATCGTGGCGAGCGGGTCGCGGACGAAGTCCTCGTAGCGGACGTCGATGAAACGTGCCGGATCGTGCCGGGCGCGGTCGGCGCGGAAGCGGCGCAGGCCGCGCGCCCACAGGGCGAGCTGGGTACGGCCGACGACCTCGCCGTGGAAGCGGGTGGACCACCCGGCCGCGGCGCGGGCGTTGAGGCTGCACACCGAGGCGATCGCGGTACGCGGATCCCGGTGGGTCTGGATGATCACCGCGTCGGGGTAGACGGTGAGCAGGGCGTCCAGCGCGAACAGGTGGCTCGGGTTCTTCAGCACCCAGCGCCGGTCCTGGTCGGGCAGTCCGATGAGCTGGAGGTTGCGGCGGTGCCGCCGGTAGGCGGGCGTCCAGTCGCAGGCGGCGAGCCAGTCCGAGTAGGACGGGATGTGCGCGGTGCACTCGAAGGAGACCGAGGTCATCGACTGGCAGAACAGCCGCCAGCACTCCTCGACCTGCTCCGGTCCCATGTAGTGCACGCCGGTCAGCTCCGGATGACGCGCGTAGGCGTCCCGCAGTGCGACGAAGAACGGATTGTCCGTCCAGGTGGCGCGGGGCGGGCGGGGCTGCGGCGCCTCGGTGAGCCAGTGTTCCGGTCCCTGGTGCGCGGGGTCGGCGGTGAGCAGCCGGTGCAGCGCGGTGGTGCCGGTGCGCGGCAGGCCGGTCACGAAGACCGGCCGAGGCAGTGCCACCTCCGCATGCTGCGGATATTGCCGCCAGGCGGCCTCCGCCAGCAGGCGGGAGATCAGCGCGGAGCGCAACAGGCCGCGGGTCTGCTTGCTGCCGGCCGGGGTCAGGCTCGCTTCTATCGCGTACGCGGAAAGCAGCACCCGCATCGCGTCGAGATAGCCGTCACCGTCCCCGAAGTCGTCGAGGCCGGTGATCCGGGTCGCCGAGGCGTGCAGGTCCTCGACCGTGCCCACGTCGGTGCGTTCGGTGACGTTCAATGGTGGAACTCCCCGCAGTTGACGTCGAGGCACGCGCCGGTGATGCCGCGCGCCAGGTCGGAGGCGAGGAAGAGGATCGCGTCCGCCACCTCGTCCGGCTCCGGGAGACGCCGCAGGTCGGTGCTCGCCGCGACCTCGTCGTAGATCTGCCGCGCCGGTACGCCCCGTTGCAGACCCTGGTACTCGAACCAGGCCCGCAGGGTGTCCGCCCAGATCCAGCCCGGCGCCACCGAGTTGACCCGGACCCCTTTCGGCCCGAGCTCGCTGGCCAGGTTCTGGGCCACCGCCAGCAGTCCCGCCTTCACCACCTTGTACGGCCCGAACGGCCGGCGCGAGTGCCGCAGCACCGCCGAGTTGACCACCACGACCGAGCCGCCGGACTCGACCAGGGCCGGCGTGAACAGGCGGATGGTGTTCAGCGCGGCGAGCACGTTGGCGTCGAAGCCGGACCGCATCTCGTCCAGGTCGACCTTGCCGAGGCTGCGCATCGGAGGCATCGCGAACGCGTTCTGCACCAGCGCGTCGACCCGGCCGAACTCGGTCAGGGCCGCGTCCACGAGCCGCCGCACCGCGGTCTCGTCGGTCAGGTCGGTGGGTACGGCGAGGGCTCGCCGGCCGGCCGCGGTGACCTTGCCGGCGACGTCGGCGAGCAGCGACTCGGTGCGGGCGGCCAGCACCACGTCGGCGCCGTGCTGCGCGGCGCGTACCGCGACCGCCTGGCCCAGGCCGGGCCCGACCCCGGCGACGACCAGGACCTTCTCCGCGATCAGCACGGCTACCCCAGCATCCGGTACGCGGTGGCGGCCTGCCGGGCGGCGATCCGTTCCCGGTACGCCTCCGCGCTGATCGGCTCGTAGTAGGGCAACTGCTTCGGCAGGTCGTCGACGGCCACGATGTCGACCTTGGGCCCGTCCGCGGCGGCGAGCGGCCGGGACAGCCGTTGCCAGCGCAGCTGCACGTATCCGCGGCGGTGCCCGGTGCGCTCCAGCCAGTTGGTGACGCCCGGGTTCCGCTCGCTGACGACGTACCGGATCATCCCGTCCGGGTCGGTGCGTGCCTGCGCTCGGGTGAGGCTGGTCTGGTGGTTGATGTAGTCGAGGGAGACGTACCACATGCTGCCGAGCTGGATGCCCTGGTAGGGCGCGTCGCTCGCCGGAACCGTGACGATCATGGCCTGGTCGTCGTCCAGATCGTAGTGGCCGGCCGAGGAGTACTGGGTGGACAGTCCGCCGGGGGTGGGCCGGGGCGGGGTGAGCGTGTTGACCGGCAGCCCGAGGTAGAACCGTTCGGCGAAGGCGAGGAACGTCCGTAGCCGGCTGATCAGGATCTTGCCGGCCACGCCGTACCTCTTGGTCATCCGGTCCAGGGTGAGCGGCGGCGGCGCCGAGCCGAGCCGGTCGGCGCGGTGGATGCGCAGCATGCCGGGGCGCTCCGCGGCCCAGTCGTGGTAGACCTCGCGGACCACGAGCATGGCGGCGTTCCGGGCCGGGCCCAGGGTGATCTCGAAGGTGCCGTCGGCCGCGATGTCGATCTCGCGGTCGTCGAAGGCGGCCAGGCTGCCCGGCACCTCGACCGGCGAGTAGTCGCCGTCGAGCAGCTGGAAGCTCAGGTCGGCGGTGGTGCCGCGGACGCCGGTGACGACGTACTCGGTGTCGTCGCGCAGCCAGGCGTGGAAATAGAGGGTGTCCGGGTTGTCCAGGCCCATCTTGGTGTAGGGGCCGGTGGAGCGGACGAAGTAGGGGAAGTCGCGCTCGTAGGCGCCGGCCATCTGGATCGAGGCCCGGATGCTGCCGGCCAGGTAGTCGTAGCCCTCGACCAGATCCTGATCGCCGAGCACGTGCGGCGCGCTCGTGATGATCTTCTCCGCCTGCTGGATGGCTTCCGCGAACGGCTGCGTTAGCATGCCACGAGCCTAGAACTGGTTCTAATATTCGGTCAACGTGGCTGCTGGTTCTTGCGATAACGTGTTCCAGTGGAGTCGATGCGTGCGTACCGGATGACGGGCTGGGGCGAACCGTCGCGAGCGACCACCGTGCCGGTGCCGGCACCCGGACCGGGCGAGGTCCTGGTGCGGGTGGCCGGCTGCGGGCTGTGCCGCTCCGACCTGACTATGCGGCGGATGCCGCAGGTGGTCGGCGAGAAACTCGGCTGGCGGATGCCGTTCACCCTCGGCCACGAGACCGCCGGCCGGGTGGCCGCCCTGGGCGCCGGCGTCGAGGGCCTCACCCTGGGCGAGGCGGTCGCGCTGGTCTCTCCGGCCTCCTGCGGAACCTGCCGGTTCTGCTTGCGCGGACAGGACAGCATGTGCCCGCACGGGCTGACCGGGCGCGGGTACGGGCGAGACGGCGGCCTGGCCGACTATGTGCTGGTCGACGGGCCCCGTGCCGTGCTGCCGCTCGGTGATCTCGACCCGCGCGAGGCCGGCCCGCTCACCGACGCGGGCGCCACCGCCTATCACGCGGTACGGCGGGCACTCCCCCGGATCACGGCCGGCGGCACCGTGGTGGTGATCGGCGTGGGCGGGCTCGGTGCGTTCGCGGTGCAGTTCCTGCGCGTGCTCAGTGGAGCGCGGGTGACCGCGGTGGATCCGGTCGCGGTCCGCCGTGACTACGCGCGTTCCCTCGGCGCCGACCCGCTTTCCGACATCTCTGGCTTCGCCGGTGCCGCTGACGTGGTGCTCGACTTCGTCGGCACCGACGAGACGATCGCGGCCGGGATCGCCGCGGTCCGGCCCGGTGGCGCTTTCGGGCTGATCGGCTCGGCCGGTGGCCGGCTGACCGCGCCCTGGTTCGGCACGCTGCCGCGCGACGGCGAGGTCTTCACCTTCCAGGGATCGTCGATCGCGGACGCCCAGGAGGTGATCGCCCTGGCCGGGGCCGGACTGATTCGCAACGAGGTCACCACGTTCGGATTCGACTCCGCCGGCGACGCGTACGCCCAGTTGGCCGCCGGAACACTCACCGGCCGCGCGGTGATCGTCCTGGAGTGAACTCCGCGCGACTCCGACCGGAAATGCCTTGACTTGAACCCGAGGTGAGGTGGCAGGTTCGGGGTCGGGGAGGTTCTTCGACATGAGCATGGAAGTCGCCGCGTGGAACTCGATGTACCACGCGATGAACCAGCAGGACGACCGGCGGCCGTTTTCGATGGCCACGCTGCGCCGCATCGCCGGTTTCGCCCGGCCGCACAAGCGTGCGCTCGCCGGGTTCCTGTTGTTGAGCGTGGTGACGGCGTTCCTGGCCGTGGCCACCCCGGTGCTGGCCGGCCGGGTGGTGAACGCGATCGTCGGCGGCGGCACCACCGAGCTGGTGATCGGGCTGGCCGCCGCGATCGCGGTGATCGCCCTCCTGGAGGCCGGGCTCGGACTGGTACAGCGGTGGCTCTCCGCGAGCATCGGCGAGGGGCTGATCCTCGACCTGCGGACCGCGGTGTTCGACCACGTGCAGCGGATGCCTGTCGCGTTCTTCACCCGGACCCGCACGGGCGCGCTGGTCAGCCGGCTCAACAACGACGTGATCGGGGCTCAGCGGGCGTTCAGCGACACCCTCTCCGGGGTGATCGGCAACCTCGTCACGCTGATCCTGACGCTGATCGTCATGATCGGCATCTCCTGGCAGATCACGCTCCTGGCGCTCATGCTGCTACCGATCTTCGTGCTGCCCGCCCGGCGGATGGGCAGCCGGCTGGCCCGGCTCGAACGGGAGGCCGCCGGGCACAACGCGGCGATGAACACGCAGATGACCGAGCGGTTCTCCGCGCCCGGAGCGACGCTTGTCAAGCTCTACGGCCGGCCCGACGTCGAGTCGGCGGAGTTCGCCGCGCGAGCCCGGCGGGTCCGCGACATCGGGGTGCGCACGGCGATGGTCCAGTGGGTGTTCCTGACCGCTCTGACGTCGGTGTCGGCCCTCGCCCTCGCGCTGGTCTACGGGCTCGGCGGCTTCTACGCGCTGCGCGGTCAGCTCGATCCCGGCGCCGTCGTCGCCCTGGCCCTGCTCCTGACCAGGCTGTACGCGCCGCTGACCTCGCTGGCCAGCGCCCGCGTCGAGGTGATGAGCGCGCTGGTCAGCTTCGAGCGGGTGTTCGAGGTGCTCGATCTCAAGCCGCTGATCGAGGAGAAGCCGGACGCACGCCCGGTGCCGGACGGGCCGGTGTCGGTGGAGTTCGACGGGGTCCGCTTCGCGTACCCGTCGGCCGACAAGGTGTCCCTGGCGTCGCTGGAGGAGGTGGCGACGCTTGACACCCGGGGCGGTGTGGAGGTGCTGCACGACGTGTCGTTCCGCGTCGAGCCGGGGCAGATGGTGGCCCTGGTCGGGTCCTCCGGCGCCGGGAAATCGACGATGGCGTCGCTGCTTCCCCGGCTCTACGACGCCGGTTCCGGTGCGGTGCGGCTGGCCGGGGTGGACGTGCGCGACGTGCGGGCGGACTCGCTGCGGCACACCCTCGGCATGGTCACTCAGGACGGTCACCTCTTCCACGACTCGGTCCGCGCCAACCTGCTGTTCGCCCGTCCGGAGGCGACCGAGGAAGAGCTGTGGGAGGTGCTGCGCCGGGCGCGCATCGCCGAGCTGGTCGAGAGCCTGCCCGACGGGCTGGACACGGTGATCGGCGAGCGCGGTTACCGGCTCTCCGGCGGTGAGCGCCAGCGGCTGACGATCGCCCGGCTGCTGCTGGCCCGGCCCCGGGTGGTGGTGCTCGACGAGGCGACCGCACACCTGGACTCGACCTCGGAGCAGGCGGTGCAGGCCGCCCTCGGCGAGGCCCTGGCCGGCCGGACCGCGGTGGTCATCGCGCACCGGTTGTCCACGGTCCGTGCCGCCGACCTGATCCTGGTCGTCGAGGGCGGTCAGGTGGTGGAGCGGGGCACCCACGCCGAGTTGCTGGCCGCCGGCGGCCGCTACACCGAACTGCACGACACCCAGTTCGATTCGGGTCGCTCCGGCGCGCCGACGGCGGCCTGAAACGATCGGAAATTCGCGCCGGAATTCGCCGGACACGAATTTCCCTGATGATCATGAGCGCCATCGGAAATCGGATCCGTGCTACGGTCGATTCAACGGATCTCGATTTTCCGGTGATCGCGCACGACGCCGGCCACCACGCGGATCCCGATTCCCTGACGCCACCCGCCGATCTTGACGGCGGCCGCGCCATGATTTTTCCGCCTGCGGCGGGTCGACTGGTTCAGCGGGTCGCCGCAGGCGGGATCGACCCCACCTGAGGTGGGCGATGTCACGCCGATGGGGGTACGCCCCTGTCGGCCACATTTGTGTGCTAGCTTGTCCGCGTTGCATTTTTGATTACCGTAGACGTTCTTGACGCCTGATGGGTATCTGATCCCGTCGGGCCTTTTTTCGTCGGTGCCCGGGTTACCGGCGGGTCATCAAATGCGGCGACGCGAGGCTCCGCACGGTGCGGCGCCCCACGAGCTGGCGAGGAGTAAATCATGGCCACCGGTACCGTGAAGTGGTTCAACGGCGAAAAGGGATTCGGCTTCATCACCCAGGACAGCGGTGACGGTGACGTGTTCGCGCACTTCTCCGCCATCGTGACCAACGGGTACCGCACCCTTGAGGAGAACCAGCGCGTCGAGTTCGACGTCACGCAGGGCGCCAAGGGTCTCCAGGCGGAGAACATCCGCCCGCTCTGACTCCTCGACGGCTGAGCGGCTCCGGCGAGGAGCCGCCGCCGTTCAGGTGAGTTTCGCCAAGCGAGCCAGGGTCTCGTCGGCCTCGGTGACGAGGTCGGCGAGGACCGCGGCGACCGGGCGGACCTCGTTCATCCGGCCGACGATCTGGCCGACCGGCATCGGCACCACGCTCGGGTCGCCGGAGGCCATCAGCCGGTCGTGCGCCCGCGACACCAGCAGGTTCTGCAGCGGCATCGGCAGCGGCCTCGGCGCCTCCGCGTCATTCCACGCCTCGGTCCAGCGGTTGCGCAGCAGCCGGGCCGGTTTGCCGGTGTAGACGCGGCTTCGCACGGTGTCACCCGACCCCGCCTTCAGCAGCGCCTCGCGCAGGGCCTGGGTCGCCTGATACTCCGCGGTGCCGAGCCACACCGAGCCCATCCACACCCCGCGGGCCCCCAGCGCCAGAGCAGCGGCGATCTGCCGTCCGCTGCCGATGCCACCGGCCGCCAGCACCGGGACCCGCCCGCCGACCGCGTCGACGATCTCCGGGATCAGCACCATGCTGCCGATCTCGCCGGTGTGCCCGCCGGCCTCGTACCCCTGCGCCACCACCACGTCCACGCCGGCCGCGAGATGGCTGCGGGCGTGATCGGCTCGGCCGGCCAGGGCCGCGACCTGAAGCCCGTGCGCGTGGGCCTGCTCGATCACGTCGGCGGGCGGCGGGCCGAGCGCGTTGGCGATCAGCCGGGCCGGGTGGGTGAGCGCCACCTCGACATGGCTACGCGCGACCGAGTGCAGCCAGCCCAGCACCCCGGCACGACTCGACTCGTCGACGCCCAGCGGCGGGACTCCCAGCCGCATCAGGGTGCGCTCGACGAAGTCCCGGTGCCCGGGCGGGATCAGCTCGTTCAGGTCGGACGGGGTCCCCTCGGTCGGCACCCGGCCGGGCATCACCACGTCCACCCCGTACGGACGGTCGCCGACCTCGTGGTCCAGCCAGGTCAGCACGGCGTCGAGTTCGCCGGGGTCGTTGAAGCGTACGCAGCCGAGGACGCCGAGCCCGCCGGCCTTGCTGATCGCCGCGACGACGTGCTCGGACGGGCTGAACCCGACGATCGGGACGTCGATGCCGAACAGGTCGCACAGGTCAGTCCGCACTCCGCACCGCCTCGGTGTGGGTGCGGGTGTACTCGTGGGCCCAGCGGTAGTCGGCCTTGCCGCTGATGGTGCGGGCGATCCGGTCCACCAGCCACACCGAGCGGGGCACCTTGTAGCCGGCGATCCGTTGTCTGACGTGTCTCTCCAGGTCGTCCAGGTCCACCCGTACGCCGTCGCGGGGTTGGACCAGAGCGACCACCTTCTGGCCGAGCCGTTCGTCGGGTGCCCCGATGACCAGGGCGTCGAAGACGTCCGGATGTGCTTTCAGCGCGCCCTCGACCTCTTCCGGGAAAACCTTCTCGCCGCCGGTGTTGACGCAGGTGTTACCGCGCCCGAGCAGGGTGATGGTGCCGTCCTCCTCGAGCCGGGCCAGGTCGCCGGGTATGGCGTAGCGGACGCCGTCGACCTCGGTGAGCAGCGCCGCCGTCTTCTCCGGGTCCTTGTAGTAGCCGAGCGGCACGTGCCCGCCGCGGGCCAGCCGGCCGATCACGCCGGGTGGCGCCTTCTTGCCGTACTCGTCGATGACGATGGTGTTCGGGCCGGGCATCACCCGGGGGCCGTCCACCGCGCCGCCCTGGACGTCGGCGACGATGCCGAGGCCGGCGAAGCCGGTCTCCGAGGAGCCGATCGCGTCGGTGACCATGGTGTTCGGCAGCGCCTCCAGGTACTGGCGTTTCACCGACGGGGAGAACAGCGCCGCGCTGGAGGAGATCGCCACCAGCGACGAACCGTCGTAGTGGCCGGCCAGGTACGCCTCGATGATCGGGCGGGCCATCGCGTCCCCGATCAGCACGACCACGGTGACCTTGCGGCGCTCGATGGTGCGCCAGACCTCCTCCGCGTCGAAGTGCGGCAGGAGCACCACGGTGTCGCCGTTGAAGAGGGCGGCCAGCGCGGCCCACTGGGCGTTGCCGTGGATCAGCGGAGCGAGGCAGAGCCGGGTCATCGGGGGCATCTCGGCGCCGCGCCGGCTCTGCGCCCACTCGTCCTCCAGCGGTACGCCGGACATGAAGTCGATCCCACCACCGAGGACCCGCCAGACGTCCTCGTGCCGCCAGACGACGCCCTTCGGGTAGCCGGTGGTGCCGCCGGTGTAGAGCAGGTAGATGTCGTCGCCGGAGCGTTCGCCGAAGTCACGGGCGGGGCGGCCGGCGGCGAGCGCCTCCTGATAGAGCACCCCGTCGGTCTTCTCGTCCGAGCCGTCGGGCAGCGCGACCGTGGTGTGCAGGCCGGGCGCGGACGGGAGCACGGCGGCGACCTTGGGCGCGTACCCGCGGTCGTGGATCAGCGCGGTGAGCTCGGCGTCGGCGAAGAGATATTGCAACTCGTTCTCGACGTATCGGAAGTTGACGTTGACGACCACGGCACGGAGCTTGTACACCGCGACCATGGCCACCACGGCCTCGATCGAGTTGCCCGCGTACAGCCCGACGTGATCGCCCTTGCCCACTCCACGATCTTGCAGGAAGTGGGCCATACGGTTGGCGGCGTCCTCCAGCTCGGCGTAGCTCAGTTCACGCTCACCGCAGGCCACCGCGACGCGATCCGGGAAGGCATCGACCGCGTGCTCGAAAAGGTCCGCAATATTGGCCGCCATCAACAGAAAGTAGAACCTGTTATCGTTCCAGGGCAAGACCCGCCGCGCAGGAGGAGAATCCGTGGACGCCTTCGTCGAACAGCGTGGACCGATCCTGATCGTCACGATGAACCGGCCGGAGGTCCGCAACGCGCTCTCGTCCGAGATGATGGCCGTGATGCGCGAGGCCTGGGACCGGGTGGACGCCGACCCGTCGATCCGGGTCGCGATCCTCACCGGGGCCGGCGGCTCGTTCTGCGCCGGAGCCGACCTGCGGGCGATGACCGAGTCCCATCCCGGCGACGACTTCGCCGGCAACGGCGGCCTCGACCTGTCCCGGATCGACGCGCTGCTCAAGGGCCGCCGGCTGAGCAAGCCGCTGATCGCCGCGGTCGAGGGTCCGGCGGTCGCCGGCGGCACCGAGATCCTGCAGGCCACCGACCTGCGGGTGGCCGGCGAGAGCGCCCGGTTCGGGGTGTCCGAGGCGCGGTGGGGACTGTTCCCGCTGGGCGGTTCGGCGGTCCGGTTGCCGCGGCAGCTGCCGTACACCGTCGCCGCCGAGCTGCTGCTCACCGGGCGGCATCTGAGCGCGGCCGAGGCGCTCCAGGCAGGCCTGATCGGGCACGTGGTGCCGGACGGGCAGGCGCTGGCCAAGGCACTGGAACTGGCCGAGGCGATCGCGGCCAACGGCCCGCTCGCGGTGCAGGCGATCCTGCGGACCATCCGGGAGACCGAGGGGATGGCCGAGGACGACGCGTTCGCCGTCGAGGCGCGCATCGGCGTGGCGGTATTCACCAGCGAGGACGCCAAGGAGGGGCCGCGCGCCTTCATCGAGAAGCGCCGCCCGGTCTTCCGCGGCCGCTGAGAAATCTGGTTGCCACCGGTCTGGATATCCGCTTGGGTCGGCCCGTGACCGCTCTGGATCGCCTGGTACGCCCGGACCGTTATCCCCGCTCCGCGCATTACGACCCGGCGTGGGTGCTGGGTCTGGACATGGGCCCGCACCCGCTGTGGCTGCTCGAGGACCTGACCGGCGACCTGGACCTGCGACCCGGGATGCGGGTGCTCGACCTCGGCTCCGGCAAGGGCGCCACCTCGGTCTTCCTGGCCCGGGAGTTCGGGGTGGACGTGGTCGCCTCCGACTGGTGGATCCCGGCCGACCAGGCCGCGGCGGTGTTCGCGGAGGCCGGTGTGGCCGACCGGGTGCGGGCCGTGCACGCCGAGGCGCATCAGCTGCCGTTCGAGGAGGAGTCGTTCGACGCGATCGTCAGCATCGACGCGTTCGAGTACTTCGGGACGGCGGACAGCTACCTGCCGTACCTGGCGCGGTTCCTGCGACCCGGCGGGCAGCTCGGGATGGCGACCCCCGGCATGACCCGGGAGATCCGTGAGCTCGGGGCGATCCCGCCGCACATCAAGGAGGTGGTGGGCTGGGAGGCGATCGCCTGGCACACCCCGCAGTGGTGGCGGTTCCAGTGGGAGATCACCGACCTGGTGACGGTCACGTCGGCCCGGCTCCAGGAGGACGGCTGGCGGGACTGGCTGCTCTGGACCCAGGCGTGCGCCTCGCTGGAACCGGGCCCTCAGCCGGTGATCGACATGCTGGAGAAGGACGCGGGCGAGCTGCTCGGCTTCACGCTGATCACCGCACGGAAGAACTAGATGGCGCGATCCCGGCCGGCCCAGTACGGGTCCCGCAGGTGCCGTTTGTAGAGCTTGCCGTTCGGGTCCCGAGGCAGCTCGCCGACGTAGTCGATGGTGCGCGGAAGCTTGAACTTCGCCAGGCGGGCGGCCAGGAAGTCGATCAGCGAAACGGTCAGCTCGGGACCGGGAGTCACGCCGGGAGCGGGCTGGACCACGGCCTTGATCTCCTCACCCCACTCGTCGTGCGGGATGCCGAAGACCGCCACGTCACCTACGGACGGGTGGACGGCCAGCTCGCTCTCGATCTCGGCCGGGTACACGTTCACACCGCCGGTGATGATCACGTCGGAGGCGCGGTCGCACAGGAAGAGGTAGCCGTCGTCGTCCAGGTAGCCGATGTCGCCGACGGTGAACATCCGGTCCCGCCAGGAGGCGCGGGTCTTGTCGGCGTCGTTGTGGTACTCGAAGGTGGCGTCGCCCATCTGCAGGTAGACCTGGCCGGGCGTGCCGGCCGGGGCGTCCTTGCCGTCGTCGTCGAGGACCCGGACCCGGGTGCCGGGCCAGGCGCGGCCCACCGATCCGGGGCGCTCGAGCCACTCGGTGGCGGTGATCAGGGTGCCGCCGCCCTCGGAGGCCGCGTAGTACTCGATCACCACGGGACCGAACCAGTCCAGCATCTCCCGCTTGACCGGCTGCGGGCACGGTGCGGCGCCGTGGATCATCGCGCGCATCGAGGAGACGTCGTAGGCGGCCCGGGTCTCGGCGGGCAGGGCGAGCAGGCGGCGGAACTGCGTGGGGACCATGTGGCTGTGCGTGACCCGGTGCCGTTCGACCAGGCGCAGGAAGTCCTCGGCGTCCCAGTGGTCCATCACGACCACGGTGTGCCCGAACTGGAGCGAGATGGCCGCGAAGTTCATCACCGCCGTGTGGTAGAGCGGTGAGCAGCACAGATGCACGTGGCCGTCGAACGGGCGGAGTCCGAAGAGGCCGAAGAACCAGAGCGAGACGGGCGGCACGTCGTCCGGGTCGAGGCCGAGCAGCGGGCGGCGTACCCCCTTGGGGCGGCCCGAGGTGCCGGACGTGTAGACCATGAGCGCGCCGAGCGTACGCCCGTCGGGTCTGCCTGATCCGCCCGTGCCGAGCGTCTCCAGAGGCAGAAAGCCCGGGATGTCGCCGACCGCGAAGCGGTCGCCGGAGAAGTCCGCGTCCAGCGCGGCGGAGGCGAACCGCTCGTGCGCGATGAAGGCGCGCGCGCCGCTGTCGCGCAGGATGTAGCCGATCTCAGCCCCGGTGAGATGCCAGTTCACCGGTACGACGTGTAGCCCGATCTGCACCGCGGCGAAATAGGCGGTGAGGATGTCGGCCCCGTTCGGCAGCAGCAGCGCGACGGTGTCCCCGGCGCCGAGCCCGGTGGCCCGCAGTCCCCGGGCGATCCGGTCGGCCTCGCCCGCCAGCTCGCCGTAGGTGACCGTCCGGCCGTCCGTGTCCACGATGGCCGCCAACTGCGGTGACTGGTGCGCGACGGTCCACATCCCGATCCCGGTCATGTGGCGACTCTATAACTCGTTCCATCGACAGAGAAGGCGTTGACACGCTCCTTGCCGCACAATATTGGAACGTGTTTCACTCGTTGTCGTGGAAGCTCCCATGACGATCGCCTTCGATTACACCCGCTCGCTCGGGCCGGTGCTGGGCCGGTTCATGGCGGGGCTGCGCGACCGGCGGGTGCTGGGCAGCCGGACCGCGGACGGGCGGGTCCACGTGCCGCCGGTGGAGTACGACCCGGTCACCTGCGAGCCGGTCACCGACCTGGTCGAGGTGTCCCCCACCGGCACCGTGCTCAGCTGGACCTGGACCGAGGGGCAGTCGTCCGGGTGGGCTCTGGTCCGGCTCGACGGGGCGGACACCGCCCTGCTGCACACCGTCGGCGCCGGAGCGCGGGAGCACCTGCGGACCGGCCTGCGCGTGCGGATCAGGTGGGCCGGCGATCGGACCGGGCACATCCGCGACATCGAGTGCTTCGAGCCGGGCGAGGCCGAGGCGACGCCGGAGACCGCCGAGGGCGAGCCGGTCGCGATCATGACGACCCCGATCCGGCTGAGCTACCGGCACACCACCTCCGACGAGGAGGACCGCTACCTGCGGGCCCTGGCCGAGGGCCGGCTGATCGGACAGCGTTGCCCGGCCTGCCACAAGGTGTACGTGCCACCGCGCGTCTGCCCCGCCGACGGGGTCGCGCCGGACGAGGTGGTGGAGATCGCCGACCGCGGCATGGTCACGACGTTCTGCGTGGTCAACGTGCCGTTCGCCGGGCAGCGCCTGGACCCGCCGTACGTGGTGGCCCAGGTCCTGCTGGACGGCGCCGACATCCCGATCCAGCACCTGATCCTCGGCGTCGGGGCCGAGCAGGTCCGGATGGGCCTGCGGGTCGCCGCGGTCTGGCGCGACCGGGAGCAGTGGTCGTTCACCCCGGAGAACATCGCCCACTTCGAACCCACCGGCGAGCCGGACGCCCCCTACGAGTCGTACGCGGAGCACCTGTGAACACCGTCGCCGTCATCGGTTTCGCGCAGTCCGGCCACTCGCTCACCACCAGCGGGGTGGAGACCCTGGTCCCGGTCATCCGGGACGCCCTGGAGGACGCCGGGCTGGCCAAACAGGAGGTCGGCTTCTGGTGCTCCGGGTCGTCGGACTATCTGGCCGGGCGGGCGTTCTCGTTCGTCAACGCGGTCGATGCCATCGGAGCCGTGCCGCCGATCAGCGAGTCGCACGTGGAGATGGACGCGGCGTGGGCGCTGTACGAGGCGTACGTCAAGATCCTCGCCGGTGAGGCGGAGACCGCGCTGGTCTACGGGTTCGGGAAGGCCAGCGCCGGTGAGTTGAGCCGGGTGCTGGCGTTGCAGATGGACCCGTACACGGCGGCGCCGCTCTGGCCGGACGCGGTGAGCGTGGCGGCGTTGCAGGCCCGCCTCGGGCTGGAGGCCGGGCTGTTCACCGAACGGGACATGGCCACCGTGGCGGCCCGTGATCAGGGCGGAGATGTCGAGGCGATGCTCGGGCGGCCGTACCTCTCGGATCCCTTGCGTGCCCACGACGTGGCGCGGGTGAAGGACGGCGCGGCGGCCGTCGTGCTCGCCGCCGGCGAGCGTGCCCGGGTGCAGCGGGAGCGCCCCGCCTGGATCTCCGGCTTTGCGCATCGCGTCGATCCGCAGGGGCTCGGCGAGCGGGACCTGACCACGGTGCCGTCGGCGATCGCCGCGGGTCACGACGCCGAGTTGGACGGTGACCTCGACCTGGTCGCGTTGCACGCGCCGTTCACCCATCAGGAGCTGCTGCTCCGGGCGGCGCTGGGGCTTCCGGCCGAAAAGATCATTCCGAGTGACGGCAACGCGATGTTCTCGGCCGGGCTGTCGCGGATCGGTGTCGCGGCCGAGCAGGTGATGTCCGGGCGGGCGAACCGGGTGGCCGGGCACGCCACCAGTGGACCGGCCCTGCAGCAGAACCTCGTCTGTGTGCTTTCGTCCGGGGAGGCGTGATGAGACGGGCAGCCGTGCTCGGTACCGGGCAGACGCACCACCGCGCCCGCAGAACCGACGTGTCGATGGCCGGACTGTGCCGGGAGGCGATCGACCGGGCCCTGGCGGACGCCGGCACCGACTGGTCGCAGATCGACGCGGTGGTGGTCGGCAAGGCGCCGGACCTGTTCGAGGGCGTGATGATGCCGGAACTGTTCCTGGCGTCCGCCCTCGGTGCGGCCGGGAAACCGCTGTTGCGGGTGCACACCGCCGGGTCCGTGGGCGGGGCGACCGCGATCGTGGCGACCAGCCTGGTCCGGGCCGGGGTGCACCGGCGGGTGCTCGCGGTGGCGTTCGAGAAGCAGTCCGAGTCGAACGCGATGTGGGCGCTCTCCATCCAGCCGCCGTTCACCGCGCCGATCGGGGCCGGGGCGGGTGGGTACTTCGCGCCGCACATCCGGTCGTACATCCGCCGGTTCGGGGCGCCTCCGCACATCGGTGCGCTGGTCGCGGTCAAGGATCGGCGGAACGGGGCGTTGAATCCGTACGCCCACCTGCGCCAGCCGGAGATCACCCTGGAGTCGGTGCAGTCCTCGCGGATGTTGTGGGATCCGGTTCGCTACGACGAGACGTGTCCTTCGTCGGACGGGGCCTGCGCCATCGTGATCGGCGACGACGAGGCGGCATCGTCGTCGTCGCGACAGGTGGCCTGGATCCGGGCCACGGCGATGCGGACCGAGCCGACCTTCTACGCCGGGAAGGACCACGTCAATCCGCGGGCCGGAGCGGTGGCCGCGGAAGCGCTGTGGGCCGCCGCCGGGATCCGCTCCCCGCTGGACGAGATCGACGTGGCCGAGCTCTACGTGCCGTTCTCCTGGTTCGAACCGATGTGGCTGGAGAACGTCGGCTTTGTCGGACAAGGGGATGGGTGGAAGCTCGTCGAGTCGGGTGAGACCCGGATCGGCGGAGCGCTGCCGGTCAACCCGTCCGGCGGGGTGCTCTGTTCCAACCCGATCGGCGCGTCCGGGCTGCTGCGGTTCGCCGAGGCGGCCATGCAGGTGATGGGGCGGGCCGGTGAGCACCAGGTGCCCGGGGCGGCTACCGCGCTCGGGCACGCGTACGGGGGTGGATCCCAGTTCTTCTCCATGTGGGTGGTCGGGAGGCAACCGTGAGACGCCGGACCGTACTGCAAGCCGGTGCCCTCAGCGTCGGCGCCGTCGCGTTCAAGCAGGTGCCCGCCCTGCAGGGGCGGACCGCCGTGATCATCGGCAGTGGGTTCGGTGGTGCGGTGACCGCGTACCGGCTCGCCCAGGCCGGGATGGTGGTGACGGTTCTCGAGCGGGGACGCCGCTGGACCGGCTCCGCCCCGTTCTGCACCATCAGCAACCCGGACTGGCGCTGCGCCTGGTTCGGTGACCGGCCGCCGCTCGGCCTGGACACCAGCAAGGTCATCGAGCGCCGGGCCGGGCTGATCCAGAAGCACGTCGGCGACGGCATCCAGGTGATGTGCGGCGCGGGCGTCGGCGGCGGCTCCCTGGTGATCGGCATGTTCCTCCCCCAGCCACGCCGGGCCGACTGGGAGAAGGTGTACCCGGCCGAGCTGCCGTACTCCGAGTTCGAGAGTGTCTACTGGCCGCGCGCCCGGCAGAACCTGGGCGCCGCCACCATCCCCGCCGACGTGCAGGCCGCTCCCGGGTTCGAGGCGGCGCGGGCCTGGCTCCAGTACGTCGCCGAGTTCGGCCGCACCGCGGTGCCCGTGCCGTTCGGGGTGAACTGGGACGTCATCCGCGACGAACTCGCCGGGCGGGCGGTCCGCTGCCACACCATCGGCGAAGGCCCGTTCGGCAGCAACTCGGGCGCCAAGAACAGCGTCGACCGCAACTACCTGGCCTGGGCGGAGGCCACCGGCAACGTCACCGTGCTGCCGTTGCACGAGGTCACCGAGATCCGTGAGGTGTCCGGTCAGGAACGGTTCGAGGTGGCGGCGCGGCAGATCGACGAAACCGGTGCGGTGCTGGCGTCCAAGGTGCTGGCCGCCGAATTCCTGTTCCTGGCGGCCGGCTCGCTGGGCAGCACGTCACTGCTGCTCACCTCGCGCGCCCGCGGGCGGCTGCCCCGGCTGACCAGCACCGAGGTGGGCAAGGGCTGGGGCAACAACGGGGACTTCCTGATCGCCCGCCTCAACCTGCGCAGAGCCGTCGGCAGCGCGCAGGGCGGGCCGGGCAACTCGCGCTTCTTCGACGACAGCAACCCGTACGCCCCCGCGTCGATGGCCTGGGAGGCGGCCCCGATCCCGTCCTGGCTGCCGTCGACCACCGCCCACCTGATCACCAGCCTGGCGCCGGAACGCGGCGAGATCCGCTACGACGCGGCGACCGGCACCGGGAAGGTGCACTGGCCGTACGCGGAGATGGCCACCTCATCGGACAAGGCCGGGCGGGACCTGGCCACCCGGTTGTGGTGGGCCACCGAGGGCAGCAAGGGATCGCTGCTGACCGGCCTGCCCACCTACGACCGGAACACCGGCATGGGCCTGGGCTCGCGCAACACCTACCATCCGCTCGGCGGCCTCGTCATGGGCAAGGCCACCGGCTTCGACGGGCGGGTGGCCGGCTACACCAACCTGTACTGCGTGGACGGCGCCCTGCTGCCCGGCTCGACGTGCCTCGCCAACCCCGCCCTCACCATCACGGCCAACGCTGAGCGCTGCATGGACCGCTTCCTGGCCACCCACGCCCTCCCGGCCCGGTAGCACCCGGCCGGCGCATCGGCCCGGCGGGCGCGGTGGGGCCTGGGGTGGCAGCACGATCGCGCGGCTCGGCGGGACAGGCCGGATTCGGCGGGGCGGGCGGTTACGCGTACCTCTATCGGTAGCGGACCGGGAGGTGCTTGATGCCGTTGATCCAGCCGGAGCGCAGGCGCTGAGCCGGGCCGGCGAGGCTGATGCCGGGCATGTGGTCGGCTATCGCGTTGAAGATCAGATCGATCTCCAGGCGGGCCAGGTTGGCGCCGAGGCAGAAGTGGGCGCCGCTGCCGCCGAAGCCCAGGTGCGGGTTGGGGCTGCGGGTGATGTCGAAGGTCCGCGGGTCGGTGAAGACGTCCTCGTCGTAGTTGGCCGAGCCGTAGAACATCGCCACTCGCTGGCCCGCCCCGATCGAGACGCCGCCGAGTTCCGTGTCGTGCAGGGCGGTGCGCTGGAACGAGTTGATCGGGCTGCCCCAGCGGACGAACTCGTCGACGGCGGTGCGCGGGCGGGTCTGCTTGTAGAGCTCCCACTGTTCCGGGTGCTCGAGCAGCCCGAGCATGCCGTGGGAGATGGCGTTGCGGGTGGTCTCGTTGCCGGCGACGGCGAGCATCAGTACGAACATGCCGAACTCGTCGGTGGACAGGTGCTCGCCGGCGATCTCGGCCTTGACCAGGGTGGTGACGATGTCGTCGCGGGGGCAGGTCTGGCGCTCGTCGGCCAGCTGCATGGCGTAGCCGAGCAGGGCCATCGCGGGTTCGATCGGGTCGGCGGCGGCCTGGAACTCCGGGTCGTCCTGGCCGATCATGGCGTTCGACCAGTCGAAGACGTTGCGCCGGTCCTCCTGAGGTACGCCGAGGAGCTCGGCGATGGCCTGCAGCGGCAGCTCACACGCGATCTCGGTGACGAAGTCGCCGGAATCCCCCGAGGCGGCCTCGCTGACGATGCGTTCGGCGCGGGCGGACAGCGCCGCGCGGAGGCTGTTGATGGCGCGCGGGGTGAAGCCCCGGGACACGATGGCCCGATGCTGGGTGTGCTGCGGCGGGTCCATGTTGAGCAGGATGTACCGCTGCATCTCGATCCGGTCCCGCGGCATGTCCGCCTGGAACCGGACGATCGCGGTGTTCTCCCAGCTGGAGTAGGTGTCGCTGTCGCGGGACACGGTCATCACGTCGGCGTGCTTGGTGACCGCCCAGTAGCCCTCGTCGTCGAAGCCGGCGCTGCCGCGGGGCTGCGGGACCCAGCTGACCGGGTACGCCCGGCGGGCCTCGGCGAACTCGGCCTGCGGGATGCCGTTGACGTAGATGTCCGGATCGGTGAAGTCGATGCGGGTGCGCGGCTCGGCCACGGCTCCTCCTACAGCAACAGGTTCTAGCGATTCAAACACGATCGGTGTACCGGATGGTAGGTTCAAAGCGAGAACACGTTCTATCTGGAGGTGGGCGTGGGCGTACCGGTGATCGTCGATGCGGTCCGCACCCCGATCGGCCGCCGCGACGGGTGGCTGTCGGGGCTGCACGCGGCCGAGTTGCTCGGCGCGGCCCAGCGCGCCCTGATCGCCCGCGGCGGGCTGGACCCGGCCGTGGTGGAGCAGGTCATCGGTGGTTGCGTCACCCAGGGCGGCGAGCAGTCCAACAACGTCACCCGGACCGCCTGGCTGCACGCCGCGCTGCCGCACACCACCGGCTGCACGACGGTCGACGCGCAGTGCGGTTCGGCGCAGCAGGCCGCACACCTGATCGCCGGGCTGATCGCGGCGGACGCCATCTCCGTCGGTGTCGCCTGCGGGGTGGAGTCGATGAGCCGGGTCCCGCTGCGGGCCAACCTGGGTGCGGCCGGCCTGCCCCGCCCCGACTCGTGGGACATCGACCTGCCGAACCAGTACGTGGCCGCCGAGCGGATCGCCGAGCGGCGCGGTCTGAGCCGTACCGATCTGGACCGGTTCGGGGTGCGCTCGCAGGCGAACGCCGCCCGGGCCTGGTCGGAGGGGCGCTTCGACCGCGAGGTGACCCCGGTGGCCGGCGTACAACGTGACCAGGGGCTGCGGGAGACCACTCTGGAGGGCCTGGCCGGGCTGCGTCCGGTGCTGCCGGACGGGCGGCACACCGCGGGCACGTCGTCGCAGATATCCGACGGTGCGGCGGCCGTGTTGCTGATGGACGCGGACCGGGCCCGCGAGCTCGGAATGCGCCCGCGAGCCCGGATCCTTGCCCAGTGCCTGGTCGGTGCGGAGCCCTACTACCACCTGGACGGGCCGATCAGCGCCACCGGGCGGGTGCTGTCCAAGGCCGGCATGAAAGTCGAGGATCTGGATATTGTCGAGGTGAACGAGGCATTCGCGAGCGTCGTTCTTTCCTGGCTCGGGGTGTACCGCGCGGACCCGGACCGGGTTAACGTCAATGGCGGGGCGATCGCGCTGGGCCATCCGGTCGGCAGCACGGGCGCCCGGCTGATCACCACCGCACTGCACGAGCTGGAGCGGTCGGGTGGCGGCACCGCGCTGATCACCATGTGCGCGGGTGGCGCCATGTCGACCGCGAGCATCATCGAGCGGCTGTGAGGAGTAACGAATGCTACTGGTGAAGAGCCTCGTGGTGAGCGCGATCATCGCGATCGTTCTCGCGGTCATCGGCGTCACCGCCATGATGGCCGCGCTCAATCCGAGCGCCACCGAGGTGGCCTCGAACTCGTCCAACGGGGACCCGGGCGTGCCGCCGGACTTCTACGGCACTCGCTGACGCGGCCGGGCCGCCACCTCGTCCACGACCTGGGCGAAGCGGCGGCCCGACGCGGCCCAGGTGAAACCCCGGGCGTACGCGTGTGCGGCCTCGCCCAGCTGCTGCCGGGTCTTCTCATCGCTGAGCAACCATCGGATCAGTGCCACGAATTCGTCCGGGTCGTCGGCGAGCAGCCCGGTCTGACCATCCACGATGGCGTCCCGCACACCGCCGGCCTCCCGGAACGCGATCGTCGGAGTTCCGCGCGCCCCGGCCTCCAGGATGGTCAGTCCCCACCCCTCCTTGACCGACGGGACCAGCGCCACCCAGGCCGACGCGAGCAGCCGGTGTTTGCGGTGCTCGCTCACGTAGCCCGCGAACTCGGTGCGCTCGGCGACGCCGAGCTCGGCGGCCAGCCGCCGCAGCTCCGGCTCCCACCAGCCGCGTCCGGCGACGACCAGGCGGGCGTCCGGGAGAGCCGTGAGGGCGCGCAGGGCATATTCCACCCGCTTGTGCGGCACCAGCCTTCCGAGAACCACAAGACTCGGGTACGGCGTACGCGCGACCGCCTCGTCCCGGACCGGGGTGAGCCCGTTGCGAACGATCGTGATCCGTGCCGGGTCCACGCCGAGCCGGATCAGCTCCTCCCGGGTCGGCTCGGACACGGTCACGTACCGGCACCGCCGGTAGACGCGCGGCGCGACCCGCGACTCCAGCCACCAGCCCAGCCGCCCGCGCCAGCCGGGCAGCACCACCGGCCACTGTTCCCGGTGCACGTGGTGGACCACGACGACCGTCGGGCAGCCGGCATAGAGCGGCGACAGGAACGGCACGCCGTTGCAGACGTCCACGATCAGATCGGGCCGCAGACCGCCGGTCAGGCAGACCCACGCCGCCCACAGGTAGACGGTGCGCCACCCACCGCGCCGCAGCACCCGGACGCCGGACGGCAGGGTCTCGTCGGCCGGGGCGCCGGGGTGCGCCGCGCAGAACAGCGTCACCCGGTGGCCGCGCCTCACCAGCTCGGCGGCGATCCGTTCGACGAAGACCTCGGAGCCTCCGCCGTCGGGGTTGCGGGTGTCTCTCCAGTTGAGGAACAGGACATGGCGCGACCGCGCGGCGGACTCCATGGGCTCAGGCCTGCGCGCGGGTCGTCTCCGGTTCGGCGGTGCGCGCTGGAGCCTGGTAGTACGGCCGCCTCCCCCGGCGGGCGATCAGGTAGCCGAGGACGGCGAGGAGCAGGCCCAGGACGACCAGGCCGATCGGAACGTAGGTGCCGAGGAGCCGCAACTGGCTGCGCCCATCGGCCGCCTTCTCGCCCACCACGTCGAGGGTGGCCTGGTTGTAGCCCAGGTCGGCGTCGAAGATGACCACCGGCGTGCCGACCACCGGCACCAGCTCGCGGTGCTGCAGCTCGCGATATCCGACGATGGCGCCGGTCTCCGGCTCCACCCAGATGGTGCGGGTGGCCTGGTAGGTGACCGAGCCGGTGGTCGAGCCCGGGGTGAGGAAGCCGAGCAGCGCGCTCAGCTCCTGCGGTTCCAGGTTGATGATCTGTTGCGGGATCTGCTGCTCGAACCGGTACGTGGGCAGGCCGTTGTACTCCTCCTCGGCCTGGTACTCCATCGGCAGCGCCTCGTGCAGGGCGGAGTCCCAGTACAGGTAGGTCTGCTTCTGCGTACCGAACGGGAAGAGGTAGAGCTGACCTTCGAAGTCCACGTTGCCCGGAGTGCAGGCGGTGTTCTGGCTCGGGTCCTGAGGGGCCTCGTTGTGGCACTGGCCGGGCCACGTCACGGCCTCGCCGGACTCGCGGTCGAGGGCGATCCGGCTCTCCGACCGGTTGACCGCGGCACCCGTGTCGGCCCGGTCGGTCGCGTTGAACACGTTCCAGATCACCGTGTTGCCCTCGAGGTCGCCGGTGAGGTCGGCGGCGGCCTCGAAGTCGGGCTTGATGCCGGTGGTCGCGCGCAGGCCGGCGTTCTCCACGGTGAGCTGCGGTGCACCGTCCGGGCCGAGCTGCACCTGCGCGAATGTGGCGTTCGACGCCTCCAGGACCACGTCCGGCGGGATCAGGTCTAGGGGCACCTTCCGCTGCGACGGGACGATTATCCAGGCCAGCGCGCCCGCCAGGAGCACGCAGAGGATGCCCAGCCCGAAGAGTGTGGCACCTGTGATCCGCCGCTTCATCGCGTCCTCCCCACAGTAGAACGCGTTACAATCTACTGGCCCGTAACATCGATGAAAAGCCCTACGGGTGCTGACTGCTGACCGAGATGCATTCACCGGTCAGATAGGACGCGTAGTCACTGGCGAGGAACGCCACCACGGTCGCCACCTCCCACGGGTGCGCCGCCCGGCCGAACGCCTCCCGGCCGGCGAGCGCGGTCAGCTCGTCCTCGCTGATCACCTTGCTGAGAAAGGGATGCGCGGCCAGGCTGGGTGCCACCGCGTTGACCCGGATGCCGTGCTCGGCGACCTCCAGCGCCACGCACCGGGTGAACGCCATCACCCCGGCCTTCGCCGCCGCGTAGTGCGCCTGACCGGCCTGCGCCCGCCAGCCGAGCACCGAGGCGTTGTTGACCACGGCACCGCCGCCACCCTGGGCGATCATGCGGCGCAGCGCGGCCCGGGTGCACCGGAACGTACCGGTCAGCGTGACGTCGAGGACCAGGTCCCACTCGTCGTCGCTCATCCTGGTCACCGGCCGGTCACCACCCAGCCCGGCGTTGTTGACCAGCACGTCCAGGCGCCCGTACCGGTCGGCGGCGCCGTTGATCAGCCGCTGGACGCCGGCCTCGTCGGTCACGTCGCACGGCACCGCCCAGACCCGGGCCGGGTACGCGTCGGCGAGCCGGTCCCGGATCTCGCCGAGCCGGCGCTCGTGGCTGTCGCCGAGCACCACCCGGGCACCCTCGTCCAGGCAGCGCCGGGCGACCGCCGAACCGATCCCGGCCCCGGCCGCCGCAGTCACCACCACAACCTTGCCGGTAAGCAACCCCCTCCCCGCCGGCGACTGCGGATCCGGCACCGCCTTCGCCGAATTCAGACCCGCCCCCTGCGGGTTCGAGCCCGCCACCTCCGGACCCCCAGCCTGCGAGCCCAACCCCGACCCCGGTGACCCGGCCGCCGAATCCAAGCCCGCCCCCTGCGGGTTCGAGCCCGCCACCTCCGGACCCCCAGCCTGCGAGCCCAACCCCGACCCCGGTGACCCGGCCGAAGGCCGCGGCCGTCTCACGGCCGCCTCTGGCGGGGCAGCCCCAGGACCCGCTCGGCGACGATGCCGCGCTGGATCTCGTTGGAGCCGCCGTAGATGGTGTCCGCCCGGCTGAACAGGAAGAGCCGCTCCCAGCGGCCGGCCTCGTCACCGGCGTCGCCCGCGGCGACCACGTCCATCGCCAGCTCGCCCAGCCCCTGCCGCCAGCGGGTCCAGAGCAGCTTGACCACCGAAGGGTTGCCGGGCGGCACTTGCGGGGCGGCCAGCGAGCGCAACGTGTGCGAGCGCAGCACGGTCAGGTCGATCCAGGCGCGGGTCAGCCGCTCCCGCAGGAACGGGTCGGCCGCCGCTCCGGTGCGCCGGGCCAGGGCCACCAGGTCGTCGAGGTCGCGCTGGAAGCCGATCTGCTGGCCGACGGTGGCGGCGCCCCGCTCGTACGCCAGGGTGGCCATGGCGACCTTCCAGCCGTCGCCGGGGCGGCCGACCACCAGGTCCGCCTCGGTGCGCGCCTCGTCGAAGAAGACCTCGTTGAACTCGCTGTCGCCGGTGAGCTGCCGGATCGGGCGGACCGTGACGCCGGGCTGCCGCATCGGCACCAGCAGGTAGGAGAGGCCGCGGTGGCGCGGGCCACCGTCCGGGACCGGCTCGGTACGCGCGAGCACGAAACACCAGTCGGCGACGTGGGCGAGCGACGTCCACACCTTCTGCCCGGTGAGCACCCACCGGTCGCCGTCGAGACGGGCCCGGGTGGTGACGCCGGCCAGGTCGGAGCCGGCGCCGGGCTCGGAGTAGCCCTGGCACCAGAGCTCGTCGACGGCGGCCAGGGCGGGCAGGAAACGGCGCTGCTGCTCGGGAGTGCCGTGGTCCATCAGGGTGGGACCGACCATCGTGGTGCCGATGTGGTCGACACGGCTGGGTGCGCCGGCTTTCGCGTACTCCTCATGGAAGATCACCTGCTGCGCGAGCGACGCGCCGCGCCCACCGTGCGCCACCGGCCAGGCCAGCGTGGTCCACCCGGCGGCGGCGAGCCGCCGGGCGAAGGCGAGCCGTTGCGGGAAGGCCTCGTTCTCTCGCCCGGGGCCGCCGGCACCGCGCACGTCGTCGGTGATGTTGGCGGCCAGCCAGTCCCTGATCTCACGCCGGAACGCCTCGTCGTCCACTGGCGTCACCTCCCGGAGCGCGCGTAGGCTCACCCTACCGACCAAGCACTTGCTTGGTAAACCATCAGGAGGCCCGGATGGAATCGACCATCCCGGCGGCGGTGGCGGAGGCAGCGGGGCGGCACGGTTCGGCGCCCGCGCTGGTGGAACCGGGTGTGGGGCGGTGGAGCTTCGCCGAGCTGCATGCCGAGATCCGCACCGTGGCCCGGGCGTTCATATCGGCGGGAATCAATCCGGGCGACCGGGTGGCCGTGTGGGCGCCGAACACGTCGTACTGGATGCTGGCGGCGCTCGGCGCGAGCTGCGCGGGAGCGACGCTGGTGCCGGTCAACACGCGATACACCGGGGTGGAGGCGGCCGATGTGATCGGCCGCAGCGGAGCCCGTGCCCTGGTCGTCAGCGAACCGTTCCTGGGCACCGACCGGCTGGCCGCGCTGCGCACCACCGGCGAGGCGCTGCCGCCGCTGGTCGTCGGCGTGCCCGCGCCGGCCAGCACTGATCAGACCGGCGACTGGCAGGCCTTCCTCCGCCGGGCCGACGAGGTGCCGGAGGCGGACGCGGACGCGCGGGCGGCCGCCGTCTCGCCGGACGACGTCAGCGACATCCTGTTCACCTCGGGCACGACCGGGCGCAGCAAAGGCGCGATGAGCGCACACCGGCAGGCACTGGGCGTGGCCGCGGCCTGGGCGGAGGTCGGGGGCCTCTCCCCCGCCGACCGCTACCTGGTCGTCAATCCGTTCTTCCACAGCTTCGGGCTCAAGGCGGGCATCCTGGCCTGCCTGCAGAGCGGGGCCACCGTGGTGCCGCTGCCGGTCTTCGACGTGCGGCGGGCCCTGGAGGTGATCGCCACGGAGGCGATCACGGTCCTTCCGGGAGCGCCGACCCTCTACATCAGCCTGCTCGACCACCACGCCCGCGACGCCTACGACCTCTCCTCGCTGCGGCTCGCGGTGACCGGGGCGGCGATCGTGCCGGCCGCGCTGATCGAGCGGATCCGACAGGAGCTGGGGTTCAGCACGGTGCTCACGGCGTACGGGCTGACCGAGGCCGTGGTGGCGACGATGTGCCGGCCGGAGGACGACGTGCGGACGGTGGCGTCCACCAATGGGCGGGCGGTGGCCGGGATGGAGGTCCGGATCAGTGAGAGCGACGGCGAGGTGCTGTTGCGCGGGCCGAACGTGATGCTCGGCTACCTGGACGACCCCAAGGCCACGGCCGAGACGATCGACGGCGACGGGTGGCTGCACACCGGCGACGTGGGGCGGCTCGACCAGCACGGAAACCTGACCATCACCGACCGGCTCAAGGACATGTACATCTGTGGCGGGTTCAACGTGTACCCGGCCGAGGTGGAGCGGGTCCTCGCCGAGATGACCGGGGTGTCCGAGGCGGCGGTGCTCGGCGTGCCGGACCGGCGGCTCGGCGAGGTCGGCCGGGCGTACGTGGTTCCGCGTCCCGGGCACGGCGTCTCGGTCATCGAGGTTATCGAGTTCTGCCGGAAACGGCTCGCCGGGTACAAGGTTCCGCGCAGCGTGGTCATGCGGCGCGAGCTGCCGCACAACGCCTCCGGCAAGGTCGTCAAATACCAGCTGCGGGAGGAACCGGTGCCGTGACCGACGTGGTGCTGTACGAGCGGCGCGGCCCGGTCGCGCTCGTCACGATGAACCGGCCGCGGTACCGCAACGCGCAGAACTCAGCGATGACGTACGCCCTGGACGACGCGATCACCCGGGCCGTCGACGATGACGACGTGGCGGTGATCGTGCTCGGCGGCGCGGGCGAGCACTTCTCCGCCGGGCACGACATCGGCACCCCGGAACGGGACGCGGACACCGAGTTCCCGCGCCGGGCCGTGACGTGGTGGACGCACGTCGAGAAAGCCGGCGCGGACCGCCGGTACGCCCGGGAGATGGAGGTCTACCTGGGAATGTGCCGGCGGTGGCGGGAGATCCCGAAACCGGCGGTCGCGATGGTGCAGGGCGCGTGCATCGCGGGCGGCCTGATGCTCGCCTGGGCCTGCGACCTGATCGTCGCCGCCGAGGACGCGTTCTTCGCCGATCCGGTGGTGCGGATGGGCATTCCGGGCGTGGAGTACTTCGCCCACCCCTGGGTGCTGGGGCCCCGGATGGCCAAGGAGGTGCTGTTCACCGGGGAGAGGTTCGGGGCGCTTCGGGCGTACGAGATCGGGATGGTGAATCGCGTCGTGCCGCGCGCCGAACTGGAGACCGCGACCCTCGCACTGGCCGAGAAGATCGCCGGCATGCCGCCGTTCGGTCTCGCGCTCGCGAAGCGGGCGGTGAATCTCTGCGAGGACCAGATGGGGATGCGCTCCGGCATGGACGCCGTCTTCGGCCTGCACCACGTGGCGCACGCGCACAACGCCGAGGTCAGCGCGGACCCGCTGGCCGGAATGGACGCGGCCGCCATGCGGAAGGCCGCGCAGTGAACCTGGACCTGGACGCGGCGGCGATCGGCTTCCGCGACGAGGTCCGCGACTGGCTGGCATCGAACCTGCCGGCGACCCCTCTGCCGTCCGTGGACACGCCGGCGGGCGACGCGGCGCACCGCGACTGGGAGCGCCGGCTGGCGGCGGCCGGACTGGCGGCCGTGTCCTGGCCGGTCGAGTACGGCGGACGGGCCGCGCCACCGCTGCACGCGCTGCTCTTCGACGAGGAGTACCACGCCGCCGGAGCACCGGTGCGGATCGGGCAGAACGGGCTGTTCCTATTGGCGCCGACCCTGCTGGCGCACGGGACCGCCGCGCAGTGCGCCCGCGTCCTGCCGCCGATGGCCCGCGCCGACCAGGTGTGGGCGCAGGCCTGGTCGGAGCCGGAGGCGGGCAGCGACCTCGCCGCGATCCGGTCCCGGGCGATCCGGACCGACGGCGGCTGGCGGCTCAGCGGGCAGAAGACGTGGAGCTCGCGGGCCGCAGTGGCGGACCGGGCGTTCGGGCTGTTCCGCAGTGATCCGGCGGCCGGGCGGCACCGCGGGCTGACGTATCTGATGTTCGACCTGCGGGCGGACGGGGTGAGCGTGCGGCCGATCCGGCAGCTGGACGGGACGGCGGGGTTCGCGGAGATCTTTCTGGACGACGTGTTCGTGCCGGATCAGGACGTGATCGGCGCGCCCGGTGACGGGTGGCGGGTGGCGATGAGCACGGCAGGTCATGAGCGGGGGCTCTCGCTGCGTGGACCGGGCCGATTCACCGCGGCCGCGGACCGCCTGGTGTCGTTGTGGCTGTCCGACCCTCGGCCCGCCCTGCGCGATCGGGTGGTGGACGCGTGGATCGGGGCCCGGGCGTACCGGATGCAGGCGTACGCCTCGCTCGACGCGCCGGTGCCGCCGAGCGCCACCAAGCTGTTCTGGTCCGAGCTGGACGTCGCGCTGCACGAGACGGCGCTCGACGTGCTCGGGGCGCGCGCCGAGGTCGATCCGGCCTGGACGGCCGGGTATCTCTTCGCCCTGGCCGGGCCGATCTATGCGGGCACCAACGAGATCCAGCGGGACATCCTCGCGCGGCGCGTGCTGGGGCTGCCGCGATGAGACTCGCCCCGAGCACCGACCAGGCGGGGTACGCGGCCGCGGTGCACGAACTGCTGACCGACGCCGACCTGCCGGGGGTGGCCTCCGCCTGGGCGGACGGCGACGTGGCGCCGTGGCGGGCGATGTGGAGCCGGCTGGCCGGCCTGGGCGTGACCGGGCTGATCGTGCCCGAGCGGTGGGGCGGCCTCGGCGGGACGGTGGCGGATCTCGTGGTGGTGGCCGAGGAGCTGGGACATCACGCGCTGCCGGGACCGGTGGCGGAGTCGATCGGCGCGGTTCCGGCACTGCTGGCGGCGGCCGGTCGGGACGGGCCGGCGGACAAGTGGCTGCCGGAGATCGCGGCCGGGCGGGTGGTGGCGACGCTGGCGGCACCGCCGTGGCTTCCGTTCGCCGCGGATCCGGACGTGGCCGACCTGATCCTGCTGGCGGGGACGGACACGGTGTGGGCGGGACGGGCCGATTCGGCGTACCCCTCGATCGATGCCGGCCGGACGCTTGCCGAGGTCTCCCCCGCCGGGGTGCTGGCCTCCGGCGCCGCCGGCGCCGTCGCACAGGCGATGAACATGGGCGCGCTGGTCTGCGCGGCGCAACTGCTGGGAGCGGGGCGGGCCTTGCTGGAGACCTCGATCGGGTACGCACGACAGCGCACCCAGTTCGGCCGCCCGATCGGATCGTTCCAGGCCGTCCAGCATCGGCTCGCGGACGTGGCCGTCGGTCTGGAGTTCGCCCGCCCGCTGCTCCACGCGGCCGCCGCCCACCCCGGACAGCGGGATCGGGACGTGTCCGCGGCGAAGGTGGCGTGCGGGGAGGCGGCACACCGGGCGGCCCGCGCGGCCCTCCAGGTGCACGGAGCGATCGGCTACACCCGGGAGCAGGGGCTGGGCCGGTGGCTGACCAAGGTGCGGGCGCTGACCCTGTCCTGGGGCACCGCCGAGCAGCACCGGGCCCGGGTGATGGCGGAACTGGCGAAGGAGGCACGGTCGTGACCGAGGAACGGGAGGCACTGCGCGAAGCGGTCCGGGGCCTGCTGGCCGGCTATCCCACGCGCGCGGCGATCGGGACGCCGGCCGGCTACGACGCGGGGCTGTGGGCACGCCTCTGCAAGGAGATCGGGGTCGCCGGGCTGGCGGTGCCGCAACCGTACGGCGGAGCCGGCGCCGGCCTGCTCGAAACCCACGTGGTGCTGGAGGAACTCGGCCGCCGGCTGACCCCGGCACCGATGCTCGGCGCGCTGCTGGCCGGTCAGGCACTGCTGCGATCCGGCGACGAGGAAGCCTGCGTCCGGCTGCTGCCGGGCATCTGCGCCGGCGATCTGATCGCCACGGTCGCCTTCGCGACGGGCTCCCCCACCTTCTCGGTCGACGGTGATCGGCTCAGCGGCGAGGTCCGGCACGTGCCGGACGCCGGGGTGGCGGATGTGCTGATCGTGGCCGCCGCCGGCTCGCTGTGGGAGGTGGACGCGGCGGCGACCGTCCGGCATCCGGAGGAGTCGCTGGACCTGACCCGCCGGCTGGGCACGGTGCGGCTGGACGGCGCGGCCGGCCGCCGGCTGAGCGGGAAACCGCAGGCTTCGCTGTGGGACATCGGCTGCGTCGCGCTCAGCGCGGAGCAGGTCGGTGCCGCCTCCGGCGCGCTCGAGCTGACCATCGAGTACGCGAAGACCCGCCACCAGTTCGGCCGGCCGATCGGCTCGTTCCAGGTTCTGCAGCACCGGCTCGCCGAGGCACACGTACGCCTGGAGGCCGCCCGTTCCGCCTCCTGGACCGCCGCCGAAGCGCTCGTCGCCGGCGCACCGGAGGCGTACCGGTTGGCCTCGGTGGCGAAGGTCTGCTGCTCCGAGACTTTCCAAGCGGTCGCCGCGGAGATGGTTCAGATGCACGGCGGGCTCGCCATCACCTGGGAACACGACGCGCATCTCTACTTCCGCCGCGCGTACGCCTCCGCCCAGCTGTTCGGCTCCCCCGCCCAGCACGTCGAGCGCCTGGCGTCCGCCGCGGGTCTCGCCTGATGGATCACGGGCAGGCACATCGACGCCCGCCGTCTAACATGATCCGGTGCTTTCCCCGGGGATCGTTCTCAACGGCCGTTACCAGCTGACGCAACGGATCGCGGCCGGGGGCATGGGCGAGGTGTGGCGCGGCTCCGACCTGCTGCTGCACCGTGAGGTCGCGGTCAAGGTGCTGCTCCCGGCGTTGATGGCCGACCAGGAGTTCATCACCCGGTTCCGCACCGAGGCGCGGATGATGGCCGCGCTGCGCCACCCCGGGATCGTGCAGGTCTACGACTACGGCGAGAACGCGATGGCCGGCGACGACCGGTTCGACTTCCTGGTGATGGAGTACATCGAGGGAACGCCGCTGACGAAACGGATTCAGCAGACCGGCCGGCTCGGGGTCGCCGAGACCATGACGATCGTCGCGCAGGTCGCCGAGGCGTTGCAGGCCGCCCACGAGGCCGGGATCATCCACCGCGACGTGAAGCCGAGCAACCTGCTGGTCCGCCCGGCCGGTGCGATCGTGCTCGTCGACTTCGGGGTGGCCCGGTCGGCCGGGATCACCAGCATCACCAGCACCAACGTGGTGATGGGGTCGGCGCACTACATGGCGCCCGAACAGGCCGAGGGCAAGCCGGTGTCGGCCGCCACCGACGTGTACGCCCTGGGCGCGGTCGCGTTCAGCTGCCTGGCCGGGCGGCCGCCGTACGTCGGCGACAACCCGTTGGCCGTGCTCGCGCAACTGATCCACGGACAGCCGCCGGTGCTGCCCGCGGACATCCCGGCGGCGGCCGGCGCCGTGGTGTTGCGGGCTCTCGCGCGCGAGCCCGGGCAGCGTTTCCCGAGCGCGGCCGCGCTGGCCGAGGCGGCCCGCGCGGTCGCTGCCCAGCCGGGTGGGGCGGTGGCCCGCGCCTACGGCAGCGCCGCTCCTGCCCAGACTTACGGCAGCGCCACTCCTGGCCAGACCTACGGCAGCGCCACTCCTGGCCAGACCTACGGCAGCGGCACTCCTGGCCAGACTTTCGGCAGCGCCGCTCCGGTCCAGCCGAGCGCACCCGCATACGGCGCCGCCGCACCCGGCCAGCCGGGCTATCGAGCCGCCGCGCCCGTTCCCGGCGCGGCGGCTTCCGGTGCTGTGCAGGCGCCGGCTGTGCCGGCGCCGGGCGGGGATCGCCGCCGTAAGAAGCTGCTGGCGGTCGTAGCGGGCGCCGTCGTTCTCGCGTTGGGCGGCACCGGCGTCGTCCTGGCCAGCCAGTCCGGCTCCGGCGGCCAGGCACAGGTCCAGCAGCCGCCCGCTCAAGGGGAGGACGTGGCGGCGAAGGAGGAGGTGGCCGTCACCGAGCCCACGAAGTCCAAGGGCGGCAAGCCCGCCAAGCCGAACGGTCCGGCGCCGGCCTCGTCACCGGCCGGCACTGGCGACAGCCCGGCCCACCCGGGCACGACGTCGGCGCCCACCGATCCGGCGACCACGCCGGCGACACCCGGCCCGGGGACGACGACAACGCCGAGCGGCACGCCCACGACCGCGCCGACCACGACGACGCCTGCCGCGCCGGAGCCGACTCAGCCGTACACCGCGACGCAGGTGTGCGGCAGCGGCTATACGGTGATCGACTCGGCGCCGCTGAAGGCGTCCGGCGTCGTGAAGGGCCGGGTCCACCTGCTGTACCAGGCGAGCAGCGGCAAGAACTGCGTGGTCACGCTCAAGACGGTTTCGGTCGGCAAGAAGACGGCGACGACCGCATATCTTGAGGTCAAGGGCAAGTCCCGGGTTACCGACAGCGGTTCGTTCGCGTACTACGCCGGTCCGATCAGCGCTACGGCGAAGGCGACGTGCGTCAAATGGGGCGGCGCGGTGGGCACAGCGACCTACGCGAGCCCGTTCGAGCACTGCGACTGACCCGGGGCGGGCGTCACATCCGGTCGATCTCGGTGAGGTCGATGTCGATGTCGAACGGCCGGGACAGCTCCAGCCGGTCCTGGAAGTCGCCGGTCGGCTTGTATCGACGGGATTCCACGTCCAGCTCGAAGGTCGACACGTTCATCTTTCCGGCCTGGTCGTCCACGAGCCGCTCTCGAGCAGACGAAGAGCCTTTGCATGGACGAGCTTCTGCGGGCTCATCAGAATCAGAGCACCGTCGATGAGTTCGGCGTGTTGCGGAAGGCCAGGGATCCGGTCCAGGTCATCGGCCGTGAAACCCCCGACGGGAGGTCGCAACCACTCCCACACCTGTTCGCTGTCCACGCTGTCCGCCCTTTCGGAGAGACCCTTCTCCATCAAGAGCATCCGTTTCGCATACGACTAGCTGTCACGCGACTAGGTTATATCCAATCGGTGTGCCTTGGCCAGGCCAGCAACGTGTCAACCACCTCCGGCGGCTCGTGCGGCGACACCGCCGCGGTACCGGTGTAGCGGCCCTTGTGAAACAGCAGCGGCCCGGCATCCCGGCACTCCCCCAGGGTCATCACCCGGCCGATCACGATCACGTGGTCACCGCCCGGATGGACCGCCTCGATCCGGCAGTCCGCCCAGGTCAGCGCCCCGTCCAGGACGGGGGCGCCGGACGGCGCGGCGGCCCACCGCACCCCGTCGAACTTGTCGTCGCCGCGGACGCCGAACGCCCTGGAGAGATCCCGCTGATCGTCCGCGAGCACGTTCACGCAGAAGACGCCGCGCTCACGGATGCGGCGCCAGGTGTCGGAGAGGTCCTGCGGGCAGAAGAGCACGAGCGGCGGGTCCAGCGAGAGCGGCGCGAAGGCCTGGCAGGCGAACCCGGCCGGGCCGTCGGGGTCGCAGGTGGTGATGACCGTGACCCCGGTGCAGAAGTGGCCGAACACCCGGCGGAATCGCCGGGTGTTCACACTCACCGGAACGGCCGTCAATGTCCGCCGCCGCCGAAGAAGCGGTGGCCCCAGACGCTGTGCGCGGTGGTCTGCCGGGCCACCCAGGTACGGTCGTCGACGGTCAGCCCGCCGTAGCCGTACTCGATGTCGAAACCGCTCGGCGTGCGCACGTAGAAGGAGATCATCTCGTCGTTGGCGTGCCGGCCCAGCGTGGAGATCATCGGAGCCTTGTGCCTGGCGCAGCGGTCGATGGCCCGGCCCACGTCGTCGATGGTCTCGGTCTCGATCATCAGGTGGACCAGGCCGCTGGGCGCCGGAATGGGTGCGAGGGCCACGCTGTGGTGGCGCGACCCGCAGCCCAGGAACCGCATCCACATCGGCTGATCACTGGGCGGCAGCCCGAGGTGTTCCGGGACCAGGCGCATCGAGTCGCGCAGCCGGAAGCCCAGGACCTCGGTGTAGAAGCGCAGGCTGGCCGCGTCGTCGCGGGCAGGCAGCACGACATGTCCCATGCCCTGGTCACCGGTGACGAACCGGGTGCCGTAGGCGCTGATCGCGGGCCTGGTGTCGAGGGCCGCGCCGCAGAAGAACTCGAGCCGGTTGCCGGACGGGTCGTCCACGCTGATCATCTGGGCCACCCGCCGGTCGTCGACGTCGTCGGCCGGTTTGACCGCCAGGCCCGCCTCCTCCAGCACGCCGGCCAGTCGCGCCAGCGAGGAGAAGTCAGCGACCTCCCAGCCGCTCGCGACCAGCCGGTCCTGCGAGCCCGGCGTCACCACGATGCGGGCCGGCAGGTCGTCCATGCGCAGGTAGGCGGCCTCCGCCGACGGCCCCCGACCGAGGACCATGCCGAGCACCTTGACGCCGAACTCCCGCCAGGCGTCCACGTCGGTGGCCTCGACCCGCAGGTAGCCGAGGGATCGGATCAGACCGCTCATGAGGGGCTTCCCTTCAAAAAGTCGATGGCCAGCCGGTTGAACTCGTCGAACTTCTCCAGATGGGCCCAGTGGCCGCAGCCGCCGAAGACGTGCAGCCGGGCGTTGCGCAGCAGCTTGAGCGCGACCAGGGCGCCGTCGAGCGGGTTCACCCGGTCCTCACGGCCCCAGACCAGCAGGACCTCGTGCCGCAGCCGGTGCGCGTCGCGCCAGAGCAGGCCTTCCTCGTACGTCGAAGGGTCTGCGAAGGAGGCGCCCATCGCACGCATGGCACGCTGCGCGGCCGGGTCCGAAGCCGCCCGGAAGCGTTCTTCGATCAGCTCGTCGGTGACCAGCGCGGAATCGAAGACGAGGGTGCGCAGGAAGGCGGCGATCCGCTCTCGGCTCGGGTCGCGGGCGAAGGCGCCGAGCCGCTTGACGCCCTCGGTCGGGTCGGCCGCGAAGACGTTGAGACTCAGCCCGCCCGGGCCCATCAGCAGCAAGCGGCGGACCCGGCGCGGATACGCCAGGGCGAAGCGGACCGCGGTGCCACCCCCGAGCGAGTTGCCGATCAGGTCGACCTTCTCGATGTCCAGCTTGTCCAACAAGTCGACCAGGCCGGAGGCGGCAGAGGTGAAGTACTGCCCGGTGATCGGCTCGTCGACCGAGCCGCCGTATCCCGGCTGGTCGACGATCAAGACATCGAAGTGCGACGCCAGAACAGGGGCGGTCTTCCCGAAATTACTCGTTCCCGACGCGCCCGGCCCGCCTCCGTGCAGCAGCACGACAGGAGAGCCGGATCCGGAACGTTCGAAATGCAGGGACATGTCACACCATCGCGTCGTTGAGCGGCAGCCCGAACTCGCCGCGGCCGAACATGGACAGGGCGCGTTCCGGGTCGTTGATGGCGTGCACCCGGCCGGCGTGTGCGTCGCGCCAGAACCGCTGGATCGGGGTGCCGACGGCCAGGGCCCGGCCGCCGGAGTTCTCGAAGAGGCGGTCGACGGCGCGGATCGAGAGCTCGGTTCCGCGTACCTGATCGCGGCGGACGCGCAACCGGAGTGGCATCGGGAGCTTCGTGCCGGCGGTGACCAGATCCATCAGTTCGCGCATGTTGGCCTGCAAGGCCAACCAGGCGGAGTCGATGTCGCCGGCCGCCTCCGCCACACGCACCTGGGAGTGCGGGTCCTCGGCGGCCTTGACGCCGACGTAGGACGCCCGGACGCGCTTGCGCGTGTACTCGACGTGCGCCTGGTACGCGCCGGTGGCCATGCCGATGATCGGGGTGGTGATGGCGTACGAGAAAATCGACGCGTACGGGATCTTGTAGAGCGGCCCGGGGTTCTGCTCCTGACCGGGGCAGATGCAGCGGGCGGTGTCGTTGAAGCTGAGCGTCCGGTACTCCGGGACGAACGCGTTGTCGACCACGATGTCGTTGCTGCCGGTGCCGCGCAGGCCGACGGTGTGCCAGACGTCCTCGATGGTGTAGTCGCTGATCGGCAGCAGGAAGGTGCGGAAGTCGGCGGGTGAGCCGTCCTCGCCGGGCGGGATGATGCCGCCGAGCAGCACCCAGGTGGCGTGGTCGCAGCCGGAGGAGAAACTCCAGCGGCCGGTGACCCGGTAGCCGCCCTCGACCGCCGTGATCTTCCCGGTCGGGGCGTAGGACGAGGACATCCGGGTGCTCGTGTCGGACGCCCAGACGTCCTGTTGCGCCTGGTCCGGGAAGAGGCCGAGCTGCCAGTTGTGCACGCCGACGACCGAGGCGACCCAGCCGGTGGAGCCGCAGGCGGAGGCGATCTCGCGCACCGCGGTGAGGAAGGTGAGCGGGTGCGCCTCGAGACCACCGAACCGGGTGGGTTGCAGAAGTCGGAAGAAGCCGGTCTCGGCCAGCGACTTGACGGTCTCGGCCGACAACACCCGGCGGTCCTCGGTCTCCTGCGCTCGTTCGCGTAGAACAGGTAACAGGTCGCGTATTCCGTCGAGGACCGCGTCCATGAGATCCCTCCAGCGGGGGTTGGCCGGGTGTCGGACGATCCCTATACTAGAACACGTTCTACTTGGGGAACAGGTCTGGAGCGGCTCATGGAGCAACCACGCACCATCGACACCGGGACTGTTCCGGCCCGGTTCGCCCGGGGCTGGCACTGCCTCGGTCTCGCCGACTCGTTCCGGGACGGCAAACCGCACGCTATCGAGGCGTTCGGCACGAAGCTCGTCGTCTTCGCGGACTCGCAGGGCGAGCTGCACGTTCTCGACGGCTACTGCCGGCACATGGGCGGCGACCTGACGATGGGGACGATCAAGGGCGACACCGTCGCCTGCCCGTTCCACGACTGGCGGTGGCGCGGGGACGGCCGCTGCGACTCGGTGCCGTACGCGTTCCGCGTCCCGCCGCGCGCCCGCACCCGCTCCTGGCTGACCTGCGAGGAGAACCGCCAGCTCTTCGTCTGGAACGACCCGCAGGGCCGCCCGCCACCGCCCGAGGTGGCGATCCCGCGCATCGAGGGCGCGTTCTCCGACGAGTGGAGCACCTGGACGTGGGACTCGGTACGCATCGACGGCGCGAACTGCCGCGAGGTCATCGACAACGTGGTCGACATGGCGCACTTCTTCTACATCCACTTCGCCTTCCCGACGTTCTTCAAGAACGTCCTGGAGGGGCATGTGGCGGCCCAGTTCCTGAACACCCGGCCACGGCCGGACGTGCCGAGCACGGCCAGCCAGTCCGGTGACGCCACGCTGCGGTCCGAGGCGGCGTACTACGGGCCGTCGTACATGATCGACTACCTGTACCACAACTGGCACGGCATCGACGTGGAGTCGGTGCTGATCAACTGCCACTACCCGGTCACGCCGAACTCGTTCGTGCTCCAGTGGGGCGTGATCGTGAAGAGCCTGCCCGGCCTCACCACCGAGCAGGCGGCGAAGGCGGCGGCCAAGTTCTCCCAGAGCATCGGCGTCGGCTTCCTCCAGGACGTGGAGATCTGGAAACACAAGACCCGCATCGACAACCCGCTGCTCTGCGCCGAGGACGGCCCGGTCTACCAGCTGCGCCGCTGGTACGAGCAGTTCTACGTGGACGTGGAGGACGTCACCGAGGACATGGTGGCGCGCTACGAGTTCGAGGTGGACACCACCCGGGCCGTCGAGACATGGGAGGCCGAGGTCGCCGCCAACCAGGCCCGCGCCGCGTCATGAACATCGCCGAGGAGGTGCTGACCGGCCTCCGGTGCGACAGCTGCGGTCAGGGGGTGCAGGCCGGCAAGCGCAGCGCGATGCAGACCAGCGTGCAGTGGGCCGGCCCGGCCTGTCCGTTGCTGGCGGCGGCGGCCGGCGGGCGGCCCACCGCGCTGGTGCCGACCTGCCCGGACCTGCGGGACAGCATCGACCGCGCGGTGCGTGAGGGCCGCCTGGAGGTGAGCTGATGCTCATCGGAGTCGCTGAGGTGATCATCGAGACGCCGGACGCCTGCTCACTGGTCCTCGGCACCACGCTCGACTACCGCCCCGGGCAGTACCTGACGGTCCGCACCCCGGCCGGAGCCCGGTGCTACTCGCTGGCCAGCTCGCCGTACACCGGCGACGCGCCGAAGGTCACGGTGAAACGGGTCCGCGACGGCGCGGTGTCCAACTGGATCTGCGACCACGTCCGCGCCGGCGACCTCCTGGAATTCTCCGAACCGGCCGGCACGTTCACCCCGGACTCCCTCGACGACGATCTGCTGCTGCTGGCCGGTGGTTCCGGCATCACCCCGATCATGGGAATCATCAAGTCGGTCCGGGCGCGCGGCAGCGGCGACCTGGCCCTGATCTACGCGAACCGCGACCCGTCCTCGGTGATCTTCAAGCAGGAGCTGGACGAGCTGCTCCCGGTGACCTACTGGATGGACAGCGAACAGGGAGTCCCCACCGCGGACACGCTGGCCGCCCTGCTCACCCCGTACGCGGATCGGGAAGCCTTCGTCTGCGGCCCGGAAGCGTTCGTCGCCGTGGCGGAGAAGGCGTTGCAGCTGGCCGGCGTCGCCGCCGTACGGGTGGAACGCTTCGAGACCGAAGCCGTGGGCGGCCAGGAAGCCGTCGCCACGGTCACCATCGACGGCCAGACCCACGAACTCCCCTGGCCGGCCGGCAAGCGCCTCCTCGACGTGATCATCGACGCCGGCCTCAACCCGCCCTTCTCGTGCCGGCAGGGCCAGTGCGGCGCCTGCGCGGTCCGGATGACCAGCGGCGAGGTCGACCTGGTGAACAACGAGATCCTCGAGGAGGAGGATTTCGCCGAAGGCTACATCCTGGCCTGCCAGGCGGTCGCGCGCACCGATCAGGTCACGGTCACCTATTACTGAGAACCCCTCGGCGGGACGGCGGAGCGCGTACCCCGAAGGGTTTTCAAGGGGTGCGGAGCGCGAGCTCGCGTGCGATGCCGATCAACTGGTCCTCCTGGCCGCCGACCAGGCGGCGTTCGCCGGCCTTGACCAGGATCTCGGCGCCGGAGACCTGGTAGCGCTCGGCCAGCGACCAGGCGTGCAGCAGGAAGCTGGAGTAGACCCCGGCGTAACCCATGATCAACGCCATCCGGTCCAGCTTGCACTCGTCCGGCATCGCCGGGCGGACCACGTCCTCGGCCGCGTCCACGATTTTGAAGAAGTCGACCCCGGTGCGGATGCCGAGCTTGTCGCAGACCCCGACGAACGCCTCGACCGGGGTGTTCCCGGCGCCCGCCCCGAACCGGCGGGTGCTGCCGTCGATCTGCTTGGCGCCGGCCCGGTAGGCCAGGACCGAGTTGGCCACGCCGAGGCCCAGGTTCTCGTGGCCGTGAAAGCCCACCTGCGCGGCGTCGCCCAACTCGGCGACGAGCGCGGCGACCCGGTCGCCGACCTGGTCGAGCACGAGCGCGCCGGCCGAGTCGACCACGTAGACGCACTGGCAGCCGGCGTCCGCCATGATCCGGGCCTGCTCGGCGAGCCGCTCCGGCGGGAGCGAGTGGGCCATCATCAGGAAGCCGACGGTCTCCAGGCCGAGGTCGCGGGCGAGGCCGAAGTGCTGGACGGCGATGTCCGCCTCGGTGCAGTGGGTGGCGATCCGGCAGACGCTCGCGCCGTTGCCGGCGGCGGCCCGGATGTCGTCGATGACACCGACGCCGGGCAGCATCAGGAAGGCGATCTTCGCGCGGGTGGCGGTGCGGACCGCGACGCTGATCAGCTCCTGCTCCGGGGTGCGGCTCAGGCCGTAGGTGAACGACGAACCGCCGAGGCCGTCGCCGTGGGTCACTTCGATCACCGGTACGCCGGCCGCGTCGAGAGCGGCGACGATCGAGGCGACCTCCTCGGCGGTGAACTGGTGGCGTTTGGCGTGCGAGCCGTCCCGCAGTGAGGAGTCGGTGATTCGTACGTCGACGGTCATGCCATCGCCTCCCCCACGCGGACCGCCGCAGCGGTCATGATGTCCAGGTTCCCCGCATATTTCGGTAGATAGTCTCCGCTGCCTTCCACCTCGACGAAGATGCCGACCCGGAGGACATCGCCGACCCGGTCGAACTGCGGCTCGTCGAGCAGCCGATAGCCCGGCACGTAGCGGGCGATCTCGGTGACCCGCTCGGTGACCGACTTGGATATCGCAGCGGTGTCGGCGTCCGGCGACACGGCGCAGAAGATCGTGTCCCGCATGATCAGCGGCGGCTCGGCCGGGTTCAGCACGATGATCGCCTTGCCCCGGGCCGCACCGCCGATCGACTCCAGGCCGCGGCTCGTCGTCCGGGTGAACTCGTCGATGTTGGCGCGGGTACCCGGGCCCGCCGACCGGGACGCCACGCTCGCCACGATCTCGGCATAGCTCACCGGCGTCACCTGCGACACCGCGTGCACCATCGGGATCGTCGCCTGCCCGCCACAGGTGGTCAGGTTGAGGTTCGGCGCGTCCCGGTGCTCACCGAGGTTCACCTCCGGCACCACGGACGGGCCCACCGCCGCCGGGGTCAGGTCGATCGCCCGGATGCCGGCCTTCGCGTAGGCCGGCGCGTTGGCCCGGTGCACCGACGCCGAGGTGGCCTCGAAGACCAGGTCAGGAAGCGGATTCTGGCTGAGCAGCCAGTCCGCGCCGCCGGCGCCGGTGACCAGGCCGTGCTGCGCCGCCCGGTGCAGCCCCGGACTGTCCGGATCGATCCCGGCCATCCAGCGCGGTTCGATCACCGGGGAACGCAACAGCTTGTACAGCAGGTCCGTGCCGATGTTGCCGGACCCGACGATGGCGGCGGTCACCTTCATAGCCGATCCTCCTTCGCCTTCTGGAAATGCAGGCGGACCTCGCCGAGACCGGTGAAGACCGCGCGGAACTCGTCGCCGGGGTGCGCGTCGACCGCCCGGGCGCAGGCGCCCGGCAGGATCAGATGTCCGGCACGCAGCCGTACCCCGAACTCCGCGACGGTCCGAGCCAGCCAGGCGACCGCGGTCACCGGATTGCCGAGCACGGCGTCGGACCGGCCCCGCACGACCGGCTCGGCGCCGCGATAGAGGACCGCGGCGATGCCGCGCGGATCAAGATCACCCGGGGGTACGCGCTGAGCACCCACCACGAACCCGGCGGACGAGGCGTTGTCGGCGATCGTGTCCGCGAGGCTGATCTTCCAGTCCACGATCCGGCTGTCGATCAGCTCGATGGACGGAGCGAAGGCCTCGGTGGCCGCCAGCACGTCCGCTTCGGTGCAGTCGTGTCCGGGCAGATCCGCGCCGAGCAGGAACGCGACCTCGATCTCCACACGCGGATAGCAGTAGCGGCCGGCGTCGGCCGGTTCGGTCTCGCTGAGGCGCATGTCGGCGAGCAGGTGCCCGTAGTCGGGCTCGTCGACGCCCATCATCTCCTGCATCGCCTTCGAGGAGAGCCCCACCTTGTGCCCGACGATCGGCGCCGACCGGCGGGCGATGTTGTGCAGCTGGATCGTGTAGGCGTCCGCCGCCGTCAGCTCCGGATGCTCCTGGATCAGTGGCGGGATGGGCGCGCGGTCACGTTCCGCGGCGTAGAGCCGGTCGGCGATGGCACGGCGGTCAGCGTCGGTGAGCATGCTCGGGTCCCTCCTCGCCGGCGTGCTCGACCGGCCCGCCGGCGTGCTCGACCGGCCCGCCGGCGTGCTCGGCCGCGACCGGCCGGCCGGCCCCGCGAACCGGGTCGATCGATTCGGCGTCCGTGCTCCGGCTGATTTGCGCGGCGGCGTGGCCGGCTCGGCGTCCGGAGAAGACGCAGTCGGCCAGGGAGAGGCCGCTGACGTAGGCGCCGGAGCAGATTCCCACCGCGCTCCGGCCCGCCGCGTAGAGGCCGGGAACAGCGGTGCCGTCGGGGCGCAGGACCACGCCGGTGTCCTCGTCGACGGTCAGGCCGCCGAGCGTCAGCATCGGGGCGGGCAGGCGCCGGGCCCGGATCGAGACGTCGATCAGCGAGTAGGGCGGCCGGTTCAGCGGGCGGACCAGCTCGGCCGGTTTGCCGGCCGGATCGCCGGCGGCCGCCCGGTCCGGGCCGTCGGAACCGGCGGCCCCGGGCAGGACCGCCGCCCGATAGGCGGCGACCGTCGCGGCGAGGCCGGCCGGGTCCACCCCGGCGCGCTGGGCCACCAGGTCCAGAGTGGGTGCGGACACCCGGCCACCGCTGAGCATCCACCATGCCTGTAAGCGCTGGAACCAGAGAGTCTGCCGGCGTACCTGCCGTCGGGCCTCGGCCAGCACGCCGGCGTCCACCAGCAGCCAGGCGCGGCCGCCGGGACTGCGCAGGACGGCTTCGCCGACCGCGGCGCCGTACCGGGACTCGTCGCACACCCGATGCCCGTCCCGGTCCACCAACAAGCCGCCGAGCAGCGCAGACGGCGGGGTGATGAACCGCCAGACGGTGACCCGGTCCAGGTGGCCGGTGCCGCCGCCGGCAGCGGCTCCGAGCCGGATGCCGGAACCGTCGTCGCCGGGCGTGCCCAGGCGCAGCCCGCCCCGGTAGGCCGGCGCGTGCGTCCGCATCATGTCGTGGTCGAAGACGAATCCGCCGGCGGCGAGGATCACGCTGCGGGCGGTGACACGCATCGGCCGGCCGTAGCGATCCTCCAGGGCGGCGGCCGCGCGGTGCAGGGTCCGGCCCAGGCCCGGCAGGTAGACGCCGGGTTTGACCGACAGGCGGTGCAGCAGGCGGTGGCCCGCACGGGCCCAGAACGGTGAGCCGGCGAGAGTGCGGCATTCGACACCCACGACCCGGGCGTTTGACGGGTGAGTGATCAGGTGGAGCGCGCGGGTCTGGGTGCGTACCTCGGCACCCGCGGTCCGAGCCGCCTCGGCGAGGCGGGCGTAGAGCAGGCCGCCGGACGTGCCACGGCCGTGGGTGCGATGGCCTCGCGGTACGGGCGGCCGCTCACTGCCGGACACGTACAGGTAGTGGCGGTTGGTGGGGTACGACGTCTTGTACGGGCACAACCGCGAGTCGAACGGAACCCCGTGGCGGGTGAGCCAGTCGAGCAGCCCGGCGCTCTGCTCGCAGAACCGGCGGAGGGTGCCCGGCGTGACCGCGTCGCGGACCTCGTGGCGCAGGTAGTCGTACATCGCCTGCGGGGTGTCGGTGACGCCTGCCGCGCGCTGCGGGCCGGTACCGCCGCCGGCGTAGACGATGCCGCCGGAGATCGCGGTGGCGCCACCCCCGCCGAACCGGTCGAGCACGAGCACGGTGGCACCGGACTCGGCGGCCTCGATCGCGGCGCAGGCGCCGGCCGCCCCGAACCCCACCACCACGACGTCGTACACCGGCTCTCCATTTCTGGAACGCGTATCAGTGTCGTTCGGATTGCTCATGGCCTTCGAGAGCGAGATAACTATAACCTGTTCTAGTGATGAGCGAGGGAGACGCATTCGACGTCGTGGTGGTCGGCAGCGGCGGAGCCGGGATGACGGCGGCACTGGCCGCGGCGCATCACGGGCTGTCCGCGGTCGTGGTCGAGAAGGCGCCGGTCTACGGCGGTTCGACCGCGCGGTCCGGCGGGGCGCTGTGGCTGCCGGGCAACCAGGTGCTGGGTGCCGGGTCCGCTGATGACGGCACGCATCTGGCGTACGTCGCGGGTCCGGACGTGCCGCTCACCCGGCGGCGCGCGTTCCTGGAGCACGGGCCCGCGATGCTGGCGTTCGTCCGGTCGCACACCCCGCTCGACTTCGCCTGGGTGCCGGGCTATCCCGACTATCACCCGGAGGCGCCGGGCGGGCTGGCCCGGGGCCGCTCGATCGAGCCGAAACCCCTGGACACCCGCCTGATCGGGCCGGACCTGGCGACGCTCGCCGCGCCCTACCGGGCGGCGCCGAACGGGATGGCGGTCACGGCGGTGGACTACCGGTGGTTGTCGCTGGGCGTACGGCATCCGCGCTCGGCGCTGACCGCGGCCCGGCTCGGTGTGCGCAGTACGGCGGACCGGCTGCGCGGGCGGCACCGGCTGACCATGGGGCAGGCTCTCGCCGCGGGGTTGCGGGCGGGCCTGCGCCGGGCCGGGGTGCCGGTGCTGCTGGACACCGCGTTGACCGGCCTGGTCGTCGAGCGGGACCGGGTCACCGGGATCCGGTGCGGCGACCGGGTGCTGCACGCCCGGTCCGGGGTGCTGCTGGCCAGCGGCGGGTTCGAGCAGAACGAGCGGATGCGCCGCCACTACCAGCGGATCGGCACCGAGTGGACGGTCGGCGCGACCGGCAACACCGGCGAGGGGATCGAGGCCGGGCAACAGCTCGGTGCGGCGCTGGACCTGATGGACGAGGCCTGGTGGGGTCCGTCGCTGCCGCTCACCGGCGGGGCGTACTTCTGCCTGGCCGAACGCAACCTGCCGGGCAGCCTGATCGTGGACGGTACGGGCCGCCGGTTCGTCAACGAGGCCACGCCGTACCTCGAGGCCGTCCACGCCATGCTGGGCCGCGACGGTTCCGGCCCGCACCTGCCGGCCTGGCTGGTGACCGACCAGTCCTACCGGGACCGTTACCTGTTCGCCGGCCGGGCACCGCGCGCCCCGCTGCCCCGCCGCTGGTTCGACGCCGGCGTGGCGCACCGGGCCGGCACCCTCGACGACCTGGCCGCCCGCATCGAGGTGCCGGCCGAGGCGTTGCGGGCCACGGTGGAGAGATTCAACGGCTTCGCCGAGCGGGGTACGGACGACGACTTCGGCCGGGGCGAGTCGGCGTACGACCGCTACTACGGCGATCCGCGCCAGCGGCCGAACCCGTGCCTGGGCCCGCTGCGCAAGCCGCCGTTCTACGCGTTCTCCCTGGTACCCGGCGACCTGGGCACCAAGGGCGGGCTACGCACCGACGAGCACGCCCGGGTGCTGCGGTCCGACGGCTCCACGATCGCCGGCCTGTACGCCGCCGGCAACGCCAGCGCGACGGTGATGGGTCGCGGCTACGCCGGCGCCGGCGCCACCCTAGGCCCGGCGATGACCTTCGGTTACCTGGCCGCCCTGGACATGGCCGAGGTCCGAGCGGCACGCGCATGATCACCAGGTGCTGATCTCGTCGGGGTCGCCGTTCGGGCGGACGCCGTTCAAGATTGCGCGGCCCTCCTCCTCCGTGTAGCTGCGGGGGGTGTTCCCGAGCCCGGACAGATGGGCCTCCACGGCGAACGGCTCGACGCGCTTCTCCAGGACGTCGGCGCGCTCGCCCCGGCGTCGCACCTCGGCCGGGCCCTCGTCCTCGGTGAGCTGCGCCCGTACGCTCACCCACCGCCGGGTGTCGTCGTTCACCACGAGCGTGCCCTCGATGAAGGTGGCGCCGAGCTGGACCGAGCAGACCAGCGTCCGCGAACCGGCGGGCAGCTCGGTGAGCCGGAACGGCACCGCGCAACGGCGGGCGCCGTCGTAGCGGAACCGCTCGGCCACGGCGATCGCAGCGTCCTGGCCGTTCGCGTAGACCTCCAAGCGCGCCCACAACCCGTCGAGCGGCTCCCAGCGCACCACCCACAGGTCGGGGCCGCCCCCGTTCGGCTCGAAGCGGGCGGTCCCGGGGCGCCCGGCGACACGGACCTCGGTCGGGTTCGACCGGTACTCGATCGAGGCCGTCGAGGAGAGCGCCTGCTTGATCGGGTCGAGCGTGTCGGTGTCCTGGGCCAGCAGGAGACGGCCGTGGCCGCCCGGCCCCCAGTACTCGACGCTCTCGAAGCCGCCGCCCGCCTTCCACTCGACGTGGCCGGCGCCGGCGACGAGATCGTCCGCGGTGAAGTGCAGCGTCCACGGGTCGGTGCCGACCAGGTCGGGGCGGTCGGCGGCGCCGGGCCGGCCCGGTGCCGCGGGCAGCAGGACCGCGTCCGCCCGCCGGACCGGGCCGGACTGCGGGACGAGGAAGACGGCGGCGACGACCGCGCAGACGGCGGCGGCGCCGAGCCCGATCAGCCCGCGGCGGCGGCGCTTGAGGCGGCGGCCGCGGTGACGGGCACGTTCGACGATCGGCGCCGGGTCGGGATCGGCTCCGGCGTGGGCGGCGAGGGTGGCGGCGAGTCGCTCGTCGAGGGACATCAGCACACTCCCTGGAGTACGCGGAGCGCGTCGAGCGCCCGTTTCGCGTGGGTCCGGACGGTGCCGGCGGAACAGTCCATGATCTCGGCGATGGTGGCGTCGTCGAGGTCCTCGTAGTAGCGCAGGACGATCACGGTGCGCTGCCGGTCGGGCAGGGCCTGGACGAGTCGCCACAGCTCGTCACGCTCGGCCTGCTCCGCGGCGGCGTCGGCCGGGCCGGGCCGGTCGGCGACCGTGGCGACCGTGGCCTCCCGGTTGCTGAGCCGCCGCCACCAGGAGTGGTGGGCGTTGACCAGCATCCGGCGCACGTACAGGTCGGGCCGGTCGGTGCGGGCGATCCGGCCCCAGCGGGCGTACGCCCGGGCCAGCACGTCCTGCACGAGGTCCTCGGCCCGGTGCTCGTCGCCGCAGAGCAGGCGTGCGAGCCGGATCAGGGCCGGGCCGCGGGCGTACGCGTACTCCTCGAACGTCACACCCGTGGAACGCGGTGAGCCCTCCGTTCCGTAGACATGATCGGGAACTGTTTCGGTCACGGGGTGATCGCGGTCATCGCCAGATCGACGAGCTCATCGGCGTACCCCTCGGTGAGCGGCCCGTTGCGCAGCAGCCAGCGATGATAGATCGGACCGAAGAGCAGCTCGACCGTCAGGTCGAGGTCGATGCCGTCGCGGGCCTGCCCGGTGGCCTGCCCGGCGCGCAGCCGGTCCTTCACGGCGGCGAGCTGGGGCCGCAGGAGCTGGTCGCGGACCTGCTCGGCGAGCGCCTCGTCGGATAGCGTCTCGATGGTGATGGCCCGGGTGGTGGCCGACAGCCTGGGGTCGGCGAACTCGGCGACCGTGGCGCGGATGACGGTACGCAGGTCGGCGCGCAGATCGCCGGTGTCGGGAAGGACCGCGTTCGGAGGCACGGAGTCCACCATCGCCTCGAGGATGACCGCCCCCTTGCCGCGCCACCAGCGGTAGATCGTCTGCTTGCCGACGCCGGCCCGGGCGGCGATCGCCTCGACGGTCAGGTCGGGGTAGCCGGTTTCGGTCAGGAGCTCCAGGGCGGCGGTGAGGATCGCGCGGCGGGAGCGTTCGTTGCGGCGGGGAGCGGTCACGGCGGAGAGCCTACCGAAAATGAGACGAGACGTCGCGTCTCGTTTTGTGCTACGGTCAGGGCACACCACGAAAGGACCATCCCGTGCCGCACATCGCCATCGTCAGCATCCCCGCCCACGGACACGTCAACCCGAGCCTGGAGATCGTGCGCACGCTGGTGGCCCGCGGCCACCGGGTGACTTATGCGAATGACCCCTCGTTCGCCGACCCGGTCCGCGGCAGCGGCGCCGAGCTCAAGCCATACGAATCGACCCTGCTCAAAGGCAGGCTGGGCACGGACGGGGACCAGATCGACCAGCTCACGCTCTTCCTCGACGACGCGATCGCCATGCTCCCGCAGCTGCGGGCGGCGTATCAGGACGACCGCCCCGACCTGTTCCTCTACGACATCGCCGGTGCGCCGGCCCGGATCCTCGCCGACGAGTGGGGTGTCCCGGCCGTCCAGCTCTCCCCCACGTTCGTCGCCTGGGACGGGTACGAGCAGGACATGGCCCCGATGATCGAGGCCATGCGGGCCGACCCGCGAGGCGCCGACTACTACCGGCGGTTCACCGCCTGGCTGACCGAGTCGGGATCGCGGGTCACCGACGGCCCCGCCTTCATGGGCCGGCCGGATCGGAGCCTGGCGCTCATCCCCCGCGCCCTGCAACCGTGCGCGGACCGGGTCGACGCCAAGGTCTACGACTTCGTCGGCCCGATCCTCGGCGACCGGTCCGCGCAGGGCACCTGGACCCGGCCCGCCGACGCGGAGAAAGTGCTGCTGGTCTCGCTCGGCTCGGCCTTCACCAAGCATCCCGGCTTCTACCGGCGCTCCATCGCCGCCTTCGGCTCGCTGCCCGGCTGGCACACGGTCCTGCAGATCGGCAGCCAGGTCGACCCGGCCGAGCTCGGCGCCGTGCCGGACAGCGTCGAGGTGCGTTCATGGGTGCCGCAGCTGGCCATCCTGGAGCAGGCGGACGCGTTCCTCACCCACGCCGGGATGGGCGGCAGCAGCGAGGGGCTGTACTGCGGCGTACCGATGATCGCCGCACCGCAGGCGGCCGACCAGTTCGCCAACGCCGAGCAACTGGCCGCCCTCGGCGTCGGCCGGGTCGTCGACTCGGCCACGGTCACCCCGGAAGAGCTCCGCGAGGCATTGCTGCACCTCACGACCGATGCCGCGGTGGCCGCGCGATGCGCGGAGATCAAGAACGAGCTGCGTACGCACGGCGGCGCCGACCGCGCAGCGGACCTGATCGAGGCCGCGCTGCCGGTCGTCAGCGAGCGTTTTCCGCGATGAAGGTACGGATGAGCTCGGCGCACCGCCGCGGCTGATCCTCCGGGATCAGGGTGTACGAGTCGGGCACCTCGGCCAGGCGGCCGTCCGGAAACTGCCGGGCGAGCCGCGGGCCGTGGTCCGGCCGCCGGATGCGGGCGGACCCGAGGGCCGGGCGCAGCCACTCGTCCATCACCGCGTCCGGGACCGGGCGTTTCGACATCAACCCGAAGTTCAGTGGGGAACGCCGGATCGGCCGGATCCGCATCTGCTGGAGTGCCAGCGCGAGCAGGCCCGGCACCTTGGAGGCGAGCCAGGCCGTCTTGCCGGGCAGCCCGGGCGGATAGTTCTCGAAGGACTCCTGCGGCAGCAGGACCAGCCGGCCGACCCGCTCGTGCGGTCCGTACGCGGCGACGAGCTGCGCACCGCCCCAGTCGCAGCCGACCAGGGTGACGTCGTGCAGGTCAAAGCGTTCGAGAAACTCGGCGACCAGGCCGGCCAGCCCGCGCCCGCTCAAGTCGGCGCCGTCACGCATCGGCTCGCGGTGCGCGCCGAGCGGCAGCTCCAGCACGAGGCAGCGGTGGCCGGGCGCGAGGTCCGCGACCACGGCCCGCCACAGCGAGCGGCCGATGAACAACCCGGTGAGCAGCACGATCACCGGTCCGGAACCGCCGGTGTCGTCGAACTCCAGCACGCCGGCGGACAACTCGATCTCAGGCATAGACGGGCCCCCGGCCCCGAAGCCTACGCGCGTGAAGTTCGATCATGACGATACGAGCTGATCGACGCGCTGCGGCCGTGAGGGACTACTCCGGTCCGCAGGTCTCGTCCGGCACGGTCTCGCGCTTCTCCTGCTGGAACGACCCGCCGCTGAACTTGTAGCGGTACGTGAAGACCACCTCGGGGCAGGCCGCGTCGCTCGTCTCGTCGACGCCGTTGGCCTTGATCAGCAGGCCGCCCTCGCTGAACTCGACCGAGTCCACGTACGGCTTGTCCGGGTTCACGTCGGCCAGCAGCGTGCCGAGCCGCTTGGGCTGGGCCGCCGCCGAGGCGCCGTCGAAGACCTCGACCGTCGACGGGCCGTACTCGTCGACACCCTCACAGGCCCGGGCCACCGCGGAGTCGACAGCGCCGTCGCCGGTCACGTCGGCGGTCGCCACGTCCTGGACGACGACCAGTTCGCCCGACTTGCACGGTTCGACGACTTTCTCCCACTCGATCCCGTCGCCGGCGACGGCGAGCGAGTTCGACTGGTCGACGACCTCCTGCTCTTTCTTCGGCTCGGAGTCGGAGGTGCACCCCGCGACCAACGCGAGCGCCAGCATCGGGACGGAGGCGAACAGAACGGCGCGTTTCGACAAGACTGTATTCCCCGTAGCATCGGCGGCCGCCCCTGCCGGGCCGCATCGCGCCACAGCATATGAAAGATCCTCCAGCGGTACGGGACCCGCACCCCACCCGCTACCGGAACGGACGGCGGAGTCTGACCGATCAGGCGGCAGCGAGGATCAGGCCGCTGGTGGGTACGCCGGTCCCGGCGGTCACCAGAACCGGCCCGTCGCCGGGGACCTGGTTCACGGCCGTGCCGCGGACCTGCCGTACCGCCTCGGCGATGCCGTTCATCCCGTGGATGTACGCCTCCCCGAGCTGCCCACCGTGCGGATTAACCGGCAGCCGCCCGCCCAGCTCGATCCCGCCGCCGGCGATCAGGTGCCGGGCCTCGCCGCGCCCGCAGAACCCGAGCTCCTCCAGCTGCATCAGCACGTACGGGGTGAAGTGGTCATAGAGGACAGCAGTCCGCACGTCCTCCGGACCGTAGCCGGACTGCCCCCACAACTGCCGCGCCACCACACCCATCTCCGGCAGCGCCGCCACGTCGTCCCGGTAGTAGCTGGTCATCACGTACTGATCGGGCCCGCTGCCCTGTGCCGCCGCCGCGATCACCGCCGGCGGCCGGGCCAGATCCCGGGCGCGGGCCAGCGACGTGACCACCAGGGCGACCGCGCCGTCGCTCTCCTGGCAGCAGTCGAGCAGCCGGAGCGGCTCGGTGATCCACCGGGAGGCGCGGTGCTCGTCGAGGGTGATCGGGCGGCCGTGGAACCAGGCGTACGGGTTGGTCGCGGCGTGCCGGCGGGCGGCGACCGTGACCCGGCCGAAGTCGTCGGTGGACGCGCCGTAGTCGTGCAGGTACCGCTGGGCGACCATGGCGACCATCGCGCCCGGGGTGGCCAGCCCCATCGGGTGGTGCCAGCCGGAGTCGACGTCCGGTGACGCGAAGGCCTGCCCGAACCGGCGGCCAGACCGCTCGTTGAGCGCGCGGTAGCAGACCACCACGTCGGCGAGGCCCGCGGTGACGGCGAGGACGGCCTGCTGCACGACCGCGCAGGCGGCGCCTCCCCCGTACCCGATCCGGCTCAGGAAGCTCAGCTCGCCCATGCCCAGCTCGCGCGCGACGGCGATCTCCGCGTTGCTGTCCATGGTGAAGGTGACCAGGCCGGAGACGTCGCCGGGCCGCAGGCCGGCGTCGTCGAGGGCGGCACGGACGGCCTCGGTGGCCAGGCGCAGCTCGCTGCGGCCGGAGTCCTTGGAGAACTCGGTCGCCCCGATGCCGGCGATCGCGGACATCCGGCCGATCATGAGCTGACCCGCACTGTTCCGGTGACGTGCACGCCCGCCGCGGTACGCCCGACGACCTCCACCACTCCGGCCTCGACCACCTGGCCGGTGAAGGTGAGCGTGTCGTACGCGTGGCAGGGCGTGCCGAGCCGGATCGCGATGGAGTGCACGACGGCCTCCGGTCCCGCCCAGTCGGTGACGTAGCGCTGGACCAGGCCGGTGGTACTGAGGATGTTGAGGAAGATGTCCCGGCCGCCGAGCCGGACGGCGGCGTCCCGGTCGTGGTGGACGTTCTGAAAGTCGCGGGTGGCCAGCGCGGTGCTGATGATCAGCGTGGGGGTGGCCGTCAGCTCCCAGGTGGGCAGTACCGGCTGGTCGGGGCGCCAGACCGGCAGGCCGTCGTCGAAGAACACCCGCACCGGGTCGCCGATGGCCGGGCGGGGACCGCGGAACTCGGCGATCATCCGTACCCCCTCGGTGAGGTCGACGAGCGCGACCACGAACGGCGCCCGCCGGCCGGGGATCGGCGGATGGTGGTGCACCACGAAGCTGTGGACGCGGCCGGTGCCGGACGCGACGGCGTACTCCGGCTTGGTGGCGCCGCAGGCCGGGCAGGCCGGGCCCGGCGGATGCCGCAACGTGCGACATTCGCCGCAGCGCTGGATGCGCAGCTCGCCCGCCTCGACGCCGGCCCAGAAAAAGGCGGTGTCCGGAGTGACCACCGGCCGCAGCGGCGCCACGTCCGGCCTTTCGCCACGCGGCTCCGGGCGGTAGCGCAGGATCCGGAACCGCATGTCGGCGACCGCTTCCCCACCGGCGAACCAGGTGCTCACCGTGGTGACGAACCACCCCTCACCGAGCGCGGTCCGCTTCGGCCCGGTCACCGACTCCAGCCGGCTACGGACCGTGATCTCTTCACCGAGTCGGAGATAGCGGTGGTAATTCTGTTCCGAGTCGGTGGCGACCACCGCGGTGTATCCGGCGTCCTCCAGCACCGTCGACATGACCTGGAGCGGATCGTCCGGGGTGACCGTGCCGAGGCCACGCATGGTCCAGACCTGGATCATCGCGGGCGGGGCGAGCCGGTCCCGTTCGTAGGCCGGGTTGGCGTCACCCATCGCCTCCAGCCAGGTGCGGATCATCGGCAGGTTGACCGGGTCCCGGCCGGCCCGCGGTTCCGTCTCACCGGCTTCCTTCAGACGCTGCGCCGTCTCGGTGATCATCAGGACCTACCTGGGCACTCGGGGCAGGCCGAGGCCCGCGCTGGCGATGATCTCGCGCTGGATCTCGTTGACACCGCCGCCGAAGGTGAGCACCAGATTGCGCTTGGCCTGCAGATCCAGCCACTCACGCAGGGCGGCGGTGTCCGGGTCGGCGGGATCGCCGAAGCGATCCACCAGCTCCTCGAGCTGGCTGCCCAGCTCGAGCAGCCGCTCGGAGGCGAAGACCTTGGTCGCCGAGGCGTCGGCCGGGCTCGGCTCGCCGCCGGCGACCTGCCAGTTGAGCAGCTCGTTGACGCGAAGCGCGGCGTGGGTCCGGGCCAGCGCGCGGCGGACCTCGGCACGTTCGGAAACCCCTGAGGCGTACGTCCAGTCGCGCACCCGATCCAGAAGGACCCCGATCCGCCCGGCCGGCCCCAGCATGACGCGCTCATGGTTGAGCTGCGCGGTGAGCAGCCGCCAGCCACCGTTCTCCTCGCCGACCCGGCGGCTGACCGGCACGCGCACGTCGCTGAGATAGGTCGCGTTGACATGATGCGCCCCGTCGCACGTGATGATCGGCGTCCACGAGTAGCCGGGGTCCGCTGTGTCGACGATCAGGATGGACAGGCCGCGGTGCCGGGGCGCGTCCGGATCGGTGCGGCAGGCCAGCCACAGGTAGTCCGCGTCGTGCGCTCCGGTGGTGAACGTCTTCTGGCCGTTGACCAGGTATTCCTCGCCCCGCCGGACGGCCCGGGTGCGCAGCGCGGCCAGGTCGGTGCCGGCCTCCGGCTCGGTGTAGCCGATCGCGAAGTGCAGCTCGCCGGCGAGGATCCGCGGCAGGAAGAACTCCTTCTGCTCGTCGGTGCCGTGCGCGAGCAGGGTGGGCGCGACGGTCTGCAGGGTCACGGCGGGCAGCGGCACGTCGGCGCGGGCCGCCTCGTTGACGAAGATCTGCTGTTCGGCCGGGCCGAGGCCGCGGCCGCCGTACTCCACCGGGAAGCCGAGGCCGAGCCAGCCGTCGCGGCCCAGGCGGGACACCAGGTCGCGATGCGCGCGCCCGTGCCGTTCGCGAAGGAGCACGGCGCGTTGCGCCGGGGTCAAAACCATTCGCAGGTACGCGCGAAGCTCGTCCCGAAGCTCCCGCTGCTCCTCAGTCAGGTCGATGAACACGGCGCTCCCACCCTCTTGCCCAGCGCCTCCACGCAGTGCTCGCGGCCGCCGAGGAAGCGGACCATGTCGCGCAGCAGGGTGGTGTGGCGGTGCAGCGGATAGTCAGCGACCAGGCCGAGGCCGCCGTGCAGGTGGTGGCAGGTCCGTACGGCCGGTAACGCCTCGGCGGTGAGCCATTGCGCTGCGACGGCTAGATCGTCGTCGGCGGGGCGGCCGGCGCCGAGACGCCAGGCGGCCGCGAGCGTGATCACGTGCAGCGTGCGGCTGGCGATGTAGACGTCGGCGATCTGCTGGGCGACGGCCTGGAACGTGGCGAGCGGCCGGCCGAACTGGTGGCGGGTGCGCACGTGGTCGGCGGTGAGCGCGAGAGCGCCGGCGAGGGCTCCGTCGGCCAGGGCACAGGCGCCGCTTCGGGCGTACCGATGCAGGTCGGCATGGCAATCTGCCCGGCTCGCGCCGTCGTGCCGCGCCTGCGCCCGATCCTTGCCCGGTGGCCGCGCCTGCGGCCGGTCCTCGCCCAGCGGCCGCGCTTGTGCCTGGTCGAGGCGCAGGATCTGGCCCTCGCGGCTGACGCCGGGCGTCGCGGGATCGATGATCGCGACGGCTGGGCCCTCTTCGGTGCTGACGGTGACGAGGATGTGGTCGGCTTCGGTCACACCGGTCTTGACGCCGGTGAGCTGCCAGTCCGGCGTGGCGAGCGTGCGGGGCGCGGCCGGGAGCGGATCGCCGGGCTCGGCGATGGCCGCTGTGAAGGTGCGCCCGTCGGTGAGCAGCTCGTCCTGCTGCTGCTCGGTGCCCCAGCGGGCGACCGGCAGCACACCTAGGGCGAGAGTCTGGAAGGCCGGGACGTCGACCGCCCGGCGGCCGATCTCGGTCAGCACGAGGGCGGTCTCCAGGGCACCGAAGCCCGCTCCGCCGAGCCGGGCCGGCACCGCGAGGCTGAGCAGTCCGGCTCGGCCGAGATCCGCCCAGGCCTTCTCCGGGGCGTCCGGGTTGCCGTCCAGCACCTCGCCGGTGAGGCGGATGATCGCCTGCTGTGCCTCGTCCGGACGGAAATCCATGCAGCGATTAGAACACGTTTCAGTTTCGGCGCGCCACCGATGGGTGACCCGGGTAGGCAACGCGCCGTTGCTAGGCTTGATTCAGAGGCGAAAGGGCAACCATGGCGACAGCGAGAACGAGTACCAACCGGGGCGCTGTCCCCGGCGCGGAGGCCGAGCAGGGTTCGGCCGCACAGCGGGATCGGCGGCGGCGGATCCTGGAGGCCACGCTGGCGCTGGCGTCCAAGGGTGGCTACGACGCGGTGCAGATGCGCACCGTCGCGGAGAAGGCCGAGGTCGCTCTCGGCACGTTGTACCGCTATTTCCCCTCGAAGATCCACCTACTGGTGTCGGCGCTCGCTCTGGAGCTGGAGGCGATCCAGGACAAGCTGACCCGCAAGCCGCTTCCCGGCGACACGCCGTATGAGCGGACCATCTACGTGCTGGGCCTGATGACCCGGTCCCTGCAGCGCGATCCGCTGCTCGCCGAGGCGATGACCCGGGCCTTCATGTTCGCCGACCCGTCCGCCAGCGCGGAGGTGAACGCGGTGGCGCGCCTGATGGAGGAGATGGTCACCCGGGCCGTCCACGACGGCGAGCCGACCGCGGACGACCGGGCGAAAGCGCGGGTGATCGGTGATGTCTGGCTGTCCAACCTGGTGGCCTGGGTAACCCGCCGAGCCTCGGCGAACGACGTGGTCAACCACCTCGAGCTGGCGACCCGGCTGCTACTCCACTAGACCCTTCAACTTCTCCAGGGCCTGCTTCGCGGCGGGCCCTGCCTGCTTCTCCAGCATCGCGGCCATCGGACCGTTCAGTGCCGGCCCGTTGAACTCCATGTCGTAGGTGATCTGCGTGCCGCCATCGGCCGGTTCCAGCAGGAAGCGGTTCTTCGACTTCACGCCCATCGGGCCGTCGCCGGCCTGCTCGAGGACCTTGCCGGCGTCCGCCGCGACGACCTTCCAGGCCATCTCGGCGGGCATGCCCATCAGCTTCACCTTCTGCTTGTACGTGGTGCCCTCGGCGAGGGTGGCCGGCACGTCGCCGGTGAAACCCTGGTGCATGTCGTTCCACTCGGGGGTCCGGGACGGATCGGCCAGGACCTGGTAAACCCGCTCCGGGTCGGCCGTGGTGACGGCCGTGACGCTGACCTTGGGCATCGTTGTTCCTCCTATTTTCTCGCTGCAAGATCCGTTCCGGCGACATAGCCGAACGTCATCGCCGGGCCGAGGGTGGAGCCGGCACCGGCGTAGCTGTGTCCCATGACGGCCGCGCTGGCGTTACCGGCCGCGTAGAGACCCGGGATCGCCGAGCCGTCCGGCCGCAGGACGCGGGCCCGGGCGTCGGTGACCAGGCCGCCCTTGGTGCCCAGGTCGCCGGGCACGATCTTGAAGGCGTAGAACGGCGGCAGCCAGATCGGCGCCAGGCACGGGCTCGGCTGGTTGGTGGGATCGGCGAAGTACGCGTCGTAGGCGCTGTCGCCGCGATGGAAGTCGGGGTCACGCCCGGCACGGGCCTGGGCGTTGAACCGGTCGACCGTGGCGCGCAGCGCGGCCGCCGGCACGCCGATCTTCGCGGCCAGCCCGCCGATCGACCAGTCCTTGGCCTCGTACCAGCCTTCCGGATAGGGCAGCAGCGGGGCGAGATCCTTGAACAGGTACCGGTTGCGGTACTCCTGGTCGGTGATCATCCAGCACGGGATGTGGTCCTTTTCGTACATGACATGCACGACGTCGCTGTACGGCGCGGCCTCGTTGACGAACCGCCGACCGGCCTGGTTGACGAAGATGGTGCCGGGCAGGGTCCGCTCGGACAGGCAGAACCAGGGACCGTCCGGGAGCGGGATCATCGGGCCCCACCAGGCGTCGTCCATCAGCCCGAGTGCGGCTCCGGCCCGCTCCCCCGCCTCGATGCCGTCACCGGTGTTGCTCGCGGCTCCGACCGTCCAGTCCGTACCGATCGGCGCCTCCTGGTATTGCTTGCGCATCCGCTCGTTGTGCTCGAAGCCGCCGCTGCCGATGATCGTTTTCTGTCGTGCCCGGATCAAAACCTCCTGGCCGTCACGCCGGGCCACCACCCCGGCGACCCGGCCGTTCTCCACGTGCAGGTCGAGCAGCGGGGTGTCCAGCCAGACCGGCACGCCGGCGGCGAGCAGGCCGGCCCGGAGGCCGCCGGCGAGGGCCTGGCCCATGCTGATCGGTTTCTGCCCCTGCGCGGAGAGTTGGAGGTAACGCCAGACGATCTCGGTGGCGGTGGCCACGCCCTGCGGGTGCCGGGCGACCAGGGAGAGCCACTTGTAGTCCACGTCGTACACCACGGTGCCCGGCGGGGTCGGGACGTAGGACGGATTCAGCTTGGTGTACTCCGCGCCGAGGATGTTGGCGTCGAGAGCCTGCGGCTCGATCGACCGGCCGTCCGGCATCCCGCCCGGCAGCTCCGGGTAGTAGTCGGGGTAGCCCCGCATCCAGGAGAAACGCAGCGGCGACCAGCGCAGCAGGAACGAGATCGCCCGTGGCCCGCCGGTCAGGAAGGCTTGCCTGCGCGCGGCCGGCACCTCGGGACCGACCACCGCCGCCAGGTAGGTGTCCGCCTTGCTCGGCGTGTCCGGCACTCCCGCGGCCAGGATCACCTCGTTGTTCGGGATCCAGATGCCGGCTCCGGAACGGGCGGTGGATCCGCCGTAGACGGGCGCCTTCTCGATCACCACGGTGCTCAGCCCGCTGCGGGCCGTCGCCAACGCCGCCGTCATGCCGGCCGCGCCGGCGCCCACCACGACCGCGTCGTACTCCATGGTGACCGCCATGGTCTCCCCATCCGCCGTGTCGTTTACCGGCCCGCAATAACTAGAACAGGTTATAGCAGTGTGAGAAGATTCACTAGGTGCAGGCGTGCGGGTGGCCCCAGCCTTGGTAGAACCTGATGCTGTTCAGCACTCGCATGTGCAGGGGCCGTGACGCGGCTGGAGGACACCCGGTGACCGATGGCGAGAAGACTCCGGCGGAAGAACACGCTCCAGCCACGCGCCGCCTGCACGCGGTGGACGGTTTGCTGGGTCGCCGCGAGGCGATCAGCGAGCTGGGCGACGCGCTGCGCCTGCTGGTGGAGTACGCGACGACCACCGAGGCCCCGACCGAGGAGCTGCGCCGCGCCGCCGAACGCATCCGGCAGGCCGCCGCACCACTGGGCGAGCGGGTCCGCGACCGCGAAGTCCTCCCCACCGCCGACGACCTGCTCGGCGGGGTGCGCATGTACAACCCGGTGACTGGCAGCGGCAGCGCCCTCGCACCACCCCTGCACATCGCGGCCGACAACGGGGTCGCGGTCGGCACCTGCACCCTCGGCATGGCTTTCGAGGGTCCGCCGACATACGCGCACGGCGGCGTCAGCGCCATGCTCCTCGACCAGATGCTCGGCTACGCGGCCGGCATCGCCGGGCACCCCGGCATGACGGTGCGGCTGGACACCACGTACCGCAAGCCGGTCCCGCTGCTCACCCCGCTACGGCTCACCGCCACGGTCCAGGACATCGACGGCCGCCGGGTGACCGCGACGGGTCAGCTCACCACCGCCGACGATCCCGACACGGTTTTGGTCGCCGCGACCGGTGTCTTCATCGCGCTGCGGGCGGAGCAGGCCCGCCGCCTCTTCGGCCGTGTCGTCAACACGAACCGGCCGTCCCGGGCTGGTTGACGCCTCGGTTGTGCGGCTGCCGTGCCCATTCGGCGTCTCCGGCCGCCCCATCGCCAGGACCTGCCGAGTCACCTAGCCTTGGTTAGGCGCTAGCCGCGCGGGAACACTTGGACTCAAGTTGATCTTTATTCGCCCCCGAGAGGTCGCAGTTTCCTCACGTGCGAAACAACTTGGCCGGGTCGCCGCCAGGGAGGTCGCCGACGCCCGCGATCGCCTACCGGCAGGTCGCAACCATGATCACTCAAGCCACGTTGCATAGCACCCGCCGAGCTGTCGCTGAGGTACGCAATCGGACACGGAAGGGTGCGTGGCCGACGGCTCACCCTGCCCAGCCGTCGCTCATGCACGCAACCCGGCACCCAAACGTGCGTAGACGACGGCTCACCCAGCACAGCCGTCGCTGATGCACGGAACCGCGCGGCGCGGCTGACAACGGCACGGCTCGGCGCGGCGCGACCCAGCGCGGCGCGGCGCGGCCCAGCGCGGCCCAGCGCGGTGCGGCCCAGCGCGGCTCAGCGCGGTGCGGGAGGTGGTGACAGCCATCAGGCACAGCCGGGCCCGCTCTTTCGGCCTATCTGATCACCCGGCTGTGGGGGGGGCGCCCGCGGCGGCGGGCGGGGGGGCGCCCCCCCCCCCCCCCCCCCCCCCCCCCCCCCCCCGGCCCGCACAACCCCGCCTTGTCGACCACCGAGCTAGCAGCAGTGGCTGTCTCGCTGATCCACACCACACCCGCCATGCCCGGGCGGTCGGCAACCAGCGGCCGGCCGCAACCGGCCCTGCAAGCCGCGAGTAGGCGCTCCAGCCGCTGGCCAGCAACCACCGGCCGACCGCAAGCGGCCCTACAACCGCAAGCAGGCACCTCGGCCGCTGGCCAGCAACCACCGGCAGGCCGCGACCGGCCCCTGCAACCGCTAGATAGAGGGCTTCCGTGGTCAGGGTCTTGTCCGGCCCAACGTGGGTGCTGTCTGGCGGCCGTTGAGACAGCACTGAGCGTGGGCCAAGAAAGATCACCGCATGGGGACCCTGACTACGGAAGCCCTCTAGCACCCCGGCCGCTACCGGCCCCACACACCGCAAGCAGGCAGCTCGGCCGCTGGCCGGCAACCACCGGACGGCCGCAAGCGCAAAGGCTGCCACCACCTACCCGGGCCCGGCGGTCGCGGTAGGGCCGCGGCGCAGGCAGTCAGCTCGCGCGGGAACGCGGAGAACACCGCGGGACGCGTACCCCGAAGAAGCGAACAGCCAACCTGACCCCGAAAGGTGGCTGGGCGGCCTTAAGTTGATCTTGCTGGGCCCCGGATGGTGGGCGGGCGTTGTGGCGGATGCCGGGGGGTCGTGGCGCTTCTTGGTTCGGTAGCGGTTGTGGTGTGGGCGTTCGGCCTCAGGGAGCCGCGAAGGGTGAGTCGCGCGCGGGCTTGGCTCAAGGGCAGAGGTGAGGGGCCCAGTTGTCGGCGCCTCGGAGGAAGGTTGTGGGGCTGTGTGCCGCGGCCTCGGTGGGGGTGAGCTGGGGGCGGTCGGCCGAAGGGGCGGCGCCGGGGCCGTAGTTGCGGTATTCGGCGAAGCGGGCGTCGCGCCAGGGCCAGGTGCCGAAGTCGGACCAGGCGGTGGCGGGGATGTGGGCGCCGATGAACGACTCGCGGATGATCGTCTGGCCGATGGCGTTGGGGTCGTTGCTGGGGTGCCAGGGGCGGCCGAGGAAGACCGAGCCGGCGGGTGCCGCGGCGGTGAGGCGGCAGCGGGTGAAGAGCAGGCCGTACGGGTTGGTGATGTCGGTGCTGGGGGCGGTCACGTAGCCGGCCGGGGTCGAAGCCCGGTCTAGGGAGTAAATGTGGCAGCGGTCGAAGACCGCGGTGGCGCGGCCGAAGATGAAGTCGACGTCGCCCTCGACGTAGCAGTCGCGGAAGTAGGCGCGGGCCACTACGCCGGCGGCCCGGCTGTTGACGTAGAGGGTGTCCTGGTTGCCGAGGAAGCGGACCCGGTCGAAGACGAGCCGGTCGGCGCGGGTCAGGACGGCTACCGCCTGCCGGTTGGTGATCTCCGGGTGGGCGGCCTCGTCGAAGAGGTTGGCGAAGGTCAGGTTGGTCGCCCGCAGGTCGGCACCGTCGATGGTGACGGACGCGCTGCCCGAGGTGCCCCAGGTGCCGCCGCCGGGCTTCGGGGTGCCGTTGGCGCGGTCGTCGGCGATCACCACGTCGGCGGGGCGGCGGCCGAGGCCGCGGAGTTCGATGTACGGCTTGTCGGCCGGAATGATCACCTGACCGAGGTAGGTGCCGGGGCGGACGCCGATGACGAAGGGTTCGGTGTTGCCGGAGGGGACGGCGTCGACCGCGGCCTGGACGCCGGTGTGGTCGCCGGTGCCGTCGGCGGCGACGATCAGCCGGGGCCGTGGCCCGGCCAGCGCGGGTCGCGCGCCCACCAGGCCGGTGGCGGCGACAGCGCTGATACTGGTCGACAGATGCAGAAAGGTGCGTCGGCGCATGGGGATCCTTAGCTGCGGGAAAGGGCTTTCCTGCGCACCGTAGGACAGACGATCCAGCGCCGTCAATGAATGTTTACTGCAAACACAAACCCTCAGGTCCGCTGACTGATCAGCCGGTGCACCTCGTTCAGCAGGGTCTGCGTCTCGAACGGCTTACGGATCAGCGGGGCGTCGGCCGGCAACTCCTGACCGCCGGGGGCCGGTCCGCTGGTGTAGCCGGACATGAAGAGCACCGGCAGGTCGGGGCGGTCGCGCCGCAGTTCGGCGGCGAGCTGAGTACCGGACATCCCCGGCATGATCACGTCGGTGAGCAGGACGTCGAAGGTCAGGTTGTCGTCCCGGCACATGTCCAGCGCCGCGGCCGGGTTCGGGGCGGAGAACACCTGGTAGCCGGCCTTGCCGAGGAGACGGCAGACGATGTCGCGGACCGCCTCCTCGTCCTCGACGACCAGGATGCTCCAGCCGTCACCGGCGAGCACCGGCGCGGTCGGGGCGGCAGGGCTGACCGCCTGGGTGGACGCGGTGCCGGCCGGCAGGCGTACGCGCAGAGTGGTCCCCTTACCCTGCTCCGACTCCAGGCTGATGGTGCCACCCGCGTCGGTGACCACCCCGTACGCCGTAGCCAGTCCCAGCCCGGTGCCGCTGCCCCGCCCGCGAGTGGTGAAGAACGGCTCGAAGGCCCGGGCCAGCACCTCCGGCGGCATGCCGACACCGGTGTCGATCACCGAGAGGCAGACCAGGTCGTCGCCACCGCCGTCGTGCTCCAGCGCCGTCGTGATCGTCAGGTGCCCGCCGCCGGGCATCGCGGCCCGTGAGTTGAGCGCCGCGTTCATCACCACCTGTTCCAGTTTGCTGCGGTCCATCACGATGGCCGGCAGCTCCGGGGCGAGCATCGTGCTGACCTCGATGTCCTCGCCGAGCGTACGAGCCAGCAGCCGCTGCATGTCGACGGCGACCGCGTTGAGGTCGAGCATCTCCGGCTGGGACGGTTCCGACCGGCTGAAGATCAGCAGCTGGCGGGTGAGCGCCGCACCCCGGGCCGCGGCCTGCTTGATACCGGCCGCGTCAGCGGCGCTGAAGTGTTCCTCGCCGAGCTCCTCGACCAGCATGTCGGCGTACCCGGAGATCACCGCGAGGATGTTGTTGAAGTCGTGCGCGATGCCGCCGGCGAGCTGGCCCAGCGAGTCGAGCCGCTCCGCCTGGCGAAGCTGCTGCTCGAGTTCGGCCCGGTCCCGTTCGGCGGCGAGCCGCTCGCTGACGTCGCGCAGGATCCCCTCGACGGCGATCACCCGGCCGGCGTCGTCGGTGACCGTGCTGGCCCGCTGTTCGATCCAGACCTCGTCGCCGCCGTTGCGGCGCAGGCGCACGGTGAGCGTGCCGGGACGCGGGTTGCGCCAGGACTGCTCGAAGATCTGCCGATCCGCCGGGTCGACGCATTGGAAGATCAGCCGCGGGTCGGCGTAGAACTCCTCGGCGGTGTGCCCGGTGACCGCCTGAACGGCCCGGCTCATGTACTCCATGGCCGGGTCCGGTTCCAGCCGATAGCGGAAGATGATGTCCTGAGCGTGCTCGGCGAGCAGCCGGAACCGTTCCTCACTGTCGCGCAGGGCGGCCACGGCCCGGCTGCGCTCGGTGATGTCGGTGGAGATGCCGGCCACCGCGTACGCCGTACCGGCCTCGTCGATCAGGGGAAACTTGACCGTCAGATAGATGCGGTTCCCGGCGTCGCCGGGCACCTGCTCCTCCATCTGGATCGGCACCCCACCGGCGAGGGCCTGCCGGTCGTTGGTCCGGAACGCGTCGGCCGTCTCCAGCGGAAACAGGTCGTGGTCGGTGAGCCCGACGATGTCCTCGCGGCGCAGGCCGAACAGACGCTCGTACTCCCGGTTGACGAGCATGTACCGCCCGTCCGCGTCGCGCATGTAGATGACCGATGACGTGTGGTCGATCAGCGCCATCAACTGATCGCGCCCGAGTTCCGGCAGCGGCCAGCTGTGGCTGTCGGGGCGCCCCCCGGCGCCGGTTCGAGGTCTCACCCCACCCCCGGTCAAGTCAGCCGGCCAGCTCCACCACCACCGGTGTGGCCGCTCCCCGACCGGAACGTACCGCTGCCGCAGGCCCGCTGTCCGGGCTTTCCGGGATCAGAACCGGCCGCAGCGAGGCGAGGGCGTGGTTCTGGCGGGCCCGGGTCACCCGTTCCAGGAAGGACTCGGTCATGCCGGTGGTGCCGGCCCGGTTGGAGACCAGCAACCGGTCGCCGATTCCCTCCTCGTCGCGCCGCCGCTGCGGCTTGAACAGGAATTTCTTGCTCAGCCTCAGGTGGGCGCCGGAGGCTCGGGCGTGCATGGACAGCAGCTGGTACCAGTCGACCAGGGCCGGGTGGTGTGCGACCAGCCGGCGCAGGTCGCCGTCGTCGGACAGGCGCAGCTCGTGCTCGTCGGTGCCGATCTCGGCGAGCAGCCGCTGCGGCAGGGTCGGGCCGCACATCAGCTCTTCCAGATCGGCGCGTTCAGTGGCGAGCAGGGCCGGGAAGAGCCGCCGGGCCTGCTGGTCGTAACCGTCGAGGGCGAGGCCGAGCAGGAAGTCGCGTTTCAGCGCCTCCGGGTCGAGGGCGCCGCTCGGCGGGATGTCGCCCGGTGTCCAGTGCGCGGCGAACTGCCGGAACACGTCCATGAACATCTCCGGCGGCATGGTCTCCTCCGGCGGCGACGCCGCCCAGTCGATCATCAGCTGGCGGAGGCTCGCCAGAAGCCCGGTCGCCATCCGTACGCACTGCCGGGCGTGCTCGCCGATCAGGCTGGCCCGGCCCCGGGCGAGCGGGCAGAGCAGCTCGTTGACCGCCGCCTCGATCGCCTCACCCTGTTTGACCAGGAGGAAGAAGCGCTCCTCCCCCACCGTGCCGGTGTAGCTGCGGATCCGGCCGTCGTTGAAGACGCCGGGCAGCTCGGCGATCACCTCGTCGTCGACACGCACCCGGACGGTGCCGACGTTCCACCGCACCAGCGACGCGTAGCTGTCCCGGTCGTAGTGGCCGGTGCCGGTGTGCTGGGCGAGCTTCGTGAAGTAAGCCCGGAACGGGATCTCCGCCCCACCGACGGTCAGCGGGTCGAACGCGTGTTCCGGGTGCTCGATGCCACCCGGAGTGTGTTCCTGGTAATGGCGGGCCACCGACGCGCCGGCGAAGCCGAGCAGCACCACCAGCCGCTGGGCCTGCGCCGGGCTGAGCTGGGTCACCTCCGGCAGGCGGTCCAGCACGTGCTCCTCGAGCTCCGTGACGAGCAGTTCAGGCGGTGCGTGGTCGTTGAGGATTGCCTGGTTGAGACGGGGAAGTTCGGTCAGCACCCAAGCGCCGACCTGTTCCGGAACCATCCGGTAGATCACCTCCGGGACTCCTACCCGTCCCTTCGGCCGCGGGGCGCCGACGTTGAGTGTGGTGAATCGCGCCCTGCGCACGTTCGGCGGTTCGGCCGGTGACCGGCACGAATGCGACAGCCGGGCGGGAAAGTGACGGCGATATATACAGTGGCTCGCGGCTGCGCCAATCGGGCGCCAGAGACAGGGGGTAACCGATGTCCGAGCCGATGTCCCGCCGCACGCTGCTGGGCGCCACCGCGGGGACGGCGGTGGCTGCCGCCACCGGCTTCGTACCGGCGCCGGCGACCGCCGCCGGCAACCGGGTGCCGGCCGTGGTGCGGGAGCTGGACGCCAAGATCGAAGAGGCCATGGCGGCGTACATGGTGCCCGGGGTCGCCTACGGGCTGCGGTACCGGGGCCGGGACTATGTCCGCGGATTCGGCGTGACCAGCCTCGACGACCCGCAACCGGTGGACGCCGACACGGTCTTCCGGGTCGCTTCCACGACCAAACCCTTCACCGGTACGGCGGTGATGCGCCTGGTCGAGCGTGGGCGGCTCGATCTGGACCGCACGGTACGCAGTTACCTGCCCGGCTTCCGTACCGCCGATCCGGCCGCCTCGGCCCGGGTCACGGTGCGTCAGGCGCTCAACCACAGCGCCGGCTGGCTGGGCGACTACTTCCTGGACACCGGCAACGACGACGGTGCCCTGGCCCGATATGTGGATGAGATGTCCCGGGTGCCGCAGTTGAACCCGCCGGGCAAGTACTTCGCCTACAACAACGCCGCGATCTCCGTCGCCGGCCGGCTCATCGAGGTGGTGACCGGTGTCACCTACGAGCGGGCGGTGCGGGAGTTGCTGACCGGGCCGCTCGGGCTGCGGCACAGCGCGTTCTCCCTCGAGGAGTTGCCGGGAGTGCGCTGGGCCGTACCCCATGTCCCGAACGAAGCCCAGACCGAGATCGTGCCGCAGCCGGCGGCATGGGCCATGCCGCGCGCCATCAATCCCGCCGGTGGCCTGATCTCCAGTGCCCGGGACCAGCTGCGCTGGGCCCGTTTCCACCTGGGCGACGGTCGCGTGCCGGGCAGCGACCGGCGGCTGCTCAGCCGCCGGTCGATGCACCTCATGCAGTCGAATCCGGGGCCGGGCGGCACGCTGTTCGTGGAGCTCGACGGTGTCGGCGTGACCTGGCTGCTGCGGCCGACCGCCGAGGGGCCCAAGGTGGTGCAGCACGGCGGCGACTGGGCCGGGCAGCACTCCGGCTTCCTGATGGTGCCGGCCCGGGACTTCGCGCTGACCGTGCTGACCAACAGCGACACCGGGCCCACGCTGCTCGACGACCTGTTCGTCGGCGACTGGGCGCTGAGCCGCTTCGCCGGGGTGCACAACCTGCCCGCGGTCCCGCGTGCGCTGCCCGCCGGGGAACTGGCCGCCTACCAGGGCGTCTACACCGGCGAGCAGATCTACTTCGACGGGAGCACGCTCACCACGCAATTCGAGGTGGTGCCGGACGCCGGTCAGCTCAGTGTGCGGATCGACGGCACCGAGGTGGCGCGGCTCGCGTTCTACCGGAGGGACTACGTGGTGTTCCCGAACCCGGACGGGACCGTGGGCAACCAGCGGGCCAACTTCGTCCGGGACCGCGACGGCGAGGTCACCTGGTTCCGCCTCGGCGGCCGCCTCTACCGGCGTGGTGCGGAAGCGACCGTGCAACGCCGTTCGTCGGCGCCGGCCACCCTGCCGCGGCCGATCCTGTCCTGACGGCCGGACACCCGGGCGACGGCCGCCTTCGGCTCACGATCCGAAGGCGGCCTCGGCCTCCTCGCCGGTGAGCGAGCGGGAACGGAACGTCGTGGTGCCGGCCCCGAGCAGCTCACGCGCGGCGTCGCGGGCCGCACCGTACGCCGCCCAGGCCAGTGCCCCGCCGGTGGAGACCCGCCGGACACCGAGCTCCGCCAGCTCCGGGACGCTCGGGCCGCCGCCGACCGCCAGCACGTTGACCGGAGCCCGCACCGCTTCGACCAGCCGGGCGATGTCGGCCCGGTCGCGCAGTCCCGGCGCGTAGAGCACGTCGGCGCCGGCCTGCCGGTACGCCTGCAGCCGGGTGATCGTGTCGTCCAGGTCGGCGCGCCCGTACAGGTGGTTCTCGGCGCGGGCGGTCAGCACGATGCCGTACCGGGCGCACGCCTCGGCGGCCGCCGCCACCCGCTCGGCTCCGGCCGCGACCGTCTCGATGCAGTCCTCGGACGGGTCGTAGTCCTCGATGGAGATGCCGGACGCCCCGGCCTCCGCGAGCAGCTGCACGCTGTCGGCGATCCCGTCGGTGGTGTCGGCGAAGAGCCGCTCCGCGTCCACGTTGACCGGCACGGTCACGGCCGCTGTCAGCGCGGTGACGTGCGCGACCAGCTCGTCCCGGGTGACCTGCTGGTCCAGCTTGCCGAGGGCGGCGGCCAGTCCGGACGAGGTGGTGGCGAGCGCGACGAATCCCAGCGACTCCAGCAGCCGGGCGGAACCGACGTCCCAGGGGTTGGGCAGCAGGAAGGTGCCGGACTCATGCAGCGCGCGGAAGCGTTCGCGAAGGGAGCTCATGGGACATCACCCTGGCACAGAACCGGTGTCGCCGACGCGGGCGGGCCCGGTGCTCTCCCGGCGCAGGACCCGGATGGGTGGGCCGGGGTGCTCGACCGGCTCGGCGCCGTCCAGGACCGCCAGCACCGCGCGGCCCAGGGTGAGCCCGTGGTCGTGCACGTCGATGCTGAGCGCGGACAGCGGGGGCACGGCGAGTTCGCAAAGTGGTGAGTCGTCGTAGACCAGCAGGCTCACCTGGTCTGGGACTCCCACGCCGGTGCGGATGAGTTCCTGCTCGGCGGCGACCGCCATGACGTCGTTGTCGAACACGACGGCGGTGGGTGCCGGCACCGCGGCGAGCAGGTCCTGCACGCCGCGAACGCCGGCCGCGGCGCCGTAGTCGCCCTCGACGATGTGCACGTGTACGCCGTGCCGCGCGGCCGCGATGTGCATGGCGGCCGAGCGTTCCGCGGTGTGCACCAGGTCGGCCGGCCCGCTGACCCGGCCGATCACGCGGTGGCCGAGGGAGGCGAGCATCTCCACGGCGGCGGTCATCGCACCCGCGTCGTCGGTGACCACGCGGGGGAACGCCGGGGCGTCGGCGCGGCCGGCGAGCACCGCGGGCAGGCCCAGAGCGGCCAGGTGGGCCGGGCGGGTGTCGTCGTGGACCAGGTTGACCACGACGACGGCCTGCACGGTGTGGTCGCCGGCCCACCGGCGATAGGTGGCCAGCTCGGCCTCCAGATCGGGCACCACCAGCAGGAGGACGGTGGCGCCGTGCGGCGCCAGGCCCTCCTCCATGCCGGCGATCAACTCCATGAAGAACGGCTCGACGCCGACCCGGGCGGCGCTGCCGGTCAGCACCAGCCCGATCAGGCCACCCGGGTCGGTCACGTCAGCCGACCTTGGCCGGGATCGTCAAAGCGTTCGCCGAGCGCAGCACCTCGGGGGCGGAGAACGCCTCGCCGTCCACGGTGGCGGCCGTGGTGACGGTGAAGGTGTGCGTCTCACCGGGGAGCAGGTCGACGAGCATGTCGTCGACGACGACGTCGGGGGCGACCCGGTCGGCGAGCACGGCGACGTCCCGGGCGAACGATGCGGCGGTCACGGTGACCGAGTATCCGCCTTCGATGGCGACGGCGTGTGCCCGTACCGCGGCCGGGTCGTAGTGCAGGTCGTAGTCCTCGGCGAACAGGTGGGTGGCGCGCAGGCCACCGGCGTCGGCGACCAGCACCTCCCGGTCCGGCTCGGCCGCGGCGAGCAGTGCCGGGTCGAGGACGACCACGGCGACCGAGCGGGCCGGGACGTCGACGCCGGTGGTGACGGCGGCCAGCTCGGTGCCGTCGAAGCGGACGCGGCGCAGGGCGACCTCCGCCGGCCAGGGCGCGTCACTGTCGTTGATCACGACCAGCCGCTGCTTCTGGAGAGCGAGCAATCGGGGGGCGTACGCGCGGCGCAGGGCGTACCAGGCGGGCTTGAGGCGGCCGGCGCCGTCGACGACCGCCCAGGACGTGACCGGCCAGCAGTCGTTGAGCTGCCACAGGATGCTGCCCATGGTGCGCGGCGCGTGGGCCCGCAGGTGGTTGACCGCGTACGCGGTGGCCCGCGCCTGGTTCAGCTGGGTGGCCCAGTGCCAGGCCGCGAAGTCCTCGGGCACCGCCATGTGCTGGGCCAGCCCGCGGTCCAGCTTGCCGTTGCCGTCCTCGGCCTTCTGGTGCAGCAGGAAGGCGGCCGAGTCCTTGCGCAGGTCCTCGGGGGCGAGTGTGGTGATCAGGGTGGACCAGGCCGGGGGTGCCTGCCAGCCGAACTCGGAGCAGAACCGCGGCACGAAGTTGTCGTGGAAGGTGTAGTCCTCCCGGTTCCAGGCCTCCCACTCGTGGCGGGTGCCGTACCGGTCGTCGTTGGGGTGCACGGCCGACGGGTCGTGGCCCGGGCTGGACGGGCTGCCCGGGTGGTACGGCCGGGTCGGGTCCAGCTCGGCCAGCAGCGCCGGGAAGTCCTCGTAGTAGTAGCGGGCTCCCCAGGTCGCGCCGTTCAGATCGGACTTCCAGTTCCAGTCCTCGTGACCCCAGATGTTCTCGTTGCCGCCGTTCCACAGGATCAGCGACGGGTGCGGGGCGAGGCGGGTGATGTTCTCCCGGGCCTCGGCGAGGATCTCCGAGCGGATCGGCTCCTCCTCGGCGTACGCGGCGCAGGCCAGCGGGAAGTCCTGCCACACCAGGACGCCCTTCTCATCGCAGACGTCGTAGAAGTCGTCGGTCTCCCAGATGCCGCCGCCCCAGATGCGCAGCAGGTTCGCGTTTCCACGAACCGCCCGGTCGACGGCGGCTTCCAGGTCGGCGCGGGTGATCCTGGTGAGCAGGTGGTCCTCGGGGATCCAGTTCAGGCCGAGGACGAAGATCTCCTTGCCGTTGACGCTCAGGGCGAACCTGCTGCCGTGCTCGTCCGGGCTCTCGTCGAGGTGCACGTCGCGGAAGCCGACCCGGGTGTGGTGCTCGTCGAGGGTCTCCTCGCCGGCGAGCAGGGTCACGCTGACCGGGACGAGCGGCTGCTCGCCGTGCCCCACCGGCCACCAGAGCGGTGCGTCCGGGACATCGAGTTCGATGGTCGCCCCGTCACCCGGCACGGCCACACGGGTGATCCGGTCGCCGGCCGCCACCTCGATGGTGAGAGCGGCGGAGGAAGCGCGTTCCACCGAGACGTGCACGGTGAGCCGGTCCCGCGTGGCCAGCGGCCGGACCGAGGCGAGGCGGGCGGTGTGCCAGCGCTCCAGACGGACCGGCTTCCAGATGCCGGCGGTCTGCAGGTCCGGGCCCCAGTCCCAGCCGAACGAGCAGGCCATCTTGCGGACCGCGTTGAACGGGTGCGGGTACGGCCGGGGCCGGCTGCCGATCCGCGCCTCGATCTGCTCCGCGTATTCCAGAGCGGAGTCGAAGCGCACGCTGAGCGGGATCTCGCCGTCACGCAGCAGATGCCGTACGTCGAACCGGTACCCCCGGTGCATGTTGAACGTCCGGCCCAGCTCGACACCGCCGAGCTCGATGGTGGCGACCGTGTCCAGGCCGTCGAAGACCAGGTCGACGCGCTCGCCCGGCTCGGCCGGTGCCGCGGTCAGGGTGGTCTCGTAGAGCCAGGCGGTGCGGTGGAACCAGGCGAGGGCGGCCTCGTTGGCGTCCAGGTACGGATCGGGGATCAGCCCGGCCGCCAGCAGATCGGTGTGGACAGTGCCGGGCACGGCGGCGGGCAACGCTCCGGCGATCTGCGGAGGGACCGGGCCACCGGCGGCGCGGACGGTCCAGCCCACGTGAAGATCGGTTTTGAGCATGTCGGAGTGCTCCCTGTCATGTCATTAAAGGGTTGCCGCCGCGTCGGGGCTCCCACATTCTTAAGCTACTGAACGAAGTCCGTCAACGCTGGTGAACCCGGAGGAACAATGGCCGATCTGGTGCACCTGACCGCCGCCGGAGTGAGCGTGGTCCTGGACTGCCGGGGCACCGCGCTCCCGGCGATCGTGCACTGGGGCGAAGCCCTCGGCGACCTCACGCCCGAGCAGCTCGCCGGCCTCGCGCTGGCCGCCGCGCCGCAGCCGATCGGGTTCTCCGCCGACACCGGAGTCCGCGTCTCGATTCTGCCCGAGCAGTCCGCCGGGTGGCAGGGACATCCCGGCCTCGCCGGGCACCGGGACGGCACGGCGTGGTCGAGCAGGTTCGGCGTCACCGGCGTGCGGCGGGACGCGGACGGCGTACGCATAAAAGCGCGTGACCAGGCGGCCGAGCTGGACCTGGAGATCGACCTGGAGTTGCATCCCAGCGGGGTGCTGCGCACCCGGGCCCGGCTGACCAGCACGGCGCCCGGAACCTACTGGCTGGAGCATCTGCTGCCGTTCCTGCCGGTGCCCGCCGAGACCACCGAACTGCTCGACTTCACCGGCCATCACCTGCGCGAACGCTCCCCGCAGCGGACCGCGTTCACGCACGGGCTGCGGGTCCGGGAGAACCGCACCGGCCGCACCGGCTACGACTCGGCGTACGTGTTGTGCGCCGGAACCGCCGGGTTCGCCAACCGGCACGGCCGGGTCTGGGGTGTGCACACCGCGTTCTCCGGCGGGGCGCGGACCGTGGCCGAGCGCAACTACCACGGCCACTCCGCGCTCGGCGGCGGTGAGCTGCTGCTGCCCGGTGAGGTCGGCCTCGGCGAGGGCGAGTCGTACACGACGCCGTGGCTCTACGGCTCGTTCGGCGCGGCCGGCCTGGACGAGCTCTCCGGCCGGTTCCACGCCTTTCTGCGGGCCCGCCCGTGGCATCCGTCGAGCCCGCGGCCCGTGGTGGTCAACACCTGGGAGGCGGTGTACTTCGACCACGACCTGGGCCGGCTCACCGAGCTGGCCAAGGCGGCCGCGGCGGTCGGTGCGGAGCGGTTCGTGCTGGACGACGGCTGGTTCGGGTCGCGCCGCGACGACACGTCAGGCCTCGGCGACTGGGTGGTCTCCCCCGACGTCTGGCCGGACGGACTCGGCCCGCTGATCACCGTGGTCCGCGACCTGGGCATGGAGTTCGGGCTCTGGGTGGAACCCGAGATGATCAATCCGGATTCGGACCTGGCGCGGGCCCACCCGGACTGGATCATGGCCGCCGGGGACCGGCTTCCGCCGCCGGCGCGGTCTCAGCAGGTGCTCGATCTGGGCAACCCTTCGGCGTACGAGTACCTGCGCGAACGCCTCGACACGCTGCTCACCGAGTACGACATCGCCTACCTGAAATGGGATCACAACCGGGACCTGGTGGACGCCGGGCACCCCGGCACCGGACGCGCCGGGGTGCACGACCAGACACACGCCGTGTACCGGCTCCTCGACGAGCTGCGGGCGCTGCACCCCGGGGTGGAGATCGAGTCCTGCTCGTCCGGCGGCGGCCGGGTCGACCTGGAGATCCTGCAACGCACCGACCGGATCTGGGCGTCGGACTGCATCGACGCGCACGAGCGGGTTGCGATCCAGCGGTGGACCTCGCTGCTCGTACCGCTGGAGTTGATCGGCTCGCACGTGGGTGCGCCGATCTCGCACACCACCCACCGCTCGCTGCCGCTTGACATGCGCGCCGGGAGCGCCATCTTCGGCCATCTCGGCATCGAGTGGGACCTGACAGCGGCTTCGGACGCCGACCGGGCCCGGCTCGCCGAGTGGGTGGCCCTCTACAAGGAGGTGCGCGGCCTGCTGCACACCGGCACGCTGGTGCACGGCGACGTCGCCGACCCGGCGTACACGGTGACCGGCGTGGTCGGGGACTCCGACGCCCTCTTCGCGCTGACCGCCATCGCCACCAGCGACGCCTACCCGCCGGGCACGGTGGCCCTTCCCGGCCTCGATCCGGACACGGTCTACCACGTGCGGCCACAACCTCCCGGTGACGCGCCGGACGGCAACGCCGCTGCCTGGGGCGCTGCGTTACCCTGGTGCACGCCGCAGGGTGTCCGGCTGACCGGGCGCGCGCTCGGCACCTCCGGGCTGCGGCTTCCGGTGTTGTATCCCGATCGCGTCATGCTCGTGCGCGCCACGGCGGTCGACGACCAGGCTGGCAGGGTGGTGGCGTAGTGAGAGAAGCGGTCGGCGACGCCGTCCCGGCGAACCGGCCGGGCCGCGGGCGCCGCCCGGCAGCCCGGGAGAGCATCCTCGACGCGATCCGCGCCTCCGAGCCGTTGAGCCGCGTCGAGCTTGCCGCGATGACCGGGCTCACCGAGGCGGCCGTGTCGATGACCGTGCGCCGCCTGCTGGAGGAGGGGCTGGTCGTCGAGACCGGCCGCACCCCGACCGGCGGCAAACCCCGTACGCTGCTGCGCCTCGACCCGGCGGCCCGGCTCGCGGTCGGCGTCTACCTGGACCGGGACACCACCACCTACGTGCTCACCGGCCAGACCGGCGGGGTCATCTCCCGGCTGGCCCGGCCGGCACCCACCGGCGACCTGCTCGAGCATCTGACCACCGACATCGGCACCCTGCTGGCCGGTTCCGGCGTGGACCGGGCCCGCTGCCTCGGCGTCGGCGTGGTCTGGCCGGGGCCGCGCGGCAGCATGGCCCGCTTCGACGACGCGCCGCCGCACCTGCGCGGCTGGGACAGCGAGGAACTGGGCCAGCGGCTCGCCGCGGGCACCGGCTGGCCGGTGCTGGTGGAGAACGACGCGACCGCGGCGGCGGTCGGCGAGTACTGGGTGGCCCGGGTCGGACCGGAGCAGGCGTTCGCCGCGCTCTACATGGGCAGCGGCATCGGCGCCGGGATCGTCGTCGAGGGCCGGGCGATGCGCGGCGGGCACGGCGCGGCGGGCGAGTTCGGCCACGTCTGCGTGCAGGTCGACGGCCCGGAGTGCTGGTGCGGCAGCCGGGGATGCCTGGAGATCCTGGCCGGGCCGCGGACCGTGGTGACGGCCGCGCGCACCGACCCGGTGGCGGCCGCCGAGGCCGGACTGGACCCGTCGGCGGGGCGCGGTGTGGCCGCCGACTTCGCCGCGGTGGCGCGGGCCGCCCGGGCCGGGGCGCCGCGCTGCCTGGGACTGCTGGAGGACTCGGCGCGGTACGTCGCGGCCGCGGCGGAGTCCGTGGTGAACCTGCTCGACATCGATCTCGTGGTGCTGACCGGCCCGGGGTTCGCGGCGGCGTCGTTCGTCTACGGCCCGGCGATCATGCGCCGGGTCTCGGACGCCGACACGCGTACCTGGGGCCGCTCGGTGACGGTGACGGTCTCCCTGGCCGCCGCGACCGCCTCGGCCACCGGCGCGGCCGCGCTGGTGCTCCAGTCCCACCTGCGCCGCTGACCCTCGCGGCAGCCACCCGGGCGACGGTCCGATTCCAGGACGATCAATAGGATCGCTGCATGACGGGGAATGGACGACCTGATGGTCTGGTGATCGGTTCGCTGATCGCCATCTCTTTCGGCACGGCGTTCGTGATGGTCAACAGCGGTGGTCTGCCGGCGCCGTGGCCGCTGGTGATCCGGGCGGCCGGCGCGGTGGTGGCGGTGGGGCTGGTCGTCGCGCTGTTCCGGACGGCGCGCACGGCGCAGCCCGTGGCGGCGCGCGGTGGCTTCTCGGACCGGCGGTACTGGTTGATCGTCGCGGCCGAGGTGGTGGCGCTGTTCGGCGGCCTCGCGGTGATCAACCAGGTGCTGGAGGCGCCGGACGTGTCGGTCGCCTGGATCGCGGTGGTGGTGGGCACGCACTTCTTCGCGCTGGCGTGGGCCTGGCGGATGCCGCTGTTCCACTGGCTGGGCGCGGTGATGACCGCGCTGGGGCTGGCGGGCTTCCTGGCGTACGCGGCGGGTGCCTCCGCGGCGGTCGTCGCGCTGATCGCCGGGGTGGGCTCGGGCTTCGCGTTGTTCGGCTCGGCCGCGGCGGGAATGCGCGGGTCCCGCCGGGTGCCGGATCCGGCGGCGGCCTGATTTCGGGCCGCCCGAGACGCGCGAGGGCCTGCGCGTCTCGGGCGGGTCCGGTCAGCGGCGCAGTTCCCCCAGCCGCCGCTCGGGGTTGGGCGCGGCGTCGGCGAGGGTCTTCGTGTACTCGTGCCGCGGGTTGAGGATCACGTCGTCGGCGGGGCCGCGCTCGACGATCTCGCCCTTGTACATCACCAGGATCTCGTCGGAGAAGTGCCGGGCGGTGGCCAGGTCGTGGGTGATGTAAAGGACGCCCAGGTCCTCCTCGCGTTGCAGGGTGGCGAGCAGGTTGAGCACGCCGAGGCGGATGGAGACGTCCAGCATCGACACCGGTTCGTCGGCGATCAGCACGCCGGGTTCCGGGGCGAGGGCGCGGGCGATGGCGACGCGCTGGCGCTGGCCGCCGGAGAGCTCGTGCGGGCGCCGCTGGGCGACGTTCTCCGCCGGGCTGAGCCGGACCCGATCCAGCAGGTGCAGGACCCGGCGGTGGACCTCCGCGTTGGTCATCCTCGGGTGGTGCAGGCGGATCGGCCGTTCCAGGTGGTGCCCGACGGTGTGGAACGGGTTCAGCGAGGCGAACGGGTCCTGGAAGACCATCTGCACGGTACGGCGGTATTCGGCGAGCCCGGAGCCGCGGCGGGCCACCGGCTTGCCGTCCAGCAGGATCTCGCCGGAGGTCGGGTGTTCCAGCTGGAGCAGCAGTTTGGCGATGGTGGACTTGCCGCTGCCGCTCTGCCCGACCAGCGCCACGGTACGGCTGTGGTCGAGGGTGAAGCTGACGTCGTTCACCGCGCGCAGGGTGCTCGTCCGCAGGCCGTCGCGCAGCCGGTAGTCCTTGACCAGGCTGCGCACTTCCAGTGTGGTCATGACTGCTCCTCACCGACGGAGACGGCGTCCAGGGCGAGCAGACGGTCGTCCATCGCACCGCGGACGAACGAGCCGCGGTCGCCGGTGAGGCTGGGGAAGGACGCCAGCAGCTGGCGGGTGTACTCGTGCCGGGGGTTGGTGTAGAGGTCCAGGGCGTTCCCGAGTTCGACGATCTCGCCGTGGCGCATCACCGCGATCCGGTCGCTGATCTCCAGCAGCAGCGGCAGGTCGTGGGTGATGAAGATGACCGCGAAGCCGAGCTCGTCCCGCAGCCGGGTGATCTCGCGCAGGATCTCGCGCTGCACCACCACGTCGAGGGCGGTGGTCGGCTCATCCATGATCATGATCTGCGGTTCCAGCGCCATCGCCATCGCGATCATCACGCGTTGCCGCATGCCGCCGGAGAGCTCGTGCGGGTACGCGTTCAGCCGTGCCCGGTCCACACCGACCCGTTCCAGCAGGTCGCCGCAGCGCTCCCGGCGTTCCTTCTTCTTCATCTCCGGCCGGTGCGTCTCGAAGATGTCCTCGAACTGGTCCCGGACCGAGATGACCGGGTTCAGCGAGTTCATCGCGCCCTGGAAGACCATCGAGATCTTGTCCCAGCGGGCGGCCCGCAGGTCTTCCGGGCTCAGGTCGCCCCAGTCGATGTCGTAGCCCTCGCGGGAGTGGAACACGGCGTGCCCGGTAGTGATCATGGCCGGGGGCTTGAGGAGACGGACGATCCCGTACGCCAGGGTGCTCTTGCCGCAGCCGCTCTCCCCGGCCAGACCCAGCACCTCGCCGCGCTTGAGCTCGAACGAGACGTCCTTGACCGCGTGCACGACCGGATCGACCAGGTAGTCCACGCTGAAGTTCTCGACGGTCAGAACAGGATGGCTCACAGCGTCGACTCCTTGGCCTTGCGCAGCTGCGCCTTCGACATCCGCCAGCCGCGGCGGGCGGCGCGCGTCTGGTTGCGCAGCTTCGGGTTGATGATCTCGTCGATCGAGAAGTTGATCAGCGAGAGGGCGGCGCCGAAGAGCGCCAGCATCAGGCCCGGCGGTACGAACCACCACCAGGCGCCGAGCCGCAGGGCCAGGCCGTTCTGCGCGTAGTAGAGCATGGTGCCCCAGGTGAACGAGCCGCTGGCGCCCAAGCCCAGATAGGAGAGGCCGGCCTCGCCGAGGATGGCGAAGATGACCGCGAAGACGACCTGGGAGGCGAGCAGCGGGACCAGGTTGGGCAGGATCTCGACGAACAGGATCCGCCAGCGCTTCTCCCCCGCGACCCGGCACGCGAGGACGTAGTCGCGGCTGCGCAGGCTGAGCGTGGAGCCGCGCAGCACCCGTGCCGAGCCGGCCCAGCTGGTGATGGCGAGCACCACGGAGACGAGCAGGATGCTCTTGTCCGGCACGTACGCGCTGATCACGATCACCACGGGCAGGCCGGGGATGACCAGCATGATGTTGGTGAACAGCGAGAACGACTCGTCGACCCAGCCGCCGGCGTAGGCGCCGACGATGCCGAAGAAGCTGGACAGGATCAGGGTCAGCACGCCGACGATGAGGCCGACCAGCAGGGAGCCGCGGGTGGCGTACGCGAGCTGCGCCAGCACGTCCTGACCGGTTTGGGTGGTGCCGAGCAGGTGCTCGCTGCTGGGCCCGGCCAGGCCGATGTCGCTGACCGTGGACGGGTCCTGGACGAACAGTGGGCCGATCAGCCCGAAGAGCACGATGGCGCCACCGATGATCAAGCCGGCAGCCAGTTTGCCGGTCATCGGTGGCAGGGCGATGCGGCGTTTTTTGCTGGGGACCGGTGTGTCCGCCGGAACGGCGTCAGCGGTCTGGGTGGTCAGGGTCATGGTCGGCTCCTTCCTCAGCTCCGCGCCCGGGTGCGCGGATCGATGACCGAGTACAGGAGGTCGACCAGCAGGTTCGCGCCCAGTACCGACAGCGTGATGATCAGGAAGATGCCCTGCATGAGGGCGTAGTCGTTGCCGCCGACGGCCTGTAGCAGCGCCGAGCCGATGCCCGGGTAGGAGAAGACCGCCTCGGTGACGATCGAGCCGGCGACCACGAAGCCGAGCGAGATGGCGAAACTGGAGATCGACGGGAGGACGGCGTTGCGGGCCGCGTACCGGCGCATGATCCGGCCGTTGCGCAGGCCCTTCGCCTCGGCGGTGAGCATGTAGTCCTCGGAGAGGGTGGAGACCATCATGTTGCGCATGCCGAGCATCCAGCCGCCGACCGAGCTGATGATGATGGTCAGCGCCGGCAGGGTGCCGTAGTAGATGACCGAGCCGATGAACGGCCCGTTCCAGCCCGGCGTGACGTTGTAGACGTCGTACCCGCCGTTGAGCGGGAAGAGCGGCCAGATGCTGCCGAACAGGAAGAGCAGGATCAGCGCCAGCCAGAAGTACGGCACCGACTGGAACATCGTGGTGACCGGGATCAGGCTGTCCAGCCAGGACCCCCGTTTCCAGCCGGCGAGGGTGCCGAGACCCACGCCGACCAGGAACGAGATGATGGTGGCCAGCCCGATCAGGCCGATCGTCCAGGGCAGGGTCTGCCCGATGATGTCGCTGACCGAGGCGGGGAAGAACGTCACCGAAACACCCAGGTCCCCGGTGGCCAGCCCGGACAGGTAGTCCAGGTACTGGCCCCAGAGCGGCTGGTTGGAGTCGGTGCCGAGCATCGCCTCGATCGAGGCCCGGGTTTCCGGGCTTACCGGCCCCTTCTGGCCGAGTTTCGAGATCATGATCTCGACCGGGTCGCCCGGCATGAGTCGCGGGATGAAGAAGTTGACCGTCAGCGCGGCCCAGAGGGCGACCAGGTAGAACCCGGCCTTCCGGAGCAGGAACATGGGTTACTTCGCCGCCGGCTTCAGGTTGGACAGGACGACGCCGTTGTCCCACGCCTTCCAGGTCGCGGGCAGCGCGAACTTGTTGTCCTCGGTCGGCCAGCCGGTGGCGTTGGCGGTGCTGAACTCGGTGAGCATCGAGTTCAGGTAGATCGGGATGTACGGCAGGTCCCGCACGATCTCGGTCTGGATCTTCGCGTACTCGGCCTTCTGCGCGTTCTCGTCGTTGGTGGCCGACGCCGCCTCGATGGCCTTGTCCACGATGGCGTTGCTGTAGCGCGAGTAGTTGCCGCTGGTGCCGGCCGCCTCACCGACCTTGGCGGTGGTCTTGGTGACGTACTTCAGGCTGTAGGTCGCGAACGGGTTGGTGGACGCGCCGAGACCGATCGAGTCCAGCGAGAGCTGGTACTTGCCCTGCACCTGGTTGTTGTTCCACTCGGGCCAGGCGACCTGGGTCGGCTTGAGCTCGATGCCGACCTCCTTGAGCTGCTGGGTCATCGCGTCGTTGAGCGAGATGTAGTCGCTCCAGCCGGTGACCGTCTGGATGGTCAGCGAGAGGCGCTCGCCGCCCTTGGCCCGGATGCCGTCGCTGCCCTTGGCCCAGCCGGCCGCGTCCAGGAGCTGGTTCGCCTTGGCCGCGTCCGGGGCGCCGGGGATGGTGAGGTTCGCCGGGTCGGCGATCCACTTCTTGTCCCGCTCCGGCGGCAGCATCGTGGGCGAGGCGGTCTTCGCGAAGCCGCCGCCGGCCAGCTTGTTCAGCTGGTCACGGTTGAGCGCGTGGTAGATCGCCTGCCGCACGGCGACGTCGGTCTGCGGGCCCTTGCAGCCCAGGTCGGCGTTGGCGCAGGTGAAGATCGACGTGGTCATCGCCGGGGTGTTGACGTACGTCAGGTTCTTGTTGGAGGCGATCAGCTGGTCGAGGCCGGGCAGGAAGGAGCTCATCCAGTCGACCTGGCCGGCGGTCAGCGCGGCGCTCGCGGCGTCGGCGGTCGCCAGGGAGATGTACCGGACGTTCTGGATCTGCGGCTTGTCCGGCTGCCAGTAGCTGCCGTTCTTCTCCATCATGTAGCTCTGTGCGGTGAACTGCTTGAGCTTGTACGGCCCGGTGCCGACCGGGTTCTGGTTGATCGTCTTCGCCGGATCGTCGATCTTGCTCCAGATGTGCTCCGGAATGATCGCGGTGTTGCCGATGATCGACGCTTCCTCGGTGTACGAGGTGACCGGGAAGGTCAGGACCACGGTCTTGTCGTCCTTGGCCTCGACCGAGGACAGCTTCAGGCCGGTCGCGTTAATCGACTTGGTCTTGTTGATCAGGTCGAAGGTGAAGGCCACGTCCTTCGCGGTGAACGGCTGACCGTCGGACCACTTCACGCCCTCCCGGACGTTGATGGTCAGCTGCTTGCCGTCCGGGCTCCAGGAGTGCCCGGTGGCCAGCATCGGCGCGGGCTCCGCCTCGGTGGCGAAGTTGAAGTAGTAGAGCGGCTCGTAGATGAGCCCCTGGGTGGGCTGGAGGAAGGTCGGCGAGAAGGGGTTCCAGTTCTCGACGATCGTCCCGGTCGCGCCGTTGAAGACGGTGACCGTGCTGTTCCCCGAGTTGGTGCCGGACTTGTTCCCGCCGGAGGAGTCGGAACAGCCGGTCAGCGCCAGTGCCATCGCGGCGGTCGCCGCGACGGCCGCGCCGGCCCGGCGGCCGCGGCGGGTGAAGAGGTCATACATCAGCGAATCCCTCGTTCGGATCGCCACCGGGGGCGGCGAGTGAAGCGGTTCAGTCGCACCGCGGAAGTGCGGCGCGGATCACCTTCGAGGGCCATTATTAAGTCGCTTAAGTTTGCCGTGTCAAGAGCAGGTTTCCGGTCGTCGCTCAGTACGCCACTTCGCGGCCCGGCATAAGAGGTGGAGAACCATCGATGCCTCGCCCATCGACCGCGATCAGGGCGCGCCGCCCCGGCAGGGGCACGGGAGCCGGCGAGACCCTTGACCCCTTAGTTAACTCATTTTAGATTCGCTGCTACTTGGATGAACGTAGCCATTGACAATCATGAAACCTTCAGCGCATCGTGGGAGCGCTCCCAGCAAACCCCGTCCCCCGGGAGCACCCCACGACCGTCCGCCACCGCACCCGGCGGACAGGGAGGAACCCCATGAAAGCGAAATGGTGGGGCGGCCTAGTGGCCGTGCTGACCGCCGCTGCCGCGGTGTTCACGCTCGCCCAGCCCGCCCAGGCCGCCGCCGGATTCACCGTCTCCGGCACCCGCATCCTCGACGCCAACGGCAACGCGTTCGTCATGCGCGGCGTCAACCACGCACACACCTGGTACCAGGACCGCACGCCCCAGGCCCTGGCCGACATCAAGGCGCTGGGCGCCAACACCGTCCGGGTGGTGCTCGGCAGCGGGCAGCGCTGGGGACCGGACAGCGCCGCCAACGTGTCCGCCGTGATCAGCCAGTGCAAGGCGAACCGGTTGATCTGCGTCCTGGAGGTGCACGACACCACCGGGTACGGCGAGCAGGCCGGCGCCGCCACCCTGGCCCAGGCCGTCGACTACTGGATCTCGATCAAGAGCGCGCTCGACGGCCAGGAGAACTTCGTCATCCTGAACATCGGCAACGAGCCGTACGGCAACGGCTCCACCGCCACCAACTGGACCGCCGACACCAAGTCGGCGATCACCCGGCTGCGCGCCGCCGGCTTCCAGCACCAGATCATGGTGGACGCGCCGAACTGGGGCCAGGACTGGCAGTTCATCATGCGCGACAACGCCGCCTCGGTGTTCGCCGCCGACCCGCAGCGCAACACCGTCTTCTCGATCCACATGTACGGCGTGTTCGACACCGCCGCCGAGATCAACGACTACCTGGGCCGGTTCCAGACCGCGAACCTGCCGATCGTGGTCGGCGAGTTCGGCTTCGACCACTCCGACGGCAACCCCGACGAGGACACCATCTTCGCCACCGCTCAGCAGCGCGGCATCGGCTACCTGGGCTGGTCCTGGTCCGGCAACGGCGGCGGCGTCGAGTACCTGGACATGGTCACCGGCTTTAACGCGGCGCAGCTGACCACCTGGGGTCAGCGGATCTTCAACGGCGCGAACGGGATCAAGGCGACCTCGCGGGAAGCGACCGTCTTCGGCGGCACGACCTCGCCGTCGCCGTCGCGCAGCAACTCGGTCTCGCCGTCACCCAGCGTCTCGGTCTCGCCGTCACCCAGCACCCCGACCGGTGCGTGCACCGCGACCTACGCGGTGACCAACTCCTGGCCGGGTGGCTTCCAGGGCACCGTCACCGTCAAGGCCGGCGCGGCAGCCATCAACGGCTGGACCGTCAGCTGGACCTGGCCCGACGGGCAACGCTTCACCAACTCCTGGAACGCGACCGTGACGAGCTCCGGCGACGCGGTGACCGCCCGTAACGCTGGATACAACGGCAGGCTGGCGGCCGGCGCCGAGGCGAGCTTCGGCTTCACCGCCTCCCGCGGCACCACCAACACCGCTCCGGCACCGGTGACCTGCGCCGCGAGCTGACCATTCATTACTGCCGGTGCCGCGGGCTCGCTCGCTTGCGGCACCGGCCTTTTTCGGGGTACGCGTCACGCACAGTCCCGCCGAGCCGCGCGATCCGAGCGGTCCGTCCCGGCCCCACCGCGACCCCCGGGACCATGCAGGCCGTTCCGCCCCTACCGGACCGCGTAGCCGCCGAGGGCCGGCTCCAGCAGAGCGAAAGCCTCGCCGGCCTGCACCGTGACGGCGCGGGCGATCTCCTCGTCGGGGTGGCCGTCGAGCGTACGCCGCTGGGTCTCCTCGAACAGCAGCCGCAGCACCCCGCCCAGCTGCATCGCCGCGACGCGCGGCCGGATGTCGGCGGCGGTCGTGCCGGTCTCCTCGGCCAGCGCCCGGGCCAGCGCCCGCTCCCGCTCGTCGTGGAACTCGCGCAGCCTGCCGGTCAGGGCCGGGCTCCCGGCGACCATGCGGGCGAACGCCGGCCCGGAGAAGCCGATCACCGGATCGTGAGCCGCGACGGAAGCCAGGAGTGAGTCATGCAGCGCGCTCAGGGCGGACTCACCGGGCCCCCGCTCCCGGACGGTGACCGCGGGACCCTGGACGTACGCCTCCTGGAGGTCGAGGGCCAGGTCCTCCTTGCGCGGGAAGTAGTTGGTGACGGTCATCTTGGCCACCTGCGCGGCGGCCGCCACCTCGGCGATCGTCACGTTGTCGAAGCCGCGCTCCAGGAACAGGCGGGTGGCCTGGTGGGAGATGTGCTCACGGGTCTGCTGCTTCTTCCGCTCGCGCAGGCCGGCCGGTCGTTCGGTCACGGCCGCCACTATAACCAAAAAATAGTCTTGACATAAGTTTAGACTCGACCTAAGTTTGTCCGGTGACAGTCGAAGAGTTTCCCGTGGACGCGGGACCCTATGCGCTGACCACCGGTTCCGACGGCGCCCTCTGGTTCACGCTGGTCCACAGCGGGCGGATCGGCCGGCTGATGCCCGGCCAGTCGCCGATCACCTATCCGGCCGATCCCGCCTCCGGACCGACGATCATCACCAACGGGCCGGACGGCGCCCTCTGGTTCACCGAGTTCCGGGCGCACCGCATCGGCCGGATCACCACGAGCGGTGAGGTCACGGAGTTCGCGCTGCCCACCCCGGAGTGCGGGCCGTTCGGCATCACCGCCGGACCGGACGGGGCGCTGTGGTTCACGATGTCCGCCGCCGACCGGATCGGCCGGATCACCACCGACGGCGAGATCACCGAGTTCCCCCTGCCGATGACCGGTGCTTTCGTGTCCGCGATCACGGCGGGCGGCGACGGCGGGCTCTGGTTCACGCTGAACCAGGCGAACGCCATCGGCCGGATCAGCACGGACGGCGTCGTCACGGTCCACCCGCTGCCGACCGAGGGTGCCGCGCCGGTCGGGATCACCGCCGGGCCGGACGGGGTGCTGTGGTTCGTGGAGATCGGGGCCGGCCAGATCGGCCGGATCACGCCGGACGGCGTGATCAAGGAGTTCCCGCTGCCGGACCGCGAGGCCCGGCCGCACGCGATCACCGTGGACGGTTCGGGCACTCCGTGGTTCACCGAGTGGGGCGCCAACCGGGTCGCCTGGATCGCTCCCGACGGCACGGTCACCGGTTACGAGATGCCGACGCCCCGGTCCGAGCCGCACGGCATCGCCGTCGGGCCGGACGGAGCACTGTGGGCGGCCCTGGAGGTCGGGGCACTCGCCCGCGTCACCCGCTGATCCCTCCCTGCGACGAAAGGAATCGATGACCGACTTCGATCCGCGTACCGAGTTCGACCGTCAGCTTCACAACCTGCTCGAGCTGGGCTATCCGGCCCAGCTCCGGGAGCAACTCGCGGACCTGCGGGAGCTCGCCGTCCGGGCCGGTGACACGGCGCCTGATCCGGACGCCGGCCGGGTGCCGTTCCTGCTGGTGGTGACCCGAGCGGTGGCACCGATCGAGGAGATGATGCCGCGTACCACCCTCGCCGGGAAGAAGAAGCCCGGCTTCGTGGACCGCCTGTTCGAGCCGGGTTCGCTGGAGCGTTTCGTCACCACGCCGGCGGCGGCGCTGCCCGGGCACGACGGGTACCTGCTGTTCGGCGTGGAGCGGGGCGAGGAGTTCTGCGGCGTGGTGCCGAACGACGCCATGGACGTCATCGCCGGCCGGGAGCGGACCCTGCTGACGATCGAGGAGGGCATCGCGCTGATCACCCACTTCCCGCAGATCCTGGTGAAGAACAAGTGCTTCTCGCTCGGCGGCTCCCGCTCCACCGACCGCCGGGTGCCGGCCATCTGGATCAGTCAGCTGGCACCGAAGCTCGGCTGGTGCTGGGCCGGCAACCCGCACACCTGGCTCGGCATGGCCTCGGCCACCGGCCGCGCCGCCGGCTAGGCGGCCCAACGTGGGTGCTGTCTCGCGGCCGTTGAGACAGCAGTGAGGTTGGGCCGAGCACGATCACTGCCTGGGAGTCCTGACTACGGAAGCCCTCTTGACTGCCGGACAACGAAGGCCGCCTATGAAATGGTGGCTGGGTGGAAACCGTGGACGCCGGCGCGGCCCCCCGGCGGGGGGGGGCGCCGGGGCCCCCCCCCGGGGGGGCGGCCGGCCGCGGGCGCAGGGTG
>NZ_JADQTO010000013.1:98646-154349 GCF_015704865.1 Actinoplanes aureus | reverse complement strand
ACCGCCGGGCCCACTTGTATGGGGGGGGGGGGTGTAACGGGGGCCCGCCGGCGCCCCCGGGGGGGGGGGGCCGCGCCTGGCCCGCCTCCGGCTGAGGCCGGCCGAACTGGAGAGCCGGTTCGGGCTGACGCCGCCGGCCGTCAGCCGGCTGTCCACCGGTGACCTCGTCCGCTTCGAGCTCGGCGAGCAGGGCGCGGTCGAGGTCGTGCACTTCACCGACCGGCCCGCCCGGGAGGTCGTCGCCGAGCTGCTCGCCGACACCGGGCTCACCCACCGGGACCTGAGCTGGATGAGCGGAGGCCTCCCGGGCGCCGAGGCCGAGCCGGTCGCCCGGTCGGTCGCCGAGGCGACGCTGTATCTGACCGGGGACCCGGACGGCACGGTGGACAGCGACGGCCGGCGGGTGCGGCACGGCGACCGCACGGTGGTCATCGGCGCCGATACTCTCCTGGACGCGAGCCAGTGGCAGAAACTCGCCCGCCGCTGCGCGCGGCAGGCCGCCGGCCTCATCCTCACCTACCGCGAGCGGCGTCCGACCTCGCAGGAGTATGCGCAGGTCGTCCGGCTGCTGGACCGGGCGGTCGAGTACGCCACCGAGGTGACCCGGCTCGTCCCGGAGGGCGCGGAGGCGGTGCCGGTGCGCGCGCTCTGGACGGCCGGTGGGCTGCGGGCGTGGCGGGAACGTCCGGAGGACTTCCGCGTACCCCGCATGGTTCGTGAGCTGGCGCGGCACCGCCAGGCTCGCACCGAGTTCACGGCGGTGTTCGGTCCGCCGGCGGCGGAGCGCACCCCGGCGACGGTGCCACCGCTGGCGCGCTCCGGCTACGACGCCAGCATGTTCCTCGACTTCCGAGGGTGCCGGTGCGGCGGGCGGCTGGTCGCCGTGGCCGAGCACACCGATGATCAGGCGGTGCTCACCGTGAAGGCCCGCTGCGCGCGGCGGTCCTGGCACCGATACCGCTTCCAGTTCACCACGGTGCCCGGCACACCGGACGCGCCGCACTGGGAGATGTCCGATCGCCGGCAACCGTCGCACCTGGTCGACCCCGGTGAGTGGCTGGTGGCGGCCGGCTCGTTCGCCGGCGGCGAACCGCGGTTGCGCGCGATGAACCTGAAACTGGCCGCCTCCTGCGTGGAGGAGGCGATGCTGTTCGTGCCGCCCGGCGCGGACGCGATCCCCGCGGACGAGGTGCGCGGCCGGCGCGGTCGCGAGCTGTACGACGCGGACCCCGCCCGGTTCCGCTGGCCGGACCTGCTCGCCGCGCGCGACGAGTACCTGGCGGCGTCCGGCGCGGAGGATCCACTCCCCGCGGTCCACCCGCTGCCGGCACGCAGTGTCAACGAGGCCCTGCTCTTCATCAATTTGCATCGCTGTGTCTGCGGCACGGTCGAGTTCCGGCGGTCGAGGCACGAGACGGAGGCCGGGCTGCACTACGGCGGCATGTGCCTGACCTGCCGCCGGGACCGGGCGTTCGTGTTCACCGTGCCGCCCGACGACAGCGACCCGGAACCGATGGGATTCGGGTTCAGCCTGCCCGGCGACGGGCCGTCGGCGCTGCTCGACGCGGGCGAGTTCTGGGCCGCCGGTGAGGGGTACGAGGAGGCGGCGGCCGGTGCGGAGAAGACCGCCCGGGACGACGACACCTGGAAGCAGGTGCTGGCGGCGCTCGCCTCGTCGGTGGCGGTCTGCGACGAGCTGCTGGCCGTGCTGCCCGAGGGCGCGGCGGACATACCGGATGAGGAGTTCCGCACGCCGGCCGGCCGGACGCTCCGGCGACGCCACCCGGAGGTGTTCACCCGTGCGCACCTGACCGCCGAACGAGACCGCCGGAGGCAGCGCCTCGACGACTTCCTGACGGACTGAGACTCAGCGCACACCCGGTTTGACAGCCGTTCCACATCTTGAAGTGTCAAGATCTGGCCTGCTCAACGGGGGAAGTCGGGGGACGCGCGGATGATGTGGGCCAGGACGGCCGTCGTGGCGACGGTGGCGGTGAGTGCCGCCACCGGGCTGTACGTGGCGATCGGCCGGGAGGACGACCCGGAGCAGCCCCCGGTGGCGGTCGAGTCACCGCAACCCAGCCCCTCGGCCGCCCCGGCGCTGGAGGCACTCGAAGTGCCGTCGCCGGCGCCGGCAGCGGTGCCGTGGGTGGGGACGTGGGCGGTCGCGGTCCAGCCGGGCGGGCGTCCGTTCGACCGGCAGACGCTGCGGCAGATCGTGCACACCAGCATCGGCGGGGACAGCGCCCGGGTGCGGCTCTCCAACGCGTACGGGACGAAGCCGCTCACCGTGAGCAGCGTGCACGTGGCCCGGCGGGTGAGGGGCAGCACTGTCGACCCGGCGACGAACCGGCCGGTCACGTTCGGCGGTGCGACCTCGGTGACGATCCCGGCGGGCGGGTCGGCGGTCAGCGACCCGGTGGACTTCGTGGTGCCGGCGGACAGCGACATCGCGGTCAGTGCCTACCTCCCGTCGGCGACCGGGGCCAGCACCCGGCACGCCGTCGGCACCCAGCACAACTACATCGCGGCGGGCGACCAGAGTGCGGCCGCCGGGCTGCGCCGGGCGAAGACCCACCGGAGCTACCACTTCCTGGCCGGGGTGGACGTCCAGAACGCGAAGGCGACCGGCTCGGTGGTCGCGTTCGGCGCCTCGATCACCGACGGGGTGGGCTCGATGTTCGGTGCGAACCGGCGCTGGCCCGACCTGCTGTCCGACCGGCTGCGGTCCTCCGGGCGCACCATCGGGGTGCTCAACACCGGCATCAGCGGCAACCGGCTCACCGCCGACACGCACGGGGACAGCGCGGCCAAACGGTTCGACCGGGACGTGCTCCGGCAGCCCGGCGTCCGCTGGGTGATCATCTCGGACGACGCAATAAACGATCTCGGCAAGTCCGCCGCACCCGCGTCCGAGCTGACCGGCGCACTCCGGAACCTGATCGACCGTGCTCACGACGCCGACATCAAGGTCATCTGCTCGACGCTGACGCCGTACCGCGGTGCCGGGTACTGGACCGCGCGCGGCGAGCAGGGGCGCGCCGCGGTGAACGCGTTCGTACGCTCGCGCAAGAGCGGCTGCGACGCCGTCCTCGACCAGGATCGCGCCACCCGTGATCCGTCCGCACCCACCCGCTTCCGGCCCGAGTACGACTCCGGCGACCACCTGCACCCGGACACGCAGGGCATGCGGGCGATCGCGAACGCCGTCAACCTGGGCTGGTTCAACGACTGAAGCGGCCGGCGCGCGCGCTTCGGCCTCGAGTGGCAGGTGATCGCGCGGTGATTCGGGGACGGTCCCGGTTCGGCGGGACGGCGCGTGCGCGTACCGGAAGAAATGCTCAGCGCAAGGGCCTGATCGCGCCCTCGACGCAGCGGAGAACGAGCCGCAGGGTTTCGTGGCGTGAGGCGTTCGCCTCGCTGAGGAAGCTCCAGCCGAGGTAGAGCTGTGACCAGAGCAGGCTCTGCACCCAGATGGCGGGCAGCTCGGTGTCGATGGTCCCGTCGGCGTGCCCGCGTCGCACCAGGTCGGCGAACCAGTCGTCGCACGTGCCGGGGCTCTCGTCGTCGAGCTCGACCTGCTCGCGGAAGAGCAGCGAGAGCAGGTCGCCGAGGTCGAAATACTCCTGGCAGAGCCGGCGGATGGCGGCGGCGCCGGTGTCGTCGGCGGTGCGGGCCCGGGTCCGCGCCTGGTCGAGACGGGCGGTGGCCTCGTCGCGCAGGGCGACGAGCAGGTCGCTGCGCTCGGGGAAGTAGCGGTGCAACGTGGTGCGGCCGACGTCGGCGGCGGCGGCCACGTCGCCGAGGGAGGCGGCGGGGTTGCGGGCGAGAACCTCGAAGGCGGCGTCAAGGATCGCCTGCCGGGTCCGGGCGCGGCTGCCGGCGCGAGCGGTGGTCACGGTGCACAGAATAACAGTTGCCCATTCTGGAACAACAGTGTTCCATTATGGCTATGCCGGATTCCGCGAGGTTGAAGACACTGCTTGCCGTTCTCCGTCCGCACCGCCGCACCATGCTGCTCGGGCTCGTGCTCGGGCTGGCCGGCAACGCCGCCGGCCTGGCCACGCCGATGGTCACCAAGTGGGTGCTTGACACGTTCAGCGACGGGGTGGACCTGGCCGCTCCTATCTCCGTCCTGCTCGCCCTGGTCGTCGTGGGCGCCGCCATCACCCTGTGGCAGTGGATCCTGCTGGGCACGCTCGCCGAGCGGATCGTGCTCGACGCCCGGATGTCGATCATCCGGCGCTATTTCCGGGCCCGGGTCGGTGACCTGCAACGGCGGCCCACCGGCGAGCTGGTCACCCGGGTCACCTCGGACACCGGGCTGCTGCACGAGGCGTCCGGCAGCCTGATCGGGCTGATCAACGCCGGGGTCGGGTTGATCGGCACGCTGATCCTGATGGCCGTGCTGGACCTGACCCTGCTCGCCTGCACGCTCGCCGCGGTGATCGTGGTCAGCGTGCTGATGGCGGTGCTGCTGCCGAAGATCAGCGTCGCGCAGACCGCGGCACAGGACTCGGTCGGCAAGCTCGGAGCGAACCTGGAGGGGTCGCTGCGCGCCATCCGTACGGTGAAGGCCAGTCGCGCCGAGACCCGCCAGAGCGAGCAGATCGTCGGCAACGCCCGGGACGCCGCCACGCACAGCATCCGCGCCGCCCGGGTCACCGCCACCGTCTGGACGATCTCCTGGTCCGGCATCAATCTGGCGGTGATCATGATTCTCGCCGTCGGTGCCTGGCGTGCCCACCTCGGGCTGCTGGAGATCTCCAGCCTGGTCGCCTTCCTGCTCTACGTGTTCCAGCTGATGGGGCCGATCAGCGAGCTCACCCAGAACCTGACCGCGTTGCAGGCCGGCATGGCGGCGGCCGGGCGGATCAACGAGCTCTCCGCCATCGAGGTGGAGCCGCACGACGAAGCCCCGGCACCGGCACCGCGGCGGGTCACGGACGGCCCGGTGCTGCGGCTCGAGGGTGTCGCCGCCCGGTACAGCGCGGACGCTCCGCAGGCGCTCCGCGGCGTCGACCTGGTGATCCCGCGCCGAGGCCACACCGCGATCGTGGGCCCGTCCGGCGCCGGTAAGACCACGCTGTTCTCGCTGCTGCTGCGCTTCGTGGAGCCGGAGAGCGGGCGGATCCTGCTGGACGGCGAGCCGTACGCGTCGTGGAGCCACGAAGCGGTCCGCGCCCGGCTCGCCTACGTGGAGCAGGAGACCCCGGTGGTGCCCGGGACGATCGGCGACAACCTGCGGTTCACCCACCCGGACGCCACCGACGAGGAGGTACGGGCGGTGCTGCGCTCGGTCCACCTGGACGACAAGATTGACGAGCTGCCGGAGGGTATCGACACGTCGCTGAGCTCGACGGACGTCTCCGGTGGCCAGCGACAGCGGATCGCGCTGGCCCGGGCCCTGCTACGCACACCGGACGTGCTCCTGCTGGACGAGGCGACCGCGCAGGTGGACGGGCTGACCGAGGCCGCCGTGCAGGACTGCATCCGGGACCGGGCCTCGGCCGGCGCGGTGGTGACGATCGCGCACCGGCTGTCCACAGTCCTCGACGCGGACCGGATCGTGGTGATGGAGGACGGCCGCATCCGGGCCCAGGGCACGCACGCCGAGCTGTACGCCTCGGACGACCTCTACCGGCGCCTGGTCGAGGCCCTGCGGATCGCGGCGGACCAGCCGGCACCGGCCACGGTGTGAGCCATCACCCGAGGGATCGTATGGCCATCGTGCCGCCCACGGTGCGGTGCTCCGGGGCCTCGGGGTCGGGCTCGCCGACCTCGGCCGCCCACTTCTCGGCGTCGTCGTGCGGGTGGTAGCCGATCGCGTCTCCCCCGGCGCCCGACCACCAGCGCCGGGTGTTCGCGGAGACGCCCCAGACCAGCCGCCAGCCGGTGGCGGTCAGCGCGGCCTCCACCAGCCGGGCCAGGTCGTCCGGGGAGAGCCAGACCGACAGGTCGCGCGGATTGGCGGGTCGTTCGCGGCAGGCGCCGATGCGCAGGCAGATGACGTGCAGACCGTACCGGTCGTGGTAGAGGCGGCCCAGGGTCTCCAGCGCGGCCTTGCTCCAGCCGTAGTAGGTGTCCGGCCGGGGTGCCACGTCGTCAGGCAGCGCATCGCGGCGTTCGTGCAGGCCGGCGGCGTGGTTGCTGGAAGCCAGCACGACGCGTGGGATGCCGAGGCGGTAGGCGGCCTGCAGGACCCGTTCGGTGCCGCGGACGTTTACCTCGAGCACGTCGTCGAAGGGACTCTCGTCGGCGAGGCCGCCCAGGTGCACGATCGCGTCCACGCCCCGGGCGGCGCGCTCGACGGCCTCGCCGTCGGTGACGTCGAGGGCTTCGACACCCTCGGCGGCATTGAGGTCGGTCAGGCGCAGGGTGTGGTGGGTGAGACGGGTGCGCAGCATGGTGCCGAGGGAGCCGGCCGCGCCGGTCAAGAGGATCACCGCCATGCCGTTCATGGTGCCCGTCCCGGCTCCGGTCATGCCGGACCGCTATCGCGGATCGCCCGCGTGTTCCCGTTCGGCGGGGGCGGGTTCGCCGCGCCGCCGGCGGTAGAGGGCGAAGATCCCCGGCGCGATGAGCGCCAGGACGACCACGATCCACAGGATCACGGTCAGCGGGGTGGAGACCAGGACGCTCCAGTCGCCCTCGGAGAGGGCCAGCGCCCGGCGCAGCTGCTGCTCGAACAGCGGCGCCAGGATCAGCCCGACCACGGCCGGCGCGACCGGGACGTCGGCCCGGCGCATCAGCAGGCCGACCAGGCCCAGCACGGTGAGGATCATGAGGTCGGCGGTGGTGCCGCCGGCGGCGTACGTGCCGAGGCAGGCGAAGAGCAGCACGCCGGCGTAGATGCCGTAGGCGGGAATGGTGAGCAGCCGCGCCCAGACGCGGACCAGTGGCAGGTTGAGGACGAGCAGCAGGACGTTGCCGATGTAGAGGCTGGCGATCAGCGCCCACACCAGGTCGCCGGACTCGGTGAACAGCTGCGGGCCGGGTTGCAGGCCGTAGGACTGGAACGCGGTCAGGATGACGGCCGCGGTGGCGGAGGTGGGCAGGCCGATGGTGAGCAGCGGAACCAGCACGCCGGCGGCCGCGGCGTTGTTCGCCGACTCCGGGCCGGCGACACCCTCGATGGCGCCGTGACCGAATTCGTGCCGGTGTTTGGAGAGGCGCTTCTCCAGGCCGTAGCTGAGGAACGTGGGCACGTCGGCGCCGCCGGCCGGCAGGCTGCCGATCGGGAAGCCGATGGCGGTGCCGCGCAGCCAGGCCGGCCAGGAGCGGCGGAAGTCGTCGCGGGACAGGACGGCGGCGCCGCGCAGCGGTTCGACCCGGCTTGCGCCGGTGCCGGCGACCAGGTGGGCGAAGGTCTCGCCGAGAGCGAACAGGGCGACCACCACGATCACCACGTCGATGCCGTCGAGCAGGGACGGCACGCCGAAGGCGAGGCGGGACTGGCCGGTGAGGGTGTCGATGCCGACCAGGCCGAGCGTGGCCCCGATGACCAGGCTGGCCGCGCCCTTGAGCAGGCTGGGCCCGAGCAGCGCGCTGACCGTCACGAACGCCACCGCCATCAGCGCGACGTACTCGGGTGGTCCGAAACCGATCGCGATGTCGGCGACCAGCGGCGCGGCCACGGTGAGCGCGATCGTGCCGATGGTGCCGGCGACGAAACTGCCGATGGCGGCGGTGGCGAGCGCGGCCGCGGCCCGCCCGGAACGGGCCATCTTGTTGCCCTCCAGGGCGGTGGCCACGGACGCGCTCTCGCCGGGTGTGTTGAGCAGGATCGAGGTGGTGGAGCCGCCGTACATGCCGCCGTAGTAGATGCCGGCGAACATGATCAGGGCGCCGGCCGGTTCGAGGCGGAAAGTGATCGGCAGCAGCAGGGCCACCGTGAGCGCCGGGCCGATGCCGGGCAGCACGCCGACGGCGGTGCCGATGGTGACGCCGACCAGGGCCCACAGCAGGTTGGCCGGGGTCAGCGCGTCGGCGAAACCGGTCAGCAACTGGTCCACGTCAGAACCCCCACGGTCCGGTGGGCAGGCTGAGGCCGATCAGCCGGTCGAAGATCAGGAACGCCAGCGCGGCGAGCGTCCACCCGTAGGCGACGACCCTGGCCGGATGCGGGGCGCCGAGCAGCAGGGCCGCACCGGCGAACAGGGCCGCCGAGCTCACCACGTACCCGAGAATCGGCAGGACCAGGGCGAACGCGATCAGCAGCGCCACCATCGCGGCGAGGCGCCGCAGGCGCCGAGGATCAAGAGCAGACCCCTGCGGCGTACGCAGAAAGCGCACCCCCTGCACCACGAGCGCCCCGCCGAGGACCCCGAGCAGGAGCCCGATCAGCGTCGGCGCGGCGGCCGGTCCCAGCGCGTCGTCGGATTCCCGCAGGTTGGCGGCATCCACGAGAACCACCACGGCGGCGACCACCATGATCAGTCCCAGCAGGGCGGACGCCCGCGCCTGCGCCCGTTCCTGGTCCTCGGTCATGCGATGCCCATCTTCACCAGGACGTCGGTGACGGTCTGGCGCTCGGTCCGCAGGTAGGTCTCGAACTCGGGCCCGGTCAGCGTGGCGTCACCCCAGCCCCGCCGCTGGAGGGTCTCCTTCCACGCCTCGCTCTGTGTCATCCGTACCACCAGGTCTTCGAGCGCCCGCTCGTCGGCGGCGCTGATGCCGGCCGGGGCGACCACGCCGCGCCAGTTGGCCAGTTCCACGTCGACCCCCGATTCCTTGAGCGTGGGCACGTCGGGCAGGGCGGGCAGCCGGTCGGCGCTGGAGACCGCGATCGGCCGGACCGTGCCCGCCTTGATCTGTCCCTCCAGCTCGGAGACCCCGGAGACCCCCGCGGTGGCACGGCCGGAGAGCAGCGTGGACAGCGCCTCGCCGCCGCCGGAGTGAGCCACGTAGTTGACGCCGCCCGGGTCGGCGCCGATCGCGTCGGCGATCAGCCCGGCGAGGATTTGCTCGACACCGCCGGCCGACCCACCGGCGAACGACACCGCGCCGAGATCCTGCTTCATCCGCCCGACCAGGTCGTTCAGGTCGCGGACCGCCGAGTCGGCGGGCACCACGACCACCTCGTAGTCGGTGGTGAGCCGGGCCAGCGGGGTGGTGCTGTCCAGGGTGACCGGCGAGTCGTTGCTCTCGATCGCACCGACCATGATCAGGCCCATCACCATGAGCTGGGTGGGGTCGCCGTCGTATCGGGCGAACTGGCTGAGCCCGATCGTCCCGCCGGCGCCGGCCACGTTGTAGACCTCGGTGCGCCCGGCCAGGTCACGCAGCGCGGTCTGCATCTCGCGGGAGGTCTGGTCCCAGCCGCCACCGGGCGCGGCCGGCGCCATCAGACGTAACTGGCGGCCGTCGAGGAAGTCCGAGTCCCCGCCGTCGCTCCATGGTGTGGTCAGGATGAGCAGCACGGTGCTCACCGCCGCCGCCACCCAGGGTGCCACCACCGCCGGTCGCCAACGCTGCATCGGTCCACCCGCTTCCGAGTGCGGTCCCGCGAGCCTCCGCCTACATTCATTCTTGACCCGGAGGGCTTATGGCGCACGTCGTGGTGGTCGGTGGCGGCAACGCGGGCTTCAGCGCGGCACACGCGGCCGCGGCCCGGGGACGCGCTGTCGTGCTGCTGGAGAAGGGCCGTCCGGACGAGGCCGGCGGGAACAGTTTCTACACCGCGGGCGCGTTCCGGATCGCCCACGCCGGGCTGGACGACGTGCGGGATCTGCTCGACCCCGATCCGCGGCTGGCGAGGACGGTGCTTCCGGCGTACCCGGAAGGGCAGTTCCTGCGGGATCTGCGTGAGGTGACCGGCGGGCGCGCGGACCCGGGGTTGTCCGCCGCGTGCGCGGCGGAGAGCGGCCCGGCACTGCGCTGGCTGCACGGCTTGGGGTTGCGCTTCCGGCTGATGTACGAGCGACAGTCGTATCCGGACGATCAGGGCCGGCACGTCTTCTGGGGCGGCCTGGCGGTGGGCAGCACCGGTGGCGGGAAGGGCCTGGTCGAGCAGCACACCCGCGCGGCCTCGGCCGCCGGCATCGAGATCCGGTACGGACATCGCTGTGGCGACCTGCTGATCGAGAACGGCCGGGTACGCGGAGTGCACTGGACCGACGCGGACGGCGTGGCCGGCGTGACCGAGGCGGAGTCGGTGGTGCTGGCGGCGGGCGGTTTCGAGGCGAACCCGCGGTGGCGGCGCGAGCATCTCGGTGCCGGCTGGGAACGAGCCCTGGTCCGGGGCACCCCGTTGAACACCGGGGACATGCTGCGCTCGGCGATGGCCGTGGGTGCCGCGCGGGGCGGTGACTGGTCGTCGTGTCACGCCGTGGCCTGGGACGCGGGCGCCGCCGCGTCGGGTGACCGGGAGCTGACGAACCGGTTGACCCGGCAGAGCTATCCGCTGGGCATCGTGGTCAACGTGGAGGGACGTCGGTTCCTGGACGAGGGCGCCGACTTCCGCAACTACACGTACGCCAGGTACGGCGGCGAGATTCTCCGTCAGCCGCGCGGGATGGCGTTCCAGGTCTTCGACGCCGCGATCCGGCCGATGTTGCGGGCCGAGGAGTACGACGCGCCCGGAACGTCGGTGGTGACCGCTTCCACGATCTCCTCGCTGGCGTCCGGAATCGGCGTCGACGGGTCACAGCTCACCCGGACGGTCGAGGAGTTCAACGCCGGGATCGACGAGTCGGTGCCGTTCGACCCGTCGGTGAAGGACGGGCGGGCGTCGCGGGCGTCGCCGCCGAAGAGCAACTGGGCGCTGCCGATCCGTACGCCGCCGTTCTACGCCTTCCCGGTGACCTGCGGGATCACGTTCACGTTCGGCGGGTTGCGGGCCGACGAGCACGGCCGGGTGCTGACCGAGCAGGGCTCTGGGCTACCCGGCCTGTACGTGTGCGGGGAGATGCTGGGCGGGCTGTTCAGCGGCAACTACCCCGGCGGGACCGGCCTGACCGCGGGCACCGTGTTCGGCCGGCGGGCCGGGATGCTGGCCTGAGTCAAGCGGCGACCAGCTCTCGTTCGGGTTCCGGGCTCTGTGACCCGTACACCGTCATCACCACACTTCGCGCCCATTGCATCCGTGGCGCCGCGGTCTCCGGGCAGTCGCCGTATGCGGCTGCCATCACGGCCACACAACCGCGTGTGCCACCAAAGGCGCGCACGGCCGTGGCGATGGCGTCGTCGACCATCGAGCCGGTGGGCCGGGATCCGCTCGGCAGGTTACTGGCGAACAGTGCGGAGGCGCGGGCGGCGATCATCTGGGTACGCATCTCGATCAACTCCGATCTATCGGTGGGGTACCGCCTCAGGGTGCGCCTCCCACGCCACAGATCGCCTCCGGTATTCCACCTGAAGGCCCGAATCCGGGAGACCCTGAGGTGTCGGATCTAGGGCTCTGTCCCGCCGGGGGCATACGTAGATCGCCTTACACGTGCCGCTGATGGCCGATAAAGCCACGCCGATCATCGCACCGGTGGCATTTCCCGGCGCGCTTACGGCCATTTCCCCGGCCGGCACGGCCGGTGGCGTGCGGTGATGGCCCCACGGCCCGGCGACGCTCCGCGTTCAGCCTGCCGACATGGAGGAATGCGCTTTCCGGAGCAACCTACGACGGCCATCGCCAGTTGTCAATGATCGACGCTGCGTCACAAACGATCACTGCAACATTCCTGCAAACGAAAAGCATTGACGCTCTCCGATACACAAATTTATGGTCGGGTCAAGGTTTCACGCGTGTTAACGCGCCTTTCTCCCATGGATTTCGCCGAACGCCGTCACACACCAGCGGCGGCGATCCGGCATGCCCTGATCCCTCGGCCCTTCCCCCACGCAAGGACGCGACATGAGACGAATCCGATGGATTGCCACCGCCGGTGCGGTCGCCGCCGCGGCGGTGGTCGCCGGCATGGTGGCCACCGGCCCGGCCTACGCCGAGACCCTGTTCGGCGACGACTTCAACGACGGCAACGCGACCGGCTGGTCCCGCAACGGCGGATCCTGGTCGGTGGTCACCGACGGCTCACCGGCGTACCGCCAGTCCAGTACCAGCTCGAACGCCCGCGCGCTGGCCGGCAACACCGCCTGGACCGACTACACCGTGCAGGCCCGGGTACGCCCGATCGCGTACGCCGGCGCGGACCGCACCGCCGGGATCGCGGCCCGCGCCCAGTCGACGAGCCAGTACTACGCGCTGGTCCTGACCGGCAGCGGAACGGCCCAGTTGCAGCGGGTCTCCGGCGGCACGGCCACCGCGCTGGGCACGGCCGCGGTCGGCGGCACCACCGGCGCCTGGCGGGTACTGGCACTGCGGGCGCAGGGCTCCACGCTGACCGGGTACGTGGACGGGACGGCGGTGCTCCAGGCTACCGACAGCGCGTTCGGCTCCGGCCGGATCGGCCTGGTCACCGGGTACACGAGCGCCTCCTACGACGACGTCGTGGTCGACACCACCGCCCCGGGTCCGGGCCCGTCGGTGACGCCGACCACTCCCCCGCCGCCCGGCGACTGCCGGGTCACCGGCTCCGCCACCGGCTTCGCGTCGGTGAACGCCTGGGGCCAGAGCGGCACGACCGGCGGCGCCGGTGGGCCGGTGGTCGCGGTGGACACGGCCGCCGAGCTGATCAGCGCCATCGCGACGCCGGGCCCGCTCACCGTCTGCGTCAACGGCACGATCACCCTGCCGGCCGGCATGTACGACGTGACGAGCGACAAGTCGATCATTGGGGTCGGCTCGAACGCCGGGATCACCGGTGGCGGCTTCAACATCGGTCTGCCGGTCTCGTCGGTGACCACGCCGCCGGCCGACGCGGTGCACAACGTGATCATCCAGAACCTGACCTTCCGCGGCGCCAGCGACGACTCGATAAACGTGCAGATGTTCAGCCACCACATCTGGATCGACCACAACGACCTGGCGCAGGGCTACGACGGCCTGATCGACGTGAAGCGCGGCTCGTCGTACGTGACCGTGTCGTGGAACCACACCCACCACCACACGAAGAACATGCTGCTCGGCCACGACGACTCGAACGGCGCGCAGGACACCGGCCGGCTCAAGGTCACCTATCACCACAACTGGTTCGACGCGACGCCGCAGCGCAACCCGCGGGTCCGCTTCGGCGAGCCGGTGCACGTCTACAACAACTACTTCTTCTACAACACCGACACCGGTGTGGCCTGCCAGAACAACGCCGGCTGCCTGGTCGAGGGCAACTACTTCGAGAACGTGGAGGAGCCGGTGACCAACACGTACGCAGGACCGGCCGGACGCTGCGTCGCCCGCAACAACGTGTTCGCCGGTGAGTCGGGGACGCCGGAGTGCAGCGGGACCGTGCAGGAGGCGTCGGCCTACTACGGCTACACGCTCGACGACCCGAACACCGTGAAGTCCATCGTCACCAGCGGCGCGGGGGTGTTCTGATGCTGCGACGAGCCCTTCTCCTGGCCGGCGCGGCAACCGCCACGCTGGTGCTCGCGATGACCGCCACCGGGGCACAGGCCGCCACGCTGCTCAGCGACGACTTCGAGGACGGCAACGCCACCGGGTGGAGCACCAACGGCGGGAGCTGGTCGGTCACCACGGACGGTTCCGGGGTGTACCGGCAGGGCGGTACCAGCAGCGACGCCCGGGCGTTGGCCGGGACGTCGAGCTGGACCGACTACGCGATGCAGGCCCGGGTCAAGCCGACCGCGTTCAACGGCGGCAACCGCTTCGCCGCCGTCCTCGCGCGGGTGCAGAGCAGCACCAGCTACTACTACCTGGCGCTGCGGTCCAACAACACCGTGGAGCTCAAGCGTCTCGACGGCGGGTCGTCGACCACCCTCGACACCGCCTCGGTGACCGTCTCGGCCGGCACCTGGTACACCCTGCGGCTGGAGGTCGCCGGGTCGTCGCTGCGCGGTTACGTCAACGGGGCGCTGCTGACCGAGGCCTCCGACACCCGGTGGAGCAGCGGCCGGGTCGGCCTGGCCACGTTCTACACCAGCGCGAACTTCGACGACGTCCAGGTGACGACCGGCGCGGTGACCCCGCCCAGCTCGAACCCGCCCAGCTCGAGCCCGCCCACATCGGAACCGCCGGCGCAGCCGAACGTCGCGGACGGCTGGGCCTCGGTCAACGCCTGGGGCCAGAACGGCACCTCGGGCGGCGCGGGCGGCTCCACGGTCACGGTCACCAGCGCCTCGGCGTTCCTGTCCGCGATCGCCCAGCCGGGCCCGCTCACCGTGCGGGTGCAGGGCATGCTGACGCTGCCCGGGCCGATGCACGACGTCACCAGCGACAAGACGATCATCGGGGTGGGCAGCGGTTCCGGCCTGACCGGCGGCGGCCTCAACATCGGCCTGCCGATCGACGACGACATCACCGCACCGCCGGCGAACGCCGTGCACAACGTCATCGTCCGCAACCTGAACTTCCGTGGCTGGCCGGACGACGCGATAAACGTGCAGATGTTCAGCCACCACATCTGGATCGACCACAACACCTGGACGACCGGCACGGACGGTGGCGTGGACGTCAAGCGGGGCTCGTCGTACGTGACGATCTCCTACAACCACGCCGACGGCACCGACAAGAACATGCTGCTCGGCCACGACGACGACAACGGCGCGCAGGACATCGGCCGGCTGAAGGTCTCGTACCACCACAACTGGTTCGACGGCACCGAGCAGCGCAACCCGCGGGTCCGGTTCGGCGACCAGGTGCACGTCTACAACAACCACTACAACGACACCGGGAACTACGGCGTCGCGTCCACCGAGAACGCCGGCGTGATCGTCGAGGGCAACTCGTTCGAGAACGTCGAGGACCCGTACCACCTCGGTGAGGGTTCGTCCGGGGACGGTCGGCTGGTGGCTCGCGACAACTGCCTCGTCAACTCCGGGTCCGGGCAGACCGGTGGCAGCGTCAGCCCGGTCTCGTACGCGTACACCCTCCAGCCCTGCGCCCAGGTGAAGGCGACCGTGACCGCGCAGGCCGGCGCCGGCCGCATCACCGGCTGAACCCGTGCGGGGGGGGCCCGGGGGGCCCCCCCCCCCCCCCCGGAGGGCACGCCCGAGCAAGCAGCAACCGCCCCCCGGCCCGCGCCGGGGGGGCCCCCCCCCCACGCCACGGAAGGAATCGACATGCATCGCAGAACTCTCCTCGCGGCCGCGGCCGGGGCCGTGGTCGCGCCGGCCGTGGCCGGCCTTCCCGCACAGGCCGCGCCGGGCGGGCCGGACGGATTCGCAACCGTTGCGGGGTACGGCCGGACGACGACAACCGGTGGCGCCGGTGGGCCGACCGTCACGGTGTCCACGGCCGCCGCCTTCCTCGACCACATCGCCCGCCCGGGTCCGTACGTCATCCAGGTCTCCGGCACCATCACCCTGCCCCGGGGATCGAACGACGGTATGCACTCCGTCGCCTCGAACAAGACCATCATCGGGCTGGGCTCGACCGCCGCACTGGTCGGCGGCGGTCTGAACATCGGCCTGCCGGTCTCCTCCGCCACCAGTCCGCCGGCCGGCGCCGTGCACAACGTGATCATCCGCAACCTGCGGTTCTCCGGCGCCTCGGACGACCTGATCAACGTGCAGATGTTCAGCCACCACATCTGGATCGACCACAACGACTTCTCCGACGGCGACGACGGCGCGGTGGACATCAAACGCGGCTCCGACCTGGTCACCGTCTCGTGGAACAGGTTCCACGACCACGACAAGACACTGCTGCTGGGCCATGACGACGACAACGGCGCCCAGGACGCGGGCCGGCTGCGCGTCACCTATCACCACAACTACTTCAACGGCTCGGACCAGCGGAACCCGCGGGTGCGGTTCGCGCCGATCGTGCACGTCTACAACAACTACTACCGGGACAACAGCTACGGCATCGCGTCCACGAACGACTCCGGCCTGTTCGTGGAGGGCAACTACTTCTACAGCGTGAACAACCCCGGCCGGGTGGACTTCAGCGGGCCGCTGGGGCGGATGGTGCAGCGCGACAACATCCTCGTCGACTGCAACCACGCCATCGAGACGCGCGGGACGGTGGCGGATCCGCGCACGTTCTACGCGTACACCGCCGACCCGGCCGCGTCCGTGCCCACCGTCGTGCCGGCCGGCGCCGGCGTAGGAAAGGTGTGACATGCGCAAACTCGTATCCGCGGCGGCCGTGACGGCCCTGCTCCTCCTGCCGCAGCCGGCGATCGCGGCCGCCGCCACCGCGGACGGTTTCGCCTCCGTCGCCGGGCTGGGCCTCACCGGCACCACCGGCGGCGCGGCCGGGCCGACGGTCACCGTCACCACCTCCGCCGACCTGGCCCGGTACGCCGGGGCGAACACCCCGTACACGATTCTGGTGTCCGGCCGGATCTCGGCCGGCGGCATGATCACCGTGGTCGCGAACAAGAGCATCCTCGGCGTCGGCGCGAACGCGGAGATCACCGGAGGCGGGCTGCAACTCGGCACCACGACCCGGCCCGGCAACAACGTGATCATCCGGAACATCCGGTTCAGCAACGCCTCGGACGACTCGATAAGCGTCACCAACAGCGCCCACCACGTGTGGATCGACCACAACGAGTTCCTGCCCGGGTACGACGGATCCCTCGACATCAAGCGGAAGTCGACCTTCGTCACGGTGTCCTGGAATCGCTTCCGCGGCACCGACAAAACCATGCTGCTCGGCCACTCGGACAACTACCGCGAGGACGTCGGCTATCTGAAGGTCACCTACCACCACAACTGGTTCGAGGGGTCCAACCAGCGGCATCCCCGGGTGCGGTTCGGCGAGCCGGTGCACGTCTACAACAACTACTACGACGACATCGGGCTCTACGGGATCGCGTCCACCGAGAACGCGGGTGTGGTCGCCGAGGGCAACTACTTCGAGAACGTGGCGTTTCCCTGTTACTCGGTGAGCGGCTACGCGGAAAGCAATCCGGGGCGGCTCGTGCAGCGGGCGAACGCGTTCGTGAACTCGGGGTCGTGCGAGGCCGGCGGCACCGTGGCCGAGCCGTCCGGATATTACGGATATCAGCTTGATGCCGCGTCGTCGGTGCCGTCGATCGTGACCGCCGGCTCGGGCGTGGGGAGGATCTGATGCGGATCTTGCGTTCGGCGGCTGTGGCCGCTCTGATCGCCGGCGGTCTCTCGGTAGCCGCGCCGGCTGCGGCGGCGCCCTCGACGCCCGACGGCTTCGCGTCCGTCGCGGCGCTCGGCCTGACCACCACCACCGGCGGAGCGGGCGGTCCTACCGTCACCGTCGACACCACCGATGAGCTGCTGGACGCCATCGACACCGTCGGTACGATGATCATCCAGGTGTCCGGGACCATCGAGATCACCAGCAAGCAGGGGGTACGCCCGAACAAGACGATCATCGGGGTCGGCTCGAATCCGACGATCTCCGGGGGTGGGTTCGACTTCTACCGGTCGTACAACGTGATCGTACGGAACCTGACCTTCGTCGACGCCGAGGACGATGCGATCAATGTCGGTCAGCAGTCGCATCACATCTGGATCGACCACAACACGTTCGTACGCCCGGTGGACGGCTCGATCGACGTGGTCCGCGGCGCCGACTACGTGACGGTCTCATGGAACCACTTCGCCGGCACCGACAAGAGCATGCTGATCGGCCACTCCGACGGCGCGTCCGGCACCGACGTCGGGCATCTCCGGGTGAGCATCCACCACAACTGGTTCGACGGTTCCCGCCAGCGCCACCCCCGGGTCCGCTTCGGCGAGCCGGTGCACGTCTACAACAACTGGTTCGACGGCAACGAGCTGTACGGTGTCGCATCCACAATGAACGGCGGCGTCGTGGTCGAGGGCAACGCGTTCACCGCGGTCCCCTATCCGTGCTTCTCCACAAGCGGCTACGCCGACAGCGGCCCGGGCCGCCTGGTGCAGCGCAGCAACGTGTTCACCGGATCAGGCCCGTGCCAGGCCGGCGGCACGGTGGCCGAGCCGCGCTCCTACTACGCCTACACCTTGGACCCGGCGGCGAACGTGCCCGCTCTGGTCCAGGCGGGCGCCGGAGCCGGCCGGCTCGGAGGTGGCGCTTTGCGGCGCCCGCCTCCGCCGAGAGGCAGGCGCCGCAACCGCCGGCCGACGCCTACCTTGTCCAGTCGCAGAGCACGGTCCGCCATTTCACCCCACGCCGGCCGCCGGGTGCACGAGCCGGCCGCCAGTACAGGAGCCTGCCGCCAGGCACGAGCCGGCCGCCAGGACAGGAGCCGGCCAGCAACGCGCAAGCAGGCCAGCAACGCGTAAGCCGGCCAACAACGCGAGCCCCATTCGGTGCGTCACGGACGACCGCACCCGGCCGGCCTTCGCCCAGCCACCTAACCAGGGCCTATCAGGTGCCTCAGGGCGGCCGGACCCGGCGGAAGCCGGGCGGAGCGGCTGCCACCGAGCGTCGACCGGCGGGTGCCGGGACGGGGGTGGAGGTCGGCTGGACACGATCGGCGCGGTGAGCCAGCTGGGTCAAGGGCGGGACGAGGTGTGCCGGACCCGAGGATCGGCCCGGCGGGCGCGGTTCGGCCGGGAGTGGCTGGTGGTCGCGCGGGCAGGGCGGGACGGGGAGATGTGTGGGGACGGCCGGCTGCGCGTACCGAAGAAGGGTCCTGATCCGCGCAAGGGGATGCCTTGGCGGATCAGGACCTGGGGCCGTTAGGACAGGCGCAGTTTCAGGTGGGAGGCGGCCGGCTGGACGCCGACCACGGTGCCCGTGGGGTAGCGCAGGGTGTGGTCGCGGTCGGTGGAGATCAGTACCAGGCCGATGCGGTGGCCGGGGGCGAAGACGTGGTCGGTGGTTTGCAGGTTCCAGCGGAACGTGTACGCCTTGCCGGGCCGGATCGGGGTGGTGTGCGCGGGTGACAGGCGGTTGCGCACGTCGATCCAGCCGCGGGTGACGATCTCGTAGGGGGTCGTCGCGGTGATGTACTCGCGGCGGTTGAAGCAACCCGGGTCGCCCTCGATGCCGGGGCCGATGCAGTCCTGGACCGGGAGGGTGCGGACGCCGGCGAAGCGCTCGGCCGTGCCGTAGTCGACCAGCAGGGCGGTCAGGTAGGGCGAGTCGCCGGTGAGGTCGGCGCGGACGGTGACCTCGGGTGTGCCGGAGAGGCGGGTCTGTTTCGTCAGCGGCGCGGTCAGGTAGGCGAGCCGGTTCGGATCGGTGGCCGTCTCGTTGGCGGCCAGGTCCTCGGCCGTGCGGGCGGTGTTGTCGATGAACGTCTGCCGGGTGACGCTCGGCTTGGCGCCCAGCGTGCCGTCACCCAGCCGCAGCACGACCGGCCGGCTGTCCGGCAGCGGCCAGTTGCGCGCGGTCTGCCACTGGTTCGGCGCGACCTCGACGTCCGCGATCGGCTCCCGCATGATCCCGGTGTCGATCTTGTACAGCCACTGGTCGAACCAGCGGTGCAGGGTGTTCAGCCACTGCTCGCGCCGGATGTTGAAGGGGTCGGTGTGCCCGGCCTGGTGCAGCCAGATCTTGCGCGGCACCCGGTTCGCGGCGAGCGCGTCCCACCACTGGCCGGCCTGTCCGGTACGCACGTTGAAGTCGTGCAGGCCGTGGACGAGCAGGACACTCGCGCGCACCTTGTGGACGTCACGCAGATAGTCGCGTTCGGCCCAGAAGCGGCTGTAGTCGCCGGTCTCCCGGTCCTGGTCGCGTTCCAGCGCCGCCATCACGCCGGCGCAGACCTCCGGGTTCTGCCGGGTGAGGACCGCCTTGGCCAGCACGTCGGTGTCCTCGCCCTGGAAGCCGCCGGGTGCGACGACACCGCCGTTGGCGCGGTAGTAGTCGTACCAGCTGGAGATCGCGGCAGTCGGCACGATCGTCTCCAGGCCGCGCACGCCGGTGGTGGCGACCGCGTTGGCCAGGGTGCCGTTGTAGGAGCCACCGATCATGCCGGTGCGCCCGGTGGACCAGCGGGCCTCGACCGGCGCGCCGGCGGAGTCGAACGCTTTCGCGCGGCCGTTGAGCCAGTCGACGACGGCTTTCATGCCGAGGGTCTCGTTGCGCCCGCCGGAGGTGGGGCATCCGGTGGAGCCGCCGGCGCCGAGGCTGTCGGCGAAGGCCACGGCGTAGCCGCGCGGGACGAAGTAGTTGTCCAGATAGCCGGCGAAGGTGATGGTGTCGGCGCGGTTGGCGCTCACGTCCGCGCGCAGGGCGTGCGCCCCGTCGCGGTCGATGTCGTCGTGGTTGGGCACGTCGTTGAGACCGGCGTAATACGGGCTGGGCTGGAAGATGACCGGGATCTTGCGGTCGGTCCTGGGGCGGATGACGCGTACGGCGACCCGGTCCGGCGCGCCGTCGGCGTCGCTGTCGACCGAGGTCTGGACCCACACCTGCTCGCGGATCGCGGAGGCGTAGTCGTAAATCGGCTGAGTGCCCTCAGTGTCGGGCGGGGCGGCGGTCGCCGCCGTGGCCGCGGTGGCAGCGACGACGGCGGAGACGGTGGCCGCGAGTAGTCGGGCGAGTCGCATCGCGTCACCATATCGCCGAGAGTCGATCGTCGGGGGGCGTCGCCCGATCATCCGGTGCATCGACGCTCACGATCGTCTAGGTTGATCGGTGTTCCGCTGTGGACAGGGGGGATTCAATGATGAAGCTTCGTATGCTGGCGGCTGCCGCGACCGCTACGGTCCTGGTGCTGGCGCCGGCGACCGCGGCCACCGCCGGAGGGAACCATGGCAACTCCTGCGGCAAACAGGCCAACGACACCTACGCCGAGCTGCTCAAGTGCGTGACGCTCGGTGGGGTGATGGACCACCTCGAGGCGTTCCAGAAGATCGCCGACAGGAATGACGACCCGTCGTACCCAGGGACCCGGCACGCGGGCACCGAGGGCTACGCGAACAGCGTGAAATACGTGGCCGGCCAGCTCCGCAAGGCGGGCTACAAGGTCACCCTCGACCCGTTCGAGTTCCAGTTCGTGTTCCCGGCGCTGCTGCAGCAGCTCACCCCGGTGAACGCGGAGTACGAGACCGGCCCGTTCACCAACAGCCCGTCCGGTGACGTGACCGGCCCGGTCATCCCGGTCGACATCAACCTGACCGGCGACCGTGCCACCACCAGCGGCTGCGAGGACTCCGACTTCGCCGGCCTGAACTTCAGCGGGCCCAACGACATCGCGCTGATCCAGCGCGGTGGCCCGCCCGACGCGTCCTGCACCTTCATCGTGAAGGCTCAGAACGCGCAGGAAGCCGGCGCGGAAGCCGTGATCATCTTCAACCAGGGCAACGACCCGACCCGTGAGGGTCTGATCGTCGGCACCCTCGGCGAGAACCCGCCGATCACCATCCCGGTGGTGGGCGCCAGCTTCGCCACCGGTGTGGCGCTCGCCCAGGCCGGCTCGACCGCGCACGTGCGGATCCTGCCGTCCGAGACGCGTACCGACGTCAACGTGATCGCCGAACTGCCCGGCAAGAACCGCGACAACGTGGTGATGGCCGGCGCTCACCTGGACAGCGAGACCGAGGGCCCGGGCATCAACGACAACGGCTCCGGTTCGGCCGCGATCTTGGAGACCGCGCTGCAGATGGCGAAGGTCAAGCCGCAGAACACCGTGCGCTTCGCCTGGTGGGGCGCGGAGGAACTGGGCCTGATCGGTTCGACGGCGTACGTCGAGGAGCTCACCCAGGCCGAGCGGGACCGGATCGCGCTCTACCTGAACTACGACATGGTCGGCTCGCCGAACTACATCTTCATGGTCTACGACGCGGACGAGTCGTCGTTCCCGGCCCCGGTCGCGGTGCCGCCGGGCTCGACGGCGATCGAGGACCTCTACGAGTCGTACTACACCTGGAAGGGTGAGCCGTACGACGACGCCGAGTTCTCCGGCCGCAGCGACTACCAGGCGTTCATCGAGGCGGGCATCCCGTCCGGCGGCCTGTTCACCGGCGCCGAGGTCGTGAAGACCGAGGAGCAGCAGGCCATCTGGGGTGGCGTGGCCGGCGAGTCGTTCGACCAGTGCTACCACATCGCCTGCGACGACATCGACAACCTGGACAAGCACGCGCTCGAGGTCAACAGCGACCTGATCGCGTTCGCCCAGCTCACCTTCGCCTACTCGACCGAGTCGGTGAACGGTGTGCCGGGCAAGAAGGTTCCCGGCAAGCCCATCAAGCTGCCGGCACCGGCCGGTCCGCAGGGCACCTTCACCAGCACCGACGGTGGGGACGCCCCGCACCACCCGGAGGACTGACGCAGATCGCAACCGCGGGCCGTGGCGGAAACGCCACGGCCCGCGTTGTCTTGTCGTGAAGCCCATCCCGCTCCGCCGTCTCGTCGTGCCGGGGCTGCTGCTCGTCCTGCTGACCGGCACGTTCGCCACCCCGACCGGACGCGCCGTCTGGGTGCCCGCCCCGCCACTGCGCTTCGTCGCGCGGTACACGTTCGACGGCACCGCCCCGATGGCCGACGCCACCGGCCACGGGCACACGCTCAGCCCGGTCGCCGGCGGCAACGCCACGGTCGCCCGTACCCCGCACGGCGCCGGCCAGGCGGTTCAATTCCCACCTCGCTGCAAGCGCGGTCGCCCCTGCCCGCGCCTGGTGCTGCGCGCCGGCAGCACGCCGTCGCTCAATCCCGGCTCGCGCCCGCTGCGCTACGGCGCCTCGGTGCGGCTCGCACCGAACCTGACCAGCAAGGGCCAGAACGTGCTGCAGAAGGGCTACTCGACCGAGGGCAGCCAGTACAAACTCCAGATCGACGGTCGCTCCGGTCATCCCAGCTGCGCGCTCGTCGCCGGGCCGGGCATCCACCTGGCACTGGCCCGGATCAGCGTGGCCGACGACCGCTGGCACAGCCTGGAGTGCCGGCGCGCGGGCACCGGCCTGACCGTGCTCATCGACGGCGTCGCACAGGGCGGCACGACGGTGCCGGCCGGGCTGTCGGTCGCGAACGGGCGGCCGCTGAGCGTCGGCGGCAAGAGCGCCTACGGCGACAACGACCAATATCACGGTCAGCTCGACGACGTCTGGATCGCAGTCGGTTGAAAGAAGACCCATTTTTCGGTACGCGTCAGAGCAGTCCCGCCGGCGCCGCGCGGCCCGGCAGCCACTCCGGGCCGCGGCGCGACCGCCGGGCTTATGCGGTGCGCCCGCCACACTGCCATTCGCGGCGTGCGGCGGCCGCGGCCTTCAACGCCTGTAGCAGCGGCAGCGCCTTCTCGGCGGCGGTGCGGCCGGCCGCCTCGAACTCCGGGATCCGGGACAGCTCCCAGAACGCGTACTCGTCGACCTCGGGGCAGAGCAGCAGGTCGGCGTCCTCGGCCAGCCGGTCGGTGCCGCCCGGCTGCAGGGTGCTCACCGCGACCATGATGTGCAGCAGCGTGGTCGGCGGGCGCCGGGGCAGCGGGCCGGAGACGTCCACCGCCACCACGATGTCCGCGCCCATCTGGCGGGCCAGCCGGGCCGGGACCATGTTGACCAGGCCGCCGTCGACCAGCAGATGCCCGTCCCGGTCGACCGGCGGGAACACCCCCGGGATGGCGGCGCTGGCCAGCACCGCGCTGCCGACCGAACCCTCCCGCATCACCACCTCGTCGCCGGTGGTCAGATCGCAGGCGACCGCGGCGAACGGCCGGGCGAGCTCGTCGAACCGCATCCCTCCGACCGCGCTGTCCAGGAACGCCGCCAGCTTCGCGGTTTCGAAGAGCGCCTTACGCGTACGCGCGGGGCGGATCAGCCGTGCCCAGCGCAACGTCTGCGCCAGCTTACCGATCTCGGACGGCGTCCGGCCGGCCGCGTAGAGCGCCCCGACCAGGGCACCGGCGCTGGTCCCGGTGATCACCGCGGGTTCCAGTCCGGCGCGGTCGAGCACGTCGAGGACGCCGATGTGTGCGGCACCGCGTACCGCGCCTCCGCCGAGGGCCAGGCCGATCCGGATCTCGCTCATTCCCACCACACTGCGGTCCGGGGCGGCCGGAGACAAGCACCGCCGGTCAGTCGGTGCGTTCCACCAGGGCGATGAGCCCGGCCAGGTCGGAGGCGAGGGCCTCTTTCAGGCCGGCCATCTCGGCGGCCCGCTCGGCCGCCTTCGGGCCGTCCATGCGGGCGTGCAGTTCGAGGCGGCTGCCGGTGCCGTGCGGGTGCGACTCGTGCCGGACGGTCAGCTCGGCGCCGTCGAGCAGCAGGGTGTCCTGGTAGGCCAGGCCGGGCACCAGGTCGGAGACGATAAAGGGGCATTCCGGCCCGTCCTTCGCCTTCATCACGCCGCGGGCGCCGGCTTCGAGGGGACCGTCCAGCCGCAGGTACTCCATGCCGGGCGCCCACTCGGGGTGGGTGGCCACGTCGCACCACCGGGCGTGGAAGTGCTCCGGCGCGACCCGCGACTCAGCGACGATGTGCCCGATCTCGATCATGGCGGCATCCTCGCAGACGCGTGTCAGCCGGGGACCAACAGGCCCGCGGCGGTGGTCAGGTCGGGGACGACGACGGTGGCGGCGGGTTCGTCGGGGCTTTCGGCGTACTCCCCGGTCCGCACCCGGATGGAGCGGGCACCCAGCGCGACCGCCACGGCGACGTCCTTGCCCGGCCGGTCGCCGATCATGACCAGCTGGGCCGGGTCGATGCCGAGGGTCTCCGCGGCGTGCCGCAGGCCGCCGGGGTGGGGTTTGCGGGCGGCCCGGCCGCCGAGTTCGTCGGTGATCACGATGGTGATGAACGCCTTGCTGAGGCCGGTGGCGGCGAGTTTGGCGCGCTGGATGACGGGGTTGCCGTCGGTCAGGCAGGCGACCGGGTAGTGGGCGGCGAGCGCGGCCAGGGCGTCGGCGGCGCCCGGGTAGAGCGGCAGCCGGCGCGGGTGGTAGGTGGTGAAGGCGGTGACGAGCGCCGGGACCAACTCGGCGGCCCGGTCGGCGGGGAGGCCGTAGGCGGCGAGGGCCCGGTCGATGGTGCCGCCGCGGTCGGAGCCGGCGATGAGCTGGCGGCGGACGAGCCGGGCCAGCCGGATCGGGTCGAGGCCCTGTGCCGCTCCGGCGCGGCCGACGGCGCGGGAGGCGCCGTAGAGGTAGGCGGCCTGCGGGTAGAGCGTGTCGTCCAGGTCGATGACGATGCCGGCGGGTGCCGGGCCGGTCCAGGTGGGTGTCTCAGTGGTCATGCGGCGATCCAGGGGCGCGTGCCGTCGGTGTAGTCGGGTTCGTCGAGAGCGAGCAGCGGATCCACGGCCGGGTCGGCGAGGAGGGCGGCCACCCGTGTGCCGGTGTCGCCGTCGCCGTAGGGACACGGCATCGACGCGATGTGCGCGAGGGTGTCCGGCGAGCTCAGCCGATGCGCGGCGGCTACCGCACCGGACGCTTCGGCGTCGCTGGTGATGCCGGTGAGCACGGCGCTGCCGGCTTCGACGCCTTCCCAGCGCGGGGTGGAGCGGCGCAGCACCACCACCGGCACGCCCAGGTAGGCCGCCTCCTCCTGAAGGCCACCGGAGTCGGTGACGACGACCCGGGCGCCGGCGAGCGCGCGCAGCAGGTCGTCGTAGGGCAGCGGGTCCTCGCAGGTCACCCCGGGCAGCGCGGCGAGCTGCTCCAGCAGGCCGGCGGAGAGCAGACGGGCGCGGGTCCGCGGGTGGATCGGGAAACGGACCGGCCCGATCGCGGCCAGGCGGGCGATGACGTCGACGAGGCGGGCCAGGCGGTCCGGATCGTCGACGTTGGAGGCGCGATGGGCGGTGACCAGCACGCCGGTGCGGGCGGTCGGCGGCACGGGAGCGATGCCGTGCTCGCGGAGGGCGTCGATCACCGGATTGCCGACGACGAAGACACGAGCAGCGGGTACGCCCTCGGCGGCCAGGAAGGCTGCGGCGCGGGCGGTCGGTGCGAAGTGCAGCTGGGCGATGGCGGCGGCGACCCGGCGGTTGACCTCCTCCAGGCTGCGCGGGTTGAAGCTGCGCAGGCCGGCTTCCAGGTGGGCGAAGGGGATGCCGGCGCCGCGGGCGGCCAGGGCGTACGCGGGCACGGTGTGGGTGTCGCCGAGGGCGAGCACGACGTCGGCGGGCACCCCGGCGAGGACTCCGGCGGCGCCGGTGAGCAGGGCGCCGAGCCGGCCGGAGCCGGTGGGGAGCGTCAGGCGTACGTCCGGGGTGAGCCCGAGCGTGCGCTGCACGTCACCGCTCATCGCCGCGTCGGCGTGCTGGCCGGTGTCGACGGTGGTGACGGTGTGCCCGGCGGCACGCATGGCACGCACCACGGGAGCCAGTTTGATCACTTCGGGGCGGGTACCGAACGGGACCAGGACGTGCTTCATCGGGCAACTCCGAGGGCGAGGGGGTCGGTGACCGGGGCGCCGTCGGCGTCGTAGTAGACCTCGGCGAAATGCCGGGCCATGCGCACGCCGGGCCGGTAGGTGAGGCCGGGCAGCCGCGCGCCCGGGTTCAAGATGCCTTCGAGGTACGCGGTGACGACGTCCGCACCGGCCGCCAGGGTGAGCGGCAGTCCCCCGGAGAAGCGCGGGTTGACCTCGACGACCGTGACGCTGCCGTCCTCGGCCACGAAGCCCTGCACGTTGGCCGGACCGGTGTGGCCGACGGCCCGCAGGGTGGCGGCGGCGACCTCGGTGACCCGCGGGTTCTCGAAGGTGGTGCCCCGCACCGAGATGCCGCCGCGGGTCTCGTCGCGCCAGCGGGGCACGCAGGCGACCAGGGTGCCGTCGCGGTCGACGAGCGCGTCGGCGGTGAACTCGCGGCCGGTCAGCCGGGTCTGCGCGATGGCACCCGGGACGGTGGCGAAGGCGTGGGCGAGGTCGCTCGGGTCGCTGACCATCACGACGTCGCGGCTGCCCCGCCCGCGGGCCGGCTTGACCACCCACGGACCGGGGATCATCCCGGCGGTGGCGGCGTTCCACGCGGTGGTGGGGTGCGGTACGCCGGCCTGGTAGAGGGCGGCGGCGAAGGCGACCTTGTCGAGGCACGTCTCCGCGGCGTTCAGGTCCGGCAGCCAGGTGCGTACGCCCAGCCTGGCGAGGGTGCCGGTGAGCGGGGTCAACGCCGCGTACTCCTCGGCGACGGTGCAGATCAGGGCGGCCGGGCGGTGCTCGTCGAGGGTGGTGAGGAGGGCTTCGGCGTACCCGGGCTGGTCGGCGCGGGGCAGCACGGCGGCCCGCCCGGCCAGCCGCAGGCCGACCGCGTCCGGGTTGGCGTCGAGGGCGAGCACGTGGTCACCGGCGGCCTGCAGAGCCTTGATGACGGCGACACCGGCCGGGCCGCCCGCGCCGGTCACGGCGATCAGCCGTCCGGTGGGCGCGACGCCGGCGTCCTGCTGGGGTGCCCGCATGAGCCAGGCGCGGGCCCACAGGCGCAGGGAGATGACGTCCTGGCCGGCGACGGGTTCCCACTGGCGGGCGGCGACCGCGGTGGCCAGCGAGTCGAGGACCAGCGGGTCGGTCTCGTGGGTGGCGACCGCGAGCAGGGTGGCGGTGTGCACGCCGAGACCCTTGGCGGCGAGTTCGCGGACGATGACGGCACGGCGGCCGGCGCTCTCGTGGCCGACGCGGTAGTCGACGCGGCGCTGCTCGCGGCGGCGGGCGAGCCGGCTGGAGACGGACTTCGGCAGGATCCTGCGGTGCAGGATCGCCGCCACGTTGGTGCGCTCGGTCTCCGCTGAGGTCTCGACCGGGACGCGGTGACCGAGGCCGGGCCGGGCCCAGGCTTCCGGGCGGTCGGCGGTGTGCCGGCCGGTGTGGTCCTGTTCGGCGCGCTGCGCGTCGTACATCGTCAGTCCGATCATGATGAGCAGTCCGATCAGCGTGTAGGCGAAGTTGATGGCGGCGCCGACCCAGTCGTGGAAGAAGATCAGCGCGTCGATGGCGAGGTAGCGGCCGGCCAGCAGGGACAGGATCAGGCGGACCTGGTTGGCGGCCAGGACGAACAGGCTCGCCGCGACGAGGCCGACCAGCACCTGCGGTCGTTCGCGGAGAGCGACCAGGGCGAGGGCGGCCAGCGCCAGGACGCTGGTGAGGATCGAGCAGGACGCGGTCATCTCGGCGACCACGGGTTCGTAGCCGGGGCCGAAGACGATGAACGAGTCACCGAGGACGGCCGAGATCCGGTCCACGCCGAGCCCGTCGAGGATGGTCGCCGTGAGGGACACCTCGAAACGCCGGGCCCAGTCGATGAGCAGGAGGTAGCCGCCGACGCAGCCGAGTACGGCGAGCAGCATCTCGATGAGGACGAGCTGCCGTCGGCGTACGGTCGCGGTGGTTACCATCCGGCGGCTCGCCCGCCGGACCAGCGTGCGCTCCAGCCGGCGCGTCACGAGGCTCATGGCACCGCCACCGGTTCGCGGGCGACCGTGCTGGTGGCCCCCGAGCGCGCGGTCTTGGACCAGCTGTACGTGGTGCCCCACATGCCGTCGAAGTACGCCTTGGTGGCGGTCAGGATCGACATGCCGAAGGCCGGGATGAACCCGACGAGCATCCACACGGCGCGCCGTTCGACGCGGCCGAGCACGAGCCCGACCGCGAGCTCGGTGAACGGGCCGGCGAACAGCAGGGCGGACAGCGCGAGCATCTCGATCGCCGAGGAGTCACCGAAGCCGAAGGCGCGCAGCACGATCAGCAGCAGGCCCAGGCCGCAGAGCACCGGCACGTGGTAGACCCAGAGGAAGAGCATCGTCTCGAGCTTCTCCATGAGCGAGAGATGCCGGGTACGCAGAATCGGCCGCCAATAGTCACGCAGGCACTTCTGGTGCCCCCGCGCCCAGCGGTAGCGCTGCCGCCAGAACCGGCTGGACGACAGCACCGCCTCCTCGAAGTCGACGGCCGACGGGTCGTAGCGGACCCGCCGCCCGCTCAGGAGCAGCCGCAGGGTGAGGTCGGTGTCCTCGGTGACGGTGTCCGGGTTCCAGCCGCCGAGGGCGCGGATCAGGTCGGTGCGTACGGCGCAGTTGGCACCGCCGTAGGCGGGCAGCTCGAACAGGGCCTGCCGGCCGTACTCGTTGACCAGATAGCCGGAGAGATAGTCGATGAAGATGGTGGAGGCGAGGCTGGACTCGACGCCGTTGCGGACCACGCAGCGGCCCATCACGGCGCCGACCTTGGGTTCGCGGAAGTGCCGGACCAGCCGGCGCAGCACGCTGGCCTCCGGCTGGTGGTCGGCGTCGAAGATCACCGCGATCTCGGCGTCGACCAGGGCGAGGGCGTCGTTGAGGGCGCCGGACTTGCCGCCGCCCGCGCCGGGTTCGCGGTGCAGGACGCGCAGGCGCGGGTTGGCCGCGGCCCAGCCGTCGAGGATGGCACCGGTGCCGTCGGTGGAGGCGTCGTCGACGACCACGACGGTGAGCTTGCCGGCCGGGTAGTCGAGCGAGAGCAGCGCGGACACCATGCCGTCGACGACGAGTTCCTCGTCCTTGCAGGCCACCAGGACGGCGACCGAGGGGGTGAAGCCCTCGACGCCGACCAGCGGCGCGTCCAGGTCCTTCTCGGCCCAGCGGGCGGCGGAGACGGCGAACGCGAGGTGCCGGAAGAAGAACAGCAGGAACACGACGTTGAGCACGGTGGCGCACCAGCCGAGGGTGGCGTCGGCACCGAACAGCGCCAGGGCGGCCGCGAACAGCAGCGCGTGCCCCAGCAGACCCTTGCGGAAGTGCGCCGGGGACGCCGTACGGCGGTGGCGCCCCCGGCCGGTCATGCCGGTACCCGCGCCGGGTAGGCGGGGATCCCGGTCAGCAAGGGCATCTGCGGAACCGGTGCCAGGTCCCAGACGAACCGGGCCGGCGTGAACGCCTCGGCGTAGCGGACCCGGGCCTGGGCGCCGAAGTGGCGGGCCGAGGCGGCGACCACCTCCGGATCCACCATGGCCGAGTTCTCGACCTGGCTGCGGTGGCAGGACAAGGCGTCGATCTTGCGGTCCAGGTGGGCCGAGATGTCCACGTAGACGGTAGGCTCGAACCGGGTGGTCGACGGGCTCCGGTAGTGCAGGACCCGCCGGTTGTGCCGCGCGGCGGACAGCGTCGCCGCGGTCACCGCCCGGTGGTCCTGGTGTGAGTCGTCGGGCGCGTGCACGTAGATGACGTCGGCCTCGGTGTCGCGGATCGCCTTCTCGATCACCGCGATGGTGCCCGCGTCGGCGGTCACCGCGCAGTCGACGAGGTGGCCCCACCGCAGCAGGCAGTCCAGGTTGCGCGCGGCCGCCTCGGCCTCGGCCCGCCGGCCGGCGGTGGAGCCGGGACCGTTCTGCCCGCCGGTGACGACGAGCATGGTCACGGCGTCGCCGGCGGCCCGGTGTGCGGCCAGGGTGCCGCCGCAACCGAGCTCGATGTCGTCGGGGTGCGCCCCGATCGCCAGCACGCTGCGCAACATCACTTGACCGCCGGGCGGCGCTTGCGCCAGAAGAACACCCCGCCACCGATGAGCGCCGCGACGAGCAGCGCCAGCAGCGGGCCGGAGCCGTTGCCGCCGGCCGGCAGGCTGACGTCCTTGCCGCAGGTCGGCCGGTTCCAGGTGGCGGTGACGGTCTTGCCGCCGACGGTCCAGGTGACCTTGGTGTTCTTGGAGATCCAGCCGGTGGAGAAGCTGGCCTTGTGCGAGCCCGGCTCGAAGCGGGTGGTGACCGTGCCGTCGGTCTTGGTGGTGCCGCCGGTCAGCTCCAGCCGGTTGTTGGTCCCAGCGTCGATCTTGCCGGCCGACTTGCTGGTGTTCACGTAGCCGAAGACGGCCCGGTAGGTGTTGTTCTTGGTGTCCTGCACCACGCAGTCACAGGTCGGAGTGCCGGCGAAGGTCTGCCAGGTGGCGGCCGCCGGGTTCGAGTTGAGCACGAGCACCGTCACGATCGCCGCGACCACGGCGGCGCTGGTGGCAGTGATCAGCGCGCCACGCCGGCGCAACGACTGGGGCACAAGACGCATGGACAACCTCCACAGTTCCGAGTCCACCGCCTCCGGTGGGGCGTCGTCTTTATCGGCGTGCGAGGGTGCGGCCTGAGAAGCAGTCCGGGTGCCGGCCGGGTGCCTACCCGCCGGAAGCGGCCCGGCGAGCGATCGATCGGCCGGGTGGCCGGCCTCGATAGGATGTTGATCATGACGCTGACCGACGTGCTGGTGCGGGCCGCCGCCGAAGCGCCGGACCGGGGCGTCGTGCACGTCGGCGGCGACGGTACGGAGCGGTTCACCAGCTACGCCGGCCTGTACGCGGACGCGTTGCGGGTGGCCGGTGGCCTGCGCGCCGCGGGTCTGCGCAAGGGCGATCCGATGCTGCTGGTCGCCGAGGACAGCGCGGAGTTCCTGCCGCTGTTCTGGGGTGCGGTGGTGGCCGGCGTCGTGCCCGTACCGCTGCCCGACGAGCCCGCCCGGCTGGCGGCGGTCCGGCGGGTGCTCGGGCAGCTCCCGCGGTTGTCGCTGGCCGAGCTGCCGGAAGCGGCCCCGCTCGCCGCGCCGGAGCCGGTCGGGCCGGACGACCTGGCGCTCCTCCAGTTCTCGTCGGGCAGCACCGGTACGCCCAAGGGCGTCGAACTGACCCACGGCAACCTGGCGGCGAACGTCGAGCAGGCGGCCCGGGCCAGCGCGGCCGGCCCGGACGACGTGGTCGTCACCTGGATGCCGTACTTCCACGACATGGGCCTGATCGGCACCCATCTGACGCCGTTGCACCTGCGCTGCGCACAGGTCCGGATCAGCCCGCTGACGTTCGCGAAACGGCCGGAGACGTGGCTGCGGGTCGCGGCGCGGCACCGGGCCACGATCCTGTCGGCGGCGAACTTCGCGCTGGCCATGACCGTGCGCCGGGTGCCCGACGCGGTGCTCGACGGGCTGGATCTGAGCAGCGTGCGCCTCGTCATGGTGGGCGCGGAGCCGATCTCGCCGGCGGTGTGGCGTGCGTTCGCCGGGAAGCTGAGCCGGGCGCGGCTCGACCCGGGAGCGCTGCAACCGGTGTACGGGCTGGCCGAGGCCACCGTGGCGGTCTCCTGCCCGCCTATGGGCGAACTGGCCCGGCCGCACCGGCTGAGCCGCGCGGCGCTGGCCCGCGGGGTGGCGGTGGACGCCGGACCGGACGCCCCGGCGGTCGAGTTGATGGACGTCGGTCATCCGGTGCCGGACTGCGAGATCCGGGTGACCGACGACTCGGGTGTGCCGCTGGAGGACGGGCTGGTCGGGCACATCCAGGTACGCGGCCCGAACGTGACCCGCGGCTACCACCGGGACCCGGCGGCCACCGCGGCCGCGCTGGTGGACGGGTGGCTGCGTACCGGGGACCTCGGTTTCCTGCGGGCCGGGCGGCTCTGCGTGACCGGACGCCACAAGGACGTGCTGTTCGTGCACGGCCGTACCTTCCACGCCGCGGACCTGGAGGAGGTGGCGGCCGCGACGCCCGGTCTCGGGACGGGGCCGGTCGCGGTCGTCGGGGCCACCGGCGCGGAGAGCGGCCGGGAACGGGTCGTGGTGTTCCTGGCGGCTCCGGCGGTACGCGCGGACCCATCGGTGGCCGGGCGGGTCCGGGGCCGGGTCGCGGAGGCGCTCGGCTACGACGGGGTCGAGGTCCAGGTGGTGCCGAGCGGAGCGTTCCAGCGCACCACCAGCGGCAAGTTGCGCCGCCAGCCCCTGCGAGAGCGGATCGGGGTGCCGGCGCCAGCCGAGGCGACTCCGGCACCGAGCGACGCGATGCCGGCGGGGCCGCCGCGGACCCGGCCGGAGATGGAGCGGGCGGTCCGGGCGGTCTGGGCGCGGGTACTGCGGATCCCCGCGGAGCGGATCGGCCCCGGCGACCGGTTCCTGGCGATCGGTGGCTCCTCGCTGGCGGCCATGGAGGTGCTCGCGGCGCTGGAGGACGCGTTCGGGCGTACCCTCGATCCGGTTTTGTTGCGCGACTGCGCAACCGTTCCCGCCCTGGCCGACCGCCTGCTGTCCCTTTCCGACGCCCCCGCCGCGCCCGCCGAAAACCGGAAAAACGCCACGGACGAGCTCGCGGTCATCGGGCTGGCCTGCCGTTTTCCGGACGCCGACAGCCCGGAACAGTTCTGGCGGAACCTGCTCGCCGGGCATGACAGCGTCACTCCGGTGACCCGCTGGACCGGCGGCGGCCACGGTGCCTTCCTTACCGACCCCGGCCTCTTCGACGCCGGATACTTCGGCATCGGCGACGACGAGGCCCGCTGGCTCGACCCGCACGCGCGGATCTTCCTGGAGCTGGCCCACGAGGCGCTGGAGCGCGCCGGCTACGCGGGCCCGCGCCGCCACGGCCGGCGGATCGGCGTGTTCGCGGCCGTCGGGGAGAGCGGCTATCCGGAGCTGATGGCGCAGTCCGGCGCCACCGGAACGCACGCACTCACCGGCACCCTGCGCAACCTCACCGCGGCCCGCGTCGCACACCTGCTCGACCTGCGCGGTCCCGCCCTGGCGATCGACACCGCCTGCTCGTCGGCGCTTGTCGCGCTGCACCTCGCCGGGCGCAGCCTGGCCGCCGGGGACTGCGACATGGCGGTGGTCGGCGGCGTCAGCCTGAACCTCACCGGCACCGCCGAGCGGCTGCTGGCCGGGGCGCAGGCGCTCTCCCCGACCGGGCGGTGCCGCGCCTTCGACGCGGACGCCGACGGGTTCGTGCCCGGTGAGGGCGGCGCGGTGCTGGTGCTGACCCGGGCCGGCGACGCCGGTGGGGACGACATTCTGGCCCTGGTACGCGGAACCGCCGTCAACAACGACGGCCGTTCACTGAGCCTGATGGCGCCGAACCCGCTGGTCCAGCAGGAGGTGATCGTCTCGGCGTACCGGGACAGCGGGGTGGATCCGGCCGACGTGTCCTACGTGGAGGCGCACGGCACCGGCACCGCGGTGGGTGATCCGATCGAGGCGCGGTCGCTGGCGTACGCCTTCCCGCCGCTGCCGGACGGGCGCCGGCGACTGCTCGGCTCGGTGAAGACCAATATCGGTCACCTGCTCAACGTGGCGGGCATGCCGGGCCTGCTGAAGGTGATCCTCGCCCTGCGGCACCGGGAACTGCCGCCGTCGCTGCACCACGAACGGCCGACACCCCGGTTCGATCTGGCGGGCGCCGGCTTCGAGGTGGTCACCGAGCGGCGGCCGTGGACCGGTCCGCTGGTCGCGGGCGTCAACAGTTTCGGCTTCGGCGGCACCAACGCGCACGCGATCCTGGCCGCCCCGCCGGTCCGCGATCCGGAGCCCAGCCCGGCGGTGACCGGGCCGCACCTGCTGACCCTGTCGGCCCGCTCGGGCGCGGCGCTCCGGGCCGCTGCCGCCGACCTGGTGGAGCACCTGCGCGAACATCCCGGCCTCCGGGAGGGGGACGTGTGCGCGACCGCCTCCACCGCGCGCGACGACGGGCCGTACCGCGTCGCGCTGACGGTCGACGGTGACCTCGCGGACCAGCTCGCGGCGATCATTCCCGGTCCGCCGATCGGCCGGACGCCGCGGGTGGCGTTCCTCTTCAGCGGCTCGAGCGGCTTCAGCGGCGCCGCTCTCTACGCGACCGCGCCGGTCTTCCGGGCCGTGCTGGACGAGGTCTCGGACGCGATCGGCCCGATCGCCGGGCGCACGCTGGCCGCCTGGTGCATCGGCCCGGCGATCCTCGCCGCCGAGGTCGCCCGGCCTCTCGCGGTGGCTGTCGCGGCGGCCCAGGCCGCCCAGTTGCGCGCCTTCGGGGTACGCCCGGACGCCGTCACCGGCCACGGCGCCGGTGAGCTCGCCGCCGCCGTCAGCACCGGGATGCTCACCGCGGTCGAGGCCGTCCGCCTCGCCCTGCCCGGCGCGGTCTCGGCCCCTGCGGTGGAACCCTCGGAGATCCGGTTGGCGGATTATGACGTGCTGGTCGCGATCGGTGCGAACGGCGGAACCGCGGGAGTACGCCCAGCCGGCTCCGACGCCCGTGCACTCCTGGCCACCGCCGGCGACCTGTGGAGCCGGGGCGCCGCCCTCGACCGCAGCCACCTCGACGCCGGCACCCGTCGCGTCACTCTGCCCACCTATCCTTTCCAGCGCCGCCGCTTCTGGGTCACCGACCCGCCGCCGCCCACCCTCTCGATCCCTCGCTGGGTCGACGCGCCGGCGCCCACCGCACCCGCGACCGGCTCGGTGACCGTGCTGACCGCGACATCGGCGGGGCCGGTGGCCGCAGCGACCGCGATGAAGGCCGCTCCACGGGCGGGACACCTGCTGGTCGTCACGAGCGACCTCCAGGCGAATCCCGACCACGCGATCTGGGCCGGGCTGGCGATGGCCCTGGCCGATGAGAACCCGGGCCTCGGAGTACGCGTCGTCGACCTCTCCCCGGCGGACACCGAGGACGACCGCCGTGCCGCCGTCGAGCGGGAGTCCACTCACCCGCCCGCGCCCGGACCCGCCCGGATCGTCGCCTGGCGCAACGGCCGCCGGCTGGTACGCGAGTTCGTCCCCGCCCCGGCGACCGGTCCGGTGGACCTGCCGCCGGACGGGCGGTACCTGATCGCCGGTGGCGCCGGCGCGGTGGGTGCCGCGATCGCCCGCCATCTCGCCGGCCGTGGACGCCCCCGGCTGGTGCTCGCGGGCCGGTCGGCGGAACCGGCCGGCCTGCTCGAGGAGCTCCGTGACCTGGGTGCGACGGCGTCGTACCGGGTGGCGGACGTGACCGTGCCGGACGACGTGGCGGCCCTGGTGGCCGGGGACAGCTTCGACGTCGTCGTGCAGGCCGCCGGGGTCGTACGGCCGGGCAGCCTGCGGGCGAAGACGGCGCAGGAGATCGCGGACGGGTTCGCCGCCAAGGTTCGCGGCACGTATCTGCTGGCCGAGGCGGTCCGGGAGCAGCGGCCGCTGTTCGTGGCGCTGTCGTCGGTCTCCTCCGTGCTGCCCGGGCTGGCCGGGGCGGTCGGTGACTACGTCGCCGGTAACGCGTACCTCGACGCCTTCGCGGCGGCCGAGCGGGCCGCCGGTCGCCGGTTCGTGGCGGTGAACCTGCCCGCGCTGTCCGGCGGCATGGCCACGGCGCATGCCACCTCGGGCGGCGGCGAGGTCCTGCCGATTGATCAGGTGCCGGAGATCCTATGGGCGGCCGCCGCCCTGGAAGCGGCGCAGGTGCTGGTCGGTGCGCCACAGCGCGGCTCCGACCCGCCGGCTGCACCGGTGCGGGTGTCCGGGACGGCGGGCGCTGGTGCCGGCTACGACGAGCTCGTGGCGATCGTGCGGGAACTGCTCGCCGAACCGCTGGACCGGGAACCGGGAACGATCGGCCCCGACGAGCCGTTCCTCGCGCTCGGGCTCGACTCGCTTACCGCGGTCGACCTGGTCAAGGAGCTGGAGTCCCGGCTCGGCCGGACGCTGTCGACGACCCTGTTCTTCGAGCACCGCACGATCGGCGAACTGGCCGGGCACCTGGCCGGGGCACCGGAGTTCCCGCTCAGCCCGGTCCAGCGCGCCTTCCACACCACGGGACGGTTGTATCCGGGGGTGCCGGCGTACGCGTACGTCCGGCAGACCGTGACCGCGCCGGTCGACCCGGACCGCCTCGCCACCGCCTTCGCCGAGCTGGAGCGGCGGCATCCGATGCTGCGCGTGCGGATCGGGCCGGACGGGCAGCGGTTCGAGGCACCGGGACCGGCGGCCTGGTTCACCGTCACCGACCTGACCGGGCCGATCGAGGAGCTGGACGCGGAACTGCGCAACCGGACCTTCGACCTGACCCGGGAGTCGCCGGTCCGCGCGGTGCTGGCCGTCGCCGGTCCGGAGCTCGCGCACCTGATGCTGGTCGTGCACCACGCGGCGGCCGACGGGTACAGCCTCGCGGTCCTCGGTGACGAGCTGTGGGCGCTCTACGCGGGTGCCGGGCTTCCCGCGCCGCCGCGCGCCACGTTCGCCGATCACGAGACGGCGCGGGCGGCGCCGGCCGGCACGGATCTGGAGTACTGGCGGGCGGCGCTGAGCGGGTACCCCACTCTTGCCCTGCCGTTCGACGGGGACCCGGATGGCGAGCCTCGGGCGCCGTACGCCGTACATCAAAGGAAGATCGAGCCGGAGCTGACCGCGCGCCTCACCGCACAGGCCCGCGCCGCCGGGGTGTCGCTCTTTCATCTGCTGCTGGCCGGCTACGTGCGGTGCCTGGCCCGGTGGAGCGGGCAGTCGGCGGTGCCGGTGGCGGTGGCTCGCGCCGGGCGGGCCGCCCGGCTGGCGGGCGTGGACCGGATGGTCGGGCCGTTCGCCGACACGCTGCCGGTGCTCGCCCAGGTCTCCCCCGGCGAACCCGCCGTGGCCCTCGCCGACCGGCTCCGGCAGGCCTGGCTCGTTGCCGAACAGCACGGCTCGGTCTCCACCGTGGACATCGCGCGGATGCTGGCCGCGCACGGCGCAGGGCCGCGCACGGCCAGCCCGGCGAGCTTCAGCTTCGCTCGCTTTCCGAGCGCCGGTTCCGCCGGGCAGCACACCGCGACGTACGCCGCAACGGCATCCGCCGCGACCCGGCTGGGCCTGGTCTGCTTCGAGGCACACGGCACCCTGCACTTCTCGTGGAACTACCCGGAAGCCCTGTTCGACGCCGCCACCGTCGAGCGCTTCGCCACCGAGCACCTCGCCGAACTGGCCGCCCTGGACGGCCGTGCCGGCGGACCGCCGGCGATCGTGGAGCGGATCCGGGCGCAGTGCCACCGCACGCCGGCGGCCACCGCGGTGCTCACCGACGGCGTGGAGCTCAGCTATCTCGACCTGGATCTGGCGTCGGAGCGGCTGGCGGCGCGGCTGGCCGAGACGGGCGCGCGCCGGATCGGGCTGCTCACCGGGCCGGGCGCGGACACCGTCATCGGCCTCGTCGCGGTCCTCAAGGCCGGTGCGGCCTGGGTGCCGCTGGACGCCGCCCATCCGCCGGCTCGCCTCGCGGATCAGCTGAGGCGCGCGGGTGCCGGCGTGATCGTCTGCGACGCCGGTACGCGCGCGGCGGCTCGCGCACTCGGCGGGTTCACGCTGGTCGACGGGCGGACGGCACCGCACGCCACGCCGCCGCCGGTCACCACCGGACCGGACGATCTGGCGTACGTCATCTTCACGTCCGGATCGACCGGGCGGCCCAAGGGTGTGCCCGTCACGCACCGGGCGATGGCCAACTACCTGGACTGGTCGCTGGAGGCGTTCGGATACCGCGGCGAGGACCGCCTCGCACAGACCGCGTCGATCTGTTTCGACGCGTCGGTCCGGCAGCTACTGGCGCCGCTGCTCGTCGGTGCGACCGTGGTCGCGTGGGAGCGGGACACCGTCCGTGACCCGGATGAGCTGCTGAAGCGTGTGGTGCGCGATCGGGTGACGGTGTGGAGTTCGGTGCCGACCCTGTGGGAGCGGCTGCTCGGCGCGGCCGAGAAGCAGCGGCCGGACCTCGCGCTGCGCTGGGTGCACGTCGGCGGCGAGGAACTGTCGGCGGCGCACGTACGCCGATGGTTCGACCTGTTCGGCCCGGGCCAGCGGATCACCAACCTGTACGGGCCCACCGAGACCACGATCAACGCCACCTACCACCTGATCAGCGAACGTCCCGGTGACGACGTGACGCACCTGCCGATCGGGCGGCCGGTCGGCGGCGCGGTCGTCGAGGTGGTCGGCGAGGACGGGCGGGAGTGCGGGCCGGGCGAGGTGGGCGAGCTCTACATCGGCGGGGCCGGCGTGGCCGCGGGCTATCTGGACGATCCGTCGGCCGCGTTCGTGGAGCGCGGCGGCCAGCGGTGGTATCGCAGCGGCGACCGGGCGGTTCGCGACACCGACGGCGTCCTCTGGTTCCGCGGACGGGTCGACGACCAGGTGAAACTGCACGGGTACCGGATCGAGCCGGGCGAGGTCGAGGCCGTTCTGCGCCGGCATCCCGATGTGGACCGCTCCGCCGTACGCGTCGACGGCAACCGCCTCGTGGCCTGGGTGCAGCCGCGCGGTGCCGCCGAGCCGTCCGGGTCGTCGCTGCGCTCGTACCTCGGCGAGTTGCTGCCCCCGTACCTGGTACCGGCCCGGATCGAGGTCGTGGCCGCGCTGCCGCTCACCGCGACCGGCAAGGTGGACCGCGCGCTGCTGGTCCCCGCCGCCCCGGCTGTCGCCGAGCCCGCCGTTCCGCCGGCCACCGCCACGGAACAGCTTCTGGCCCGGGTGTGGTCACGCCAGCTCGGCGTGCCGTCACCCGGGCGCGACGACGACTATTTCGCGCTCGGCGGCGACTCGATCGGCGTTCTGGAGATGTTCGCCGCGTTGGAGGCCGAGCTGCCGGTGCTGCCCCGGCCGACGGTGATCTACCAGCACCGGACGCTCGCCGCCCTGGCCGCCGCGATCGACGCCGCCCGAGCCGAACCGGCGTACGCCGACGACGACGGCTCCGCTTTCCCGCTCAGCCTCAGCCAGCGCGGCTTCCTGCTGGCCGATGCGATCGGCACGCCGTCGACCTGGCTGGCGGCGCCTCGCCTGCACGGCCCGGTGGACCTCGACCGGTTCCAGCAGGCGGTCGACGTGCTGGTGGCCCGGCATCCGATGCTGCGTACCGTCTTCGACCCGCCCACCCAGCGGGAACTCCCGGCCGGCACCCGGCTGGTCGTGGAGTACGACCCGGATCCGGGTCCGCTCACCGACGAGATGGCGGCCGAACGGGCCGTCGTGTTCGACCCGGCGCGCTGGCCGCTGGTCCGGATGCGGCTCCTGCGCGTCGGCCCCGACGAGCACGTGCTGCTGATGCACGCCCATCACCTGATCGGCGACGGCTACAGCGTCGCGTTGCTCACCCGCGAGCTGCTGACGGTCTACGACCGCGGTCCCGAGGCGCTGACGCCGCTGCGGTCCACGTTCCGCGAGTACGTGGCACTTGTCGGCCGTCTCACGCCCACCCCGGTGCCGCGCGACCGGACCGCGGGCGGGTTCGCGGTGGGCGCGCCCGTCTCGACGGGGTTCACCCTGGGGCCGGCGGCGGTGGCCGGGCTGCGTGCCCTCGCCGCGGCGGCCGGTGTGACGCCGTTCGTGCCGGTGCTCACCGCCTACCACCGCTGCCTCGGCCGGCTGACCGGCCGTCCGGACCCGACGATCGGGGTCGCCGTGACCGGCCGGGACCACGCCCTGCCCGACCTGGCCCGGATCTTCGGCCCGTGCGCGACCGCGGTCGCCGTCCGCCCCGGCCCGCCGAGCACACCCGCCGACGACCTGCGGCGCATGGCCGACGCCGTGACCGCGGCCCGGACCGGCGTCTGCACCGTCCCCGAGGGCTGGCAGTACTTCTTCACCTACCTGGACTTCGGCGCGCTCGGGCCGGTCAGCGGCGAAACCCTGCGTCTCTCCTGGGACGACACGGACACCGACCTGGCCGCACTGCCCGGCACGGACGTCCTCCTCGCCGCCCGCCCGTCCGGCGGCGGCCTGCGGCTCACGCTGCGCGGAAACCTACCGCCGGACCTGATGCAACGCCTCTCCACCAGCCTGCGCGCCGACCTCGAATCGGCCGTACCCACCGACGTGGATGCCGCGCTGGTCGGCTACCTCCCGGCGCCGGCGCAACTCGCGGCCCTGGCACCCGCCGAGGTACGCCGTGCGCTGCCCGACCTCGACCGGGAGACCATCCGGGCCATCCTGTTCCCGGACGGCCGCCCCCGGCTGCTGGAGACCGTGACGACCCCGCTGGGCCGCTCCGGATTCGTCAGCCTGCCCCGCTTCGCCGACGAACTCACCCACGGCGACCTGGCCGCCGACGCTGCCGCCGCGGTCGATCTCGCCGCCGCCCACGGTGCCCGCACCGTGTCGCTGGCCGGCATGATCCCGGCACACACCGGTTACGGGGCGGCGGTGGCCAGGCATGTCCGCTCGTCAGCCCGGGTCACCACCGGACACGCGGTGACCGCCGCCTCGGTCGTACGCACCACCTTCGCCGCGCGGGGCCGCGACCTGTCCGGCAGTGTGCTCGCCGTGCTGGGTGTCGGCTCGATCGGCACGTCCTCGCTGTGCCTCCTGCTGGCCCGCGCCGAGCAGCCGCCGGCCGGCCTCATCCTCTGCGACCTGCCGGCGACCGCCGACCGCCTCGCCGCGCTGGCAGCCGCGATCACGGCCGGCGGCTACCCGGGCCCGATCGAGATCGCCACCGGCGGACCGGATGCCGTCTACCGGGCCGACGTGATCGTGGCGGCCACCAGCGGCGGCCCCGGCACCCTCGACATCGACCGCCTGCGGCCCGGCACAGTCCTGGTCGACGACTCGTTCCCGCACTGCTTCGACACCGCGCGGGCGCTGGCCCGCATGCGCGACCGGCGTGACGTGCTCGTGGCCGGCGGTGGCCTGCTCGACTGCGGCCCCACCGAGCGCTCCGTCGCGGCCGGCCTGCCGGTCGCCGCCCGGCCCGGCCTGCCCGATGCGGTGGCGTCGTGCCAGCTGGAGTCGCTGCTGCACGCGGTCACCCCGGATCTGCCCCTGGTGTGCGGCCCGGTCAGCGCCACCGACGCCAGTGCCTATTGGGACGCACTCGACGCGGCGGGTGTGGCCGCCGCGCGCCTGCACCTGCTGGACACGGTGGTATCCCCACCGGCCTGACCAGCGGCCGGTCCACATGCTTGCGGTTTGCAGGGCCGGTTGCGGCCGGCCGGTGGTTGCCGGCCCAACGTGGGTGCTGTCTGGCGGCCGTTGAGACCGCAGTGAGCGTGGGCCAAGCAAGATCACCGCTTGGGGCCTCGCGCGGCTCGCACGGAAAAAGACAGCGAGCACGCCATTCACAGACATCTATCAGGCTGTTAGCGTCACCTGACGTGGTTGCGTGACCACCCAACGTGGGGAGGTTCAGGTGAGAACAGCCATTCGTCGCGGCGCCGCTGTTGCCGGCGCCGTTGTCCTGTCGGTCTTCGGACTGGCCACCGGAGTGCAGGCGGCGCCCGCCGAAGCGGACGTCCTGACGGTGCGCGGCGCCGAAGTGGTGCCGGACAGCTACGTCGTCGTCCTCAAGTCCGGCAAGGTTGCCGACGTCGCCGCCGAGCACGGTACGACCGTGGCTCACACGTACCGCAGGGTGTTCAACGGTTTCGCGGCGACCATGTCGGCGCGGAAGGCGCGGCAGGTGGCCGCCGACCCGGACGTCGCGTTCGTGCAGCCCAACGTCGTCCACCGGATCTCCGACACGCAGACCAACCCGCCGTCCTACGGCCTGGACCGCATCGACCAGCGCAACCGCCCGCTGAACCAGGCGTACAACTTCAACACGACCGCGGCGAACGTGCGGGCCTACATCATCGACACCGGCATCCGCACCACTCACCAGGACTTCGGCGGGCGCGCCTCGAGCGGCTTCGACGCCATCGACGGCGGCGCCGCCGACGACTGCAACGGCCACGGTACGCACGTCGCCGGCACCGTCGGCGGCACAGCACACGGCGTGGCCAAGGGTGTGCAGCTGTACGCCGTGCGGGTGCTCAACTGCCAGGGCAGCGGCACGACCGCGCAGGTCGTCGCCGGCATCGAGTGGGTGACGGCCAACGCGGTCGAGCCCGCCGTCGCCAACATGAGCCTCGGCGGCGGCGCCGACACCGCCCTGGACAACGCGGTACGCGCGTCGATCGCCTCCGGAGTCAGCTACTCGATCGCGGCCGGCAACGGCTTCCTCGGCCTGTTCGCCCTCGACGCCTGCACCCAGTCACCGGCCCGGGTGACCCAGGCGCTCACCGTCTCGGCGACCAACAGCAGCGACGCCAAGCCGTCCTGGGCCAACCGCGGCAGCTGCGTCGACCTGTTCGCGCCCGGCATCGGCATCACCTCGGCCTGGTACACCAGCAACACCGCCACCAACACCATCAGCGGCACGTCGATGGCGGCACCGCACGTCGCCGGCGCGGCCGCGCTGTATCTGGCCGGCCAGCCCGGCTCCACACCGGCCCAGGTGCACAGCGCCATCGTCAGCAACGCGACCACGGGCGTGGTGAGCAGCCCCGGTTCCGGCTCGCCGAACCGGCTGCTCTACACGGGCGCCTTCTAGACCCCTCTCCCCATCAGTGCGGGGAGCCCGGGTGCGGTCCCACCCGGGCTCCCCACACTGTCCTCCGGCCGGCCACCAGCGCCGCGGATGGTCCCGCTGGCGCACCGGACGGCCGTCGGGAAACGCGACCGCCGGGAAACAGCACCACCTGACGTAACGGCGGGCGAACGCGAGGCAATCGCGATCCTCAAGCTTTGACCGACCGGGCCGGCCCAAGGTGGGCCTCCACCGCAGGGCGCTGACCGGCCCAGCCGGTCGCTATCAGGAAGAGAGCGGCCGCGTACGTCGTCATCACCAGCACGCCGTGCGCCGGCGGGCGCATGCCCGCCGCGCCCAGGCCGATCAGCAGGTCGGAGATCAGGAAGAGTGCGCCACCGGCCGCGACGCGCCGGGAAACCCCTGCCGCTGCCGCCGCCATCGAGGTCAGCGCCAGACTGTAGAGCAGCACCGGTACGCGCAAAGCGCCCAGCCTCTCCCACAGCGCCGCGTTCGCGACCGCCCACAGCAGCCCGTATCCGGCGAACACCCACCACCGCGGCCGGCCCCGCCGCACGAAGGCGACGATGAAGCTGACCTGCGCGCCGAGGAAGAACAGCATCCCGGTCAGGAACGCCGGCTCCCCCGGCACCAGCAGCGCGATGTCGCCGGCGGTGGCGAACGCGAGCCCCACCACCACCGGGTCCGGCCTCCGGTGCCGCAGCAGATGCCAGATGAGCAGCGGGGCCAGCAGCGGCTTGGCCACCCACTGCACGGCGGTCCAGTCCGCGGCCACCGCGACGATCTCGACCGTCGCGGCAGCGGCGAACAACCTCAACGGCAGGCTCATGAGGCGGGCTGCCAGCCGGGGTGGCCGAACAGGTAGCCGGCGCGGTGCCGCCAGTTCGATGTGGACCGCAGGTCACGCCAGATCGCCGCGTACTCGTGTGTGGCCACCTTCAGCGGGTTGTACGTCTCGATGTTCGTGGTCAGTCCGTACCTGGCCCGCTCACCCTCGGGCTCGAAGCTGCCGAACATCCGGTCCCAGATGATCAGGATGCCGCCGTAGTTGCGGTCCAGGTACGGGTCGTTCGAGCCGTGGTGCACCCGGTGGTGCGACGGGGTGTTGAAGAACCACTCGATCGGCCGGGGCAGCCGGTCGACGCGCTCGGTGTGCAGGAAGAACTGGTACGCCAGGCTGATCGACTGCTGGAGGAAGATCATCCACGGCGGGAACCCGATGAGCGCCAGCCCGAGCCAGAACGGCAGTGAGGTCATCGGCGTCCAGCTCTGCCGCAGCGCGGTGGACAGGTTGAAGAACTGGCTGGAGTGGTGCACCACGTGCCCGGCCCAGAACACCCGGACCTCGTGATGCAGCCGGTGGAACCAGTAGTAGGCGAGATCGTCGGCGAAGAACAGCAGCACCCACACCCACCAGTCGTGCGGGTCCAGTTTGAACGGGCTGATCACGTACAACCCGGCGAAGGCGACCGCGGTGAACAGCTTCCACGGCACGCCGATGATCTGGCTGCCGAGGCCCATGGACAGGCTGGTGGCGGTGTCACGGGCCTCGTAGCCGCGCTCCTCGTCGTCCGGCAGGAACCGGAACGACAGGAACTCCATGACGATGAGCAGGAGAAACGCGGGTACGGCATAGAGGACGGCAGGGATCATGGGCGAGGGGTCCCATCTGTGCGTTGGAGTCAGGCGAGCAAGCCGGATCAGGGCCGGGGCGATTCCGTCTCGGCCGCGACGGCCGCGCTGAGCAGGGCGCGGGCCGCGCCTTCGGCACCGGCCGCGTCACCGGCGCCGATCAGTTCGGAGAGCCGCCGGTGCGCGGCGACGTCGAGAAGCTCCGCGGTACGCCGCTGCGGCGGCATGTGCCCGACGGCGAGCGCTCCGGCGGTGAGGCTGTTGAACGCCAGCAGATAGGCGATGTTGCCGGACCCTTCGACGATCCGCCGCCACAGGGCCAGGTCCGCCTCGGCCATCCGGGCCAGGTCGGGCACCGCCGCCGCGTACTCCTCCACCGCCCGCGCGATCAGATCCCGCGCCGACGGCTCGGCGCGTTCGGCGCAGAGCCGGGCCGCGTCGGCGCCGATGCAGGCCCGCATCTCCAGCACGTCGCGGTTCAGCGTCGCGACCGGCAGCACGTCCTCGGCGGCAGCGAGTGTCATGGCCAGGTCCAGCCCGGCGGTGGCCCGCCAATCCTGCACCCGGGTAGCGCCGCCCTGGCTCACCCGGACCAGGCCGAGCTGCTGAAGCCGGCGCAGCGCTTCCCGGATCGCGTGCCGGTTCACCCCGAAGGCGGCGGCCAGCTCCCGCTCACTGGGCAGCGGATCGCCGGCCGCATACCGCCCGGCCACGACAGCATCCCGCAACCGGCCGAACACCTGGTCCGACACGGACTCCCGCGACAACGGTTCGAACGTCATGCCCGGAAGTGTGCCCGCCCTCACATCAACCCGTCAACTGGTTGGACCAGTCGCTTTGGTCGGGGTCTGCCTGCCGGTTACGGCGGGCCTCGCGCAGCGCGACGGACTGGTGTTTCCCGGCGGCCGCGCTGAGGCCGGGACGCAAGGCCCGGCTCGCGCGGGACGGCGGGCACGAGTCGGCTTCGGCGGGGCGCCGATCACGCGTACCGAAGAAGGAGAGTGACCGGCAAGCAAACCTCGGCCCGGGAGCCGGGTACGTTGGCAAGACCATCGATGCGGGGGTTGAGATGAGCGTGGAACGGCTGGCCGCCTTCCTGACCATGGCATTCGTGATCATCGTGATCCCGGGACCCAGCGTGCTGTTCGTGATCGGGCGAGCGCTGGCCTACGGGCGCCGGGTCGCCCTGATCTCGGTGCTCGGCAACACGCTGGGTGCCTACCTGGCCGTGGCGCTGGTCGCCCTGGGCGTCGGCTCGATCGTCGAGCGTTCGCTCGTCGCGTTCACGATCCTGAAGCTGCTCGGCGCGGCTTACCTGGTCTATCTCGGCGTGCAGGCGTTCCGGCACCGGCGTGCCCTGGCGGCGCCGGTGGACGGTCCCGCCTCGGTGCGCGGCACCTGGCGCACCCTCTGGGAGGGTCTGGTCGTCGGGGTGTCGAACCCCAAGTCGTTCGTCTTCTACGCCGCCGTGCTGCCGCAGTTCGTGGACCGTTCCGCCGGTCACGTCACCGCGCAGATGCTCCTGCTCGGCCTCTGCTTCACGGCCATGGCACTGGTCTGCGACGGGCTGTGGGGCCTGACCGCGGCCGGCGCGCGGGACTGGTTCGCCCGCTCACCCCGCCGCATGGCCGCGGTCGGCGGCACCGGTGGCGTCGCCATGGTCGGTCTGGGCGTGACCGTCGCACTGACCGGCCGCGGGGACTGACCAGTCCGTCACGCGTCCCGGTGCGGGAGCAACGTCTCGGCGGCCCAGGCCTTCGCGCTCGTCAGGCCGTGCGTGATGAGGGCGGGGTTCGGCGGCGGCGCCGGGTTGGTGTAGGCGCCGGCGATGCCGGCGGCGATCGTGTCGCCGAGGTGCGGTGCGAGCATCCGGGCGTACTCGGCCGGCTCGATGGTGTGCCAGCGGACCGGGCGGCCGATCGCGGCCTCGATCTCGGCGGCCAGCTCCGGGCCGGTCAGGGCCGAAGGGCCGGCGACGAGCCTGGCCGCGGGCGGCGTGCTGGCAGTGATCAGGTCGGCGATGGCGGCGCCCAGGTCGGCGGCCGCCACCCACGGGTTCGGCACCGAGGCCGGCAGCGGATAGCGCAGCTCGCCCTGGTCGAGCAGGAGGCGGTGGGACCAGGGTGCGGCGAGGTTCTCCAGGTAGGTGCTCGCCGGGCCGACGACCGAGGCGACCGGAACGGCGTGCGGCAGGCCGGCGGCGAGGCGGATCCGGGCGTCGACGAAGGGTACGCCGATCGGGTCAGCGGGCGGGATGCCGCCGCCGGTGTTGAAGATCGCCCGGGGTACGCCGGCGGTGGCGAGCGCGGCGAGGATGGTGTCCGCCCGGCCCGGCGTGTCGGCGGTGAAGTCCAGCGGCAGCTGTACGACGACGGCGTCGGCGCCCTGGTAGGCCTGTTCCAGCAGGTCGGCGGGGACGAACTGGACGGCCGGGTCGGTGGAGGGGCGGGGGTTGCGGGTGACGGCGCGGATGCGATGGCCGGCCGCACGCAACGAGCGGACGATGGCCTGGCCCTGGGTTCCGGTGGCGCCGTGCACGACGACGGTGGTCTCGGTCATGCGGTGACCGTAGTTCCGCGGCTGAAGCAGTACCCAGAAAGTTATATTGTTTCCGCATGGAAACCATTGGGCCTGAGCAGCTGAAACAGCTTGTCGACGAGACCAGGGTCGCCGGGTGCGGGGTAGAGCGGACGCTGCGGGTGCTGGACGGCAAGTGGGCCACGCTCGTGGTGCGCGAGCTGCTGAGCGGGCCGAAGCGGTTCGGTGAGCTGCGGGCCGCGGTGGGGACGCCGAGCGCCAAGACCCTGACCGATCGACTGCGGTCACTGGAACATCAGGGCATCCTGACCCGTACGGTGCATGCCGAGGTGCCGCCCCGGGTGGTGTACGAGTTGACCGAGCGGGGCCACAGCCTGGGCGGCATCCTGCACGCGATGCTGGTCTGGGGCGAGGCGAACCCGGCATGACGTCATGGGACCGGGTGGCCGCGTTCGGCAACCAGCTGCTCGAGGTGCACATCTGGCTGCGGGAGATGCTCGACGACCTGACCGACGGCATCGACGACTACTTCGCCGGGCGCGGGCTGCCGCCGACCGATCTGCGCGCGCACTGCCTGGCGTTCTGTTCGGCGCTGACCCGGCATCACACCGGCGAGGACCGTACCGCGTTCCCGGCGATCGCGGCGGAGGTCCCGGAGCTGCGGCAGGTGCTGTCCGAGCTCAAGACCGACCACAATCAGATCGAGTGGCTCCTCGGCAACCTGCGGAAACTCCTCGACGGACTGCCGGAGCAGCCGGATCCGGCGGCGGAGCCGAAGGTGCGGGCGGAGCTGGTCGCGCTGTCCGCGGTGATCCAGACGCACTTCATCTACGAGGAGAAGAAACTGATCGCCGTACTGAACGACATGAACGTGCCCGAGTGGCGGGCGAATCCGCCCGCGTTCCTGCAGCTCGAGGAGTGACCTCGAGTTGCAGGTGCTCCGGCAGGAGGGTGCCCTGCGGATCCAGGTAGTGGACGTCGACGACGCGGGCGGTGTCACCGTCCGGCAGGGTGAGCAGTGATCCGGGCGGTGCGACGGTGTCCGGCGGGCAGAACACGGTGCCGTCGGCGATGACGCACGGGCCGACCGGTATCGGTTCGGCGAAGCCTCTGGTGCCCTTGACCGCCTCGACCTCGACGGTGCAGGGCTCGTCCGTGTGCAGCATCGCGAATTCCAGCCAGTTCACCAGTCACCCTCCCATCCGCTGTCCTGGTGAACCATTCCCTCCGGTGGCCCGCCTAATCGGCGGGCCACCGATAAGTTGATCAGCCGAGGTTCTTGCTCGTGACCGTCCAGCGGGTGCCCGAGCACAGACCGCACGGCGATCCCACGAACAGCGCCCGGGCGGTCTGGTCGCCCTTGAGCTGCCACTTCAGCCAGGCCGAGCCGACCCGGCCGTACTCTCCGCCGTTGGGCTCGGAGAACGTGCCGTAGTGGCCGACCGGCAGGTGCCCGAGGAACGCGGGCAGCCCGGCGGGCAGGCGGCCGTAGTCGTCGACGGCGTTGGGGTACGCGATGTCGTCCGGCCCGCCGGTGAAGTACGCGACCGGAGCGTGCAGCCGGGCGAGCTGGTAGTTGTCCCGATCGCTGAGCAGGCCGCTGTTCCAGAACACCGAGGTGTCGACCCGGCTGTCCGCAGACGCCTCGACGGCTTCCAGCCCGCCACAGGACTGGCCCATGACCGCCACCCGGGTGGTGTCGATCCGGCCGCGGTACCTGCTGCCGAGCCGGGTGTTCTCGGCGATCGCCCAGTCGATGGCGTCGATGAGCATGTCGGCGTCGGTGCTGCCGGTGCCGCCCGGGCGGCCGCTGGCGATGACCAGGAAGCCGTGCGAGGCGAATTCCTTGAGGATGTTCTGGAACCAGGTGCCGTCGGCCCGGCAGGCGCCGTTGCCCCAGGCGACGATCGGCAGGGTCAGCCCGGCCGGGAGGGTGCTCGGGCGGTAGATGGTGTGGTTGAACAGGCGGATGGTGGTCTCGTAGTCGGCCGGGTACGGTCCGGTGCCGCCGGGCGCGGCCTGGGCGGGTGCGGCGAGGCCCACGGCGGCGAGCATGCCGGCGAGGGCGGCGGTCAGCAATCGCATGGGTGTTCTCATTAAATAGACGATTGTCGATATTCGGCGACCGCGAATCGGTGAAATCGCCGGTACGACGCCTCAGCAGTCCGTGAAGGCGTCGTACCGGACGCGGGTGGGCGGGATCCGCATCTCCGCGAGCCGGCTCAGTGTGGCCCGTACCATCGGCGCGGACCCGGCCACGTAGAAGTCGTGGTCGCGCCACGGCCCGTGCCGCGACAGGACGTCGTGGATCGCACCGCGCTCCCCCGGATAGCCCGGCTCGTCGCTGACCGCCCGCACGATGCTCAGCCACGGATACTTCTCGGCGATCCGGTCCAGGTGCTCCCGGTCGTAGAAGCCGTCGCCCTGGCGCTCGCCGCGGAACAGGTGCACCCAGCGGGTCCGGTTGTACTTGACCAGCTCGCCGAGCAGCGCCTTGGCCGGCGCCAGCCCGGTGCCACCGGCGACCAGCACGACGTCGCGGCGCGACGCGGTGTCCAGGATCATCGAACCCATCGGCGCGGCCAGGTGCAGCAGGTCACCGGCCCGTAGCCGGCGCACCAGCGCACTGGACACCCAGCCCGTTCCGGTCGCGCGCACGTGGAACTCCAGGGTGCCGTCCGGGCGGGGGCTGTTCGCGATCGAGTAGGTGCGCCACTCCCGGGGGCGGTGTGCGCACTCGAGGCTCACGTACTGCCCGGCGCGGAAGGTGAACGGCTGCCGGGGCCGGCAGGTGAACACCGCGACGTCCCGGCCGCGCCGCTCGTGGCTGAGCACCTCCGCGTTCCAGTACGGCGGCTCGTCACCGCCCTCCGCACCCGCGATCATCTTCGCGGCCATCAGGTCGTAGACGTCGTTCCAGGCCTGCTCGTAGACGTCGTTCCAGCGCTCGCCGGCGTGTACCCGGATCGCGTCGAGCAGGCACACCTTGACCTGCGCATAGTGTTCCGGCCGCACGTCGTACTTACGGTGGTCCCGGCCGAGACCGCGCAGGTACTCGTCGAGCCGCGCCGGGTCGCCGAGCTGCCGCACGGCCCGGACGATCGCGGCCAGCAGCCGGTCGCGCTGCGCCGCCATCTCCACCGGGAACAGGTCTCGCAGCCGCGGATACGCGAGGAAGAGGCGCGCGTAGAAGTGCTCCACCACCCGGTCGCTCCGCTCCTCGACCAGGCTCCAGCTCTCATTGAGTACGTTCGTCAGATCGGCCATTCCCGCTCCCCGGTCCGACATCGGCTGACGCTGATCAGCGTCGCCATCCCACCGGCTTCGCGCCGCACACGGTGTGCGACGTCCCGGCGATCCGGACCATCGAGGCGGGTCAGTCGCCGCGCCCCGGCCGGTCCGGGGCGAGATCGGCCCGCTCGCGCAGGACGCCGTCGAGGAAGGCCAGCACCTGCGGCCCGGCCGGGTCGACCAGGTGGCCGCCGCCGACCATCTCGTGACGGACTCGCGGCAACAGGCCGGCGAGGGCCTGGTCGGCGGCGCGGAACGGCGGCGGGGAGTCGGCCGCGGAGATCAGCAGGGTGGGCCGGTTCAGCCCGCCGAAGGTACGGGCGTCCGGGGCGGTCCACTCCCCGTTGACCTCGGCGAGCACGGCGGGTCCGTTGGCACGGAACACCTCGCGGACGTCACGGGGCAGCCCGTCCCACCCGCCGTCACCGAAGACCTCCCGGATCAGACATTCTGCCGCGGCGTCCGGGCTGCCGGCCGCGTTGACCCGGTGCTTCACGGTGCGCCACCACGAGCGCATCGGCGCGGACAGCGTCGGCAACGCCGGTTCCAACAGAATCAGCGCGATGACGGCGTCCGGATAGCGGCGGGCCAGGTCGAGAGCGACCTCACCGCCGTAGCTGCGCCCGATCAGCACGGCCGGTACCGCGTCCAGCTCGTGCAGCAGCGCGTACGCGTCGTCGGCGTGCTCGGCGATGCTGGTCCGCTCGTACGGCACGGGCCGCTCGCTGCGCCCGCATCCGCGCCGGTCGTAGAGGATGAGCCGGCCGCGCGCCGACAGCTCGGGCACCGCACCGGCCCACAGCCGCGCGGAACCCGCGATCCCGTGGATCCCGAGGATCGGCAGGCCCGAGCCCCACTCCTCGCAGCGCAGCGTAATCCCATTCACACTGACCGTGGCCATGCGGGCAGCGTACGCCGCCGGGGTTGAACGCGCTCACGGCGCGATCGTCCACAGAGAAACGCCGCTGCGAATTCCACGGGGGAAGAACTCGCAACGGCGTCACCGTACGTTAACCGAGCGAACGCTGCGCGTCCAGTCATGATCGTCAGCGGAGTTCCGGGTAGAGCAGACCGGTGGCGCACGCACCGACCACGGCACCGGCTATCACCTGGGCGGCGGTGTGGTCGCCGAGGCGCACCCGGGACCAGCCGACAGCGGCCGCGAGCGGCCAGGTGAAGCCGAGCCAGGGTCCGAAAACGACGGTGAAGGTGACCGCGGTACCGGCCGCGACGAGCGCGTGGATGGAGATCTTCCAGCGGGCGACCAGGGTGATCGGGGTGGCGACGACCAGCGCGGCGGCCATGCAGGCGATGAGGGCGAGCAGGTCGCGGGGCGCGCCGGCGGCGTACAGGGCGAGGGTGCCGGAGGCGGTGGAGCCGAGGCAGACCAGCAGGGGCAGGGTGCGCTGGGCGCGGACACCGACGTGCCGGTCGGTCCAGGCGCCTCGCCGTACGCCGTGCAGGATGTAGGCGATCGGCAGGAAGCTGGCGGCGGCGGCCGCGATGACACCCCAGATCGCAGCGGTGAGCGCGTTCTCGGCGGCCTGCCAGGCGACGGCGATCAGGACGGCGGCGACCAGCACGGCGGGCGAGAGGATCTCGGTGAGCAGCCGGGCGACCCGGTCGGCGGGGCGGGTCTCAGCGGGTGACTGCGTCGTCATGGGCTTCCAGCTGGGCGAGGGCGGCGGGGAGGAGCCTCGACACGGCGGCGAGGTGCCGCACGCTGGCGTCGAGATCGGGTTCTTCGGGAACGGCGAGGGCGGTCGAGGGTCTCGGCGGCCGGCGGGACGCCTGGGGCGTACGCGAAAGGTAGTCGATCATCGCGGCGATGCTGGCGGCGTCCCCGGCGGCCCGGGCCTCCTCCGGTGTACGGCCGGCGGCGATGGCCGCGCCGGCGGCCTGCTCGCCGGCGGCCGGGTCGAGATAGCCGTCGTGGCGGCGCAGCCCGTCGAGGATCTCGATGACCCGGCGGTAGGTCTCCACGCCGAGGGTGGACAGCGGCGGGCGGCGCCGGGGTTTGTGCAGGGTGGCCGCGCTGTCCAGGTCGTGCAGCGCCCGCCACAGCGGGTACATGGCGCGGTACAGCCGGTACTGGCCGGGCCACTGCCGCAGGGCGTTCGCCGCCCGGACGATCGACGGGATGACCAGGCCGGCGCTGACCAGGATGATGCCCAGCCCGATGAGCGCCTGGGAGACGGGCCCCTCGGACCAGGCCAGTGCCCCGCCCAGGGAGATCACCAGGATGAAGACGGCCTTGTGCACGACGTAGACCAGGCCGACCAGGGCGCCGGCGCTGAGCAGCCGCAGGCCGAGGCGCAGGGCGGAGGCGGGCAGCTGGCGTGCGTAGCGGATCGACATCCGCATGATGTCGACCATCGCCAGGGCCAGGTAGGCCAGGAAGCTGATCATGTACTCGCGCATCCAGGGCGCGCCCGCGTACCGGTCGGCGAAGTTCTCGGCGTCCTCCACCGAGAAGTCCGCGACCACGACGGCCGCGCCCATGATCGCCGCGGCCAGGGCGAGCAGCAACCAGCGGTGGGCGGCCCGGCGCCGGGCCGTAGCCGGATCACCGAGATGCAGGAACAGCGACTGTACGGCGGCCGCCGCGATCAGCGCGCAGAGGTGGATGAGATAGCGGCCGAGGTTCGGCACGCCGCTGACCTGCCCGATGACGTGGTAGACGGGTCCGCAGGAGATGACCTGGGCGGCGCCGAGGCTGGCCAGCACGCCGCAGGTGGCGCGCAGGGCCGGGTTGCCCGGGTCACGCAGCAGCTGGGTGGTCTTGGGTACGAGGGCGGCGAAAGCGACGGTTCCGGCGAGCAGCGGGGTGTAGTCGCTCACGTCTTCCAGCTCCGGTCGGCGGCGAGCGCGGAACTGACCCGGTCGAGCGCGGCGGTGCGCTCGTCGGCGTCGTCGCGGGGGCGCGGGACCGGGGACCGGCGGGCGGCGAAGCGGCTGATCACACTGGCCACCCCTTCCGCCTCGCGTTCCTGGGCGTCGGGGTAGTGGCTGGTCCGGCCGAGGACGCGTTCGACCATGGCCGGGTCGAGGAAGTCGAAGCTGAGGTCGGCGGCGTCCAGGCGCAGGCGTCCGCGGTGGTCGCAGAGCAGGTGGGCGAGTTCGTGCAGCAGGATGTGCTCGCGCAGCACGGCGGGAGCGCGGTTGTCGACCACCACGTAGTCGGCCTTGGCGGTGGCCAGCCACAGGCCACAGGGTGCGGTGGCGTCGCTGGTGTCCATCGGGAGAATGTGGATCGGCCGGCCTCGCTTGTCGGCGATGTGCTCGCTGAAGGTACGCGCGTCGAACGGCACCGGAATGGTGATGTCCAGCCGGCGCAACAGCTGCTCGTATCGGCGGATCTCCCGGGCGCGCACGTTACGGCAGGCCCTCGATCTCGCGGACCTGGTCGAGCATCGCGGAGACCAGTTTGAGGTGCGACGGTGACAGGCCGCGGGCCTTCATCGCGATGACGCGTACGCACGGGTCGTTCATGGCGTCGTCGGCGGCCTGGAGTTTCTCCTTGAACCGCACGGCGGCACGGAGTTGTTCGAGCTCGCGGGCGATCTGGCTCTGGTCGCCGTCGCCGAGCAGGAACGAGGCGGGCACACCGAAGAAGCAGGCCAGGGCGCGGACCTGTTGCACGCCCGGGTTCTCGCGTTCGCCGGTGCAGATGTAGTTGATGTACGCCGCGGAGATGTCGAAGCCCTGGTCGCGTTTGATGGCCTCGGCCACCTCACGGACCGAGTATCGGGGTTTGCCCACCGGCCGGACCGTCTCGAACAGATAGTTGAGCCGATCCTGCATTGTCGTGAGCGGACGACCGCCTGATGTGGTGCTCACCGTCGCCCTCCCTGTGTCAACTGAACGGCTGGTCGGTTGACACGAGTCGCGCGATCATGCGTATGCTCTTCATCGCTGTCAACCGATCCGACGCGCACGTAGCGTACCGGACCTCATCAGTTGACATTGATGTGTGGTTCCTCGGTGTCCATCGGGGAGGTACGGCGCGTCGGCCTTGATCACGGGGACGAGGGACGGCGCGGCGCCGCAGCGCCACGCCCTCGGTGAAGCCGATCGCGCAAAGCCTCCCCGGTGGAGGGAGCGAGTTCACCCACCGCTTCGGGCGGGTGCGTATCCGGTTGGCTGCCGCGGGGGTGGCAGCACCGGCTCCATCGGGACCACCGGCCGTTCCACCGCCTCCGACGTGGTCACCTGCCTCCCAGGCGTAGTCGTGTGCGAGTTCCAGGTGGCCGACCTCGGCGCACATCACCGCCTGGGCGCAGGCCGACAGGGACGAGTCACGGACGGTGATCCGCTCGTAGTAGTCGACGTTGCGGGCCTTCTGCTCCGGTGTGAACTCCTCCGCGCACCAGTGCATGGCCAGCACCAGGTCGGCCTGCTTGACCACCTGCCGGCGGTAGAGCTGGAAGTAGGTGGCCTGGTCCATCAGCGTCTTCTCCGGGCGGGTCGCCGGGAAGTCCCAGGCGGCGTACCGGGTGAAGCCCTCCGACTGCGGGTGCACGCCGAGCCGCTCGTCGAAGGGCACGTGCACGGCGTGCGCGCTGGCCCGCCAGGTCTCCGGCTCGTCCGGGCCGGTGACGCCGTCGATGTGCCACACGCCGTCGGCGTCGTGGTGACCGTGCGACACCCACAGGCGGGCGGTCTCCACCAGGATCTCCAGGCCGCAGTCGGCCTCGAGGGTGGTGTCGCCGGTGACCCGCCGGTACCGGTCGACGGCCCGGGCGATCACCGCGTTCAGGTGCAGCGCCGCGGTGCCGGCCGGCCAGTAGGCGGAGCACTCCTCGCCGGTGATGGTGCGCCACGGGAACGCGGCGCCCGCCAGGCCGAGGGTGCGGGCCCGGTCCCGGGACTGCGGGAGGATCGAGTGCCGCCAGCGCAGCGCGTCGGCGGCCGCCTGCGGGCAGGTGTACATGAGCAGCGGCAACACGTAGCCCTCGGTGTCCCAGAAGGCGTGCCCGTCGTAGCCGGGACCGGTCAGGCCCTTGCCGGGGACGGCCCGGCGTTCGGTGCGGGCACCGGCCTGGAGCACGTGGAACAGCCCGAACCGGACGGCCTGCTGCAACGACGGGTCACCGTCGATCTCCACGTCGGCGGCGTCCCAGAAGTCGTCGAGGTATTCGCGCTGTTCACGGGGGAGACCGTCCCGGCCCGCGTACCGGGCTCCGATGAGGGCGGCGGCGATCTGGTCGCGGAGCGCCTCGGTGGAGCGGGACGTGCTCCACCCGTACCCCAGGAATTTGATGATCCGCAGACGCTCGCCGGGCGGCAGCAGGGTGACCACGGTCGTGGGGGGGGGGGGGGGGGGGGGGGGGGGGGGGGGGGGGGGGGGGGGGGGGGCGGGGGGCGGGGGGGGGGGGGGGGCGGCC
>NZ_JADQTO010000013.1:0-98636 GCF_015704865.1 Actinoplanes aureus | reverse complement strand
CGCGCGCGGGGCGCCTGCTGGGCGCCCACGGGCGGGCGCGCCCTGTCGGCCCCCACGTCGGTCTCCTCCTGGTGGTCGCCGCGGGCCTCGACGATGTGGTCCATGCCGGCGGCCATCAGCAGGCCGCTCCGGCGGGTACGGTGCAGCAGCACCGCCCCGTGCTGCTCGGCGTCCTGCTCCACCGCCTCGAGCGGGTGTTCGAGGGCGGCCGCGACCCGCGGGTCGTCGGAGACCTTCACCTGCTCCTCGCCGGCTTCCAGACCGGACTGCACGGTGACGCGCACCTGCCGGTCGACCGCCTCCACCTCGTAGACGACGGCGGCGACCGAGCGCTGCGTGAACGAGACGAGCCGCCGGATCAGCTTGCCGTCGATGACGTTGACGACCGTCTGACCCTGCTCGGGGTAGCCGTAGCCGCCCTCCGGGTAGGGCAGCGGCCGCTCCTCGAAGAAGGAGTTGAGATAGGTGCCTGGGATGCCGTACGGCTCGCCCTCGTCGAGGTTGCCGCGCAGGCCGAGATAGCCGTTCGGCAGGGCGAAGACCGACTCGGTCTGTGCGAGCAGGTCCGGGTCCAGGCGGGTCTCCCGCACCTGCCACGGCTCGGCCGGGCAGATCTCCTCACTGATCATGCGGAGACGGTTGCCGGAAACGCCGCGCCTTCAGTACGAGTGGTGGTTCTGCCAGTAGGTCCAGGCGCCGCACGGCGACTTGTAGCGGCCCTTGATGTAGCCGAGTCCCCAGGTGATCTGAGTGGCCGCGTTGATCCGCCAATCCGCACCGGCCGAGGCCATCTTGGTGCCGGGGAAGGCCTGCGGGATGCCGTAGGCGCCGGAGTTCGGGTTCTCGGCCAGGTGGTTCCAGCCGCTCTCGTGATCCCACAGCCGGTCCAGGCAGCCGAACTCGGCGATCGCGAAGCCCTTCTTCAGCATGAGCGCGCAGCCGGTGGCGCGGTTGCCCTTGAACTCGCCGCAGGACTCCGGGATCTTGCCGGTGTAGGGCACCGATCCGGTCGGCTTCGCCTGTTCCGCGACCTTGTCCTTGCGCTTCTGCTCCAGTGCCCGAGCCTGCCCGGCCGCCACCTTGACCTGGCCGGCCGCCTTGACCGCCGCCTGCGCCTCGGCCTGCGCCCGGTACGCCCGGGCCGCGATGTTGCGGTTGTGCCGGTCCTTGAGCAGCGCGTCCTCGACCGCTGCCGCGCTCTGCGTCCGCGGCACGTCCCGCATGTCGCCGAGGTGGACACCGGCGGCCGCTCCAGCCACCAGGAGCGCCGCCGAGGCCACCCGCACACCGAACTTCACCATGCTGTGTATGACGGTCGCGCGGAGCTCCTTGTGTAGAACACCGGGCGCAGTTTTCCGCGCCCGGTGTTCCCTGTCAATGATCGTTGATCTCGATGGAGACGCGGTGCTCGCTGGACTTCCAGTTCGGCACCGGCATTGCACTGAAACCGCCACCACGCTGCCTTGACACGATCTTGACCGTGCCGAGCCGCTGCTGCGCCGCCGGGATGAACACGTCCATTCCGGTCATGAACGTCACCGCGAAGAACTCCGGCAACGGCGCGGTGAGGTCGGTCACGCCGTCGCTGCCGTCGTCGAAGACGAAGACGCCGATGACCCGCTTGTTCCGGGGCGCGTTCGCGCCGTTCAGGATGTTCCTACCGTTGATCCACAGTTCGTCACCCTGGTCGCCCCACCACTCCTTCTGCCGCTGGAAGGTCAGCGCGGTGTGCCGGTCGCTGGTGTCGACGAGCGCGCCGATGCCCTCACCGGGCCGGCTGGTCAGCAGCCGTACGAAGGAGTCCGACCGGAGGAACGGCTCGAAGTAGAAGTGATGGGTCGCCTGCCCGGTCCGGACCAGCGCGAACTCGTACCGCGCGTAGGGCAGGACCGGTAGCGGGCCGAATGAGCCGTCGGCTCGTACCGGCTGCACCCGGGCCGGCCGGCTGGTCAGGCGCCGCCCGGTCAGCGGGCTCACCGGGTACAGCTCGACGACCGCCTCACCCACCCCGGCGTTGCTGGGGAACAGCACCGCCCGGCCGGAGACCCGCACGTCACGTTGCGGCACGATGCTGGTGGTACGCGGCTCCCGGCCGTTCAGGAAGCGGTAGATCTCCCGGAACGACTCCTCCGACGACACGGTCTGGGTGTGCGACTGGTCGGGGAAGTGGACGTTCGTCGCGCCGGCCACCGTACGCGCCGGATCGCCCTCACCCCAGATTGCCAGGGTCGGCACGCCACCCGGCAGAGCGGCGGCCGGCCGCCCGTCGAGGTTGACGTAGTGCGCCACCCGCGCGGCACGGGCCGGCGAGCTGTTCAGGTAGCCCTGGGTCACGAAGGTGCCCAGCGAATGGGCGAGCAGGTCGACCCGGTCCGCGCCGCTGGCGGCCAGCAGCCGGGTGATCCGGGAGTCGAGGTCCGCGTAGACCGAGGTGATGATCGTGGCGATGTTGGGCGAGTCGTACTCGTGCGCCTCGATCACGTCGATCGGGTAGCCGTTGCTCGCCAGGCGCTTGGCCTGCGTGCGGAACTGCATCGCGGATCCGGCGCTGCCATGAATGAAGATGGCCGGGCGCGGTTCGGCGCCGGCCGGCACGGGCTCAGCGGCGGCCGGTGCGGCGAGTCCGGTGGCGGCGAGCGCCACCCCGGTGATCAGTGAGAGCACCCTTCGGCGAGTAATCCACATCGACCCTCCCGATTGACGACGGTAATTTTGCACTCGCAGTGTGGATACTGCCCGGGAGGTCTCCGTCGCACAACGCCGAGGGCGAATGTCGCTTAACATTGCCGCGTCTTTTCCGTGCGGCTGAAACGAGACGTCCATGCGGTGGTTGCGGTTCGGTCCGGCCAAGCGGCAGGTCCAGCAGGATCCGGTCCGGCAGCGGGAGCTGCTGCGTGAGGTCCGGCAGAACTTCGGCGCGCACGTGCAGACCCCGTTCGCCGATCAGGCCGAGGCGGTCGCCCGGCTGATCGCCGGCGACGACGGCCTCGCCGTGGCCGTCACCGTCCTCCGCGAGTTCGCCGACTCGGCCTACGCGCAGATGTACGCCCAGGCCGCCAACCTCCGGCTGGCCATCGACCGCACGAACTACCGACCGCTCTGGCAGACCGCCGGCACGCACCTGCAGTGGCCGCTGTTCGCCCTACCCTGCGGTCTGCACCCGTACATCCAGGTCACCGCCGCGGTCGAGGGTCTCGGCAGCCGGGCCCGCGAGGCCGTGCGGATCACCGACCCGGAGCCACTGCTCGACCAGGTCTTCGAAATCCTCGACCTGACCATCGACGGCTGGGAGTTCGGCCGTGTCCGGGTCGACATCGACGCCGCCACGCTCGCCACCCGCCTCATCGTCACCGCCCGCGAGCTGCGCGCCGCCATGGGCAACCCGCCGCCACTGCCGGTTCCGGTCCGCGAGCTGATGCGCCGCAACAACACCGTCACCGTCCTGGACGCCGCCGGCACCCGCGCGGCCGGCACCCTCAATCCCGGCAAGGAGATGCGGGAGAACCTGCTCGCCTGACTTCGCGCGTCGTTTTCCTTCAGTCCGGTTCCGGCCAGCCGATGTTCGCGACACTCGCCCCGAGGATCGCGCTGTCTACGGAAGGACGCCCCGCTATGACCAAACCCTCCGACCGTGGGGTTCCGGTACGCGGCGACATGTGGCGCCCGGAAGACGAGGTGCTCGACAGTGCCATCCGCAAGTCGATCGACGAGGCGCACCGCGGAGCGCCCGGCACCGGGGGCAGCCCGGTGCTGGTGGCCGGCGCGCTGGTGGTGATGGCCTTCGCGGTCGTCGTGGCGGCCGGCACCGGCAACCCGATGCTCGCGCTCACCGTCGCGGTCCTGGCCGCCGTCGCCGGTCTCGCCTACATCGGACTCAAGGCCGCGCCGCTGCGGGTGGACCGCCTCCAGATCCTCAGCATCATCGGCGGTCCGGGCAACCTGCCCGCCGGCTACGTGGTGCACCCGCTGGCGTGGCAGGCCGGCATGCAGGAGTACATGGCGCCCATCTCGGACCGGTACCTGCGGGCCGCGGTCCGGCTGTGCCGGGACTACCCGGGTTCGGTGTCGGACCTGCTGCGGCTGATCCGGCGGGCGGAGAAGCACTTCATCAACCACCACGACGGCCGGGAACCCACCGACGCGGAGCTGGCCAAGGTGGCGACGCGGATGATGGCGCCCGCGCTCACCTGACCGGTTCGCGGCTGCGCGACGGCGACTGAGTCACAGCAAGGGTTGCGGCAGCCGGCGGACGGTGTGCCCGGCGATCAGCTCCAGCTTGGCCCACGGCTCCCAGTCGCAGTCGAACACGATCTCGGACGGAGTCCACTGCGCGATGACCAGGTCGCCGTTGAACAGCAGCACCCCACGGCAGGTGTAGCGGGTGACGAGGTCGAGGACGGACCGGACCATGAGCTCGGTGTTGCGGGCATCCGTCATCTCGTCGGCCAGGTCGGAGAGGTGGAAGGTGGCGGTGATGCGGTGCTCGAAGCCGAACAGCTCCGCGAGCTTGCTCCACTCCGCGCTCCGCTCCTCGTCCGCGACACGGTGAGCCGTCACGTACATGCCGTGGCAGAACGCCGTCCCGCGATGACCGAAGTCCCCGCGGATCTCCGCCGTGAAGAACGCCTGCACCTCGGCGGTGTCGCAGTCGGCATCGCCGAGCAGGAGGTACTCGATGGCCATGGCGGGTGTCCCCCAGTCGGCCTTGCCGTCATCGGTGCCAGTCTATTGCGGTCCGGCCCGGACCGGCCCTGGGAGCGACGGCCCAAAAAATCTGTGCCGGAGGTACTAGATTTCTTGCTCGTCGGCGGTTAGGGTTTCTCTCGTTGACAGCAGAGATCGTTGAAGACGCAGACGATTGAGCCGAGCGTCAAGCAGGGCCCGGAAACACGTCGTGGCTCGCTCGGCCAGGCAAGTGGCAGGTAAGACCTTGACGTAGTTCCAGGTCAGGGCCACCAGGCGGGGCCAATGCAGGTTCAGGGCTCCGCCTGGTGAAAAGGTTCGCCGCACGTGTGCGGGGCCATGAAGTCGCGTGGGGCTCCGACAACGGCGAGTAACAGGATCAGTTTCGGTAAGCAGAGGAAAGGGAGGGCCCAAACACCGTTGGATCGCCCGCCACCCGACCGCGTTTGAGGTCCTGGGGCGGACACCGCAGTTCCCATCGAACGAGAGGTGGTCTCCGGTCACGCTTATGCGATCCTCGCACCCGAAGCCGTCAATGACGGCCGGTGCGGATACGACAACCCGACGAACCTGTCGGTAGATGGTGTTTCTGACCCGCAAACCCTGGGCCCCGGCGCTTCCGCGCCGGGGCCCTCGTCACGGAGGTGTAGATGACCCAATCCGACGACATGTTCGGCGACGAAGACTATCCCGCCTACACGATGGGCCGTGCCGCGGAAATCGTCGGCACTTCGCAGGAGTTCCTGCGCCGGCTCGATGAGGCGAAACTGTTCACCCCGTTCCGATCCGCCGGCGGGCACCGCCGCTACTCCCGCTACCAGTTGCGCCTCGCCGCGCGGGCCCGGGAGATGGTCGACCAGGGCACCGCCCTGGAATCCGCCTGCCGGATCATCATTCTCGAGGACCAACTCGAGGAAGCCCTCGAGCAGAACCGGAAACTCCAGCGCGAGAAATCAACGGACGCCGTCTGACCCCCGGCAAAGCCACGGTCCTTCTCCATCACGAGGGGGACCGTTCGTCGTACCGGGACACTCATCCCTTGAGGCCGGTATGCGCCAGGCCCTCGATGAACTGGCGCTGGGCGATCACGAAGACGATCAGCACCGGGATCGCGGTCATCGACGCCGCGGACAGCTGCACGTTCCACAACTGCCCCTGATAGGCGTCGGTGAACTGGGTCAGCGCCTGCGGCAGCGTGTACTTCTCCTGCGACGAGATGTAGACGACCGGCTCCAGGTACAGATTCCAGCTGTGCAGGAACGTGAAGATGGCGACCGCGCCCAGGGCCGGCCGGGCCAGCGGCAACGCGATCTTCCGGAAGATCGCCGGTCGGCCCAGGCCGTCCATCCGCGCCGCCTCCTCCAGCTCCCCGGGCAGGGTGATGAAGAACTGCCGCATGATGAACGTCGCGAGCACGCTCGGCGGCCCCAGCATCGGCACCAGGATCAGCGGCCAGTGGGTGTCCACCAGCCCCAGGCTGTTGAAGATCCGGAACAGCGGGACGATCGTCACTTCGCTCGGGATCAGCAGGCCGGTGAGCACGATCAGGAACAGCGCGTTCTGCCCGGGGAAGCGGATGCGCGCGAACGCGTACCCCGCCATGGCGGCCACCGCGAGCGTGCCGGCGGTGACCACCACGGCGATGTAGGCGCTGTTGAAGTACTGCTGGGCGAACGGCTGCATGGTGAACACCTGCCGCCACGGCTCCACCGTCCAGTCGGACGGCCACAGCGACGGCGAGAAGATCTCCGCGTTCGGCTTGAACGAGCTGGTGATCATCCACCAGGTCGGGAAGACGAAGGGCACGCAGAGGACGAGCAGCAGCCCGTACAGGAAGATCTTGCTTCTATGACTCATGGAAGACCCACCTCTTGCGCATCTGCCACTGGAGCACGGTGAGTGCCAGGACGATGAGGAACAGCAGGACGGACAGGGTGGCGCCGTAACCGAAGGCGTGGAACTGGAAGGCCTGCTGGTACAGGTAGTAGACGAGCACCGTGGTGGAGGTGCCCGGGCCGCCCTGGGTGAGGACGCTGATCTGCGCGAAGACCTGCAGTGAGCCGACCACGGTGATGATCGAGGTGAGCAGGATGGTCGGGCTGATCAGCGGCAGGGTGATGCGCCGGAAGACGGTCCAGGCCGACGCGCCGTCGGTGCGGGCGGCCTCGTAGAGCTCCTGCGGGACGCCCTGGAGGGCGGCGAGGAACAGCACCATGTTGAGGCCGACGTTCTTGAAGACCTGTACCACCACGACCGAGGCCATGGCGGTGCCGCCGGAGCGCAGCCAGTTCGGCCCGTCGACGCCGATCGCGTCGAGGAGGCCGTTGATGCCGCCGTTGTCCTGGAGCAGGAAGCCCCACACGATGGTCCAGGCCAGCAGCGACACCACGACCGGCGAGAAGAACAGCACCCGGAAGACCGTGGTGCCACGCAGCTTCTGGTTCAGCAGGACGGCGAGCAGCAGGGCCAGGGCGAGGTTGAACACGACCAGGCCGACGGAGAACAGGCCGGTGGCTCGCAGGACCGCCGGCACGTTCGGGTCGTCGGCGAGTTTGCGGTAGTTCTCGGCGCCGACGAAGGTGAACGTGTCGGCCAGGACGTTCCACTCGTGCAGGCTGTACCAGACCACCAGCACGAGCGGCAGGAAGACGAAGGCGACCGCTCCGGCCAGGGCCGGGGTGATGAAGAGATAGCCGGTGAGCTGGTCGCGGCGGCGGGTGGTCCAGAACGACCGCGGACCGGAGGGGGCGGACCGGGCCTTGGCGGCCCGGTCCATGACGACCGTCATTTGGCGAGCAGCGGCTGGATCGCCGTGCAGACACCACGCAGCACGCCGGGTACGTCGGCGCCCGGCTTCCACATCGGGTCGAGCGCCGAGCGGACCGCCTGGCTGATCTCGGCGCTACCGGTGTGGCTGGGCTTGACCACGCCGTTCGCGATGCCGTCGATCACCACATCCTGCAACTGCTCGGGCTTGAGCAGCGGGTTGGCCTTGGCCAGGGTGCCGGCGTTGAGCTGGGACTGCCGCGGCGGCGGGAAGAACTGGGCGAGCTTCTCGGAGTTGGCCGGGCTGGTGAAGAACTTGACGAACTCCTGCGCGGCGGCGGCGTTCTTGCCCTTCTTCAGTACGCCGAGCCCGCCCTGCCCGATCACCGAGTAGGCACCGCTGGGCCCGGCCGGCAGCGGCACCAGCGTCCAGCCGAACTTGCCGTCCTTCAGCAGGGAGGCCCGCGAGATCTGGGCGATGGTCATGGCCGACTCACCGGCGAAGAAGTCGGCGGCCACGCCGGGGGCGGGCAGCGCCTTGCCGGTGAAGATCGCCTTGTGCAGGAAGGTCATCGCGTCGACCATCGGCTGCTGGTCGAAGCCGCAGGTCTTGCCGTCGGCGGTCCAGGCCTCGGCACCCCAGCCGCGGAAGACGGTGGCCAGGTTGCTCCAGTCCTTGTAGTCGAAGTCGCGGATCACCAGGCCCTGCTTGCCGGTCTTGGCGGCGGTCGCGGCGGCTACGGCGACGGCGTTGTCCCAGGTCCATTTGTCGCCGGTGGGCAGGGTCTGCCCCGCCTGCCGCAGCATGTCGGTGTTGACGAATACGCCGAACGGCGAGGTGGAGAACGGGTAGCCCATGAGCTTGCCGTCCTGCTTCCACAGCGCGGTGGCGGCGGGCGCCAGGTCGGCGGTGTTCTCGATGCTGTCGTCAAGCGCGGTGAGCGCACCGGACGCGACGAAGTCGGGGGCGGAGCCTTCGAGGATCCAGGCGATGTCGGGTGCGTTGCCGCCGGCGATCTGGGTGGTGACCGTGGTGGTGTAGTTCTCCAGGGGCAGCGCCTCGAAGGTGACGGTGACGTCCGGCTCGGTCTTCCGGTAGTCGGCGGCGATCGCGTTGAAGAGCTCGACGTGGGCGGGGTTCGCCGACCAGGTGGTCATCCGCAGGGTGACCGGGCCGCCGGACTCGCTCTCGCCACCGCCGCCGCAGGCGGTCAACGCGCCGAGCAGGGCGATCGCGGCTATCGAAACGGTCTTTCGCATATCTCTCTTCAGATCCTTTCTCAGTAACCGCTGATGTCGGGCCAGCGCAGCTCGACGCCGTCGGCGCTCAGGTGGTCCTGGAACTCGGTGAGAAGGCCGGGGGTGTTGCGTACGGCTCGCGGGGACACGCCGCGGGTGACGCAGAAGGCGGCGAGCGCCCCGGCCACCTCTCCGGCGTTCCACTCGACCGGGTGCAGCCGGTACGAGCCGTTGGTGATGTGGGTGGTGCCGATGTTCTTGCCGGCCGCCAGCAGGTTCTCCACGCGTTGCGGGATCAGCGCGCCGAGCGGGATCTCGAACGGGCAGGAGGCGACGTCGATGTAGTTGTCGCCGCCGGTCGAGGGGTGCAGGTCGATGCGGTACATGCCGACACCGACCGAGTCCGGGTACGAGACGGCGCCCTTGTCACCGCGTACCGCCAGCGACAGATCCTGCTCGACGACGGTGTACTCGGCGCGGATGCGCCGGCCCTCACGGACGTACGGCGCCATGGCCAGCCCGTCGGCGCCGCCGGTGACGTCGCCACGCAGCCGCAGCCCGCGCCAGCCGGTGCCGCCGTCCGGCCGGGGAGCCTCGGTCTGCAGCCAGTAGAGCACCGAGAACGACAGCTCCCGGGCCGCGCGTTCGACAGCCGCCGGGTCTGGCACGTCGACGTACGGCTCCTCGAAGTAGTCGATCATCGGCCAGTTCACCAGGCAGATGTCGCTGGGGTAGAAGCCGTCGGTGAAGTTGCGGCGGGCGGCGATCCGGCGGAAGGTCCACAGGTTTCCGTCGCCGGGATTGACCCGCTGATCGGCGTTGACCAGCCAGGGATCGTCGTCGGGGTTGGGGGTGAACGAGCGGGTCGAGGTCTCCAGGGTTCGCGGGTTCGGCGTCTGCCAGGACAGCATCGGCGCGCCCCAGAACGGTGGCTGATAGGAACGCCAGAAGTCGTAGGTGGCGGGCCGGTCGATGGTGTGATCGCCGTCGAGATGGTCGATCGCGAAGCAGACCGAGAGCGCCTGCGTGTTCGCCGGGTCGCCGGTCTCGGGTGCGCTGGGCTCGCCGGTTTCGCCCTGCGACTCCGCGCCGGTCACGTACTCGGTGCCGGTCATCGGCAGCAGCTCGCCGGTCTCGGTCGCGTCCAGCACGTACGGCGCCGTCAGCACGACCTCCTCGCCGGAGTGCCGCACGATCACCGCGGTGACCCGATCGCCGTCGGTCCGCGCTCCGACCGGAACCGCCGGTTGCAGCACCGTGAGCCGCCCCGACCCGCGGTAGGGGGCCAGCATCGCCTCGATCACGGCCACCGCGACCCGCGGCTCGTGACACAGCCGGCTCACATGCCCGGCGCCCGGATTCAGATCCCGGGTGTTCCGCGCCCGATCGGTCAGCGGGTAGTGCGCACGGTAGTGGTCGCGGATCCCGTTGCGCAGCGCCCGATAGCTGGCGGTGACACCGAACATCTCCACCCAGCTGTGCTCGTCCGGCGGCACGGCCTGGCTGGTCAGCTGGCCGCCGAGCCACGCGTACTGCTCGGTCAGGAGCACCGAGCGCCCGGCCCGCAGCGCGGCCAGGGCCGCCGCCACCCCACCGAGCCCGCCACCGACGACCAGGACGTCGGCATGCAACTCACGCATTGGCCACCGCCAGCGTCGCCCCGGCCACCGGCTCGCACGGCAGCAAGCGCTGGGTCTCCCCACCGGTGCCATCCAAGATCGCGGACAGCACCTCCACCGCCTGCCAGCCCATCTCCCGGCGTGGAATCCGGTATCCGGTGAAGTCCAGGTCGGTACTGGCCGGCCGGGTGGGATCGCCAAGAGCAACCAAAGAAAGATCATCGGGTACGCGCAGAGCACGGCGACCCGCCTCCTCGGCGAGAACCGCCCCGTCTGCGAACTCCTCCACGAAAATCGCCGTCACCCCGTGTTCTCGCAGTTGGTCCATGACGTCCGCGGCCTCGGTGAACCGCACGTGCACGCCGGTGATCCCGGCTTCCCGGACGGCGGTCGTGAAGCCGCGCAGCCGGTCGGCGTGCGACTCGGCTCCCGCCCCCTCACCCACGTACGCGATCCGCCGGTGGCCGAGCTCGACCGCCTTGCGTACCTGCGCCACGGTCGCCGTCGGATAGTCGGCGCCGACATACGGCACCGGCCCGCCCGCGTCGTCGCGGCGGCCCACGCTCACGAACGGCTGCCCCTCGGCGATGAGCCGGGCCAGCTCGTCCGGGTCGAGCCAGCGACCGAGCAGTATGCAGCCGTCGGCCAGCCGCAGCCGGTTGTCCTGGTGAAAGATCCGCCGCCGGCCGTCGACGACCGGTGCGCTGGTGAACAGCAGCAGGTCGCAGCCGATGCGTTCGGCGCACTCCTCGATGCCGACCAGGAACGGGTGGTAGAAGTCGCCGAGCCCGGCCGGGAACACCGGCTCGTAGGTGAACACGCCGAGGAACCGGTTGCGCTGGTCGGCCAGGCGGCGGGCGATCGGATCGGCCACGTACCCGGTCTTGCGGATCGCCTGGAGCACCCGCTCCCGTGTCTCCGGCGCGATGCGGACCGCCGCGTCGTCGCGCTCGTTCAGCACGATCGAGACGGTGGTCTGGCTGACGCCGGTCATCCGGGCGATGTCCTGCTGCGTCACCCGTCTGTTGCTGGATGGCACGTTCGGGTCCCCTCTGTTACGGCGTTAATACGCATTAGCAAGCGGTGGAGCGATCGTGGGGCACCACATCGGCGCACGTCAAGGGCTCGGAGCGAGAAAGCCCAGTACTAATAGGTATTAGTACCTTGACCGGTGCGGTTAACAGTGGCGAAACTTCGATGCATCATCGGCGTCGAGCTGCGTAGAAGATCCCGGTTGGTCCGCTGCGTTGACGCATCCCCGCCCCGGACGGGCCGCCCGTCACGTTCCGTCACTTTCGTCGCCGCTCACGCGGATCCCGTACCCCTCGAAGGAGGCCGCTTCAATGGATCGCCGTTCTTTGCTTCGCGGCGCTGCCGCGCTCGGCGCGGCAGGCGTCGCCGGGCTCAGCGCACCGCGCGCCGCCCAGGCCGCCGGCCCAGCCGGTATGCCCACCTACACCTACCTGCGCGACGCGCTCAAGCTGCCGCTGAGCTACAACCCGACCGGCGAGTTCATCTTCCCGTGCGTCCGCGGCGTCTACGACAAGATCAGCGGAGCTCGCGGCCGCTACTACCTGTACTACGCCCCGCACGAGAAGCCCGGCGGCATCTGCGTGGCCTGGGCGGACTCCCTCGCCGGCCCGTTCACCTCGAACCCCGGCAACCCGATCATCGACAATGTCCTGCCCACCACGACCGTGTCGCACGTGTCCTCACCGCACGTCACCTGGGACGCCGCCACCCGCCAGTTCTTCCTCTACTACCACGGCGAGAACACCACGACGCGGGTCGCGCGCTCCGCCGACGGGATCAACTTCCGGGACGAAACACCCATTTTGAGTACGCGTCTCGTGCCCGGACTGACCGAGACCTCGTACGCCCGCGTCTTCGCCCACGGCGGCCGATACGTCATGGTCTACATGGGTGTGCTGTCCGGCCGCCGGCGCATCTACCACGGCTGGTCCCCGAACGGCTGGGACCAGTGGCAGTTCGCCCAGACCCCGCTGGTCAACCCCGAACCCGACGGCCTGACCGACATCTCCGGCCCGTCGCTGGTGGCCCGAAACGGAACGACGTACGTCGCCTACCACGGCAACGACGGCAAGATGCGCATCACCGAGGTGGGCAACGCCTTCGACCGCGAGAACCATCTGGGCGTCTTCTACTCCCCCGCTGCCAGCGACAACGGCCGCGCAGCCGCACCGTCGTTCGGTACCGACGGCGGCGTGCAGTACATGTTCTACGAGGCCGGGCCCCGGCTGAGCGCCCGCATCTGCATCGCCCGAGCCGCCTGATCTTGTTGCCCCGCGGCGCTACGTTGCCGGTATGGCATCCGCTTCCTACCCGCGCGCCATCGCGATGGCCGCCCTGCAAGCAGCGCTCACCAGCACCTGGATCGCGGCCCGGGAACTGTCACCGCCCCGGCGCCGCCTGGCCCGGCTCGGCATCGTCGCCGCCGTGGGCGGAGTCAGCTACCTGGCTTCGCCCCGTTCGGCCGACCCTGAACCCGAGCTCGTCGTCGGCGCCCGGCCGATGCTGGTCGCCGAGGGCGGGCCGGTGGTCGACCCGGACGCGTTCCCCGAGTTCGCCTTCGACAAGCGCAAGGCCGCACTGACCGCCGCCGTCCTGGGCGCCTCCGCGGCGGCGATGTTCGGCCGCCGGCAGGTGGAGAAGCGGTGGCTGGCCAGGCTCACCCGCAACGGCCATCCGCACCCGACGCGCGCTCTCGCGGTGCGGATGGCCGGGCTGGAGTTCGCAGGGCAGCTGGCGCTGCAACTCGCCGAAGCACGCAAGGCGGCGGCGCAGCGCTGATCCCGGCCAAACACTGCCGCCGCCGTCGGCCCAGCCCGGCGGGCACTGCCGCCGCCGTCGGCCCAGCCGCGCACCGTGGCCGCCGTCAGCCGCAGGCAGGTGGTGTTGGCCGCGCTACGGCTTCCGGGCCACTCCGCACGCCACAGCGAGAGCGCCGAGCTCGGCGGACTCGGGGTCGTGCCGCCACCGGGACGTGGTCACGACCCCCGGATCCAGTAGCTCCAGGCCGTCGAAGAAGCGGGCGAGCAGGGCCGGGCTGCGCAGACAGTACGGATCGCCGGCGTCCCCACGGATGCGGGCGCCCTCGACTCCCCGATCGTTGCCGTCCGTGCCGTCATTGATCACCAGGTAGCTTCCGGACGGCACCGCTGATATCAGCCGATCCACGATCGATCGGGCCTCGCCATCGTCCATCACGTTGCCGAGGATGCCCAGCATCATGACCGCCACCGGCTGGCTGAAGTCCAGCGTCCGAGCCGCCTCGGCGAGGATCTTCTCCGGGTCGCGCACGTCGGCGTTGATGAAGTCGGTGGCTCCCTCCGGGCTGCTGGTGAGCAAGGCCCGTGCATGGGTCAGGACCAGCGGATCGTTGTCGACATAGACGACCCGGGAATCGGCTGCGACCTTCTGCGCCACCTCGTGGGTGTTGTCGGCGGTGGGCAATCCGGTGCCGAGATCCAGGAACTGGCGGACACCGGCCTCGCCGGCGAGGAACCGCACCGCACGGCCCAGGAACGCACGGGACTCCCGCGCGATCAGCGCGATCTCCGGGTAGACGGACCTGACCTGCTCGCCCACGACCCGGTCGATCTCGAAGTTGTCCTTACCGCCCAGCCAGTAATTCCACACCCGCGCGCTGTGCGGTGTGCTGGCGTCGAGTTTGAGGCCGTGGTCGCCGCTCATCAAGGTACCCCTCGGTCACGCCGGTGCAGGGAAGTAAAGGGCAGCTTAGTCTCGATCCGGCATCCCGGCCGCCCCCGTCCACAGTGGATCTTAGACCCGCCGTGCAGCGGCATGCTCAGGCTGGTTTGCCGCGCCGGGCGGGCAGGCCCGAAAGGAGCGCGTCGAGCGTTTCGATGTCGGCCCAGCCGTTGACCGACACGGCGCCGGAGGCGGTGACCGTGACCTCGAGCCGATCGGGGGTGACGGCCACATCGATCGGAACGTCCTCGATGCGATCGCTCAACCGGATGAACCGCTGATTCGTCGACCCGACCCAGGGCCGGTCGTGGTCCAGCAGATCCTGCCGGAACAGGCCGGCGACCAGCAGGTCGGTGGCATCCAGCAGGGCGGCGACGTCGTCGCGGCCGCTCGCGGCCTGCTCCCGCAGCTGGTCGTACTCGTAACCGGTGAACGTCATGACCGAGCGGCCGGCCCGCCGCACGCCGGTGGCGACCGCCGCGAGCCCGGCGGCCTGCTCGAACGGCTCACCGCCGAGCAGGGTGAGCCCCGGCGTGCCGGTGGCGAGCACCCGGGCCACCAGATCCGCGGGCGGAGTCGGGACGCCGCCGCGCACGCCGAACAGGTGTGGGTTGAAGCAGCCCGCACACCGGATGGTGCAGCCCTGCACCCAGATGGCGGTCCGCTCCCCCGGGCCTTCGGCCGTCGTCCGGTCCAGGAAGCGGGCCACCCGCACGAGGGGCGGCTCAGACATCGACGATCCGGCCGTAGGGCGGCGGATCGGTCGGGTTCCGTGGTGGTGGCGGATCGCAGGACAGCCGATCCCGGACCGCGACGAACTCGTGCGGTGCGAACCCGGCCACCGCGGCGAACTCGGTCAAGCTGCTGAAACCGCCCCGCGCCTGCCGCGCCGCGACGATCCGCGCGGCCCGTTCGGCGTTCCAGCCGGGCAGCGCCGCGAACTGCCGCTCATCGGCGGTGTTGACGTCGAGCCGGTCGGGCTCGGGCACGAAGGCCGGCAGCGGGCTGGAGTTGAAGGCCGGGGTGGACGGCGGCACCGAGCCCGACGCCGGGGCGGGCGGCAGCACCGAGCCCGACGCCGGCGCAGGTGGCGAGACCGGATCGGGCGTCGGTTCCGATACCGCGCCGTAGAACTGCTGCGGCGGTGGGACGACGTCCTGCAGCTGCGGCGGCAGCGGAGTCGCGGCCGGTGTGGGTGCGCCGGTCCAGGCGACCGGCTGTGGCCGCGAATACCACGGCACGTGCCCGGCACGCCAGCGCAGCCAGGCCCCGTTGACGACGAACGCGTGACCGATGCTGATCGGCCAGAGCAGGAACATGATCGTGAAGGCGACGTTCTGCTGGGTCGAGTCGTCCGCGCCCTCGCCGCCGACGAAGAAGCAGACGTTGGCGACGACGCTGTAGAAGATGCCGGCGATCCACCACGCCGTCCGCCGCGCGCGGACGCCGACGTAGATGAAGCCGACCGCCGAGAAGCAGCTGAACGGCAGCAGCACGGTCACCAGCCAGGCGCTGTGCGCCAGACGCCAGGACAGCCGCGCCGGGCCGGTCCGCTTGCCCTGCGACGGCGACGGCGAATAACCCGGCTGGGCCGGATGCTGCTGGCCATCCGCAGGCGGGAAGGGCGGCGGCTGCTGGTAGCCGGAAGCAGGTGGGAAGGGCGGCGGCTGCTGATAGCCGGCGGCCGGCGGGAAGGGCGCCTTGTATCCGGCGCCCGGCGGGTAGGGCTGCGAGCCGGGCGGGTGCGGCGGGGATCCGGAATACGGGTCCTGACCTGGATCAGGCGGGGTCCACGTCACGATTCACGTTCCGTTCCTGCGTGGCCTGGGTCTGGCGGTGGTAGTCGTCGGTGAAGGCACTCTGCCGGACCTGCCCACCGATCAGGTCCTCCAGCACAGCGATGTAGTCCAGGCAGCGCTCACCGACGATGTCGACGGTCTCGGCACGCACCTGGCCGTCGGCGCCGACGGTCACGACGATGCGGGGCTTGTCCGTCATGCCCGCTCGCTCTCCACCTCGAAGACCAGGCGCACACTGGCGTCCTGCTCCACCGACTCCGACTCCAGCCGCAGCCCGGCCGCCGGCGCCTGATCGCGCAACCGCTCCAGGACGGCTTGCTGGACGCGTCGCCCATAAGCCCCGTCGACCGTCGTCATCAGCTCCACGGCCCCGGCCTGGTCCACCCCGGTGACATGCGCGGCCCAGATGCCGTCAGCTCCACGGGTGAACGTGGCGGCGCTCTGCGCCCAGGTCGCGGACAGCGTGTCGCCGCTGGTGGTCACGGTCGCCCCGGTGTCACGCAGCGCCGACTCGAGCAGGGTCACGTCACGCATGCGGGTCTGCACCTGGCAGACCAGCCGGCCGTCGGCCTTGCGGCCCGCGGCGGCCTGGACGGCGGCGGCCCCGGCCATCGCCAGCGGCACCAACAGCAGAGAAACGCTCATCCTTCGCACCCCCGGTTCGCTCGAGTGCGCTCACCTTATCGGCAGGGTGCGACACTTCACCCCGGCCGGTTGCTGAAGTCCCAGTCGTCGGTGCCGGTCGCCGATACCGCCCGATTCCGGGCCCATCCGCGCAGCGCGTCGATGCGCTCGGCCTGGGTCACGCTGAGCGGCACGATGCTCATCACCGCGCGTACGAGATCGTCCCGGCGCAGCGGGCGCCGTTCCGAGAACGCGTCGAACAGCCCCGCGACCACCGCCTGCTCGATCTCCGCGCCGGAGTACCCCTCGGTCAGGCCGGCCAGCTCGGCGAGCAGATCGGTGTCGACCGGCAGCTCACCCGCCGCCCGGCGATGCCGCAACGCCCGCGCCAGGTGCACCCGCCACACCGCGATCCGCTCGGACCGGCTCGGCAGATCGACGAAGAACGTCTCGTCGAAGCGCCCCTTACGCAGCAGCTCAGGCGGCAGCCCGTCGAAGTCGTTGGCGGTGGCGATCACGAACACCGGACGCCGTTTCTCCTGCATCCAGGTGAGGAAGGTGCCGAAGACCCGCGCCCCGGTCCCGGAGTCGCCCGCCGCACCACCGGCGAAGCCCTTCTCGATCTCGTCGACCCACAGCACGCACGGCGCGACCGCCTCGGCCGTACGCAACGCGGTCCGCATGTTGTGCTCGCTGGACCCGACCAGCCCGGAGAAGACCCGCCCGATGTCGAAGCGCAGCAGCGGCAGGCTCCAGGCGGTCGCGACGGCCTTCGCGGTCAGCGACTTCCCACAACCGGGAACACCCGTGATCAGTACGCCGCGCGGCGCGGGAAGACCGTACTCGGCGGCCTCGTCCAGCCAGGACCCGTTGCGTTTGACCAGCCAGGCCTTCAGATTCTCCAGCCCACCGACGTCGTCGAGCACGGTCTCGTCGGCCATGAATTCAAGAACACCCGATTTGCGTACGGTCTGGCGCTTCTCGTCGTGCACGATCTCCAGGTCGTCCAGATCCAGCACGGTGTCGTTGACCATGGCCCGGGCGTACGCGTTCTCCGCTTCTTGCATGGTCAGCCCGGCCGCCGCCGTGACGAACCGCTCCCGCCCCGGCTCGTCGAGCTCCACCCGCAGCCGCCCGGACGCCGTGTTGCCGCGGACCATGGCGTCGAGCAGGCCGCGCATCTCCTCCGCGCGCGGCAACGGGAAGTCCACGATCGTGACGTCCTTGCTGAGCTCGACCGGCAGCTCCAGCACCGGCGAGAGCAGCACCAGCGTCCGCGGGCTGCGCCCGGCCCGGAACGCCTGGGCGATGTCGCGCACCAGCCGGACGACCTCGGCGCTCTGCGCGAAGAGCGGATGCAGGTCGCGGAAGACGAAGACGGCCGGCTCGTCGATCCGCTGCACCGACTTCAGCGCGTCGGTGGCCCGCTGGCCGCCGGACCGGGCCTCACCGTTCGGCTGGATCAGTCCCCCGGTCAGCGACCACGTCCAGACGGCGCGCGGTACCCGTACCAGATCGGCGTTTCCGGCGATGCCGGCAAGGTGATGCAGCGCCCGCTGTTCCTCGTAGGTCTCGAGGTAGAGCACCGGGAACCGGGCCTTCAGCAACTGCGCGAACGTCTCCGCGAACGACCTCTCCACCGACGCATCCTACGGCCCGGTCCCGGCCGGGAGTCCGGACCGGGACCGGGTCCGCCGATCAGCTGTAGTTGAGCGAGAAGTTGTTGACCGTGAAGTTGGACTGTCCCGCGGTGCCGCTGATCTCGAAGCCGAACTGTGCCTCGCCGACCGTCACGTCACCCCACCAGCCGTTGGTGCGCAGCCAGTTCAGCATCGACAGGATGTCGATGTTGCCGGAGTTGGTGTTGGTACGGATGAACGAGAAGACCGCGTTCGCGCCGTTCGACCCGCGGTAGACGTTCCAGGTGTGCCCGCCGACCGACAGGTTGCGCACGTTCGGCACCGCGCCGTTGGCGTCGTACTGTTCCGCGATCGGCCCGACCGCGCCGCGCTGGTTCGTCCAGATCATGACTTCGTAGGCGTGGTTGTTCGCCCAGATGTCGTACGTCGTCGAGTAGTCGCCGTCCGCCGGCACCGACACGTTGAACGAGCTGGTCAGTGAGTTGAGCGAGCTCAACGTACGGTTCAGGGTCTTGCCGGTGTTGGGGTACGACTTGACGCCGCTGGTCCGCGGGTGGTTCGCGACCACACCCCAGTTGGTGCCGCTGCGCGCCCAGATCGTCTGCGTGCCGGCGCCCGAGCCCCAGATGTTGTTGTAGAGGATGTAGCCGTTGTTGGTCCAGTTCGCCCACTGCCCCGAGTCGACCCAGACGGCGTCGCTGGGCACACCGTTGGTGGGCGGCTGCGAGCTCGGCGGGTTGGACGTCGGCGTGGTCGGGCCCACCGATCCGGTGCAGGCCGTCCCGTTCAGGGTGAAGGCGGTCGGCACCGGCGTGCTGTTGCCGGACCCGTTGAAGCCGAACGACACGGTCCCGTTGGTGGCCACCGAGCCGTTGTAGCCGGCGTTGCGGGCGGTGACCTGGGATCCGCTCTGGGTCAGGTTCGTGTTCCAGGCCTGGGTCACGGTCTGCCCGGCGGAATACGACCAGGCCAGGGTCCAGGAGCTGAGCGCGTCACCCAGGTTGGTGATGGTCACGTTGGCGCCGAATCCGCCCGGCCACTGGCTGCTCACCGTGTAGGCGACACGGCAGCCCGCGGCCGCGGACGCCGGGAGCGCGGTGATGACACCGGCGCTGGCGGTGAGGGCCGCCGCGGCGGCCACGGAGAGCGCGAGAGTACGTCTGCGCATACCAATCCAATCTCGGAGGGGGATCACACGACGCTCGTCGAAGCGCTTCGACACCGAAGGCTGGGGATTTCACGAACATCGATGCGAGATTGGGCCGATGTTACGACCCGGCACTCCGGCACGGCAACCATCGCAGCACGCGTACGTTGTCCGCATGGCCATCACCGAGACCGATCTCGCCCATCTGCGCCGGTGCGTCGACCTGGCTCGCGAAGCCCTCGAGGACGGCGACGAGCCGTTCGGCTCCGTCCTGGTATCGGCCGGCGGCGACGTGCTGTTCGAGGACCGCAACCGGGTCAAGGACGGCGACGACACGCAGCACCCGGAGTTCGCGATCTCGCGCTGGGCGGCGGCACACCTGAGCCCGCGGGAGCGTGCGGCGGCGACCGTCTACACCTCCGGCGAGCACTGTCCGATGTGCTCGGCGAGCCACGGCTGGGTGGGGCTGGGCCGCATCGTGTACGCGGTGTCCAGCGCTCAGCTGACCAGCTGGCTGACCGACTGGGGTGTCGCCCCGGGGCCGGTGGCGGCCCTGCCGATCGGCGTTGTCGTGCCCGGTGCGGTCACCGACGGGCCGGTCGCGGAGTTCGAGGCGGAGATGCGCGCCCTGCACCGCGCCCGGTTCACTCCGGCCGGCCCCTGAGGTCGTTCAGACCTGCCGCGCCTTCGGCCGCGTGGCGGCGGTGATTCAGCTCCAGCAGCCGGTCGACGATCTCCCGCTGCGCGTCCGGCCCGACGGTGTAGCGGACGTACGTTCCGGACCTGTGGAATCCGTGGTCGAGTCCCTGCTCCAGCAGGTCGTCCCACCCATAGGCCCGGCACGTGGCCACGTCGATCGCCCGGTGCAGTCGCCGCAGCTCCAGGATGTCGTCGTCACGGCAGGCCGGATCGAAGACCAGGTTGTAGGTGGCGGTCAGGCCGGCCCGCCGCCTCAGCATCACCTCGGCCCGGAAGGCGTCGAGTTCCTTGCCCAGGCCCCGCAGCTCCTCGGTCAGCTCCGGCAGCGGCAGCGTCTCGAAGACATCGGCCAGGGTGTATCGCAGATCGGCCTTCATCGAGGACGCTCTGCTCACCGCCCACCAGTAGTGCGGTGCGCTGCTCAGCAGGGCGAGCATGGCGGTGTCGTCGGTGGTGAACACCCCCAGCATGTTGGAGAGGACCTGATCGGTCCGGACCAGCACCGGCATCACCGTCCGGCTCACCAGAGCGATGACGATCACCTGCTCCGACCCGGCGATCGCCCGGATCAGGTTGGGCCGCAGCGCCATGAACTGCCACCACCGCTCGCGGGCCGCCTTGCTGTACGTGTTGGCCAGGCGCTCCGGCTTCACCAGCCGCTCGACCTGGGAGAACAGCTCGGGATAGCTGCGGGCACGCGGCTCGGGCCAATCCCGGAAATTGATGATCCAGCGGCCTGCGAGGCACTGCGGATGCGAGTTGACGTCCTCGCCGATGAGGTATGGGAAGAGCACGTCCCGGTTGCGCGGGTCGGCAGCGATCAGTTCCCGGGCCCGTGACCGCTCGACGGTGAACCCGAGCCCGAGGACGTACACACCGACGAACGCCCGGCCGGCGTTCGCGGCCAGTCGCTCCGGTCTGCCGGCCGCCCGCGACCCCGGATCCAGGGAGGAACCGATGTCCGCGACGACGCGGCCGTCAGCAACGCGCTGCGCATCGGGTCCCAGAGCGGACCGGCTGGTCCACAGCGCGCAGTATTCGAGGGTGGCCGACCGGGACGGCCACGGCGCGCTCTTGACCGACCGCCGGATGGTCACGCCGTCCGCGAGGAGTTGATCCAGTCCCACCTTGCGGCTGTCGCCCTGCGCCAGCGTGTTGGTGGCCAGCAGTCCCGTCTGCCCGGTGCCGTTGAGCAGCTGGTGCGCGCGGAGCACGAAGTAGGCGGCCAGGTCTCCGGTACCACGCACGCCACGGACTCCGTTGCCGAGCAGCTCGACCAGGTAGTCCCGGTAGCTCTCACCCAGTGCGGACTTGAGCTTCAGCCCGCCCAGGAACGGCGGGTTCCCCACGATCGCGTCGAAGCCGCCGTTCTCGAAGACCTCGGGGAAGGTCAGCGGCCAGTGCAGCGGTTTGCGGGCGAAGCCGCCCTCCACCGCGCCGGTGGCCAGCCATCGTTTGAGCCGGCTCCGCGCCGCCTCGTCGTCACCGGAGGCGAGCCGGGCGGCTTCCGCCGCCGCGGCGTCGAGCGCCCGGTCGCCCCTGCGGGCGTTGGCCAGGGCTGCGCCCACGATGAGATCGGCCGGCAGGTGAAGCCGATCGGTTCTGGATTCGACAGCGTCGAGCCGGCTGTGCTTCTCCGCGATCCCGGAAGTCATCTCGGCGATCTCGCGCCGCTCCTCGGCGGCCCGCGCGATGAGGTCGCCGACGCCGCGCAGCCGCACGCGGCCACGGTCGGCCTTGAGGTGCATCGCCTCCAGCTGGTCGAGGGAGGTGATACCCAGCAGCGAATCGCCCGCGACCAGGCGATCGTCGAGGAAGGTGAACGGGCGTACCGCGTCCATCGAGACCAGCCAGAGGGACAGCTTCGCCATCTCCACGGCCATCGGGTTGATGTCCACGCCGTAGAGGCAGTGCTCGATGATCTGCCGCCGCGCCTCGGACACGAGTAGTTCGTCGTCCGGGCGGCCCTCGGCGATCCACGCCTCGATCAGGTGACCGGCGAGGTAGCGGGCCGCGGCTACCAGGAACGCCGCCGAACCCATCGCGATGTCGGCGACCTTCAGCGACAGGATCCCGGCCGCCGACCTGCGCCGCCACCGCGATCGGTCCGCCGTCTGCAACGGTCCCGGCTGGTAGACCAGCGGCTCCAGCGCGTTCTCCACGACCTCTTCGGCGAGGAAGCGGGGCGTGTAGTGGGTGCCGGTGTTGCGGCGCAGCGCGGACTCGGTGACGAAGAGCGCACCCGGAAGGATGACCACCGGAAGATCGCGCAGATCGGTACGGATGAGGCCGTGAAACGGCAGCAGGCGCTCGGACAGCAGGTCGTCCCCGCCGGTCACGGCCAGCAGCTTCGTGCGGGCCTCCTCGACCTCGGCGCCGTCGAGCGGGGTGAGCCGTCTGGCCAGCGCTGCGCCGGCACCGGTGTCGCGGTGCCGTTCGGCGCGATCCTCGAGCTCGCTGAGGCGTACCTCTCCGCCGCCGATCAGACCGACCACGACGTCCCCGGCGCGGAAACCCTCGATGGCCAGCAGGCCTTCGTAGACGTATCCGATCTGCTCGACATCCAGTGTGCGGAAGCTGACCGTGCGGCGCTCCGACGTCTTCGCGCCACGGCCGATCTGGACGTACCGGACCGAGCGCAACATGTGCAGCACGGTGCGGTCGTCCACATTGAGCGGAAGCCACGGCATGCCGTCCGGGTCGAACAGCGACCCGTCGTGGCCGTGCATCGTCAGCCGAGGGTGGTCGACACCCGCGTACACGGCGTTGCCGAGGGCGATGAGCCGCTGCCATGCCGCGGTGCTGTGTTCCAGGTCCTCCTCGCTGCCCTCGGTGACCCGCGCCTCCAATTCGGAGCAGAGCCGGCCCGCTGAGTAGGCGGTCGCGTACAACTCGTTGTCGGCGGGCAGGAGTTTGCGCTCCTCGGCGAAGAGCAGGAAGACGATGCGCATCATCACCGAGACGGCACCGCGGTAGACCTCGTGCGCGTCCACGTCCCGCAGACCGCGACCACCCAGCCGCCGGTCGTTCACGTCGATCCGGCCGAAGGCGGCGACCAGCAACTCGACCGCCTGGCGGACCTGGACGCCGAGGGCTTCGGTGATCTCTTCCTGGTTGTCCAGGCTTTCGCGCAGCAGCGGGACGAGTCTCTGCTCGTCGGGGACGGCGAAGAAACGGCTACGGCGCAGTAACGAGACGAAGGCCCGGACCACGTCACGCTCGGCCGCCTCCGGCCAGGCCACCGCGTCGAACGTCGCCGTGGTGGTGGCACCGCTGCGCGGAGCCCAGACCAGGGTGAAGAAGCGGCCGTCGGTGGCCAGGCCCAGTTCGATCCCGTGATGCCGGCACATCTGGGCGAGCCGGTCGACCGGGGTCGCTGCCCAGGTGCTGCCGGGAATCCGGGACGCCGGGCGGGTTCCGGTGGGAACGATGACGCCGATCACCCGTACCGTATCGGATTTGATCTCTTTGCCTGGCTGGACCAGTGCGAAGCCGGCGGTGAGCATGGTGTCGTGCTCGGCCACCGGCACCGCGAGGCCGTCAAGGCCTTCGCCGTGCAGCGCGTCGCCCCATTCGAGCAGGTCGCCGAGGACGTAGGCCAGCCAGGTGTCGCGGCCGGCGGCCGGATCGGTCCGCCAGTCGGCGTGCCGGGCCCGCAGCCGTTCCCGCGAGGTCTTGTCCAGGGCGTCGAGGGCGGGCCAGGTCTGCCGGAGCACGGGCACGCTGAGGAACGGGCCGCTGACCTCGATGAGGCTGAGCCACTTCTTGTGGTCGTAGTCCGCGGCGCGCCGGGTGCGGTGGGCAGGGCTCATCGGCTGGCCTCGCGCTGGGGCACCACGAAGACGACCGCGACGGGGACGGTGTGCGCTACCGGCTTGCGATAGCGGGCGCCCACGGCGTCGAGCTCGCGCTCGCGGTCCCCGGCGAGGCCGGAAAGACGCTCCGTCCGGCGGGTGCGGTCTCGGCGGTACTGGGCCAGCTCGTCCGTGCGCCTGCTGGCTTCGGCGCGGCGGAACAGCGTCGCCTCGGCCTGCGGGCCGTCGGCGTCGATGGCGCGGCGCAGGCCGGCTTCGAACTGGTCGAAGTCGTGGTTGACGCGGTCACGTTCGGCCTGCCGGCGCTGTTCGAGCCTGCGGTGCAGCACCTCCTCGCGGATGCCGGCTGCCCACTTCACGGCCGCGCCGAGGTCGCCGGCGATGCGCTCCCAGCGTCCGGCGACCCGGCTCCGGACGACATCGGTGGCGGGCACTCCCCTGGTCAGGGCGTGATCCAGGATGCCGCCGAGCGTGGAGGGGTTCTCCACGCGGCGAAAGCGGCCCCGGTCGGGGACCCAGCCGCCGGAGCAGAGGATCTCCTCGTGCAGCCGCACCCCGCCGGCTCCGACGAGCACGAATCGGGAGTAGGCGCCGACCAGCACGTCCTCCACGTCGGGGTCGTCGCTGACCACTGCGGTGACCCGGTGGAGACCGAGGTCCGGATTGGACACCGATGCCCGCAGCAGCCGGGTGGACATGGCTACCAGCGGGTGGTTGAGGTGGGCGAGGACGATCCCGTCGCGGCCTTTGATCACCTCGGCGTCGAAGGTGATCGGCCGGGATCCGGTCAGCGGCGGCACCGTGTAGAGACCCTCGACCAGATGCTTGTCGTCGGTGTGCGGGCGCAGTTTCCGCTGGCGGGCCAGTTCCAGGGCGGTGTCGACGACCCGCTTCACCCGCGGCGGGGAGATGCCCAGTTCCTCGACGGTCCGGTCGAGGTCGGCGCGGAGCCGGCGGACCTGTTCCCGCGTGTCCGGCTCGGTGGGCAGTTCCTCCGCCCGCACCTTCCGGCCGACCTCGTCGAGGTCGAGGCTGACGCGCTCGCCGGCCATCCGACGCCGTACGGCCTCGGAGATGACGGCGTTCACCGCGCCCAGGTCGGCCTCCATCGCCGCGATCTTGGTGGCGATCCGGGAGAGGAACTCGAGGTCGCCCGCGAAGCCGGTGCCGACGAAGTGCCGGATGTCCGGCGCCGTCGTCTGGCCGTAGCGGTCCACCCGGCCGATTCGCTGCTCGAGCTTGTTCGGATTGAACGGGATGTCGTAGTTGACCAGCCGGTGGCAGTGGTTCTGCAGGTCGACACCTTCGCTGGCGGCGTCGGTGGCGAGCAGGATCCGCACCGGATGCTCGGCCGGGTCGGCCTGGAAGGCGAGCCGCAGTTGTTCCCGCTCGCCGGTGGGCGTGCCGCCGTGCAGCGTGGCGACCGCCGGACCGGCCAGGCCGTCCCGGCGCAGCAGGTCGGCGAGCCAGGATTGGGTGTCGCGGTACTCGGTGAAGACCAAGACCCGCTCATTGGTCCAGTGCCTACCGTCCGGCTTGCAGACGCTCTTCAGGTAGTCGATGAGCTTGGCGGCCTTGGCGTCCGGTCGCGCCTGCTGTGCCTGTGCCCAGGTCAGCATGCGTTCGAGCAGCGACTCCTCGTCGTCGGCGGCGACCATCCGTTCGAGGGCGTCGTCCTCGGCCTCGGCGAGTTGCTCGTCGTCGTACGTCGCCAGGTCGTCGACGAAGTCCTCCATCCACTCCGGGATGTCGTCGTCGACGCCGGTCAACGGGCCGGCGCCGGCACGGCCCCGCAGCGTCCGCAGGTAGACGCCGACGGTGTGCGCGAAGGCCGCCGGGCTGGAGAAGAGCCGCTTCTTCAGCAGCAACGTGATCAGGTCGGTGGCCTTGCGGCCGCGCTCGGTTTCGAGCCGTTCGCGGCGCAGCTCGGCGAAGCGGGTGAGCAGCGCGTGGATCTCGCGCTCCTCCGGCGGATATTCGACGGGGATGGCCGACGCCACCCGCTCGACGAAACGGGGCGTGCCGTCGGCGTTCTCGATGTGCCGTTTGAGGCGGCGGACCACGGTTTCCCGGACCGCGGCGGGGTCCGGCTCGACGCTTCGCAGAAACCGCTGGTCATCGATCAGCTCAAGCAGCGCCCGGAACGACTCCGGATAGCCGTTGTGCGGCGTCGCCGACAGGAACAGCCGGTGGGTGAAGTGCGGAGCGATCTTGCGAATCAGCTTGGTCTGCTGCGAATCGACCGCATAGACCTGCCTGGGCGCGGCCGGCGCGACATGGTGCGCCTCATCCAGGATCAAGAGATCGAAGGTACGGGGAACCGCCGGCCCGTCCGCCGGAAGAACCTCGTCGAGGAGCCGCTGAGCCTTCGGGCCCCGCAGCCACGGAAGGCTGACGATGGTCAACGGGTAGACGTGAAAAGGGTTGGCCGAGGAGCCGTGCGTACGGCGGACCGCAGCGGCCCGCTCCGAGTCGACGACGGTGAAGTCGAGGCCGAACTTCTCCAGCATCTCGTCGCGCCACTTGATGGTCAGACCGGCCGGGCAGACGATCATGATGCGGCGAGCGCGGTGGCGCAGCAGGAGTTCCTGGGCCACCAGGCCGGCTTCGATTGTCTTGCCGAGACCGACGTCGTCGGCCAGCAGCAGGTTGACACGGGGTGCGTCGACGGCCCGGGCGACCGGTTCGAGCTGGTAGTCCTCAATGGCCACGCCGGAACGGAACGGCGCTTGCAGGGTCCGAACGTCCGCCGAGGTGACGGCCGACCACCGGACCGCGTCGAGGAAGGCGGCCAGCCGGTGCGGCGGGTCGAACCGGCCGGCCTCGACCGGAGGCAGGGCCCCGGTGGGCAGCACCTGAGCGCCTGCCTCGACCTCCCAGATCACGTCGAGCGTGTCGGCGTACCGGCCGTCCTCGACGCTCTGCAGGCTCACCAGCGTGCTCTTCGCGCCCGGCTCGACGTTGTTGACCACCCACCGCCGGCCGCGTACCGAGACAAGCTGACCGTCCGCCGGCGGCGCCGTCGTCGCGGGCATCGCGCCCCCTCGTCACTTCTCGCTCTCCGATGCCGTGCCAGCACCTTACGCCGCGTGGACCGGCTGACCTGCCACTCCACGCGGCCGCACGACAGAACGGATGCCGGAAGTCGACGGCTCAGGCCGGATCGTCGAAGCCCTCGTCCGCCCTCTCCCGCCGCAGGTGCGCCTCGGCACGCCGGGCCGGCTCGCCCTTCTCCGCCGCCAGCCCCGCATACATCGGCTGCACCTTCTCGTACGGCTGCCCCGGCGGCAGCAACGGAATCCCGGGATCCACTACGGCTTCGATCACCATCGGACGATCAGCCGCGAGCGCCATCTCCCACGCACCTTCCACCTCATCGGGATCCGTGATCCGCATCCCGCGCAGCCCGAGCAGCTCGGCATAGCGCGCATACGGCACATCAGGCAGCTCCTGCGACGTGACGAACCGCGGCTCGCCCTCCGTCTCCCGCTGCTCCCAGCTCACCTCCGCGAGATCCCGGTTGTTCAGCACGCACACCACGAACCGCGGATCCGCCCAATCCCGCCACCGCGCGGCCACCGTGACCAGCTCCGCCATGCCGGCCATCTGCATCGCACCGTCGCCGGCCAGCACCACGACGGGGCGGTGCGGCGCCGCGAGCTTGGCGGCGAGACCGTAGGGAATTCCGCACCCCATCGACGCCAGCGTGCTCGACAGGTGCGCCGGGACGCCGTGCGGCAGTCGCAGGTGCCGGGCGTACCAGTAGACGACCGAGCCGACATCGACCGCGACCTGCGCGTCCGCCGGCAGGTGGCCGGTGAGTGAGCGGATCACCCGCTGCGGATTCAGTGGTTCGGCCTGCGCCGCAGCCCGGGCCGCGCCGATCAGGCGCCAGCGCTGCACCCATTCCTCGACGCGGGCGCCCCAGGCGCCACCCTGCCGGGCAGGCACCAGCGGAAGCAGTTCGCGCAAGGTCTCCACGGCGTCACCCAGCAGAGGGACTTCAACCGGATACCGTACGCCCAGACGGCGCCCATCGATGTCGATCTGCACCGCCCGCGCCTGACCCGGCTTCGGATAGAACTCGGTCCACGGGTCGTTCGTGCCGACCAGCAGCAGGGTGTCGCAGTGCCGCATCAGCTCGGCGCTGGCCGTGGTGCCCAGATGACCCATGACGCCGGTGTGGAACGGCAGGTTCTCGTCGAGTACCGGCTTGCCGAGCAGCGACGCGGTCACGCCCGCCCCGAGCCGGTGCACCAGCTCGACGATCTCGCGCTCCGCGCCGTACGCTCCCTGGCCCACCATGATCGCCACGCGCTCACCGGAACCAAGCAGTTCGGCCGCCTCCCGGAGATCTTCCGGGCGGGGCACCACCCGGGCGGGGCGCAGCCCCGCGCTCGTCGCCAGCACACCGTGCTCATGCGCTTGCGGATCGCTCGCCGGAGCGGTCTGCACGTCGTGCGGCAGGACCACGCAGGTCGGGCTGCGCGTAGCCAGCGCTGTGCGGAACGCGCGGTCGAGCAGCATGGGCACCTGCTCGGGCGTGTGCGCCGCCTGCACGAACTGGGCGCACACGTCCCCGAAGAGCCGCACCAGGTCGATCTCCTGCTGGTACGCGCTACCCAGCACGCTCGACACCTGCTGCCCGACGATCGCCACGACCGGCTTGGAGTCGAGTTTCGCGTCGTAGAGCCCGTTGAGCAGGTGCACCGCACCCGGCCCCTGGGTGGCCAGGCAGACACCGACCCCGCCGGTGTACTTGGCGTGCCCGACCGCCATGAACGCCGCCGCCTCCTCATGCCGGGCCTGCACGAATGCCGGTTTCCCGGCCCGGCGCAGCGCACCGATCACCCCGTCGATGCCGTCCCCGGAGTATCCGAAGACCCGGTCTACGTCCCACGCGGTTAGACGCTCCACCACCACGTCCGACACGGTCCGCTCAGTCACGTCGCCTCCTCAGCCGTCGCCATGGAGGGCTACCCGCTGAGCCAGGCCGTATTCGCCGCCCGGGGCGGCATCTCCGGGTGCGGCCCTCGTGCGGATAAAGATTTGGTTTCCCGACAACCGCCGCCGATATCCAAGATCCGACTGAACCGCCAGGCGCGCGGTGGCGTAGCAAATCCATGTCCGGTGTGATTGATTGACGTTTCCCTCGATGGAAGAAAAACGATCTTCTCGTAGATCGACATTTTCATCATCCACTTCAGCCGGACAGTACACACCGACGCCGCACAGGAGCTGACAACCGACGAGGCTTTCTTGATCAATGCGGAGGACACATGTCCACGGAGACTGGCACTCATTTTCGGCGCGCGCTGGCGAGAGCGGCACTCATGCCGGCCGTCGGCTGGGCTGTTGTCGTGGTGGTACTGCTGGGCGCAGCGTTCAGGGGCGCATCCGCACCGCTTCTCAACCTGGCGATCTTCGCCATTCCAGGCCTCGCCTTCGTGCCGGCCACCTATTTCGTGATCCGGTTACACCGCGCAACGAACCAGGCAGACTTCGACCGCGCCATGCGGCGGGTACTCGTGTCAGCGGCGGTGGGGCTGGCGTTGCTGATCGGCGCCGGTTACACGCTGAGCGGACTGGGTTGATGAGCTATGACGTTCGAAGTTGAACCGCACGCCCTCCGACAGTTCGCCTCGCGGCTACAAGACACGTACGACGACGCCGGGCACGCGAAGATCTACGTCGAGGCACATGGCACATTCAGTCTTCATCAAGGCGGATTGATGGGGTTCGTGCTCAACGAACACGCGAAAATCATGGATGCGCTGCGGGAGATGATCGCGCGGTTGTCCCGCCTGTCGGTCGAATCCGAGGACAATCTGCGCCGGATCGCGCAGATGTACGAGGACACTGATCGAAAGAACGCCGCCTCGTTCGACGCGACCCTGCCATCCTCACCACGGCCGATCATCTTCGAAGGCTGACGGCGGGTACCAGATGGCTGACGCACGCGATTTCCTGCTGCCTCCGGCCGAACCGGAGGACAGCATGGCGAATGGTTTCGCGAATCCGGGTGAATTCTTCAACTACGTCAGCCCGTCGGCCTGGATCGCTGACATCGTCGAGCGCATCTCCGGCTGGAATCCGTTCGACTGGGCAAGCGAGTACTTCACCGGCGAGTGGGGCGAGTTCCACAAGTTCGGAACTACTCTGGCGAACCTTGCGGATTTCATGCAGGAGATCGGCGCCGGCATCCAGGCGAATTTCCTCGAGGCCGACCGCTCCTGGTCCGGCAACGCCGCGGACTCCGCCTTCGCCTATTTCACGAGCCTTGCTGCCGCGGTCAGCAGCCAGCAGTTCGCCCTGAATGAGGCGGCGCACGGTTACCACGAGGCGGCTCGTGGTGTCTGGCAGCTATCCAAGCAACTGGGGAACATACTCCAAGCGATGGCCGACGAGGCGATCCTCGCCGGGCTGACCGCGGTGGCGGGCACCGTCACGATGGCGACGGGCGCCGGAGCGGTGGTCGGCTATTCGATGGCCGCCTACCACGCGATCCAGATACTGAAGCTTGCCGCTCGCGCGTCCAAAATCATAAACACCGCGTTGATCGTGATTTTGTCGCTGTTCGGCGGAGCGGTCGCTTTGACCGGCCAAGGCGGCGACCTGTCAGCCGTCCAGCTTCCGGAAACCAGCTTCGATCTCCCGAGGAGCTAGCGTGAACGAGGTTTCGGTAAGTGAGCAGCTGGAGCAGATGACAAGCCACCCGCGGGTCGCGCGGGCCATTCTGGACGGGCTTCGCCAACTGCGCACCGGCGTTTCCGGGTCCGATTTCGCCGAGCTGGCCCGCGACGTATTGGAGGGCCGTGTGATGCTTCGCGACCTCGGACGCACGGAGGCGTACGGCCCGCAGTTCCGGCAGGCCTTCCACCGCTTCGAGCAATGGGAGGCCGGCCAAGACCCCGAAGAGTTCGGGCGCATGGTCGAACGGACCAGGGCGACGCTCGAAGACGATCCGGTTTAGCGGGCCGGGCCGGGTTTGCGGCCTACCCCGCTGTACTGGTTGACGCCGGCCCGCTCGTCGCCCGGGCCGGGATGCCACTGCCAGCTCGGAACGACCCCCGGCGGCACCAGGTCCAGGCCTTCGAAGAAGCTAGCGATCTCCTCGGGCGTACGCATCAGATAGGGCACCGCCCCCGATTCGTTGTAGGCGTCCTGGGCCTGGTTCAGTGCTTCCTCTTCGGCTGTCCGGACGCCGTCGTTGATGGACAGGTAGCTGCCGGGCGGCAGCCCTGCCATCAGTTGCGCGACGATGTCGCGGGCTTCCGCGGTGGTCGGGATGTGGCCGAGCACGCCGTTCAGGATCAGCGCCACAGGGCGGTCCATTTCGAACTCGCGGGCGGCGAGGGAGACGATCTCCGCCGGTTTCTGCAGATCGCCTTGGAGGTAGATGCCGGACGAGCCGGCGAGCATCCGGCGTCCGTGCTCCACCACGTACGGGTCCTTGTCGATGTAGACGACGCGGGCCTCGGGTGCGGCGCGCTGGGCGATCTGATGGGTGTTGTCGGCCGCGGGCAGGCCGGCGCCGGCGTCCAGGAACTGGCGTATCCCGGCTTCGGTGGCCAGGTAGCGGACGGCACGCGACAGATATCTGCGGGATTCCCGGGCGATCTCGTCGATGCCGGGGAACACAGCGCGGTACTCGTCGCCGGCGGCGCGGTCGACGGGGAAGTTGTCGGTGCCGCCGAGCCAGTAGTTCCAGATGCGGGCCGACTGCGGCACCGAGGTGTCGATCTCCATGAGCACCCTCTCAGAGGCCGAAGGCGAGCAGCACGTTGCCGTGCTCGCTCGGGTAGAACGGGTAGTAGCCGACCTGGACGTAGAGCATGCCGTTGGCGACCACCGCACCGCCGTTGCCGGAGATCGCGCCGCCGAAGCCGGTCCGGCCGTTCACGCCGGCGAACGAGCGGATCGTGTCGTACTCCCACAGCACGGAGCCGGTGCGTGCCGCGTACGCGCGCATCTTGCCGTCGTTGCTGCCCTCGTAGACCACGCCGGGGCTGGTCGTCGCGGCCGGGGTGTGTGCGAGGGCGCAGATGCCGGGGTGGGCGGCGGCGCCGCCGGTCGTGCAGCCGTCGGCCGGGTTGGGGGTCTGCCACAGCACCTGTCCGGTGGCCGGGTCCAGCGCGAACAGGGTGCCGGGCCCGGCGAAGTAGGTGGCCACGTACAGCCGCCGGCCGTCGTAGCTGCTCCCCCACTGGATCCCGGAGATGCCGCCGCTGGGCAGCGGCACGCCGATCTGCCGGCGCCAGGCGACGTCCCCGGTACGGGCGTCGAAGGCGTGGTAGACGCCGCTCTTCTGGCCGACGCCGACGAGCGTACGGCCGCCGACCCGGAACAGGTTGGGCGTGGCGCCGATGTCGTAGTCGAGCGCGGTGCCGTCGCGCAGGCCGGGGCAGTAGCCCTCGGCGTCCGGTTCGTTGCACAGGCTGCGCCACGTGTCCGCCCGGGTGACCTGCTGCTTCCAGCGCACCGAACCGTCGCGGGCGTTCAGGGCGAGCAGCGAGTCGTAGTCACCGGCGCTGCCCGTGTAGTTCTGACCGGTGCCGACGTACAGGGTCCCGCTCGACGGGTCGATGACCGGTGAACTCCAGACACCGGCACCGGACGGCTCGTAGCGGGGTGCGCCGCTGGGCCAGGTGCCGGTCTGCTTCGGCTCGGGGACGGTCCAGTAGCGCCAGGCGAGCCGGCCGGTGTCGGCGTCGAGGGCATCGATGTGCCCGCGGAAGGTGCAGCACGGCGTGTTGGCGTCGCCGGTGTTCTCCGCGCTGGACGCGCCGATGTAGATCTTTCCACGGTAGTAGAGCGGTGAGCTGGTGTGTATGCCCGCCGGGTGTGTCTCGGTGTCGGTGGCCCAGCGCAGGCGACCGGTGCGCTGGTCGAGCGCGTAGACGTACCCCCGGTTGTCGCCGAAGAAGACCTTGCCGCGCGCGACCGCCGGGCCATCAAGCACGATGGCGCCGCCGGCGCCGGGATTCACCGAGGCGAGCGCGAAGGTCCATCGGGTGGCGCCGGTCCGGGCGTCGAGCGCGTAGAACACGCCGTCCGGCCCGCCGAAGAAGATGCCGCCGTCGACGACCGCCGGCTGGCTCTTCACCGGCGCACCGGTCTTGGGGTACGCGAACGCCCATTTCAGCTTCAGTCCGCCGACGGTGGCGGCGGTGATGCGGCGCTCCGCCGCGTTGTGCCGGGAGCCGGTGAGGTCGCCCTGCCAGGTCGGCCAGTCACCGCGCCGGGCCCCGGCGGACGCCGGCACGGTGGCGAGGGCGATCAGGGGGAGAAGCACGCCGAGAAAGGCCGTCACACGTCTGGCAAGAGACATGTCCGCACTTTAAAGGAAGACGGAGATCGATGCCTCAGCCCTTGCGTGCCTGCGTCGCCACGCCCTCGACGAAGTACCGCTGGCACAGGAAGAAGGCAATGATCATCGGTACCGTGGTGATCACGGCACCGGCCAGGACGATCTCCCACCGCGCCTCCCCGGCCTGCCCGAACTGGTCGAGGATCGCCTTCATGCCGCGCGGCATGGTGAACAGCGCCGGATCCCGCAGGTAGATGAGCGGCTTGAGCAGATCCGACCAGCTCGCCCGGAGCTCGAACACGAACGCCACGATCAGCGCGGGCCGGCACAGCGGCACCGCGATGCGCCAGAACAGCCGCCAGTAGCCGGCGCCGTCGACCCGGGCCGCCTCGAACAGTTCCCGGGGCAGGCCGAGGAAGAACTGCCGGATCAGGAAGATGTAGAAGGCGCTGCCGAACAGGTTGCCGGCCCACAGCGGTACCTGCGTGGCGGCGAGGCCGAGCTCGTTCCAGATCAGGTAGGTCGGGATCATGGTCACCGCGCCGGGCAGCATCATGGTGCCGACGACCAGGGCGAAGAGGACGTTGCGACCGGGGAAACGGAAGTACGCGAAACCGAACGCCACGATCGCACTCGAGATGGTCACCGCGGCGGCGGCCGCCAGCGCGACCACGACACTGTTGAACAGCCACGTCCACACCGGCGCCGCCGTCCAGATCGCGGTGTAGTTCTCCGGCGCCCAGTCCGACGGGACCAGCCGGTTGTCGAACACCTGCGGCCGGGGTTTGAGCGAGGCGCTGACCAGCCAGACGAACGGGTACAGGAAGATCACCGCGGCGATGGCCAAGGCGGTCCACAACACCCAGGGATGCGGACGGCGGCGTTTCGCCGGCGGCGCCGCGGGAGGAGCGGCGGTCATCGGCACCTCACTCGTTCTCGTAGTAGACGAACCGCCGGCTGAGCCGCACCTGCACCACCGTGATGACCACGATGATCACGAACAGCAGCCAGGCGAGGGCTGACGCGTACCCCATGTGCAGGAACTGGAAGGCCTGCTGGAACAGGTAGACCACGTAGAACAGGGCGGCGTCGTTGCCGTACGTCTGCTGGTTGGCGCTGCCGTAGAACGCGGTGTAGACCTCGTCGAACGTCTGGAGCGAGGCGATCGTGTTGATGATCAGCGTGAAGAACAGGGCTCCGCTGATCATGGGTACGGTCACCGCCCGGAACGTCGCCCACCGCGACGCCCCGTCCATCTCGGCGGCCTCGTACAGGTCGCGGGGCACGTTCTGCAGTGCGGCCAGGTAGATGATCACCGTGCTGCCCAGGCTCCAGGCGCCGATCAGCACCAGGCCGGGTTTGATCCACGGTCCGTCCACCGTCCAGTTGGGCCCGTCGATGCCGACGCTGCCCAGAGCCGAGTTGACCAGGCCGACCTGACCGTTGAACAACAGCAGGAAGAGCACCCCGACGGCCACCTTCGGGGTGATGGTGGGCAGGTAGAAGATGGTGCGGAAGAACCCCGCCGACCGGCGTCCGACCCGGGCCAGCAGCATGGCCAGGGCGAGCGACACCACCATGGTCACCGGTACGTGCAGCGCCGTGTAGATCAGCGTGTTGGCGATGCTGGAGCGCACCTTCGGGTCGGCCAGCAGTTGCCGGTAGTTCTCCCCGCCGACGAAGTCGGTGCTGGTGAGCACGTCGTAGTCGGTGAACGACAGAACGAGGCTGGCCACCATCGGCCCCGCCATGAACACCGCGAAGCCGATGAGCCACGGCGACAGGAAACCGACGGCGGCCCAGGTCTCCCGCCGCCGCACGGCGACGTTCATCTCAGGATCCGCTGTTGGCCTTGTCCAGCGCGGCCTGAGCCTGCTGCTGGGCCTCGGCCATGGCCTGAGCGGGTTTCTGTTTGCCTTCGAGGACCCGGCTCACCGCGTTCTGCCAGGCGGCTTTGAACTCCTCGCCGGCGGCGAGCGCCGGTTCGGAGAAGCCGGACTCCTGAGCCTTGAGGACGGTCTGCACAGTCGGGTCGGGCTTCACGTGCTCTCGGAAGATCACCTCGTCGGCCTTCTGGTTGCCGGTGAAGACGCCGAGGAACGGCTTGTTCTCCTTCTGGCGTACCTCGGCCCGGGCCTTCGCGGCGGCGATCCAGGTCTCGCTGTCGGTCATCGTCTTGATCCACTTGCAGGCCTGGTCGGCGTGCGGGCTCTTCGCCGGGATGGCCCAGGCGTTGCCGGTGATCCAGTCGACGGGCTGCCCGTCGACACCGCGGAACGGCGCGACGGACACCTTCGCCTTCGGCGAGTTGGCCGCGAGCACGTTGAGGTAGAAGTCCTCCATCACGAAGGCGCCGAGTTGATTGCTCGCGAACTGGTTCTTCGCGCCGAAGAAGTCCCACGAGTCGCGGAACGACTTGAAGTTCGACCAGCCGCCCTGTTCGTTGATCAGGCCGACGGTGTACTCCAGCACCTCGACCACCTTCGGGTCGGTCAGCTGCGCGGTCCGGCCGTCGTCGCTGACCAGCGCGGCACCGTTCGCGCGGGCCCACATCGGCAGGAACTCGGGGATCTTCGGGTCGAACCCGATCCGCTGGAGCTTGCCGCCGCTGACCTTCGTGAGCCGGGACGCGGCCGTCGACAGCGCCTGCCAGTCACCCGTGTCGAACCCGGAAGGATCCAGGTTGACCTCGGCGAACGCGGCGTCGTTGAGCATCAGTACGCGGTTGTTGTAGAAGTCCGGCAGGCCGTAGAGCTGCCCGTTGAGGGTCGCCTCGGTCACCGCCGCCGCACGGAACTGGCTCATGTCGATCTTCTCGCGCTCGACGCAGTCGCCGAGCGGCATGATGGCTTTCTTGGCGGCGTAGGTGCCGAGCAGCCGCCGCTCCATGTAGACCAGATCCGGCGGTGTACCGGAGGCGACCGCGGACAGGAACGCCTGGGCGTCGAAGCTGCCCTCGGACGCCTTCGCCGCGCTGGGTGCGATCGCGGCGTTGGCCTTGTCGAACCGGGTCTTGGCGATCTCGTCGCCGGTGCCGAAACCCATCATCGTGAGCGTCGCCGCGGCGTCGTCGCCGGACCCCGAAGAGGATTTGCCCACCCCACCGCAGCCCGCCGCCAGCACGAGGACCAAGACACCGCTCACCGCAAACCGGATCAATCGGATGAACATCGTTGTTCTCCCATTTGCAGTTGTTCCCGTCGGCAAAGCATAAGTTCGCGTCGATGGGTCTGCATCATTTGTTCACCCCGGAACACCGCGCAGATACGCGGCGATCGCTCCGGCCGAACGCCGGCCCGAGGTGGTCATGACGTTGTGCGCGGCGGCCGGGATGGTCACCGACACCCCGCCGGACATCGCCGCCACCTCGGCACGCCAGCGCGGCGGCGCCACCGGATCGAGTGATCCGCCCAGCACCAGCGGCGCCACCGGCAGGCGGCACAGATCCTGCTCGATCGCGTTGCGTACCGAGTGGCCCACGGTCGCGAGCACCCGCCACGGCTTGGCGTCGGCCACGTCGCGGGCCAGTACCGCCGCCTGCCAGGGCGCTTCGACGAAGAGGTCGACCAGCCAGCGGCCGATCAGCCCCCGCCGCGACCGGGCCGCCGGGTCGGCGGTCGGGCTCGCCAGCACCACGGCGGCCACCAGGTCCGGCCGCAGCACCGCGAGACGGGCGGCCACCTCGGCACCGAACGAGTGCCCGGCGACGCAGACCCGGGACAGGCCGAGCACGTCCAGCCAGGCCGCGAGGTGCTCGGCGTGCCGGCCGACGTCGTACGCGCGGCGCGGCTTGTCGCTCAGCCCGAAACCGGGCAGGTCCGGCACCAGGACCGGATGCCGGCCGGCGAGGGCGTGGGCGGTGGGCATCAGGTAGCGGGTCAGGCCAATACCCATCAAGATCGCGCTTTACATTTTTTGGCGCGCGGTTAGTTTCAGGGGTATGTCGCCGGACTCCTTCCGTCTCGACGAGGCGGTCGCGGATGTTTACGGTGACCTGCGCCTGGCGCCCGTGCTGCGGCGCCTGCTGCGGCACACCGGCCGGTTGACCGGCTCGGTGGCCGGCAGCGTGTCGCTGATCGACGCCGGCCGCGGCTGCTACGTCAAGGCCGCCGAATACGGCGCACACTGCCAGCTCGGCCGGTCGTTCCCGCTCGACGAGGGCGCCACCGGCCGGGCCTTCGCCGGGCGCCGCCCGGTGGTGATCCCGGACTACGGGCAGTTGCGCGCCGGCCATCTCGCCGCGGCGCATCCGGCCCGCAAGGGCCCGGCGGTGGCGGTGCCGATCTGGTGGCGAGGCGACGTGATCGCTGTCAGCGTCGCCTTCTCCCCCGAGGCCGGCACCTTCTCGTCGCGGGGTGTCGACGAGCTGGAGGCACTGACCCAGTCCGCGGCCGCGGCGATCGTCACGTCCGGCCGGCGCGATCCGCCGCTGGCCACGCTGCTGCGGCGAGCCGGTGCCGTGGTCACCGAGGCCGGCGTGGTCCGCCCGGTCGCACCGGAGGTCGCGCGGGTGGCCGCGGACCTGGTCGCACAGGCGAGCCGGACGGCCCATGTCGCGATCGTCTACCGCCAGCAGGGCCTGCGCGTACTGGTGCAGGACGAGACCGGCGAGTCCGGGACCTGGGACGAGCTGCCGCACCTCACCGGCGGCGACATCAGCGTGGAGCAGGTCCGCGGCTGGGGTGTGCTGGTCCGCGCCGACCTGCCGTACTCGGCCCCGGCACCGTTCACGCCGCGCGAGGCCGAGGTGCTCGAACTGCTCCGGCAGGGCCTGACCTATCGGGAGATGGCCGGCCGGCTCGGCCGGTCCGCGAAGACCATCGAGAAACACGTCGCGGCGATCATGCGCAAGACCGGGACCTCCAACCGTACGGCGGCGGTCGTCACCGCCCTGGACAACGACTGGGTGGGGAATCTCCCCCATACCGGGTAACCGGCAAGCGGGTCTTGACTGGCGGCATGCCCGTCGTCCCGATGAAGGACATCCTCGACCGCGCCCTCGCCGAGCGGTACGGGGTGGCCGCCTTCAACATCGTCAACGACCTGACCATCGAGGCCGTACTCGCCGCCGCCGTCGAGGAACAGGCACCGGTCATCCTGCAGACCTCGGTGAAGACCGTCCGCATGTACGGCCGCCCCCAGCTCTACGACATCGTCCACACGTTCGCCGACGACGTGCCCGTGCCGGTCACCCTGCACCTGGACCACTGCCCCGACCGGTCGGTCATCTCCGACTGCCTGCGCGGTGGCTGGAACTCCGTGCTGTTCGACGCGCACGAACTCGACGTGGCCGAGAACCTGCGGCAGACCACCGAGGTGGTGGCCGAGGCCCGCCGGACCGGCGCCCACGTCGAGGGTGAGATCGAGGGCATCCAAGGCGTCGAGGACGACGTCGGCTCCGACGACGCACCGCTGGTGCAGAGCCTTGAGGTGGCGGCCGACTTCATCAAGCACACCGGCGTCGACTGCTTCGCGCCGGCCATCGGCAACGCGCACGGTCAGTACAGGCAGGCCCCGGTACTCGACGCCCAGCGGGTCAGCGATCTGGTCGCGGCCACCGGCATCCCGATGGCACTGCACGGCGGCACCGGGCTCGCCGACGAGCAGTTCACCGACCTGATCGCCCGGGGCTGCGCGAAGGTCAACATCTCGACGGCGCTCAAGGAGTCGTACATGAAGTCCGGCCTGGAGTTCCTCCGCGAGGCAGGCGCTCGTGACAAGTGGGATCCGCCGTCGCTGTTCCGGCACCAGCGGGCCGCGATCGTGGAGATGGCGCGGCGGCACATCCGGCTGTTCGGCGGGTCAGGACGCGCGTGGTGAGCGCCCTCGTCTTCGACTGCGACGGTGTACTCGCCGACACCGAACGGCACGGCCATCTGCCGGCGTTCAACGCCACGTTCCAGCAGTTCGGGCTGCCCGTGCGGTGGAGCGAGGCGGACTACGCCGAGAAGCTGAAGATCGGCGGAGGCAAGGAACGCATGGCCTCGCTGTTCGCCGATCCGGCCTTCGCCGAGGCGGCGGGCGGCTCCGACCGTACCGATCTGTTGCGAACCTGGCACCGTGCCAAGACCGCGGCGTTCACGCGGCTGGTGGCCGAAGGCCGGATTCCGGCCCGTCCGGGCATAGCCCGGATCATCAAGGACGCGCTCCAGGCAGGATGGACGGTCGCGGTCGCCTCGACGTCAGCAGAGGATTCGGTACGCGCGGTGCTAGCGAACGCCGTGGGCGGACCGACCGCCGAGCGAATCCCGGTGTTCGCCGGTGACGTCGTCCCGGCGAAGAAGCCCGATCCCGCGATCTACCAGCTCACCGTCGACCGGCTGGGCCTCGACCCGGCGGACACCCTGGTGGTCGAGGACTCCCGCAACGGGTTGCTCGCCGCCGTGGGCGCCGGACTCGGCTGCCTGGTGACCGTCAACGGCTACACCCGCGACGAGGACTTCAGCGAGGCGCTGCTGGTCGTCTCGGAACTCGGCGACCCCGGCCGCCCCGGCATCGACGTACTGGCCAACCGGAGCAAGGCGCGCCCGGGGCCCTACCTCACGCTCGACGACCTGCGCGCCTGTCTGGAGGCATCGTCATGAGCGGCAACGCACTACCGGGCGCCGAACGGGTGGTCCGCATCATCGCCGAGACCGCGATCGCGAACGAGAAGTACTTCGGCGATCTGGACTCCGTGGTCGGTGACGGCGACTTCGGCTACTCCCTGGCCCGCGGTTTCGAGAAGGTCCTGGAAGGCTGGGACGACATCGACCGCACCGACGCCGGGACGTTCCTGAAGCGCAGCGGCATGATCATCGCCTCGCGGGTGGGCGGCACGTCCGGGCCGCTGTGGGGCACCGCCTTCCTGCGCGCCGGGGCCGTCGCCGGAACCGCGCCGGACCTGACCGGCGAGCAGGTGGTGGCGATGCTGCGCGCCGCCATCGAGGGGATCAAGGCCCGGGGGCGGTCGGACGTCGGCGACAAGACGCTGCTGGACGCGCTCGTACCGATGACCGACCGGCTGGAGCAGGAGTTCTCCGGCGGCGCCGACGCCGAGAAGGCGCTGCGCGCGGCCGCCGTCGCCGCCCGGGAGGCAGCCGACGCGACGGGCGCGATGGTCGCGAAACGGGGACGCGCGTCGTACACCGGCGAGCGCAGCAGAGGCTCGGTCGACGCCGGCGCCGTCGCGGTGGCCGTCCTCACCGAACGGATCAGCGAGACCTGGCAGACGAGAGGAGCGACGTCATGAAGAAGTTCGTCAACGACCCGAAGAACTACGTGGCCGAGATGCTCGAGGGCGTCGCCCTGGCCAACCCCGGCAAGCTCAAGTACGTCCCGGCCTACAACCTGATCATGCGGACCGACGCGCCCCGCGACGACAAGGTCTCCATCGTCCAGGGCTCCGGCTCCGGTCACGAACCGGCGCACGTCATGGCCGTCGGCCGGGGCATGCTCGACGCCGCCTGCCCCGGCGACGTCTTCGCCGCCCCGCCGATGGACTACGTCTACGAGACCGCGAAGCTGCTCGCCTCCGCGAAAGGCGTCCTGCTGCTGGTCAACAACTACACCGGTGACCGGATGGCCTTCGACATGGGCAAGGAGATGGCCGAGGCCGACGGCGTACGCGCGGAGATCCTCACCATCGACGACGACGTGGCCGTACAGGACTCCACCTACACGGTCGGCCGCCGCGGCGTAGCCGGCAATTTCTTCGTCATCAAGGCCGTCGGCGCGGCCTCCGAACAGGGCGCGGACATGGACGAGGTGTTGCGCATCGGCCGCAAGGTGAACGACGTCACCCGCACCATCGGGGTCGCGCTGACCGCCTGCACGCCACCGGCGAAAGGCTCGCCGCTGTTCGAACTCGGCGCCGACGAGATCGAGTTCGGCGTAGGCATCCACGGCGAACCCGGCCGCGAACGCCGCAAGATCAAAGACGCCGACGCGATTGTCGACGACATGCTCGAAGCCGTGGTGACCGACCTGCCGTACCAATCCGGCGACCGGGTAGCCCTCATGATCAACGGCCTGGGCGGCACCCCGATCAGCGAGCTCTACCTGCTCTACCGCCACGCCCACCGCCGCCTGGCCGACCGCAACATCACCGTGGCGCGCAGCTACGTCAACGAATACTGCACCTCACTCGACATGGCCGGCGCTTCACTCACCCTGGTCCGCCTGGACGACGAGATCACCACCCTCCTGGAGGCCCCCGCCGAAGCAGCCGTGCGGATCTTCTGAAAGGCCACGTCGCGAGCGGTCCAATAGACCAGATCCAGACCCCTATCTGGGTCGAGGTCTGCCCGCCGGTCACGCTCTTTCGCGGTACGCGTACCGGTCGTCCCGCCGAAGCCCACGCCGTCCCCGCTATCCCGGCGCGGGCCAGGCTTCCCGTCCCGGCCCCAAGCGGTGATCTTGCTTGGCCCACGCTCAATGTTGTCTCAACGGCCGCCAGACAGCACCCACGTTGGGCCGGACAAGGTTGTGCGGGCCGGCTGTGCGCTAGGGCTGCTTCAACCGCGACCGACCAGACCCCGGCCGCGAACGATCAAAAGCCGCGCCGGATCGCCTCGCTCGCCAATCGCGGGCGTCGCCGGTCGTCGTTGCTGGTCAGGTCGAATTTGTCGTAGAGGTTGGTCAGGTGTTTCTTGACCGCGCTCTCGGACAGCCCGAGCTCCACGCCAAGCTCGCGCACCGACAGCGGCTCCGGAAACGCCTGACCGCCCGCGGTCAGCGGCCGGCACAGCGCGGCAAGCACATCCCGCTCACGCCGGGTGAGCGGCGGCACGGGCGGAGCCGGCTCCACCGACACCGTCTCGGTGGCCTGCTGCCCGGCCGGTGAACGGAACAGCAGCCGCGCCGGGCCGATGTCGATGCGGTCGCCGTCGTGCAGCGGCCGGGCCTGCCGCAGCGGTACGCCGTTGACCGTCGTGCCGTTCGTGCTGCCCAGATCCCGGATCGACCAACCGGAGGGAAACCGTTCCAGGACGGCGTGCAGCCGCGATACCCGGCGGCTGCCGATCGCCACCTCGTTGGCCGGCGCCCGGCCGATCGACAGCAGGGAGCCGGCCAGCGTCACCAGCCGCACCCCGCCGCCCTCGTGTACCTCCAGGTGCCCGGTCACGCGCAGTGTTCCCCGGTGGCGACGGTCAGCGGCTCGGTCAGACCGGTTCCGGTCATCGTCATGGCCGCCCGGGCGCAGCCGGTGAGCGGCATCGGCTCGGTCCACTGCTCGATCGGCTGCCCGGTGGAGACCGCGGCCCGCCCGCCGGGCTCAGCGACCACCCGCACCCGCCACGATCCGCCGGTGCCGGCGGTGTCCCGGTACTGCTTCCACACCCAGGTGTAGGCCATCACCGCACGGCAGCCCGGTGACCAGTACAGCTTCACCGACACCGCCTTGAACCCGCCCACATACCCATACGCCGATTGCGACACCTGGTAGGCGTCGGCGTAGCAGGGCCCGGGCGGCGGATCGTCGTCCCGCGCGTACGCGATCAGCCCATGACCGCTCAGCATGACCGTACGATCAAGCACTCGAAGCGCGCCCCGCCGCACGCCCGCCGCGCGCGGCACGAAGGCCACGCCCACCTGGCAGGCCGCGCCCCGGGCCAGCACCCGCCCGGTGCAGTCGTCGCTCACCAGCCGGAAGTCGCCGTCGAGCGTCACCCGTAGTCGCGGCGTCAAGTAAGGCCCGGCGTTGCGCACGGTGACCGAACGCGGCTCGGCCTCAGCGGTGATCTTCTGCTCCCCGAAGTCCATCGCCGGCGGCGCGTCCAGCCGCGACGACGCGATCGCCTGCGAACCGCCGGCGGCCAGCGTCGCCACCACCGCGACCAGGGCTTTCCACCACTTCCAGCGCGGCGCGGGCCGGTTCACGACGGTGGCCGACAGGCCTTGCGCGGCCCGCATCCGATCCGGCAGCGACACGACCGGCGTCGATTCCGCCGGCTCGTCGGCCTCCGCCACGAACAGCGGCGTCACCGCGACACCACACGCCCGCTGCGCCTCGCGCAACTCCTCCGCGAACGCCGCGGCCGACGCCGGCCGCGCCGCCGGATCCTTCGCCAGGGCCCGTTCCAGCACCGCGAACACCGGCGCCGGGACGGCGGGACGCAGGTCCGGCACGGGTTGCGCGCCGATGCGCGCGATCAGCTCAGCAGTGCTTTCCACCCGCTTCGGTACGAATGGAGCACGCCCGCAGAACCACCGGTAGAGGGTGGACGCCAGCGAGTACACGTCGGACGCCACGGTCGCGGGCTCACCACGCAGCACCTCGGGTGCGGCGTGCAGCAGACTCGCCGTCACCGCCTGTCGATCCTCCGGCGGGTCCCGGCGCACCGGACGGGCCAGACCGAAATCGGCCAGCTTCGGCTCGCCGTACCGGGAAATCAGGATGTTCTCGGGTTTGACGTCGCGATGCAGCACGCCGGCCCGATGTGCCGCCTCCAGGGCGCCCGCCACGGCGACGCCCCCGGCGAGCACGTCCTCCCACCTCGTCGCACCGGCCCGCCCGGCCAGCGATCCGCCCTCCTCGAAGGCCATCAGGATGTACGGCGCTCCGTCGCTGGTCCGCCCCGCCTGATGCACGGTGACGATGTGCGGGTGGCCGGACAGCCGGCCCAGCGCCTGCACTTCGCGCTCGAACCGGGCCTCGTCCACCCGGTCCGGCGCCAGCACCTTCACCGCGACCGTGCGCAGGAAGTCCGGCTGCCAGGCCCGGTAGACCACGCCGAACCCGCCGCGTCCGATCTCGATCGCGTCCTCGCAGCCGGGAACACCGAACGACTCCCGCGTGCGCAAGAACTTCCTCCGGGGTGGCGAACGATGGCGACCGTCGATGATACGTGGGGAGGAAATGGTGGCCGTTTCGGCACCTGTCGGACACCTCCGACCGGCTGGTTCCCTGGCTGCGGACACTTACCGGGAGGGAACCCATGACGAATCTCCGCAGGAGCCTCGCCACCGCGGCCGTGCTCGCCGCCGCCGGCGCGGCCGGCACGCTGATCAACCCCACGCCCGCCCTGGCCAGCACGCCTCCCAGCTGCGGCAGCGTTCGCCAGATCGGCACCACGCGGGTGCTGACCGTCGGTGGCATGCAGGCGGCGTCGGTCAAGCAGTACTACGGCTGCGGTTACAACTACGCGTACATCTACGTGTGGGAGCAGTACCGCGACACCCACTCCAACTGGGACCTGTACGTGCACGTCATCGACCACACCGACAGCGGTTCCGACTACGGGGTGGGCGAGCTGAACAACACGACCCGCGCCGAACTGTGGGGTGCGCCGGCGCCGACCGCCGCGCACTGCACCCACGTAACCGGCTACCTGAACTCGACCGGGGGCTCCACGAGCACGGTCTGCTGACCGATTTGCCCGGCGCCGTGCCACCACCCTCTTGACACGATGCGGTCCAATTGACACGGGTCGTTTCGTCGCCGCGAGTCACGGGGTGGTGGTGCGGTGAGTTCCTGGATGCGCAGGCGGGATCACTACATCTTCGTCAATGCGTTCAACCTGCTGCTCTGCGGCCTGATCACGGGTGTCGTCGTGGCGGCGGCCGCGTTCCCGTTCGCGGCGATGTCCGGGCTGGCCGCCAAGGTCGGGGAGCAGACGTTCGCGAGCCTGCCCAGCGAACTCAAGGCGTTCAAGTCGCCGCAGATCAGCCGGGTCTACGCGGCGGACAACAAGACGCAGATCACCCAGTTCTACGACGAGTTCCGCAGCGATGTCCCGCTCAAGGACATCTCGCAGTTCATGCGCGACGCCCTGGTGGCCGCCGAGGACCGGGACTTCTACCAGCACAACGGCGTCGACCTCAAGGGACTGGCACGCGCCCTGGTCAACAACCGGAACGGCGGGCCGAAGCAGGGCGCCTCGACCATCACCATGCAGTGGGTACGGATGTCGCTGGCCTACTCGGCGACCAGCCCGCAGGACGTCATCGAGGCCACCAAGGACACCCCGAAGCGCAAGGTCACCGAGATGAAGTACGCGCTCGAGCTGGAGAAGCAGCTCACCAAGGACCAGATCCTGGAGCGCTACCTGAACATCGTGCCGTTCGGCAAGCAGACGTACGGGATCTATGCGGCCAGCCGGGTCTATTTCAACAAGCGGCCGAAGGATCTCACCATCGGCGAGGCCGCCCTGCTGGCCGGCATCGTGCGGGCACCGTCCGGCTACGACCCGACCGACCCGGACGGCTACGAACAGATCCGGCAGCGGCGCAACGCGTACGTCATCCCGGGCATGGCGGAGATGGGCGCCATCACCCCGGCCCAGGCCGCCAAGGCGATCAAGGAGCCGATCCCGCGCAAGGTCCGCTCGGTCAGCAACGGCTGCGTCTCGGTCGCCAAGAACAACTGGGGCTTCTTCTGCGACTACTTCTACCGCTGGTGGATGAGCCGGGAGGAGTTCGGGCCGACGCCCTACGATCGTGAGCGCCGCTTGAAGAGCGGCGGTTACCGGATCACCACGACGCTCGACGTCAAGGCGCAGGACAAGGCCCGCGGGCGGATCGGCGACCTGATCTCCGAGCGGAACAAGAACGCGCTGCTCCTGGCCGCGGTCCAGCCCGGAAGCGGCAAGGTGCGGCTGCTCGCCGCCAACCGCAAGTACAAGCTGGACGATCCGGACGATCCGAAGAACTCGATCTCGTCCGACCCGCGCAAGGCGCGCAAGGGCATCCGTGGCTCGTACCCGAGCACGACGAACCCGCTGCTCACCGGCGGCGGCGACATCACCGGATACCAGGCCGGCTCGGTGATGAAGATCTTCACGATCATCGCGGCGCTGGAGAAGGGCCTTCCGCTCGCCTACACGATCAAGACGGAGAGCCGGTACCGCTCTCGGTACATCATCGACCGGGGTAACGACGCGGCCTGTCCGGGCACCCATTTCTGGTGCCCGAGCAACTCCGGTGGCGGCGGCGAGGGCGTCTTCAACATGTGGACCGGCCTCGGCAGTTCGATCAACACGTACTTCGTACCGCTCGAGGAACGCGTCGGCGCCGAGAACGTCGTCGATGCCGCAAAGCGCTTCGGCATCCAGTTCCGGGCGGCCAGCGACGCCGTACTGGCCGAACGCGGCAACTCGCACCAGTGGGGCGCCTTCACGCTCGGCGTCTCGGCGACCACCCCGCTCGACATGGCCAACGCGTACGCCACACTCGCCGCCGACGGCGTGTACTGCCGGCCCACCCCGATCGAGCACATCACCACCCGCGACGGCGACAAGCTGGACGTTGGCCGCCCCGACTGCACCCGCGCGACCAGCCAGGACGTGGCCCGCGCCGCGGTCGACGCGGCCCGCTGCCCGGTGGGCGACTCGGCGCGGCTCGGCCGGTGCGGCGGCAGCACCGCCGGCGACACCCGCTACGTGGTCGGGCATCCGGTGTTCGGCAAGACCGGCACCACCGACCGGGACCGGACCGCCTCGCTGATCGCCGGGACCACGTCACTGGTCGTGGCCGGCTATCTGGTCAACCCCGACTACCAGAACCACCACGACCGCCTTCAGCACTCGCAGGTCAACCCCGCCGTCTACCGGACCCTCGCCGACTACATGAAAGGCAAACCCAAGGTCCAGTTCAAAAGACCGGAAAGCCGCAAGATCGCGTACGGCGACCAGCGCACGATCCCCGACGTCGAGTGCGACCCGCTCGATCGCGCCCGCAACCGGGTGGAACGCGCCGGCTTCTCCGTCTGGGTAGGCCGCGACGTCGACTCGAAGTGCCCCGCGGGCACGGCGGCCGGCACCAACCCGAGCGGCCGGACGGTCAAGAACGGCGTGGTGGTCATCGAGGTGAGCAACGGCAAGGGCGCCAAACCCACCGACCCCGAGTTACCACCGGGCAGGCCGGGACCGACGCGCTGACTACACCGTTGCGGTGGAGGGGCCCTCAGTCACCTATCGGGGATGAGGCGCGCGCCGAATACACCGGACATCGTTGTCTCTGGATGTTCCCACCCAGAGGAGGTTCGGACGATGGCTATCGATACGTTCCTGGTTTACGTCGGGGTGTATCCCAGCGTCGCCCTCGCCAAGGATGACTATGAGCTGGTGAAAGCCCTGCACACCGAGGCGAACCTGATCGACGCCTACGACGCCGCCGTGGTTGAGCGGCGGCCCGACGGGAAGGCGAAGATCGTCAAGCGGCACGAGACGCCGACTCGGGTCGGGGGTGTGCTGGGCGGCGGGATCGGCCTGGCGACCGGCTTGGTCGTCGCACTGTTCCCGTTCGCGGCGATCGGCGGCGGCCTGCTGGCGACGACCACGGCCGGCGGCGCCGTGCTCGGCTCGCTGGCCGGTCACGCGGCAGCCGGCATGAGCCGCCGCGACCTGAAGGAACTCGGCGAGCATCTCGATGCCGGTCAGGCCGGGCTGGTCGTCGTCGCCGTGTCCGACATGGGCGCCAAGGTGGAGCAGGCCATGAAACGGGCGGCGAAGGTGGAGACCAGGCAGCTCGAGGCGGACGCCGCGAAGATCGAGCAGGACGCCGCGGCCGCCGGCGCGGAGACGACGTGAGAGCGGGAAGTCCTATCGTTTCCGACTGTTGATCAGCTGCTCGCGAACCGTCTCGCGGGCCTGTACCGCCGCATGGATTCGGTCCAACTGCTCGCCGGTCGCCGGCAGGTCGAACACCTCGCTGATGAACCGCGGCAGGTCCGGCCGGTAATCGTGACCCGACGCCCGGTACTGCCCCGGCACCTGCGCGTTCTTCATGTCGATCAGCAACTGGAAGAACGTCGTGATCGGGCGCCACCGGATGCCCGGTGGAATCCCGCGGGGACTGGCTCCGTCGACGCTTTCCGGACGCGGGCGGCTGGGACCGAGCCACGACGGCGGTGTCGTCAGCAGATCCAGCCCGAATTTGGTGACGCCGTCGTTGTCATGGCTGAGCAGCACGTACCGCAACCGGGCCCGCCGCTGCGGTCCGAGCGCCTGGAGTTGGGCGAAGTCGTTGACGACCGCCACGGCGTCCCGGTCGACGTCGAGACGATCCTCGCCGGTGACCTGGTGCGACCACCCGCTGGCATACGGGGTGCCGATCCACAACGCTCGGTCGATCCCCAGGGTCTCCAGACCGAGAGTGCCCCAGTGCAGGAAGACGTCCTGGCTGGTGTGCGCGCCGAGGCTCTCCCCGAACAGCACCACGCGCGGCCGCGGTTCGGGACGGCTGCGGACCCTCTGGAGGATCCGCAGCCACAGCAGCCGGTTCTGCTCCCGGGCCGCCTTGATCATTCGGAGCGACAGCGGCGACGGCCGTTTCGAGTACTGCATGGTCACGGTCGCCACGTCGCCTCGAGCCAGGTACTGCGCTGCCGCGATGGCCACGTAGTTGACATAACCCGTACCGGTCGGTGACACCAGCATGATCAGCGAGCGGTCGAACGCCTTCGTGCGGTCCAGCTCGGCCAGAGCGAGATCCACCCGCTCCCGGGCGGTCGGTGCGCTGTCCAGCCCCACGTACACCTGCACCGGTTCGGCCCGGGCCGGCTCACCCATCACCGTCGCGATGGACAGGTCCGGCGTACCCGCCGGGGGATCCGGAACGGGCGTGGGCCGTACGTAGGCAAGCGCGTGGCGGCGGCCCTCCCGGCCGAGGCTCTTCCACGGCACCAGGCTGGACGGTCCGCCGCTGATGGTCGGCCCCACCCACCGTTCCGACTCATCGGGCGCGAACAGCGGCTGATCGGCCGCGGTGCCCGCCTCCAGCTGCCGCATCGTGCGATGCCAGAAGGCGGAGGCGCCGGCAGCCAGCCCGATCAGGCTCGCACCGTGTCCCAGGACCCGCCACATCGCTGCCGGGCCGGGCAGCTTGTCGGCCGCTCGCCGTGCGAACTGGCCGGCAAGCAGGCGCTCCGCATGTGCCGCACCCGCAACGCCGCCGACAATCCCGCCGGCCACGGCCATGGACCGCAGCGCCGACGGCCGCCGGACCGTGCCCGACTCCGTATCCAGCACCCGGCGGCGCTCCAGCAGGTACGCGACACCGAGACCAGCCGGCACGGCGACCGGAAGCTCCGCGATCCGCCCGCCAGCACCGATACGGACGTCCAACCACCGGGCACTGACCTTGGCGCCCACCAGGACAAGATCGCCCAGCCCCGTCGCCGCGAATCTCCAGCCGGCCTGCCGCAGCAGCCCCCGGGCCATTGCCTCGCCCGGCCTCGGGGACAGCATCCGCTGGATCCCCAGACCGACGGGGATAGCTGCGGCATCGACGATCAACGTGGTGACCATGTGCCGCCGTGCCGTCTTCGCCGCCGAGCCGGCCGCATCGCCGGCCGCGAGCGCGGTGGCGATGCCCCGCATGGTGTCCTGTGTGGCTACTGTCAGCAGGTAATGCAGTCCGATGGAGAAGCCGGTCACGATGCCCTGATTCACCACGCTGCGGTCGGCCAACGAAGACGCGAACGTTCCGGGAGCGAGGGCGGAGGCGACCACCAGCCCGACGTCAGCCGCCGAGTCAGTCGCCGACAGCAGCGGTACCGGCTCGGTGAAGCCTTTCGCCGACATTGCCGATCACCATTCCCATCTCAACCAGCGGCACGACAGCCCGACGGACGAAGCGACGGGGACGTTCGGCCCCTGCGCCCATCGTGACGCGGGCGGCACAGCCGCTCCTCATCCGTTGCGGATGAGGCACCACCCGCCCCTGTCCGCCCTACCAAGGGAGAGGAACGACCAGGATATGGCGAAACGTGATGCCTTCCGCCCCAATGCGGTCACGGGGAAGAAGATAGCTTGGTGGGCTGCCACGGCGGCTGCACTAGGCATTGCTTGCGTCATCGGCCCACTCTTCTATCTCCTTTCTCCCGCCATGACTGACCAGGACATCACTCGAGTCAGCGACCTCGGTCAGGCCTACGGAATACTCTCGGCCGCACTATCTGCCATCACTCTCGGCGTCGTAGCCACCTCGCTGGTGTATCAGGCGAGGCAGGAGCGCTCATATCGGATCGACGCCATACGGCAGAGGCAGAAGGATCTACTATCCCTAGCGATCGAGGAACCAGAGGTGTTCGGGCCCTGCATAGACGGAGACTTCGCGAAGAGCGAAAGCAGCGAGGAAGTCCGCAGGTACCTGTTCACGACACTGATTCTCAGCTACGGCCTCGCCGGCTACGAGATGGGGTACTTCAGCAAGGAACATCTTCGAGAGGAATTCGCCCGTCCGATGTTCAGAGGCCCGGTAGGCAGGCAGCTCTGGGAGAAGCGGCGGAAAGTGCTCAGCGCCCAGGCAACGACCGACGCGGAAAGCTACAACGCAATCTTCGAGGCGGAATACCAGAGAGCTCTCGAAGAGTTGGCCGGCGAGACTACGCCCAAGGAAGCGAGCACTGACCCGCCGAAGTAGCCGCCTCCCGGCTTACTCGTCGGTGACGGCCGAACGCCAGATCGCCTCGAACTGGTCCAGCCAGTAGGTGTACCAGGGCCCGTCGTCGCGGGTCAGGTGAATGTGCATGCGCGACCGGATCGCGTCGTTGCGGAAACCGTGGAATTCGACGTTGGCGTAACCGCCGGCCGAGTGCGGATTGACCGCCACCATGCTTGCGAAACGAGTTCTGCGGGTGCCGCTCGATCGCCATCCGGCCCCGGCTCAGGGAATCCCAGCCGGGCGAGCCGGCGGTCGCGTCCGACAGCCGGTACGCCTGCCGCAAGTGCACGTCGCTGATGGCGAGCAACTCCCGGGCGACACCTTCCAGAGCTGGGACGATGGTTTCCTCCCAGGCCCGGCGCAGCCACTCCAGGTCGCCCCGGATGTTCAGCTCGACCGACGACGGAAGACGCGGCCGGCGCGGTTGCCGGAAGTCGACGGTCGGCGTGGTGAGGTGGGTGAACAGCAGGAGGAGGGTGTCGCGGTCCGCGGGCAGGCGCGAGGCTTTGAGCGCGTACTCCAGCCAGTCGGCGCCTTCCCGGGGATCGTCGCGAATGAGCAGAACCACCCACCGCGTCAGCCAGGCCGGGCGCGGAGCACCGATGATGTGGAGCCGTTGACCGATCGCCGACCAGACCCGGAATCCCAGACGGCCGCCGCACGCCTCGACCGCCTCGAAGGCCGCTCGCGTGTGTTCCTCCTCGGCGACGAAGTGCTGGGCGAACCACTCGGCCAGCGGGGAACCGACGGCCGATCCGTCGAAGAGCTGGCGGAAACGAGGCTGCTCGGTGACCCAGGCCAGCCATTGCGGGCCGCGAGCGTACTCGGTGAAGAACCGCACCTTGTCGTCCGAGCCGAGCACATCTTCGAGGTAGGAGATCTCCTCCGGAACCCCCGACGGCGGCCCGGCGACCAGGCGGGCCACCATCTGCCGATGGTCGAGCAGGCGCATCTCGGCGCGCTCGGCCCACTTGCCGATCAGCGCCGGAAGCGCCGAGTGGTCACGGTCGGGATTCGGATACAGCACGGCGGTGATGCCCAGCCGACGCCAGTGCTGCTTCTGCTCAGGGGTGTCCTCGGCCAGCGCGTATCGCCGGCTGGTGGGCGGTAGCGCCCGCCCCAGATAGGTCATCGCGAAGTCGTTGTGGCTGTAGCCGACGAAGAGAACGGTGTACTCGCGGAACATCGGCACCAGGAAGCGGACCGCCCAGCCGTCGAGCAGGTAGGCCGTACCGAAATCCTGATCGGTCGCGACCAGATGGCGCGGCTCCTGTTCGAGCGTGCCGTGCAGGTAGACCAGGCCGTCGAAGTCGTCGCCGAGCGGCAGGACCGGCCCCCGGTACTCCGGCGGCCCGTCGCCGAGGACCGTTGACAGGTGCCGGTCGTAGTTCGTGGTGACGATGCGAGTCGTCCGGCCGGCCCGGGCGAGCCGCACGATCGCCTCGTGGAGGACGTTGGGCTTGGACGCCGGGTCACCGATGCGGGTCGCGATGCGTCGGTGGACGTCCATCAGCTTGTCAGCGTCGGCGTTGCCCAGGACGACGTCGGGCTGCTCCCCCGCTTCGACCACCACCCGAGCGTCCTTGGCGATCTCGTCGCTGAGCTTTTTGAAGTCGGGCAGATCGGCAGGCGACGCGATCGACGCGCCCGCGCCCACGAAGATGACCAGGTCACCCGCGCGGTGCGCGTCGATGAGCTCCTGCGGCAGTTCCACCTGACCGATCCACATACGGCAAGGCTAGGTGCTAGTGCCAGACCTTGAAGTCGACCCGCTGGACGTCCGGATCGATGTAGTCGACGTCGTACACCACCAGGTATCGGGCTTTGTCGGGAACGTTGCGCGCCAGCACCGTGCGGTTCGTACCGCACGCGGTCACCGGCTCGGTGTAGGTGAGGGAGCCGTCGACCAGCGGCCAGAAGCCGAGCCGGAAGGTCTGGCAGCGGTCCGCCGGCTTCGCCGGATCCACGACGTGGGAGACGCTGATCGTCGTACAGCGCGAGCGCGGCGTCGTCAGTTCTTCGGAGCCGACCCGGCCCGCCTCGTAGAAGCCCATGTCGGGCCGGACCGCGACACATCCGCGGGGCGCGACGGCAAGCGTACGAACCGCCTTGTCGACGACGGTCTTCCAGGCGGCGTAGCGAGTCTCGCCCGGCTCAGCGGTGGTGTGCACCGAGATCAGGCCGCTCCCGAGCCGAAGGACGTACCCGTATTGCCGGGTGCCCGCCTGATAGAGGCCCGCACCGGTGCTGGAGGTCTCGAACCGGACCGCGCGCTGCCCGCCCACCCTGATCTGCTCCCACCGAAGCGTGTCCTCGAATTCGGTGTCCGTCCGGCTAGGCGGAGCCGACACCCGCCGCACGTTGAGGGCGGTCAGCGGGTATTCGCTCTCCAGCGGAATGGTGAACCGGTCCGGGTGGAACTGGGCGCACACCTCTGCCGGCCGGATCTGGGTGGTGTGCCAGGTTCCCGGATACCCGATGGAGAAGTTCTCGGTGGAGTTGACGCAGCGCTTCCAGCCCTGCGGCAACACCGATTTCGCAGCCCGCGCCGATTGCGCCGCTCGCGAGGTGGTCATCGAGTCGGCGGAGCCAGACGAGCCCGATGCGCTGGCCGGCGGCAGACCCTCGACCGCGCTAGGCGCGGCCGGTCGGCCGCATGCCCCAATACCCAACGCGCTCACGCCAACCACGGCGGCGGCCAGGAACCGAACATTGCTCGGACGATGCGTACGCATGACAGATCTCCTTCAGAGTGGGGAACCTTCACCCGGTTAGTCATCTCGCCGGGCAACTTTGTTCGCCCCACCCCCGGCCGAATTCCGGCACGCAACTCGACGATCATCATGCCTGCTCATGGTCAGGCAAGTCCCGCAGTTTGCGAACGGCGGCGGCAGCACCCCCAGCACTCCTGCGATGGCATCCCGTCCGGCGCGCCACATGCAGGAACGCAGCACTGGGTGGCCGTTGCCCGCGGTGAGAAGCCCGGTCCATCTAGGGCCGTCCCGCCGCGGCACCGGCTTCGTCAAAATAGCTATCTCCTGCTCGGCGCAAGCCGGTACCCAGGACCGCCAATTCGCCCTGGATACGCCGACACCTCCCGGCGAGTTGAGATCCATAAACAGAAAGAGCCGCGACTTCGCGAACCGGCTCTTTCCTGCTGATCTATGGTCGGGCTGACAAGACTTGAACCTGCGACCCTTGGTTACCAACCGCGACCGTACCGAGATTGTCATCGATTGTCGCGCATTGGCAATGAGCTGTACAAACGCAGCACATCGGTGATCACCGCTTGTCACTGATTGTGGACCGCAAGCAGGGGTTTTCGGGGGTAAACGGGGGCCGCTGCCACCCAGGGGCGCCCGCATAGCTGCCGATCGGGCATCACACGACCCGTCCGGATAACGTTGCCTGCGGTCTCCTGCTTACTCTGCTGGGCCCGACCTCCGCCCAGCGGTCGAGGTGCCTCGGCCCAGTTCCAGGAGACAGGCCCAGACCGGAGGGCCGGCTTCCCCCGGACACCGGTCAGACTCCCGGCGGGGAGCGTCTGGAGCACATGCCCGCCAAGCAACAAGCTCCATGGGTCCGTATTCCTATCTCCCTGCTCCCTCACAGCACAACGTTCACGCCACTCGCAGTTACGCACGGTAGTTTGACGTTACGGGTCATGCGTTTTCCGTAAGCGCGATGATCTGCGGAATTCCCAGGAACCTGGCTAATTCAGTCTCCGATCCGATAGCCGTTCGGAGTTCGGGGCGGTTCGCGTACTCGTGGATCGCGCGGGCCAGCAACTCCGCCTTGACGCTTCTGGTCGGCAATGAAACCGACCTGCCGTGCCGAAGGCCGCGCCTGCGGGCGAGCTCGGGGTGTGCCAGGGCGAGGGTGGCCTGCTCGCGGTCGTGGGCAAAGGGATACGGGGTGGCCAATGCCTCCCACGGTACTAACAGCGTGCCAAATACGTGCCGGTCGACGACCCCGTCCGGGCGGAGCCGCACTCCGAACGGGCCGAGCGCCGATGGCCACAGGAACGCCAGCAGGCCGACGAAGACCACAGGGAGAAATCGCCAGAACTCGAGATCGTCGCCCGCCGCCACGTCACGCACGAGGGAGGCAACGCACATGACCGTCATGAAGGTAAAGCCCGCGGTTCGAAGAACTACACCCGGGTTCGGCGGTACCTCGAAGGCGGGCAGCTCTGGTCGTGCTACCAGCCTCGCGGGTTGAGATGTTCGATCCGCGGCGACCGCCAGTGTGAGCAGCGCGAACGCCAGCAGCAGGTGGAGACCTGCGATGAGGTCCTCGACACCGTCGCTCCCGCCGGTATGCGCGAGCACCGCGAATCCCGCCGCGATGAGCAGCGCCGCGGCCAGTACCGCCGCCCGCCATCGAACAACCCAGTCGAGCAGACTGATCATCACAGCGACAGGATAGGCACTGCCAGACTTCCCACAAGATCATTCCACGGTGGGTGCTCGGCTTGCAGATGCCAGTGTCGCAGCACCTTCGCTGGACCCGCGTCGGTCGCTCCGATGTCCTGATCTGCCGCGAAACTTCGAGATCAATATTTCTGAGGCGACTGCGCAAGTGTGCCCGATGACGGTGCTCGACGCTTCCACGCCGATAGGACCGAAGCGATCGTCTGGGTGTTGACTCCGGCGGTCGTGTCGATCTCGAAGTCGTACGGGCCGAAGGTGTGGATACCGTTGAGCTCGACGTGGGCGCGTCTCTCACCGATACGGCGATCACCTCGGATGCGTTCGCGGCGGTCCAGTTCGTCCGGTGCGCAGTGCACGCCGATCAGGAACACGTCCAGGTCTGCCAGCAGGACGGCCAGATCGGCTCGCCAGCTACGGAACTCGATGACGTGCTCGACAATCAGGTCATTGCCGGTCACCGCAAAAGCCAGCAGGCATTGATGGAAGGCGGCGAAGAACCGGGGACGTACCTGAAGCCACCAATCGAACGGCCCACCGTCGTCGCGCCGCGGCGGGAGCATGCCGGCAGCTACGAACTGGTCGGAGGAGACGTGCAGAAACGGTTCCTCCAACGCTGCCTGCAGGCTCCTCCCAGCGTGGATTTGCCGCAGCTGGAAGCGCCGTTAAGAAAGATAATCCGGCCTGTTCCGCGCTGCGTAGGGGTAGGTTGCACGCCCCCAGGGTGATCCGCAGGCGCGAAATCTGCACGCAATTACTTGCCGCGAGCCGCCTCTCGTCGAGCGCTAGCTACGTGACCGGCCGGCGTCCGGATCTGCCGCCGATCGTGCTCGCCGCCGGGCTCAGCCGTTACGCTGCGTGGCTGTGGTGACGCGCGTCCGGGCGTCCTGCTTCAGCCGATGAGCGGACCGCCCGGTCGGACTCACTCTTGGGGGCCGTCTCCCGTTCGCGCCAAGCGCTCACGCTCGGTGGTCGGCAGCCTCTGCCGGTCGGCGTATTGAACTGCCGAGTTGAGGATGCCGCGCAGCGCTGCGGCATAGGAGAGCCCGGCCGCGGACAGAAGTCGCGCCGGGCCGCAGGTCTGACCGAAGCTGCATGTCGGCAGTGGGAAACTGCTGGCATTTCGATGGCGAACGAGCGCTGACAACGATGTGGCGACTCCCAATTGATCACGCCGGATCCCTTGGTTCAGGTACTCGATCTTCCGATAGTCCTGTCGACCCGTCGCGGCATGTCGCCTGGCGGTCATCACCCCCGGGAGTTGCACATGTCCAGTCGCCAGTTCGTCACCTTCGATGTCGCCGGCCAGTTCTTCGGCGTGGACGTGGACGCTGTGCAGGAGGTGCTGTCGTACAGCGAGTACACGCCGGTGCCGCTGGCACCGAATGCGGTCGGTGGACTGTTCAATCTGCGCGGGCAGGTGATCGCCGCGGTGGACCTGCGTGTGCAGTTCGGGTTGCCGCGGCGCGACATGTCCGGCCTGGTGATGAACGTGATCGTGCGGTACGCCGGTGAGCCGGTGAGCCTATTGGTGGACCGCATCGGGCAGGTCGCCGACCTGGACGCGCAGTTGTTCGAGGAGCCGCCGGCAACACTGACCGGCCCGTCACGGGCGCTGGTCACCGGCGCGTACAAGACCGAAGGTCGGCTGCTGCTGGTGCTGGACGTCGCCGAGTGCGTGAACACCGCCCGCGTCACGGCCTAGAACCTGGTCACGCCGCGGCTCGCCGGGAGCCGCCGGCGGCGCGACCGGGCGATGGTCACCAATCCCGCGATCCCCGGTTTCGCACTGGGCAAGGCCACAGCTGTCAGCCGTGGCGAATCCCGCTGACAGGGAGGTAGCGAACGAGCGCTGACAACGACGCGGCAGCTCCCATCGGTCTGAGAGTTCGGGGATGCGGGTAGCTCAAGCCTGGCGTCAGCGGTGCGTCTCCCGGCCGCCCGCCGTACCAGTCGGTGATCCCGCAATACCCGATGTGCCGCAAGATCTCGTGACGGTCACCAACGTTGCCTGATGTCTCGCAGGCCGTAGCTCTGCGGCGCCAAAGGGCTGGGCGTTGCTCCGCAATCGCAACGAAGGCCAACTACAGCGGCGGCACGAACTAACACGTCCTGCTGCCCGACAACGGCGCCAACTTCCAGATCTACGGGATGATCTGTAACGAGGAGGACCAGTTCGGTGACTGGTTCGTCGACTACCTGCGGGAGACGTTCCGCGGTGACGGCCTCCACGGCGGGATCGCCATCGACGACGAGGTTGTTGGTCGGGAACTTCCAGACACGCTACGACCCTTCCCGCACCCTGGCAGACGGAGTCATCACCTGGAGTTCGTCGGCATCCGGATCTGCCGCCGATCGTGCGCGTTGGCCGATGACGGGCCGTTACGTTCCGTGGTCGACCTGGCGCTATCTCTTGCTGCTCGCTTCTCCGGTGCTTCGATTCTCGCGGAAGCGATTCCTGCGCGCTGTCCGGTACAGCAAGCAGCCGGCGTAGCAGGCCCATATCTGCAAGGGGAAGACAGCGACACGTTCCATTCCTCCTAGGCCCAGGCCTACCCCTTGCTGTGCGATGAAAAGTACGCTGCCGGCCGTTCCGAGCACGCCGAGCGTCAGGGTCGCCGGCCGTAACCGAGCCGGCAGCGTGCCATTGCGGGCGCACCCTGCGGCCAGCAATCCCGCATTCCCGCACACGAAGACGAACAATGCGCCGAGCAGGTGCATGTTCTCGTTGGTGTCTGCGGGGAAAGCGCCGGCCAGCCCCAGACCGGCCGCCCCGAACGCCATCAGCCACCGGCCCCAGCGGACCGCCTTTCCCTGTCCCCACATCCGCCATGTCAACACCAGCCCGGCAATGAGCAGAGCCGCGGTCAGCACGAAGGCCGCATTCATGGTGTCGTGCCACGGTGAGCAGACGTACCGGGGACGGGTGGTGTCCCAAACGCCGCAGGTCACGTTCCCCAGATCGCTGATGTTGTTGTTCGCCCAGCTGAAGGCTGGATCGTCCCAGGCTAGTCCGACGACGACGTTCGCGGTCAGGAACAACGGAGCAGCGGCAACCCAACAGAGGGCGCCTATGGTGGCCGCAGGAGAAGATCGCATGAGTCCGAGTACATCAACGGCGACGCCTCCGGGGCACTGCGGCAGCACCCCGTGATTTCGGTAGGGCTAGCCCTACCGGGCCGAGCCAGACGCGCTCCTGCCGCGATCCGCGCCTCTTCCCGCTGCAAACGCGGAAGACAGGTCGCAGCCACAAGCTGGCCCTGCCAGTCCGGCGTCCGCGCCCGTGCTACCTGCAGATCTGCGGTTGCACGGCGGACGAACATCGACGGCATCGACTCCTGTCCGCGAGGACATCTGTGACAATGCGGCAGTGAGACGGGCCGTGATCGCCTCTGTAGTTGCAGCCGCTGTACTTGTCGTTGTCGGCGTTGTACTTCTGCGCGTGCAGCGGGAACGGGAGTGGGCTCGTGGCGGGGATGGGCTAGCGGTTCATGTTGAGGCCGCTCTTGCTACGCAGGACACCTTCGAGGATGTGGCCGTCCGGCTTGGCGCGCCACCGCGCACGGCAACTCGGCTTCACGGTCCGAGCCAATCCGTGGTGGTTCGGCTTCGGTGGTCAGCGTCAGCACATTCCAATGGGTCGTTCCAGTTGCTCGCGCTCGACGGGCGCGTGACTCCGCCACGTCCGCTGGCCGCAGACGGGGGCTGGAACTCCGAGGGCGCGACGGGATCGAACTGGGCAGGCGCTTATGAGGCCCTGGCCCAGCATTATGACTGGCTGGAAGGAGTCGCGGAAACGAACTACACCGATGTCAATGGCCGTACCAACCTGCCCACCGCGGCGGTGGACGCGCCGGCCACTGAGGCGGGAACAATGACCGCGTGGTTCCGCCAATGGGGCGATGGGCCCATCCCATTCGCGGACGCTGAACGCGAGATCGTGGTGGCGTTGATCTACGTCGACAACAGCGGTGAGGTGCGATGGGCAAGACGCATCTTCGGATAGCCATCCATCCCGGCATACCCGGCGCAACGGACCGGGCCGCGCCGCCAACCTTGGAATGCAGGTCCGCCGGGCCTACACGAGCACGCGGGCTACCGAACACACTACAAGGCCGGATTCGCCTGCCGAAGCTGCCGCTGTCACTGCGTGTCAGCTTAGACCCGACAGTCACCGTCCGTTTCGTCCGGGGTCGAGGATCGCATGCACGACTTAGCCGAGAAGAGTGCGTCTCGGAATTTGTCGCCGAGGAACGGTCGTGGATTCCCTGTCAGTCGGACTACAAGTGAGAACGAATCGCCATTGATAAACTCGCGATGTGCAGTCCGATCGCTCCGTTGGCGGCAGTCTCTTGCGGTCCGCGTTGCAGCGCTTCGGGTTGGAGCCGGATCAGTCACCGGCAAGCCTGGAGTCGCGCTCGGGCGCCGGTGTCCACGCCGTACGGACCTCGAGTGGTGACGCCGCCTATCTCAAGCTGACGCCGGTGGCGCTGGGATCGGAGGCACTCACTGCCGCCCGACGTGAGCTGCGTTTCTACTCGGAATTGGCGGCTCGGGTGCCGGTGTGCACGCCGAGGCTGCTGACGGCAGCAGATGATGACAAGGGCATCACGCTGCTACTGGCGGCAACGGGCACCCCGGTCCCTGCCGGAGCGTGGACGCCGGCTATGTGGGCGGCGCTCGGCCGCGACCTGGCCGCGCTGCACGAGACGGACATGGGCGAGTTCGGATGGGCTCGCCCTGACACGTTGCGTTCGGCTCTCGCAGCCCCTGATCTCGTCGCCGTAGACCGGTTCTGGGGTGCGACATTGCCGCGCCTCGCCGACGTCATCGCGGCACGTGAGGAGCTGGCGAACGCGATGGATGTACTGCCGTCGGTGTTCGTGCACGGCGACTGCCACACCGGCAACATCGCAGTGGCCGACGAGTCGCTGATCTTCCTCGACTGGCAGATGTCCGGCACCGGGCGGCCGGGTGCGGACCTGTCGTTCCTCAACGTGCGAGCGGCGCCCGCCGGGGTGACGGCACCGCCCGAACTCGCCGCCGCCTATCTGAGGAACCGTGACGTCGGGCGTCGCGCGCTGGAACGGGCGTTACTCGCCGAGGAGATGGCCGTCTACGTGTTCCAGTGGCCACCGTTCGCCGCCTACAACACCCCGGCGGGCGTCGAGCGGGTCCGGCAGCGGGCGTCGCTGCTCGCAACCCGTTGGTTCCAGGAGGCGTACGCGTGAAGTTTGTCCAGCCTAATGGCGGGCGCCGACGTGATGCTGGTCGGCTTGTTCTCCGCCAAGGACAAGCAGGTTGACGCGCGGGGGGCGCGTCAGCGGAACGTAGCCAGCGATGCTCAGCCGATGAACGGATGTCGGCGGATGCACTGCGGTGAAGCCGCCGGACTATCGTCTGGACGTGGTTTCTGATCGGCCTGCGATACCGCCAACGATGGAACAACTCGAGTCTTGGGCCGGCCGCGGGCGTGTCAGGCGCGCGACCGAGACAGACGTGGCGGCATGGCGACTTCCGCAATCGGAGAAGGCTGCGCTGATTTTCAGCGGCGTGCCGTTGCTCGACGACCTCGTCGAGGAGGTCTCTTTCCGCGCCGCGCCGACGATGTACAGGCTGGCTTTCGAGTCCAACGACGGGCCCGCACACACCACCTGGGAATACGGCGCCGTACCGGAAACCGGCGAGATTCGGCTGTGGCCGGCGGACGGGCGTGGGGACAGTTCCTTTGTGAACTCCTCGATCAGCCAATGGTTGTGCTCGCTACACATGGTCGGCAGTTGCTTCGCCGAGTCGTCCGCTTTCGACCGCTGGGACGAGAGCGCCGAGGCGGAGGAGCAGGCACTCGCCGAGCTTGCCGATCTGCTCCGTCGGATTGAGATTATTGATCCGGCCGCCATCGCAGACGGCGATCACGAGCGGCAATTCTGGCCCGGAGTGCTCGACCGGTGGCTCTTCTGATCTCGGCCAACCTCATCCGCTTCTGGCCGCGATGCGAGCGCCAGCCCCTCGCCCACCGGCTACTCATCGTGATCAGTGGACGCGAATCGCCAGGTCGGTCGCCGCCGCAGCGTCCCGAGTGCTCCACGCCCTGGTCTGTACTCATTTGGCGTACCCGACTTCGCACCGGAACCCGTACGCCGACAACAGGGCGCATCGCCCGCTGACCATGCACGGCAACACGGCCCAATGGGCGGTACCGAGCCCGACCATTCCGTAAGCCACGGATCCCGGAGCACGCGAAGTCGACGCCAGGCTTGTTCGAACAGTGCGACTGTCGCGATACGACGACCGGCAAACGCTTGCTGCGCCGGTATGTCGGGCTCTCCAGGCGGGGCGCACAGCGACCAGCATTACCGCTGCTACGTCCGTGACCCGTGGGCAAGGCCCGGCAGGTCAGCCCGGGCCGGCTTCGCTGCGCAGGCGGGGTTTCGGGGGGATAAACGGGGCCCGCGCCACACGACCCAGAGCAGGGTCCGGGACTGCCCGGGCGGGAGCGCGAGCACGCAGAACGGGGTGTTCCGGGAACTTTCAGGAAGTCGCGGGCCCAGTGAGCCCACAAATCCCATCTCTGGCGCGACACCTGCGCCGAACTGGCATAACCATAAAGAAGACCCGCCCTTACCGGCCACAGACCAACGGGAAGGTCGAACGCTTCCACCGCACCTGGCCGACGGCTGGGCCTTCGCGAAGTTCTACCCCTCCGAAAGAGCTCGCCGCGCAGCACTACCCGCCTTCCAGCACGACTACAACCATCACCGGCCCCCCATCGCCGTGGGCAAACTGGCACCCATCACCCGGTTGAACAACCTGGCTGGACATCACAGCTAGCAGGTCCCATGCCACCCCGAGTGGTGCGCCGTGTCCCATGACGCGACCCACCACTGGGTGCACGCATTTTCCTGATCAGGAGATGCGCCACCGTTGCGTGGGCAGGGTGTTGCATTCCCATTGGCGCACCTCGGCGCCGTTGGCTGTTTCCCAGTTGTAGTCGTCCAGGCACATGTGGTTGAAGTGTCTGTTCATGATCCAGGAGAAGCCACTGCCCGCGTCGACGATCCGCCACAGTTGGGCGTCGTTGCCGGTACAGGTCCACTGGCGGACTTCGGCGCCATTGGCGGTGCCGAAGTTGTAGTTGTCCAGACACTTGCCGCTGTGCCGGTTGACGATGGTGGACCAGTCCCCGGCAGCGGGCCTGATGTCCCATTGCTGGACGGCGGAACCATTGCAGGCCCACTGCCGGACTTCGGCGCCGTCGTTGGTCGCCCAGTTGTAGTCGTCGAGGCAGAGGTTGCTGTGCTGGTTGCGGATCGTCCGCGTCTGCGCCGGCGGCGCAGCGGCGGTGTAGCCGGCAGCCGCGATGTTGGCCTGCACGGCATTCTCGGTGGCGGCCGACGGGTAACCGGCCGTCATCGCACCCTCGTACCACGTGCCGGCACCCCAGGGACTGTTGTCGCCCCCGATGCCGAGGCCGATAGCGCCTTCCTTTCTCATCGGGTTGTAATTGGCGTCGGGACGTGGACCCTCGTAGATGTTGAGCAGCGAACCGCTGTTGGCGTTGCCGCCGCGGATCGCCCACTGATTGCCCGAGTTGCCCTTGACGATCGCCGTCAGGAACCGATGACTGAGTGGCGGGTTCGCTGTGTTGGTGCCACGGTTCCGGCCGGAGAAGATACCCATTTCCAGGTCGGCCATGATCCACGGACCTGATCCGCCGCCGGCACCCCATCCGCCGCCGAGCCCGAAGTAGATCGTTTCCATGGCGCCGAGGTTGGTGACGGTCACGCTCGGCTCCATATTGCCGTAGTCGAAACAACAGCCGTTGTTGTAATGCGTGCCGTCCAGGACGGAGTAGATGCCTTCCGGCTGGTCACCGACTGGGATCCCGTTCGTCACGTTGTCCCGGTAGCCCGTCCCCGGAGTGATCATGATGCCGTACGCCTTTTGGCCACGGACCGTGACCGGCGCAGCCGTCGCCGTCGCCAGTCGGTCCCAGCCGCCCGGCTCCGGTCCGGCAAAGGCGCCCCCGGGCGCCTGCGTGAGGTGGTTCCCGCGCGGCGACTGGTCGTAGATGACGGTGATGAGGCACGTCGTGTTCACGCAGAACGCGTCCTGCGCGCCGGCGTTCGCCACTCCGCCGGCGGTCAGAGCCGAGATGTCGCGTACAGCGTTGTCCGACAGGCGCCGGACCTGGTAAAGCCGGCCCGTATAGGCACCGTAAAGGGCGCGAGTAGTGGAATGCGCCGCGACGCAGGGCGTACCGCCGCTTGCGTAGATGTCGCACGGCATGACGGGCGCCGCGTGCGCGGTACCGCCACTACTCGGCACCATGACGGTCGTGGCTACCAAGCTGGCGACTGCCAGCATGATTGTGCGCGGCATTCGAGCAGGATTTCTCTTTGACAGCATATTATTCCCTTCTGGTTTACCTATATCGGGACGGCATGGATCGCCACCGATCAGAAGCTCCATGCGCGCTAGGCGCCAGCATTTCTTCGAACGTCACCAGGGGTGCGGGGGGCGCGCGTCTTTACGGTTGTGGCGGGGCGGTGCCTTCCGCATTGATGCCGCACCTCGGCGACGCGAGGGACGACCGCGTTGCAGCCTTCCAGGAACAGTCACCGTGTCTGCTGGGGATGGTTCTGCCAGTCGGCGCCGGAGTGCTCGGCTCGGCTGGGGCTGGCGGACAGCGCGTCGATGTCCATGTTGCCGTAGGTGTCTTTCAGCAGCGCCAGAGGTTCGGCGTGGGCGACCGAGTTCCAAGGTAGCCACAGGCTGACTCCGCCGTATCGCAGGTCAGACAGTCCGATGGCCTCCTCGAGCAGACCGTCGCGGGCGTAGCCGAGTGAGTTGCCTGGATATTGGGTGGTGAGTTTGGCTTCGTTGGCCAGTAGCCGTGCGTACTGCAGGTAGTGCGGGTCGTTCGTGGCGCGGTACAGGCGATAGAAGTCGTAAAGGCTCGCGGAGTGCCAGGTGTCCATGGCCGGGTGTCCGGTGGCGATGAGGCTCTGTCCGCGTACCCCGTATTTTGCGTAGGCAGCCCGGCTGGAGGCCACCGGGTAGTTCCAGGCGTACGCCCAGGTTTCGGCGAAGTCGCCGGCGCGTTGGGCAGCTTGCAGCCAGCGGGCGTCGCGGGTGTGGTCGTACAGGGAAAGGAAAGCGCGCAGGGCCAGAGACGGGGCTTCCTTGTCGGTCACATTGTTGTTGTCGGGTGTGCCGCCGACGTAGGCCGACGGCAGGTGGACGTTCTGCCAGGCGAATTCACCGGCGCGCAGGGCGGCCGCGCGGTATCGCGTGTCACCGGTGTAGGCAGCCAGTTCCATAAGGAAGGGAACAGCGTTGTGCGTGTTGTACTTGGCCTGGTTGTCCGGTGCCGTTCCGGCGAGGTTGTAGGAGCGGTAGTACGAGCCGTCTGGGTTCTGGTGGGTGACGAGCCAGTCGCCGAAGCGGCGGGCGTAGTTCTCCCATGCGGGGACGGATGTGCCGCGGTCGCGCATCAGCCGGCTGGCCTTGAGCATGCCTTCCATGCCGTCGGTGGCGATGCGCAGGTAGGTGGGGTAGAAGCTGCGCCATCCCGGCGGGTTGACGTCGTACCAGGTTCTCGGCAGGCCGGACGCTGCTGAGGAGTTGTTCGCCCAGAAGTCGAGGATCTGCCTGCCCTTGGTGACGTTGTCCGGGCGGGTGTTGAGGTAGCCGTCGCGAAGCATCAGGTACGCCGCGGGAATTTGCTGTCCGACGAAGCCCATCTGGTAGCTGACTTCTTTGACCGTGCCCTGAGGCAGATTGACGCTGAACGGCAGCCCTGGCGCCCCGCCCCATGTCGAGGTGTAGGACGCCAGCACGTCCATCGACGACCGGTAGATCTGCTCGACCGGCACCTTGGTGATCTGGGGGTTCTGCATGTTCCAGTGGTAGCGCCACGCGTCGCGTGCGGCGGCGGCGAAGTCCGCGGTCCGGCCGGTACGGATACGGAACTCGTAGTTCTGGGTGTATCCGGCGGTCACCGGGTTGCTGCGGCGTACCCACGCAGCACCGCGGTTGACGTAGTTCTTCTCGCCTTCCATGCCGGGATAGACGATGGCCAGCTTGGTGGCGGGGACGCGTTGCGCGCCGAGAGCAGCGTAGGTGATGCCGCTGTTGACCAGCCACGCGGCGGATCCCTCGTCGACCGGCGACGCCGCCCGCGGATTCTGGTGCGCCAGGCTCACGTCCAGGCCACTGCCGGGATCGTGCATCATGACGAACGGCAGGGGCATCCGCATCTCGCGGAAGTACAGAAAGTTGTCATTGAGGTTGCTGGCCAGCGCACCGGCCGGCACGTTGCGGTTGCGGTCATACCACACGCCGGGCGCGAGGAACTGGTAGTCCTGCAACGGCCGCGGGTTTGCCGCACCGATCGTGAATCGGGAATTGAACCCCTGGTCCGCGGCGGACGCGGTCACGACTGTCACCGTCCGGCTTGCGGAGAAGCCGCCGCCTTGGGCAACGCGGTAACTGTCCCGGAACCGGAACACACTCCCGCCGGGGGTACGTACGTCCCCCGTGCCGACCAGCTCGTCGCCCTGCAGGCCCACCGTGGTGTACCGGCCGCTGACGTCGACCGGGTTCGTGCCGCTCTTGATGATCAACTGCAGTGGCAGCGACTCCGCCAGAACAGCTGCCTGTGTTGTTGCGTCGCGGACGACGACCGGCTGGCCGGTGGCGCCGGAGTTGAGGACGAGCTCGTAACCGCCGGAGCGCAGCAGATCGCCATCGGCTGCCGCGGCGAGAGGAAGCGGCGCTGCGGCCAGCGCGATCGCCGCGCCGCCGGCCACAGCCGTCAGTCGTCGTAGGCGCTTCCTTCTAGTCGTGATCGTGTCCATGGTTCGGCTTCCTTCCACGTCACGACGGGGTGGTGACCACGTCGCGCGTCGTTCGGGGATGCACGGGCGGGTTCGACCTGTCGCGCGAAGCGATGGCTGGGGTGGGCCCGCCGTGTCGAGGAGGATGTGCCGGGCAGCAGGGGCGACGGCGTGGTGTTGCGGGGACCGCTGCCCCTGCTATGAGCTACTGGGCGGGTGTCAGGAGATGGCCCACTGCTGGGCGTTGTTGTTGGTGCAGGTCCATTGGCGTACCTCGGAGCCGTTGGCGGTGCCGAAGTTGTAGTTGTCCAGGCAGAGGCCGCTGTGGCGGTTGACTATCGTGGAGAAGCCGTTGCCCAGCGGGTTCACCCGCCAGTGCTGCGCGGCCAGACCGTTGCACGTCCACTGCTGCACGGTCGCACCGTCCGTGGTGCCCCAGTTCGTGTTGTCCAGGCACAAGCCGCTGTGGCGGTTGGCGATCTGGGAGAAGCCGCCGCCGGCGTCGGTGATCTCCCAGTCCTGTACGGGCAGGTCTGAGCAAGCCCACTGCCGGACCTCGGCACCGGGGGTCGTCACGAAGTTGTAGTCGTCGAGGCACAGGTTGCTGTGCCGGTTACGGATCTCCCTGGCCGGCGGCAGTGCGCCGTTCTCACCCGAGGGAGCCTGCAGCACCGTCGCGGTGGAGACCGGAACTCCCAGGTTGGGGGTGCCGTCGGCGTTCCACGAGATCTTCTGCACCCGGGTCGTGCGGGTCGTGCCGCAGCCCTGGCTCGCTGAAGCGTTCGCGTGATAGGCGATCCAGGTCTCGGTGCCGTCGGGCGAGGAGAAGAACGAATGGTGACCCGGTCCGAAGACGCCGGCGGCATCGTTGCGCTGGAAGATCGGGTTCGGGAACTTGAACCAGGAGGTCGCGTTCAGGGGATCACCGCCGCGGTACTCGAGCATGCCGAGCTTGTAGTTGGGACCGTTGCAGTGACTGGCGGAGTACGTCAGGAACGTCCGGCCGTTGCGCTGCAGCAGGAAGCCGCCCTCGTTGACCGCGCCGTCCTGGCGTTCCCAGCCGAGCGTCGGGGCGGAGACCCGGACACCGAACCCGCTGGCAGTCCACGGGTTCGACATGGGGGCCAGGTACAGCGACTGCAGACCGTCCGGGGCGAACGCCGAGAAGGTCATGTACAGGGCATTGTTGAGCCGCACCAGTGCCGCATCGATGGCCCAGCCGTTGTTCGGCATCAGATTGAGAATGCCCCGGCTGGTGTACGGGCCGAGCGGGTCGCTACCTGCGCTTTCCGCGACATGGGTACGCCGGGCGGCACCGAAGCCCTCCACCGAGTAGTACAGGTACCAGCGGTTGTTGACCATCTCCAGGTGCGGCGCCCACATCGTGTCACCGCCGGTACGTACCACCACCTGTTCCGGGGCGCTGCGCAGCCCGGCGATCGTCGCGGAACGGCGCATCACCACGTCGGACGACCACGTCGTCGCCACGTAGTAGTAGAAGCCGTTGTGGTGAACCAGGGTCGGGTCACCACTGTTCGGCGAGCCCACCACGGGATTGGTGAACGCCGGTCCGGCTGCTGACGCCGGGCTCTGCAGGCCGACCAGGGCCACCGAAAGCACGACGGCACCTGCTACGAATGCCGACCACAGTCGTCGCGTCGCTCGCCGCCAATTTTGGAGAGACATGAACACTCCTCAACTGCTCCGATGCGGCTCCCCGGAACCACATGCACCACTGTCTGCGTGACCCTCGCGGGACCGTCGCCACGGCACTACGCGATGAGCCCGGTCGCGCTCGCGGGCCGGCTCACCGCATCCGCAGGGCGTGTTGGCCACGTCACTGCAGGAGGCGATTTCTATGACCTCGGTGTTACGGCCAAGCACTCACTATGTTCACGCTCACATTCATGATTGTCAACAAGCATGCTTCCCAATGACATTGGTGAGAGACTGGCGCTGGTTTGTTTCCGGGCACGTCAAAGGCATCTCTCGCCGATCCACTGCGGGATCGAGGAGAGCCAGATGCCGCTTGACAATCGTGCTATCTCGTCGATGAAGGTTTGCTGAAGTTATCGCTAACATCGCTGCGCCTGCTGAGGAGGTGCCATTTGTCGGCGAGCCGGCACCTTCGGGGGCTCGGCTCGACGTCGCGTGGTCCCGCCGCCTCCCCCGTCGCCGAAACTCCGACATCCGACTCGGGTGTCGACTGCGGGTCCGTCGAGGGTGCCTTCGTACGGCTGGTCAGCTGCCCGTCGATCCGGACGCCCCTCCGATTGGCTTCTACATCGATGTACAAGTCAGGATCTACATCGATGTAGGAACTGTCAACGGCGTTCCGCAACAACCGGGTAACGTCGATGACCTGCCGGTGACAAACGAGGGAGCACGATGGCCACCATGCGCGACGTTGCCGCACGCGCAGGGGTCTCGATCAAGACGGTGTCCAACGTGCTCAACGACTACCCGTACATCAAGGAGTCGACCCGCGCGAAGGTCCTGACAGCGATCGATCAACTCGGCTACCGGATGAACATCTCCGCCAGGAATCTGAGGGCCGGCCGAACCGGCATCATCGCCCTCGTCGTTCCCGAACTGAGCCTGCCTTACTTCGCCCAGCTGTCCGACGCCATCATCGAAGCCGCCGCCATCAAGGGCTGGACGGTGATCGTCGAGCAGACGGGCGGCGTACGGGAACGCGAACTCGACATGCTGTCCGGAGCACGACGCCACCTCGTCGACGGCGTGATCTTCTCTCCCCTTGCACTCGGACCAGGCGAAACCGACCACCTCCACGTCGACTTCCCTCTGGTCCTGCTCGGCGAGCGGATGTCGAACGGCCCGGTCGACCACGTGACCATCAGCAACGTGCAAGCGGCACGGGCAGCCACCCAGCACCTGCTCGATCTCGGCCGGCATCGCATCGCCGCCATCGGAGCCAACGGGGTCGCCGGAGCCGCGACAACTAGGTTCGACGGCTATCTGGCCGCCATCGAGTCCGCGGGTCTCGAGAGAGACGACACCTTGATCCCCGTGGTCGGACTGTCGTGGCACCGGACCGCGGGTGCGGAGGCGATGCAAGAACTCCTCGACTCCGGCACCCCGATCGATGCCGTTTTCGGCTTCAACGACACTCTCGCCCTGGGCGCCATGCACGTGCTGCTTCGCAGCGGCCGGCGCATCCCCGAGGACGTCGCCGTGATCGGCTTCGACAACATCGAGGAAACCAGGTTCTCCATGCCATCCCTGTCGTCCGTGGAGCCCGGGCAGAAGCAGATCGCCCGCACCGCGGTGGACCTGCTGGCTGAGAGGATCGGCGGCGGAGCCGAGGAATACCGCGAGATCTACGCCGACTTCACGCTTGAAATACGCGAATCGACGATCGGTCGGCAAGAAGACGCATGACACGGATCCGCCAGCCGCTCCAGTGCTCCCTTCCTAAAGATCCTTCCTGATCTGCACAGCGGCATGGCTGGGTCGTGGACGCAAAAGGCCGGTGACGCGACGCTGCGGGCTTCCTCATATCCGGATCCACGGCGTCCTGCCTGCCGACGAATGTCCGTGCCGGCCAGGGGGCGTTCCGGGTATCACCCACGCGTTCGCCTTCCTGCGGCTACTGCCGGGCAGCGACCACGACAAGCACGCGGAGATCCTGACGTAATACGCCACCAACTCGCCGTGCTGCACCGCCAATTCGGCGAACAACGGGTCCGGTTCGAGCCGGCCGATCGGGCATGGCCGGCCGTGCTGCTGCGCCTGCGGGTGCGCATCGATCCGGCCCCCGGAGCGGGCTGCCACCACCTGGGCGCAGTTCCTGCGCTCGCAGGCCGAGGGGCTGCCGGCCGCGGACTTCCTCGAAACGATCACACTGACCGGCACCCGCATGTACGTCCTCGGTCAGCGACCACCAGCCGCCGGATCCGGATCCTCGGCGCCACCGCGCACCCGACTGCGGCATGGGTGACCCAGGCCGCTCGCAACCCGATGATGGACCTGGAGGACACGGGATGCCCGGTGAAGGGCCTCATCTGCGACCAGGACGGCGAACACCCGGCCCAGTTCGACACGGCCCTCACCGACGCAGACATCAACGTTGTGCTCAGCGGGCGTCCGAATGCCCGGATGAGCGCGGCGATGGAGCGATAGATGCGGATTTCCCGCCGCCAACTGCACGACCGGATTTTGATCTTCAACCGCCGACGTCTGCTGCACTCGCTGCGCGAGTACGAGCACGCCGCTCGACCTGCCCGTACGACATTCTCGGCAGGTACACCGTCGTCCAAACTCGGGCGAACGTATCGCTGCACCGGGGAGAGAGTTTCGGGGGACGGTTCAAAATAGAACAGGCAAGGCAAAAGCCCTGATCAGCATTCCTGCTGGTCAGGGCTTTTTAATGGTCGGGCTGACAGGATTTGAACCTGCGACCCCTTGACCCCCAGCATTTAGAGGGCCCAGCGACGTGCTAACAAACGTTTTACCAGGTCACTCAAAAGTATACTCGGCCGAGTAAAGGGGTCCACGCCAGTCGCCCATTTGGAGCTCTCCACATCCTATATGACCTGGACTTTTGTTGCCGCCGTTCTGTCAGACGCCCCCTACTGCCGTCCGTGCCTGGCTCCGGATCGCCTGAGTGGCGGCCTGATCGTGTCGGGCGGCATCGCGGGAAACGGACCGGCTCCCGTCACCCATCGCGGCGCGGCGGTGTCCTGGTTGCCGAAGGGTCGGGTTTCTTTCCTGGCAGCCGTGCAATGACGATGTATCTGGGGTTGTCTTCCTCTTCGCGCTGCACCTGCTCGACCCACATGTTCGAGTACAGGTCCGGGGCGCCTGTCGGTGGCGTTGTGAGGTCGAGAACTAAAAGAATTGCGAAGGCTATGTCAGTGTCGGTGTAGACGGCTGCTTGACCTGCGTAGCTTCGGAGTCCATCTTTACTTGCGTCTGTCGTCTCGCGTTTGCATTCAACGCAGAAGCTGACGTTCCTGAATTTGACCAGTACGTCGGCCCGACCGCGACCGCGGTCTATAGTTTCGGCTTGGGCGACGTTGTAGAGCGGCCCCTGAGAGATCCATTCCTTATAGTCTTGGTGGAAGGGCTTCTCCAAGGCTGCGGCCGAGTTCGGCGTCGTCCTAAGGTAGGCGGTCCGTTCGCCGCCCATGGTTGCGCCGATATTGTGGCGGCTGACTAGGAAGAGCATGGTTTGCTGGAGCAGCATTTGGAATGGGCCGGCGCTTGCTCCGATCCAGTCCGGTGAGGCGGCCAGCTGCCGTTGGAGTTCGCCGAGTTTGGTTTCGATCTTGATGTTGCCTGTTTCGGCTTCGGCGATCTTTGCGTTCCACAGAATGGATTCGATGGCTTGTTGCAGCCGAGCTGGGACGTTATTTACAAGTTCGATTGCGTCTTCAATACCGAAGTGGTGTAGAACCGCCGGTAGGCGGCTGAGCTCTTTTCCCAGGCCATCACGCTTCCCTGCTGCGGGTGCCGCGTCGGGTGATGGTTGGCTGCAGCGAAGGGCCTGGTGGACAGCAATGTGGAGGCGCTGGGTGGAGGGATCGTCTGCGAAGGTTGGATCATGGGCAAGGGCATGGTCCAGGACGGCGAGCCGGGCCTTGTCGTCGATGAAGGCGCTTTCGATTGTTGGCCGTATGAGTAGCTCTATGCCGTGGGGGTCGTTCGAGTCGGCGTGCACGGCGAATGATCTCGCGGCTTGGTATGCGTCGCGGAGTGCTGCGATGGCTTGGCTTGGGTGATACCAGCAGTCGCTTGTGAGTGGTTCGGCGGCCGTAGTGAGGGTTTCGGCGAGTTGGAGCCAGGCAGTTTCGGCTTCGGCTCGCGCCCAGGACCATGGGGGTAGGTAGCCTCCGGAGAGCCAGGCTTGGTGGTGGGTGACCGCGTCACGGAGTCGGTTCGCGGCGGCGCGGAGTGGGGCTGTGTCGGCTCGCTGGAAGGCCATGATCGCGTCGAGTGCGGCTGCGTAGGTTTGGGCGTCGTGGCGTGCTTCGTCGGTTGCTTCGACGGCGGCGAAGCCAGTGCGGGCTTGCGCGAGGGCGTGTACGAGCTGGTCCTGGTTGTCAGCGTCGAGTGCTCTACGTAGGTCGGCCAGCGCTGTTTCGAATCCTGCGTCTGCTTCCGCGTCGGGGATGCCGGTGAGGCGGTGCAGGAGAGTGAGCAGGTCGTCGTCGGGAAAGTGCTCGTGGGCGAGGCCGGCGATTCTTGGTAGGCGCTTGGTCATCTCGGTGGGCGCGTTGGTGACGATGTCGGGCAGCTCGGTTAGCAGTGCTAGCAGGCGGTGCGGGCGGAGGATCTGCGTTGTGCACAGGTGCAGCCAGAGTTCCAGTGCGGTTGCGCCGATAGCGGCTGTGGTTTCGTCGGCTTCCGGGTCGGTGCCGGCTTCGGCGCGCTGTTGAAGCACCCGTTCGAGTGGTCTGCCGAGGCGGGTGGTCAGTGACGGGTAGCGGATCAGCCGGGTGGTGGCGCTGAGGTAGGACGAGTAGCGGTCATGTTCTGCGAGTCCGTGCAGGATCGCTTTGTCGATTAGATGGCGTGCTGATTCGTCTACTGTCTGGTTTTCTCGGCCGGCGATGTCGATGAGGTAGGGGAATAGCGGGCTGGGGGCAAGGTGGGTGGCGTCGGCTGCGACGGCTGGCAGGCCGCCGAGGTCTGCGGCGCGGGGGCCTGCGTGAAGTTCGTCGGCGGTTGCTTGTAGTGCCCATGCTTGCAGGGATGCGGTGATCGCTTGGTTCATTCCGCACCCCCTACGTCGGGTTAGAGCATATATGCGCTGATCTAGTAGAGATGTGTGCGGTCTGCTCCGGCGAAGATCTTGTCGGCGGGGAAGGTTTCCCAGATTTCGTCGCGGGCGGTGGCCAGGATGATCTGCACACCTTCGTCCTCGCCGAGGCTGCGGAGTTCGTCAAACAGGGTTTGGACATCGCCTTTGACGATCTCGACGTCTGCGGGTGAGTCGATGACGAGCAGGCCGGGGTGTGAGTGGATGCCGTGGCGCCGGCCGACGCGAATCAGGCTTACCACGACGGCGATGCGAAGGCGAAGTCGTTCGCCGGGTCCGAGTCTCCTGAACGGAGTGGTGCGTGTGTTGTCGGATTTGAGGGCGTTGACTCTGCCGGCGAGGTCCAGCTTGACCGACTTGAGGTTGGTGATGCCGAGTTGCCGGGCGAGAGTGATGATCTCGGCGTTCAGTTCGTCGAACAGCTCGCGTGTCGCGTCAGTAGCGATCTTGTTGAGAGTGGCCTTGGCTGCGGACAGGATGCGTTCGGTTTCGTCGTCGGCGGGTGTCTGGTCGCCGAGCTTCGAGACCACTTCGAGAGCGCCTTTGAGTCGCGCGACCTCGGTTTCAGCCGCCCGTAGGTCTGCCAGGTAGTCGGCGTAGCCCTGTTCGTGTTCGGCGGCCGCTGTCGCTTGGTCTGCGAGGGCCTCCGCCTGTGACAGTGCCCTTTTGAGTGATTTCATCGCGGAGTCGGCGCTGTTCTCGGCCGATCGTGAGGCGGTGAGGCGGTGCTGTAGTGCGTCGAGGAGTTCTTGGCGATCGTCGTCGTCGACGCTCTCGATGTGCAGCGGGCTCGCGCATACCGCGCATCGATGTTGCTGAGCCTCTCGCTGGCGCCGATTCTCGCTGATGTCGGTTTCGCAGCGGGGACAGGAGTGCGGGTCGAGCGCGGCGAACAGGGTTCGGGCGGCTGCTGATTCTGATGCTCTTCGAAGCGAGCGTTCGTCTTGTATGCGGGCTTGCCGGGCTCGCTCGTATGCGTCTTGTGCGCGGGCTAGCTGACGTTGAAGGGGAAGGAGTGCGCGGGTTGACTCTTGGGCCTCCCTGAGCCGGGCAGGAAGATCGGGCCGGGTGGAGCGTATGGAGTCGAGGCGGGATTGGGCTCGGGCGAGTTCGTCGTGCAGCGGCTGCCATTGCTGTGTGCGTACGGCTGCGTCCGCGGTTGCGCGTCGGGCGGCGTGTCGGCTGGCCTGCAGGTTCTCCTTGGCGGAGACGTCCGCGCCCATGACTTCGGCGGTGAATGGGACGTCGAGGAAGACCTGCATGTAGCGGGTGGGCAGTTGGCCGAAGGCGGTGCGGCCGAAGAGCACGGAGTCGCTGCCTGACGCCAGGGCGATGACGGAGAAGTAAGCGGGCCAGCCGTGGGTCTGGACACTGCCGTCGCGGGCCCCGTCTTCTTCGGTGGCGCCGGGTGTGGCACTGAAGACGTGCAGCGGTGGCAGGGCGAGGCGTTGAAGCATGAAGCGGCTTACCAGTGCGGCGTATGCGTCCTGGTTGTCGACCGTTTCCACGATGCGCACGCCTGACCCGGCTTCGGCGTCAGTCGGAAGGGCAGCGAGTTGCTCGGTCCTGTCGGCTGTCAGCAGCGCGGCTTCGCGGAGGGTTCCGTTCTGGAGGTTGAGGCGGAAGGAGACGGGGACCGTGGCGACTTCTGCGTCGAGGCGGATGTAGTGGAACCACCGGCGGGTGTCTGACCGCTCGTAGGTTTCGTCGGGTTCGCCGCGTAGCGGCCAGGTCAGTGCCCAGAGAATGGTTGACTTGCCGGCGGAGTTGATGGTGCTGGCTACTGCCCAGGCTCCAGGGCCGAGGGTGACGTCCCATTCGAAGGGCCCGTCGGAGCCTTCCGTGGTACCGGTCTTCTCACCGCGAACGTAAAGGCGGTGAATGACGAGGCTACGTTGTGCCGGAAGTGGCCGGGTGAGGGTGACGCCGGCGTCTGCCAGTACAGATCGGACGGCTTCCTCGGCGGCTCCAGCGGCTTGCGCGATGTTGTTGAGTAGTTCGCCTTCGTTGGGCACGTTGTGGATCATGCGGGGGCCGCCGCGTTCGGCTTCATCTCAGCGAGGCGCTGTCGGGCCCGTTCGGCGATGGACGCGATTTCTTCGTTCAGGCCCGTCCCCGCATAGTCCCTTTGGAGGTATTGCCTCTTTCGTAGGGCTGTGCCGGTCATGCCGGTTCCTTGCGCCAGTGCTACGACCAGTTTGGTTCGTTTTCCGTACCATGCCAGGTTGGGGAAGTCTTCGACACAGGATCGTGCGGTTTGTCGGCCCCTGGTCGTCAGGAAGTAGTCGTAGTGGCGGACGCGCTGGTCGGTGCGAGAGGAGCGCACAACGGCCAGACCGGCGACGGACAGCACGCTCATGGGCATGTCCAATGGTTCGTAGGCACCGAACTTGAACCGCAACATCGGAATCTGGCGGAGCTCTGGCTCGTCGGAATCGAGGATCTGCGCAGCGAGTCTCAGTAGCACCGGCTCACCGCTCTTCTCATACTCGGTGAGGAGTTCGTCGGCGAGGTAGTCGGGGTAGCGCAGCCAGAAGTCGAGCTTCTGCAGGAGTGTCTGCGTCCGCACGACGCCCACAGCGGTGGCTGGTGCCGTGTTCGCCTCGCGGAGATCTATGTCGGTGACTGCGGCGTCGAGTAGGAGCAGCAGCCGAACCGCATCGAAGAACGGATCTCCGTCACCGGCGGTAGTCCCCATGGGATGGAACGTAACGGAATCAATGCTTCACGCCTAGACCCGATTCTGTCGCGGCCGATATGTCGGCTCGGGCGTCCTGGCCGCGGTTGCCGGGATCATGCGGTGTGCCGGACGAGGACGTGGTGCGGTCGCGGCAGGACGGGGCACTCGATCCGGTGGCGTGAATCTTGCCGGTTCGCGGGATCCTTTGGCATCAGTCTGCAGCGGTAGCGGTCATCAGGTCGATTGGCGGGCCCCGATTTGCGGTACACGGGCGTGCCGGGGCCGAGAGACGGTCGGGTCATGGCACAGGCCGTCGCGCCTGTTGACGCACGAGCGCATCGAGCTTCACCGCGCAGAAATAGGGGGATGGCGCCGCGCCAGGGCCGCGCGAGTTGCCCAAGAGCGCGAGGCCGGCCGCCCAGTCGCCGACATCGCCGCCGAAGGGCGTCGCCCAGCAGGTGGCGTACGAACTGATCCGGGAGGCGCGGGAGGAATCCTGAGTGGATCTGGCCGGGTTCAGGGCGCGAACATTTTCTCGTGTGTCGTTCTCGATATACGCGTACAGTGATGGCGTGTCCAGCAACTGGCCGCGCCTGACACAGCCAACCTTGGCTGTGCTCGACGTGCTCACCCACGCCAGCGACGAAGACCCGGTCTACGGACTTCGCGTCTGCGACGAAGCGGATCTTGGCCCCGGCACTGTGTACCCGATCTTGGAGCGCCTCGCCGAGATCGGCTGGATCGAATCGTGGCAGGAGGCGGAACAGCCGTCTGGTCGCCCACGCCGTCGCTACTACCGGATGACCGGCGTTGGCCGACTTCAACTCGCCGAGGCCCGCGCCGCCCGTGCAGCGCGCCGTCGTCGCTGGGCGCCGTTTACGCCGAAGGTTGAAAGCGGCGGGGCATCGTGAACGAGTTCTTCCATGAAGATCGCGCCGGTGAAGACCACTGGCAATGCATCGCCAAGGCTAGGAACAAGGTCTTCGCCGCGATTGTTGGCCTGGTCTGCAGCATTGTCGTGATAGCAGTGTTGACCTTGATTGCCAACGCACTGGAACGGGAGATCGTTGGGTCCTTCTGGTCCTCTGCGCTAAGCACGGCGATGCTGGCGGTCAGTGTGGCGGTCGGTGCCCTCCTGGTGGCTCTCGTGATCGTCTCCCTGGGGTACATCGTCGGCCCCACCGGGCCGAAGCGGCGTGCTAGAAAGCCCCTGGCCGGAGCGCGGAGCCGGCTCATCGGGGGCGTCATCACGGTGGCCGCGGTTGTTGCCGGTCCGCGACGCGCCAGCGACGCCGAAACATGGTCGGCGCACCTGCTTGGCCATCCTGGCGATCGGGCTCTTAACAGGCGGCAACAGTTGCGTGCCGGCGCGGGCTTCCTCGCCGCAGCGGTCAGGATGCGCGCCCAGGACGCGCGGCGGCAGGCGTGCCGGCCGCTGGACTGGCTGGTTACCACGGACGACCGGCTCAGCTGGCTCGTCGTGCTGGTCACTGCAGTGCCTGTCGTGTGCCTCCATGGGGCCGGCGGTTGGGCGAAGGTATGGGAGGACCTGGAACAGGTCGGTGTGGTTGCGACGTTCGCCACGGCGGCGGCGTACGGGTGGCGCCGCATTCGCGGCATAACGGCCCCAAAGCCCAAGCCGCGGACAACATCAGAGACGCCCGACCAATGAGCCCCGTTGTACCCGATCTGAACGCTTGCCGGGAGGCAGCCCGGGCGGTGCGGGCAACGCCGTGTTGGCCGCACGTCAGGGATGCGGTGCGCCCGCCCGGCGTCGGCATCCACCGATCCCGTCCACCGCTCGGCCTGTTGCTTTATGTGGCCGCCTGGGACGGTCGTCTGGTCTGGCGGTCCGCCGACGAGTTTGCACTGATCCAGCCGCCGATCGCCCGCGGCAGGGATTGGGCGCGCAGCGCCGCCGGGCGCACTTGGCTCGGCCGCCTGGATCGCTGGTGGGACCACCTGGTGTTCGGCGTCCCACCGTTCCTGCTGCTCACCGCGAGCGTACCGGCGGCGTTTGTCCCCGTGGTGGGCCCGCGGGTCGCGCTCCTGCTGGTCGGCATCGCGTTGCTGTACATCCTGGCGCAGGTGACCGTCGGGCTCATCCTGCGTTCCGTCAACCGGATGTGGGGCACGTCCGGCGACAGCGTCCGCGGTCTGCACTGGACTGTGGTCCTGGTCCACCTGACCGACCCGGCGAACGCCGATCGGCTGCTGCGGGCCGCTCTCGACCAGTCGCAGTACCTGACGAGGACGAACATCCGGCCGGACGTGGCCGAGGGCACTCACGCCCTGATGTGCCTGGAGCGCGCGGTCACCACCGTGGAGGCCCGGCAGGCCGTTAGGGACGCACCGTCCGCCACCGACTCTGGCCCGGACCGGCCGGGCGTTCTCGTCGTGTTCGACGGCGGTGGGTTCGTGCCGCCGGATCCGGGGGCACACCGGCAGATCAGCTTCATTCCGCTGCTCCTGACCGGTACGGCGCTCGCCGTCGCGGTGGCCGGCCTGCTCGTCGCGAACGCGGAGGCAGGCGCCTGCGCCACCGCGCAGGATTGCGCCGGCCGGCCGGCAACCTGGATCGACGCCATGACCTGGCTGATCTACCGGATGGTCCTCGATGATGCCGGTCTGACCCCGGCGACCACGCAGGCACGGATCTTCGGCTGGCTGATGCCGCAGCTCGGCCTGGTCGTCCTGCTCTGCCTCGTCGTCGCGGGCAGGCGGCAGGCGAGCACTTTTAAGAAACGACAGGCAAGGACGTACGCCCATTTGGAGGCGACGATCAACCGCCGCCTCCGTGTCCTCGTGCTGACGGTAATGGATGTCGAGCGAGACGCGGTCATCCGCGCGGTCACCGCCGCGAACGGTCGGCAGGCCGAGCCCGACACGCTGGGTGGCTATCCGGTCTTCCGCCTCGGCCGACTCGGTGACCAAGGCACCGAGGTGCTTCTCGCCCAGTTCGCACAAGGCATCGTGACCCCAGCCGCCATGATGCTCACCGCGGAACGGCTCATTCCCGCCGTGCAGCCCGACTACGTAATCCTCGCCGGCATCTGCTTCGGGCTATGGTCGAGCGAGCACGACGGCGGCGCACAGGGACTCGGCGATGTCGTCGTCTCGGAGTACGTGCACAACGTCGACCACCGCAAGGTGACCGACGAGGACGGCAGCGAACGGATCATCTGGCGCGGCGAGCGGGTCCCGGCGAGCACCCCGTTGCTGCTGGCGTTCAAGGCGGCGACGCCCGGCTGGACCGGCCGCCCGGTCCACTTCGGTACGGTCCTGTCCGGCAGCACCCTCGTCGGCAGCGCAACGCTGCGCGCGCAACTGCGCCGGGAGTTCGAGGAGGCGGCGGCCGGCGAGAAGGAACTGACCGGGGTCTACGTGGCCACCGCCGGTCGCCGCAGCGGCTGGATCATGGTCAAAGGCATCTCCGACTGGGGCACCGGCGAACTGACCGACAGCACCAGACAGCTCGCGGCGAAGGCCTCCGCCGACTTCATCGTGCACACCCTCACCTTCGGCATACCGCCTGTCCGCCCATACGGCTGACCGTGATTCAGCTGAGGGAGGTGTGGGCGCCAGGCTCACTGGATTTACGCCGCACGCATCCGGCAACTGTGTCGAGCAGCCGGATCGGGCCTGCCTGATCTTTGGCTGACATGGTGCCGGTCACCTCTCTCAGGGCGACGGTCGCCGGCCAAGATCGGCAAGGCGCGTGGTGGCGTGTTCGTTTCCTCGCGAACTTTCCGCCCGCAGCTCGGCGATGCGGCCGCTGTCGGCAAGCAGGTCAGCCAGGCGAACGTCACCGATGGCGTATCCGGCAGCTGACAAGGCCCGGAGCAGGTCTGGGCGCTCGTGGCGCAGGAGCAGGTCAGCCAGGTAACGGACAGCGGTCCAGCTTCCCGCGGCGGCGCGTTCCATCAGCCACTGGTACGCGTCGTCGACCCGCCCATGTTCGCTGAGCAGGTCCGCGATGTCGAACGTGACGGCGTTGGATCCGAGCAGCGGTTCGAGGATCTGGCCGCGTTCGGCCAGCGGCCGCAGCAAGCCCACGGCCGCGTCGAGGTCGGTAGCGGCGAGCAGAGAAGCGAGATCCCGGGTGGCGCCCTCATCACCGGCCTCAGCCAGTGGGCGCAGCATGGCGATGGCACGCCGCCGCTCGGTCTCGGTTGATTCCGCCATGTTGGCCACCACGATGATGGCGTGGCGGTCGCCAGCCTGTGCCCGGGCGTGCAGTTCGGCGGTGTGGTGGTGCAGGGCAAGCCCCTCGGCGAGCCAGAAGGCGGCGGAGTCGTCACCGGCAGCGGCGGCTCGCAGTTCGTCGAGCTTGTCGAGCTGAGCCAGTGTGCGATGCAGCGCAGTGGTGGCGGTGTCGGCGGTCAGCTGTTCATGGTGTGCGGTGTCATCATGCGGGCGCCGGCCACACTGTGGGCAGCGGGGATCGTCGCTGTGATCTGGTACGACGCTCAGGTCTCGGAGGTGGTCGATGCGCTGCTTCTCTTCCAGGATCTCGATGAGTCGGATACTGAGCAGGCTACTGGCGGGGTGCGCTGCGACCCAAGCTGACAGCACCGCGATGGCTTCGTCGTCGTGGTCGCCGGCGAGCAGCAGGTCGACGAGCTGCGAGGCGAGGTTCTCGTCGGTTAGGGCGTACGGGCGTAACAAGGTGAGGGCGTCCGACGGGCGGCCCATCGCGGTCAGTAGGTGGGCGAGCTGGCTGACGGCGGCTACATCGCCGGTGTCTGCGGCAGGTCTCAGGATTTCCTCGGCCCGGTCCTGATGCCCGCGGTGCTCGAGGATCCGGGCGATCTCGCGGCGGGACTCGTTGGTGGCCGGGTTCATGACCGCGGCGACAGCTTCATCGACGCGGCCTTGGGCGACCAGAACGTCGGCAAGTCCGCTGCGGGCGCCCGGCTCGCGGTGTGTCATGGCGGCACGGAAAAGATCTTCGGCGATGTCGAGGCACCCGTGGCGTTCGGCGGTGCGAGCGATTCGAGTGGTGTCGTCGCGGTGGTGGTGGTGAATCAGTGCCGTCCACGCCGTGTCCGGCAGCCGTTCGTTGTGACGGTGGGTGCTGGCGTACTGAACCAGATAGTCGGCTGGCCGGTAGCCGTCGATGACGCCGATCTGCGTGGCGACGGCGGTCAGGCAGGCCGTTCCGCCACGAACCTGGGCGGTCGCGTAGGTGAGCGCGTCGGTGAACCAGGTGAGCTCGTCGGCCGCCGCTCTAGCCTGCTCGGTGAGGTATCCCGGCGCAGCCTGCCGGAGGAAATCAGTCGGGACCGGGTGCGTGGCCCCGACACGGTTGGCGTCGAGGGCTGCGGTTATCAGAGCGGAGCCGGTGGGATGGGTGCGGTTCGTCCAGCGGCGGACCAGCTCCGGGCCAGCGGCCAGGACTTGAGCGACGCGGCTGTTTCCGCCGGCGAGCGCGACGAGGATGCGCGGGTCGTCGGTGTCGCGGGCTCGGCGTAACTCCTCGACGCTGAATGACTCCGGCACGTCGATAACCTTGGCCAGGCCGAGGATGTCGCGGTCGTTGGCGTACGGGTCGAGTCCTGTCGCGTCCGGGTTGGGCGGTGCGGTACGGGCGAAGTAGTGCCCCGGCCAGATCGTGGCGAGCACGATCATCCGGCGGCTGAGCAGCGTGCGGACGACGTCTGCGCTCAGCGGATCCCGGTGGTCGAGAAAGCGTGGAAGATTGTCGAGCCAGATGACCGGTTGCGGTGTCATGCTGGCCGGCATTGTGGCAAGGTCGCTCGGTTGGGACGGCTGGATGATCTGCGCGTGCGGCGCGGCGGCGCGGACGCCGGCCCACAGCAGGCTGGTCTTGCCGACGCTGGACCCGCCGACCAGGACAAGCATCCCGCCGTTAGCCGACGCGTCGGTGATGACAGCGCAAACCGCGTCGTCGAGGTCACGGCGGACGTATGGCGGCAGGCTGGTGGTCCCGGGCTCGACCTGGATGCTTGCGTGCACGCCGAGCATGCGCGGGTCGGCCTCGGAGACCAGCAACGGCCGCGGTCTGCTGGTCGCCGCCGCCGGTTGGTATTTCCGGTCGAGTCGGTTACGCGCGTCGATCCACGGCTGTTGGTCGGCTCCGATGACACCGCATCCGGTGAGGAACCGGGTGAGGTTCTGCTGGCCAGGAAAGTGCGTGCCGCGGGTCATGTTGCTGATCGTCGCCGAGACGATCGTGTCAGCGTGGGTGCGTTGTTCCAGTGCCCGGGTGATCTCCCGGTGCGTGCGGGTGCCCTTGAGCCGGGCCAAGGCGTCGGCGAACTGAGCACGAGTCTGTATCTGTGCAGGGTCGGGCACCGCCCTGTCGGTCCCTCTCGGCGCTGAGCGGCGGCCCATGTCGCCACTGTAGACCGCAGCCTGCCCCGGGCCATCGATGCAGATGCACGCCCGGGGTTGCCCAACAGGGCTGCTCAGTCGCTCAAACCCTCTCGGTAATGCGCTGAGCGGTGTGTTCGGCCAGTTCGATAGGGGGTGTGCCAAGTGGTCCCGGCCGGCCCGCACCCCCGTTCCGAACTGAAGGGGCAACACCATGATCGAGTACCTGTCCGTCATCCACCCCGTCGGCGACCTGTTGCACGTGATCGCGGGTGCGCTCGCGCTGATCACCGCGATCATGCAGCGGCGCGACCGCTGACCAGAAGGGCCCGGCGCCGCCCCTCGACGGCGCCAGGCTCTCCGCCGAGTAGGGGTGAGCTCTGCAGCAGCCTGGCCCCGCGTTGACGCAGGCGTAGGCGTAGGAGGCAAATGTGCCCACGCGGTATTCAAACTGGCCGCACCCCACGCCGCCGCACCGCGCGATGTGGAGTCGCCGGACGAAACAGTGGACGATGTCCGCGTGCGCTCCAAGCCACCGTGGGCCGGATTGTCGGTCTTCCTCATCGCCGTGGGCACAGTCGCCGGGGACCTCGTGGTCAACGCCGCGGCCGGCAGCCTCGGCGATCTCACCAAGCACCGGACGGTCCTGCTGGCCGCGGCCACCGGGGTCGCGGTTCTGGCCGGCCTCGTCGCGCTCCGGCAGTGGCGGGGAGACGAGCCGGCCGATCAGGAACCGGCCGGCACCGGCGCGGCGGGCATGGTGTCGCTGGTTCCGCCGGCGGACCTCGCCGAGCAGAGGGTCCGCGGCCGCGACGCGGTGATCGCCGAGCTGACCCGCATCTTCAGCCTCCGCGGGCGGCGCGCCCCACGGGTGCGGGTCCTCAGCGGCCTCGGCGGCTCGGGCAAGACCGCCGTCGCCGGCGTCGTCGCGCACCGGCTGCGCCGGCGAGGGGTGGACGTCTGGTGGGTGTCCGGCGCCACGGCGACCGGTCTCCAGGCCGGCATGCGGGCGCTCGCCTACGCTCTCGGCGCCACCGAGGGGGACGTCAACCGAGCCTGGTCCACCAGTGGCGACGCGCCGGGCCTGCTCTGGCGACTGCTTGAGGCCCGGTCCCGCCGGTGGTTACTGGTCATCGACAACGCCGACGACGTCGATGCGCTGGCCGCCGAGGGCGAGACGGTCGCGGCGGCGCGCGGCTGGCTGCGCCCGGTCCCGTCCGGCCGTGGGGCGATCCTCGTGACCAGCCGGGACGGTGACCCGAGCAGCTGGGCCCGCTGGTGCCAGATCCGGCCGATCGGCGTCCTGAACAGCCAGGACGGGGCGAGGGTCCTCCGCGACCAGGCCGGCGACCCGGCCGGGAGCTGGGACGACGCGGTCGCGCTCGCCGAGCGGCTTGGCGGCCTGCCGCTGGCGCTGCGGCTCGCCGGAGGCTACCTGGCGAGCACCAACCGGGTGCCGCTGCCGGGCGCCATCACCACCTACGCGGCCTACCGCGACGCCTACGGCCGCGGCGGCGTGACGGCTGTCTTCGGTATGCCCGACGCGGCGCTCACCGACGAGCGGGCCCGAGGGGTGATCGGCCGCACCTGGGAGCTGTCGCTGGACCTGCTGGCGGGCCGAGGGCTGGGCGCCGGCCGGCCGCTGCTGCGGCTGCTCGCCGGTCTGGCCGACGCTCCGATCCCGTACGAGCGGGTGCTGGACGCGGCGGTGCTGGCCGGCTCGGAGCCGTTCGCGGGGCTGGACGAGGCGCGGCTTCGGGAACTGCTGCAAGCCCTCGCCGGGCTGTCGCTGATCGACCTGGAGACCCGCGGCACCCCGCCGGCCCGGCGGCCGTTGACTGTGCGGCTGCACCCGCTGGTGCGTGACACCGCCCGGACGCCGGACTCCCTGGGCCTCGCCGTCGAGCTCGTCGGCCGCGCCGCGTCGGACGAGATCGCCGGGCGGCCGGAGGACCCGGCGGGGTGGCCGCTGTGGCAGCTGCTCGATCCGCACCTGACTCACCTGTCCGGCGCAGCCGCCGGGGCGCCCATCGAGGTGTTCCTGAACGCCGCGTCGGGTGCGCTGCGGGCGGTACGCCACCTGAACATCAGCGGGCTGTACCCGGCGGCCGAGCAGACCGGCCGGGAGGTCGCGAAGGCCTGCGCGCAACGGCTCGGCGCCGACCATCCGGCGACGTTGCGGGCCCGGGCCCAGCTCGCCGCTGTGCTGGGCGCCTCGGGGCGGCCGGAGGCCGCGCGTACCGAGCTGTCCGGGCTGCTCAGCCTGTTCGTTCGCAGTCTCGGCGAGACCCATCCCGACACGCTCGAGGTCCGCGGCTCGCTCGCCCGGTGGACCGGCGAGTCCGGCGACACGGCGGCCGCCCGCGATCAACTCGCCGCGCTGGTGCCGCTGTACGCCGAGCGGTTCGGCGAGGAGCACATCGAGACGCTGCGCGTACGGGCGAATCTTGCCTCCGCCGCGGGCGACGAGTGGGCCATGCGGGACCAGTTCGCCGACCTGATCCCCGTCTACGAGCGGGTGTGCGTACCGACCCACCCCGACACGCTGAGGGCCCGCGCCAACCTCGTGGAGGCCGGCGGCGCCCGGCTCGACGCCCGGGGACCTTCGCCCAAATCGCTTTCTTGTACGAGGAGATTTACGGCGCCGAGCACCCCGAGACGCTGCGCGCGCACGCGGCGCGGGCGCGGTGGCTCGCGGTCGCCGGCGAACCTACATGAGCCGCCCGATGTTCTTCTCGGCTTCAGCGCGGACCGCGGCGCCGAAGCGGGCGTCGACATCGTCCTCGCTGTCGACGTACTCCTCGTACAGCAGGCGGCAGCCTCGCATCGCCGACACCAGATCTTCGAGCAGGTCCGGGGCCGGCCGTCGCGGGTCGAGCAGTGTCACCCGCAGCGCAGTACGCTCGGCGTCCTCATCGTCGTCGTCCGGCTCGTCGGCTCCGTCAAGGTTTCGTTGAATCAGTACATCATCGAGGTCCGAGACGATTCCTTCGGCGACCAGCATGGCGTCAGCGACCATTTCAACGACCACCCGGTACACCGTGTTACTGAACTCGATGAGGCTCAAAACCTCGACGGGACTATCGAGCGGCAGAGCCTCGAGATCATCAGCAGCGGGCAGCACCCCTGCCGGATCGATCTCGGACACGGTCGCGACGACGTCCACCGCCGCCTTCAGCCAGTGCGCGGCCGCCACGCACGCGGCCGTCGGGTCGAAAGATGTCAGCAACCGTTGCCCTCCCAACGGATCCTTCAACAGGGCGGCGTGCGCGGCGGACACATGCAGTGGACTCGCGCCAGCGCGGCTCAACACCACGGCTTGCACCGCTCGCCCCGTCAAGTCGCCACGCTCGGCCATCTCCACGGCCTCGATCTCGGCCTCAACGTCGGCGAGCACCGCATCGCGCTGCTTCTGGTCGCCGATCGCGTGTAACGCCCTGCCGGCCCGGTGGGCGCCCTCCTCCACCGGGTCATAGCTGACGAGCAGCATCCCCTCCTCGTCAGGAAGGTTCGGGGTCGCCACGTTCGCCACGACCGTGGTGAAGCTGTCCCGCTCCAACTGCCGCCGCCAACCTTCCGAGTTCTCCTCCATGCTGGCCGCCGAACTCGCGGGATGCGTGTAGCACCGCCACAACGCAGCCGACAGGCCCGTGAGCTCCGCCGCGAGGGCAAGCACCTCATCCACACCGGCAGAGGGCGGAAGCGCGCTGACCACCGCCGCACGCAACCCGGCACCGGCCGGCCAGGTCCTGATCAACGTGCTGGCCTCGACGTCAGCGGCATAACTGGTCACGACGCACCTCGTATCGAACGACTCATGAATGCCTCATATCCTTATAACTTTCCTCGACCGGCGATCCTGCGAGAACAACCCGATCGAGTACCCGGTCAACCACCGGCGGCCCGACGCGCCCGCGCCTTCGCCGACCGCTCCGCCAACTGCAACATGTACGCCCTGCGCGCATGCTCAGCCATCTGCGCCCGAACCTCAGGCTCCAGCACACCGAGGGGATCGACCTGCCTCTCGAACCGGGCCAGAAACGCCGACGTCGCCGGCGCCGTACGGCCCTTACGATCAGCGGTGTTCGCCCAGGACGCGTGCGCTGCGATCCGCGCGCGCCGCACACGCTGCCGCCCGGTCAACGCCATCACCGACTCCTCCCCCCGAAAGTCAGACTCGATCACCGATCCGCAGCCGCGCATGAACCTGCTGCGCCCGCTCCGCCGCCGCGCTCGCCCCATAGCGGCGCGGCATGTCATCCGAGGCCCAACCGAGCACCAACATCAGATCACCGGTGTCACCGCCAGCCAGCTTCCACTCATGCGCGAAGTTGTGCCGCCACCGGTGCGCGTGAACCTTCGCGACCCCGGCTAGTTCACCGCGGCGCCGCAGCATGATCTTGATGCCGTTCGCCGCCAGCGGCGTCTCACCCTTCTCCGGCAGCCACAACACCGGCGACTCCGCGAAGCGACGGCGGGCACGCGCCCGCAGATACCGGCTCAACGCCCGGCCGGCCTTGCCACCGAACCGCACCCGGCGGTCCTTCATACCCTTACCGTGAAACAACAACGTGTCGTGGTCCAGGTCCACGTCATCAACGAGTAGACCAGCGACCTCCGACAGCCGGGCACCCGTGTTGAAGAAGACCCGGATGATCGCCTCGTCACGCAGCGACAGGAACGTCTTGTCCTTGCAGGTCGCCAGGATCTTGGCGGTCTCCTCATCCCCGAGGATCGGAATCAGCGTCTCCCCGGTCTTCGGCTGCTTCACCCGAGCCAGTGGCGACCGCTCCAGGTCCTCCTCCTCGACCAGCCACTTGAAGAACTGCTGCAACCCTTTGTGCTTGTTCAACGCCGTCGACGCCGACCGGGTCCGCACCATCCACGCCTGAAACTCCTCGACATGTCCCCGCTCAACCTCAGTCGGATCCCCCGCCGCATCCACCGCGGCAAGCTCGTCAGCGTTCTCCCTCAGATACCGGCCCAGCTGCGCACCGGCGAGCAGATAGTTGTAGCGCGTCGTCTCGGGATAGTTCCCGCCGCGCAGCGTGCGATCCCAATCCCGCAGATAATCGAACCAGGACGGAGCGACATCATGGCAAACCTTCTGGAGATCCAGCACAACATCCCCCAGTGGATTCAAGCCCTCGCTTGAGCTGGAGAGTGGATAACTGGCGCCACGAAGGCAGGACCGCATCAGCGACCAGCTCATAATTCATGATCGCAGCCGAAATACTTCTGGTGAAGTTGTCTGCAGTTGTCCGCAGTAGACCCGAACGGCAGCCACCGAATCAAAAAATCATTCGGCGCAGCAAGATTCTCAATAACGCGCCGCAACACGCAACGACGAGCAACAAGACATGCGCACAGCGCCCGTCATCGGAACGTTTACCGACGGCAACGCCGACGGGTAGACAATTCAAGGAACGCGATATAGCATATGGCTCGGAAGGCTATTGTCAGCTCTGCTACCGACGGTCCACGAACCAATAACCTGCCGGGTAAATGGTTTCGATGCCTGTTGCTGCTCATTGTGACTCAATATAGCCTTCCACCTGCACAGTTCGCTGCCGGACCTCAATCAGTATCGCTCAATGCGGATCGATGTCGGGCGAATAAACCGTGAGTAAGCCGGGAGGAAGCAGGTTGGCACGGCCGCAGTTGCCCATCGGCACAGCAGGCAAAGTCAGGCACACGCAGGTCGGTAAGAGCACCTGGCGCGCACGGTGCTCGTTCCGGGACTACGACGGGGTCACTCGGGATGTCGAGCGCACTGGCGCCACCAAGGCCGCTGCGGAAGCGGCGCTCAAGATTGCGATTCGCGATCGAACCCACGAGAATCGCGATGCCGCGATCAGTCCGGACACGAGGTTGAGCGTCGTAACAGAGGAATGGTGGAAGACGTATGTGATCAAGGAGGGGTCTCTCGGCTCGAGAAGGATCTACCGTGAGCAGATCGATAATCACATCCTTCCGCAGGTTGGAAGCCTTAAGTGTCGCGAGTTTTCCGTCGCACTTGCTGAGCGGGCGTTACGGCGGGTTGAGAATGTTCACGGACCCTCGATAACGAAGACTGTCCGCTCCGTGCTTAGCAATATCTGTGCCTTCGCGGCGCGAATGGGCGCGATGGACCGGAATCCTGTTCGGGAGACGTCACCCGTCAGCATCAAGCCGAGGAAGGCGCCTCGGGCGCTGACCGCTGTCCAGTTTCGCCAGCTGAGGGCCTGGGTGTCTTATTCGTCGCAGGCGGTTCGGCGTGGGATTCCTGAGATCATTGACTTTCTTGGGGCCACGGGTGAGCGTCTTGGCGAGTGCCTGGCGGTGACTGGTGACACGTTGGACGTCGGGGCGCGCACGGTGGAGATTCGGGGAACCGTCGTGCGCCATAAAGGTGTGGGTGTTTGCATTTCGCGATTTCCGAAGACAGAGGCTGGGTTTCGTACGCTCACCTTGCCTGATTGGGTGATGCCGACGGTTGAGTGCCTTCTCGCCAACGCTGTGGATGTTGTGGCGACAGTTGTGAGGCTCAAGAATGGTGTTGAGCTGGTGATTCCGCCGACGGTTTCTACGGCGGGGAGGCGGAGGTCGGCGCCGCCGCTGTGGCTTCAGGAGATGCTGGACGGCGGTAAGTCCTGGACGGAGCGGGTGGTGATCGTTTTTCCTTCTTCAGTGGGTACGCTTCGGGATCCTTCGAACGTGGCGAACGACATCAAGGATGCCTTTGAGTTTGCGGGCTTGGATGATGACACATCGCATCTGCTTCGGAAGACTGTAGCTACGCAGATGGACGACGCGGGCGTCCCTACTCGGGAGATTGCTGATCAGCTCGGGCATGCTAGGCCGAGTATGACTTCTGACGTCTATTTGGGCCGGAGTAGGAAGAGTACAAGGGGTGCCACGGCTCTCGTCGACTTTGCGCCCTAGATTTGTCGTCCCCGGTGGCAAGGCGGTTGGCCCGCGTCACCGGGTGGCGAACCATCCTGTACGTGCTTCAATATGTTGCGCGTGCCAATTCACGTTCCGGGAGGCGCGAACGATGATGCGAGATGGTGACAAGGGAAGGACGGCGAGCCCCGGCTCAGGTCGGGATCCGACGCTCACCACCGAGCTTGTGAGCGCTGCGCGGAATAGCCGGCGGGACGAGCACCACCCTGCTACTGGGCCGGCGTGTTTGGCCTGTGGCAGCGGAACGCAAGTTGTTCGGGTGGCTGAGGCCTATCGCGAGGGGCGCTCGGTAACGCAGGTTCAAGGGTTCGCTGTTGGTCCGGAGGGGCCCGTGTCGGTTCGCGCCCAGGCGGTGAGCATGTCGGGGCTGGCTCGAGCTTTGGCGCCGCCTCGGCGGCCGCTCTCGGTTACGGGACCTGCGGTCATGCTTGGATTCGCTGGGCTGTGCCTGGCTGTTTTGCTGTCTGTCGGCGGCTCGTCGGGTCGCTGGCCGGCTGTCTTGCTGCTTCTGGGTGTCGGTTCAGGGTGCGCGAGGCTGCTGTGGGTAAGGCGTTACGGGTTGTTGTGTGCCGGCGCGGACGTGGAGGTGGCGAGGCGCCTTTGGCAGAGATGCTGGCTCTGCCGCCGGTGCGGTTCGGTTTCGCTGATGACCCCAGCAGTGTCGTGCGTGTTACCTGTCGCGGGTTTGGCGGCGTCTTTGGTCGGCTGCGCCCGGCGGCTGCGTTGACGTGTGAGCGCTGACGCTGTTGGCCCAGATCCGTGGTGACTGCCGGAATCCGGACGTGATAGGCGAATTGGGCCCGCTATCGAGAGCTCAACTTCGCGATCATGGGGCGCGATGAACGCCAACACGTTGGATGGCTCGGAGGGCGAGCCCGTGCCGGCGCATAGTGGGCCGCCGCCGAGCAGCCGCACGTGGGTCACGATCATCGCGCTGATCATCATCTTGGTCTTCACGGTCGCGCTGTTAGCTCGGGAGAGTCCTGCTAAGGGCGATCTTGGCCGTAGTCCTTCGGAGCGTTGACAACGTTGACCTTGTCACCGCCGATCAGTGGCGCGTCGGCGGGACCTTTGAGGTAGGGCGCGATCCAGAGAGGGCGGTGATCGCCGAGCGAGGGGTACCAGTGGTTGCGCCAGTGACCGCGCACGATCCACCGGTGTTGCCAGTCCCGGCCGGTGCCGGTCTGGTCGGCGTCGCGGGCCGCGGCGACGGTGCGGCGCAGGCGGATGATGCGTACGTCGCGGGGCGGGAGCCCGGCGCGTTCGGTACGGCGGCGTTCCGGCCGGGGCGTGGTGTGGTTCTCGGTCTCGGCGAGGTTAGCCTGCGCGGCGAGCTGGAAGGTCGCGAACACCAGCCGCGTCCAGGCCAGGGTGCCATGCTGGTCTTCGGCACCGGTGAGCATGTACTCCTCGGGCGGGGCGCCGTCGGGCCGCCAGGCGATCGCGGCCTCGTTGTCGACCGGCAGCGGTGGGAGCATGGCCCGGGCGCGGGCGGCCGCGCCGGGGTGCCCGGCGAGCAGGTCATCGGTGGTCTTGTCGGTGACGGCGTAGAAGGACATCCACAGGCCGCCGGCTTTCCAGTGCGGGTTGTCGACTGGCCCCCAGGAGACGGCGACGATCCGGGCCTGGTCTTCGTAGGCGGCCTGGCCGATGCGCCGGAACTCGTCACCGCCGTGCAGGTCGGCCAGCGCGTCGACCACGTCGTCGCGGCGGGCTTCCTGCGCGTCGTAGGCCGCGATCGGCTCGGCGAACACCGCGAACCCGACCTTCGAGGGCAGGTCGTTGGGTCGGGGCGCGAACGCGGGCATGCTCGGGTGCGCGGCGTTGAGCAGCACGCACAGGTCCTCGTCGACGTACCAGAGGTCGCCGTCGCGCAGCCGGGATGTCTCGGCGGCGGCCAGCGCCGGGGCGACGCGTTCGGGCGGGCCGGGCGGCTTGAGCTTTTGCTGGCCCATGAGGATGGCGTTGTAGTAGAACTGTGTGCCTTGCGTTCCGCCGTACCAGTCGGCGAGGTCGCGGCGCAGGCGGGGCACGTCGCCGGTGGTGTAGCGCGGGGCGGATTCAGCCATGGGTGGGGATCTCCGATCGAGTCAGGCGGCGCGCGTCTGCGCGGCGACGGTCCGGAACGGGTAGGTGTACTCGCGCACCAGGTGCGGAAGAGAACGCTGGTCGGGGTGTCAGCCTCGGCGGGCTCGACCTCGTAGCGCACGCCTTCGATCACGACGTAGAGGCGCGGCCAGCGGATCAGGCAGATGCACGCGGATGCGCGCACAAGTCGGACACCATCACGACTTTGCCGAGGCCCTGGTCACACCCCCCCGTCGCGATGCGGTCGGTCGCTCATCTGCGGACAATCCATGCAACGGCAACGAGTGTGGTCGCCGCTATGAAGCAGACCGCAGCCAGCGCAGCCAGCACCGCCGCGTTTGCAACGGCGCCGAAGGCCGCGGCGGTGAGCACGGTACCTATCCCTCCGATGAAGACTCCTCCGGCGGCGAGGACCTTGATTGCAACGTTGCTGCGGTTGATGCCGGCGTCTGCGGGCACGGGACTGCTAGCGGGTACGTTGGACGACTTCTGTTGGTCATCACGAGGCTCAACCGTCATCGACTTCTCCTGGGCGATGAGTGACGGGTGCCGCAGATCGGCAACGTCTCCTAGCAAGCGCTGACTTCGCACTGTTGCTTATGAGTGCACAAACCGTAGTGGCTAATTCTGGATCGTCAAGGGTTGCGGAGTGCCTTGTACCGAGCTTCAGCCTTCCGGCGCACCCACCAGAAGTCCGTGATGCCGACGAAGGCGTACACCCCTTGGAGCAGGCCGTTGAGTGGGCACGGGTCGTCGCGCCAGAGCGCGTAGTAGCCCAGTTTTCGAGTCCTCACAGGCCGAGGTCAGCGGGTGCAGCAGCGCGCCGAGCTCATGCCAGTGGCAATTGCCAACCATCCACGTGCCAGCTAAATGGCCTGGTGCAAGATGCGGTAAGCGGGCATCCGATGATATCCACGAATATCCAAGCACCGTGCACTGAGTGCGTGCACATCTGAAGGCCCCAGGCCCGCTTGCGACTCGTTCCACCCCGACGAGCCCGGAGGGCCAGTGACCGACCTCTTCAGCAGGACCGACATCGACGGCGAGAAGCTCAGCTTCGAGGAGCTCTCGCAATCGACGCAGCCCAGGAGGGCGAGCCGGCCGTCCTGCTCGCGGCCGCGATCCTCCGCGTCGCGGACTACCTGACACGCGGCGGCGTACCGCAGTGACACTCCCGTCGACACGTTGCTCACGGTGTCGGCCGGCCTGGCCCTCGCTCGCATCGTGCGGGCGGGGCGCCAGGGCGGCGCCCATGGCTACTACATCACTGAGCCCGCATCTCCGTACCTGCACTTCTGCCCGGACTGGATCGCCGAGTCGCGCGTCGCGGTGATCGGCAGGACGGTCTGTCCGAGGCCCTATCGCGAGTTTGTGCGGCCTGGCGCACGTGCCGGCCGCCGACCTCGCTTGTCTCCCGTCGCAGAGAGAGCCGAAGGAGTCCCTACACGACCGACTGGCTAATCTGACTGGCCTACTTCCTCGTCCTGGAGGGCGTCGCCTCTTCAACTCCCGGCCTGGCGACACGCTCAGCGAGCACTTCTGGGGTTTGGTTCGGCGCGCAGCGCCGCAAACCCGGCGAGTCCGGTCCGGCTGGGACGCAGTTCCGACGCGTCATCCGCTCGACGCCCTGCTGGCCGAGTCAGCGGCCGACGCCGAGGCGGTGACCGAAGCGGCATAGCATCCCGAGCCGCGTACGGCGTAGAGGTCGCGGGATGGCTCTCAGCCCGCAGTTACTGATACTCAAAGTAACCGTGCATGACTGGGCTACCTGCGCCGTTCGAAACCACACCAGCGATCAAAACTCGACCGTCGCAACTACCTCACTAGGACCCTGCGCCTTGGCGTCCGCCGCGCGCTCCTTGTCTCTGGCCTCTTTGAGCTTGGCTCTCGCATCGCTGAGCGCGGCGAGCTGCTGGCGTGAGGGCTTTCTGTACGCCGCAGTCCGCTTCTTGCCGCCTGAAGAATTCTTGTGCTTTGCCATGTCCGATCCCTCCCGCCTGATGGTCGCCGACCTCAACGGACCAGGAAGGCGGTTCATGGAAACCAGGCGCTCCGTGACGAGCCTCTTTGGTACATCACGTTCTGGGCGAACGCTCCCGTCGCTCGGAACGCCTGAGTCGCCAGCGTTGGATTTGCGCAACGCTGCTACGGCCCGCCCGCTTCAGCAGGTGTGAAGCCAGATTGCCGACCGCTCCGGCAAGTGCTGCCGAGGTGAGCCAGGTCGCGATTTCGATGGCGGACATATGTCTCCGAAAAGAAGGCTGACGGATCGCGCGCTCCCTCCTGACTCCAGGGCGGAGAGGGTCCCTCGTCTCGGCGATGGGGTGTCCAAGCCCACCTGCGCAGACCACGTTAACCAGCCCTGCCAAGTTCGCTCACTCGAACGGAGGACCGATGGCACTCGGCACGGTGCAAGCGCCGAAGCCCGACGAGCAGCGCCGCCGCCGCACGGCGAGACGGTCCTCCCTCGCGACGACGAAGTCCGCGGCGAACCCCGAGCGCGTTGCGACGACGCGGACCTGGGTTGTATTAGAAACCTGACCTGGGGAAATGTCGCCGGGTGCGGGTGCATCACCAACGTTCGTTACCGGACAACTCGTCCACACGCCGGAGCACCACCCGCGCACCTCGCAGCGATCATGATCCTTGCGGTCGCTTGTGAACGAAACCTACAGAGGCCGTCCTCGAAGTGGAGTTACGGGAACAGAGCGGCAGGCCTCTAACCTGGAAGCATGCTGAAGCTCGGAGAGATCGAGAAGGTGCTCGGCCACGGCGTTCCGGCGCTCGCCACCGTGGCGGAAGTCGCTGGAACCTCCGCGTCGACTGACTCGACCACGCAGGCTCCCCGAGCAGCCGCTGGGGTTCAGTCATCTCTGGCGAACGCTGCGACGAAAGCCGCCCCTCAGCATGCATCACAGCAGGTCATGGGGAGCGCTGCGGTGCGAGCGGCAATGCGACCCACAGCGCAGAAGCTCCTGTCGATGGTCATGTCAAGTCCGGCCCTGCAAGCCGCCATCCAGCCCACAGTGCAGTCGATCATGTCGAGCCCGGCCGTGCAGGCCGCCATCCGGCCCGCAGCGCAGGCGGTCATGACAAACCCGGCGGTACGAGCCGTCGCCATGCGGCCCGCAGGGCTGCAGCACCTCACGTACGTAGGGAAAGGCAAGTTCTTCTGGAACGACGTGCCGCCCAGCATGAGGGCAGTTCTCAGCGCTTCGTGGCCCGGGAAGCGAAAGCCGACGACCCGGCAGGTGAAGCGCGGCCGCGCCCGGTTGCAGCGGGTGCGGGCCTTGGTCGAGAAGGTCCGCTCCCTGAGGCAGACGCACCAGGTCCCGGCCGAGACCGCCACGCTGGCGGAGAGCCTTTTCGACGCGCTGACTGAAGCACTCCTCCGCGTCGCGTTCACCATCCGGCTGCAGGTCACTGGGACCAGGCCACCAAGCACCATCGTCCATACCACGCCCCGCCAGGCGCGTGGTCCCAACACCGCAGGCCGAGTTTTAACCATCGGCCTGCGGGACGGCACACGGATGAGACGTGGCCTCCCGCCCTTCCCGGGAGACCCCCTTGTCCGAAGAGAACCTGTCCCCGTTTGTTGACCTTCTTCCTGACTTCCCCGACTTCACACCGCTGGTCTGGGCCGGCGCCGGCGTAGTAGGCCTGTTCGGCGTCTACCTGCTCCTGCTGTTGCCGTTCACGCTGGTGGCCGGGCCGGTCGGCGACAACGCCCGCCAGGTCCTCCGGGACCTGCTCGGGGTATTCCACCACCTGCTCGAGGTGGTCAAGTCCTGGCTCGGCGGCCGCCGGTGAGCCGGCCGCGGGTATGCCCCGATGACACGCTGCTGCTTGTCGTGCAGATGCGCCGGGCTGATTGGACGATGCGCGGCATCTGCGAGCTGCTGAACGCCACAGGCGTGCCTACGCCCGGCGGCCGGGCCCGGTGGTGGCCGTCGTATGTGACCCGGCTGCTGCAGACCGCGGCCGGCATGCGGCTGCTCGGTGCTGAGGACCCGGTGGCCGAGTTGGCGGCGATGTCCGGCAGCGCGTCGAGCGGTGCTTCGGCCGGGCCGGCGCCGCCGGTGTGCGACTCCGGCGGCAAGGTTGAGGGTGCCCCCGGCGAGGTCGGCAAGCAGGATGAGCAGTCCGCCGTGGCGATGTCGATCAGGGCGACCGCCATGCTGACCACGCCGAGCAGCTACGGCCGTGCATCACCATGGCCGTCTCTAGCTGGTAGCGCTCCGCCTCGGCGGAATGACCTCGAATCCGAGGGGTGCCAGAGCTACGGCGCCTTCAGTGCTGATCCGGCTCCTTCCCATGTATATGTCTTGGGTCATGCTTGGCCGGGAGTGGCCAAGCTGGTCGGCGATAACTCGTGCCGAGTACCCGGCATCGTCCATGTGGGTTGCTACGGTCTTCCGGATCATGTGTGAGGTGCCTTCGGGAATGCCTGCGGCGACGAAGACTTTCTTCACTATCGTGCAGGCCTTTTCGGGCGCCCACAGGCGTCCAGTCGGTGCTGGGAGAAGGAGTGCGACCTCCCGCATTGAGTAGGTTCCTTTATCGAGCTTACGCTGGAGCCACTCGGCCGGCTTTCTGCGCCGCGATGCAACGCCGTCTGGGAATATGAGGTATTCCACTCCGGTGTCGGGGTCCTTGAACACTGTGACCGTTACGGGCTCAGCCCTGGCGAATTGGGTGCTAACCGAGGACATGGCCCAATCGGGAAGGGTGAGCGTCCGCTGGCCCGCTTTACTCTTGGGCTGCCGCTTGATCACGACACCCATGCCAGGAACGTCAACGATTGTGCCATTGATCGTAACGGTCTTCGCTTCGAGGCACACGTCGTCCGTGATCAGTGCCAGACACTCGCCGATCCGGGACCCTGTGGCCGCCATAGTGTCAGTCAGCTCGACAATGCTGCACACATTGGCTCTGGGGTGATTGACCGCGGCGTCACGGAGCCGCCAGAATTCTTCGGCGTCCAGCGACACCGGGAGTTCATTCTTGGGCGTGACGCTGATAGGAGTCGTCTCGCGCACGGGGTTCCGGCTCATGGCATCGAGCCGTGCAGCGTAGGAACAGATGTTACTTAGCACCGAGCGAGCCGTCTTAGCCACCGCCGCACCGTGTTCATCCTCGGTCGTCAGGAGGAAGTTTTCTGCGATGGAAATCGAAAGCTCTCGGCATTTCAGATAGCCCACCGACGGCAGGATGTTGCTGTCCAGCTGGCGCCGATACTGATACAACGTGTTGAGGCCTACCTTCTTCTTCCTGCAATAGACTTTCCACCACGATTCGGCAACATCCTTGATTCTCGTATCAGGGTCGATGTCAGCTCCGCGGTTGCGATAGGCCCGGTTTCTTATCGCAGTCTTCAGCGCCCTCTCTGCGGCTGCACGTGATGGGCCGGAGCGTTCCATCGTCCGCGTTACTCCGTCGTAGTCCCTGAATCCACATCGCGCGATCCATTTCTCGCCGGAGCCGTAGAATCGGAACTTTCCAGCTGTGCCCAGCGGCAGCGGCGGCCGTCCCATGCAATCCTCCCTGACCGTACGATCTATCGAGGCGCTTCCTGCCTGTGTCCTCAGACCAAGGAGCCGTTGGCTACAGGCGACACGGCTACCGGGCTCATTGACCGCGCCGCCTGGGGCCAACGACCCCGGAAGTCCTGGGGGATAGAGGACTCCGTTTTTCGACAGGTTCACTAACCTGACTGTGGCGGTGAAGCCCGTCACTCATAAGTTGTCTGTGGTTGTCTGTGGTTGTCTGGGCGTCGTCAAGGACCTAGGTCTAGAGCGGTCGAGAAGCCAGGTTGCGGCTGGCGTCCGCAGGCGCAGATGCAACTTCTGCGGCGAGTTGCGGGGCAATTCGCTGGTCACGCAGGGGGCTGGGTGCCGTCTAAGAGTCGGTTGACTACGAGCGCCCAAAAGGCTGCAGCCGCCCGCGATGCCTGGTGGCCGTCGAGTGCCCCGCAGGGCCCCGGTCTTATGCCGACTGATCCGCTGGACACCCACGGTATGGGCTATGGATCGGCCGGTTGACGGGTCGTTCTGCAATCCGGGGATTACGGCATCTTGGCGGCTTCACCAATCGTTGGCGCTGCGGCTAATATGGTTCAGAACATCCTTGGCGCGTGTATGCCCAGCCGATTTCGGAGTTTTGTCATGGCGAAGCAGGTAGTCACGATTCTCACAGATGACCTCGACGGCGGCGGGGCAGACAGAACGGTTGAGTTCGGATTGGACGGCGTGAACTACACGATTGACCTGTCTGACAAGAATGCGGGGAAGCTGCGGAAGGCGCTGGAGCCTTTCATTTCGGCTGGTACTCGCCGGGGGCGCGCGGCTGGAGTGGCGCGTCGTGGTCCCGGTCGTGCGGGTGTCGCCGGTGCTGGTTCTTCTCGTCGGCAGAATCAGGCGATTCGTGAGTGGGCGCGGAAGAACGGTCGCAAGGTGTCTGAGCGTGGTCGTATTCCGACGGAGGTTGTGGAGGCCTACAACAGCAGTCGCTGACTGTGGTCGTGGGTGGTGGCGCCGCCTCGGGTGGAGGAATCCCGGGTCGGCGTCGCTTTTCTGCTGTCGGCTTCGCCGGCGCCGCCGGCCTTGCGGAGACCCCGCTGGCTTCCTACTGCCTCGATCCGGGGATTCTTGACCGTCGATGGTGGCGGGTGGTGCTGCCGAGGGTCAACTGTGAGGCCTCTTGGACGAGCGCAGTCGGGAGTCCGCCATTGGATCCGCCGAGTACTCGGCTTCGATGATGAACCATGTCTGCCTATAAGTCCTCGACCCCGACTTCCGCGGACTGCGCTGGCTCAGTGAGTGTTTGAGAGAGCTGTCGCACGGCGTGTCCCTGGGCGCGGTATGACTGGTTCGAAGCTGGTCTGGTGGAGAGGCACCGCAGGTCAGCGACTACTGCCTACCTGACCTTCATTGGCAAAGGACACCAGGGAAGTTGAACTCTTTGCCACTACATCTGGTTGGGGCGAGGTTTCTGCCACTGCCTCACCAAGACCCTGCACCTGAACGTCTCCTTCTCCGCCGTGAGCGCCTACGTCCGCGGCCGACGAAAGCACCTGAACCAGACCAGGAAACCCGGTCGTCAACTGTCAGCCCGCTGAAGCAGGATTATCCTCGTGAATCTGCCGAACCCCACCGAACTCGTCCGACGCGGCTACGACCACCTCTCTCACCGCTACCGCAGCGACCATGACAACCCGGCCGAGTACGCACCCTGGCTCACCCACCTGCAACAACAGCTCCCTGCCCATGCCAGGGTGTTGGACCTCGGCTGCGGCTGCGGCATCCCGGTCGCCAAGACACTCGCCGACAACGGCCACCAGGTCACCGGCGTCGACCTCAGCGAGGTCCAGATCAACCGCGGCCGCGAGCTCGTACCCCAAGCCACGTTCGTGCACGCCGACGCCACCCACATCACGTTTCCCGACCGCACCTTCGATGCGATCGTCTGCCTATACACCCTCATCCACATGCCGCGCGACACCCAACCGCGCCTACTCCAGCGGATCGCGACCTGGCTCCGGCCCGGCGGACTGCTCCTGGCGACCACCGGGGCACAAGAATGGACCGGAACCCAGGAACACTGGCTTGGCGGCACCGCCACCATGTGGTGGAGCCACGCCGACGCGGCCACCTACCGCCACTGGATCACCCAAGCCGGCCTGACCATCGACTCCGAACAGTTCGTGCCCGAAGCCAGCAGCGGCCACCAACTCTTCTGGGCCCACCGACCCGAAGATTCGGGCCAGCTTTACTGACAAAGGCCCCAGCAAAACGACGACCTGACCTTGAACTCGTCACGACGCCATTGACATCGAATCTGATCCGAACTGCTCACAGAGGCCGACGAGGACCAACTTCAGTGGCAGCGGACAGTGAGAACGAGCGCCACTTGTTGATCTTGGCCGAGGTAATGACGAGATCAGCACTAGGGCGCTACGTCACTCTCCGTAGATGTCGGTGGTGGCTCGATGCGCATTTCTGCCGAAAGTAGCCGTCGCCGGGCTGTGGCTTTACGCCACCCACCACCAGCCGTCGCCCACCTCCCGTTTCGGGTATCCGAGGTCGCCCGAGGC
>NZ_JADQTO010000012.1:191864-296775 GCF_015704865.1 Actinoplanes aureus | reverse complement strand
CCAGCCCGACCAGTCCAAGAACCCGTCGGACAACGACTAACGCAAGCGTGCGAACCACCATGACCGACAGCCTGCCGCACCGAGTCTTCGCTGCTCACCGGCTGTAACGCTGAGATGGCACCCTTCAGGCCCAACCTGCGCGCCGTACTCGACCACGCCGGCGATCCGGACCTGACCATCCGGCTGGCCTGGTACTGGTACCTGCGCGGCAAGCACAGCGAAGGGCATCGCCGGCTGTCCGCGGTCCGCGACGATGCCGAAGCCGCGCTGTGGGCACAGGGGTTCGCCCTGCTGACCGGCAGACCGGCGGCCGACCGTCTCCCCGCGACCGGAACCAGCCCTCGGGCGCGCTGGTTCCTGGCCCTGGCGCACCTCCACCTCGGGGAATCAGTGCGCGCCAGGGAACTGATCGACGGGGCGCTGGCCGACTTCCGAGCGGCGGGCGACCAGTGGGGTACGGCGGCGGCGCTTGCCAGCCGTACAAAACAGGCTCTTTTCGAGGGCGATCTCGCCCTCGCCGAACGCAGCGGCACCGAGAGCCTCGCGTTGTTCACCGCCCTCGGTGATCGGTGGGGCCGGCTGCAGGCCGCCGACATGCTCGGCTACCTGGCCGAGATCACCGGCGACTACGAGCGTGCCGCCCGGCTGCACCGCGACGGGCTGCGCCACGCGGAGGAACTGCACCTCTGGGTGGACGCGTCCTACCGGCTCGCCAGCCTGGGCAGGATCGCGCTGCTGACCGGTGACTTCGACCGCGCCGAGGAGTTCCACGAGCGGGGCCTGCGGCTGGCGGCCGAGCAGTCCAGCCCGTTCGCCGTCGCGTTCGCGCGGACGGGGCTCGCGCTCGGCGGCCGACGCTCCGGCGACCTCGACGGCGCCGAACGGCACCTGCGGGACGCGTTGGCCTGGCACCGGCGCATGGCGGACGAGCACGGCACACCGCACTACGGCATGACCCTGGTGCTGGCCGAGCTCGGCTTCCTCGCCGAACAGCGCGGCGACGCGGTCCACGCCCGCACCTGGCACCTCGAGGGTCTGACGGTGGCCACCGCGCTCGGCGACCCGCGCGCCATCGCGCTGGCCCGCGAGGGACTGGCCGGAGCGGCGGCGCTGGCGGGCTCGGCCGAGGAGGCCGAAGCTCTGCTGACCCAAGCGGCCGCGCTCCGCGAATCGGCGGGAGCGCCGCTGCCAGCCGCCGAACGCGGCGACGTCACGCGGATCGAGGCCCGCATCCGGGCCGCCGTGCGCCGGCCGTCAGCCGGTCATGCGCGGCCCGGATCAGGCTGACCCCATGAAAGCGCTGATCTACCACCCCGGCCTGACCCTCGCGAGTGTCCCCGACCCGGTGCCCGGCCCCGGCCAGGCTCTGATCAAGGTCGCCGCGACAGCCCTCAACTTCGGCGAGATCGCCTACCGTTCCCCGCGCCCGCGACCCGGCCACATCCCGGGCTGGGACGCCGCCGGCATCGTCGTCCAGCCCGCCGCCGACGGCTCCGGACCCGCGGCCGGAACGCGCGTGGTCACCTTCGGCTGGGCCGAGCTACGCGCCGTGGACACCGGCGAGCTTGCCATCGTGCCGGACCACGTCGACCTCGGGCTGACCAGCGCGCTCCCGGTCGCCGCCGGAACGGCTCTGCAGGCCGTACGCCGACTCGGATCGATCGCCGGCCGCCGCATCCTGATCACCGGCGCGTCCGGCGGCGTCGGCCGCTACGCGGTCCAGCTCGCCGCCCGCGCCGGTGCACACGTCATCGCCTCGGTCGGCAGCCCCGACCGCGCCGCGGGCCTGCCCGCCCTCGGCGCCGCCGAGATCGTCATCGGACCCGCCGGCCTGCGCGAACGGGTGTACGGCGTCCTGGACAACGTCGGCGGGCAGCAACTCGCCGACGCTTTCCTCCGGCTGGAGGACGACGGCGTCGTCCAGGCCGTCGGCAAGGCATCTCGCGAGCCGACCATGATCGACTTTGAGGAGGCCCGCGTCCGCTCGCAACGCGGGCGGATCGAGAACTTCAACATCAGCACCCCGCTCGGCGACGACCTCGCCCACCTGGTCGGGCTGCTCGCCACCGGAGAGCTGGACGCCCAGGTGGGCTGGCGCGGGCCGTGGGTGAAGGCTGCCGAGGCCGCCGCGGCCCTGCTCGACCGGCGCGTCGCCGGCAAGGCCGTCCTCGACGTCCCGTAGCAGGTCGGCTCTCAGCGTTCCGGCGACCGGGCGGTGCGCTGTCGTTGTCGGCGCGACCCGGCGTGATGGCGCGCCGAGTAGGCGGCGCCCAGGGCGCTGCGCCGAGGCGGCGGGTCCGCCGGCAGGCCACGGCCGGGTTGAAGCGCTGATGCAGCAGCCACCGCAGTGGACTCAACCCGCTGTCGCGCCGGCCGTAGCCCGGCCACCGACACTCGCACGCCGCGCGGTGCCCGGCTGCGGGGGGTCACGTGAGCAGGCGACGACGGTAGCCCTCGGCCACCGCCGAGGCTCGATCGCGAACGCCGAGTTTGTCGTAGATGTGTTGCAGGTGGGTTTTGATGCTCGCTTCGCCGATGAACAACGCTGTAGCGGCCTCTCGATTCGAATTGCCGTTCGCGACCAATTGCAGCACCTGCTTCTCTCGGTCGGTCAGTGTGCCGGCGCCGGGCCTGCGAACCTGCCCCATGAGGTGCTGCGTTACCGACGGCGCGAGCACCGACTCTCCCCGCGCGGCTGCACGGACGGCTCGCATCAGTTCGTCGGGCAGCGCGTCCTTCAGGAGATAGCCAATCGCACCCGCCTCGATCGCCGGCAGGACGTCGCTCTCGCTGTCGAAGGTGGTCAGGATCAGCACTCGGGCACTCGGGGCCTGCTCGCGCAGGGCCGCGGTGGCGGCGACGCCGTCCATCCCGGGCATCCGAAGGTCCATGAGCACGACATCCGCTGCCAGCAGCGTCGCACGTTCGATGCCCTCGGCGCCGTCACCGGCCTCACCGACCACGACGATGTCCTCGGCGTCCGCAAAGGTGTCGCGAAGGCCGCCCCTCACGATCGGATGGTCGTCGACGATTACCAGTCGAATCATCGGTCGGTCTCCTCCTGTGCTCTCGTGCTCCCGGGGGCGATCGCCGGAACGCGCGCACTGACGGATGTCCCTTCGCCCGGTGCGCTCTGCACCTCTACGTGACCGCCGACGCCTCGGATGCGCTGGCGCATGCTCGTCAGGCCGAAGCCGGTGCCGACACCTTTCGCGAACCCGCGGCCATCATCCCGCACGTCCAACAGCACCTCGGGGCCCGTGTACGACAGCGTGACACCGACGCGCGAGGCCTCCGCGTGCTTCGCCACGTTGGTCAGCGACTCCTGGGCGACCCGGAAGAGCGACACCTCGATCGCCGGGCTCAGTGGCTCTCGGGCGCCGGTGACCTCCACCCGCGCTCTGATCCCCTGGTCCTGCGACCATCGCTCGGTCAGCGTGCGCAGCGCGTCGGGGAGGTGCGCTCGCCCGAGTTCCTGGGGAGCGAGCGCTTGCACGGACCGTCTGGCCTCGGTCAGACTGCTGCGCGCGAGCCGAAGTGCACGCGCAACGTGTTCTTCCGTCTCGCCGTGCACACTCGCGGAACGCTCCGCTGCCTGGAGTTGTGTGATGATGCCGGCGAGACCCTGGGCCAGCGTGTCGTGGATTTCGCTGGCCAATCGCTGCCGCTCGTCCTGCGCCCCGGATTCACGGGCCTGGGTGACCAGTTGCGCGTGGAGCCCGGCGTTCTCGTGCAGTGCCGCCTCGAGTCGTTCGACGAGTTCCTCCCGCTTGCGTTCCTCTGGCTCGCTGCGCGCTGTCAGCAGGATGCCCACCCCGATCGCCGCAGTCTGCACGGCGACGATCAGGATGAACTCCGCGAGCATCCCTGGGGTGGGGTTGGCCCACACGCGCATCGCCGAGCCGTTGAGGGCCACGGAGGTGGCCAGGACTCCGAGTACCCCCAACGGCCACGGCGTGAGCAGGTACGCGTGGAAGAAGCCCGCGATGGTGAAGAGAAGGAAGATCTCGGAGTACGTCATGAGGGTGACACACAGTGTCAGCAGCCCGACGAAGTAGATGCCCGCCGACACAGGCCGGAGCGTCCTCCTCTTGATGGGCAGCGTGTGCCCGAACAGCACCCACGGCACCGAGACCGTGACCAGCCCGAGGGCGGATGCGCCCTCGGGCCAGAAGCGTTCTCCGGAGGCCGGAAGCACCCACGAGAAGTAGATCGCCGTCGAGATCGTCAGCAGCAGCCACGGTGTGAACAGCTGCAGAAGGTCCCAGACCCGCAGCTGCTCCTTCTTCCAGGCCAACCGGGAGCGATTCGCGATCTCCGCCTCTTCCGTGATGGCGGATCCGTACGTCCCGAAGCTCGGGCGCTCACCGGTCCCGGCGTCCCGCGTCATCGACACCTACTCCCAGCGGAAGAACTTCGCGGCGACCGCGCTCGCGGTCACCGCGACACCCGCCATTATGGCAATCTGCAGCCAGAAGGGCTGGCCACCGGCGGTGGCGGTGATCTCGCCCGCTTCGGCGGACCACGCCGCGGTGAGAGTCTGCAGCCCGGGCGGTAGAAATTCGCCGGCCTCGCGCAGCACGTCGGGCATGAGGACACGGGGCAGGAATGCCCCGCCGAAGAACATCAGCGCAACGAACAGGAATGTACCGATCTGGTTCGCGGCACTGCTCGTGCGGGCCACGGCCGCGGAGATCATGCCGAGCCCGAGCAGTGCCGCATAGCCGACGACGAAGGCGACGGCGAACTCCAGGGGCCGCTCGGGCGGCGCGATATCCAGCACCGCCCAGGCGAGGAAGATCATGAGTGCCGCGGAGACGACCACGGAGGCGAACGCGACGATCATCTGCGCGAGCAGGACGCTCCGCGGATGCGCAGGAGTGGTCGACAGCCTGCGCAGGATGCCGCGCTCACGATACGTCGCGATCACCGCCGGGACGTGCTGCACGGCGATCATCACCATCCCGAACACCAGTGCGGTCGGCGCCCAGATGTCGATGGACCGGAGCCCGCCGGTTTCCGGCGGCGACTCTCTGAGTGCCGGGATGGCACCCAAGCCGAGCAGGAGTCCCGTCGGGAACAGCACACCGAAGATGACGGTGGCAGAGTCCCGAAGGAAGAGTTTCGTCTCGACCTTGACCATCTTCAGGCGAGCACGCATCAGTCAGCCTTCCTCTCGGAGCGTTCTGGAGATTCCGGGGCGCGTCCTGTAAAGGCCACGAACGCGTCGTCGAGGTTGCGTCGGTCGACGCGGAGATCCTGCGCCACGACCTGCGCCCTGGCGAGAGCCCCCGCGACGATGCTCAGAAGCTGTCCCCTGCCGGTGACCAGCCAGCGGTCCCCGGTGACCTCGACATCGGCCACGTCGGAAAGCTCGGTCAGGACACTGCTGTCCAGCGGCTGACTCACGCGGAACCGGACCCGCTGCATCGCGCTCGCCTGCGCAATCAGCCCTGCCGGTGTATCCACTGCGGCAACCCGGCCTCCATCGATGACGGCGATCCGGTCGCTGAGCCGCTCCGCCTCATCCATAAAGTGCGTGACAAGCAGGATCGTGACACCCGAGTCACGAACCTGCTCTATGAGGCCCCAGGTATCGCGCCTCGCCTGCGGGTCCAATCCCGTCGTCAGCTCGTCGAGAATCGCGACCTTCGGATTGCCGACCAAAGCGAGCGCGATCGAAAGTCGCTGCTTCTGCCCACCTGAGAGAGCCTTGTACCGCGTGTTGCGCTTCTCGGTAAGACCTAGGAGCTCCATGAGCTCGCGCCAATCGACGGGGTCCCGATAGAAGGAGCTGTAGAGCTCGAGCGCTTCGGCAACCTTGATCGCGTCCGGGAGGCTGCTCTCCTGCAGTTGCACGCCGAGTCGCTCACGCACCTCCGCCCGGTCCTTGACCGGGTCGAGTCCCAGCACAGAGATCGAGCCCGAGTCGGGCGTTCGCAGCCCGGCGATGCTCTCGACGGTTGTCGTCTTGCCGGCGCCGTTGGACCCAATGATGCCGAAAATCTCCCCCGCCTCAACGGTGAAAGAGACGTCCTCGACGGCAACATGCTGCCCGTAGCGCTTGTGCAGATTTCGTACTTCCAATGCCGTCACACTGCGAAGTTACGAGCGCACCGCCCTCGCCACGTCCACCGCAGCGTCTGAGCTCGGGTTGATTCGCGCCTCCACCATTTGGTGGATCTACAACACCTTGCGGAGCGCCCGAAGCCCCGTTTGTTGTCGCGCTATCTGGCGAGACAACTTAAGCCGCATAACCTACAAAGTACGTGAATCAGACGCCCTATGAGCTGGCGTCATAACGCTGTCTCGTACCCAGGTGCGGCACGTTGTTCACCGGAGCGCGGGAACGGACGGGTCGGTCGTCACCCGATGGCGTTCTGCGGCTGACCTGGTTCAGTCGGCGTCCCCGGGCTCGGATACCAGGTGGACGATGGCGGCTGGACTGGTGACCCAGAACGCGGTGTCGCTGTCCAACGGCTCGATCTCGTCGCACCGGTCAACTCCCGCGGCAGCTAAGTGATGCGCGGCTGTCGCCGTGTCGGAAGTGGTCACTTGCAGCCACAACTCGGCCTGGCTCACCCCTGGTACGCGGTCGATCCACAGATGGTTGGACCCGAAGGCGAACCCCGTTGACTGCGGACCGGAGGTGAAGGGGTTGTCCAGCTCGCGCAGGGCGAGGGTATCCCGATAGAAGGCCACAGTGGCCTCCCACTGGTGCGGCGGCACCTTCATCGCGATGTTACGTCCGCCCTCGAAGGAGGGACGGCTCTGGCCGTTCGTCCGGTCAGTCGCCGCTCGCCTGGTGACCGGTGGTTCGTCGACGAGACTTACGTCAAGGTCAACGGAATCTGGCGCTATGTGTACCGGGCCGTCGACCAGCACGGTCAGGTCATCGACGTGCTGCTCGCCACCCGTCGAGACGCCGCGGCGGCTCGCCGGTTCTTCACCCGCGTGCTGCGCACGCTCAAGGTGATCCCGAGCGAGGTGGTCACCGACGCCGCACCGGTCTACATCGCCGTGCTGGAAGAACTGGTGCCGGCGGCTTGGCACCACGTCGAGCAGTATGCGAACAACCCGATAGAAGCGGATCATGGTCGGCTCAAGCACCGTCTGAGACCGATGCGCGGACTCCAGACTGATGAGACTGCGCAGGTGGTGATCGCCGGGCACGCCTTCGTGCAGAATCTGCGCCGCGGCCACTACGAACTCGGAACCGAAGCCCTACCCGGCCTGCGGATCGCCGCGGCGTTCACCGAACTCGCCAAAGCCATCTGATGCCTGCTCTCGGCCGACCTCAGCGCGCCCGCTGATCTCGCAACGCAACAGCGCCACTGAATCTTCTCCCAGGTTTCGATGTCTCCATCAAACCCGGGGCGGGACACTTCAAGACGCACTCTGAGTTGGCAGTGCAGAACGCCGAGTCCCCGCGAGCCGCGTCGCTGCGTGGGTTCTTGGAGACGGCACCCGCCGAGGACGGCATCAAGACCAGCTTTTCCCCGTCCGCAAACGTCCCGGCAAGATCGCGAAGCCGGTCTGGCTCGACCTCCAGCAATCGGCGCCACTGATCCGGGACAACCGCAGACAACTTTCGCCACGCCGCGCGAGCACGCAACCATAGTCACGGCACGGGACTTCGTCACCAACCGTAGTCCCTCGGTTGCGCCGAGCTTGGCATGATGGCCGACCACGGTTCGAGCCCGAGGCCCTCAAGCGCCACTACCCAGCCGGCGGGAGGGCTTATCGCGATGGTGAAGAAGACAGCAATCGAATGCTGGCAGGATTTCTGGCGAGTGATCGCCAGAGCCCACGCGGACGCATGTAGGCGGGAAGCCGCCGACCTAAACCAGAAGGAAGCCGATCAGGCGAGTTCACACCGCGATACGACCGGTGACCGATAAATCGCCGCGGATGAAGGCATTACCTCTCGAGCCACGAGCTCGCAGCCGCGATGGCCATCCGGGAATTCATCGCGTCGCCTCAACCACCGCCGTCCACATCAGAAACCGCAGATCTTACGCTCGACACGTGTCATTCCTCGTCGTCATCTATATCCTCGGGCGAGGATGCCTGCTGCGAGCAATCCACCACTACCCCGGTAGCGAGCCGATGCGCGCCTACCGCACTGAGTAGTTGCTCGTAGAGGTCAGGGCGTATGAGAAGGTCCGTGCCGTGAACGGCTGGTTCGAGCGGGCTGTAGCTCCCGTCATGGACGAGGAATCCCCGCCATTGACGGCCGACCATCGCTACGCCGTCGTCATCGATCAGCACGTGGCGAAGCCCCGGATTCTTCCGTCTGCGGAGAAAGTATCTTCGACAGCTCACGGTCCAGACTCGTGTGCTTGATCTGAACGCGAATCCTCCGCCCTGTCCGGTATTTCACGGTCAGATCATCGAACCGATCACCCGGTTCGCCCTTCGTGTCGACGATCACCTGGTCGGCGGTACCAAGCATCAGGTCTACGAGAGCGATGCCAGTGATGAGGTCTTGGTACGCATAGCCGTAGTGAGTCGCTCTCAAATTCATACGCATCCTCGGACTTTGTTCCTGCCCGAGAGCCGACCTCAGATCAACCCTTCGACGGGCAGGGCGCACGAGCTGATCTTCACGTTACCGTGACACAGTCCAACGGCCACATGGTTGCAGCGATCCCCTCCGCGGCGGGTTACAGCAGCCTCGGTGACACAACAAATCGACCTACCGGTCGATGCCATACACCTTCCGGCGACTTCGCCGATCCGTGCCGGCGTCGCTGCACGAGCAGTTGACACCCGGTAGACCACTCCCGGAAGCATCACCGCACCGTAGCCCCCACGGGCCTCGATCCACTCACGCAAAGGCGTTGCGCTAGGTACGCGGCCAACGCATCCTGTAGCGCTGTCGAGTGGAGTACCTGACACTGCCTGAGCTGGGTTCGCCGGCAGTTTCCGAGGTTGCCAAGCTGACCACAGGCTTCATCGCTCTCAGCCTTCCGGTGCCGGCGGACAAGCCAAGACACCGTCAAACGAACAGGTAGACAAGACCACAACTCGATACGGCCAACACGGCGAACGGGTTCGGATTCAATCGACGACTACAGCACACCAACGCTCTCGATCTGCCTGCCAGAGCGGAACCAACTCCAGCTTGTCCGGACCGAACGGGCCCGGATGGACCACCACACGTTTGAACACCGCAGCCAGAGCCTCGCGCTTGTCATGCGGCGTGAACCGATCCCACTCGTCCAGCAGATCACCGAACTGACGAACGTAAGTGATACCGCTTGCCGCGACCCGCTTCTCGGCCAGCCGCTTACCGGCCTCAGCCGCTGCCAGCGCGTCGGCGATCTCGGCGCGCTGGCGCACATAGTCCTCGCGGTCGATCAACTCGTCCGTCCAGGAGTCTGCCAAACGCGCACGCTTACGCATTAACCGAGAGATATCCGCATCAAGTGCCTCAACGTCATTCGTCGCCTGACGCCCAGCCTCAAGACGCCGCGCCTCCTCGGTAACCGATTCGCCCCGCTGCACGTGCCGCTCAACCCAACCGAGAATGAACCCCATCGCCCGCAGGTCAGACACATTGTTCGGTTCATGAGCTTTGGAAACGGCCGCACGATTGCACGTCCAGTTCAGCACACGCCTCCGGCCCGACGTGCTCGAGACCATCGCGCTGCCACAATCCGGATATCCACAGAACATCAGACCAGACAAGGCATGGGATGCCGTTCGCGACCGAGGTGCCATCCTCGCCTGGGCCGCACGCCGCTCGCGATACCGCTCGAACAACTCCAGCGAAATGATCGCCTCGTGGGCACCCCTACGCCAGACGTCGAAGTCGGCGATCTTGTACTTCCCCGCGGCCGCCGTATCCGACCGCTCCCTGATCCAGCCGGCAGCGAAGCCGGTATCGAGCATGTGACCGAGCCGGCCGCCGTTCCACAGGATGCCCGTCGTCGTCCGCAGCCCCGCCGCATTCCATTCCAAGGCCATGCCACGCAGCGACGCTCCACTCACGTACGCCTCGTACGCGGCTTTCAGCGTCTCCCGCAGCGACTCGTCAACCCGATACCGCTTGCCCTCGTAGACGTATCCCCACCGAGGCTTCCCATCCGTCGGAAGACCATCACGGCGACGCTTGTCCTGCGCTTCCTTCCAACTGTCCGAGATCATGTCGGACTGAAGCTGCGCAATCGACAGCAGCTGATCTCGCGTGAACCGGCCGATCGTCGTCTTCGGATCCACGTCCTCGGTCGCGGCCCGCACAATGCCGCCGACCTCCTCGACCGCCGCGAGGTGAATCTGGGACTCCTTGAGGTTGCGGCCCCACCGCGACCACTTCCAGAGGATCACGTAGGACCAGCGGCCCTCCTTGACGCCCTGGATCACCTCTTTCACGCGCCGCTTGGCGAAGTAGCGACCCGACTTGTCGATGTCCTGAATCTCCGCGACGATCCTGATGCCTTCGCGCTCCGCCAGCATGTCGATCGTGTGACGCTGCACCTCGGGCGAGATCAGGTCATCGCCGCGGCCACCCACCTTGGAAACGCGGATGTAGGCGACCCCCGTACGTCCGTCTGCCATGCCCGGCTCCTCCCCCATGATCCAATGTAGCCGGGTTTGGAACGCCTGACGCCGGTCAGCCACACCGGATTCCCGGCCGAGTCGACGATCTGGTTGCCCTGCACGTGGAGCCAGTCGTCGGCCGGTACGGCGGCGGCCGCCGGCGCGGCTGGTGCCATCATGCCGGTCAACGCCAAGGCCAGGCCGGTGGCGGCCGCGGCCAGGCGTCTTCTTGCCCTTCTGTCGAACACGGTTGTACTCCTTGAGGCGGGGAACGGGAGGGAGTGGGAGCGCTCCCAGCAACATCTTGTAACGTCGAAGCCTTTCGATACAAGCTTTTCCCGAGCCGGAACCGGAGCCGGAACCGGGAGCCAGGTCAGGCGACGGCGGCGAAAGCGGCGACGATCCGGGCGTTGGCCGCCGGGTCCTTGACGGCCACCCGCACCGTGCGGCCCTCGAACGCCGGTGACATCGGGGACAGATCACGCAGGTAGACGCCGTGCCGGCGGCACTCCTCGACGAACCGGGGCGCGCTTTTCGCGTACCCCGGCATGGTGACCAGCAGGAAGTTGGCAGCCGCCGGATCCACCTGGAACGCCCGGTCGGTGGCCTGCAAGGCCGCCGCCAGGTCGGCGCGCAGCGACGCCGTCTCCCGCCAGCGCGCGGCGTAATAGGCCGGGTCGCGCAGCGCCGCGACCGCGGCCAGCTGGGCCGGCAGGCTCACGGCCCAGGGTGGCGTCCAGCGACGGAGTCCGGCCGCGGTCGCCGGATCGCTGACCAGGTATGCCACCCGCATGCCGGAGAGCGCGTACATCTTGGACATCGACGTGCAGACCGTGACGTTGGGTGCGGCGCCGGCCAGCGAGTGCTCGAGACCGATGTAGCCCACGTAGGCCTCGTCCACCCAGACCCGGGTCTGCCGCGGCACCTGCGCAATGACCTCGCGGAGGGTCGTCGCGGGCAGCCACCCGCCGGTCGGATTGTTCGGGTTGATCAGAACCGCGAGGTCGTAGGCGCCGCCGGCCAGCGCGGCGGCGAGCCGGTCCGGATCGATCCGCCACCGCTCGGCCCGGGTGAGCGGCAGACGGTCCACCTCGCAGCCGATCACCTCGGCGGTGACGTGCGCGTACTCTCCGTAGCCGGGGTCCAGGAGCAACACCCGGCTGTCCGGGGTGAGCCACTGCCGGAACGCCCGGAAGATCAGATCGGACGAGCCGGCTCCGACCGTCACCGAATCCTCCGGCACACCTCGGGTGGCCGCGATCTCGGCGCGCAGTCCGGCCGCGTCCACCGGCGGGGAGGTCCGGGCCTGCCAGGCCGGGTCGTCGGCGAGCGCGGCGAGCACTCCGGGCGCGGGCGGGAACCACGCGTCGAGCACGTCGGCGGCTACCACCTCGTGCCGGCGGTGCAGGTGGCGGAAGTCGGCGCCGACACCCTCGAACGAGGCACCGCCGTGGAGGCAGCCGTCCGCCCCGGTCCGCATCGGAACGTCGAGGCACCAGTCCACGTCCGGGGCGAGGCGATCGAGCGCGGCGCCGTACCGCTGCCGGATCCGCTCCGCCAGCTCGCCCACCGTCGCCATCATGACCTCGAAGGTCACCGCGCCGGAGACCACGGTCTGCCCGGTCGGCCGCAGCCCGGCGGCCCGGTACATCCCACCCAGATCGGCGCGCCCCATCGCCACCATCCGCCGCCCGCCGCGCGACTGCACCCAGCGCAGCGCCGCGTACATGAGCCACGGCCCGGCCACCGTGCGCCGCCATCGCGGTTCCACAGTGAGAATCCGAACCTCGAACACGTCCGGTTCGTCCAGCACCGGCAGCTCAGCGCGGGACAGATATTTGTCCAGCGACCACCGCCCGGCCCACGGCGGCGTGATGCTCACGAACCCGACCGGGATGTCCGCGCTGGTGACCACCAGGTACACGACGCCGAGACCGTCCATCGCATCGCTGAGCCGCCCCGCCTCGGTGGTGGCGTGCTGGCCGAGCTCCTCCGCGTAAACGGCATGCCGCAGCCGGAAGATCCAATCACGATCGGCAGCCGTCCCCGCCCGCAACCCCCACCGCGCCACACAAACCCCTTTCAAAACCCTTCATCAGTACGCCCGACGCAGCGTCCCGCCCCCACCACGCGATCAAGTGCCCACTCCAGGCCCCAGCGCCGCCGCCGGGCTGATGCGCCGGGTGTCAGACAGCGGGCGGCGAGGCGGCGCCGCAGGTGTGCGCCGGCATGCGGCGCCGCAGGCGCGAGGTCAGATAGCGAGCCGGCGGATGCAGCACCTCGGGATGCAGCATTCCGCCCGGCACCGGAGCCCAGGCGCGCGGATCGAGCCGGTAGCCGGACCCGTCGCAGGCCAGCGCCATCACGGTCAGCGTGTCGGCCACCATCTGCGCGAAGTCGGCGCCGTCGGCCCAGTCCAGGCAACGCCGGTGCACGCTCTCCAGCAGAGCCCGGCCGGCCACGCAGTCCAGCCAGTGAAACTGGGCCACGGCTCGCATCGCGGCAGCACAGTACGCGCGGACCTCGTCATGGACGGCGGCGGCCAGCTTGAAATACTCGGTGCACTCCGCGACCGCCGCCGGATCTCCGGCGCAGCAGGCGATGTCGGCGACCACCGCGCTCGCGGCGAACAACCGCTCGTCAGCCACCCCGGTGACAACCGTGAGTGCCTGCGCGGACTGCGCCGCTCCGAACGCCTCCCGAAGATGAAAACCCTGATCGTCAGCGGTCACGCAGTGCAGGCGCAGATGAGTCTCGGCCAGCAGCAGGGCGCGGACCGGCGGCTCCCAGTCATCACGCCGGTGCAGCGTGCGCAGCGCCTGCTCCGGATTGACGAGAACGGACCGGCGAATCATCGACAGCGTTGCGGGGCCGGCCGGCAGGCTGTTCCGCCGCGACCGCGCGGGAGCCTTGTTCTCTTCGGACAGCACCCCATCCCTTCCGGCGCACCGACCAGCAGATGATCACCGTGGGCACCCGGGCCATCACCAGTCGTGATCAGATCCTCACCCTCGGACCCGGACGCACGGAAGGGCCAACCGTCCACTTTTCCGCACCTTTCTGCCACCCGGCGGCAGGCTGCCGCCGCAGCCTCTCGGTGGCGGCATCGACGCGAATGCAGTGAGCCGAGCTCCCAAAGAGCTCTGATCGAATTTGGTTCTGGGTACATCGCACGTAGCGCAAGATCACGAAACTCACGGCACGCAGCGGCCGGCCGTCGCTAACGAACGCCATGAGACCCGGTGACGTGCGTAGCCGACGGCTGCCAGGCGCCGGCCGTCGCTGGCGCACGCTATAAGGCCCGGTGACGTGCGTGACCGACGGCCGACAGGCGCGAGCCGTCGCTGGCGCACGCTATGAGGCCCGGTCAGGTGCGTGGGCTACGGCTGGCAGGCGCGGGCCGTCGCTGGCGCACGTTGTGGGGCCGGGTGGGGAGCGTTACTGGCTCGCTGGATCTGGCGTGTTCGGGCCGTGATGGGGGTGCACGCGGGCCGGGATGACGCCGTGGAGTGCGGTCGTGGTCGTGGAGGGCGGTTTCGCCGGCCGTAGTTGATCGAGGGCCCGGGAATGTCACCGATCCACCACGCAGCCGTGATCGCCGCGGATCGGCGGGGACGGGTGGGGGTTGCAGCGCTGGTCGGTTCGGCCGTGAGTGGCGGTGCGGCCGGGACCCGGTGCCCAGGGCGCTGGCCAGCAGCCACCACACCGCCGCAACGGGCCGGCACCGGCTGGTTGACAGGATGGCTGCGCGACCGCGGGACCCTGGCAACGGGTGCGCAACGGGTGTGCGCCTCGAGGCGTGCATGCCGCGGCACTGGCCGGGCGCCTGTGGTGAGCAGGCGCGAGACAGCCCGGCGCGGACGACCTTGTGCGGCACGACCTTGTGCGGCACGACCTTGTGCGGCACGACGTGGCGCGGCACGCGACCGGCAGAACGTGCCGGGCGGGCGGAACGGGCCGGGCGGAACATGCCGGGCGGGTCGGGCGGGAGGGATTGGTGTTTCCCGGTGGTCGCGTTGGGGCCGGGAGGGGGCGGCTGGCTCGCGTCGGGAGAGCGGGGACGAGGAAATTCCGGCGGAACGGCCGGTCACGCGTACCGGAAAAGGAGCCGGACCCCCGGATTCTGGCTGGACCCAGCTGCGCGGGACCACCTTCGAAGCGGAAGTGGAGCTGCTCAGCCGGTGCGCATGCCGAACAGGAAGCGGGTTACGCGGGTGCGCCGGACGGCGATGTCGTAGACGGCGAACATGATCGCGAAGGAGGCCGCCACGATGGCGAGGTATTTGATCGGCGCCGGGAGCTGCCAGCGCACCACGAAGTAGGCGACCGCTACGACGATCGGCTGGTGGAGGATGTACAGCGGCAGGGCGGCGGCAGCGAGGTAGGCGTAGGCCTTCGATCGGCGGTCGATGCTTCCTGATTGCTGGCCGGCTGTTGGGCGGCCGGCGTCTCTGGATGGGCGGTCGAGCAGGCCGAGGATGGCCACCACCCAGCACCAGCCGGCTGTTGCGAAGAGCACCCGGGCGACCACCGCATGCGCGGTCATGTCGGTGAACGGGTCTCCGTCGGCGGTGCTCAGTGCCATCCCTGCTGCGCCGAACAGCAGGATTCCGGCGACGGCCGCGATTTTCGCGTCCCGGCGCATCGCCTCCCGGAAGCGGTCGTCGGCGGCCAGCACCAGGCCGTAGACAAAGAACAGCAGGTAGGCCCAGCGGCTCCAGCCGGCGAACGGCTCCTCCATGCCGAGGATGGCTCCGACCAGCGCGATCGGGATCGCCGGGAGCAGGAGCACAAGCCCTCGCCTGGCGGTGACCGCAGCCAGCGCGTCACGGCCGCGCGGCAGCCAGGCCGCGGGGACGGCGACGATCAGGGAAAACGCCAGCAAGAGTACGACGAACCACAGGTGACCGGTCTCGAAGTGCTCGCCCTGCACCAGGAACGGGAAGTCGGACAGGCTTACGTGGACGTCGAAGTATCGCCCGAGGAACCGCCAGTAGGACTCGTCGGTGCCGGCTGATTTCAGGCGCAGCCATTGCGGCAACGGCAGCAGCGTCACGCTTGCGAACAGCAGGGGTACGCCGAGCCGCAGCAACCGTTCGCGGGCGAATCCCGCGGCACCTCGGCGGCGCAGCGAGTGCCATGCCCCGAAGCCGGCGATCAGGAACAGTGCCGGCATCGCCCAGACCACGCCGAGCCCGGCGAGCCAGGTGACGGCCTCGGTGGTCTGCGGGTTCTTGACGTAGAAGTCGTCGCGCGCGTCGAAGACCAGTCCGGCGTGGAAGAACACCAGGCCCAGCACGACGACCAGACGGATCGCGTCGAGCTCGGGCCGCCGGACGGCCGGCGGCGCGACCGAAGATGCCGTCATGTCATCAAGATACGGCGCGGCGCCCATGCCGAACCGACTGCAAATTGCAATCGGTCTGGTGTAGATTCACGACATGGCACACCGCGAGGGCAACTTCGGCTGGGTTACACCGGAGGAGGAGTCCCACCGGTTCATCAACGATCGGATGCGATCGTTCGGCACCTACCTCTACGGCCGCCGGATGTATGAGGTGACGTCCTACTGGGAGACCGCCCACACCGTGCCGGACCAGCCGGACTTCATGGTCGAGTGCGCGCGGATCGCCGGCGGAGGCAAGCGGGTCTTTCCCGACGACGTCCGGGCGGACCTGGAGCTGCTGGAGGAGCGGCGCTTCGCCAACAGCGTGATCTTCCTGCGGTACGGCGTATGCGGATAGCGAGCGCCGCCGGGCAGATCGTTCTCGGCGCGGCGCTGGGCTTCGCCGGGACCGGCCACCTCACCTTCGCCCGGGAGGAGTTCCAGGCTCAGGTGCCGTCCTGGGTGCCGCTGGACGCGGACTTCGTGGTCCTGGCGTCCGGCGTGGTGGAGATCTGCCTCGCCCTCGCCCTGCTCGCCACCTGGAAGCAGCCCGCCCGCGGCATCGTCGGGGCGATCACCGCGGCGTTCTTCATCGCCGTCTTTCCGGGCAACATCGCCCAGTTCGTCGAGCAGAAGGACGGCTTCGGCCTGGACACCGACACCGAGCGGGCGGTGCGGCTGCTCTTCCAGCCGCTGCTCGTCGTGTGGGCGCTGGCTACGACCGGCGCGATCGGAGCTCTGCGCTCGTTGCGGCGGTCGTGAACCGGGGCCGGTGAGCCGCCCGCTACGGCCCAGCCCATGGAGGTTCGTCTGCCTGGTCGGCGGGCTCGGTGCAGCACGGCAGGGCGGTCTCGTAACCCTCGGCGGCCTTCAGCAGAGACCACAACTCCGGCCACGGCCGCCAGTCCAGCCCGATCTCCAAATGCCGCTGGGCGAGCTTCTCCGCGCCCGGTCTCATCGCCTTCAGGGGGTGATGCCACATATCCAGCACCCACTTCCGCGGCACCACCTTGCGCCGCACGTACATCGCCAGCGTGTCGTAGACGCCCAGCGTGCGGTTGAGAAGATAGAAGTCCGGCGTGCCCCGCGCGGGAACCGGCCGATCCCCGTTCCCGATGTCGATCACCATCCAGCGTCCACGCTGGACGGTCTCAGACATCAGCACGTCCTGTACCTGCCGATAGGCCTCGCGCTGCTGCTGACGTCGCTGCACGATCACCGTGATCAGGGACAGCACCACCGCCAGCGCGGCGATGGCGACCGCGATCAGGTCCTTGAACGTGGTGAAGGACTGCATGGCGGCACTCAGCGCCATTGGCCGAACCGCCAGGGACGGCCGGTGGTGAAGCCGGCCTCGACCAGGGCGGCCAGGTCGCGGACCTGGGCGTCGGTCAAGGCCGGCAGCGCGGCGGCGGCCAGGCGGGCGAGCAGGGCGTCCAGGCCGGTGGCGTCGAAGAGAGCGCCGGGCACCAGGGAGCCGACGCGCGCGGCCACACGCCGGTCCGGCGAGGCGCCCCACCGGGCCGCGACATGGTTTCGGTACGCGGCGCGCGTGTCCCGGTCCGGCAGGTGCGCCAGCCGCCCGGCCACGACCTCCTGATCGGGTACGGGTTCGGCCCGCCACTCTGCGTGCTCCCGGACCAGTGCGATGCGCTCCAACCCGAAGAGGCGGTCGTAGACCCGGGTCGCGAAGTCGGCGGCCAGCTCCGGCAGGGTCAGATTGCCCCCGTTGCCCCACTGTGCCGTGTCGGCCAGGTCGGGCCGGCCGATCTCGTCGCAACGGTCGACGAGGGCGAGGGCGGCCGTCACCCCGTACCCCGCATAGGTGATCTCCGTCTGCCTCCCGGCCTCCAGCAGCAGGGCGGCGCGTTTCGCGTCGCCGTGCCGGAAAGCGGCCGCGGCCTGAGCGCTCAGCGCACGCAGCCGCGTGCCCCACACGTCGGCCGTCCCCGCGCCCTGCTCGACGTACTGGTCCAGGCCGGGCGCGGCGATGCCCCGGCGCCGGCAGGCCGCGGCGACCATGGCGGGCAGGTCGAAGGTGAAGGTGACGCCCTCGTCGTCGAGGCCGGCCCGCAGGATCTTCCGCAGGCGGAACGCGGCCCAGCCATGGTCCGGCGAGGCCAGCGCGGCGACGCCGAGCGCCTGGAGGGCGGTGTCGCGATAGCGCGGATACGGGTTGTGGAGCACCGCCGCCAGGGCACGATCGAGCAGGTCACGCCGCCGGCCGGCGGCGATCAGGCGGCGCAGTCCCTGCTCGATGTCGATCACCACGTCCGCCGAGGTCTCCGGATCCATCAGCGGGTCGACCCGCTGCTCGACGAAGGCGAACCCGGACGCCGCCTCGGTCTCACCGTCGGTGGTGGCCCGTTCCAGCCGCTCGACCGCCCGTTCGATGCGCGATTCGGCGCTCGGATCGGCGGCGCCGGCGTCCACCGGCACCCGGGCGACCGCGGCCCGCAGGGCGTCGGCCAGCTCCGACCGGTACGCCACGGACCGCGTCACCAGGTCACCGACCTGGTCGGAGGCGCCCGCCGCGGCCGCCTCCCAGGCCACGTAGAGCTGGAGGACCGTGGTCCACAGACCCGTCTCCGGACCCGTGGTGTAGTGGGACATCTTCTTGACCGCTTGCCGGAAGTCCTTCGCCTCGATCGCCGCGAACACCGCCCGGGACAGGCTCTCCCCGCCGGTGAGCCTCCGGAAGGAGGCCACGCACCGCAACGCCGGCAAAAGCCCGCCCGGCCCTCCGGTGACGGCCACCTCGAGCGCCGACCGCAGGCCGTTCAGCGTGACGTGGATGCCACCGGTCCGGTCCTGCTGCGCCGCCTGGAACCCCGGGTCGAGAGCCACCCGGTACAGGTCCGCGGCGTCGCCGTCCTCGGACAGCTCGCAGGCGGCGCGCAGGTGCCCGACCAGCTGGTTGATCCCGTACGTGTCGCAGCGGCTCCAGTCGCCGGCCCACTCCCCGGCGATCCGTTCCAGGTAGTAGCGGGCGATCCGTTCGTGATGCGCGGCCGGCTCGACGAAGAACTTGTTGTCATGCCAGCCGCCGTTGTCGCGGTACCGGTACGCGGCGAGGAACTCGGTGACCGACCGGTGGTAGAGCCGGTAGCCGCTGTCCGGGACGTACTCGACCAGCTGGGAGACGTCCCGCAGCCGCCGGGACACGTTGCCCCGGGGCCAGCCGAGCCAGCGGGGCAGGTTGGCGTCGGGGGCCGCCGGGTTGGCCACGGTCAGGCAGCCGAACAGCGGCTCGTACCGGTCCAGCCAGATGTCGGTGTCGTCCGGCAGCAGGCGGTCCAGGAAGTCGCGGTACAGGCCGAACAGGCCCCGCGGCAGCGTGGCCAGATCGGTACGCCGGCCCTCGGCCATCTCGTCGAGCACCCACCGGGCGTACAAGAAGTTGCCGTCGGCGGTCTCCACCAGCCGCTCCACGTCGCCGCCGGGGAGCCGCGCGGTCACGTACTCGGTCAGGTCCGCCCGGGTGCGGGCCCGGAACGCGGGCTCGTGCAGATCCACGATCCGGGCGTCGTCGAACAGTTCGAGAACCCGCGGATCGGGCCGGGTGGTCAGCACGAACCGCACACCCTCCGGCAGGTCACCGGACCCGGCGAGCAGCGCCGCGATCGTGGTACGGCCGGAGACGGTGAGCGACTCGTCGAGCGCGTCCACCAGGATCACCCGGTCCGTCTCGTGCGGCGGCAGCCGTCGCAGCGGCGCCCGGACCGCCCGCTGGTACGCCTCCTCCGGGTCCTGCTGCCCCAGCAACAGCTTCTCCACGGCGGCCACGGTCCCCCGGTTGGTGCCGACCTTGATGTCGATGTCGAACCTCGCGGACGCGTTCGCCTCCATCAGCGCGGCCGCGTACGCCGGGTCACGGGCCAGCTGCCCGGCCAGGTCCTCGGTGAACTGTCCCGGCTGCACGGTGCCGCGCTGGCCGCGGGCGACGCAGAAGTAGGTGGCCGCCCAGGCGTCGCGAAGCCGGGTGGCGTCGCCGGTGAGCCACCGGGCGACCGCGGTCTTGCCCCAGCCGGGCCGGGCGACCAGCAGTAGAAAGCGTTCCTCGCCGGTACGCAGCCAGGACCCGACGAGATCGAGAACCCAGGTCCGCCCGACGAACTGCTCCATCCTTGCGACGTTGGCCCCCGCACGGCGGTGCGGTCAAGCGTTACGTCACCCTGCCGACGGACCCGCCCGGTGGGGTGGGTCAGCCGGGCACGCGCAGGTAACGCGGATGCGCCCGGGCCCGCGCCGCCGCCTCCGAGCGGCGCCGTGCCCCCAGCTTGTCCAGGATGTTGTGCACGTGGTTCTTCACCGTGCTGACCTCGATGAAGAGCCGGGACGCGATCTCCTTGTTGGACAGGCCCTCGTCGATCAGCGCGAGGATCTCCCGTTCCCGCGCGGTGAGCCCGGCGCCGGCCCGGACGTCCCGGTTCGCCGGGGTGGCGGCGCTCACCCGGCGCAGCAGGGTGGCGGCCACCCGGGGCGGGCAGGGTGCCTCGCCGCGGACGACCGCGTGCGCGGCCGCGACCACCTCACGCAGCGCGGCCTCGCTCGCCACGAACCCGCCGACACCGGCCCGGGCGCACTCGATGACGCCGGCCTCGTCCTCGGGTGCGGCCAGCGCGACCACCCGCGCCGGCACGCCGGCCCGGAACAACTCCTGGATCAGGTGGACGCCGGCGCCGGTGGAGGCGTCGGCCAGGACCACGGCCGGTGGCCGGCCACGCACCCGGTCGGCGGCTTCGGCGGCTGAGGCGGTCACGCCGATCACCCGTACGCCCTCGTGCCGGTCCAGCGCGTCGGCCAGCACCTCGCGGTAGACCCGAACCGGGCCCAGGACCAGTAAAGAGATCATCGGACGCGGCGCCTCCTCAGGGCTGCGCCGAGGTTAACCCGCTGCCGCCGCCGGTTCTGTCGGCAACGTGTCCGTCCGGTTGATACGGATCCTTCGGTTCATTTTTCCGCTGGTTCCCTTCCGGTCCCCGGGCTGGATCGTCGGCTTCATGCCCGGCGCCGCACGGCTGTCTACGGTCGAGCGGTGTCCCCCATCCGGATCCAGCTCGGCGGCACGTCGCCGGACCTGCGTACGGCGGTTCTGGCGGCGGTGGCCGGGCAGCCGGACCTGCTGCTGGTGGCGGACACCGCGGATGAGATGGACACCCTGCTGGAGGCCGGGAACTGCCACGCCGACGTCGTGGTGGTGGATCTGACCGACGGCACCCTGCCGGCGATGGCGGAACGGCTGGTGGACGAGTACCCGCAGCTCGCGGTGCTCGGCGTCGACCTGGCCGCGGGCACCGGAGCGGTCTATCGGCTACGGCCGTACCTGGACCGGTTCCGGGACGTGGCGGTGATCGGGCTGGCGGCCACCATCCGGCGCGGCGCCGCCGGCACCGAACGCGACGATTGAACGGGAGACGCGATGGCGGACACCTACTACCCGCAGCTGCGGAACGTGCTCGGCGAGCGCTACGCGGACCTGTCCGACTCCGAACTGGAGGCGGCCTTCGAGTCGGCGTTCGGCGAGGGCGTGACCCCGGACGAGTACGAGGAGTTCTTCGGCGGACTCGGCAAGGCCATCGGCCAGTTCGCGAAGCAGGCCGCGCCAGTGGTGGCCAGCGGCGCGCAGGGCGCTCTCAGCGGCGCGCTGGCCGGCAGCAAACTCGGCCTGCCCGGCATCATCGGTGGTGCCGCGGCCGGCGCCGCCGGTGCCGCGCTGCAGAAGCACGGTACGGGCGCGGCGCGCGACGTCGGCGGTGTGCTCAGCGGCGTGGTCGGCACGGCCGGCGGGCTGCTCGGCCCCGGTGCGGCCGGGGCACCTCCGGCGGTGGCGAACCTGTTGGGCCTGCTGCGCCGCCCCGAGATGGCGCAGGCACTGCGCGGCCTGCTCGGCGGCGCCAACACCCCGGTCCCGGTGGGCCAGGCCGGCACCCCGGTCCCGGCGAGCGCCCTGGCCGGTCTGCTCGGGGCGCTGGCCCGCGAGGCGGAGGCCGAGGCCCTGGCGGACAACTCCTGGGAGTTCGCCACGGCCGACCCGGACGCCGCCGCCGGGAGCCTGCTCCAGATGCTGGCCGCCGACGCCGAGTACGACGACGCCGAAGATCTGCTGGATTACGACGAGGCCGACCTCGAGTACGACGAGTTCGTCCGGCTGGGGTGACTCCGGTGGACCAGAACCAGCTCCTGCAGCTGATGACCCAGCAGCTCTCCGGCAGCCCGGGCCTGCCGGAGAGCCTCGCCGAACTGGCCGCCTCCGACCCGCAGCTCAGCCAGCTCTCCGGCCTGCTCGCCGAACGCGAGCGCCAGCTCACCGAACGCCTGGCCCAGGAGGAGGAAGAGGAGCGGCAGGCGCAGGAGGAGTTGCTGGCCCGGGAGGACCAGGAGCGCCGCCGCGACGAGCTGCGCCGGCGCGGCCAGGCGGTACGCCGCTACGTCGAGGAGCTGACCGGCGAACTCGCCGCGGTCCGGGCCACCCTCGACGAACTCGCCGCCGCGCTGGGCGCCTGCCCGGAGTGCTTCGGCGCGGACCCGGACTGCCGGTGGTGCCGGGGCCGGGGCGGTCCCGGTCACGCGATACCGGACCCGGAGAGCTTCCGACGGCTGGTGTTGCCCGCCGTCCGTACCCACGTCCGCCTGCACGGGCGGGTTTCCATCACACCACCCGGTCCGCGGACCGCCGAAGGGAGAGAAACATGAACGGCTACGTCGACGACATCGACACCTTGCTCGACGAGTTCGAGGACTTCGAGGAGCGGACTCCGCGCCGCCGGGCCGCTCCGGTCCGTACGCCGAGCCGGCAGAGCAGCTTCGCACCACGGGCCAACCCGTCGGCCGCCAGCCAGGGCCAGGTGCAGGCCGCCGCCCGCAACCTGGACAGCAAGATCGAGACGTTGAGCAACTCGGTCAAGGCCCTGGAGACCCGGGCCAACAGCCTGGGCGCCGAGCAGGACCGGGTGAGCGCCGCGCTGCGCAAGGAGATGACCGAGCGCAAGAAGGGCACCGACGCGACCCGCGCGGACCTCCAGCAGACCAAGATGCTCGCCATCCTGCTGCCCCTGCTCAGCCAGGAGACCACCGACGCCACCGACGAGCAGGGCAACCCGGTCAAGCTGGTCACCCAGTCGCAGAACCAGCTGAACCTGCTGCTGCCGCTGCTGTTGCTGATGCCGGGTTACTCCGGTTCGGGTTCGGACGGCAAGGGCCCGATGGACACCACCATGTTGCTGCTGCTCTTCCTGCTGCTGGGCCGGAAGTAGGCACGCTCATGGCCATCTCGGGAGTCACCATCGGTTCCGGAGTGGGCGGCGCGGTCGCCGTCGTGGTGCCGGACGTCAGGACCAGGTCCGAGGCCGACGCCAAGACGGCGATCACCGCGGCCGGGTTGCGCCCGGTGGTTCGCCAGATCGAGACCTCCGGTACGGCCGGGACGGTGTTCAATCAGGACCCGGCCGGCGGGACCGTCCGCAACAAGAACTCGACGGTCAGCATCTTCATCATCAAGACACCTACCGCCCCGCCGGTCGACATCGGCCAGCGGCTCGACGAGATCAAGACGGCGGTGGGCGAGGCCAACACGGGCATCGGGCAGACCAAGACCGCAGTCGACGGCGTCGGCACCGCGGTCGGCGAGGTCAAGACCGCGGTTGATCAAGCCAACAACAGCGTCGGGCAGCTCAAGGACGCCGTCGGCCTGGTCGAGACCGACGCCAACGCGGCCCAACGGCAGCAGGAGATCCTCGACAAGCTCAACGAGATCAGCGAACGACTGCCGAAGTACGAGCCGCCGAAGGCGACCGGCACCACGGCACGCCAGAAGTAGCCCGATGGATCCGGCCCTGCGGGACCTGGCGGCCGGCGGCGAGCCCGCCGACGATGTCGCGGTCATCCTCCGGCTGCACGACCCGGCGCAGCCCCCGCCGGGGGTCCGGATCGTGTGCCGGTTCGGCGCCATCGCGACCGCCCGGGTGCGGCGCTCCGCCATCGGCACGGTCTGGTCCGACCCGGCGACGGTCAGCGTGAAGGCGCCCCGCAGGTACACGCCGGACCTGGAGCCGCCCGCCGAGGGGGCCGGTGAAGCCGAGCCGGCCGGGCCGCTGGACGGCAGCCGCCCGGCCGGGCTGACCGCGACCGGCCGCGGCGTCGTGGTCGGTTGCGTCGACTGGGGCTGCGACTTCGCCCATCCGGACCTGCGCCACCCGGACGGCCGTACCCGGCTGCTCGCTCTCTGGGACCACCGGCCGGCGACCGGCGGCCGGGCCGAGCCGTACGGGTACGGGCGGATCCTCGACGCCGCCGCCATCGACGACGCGCTGCGCCGGCCGGACCCGTACCACGCGCTCGGCTACCACCCGGCCGCCTTCGACGCCGGGTTCGGCGCACACGGGACCCACACGGCCGGTATCGCCTGCGGAAACGGCAGCGCGGGCGGGCCGGTGGGCATGGCACCCGAGGCCGAGCTGGTCTTCGTCAGCCTGGGCCGGCAGGCGTCCGCCGGGCCGACGCCGCTGGGCGACTCCGCGGAGCTGCTGGAAGCGCTGGACTTCATCCTGCGGACCGCCGGTGACCGGCCCTGCGTGATCAACCTGAGCCTGGGCCGGCACGCCGGTCCGCACACCGGCGGCACCCTGGTCGAGCAGGCGATGGACTGGCTGCTCACCGCCGCACCCGGCCGGGCGATCGTGCAGAGCTGCGGCAACTACTTCGAGCGCCGCACGCACGCCTCGTGGCTGCTGCGGCCCGGCGCGGTGCAGCGGGTACGCGTAGATGTCGACCTCGCCGACCGTACGCCCAACGAGGTCGACCTCTGGTATCCCGGCCGCGACCGGCTCGGCGTCGAGCTGACCACTCCCGGCGGGCGGCACCGCTGCGTGGTCCCGCTCGGCGGCCGGGGCACGATCGAGGTCGGCGGCCGGGAGGTGGCCCGGGTGCACCACCGCGCCGACGACCCGCTCACCCACGACCACCAGGTCAGCGTGGTGCTCCAGCCGGCGCCGGAGGTCCCGGTGTGGGAGCTGGTGCTCACCGGCGAGGACGTCGTCGACGGGCGGGTGCACGCCTGGATCGAACGCGACAGCGGCTGCCGGTCGTGCCAGTCCCGGTTCCCGCCGGAGGCGGCGGATCCGCGGACCACCGTCGGCACCATCGCGAACGGGTACCGGACGATCACCGTGGGCGCCTACGACTCCGGTCTCCCCGAGCGGCCGCCGGGGCGGTTCAGCAGCTCCGGGCGTACCCGGGACGGCCGGCAGAAGCCGGACCTGGTGGCGCCCGGCGTGCGGGTGCCGGGTCCGCGCTCGCGCCCACGCGGGCCCGATCCGGGGCCGCCCTACATCCGGATGTCCGGCACCAGCATGGCCGCGCCGGCGGTGACCGGCACGGTCGCCCTGCTGTTCGAGGTGGCGGGCCGCAAGTTGTCCATCGAGGAGACCCGGCGGGCGGTGCTGGCCGGATGCGATCCGCCGCCGGCGGGCGCGGACCGGCTGCGGCTGGGCAGCGGATATCTCAATCCGGTACGCGTACTCGCCGCGGTCCGGCCGGCCGGGGTGATGGAGGTGGAGACCGTGGACTCAGCGCTGCGCTGCCCGAGGTTCGCCGGGGACCCGGAGCTCGCCAAGGTGCTCGCCGGGCGGCTGCGGCTCGGCGCGCCCGGCACCGCACCGGTCCCGGCGCCGGTGCTCAGCCGTGGCCCGGCGGTCCGCAAGGTGCAGGAGGCACTGATCGCGGCCGGATACCCGCTGCCCCGCTACGGCGCCGACGGCGGCTTCGGCGCCGAGACCGGCCGAGCGGTGGTGCGGTTCAAGAACGCCCACGGCATCCGGCCGAACGACCCGGTGGTCGGCCCCACCACGCTGCGCGCCCTCGACAGCAGGTGCGCCGGGGCCACCCCGCCCGGATGTTCGCCCGCGAGCTTCCCGGTGGCCGTGGTGGGCGCCGGATTCGCCGGGCTGATGGCCGCCTGGGCCCTGCAGGACGGCGGGTTCCCGGTCACCGTCTTCGAGGCGTCCGGACGCGTCGGTGGCCGGGTCCGCACCGACAGCACCCTGGTGAACGGCAAGGTCGTCGAGGCCGGCGCCGAGCTGATCGGCGAGAACCACCTCACCTGGTGGGTGCTGAAGAAGACGTTCGGGCTCGAACTGGAGGAGCTCAGCAAGGCCCCGGACGCGCGGATACGCCTCGGCGACACCGACCTCACGCCGGACCAGCTCGCCGCCGCCAACCGGGAGATGACCCGCGTGAAGCGGGTCATCGCCGCCGAGGCCGCCACCGTGCCGCCGTCGCAGCCGTGGACCGCCCCCGGCGCCGCCGGGCTGGACGCCAAGTCGCTCGCCGAGCGGCTCAGCGAGCCGGACATGTTCGGCAGGGCGTCCAGCATCGCCCGGCGCCTGTTCGAGTTCATCACCGAGAACGACCAGTGCGCGCCGCTGTCCCGGCAGAGCTACCTGGGCTTCCTCACCGCGGTACGCGCGCACGCGACACCCGGCGACCCGCTCGGCTACTGGAACAAGACCGAGACGCACCGCTGCAAGGGCGGCAACGAGCAGCTCGCCCAGCACCTGGCCAAGAATCTGCGTGCGCTGCGGCTCAACACGCCGGTCACCGCTCTGGAGATCAACGCGAAGGGGGTACGGGTGAGCACCCCCGGCGGCTCGGCGGATTTCGCGTACGTAGTCCTGGCCGCACCGCCGCCGGTGTGGCCGCGCGTCGAAGCGACCCCGGCCTTCCGCCCCGCCGACTACACCGTCAGCCACGGCCCGGCGGTGAAGTTCCTCGGCGCGTTCGACACCCGGTTCTGGGAGAAGGCCGGCCTGGCGCCGAGCGCGCTGTGGGACCAGCTCGGCAGCGTCTGGGAGGGCACCGACAACCAGCCGGTGCCACCCCGCGGCTGGTGCCTGTCGGTGTACTCCGGCGGCGGCTTCGTCCTCGACCCGGCCCGCTACGTCGACCGGATGGACCGGCTCTACCCCGGCTACCGCAAGCAGCTCAACGGGCGGCTCTTCGCGGACTGGCCGAACGAGAAGTGGATCGGCACCGGGTACGCGATCCCGGCGCCCGGCGAGGTGACCACGGTCGTCCGCAACCTGAGCCGGCCGTTCCGCGACCGGTTGTTCTTCGCCGGCGAGCAGACCTCGCCGGGATTCTTCGGATACATGGAGGGCGCGCTGCAGTCCGGTCTGCGGGCCGTCGCCCAGATCGCCGCCGCCGCCCAGTCGGCCTGCCCACCGGGCCGCGGCGAGGCAGAGGAGGACGTCGTGCGCGATCCCACCGGGAAGTTGAGTTCCGCCGCCGGCGAGGATCTGGTGGAACGGCTGGACGCGGAGCTGGCCGAGCGGGCCCGGCCCGGCCGGCGATGGCTGGATCAGGTGCTCGCGGCGGCCGGGTGTGGCCCGCTGCCGGCGGGGACCACGGTCGCCCGGCTGTTCGACATGTTCGCCGGGAGCGGGCCGCCACCACCCGCCGGGATGTTCGTGGTGGTGGGACGTCCGGAGCAGGCCCGGCCGGAACTGCGCGCCGGTGATCTGCTGCTCACCCGGGGGCGCGGCAGCCCGTACGCATCGATCGGGGTTGTCGTCAATGGGCGCTTGCGCGGCCGGCACGAGCTGGCCCGCGTCGGCCTGCGGGCCGACGCCGCCCTGCCCGGCCGCTATGTGCAGGTGATCGATCCGGCGCCGCACCGGCGCGCCGACCGGTACGCCCGCCGCGTCACCGGCCCGGACGGAGCCGTCCTCGGCCACGTCCTGATCCTGCGCCCGCAGCCGCGAACCATCCCGGCCGAGACCGAAGACGCGGATTTCGAAGCGGCCGAGGCCGTCTCCGGCCCGGTCTGCGTCCCGGATCCCGAGCCCGATCCCACCGGCAAGGGCCCGCACCCGCTGATCAAGCGCGGCTCGAAACGCCCGGTCGTCGGCTACGCCCAGCAGTGCCTCAACGAGTTCCTCGCCCAGCAGCAGGCCGGCACCCTCACCTGCGCCGACCCCGGCTTCGCCGGGAAGACCGCGGCCACCCTGCTCAGCCGCAAACAGCTGCCGTTGGTCGTGGACTGCAAGTTCGGCGAGGCCACCGAGCTGGCCACCAAGGCGTTCCAGGCCTGCGCCGGCATCGGCCGGGACGGCAAGATCGGCCCGGTGACCTGGCCGCTGCTCGAGGCCTTCGCACCCGGCAAGGCACCGCCCCCGGCACCGCTCTTCAAACTGCTCATCGACACCGCCCGCTCCGGTGCCCTCACCGAGGCGATACCCGGCTGGAAGTGGGGCGCCGCCGGGCACGGCGCGGTCGTCCTGGTCAACAACGACGACGACGGCACCACCGGCCGGCCCGACAACGAGGACGCCACGGTCGACCCCGGCAACGACGCCGCCGAGCTCACCGCCCTGTCCATCGAGCGCACCGCCGCCGCACCCGCCGGCACCGTCCTCGAACTGCGGGTGGACAACCAGGCGGCGTTGCGGATCTTCGCCGGCACCGCAGCCGGCGCGCCCGAGATCATCGGCCCCGGTACCGCCGCGAGCCACCGGTTCGCCGACCTGACCCCGGCGCGCATCGACCTCGCCATGGAAGGCGTCCGCTACGCCGGTCCCGGCTTCCCCGGCGAGGTGACGCTCACCCTGCGCACCACCGATCCGGCCGGAACCGTCACCGACCAGATCGCCACCGTCCGCGTCGCACCGTGGATCATCCCGAACCACCTCGATCCCGCGGAGAAGGTCTTCGTGGTCGACGCGGGCCCCTTCAACAGCGCGTTCCGGGCCGCACTGGCCACACACGTCACGGCCGCCGGATGCACCCTGGTCGAGCTACCCCTGGTCGCCGGTGACATCTGGATGCAGGACGCGTGTGAGTTCGGGTACGCCAGCGTGCCCGGCGCGACCCTGCGCAGCGTCCTGCGCTCCCCGCAGCCACGGGGCCTGGACACCGCCGCGCGCAACATGCTCGCTCCGGACCTGGGTTTCCTGGTGGAGGGCGACGTGGCCCTGGCGAACACCTTCGACTCCACCGGCAACCTGGAGGCCACTCCCCCGGTGACGGTCGGCGGCAAGCACTACCCGTTCGGCCGCGTCTACTTCGGGCCGGGCCGTGGCGCCGACACGTTCGATCCCAAGGTCCGCGACTTCCTGCGCGCCCAGATCGTGCAGGACCCGATCGAGGTGAACACCGGCTGGCTCTCGGTCGGCCACGTCGACGAGGTGATCTCGTTCGTCCCGGCGCCGTCCGGCAAGGGGTTCAAGCTGGTGCTGCCCAGCCCGCGCCGCGCCTACGAGATCCTCGACAAGCTGAAGGCGACGCACGGCAGCGAGCCGATCCTCAAAGGCCGCAAGCTGCTGGTCCGATTCCCCGCGCCGGGCGACACCCTGGTGGAACGCACGATCAGCGACTTCTTGAAACTGCGCGACGACTTCCACCCCGAACTGCGGGACATGGTGGCCGCCGGCCTGGTCGCGCACACCGCGAGACCGCTGCGCGTGTTCAACCGCAACCGGCAGACCGACATCGACGGCGTCCGCAAGAAACTGATCAAAGAGCTGGGGCTCGCCGCGTCCGACGTCATCGACCTTCCGGTGATCTTCATGCCGAACCCGCCGTTACCCACCCGGGCCGACGCGCTCACCGGCAACGTGGTGAACATCCTGCTACTCAACAAGCACTGCGTGGTGCCGCGGCCGTTCGGGCCGTTGATCGGCGCCGACGACCAATTCGAGAAGGATGTGACGGACAAGCTGGGACCGCTCGGGCTGACCGTCGACTGGATCGACAACTGGGACGATTACCACGTCCGGCAGGGTGAGGTCCACTGCGCGACCAACACCCTGCGCACCGCCAAGCCGGCCAAGTGGTGGGAGTTCGAGAGATGAACGCGGAGACCCTGTTCGCCAAGGCACTGGCCGGCGAGGACGAGGCGTACCTGAGGGCCGAGGCCGGCCTGCGCGAATCGGCCGACGCCGAGGTCCTCGAGTCGAACCTGTCGGCCGACGATCCGATCGCCCGGCTGATGGCACACGTCATGCTGGACTGGGCGGACGCCGACCCCGGCTTCGAGGGGGCGGACCGCTATCTGGACGTCGTCGAGCACTGGTTCGCCGACACGATCGTGCGCACCCCGCCGGTCGACGGCGTGGTGGAGAACCTGACCGCCAAGTTCGGCGGCCGGCTCGGTGAGTTCCTGGCGTTGCGGCTGGTCAAGGTGCCGACCACGCCCGCTTGGCGGGCCCAGGTCGCACTGAGCTATCTGGAGCGGCATCCGACACCGGCGGCCACCGACGCGCTGATCCGCTACGCGTCGCTGACCTCGGTGCCGGCTCTCCAGGGTGCGGTCGCCCGGGTGGTGACCAAGTTCCGGGACCCGGCGCTGGCCCGCAAGGTCAGCGCGGAACGGGACCGCCTGGCCCGCGAGGGCCGCGGCCTGCCGTCCGCGCTGACCAGCCTGATCGCATAGGCCGCTTTCCGGGGTCAGGGTTTGGCCGGGGTGCCCACTCACGGTCCGCAGAGCCACTTGCGCCCGGCCGGTGGTCACCGGCCGCCCGCCCGGGCATGCCGGCCCAACGTGGGTGCTGTCTGGCGGCCGTTGAGACAGCGTTGAGCGTGGGCCAAGCAAGATCACCACTTGGCACCCTGACTACTGGTCGAGGTTTGCTTGCCGGTGGCGCTGCTTCATCGGTACGGGTGACCGGCGTCTTTGCCGAAGCCGACCCGTGCCCGTCCTCCCCGGCGCGAGCCGGGCTGTCCGTTCCGGCCCTACCGCGGCCGCCGGGAAACACCAGTCCGTCGCGCTGCGAGCAGGACCGGCCGCGATGGCTCGCCACGCGACCCGGCCGCGGTGCCGTCGTGGGGCGCTCCACCACGATCCGCGAAACCGGCCGCCACCCGGCCAGTCCCGGCTACCGAACGTCACGTCAGCCGTGCGGCCAACCCGGGTGACGACCCCTGAAGAAGCGGACAGCCACCCTGACCCCGGAGTGATGTCTAACGGTCCCGCTCGGCGGCGATCGTCGTGTCCGGTCCGTGGCCCGTATGCACCACGGTCTGCTCCGGCAGGGCGAACAGCTTCTCCCGGATCGACGCGACGATCAGATCGGCATCCGAGTACGACCGCCCGGTCGCCCCCGGCCCGCCCTGGAACAGCGTGTCGCCGGTGAACACCTGTCCGAGCTCGGCCGCGTACAGGCAGACCGCGCCGGGTGCGTGACCGGGCGTGTGCAGCACCGTCAGCGTCGTGCCGCCGGCCTTGATCTGGTCCCCGTCGGCCAGGTCCTTGTCCCACGCCGTACCGGTGCCGTGGGTCAGCTCCCACAGCGGCCGGTCCGCCGGGTGCAGCAGGATCGGCGCGCCGGTACGCGTCCGCAGCTCCGGCGCCACCCGTACGTGATCGTCGTGCGCGTGCGTGCAGACGATCGCCGTGACCCGCCGGTCACCGACCACCTTGAGGATCGCGTCCACACTGTGCGGCGCGTCGATCACCACGCACTCGGTGTCGTCGCCGACCACCCAGATGTTGTTGTCCACGTCGAACGTCGAACCGTCCAGGCTGAAGGTCCCGGCGACCACCCCGTGACCGACCCGCGCCGCGCTCACAGGATCACCACCGAACGCAGCACCGGCTCGGCGTGCCCGTGCATCTTCGCGAACGCGGCCTCCACGTCCTCGATGCCGATCTCCTCGGTGACGAACGCGTCCAGGTCGAGCCGCCCCTGCCGGTACAGGTCGACGAGCATCGGGAAGTCGCGGCTCGGCAGGCAGTCGCCGTACCAGCTGGACTTCAGCGCGCCGCCGCGGCCGAACACGTCGATCAGCGGCAGGTCCGGCACCTTCATGTCCGGCGTCGGCACACCCACCAGCACCAGCACCCCGGCCAGGTCCCGGGCGTAGAAGGCCTGCTTCCACGTCTCCGGCCGGCCGACCGCCTCGATCACCACATCCGCGCCGTCGGCGCCGTCATAAACCGAGGCGGCGATCCGCTTGATCTCCGCCACCGGGTCGGTCTTCGACGAGTCGACCAGGTGGGTGGCGCCCAGCTTGCGGGCCGCCTCCAGCTTGCGGGCGTCGATGTCCACCGCGATGATCGGGCTCGCGCCCGCCAGCGCCGAGCCGGCCACCGCGGCCACACCCACGCCACCGCAGCCGATCACCGCGACCGACTTGCCGCGGGCCACTCCACCGGTGTTGATCGCCGCACCGATGCCGGCCATCACCCCGCAGCCCAGCAGGCCCACCGCGGCCGCACGCGCCGACGGGTCCACCTTGGTGCACTGTCCGGCCGCGACCAGGGTCTTCTCCGCGAACGCCCCGATGCCCAGCGCCGGCGACAACTCGGTGCCGTCCTTCAGGGTCATCTTCTGCTTCGCGTTGTGCGTGGCGAAGCAGTAGTGCAGGTCGCCGCGCTTGCAGGCCCGGCACTGCCCGCACACCGCACGCCAGTTCAGCACCACGAAGTCACCCGGCGCCACATCGGTGACGCCCGCGCCGACGGCCTCCACCACACCCGCCGCCTCGTGCCCCAGCAGGAACGGGAAGTCGTCGTTGATGCCACCCTCCCGGTAGTGCAGGTCGGTGTGGCACACCCCGCACGACTGGATCTTCACCACGGCCTCACCCGGCCCGGGATCCGGCACGTTGATCGTCACCAGCTCGACCGGTGCGCCTTTCGCCCGCGCGATGACGGCCTTCACCTGCTGCATCTTCGTGCTCCCTCCGGGCGATCAAAAAGCCTCAGGACATTCTTCCGTACGGCGAGCCGACAGTCCCCGCTGTTCCCCGCGATCATCAACTACACCGGGCCGCAGCGCGACCGCCGGGAAACATCCTGTGCCAGACCGGCGACGACCGCGTCGAACAGCGTCGTGTCGTACCGGTCCGCCCGCTCCGCCGGGGGATCGTCCGCCCGCAACTCCCACCGCACCCGGCCCGGATCCGCTCGCTCGACCGCCTGATACCACTCCCGCAACGGCTCGGCCAGCCGTACGTGCAGCTCGAAGTTGCGTCGCCGGCGAGCCGGATCGCCCGTGCGGCGGCGCCACAACTCCTCCGTCGCCGGGATCGACACCAGCATGAGATCCGCGAACCCGAGCCGACCCGCCGCGACCGCCTCCCGGTTGACCTCGACCTCACGCTGCCAGACCGCCGGTTCCACCAGGCCCAGCCGAGCCAGCGACCACGTGTAATGCAGCTTCATCGGGTCGTCGTCGCACACCGCCAGCCCGGTATCGGCCTCCCGCAGCAGCGCCTCCCGCCAGCGCCCGCAGTTCACCTCGCACCAGAACTCCGGCGCGGCGTCCGCCGGCTCCGCCCCGGTCGGCGCGTACTCCTGAACCACGTGGTCCGTGAAATGCTCGCGGCACCAGGTCGTCTTGCCGGCCGCGCTCGGCCCGCTCACCACGACGATCACGCCGCCGACCGTATCGGCTCGGGCCCGCCGCGGCGACGCACGGTTCGTCAGCCGTAGGTGTCGAACAGGGCGTTGCGGAAGACCAGCCGGGGATCCAGCCGGACCTTGGCCGCCATCGCCGCGTCCCAGCCCGGGTACGCGCGGCGCAGCTGGCCGCCGGTGGCGTGCAGCCGGTACGGCAGGTAGAACGTGCCGCCGACCTCGGCAGCCGCGTCGATCAGTGACCGGGTCAGTTTCCGCATGCGCTCGTCCGCCGGCCCGGTGCGCTCCTGCCGGAAGTTCATGACCAGCCCGAACACGTCCTCGCGGGCGTACGCGAGCGCGGTGCGGGTGTCCCGGCGGACGTCGCGCACGGTGACGTTGAGCAGCTCGACGCCGCTGGGCTCGATGACACGCCGGGCGTTCTGGACGAACTCCCACAGCCGCCGCTGCGGGATGAAGTACTCGTGGAGGATGTCGCAGGTCTCCGCCGAGTGGTCGGCGTAGACCGCCGCGGGCTGGTTCTGGATGGTGTTGCGGCTCAGCGGGCGCGCCAGCCAGGGTGCGGCCTCCCGTTCGAGTCCCCAGCGCAGCGCCTTGCCGGGGCCACTGCCGGCGGAGTTGCGGAAGACGGCACGCTGCAGTTCCGGTGCGGCCGGCTCGGTCAGCGGGAGCACCGTGCCGGCGGTGCCGGGTTCGGGTTCGAACCGGACCAGGATCGCCTCTTCCAGGAAGCTGCGCGGATCGACCGAGAGCCGCCCGTACGCCATCTCGGTGGTCGTGCCCGGCGCGTACACCTCGGCGGCGAACGTGGCGGCATATTCGCTGGCCGGCATCGACTGGAAGTGCGGCGTGTAGATCGCGTTCGGCCACACCTCGAGGTCGGCGTCGAGGATCACGCCGAACAGGCCGTAGCCGCCCAGCACCGATCCGAACAGCTCCGGGTTCTCGCTCGGCGAGCAGGTCCGCACGTCGCCGGTGGCGGTGAGCAGGCGCAGTCGGCGCACCGTGCCGGCGATCGGCGGGTGCGCGGCGTGCCAGCCGTGGCAGTTGACGCTGAGCGAGCCGCCGACGGAGAAATCGTGATTCGACTGCATGACCTTCGGCGAGAGCCCGGCGGCGTTCAGCACCGGGATGAGGTCGCGCCACGTCGTGCCGGCGCCGACGCGGACCACCCGGGCCGCACGGTCCAGCGTGATCTGGTTCATCGGCCGGGTGTCGAGCACCCAGCCTCCCGCGAGCATGCTCTGCCCGCCCATCGAGTGCCGTACGCCGGCGACCGCCAGCGCCGGGTCGTCGCCGGCGGCGATACGGCGCAGCAGCGGCGCCACGGTCCGGGCGGTGTCGTCGGCCGACGGCGAGGCGAACAGCACGCCGCGGACCGCCGTCGGGTTGAGCCGGCTCGCGTCGTCGAGGAGCGCGCCCGGTGCCGCGGCCGGCGGGATCTCGCCCCGCTCGGCCCACCGGGTGACGGCGAGAGTTCCCGCGCTGCCCAGTGCGAAGGCGCTCGCGGCGGTCAACCCGTGGGTCAGAACCTGTCGCCGGGTCGGGCGAACCCGGTCAGCATTCGATGACGTTGACGGCGAGTCCACCGCGGGCCGTCTCCTTGTACTTGATCTTCATGTCGGCCCCGGTCTCCTTCATGGTCTTGATGACCTTGTCGAGGGAGACGTGATGCCGGCCGTCGCCACGCAGCGCCATCCGGGCGGCGGTCACCGCCTTCACCGCGGCCATCCCGTTGCGCTCGATGCACGGGATCTGCACCAGACCACCCACCGGGTCGCAGGTCAGCCCCAGGTTGTGCTCCATCCCGATCTCGGCCGCGTTCTCCACCTGCTCCGGCGTGCCGCCCAGCACCTCGGCCAGCCCGGCCGCCGCCATCGCGCACGCCGAACCGACCTCGCCCTGACACCCGACCTCGGCACCGGAGATCGACGCGTTCTCCTTGAACAGCAGGCCGATCGCACCGGCGGTGAGCAGGAACCGGACCACGCCCTCCTCGGAGGCGCCCGGCACGAACTCCAGGTAGTAGCGCAGCACGGCCGGAATGATCCCGGCGGCGCCGTTGGTGGGCGCGGTGACCACCCGGCCGCCAGCCGCGTTCTGCTCGTTGACCGCCATCGCGTACGCCGTGAGCCACTCCATCGCCAGCAGCTCGGGGGTCCCAGCCGCCCGGAGCTGACGGGCGGTCGCCGCGGCCCGCCGGCGCACCTTCAGCCCGCCCGGCAGGATCCCCTCGGCGTCCAGCCCCAGGTCGACGCACTCGCGCATGACCGCCCAGATGCCCAGCAGACCACGGCGCGTCTCGTCGGCCGGACGCCACACCGTCTCGTTGGCCAGCATCAGCCGGGAGATCGACAGGCCGGTGGCCCGGGTCAGCGACAGCAGCTCGCCGCCCGTCGAGAACGGGTAGAGCAGGGGCGTGTCGTCCGCGCGTACCCCGCCGGTTGTCTCATCGACCACGAAGCCGCCGCCGACCGAGAAATAGGTCTTGCGCAGCAGTTCGGCGCCGTCGGCGCCGAAAGCGGTGAAGGTCATCCCGTTGGGATGCCCGGGCAGTGACCGCCGTCGGTGCAGCACGAGGTCCACCTCGAAGCCGAGGCCGTCGGTGGACGGTACGAGAGTGGTGTCGACCGTCTCCGGCTCCTCCCCGGCCAGGCCGAGCAGCACCGCCCGAGGGGTGCCGTGGCCGTGGCCGGTGGCACCGAGCGATCCGAACAGCTCGGCCCGCACGGTCGTCACCGGCAGACCGGTGAGCTGGAGTGTGAAGAGGCGGGCGGCGCGCATCGGCCCGACGGTGTGTGAGCTCGACGGGCCGATGCCGATCGAGAACAGGTCGAAGACGGACACGGCCATGCGGAGGCTCCCTGGTAGCGGTGGGCCTCCCTCGCTCTGTCATGGGGCCTGAGAGCTTCACCGCCTGCGGCGGCTTGCACCTTGGGCGCGCACCGGCGGACCGGCACGGCTTTCCAGAGTCGCCTGACCGCAGCGGTACTTGGGCCTGAGAGATTCTGAGGGAGAAGTTGCTCCTTCGGCGCCCCGGTGAAGGGGACTCTCCCGCAGCGGTTGAGCGGCGAAATATTCGGTTGTCGCTGGTGAAGCTATCCAGGCCAGGGTAGCGCCGTCAACCGGTGTAAAGCTCGTCGAGCAGGTGAGAATTGCGTTGCTCGACAAGGCGCCGGCGCAGCTTCAGAGACGGGGTGAGGTCACCGTTCTCGACGCTCAGGTTGCGTTCCAGGATGGTGAACCGTTTGACCGTCTCCCAGCGGCCGAGGGCGGCGTTGAGCTGAGCCACGTACGCGTCGACGGCGGCACGCAGCTGCGGTGAGCGCACCAGGTCGGCGTGGGTGTCGCCGGTGACGCCGTTCTCGGTGGCCCAGGTGCGCACGGCGACCGGGTCGAGGTCGATGAGCGCGGTGACGTAGTTGCGGCCCTCGCCGTAGACCACCATCTGGGCGGAGAGCGGGCAGATCGCCGCGAACCGGGTCTCGATCGCCTGCGGGGCGACGTACTTGCCGCCGGACGTCTTGAACAGGTCCTTCTTCCGGTCGGTGATCTTCAGGGAGCCGCGGGCGGTGATCTCGCCGATGTCGCCGGTGTGCAGCCACTCGTCGGCCGCGCCGAACCCGTGGTAGCCGTCCATCAGGCCCGGGCCCTTGATCAGGATCTCGCCGTCCTCGGCGATCCGGACCTCGGTGCCGGGCAGCGGGAGGCCGACGGTGCCGTACTCCAGGTGGTCGAACCGGTTGACGAAGGCCCCGGCGGAGGTCTCGGTCAGCCCGTACCCCTCCAGGATGGGCAGTCCGAGGGCGTCGAAGAACTCGCAGATGTCGGCGGACAGCGCGGCGGAGCCGGAGAGGAAGAAGCGCATCCGCCCGCCGAACCGGGCGCGTACCTTGCTCAGGACCAGCTTGTCGGCGATCCGGTGCTGGACGGCCAGCCCGGCCGGAACCTTCTCCCCGGCCCGGCGGGTGCGGGCGGCCCGCCGGCCGACGCCGACGGCCCAGTCGAACAGGCGGGCCTTCACCCCGCCGTCCTTGTGCGCGGCGGCGAGCACGCCGGCGTGCACCTTCTCGAAGACCCGCGGTACGGCGGGCATCACGGTCGGCTTGACCACCGGCAGGTTCTCGATGATCCGGGTCACGTCACCGTCGACCGCGGTCGCGTGGCCGATCGCGATCTGGGCGGCACCCAGAGCCTTGCCGAACACGTGCGCGAGCGGCAGCCACAGATAGCCGAGGTCGTCCGGGCCGACCAGGTCGACCGCCTGCGTCGCGGTGGCCTGGTAGATCCAGCAGCGGTGCGGCAGCCGTACGCCCTTGGGCCGCCCGGTCGTGCCGGACGTGTAGATGAGCGTGGCGAGGTGGTCCGAGGTGACCGCGACCGTCGCCTTGGTGACCGTTTCCGGGGGCAGTGCCCGTCCCCGCTCGCGCAGGTCGGCCAGGGTGAGGGCCCGCGAATCGGTGCCGTCCATCAGGATGACGTGCTCGACCGCCGAGCCGGTGACCTTGTCCAGTTGCTCGGCGCTCTCCACCACGGCGAAGCGGCTGCCCGAGTCGGCGAGGATGTGCGTCACGTCCTCGATCGACGAGGTCGGGTAGATCGTGGTGGTCGCACCGCCGGCACACATGACGCCGAGGTCGACGTGGATCCACTCGATCCGGGTGCCCGACATGATCGCGACCCGGTCCTCCGGCTGGAGGCCGAGGGTGAGCAGCCCGGCGGCGATCTCCTGAGCCACCTGCCCGGCCTCCGCCCAGGTCTGCGACTGCCAGCCGCCGTCCGGCCCCCGCCACCGGTACGCCTCCGCGTCGGGAGTCCGGGCGATCCGGTCGGCAAGCAACGCGCCCACGGATGGCGGGGCGGACTGTTGCGCTTGCTCCCAGGCGGCTTGCTCGTTCATCCGGGCCTCCGTCATAGTGATGGCCGTCACAGCGCCGCCGACAGGGTACGACAACGTACTGATGAGTAGCCACCCCCAGTTCCCGCCCTCACCGCACACGCGAGTGTGTACCTGAATCTATGCAGGCCGGCCATGGAGTACCTTCATGAAGTCCGCGAACCAGCGGCAGGCAGGCAGGATTCCATGAGCCAGCGAAGTGTCCGGATAGACGTTCCCGCCGGTCTGAACGCGCCGGGTGAAGCGCGTCATCAGGTCACGACGTCGCTACACGCCTGGGGCTTCACCGAGCCTCGATGGCTGGACGCCGTCGCCGTCGTGGTCAGTGAGCTCGTCACCAACGCCGTCCAGCACGGCGGTGCCGGGTCGGTACCGATCACGATGATGACCCGCGGCAGCACGGTGTTGCTGTCGGTCGCCGACGACTCCGCCGAACTGCCCCGCCGGCGCCCGCCCGACGACCGGGGCGGCCGGGGCCTGATGCTCATCGACGCCCTCTCCGTCCGCTGGTACGTACAGGACGACGGCCGCGGCAAGTGTGTGCACGTCGAACTCCAGCCCTATCCCGGAGAGGTCGCCTCGTGAGGATCACCCGGCAGCACGACGGGCAGACCGTGCGGGTGGCGCTGGCCGGCGAACTGGATCTGGCCAGCAGCGGCGGCGTACGCGAGCACCTGGAAGAGGTGGTCCGCGAGATACGCCCCCGGCACCTGCTCGTCGACATGGACGAGGTCAGCTTCTGCGACTCCACCGGCCTGGAGGCGCTGATCTGCGTCCGGGCGGTGGCCACCGAGCAGGGCATCGACTACCGGCTGGTCAACGTGCACGGCGTCGCTCTCGTCACGCTCCAGATCACCGGTGTGCTACCCCTGCTGGTGCCGGAGCACGACGCCGGATGACCCGGGCCGGGCCGCGTGATCGCCCGACCTGGCTGGTCGTCGTACTGGTCGCGATCGCGTACACGGTCGGTGCTCAGCTGGCCTTCGTCGTCTTCGACGCCACCTCCATCGTGGTGCTGTTCCTGCCCTCCGGCGTCACCCTGTCCGCGCTGCTGCTCTGCCCGGCCCGGCAGTGGCCCTGGATCCTGCTCACGGTCGCCGTCGCCGAGGTCACCGTGGACGTCTCGCACGGCCTGCACCTCGCGTCGGCGCTGGGCTTCGCGCTCGCCAACACGGCCGAACCGCTGGTGGGTGCGGTGTTGCTGCGCCGGTTCGTACCCGGCCGGCTGGATCTGACCCAGCGCCGGCACCTGCTCGCGTTCCTGGGCTGCTGCGTCGTGGCCGGTCCCCTGGTCGGTGCCCTGGTCGGCGGCACCACCATCGCCATCGGTCAGGACCGGGCCTGGGTGGAGGCCTTCCTGCCGTTCTGGGCCGGCGACGCGACCGGCGCGCTGACCGTCGCCGGCACCGTGCTCGCCTGGCGGCACCGGCCGCCGCCGGGCGCCGCACCGGCCGCCCGGTGGGCCCTGGCCGTGCTGCTCACCGTCGCGGTGACCGCCGTCAGCTTCTGGCCGCAGCACCTGCCGCTGTTCTACCTGCCGATCCCGCTGCTGTTCTGGTTCGGCTTCCAGCAGCGGCTGGCGATCACCATGACGGCCGGCCTGGCCATGACCGTCACCGCGAACATCATGACCAGCGTCGGGTACGGGCCGTGGGCCGCCCTCCAGGGACCGATCGCCTTCAAGACCGCCACCCTGCAGCTGTTCCTGGCCGTCGCCGTGGTCGGCGCGTGCCTGCTGACCGTCGGGGTGGCCGAACGCGACAGCGCCCGCTCGGACACGTACGCCGAACGCGCCGCCCGGCAGCGGGTCGCCGCGGTTCAGTCGCTGACCGCCCAGCTGGCCCGGGCACCCACGTCCGCGGCGATCGCCGCGGCGGTGGCCGAGGGCCGGCTGCTCGGCGAGCTGTGCGTCGTGGCGCTCGCCGACCCCGAGGACGGGCTGGTCCACACCGCCGAGCACCGGGCGCTGGCGCGGGCCGCACGAACCGGGCGCCCGGCCCTCGACGGCGACCCGGCGAACGGCCGGATCGAACTGGGCGTACCCGTCACCGACCACGACGGGCCGGTGCTCGGCGCGCTCGGCTTCGAGTTCGCCGCCGGCAGTGTGGTCGACGACGACACCATCGCCTTCGCGCAGACCCTGGCCGATCTCACCGCGCAGGCCCTGCGCCGGGCCCGGCTGTACGAGCGGGAGGTCAGCGCGGCCCGCCAGCTCCAGCAGGCGCTGCTGCCGGCGTACGCCACCGGCTTGCCCAGCGTCCAGGTCGACGCCGGCTACCGGCCCGCCGACCTCACCCACGACGTCGGCGGCGACTGGTACGACGTCTTCCACCTGCCCGGCGACCGGATCGGCTTCGCCGTCGGTGACGTCGTCGGCCACGACCTGGCCGCGGCGGCCGCGATGGCCCGCCTCCAGGCCATCCTGCGGGTCCTCGCCCAGTCGGCGCCCGGCCCGGCCGAGGTGCTCGCCGGGCTGGACGAGGCCAGCGCTCTCATCCACGGCGCCCGGATGTGCACCGTCGGCTACGCCGACTACCAGCCCCGGACCAGGCAGCTGCGCTACGCCTGTGCCGGGCATCCGCCACCACTGCTGGTCACCGCCGGGCACGGCGAGTACCTGTGGGACGGCCGGTCCATGCCGGTCGCGGTGGAACCCAACTCCCGGCGCGACGCCGAACTGGTGGTCCCGGCCGACTCGCACCTCATCTGGTACACCGACGGCCTGGTGGAACGCCGGTACGAATCGATGTACGCGGGCCTGGACCGCCTGGCCGCGACCGCCGGCGCGGTGGTCCGCGAGGGCGCCGGCGATCCGTGCCGCACGCTGCTCGACCGGATGGCACACACCGGGCCGGCCACCGACGACCGGGTCGTGCTGTGGATCAGCTTCAATCCGGATCGCTGAGGTACGCGCGGCGCCCTCCCACCCGTTCCCCTCATGTCCGCCCGGCCGGCGCCGATGCACAGGGCCGTACGGCTCGCGCCCCCGCGGGCCCGGGGAGGGAGCGCGCATTGAACGGGCCCGAGGAGCGTTGGTTCGGTGTCGGACGCAGCCTGCTGGCGGATCCCGCCGAGGCCGGGGCGCAGGCCTGCCGTGCCGCGCTCGGCGGCCGCCAGGCCACCCTGCTGATCGTCTTCGCCTCGCTGTCGCACGCGACCCCGGAGATGGCGGCCGCGGTGCACGCCGCCGCCGGCGGGGACGTGCTGATGATCGGCTGCTCCACCTCGGGTGAGTTCACCACCGACGGGCGCGGATCCGGTGTCGTCGTCAACGCACTCGGCGGGCCGGGCTTCTCCGCCTCGGTACGCGCCGTACCGCACCGCAGCATGGACCTGTACGACGCCGGCGTGACCGCCGCGTCCAGCCTCGACGACGTCGACGCCGAGCACCGGGTCGTACTCCTGCTCGGTGACGGGCGCAGCGGTGACCAGCAGGAGATGGTGCGTGGCGCGTACTCGGTGGCCGGGGCCCAGGTGCCGCTGGTCGGCGGATGTGCCGGCGACGACGTCACGCAGACCGGCACGTGGCATTTCTTCAGCTCCGGCCGCGACGTGAAGGTGCTGTCGAACGCGGTGCTCGGCGCCACGCTGGGCTCGTCGTCGCCGTTCGGCATCGGCATCGCGCACGGCTGGCACAAGACCGGCGACCCGATGGTCGTCACCCGCAGCGAGGGCGGCAAGATCTACGAGCTGGACGGTGAGCCGGCCCTCGACGTCTATCTGCGCAGTACCGGCGGCACCCCGGAGCTGACCGCCGACCCGGCCGCCTTCCTGAACTTCGCCACCGTGCGCCCGCTGGGCCTGGCCCGCCGCACCGGCGAGGACATCCGGATCATATTCGCGGCCGACCCGGCCGAGCGGTCGATCTCCGGACTGGCCGACACCCCCGAGGGCGCAATGGTCTGGCTCATGGCGGCCGACTCGGAGGCGATCGTCGACGCCGCCGCGCACGCCGCGGTCGCCGCCACCGAGGCGATCGCCGAGGTCGCCCCGATCGGAGTGCTCGTCTTCGACTGCTGCGTACGCCCGATGGCCCTCGGCGACGACCAGACCGAGCTCGCCGCCGAACGGCTGCGCGACGCCATGAAGCCCGTCCCGTACGGCGGCTTCTACTCCAACGGGGAGATCGCCCGGAAGCCGGACGCGAAGGGCATGCACCACTTGACCGTGGTCGCCCTCGCGGTGAGCTGATGGCCGGCTGGTCGACACTTCAGCTCACCGAGTTCTTCAGCGCCATCACCCGGGCCGGTGACGTGACCAGCGCCGCCCGGATCGCCGTGCAACGGGCGGCCGAGTGCACCGACGCGGAGGTGGCGGCCGTCGTCCGTGGCGACGCCGTCACCTCGTCGGTGGGTCTGGGCCGCGACCCGGACCCCGAGGTCTTCACCGGCCTCGCCGCCGGTACGGACGCCGTGCGCCTCCCCGGCCTCGGCCCGGCCCACGTCACCGTGCACCTGCTGGACCGGGACAGCGACGAACGGTTGATCGTCGCGCGTACCGACGCGGCGTTCGCCGCCGAGGAACGGCAGATGCTGCAGGGCATGGCACGGGTCCTCGGGCTGGCGCTGCGCGGCCTGCGCACCCTGGAGAACGAGCGGCACCTCGCCGAGACCCGCCTGGTCCTGCTGCACGCCCTCGAACGCCGGGAACGGCTCCTGGAGACCCTGCTGCGCGTGCAGCGGTCGGCGAACCAGGGCACCCCGATCAAGGAGGTCCTCGACTCGATCACCGAGGGCGCGGCGGCGCTGCTCGGCGACGTGACCGTGGCGCTGGTGCTGCGCGACGTACGAGACCCGGCCGACCTGACCGTCGCCTCGGCCAACCGCAGTCCCGGCCGGTCACCGGAAACGCTCGTCACCGACCCGGATCTGCTCTCCGCACCGGTCCGCATCGGTGACGCGGTGGCCGGCGCCCTCGTCCTCGCCGGCCACGACGGTGACATCGGCGATCAGGAGCGGCGAGACGTGCTGGCCGCCTTCGCCGAGCAGGCCAGCCTCGCCCTCACCGGGGCGCACAACGTCGCCGCCGTGCACGAGGCGCAACACGACCCGCTGACCCGGCTGCCGAACCGCACCCTGTTCCGGCAACGCCTGGAGCGGGCCCTGGCCGGCGACGCCCCAGCCGCCGTGCTCTACCTGGACCTCGACCTGTTCAAGCAGGTCAACGACACGCTGGGCCACGCCGCCGGCGACGAATTGCTGCGTGCGGTGGCGGACCGGCTGCGCGCCGCCGTACGCGACACCGACATGGCCGCCCGCTTCGGCGGCGACGAGTTCGCGGTGCTGCTGGAGCCGCTGACCAGTGACCGGCAGGCCCACGACATCGCCCAGCGGGTGATCGACTCGATCGCGCAGCCGGTCAGCATCGCGGGGCGCACCGTGCACACCAGGGCCAGTGTCGGCATCGCACACCGGCGTCCCGGCCGCGACGCGGACGGCCTGGTCGAGGACGCCGACCTGGCCATGTACCGGGCCAAGCGAACCCGGCCCGGAACCTGGCAGCAGTACGACGCGCCGACCCTGGCCCCGGCGGGCTGACGCTCAGCCCGCCCGCAGGGCCGCGGCGAACCAGGCGAACAGCGGCGCCGCCGGCGGGTAGGCCGGCTGACCGTTGAGCACCATCAGCAACGCCCAATACCGCTCGTACCGGGCGTCCGAGTATTTCTCCACCTGCCCGGCGAGCTCGGTCCAGCGTGACCGCGGCAGGTCACCGGCGATCGTCGCGGCGATCTTCCGGCCCTCCGCCGAGGCCGGATCCACGCCGGCCCGCACCGCGGCCCGCACCCGTTCCAGCACCGGCCCGTGCGTGATCTCGCCCGGCGGCTCCCCCTCGATCGTGCGCAGGCACTGCCGCAACGCCGGGTCGGCCGCCAGCTCGCCCAGCTCCATCCACGCGTCCACCTGGTCGGCGGTCGGCGCGGGCGGCAGCTCCGCGGGCAACCATGCCTTCAGCGCCGCGGCCCGCTCCGGGTCATCGGGGTGGACCGCGGTCACCATCTCCGCAACGAACGCATCGATCACGCGCTGCCGTTCCATCGCCCCAGTCTTCCGCAACCGGCCGCCCGGCGAATCTGCCGAAAGTCGTATGCCGGCGCTATACCATCGACGACCATGACGGAACGGCCGCCGCTGGCGGAGCAGCTCGACATGGCACCGCATCCCGAGGGTGGCTGGTTCCGGGAGACGTGGCGGTCGCCGGTCTCCTTCGAGCCCAGTGGTTATGACGGGCCGCGCAGCGCGGCCACCGCGATCTACTTCCTGCTGCATCCCGGTGAGGTCTCCGCCTGGCACGTGGTCCGCTCCGACGAGCTCTGGTTCTGGCACTCCGGCGGCCCGCTCGAGCTTCGCCTGGGCGGGTCCGGCGAGACACCGGGCGAGGGCCGGATCGCGCTGCTCGGCCCGGATCTGGCGGCCGGGCAGCGCCCGCAGGTGCTGGTGCCGGCCGGCGTGTGGCAGACCGCCGTCCCGGCCGGCGACGAGCCGGTGCTGGTCAGCTGCGTGGTCGCGCCCGGCTTCGACTACGCCGACTTCCGCCTGCTCTGACGACAGTCACGCCCACTGCTTGCGGGCGGCCACCCAGCCCAGCTGGACGCGGGTGTCCACGCCGGCCTTGCCCATCAGCTGGCGGATCCGCCGGTGCAGGGTGCGCGCGGACAGGCCGAGCTGCCCGGCGATCGCCTGGTCGGTCAGCCCGGCCAGCAGCAGGGTGAGCACCTCCCGGTCCAGGTCGTCGAGGTCGCCCGGCTGAGTCTCGACGAGACCGGCCGGGCCGGCGCCGGCCCGCAGCGGGTAGGCACGCTTCCACTCGGCCTCGAAGAACGAGATCAGCACCGACAGCAGGCCGCTGCGGTGGATCAGGACGGACGCCGCCGAGTCGTCGCCGTGCAGCGGGAGCAAAGCGGTCTCACTGTCCACGATCATCATCTTGACCGGCACCGTGTCGGCAATCCGGATCTGCTGGCCGGCGGCGAGGCTCGCGCGTACGTCGGCGGCCATCTCCGGACCGGAGAGCGCGCGCCGGTCGAGCAGCGCGCGATATCGCACGCCGCGGCGCAGTGCCGCGCGTTCCGCCGTGTTCTGGCGATGTGGGACAACCCGCAGATCCGGTACGACCATCGACCGCACCTCCTCCCGCGCGGCCTCCTGGATCTGGAAGAACCGGCGGCGTACGGCGTGCACATCCGTGATGATCTCGATGACGTCGGCCGGCTGCCCCGCCGTGCGGTACTCCTCGGCGAGCGCGACGACCGCGAGTTCCGCCTCGCGCAGGTCGGCCTGGCGTCGGCGCAGCAGCGCCCCGAGCGAGACGGTCGGCGGCGCCGGCACGTAGTCGGAGTCGCCGCCGGTGGCCAGTCCCCGTTCGACCAGGGCGGCCATCACCGCGCCCACCTCGATGACCGACCGGCCGGTGGCTTCGGCGAGGTCCTCGACCCGGGCCGAGCGGCGGCTGATCAGCTGCCGGTAGACGTCCTCCTCGGCGGCGTCGAGACCGATCGGTTCCAGCATGGACGCCTCCCCCGAGCGCGACGATAACGCCGGCCGGGGGCCCGGCCGCCTCATCCCTGAGTGACGAAAACCGATGTCGGAGGGGACGGCCCCGGAGGGGGGTTCTCCAGGGCCGCCCGCCCGCTCCCGCGTCTACGGCCGGAGTCCGTAGGCGCGGGTGATCTCCTGGCGGATCGTGTTGCCGGCCGTGTCCCGGGCGGTCGCCGACAGCGAGACGTACCCGCTGCGGGGGGCCGTGAAGGTGGCGAGCCACCCGGAACCGGATGGGGTCACCGGCACGGTCCGCCAGGAGCCGCCGTCGTCGTACGAAACGGCGAGCTCGATGGTGTTGATCTTTCCGGCGCCGACGGCGCCGGGCAGGTGCGAGGGGGTGAGCCGCAGCTGCTGGCGGCCGCCCCGGGCGTCACCGGCCAGGTCGGTCTCGATGCCGTAGTCCATCTGGAGCACCGGCATCAGTTCGGCGTCACCGGGCCGGGAGACCACCTCCCAGACGGTGTGGGTGGCCGGCGAGAGCCGGTAGCCGTCCCGGCTGGCATGCAGGTCCAGCGTGTAGACGGTGACGCCGGGCGGGCCCTGATCGAGGGTCGCCGACGCCCACTGCGACTCCTTGACGAGCTTGCCGTTCTCGGAGACCGCGAGGTGCAGCTTGTCGCCGGTCTGCATGTATCCGGCGTGCCCGGTCCCGCTGTCCGCCCACGGCTGCACGTTGAACTCGACGTACGTCTCGTGCCGGGTGGACGACCAGAACGAGCTGTTGTTGCGCGGCCGCACCACCGGCCCGAAGAACCGCACGGTGCTCCGGCTGCCGGGCCGGTAGCCGCGGGTCTCACCGACCGACACGAGCTCGGTGTTCAGCCCGCCGACCGCGGCCTCGGCCCATGCCGTGCCCGGCTGCGCCGACAGGTAGTCGACCCGGGTGGACGGGAACCGGACGGCCAGGTCGCTGCCGAGCGAATAGGTCCGATAGGGCCGGTAGTCCCGCCGGAACTCGCCGCCCTCGCGCTCGGTGTCGCCGTGGAAGACCATGTCGACCCGGGCCAGGTCCTTCGGCCGGTAGGCCAGCGACGCGGGGATCCGGCCCGGATGCGGGTCCACCAGGTCGTAGGCGAACGGCGAGTTGATCGAGCCGGTCAGGGTCACCGCCGACGCGCCGGACAGGGCCTTCCCGGTCGCGGCGGTCACACCGAGAACCGGGATCGGCACCCGGGTGCCGTCCTCCGCGCCGACCCATTCGTGCAGCTTGCCGGGACCGTCGTTGACCACGATCAGCAGCGCGGCGCCGGCATCAGCCGCGGCTCGCGCCCGCTGGCTTCCGGAAACATCCGGGGTACGGGTGACGACCACCGCCTTGCCCCGGACGTCCCCGCCGGTGTAGCCGTGTACCAGGTCGAGCCGCGCCCTGCCGTCGTAGAGGGCGGATCCCGGCTGGCCGAGGAAGTCGACCGGCCGGCCACCGGCGGTGACGGTCAGCAGCGGCCGGGTCTTGCGCCACCGGGTCTCGAACTCGAACTCGCCACGGGTCACCTTCGCGGTGGGCAGCGCGTACAGGGTGTCGGTCCAGGGCGGCAGCTGGTACTGGTCGGCGTAGACGCCGCCGGCGCCGTCACTGCGGTACCAGTTCAGGAAGAGCGCCCGGTCCTCGGTCGTCCCGGGCACCGCGGCGGTCGCCTCGGCCGCCTTGCGGGCGTCCAGCACCACCGACCGGTCCCGGTCCAGGACGATCTCCGGGTCGCCGAGCAGGGCGGTACCGACCGAGTCCGGCCCGTGCGAGCCCGCGACCTGGAGGTAGGTGACCACGCTGTAGACGCCGGGACGCAGCCGCATCTCGATCGGCCCGGACGTGCCGTACGGGATCACGTACGGGTCCACCTCACCGAACCGCTGCATGATCAGGTAGCCCTCGGCGTTCGCGCCGGCCCGGTCCCGGATCGTGACGGTCAGGTCGTGCCGCTCGTCCTCGGCGTACAGGCCGAGCTGGGTACGCGCCCGCACCACCCCGCCCGAGCTGGCGGTCACCTCGCCGAGGTAGCGCCGCCCGTCCTGAGCCGCCTTCGGATGCGCGGTCGCGGTGACCGACGCGGTCCCGTGCGCCGGCACCACGACCCGATCCGCGGAGAGGGTGAACATGTCCGGTGCCGGGGTCCCCGCGCCGGCCCGCGGATCCGTGTCGTACGGCCCGCCGGCGATCTCGCCGCGCACGGTCAGATCCAGCGTCACCGCCTGGTCGCCGGTGTTGGTCCAGGTCAGGGTCCGGTCCACGGCGGCCGGGTCGGGATGCGGCCAGCCGGTGAACCCGAAGTACGCCGACCCGGTCCCGGTCAGTGTCGAACCGGCGGCCGCCCGTACGTCCACCCGTCCCGCACCGACCTGGTACGCGTCACTCCCGGCGATCGCGGCGGCCGAGCTCATCAGCGCGTTCTTGAGTTCGGCGGCCCGCCACTGCGGGTGCTTCTGAGCCAGGATCGCCGCCGCTCCCGCGACGTGCGGGGTGGCCATCGACGTGCCGCTCATCGACTGGTACCAGCCGTCCCCGGCGGTGCCGCCGGCCTTCGCGGCGAGCACGTCCACGCCGGGCGCGACGAGGTCCGGCTTGAGCCCGTAGTCGCCGAACCGCGGCCCGACGCTGGAGAACGAGGCGGGCCGGTCCTCGGCGTCGACGGCGGCCACGGTCAGGGCGGCGTCCGCGGCGCCCGGGGCGCTGATCGCCCCCTCCGCCCCGTTGTTGCCGGAGGCGATCACGAACAGCGCGCCGGTCTGCTCGGTCAGCCGGTTGACCGCGGTGCTCATCGGGTCCGTGCCGTCGCTCGGCTCGTTGCCGCCGAGGCTCATGCTGATCACCCGGGCGCCCTGGGCGGCGGCCCACTCCATCCCGGCGATCACCCAGGAGTCGGCGCCGGAGCCGGAGTCGGCGAGCACCTTGCCGACGAGCAGGTTCGCCTTCGGCGCGACACCGCGCTCGGTGCCGCCGGACGCCTCGCCGCTGCCGCCGACGGTGGAGGCGACGTGCGTGCCGTGGCCGTTCCGGTCGTCGACGCTCTCGCCGGGCACGAAGCTCACCGCGGCGCCGAGCCGGCCGGCCAGATCGGGGTGGTCGGTGTCGGCACCGGTGTCCAGCACCGCGACCGGCACGCCGGCGCCGTCCAGCCCGGCGGCCCAGGCGGCGGGCGCACCGATCTGCCCGGTGCTCTGGGCGAGGTCGGCGTGCACCTTGCCGTCGAGCCAGACGGTGGCGATGCCGCCGGGCCGTTCGGTGATCGCCTGCCAGGTGCGCCGGGCCTGCCGTTTCGTGGCCCGTACCGCGCTGCCGCGGACGCTGGCCAGCGAACGCACCTTGGACGTCCCCGCCGGTGCGGGTCCGCGCGCGGCGGTCGGGTCGGTGTAGCTCACGATCAGCGGAAGGCCGTCGGTGTGCCGGTCGTCGTAGCCGTCCCGGATCAGCTCGGTCACGTTGAACAGCCGCCGGTCGACGCGGTCGCCGGCCAGGTACGGCAGTGCCTCGTCCGGGATCACGTAGAGGTCCTCGCCGATGGTCTGCGCGTGCACCCCGCCGAGGGCGCCGTCCGGGCGCTGCACGTCGGTGGCGTACCGCCCGCCGCCGAGATCGGTGACCCGCACCCGGTGACCGGTGATCAGGGTGACCGTGTGAGCGGACGCGGCGGGCCGGACGGAGGCCGGTGCGGCGACCGCGGCGGCGGCCGGCGCGGGGAGCAGCGGCAGCGCGGTGAGGACGGCGACGGCCGCGGCGAAGGTGTGCCGGGCACGCCGCCGGACCGAGATCATCGGGGGCATGCCGAGAGTCCTACCTGGACCTCGGCGGTCTTGAAAGGGCTTCGCGTTGGCTGATCACTGCCATGGCAGTGATCAGCCAGACGTCACCGGACCAGGCGCAGGCGTCCGGCCTGGTAGGCGACCACTCCGGCGGGGTCGAGCTCGTACGTCACGCCCGGGCCGTCACCGGTGACCCGCAGCCGATTGGGGCCGACCAGGTGATAGGTGGCGGTGCCGGTGGCCAGGGTCAGCGACGGCAGCAGCACCCGTACCGACGGGACCGTCACGGCGCCGGCCTCGGCGGTGAGACGAAGCCGGCGTAGCGCCCAGGTCACGAAGATCGGTGAGTCGGCGAGGCGGATCACCGCGTCCGGCGCGATGCCGGGCGGCTCGACCGCACCCGGCGCGGGCATGCCGGCGTCACCCGACTCCTCGGCCCGGCAGGTCCACTCCTCGCCGGTACGCGCCAGCTCGATGCCGCGGCTCCACCCACCACCCCGGCAGGTGACGCTGAGCTCCCGGACTACCCCGTCGCTCTCGAACCCGGCGCGCCACTCCATCGCGTACGGCGTGGCACCGTGCACGACGGCCGTGCCGCTGCCGCACGGAAAGACCAGTTCGGTGCCGACCACGTCGGTACGCTGCCAGGCCATTGGCCCGGACGGCAGGGTCTCGAGCCGGTCCGCCGGGCCGGTACCGGCCCGGCCGACCAAGGTCTCGGACATCTTCGGCCTCCTTTGCCGCCGTGCCGGATTCCCATCGTGGCATCCGGCGAACAAGGATGCCGACAATACGCCCGATAGGGGCAGGCCGGTCACCCCTTTATCCCCGGGTTTCGACCCGTTGTGCCGGACGCCCATGATGGAGGGCATGAACGATCTTGAACAGCTGACCCGGGCCACCGTGACAAAGCTGGCCGCGAAGCGCAACGGGGTCGTGGTCGCCGCGATCGCCGGCGACACCGTCGAGATCCAGGGCAGCGGCGGGCTCGGCGCGGACACCCGCTTCGAGATCGGGTCGATCACCAAGGTCTTCACGGCACTCGCCCTCGCCAAGCTCACCGTCGCCGGCGTGACCAGCCTCGACGAGCCGCTGCGCGATCTGCTGCCGGCCGGCACGACGGTGCCGACCCGCGACGGCCAGGAGATCACCCTGCGGCATCTGGCCACCCACACCTCGGGGCTGTCGCGCCTGCCCACCGGCATGCTGCTGGGCGCGATCCTGCGGCCGCGCCAGCCGGACCCGTACGCGCACTGCACGCGCGAATACCTGCTCGGCGCGCTGGGCCGCGCCAAGCTCGGCGCGGCGCCCGGGCGCCGCTTCCGCTACTCCAACTTCGGCGCCGGCCTGCTCGGCCTCGCGCTCGCCAACCGCGCCGGCCTGAGCTACGACGCGCTCATCAGCCGCGAGATCAGCACGCCGCTGGGTTTGCTCGGTACGAGCACCGGAGGCGACACCACTCAGGGCCACCGGGCGAACGGCCGTCCCGAGGCACCCTGGCAGCTCGTCGACCTGGCCGGCGCCGGCGGCCTCCGGTCGACCCCCGCCGACGTGGTCACCTTCGTCCGGGCGCACCTGTCCCCCGGCGGCGAGCTGGCCCCGGCCATCCGGCTGGCCGCGGAGACCGAGCACCGGGTGAACCCGTTCCTGACCGTCCGGCTCGGCTGGATGGCCCAGCGTCTGCACGCCAAGCAGGGCGGCCATCTCCAGGTCTTCCACAACGGCGGTACCGGCGGGTTCTCCTCGATCGCCGCCTACGACCCGGACACGAACGTCGGCGTGGTGGCACTCAGCGACACCCAGCGTTCCGTCGACGCCCCCGCGTTCGAGCTGCTCAAGGCCCTCCAGTCAGGGGCGTGACAGCCGGCGCAGCGCGGACACGTAACGGTTCGTCGCGATCTCCTGGACCAGGACGCCCACCGGCCCACCGGCCCGGGCCAGCAGCGTGGCCGGGCGGGAGAACGCGGTGATCCGGAACCGGACCTGGCCGGACGCGGTCAGCTGCACGGCGAAGGCCTCCTCGCCGCGCTCCGGATGTCCCGGCAGGGTGCCGTAGGCGAACCCGCGCAGCCGGGGCTGCTCCAGGCAGTACACGACCCGGCACGGGATCTTCAGGCTCAGCGGTCCCCAGCCGAGCCGCAACAGCACCTGTGCGCCCGGCACGGCCTCCGCCGCCGAGCCGGGCGCCACCGCGAGCCCCGCCGCCCGGTGCATCCGCCAGCTCATCAGGGCCGCCGTGGCCCGCTCGAACACCGCCGCACCCTCGCCGATCACGACGTCACGCCGTACATGCCGGTAGCCCGCCGGCAGCGGCGCGTCGCGGGTGGCGCCGACCTCCGGGTATGTGAGACCGAGGTTCGTCGGCGCGGGTGATCGATCCATCTCGCGATTGTCCAGCACCGTCCTGGGAGATCCCCGTAGATCGACAATCGCCATCGTCTAATTGGCAGGCGATTGCGATGATAGGCGGGTGGTGCCGACAATGGCAGTCCGAGAGCATGAATTGGATCAATTGCGCGAGCAATTCCGAAACATCATGACCGCCGGCGGATAAAGATCATCGAGAGGTACGGGGATGGCCGCTGAGGAGCCGCTCGGCCGTGGATATCTGCTGCACGAGGAGATCGGCCGCGGCGCTGTCGCGGTCGTCCGGCGGGCCACCAGCCGAGACGGCGGGCCACCTCTCGCCGCGAAGCTGCTGCGCCCGGAGTACGCGGCCGACCGCCGCGTCCGCGAGCTGTTCCTCCGCGAGGAGGCGGCCCTGCGCGACCTCGACCACCCGTCCGTCGTCCGGCTGCGTGACCTGATCGTCGAGGGCGGCACGCTGGCGCTGGTGATGGAGCTCGTGGACGGGCCGAACCTGCGGCGCTACCTGTCGTACCGGGACGGGCGCCTCGATCCCGCCGAAGCCACCGCGATCACCGCCCAGGCCGCCGCCGCGCTCGCCGCGGCCCACGCGCAGGGCATCGTCCATCTCGACCTCAAACCGGAGAACGTGCTGGTGGCGCGGGGCTCCGTGCCGCCCTCGGTGCGCATCACCGACTTCGGTGTGGCGGTGCTGCTGCACGACGCCGACAAGGGCGCGGTCGGCGGGACGCCCGGCTACACGGCCCCGGAGATCTTCACCGGTGCGGCACCCACGGCGACGGCGGACGTGTGGTCGCTCGGGGTGTTGCTGGTGGAGATGGTCACCGGCAACCCGCGCGGCAACCCGGAAGAGCTGCCCGCGCCGTTGAACGCGGTGGCCCGCGACTGTCTCGCGGCGGACCCCCGGTACCGGCCACCGGCACGCCGGGTCGCCGCCTACCTGCACCAGCTCATCGCCGGACTCTCCGTCTCTCCTGCGCCCGGCACGCCAAGTCCTGCCCCAGTCGATGCGCCCCAGCCGGCTGCTCCCGCGCCCGGCACGCCCTATCCGGGCCGCCCGACCGCCCAGAACCTGGCGCACTGGGCCGGGCAGCTACCCGAGGGCGGGCAACGCGAGACCCGCCTGCGCCCAGGGTTCACCCCGCCCGCCCCACCGCGGGCGACCCCGCCACCTCGGCGCAAGGCCCGCTGGCGGCGCGGTCCGCTGCTCACGCTCGGCGCGGCCGCGCTGGTCGCGGCCGTCCTGGCCGGCCTCAACATGACCGCGTCGGCCGGCGAACGCCAGTTCCAGGCGGTCCAGCAGGTGAGCCTGCCGCCGCCGGTGACCCCGCGGACCGGCACCGTGGCGCCACCGGCGTCGCTGCCGCCGACCACGAAACTGGCGGCGCCACCGGCCAGCGCGGTGGAGGATCTGCGGGTCACCCTGGCCGGCGAGGTCGAGGACGACGCCGGGACCCTGGCCGTCTCGATCCGGGACGGGCGTGCCATCGCGTACGTCTGCGACGGCGACCGGGTCGAGGCCTGGCTCCAGGGCACCGCCAGCGCCGGGGCACTGGAGCTCAAGGGCAAGAACGGCAGCCGGCTCACCGGGACGTTCGACGCCGAGCGCGCCCAGGGACGGATTACCGTCGAGGACGAGACCCACGACTTCCGGCTCGGCACGGTCCGCAAGCCGTCCGGCCTCTACCGCCTCGCCACCCGGGTCCGCGGCGCCCAGCTCAACGGCGGGTGGATCGTGCTGCCGGACGGACGGCAGGTGGGCGTGCTCACCGAGAACGGCGTGCCGGCCCCCGCACCGCGGCTCGACGTCGCGAGCCGGACCGCCACGGTGGAGGGCACGACGGTCACCGCCACCACCATCGACGCCGACAGCGGCGAGGGATTCTGACCGTGGACGCCGGCGCCCTGGGGCGGCCCCGAGTGTGGCTGCCCGTGGTCGCCGGCGTCGGTGTCGCGGTCGCCCTCGGCGTCTACGGCCGGTTGCACGACCCGGCCGGCACCTCCGGGTTCGCCGCGTTCCTGCGGTTGCAGGACACCAAGGTGTGGCTGGCCACCACGGTCGCCGTCCTGGCCGTCGTGCAGCTGGTCTCGGCCCTGACCCTGTACGGCAAGCTGCCCTCCACCGGCTGGACCCCGGCCCTGCACCGGTGGAGCGGCCGGCTCGCCGTGCTGGTGTCCCTGCCGGTCGCCGTGCACTGCCTGTACGCGCTCGGCTTCCGCGGCGACAACCCGCGCGCGCTGGCCCACTCGCTGCTCGGCTGCCTGTTCTACGGCGCGTTCGTCGCCAAGATGCTGCTGTTGAGCCGCCCCGGCGAGGGGCGCGCCTGGGCGCTCCCGCTCGCCGGAGGGCTGGTCCTGACTGCCGTGGCCGGACTGTGGCTGACCTCGTCGTTCTGGTTCTTCACCACGATCGGCCCGGGCTGGTAGCCGTCACTCGGGTTCGGCCACGCCCAGCGACATGTACAGCACCACGCCGTCCTCGACCTCGAACCGCATCGTCCACCCGGAGTGCCCCTCGACCGCCAGCTCGTAGAAGTTCTCGTCGATCTCCTGAAGCTTCGGGTACGCCGACTTCAGCTCGGCCAGCTGCGAACCGCGCTTGATCCCGGCCTCGGTGGCCGCGCTCTCCGGCGCCGCGATGGAGACCAGCTTGCCGCCCGCGAAGCTGGCGCCGCCCGCCTCCATGTAGGCGATCAGCCGGTCCGAGATCCGCTGAGCCGACTTGGCATACGCCTCGGCGGCAGCGGCGTCGCCCGCCGCGGAGTCACCGAACCCTCCCTCGTCGGCCTTCACCACGTCCTTCTCGATCTTGTCGTCCGCGGCCATCCGGCTCGGGTCCGGCTTCGGCCCGCCGGTGAACGAGTAGACGTTCTTCCCCAGCACCGTCGACACCGGCTCGGTCTGGAGGTCTCCGGTGGCGAGCGCCTCGCTCTCCGACATGGTGATCTTCAGTTTGCCGAACCCGTCCGGCCCGAAGTGGGCGGCCGCTGCCGCCGCCGAGCTCGACGTGGCCTGCGGACCGCCGGCGTTCTCCGAACCCTTGTCGGAGTCCGAGGTACAGGCGGTGAGCAGGCCGGCCACCAGGGCGAGCGCGCCGGCGGCCGTACGGAATCGGTAGTTATTGTGTCGGTTGTCCCCGTGATGCATGGCGGCCAGCCTAGTGAGATCGACCAAATTGATCTTCCCGCCCCTCCCGGCGCGTCTGCGCCGCCGGGACCGTCCCGACCAGCACGGACACCTCCGGTTCGGGGTTCGGTAGCGCGGGTGATCCGTCGCCGGATCGTGATCTCGCGCGGTGCCGGGTCTCCACGCGCAGGCCGAAGTGGGTGCCGGCGAGGACCAGGGCGATGCCGAGGACGGTGGTCGCGCTCAGCTGTTCGCCGCCGAGTCCCACGCCGATCAGGACCGCCCACACCGGCTCCGTGCCGAGCAGCAGGCTGGCCCGTGAGGCGGAGGTGCGGCGTACCGCCCAGAGCTGCACCAGGAACGCGAAGAGGCTGCACCCGAGTGCCAGGTAGAGGACGCCCAGCCACTCCGCGGGGCCGAACGCGTGCACCGCGCCGGCCAGAACCGGCGCCGCGGCCGCGGTGAACACGACCGCTCCCACCACGGTCTGCACCGCGGTGAGCGTGACCGTGTCGTACGCCCGGTTCCGGGTCAGGTGGCCGGAGAGGGTGACGTGCGCGGCGCGTACCACCGCCGCGGCCAGCATCAGCGCGTCGCCGGCTGTCGGCGCCCGCAGGCCGGGCCCGGCCACCAGCAGCACCACGCCGCCGAACGCCACCGCCGCGGCCAGGAAGAACCGTCCGGGCAGCGGGCGCCGGCCGATCGCACCCTCCAGGGCCGGGGTGAGCAGGATGGTCAGGCTGATCAGCACACCGGCGTTCGTCGCGCTGGTGAGCGACACCCCGTACGTCTCCAGCACCAGCACCGCCGCCTGGGTGAGGCCGAGCAGCGTGCCCACCCCGAGTTCGCGCCGGCTCGGCCGGGCCGGCCGGCGGGCCGCCACGACCGGGACCATCGCGACGGCCGAGACCAGGAAGCGCAGAGCGAGCACGGCGAGCACCCCGCCGACCACGACCAGGCTCTTCGCGGCCAGGTAGCTGCTTCCCCAGATCACCGCCACCGCCAGCAGCAGCAGATCGCCCCGGCTCCGCAATATCGACATGGGGCCAGCCTTGGCCGTGCCGATGATGTAGACAAGACAGCAACCTCTGAATCAACGATGTAGTGAGGCCTTATGGATCTGCATCACCTGCGACTCCTGCGCGAACTCGGCGACCGGGGCAGCGTCGCGGCGGTCGCCCGCGCCCTGCACATCACCCCGTCAGCGGTGTCCCAGCAGTTGAAGGCGTTGCAGCGGTCCGCGCGGGTGCCACTGACCGAACTACGGGGCCGCCGCCTCGCGCTCACCGACGCCGGCCGGGCCCTCGCCGGCGTCGCGATCGAGGTGTCGACCGCCCTGGATCGGGCGAATCGGATCGTCGATGCCTACCTCGACGACCCGGGCGTACCCGTCACCGTGTCCGCCTTCCACAGCGCCGGGCTGACCTACTTCCCGCCGCTGCTCCGGCACCTGGCGTCCACCGGCGGCCCGCCGGTCCGCTGCTCCGACGCCGACGTGGCGCACGCCGACTTCCCCGGCCTGGTCGCCGACTACGACCTGGTCCTGGCGCACCGGCTGGCGCACAGCCCACCCTGGCCGGCCGACCGGGTCACCGTCGTCCCGCTGGTGCACGAACCGCTCCACGTCGCCATGCCCGCCACCCATCCGCTCGCCGCGAAGTCCCAGGTCACCGCGGCCGACGTCAGCACCGAACCGTGGATCAGCGTGCACGACGGATTCCCCCTGGAGGGCATCCTCACGGCGATCGCCGCTGCGGCCGGGCGACCGCTCGCCATCACCCACCGGATCAACGAGTTCACCGTCGCCGCCTCCGTCGTCGCCGCGGGCGCCGCGCTCGCGCTGCTGCCGGTCTACACGACCGTGCCCAGCCCGGGCATCGTCCTCCGGCCGCTGGCCGACCTGCGCGCCGGCCGCTACATCGACGTGCTCACCCGCCCGGAGAACCTGCACCGGGCAGCGGTCCGCACCGTCCTGGACAGTCTCCGCCGGATCGCGACGGCCGGTGTGACCCCCGCCGCAGCACAACTTCTTTGAATCTGAAATAGTTTCCCCGTCAAGGAAGTTGTGCAGGGCAGTCCGGGACGTCAGAGCCCCGGCCGGATAGTCCAGGAGCGGGTCATGCAGTTCGGCATCTTCAGCGTCAGCGACATCACCACCGACCCCACCACCGGCCGGACCCCGACCGAGGCCGAGCGCATCAAGAACATCGTCACCATCGCGAAGCACGCGGAGGAGGCCGGTCTCGACGTCTTCGCGCTCGGCGAGCACCACAACGAGCCGTTCTTCTCGTCCTCGCCGACCACCACGCTCGCGTACATCGCCGCGCAGACCAGCACGCTGCAGCTCAGCACCGCGACCACGCTGATCACCACCAACGACCCGGTGAAGATCGCCGAGGACTTCGCGATGCTCCAGCACCTCGCCGACGGCCGCGTCGACCTGATGCTCGGCCGCGGCAACACCGGCCCGGTCTACCCGTGGTTCGGCAAGGACATCCGCGCCGGCATCCCGCTGGCGATCGAGAACTACTCGCTGCTGCACAAGCTGTGGCGTGAGCACGTCGTCGACTGGCAGGGCAAGTTCCGCACCCCGCTGCAGAGCTTCACCTCCACGCCGCGCCCGCTCGACGAAATCCCGCCGTTCGTCTGGCACGGCTCGATCCGCAGCCCGGAGATCGCCGAGCAGGCCGCCTACTACGGCGACGGCTTCTTCGCGAACCACATCTTCTGGCCGGCCTCGCACACCCAGCGCATGGTCCAGCTCTACCGCCAGCGCTTCGAGCACTACGGCCACGGCTCCGCCGACCAGGCCATCGTCGGGCTCGGCGGCCAGGTGTTCATGCGCAAGAACAGCCAGGACGCGGTCAACGAATTCCGCCCGTACTTCGACAACGCCCCGGTCTACGGCCACGGCCCGTCCCTCGAGGACTTCACCCGGGAGACCCCGCTGACCGTCGGCAGCCCGCAGCAGGTCATCGACCGTACCCTCGGCTTCCGTGACTACGTCGGCGACTACCAGCGCCAGCTGTTCCTGATGGACCACGCCGGCCTGCCGCTCAAGACCGTCCTCGAGCAGCTCGACCTGCTCGGCGCCGAGGTCGTCCCGGTCCTGCGCAAGGAGTTCGCCGCGCTGAAGCCGGCCCACGTGCCGGACGCGCCGACCCACCGGTCCCTGCTGGCGTCGAAGAACATCAAGGAAGAGGTCCAGGCATGAAACAGCGCAAGCTCGTCGTCATCAGCGCGGGCCTGAGCCAGCCGTCCTCGACCCGCCTGCTCGCGGACCAGCTGTCCGCGGCGGCGGGCCGGGCCGCCGCCCAGCTCGGCGTCACCCTGGATGCCCAGGTCATCGAACTGCGCGACCTGGCCCACGAGATCACCGACCACATGCTGACCGGCTTCCCGCCGGCATCGTTGAAGCAGGCCCAGGAGGCGGTCACCGCCGCTGACGGCCTGATCGTGGTCACCCCGGTGTTCAGCGCCGGCTACAGCGGCCTGTTCAAGTCCTTCTTCGACGTCCTGGACAACGACGCCCTGGTGGACAAGCCGGTCCTGCTGGCGGCCACCGCCGGCACGGCACGCCACTCGCTGGTCCTGGAACACGCACTGCGCCCGCTGTTTTCGTACCTGCGGGCCGCGATCATCCCGACCGGCGTCTTCGCCGCCAGCGACGACTGGGGCGCCAACTCCGTCGAGGGCCCGCTGCGCGGCCGCATCGACCGCGCCGCGGCCGAGCTGGCCCGCGAGATCGACCGCCGCGAGCCGGTCACGGTGACGGACCCCTTCGCGCTCACGGCCAGCTTCGAAGACCTGATGAAAAACCTTTAGGCGTACGCCCACGCAAAGTCCCCGAACACTCCGCGGCGGCCCGGGCACGACCCCGGGCCGCAGCGCCGTTTCCGGGCTGATGCGTCAGACCGCTGCCAGATTCAACGCCTGGGTTTGCAGGACGTCGTCATGGCGAGCGATCTCCTCGCCGTCGCGGTAGACGGTCACCCCGTCGCGCCACGCGCAGTACGTCACGCGCTCGTAGCGGGTGACACGGTCGTCATGATGGCGGACCTCCAGCACGTCCGCTGCCGTCGCGGCCATCAGGCGGCCTCCCGTCCCCGGGCCTGCGCGGTGCGCGCCCAGTCCGCGAAGTCGTAGTTGGCGCGGGCGTCGGTGTAGGGCCAGGCCTCCCGCAGCGCCGTGTCGCGAATGGCCCGCTGTTCGGCGCTGCCGCGTTTGCGCTGTCGCATGTCGCTGTCCTTCCGCGATGGGTGCGGGGCGAGCCCGCACCCTCACGTTGGAGTACGCCGAGCGGGCCACGGCGGCTCGACGATGTGAGACGGCTCAAATCCGGGAGACGGTTTGGCACACTCCCAGCATCGACGCGGCCACGCAGCGTTGACGAAAGTGGTCAGGTGAGCACTCCCCGGGCCCGGAGGCTTCTCGCCGTCGCGCTTCTGCTCTGCTGCGGCCTGGCGGGCGTCGCCACGCTCCCGGGCGTCCGCTCTCCAGCCGCGACCGACGTCGCTCCAGGCGTCGCGGCCGACGGTCCACACGTCGCGGCCAACGCTGCAGGCGTCGCGGCCCGCGCTCCAGGCCTCCCGGCCCACGCTCCAGGCGCCGCGGCCCGGGCTCCAGGCCTCGCCGCCCACGCCCCAGGTGCCGCGGCCCAGGCCCCAGGCCTCGCCGCCCACGCCCCAGGCCTCGCCGCCCACGCCCCAGGCCTCGCCGCCCACGCCCCAGGCCTCGCCGCCCACGGTCCAGGCGCCACGTTGCACGCTCCACGCGTCGCAGCCCGCGCTCCAGGCGCCGCGGCCCGCGGTCCACGCGTCGCGGCCCAGAAGGGCGCCCGGATCGGACGCCGGTGTGCACCGAACGGGGCGATCGGCCGCACCGAGCAGAACGTGCTGGTGATCTGCGGACCCGACCGCCAGGGCCGGGACCGCTGGCGGCCGATGACCCCGGCCACCGTGCGCCTGCTCGCTTCCCGCAGCCGGGACTAATTGACTGATGTCGATCAGATTTCCAGATCACGCACCGAATCGCGGACCGCCTTGCCGCGCCGCAAGGGGAGGGCCAGATTGAGGGCTCGGGGTTCCCACCGAGGAGGCGCCGCATGGATCAGGAAACCGCCGCCCGCTCGTACCCGCTCGGTCGCAGCCGCCCGGACCTGGCGCTCGACGACCTGCCCGAGCCGGAGCAGGTCTTCAAGATCGACCGAATCGGCCCCCGCCAGCTGTTCATGTACGTGGTCGGCCCCAGCCTCATCGCACTCGGCATCTCGATCGGCAGCGGCGAGTGGCTGCTCGGCCCACAGGCCGTCGGCCAGTACGGTTTCGTCGGCGTCGGCTGGGTCATCCTGGTCTCCGCGGTGCTGCAGACCTTCTACAACGTCGAGTGCTCCCGGTACGTACTGGCCACCGGCGAGACCCCGGTGGTCGGCTGGGGCCGGGTGCCGCCCGGCTACCTGCTCTGGGTGCCGCTCTCGGTCTTCATCGTGATCTTCGCGTTCATCGCCGGCGGCTGGGCCGCGTCCGCCGGCCAGGGCATGTACGCGCTGGTGCACGGTGAGATCGCTCCCGCCGGCGCCGAAGAGCCCCGGCTGTGGGCGATCGCCCTGCTCATCGTGGTGTTCCTGCTGACCGCGTTCGCCCGGCGGATCAGCCGCACCCTGGAGCTGGCCAACTGGCTGATGGTCGGCACGATCCTGATCGCTCTGATCCTGATCGACCTGTTCGTGGTGCCGTGGAACGTGTGGTGGGAGGGCATCCGCGGGTTCGTCACCCCCGCTGCCCCGCCGAAAGGCATCACCGCGACCCAGCTCGGCGGCCTGGCCGGCTTCACCGCCCTGGCGTCCGGCCTGAACTGGTACGTGATGGGCCACTACCGCGACAAGGGTTACGGGATGGGCTACCGGACCGGCTTCATCTCCGGCATGCGCGGCACCCAGCAGAAGATGCTGGACGTCGGGGTGACCTTCCCCGACGACGCGGCCAACCAGAGCCGCTGGCGCCGCTGGTACCGCCTGCTGCTGGTCGACATGTGGGGCGTCTTCTTCATCGGCGCCATGATCGGCATGCTGCTGCCGACCATCCTGATGGCACACGCGGTGGAGGTCTCCGGCACCCGGCCCACCACCGCCGACGTGCCCACCTTCGTCGCCTCCGTGCTGGACGCCGAGTACGGCCGCGGCATGTTCTACATCGCGCTGATCCTGGGTGTGCTGATCCTGTTCAGCACCCAGCTCGGCATCTTCGAGGCGATGGTCCGCGTGACCACCGACGCCGGCCACGCCACCAGCCCGAAGCTGCGCGCGCTGATCGAGGGCGACCCGCGCCGGTTCTACTTCCCGTTCATGCTGTTCCTGCTGGTAGTGATCTCGGTGATCCTGCACCTGGCGCTCCCGGTGAACCTGGTCCAGTGGTCCGCGAACATGTCCAACCTGGGCGCGCTGATCTACCCGTTCATGCTGATGTACCTGAACAGCAAGCTGCCGAAACCGGCCCGCCCCCGCCCATGGCACTACGTACTCCTGGCGGCGAACGTACTGTTCTTCGGCTTCTTCTTCATCAACTTCATCGCCGACTTCTTCGGCGACCCGCTGGTCACCTTCTAGCACCTTCGCGGTCAGGGTCTTATCCAGCCCAACGTGGGTGCTGTCTGGTGGCCGCTGAGACAGCGTTGAGCGTGGGCCAAGCCACGCCGGCCACCCCGACTCGGCCCGCCCGCTCATGCGCACCACGCCCGCCGTTCCCACCCCGGCCCACTCGTCCCACCGCCGACGCCGACGATCCCCGCCACGGCTGACCCGTCGCTCACTCCACCCCGCCATCCCTCACCCGGCGCGCCCTTCCCTCACCCGACGCCGACCATCCCGACTCCGGCCATCCCATTCGCTCACCCCCCGCCCGCCATCCCCACCCCTGCTGCCCCCTTCGCTCACTCCACGCCCGCCACCTCCACTGCGGCTGACCCCCCGCTTCCTCCACGGCGGCCATCCTCACCCCGGCTAACCCCCCTCGCTCACCCCACGCCGCCATCTCCACCCGGCTGACCCGTCGCTCACCCCACCGGTCCCGTCGCCACCCCCGGCTGACCCCTCGCTCACCCCACGCCCGCCATCCCGTTCCGGCGTGCCGTTTCCTCAGTCGCGGCGCAGCCGTTCGGAGAGCCAGGCCACGGCGAGGGGGTAGCGGTAGTCGATGCCGCCGTGCTTGCCGGGGAAGAGCTCGAAGGCGATCTTCTCGTCCGGGACGCCGATCCGCTTCAGGCCGTCCTTGAAGGCCTCGGCGCCCAGGTCGAGGAACCATTCGTCGCTGGTTCCGGCGTCGATCCAGGCCGCGCGCAGGGAACGCAGCGCGTCCGCGTACCGATCGATCATGCGGATCGGGTCCCAGGCCAGCCACCTCTCCCAGATCTCCGGGATCAGCTGGCCGGAGCGCGGGTCGAAGGGCAGCCGCGGCGTACCGTCCTCGTCGGCGGAGAAGGCGGCCGTGCAGCCGAGCAGCAGCACGAGCGACATGTCCTCCTCCTTGGTGAAGGCGACCCGCGACCGGAAGTCCTTCCACCAGGCCTGGATGTCGTGGTCGTAGGCGCGCAGCGACCGCACCGCCTTGGCGAAGTCGTTGAGGTACATGTAGTCGTAGAGCGCGTCACCGGCGTGCGTGGCGAGCGCGCCGAACAGGTCCGGCCGCAGCATCGGGGTGATCATCGCGCCGAACCCGCCGGACGACTTGCCGGAGATGGCCCGCGACTCGCGGTCGGCGATGGTCCGGAAGTGGGCGTCCACCCAGGGCACTACCTCGTCGCAGAGGTACGAGTGATACTTCCCGGTGCCCGGCGAGTCGACGAACTGGGAGCCACCGTAGGCGGTCCAGGCGTCCACGAGGACGAGGATGCAGCCCGGCGCCCGCTCCTCGGCGAAGAGCCGGTCCGTGTTCTCGATGAACGAGTCCCGGAACGGCTGCTTGTTGGCCCACATCGTGACCTGGCCGGAGTAGCCCTGAATCACGTAGATGCTCGGGTAGCGGGTGTCGCCCTGCTCGTAGCCGGGCGGCGTGTAGACCCAGAGCGGCCGGACGTGCGGATCTCCGAGCGGGTTGTCCCGCAGCAGCGCCGAGTCGATGCTCTCCTGGTGCAGGGTCCCGGCGAGTTCACTTGTCCATATCGACATGAGGCCGAGTCAACTATCTTTTCCCGACGCCCGCACCCCGGATGGCTCGGCCGGGCAGCCGCGGCCTGCGAACGCCCGCCGGTCAGCGCACCGGCATCCAGCACGGCCGTGCACTTCGGCGTGTCGTGCTTGTCGGCACCGCAGATCACGCCGGGCGCGGTGCCGGGCAGTCGCACCAGGCGGTGGCCGGGATCGTGGTGGCGGCGGCCCGATCGCCGCCGCGGCTGACGACGATGAGCCGGTCGCGGGCCAGCGGCGCCGGCTCCTCGTTCACGCGGGCGAGGAGCCCCTCGGAACCGGTGCACCACGATATGCGCTCCGGGTGGGTACCGATCTCACCACCGGTGGCCGGGTCGGCGAACACGTCGCCCCGCTCCGGTCCAAATGTTCGAACCGGCCACAGTTCGCTCCCGCCAGAACCGGTAGTCGCAGCGACGTTCGTAGATCGACATCGTCCCGTGCCGGCCGCCTCAGGGACGGTCCTGGGCGGCCGGCACAGGACCACGCGTCAGCGACCCTGCAGGGCCTTGACGTTGTCGCCGAAGGTCCAGTTCTTCGAGCCGTCCCAGTTGATCGACCAGGTCATCAGGCCCTTGATGCCGGGGACGCTGTTCCAGGCCTGGGTGACCAGCGACGGGGCCATGTAGCCGCCGCCCGCCCCGGACTGCGCCGGCAGGCCCGGGACCTGCTTGTCGTAGGGGATGCGGATCGTCGTGCCCTGGATGGTCAGGCCGTTGGCGAGGCACTGGGTCTGCACGGTGAAGCCCTGCACGGTGCCGGCCGCATAAGAGTCACCGGAGCACCCGTACATGCTGCCGTTGTAGTACTGCATGTTGAGCCACCAGAGCCGCCCGTTGTCCAGGTACTTCTTGATGATCGGCAGGTAGGAACCCCAGATCGAGCCATAGACGACGCTGCCGCCGGTCACGTACGCCGTCTCCGGCGCCATGGTGAGCCCGAAGTTCGACGGCATCGCGGCGAGCACCCCGTCGATGATCCGGATCAGGTTGGCCTGCGAGGTGGAGAGCGTGTTGATGTTGCCGCTGCCGGTGAGCCCGGTCTCGATGTCGATGTCGATGCCGTCGAAGTTGTAGGCCTTGAGGATCGGCACGATCGTCGCGACGAACCGGTCGGCGACCGCACTGGAGCTCAGGTCGATCCCGGCGGTGGCACCGCCGATGGACATCAGGATGGTGGCACCCTGCGCCTTGGCCGCGCAGATCTCCGCCGCGGTCGGGACCTTGACGCCGGCGTCCATGCCGTTCTCCCAGAGCACGGTCCCGTCGGAGCGGATCACCGGGAAGGCGGCCATCAGTACGTTGTAGCCGTGCGCCGTGATCCGGCTGTCGTTGATCGGGATCCAGCCCATGCCGGGGTGCACGCCGTTGGAGGCGCCGTCCCAGTTCTCCCAGTAGCCCTGGAGCACCTTGCCCGCCGGGCGGCCCTTGATCGCGCAGGCCGGCTGGCTGGTGGACGGCGAGGCCGACGGGGACGTGGACGGCGAGGTGGACGGCGACGCGGAGGGTGACTTCGACGGCGACGGGGAGACGGACGGGGACGGCGAGGTGCCGCCACCGGTGCAGGCGCCGAGGTCGCGCCACAGGGTCGGGGTGGCCGCCGGGTTCCAGCCGGTGCCCGCGTAGGCGGTGTGCGTGACGAGCGCCTGGTACAGCTTGGACTGGTAGGTGACCTGCTGCCCCGCCGTGTAGGTGGGACCCTCGGCCCACACCGTCGACGAGCAGGCGACGGCCGCGGCCCCGGTCGGCGAGAACGCCACCACGGACCCGGTCGCCACCACCACTCCGGCGATCATCGCTATCAACCCGCGTCGAACTCTCATGGCGGCTCCCTGACACAAACGGACGTGTGCCCCACATAGTGGCGTTCACATCCATGAATATCAAGGGTTCTTAACTATTAACGGCAGACCGAGGTAGCCGGCGAATCCTTCCAAGGCCGGCCGGGCGTCGTCGAGGTCGAAGTCGGCGAGCGGGAGCACGGTCACCGTGACCGCCTTCTTGCCCAAGGTCCGTTTCCAGGTCGCCATCACCCGGCCGTCGTGCACCAGGGTGGACTGGAAGACGCCGTTGCCGCCGGGAACGATCTTGGCCAGCTGCTCCTTGGTGGCCATCATCGAGCGGTCCTTGTAGCCCAGCAGGTACTCGTCGAAGCCGGGCAGCGCCCACCACCCGGTCACCGGCCCGGCGTCGAGCGCCTCCGGATCGGCCCACATCTCGACCCCGTCGACATCCACGGCGACCAGGCCGGCGGCCGCGATGCCCGCTCGTGAATCGGTGAGCGTGAGGGTGGTCCAGCCGGCGAAGTCCTTTACCGTGGCCGGTCCGTGTGACCGGAAATAGCGGCGGGCCAGGATCGCCAGGCCCTCCTCACGCGACGGCCGGTTCCGCGTCGGGACCCACTCGTCGAGAAGCACGAACGTCTGCTCCGCTCCGGAATTGGGCGCGATCGCCGTCAACGAGCGCTGTGACGCGTACCAAAGCAGGTGGTAGCCCCGCTGACCGGTCACGTCGAGGCCGCCCTCGGCGAGCGCGCCCAGGCACTCGGATCGCGGCAGTCGCCCGCCGCCGGCCGCCAGGGCGGCGGCGAGAATCTCCATCGCGCGGTTGGCGATCTTCTCGTCCAGGCCCAGGTAGTCCCAGCGTTTGTTGACCGCGGTGAGCTGGCGGACGCCGGTGAGATCGAGCATCCAGTGCGCGTCGGCGGACGGGATGAGGTGGACGGTGCCGCGCATCGGCCAGGTGCGCACCACCTGCCGTTGCTCGGTCTCGGCGACGATCTCGGGCAGCGTGCGTCCGGGCAGGCGGGCGCCCAGCGACCAGAGCACGCTGTTGAGATCCTGTGCCTGCATGGCGCCGAACCACTCGACGATGCCGGGCACGTCGTCGACGGATCTCGCACCCAGGAGCAGGCTGGTCATGCGCAGGCTCAGTGCCGTTCTCACATCCACGGCACTGAGCCTAGAAGCAGGGTCTGACAGAAATCAGCGGCCGCGCTGCGAACGGTAGCGCTTGATCAGGACATTCGTGGAGGAGTCGGCGTCGTCGGCGGGCGCCGCAGCGGAGGTCAGCTTGGGCGCGAGCTGGTTGGCCATCACCTTGCCAAGCTCCACACCCCACTGGTCGAACGAGTTGATCTCCCAGATCACGCCCTGGGTGAAGGTGATGTGCTCGTAGAGCGCCACCAGCTGCCCGAACGTGGCCGGCGTCAGCCGCTCCGCGAGGATCGTCGTGGTCGGGTGGTTGCCCTGCATGACCCGGTGCGTGGCCACCTTCGCGTCGGTGCCCGCGGCCTGCACCTGCTCCAGGGTGCGGCCGAAGGCCAGCGCGCCGGTCTGGGCCAGGAAGTTCGACATGAACAGGTCGTGCATCTCGCCGATGTCGTGGTTCGGCACGCTGAAGCCGATGAAGTCCGCCGGGATCAGCTTCGTGCCCTGGTGGATCAGCTGGTAGAAGGCGTGCTGGCCGTTGGTGCCGGGCTCGCCCCAGAAGACCTCGCCGGTCTGGAAGGTGACCGGGTCGCCGTTGAGCCGCACCGACTTGCCGTTGCTCTCCATGGTCAGCTGCTGGAGGTAGGCGGCGAAGCGGTGCAGGTACTGCGCGTACGGCAGGACGGCGTGCGACTGGGCGCCGAGGAACGTGTCGTACCAGACGTTGAGCAGGCCGAGCAGGGCCGGCACGTTGCGCTCGATCGGCGTGCTGCGGAAGTGCTCGTCGACAGCGTGGTAACCGGCGAGCATGGTCCTGAAATTGTCCGGACCGATCGCGATCATGACGGACAGGCCGACCGCGCTGGGCAGCGAGTAGCGACCGCCCACCCAGTCCCAGAAGCCGAACATGTTATCGGTGTTGATACCGAAGTCGGCGACCTTTTCGGCGTTCGTGCTGACGGCGACGAAGTGCTTGGCCACCGCTGCGTCGTCGGTCAGGGTCTTGAGCAGCCAGGAGCGGGCCTCCTTGGCGTTGGTCAGTGTCTCCTGGGTGGTGAAGGTCTTCGACACGATGATGAACAGCGTCGTCGCCGGGTCGAGGTCCCGCGTCTTCTCGTAGAGGTCGGTCGGGTCGATGTTCGACACGAAACGGCACTCGATGTCGCGCTGGGAGAAGTCCTTCAGTGCCTCGTACGCCATCACCGGGCCCAGGTCGGAGCCGCCGATGCCGATGTTGACGACGGTCTTGATGCGCTGGCCGGTGTGCCCGGTCCACTCGCCGGAGCGGACCTTGTCGGCGAACGCGCCCATCCGGCCCAGGACCTCGTGCACGTCGGCGACCACGTCCTGGCCGTCGACGACCAGGGACGCGTCCCGCGGCAGCCGCAGGGCGGTGTGCAGCACGGCCCGGTCCTCGGTCACGTTGATGTGCTCGCCGGAGAACATCGCGGTGATCTTCTCGCTCAGCTTCGCCCGCTGCGCCAGCGCGAACAGGGCGGTCAGCACCTCGTCGGTGACCAGGTTCTTGCTGTAGTCCACGTACAGGTCGGCGACCTCGGCGGCATATCGCTCGCCGCGCTGCGGGTCACTGCCGAACAGGTCACGCAGGTGCACGGCCGAGAACTTCTCCGCGAGTCCCTGAAGGCTCTGCCATTCGGCGCTGTCGGAAACGTGTTCGCTCATCTCTCCCACTCCGAACCTGGACGTCGCACAAATCGTGGCACGAACCGGTGTCTCGCACCTGCGAACCGGCCCGCACGGACGACTACCCGCGAGGTTAGTCCCACGAACGGCCTAGGCATGCCAGGGGTACCGAATTGTCCCCTGGCGCGAGGTCCCGGTCAGAAATTGTCGTACCTACGTTCTAAGTTCTGCGCCATGGTTTCCGCGGCGTACTCGTATCTGGGCTCGTCCACCCTGGACGGCGACCTCACCCTGCAGACCTCCGGCGGTCCGGCGGCGCACCCCCGCTTCTTCACCGGCTTCCTCACCGATCCCGGCGCCGCGGCGACCGGTCTGCTGGCCGTCGCCGAGGTCGCCCGGACCAGATACTTCCGGCCGGTCAGCCCGGCCAGCCTGGACCCGGTGGTGACCGCCGGCTCGGACCGGCTGCGGTTCGAGTCGTTCTCCGGCTGCTGCGGCGTCTACGCCCGGATGGACGTGCTCCCCGCCGGACTGGATGGTGAGATCGTCGCGCACGGCACCACCAATGTGGACGTCAACCTGCCATTGCAGCGGGCGCTGACCCGGGTCGGGCGGACCGATCCGCTGCACGTCGCGGTCGGCCCCGACGACCTCACCGTGACCACGTTCGACGGTCCGCTGGTCGAGCGGAAGGTGCCGCTGCCGGCCCGCTGGCTGCGCGGCTTCGCCGAGGCGCAGGTGCTGACCGCCCGGTTCGACCCGCGGGCCGAGATCGGCGTGGCCGAGGCGCGGGTGCTGCTCAACCGGCTGCCCGCCAGCGACAGGTCGATCCTCTGGGCGATCCCGGCCGGCCGTTCGCTGCGCTTCACGTCCCGGCCGGTGCCGGGCGCGGTCTGCCTGCCGGGCGCCGGCCGGCTGTCCGCTTTCAAACCCTTCCTTCGGTACGCGAACACGCTGCGGGTGTACGGGCCGCCGGTTGCCGCCGGTAACGGGCCGGTCGCCAGCACCTGGGAGCTGAGCATGCCGGCTCTGCGGCTGTCGCTGACCCTGTCGCCGGAGCCGTACCGCGGGTTCTCCGGCGAGGGCGCGGTGCTGGGGTCGCTGGCCAGTGACGACGCGGCCGACGACGCCGACCTGATCAGCGCCCTGCTCTCCTGGGACCCGACGATCGACGTGGACGCTCTGGTCACCGCCTCCGGTCTGGACGCCCGCCGGGTGCATGACGCGCTCACCCAGCTCGGCACCGCCGGGCGGGTCGGCTACGACGTGGCCGAGGCGGGCTACTTCCACCGCACCCTGCCGTATTCGGCGGACGTGGTGGAAAGGATGAACCCCCGGCTGGCCGGCGCCCGGGCGCTGGTCGCGGAGGGGGCGGTCACCGCCGGGGCGGAGGTGTCGGTGGTGCGCAGCGGCGACGAGACGTACCAGGTCCGCGACGCCGCCTCCTGCACCTGCCCGTGGTGGGCCAAGCACCGCGGTGATCGCGGGCCGTGCAAGCACGCCCTGGCCGTCCAGATGGTCGTGGCCGGCGCCGCCACCGAGGACGCCGAGGTGCCGGCATGACCCTGAGCTGGGAGGTCCTGGACCGGCTGGCCCGCAGCGGCGACCTGGCCGCCGACAGCACGGTGACGCTCGGCCGGGTCGTGCCGGCCCTTGCCGATGCCCACCGGGCGGGCACCTCGAGGCTGCCGGCGGTCACGGAGGGCCGGGCATGAGCGGCACACTCACCTGGCCGGCCGTCGACAGCGCCGCCCGCGCCGGCGACCTCGACGGCATCACCGCCCTACTCTTGTCGGCGACCGAGGCGGAGCGGCTGGCGGCGGCGAAGCCGGTGGAGGCCGGCATCCGGGCCGCCGATCCGGACCTGTGGTGGCGGTCCGACATCAACCCCACCACCGGGTGGGCGCTCGCCGTGATCGGCTGCATGCCGACCGCCGCACGGGCCGCGGCGCTGCTCGGCCGGCGCAACATGCAGATGTGGAACCGGACCGCACCGGACCGGTTCCTGGCCGTCGCCCGGGCCCGGGAGCTCCCCTGGGTCGGTGACCTCGGCGTCCGCCTGGCCGAACGCCTCCCGGCCCGCGACGTCTGGTTCGAGGACTGGCGGTTCGCCGCGGCCCTGCTGCGGGCCGGCGCAGCGGAACCGCCGGCCACCGAGGGCTTCGTCCGGGGCTGGCTCAACCAGTTGCTCCGCACCCAGCGGCAGCCGCCGTCACTGCACCAGCGGCTGCGTGACGACCCGTTCCTGGACCGGCTGCTCCCCGGGGTCTTCGAGATCGACGGTCTCGGCGCCGACGCCGGTGTCGGTCACCTCAGTGCCCGGACCGGACGGTGGGACACCACGCCACGCTTCCCTACCGTCATCGCCGACCTGGTCGCCGAGGGCCGGCTGGACCGCAAGGTGATCCTGGACGCGACAGTGGACCGGCTGGCCCGCGGTGACCGGGTCAACGCCCTGCGCCCGTTCGTGCTGCTGCACGACGCGCTGGCACTCACCGTCGACGAGTTCGCCACGCATACGCCGGACTATGCCCGGCTGCTGCCGGACGCGCCGCCGGTGATCGCCGGTCTGGCTCAGCGCGCACTGCGTACTGTCGACGACGCCGGCCGCCTGGAGATGCGGACCCTCCTCGAGGTCAGCGCCGCCACCCTGCTGCGCACCGAGAAGACGCTGGTGAAGGCACAGCTCTCCTGGCTGGAGCGGGTGGTGCGCCGGGAGCCGGACCGGGCCGGCGAGATCCTGGAGACCGTGGCCGCCGCGTTCGGCCATCCCGCCCTCGACATCCAGGAACGCGCCCTCACCCTGATCGGCCGGCACACGAGCCGTCTCGACCCGGGCACTGTCGCGCGCCTCGCCGACGCCGCCACCGGGCTCGCCGGTGACCTGCCGGCTCGCAGCGCGGAGCTGCTCGGCGTCGCCGCGCCCGAGGAGGAGCCCGCCGCGCTTGCCGAGCTGCCGCCGCTCCCGCCGGTGACCACGGTTCCGCCGCCGATCGCGAGCGCGGCCGAGCTGGCCGAGGAGGTGATGCTTCTGACGTCCGAGGAGACGGGGCTGCGCTGGGAACGGGTGCTGGCCGCCCTGGTGAGCCTGCGCGAGTCGAGCCACACGGCCGATCTGGCGACGGCGCTGGCCCCACTGCTGGACCGCTACCCGCACCACTTCGCGGAGCAGATCTGGTATCAGCAACGCACCGCCTACCTCGGCGACGCGATCCGCGTCGTGACCGGGGTTCGGCGAGGCGGCGGCCTGTGGAACCGGATGATCCGCGCCCTCAAGATCGTCTGGGGCTCCGGCCGGCGTGGTGGTGCCGACTCGCCGTTCGAGCAGAACCCGGAGGGCGTGCTGTCCGCCCGGGTCGCCGAGGTGGCGCTGGAGATCTCCCGTTCCCCGGTTCCGCTGCTGCTCGCCACACCCACCCACGTCAACGGCAGCCTCGACGCCGAGGTGCTGCTGGACCGCCTCGCCCGCCTGGAGGCGGACGGCCGGCGTCCCTGGCCGCTGGACCTCCAGCAGGCCCTGTTGCGTCTCCCCCGCCCGGCCGCGCCCGACCCGGCCCTGGCCGAGCGCGCCGCCGGGCTCACCTCGCCGGCCGGCCTCCAGTTCGCCGCCTGGCTGGCCGAGGGTGGCCTGCCCGATCCGGCCAGCTCCAGGATGGAGCAGTGGGTCGGGGCGAAGTCACCGGGCTCCAGCCGCCCGGACCGGATCCTCGTCGACCTGCGGCCGGCCCGCACCGGTGGGCTCCTGCTGGAGGAGCAGTTGCTCACCCTGAAACGCCCGCGGATCCCCCACCACCTGCCGGCCGACGGCCCCGCCGAGTCCGACATGGTCACCATGGTCCTGCCGCACCACCGCGAGGCCGTCGCGGCGTGGGCGCTGACCGGCCTGGCCTCCCTGGCCGATCGGGACCAGCGCGGCGGCGGACGCCTGCTGCCCCTGCTGGCCGAGTGCACCGGCCCGGTCGGCCCGGCGATGACCCTCGCCCTGGCATACGTACTGGCCGCCCGCCACGAGGCGGACCGGGTGGCCGGGGTGGACGCCTTCCTCACCCTCGCCGCCGGCCCCGAGCCGTTCGCCGCCGCCCTCGGCACCGAACTCGGCCGCCTGTGCGGCCCCGACAGCCAGATCAAACTCACGCGCGTAGTCCCCGCCCTGACCGACGCCCATCGCGCGGGCGCCACCGCCGCGGTGTGGCAGGTGCTGGCGAACGCCCTGCCACTGCTGCTGCCCAAGTCCCCCCGCGGCCTGCCCGACCTCCTGGAACTGGCCACCCAGGCCGCCCGCGCCGTCCAGGCCCGCGCCGACATCCCCGAGCTGACCGCGGTCGCTTCCCGCAGCGGCTCATCCCGGCTGTTCAAGGAGGCGAGGCGCTTGCACAGCATCCTGACCACCTGACACCGCGACCGGGCGGCCTCAGCCTCGGCCGGCCGGCGGCGGCCCCACCAGTCACTCAGCTCTAGAGAGCCTTCGCGGTCACGGTCTTGTCGGCCCAAACCTGGGTGCTGTCTGGCGGCCGTTGAGACAGCAGTGAGCGTGGGCCAAGCAAGATCACCGCCTGGGACCCTGACTACGGAAGCCCTTTAGCTTCGCCCGCCACCTGCCGTCCCGGCGCGGGCCTTGCGGGGGCCTAACGTCGGGCGCGCGCTGGATCCGGATGGAACTCGATGTCGTTAGCGGACAGGACACGGTGTGACTGGAGAGATGCGGGCCCGGATACGGGCCGGTGACCAGGACGCCTTCGGCGACCTGTTCGACGAACACGCGCGAGCCGTCTACCGCTACGCCGTCTGGACGGAGGGCGACCCCACGAACGCCGAGGACGTGGTGTCGCTGACCTTTCTGGAGGCGTGGCGGCTGCGGGCTTCGCTGCGGCCTGACGGTGAGAGCCCGCGCCCGTGGCTGCTCGGCATCGCGACGAATGTGCTGCGCAACCGGCGGCGGGCGGCCCGGCGGCATCGTGCGGCGCTGTCCCGGGTTCCGGCTGCCGACGCGCTGCCCGACTTCGCCGACGAGGTGGTGGGCCGGATGCACGACGCCGCGCAGCTCGCCGCCGCGACCGCCGCGTTGCGCGCGTTGCGCCGGGCCGACCGGGAGGTGTTTCTGCTCTGCGTCTGGCATCAGCTGGACTATGCGGCCGCCGCCGAGGCGCTCGGCGTGCCGATCGGGACGGTCCGGTCGCGGCTGTCCCGGGCACGGAGCCGGTTGCGCGTACTCACCGAGGCCGAGCTCGCGCAGGGCCCGACCGTGACCGGGACGGCGTCGACCCCGACGACCGAATCGGTGCTCCTTGAGGAACGGGCGGCTTTTACCCGTACCCAACAATGTTTTTCGATCTTGCCGGAGGAGACGCGATGAGCGACTTGATGACGGCCCCGCCCACCGGCCCGGATCTGCCGGAGGCCCGCTTGCGGGCCCGGCGGGCTCACCTGATGGCCGAGATTCACGGCTCGCCGAAGCCGGCTCGCCGCTGGATGCTCGTCGCCGCGCCGGCGGCGTGCCTGCTTGCCGCGGTGATCGCGGCCGCTGTGATCGCGGCGCCGTGGATCGACTCGGTGAAGCCGAATCCGACCGCTCAGGTGCTGCCCGGCGATCGCGCGGCCGCGCTGGTCTTTCTGGATCGGCTGGCCGCGGCCGCCGGCGTCACGCAACCGAGCACTCCCACCGAGGGCCGCTACCTGTACGTGAAGAGCCGCATCGCCTACATGGAGTTCACCGACGACGGTGGTGAGCTCGACGAACTGCACGACCGGGAGATCTGGCTCCCGCTGTTCGCCGGTGGCCGGGGACGGCTCAAGGAGGCCGAGCGGCCCTCCGACCTGGGAGTGTTCACCGCCGAGCAGGTGCACGCCGACCTGCCCGACGACCCGGACGAACTGCTCGCGAAGATCTACGCCGAGTCGGCCGGGAAGGGCCACAGCCGCGACGGGCAGGCGTTCACCGTGATCGGTGATCTGCTGAGCGAGGCCATGCTCCCGGCGCGGACCACGGCGGCGCTCTACCAGGCCGCGGCGAAGATCCCCGGGGTGGAGCTGATCGCGGACGCGGAGGACGCGGCCGGCCGGCACGGCGTCGCCGTGGCCCGCGTCGAGCAGGGCGAACGCCGCGAGTGGATCTTCGACCGGGAGAGCGGTGAGTATCTCGGCGAGCGATCCTACCTGGTCGAGGACCAGCCCTACGGCAAGGCGGGAATGATCACCGCGACCACCGCGGTGACCGCACGGGCGGTGGTCGGCAACCTCGGCGACCGACACTGACATGCCCGGCCGGGAAAGCAGGAAAGCGCCGCCCGGCGGGGGACCGGACGGCGCTTTCCTTGAGGGAGGGCTAGGTCAGCCGAGCTTCACGTTGAAGATCGGGTTGGCGGCCAGCTTCTTGAAGGCGGCCAGGCCGGCCGGGGTGCTGTCGATGCTGATGTCGCGGTTGCCCTCGTCGTCGGCCTTGGTGTCGAAGTGCACCATCGCCTTGATCGCGGGACGCTTGACCAGCTCGGCCATGACGCTGTTGTAGACCGCGGACTTGTCGGTGGTCTTGCCGATGCGGTGGTAGCCGCCCCACTCAGCGATCATGATCGGCTTGCCGGCGTGCTTGGTGGTGGCCCACTCGTAGAAGCCCAGGCCGCCGCCCTTCGGGGCACGGTCGAGCAGGTCGGCGAAGTCACCGAAGTGGTAGTAGCCCTTCTCCACCGAGACGTACGAGTCCAGGCCGATCCAGTCCACGATGTCGTTGCCCGGGTAGAGGTCCTTCCACCAGGTCTGCGCCATCCACTTCTCGTTGCCCATGTAGGCGAGCACGTTCACCACGTTGGTCACGCCCTTGGCACGCAGGCGCTCGATGGTGTGGCGGTACATGGCGGCGAAGTCCTTCGCCTCCCAGCCGGAACCGGCCTTGGCGACGACGTCGTTCTCCGGCTCGTGGTTGAGCACGAGGAAGGTCTTCTTGCCGTACGCCTTGATCCGGGTGGCGAACGCGTCGATCCGCTTGTCCTGCTCACCCTTGGCGACCTTGGCCCAGTTGGAGCCGTACGCGATCTTCCAGTTCAGCAGGAGCACGCGCGGGTTGGCGGCGTCCTTGGTCATGGCGATCTCGGCCTTGGTCGGGAACGGCTCGTCGCCCTTGTGGTACGTGTGGAAGATCGTCGCGGTACGGCCGCTCAGCTTCTCCCAATTCTTGTGCTCGAGGTCACGCGGCTTGCTGGTGAAGCCGCCGGCCGCGCCGCCCCACAGCACGCCGCAGGAGGGCACGAGCTTGGCGTCGGTGACGCAGTTCTTGTAGTCACCGGCGGCGACCGGCTTGGCCGGCTTGGCGGGCACGGCAGGAGCGGCGGCCTTGCCGTCGGTGGTGATGACCAGCTCGGGGCCGCCCTTGGCCTTGTTCTCGGCCGACTGGAAGCGGTTGAGGCTGGTGGCGGTCACCGCGAACGAGTAGGTGCCGGGGCCGGTGACCTCGGCGCTCAGGTCGAACCCGACCCGGGTGTCATCCGTGCGAGGGGTCACCGAGGCAACCGCGAGACCCAGCTTGGGCGCGTTACCGGAGGTCAGCTTGCCCTCGGTCCACGAGTTGTCGACAACCCGCGACACGGTGACCTTGCCGGACGGCTTGCCCGACGGGCTGAGGAACAGCCGCGCGGCCTTGACGTCGGTGCCGGCCGGAACCGTGAACTTCAGGAAGGCGGTCTTGCTGTCCTTGCCGCTCTTGCCGGCAGCGAGCTTGTCCTCCGCGCCGAACGCGGCGGTCTTGCGGCTGCTTGAGGTGTAGCTGTCGTCGGCGGCCTGAACGGCCAGCTCGGCGTTGGCCGCGTTAGCGGCACCCGGCACCAGCACAGCGCTGGTACCAGCGAGTACGGCGGTCAGAGCTGTCAGAGACTTCGGCAGCTTGGCGCGTCGCAATGTAAATCTCCCCCGGTTTGTCCGGCCCATGTCGGCCGGGCATGTGAAAGAGATTCCAGGTCGGCGGGTGCACGCCAAGTGCCCGTGCAGGTGCTGGCAGGTTGCGGTGTTTGCGGGTTCTGCTTGCACCGCGGGCCGGGGAACGGTAGCCAGAGAGCATGCTGCTGATCATCGACGGCCACAACGACCTCCCGATGCGCCTGCGCGAGTGGCACGGGTCGAGCGTGGCGGGGCTGGAGCAGGAACGCCCACCCCTGCACACCGACCTGCCACGACTGCGCGCCGGCGGCGTGGGCGGCCAGTTCTGGTCCGTCTACGTCCCGTCCGACCTGCCCGAGCCGGTCGCTCTCGCCCACACCCTGGAGCAGATCGACGTGGTCTACCGGATGGTCGCCGCGTACCCGGACGACCTGGAGCTCGCCTACACCGCGGACGACGTGGAGCGGATCATGGCGGCCGGGCGGATCGCTTCGCTCATCGGCGTGGAGGGCGGCCACAGCCTGGCCGGTTCACTCGGCGTGCTGCGGTCGCTCGCCCGGCTCGGCGTGCGCTATGTGACGCTCACCCACAATCACAACACCGCGTGGGCGGACTCGGCGACGCAGCCGCCGGCTGTCGGCGGCCTCACGGCCGAAGGGCGAGCGATCGTACGCGAGATGCAGCGCATCGGCGTTCTCGTTGATCTCTCCCACGTCTCCGCCGCCACTATGCACGCGGCACTCGACGTCGCCACCGCTCCGGTGATCTTCTCGCACTCGGGTGCCCGGGCGGTCACCGACCATCCCCGCAACGTGCCGGACGACGTGCTCACCCGCCTGCCCGGCAACGGCGGCGTCATCCAGCTGCCCTTCGTGTCGTACTTCGTCTCCGCCGAGACGTTCGACTGGAAGCTGGCTGCTGACGCCGAGTGGGAACGGCTGGGCCTGCCGCCGGTTCCGTACGAGTGGCCTGAGACCCTGCGGCCTGGTTCGGAGCCGTCCGGGGTACCGCTCAATCCGCCGGTCGACCCGGCCGCCGAACCTTCCTTATATGCCTGGCTCGCCGCCCATCCGAAACCGTCCGCGACCGTCGGCCAGGTCGCCGACCACATCGAGCACGCCCGCGAGGTGGCCGGGGTTGATCACATCGGCATCGGTGGGGACTACGACGGCACTCCTGAGGTGCCTGTCGGGCTGGCCGACGTCTCCGGGTATCCGCGGTTGTTCGCCGAGCTGAGCAGCCGTGGGTGGTCGGAGGGTGAGCTTTGCAAACTTGCCAACGGCAACATTCTGCGCGCGTTGCGTGAGGCTGATCGGCTCGCTACGGAGCCGCTGCATCCGTGCTGTTGAGCCTTGTCGCCTGGCTTCGGAGTTGGGCCGGGCGCGGTCTATCTGCGCGCGGGCGGCTTGGGAGGCCTCGGCCTGCGGTTGCCGGGCGGCTGGGCGCCTCGGCCCGGCGGTCGCCGGGCGGCCGGGTGTGGGCAGTTGGCTCGCGTGGCGAGGCGGGAGGTGTGGCTGCGGTTGGCAACAGCCGAAACGCGTACCAGAAAAGGGCGCAAGCGAAACGCCCTAGGGTGATTTGCGGATCCGCCGGCGGCCCAGCTGGTGGGTTCGGACGCCGGGCCTACCGGCGGATCGGCCGGCACGCACCGTGATGCCTGGTGGGCTTCGCGACTGCTGCCGGTACGCAAGCGGTGTGGCCGCTTGACATGAAGACTCTACGGTTTCCCATGATGCGGGAAACGGAGAGGGTCCCCCACATCTACGGTGGGGGACATGCGGTTCCGGTCATGAGCATGCCGTGCGGCGGCGCCCGTCCCACCTATAGGGAACGCTGTACCGAGAGCGAGGCATCACTCACCTCAGTTTTGCGTTTGTGCAGTTCAGGGTGTTTCCTCCGGCGCATCGGGATTGGCTTCGCGCGCACGCGGAGCGCGGGTCCGTGGTTGTCCCGGCTGAGCTTTTTCGGCCACCGGCTCGGTCTGGGTCGGTTCGTTGATCGTTGCCGGCTCGGCGGCTGACGGCGATCCGGTGATCTCGTCGGGGCGCGTCGACGAGGAGGCTGACGCGGCGGATATCTGCGCGGATCCGGATACCTGCACGGACGGTGATCCTGGGTCGGATACGAAGGGTTGCGGAGCCGCTGCTTCGCCGGATGCCGTTCCCTTGGGCTGTGGCGCGGTTGCCTCACTGGAAGCCGTCGACGCGGCGGATTCGCCCGGCGAGGCCGGCACGCCTGGCGTGGTCTGCGCTGGATGTGCCGATCCGGTGGGACCGTTGCCGGACGGCGGCTCGGCCGCGCCACGTCCCGGCGCGCGCCGCGCTCGCGGCGTCCTCGGCCGGCGGACCGTCTCCGCTTCTCCGGAAGCGCCGTTCGGCGGCGTGGCCTCGACGGCCTCACCTGGCACCGAGGTAGCGGGCGGCCCGTCGGCCGGAGGGCGGGTCGCACGCCTGCCGGTTGCGGCCTGTTTGCGTGGATTCGACGCCCGCCGGGGCGGAGCGGGCCGCGCGGCGCCGGCTTCGTCCTCCCGGCCGGCGGGCTCGCCCGGCGCGACATCACCGGCCTTCTCGCGCACGCTTGCTAGGCCGGCCGGTCCGGAGCCCGGCGTTTTCTCCTCACGGGAAGCAGGGTCACCGGCTGCAACGTCGCTTGATGCCGGGCTCGCTTCCGGTGCGGGTGATCCAGTCTTCTGCGCGCGTGCGGCCGCTTCGCCGGATGCCTCCGTCCGGGTAGCGGGCGTGCTGACCGCGCGGGCGGCCGCATCGTTGCTGGTCGCGGTGGCCGGATCGGCTGCAACGGTACCCGGAATGTCGCCTCGCGGTTCAGCGACCGGATCATCGATCTGGTCCGCATCGCGTTGCGGTTCGACGGCGGCTGCCGCCGGCGAGGGAGGCAGGCCGGAGCCGATCCCCGCGTACACCTCCGGCCGCTCGTGCCGCAGCCGTCGCCCCCAGTACACGCCCAGCAGGAAGAGCAGCAGGAACGCCAACGGCGGCGTCCACACCTTCACCAGGTTGTCGGAGTCGAGCAGGATGCCGAACGAAGCCACCGTCAGCAGCAGGATCAGCACCAGGAACACCAGCGCGATCCACGGCGCGATCGAGCGCCGCCAGCGGCTTTCGCCATGGTCGTCAGCGCGGAAGTAGCGGACTACCGCCACGGCGGCGATGGCCATCAGGACGAGGACGCCGAGGCCGCCCGAGACGGTGCCGAAGAAGAACAGGTCGGTGGTGGGGTTCCAGCCGGCCACAGCGAAGATCAACAGTACGGCGACGGCGAGCCCGGACTGGGCAAGCGACGCGGTGACCGGCACGTCATCACGGGTGCGCGCCAGCGAACCGGGCAGTACGCCCTCACGCGCGACGGTCAGGGCGTACCTGGCGACGGTGTGGTGGAAGGCGAGCATCGCGGCGAACAGGCTGGTCGCGAAGAACACCCGGGCCAGATCGATGACCACGGCCGGCAGATACGGCTCGGGCAGGAAGAAGAACAGGTCGTCAAGGTGGTCGGCGGCGATCACGATGATCTGGTCGGGTCCGGCGACGACCGACATCACCCAGGCGGTGCCGCCGTAGAGGACGGCCGCGACGAGCAGGGTGAACCCGATCGCGCGGGCGATGGTGCGGCGCGGATCCTTGGCCTCGGCCGCGTAGACGAGGGGCGCCTCGAAGCCGACCATTCCGGCGATCGCGGCGACCAGCAGGGCGACGCCTCCGGCGCTGGCGATCAGAGCCGGGTTGAGGGTGTCGAAGGTGACCGTGCCGCCGGCCGGGTTGGCGAGCATGACGGCGTCGAGAATCAGCACGATCAGCACTTCGGCGCAGACCAGGACGGTCAGGATTCGGGCGTTCAAATCAATGTTCAGCCGGCCGAGTACGGCGATCAGCGCCCAGCCGAGCAGCGCCCAGATCACCCATGAGATCTCGACGCCGAAGGCGGCCAGCACGTGGTGCGCGGCCACCCCGAAGGCGCCGTAAAGACCGATTTGCATGGCGTTGTAGGCGAGCAGCGCAACGAAAGCGGTGCCCACACCGGCCGGGCGAGAGAGACCGGCCGCAGCGTACGCATAGAAGGCGCCGCTGTTGGGAACGTGCCGCGCCATCGCGGCAAGCCCCACCGCGAAAACGCCCAGCACGGCCGCGACCAGCATGTACGCGACCGGGATGCCCTTCTCCTCGACCTGGCCGTAGCCGAGCGGCAAAGCCCCGGCCACGACGGTCAGCGGCGTCATGGCGGAGACCGCGATGACGAAGATCGGCCACGTGCCGAGCCGCCGCTCGGTCACCGTGGTAGCCGGCTGGGGCATGGCGCCTCCTCATCGACGAACCGCCCTCCATCATGTCCTCCACAACGTACGAGCGACATAGAAAGTTCTCGATCTTGGAGGGCCGCGTTTGGTGCCTGGGGCGCCGGGTACGCTCCGCCCATGCCCCTCGGACCGCAACCGCGTGGTCGCCGCGGGACGGTGGAGAAGCCTTACTCTCCGCTCAATCTGCGGCTGGTCCTGGCCGTGTTCGGGCTGGTCGTCTGCACCGGCTTGGCGGTGTTCCTGTTCCGCGCCGGGTGGACGGTCCCCGCCTGGCTGATGGTTGCTTGGGCGGCGGTCGCCGTTATCGACATCGTGGTAGTGCAGCTGCGCCGCCGGGCCCGTGCCCGCGCCGAGGGCGGCCGCCATCACTCCCTGTTCGAGTAGCGGACGGGGAATTCAAGCCAGACCGGGCATCGGCTACCAAGTCGCCGGGTCTCGGCGCTGCTCGATCGAGCCGCCGCGCGCCGCCCAACCGAGTTGCCGCACGCTGCTCCAGGAAACCTCGGCACGCCGCCCAAGCAGGCGCGGTGCGCTGCCCGGTCAAGCCGCCGCGCCGGATCGGTGATCGCCCAGACGTCAGCGTCGCTCTGTCAGCCCGAGCCGTGCACCGCCCGATCAGGCCAGGCCCGCGTCGTGCACGAGCAAGGCCACCTGTACCCGGTTGTTCAGGTCCAGCTTGGTGAGCACCCGGGAGACATGTGCCTTCACCGTCGCGACCGACATGAACAACTCGGCTGAGATCTCCGCGTTCGACCTGCCCTGCGCCACGGCGAGCGCCACCTCACGCTCTCGGGTACTCAGGCGAGCCAGCCGCCCAGCGGCCTGACCGCGATCCGGCGGCCCGGCCGCGACATGCGTGATGAGCTGTCTGGTCACGCTCGGCGACAGTGTCGCCTCCCCCCGGGCCACCCGCAGCACCGCCTGTTTGATTTGCGCGGGTGGAGTGTCCTTGAGCAGGAAGCCGCTGGCGCCCGCACGCAGCGCCCGCAGCACGTACTCGTCGGCGTCGAACGTCGTCAGCACCAGCACCTCCGGCGCACCGGGGCGATTGCGCAGTGCCTCGGTGGCGGCCAAGCCGTCGACGCCTGGCATGCGGATGTCCATCAGCACCACGTCGGGCCGATGTTGGGTAACCGCGGCCGCCACCTCGCCGCCGTCAGCGGCCTGCCCGACCACGCTGACCTCCTCGCCACCGGAAAGGATCATGGAAAGCCCGGCGCGCACCAGTGGATCGTCGTCGACGATCAGCACGCGAACGGGCTTCATTCCGTCCACGGCAACCACGCGGTCACGACGAACTCGTCGCCATCGATGCCGTGGCTGAGCCGGCCACCGGCGAGGGAGGCACGCTCAGTGAGACCGATCAGGCCCATGCCGGTGCCTGGAATCGGCATTGCGGGGACGGTCACCGCGAGTGGATTGCGGATCTCGATGGTCAGGCCCTTCCCGGGAGCGCCGCCGACGGCGACGCTCACCGCGGCAGCCGGGGCATGCTTGCGAGCATTGGTCAGGCTTTCCTGGATGATCCGGTACGCGGCCCGCCCGGTCACGAGCGGCACCGTGTCGGGCTCGGTCGCCATGTTGAGCCGTACCCTGATGCCCGCCGACCGTGACTCGTCGGCCAGCGCGGGCAGCGCGCTCAGGGTGGGCTGTGGCCGCTCCGGCGGCCGGTTCTCCTCGGACTGTCCCTCCCGGAGCACACCGATCACCGCCCGCAGATCCTGTAGTGCCTGGTGGGCACTTTCCCGGACGATGGCCGCTGCTCCGGCGATCTCGGCGGCCGGGGCGTCCGGCCGGAACTCGAGTGCCCCGGCGTGCAGGCTGAGCAGCGAGATCCGGTGAGCGAGGACGTCGTGCATCTCGCGGGCGATGCGGGTGCGTTCCAGGACACGGGCCTGGGCCACCCGTAGCTGCTGCTCGGCCTCGGCCCGCTCGGCCCGCTCCCGCCAGGAATTGATCAGCTGTCGGCGCGCTCGCACCAGCATGCCCCAGAGGCAGGCCATGACGACCATCACGGTGCCCCAGCCGAACGTCGACCAGAAGCCGGCGCCGGTCCCCGGCCGCAGGTAGGCGAAGACAGCATTGGCGGCCACCACGGCCATGACGAACATCGCCACCCATCGGAAGCGGCGGTGCACCGCGCCGGTGAACACGACGATCAGCAGGGTGATGCCGCTGGCGACCGAGAAGAAGGCGAGCAGTAGGAGATAAAACGCGAGTGGGGTCAGAAGGCGACGGCGCCACCAGAGCGCGATCCCGGCGATTGCGCTCAGCACACCGTCGGCCACCACCAGCCACACCGGGGTGCCCACCCACTGCTGCGTCATCCCCGGGTTCGGCTGGAGAAGATCGATGGTGGCCGCCGCGGTGAACCCGAAGCCGAGCAGGAAGCAGAGGGTGTCGACCACCCAGTCACGCATGGATCGGCGCGCCGAAAGCGGGCCGGCCGGGTCCGCCGCCAGCGCGGACGGCCACAACCACCGGTATTCCGTCATCGACGCCCCCACGTGTCCGACGATACGGGCCGGCCGCACCGGGCCGATACCGACCAAAGTCGTAACCGGTCTATCGACCAAGGTTCGCGGGCATCGACCTGCGGCCGAAGCGCGGGCACCATGGGCGGCCGCAGGCTGAGTTCCATGATTGAGGTCGAACATCTCACCAAACGGTACGGCGGCCAGCTCGCCGTCGATGACGTGTCGTTCACCTGCGAACCCGGCACGGTGACCGGATTTCTCGGCCCCAACGGTGCCGGCAAGTCCACCACTATGCGGATGATCTGCGGTCTCACCCCGCCCACCTCGGGAGGGGCAACGGTGGACGGCGTCCCGTACCGCCGGCTCGGCAACCCGGGGCGCAAGGTCGGTGTGCTGCTCGACGCGTCGGCGCAGCACGCCGGTCGGACCGGCCGGGAGATCCTGGCCCTCGCCGCGATCACGATGGGCCTGGACACCGCCCGCATTCCGGAGCGGCTGGCGAAGGTGGGGCTGGACAAGACCGCAGCACGCCGACGGCTGCGCGGGTACTCGCTCGGCATGCGGCAACGGCTCGGTCTCGCGTACGCGATGCTCGGCGACCCGGCCGTACTGATCCTCGACGAACCCGCCAACGGCCTGGACCCGGAGGGCATCTTCTGGATGCGCGGCCTGCTGCGTGGCTTCGCCGACCGGGGTGGCACGGTCCTGCTCTCGTCGCACCTGCTGCGTGAGGTGGAGGCGGTCGCCGACCGCCTCGTCGTGATCGGCAACGGCCGGATCCTCGTCCAAGGCGGCAAGGACCAGTTGCTCGGTGAGGCCGGCACCCTCGTACGTGCCGCCGACCCGGCCGAACTGGACTCGCTGCTGCAGAGCATGGGCATCACCGGCTCGCGCTCGGCGGACGGCAGCATGCTGGTGCCCTCCGATCCGCAGACCATCGGCAAGGCCGCCGCGGCCGCCGGCGTGGTCCTGCTGGAGCTGCGACCGGCGGGGGCTGGCGGGCTGGAGGAGATGTTCCTGCGGCTGACCGGCAACGGCCACGGCGACTCCAAGCTCGAGGAGGTCACCCGATGAGCGTCCTGACCGAGAACCGTGCCGTGCCGCTGGGCCGGCTGACCGTGGTGGAGCTGCGCAAGCTCGCCGACACCAGGGCTGGATTCTGGCTGCTGCTGATCATCGGTTTGGCCACCGTGGGCACCTCCGCGATCCTGCTCGGCTGGGCGGAGGACGCCGAGCAGACGTTCTCCGGCTTCTTCCTCTTCGGCCTGGTGCCGTCGGCGGTGCTGCTGCCGGTGCTCGGCATCCTGTCGGTGACCAGCGAGTGGTCGCAGCGCACCGCACTGACCACGTTCACCCTGGTGCCGGCACGAAGCCGGGTGATGTTGGCGAAGCTGGCCGCGGGTGTTCTGATCGCGATCGCGGCGACCGTGGCGACCGGGCTGCTGGCCGCGGTAGCCAACCTGATCGCCGGGCCGCTCGGAGGTGACGCGTCGTGGACTCTGGACTCGTCGCTGATCTGGCAAAGCCTGCTCCTTCAGGTGATCTTCGTGCTGATGGGGATCGGCTTCGGTGCGATGCTGCTCAACACCCCGCTCGCGATCGTGATCTACTTCGCGCTGCCCACGGTCTGGACGGTGATCGGCGAGATCGTCACCAAACTCGCCGAGGCCGCCAAGTGGCTCGACCTGAATGTCACCTCGCAGGCGTTGTCGGAGGCGGACGCGACCGGCGGCGAGTACGCCCGGCTGGCGGTTTCGACAGCGCTCTGGGTGATCGTTCCGCTGGTGTTCGGCTTCATCCGGGTCCTCCGCCGCGAAGTTTCGTGATCCACTGGGTGGTTTCCTGACTGACAACAACCGGTGTTGGCGTCACGGCCTCGCGATCGCAGGTAGCGTCGCGAGACGTGACGCGCACCCTATTTGCGAGCTTCGCGGCCTTAACCGTTACTGTCCCGCTATTCGCTGGCCCGGTCTCCGCGGGCGCGGTGCCGCCCACGCCACCGCCTTCCCCCAGCCCCAGCGAGACGGCAGCCGTACCGGCGGACGAAGTGCGCGAGCTGATCCCGGACCGGCTCACCCTGAACGGGGAACCGCTGCCGCCGGCCAGCTACCGCCCGAGGCCGGCCGCGCGGCGGGCAACCGCCGAGACACCGCCGGTCGGGACGGTCCGCAGCTGGGCCGGCCTGAACGCGATCACCAACGACGTCTATCGCAAGGACTACAGGCTGCGGGCGGTCGGCGAGTACATCGAGGTATGGGTCGCCGACGACCTCGCCTTCCCGGAGGGTGACTGCCGCGGCGACGCCACGCAGGTCACCGACGCCCAGATCGACGCCCTGGTACGCGAGTTCGACGAGACCATCTACCCCAAGGAGACCGCGGCGTTCAGCAGGCCGCCGGACCGGACCGGGGCGAACGCCGGGTTGCCGGACGACTTCAGCGGGGCGGGCGAGCGAACCGTCACACTTGTCGACAACGTCCGCGACGAGAACTACTTCAACTTCCTGGAGCGTCCCACATACGTCGCCGGGTTCTTCTCCGAGCAGCTCAACGAGCTCTTCGACCGCAATGTGGTCACGATCGACGCCTACGACTGGCTGCATCAGACCGGCGCGGAACCGAAGAATGAGCCCACGGACGACCGGTGCACCAGCCGTCCCGCCCGTCCCCGCCTGTACGAGTCGACGTTTGCCCACGAGTGGCAGCACCTGCTTGCCTACTACGTCGACGCGACGGAGGAGGACTGGGTCAGCGAGGGCCTCGCCGAGTACGCGCAGACGCTTGTCGGCTATGTGGATCCGAGCATCAACGTGTACCGGCGCGGTTTCGACCCCCACATCGCCTGCTATCAGGGTTTCGGCATGGTGAAAACGGCCTACAACCCCAATCCGCGCGACTGCAACGCCCCGGCCAACTCGCTGAACCTGTGGAAGGAGGGCGGACCGAACGAGATCCTGGCCGACTACGGCATCACGTACCAGCTGATGATCTACCTGCATGACCGATTCGGCCCGGAGATCATCTCGACGCTGCACCGGGACTCCACCAACAAGGGGCTGTCCGGGATCGCCGCCGCGCTGCCGAAGGGCACCGATCTGCACGACGTGCTGCACGACTTCCAGATCATGACGCTGGTGGACAAGGCCGTCGGCCAGCCGGGCGGGGTGATGAAGGGTCTGCCGCGCGAGCATGTGACCGCCCCCGGGCTGCGTTCCACGGTCAACCTGGCCGACACGTCCGCCTACGGCGCACCGGGCGCCGCGCCGAACGGCGCCGATTACGTCCGGCTGCCGCGGGATCTGCGGTCGGTCGATTTCCGGGGCGCCGACACGCTGCCGCCCAGCCCGTTGCTGTGGACGGTCGACAGCGGAATGCTCTTCTCCGGCAACGAACCGGACACCGACGCCACCGCGGTGCGGATGGTCGACGTGCCGGCCATCGACCCGGTGCTGCGCTTCACGTCGACGCACGGGTTGGAGAAGGACTTCGACTACGGGTATGTGACGGTCTCCGCCGACGGCGGAAAGACCTACCAGCCGGTGACCGGAGACGAAACGGTGCAGGGTCCGCTGGGCGCCGCGATCACCGGCCAGGCCGCGGACGTCACCCTGAGCTACGACCTTGCCGCGTACGCCGGGCGGAGCGTGCTCCTCGGTTTCCGGTACGTCAGCGACGGCGCCGTCAGCCTTGGCGGCTGGCACGTCAAGGATGTCAAGATCGGCGCCACCGCCGTGGACAGCGACACGCTCGACGGCTGGAACTCGCCCACCCAGATACGCCCCACACCCGTGCACAACTGGCACGTCACGCTGGTCGGGCTGGGCCGTTCCCGCGCCAAGGCGGTGTCGCTGGATGAGCTCGCCAAGCTGGGCTCTTACCCCAGGGTGATCGCGGTCATCGCCTACGACGAGCCCACCGGGGAGGTCACCCAGTACGCCCCGTACACCCTCACGGTCAACGGTCAGCCCTATCCGGTGAGCGACGCCTCGTAGCCCTCCTAACCATCTGCCCGCCACCGAACGCCCACGCGACGGCGGCGGGTAGCTCCGTTTCCTGCCCCGGCCCCGGACACTCGTCACATCAGCCTCCCCCGTCGCACCGCCTTGCCCGCCCACATTGACAGTGTCAGCGTGACAGTGTCAATATCGAAGCATGTGGACGATGGAACAGTTGGTCGAGCGGGTACACACAGCGCTCGCCGCTGAGTACCCCGGCGCCCCCAACGGCCGCATTCGTGAGGTGCCCGACCGCCGTTCGATCCGGTGGTATACGACGATCGGCCTCGTCGACCGGCCGCTCGGCACCCGCGGCCGGGTCGCCCTCTACGGCCCTCGCCACCTGCTTCAACTGGTCGCGATCAAGCGCCGCCAGGCCGCCGGGCGCACTCTCGCCGAGATCCAGGTGGAGCTGACCGGCGCCTCCGACGAGGCGCTCGCTGCCACGGCCCGCGTGCCGGACGAGTTGCTGAGCCCCGGCATGCCGGCGGCGGACGGCCCGGTCCGGGCCGCCTTCTGGAAGCACTCCCCCGCACCGCCGCCCGCGCCGGCGGAGCTCGCGGTCCTGCCCGGCAACCCGTCGGACGATACCGGCCTGATGCTGACCGGTGTGCCCCTCGGCATGGGCGTGATCCTGCTCGTCCCGCACGCCCTCGACCACATCGACCGTGGCGATCTGGCCGCGGCCGCCCGACCCCTGCTCGATCTGCTCGCGTCCCGTGGGCTCACCGATGGGAGAGATGAATGATCATTTCCGTCAATCCGATGCGCCCCGAGGAGCGGGACCGTCTTCGCGACCAGCCCGGCTCCGGTGTCGGCACCCTGCACACCGAGCGGGGAAACCTGCCGCTCGACCGGCTCGACGTCCAGGCGCGGATCAGTGGCCTGCTCGTCCGGACAGAGCTGACCACCGAGTTCGTCAACGCGCACGACACCGCGCTCGAGGCGACCTACATCTTCCCGCTGCCGGACCGGGCCGCCGTCACGGCCATGTCGATGACCGCCGCCGACCGCACCGTCGCGGCCGAGCTGCGAGAGCGCGGCGAGGCCCGGGCGGAGTACGACCGGGCCGTCGCGGCCGGCCAGCGCGCGTCTATCGCCGAGGAGGAACGGCCCGACGTCTTCACGATGCGGGTCGGCAACATCCTGCCGGGCGAGCGCGTGACAGTCCGGCTGCGGCTGGTCGGCCCGCTGGCGTACGAGGACGGCGCAGCGACCTTCCGGTTCCCGCTTGTCGTCGCGCCTCGCTACGTGCCAGGTGCCCTGCTTCCCGGGCCGTATGTGGGTGACGGCCAGCATCCCGACACCGACGCGGTGCCGGACGCTTCCCGGATCTCTCCACCGGTGCTGCTGCCCGGCTTCCCGAACCCGTTGCGACTCTCGATCGGCGTCGACATCGACCCGGCCGGACTGGACCTCGGCGAGGTCAGGTCCAGCCTGCACACAGTGACCGACGATGACGGGACGCTGCGGATCGCCCCGGGCGAACGCGCTGATCGCGACTTCGTGTTGCGCCTGGCGTATGCGGCAGGCGGCGAGACTGCGGTGGCCGTCCCGGACGAGGAAGGAAACGAGGGGACGTACCAGCTCGTGGTGCTCCCGCCGGAGGCCGCCGCCACCCCTCGCCCCAAGGACGTCGTGCTATTGCTGGACCGGTCCGGCAGCATGAGCGGCTGGAAGATGGTCGCCGCCCGGCGGGCCGCGGCCCGGGTGATCGACACCCTGACCGCCGCCGACCGGTTCACCGTGCTCACCTTCGACCATCTGGTGGAGCGACCGGACGGGCTCGCGGACGGTCTGGTGGAGGCGAGCGACCGCAACCGTTACCGCGCGGTCGAACACCTGGCCCGCGCCGACGCCCGTGGCGGCACCGAGCTGCTCTCGCCGCTCACCACCGGATTGGCCCTGCTCTCCGACAGCACCGGGCGTGACCGTGTCCTCGTGCTGGTCACCGATGGTCAGGTCGGCAACGAGGACCAGATCGTGCGAGAGATCTCCGGGCAGATCGGCACCACCCGGGTGCACACCGTCGGCATCGACCGCGCCGTCAACGCCGGTTTCCTGGGCCGGCTCGCCGCCCTCGGCGCCGGCCGCGCCGAGCTCGTGGAGAGCGAGGACCGGCTGGACGAGGCGATGGAGCACATCCACCGCCGGATCGGAGCACCGGTGGTGACCGGGCTGTCGGTCACCGACGACGGCATCACATTGCTCGGTGACACCCGCAGCCCAGCGCGGTTGCCCGGCCTCTACCCGGGCGTGCCACTGGTGGTGACCGGACGGTACACGGGCACACCCGGTGGAAGTCTGAGCGTCACCGGACGAACCCGCGACGAACAGGACTTCCGGACGGCGGTCGCGGTCCAGCAGCGATCCGAGCAGGCGGTCACGTCGCTCTGGGCGCGGGCCCGGATCCGCGACCTCGAGGATGCCTACGCTGCCGGCAACCGGTCACTCGAGCAGCAGATCGTCGCCACCTCGTTGCGCTTCGGGGTGCTTTGCCGGTTCACCGCCTACGTGGCGGTGGACGAGCGTGTGGTCAACGAGGGTGGTCAAAGCAAGCGGGTGACCCAACCGGTGGAGTTGCCATCGGGATGGGAGCCACCCGCGACCGGCGTGGCAGCCCGCGCATCGGGCGCGTGGCTCGGCCTCGCCAGTGAGGCGTCCCTTGCCGCTCCGGTAGCGCCGATGCCTCCGCCCGCACCGGGCGGCCCGATGCCCTCCAAGCCGCCGTTCTCACCGGTTCGCGCCCTCAGCGCCGACGCTGCCGGTACACCTCGTGGAGCCGCGAAGCAGGGGCGTCGTGCAACCCCTCCCGCACCGCACCGGGTGCCGTTGGACGACGCCGACGTTCCGTACTTCACGCAGACCGGTGCCACGTCGGCACCGGGTTCGACGGGGGCAGGGCAAGCCCCCTACGACGTCGCCGTGCCAGACCAGGTCACCGAGTTCCGGGCGTTGCTCGCCGTCGAGGCCGGCCGGCTGCGGGACGCTGCGCACCTGCCCCCAGCCGACCGCCGTGATCTGCTCGACGACCTGGTCACCCGTCTCGCCGTACTGCTCGAAACGGTGCCTGGGCGCTTCCCGCAGGTACGCGCGCTGGTCGAGCTACTACACGGCACCGCATCGCTGGAGGAGAAGTGGGCGAAAGCGCTCCAGGTCCTCACCGAGGACGGCGGCGACACGGCGCCATCGTCCGGCGACGTCGACGGTGGCCGCGATGCCCGGCCCGGCAGCGAGGCCGGAACGGCATCGGCCGGCGACCGCCGGACGCCGCCAACGAGCAACCCCGGAACAGCACCCGCCGGAGAACGCGGGAAGGCGCCGGCCGAAGACTCTTCCGGTTCTCCCGGCAGCGGGAACACGCCGCCCACCGGCACCGGTCAGCCACCGTCCCGCGGTCCCGGAGAGGTTCCGTTCTGGAAACGTTGAGGGTGATCTTCGACCGAATGGCCGGGTGCCGGTAAGTTGGGTCATCGACGTGCCTGATCGGGGGGTGGCTTAGGCAGTGAGCACGGGCTCAACAGGCGGGGATGCGAGAACCGACGGCGATGGCGACGGTCGCGATCCGTTGCTTGTGCGACCGTTCGTGCTGCAGGACGGGGACCGTGCCGAGGTCCCCGCTTCCGGCGCGACCTGGCCCGCGGACCCGACCCGGGAGACTCCCACTCAGTTGATCCCGGTCGTGCCGGCCGAGCCCGGGCCACCGACCCGGCGTGTCGAGCGAGCCCGCCGTTCATTGCTGCTGGCCGGCTCCGCGGTGGTGGCGTTGCTGGCGGTCGTCGGTTGGACGGTCGTGCGGCCGGCGCTGGCGCCCACGGTCTCCACCTCGCTGCCGGACCAGCAGTTTCCCGTGGTCAGCGGACCAGCTCCGGCAGCGAGCGTGACGACGAGCGGGGAGTCGGTCGCCGGTGGCGGGAACGCCGACGACACCGGTGGGGAGGCTTCGGCCGACGACGCGGTCGAGCCCCGCAACCCTTCGACGTCACGGCCGTCCGTATCCACGGCGCGGCCGCGGACGCCGCAGCCGACGTCGCCCGCCGCCACCGCGACCAAGCCGACGACGGCCGCCCCGCCGGCCGGCCTGGCGCCGTCGCCGCTGACCGGTCCAGCCGCACTGGTCAGCGGCAACGGACTCTGCCTCGACCTGCGCGGCGGCGACATCGGCGAGGGCAGCGACGTGCATGTCGACGATTGCAACGGCACCAGCCCGCAGCGCTGGCTCCTGAACAGTGATCGCACCCTCGAGGTCGGCGACCTGTGCGCGTACATGGAGGGCGACGGCGGCGTCGAGCTGGCCCGGTGCGACGGCCGGAACACCGCCCAGTGGGCCCTCAACAACGACGGGCGCGTCATGAACGCCGCGAACGGACGCTGTCTCACCGACCCGCACTTCGGCGCCCGCCCGGCGAACGAGGTCGTCGTCGCACCCTGCGCCGGCACCTCGAACCAGCGCTGGACCTTCCGCTAGCAAGCCCGGCGCAACCGCCGGGATCCGGCAGACCTCCTGGCAGCCTGCCGCGACGCCAGCGTGGCAGGAGGCCCGGCCGCCCTCCGGCACTGCGGCGGCTGATCGGTGGGTCGGGTACCTGGTGGCGGGTTCCGATTCTCGGCGGGCGAACCACGCCTCCGGCTGCGTCGCGGCGCGTGACTCAGCGGTGCATGACGGCGCCCTTGAGGATCTTGTCGATGGCGGTGCGTGGTCCGTGCACTGCCAGGCCTACCAGGTCCAGGTCTTCGGTGCGTACGGCGCGGACGGCGGCACGGTTGTCGGCGTCGTGACCGGTGGCGAACAGGTCCGAGGTGAAGATCGACATGGCTACGTCGCGGGTTAGCGCCCGTCCGTGGGCTGCCTTGAGTAGTTCCTTGCCGCCTTCGAAGATCAGCACCGGCTGGCGGAACATCGGTAGGTAGGAGACGTCGTCGGCGTCCGCGTACGGGTCGCCGATCACGTCGGGTGCGGCCATGGGGATGCCGCTGACCAGGAATGCTGTGACGTTCAGGCGTTGCCAGCCGAGCAGGTCGTCGCGGAGGAGGACGGCGATCTTGGTGGAGAAGCGGACCGGTGCGTTCATGCCGCTCATCGTCTTCCGGGAGTCCCCACCAGGTCTTGTACGATTTTGACGTGCCCGGCGGGCCCCAGATCCGAGCCTGGCGGCCGCCGCTGGACGGGGTCGCCGAAGTGCTGCACGCCCGTTTCGGCGAACACGCGTACCCGATGCACGCCCATGACACCTGGACCGTCCTTCTCGTCGACGACGGTGCGGTCCGCTACGACCTGGATCGGCATGAGCGCGGCGCCTTCGGTGACCTCGTCACTCTGCTGCCGCCCCGGGTGCCGCACAACGGCACCGCCGCTCGCCCCGGTGGCTTCCGTAAACGGGTGCTCTACCTGGAACCGGCGCTGCTGCCGCCCCGGCTGATCGGGGCGGCCGTCGACACGCCCGCGATCACCGACGAGCCCCTGCACCGGCTGGTCTCGAGCGTGCACAAGCTTGTGCGTACGCCCGGGGATGAGGCCGCGGCAGAAGGCATGCTGGCGCTTGCCGTCGAACGTCTCCGCGTTCGGCTCGGCGATCGGGCCGAGGCCGGGTGGTGACCTGCGGTGGAGGCAGCGAGACCTCGTGGATCAGCGCGCTTCTCGTCTTCCCGGCGCCGTTCGCGGTGGCCGGGTCGTATCTCTATCTGTCGTCACGACTGGTGCGCGCGGCGAAGGCGAAGCGGCGGGAAACGCTGCGGTCCGCACTGCGGTGGCGGTTCGGGCTGGTGCTTCTCGGGGCGGTGGCGCTCGGCGTTCCCGCGTCCCTGCTGTTGCGGGCGGCGCTGTAAGCGGGATGGACCTGCGGTCAGGGGCCGTCCCGCAAGCGGGTCGATGACCACGCCGTGACGGCCGGTGGCCGAGAGGGCCGCGCAGCTGAGGGCCAGACCGCGCACGTCAGAGACCGCGCGCCTCGGAGACCGCGCAGCTTGGAGACCGCGCAGCTCGGAGACCGCGCAGCTCAAGGGCTTCCGTGGTCAGGGTTCCCAAGCGGTGATCTTGCATGGCCCACGCTCAATGCTGTCTTAACGGCCGTCAGACAGCACCCACGTTGGGCCGGGCAAGACCCTGACCGCGAAGGCTCTTTAGAGACCGCGCCTCACAGGCTGCGCACCTCAGGGATCACGCCTTACAGGCTGCGCAGCGCGAGGTGCCACGGGTAGCCGTCGACGGCGGAGCCTCCGGCACCCGGTTCGTGCGGTTCGAATTCTCCCGATCCCAGCAGCACCTGGACGCCTTCCGCCCGCAGGTCCGTCACGCTGCGCCGGAACACCGGCCTCGCGGCGAGGGCCGTGCTGACGAACGGGAGAACCACGACCGGGATGCCCAGGCCTGGAGCTTCGGCTAGCAGGCTCAGGGCGTACGTGTCGGCGATGCCCTGTGCGAACTTGTTGATCGTGTTGTAGGTGGCGGGAGCCACGACTATCGCGTCGGCGCGGGGTGGTCTGGGGGCGTCGGGTGAGCGGTAGCGGCTGCGTACCGGGCGGCCGGTCTGTCGTTCCAGGGCTGCCGCGTCGATGAAGTTCAGCGCGGGCGGGGTGGCGATCACCTGGACGGTCCAACCGCTGGCCTGGGCTAGGCCGACCAGGCGGCCCACCTGGCCGGCGGCGCCGGCCGCGCACACTATGACGTAGAGCAGGCCTCGGCTCACTGCTGCATCGCCTGCCAGATGCGGTCGGCGGTGAGAGGCAGATCAGTGAGGCGTACGCCGATGGCGTCACGCACCGCGTTGGCCAGAGCGGGTGACACCGGGTTGAACGGGCTCTCGCTCATCGACTTCGCACCCAGCGGGCCGATCGTGTCGGAGGTGGACGCGAGGTGCACCTCGGTCGGCGGCACGTCGGCGAAGGTCGGCAGGTGGTAGTGGCGGAAGCTGGTGGTGGTCACCTCACCTGAAGCGGAGATGTCGACGTGTTCAGCGAGGGTCGCGCCCAGGGCCTGGGCCACGCCGCCTTCGATCTGGCCGCGCAGCTGGAGCGGGTTCATCACGGTTCCGGCGTCCGCGCTGTGCACGCTGCGGAGGATGCGCAGCTCGCCGGTGTCCGGGTCGACCGCCACCCGGAACCATTGCGCGTTGAACGCCACCGAACGTGGCGTTCCGTCGAAGTGACCGTGGCCGGTGGCCGCTACGCCGGGAACGTCGGAGGCCGTGAGCTGGGCGCGAAGGGCCCGCGCCGCACGCAGCACCGCCTCACCGGCCACCACCACGCCTGTCGAGGCGAACGCTCCGGTGTCGTGGCGGACGGCGTCGGTGTCCGATTGGCGCAGCACGATCCGGTCGGGTGTGGTGCCGAGCTCGTCGGCGGCGATTTGAGTGTGGACCGTGGTGCTGCCGTTGCCGAAGTCGGCGGTTCCTACGGCCAGTTCGTAGCGGCCGTCGGGGAGCCGGGTGATCGTCGCGTCGGCGAAGTGGCCGCCGGGAGGGCCGGCCGCGATCATCGCGATCGCCATGCCTTCGCCGACCAGCCAGCCCGGCGGGGCGTCATCGGTGGTAGCGGCGGCTGAACGGATGTGGGAGAGGCACTGGTCCAGGCCGTAGCTGGCGATGCGGAGGTCGTCGACGTGGTCGCCGGGCGCGGTGAGATCGTCGCCGGCGCGGACCACGTTGAGTTCGCGGAACGTGACCGGGTCCATGCCTATCCGCCGGGCCAGTTCGTCCAGGACCGACTCGACGGCGAAGGTGACCTGGCCCAGGCCGTAGCCCCGGAACGCGCCGGCGGGCACGGTGTTGGTGTAGACGGTCACCGCGTCGGTCCGCATGTTCGGGCATTTGTAGACGGCCAGGGATTCGTGGCAGCCGTGGTGCATGACGGACGTGCCGTGGTTGCCGTAGGCGCCGGTGTCGACGAGGACGTTGAGCCGCATGGCTGTCAAGAGACCATCGCGGCGCGCCCCGGCCTTCAGGGCGACCACGAACGGATGCCGGGTGGTGGCGCCCAGGAACTGCTCGGCGCGGGTGTACTCCCAGCGCACCGGCCGGCCGGTGCGTAGCACGGCGAGCGCCACCAGGTCCTCGACCAGCATCTCCTGCTTGCCGCCGAAGCCGCCGCCGACCCGGCCCGCGATCACCCGGACGCGTTCCGGCGGCAGGTCGTAGAGCCGGGCGAGGAGACGCCGAGTGAGGAACGGGGTCTGGGTGCTGCTGCGGATGACGAGCCGGCCGTCGTCGTCGAGCCAGCCGATCGCGCCGTGGGTCTCCAGGCTTGCGTGCTGTGCGCGTGGCGTCCGGAATGTCGCTTCATATACGACATCGGCCGCCGCAAAGCCGGCGTCGACGTCACCAAGGGAGGCATGCAACTCCCCCACGACGTTGGAGCAGGACGAGGGCTCGGAGGAGGACGAAGGCGAGGGTGAGGGCGGAGTGAAAGAGGCCGAAACGGCGGGGCGCGACGAAGGCGAGGGCGTGGGCGACGGCGCAGGCGAGGGCGAAGGTGAGGGCGACGACGAGGACGAGGACGAAAGCGCAGGCGAAGGATGCACCACGGGCGCGCCGGGAGCGAGGGCCAGCTCTGGGTCGACCACGAACGGCAGGACTTCGTAGTCCACGACCAGCCGACGACACCCCTCCTCCGCAGCCGCCTCTGAGCTGGCGACCACCGCCGCCACCCGCTGCCCGACAAACCGGACAACCTCATCGAGCACCCGCGTGTCGTAGGGATCCTCGGCCTCATGCTCGTGCTGAGCCGTGGAGAACAGCACGTCCGGCACGTCCTTGTGGGTAAGCACCGCCTGAACCCCCGGAACCGCCAAGGCCTCCGAGGTGTCCACCGAGATGATCCGGGCGTGCGCGTGCGGGGATCGCAGCACCTTGAGATGCAGCACGCCGGGCACGTCCAGATCGAACGTGAACCGCGCACTGCCGGTGACCACCCCCGGCCCAGCGGGAGCTCCGAGGCTCGATCCGACGGCCGCGCCCGGTGCCGGCTCCGTTATAGCGGGCGGCCGGCCCTCGATCGCATCGGTGATCGCGCGGTAGCCCGTACACCGGCAGAGGCTTCCCTTGAGCGCGCGCGGCAGATCCTCGCGCTGATCCGCGGGCAGTGCCGCCGCGGTCATGATCATGCCGGCGGTGCAGAAGCCGCACTGGAAACCTTGCGCGTCCAGGAAGCTCTGCTGGACCGGGTGCAGCCCGGACGGACCCGCCAGGCCCTCGATCGTGGTGACGCTGCGTCCCCGGGCGCGGAAGGCCGGGTAGACGCACGAGTGCACCGGCTGGCCGTCGACGTGCACGGTGCAGGCGCCGCAGTCGCCGGTGTCGCAGCCTTTCTTGACCCCGAAACAGCCCTCTTCCCGCAGGTAGGTACGCAGGCACTGACCGGGGCGCGGCGCACGCTCGTGCGCGCTCCCGTTGATCAGGACGCTGTCCGGGCGGGTCATGCCCCGAGCTCCGTCCTGATCTGTTCCGCGTAATGCCCGGTCAGATGCCGTCGCCAGACCGGCCGGCCGTGCACGTCGTCCATGTACTCCTCCGCCGGGATGGCCCCCAAAGCCGCCGCCAGCTCGTCCGCCTGCGGCGGCGAGGCGAAACGCAGGACATGCGGCCGGCGGGTGGCGGCGGTCACGGTGAGCGTCAGGCTTCCGGCGGGCTCCGCCCGGCCGATCAGCAGCACGGCCGAGCGGCCATGGGGATGCAGAGAACCACGGCGGTACGCGGTACGCGCGGTGAGCGCCGCGGCCGGCAGGTGGATCGACCTGAGGAGTTCCCCGTCCCGCAGCACGGTCGTCCCCTCCCCCGTCACGAAGTCGGCGGCCGCCACCCGGCGCTCGGTCCGGTCCGGTCCGATCAGCAGCAGGGTTCCGTCGAGGGCGACGCTCAGTGAGATCATCGGCCCGGCCGGCAGCGCGGCGCACAGGTTGCCGCCGACGGTCGCGACGTTCCAGATCTTGAACGAGGCGAGGAACGCGTGGCAGCACTGCCGGACGATGCGGTGCCCGGCGATCCGCTCGGCGAGTTCGGCGATGGTGCAGGTCGCGGCGATCTCCACGCCGTCGTCGCCGGTCCGCAGCGGCGGCCAGCCGGCGGTCGTCAGGTCGAGCAGCCGGCGGAGGTGCGGGCGTGGCTCGCCGAACAGGGCCGTTCCGCCGCCCAGCCAGGCGTCGCCCGGCCGCCACGATCCGGGGGCCGCCGGGCTGATCACTTCGGTCACCGTGTGCAGATCCACGTTCGTACGCTACGCGCCCGATGTTTCCGATCTTGGCGCTCCGGAAGTGGAGGTCCAGGGGTTTGCGCAACCACCCGCATGGGCCCGGCGGGCGCGGTGGGGCGTCTCCCCGTGGCTGGTAGCGGGGTAGCGCGGGGACTTCGCGAGACGCGTACCCCCAAGGGTTTTCAAGCGGGCACCGGAGCCGGCGCCGCCGGCAGCGTGATGGTGAACGTGCTTCCTCGGCCCACCACCGACTGGACCGCGATGCTGCCGCCGTGGTCGCGCACGATGTCGCGGACGATGGCCAGGCCCAGGCCCGGTCCTTGGACCGCCTGGTCCATCGCGTTGCCGGCCCGGTGGAACGGGGTGAAGAGGCCGGGTACGTCCTCGGCCGGGATGCCGATGCCGGTGTCGGTCACCGACAGCGCGACCGTGTGGTCGTCGGCGGTGAGCTGCCAGCTCACGCTGCCGCCGGCCGGGGTGAACTTGATCGCGTTCTCCATCAGCTTGCGCAGCGCCCGCCGGAGCTGGGTACGGTCGCCGCGCACCCACGCCTCGCCGGCCTCGAAGTCGACCTCGAGTTCCTTGGCGCGGGCGAAGTTGTTCAGTTCGCCGTGCACGACGGTGGCGATGCCGGCCAGGTCGAGCACGTCCGACTCCACCGGGGTGTCGCTGTCCGGGCGGTCGAGCAGGATCAGGTCACCGATGATGTCCTGGAGCCGGTGGGCGTTGCGCAGGATGGCGTTGAGGGCCCGCTTCTGCAGCGGGTCCAGTTCCCGGCCCTCCTCCTCGACGATCATCTCGGTGTAGCCGAGGATGCTGGTCAGCGGCGTGCGCAGTTCGTGCGTGACGGTCTGGATGAAGACGTCCTTGCGCTGGTCGAGCATGCGCAGTTCGCTGATCAGCCGGTCCTGGTAGCGCTGGAAGGTGAGCTGGTGCAGCGCTCGCTCGATCTCCCGGGCCGCGCCGGCCAGCAGCCGGTGCTCGGCGTCTCCCCAGGCCGCGCCGGAACGGGTGACCAGCAGGTAGCCGGGCTCGCTGTCGGCGCTGTCGCCGAGCTTCACCGCGAAGCCGCCGCCCGGCCGGATCACCGGCCGCCCGGACGGGCCGGCCAGCACCTCGGCGATGACGTCGGCGGGCGGTTCGGCGGCGCCGGCCGGCCAGTGCACGGTGATCGGCCCGGTCGCCGGGAAGCAGATCTCCGAGTGCACGGTGTCGGCGCCGGCGGCCGCGCCGATCAGGGCGGCGATGCGGCGCACCGACGCCGCCGGGTCGCGCAGCTCCTGCAACTCGGCGACGACGGCCTGCCGCAGTCCGGCGCGGGCGGACCGCGCCTGCTCCGCGGCGAGCAGCGTCTCGGTCTGGGCGGCCAGGTCGTTGAGGGCCTCGATGACGGTACGCAGTTCGGCCGCCCCGACCGGTTCGGCCCGTGCCGAGCGGTCCCCGGCGGCGAGCCGGCGGATGGTGTCGCCGAGCCGGCCCAGCGGCGCGAGCAGTTGCCGCCGGCCGGTACGCGCGACCGCGCACCCGACCACCAGGATCGCCGTCACCAGCGCGACCGCGAGCCCGTTGAACAGTCCCGCCGTCCCGGCGGCGGCCCGGTCGGCGTCCCAGCGTTCGGCGTCGATCGCGGCCGCCACCGCGTCGTTGACCAGCCGCAACTCGTCGAAGAGCAGTTTGCCGCGGGTGGCCCGGTCCTCGTCGGCGTCGGCCACCCCGGCCGTGACGATCGGCGTCGCGTACTCGTCCAGCCAGGCGCGCACCGCCTCGCGTTCCCGGGCGAGCAGCTGCCGGACGGCCTCGTCCCGGGTGTGGGCGGCGACCTGGCCGAGGGCTGTCTCGGCGGCGCCGGCCCCGGTCTCGTACGGTTCCAGGAACAGCCGCTCGCCGGTGAGCTGGAAGCCGCGTACCCCGGTCTCGGCGTCGGTCATCCGCTGGAGGACCTCGCCGTTGGCCAGCTGGGCGCGGCCGATCCGGGCGATGTCCCGCTCGTGGGCGGCCCGGTGCCGCTCGCCGAGGCCGACGGGCACCACCAGGAAAACCACGAACAGCAGGAACAGGGCGGCGAAGCCCAGGTTGAGCCGTCGCTGCACGTTCATCAGCGGCGGTCCCGGCCAGCGGTCATGCCCTACAGTTCGGCAAGCCTGGGGTGAGACCTAAGTCACGGGTTCCGCATCCTCTCTCACTGCGCGTAGCGGCGGAGATTTGTTACCTACCCGTGACAATCCAGGCCTTGCGTACCCGGGGTAACGGGTAACTGGCCGCCCGGCGGATCTATGTCCGGAATGTCCGGCCGGGCCGTGGTGGACCTCACCCTGAGTCATTTTGATCAAGTGGCGTGGGTTACTGACTGGTAGCGACGGGTCTTGTAGTCGCCGACCTTGACGGGCAACATTTCCGGCACATTACGGCCGCGACATCGACGGACATCGCTGTCAGCTCGCCGGCCGCAGCCATCACTAGGAGGTTCCGTGGAGGATGCGCAAAGCGCTCCGGCGTACGGGCGCACCAACTGGCGCCGGTTCGCCGTGGCGGTGGGCGTGCCGACGGTTGTCGCCGGTGGCCTGGTCGTGGCGCTCGCCGAGGGCGCACTCGCGGCCAATTTCACCATTTCCGGCAAGCAGTTCAAGCTGTCCGCCGCCAAGCTGGAGGGCTCCGGCTTCACCCAGTACAGCGGCGAGCTGGACACCAAGGACGGGAAGGTCCCGGCCGCGATGTCCGGCATCGAGAGCGCCACCCTGAACGATCTCTGCCAGTCGGTGGCGGTCGGTCCGATCACCCTGCGGATCGAAGCCGGCGGCGACCCGGAACACCCGGTGGAGGCGACCAACCTGCTGATCGGCATGTCCGAGCTGGGCGGCGACGCCACGTTCGAGAACATTCAGATCGGTCTGGACGCGGCGACGCTGAACGCCGCGCAGGACGAGGCGCACGGCGCCCCGGGCGGCTTCGGCCAGCAGGCCACCAAGGTCACCATCATCAACCTGCGCCAGCAGGCGTACTACACCTCGGCCTCGACCTTCACGCTGAACGGGATGAGCCTCAAGCTCCACGTCGGTGGCGAGCACGAGTGCTACTCCTGATGATCTCCGGTTGTGCGGGCTCGCGGAGGATCACTCCGCGAGCCCTCCCCTGTTCCGTGCAGAGCTAGTGGAGGAACGCGTGGCAACGGAGAGCTTCTGGGTCCGGTTCGGCCGGTGGCGGCGCGGCCGGCCGTTCTGGGGCGGATTGTTGCTGGTGCTGTCCGGGCTGGAGATGTTCTTCAGCGCGAACATGGAACTGGACAACATCGAGATCCATATCGGACCGCAGGGCTTCCTGTCCTACCTGCTGCCCGTGATCATGCTGATCTGCGGTGCGCTGACCTGGATCACCCCGGCGCAGCGGCTGTTCTACGGCATCGTCGGCACGCTCACCGCGCTCTACTCGTTCGTCGGCCTGAACCTCGGCGGCTGGATCGTCGGCATGCTGCTCGGCATCGTCGGCGGCGCGCTCGCCATCGCCTGGGGGCCGCCCCGGCAGCCCCCGGTGGGCACCGGCGGCACCCCGCCCGGTGAGCCCGGCCCGCCGGCGGTGAGCGACTCGACGATCGTGCCGGGGCTCGATCCACAAGCCGCTCCCGACCCGAACCGGCGCCCGCCGCACCGCAAGGCGCTGATGCTGATCGTGCCGCTCGCCGTGGCCGGCGCGGTGGCGGCCATGGGTAATCCGCCCGCCGACGCCGCCGAGTGCCCGGAAGGGCTGCCGTCGCGTACCGCGACCGCCACCCCCACGCCGAAGAAGAGCACCGGCAAGCCGGCGAAACCCGGGAAGAGCGTCGCACCGAGTGCCGCCGCCCCGTCCCCGTCGGCCTCGGCGCCGGTCCCGGCCGAGGAGGGCACCGGCAACCCCATCCTGGACGGCATCGGAGACGTCGTCGAGGGCATCGGAGACCTGCTGGGCATCGGCGACGACGACAACGCGACGCCCGCGCCCAGCCCGTCGGCCGTGCCTTCAGCCGCCGCGCCTTCGTCCGCCGCGCCGGCTCGTCCGGTGGCACCGTCGCGTTCCGCCACCAAGGCGCCGGCCCCGAAGCCCAGCAGGTCGGCCGAGGAGATCCCGTGCCTCGGGCCCCGGCAGGAGGGCGTGCTCGCCGCGGCCGACGGCCTGCCGCAGGTCGGGCTCAAGCCGGGCATCATGAAGGTCGGATCGCTGACCATGTACAACTCGACCTACGAGGGCGTCACCGAGCTGCCGACCCGGAACGGGACGATCCGGGCCCTGAGTTTCGTCATGGACAAGGCGGTCAACAAGCCGTTCAGCCTGGAGATCGACGAGCCGGGCGACGCCACCACGCTGATCAAGAGCAATGAGCTGATCACCGACGGGAACGTCGAGTTCTACACCCCACGCATGACCGGCAAGCTGTTCGGCCTGATCCCGGTGACCTTCACCCCGGAGCAGCCGCCGCCGCTGACCCTGCCGATCCTCTGGTTCACCGACGTGACGATCGACCTCGCGTACGTGCGATGCGACGTGCTCACCGCCGACCCGATCGCCATCACCGAGACGTAGCCCGTCGCCAGCGCTCGAGCACCTCATCGACGTCGAAGAGCGGCAGCACCACCGGCGGGCCGTCGATCAGCCCGCGCCGCGCCTTCTCGATCCGCTCGTTCAGCTCGGCGACGTGCTCCCGCACCGCCTGCTCGCTCCGCAACCCGGCGACCGTCTCCGGCAGGTCCTCCGCGGCCCGGCGGACGGCCAGACTCGCCGGAATCACACTGGCGCCGCCACCCTCCCGGCGCAGCCAGTCCTTGACCCACCAGTCCTCGTCATACTCCTCGCCGTAGCCCACCAGGGGTTTCCCGGCGCCGGACAGGTTGTCGAACTCGCCCCGCTCGGTAGCCTCGCGCAACTGCCGGTCGATCGACGACTCGTACCAGTGCACCATGGATCCGAGATTACTGTCCCAGCCCCAAGGAGCCCGACGTGTGCCGGAACATCCACCAGCTGCACAACTTCGACCCGCCGGCCACGCCCGACGAGATCCACGCGGCCGCCCTGCAGTACGTCCGGAAGGTCGCCGGCAGCACCCGGCCGTCGCAGGCCAACCAGGCGGCCTTCGACCGGGCCGTCGCGGCCGTCGCCGCGGCCACCGCGGAGCTGCTCGATGAGCTGGTCACGACCGCGCCGCCGAAGAACCGCGAGGAGGAGGCGGCGAAGGCCCGGGCGCGCGCGGAGAAGCGCTACGCCTCCTGACCCGGTGCGGCGGGAGCCTTCACCAACCTCGAGGTCGAGGTTTGCATTGCCGGTCCTGCTTCTTCGGGACGCCGGTCACCCGTACCCCGAAAGAGCTGGACCGGCAGGCCGGGGTTCTAGGGGGTGACCGGCCGGGTGCCGGCTTTGAGGAGTGCCGCTGTGCCCTCGGTGTTCAGCGGGCAGTGCGTGCCGGTGAAGATGGTGGCGGCGCACAGGTTGCAATGCGTGCACAGGGAGCGCTTGGTGTGGTCCTGCTGGATCTGGTTGATCAGGTCTGGCTCGCGTAACAGGGCTCGGGCCATCGCGACGTACTCGAAGCCGTCGCTCATGGCGGTCCGCATGCCATCGAGGTCGGTCACGCCGCCGAGCAGGATCAACGGCATGGAGAGCTCGCGACGGAAGCGCAGCGCTAGCTCGCGGAAGTAGAGCGGCTCGTAAGGGTAGTGGCGGAACAAGGTTCGGCCGAACATCTTCATGCCTAGCCGGAGCAGGGGGCGCTGTGCGTCGGCCATGGCCGGCATCGGGACGTCGCCGCGGAACAGGAACATGGGGTTGAGCAGCGAGGATCCGCCGGTGAGCTCGATGGCGTCGAGGTGCCCGTCGGCCTCCAGCAGGCGCGCGAACGGGATGGACTCCTCGGGGTCGAAACCGCCGCGTACGCCATCGGTCATGTTCATCTTGGCTATCACGGCGACGTCGTCGCCTACGGCTTCCTTGACGGCGGCCAGGATCCGGCGGGGGAAGCCGGCGCGGTTGGCCAGCGTGCCGCCGTATTCGTCGGTGCGGTGGTTGACCCGCGGCGACAGGAAGGACCCGGCCAGGTAGGTGTGGCCCAGGTGCACTTCTACGGCGTCGAAGCCGGTGTCGCGCGCGGATGCGGCGGCCAGGCCGTGCGCGTCGACGACGCGGTGGATGTCGGCCGCGGTCGCGGCGCGGTCGAAGGCCATCGCCAGCGGATTGAACCGCACCGACGGCGAGAGCGAGGGCAGCCCGTTCGAGCGGGCGTTCGCCACCGGACCCGCGTGCCCGATCTGGGCGCTGACCTTGGCGCCGGTGGCGTGCACCGCCTCGGTCAGCCGGCGCAGGCCCGGTAGCGCGTCGGGACGCCAGTAGATCTGGCCACGCTCGGTACGCCCCTCGGGTGCGACGGCGAGGTAGGCGACCGTCGTCATACCTACTCCGCCGCGGCCCACGGCGGTGTGGTACTCGATCAGCCGGTCGGTCACCAGGGCGTCCGGGGTCGCTCCTTCGAACGTGGCGGACTTGATGACGCGATTACGCAGCCGTACCGGCCCGAGCATGGCCGGGCTCAACGGGTCAGGAGCGGTGGTCACGCGTTCTCCCTGAGCGCGGTGTCGTCAGCGCCTGTCCGGGCCATGCGACCACCTCGTGGCCGAGCCTGTCAACGCGCTGACCGGCATTGCCGGAGCCCGGCAAAGTGGCCGGCTTTGGTTGACCGCCGGGCACCCTGCCGGCCGCCGGCTCCGCGACGAATGCTGGTAGGAGAGTGACCGCTGAGCTGAGGAAGGTTCCACATGCAATGGCACGTAGATGACGTGATGACCCGCGACGTGACAACCGTGAGCATCGAGACGCCGCTACACCGGGTGGCCGGTCTTCTCGATCGTGAAGGCATCAGCGCGGTCCCGGTCATCACCGGCGATGGCCGTGTCGCCGGCATCGTCACCCAGGCCGATCTGCTCACCGGCATCGTCCGCGGCTCACCCCGGATTCACCGGGACGACGTCACGCCGCCGCGTGCCGGTGACGTGATGACCGCGCCCGTCGTGCACATCGGTCCCGACGCCACGCTGCCGCAAGCCGCCCACATCATGCAGCGGCGCGGAGTCCGGCGGCTGGTTGTCACCGACCCGCGCGGGCGGCTGCTCGGCGTGGTGTCCCGGAGCGACCTGCTGCGCCCGCACGCACGAGGTGACGCGGCGATCGGCGGCGAGGTCGCGGAGGTGCTGCGCCGCCGGCTGTGGATCGGGCCGCCACAGCTGCGCGCCCACGTTCGGGAAGGCACGGTGGTGCTGACCGGGGACGTGGACCGTCGCTCGACCGCGGACATCGCCGCCCGGCTGACCGCCGCCGTGCCGGGAGTGACCGCCGTCGCCGACCGCATCCGATTCGGATACGACGACGGCGACCTGGTCCGCTCCAGGGTCAGCAGCACGCATCCGTTCAGCGCCGAACCGTTTCCCCCCGGTCGATCATGAATAACCGGTGGAGTCGCCCGGCGGCGCGCTGCTAGCGTCGCCGGAGCCAGGTGGCCTCCCGCCACGCCGGATCCGCAAGGGACGGGCCGTTGTACATCAGCTGAGACATTCACCGCGCCGAGTAGCCACGCCGTGATCTCCGAGCGTGCGAGCCTCGCGCACTGACATCCCGCATGGACCAAGCGAGTAGGGCGCGCCGTCGTGACACACGGCCCGCCACTCGCTTCTTCGTCATGCGCGGATCTCCTCCGCGGAGCGCCGTCTCCGCACGGAAATGTCGCAGCAGATCGGTACATCCACCGGTGACCAACAACGAATCAGTACGACGACTGGCGACGCAGTGGCTGGTGTGCCCGACGGGCCTGCCGCTCATCCGTCGCCGCTGCCTGAGCTGTACATCGGCGCGATATCGCGCACACGGCAAGTTCCGGGTCAACGCGAACCACAAACTCCTCGACGTCTGGCTCCTGGCGCTGTGCGTCGGATGCGGGGAGACCGTCAAACTGACGGTCCTGGAACGAGTCCACGTCCGCACCATCGACCCCTCGACCCTGACCCGATTCCACGACAACGACGTCGAACTCGCGGCGACGTTGCTGCACGACCCGGGACTGCCGCGCCGCAACGGCGTCGCGCTCGACTGGGACGGTGCGTGGACGGTCCGGAGGACGGCAGTCGACGTCTCGCAGGCCGAGGTGCTCGACGTATCGGTCCGCTTCGTCCGGCCGATTCCGGTCAGGCTGACGACATTGCTGTCAGCCGGGTTGGAGGTGTCGCGATCTGAGGTGCGGAGGCTTGTCGCCGCCGGTGACCTCTCATCGACGCGCCGGCTCAGCGGGCGATCGTCGAGCGACTTCAGCTTCACCCTTCGCCTTTAGGCGGAGGGTGACTGCCGGCGGGCGAGGCCGGCGAGGGCCCCAGGACCCCCCC
>NZ_JADQTO010000012.1:0-191854 GCF_015704865.1 Actinoplanes aureus | reverse complement strand
CCCTCCCCATTCGGGCGGTGGGTGCCCGCCGCGGGGCGTGGCGTTCGCGCCCCCCCCCCCCGCGACGTCGATTGTTGACAATCCGGCCGGATGAGGCGTGTATTGGTAGGAGTCTCTACGGGGGTAGGTATGACGATGAGATTCGTACCGAGGCAATCAGCACTGCGGCATCGGACCCGGCGGCTCGCGGCCCAGATCGTGGCCATGGTGGCGGCGAGCGCGGGCGTGGTCACGGCCGGCGCCGCTCCGGCGCACGCCGACACCTGGTCGGGCTGGTGGTATCTGAAGAGCGGATACGTCGGTTCGTGTATGGCCACCGACTACAGCACCAACGTCTACGTCTTCACGGGCTGTAATGGTCCGCAGCGGTGGCAGTTCCAGTATCTCGACGCGTACCCGGGATACGCCGTGATCAAGAACGAGGCCACCAAGTACTGCCTCATGCAGTTCGACTACTTCCGGGTGGTCAGTTCGCCGGCCTGCGACGGCGCGAACGCCGGGTTCCGGTGGCGGTGGTACAACAGCAACAATCTGCAGAGCGCCAACACGGGCGGCTTCCTGCGGATCGTCCCCGGATCGAGCGTGGTCGGCCTGAACGGCTACCCCGACACCCGGTCGCTCTGGTTCATGCACGGCTGAGGACGTGGTCGCGCGGGGCAGATGAGGTGGACGCGCTTGCCATGATGGACAGATGCCTGTGTCGCGTCGCACGCGTCGCTGGATCATCACGTTCGCGTCGGCGGTGTCGGTCGCGGCCTTCGGCACCCTGGCCGCACTGCTGTGGCGCCTCGGTCTCGACGAAGCCGACCAGCTCGCCAGCGTACTGAGCCTCTTCGTCGGCATCAGCAGTCTCAGCGTGGCCGTCGTCGCGATCGCTCAGGTCCAGCGCGCGAGCCGGCAGGTGGCACCGGCGGCGAGGCCGGGCAGCGTCGTCGAAGTGACGACCGCGTGGGGCCCACGCCGGATCGACGATCCGCTGCGCCAGCTGTTGATCTCGACTGAACGCGCCTGCGACACGGCGTCGAACCCGCTGCTCGGCGAGCGTCGTACGGAGGTGTCCACCATCTACGTCCGGCAGCGGGTGGAACAGCCACGGGAGCGGCCCCGGCAGGAGTTCCGCAAGCGGAAGCGGGACCTGTTCCTGCCGATCGAGCAGGAGCCGCACACCATCGCGGTACGCCGTACCTTCGCCAAGGCGTTCGACCGGCACCGGCACCTCTATCTGGAGGGCGGACCCGGCACGGGCAAGTCGACCACCGCACGCCAGGTGTGCCGGCAGCTCGCCGCAGCTTGGCTGGACGGAACGCCGGACGCCCTGGAGCTGACCGGCACACCACTGCTGCCGCTGCTGGTCTCGGCCCGCGGCCTGGCGGGTGCGATCGGGCTCAGCTGGACCGAGAAGATCGCCAGCGCGGCCCGGCTCGAGCTGGCGGCGCTGTTCCGCGGTGAGCTGCCGGTGGAGCTGCTCGACGACGCTGTGGACGGCGTTCCGTGGATGATCGTCGTCGACGGCATCGACGAGGTGCCCGGTGCCGAGCGGGATGCGGTGCTGGACATGCTGGCCGCACGTACCGGTGACGCCGCCTACCGCTTCCTGATCACCAGCCGGCCGCTCGTCGGCCATGCCACGTCCGTACTCGGCAATCCGGAAGTCGGCCATTACACGCTCATGCCGTTCGACGCGGCCTCGCTTCGCGAGTTCACCCGCCGCTGGTTCACCGACGACGAGGGCGAGGCCGACGAGGACCGCATCACCGGTTTCCTGACCGAGATCTCCGCTTCCGGAATGGCGGACCTTGCCGCGGTCCCGCTGATGGCGACGATCGCCATCAGCGTGTACCAGCGTGACCCGCGGCACCGCCTCCCCCGGAGTCGATACGACCTGTACGACCTGTCACTGGCCCGGCTCCGGCAGGCCGGCCGCAGCCGTCGCACGGACGCCCGCTCCGCGCTCCTGGCCGCGCTCGAAGAGGAGCCACACGGTGAGGTGATCGCCAACGGCCTCTACCGTCACCTCGACGACCTTCTGGAGAGCATGGCAACGGTACGGGTGAGCAGCCGTGATCCGCTCCTGCCCGTTGCGCTGGACCGGCTCCGGCAGCTGATTCCGGAGGTCGCCGAGGCACCACCGCCCGACTGGGACACCGATGTCCTCGATGCCCTGATCACCACCGGCGCGGTCGTCGCCCGCAGTTCCGGCCTGGACTTCATCCACCTGAGCTTCGCCGAGCACCTCGCGGCCCGGGTTCACGCGCGCGAGTTGAGCGCGGAGTTCGACCCGGAGAACGGAACGTGGCAGCGCTGGATAGATCGGGCGGTCGCCGGGCAGGACCCGGTTGCCATGCGCGTGCTCATCAGCTGGACCCACAACCACGACCCCAGCGGCCTGCTGGACTGGTTGCTGACCGCCCTTCGAGAGCATCGCCTGCTGGCAGTACGCCTCGTCGGCGAGGGCACCGACGTGTCGGAACCTCAGCTCGACCGGTGCCTGGTGGAACTCGGACGAACGTCCCTGGGCGTGGGTGTGATCGGCCACCGCGACGACAAGCGCCTGCTGCGGAGCCTGCCTCCGAGTGGCCGGCTCAGTTCCTGGCTGTACGAACGCTTGGCTGCGAGTGCCGGGCAGCCACAACAGGAAGTCCTGATCGCTCAGATACTCGCCGAACGCGAGCCTGGCGCGCGGCCCGACATGGTGCGGCGGATCAGGCGGCTTTTCGACGACGATCCGCACCAGACGACGCGGATGCTGGCCGCCAACGCGCTGCACGAGCTCGCCGGTGGGCGGAGCGAAGCGGTGGTGGCGGCCCTGCGGCACATGCTCGGCAATGGTGCCCTGGATCTGGGCGACCAGATCGAGATCGCTTCCTCGCTCCTACAGACCGAGGGTGAGGCTACGCCGGAGATCCTGAACCTGCTGGAATCCGCGGTGGCCGACAACGGCGCCTCGTCCTACGACCGGCGGAGAGCCGCCGAGCTGCTGGTCGAGGCGGACAGTGACCGGCGCGCACAGGTCCTTGGCCGGATGCGCGACGCGCTCTCCACCATCGTCGCGGACGGATACGACGCCGTCATGATCTGTAAGACGATCATCTCATTGGCGCCGCATGGTGCAGACGATGCAATCGCCCGGCTCTGGAGCATCTTCACGGATACCGCCGAGGACGCGGAAGCCAGGTCCGAAGCCTTTCGAGCCCTCCTGGAAGTCGGCGGTCAGCATCGGCAACGCCTGGTTGCCGAAGTGACACGCCGATGTGACGGCCTCCCCGCCGACCTGATCGATCCTCATCGCTTCCTCGACCTGATCTGCGCGATGGGGGACGACGTCCGACATGCCGCGATACCCCGCGTGATCAAGGCGGCGACGTGGATGGAGCCGAGGTTCCGACCTGGACTGTCGTGGCGATTTCGCGAGCACCCAAAGTCCCGCCAGGAACTGCAGGAGCGACTGCACGAACTCGTTGTCGCGTCACCGCCGGGAAGCATCAGGCACGCGTGGCTGGCAATCAGCTTAGCCGGAGCGGACATCGCCTACCGAGGGCCGATCGCCTCTGCTCTCGAGGTCCTACTCACCCCGCCACTGCATCGCCAGCACCTCGTCGAGGCGATCTCCAACCTCGGCGAAGTGGCCCCCTCGGTGGCCGGCGCCATAGCAGACCGCCTGGTCCCGCTTCTGGCCTCGGACGAGTCGGACCTGTTCTCAGCCCGGCACGTCAGTCACATCTCGTGGGTCGTTCCCGGCCACGCGGAGGCGGAGGAGATACGCCTGAGCTGGGAAGATGCCCGTGACGCCAGGACACCGGCGGACCAATTATCGCTCTTCGGCCGCGGTCTGGCGGCGGACCCGCGATTGCGTGAGGCCATGCTGAACCGAATTATCGAGACGGTCACCGATCGCCGACTGAACGTCGGACTGCGCTTCTATGCGATAGGTCAATTGCGGAGGTCCACGTTTCAGACGCCTTCGATGGAATCCGCACTGCGGGAATTTATCGCCGACGATGCCGTCGATGGAATCATCCGACATCGGGCGGCCTGGGTGCCGTGGATGCATGGTACGGATACGCTGGCCCGGCACGTCCTGACGAAAGTCGTGGAGGACCCCTTCACTACACCGCAGGATCGCGCGGACGCTCTCGGACGCATGCTGGAGAGCAACTGGGGCGACCGGCACGTCCTGCTGGCCGAGCTCGGCCAAATTGGTTCAGTCGGCTACAACGCCACCAAGGTTCGAGCCAACGCGTTCGTAACACTCGCCAAGTACGGCTACAGCTTAGAGCGAGCTCGCGCCCACCTTCTCGGCATGCTGGCGGCACCACACGCCACGCCCGGGGAGCGCTGCCTGATAGCTACAGGTCTGGCCTCCATCACGATGCCCGAAACGCGAACGGCCTTCGCCCGAACGTTCATCACCACGATCGCCGCAGGCCTCGACTTCGATGACGGCGACGAGCCTGAGCTTGTCGTTTGTACTGCCCTCATGTTCTGCCCCGAGCGCCCTGCAATCGTCTTGCGGTGGGCGCTGTGGGCACTGGAGCAACGCCACCCGTACACAAGTTCAGCACTCGTATTCCTGATCTCCCGAGTGCATCCGTCGCCTGACGACCTGCCGCCCCGGCTCGACCATGTTCCGGAGCGCGCGGAGGAGGTCGACGAGCTGCTCTGGCGCGAGCAGTTCACGACACTCCTCGGCCCTGACCAAGACCCGGCGGTCGCGGCAATGCTGCGTCGCTGGCTCGGCACGGCCGTCCTCCGCCCGGAACACCGCCTGGAGATCCTCCGCCGCCTCATCGGACACGACGTGGACGACATCAAGCATGCGGTCGACGCGCTGCGCGACGCGATCAGACGTCCGTCCGACACACAGGAGCCGCCGACTGTCCCGCCGCTCGACCCGCTCGGCGCCGCGAACCACCTCTACACCGACTTCATCACGGAGCGTGCCGCCGCGATCCAATTCCTCAGCGCCGTCGCCAACGACCCGGCCGAGGCCAGAGCCCGCAAGCGCACGGCACGAGAGATCATCCGGCGATCCGGCGGCCCTCGAGCCTTGCGCGACCTGGCTCTCCTGCTGGAGACCACGCTCGCTGATCCCCGCACCGACCTCGGAACCCGTATCGACACCGCGCTGGAACTCACCGCGATCGGATCCCAGTACATCGACACCGTGGTATCCGTGCTCCGCCCGCACCTCGGCGATCGCCGGCCGGCGTGGCGCCTGCGGGTCGCTGAGACGCTCCTCGCCATCGACCGCACCGCGAACGACGCGGCCACGGCGCTGTGCGCCCTCGCCGCCGACCGGGCCGTCCACCGCCCGATCGCCATCCAGGCGGCGCGAACGCTCAACGACGGCGGCCCACCGCACAAGGAGGCCCTCGTCACCGCGCTGCGCCGCAGATTGCGCGACGCGCGAGAGCCGCGGGAAGTCGTCTGGCTGCACGATCTGCTCGGCGAAGTGCTGCCGGCCGCCCAGGCGGACGCCGTCACCGCGCTCCGGCACATCGCCGCGAACGGTGAGACCCTGCCGAGGATCGAAGCCGCCGCGGCACTGCTCGGGCGCGGCGAGGAGGCGGCAGCCGCCCAGCACATCCTCGCCGCGGTGGCCGACGACGCTGCCGTACCCGGGCACCTCCGGGTCCTCGCCGGGCGGCGTCTGGCGGTCCGGCCGGGGCCGTACACGGATCTGCTGACCGGGCGTTTCCTCATGCTGCCCGGAGCCGGGAACGCCGATCGCGTCGATGCCGCGGTCGTTCTTCTGCGCTTCCCCGGCGAACCCGGCGCACGAGCCGGTGCCGCGCTGCGCGCTCTCGCGGTCGACCCCGGCACTCCCCCTCGGCCCCGTCTCGCCGCCGCGGAGGCTCTGGCCGGCCACCGCGACCCCGCCGGTCAGCGTTGCGCCCGCTCCGTCTTCGCCGATCTCTGCGAGGAGCCCTCGGTGCATCCCTACCTGCGCTGCCGAGCGCGGGCCGCCCTCGGCCGGCTCGATCCCACGCAGGCGGACAAGGCGGTTGCCGTCCTCTGGGAGATGGTCACCACCGCACACGTCGGTCTTTCCCACCGCTGCTGGGCCGCCGAGGCCATCGCCGAGCTCTCCGACGGCCTGCGACGCCCGGCCCGCGACGCGCTCGCGGCCGCCGACGGCGACCACCTCGACGCGCGAGCCCGGCGCCGGCTGCACCGATCGGTGGCGCTCGTCGACGGCCGTAGTCAGGCCGATGAGACGTGACTGCCCAGAACCGGCATCTCGTCGACGCGCGTGCCGGGCTGCCACGGCCAGCGGTGGTACCGGTCCGGCCACACGATCTGCAACGCATCTACGGCGGCGCCGGTGAGGGCGTAGAACTGCGCGGCGACGGGAAGGTGGCGGTCCGGCTCGCTCACCGCGACGAACTGGACCTGGTGTCCCTCGAGAACGTCGTCGGCATGTTGCCCGGCGACACACGTCCGTCGGCCCGCGATGATGTCGGCGGCGACGGAGTGCAGGGCGGGCCGCGAGATGTCCGGCGGCAAGCCGAACAGGATCAGCTCAGGGTGAGCGTGGTCCGTCAGGCCGATGGTGTACCAGCAGGTCTCCAAGGGAGTCGGCTGCGGCACGAACTCGAGGTACACCCCGGAACGCTGAATGGTCTCACCGATCCGCCGAAGCCCGCTGTCCTGTCGCCCCGCCGTCATCAGGCTCACCTTTCGCCGGTCGTCGTCGGTCCCAGCCACCGCTGCATACCCGGACGCCAGCCACTCACACTTTAGCGAAAGATCAAAATCTTGACCCGGGCCAGAACAGTCACGACAATATCCCTCAATCTGTTTTTATGCCGGTTCTAGGTGGAATCCAGTGGATGCGATATTATCCGGAGTTCTGACGCGCCTGGCGGGTCGGGCTGCTGAACACAGCATCGGTTCCCTACTACAAGAAGCAAACAAGGAACGGTACGAGCAGCAGCAGGTGGCGGGCCTCTACCTGCCGACGGGTGAAGTCGTCGACGGCGCGCTGACGGACGCTCAGCTCCGCAATATCGCGGCGTTTCTCGGCAAGCCTCCGGCCATCGCGGTATTGCAGGCGTATTACCTTGCCCTGGTGACCGGCGAAATTCACGAAGAGCTGGCTGACCGCGCGCGAGACGAGTTCGAAACGCAGGTGCAGAAGTGGTGCGTAAGAGGAGAGCCCGATGATTGGAGTTCTTACGCTGACGTAGTCTGGAGCCTGTCGAAGCGTTCACTCGAATCTGTCGCTCCTCCGCCGGAGTTCCTGCCGAACCTCAGCCTCGACGATCGCGGGCAGTTGCAATTCGCCGCAGTGCACCCACTTTTAGAGGGCGGCTCCATGAGCATGCCCGCCCATCTACGAGACATGCTCGCGGTAAGCTGCGACAACGACCGATTCACACGAGTCCGGCAGCTCGTGAGTGACATAACTCGGATCCTCCGGGAACCGGGTGGGACGGTGAGCCTCAGCCACACGAGGGTCAACTTCCTGGAATCCACGAGTCAACGCAGCATCGACTGGGACTCGCTGTACGTGGACCGCCACCTCGTGGTCGAGTCCAATGCGGCGGAACCGGTCCTGGCCAGCGAGGCGTTACTTCCGGCCACGAATCCGGTGCGGGCCGTCGTCATCGGCGATCCAGGCGTCGGAAAGTCGACGCTGGTCAAACGGCTCACCTCCCAGCTGGCGTTCCAGGAAGGCGCCCAGGCGCTGGTTCCTCTGGTGCTGCACTGTCGCCACTACGCCGTCCAGGCAAACACTTCCATCCTCGCAGCGATCAAGAGGGACCTCGAGGTCAACCTCTCGATCACGGTGTCCGACGAGGCCCTTGCGGACATGCTGAGCGTCGGCCGCGGATATGTGATATTCGACGGAATCGACGAGTTGCTGGACGTGCAACAACGCCAGACGTTCGTGAGCCGCGCTCAGGCTTTCTCGAAGAGATTTCCGTTGACCAGCATCGCCGTCACGTCGCGGCGTGTGGGTTACAGTCGATCTCGTTTCGACGCCGAATTCGTCACGTACGAGCTGAGGGAGTTCACGGAAGATCAGGTCGACGAGTACTCGACGAAATGGTTTGCCGTCACCGGACGCCCGGCTCTGGATCGGGTGCACTTCATTCATGAGCTGGCCAGCCTCAGCGACATTCAGTCCAACCCACTCATGCTTTCGCTCCTCTGCACGTTGTACGGAACACGCGGCTCGATCCCGCGCAATCGCCGAGAGGTGTACCGGGAGTGTGCCGACCTACTCTTCCGGCGATGGGACTCGATGCGCCACATCGAGCAGACAGTCGATCATGTCGAGTACGGTCTGCGCCTGATGAGAGACCTCGCATTCCTCTTCTATCGCAGCGGCCAGGCGGACGTCGGCATCGGTGAGGTCGCGGTTCGCACCCTGATTTCGCGATTCTTTCAGGATACCGCCGCGATCGATGACGTGACGGCCGTCATCCGGGCCCAGGAATTTCTGGACTTCTGCGCGGAACGCGCTTGGCTGCTGACGTCCATCGGTCGCGATCAAGACGGCCAGCGGCTGTTCAGCTTTACCCATCGGACGTTCTTGGAATACTTCACCGCCGAAGCCATGACGAGAAACGCCGGCTCGATAGAGGAGCTGGTCGACGAGACGGCGAACGCTTTTCACCGCGATCCCAGCTCGGTCATCCCGGAGATCGTCATCCAAGCCGCCGAGGACAAGGTCACGGGCGGTGCGTCGCTGGTTCTGTCGGGCCTGCTCGCGCGGGACCGCAGCCGCTCTTCCTTCAGGCACACCGCACTTTGCCTGCGAGGCCTCAACGCGGCGCCGGTGCCTCGCCGGATAACCGAGGACGCGCTTGCCAGGTTGTCCGAGCAGTGGCATGAGACCCAGATAGATCTGGACGAGTCATCGATTGCCCTCCTCTCTCTGTATCGTGACCCGAGGTCGGTGTTCCTGGGCTCGGTTCACGAGCGCCTCAGAGCGCTCGACAACGCCCGATCAGCCACGCAGGCGATCTCTGAAGGGCGATGCCTCCCCTACGATCTCCTGCGATGCTGGAGCCGTTTCGCCTTGGCCGGACGAACCGCGCTGTACGAAGAGGACTGGCAGCGGGCCGTCGAGTCCTGCCTGGATTGGGCGGCGACCCATCTGGCCGACGACCTCGGGCTCGACGATGGCGTCCGGTCGTTGCTGGTTTTGAGCGGGCGGCGACGCCTGGCCGCAAGCATGGGCCTGGTCAGCTCTCCGAACTTCTTCGTACACCGAGTCGGCGGCGAGTTCGTCCCCGGCGTCGGGATGCGACTGGTCAACCAATTGGGAGGAGGGTCTGACCTCATCGCCACCGATCAAGCCGACCTGGCCGTCGTCGAGCGATGGCTTCCCGGACCGACCCTCAGTCCAGCCGTTTCGGAGGGCATCCTGCGGGTGGCGCACGCATACCTTGACTTCGGCGGTGACCGCTCCGGAATTCCGCTGGTGCACCCGGTGAACCGCGCCCTGCTTCTCTGGCTCGCGTTCATCGAGTTCGAGGCGACACGACGCCTCGCGTTGACGGGGTCGATCGTGTCGCGCGAAGCCGAGCTCCACGTGATCTACCGAGCGATTGCCACGCGCGCACATGCGATCGGTTTGCGATCGGCTCCCGCGGTGGTGGACATGGTCGCGGCTTTCTCGCCGAGTGAGCTGCGCAACCACGTCGATGTTCCGGACTGGGCCAAAGGTTGGTGCGCGGGTGTGTTCAACCTGACCCGCCACCCGAATGCCCGTGAGGAAGAAGGGCGGGCGCCACTCGGTGACTGGTCGGCCGAGTTCGACTTTCTCGACCCCGCGTAGCGTGACGGGACCGTCAACGGCCGGCGGTACGGAGCGCGGCTATCCGGGCGGTGATCCGGTCGACGTCGGCGCGCTCGCCGGGTGGCAGCGGCGCGTCCACGCCATCACGCAGCGCCCCCGCCTCAGCGAGCAGCCGGGCCGCCTGCCGGGCATCACCGTCCAGCGCCGCCGCGCCGGCGAGTCCCTCGAGGGCGAGCGCGACGGCGCGCGGATCGCCGGTGCCGCGGGCCACCTCGAGCCCTTCGGCGTGCAGGGTCTTCGCCTCGCCGGCGTTGCCGGTCTGCTCGGCGACGAAGCCCAGCTCGGCCAGGAGCAGCGCGAGGCCCTGGCCGCCCGGAACGGCCCGGTTCCAGTCCAGCCACGCCTCGAGGTGGCGGCGGGCGTCGGCGTACCGGCCGGCCCGGCGAGCGACCAGGCCCAGCCCGAGCTCGGCGAACTGCCGCTCGTACGTGTTGGCGTGCGCGGTCGCCAGGGCGAGCGCACGCTGGTGCAGCTCCTCGGCCTCGGCCAGGTCGCCGGTCAGCATCGCGACGCGGCCCAGCCCGGTCAGGTGGTGTGCCGCGTCGGTGGTCAGGTCGAGCGCCTCGGCGGCCCGTACGGCCTCGCGGTGCAGCCGGCGCGCCTCGGGATAGTCGCCGGTGATCTGGGCGAGCGCCGCCAGGTTGTCGGCCGCCTGTAGCCGGCCCCACGCGTCGCCGAGTCGTTCGAACGTGGCGAGGGCCTCGTCGGCGTCCTTGCGCAGCCGGCTCAGGTCGCCGGCGAACAGCGCCGCCGTCGAGCGGGTGGTCAGCGCGGCGGCATGCAGCCACTCCCCGGGCCGGGTCCTGGCGATGACCAGCTCGATGAGCGCCGCACCGGCCGCCTCGTCGCCGAACGCGGCCTGGGCATGCGCCAGGAACCAGGCCGGCAGCCCGTCGGCCGGCGCGACGGCCGGCCCGGGATCCTGCTGGGTGAAGAGCGCGAACCCGGCCCGCCACGCCGGGACCGGCCCGAGCGACGGCGCCGCGGCGAACGCGCGATGGGCCTCGCGGTACCGGCCGCGCAGGAACCACCACCAGGCCGCGGCGTCGAGCAGCCGGGCGGCCCCCTCACCGGTGGCGGCTGCCAGAGCCGCGGCCAGGTTGGCCGACTCGGCGTCCAGCCGGCGCAGCCAGTCGCCCTGGGCCGGCCCGTGCAGATGGGGGCGGGCCTGTTCGGCGAGCCCGAGGTAGTACGCCACGTGGCGGCGCCGCAGCAGCCGCGTCTCGCCGGCCTCGGCCAGGCGTTCGGTGGCGTACGCGGCGACCGTCTCCAGCAGGCGGTAGCGCGGGACGTCGTCGGTGACCGCGACGACGAGCGACCGGTCGACCAGCCGGGCGAGCACGTCGAGCGACGCGGGCGGCCCGGACACCGCCACCGCCGCCTCCAGAGTGGCGCCGCCGGCATGCACGGCCAGCCGGCGCAGCATGGCCCGTTCGTCGTCGTCGAGCAGGTCCCAGCTCCAGTCGACCGCTGCTCGCAGGGTGCGCTGCCGGTGCGCGGCGTCCCGTGGCCCGCCGCCGAGCACCGCGAACCGGTCGTCCATCCGGCGGGCCAGTTCGGTGACGCCGAGTGTCCGGACGCGGGCCGCGGCGAGCTCGATCGCCAACGGGATGCCGTCGAGCCGGGCGCAGATCACCTCGACCGCCGGCCGGTCGGCGCGCACGCCCGGATCGGCGGCCCGGGCCCGCGTCTCGAACAGCGCCGCGGCGTCGTCCGGGCTCAGCGGTGCCACCGGGAACACCACCTCGCCGCCGACGCCGAGCGGTTCCCGGCTGGTGGCGAGGACGCGCAGGTCGGCAACCGCGCCGAGCAGCCGGGAGACGACCGTCGCGGCGGCGTCCACGACGTGCTCGGCGTTGTCCAGCACCACCAGGGCGCGGGCGCCGGTCAACGCGGCGGCGATCCGATCGGCCGGGTCGCCGGAGCGGCCCCGGGTCTCGTCGCGCAGGCCCAGCACGGCGGCCAGCCGCTCGGTCACGGCCGAAGCCGGCGCGCCGCGCGGGAGACCCGCGAGCTCCACCAGGTGACCGGTGTGCGCGGCGGCGAGCGCGAGGCGGGTCTTGCCGACACCGCCCGGACCGGTCAGCGTGACCAGCCGGGCCCGCGCGAGCGCGGCCCGGACCCGGTCGCGGTCGGCGTCCCGGCCGATCAGCGGGGCGAGCGGTGCCGGCAGCCGCGGCGCGACCGTGGGCACGCTTTCCCGCGTGAGCACAGCCCGGTACGCGGACTCCAGCTCGGGACTCGGGTCGACGCCGAGTTCGTCGGCCAGCCGGCCACGGAAGGCAAGGAACGTCTCGATCGCCTCGCGTTGCCGCCCGGCGCCGGCCAGGGCCCGCAGGTGCGCCGCGAGCAGCCGCTCGCGCCACGGGTGCTGCGCGACCGCGGCGGTAAGCTCGCCCGCCAGCGCGGCGTGGGCGCCGAGTTCCAGCCGGGCCTCGACCCATTCCTCGTACGCGAGAAGCCGTTGCTCCTCGAGCCGGCCCGCCGCCGAGCGGGCGAACGGCTCGTCGCGCACCTCGGCGTACGCCGGTCCCCGCCACAGGTCCAGCGCCCGCCCCAGCAGCTCGGCCCGGCCGGCGGCATCGGGCGTACGCCGGGCCCGCTCCACCAGGCCGGTGAACTCGGCCGCGTCCAGCGCCGCCGGGCCGATCGCGAGGTGATAGCCGGCCGCGCCGTGCCGGATCGCGTCGCGGCCGACGATCCGGCGCAACTGTGACACCTTGGTCTGCAACGTGTTGGCGGGGTTGCCGGGCGGCGCGCCGCCCCAGAGGTCCTCGGCCAGCCGGCCGGCCGGCACCGGGTCGCCGGCCCGCACCAGCAACGCGGCCAGCAGTGCCCGCACCTTGGCCTCGGGAACCTTGACGGGTGTGCCGTCGGCCGCCCACACGGCGAGCGGGCCCAGCACCCCGAAACGCATGGTGCCAGGCTAGCCCGCAGCGGATCGTGCGTGGACCGTGCGTGGCCGGGACCACTGTGGCCGCATGACTGTGATCGCCTCGCCCCGGGCCGGTGCCCGGGAATGGCTCGGCCTCGCCGTGCTCGCCCTGCCCACCCTGCTGCTCGCCCTCGACATCACCGTGCTCAACCTGGCGATCCCGCACCTGAGCACCGACCTGCGGCCGAGCGGCAGCGAACTGCTCTGGATCGTCGACGTCTACGGCTTCATGATCGCGGGATTCCTGGTCACCATGGGCACTCTCGGCGACCGGGCCGGCCGGCGCCGGCTGCTGCTGTTCGGCGCGGCCGCGTTCGGTGCGGCGTCGACCGCTTCGGCGTACGCGAGCAGCCCGGAGATGCTGATCGCCGGGCGTACCGTGATGGGTGTCGCCGGTGCCACGCTGATGCCTTCCACGCTCAGCCTGATCAGCTCGTTGTTCCGCGACGCGCGGCAGCGCGGAGTGGCGTTCGGTGTCTGGGCGGCCATGTTCTCGGCCGGCATCGCGCTCGGCCCGGTCGCCGGTGGGCTGCTGCTCGAACACTTCTGGTGGGGCTCGGTGCTGCTGCTCGGCCTGCCGGTGATGCTCCTGCTGCTGGTGGCCGGGCCGCTGCTGCTGCCCGAGGCGCGTGATCCGGCGGCGGGCCGGATCGACCTGCCGAGCGTCGCCCTGTCCCTGGCGGCGATGCTGCCGGCGGTCTACGGGATCAAGAAGCTCGCGACGCACGGGCCGGGCCTCGCCACGGTGGCGGCACTGGTGGTGGGCGTCGCCGCCGGGCTGCTCTTCGTCCGCCGCCAGCGCCGGCTCGCCACGCCGCTGCTCGACCTGACGTTGTTCGCCCGGCCCGCGCTGCGCGGCGCCCTGCTGGTGCAGTTCGTCGCGATCGGTACGGTGGCCGGCGTCTACCTGTTCATCACCCAATATCTGCAGGTGGTGGCCGGCCTGTCGCCGGTACGGGCCGGCTTGTGGATGCTGCCGGCGGCCGCCGTGCTGGTCGTCTTGTCGCTCGTCGCGCCGCGGCTGAGCAGCCGGTTCGGTGCCGGCCCCGTGCTGGCGGCGGCGCTGGCGGTGGGCGCCGCCGGCTACCTGATGGTGTCGCTGGTCGGTGTCGCCGGGGAGGCCGGCCTGCTGATCGCCGGCTTCGTGCTGGTCTACACCGGTACCGGTCCGGCGATGGCGCTGACCACCGACCTCGCCGTGGGCGCGGCGCCGCAGGAGCGGGCCGGCGCGGCGTCCGCGCTCAGCGAGACCAGCTCCGAGCTGGGCGGCGCGCTCGGCATCGCGCTGCTGGGCAGCCTCGGCGCGGCGGTGTTCCGCTCGTTCGACGTGTCAGGCGACACCCTGACCGCGGCGGCCGCCGCCGACCGGCTGGTGGCCACGGACGCGTTCACCGCGGGCATGCGGGTGGCCGCGCTCGCGAGCGCGGTGCTGGTGCTGGTCACGGCCGTCGTGGCGCGCCGCCTGCGCGACTCCTCGGCACCCGCGCCCGCGGGGAGCTGACGGAGACGCACCGATCCGGTGCGGGCACCTTGCCGACGGTCGGCAACGTCCGGGCCGTGCTGTCGGCCGGTGCGCGCCCTGGCCGCCCGGAGCACCGGCGGCGACGGTTGAGGTGCGGCCGCTACGCCGCCGATCCCGGAAGGAGGATCATGCAGCACTGGACCGTTCGTGACGTGATGACCAACCAGATGCTCACCGTCGCCGCCGATGCGCGACCCGCCGAGGTGATCACCGTGATCACCACCCACGATGTGAGCGCGCTGGCCGTCGTGGACGCCTTCGACATGGTGATCGGCGTGCTCACCCGTACCGATGTGCTGAACGCCATGGTGTGGCGCGAGGAGCCGCGTCGCGGTCTGCTGGCACGGTGGCGCCGGGCGGAGCCGGAGTTCGGCTGGGGCCGGGCCACCGCGGACCAAATGATGAGTACGCCGGCGGTCACGGTCGCGCCCGGTGCGACGCTCGCCCAGGCCGGCCGCAAGATGCGTCGTGCGGGTGTGAAGCGGCTGCTGGTGGTGGACCACCGGCAGCGGCTGCTGGGTGTCGTCGCCGCCGCGGACCTGCTCAAGGTCTTCGGGCGTTCCGACGACGCCGTCCGCACCGACGTCCGGGCCGCGCTGGAGCCGGCCGCGGCGGCCGCGGCCGCCGCGGTGCGGATCGACGTCCGCGCTGGTGTGGTGACGCTGACCGGCCGGACGAACGACCGGTCGGCAGCCGTTCTGCTCCAGGATCTGGCGTGGGCGGTGCCCGGTGTCGTCGACGTCGACGCCGATCTGCGGGTCGAGCCGTCCGCCGCGGCACCGAAGGCGGGGCGGGCGGATCCGGACGCGTGGTGGGTCGCGCTACGGCAGGGCAGCGCGGAGCCTGTCCTCGTACCGTGAAGGGGGTGGGATTTTTGATGGAACGGAAGGGCTAGCGTGTCGGACTCCGCACGGGCGCGCCGGGAGCAGCCGTCGGCCGAGCAGCGCGCCTGGCTGGCCAAGGTCGCCGAGGGCGCCAGCCGGGACGCCGGCGGCGTGCCGGTGGAGCTTCTCGGCGACTACCTGCCCTTGCTGGCCGACGCGGCGGTCGACGGCCGCCGGCCGAAGCGCGCCGAGCTCGAGGCGGTGGGCCGGCTCGGCCGGCAGGCCGCTCGCCAGGGGATCTCGGCCGGGCGGGTGGTGCAGCTGTACCTGTCCGCCGCGCGGCGCCTGTGGCAGGAGTTGCCGGCCGTCGTGCGCTCGCGCGACCGCGAGGAGGTCCGCGCCGCCGCTACCGCGGTGCTCGCCGTCATCGACGACGCGGTCGCCACGCTGGCCGAGGGCTACAACGAGTCACGCCGGGCCCTGATCCGCCGGGAGGAGACGTCGCGCCGGGAGATCATCGACGATCTCCTGCGCGGCGACTCCGACCTGGGCGGGCTGGTCGAGCGGGCCGAGCCGTTCGGACTGGACCTGGCCCGAGTGCACCAGGTCGCGCTGGCCGCGCCGAACCGCCGGCTGCCGGACACCGACGCTGCCATCAGCGCGCTGGAGGCGGTGATCTTCGACCGGCTCGGCGACCGGGACGTGCTGGTGGCCACCAAGGACGGCCTGCTCGTCGTCCTCGCCCCGGCGAGCTCGGCGCAGGCCGAGCGGGCCGCGCCGGTCCGCGACGGCGACGACCTGGGCCTGCTGATCCACGGTGAACTGAGCCGCCTGCGCCATGGCCCGCCCTGGCAGGTGGCGGTCGGCCGGGCCTATCCCGGGGTGTACGGCATCGCCCGCTCCTACGAGGAGGCCCGCGAGGCCCTGACCATGGCCGCCCGCCTCAAGCTGGACGGCCCGGTGGTGGGTGCCCACGACCTGCTGGTTTACCGGGTGCTGCTCCGCGATCAGCCGGCCATCGTCGACCTGGTGTCCGCGGTGCTGACCCCGCTCGCCCTGGCGCGCGGCGGGGCGCAGCCGCTGCTGGACACTCTCGACGCCTACTTCCGCACTGGTGCCGTGGCCACCGAGACCGCCAAACTCCTGCACGTGTCGGTGCGGACGGTCACCTACCGCCTGGCCCGGGCGCGGACGCTGACCGGTTACGACCCGGCCGACCCGGAGCACCGCTTCACCCTGCAGGCCGCCGTTCGCGGCGCCAAGATGCTCAACTGGCCGACGGAGGCACTGCCCTCCCCCGGCTGACCGCGAAGGTGCTGGTGATCCATGCCGGGTCGGTGATCGCCGTGCCCACCACCACGGCGGTGGCGCCGGCGTCCAGAGCGGCCCGGACCTGCTCCGGGTGGTGATACCGGCCCTCGGCCACGATCAGCGCCGACGGCAGCGCGGCCGTAAGTGCGGCGACCAGCGCCAGATCGGGTCCGGCGGACGCCGGGCTGTGGGGGGTGTAGCCGGACAATGTGGTGGCGATCAGGTCGGCGCCGGCCTCGGCCGCCGCGACGCCCTCGGCCAGCGTGGAGACGTCGGCCATGACCAGGCCACCGGCGGTGTGCACCACGTCGATCGTCCGGCTCAGTGGTGCCCCGTCCGGGCGTGGGCGGGTGGTGCCGTCGGTGGCGACGACGGCCGCGCCCGCCGCGAGCACCCGCAGCGCGTCGTCGACGGTGGGTGTGATGAACACACCCGTCGTGCCCTGCTTGGTGAGCCCGATGACCGGCACCGGCACGGCGTCGGCGACGGCGCGTACGTCGGCGATGCCGCCCACTCCCCCGCACCGTACGGCGGTGGCTCCGCCCCGGACCACGGCCCGCGCCATCCGGGCGATGGTGGGCGAGTCCCGCAGCGGATGGTCCGGTCCGGCCTGGCAGGACACGATGAGACCGCCGCGGATCACCTCGGCGAACTGGTTGATCTTCATACCGGTGACTCCTGCCTGATCTCGCGGGCCAGTTGGGCGGCACCCAGCAGCGGGGCGTCCGTACCCGTGCGGGGAACGACGACCGGCACCGCGCGCAGCGGTGGCAGCGCTTCGGTATGGAAGGCCTCGGCGGTCGCCGGGGCGAACTCGGCGATGCCGTGCACCACCCCACCGCCGAGGGTCACCGCGTCCACGTCGACCGCCGCCACCAGGCCGGCGAGAGCCCGGCCCAGCAGGCGCGCCGCCGACCGGATCGCCGTGCCGGCGTCCTGGTCGCCGGCGCGCATCCGCGCGGCCACCTCGGTGAGCGGCCGCACCGGACCCGATGTCGCCCGGGCATACGCGGCGGCGATGGCCGGCCCGGCGACGGCGGCCTCCAGGTGGTCGTACCGGCCGCATCCGCACGGCAGTGCACCGGCGTCCGGGACGAGCAGATGCGCGATCTCGCCGGCCACCGCGTGCGGCCCCGGCACCAGGCGGCCGTGGCGAACCAGTGCTCCCCCGACACCGGTGCCGACTGAGACGTGCAGCAGGTGGGAGCGGTCGCGCACCGCCGGATCGCGGACGGCGCCGAGGGCGGCCGCCCGGACGTCGTTGGCGACGGCCACCGGCAGCCCGAGCCGGCCGGCCAGTTCGTCGCGGACCGGGGTGCCGGCCCAGCCGGGCAGGATCCCGGTCGCCGAGCGCACCACGCCGGTGGTGCTGTCGATCACGCCGGGCGCTCCCACCCCGACGGCCCGTACGGTGCCCTGTCCGCTGCGGGAACACAGTCCGGCGATGAGCTCGGCGACGACGCACAGAATGGCCGGCGCGCCGGACGGGGTGTCGACCTGAACCCGCTCGCGGATGACGTCGTCGTCCGTGACCAGTGCCGCGGCGATCTTCGTGCCGCCGATGTCGACCGCGGCGACCGCGCCGGTCACAGCAGCCCCGCGGCGACCAGGGTGCGCCGCACGTAGTCGGTCTCCGCGTCGTCGAGCGGGATCTGCGGCGGGGCGGTGACGGCGTGCCGGATGACGCCGCGCAGCCGCAGCGCGGTCTTGAACGCGCCGAGCGCCGAGGATCCGCGACCCATCCGGCTGGGCGCCGCGGCCCGGACGATACGCATCAGCCGCAGCAGTCGTTCCTGCTCGCGGGCGGCCTGGTCCCAGTCGCCGGCCCGGGCGTGGCGGTAGAGGGCCGCATAGCCGTGCGGGTCCACGTTGCCGAGGCCGGGGACCACGCCGTCGGCGCCCATCCGCAGGGCGCTGTCGACGGTCAGTTCCGAGCCGGTCAGCACACTGAACGCGGTGAGTCCGGCGTCGCGCCGGGCGACCAGCAGGTCGCGCAGCGCCGCGTCGTCGCCGGTGGAGTCCTTGAGCCCGGCGAGTACGCCCTCGGCGGCCAGCCGCAGCAGCATCTCGTGGTCCAGGTTGGTGTGCACCGACACCGGCAGGTCGTAGGCGTACAGCGGGGCCTCGCACTGCTCGGCGACGCGCCGCAGGTGCAGCTCGACCTCGGCCGGATGGGTGCGGGTGTAGAACGGCGCGGTGGCGACGATGCCGGCGCACCCGGCGCGGACCGCACGGCGCGCGTGGTCCAGAACTCGCAGGGTGGTCATGTCGATCGCCCCGATCAGCACCGGCACCTGCCCGGCCACGTGGCGCAGCACCGCGTCGATCACCACGGCCCGGTGCCCGTCCGGCAGGAAGGCGACCTCGCTGGAGGAGCCGAGGATGAACAGCCCGTCGACGCCGCCGGCGAGCTGGAAGTCGACCAGCCGCAGCAGCGAGTCGACATCGACGTCGAGGTCGGGCGTGAGCGGGGTACACACCGGAGGCACCACGCCGGTCAGCATCGGTGCGACGGCACCGTCGGGAGAGGTGGGGGCGGTGGCGGTGGCGGTCATGTCAGCTCCTGTACGGAATCCGCTCCGGCGCGGGGCAGATCCGATGGGTCGGTGATCGGGTGGAAACAACGGAAGCGGCCGTCGGCGTCGGTGGCGTACGGCGGCATCTCGGTGGCGCAGACGTCGGTGGACCGCCAGCACCGGGTGCGGAACGGGCAGCCCGACGGCGGGCGCACGGCGGAGGGAACCGGGCCGGTCAGGGGAATCGGGCGCATCGGGTTCAGCAACCCGGGTGCCGCGGAGAACAACGCCTGGGTGTACGGGTGACGCCCGTACCGGATCCGGTCGGCGGGCAGCTCCTCCACGACCCGGCCGAGGTACATGGTGACGATCCGGTCCGAGACGCGCCGCACGGTCTGCAGGTCGTGCGAGACGAACACCATGGCGAGCCCGAGACGCGTACGCAGGTCGAGCAGCAGGTTGAGGATCTGTGCCCGGACCGACACGTCCAGCGCCGAGGTGGGTTCGTCGGCGACGAGCAGGGCCGGTTCCAGGGCCAGGGCCCGGGCGATGGCGACCCGTTGCCGCTGGCCGCCGGACATCTGAGGAGGCAGCGCCTCGCGGGCCGAGGCGGGCAGGCCGACCAGGTCCATCAGCTCGGTCACCCGGTCACGCCGGTCCCGCGGGCTGCGCCGGCCCTGTACGTCGAGCGGGTCGGCGATGATCTGCTCGACGCTCAGGCGGCGGTTCAGCGACGTGGCCGGATCCTGGAACACCATGCCGACCAGGCCGCCGACGTGCCGCCGGCGCCGGGACGTGCTCAGCGACCAGATGTCCTCGCCGGCGAGGCGTACCGTGCCGCGGGTCGGTGGTTGCAGGCCGACCAGCACCTTGACCAGGGTCGACTTGCCGCAGCCGGACTCGCCGACCACGCCGAGAGTCTCGCCCGGTGCCACGGTCAGGTCGGCTGCGGTGAGTGCGTGCACCCGGGCCCGGTTGAAGACGGACCCGCCCGGGGCGCGGTGCTCGACGCTGACCCCGCTGAGTTCGGCCAGCGGATCCCGGCGTTGTTCAGTCATGGACGGCAACCTTCTCGGCCTCGATGCGCGCGGGGTGGTGGCAGGCCGTCAGGTGGCCGTTGACATCGGCGAGCGGCGGCCGCTCCTCCGCGCAGATCTGGGTGGCTCGGGGACAGCGGTCGGCGAACCGGCAGCCGGCCGGGAAGTCCGCCGGTGACGGCACGGTTCCGCGGATCTGGACCAGCCGGGGTGCCTGCGCCTCCAGCGACAGCACCGAGCCGAGCAGCCCGCGGGTGTAGTGGTGGGTAGGAGCGGCCAGCACCTCGGCGGTCCGGCCCACCTCGACGATGCGGCCGCCGTACATCACGGCGATCCGGTCGCAGACGTCGCTGACCAGGGCCAGGTCGTGCGAGACCAGGATCAGGGCGAAGCCGAGCTCGGCCCGCAGCCGCAGCAGCAGCTGGATGACCTGCGCCTGCACGGTCACGTCGAGGGCGGTGGTGGGCTCGTCGGCGACCACCAGCTCGGGGTCGCGGGCCAGGGCCATCGCGATCACCACGCGCTGCCGCTGGCCGCCCGACAGCTCGTGCGGGTACGACGACAGGGTGCGGCGCGGGTCGAGACCGACCAGGTTCATCAGCTCATCGGCGGTCCGGGTGCCGCCGCGCCGGATGACCTGTTTGAGCTGGGCCCGTACCGTCATCGAGGGGTTGAGCGCGGAAAGCGCGTCCTGATAGATCATCGCGATCCGGCGCCCCATCACCTTGCGCCGTTCCGCGGCGCCGAGGGTGAGCAGATCGGTGCCGGCGAACTCGATGGTGTCGCCGATGCGTGCGCCGCGCGGCTGCAGGCCCATCACGGTCAGTGCGGTCAGCGACTTGCCGCAGCCGGACTCGCCGATCAGTCCGAGCACCTCGCCGGGCCGCACGTCGAAGCCGACGCCGTCGACGATGTCCACGCCGTGGTGGCTGGCGGCGAAGCCGATCCGCAGGTCACGCACCGACAGCAGGGGAGGCAGGGTGACCGCCGGGCGTGCGGTGGCGGCCAGCCGTGCCGCGGCCCGCGCCAGGCCGGGCAGCTCGACCGCCGACTCGCGCTCGGCGTCCGACAGTTCCGTCGCGGCCGGTCCGGTGCCGGCCCGCCGCCGGCCGGCGGGCGCGGCCCAGGCGTCCGAGATGCCTTCGGCCAGGATGTTGAGGCACAGTACGGTGATCAGGATGAGCAGACCGGGGAAGAACGTGGCCCACCATCCCCGGCTGGCGAGCATCTGCTGGCCGTAGGCGATCACGCTGCCCCACGACGAGGCACCGGCCTCCGGCTGCAGACCACCGCCGATGAACGACAGCGAGGCCTCGAAGACGATCGCGTTGGCCACCATGATCGTGGCGTAGACCAGGATCGGCGCGGCGCAGTTGCGGGCCACGTGCCGCGTCAGGATGTGCCGGCGCCCGGCGCCGATCACCCGCTCCGCGGCGACGTAGTCCTCCTGGTACTGCGCGGCGACGTTGGCTCGTACCAGACGGGCGATCTGCGGGATCAGGACGAAGCCGATCGCGCCGACCAGCACCGTGATGCTGTCGTTGCCGTAGGCGACGACCAGGATCGCGGCCAGCACGATCGTCGGGAACGCCATCACGACGTCCAGCAGCCGCATGATCGTCTCGTCGGCGGCGCGGCGGCTGGTGGCCGCGATCGACCCGAGCAACGCACCCGCCAGCAGGGCGAGCCCGGCCGAGCCGAAGCCGACGATCAGCGAGCGCGGGGTGCCGGCGACGAGCCGGGAGTAGATGTCGCGGCCGAGCCGGTCCACGCCGAACCAGTGCTCGCCGTTCGGGCCGGTCGAGGGTGCGGCAAGGGCGACCTGGGTGGGGTCGTGGCGGATGAGCCACGGTGCGGCGACGCCGACCGCGACGACGAACAGGAGGAAACCGAGGCAGAGCTTGGCGGGCAGGGGCAGCCGCCGAAATCCGGCGATCATCAGTGAGCTCCTCGCAGGCGGGGGTTGGCCGCCAGATACAGCAGGTCGACGACGAGGTTCACCACGACGAAGCCGAGCGCGATGGTGATGACGAGACCGCGGGCCAGGCCGATGTCGTTCTGCTGGACCGCGCTCATGATCTGGGTGCCCATCCCGGGCAGGGTGAAGATCGCCTCGATGATCACGGCGCCGCCGATCAGGTAGCCGACCTGCAGGCCGAGGACGGTGAGCGGCGTCAGCAGGGCGTTGCGCAGCACGTTGCGGCCGACCACGACCATCGGCGGCAACCCGGCGCCGACCGCGGTGCGCACGTAGTCGCGGTCCAGTTCCTCCACCATCGAGGTACGCACCACCCGGGCCAGCGCGCAGCCGGTCGGCACGGCGAGCGCGACGGCCGGCAGGATCAGGTGCCGGAACCAGTCGCCGGCCGACTCCGACGGTGCGACATAGTGGCCGCTGGGCAGTGTTCCGCCGCCGATCGTGGACAGCCGCTGGATCAGCAGGATGGCCAGCCAGAACGACGGGATGGAGATGCCCGCCATCGACACCAGACGGGTGACCTGGTCCGGCCACCGATCGCGGTAGAGCGCACCGGTGATGCCGAGCGCGAGCGCGAGCACCACGGCCAGGCTCACACCGAGAGCGGTGAGCTGGAGGGTGACCGGCAGGGCGTCGCCGATGATGCCGCTGATCGGCGCGCTCAACGAGTAGGTCTGGCCCAGGTCGCCGTGCAGCAGCGCCCACAGGTAGTCGGCGTACCGGGCCAGCAGTGGCTGGTCCAGGCCGTTGGCCTGGTTGAACGCGGCGACCTGCTCGGCGGTCGCCTGGTCACCCAGCACCGAGAGGGCGGCGTCGTTCGGGGACAACGCCATGATCAGGAAGATGAACAGGATGATGCCGAGCATCAGCGGGATCAGCGCCGCCAGCCGGCGCAGGATGATGCCGAGGAACGCGTCCACCCGATGCTCCTTTCCGTGTCGGTGCACGGCCGCCCGGAGGCGGCCGCGGCACTGAGTCGCGAGGTCAACGGATCAGCCGCGCGAGGCGCCGAGGAAGTAGAGGCCGGTGGTGGCCGCGCCCTGGAAGTCCTTGAGCTTGGCCGGGTCGAAGGCGGTGATCATCTTGGCGTGCAGGACCGGGTAGAGCGGGACCTCCTCGGCGATCAGGTCGAGGGCCTGCTTCCACAGCCCGGTCTGTGCGGTGCCGGAGGTCTTCGCGGCGTCCTCGATGATCTGCGCGCACCGCTTCGCCTCGGGGGTGGTGGCCCAGCGGTGCCGGTTCTTCGTCCAGGTGTCGTTGAGGTAGAACCAGCGCAGCAGCAGGTCCACGTCCGGGCCGAAGACCGTGGGGTCGCCGCTGGCGGCGAGGACCCGGAAGCCGGCACCCGGCACGATGGTGCCGTAGACCGCCGATGACGGGTTGGTGTTGAGGGTGGCGGTCACGCCGATCGCCTTCCAGGCGTCGATCAGCACCGGGGCGCTGTCCTTGACGAACGCGGTGTCGGTGGTGACCAGCTCGAAGGAGAGGTTGGTGACGCCGGCGGCGGCGAGCAGGGACTTGGCCTTGTCCGGGTCGTAGCCGTATACGGTCGCGGCCTTCTGGTAGCCGGCGTTGCCCTCGTCGAGGTAGCTCGTCGCGGCGGTGGCGTGACCCTGCAACGCCGTGGTGATCAGCTTGTCGGTGTCGATGGCGTAGTGCAGCGCCTGCCGTACCCGCTTGTCGCTGAACGGCGCGGCGGTGCAGTTGAACATCAGGAACAGCTGGTTGAACGCCTGCTTCTCGTCCACCTTCTTGCCGCCGGACACGGCGCTGACGTCCAGGTACGGCACCGCCTCGATCGCCTGCGACGACCCGCCCTGCAGGTCGTTGAGCCGGGCCGTGTTGTCCGGTGTGGTCCGCAGCGTGACCTTCTCCACCTTGGCCGGCCGTGGCCCGTTGTAGTGCGGGTTGACGCCCATCACCACGCCGGCGGTGGCGTTGGCGCTCACCACGGTGAACGGGCCCGAGCCGATCGGCGCGGTGTCGAAGGCCTTGGCGGCCGCGGCATCCCCGGTCTTCGCCTTGGGCACGATCTTGATGACGGCGACGCGCTGCGGGAAGAGGCTGAACGGGCTGTTGAGCTTGAACTCCACCGTCCGCGGGTCCTTCGCGGTCACCGTGTCGAGGAAGGTGATGAAGCTGGCCATCAGCGACTTGCTGGCCGGATCCAGGGCCCGCTGGAACGACCACACCACGTCGTCGGCGGTGACCGGTGTGCCGTCGGAGAACTTCGCCCCGTCGCGGAGGGTGACGGTCCAGGTCAGACCGTCGCCGCCGGCGGACGGCAGCGCGCTCGCCAGCGCCGGGTACGGCTTACGGGTGATCGGGTCGAGGTCGACGAGAGCCTCGAAGACGTGCTGGTTCACCGTGGTGGCCACCGCGCTGGAGGCGTTCATCGGGTCGAAGCCGCTGGAGAGCGTGAAGGCCAGAGTCGCCTCGATGGTCTTGCCGCTCGCGCCGGAGGAGTCGCCACCCTCTCCGCACGCCCCCAGGCCGGCGGTGATCGTGGTGGCCGCGCCGAGGATGCCCGCGAAGCGCAGCAGGTTCCGGCGCGACAGACCGTTGTTATCCATCTTCTCCCCCAAGCCATCTGAAGTTCATAGGACGTCCTACGTCCGACGTAGTTCGTATGCGGTACCTTAGGAGCGTGCCTGCACACGGTCAAGAGCGCCCGGAGAGAAGCCGTCATGACAGAGCCGCAGCCCGTCCCCACCGGCCAGGATCAGCAACCTGGCCGCCGCCCGGTGGCACAACCCGCACATCGGGCACCCCGGAGGGACGAAACGATGCGGGGACCCCGGTGAGGCGGCGTACCGCGGCGGCCGCCGCCAACCCGCGGCGGCCGAGCCGGACCGACGAGGTGCAGCAGCAGATCAAGCACCTGATCCTGGAGCGCGGCCTCACCGCCGGCGATCCGATGCCCACCGAGCTGGAGCTGCTCGAGGAGATCAACGTCAGCCGCAACTCGCTGCGTGAGGCACTCAAGGCGCTGCAGGCGGTCGGCATCGTGGAGATCCGCCACGGTTTCGGCATGTACGTCGGCACCATGTCGCTGGTCTCGCTCGTCGACGAACTGACCTTCCACGGGCGGATGTCGCTCCAGGCCGGCCGCAACGACCTGCGCCACCTGGTGCAGATTCGCGAGGTCCTGGAGTCCGGGCTGATCCAGCAGGTCATCCGCGAGCGCGGCACCGGCGCGGCCGGCGACGAGCTGACCGGGGTGATGGAGCAGATGGAGGCGGAGGCCCGCGCCGGCGCCGTCAGCGCGGAGACCGACAAGCGCTTCCACGAGCTGCTGTACCAGCCTCTCGGCAACCCGCTGGTGATCCAGCTGCTGGCGGCCTTCTGGGACGTCTACCACGCACTGCACGCCGAGCTCGACGAGGCCGACGAGACGCCCGCCGAGATCGCCGCACGGCACCGGCGGGTCTACGACGCGGTGCGCGCCGGCGACGTCGAGGAGTCGATCGCCGCCCTGAACGAGCACTTCAGCGGCATCCGCCGGCGACTCAGCCGGCCGGAGGACGGCTGAGCCGGGGCTGCCGATCCAGGTTGCCGTCCACCGGCAAGAAGCCGGCCCTGTGTTCGCCGGTCATGGCCGGTGCGACCCCTCGATCAGGCGGCAATGATGGTTGACAGACCCGCACGGAAGGAGCCCACCATGCCCGCTCTCGCGGTTGACCTCGGCAGCGCCACGGTCGGCATGTGGGCGGCGCATCACGGTACGGTCAGCGGACCGTCCCACGACGCGCTCGCCTCCACCGGCCGCCCGGTACGCCGGGGCCGCGTCATCGACGTCGAGGCATGCGTCACGCTCCTGACACAGATGGCCCGCCGGTACGCGCAGCCGGTCCCCGCCTCGGACGTGGTCGTGGCCTGCCGGCCGGTGCTGACCTCCGAGTCGGAGCAGTCCCTGCTGCGTACCGTCCTCGAGGCCGCCTTCTCGCCCACCCGGCTGCTGTTCATCGACACCGTCCGTGCCGCCGCCATCGGCTCGGGCGCGACTGCCGGCGCCCTGCTGATCGCTGACATCGGCGCCGAACTCACCGAGACCGCACTACTGAGCCACGGCCGGGTCGTCGCCGCCCGGCGCGCCGAGCTCGGCACCCGCGACCTCGACCGGGGCGCCCCGGTGGAACTGCTCAGCGACGTCATCGTCCGTCACATCGAGGACCTGCACACCGAGCGCGCCGCCGCTGACCTGGCCGCGGCCAAGGCGCGAGGCCTGCTGCTGGTCGGTGACGGAGCCCTGCACCCCGCACTTTCATCGGCGTTGTCCCTGGCGTCGCGGCTACGGGTACACCGAGCCGCGGCACCGCGGACCGCCGCCCTGAACGGCGCCGGCCTGGCGGCCATGTCAGCACTGCGTCACCCGGCCCGTTCGTGAACCCTTGTCAGGAGGATGGCGATGAGCACGATCCTGCACGAACCCACTGATACCGCCGGTGCACATCTCGAACTGCTCCGCAGCATGCTCGAGGAGACCTTCGCCGTGCACACCGCCCGGCTGACCGAACTGACCGAGTACGGACGGCTGCCCGACCACGGCGGCTACGAACCCCACACCCTCGAACTGCTCACGATGTCCCACCGGCAACACGTCGCCGACGCCGCCCAGGCACTGCGCCGCATGGCCGAAGGCACCTACGGCATCTGCGAGGGGTGCCAGCACCGGATTCCGGTCGGCCGGCTGCACACCGCTCCGCACGCGACACTATGCGCACCGTGCCAGCCGCAACCCTTCTGAGGTCATCTGTGCGTTGTCCCGGTCTTCGTCGCTTTGTAGGGTGACGGTGCGGCTCCTGCCCGGCGGCGACGGGACGAGACAGGTGGAGTTCAGGATCCTCGGACCGCTCGAGGTCGCGGCCGGTGAGCGGCTGCTGGAGCTGGGCCGCCCGAAACAGCGCGCGGTCCTGGCGATCCTGCTGGTGCACGCGAACCGTACGGTGTCGCTGGAGCACCTGGTCGACGAACTGTGGGGCGAGGAACCGCCGGCGCAGGCGATGGCGTCGCTACAGGCGTACGTGTCGCACCTGCGCCGGCTGCTCGAACCGGAACGCGGGGCACGAACCCCGGCCCGGGTGCTGGTGAGCCAGGCGCCCGGCTACCGGATGCGGATCGGCGCCGACGACCTGGACGCCGCGCGGTTCGAGGCGCTCACGGCCGAGGGCCGGCGGCTGCTCGACGCCGGGCAGCCGGATCGGGGCGACGACACGCTCGGGCAGGCGCTCGCGCTGTGGCGGGGGCCGGTTCTCGCCGACTTCCCGGACGCCCCGTTCGCTCGGGCGGAACGAGCCCGGCTGGACGATCTGCGGCTGGGCGCCGCCGAGGACCGCATCGCCGCCGGCCTGGCGCTGGGCCGGCACGCCGGCATCGTCAGCGAGCTCGACCAGCTGATCGGCGCCAATCCGTACCGTGAGAGCCTGCACGGCCTGCGGATGCTCGCGCTCTACCGCGCCGGGCGCCAGGCCGAGGCGCTGGAGGCGTACCAGCGGATTCACCGCGTGCTGCGCGAGGACCTCGGGGTCGAGCCGAATCCGCGACTGGACCGGTTGCACCGGCAAATCCTCGAGCACGCGCCGGAGCTCGACCTGGCGCCGGCCATCCGCAGCGGGCCGGCGGACGCCGGCCCCCGGGACGCACCCGAGCCGGCGGACGCGCTGATCGGCCGCGCGGAGCCTCTGAAGGCACTGCGCGGCGCGCTTGCCGCCGCCGTGGACGGGCACGGCCGGCTGGTGCTCCTCACCGGCGAGCCGGGCGTCGGCAAGACCAGGCTCGCCGAGGAGCTCGGCCGGCACGCGTCTGTCACGGTCGCCTGGGGTGGTTGCGGAGAGGAGCCCGGCGCACCGCCGTTCTGGCCGTGGACGCAGGTGTTACAGCGGTTGCTCGCCGAGCTTCCCGCCGAGCTCCGGCCGGCGATGCTGGCCCCCTACCTGCCGGAACTCGGTTCGCTGCTGCCGGAACTGGCCGGGCCGCCGCCAGCGGCGCCACCGGTCGTGGACGTCGAGGTGGTGCGGTTCCGGGTCTGCCGGGCCGTGGCGACGCTGCTGTGCCGGCTCGCCGCCGAGCGGCCGCTGCTCGTGGTGATCGACGACCTGCAGTGGGCGGACGCCGGCTCCCTGCGGCTGTTGCCGGTGCTGGCCCGGGAGCTCGGCAGCGCCCGGATCCTCGTCGTCGGCACCTACCGCGAACCGGACGAGACGACGCTCGCCGCCACCCTGGCCGCCCTGGCACGCCTGCCGGCGGTGGACCGCGTCCCGCTGCGCGGTCTGACCGAGGACGACGTGCGGCAACTGATGGCCGCCCGGCTCGGCACGAAGCCCACCGAGCGGCTGGTGAACGTGGTGCACGACCGCAGCGCCGGTAACCCGTTCTTCGTCCTGGAGCTGCTGCGCCTGCTCGGCAGCGAACGGCGGCTGGCCGCGGCCGAGCAGGCCGCTGCCAGCGAGGTGCCGGCGGGCGTACGCGATGTGCTGCGCCGCCGCCTGGCCGGCCTGCCGGAACAGACCCAGGCGATCCTGCTGGTCGCCGCGGTCGCCGGCCGCGAGTTCGACCTCGACGTGCTGCGCGAGGTCTCCGGCCTGGCCGACGAGACCGTGCTCGACGCGGTCGAGGCCGCGCTGCTGTCCGGGCTGGTGAACGAGGAGGCGGCGGTGGGCCGGTTCCGGTTCGCGCACGCTCTGGTGCGCGAGACCATCTACCAGGAGCTGAGCCGGGTACGCCGGGCGCGGCTGCACGCCCGGGTGGCCGAGGCACTCGACGATCGTGGCGGTGTGCACTGGTGGCTGGCCGCGCCGGTCGTCGGCACCCGTACCGCCCTGCCGCACCTGCTGACCGCCGCCGACCAGGCGCTGGCGACGCTGGCGCACGAGGAGGCCGAACAGCACCTGACGCACGCGCTGGACCTGCTCGCCGCCGAACCGCAGTCGCCCGAACGCACCCGCTCGGAACTCGACGTACAGATGCGGCTCGGCACGTTGTCCGCCCAGCTGCACGGCGCCCAGTCGGCGTCCGGTCGCGCCGCCGTCACCCGCGCCCGCGAACTGGCCGAACAGCTGGGTGACGGCCCGGCCACCATCGCGGCCTACCGCAGCCTCTACGAAGTGGCGGTCGCCCGCGCCGAGCACACACACGCGCGGGAGCTGGCGGAGCGGATGCTCGAAGTCAGCCGGGGTACGGACAACGCGCAGGCGCACCTCGCGATGGGACGCACCCTGTGGTGCCTGGGTGAGCCGGGTGCGGCGCGCGAGCACCTGGAGCACAGCCTCGACCTGGCCCGGGACACGCCGGACGGGCCGCACGAGCTCCTGCCCGTGGAGATCACGGCGCGGCTGCAACTGGCGCCGGTTCTGGACCTGCTCGGGCATGAGGACGAGGCTGCCGCCCTGGTGGATGTCGCGATCGCGGGTACCCGTACCCATGCTCCTCTTGTCCGTGCGGGTGTGCTGACCAGTGCCGCGCTGATCAGTGCGCTACGCCGCGACGTGGCCGCGGCCGGCGCGCACGCGCGCCAGGCCCTCGACCTGGCCGGGCCGCTGCCGGCCTGGTTCAGCTACGCCGCAGCGGTACGGTCGTGGACGCTGGCCATGGAGGGTGATCCGGTCGCCGGCGCCACGACCCTGCGGGAGAACCTCGACGAGATCCGGTCACGCGGCGCCCGGCACCTGGTGGCCTGGGTGCTCGGCATGCTGGCCGAGGCCGAGTCGATGTCCGGGCACGCCGAGGAGGCGTTGCGGCTGCTGGCCGAGGCGCAGATTCTGGTGGCGCGGAGCGGGGAGCGCATGCACGAGGCGGAACTGCACCGGCTGCACGGCCGGGCGCTTCTGGCGACGGCGCCTCCGCGTACCGCCGACGCCCGTACCGCCCTGCGGCTCTCGCTGGATGTCGCCCGGCGGCAGGGCGCCGAGCTGATCGCCCGCCGGGCCGCCGCGGATCTGGAAGCGCTCGTCTGAATCGGCCTCGCGCATCTCAGACCTCGCGCGCTACCCACTTGATCGAGTCGAGGCCGGGCAACCCCGGATCCGAGGCCGTGTCGAAGCCCGCCCGGCGCAGCAGGCCCTCCGCGGCGGCGTCGCCGCCGGCGAACCCGGCCACCATCGACTCCGCGCCGCGGGCGCGGCACGTGTCGGCCAGCTCGCGCACCAGGCGGGCCCACATCGCCGGGCAGTGCTCCCCCGGTCGCGCCGCCAGCGCGCGGACCTCGAGGATCCGCGCCGACATCCGCATCGTGGCGGCGGCGGCCGTCAGGGCGGCTCCGTCGGCCGCGGTGAGGTTCCACAGCCCGGACCACCGCTCGTCGCCGGCCAGCCGTGGGGAGCGGTAGACACAGCCGCCCGCGACGAGCAGCTCGCCTGCCTGTGACCGCTCGGCCGGCTCGCCGAGCCGGCGAAACACGATCTCCGACAGCACGGCGTCATCCTCGCGGCCGCCGCTTGGCGGCCACTTGACGCGTACGCCAAGCCGCCGTCAAGACGGGTCCCGCACGCTCGTGGCATACCCGTCGAATCGCTGCCAGGAGGTCCGCGATGAGTACTCCAGCCGTCAAGGTCACCAGCGAACAGCGTGTCGCCAAAGTCTTCGGTCTCACCGGCGACAACTGGACCCGCCACGCCAATCCGGTAAGCGTCGCCACCCGCTTCGCCGTCCTGCCGCTGCTCGCGCTGTCCATCTGGAGCCGCGACTGGATCGGCTGGTGGTCCCTCGTACCGATCGTGTTGTCGCTGGTCTTCATGATGATCAACCCGCTGCTGTTCGCCAAGCCGCGATCCACCCGCAACTGGGCGTCGAGAGGCGTCTTCGGCGAACGCGTCTGGTCCGAGCGGCTCCGGGTTCCGGTGCCGGAGCAGTTCAACGCCCGCGTCCTCAACGTGACCTACGCGATCCAGCTCATCGGCGCGGCGGCACTCACCTACGGGCTGGTCCGCTACGACCTCATCGTCACCCTCACCGGCCTGGTGATCCTGCAGACCGCCAAAGCCTGGTACATCGATCGCCAGGTGCTGCTATTCGAGGACATGAAGGCCCGCCACCCCGAGTACGCGAAGTGGGAGTACTGACATGCGGCTGGCGTTCCTGCTGGGAACTCCCCTGGCGTGGGCGGTGCTGCTGCTGTTCCATCCGGCTCACGACGCCGGCGACATCTACGGCAGCCTTCGCGACCAGGCGGATCGCTGGCTGATCGTCCACCTCGGCACGCTGCTGTTCATCGGCTTGCTCGGAGCCGCCGTCTACCTGCTCCTCGACGGCCTGCGCGGGACGGCGGCGACGGTCAGCCGGGTGGCGGCCGGCGTGTTCGTCCTGTTCTACGGCGCCGGCGAAGCGATCCAGGGCATCGCCGTCGGAGTGCTCGTCCGGCACACCAACGACGCTCCGCCCGGCGAGCGGGTTGCGGCCGCTCGCGCGATCCAGGCACTGTGGGATGACCCGATATCCGACGACCTCGCCGTGACCATCGGAGCGATCGGCTGGGCGGTGGCCGTCCTGGCCGCCGCGGACGCCGTCCGCCGAGCCGGCGCCCCACTGTCGGCGACGGTGCTGCTCGCGCTCTCCTCGATCGTGCTGATGCACGCGCCACCGATCGGCCCGGCCGGCCTGCTCTGCTTCATGGCGGCGGTCGTGGTGCTGGCCCGGCACCGTCGTGACTCGTTCGAGGAAGGAGGGGTGGACCATGACATCAGCCCTGCCACCGCCGACGGGCCCGTTCGCCGTGGGCCGGACCGTTCGTGAGTGGACCGACCGATCCCGCACCGACCCGTACGCGCCGGATCCGGCCGAACCCCGGTCGCTGGTGATCTGGATCTGGTATCCGGCCCAGCCGTCGTCCGGCCCGCCCGCCGGCTACCTGCCCGGCGCCTGGCAGGCCGCCGCCGAGATGCTCGGTATCCTGGCGGCCGGGCTGACGGCGCACAGCGTCGACGGCGCGCCGCTGGCCGCCGGCCAGGCCGGCTACCCGGTCGTGCTGCTGTCGCCGAGCGGGTTCCCGCCGCTGCTGCTGTCCGGCATCGCCGAGGAACTGGCCAGCCAGGGTTTCGTCGTGGCGGGCATCAACCACACCTACGAGACGGCGGTGACGGTCTTCCCGGACGGCCGGACCGTGCCGGTGAACCCGGCCGCGATCGCCGGCGCGCTCGGACCGCAGACCGGCACGCACCCCGCGGTGTTCCAGCAGCGCGCCGACGTGTGCCGGTTCAAGGCCGCGGACCTGGCGTTCGTCGCCGATCGGCTCGCCGAACTCGATGCTGATGACATGTTCGCGGGCCGTCTCGACTTGAGCAGGTTGACGGCGGTCGGTCACTCGTTCGGTGGTGCGGCAGCGTTGCACTGGTGCCGTGAGGATCCGCGCTGCATCGCCGCGGTCAACCTGGATGGCGCGGTGTGGACCGAGGTCGGCCGGGAAGGCGTGCCCCGGCCGGTGCTGCAGGTGCTGGCGCAGCATGCCGAGTTCGAACTGGAACCCGATGACGCCGTTGCGGCCGGCATGGCACCCGACGCGGAGTGGTATGCCGCTGAGAAGGCCATCACCCTGGACGGCTGGACGACCGTCGACCGGGCCGGGAAGCCGGCGCACACCGTTGCGATCAGCGGTGCCAGTCATTTGAGCTTTATGGATGTGCCGTTCCTGCCAGTGGGGTCGGATTCGCTGGTGGTGCCCATGCTCGCCCGGACCACGATCGAGCCGGGGCGCATGCTGTCGGTCACTACGGCGCTGGTGGTCGCGTTCCTCTCTGGGGCGGACATGGCGGCCGTCCTGGGGTCGGAGGAGATCGGGAGGGTGACGACGGCGTTCCCGCCCTGATGCGGTGAGGGTGGCTCGTCTTGCCGGCAGGGTCACGCTGCGACGGGCACCGGCTCTACGCAGCCTTCGTGGTCGAGGTCCAGGGTGATCTTGTTCGGCCCACACTCAATGCTGTCTCAACGGCTTCAAGACAACACTCACGTTGGGCCGAGAAAATCCGGCCGGCGGACCCCGACCGCGAAGGCTCACTGGTCGTGGCCGGTGTGCCGTCGCCAGAAGTCGTCCGGCTCGTGGGTGGGACACCCTGGTTTGAAACGCCCCGAATGTTGGGGCCTGCCCACCGTGGACGCGATGCGGGAGCGTGCCCTCGTCGGATTTCTGGCAGCTCAGAGCACGGGGACATGGTGGACTGGGTGCCGACACTCGATTCGGCCGCACGCTGTGGGGGCGACATGTCCGAGCCTGTGCAGATCTTCTGGGCGCCAGCGGGCGCGAGCATGCCGCCGTTGGGTGATCAGCCGCTGGTCGACGTGACCGACGGCGACACACCGAACCTTCGCATGCCGGTCCGGATGCTGTCGGTGGACACCCCGGAGGTGACCGCCCACAACACCCAACGCGCCGCCGAGATCGATGACGAGTTCACGCAGCTCGCGGAGTGGATCCGCAAAGGCCAGGCGCCCATCGACACCGGGCTGGCCGAGTTCCTGCTGCCGAAACTGGACACCGGCCGGGCGGGCACCCTGCAGTTTCAGCAGGGCCAGGCGGCGTCCGCCTTCGCCAAGCAGAACATCACCAAACGCCTTGCCCGGCCCAACGGGCCGCCACGCACCATCTTCATCCGCGTGGCGGACAGCCCGTTCGACGGCAACAACCGGCTGCTCGCCTACGTCGCCCCGAACTACACCGAGAAGGAACGCCGAGAGATTCCCAAACACCTGCGGCCAACCTTCAACCTCGACCTGATCGCCTCCGGCTGGGCGGCGCCGTTCGTCATCTACCCGTCCGTCCCCAGCGCCGACGACCTGGCCCTGATGATTCAGGCCGCGGCCACCGCCCGCACCACCGGGCTCGGCATCTGGGCCGAGCCGGACGCCCTGCTCGCCTACGAGTACCGCGCCATGGAGGATCTCTTCCGGATCACCCGCACGAAGGTGCGCGACGAACCGCTGAAGGTCCACGAACGGTCCTGGCGCGAGCGGTACTGCGCGGACATGCGCAACCGGGTCCTGCACGGCCCGGAGGACTATTTCGGCATCGACCCGGAGTATCGGTTGTGGCTGTGGCCGCAGGATCTGCGCGATGCCGTCGGGCGGCTCAATCTGACTCCGTCACCCCGTTTGGTCGCCGCCGGATAGGTAGGGCGGCGGCTTGCCCCGCAGGCGTTTCATCCACCTCGGTTGGTCGCCGCTGGATAGGTGGGGCGGCGGCTTGCCCCGCAGGCGTTTCGCCCACCCCGGTTGGTCGCCGCCGGAAAGCCGCGGCGGCGGTTCGCTCCGCCGGCGGTTCACCCACCCCCGGTTGGTCGCCGCCGTTTAGCCGCGGCGGCGGCTTGCCCCACCGGCGGTTCGCCCACCCCGGTTGGTCGCCGCTGTTTAGCGGCGGCGGCTTGCTCCGCCGGTGGTTCGGCAGGTTGCCCGCGCCGCGGCGTGCACGTCCCGTACAGGCGCGCTGCAAGAACCGCAATGCATCCGACGGTGGCGATGGCGAGCAACAGCGTGAAGGCCGGGAACAGGTAGAGAGTCTGCCTCCAGGCGATGTCCTGGCCGCGGTACAGAAAACTGACCACTCGGTCCAGCGTCACCAGCAGGGTCAGCGGTAGTAGGTACGGCAGCAGGCGGGCCACGGTGGCCGGCCGGCCGAGCCGGTGGTAAGAGGCCCAGCAACGCGCGCGCCGGATCCCGCGGACGACCACCCCGGCGACGCCGACGGTCAGCAGCAGGAGCACGACGTCGATCCCGATGAGCGCCGCGGTGCCCTCCGGCGCGGGTCCGGGGCGACCCTCGATCAGGTCGATCAGGCGCGCGCCGAGGGCGGAGGCGTCGCCGTACTGGCTGCCGGCGTTGGCCATGACGGCGATGCCGTAGCCCTGCGCCGGTAGCACAGCCTGGTACGCGGTGGCGGTGATCAACCCGCCGGTGTGCTCGACGAGCGGTGCCCCGGCTGGCGTCTCACCGATGTCCCAGCCCAAACCGTAGGTCCCGTGTGCCCCGGGCCGGTGCGTCGCGGCGATGCCGGCCGGCGAGAGGATCGGTGTGTCACCGGTGGTCTGAGCGATCAGCCAAGCGGCCATGTCGCGTGCGGTGCTCAGCACGCCACCCGACCCGTTGCCGAAGTCCGGCGGCTCGGGCACGGCGACCGGCATCCCGGCGATCATCCGGTGACCGCGAACGGCGGCCGGCGCCTCGGCGGGCGTGCCGATGGTGCGGCTGTCGGTCATCCCGAGCGGTCCAAAGACGTGATGCCGCAGGTAGTCGTCGAAGCTCCGACCGTCGACCACCTCGACGAGCCGGGCGGCCACCTGATAGTTCGGGTTGTGGTACTCGTACCGGGTGCCTGGGTCGGCGGCCAGCCTGGCCGAACGCATCGCCGCGACCGTTTCGCGCAACGTGCCCGGAACGGGCCGGCTGCGCGCGCGGTTGGTGGTGTCGGACAGGCCGGAGGTCTGCTCGAGCAGCTGACGCACGGTGATCGCGCTGGCCCGCTCGTCGGCCAGTGTGAACTCCGGCAGATGGTCGCGGACCGGCGCGTCCAACCGGACCTGGCCGGCCTCGACCAGCTGCATCACGGCGAGCGCGGTGATCGACTTGCTCAGCGAGGCGATCGGCGTGACGGTGCGGTCGGTGAGGGCCATCCCGTCCGCGGTGCGCCCGAACCCGGCCGTGCGCACCACGTCGCGGCCCCGGGTGACGGCCACCGCCACCCCCGGTATCCGGGTCGCCTGCCGGTAGTCACGCACGACGGCGTCGATCGCGGCGGCGTCCACCGCGGCCACGGCGCGGGCCGGGATGACCGGAACAGCGGACAGAACAGCGAGGATCACGTTGGTCAGCACGGTCTGAGCATCGGGCGCGGGCTCGGTGTACCGCATCGGACCGTGGGCCGAGGCGGTGCGGCTGCGGCATGACTACGGTGAGGTCGTGGTGTTCGGGCGGTGGGCTCTGATCGCGGCAGACGTACCGGTCGCCGCGGCGATCATGGCCGCGGTGGTGTTGATGCGACCGGTGTCGGGCTGGTGGGTGTGGCTGCTGGCCGCACTGCTCGGGCTGCCTCTGGCGGCCCGCAGGCGCTGGCCGGTGCCCGTGCTCGCGGTGGCGCTGGCGGCCACTGCGGCGACCGTGTTGGTGGGCGTCGGCGCCGACGTGTCGGTTTATGCGGTGGCGGTCGCGCTGTACCCGGTCGTGCTGACGTCGGCACGCAACTGGCCCCTGGGCGTGGCCCTCGCCGCCGTCCTGGTTCCCGGGCTCGCCGACGCGCTAACCACAGGCCTCCCCCTGGTCCCGGCCCGCGATCATGTCGAATCGTTCAGCACCTCCCCGGTGACCGTGGCCGCCTACAGCACCGCCGTGATCGCCGGGACGTGGGCGCTGGCCTGGACAGTCCGGACCCGCCGCGGGCACGCCGCCCAGGTCGCCGAGCTGCGCACCGCCCGGGCGGTGGCCGAGGAACGGCTACGCATCGCGCGCGACGTCCACGACGTCGTCGGGCACAACCTGAGCCTGATCGCGATGAAGGCGGCGGTCGCCAACCACCTGGAGGCCGATCGGGAGGCGGCATTGCAGACGATCGAGCAGGTCAGCCGGTCCGCGCTGGACGACGTCCGTGCTGTGCTCGGCGGCCTGCGAGAAAGCGGCGACCCGGCCGGCACCGTCGACGTGGACCGGTTGGTGGAGCAGACCAGGGCGGCCGGGATCGCCGTCACTGTCGACAACGCGGACCTGTCGGGCGTGCCCGCCGGTATGCGGGTGGTGGTGCACCGGATCCTCCAGGAGGCGCTGACGAACGTTCGGCGCCACGCGCGCGCCACCCACTGCCGGATCACCGTGGCCGTAACGTCAGGAGCCCTCACCCTCACCGTGGCGGACGACGGCCCGGCCTCGGCCGGCCACCCACCCGGGCACGGCCTGCTGGGCATGCGGGAACGGGTGGCTCTGCACGGCGGCGATCTGACCGCCGGGCCCGAACCGGACGGCGGCTTCGCGGTACGCGTGGCGCTGCCGCTGCCGGCATGACCGGCCGGCCCGTCCGGGTCCTGCTCGCGGACGATGAGCCCCTGTTCCGGGGCACGGTCCGCGACCTCATCAGCGCCACTGCCGGTTTCGCCGTGGTCGCTGAGGCCGGCACCGGCCGTGAGGCGGTCACCCTCGCCGCGGCGCATCGACCGGACGTGGTGCTGATGGACGTGCGCATGCCCGATCTGGACGGCATCGCCGCCACCGAGCGGATCACCGCGGCCGACCCCGCGCCGCACGTGCTCGTGCTGACCACCTTCGACCTGGACGATCACGTCTACCGTGCGCTGCGCGCCGGGGCCGGCGGCTTCGTCCTCAAGGACATCACACCGCCCCGGTTGCTCGACGCGATCCGCACGATTGCCGCCGGCGAGGCGCTGCTCGCCCCGAGCGTGACCCGCCGGCTGATCACCGCGTCGCTGCGCCGGACCGCGCCGGGCCGCACGCTGGACGGCGTCACCCCACGCGAGCGGGAGGTGCTCACCCTGATCACTCGCGGCCGGTCCAATGCCGAGATCGAGACGACCCTGCACATCAGTCGCGGCACCCTGAAGACCCACATCGGGAGCCTGCTGACCAAACTGGCGGCTCGTGACCGGGCGCAACTGGTGATCGCCGGGTACGAGGCGGGCTTGGACGGTCAGGACCGCTGAGCCGCGTCAGCTCAACGCGGCCGGGTGAGGGCGCAGCATGCGTCGCGTCAGCTCACTGAAGCGGGTGGGGGCCGGATGGGCCGCGTCAGCTCACTGAAGCGGGTGAGGGGCGGAAGGGCCGCGTCAGCTCACTGAAGCGGGTGAGGGCCGGATGGGCCGCGTCAGCTCACTGAAGCGGGTGAGGGCCGGATGGGCCGCCTCAGCTCACTGAAGCGGGTGAGGGCCGGAAGGGCCGCGTCAGGCGGGTGGTAACGGTCCTGGTCACGCGGAGCACGAGGCCCCGGCCCGTCGGGCACCGGGAGTGGACGCACCGCGTCAGCGCCGGGCGACGACGCCGAGCCGGAGTCGCAGAGGAAGACAAGCTCCTGCCCGGGCGGCGTGAGCCGGTCACGCTGAAATCGGCATCCGCAGCCCTAGACACCAAACCCGACGCACCGCCCCAGCAGCGGGCAACGATGCCGACGCCAGTCACGCTAGAGGGCTTCCGTAGTCAGGGTCCCCAAGCGGTGATCTTGCTTGGCCCACGCTCACTGCTGTCTCAACGGCCGCCGGACAGCACCCACGTTGGGCCGGACAAGACCCTGACCGCGAAGGCTCTCTAGGGTCGGGATCCCCCAGCCACCGGGACCCCACGCGCCGCGTCAGCGGCGGGCGACGACGCCGACATCGGTCACGCTGAGGTCGAGGTCCTCAGCCCGTCGGGCGCCGGGGCCAATCCGGTCGCGCGGGAGCGGCTGCGCAACGCCCAACCGATGATGACCGGCATGATCAGGCCGGCGGTGGTGAAGATCGCGGCGAGAACCAGCCACCCGGGTGCGCCCCACGCCACCACCATCGCGGTGAGCAATGGCGGTGCGGCCATGTTGCCGAGTTGGCGGCCGGTCTGGTGGACGGCCTGATACTGCCCGTGTGCCCAGTCCTGCGCCAGGTCGAAGACCACGACGAACGTGGCACCGGCCAGCCGCAGCTCTCCCAGCACGTGCACGACGGCAGCGGCCAGCACCAGGACGACGACCAGCCACGTCGGTGCGCCGGTGGCTACGGCGAGCAGCACGCAGGAAGCGGCGAGAAGCAGGGCGCCGCGGCGGGTCGCCGGTGGGGCGTCGGCGGCGTGGTGCATGTCGCGGGCGGTCCACACCTGCAGCGTCACGCAGCCGATCGTGTTCACCAGCAGCGCCGCGGAGACCAGAGCGGCGGAGGCGTCGGTGTGCGCTATCAGCCACAGCGGCAGCGCCAAGGCGAGCATGCCGTTGAGCAGCGCGGCGAGCATGCCGTCGAGCAGGGCGAACGCGAGGAAGGGTCGATCTCGCAGCGCCACGAGGCGTGACCCGCCGGCCGGTACCGGTACTGGTACGACCGGATGCGCCCGGCTGATGATCAGCGCCGCCATCAGACAGGTGAGGGCGTTGCCGAAGACGGTGGCCAGATAGGCGGCACGGCTGTCCAGCAGCAGTGGCAAACCGGCCGCGAGCATGCCGATGGCGATGCCGGCGTTGTTGGTCGAGCGCACGAACGCCCGGGTGCGTACGCGATCGGCCGCGGGCACCGCTCCGGCGATCATCGCGCCGTTGGCGGCTCGGACCATGGCCTCGCTGACGGCTATCAGGCACGCGAGCGGGATGAACGTCCGCAGGTCGCGGACCAGCGCCAGGGCGGCCAGCGCGGCCGCCGACGTGAGCAAGGCGGTGATCTGCGCGGCGCGCGGCCCGACCCGGTCGACCAGGTATCCCATCGGGGTGGTGAGCACCATGCCGACACCGGCGGCGACGCTCAGTGCGAGAGCGAGCTGGGCCGGGGTCAAACCGACCGAGCGGGTCAGGAAGAGCGCGCTCGAGGCGAGGTATGCGCCGTTGCCGATCGTGTTGACGAGGGTGGCGAGCACGAGGACGCGCGGTGTGCCCGGTGCGGGAAGGGCTGAGCGGATCACATGCCGATCAAACAGTACGTACGTACGGTTTGCAAGGCGGCGACGGGCACACCGGCGAGGAGCGAGCCTCGATCAGGCTCGCCTGCGGCGGAACACGACGATGCCGACGACGACGGCCACGACCGCGGCGACGATCAGAGCCGGCGGCAGCGCACGGCGCGGGTTCTGCCGGACCTCGGCAACCGTCTGCTGAGTGCGGACCTTGACGTCGGCCGCGGTCACCTTCGCCTGCTCCTGCACATCGGCCGCGGTGTCTTTCGCGCGGTCCTTCGCGTCGGATACGGCGCCCATGGCGCGGTCCTTCGCGTCGGACGCGGCGCCCACGGCACGGTCCTTCGCGTCGGACGCGGCCTGCTTCGCGCGCGCCTTGACGTCGGTCTTGGCTGCCAGCGCCTCCACCGTGCTGCCCAGCTCGGCCCGGGTCTGCTCGATCTCGGTGCGCAACTGCTCCGGGTCGGCCGGGGTGTCCGAGGTACTCATGATTGGCGTCCCTCCCGGGCTGCGGTCTTGATGGTGTTCACATCGGCCTCCACGCCGGCGATGGCGTCGCTCGGCAGCGGCGGCGCGGCCGCCTTCAGCTTGCTCCGGCCGAGCAGCGCGGCGATCCCGGCCGCGACGAAGACCATGACCATCACGACCAGCACCGCCAGCCACAACGGCCAGACCAGGTCGAGTGCCACCACGGCGAGGGTCAGCAGCAGGCCCAGGCCGTAGAGGGCGAGGGCAGCGGCCGCGCCGAACAGGCCGCCGCCGACTCCGGCGCGCTTACCTTTCTCCGCCAGTTCGAGTTTCGCCAGGGTCAGTTCGTCACGTACCAGCGTCGATATCTGGGCGGCCGCCTGGCTGACCAGCTCCGCTGTCGACGCGCCGGTGGAGTCGCCACCGGTCGATGCGTTCGCCGTCACCGCGTTCACCTCCTTGGTTACGCGCTGGTGTGCCCCGGCCGGCCACGACGAAACGCCCCGGCCGGAGGAACGGCACTGTTCCCGCGGGGAAACGTTCCACCGTGGAGCCGGATGACGAATCTGCTCTACGACGTCACCCGCCCGCCGGCGGGGAGCCGGCAACCATTTCGCGACGATCACGCACCGATTCGATAATCCGGGCGGCCCGGGGCGGGCCGAACTGAACGGTGTAACCACGGAGATCTACGAAAGGGACTTTCTTGCGCAACGTTCTTCGCCGCTTCGCCCTGGCCGTCGTCCTCGCTCCGGCCGCCGTCGGCGCCGCCACGATGATCGCCAGCCCGGCGCAGGCCGCTCCGGCGAAGGTCAGCGAGACGGTCCTGCAGACCGAGATCAACCGCCTGATCAACGAGCAGCGTACGTCGCACGGCTGCGCGGCCCTGACGGTCGACGCCAAGCTGACCGCGGCGGCCCGCAGTCACAGCGCCTGGATGGCCGAGACCGGCACGTTCGCGCACACCGGCCGCTCCGGCTCAAACTTCGTGGCTCGCGCCAAGGCGGCCGGTTACGCCACGCCGTCGGCGGAGAACATCGCGTGGGGCTACCGCAGCGCCGCGCAGGTGGTGGGCGGGTGGATGAAGAGCCCGGGTCACCGCACCAACATCCTGAACTGCGCGTCCAAGACCGTCGGCGTCGGCGCGGTGTTCGCCGCCAGCGGCACCCCGTACTACACCCAGAACTTCGGTTACTGACCGACACAGCGACGCCCCAGCCGATCCCTCTGCGGCTGGGGCATCGCTGTGTCTGCTCCCCGGGTCATGTCAGCCGTTCGGCCGCGACTCGATCGCCTGCAACGCCCAGCTGTTGCCGTCCGGGTCGCGGAAGTGGACGAAGTTGCCCCACGGCTGCACATCGACCTCGCTGGCCGATACGCCGGCGTCGAGCAGCTGCTTGCGGGCGTCGTGGGCGTTGGGGACCACGACCTGGATCTCCTGTGTTCCCGGAGCCTTCTCGGTGAGGCCCTCGCCCAGCGCGATCGAGCACGCCGAACCGGGCGGCGTGAGCTGCACGAACCGCAGGCCCTCGTGTACTTGATGGTCGATGTCGGCGTTGAAGCCGATCCGCTCGTAGAACGCCTTGGCCCGGTCGACGTCGGTGACCGGTACCGGGATGAGCTCGATCTTCCACGTTGATGTCATGACCTCATCGTCCCGCCTATTGCGGCCAGATTCCGACCGCAGGTCCCGCCGAGTAGGGTCGCTGCATGATCATCCCCAGCCGCGCGGTCGTACTCACACAGGTCACCGGGCACCTCGGCACGATCACTCTGAACCGGCCAAGTGCGATAAACGCGCTCACCCCGGAGATGGTCACGATCATGCGGGAGGCGCTCGCGGAGTGGGCGGGCTCCGATCGGGTCCGGACCGTGCTGATCAGCGGAGCGGGTGAGCGCGGGCTCTGCGCGGGCGGCGACATCCGGGCCATTCACGCGGACGCGGTCTCCGGCGGGAACGGGTCGCTGGAGTTCTGGGCGGATGAGTATCGGCTGAACGCGACCATCGCGGCGTACCCGAAACCGATCGTCGCTTTCATGGACGGCCTGGTGATGGGCGGCGGCATCGGGATCTCCGCGCATGCCTCGGTGCGGGTGGTGACCGAGCGGTCGCGGCTGGCCATGCCCGAGGTGGGCATCGGCATGCACCCGGACGTGGGTGGATCGTGGCTGCTCTCGCACGCCCCGGGTGAGCTGGGCACCCACCTGGCCCTCACCGGGTCGCCGGTGGGCGCGGCCGACGGCATCGCCGCCGGGCTCGCCGACCACTACGTGCCGGCCTCGTCGCTGCCGGAGCTGGCGGAGGCGCTGACATCGCTCTCCGCCGAGGAGGCGGTCGCGGCCTTCGCCGGTACCGCGGCGCCGGGCGAGTTCGCCACGGCGCGCGGGTGGATCGACGAGTGCTACGCCGGTGACTCGGTACGCGAGATCATCGAGCGTCTCGCCGCACACCATGAGCCCGGCGCTCAGGCAGCCGCCAAGGAGATCGCCACCCGGTCGCCCACCGCGCTGACGATCACGCTGCGGTCGGTACGCAGCGCGGCCGGCCTGCCCGGCCTGGTAGCCGCGCTGGAGCAGGAGTACCGGCTGTCGGCGGCGATGCTGCGGCTGCCCGACCTGGCCGAGGGCATCCGCGCCCAGATCATCGACAAGGACCGCCGGCCGCGCTGGAACCCGGCGACCATCGACGAGGTACGCCCGGAAGTGATCGACGCCTGCTTCACTCCCCCAACATTGAACTAATAGGTTCAGTGTCGTAAGGTGAACCGCATGGTTCAGCAAGCCGCTCTGGATCGGGTCTTCGCCGCCCTGGCCGATCCCACCCGCCGCGGCATCCTGGTCCGCCTCGGCGAGAGTCCGGCCACCATCGGAGAGCTCGCCGAGCCCACCGGGATGACGCTCACCGGCATGAAGAAGCACGTCCAGGTGCTCGAAGACGCCGGCCTCGTCGTCACCGAGAAGGTCGGCCGGTCACGGCAGTGCCGCCTCGGCACCGCCCCGCTGGACGAGGCGATGGCATGGATCAGCTTCTACCAGCGGCTCTGGGCCCGTCGCCTGGACGGTCTGGACGCCTACTTCACCATGCGACCCGACGCGAAGGGACCACAGACATGACCCTCGAAATGCGGATGACCCGGCAGCTGCCCGCAACGCCGGAGGAGGTCTTCGACGCCTACACCGACGCCGAGAAGCAGAAGATCTGGTTCAGCATCCTCGACGAGACACCCGGCATCGTCGAGATCGACGTCGATCTGCGCGTCGGCGGGCAGCAGACAGCCGTGTGGGGGCCGAGCCCCGACATGCTCTTCCGGGAGACGCAGACGTTCGTCGAGATCGAGCGCCCGAACCGCCTGGTCACCGAGTCCACCGGCGTCAGCCCGGACGGCATGACCATGACGACCCGCATCGAGGTGTCCTTCGAGGCGACCGGCGACGGGACCCTGATGACCGTCGTCCAGAGCGGGTTCCCCGTACCAGAGATCCGCGACTTCTTCGTCAACGAGGTGTGGGCCGGCGCCCTCGCCCGCATCGAGGCCTTCCTCACCCGCCGGCCGGGCGTCGAGACCGCCGATGTCTAGGCTCTCCCGCCCCGCGCTGGTCGCCGCGGCCGTCGGCATCGCGGTGCTCGTCAACCTGGCCCTCTACCTGGCCGGGCGGGCGGCCGGTGGCACCTTCGTCTTCACCTCGCCGGACGGCCCGGCCGAGGTCGACGCCGTGACGGTCGCCGGGTTCAGCGCGGTGCCGCTGCTCGTCGGCCTCGCGGCGGTCGCCCTCCTGGCGCCGCGTGCGGCGTGGGCGTCCCGGGCCGCCGCCGTCATCGGTCCGGTGCTGGCGGTCGGCACCATCGCCGTGATGACGCTGCCCGCGGACTTCGACGCCATCAGCAAGACCACCCTGGCGCTGTGTCACCTGACCCTCGTCCCGATCATCCTGGTGGCCGTCGCGGCCATCGGCCGGCGCGTCGCCGCGCCGCGGCAGCGACAGCCGAGGTAGGGGTCAGGACCGGGCGCGGACGGTGTTGTTCCGCTTCTCATGGGTGAGCTCGGCCAGCCCGAGCGCTTCCAGCAGAGGCGGCAGGTACATCCCGAAGCGGCCGCGGTATCCCTTGCGCAGCCCGTACCAGCCGCCGACCGGGTTGCCCGGGTCACGGCCCCACGCCTCGACGCTTCCGGGGGCGGCGTCCTTGCCTTCGTCGGCGGCGCCCAGCGGCACCCAGTCGCCCTGTTCGCGCAGCCAGGCGTGCAGGTCGTCGACGGCACGCAGATGGTATTTCAGTGTGGTGGCGCCGACCTGGCAGACCAGGGCCGGCGGGTCGGCCGACTCGTCGCGGTACATCGTGTAGCGCGACGAGCCGGGGGCGGTGGTCAGCTGCCACGGGTCGTCCCTGGTTCCGGAACCGTGCATCAGTCCTCCTCGCGGCGCTCAGCGTAGCCCGAAATTGCTTGCACCGATCGGGGTTCCGGCATGGGGCGTGAGGGTGGGCATCACTCATCTCGGGCTGTCGGTGCTCGACCCCCAGCGCAGCATCTCCTTCTACGCGAAGTACTTCGGCTTCGATCCGGCGACCGCCCAGCGGTACCCGGACGGCACGGTCATCGTCCGTGACGGTGACGGCTTCGACCTGGCCCTGCACGCGGTCGACGTGGTGGGCGAGCCGCCGGCGTTCCTGCACTTCGGTTTCCGGCTGCCGCGCCCCGATGACGTGCGGGCGCTGCAGCGGCGGCTGGAGGCCGACCGCGTCACGATCGTCGAGCGTGACGACGAGCCGGAGTACACGGCGTTCAAATGCCTCGATCCGGACGGCCACCGGGTGGAGGTGTACTGGGAGCCGCCCGGCGGCTCACCGTGACAACCGCTCGACGGCGGTTCTCAGGTCTGCCATGGCCGTGCGATAGAAGCGGGGGCCGTAGGACACCCGGGCCACGCCCAGCTCCCGCAACGCGGCGAGATCCAGTTCGTCGCCGGTGTTGCCGTTGACCGGGCCGGGCAGTTCGGCGACCAGGGCGGCGATGTCCGCCCTGCGCCGCACGCCGATCGGGTAGACGCAGTCGGCGCCGGCCTCCCGATAGAGGCGGCCGCGCCGGATCGCCTCGGCCAGCCGGTCCGGCTCGGCTATTCCGCCGCCGGGCAGGAACGTGTCGACCCGGGCGTTGATGACGATCGGTACGCCGGCGTCGTCCGCCGCCGAGCGGATGTCGGCGAGCCGTTGCGCGTGCGCGCCGGCCTCGACCAGGCCACCCGCCCGGTGATCGGTGTCCTCCAGGTTGCAGCCGACCGCGCCGATGTCCAGCAACCGGTCCACCAGTTCCCGCGGCCGCAGCCCGTACCCCGCCTCGGCATCGACCGTGACCGGGACCGGCACCACCCGGGCGATCCGCCCGGCGGCCGCGAACATCTCCTGCCACGGTGCGCCCTCGCCGTCGGGGTAGCCGAGCATCGCCGAGACGGCGGCGCTGGCCGTGGCGACCACCGGGAAGCCGGCTTCGACCACGACCGTCGCGCTCGCCGCGTCCCAGACGTTCGGCAGTATCAGCATCTCGCCGTGGTGCAGCTCGCGAAGTCGTTGCGCACGAGCTTTCAGATCCGTCTTGTCAGCGGCCATTGCCAGCCTCCATCTCAAGAGAAACAGCTTCCGCCTCAACCGCCGGCCGCTTGCCGGGCATCCCGAGTGCGATGAGTACGCCGATGAACGCGAAGACGGCGACCGCTGCCATCGCGGCCGCGAAACCGTCACTGAACTGCCCGGGCGACGCGTAACCACCGGCCGCCGCGAAGACGGCGACCGACACGCCGACGCCGAACACCCCGCCGAGGATTCGCAGCATCATGAACGCCCCGGACGCCTGACCGATCTCGTTCGGTCGTACCGCTCCCACCACCGCCTTCTGCGCCGCCGGCATGGCCATGGTCAGTCCGGCACCGCCGAGGAGCAGCGCGGGCAGCAGTTCGAGATAGGTCGTGCCGGTGCCGGCCACCAGGGCGATCCAGCTCGCGCCGACGGCCTGCAGCAGCAAGCCGCCGACCACGAAGGTCCGCTCGCCGACCCGGTCGGCCAGCCGGCCGGCGATCGGCGCGAACACCATGAGCGTCGCGGTCCACGGCATCAGCCGCAGCCCGGCGCCGAGCGGTCCGTGGCCGCCCACGACCTGGAAGTACTGGGCGAGGAAGAACAGGGTGCCGTACAGCGAGGCGAACACCAGGAAGTTCGCCGGGTTGGCGGTGGCGAACGCCCGCAGCCGGAAGAACCGCATCGGGAGCATGGGCGCGCTCGTACGCCGCTCCCAGAGCACGAAGGCGGCCACCGAGGCGGCACCGAACCCGAGCGTGCCGAGAACCTCGCCGCTCGCCCAGCCGGCCGCGTTGCCGCGTACCAGAGCCCAGACGACGCCGAACGCGCCAAGGGTCACGAGCAGGACGCCGACGAGGTCGAACCGGTTGTTCGGGCCGAAGCTCTCGTCCACCCGCCGCGTCGTGAGCCCGATCGCGATCAGCCCGACCGGCAGGTTGAGCCAGAAGATCCACTGCCAGGCCAGTCCCTGTGCGATGACGCCGCCGATGAACGGGCCGCCGAACGTCGCCAGGCCGGTGATGCCCAGGTACAGACCCATCGCCCGGCCCCGCTGCTGCGGCGGGAAGGCCGCGCTGATCAGGGTGAGCGTCAGCGGCAGCACCATCGCGGCGCCCACCCCCTGCACCGCCCGGGACGCGATCAGGGTGCCGATGTCCGGCGACAGCGCGCAGGCCACCGACGCGACGGTGAACACCGTCAGCCCCGCGACGAGGACGCGGCGCCGGCCGAACCGGTCGCCCAGCGCCGCCCCGGTCAGCAGCAGCACCGCGAACGTGAGGTTGTAGGCGTTGACCGTCCACTCCAGGGACTCGACCGACGCCGTCAGGTCCTGCCGGATCGTGCTCAGGGCCGTCGTCACGACCAGGCTGTCCAGCGCCATCATGAAGGACGCCAGGGAGGCGAGTCCCAGCACCCAGGCCTGCCGCCGGGTCACCGGTCCTCCCCCGCGCGCAGCGACAGCGGAAGGCCGAACCTGGCGAGCAGGGAGTTGTCGGTGAACCGGGTCAGCGCGGCGATCCGCTCCCCGGCGAGGGTGAGCACGAACACGCCGTGCGCGTGCAGGATCGGCGTCCGCGGATCACGCAGGTAGCAGCCGAACGCCGGCTGGCCGTTCGCCCGGGTCGGGATCAGGTGGTACTGGCGTCCGCCGGTCAGCGCCACGGTGGCCAGGAAGTTCCGGATGTCCGCCACACCCTGGTAGGCCAGCGGCAGCGGCGGCATGGTCAGCCACGCGTCGCTGGTCAGCAGGGCCACGACCGCGTCGACGTCGCCGGATTCGAAGGCGCGGGTGAACTCGTCCACCATCCGGCGCTCCTGCGGCGAGTCCGGCAGCGGAACGCTGTCCCGGTCCGGGCCGGGCAGCACGGCGGCCAGCGCGCCGCGCGCCCGGTTCAGGGCGCTGGTCACCGCGTTCTCGGTCACGTCGAGGATGGCCGCGACCTCGGCCGCCCGGAATCCGAGCACGTCGCGCAGCACCAGAACGGCTCGTTGCCTCGGTGGCAGCTGCTGCAACGCGATCAGGAAGGCGAGCGACACCGACTCGCGCAGTTCGTAGCGGGCTTCCGGTCCGGGACGGTGGTCGGCGATCTGGTCGAGCAGCACATCGGGGTACGGCTCCAGCCAGCTGGGTTCCGCCGGGCGGCGCGACGGTTCGGGCATCGGGACCTCCGCTGGATAGGCCACCTGTTCGCGCGGGCGGCGGGCGCCGTCCCGCAACGCGTTGAGACAACGGTTCGTCGCGATCCGGTAGAGCCAGGTCCGCAGCGATGCGCGCCCCTCGTAGCCGTCGAATCCGCGCCAGGCCGCCAGCAGCGTCTCCTGCAGTACGTCCTCGGCGTCCTGGACCGAGCCGAGGATGCGGTAGCAGTGCACCTGTAGCTCGTGTCGATACGGCTCGACGAGGTCGCTGAACGCCGTACCGTCTCCGCCGGCCGGCAAGGTCTCCCGCATGGCGACTCCTTCTGTGCTGTCGTCGTCCCCTTCACAGGAACAGACACCGCTGGCGCCGCAAAGTTGTCGGTCCCCGTAGTGCAACCTCAGGGTTGCAGTAGCAGCCGCCAATGTGCAACTCTCGGGTTGCACCTTACGGGAACGACGAAGGGAATCACCTCATGGCCATCGATCCGGACTCGCCGGTGCGGCTCAGCGGCCGACAGCGGCTGACGCTTGTCGTGCTCCTCGGCGCCGGATTCATGCTGTCCGTCGACTTCTCCATCCTCAACGTGGCGCTGCCACAGATGGGCGAGGGCGTCGGCCTCGACATCGGCGACCTGCCCTGGATCGCCAGCGCCTACGCGCTGCCGGCGGCCGGCTTCACCCTGCTGTTCGGCCGGGTGGCCGACCTGTACGGCCGCCGCCGGCTGTTCCTCATCGCGATGGTCCTGCTCATCGTGGCTTCGCTGCTGGGCGGTTTCGCCACCGGTCCGGCGACCCTGCTGACCGCCCGCGTCCTGCAGGGCTTCGCCAACGCGATCGCCATCCCCGCCGCGATGGCCCTGCTCATCACCGCCGTCGCGGACGACCGGGCCCGGGCCCGGGTCCTCGGCCTCAACGGCGCGCTGCTCTCCGGCGGCTTCACCGTGGGCGCGCTGGTCGGTGGCAGCCTGGTCAGCGCGCTCGACTGGCGGTGGGCGTTCTGGATCAACGTGCCGGTGGCGGTGGCCATCGTGGCACTGACGCCGTTCGTGGTCCGCGAAAGCGCCCGCCCCACCGGCGTGCGGCTCGACGTACCCGGCGCCGTCTCGGTCACCACCGGCTTGCTCGCGCTGGTCTACGGGGTTTCCCTGCGCGACTGGAGGGCCTTCGCCGCCGGCGTGGTCCTGCTGGGCGTCTTCTGGGTCGTCGAGACCCGCGCCAAGGCACCCCTGGTGTCGCTGCGGCTGCTCAACCGCCCGACCGTCAAGTGGGGCAACTTCGGCGGCGTGGTCGCGTTCGTCATGTCCACCGGCCTGAACTTCGTCCTGACCGTCTACCTGCAGGACGTGCTCGGCCTCGCGCCGTTCACCACCGGTCTGGTGTTCGGCCTGCCCGGCCTCGCCGCGGTGTTCGCCGGGATCCTCGCCGGCCGGCTGATCGGCCGCTACGGCTACCGGCCGATCCTCGCCGCCGGTCTGCTCGTCCAGGGGCTCATGGCGGCTCCGATGCTGCTGGTCGACGACTCGACGACGAGCCTGTACGTCATCGTGCCGTCGCTGTTCCTGCTGTACTTCGGGCACGTCACCGCGATCGTCGCCTACACCGTCACGGCCACCTCCGGCCTGGCGGAATCGCAGGCCGGGCTGGCGACCGGCCTCACGTCCCTGGCCCAGCAGATCGCGGTCACGATCGGTATCCCGATCTTCGGAGCCGTCGCCGCCTCCCAGGCGGACCTGATCGCCGGGGTGCACCTGACGATGCGCGTACAGGTCATCGCCATCGTGCTGGCCGTCGCCGTGATCTGGTTCGGGCTGCGCTCGCCGTCCACGGTCGACGCGGCGCCGGCATCGGACGCCGTCGAGGCGCCCTCCCGCTGAGGTCAGGCGTCCGCCTGCTCGGCCAGGTCCTTGATCGCGGCGAGCCGCGTGTCCCACCGGCTCGCCGCGTCGGCGATCCACCGGGCGGTCTGGTCCAGGCGCTCGGTCCGAACGGTGTAGCGCATCTCCCGTCCGGCGCGCCGGCCGGTCACCAGGCCGGCGCGCTCCAGGACGCCGAGGTGTTTCACCACGGCCTGCCGGCTCACCGGCCGGTCGACGGCGAGGACGGTCGCGGTGGCGCCACCCCGGTCGGCGAGCTCGTTGAGCAACTGCCACCGGGTCGGGTCGGACAGCGCGGAGAGCACCTCCAGTTCGGCGTTCATCTCTCCGCGTACTCCTTGAGGTTGTCCACGACCTCGCGCCAGCCGCGTTCGTGGCTGTCGAAACCGGCGCTCTTCTCGCGGGCGGCCGGAATGGTCAGGGTGGCGAAGCCGGACTCGGCCACCCGCAGCCGGGTGCCGCCCTCCTCGGCCAGCAGAAAGAACTCGACAAGCGTGGAATTGCTCTCGTCGGCGATCTCGCCCGGATAGCCGGCGGCCCAGCGGTAGGCGAGGTAGCGCGGCGGATCGACCGCCACGATCCGGGTCGGGTACGTGCCGTGGTCACCGTGGTCGAGGCGCATGACGCCGCCCGGCCGCAGGTCGATCTCGGCCGGCCCACCCTGACCGAACCAGACGCCGACGTGCTCGGGCTCGGTGATCACCGCCCACACCCGCTCCACCGTGGCCTTCACGAAGACCTCTCGCTCGATCCGGTCCCTGCCCATGCGCCCATCCCATCCGGGGTTTATGCGCAACCTTACGGTTGCTCTTCGCGGCCGGTCAAGCAAAAGCCGACGGGGTACGACCTCGCGGCCGCACCCCGTCCACTCAGCGAGAGGTCAGCAGGAAAGATTGCCGCCGGGGCTCACGCCCAGAATGCCGGTGAACCGGTTGTACGCGTTCACCCGGCTCTGCACCTGGGCCGGGTTGCCACCGTTGCACTCGAGCGAGCCGTTGATGCTGCGGATGGTCTCGCCGAAGCCGCGGCTGTTGACCATGGCGTCGTGCGGGGTCATCGTGCCCGGGCCGCGCTGGGTCATCCAGTACCAGATCGCGGTCTGGTACGCGACCGACGACTCGTTCTTCACCCGGTCCGGGTTGTTCAGCAGGTCGATGCCGAGCGCGTCACCGGCCGCCTTGTAGTTGAAGTTCCAGCTCAGCTGGATCGGCCCGCGACCGTGGTACGCGCTCTGGCCGGCCGGGCACCCGTACGGCTGGCTGCGGTCACAGTAGAGCGGCCAGTTCGCCTGGTTGATCTCCTCGACGTAGACCAGCCCGCCGGACTCGTGGTTGACGTTCGCCAGGAAGGCCGCGGCCTCCTGCTTCTTGATCGTGTCGCTACCGGTGGTGGTGAACGCCGGGAACTTCTTGATCGCGTCGATCAGGCCGGCGTACGAGTAGAACGCGATCCGGTTCGGGAACATCTGGTTGAACTGCGCCTCGCTGACCGGGAACGCACCCGATCCACCACCGGGCGGCGGGGTGGTGGTGCCGCCACCGCCGGTGCAGGTGTACGGCGACCAGTACCAGGTGCTGATCACCGGGTCGTAACCCGGATTCTCGTGCGACGCCCGGTAATACTGCCCGTTGGTGTACCGGACGATCGAACCGGCCGGGTAGAACTGCCCCGCGACCCAGTTCGGGTGGTTACAGGTCGTACCGCCACCCGGGGGCGGCGTGGTGCCGCCACCGCAGGCGCCGTTGTCGGCCCACACCCCGGAGCCGCCGGTGCTGGGCGCTTCACCCTGGGTCCACCACTTGGCGGTCCAGTTGCGACCGTTGTACGAGGCACGCATGTTGCCGGTGTAGACCGCCGAGCTGCTGTAGGCGGCGACGCAGGCCTCGGCGGCGCTCGACGACGTCATGGGAAGAATCGCCGCGGCGGCACCGGCCACGGCGACGCTCACGGTGGCCAAGATTGACAAGAGCCGTTTTTTGGGCATGGCTCACCTTCCGTGCGTCTACGGACGCACTGGCACGAGGGGGACGACGAGTACATCGAGCCAACTAGATGCCATGCGGTGAAGTCAAGGTATCTGTTAATAAACTTCACGGATAAATGAAGTCAATGGCCGGTGCGCGGCGGCTCGGCGGAATCGGCGGAATCGCCCCCGGATCCGCGGGCAATCCGGTGAACAGCTCGTTTGCCGTGGGAGCGCTCCCGTGTGACGATGGCCGTCAATCCCCGTTCCGGCTCCGGAGTCCGCTCATGCGAAAGACACGTCTTCTCGCCGCGCTGATCGGCGTGGCCGTCGCGGCCGGCACCGTCGCGGCCCCCGCCCCGTCAGCCGCCGCCGCACTCCCCTACCAGGACCCGGCGCTGCCGGTCGCCGACCGGGTCACCGACCTGCTGAGCCGGATGAGCGTGGACGACAAGGTCGGCCAGATGGTCCAGGCGGAACGGGCCAAGGTCTCCCCCGCTCAGCTCACGCAGTACCGGCTGGGTTCGGTGCTGTCCGGCGGCGGCTCGGCGCCCAGCCCGAACACCCCGGCCGGCTGGGCCGACATGTACGACGCCTATCAGCGCGGCGCCCTGGCCACGCCGTTGCAGATTCCGATGATCTACGGCATCGACGCGGTGCACGGCAACAACAACGTGTACGGGTCGACGATCTTCCCGCACAACATCGGCCTCGGCGCGACCCGCGACCCCGGCCTGGTCGAGCGGATCGGCCGGGCCACCGCCGACGAGGTCACCGGCGCCGGCCTGGACTGGACCTTCGCGCCCTGTGTGTGCGTCGCGCGCGACGACCGCTGGGGACGCACCTACGAGTCGTTCGGCGAGGACCCGGCGCTGGTGAGCGCGATGACCAGCGTGATCGCCGGGTTGCAGGACGGTCCCGCCCCGGTGCTCGCCACCGCCAAGCACTACCTCGGCGACGGCGGCACCACCGGCGGCGTGGACCAGGGCAACACCGCGCTCAGCGAGGCCGAGCTTCGGGCCATCCACCTGCCGCCGTTCCGGGCCGCGATCGAGCGCGGCGCCGGATCGGTCATGATCTCGTTCAGCAGCTGGAACGGGCTCAAGCTGCACGCCCACAAGTACCTGATCACCGACGTGCTCAAGGGCGAGCTGGGCTTCACCGGCTTCACCGTGTCGGACTGGGCGGCGGTCGACCAGCTGGACGGGCGGCTCGGCTTCACCCAGGCCGAGGTGGTCACCGCCGTCAACGCCGGCCTGGACATGCTGATGGTGCCCGAGGACTGGCAGACCTTCCTCGGCTACCTGCGGGCCGCCGTCAGCGCCGGGCAGATCCCGATGTCGCGGATCGACGACGCGAACCGGCGCATCCTGACGAAGAAGTTCGAGCTGGGGCTCTTCGAGAAGCCGTACGCCGACCGCTCCTACGCCGCCACCGTCGGCAGCGCCGCACACCGGGCCCTGGCCCGTGAGGCGGTGCGCGAGTCGCAGGTGCTGCTGAAGAACCGCGGCAACGTGCTGCCGCTCGCCAAGACCGGCGGCAAGATCTTCGTGGCCGGCAAGAGCGCCGACGACATCGGCAACCAGAGCGGCGGCTGGACGCTCAGCTGGCAGGGCGCCAGCGGCAACACCGTCCCGGGTACGACGATCCTGCAGGGCATCCGCGCCGCGGCCGGCAGCGGCACCACCGTCACCTACAGCCGGGACGGCAGCGGCGTGGACGGCACCTACCGGGCGGCCGTCGCGGTGATCGGCGAGACCCCGTACGCCGAGGGCGAGGGCGACCGCCCCGGTGGGTTCGGGCTCGACAGTGCCGACCAGGCCGTGCTCACCCGGCTGCGCGCGGCCGGCGTACCGGTGATCGTGGTGCTGGTCTCCGGCCGCCCGCTCGACATCGCCGGCCAGATCGACGGATGGGACGCGCTGCTCGCCGCGTGGCTGCCCGGCAGCGAAGGCGCGGGCGTCGCGGACGTCCTCTTCGGCGACTACACGCCGACCGGCCGGCTTCCGGTGACCTGGCCCGCTTCGGCCAGCCAGGAACCCGTCAACACCGGCGACGGCAAGACCGGGCTTTTCGCGTACGGCTATGGGTTGTCCTATGCCGACCAGCCGGCCGACACCGCCGCGCCCAGCGTGCCCGGCACTCCGGTCGCGTCCGCGGTGACCGCGACCGGCGCGTCGCTGAGCTGGACCGCCTCGACCGACACCGGCGGCAGCGGGCTGGACGGCTACGACGTCTACCGCGACGGCACGCTGATCGCCTCCACCACCGGCACCGGGTACGCGGTGTCCGGTCTCACCGCGGCGACCAGGTACGTCTTCACCGTGGTCGCCCGGGACAAGGCCGGTAACCGGTCCGCGCCGTCCGCCGCCCTGACGGTGACCACCCCGGCCGGCCCGGGCGACGGCGCCGGCTGCCGGGTCGGCTGGAGCACGAACGACTGGAGCACCGGGTTCACCGGCACTGTCACGGTGACCAACACGGGATCGGCGGCGCTGAACCCGTGGACGCTGCGGTGGACCTTCACCGCCGGGCAGACCGTGACCCAGGCCTGGTCGGCGCGGGTCACCCAGTCCGGCACCACGGTCACCGCGGCCGGCGAGCCGTGGAACACCACCCTGGCGCCGGGCGCGTCGCTGAGCTTCGGCTTCAACGCCACGTCGTCCGGCGGCAACCCGCGCCCGGCCTCGTTCACCCTCAACGGCACGGCGTGCGCCGTGGCGTGACATGCACGATGCGCGGATTCCCCTCTGGCTCGTCGGGTGTGGACAGTGCCACCGTGGTCGTTGGAGCCGACAGGGAGGCAGCGATGACCGACATGAAGCTTGAGGTGGCCACCATCCCGGTCGCCGATCTCGACCGGGCGAAGGCCTTTTACGCCGGCCTCGGGTGGCGGCTGGACGCCGACTTCCGGCTCGGCGGTGGCCGCGCGATCCAGTTCACCCCACCGGGCTCGGACTGCTCGATCCACTTCAGCCCGGGCACCGCGGCGGCGCCGCCCGGCTCGGCACAGGGGCTGTATCTGATCGTGTCCGACATCGACGCCGCGCGCGAGGAGCTGACCGCCAAGGGCGTGCGGGTCAGCGCCACGTTCCACCGCACCCCGGACGGACAGGCCGACGGTCCGGCGCCCGACCGGGCCAGCTACAACTCGCTCGCCACCTTCAGCGACCCGGACGGCAACGGCTGGGTGCTGCAAGAGGTCACCGACCGGCTGCCCGGCCGCATCGATTCCGGTACGACGACGTACACGTCCGCTAACGATCTGGCGACCGCGCTGCGGCGCGCGGCGGCCGCACACGGCGAGCACGAGCAGCGCACCGGCGAGGCCGACGAGAACTGGCCCGACTGGTACGCCGCGTACCTGGTCAGCGAGCAGGCCGGCACCGAACCACCCAAGTAGTCCTTGGGTTCACGGCCGCCGCTGCTCGTCGTCGACGACCGCCGCCAGCAGGTCGCGCAGCTGACGGCGGTCGGCGTCCAGCACGTCGAAGAGTGCGGCGGCCCGCACGTGGGCCTTGCTGCCCAGCAGGTCGCGACGGCGCTGCCCCTCCTCGGTCAGCACGAGGTGCTTGACCCGCCGATCGGACGGGTCGGTGCGGCGCGTCACCAGGCCCCGGCGCTCCAGCCCGTCGACGATCCCGGTCACGTTGGAAGCGTCGCAGCTGAGCAGGTCGGCGAGGTCGCGCATCGGTGCGGGGCCGCGCAGATTGACCAGCGCGAGGGCCTGGGCGGGCGGCAGGTCGAGTTCTGCCGCGATCGCGTTGAACCCCTGCCGCAGCCGGCCCGCCACCTGGAAGACCAGGTCGGCCAGCTCGGTGGTCAGCTGGTCGGTCTCTGCGCTCATGACTCCAATGGTACGTGTCCTCGATAGTTGAGGTTCTGAAGTATCTGCTACGCTCCCTAAAAGGTTGAGGTGCTCAACATTTGACTTTCTCAAGGAGGAGTCGTGGCGGTGGTTACGAACGCGGAGCAGACGCGGCGTACGGGACGGTTCGGCAGGGCGAGGGACCGGATGCTCGTGGTCGCGGGCGCGGTGCTCGCGACTGTCCTGGTCTGGGTGATCGGCGAGCCGCTGCTCGGCCATGACCTGGTGGTGGTCTCGCCCGGCCAGCCGGCCATGGACCTCGGCCTGGCCGAGATCGCCTTCGTGGCGCTGGCGTCCAGCCTGCTCGGCTGGGCGGCACTCGCCATCCTGGAGCGGGTCACCACCCGTGCCCTCACCATCTGGACGATCGCGGCGCTCGTGGTCCTGGCGGTGTCGTTCCTGCCGTTCGCCGGCGTGGAGACGTCCGGCGGGAGCAAGGTGGTGCTGGCGCTCACGCACATCGCCGTCGCGGCGGTGCTCATCCCGGGCCTGCGGCGGTCAGCCGGCTGACAACGCCCCCAGAACACCGCAGCCGGGCCATGCTGCCTAACCGCGCCGATGCGTGCCGCACCGGCTGTCAGCCGGTGCGGCACGCTCCGCCGATCGCGGTGAGCAGGGCCTCATCGTCGGCCAGGTCGGGCGCCAGGAGCGTGATGACCTCACGGACGGACCCGGCCCGGTCCCGGTACGGCCCGGCCGCGGCGTCGTCCACCGGTGCGCCGATGCCCCGCAGGTGCTCGATCCAGGCGGCCAGGATCCGTGCGGCGCCGGCCGGTGTGCGACCGGCGGCACGTTCGGCACGGACCACCGGCAGCACACGGATGGGCAGCTTCTGCGAACCGTCGGCGGCGATCTGCGCCAGCGTGTGCCGGATGCGCGGGTTGGCGAACCGCTCCAGCAGTGCCGCCCGGTAGGTGGTGAGGTCGGCGGCGGGCAGCGGCACGTGCCGCACGGCCTCGTCCCACCACTGGTCCAGCCAGCGGCGGCAGACCGGATCGGTCACCGCTTCGGCGATGGTGTCGTGGCCGAGCGCGCTTCCGGCGTACGCCAGCAGGCTGTGCCCGCCGTTGAGCAGGAACAGCTTGCGGGTCTCATACGGGTGGACGTCGTCGGCGAACCGTGCCCCGGCGGCTTCCCAGGCCGGCCGGCCGGACGGGAACTCGCCGCCGAGCACCCATTCGGTGAACGGCTCGGTGACCACCGGCACCTGATCCGCCCAACCGGTCCGGGTGGCCACCGCCCGGACGTCGTCGGCGGTGGTCCGCGGGGTGATCCGGTCCACCATGGTCGTCACGAACGACACGTGCTCGGTGATCCAGGCCGCCAGGGCCGGCTCCACCGCCTCGGCGAGGCCGCCGATCACCTGCTCGGTCGCCGGTCCGTTGCCGGGCAGGTTGTCGCAGGACACCACGGCCAGCGAGCCGGCTCTCGCGGCGCGCCGCGCGGCCAGGCCGGCGACCAGCCGACCGGGCACGGTGAGCGGGTCCCCGCCGTGCCGGAGCGCTTCCAGGTCGGCGCGGATGCCGGGGTCGTCCAGATCGAGGTCCCCGGTCCGGTCTCGCCGGTAGGCCGCCTCGGTGACGGTCAGCGTGACCACCGCGACCTCGGGCCGGGCGAGGTAGTCGCACCAGACCGCATGGTCGGTGCCGGAATGGGCGGCCACCACCGCGCGCTGCACGGACATCTCGTCGTGCGCGGGCCCTCGGACGATCAGCGTGTACTTACCGTCCTGCCGGCGCAGCTGATCGGCGAGGTCCGGAGAGCGGCCGGTGAACGCGGCGATGCCCCATTGCTCCGCGTCCGGGGCCGCGCCGGTGTACCAGGCCTGGTGTGCCCGGAAGAAGCCGCCGAGCCCGAGGTGGACGACGCGGACCGGCCTCACAGCTTGAACACCTTTCGCGGCTGGTCGACGACCAGAGCGGTGAGCGTGTCCAGGGCCTCGTCCTCGTCCAGCCGGTGTGCCGCCACCAGGCCGGCGAGGAAGCCGGCGTCCAGGCGGCGGGACATGTCGTGGCGGGCCGGGATGGAGCAGAAGGCGCGGGTGTCGTCGATGAACCCGGACAGCCGGCTGAACCCGGCGGTCTCGGTGACCGCTTCCTGGAAGCGCCGGATCTCCGACGGGTTGTCCAGGAACCACCAGGGTGCCCCGGCGTACACCGACGGGTAAAAGCCGGCCAGCGGGGCGATCTCCCGGCTGTACACGTCCGGGTCCACGGTGAACAGCACCAGGTGGAGTCCGGGGTGGTTGCCGAAGCGCTCCAGCAGCGGCTGCAGCGCGCGGGTGTACTCGACGGCGACCGGGATGTCGTGGCCGGTGTCCGGGCCGTACCGTTGCAGGGTTTCCGGGTGGTGGTTGCGGTAGACGCCCGGGTGCAGGGTCATGACCAGGCCGTCGTCGCAGGACATGCGGGCCATCTCGTAGGTCATGTGGCGCCGGAAGGCGAGGGCTTCGGCGTCGGTGACGGCGCCGGCCAGTGCTGCCCGGTAGATGCGCTGGGCGTCGTGGAGTTCGAGTGGCTCGGCACCGGCGTCGGCGTGGCCGTGGTCGGCGGAGACCGCGCCGCGGGCGATGAAGTACTGCCGGCGCTCGGCCAGCGCGTCCAGATAGCTCGCGTAGTCGCCGGCGTCGCCGAGGCCCTTGACGGTCTCGGCCCAGCCGGGCCGGCCGATCTCCAGGTAGCGGTCGGGCCGGAAGGTGGGTGCGACGGTCGTGCTGACGTCCGGGTCGTCGCGCAGCGCCTCGTGTGCGGCGAGGTCGTCGGCGGGGTCGTCGGTGGTGGCCAGGAACTCGATGCCGAATCGCCGCAGCAGGGCCCGGGGGCGGTGGCTGGGGCGGCGCAGCTGCTCGGCGATCTGGTCGTACAGGGCGTCGGCGTTGTCCGCGCCGGGTCGCTCGGTCACCCCGAAGATCTCGGCGAGCTCGCTGTCGAACCAGTAGCGCACCGGCGTACCCCGCAGCACATGCCAGTGGCCGCACAGCAGCCGCCATGCCTGCCTGGCCCGGTCCTCCGGCAGCGGCCCCTCGGCCACGCCGAGCCGGTCGAGGCCGATGCCGGCGGTGTGCAGCAGCCGGGTGACGTAGTGGTCGGGCTGGATGAACAGGCTGGTCGGGTCCGCGAACGGCTGGTCGTCGAGCAGCAGCTTCGGGTCGACGTGCCCGTGCGGGGAGATGATCGGCAGGTCCCGGACCGCGCCGTACAGCCGGCGGGCTATCTCCCGCACGCCAGGTTCGGTGGGCAGCAGCCGGTCGGGATGCACAGTCAAGGTGGCCATAGCGGTCAGCGTCAGGGCGTCGCGGACGGCGGAGCAAGCGGTTGCCGTTTGTTGCATCGCGGCGACGGCAACATCTGGCAACTCGTTGATTAATTCGGATGCATCGACGAAACCTTCTCGTAACTCTGCATCGCCGTAACGCGGATCACACCGTACCGGCGGGCCACACCGAGGGAGAAGGACGATGGCTTTGAGAAGGATGCGCGCGGTCGTGGCGCTGGCCGGTGCGGTCACCCTGACGGCCGGGCTCGTCGCCTGCGGCGGCGGTGACGACGAGGGCGGCGGCGGCGGCGAGGGCAAGACCCTCAACGTGCTGATCGGCGCGAACACGCAGTACCCGGAGGAGTTCCAGGCCTGGCAGAAGTCGGTCAGCGACAAGTTCAAGGCGCAGACCGGTGCCACCGTCGAGTTCGAGACGTTCGCGACCGCGAACGACGAGCTGACGAAGATCCAGACGTCGGTCGTGGCGGGCAGCGGTCCCGACGTGTACGCGGTCGGCACCACGCTGACGCCGACGGCGTACTCGACCGGCGCGTTCGTGAAGCTGGGCGACGAGCAGTGGGACAAGATCGGCGGCAAGGACAAATTCGTGCCGGCGACCCTGGGCATCTCCGGACCGGACGAGCAGAACCAGGTCGGCGTCCCGTGGGTGAGCCGGCCGTTCGTCATGGTCTACAACACCGAGATTCTCAAGGCGGCCGGGATCAGCAAGCCGGCGGCCACCTGGGACGAGCTGACCCAGCACGCCAAGCAGCTGACCACGGGCGATCAGTACGGCCTGTCGGTCGGCTACAAGGACAACTTCGACCCGTGGAAGTTCGTCTGGGGCATGTCGGTGCAGGCCGGCAACCCGCTCGTCGACGGCAAGACGGCCAAGCTCACCGACCCGACCACCAAGAAGGCGTACCAGACCTACTTCGGCTGGCTCACCACCGACAAGGTGGTCAACCCGGCCGCGATCGGCTGGAGCAACTCGCAGGCGATCGCCGAGTTCGCCAAGGGCAAGACCGCCTACATGGCGCTGACCTCCGCGACCGCCGCCAAGGCCCTCGACGGCGGGGCGACCAAGGGCAAGTGGTCGTTCGCGCTGCTGCCGACCGTGCCGCCCGGCGCTACCAGCCGCCCGGCGAACGGTGTGGAGGCCGCCAGCATCCTGTCCGGCGACAACCTGCTGGTCGCCGACTACTCGAAGAACCAGGACCTGGCGTTCGAGTTCGTCAAGCTGATCACCGACCAGGAAGTGCAGCTGGAGTACTACAAGGCGGTCGGTAACCTGCCGGCGAACGCCGCGGCGCTGGACACCCTGAAGTCGGATCAGCAGCTGGCGACGGTGGCCGAGGCCGCCAAGAAGTCGGTGGCGACCCCGTTCACCGGCGCGTGGGCGGACATCCAGCTGGCCCTGACCAACGTGGTGGTGCAGTCGATCCCCGACCTGTCGAAGGGATCGGTGAGCGACGCGCAGCTCGACGCCCGGCTGGCGGACGCCCAGAAGGCCGCGCAGTCCTCTCTGGACCGGGCGAAATAGAAGCCGGCTGCCATGACTGACGACGGCACCACCACCACGCTCGCCGAGCGCGGCGAGGACACCGCGGCGGCACCCGGCCACCGGGAGCGGCGCCGCCGCGGTGTCACCGAACAGCAGCGCCCGCTCTGGATGCTGATCCCCGGTGGGCTGCTGATGACGCTGATCATCATCATCCCGCTGCTGCTGGCGGTCTACATCTCGCTGATCGACCTGGACCAGTACACGCTGCGCCGGTGGCTGGAGGCGCCGTTCATCGGCCTGGACAACTTCGTCGAGGCGTTCCAGTCCGGCCTGCCGAACTCGATCTGGATCAGCGTCTCGTTCGCGGTGCTGTCCACCGCGGCGACCGTCCCGTTCGGGATCGCCGCCGCGGTGGCCACCCAGAACGCCTACCGCGGCCGGTCCCTGGTCCGGGCGGTGTTCCTGATCCCCTATGTTCTGCCGTCCTTCGTGGTGGCCACCGTGTGGCGGACCATGCTGCAACCGGACGGCATCGTCAACAACCTGCTCGCCAAGGCGAACGTCGACGGCGGGTTGTGGCTGAGCGGGCCGAAGTCGTACTGGACGCTGATCCTGGTGGAGATCTGGGCGGCCTGGCCGTTCATCTACCTGATGGCGCTGGCCGGCCTGCAGAGCGTCGACGGCGAGGTGCACGAGGCGTCCGCCATCGACGGGGCGAACTGGTGGCCCAAGCTGACCCACGTCATCCTGCCGTACCTGCGCGGCCCGGTGCTGCTGGCCTGTCTGCTGGCCACGCTCAATCACATCAACAACTTCACGCTGCCGTTCGTCCTGTTCGGCGCGCCCGCCCCGGACGACGTCAACGTCATGCCGATGATCGTCTACGTGACCAGCTTCCAGAGCCTGCGGTTCGGTCTCAGCGCGGCGATGGCGATCGTCTCGCTGCTGATCATCGCGATTCCGCTGTTCGTCTATCTGCGCGCGCTGCGACTGGACGTGCACGAAGAGGGAGGCCGCAAATGACCGCGCCCACCCGCCGGCGGCCGGCCGCCGGCGAGGCACACCGGCTGCTGCCCCCGGCGGTCCTGTTCGCCGTCACCGTGGGCCTGTGCGCCATGGTCCTGATCCCGTTGCTGTACATCGTGCTGGCATCGCTGAACACCGACCTCGGCGTCGCCTCCGGCGAGTTCTGGCCCAGCACGTTCTCGCTGGACAGCTACACCCGCATCTGGACCACCGCGGACCTGTCCACCGGCCTGCTGAACAGCATGCTGGTGTGCACGTTCGTGGCGATCGCCTCGGCGGTGCTCGGCACCATGACCGCGTACGTGCTGGTGCGGTACACGTTCGTCGGCCGGATCACCATCCTGCGCGGGCTGGTCGGCATGCAGAGCATCCCGGGCACCCTGATGCTGCTGCCGGTGTTCGTGCTGTACTCCTCGGCCGGCAACTACCTGGGGGTCGCGGTGGTCGGCACCAGGTGGGGGCTGTTCCTGGCGTACCTGACCTTCGCCCTGCCGTTCTCCACCTGGGTGATGGTGACCTACCTGCGTGGACTGCCCCGCGAGCTGGAGGAGGCGGGCCGGATGGACGGCGCCTCCACCGTACGGATCCTGTTCCGGATCATCGTGCCGCTGAGCCTTCCGGCGATCGTGGTGTCCGGCATCTTCGCCTTCCTGCTGGGCTGGAACGACGTGCTGTTCGCGTCGGTGCTGACCCGGCCGGAGACGCAGACCGCCGCGGTGGCGCTGTCCATCTTCGGTGCCACCCAGGAGGGCGGCGCCATTCCGGTCTACTCGCAGGTGATGGCCGCCGCGCTGGTCACCGCCGCGCCGGTGGTGATCCTCTATCTGGTGTTCCAGCGCTATCTGGTCGGCGGTCTCACCGCCGGCGGGGTCAAGTGACCACCGCCGCGGTGATCGGGTGCGGTGACGTCTCGGTCGTGCACCTGGGCGCCATCGGCAAGCTCGCCGGCGTCACCCTGGTCGGTGTCTGCGACACCGACACCGACCGGGGCGCGGGCTTGCACGTTCCGCGTTTCACCGATCACCGTCGACTGCTCGATGAGGTACGCCCGGACGTCGTACACATCTGCACCCCGCACGACCAGCACACGAGCGTGGCCGTCGACTGCCTCGAGGCCGGCGTCAACGTGCTGCTCGAGAAACCGGTCGCGCACACCGTCGCCGAAGCCGACCGGCTGATCGACGCGGCCCGCCGCCACCCGCACCTCAAGGTCGGGATCTGTCTGCAGAACCGCTACAACACCGCCACTCGTACCGCCTACGACCTGCTCTCCACCGGCGGGCTCGGACCGGTCGTGGGCGGCTCGGCCACCGTCATGTGGCACCGCGACAGCGCCTACTACCAGGCCCGGCCCTGGCGCGGCCAGCGTGTCCGCAGCGGCGGCGGCGTCCTGATCAACCAGGCCGTCCACACCGTCGACCTGCTCGAATGGCTGCTCGGCGACGTCACGGGGGTGTGTGGCCAGGCCGGCCGGTACGCCCTGGACGGCATCGACGTGGAGGACACCGCGAGCATGGTTCTCGACCACGCCGGCGGCGCCCGCAGCGTCCTGTTCGCCACCGTCGCCAATGCCGTCGACTCGCCGGTGACCATCGAGATCACCACCAAGCGGGCGACGCTGCTGATCCGCGGTGACCTGACCGTCAGCCACGCCGGCGGGCGCGTCGAGACGATCGCCGAACCGGTGGTCAGCACCGGCGGCCGCGGTTACTGGGGCGCCTCGCACGAGCTGCTCATCGCCGACTTCTACCGGACGCTGCCGGATCCGGCGCCGTTCTGGATCGGGCCGCAGGAGGGCGCCCGGTCCCTGCGCCTGATCGACCAGATCTACCACCCTTGAAAGGACCGCCCGCATGTGGACCCTCTCCGGTTTCGTGGACGAGATCTCATCCGACTTCGCCGAGCAGTGCCGGGTCGCGTCCGAGCTCGGCCTCACCCACGTCGAGCTGCGCAGCGCCTGGGACGTCAACATCCTCGACCTCGAACCCGGGCAGCTGGCGTCGATGAAGAAGACGCTCGCCGGGCACGGGCTCGCGGTGTCCAGCATCGGCTCCCCGATCGGCAAGATCTACATCGACGAGCCGTTCCCCGCGCATCTGGAGCGGATGCGGCACGCCGCCGAGGTCGCGCACCTGTTCGGCGCGCCGTACATCCGGATCTTCTCGTTCTTCCTGCGGCCCGGCGCCGATCCGGCCGCGCACCGCGATGAGGTGATCGACCGGATGCGCGCGCTGGCGCGCGTCGCCGAGGAGGCGGACCTGATCCTGCTGCACGAGAACGAGAAGGAGATCTACGGCGACGTCCCGGACCGGTGCCTGGACATCGTGCGCTCGGTCGGCTCGCCGCACCTGCGGCTGGCCTGGGACCCGGCGAACTTCGTGCAGGTCGGCGTGCGCCCCTACACCGACGGGTACGCGATGTTGCGCCCGCACGTCGAGTACATCCAGATCAAGGACGCGCTCGCCGTAGACGGTTCGGTGGTGACCGCCGGGTACGGCGACGGCGAGGTGGCCGAGACGATCCGGGCACTGCACCACGACGGGTTCGACGGCTTCTTCTCCCTGGAACCGCACCTGAACATCGGCACGACGCTGGGCGGCTTCTCCGGACCGGAGGAGTTCCGCCGCGCCTGCGAGGACTTCACCGAGCTACTGAAGACCGAGGGGATCGAGTACAAGTGAGCACCGTACGCAAGATCGCTGTGGTGGGCGCCGGGGTCATCGGCCGTCACCACGGCCTGGTGATCAGCCAGCTCGCGGACCGCCTCGACCTGGTCGCGGTCGTCGACGTCCAGATCGAACGCGCCGAGGAGCTGGTGGCGCGGCGCGGCGGCCGGGCGTTCGCGTCGCTGACCGACGCCCTGGCCGCCGAACAGATCGACATCGTGGTGGTCTGCACGCCGACCGGCCGGCACGGCGAGGTGGCGATCGAGGCCCTGCAGGCCGGCAAGCACGTCATCGTCGAGAAGCCCGCGGAGATCACCGCGGCGCGCACCGACGAGATCATCGAGGCGCGGCAGAAGTCCGGGACTCTCGTGACGGTGATCTCGCAGCACCGCTTCGACCCGGCCACCGAGACCACGCTCGCCGCCATCGAACGCGGTGAACTGGGCCGGCTGACCTCGGGCATCGCCTCGATCGACTGGTGGCGCGGACAGAGCTACTACGACTCCGGCGACTGGCGCGGCACCTGGCAGCTCGACGGCGGCGGCGCCCTGATGAACCAGGGTGTGCACACCGTCGACCTGCTGATCGCCGCGCTGGGCCGGCCGGTGGAGGTGTTCGCCTACACCGGCACCCTCGCCCACGAGCGGATCGACGTGGAGGACGTGGCGGTCGGCGTGGTGCGCTTCGAATCCGGTGCGCTGGGCGTGCTGCACGCCACCACCGCCGCCTTCCCGGGGCTCAGCGCGCGCCTGCAGGTGCACGGCGACAAGGGTTCCTCGGTCATCGACAACGACCAGCTGGCCTTCTTCCAGGTCACGTCACCGGATACCGAAGCGGAGGAACGACTGATGGGTACGACCGAGAGCCGCGCCGTGCCGACCGCCGGCAGCAACCCCGGGCAGCTGTCGGACGCGCACCGGCTGCAGTACCTGAACTTCCTCGGCGCCCTGGACGGCACCGAGCCGCTGCGCGTCGACCTGGAGACCAACCGGCAGTCGATAGCGGTCATCACCGGGGCGTACGAGTCGGCGCGGACCGGACGGCCGGTGCGGCTGTGATGAACCGGATCGCCGCCAACCCCATTCCGTACTGGGCCACCGCGGGCAAGACCCGGGAGGTGTTCGAGGAGGCGTTCCGCGACTTCCAGGAGATCGGGTTCACCGCCGTGAAGGCCGACGTGCCGGACGGCATGAGCGCGTCCGCGTACGCGGACTGGATCGCCGGATACGGCCTGTCGCCGTCGCTGAGCCTGTTCAGCTCACCCTTCGACGAGACCGTGGACATGGCCGAGGAGATCGAGCGGGCCAAGCGGTTCGCCGCGGACCAGGTGGCGCTGGGCCTCGACCGTACGATGATCTCCTCCATGGCCGTGCCGGCCCGGATGGCCGAACCGGCGGTCGGCGCCGGTTTCGACGCCGGCCGTCTGACCCGCGCGATCGACAACTGCGGTGCGGTGTGCCGGGTGCTCCAGGCCGAGGGGCTGCGCCCGCTGCACCACTCGCACGTCGGCGGCGTGTTCGAGACCGAGGACGAGATCGTCCGCCTGCTCGACGACCTGGGTCCGGACGTCATCGGGTTCGGACCCGACACCGGGCACCTGCGGTGGGCCGGGATCGAGCCGGCGGCGTTCATCCGCCGCTACGCCGACCGGATCGGCGGGATCCACATCAAGGACTGCTTCGCCGACTACCTGCCGCCGAGCAGTCGCGCCGGCATGAGCTACCACCAGGTGCAGCGGACCAAACGGCTGTGGGCGGAACCCGGTCGCGGTGTGGTGGACCTCGACGCCGTCCTGGCCGCGATCCCGGACGGCTACGACGGCGACTTCATGATCGAGGTGGACGAGCCGAGCGTCGAGTCGAAACGGGAGTCACACCGCATCTCCTACGAGTGGGCCCGGCGAGCCCTATGACGGGCGCCGCCGGCTCTGGGCGGTCGACTGCCGTACGACCAGCCGCACCGGCAGCACCAGCGGCCTGCCACTGGGCTGCGCGCCCTGCGCGAGCGCGATGCAGTTGCGTACGCCGGTCATGCCCATCCGGTACAACGGCGCCGCGATGGTGGTCAGCGCGGGCTCGACCAGGTCGTCGAAGACGATGTTGTCGAACCCGACCACGCTGACCTCGTCCGGGACGGCGACGCCGAGCTTGCGCAGGCCCTTCATCACCCCGATGGCGAGGGCGTCGTTGTACGCGAGTACGGCCGTGGCGTCGGCCATCGCCACGCGCCGTGCCGCGGCCAGGCCGGCGAGCACGGTCGGTTCATTGGGACCGATCCGGCGTACGTCCAGGTCGAGCTCGGCCGCCGCGGTCAGCAACGCCCGCCACCGCATCCCGTCCGCCCAGCTGGTCTCCGGCCCGGCCACGTACGTGACGCGCTCATGGCCGAGGGCGCCGAGATGCTCCAGGGCCCGCCGGATCCCGCGCTCGCTGTCGTTCACCACGCAGCTCGCCTCCGGGATGATCCGGTTCAACAGCACCACGGGCCGCTGCTTGGCCACCATCCGCAGTGCCGAGTCGGTCATCCGGGAGCTGGCGATGACGATGCCGTCGACGTGGGCGAGCTCGCGTTCGATGGTTCGGCGCTCCTCCTCCGGGGACTCGTTGGTATGCGAGAGGATCACGTGATAGCCGGCTTCACGGGCCGCCTCGTAGGCGCCCTTGATGATCTCGCCATAGAAGGGATTCGTGACATCGGCGATGACCAGTGCGATGGCTCCGTTGACGGTCCGGGCCTCGGACTGCTGCCCGCCGGATGTGCCGGGCCGGTAGCCCAGACGCGTGGCGGCCTCGAAGACCCGCCGGGCGGTGTCGGTGTTGACCCGGCCCGGCCGGGCATAGGCCCGCGACACCGTGGATGCGGCCACGCCGGCCTCACGCGCGACGTCGTAGATGGTGGGACGCCGTCCCATGAAGGTCATGCTAGTAGTGCGACTGTCGAGAAGGGGGACATGATGGACACCCTGGCAGACTTCGCCGAGGGCGTCACGGCTCGGATGGGCGAGATTCTCGCCGGGGTCGGTCGACTCGGCGTCGCGTTCTCCGGCGGTGTGGACTCCTCGGTGCTGCTCGCGCTGGCGGCGCGGTCGCTGGGCCGCGAGCGGGTGGTGGCCGTCCTCGGAGTGTCGGCGAGCCTGGCCGCCGACGAGCGGACCGCCGCCCACGAGGTGGCCCGCCACATCGGAGTCGCGGTGGTCGAGGTGGCGACCCGCGAGGGCGATCGGCCCGAGTACCAGGCCAACGGCCCGGACCGCTGCTTCCACTGCCGCGACGAGCTGTTCACCCGCATCGACGACGAGGTGGTCGCCGCGCACCGGCTGGACGCGGTCGCGTACGGGGAGAACGCCGACGACGCCGTACGCCTGGACCGGCCCGGCTCGCGTGCCGCAACCGAGCACCGGGTGCTGCGCCCGCTGGTGGATGCCGGGCTGGACAAGGCGGCGGTACGCCGGATTGCCCGGGCCTTCGACCTGCCGTGCGCGGACAAGCCGGCGGCGCCGTGCCTGGCCTCGCGGATACCGCACTTCTCGATCGTGAGCCCGGAGAAGCTGCGCCAGATCGAGCGGGCGGAGGCGGCGCTGCGCCGGCTGGGATTCGCCGACCTGCGGGTTCGCCACCACGGCGAGGTCGCGCGGATCGAACTGTCCGGGTCCGACCTGGTCCGTGCGGTGACCGATCCGCTGCGTCAGGCCGTGCACGCGGCGGTGACCGCGGCCGGGTTCCGGTTCGCGGCCGTCGATCTCGCCGGCGTGCAGTCGGGTGCGTTCACGCTGCCGCTGGTCAGCGTGAGCCATGACTGACGCGCCGGATCTGTCGGCGTTCGCCACCCTGGACGTCGACCGGGCGAGCCGGCGCGGCTATCCCGAAGCCGTCTACTGCCAGGGCAAGACCGCCGCGCAGGTCGCGATGATCGCCGCGAACGTCCGCGAGCGGCCCGAGACGATCACCCTGTTCACCCGCGCGGATCCCGAGCACGCCGAGGCTGTCCGGAAGGAACTGCCGGACGCGTTCCACGACGGTGACGCGCGGCTGCTCGCCTGGCCGCCCACGCCCCCGCGTGCGAAGGGTGGCCTGGTCGTCGTGGTCGCCGCCGGCACCTCCGATCTGCCGGTCGCGCGGGAGGCGATGCTGACCGCCCGCTACCTGGGCCGGGCCACCGAGCTGGTGGTGGACGTCGGCGTGGCCGGTCTGCACCGGATCCTCGCCCGCCTCGACCTGCTGCGCCGCGCCCGCGTGGTGATCGTGGCGGCCGGGATGGACGGTGCGCTGCCGAGCGTCGTCGCCGGGCTGATCCCCGCCCCGGTGGTGGCGCTGCCGACCTCGGTCGGCTACGGCACGGGAATGCACGGCATCGCGGCGCTGCTGGCGATGCTCAACGCCTGCTCGCCCGGCATCGGGGTGGTCAACATCGACAACGGGTACGGCGCCGGGCACCTCGCCGCCCAGATCGCGGCACCGTCGTGACCGGAGACCTGCACTGCTGGATCGACGCCTCGGCCGGTGTGGCCGGGGACATGCTGCTCGGCGCGCTGATCGACGCGGGTGCCGACCGGGCGGCGGTGCAGCGGGCGGTCGACGCGGTCGTGCCCGGCGGGGTGCGCATCGTCGAGGCGACGGTGACGCGCGCGGGGCTGCGAGCGCGCAAGGTCGACGTCGAGGTGCTCGTGGAGGATCCGCCGCGGCGTACCTGGCGGACGATCCGCGGGCTGCTCGGCGACAACCCGCGGGCGCTCGCGGTGTTCGCCCGGCTGGCCGAGGCGGAAGCGCACGTGCACGCGGTGCCCGCCGACGACGTGCACTTCCACGAGGTCGGCGCGCTGGACGCGATCGCCGACGTGGTGGGGATCTGTGCGGCGCTCGACGACCTGGGCGTTTCCACGGTGTCCGCCGGCGAGGTGGCGGTCGGGTCGGGAGTCGCGCGTACCGCGCACGGCGAACTGCCGGTACCCGTTCCGGCCGTGGCGCAGCTGGCCCGTGGGTGGCGCGTCCGCGCGGGCGGCTCCGGCGAACTGGCCACCCCGACCGGCATGGCCGCGTTGCGGACCCTGGCGACGACCTGTGAGGACCTTCCGTCGATGCGGGTCGAGGCCGTCGGCGTGGGCGCCGGCGGGCGTGACGTCCTGGGCCGGCCCAACGTCGTACGTGTCGTGCTGGGCCGGACCGCAGTGACCGGCTCCGAGCGGGAACCGGCGGTGCTGCTCGAGGCCAATGTCGACGATCTCGATCCGCGCCTGTGGCCGGGGGTGCTCGCCCGATTGATGGACTGCGGCGCCGCCGATGCCTGGCTGGTACCGATCCTGATGAAGAAGGGCCGGCCGGCGCACACCCTCAGCGTGCTGTGCCACCCGGGGCGAGCGGCCGCGCTCCGGGAGGTGATGTTTCACCACACCAGCACCCTCGGCGTACGCGAGCAGGTTCTGACCAAGGTGCCACTCCCCCGCTCGTTCGCCGACGTGGACGTGGCGGGCAGCACCATCGCGATCAAGATCGGTCACCGGGACGGGACCATCGTGCAGGTCATGCCGGAGTTCGATCAGGTCGCCGCCGCGGCCCGCGAGCAGGGCCGGCCGGAGCGGCTCGTCCTCGAGGACGCGCTGGCTGCCGCGGTCGCCGCCGGCCTGATCGTCGGCGGCCCGATCCCTAACGAAGCCTGAAGAGGGTCTCGCCGGCCCGCGGCACGACCAGGGTGTCCGGATCGGCGGCGAACGCGGCCAGGTCGACCGAGGCCGGGTCGAGGTATCCGAGGTCGGCCGCACGGCAGACGTCCTCGGGGATCGCCGTGGCGAGGGTGACCCGCACCCGCAGCCGCTCCTGCCCGGTCACCGCGTCGAACGTGCCGGCGCCGCGCAGGTGCGTCGAATGGGCGAGCACACCCCACGGCACGTCCGCGAACCGATCCCACTGGGCGACGAAGTAGTCGCGGCAGTGATACCCGATCTCGTAGATCTCCGGATGGGTCGAGGACAGCTGGGTGACGTGCGGGGCGTACAGGACGACCTCGCCGCCGTCGGCCACCACCGGCTCGACCTTGTAGAAGCCCTTCGCGGCGGTCCAGATCTCGTCGTACATCTCGGGCACGATCGACAACACCCGCCGGACCGGGGCGTCGAGGTAGGTGACGTGGGTGGCGGCGCACACCTCAGCGGCCGATGCCCACGAGGCCCGGGTCTCACCGAACGACACCGAGTGCAGCCGGCTGGCCGTGCCCGCGTCCGGTCCGGCGGCACCGGCGGGGAGGGCGTCATCCACCGCGCCGTCCACGGCGGCGTCCGCCACCTCGGCGGTGACCACGGACAGGCCGAGCTTCTCGGCCGGGATCAGCGCGGCACCGTCGTCGATCAGCGCCCGTACCGGTGTGGTGCCGCTGGTGCCGATGATCTCCGCGGAGGTGATCAGCGCACCCAGCCAGTGCGAGACGTCGATGATCTTCTTGCCGCCGACGCCCGGGAAGAAGTACTTGTTGCCGCCGGACATGCCGACGACCTCGTGCGGCAGCACCGGGCCGAGCACCAGCGCGACGTCATGCTCCACCACCGCCCGGTTCAGCAGCACCGGCACCTCGACGCTCATCCGCCCCGCGGACAGCTCGGCGATCCGCGCGGCCGGCACGGTGCCCAGATCGGCGAACGTCTCCGGCTTCCACCACTCGTGGTTGAGCACCTCGGTGCCCGGATAGGTGTCGGCCAGGCGACCGGGTTCGTAGCCGAGGTGCTGGGCGAGCGCGTCGTCCGGCATGGGTGCGTGTGTGCCCAGAGCGACCAGCACGGTCAACCGGGTCACCCGGCCGTGCAGCGCCCCGTGCACGGCCCGCATCAGCAGCGGCAGCGGGCACGTGCGCGTGCCGTCGGGAACGAGCACGCAGACACTGCGACCGTCGAAGGGGTACGCGGTGAGCTGCTCGGTGATGAACGCGACGACCTGATGCTCGTCCAGCACGGTCGAGGCGTCACCGAGGCGGGCCGCCGACGCGGCCAAGCCGGGCGGAAGGGCACTGATCGACGTCATGGTTCGGCCTCTCCGGGAGCGCGGCCCTCAGCGTAGAACGCCGGGCCGGGTTCCGCAGACGGCCGAGACTGTGTTCAAGCCGGTGCGTACGGCTGGCCCTCGGCCGGTCCGGCCGGATCGGCTGAGACGCCGTCGTTCTTGTGTGCCTTCGCCAGGGTCTTGCCGACCGCGGCGAGGAGCTGACCGGCGGTGAACGGCTTCTCGATCACCTCGGTTCCGGGTGTGAACAGACGGTTCGGGCCGAGGATGCCGTCGATGTAGCCGGATACGTAGAGCACCGGTAGGCGGGGGTGGGTGCGGTGCAGGATCTCGGCGAGACGGGGACCTGACATGTCCGGCATGACGACGTCGGCTATCAACAGGTCACAGCCGTCGCAGGCGTGCACGGCCAGGGCGTCCGGGCCGCTGACGGCGGTCTGGACCTGATACCCGCCGGCGGCGAGTATGCGGGCGATGCTCGCGCCGAGGGCCGGTTCGTCCTCGACGATCAGGATTCGCTGGCCGTTGCCATGCGGCACCGCCGAGGCGGCGGGATTCGTGGATTCGGAGTCGTCCGGCGCCTCGGCGACCGGGAAGTACAGCCGGAACGTCGTGCCGATGCCGAGCTTGGAGCAGACGTCGATGCTGCCACCCGCGGCGGTGACGATACCGAAGACGGTGGCGAGGCCGAGTCCGGTGCCGTACCCCTTCGGCTTGGTGGTGAAGAAGGGTTCGAAGATGCGGGCCACGGTCTCCGGAGGCATCCCGGCGCCGGTATCGGTGACGAGAAGCTGAAGGTACCGCCCGCCCTTCACCGGCGGGCGCACGTCCGCCTGGTTCTCCTCGAGGTCGACGGCGTTGGCGGCGATCACCAGCGTGCCGCCCTCGGGCATCGCGTCGCGGGCGTTGACGGCGAGGTTGACGAGAATCTGCTGGATCTGGCCGGCGTCGGCGCGGATCTTCAACGGTGTGGGCGACGGCATCACCACCAGCTCGACGTGTTCGCCGAGGGTCCGCGCCAGCATGGCGTGCGCTTCGGCGATCGCGGCGTTGACGTCCATGATCTCCGGCCGGACGGCCTCGTGCCGGATGAAGCAGAGCAGCTGTGCGGTGAGTCCGGCCGCCCGTTCGGCAGCCATGCGGATGTGCGCCAGGTCGTCACGGGCTTCGGCGGAGACGTGTTCGGCGACGAAGTCGGTGTAGTTCAGGATGATGGCGAGGACATTGTTGAAGTCGTGGGCTATACCGCCGGCGAGCTGCCCCAGGCTCGCCATCCGCTGGGCCTCCCGGGCTCGTTCCGCGACCGCTCGCTGACGCGCTTCGGCAAGGACGGCGCCGATCAGCGCCAGGGCGGCGGCCACGATGCTCAGCATGATGATGTAGCGCCGGGTGGTGGCACCCACCGCTTCGAGACGGGCGAAACTGGTGTTCACTGTCGACGCGGACATCACAGCGGTGGCGTCGCAGCCGCTGGCGATCTGCGTGTAGAGCTCGATCTCCCGGCCGAGGACGAGCTCGGACGCGGCCGTGCGGTCCGCGGCGTCGCCGGTCCGGTACAGCTGCACGACCTTCCGGTCGACGGTCATGAACTCGTTGAACGCGGCCCGGACGGCGTTGATCGTCTCGGTGGCCGCGGACGGCGCGGACATTGTTTCCAAGGCGTTCAGTTCCCTGTCGAACCGCGCGGCCGCGTCGAGGAACTTCGCGCGGCTGGCTGAGGAGTCGTCGGCGGCACCGGGAACCGCGCGGATGATGTCCAGTGCGTACGCCGTCTGCCAGCCGTTGAAGTCCGCCGCCCGGAATTTCACCTGCTGCGCGGCTTGGGCCAGCTGCTGTGCCCGCTGTGCCTCGTCCGCGATCGTTTCCTGTCGGTTGGAAACGGAGTAGCCCAGCACGGCGACGGCGAGCAGCACCGCGATCGTCGCCGCGTTGATCAGTAGGCGTCGTCCGGCCGGGCGCCTCGACAGCCAGGTCATCTGATCGCACCCCGCCTTCTCGCACGACCGCTCAACCGCAAACCGCGCTGCTTTCGCCCGGCTGACCAGTCATACGGGATGTTGCCCGGCAAAACCCCGCGTTTCTTGCGCGGGACTCGACTCAGTCAGTCTCCCAAAATCTGCCGGAGGCCGCGCTGTTTTCCCTGGTCAGACAATCCCGTGCGGTCAGCTGACGACCACGACCGTGATGGTGTAGGTCTGCTCGTCCTGCGGGATGGTCACGGTGACCGTGCCCGGGCGGACGAAGCGCAGGTCCACGACGCCTGCCTCGTAGCTCTGTGACACCAGAGACCCGGGAGTCGCGTCCACCAGCCCCGGTCCGATCCCCTGCAGGCGCAGGACGCCGCCGGTGTGGAAGCACATCGACTTGACCAGGTCCAGCACGGTGTTGCGCAGGTCCAGGTCGTGCCGGACGGCGCCGAAGCAGGTGCCGGTCGGCTTGGTCGAGGTCGGTCCGGCGGTCGCCGGTCTGGGCGGCGGGGCCGGCTGTCTCGCGACGCCGGGCCCGGCACTTCGGGCCTGAGCTGACGCGCTGGGCGCGGGCGCCTCGTCGGCCTGCGCGGGTCGTGGGGACGCCGCCGGGCCGGCGCAGGCGGCCAGCGGGGCCGCCGTGATCAGGGCGAGCGCACCGGCGGCCGCGATATGGCGGAATTCGAGATGACGCATGACAGCTCTCTTTCGTCGTTCTGGCTTGTCACTCGGTTAGTCACCTCAGCACCGCCTTTTGTTCGCGTCTTCGTCAAGGTCATCATTTATCGGTGGTCGGTCAGGCGGGCGCGTAGCTGGCGCCGGGCCTCATGGATGCGCGACTTCACGGTTCCCTCCGGAATGTCGAGAAGCGCGGCGATGTCGCCGTAGCTCAGGCCCAGAACGTCGCGCAGGGCGGCCGCCTCGGAGTATTCCGGGCGCAGGCCTTCGAGGGCCCCGAGCAGGTCCAGCCGCGTAACGGCCACGATGCTGGTACGCCGGGGGTCGGGCCGGTCGGGCAGCGGTGTGCCGGCCGCCTCACCGTCGTGCCGGCGCCGGATCGCCTGGTAGGTCGACCGGGCCCGGTTGGCCGCGAGACTGTGCAACCAGGTGCGGAAGGTGGAGCGGCCGTGGAAGCCGCCGATCCCACGGGCCACCGCCCACAGCGTGTCCTGGCACGCTTCCTCGGCGTCCTGGCGGTTCGGGAGGAACCGGCCGCACAGCCGGAGCGTCTCCGGGCGCACCTCGACCAGCAGGGCGTTCAGCGCGGCACCATCCCCCGCCGACGCTTTCCGCGCGAGCGTTTCGATTTCGATTCCGTCGAATTCGCGGACCGTGGTATTCGTCATGCGGTCAGCATGCGCTCATGTCGCAAGCCCAGCGGCTTTTCGGTATGCCACGCCCCCGAATACCGGTGACCAGCAAATCCGACACCGCCGAGTCGATCGTGACCCTGCGGGTATGGCGGTCGGGTGGATCGCGTGCGGATGCGCTTCAACGGTTGGATCGCCGGTCTCGGTACGGCGAGCGGAACGCGGCTGGTGGTCGGACACTGGCCGGACTCGCCGTTCGGGCCGGTCACCGACGTCATGGTCGAACACGCGGACGGCCGCCGCGTGCTCCTCGCCGAGACCGAGGAGCTGGGCCGGTTCGTCGCCGAGACGTACTCCTTCGACCGGGTACGCGTGGTGCCGGTCTCGGTCGACAGGTCCGGGCCGGCGTGGACCGTCACGGCGGGCCCGCTCACGCTGCGCTTCATCACCGGCGGCCGCGGCCCGCTCGGCCGCCTCCTGCACGCGGTGCCGCCCGTGCTGGCGCGCCGGCTGCTGTGGGTCCGGTTGATCGACGTACCCGCCCGGCTACTGCGGGGGGTCCGTACGCACGGCAGCGCCGGCAACGGCCGCCGTGAGCGGTACGCGGTCCAGGACCTCCACCGGATCACTACGGCGACCGGCGTCCTGGACGGTGTGGATCTCGGCCGTCTCGCCGCGGTCGACCCACCGGTGCGGTTCGGGTTCGGCTCGACGCCGCGGTTCCCGGCGCTGGTGCGCGTCACCACCACGGTCGAGGTGCGCGCCAGGCGGAGGTGACGGAGAGGACGCGCCCTCTCCGTCACGTGGCCGCGCTACTCCGGGCCCTCCTGCAGCGCACTGGATGGACATCGTGGCGGATCTTCCGAAGCTGCTCGGCCGGTGATCGCCGGGTCCGAAGCAGCGGCGACCGGCAAGGCGAATCGGGCGCACGAGGGATCACCAGAGGGCATGCTGGGCGTGGGGGCCGCTCGGTTTCGGTCCGGTGTCAGGGATAGCCCCTCAGCTAGGGATGGTCCGGCAGGATGCAGGCGGGTCGGAATCCGGTCAGTTGCGGCGAGCGGATGTTCAGCGATCCGCAACGGATTCTCGCGGTCGCGTCCCACGCGTACGTGGCGATCAACGTCGCCGGCCGGGTGGTGGCGTGGAATACGGCTGCCTGCGTCACCTTCGGCTACTCCTACGACGAGGCATGCGGCGAAGATCTGGCCGAGATGATCATTCCGTTGCGGTTCCGGGCCATCCATCGGGCCGCGCTGGCCCGGCTGGCCGCCGGGTACCCCACGCACCTGCTCGATCAGCGCCTGCAACTGTGCGCCGTGCACCGCGACGGGCACGAGTTCCCGGTCGAGATGACCCTGGCCGCCACCGAGGAGCCGGCCGGACCGGTCTTTCACGCCTTCCTCCAGGACATCACCACCGCGCAGCGGGTCAGCCGGTTCACCGCGGTCGAGGCCGCCGTCTCGCGGGGCCTGGCCGAGGCCGGCAGCAGCGCCGCCGCCGCATCCAGCGTGGTCGCGGCACTGGGTGAGCAGATGGGCTGGCCGGTCACCGAGTTGTGGCAGTCCGACGACGAGCGGCAGCTGCTCACCTGCGCCGCTCGCCACCAGACCTGGCAGCGTGACCTGGCGGGCTTCGCCGTCGACGAGCTGGACGTCAGCGTCGGCCTGCCCGGCCGGGTGTACCAGCTGTCCCGGCCGGTGTGGATCGCGGATCTGGCAGCGGACACCGGCTCGTTCCGCAGTCGCGCCGCCGCCCGTGCCGGTCTGCACGTCGCCGTGGGCGTACCGATCTGCGCCACCGGGCACATCCTCGGTGTCCTGTGCGTCTACGGCGACCGGGTCGAAGACCCGGAGGAGACCCTCACCGCCCTGCTGATCGGCATCGCCGCACAGGTTGGTCAGTACCTCGAACGCCGCCGCGCCGAGGAACTCACCATCGAGCTGGCCAAGACCAAGGACGAATTCCTCGCCCTGGTCACCCACGAACTGCGCAACCCGCTCGCCGTGATCGCTACCGCGGTCGATGTTCTGCAGGAGGATCTCGAAGCTTTCACGCTCGACGAGCAACGCGACCACCTGCACGTCATCGCACGCAACGTGCAGCGGCTGAGCGTGATGGCGGAAGACCTGCTGGACCTGGCCCGGCTGGAAGCCGGACATCTCGTCCTGCAACTGACCCACACCGACCTGTCCGCGATCATCCGCGAAGCCGTGCAGGCCGCCACGCCCGCCGTCGACGAGAAGAAGCTGGCATTGATTGTCTTCCTGCCGGAGCACCTCGGGTTGCACGCCGATCCGCTACGGCTGCGCCAGGTCGCCGACAACCTGCTGTCCAACGCCGTCAAGTACACCCCGGCCGGCGGGACGATCACCGTCACCGCGGAGGCCGACGACACCCACGGCGAGATCGTCTGGACCGTCGCCGACACCGGCATCGGCATCCCCGCCGCCGACCGGCCGCACCTGTTCCGCCGCTTCTACCGCGCCTCCACGGCCATCGAACGCCGCATTCCCGGAACCGGACTCGGCCTCGTCATCACCCGCACCATCATCGAGCGCCACCACGGCACCATCACGCTCGCCGAGCCGGAGACCACAGGAACCACGTTCGTCATCAGGCTCCCCACCCACCCGCCGGACTGCCCGGACGACTAGGGCACGAGGCGCTCGAAGCCTTCGGCGGCGCGGGACGGGACGAACTCGGTGACCGCGTACTCGGCGAGGCCCTGCTGGCGGAACGGATCCGCGGAGAGCCGGCGCTCGAGATCTGCAGAAGAGACGTTTCCAGCGAGGATCACGCCGCCGACGCGGGGAACGCGACGGCCGGAGGCGATGAACACCCCGTCGGCGTACTGCTGGTCCAGCCAGGCGATGTGATCCTGAAGCGCGGCGTCGATCCGCGACAGGTCAGCGCGGTACGTCAGTATCACCACGAACATTTCATGATCGTATGTGGCGGCTGAGCAACACCGGCCACCGGTAGGTGTGTCACCGCCGGTGAAAGGTGAACCCAGATACAGCCTTGGTCGAGGTTTGCTCGCCGGTCACGCGTACCCCGAAGAAGCGAAACCGGCAGGCGGACCTCCACCCAGAGGGGGTCTGGGGTCGCTGTGTGGACGCCCAGCGGAACCTGCCGATGGGCCCGCACGACGCCTACGCCTGCACCAACACTCGTCATCGTCTGCACGTGTCCTCAGGTCGGCCCGTCGAGGTAGCCGACCTCCGCGGACTCAGCGGCGATGGCGACCCGGTAGCCCCAGCGCCGCAGAGCCCGGGCCATCCTCGCGGCGCCGGCCGGATTGGCAGAGTGGATGTTGATGAGGCCGACGTCGAACGGCCGGCCGGCGAAGGCGGCTCGTTCCAAGACCTCCACGACCGGCCAGATCGTGTCCTCCTCGCCGAGGTCATGATCGAGCCACAGTTCGTCGAGCGACCTGTCTCGGTAGTGCTCGAGGAGTCTCACACCGGCTGCGCTGGTCCGAGCCACCTCGGCGTCGCGGCCGTCGACGAACGAACGCAGATCGTCGACGAGCAGGACCCGGGCTTCGCTGGTGGACATCTCGCCATGATGCCTGAGGTCGCTGGCATCACGATCGGAGTGATTAAGCTGTGCTTCCGATGGAGAGCATCCCGCCGTACCGCGAAGCCAATCGGGCCCGGCTGCGCGGCACTCTGGTGCACGCCGCCCGGGAACTCGCGGTAACGCACGGGTGGGCGAACGTGCGGATGGCCCAGGTGGCCAGCGCCGCCGGCGTGAGCCGGCAGACGGTCTACAACGAGTTCGACAGCCGGGCCGGGCTCGCCGAGGCACTGGCGCTCCACGAGATCGAGCAGTTCACCTCGGAGGTACGGACCCGGCTGTTCGCACACGGCGGTGACATCCGCGCGGCCGGACATGCCGCGATCCTGCACACCTTGCGGGAGGCGGCTTCCAACCCGCTCGTCCATGCCATCCTGACCAGCGCCCGAGGTGGAACCGACGAGTTGCTCCCCTATCTGACGACCCGATCGGGAGCGCTGCTGGCCGCCGCCGGATCGGTGATCGAGGAGTGGGCGGCCGTACATCTGCCGGACGTCGAACCGGCGACGGTGACGCTGGCCGCCGAGTCCATCGTGCGACTCACGGTGAGCCACATCATCCTGCCGCTCGCCTCGCCGGCGGAGTCCGCCGACGCCCTCGCCGAAGTCTTGGTGCGGCTGCTCCGCTGAGACCGGAAGGCGGCTCCGGCATTTCGGGGGCGGAGTACCGAAGCCACCTTCCGGTCATCGCTGGAACTGTACACGAGATCCATCGATGTCATACTTCTTGACACCGCCTACAACTTTGTAAAGCATCCATCGGTATGGACACAGCCGTCAGCTCCTGGCGCGACTCCAAACGCCCGCTCTGGCCTCTCGCGCTCGCCGTACCCGCACTGCCGTTCGCGGCGCTTCTGCTCGCCACCGCCACCGGCTCCCCGTGGGCGTGGTGGCTGACCCCGGTCTTCATCCTCGGCGCCATCCCGATCATCGACCTCCTCGTCGGTGACGACCGGGCGAACCCGCCCGACGAGGCGGTTCCCGCGCTACAGGCCTCCCCCTACTACCGGTGGATCACCTACCTGTTCCTGCCCGCCCAGTACGCCGCGCTCGTCGTGACCTGCGCGGCCTGGACGGCCGATCCCGGCATCATCGGCGGCATCGGTCTCGTGCTCACCGCCGGGCTGGTCAACGGGATCGCCATCAACACCGCTCACGAGCTCGGCCACAAGCGGGAGACGGTGGAACGCTGGCTCTCCAAGATCGCTTTGGCGCCGACCGGGTACGGGCACTTCTTCGTCGAACACAACCGCGGGCATCACGTACGCGTCGCCACCCCGGAGGATCCGGCCAGTTCCCGGCTCGGCGAATCGTTCTGGCGGTTCTGGCCGCGTACGGTGCTCGGCAGCCTGCGATCGGCCTGGCACCTGGAGAGCAGCCGCCACCGGTTGCGCTCACGCAGCCGATGGCATCCCCGCAACGACATCCTCAACGCCTGGGCGATGACCGTCGCGCTCTTCACCGCGCTCGCCCTGACCTTCGGCCCAACCGTGCTGCTGTTCCTCGCCGCGCAGGCCGTGGTCGGCTTCTCCGTGCTGGAGGCGGTCAACTACCTGGAGCACTACGGGTTGCGGCGGCAGCGCAACGCCGCCGGCCGCTACGAGAAGGTCGACCCCCGGCACAGCTGGAACAGCAACCGGCTCACCACCAACGTGTTCCTCTTCCAGTTGCAGCGCCACAGCGACCACCACGCCAACCCGCTGCGCCGCTACCAGACCCTGCGCAGTTTCGACGTCTCCCCGCAGCTGCCCGCCGGTTACGCCACCATGCTGCTGCTCGCCCTGATGCCGCCACTGTGGCGTCGGGTGATGGACAAGCGGGTGCTGGCCCATTACGGCGGCGACCCGGCCCAGGCCAACGCCGTCCCCGGCTATCACGCGCGCCGGCCCGACCTCTAGGACATCTCTCGCGGTCAAGGTCCTATCCGGCCCAGCGTGGGTGCTGTCTGGCGGCTGTTGAGACAGCAGTGAGCGTGGGCCAAGCAAGATCACCGCAACCGGCCCCACCAACCGCCAGCAGGCACTGCGGACCAGGAAACCGCCTAGTCCGATACGGATCCGTCCAGCCAGCGCTCGATGCAGTGCAACAGGTCCTCGGCATCCACCGGCTTGGTCACGTAGTCGCTGGCGCCTGAAGCCAGGCTCTTCTCCCGGTCCCCGTGCATGGCCTTCGCGGTGACCGCGATGATCGGCAGGTGGGCGTACTTCGGCATGGCGCGGATCGCCGCGGTCGCGGCGTAACCATCCATCTCCGGCATCATCACGTCCATCAGGATGAGATCGACGTCGGCGTGCTGGGCGAGTACGTCGATGCCCTTGCGTCCGTTCTCCGCGTAGACGACCTCCATCCCATGCAGCTCGAGGATGTTGGTGAGGGCGAAGACGTTGCGGGCGTCGTCGTCGACGACCAGGACCTTGCGGCCGGCCAGCTTGCCGGGAAGCGCCGCCAGGTCGGTGATCGTCCCGGTGGTGATGGCCGGCGGCATGACCGGCGTCCCGGTTTCGGTGGACAGGTGCAGAGTGATGCGCTCGCGCAGTTCATCGAGGCTGGAGAGCAGCTCCAGCGGCCGGGTCTGGGCGAGGGCCTGCAGCAGGGTGTCCTGGTTCGACGACAGCTGGTGGGTGCGGTAGGCCAGGACGGGGAGGTGACGCAGCCCGGTCTGGTCGTGCAGTGCCTTGAGGAAGTCCGACCCGTTGTCGGCGGGCATGCCGAGGTCCAGGACCACGGCGTGGAACGGCTGTGCCGTCAGCTCGGCGATCGCCGCCGCCGAGTCGACCGCGGTGGCCACCTGGACGGCGCCGTGGGTCTCGGCGACGGCGGCCGCCGCGCCGCGGGCGATCAGGGTGAGCAGCCCTTGCGAGTCGCTCTCGATCACCAGGAGCCGACGGGTGGTGGCGGGGTTCACCGCATGCGGCTCGGCGAGCTGCTCGGGGATGAACACGTCGATGACCGGCGCATCGGCCGGGACGTCCGGGTGGTGCGCCGCCGTCTCGATCGGCATGTAGAGGGTGAAGGTGCTGCCCTGGCCGAGCACGCTGCGCGCCTGGATCTCACCGCCGAGCAGGTAGGCGATCTCCCGGCTGATCGACAGGCCCAGGCCGGTGCCGCCGTAGCGGCGGCTGGTCGTGCCGTCGGCCTGCTGGAAGGCGTCGAAGATGGCGGTCAGCTGCTGCTCGGCGATCCCGATGCCGGTGTCGCTCACCCGGAACGCGACGACCGTGTCGTTGCCGGCCAGCGCCTCGGGCAGTTCGTCGCCGTGTGCCCGCTCGATGCGCAGCCGGACCCGTCCGGATTCGGTGAACTTCACCGCGTTGGAGAGAAGGTTGCGCAGCACCTGGCGCAGACGCTGCTCGTCGGTGAACAGCCCGGTGGGCACGTCCGCGGCGGTGGACACCTCGAAGTCGAGGCCGCGGGACGTGGTCAGCGGCTGGAACGTCGCCTCCACGTAGTCGACCAGGTTGCGCAGCTCGAAGGCCTCCGGCGTGATGTCCATCTTGCCGGCCTCGACCTTGGACAGGTCGAGGATGTCGTTGATCAGTTGCAGCAGGTCGGTACCGGCCGAGTGGATGACGGTGGCGTACTCGACCTGCTTCGGGCTCAGGTTGCGAGTGGGGTTCTGCGCCAGGAGGTGAGCCAGGATGAGCAGGGAGTTCAGCGGCGTACGCAGCTCGTGGCTCATGTTCGCCAGGAACTCGGACTTGTACTTCGACGCCAGTGCCAACTGCTGGGCGCGGGCCTCCAGCTCCTGACGAGCCTGTTCGATCTCGGAGTTCTTCGTCTCGATGTCGCGGTTCTGCCGGGCCAGCAGGGTGGCCTTGTCCTCCAGGTCGGCGTTGGAACGCTGCAACTCCTCGGAACGCGCCTGCAGCTCCTCGGAGCGGGCCTGCAACTCGGCCGCGAGACGCTGCGACTCGGTGAGCAGCACATCGGTACGCGCGTTCGCCACCATGGTGTTGACGTTGACGCCGATCGTCTCCATCAACTGGTTCAGGAAGTCCCGGTGCACCTCGGTGAACCGGGTCATGCCGGCCAGTTCGATCACGCCGAGGACCTGGTCCTCCACCACGATCGGAAGCACCAGCAACTGCAGCGGAGCCGCCGAGCCGAGGCTGGACGAGACCGTGAAGTACCCGGCCGGCACTTCGTCGACCACGATGCGGCGTTTCGCGACCGCGGCCTGTCCGACCAGTGACTCGCCGAGGGCGAACCGGCGGCCCGAGCCGTTGTGTCCGTAGCTACCGACCACCCGCAACGCGGTCTGCCCGTCCGAGTCGTCGACCAGCAGGAACGTGCCGAGTTGGGCGTTGACCAGCGGAGCCAGCTCATTCATCACGAGGGTGGCGACCACCTCGAGGTCACGGTGGCCCTGCATGAGCGAGGAGATCCGGGCCAGGTTGGTCTTGAGCCAGTCCTGTTCCTGGTTGGCCCGGGTGGTCTCGCGCAGCGACTCCACCATGAAGTTGATGTTGTCCTTGAGTTCGGCCACCTCACCGGACGCGTCGACCGTGATGGAGCGGGTCAGGTCGCCGGTGGCCACGGCGCTCGTCACCTCGGCGATGGCGCGCACCTGCCGGGTCAGGTTGCCGGCGAGCTCGTTGACGTTCTCGGTGAGTCGTTTCCACGTACCGGAGACGCCTTCGACCTCGGCCTGGCCGCCCAGGCGGCCTTCGCTGCCCACCTCGCGCGCCACCCGGGTCACCTCGGCGGCGAACGACGACAGCTGGTCGACCATCGTGTTGATGGTGGTCTTCAGTTCGAGGATCTCGCCGCGCGCGTCCACGTCGATCTTCTTGGTCAGGTCGCCCTGCGCCACCGCCGTCGTGACCTGGGCGATGTTGCGGACCTGGCCGGTCAGGTTGTTCGCCATCGAGTTGACGTTGTCGGTCAGGTCCTTCCAGGTGCCGGCGACGTTCGGCACCCGGGCCTGGCCGCCGAGCTGGCCCTCGGTGCCGACCTCGCGGGCCACCCGGGTGACCTCGTCGGCGAAGGCACCGAGGGTGTCGACCATCGTGTTGATCGTCTGAGCCAGGACCGCGACCTCGCCCTTCGCCTCCACGGTGATCTTCTTGCTCAGGTCGCCCTGCGCCACCGCGGTCGCCACCAGGGCGATCGAGCGCACCTGGTTCGTCAGGTTGGAGGCCATCACGTTGACGTTGTCGGTCAGGTCCTTCCAGGTGCCGCCGACGTTCGAGACGCGGGCCTGACCGCCGAGACGGCCCTCGGTGCCCACCTCGCGGGCCACCCGGGTGACCTCGTCGGCGAACGCGGACAGCTGATCGACCATCGTGTTGATGGTCTCCTTCAGCTCCAGGATCTCACCGCGCGCGTCGACCCGGATCTTCTGGCTCAGGTCGCCCCGGGCCACCGCCGTGGTCACCTCGGCGATGCTGCGCACCTGCGCGGTGAGGTTGTCACCCATGACGTTCACCGACTCGGTGAGGTCCTTCCAGGTGCCGGACACGCCCTTCACGTCGGCCTGGCCACCGAGCCGGCCCTCGGTGCCCACCTCGCGGGCCACCCGGGTCACCTCGTCGGCGAACGACGACAGCTGATCCACCATCGTGTTGATGGTGTTCTTCAACTCCAGGATCTCGCCGCGCGCGGCGACGGTGATCTTCTGCGACAGGTCACCCCGGGCCACCGCGGTGGCCACCTGCGCGATGCTGCGTACCTGGCCGGTGAGATTGCCGGCCATCGAGTTCACCGAGTCGGTCAGGTCGCGCCAGGTTCCCGCGACGCCGCTCACCTGCGCCTGACCGCCGAGCCGCCCGTCGGTGCCCACCTCGCGGGCCACCCGGGTCACCTCGTCGGCGAACGACGACAGCTGATCCACCATCGTGTTGATCGTGCTCTTGAGCTCGAGGATCTCGCCGCGCGCGTCCACGGTGATCTTCTGCGACAGATCACCCCGGGCCACCGCCGTGGTCACCTGCGCGATGTTGCGCACCTGGTTGGTCAGGTTGCCGGCCATGAAGTTCACCGAGTCGGTCAGGTCGCGCCAGGTTCCCGCGACGCCCGGGACCTCTGCCTGACCGCCGAGCCGGCCCTCGCTGCCGACCTCCCGGGCCACCCGGGTCACCTCGTCGGCGAACGACGACAGCTCGTCCACCATCGTGTTGATGGTGTCCTTCAGCTCCAGGATCTCGCCGCGCACATCCACGGTGATCTTCTGCGACAGATCACCCCGGGCCACCGCCGTCGCCACCTGCGCGATGTCACGGACCTGGTCGGTCAGGTTGCCGGCCATCGCGTTCACCGAGTCGGTGAGGTCCTTCCACGTGCCGGACACCGCCGGAACATCGGCCTGCCCGCCCAGCTGACCCTCGGTGCCCACCTCCCGGGCCACCCGGGTCACCTCGGAGGTGAACAGCGACAGCTGGTCCACCATGCCGTTGAAGACGGTCGCGATCTCGGCGAGCAGCCCGTCACCGTCCTCCGGCAGCCGGGTACGGAAGTCGCCGTCGCGCACCGCGGTCAGACCGGCGAGCAGCTGTCGCAGGTCCAGGTCGGCGACCGCGGCGGTCTCCGTCCCCGTCGTCGGCTGCTGCGTCGCGGACATCGTCTCGGTCATCGCTGTGCCTGATCCTTTCCGGCGACCACACAGGTGGGGGGCGTAACGTGCCATGGTCGGCCGTAAGTATGCACATGGCGAAGGGTTCGTCATCGCACAGGCGTGCGACGGCCATTCGAAGATTGCGCCAGCGTGCCCGGGGTACAACGGCGGAGGTAACCCATATCGGAAGGAAATGCATGGCCGACGGTCCCTGACGCGGGCCCCTCCGTCCGAACTCCGGAAGTATGTTGATCATGGCAACTGGCGTAACGGTCATGCGATGACCGTGCAACATTCCGACCATCTGCGGGCTGACGTCTTCGTGCACAGCGCGTTGATCTTCGGCACGACTGGCGAGGCGGCCGCGGCGCTGATACCCGAGCTGCGTCGCTCGGCGATCGCCTACGACGAGGTGCTGCTGGTGGTCGGTGAGCCGATCCGGGCACTGCTCGCCGAGCGGGTGGGTGACCTGGGCGGCGTGCTGCGGTCCGGCGATCCGGCGGCTTTCTACCAGCGCCTCGGTTTCGCCTACGAGGGATTCCGCCGGTACTTGGCCGAGCAGGCGGACGCCGGGCGGCGGGTACACGTGATCGCCGAACCGGAGCTGGCCGACGGGCTGGACGACGGACTGCGGGACGACCGGACCACCGCCTTCCTGGCGTACGAGGCGATCTGCAACGAGACATATGCACCGTACGGATCCGCGGTGACCTGTCTGTGGGACAGCCGGCACCACCCGGCGACCGTTCTCGACGGCGTCCGGTCCACGCACTCCCACCTGCTCACACCGGCCGGCTCACGACCTAGCGCCCAGTACATGGCACCGGACGCATACCTCGCCGGGCGGCGTCACGAATCCCTCGCAGCGGTGCCCCGTGATGTCGATCACGACCACACTCTGACCGGCGTCGCCCAGCTCAGCGCCCTACGGTCGGCCTTGACGGGCTGGGCAGCCGGTCAGGGCTTCGCGGAGGAACCCGCCGATGATCTGGTCGTCGCCGTGGTGGAGATCGCCAGCAACGGACTGCGTCACGCCGGCACCCCGGTCCGGGTCCGCGCCTGGCGTCGCGGAGACACCCTCGTCGTCCAGTGCGACGACTCCGCGGGCATGCCGGTGCCGGCCACGGCGGGATATCACCGGCCCGGCGCCACCGGCGCCGTGCCGGGCGGCCGCGGATTGTGGCTCGCCCGGCAACTCGCCGACATCGTGCTCGTGGATTCCGCGGCCGGCCGGACGTCGGTGCGGCTGCACTTCCCGTACGCCGTCATGCATCGCCGCCCAGCTTGACACTCACCCCCCGAACAGGTTCCGCAGCTGCTGGTTGAAGGTCAGGACGGACAGGAAGCCGAACAGCAGGAAGGCCCACACCAGGGCGGCGACCCGGCCCGTGCCCGGGCGGATCTCCTTCGGCAGCACCCGGCGATTCACCAGGATCAGCAGCGCCGAGTAGATGAACATCATCAGTCCTCCGGTGACGGCGGAGATCACCAGCAGGACCAGCGGCTGGGACAGGCCGGACAGGATGACGATGATGCCGATCACGACCAGGCCCCAGACCAGCCCGAAGTAGATCTTGCTCTCGTTGGCGTTCTTCATGTACGCGGTCTTGAGGACGTCGGCGCCCAGCCGGCTGGTGTAGTCCACGATGCCGAGAGCCGCGGCGAACAGCGAGAACGCGCCGATGATCCAGAAGAAGGTGCCGAACCAGCCGCCGACCGCCGCGTTGAGCGCGTCACCCTCGACCTTGAGGAAGGAGATGTTGCTTTCCAGCCCCTCCTTGCCGAACACGGTGGCGTACGCCAGCAGCGAGGTGAAGAGGATGGTCAGGAAGCTGATCAGCACGAAGGTGATCAGCTGCTCCCGGTTGGCGAACGACCACCAGCGCCGCCACCGGCCGAGGTTCTCCTGGGTGGGCTCGAAGATGAATCCGGTCGACGGCGCGGCCTCCGGCTGGCCGGTCACCGGGCTGACGATCCGCGGCACGTAGGCGCCCATGCCGAACCTCTTGTCCCGGATCCAGTTGCTCTGGCAGAGGTTCTGCCCGCCACCGGCGCCGGCGAACGCCAGCGCGCCCAGCAGCAGCGCGAAGCCGAGTTCCTCGTAGGGCAGGCCGGCCTTCGTGATGATCTGCGGGGTGTCGGACCACGCCGTGGCGCCGATCGCGGCCACCGCGCCGATCGCGATCAGCAGCAGGACGGCCGCCACCTTAACCATCTCGGTCTTCTCGAGTGCCTGGTAGACCACCGGCGCCATGGTCAGGCTGATGCCGATCACGAGCAGGATGCCGATCGCGATCGGCGCGACGCTGCCGCCGACCAGGTAGGTGATCAGCGTCGCCGAGCTGGTGGCCCAGCCCGGCCAGATGTTGGCGAAGTAGGCCATGACCGCGAAGACCAGACCCCAGTGCCGCCAGTACCGGCTGAACCCGGTGAGCGCGGTCTCGCCGGTGGCGAGTGTGTACCGCTCGATCTCCATGTTGAGGAAGTACTGGGTGGCCAGGCCCACGAGAGCGGCCCAGATGAACACCAGGCCGACCTGGGAGGCGATGTAGGGGTAGAGGATGAACTCGCCGCTGGCCATGCCGACGCCGGCGGCGATGATGCCCGGCCCGATCACCTTGCGGAAGTTGGCCGGCGGCTCAGGCATGTCGCGCACCTTGGGCGCGGCCAGGTACTTGGTCGGGAAGAGATCCACCACCGAGCTGGTTCCGCCCGGTTTACCGGTGCTGACCATCGTGTCTCCTCAGGTCGTGAGTGGACGAGACTGGCGCTTCTCAGACAGAGATGGCGGGGTAGTTCCCCGTACCGTGCGGGGTGAATCCGACGTGCCGATCGGTGAGGTCCTCGCTGCGCCGCACGCCGAGCAGCTGCATCGAGCGCCGGTACTCCTCGGCGAGGATCTCGGCGGTGCGGAGCACGCCGTCGCGCCCGCCGGCCATGAGGCCGTACAGGTAGGCGCGTCCGATCATGACCGCGTCCGCACCGAGTGCGCGGGCGGCAAGGATGTCCTGGCCGTGCAGGACGCCGCCGTCGATGAGTACGGTGGCCTCCGGCCCGACCGCGGCCCGGATCGCCGGGAGCACGTCCAGGGTGGCCGCCGAGCGGTCCAGCTGGCGCCCGCCGTGGTTGGAGACCACCACGCCGTCGACGCCGCGTCCCATGACCTCACGCGCCGACGCGGGCGTGGTCACGCCCTTGACGACGACGTTGCCCCGCCAGCGTTCGCGCAGCCAGTCCAGCGAGCTCAGATCCAGGCCGGGATCGAACATCATGCTCGCCACCTGGCCCGGGGTCGGGTTGCCCGGGACGCTGGAGAGCGAGGCGAAGGTCAGCCCGCCGGTGGACAGCATGTTGAACCACCACCCCGGGAACCGGGACATGTTCAGCACGGTCCGGGCGGTGAGCGTCGGCGGAATGGTGAGGCCGTTGACGACGTCGCGCAGCCGCATCCCGGAGACGGTCGTGTCGACGGTCAGCAGGATCGTGGTGTACCCGGCGGCCTCCGCCCGGGAGAGCAGGTCCTCGTTGATCCGCGGGTCGGAGGTGAAGAAGAGCTGGAACCACAAGTCGCCGTCGGGGGACGCGGCCCGCACATCCTCGATCGATGTCGAGCCCACCGTCGACAGCGCGTACGGCACGCCGAAGTGTTGTGCCACCTCGGCGACGGCCGCCTCCCCGTGGTGGTGCATCATCCGCGTGTAGCCGGTCGGCGCGAACACCAGTGGCATGGCGATGCGCCGCCCCAGCAGGGGCACGGTGAGGTCGGGATCGGCGACCGAACGCAGTGCGTCCGGGTGGAACGTGACGCGCCGGTAGGCGGCGATGTTCCGCGCCGCGGTGATCTCCTCCTCCGCCGCCCCGTCCACGTAGTCGAAGACGGCCCGGGGAGTGGTGCGCCGGGCGGCGGCGCGCAGGTCGCTGACCGAGAGTGCCCGCGCCAGCCGGCGCTCGGTCCGGCTCAGCCGCGGCTTCCGGAACTGCACGAGGCCGCGCAGCTCCGACCATTTCGGCAGGTGCCGGACGGTCTTGACCGGCGCGAGGGGCGGCTTCTCGGTGATTGTCGTCCCTCCCCTCCCTGGACCAGGGCCGGAACGTGATCACCCAGAACTGTAAGTAATCTCACACTCGGCCGTCAACCTGCGGATTCCCGTGGTCGTCGACGCGACCACGGGAATCCGGGGTGTTCCGGTGCTACTGCAGGTTGAGCGTCATCGTGTTGCCGGGGCCGGACAGCAGCAGGGTCAACAGCGGCGTGAGCAGGCCGCACCCGGTGAACGGCGGGATCGTGTAGGTGCCCACCATGGTGATGGGCTTGGACAGGTCCACCGGGGTGGTGTTGTTCAGCGTCAAGGTCGACGCCCGCACCGTGCGGCAACCCGGCTTCACCAGGTTGATCCGCGGCAGGGCGTCCTTGTGCACGTCGGTGACCTGGAGCGTGAAGGTCGTCGTGGTCGACAGCTTGGACGCGCCGAGGTCGATGGTTCCGGTCAGTCCGCCCACCGGCACGATCTTCACCGTCGAGGTGACCCCGATCAGGTTGGCCAGCTTCAGCTTCGCGGTGAGGTCGGCCAGGTTGGCGCTGCCGGTGACCGTGTTGGTCTCCAGGTCGATCTGGGTCTGCACGGACGACGTCGGGACGGCGACGTCGACGTCCGGCTTGGCCAGGTGTGTCGTGCCCGTGACGTTGTTGAAGTTGATCGGGATGGGCGCGGCCTGTGCCGGGGCGCCGACAGTGAGGGCGGCGGCGGCCCCGAGCAGGGCCGTCGTGGCGAGCGTGATGGTGCGACGAAGGTGACCCACGGTTCCTCCATAGGGCGTGGTGTCTGGTGACGGACGGGGTGGTGGACGTCCGAAAAGGTTCGCGAACCGGCATGCCGCCCTGAGGTTACCCGAGGGTAGGTTTTAGCGGAAGACCGACATCGTCGCTGCTCATGCCCGTACTAGCCGCGACAACCGTCGATGTTCGGCCGGGAGCCGGTGCGGCCGGACCACCAGGAAGAAGACCAGGGTGGCGGCCAGCATGCCGCCGAAGACGACGATGGCCATGGCGACCGCGCCGACCCCGAGCATGCCAACCAGCGGTGCGGCTACCGCGCCTACGCCGAACTGGATCGCCCCGAGCAGGGCGGCCGCGGTTCCGGCCGCTTCGCCGTGGCGGGAAAGGGCCAGCGCGGGTGCGTTCGGCATGGCCAGGCCGACCATGGTGAGCACCAGCCAGAGCGGGATCAGGACGCCGGCCAGTCCGCCGGTCTCGGTGGCGGCCAGCAACAGCAGCACCACGCCGAACCCGACACCGGCCAGCAGCGAACCGCCCAGGATCTGCTGCGGCGTCCAACGGCGCAGCAGGCGGACATTGAACTGGGTGGCGCCGATCAGGCCGACCGCGCCGCCCGCGAAGACCAGCGCGAACTGCTGCTCGCTCATGCCGTACTCGTCCTGGAAGACGTAGGACGAGCCGCTCACGTACGCGAACAGCGCCGCCATCGCCAGCCCGGCCACCAGGACCAGACCCACGTAGACCCGGTCGGTGAAGAGGCGGCCGTAGTCGCGGACCGTACCCCGCACGCCCCCGCTGCGGCGCCCGGTGGCCGGCAGGGTCTCCGGCAGGACCAGCGCGGCCGCCACCATGATGGCGGCACCGGCGGCGGCCAGCACCACGAACACCCCGCGCCAGGAGGTCCAGCCCAGCACCAGGCCACCGACCGTGGGAGCCAGGATCGGCGCCACCCCGACGACCAGCATCAGGCGGGAGAACAGGCGGGCCGCGGCGAAGCCGTCGAACAGGTCGCGCACCATGGCCATCGCGACCACGGCGGCCGCGGCGGCACCCAGACCCTGCAGGACTCGCAGCGTGCCGAGCATCGCCAGGTCGGGCGCGAACACGCACAGGATCGACGCGAGCACGTGCACCGCGACGCCGGCGAGCAGCGGCAGCCGCCGGCCGACGGCATCGGAGAGGGGGCCGATCAGCAACTGCCCGAACGCGAGGCCGACCAGCGTCCCGGTCAGCGTCAGCTGCACGGCGGCGGCGCTGGTGTGCAGGTCGGTGGTGATCGTCGGCAGAGCCGGGAGGTACATGTCGATGGTCAGTGGCCCCAGCGCGGTGAGGAAGCCGAGCACGAGCACGATGCGGAAGCGGCGCCCGAGCGGGAGCAGCTCTCCGGGGGATAGGTCGTCGGCGGGTTCGGTCAACGTGCGAGTCTCGGCCACCCCTTCGACAAGCCGCCACCCGACCAGGATCTTCCGCCCGTGCGGCATTGGTAAGACTGGTCACAGCCGGTGCGCCCGCACCGCCCGCCAGCTGGTATTTCGCTTGCCATCGGGGCCGGACGAGGACCGCGGTGACGCCTGCGCCGCGGCCAGTACCACCGCCCCGCAGACCGCGACCAGGATCCACCCCGGCCGGGTCGCCTCGCCGGAGAGGAGACCATCGGCTGTACCGGAACGCGCCACGATGCCACCGGCCAGCGCGACGCCCAGCGCCGCGCCGACCTGGCGGGCGGTGGAGGTGATGCCGCCGGCCACCCCGGCGCGTTCCGGCGGCAGGCCACTCACCGCCGTGTTCGTGATCGGCGCGTTGGCGAAGCCGACTCCGATCCCGGCGAACAGGTACGCCATAAGCAGCACCGGCATCGCGGTCGCGTCACCGATGCCGACCAGCAGGAACCCGCCGATCGCGATGCACACCCCGGCCACCTGGAGCGGCAGCCGCGCCCCGACCCGGCCGACCAGACGGCCGGACAGCGGCGCGCACACCGTCGCGCCGATCGCCATCGGCAAGGTGACCAGCCCGGCGGCGAGCGGATCCAGTCCCCGAGCTTGTTGCAGGTAGAGGGTGCCGAGCAGCAGCGTCACGTTCAGCGCGACGAAGACCGCCACCGCCCCGCCCGCGGCCGCTGCGAAGGGCGCCCGGCGGAACAGCCGCAGATCCATCAGCGGTTCCGCGCGCCGGGTCTCGACCCTGGCGAACGCCACCGCGGCGGCCGCGATCACCGCGTACCCGAGCAGCAGCGCCGGGGACGACCAGCCGAGGCGCGGGCCCTCGATGAGCACCGCCACGGTCGCGCCGACCAGCACGATCAGCAGGAGCTGGCCGGGAACGTCCAGTCGCCGGGGCTTCGGCGCACGCGACTCCGGAACGTACCGCGCGGTCAGCACCAGCACGATCGCGATGATCGGCAGGTTGGCCCAGAACACCAGCCGCCACCCGGATCCGGCGACCAGCAGCCCGCCGAGCACCGGCCCGGCCGCCATGCTCAGGCCGAACACCGCGGCCCACACCCCGATCGCCTGGGCCCGCTCGCGCGGATCGGTGATCACGCTGACCACGATGGCGAGGGCGACCGGGCTCAGCATCGAGCCGCCCACACCCTGTATCGCCCGCGCCGCCACCAGGACGCCGATCGACGGCGCCAGCGCGCAGGCCACCGAGCCGATCGCGAACAGCACCAGGCCGAGCCGGAACACCCGGCGCCGGCCGATCCGGTCGGCCAGCGCGCCCGAGCTGATCAGCAGGCTCGCCAGCACCAGGGTGTACGCGTCGATCGTCCACTCCAGGTCCGCGGTGGCGAGCCCCAGATCGCGCCCGATCGACGGCAACGCCACGTTGACGATCGTCGTGTCCAGACCGACGAGGAAAATGCTTGTGGCACAGATGGCCAGTGTCTTCACGCCTCTCACGCCGGGAATCGTCGCCGCGTCCACCCCCGGCCGACGAGGAAATTTGCGAAGACCGCAAACTGCTCCCGTGGACCCCGAACTGGAGCGGTTGCTCGACGGCATCGGCCCCCGGCTGCGCCGGATCCGGCAGGACCGCGGCCTCACCCTGGAGGATCTGGCCGGCACCATCGGCCTGTCGGTGAGCACCCTGTCCCGGCTGGAGTCCGGCAAGCGCCGCCCCACCCTGGACCTGCTGCTGCCGCTGGCCCGGGCCTACCGGATGGCCCTGGACCATCTGATCGGCGCACCGCCTACCGGCGATCCCCGCGCTCACCTGAGGCCGCACCACCACCACACCCGGACCGGTAACAGCAGCGTGGTGATCCCGCTGACCACGTACCCGGGGCGGGTTCAGGTCTTCAAGCAGATCCTCGGCGCCGGGCCGGCGTCACCGGAGCTGGTGTCGCACCCCGGGCACGCCTGGTTCTACGTGCTGGCCGGCCGGGTACGCCTGCTGCTCGGCACCGAAGAGCGGCTGCTCGACCCCGGCGACAGCGCGGACTTCGACACCGGCGAGCCGCACTGGTTCGGCCCCGCCTCGGAGACGCCCGCCGAGATCCTGCACCTCTACGAGAGCACCTCGAGCCGCTTGACCTGACCCCGATACGTCAGATGCAGCCGGACGTACCCACCGGCCGCCACCCGCGCGTAGTCGCGGCGGCTGACCGGTGTCCCGGCGATCGGGTCCCGGCCGTCGTCGACCGCGATCCAGAAGTTCTCCACGTTGTCGTCCTCGCCACTGCGGATGATCTTCCGTTCCAGGACCCGGCCCTCCACCACGCGGGTGGTCAGGTGACCGGTCAGGAACCAGGCCGCGAGCAGCAGCGCGACCGCGGTCGCGGCGCCGACGGCGGGATGCGGGAAGACCAGCAGCATGATGCCGAGGTTCAGGCCGATCCATCCCAGCACCAGGCCGGCCCACAGCGCCGAACGTGGGCGGTAGCTGCCGGGCCGCCCGTACCGCACGGACCGGCCGTCGACCACGGATCGCCGCCGGGCGCGATCACGCCGGGCGTCCCGGACTCCGGCGACCACCCCGAGACCGCCGAGGACCAGGACCAGCGACCAGGCCGCGATGTCCTTGAACAGCTCCACGCCCGCATTGTCGGCCGCCGATGCAACAGCGCCGGCTAGCCGCCGTGTTCGTGGTGGGTGGTGAGCTGCGGCGCGCCGCCCGGTTCGACCACCACGAACTGGCCCATCATGCCCTCGTCCTCGTGGCGCAGCACGTGGCAGTGGAACATGTACGGCGTGGCCGGGTCCGCGAAGTCGGTGAACCGCATGATCACTCGATAGCCCTCGTGCGGCGGCAGGTAGACGGTGTCCTTCCAGCCGCTCAGCAGCGGCGGCACCGGCCCGCCGTCGGTCCGGGCCAGCACCTGGAACTGCACGTCGTGGATGTGGAAGCTGTGCGGCGTACCGTGCCCGTTTCGGACCGTCCACACCTCGGTGCTGTCCCGGGTGACCACCGCGTCGACCCGGCCGTGTTCCATCTTGCGGCCGTTGATGTCGCGGGTGCTGAATCGCATCTCACGGGTCTCGGCGGCCGACGCCGGGTCGAGACGCGGAACCGCCACCAGCGTGGACGGCACCGCCGGGCTGGGTTTCAACGTCGCGGCGGCCCGCAACTCCAGTACGTCGAACCGGTCGCCACCACCCTGGAAGCGGCGCGTCGCGAAGTCACCCTCCGGGGCCGGTGGCCCGCTGCGCAGCACCACCCGCTCGCCGGGGCGCATCGCGACCAGCACCTCGGCCCGCTCGCCGGTCGACAGCATCAGCCGCTCCACCTGGTGCGGCCGGTCGAGCAGGCCGCCGTCGGAGCCGATCAGCGTGAAGGGCCGCCCGTCGGAGAGCGAGAAGTTGAAGATCCGGGCGGTCGACGCGTTCAGCAGCCGCAGCCGGACCAGCGTGGTGGTGACGTCCAGGTACGGCCCCGGCACGCCGTTGACCAGCACGGAGTCGCCGAGGATGCCGATCTCGCTGCCGAACCGGCCGGATTCGGTGAGCTGCCCGTCGTCGTCGAACGCCTTGTCCTGCACCATCACCGGGATGTCGTCGACCCCGTACTCGTGCGGCAGCGTGGCCACGTCGGTGTCCGGGTCGTCGATCAGGAACATCCCGGCCAGCCCGCGGTACACCTGGGTCTCGGTCCGCTCGTGCGGGTGCGGGTGGTACCAGAGGGTCGCGGCCGGCTGGTCCACCCGCCACCGCGGTGCGAACGTCTCGCCCGGCCGGATCGGCCGGTCGGGGCCGCCGTCCATCCGGGCCGGCAGGTGCATGCCGTGCCAGTGCACCGTGGTGTCCTCGCCGAGCTGGTTGGTGATGTTGACGACGACCTGCTCACCGCGCTTCGCCCGCAGCGTCGGCCCGAGGTGCGCACCGTTGTAGCCCCAGGTCGCGCTCGGCTCACCCCGCCCGAGGTCGGTCTGGCCGGCCTGGGCGCGCAGCTCGAACACCCGCCGGCCGTCTTTGTCCACGGTGGATGGTGCGAGCGGCGGCACGGCGAGCGCCCGGTCGAAGCTCACCTCGCCGACCGTGTCGATCGGCGGCCGGGTGAGCACCCAGACACCCACGCCGGCGCCGACCACGCCCAGCACGATCAGAAGCAGCAGACCGCGGAACAACCACTTGCGCACGACGTACCGCCTCCGGCGATCGACAACGGGACAACCCGAGGCTGCCCGCCTGCCAGGCACGTTTCCAGAGCCACGAGCGCAAGCCGGGGAAAGGTCCGGGCGGTGCCCGGAGAACCAGATCAGGGAAACCATTGAGGTACGGGACAACGGCCGTCAACCGAAGTCCACGGGTCCCCGGACTACCGCGCGAGCAAGCATCCGCTTGCGGCCTCAGCGCGACCGCCGGGCCCGGCTGCCCGCTCCCGCGATCCGGTGCGGACCGCTCCGTCCGGTGACGGCGCCCGGGGTGGACCGGCCGGTCCGGGACTTACGACGAGGCGCTCTCGGCGCCGGCCGGGCTCAGGGCTTTGGTGCGGCGGCGCACGCGCCGCCAGGTCCTCGTGACCGCGGCGGTCGCGGTCAGCCAGAGCACCCGGACGATGCCCACGCCGGTCAGCAGGGTCTCGCCCGCGATCGCCGCCACGCGGTCCATCACCGTGTGGGCGCGGGCCAGGTCGTCCTTGTCGTCCTGCAGCTCCCAGAGCCGTTCGGCCTGCTCCCAGGCCATCGCGCGGGTGGTGCGCACCAGCACCCGCTGGGTCCAGTCGTCGAGGTCGCCCACGCAGCGGTCGATCTGCATCTGCCAGGCGGTGGCGAACCGGCGGCGCAGCGGCGGGATGTGCTTGTAGAAGATCTTGTTCACGACCAGATAGTCCGGGTGCTGCGGGCCGTCGCCGGGATAGCCGAGCCGGCGCCAGGTGGCGACCAGGGCGAGGGCCAGGTCGTGGTTGATGTGCGCGTTGACGCCGAGCACCGCGGCCTCGAGGGCGGTCACCTCGCCGTCGTGGGCGCGGCAGAACAGCACCTCCCAGGCGTCCGGGGTGTCCCCGTCCGGCCGGGCCCAGGACGCCAGCGCGGTGAAGTACAGCCGGGCGAACTCGACGTCGAGCACCTCGAGCCAGCGGGCGTCGGTGACGTCCGGGCCGCGCAGGTGGTCGGCGACCTGCTCGGTGATCGTCAGGTACAGCGAGTTGAACGCGGCGACCCGGTTGTTGCCCGGGCTCGGCGGCAGGGTGTCGAGGATCTGCTGCAACACCTTGAGACGGGCGATCACGCCGGCGATGTCCTCCGGCGGCTCCCGCAACGCCTCGGCCATCTCGAGATGCGCCGGCTCCCAGCCGCGCACCACCGTGCCGCGGCCGTTGAGCCGCCGGCGGCCGTCCCGGAGCCGCTCCGCGCTCGACTCCACCCGCGCTCGTTCGAAACCCACCACGACCACCCCTCCCCCGGCGAACACCTCATCGTGGGTGTCAGCCGGGGCAGGGTGCGTCAGAAATTCGCGTCCGGAGAGTCGGATCCATGACATTGACCGTTTTGGACGCGATCGCGGGGCTGGTCGTCCGGTGCTCAGTTCACCCGGCGACGGGTGCCGTTCCGAGGGCTTTGGCCTTCAGGTGCTCGAACTCGGCGGCGCTGATGGTGCCGGAGTCCAGCAGTTCCTTCGCCCGGGCGATCTCGTCGGTGGCGCTGCGCGGGCCCGCCGCCGCTCCCGATCCGGCCACCGAGCGGATGTAGGCCTCCTGTTGCTGCTGCAACTGGCTGTGCGCGGCGGCGGCGCGCTCGGACATGCCGCCACCCCGGGCGATCAGGTAGACCAGGGCGCCGAGGGTCGGTAGGAAGATGATGAACAGGGTCCACAGTGTCTTGGCGAGCCCGCCGAGGTCCCGGCTGCGGAACAGGTCGCCGAAGATCCAGAAGAGGCAGACGAGCCATGCCACGAAGATGAAGAACTGCAGCAGGGCCAGGAAGTAGGAACCGTTGTCGTCGAACATGCCATCAGTGCAGCGCCCACGCGCCGGCCCGGCCTCATCCCTGACGGATTAATTCGACCGCCGGCGGACGGGGTCAGCCCTGCCTGCGGTGGCCCCGGTAGCGGCGGCCGCGCCGGGCGAGCAGCAGCACGACCGCACCCACGGCCACCGGGATGATGGCCAGCGTCGCGGGTGGCAGCGTCCAGCCGGCCGGTTGCGGCGGTGCGGCCGCCGCCGTGGACGGTCCGGCGCCCGGAGTGCGCGACGGCGGGTCGGCTGCGGCCGGCGATGACGGTGGCGCCAGATCGTCACCGACGACCGACAGGATCCACGGCGCCAGCGCGTCGACCCGGGTGGCGATGTCCGGGCCGGTGTGCGGGCAGTCCGGGCCGCGGCTGACCACGCCGATCACGACCGCCGTGCCGTTCTTCGCCTCGGTGAAGTACGGGCCGCCGGAGTCCCGCTCGCACGGGCTGGTGTCGCGGCGCGGCGCGATCCCGGACAGGCCCATCTCGGTGGCCGCGACCGAGGTGACCTCGAACCGTCCGGTGCGCAGCCGTTTCGGTGTCCGGTTCGCGTCCGGGTCGGTGAAGCCGTACCCGACCAGGCGGGCGCGCTGGCCGGTGGCCGGTTTCCGGCGATTGAGCCGCAGCGGGGTGATGCCGGTGACCGCCCGGTCCAGCCGGGCCAGCGCGACGTCGGCCTTGCCGTGCTGGCGCACCTCGACGACGTCGGCCGTGAAACCGGCCTTGCCGGACAGGTCGGCCCGGCCGACCGTGGCGATCGTCTGCTCGGCGACCGTACGCGACACCCGCTTGCCCCGGATGTCGCGGAAGCAGTGTGCGGCGGTGAGCACCCAGTTCGGTGCGATCAGGCCGCCGGAACAGGAGCTGTCCCGGGTGCCGCCGCCGGGGGTGGGAATGCCGAGTTCGGTGATCTTCACGGCGAACGTGTACCGCCCGTCGGGGACGCCCTCACCGTGTGCGATGGCCTGAGCGCTCGCCGGGGCCACGACCGCGCCAACCGGGAACGCGGCGACCAGAGCGACGACGATCCTGCATAGCTTTCTCAACGGGTGTGCAGCCTACGCGACCGGGGCAACCCACCCACCTCGGATCTCTCCACACCTCCCTGACGATCCACGCGGCGCCCGGGTTGCAGCGCGCCCACCTGCCTGGTCCCGGCGGTCGCGCTGGGGCCCGGAGCGGGCGGTGGGATCGCGCGGGAGAGCGGGGACGGATCGGAGCGCGTACCCCGAAATGGCGGAAGCCGAATGCGGACCTTGACCCGCGTCAGGGGGTTTCCGGCATGCCGCAGCGGGTGCGGTATTCGGCGCGCCAGCGGCGGACCTGGTCGTCGTCGTGCCGGTCCAGGTCGTGCAGCAGGCCGAGGGCCCAGCGGACCACGTCGTCGTCGACGGCGGTGTCGAACCACTGCGAGGCCCATTTGTCGGCTTCGTCGCTGGTCCGGACGCCGACGATCAGCGCGGTGAACCAGGCGTCGAGGTCCGCGCGGGTCGGTGCCGGTCGGGTGGCAGCCACGATCTCCAGGGTGTCAGAGGTTGGCCGCCGGTTCAGGCGTTCGGCGGTGCCGCCACCGGACCGGACCAGCGTCACACTCGCTCAGGTCCACCGGGATATGTCCGACCTTGAATCGTGTGGTGATGCGGGGGTTCCGGGTACGCCTGGCGGCGGTGATCGTCGCCGGCGTGCTGCTGCAACTCCTGCTGCCGCTGCTCGGCGCGCGCACCGGGGTGGTGCTGGACAACCTGGTCCTGGCACTGATCGCGCTCGTCACAACGGTGGGGCACGTCCGGCAGACCCGGCAGACCCGGGGCCGGCGGCGGATCGCCTGGGGCCTGGCCGCCGCCGCGGCCGGGTTGTGGGTGCTGTCCAGTCTCGTCGACACCGCCGACGTCTTCCTGGTCAGCGAGACACTCGTGGACGAGTGGCTCGCCGTCGGTGCGGCACTGTGCGCGCCGGCCGCGTTGATGCTGCTCGGCAGCGCCGAACGGCTCGGCCGGGAGAACTCGCTGCGCCGCCTCATCGACGTGGCCACCGTGACCGGGGCGCTGTTCTTCCTCGCCTGGGAGTTCGTGCTCGCGCCGGCGTACGCGTCCCTGCCTGCCGAGGCGGGACCCCTGATCACCCTGGTGCTGCTGCCGGAACTCATCGGAGCGGCGTACGCCCTCGTGCTGCTCTCCCGCAGCCTGTCCCACTCGGGTGACCAGGCGCTGAGCCTGCTCGCGCTGTCGCTGATGACGTTCGCCGCCACGATGCTGCTCGCCGTGCACAACGACGGCGCGGGCCTGCCGTGGTACGCCACCGGCGTCGGCGCCGGATACCTCGTCGCCGGCCTGCTGGCCGCGCTGGCCAGCCACGCGCCGCTGCCGCCACAGACGTTCAGCGAGGAGAATCACGCCGAGGGCCGGTGGGCGCTGCTGCCGTACGTGCCGGTCGGCCTGGCCTTCGCGGCGTCGGCGTGGAGCTACACGAGCAACGGCAACGTCGCACCGGCGCTGTTCTGGCTGCTGCTGGCCACCGCGGCGCTGGTCCTGGTCCGGCAGTTCCTCAGCCTGCGCACCAACCAGCTGCTCACCCGGAAACTGGAGTATCAGGCCACGCACGACGTGCTCACCGGCCTGGTCAACCGGGCGGCGTTCCAGCAGCGCGCCGCCGCCGTGCTCGGCACGGCATGCCCGCAGGCGCTGACCGGCGTGATGCTCATCGACCTGGACGGCTTCAAGGCGATCAACGACACCCTGGGGCACGCGGCCGGCGACGCCCTGCTGGCCGGTGTCGCCGGGCATCTGCGCTCGTCCGTACGCGACGGCGACACCGTGGCCCGCCTCGGCGGCGACGAGTTCGTGATCCTGCTGCCCGGCCTGGAACGTGCTTCCCAGGCCGAGGAGATCGGCGAACGGATCATGCGGCGGCTGGCCGAGCCGATCCCGATCGACGGCGGCGCGGTGGTCGCGCGGGCGAGCATCGGCGCGAGCGTCATGACCGGCCCGGCACCGGACCCGGCGCCCCTGGTGAAACAGGCCGATCTCGCGCTCTACCAGGCAAAGGACGCGGGCAAGGGCGTGGTCCGCTGCCATTGGGCCGGCCAGCTGGTCGGATAGCGGTCCGTCAGGCGCCGTAGCGGCGGTGGCGGGCGGCGTAGGAGCGCAGCGCCCGCAGGAAGTCGACCTTGCGGAAGCCGGGCCAGTAGACGTCGCAGAAGTGCAGCTCGGAGTAGGCGGCCTGCCACAGCAGGAAGCCGGACATGCGGCGTTCGCCGCTGGTCCGGATGACCAGGTCCGGGTCGGGTTGCCCGCGGGTGTACAGGTGCGCGGCGAGCCGGTCGGCGGTCAGCCGCTGTGCGATGTCGTCGACGCCGTGGCCGGCCCGGCCCTCCTCCTCCAGCAGCGACCGGATGGCGTTGACGATCTCGTCGCGGCCGTCGTAGCCGATGGCGATGGTCAGGTGGAACTCGCCGCTGGTCTCCTCCTCGGCGAGTTTCAGCGCGTGCCGGGTGGACTGCGGCAGCATGTCGAGCCGGCCGGCCAGGTGCACCCGCCACCGGCTCCCGGGTTGCCGCAGGCGTTCGGCGACCACGTCCTCGATCATCCGCATCAGGTTGCCGACCTCGTCGGAGTCCCGCTTGCGCACGTTGTCCACCGAGGCGAGGAAGACCGTGACGTGCCGGATGCCGTACTCGGCGCACCAGCCGAGCACCTCGTGCAGGTGCTCCGCACCGTACCGGTGGCCGACCCGCGGATCGTCGAAGCCCATCTGCCGCGCCCACCGGCGGTTGCCGTCGATCACCATGGCGACGTGCCGGGGCAGGTTAGCGCCGGTGAGCTGGGTGCGCAGACGCCGCGTGTAGAGGGAGTAGAGGACCCCGTTCAAACCCATGCCCGGGATCTCACCAGGGCCGGCGGCGCTCCGGTCCGCTCCGCACGAAACCTCCACAACACCCGCACAGGTCCTTGACGGAGGTCGTCGGTAAGTCATAGCTTACCGTTCGTGGGCACTTACCAAGCTTGGGACGCCCTGGGCGACCCGACCCGGCGCGCCATCGTCGAGTGTCTGGCCGAGCGGCCCCGCGCGGTCGGCGAGCTCGCCGAGGTGCTGCCGATCAGCCGCCCCGCGGTGTCACAGCACCTGAAGGTCCTGAAGGAGGCCGGGCTCGTCAGCGACCAGGCGACCGGCACCCGGCGCGTCTACCGGCTCAACCCGGCCGGCCTCTCCGCCCTGCGCGACCAGCTGGACACCTTCTGGTCGCGCGCGCTGGAGGGCTATCAATCGGCCGTCGAGAACGAGGAGAAGACATGACTGAGGTGGTACAGCGGCAGATCGTCGTCGAGGCGCCGGTGGAGAAGGCGTTCACCGTGTTCACCGAGCGGTTCGGCGACTTCAAGCCGCGCGAGCACAACCTGCTCGGCGCGCCGATCGCCGAGACCGTGTTCGAGCCGCGGGTCGGCGGGCACATCTACGACCGGGCCGAGGACGGCAGCGAGTGCCGGTGGGCGCGGATCCTGGCGTACGAGCCGCCGCACCGGGTCGTGTTCAGCTGGGACATCGGCCCCACCTGGCAGCTGGAGACCGACCCGGCCAGCGCCAGCGAGGTCGAGGTCCGCTTCGTCGCCGACGGCCCCGGCCGGACCCGGGTCGAGCTGGAACACCGCAACCTCGACCGGCACGGCCCCGGCTGGGAGTCCGTGCGCGACGGCGTCGGCACCGACCAGGGCTGGCCGCTGTACCTGAAGCGGTTCGCCGCCCTGTTCGGCTGAGCCTAGGCGGGTGGTGGCGGGATGCGGCGGCGCACGTCCGCCACGGTGGCCGGTCCGGGCTGCCACGCCGCCACCCACGCCGCGTCGCCGGGCGGGGCGATCACGCCCTCCTCCAGAAAGGCGTAGTTGCCGGCGAGCACCCGCTTGGCCGCCTTCACGTCCAGGGTGTCGGTGTTGTCCCAGAGCGCGGCGAACAACGCGTCGGCGCGCAAGCGCGCCTGCCGGCAGAACAGGTCGGCCAGCTGCACTCCCTCGGGGCGGTGGGCACGCTCGGCATTGGCGCGTACGCACACCGCGGACATCGCGAACAACTCGGCTCCGATGTCGACGATCCGGCCCAGGAAACCCTGCTTGCGTTCGAGCTTGCCCTGCCAGCGGGACATCGCGTAGAACGTCGACCGGGCCAGCTTGCGGGAGGCGCGTTCGACGTACCTCAGGTGGGTGGCGAGGAGGGCGAATTCGCCGTACCCCGACGGGTTCTGGCCCTTGCCCACCGCGAGCGTCGGCAGCCAGCGTGCGTAGAAGGCTCCGGCCCGCGCCCCGGCGCGGGCCTTGCCGCCCAGGCCGACCTCGGGGTCGATGATGTCGCCCGCCACCGACAGGTGCGCGTCGACCGCCTCCCGGGCGATCAGCAGGTGCATGATCTCGGTCGAACCCTCGAAGATCCGGTTGATCCGCAGGTCGCGCAGGATCTGCTCGGCCTCGGCCGGCCGCTCGCCGCGCGCGGTCAGCGAGTCGCTGGTCTCGTAGCCGCGCCCGCCGCGGATCTGGATCAGCTCGTCGGCGACCTGGTAGGCCATCTCGCTGGCGAACAGCTTGATCAGCGCGGCCTCGATCCGGATGTCGTTGCGGTGGTCGTCGGCGATCCGGCAGCACAGGTCGAGGGTGGACTCCATCGCGTACGTGGTGGCGGCGATGAAGGCGATCTTCTTGGCGACCGCCTCGTGCTCGCCGACCGGCCGGCCCCACTGCACCCGCTCCCCCGCCCACTCCCGGGCGATGGCCAGGGACCGTTTCCCGGCGCCGACGCACATCGCGGGCAGCGACAGCCGGCCGGTGTTCAGCGTGGTCAGCGCGATCCGCAGGCCCTTGCCGAGGCCGCCAATGACGTTCTCCTCGGGCACGAAGACGTCGTGGAAGCGGGTCACGCTGTTCTCCAGGCCGCGCAGGCCGAGGAACGCGTTGCGCCGCTCCACCGTGATCCCCTCGGAGTCACCCTCGACCACGAACGCGGTGATCCCCCGGTCCGGCACCCGGGCCATCACGACGAGCAGGGTGGCGACGGTGCCGTTGGTGGCCCACAGCTTCACCCCGTTGAGCCGGAAGCCGCCCTCGACCGGTTCGGCGGTGGTGCCGAGCCGGGCCGGGTCCGAGCCGACGTCCGGCTCGGTGAGCAGGAACGCGGACACCTCGCCCTTCGCGACCCGCGGCAGGAAAGCCTTCTTCTGCTCCGGGGTGCCGAAGAGTTTCAGCGGTTGCGGCACGCCGATCGACTGGTGCGCCGAGAGCAGGGCGGCGGTGGCCGCGTTCACCGAGCCGATCAGGGTCAGCGCCTTGCAGTAGTGCAGGTTGGACAGGCCGAGCCCGCCGTAGTCCTTGTCGATCTTCATGCCGAAGGCGCCGAGTTTCGCCAGGCCGTGGAAGACCTCGTCCGGGATGCGGGCCTCCCGCTCGATCAGCGCGCCGTCGACCTCGTTGCGCAGGTAGGCGTCCAGCTTGGCGAGGTACTCGTCGGCGTCCGGCGTAGGGCCGGACTCCGGTGGCGGATCGATCAGATCGAGCCGGAAGCGGCCCAGGAACAGCTCCTTGCCGAAACTGGGCTTGCGCCACTCGGACTCGCGGGCGGCCTCGGCGGTCTGGCGCGCCTGCTTCTCGGAGACGTCAGCGGTCATGGCTCAACTCCCTTGACCCGTCGGTAGGAGCCAGGCTACCGAGGTTGGTTACCCTGCGGTAGCCGTACGTGTCCACTACCTTTCCGTGACGCACACGGTGTGCTACTCGGGGCCGGCCGAAAGCCGTAACCTGCGGACCGGATGAGTACGCTGACCGCCCATTTCGACCTGCCCCGCGACCTCCAGGCGCCGGGCTGGGCCCGGCGTGCGGTCACCGCGCTGCTGCTGAGCTGGGGCCTGCACGAGCCGGACTGGTCCGCCGACGTGTCCGCGGTGGTCAGTGAGCTGGTCACCAACGCGATCCGGCACGGTGGCGGCAGCATCGCGCTGGATCTGGAGGCCCACGACCGCGACGTGGTCGTCTCGGTCTCGGACGGTTCCCCGGCACTTCCCCGCCCCCGGGAACCGGACGAGACCGGCGGTCTCGGGCTGGTGCTGATCGAATCCCTGACCGTGCGCTGGTACGTGCAGGCCCACCACGGTGGCAAGCGCGTCCGGGCACAGCTGCCACCCTGTCCGAGCGGCGGAGACGCGGACGCCGTGAGCGCACGATCGCCGGAGCCGGCATGAACATCGTCAGGCACACCGCCCGCAACGGGCCGACCACCCTCACCCTCGCCGGCGACCTGGACGTCGCCACGGCGGGCCTGCTCGATCAGCACGTCACCCGTACGCTGACCGAGGCCGGCCCGGGAGGGCTGGTCATCGATGTCACGAACCTGGAGTTCTGCGACTCCACCGGGGTGCACGCGCTGATCCGGGCCCGGCGGCAGGCGCACCAGCACGGCACCACGTTTCAGGTCACCAACCCGTGCGGGATCACCCGCCGCACCCTCCAGATCACCGGCGTACTGGAGGTGCTCACGGCTCGGTCCGGCCCGCGGCCGTGACCGCGGGTTTAGGCTCGCCTCGTGGAGCGTGACGAAAAACCGGCCACTCTCATCGACCGGGAGCGACGCGTGACGGACCGCGAGAAGACGGCCGTTGACAACGAAGCGATCGCCGCCGCCCGCGACGCCGCGGCCGACCAGCGCGACATCGACCTCGAGGCCCAGATGTCGCGGCTCACCTCCCGCGAAGAACTTCTCCGGCGACGAACCGACGCCGCTGACGCGCGCGACCACCGGCTCGACCAGCGTGAACACGCGGTCGGCGAACGCGAGCACTGGGCCGACGAGCGCGAGGTGGAGGCCGCACGGCGCGGCCGGTACGCCGATGAGCGTGATCGGCTGGCCGACCTGCGGGAACGGGCCGCGGACGAGCGTGACCAGGCGGCGAGCCAACGGGAGATCGACGCCGAGCTACGTCATTGGGACGAACGGGCCCGGTAGCGGAATCGGCCTCGCAGCCCTATTGTACTAGGCAACTAGTGGAATGGGGTGGCGAGGTGATCGAGTTTCATCTGGACTCCCGGTCCGGGGTCGCGCCGTACATGCAGCTCATCCAGCAGGTACGGCACGCACTCCGGCTGGGCGTCCTGCACGAGGGCGACAAGCTGCCGACCGTCAAGGAGGTGGTGGCCCGGGTCGCGATCAATCCGAACACGGTGTCGAAGGCGTACCGCGAACTGGAGTACGAGGGCCTGGTCACGGCCCGGCCGGGGCTGGGCACCTTCGTCACCCGCACGCTCGGCGGTGACTCGCTGAGCAAGCACGAGCCGCTGCGGCGCGAGCTGGACCGCTGGCTGTCCGGGGCCCGCGAGGCCGGCCTGGACGACGAGAGCATCGAGGCGCTGTTCCTCAGCACGTTTCGCGCCTTTTCGGAGGCCCGGGCATGACTAGCGCGCTGATCGCGGACGGTCTGACCAAAAGGTACGGCCGGCGTACCGCCCTGTCCGACTGCACTCTGGACATCCCGGCCGGCCACGTCGTCGGCCTGGTCGGTCCGAACGGCGCCGGCAAGTCCACCCTGCTCCAGCTCGCCTGCGGGCTCCTCGATCCGACCACGGGGCGGATCGAGGCGCTCGGCGAGCGGCCGGTCAGCGGTTCGCCACGGGTCGGTTTCGTCGCCCAGGACACCCCGGTCTACGCGGGCCTGACCGTCGCCGAGCACCTGCGGATGGGCGCGCACCTCAACCCGTCCTGGGACGCCGGGCTGGCCGATCGCCGCATCGCCCAGGTCGGCCTGGATCCCGCGCAGAAGGCCGGCAAGCTCTCCGGCGGCCAGCGCGCCCAGCTGGCCCTGACCGTCGCCGCCGCCAAACGGCCGGACCTGCTGCTGCTCGACGAGCCGGTGGCCGCCCTCGACCCGCTGGCCCGGCGCAACTTCCTGCAGGGCCTGATGGAACTGACCGTCGAGCAGGGCATGAGCATCATCATGTCCTCACACCTGGTCGCCGACCTGGAACGGGTCTGCGACCACCTGGTGCTGCTGGTCGGCTCCCGGGTCCGGGTGGCCGGCGACGTCGACGACCTGCTGGCCGGCCACCACCGGCTGGTCGGGCCGCGCCGGGAACCGGCCGAGGTGGGCAGCGGGCGGCACGTGGTGGAGCAGAGCCACACCGACGTGCAGTCGACGCTGATCGTGCGCAGCACCGCACCGATCGACGACCCGGCCTGGCAGGTGGACCGGCTCGGCCTGGAGGACATCGTGCTCGCCTACATGAGCGGCCCGGGGGGACAGCGATGATCTGGATGACGTGGCGGCAGTTCCGCAATCCGGCCCTGGTCACCGGCGCCCTGCTGCTGGTGCTGCTGGCCGGCCTGGCGCTGACCTGGGCACAGGTGACGGACCTGGCCGCGCAGGCCGGGTTCACCGGCTGCCAGGGCGACGCCTGCGCCGGCGCCGCCGAGACGTTCCTCGACTCGCTGCGCCCGCGGATGGCGTACGAGCTGCACCTCGCCGCCATCGTGACCCTGATCCTGCTGCCGGTCCTGCTGGGCATCTTCTGGGGCGCGCCACTGGTCGCCCGGGAGCTGGAGACCGGGACGTACCGGATGGTCTTCAGCCAGTCCGTCGGCCGGGGCCGCTGGCTCCTGGTCAAGCTGCTGATCGGCGGGGCGGCCGCCGCGCTCGGCGCCGGTCTGCTCAGCCTGATGCTGACCCGGTGGGCACAACCGATCGACGCGGCGTCGGCGGACCGGCTCAACCCGCTGGTCTTCGGCGCCCGGGGGATCGTGCCGGTCGGTTACGCGGCGCTGGCCTTCGTGGCGGGTGTCACCGCCGGGCTGCTGCTGCGGCGCACGCTCACCGCGATGGTGGTGACCCTGCTGGTGGTCGCCGGTCTCCAGCTCGCCGGGCCGCTCGTGGTACGCCCGTGGCTGGCCGACCCGGCCACCACGACCGTCCCGCTGGACGTGGACGGCCAGCTCGGGATCTCGATGAGCATGGACACCAAGGAGATACGGGTCCACGTCGAACCCGACCTGCGGGGCGCCTGGGTCCTGTCGAACACCACGGTGACCTCGACCGGGGCCGAGTTCACCGGGCCGGCGGACACCACCCAGTGCGGCCCGGAGGCGCCCCGCGACCGGGAGACCTGCCCGGGCTGGCTGAAAGCGCAGAATCTGAGCCAGGAGCTGACCTACGTGCCCGGTTCGCGGTTCTGGGCGTTGCAGTGGCGCGAGTTCGGCGTGCTGATCGCGCTCACGCTCGGCCTGTCGTGGTTCTCCCTGTGGTGGATCCGGCGACGGTTGACCTGACCGGCAGGCCGGCGACGAACTTGAGCAGGCGGGTGAGGCCCTCGCGCAGATCCGACTGGGGTGCCGTGTAGGAGAGGCGGACGTGGGTCTCCCCGCTGTGCGTACCGAAGTCCCGTCCCGGGGTGAGCGCGACGTGCGCCTCCCGCAGCGCCCGCTCGCAGAACTGCCACGAGGTGAGCCCGGTCCCGCTGACGTCGAAGTAGCAGTAGAACGCGCCGTCCGGCGGGACCGGCACCGGCAGCCCGATCCGGGCCAGTCCGTCGAGGACCAGCGCCCGGCGGGCGGCGTACTCGACCCGGCGGTCCTCGCACACCTGGAGCGCCTCGGGGGTGAAACAGGCCAGCGCGGCCTCCTGTGCCGGGGCCGAGGCGCAGACGTAGTAGTTCTGCGCCAGCCGCTCGACGACCGGTACCAGCTCCTCCGGGAGCACGCACCAGCCGAGCCGCCAGCCGGTCAGCCCGAAATACTTGGAGAAGCTGTTGATGACCACGACGTCCGGGTCGAGGGCCAGCGCGGTGCGCGGCACCCGGCCGTCCGCGTCGCGGTCGCTCATCTCCAGGTAGACCTCGTCGACGATGCTCCAGGCGCCGTGCACCCGGGCCAGGCGGCAGATCGCCGCGAGCTCGCCGGTCGGGATCGAGGTGCCGGTGGGGTTGGACGGGGTGGCGACCATGACCCCGCGGGTCTGCTTCGTCCAGTGCGTCCGCACCGAGTCGGTGTCCAGCTGGAAGCGGGTCTCCGGCGTGGTCGGCACCAGCCGGACGATCCCGCCGAAGCTCTCGATGATCTGCCGGTCGCCGGGGTGCGACGGGTCGGCGATGATCACCTCGTCACCCGGCTCGACCAGGACGGCGGCGGCCAGCACCAGGGCGGCCGAGGCGCCCGCGGTCACCACCACGCGGGCCGGGTCGACCTCGATGCCGTGCTCGTCGCGGTAGAAGCCGGCGATCGCCTGGCGCAGCGCGGGCCGGCCGAGAGCCGCCGTGGACGGCATCGGCCGCCCGTCCATCGCCTCGCACATCGCCGCCCGCACCACCGGCGGAGCGCCGAAGCCGGGCTCGTCGACGTTCAGCCTGACGATGTGGTGACCACTCGCCTCCAGCATCGCGGCATGCTTGGCGACCTCCATCGCCTGGAACGGTGCGATGGCCTGCGCGCGGCTGGAGATCCTCACGCTGAGACCTTAACCGTAGCGGCGCTCCAGGACGCCGAGTGCCAGCCGTCCCCAGGCGATGTTCTCCCGTTCGAAGCTGAGCCCGCGCTGCAACGTCAGGTAGGGGCCGATGCGGTGGCCGGTGGCCAGGAACTCCTCGTCGCTGCGGTCACCGAGGATCTCCTTGAGCCGTTGCTCGTAGGCCGCGAGGCGCCGGGTACTGGACTCGATCTGGGCCTCGATCGAGGCGCGGACGCAGGGCACGTCGGCGTGCGCGAGGGCTTCGATCTGGACCAGGAGCTCATCGCGTACGGTCGTCGGCCGTGGTTGCCGGCGGGTGAACTCGTGCAGGGCGGCCCGTCCGGCGTCGGTCATCGAGTAGACCCGCTTGTCCGGGCGCTTGGACTGGGCGACGACCCGCGCCGCGAGCAGCCCGTCGCTCTCCATCTTGTCCAGCTCGCGGTACAGCTGCTGGGACGTGGCCGTCCAGAAGTTCGCGACCGACACGTGGAACTGCTTGGCCAGTTCGTAGCCGGACGCCTCGCGGTTGATCAGGGCGGCGAGGACTGCGTTGCGGAGCGACACGGCACCAGCCTACGAGGACGCCGATCGCCGGGCGCGCGGCCGGAACTCGGGTTCGGTCCGCTTCATGGCGGCGCGCTGGGTGATCCGGGTGTTCGGCAGCAGGAGCAGGCGCAGCTGTTCGCGCCGCTCCCGGGCGAAGGTGCGGCGGGCGCTCGACGTGACCGCCGCGTCGAGCAGGCGCTTGGCGGCCGCGACGGCGTCGGGTGACCTGGTGGCGAGCCGCTGCGCGAACGCGGTGGCGGCGACGATCGGGTCGTCGTGCACCTCGGTGACCAGGCCGAGCCGGGCCGCCTCGGTTCCGGAGATCTCCTCCGCGGTCATGGTGAGCCGCTTGGCGACGTCCAGGCCGACGACCTCCGTCAGGGTCCGCATCCCGGTCATGTCGGGGATGATGCCCCACTTGCCTTCCAGCACCGACCACTGCGAGGCGGGGGTGGCGAACCGGAAGTCGGCGCCGAGGGCGATCTGCACGCCGCCGCCGTAGCAGTGCCCGTGGACGGCGGCGACCACCGGGACCGGGATCCGCCGCCACGCCCAGCAGGCCTCCTGGAACAGGTTGGTGCCGCGCCAGGGCGCCGGGAGGAAGGCGCCGGCGATCCGGCGTGGCGTACGCAGCACCGCCGGAATGTCCAGTCCGGAGCAGAACGAGTCGCCCTCGCCGGCGAGCACGACCGCGCGTACGGTGCGGTCGGCCCGCAGCCGCCGCGCGGTACGGACCAGTTCGCCGAGCGTGTCCAGGGTGAGCGCGTTGAGCTTGTCCGGCCGCGACAGGCGGACCTGGGCGATCGCGTCGTCGATCCGCGTCGTCACGAATCTCATGTGTCGGTGCTCCGTCGTCTCAGAGTCGGGCGGCGAGTTCGGTGGCCTGCTTGATGGCGCGTTTCGCGTCCAGTTCGGCGGCGACGTCGGCGCCGCCGATGACGTGGACGGACACACCACTGGCCATGAGCGGGCCGACGAGGTCACGTACCGGCTCCTGGCCGGCGCAGATCACCACGGTGTCCACCGGCAGCAGGCGGGCCTCGCGCGGTGACTTCGGGTCGCCCGGCTCGCTCGGCACGGTGATGTGCAGGCCCTCGTCGTCGACGCGTACGTACTCCACGCCGCGCAGCATCGTCACGCCGGCGTCCTGCAGGGTCGCCCGGTGCACCCAGCCGGTGGTCTTGCCCAGGCCCTTGCCGAGCGCGGTGGACTTGCGTTGCAGCAGGTGGATCTCGCGGCGGGCGGGCGCCTTCACCCGGGTGGTGAGCCCGCCGCGGTGCTGCTCCGGGTCGGCGACGCCCCACCGGCCGCGCCACCGCTCGGCCGGCTCGCCCGGCTCGTGCAGCAGGAACTCGCCGATGTCGAAGCCGATCCCGCCGGCGCCGATGACGGCGACCCGGTCGCCGACCGGGGCGCGCTCGCCGACGACCTGCTGGTAGGTGAGGACCTTCGGGTGCGTGACGCCGGGGATCGGCGGCACTCGCGGGGTGACCCCGGTGGCGATGACCACCTCGTCGAAGCCGGCCAGGTCGTCCACGCCGGCGCGTACGCCGAGGTGCAGGGTGATCCCGCGGACCTCGATCATGTGCTGGTAGTACGCCAGGGTGTGTGCGAAGTCCTCCTTGCCGGGGATCCGCGCGGCCAGGCGGAACTGTCCGCCGATCGCGTCCGCGGCCTCGTAGAGGTCGACCCGGTGGCCCCGGCCGGCGAGTTCGACCGCGGCGGCGAGTCCGGCCGGCCCGGCGCCGACGACGGCGACCCGTTTGACGGTCCTGGTGGGTGCGAGGACGAGCTCGGTCTCGTACCCGGCTCGGGGATTGAGCATGCAGGTGGCGCGCTTGTTGCGGAACGTGTGGTCGAGGCAGGCCTGGTTGCAGGCAATGCAGGTGATGATCTCGCGCTCGCGGCCTTCGGCCGCCTTGCGCACGAATTCCGCGTCGGCCAGCAGCGGCCGGGCCATCGACACCAGGTCGGCGTCGCCGGCGGCGAGCACCTCCTCGGCGATCTCCGGGCGGTTGATCCGGTTCGAGGCGATGACCGGTACGGACACCGCGCGCCGCAGTTTGCCGGAGACCCACGCGAACGCGGCCGGGGGTACCGAGGTGACGATGGTCGGCACGCGCGCCTCGTGCCAGCCGATCCCGGTGTTCAGGATCGACACGCCGCGTTCCTGGAGCCCGAGCGCGAGCTCGACGGTCTCCTCCCAGGACTGCGCGTCGTCGACGAGGTCCAGCAGGCTGATCCGGTACTGCACGATGAAGTCGTCGCCGACCAGGTCCCGGGTGCGCCGCACGATCTCCAGCGGGAACCGCATCCGGTTCTCGGCGGATCCGCCCCACCGGTCGGTGCGGTCGTTGGTCCGGGCGGCCAGGAACTGGTTGATCAGGTATCCCTCGGATCCCATGATCTCCACGCCGTCGTACCCGGCACGCCGGGCCAGGGCGGCGGCCCGGGCGAACGCGCCGGCGGTGCGATCCACCTCGCGGGTGCTCATGGCCCGCGGCTTGAACGGCGTGATCGGCGACTTGCGCCGCGACGCCCCGGCGCTGAACGGGTGGTACGCGTAGCGCCCGGCGTGCAGCACCTGGAGCAGGATCTTCCCGTCGTGCTGGTGCACGGCGTCGGTGACCACGCGGTGAGCGCGGGCGTGACCGGCCGAGGTCATCATGCTGCCGAACGGGGCGAGCCAGCCGCGCCAGGTGGGCGCGAACCCGCCGGTGACCATGAGCGCGACACCGCCCCGGGCGCGTTCGGCGAAGAACGCGGCGAGTTTCGGCAGGTCGCGGGCCCGGTCCTCGAGCTTGGTGTGCATCGACCCCATGACCACACGGTTCCGCAGCACCGTGTGGCCGAGGTCCAAGGGGCTGAGCAGGGTGGGGTAGGCGGTCACCGCCGCACCCTATACAACTAAGCACCTATGCAACAAGTTTCCTATGCGGCCACCTGACTGCGCCGCCGGAGCCGGGTCACCAGGAACAGCACCCAGGCGATCGCGGCGAGCGCACCGCCGACCGTGAAGATCGTGTACATCACGTACGAGGAGCCGCCGTCAGCCAGGAAGACCCCGTGCGGGGCGCCGGAGTCCAGCGCGGCCGCCTCACCGCCGCCGGAAAGCTCCTTCGGCGCCTCGTAGAGGACGACGTCCTCGCGTTTGACACTGCCGTCGGCCGCGGTGAAAGTGCCGTAGACGGTGCTGCACGAGTCGCCGGTGACCTTGCACATCGCGCTGGTGGCGACGAAGGTGCCGGCCACCCCCTCGCCGCGATGTGCCTTCCACGCGGCCCCACCGTCGCGCAGACCGAAGAAGAGGCCGGCGGCGGCGATCACGGGCAGACCGAGCCAGACGAACGAACGAAGACGACGCTTGATGAATCCCACGCCGCGAGAGGCTAGCGGATCATATCGACGCTCATCGCACCGATCCCCCATTCCTTACCTTCCGGACGATCTATCCGGCCACTCGGAACAATCGATCTGGCACTATGCGAAGAAGATCCCGGTCGGAACCATCCGTCCACCGTCCCTTTGCGACACTGCCGGACATGTCCGTCGGGGATCTTCGCCTGGCAGTCGACATCGCCGCCTGGTGGACCACCGCGGTGTATGAGACCGCCGGGGCCGTGCACTCTGTCGTCTTCGACGGCGAGACCCGCTTTCCCAGCGGCGTCTACCAGGACCCCGACACCCGCGCCCTGAGCATCGGAACCCCGGCCCTGGCCGCGAGCGTGCGACTGCCCGAGGGCTACCGGCCCGACCCGATGACCCTGCTGCACACCGGCGTTCCGGCCCCGGGCGCCCGGTTCGACCCGGTCGACGCGGTCGGGGCGGTGCTCGCCCACGTCGCGGCGGCGGCGTCCGCGCGGGCCGGCACACCGGTCTCCGCGCTCACTGTGGTCACCGCGCGGCTGTGGGGACCAGCCGCCCGGCAGCGCCTGCACCAGGCGGCCGCCCGCGCCGGACTGCCGGCCCCGGAGATCGTCACCGGGGCGGCCGCGGCCGCCGTGCTCGCCGGCGCCGGGCCGTACGTGGCGGTCTGCGCCACCGGCGAGGCCACCCCGGAGCTCACCGTCCTGGAGGTGGCCCGCGGTTACCGGCAACTCGCCACCGCCGAGGTACGCGACCCCGACTCCCCCACCGTCGACGAGGCCCTCATCCGGCTCGCCGCCGAACGCGCCGCCCCCGGCACCGACCCGGCCGCGGCCCTCGACGACTGGCGGGTCGTCCGGGAGATCCAGCAGGCCCGTACCGCCCTCGCCGTGCGGCCGCACGCGCCGGTCCTGCTGCCCGAGCCGCACCCGGCCGTCATGCTCACCCGCGAGGATCTGATCGCGGCCACCGCCGCCCACCTGGGCCGCCTCGACGAGACGGTGAAACAGCTGCTCGCCGACGCCACCCTGGACCGCCGCGACATCGGCGCCGTCGTGCTGGTCGGCGACGACGGCGCCCGGCCCGCCGTCGAGGCCGCCCTGGTCGCCGCCGGTCTGCCTCCGGCGGTCACCGTCCGCGACCGGCACGCGATCGTCAGCGGAGCGCTGCGGCTGGGCCCGCCGGGTGCCCGCTCGTGGCGCGCCTGGTGGCGCCGGCGCTCGCCACCCTGACCCGGCGGCACGGCCGCTGAACTCATCCGTGCGGAATGATGCCGGGCCGGGCGGCCGGTCGCATTCTTGCCAGCATGGCTGACTACCCGCTCATCGCCGACCACGGGCTGATCGGTGACCTGCAGACCGCCGCCCTGGTCACCACGGAGGGCACCGTCGACTGGTGGTGCGCGCCCCGGTTCGACTCGCCGAGCGTCTTCGGCGCGCTGCTCGACGCCGAGCGGGGTGGTCACCTGAAGACCCGGCCCACCGCTGAGGCGTTCACCTCCAAGCAGCTCTACCTGCCGGACACCGCGGTGCTCGTCACCCGGTTCCTGACCGCCGGCGGGGTCGGCGAGGTCGTCGACTTCATGCCGGTCGCCGCCGGTGACACGGCGTCCGACCGGCACCGGCTGGTCCGGCTGGTCCGGTGCGTACGCGGCGAGATCACCTTCGCCATACACATCGCTCCCCGGTTCGACTACGGCCGGGAACCGCACAAGACCCACGCCACCGACGACGGGGTGGTCTTCGAGGGCGCCCGCAACGCCCTGACCGTCCGGCTGATCCGCGAACCGGACGACGAGCACCTCGGCCGGTCGTGGGTGGACGACAACGGCGACGTCCGCGGCGAGCTGCGGCTGGCCGCCGGGCAGGTACGCGGCCTGGCGCTGGAGACCGGCGCCCGGCAGGTGCGCGAGCTGCGGGTGGCCGAGGCGCTGCGGCTGTTCGACGACACCGTCGACTTCTGGTCGGGGTGGCTGGCCGGATGCACGTACGACGGCCGGTGGCGGGAGATGGTGCACCGCTCGGCGATCACGCTGAAGCTGATGACGTATGCACCCACCGGCGCCCTGGTGGCCGCGCCGACCGCCGCCCTGCCCGAGCAGCTCGGCGGCGAACGCAACTGGGACTACCGCTACACCTGGGTACGCGACGCGTCGTTCTCGGTCTACTCGCTGCTCTCGCTCGGCTTCACCGACGAGGCCGCCGGACTGGCCCGCTGGCTGCGCGACCGGGTCCACGAGCAGAACGAGAAGGACTCCAGCGGCCCGCTGCGCCTGATGTACCGGGTCGACGGCTCCAGCGACCTGATCGAGGAGACGCTGCCGCACTGGTCCGGCTACCGGGGTTCGGCACCGGTCCGGATCGGCAACGGCGCGGCCGGCCAGCTCCAGCTGGACATCTACGGCGAGGCGCTGGACAGCCTGTACGTCGGCCACCGCCACGGCCTCATCCCCGGCCACCAGGGCTGGCTGGCGATCCGCGACCTGCTCGACTGGGTGGCCGGCAACTGGTCCCAGCCGGACGAGGGCATCTGGGAGACCCGCGGCGGCCGCCAGAACTTCACCTACGGCCGCCTGATGTGCTGGGTCGCCCTGGACCGCGGCCTGCGGATGGCCACCGAGCACGGCCGGCCGGCTCCGCTGGAGAACTGGCGGCGCGAACGTGACGCCATCTACGACGAGATCATGCAGCGCGGCTGGAGCCCGGGCCGGAAGGCCTTCCGGCAGCACTACGAGACCGACGTCCTGGACTCGTCGCTGCTGCGCATGCCCACGGTCGGCTTCATCACGCCGACCGATCCGATGTGGACCTCCACGCTGCGCGCCATGGAGGACGAGCTGGTCACCGACAGTCTGGTCTACCGCTACGACCCGGGCGCCTCCCCGGACGGCCTGCGCGGGGACGAGGGCACCTTCTCGCTGTGCACGTTCCAGTACGTCACCGCCCTAGCCGGGGCCGGCGAGCTGGACAAGGCGCGGCTCACCTTCGAGAAGATGCTCACCTACGGCAACCATCTGGGCCTGTTCTCCGAGGAGATCGGGCTGACCGGTGAGCAGCTGGGCAACTTCCCGCAGGCCTTCACCCACCTGGCCCTGATCGACGCCGCGGTCGCCCTGAACCAGCGCCTGGACGAGGCCCGGCCGGGCCGGCGCCGGCACACCACGGTCTCCGCGGTACGGGGCAGATAAACCGAAAAACATCTGCGATGGTCGATGTCAGGCCGGGACGGTCCCGGCACGGGAGGCATCGATGCGTAGAAGACTGCCAGCCCTGTTGACCACCACCATCCTCGGCCTGAGCGTGCTGTCCGCCCCGGCCGCGGCCGCACCGGCACCCGCCGCGGCCGCGCGACCGCAGGTAGCGGCCCCGGCCAAGCCGGTCACACTGATCACCGGCGACCGGGTCACGCTGCACGGCAAGGCCATGTCGGTGAAGCCCGGCGCGGGCCGCGGCAAGATCCGCTTCTTGACACAGACCATCGGCGAGCACCGGTACGTCATCCCGTCCGACGCGCTCGCCCTGCTCCGCGACGGTCGCCTCGACAAGCGGCTGTTCGACGTCACCGAACTCGCCGCACTCGGCACCGGCGACGAGCTTCCGCTGCTCGTCGCGTATCCCGACGGCGGCGCCCCGGGCGCACGATCCGCGCTTTCCGCGGGGGAAGCGCGGGTTACGCGCGATCTGTCTGCTGTGGGAGTTCTCGCGGTCCGCGCCGACCGCCAGGCCCGCAGCGAGCTCTGGTCGTCGCTCACCACCGGCTCCGCCGATGCGCGCACCCTGCGCACCGGCGTACGGAAGGTCTGGCTGGACGGCAAGCGGAAACTGAACCTGGACCGCAGCGTGCCGCAGATCGGCGCACCCACCGCCTGGCAGGCCGGCTACGACGGCACCGGCGTGACCGTGGCCGTCCTGGACAGCGGCATCGACCTGACCCACCCCGACTTCGCCGGACAGATCGCCGGGACGCGGGACTTCACCGGCTCGGGCAGCGTCGACGACGAGGTCGGGCACGGCACCCACGTCGCGTCGACCGTCGCCGGAACCGGCGCCGCGTCCGGCGGCCGGTACAAGGGTGTGGCGCCCGGCGCGAAACTGCTGATCGGCAAGGTGTGCGGGCCGGAGTTCTGCATGGACTCGCAGATCCTGGAAGGCATGATCTGGGCGGCCGAGCGTGCCCCGGTGGTGAGCATGAGCCTCGGCGCTCCGGACACCCCGGAGGTCGACCCGCTCGAACAGGCCGTCAACGAGCTCACCGAGCAGCACGACACGCTGTTCGTGATGTCGGCCGGCAACTCCGGGTTCGAGGGCGCCGGCTCGATCGGGTCACCGTCCAGCGCCGACGCGGCCCTGTCGGTCGGCGCCGTGGAGCGCGACGACAGCCTCGCCGACTTCTCCAGCCGCGGCCCGCGCGTCGGCGACGGCGCCATGAAGCCGGACATCACCGCGCCGGGCGTCGGCATCGTGGCCGCCAAGGCCGCGCACGACGTCATCGGCGGCCCGGCACCGGTGGCCGGCTACTCGACGCTCTCCGGCACCTCGATGTCCGCGCCGCACGTCGCGGGCGCCGCCGCCATCCTGGTCCAGCAGCACCCGGACTGGTCGTCGCGGCTGCGCAAGAACACCCTGATGGCGTCGGCGAAGCCGACCGCCGGTGTGAACTCCTTCGACCAGGGCGCCGGCCGGGTCGACGTGGCCCGGCAGATCACCCAGACGGTCACCGTCGACCAGGGCAGCATCAGCTTCGGGGTGCAGCGCTGGCCGCACGACGACGACCAGCCGGTCACGCGTCCGGTCACCTATCGCAACTCCGGTACGACGGCGGTCGAGCTGACGCTGACCGTCTCCGGCGGGCCGTTCACCGTGGCGGCCTCGACGCTCACCGTTCCGGCCGGCGGTACCGCGGCCACCACGGTCACCGCTGACACCCGCGGCCCCGAGCCGGACGGCCCGCTCGGCGGCTATCTCACCGCCACGGCGGCCGGCGGCGTACGCGTCTCCACCCCGATCGGCATCGACAAGGAGGTGGAGAGCTACGACGTGACGATCCGGACGATCAACCGGGACGGCTCGCCGAACCTGAACCACACCGTCCTCCTGCTCGGGCTGGACCGGCTCAAGGTCATCGAAGGCCGTGCGGAGGCGGCCACCGAGGTCCTGCGCGTCCCGGCCGGGCGGTACGGCCTGACCAGCTGGATCCTCGGCGCCGAGGACGAGAACGGTGATCCGGAGGACACCACCCTGATGGCCGAGTCCGTCGTGGTCGTCGACGGGGACCGCACGATCACGATCGACGCCCGCCGGGCCGGCCCGGTCCGGCTGTCCGCACCGCAGGCGGGTGCCGGCACGGCGTTCGCCGCCGTCAACGCCGACTGGCTGACCGAGGCCGTCGGATACGCCACCGGCATCGTGACGGCGACCTTCGACGAGGCGTACGCCGGCCCGATCTCCGGCGTCTCCGACCCGTCGTTCCTGGCGTCGGTCAACGGCACGTTCGGCGTACCTGGTGCCGCCGGGGACTTCCACAACAGCCCGTACGTCACCGAACTGGCCTACTTCAACCCCGGCCGGATGTTCCGCGGCCTGCGCAAGGCGCCCCGCCTGTCCGAACTGGCCACCCTCAACGCGTCGTACGCCGCCGAGGCGACCGGCGTACGCGGCGCCAAGGGCAACCTCGCCCAGTTCACCACGGAGAGCAGCGCCTGGCTCATACCGATCTCGTTCGACCTGCCGTTCCGCCGCACCGACTACGTCAACCCGCAGACGCAGTGGGGCTCCATCTTCTTCCAGGAGAAGCCACCGGCCGGCGAAACCTTCCCGGAGACGGTCAGCGAGCTGGACGCCGCCCGGCAGCCGGTCCGGGCCGGCCGCACCTACCGCCAGCAGTGGAACGGGGCGGCCTTCGGCCCGAACGTGACCCAGCCGCCGCAGGAAGTGGTCTGGGTGACCCGGCAGGGCGACTTCATGATCGTCTATCCGCCGCTCTCCGGTGACGGAAGCGGACACCCCGGGTTCTCCTGGGTGGCGACCGAGCAGGTCGAGCTGTACCGCAACGGCACCAAGCTCGGCGAGGGCTACGAGTACGAGGTCCCGCCCGAACCGGCCACCTACCGGGTGGTGGCGACGTCGACGCGCGGCGCGCCGCACACCCTCTCCACCGAGATTCGCGCGGCGTGGACGTTCCGCTCCGGCCATGTCGCCGCTGAGCGGTTCCAGCGGCTGCCGGTGCACACCGTACGGTTCGCGCCGCGCCTGGACGACCGCAACACCGCGCCGGCCGGCCGCCGCTTCGAGATCCCGGTGATCGTCGAGCACCAGCCCGGCGCCCAGGTGGGACGGATCCGCTCGGTCCAGGTCGACGTCTCCTACGACGACGGCAAGACCTGGCAGAAGGCCGCCGTCACCGGCACCGGCGACCGGCGGGTCGCGACGGTCCACCATCCGCGGGGCGCGGGCTTCGCCTCGCTGCGGGTGTCCGCCGCCGACACCGCCGGCAACACCGTGGAGCAGACCCTGATCAGGGCCTACGCGCTGCGGTGAGGTGACGCCAGGAGCGGGCCGCTCACTTCTCCTCGAGCCAGTGGTTGTCGTGCTCGAGATAGAAAGCGGTCCGCTCCTCCTCACTCATCTGCGCCAGCCGGACCAGGCCTTCGAAGTAGCCCTCCCGCGGCGCCCCCGGCGAGAAGTGCAGCAGCATCGAGGCCGGCTCCCCCGACCTGTTCTTGAACCCGTGGACGCCGCCGGCCGGCACGTGCACGTAGTCGCCTGGCTCGGTCTCGATCCACTTCTCACCGTTGTAGATCTGCATGCTGCCGGACAGGATGTAGAACGACTCGGTGATGGTTCGGTGAAAGTGCGGATCCGGCCCGGTCACACCCGGCCCGCACTCCCACCGGTAGAGCCCGAAGAGCCCGCCGGTCGACGCGCCCGAGGACAGGTAGTGCACGCGGGTGCCGTTCGGATAGACAAGCTCCGGCTCGGTGCCGTCCGGCCGGTAGATCGCGCTGTTCTCGCCTTCAGTGCCGTGGTACAGCGGAGGTGGATAAGTCATGGATCAAAACCTACGCCGGAGCGAGGCGGCCTTCCCGGTCAGCACGTGAACGTCGCCGGGCGGGCTCGCAGCGGCCGGGCCGTCCGGGGACAACGATGGGCAGGGCCCGCTCCTGTCCGAGGGTCGGGGCCAGCGGGGTCGGCCGGTTCGTGCCCTTCGGGCGCACGCCGGTCACCGGGCAGGGCCTACGGCCAGTCCGTGGGGATCTGAAACCCGGTGTTGAAGTCCTAGTGGACTAAGACCGTGTGTCAGTTGGAGTTGTTGCTGGCCAACAGGCCGAGCCGGTCAGCGCGGCGGTAGCAGATCAGAGCGCAGGCTAGGCGTAGGAGTCCGAGGTAGTGGAAACCGATGCGTTCGTGGCGGCGGACCAGCCGGCGGAAGCGGGTCAGCCATTCCAGGCAGCGTTGTTGCCCTGCCGGTGGGTCGCCGGCGACGAAGCTTACGGCGGTGATCCGCACCTGGCCGCCACGTTGCGCGATTATCGGCTCGGCCACGTCCTGGCGGTGGCGTTGTTGCGTTGCGAGATCGGCGGACGCGCTGTGCCCGGCCCGGTGCGGTCAGACCGCCGGGGCGAGTTCGCTGAACGCCATGTTGACCCGCAGTGCGGGTCGGGCGTCGGCTCCAGGTTCGTAGTGGGCGCGGCGCGGATTCTGTACGAAGGCATGGCCGGCGATCACCACCTGTGCCGTCCGATCGGTTTGCTGTCCGCCCATCGGTCTCAGTCGGCGCTTGAGCTGGCCGTGATCGGCTTCTATCGGATGGTTGGCATACCGCTCGACGTGGTGCCCCGCCGCCGGGATCAGTTCTTCGAGCACGGCCGGGTAGCCCGGTGCGGCGTCGGTCGTCTACAAACCACCGGTAGACGGTCACTTGGTCGACGTCGATCCCACGCTCGGCGAGCAGTTCCTCGACGTCGCGGTACGACAGGCCGTAGCGCAGGTACCAGCGCACCGCTCCCACGATCACCTCGGCCGGGAAACGAAACGCGGCGAATGCCGAGCGAGGAGGAGAACAGGAACGAGACCGAGCCACCGACTTCACCGGTCAACCCTGCCTGATCGTCCGACGCAACAGAGCCCGACCACGTAATCGGCGATGTCGACCGTGTACCTGCCGACAAATACGTCCGTGCTGGTCAGATAGCGCGCCGCTTCAGGGCAGCCACCACCCTGGACGAAGTCCTGCGTTCGCAGGCCGAGGCGCTGCTGGCCGCGGACTTCATCGAGACTGTCACCTGACCGGTACGAGGCTGTACGTCCTGGCAGTCATTGAGCATGCCAGCCGCCGCATCCGGATCCTCGGCGCGACCGCGCACCCGAGCACCGCGTGGGTGACCCAGACCGCCCGCAACCTTGCGATGGACCTCGAGGACGCCGGGTGCCGAGTGAAGTACCTGATCCGTGACCGGGCTGGGCCCGGACCTGCCGGCGCGAACTGCTCGACCGGACCTTGATCCTCAACCAGCGACATCTGCTGTACGCGCTGCGCGAGTACGAGGCCTTCTACAACAGCCACCGGCCTCATCAGGACATCGCGAACGTCCGGCCACTCGCCCCGCCGCCCGAACCGATCACCAACCCGGACCGGCTCGCCCACCTGAACATGCACCGAAATGACCGCCTCGGCGGCATCCTCCACGAATACGATCGTGCCGCCTGACCTGCCCGGATGGAATTTTCGGCAGCTACAACCTGGTTTCCGTAAGGTTCCGGGTCGGCCGAGCGTCGGCAATACGCAGAGTCGGTGTGGCCACGTCGGTGGAAGACAGCGCTGACGGCCCGTGCTGGCGTGACGGTTTTGGCGGATTGGCGGTAGGCGTGCGTGATCGATTTGTAAGGTCGGGATGATGGCGGCGTGCCTGAACGTCGGCCGCCGAGGTTCGGGGGGAGGGGATGGCCGTTGTGCGGGCTTCCCGGTTGTCGGTCAAGCAGTCGACCCTGACGTGGGGTACCGCGGTGGTCCTCGCCGTGCTGGCGGTGCTGCTCGGCTACACCGCGCTGGCGCTGGGCCGGGCCGTCGAGGACGAGCGGGCGGCCTACGAGCGACAGGCGCGGTTCAAGCAGCTCGCCCTCGATCTGGGTAACGCCTCCGATCTGCTGACCAACGAGGCGCGCATGTACGCCGCCACCGGTGCGGCCGGCCACCTGGAGGCGTACTGGAAAGAGATCAACGAGACCAAGACCCGGGACCGGGTGATCGAGCAGCTGAAGTCCCTCGGCGCGCCCCGCGCGCTGTTCGATCTGCTCGCGGAGGCCAAGGCCAAGTCCGACGCGCTCGTCAACACCGAGACCCGAGCGATGCGCCTGGTCCTGGAGGCGAACGAGACCCCGGAGACGGCAATGCCGGAACCCGTGGCCGGGTTCCGGCTCTCCGCCGCTGACGCGGCGTTGAGCGATGCGGCGAAGATGGCCCGGGCCGGGCAGATCATGTCGGACGATCAGTACGCCGCTGACAAGGCATTGATCACCGAGCCGGTCGGGGAGTTCCAGAACCAACTGGCTGCCGCGGCACAGGAACAGTTGCGCATGGCCACGGCGGACACCAGCCGGCTGATGACGACGCTGCTGGTACTCGCCGTTGTCCTGGCGCTCGGCATGGCCGGAGTGCTGGCGCTGATCCACCTGCTGACGGGCCGTACGGTCGTACGGTATGCCGCCGCGTTGCGCGGCCGTGATCCCCGCGATCTGGACTTCGCTCTGCAGGCGGAGGGCACCACCGAACTGCGGGAGCTGGCCGGCGGCCTCAACGCCCAGTTCGAGCAGGTCCGCGAGCTGGTCATGGCAGTGCGGTCGAGCGCGGACGACGTCCGCGACTGCGCGCAGCAGCTCACCGGGCTCAGCTCCGACATGATGACCACCAGCACCACCGCGGCCAGTGGCACCGCGAACGTCTCCGCCGTGGCCGACGAGGTGTCGCACAGCGTGGCCGCTGTGTCCGCCGGTGTGGAGCAGATGAGCGCCTCGATCGTGGAGATCTCGCAGAACGCCGTCCGGGCGGCCCAGGTGGCCACGTCCGCGGTCCAGGTCGCCGAGACCACCCGACACACCGTCAACCGGCTCGGCGAGAGCTCCGCCGAGATCAACAGCGTGGTCACGCTGATCAACGGGATTGCCGAGCAGACGAATCTGCTCGCCTTGAACGCGACCATCGAGGCCGCCCGCGCCGGCGAGATGGGCAAGGGGTTCGCCGTCGTCGCCAGCGAGGTCAAGGACCTGGCCCAGGAGACCGCCCGGGCCACCGGCGACATCACCAGCCGGATGAACACCATCCAGAGTGATGCCGCCGCGGTGGTGACGGCCATCGAGGAGATCAGCGACATCATCGCGCGGATCAGCGACTCGCAGAACACGATCGCCTCCGCCGTGGAGCAGCAGACCGCCACCACGTCCGAGATCAGCCGCAGTCTCGGCGAGGCCGCCGGCGGCTCACAGATAATCGCCGGCAACACCGCCGAGGTGCGCCTGGCGAGTGAACAGGCCCAGTCCGCCGCCGATGTCACCGCCCGGGCATGCGACGAACTGGCCGGCAAAGCGGCGGAGCTGCACCACCTGGTCAAGGACTATCACGTGGGACGTTGAGGTGGCTGCCGGCCTCGCCGGCGTAGCCATGCCAGGCGCGGCCCGACCGGCCCACTTGCCATCGGGGTAGAGGGCCTTGCGCAGCGTGTGGATCGCGAACTCGATGGCGCCGGCGGGCCGGCAGCCATCTGCCCGCCGGAAGCGGCGCTGCCGACCGCGACCAGGCGCGCCTGCGGCCCCGCCGCCTGGGGTATGTTCTGCGGTCGTCATTCGGGGGTGGCGCACGGCGGAAGTGACGTCGGGTAGCCGGAGTGCCGGGTTGCGGCCGGTCTGGCGGATCGTGGTTGGGTGGGTGGGAGCGCACGGGATCCACCACGTTCCTCAAACCACCGCGTAGCGGCGTGGACCGGCCCTACCACCCGGACCCGGCACGCGGGGCGCTCGCACGCACCACGGCGTCACCGCGCCCGGTCCGGCGAACCCGCGGCAGGCCGCCCGGCCGCTTGGCGAGCACCCGCGCCCGGTCCTCCCCGCAGCGCGACGGACTGGTGTTTCCCGGCGGCCGCGCTGCGGCCGGGACGGAAAGTGTGGCTCGCGCGGGGAGGGCGGGCACGGGTCGGCTTCGGCGGGACGCGGGTCACGCGTACCGCGAAGAAGCTGGACCGGCAGGCAGAGATCCGTGTCTAGATCTAGAAGACCTGGAGTTCGGCGATGCGGGACCAGTCGTTGGTGCCGTTCGCGGCATGGGTGACGATGCGGAGCTGCGCGGTCCGCCGCGGAGGGAAAGTGCTGGTCACCGCGGCGGCGGTGTTGCCGCGCACGGCGGCTACCGTCTGCCAGCCGTCCGGGCCGGCCACCTGGATGTCCCAGTCGCGCAGGCCGAACTGTGCGGCCGGGAACTCGGCGGAGTCGGTTGTGGTGACCCGCACGCTGCTCACCGTCTGCGGCGTCGCCCATTTCAGGCGCAGCCGGTCCGGCCATTCCTTGCCGGTGCCGTCGGCCCAGCCGGTGCCTTTCCACCAGTGCGCCGGATCCGCGTCGCCGTCGAGGGCGCCGCACGGGAGCAGGCCGGCGCGGTAGGAGGAGGCGTTGACCCGGGACACGGATCGGGTCAGGTCGGGTGACGGCGCCGGCGGAGTGACGGTTACCGGCACCTCGATGCGCTGGTCTTTGCTGATGACGCGGACCAGGTAGGTGGCGGGCGCGGTGCCGGTGGCGGCGCTCACGGTGACCGGCACGGTGCGGGTGTAGCCGGGCGGCAGCCAGGTGGAGATCAGTCGGCGGGGCAGGTGCAGGAGGTCGGAGGCGCCTAGCCGGGCGGTGGCGTAGATCGGCTCCGGGCCGGGGTTGGTGAGCTTGACCTGGAGCCGGCCGCCGTTGCACTGGCCGGTCGTGATCGGTAGTGCGCCGGGTTCCACGGTCAGCCGTGCCCGCGGTGCGGGGCCGGTCGGGGCTGGCGGCTCGGGTGTCGTCGCGCGGGCGGGCGGGGTGCTGGTCGCGGCCAGGGCGAGGAGCAGGGCGGCAGCGGCTGGGCGAGGCATCATGCGGGAGCCAATCCGGGGCGGTCGCGGTCGGAGGTGAATGAGGCCCGTGTGGTGATCGGGGCGCCGCGGCGGGTGACGTACGGGACGACGCGGTAGTCGGCGCGCAGCGCGTCGGGGGTAAGTTCGCAGCGCACATAGCCGCGCTGGGCGTTGGCGAACAGTACGTGCGGGTTGTCCTTGCGCTGCCGGTCCAGGGCCGGCGTGGTGTCGCTGCCGTCGCCGGCGCTGGAGATGGACGTGCCGATCAGCTCGACGCCGACGGCGGGTGTGCCCGGCTGCCGGAAGTCGGCGCGCAGGTCGGCCGCGTAGTTGAAGTGGATGTCGCCGGTGAGCACGACCGTGCCGGGCACGCGGGCGGCGGTGTCCAGCACAGCCTGGCGATCGACCGGGTATCCGTCCCACTTGTCCATGTCGAACCGGCCGCTGTACAGCAGCTCGGTCATGATGATCTGCTGGGCCAGGATGTTCCACCGGGTGCCCGACCGGCCCATGCCGTCGAGGAGCCAGCCGCGCTGATCGGCGCCGAGCAGGCTGCGGGCCGGGTCGTGCCGGTCCGGGCAGTCGGGTTTCACGCCGTCGCCGCAGGCCTGGTCGGACCGGTACTGCCGGGTGTCCAGGACGTGCGCGGTGGCGAGGTCACCGAACCGCAGCCGCCGGTACAGCGGCATGCCGGCACCGGCCGGCTGCCGTGGCCGGCGCAGCGGCTGGTTCTCCCAGTACGCGCGGTACGCGTTGGCCCGCTGGACCAGGAAGTCCTCGGCGCTGATGTCGAAGCGCGGCACCCCGGCGGCGTAGTTGTCCTGCACCTCGTGGTCGTCCCAGGTCGGCACCCACGGGAAGGCGGCGTGCGCGGCCCGCAGGTCCGGGTCGGTGCGGTAGAGCGCGTACCTCAGCCGGTACAGGTCGAGCGTGTCGGTGGCCAGCTGGAAGATCTCCGGCAGCCGCAGCCCGGTGTCCGCGCGGTCGCCGCCGGTGCTGTTGACCGCGCCCTCGTACATGTAGTCGCCGAGGAAGAACACCAGGTCGAGATCTTCGGCGGCGAGATGCCGCCAGGCGGTGAAGAAACCATCGGTGTACGACTGACAGGAGGTGACCGCGAACCGCAGCGATCGGACCGTGGCATCCGCCGCCGGAGCGGTCCGGGTCCGGCCGACCGGACTGAGGTGCCCGCCGCAGCGGAATCGGTACCAGTAGACCCGGCCGGGCCGCAGACCTCGCACGTCGACGTGCACTGAGTGCCCGTACTCGGCGCGCGCCGTCGCGGTACCGGACCGCACCACCCGGGTGAAGCCGGCGTCCTCCGCCACCTGCCAGCGCACCGGCCGGCTGACGAAGCCCAGCCCGCCGGTCGGTGCGAACGGCTCCGGCGCCAGCCGGGTCCACAGCACCACGCCGCCGGGCAGCGGGTCTCCGGAGGCCACGCCGAGCGTGAACGGGTCGGTTCGCGGCGGCGCGGCGCTGACCGGCGCGGCCGCCGCCACCGGCGCGAGCGCGGTGGCCACGGCGGCCCCGCCGAGAGCGAGCAGCCTCCGGCGGGGCAGGGTGGCTAGCCTGAGCGGTTTCTCCTGCACCCCCTGATCAACTTGATCACGGGGCCCGGGGATACGCCGGCCACGTCAGCGGCGGCCGGGCAGCGGGACGCGGGACCAGTCGGTGTCCGAGGCCAGGTAGAAGCTCGGGTACGACGGCTGGTTGTACGTGGTCTGCTGCCGTGCCACCTCGACCCGGTACTGCGGGTCGTGCATCAGCGTGTACAGCTTGTGGCCGGTCACCTCGGTGCTCAGGTAGATCCGGATCGCCGAGCTGTCCACGGTGCGGACCAGCAGCTCCTCACGCCAGTCGCCGAGGATGTCGGCGACCAGGCTCGGGTTGCCCTTCGTCCCGTTGTTGGTACGGGTGCCCTCGGCGGTCAGCAGCGTGCCCCGCTTCCAGTCGTCGATCGTCGGGGTGACGTCGCCGGCCCCGTTGACGATCTGGGTGGTCAGGTCACCGGCCCAGCGGATGCTCTGGTTGGTGCCGGGGATGCTGCTGGTCAGCACCTCACCCTTGGCGCTGTGCAGGCCGAGGGCCGCCGACCCGCCGGGCATGCTGGCCCAGGACTCGATGCCGCGGACCTCCGGCAGCACGTCACCGATCATCCCGCGGCCGGTGTCGCGCCCGGAGTACGTACCGAACAGGACCTCGCCGGTGGCCGCGTCGCGCATCGCCATGCCGTACGGCGCCGAGGTCGCGCCCTCGTGCACGGTGAAGATCTCCTGGCCCGGCCGGTCCGGGTCGATGTCGGTGACGTGCATGGCGTCCCCGTGTCCGAGCCGCGCGGACTCTCCCGACGGCAGGGTCCCGGACGACGAGTAGAGCAGGCTGCCGTCGTGGTCGATCGTCGCGGCCCCGTAGACGATCTCCTGCTTACCGTCGAGGTCCACGTCGGCGGCGCTGAGCGAGTGGAAGCCCTGCGTCGTCAGCCTGCCGAACTCGGGGTCGGTGCCGTCGCGGCCGTGCGGTGAGTCGTTGAACGGGTTCGTCATCGGCGTCCAGCCGCTGTCCACGTACCAGCTCTCGGTGAGCCGGCGCCCGTTCCAGCCGTAGGCGACGAGCGTGGAGCGGGTGTAGTAGCCGCGGGCGAAGACCGCGGAGGGCCGCTTGCCGTCGAGGTACGCGACGCCGGCGAGGAACCGGTCCACCCGGTTGCCCGGTTCGATCCGGGCCATCGCGTAGTCACCCCACATGAGGCCGTCGTCGTGGCGTCCCGGCTTGTAGTCGATGGTCTGTAGTTCGCGGCCGGTCGCGCCGTCGAAGACGGTCAGGTACTCCGGGCCGTCGACGATGAAGCCTTCGAAGGCGTGCAGGTTGTTGCGGGTGCTGCGGGATGGCGCGTACACGTCCATGAAGTAGTCGGTGAGCGCTTCGGCGTCGGCGCGGCTCAGCGGGTACTGGTAGGCGGGTGCGATGCCGAAGGCCTGTTCCAGCGTGGCCGGCCAGCGCCCGGCGACCACCTCGGGGTGCTCGTGCCAGCCGAGGAACATCTCGACGACGTGCTGGTAGTAGTCGGCGGCGCTCATCCGGTAGTCGGCGTCCTTCTGGAAGCCGTTCTTGATGTAGTGCTCCCGGCCGTCGCGGATGGTCTTCGTGCCGGGCGCGGTCTTCAGCATCATCTCGGAGCGGCCGTCGCCGTCGAAGTCGTAGACCAGGAACTGGGTGTAGTGCGCGCCGGCCCGGATGTTGACGCCCAGGTCGATGCGGTGCAGCAGGGTGCCGTCCTGCTTGTACGTGTCGATGTAGACCGGCCCGGTGTACCCGACCTGGGAAACGTCCTTGGAGTTGGACGGGTCCCACTTGACGACGTACTCGTACTGGCCGTCGCCGTCCACGTCGCCGACGCTCATGTCGTTCGCCGAGTAGGTGTAGGTCTCGCCGTCGGCCGGCTTCTGCAGCGGCAGGTCGTAATACCCCGACGCCCACGGCGTGACGGTGGCGCCACGGCCGCCACGGACCGGGACGACCCGGTACTTCGAGGTGGCGGTGCCGGCCTTGTCGAGGAAGTTGGTGCTGTCGGTGACGGTGGCGACGCGCTTGCCGTCCCGGTAGACGTGGAAGTTCGTGCCGGTCAGGCCGGTCGGTCCGGAGCCGGTGGCCTCGGTGCCGAGCAGCCGCCAGCTCAGGAAGACCCCTTCGCTGGTGGTGGCCGCGACCAGACCGCGGTCGAGTGGCGCTGCGCGTCCGGTGGCCCCGGCCGGGGCGGAGAGCGAGGCTAGCAGCAGGGCGGAAATGACGCCCACGGTGCGAAGGCGCATGACGGATCTCCTCGGGGATGGTGCGCCGTCCCGAGCCGGGGGTCACGGGACGACGCTGAAGGCGTACGGATCAGGCGGCGTCGATCTCGGCCTGGAGTTCCTTGATGAAGCCCGCGGCGGCCTGCTGGGGTGTCTGCCGCTCGAAGAGCACCTCCTCGCTGTGGCGCTTGAGGATGGTCTCGATGCTGCTGGCGCCGTTGGGCGTGACCCGCGGAGCGGGTCCGGGCTTGACCGACTGGAGGTAGTCGGCGACGGCCTTGTCGTTCTCGGTGAGTTTCGGGGTGATCGCCGAGCGGACCGTGGTGTTCGACGGGATACCGCGGTCGGTGAGCAGCACGTCGCCGGCCTCGGTGGTGTTGAGCAGGAAGTCGACGAACGCGGCGGCCTCGGCCGGGTGCTTCGAGCGTGACGAGATCGACCAGAACATCGACGGCTTGTAGTACGGGCTGTCCGCCGCGGCGGGCTGGCCGTTGGTGGGCAGCTTGAGCAGCTTCAGCTTCTGCCCGCTGGCGGTGGCCAGCGAGGGCAGCTGGGAACTCCACCAGGTGCCGAACGCGGAGGTGTTCGTGGCGGTGCCGGACTGGTCGAGCGGGGCGCCGGCGCGTTCCACGGTGACCGACGGGGCCGGGGCGATCCCGTTCTTGGCCAGGTCGAGCAGGTACTGCCAGAAGCTCGCCAGCACGTCCGGCGGGATGGCCACCTTGCCGGCGTCGTCATACAGGGAGGCGCCGGCCTGGCGGGCCCAGATGTTGACACCACCAGAGTCAAAACCCCATGACTGTACGCCGGTGACCTTGCCGCCACTGGCCTTGGAGACCTCGGCGCCGATCCTCTTCAGGTCGTCCCAGGTCCAGGTGCTGTCGTCGGGCACCGGGATCTTGTACTGGGCGAGGAGGTCGGTGTTAGCGACGATCGCGTACGTGGTCAGGCCGGTGGGGATCGCGTACTGCTTGCCGTCGACCTTGCCGGTGGCCAGCACGACCTCGTCGAAGTCGGCGGTCTTCAGGTGCTTGCTCGCCTCGCCCAGGTCGAGCAGGGCGCCGCGTTCGGCGTACGAGGCGAGGTAGAGCTCGTCCATCTGGATGATGTCCGGGGCGTCGTTGGCCGCCACCGTGGTGGCCAGGCTGTCCCAGTAACCGTTCCACTCCTTGAACTCACCGGAGACGGTGATGTTCGGGTACTTCTTGGTGAACAGGTCGATCGCCTGCTGGGTGCGCTTGTGCCGGGCGTCCGAGCCCCACCAGGTGAACCGCAGCTTCACGGCCTCCTTGGAGATCTCGCCGCCCGCGTCGCCGCCGTCATCGCCGCCGCAGGCGGCGAGGGTGGCCGCCGCCCCGGCACCGATGCCGAGGGAAAGCAGTGAACGCCTGGTCAGACCGTTGCGAACCATGGGGATGTGGCTCCTTCACTTGATTCCGGTGGTGGCGATGCCCTTGATCAGGTAGCGCTGTCCGATCAGGAAGGCGAGGAAGATCGGCAGCAGCGAAACGACGCTCATCGCGAACATGGAGCCCCAGCTGGTGGCCACGGTGGCGTCCACGAACGAGCGCAGGGCGACGGGGACGGTGTACATCTCGGGGTCGGTCAGGTAGATCAGCTGGCTGAAGAAGTCGTTCCACGTCCAGATGAACGTGAAGATCGTGGTGGTGGCGAGGGCGGGCAGCATCAGCGGCAGGATCACCTGCAGGAAGATCCGTGGATGCCCGGCGCCGTCGATCCGGGCCGCCTCGTCCAGCTCGCGCGGCAGGCCCCGGATGAACTGGACCATCAGGAAGACGAAGAACGCGTCGGTCGCCAGCAGCTTGGGGACGATCAGCGGCAGGAACGTGTTGATCCAGCCCAGCTGGGAGAACAGGATGTACTGCGGCACGATGATCACGTGGATCGGCAGCATGATGGTGCCGAGCATGATCGCGAACCAGAGTTTCTTGCCGGTGAACTCGAGGCGGGCGAAGGCGTACGCCGCCATCGAGCAGGACACCAGGTTGCCGATGATGCAGCCAAGCACCACGATCGCCGAGTTGATCAGGAAGTGGCTGAACGGGGCGGACAGCGCGTTCCAGCCCTCGCCGTAGTTGCCGGTCTGGAGGCTGTCCAGCACGATCCCGGGCGACCGGAAGATCTCGTCGTTCGGCCGCAGGGAGCTGACGACCATCCAGATGACCGGGTACAGCATGATCAGGGCGAGCAGGATCAGCCCGGTGTGCTTGGCGAGGCTCCTTGTCACGTTTCTCGCCGGCGTCTGTGGCACTGGTGGCGCCGGCGCTATGACGCGTTCCTTCAGGTCAGTCATCGTAGAAGACCCATCGCTTGGCGGCCCAGAAGTTGATCGCGGTGAACCCGGCGATGATGATCAGCAGCAGCCAGGCGAGGGCGCTCGCGTAGCCCATGTCGAAGTTGTGGAAGCCGCGCTGGTAGAGGTAGAGCGTGTAGAACAGCGTCGAGTCGGACGGGCCGCCGGTGCCGCCGGAGACGACGAAGGCCTGGGTGAACGACTGGAACGCGTGGATGATCTGCAGGACCAGGTTGAAGAAGATGATCGGCGAGAGCAGCGGGACCGTGATCTTCCGGAACTGGGTCCATCGGCCCGCGCCGTCCACCGACGCGGCCTCGTAGTACATCGCCGGGATCTGCCGCAGCCCGGCCAGGAAGATCACCATCGGGGCGCCGAAGGTCCACACGTTCAGCACGATCAGCGTGGACAGTGCGGTGCTCGGGTCGGAGATCCAGCTCCGGCCGTCGATGCCGACCAGGCTCAGCGCCTGGTTGACCAGGCCGTCGGCGCCGAAGATCTGCCGCCACAGCACCGCGATCGCGACGCTGGAGCCGAGCAGCGACGGCAGGTAGAACGCCGAGCGATAGAACGCCAGCCCTCGCAGGCCACGGTCCAGCAGCATGGCCAGGCCGAGCGCCGCCACCAGCTGGAGCGGGACGGAGATGAACACGTACTTGAAGGTCACCGCGAGTGCCTGATGCAGCCGCTCGTCGGAGATCATGCGCTGGAAATTCTCCAGGCCGCTGAACTCCGGCGGCTGGATCAGGTTGTAGTCGGTGAACCCCAGGACGAACGACGCCGCCACCGGTCCGGCCGTGATCACTATCAACCCGGCGAACCACGGCAGGAGGAAGAAGAAGGCCGCCCGGTTGTCCTTCTTGCGGGTAGTGGTCTTGAGTCGTCGCAGCTCGCCGATGGCGCTCACTCGACCCCCTTCGCCTGTGTGTCGAGACGAAGCGCCCCAGGGCGACGGACCCGGCAGGAAAGCGCTTTCCTGGCAGTGTGCCCGGCCTCACTCCGCCGGTCAACGGTTTCCAGGCGGTAAATTCTGGATCGTTTCAGCGCTTAGATCGCCACTTCGGCCTGCCGGATTCGGCGATGCTTTTTTAACTATTCAACGCTGACGGGCACTGACCGGCGCCGATGGAGCTCTGCCGCACCTTCAGCTCGGCCGGGAAGACGCACCGCCAGTAGGGCGCCAGCTGCCGCTTCACCATCGCCCGGGTAGCCGCGGCGGCCATCCGCTCGACCGGCTGATGCACCGACGACATCGGCGGAGTCGTGCAGACCGCGATCACGCTGTCGTCGAAGCCCACCACCGCCACGTCCCCGGGCACGTGCCGGCCGGCGTCCGCGAGCGCCTGCATCGCGCCGGTCGCCATCAGGTCGCAGCTGACGAACATCGCGTCCAGCTCGGGTTCCTCGGCCAGTAGGCGCTGGGTCAGCTCGTACCCGGCGGTCCGCCGGAACCGGCCGCTCGCCGAGACGTCCGGCAGGCCCAGCTCGCGCACCGCACGCCGATGCCCCTCGCGCCGGTCGTCGGCGCACGAGTTGCCCTCCGGCCCGTGCAGCGCCACGATGCGGCGCCGGCCGCTCTCGTGCAGGTGCACGACCGCCGCGTACGCCCCGTCGGCGTTCTCCATGCCGACATACGGAACCCCTGGAGCGGACGGCCCCATCGACACGACCCGGTCGCACCGCGCGTAGAACTCCGCCGCCATCGACGGCTCCACATTGATCAGCAGCACCCCCAGGCTGACCGCGTCCGCGATCCTGCCCAGCAGCGCCGGCGCGCCGGCCTCGTCAACGACGTGCACGCGCAGCTGCGCCGTGCTGCCCGTCAGCTCCTGAAGAATCCCCGCGGTGACGCGCCCGTAGTACGGACTCGTGCCAAAGATCGAAGCCTCATCGATGACCACCAGCTCGATCACCTCACCATGGCCCGACGCCAGGGCCCGGGCCACCGGATCCGGCCGAAACCCCAGCCCGGCGATCACCTCCCGGACCCGCTCCCGGGTCCGCGCCGACACCCCCGGCGCGTCGTTGATCACCCGCGAGACGGCCGCCTTGGACACACCCGCCTCAGCGGCGACATCGGCCAGCGTCGGCCTCCTCTGCGGCATCGGCCCACTATAGGAGCACCGGTGATCCACTCGCGCCGGGTTTTCTGTCCGCTGTCACCCTTTGCTCTCCGCCGTCCGCCGGATGCGGTGCACGGCGCAGCGCCGGCCGCGGCCGCCAGACACGGCACTCCGCGCCCGCAAACCTCCCGGGAACGGTTTGCCCGCGGGCGTCAGGCGCGGGCAGCGACCTCGGGTTGCCCGGCCGCGGCCGGGGCGAGCGTCGCCCACCGGGCCAGCAGCAGCACGGTCGCCACTTCGGCCAGGCCGAGCAGACGCTCGACCGCGCCGAGCGGGATGGCGCGCCACCACCGCACACCGGTCCACGGCTCGGACAGCAACGCCCACAGGATCGGTGAGAAGCACAGCAGCGCGGCCACCCCGGCCAGCAGGACGGTGATCGCCGCAGCCCTGACCGGCGGGCGCCGCAACCCGGATGCGCCGGCCAGCAACGCGGATACCGGCAGACTCAGGAAGGCGAGCAGGCTGGCCGCCCGGTGCACATCCCCGCTGACGGACGGCCCGACGGACCAGTTGTGCTTCTCGAACACCACGACGCCGACCAGACCGATCACCCACAGCCCGAGAGCGACGCCCGCACCGGACCCGGCCCGGAGCACCCGCGCCCGCACCAGCGCCGCAAGCACGGCGGCCGAGCCGGCGGCGAGCAGCAGCGTCGCCACGTCGAAGGCCCAGCCATTGCTGAGCAGGGCGTACTGGCTCAGCGTCCGCGTCCGCCAGTCCACCAGTGAGGACGGCGGCGTGACGTGCAGCCAGGCGAACAACGCCAGGCACGCCGCTATGCAGGCGACCCCGGAGCGGGCAAGATGGCGCTCGATCATCGCTTCCACCCTGCCAGCCCTGCCTGTGCGCGCCCTGGGAACACACCCCTGCTGGCTTGCGCATCGTCGCCGGTCCCCCACTTGGTCGGGAACAAAGCGCCTGTCGTGGTCCGGCGACAAGGCGCGAGCGAGCACCCAGGACGCCGCAGCCCGCAGTACGCCCGGACCGGCGTCAGGGCCGCAACCGAGCAGCCCGGGCTCGTTGCGGCGGTGCTGTGGTTGCTTGCCAGCGGTGTGGGCGCCGGTGCAGGTCGTATGGCCGCTCGCGGGAGAAGCGACCGGCGTCGGAACCGGCCCAACGTGGGTGCTGTCTGGCGGCCGAGGTGCGTGGGCTACGGCTGGGAGCAGCCGGCCGTCGCCTCGGCACGTCATGGCGGTGCGGTGAGGTACGTGGGCTACGGCTCGGCTCGCCCGGGCTGCCGGCGATGCCGCCAATGAGCGCTGGCAGGTGCCTGTGGGCCGGTTACGGCCCCTGTTCGGCTAGCGGTGCAGCACGTTATGGAGGAGCGTTCTGCCCGCGAGGCCCCGGCGGGCCGCCTGGGGCACCGCCATGCCGGTGCGCGCGGACCGAGGGCGACGCCGTGGAGGGGGTTCGCCGACTGTTGCTGATCGAGGGCTGGGAACGCCACTGATCGACTACGACCGTGATCACCACGGATCGGCGCTCCGGGCGGTGGTGCCGACGCCGGTCGCTTGTGCGTTGGCGGCCATGCGACCCGGACCGGCGCCCGAGGTGTTGGGGAGCAACCACAACACCGGCGCGACAGGCCCGCGGGGCACTCCGCCGGAACGCGCGTTGGGGACCGCGAGCACGTTGAGGGATCGCGCGGTAGTAAGGGACGGCCCGAATTCGGTGGGGCGGCGTGGCGCGTACCGATGAAATGCTCTCAAAGCCGCAGCGTCCAATGCTGGCCGATGAGATCGTGGCCGAAGCTGTGCTCGGGCTTTTCGTCGGTGAGGGTGAAGCCGGCGGCTTCGTAGATGCGGCGGGCGGAGACGCAGACGTCGACGGTCCAGAGGGTGACCTGCCGGTAGCCGGCGGTACGGGCGAAGGCCAGGCATTCGTCGACCAGCCGGGTGCCCAGGCCGTGACCGCGGGCGGCCGGGGTGACCAGCAGGATGCGCAGTTTGGCGGTGTGCGGATCGTCGGTGGAGACCAGCATGATCGATCCGGCTCGGGCGCCGTCGGCCTCGGCGATCCAGGCGGCTTCGCGGGCGGGGTCGTGGCTGGCGGCGAAGTCGCCGACGATCGTGGCGACCAGGGCTTCGAAGTCGGTGTTCCAGCCGAACTGTTGCGCGTAGGTCTCGCCGTGGGCCATCACGGTCCAGCCGAGGTCACCGGGACGGTCGGCAAGCCGCACGGTTGAGCGTGACATCGGGAGCACCCTCCTTCTACTGAAACGACTGTTTCAGTCGATGTTACGCTCACGCGGTGAGTGAGCGGCAAGCGGAACTTCTGGAAGCGGCGTACCGGTATGTGCTCCAGCACGGTCTGGCCGATCTGTCGCTGCGGCCCCTCGCCGCGGCGATCGGGTCCAGTCCGCGGGTGCTGCTCTTCCTGTTCGGCAGCAAGGACGACCTGGTGCGGGCTCTGCTGGCGCGGGCGCGGGAGGACGAGCTGGCGCTTCTCGGCGATGTCGGGGCGGCGCCGATCGGGCTGGCCCGGGCGGTCGAGCGGGTCTGGGCGTGGCTGGCCGCCGAGGAGCATCGGCCGCTGCTGCGGGTGTGGGTGGAGGCGTACGCGCGGTCGCTCGTCGAGCCGGACGGGGCGTGGGCCGGCTTCGCGCGGGCGACGGTGAGCGACTGGCTCGGTGTCCTGGCGGCCTGCCAGCCGGCCGGCGAGCGGGACACCGAGCAGGGCGTGGCCCGCCGCACCCTGGCGCTGGCGGTGTTGCGCGGGGCGTTGCTGGATCTGCTGGCGACCGGTGATGAGAAGCGGATCGCGGCGGCCATTGCAGAGCAACGTATGCATTAAATAATCTGCGATACATGATGGAAGTGGAAGCGCTGCGCGCGCTGGCCCATCCCCTCCGGATGCGGATCCTGGGATCGCTGCGGATCGACGGTCCGGCCACCTCGGCGATGCTGGCCCGGCGGCTGGCCACCGACTCCGGCCAGACCAGCCACCACCTGCGGCTGCTGAATCGGTACGGGTTCGTCCAGGACGCACCCGAGCTCGGCAAGGGCGCCCGCGGCCGGGAGCGCTGGTGGAAGGCGGTGCACGACACGACGACCTGGCCGGACAACCCGGACGACCTCGGCCCGGGCGGCGCCGACGTGGTGCTCGCCCTGGACCGGGCGGCCCGCCGGGTGTGGGACGAGGTGATCGAGTCGTACCGGGCGCAGGCGGCGCGGGGCGAGTGGAGCGCGGAGTGGCAGACCGCCGCGGGCTTCGGGGACTACGCGATCCGGGCGACGCCTGAGCGTCTGACAGCGCTGCGGGCTGAGCTGCGGCGGGTGATCAACGAGTACGACCTGGGCGAGCAAACCGGCGGCACGGAGACGGTGGCGGTCGTGGTGCAGGCGTATCCGTACCGGCCGGCGCGGTGACCAGCCTCTGGCGCAACCGCGAGTTCAACCTGCTGTGGACCGGCCAGTGCCTGTCCGAGCTGGGAAACGCCATCGCGTCGCTGGCCATCCCCCTGCTCGTCCTGACGGTCACCGGTTCGCCGGTGCAGGCCGGCCTGGTCGGCACGATCGCCCAGGTCACCCGGCTGGTGTGCCGGTTGCCGGCCGGGCTGCTGGTGGACCGGGTGGACCGCCGCCGGGCCATGCTCGCCTGCGACCTGCTCCAGCTCGCCGCGTTCGCCGGTCTGGGCGCCGCCGTGCTGGCCGGGCGGGTGCACCTTGCCGTGATCATCGCGGTCGCGGTGGTGGACGCGGCCGGCGGGACCCTTTTCGGTACGGCCGAGCACGCCGCCCTGCGCAGCATCGTCCCGATCCCCCGGCTGCCGGACGCGGTGGCCCGCAACGAGGCCCGCGGCTACGGCGTCTCGCTGGTCGGCCCGGCCGTCGGTGGCCTGCTGTTCGGTCTGGGAGCGGTGTGGCCGTTCGCCGCGAACGCGGTCTCCTACCTGGCGTCCATGGTGGGCGTGAGCCTGATCCGCAGGCCGCTGCAACAGCCTCGCGAGGGCGCCCCGGGCGGTTTGGCGGAAGGGCTGACCTTCGTCTTCGGCAACCCGTTCCTGCGGACCGTGCTGTTCATTGCCGCGCCGCTCAACTTCGCCGTCACCGGCACCATCTTCACGATCATCATCGCCCTTCAGGGGCACGGCGTGGCACCGGCCGTGATCGGGTTGACCGAGACCGTCATCGGTGCGGGTGGCCTGATCGGCGCCTTCGCCGCCCCGCTGCTAAGACGCCGGCTGCCGATGGCCGTTCTGACCCGGGCGATCTGCTGGGCGGCGACGGCGTGTTTCGTGGTCAGCGCGCTGCTCACGACGAGTGTCGCGGCGGCCGTACCGGTCGCGCTCACCCTGTTGCTCGCGCCGGCCTGCAACGCCGCGCTCTTCGGCTACCAGGCGGCGATCACGCCGGACCGGTTGCAGGGCCGCGTCGTCAGCGTGATCTTCCTGGTCGCGAACTCGGCGTCCGCCGCGGCGCCGCTGCTGGCCGGTCTGCTGGTGACGGCGTGGAGCGCGGGCGGCGCGATCCTGCTGTTCGCGGCGGCGGTCGCCGGTTCGGCGCTGGTCGCGACCTTCGGCCGGGGCCTGCGCGACACGCCGGGGCTGGTCAGCCCAGCGTCAGCGGGCGCAGCCCCTGATCGGCCAGCCGTATCGACTCCGCCGCGGTGACCGGCGCGCGCCCGGTGGCCTTGCGCAGCAGCGTGACCGGGTCCCAGCCGAGGGCGGCGACCGCGGTTCGCCAGTCCGGGCCGAAGAGCAGCGCTTGAAGTTCGCCGGCCGCGGCGGGGGTGAGCCACGGGTGCCGGTGCACGGCGTCGGCGACGTCGAGGCCGTGGACGGCCAGCTCTACCACCCGGGTGAGCAGGAAGTCGGACAGCAGCATCGCGTCGCCGTGCCGGGTGCGGACGATCCGGCCGGGCGGCTCGTGCCGGATCGCCGCGAGCACCTCGTCGACGGTGGCGGTGAGATCGTCGAGGGAGGCCGCGCGATCCTGCGCTACGCGTACCCGATCGGCGTTGGCGGCCCGGCTGAAGCGGTGGTCGGCGCGGTAGTAGGCGGTCGCGGTGGTGTCGGTCTGCTGCGGCGCAGCCGCGGCGACCATTTGGGGTACGCGTGACAGCACGGTCACCACATGCCCCACGACGTCGCGTACCCGCCACGGGACGCAGCGGGTCGGCTGCCCCCACTCCCCCGTGGTCAGCTGCCCGAGCGCGGTGGTGAAGGCCTCGGCCTCGGCGCGGAACGCCGCCTCGACGATCAACAGACGCTCCCGGCCAGGCGGTGGTCGTCCAGGTTGGTGACGATGCCGGCCGGGTCGCGCAGGCATACGCCGCGCAGGTTGTCCCCGTACGACGGCGGGCTGAGCCGGCGCAGCAGGATGCCCTCGCGCAGCGCCCACGGGCAGACCTCCACCCGGTCGACGCCGAGAGCCGCCATCGTGGTCTCGGCGATCACAGCACCGGCCAGCAGCTGCCGGGCCCGGCTGCGGGAGACCCCGGGCAGTTCGGCGCGTTGCTTCGGGGTCATCCGGGCCAGCCGTGGGATCCAGGTCCGCAGCTCACGCCGGTGCAGTACGCGTGACCCGGCCGGGTCGGACTCACCGGCGAAGCAGGCCAGCTGCTTGAACGTTTTGGACGTGGCGACCGTCTTGTGCGGGCGCGTCTCCCAGTCCAGCCGGCGCACGACCGGGGCGAGCACGCCGCGGACGTGCCGGCGCAGCCGCTTGACGTCCCGGCTCGTCGCCGGGTGCTCGGGCAGATGGCTGCGGGTGAGAAGCCCGGCGCCCAGCGGCAGGGACAGCGACACCGCCGGGTTCTCGTCGCGGCCCTGCACGATCTCCATCGAGCCGCCACCGATGTCCAGCAGCAGCAACGGGCCGGCGGCCCAGCCGAACCAGCGGTGCGCCGCGAGGTAGGTGAGCCGGCCCTCGTCCTCACCGCTGAGGAAGCCGACGTCGAGACCGGTCCCGGCCCGCAGCGCCGCCACGATGTCGTCCCGGTTCGCGGCGTCCCGGACGGCCGCGGTGGCGTACGGGATCAGCTCGTCCACCTGGTAGGCCCGTGCCGCCTCAACCACCGAGCAGACCGCGGCCACCAGGCGGTCCACGCCGGCCGGGGTGACCAGGCCGTCCGGCCGGATCGCCGGAGCCACCCTGGTCAGGCGTTTCTCCCGGTACACCGGTAGCGGTGGCGCCCCGGCACAGGCGTCGATCACCAGTAGCTGGGCCGCGTTCGATCCGATGTCCAATACCCCCATGCGCACGGGCGGCCGCCTACCCCGATCTACGCGCGGTATGCCCTCGTCCGAGGTGACAGACATCACCGCTTGAACCTTTCGGCCCTCCCGATGGGTTGACACATCGACGCAGGACGAGAGGGTGTGCATCGTGGCTGAGCCGGACGCCGACTTCGCGGCGTATTTCGCCGGGCGGGTGAGTTCCGTGCGCCGTCTCGCCTACGCGCTGTGCGGCGACTGGCATACCGCCGACGATCTCGTGCAGCTGACGTTCGTGAAGCTGTTCCCGCGATGGGCACGGGTGCGTGACGGGCAGATCGACGCGTATGTGCGGCGGATCCTGGTCAACACGTTCCTCTCGCACACCCGCAAGAGCCGCTGGGAGAAGGTGGTGGCCGACGTCCCGGACCGGCCCGCCCCGGAGGTGGAGCGGCACGAGGACCTCGGTCAGGCGCTGCGGCGGTTGCCTGCCCAGCAGCGTGCCGTCGTCGTGCTGCGGCATCTGGAGGACTTGTCGATCGCCGAGGTCGCCGAGCTGCTCCAGGTCGCCGAGGGCACCGTGAAGAGCCAGTCCGCCCGGGGCATCGCCGCGCTGCGAGCGGCGATGGACCTCACCGTGGGACCGAAGGAGACGCGACCGTGACCGATTCCACCGACATCCGGGACGCGCTGATCGCGTACACCGGGGACGAGCCACCGCTCACCTTCGCCTACGAGCACGTCCTCACCGCGGGCCGGCGTGCTCGCCGCCGTCGCCGGATCGCGGCGGCGGCCGGCGGGTCGCTCGTGTTCGTGGCGGTCACCGGTGTCTTCATGGCCGCGCTGCCACACGTCCGGGCCGACCCCGACGTCTCGGCGGGTGTGGCGCTCGACCCGGCACCGTTCTGCGCGGCTGCGGAGGCGGAGCCCAGCAGTCCGGCGGCGGTCGAGCACGCCGCGGCCCGGATCAGCTGCTATCTGCTCACGGCGGTGCCTCCGCTGTTGCCCGAGGCCGACTTCCAGCGCATACCCGGTTCCTCGGACGACGTCCTTCCGCTCCAGGCGTACCCGTCTCAGGAGACGCCACCGATCATCTCGGCGGACGCCCTCGTCAGCGACAGCAGGGGTTTCGGTGAGATCGGGTTCGGCCTTTATCCGGCCGCCGAGACCGTGGAGGAGGCCATCGCGAGCTGTGCCGGCTGCGATGTGCGGCAAGGTTCGCACGGGGAGACGATCCTCGTCCACGAGGCGGTGGAGGAGTCCCGGTTGCGGAGGATCGACGTGTGGGTGCACAAGGGCGACACGGTCGTCTTCGCCACCGCAACGAACGCTGTGCCGGACGCGACGCTCGACTCGGACAAACAGGAAATGGGGCGCCCGGAGCCGCCGCTGGACGAGGACCAGCTCGTCGAGCTGGCCACCGCCCCGGAGCTCACCCTCTTCCCCTGAGCGCGGCGATGCCGTTCAGCAGCAGGTCCAGGGCGGCGGGGTAGGCGCTGGTCACCATCTCGGCGGCCAGCAGCGGCGCGATCCCGGCGATGTGCGGATGGCTGCTGGCGGGCAGCCGGGCGTAGGTGGACCGCCACACCACCTCCTCGGCGCGCAGCGCGGCGTTCGGCAACGCGAGCGAGGCCGCGTCGAGGGCCGCGAAAGCCAGCGTCTGGTCGATGAAGGCGTGGTAGACGCGTACCGTCTCGGCGGCCGGCAGGCCGGCGGAGTGCAGCACGCCGAGGACCACCTCGTCGGCGGCGAGCTCGTTGGCGCGGCCGGTGACCCGGCTCGTGGTGAGCACGGCGGCCTGCGGATGGGCGATGTAGGCGGCGTGGATCCGCAGGCCGAGCGCCCGCAGATCGGCCCGCCACTCGCCACCCGGGACCCAGCCGTGCAGAGCCTGGCCGATCAGGGCGTCACCGATCGCCAGGATGATCTCGTCCATCCCCCGGAAGTACCGGTAGAGCGTGCTGGGATCGCAGTCCAGCGCCAGACCGAGCCGCCGTGCGGTGAGCCCGGCGCTGCCGTGCTCGCGCAGCAGCCGCAACGCCGCCTCGACGATGAGCCGCTCGGACAGGACCGTACCGCCGCGGGTCGGCCGGCGCCGTCGCCGCTTCTCCTCCGGAACCACCGTCTTCGGCATCCGCCGCCTCCTTATGCCAACGCCGTTGACCTTAGCGCACCTCGGGGCCTTTGATCGAGACCGGCATCAATCGAGAGGAGCCACCAACCATGCGCGTACTGCTGGTAGGAGCAGGCGGCGTCGGCACGGCGATCACCCGGATCGCGGCCCGGCGGCCGTTCTTCGACGAGATGGTGGTCGCCGACTACGACCTGGCCCGCGCCGAGGCGGCGGTCGCGGCCGTCGGCGACGACCGGTTCCGGGCCGAGCGGGTGGACGCGAGCGACCGCGCCGCCGTCACCGGCCTGCTCCGGCGGCACGGCTGCGACGTCCTGCTCAACGCCACCGACCCGCGGTTCGTGATGCCGCTGTTCGACGCCGCCGGCGCGGCCGGGGCCACCTACCTGGACATGGCGATGTCGCTGTCCCGGCCGCATCCGGCACTGCCGCACCAGGAATGCGGGGTCAAGCTGGGCGACGAGCAGTTCGCGCAGGCCGCCGAGTGGGAGCGGGCCGGGCGGCTCGCACTGGTCGGCATCGGCGTCGAGCCCGGCCTGTCGGACATCTTCGCCCGGTACGCGGCGGACGAGCTGTTCGACGAGATCGACGAGATCGGCGTCCGCGACGGGGCGAACCTCACCGTCGACGGCTACGAGTTCGCGCCGTCCTTCAACATCTGGACCACCATCGAGGAGTGCCTCAACCCGCCGGTGATCTACGAGCGCGGGCGCGGCTGGTTCACCACCGCCCCGTTCAGCGAACCCGAGGTGTTCGACTTCCCCGAGGGCATCGGGCCGGTCGAGTGCGTCAACGTCGAGCACGAAGAGGTGCTGCTCATCCCGCGCTGGGTGGACGCCCGCCGGGTCACGTTCAAATACGGACTCGGTGAGGAGTTCATCCGTACCCTCAAAACCCTCCACCAACTCGGCCTGGACCGCACGGAAGCGGTAAGCGTGCCCGGCGGAGCCGGGCCGGTGACGGTGTCACCGCGCGACGTGGTCGCGGCCAGCCTGCCGGACCCGGCCACGCTCGGCGCGCGCATGCGCGGCAAGACCTGCGCAGGGACATGGGTACGGGGTACGCGCGACGGCGCCGAACGAGAGGTCTACCTGTACCACGTCGTCGACAACGAGTGGTCGATGGCGGAGTACGGCAGCCAGGCCGTGGTCTGGCAGACCGCGATCAACCCGGTCGTCGCGCTCGAACTGCTCGCCACGGGCGCCTGGTCCGGAGTGGGCGTTCTCGGTCCCGAGGCCCTGCCGCCCCGCCCGTTCCTGGACCTGCTCACCGAGTACGGCTCACCGTGGGGCATGCGCGAGCAGACCAATTCCGCCCGATTGGCATCGGCTTCTCCCCCGGCTGCTGCGTAACGTCCGGCGGGTGACCACCGGATTCCTCGGCCTCGGCGTCATGGGACAGCCGATGGCGCTCAACCTGGCCCGCGCCGGCACCGACCTGATCGTCTGGAACCGCACCCCGGAACGTGCCGGCCCCCTGCGTTCCCATGGAGCCGCCGTCGCCGCCGACCCGGCGGAGGTCTTCGCGAAGGCCGAGACCGTGATCGTGATGCTGGCGAACGACAGCGTCATCGATCACGTGCTCGACCGGTGCGACGTCGCCGGCCGGACCGTGGTGCACATGGGCACCACGGCACCGGACTACTCGGCCGGGCTCGCCACACGGGTGCGGGCCGCCGGCGGGGCGTACGTCGAAGCTCCTGTCTCCGGCTCGCGCGGCCCCGCCGCGGCCGGCGAACTGGTCGTGATGCTGGCCGGCGAAGCGCCGGACGTGGAGCGGGTGGCGCCGCTGCTGCGCCCGATGTGCCGCGAGATCGTCCGGTGCGGCCAGGTGCCCGGCGCCCTGCGGATGAAGCTGGCGGTCAACACGTTCCTGATCAGCATGGTGACCGGCTTGGCCGAGGCGTTCCACTTCGCCGACCGGCACGGCCTTGACCGGGCCACCCTCCGGGCGGCGCTGGACGCCGGGCCGATGGCCAGCGCGGTGTCCCGGGTCAAGGGCGGCAAGCTGCTCGACCGGGACTTCGAGGTTCAGGCCGCGGTCCGCGACGTGCTGTACAACGCCGAACTGATCGTCCAGGCCGGTGTGGAGTCACCGCTGCTGGAGGTCTGCCGGCAGCTGTACGCGGAGACCGCCGAGGCCGGCTACGGCGGCGAGGACATGGCCGCGGTGGTCCGGGCCCTCGAGGCACGGTCTCGGTCGGCCCCTTCCGTTCTACGGGCCGAGCACCCGTTTGAGGGCCAGCAGTAGGACGGTGAGACCGGCCGCTGCCAGCACGACGACCGCGGCCAGCCGGCCGAGACTCCAGGGTGTGGGCTCGACGGACTCACCCGCCAGGACAGCACGCGACGACAAAGGCGGGCCTGACCATCCTTGGTCGACATATCGGCGAACCGGCCCGAGCAGGTAGCCGCGGGTCCGGTTCAGTGTCTCGTCGGTGAGCTCGGCGTCCAGGTCGTCGCAGACGACCCCTTCGGCCATGTGCATGACCCGGGTAGCTTCGTCGCGGGCTCCGCCCGGAACGGGTACGTACCGATAGGCGAGCGCGTAGGCGCCTTCTCCCGGCACGGTCAATACCCGGCGGTGCAGTGCGGTGCCGCGAGCCTGGTCGACCCGTGCCGCGTTCACCAGCAACCGCCGGATTCGCGGATCGCTCCCACCACGCCGCGCTAAGAAGTCCGGCGTCACGATGAGCCGGCTCTCCACGATCACGAAGGGCCACAACCGGGATGTCGCGACGATGGTCATGACAGCACCTCACCGAGCAGCGATCCGGGGTTCTTCTCCTCGAACTCAGCGAGGCGTACGGCGAAGCCTTGCAGCGCAAGCGTGATCGCCTCGCTCTCGGTTGCCACCGCCTGTCGTCGCCGTTGGTGCTCCTCCTGAATCTCACGCAGGCGTGCCCGGCTCCGGCTCTCCTGTTCGTCCAGAACGGCACCGAGCTGGTGCAGGAGTTCGCCGGCCAGCCCGGCGGTGGCGATCGACATCGCCGGCGACCCCCCGTTTTGCCGCCGCGTGGCCCAGCGGTCGAGCCGCTCAGCCAATGGCCCACGGGCCGAGCCGACGAAGGCTCGCGCGTGGGCGAGCAACGCCGCTCTGCGGTTGAGTTTCCGTTCCACGCCCTCGCCGGACGGGCCGGTGTCGGCGAGCAACTGTTCCCGCCGCCAACGGATCGTGTCCGGCAACAAGGCGGTGAAGGGGACGTCGAGGTTGTACGGCTGCACGGGCCGGCCGGGGACCTTGACGATCTCGCCGGTCTCCTCGTCCAATGCGGCGAACGGGCCGGTCACGCTGACCGGGATCACCCGAACCGGAGCGTCGCGGTCCTGGGCACGTCCGTCCAGGTGAGCGGCGAACGTGGGTTGCCGCGCGACCAGCCCGGCCACAGCGCCCAGAGTCACCGGAACGCCATCGACCATACGGCCGTCGAGCAGGTCCCATTTCGAGACGACGACGTGCAGCGGTGGACGACCGCCGGTTCCGGTCAGCCGCTGCTCCATCACCTGTAACTGGTCGGACAGGTAGTGCTCGAGCCACCCGGCCAGCTCGGGAGCGCCACGCAGCATTCGCAGCAGTTTGAGCCCGTCGATCATGAGGAGGTACGCGTCCGCGTGGTCACGGTAGCCGCGAAGCGCCCGCAGCTCCGGGTCGACCTCGATCTCCTCGTCCGTCATGCCGAGGCGGGCGTCCAGCGGATCCAGCATCTCGCCCGAGTAGTCCAGGTATTCGACCGACAACGGCCGGAACGTGCCGTGGCGGTTGGTGATCTGGCAGTCGAAGCGCCACGGTTCGGTCTGCCAATGAGTCGACGGCGGGAAGTTCTTGAGGAGGGGGTTCACCGCGTCCGCGTAGATCCGGTTCAGCTTCAGCCGGTCGACCTCTCCGGTCTGCAGGGTGAAGACCGATCCTGGGCCGCTCACCGACATTCCTCGGAAGAGCCCGGCAAGGTAAAGCGTCTTTCCGGCGCCGCGTTCGCCGAACACCATGACGCGCAAGGTGGTAGCACTCACTGTCTCGACCTCGATCACAGGTTGCGGAGTAGGAAACCCGACGCGCCGTTCACGCGCCTTCCTCTACCAGAGCTCCACCGCGGTACGTCAGGGTAGGGAAAACATCCCGCTGACTTCGGAAGCCGTCGTGGTTGATCGCAGAGCCGCCGAGCTGATCGACGTCGTGCGCGCTGAGCCGTACGAGGATTTGACAGCGCTGGCCAGGAGGACGCTGCCCTATCTCGTCGCGGCCTTGGGCCTGCGCGCGCACGGTGCCGTGCTGCACTGGGTACATCCGGCGACCCTGCAGGAGGGAGCCGTCGCTGAGCCCGTCGACTTCGACCGGGCCATGCACCGGGGCTTCGACGTCTACCAGCGGTTCAACCGGCAGCAACCGTTGCTCAAGTTCTGTCTGGACCACCCCGACGCAACGCCGGTGACCCTGTCGGAGTGCGGTCCCACTCGGGCCGAGTGGGAGCGAACAGAGCTGTATCAGGAGTACTTCCGTCCGATCGGCGTCAACGACCAGTTGGCGATCGTCACCGCCTCCGGCGGGGCCAACTCCACCGGAATCAGCATCTCCGGGCCGGAGCGCGGATGTTTCACGGAACAGGACTCGGCGCTGCTGCGTACCGTGCGGATCGAGTTCGCGATGGCGATGGAACGCGCCGAGCACCGCATGTTCCAGCGGCTGGCGGATGACTTCGAAGCCCAGCTCAAGACCTCGGAGCAGGTGGCCGTCATCGCCGTGGACCGGCTCGGGCTGGTACGGATGTGCAGCGGTGCGCTGTGGGATGCGGTCGATGAGGCGCTCGGGCCGATCACGCGTGGTGCACCCCTGCCTGTCCCACTGGCCACGGTGGCCCGCCATCTGGCGAGCCTGCCGGCGACCGCCCGCCGCCCGTACGCTCTCGCGTCGCCCTCCGGCGACGCCGCTTTCGTGGTCCTCTGGTTCGATCAAGGCCACGACGGCGAGGGTGTCCTGCGCATCGACCTCGCACACACCTACGACGAGCGCTGGAACCGACTTCAGCCGGACGAAGTGCGGCTGATGGATCTGTGGGCGAGTGGCCGGACCGCCGAGGCGATCAGCTTGGAACTCCGCATCTCCGCCAAGACGGTGCACAACAAGATCAACAAAATCTACACGAAGCTCGACGTCCCCAACCAGCGTGCCGCGATCCGGGAGTATTACGGACGGCGCCACCGCAAGGCACACACCTGACCCACGCCTGGAAGGCAACGCATGACTGCTCTCGATTCCCCGATCCCCCGCTTTCATCTCGCGATGCCGGTCGACGACCTGGCTGAGGCGCGCCGGTTCTACGGTGAGGTGCTCGGCCTCAAGCAGGGCCGCAGCTCCGACACCTGGGTCGACTGGAACCTGCACGGGCACCAGTTCGTCACACACCTCGCGCCGGAGCGCGCCGAGCGTGTCCACAACCCGGTCGACGGTCACGACGTACCGGTCCCGCATTTCGGCCTGATTCTGCCGGTGCCGGAGTTCCACGAGCTCGCCGGACGGCTGCGGGCGGCCGGCACCGAGTTCGTCATCGAGCCGTACCTGCGGTTCGAAGGTCAGATCGGTGAGCAGTGGACGATGTTCCTGCTCGACCCGGCCGGCAACGCCCTGGAATTCAAGGCCTTCGCCGACGACGCCCAGGTGTTCGCCACCTGAGCGAGTGCTGCTCGCCGGGCTCGGTCCGCTGCCGCCGGTCGGGCAGCCGGCGAGCCGACGTCCCCCATCGGTGAGCTGTCGGAATCCTGACGAGCCGGCGGCCACGGTCAGTCACCACGCCTACGCTCCGGGCGTGAGTGGGGAGAGCGGCCTGCGCGATTCCATGATCGGCGATCTGTGGGACCGGGTGACGGCCTATCGCCTCTCCGAGGATCCGCAACCGATTCTGGACGAGCGAGCGCTGGCGACGGTGACGCGGCTGGCCGACCTCGCCGTCGACGTACGGCCCGACGGCACCCATGTGGACGCCGAGGCGCTCGCCGTGGTGGTGGCTCTGCACATGGCCCGGGCGACGGCTCTCCCGGCGTCGACGCGGGGTCAGGATCTGCGCTGGGCCATACGCTTCCACGGGCTGCTGGCCGGGGCGGACGTCCTGCCCGCTCAGGTCCGGGCGGTGATCGAGCGGCACGCCGCCCAGGTCCCCGAGTACGGCTACCTCCACGACGACGGATACGCGATCCTGCACGACGCCGGTGACGACCGGGCCGCCGTCGACGAGGCCATCCATTTGCTTCAGCAGGCCGTCGAGGCGGCGCCCGCGGCGGAGCCGGAACGGCCGACGTTCCTCTCGCACCTCGCCACGGGTCATGAGCGCCGGTTCGATCTGACCGGAGCGGTAGCGGATCTCGATCGCGCGGTGCTGCTCCTGCGGGAGGCGGTGGCGTCGGTGCCGCCCGGCGGCGTTGATGCCCCCTGGCTCCTGGCCGGTCTCGGCCGGACGTTGCGGAACCGTTTCGCTGTCACGGCTCGCCCGGAGGACCTGGAGGAGGCGGTGACCCTGCTCCGCACGGCCGGGCAGACCGTGGACACCGGCTCCGTCGACTATCCGATGATCCTGTCGAACCTCGGTTCGGCGCTGCTCGTCCGGCACTCGATGTCGAAGCACGAGGCCGACGTCGAAGAGGCGGTGCCGGCGCTTCGCCGGGCGGTCGAGGTGACGCCGGCCGGCCATCCGAACCGGCACGTCCGCCTGTCGCGCCTCGGCGCGGCGCTTGTCACGAGATACGACCTCCGCGCCGAGGACAGCGACCTGGACGAGGCGATCACCTGTCTGCGGGAGGAGGCGGCGGACGGGCGGCCCGGCCTCGACTACGGCAACCTCGCCGCCGCTCTCTACCGCCGCTTCGTCCGGTCCGGCGACGCCGGCGATCTCGACGAGAGCATCCGGTTGTTCGAAGCGGCGCTGGCACGGTCCACAGCGGACGACCCACACCGCGGACATCGACGGAGTAGCCTCGCCACCGCGTTGCGCTCCCGGCACGCCATCCGCGGCGAGGACGCGGATCTGCGGCGCGCGGTGGCGATGCTGCGGAACGACTCGGTCCTGACCAGGACCCCGAGCACGGAGAAGAGGAGAGGACCAACAGTGGCGCAGGATATCGAGCTCACCGTGGAGAGTACGTCGGAACTCGCGGCACTCGAGTTGCAGAACGGGGTCGACGAGCGGTCACCCGGTCACCCGATCGCCGTGCACCGCGAGGAACCCGGCCTCACACCCGGTACGGTTGGCGATCCCGGGCTGATCAGTGTGGTGCTCTCCTTCGCCTCGGACGCGATCCCCGCGGTAGCGGCCGTTCTCGCCGCATGGATCACAACCCGCCGCCAGGGTGTCACCCGCGCTCGCAAGGTGGTGGTGACCAAGCAGGGCACCGTGATCGCGGAGATCGAGATGGCGAAGCTCGAGAACGCTTCCGGCGACGAACTGACCCGCATGATCGACGATCTCCTGCGGGACGACGGCGGAGAGGCGCCCGAGGTGTGACCGGGTCTCGCAACTGGACCGACAGCACCACGAACGACATCTTCTACGACGGCCTGGACGCCGCCGGATATCTGCGCTGGCTCGGCGACCGCAGTCTCGGGGACCAGCATCTGCTGCCGCAGTTCCTGCACGAGTTCACCCATCACTGGTGCTTCCAGTCGCTGGTGGGCTCGACGCTGGCGCTGGCCGAGCTGCGGCTGACCACGCTCACCGCCGCCTATCCGGACGGACGCTCGATCTGGGCGCGGGACCTCCTCGGCCACCGGTATCTGTCCCACCTGATGCGGCCCCTGGGTGAGGGAATGGCTCAGCTCGCCGAGTTCGACCTGCGCCCGATGGGCGACGAATTCCATCCCGCGACGCCGTTGGGGGTTGCCAGCCTCTGCTTCTCGGTGACTCACGACCACATCTTCCGATCCACCATGATGCAGTTCCTGCGTAACTCGCCGGCCGTCCTGGAACGCAAGGCCTCGCTCTATCTGCGCCCGTTCGAGGTCAACGACGGCTACCTTCCGGGGTACATGGCGGTCAAGAACCTGGCGTTCTCCATGATCGGGCGCGGCGACAACGTGCCACTCGAGATGTTCCTGACCTACCTGCGCTCGTACTTCTGGGATGATCCGGCATACACCAAGATCCTCTTCTCCGGCGAGCTGGACGGCGCCAAGGTCGCCGCGGCCATCTCCCAGCGGTTCCGCGAACGGATGTTCACCCTGTTCACGGCGACCGACGTGCCCGAGCGCATCCGATCGTTCTGGGCGAGCTGGCAGCCACACGACCCGATGCTGTGTGCGGACGAGCTGGATGTCGTCCCCGCCGACTACGCCGAGGCGTACGAGCAGCTCGGCCTGTTCGAAAGGCACTACCTCCAGCTGCTGCGCCACGACCCCGAGGCGGTGGAGACGGCGACCGGATTGAGCGCCACGGCGCTGGCGGACCTGCTGCCGGACCTCGCCGTGACGCGGCGGTTCGCGCCCATCGCCACCACCGAGGTGGAGGTGAGCGGTAATGGAGACGTCGTAATGGGTATCCCGTTGCCGCCCGGCCGGCACCGATTGCGGGTGTTCACGCCGACGACGGGATCCGTACTCGCCCTGACCGCGGAGGACGCCGAGGGTGAGGTGCGGTTACTGCGGGTGTGGCACCTCGGCCCGGACGCCGAGGTGGACGAGGAGACCCTGCTCCACTATCCGCGGTGCGTGACGTCGTTGTCCGAGGTGATGCCCCGGTTGCGGGAGAGGTTCGTCGCCGGCGGCCTGCCCGTCGTCGACAGTCCTGCCCTCGAGGACTTCACCAAAGGGATCTACGACGACGCGCTCGACCTTTACACCATCGCGGCCGCCGCGCGGATTCCCGGCCACGACCGCATGACGGCCGCGCGGTCCATGCTGCGCGCCACCGGTCTGCGCGAGATATTCCGCAACGATGTCACCGCCATCCGGCTGGTCGCCGCGATGAGCCTGATCGGCGACCGGCTGGAGCTGATCCGTCCCGACCTGGCGGGATTCACGTACGGCCTGATCAGCCTCGCGCAGAGCTACTTTCTCCCCGACGAGGATCACGCGAGCCTGCAGCACCGCCTGGACCGGATAGTGGCCCGTGATCCGGACGCGCTGGTCCTGAAGGCGATCGAGGACGATCTCGTCATCTTCGTTTAGTACCCCAGCAGGAGACGTACCGATGAAGTGGGTCGTTAGGGTGCTGGTATCGCGTGGGGGGAGAGGGTTTTGCCGGTGGGAGCGGCCCTGGCCGCGATAGTGCTCGCGGCCGGCCCGGCGGCGGCCGCGCCGTCAGCGGCCGCGCCGTCAGCGGCCGCGCCGGTGTGCCGGATCGACGACGAGCGGCTGATCGAGATTTCTGGGCTGGTCGCCGACGGCAGCGGCTATGTGGTGGTGAATGACGGCGCGGACGATGCGGACGGGCGGCGGATCTTTTTTCTCAATCGGCGGTGTGCGGTGGCGCGGGCCGTGGCCTTCCCTTCTCGGCCGCGGGACACCGAGGATCTGGCGCGTGGGCCGGACGGCACGCTGTGGGTCGGTGATGTCGGGGACAACGGGGGCAGCCGGGAGACGGTCGCGTTGTGGCGGCTGAAGCCGGGTGCGGGTGCGCCGCGGTTGTATCGCATGAGCTACCCGGACGGGGCCCATGATGCGGAAGCCCTGGTCGTCTCGGGGGACGGCACGCCGATGGTGGTGACCAAGGATCCGATGACGGCCGGCATCTACGTTCCGGAGGGGAACCTTCGGGCCGGGAAGACCACGCCGATGCGGAAGGCCGGGGAGTTCGCGATCCCGGTGACCGGGACGAGCAATCCGTTCGGGCTGCCGGGGCGGCTGGTGATCACCGGCGGGGCGACCAGTGCGGACGGGCGGCGGGTGGTGTTGCGGACCTATGCGGACGCGTTCGAGTTCGACGTGAGCGGAGGCGATGTGGTGCGGGCCATCACCGAGGGCGAGCCCCGCGTGATCGCGCTGCCGGACGAGCCGCAGGGTGAGGCGATCGCGTACAGCGGGGACGGGACTGCCTTGCTCACCGTCTCCGAGGGCAGCGACCCGGAGATGATTCGCTATCCGATTCCCGGGAGGACCGCGGCGCCCTCGCCGCCGGCGTCGCTCGCGCCTGCCTCATCGCCGCCGGTGCCGCAGCCGGTCGCGGCGGCCGGCGGAACGACTGTTCCGTGGGGGGCGCTGGTGCTGGGTGCGGCTTTCGCCGCCGCGGCCGGGTTCCTTGGGATCGTCGTGGCCAGGCGCCGCCGCTCTCGCTGACGCCCAGAACCCGCGCCGGCCTGATGGCCGGCGCGGGTGCGGCGGGTGCGGCGGGTGCGGCCTACAGCTTGCTGAAGAAGGCCCGAACGTCGTTACTGAACAGCTCGGGCTGCTCGGCGGAGAGGAAGTTGCCACCCGCCGGGAGCTCGGTCCAGTGGGCGACCGGCGTGTCCCGCTCGGCGAACCGGCGGATGGTGATGTCGGTGACGCCGAGCGCGACACCGAGCGGGACCGTCGACTTCGGCTTCGGCGCCCACGCGGCCGGGTCGTGCGCCATCTCCCAGTAGAGGTTGGCCGAGGAGCCGGCCGTGCCGGTGAACCAGTACAGGCTGACGTTGGTGAGCAGCAGGTCCCGGTCGACGGCGTCGTCGGGCAGGTCGGCCGACGGGTCGGTCCACTCCTTGTACTTCTCGACGATCCAGGCGAGCTGGCCGGCCGGCGAGTCGTGCAGCCCGAAGGCCAGGGTCTGCGGCCGGGTGGACTGGATGACGTTGAAGCCCATCTTGTCGTCACGGAACTCCTGCAGGCGCCGCAGCCGGTCCTGCTCCGCCTCGGTCAGCTCGGCGAAGTCGGCAGGGTCGTCGGACGGGAACGTGATGTGCCCGTTGACGTGCACGCCGATCACCTTCTCCGGCGCCTGCCGTCCCATCTCGACGGCGATCGCGGCGCCACCGCCGGTGCCCTGCACGCCATAACGCTCGTAGCCGAGCCGGGCCATGATCTCGCGGAAGGCGGCGGCGGTCCGCGCCCCGTTCCAGCCCGGGGCGGTCAGCGGGCCGGAGAAGGCGACGCCCGGGTTGCTCATCAGGACCAGGTGGAAGTCGTCGCGCAGCTGCTCGACGACCGGCAGGTAGATCGCGAAGCTGGCCGGCCAGTCGTGGCTGATCAGCAGCGGGACGGCGGCCGGGTTGGTGGAGCGGACGTGCGCGAAGTGCACGGTCTGCCCGTCGACCTCGGTCACGAACTGGGGCAGCTCGTTGAGCCGTGCCTCGGCGGCGCGCCAGTCGAACTCGCCCGCCCAGTACTCCGCGAGGCCGCGCAGGTAGTCGACCGGAACGCCGCGCTGCCACCCCTGGCCGGGGATCTCCGGGGTCCAGCGGGTGCGGCCGAGGCGGTCACGCAGGTCCGCGACGTCGGCCTCGGGGATCTCGATGCGGAAGGAACGGATCTCGGTCATCGCCGGCTCCTCGTTTTCTCGCTCATCCGGAACGGAATGCTTCGTTCCGTTCAACAGTAACACGTTGGCGAGCGGAGCGGAATACTTCGTTCCGTTCCGCTAGGCTGATGGCCATGACCAGTCCGAAAGCCGGCCGCGCACGACAGGCGGAGCGCAACAACGTGACGATCCTGGCCGCTGCCCGGGAGGTTTTCCTGGCCGACCAGAGGGCGCCGATCTCGGCGGTCGCCGAGCGCGCCGGCGTCGGCATCAGCGCCCTCTACCGCCGCTACGCCGGCAAGGAGGATCTGCTGCGCACGCTCTGCCACGACGGGCTGCGGATCTTCATCGGCGAGGCGGAGGAGGCCGCCGCCGACCCCGACGACTGGGCCGCCTTCGAGAGGTTCATGCAGGGTGTCGTCGAGGCCGACGTGCACTCGCTTACCGTGCACCTGGCCGGCACGTTCACCCCGACCGAGGAGATGAGGGCCGACGCCGCCCGGGCGAACGAGCTGGCCATCGCCCTGTTCGAGCGGGCACACCCGCAGATGCGCGCGGAGGCCGTCCCGGCCGACGTCACCATGCTGCTGGAGATGTGCGCGGCCGTGCGCATCCCGGACCAGGCACGCACCGCGCAGCTGCGCCGGCGCTACCTGGCCGTCCTGCTCGACGGCCTGCGCGCCGGCGGTGCGCTGCCCGAGCCCGCACCCACCATCGCCGAGATCAACTGGCGCTGGTCCACCCCCAAACCCGAGACCGAATAACACGCTTTCGGTCCGGCTTTTTCGAGGTACGCGTGACCGGCCGTCCCGCCGAAGCCGCCCCGTCCCCGCTCCCCCAGCGCGAGCCGCCCGCCACGCGCGGCCCCAACGCGACCGCCGGGAAACAGCACGGGCGACGCGGGCGTCCGGTCCCGGCCGCCCCGCCGAAGCAGCCCCGTCCCCGCTCCCCAGGGCGAGCCGCGTGCCATGCGCGGCCGCACCGCCGGTCGCCGGCCTCCCGCGGAGGCGGCAAGCCGACCGAGACCGCCCGCACCCACCCGATACCGGCGTCAGCGGCGGCGGACCCAGGACGGCAAGCCGAGCGTGTCCGGCTCGATGAGCAGCGGCTCACCCACCCGCCGGTTCTCGCCCGCCGCCTCCTCGGCCTCCCGGACGATCCACTCGTACGCCTGCCAGGCCGAAGCCCGGCCCGGAACCGTGCGCGCCGCGATCGCACCGCTGACCGCGGCGGCCGCGAACGACGTGCCGCTCCACCGGGCGTACCCATTGAAGTTGCGCGATTGCCGGACCGGCTCCTGCGGGCCGTCGCCGTCCGGGTCTTCCCAGACCTGGGCCCGGCGGTCGAGGTAGGTGCTCTCCACGTCCTCGCCGGGGGCCAGCACGTCGATCCAGGAACCGAGCGGCGTGAACGACGCCGGCTCGCCGTCGCCTCGGGCGCTGGCGGCGCCGACCGCGACGACGTCGTTGAGCGCGGCCGGCCAGGCCGCCTTGCGTTCCTGGCCGTCGGTGAGGAAACCGTGGTTGCCGGCCGCGGCGACCACGACGATGTCCGGGTCGAGCCGGTCGATCGCGGTGGACAGCACCAGCGGCGGCATCCCGTCGTCGGTGTAGCTGACGAACGAGAGGTTGAGCACGTCCAGGCCTTCGCGTCCCAGCTGGACGATGCGCACCGCGGCCTCCCAGGAGTCGGCGACTCCCTGGTCGTCGAGCAGGGCGGTCACCGACAGGGTCGCGCCGGGTGCCTGCCGCAGCACCAGGCCGGCGATGAAGGTGGCGTGCCCGGCCTCGGCCGGTAGGCCGTCGGGGTAGGCGAGGCCGTTCTCCTGATCACCGACCCAGGCCCCGGCCAGGTAGTCGTGGCGGCGCAGGGCGGTGTCGACGAGGCCGACCCGGGCACCCCGGCCCGGTGTGGCTGCCCGCGCCTTGGCCCAGCCCGGTTCGTCGATCTTGCGGGGTGCACCGCCGCCGCCGTGCGACACCTCGCCGGCGCCGCTCACGCCGGGGCGGGCGTTGCGCATGCCGGGGATCCGGCCGACCGCGCGATTCTTACCCATGGTCGGCATCCAGCCGCCGTTGAGTGCGGCGAATCCGGCGCGCAGATCGGTGAGCACGCGGTCCAGTGGCGTCTCGGCCGCGGCGGCCGCCCGCCGGGCGTCCGGCTGGACGTGGCGGCGCCAGTCGGCGACATGGTCGGCGACCGCGCCGGGCTCCCGCAGCGAGATCCGGGCCAGCCCGAGATCGCCGTTGCGGTCGGCCATCTCGATCATCCGGCCGGCGCCGGCCTCCTGCATCACGCCGAGGACCAGCTTTTCGTGGGGCAGGGCCACCACCAGGTCGACCGGCTCTTGCGTCTTCACCAGGGCACCTCATTTCGCCGTCGGGCCGCCCATCAGGCTATCGACAACGATCGACGGAACCAGGGATGAGTCCGCTAAGAGACACCACGAAGGCGATCTATGATTGCGGCCTCGGTAAGGAGGCGGGCATCGAGTCAAGCCCTGCGGAGGCGCTGCGCCTGGCTACGGTCGACCCGGCCCGGGCCCGCGTGCTGGCGGTTCGTGCCGAGAGCGCGGCACGGCGAGCCGGCGACCGGGCCGCGGAGAGCGTTTCCCAGCGGGCCCTCGGCGTCGCGGCCATGCAGCTGCGCGATCTCGACGGCGCGGTGACCCATCTGCGCCGGTCGGTCGCCGCTGCCCGGCGGGCCGGTTCGGCGCAGCTGGTCGGCGAGGCCCGGATGAGCCTGGCGTCCGCGCTGGCGCTGCGCGGGCTGCCGGCCCGGGCGTTCCGCGAGATCGAGGCCGCCCGCCGGGAGCTGGACGGGGTCTCGGCGGCCCGGGCGCTGGTCCAGCGGTCGGCCATCCTGCTGGAGATGGGCCGCGAGGACGAGGCGCTGGAGAGCCTGCGCCCGGCGCTGCCGGTGCTGCGGCGGGCCGGGGACGCGCAGTGGGAGACGCGTGCGCTGAGCAATCGCGGCCTGCTGCATCTGGCCCGGCGCAGCTTCGCCGCGGCCGAGCAGGACCTGGTCGCGGCGCTGCGGCTGTGCGCGGAGCACAACCTGGAGCTGCCCCGGGCGTACGCCGAGCAGAACCTGGGCTGCGTCAAGGCGTACCGGGGTGAGGTGCCGGCCGCGCTGGAGCACTTCGACCGGGCCGAGGAGCACTACCACCGGCAGGGCATGCGGGTCGGTTCGCTGCTGGTGGACCGGGCGTCGCTGCTGCTGTCGGTACGGCTGGTCGACGAGGCACGGGCGACCGCGGAGGCGGCGGTCCGCGCCTACGAGTCACAGAAGCGCATGCACCTGCCGGAGGCCCGGCTGCTGTTGTCCACGGTCGCGCTGGTGCAGGGTGACCTGGCGACCGCCGAGTCGGCGGCGGCGCAGGCAGCCCGCGAGTTCGCCCGGCTGGGGCGGCGCAACTGGGTGGCCCTGGCCCGGGACGCCCGCCTGCAGGCGCTGGCCCGCCGGCACCCGGAACGGGTCACGCCCGGTCAGGTGCGGCGGTCGGCGGAGGCCTTGGCCCAGGCCGGGTGGACGGTGCAGGCTCTGGCGGCGCGCGTACTCGCCGGGCGGTTGTCGCTGGAGCGGGGCCGTCTCGCGCAGGCCCGTACCGATCTGGCTCTGGCCGGCCGGGCGCGCGCCGCCGGACCGGCCGACTCGCGTGCCCGCGCCTGGCTGGCCGAGGCGATGCTGCGCCGGGCCGACGGCAACCGGTACGGTGCCCGCCGCGCCCTCGCCGCCGGATTGCGGATCGTCGAGGAGCACCAGGCGACGCTGGGCGCCACCGAGCTGCGGGCGCACATGTCGGCGCACCGTGGTGCGCTGGCCCGGCTCGGAGTGCGGATCGCGCTGGAGGACGGCGACCCGCACGGCGTCTACGCCTGGTCGGAGCGGGGCCGGGCCATCGCCACCCTGCTGCATCCGCTGCGGCCGCCGGCCGACCCGCAGCTGGCCGGCGACCTGGCCGACCTGCGGGCCACCGTGACCGAACTGGAGGAGCGGCGCGGCGGCGGGCAGCCGGCGACCGCCCTGCTGCACCGGCAGATCACCCTGGAACGGCGGATCCGCGACCGGTGGCGTACGTTCACCGGCTCCAGCGGCGCCGCCACCGGCCCGCCGCCGATCGCCCAGCTCGCCGCGTACCTGGGTGAGGCCGCCCTGGTGGAGTACGTCCAGCTGGACGACGTGCTGCACGCCGTCACCGTGGCCGGCGGCCAGGCCCGGCTGCACACGCTGGGCCCGCTCACCGCGGTGCTGCACAACCTGACCCACCTGCCGTTCGCGTTGCACCGGCTGGCCGACGCCCGGACCGCTCCGGCCAACGCCGCGGCCGCCCGCCTGGTGCTGGAGCGGGCCGGACGGGTCTTCGACGATCTGCTGCTGCGCCCGCTCGCCCCGGTCGTCGGAGACCGGCCCCTCGTCGTGGTACCGACCGGGGCGTTGCAGTCGCTGCCCTGGTCGATCCTGCCCTCGTGCGCCGGGCGGCCGGTCACGGTCACGCCGTCGGCGACGCTGTGGTTCCAGTCGGCGCGGCGGCCGGCCGTCGACCCGGCCGGTTCGGTCGTGGTGGTGGCCGGGCCGGGGCTGCCGGGTGCGCGTACCGAGGCCGACGCGGTGGCCGCCCTCTACGACGCTCCGCTGCTGCTCACCAACGGGGCCGCCGACGCCGCCCACGTGACCGCGGCGATGCGCGGCGCCACCATGGCGCACGTCGCCGCACACGGGCAGCCGCGCTCGGACAACCCGCAGTTCTCCTCGCTGCGGCTGGCCGACGGGCCGTACACGGTCTACGACCTGGAGATGCTCAGCGAGGCACCGCGCCACGTGGTCCTGGCCGCGTGCGACACCGGCCGCTCGCACGTGGTCGGCGAGGAGGTGCTGGGCCTGACCTCGGCGTTGCTGAGTCAGGGCACGGAGACCCTGGTGGCGCCGGTGGTACCGGTGCCGGACGGGGAGACGGCGCCGCTCATGCAGGCGTACCACGCACGGCTGCGCGCCGGGAACTCACCGGCCGAGGCACTCGCCTCGGCGCAGGAGCACAGCCGCGCCGAGGGCGGGCTCCAGCTCGCCGCCGCGGCCGGGTTCGTCTGCCTGGGCGCCGGCCTCAGAGCCGGATCCAGTCGGTGACCACGTCCGCCGTGGCCGTACGCCAGCGCAGCCGGAACGCCTCCGCCGGCACCTCCGGCAGCGAGAAGCAGCCCAGCTCGTCGGTACGGATCCACGAGCTGTCCCCACCCGCCAGAAGCACGCAGATGTCACCCTCCACGGCCGGGACGACCTGCCCCACCACCAGACCGGCACTGCGCTCCACCTGCACCGTCACCGACGAACAGGCGAACATCACGGTACGGTGCAGCTCGCCGCGGACGGTCAGCTCCTCATTCAGCAGCGAGTCGTGGATCAGGCTCGCGAACTCCAGTTCGTCGTCCACCCCGTACCAGGCGAAGGCGCCCTCGCCGATCGTCGTGATCCGCTCCTGCACGGCCGCGCCCCCGCGCAACGCCGAGCCGAGTTCACGCAACAGCCGTTCGTCGTCATCTGAGGGTCGCGATGCCACCAGGGCCACCTTTCCTTTCGCCGTTCGCCTGTTCCAGGCACTCCCGCAGGTGCCGCAGCGCGCGGGCCCGGGTCGGCCCGATGCTGCCCACCGGTACGCCGAGCCGCCGGCTGATCTCCGAGTAGGAGAACGGCGGATCGGCGGTCAGCAGCAGCAACAGCTCCCGATGCCGGTCGGACAACTCGGCGAACGCGGCCAGCAGGGCCTGGTTCCGCTCACCGTCGAGCAGCGCCTGATCCGGCTCGGCCACCTCACCGAGGTACATGTCGTTCTCCGTCGTCGGGTCCACCGGCCGCAGCCGCCGGCCCGCCTTGAGTACCCGTACGCACTCGTTGCGCGAAATGGTGATCAGCCACATCGGCAGAGCCCGGGGCTCGCGAAGATCACGCAGGTGCTCGACAAGCCGCAGCCAAACGGTCTGCGCCACGTCCTCGGCATCGGCGCCGTACAACCGGTGCCTCACGATCACCGAACCGACCAGTGGCGCGTACCGCTCGACGAGCGCCTTCCAGGCCCCCGCGTCACCCTCCCCGGCCGCCGCCACCAACGCGGTCACCGTGGACGTTTCCACCATGCTCGACCTCCTCGTCGTGAGGACCGTCAATCTGCGGATGTCTCCACCGGACTCCTGATACTCGGTGACCGTGCCACGTTCCGGTGCAGAGATGTCGGGCAGCCGACGTATCAACGGCCGTGCTGGGTGATCCGTCGATGTGGACGAACCCGAGAAAGGGCCAACCAAAGATGCGCATCTTGACCGGTGTGAACATGACGTCGAAGGACCTCGTCCTGGTGGACTGCCAGCAGGACAGGCTGGTCCGGGTGCCGCTGGCCGGCATCGCCGGCTGGGAGCCCGCCGCGCCGCGACACGCCTGGATCACCTCCGACGAGCGCACCGTCTACCTGGCGACGGACGCCGTCCCGCCGTTCCACGCCTCGATCGCGGTGCTGCGCCTGCACAGCGTGGACTGGGACGCCGGGACCGCCGACGTACGCCTGCTGCAGATCCTGCGGCTCGACCCGGCCGGCACGCCGTCCGACATGCCGCACCTCGCGCAGGTGGATCCACGGCAGCCGATCATGCCGTGGAGCAGGCCGTTCCACACCCAGACGAACGGGCCGGCCTTCCTGCCGCACTCGCCGTTCACCTACGTCACGCACTGCACCGACGACCGGATCCGCGGCTTCCGCATCGACGCCGACGGCACCCTCACGCCCGCGATCGTCTACTCCGAACGCCGGCTGACCCGCCAGACCCACGGCATCGACTTCAACCCGGCCGGGACGCTCGGCCTCGGCGTCGGCTACGACTACGACCTCAGCGAGGTACGCGTCTACCGGCCCGACCGCGGCACCGGCGACGTCCGGGTCACGCACACCATCCGGCTCGGCACCGCCACCCGGTACGGTTCCTTCGCGCACGCGGCGACCTGGCTGGACGACCGGTACGCGTACGTCGGCGCGATGCAGGCCGGACCGACCTCACGAACCCCGCTGGGCGCGGAGATCGTCGGCCCGAGCGTCTGGCTGATCGACACCCACGAGAACACCGGCCAGCTGGTAATCCCCCCGACCGCCCAGGTCGAGGGCGCCGGCATGTTCCGCTCACCGTCCGACGTCGCGATCGCCAACGGCAAGCTCTACGTGGCCGAGGAGGACGCCTGGACCGGCCGCCCGTGCCGCCCCGACGACGGCTTCGTCTCGATCTGGGACCTGAGCGACCCCGGCAAGCCGCACTTCATCAAGCGATTCCGCCCCGACCAGGAACTGCCCGCCGACTTCCGCGACGCGCACACCACCACGGCCACCGCCGACGAGGAGTCCGTCTTCGTCTCCAGCTTCGCCAGCGACCACCTGATCCGCATCGACACCGGCACCGACAAAATCGCCAAGGTGTACACAGCCGCCGACGGCCTGAGCACCTTCCACGGCGAGTTCGCCGCGGGCCGCAACCGCTGATGGCCGACACCCCCGCGGACGAACTGGTGATCCGGCACCACGACGACCGGATCACCCGCTACCGCGACGTCCGCTACTGCCTATGGGCCGGCGGCGTAACGATCTACCGCGACGGCGCCCAGATCGCCCGGCACACCGACGTGATCGAGCTGCAGGCCTTGGCCCTCGCCGCCCGCTGACCCTTTCCGGGCCTCCGCCTGCCGGTCCAGCTTCTTCGGGGTACGCGCAACCGGTCGTCCCGCCGAAGCCGACCCCGTCCCCGCCCTCCCAGCGCAAGCCCGGCTCCCCCTCACCGCCCCACCGCGACCGCCCGGAAACAGCATCCTCGGCCCAACGTGGGTGCTGTCTGGCGGCCGTTGAGACAGCGTTGAGCGTGGGCTAAGCAAGATCACCGCTTGGGGACCCTGACTACGGAAGCCCTCTAGTGTTTCCCGGCGGCCGCGGTGGGGCCGTCAGGGAAAGCCCGGCTCGCGCGGGCAGGGCGGGCACGGGTCGGCTTCGGCGAGACGCCGGACCCGTACCGAAGAAGGAGAGCGACCGGCAAGCAGACCTCGACCAAGTCTGTATAGCGCGTGCGGATTGGTGTTTCGAGGCGGTCGCGGTCGGGCGGTGACCGCGAGGCGTGCTCGCGTGGGAGAGCGGGGATGGGTGGATCGGCGGGTCACTCGTCCCGATGAAGGGGTGGTGGCAGTTCGCCGGAGCCTCGCCGGATCAGCGTGGTCGGGATCCAGTGCTCGCCGGGGGCGCTGGTGTCGCCGTCGATGCGGCGGAACAAAGCCTGGGCCGCGGTGCGGCCGATGGCGGCCGGGTCCTGGGCGATCACGGTGACCGCTGGTTCGACCAGGTCGGCAAGCGGGAAGTCGTCGAAGCCGACCAGGGCGACCGTGTGGTGCAGGCCGAGGCGGCGCAGCGCCCGGACGGCGCCGATTGTGATCAGGTTCTGGCTGGTGAACAGGGCCGTCGGGGGCCGCGTGCGGTGGAACAGCTCCGTCACCGCGCGGTCGGCGAGGGTGGTGGTGTGCAGGTCCGGGATGATCAGGGTGGGGTCGGAGGCGATGCCGGCCTCGCGCAGCGCGGCCAGGTATCCGCGCTGCCGGTCGCGGGCGGTGGAGATGCGGGTGTAGTCGCCGAGGCAGGCGATCCGGCGGTGGCCGTGCGCGATCAGGTGCCGGGTGGCCTCGGTGGCGCCGGCGACGCTGGTGGCCAGCACGGTGTCCGCGGGTACGCCGTTGGCGGGGCGGTCGACGAAGACGACCGGTGTGTCCGCCTGGATCTCGGTGTTCAGGTAGCTCTGGTCGGCGCCGACCGGAGCGATGATCAGGCCGTCGGCGCGGCGCATGGTGAAGGCGCGGGCCAGTTCGCGTTCACGGCGCGGGTCCTCGTCGAGGCTGCCGGTGAGTACGTGGACGCCGTGGGCGCGGGCCTCGTCCTCCACCGCCCGGTGCAGCGCCGAGGAGAACGGGTTGCCCACGTCCTCGAGCAGCAGGCCGATCAGGCCGGTGCGGCGGTCGCTGCGGCGCAGGGTGCTGGCGCCGATGTCGGGCCGGTAGTGGAGGGCGTCGATGGCGCTGCGCACCTGCGCGACAAGCACCGGGGAGACGTTGGGCTCGCCGTTGACCACCCGGGAGACGGTCTTGAGGCTGACCCGGGCCACCTTGGCGACGTCGTTCATCGTCGGCCGGCCGGTCCGGCGGCTGCCAGCCGTCAGCCCGGGAGACCCACCCTTGATCGACACCGGCCCAGCCTAGACAACGCTTTCCCTCCGAACAACGAGGATCAGGCGCTGACCAGGCAATATATCGGAAAGAAACTTGCACGTTACGTGGAGTTGACAACATCAACTTCGGTCGCGTCTACTGCCTGACAACGTTGTCCCAGACACATGCCGGTGAATCTTTCCACGCGTGACCAGGAGCCACAGTCAGATGCCGCAGGGCGAGAACCACGAACACCCGCGGATCGCCGGCGCCCGCCGGACGCCGTGCATCCCCGCCCTGGCGCTCGCCGCCGCGACCACCCTCGCCGTGGTGAGCTACGCCGCCACCGCGGTCGTCATCTCGGACAGCGGACCTCGGCAGGGCCTCGGACCCGTGCCGGTGCCGCCGCAGGGCTGGACCACCAGGCCGCCGTCGGTGCCGGTTTCCGTGCTCCCCGCGCCGTCACCATCGCCGTCCCGCGCCGAGAAGCCGGCCCCGGCCTTCAGCTATCGCAAGGTCAGCGAACGCACCGTTCGCAGCCGGCCGCCCACGACCGCGCCACCACCGCCACCACCGCTGCCGGTGGGCCGCACCCTCGGCCTGTCCCCGCTCGACCGGCCGGATCACCGCGTCCGGCACCGGAACTTCGTGGCCCGCGTCGACCCGGTCACCGCCGCCAGCAGCCCGGTGGACCGCGCGGATTCCCGGTTCGCGGTACGTGCCGGGCGGGCGGATCCGCGGTGCCGCTCGTTCGAATCGGTCAACCAGCCCGGCTTCTACCTGCGGCACCGGGACTTCCTGCTGCGCCTGGACCGGGCCGACCAGACCACCCTGTTCGACCAGGACGCGACCTTCTGCCCGGTCACCGGTGGCGGCGGCTTCGCCCTGCGCTCCACCAACTACCCCACCCGCCATCTGCTGGTGGTGGACGCGCAGGTGCGGCTCGAGGAACCGGCCGCCGGGCAGCCCACCGTGTTCCGGGCGGTGTCCGCGCTGTGACCGGGAAACTGACTCCGGCCGACATCCACAACGCGGTCTTCAGCAGGCCTCCGTTGGGCAAGCGCGGCTACGACGAGGGTGAGGTCGACGCCTTCCTGGACGAGGCGGAACAGGAGATCACCCGGCTCACGGCCGAGAACCGGCGACTGCGGGAGAGTCTCCAGCGCACCGGTGCCTCGCAGCGGGTCCTGACCACGCGACTCGAACGCCGCCTGGCCGAACTGGCCGAAGCCGAGCAGCACGCCGAGCGGGTGCGCGCTGAACTGGAGCGCGCCCGTGCGGCGGCCCGAGCCGTCCCGCCACCACCGCCGCCGTCCGGCAACGCCGACCGGGTGGTCGCCATCGCGCAGCGCACGGCCGACGAACACCTGCGTGAGGCGCAGCAGGAGGCCGAGTCGCTGCTCACCACCGCGCGTACCAAGGCCGACCAGCTGACCAGCGAGGCGCAGCTGAAGGCCTCCACGATCGACAGCGACGCCCGCCACCGGCACACCGAGGCGATCAACGGCATCGCCGGGAAGCGGGCCGCCGCGCTGGAGGAGATCGATGAACTCGGCCGGCGCGCGGAGAGCCTGCGCGAGTCGGTGCACGATCAGGTGACGCAACGGCTCCAGGACCTGAAGTAGCCGGCCGCGTCAGCCACCGACCAGGGGGATCAGGCGGATGAACGAGATCTCGTTGTCGCGGCGCAGGTCGATCAGCTCGCCGAGATCCTCTATCTGCCGGTCCCCGGTGAGCATCACGAAGCCGTTGCGGGCGAACGCGGCGCACGCCGCGTCGGCCTGTGCCTCCCAGTCGACGCGGTCGCCGCCGGGCATCCGGAATCCGTGCGGGGTCTCGGTGGCCGCCGCCGGCCGGACCAGGCCGCGGAACAGGTCGTTCCGGGTCGCGTTGAACCGGGCCACCTCCTCCCGGACCCGGAGCTGCAACAGCTCCCGGGCGGTGATCTGCTCCGGCAGGCCGGGCAGTGTCCAGGAGCCGATCTCCCGCCCGGTCAACGTCTCGTCCCGCATCAGCGCCTCAGCCACGGCTCACCCCCGGCAGCTGGCGCAGGATGGACGCGTCGGTGATCTTGTCGTCGGCGGCCAGCAGCAACGCCTTGGACAGGATCAGCGACAGCCGCTCGTCGTCGTCGAAAGGCAGGCTCACCCGGGTGGCCCGGCCGCCGGGCACCACGCAGAGGTACGCGTCGTCCGGCTCCATCAGGATGTTGCCGGAACCCAGATGGATCTTGTAGATGGCTCGGGTGCCGCGCACGCGCAGGAATCGGTCGGTCAGCTCACAGCGCGGGCCGATCGCCAGCCGGGGCAGCAGCCGGGCCAGCACGTCCCGCCGCACCTCGGCACCGCCGGTCAGCGCGCCGAAGCCGGCCTCCGCCCAGTACGCCCGGAAGGGGTGCTCGCCGCGGTCGGCCCAGCTGTCGTCGGCGGCGATCGAGGTCACCCCGACGAACAGGTCCACGTCGCGCATCGCCTCGCTGAGCACCCGTGGTGGCACCTCGGTGATCGGCGCCGGCTCCCACAGCCGGCCGTCGCGCCGGGCGAACCGCACCTGGTCGGTCGAGCAGAACTCGACCTGGTCGGACCTCCCCTCGATGGTGCCGGCGGCCTCGTGCCAGAACGCGACCCGCCAGTCGCCGCCGGCCAGTTCCCGGGTGGCCTCGCTGTGGTGGCCGCTGTCCCACGGCCCGAGGAAGTTGGCCGACCAGCCACGCACCCGCATCAGGGCGTTCGCCTGCCGGTACCGCAGGATGTGGCCGGCGAACCGGTTGGAGTAGACGCGGGTCTGCTCCTCCGCCGGGGTCAACCGGTACACCTCGCGGAACGCCTGCTTGAACGGCTGCCGCACGGTGGCCGTGGTGATCCGGTCACGCCAGGCCGCCACCTCGTCGGGGGCGGCCAGGACCGGGTGCCAGAGCCGCACCACCCAGCCGGGCCCACCGTGGCCTCCGACGCTCCAGCCGGTGGCGGTCTGCTCGGGAAGGCCGGTCACCCAGGCCTGGTGGTCGGCCGGCGTCTGCCAGATGAGCCGCCGCCCGAGGGCGCCGGTGACCGGATGCCGCAGGTAGCGCTCCTGCCAGGTCTCCCACTCCCAGGTCCGGTCCGCGGAGAGCAGGTCCTCCACGCGGGCGCGCTCGACGGCGAGCGTCTTGTTGATCTCCTTCGCCAGGGCTTTGGCCGGGCCGGCGTGGTCACGGACCGCGGCGGGCAGGCTTTTCAGCGGCCGGCCGTCCCGCCACGCTCGGACGGTCGCCTTGCCGTCGATGATCTCGACGACAAGCGTGTGCCCGCCGGGGGCCGGCCAGCTGCGGCGACCGTCTCGATCCAGGCCATGGTCGTCGACGGCCAGCTCCTGCGCCTCGCCCTGCGCCCAGCCGTGGGCCGCGCCGATCCGGTCCAGCGCGGTGCGCGCCCGGGCACGCAGCGGTTTGCTGCGCGTGGCGACGGCGAGCCGGGCCAGAGTGCGGGCCGGCTCGACGCCCGGCCGCTCGACCAGTGCCTCCACGGCGGCGGCCGCGGTCCGCGCCGCCCGCGGATCCGCGGAGCGACCGCGTGGCACACCGGCCACCTCGGCGACCCGGGCGAGCAGCGCCGTCGTCTCGTCTGCCGGGTCCAGTGCGGCCATCCAGCACAGCCCGCGCAGCAGCACGTCGTGATCGTCATAGACCCAGGCGGCGGCCTCGGCGAACACTCTGAGCACGTCGCGGACCGCGGCGACGGCCTGTGGCGCCCCGGTTAGCAGGGTCTCGGCCCGGCGTGACCATGCCTTGGCCGGCACCGGTCTGGTCAGCGTGACCGCGAACTCCAGGGCGGCGATGGTCGCCGGATCGGCGACCCGCTCACCGAGCCGGTCGCGCGCCGCAGTACCGAAGCGGTCGCCGTGGAAGAGCAGGTGGGGCGGCAACTCGCCGGTGAGCCGGGCCAGCGCCCGCCCATATCGCTCGGCGAGCGGGCGCCGGATCTCGGCGGGGAATTCGGCGTTGCCGTCGAGAAGCTCGCCGAGGACCGCGGACAGCACTGGGCCATACGCCGCCAGCATGTCGAGCGGGATCTGCTGCGCGATGACGGCGGGCAGACAATACGCCTGGCCGTCGTCGTCGATGCCGGCCTCGCTCAGCGAACGCAACGCCCAGGCCAGGTCACCGGGCTTCCACGGCAACGGCTCGGCGGTGATCCGGAAGATCTCCGGGTCGGGATCGTAGTTGGGAGAGCCCCTGCGCACCGCGGCCAGATGCCATTGCATGGCGATCAGCCGCTGCTGCTCGCCGGCCCACTCGTCGTCCGTCGGGACCGGGGGTGTGCCGGGCGACGCGGGCATCGGGCCCGGAATCAGGGAGAGCCAGCTGTCCATGCCCGGCATCATGCCGCCCGGGTACGACAAAACCGCTCAGCCGGGCAGCAGCAGCACGTGCAGATGCCGAGGCCCGTGCACTCCCTCCACCCGATTCAGCTCGATGTCACTAGTAGCCGACGGCCCGCTGATCCAGGTCAGCGGCCGCCGCGGATCCAGCCGCGCCACCGCGTCCGGCACCGCGGCCACCACCTGCTCCGGCCGCAGCACGCAGATGTGCACATCCGGCAGCAGCGTGATGATCCGCCGCCCCTGATCCGGCGAGGCGTCCAGCACGATCGTCCCGGTCTCGGCGACCGCGACAGCCGCGGCGGTCAGCACGGCATCGGCGGCGGCGATGCGGTCCGGCGCCAGGTCGTCGTCGGCGAAGGCGCCGGCCGGGCGCCACGCTTGCGGCAGACCCGGGGGTACGAGCACCGCACCGCCCTCGCCGACCAGCTCGGCCACGGTCGCCGCCACCTCGGCCTCGCTCACCCGGTGCACCTCGGCCTTGTAGTCGACCAACCGGTCGATGAGCACCTCCACGTCGGCGGACCGTCCGGCGGGCCGGTAGTCCCGCGGCACCTCGGCGACCACCGGCGCGTCCCGCAGTGCCGCGCGCACCCGCCCGAGAATCAACTCCCGCGAACTCATCGCTCCCCCACTCCTGAGTCCCGCGCGGCCCACCAGTCGCGGAAGGTCTGCTTCGGAATCTCCGGCAGATCACGCCCGGCGGTCCACCCGGACAGCGGCGGCGGCAGGCCCCGGCCCCGCCGCCCGACGATGCGGGCCAGCTTGGCGGCGCGTTGCGCGTTCGCGTACAGCCTGGGCCGGGCCATCGTGTAGGCCGCGGCCGCCATCGCGGCCCGCTCCCCTGCCGGGTGCGGCACCTGGTTGCGCAGGTGCACCAGCAGCGACGGGATATCGATCTTCACCGGGCAGGCGTCGAAGCAGGCGCCGCAGAGTGAGGAGGCGTACGGCAGGGACGCGTTGTCCGCCACCCCGGTGAGCTGCGGGGACAGCACCGCCCCGATCGGTCCCGGATAGACCGACCCGTACGCGTGGCCGCCGGTCCGCTCGTAGACCGGGCACACGTTGAGGCAGGCCGAGCACCGGATGCAGTGCAGCGCCTCCCGCCCGACCGTGTCGGCGAGGACCGCGCTGCGCCCGTTGTCGAGCAGGATCAGATGGAAGTTCTGCGGCCCGTCGCCGGGCGTCACCCCGGTCCACATCGTCGTGTACGGGTTCATCCGCTCCCCGGTCGACGCCCGCGGCAGCAGTTGCAGGAAGACTTCCAGGTCCTGCCAGGCCGGCAGCACCTTCTCGATGCCCATCACGGTGATCAGCGTGTCCGGCAGGGTGAGGCACATCCGCCCGTTCCCCTCCGACTCCACGACGGCCAGGGTGCCGGTCTCGGCGATCGCGAAGTTCGCCCCGCTGACCGCGACCTTCGTGGACAGGAACGTCTCGCGCAGGTAGCGCCGCGCCGCCGCGGCCAGCACCGGCGGGTCGTCGGTCAACGCCGGGTCGACGCCGGGCATCGCGCGCAGGAAGATCTCCCGGATCTCCGAGCGGTTGCGGTGGATCGCCGGGACCAGGATGTGACTGGGCTTGTCGTCGCCGAGCTGCACGATCAGCTCGGCCAGGTCGGTCTCCACCGGCGTGATGCCGGCTTCTTCGAGGGCCTCGTTGAGCCCGATCTCCTGGGTGGCCATCGACTTGACCTTGATGACCCGCGACGAGCCGGTCTCCTGGACCAGGCGGGTGACGATCGCGTTGGCCTCGTTGGCGTCGGCGGCCCAGTGCACCACGCCACCGGCGGCTGTCACCTTCTCCTCGAGCTGCTCCAACAAGAAGGGCAGCCGGGCCATCACGTCGGCCTTGATCGCCGATCCGGCGTCCCGCAGGCTCTGCCAGTCCGGCAGCTCGGCGATCACCTTGCCGGACTTGCCGCGGATCGTCGTCGTGGCGTGCCGCAGGTTGCGCCGCAGCTGGGAGTTGCCGAGCGCGTCGTGCGCGGCCTGCGGGAACGTCTGGTCGCCGCGCAGGTGCCCGACGCCGCGCGGTGCGGTCGCCGGCATCCCCAGGAAGGTGGTCACGAGATGAACTCCGTAGCGGCCAGGATCTCGGCGAGGTGCACGGTGCGCACCCCGGTACGCAGCCGGGACAGCCCGCCGCCGATGTGCATCAGGCAGGAGGCGTCGCCGGCCGTGCAGACGTCCGCGCCGGTGGACACGATGTTGGTCATCTTGTCGGCCAGCATGGCGGTGGAGGTCTCCGCGTTCTTGATCGCGAAGGTGCCGCCGAACCCGCAGCACTGCTCGGCGGCCGGCAGCTCCACCAGGTCCAGCCCGCGGACCTGCCGCAGCAGTCGCAGCGGCTTGTCACCGACCCGGGTCATCCGCAGGCTGTGGCAGGTCGGGTGGTAGGTGACCCGATGCGGGTAGTACGCCCCCACGTCCTCCACCTTCAGCACGTCGATGAGCAGCTCGGACAGCTCGTAGGTGCGTGACGCCACGTCGGCGGCGCGGGACGCGAGACCCGCGTCGCCGTAGGAGGCGGCCACCATGGCGTGCTGGTGCCGGATCGATCCGACGCACGACCCGGACGGCGCGACGATCACGTCATACGGGTCGAACACCGAGGCGTACCGTTTGACCAGCGGTAACGCGGCGGCCTGATATCCGGTGTTGATGTGCATCTGCCCGCAGCAGGTCTGCTGGGACGGGAAGACCACCTCGTGCCCGAGCCGCTCCAGCAGCAGCACGGTCGCCTTGGCCGCCTCCGGGAAGAGGGTGTCGGCCAGACAGGTGGCGAAGAGCGCGATCCGCACGGGTCACCTTCCTGCCCGCGCGGCCGCGGCCTGCCAGGGGCCGTCGTCGCCGCGCGGCTCGTAGCGCACGATCCGTTGAGTGTGGCGCACCAGCGACCGCAGCGCATCCAGTCCGCCCTCGACCACGCCCGCGGCACGCGCCTGTACCAGCAGGTTGCCGAGCGCGGTCGCCTCCACCGGGCCGGCCAGCACGGTCAGGCCGCAGGCATCCGCGGTGAGCTGGCAGAGCAGCTCGTTGAGCGCTCCGCCGCCGACCAGGTGCACCACGCTGACCTCTCGGCCGGCGAGCTCTTGCGCCTGGCGCACCGCACGCCGTTGGGCGAGCGCCAGGCTGTCCAGGACGCAGCGCGTCACGACGGCGGGCCCGGCGCCGGCCGGAAGGCCCGCCATCTTGCGCAGCCGGCCGTCCATGTCTCCCGGGGGCAGGAAGACCGGGTCGTCGAGATCCACGACGTGGGCGAGGCCCGGCTCGGACGCCGCCGCGGACAGCAGCGACGGCAGATCCGGCGAACCCCACTCGCGCAGGCACTCCTGCAACGGCCACAGCCCCATGACGTTGCGCAGGTAGCGGATCGTTCCGTCGACGCCACCCTCGTTGGTGAAATTCGCCTGCCGCGACGCGTCGCTCAGCACCGGCTGGTCCAGCTCCAGGCCGACCAGCGACCAGGTGCCGCACGAGATGTACGCGAAGTCGCCGCCGCTCGCCGGCACCCCCACGATCGCGGACGCCGTGTCGTGCGAGCCCACCGCCACCACGGGTGTCCCGTCGTAGAGCCCGATCCGCTCACCGGGGTGCCGCACCGGCGGCAACAGCTCGGCACGCAACCCGAGGTCGGCGACCAATTCCGAAGACCAATCCCGGGTACGCACGTCGAGCAGTCCGGTCGTCGACGCGTTGGTGTACTCCGCCCCGATCTCCCCGGTCAGCCAGTAGGCGAGCAGGTCCGGGATGAGCAGCAGGTGACGTGCCACCTGGTACTGCGGGGTCCGGGAGGCGGCGACCAACTGGTAGACGGTGTTGAACGGCAGCGTCTGCAGCCCGTTGACCGGATAGAGGTCGCCGACCCGGGCAGCGATCCCGTCGGTACGCGAGTCCCGATAGTGGACCGGGTTGCCGAGCAGCGCCCCGCTCGCGTCGATCAGCCCGTAGTCGACCGCCCATGAGTCGATGCCGATGCTGCTCACCGGCCCGGCCGCGCGCAGCCCGTCGAGCATGCCGCGGTGCAGCGACAGGATGTCCCAATGCAGCGTCCCGCCGACGCGTACCGGCTCGTTCGGGAACCGGTGCACCACGTCCAGGTCGAACCCGCCGTCGCCGAACCGGCCGACCACGACGCGCCCGCTGGACGCGCCGAGGTCAACGGCCGCGAACGCCTCGCTCATCGCAGGAACGCCGCGGCGACACCCGCGTCGACGGGAATGTGCAGGCCGGTGGTGTGCGACAGCTCGCCCGCGGTGAGCACGAAGACCGCGTTCGCCACGTGCTCCGGCAGCACCTCACGCTTGAGCAGGGTGCGCTGCGCGTAGAACTCGCCCAGCTGCTCCTCGGGCACGCCGTACACGGCGGCGCGCTGCGCGCCCCATCCGCCGGCGAAGATGCCCGAGCCGCGCACGACACCGTCCGGGTTGATGCCATTGACGCGTACGCCGTACGCGCCCAATTCGGCGGCCAGGAGCCGGACCTGGTGGGCCTGGTCCGCCTTCGCGGCGCCGTAGGCGACGTTGTTGGGTCCCGCGAACAGCGAGTTCTTGCTGGAGATGTAGACGATGTCGCCGCCCATGCCCTGCCCGATGAGCACCCGGGCGGCGGCCTTGGCGACCAGGAAGGAGCCCTTGGCCATCACGTCGTGCTGGAGGTCCCAGTCCTGCTCGGTGGTTTCCAGCAGCGGCTTGGAGATGGACAGCCCGGCGTTGTTGACGACCAGGTCCACCCCGCCGAAGGCGAGCACCGCCTCGCGCAGCGCGGCCTCGACCGCGGCCGCGTCGGTGACGTCCGCGGTGACGCTCACCGCGGCGTCGGTCCCGCCGATCTCGCGGGCCACGGTCTCGGCGGTGGCCGCGTCCCGGTCGGCGACCACGACGCAGGCGCCCTCGGCGGCGAGCCGCAGCGCGATCGCCCGGCCGATGCCGGAGCCGCCACCGGTCACGAACGCCACCCGGGTGGCCAGCGGCTTCGGCTTCGGCATGCGCTGGAGCTTGGCCTCCTCGAGGGCCCAGTACTCGATCCGGAACTTCTCGGCCTCGTCGATAGGCGCGTAGCGGGAGACCGACTCGGCGCCGTGCATCACGTTTATCGCGTTGACGTAGAACTCGCCGGCGACGCGGGCGGTCTGCTTGTTGGCGCCGAACGAGAACATGCCCACGCCGGGGACCAGCACGATCGCCGGGTCGGCGCCGCGGATGGCCGGGCTGTCCGGGGTGGCGTGCCGCTCGTAGTAGCCGCGGTAGTCATCCCGGTACTCGGCGTGCAGCTCTTTGAGCCGGGTGACCACCTCGTCGAGCGGGGCGTCCGGTGCGGTGTCCACGACCAGCGGCTTGACCTTGGTGCGCAGGAAGTGGTCGGGGCAGGAGGTGCCGAGGGCGGCCAGCTCGGCGAGGCGCTCGCTGCCGACGAAGTCGAGGACCACGTCGCTGTCGGTGTAGTGGCCGACCTGGGGACGGTCGGTGGAGGCGAGGCCGCGGATCACCGGGAAAAGCGCGGCGGCGCGCTCACGGCGTACCCCTGCGGGAAGTGCCCCGACCACGGTCGCGCCGAACGGCGCGCTGCGGCCGTGCTCGGCCAGGTAGGCCGCGGCCGTTTGAATGATCTCGGTGGAGTTGGCCTCGCACTCGGCGCTTGTGGCTCCCCACGCGGTGATCCCGTGCCCGCCCAGGATGACGCCGATGGCCTGCGGGTTCGCCTGCTGGACGGCGGCGATGTCGAGGCCGAGCTGGAAGCCGGGGCGGCGCCAGTCGACCCAGAGCACCCGGTCGCCGAAGATCTCCTTGGTCAGTGCCGGGCCGTCGGCGGCGGTCGCGATCGCGATGCCGGCGTCCGGGTGCAGGTGGTCGACGTGCGGCACGTCGACGAGGCCGTGCATGGCGGTGTCGATGCTGGGTGCGGCGCCGCCGCGGCCGTGCAGGCAGTAGTCGAAGGCGGCGACCATCTCGTCCTCGCGCTCCAGGCCCGGGTAGACGCTCGGCAGGGCGCGCAGCCGGTCCAGGCGCAGCACGGCCAGGCCGGCCTCGGTGAGGGTGCCGAGGTCACCGCCGGAGCCCTTGACCCAGAGCAGGTCGATCGGCGAGCCGGTCACCGGGTCGGTGTCGGTGCCCTTGGCGGACGTGTTGCCGCCCGCGTAGTTCGTGGTGCGCGGGTCCGCGCCGAGGCGGTTGGAGCGGGCGATGAGGTCGGTGACTACGGGGTTCGTCATGACGGTCCTTCGAGGCCGGGGCGGCGGTGGTCTCCGGGTTGCTCGGAAGCGCTGGTGAAACGTTTCAGAGTTACCGACACATTACGCGCGCGTCCGAGCCCCGGTCAAGGCCCGCCGACCGCGGAGGGCGTGTCCACGCCCTCCGCGTCAGATCGGCTTCACCACCGGCGGGCGCCGGCGTATCAGGTAGTCCCGCACCACCAGCCCGCCCCGGTTGCCGGGCACCTGCATGGTCGCGCTGACCAGCAGGCGACGCTGCCCGTCCCGCGGGTCGGCGGCGAAACGTGCCGCCTCCAGCTCGGCGACTCCGCGGCGGTCGTACCACTCGCCGGCTTTGCTGTCCCACAGCCGCACCGCCTCGGTGGAGACGTCCAGGTGCGGCAGGGTGGGCGCCGGAGTCGGCGGGTCCAGGTACCAGGCGGTCGTGCGCTGCTGCTGGAGCGGTGTTTCGGCGCTCACCCGGTGCCGGCCCGAGTTGGCGAACCAGGCCACCCGCCAGCGGACGGTCCGGTCCGGCCAGCCGGCCTCACCCGGGCGGGCGGAGAGCGTACGCCCGTCGGTGTCCATGGCGAAGGCCAAGCTGTCCGGCGGGTGGATCTCCAGGGTGTCGTGCGCGGTATCCAGGACCAGCAGGCCCTGCATGGCGATCCGGCCCCGATCCCGGGCCAGGCGCGAGGCCGTCGACAGATCGCGGTTCTCACCGGGCTCGTTCGCCACCGGGCGGCCCAGATCGTAGGCCGGGTGGTCGCCGCCCGACAGGCGCAGCGCCGCGGTCAGGTCGGCCGAGTCGTACCGCCACTGCCACGACGCCTGCCACGGCGGCCAGGTGATGCCCCGCTTGTGCCGGTCGTCGACGAGCATCAGCTCGCAGTACGGCCGGGCGACGTGCTCCGCGGCCACCCGTATGCCGTTCTGCCGCAGGAAACGCTGCAGCCGGTCGGCGGTGGCGTTCGGAAGCCGCAGATACACGTGCCAGTCGAACTCCTCGTCCGCCCGGCCGTGGAACAGCGTCACCCGCTCGACGATGCCGTCGAGCTGGATCTGGTGGCCCTCCCCGGACGGCCCTCGCAAGGAGGGCTCGACCGGGAGGACCCGATAGTCGGACATGGCTGGTCACCTCGCGGCGTACACCGTGGCCCGCCGCCACTCCGCCCGCGCCAGCAGCGCGAACGTGACGGTCGCCAGGCCCAGCAGGACGACGAGGGCCCACTCCAGCGACCCGTCACCGCCGTCCGGCGAGACCCCGAAGAGGATCTCGATCCACTCCCGCGAGACGAGGGTGATCAGGGTGAGCAGGGCGGTCAGACCCGCGAGCACCGCCTCGGCCCAGAATCGTGCTCGCAGCCCTCGGGTACCGGACATGACTCTCCTCCTCACGGGTACAGCCGCCGGATGGTGGCGATGTCCCCGGCGCTCAGGTGGCCGTTTCCGCCGTTCGGCACGCCGGGCGGGAAGACGATGACGCGCAGGCCGGTGTCGCGCGTCGTGTGCCACAGCCGCGAACTGCTCTTGCCGCGGTGCACCGAGTGCAGCGCGCCGTCGAGGACCGCGAGCGCCGGCGTGCGGCGGCTCTCGTTGTTGTCGTCGCGGTCGTTGGGCCGCCAGTCGGTGCCGTCGTAGGTGGAGTGCCAGATCGTGGCCGACGACTCTCCGACATGGGCCAGGTGCAGCAGGCCACCGAACTCGCACATGCCGGGCGGCGCCTGGCTGCGCTGATCCTTGATCCGCCGGTTCGCCGTCCAGGTACGGCCGTCGCGGGTCGACGAGTGCCACAGGTCGTTCGAGCTGTCACCCAGGTGCACCAGGTGCAGGCGTCCGCCGTACGCGGCCAGCGCCGGAGTGGCCTTGCTCTTCTGGTCGGGGATCCGGCGTTCCTCCCAGGACCGGCCGTCCCGGGTCCACGAGTGCCACAGGTCGTTCGAGCTGTCACCCAGGTGGACCATGTGCAGTTCACCGTTGAACGCCGCGAGCGCCGGAGTGGCCTTGCTCTTCTGGTCCTCGACCCGGACGTTCTTCTCCCACTCCCGCAGGTCCCTCGACACCGAGTACCAGATGTCGTTGGAGCTGTTGCCGAGGTGCACCATGTGCAGGTCGCCGTTGAGGACGGCCAGGGCGGGCGCCGCCTTGCTGCTCTGGTCGGGGATCGCCTCGTCGTCGGTCCAGGACATGCCGTCCGGGGTCCAGGAGTGCCACAACGTGTTGGACGACTCGCCGAGGTGCACCATGTGCAGTTCCCGGCCGGTCGAGGCGAGCGCCGGCGCCGCCCGGCTGGTCTTGTCCGGCAACGCGTGCGCCTGCCGCCAGTCCACCGCGAAGGCCCGCGAGTTGTAGTGCATGACGGACCCGTAGTCGTACGCTCCGATGTCGTCGCCGTCGTCGACGTGCCGCGGGAAGTTGCCCTGCTTGTCCGAGCGGGCGTTCTGCACGAACACCGTGACGAAGGCGTTGCGATCCTCCCGCTGGTGTTCGTGGAACAGCCCGGCCGCGTGGCCGATCTCGTGCACCAGCGCGCCGCCCGCCGGATTGCACGGGATCTGCTGCGCACCCGGGAACTGCCGTCGCCCGACGTGGCTGCTGCAGGCTCCGGCCTCGTCGGCGCGGACGAACTCGATGTAGTTCGCCTCGCGCTGCCGCGGCCGGAGCGTGATCGTGGTCCGGGTGTTCCATTCGGTGACGGCCGCGTCGATGGCCGTCCGTTCCGGGCTGCTGCCCGGCGGGAAGTCCTCCTCATTGATCGTGTACGGGATGACGCCGTTCACCCAGCGCCAGCGTGCTCCGGTCCGCGCGAGTCCCATCGCGGTCTCCTCCCCCGGTGCGGTCTCCGTTGTCAACGCCAGTCCAACCGCTGACACCGGTCGTGTCGCGAAGACCGGACCGGGTCCGGAACCGCCGCCGTCGCCGCAGGCCGGCGCCCCGGTGGGCGGCGTCGCACCGGACAACTCCGGACAGCCGGCCGGAGTCGTCCGGCGCTGTCACATGCCCGTCAACCCGCCGATCGCCGCGGCGGCACGGGCATAGGCTCGTCCGATGTGACGGGCGTGCCCAGTAGTCCGGTCGCCGAGTTCTGCGCCGACCTGCGGCGCCTCCAGGAGAGCTCCGGCGTGAAGCGTGCCGCCCTGGCCCACCGCCTCGGCTACAGCCGGTCCCAGCTGTACGAGATCCTCTCCGGCAACGTCAGCCGGCCGCCGGACTGGAGCCGGCTCGTCGAACCGCTGGTGCGGGCCTGCGCCGGCGACGACCCGGCCACACTGGACCGGTGGCGGCGCCGGCACGGCGTGCTGCTGGAGGTGCACACCGCCCTGCGGCGCCACGACCGGCGCGCCGAGCCGGCCCGGCTGCCGTGCCCGTACCGCGGGTTGCGCGCCTTCGAGGAGACCGACGCCGCACTCTTCTTCGGCCGGGAGGAACTCACCGACCGGCTGGTGGACGCGGTGGAACGCAACGCCGTGGTCGCGGTGGCCGGCCCGTCCGGCAGCGGGAAGTCGTCGCTGGTGCTGGCCGGCGCGGTGCCGCGGCTGCGGTCCAGCGGCTGGGCGGTCGCCGTGCTGCGCCCGGCGAGCGGGCCGACGCCGGAGGCCGCGATGGCGGCGGCGCTGGCCCGGCTGACCGGCGCCGACCCGGCCGCCCTCGAGCTGCGGCTGATCGATCAGGGAGCCGCGGCGGTCGCCGAGGCGGTCCACGGCACGGGACCGGTCCTGCTGGTGGTCGACCAGTTCGAGGAGGTGTACCAGCGCGGGCCGGTGCCGGCCCGGGAGTTCGTCGACCTGCTGCTCGCCGCCGCCACGGCGGTGACCGTGGTGCTCACCCTCCGGGCGGACTTCCTCAGCCGGGCACTGGAGCACCCGGCACTGTCCGCGGCGATCCAGGACTCGATGATCGTCACCGGCCGGATGACGCGGGACCAGCTCCGCCGGGCCATCGAGGGACCACTGCCCACCGGGATCCGGTACGAGGCGGGTCTCGTCGACCGGATCCTCGCCGACGCCGGTGACGATCCGGGCCACCTCGCCCTGCTCGAGTTCTCCCTGACGGTGCTCTGGGAGCGCCGTACCGGCGACCTGCTCACCCATATGGCGTACCAGGCTCTCGGCGGCGTCGCGGGCGCCCTGACCCGGTACGCCGACGACGTCTGCCGCCCGGCGACGACCACCACGCCGGAACTGATCCGGCTGTTCCGGCAGCTGGTCCGGCCGGACGGCGGGCAGCAGCCGACCCGCCGGGTCGCCAGGCGTACGGAACTCGGCGAGACGCTGTGGCCGGTCGCCCAGCGCCTCGCGACCACCCGGCTGATCGTGATCGGCCGCGACGACGCCGGCGTGGAGACGGCGGAGCTGGCACACGAGGCGCTGGTCACCGGCTGGGAGCGGCTGCGCGGCTGGGTCGAGGCCGACCGTGACTTCCGGATCTGGCAGGAACGGCTGCGGACCGCGATGGAACAGCACCGGCTCAGCGGTGAGGACACCGGGACGCTGCTGCGCGGGGCGCCACTGGCCGAAGCGCAGCGGTGGCTGCGCGAACGGGCCACCGACGTGGGTGCGCAGGAACGCGCGTTCATCGAGGCCGGGGCCCGGTGGCACGGCCGGGTGGTACGCGGCCTGCGCGCCCTGGTCGCCGGTCTGGTCGTGCTGCTCGTCCTGGCCGGCGGGCTGGGCGTCGCCGGTGCCGTGCAGCGCCGCGATCTCGCACGACAGGAGCGCCTGGCCACCTCGCGAGCGCTGGCAGCGCAGGCCGACGCGACGGTCAACGAGCGGCCGATCGAGTCCATCCTGCTCAGCCTTCAAGCAGCGGCGGAGGCCGACACCGCCGAGGCTCGCGGTGGCGTGCTGCGGCACTTCCTCGCGCATGCGAACACCGTCACCCTGCTGGCCGGGCACGCCGACCGGGTCGCGGGTGTCGCGTTCGGCGCGGGCGGGCGCCTGCTGGCGTCCGGGAGCGTCGACGGCAGCGTCCGCCTGTGGGACGTGGGCGCGCGCCGGGAGTCGGCGATCCTGACCGCGCACACCGATCGGGTCTACGGGCTGGCCTTCAGCCCCGACGGCCGGGTACTGGCGTCGGCCGGTGACGACCGCGTGGTCCGGCTCTGGGACGTCGCGGCACGCCGCCAGATCGCCGTGCTGGCCGGGCATCGCGATCGGGCCCGCCGGGTGGCGTTCACCTCGGACGGCCGGAGCCTGGCGAGCGCCGATGTGGCCGGCACGGTGCTGATCTGGGACCTGGCCACCCGGCGCGCCCGGCACACCCTGGCCGGGCACACCGGCTGGGTGCGTGGCGTCGCGTTCGCCCCCGACGGATCGCGGCTGGCGACCGCCGGCGTCGACGGCACGCTGCGGTTCTGGGACCCGGCGAGCGGGCGGCAGACAGCCCGGCTGGGTGGGCAGGACGGCCCGCTGCGCGCGGTGACGTTCGCCCCGGACGGCGCGACGGTGGCCGGGGCCGGCGACGACGGCACCGTACGGCTGTGGGAGGTGCCCGGCGGGCGGCCGGTCGCGGCACTCGCCGGGCACACCGATGTCGTCACCAGTGTCACGTTCGCCGCCGACGGGCGCCGGCTGCTGTCGGCCGGGCAGGACGGCACCGTACGGGTGTGGGACGTCGCCGGCCGGCAGGAGATCGCCCGGCACCGGGGTCACATCGACTGGATCTCCGGGGTGGCGTTCAGCCCGGACGGGCACACGCTCGCGACCGCCGGGCAGGATCACACGATCCGGGTGTGGGACACCGCGACCAGCCGCTCACACATCCGGCTCGCCGGGCACACCGGTCCGGTGACCGCGGTCGCGTACCGGCCGGACGGGCGCGCGCTGGCCACCGCGAGCGAGGACGGCACCCTCCGGTTCTGGGATCCGGGCGGCGGCCCCGAGACGGCCCGCCTCACCGGTCACACCGGCGGCGTGAGCGCGGTCGCGTTCAGCCCGGACGGCACGATCGCGGCCACCGCGGGCGCGGACCGGACGGTACGGCTCTGGGACGTCCCGGCACGCCGGCAGATCGCATCGCTGAGCGGGCACACCGACGTCGCGCGCGGCGCCGCCTTCAGCCCGGACGGCCGGATCCTGGCCACCACCGGCCACGATCGCACGGTCCGCCTCTGGGACGTCGCCGGCCGGCGCGAACTCGCCGCACTGACCGGGCACACCGGCTGGGTGTCGGCGGTGGCCTTCAGCCATGACGGCGCCCTGCTGGCCACCGGCAGCGACGACCGGACCGTACGCCTCTGGGACGTCGCCGGCCGGCGCGAACTCGCCGCGCTGACCGGGCACTCCGGGTGGGTCTCGGCGCTCGCCTTCGTCGCCGGCGACCGCACGCTGGTCTCGGCCGGCCAGGACGCGACGATCAGGGTCTGGGACCTGACCAACCGCCGGGCCCGATCGATCCTCACCGGCCACACCGGATGGATCTGGTCGATCGCGGCGAGTCGGGACGGCCGTACGATCGCGTCCGGCGCCGACGACGAGACGATCCGCCTGTGGGACATCGACGCCCGGCGTGAGCTCGCCACCGTGACCGAGCACCACGGCTGGGTGAGCGGGCTCGCCTTCAGCCCGGACGGCCGTAAGGTGGCCTCGGCCAGCGCGGACCACGTGGCGCGGCTGTGGGACGTGGACGCCGCGTCGTCGCGGCGGCGTCTGTGCGCCCTGGCCGGGCGGGAGCTGACCGCACAGGAATGGGCGGACTTCCTGCCTGGGCGGCCGTATCGCCGAGCCTGCTGGCGGCAATAGCGTACGTTTGTACACATGACCGTGAGTGAGAAGAGCATGCGTGAGCGGATGCTCTCCGGTGAGCTGTACATCGCCGACGATCCCGAGATCGCCCGCGACATCGCGCGGGCCCAGCGCCTCAGCCACGAGATCAACACGATCGATCCGACCGATTACGACCGGCGTCGAGAGCTGCTCACCGAGTTGCTCGGCTCGTTCGGCGAGGGCGGCGAGATCCGCCCGCCGCTGCACTGCGACTACGGCTATCAGACCTTCTTCGGCGCCCGCTCGTTCGCCAACTTCGGACTGATCATCCTGGACGTCGCGAAGGTGACCATCGGCGAGGACGTGCAGATCGGTCCCAACGTCCAACTGCTCACCGCCACCCACCCGCTCGAGCCTGGCCCGCGCCGCGACAAGTGGGAGTCGGCCGAACCCATCGTGATCGGCGACAACGTCTGGCTCGGCGGCGGCGCCATCGTCTGCCCCGGCGTGACGATCGGGGAGAACACCGTGGTCGGCGCCGGCGCGGTCGTCGTCCGTGACCTGCCGGCGAACGTGGTCGCGGTCGGATCGCCGGCACGCGTCGTCCGCGAGCTGTGAACGACACCCGCTCCGGCCCGCCGGCACCGCGGCGCGAGGTGCCCGCGGCCGGCGGGCCGGTGGCGCGGCGAGCCCGCCGGCACGACCCGGACCGCAAGGACCGGATCATCGACGCGGCCATCCGGGTCATCGCCGAGCACGGCGTCGCCGGCACCACGCACCGGCTGATCGCCGCCGCGGCCGACGTGCCGCTGGGCTCGCTGACCTACCACTTCACCGGCCTCGAGGATCTGCGTACGAGCGCGTTCCGGCGGCACGCCGAGCGGATGGCGGCGATCTACGCCGCGCACTTCGACGGCGTGCACGACCGGGAGCAGCTCGTCGACGCCGTCACCGACCTGATCGACGGTGACGCCGGCGCCGACCAGGAGGACTGGGCGATCGCCTACGAGCTGTACCTCGCGGCGCTGCGCGACCCGGTCCTGCGCGAGGTGACCGACAGCTGGATGCGCAGCAGCCGGGCGGTGCTGGAGCGGTTCGTCGACCCGACCATCGCCCGGGGCGTCGACGCGCTGATCGAAGGCCTGGTCATCCACAAGATCCTGGCCACCGCCCCGGTGCCGCGGGAGGAGATCCGCGAGATCGTCCGCCGCGCCTTCTTGTGAAAATTCGGTTACAGCTGCAACCAAATCAGGGCCTCAAAGCGTTCGAATTCATGAGGGCCCGTACGGCCCGGCACGGGTACGGGGTGCGGCGGCGGCACCGGTTCGGGTCGCCGCCGCCCCGTGTCGCGTCAGCCTGGCCCGCCGCCCAGGCCGATCTCGTTTCCCTCCGGATCCACATAGGTGATCTTGCGGACGCCGTTGTCGTAGGTCTCCCGCTTCGCCGGCTCCAGCCCGCGCGCCGAGATCCCGGCCACCCGCTCGTCCAGGTCGCCGACGAACAGCGTGATCAAGGCGTGCCCGGCGTGCGCCGGGCGGTGCTCGACGTACAGGTACCGATGCTCGGCCAGCTCCCACACCGCTTCGACGTCGTTCGGGTGGAAGGCCGGCGGCGCGCCGAGCAGCTTCTCGTACCACGTCAGCGCCGCCGGGTAGTCGCTGACCGAGACCCCGGCGAACAGGTCGACGGCCATCAGGACGACGCCACGGGTGCGCAGATCATGACCGGGTTGCCGTCCGGGTCGGCGACGTACGCCATCCGCTCGCCCCACGGCTGATCGGCCGGCTCGGCCAGCACCGGCACCTGCCGCGCCCGCAGCGTGCTCAGCGCCTTGTCCACGTCGTCGGTGTAGACGCACAACTCGAACGGGCGGCCGACCCGCATCCGGATCGGCTGGCCGTGGGAGCCGAGCTCCCCGTCGTTGACCGCCGCCAGCGAGATGCCGTGCTCCAGGCCGACGAAGACCGCGGTCCCGTCGGGTGGGAACTGATAGGTCTGCGCGAACCCGAGCAGATCCCGGTAGAACACCAGCGAGGCGTCCAGATCTTCGACATAGAGGATGGTGGAAACGTCCCGGAACGAACTCATCGCAGGCGGACCCCCATTCACGGTCAACGAAAACTCTCGCGGCGAGTCTATGGCCGTTCGACGCGCGTGGGGTTGCCGCGGACGAGTTCGTCGTGCACCCGCCATCGGGCCTCGACCACGGCGCTTCCGGCCGCCGCGTCGCTCGCCTCGAGGCGTTCACGCAGCAGGCGCAGGGCGATGCCGCGGTTCAGGCTGAACTGGCGCTCGGTGTCGACCACGACGACGGCTCCGGTGGGGCGGTGCCGGGCGCGAACCGCGGTGCTCGCCTTGTTGCGGTGCTGGCCACCGGGCCCGCCGGTGCGGCAGGCGACGATCTCGACGTCCGACTCGGCGAACGGCGTGCGCTTGGCACCGGCCCCGACCGGCCGCGCGGTCACGTACCAGTTCTTGCGGCCGGTCCCGGTCCGGTACGGGCTGGGCGCCTGCCAGCACAGCGTGCCGGTCCAGGACCCGGCGAACTCCTCGGCGCCCTCGCCGGTGATCTCGACGAGGACCGAGCGAAACGTGCCGGGCCGCTCGCCCGGCACGCTCTCCACCCGCCGGGTGGCCAGCTTGCGCCGCTGGGCGCCGGCCTCCAGCCGGGCCAGCAGGCGGGCCACCGCCCAGGCGCACTCCTGCGGGCCGCGACCGGCCGACAACAGCAGGGGTACGCTCATCGCCGCCCGCCCTTGCGCGGGCCGAGGTCGGCCGTCTTGTACGTCACGACCGGCACCGTGGTGACGACCGGCGTGGCCAGGCCGTGCCCGACCAGGTCGCCGATCACCTGCTCGATCCGCTTGTACGCGGTCGGCGCCTCCTCGAAGAGCAGTTGCCGGTCGCCGCACACGACAAGCGAGCCGACCGGCGTACGCCGCAGCTCCTCGACGGTGTGCTTGGCCTTGCCGCGGCGCAGCGCGTCCGCCCTTGACATCTTGCGTCCCGCGCCGTGCGCGACCGAATGCCCGGCCTCCGGGCCGGCGTGCGCGGCCACCAGGTAGGAGTGCGTGCCGCGGGTGCCGGCGATGAGCACGTCCCCGCCGTCGCCCGGGGCGGCGCCCTTGCGGTGCAGATAGACGCCGTCGCGGATCTCGACCGAGTTGTGGCAGACGTCGACGATCGGCTCGGTGACCTCGGCGCCGAGCGCCTCGGCGACCCGGGCGGCCATCAGCCGCCGGTTCAGCGCACCCCAGCGGACGGCGGCGTCGTGCATTTCCAGATACGCCGCCGGGTCCGGGGCCGGGCCGGCGCCGTGGACCTCGGTGTGTGCCCGCAGGATCCGCTCGCCGAGGCCGCGCGAACCGCTGTGGACGATCAGGACCAGGTCGCCGCCGGACAGGCCCAGCCGGCTCGCGTGCCCGGCGTCGAGAACACCGTCGACACGGGCGAGCTCGACGAAGTGGTTGCCGCGGCCGACCGTGCCGAGGCTGTCGGTGTAACCGGCCGGGATGTCGGCACCGGCCAGGTCATCGGGGTCGACCGGCTTGTCCAGGTCGGGGAAGCGGGCGGCGACGCGCTCCGGCACGACACGCTTGAGCCGGATCGGGAAGACCGCGATGCCGCAGCCGATGTCGGAGCCGACCAGGAGCGGGTAGAGCACGCTCGACGCCATCGCGGCGCCGATCGGGGCACCCTTGCCGGGGTGCAGGTCGGGCATCCCGGCGACGTGGATCATGCCGTCCAGCGCGGCCACCTGGTGGCACTGCGCGACGGCGTCGGACTCGATCCAGCTACCAGCTGCGGCGAAGACTTTGACGGTGGCGGAGGTGGACTGCACGAAGGCTCTCTTCTGCAAGAAGTGGGGCTGAGGGCTGAGGGCGCTTCGTGGGTGACGTCATGCGGACCACCCTGGCCGAGCCGGCCCGGCGCGGCAATCGAATTTCGTTCTTGGCACGCCGCCAACTACATAACACGGCGGCAGGTAGCGGCTGGGATTACCACTTTGTTACTGACGGGTTACCTTCATTACATCCATCGATGGCAATCATTCTCCCGCCTATCCCCTGGGAGTTCCCGATGCCCGTCTCCACCCTCCGGACAGCCTTCTGCGCCGCCATCGCCGCGCTGCTGATCGCCCCCGCGGCACCGGCCGTCGCCGCCAACCCGTACGAGCGCGGCCCCGCACCGACCAACGCCAGCATCGAAGCCAGCCGCGGATCGTTCGCGATCAGCCAGGTCACCGTCTCCCGCTCCAGCGTGACCGGGTTCGGCGGCGGCACCGTCTACTACCCCACCAGCACCTCGGCCGGCACGTTCGGCGCGGTCGCCATCTCCCCCGGCTTCACCGCCTCCCAGTCCAGCATCGCCTGGCTCGGCCCGCGGCTCGCCTCCCAGGGCTTCGTGGTGATCACCATCGACACGCTGAGCACGCTCGATCAGCCGGACAGCCGCGGCACGCAGCTGCTCGCGGCCCTCGACTACCTGACCCAGCGCAGCTCGGTGCGCACCCGCATCGACGCCACCCGCCTCGGCGTCATGGGCCACTCGATGGGTGGCGGCGGCAGCCTCGCCGCGGCACGCACCCGGCCCGCACTACAGGCGGCGGTGCCGCTGACCCCGTGGCACGGCACCAAGTCGTGGACCAGCGTCCGGGTCCCGGTCATGATCATCGGCGCGGAGAACGACACGGTCGCGCCGGTCACCTCACACTCCGAGCCGTTCTACACCAGCCTCACGTCGGCGCCGGAGAAGGCCTACCTGGAGCTGAACAACGCCAGCCACTCCGCACCCACCTCGGGCGGCAACGTCACCGTGGCGAAGTACAGCCTGTCGTGGCTCAAGCGCTTCATCGACAACGACACCCGCTACGAGCAGTTCCTCTGCCCGGCCCCGTCCGGCTCGGCGATCCAGGAATACCGCAACACCTGCCCGCACTCCTGACCGCTCGTGACGGCGGGCCCGGCGAGGTCGCCGGGCCCGCCGTCAAGCCGCCGGCGTCCGGTAGCAGGGCGACGACACCATGAGGAGCATCGCCAACTCGTCCCCACTGGTAAGGCTCGCGCTGTACCCGTTGGCGGCACCAGCGGTGATCTCCCCGCCGCCGCTGACCGGGAACGTGCGCTCCTTCTCGATGGTGTAGCCGCTGCTCTCCAGGGCGGAGCGCGCCTTGGCGAGGACGGTGAGGTGCTCCGCGACCGGAATCAGCATCTGGTAGATGCCCTGCACGTAGTACACCTCCGCGGAATCGGACAGCTCACCCCGGCGGCCTTCGCAGGGGGTGACGTTCGCCTTCGCCTGGCTGAACCGGTCCGCGCCAACCGCGACACGGATGGCTTCGGCCTGCCGGACGACCTCCTGCTTCGCGTCTTCCTGAGGCATCGCCAGCATGTCGTCTCCTCCGCCGGAACAACTCGTCAGTGCCACCAGCGCGGCAACCAGCCCTCCGACCAGGGCGTGTGTCACAACCAGATCTCGACGGGTCATGATGCCGGCGCCTCTCCGTGGTCCAAGCCAACCTTGTCGTACTTCCCGACCATGATGTGCGCCTGATTGCGCAGGCTTTCGGTGTCGCGATCCCAGTAGGCGCTGTGCCCATGAGTGTCGACGGTGAACCGGTTGGCACCGAAGTCCCCGTCGCTCGGTTCGTTGTCGTGAACGAACGGGAAGCTGCCGGCGGCGCCGGCGATGCCGTCACCCTCCGCCCGGCCGGCCCAGACGTGGCGCGGGTCGATGCCGAGATCCTCGGCACGATCGGTGTGCATACCCGGACTGCCCGCTGTGATGATGTCGTCCACGGCGAGCCCGTTGGCGTCGAGGGCCGCTTCGGCGACCACCGTGGAGCCGTAGCTGTGTCCCACAACCGTCAATTGCCGGATCTGCTCCGAGTTCGTTGCCCGGAGCCCGTCGACGAAGCGGTCGAGGAAAGCGCCGCCCTGCTCGGAACGCTCATGCCCGACCGCCGTGGCGTTCAACTCCGGCGCGTCGTAGCCGAGCCACATGATCGCGGCGACGTCGTTCGTCGCGCTGGTGAGGCCATCAGCGGTGTCCTTGAGGTTGACGACCCGGTCGACGTTGCCGGAAACGTCGCCCATCATCGTGCCGACTCCGGGAACCCAGACAGCGGTGTGCCGGGCGGTGTCGGGATCGCCCACCGAGACGATCACTTTGCCGTCACCGGCCGGGTCGACGCCGAGCAGCATCCCGCTAGCGCCCAGATCCGCCAACTTGGTTTCGACCCTGCCGAGATCGGCCAGCTGCGCCCGAATGACTTCTTGCTCGCGGAACAGGCCGTTCAGTTCCGGGCTGTAACCGCCGCGCGTGTTCGCATGCCGCTCCATGTTCTCCCGCAATTGATCCATGCGCGCCTCGATCGCGGCGTCCCGGGCGGCGAGCTCACTCTGGTCGCGCTCCAGCCGCAGCCGGTTGGCGGTGTCGCGGTCGCTGGCGGGCACCCCGTCGAGCCAGCCGATCAGGTCCGGCATGTCCTGGATCGCCTGCTCCTGCTGCTGCGGTGTCAGCGTCTCCCACCACCGCCTGACGTCCGCCGGCGGGCGCCCGCGCTGTGCCTCGGCCGTCGCCCGGGTCACCGGAGGCAGGGTCGTCTGACCGAATCTCGTGCGCGGGTCGGGCAGGTTGACGCGGATCGCGTTGGCGGTCGAGTCGTCCAAGCCCCGGGCGCGCTCCACGACCGCTTCGAGGTCTGCCAGGATCACGTTCAACTCGCGGGCGGTGCGGTCCAGGTTGCCGCCGAGATACGCCGAAGCGGGCGCGCTGACCCGACCGTTGGCGGTGTCGACGGTGAACCCGGCCTGGCGGGCGGAAGTGACCATCTGCTCCGCTGTCTGGCGGAGTTCGCCAACCCCGTACGCGTGCCGGTCGAGCGCGTCGTAGATGCGCCGCGCCGGGTTGTAGGTGTTGCTCACCTCGGCCCGCATCCGGGTGGCCTTCTCGTCAGCGGCCCGGGCGCCGGCCCCGGACGGCCAGGCATACGCGAGATCGCGGGTACTGCCGATGAACTGCTCGGCCGCGTCGTCGATGCGGTCCGCCAGCCGCTGCCATGCTGAGGCGGCCGCGTGCCACGGTCCGGGATCAGCGTTCAGCAGCTGGTGCAGGGTGAGCGCACTCATCTCGGCACCCGGTCGATGTCCTGCCCGGACGACTGGTCCGTGGCCTGGATGCGCCGGGCCGCGGCGAGCAGCTCCCGGCCGAATCCGCGCACCTCGGCGGCGAGTCCGTCCAGGTATCCGTTCCAGACGCCGGCCGCCTCGGCGGCGGTGGTCGCGGTGTCCCAACCGGCGTGCCTGCCGGGCGCCAGGTTCCCGTCGGACGACGACCGGGCATCACTCAAGGTCACCGCGGCGGCCTCCACGCCGGCGCCGGCCTGTTCCAGGGCGGGCACGTCGACCGCGAGTTCGTGGGGCAGTGCCACCGTCCCCTCCCAGGTCACTCTTCGTCACCTGTGGATGGGTACGCCCGCCACGCCGGCCTGGTTCAGTCGAGCAGCCAGGTGTTCATCTGCTGCCCGTACGGGGTCAGGGCGACGATCAGCACCACGATCCAGGCCGCGGTGAGGGTGACGCTCCAGCGGAACACCTTGCGGTCGCCGGCCCAGTGCGAGCGGGCGATCGCCAGCAACCCGAGCAGCAGCGCAGCGGGTGCTGCCAGGAAAACGAGCATCGCGACGAGCCGGCTGATACCGAACATCCAGGCCAGCGGATTCCACACCGAATCCGGCATGGAGTCCTTCGGGTCGCCGAGCCGTTCCAGCCGCGGGTCCAGCAGGGCACCCGCGTCCCCGGTCTGCACGACGGCGAGCAGCAGCACACCGAAGCTGCCGAGCAGGTACGCGACAAGCATCACCCACTGCGCCCACAGCACCGCCCGGCCGCCGATACTCGTTGTCATGGCCGGAAACCTACGTCAGAACAGGGTGGGCGGCCCGGCCGGCTCCGGTGACGGCAGCGGGTCGAGCTGCGGCACCCGCGCCCGGACCTCGTCGTGGAAGCGCCGGCACAGTTCGGGCGCGTCGGCGTTGTCCGGCGTGTGCACGAACACCGTCGGTGAGCGGCCCTCGCGCAGCCAGCCCGCCACGGTCTCCACCCAGCGCTGCCAGCCCTCGACGGTTCGTTCCACCGAGTCCCGGCCCAGGTAGCGGACGATCGGCCGGTCGGTCAGTGCCCGGGTGCGCAACGGCAGGCGCGGCTTCTTCGCCCACGCGTCGCGTTCCGCCTCGCTGGTCGGCGGGGTGGTGAAGAACGTGGTGGTGTCGAACGGGATCCACTCCGCCCCGACCTCGGCGAGCACGTCCTCGAGGCCGCGCGGGTCGTCGAAGAAGGCTGGATGGCGAACTTCCACGGCGTACCGATGCTCGGTAGGCAGGCCCCGCAGGAAGCGCGACAGAACCGGCAGGTCGCCGGGTCCGAAGGAACCCGGCAGTTGCACCCAGAGTGCGTGCGTGCGCGGGCCCAGCGGGGTGATGGCGTCGAGGAAGGCGCGCAGCGGCTCGTCGGCGCCGGTGAGCCGGTGCTCGTGGGTGACCACCTTGGGTAGCTTCAGGACGAACCGGAAGCCGGTGTCGGTCTGCTCGGCCCAGGTGGCCACGGTGTCGCGCGCCGGGGTCGCGTAGAACGTGGTGTTGCCTTCGACGGCGTTGCACCATCCGGCGTACGCGCGCAGCCGCTCCGGCGGCGTGGCCGGATGCGGCAGGAAGCGCCCCTGCCAGGACTTGAGGCTCCACATCGCGCAGCCGACGTGCAGGCGCATCGTCACTCACACTCCCTGCCGGAGGACCACCGGTCATCGTGCACCACCCGGCTGAGCGGCCCGCGCCGGCGCCAGCCGTGCCGTTCCAGGTCGGGTACCCGCTCCAGGTGGGTGACCGGGCCCAGGCAGAGCCACGCGACCGGGCGCACGTGTGACGGGATGCCGAGCAGGCCGCGCAGGAAGTCCTCCCGGTAGAACGAGACCCAGCCGACGCCGAGCTGTTCCGCGGTGGCGGCCAGCCACAGGTTCTGGATGGCCAGGCAGACCGAGTAGAGGCCGGCGTCGGCGATGGCGTGCCGGCCGAGGACCGCGGGTCCGCCGCGCGAGGGGTCGTAGGTGACCACGATCGACAGGCTGGACTCCAGCACTCCGTCGATCTTGATGCGGGCGAAGCGGGTCGCGGCGTCGCCGTCGAGGGTGGCGGCGAAGACGTCGCGTTCGGCGCGGACGTGCTGGTGGAAGGCGGTCTTCAGGGCCGGGTCGCGGATCACGACGAAGTCCCACGGCTGGGAGAGGCCGACGCTGGGTGCGGCGTGTGCGGCGGTCAGGATCCGGTCGAGGGTGTCGTCCGGGATCGGCTCGCCGGTGAACTGGCCGCGCACGTCGCGGCGGCGGTGGATTACCTCGTAGAGCTCGTGGATCACGAGGAGGGACGTTACCGGCGCACCGTTCCGGTGGACGCCCGGGCCACCAGCGCCGGGACGAACGTCGCCTGCTCGTGCACGTGGTCCGGGTTCGTCGCCTCGTCCAGGACCAGGCGTGCCGCCGTCCGGCCCAGCTCCTGCCGTGGCTGGCGCACCGAGGTGAGCGGGACCGCCGCCGCGGCGGCGAAGTCGATGTCGTCGAAGCCGACGATCGCCAGATCGTCGGGGACGCGCAGGCCGGCGGTGACCGCGTGCTGGAGCAGGCCGAGGGCGAGCAGGTCGTTGGCGCAGAAGGCGGCGGTGGGCCGGCGGCGGCTGGGCAGGCCGGCCAGGCGTTCGCCGGCGGAGCGGCCCTCGCTGACGGTGAGCGCGTCGGTGGGCAGGTTGATCAGGTCGTCCTCGGCCATCCCGAACTCGGTCCACACCTCGCGGGCGCCCTGGAGGCGCTCGCGGACCTGGCCGATGCTGGCCGGTCCGCCGACGAACGCCACCCGCCGGTGACCGCGGTCGAGCAGGTGCTCCACGGCGATCCGGCCGCCGAGCACGTCATCCACCGCGACCGAGCAGTGGTCGCCGGCGCTGCTGAGCCGGTCCACCATGACGAACGGGATGCCACGCCGGGCGATCTCGGCGAGGTGCGGCGCGTCCGGGTCGACCGGAGTGATCAGGATGCCCTGGACCCGCTGCTGAACGAGCCGGTCGAGGTGTTTGGCCTCGCGCTCGGCGCGACTGTTGCTGTTGCAGACGAACAGAGAGAGGTCGGCGGCCTCGGCGGCGGTCTCGATGCCCTCGGCGACGTCGTGGAAGAACGGGTTGCCCCCGTCGAGCATGACGTAGGCCAGCGCGCGGCTGGTGCCGGCGCGCAGCTGGCGGGCCGACTCGTTGCGGACGAAGCCGAGCTCCGACATGGCGCGCTCCACCCGCTCGCGGGTGGTGGCGCTGACCACCGATGGTCGATTGAGCACGTTCGACACCGTGCCGAGCGAGACGCCCGCGGCCGCGGCGACGTCCTTGACCGACGGGGCGCGGCCGTTGCGGGGCGGTTGGCTCACCGGGCCTCTTCTCTCGCGGCTTGAAACGTCATATCGGAGCATAAAGCATGCGAGCGTGCATTGGTTGCCCGCGCGAGATCCAAGGCTGATGAAACATTTCAACCCCTGGAACGCCCGCGTGGTGAGCCGCCGCGGGTCGACCTTGATCGACATCGTACGACTTCGCCGGGTGCGCCTGGACCAGCGCCACCAGGCCGAAGGAATGCCCACCGCCGGAGGATCAAGATCCAACCCATTTTTCCGGTACGCGTGACGCGGAGTCCCGCCCTGCCCGCGATCACCTGCCACTCCGGGCCGCCCGGCGACCGCCGGGCCCATGCGGGCATCCGCGGCGGCGCGCCGTTTCCCTCCCGGCCGCGCTGCGGCCGGGAGGGAACGCCCGGCTCGCGCTGGGAGAGCGGGGACGGGTCGGCTTCGGCGGGACGGGCGGTCACGCGTACCCCCAAAGAGCGGAACCGGTGGGCGGACGTCCGCCAAAGGGGGTTAGAGCACGGCGATGTGTGCGGCGATGATGCGCCATTCGTCCTGGTATGCCCAGGTACGTGTGTAGCGCATCCGGGCGGAGAACGGCTCGCCGCCGAAAGTGCCGGAGACCGTACCGGTGAAGAACGTGACGCCGGTGGTGCCGACGACCAGCGAGTCCACGCTCTCCTCGACCAGTTCCTGGACCACCGACGTGCCGGACCGGTAGGCGTCCAGGTCGTCCTGCTTGCGGTAGCGGGCGCCGTCCGGTCCGATTGCGATCAGCCGGTCGTCGAGCAGCCGGTCCAGCTCGGCCACGTCGCCGGCACGCTGTGCGGCCTGGAGCCGCCGTTCCGCGGTGAGCAGTTCAGCCTCGGTCATGCGGTCACCCTAGACGCCCGCGGCCACCGCCGCGGTCAGCCGAACCAGGTGAGGGCATCGCCGTGGGCCCGGGCCCAGGCCAGCGGCTTGCCGTCGAGGCTGAGGACGTTGTGCAGGGTCTCGCCGGGCGGGTTCGGGAGGTTGTCGTGGGCGATCACCGACGGGTTCTCCACGGCGATCCAGTGTGCGGGCAGTCCGCGTACCAGATCGATGAACGCCTGCCGGCGTGCCGCCGGGACCTGGTACAGCACCGAGGTGTGGAAGACGACCAGGGTGGCGCCGGCCGGCGCCTGGGCGGCCAGCGCGGGCAGGTCGTCGACCAGGTCACCGCGGACCAGGTGAGGCGGGTCGGCGGCGGCGACGCGCGCCGCGGCGCGCAGGCGGGCGCGGCGATGCTCCTGCTCCGGCCAGATCAGGGCCTGCAACCAGCGGGCGTCGGCCGGGTCGGTGACGTCCAGGGGGTTCAGGTCGAGGCCGGCCCGCCAGGCCACCTCGGGTACGCGGTCCGGCGGCGCCGCTCCGGTCAGCGTGCAGTCGAGCACCGGCTCGCCGTCGCCGATCCGGTGTTCGCCGTAGCGGTACGCGTACCGGTCCGGGAACAGGTTGAGGCCGGCCGAGGCGCCGACCTCCAGCAGAGCGAGCGGCTGCGGCAGGGTGGCCAGCACCGGCAACAACAGCGCGCATCGGGCGGGTTCGTTGGTCTGCGTGGCCCGGGCCCGGATGTGCTCCTCCACGACGGACCAGTTCGCGGCGGTGAACTCCAGGAAGGCGGCCGGGTCGGTCACCGGACCGCCGAGGAACTGAACGACCGCGAAGATCAGGTTGGGCTGGCGCTTCGCCGCAGGCAGCGTGTCCAGCCGGGCGAGCAGCCGGGCATCGTGCGAGACGGCGGTGGCCAGTTGCTCGTACGCGGGTGACTCGCCGGCCGCCTCGCGCGCGGCGAACTCGGCGTAGGTCATCGCGGTCGTCATGATCGCCGATGATGCCACGTGCACCACATCCGGTTCGCCCCGTGGAACCGGGATCCGCACGGTACGGGTGGGCCCGACGGCCCGGTCCAGCTCGGCGGCGAACCGCGGTGAGTCGGCGGCGCTCCAGATCGCGAGGACCCCGCCCGGGGTGAGGCGGGCGCGCAGCAGGTCCAGGCCGGCCGGGGCGTACAGCCGGGAGTTGGCCGCGAAGACGATCCAGTCGGGGCCGTTGTCGACGTCCAGGCAGATGGCGTCGTAGCGGTCGGTGGTCGTCTCCAGCCAGGCGATCAGGTCGGCGGTGACCACCCGTACCCGGGGATCGTCGAGGGCGCCCGCGCTGTAGGGGCGCAGCACGCCGCGGTGCCAGTTCACCACCGCGGGTTCGATCTCGACGACGACGATCTCGGCGGCGTCGGAGCGGACCGCCTCGGCCAGCGAGAAGCCGACGCCGAGGCCCCCGATGAGCAGCCGCGGCCGCGGCCCGGCGGCGGCCAGGGCCTCGCGAATCATGGCCCGCTCGGAGTCGCCGGAGCGGGTGTCCATCAGGAAGACGCCGTTGCTGATCAGCTCGTAGTGCCCGTTTCGGTGGCGCAGCACCAGCTCACCGCGGTCGGTGGTGACGCGCTCCACAGTGTCCATTCATCGCACTCTAAACAGGATCCGGAGGTCTCGCTTTTCCCGGTGCGCGTGACCGGCCGTCCCGCCGGAATCTTGTCGTCCCGCTCTCCCGACGCGAGCGCACCGCCCCGTCCCGGCCGCGACCGCCGGGAAACACCGCTCCGTCCCGCCCGGCCCGTCCCCCGACGTGCGCGAACGACGGCCGACCTCCTCCGGCCGTAGCCCACGGACCTCACCGCACCTCATGACGTGCGCGAGCGACGGCCCGCCCCCGCCAGCCGTAGCCCACGCACCCCACCACACCCCATAACGTGCGCGAACGACGGCTCGAACCCGCCGCGCTGCGGCCTGTGGCGGCGCAACATCGCTGCACGCCCCCTTTTCACGTGCCGCCGCGCCCACGCGGCTGGCACTCAGCCACGTGCCGGAGGCCTCATCCGGTGCGTCAGGGCCAGCCGGGTCCGGCCGGCTGGCGCCCAGCCACCTCATGGAGGTCCTGTTCGGTGTCTCAGCGCCAGCCCGGACCCGCCTGCCCTCCTCACCTGCGGGGACGGCCGGTCACGCATACCGCTGATGGGAGTGACCGGCGAACGCACCTCGATGACTGAAGATCTAGAGCGCTTTCGGGGTCAGGGTTTGTGCCAGGTCTATTGAAGACGCTTTCGGGGGATCGACCGGTTTCGCCGGTTTCGGGTGTGCTGGAAGCATGCGGTACGGCGATGGTGGTGGCCTGAACCAG
>NZ_JADQTO010000011.1 GCF_015704865.1 Actinoplanes aureus | reverse complement strand
CGGCGTGGCACCGCGCGGCGTGGCACCGCGCGGCGTGGCACCGCGCGGCGCGGCGCGGCACCGCGCGGCGCGAGCAGCGCAGCATGAGCAGCGCAGCATGAGCGCGCCATCTGGTCACTCTCGACGGCCGCCGGCAAGCCAGCCGGTTCGGGTCACAAGCCGTCGGCGGGCTCAATCGAGTCCGGCTCCGCGGCATACGCGTCGCCGTGCGTCACCCGCAGGTAATAGCCATCGGGATCACGCAGGCGGAAGTCGTACAGGCCCCACGACCGCAGCTGGAGCGGCTCCACCCCACCAACGCGAGCGGCACAGTGCTCATACAAAGCGGCCACATCCTCCACCTCGTCGAGCTCCAGCACGACCTCCACCCCGGCACCCCGGGGCATGCCGGGCACGGCCCAGCCGGTATCAGCTATCAGGCCGATACCGAGCACCACATGCCCTCTACGGACCACCGCATACCCCACTCCCCGCCGGGCCAGCCGGAAACCGAGCAGCTCCGAGTAGAAAGCGATCGAAGCATCCATGTCATCGACGAAGAGTTCCATCCGGAGACGCATGCCTCCATGATCCCCACAAAGGATAGGGTTGGTCGATGTTGCTCAGAGTGTTCACCGAGCCCCAGGAAGGCGCCTCCTACGACGATCAGCTGGCGCTGGCACGCCAAGCCGAAGAGTGCGGGTTCGACGCGTTCTTCCGCTCTGATCACTTCCTGCGGAACGGGAACGGCCCCGGTGACGGCCTGCCCGGCCCGACCGACTCGTGGATCACGCTGGCCGGGCTGGCCCGGGAGACCAGCCGGATCCGGCTCGGCACGCTCATGACCTCCGCTACGTTCCGTAACCCTGGGGTGCTGGCGGTCACCGTGGCCCAGGTGGACCGGATGAGCGGCGGCCGGGTCGAGCTCGGGCTCGGAGCCGGCTGGCACGAGCCGGAGCATCTGGCGTACGGGATCGACTTCCCGGACACCGGGACCCGGTTCGACCGCCTGGAGGAGCAGCTGGAGCTGATCACCGGCCTCTGGACCACACCCGTGCACGAGCACTACAACTTCGCCGGCGAGCATTACACGGTGGTCGACTCCCCCGGTCTGCCCAAGCCGGTCCAGGCGCCGCACCCGCCGGTGATCGTCGGCGGCTCCGGGCGGAGACGCACGCCCGCGCTGGCGGCGAGGTACGCCGCGGAGTTCAACGCCGCCTTCACCTCCGTCGAGGAGACCGCCGAGCTGTTCGCCCGGGTGCGTAACGCGTGCACCACCGCCGACCGCGAGCCGGACTCGCTCAGGCTCTCCCTGGCGCACGCCGTGGCCGTCGGCAAGGACGACGCGCAGGTCCGCCGCCGTCTCGAGATCTTCGGTGCGGACGCTCCGTGGATGCGCGACAACGCGCTGGCCGGCACCCCGGCCGAGGTGGCCGACAAGCTCGCCCGCTACCGGGAAGCCGGGGTAAGCACGGTCTACCTGCAGTTCCGGGACATGGCCGACCTCGATCACCTCGACCTGATCGCCGCCGAGGTGCTACCCCACCTCGTCAGGCGCGCCGACGCGCCTGCGCCTCCAGCTCTTCGGTGAACCGCTCGGCACTCCATTCCTCCCGCACCGCCCGCAGCACGAGCTCCGCCTGGGTCACCGGCGCCAGCCCGTCCACCGGCTGGTCCCGATCCAGGTTGGCCGGGAACGCGTACCCCTCGGCCGACGCCGCGACCACGTTGCGCACCGCGCCGGCGTCGGTCAGCCCGCGCAGCACCGGGTACAACGCCACCGACATCGCGAGCCGGTCCACCGACTCCATGGCTCGGCCGAACGCGGACGAGACCTGAAGGAGGTTCGCCATCCGGCGTACATCTGCGGTCTTGTTGGTGCCGGCACCGTGGAAAAGCGCGGGGTTGAAGAAGACCGCGTCCCCCTTGTGCAGCGGAAGCTGCACGTAACCGGCTTCGAAGTACTCGGTGAATTCCGGCTGGTGGAAGGCGATGTAGCCGGCCGGGTACTTCTGCGAGTGCGGCAGGTACAGCGTCGGCCCGGTCTCCACCGGCATGTCGACGTGCGCGACGGCGCCCTGCAGGGTGAGCGCCGGTGACAGCTGGTGGATGTGCGCGGGGTAGCGCAGCGCCTGCTCCTGCGACATGAACCCGAGGTGGTAGTCGCGGTGCGCGACCTGCGCCTTCCCGCCCGGGTTGACCACGTTGATCTGCGAGGTGACCTGGTATCCGGTGCCCAGCCAGGCCTCGCTGACCAGGGCGAGCACGTCGTTGGCGTAGTACGCCGCGAACGCCGCGGGATCACGCAGGGCGAACTTGTCGAGGGCGCCCCACACCCGGTCGTTGGCGCCGGGCGGCGCGAAGTGGTCGCCGCCGGCCACCCCGGACGCCTTCTGGGCGGCGATCATCTCATGGAAGACCTCGGTCGCCCGGTCGATGACGGCCGGGTCGAAAGCGTCCCGGAACACCACGATGCCGGGCCCGTCAGCGAGGGCACGGACGAGTTCGGCCTGCACCGCACGGCGATCGGCGGGCAGCGGGCCGTAGATGGGTACGTTCTGTTCGACGGAGGAGGCGTACGGGTAGTCGCGGGGGTCGGTGGTCTGCTCGACCAGGACCCGGAACTCCTTGAGGTCGCAGTCTGCTGCGGTGAACCAAGTCATGAGCCGAGCGTAGGAATCCACGGACGTCGACGGGCCTTGTGGAAACCCTCAAAACGACCTCAGGCTGGACGGCATGCGGTACCGGATCCGGGAGATCGCCGCGCAGGCCGGCCTGAGCGAGGCCACCGTGGACCGGGTCCTGCACGAGCGCGGCGGGGTACGCGAGAGCACCGTCCACCAGGTGCACCGGGCCGTCGACGACCTGGACCGGCAGCGCGCACAGCTGGTCCTGGGCGGCCGCACCTTCATGATCGACGTCGTGGTGCAGGCGCCGCCCCGGTTCTCGGACGCGGTCCGGGCCGCCGTCGAGGCCGAGTTGCCGGCGCTGCGGCCGGTCGTGTTCCGGGCCCGGTTCCACCGCCCCGCGAGCCCCGATGATCTCCTGGCGGCGCTGGACCGGATACCGCGAACCGGTTCGCACGGCGTGATCCTCAAGGCGCCGGACGTGCCGCCGGTGGTGGCCGCCGTGAACCGCCTCGACCTGCCGGTCGTCACCCTGGTCACCGATCTGCCGGCGAGCCGCCGGGCCGTCTACGTGGGCATCGACAACCGGGCCGCGGGCGCGACGGCCGCGTACCTCGTACAGCAATGGCTTGGTGAACGACCCGGTGACGTGCTGGTCGTACGCGGTGAGGGTGCCTATCGCGGCGAGGATGAGCGTGCGGTGGGCTTCGGCGCCGAGTTGCGCTCGCTGGCGCCGGCCCGGCTCCGCATCGACATCGTCGATGCGGAGGACCGCCCTTCGGCGGTCCATGCGGCGGCCCGGGCAGCCCTGCGCCGGCATCCGGGGATCAACGCCGTTTATTCGATGTACGCCGGAGCCGGCGGAACCACGGCCGTGATCGACGCTTTCCGGGCTGAGAGCCGGTCCTACTCGGTCTTCATCGCGCACGACCTCGACGGCGACAACACTCCCCTGCTACGGCAGCGGCTGATCTCCGCGGTCCTGCATCACGACCTGCGCCAGGACGTCCGCCGGGCCTGCCAGGCGGTGCTGCGCGCACGCAAGGTGATCCCGGGCCCGCAGCCGTGGACGCCGTCGGCGATCCAGATCATCACCCCGCACAACGCCCCACCGGCCCGCCTCGGCCCGGACTGATCTCGTCGAGCGCGACCGGCCGGTGTTCGTCAAGCGACCGGTCGCAGGCCTCGGCGATCCGGGCCGCCTCGACCCCGTCCGTGATCGTGCACGGTGACCGGCGGGCTCCGGCGATGACCTCGAGGAAGGCCGCCAGCTCCGCGCGGTAGGCGGCGGCGAACCGGTCGAGGAAGAACCGGTACGGCTCGGCCGCCGGGATCCGGGCGCCCGGTTCGGTGGAGCGCATCGGCATGCGATCGTCCCAGCCGGCCGCGACGCTGGCGCGGGAGCCGTGCAGTTCCAGGCGGACGTCGTACCCGGCCCCGTTGTACCGGGTGTTGGAGACCACCGCCACGGCTCCGTCGTCGAGGGTGAGCAGCGTGGACACGGTGTCGGCGTCTCCGGCCGCGTAGACCTCGGTCACCTCGCGGCCGGTCACGTACCGGATCACGTCGAAGTCGTGTACCGCGCAGTCGCGGAAGATGCCGCCGGAGGCGGCCAGGTAGGTCGCCGGCGGTGGCGCCGGATCCATCGTGGTGGAGCGTACGGTGTGCAGCCGCCCCAGCACCCCGGACAGCACCGCGCGCCGGGCCGCCACGACGCCCGGGTCGAAGCGGCGGTTGAACCCGATCTGTACGGGCACACCCCGCCCCCGCACCCGCTGCTGGACGGCCACCGCCTCCTCGACGGTGCCGGCGACCGGCTTCTCACAGAACACCGGCACACCGGCCTGGACCGCGGCGCCGATCAGTTCCGCGTGTGCGCCGGTCGCGGCGGCGATCACCACGCCGTCGACGTTCGCCCCCAGCAGTGCCGACGGCGTGGCGGCCGTCTCGACGTCCAGGTCGGCGCTCACCCGTTCGATCGTGGCCGGCACCGCGTCGGTGACCACCACGGAGTCCACGCCGGGCAGGTCGAGCAGCGTCGCCGCGTGCCGGGCGCCGATGCGCCCGAGTCCGATGACGCCGACCCGCATGTCAGTCCAGCCCGCCGGGAACGTGCTGGTCCCAGTCGATGACCGAGCCGGTGACCACGCCGCTGCGGTCGGAGAGCAGGAAGACGACGAAGTCGGCGATCTCGTCCACCCGGCTGAGCCGGCCCATCGGCAGGGTCCGCCCGGCCCGCTCGCGCCAGTCGTCGCCGGCGCCGTGGAACTCACGCTGGGTACGGTCCTCGCCCTCGGTGTCGGTCCAGCCGATGTCGAGTCCGTTGATCCGGATCCGGTCGAACCGGTGCGCGTGGGCGGCGTTGCGGGTCAGCCCGGCCAGCCCCGCCTTGGCCGCCACGTACGGCGCCAGGTACGGCTGGCCGCCCAGCTCGGAGCTGGACAGGATGTTGACGATCGTGCCGCCGCCGCCCCGGTGCAGCATGTCCGCGACGACCGCCTGCATCAGGAAGAACGGCCCGCGCAGGTTGACCGCGATGTGCTGGTCGAACAACTGCGGCGTGGTGTCCAGCAGGGTGCCGCGCGAGGTCAGCCCGGCGGCGTTGACCAGGCAGTCCACCCGGCCGAACCGGGCGATCGCGGTGGCGACGCAGGCCCGGGCGGAGGCGACGTCCGCGACGTCGGCCGGCACGTAGCAGGCCCGGCCGGGCAGTTCGGCGACCAGCGCCTCCCCCGGCTCGGGTCGCCGACCGGTCACCACGACCGCGGCGCCCGCACCAGCCGCCGCCCGGGCGATCCCGGCGCCGACGCCCTGTGTGCCGCCGCTGATCAGCACCACTTTGTCGGCCAGCAGTCGTCCGTCCACATCGACTGGTGTAACACCATGCCCGGCCCGATCCAAGTACCCGGCTAGGCCAGCCCGGTGCGGTACGCCTAGACCACCGCCTGAACCCGGGTCTTGAGGCCCAGTTTCATCAGGATCCGGGACAGGTGGGTCTTCACCGTCGCCTCGCCCAGATACCTCCGGGCGGCGATCTCGGCGTTGGACAGGCCCTCCGCGAGCAGCCGCAGTACGTCCTGCTCGTGCGGGGTGAGCTGCTGGAGCCCGGGGTCGGGCGGGGCCGGCGGCTCGGTCGCGGCGAACGCGGCGATCACCCGCAGGGTCACCGCCGGGTCGAGCAGGCCCTGCCCGGCGGCGACCGTGCGGACCGCCTCGATCAGCTGCTCGGGCGGGGCCACCTTGAGCAGGAACCCGCTGACCCCGGCACGCAGGGCGAGGAACCAGCCGGGCACCAGGATGGCCGGCTGGAAGATCGCCTCCCAGGCGGACTGCCCGGCCAGCAGCGAGGTGAGCACGCCGGCCGCCATCGCGGCGGCGAGCACCACCAGCGAGCGACGCCGGGGCAGCCGCCAGCCGGCCCAGGCGGTGATGCCGATCAGCCCGATCAGGCCGGCGCCGCCGATGTCCGGCGCACCGACCAGCAGGCCGAGCGGGAAACAGGCGACCGCGGTGAGCGCGCCCGCCACCGGGAACCAGGTGGCGAGCAGGATTCCGGCGCCGAGCAGCAGGCCGGGCGCCCACACCGCCGCGGCGTGCGCCGCGAAGACGGCATCGAGGTACGCCTCGGCGACCGCGAGCAGGCCGACCACCGGCCCGAGTATCGCCGGGATCGCCGGGCACCGCCGACTACATCGAGTCGCTGACCCGCGACGACACGATGACCCAGGTCTCGGCGATGTTCCTGCACTACTCGAACATGCTCACCGGGGTCGGGCTGCTGGTCGTACCGCTGCTGGTCCGCGGCGCCCGCGGCCGGGTGCTCACCCTGATCGGCATGATCACCGCGGTGCTCACCATGCAACCGGGTGCCGATGGACGTGGCCGTGCAGATCTCCGACGCGGTGGACGCCAGCGCGCTGCTCAGCCCGTGGCGGGACGTGGCCATGATCGGCTTCCTCGGTCTGCTGCTGCTTTACATCGGCCTGGCCCGGGCCGGGGTGCTCGGCTGGTGGGCCACCGGCGTGTACGTGGTCGCCCTGATCGGCATGTTCACCGTGCCGGTCAGCCCGACCCTGGTGTACGGCCTGGTCTTCACCGGCCTGTTCGCCCCGCTCGCGGTGGTCGGCGTCCGGGCGATCCAGCGCTCCCGCCTGGCCTGAGCCGCCGGAACGGCCGTCCGCGTCGCGGACGGCCGTTCACGGTTACCCGGTGGCGCAGTGACTCACCGCCGCCGGCTGCCGGCGGCGCCACAGCATCGGCACGAGCATCGCCGGGAACATCAGAATGTGCCCCACGGTCATCAGGGTGCCGCCGGAGATCAGACCCATCCAGTACGGGACGAGGAGCGCGACGAACGGCACGTACATCGCGGCGCACATCTCCGCGATGTGCCGCCAGTCGTGTTTGCGGATGCGCATCCACAGCGCCATGCCGATCGCCATGTTCGTGGCCATCACCATCGAGTGCGCGTCCGGATGGGCGTCCAGACCGGGAACCGCGAGGTTCCAGAGCGGTGCGAGGGCGAACATGCCGACCAACATCGCGACGACCATCTCCAGATAGTGGCCGGCGAAGCGGAGGCGGGAAGCGGTCGTTGTCGTCATGGCACCGATCATCCTGGCGGCGTGCCGTGCCGGTCAGGTGCCAGAGGTCATGGTCCAGGTCATGGTCTACAGCAGTCCCAGGGAGCCGGCCCGCAACGCCGCCTGGGTCCGGTCCCGGACGCCCAGCTTGCCGAGCACGTTGGTGACGTGGTTCTTCACGGTCCCCTCGGCCAGGAACAGCGCCGCGGCGATCTCCCGGTTGCTGTTGCCCCGCGCCAGCAGCCGCAGCACCTCCAGTTCCCGGTCCGACAGCGGGTCCACCAGCGGCTTGACTGGTGGAAGCTGAGCGACCCGGGCCACCACCTTGGCGGCCACCGCCGGATGCAGTACCGACTCGTCCCGCACGGCCGCCCGGACCGCTTCGAACAGCACCTCCGACGACACGTCCTTGAGCAGATAGCCGACCGCCCCGGCACGCAGCGCGGCGAAGACGTCCTCGTCCTCGCCGAACGTGGTCAAGGCGATCACCCGGGTCGCCGGGTGATCGGCCCGGATCCGCCGGGTCGCCGCCACCCCGTCCAGCACCGGCATGCGCAGGTCCATCAGCACCACGTCCGGGCGCAGCTCGGCGACCAGGGCCACGGCCTGCTGCCCGTCGGCCGCCTCACCCACCACCTCCAGGTCGGGGCTCACACCCAGCAGCACCCCGAGCGCCTCCCGGAACAGCGCCTGGTCGTCGGCGAGCAGCACCCGCACCGTCATCCGGGCACCTCCATCCGCAACGTCGACCCGCCGCCCGGCACCGACTCGAACGTCATGTGCCCGCCCACCTGGGTGGCCCGCTCGCGCAGCCCGAGCAACCCGAATCCCTCGCCCTCGCCCACGCCGTCCCCGTCGTCACGCACCTCCAGGCGCACAGCGGACGCCCGCGAATAGTCGAGCACCAGCGAAGCCCGCGTCGCCCGGGCGTGTTTGCGCACGTTGGTGAGCCCTTCCTGGGCCGCCCGGAACAGCGACTCCTCCGCCGCGGCGAGCAGCCGCCGGGTCATTCCGGTGACGTCGACCTCGGTCGGCACGCCGGCGGCCGAGGTCTCGTCGGCCAGTGCCCGCAACGCGTCCGGCAGCGGGACGGCCGGCCGTGGCTCGCGCAGGGCGCCGACCGAACGGCGTACCTCCCGAAGGGCCTCCTCGGCCTGCTCCTGCGCCTTCGCCAGCATCTCGTCCGCGCGCTCGGGCCGCGGCCCGAGCAGCGCGCGGGCCGCCTTGATCTGCATCTGCACGACGGTCAGCGCGTGCCCCAGCCCGTCGTGGATGTCGCGCGCCACCCGGTTGCGCTCCTGCGCGGCGGCGAGCCCTTCGACCTGCACCGCGTACTCCCGCAGCCGCGCGTGCGCCCCGGCCAGCTCGGCGCGCGCCTGTTGCTCGCGCACCAGCAGCTTGGTCACCGCGGCCGCGAACACCGCCGCCGCCAGCAACCCGAGCCCCTCCCGCAACCCCTCGTCGAGGGCCATCCCGGCATGGAATAACGGCAGCGACACCACCACGACCACGACCGCCGCCACCGGCAGCAGCAGCACCGCCTGGCTGACCAGGACGACGAGCATCAGCGTGGCACCGAGCGAGGCCTCCGACACCGCGAAGACCGCGAATCCGATCAGGAACAGCACGGCCACGTGCGCATATCCGGCCCAGCGCCCGCCGCGCCGCTGCACCCACTCGAAGCCCAGGGTCGCCACCAGCAGAAACGCGGTGGCCGGCAGCAGCGACGCGGCCGGCCGGTTGTCACCCAGCACATCGACGAGCAGGGTCAGATACGCCGCGACGGTCAGCGCGGCCATGGCCCGTTTCACGGACCCACTGTGGGCCAGGCCCACACCGAAAATCAAACCCTTGCGGGGTACGCGTTCCGGCCGTCCCGGCAAGCCGGACCGTCCCCGCTCTCCGACGCGATCACCTGCCTGGCCCAGGCCCCAGCGCGGCCGCCGGGCCCAGGCAGATGGTTGCGCTCTCCCCCGCCGCGGGAACCTGATCTCCCGCTCCGGTGTCTTCCGGTAGTGAACGCCGACTTTCATCCTGCGGGGAGCGGCGGCCGCCCTCCTGCCATGGTCGGCCGGCTGCTGGCCGGCGGTTTGACCGCCGCCCTTCTGCTGGCCGGGTGCTGGGGCGCCGACGACCCGGCACCGGCCCGTCTGCCGCCGGATGGGCCGGGCCCGGCCGCCGCCGTGAGCCCGTCGCCGGACCAGTGGACCGTCTCGTGCGCGCACGACATCGGCGGCACCGCGCCGGACCCCACGTCGTACCGGGTGGTGCTCGACGCGGTCGCCCTGCCGTCCGCGGTCCTGGAACCGCACGAGTCCGGCGAGCCCGGATGGCTCTTCGCCAAGCACGGCCTGCTCGTGCGTGCCGGCACCGAGGTGGCGATCTCGGTGCCACCGGAGTGGGCCGCCGCCGCGCGGATCGGCTGGGGCAGCCCCGGCCCGGAAGGGACCAGGATCCTCGTACCGGCGTGCCGGGGCGGCCGGAGCGGATGGCTGGCCTTCGCCGGCGGCTACACCGTCCGGAAACCGGCCTGCCTTCCGCTGCTGGTCCGGGTGGACGAACGGGAGGAGCGCACCGCCGTCAGCGTCGGCGTCGCCTGCTGAATCCTCGCCGGCTACTGGCGGGCCTTGAACTCCGCATAGGTGAGCTCCCCGAGAACCGCGCCCGCCCCCGGCACCAGGGTGTCCTCCTCGAGGTCGGCGCCGAAGTACTTCGCCCCCGGGTCGGTGACCACCTCGCGCGGGTCGCCGAGCTTCGCCAGGCCGGCGCGGAAGAACTCGTCCATCCGGTACTTCTCCGGCCCGCCGATCTCGACCGTGCCGTTGACCGGCGCGCCGACCGAGATCCGGCCGACCGCCCGCGCGACGTCATCGGCGGCCATCGGCTGGAAGTACACCGGCGCGAACCGCACCCGGTCCCCGTCGGTGGCCGCGGTGACCATGTTCTTCGCGAACTCGAAGAACTGGGTGGCGTGCACGATCGAGAACGGGATCTCCGACTTCTTGATCAGCATCTCCTGGACGGCCTTGGCCCGGAAGTAGCCGCTCTGCTGCAACCGCCCGGTGCCCACCACCGACAGCGCGACGTGGTGCCGGACACCGGCCGCCGCCTCCGCCGCCAGCAGGTTGCGGGTCGACGTCTCGAAGAACTCCATAACCGCGGCGTCCTCGAAGGACGGCGAGTTGGACACGTCCACGACAACGTCCGCGCCGCTGAGTGCCTCGGCAAGGCCTTCGCCGGTGAGCGTGTTCACCCCGGTGTTCGGCGACGCCGCGACCGCCTCGTGACCGTGCTCACCGAGCCGCGCCACGAGCTTCGAGCCGATTAGTCCGGTGCCACCGATGACGACGACCTTCATGACAACCTCCTGTACGCCGAGCGGCCCGCTGCCGTCCCGTCGCCAGCGTTGACCGGACACCGAAGCGATCTGTGACAGCACCGGGTGTGACAGACCGCACCCTCATCCGGCTACCGGCGAAGGGCTTTGTCCAGCCCAACGTGGGTGCTGTCTGGCGGCCGTTGAGACAGCACTGAGCGTGGGCCAAGCAAGATCCTGACCACGGAAGCCCTCTAGCAGCCGCCGTAACCGGCAGGTGATGCTGTTTCCCGGCGGTCGCGCTGGGGCCGGGACGGGAAGCCTGGTCCGCGCCGGGAGAGTGGGGACGGGGTCGGCTTCGGCGGGACGGCCGGTCACTCGTACCCCGAAAAAGCAGGACCGGAAACGGATCCCGACGTCCATGGACGAGGTGCTCGCCGTCGTGAAGGATGCCGGTGCCGGACAACGCCTACCGCCTGGCCAAGGGCCGGCACGGTGCCGCCCATGCGGCGGGTTGCGGCCGTATAGTCCTTTCCTCGGCGGATCTTCGGGGGAGGCGCGGGTGGGTGCGGTGCCGCGCCGGCTGCGGGCGTACGCGTCGCACCTCGGCCTGCTCGCCGTGCTTTCGCTCGCCGCCGCTCTGCTGGTCACCGGGTTCCCCCGGGCCGCCAACGAGTTCACCGACCAGGGCCTGCGCGAGGAGGCCGCCGGTCTGCCGCTGGTGGCCCGTGACCTGATCTTCAAGGCCGGGCCGGCGACGGCGCTGGAGCTGCCGCCGGACATCGCTGAGACTCGCGCGAACCTCCTGCCCGCACCGCTGCCCGCCCTCGTGCGGGACCACTGGTTCGCGGCCAAGGTGGGCCCGGACGACGTCCGGCCCGACGGTTCCCCGCCGTACGCCGGGAACTGCCGCCCGGAGGTGCAGGTCCGCTACCAGAGCGGCTACGAGTCGGCGCTGCGGCTGGTCTCCGGCCGCCTGCCTCGCCCGGGCACCGGCACCGAGGTGCTGGTCAGCGCCGACGCGACCGAGATCGGACAGCTGCGTGCCGGGTCGACGCTGCGGCTCGGCGGCGGCACGGGCTCGGCTCCGGTCACGGTCGTCGGTGTCTTCGAGCCGCTCCAGCCTTCGTCGCCGTACTGGGACGGCCTCGCCACCGCCCCGCTGGCCTGCCCCGATCCTCGCGAGGCCACCACCGTCCGGATCACGCTGCTCACCGACACCTCCGGCGTCGCCCGGGCGGGACGGGCCACCGGGGTCCTGGATTACGAGTGGCGCTACACCCTGGCCACCGAGCGGTTCCGCGCCGCGGACCTGACGTCCATCATCGCCGCGGTGTCGGCGGCACGCCGGGCCGCCCCGGCCGCGGAGACCTCGCTCGCCACCAGCCTGGACAGCGCGCTCGCCGGCTTCGAGCAGCGGCTGCGGGGCGTACGGGCACTGCTCGCCGTGGTGCGGGCCGGTCTGCTCGCCACCATGGCCGGGCTGATCGTGCTCGCCGCCCGGGTGATGACCGACCGCCGCCGGGAGGAGTTCGCGCTGCTGCGGGCCCGGGGCGCGGCGAGCCGTACGGTGGCGGGCCGGACGTTGCGGGAGACGGCTGTGGTCGTACCCGCCGGGTTCCTCGCCGGGTGGGCGCTCGGCCAGCTGGTGCCGGGCCGGCCGGACCCGGGTGACGGCGCGCTGCTCGTACTCCTGGGTTCGGTGGCGCTGCTCGCGGCGCCCCTGCTGGCCGCCGCCCGGCCCGGCTGGCGCATGTCGGCGGCCCGGCGGCTCACCGCGGAGCTCTTCGTCGTCCTGCTCGCCGTGCTCGGCGTGGTGCTGGCCCGCCGGCGCGGGCTGACCGCCGCCGACCGGGTGGACGTCTACCTGGTGTCGGTTCCGGTGCTGCTGGGAGCGGCCGCCGCGCTGCTCGCGGTACGCCTGCTGCCCTGGCCGTTGCGGCAGTTCGGCCGCGTCGCGGCCCGGGCCCGGGACGCGGTGCCGTTCCTCGGGCTGGCCCGGGCCGGCCGGGTCGCGCTGCACGCCGGCCCGCTCGCCGTGCTGGTGGTGGCGATCGCGACCGGCGTGTTCATCGCCGCGGTCAGCGGCACCGTGGATGACGCGCGGGACCGGGCCACCGATCAGGAGACGGCGGCCGACGCCCGGGTCGACGGCTACGCGTTCGCTCCGGGTACCGGCCGGGCCCTGGCCGCGGTGCCCGGAGTCACCGGCGTGGCGCCGCTGGTGCTGGAGCCGGGTGCCGCGCTCACCGGCGAATCCGGGCGGCGTACGCAGGCTCAGCTGCTCGTGGTGGACGGCCCGGAGGCGGCGAAGGTGATGACCGCCGGGCTGCCGCCGGTCCTCACCGCCCCGGCTGCCGGCGGCCCGGCGCCGGCGGTCGTGTCACCCGAGGTGGCGGCCGAGGTGGGCGCCGGAGGCACCGTCGAGGTCCAGGGCCGCCGGTACGAGTTCCGGGTCGCGGCGGTCGCGGAGGCTCTGCCGACGCTGCGGATCGGCGCCCGCCGGTTCATCGCGCTCCCATGGCAGGCGCTGCCGGTCCCCGCTTTCCAGCCGCTCGTGCCCAGCCGCTTCCTCGTCGCCGGTGACGGCTTCTCGCCGGAGGCGCTGCGCACGGCCGGCGACGACGGCCAGCGGGAGTACCTGGGCGGGGTGCTGGGCCATCCGGTGACCGCGGCGGCGCTGCCGGAACGGGCCACCGTCACGACCTGGGACGAGCACCGGGCCGCGCTGGCCCGTGGCGGCGTCAACGGCGTACTCGGCTTCACGTACACCGCCGGGGCGGCCGGGACGGCGCTGCTCGCGCTGCTGGCGATCGCCCTCACCGTCCTCGCCGACGCACCGGGCCGGGGCCGTACGCTCTCCCGGCTTCGCACCATGGGCCTGTCCCTGCGGCAGGGCCGGCGGCTGCTGGTCTACGAGGTGGTGCCGCTGGTCACGGTGGCCTTCGCGACCGGCGGGCTGGTCGGGGTGCTGCTGCCCCGGCTGCTCGGCCCGGCGCTCGGCCTGGCCGGGTTCAGTGCTGGCGTGGCCGGCCGGGTCCGGGTCGACGCCTGGCTGCCGGGCGCCGCCCTGCTGCTGCTCGCGGCCGCGGTGGGCGTCGCTATCGCGGTGGAGAGCGCGGCGAACCGGCGGATGCGGCTCGGCGAGGTGTTGCGTCTCGGGGCCGGGAACTGATGACATGCAGGCATGCGTATCGGCATCCTCGGGGCCGCCCGGATAGCCGAGGCCGGCATCGTCGCGCCGGCCCGGGCGCTCGGCCACGAGCTCGTAGCCGTCGCCGCGCGTGACCGTGCCCGGGCCGAGGCCTTCGCCAAGGCGCACGGCGTCACCCGCGTCCACGACACATACGCCGAGGTCATCGCCGACCCCGGCGTCGATCTGATCTACAACCCGCTGGTCAACTCGCTGCACGCCGAGTGGAACATCGCCGCGCTGCGGGCCGGCAAACACGTGCTCGGTGAGAAACCGCTGGCCAGCAACGCCGAGCAGGCCCGGGCGGTGCGCGACGCCGCCCGCGACGCGCCGGGCCGGATCGTCGAGGCCTTCCACTACCGGCACCACCCGGTGTACGAACGCCTGCGCGACCTGGTCACCTCCGGTGCGCTGGGTGAGATCCGGCGGGCGGACCTGGTGCTGGCCATCCCCGCACCGGCGGCCACCGATCCGCGCTGGTCGTTCGAGCTGGCCGGTGGGGCGACCATGGATCTGGGCTGCTACGTGCTGGACGCGGCACGCCTCCTGGGCAGCTGGATCGGCGCCCAGCCGCGGATCACCGATGTCGGCGTCACGCTGTGGTCGCCGGAGGTCGACGCTTCGATGCGGGCCGAGATCGCGTACGCCGGCGGGGTGACCGCGCACTGCCGATGGGACATGGCCGCCGCGGAACGGGTGATGACCTGGTCGGTGACCGGCACCGAGGGGACGGCCACCTCGCAGTCGTTCGCCGTGCCCGGCTTCGATCCCCGGATCACCGTGACCCGGCGCGGTGGGACCAGCGACGAGGTGCTGGGCGACCGGACGTCGTACACGTACCAGCTGGCCCGGTTCGCCGAGTCGAGCCCCTCTTTGGACGAGTCCGTGGCCACCGCCGAACTCGTGGACGAGTGCTACCGGCGGGCTAGGCTCACCCCGCGCGGACTCAGCTGACCGGCTGCCGGCGGAACGAGGGAACAGTGGATCTTCAGGAGGCCGCGGAGGTCTTCACCGGCGTGCGGCCGCGCCTGTTCGGCATCGCGTACCGCATGCTCGGCAGCGCCGCCGAGGCAGAGGATCTGGTGCAGGACGTCTGGCTGCGCTGGCAGGGCACCGACCGCGACGCGGTGGTCAACCCGGCCGCGTTCCTGGCGACCACCACGACCCGGCTGGCGATCAACGCCTTGCAGTCGGCCCGGGTGCGGCGCGAGACGTACATCGGACCGTGGCTCCCCGAGCCGGTCGACACCAGCGCGGACCCGTACCTCGGTGCGGAGCGCGGCGAGGCCCTGGCGTTCGCGGCGCTGATCCTGATGGAGAAGCTGACCCCCAACGAACGAGCGGCGTACGTGCTACGGGAGGCCTTCGACTACCCGTACGGGCAGATCGCCGACATCCTCCAGTCGACCGAACCCGCGGTCCGGCAGCTGGTCAGCCGCGCCCGCAAGCACGTGACCGGGGAACGGCGTACCCCGGTGAGCACCGAGGCGCAGAAGGAGCTGCTGACCACGTTCGTGGCGGCCGCCCGCTCCGGCGACATGGCCGCGCTGGAACGGCTCTTCGCCGTGGACGTGGTCAGCCTCTCCGACGGCAACGGCGCCAAGCAGGTGTCCCGTCGCCCGGTGACCGGTGTCGGCAAGCTGGCGAACATGTTCCACGTGATCTCCGGCTGGTTCTGGGAGGGCGTCGACGTGCGGTACGTGGAAGCCAACGGCCAGGCGTCCGCCGTGCTGCTGCGTGACGGCCGGGTCTCCGCCGTCCTCGCGGTCACCGCGTCGGCCGACGGCATCGACCAGCTGCTGTGGATGATGAACCCGGAGAAACTCACAGCGATCTGATGTCACAAATGCGAGCCGTCACCGGTCCTAGCAGTATGCGAACGATTCTGGTGGTCGGCGGTGGCTACGCGGGTTTCTACACGGCTTGGAAGCTGGAGAGGAAACTCCGGCGCGACGAGGCCCGCGTGGTGGTGGTCGACCCACGGCCGTACATGACATATCAGCCGTTCCTGCCCGAGGTGCTCGCCGGTTCGGTCGAAGCGCGGCACGCCGCGGTGTCGCTGCGCCGGCACCTGAAGCGCAGCCGGGTCGTCTCCGGCCGGGTGGTCGCGGTCGACCACGCGCACCGGCGGGTCACCGTACGCCCGGCCGAGGGCGAGGAGTACCAGCTCGGCTACGACATCATCGTCGTCACCGCCGGGGCGGTCACCCGCAAGCTGGCCATCCCCGGCGTGGCCGAGCAGGCGATCGGCATGAAGCACGTGGAGGAGGCGGTGGCCATCCGGGACCGGATGTTCACCAACTTCGACCGGGCCTCGGCGCTGCCCCCCGGGCCGCTGCGCCGGCGGCTGCTCACCGTGACCTTCGTCGGCGGCGGGTTCTCCGGTGTCGAGGGCATCGGCGAGCTGCTGTCGCTGGCCACGTCACTGATGCGCAGGTATCCCGAGCTCGACCCCGGCGAGCTGAGCTTCCACCTGGTGGAGGCCCGCGACCGGATCCTGCCCGAGGTCACCGACGAGCCCGGCCGCTGGGTGGTCGGTTCGCTGGAGAAGCGCGGCGCGCGGGTCCACCTCAACGCCCAGCTGGTCTCCGCCGTCGACGGGCACGTGGTCCTGTCGGACGGCGAGGAGTTCGACTCCGACCTGATCGTCTGGACCGCCGGCAACGGGGCGAACCCGATGGTGCGCAGCCACACCGACCTGCCCGTCGACGCGCGCGGCATGCTGGTCGTCCGCGCCGACCTGCGGGTCGGCACCGACGACGAGCCGGTTCCGGACGCCTGGGGTGCCGGTGACGACGCGGCCGTCCCGGACCTCGCCGTGAACCGGCCCGGGGCCGCCACGGTGCCGAACGCCCAGCACGCCGTACGCCAGGGCAAGCTCCTCGCCAGGAACATCGTGGCCACGCTGCGCGGCCGCGAGCCGAAGAAGTACGTGCACCACAGCCTCGGTACGGTCGCCACGCTAGGCCTCGGCCGCGGCATCTTCCAGTACCACCGGATCGTCATCAAGGGACTGCCGGCCTGGCTCATGCACCGGGGTTATCACGTGCTGGCCGTACCCAGCTGGGAGCGGAAGGTCCGGGTGCTGGCGGTCTGGCTGACCGCCGCGGTATTCGGCCGGGACATCGTCTCCCTCGCCTCGGTGCAGGACCCCCGCCGGGAGTTCGTCACGGGCGGTGAACCGCCCTCGCGACGCGAGCATGCGCGATCGTCATGACGACGTCGTGGGCAGGCTTGCCGAGGCCTGCCGGGCCGGGGACGTCGACGCGATCCGGGCCGTGCTGGCCGCCAATGCCGTTGTCGTGTGCGACGGCATCGGGCGCGGAGCTGTGCACGGCGCGGATCGGGCCGCCCGGCTGATCGCGCTGCTGCTGGGCGGTGACCCGGGGCTCGGTCTCGCCTCGGTCAACGGCAGCGCGGGCCTGGTCCGGCGCCGCGCCGGCCGGGCGGTCGCGGTGGCCGCCGTGGAGATCGCCGTCGACCGGGTGGCCGCGGTCTGGATCGTGGTCAACCCCGCCAAGCTGGGCCACTGGACCTGGTAAGGCTCAGCCGACGCCGACGGTCTGCCGCTCGGCCTCGATGACGGCCACGACACGCTCCTCCTCGCGCGGGTACGGCGCGCCCGTGTATTTCACGGCGATCTGGTCGACGATCTCCCAGCCCTCGTCGCCGTCGAGCCATTCGACGACGCGGCCGCGGATGACCACCGGACGGAACGGGTTGTCAGCCGGCGCGAAGGACAGCGCCACCCGCGGGTCGCGGCGCAGGTTGCGGGCCTTGCGCGAGCCCGGCCCGGTGAGGAAGACGATCTGGTCGCCGCGGGTGCCGACCCAGAGCGGGACGGTGTGCGGCGAGCCGTCGGGCAGGACGGTGGCGAGATGGGCCAGCGAGGTGCCGTCGAGAACGCGGCGTACCTCGGGGTCCAGCGCCTCGTTGCGGCTGCTCATGTCGCACCTCTTTCGTGGGGTTCCTTCAGGAGACCCCACGACCGTAACAGTCTAAGTTCCTTGAGGGAACCCCACGTTGCTAGACTTCCGCCATGCAACGCACCAATTTCGGCGACATGGCCTGCTCGATCGCGCGCACGCTCGACGTCATCGGAGAGCCCTGGTCACCGCTGATCCTGCGCGACGTGTTCGCCGGGATGACCCGCTTCGAGCAGATGCAGGCCGACCTCGGGATCTCCCGCAAGGTGCTGACCGAGCGGCTCAACCACCTGGTCGGCCACGGCATCCTCGAGCGGCAGCCGTACGACCGGCGCCCGCGCTACGAGTACGTCCTCACCGAGAGAGGCGCCGAACTGGTCCAGCTGTTGATGCTGATGACCGCCTGGGGCGACCGGTGGCTCGCCGGCGAGGCCGGCCCGCCGGTCCTCTACCGCCACCACGCGTGCGGCGAGATCAGCCGGCCCGAGCTGCGCTGCGCGCACTGCGGCGATCCGATGAGCGCTCGCGACATCGACCTGCTGCCCGGCCCCGGCGCGCCGAAGTAATCGGCGGCTTACCGAGGCGGCTTGGAGTGCGCTAGGCTGCGTCTTAGAACATTTGTTCGAAGCACCGTCTTGTTCGAAGCACCGTCGCCGCACCTTCCCCTGCGGCACGCACCCCGGGGGACAGCGCATGGGCACACGGCAGGCTTGGACCGGCGACGGCCGCATCAGCGGCGTGGCCGACGCGCTCGCCGCCCTGCAACGGGTCAACGCCACCGCGCAGCATCGGGACACCACCGCCGCCCTCGCCCACGCCGTGCAGACCGCCGACGACGCCGAGCTCGCGCCGGACGTCTCGCAGATCCTGCCCGCCGACCCCAGCCTGCTGCCGCTGCTCCCCTGGCCGGGCGGGCTGCGCAAGGGCGCTACCGTCGCCGCGGTCGGCTCCACCTCACTGCTGATGCTGCTGCTGGCCGGCGCCATGCGTGACACCGCCGGCTGGGCGTGCGTGGTCGGCATGCCCTCGTTCGGGGTGCTCGCCGCCGGGCAGGACTTCGGGGTGCCGGTCGACCGGCTGGCCCTGGTGCCGGAGCCGGGCCCGGACTGGCCCACCATCGTCGGCACCCTCCTCGACGGCGTCGACCTGGTCGTCGTCGCGCCGCCCGCCGACGTTCCGGAGGGCCTGGCGCGGTCACTCTCCTCACGGGCCCGGCAGCGCGGCGCGGTCCTCGTACCCACCCGGGCCTGGCCGGGCGCCGAGCTCACCATGGAGGTGACGTCGCGCCGCTGGCACGGGCTCGGCCAGGGGCGGGGCCGGCTGCGCTACTGCGATCTTCAGGTGCGCTCGGCCGGGCGCGGCAAGGCCGTGCGGCCCCGGTCCGCGACGCTCAGCGTGCCGCCCTCATTGGACGCGTCGCTTCGGGCGCAGTATTCCGCACCTCTCCCAGCCCGCTGACGCACCGCCCCGGCCATCTCGGCGCCGCCCGCCACCACGCACCTCGGCCCGCCGCCGGGCATCGCCCCACCACGAGCCCCGACCCCACCGCCCGGCACAGCCTCGCCACAGCCTGAGAGCTTCCGTAGTCCAGGTCCCAAGTGTGATCTTGCTTGGCCCACGCTCAACGCTGTCTCAACGGCCGCCAGACAGCACCCACGTTGGGCCGGACAAGACCCTGACCACGAAGGCTGTCCCACCCCCGCCACCGGAAACCAATGCCGTGCCCCAACCCCGCCGACCCCGCGATTCTCAGTTACTCACCGTTACTGCAAATGACAGCAAAAATCCGCCGACACATCGATTTGCTTCGACGGCGTTTCCGGCTCTTGTCAGACCCATCAACGGCTCCCTATTCTCCCGGGAAAGCGCTTACCCAATGCTCAGAGGCCTCGGAGCAACATCAGCACAGCAGCACCGCCCGCGATGACGCATGCCCGGAACCCAATGACACCGGTCAATGCGGATTTGAACCACCCCCACAACCCAGGACAAGGTGAGGCGAGCATGAATCGATCGGCCAAACTGCGACTCCGTGCGGCACTGGCCGCCGCAGTCACCGCGGCCGCCGGGGGCGCGATCGCCGTCGCGCTTCCGATGCATCAGGCGTCGGCGGCGGTGGGCGGCGTGACCGGCTTCGCGGCCGCCAACGGCGGGACCACCGGCGGCGCCGGCGGCACCCGGGTCCGGGCCACCACCGGCACCGCGATCCACACCGCCCTGTGCACCCGGGCCAGCAGCAGCACCCCGATCATCATCGAGGTCGAGGGCACGATCAACCACGGCAACACCGCCAAGGTCTCCGGCGACAGCTGCAACACCGCTGCCGGCCTGATCGAGCTGAAGCAGATCAGCAACGTGACGATCGTCGGTGTCGGTGGCGGCGCGGTCTTCGACCAGCTGGGCATCCACATCCGGGACTCCAGCAACATCATCATCCAGAACGTGACCGTCCGGAACGTCAAGAAGTCCGGCTCGCCGACCTCCAACGGCGGCGACGCGATCGGCATGGAGAGCACGGTCCGCAACGTCTGGGTGGACCACGTCACCCTGGAGGCCTCGGGCGGCGAGTCGGAGGGCTTCGACGGGCTGTTCGACATGAAGAACGACGTCGAGTACGTGACCCTGTCCTACAGCGTCCTGCGCAACTCGGGACGCGGCGGCCTGATCGGGTCGAGCGAGACCGACACCGGCAGCGGCAACATCACGTTCCACCACAACAAGTACGAGAACATCGATTCGCGTACGCCGCTGCTGCGTGGCGGTGTCGCGCACATCTACAACAACCACTACGTCAGCCTCAACGAGTCCGGCATCAACTCGCGGGCCGGCGCCAAGGCCAAGGTGGACAACAACTACTTCAAGGACTCCAAGGACGTCCTCGGCACGTTCTACACCGACCAGGCCGGGTACTGGCAGGTCAGCGGAAACATCTTCGACAACGTGACGTGGTCGGCCAAGGGCACCGACAACAACCCGGCCGGGCCGAACCCGGTGTCCAACACGAGCGTGAGCGTCCCGTACGCGTACACCCTCGACAACGCGTCCTGCGTACCGAACATCGTCAGCCAGACCGCCGGCGCCAACAAGGGTCTCCAGGTCTCCACCGGCAGCTGCTCGGTAACCAGCAGCCCCTCGACGCCGCCGTCCTCGCCCGCGCCGTCTTCGCCCGCACCCTCTTCCCCCGCACCCTCCTCGCCCGCGCCGTCGCAGCCGTCCGGCACCAACCTCAGCATCGGCGCCGGCGCGGACGGTTCGAGCAAGGCCGACGGCACCAGCTACGGCAACGTCAAGGACGGCAACCTGAGCACCTACTGGTCACCGGCCGGCACCACCGGCGACATCTCGATCAAGTGGAGCTCCGCGAAGACGGTATCGAGGATCAACATCCGGGAGGCCTCCGGCGCGACCGGCCTCATCGGCAACTGGCAGGTCCTCAACGGCAGTACGGTCCTGGCCTCCGGCAGCGGGGCGAAGGTCATCAGCTTCTCCGCCACCTCACTGACGAAGATCACCTTCCGGATCACCAGCGCCTCCGGCACCCCGCGGGTCGCCGAGTTCGAGACGTACGCCTGACCGGTGCGCCGTGCCCTCCCACCGCACGGCGGGAGGGCACGTCCGGTTCAGCGGGTCAGAACCGGCTCGAGTACGTCGTACACATGGGTGTTCGGATGTTTGCCGGTGAACCGCTCGGCAAGCGGCCCGTAGGCTGTGACCGGCACGTCCACTCCGGTGTGCCCGGTCGTGGTCCAGTCGATGTAGAACTGGAACGGGCTGCCCTTCACCGCGAACGGCCCGTCCTCGGCCGAGGTCCCGGTCCCGGACTCGTCGGCGGTGTCCACGTCCTCCACCGCCAGCCCGCCGGTCTCGTGGTCGCCCGTCACGACCACCAGGGTGTCGCGGTGGGTGGCGGCGTACGCCCGGGCCACCGCGACCGCCTTGTCCAGCTCGCCCATCGTCTGCAGGGTGCGCACGCCGTTGTTGCGGTGCGCGAACTCGTCCACGCCCTCCTCCTCGATCAGCAGGAAGAAGCCGTCCCGGTCGGTGGAGAGGTTGGTCAGGGCCTTCTTGGTCATCGTGGCCAGGCTGACCACCGGGTCGTAGACGTCGCCCTGCCCTTCCGCCCGCTGCTGGAACATCTCCTGGTTGGCGAAGAGCCCGAGCAGCTTGCCCCGCCCGGCCGCGGCCAGCTGCGCCGGCGTCGACACGTACTGGTAGCCGTCCGCCTGCGCCTGCGCGATCAGGTTGCCCTTGGTGCCGCGACTGCCCTCGGTCGGATCCTCGGCCGGCTGGTCCGGGTAGGCGCCCGGCGTACCGGCCGGCAGCCACCAGTCCTCACCGCCGCCGAGAATGACGTCCGGCTTCGACTTCTCCAGGTACTGCCGGGCGATGTCGTCCTGCGCCGCCCGGTCCACCGAGTTCGAGAAGAACGCCGCCGGGCTCGCATCGGTCACCTGCGCCGTGGTCACCAGCCCGGTCGCCTTGCCGGCCTGCTTGGCCTGCGCACCCAGGATCGGCAGCGGGTTCCCGTCCACGTCCACGCTGATCGCGCCGTTGTAGGTCCGCACTCCGGTAGCCCACGCGCTCGCCCCCGCCGCCGAGTCGGTGATAGCCGACTCCGGGTCGTCCGGGCTGGTCGTGAGCTGCCCGGACACCGGAAGCTTGTCCATGGTCAGCTGCCCATCCATCCCGGCGTAGTAGAGCCGGGCCGCCTCCCGATGGGCCGACGCCATGCCGTCCCCGTTGATGAAGATGACGTTGCGCACCCCCGGCCGTCCCCGATCGGGCGCTTCAGCACCGGCTTCCCTGAGCGGATTCACCAGGGTCAACCCCGCCGCGGCCACCGCTCCGGCCACCACCGGCGCGGCCAGCCACCGCACAGAACGGACCAACATGTCTCTCCCCCTCCAGCGTCATCGATGTATCGGAGGACCCATCCGAAGACAGGCATCGATACCGAGTTAACGCCTCACCGCGCCCTCCGGCGCCCCCGCCGCCGGAAATGCGGCAACTATGCGGATAGGCTGCCACAGAAAGATCAAACCCATCCGGGGTACGCGCAACCGGCGTCCCGCCGAAGCCGACCCCGTCCCCGCTCTCCCAGCGCAGCCCGGCTTCCCGCACCGCCCCAACGCGACCACCGGGAAACACCATCACCTGACGGTTACAACAGCGAACGCGCGACGGACTGGTGTTTCCCGGCGGTCGCGCTGGGGCGGTGAGGGAAGGCCCGGCTGGCGCCGGGAGAGCAGGGACGCGTCGGCTTCGGCAAAACGCCGGTCACGCGTACCCCGGAGAAGCAACGAAGTCAGAACTGGAAGCTGTGCGGGCCGGCGTGGCCGGCCGGCAGCAGGCAGTCGTCGTGCTCGGCCGGGCATACGGTGTCGCACGGGTCGAGCGGGACCACCTCGCAGCCGCCGGTGGTCCAGCGGGCCCACCACCATTCGTCGCCTCCGGCGGCGGCCAGGGCGAAGGCCATGTGGCTGCCTTCGTGGCCGGTCGCGAGTTCGCAGCGTACGTCGCGGGGTGGCAGGCCGACGCGGTGCCGCAGGCCGAGCAGCGTCGTGAACTCCCGGTGCGACACGGTGGTGGCAGCCACGCACCGGGTCGTTTCGGGGGCCGTCTGCGAACTACGGTCCGCCATCGTCACGAGCAGCAATGTACCCAGATGATGCATCTCTGCATCATCCGGCCCGATGGATCATCGCTGGGCGGGCGGCTGGCTGCGCCGACCGGTTGCCCGGCCGGCGCGGGGCCGTCACTGCTGGGCGCCGAGTGTCACCTTCGCGCTGGCCGGTTTGCCGCCCCGGGTGTAGTCAACGGTGACGGTGTCGCCGGGCCGCTTGGTCAGGGTGACCGCGGCCAGGTCGTTGGTGCTGGTGACCGGCTTGCCGTCGATGCCGGTGATCATGTCGCCGGTCTGCAGGCCGGCCTTGGCCGCCGGGCCGCCGGGTACGACGGAGCGGACGTAGACGCCGCCCGGCTGTCCCTGGGTGGGCGGCACCGTGATCACGCTGACGCCGAACCAGGCGTGCGTCACCGTACCGGTCTCGATGATCTCGTCGGAGACGAGTTTCGCCAGGTCGACCGGGATGGCGAAGCCGAGGCCGATGTCGCCGGCGCTGCCGCCACCGCCCGCGGAGCTGGGGATCGTGGCACCGGCTGAGGGCACTCCGACCAGCTGGCCCTGGCAGTTGACGAGCGCGCCGCCGCTGTTGCCGGGGTTGATCGCGGCGTCGGTCTGCAGCGCCGAGACCAGCAGCGCGTTCTCGCCGGCGTCGCCGGGCACCTCGATGGTGCGGTCCAGGGCGCTGATGATGCCGGAGGTGACCGTGTTGGACAGCCCGAGCGGCGCACCGAGCGCGACCACCGGCTGGCCGACAACCACGTCCTTGGACTGGCCGAACGGGATGACCGGCAGCGACTGCTGCCCGTCGACCTTGATGACCGCCAGGTCCGCCTTGGGGTCCCGGCCGGTGATCGTGGCCGGCACGCTCCGGCCGTCGTTGAAGAGCACGCTGACCTGGCCGCCGTCGGCCGCCACCGAGATCACGTGGTTGTTGGTGAGGATGTATCCCTCGGCGCGGATCACCTCACCGGAGCCGGTGCCGCCGGATTCGCCGCTGCTCGCCGAGATCGTCACCACCGAGGGCAGCACCTTCTCCGCCACCGCGGTTGCCGCGCAGGTCGCGGCCTTGTCGGGGCCGATCGCGACGGTGGACGAACCGCCCGATGGGCTGCCCGCGGACGGCTCGTTGGCGTTGACCACGAGACCGCCGATCACCGCGCCGAGCACGGCGGCGACCGCCGCGCTGACCCACACCCGCCAGCCCCAGTCGCCACCGGAGCCTGTCGCCGGAACGTTGTCGTTCGCGGTGTCCATCTTCCACCGTCCTCGCCGAATGCCGTTGTCGACGTTCAGCAAAGGTCACGACGCCCGCCGGGACATCCCCCGTCAGGGGTGAGCCGGGCTCGGGTTCACCCGCGGCGAACGATGCGCGAGGCGGTCTCCACGCGCGAGGTTGAGGGCATCCGGCGAGGAGGCGAGCACTGTGGCTGATATCAAACACGTTCCGGGGAGCACGACGACCGGTGAGGCGCCCGCACGGGCCGGGCTGGTGCTGACCGCGCTGATCGTGGTCGCCGCCGTGGCGAACCTGAACCTGTCCGTGGCGAACGTGGCGCTGCCCTCGATCGGCCGGGCGTTCGACTCGTCGCAGACCACCCTGGATCTGATCGCGGTCGGTTATTCGCTGGGCCTGGCGGCGTCGGTGCTCTACCTGGGCGCGCTCGGCGACCGGTACGGGCGCAAGATGATGCTGCTGCTCGGCATGGGGCTGTCCGTGCCGGCGTGCCTGCTCGCCGCGTACGCGCCGTCGGACATGGTGCTGTTCCTCGCCCGGCTGCTCGGCGGGTTCTCGGCCGGCCTGGCCTATCCGACGACCCTGGCGCTGATCACCGCCCTGTGGTCCGGCGCGGGCCGCACGAAATCCATCGCACTGTGGTCGGCGGTCGGCGGAGGGATCGCCGCGCTCGGCCCGCTGGTGGCCGGCGCGATGTTGCAGAACTTCTGGTGGGGTTCGGTCTTCCTGATCACCCTGCCGCTGGTGGTCATCGCGCTGCTGCTCGCCTGGTTCCTGGTGCCGAGCGGTGTCAACGAGACCTCCGACCCGGTCGACAACCTGGGCGGCATCCTGTCGGTGGTGCTGGTCGGCTCGCTCATCCTGGCGATCAACTTCGCGCCGGTGCCGAACAAGGGCACCCTCACCCTGGGCCTGGCCGCGATCGCCCTGGCCGCGCTCTTCGCGTTCGTGTTGCGGCAGCGGCGCGCCGCGAACCCGCTCTACGACCTGCACGTCGCCGGGCGGCGGGTGTTCTGGGTAGCCGCCTGCGCCGGCGTGATCGTGTTCGGTTCGCTGATGGGCTCGGCGTTCGTCAGCCAGCAGTACCTGCAGAACGTGCTCGGCTACTCGACCCTGGAAGCCGGTGCCGCGTTCCTGCCGGCGGTGATCCTGATGGTCCTGGTGGCGCCCCGCTCGGCGAAGCTGGTGGAGACCCGCGGCGCCCGGTTCACCCTGCTCTGCGGGTACGTGTCACTGCTGCTCGCGTTCGGCTGGATGCTGTTGTTCTGGACCGAGGACAGCCCGTACTGGCAGATCGGGCTGGCGTACGCGTTCATCGGCGTCGGTGTCGGCCTGGCCGGCACCCCGGCCTCGCACTCGCTGACCGGCTCGGTGCCGGTACGCCGGGCCGGTATGGCGTCGGGCACCGCGGACCTGCAACGCGACCTCGGCGGCGCGATCCTCCAGTCGGTGTTCGGGGCGCTGCTGACCGCCGGTTACGCCTCCGCGTTCGCGGCCGCGATCACGGCCTCCCCGGACGCTCAGGACGTCAGCAGCGACATGGAGAACGTGCTGACCAAGTCGTTCTCCAGCGCCGCCGACGCGGCCCAGCAGCATCCGCAGTACGCGAGCCAGATCACCGCCGCCGCGAAGCAGTCCTTCCTGGACGGCGCGGACTGGGCGTACACGGCGGGCGTCATCGCGATCCTGGCCGGCGCCGCACTGGTGTTCTTCCTGTTCCCGCGCAAACAGCGGGAGCAGCAGCTCTTGGCCGAATACCACGCGCAGGACAACGGATAGGGAGAACCGCATGCAGCACTCGGACGTGATCATCATCGGTACCGGCGCCGGTGGGGGCACCCTGGCACATCGTCTGGCGGGCACCGGCAAACGGGTCCTGATCCTGGAACGCGGCGACTATCTGCCCCGCGAGCGGGACAACTGGGAGTCGACGGCGGTGTTCGTCAAGGGCAAGTACCGGGCCCCGGAGTTCTGGCTGGACAAACACGGCCACGAGTTCCCACCGGAGGTGAACTACTACGTCGGCGGGAACACCAAGTTCTACGGGGCCGCGCTGTTCCGGCTGCGCCCGCAGGACTTCGGCGAGATTCGCCACCACGGTGGGTTGTCCCCGGCGTGGCCGATCAGTTATGAGGATCTGGAGCCGTACTACTGCGAGGCCGAGCACCTGTACGGCGTGCACGGCCTGCACGGTGAGGACCCGAGCGCGGGCAACGCCAGCCGGCCGTACCCGTTCGGGCCGGTGCAGCACGAGCCGCGCATCCAGGAGCTCAGCGACAACCTGGAGAAGCTCGGCCGGCACCCGTTCCACCTGCCGATCGGGGTGAACCTGACGCAGACCGCGTCCGGGAACGCCACCCACGACAGCGCCTGCATCCGCTGCAACCGGGTGGACGGATTCCCGTGCCTGCTCAACGCCAAGTCCGACGCCCAGGTGCGATGTGTGGACCCGGCCCTGGAGCACGACAACGTCAGCATGGTCACCAACGCGTACGTCGAGCGCCTGGAGACTTCCGAGTCCGGCCGCGAGGTGACCGGCGTGGTCGCCTCTATCAACGGCAAGACCGAGAGGTTCACAGCGGACATCGTCGTGGTGGCCTGCGGCGCGGTGAACTCGGCGGCGCTGCTGCTGCGCTCGGCGAACGACAAGCATCCACGTGGCCTGGCCAACGGCTCGGACGTGGTGGGCCGGCACTACATGCGGCACAACAACCTGGCCGTGATGGCGGTGTCCCGCGAGCCCAACCCGACCCGATTCCAGAAGACCCTGGCCCTGCACGACTGGTACCTCGCCTCGGACGAGTGGGAGTACCCGATGGGCGGCATCCAGATGCTCGGCAAGTCCGACGCCGAGCAGATCCGGGCCAACGCACCTCGGATGGCCGGCAAGGTCTCCCCGGAGATGCCGTTCGAGGTGCTCGCCCACCACGCGGTCGACTTCTGGCTGTGCGGCGAGGACCTGCCCGACCCGGACAGCCGGGTGACCCTGGAATCCGACGGCCGGATCCGGCTCAACCTGGACGAGAAGAACAACGACGAGGGCGTCAAGCGGCTACGCCACCAGTTGCAGAGCATGCTCGGCGACCTCGGGATGCACCCGCACCGGCTGCTCGACCACAGCATCTACCTGCACAAGGGCATGCCGATCGGTGCCACCGCGCACCAGGCCGGAACGGTCCGCTTCGGCACCGACCCGAACAGTTCGGCGCTGGACGTCAACTGCCGGGCCCACGAGGTCGACAACCTGTACGTGGTGGACACCAGCTTCTTCCCGAGCATCGGGGCGGTGAACCCGTCGCTGACCGCGATGGCCAACGCCCTGCGCGTCGGCGACCACATCGCGGACCGCCTGAGCTGATCCGCCGGCTACCGGATCGTCCCGGTCTCGAGCGGCTCCGGCCGTGACGTGGTCGGGTCCTCGCCCAGGTCGCCCTGCTGGTCCAGCCAGAACAGCAGGGCCAGAGCCGGTACGACCAGCAGCAGCGCGGCGACGAACCAGATGAGCAACCAGCGGGTCGTCGCCGCGTCGGCGGCGCCGGCCTGAATGGTCAGCGAGAACGGCAGCAGGTACGGGTACTGGGCCACCGCCCACGCCCACACGAGCGCCGCGATGCCGCCGGCGCTGACCAGCCGCATCAGCCACACCCGGACGCCGGTGGCCAGCCAGAACGACCCGAACAGCAGGCCCAGGCTGAGCAGCAGCAGGGGCCAGCTCCGCTGCACCACCCGGTCGAACATCTGCTGCTCGTCGAAGCTCAACGCGACCAGCACGGCGATGCCGAGCAGCAGCCCGGTGACGCCGGCGACGCGGGCCCGGACGCGGAAGTAGCCGTCCAGGCCGGCGACATCGTGCCGGTGTGCTTCGGCGAGCAGGTAGACCGCCGAGGCGTACGCGCCGATCGCCACCGTCAGCAGGCCGGCCAGGATCGAGGTGGGGTTGAGCCAGCTGGTGATCTCGTTGCCGGCGGCGTTGCCGACCGGGATCCGGCCGGCGAGCACCGCGCCGACGGCGGTACCCAGGCAGAACGGCGTGAGGAACGAGCCGATCCCGAACAGCCGGCCGGCCAGGTGCCGCATCCGGGCCCGGGTGGCGTCCTTGCTCATCGCGAACCCGGCGGCCCGCAGCACGATCCCCAGCAGGGCGAGCGCGAGCGGAATGTACAGCGTGGACATCACCGACGCGAACGTGCTGCCGAACCCGGTCCAGCAGACCACCAGCACGTAGATCAGCCAGACGTGGTTCGCCTCCCAGACCGGCGTGAGGGCGTTGTCGATCAGCGAGCGCGGCAGGCGGCCACGGTCGCGTCCGCCGGCGGTCAGGTCCCAGAACCCGGCGCCGTAGTCGGCGATGCCGGTGCACGCGTACAGGGTGATGGCCAGCACCATGATCCCGGCCACGGCGACGTCGGCGCTCATCGGAGGACCTCCGTGTCGTCGATGGCCGGGCGGGGGCCGTAGACCGCCAGGTCGTCATCGGTGTGGTCGGTGTCGCGCCAGCGGCGGGACATGGCCCGCAGCACGGTCACCGTGCCGACGGCCAGGGACAGGTAGAGCACGGCGATCGCGGTGAAGCTGATCCACAGCGTCCCGGCGCCGGTAGCGGTGACCGCGTCCTCGGTACGCATGATGTTGTAGACGATCCAGGGCTGGCGGCCCACCTCGGTCACGATCCAGCCGGCCTCGACAGCGATGTACGTCAGCACCCCGGCACTCGCCGCGAACCACAGGAACAGCCGATTGTCCGGCACATCGCGTTTTCGCCAGTAGGCGAGGCCGAACCAGAGGGAAAGCAGCATCAGCACGGTGCCGATGCCGACCATGACGTCGAACGCCCAGTGCACGATGTTCACGTTCGACGGCCGATCCTCCGCCGGCACCTGGTCGAGGCCCTGCACGTAGGTGCTGGTGCTACCACCAGCGAGCCACGAATTGAGCCCGGGGATGGAGATGCCGCCGTCGACCGTGTTGGTCGCGCTGTCGTACCGGCCGAACAACACCTCCGGCTGATGAGCGCCGGACGTGGTGACGGCCTCCATCGCGGCGAACTTGACCGGCTGATCCTTGAAAACCGCGACCGCGGTCAGGTCACCGACGACGAACTGCACCGGGACCAGCACGGCGCCGATGGTCAGCGGGATGAGGATGCCCAGCCGGTGATACCGGTCGCGGCGGCCTTTCAGCCAGCCGACCACGTAGATCGACGCCACCGTGAACGCCGCGGCCATGTACGCGGCGACCAGGAAGTGCGCGAACTCGTACGGCAACGCGTCGTTGAAGATCGCCTGGATCGGGTCGACGTTGGTGATCTGCCCGTTCGCGTCGATCTCGAACCCGGTCGGCTGGTTCATCCAGGCGTTCGCCGAGATGATCGAGAACGCGCCGCCGATCGCCACGAACGGGATCGGCAGGCCCAGCCAGAAGTGGGTCCACGGCTTGACCCGCCGCCACCCGTAGATGTAGACGGCGACCAGGATCGCCTCGAGGAAGAACAGGACGCCCTCGATCGCGAACGGCAGGCCGAACACCTCGCCGAACCGGCCGGTCAGCCCGGGCCACAGCAGGCCCATCTCGAACGACAGCACCGTGCCCGACGCGGCGCCCACGGCGAAGGTCAGCCCGGCGGCGTGCGACCAGCGCCGGGCCAGCGTCAACGCCACCGTGTCGTTGCGTTTGAGGCCCTTGTAGTTCGCGATCAGCATCAGCGTGGGCAGCGCGATCCCGAACGGTACGAAGACGATGTGAAACATCAGCGTCAATGCCATCTGCTCCCGGGCGGGCAACAGCTGGGCGGGAGCGGCGAGCAGGTCCGGATTCACCGCTCCACGATGGGTCAGCGCCGTGAGTTCCCACCTCATCCACCCGGGGTGAGGCCGCCCCACCGGTACCGGCCGACGATTGCCAACGCAACCGTCGGAAGGAGTCAACGATGGCCGGCACGACCCGGGTCGTCATAGTCGGTGCGGGGTTCGCCGGGGTGGCCTGCGCGCGGCGGCTGGCGGCCGAGCCGCGCGCCCAGGTGACCCTGCTCGACCGCAACGGCTACCACCAGTTCCAGCCGCTGCTGTACCAGATCGCCACGGCCGAACTGGCACCGCGCGACATCCGGTTCGAGCTGGACGAGATGTTCGCCCGGCACGCCAACGTGGAGACGCGTACCGGCGACGTCGTCTCGATCGACCCGCACACGCCGTCGGTGACGCTCGCCGACGACAGCACGGTCCCCGCCGACGTGCTGGTGCTCGGCGCCGGCGCGCAGCCGAACTTCTTCCACACTCCGGGCGCGGAGCAGCACACCCTGCCGCTGTACAGCCTCGACGACGCGGAACGGGTCCGCGGGCGGCTCCTGGAACTGTTCCGCGACGCCGCGGCGAAAGCGGAGCTGATCGACGACGGCGCGCTCACCTTCGTGGTGGTCGGCGGCGGCCCCACCGGGGTGGAGACCGCCGGTGCGCTGGCCGAGATCGTGCACGACGTGATGCCGCACGTCTACCCGCACCTGGCCATCGCCGGTGCCCGGGTCATCCTGGTCGACCTGGGCCACACCGTGCTCACCGCGTTCTCCGACGACGCGCACGGCTACGCCGTCAAGCAGCTCAAACGCCGCGGTGTCGAGCTGCGCCTCGGCGTCCCGGTGAAGGAGGTCACCGCCGACGGCGTCACCCTCAACGACGGCACCGAGATCAAGACCCGCCTCGTGGTCTGGGGCGGCGGCCAGATGGCCGCACCGCTCGCCTTCCGGTCCGGCCTGCCACAGGGGCGCGGCGGCCGCATCGACGTACGCCCGGACCTCACCGTCCCCGGCTTTCCCAAGGTGTACGCGCTCGGCGACATCGCCAACATCCCGGCCGCCGACGGCGAGGCCCTCCCCCAGCTCGGCAGCGTCGCACAGCAGGCCGGCGACTGGGCGGCCGGCAACATCATCGCCGACATCGAGGGCGAGCACCGGCAACCCTTCCACTACAGGGACAAAGGCATCATGGCGATGATCGGCCGCAAGGCCGCGGTCGCCGAGATCGGCCCGCACCGGCACGAACTCAAGGGCCGGTTCGCCTTCGCCGCCTGGCTCGGCGTGCACGCGCAGCTGCTGGCCAACGCCGGCGCCGAGATGCGCGCCTTCGCCGCCTGGCTCGACGACTTCTACCTCCGGCCCGCACACCGCTCGGCCGAACTCCTCGATCCCGCCACGATCGACCAGCCACGCATCCGAAAGGGCGACTGACGATGGCACCGAACACACGGGGTGACGTCCTCGTCATCTTCGGCATCACCGGCGACCTGGCCAAGGTGATGACCTTCCGCTCGCTGTACCGCCTCGAGCTGCGCCGCCTGCTCGACTGCCCGATCCTCGGTGTGGCGGTCAACGACTGGACGCGGGAGGACCTGGTCGCGCACGCCCGCGCCGCGATCGAGGGCACCGGCGAGAAGATCGAGGAGGAGGCGTTCGAGCGGCTGACCGGGCGGATGAGCTATCTCAGCGGCGACTTCGGGGACCCGGCCACCTACCGCCGGGTCGGCGAGGCGATCGGCGGCGCCGCGGTACCGGTGTACTACCTGGAGATTCCGCCGTTCCTGTTCGCGCGCGTCACTCAGGGATTAGCCGAAGCCGAACTAATCCGCGCCGGACGAATCGTCGTGGAAAAACCGTTCGGCCACGACACCGATTCAGCGAAGGCCCTGGCCGCGGAGATCCACCAGCACGTCGACGAGTCGCAGCTGTACCGGATCGACCACTTCCTCGGAAAAATGGGCCTGGAGGAACTGCTCTACTTCCGGTTCGCCAACACCATGCTGGAGCCGGTCTGGAACCGCAACTACGTCGAATCCGTCGAGATCACCATGGCGGAGAGCTTCGGCGTCGAGGACCGCGGCCACTTCTACGACCCGGTCGGCGCCGTCCGCGACGTCGTCGTCAACCACCTCATGCAGGTCGTCTCCGCCGGCGCCATGGAATCGCCCGCCGGCGGCGACATCGACCAGCTCAAGAACACCCAGCTGGCACTCTGGCGCGCGGTCGAGACGGCGGACCCGGCGAAGTACGTCCGCGGCCAGTACGACGGTTACCGCTCGATTCCCGGTGTCGCGCCGGACTCGCAGACCGAGACCTACGCCGCGATACGCCTCGACATCGACAACTGGCGCTGGTCGGGAGTGCCGTTCTTCATCCGTACCGGAAAACGGCTGCCGGTCACCCAGACCGAGTTCCGGCTGGTCTTCAAACGCCCGCCGAAACTGGGCCTGCGACTGCCCGGCGGGATACACCAGCCGGAACCGGACCAGCTGGTGGTCAAGCTGGACCCGTCGACCGGGCTGCGCCTGAAACTGCAGGCGCACCGCTCGGACGCGGACGGACCCGAACCGGTCACCCTGGACATGGAGTTCGCCCAGGAGGGCGGGGAGGGGCCGACGCCGTACGAGGTGCTGCTGCACGCGGCGCTGCTCGGCAACAGCACCCGCTTCCAGCGCCAGGACGGCGTCGAGGAGACCTGGCGGATCATGCAGCCGCTCATCGACAACCCGCCGCCGGTCGAGACGTACGCGCCGGGAACGTGGGGGCCGCCCGGCGCCGACCGGCTCGTCGCCGACCACGGCGGCTGGCACGGCCCATGGGTGACGCCATGACCGTCCTGCCGCACCGCGACCCCGGCAACAACGGCAACCGGCACCGCCGGCCGGTACGCCGCCGGCTCACCCACACCGTCGCCCCGGCCGATCCGGGGACGGTGTGGCCCCGGGTCGAGACCGCGGTCGCCGGTGTGCCCGGCCTGTCCCTCGACGGCGGCGAGATCCTTGGCCTGACCGCCCGCTCGGCGACCGTCTCGGCCCATCTCGGCGGCCAGCCGGTGGTGGTGCGAGTGCTGTTCAACGCCGACGGCACCTGGCAGCCCGCGGCACTTCGCCTGGCCACGGTCGGGCGGCACCGCTGGCCGGTGTGAGCCCACGCTAGAGGCCGAACGCGCCACCCTCGACCAGGATGACCAGGCCGATCGCGATCAGCACCACCGGCAGGACGATGTGCCCCCAGCGGGCCAGGGTCCTCGCCACCAGCGGCCGGGTGGCGAGGAACCAGCTGGCGGCGCACCAGACCGCCACGCCCACCAGGAAGACGGCGATGTAGGCGGTCATGCCGCCGATCCCGGCGACGGTGAAGACCGGCACGTAGACGCCGATGTTGTCGCCGCCGTTGGCAAAGGTCACCGCGGCGACCTGGAGGACGCCGACGGCGTCCGGAGCCTCGTCGTCCTCTTCGCCGCGGTCCCGCCAGACCCGCCAGGCGGCACGCACGCCGAGGGCGAGCGGCAACAACCCGAGGTACGGCACGGCGGCGTCCGGCAGCAGCCCGGCGCCGAGCGCCCCGACCACCGACACCGCCAGGATGCCTAGAAATCCGAGGTACTGTCCCGCGACCACCCGCCAAGCGCTGCTCCCGCCTGCGGCGAAGAAGACGGCCAGCAGCACCAGATCGTCGATGTTGGTCACCGCGAACATGCCGGCCGCCTGGCCCAGGGTGGACAGCTCCATAGCCGTCCATGATCCAAGAAGCCGTCCGGCTCCTGGAATGATGGGTCCGTGGACGCGTTCGACGCCCTGATCGCACCGCTGCGGCCGGAGCTGCACGCGCACTGCTACCGGATGCTCGGCTCGGTCCACGACGCCGACGACGCTCTCCAGGAGACCCTGGTCCGGGCCTGGAAGGCGTTCGACCGCCTCGACGGCCGGGACAATCCGCGGGCGTGGCTGTTCCGGATCGCCACCAACCGCTGCCTCACGATGCTCACCGGCCGGGCCCGCCGCGAACTGCCCACCGGCACCGACGCGGCCTGGCTGGAGCCGTACGCCGACGACCACCTCGGCCCGGAGGCCCGCACCGTGGCCCGGGAGACCATCGAGCTCTCCTTCGTCGTGGCGTTGCAGCGCCTCTCCGCCAGGCAGCGGGCCGTGCTCCTGCTGCGTGACGTGCTCGGTTTCAGCTCGCGGGAGGTGGCCGGGCAGCTGGGCTCGAGCGTCGGCGCCGTGGACAGCGCCATGCAGCGGGCCCGCAAGGCCCTCGCCGAGGCGCACCCGGGACCCAGCCAGCAGGCGACGATCAGTGACCTCGGCGAGCCGGCAGTCCTGGATCTGGCCCGCCGGTACACGGCCGCCTGGGAGTCCGGCGACGTCGACGCCATCGTCGGGATGCTGACCGACGACGCCCGGTACTCGATGCCGCCGCTGCCGCTGGCCTACCACGGCCGCCCGGCGATCCGCGGCTTCCTGTCCGAGGACGGCGGGCCGCTCTCCTACCGGTGGCGGTTCCGGCCGGCCGCCGCGAACGGGCAGATCACGTTCGGCACCTACCGCTGGGACGACGACCGGGCCGCGTACCTGCCCGGCGGCCTCGACCTGCTGCGCCTGCGCCCGGACGGCATCGCCGAGGTGGTCTCCTTCCTCGACGCCGACCTGACCACGTTCGGCCTGCCCGCGAAATTGCCCTCCTGATCGCGATGGATTCGCGCCGCCCGCCGGGTTGTACCGGCATGAGCGACGAAAAGACGATCACTGAACTGATCGAACGCTGGGTGGCCGCCATCCGCGCCACCGACCTGGACGGCGTCCTGGCCGGCCACGCCGACGACATCGTCATGTTCGACGTACCGCCGCCGCAGGACGGCGTCCGCGGCATCGACGCCTACCGCGAGACCTGGCCGCCGTTCTTCGACTGGATCCGGAGCGGGTCGGTCTTCGAACTCGTCCAGGCCGAGGTCACGGCGGGCGCCGACACCGCGTACGCGCACCTGCTGCTGCGCTGCGGCTCGCCGGCCGCCCTCGCCCGCCATCCCGGCCACCGCCTGCGCATCACGCTGGGCCTGTGCAAGGAGGCCGGCCGCTGGCTGATCGCCCACGAGCACCACTCGTTCCCGCTCACCGACGCGGCCGAGTCGGAGCGGGAGATCCGGGACCTGCACGATTCCTGGTTCGCCGCCACCGCGGCGAAGGACCTGGACGCGCTGATGGCCCCGATCGCCACGGACGTGGTGTCCTACGAGCACGAGACGCCTCTCGCCTACACCGGCCGCGACCAGGTGCGCGAGGTGTGCCGGCGCGGCCTGGAGGCCGGCGCCGGCGAGGTGACCTGGCAGGTACCGGATCTGACCGTGGTCACCGACGGCGACCTGGCGGTCGCCTGGGGCCTCAACCGGGTCCGCGCCGACGGCGCGCCCGAGACCTGGTCCCGGGGCACGCGTGTCTTCCGGCGCGCCGGCGGCCGGTGGGAGATGGTGCACCAGCACCTCAGCTATCCGCTCGAGCCGGCGACCGGCGAGGCCCGCACAGATCTGAAACCGTAGAGGTACGCGTTTCGCACTCCCCCGAAATCCACGGGGTACCCGCCCTCCCCCCGCGATCAGGCGCGGGGAGACGCCCCAGCGCGAGCGCCGGGCCCATGCAGGTGGTTGCGCAACCCCACCGGCGTTTCCCGGCGGGCGCGCTGGGGCATCTCGCCGTGCCGGATCGCGCGGGAGCGGCGGGACGGCCACGGCATCGGCGGGACGGCCGGCGCCCGTACCGGCGAAAAGGCGTGAGCGGAAAGCCCACCCGGACCACCGCGGTCTTTAGAGTGTGCTGATGTCGAGGGTGCTGTTCACGATCGCGTTCGCGATGGCTGTGCTGGTTTCGTTCAGCCTGCACGAGGCCGGGCACATGGTGTCGGCGAAGCGGTTCGGGATGCGGGTGAAGCGGTACTTCGTCGGGTACGGGCCGACGGTGTTCTCGTGGCGGCGCGGCGGCACGGAGTACGGGCTGAAGGCGATCCCGGTCGGCGGGTTCTGCAAGATCGCCGGGATGGTGCCGGACGACCCGGTGGAGCCGGCCGACCGGCATCTGGCGATGTGGCGGTTCCCGCTGTGGCAGCGGACCGTGGTGATGGCGTCCGGCGCGCTGACGCAGTTCGGGCTGGCGATCGTCGCGTTGTGGTTCGCGGCGGCGTTCGTCGGCCTGCCGAACCTGGCGTATCCGCGGACGCCGGCCGACTTCAGCGCGCAGCCGGCCGCGATCGCGGTCGGGGACTGCCTGACCGCGGACGCCGCGCGGGCCTGCACCGCCGCTGATCCGGTGTCGCCGGCGAGGGCGGCCGGGCTGCGCGACGGTGACGTGCTGACCGCGGTGAACGGCGTGCCGATCGGGTCCTACGGCGAGCTGGTGCGCGTCGTCCGGCAGAGCGCCCCCGGACCGGCCGTGATCGCCTACACCCGGGACGGGCAACCGGGGACGGTGTCGGCCGACCTCGTCGCGCGGGGCCCGGTCACCGTGCTCGGCGTCGACTTGCGGGTCTCCGCGCCGCCGGAGGTGACCTACGGGCCGGCCGGGGCGTTCGGGGCGACCGTGACGTACTCGGGCTGGCTGGCCGGGCAGACCGTGGACGCGGCCAAGCGCATCCCGGCGAAGGTGCCGGCGCTGTGGCGGTCGATCACCGGCGGCGAACGCGACCCGGACACCCCGATCAGCGTGGTCGGGGCCAGTCTGATCGGCGGTGAGGCGGCCTCGCTGGGCCTCTGGTCGACGGTTCTAATGATCTTCATCGGGCTGAACGTGTTCATGGGGTTCTTCAACCTGCTCCCGCTGCTACCGCTGGACGGCGGGCACATCGCCGTCTGGTGGTTCGAGCGGGCCCGGTCCTGGCTCGCCGCGCGGCGGGGACGGCCGGACCCGGGGCGGGTCGACTACTACAAGCTGATGCCGCTGACCTACGCGGTCATCCTGATCGGCGCCGCGTTTACCCTGCTCACGGTCACGGCCGACGTGATCAATCCGATCACCATCCAGTGACCTGGGGTACTCTGGCCCCGTGGAGCAGGACACCAGCGCCCAGCGCAGCATGACCGAGGTGCTCGCCGAGCTCGGCGTGCCGGTCACCGCTGAGGGCAAGGCCCGCGCCAGCGAGCGCCTGCGCGACGCCGACGCCCGGCGCGACCACGCCGAGCGGGCGGCGTTCCTCGCCGAGATCCGCCGGCGGCCGGCACCGGCCGCGTGACCGAAAAGAAACGGGCGGTCCGGCTGGTGCTGGACGCCTCGGCGGTCGTCGGCTGGGTGCGTGGCTCGGTCGCGGTCGGTGAGCTGATCGCCGAGATCGACGACGAGTACGGCGCGGTCATCCTGCCGCTCCCCTGCCTGGTCGAGGCGGCGCATTCCACCGGAATGCTGCAACAGGCCCACCTGGAGATCCTGATCGGTCACCGCGCGGTGACCCTGCTGGCCGACGACCCCGCTGACTGGCTGGCGCTGACCACGCTGCGCGGCATCCTCGGGAGCCCGGACCGGGCGTCGGCGGCGATGCTGGCCCTGGACGCCGGCGTCGACGTGCTGACCCGCGACGCGAGCTGGTACGCCGGCGTGGCCGGTGGGCGGATCGCCCTGCAGTTCGACCGGTAAGCCTGTCAGGAATCAAGAAGCCGTGTCACCAGGGCACACCTAGCGTGGTGGGTACACGAGAGGAGTGACCATGATCAAGACCGTACTGCACCCGGTCGCCGACCTGACCAAGGCGAAGGCGATCTACACCGCTCTGCTCGGCGTGGCCCCGCAGGCCGACGGCGAGTGGTACGTCGGCTACGACGTCGAGGGCCAGCACATCGGCCTCGTGCCGAAGGGTGGCCCGCAGGGCATGACGTCGCCGGTGGCCTACTGGCATGTTCCGGACATCGAGGCGAAGCTGGCCGAGGTGACCGCAGCCGGCGCCACCGTGAAGGACGCACCGAAGAACGTCGGCGGGGGCCGTCTGGTGGCCTCGTTCACCGATCTGGACGGTAACGTTCTCGGGTTGATCCAGGACAGCATCTAGGGGGAGAAAGAATGAGCGAGCACCGCCTGATCCGCGTGCACGGCGCCCGGGTGAACAACCTGAAGGACGTCAGCGTCGAGATCCCGAAGCACCAGCTGACGGTCTTCACCGGCGTGTCCGGGTCGGGTAAGAGTTCGCTGGTCTTCGGCACGATCGCCGCCGAGTCGCAGCGGCTGATCAACGAGACCTACAGCTCGTTCGTGCAGGGCTTCATGCCGACCATGGCGCGGCCGGACGTGGACGTGCTCGAGGGCCTGACCACGGCGATCCTCGTCGACCAGGAGCGGATGGGCTCCAACCCGCGCTCCACGGTCGGCACGGTCACCGACGCCAACGCGATGCTGCGCATCCTGTTCAGCCGGCTCGGGAAGCCGTATATCGGCTCGCCACAGGCCTTCTCGTTCAACGTCGCCTCCATCTCGGGCGCGGGCGCCGTGAAGATCGAGAAGGCCGGGGTGGTCACCAAGGAGCGGCGCTCGTTCAGCATCACCGGCGGCATGTGCCCGCGCTGCGAGGGCCGCGGCTCGGTGACCGACTTCGACCTGACCGAGCTGTACGACGACAGCAAGTCGCTCAACGAGGGCGCGCTGACCATCCCCGGTTACAGCATGGACGGCTGGTTCGGGCGGATCTTCCGCGGCTGCGGCTACTTCGACCCGGACAAGCCGATCAGCAAGTTCACCAAGAAGGAACTGAACGACCTCCTCTACAAGGAGCCCACCAAGATCAAGGTCGACGGGATCAACCTGACCTACTCCGGCCTGATCCCGTCGATCCAGAAGTCGATGCTGTCCAAGGACGTCGACGCGATGCAGCCGCACATCCGCGCCTTCGTGGAGCGGGTGATCACCTTCACCGCCTGCCCCGAGTGCGGCGGCAGCCGGCTCGCCGAGCACGCCCGGTCCTCGAAGATCAAGGGGATCAGCATCGCCGACGCGTGCGCCATGCAGATCAGCGACCTGGCCGACTGGGTACGCGACCTCGACGAGCCCTCGGTGGCCCCGCTGCTCGACAAGCTCGGCCACACCCTGGACTCGTTCGTCGAGATCGGCCTCGGCTACCTGTCCCTGGAACGGCCGGCCGGCACTCTCTCCGGCGGTGAGGCGCAGCGCACCAAGATGATCCGGCACCTCGGGTCGGCGCTCACCGACGTCACGTACGTCTTCGACGAGCCGACGATCGGCCTGCACCCGCACGACATCGCACGGATGAACGACCTGCTGCTGCGGCTGCGCGACAAGGGCAACACGGTCCTCGTCGTCGAGCACAAGCCGGAGGCCATCGCGATCGCCGACCACGTCGTCGACCTCGGCCCCGGCGCCGGGACGGCCGGCGGCACCATCTGCTTCGAGGGCACCCTCGACGGGCTGCGGGCCAGCGGCACCCTCACCGGCCGCCACCTCGACGACCGGGCCTCCCTCAAAAAGGACGTCCGCAGGCCCACCGGCAAACTCCAGGTACGCGGCGCCGGCACGCACAACCTGCAGAACGTCGACGTCGACATCCCGCTCGGCGTGCTCGTCGTCGTCACCGGGGTGGCCGGCTCCGGCAAGAGCTCGCTCATCCACGGCTCGGTGGCCGGCCGCGACGGCGTGGTCGCCATCGACCAGGGCGCGATCCGCGGCTCGCGTCGTTCGAATCCGGCGACCTATACCGGCCTGCTCGAACCGATCCGCAAGGCCTTCGCCAAGGCGAACGGGGTGAAACCCGCCCTGTTCAGCGCCAACTCCGAGGGCGCCTGCCCGAACTGCAACGGCAACGGTGTCATCTACACCGAGCTGGGGATCATGGACACCGTGGCGACTCCGTGCGAGGTGTGCGAGGGCAAGCGGTTCGAGGCGTCGGTGCTCGACTACCACCTCGGCGGCCGCGACATCAGCGAGGTGCTCGGCATGTCGATCGCCGAGGCCGAGGAGTTCTTCGGCGCCGGCGAGGCGCGCATCCCGGCGGCACACAACATCCTGTCGCGGCTGGCCGACGTCGGGCTCGGCTACCTGAGCCTGGGCCAGCCACTGACCACCCTGTCCGGCGGCGAACGGCAGCGGCTCAAGCTGGCCACCAACATGGGCGAGAAGGGCGGCATCTACATCCTCGACGAGCCGACCACCGGTCTGCACCTGGCCGACGTCGAGCAGCTGCTGGCCCTGCTGGATCGCCTGGTCGACGCCGGCAAGTCGGTGCTGGTCATCGAACACCACCAGGCCGTGATGGCCCACGCCGATTGGATCATCGACCTGGGCCCGGGCGCCGGCCATGACGGCGGCCGCATCGTCTTCGAGGGCACCCCGGCCGACCTGGTGGCGGCGAAGAACACCCTCACCGGCAAGCACCTGGCCGAATACATCGGCTGATTCTTCACCGGCCCGGCGGGAATCAGCCGCCGGGCCGGCTCACCCTTCCGGGTGATATTCGCGCCGGCGCTGTCCGCATTCTTTCGAAGCCGGACCACCGGCTTCGGTTGATCTACCTGCGCGATCGCCCGGAAGTCGAAGTAAACGGCACCGGCCGCGCGCTGATCCTCAATGGACGGCCGCGGTTACCGTCAGACTCATGACGCTCCACCCGGTGCCGATTTTCTACAGCGAGTCTGCCTACCGAATGGCATATCACAATGCCACTTCACCCTGGCGGGATCCGTGGCGAATCGATCCCGTCCCACCAGAGGTTCGTGCACGGTTACGCCTAGGCGGTCCCGGCGCTGAGAGCGCCCGCTACGAACGCCTCGGCACGGCTACCGTGATCGCGCTGGCCATGGTCTTCGCTGGAGTGCTCGGCACGTTCGCCCACGCCGTTCTCCACGTCGGCATCACCCTGATCTCGGTAGCGTCGGAAGCAGGCACGGGCCGGAGCGGTAGCCTGAAGGACGACGCGGTGATAGCGGTGACCCAGGGCGGGCCCGGATGGTGGGACACGGCGTTGGGTGCCGTCTCGTTCTTCGCCCTGGTGGCCCAGTTCGCCGCACTCTTGGCGACGTGGCTTTCCACCGGACCGAGCGGCGGACCGATCAGCTTCTTCGAAACGCCCTACGACTTCGGCCGGTGGGGCGCCGAGAGAATCGGCCGATCCATGACGGTCGCATTCTGGTGGTTCGTCTCCGGCGCATGGGTCGGCTGGTCGGAGCGATTCCCGTTGCTCGCACTGACTTCCCTGCTGAAGTGGGGAGCATTCCTGGTGGTGATCATCACGGACGCTCTGATCTATAACGCCGTACCATTTGTGGATTTGAGGCCGCTCGTCGTCAGCGCGCTCGAGGTCTTTCTGAACCCCGCCCGGTCCGACCGCCTGGGGCTCTCCTTCACATTTTCGGCGGCTGCCTTGAGCGCGCTCTTGTTTCTTGCCGGTCGCGCATTGAGACGTCACCAAGTGCGGTGAGTCAGATCAAGACCGGATCCGACGGCGTGGCCGCGTCCTCCCGCAGCCGGAAGCTGAGCAGGGCCGATCCAGGCTGAGGAGATAGCCCCAGCCGGCGCCAACGCCGTTGGCGATGTCGAGTCCGGAGCGTCTCGTGGTCGCCGCCGCGAAGCAGGCCGCCCCGACCGGGAGCTTCCGTAGTCAGGCTCGATCTTGCTTGGCCCACGCTCAACGCTGTCTCAACGGCCGCCGGACAGCACCCACGTTGGGCCTCCTGGCCGGCACGAACAGCGGCTGCGCGAGAGTCAACGCGCCGGCTCGGGTGGGCGCCGACTACATCGCCGTGCCGCAGTGCGGGGCGGTGCCGGTGCCGCGAGCGGAACCGGCTGCATGGGCCCGGCGGCCGCGCTGCGGCCGGGTGTGGGCTGGCGGCCGCGCGGGCACGGCGGGGCGGCGCCGGTTGGGTGGGAGGTGTGGGGCGTACCGGAAGAAGAGCGTCAGACCGGGACCGCCTCGCGATGCGGAACCGGCGCCTCGGAGCGCGCCGAGAACCGCAGGCTGAGCAGGGCCAGCACAAGGCCGACCACGGTGAGGCCGACCCCGATCCAGGCTGAGGAGAGGTAGCCCCAGCCGGCGGCGATGGCGGCGCCGCCCAGGGCGGCGCCGACGCCGTTGGCGATGTTGAGTGCGGACTGGTTGACCGCCGCGCCCATCAGCTGGGCGCCGGGTGCGGCGGCGATGAGTTGTGCCTGCAAGGCCGGGACGATGAAGAGGCTGGCGGCGCCGACCAGGAACGCGCCGAGGAACAGGCCGGCCGGGTTGGCGGCGGTGACCGCGAAGAAACCGGCCGAGCCGAGCAGGCCGGCGAAGCCGAACAGCACGCTGCGGCGCAGGTCGCGGTCGGCGGCGATGCCGCCGACGGCGATGCCGGCGGTCATGCCGAGGCCCATCACCGCCATCACCCAGGGGACGGCGGTGGCGGGCAGGCCGGTCACCTCGGTGGTCACCGGCGCAACATAGCTGTTCACCGTGAAGAAGCCGCTGGTGCCGACGGCGACGACCAGCGCGACCAGCCAGACATGCGGTGAGCGGAAGGCGCGTAGTTCGGCGCGGGGTGAGCCGCCGGGGGCGGCGGCGACCGGCGGCACGGTGGCGAGCACGGCGAGGAGGGTGAGGGCAAAAGCAAGAGCGACAGCGAGGTACGCGAGACGCCAGCCGTGTGCCTGCCCGAGTGCGGTGATCAGCGGTACGCCGAGCAGGTTCGCCGCGGTCAGGCCGCCGATCACGATAGCGACGCCTCGACCGTGGTTGCCGGGGCCGAGGATGTTCGCGGCGAGGATGCCGGCCGCGCCGAAGTAGGCGCCGTGGGCGAGAGCGGCTACGAAACGACCGGCCAGCACCAGCTCGAAGGTGGGCGCGAGCGCGGACGCGGCGGTGCCGATCACGAAGAGACCGAGCAGTCCGACTACCAGGCCCCGGCGGGGTGCGCGGGCGGTGAGCGCGGCGATGGTGGGTGCACCGACCACGACGCCCAGCGCGTAGATGGTGATCATCCAGCCGGCGGTGGCGACGGCGTCCGGGGCGGAGCGCGCGTACTCGGCGGGAAGCAGGTCCTGGGCGATCTGCGGGAGCAGTCCCATGGCGGCGAACTCGGTCAGCCCGAGCCCGAAGCCGCCCAGGGAGAGAGCGAGCAGGGCCGCCCAGCGGCGGCCGGCGGTCAGTGTGTCCACGAAGATCGACTCTAGAACGTTCTAGTCCGCGCGCCGATAGAACGTTCTAGTGATCACAAAGTAGGATTCCCCCGTGCACGCAGGAGATCGCCGGACTACCCTCGCCGACGTCGCCGCCGAGGCCGGGGTGTCGGTCGCCCTGGTGTCGATCGTCATGCGCGGCGCGCCGGGCGCCGGGGCGGCCACCCGGGAGCGCGTCCTGGAGGTGGCCCGGCGGCTGGGCTATCAGCCGGACAGCCGGGCCCGCCTGCTACGCAGCGGCCGTACCCGCCTGCTCGGCGTCGTCTTCGACGTGCGGCACCCGTTCCACCACGACCTGCTGACCGGCCTCTACGACGCCGCCGGCCGGGTGGGGTACGAGCTGACGCTGAGCGCCGTGACCCCCCGGCGTGACGAGCACACCGCCGTCGAGGGCCTGCTCCAGGACCGGTGCGAGGCGCTCGTGCTGTTCGGCGGGCGGATGCGCACCGCCGAGCTGGCCGGCGTCGCCGCCCGGCTGCCGGTGGTCACCATGATGCGCGGGGTGCGGCACCGGGACGTCGACGTGGTCCGTACCGACGATCACCTCGGCTCCCAGCAGGCCGTCGACCATCTGGTGGCGCTCGGGCACCGCCGGATCGCGCACGTCGACGGCGGCGGCATCCACGGCTCGGCGGAACGCCGCCTGGGCTATCACGAGGCGATGCGGCGGCACGGGCTGTCCGAGCACGTCCGGGTGCTGCCCGGCGGCGCGGGCGAGGAGGACGGTGCGCGCGCCGCCGCGGCGTTGCGGGACGGCCCGCCGACCGCGGTCACCGTCTTCAACGACCTGTGCGCCACCGGCCTGCTCGACGTGCTGCGCCGCGACGGCCTGGACGTGCCGGGCGACATCAGCGTGGTCGGCTACGACGACAGCAGCTTCAGCCGGTTGGCGCACATCGACCTGACCACGATCGCGCAGGACGTGGACGCGATGGCCGGCCGGGCGCTCAGCCGGGCGGTCGAGCGGATCGAGGGGGCGCCGGTCACCCAGCGCGAGGTGGTGATCCCGCCGCGCCTGGTGGTACGCGGCACCACCGGCCCGGCCTGATCAGCGCAGCCGGCCCCGGATCGCGAGGATCGCGTTGAGGCTGTGCTGCCGGGTGCAACGTTCCAATTCGGCCGGCGACACATCGCGGGCCCGCAGCTGGCGCAGCAGGTCGTCGTGCTCGTCGACCGCGCTGGCCAGGCGCTTCGCCGGGTACTCCGAGGCCAGCACCCGGGAGGCGTCGATCCGGTCCCAGAGGCTGTCCAGCGACTCGATGAGGTACTCGTTGTCGCCGCAGGCGTAGATCACCCGATGGAACCGGCGGTGCAGCGACATGACCCGCTCGTGGTCCGTCGGCCCGGCGGCCTGGTCACGCAGAGCGTCGTTGAGCTCCTGGGCCTCGTCCAGCGCGGCCGGGGTGATCCGGCGCTGCGCCCGGACGACCGCGTAGCCGTCGAGCAGGGCGAGCATCTCGACGAGCTGCTCCCAGGCCTCGCCGTCGAGGGTGTTGACCCGGGCGCCGACGTTGCGCTCGAAGGTCACCAGGCTCTCGGCCTCGAGACGCCGCATCGCCTCGCGCACCGGGACCGGGCTGACGTCCAGGTCGCGGGCGATGACGCTGAGGACCAGACGGTCGCCGGGACCGTACCGCCCGTTCACGATGGCCTCGCGCAGCGCACGGTAGACCGCCTCGTGCTTCGACAGGCCCTCGGAGGAGAGCTGCATCGTGCACACCCCCTCTGGACGCCCCTCAGGGGATCGTATATCCTCGACGAATCGTATACGATTCCGGCGTCGCTGGAGCCGAACGGGGGGACGCCGGCGCAGGTCGGTTTAGGCTCCGAGTCGACGCGCGATCGAGGCGGTCGCCCCTTGTGGGCGGCCGCCTCGATCCGTCCAGACCTGCCGATTTAGCTGCGCCGCACACCGGGATCTCCTCAAGATCACAGCATGTGCGCCGCCACGAGGTTGCCGTCCGCCATCGCCCCGATGCTGGCCACACCCGGCCCGGTACCGGTGGGGGCCGGATGGGCGGCGGAGATCAAGCACGACGGGATGCGAGCCGGCGTCACGGCCGTCGACGGCCGGTGGCGGCTCCGCAGCCGGACCGGCCAGGACATCACCGGAGCGTTCCCGGAACTGGCCGTGCTGCCCGACCTGCTCGGCGGCCGGCGGGTCGCACTCGACGGCGAGCTGGTGGTGCTCAACACCGCGGGAGCCTCGGACTTCGCCCTCCTGCAACAGCGCATCGGCGTACGCGATCCCAGCCCCCGGCTGCTGCGGGCGGCGCCGGCCACCCTGTACGTGTTCGACCTGCTCGTCATCGACCAGCAGGAGGTGATGGCGGCGCCCTACACCGAGCGCCGGGCGATGCTGGAGGACTTGCGGCTGCGGGCCCCCGGCGTGGACACCACACCGGCGTTCGTCGACGGAGCCGCCGAGCTGTACGCGGCGGCGCAGGAGTACAACCTGGAGGGCATCGTCTGCAAACGGCTGACCTCGCCGTACCTGCCGGGTCAACGGTGCAGGACGTGGGTCAAGACGGTCATTCCCCACGTGGCCGACGTGGTGGTGTGCGGGTGGCTTCCCGGCCGCGGTCGCCTGCGCGGCACGATCGGCGCGCTCGTCGTCGGCGCGTACGACCGGACCGGGCACCTGCACCTGATCGGCCGGGTGGGCAGCGGCCTGTCCGGCGCGGCCCGTCAGCAGTTGCAGGAGCGGCTCGCACCGTTGCGCCGCAGTAACCCGCCGACCGGCCATGCCGAGAGCGTCGCCATGGCGGAGGCGACCTGGGTCGACCCACAGGTGGTGGCGCGCGTCGCCTACCGGTCGTGGACGGGCGGCACCCAGCTGCGGCACCCGGTGTATCGCGGTGTGCTCGACGACCGGGACGCCACGTCCGCCCAACTCCCAGAGGTCATGAGGCCTGCTCAACGGTGACGGCACCCGCCTTGGTCCGCACCTCGATCCGGTGCGCCGAGCCGGGATCCTGGTCGACCGAGACCTTCGACCGGCCGACCTCGGTGGCGACCGTGACCGCGTAGGCAACCCCGGGCGGCAGGCGCAGGCTAACCGCGCCCACCTCGGTGCCGACCGCCAGGGCGGTCGGCGCCTTCGTGAACTCCAGCTCGGTGGCGCCGGCCCGGCTGTTGACCGTCACCTCCGGACCGGCCAATCCGCTGCCGCGCACCGCGCCGGCCTCGGTCGTCACCCGCACGTCGCCGGCCAGCCCGGTCAGCGTCACCGCCCCGGCCTTCGCGGTGACCTCGCTGCGGGTGGCGGCCGGCACCCGGATCCGGTACTCCACCTCGCACCGGACGTCGCCGCCGCCGCAGCCGGTTTCGGTCAGGGTCAACGTGGTGGCCTCGACGCGGTGTGCCGTTCTCGGACGGTCCTCGGCGTACCGGAACCGCTCGGTGACGGTGACCGGGCCGTCGCCCGCCTCGACCGTGATCGCGGCGGCCCGGGCGTCGACGACCAGGGCGTCGACCGGTTGATCGATCTGGTAAGACTGCTCGTCGGTGCTGGTGCCGGCCGAGCAGGCGGGCAGGGCGGCCAGTGCCACCAGCAGGAGCAGGACGCGACGCGTCATGGTGATCGCCGGCCGCAGAAGGCGCGGATCAGCACGTCGTTGTAGACCGCCATCCCGGCCGCCCCGAGCAACTGCGGGTCACCGTTGATCGCGAGGACCGTCTGGCGCCGGGTGTCCGGGCTGATCCAGGCGTAGACCAGGTAGCCGGCCACGTTGCCGCTGTGCCCCCAGGCCACGCCGCACGGGGTCCAGCGCTGCACGCCGAGCCCGGAACTGCTGGGCAGGTCGGTGTCCGGGTCCGGGACGGTGTTCGTCATCATCTCCCGCATCAGCCTCGGACCCAGCAGCTCGCCACCGAACAGCGCCCGGTAGAACCTGGCGGTGTCGGTGACGGTGCTGGTCAGGCCGCCGGCCGCCCATGCCCACGGGTACAGGTAGGTCAGGTCGGTCGCCACCGGCGGATCGCCGAGCGGGAAGTATCCGTGCAGGTGCGGACCCCAGATGTCGGCGGTGCGCGGCAGGTCCGTGCCGGTCAGGCGCAGCGGCCGCAGGATCCGGGCGCGAAGCTCATGGTCGAAGCTACGGCCGGTGACCGCCTCCACGATGTACGCGGCGAGGAAGAAGTTCGTGTCCGAGTAGTTGAACCCGGTGCCCGGCCGGTACAGCGGCGGATGCTCGAACGCGATGTCCAGCAGCTGCTGCGGCGTCCAGACGTGGCCCAGGTCGCCGGCCAGGTACGGGGCGAGCACCCGCGGATCGTCGTTGAAGTTGAACAGCCCACTGGTGTTCTGCAGCAGGTGACGAACGGTGACGCCGCGCCCGTAGCCGTGCGGGATCACGCCGGGCAGCAGCCGGTCGACCGCGTCGTCGAGCCCCAGCCGCCGCTCCTGCACCAGTTGCAGCACGACGACGGCGGTGTAGCTCTTCATCAGGCTGGCGGCCCGGAACCGATCGGTGATCCGGGCCGGTCGCCCGGTGGCCAGATCGGCGACGCCGCTGGTCAGCCGGGCCGTGTGCCGGCCGTCCCGGTCGAGCAGCAGCGCGCCGGGGGCGCCCGCTGCGACGAGGCCGTCCAGCGCCCGCCGCAACGGATCGGTGCCCGCCGCCGCTGCCGCGGAACCCGGCAGGAGAAGGACCAGGGCGGTCAGGAGACGTACGGTGAACGCTGCCATATGCCTCACGCTCGCAGGTCCGGGACGGGACGGGCAACGGCGGCGCGCCCGCCTTCGCGGGGTACGCCGATCCCGACGGGCGGGTTAGCCTCGATCAATGAGTGCGTTGCCCAAGGAACTCCTCGACCTCGTCGCCTCCGGCCCGCTGGCCCACGTCACCACCATCAACCCGGACGGAAGCCCGCAGGTTTCCGTCATCTGGATCGGCGTCGACGGGGACGACCTGGTCAGCGGCCACCTGAGCCGCAACGTCAAGCTGCGCAACATCGAACGCGACCCGCGGGTCGTGGTGTCGTTCGACGCTCCCCGCGTCCCGGGCGTCTTCCTCGCCGAACACGCCGTGCTGCGGGCGACGGCCACCGTCGAGCCGAGCGAGCAGGCATGGGACCTGCTCAACCGGCTCGGCAAGGTGTACGTCGCCCCGGACGCCGAGTTCCCCGCCCCGAGGAAACCCGGCTACCTCATCCGCTACCGCATCGACCGGGTCGGTGGCGTCGGCCCGTGGGCACCCGCCTGACTACAGCTGGATGGACTTGACCTGGGTGAATTCGAGGACGCCGTACGGGCCGAGCTCCCGCCCGTGCCCGGACTGCTTGTACCCGCCGAACGGTGCCAGCGGGTTGAACGCCGCCCCGTTGATCTCGACCTGGCCGGTGCGCAGCCGGCGGGCGACCCGGATCGCCCGGTCCCGGTCCCCTGACCAGACGCCGCCGGCCAGGCCGTAGTCGGTGGCGTTGGCGATCCGGACCGCGTCGGCCTCGTCGTCGTAGGGCAGGATCGTCAGCACCGGGCCGAAGATCTCCTCACGGGCGATGGTCATCTCCGGGGTGACGTCGCTGAACACGGTCGGGCGTACGAAATAGCCGGTCTTCTGATCTTCCACTGGCGATGCGCCGCCGCAGACCAGCTTGGCCCCCTCCGCCTGGCCGCGCGCGATGTAATCGCGCACGCGGTCGCGCTGCGTCGCCGAGACCAGCGGGCCCAGCGCGGTGTCCGCGGCGAACGGGTCACCGACGGTGATCTGCCCGGCGACGGCGGCGGCGATCTCCTCGACCACCGGCAGGCTGGCCCGGGGCACCAGCATCCGGGTCAGCGCCGAGCAGGTCTGCCCGGAGTTGATGTAGCACTTCGCGATGCCGTCGGCGACCGCCTGCTTGAGGTCGGCGTCGTCGAGGATGATGTTGGCGGACTTGCCGCCGAGTTCGAGGGCGACCTTCTTCACGGTGGCCGCGGCGAGCTCGCTGACCCGCTTCCCGGCCCGGGTGGAGCCGGTGAACGACACCATGTCGACGTCCGGATGGCCGGCCAAGGCCTCCCCGACGACCGGGCCGTAGCCGGTGACCAGGTTGAACACTCCGGCCGGCAGACCCACCTCGGCTAGGATCTCGGCGAGGACGAACGCGCTCAGCGGCGCCTGCTCGCTCGGCTTGACCACGATCGTGCAGCCGGCCACCAGGGCCGGCGCCACCTTGGCGGCGACCTGGTGCAGCGGGTAGTTCCACGGCGTGATCGCCGCGACCACACCCACCGGCTCGCGCTCCACCAGGGAGTTTCCGATCCGCTGCTGCCACGGCAGATCCTCCACGAGGTACTGCATCGAGGCGAACGTGGCGGCCGGCAGCGCGGCCTGCACCCCGAGCGCGAACGGCAGCGGCGAGCCCATCTCCCGGGCGATCAGCGCCGCGATCTCCTCCGAGCGCTGCTGCAACCGCAGCGAGACCGCGGTGCAGAGGTCGACCCGGTCGGCGAGCGGGCTGGCGGACCAGGCCTCGAAGGCGGCGCGGGCCGCGGCCACCGCGGCATCGGCGTCAGCCGCGCCGCCGGCCGGGATCTTGGCAAAGACCTCTTCGGTGTACGCGTTGACGACGTCGATCGTCTCGCCGGAGGTGGACGGTACCCACTGTCCGCCGATGAAGAGCTTGTCCGTGTTCACAGCGCCGCCTCCTTGATGTTCTCGGCGGTCCTCGACGCCAGGGCCATGATGGTGATCATCGGGTTGGTGCCGGACGGGGTGGGGAACGCCGAGGCGTCACCGATCCACACGCCCGGGGTGTCGTGCAGTTCGCCGCGCGGGTCGGCGACGCTGGTGGCCGGGTCGGTGCCCATCCGGCAGCTGCCCATCTGGTGTGCGCTGAAGAGGGTGGCGCCGCCGGCTCGCAGCGGCAACCGCTGTGCCCGGGCGATGTACGCGTCCAGGTCGTCCCCGTACCGCCAGGGCGGGATCCCGCGGGCCAGCACCCGGATGCCGCGGGCGCCCGCCGCGTGGTGCAGCCGGATCTGCGCCTCCAGGGCACGACGGGTGTTGCGGGCGTCGAGTTCGTCGGTGAGCGCGTACCAGTGTGCGGTGTTGCCGGCCGCGTCCAGGGTGACCCGGCCGTGCCCGTGATCGCGGACCAGCCCGATGAACGAGCCGTGGTTGCGGTAGTCGGCGAGCGCCTGCTTGTGCTCGGCGGCGGTGGTGAACGGCAGCGCGGAGGCGCCCAGCCCGGTGGTGTACTGCACGCTCTCCATCAGGAAGCCGTAGCCGTCCTCGACGTTCGCGAACTCGTTGACCAGCGCGGCGTGCGGTGCGCCCCACCAGGCCCGCATGTCGGTGCCGTAGTCACCCATGGTGATCGTGACCGGGTGCAGCCGCAGGTAGTCCCCCACCGCCGGGCCGCCGATGCCGGAGCGCAGCAGCACGCCGGGCGACTCCAGGGCGCCGGCGGCGAGGACGACGACCGGCGCGCGTACGGTCACCGCCGCCCCGTTCGCACACCGGCCCCGCACGCCGGCCGCCCGGCCGTTCGCCACCAGGATCTGCTGGACCTGGCAGCCGTCCACGACGCGGGCGCCGTGTTCGGTCACCGCGGGTTCCAGGTAGACCTTGAGCGTCGAGCGTTTCGCCCCGGACGCGTCCCCGAAGCCGAGGTGCCCGGCGATCGCCGGGTCGTGCCGTTTGGAGTCCCAGTTGCGGTACACGGTCGCGAACGACCAGCCGAGCGCGTCCGCACCCCGGTGCATGGCCTCGTGCACCGGGTTGAACTCGGAGCACTGGTCGTTGACCGACAGCTCACGCCAGACCGCGTCCAGATGCCTGTCGAAGGCGGGCGTGGCCACGTCGGTCAGGCCGTGGTCGTCAGCCCACTGCCGGCGTACCCAATCCTTGGTCCGGATGCAGTTGGTCCAGTTGATGACCGTGCCGCCGCCGAGCCCGGCGCCCGCCATCAGCGTGACGTTCAGGTCGGTCGTCGGGTTCGGCCCGCCCCGCCAGTACGAGTTCTGGTACGCGGCGAGTTCGAGCTGGTGGAAGTCCGCCTCGGTGCGGTAGTGGCCGGCCTCCAGGACCACGACGCGGGCGCCGGACGCGGCGAGCCGGCCGGCGATCAGGCCGCCGCCGGCACCCGAGCCGACCACGACGACGTCGGCCTCCAGATCGACGTCCTGCTCCGGCCGCAGCGGGGTGATCGCCGGTTCGTCGGGCGGCGGTGCCGCGGTGACCGGGCCGGGGTAGCCGAGCCTGGTCCAGTTCGGATTGCGGCCCGCGGCGTCGGTGGCGCCGTAGGTGAGCAGCAGGATGAGGCTGGTCAGCGAGCCGATGCCGGCGGCCGCCTGCGCCGAGGCGAGGGACAGGGTGGTCAGGATCTGCTCGCGGGACTCCTGCGAGGCGGCGGGCTGGAAGCCCTGCGCGCCGAGCACGTCGAGCAGGCCGCCGATCGCCTCCCGCTGCTCGGCGGGCATGGCCGCGAGCATGGCCAGCACGCCCTGGTCGGCGCCGACGTCGGTGGCGCGGCGGCCCCAGAAGCCGTCGCGGTCGTCCGGATGCGGGACGGCGGGCACGACGGTGTCGCACAACAGGCGCAACACCGCGGTCTGATTCGGGGAGAGGATGTCGGTCACGATGCGGTCCTCCTACTTCGGCGATGAAGGTCGGCGGCCGGACAGAGACCATCAATGTACGACGGGGATCTATGCCCACGGACCGAGCAGATTGCCCAGTCGCGAAAGCTCGAGCTTGGCCGCGCGCGCGTCGCCGCCACGGATCCCGTCGAGGATCGAACGAACCGAGTCCCAGGCGCGCTGCTCTATCGCGGGCAGGTGTCCCGCCGCTTCCAGCACGGCGAAGGCCTCGCGGCGGGCGATGAACTCCCACCGCTCTCGCCGTGCCCCGTCGTCGGGCCCGCACTTGTCCAGGGCGTGGAGCGCCTTATCGAGCAGTCTCAGACGGTCTCTGATCTGCCCTTCCCGCCGGTCGCCGGGAAGCTCGGTGGCCGCCGGATGGGCAAGGGTATGGAGGCCGATCGTCTGCAGCATGACCTTGGCGAACTCCTTCACCGTTTCGGTCAGAACCACCCCGCCGGCCACCAGCAGCGGACCGGCCTGGGCGCCGACCACACCTCCGGGCGGCCCGCCGACGATGGAACCCGCCACCCCGCCCGCGACGCCGGCCGCGATGCTCACGGCGATCGCCGGGCGCAGGGCCGAGTTCAGCTCCGCGGCCAGAGTCCGCCGCGCCACCGGTGAGTCCACCGGTTGCGGCGCCGATCGGTCGGTCATCGCCCGCTCCAGCAGCCATCGGAACCGCTTGGTGAACCACCTGAGCTGTAGCTGGGCCTCGGCGGCCCGCCGGCTCAGGTTCCCCTCGTCGGGCGGGGCGGCCAGCACGGCCGTCAACGGCTCGCGCATCCACGTCGCCCAGATCTCCGCCGGTGGCGGTGGAGGCGGATCGGGATAGCCCAGACTCCGCAGCACGGCCGGGATGTCGTGGGCGCAGATCTCCCGCAGGTACATCTGTTTCTCGAACGTCATCGGCGCGAATTCGTGGGCCCGACGATCGTCTGCCGACAACTGATCCCACAGGGCATCGTCGTTCGCCACCGACTCGAGCGCGCGCATCAGTCCCATACCGGCGTCGATCAGGAGCGACCGGGCGCGGAGATCGCGGCGTGCCTGTTCGGTCTCATCCAGGTAGGTGAACTCGGTATGTTCGAGTACCGACGTGGCTTCGGCATGGTCGAGAGCGTCGTTGACCCCCACCACCTCGGTGATGATCAGCTCAGCATCGGCGCGCCACTTTCCGGCCAGTTCCGGGAGCATCTCCTCACCCTCGCGCGGGTGGCCGGCGGCCGGATCGGGCGAAGGGGCATATCTTCCGGCGGATCTCGGACATCGTCCGGCACGGCGTTGTGGAGATGTCGGGGAGGTCGCGTGCGGGTGGGTGGCCGTACCCGGGTTCGGCCCTAACGTCGCAGGTTGTGAGAGTTGACGTCCTTGTGGTGGGTGCGGGCCTGGCCGGGCTGCACACCGCCCGCCGGCTCGCGGAACGGGACCTGTCGGTGCTGGTGGTCGAGCGCCGCCGGTCGCTCACGGCGGGCATCCGCACGACCGGGATCTTCGTACGCCGTACGCTCGACGATTTCAGCCTGCCGGACCACCTGCTCGGGCCGGGCATCCGCGACGTGCTGCTGTATCCGCCGTCGCGGCGGAGCCCGATCCGGCTCACCAGCGACCGTGACGAATACCGGGTCGCCGACATGGCCGCCGTCTACGAGCACGCCCGGCGCGCCGCGGAGGTCGCCGGGGTCCGGGTCATGCTCGGGGTGCGTTACGCGGGCGCCTCGCACGACTCCCCCGCGACCCACCTCCTGATCGGCGCCGAGCCCGTGTCGGCCCGGTTCCTGATCGGCGCGGACGGTGCCCGGTCCCGGGTGGCCCGCGATCTCGGCCTGGACGTCAACCGGCGGTTTCTCGTCGGCGCCGAACTGGTTCACCCGGTCGCTTCCGGCCGGAACACCCCGGCGTTCCACTGCGTCCTCGACCCACGGGTGGCCCCCGGATATCTGGCCTGGGTGATCGACGACGGCCGGCACGCGCATGTCGGGGTGGCCGGCTACCCGTCGGTGATGCGCGCCGGTGTCCGGCATCTGCTGGACGCCTTCGCCGCCGACGCGCCCGGCCGGACCGCACCGGCCGGCCCGATCGAACGGCGTGGCGGCCCGATCCCGGTCGGCGGAGTGCTGCGGCGGCTCGCGTCCCCGGCCGGGCTGCTGGTCGGTGACGCGGCGGGAGCGGTCTCCCCGCTGACCGCCGGCGGTCTCGACCCGTGCCTGCGCCTGTCCGAGCTGGCCGCGTCGGTCACCGCCGACTTCCTGCGCACCGGTGACCAGCATGAGCTGCGCCGCTACGACGGCGGTGGGTTGCGATCACACTTCAGCGGGCGATTGCTGCTGCGCCGGGCATACGCGGCGGTCCGTTCCCCAGGTGCGGCCGAGGCGGCGGTCGCCCTGCTGCGCAACCGCGCCGGCCGCGCGATGGCCGCTCGGGTGCTGTTCGGCGACCGCTCCTTTCCGGACGTCACCACCCACCCCGTGCCGGTCGGCCGGAACAGCGGAACGTGACAGCCGTTGGAAGCGCAACCCACCACCCGGGCCCGGCGGGCGCGGTGGGGCGTCTCGCCGTGCGGCGGCCGCGGGGTGGTCCGGGGACGGTCCCGATTCGGCGGGAGCCGGAAAGGCGTACCCCTCAAAGGTTTTAGGGGGCGACGGCGTGCAGGCGTTCGATGGTGCCGGCCTTGAGGCGTTCGGCCTCGGCCACCTGGAAGCCGGCGGCTTCGACAAGCGGCCGCTGGCGGCGGGTGAAATGCTCGCCGGCCGTGGCGATGGTGACGCGCTCGACCAGCCACTGCGCGGCGTAGATCGGCGGCCACGTGCTGCCGATGTGGTCCAGCAGCAGCAACCGGCCACCGGGGACCAGGACTCGCCGCATCTCGGCGACCGCGGCCCGCGGGTCGGGGATCGCACACAGCGAGAGCGCGCAGACCACCGTGTCGAACGTGGCGTCACCGAAGGGCAGCTGCTGTGCGTCGCCCTCGCGCAGGTCGGCGGCGAGGTTCAGGCCGGCGGCGCGGTGCCGGGCGTGTGCCAGCATCTCCGGGCTCAGGTCGATGCCGGTGATCACCGCGGTGGCCGGATAGTGCGGCAGGTTGCGGCCGGTGCCGACGCCCACGTCCAGGACGCGGCCGGTGGCGCGGGCGCCGAGCCACTCGCGGCCGCCGGTGAACCAGTGCCTCTCCAGGAAGGCGATCTGCCGGTCGTAGGTGGGCGCGGTCCGGTCCCAGACGCGGCGGGCCTTGGCGGTCCGTTGTGATAGGTCCACGGCCCTCACCGTAACCGGCCGATTGCCTGGCCGAACATCCGACGACGGCACTGGACCGGGTGCGGCACGGTGGAGGCTGGCGGGCAGCGCTGATCCTCGACGGGGAGGACCGGGCCGATGGGGAAGCTGGAACGGATTCGCGACGGGCTGGCCGGGGCCGGGCGGATGCTGGACGGCCCGTTCGGGCCGCGGCGGATCACCTACGCCGACTACACGGCGTCGGGGCAGGCGCTCGACTTCGTCGAGGACTTCATCCGCGATCATGTGCTGGCCGGCTATGCGAACACGCACACCGAGGCGTCGGCGACCGGCGCGCAGACCGGTGCGCTTCGCGAGGAGGCCCGGTCGATCATTCACCGCAGTGTGGGCGCGGGTCCCGAGCACGTGGTGATCTTCTGCGGTTCGGGGTCGACCGCGGCGGTGGCCAAGCTGGCCGCGATCGTCGGGCTTCGCATCCCGGAAAACCTCGATGATCGGTACGGGCTGAGCGCGCACATCCCCGCCACGGAGCGCCCGGTCGTCCTGGTCGGGCCGTACGAGCACCACTCCAACGAGCTGCCCTGGCGTGAATCGATCGCCGACGTCGTGGAGATCGACTCGGATCACACCGGTCACGTGGATCTGGGCACGCTACGGGCGGCGCTGCTGGCGTACGCCGACCGGCCGCTTCGGATCGGCAGCTTCTCCGCCGCCTCGAACGTCACCGGCATCCTGACCGACACCGCGGCGGTGTCCCGGGTGCTTCGCGAGCACGGCGCCCTGTCGGTCTGGGACTACGCGGCCGCCGGGCCGTACGTGCCGATCTCGATGGCCGGCAAGGACGCCGTCTTCCTGTCGCCGCACAAGTTCCCCGGCGGACCGCAGACGCCGGGTGTGCTCGTGGTGGACCGGCGGCTGATGACCAACCGTGTGCCGGTCACGCCGGGCGGCGGCACGGTGGCGTACGTGGACCCGACCGGCCACCGCTACCTGGACGACCCGGTGGCCCGCGAGGAGGGCGGCACCCCGGCGATCGTCGAGTCGATCCGGGCCGGCCTGGTGTTCGCCGTCAAGGACGCGGTCGGCACCGATCTGATCGAGGCCCGCGAGCGGGAGCTGTGGCTGCGCGCCCGCCGACGCTGGACCGCCGAGCCGAACATCGGCATCCTCGGCGACCTGGACGCGGACCGCCTGTCGATCGTCTCGTTCCAGATCCGCGCCGGTGACCGCTACCTGCACCACAACTTCGTCGCGGCGCTGCTCAACGACCTGTTCGGCATCCAGGCGCGGAGTGGGTGCTCGTGCGCCGGCCCGTACGGCCACCGGCTGCTCGGCATCGACGCACCGCACTCCCGGGAGTTCCGCGACGAGATCCTGGCCGGCTGGGAGGGCGTCAAACCGGGCTGGACCCGGCTGAACCTCAACTACTTCATCTCCGACACGATCGCCGACTTCCTGATCGAGGCGGTCACCCTGATCGCCCGGTACGGGTCACGGCTGCTGCCCGACTACCGGTTCGACCCGCGGACCGCCCGGTGGACGCACGTCCGGCACGCTCCGCCACCGGTGCGGCTGGCGGATCTGCGGCTCACCGACGACGGCACGGTGTCCATGCCCGACGCGCCGGTGTGCACGGCCGGCGAAGACGTCCTGGCCGGCTACCTGGTGGACGCCCGCCGGATCCTGACCTCCCGGCCGGAGCCGGCCGACGGGGTACGCCTCGACCTGCCGCCCGGCTTCGAGAAGCTGCGCTGGTTCCTGCTCCCGGACACCTGTTGGGAGTCCAAACCTCGCGGCGGTTGACGAATCGATGAACCTCTCGCGAAAAAGGCCGGAACTCTCCGCTCTTGCTGGGAGCTGGGCGATTCGCGGGGTAACGCTCGTCTTGTGACCGAGACACTAGTGATTCTGACGCTCGTGGTCATCACCGCCCTCGGATTCGACTTCACGAACGGCTTCCACGACACGGCCAACGCGATGGCGACGTTGATCGCCACCGGCGCTCTCCGGCCGAAGGTCGCCGTCCTGCTGTCGGCGGTGCTGAACCTCGTCGGCGCGTTCCTCTCCGTCCAGGTGGCGCTGACGGTGACGAACGCGGTGGTACGCATCCAGAACAGCGACGGCACACCGAAAACCGAAACCCTCGACGGCGGCGGGACGGCACTGCTGCTGATCGTGCTCGCCGGCCTGGTCGGCGCCATCGTGTGGAACGTCTTCACCTGGCTGCTGGGCCTGCCGTCGAGCTCGTCGCACGCCCTGTTCGGCGGCCTGATCGGCAGCGCGGTCGCCGGTCTGGGCTGGGCCGGCGTCAACTGGACCGGGGACGGCAGCAAGCTCGACGGCGTGGTCGGCAAGGTGCTCCTGCCCGCGATCCTGTCGCCGGTGATCGCCGGCGTGGTCGCCGGCGTCGGCACCTGGCTGATCTACAGACTGACCGTCGGGGTGGCCCGCCGGTTCACCGACAACGGCTTCCGCTGGGGCCAGATCGGCAGCGCGTCGCTGGTCTCGCTCGCACACGGCACGAACGACGCGCAGAAGACCATGGGCGTCATCACCCTCGCGCTGATCGCGGCCGGCGAGTGGTCGGACACCGGCGCGATCCCGTTCTGGGTGAAGGTCACCTGCGCGGTCGCCATCTCGCTCGGCACCTACCTGGGCGGGTGGCGGATCATCCGTACGCTCGGCAAGGGCCTAGTCGAGATCGGCCCGCCGCAGGGCATGGCCGCCGAGTCGGCCTCGGCCGCGGTGATCCTCTCCTCCAGCCAGCTGGGCTTCGCGCTCTCCACCACGCAGGTCGCCACCGGGTCGATCCTGGGCAGTGGGGTGGGCCGGCCGGGTGCGCAGGTGCGCTGGGCGGTCGCCGGCCGGATGGTGACAGCCTGGCTGATCACCATGCCCGCCGCCGGGCTCGCCGGCGCCCTGATGTGGTGGATCGCGGACCTGATCGGCGGTTCCGCCGGCGCCGTGGTGATCTTCGCGCTGTTGCTGGCGCTGACCGGGCTGATGTGGGCGCGCTCGCGTCGCACGCCGGTGAACCACCACAACGTCAACGACGAATGGCAGGACGACCGGGCACCGGCCCGGGTTCCCGCCGGACACGCGAGCTGAGAGGCGGCGCGACATGCACAACCTGCAACTGGCGCTCGACGGCGCCTGGAAGGTACTGCTGGCCAGCCTGATCCTCGGCGCCGGCCTGCCCGCGCTGTTCGCGCTGGGCGTGCGGTCCATGGCCTACGGCACCGGTGGCGAGGTCTCCGGCGGGAGCCCGCACCGGACCGGCACGATCGTCGGGTACGTCTGCTTCGGGATCGTCCTGCTCGGCGTGCTGCTGGGCCTGACCTACATCGTGGCGACCGGGCTCGGCAAGACGCTGAGCTTCGAGAACGTGATCCCGACGCTGGTGGACAAGTCGTGAGCGAGCAGCGGTCGAGCTTCGTCACCCGGGCCGTGGAGTGGCTGCGGGCCGGCTATCCGGACGGGGTGCCCCGGCGGGACTACGTGGCGCTGCTCGGCCTGCTGCGCCGGAAGCTGACCGAGGACGAGATCCGCAAGATCGCCCAGGAGCTGGCCGATCAGTCGCAGGGCACCCCGGACCCGATCACCACGCAGGACATCGAGGCGATGATCAACAGCACGGTCCTCCAGCAGGCTACGCCGGAGGATGTGGTCCGGGTGTCCGCGCACCTGGCCGCGGGCGGGTGGCCGCTCGCCGATCCGCCCGCCGACTGAGCCGGCGGTCGATGGCGTCCAGGTAGGGCCGGACCGGGCCGACGGTCAGCAGACCGCTCCCGGCTCCGGCCCACTCGCCTGCCGCCGGCTCCAGGGCCCGCCGGGCCCGGCGCATGGCCGCATCGTCGCCGGCATCCACGGCGGCCCGCGCGACCAGGCACCAGAGCGCCTCGGCCAGCGGGCCGGGCGGCGGATCAGGCACGTCACCCACGGCCATGCCAGGGCTGAGCAGAGGGCGGACCCATGCCTCGTACGGGCCGAAGCCGCCCTCGTCGACCAGAGGCAGCCCTCGCTGCACCCGCATCCCGAGCAGCGCGAGCGGCAGCAGACCGGCACGCATCCCCGGCATCCCGGCCCGGTCCAATCGCGCCGCGGCCGCCCGATAAGCCTGCTCGGCCTGCTCGGCCCGCGCGTCCCGGGCCACGTCGGTTCGAAGTGCCCGGTACCAGTCGGTGAAGACGCCGACCAGCGGCAACGAGTGCCGGGCCGCGAGGGCGTCAGCCGCCGCGGCATGCCGGTCCGCCTCGGCGAACCCGGCGACCGCGGACCTGGCCTGCATCCGGATCAGGTGCCCGAGCACCTCAGCCGTCACCAGCGCGTGCCGGCTCGCGAGGGCGACCAATTCCGCACCGATGGCATCCCGCCGGCCCGACTGCCCGATCCGGCCGAAGCTCTGCATCCACACGCCGTTGAGCGCGAACGCCAGCAACCCCGGATCATCGAGCTCGCGGGCAATCCGCTCCGCCTCAGCGGCACACGCCACCGGCCGAGGTTCGGTCGTCCCCCGCGACTCCACGGCGATGGTGGCCAGCAACCGCGCCCGCACGGTCGGGTGGGCATCGGACGGCAGGGCCGCGAGAGCACGCTCGGCCGCGGCCACGACCGCGCCCGCCTGCTCCGGATCGTCGACACGCGTCCAGATCGCCGGAACGTCATAGGCACCGATCACCCGAGCGGTCAGTTCCGGATCGGAGAGCTGCTCCGCCGCTGCGACAGCCGCTGCCCGCTGCTCCCGCGCCGCCTCCAGCCCGTCCGGCCCGGCCACCGCGAGATTCCGCAGCAGCCCGACCGCTGCCTCCAGCCGGGGACCCCCGCGCAGAACCCGGTCATAGGTGGCCGCGGCCCGCGTCCAGACCGCCTGACCGTCCAGGTGCGGCTCCTGAGTGAGGATATCGCTCTGGAGGGCGCGCAGAGCCGGCCCCGGGTCGATGCCCAGCTGCCCGGTGAGGAGTTCCCGCGCCCGCCGCAGAACGGCGAGCGCGTCCGCCTGCCGCCCGCTCCGATAGAGCGCGGTGGCCAGAAGCCGCCATCCCTCCTCCCGCCACGGATGCTCGGTCACGTGGGCGTCCAGATCCGGCACCGCCTCGGCCGGACGGCCCAGATCGAGGCGGGCGGCCGCTTGCCGCTCGACGGCGTGCAGGCGCAGTTCGGTGAGACGGGCCCGGTCGGCACGAGCCCAGGCGGCATCGGGGAAGTCGGCGTACGCGGGTCCCCGCCACTGTCCGAGCGCCTCGGTGAGCGCGGCGAGTGTCGATTCCGGATCCAGCACGACCTGCTCGAACCGCCAGGCGTCGACATCGGCGGGGGGCGGGCTGAGCGCGTACCCCGGCCCTTTGGTGATCAGCAGCGCCGCCGGCGCCCTGGGCGGCCGGTCCGGCTCGAGGCCGCGCCGCAGTGCGGCTACGAACGTGCGGACCGCGGCGACCGCGCCGTCCGGAGGCGCCACCCAGAGATCGTCGACCAGATCGCTGACCAGCACGACTCGCCCGCGCGCCACCAGCAGCCGGGCCAGCACCGCGCGGTGCATCGGGCCTTTCAGGTCGACCGGCCGACCGGTCTCGTCCTCGGCGACGACCGGCCCCAGCACGCCGAACCGGATCCGCACGCCGGTCACGCTACCGCCGTGCTCATTCGCTGCTCATCCGGACCCGCGACAGTTCCTCCCATGAACTTCGAACACCTGCGTGTCCCGGTCGCCGACGGGGTCGAACTGCACACCGCCGTCGCCGGATCCGGCAGCCCGATCGTGCTGCTGCACGGCTTCCCGCAGACCCACCTGATGTGGCGGCACGTCGCCGCCGACCTGGCCGCCGACCACACGGTGATCTGCCCTGATCTACGCGGTTACGGTGCCAGCGACAAGCCCGGCGAGGACGGTCCGGACACCTATGCGAAGCGGACCATGGGCGCCGACATCGTGGAACTGGCCCGCCGGCTCGGCCACGACCGGTTCGCCCTGGCCGGCCACGATCGGGGCGCGCTTGTCGCGATCCGCGCGGCGCTGGACCATCCGGCCGCGATCACCCACCTGGCGTCGCTGGACGTGCTTCCCACCCTGGACATGTGGGAGGTGATGCACGGGACGAGCGCGGCCGTCGGCTTCCACCTGTACCTGATGGCCCAGCCGCCGGGCCTGCCGGAGCGGATGATCGCGGCCACCTCGGACGAGTTCTTCGGGCACTTCCTGGACCTCTGGACGAACGACCCGGCGGCGATCCCGGCCGACGTACGCGCCGCCTACCTGGACGCCTGCCGGGGCGCGGTGCCGTCGATCGTCGCCGACTACCGCGCCTCGGCCGGCATCGACGTCGAACACGACCGCGCCGACCGGGCGGCCGGCCGGGTGCTGCCGATGCCGGTCACCGTTCTCCAGCAGGACTGGGGCTCGATGCTGGGCTTCGACGCGGCCGAGCTGTGGCGGGCCTGGGCGCCGGACCTGCGGCACGTGCCGGTGCGCTGCGGCCACTTCATGGCGGAGGAGGCCCCGGACCTGGTGGTCAAGGAGATCCGGGAGCTGCTCACCCGCTGAAGGTTTGCTGTTGGTCGATCGCCCAGTACGATCGTATTGGGCGATCGACCAACAGGAGGCTGGCGCATGGTGACCACGGCGGAGCGGGGCCGGGAGGTGCGCGCACGCCTGTTGCGCGCCGCGACCGAGCTGATCGTCGAGCGCGGCTGGACCGCCACCACCACCCGGGTCGTGGCCGACCGCGCCGGCGTGGCTCCCGGCCTGGTGCACTACCACTTCGCCTCGGTGCAGGCGCTGCTTCGCGAGGCGGCTCTGGACACCGCACGCGGCCTGACCGCGCAGATCGGCCCGATGCTGGCCGGCACCCGCAGCGCCGGCGACACCGTCGACCTGCTGTTCCGCGCGCTCGACGGGTACAGCGGCACCGACCCGGCCTCGGTGCTGCTCGTCGAGGCCTATCTCGCCGCCACCCGCGACGATCAGCTCCGGGAGGCGCTCGCCGGCGTGATCACCGACTTCCGGCGGGAGCTCGCCGAGCGCCTCGCCGACCACGGCGTCCCCGGCCCGGAGACCACGGCCGCCGTCGTGGCGGCGGCCGTCGACGGGGTGATGCTGCACCGCTCACTGCTCGGACCCGAACGCGGCGACACCACCGCGGTGCTGCGCCGGCTGGTGCGGCGATGAGGGTCATCGTCTGCGGCGCCGGGATCGCCGGCCTGGCGCTCGCCCAGCTTCTCGACGGTGCCGGCGTCGAGGTGACCGTGGTCGAGCGGGCGCCCGGCCCGCACCCCGGCGGCTACATGATCGACTTCTTCGGGCCGGGCTACGACGCCGCCGAGGCGATGGGCGTGCTGCCGCGCGTCCAGGAGCTGGGCTACCGGGTGAAGGAGCTCGCCTACGTCGACGAGAAAGGCAGGCGGCGGGCCGGTCTGAGCTACGACGAGTTCGCCCGGGCGGCCGGCGGGCGGGTGGTCAGCATCATGCGCCCCGATCTGGAGCGGGCTCTGCACTCCCCCGTCGACATCCGCTACGGCCGGACGCTCACCGCGGTCGACAACCGCGCCGACGGCGTGACCGTGACCCTCGACGACGGCGAGACCCTCACCGCCGATCTGCTGGCCGGCTGCGACGGCATCCACTCGACGGTCCGCGCCCGCGCCTTCGGGCCCGAGCGCGACTACGTGCGCTACCTGGGATTCCACACCGCGGCGTACACGTTCGACGATCCGGTCGCGCACGCCGCGGTCGCCGGCCGGTTCTGCATGAGCGACACCCTGCACCGCACGCTCGGCTTCTACGGCCTGCGCGACGGACGGGTCGCGGTCTTCGCCGTGCACCCGGCCGGTGACCCGGCCCGGCCCGCCGACGCCCGCGACGCCCTGCGGCACGAGTACGCCGGCGTCGGCTGGATCGCGCCCCGGGCCCTCGCCGCCTGCCCGCCGGCCGAGCAGGTCTACTACGACCAGGTCGCCCAGGCCGTGGTGCCGGCCTGGAGCACCGGCCGGGTGGTCCTGCTCGGCGATGCGGCGTACGCGGTCTCCCTGCTCGCCGGCCAGGGCGCCTCCCTGGCGGTCGCCGGCGCGAGCCTGCTCGCGCGCGAGCTGACCAGCGGCGCCGCCATCGATTCCGCCTTTCATCGGTACGAGCAAACCCTGCGCCCGATCGTCTCGGACACCCAGGAACGAGCCCGCCGGGGCGCCCGCTGGTTCGTCCCGACCAGCCCGGCCCAGCGGTGGCTGCGCCGGTTCGCCCTCCGGACGGGCGGGCGCCTGCTCGTGTCCAGGCTCGTCGGCAAGCCGGCCGCGCTACGGTTCGCCCACCGGCCGGGACAGTGAGGGGCGGCGCCGGTGTGTACCGGTATGCTTCCCGCCACCCAGCGTAACGATCAGTCGGGAGTTGATGTAGGTCATGTCCGTTACCCGAGAGGCCTGGGGCAGCACGCCCGCCGGCGCCGTCGACCGGTACACCCTCAGCAACGGTCACGGCCTGGTGGTCCGAGTGCTGACCCACGGCGGCGTCGTGCAGTCGATCGAGGTGCCGGACCGCGACGGCGGCACCGCGAACGTGGCGCTCGGCTTCGACACGGTCCAGGGCTACCTGGACAACCCGGGCCCGTACTTCGGGGCGATCATCGGCCGGTACGGCAACCGCATCGCCAAGGGACGGTTCAGCCTCGGCGGCGTTGCCGTTCAGGTGCCGGTCAACGACGGCCCGAACAGCCTGCACGGCGGCACCCCCGGCTTCGACCAGCGGATCTGGGCCGCCGAGGTACGCGACGGCGCGCTCGTCCTCAGCCATGTCAGCCCCGACGGCGACCAGGGCTATCCCGGCACCCTCACGGTCACCGTCACCTACAGCCTCACCGGCGACAACGGCCTGCGGATCGACTACCACGCCACGACCGACGCGCCGACCGTGGTGAACCTGACCAACCACAGCTACTTCAACCTGGCCGGCGAGGGGTCCGGCGACGTCTACGACCACGTCCTGCGGATCGACGCCGACGGGTTCACCGAGGTCGACGCCACGCTCATCCCGACCGGCGAGATCGCACCGGTGGACGGCACCCCGCTGGACTTCCGTACCCCGGCGCCGATCGGCGCGCGGATCCGCGACAACCACGCCCAGTTGCTCCGCGGCGGCGGCTACGACCACAACTGGGTGCTCTCCGGCCCGGTCGGCGAGCTGCGGGACGTCGCGCACGTCGCCGAGCCGCGCACCGGCCGGACCTTGACGGTACGGACCACCGAGCCGGGCGTGCAGTTCTACTCCGGCAACTTCCTGACCGGCGCGTTCGCCGGGACGAGCGGCCGTACCTACCGGCAGGGCGACGGGTTCGCGCTGGAGACACAGCACTTCCCGGACTCACCCAACCAGCCCCGATTCCCGTCCACCGAGCTGCGACCTGGTCAGGCGTACAGTTCCACGACCGTGTATATCTTCGGGACGCATAGCTGACAGCCGGGTATCACCGCCGGTAGGTTCCGGTCCATGCCTACAGAGGACTGACCGACGGACGACGGGCGGCCATGGTGGTAGGAACGTCACGGCGCGCCCTCATCGGGTTGCTGAGCGCGCAGGCATGCACGCTGTCGGCCAACCGTGTCCTGACGGTCGCGGTGCCATGGCTGCTGCTGACCGCCACCGACGATCCGGACCGGGCCGCCTTCCACGCGGGCCTGGTGGTGTTCTGCCAGGCCGCGCCGTACGCGCTGACCCAGTGGCTGGCCGGCCCGCTGCTGGACCGGGTCGGTCCCCGCCGGATCTGCATCGCCGGCGACCTGGCCTCGGCCGCGTTGCTGGCCGTGCTGGCGACCGTCCCGTCCCCGCCGGTCTGGCTGATCGCCCTGATCCTGGCCGGCGTGGGGGCGGCGGACGGTCCGGCCAGCGCGGGCAAGCGGCTGCTCGTACCGGTCGCCGCCACCGCGGCCGGCCAGCCGGTCGCGCGCGGCGCCGGGCTCGCCATCGCCCTGGAACGGGCGGCTACGGCGTTCGGGCCGGCACTCGCCGGATGGCTCGTCGCGTTCCTCGGCGGCGCCTCCGCCCTCTGGGTGGCCGGCGCGCTGCTCGGCCTCGCCGCGCCGATCGCCACGCTCACCTTCCGGAACCCGCCCCGCGACGCCGCGCGGCACGGGTACGCCACGCGCCTGCGCACCGGTGCGGCCTATCTGCGCCGGCACCGCTCGCTGCGCGCCCTGACCAGCATGTTCGTGCTGACGAACCTGCTCGACCAGGCACTGATCAGCGTCCTGCTCCCGGTCTGGGCGCGATCCGGCGGTCACAGCGCCGCCGTCGTCGGCCTGGCCCTCAGCGCGGCCGGCGCCGCGTCGGTGTGCTCCGCGCTGGGCACCGCCTGGCTCGGCACCCGCCTGCCACGCCGCGCCACCTACCTGGCCGCCGTGATCATCAGCGGGCCGACCCGGATCATCGTGCTCGCGCTCGGCTGGCCGGCGGAGGCGGTGATCGCCGTCTGGGTGATCGCCGGCCTCGGCTCCGGCGTGTTCAACCCGCTGCTGGAGACCGTCCAGATCGAGATGACCCCGGCCGAGCTGCGCGGCCGGGTGCTCACCCTGATCAGTGCGCTGGCCTGGGTGGGCATCCCGGTCGGCGGCCTGCTCGGTGCCGCGATGCTCACCTCGGTCGGGCTGCCCGCCACGCTGTGGCTGTGCGGCGCCGCGTACCTGGCCGCGGTCCTGCACCCGGGCCGCCAGGTCGCCTGGGAGGCGCCGGGTGCTGCCCGCCACACCGTGCGGACGGAGCGCACCCCCGCTGTGATCACATAGGGTGGACGCCATGACGAACGCCACCGCCACCATCCCTGACGAGCTTCGTGACCTGCTGGAACGGCCGCTCTTCGCCGACCTGGCGACGATCCGCGAGGACGGCACCCCGCAGGTCAATCCAATGTGGTACGCCTGGGACGGCGAGGTCATCCGCTTCACCCACACGAACTTCCGCCGCAAGTTCCGCAACATCCAGGCCAATCCGGCCGTGGCCATCTCGATCATCGACCCGGAGAACCCGTACCGCTACATCGAGGTCCGCGGCGTCGTCGAACGCATCGACCCGGACCCGACCGGCGCCTTCTTCGTCGAGCTGGCCAAGCGCTACAACGCCCCGTTCGGCACGGACGCCCCCAAGGACTCCCCCGACCGCGTCATCTTCGTGGTCCGCCCCACCGCCATCAGCAAGCACTAGAGAGCTTCCGTAGTCAGGGTGGCTTTGGCCCACGCTCAGTGCTGTCTCAACGGCCGCCAGACAGCACCCACGTTGGGCCGGACAAGACCCTGACCACGAAAGCTGTCTAGACCCGGTCCTGCTTCTTCGGGGTACGCGTGACCCGCGTCCCGCCGAAGCCGACGCGTGCCCGCTCTCCCGGCGCGAGCCCGGCCTTGCCTCACCGCCGCAGCGCGACCGCCGGGAGACAGCATCGCCTGGCGGTTACGGCGGCGAACGCGGGAAGCACGGCCGCTGGGCGAGCAACCCGCCCAGTCCATCGCCCAGCGCGACGGACTGGTGTTTCCCGGCGGCCGCGCTGGGGCGGTGACGGAAAGCCCGGCTCGCGCCCGGGAGAGCGGGGACGGACCGAATCGGGCGGGACGGCGCTACCCGTACCCCGAAGAGGCGGGACCGGAAACGAGGCTCTCAGCGGCCGTTACCGGCGAGCCTGTGCCACAGCCGCTGCCGCGGCCGGCGGGGTTCGCCGACCAGGTCGGTGAGCTCCGAATCGACCAGCTCGCGGCATCCGGCGAGCGCGATGGTGAGCGCCGCCTTCAGTCCGTCGCAGGTCCGGCACACCGCCCGCGCGCAGTCGGCGCGATGGTCGTGCGCGGTGCGCACCAGGACCGAGGACATGCCACCCTCGGCGTAGCCCTGCGGCCCGCACTCGCGCATCCGGGCCCGGTACCGGGCGACCGAGTCGTCCTCGACGCCGTAGATGCGGGCCGCCTCGCCGATGCTGCGTAGTGCTTCCTCGTACACGTTCGCCCTCGCTTGCACGCTTGCCCCCGTCGCTTCGCGTGAATCCGTGTTCACCGGAAGCTACCGCCGGAAGCGGCCGGCCACCATGGACCGGAAAGACGATCGTTGAACTCAGACGGCGCCCTCCAGGATCGTGTCGGTGATCTGCGGGCGCCCCCAGCGGGCGAGGATCTCGTTGGCCAGGGCCACGATCGGCAGCGGGTCCGGAGCGCCCGGCACCTCGATGCCGGCGGCCGAAAGGCCACGCGGGACGGCGCCGGCGTCCAGCAGGGCACGCCATTCCGCCACGCCGAGCCGCAGGAACTCCAGGCCGGTCAGCTGGGCGATCTCCAGCGGGTCGGCGAGCGTGCCGGGGTACGCCGTGAGCGTCCGCAGCCGGGGCAACCCCATGACCGGTGCGAGGCTGAGCGGCGCACCGTTCCAGACACCGATGCCCAGCACCTCGAGCCGCGGGTCGACCGCCGCCTCGATGCTCGGCAGGGCGCGGATGTTGACCCGGGCGACGAGCGGCTCGCCGGTTCCTTCGGACCGCCAGGCGCGACGCCGGTTCACCACCATGTCGGTGAGCGAGCCGGCGAGCAGCCCGGCGCCGATGTTCCGCTCGTGATCGATCATGATGATCTGCCCGAGGTGGCCGGACGGGCCGGGGGTCAGGTCGATCGCCAGCCGGTCGCCGCCGCCGTTGTCGCCGAAGGCGAGCCAGCCGGGCGAGCCGACGAGGCCCTGCACGGCGGCGCCGGGCGGGGTGGACACCGCCTCGGTGGCCGCGAACTGCCACGGGCACGGCCGGGACGCCGCGTCGGCGACGTACAGGTCGTCGAGGCTGAACAGCTCGCAGCCGACCGCGGCCGAGACGCGCTCCGCAGTCTCGTAGTCCTCTCCCCAGCGGGTGACCCGGTAGAGCGCCTTGAGCTCGGCGGGCAGCGCGATGCCCAGGCGCGCCTCGGCGGCGGCGATCTCCGCGTCGGTCGCGCCGATGGCGCCCGGAAGCCGTTCGCGCAGCGTGCGTTCCAGCAGCGCCGGGTCGGCGGTCGGCGCGGGCGCCGCGTCGACCGGCTCGGGCAGTCGCCGCCAGGGTTCCGGGACCGCGCCGTCGACCAGGACGAGCGAGCCCGGGTACGGCCCGAGGCCGTCCTCCACGGCGGGGCCGTTGTCGAGCAGGTGCAGCACCAGTCGCCCGGGCGACTGCGACTCCACCGCGAACGAGATGCTGCCCAGGCCGCCGGCCTTCAGGGCGGCGTGCACCCGGCCCACCGCGTCGAACTCGGCGCTCATGTCCTGCCCCGAGGTCGGCACGCTCCACGAACCACGGCTGATCTGCCCGTGGGCGCGCCCACCGGAGTCCAGGCGCAGGAGCCGCAGCAGTGGAACCCAGGTCGCGAAGTCATCGATCACCGGCGAAGATTATCGTTCCACGGGTGAAGCCACTTCCGATCTCCTCCACCAGCGGCAAGGTGCGGATCGGCGCCCGCCTGCGCGCCGCCCGGCTGCGGCAGGGGCTCACCATCGACCAGGTGGCGGCGAGCGCCGAGGTGAGCAAGGGCTTCGTCAGCCGGATCGAGCGCGACGAGACCTCGCCGAGCGTGGCGACCCTGGTGACCATCTGCGAGGTGCTGTCGCTGCCGGTCGGCGCGTTGTTCGAGGCGCCGCAGTTCGACCTGATCCGGGCCGGGGACGCGCCGCGGATCCAGCTGGCCGGCGACGGCTCGGACGAGCGGTTGCTGACACCGCGCGGCCAGTCCCGGGTGCAGGTGATCCGGTCGGTGGTCGAGCCGGGCGGCACCGGCGGCCCGGAGCTGTACACGCTCAACTGCGAGCTGGAGGTGCTGCACGTGCTCGACGGCGTCCTGGACGTGGTGTTCAGCCGGCACACGGTGAGCCTCGGTGCCGGTGATTCGCTCACGTTCTCCGGCCGGGAGCCGCACAGCTGGCTCAACCCGGACGCGGAGCGCACCGCCGAGGCGATCTGGGTGATCATCCCGGCGGCGTGGAACGTCTCACCCTAGTTCCATCGCCACCGCCCGGACCGGTGCGCCGTCGGCTCCCTCGAGCGCGATCGGCAGGCAGGAGACCAGCGGCGACGGGAAGTCGACGAGTTCCAGGTTGCGGAAGTTCTCGCCGATGACACCACCGGCCGCGGCGATCAGGTGGTGCACCGGGTAGCCATCACCGGGATGCCGGTCGTCCGGGGTCTCGTCGAGGTTGACCGCGTCGACGCAGAACGTGCGGATCCCCAGGTCGAGCAGGCGCCGGCAGGCGTCCGCGTCGAGGTACGGGTGGTCGTAATAGGCCGGCGTGCCGTAATGAGCCGACCAGCCGGTGCACAGCAGCACGATGGTCCCCGGTGTCAGCCCGCCGGCCGCCGGCGCGAGGTGCTCCCAGGTGATCCGCTCGCGCGCTCCCATTCCCCGGACGTCGAGGAGGGCGCCCGGCCCGGTGAACAGGCGCAGATCCAGCTCGTCGATGCGCGGCGCGTCGTCGCGGAAGTGGTAGGGCGCGTCCACGTGCGTACCGCTCTGCGACCCGAGGTCGAGATGCAGCAGGTTGTAGCCGTCGCGGCCGACCGTGGCGTGCCGGGTGAAGCGGACCTCCGGATCACCGGGATAGACCTGGGTGCCCGGCCCGACCGGCACGGACAGATCGACGACGCGGCGGACCCGCATTGTTTCCCCCTCGGAAACGTTTGGCAACAAGTGTTGCCTACCAGACAACACAAGGTCTAGCTTCTGCACCACCCCCGAGATCGAGGACGGTCGACAGTGAGACGGACCTTCGAGATAGAGACCTACGGCATCGACACGATCCGCGACGAGGACCGCGTGTCCCGGCCCCGCGACCTGTTCCGGATCCAGTTCGGCGGCGCGAACACCTTCGCCACCATCATTCTGGGCACCTTCCCCGTACTCCTCGGTCTCTCCCTCTGGCAGGCGGTCGCCGCCACCGTGACCGGCCTGCTGGTCGGCGCCCTGATTCTCATGCCGATGGGCCTGTTCGGACCGCGCACCGGTACGAACAACGCGGTCTCCTCCGGCGCACACTTCGGGGTACGCGGCCGGGTCGTCGGCTCCTTCCTGTCCCTGCTGACCGCCATCGCGTTCTACTCGATCTCGGTGTGGGTCAGCGGTGACGCCGTCGCCGGCGCACTCACCCGGCTGTTCGGCGTGCCGGACAACGACCTGGTCCGCGGGATCATCTACGCGGTGCTGGGCGGGCTGGTCCTCGTCGTGGTCGTGTACGGCTACCAGCTCATGCTGGCGGTCAACAAGATCGTGGTGGTGGCCAACACCGCGCTGATGCTGCTCGGCCTGGTCGCGTACGCCGGAACCTTCGACTTCGGCTACGACCCGGGCCCGGAGGCGTACGCGCTCGGCTCGTTCTGGCCCACCTTCGTGCTCTCCGCGCTGATCGTGATGGGCAACCCGATCTCGTTCGGCGCGTTCCTCGGCGACTGGTCCCGCTACATCCCGGCGGACACGCCGGTGCCCCGGCTGCTCGGCGCGACCTTCGGCGCCCAGCTCGCCACGCTGGTGCCGTTCCTGTTCGGCGTGGGCACCGCCACGATCGTCTCCGGCGAGCAGGACTACGTGTTCGCGCTCGTGCAGGTCTCCCCGGCGTGGTACACGGTGCTGCTGGTGTTCATCGCCTTCCTGGGCGGCATGTCGACCGGCGTCACCTCGCTCTACGGCACCGGTCTCGACTTCTCCTCGGTCTTCCCGCGGCTGAGCCGGGTACGGGCGTCGCTGTTCATCGGCGCCCTCGCGTTCGTCTTCATCCTGGTCGGCCGGCTCACCTTCGACCTGATCGACAGCGTGAACGCGTTCATCGGCGCGATCGTCATCTGCACCACGCCGTGGATGGTCATCATGACGATCGGGTACATCGTGCGGCGTGGCCACTACGATCCCGCCGACCTCCAGGTCTTCAACCAGCGCCGCACCGGCGGCCGGTACTGGTTCACCGCCGGCGTCAACTGGCGGGGCATGGTGGCCTGGATCCCGGCGGCGATCGTGGGCCTGATGTTCGCCAACTACCCGCCGCTGATCGAGGGCCCGTTCCGCGACGCCGCCGGCGGCGTCGACATCAGCCTGCCGGTCACGCTGGTCCTCGCTACCGCGGCCTATCTGCTTCTTCTGTACGCCGTACCCGAGCCGCGCTTCGTCTTCGGACCGGACGGCCCACGGGGTGTGCCGGCCGCCGACGGCGTGGCCCCGCTGGTGAAGGCATGAGTGACCCTCGCATCACCGAGAACGGCCGGATCGGTCAGGTCGACGCCACCGTGGTGCCGCGGTTCGCCGGGCCGGCCACGTTCGCCCGGCTGCCCCGCGCCGACGACGTGTCCGACCTGGACGTGGCGATCATCGGGGTGCCGTTCGACGCGGGCGTCAGCTACCGGCCGGGCGCCCGGTTCGGACCCGGCCACGTCCGCGAGTCGTCGCGGCTGCTGCGCCCGTACAACCCGGCCGCCGGTGTCTCACCGTTCGCCGAGCTCCAGGTCGCCGACGCCGGCGACCTGGCGGTGAACCCGTTCGACATCGGCGCCGCCATCGAGCGGATTCATCACGGCGCCCGTTCCGTCCTGGAGCGGGCGCCCCGCCTGGTCACCATCGGCGGCGACCACACCATCGCGCTGCCGCTGCTGCGGGCGATGGCCGAGCGGCACGGCGGCCCGATCGCCGTCGTGCACTTCGACGCGCACCTGGACACCTGGGACAGCTACTTCGGCGCCGACTACGTGCACGGCACCCCGTTCCGCCGGGCCGCCGAGGAGGGGTTGATCGACGGGACCGGCTCGATGCACGTCGGGATTCGCGGCCCGCTCTACGCCGCCACCGACCTCACCGACGACGCGGCGCTCGGCTTTCAGGTGGTGCACAGCCACGAGATGGACGACATCGGTGCCCGCGGCGTGGTGGAACGTATCCACCGGCGGGTCGAGGACCGGCCGGTCTACGTGTCCCTCGACATCGACGTGCTGGACCCGGCGTTCGCACCCGGCACCGGCACTCCGGAGGCGGGCGGGTTGTCCAGCCGTGAGCTGCTGACCATTCTGCGCGGCTTCGCCTCGCTGAACCTGGTCGGCGCGGACGTGGTGGAGGTGTCTCCGGCGTACGACCACGCGGAGATCACCGGGATCGCGGCCGCGCACGCGCTCTACGAGTTGCTGTCGGCGATGGCGCTGAGCCGGCCGAGACCGGGGCCGCGCAGGTCGTGAACGGCGACGGTCCGGCCGGTGATCGCCATGCCGATCGCCTCCATCGGCCCGGCCACCTCGGCGCCGTCGCCGTGGCTCCAGTCCGCGTCCGTGGCTACCAGGCGCAGCCCGTCCAGGGTTCCCGGCCGGACCAGCGCGGGTGCCACGGTCGACGACGTCAGGTACTCCAGCAGGATGCGCCAGTGCGCGGCCGGCACGTCGGCGAGCAGGCCGAGCGGCCGGGCGATGTCGCGCAGGTGCAGACAGGTCTCGGCGAACGGACCCATCGGACCGACCCGCGGCGGATTCACCCGGTCGGCGGCGTGGGCGCGCAGCAGGGCGATCAGCTCCGGCCGGGGCCGCCGGGCCAGCCGCCGGGTGAAGTGGTCGACGGTCCGGTCGGTGTCGCCCCGGTAGCGCAGCGCGGCGAGGAAGAACCGGCCGAAGCCGACCATCATCGGCTGGACGAAGTGTGCGGCCATGTGCTGCACGGTCCAGCCGCGGCACAGCGTCTCGGCCCGCCACTGGGAGTCGTCCAGGTTCTCCAGGACATCGGCGATCATCAGGCGGTTGGCGGTGGTCAGCTGGTAGATCACGCGACCCTCCCACGTACGTCCCGGTTGAGCGCCCGCAGCACCTTGAGCGCCGCGGCGATCTCGTCCGGGGTGCACTCGCCGGCCATCCCGGCGAGATTGTTCAGTTCGTCCTCCCGGATGCGACCGAACAGCTCGGCACCGGCCGGGGTCATGGCGATCAGCACCGACCGGCGGTGTGCCGGGTTCTCCCGGGCCGCCACGTAGCCGAGCTCGATCAGATCGTTGACGTGCCGCTGGACGCCCTGCCGGGCCAGGTCGAGCCGGTCGGCGATCGCCGGCACGGTCGCCGGCCCCTGCCCGTCGAGCACCTCGAGGACCGCGCGCATGCCGACGGTGAGCCGCTCCGGCCGCAGCGACGCCTCGACCGCCCGGGCCGAGTTGAGCACCAGCGGCCGGACCTGCCGGAGGACGTCGTACAGGGCGATACCTCGCTCATACATGACAACAATGATGTCATATCGAGAGGGCGTCGGCCGTCAGACGTCGGCGTAGTTGCGCAGCAACCGCAGCGCCTCCGCCGCGTGCGGCCCCCGGGTCCGCAACCCGGACGCCTCCGGCGCCAGCCGCTGCGCGCCGACCCGGCAGAAGGCGCCGGCGTCACCGGTGATCACGGACCCGGCGGCCGGGTCGCCGTACCGCCAGGACGAGCCGTCCGGCGCGGTCAGGTCGCAGTACACCGCCACCGCGGGCAGGCCGGCCAGGTGGAACGCGTACGGCAGCGTGCTGTGCCCCAGCCAGGCGATGTGCCGCAGCCGCACGGTGTCCGGATAGTCGATGCCGAGCGGCACGGTGACGTCCAGCGCGTGCGCCCAGTGCTCGGCCAGCCGGGTCGTGGCGAGCGTGCGCGGTTTGAGCGACGTGGTGACCCACCGGACCTGCCGCTGCGGATCCGAGTCCCGCAGCGCCTGGACGGCGGCCCGGCGCGCCGCCCGCCACCGCTCGAAGACGACCGCCGGTTCGGCCTGCTCGGCGTGGACCATTGCGGCCATGGCGTCGTCCACGGTGCCGCCGTACCGCCGCCAGTCGACCATGCCCGTCCCGCCGCACGTCATCGACACGGCCTCCTCGGTCTGGGCGAGGTGCAGCACCACGTCGGCGACCGTCCATCCGGCCGCCGCGGACGGCGCGAGCCAGTCCCCCGGCGAGAGCCCGGCCAGCACACCCTCCAGCTGCTCCTGCTCGGCTTGCAGATCGTCGATGACATCCGGCTGGGAATTCATCAGGCAAGTATGCGACCGCTCTTGTAGTCTGGCCGACTTTGATCCGAACAGGAGGCTCGAAATTGACCAGCTATCCACCGGAGATCACCCAGCGCTTCCACGGCACCCCCGAGCAGATGGCCCGCGCTCTGGTCGGCGAACGGCCACGCAGCTGGGACGCGATCCAGGTCGAGGAGTACGACCCGGCGTGGGTGGACCGTTTCGCCGCCGCCGCGTCCGCACTGCGTGACCTCCTCGGCGACCGGGTCGTGGCCGTCGAACACGTCGGCTCCACCTCGGTGCCCGGGCTGGCCGCCAAGCCGGTCATCGACATCGACCTGCTCCTCGACGACACCGCCGACGAGTCCGGCTACGTTCCCGTCCTGGGCACTCTCGGCTACCGTCTGGTGCTCCGGGAACCGTGGTGGTACGGCCACCGGATGCTGGTCAGCGCCGCCGAGGACGTCAACCTGCACGTCTGGCCGCGGGGTGCGCCGGAACCGGTCCGGCACCGGCTGTTCCGGGACTGGTTGCGTACCCACCCCGAGGACCGCGACCTGTACGCCTCGACCAAACAACGCCTGGCCCGGGAGACCACGGACCGTCCCGGCGACTACAGCCTCGCCAAGAACGACGTCATCGACGCCATCTACGCCCGCATCTTCGCCGCGCCGGCTCAGGCCGGGTCGTAGCCTCCGGCGGCGATCTCGTCGGCCAGCGACGGGCGGGCCGGCTGCCAGCCGAGCACCCGCCGGGCCTTCTCGCCGGCCGCCTGCTGGTCCAGCAGCAGCGCCCGGCCGAACTCGCCGAGCCGCTGCACGGTGGCGGCCGGCTCCTCGGGGACGACCCGGCCGCCGAGGCCGAGCCGCCGGCTGGCCGCCTCGCCGAGCCGGCGGGTGGTGGGGTTGTCGCCGCTGACGCCGAGGAACGTCTCCCCGTGCCCGGCCCGGTCCAGGGCGGCCAGGTACAGCCGGGCCAGGTCGTCGACGTGGACGGTGGCCCAGTGCTGGGTGCCGTCGCCGATCAGCGTCAGGCCGTCCGGGCGCCGCTCGGCGCCGGTCACCAGGCGCGGGATGCCGCCGCCGTGGCCGTACACGACGCCCGGCTCGATGAGCACCGCGCGGATGCCCGGCGCGGTCAGCACGCGCTGGTCGACGGCCGCCCGCCAGGCCACGAGGGGCGGCGGGTCGAGCGGCGTCTGCTCGGTGATCGCGGCGCCGGAGCCGTGCACCCAGACGCCGCCGGTGCGGATGAACGTGCCGCTCAGCCCGGACAGGACCGCGTCGGCGAACGCGTCCTCGGCGGCGGCGCTGGTCTCGTCGCCCGGGCTGGCCGCGTGCAGGACGGCGTCGCTCTTCTCGGCGAGCCGCCGGACCAGCCCGGCGTCCCGCATGTCACCGACCACCGCCTCCAGCCCCGCACCGGCGATGCGATCAGCGGCAGCGGGGGTACGCACGAGCGCGGTCACCGCATGCCCGGCGTCGAGAAGTGCGGAACGGACAGCGGATCCGATGTAGCCGGTAGCCCCGGTCAAGAAGATGTTCATGACCAGAACCCTCTCGCGCGCCCGTCATCGTGTCCAACGAACGCTCTTGATTACCGTCATCGTCGAAGGCGATATGCTCGCCGGCATGGAGCAGCGCCAGCTGGAGTTCTTCATCGCGGTCGCCGAGGAGCTCAATTTCACCCGGGCCGCGAAACGCACCCACGCCGTCCAGTCCACGGTGTCCGCCAGCATCCGCGCGCTGGAGCGCGACCTGGGCACCCCGCTCTTCGACCGCAGCACCACGCACGTCACGCTGACCGCGGCCGGCCGGGCGCTGCTGCCGGAGGCCAAGAACGCCCTCGAGTCGCTGGACACGGCCCGCGCGGCGGTCGAGGGCGCCGGCCTCGGCCTGCGCGGCAGCCTCCGGGTCGGCACCCTGGCCGGCCTCGCCGTGGTCGACCTGCCCAGCCTGGTCGGCGGCTTCCGCAAGCGGCACCCCGGCGTGCGGCTGCACATGACCATCGCCGCCGAGGGCAGCTCCGGCCTGCTCGAAAAGCTGCGCTCGCACCAGCTGGACGTCGCCTTCGTCGGCGTCGACACGCTGAGCCTCGACGGCGTCGATCTCACCCCGATCGCCACGTTCCAGCCCCGGCTGCTCGTCGCCGAGGACCATCCGCTCGCCGCGCGGAAGACCACCGCCCCCGGCGCCCTGGCCGGCGAACAGTTCATCGACCTGCCCGCCGGCTACTGCAACCGGGTGCGCACCGACAACGACTTCCGCCGGGCCGGTCTCACTCGCACCGTCGTCGTCGAGGCCACCGACCTGACCACGATCCCCCGATACGTCGAAGCCGGCCTCGGCGTGGCCGTGGTACCGCCGCTACGAGCAGAGGCCGGCGCCCGGGTGGTCCCGGTCGAACTCGACCCACCCGCGACACCATGGACGCTCGCCCTGGCCCGGCCGTCCGCGATCCCACCGAGCCGGGCGCTGCGGGCTTTCCTCGCGCTGGTCCCGGCCCACACCGACAACACCGGCGAATATTGAGCTATTTGGGTACGCGTCAGCGCCGTCACGCCGTTTCAGCCCGTCCCCGCTCTCCCGCGCGAGCCCACCGCCACTCCAGGCCCCACCGCGACCGCCGGGCCCATGAAGATGGGCACGCAGGCCGGCCAGCCCTCACTTGCGGCACGCGCGGGAACGAGGCGGGCGGGATCGGCTGGCGGTGAGGCACGCTATCCGAGCCGGCGACTCCCGGCGCTGGTGAGCAACCGCAACAGGCCCGTGCTGTTTCCCGGCGGTCGCGGTGGGGCCGCGCCCGGCTCCCGGCTCGCGCCGGGAGAGCGGGGACGGGGTCGATCCGGCGGGGCGGCCGGTCACGCGTACCCAAAAGATCAGGTCGGCAGGGGTGGATAGGCGGCCGGCGCGGCCGCGCGCTGGCGCGGGCGGCGGCGGTAGAGGCGCTGGCGTTCCAGAATGATCCACTCGCGGCCGTCGGCCGCGACCGCTTCCAGGATGCGCAGGGCGCTCGTCACGCCGGCCGCGTCCGAGGCGAGTTCGGCCAGGTGTTCGGCGTTCTCCAGCTGGTGGTCGATCGATTCCTCGGCGAAGTCGTCCAGGAGCACGTCGAAGGTCTGGCCGTTGACCAGGGAGAGCCGGAGCGCCTGCCGGTTGACGATCTTCTGGGTGCGGGAGCGTGCGTCGACGAACCGCCGGCCCACCTCGGTGACCTGCACCGATCCGATCGCGTCGTAGCGGAACGTGGTGCGTTTCTCGCCGGAGAACGCGCCGGTGGCGAAGTCCAGGCGGGCCTGCACCTGGCGCACGCCGCTCTCGGTGAGCAGGAACAGCACGACGGTGTAGGCCGAATGCCGGAACGGGCCGCCCACATACCGGGCGCTGCGGCTGCGGGGCGCCGCCTCGGTGAGGGCCAGGTGGGCGAGAATGTCACGGTTGGCGAGCCGGTAGTCGCCCATCACCTCGCGCTTCCAGTACGCCAGGTCGAGGCTCAGCCAGCGGCCCATCTCGGCGTCGGTGGGCCGGTCCGCGAGCCACTCGGTCCAGCGCTGGTGTGCGGCGCGCTCGGCGGTCCACCGCTGCTGGAACTCCTCGGTGTCCAGCGCGATCCGCCGTCGCTCACCGTAGAGGGCGATGCCGCCGCGATGTGCCTGGCGCGCGCCGAAGTACAGCAGCGGCGCGGCCACCACCAGCGAGCAGAAGGTCATCGCGCTCATCGCCAGCAGCACGACGAGCACCGCGGCGGCCAGGGCGGCGATCCCGCCGAGGAACGCCGGCGGCATCGCGGCCGGGCGGTAGCGGCGGCGGAAGTCGTCGAGCGTACCGTCGCGCCAGCGGCAGGAGATGTCGTCGGCGTGGTGGTGCACCAGCCAGCGCACGGCGTCGGCACGGATCCCGCGTACGCCGTACAGATCGACGAGATCGGCCTGCAGGGCCGTGCGCAGGCCGTGGACGTCGCGCCAGAACGCCTCCCGCAGCTCCGGCTCGCGGGGCTGATGCCCGGCGAACGCCGATTCGATCATCCCGCTGACCGCGTCGGCGAAGTCACCGCGCAGCGAGTCGCCGCCCGGCGCGCCGAAGGCACCGCGCGTACCCGAGCTGAACTCGGCCTCCTTCGCGGCCCGCCGGCTGCTCAGGAAGGCCCGCTCCAGGCCGTGCCGGACGATCGCGTAGCCGCCGCCCGCCACCAGCAGGAACACCGCGATCCCGGCCACCGCGTTGGTCGCGGCCGCGGCCTGCACCAGCAATGCGATGCCGGCCGCGGTGAGCAGGCAACCGCCGGCCAGCGGCAGGAAGGTGGACTGCGCGGGCGCCGGCCGGGCGACCTTGGCGACCGGCTCCGCCGGATCGAATTCGAAGAACTTGGGTACGCGCGCCAGGCGGTCCGGTTTCGGGCGCATCGCTCTGATGTGTACGGCGTTGAGCTTCTCCACATGGTCCTGAGCCACCCCGGACAGGGTGAGGCTCAGGTGCCGTTCGATGTCGTACCGGTCGACGTCCGGCAGCGACCCGTACGCGTGCAGCGCCGCACCGAGCGCGTCCATCGCCGGCTGGCCGTCCGGCCCCACGTCGAGCATGGCGTTGACCAGCGCCCGGATCGTGTCGACGCACCGCCACCACCGCCCGCTGGCATGCCGCTCGGCCATCCCGAACGCCTCCGCCAGCTCGTCCTGGTCGGTGCCGCTGAGGCTGCTCAGCGGCCGGCCGCTGAGCAGCGACAGCATCCAGTAGTAGGCGAGTTCGGCGGAGCTCAGCCCGTCCTCGGCGACCAGCGCCCGGAACCGGCGGCGGGCCTCCGCGGCCGCCCCGCTGTCCAGGTACCGGACCGCGATCTCGAACTTCTGCTCCGGTGTCGCGTTCGGCGGTGCCTGGAAGTAGTTGACGTCGCCGTGCACGTAGCCCGCCTGCATGCCGACGGTGGCGTGCTCGCCGGCGTAGTTGGCGTAGCCGGACTCCGGATCCGGGCCGGTCACGAGGACAGGCCCTCGACGGCGGCAACGGCGGCGCCGACCAGGGCGGCGAGACCGGCGACCCCCTCCAGCATGCCGCCGGCCCGGCGCAGCGCCCGGATCGCCCGGCCCCGCTCCGGCAGCGCGGAACGGGTCACCTCGATCTCGTGTTCGGCCTCGGCGAGCGTGTCGGTGTCGACCTGGCCGCGCTGGTGGGCCTGCCGCAGCCCGGCGAGGAGCCGGCCGAGTTCGGCCTCGACGGCGCCGGGTACGGCCGGCCGCCCCATCGAGACGCTGCCGGTGTTCTGGCCGATCTGCATGCCGACCTGCGCGTTGCCGGAGGCGACGTTCTGAAACTGTGGAGTGGACATGGTCTGCTTTCGCCCAGGAGTGGATGTTTTGTCGCGCTCGGCCGGAGCACGGCAATTCTGTCCCGCCACCCCACGACGGCAAGCCCGACGAACGGCCGAGTGCGCATCGACCCCCTTCTGAGCTGGGCGGTCAGCGGGCACTCCCGGGCAGATTCCCTCGATAGAGGCCCCGGTCGGGTGACGTCCGTGCTTGAGTTACGCCTGGTGGCATCACAGCCAGGGAGGTATGCATGAAACGGACGCGACAGGCTGTCGCCGTGGTCGCGGCGGCGGTATGCGCGCTGGCCGGCAACGCCTCTCCCGCGCTGGCCGCGAAGAGCGAGCTGACCAAAGCCCAGCGTTCGGTGTTGCTGGAGGCGACCCGCGAGTTCCGTGACGTACGGCGCGCGCTCGCGGCCGGTTATCTGCCGACCGAGGACTGCGTCGCCGGGATGGGCTTCCACTACGTGCATCCGGGCCGATCCGCCGACGGCGACATCGACCCGGTCCTGCCGGAGATCCTGCTCTACCTGCCGGGCCGGGACGGCAAGTTACGGCTGGCGGGGCTGGAGTACTTCCGCGCCGACGCCGACGGTGACGTTCGCACCCGCAAGGACCGGCCGACACTGTTCGGGCACGGCTTCGACGGGCCGATGACCGGGCATCCAATGCCGCCGGGCGCCCCGCCGATGCCGGTCCACTACGACCTGCACGTGTGGCTGTATCTGCCGAACCCGGACGGGGAACTGGCTATCGAGAACCCGGACGTGCGGTGCCCCGAGCCCCACACCCGGGGGCACCGCACGAGCTGATCAGCCGCGATAGACACCGAGTTCGTAGAGCGAGTAGCCGTACGAGGTGGCGCGTGCGCTGCCGTTGACCCGGACGTACCGGCCGGAGCCGGAGACGTTCAGCTGGTCGAAGCCTCCGTTGCCGGAGCTGGTGGAGTACACCGTGGTCCAGTTCGAGCCGTCCGCCGAGGTCTGCACGGTGTACGCCGTGGCGTACGCCGCCTCCCACGCGAGCTGCACGTGGTTGAACGACTGCACCGAGCCGAGGTCGACCTGGAGCCAGGCGGTGTCCACCCACTCGCTGGCCCACCGGGTGCCGTAGTCGCCGTCGACCGCGTACGACGGGAGCTGCGGGCCGTTGGTGCCGGTCGGCTGGTGCGAGGAGGCGGTGACGGTCCGGCCGCGGGCCAGGTTGGTGCCGGCGACGGTCGGCGGGACGACCTTGAACGATCGCTGTTCGATGCCGACGTTGCCGTGGCCGTCGTAGGCGTACACGTAGACCTTCCAGACCCCGAGCGCTTCCGGCGCGCGTACGGTGAACTGCCCGTTGCCGGTCTGGGTGAACTCCAGATGGCGCAGGCCGCGGTTGGCCGTGATGTGCTTGTCGCTGGCCATCAGGTTGTAGCGGATCAAGTCGCCCTGCGGGTCGGTCGCGGTGGCGGACACCGTGAAGGTGCCGCCCGCCGGCACGGCGGTCTGGTTGCCCACCGTCATCGCGGTGATCTCCGGCGGGGTGTTCGGCGCGACCTGTCCGGTGTACGCCTGCCGCATGGCGTGGTAGCCGAGGCGGCGCCAGCCACCGGTGGTGGTGTTGAGCCAGACGCCGCCGAAGTCGTTCTCCAGGCCGTAGTGGAACTCGGTGGCGCCGAGCGCGACGCCCGGGTGCCCCTTGATCGCGTTCCAGCTGTACGTGTACCCGGCCTTCTTGGCCAGGTCGGACGGCTCGTTCGGCACCCCGTTGACGTCGTTGGGCACCTCCCACTCCCCCGCCGGTCCACCCTCGGTGAGGATGTACGGCTTGGTGTAGCCACCCGCGATCCAGTCCCGCTTGACCGTGTCGATCGCCCCGTACGAGTTGACCGCCAGCAGGTCGAGCGCCGGAGCGTGCGGCTTGTAGTACGTCCACGCGTGGGTGTACGCGTCCGTCGAGGTGACCGGGTGGTTGGCGTCGGCCGCGTGAATGGCCACGGCGACCTCGTTGACGAACTTGGCGTACGCCACCCGCCGCGCCTCGACCACCTCGGCCGACAGCCCGTAGTTCTGCATCTCCAGGATGACCTCGTTGCCGACGTCCCAGAGCAGCACGCCGGAGCGGCCCTTCAGCTCGTTGACCTTGGCGACGATCTCGGCCTTCACCGCGGTCTTGTAGGCGGTGTCGTTCACGTAGTCCGCGCCGTGGTTGAGCCACAGCCCGACGACGACCTTGATGCCGTGCCGGGCGGCGGTGTCGAGCAGGAGCGGCGTGTTGGCGTCCGGTCCCCAGATGCGGATCGTGTTGACGCCCATGTTCTTCAGGTCGCGCATGTAGCCGTCGGCGGCGGCCTGCGGCGGCCCGTACGTCATGCCCTTGACCTCCCACGGAGTCCCGTTGACCGTGAGCTGCCAGTTGCCCTGCGACCCGGTGACCTTCACGACGCTGGGCCCGGCCGGGACCGGCGGGTCGGTCATCGCCGGCGCCGTGGCTCCGGCCTTCCTGGAGACCGTCACCGAGTCCACGCTGAGCACCCCACCCGACGTCGTGCCCGGAACAGGCGTGGTGAAGCCGGCGATCGCGTTCGGCAGCGAGCCACCGATCGCGAGGTCGAAGCGCAGGTAGAAGCCGTGGTGCACGGCCGCCTCCCAGGCCGCGACACCGACCTGGGACTCGCGTACCACCCAGGTCTGCCGCCCGTCGAGGTAGAAGCGGATCTCCTCGTCGGTCTTGGTCCGGTCGATGACCTGGGTGTACTCGTGGAAGCCGGTCTGGCATCCGGTGCAGGACGCGAAGCCGGAGGACCGGCCGTCGTACTCGTTGCAGGGCCCACCCGGCGCGGTGCCGCAGTGCAGCGCCTGGGAGAGCTGGTTGCGCCCGTTGACGCCGGTCATGATGTCGGTCTCGCCGACGCCGGGCCAGTTGGTGTAGTTGCCGCGGTAGGCGGCGCCGGTGGCCCGGAAGCCGGGCCAGTAGCCGGCGGCGTTCGCCACGTCCGGCTGCTTGAGCACGGCGGTGAACTTGAGCAGCTCGCCGCGCTGCGGGGCGAAGTCGGTGCGCTGGGTCTCGATGCGGCCGGACGTCCACTTGCCGGAGCCGTCGCGGATCGCCTTGATGTTCAGCTTGCCGTTGCCGTCGAGGTAGACGTTGGCGGTGGAGTCGCTGGCGGTCTCGACCGAGCCGGTGCCCCAGTTGGCGGCGCCGCCGGGGTACTGGGTTCCGGTGCGCCTGATCCAGTTCGCGGTGCTCGGTGAGGTGTTGGCCGCTCCGTCGAAGGTGTCGGTCCAGACGGTGGTGAAGTCGCCTTCCTCCGCCGGCGGTTCGGTGGTCGGCGGTCGGGCGGTCAGCACCTGGAACTCCCAGAGCGAGTATCCGTAGCCGGATGCCCGCGCGGTGCCGTTGAGACGCACGTACCGGCCGCTGCCGGTCACCTCGATCGTCTCGGTGCCTCCGGCACCATTGGCCTGCGAGTGCACGGTGGTCCAGGTGGCGCCGTCGGCCGAGGTCTGGATCTGGTACGCCCTGGCGTACGCGCCCTCCCAGCGCAGGACGACCCGGCAGATGGCCGTGGTGGCGCCCAGGTCGACGCGGATCCACTGCGGGTCGGCGAACTGGCTGGACCAGCGGGTCGCGGTGTTGCCGTCGACGGCCTTGTCCGGGCCGACGTCGGCGCCCTCCGACGACGACGCGGTGGCGGGCTTGCCCTGGGCCGCGTTCGTGGTGCAGGCGCCGGTCGGGGCGCTACCGCCGTAGACCTTGAATTCGTAGAGCGAGTAGCCGTATCCGCTGTTCCGTGCGGTGCCGTTGAGGCGGACATAGCGGCCGCTGCCGGTCACGTCGATCGTCTCGGTGCCTCCGGCGCCATTGGCCTGCGAGTGCACGGTGGTCCAGGTGGCGCCGTCGGCCGAGGTCTGGATCTGGTACGCCTTGCCGTACGCGCCCTCCCACTGCAGGACGACCCGGCTGATCGTGGCGGCGGCACCCAGGTCGACCCGGATCCACTGCGGGTCGGCGAACTGGCTGGACCAGCGGGTCCCGGCATCACCGTCGAACGCCTTCTCCGCGCCGACGTCGGCGCCCTCCTGCGAGGAGGCGAGGGCGGGCTTGCCCTGGGACAGCAGGGTGTCCGCGGCGCTGGCCGCGGTCGTCACGGCCACACCGGCGAGGCCGAGCAGCACCGCGAGGAACGCGGCGATACTTCTCTTACTCATGATCACGCCCAAGGGGAAAGGGGGGTCGGAAAGCGCTCTCCAAGCGAGGGCGATTGTTTCGCCGAGGTTGCCGGACGTCAATAGCCAGCATTGACATCGGTGGTTCCGGAACCGGAGACTGCGCGGGTGTTTGCGAATCCCCGGCTCCTCCTCGCATGCGCCGTGACCGCCGTCCTGGCCGGCTGCGGCACACCCCCGGTGACAGTGCCGCCCCCGGTTCCGGCCACCTCCGCCCCGACGTCCGCCGCATTCGGCGGCACCGATCGCTCGTGGCTCGAGATCAACATCGCGATGGACGAGGAGTTGCTGCCGCTGCTGGACCTGGCCGCCACCCGTGGTGACGACACCGCGCTCCAGCAGCTCGCTGACCAGGTAAAAGTCGTGATAGACGAGGAGCTCGGCACACTGCGACAGCTGCACGCCGACGCCGGCCTGCCCGCCGAGAACCCGCACAAGGGCATGCCGATGCCCGGCATGGTGACGCCCTCGCAGGTGGCTGAGGCCGGCCGGCAGCGCGGCGCCGACTTCGACGAGACCCTGCGCGACTGCCTCCGGGCACACCTGGAGCAGAGCCGGCAACTGGCCGGCAGCGAGCGCACCGCGGGCAGCGAGCCGCGTACCGTCGCGCTCGCCGATCGCATTTTCACAAGCCGCGAAGAATTCTTGAAGTCGCTCGATTCATAAGTGTTATCGGGAGGCCCGGGCACCGTCGGTGGAACGGTGCCCGGGTATTCCGGTCAGTCCAGTTCGTAGTTCTCGTTCAGGGCCGCACCGCGCTCCGGCTTGTACTGGTCGAAGCCGCGCGGGTTGCACTGGAGCCCGCCGTTGATGCAGTGCCGGACCAGAGCGGCCAGGGTGGGCGGGTCCCAGACGTTGTAGACGTCGTAGTGGAACGAGTAGCCGCGCCCGCTGGAGAAGCGGACCTGTGACATGTCCCCGCTGACCGGCCACGCCATCTTGAACTCGATCATCGGAACCGCCACCGGGTGCGACGCCGGGCAGACGCCGTTGACCGGGTACGACATGTGGCTCTTGTGATCCGGCGTGTCCAGGTGCAGCCCGTTCCAGCAGCTCGGCGCCTGGTAGCGGACGTTCAGCTGGGTGCCGGCCGGACAGTTCGCCGGGATGTCCCAGTTGAAGGCGCTGTTGCCGCACTCGAAGCCCTCGACCGCGCCCGGCGCGTACCGGAACTCGTCGAGCGTGGCGGTCGGGCTGCCGACCACGTAGCGCAGACCCGGCGGGAACGGCCGGACGCTGCGGTAGTCGATGACCCCGCTCTTGTAGTAGATGACCTGCGGGCCGTCCGGCTGGACGGCCTGGTTGCCCTTGAGCAGCGTGGGCATCCAGTAGCCGGTCTTGTCGCCCGGCGTGATGCACGACGTGCCACCGGCCTGAAGGCTCGGCAACGTCGAGTTGGCGTTCGTGGTGCGGTTGCCCATGAACGTGTGCGAGTGCGAGGCACCCGGCAGGTTCGGGAAGATGATCGGGTCGTCGTTGAGGTTGGAGCGGCTCACCGAGCAGTTCGCCTGGAACTCGCGGTGGGTGACCGGCGGGTTCTGCGCCGGCGGCGTCGCGGTGGACGGCACGACGCCGGTGACCGGCGGGTTCGCGTTGACGTAGCCGGCGCCGCCGGTGGGCTGCGGTGTGGCCGACGAGGTGCCGAAGACCTGGAACTCATACAGGGAGTAGCCGTAGCCGGTGGCCCGCTGGGTGCCGTACAGCCGCACGTAACGGCCGCTGCCGTTGACGCCGAGGGTCTGCCGGCCGCCGGCTCCGGTGGTGGTGCTGTAGATCGTGGTCCAGTTGCTGCCGTCGGGTGAGGTCTGGATCTGGAAGGCCCGGGCGTACGCCGCCTCCCACTCCAGGACCACCTGGGTGATCGTGGCGGTGGCGCCGAGGTCGACGCGGAGCCACTGGGGATCGGCCCACTGGCTGCCCCAGCGGGTGTCGGAGCGGCCGTCGAAGGCCGCGATGGCCGGTGACTCGCCGTTCTCCAGCGAGGAGGCGAGGGCCGGGCGGCCCTGGGACAGCAGCGTGTCGGCGGCCTGGGCGGACTGGTTGCCGGCCAGCGCCAGGGCGCCGGCCAGGAGTACGGCGCACACCGGCGCCAGGATTCGTTTTCGCACGGGGATCTCCAACACAGGGGATGCGGACGGATGCGCTTGGAGAGCGCTTTCCAGTGTTGGCGTGCTTCGTCACGTACGTCAATGTTCTGGGGTTCCGGAACGCGGCTCCGCCGGTAGTTTGGGCAAGCGCTCTCCGTGCTATAAACGTCGGCATGCAGAGTGAGCGGCTGCCCACGCTCGAGGACGTGGCGCGCGTGGCAGGCGTCTCGCGCTCGACGGTCTCGCGGGTCATCAACGGGATCCGCAACGTCGACCCGCAACTGCACGAGCTGGTGTGGAGCGCGGTCGACCAGACCGGCTACGTGCCCAATCTGCTCGCCCGTTCGCTGGTCACCCGGCGTACCGGCACGATCGCCCTGGTGGTCTCCGACTCCGAGACCCACGACGACGACCCGTTCATGAGCCGGTTCTTCTCCGACCCGTACTTCGGTCGCGTCGTCGGCGGCCTGATGAGCGTGCTGCGCCCGCTCGGCGTGCAGCTGGCCCTGCGGATGGTCGGCCCCGACGGCCACAAACCACTCGTCGGCGACCTGCGCAACGGCCAGGCGGACGGCGCCGTGATCCTCTCCCTGCCGGCCAACGACCCGCTGCCCGGCATGCTCGCCGACGCCCGCGTCCCGGCCGTCCTGATCGGGCGGCCCGCCTCGCCGATCCCGATCAGCTACGTCGACCTGGCCAACGAGACCGGCGCCGCCCTGGCCGCCGACCGCCTGGTCGAGCGCGGCTGCCGCCAGCTCGCCATGATCTCCGGACCGGCCGAGGTGCCGGCCAGCGTCGACCGCGACTCCGGCTTCCGCCGGGCCCTGGCCCGGCACGGGCACGCCTGGGTGCCGCAGCGGATCGGCAACTTCACCCAGGACAGCGGCGAGCAGGCGATGCGCGCCCTCCTCGCGGCCCAGCCGCAACTCGACGGCGTGTTCGCCGCCAACGACCTGATGGCTCTCGGCGCGCTGCTCGCGCTCCGCGACGCCGGCCGCCGCGTGCCCGAGGACGTCGCCGTCATCGGGTTCGACGACAGCAGCGCGGCGGTCGCCGCCCGCCCGGCGCTCACCACGGTCCGCCACCCCCTGGAGGACATGGCCGCCGAGGCGGCCCGCCTGCTGCTGGCCCGGGTGGACAACCCGACAGCTCCCGTCGCCTCGATCATCTACGAGCCGACCCTGGTGGTCCGGCAGACCGCCTGAGTCACCCGCCCGGATCGGGGTATCAGTCCCGCATGACAAGCGAACCCGAACCCCGCGGCGCCGGCGCCAGCACCGAGCAGCACGGCGACGACTTCGAAGAGACCGGAACCTTCGTCACCGACGAGCCGCCCGGTGGCGACGTGCCGGCTCACGGCAGCAGCAACGCCGGCATCAACGCGACCGGCGCGAACCGCGCCCAGGGCACCGACGAGCAGGAGGAGCCGGAAGGCCGCAGCTGAGTCCCGCCACGCCCGACGACCGCGCGCACTCAAGATCGGCACGCCATCAATAGAGCTTCCGTAGTCAGGGTCCCAAAGCGGTGATCTTGCTTGGCCCACGCTCGATGTTGTCTCAACGGCCGCCAGACAGCACCCACGTTGGGCCGGGCAAGACCCTGACCACGAAGGCCTGCTAGCGGCGCGCCCTCAAGAGCGGCACGCTTTCAGGGCGACGGCATGCCGGAGTCGGTGAGTTCGGCCCAGGCGCCCCGGGCCAGCCAGCGGTCGCCCAGCTCGCACGCCGCCCGCTCGTCCCAGTACACGTACGCCCGGCCCCGCGCCGAGTGCCAGGCCACCCAGCGCCCGTCACCGGTGGTGCCGAAGCGGACCGTCGCCGTACCGGATCGCCAAGCCCGCAGCCAGGTCACACCGACCAGATCGTCCGCGTGTATCCGTTCCGCCCCCATACCCGCGCAGGCTAACGCCCACCTCGCCGCAAACCGTGGATTCCGCCCACATCGGAGCGTCGCGGCGCCCGGTGCGGGAACCCGACAGCGGATCGAGAGGGAATCGAGAGCCACGATCGGCACCATGAAGAAAGCCGGGCGGGGTCTCACGCCCCAAGCAGCGGCCTCGCCCGGCCCTCACGACGCGCATACGCTACGACGATGACCGCACCCGACTACGACGACCTCTACCGCGACGCCGCCACGAACAGCCCACCGTGGGAGATCGGCCGCGTCCAGCCGGCCCTCGCCGCCGTGCTCGACGAGGCCAAGGGCCCCAAGGTACTCGACGCCGGCTGCGGCACCGGAACCCTCGCGCTGGCCCTGGCCCGGCGCGGCCATCAGGTCACCGCCTTCGACGTCTCACGCGTGGCCATCGACGCCGCCCGGAAGAAGGCGGCAGCCGAGGGGCTGAGCGTAAACTTCCAGGTGAAGGACGCCACCCAGCTGTCGTTCCCCGAGGCGCCGTTCGACTCGATCTTCGACTGCGGCCTGCTGCACAACCTGTACCGGCACGGCGGCGCGGCCGAATACCTCGCCGCGCTGCCGAATCTGGCCGCACCAGGCGCGACCGTCTTCGTCGAGGCCATCTCCGCGGCCGCCGGCTACGACTGGAAGCTGACCGAGGAGATCCTGCGGGCGACCTTCACCGGCCCACAGTGGACGAACACCCGGATAGACGAGGCCGAGATCGACGCGCAGGTCGACGGCGAGCAGCTGTCCCTGCCCGGCCTGCTACTCCGGACGATCCGCGCCGCCGCTTAGCTCCCGCTTCTTCGAGGTACGCGCAACCGGCGTCCCGCCGAAGCCGACCCCGTCCCCGCTCTCCCGGCGCGAGCTCGACTGTCGCGCACGCGACCACCGGGAAATAGCATCACTCGACGGTTAAGGCGACAGGCGCAGGCAATCGCGGCCATCGCCAACGGCCACCACCTACAGCCCGCCGCTTACGGCCCACCACGTACGGCCCGCCGCCTGCGGCTCACCGCCCGGGGTATCTGCTGCGCTCGTCACACGGGTGGCATCGGCTCAAGTGACATTGGGTAGCCGGAGTTGGCCGGGTTTGCAGCAGCTCTCGCGGATCGTGGTGGACCGGGTGGGTGGGAGCACACCGGAAACACCACGATCCCCAACCCACCACGCGACGGCGGCTACCGAAGTAGGCCCCCGCGCCGACCGTAGGCGGCCCTACCAGCTAGTTAGACACCTTTCGTGGTGGGATCCAAGTGGTGATCTTGTTCGGCCCACATTCAGTGTTGTCTCAATGGCCTCGAGACAACACTGACGTTGGGCCGAGAGAATTCGGCCAGCGGACCCTGACCGCGAAGGCTCTACACCCGGCACTCAGGGCGTTGGCAAGCAGCCACGCGAAGCCGCGCCCGACCCCGCCAATCCCGCGGCAGGCAGCCCGACCGCCTGGCGAGCAACCACGACGAAACCGCGCCCGGCCCCGCAAACCCCCGCGGCACGCAGCCCGGGCGCGTGAAGAGCATCCGCGCCCGCTCCCCCGCAGCGCGACGGACTGGTGTTTCCCGGCGGCCGCGCTGGGGCCGGGACGGACAGCCCGGCTCGCGCGGAGAGGGCGGGCACGCGTCGGCTTCGGCAAGACGCCGGTCACGCGTACCCCGAAGGAGCGTGACCGGCAAGCAGACCTAGACCACGAAGGTCTGCATTGAGCGCTATGGCAGCAGGGCTGTCAGGTCCGGCTGTTCCTTGACCAGGCCGTCGGCCACGGCGAGATCGGCAAGCGTCTGGACCGACGCCCGGTTGATCTCGGCCGGCCAGCTGGGCAGGATCAACGCGTCCCGGGTCTCCGGCGGGATCTTGGTGTACGTGCCAAGCACGTCCCGCACCTCATCGGGGTGCCCGTCCGCATACGCCAGCGACTCCTTGATCGCCGCCGTGAAGCGCTGGACCAGGTCGGCGTCCTCGGCGAGCAGTTTTTGTGACGTGAAGTACATGGCGACGGTGAGGTCGGGCGCCGCGTCGACGTAGGGGGACGCGATCCGTTTCGCGCCGGCCGCGATCGCGGTCTGCTGGAACGGCTCGACCACGAAGATGGCGTCGACCCGGCCGGCCTCCAGTGCGGGCACCTGGTCCGGGAAGGCCAGCTCGGTGAACTTGACGGCGGTGGCGTCGCCACCGTCCTTCTTGACCGACGCCTTGACGGTGGTCTCGACGATGTTCTTCAGGGTGTTGGCCGCGACGGTCTTGCCGGCCAGGTCCTTGGGCGATTTGATCGGGCTGTCCGCCTTCACGTACAGCGCGCCGAAGTCCTTGCCGTCCTCGCCGGTGGAGTTGTTGCCGTTCGACACGACCTTGATCGGCACCTTCTGGGTCTGTGCGATCAGCAGCGAGATGGAGTTGCTGAATCCGAACTGGAACTGGCCGCTGAGCACGGCCGGCACGATCGCCGCGCCGCCCTGGGCGGTGGTCAGCGTCAGGTCGATGCCGGCGTTGCGGAAGATCCCCTTGGCCTGGCCGAGGTAGATCGGGGCGACGTCGACGATCGCGATGACGCCCACGTTGACCTTGTCGAGCTGGCCGGACGCGGCCGGCTCGGGTTCGTCATCGGAGCCGCCGCACGCGGTCACAGCGAGAAGTAGCGCGGCGAATACCGCGAGAACAGGGCGTCGACGCATCAAGACTCCTATGTCATCCGGCCTTCCGCAGCCGATCTTATCGACATCTGTTGATCTTCGCCGCCGATTTCCACAGCCGCCGCGTCGTGCTCGTAGACCCAGCCGAGCGCGTTGAACGACCAGGCCTGCGAGCCGGCGGTCATCTGCTGGTCCCGGTCCCGCTGCGCGGGCCCGTCGGGCAGGTGGAACCGGGTCTTGTTGCCCGCCGAGATCTCCTGCATCCGGGAGGTACGCGGCAGGCGCACCTGCTCATACCGGCGGAGCGCGTCGGGCACGAACCGGTCGCGCCGCAGACACTCGGCGAGCGCGGCACCGTCCTCGATGGCCTGCGCGGCGCCCTGCGCCATGAACGGCAGCATCGCGTGGGCCGCGTCGCCGAGCAGCGTGACCCGCCCGGCCGACCAGCGCGGCAGCGGCGGCCGGTCGAACAGCGCCCACACGTACGTCTCGTCGGCCGCACCGATGATCTCCCGGACCTGCGGGTGCCAGCCGTCGTACGCCGCCAGCGCGTCCCCGACCGACCCCTGATCGGTCCACGACTCCCGGGTCCACCGGTCCTGCTCGACCACCGCCACGAAGTTCACGAAGCGGCGCCCGCTGATGAAGTAGTGCACGAAGTGCCGGCCCGGCCCCAGCCAGATCTGCGCGGTGACCTCCAGGTTCAGGTGGCGCAACCGCTCCGCCGGAACCACACCCCGGTACGCCACGCAGCCGGTGAACCGCGCCTGGTCCGGACCGAACAGCCCCTGCCGCACGGCGGAGTGGATGCCGTCCGCGCCGAGCAGCACGTCGGCCTCGACGCGAGGACCGTCGGCGAACCGGGCCTCCACGTAGGAGCCGTGATCGGTGAACCCGGTCAACCGGTGCCCGGTGTGCACCCGGGACGGGGGCAGCGCCGAGGCCAGAGCGGCGAGCAGGTCGGCCCGGTGCATCTGGTAGTGCGGAAACCCGTACGTCGCCTCCAAGGCCTCGGCGAGTGGAGCGCGCAGCAACGTGCGACCGTCGTCCCAGCGGCGCTGATGCCACGCCAGTGGCTTCACACCGGTCGCCGCGAGCGCGTCGGACAGGCCGAGCCGGTGCAGCAGGCGCGAAGCGTTCGGGCTGACCTGCACGCCGGCCCCGACCTCGGAGAGCCGGCTCGCCCGCTCGTAGATGTGGACGTCGCAACCGGCCCGGAGCAGGCTGAGGCCGGCGGTCAGGCCGCCGATGCCACCGCCGATGACCGCGACTGACAACTGGTTCTCCCCCATGACGTCGATATTTCATCGACGCCGGCCGGTGCGCCACCAGAAATTTGATTGATCGGCTGGTCAGTGTGTCTCGATCAATCAATTCCGTGGATAGAAAGCTCTCGGTCGAGCGTCGCGTCCGAGCGGCGCTCACGACGAGAGGGACACATGTTGAAGACGAGAATCGGCGCCGCGGCAGTGGCGCTCGCTGCGGGTGTCACCACGATCGCCACCGGATCGGCTCCCGCGATCGCCGCCGACGTGAACCCGTACTCGGCGTCCGCGATCTGCGGCTCGGGCTACTCCGTGATCGACAAGCAGGTGAGTGAGGGCGAGTACTACATGTACCTGCTCTACAACAGCAGCAACGGCAAGAACTGCGCGGTGACGCTCAAGCAGGCCAACCTGGGCACCAAGACGCTTACCGACGTCTACCTGATCGGCCAGAAGAACGCCGGGGCGGCCGAGGACTACGGCAAGTTCGAGTACTACGCCGGTCCGGTCTACCTCTACGCCCCGAACGAGTGCATCCAGTGGGGCGGCTTCGCCACGGTCGGCGGCAGCACGTACTACTACAACAGCCCGTGGGAGCACTGCGGCTGATCACTTCGCCACCGGGTACAGGCAGGCGATCTCGGCGGCGGCGCCCCGGTGCGCCGCCGCCGGGACCGCCTCGCCGTCCAGGGTGCGCAGATCGGCCACCTCGGTCGGGCTCTCCCCGCCCAGGCAGGCGACGGCGGCCACGACGGGCGCCGTCCCGGCGGGCCGCTGCCAGGGCACGGTGGCACCGCGGGCGGTGAGGGCGATCTGGTGCCAGGCCGGCGGGCCGTCCGGGACCGCGGGGTCGGGGTGGTAGGCGGCGTACCCCACCACGTCGACGCCGCTGCCGGTGGCGTTCAGCGTGACCCGGCCGGCCTCGTCGGTGACCCGGAGACTGATCGTGCTGGGCTGGTTCCGGTCCCCGGGACAGCGGCTGAGGCCCGTGCCGTCCGGTGGGTTGCCGTGCACGATCGCCGAGGCCAGCACCCCGCCGCCGGCCACCATGAACCAGCGGACGTCCGGGGTGCCGGCGGTCGCGTCGAGGATCGGCTCGCCGAGGCAGAAGCCGGTCAGCCCGACCGTGCATCCCGCCGGGATGGCGTAGAGCTCGGGTTGGGCGCGGGCCGGGCCCTGCCGGACCTTCGCGCCGCTGCCGTAGGTGGTCGCGGTGAACAGGGTGCCGCCGGCGACGGCCGGGCAGCCGGGCACGGCCGCGGGCTCCGGCCGGCCGCGCCCCACGCCCCAGGCCGTGCCCGCCCCGAGGAGAACGAGAGCCAGCACCGCCGCCAGCACCCAGCGACCGGCCGGGCGACGCGCCGGTCGGTGTGGGAGATGCGCAGCAGGCATCGGGTCGAGGTCCTGCCAGCGCTTGCGCCAGGCTGCCTGGTCACCGTTCAAGACGCCGACGTACGCCAGAAGCACGTCCAGAGACGGCCGCCGGATCCCGCTCGCCGCCTCGGAGAGGGTGGAAGCGCTGTACCCGGTCTTCCGGGCCATCGCCCGATAGGTCGGGCTCCCCGCCTCGACCCGTAGCTTGCGCAGGTCGTAGGCGAGCGACTCCACCGGTCCCGCGGCCGGGTCGATCGGGCGTTCCTGGCGGGCCATGGTCTCTCCCTCGCCGGCACGGCACAAACCGGGAGATCTTACGTGATCAACTCTCCGATATGGACGGCCGGGCGCTCGTAGCAGTACTCCAGGCCGTCCTCGTCGTCCCACTGCTCGCCGACCTTGCGGAAGCCGTACTGGACGGCCAGCCGGTAGGAGGCCTCGTTGTCCGGGCGGATGCTCACGCGTACCCGATGCACCCGGGAATCGCCGGCGGCGCGCTCGAGCAGCGCCTCCAGGGCGGCCCGCGCGTAGCCGCGGCGGCGATAGGCGGGGTCCACCGCGTACCCGATCTCCACCATCCCCGTGCTGTCCGGGGCCTCGTGGAAGCCGGCCCGGCCCACCGCCACGCGCTGGTCGTCGTCCCAGATGACGCCGGTCACCCAGGCGGCGCTGGCCGGATCCTCGTCCCACTGCCGGCTGCGCATCTCCCACACCGACCGGCACTCCGGCCCGGCGAGATAGTCGGAGACCGGCACAGGACTGGCGGCGTTGGCCGCCGCGAGGTCGCCGTCGGCGAGGGCCCGGAACGCGGGGCCGGTCAGATGCACGATGCGCACACGCGGCGCGGAATCCTCGGTCACCGCGCCAGGGTGCCCCATCCTCGTGCCGTCGCGGAAATCCATTTCCGGCGGATCTCGGTGGCGATCTCCTCCGGCGGCCGGCGGTCGGTGTCCACATCAAGGTCGCCGACGCCGGTCAGCCGGTCGAGGATCCGCGCCGACCGGTCCACGACCTCGGCGAGGCGCGCGGCCGGCTGCCCGATCAGCTCGTCGCCGGCCATGCCGTTCGCCGGTTTGAGGCCATGACCGCGGCGGGTGACCCGCTCGGCGAGCACCGCCCGGCTCGCGGTCAGCCGGCACAGCGTGATGGTCGTGGCGGGCAGCGCGGTGGCGTACGCCTCCAGGCCCTCAGGTCGCTCCAGCGGGCCGACCGCGACCAGGCACTCGGCCCCGCTCGCCCGGAACTCGCGCCAGACCGCGGCGAGATTGGCCGCCTTGAGCCGGTGGTTGCCGGGATCGGCGGCCCGGGCCGGCCGGTGGAAGCCGATCTGGTCGAGGTCCACGAAGGCGGCGTGCGTCCCGGCCTGGCGCAGCTGGTGGTAGACCAGCCAGCCGACGGTCGACTTGCCGATCGCGGCCGGCCCGCTGATCCAGAGGATCTCACCGGGCGGTGCCGGGCGACCCGGGCTCGGCACCGTGACCGGTATGCCCGCCGGGGTCCAGCCGGTCCGGGCCGACACCCGGTCGGCGACCTCCGCGACGGACAGCCCGGTCGTGTCCACGCACACCGCCCGCGGAACGGCCCGGTCGAGCGTCTCGGCGTGCGCCACCGCTTGCGCGACGTCGTCGTGCGGGCTGTTGCGGGCTCTGAGCCGCCGGGCCAGCTCGGCCTCTCCGACGTCGAGCCGGCAACTGGTCACCACACCGTTCGGGACGAGGCCCGTCTCCACGCCGCGCTCCGGGTCGGTGACACCCGGGACGATCACACCGCGGGCACCGGCGTCCCGGAAGCCGGCCAGGACGGCGTTGAGCGTACGAGCCTGCAGCCGGTGCCGCCCGTGGTCACCGGCCGGCTCGGGCGCCCAGTGCTCCGGCGTCGGCGGGCCGTAGCACATGCCGAGCTGGTCGATGTCGACGTAACCCACGGCCGTGCCCTCCCCGGCCAGGCGGGTGAACAACTCCCAGGCCACGGTGGTCTTTCCCGCACCCGAGGTCCCGTACAGCCACAACACCGGTAGTCCCGCCATGGCCGCGAGTATCCGGACGCTCGAGCCGGCGCGCGACCCGCTTTTCTCAACTCAGTGGTGCGGTGACCGCCGGTACGACGTGGCGGACGCTCCAGTCGAAGCTTCCCTCGCACACCACCGCGCCGTTCCGGCCGGTGACGGTTGCCGTGGTGGAGAACCGGACCCACGCCGCGCCGGCGAAGATCTCCGCGAGCGCGCGGCGGGCCGTCTCGTCCAGCGAGCAGGTGGCGACCAGGCGGCCTCGCGCGGGTGCCCGGAAGCGCAGGGCCGCGGCGCCGCCCAGCGGTACGACGCCGTCGAGCGCCGCCTTGCTCGGGCCGGCGCCGATGATCGCCGCCAGCCCGGCCGCGTCGATCATGGTGATCAGACCGCTGGAGTGCAGCGAGCCGAAGACGTTGGTCATCTGCGGGCGTACGTCCACCGCGACCACCCCGACGCCGTCGGCGGCCTGCAAAACCTCCAGACCGACCATCTGATGCGCCGGGATCGGACCGAGCAGTGAGCGGGCCAGGCCGGTCAGGTCCATCCACTCAGGCTGCCGGTCGCCGGTGAACGGCGACTGTCGGCGGACTGACCGGCAGGCGACGGTTCACAGTGCGGCCGCGACGGCCGCGCCGACGAAGATCACCTGCAACGCGGTGCGCAGCGGCAGCGGTGTCACCGGCCGCCCGCCGAGGTTGAGCGACCGGCGGGCCGCGGACACGTTCGCCGGGAACATCGCCAGCATGAGCAGCGCGAGTCCGGCCGCCGCGAACGGTGCCAGCCGCGGGATCAGCAGTCCGGCCGCGCCCGCCAGCTCGAGTACGCCGGTGAGCGTGACCAGCAGGTCCGGGCGGGGCAGACCGGGCGGCACCATCGCGATGAGCTCGCGCCGGTAGGACGGCGGATAGAAGTGCACCACACCGGTGACCACGAACATCAGCGCCAAGCCGCCACGCAGCGCCGGCTGCCAGGCGTCCAGCGCGTCGACACCGGCCACGCCGAGCAGCCGCAGAACCACGAACCCGCCGACCAGAGCGATCAAGGGAGCCATTCTCATCACCTTTCCAGTGGAAAGTTTCCACTGGAAAGATAGCGCGCCGGCTTGGATTTTGCCAATGGCAAGATAGGGTGGGCCGCGGAGGTGAGGAAGATCGAGCAGCCCGGCTATCACCATGGGAACCTGCGACGCGTCATGCTCGACGCCGCCTTGCAGGCCATCGAGGAGTCCGGCCCCACCGGCTGGAGCCTGCGCGAGCTGGCCCGCCGCGCCGGGGTCTCACACACCGCGCCGGCCCACCACTTCGGCGACAAGACCGGCCTGCTCACCGCGGTGGCCGCCGAGGGCTTCGACCTGTTCGCCGGCGCGCTGACCGCGGCCGGCGACGACTTCCTCGAGGTCGGCATCGCGTACGTGCGCTTCGCGGTGAACCACCGGGCGCACTTCCGGGTGATGTTCCGCCCGGAGCTCTACCGGCCCGACGACCCGGCCGTCGCCCCGGCCCGCGAACGCGCCCGGCAGATCCTGGTCACCGGCAGCCGGCAGCTCTCCCCCGACCCCGCCCGCGACCGCACGGCCACCGTCGCCGCCTGGTCGATGGCGCACGGTTTCGCCAGCCTGTGGCTCGGTGGTGCCCTGTCGGACGCCGCCGAGACCGACCCGGAAACCGTCGCCCGCGAGATCATCGAGCTGGCCTTCGGCCACCTTCGCTGAAGCCGCTTCAGGCGTGAACCACCCGGTTGCGACCGGCGTGTTTGGCGGCGTACAGGCGGCGGTCGGCCTCGGCGAGCAGGTCCGCCTGGTCCGCGGCCGCGTACGGATCGGTGCTCACCGACCCGATGCTGACCGTGACCGGCAGGTCTCCGGTGATCGGCTGCCAGCGGTGCCCGGCCACCCGCAGACGGATCGTGTCCAGCAGAGGTCCCGCCTGATCGGCACTGGCACCGGGCACGACCAGCAGGAACTCCTCGCCACCCATCCGGGCCGCGAACCCGCCCGTCCCGGCGGCGAACGCCGACACCACTTCGGCCACCGCGATCAGCACCCGGTCGCCGGTGTCGTGCGACAACGTGTCGTTGATCCGTTTGAAGTGGTCCAGGTCGAGCAGCGACACGGTGACCGGCCGGCCCGCGGCGGCCGCGTCGGCGAGCGCGTCCGGCAGCCGTTCGTCGACGAACCGGCGGTTGTAGAGGCCGGTGAGCGGGTCGCGGCGGGCCTGCTCCCGGTAGCGTTCGGCGTCCCGGCGTGCCTCGGCGGTCTCGAACATCGCCTGCCGGGCCCGCGCCTTCGCCTCCTGCTGCGCGGACCGCAGCTGCTCGCTGGCCGCGTGGAAGCGCTTGTACTCGGCGAATGCGGCCGGGAAGTCGCCGGCGGCGGCGTGCAGCTCGGCCTGCTCGGCCATCACGCGTACGCCGACGCTTGTCAGCTGGTGCTCGGTGCACACCTGGCGGCAGCGGTCGAGGCTGTGCTGTGCCCGGTCGAGCGCGCCCGCGTGCCGCTGGGCGGCGGTGAGGGTGAGAGCGGCGTCGGCCAGGTCGTGTGCCTCGTACCAGTTCGGCGCGTCGTCCAGGTCGTGCAGGATCGCCTCGGCCTCGGCGTACCGTCCGGCGCTGATGTGGATGTTGGCGACCGTGTCGCGTTCCACGATCAGCAGGTCGCGGCCGATGGCCGCGGCCGCGCGGTACATCCGGTCGACGGCGGCCAGCGCGGTGCCGGCCTTGCCGGCTTCCAGTTCGGTGTACGCGAGATTGTTCAGCACCAGCAGCTGCCGGGTCAGGTCGCCGATCTCCACGGCGATGCGTTCGGCCTGCCGGTAGCGTTCCCGGGCCTGGTCGGTGGAGCCGTTCTCGGCGAGCGAGTTGGCCAGCCGGATCAGGTGGATGATGCGCAGCCCGGGCGGCGCCTTCTCGTCGAGCAGCTCGACCGCGCCCAGCGCGTGCTCCAGGCTGGCCGCGTGATCGCCGAGGTAGTGGCAGGTCAGCGCCAGGTGGAAGTGGCTGCGGGCGAGCAGCGGCCGGCAGTCGTGCCGTTGCGCCCACTCGTACGTGGTGAGGAAGACGCGGACCGCGTGGTCGACGTCGCCCTCCCGGCGGCGCATGTCGGCCTGCACGAGCCGGGCCCGGTGCCCCAGCACCACGTCGCCGAGCCGGTCCGCCGCCTCCGCCGCGGCGCAGGCACGGGCCAGGATGGCCGCCACGTCATGACCCTCATGGTTCTCCAGGTCGTCGAGTTCGGCGGCAACATCCACGGCCGACGTATCGGCACCGGGCGCCGGAACTGAAGAAAGAAAACCCTCAGGCCCGGTCCGGGCCCGCCGATGACTGGCGACCGAATAGCAACCGGCACGCTACGGAGGACGCATGAGGCGTACGAGAAATGTTGTGCGGACCGCTGTGGCGGCGGCCCTGGTCGGCAGCACCGCGCTGGCCGTACCGGCGCAGGCGGCCGAACGCTTCGGCGGCGGGTGGCTGACCACCGCGACCGCCGGCACGGCGGGCACGACGCTCAAGGACGTACGCACGATCATCGGCGCGGACACCGGTGCGGCGGCACGACTGACCGGTACCGGGGTCGGCGTCGCCCTGCTCGACACCGGCGTGGCCCCGGTCGCCGGGCTGCCGGCGGCGCGGATCGTCAACGGGCCGGACCTGTCGTTCGAGTCGCAGGCGGACAACCTGCGCTACCTCGACTCGTACGGCCACGGCACCCACATGGCCGGCATCATCGTCGGCAACGACACGGCCAGTGGCGCCAAGGGCATCGCCACCGGCGCCCAGCTCACCTCGATCAAGCTCGGTACGGCCAACGGCGCCGTCGACGTCTCGCAGGTGATCGCCGGCATCGACTGGGTGGTCGAGCACCGCAACGACGACCCGAACAACCCAATCCGGGTGCTGAACCTGTCCTACGGCAGCGGCGGCAACCCGGCCGCGGCGACCGACCCGCTCCAGTACGCGGTCGAACGCGCCTGGAAGGCCGGCATCGTGGTGGTCGCGGCGGCCGGCAACGAGGGCAACGCCGAGGCTCGGCTGACCAACCCGGCCACCGACCCGTACGTCGTCTCGGTCGGCGCGGCGTCGACCAAGGGCACCGTCGCGACCGGCGACGACGACCTGGCGGCGTTCACCAACAGCGGGACCACCGGCAAGGCCATCGACGTGCTGGCACCGGGCGAGTCGATCCTGTCGCTGCGGGACCCGGGATCGAGCATCGACGACGCGTACCCGTCGGCGCGCAGCGGCACCACGCTGTTCCGCGGCAGCGGCACCTCGCAGGCCGCCGCGGTCACCTCGGCGGCCGTCGCCCTGCTGCTCGAGGCGAAGCCGTCGCTCACCCCGGACCAGGTCAAGAACCTGCTGAAGCGGGGCACCGCGCTGACCGCCGGCAAGGCCGGCACGCTGCGGCTCAAGCAGATCAACGTGAACACCGCGCTGGGTCTGAGCCCGGCCGCCGACAGCGCGCAGAAGCACCCGCTGTCCAGCGGCGCCGGCGAGATCGACGACGCCCGCGGCGCGAGCCGGGTGGTGAGCAACAGTGTCGCGCTGACCGGCGAGTTCAGCGTCTTCGGGCCGTTCCACAGCGCCAACTGGGCGGCCATGACGGCGGTCGGGCAGGCCTGGATCGGCGGCAACTGGATGGGCACCACGATCGCCGGCAACGGCTGGACCGGCACCTCGTTCGCCTCGAAGACGTGGGCGTCCGCGGTGTGGCCGGTCATTCCGTGGGGCGGCAGCCGCACCTGGACCGACCCGAGCTGGAGCGGCCGCGCCTGGTCCGGCCGCGCCTGGTCGGCCGACGAGTGGACCGGCGCCCGCTACACCTCCACCGACGGCTGGAGCACCAGCCGCTGGGGCTGAACCCCGCATGACTCGCGCCCGGCACTTTCAGTGCCGGGCGCGTCCCGTTTCCAGAGCGACAACCGCTTCGGTACGGCTGTGCACCCCCAGCCGCGCGAAGGCGTTCTCCAGGTGCTTGCGTACGGTGTGCGGCGAGACGCCCAGCCGGCGGCTGATCGCCTGGTTGGTCAGGCCGTGCCGGACCAGCGCGAGGATCTCCCCCTCGCGCCGGGTCAGCGACGGCCCGGGGTCGACGATGCGCCGGATCGCGGCGTCCAGGTGCGGGCGCAGCAGGGTCAGCACCAGGCGGTCGTGCTCGTCGAACGGCCGGCCCGGGCCACGGTCGAGCAGCAGCACGTTGGTCTGCCCCGGCGGGTGGCTGAGTTTGACGCCGATCTCGTGCTCCAGGCCGCAGGGCCGGAAGTACTCGGTGTAGAGCCCGGTCCGGCGCCAGGCCGCCCCGTCCATCACGTCCGTGATCGCAAGCACCGGCACCCGCTCGCCGGGGCCGTGGCACAGCGGGTGATCGAGGTAGTGCGCCCAGAACACGTCGTCGAGGCTGGCGTCCAGCTCGGCGGCCTCCGCCGGCATCGTCACACCGTCGAGCACCCGCTGGCCCGCGATATCGAGCCGGGACCACGAGACCACGTCACACGAGATCGACGCCGCCACGACGGCCAGCACCTCGGCGATGGTCAGCGGCGACCCGTCCGGGGACAGCAGCCGGCGCAACGCCGTCACGTCGAGATCGATGCCCATCGCACGACGCTACGACAAACGTCGTATGGCTCCTGTCGCCCGCCGGACGGCAGCGTGAAGAGATGCAACCAACCGACAGACTCGAAGAACTCGACGACCGCTGGCAGGCGCGTCCCAGCCTGAACGTCGCCCGCGGCGGGCTGATCGCGGCGACCGCCGGCACCACCTACGCGTTCGGCGGATTCACCACGGCGTTCGGCGCCGAACTGGACTCGGTCGAGCGGCTCGACCCGGCGAGCGGCCGGTGGCGGCTCGTGACGCCGATGCCCACGGCACGCGGCAACTCGGCCACGGCGGCCGTACGCCGCGACATCTTTGTGCTGGGCGGCTTCGTCCGGGGCAAGACCGTGGACACGGTCGAGGTCCTCGACACCGCGTCGGGCGCCTGGCGTACCGGGCGGCCGCTGCCGGGTGCGCGGGGTGGCGCGGGCGCGGCAGCGATCGGCGACCGGATCTATGTGGTCGGCGGCTTCGACGCCGACGACGTGGCCACCGCGGCGGTCTCCATGTACGACGTGTCGCAGGACCGGTGGCACAGCCTGCGGCCGATGCCGACCCGGCGCGGCCTGCTCAAGGTGGTCGAGCTCGACGGTGACCTGTACGCGATCGGCGGCGCCGACGACGCCCAAGTCTTCCAGTCCGCCGTCGAACGCTACGACCCGGCGAGGGACACCTGGCGGACCGTGGCACCGCTGTCCTCCGGACGCGGGAACCCGGCCGTCGCCGCCGGTGACCGGCACATCTTCGTCGTCGGTGGCGCCAGTGCGGACGGCCCGCTGCGCACCACCGAACGGTACGACCCACGAGCCGACCGCTGGCGTACGCTGCGCCCGCTGCTCGCCGCAGGCCGCGCCTCGTTCTCCGCGGATCTGGTGCGCGGCTCGCTCGTCGCGTTCGGCGGTTTCGAGATCACCGGCGGCCCGCCCACCGCCAGTGCCCGGGTCGAGGCCCTGCGCGTCAGCGACTAGAAACCTTCGTGGTCAGGGTCTTGTCCGGCCCAACGTGGGTGCTGTCTGGTGGCCGTTGAGACAGCAGTGAGCGTGGGCCAAGCTAGTTCTGGTCCTCCGCCTCGGCCAGGTATTCCAGCAGCTCCGGGCCGGCCGCCAGCCCGACGCGCTCGACCTCCTCACCGGTGCAGGTCAGCAGCGCCACCGTCACCGTGGCCGGCCCGCGCGCGATCACCCGCCAGGTGCCGCCGCTGTCGGACCAGCGCTGCAGGACACTGACGGGTTCCGGGGTCGCCATGCCTCCATCATCGACCGATGATGGGGCATGCGTGAGCGTGGGGTGCTCGTCTCGCTGGTGATCTCCTCCAGCCTGCTGCCGGTCGCCCTCGGCGTGGCGGTCAACGTGGCCACCGGCGGCACGCTGCCCGGGCCGCTCAGCCCGCTGACCGCGCTGGCCTGGCCGGTGGTCGGCGTTCTCACGATCACCACCGCCGCGCTGGCCGTCGTCCAGTCCCGGCCGGTACCCCGCGAACCCGGGACCCGCCCGGCGCCGGCCGATCTTCCGCTGCCGGCGGCCGGCCTGGCCGGCCGCGACGACGAGCTCAGCCGGCTACGCGTGCTGGTCGCCGGCGGGGTACGCGCGATCGCCATCACCGGCCAGGCCGGAGTGGGCAAGTCCGCCCTCGCGCTGCGGCTGGCCGCGGACGTCGGCGGCCGTTTCCCGGACGGGCACCTGTTCACCGACTTCGGCGCCGGCCGGACCACCGCCGACCTGCTCGCCTGGTTCCTCACCGGCCTCGGCGAACCGGTCAACGCGGCCCTCACCGAGGACCAGCTGCTGCGCCAGTACCGCGCGGCGCTCGCCGGCCGCCGCGTCCTGGTGCTGCTCGACGACGCCCCGGGCACCGAAGCTGTCCGCCCGCTGCTGCCGACCGCGCCGGAGTGCCTCGCGATCGTCGCCAGCCGCCGCCCGCTCGCCGGGTTGGACGAGGCCGTCCACTTCCCGGTGCCGGCCCTGACCGCCGGCGCGGCCGTGAACCTGCTCGCCGCGATCGTCGGCGCCGAGCGCGTGTCCCGGGACCCGGCCGGAGCGGAGGCGCTGGTCCAGGCCTGCGGCTCGCTGCCGCTGGCGGTCCGCATCGCCGGCGCGCGCCTCGCCCACCGGCCCGGATGGTCCATCACCCACCTGGCCGAGCGTCTCGCCGACGAGCGGTCCCGCCTCGACGAGCTGCGGGCCGGAGACCTGGCGGTCCGCAGCAGCTTCCAGGAGACGTACGACGACCTCCCGGAAGCCGACCGCCAGGCGTTCCGCCGCCTCGGCATCGTCCCCGCCGCCACGACCGGCTCCCCCGGCAGATCCTTCGGCGTCGCCACCGCCGCTGCCGCCCTCGGCGCGCCCGGCCGGGATGCGGAGGCCGCGCTGGAACGGCTCGTCGACTCCGGTCTGCTGGAGTCCTCCGGCCCGGGCCGCTACCGCATGCACGACCTGCTCCGGCTGTTCGCCACCGAGTGCATGACCGCCGGCGAGCGTGCCGACACTCTGGACCGCCTGATCGACCACTACGTCACCCTGGTGGATGACGACGAACTGGCCGGTGAACGCGACGCCCTGCTCGCGCTGCTGGACCGGGCCGTGGACGACGGCCGGCGCGAATCGGCGTGGCGGCTCTGGAAAGCCACGCGCCGGTCCGCCACGCTGCACGCCGACTACCGGTTCCGGGTGGCCGCGGCCGGCCGTGCGGTCCGCGCCGCGGATGATCCGCGCCGGCACACCGACGCGTTGTGGGAGCTCGGCCGGGCCACCGACCTGGTCGGCGGCGCCGTGCAGGCCCACGCGATGCTGTCCGAGGCGCTCGATCGCTGGGCGGGCGAGGACGCCGACCGGTATCTGCTGCTCTGCCACCTCGCCAGCGCGTCCGACCACCTGGGACGGCTCGACGAGGCGGCCGAGCACGCGAGCGCGGCCCGCGCCGGGTTCGCCGGACTCGGCGATGTCGAGGGTGAGGCGCACGCGCTGACCAAACTGGGCAGCATCGCGCTGCGCACCGGTCGTGCACCCGAGGCGGTGTCGCTGGCCGAACAGGCGGTCGCGTTGCGACGGCCCAGGCGCGACGAGCCGGACTCCGAACTGGCCTGGTCGCTGCTCGAACTCGGCACCGCCCTGCTGGACACCGGCTCACCGGAAGCGGCCGGTGCCGCGTTCGAGGAAGCTCTCGCCCACCAGCGCGCTCACCGGAACACCCGCGGCGAAGGCCGGACACTGCGCGCTCTGGGCTGGCTCGCCGATGTGAACGGCCGCCCGGCCGACGCCCTCGCCCACTACGAGGAGGCGGTACGCGTGCTCGCCACCATGGGGCCGACGGTCGACTACGGGCTGGCTCACGAGTCCGTCGGCGACAGCCGGCTCACCCTCGGCGATCCCGAGGGCGCCGAGGACGCGTACCGCAAGGCCGTCGACATCTTCGTCACCGTCGCCAATCCCGTACGTCTCGGGATCGGCCTGCTCAAGCAGGCCGCAGCGCAGGTCGAGCTCGGCCGGCTTCGCGCGGCCGGGGAGGCCGAGCAGCGGGCCGCCGGCATCCTCGCTGGCGTCGACATCGCCGAGGTACGCGCGGCGCGTGACCGCCTCGCCGCCGCCCGGCGCTCACGGCCGGCCTCAGCGTAGCCTCGCCGCCTGAGCCACTGGGCCGGTCCGCTCGGCGACGGTGTCGTCCAGGCGGGTTCCGCGCGTCTCCGCCGCGTACCCGGCCACCACCAGCGCGGCCAGCAGGAACGCCGCGGCGAACGCGGACAGCGCCGCCGGCAGGGAAATGGCCAGCAGTGCGCCGCCGGCCAGCGGCGCGGCCACCGCGCCGATCCGGGCGAAGCCGCTCGCGGCGCCGAGCCCGGAGGCACGCAGCTGCGTCGGGTAACGCTCCGGGGTGTACGCGTACAGCGCGGCCCAGGCGCCCAGGGTGAAGAAGTTCATCAGTCCCGCCGCGACGAACACGAGCGCCGTGGAGTCGGCGATCGCCCAGGTGAAGGTCGCGAGCGCCGCGGCACCCAGGTAACCGGCCAGCACCGGCTTGCGGCCGGCCCGCTCCACCAGCCACGCCGCCGACAGGTATCCGGGCAGCTGCGCCAGCGCCAGGAAGAAGACGTACTGGTAGCTGCGCAGGAAGCCGTACTCGCCGGCGAAGATCTGCGGCAGCCAGGAGAAGATCCCGTAGTAACCGAACCCGATCAGCAGCCACACCGCCCACAGCAGAACCGTCGTGCGGCCGAGCGCGCCCCGCAGCAGTTCCGCGGGCGACGTGGCGCCCTTCCCGGACGGCAGCGTCAGGCGCTGCTCGACCGGCGGCGCGCCGTTGACCCGCGCCACCTCGTTGACCAGCTTCCGCGCCCCCTCGGCGTCGCCTCTGCTGAGCAGGTAGCGGGCCGATTCCGGCACCCGCATCCGGGCCCAGAGCACTAGCAGCGCGGCCGCCGCCGAGCTGGCCAGCAGCCACCGCCAGCCCAGCGTCGGCATGATCAGCAGCGCGAGCCCGGCCGCGGCGACCGTGCCGGCCGCCCACCAGCTTTCCAGCAGCACCAGCCAGCGTCCCCGGTCCCGGGTCGGCAGATACTCGGTGAACAGGGCGAAGTCCAGCGGCAGCGCCCCGCCGAGCCCGAACCCGGTCAACGCCCGCAGCACCGCCAGCCACACCGGGCCGGGCGCGAACGCGGACGCCACCCCGAACACCGCGAAGATCGCGATGGTGAGCTGGAACCCGAGCCGCCGCCCCACCCGGTCCGCCATGATCCCCCAGAACCAGGCCCCCACCAGCATGCCCGCGAAGGTGGAGGTCACCACGACGCCGGCCTGGCCCGGGCTGAGCCCGAACTCCTCGGTGACCCCCGGCAGCGCGAACGACAGCAGCAGGATCTCCGCCGCGTCCGCCGCCCAGGTCACCCCGCAGATCAGGAAGAGCTTCCGCTGGAACGCGCCGAACCCGACCCGGTCGATGGCGTCCTGGATGTGTACGTCCCCGCTCACGCCCGCCGTTTACCCCGTGGCCGGCCGTTGACGCACGGCGCCGTGACTCAGCGCAGCTTGTGCAGCCGGATGGTGGTGCCGGCCGGGCTCGAGTGGATCCGCATCAGGTCGCACAGCTCGTTCGCCAGGACCAGTCCGTAACCACGGTGGCGGATGTGTGGCGGGCCGATGCGGCCGGCGAGCGGATCGGTCAGATGGCCGGTGTCCTGAAGCTGGCAGACGACCAGGCCCGGCTCGGTCCAGACGGTGACCCGGCCGAAGCCCCAGGTGTGATCGACCGTGTTGGCGGCCACCTCGCTCGCGGCCAGCACCAGCTCCTCCGCGCGTTCCCCGGGCAGGTGTGCCGTGGCCAGCCGCCGCACGAAGCACCGGACGGCGGCGAGCGAATCGTCGTACACCAGTGATTCCGCGTCCGGTTGGGGCGGCGGCAGCGGCCGGTTGAAGGTCGCGGCCGTCACCGCCGGGTCGGCGTACCGGTCGCTGTCACGCAGAGCGCCGTCCTCGATCATCGTGGGATGGGTGGACCAGGCGTCCGCGATCACCGAGGGGTCGAGTCGCACTACGTCGTACGGGCACAGGATGGCGGCGTCCCGGCCGGCGAAGGCCGCGTTGATCAGCGCCTCGTGTGCGGCGCAGGCCGGGTACTCCAGCTCGGTGCGGTCCGGCCAGATCGGCTCGCCGACGATGGAGACCCGGCGGTCCGGATGGTCGTCGGCGAACCGGAGCAGCACACCGGGGATGATCCGGCCCGGGTTGCGGCCGGCCACCGCCATGTCGGCGAAGCTCACGCGGTCGCTGACGTCGATCAGAGCGCCGCGCAACAGGTCCAGATTCGTCCCGGGTACAGCGACCAGGACCGGATCGCCGCCGGTCACGGCGGAACGGACGAAGTCGGCGACGGCCGCGACGTATTCCGCGCTGCCGCGATACAGCAGGCCCGGGTGGTGGAAGCCGGTGGCGTGGACGCTCATTGGACGACTCTCTCTACGCACACTCGGCGGTACTCGGTCATGCGGTGTCCGCAGGCGGTTCGGCGCCATGGAACTCGATGAGCCGGTCGAGGGCCGGCGACCGGCCGACGAGCCGGATCCGGCCCGCGGCGCGGTCCGGCGCCTGCAACAGGACCCGGGCCGCTGCCGTGTCGACGAAGGTCAGGCCGGAGACGTCGACGGCCGCCCTCGGGTACTCATCCGGCAGGATCTCGAGCAGATGATCGATCACGGCGCGGAGCACCGATTCGTTGAGCAGGTCGGCCTCGCCCTCCAGGCGCAAACCGAAAGGCTGCCACGTGTGCCGGACACGCAACGCGCGGGCCGGATCGAACGGCCTGCCGGTCCGCACGGTGCCCGGGTGGGACCGGGCGAGGGTACGCAGGCTCGCCGTGGTGAAGGCGCGGCGGTCGTACGCGCAGACGCCCAGTACGTAGCCCTCGGCGAAGATCTTGTTGATCTCGGTCTCGTAGTCGAGCAGCCGCTCGATACCCGGCACCAGCCGGCTCGCCCACGACATGTCCGCGACGATCCGCAGGCCCCGGTAGCCCGCGTCACGCGCGGCGCCGATCTCCCGATGGAGGAAGGACAACGTCGCCTGTGGATCGAAGACGCCGGCGGTCAGATAGGACGACTCGATCGGCGGGACCCGCAGATCGCCGGACGCCAGCGCCCGGCCGGTGGGCAACCCTCGTTGCGCGAAGGCGGCCAGGACGTCCGCGGTGTCGTCGCCGCAGTAGACGACCCGGTGTCCCTCCCGGAAGCCGGTCTCGGCCACCTCGGTCAGCGAGTCCAGCCGTACGGCTTCGTCGCCGGTGGTCCAGCAGACGTGATCTCCCGGAATGAGCCGGTCGAGTAGCGTCAACCTGGCCACATCCTCTCCATACGAGCCACGGTGACGACCGCCAACCTACGCGCGAAACTCACCGATACCGGCACCACGATCGGGTGAAACGTGGCGCACGAGCGGGGCCGTCAGAACCGTCGCCACTCCGGCCGTGGCTATGGCCAGCAGTGGGGAGGTCAACTCGGCGACCGCGCCGAGGACCAGCGGGCCGAGGCCCTGCAGCGCCATCAGCCCGGTCGAGAGCAGGGCGAACAGCTGACCCGTACGCCCCTCGGGCGCGGCCTCCAGAAACCTTCGCTGCAAACCCAGGCCGTAGGCGAAGCCGGTGCCCGACAGGACCAGCAGGCCGACGATCACCGGCAGCGGAGGGCCGGCGAGCAGCCCGATCAGCGGCGCGCCGAGCAGGACGACGAACGCGCCCGCGTACCGCTCCCGCAGGGAGGGGCGGACGAACCGGCCGACCACGAAGTTGCCGGCGAACATGCCGACCGCCGGTGCGGCCATCAGCATCGCACCGGCGCCGGCCGGGAATCCGCGGCGCGCGCCGTACGCGACCAACAGCGCTTCCGCGCCCGCCACGAACGCGGATGGCAGCCATTGCGCGAGCAGCAGCCGGCGGATGACACGGTCCCGGAGCAGGGCGAGCGCCCCGGACCAGCTGTCCCGTACGGCTCCACCGCGTTCCGGCGCCGGCGCCTCGCCCGGCGGCAGACCCCACCGGATCACCACGGCGGCGACGACATGGCAGCCGGCGGCGAAGAGCAGTGCCTGGCGGGGCCCGATCGCGGCAACGGCTACGCCGCCGCCGGCGAGGCCGAGCAGTTGCGCGGCGGAGGAGGACATGCTCGACACCGAGCGACCGAGGACGTACGCGTCCCCGGTCAGCCGTTCGGCGATGACCCGAGCCGCCGACCCGGTGAAGACCGGGGTCCAGCAGGCGAGCACCGCGACCAGGCCGAGGCTGATCGGTACGGGCAGGACGAACAACCCGAGTACGGCGGCGAGCACCGCCTCGAGGGCGTACCCGACGGTGATGAGCGGCCGGGGCCGGAGCCGGTCGGTCAGCGAGCCGAGCAGCAGACCGCCGACGAACTGCGGCAGGAACCCGGCACCGAACGCGAGCGCGCTCAGCAGGGGTGAGCCGGTGCCCGCGTACACCAGCACGGACAACGCGAAGATCTGCAGCGAGTTGGCGCCGATCGCGAGCGTCCGCGCGAGGAACAGCGCGCGGAAGACGGGTTCGGCGAACACCTCACGGTACGAGGCGGGCCGGTCGGTGACGGACATGGGTGGAGCGTGCCGGGAGGTCCGCCGTCGTACGAATGTTTCGTTCCCTGGCGTAAGGTCGACGGGTGATCCGGTTCGAGGTCGGCGCCGAAGACCTGCTGCGCACCCGGTTCGCGCTGTCACCGGTCTTCGAGCTGCAACACCTGATCCGCGGACTGTCCGGGCCGCACCGCCACGGCGTACCGGAAAGGTGGCTGGCCCGGCTGCGGCCGCGCTTCGCGGCGCTGCGCGATGACCCCGCCCTGGCCGCGGTTCTCACGCTGCGGCTGCCACGGTCCGGGGCGACCCTGCTGTGCCCGCCGCCGCAGCGGCTCGGCCAGACCATCGAGGACGACCTGGCGGCGCTGCGTGCCACGCCACCGGCCGTCGCCCGCGCCGAGATCGACTTCTATCTGCAGCGGCGCCCGGACGCCACCGAGCCGGCCCGGTCGGTGCTGACCTCGGCGGACGTCCTAAACCGGCTGGCCGACTTCCTGGCCGCGGCGTGGACCGCGCTGATGGCCGACGACTGGCCGCGACTGCGTCTGCTCTGCGAGCGCGACGTCGTGCACCGCTCCGGCGAGCTGGGCCGTTCCGGTTGGGCCGCGGCCCTGGCCGGGCTGCACCCGAAGGTCCGCTGGCGCGACGGTGGCATCGACCTGCACAACCGCTCGGGCGGGTCGATCCGGCTCGGCGGCGCGGGTCTTCTGCTGGTGCCGTCGGTGTTCGTCTGGCCGTCGTACGCCGTCTTCGCCGACGAGCCGTGGCCGAAGGCCGTCGTCTACCCGGCGCGGGGTGTGGCCACGCTGCTGGAGCACGGCCCGCCCGAGGCGCCGGAACACCTGTCGGCGCTGCTCGGCCGGTCCCGGGCGCTGCTGCTGGCCACCCTCGCCGACCCGGCCAGCACCAGTCAGCTGGCGCGGGCGTACGGGATGGCGACCGGCGCGGTCGGCGACCACCTGGCGGTGCTGCACCGGGCCGGGCTGGTCAGCCGGGCCCGTTCCGGCCGGTCGGTGCTCTATCAGCGCACTCCACTCGGCGACGCGCTGGTCCGTTGAGACTCAGCCCCGGCCCCGCCAGAGGGTCTTGGAGACGCCGCCGAAGTTGGCGCTCAGTGTCCCCGTGAACGCGGTCGACACCACCCGGGCCGAGCGGACGGTCTTCCCCTTTCGCTCCTCCGGGCATGGGAGGCCGACCGTCGGCCCGACCGTCGTGCCGGAGATACCGGTGCCGGCGCCGGTGATCCGGAATCCCGAAGGCGCCGCGGTCGTGTCGCGGACGACGACCGCGTTCAGGAAGTCCCGCGCGAAGACCCGGTCGTGGAGCACCGTGAACGGACGGTTGCCGGCCCGGCCGCAGACCACCGAGTAGGTGTCCTTGGTCAACGTGTCGTAGGTGAAGGTGATCCGGCCCGTGCGTGCCCGCAGAGCCGCATCGTCCCAGCCGAAGCTCCGCTGCACGTCGAGCTTGCCGACGAAGCCGGTCTTGGTGGCCGGGTCGAACTTGACCGTCGCGGCTGCCGGGGTGGCGAATAGAGCGCCACCGGCCACAGCGGCCCCGGCGAGGACGAGGGTGAATCGCATGACTCCGTGTCTCCTTTCACCGATCAACGCCGCGACAGGACCCGGTGGAATCCGCCACCGGGTCCTGCGCACAGGTCCGAACGCGGGCGCCCCGCTCAGGCGGCGTCGGAAAGGGTGAAGGTCACCTTGGACTTCGCGGACCCGGTGACCACGGTGTCGCACATCAGCTCATCCGGCGGAATACACGTGATCTGGCTGTCACGTACCCACGGGTGATCCCAGTAGATCTCCACGTCGCCGAACCTGGACCGGTAGACGACGGTGGCCTCGGTGCCGCCCTCGTCCTCGGCCGACATCGAGCCGAAGCGGGCCGTCTTGAAGCTCTTGATGGCGGTCGGCGGTTCGGTGGTCCACCTTCCCTCGGCGACATCGGATTCCATCAGGTTGAGTCGCACACTGCTGTCGTTCCGCACGGTGGCGAGAACGGAGCGGTCGCCCGGGACGGCGTTCGCGACGCCCGGAAGGACGGCGGCGAAGGCGGCGCTCGCCAGTACGGCGGCGCTCGCGGTCCGCGCCAGCGACGCGCGAGCAAGGGGCAGGTTCATGGCATCTTCTCCAGATCGTGGGATTCGGCCTCTGAATCGGAGCGCGCAGAGTCACCCGGAAGGCCGCTTCGCCGAGTATCACGCATGTCGCTCATACCGTCCGGCAGACTGAAAAAATGCTGCGACACCGCGACCATTACGCCCAGGTCGATGTTTTCCGATTTACCGATCCAGCGTTCCGGCCCGCACCGAATGGTCTGATCGACGCAGCAGCGAGCGCCGCCCTCCGGCCGGCCTGGCACACCTGCTCAGCGCCCGGGCGTCGCGGACTCTCACCCTAGCGGAGAACATATTTGCAATTGTCGGCGCCCATCGGGAAGCGTCTTTGTCTAGCAACTCTGCGCCTGGGCGTAAAAGACCGCTTGGATCATTGCGCAGATGGGCCGGTTCAGCCAGACATGAGCAGGCCGCCGCCAGGAGGAATGCTCGGTTTGCGAGAACGGATTGGCTGCCGGGAGATTGAACGGTTGGTGCAGGACGAGGATCGTCTGCACGATCGCGGTGGCGCGGCGTGGGCAACAGCGCAGCAGCCTTCTGCTGGCACGACAGCGCCGGCCGGGAGTGGCACCGTTTGAACGGCTACACACGCTGCCGCAGGCCGCGCCCGTCCCTGCTCTCAGCACAGGGACAGGCGCGGCCAGGAACAGAGCCCTAATCAATTCGAGAATGGCTCAGCGCTATGCCAGGTACTGGTTCCAATAGAACTGGTAATCCACAGAGCCGCCCGTGGGACAGCTGAAGCCCGTACGCACCCAATCGTTCCGGGGACTGCCGAGGCATCGTCCCGTGGCCGCACTCTGATAGGTCATGCCGGAGCCGCCCGAGGGGCGATCCTCCGCCAGAGTTGGTACCCGTTGTTGGCGTCACACGGGTTCGTGTAGACGATGCCGTTCGCGTTGCTGTCCAGGCAGAACCCCGTCGCGCGATGATGCAGCTGGATGTAGCTGCCCACGTACTGGATCCACCACACCTGATAGCTGGAACCACAGGCACCGGTGTACACCTGGCGCTGCGCATTGGCGTCCAGGCATCGATTCGTATACCAGTCCCGACAGCGCCACACCGCCAGGGAGCTACTCAGTGAGGAAGCCCAAACCCGGTGCTCCGGTGGGCGGCAACCAGCTTGGCGTACACCTCGGCGCTGGGCTTCGGGGTGCGCTCGAAGGTCTCCCGGTCGACCTCGAAGAGGCCGAGCTGGTGGCCGTACCCGAAAATCCACTCGAAGTTGTCCAGCAGCGTCCAGTGCAGATAGCCCAGCACCGGCACGCCCTCCGCCATCACCGCCCGCAGGCCCTCCAGCGCCGGCGGCAGGAAAGCAGCGCGCAACCTGTCGTCATCGGTCGACATGCCGTGTTCGGTCACCAGGACCGGTACGCCGGCTTCGGCGTGCACGTAGCGGATCGCGCCGGCCAGCGAGCCCGGCTCGATGCCGCTGCCCATCTGGTTGCGCGGCGCCGAGGCCGGCGGCGGGACGGCACCGTCGGCGTCGTAGAACAACCGCTCGTAGTTCTGGACGCCGATGTAGTCGTCGTCGCGGGCCAGGTCCAGCCAGCGCTGGTACACCTCGGAACGCTTGCGGTCGCGTACCCGGGAATCGGAACCCACGGCGACGTCGTCGGCGACCGCGAGCGAGAAGCCGACCGGGACGGAAGGCTGAAAGGCCTTGATGGCGGCGCGGGCCGCGCGGTGGCCGGCGGTCATGCCGTCGGCCATCGCGTCCATCTCCTCGGGCAGCATGACGTTCGCGGCGCGGTAGCGGGGCACGCCGGCAGCCGCCGACGCGGCCGCGAGGGTGGCACGTTCCAGCTCGCGTACGAACGGCGGCAGGTCCATCCAGGTCAATAGCCGGGCCAGGTTGGGTTCGTTGAGGGTGACCGCCACCGCGATCCGGTCGCCGAAACGGGCCGTCACCTCGGCGCAGTAGCGGGCGAACAGCGATGGCGCGTCCGGGTCGAGCCAGCCGCCGCGGGCCGCGAACCAGTGCGGCGAGGTGAAGTGGTTGTAGGTGACGACCGGGGCCAGGCCTCGCGACAGGCAGTGGTCGGCGATCGCCTCGTAGTGGTCCAGCGCCTCAGCCGAGAACTCTCCGGGTGCGGGCTCGACCCGGGCCCATTCGACCGAGAAGCGGTACGCGTTGAGGCCCATGCCGGCCGCCAGGTCGACATCGGACCGCCAGCGGGCGTAGCCGTCGCACGCCGGGCCGGACGGCTCGCGGAAGACGGTGGGCTGGACGTTCTCCAGGAACCAGGTGTCGCTGAGGGTGTTGTCGCCCTCGGTCTGATGGCCGGCGCTGGAGACGCCCCAGAGGAAGTCAGGCATCCAGTTCTCGCAAGGTGTCCTCGATCCAGTCGGCGGTGTAGGCGGCGACGTGCGGCAGGTGGTCCAGTCCGCAGTGCTCGGTCGCCCCCTCCTCGGGGGTGAAGAGCCGCAGATCCTTCTTCGGGGCGTTTATCGCTTTGGCGAAGCTCTCTCGCGCGTACGCCACGCTGATCTGCCGGTCGTTCGTCCCGTGCGTGATCAGCAGCGGACAGGTGATCTTGTCGATGACACCGTTGAGATTGACCCGCACGGCCTTCTCCACGAATGCCGGGATGTCCGGCGAACCCCACACCCAGAGCACGTGCTCCCAGTAGTGCGGAACCGGGTTCTCCCCCTCCCGTTCGAGGCGCTTCTTCTGCACCTCACCCCAGTTGTGGTTGGCACCCCAGGCCACCGCGAGCGCGAGCCGCTTCTCGAACGCGGCCGCACGCGGCACGTAGTAGCCGCCGAGCGACCAGCCGACCAGACCGATCCGGTCGGATCGGACGTCGGAGCGCGCCTCCAGGAACGAGACGCAGGCGGCGGCCCAGTCCTCGGTCTCCACCCGCGAGGTCAGCCCCTGCAACCGCAGAGCCTCCCCGGAGCCCGGGCAGTCGACCTGCAACACCGAGATTCCTCGCGCGGCCATCTCCGAAGGCCACCCCGAGGTGTACATGTGCTCCTTGGTCGAATCGAGACCGTTCCACATGATCATCGTCGGAACCGGCCGGCCGTCGGTCGACGCGTTGGTGAAGTACGCGGGCAGCGTCGTCCCCTCGAACGGGATCCGCACCCGGGTGGTGCGGGGGTCGATCAGCTCGAACGACTTCTCCATCACCTCGAGCAGGTGCCGATAGGTCGGGAGGCGCTCCGGCGACGAGTTCGACAGCATCCGCTCGGCCTGGCACAGATACGCACCGGCCCGCAGGTACTTCTGCCCGGCGGTCCGCCTGTGCCCGGCCTTCTCGGCCTCGACGGCCTGCTGCTCGACCTGGTCGGCGACCCGCCGCCAGGACCGCATGAATTCTTCGGTGCCCACATCGGAGCCCTGTTCGGCGAGGTCGCGGATGGGCCGGCAGGCCCGGTCCACCTCGTCGATGGTGCCGCCCGAGTTGAGCGTGGCCACCACGCCCAGGTTCCAGATGTAGTTGCCGGGAAAGTACTCGAACATCTGCGCAGATCCTTAGGCCGGAGGGGCGATCGCGTCGGCGATGCCCTTGTGGGAGACGTGTCCGGTGAGCCCGCCGTCGACGACGATCTCGGCGCCGGTGATGTAGGCCGCCGCGTCCGAGACCAGGAAGACCATCAGCCCGGCGACGTCGTCGACGGTTCCGGTGCGCCCGAGCGGGATCTCGGCGAGTGCGGCACCCCGGAAGGCGGGCGAGGCGTTCGCCATGAGCGGCGTCTCGATGAGTCCGGGCAGCACGGCGTTGACCCGGATGCCGCGCGGGCCGAGCTCCAGCGACGCGGTCCGGGTGAGGCCGCGCAGGGCCCATTTGCTGGCGGTGTACGCGGCCGCGACGTGCCCGGAGACCGCGGCGACCGAGCACACGTTGACGATCGACGACCCGGCCGGCATGAGCGGGACCAGCGCCTGGATGCCGAGCATCGGCCCGGTCACGTTTATCGCGAAGGTGCGGTCCCAGTTCGCCAGGTCGACGTTCGGGAGCCGCTCCCGGCCGGCCACCCCGGCATTGTTGATCAAGGCGTCGACACGGTCGAGAGACGCCGCGAGCGAGGCCCAGCCGTCCGGGTCACGGACATCCAGGTGCCGCACGCCGTCCCCGGCGAGCACGTCGGTGGCGATCACGGTGGCGCCGGCTTCCCGCAGCGCGGCCACCTCGGCGGCGCCCTGCCCGCGGGCACCGCCGGTGACCACGACGACCTTGCCGTCCAGACGGAACATCGGCGCTCAGACCGGCGGCGCGACGAACAGGCCGCGGTCCGGGTCGTTGAAGCTGTCCTTCGCGATGATCTCGCTCATCGGGTCGGCGGTGCCCCACTGGTCCTGCACGTTGGGGTCGGCGATGTCGTGGAGCTCGGGGTGCCACTGGTCGGTTTCCAGTCGCTCCAGTTCGGTGGTGTACTCCATCGTGTTGCCGCTGGGGTCGAGGAAGTACGTGAAGGTGTTGTTGCCGGCCAGGTGCCGGCCGGGGCCCCAGATCTTCTTGATGCCGGCCCGCATGACCCGGCCGGTGCCGCGCATGTACTCGTCGAGGCCACGCATCTCGAAGGAGACGTGGTGCACCGAGGTGTGCGGGCCGCGGGCGATGGCCAGGCTGTGGTGCCAGTCGTTGCACCGCATGAAGTGCATCATCTCGCCCATGTGCTGGCTCCAGAGCGTGTCCGACAGCTTGAAGCCGAGGTGCTGCTCGTAGAAGGCGCGGGTGCGGTTCGGGTCGTCGGAGTTCATCACGGCGTGCGAGATGCGTACCGGGATGGCCTCGCCCTCCTCGACCGCCCGGTGCTGCCGGGTCTCGACGTCGCAGGAGATCTCGATGGTGCGGCCGTCGATGTCGAAGAACCGGAAGCCGTAGCCGCCGCCGGCGGTCTGCAACTTGCCGGGCTGGCCGACCAGCTGGACGCCGTCGGAGGCGAGCTTGGCGGCGAGCGCGTCGACGGCGGCCGGGTCGGTGGCGCCGAACGCGATCAGGTCGAGACGCTTCTCGGCGGCCTTGCGCAGCCGGACGATGTACTGCTCCGGTGAGCCCTCGGCGGCCAGGTAGGACAGATCGCCGTCGGTGCCGACCTCGGTGAGGCCCCAGGTGTCGCGGTAGAAGGTGCGCTGGGTCTGGTAGTCGGGCACGGCCAGGTCGACGTGCCGCAGGTGGGTGATGCCGTACTCGTTGAGGTGGGACATGACTTTCCTTTCAACCAAGAACTGAGCCGCCTCCGTCGACGACCAGATGTGCTCCGCTGACCCAGGCGGATTCGTCGGAGGCGAGGTAGACGGCGGCGTTGACCACGGTGATCAGGGCGATCTTGCCGGCCAGCCGCCCGGTCACGACGCGCCCGCTGCGCGGCCGCGATCGAGCAGTTCCACCAGGCTGCCTTCCGGATCGGCCAGATAGGCCATCCGGACACCGGGCTCCGGCGACGGGCGGCCGGTGCTGCCGGCACGTTCCAGCAGCTCGAGCCGGTAACCCGCGCCGCGCAGCAGGACGCCGCGGAAGGCGTGCTCCGGCAGCGCGAAATCGAATTCCGGGGTCAGGCCGAGCGCGGTGGCGTACCAGTCGCGCATCCTGTCCAGGTCGCCGACGGTGAGGCCGACGTGGTCCAGCCTCATGCCACCACCACCGTCCGCACGTTGGTGAACTCGCGAACCCCTTCGGCGGACAGCTCCCGGCCGTAGCCGCTGCGGCCGATGCCGCCGAACGGCAGCCGCGGGTCGGAGGCGACCGGTGCGTTGACGAACAGCGCACCGGAGCGGATCCGCCGGCCGACGGCGAGTGCGTGGCCGGCCGAGCCCCAGACCGAGCAGCCCAGGCCGAACTCGGTGTCGTTGGCCAGTTCGACGGCGTGATCGTCGTCGCGGGCCCGGACCACGGCCGCGACCGGCCCGAACGTCTCCTCGGTGAAGGCCGCCATGCCGGGCGTGACGTGGTCGAGGACGGTCGCCTCCATGTGGAAGCCGGGACCGGCGGCGGCCCGCCCGCCGGTCAGCAGCCGCGCTCCGGCGGCGACGCTCTCGTCGATCTGCCGGACCACGGTGTCCCGCAGGTCCGCGCGCGCCAGCGGGCCGATCTCCAGCCTCGCGGTCTCGGCGAGCAGCGCGGAGACGAACCGCTCGGCGACCTCGTCGACGACGATGAACCGCTTGGCCGACACGCAACTCTGGCCCGCGTTGCCGAACCGGGAGCGGGCGGCGGCAGCGGCCGCGCCGGCGATGTCGGCGCCGGCGAGGACGACGAACGGGTCCGATCCGCCGAGTTCCAGGACGGTCTTCTTCAGGGCGGCGCCCGCCGCCTGGGCGATCGCGGATCCGGCCCGCTCGCTGCCGGTGAGTGTGACGGCGGCGATCCGCGGATCGGCGACGATCCGGGCGCTCACCGAGGGCACCCGCGCACCCTCGATCACCAGGGACCGGAACAGCCCGGCGGGCGCCCCGGCATCGGTGAACAGCGCCTCGACGGCCAGCGCGCAGCCGGTGACGTCCGGGCTGTGCTTGAGCAGCGCGGCGTTCCCGGCCGCGAGCGCGGCACAGGCGAACCGGAGGACCTGCCAGAACGGGAAGTTCCACGGCATCACCGCGAAGATCACGCCGAGCGGCTCATAGGAGATCCAGGAGCGGCCGGCGCCCGACTCGATCTCGCTGTCCGCGAGCCAGCCGCGGGCCAGGTCGGCGACGACCGTACAGTTCCAGGCGCACTTGTCGATCTCGGCGAGCGACTCCGCCAGGGGCTTGCCCATCTCGGCGGTGATCAGGGAGCCGTACTCGTCGCGACGCTCGGTGAGCAGTTTGCCGGCCGCGCGCAGCATCGCGAGCCGGTCCGGCAGTTCGACCGCCGCCCAGGTCCGCGCGGCGGCGGACGTCTCCGCCAGGGCCCGCTCCACCACCGCGTCGTCGTGGGCGGGGTAGCGGCGCAGCTCCCGGCCGGTCGCCGGGTCCCGCGTCACGACCTCGGACATGTCACACCTCCTCGCGGACGCGGCGGCGGGCCGGGACGATGGGCGGCACGGTCTCGGTGCCGGCGACGATCCGGTTGCGGATCGTGCCGAGCCGCTCGATGGTCATCTCGACGACGTCACCGACCCGCAGCGGCGGCGGGGTCAGCTCGCCGGTGCGGCCCCACCCCTCGGCCAGGGCGCCGGACCCGCAGGTTCCGGAGGCCAGCACCTCGCCCTTCTTGACCCAGGAGGCGCGGGACGCGTACGAGACCATCTGCTCGAACGACCAGCCCATGTGCCCGGACCGGTCGCTGCCGGTGACCGTGCCGTTGACCTTCACGGTCATCTGGAGATCCAGGAACCCGTCCGCGTCCCGGAAGTCGTCGAGCTCGTCGGCGGTCACCACCCACGGCCCGATCGTGGTGGCGAAGTCCTTGCCCTTGGACGGGCCGAGGCCGAGCTTCATCTCCCGGCCCTGCACGTCCCGGGCGGACCAGTCGTTCATCACGCAGTAGCCGCCGATCGCCCGCCGGGCCTGTTCCGGGCTGACGTTGCGGACGTCGTGGCAGATCACCGCGGCGAGTTCCAGCTCGTAGTCGAACCGTTCGGTGTCCGGCGCGATGGCCACGTCGTCGTAGCCACCGGTGACCGCGTGCGGGGCCATGAACAGGAACGACGGGGCGGCGTACCACTCGTCCGGCACGAACTCGTGCCCCTGCATGCCCTTGCCGACGCCGGCCACGTGCTGCTCGAAGGTGAGGAAGTCGCGCATCGCCACCGGGTAGACCGGCGGCAGCAGCCGCACCTGGGCCGGCCGCAGCCCGTCGCCGCGGGCGGCGGCGTCGGCCGCCGCTTCCCGGTCGGCACGGTCGGCGGCGAGCAGCTCGACCAGGTCGGTGCCGTCCGCGAACGGGTGCAGCCACCAGTCGGGACCCTCGCCGACGACCAGGCCGACCCGGCGTACGCCGTCGGGCTCGGTCGCGAGGCGGAACGCAGCCAGTCTCATCTCAGGTCAGCCGATCGTGGTGTAGAAGGCGCGCTCACGCTTGGCGAGCACCGGGATCGCCTGGCCGAACGCGTACGTCTGGAAGTGCTCCGACGCACCGTGCGCGGCGTAGGCGTCCTCGTCGTCGTAGACCTCGAACAGGTGGAAGACGCTCGCCTCGGCCGGATCCTGGTACGCCTGGTAGAAGCGGTTGCCCGGCTCCGCCCGCGACAGCGGGGTCAGCTTCTCGATCGCGTCGAGGACGACGGCCTCCTGGCCGGGCTCGGCGATCCACGTGGCGCTGACGACGTATGCCATGAAAAGTCCTCCTCGTTCGGTGACCTCCTCACGCTAGGTGCGCACCGGCTGACGGGAGAAAGCTCGGACGGCGATGCCTGGCATCACCGCGGAGCGGGTTCCGCCTTCCGACACCTCCGTGTTCTCTGTGACCCAGCACACGTCTGTTAACAGCTGTCGCTCATAGCCCCGGGAGTGGACATGGATTTGAAAAACTACGGCCGCGCTGCCGCTCTCTCCGTCAGCAGCCTTCTTCTCGTGACCGCGTGCAGTTCCGGCGGAACCCAGCCGGCCGACGGATCCGCCGCCGCGGGCTCCGGCAACTCCACCAAGACCATCGTGTTCTCCCCGCTCGCGCTGAAGATCCCGGCCATGAAGGGCCTGTCCGAAGGCGTGCAGGGCTACGGCAAGGGCCACGGGTACGAGGTCCTCGTCCAGGACCCGAACCTCGACCCGCAGAAGCAGCTCACCGACCTGAAGAGCGTCATCGAGTCCGGCCGCGCCAGCGGCGCCTGGGTGATCGCGGTCCAGCCGGCCGCACTGTCCGACCTGGTGAAGACCGCCCAGGAGAAGAAGATCCCGCTGCTGCTCAACGGCGTACCCGAGGACTACGGGTTGTCCGGCATGCAGCCGGGCGTGACCTTCGACCGGATCGACTACGAGGCCCAGGGCAAGGCCATGGGCGAGCAGCTCGGCAAGTGCGTCAACGAGAAGCTGGGCGGCAAGGCCAAGGTCATCCTGACCGTCGGCGTGGCCGGCACCGCCGGTAAGGCCGAGGTGGAGAAGGCGCAGAAGGACGCTCTGGCCGCCACCGCGCCGGGAGCGGAGATCGTGACCGAGGTGGCCGTCACCGATCGGGCCAAGGCGCAGACCGACGTCGGCAGCGCGCTACAGGGCAACCCGGGCGCCAACGCGCTGCTCGGCACCAACGACGAGGCCGCGCTCGGCGCACTCGGCGCGTACGCCGCCGCCGGCAAGGAGCTGACCTGCGTGACCGAGACCGGCGGCAACGACGAGGTGCTGGAGGCGGTCAAGGACGGCAAGATCTACGCGTCGGTGGCGCTCCAGTTCGAGGCCGACATGGTGCAGTCGTTCGACACGCTGACCGCGATGATGGCCGACCCCGCCAAGCCGGGACAGCAGATCGTCGTGCCGCAGAAGGTGATCACCGCGGGAAGTGGGCAGTGACCGTGACCGCCGCTCCCGTGGAGAAAGCGGACGTCCCGGTTCCCACCGGCCATGACATGCCGCGCGCGGTCACCGCGCTGGTGTTCGTCCGGGATCGCGGCATCTTCGTGCTGTGGGGCCTGATCATCGTGGCCTTCTCGTTCTGGTGCGCGCCGTACTTCGCCACCCTGGACAACGCGCTGCTGATCGCGAACGCGGCCGCCCTCACCGCGATCTTCGCGGCCGGCGTGGGCTTCGGCGTGATGACCGGTGTGCTCGACCTGTCGCTGCCGGGCACCGCCGCCTTCGCCGCCTGCGTCGCCGGCTGGCTGATCACCAACGGTCAGCCGATCTGGCTGGCCCTGGTCGCCGGTCTGGCCTGCGGTGTGCTCGTCGGGCTGGTCAACGGGCTGATCGCGCTGCGCGGCTTCAACCCGATCATCGTCACCATCGGCACGCTGTCGGCGCTGTCCGGCCTGGCCGCGGTGATCGCCGGCGGCTACACCTTCCCGGGGCTGACCGGCCTGACGTTCATGGGCACCGACCGCTACCTCGGGGTGCCCGCCCCGGTCTACATCGTCGGTCTGCTGTTCCTGGTCGGGACGGTGTTCCTGACCCGTACCCGGGACGGCATCCGGCTGATGGCGGTCGGCGGCAACGCCGAGGCGGTACGCCGCTCCGGCATCCACAGCGACCGGTACAAGGTCCTCGGTTTCGTCATCTCCGGCCTGTGCGCCGCGCTCGGCGGCCTGGTCACCGCGGCGATCACCACCGAGGCCACCCCGGAGGCCAGCCCCAGCATCATCTTCAACGCCCTGACCGCGGTCGCCCTGGCCGGCGTCGCGCTGACCGGCGGGCGTGGCAGCCTCCCCCGGGTCCTGGTCGGCGCGCTGATCCTGGCCACCATCGCCAACGGCCTGACCATCCGCGGCATCCAGCCCTACTGGGCCACCGTCACCACCGGCGTGCTGCTGCTCGCCTCCCTGCTGCTGGAGCGCGTCGTGCAGACCAGCGTGTCGAACCGGCTGATGGCCAGCGCCAACCTCTCGGTGCACAAGAAGCAGGTGTGAACATGACGTCTCCCGCTCTCGAGCTCAGCGGCATCGACATGCACTACGGATACGTCGGCGCGCTGGCCGGCATCGACTTCCACGTCAACCCCGGCGAGGTGGTCGGCCTGCTCGGCGACAACGGCGCCGGCAAGTCCACCCTGCTCAAGGTGATGTCCGGCGCGCACCGGCCGAGCGGCGGCACGATCCGCGTGCACGGCAAAGAGGTGCAGTTCCACTCCCCCAGCGACTCCGCGGACGCCGGGATCCAGATGGTCTACCAGGACCTGGCCCTGGTGGACCCGCAGGACATCTCGACCAACCTGAGCATCGGCCGGGAGATCCTGCGCAAGGGCCCGCTCGGCTGGCTCGGATTCGTCGACCGCAAGGCGATGCGCAAGCGCTCCGAGGCTGAGCTGGACCGGCTCGGCGTACGCACCGCCCCGATGACCCGCCCGGTGGAGATGCTCTCCGGCGGGCAGCGGCAGGTCGTCGCCCTGGCCCGGGGAGCGATCCGGGTCTCCGGCGAGGCCAACGGGGTGCTGCTGCTCGACGAGCCGACCGCGGCGCTCGGCTACGAGCAGACCAGACAGGTCGAGGCGCTGATCCGGCGGATGGCCGCGCAGGGTGTCGCGATCGTCCTGGTCACCCATAACCTGCCACTGTGCTCCGAGGTCGCCGACCGGGTGGTGGTCCTGAACCGTGGCAGCAAGGTCGCCGACGTCGCCGTGGCCGACACCGAACCGGACCACATCGTCGGCTGGATCACCGGCGCCCGCGCCTCCCAATTCGCATAGAGAAGGAGAAGAGATGACCTCCCGCGTCCTCGTCGTCGGCGGCGGCATCACCGGCGGTGTGCTGGCCCTGGCTCTGGCCCAGCGCGGCGTGCAGGTGGTGATCGCCGAGCTGCGCAACGGCCTCGGCGGTGTCGGCCACGGCATCACCCTGCAGGGCAACGCGCTCAAGGCGTTCCACGCCGTCGGCATCTACGACGAACTCGCCGAGCACGGCTTCGCCTTCGACAAGCTGCGGATGTTCCGGGCCGACGGCGTCCAGTTGATGGAGATGCCGGCACCGCCGATGGGCGGCGACGCCGTACCCCCGACCATGGGCGCGTTGCGCGCCGACCTGGCCGACATCCTGGCCCGCCGGGTCCGCGAGGCCGGCGTCGACGTGCGGCTCGGCACCACGGTCACCGCGATCGACGACCGCGGCGACCACGTGCTGGCCACCCTGACCGACGGCGCCACCGAGACCTTCGACCTGATCGTCGGCGCCGACGGCATCCGCTCCACGGTCCGCCGGATGATCGGCATCGAGGCGCGGCCCAAGCCGGTCGGCATGGGCATCTGGCGGGTCGTCGCCGAGCGGCCCGCGGCGATGGACAGCTCCGGCGTCTACTACGGCGGGCCGAAGTACAAGGCCGGATACACCCCGATCTCGGAGACCCTCTGCTACGCGTTCCTGCTCGAGGAGAACCTGGACCGCTCGTACGTCGGGGAGCACCCCAACGGCAAGATCCTCAAGGAGCACGGCCAGGGGTACGGCGGCGTCTGGGGCCAGGTCCGCGACAGCCTCGCCGATGACGCGGTCGTCAACTACCAGTACATCGAGTCGATCCTGCTGGACGGGCCGTGGCACCGGGGCCGGACCATCGTGATCGGCGACGCGGCGCACGCCTGCCCGCCGCTGATCGCCCAGGGCGCGGCCATGTGCGCGGAGGACGCCGTGGTGCTGGCCGAGATGCTGACCAGTGGCGATCCGATCGACGAGGTGCTGCCCGCGTTCCACGCCCGCCGCATGCCCCGGGTCAAGCTGGTGCTGGACAACAGCCTCCAGCTGGCCGAGTGGGAGATCCACCCGGACACCCCGGGCGCCGACCCCGGCCGGGTCATGGGCCAGACGCTGCACGCGATGTGCGCACCCGCATGAACGGACAGATCCTCCCCGGCGACGAGGGCTTCGAGGCGGCCCGCGTCGACCGGATCTTCAACCGCCGGCTACCGGCCGGCAGCCGGCGGCGATCCTGCGGGCGACCAGCGAGGACGACGTGGTCGCCGGGGTACGCCTGGCCCGCGAACGCGGCTGGCAGGTAGCGGTGCGCTCCGGTGGGCACAGCTGGGCGCAGTGGTCGATCCGCGGCGACGCCCTGGTCATCGACCTGGCGGCATGCGGGAGATGACCTACGACCCGGAGACCGGGATCGCCACCGCGTCGCCGGCGGTGCAGGGCGGCCTGGAACTGGCGCCGTTCCTGGAGAAGCAGGGCCGGTTCTTCGCCGGCGGCCACTGTCCTTCGGTCGGCCTCGGCGGATTTCTGCTGCAAGGCGGCCAGGGCTGGAACGCCCGGAGCGCTGCTTCACTGGCTACCTAGAGTGATGGCCAGCTCGTCGAGACGGGCGAACAACCACTGGTGCGCCGGATCGGAGAGCCGATCCCTGGCATACCAGTAACCCTCGGCGAGCAGCACCTCCCCGAACGGCGGCTCGACCATGGTGATCGGGCCGCCCGGCACCAGGTGCAGCCGGGCCAGCCGCTCCGGCACCACGGCCACCAGCTCGGTCCCCTCGATGACGAACGCCAGCGGCAGGAACCCGGCCACCTGGAGCACGATGCGCCGGTCGATGCCGTGCTCGCCGAAGACCCGGTCCACCGGGGTGAGAATGCCCGGGCCGAACGTGGCGACGGCGTGCGGCACCTCGGCCAGGTCGCGCAGGGACATCTCGCCGCCGGCCAGCCGGGGATGCCGCCGGTCGGCGATCAGCACCATCCGGTCGCGCCACAGCGGCTTGCGCTCGCCGGGGAAGCCGAACCCGAGCGGTGCGACGAGGGCGTCATGCTCCAGCAGCGTGCGTTCGGACGTACGCGCCTTCGGCCCGATCCGGTCGATGGACAGCCGGACCCCCGGCGCGGTGGCCCGCAGCAGCCGGACCAGCGGTTCGTGCAGCACCGCCACCGCATAGTCGCTCATCGCGAACCGGAAGGTCCGCTCGCTGGTGGCCGGGTCGAACCGGTTCTCCAGGTCGAGGGCCCGCGAGATCAGCCGGACCGCGCGCTGCACCTCGGGCAGCAGATCCCGGGCGAACGGGGTCAGCTCGTAGTCCCGGCCCGCCCGGACCAGCAGCTCGTCGTCGAAGCGGCGGCGCAGCTTGGCGAGGGCCGCGCTCATCGCCGGCTGTCCCACGTCCAGCCGGGTCCCGGCCCGGGTCACGTTCCCCTCCTCCAGCAGGACGCGCAGAAAGAGCAGCAGGTTGAGATCGGTACCGCCCAGGGTCATGCCAGAGCCTCCTCGTGCCTGAGACTAGAGCCGTGAAGGAACGGCTGCGTGAGGTCGACGCCAACCTGCTGCTCTCCCTGCACGCGCTGCTGGAGGAACGCAACCTGACCCACGCGGGCGAGCGGATGACGATGAGCCAGTCCGCGATGAGCAGCGCGCTCACCCGGCTGCGCCGGCACTTCGGCGACGAACTGCTGGTCCGCTCCGGCCGCGGCTTCGACCTGAGCCCGCTCGCCGAGCGGCTGCGACCGGCGGTGGCCGAGGCGGTGGAGGCGGCCGAGGCGCTGCTCGGCACGCAGCGCGAGTTCGACGCGGCGTCCAGCACCCGCCGGTTCGGGGTGAGCATGTCGGAGTACGCGATGACCGTCCTCGCCGAGCCGCTGATCCGGCTGATGGGCGAGCAGGCACCCGGCTGCTCGGTCGCCCTGGACACCCTCGACGCGCACGGCGCCCAGCTGGAGACGCAGCTGATGCGCCGCGACCTGATCATCGGCCCGCTGGGGTACGAGTTCCCCGGCCACACCCAGCCGGTCTTCACCGACCACCTGGTCTGCATCGTGTCCCGCGGCCACCCCCGGCTGACCGGAGGCGCACTGACTCTGGCTGATCTGGCCGCCATGCCGCACGCCGTCGCCGCGTTCACGGCCGCCGGTGAGCACAAACGCCCCCTCGAGATCGAGCTGGAACGGCAGGGCATCGCCGACCGTACCGTGCTGGTCCAGGTGACCAGCCTGCTGACGCTGCCGTTCGCGGTCGGCGGCACCGAGATGTGCGCGTTCGTGCCGTCCCGGCTGGCCCGCCGCTGCCTCGGCATCCTGGACCTGGCGATCGCCGAGACGCCCCTGGCGACGGTCGGCATCACCGAGGCCGCGCACTGGCATCCCGGCCGGGAGAAGGATCCAGGTGTGGCCTGGCTGCGCCGCCTGCTCCACGAGGTCGCGGTAGCCGTCGAGGACGATGTCACCGAACCGGCCTGAGCCACAACGGCCGTTTCACGCATGCCAGCGATCGGTGTCAGCGATGGTGGAAACCGTTGTGCGGCCGCGCCGGGGATGCCCCAATGGGTGCAGAACCCCTTCGAAGGAGGAGACACGTGACCTGGGACGACGGCAGCCCGTACGTGGATCGCCTGGCCGACGGCATTCACGCCTATGTCCAGCCCGACGGCGGCTGGATGGTGAACAACTGCGGCGTGATCGTCGACGGCCGGGGCAGCGCGGTGCTGGTGGACACCACCTCGACCGAACGCCGCAACCGGGCCGTGCTCGCCGAGGTCGCCAAGATCAGCAGCGGCGCACCACGTGCCGTGGTGAACACCCATCACCACCCGGATCACACGTTCGGCAACGGTTTCCTGCCTTCCGAGACCCTGGTCATCGGGCATGACCGGTGCCGCGACGAGGTCCTGGCCGCCGGTCTGGAAGCCACCCGGGTGATCACCGCCCCGGACTACGGCGACCTGGTGGTGCGCCCGCCGAACCTCACGTTCAGCGACCGGATGACCATGCACCTGGACGGGTTCCCGGTCGAGTTGCAGCACGTCGGCCGCGCGCACACCAGCAACGACGTGGTGGTGTGGCTGCCCGAGCAGAAGGTCCTGTTCGCCGGTGACCTGGCCTTCGCGGGCGGCCAGCCGTTCCTGCTCGAGGGCTCGGTGGCCGGCTTCCGGTCAGCCATCGCGCACATGCGGGCGCTGGAGCCGGCTGTGCTGGCACCGGGCCACGGCCCGGTCTGCCGCGGTGACGAGGTCGGTGTTCTCCTGGACAACCTGGACGCCTACGTCTCCTATGTGTCCTCGGTGGCCGAGAGCTCGTTCAAGGAAGGCCTCTCACCTCTGGAAGCCGCGATCAAGCACCGCGACAACCCGTTCAAGGGCTGGGCCGAGACCGAACGCTTCGTCGGCAACCTGCACCGCGCCTACTCGGAGCTGTCCGGCAAGCCGATCGACACCCGGATCACCGTCCCGTCGGTCTGGCCGGACATGGTGGCGTTCCACGGCGGGCCGATCCCGTGCCACGCGTGAACGTCCCCCGCCGGGTCGTCACCGGACACACCCCTGACGGCGTCTCCGTGGTCCTTTCCGACGGCCCGGTCCCGGTCAGCCGCGAACTTCCCGCCGACGGCGTCGCCTTCCACGAGATCTGGAACACCGAAGGAGCACCCACCCGCATCCTCGCGGCCGAACCCACCGAGCCCACCGCACGTACCCTCGCCGTCCCGCCACCCCCGCGCGGCACGAAGATCCGCATCAACGAGTTCCTCCCCGGCCACCTCGACGCCCACGGCCGCCAGTCACCGGTGCACCGGACCGCCTCCATCGACTACGGCATCGTCCTGGACGGCGAGATCACCCTCCTGCTCGACGACTCCGAGGTCACCCTGCACGCCGGCGACGTGGTGGTCCAGCGCGGCACCGACCACGCCTGGGCCAACCGCGCCGACGTCCCGGCCCGGGTGGCCTTCATCCTGGTGGACGCGGAATTCGACGAAAGCCTGGCAGCGACACTCCCGGGAGGCCTTTCCGGTCTCATGCGAGAGGGACCAGGAGATTAGGTACGCGTACCGCACAGTCCCGCCGAGCCGCGCGACCACCTGCCACCCCAGGCCGCCACGCGGCCGCCGGGAAACAGCACGTGGTCGCGCGGGCAGCCAGGCGCCGTGCCGGTGACTATGGTCGGACGGATGGAGCTGGACCACCTCGCGATCCTGCGGCGGGAACTCGCCACCTTCCACGGCTACCTGGGCGACGACCTGGACGTTGCGGTCGAGCACTGTGGCGACTGGACGCTTGGCGACCTCACCGCCCACCTCGGCACCGGCAACCTGTGGGCCGCCGTGGCCGTCACCGAACGCCGCGGCGGCTACCGCCCGGATCCGCCGGAGAGCGGGCTGCCCGACTGGTTCGCCGAGACCGCGCGCGTTCTCACCAGCGCGCTGGAGGCCGACCCGGCCACCGAGGCCTGGACGTTCGCGCCACCGCACACCGTCGGGTTCTGGCGCCGCCGCCGCTGCCTGGAGACCCTGGTGCACCGCTGGGACGCCGAGCACGCCCTCGGGCTGCCCAGCGTTCTGGACCCGGCCCTGTGCGGCGACGGGATCGCCGAGGTCATCGAGGTGTTCGTACCGCGCATGATCAAGCGCGGCGGGCTAGCCCCGCTGCCTGCGGCGGTCCGGTTCACCGCCACCGACCTCGGCGCCTGCTGGATGCTCGGGCCCGGCGATCCGGTCGCCGAGCTCACCGGCACCGCGCCGGAGCTGATGCTGGCTCTGTGGAACCGGGTTCCGATGCCGTGGCACACCCTGACCGGCGACCAGGACACCGCGCGGAAGGTGCTCCGCGGCCCGCTCGTGCCGTGAAATCGGTGGCCGCCGGCTCCGGCGATGTCACAGAATGCGGCAATGATCAGGCTCCCCGCGCTGGCGGCGCTCATGGCGGCGGCGTTCAGTTACCTCACCGTAGAGATTCTGCCGGTCGGGTTGCTGCCGGACATCGCCGCTGACCTCGACGTCTCGCTGACCGCGGTAGGCCTGCTGGTCACCGGATACGGCCTGACCGTCGCCGTGTTCTCGGTCCCGCTGACCCATCTGGTCAGCCGCGTCCCCCGCCGCTACCTGATCACCGGTCTGCTGGCGTTGTTCGTCGTGTCGACCGGCGTCTCGGTGCTGGGCGGATACTGGCTCCTGCTCGCCGGGCGGGTCGTCACAGCGTTGTCGCAGGCGGTCTTCTGGTCGGTCGCCGCACCAGCCGCCGCGGCTCTGGTACCCCCGCATGCGCGGGGCCGCGCGGTCGCCGCGGTCTTCGGCGGCTCCTCCCTCGCTCCGGTCCTCGGCGTACCCGCCGCCACCTGGCTGGGCCAGCAGGCCGGATGGCGTACGGCGTTCCTGGCGGTGGCCGGCCTGGCCCTGCTCGCGATGGCCGGCGTGGCGGCGCTGCTGCCGACGACAGCCCCACGAGACGGACACGCCGCCGCCGGCGCCGCGCCGGACACCCGCGCGTTCTGGCTGCTGATCACGATCACCGGCATCACGATCACCGGCGTCTTCACCGCGTACACCTATCTGACCCCGTTCCTGACCGACGTCGGCGGCTTCTCCGCGTCCGCGGTGAGCGCGCTCCTGCTGGTCTTCGGCATAGCCGGACTCGGCGGTGTGGCCACCGCCGGTTTCCTGGCCGACCGGAGACCGCGCCTGGCCGTACGCCTCCCAATCGCGCTGCTCGCGCTGACCCTGCTCGGTCTCCCCCTGTCCGGCGGCCACCCGGCAGCCGTGACAGCACTGGTGGCGCTCTGGGGTTTCGCGCTGCCGCAGGTGCCGACCACCTTCCAGAGCCGCGTGCTGGTGGTAGCGCCAGGCAGCACCGACCTGGCGTCAGCCACCCTGTCAGCCGTGTACAACCTGGGCATAGCCGCCGGCGCCCTGCTCGGCGGCGTGCTGCTACCGCACGCCGGCCTGCGAGGCGTCTACCTGACCGGCGGCCTAGTGCTGATCGCGGCCCTGGCCGTCCTGGCCGCCGAGCCCACCATGACCCGCCGCCGAGACCGCCCCAGCGTCCCCGCCGCCTCCCGCTGACCAAGCGACACAGACAGCGGCCGCCGGGAAACACCAGTCCGTCCCGCTACGCGAGAACCGGGCGCGGGTGCTCGCCAAGCGGCCTGCCTGCCCGGGGTTGCCGGGCCGTGCACGGTGACGTCGTGGTTGCGCATACCCCGAAGAAGCGGGACCAGAGCCTTCGTGGTCAGGGTCTTGTCCGGCCCAACGTGGGTGCTGTCTGAACGCCGTTGAGACAGCCTTGAGCGTGGGCCAAGCAAGATCACCGCTTGGGGACCCTGACCACGGAAGCTGTCTAGCGCTGGAGCAGCGCGGCCAATCCCTTCCGCAGGCGTTCGATCGGTCTTGGCGGCAGGGGTTCGGTCCGGCAGTTCTCGCTCTCCGGCCGGGTCACCGAGTCGGCCGCCGATCCCCTCGCCAGCCCTTCGGCCCGGCGGTCAAGGAACCCGGTGGCCAACTGCTGGGCATAGCCGAGCACGAGCGCATAGGCAAGGATCTGCTCCTGCGAGTCCAACCCTGACAAACCGGGCACGAAATCGCCTCGGATGGCTACCAGTCCCACGACGGCGGTCAGCGCTCCGGTGGGAACCTTGAGGGTGGCGAGGACTACCGGTATGTCATACGGCGTCGCGCTGCCCTGGACCTTGCGGATGGACACGGCGGCGGCCAGGGAACCGCCGAGCAGGCCCATGAGAGCGACGATCACGATGTCGAAGGACGAGGGCACCGAGCCGTCGGCCGGTCGGCCGGTCGGGCAGCTGGTGATCCGGAAGGCGGTCACCGCTTGGGCCGACGAGCCGGGGGGCGTGTATTCGGCGGGCGGTGTGCCGGTCAGCGGCGGTGCGCCCTCGGCCTGTTGCACGTTGGCGAAGCAGAACGGCATGTACGACGGTTCGTGGAACACCAGGGCCACCACACACGCCATGAGCACCGTGATTCCGATCGTGGCGAGCACGATGATGTTGCGGAAGCTGCGCTGGCGCCGGTGCCACTCGTCGGACGCGGTGTAGGCGGCATCGGAGCAGGCGCGCAGCGCCACCCGCCGGGCTGCCCCGGAGGGCGTGGAGGTCAGACGTTCGGCGGTCAGTCGGCGCGGGTCGTCCCGGTCGAGTTCGCGGCGGGACCGGGCCAGAGCGGCCGGGATGGCGGCGTCCACCTCCTCGTCGTCGTAGAGGTCGATCATCTGCACCTGGGCGGCGTGCAGGTACTGGTAGGCCGCCTCCAGCAGCGGCGCCCGCCACCAGTTCGTCAGCCGGCGGTACGGCGGGTTCTCGCCCTTCGCCGCCGCGCGCGCCTTGTCCAGCAGCGACGTGACACCGTCGGCGACCGCCAGCCGCTCCGGCGACACGTAGTCGTGCCTGGCCAGAAGAACCGCGAGCCGGTTGGTCAGGGCGTCCGCGGTCGCCAGCACGTCTTGGACGAAGACTCGTTGCGCTGAGCTCGCCACAGTGCCCTCCGGCGAGGTGTGTCCCGGCAGCTTGGATCACCCCAGCCTAGGCCAAACAGCGACTTATCAGGATAAAATTCGGGTGGTTGCCAGGGCTTGGCAGGATCGGGTGGTGATCCGCCGCTCCGTTGTGCTTCTCGGCTCTGCCCTGGTTCTGGTTCTGCTCTCGGTGGCGTGGGTCGTCGTGCCGCGGCTGCTGCCGGCCGGTCCGCGGCCGGCGTTCCAGATGCCGGTGGCCTGCGGGGAGGCGTGGCTGCTCGGCACCTATCCGGGACACGACGACTTCGACATCGACTTCTTCCCGGTCAAAGGGCCGGCTTGGGGACGGCCGGTGCTGGCGTCGTTCGGCGGGACCGTGATCGAGGCCGGGGTCAACGGCACGCTCGGCGAGCGAACTCCGCAGAACCCGAAGGGCCCGCACGGCACCGGCGCCGGGTACTGGGTGAAGATCGACCACGGTGGCCGCTGGGAAACGCAGTACCTGCACCTGCTGGAGCCGCCGCTGGTGGAGGTGGGCCAGCGGGTGGAGACCGGTGACCAGCTCGGCAAGGTGGGCAGCACCGGCAAGTCGGGCGCGCCGCACCTGCACTACGAGCAGCGCCGGTCCCGGGAGAAGGTGGAGGCGTACTTCGACGGGGTCGCGGCCGGCATCACCACCGACGACCGGGAGTATTCGGTTCGGCGTACCAGCAAGAACTGCACCCCGGGCGCGGGCGCCGCCTAAAGCGGGATCGTGCAACCGCGCGGTCGCGAGCCACCGTGCAGTCGCCGCTAGCGACGAATGGCCGTGGCTGGCTTCTTCCTCGTCCAGAGCACGTAGACGGCACAGAGGATCAGCATGAGGACGGCGATGGCGGTCCAGGCCCAGCGGGCGAACGGGCCGTCGGTCATGACGAACACCGCCAGCCGCCCACCCATTCTGGGGGTCCAGCTTTTTCGGGGTACGCGCAATCGGCGTCCCGCCGAAGCCGACCCCGTCCCCGCTCTCCCGCCGCGAGCCTGGCTTCCCCTGACCGCCCCAACGCGACCACCGGGAAACAGCATCACCTGCCGGTTACGGCGACGAACGCGGGCAATCACGGCCCCTCCGGCCCGCTGGACCGGCACCCCGGCCGCTGGCAAGCAACCACGACGAAACGCGCCCGGCTCGGCAGCCCCCGGGCAGGCACCCGGCCGCTTGGCGAGCGCCCTCGCTCTTCCCGCAGCGCGAGGGACTGGTGTTTCCCGGCGGCCGCTCTGGGGCCGGGACGCAAAGCCGGGTCCGCGCGGGGAGAGCGGGCACGCGTCGGCTTCGGCAAGACATCGTTCACGCGTACCCCGAAGAAGCAGGACCGGCAAGCAAACCTCGACCACAGATACCCGCCGGACGCTGGCTACAGCCGCACCAATCCCGTGGTGAGATCCACGAGCCGGTCGACGACGCCCGGCGCCAGGTGATGGCCCATGCCGCTGATCTCGGCATACCGGGCACCGGGGATCGCCCGCGCCGTCGCCCGGCCACCGCTGGGATGCACCATCCGGTCGACATCACCGTGGACCACCAGGGTGGGCGCGGTGATCCGGGCCAGCTCGGCGGTACGGTCGCCGCTGGCCTGGATCGCACTGATCTGGCGGGGGATGCCCTGCCGGCCGCCGGTGCGTTCCCACAGCCCGGCGGCCCAGGCGCGTTCCAGGTCGTCGTCGGGTGGGAAAGCGGCCGAGCCGATGTGCCGCAGCATGGCGAGGTGCCGCCGCACCGACTCGTCGACGCTGCGGGCCGGGCGCCGGGCCATCCGGACCAGCGTGGACCGGGCGGGCTGCCCTACCCGGCGGTGGCCGGTGGTGGAGAAGATCGAGGTCAGGGTGGCGACGCGGTCCGGGTGCCGGGCCGCGACGGTTTGCGCGATCATGCCGCCCATCGACATGCCGACCAGGTGGGCCCGTTCGACGCCGAGGTGGTCGAGCAGGCCGATCGTGTCGGCGGCCATGTCGCCCAGGTCGTAGGCGTCCGGGCGGGGGCGGGCGAACAGCTGCCGCAGCCGGCCGGGTGGTGGGGTGTCGATGCGCGACGAGCATCCGGCGTCCCGGTTGTCGAAGCGGATCACCTGGAATCCGGCGCCGGTGAAGCGGTCGATCATCCGCTGTGGCCAGCTGGTCAGGTCCAGGCCGAGCCCGGCGATGAGCAGCAGCGGTTCGCCGGTGCCGTGGACCCGGTAGCAGATTCGTGGACCGCCGGGCAGCCCGACGAAGTCGTCGCTCATGCCGTCACCAGTGCGGAGAACCGCAGCTCCGGGTCGGTGACTTCGGCGGAACGCAGCAGTGCGACGTCGGAGGAGTAGCTCATCGAGGTGAGCCAGGGCATCCGGTCGCCCTGCCGGGGCAGCTGGTCGACGACCCGCCGGATGTACCCGGCGCCGAAGTCCAGGAACGGCCGGGTCGGCATGTCCGGGTCCGCGAGCGATGGGCGGCAGGTGTCGTACCCGTGCTCGTCCATGTGCTTCAGCAGCCGGCAGAAGTGCTCGCAGAGCAGCCCGACCTTCAGCGTCCAGGAGCTGTTGGTGTAGCCGACCGCGTAGGCGAGATTCGGCACGCCGGACAGCATCATCCCCTTGTAGGCGACGGTGTCCGCCAGCTCGACCGCCCGCCCGTCGACGGTCAGCCGTGTCCCGCCCATCGCCTGCACGTTCAGCCCGGTGGCGGTGACGATCACGTCGGCCTCGAGCGAGGCGCCCGATTCGAGCAGGATGCCGGTCTCGGTGAACGACGCGATCCGGTCGGTCACCACCGACGCGCGGCCGTTGCGGATCGCCCGGAAAAGATCACCATTGGGTACGGCACACAGCCGCTGATCCCACGGCCCGTAGGGCGGGTTGAAATGCTCGTCGACCGGATAGCCGTCGGGAAGCTGACGGGTGTTCACCCATCGGATCAGCCGGCGCGCCGCCCTCGGATACTTCTGGCAGAACTGCCAGATCAGGCGCCCCTTCACGATGTTCTTGCGGCGGATGATCGGGTACGCGCGCTCCTCACCGAGCAGGCTCCGCAGCCGGTTGCCGAGCGCGTCCTTCGCCGGCACCGGCATGACGTAACTCGGTGTGCGCTGCAGCATCGTCACGTGGGCCGCCGTCTCGGCGAGCGCCGGGACGAGGGTGACCGCGGTGGCACCACTGCCGATCACCACGATCCGCTTGCCCGCGTAGTCGAGTTCCTCGGGCCAGTGCTGCGGGTGCACGATCTCACCACGGAACCGCTCGCGCCCCTCGAAGTGCGGCGTGAACCCCTGGTCGTAGCGGTAGTAGCCGCCGGCCGAGAAGATCCACCGGCAGGTCAGCCGCTCGGTCGCGCCGGTGTCGCCGCGTTCCACCTCGACGGTCCACCGGGCCTGCGCGGACGACCACGAGGCGGCGACCACCCGGTGGTGGTAGCGGATCCGCTTGTCGATGCCGTGCTCGGCGGCGGTCCGGCGCACGTACGCCAGGATCCGGTCCGCCGTGGCGATGGAGTGGTCGTCGGTCCACGGCGCGAACTCGTACCCGAAGGTGTGCAGGTCCGAGTCGGACCGGATGCCCGGATAGCGGAACAGGTCCCAGGTGCCGCCGCTGGCCCCGCGCGCCTCCAGGATCGCGTAGTCCCGCCCGGGATGGTCGCGCTGCAGGTAGTACGCGGCGCCGATGCCGGAGATGCCGGCGCCGACGATGACGACGTCGAGGTCCATGCCGCCCATCATGCGTGATCATGGCACGGCGGCGCAGTGACGGTGTGCTGCGATCTGAGGCGTCAGTGGTGCAGACTGCACCCATGGCGTGGGAGCTGCCGTCGAAACCGGTCCGGGAGCTGATCCGGCGCGGCGCCACGATCGTCCTCAATCCCCGGCCCGCCTGGCTGGCCGAGCTGGACGACGCCATCCTGTCCGGCAGCAACATGCACGCGATCGCGGCCGACCCGGTCCTGGCGGCCGGCACCCGCCGCACCAACCGCGCCAACCTGGCCACCTGGGCGGCCGCCAACATCAACGACCCGGGCGCCCGCGTGCCGGTGGTGCTCAGCGAGCCGGCCGTCGCGGTCGCCCGCGATCTGGTACGCCGTGGCCTCAACGAGTCCGCCCTGGACGCGTACCGGATCGGCCAGGGCGTGTCATTGCGGCTGTGGACCCGGGTCGCGTTCACCCTGACCACCGACCCGGCCGAGCTCAGCGAACTGCTGGACGTGTCGTGCCGGTCCATCTCCACGTTCATCGACGACACCGTGGCCGCGATCTCGGCACGCATGCAGTCCGAGCGCGCCGACCTGACCCGCGGCAGCCATGCCGAGCGCCGGGAGACCGTGATGCTGCTGCTGGACGGGGCGCCGATCGGCCGGCCGCGCGCGGAGGCACGGCTCGGCTACCCCCTGACCGGTACGCACACCGCGGCGATCATCTGGAGCGACGACCCGGACTCCGACCTGGGACACCTGGACCGGGCCGCCGATCTGCTCGCCACGGTCGCCGGCGAGGCGCATCCGCTCAGCGTGACGGCGAGCGCGGCCACCCGCTGGGTCTGGGTGCACGGCCACCCCGATCCGGTCCGGCTGCGTGCCGCACTGGCCGGGCTGCCCGCCGTACGCCTCGCCCTCGGCCCGGCCGACGCCGACCTGGACGGCTTCCGCCGCAGCCACCTGCACGCCCTCACCACCCAGCGGATGCTGGCCCGGCTGGCGTCCCCGCAGCAGCTGGCCACGCACGACGAGGTCGAGCTGGTCTCGCTGATCACCCACGATCCGCAGCGGGCCGACGACTTCATCAAGCGAACCCTGGGCCGCCTGGAGACCGCACCACCGGAGGTCGTCGACGCGGTCCGGGTGTTCGTCGCCGAGCAGTGCAACGCCTCCCGCGCCGCCGAGCGGCTGTTCACCCACCGCAACACCCTGCTGCGCCGGTTGCACCGGGCCGATCAGCTGCTCCCCCGCCCTCTCGCGACCGGCAGCGTGCACGTCGCCGTCGCCCTGGAGGTCCTGCACTGGCGTGGCCGATGACGGCCGCTTTCACCGAGCATCGCGGTCTGCTGTTCGCGGTCGCGTACCGGATGCTCGGCAGCGTCACCGAGGCCGAGGACGTGGTGCAGGAGGCCTGGCTGCGATGGAACCGTGTCGACCCGGGGACGGTGGCCGACGCGGAGGGCTATCTGGTGCGGGTGACCATCCGGCTGGCGATCGACCAGTTGCGCAGTGCGCGGGTGCGCCGGGAGGCGTACGTCGGCCCGTGGCTGCCCGAGCCGCTGCTGACCCGGCCGGACGTCGCCGAGGACGTGGTCCGCGCCGAGTCGGTCTCCACCGCGCTCCTGCTGATCCTGGAGACGCTCACACCACTGGAGCGGGCGGTGTTCGTGCTGCATGAGGCATTCGGTTACGCGTACGGTGAGATCGGTTCGCTGCTGGGTCGTGCGGAGCCGGCGGTGCGGCAGCTGGCGCGCCGGGCGCGGTCCGCGGTCGAGGCGCGGGAGCGCCGATATGACAGCGACCCGGCGACCCGGCGGGTGGTCGCCGAGCGGTTCCGGGCGGCGTGCGAGAGCGGCGATGTCGCGGCCCTGATGGCGGTGCTGGCGCCGGACGTGACGATGCTGAGCGACGGCGGCGGCACGACCGGCGCGCCCCGCAAACCGATCCGGGAGCGGGCCCTGGTGGCCCGGGCTCTGCTGGTGCTGTCCCGGCAGCGGCCGGCCGGCTCGGTCATCCGGCCGGCCGAGATCAACGGCGGGCCGGGGCTGGTGGTCATGGCGGGGCCGGCGCCGGTGCTCGCGATGACCCTGCACGTGTTCGACGGGATGGTGCGGACCCTGCACGTGGTGAGCAATCCGGCGAAGCTGACCGGAGTGGTGTGACCCGGCGCACACGGCGTCACGGCTCGTCGGGGCGCCCCGTCCGTGGGGAATGCTCATCATCTACCTCACCGCGGCCCTCACCGGTGCGGCCGCGGTCGCCAACCTGATCGGCGCCGACTACCCCAAGCGCGAGGCGGACCGCAACAGGGTGCCCCGGTCCTGGGTACGGCCGCTCGGCGTACTTCTGGCGGCCGGGGCGATCGGCCTGCTCCTGCCACCGGTCAGCGTGCTCGCCGCGGCCGGGCTGGTGCTGTACTTCCTGGGCGCGCTCGGGGCGCACGTGCGGGCCCGGAACTTCCGGCTCGGCGCGTGGGCGGTCTACTTCGGCGCCTCGGTGGCCGCCCTCGCCGCGAACCTGGTGCAGCGCTAGCTAGCCGTAGGCAGGGTCCTGGCCCACGCTCAATGCTGTCTCAACGGCCGCCAGACAGCACTCACGTTGGGCCGGGCAAGACCCTAGCCGGCCACCTTCCGGTTGGAGGGCACCAGCTGGTGCGGCTCGGTGTCGAGCTCGTCCAGGCCGAAGCTGATGATCTGGCGCGGGTGGATCCGGATGATCGGGGCGTCGCCGTACGGCGAGTCGGCCGGGTGCTCGATCGCCTCGGCGGTTCCGCGCACCTCCAGGCACCGGACCCGCCACGGGGTGGTGGACACCAAGTCGTCGACGACGAAGGCGACCTGGCCGTTGGCGGCCACGTTGCGGTACTTGCGGCTGTCCGTCAGCCGGTGACCGGCGACGTCGATGGTCCCGGTGGCCGCGTGGTAGCGGTAGCCGACCGGGCTGTTCTGCAGGGTCCCGTCCGGGCGCAGTGTGGCCAGGCGGCCCAGCCGTTGCCCGGCCAGGTAGTGGATCTCGATCTCGGTGAACGCCATGGACCCACCCTGCAACCTCAATATTGATTGAAGTCAAGGGCTCGCCGCTTTACCGTTCCGGCCATGTCGTCCCAGCGGCCTTCGCCGGCCGTCCTGCGCGCGTTCGGGGCACAAGGGCAGCCGGCCCCGCTGGCCGGCGGCCGCGGCACCTCCTGGGCCGCCGGCGACCTGGTGTTCAAGCCGGACGACGGCCCGGCACCCGCCTGGCTGGCGTCGGTGGTCCCGGACGGCTTCCGCCTCGCGGCTCCGGTCACCACCCGGGACGGCGACCTCGTCCATGACGGCTGGACCGCCACCCGATGGGTGGCCGGCAGCTCACCGGACTACTCCCAGGTCGACACCTGGCGGGCGATTCTCGCCGCCGGGCGGGCGTTCCACCGGGCCGTGGCGGATCTGCCCCGGCCGGACGACCTGGACACGCGGCACGACCGGTGGGCGCTGGCCGACCGGGTGGCCTGGGGCGAGCGCACCACCCGCTTCCACCCCGCGTTCGCCGGTCTGGCGGCACGGCTGCGAGCCGCGCTGCGACCGCTCGGACCGGCGCAGATCGTGCACGGCGATCTGAGCGGGAACGTGCTCTTCGCGCCGGGTCTGCCGCCGGCGGTCATCGACGTGTCGACGTACTGGCGGCCGCCCGCGTACGCCGAGGGCGTCGTGATCGCCGACGCGCTCTGCTGGCATGACGCCCCGGCGTCGTTGTGGCGGCGGCTGGAGGTGCCGGCCACGGCGGTGGCCCGGGCGCTGCTGTTCCGGATGGCCACCACGAACGAGCTCGTGGACGCGGACTTCGACGACGAGGCCCGCCGGTACGACCGCGCGGCCACCGCCCTCGGCCTATGAGCCGGTCCATTCGTGGCTGAGGACGGCGTACAGATCGGAGTCGCGCCAGCCGTCGCGGATCAGCTCGGTCTCACGCATCCGGCCCTCGTGTCGCAGGCCCAGTTTCCGCAGCACCCGGGCCGATGCGACGTTGCGCGGGTCGCAGGTGGCGAAGACCCGGTGCCGGGCGTGCTCCGCGAAGGCCAGGTCGACCAGCCGGCGGGCGGCCGCGGTGGCGAGACCGCGACCCCACCGGTCCGGGTGGATGCCGTAGCCGATCTCGGCCTGGTGCGGCCCACGCAGGTTGAGCTCGCCGATCCCGGCCACCTCGTCCCCGTCGAGCACGGCGAAGACGAAGCGGGTCCGCGACGGCCGCGCGGCCTCCCGGACGAAGTCCCGGGTCTGCTCCGGTGTGTTCGGACCCCAGGCCTGGTAACGGCAGGCCTCCGGCAGCCGGGCCCAGTCGTGCACCGCGGGCCAGTCCCGGTACGTCAGCGACCGCAGCATGTCCGCCTCACCCTCTGAGCAGGTCGAGCACCCATCCGGTCTCGTACGCGTCAACCGCGTCGACCAGCGCCCGCAGGATCACCGGATGCTCACATCCGGCCGCACCGAGCCGCCGGGCCAGTTCGGCCGGATCCGCTTCCGCCCGGGCGACCGCCCGCCAGCCCGGCTCGACGGTCGCCGCCAGAGCCGCGTCGACATCACCCATGAAAACCGCCAGGTCCCGGTGCGGGAACTCCGGGTTCGCCCGCTCGCGCATGGTGTACTCGCCCTGGAGTACCCACCCGCCGCCGTCCTGGACCCACCGATAGCCACCCTGCGCGGCGCAGTTGTCCCAGTGCTCGAGGTGGTAGGCCAGGGGTTCCCCGTCCAGCGCTCGCAGCGCGGCCGCCAGGACCGGCTGGGCCACCGCACGCTCCTCCGATGTGGTCATCGGCGTGAACCGGGAGAGCAGCGCGACGAACGGCCCGGGGTGCCGCAGATCCGGATCGCGCAGGGCGGCCAGCCGGGCGATCCGGTCCAGCTCGTCCCACCGGAAGATCCACGGCAGGTACGCCTCGGCGGCGTCGTCGTAGCCCAGCTGCGGCAGCTCGGCGTCGCCGTGCCGCAGAATCACCCGCATCAGGGTGGGGTGCAGCATCACCTCGAGGCCGAGGGTCCGTTCACCGGCGGTGAGCAGCGACAGGCTCGTCCACTCCGGCGGGTCCTCCTCGTCGTCCCGGTCCAGGTATCCGTCCCAGAAGCCGGGGTCGAACACGATGCGCCGGATCAGGTCTCGGCTCGGGGGATTCATGCCGGGGATCTTGTCAGATGTCCGCCGGTCGGGGCCCATTCATCCGAGCCGCATGATCGTCTCCTCGATCTCGGTGGCGCGCCCGTTCGCGTACGAGGTCTCGGCCCCGACGACCACGAATCCGGACCTCAGCAGCACCTTGATCGACGCCGCGTTGTCGGCCGCCACCCGCGCGAACAGCGGCCGGTCCGGAACGAGCTCGAGCATCAGCGCCAGGGCCTGCCCCGCGATGCCGCGCCCCCAGAACTCCCGCCCGATCCAGTAGGTGACCTCGGTGTCGCCCTCCATGACAAACGCGGCCACACTGCCGGCCAGCCGCCCGTCGGCGGTCACCGCACGCAACGTCACCTCCGGTGACGCGCGCAGCCGCGCCATGTGCGCGTCGAACGCCACCCGATCCTCCGGATCGGCGGCCGTGAAGGCCGCCATCTTCACCGACTCCGGGTCGCGCATGTGATCGAAGAGCACATCCAGGTCGGCATCAGCGATCGGCCGCAGCGCAACATCCATCCGGCGAACCTATCAGCGGTACGCGTGACCGGCTGTCCCGCCGAATCGGGACCGTCCCGCCCACCAGCGCTGCTGCCGGCGCTACACGCGGAACTGGCCGACCAGGTCGCGCAGCTGGTGGGACATGCTGGCCAGTTGCTCGGCGGTCTGCCGGGACTCCACGACCCCCCGGGCGGTGTCCTGGCTGGCGGACGCGACCCCGGTGATGCCGGCGGCGATCTCGCCGGAGCCGGTCGCCGCCTCCACGATGTTGCGGCCCATCTCGGCGGTGGTCGCGGTCTGCTCCTCGACGGCGGCCGCGATGGTGGTGGAGTGCTCGTTGACCTCACCGATGATCTCGGCGATCCGGTTGATGGCGGCGACGGCCGACCCGGTGTCCTCCTGGATCGCCTGGACCCGGTCGCTGATGTCGGTGGTGGCGCGGGCGGTGGCCTGGGCGAGGTCCTTGACCTCGCCGGCGACGACGGCGAAGCCCTTGCCGAGTTCGCCGGCGCGGGCGGCCTCGATGGTGGCGTTCAGAGCGAGCAGGTTGGTCTGCTCGGCGATCGAGGTGATCAGGCTGACGACACCGCTGATCTCGTTGCTGGAGCGGCCCAGCCGGTCGATGGTCTCGGTGGCGGTGCGGACGCTGTCCACGCCGGTGGCGGCCACCCCGGCGGCCCGGCCGGCGCCGTCGGCGATCTCCCGGATCGCGGCGTTCATCTCCTCGGTGCCGGCGGCCACGGTCTGCACGCTGCGGGACACCTCCTCGGCGGAGCTGGCGATCATGTCGGACTGGCCGGAGGCCGAGTCGGCGGCGGCCGCGATCCGGGTGGAGGTGGCGGTCAGCTCGCCGGCGGCGTCGGAGAGGGTGCGGCTGTTCTCGGTGATCGTGGCGAACGCGGTACGCAGCACGTCGAGCGTACGGTTCACCGCGCGGCCCATCGAGGTGAGCTCGTCACGGCCGGTCTCCGGGGCTCGCACGGTCAGGTCCTTGTCCGCGACGTCCCGGAGAACGGCGACGGTGGCGGCCAGCGGCAGAGTGATGCTGCGGGTCACGACGACGGCGATCAGCACGCTGAGCACGAGGCAGAGCAGTCCCGCGACGATCATGGAGGTCTCGGCCGTCGCGGAGGTGTCGTCGGCCTCCTGCTGGGCGGCTGTCCCGCGGGCGTTGGTGAACTCCACCAGCCGGTCGACCGAGCCGATGATCGCGGTCATCAGCTCCAGGGCTTCGCCGGAGGCGAGCCCGTTCGCCTCCTGGGTCCCCGCGCGGGTGCCGGACCGGTAGCCGGCGATGATCCGCCCGTCGACCGCCATGAACTGCTCGAAGGATTGCTGAACGGCGTCGACCTGAGCCCGCTCGTCGGCGGTCAGCCCGAGGGATTCGAGTTTGGCGAGATCCTCGCGGAAGGCGGCCGTGGAGGCGAGGAAGGACGCACGCTGCCCGACCGAGTCGTCGGTGGCGCCCTTGACGCCACGGATGGTGTCGAACGCGTACCCGGTCTGCCAGCCGTTGAAGTCGGCGGTGCGGAACTTGGCCAGCATGGCCGCCTGGCGGGCGGCGGTCGCTGCCGCGACGTCCTTGGCGGCGGAGCGGGACCGCTCCTGGCCCCACAGCCCGAAACCGAGGGCGGTGAGCATGCACAGGCAGATCACGGTGAACGCGGCACCGAGCCGCACACCGATCTTCAGGTTCCGGAGAAAGCGCATCATCACCGCTGACCATACGCACCGGGAGCGCTGGTCAGGGCCGATTCGGCAGGGTCCAAAACCTAGCGCACTCGGTTTTGAGCGGACATGCTCGCAGCCGTGAAAAGTCCGCTGAATCTCCGGGTCGAACACCACCCGTCCGGCGCGACCGCCCGCGTCGGTTCCGGCCGGCCCCGGCTGTCCTGGCGACTGCCCGCCGGCGCCGGGCGGCAGGAGGCGTACCGGTGGCGGGCCGGGGACTGGACCTCGCCGTGGCCGAACCCGGCCTCATCGAACTCACCGTGATCATCTCCGCGGAGGGCGGCGGACGCTTCCAGTGCGGCGCACAGCCTGTTCGCCGAGCCCTACGACAACGCCGTCGTTCTGCGGCGCGGGACGCGGCCTGACCGCGCGGAACGCCATCCAGGGCACGTTCGACGAACGTCGAGGTCCGGGTGCCCGCTTCTGGCCGATGACCAGCAGCGTGGTTGGCTACTACTTGCGTACCAGCATCTGTAGCGCTGATGCCCGGCGCCCGTTCATGGTCGCGGTGTCGACATGGCGTTCGCCGATCAGATCGAAGCGTGCGAAGAGCCTGCGCAGGTGTCCCGGGTCATGATGCCGGCACACAGCACCGTCCTCGGTCATGAAAGTCCCGTACGGCTCGCGGGCCGACCGGACGTACGCGGCATAGCGCTGTCGATTTCGTTCGTCGGGTTGCAGCACGAGATCACTGACATAGATCAGGCCACCGGGAGCCAAGACGCGATCCAACTCCGCGACGAGCGCATCCTGTACCTGATCGTCAGGAATGCAGGTGAGCACCGCCAGCACCATGATGACGTCGAAGCTGGCAGCCGCGTGGGGCACAGAAGGCGGTGAGTCGATGACGGACAGGTCAAGACCGGGCCGAGTACGGCGGCCTCGTTCGATCAGCGCTGTCGAGATGTCCACGCCGGACACGTCGGCGAAGCCCAGATCACGGAGCTCGGTCATGGTCCGGCCGTAGCCACAGCCGTAGTCGAGGATGCGCGCGCTTCGGCCGACTGTTGCCAACCATGCAACCTCGAGAGGATGCATAAAGGTCTTACCCGCGCCGGCCGTGTCCCAGTAGCGCGTCTGATGCGCAAGGTCATCCATGCGAGGTCACCATACCGATCAGCACCATGGCAGCCGTCGGAAGAAACAGGGACGTACCGCCACCGCACTGCTCAGCGCGTCACCTTCTCCAGAGCCGCGGCAGCGCCGGCGTCAAGAATCGTACGCACGTGCTGAGCGACTTCAACGGCGAGCCGCTCCGCTGCGGCGGGAACCGCACCCGGCAGAGACGGCAGCAGTCCGGCGAGCCAGGTATCCGGATCGGCCGTCGAGAAGCCGTCCCGTACCCGGCTGATCACCTCGGCATCGTCGCGGGCCGGGTAGGTCCCGAGCCCGCCCGCGTACCCGGTCAACAGCACTGCCAGCGCGAACGCGGTCAGCGGCGCGTCGCCGCCGGCTTGCCAGCGGTCGAGCAGGACGGGCAGGTTGCGGGTGTGCCACTTGGCGACCGCGTTGAGCGAGATGTCGGCGAGACGGTGCTGGAGGGCGGGGTTGCTGAACCGTTCGAGGGTCGCGCCGGCGAACTCCACGGCGGCCGGCGGCAGCGTCGGCAGCACCTCGTCGTCGAGCAAGCGCCGCACGTAGCCGCCGGCCAGCGGGTGCGCGACCGCCTCCGCCACGGTCGTGCAGCCCAGCAGCGGGCCGACCGCGGCGAGCGCGGTGTGCGCGCCGTTGAGCACCCGGACCTTCTTCTCCCGGAAGGGCCGGATGTCGTCCAGGAACTCGACCGGCAGCCCGGCCCGGTCGAGCGGGAACTCGTCACGGATCGCCGGGTCTCCGGCGATGGCCCAGCGGGCGTAGTGCTCGGCGCGGACGGCCAGCCGGTCCCCTTCGACGTCGGCCAGGCCGGGCACGATCCGGTCCACGATGGTGTCGTAGAACCGGCAGTGCGCCGCGACCCACCCGGCGAAGTCCGGCGACAGCTGCCGGGCGTGCCGCAGCACGGCGTCCCGCAGCGCCTGCCCGTTGTCCTCGTTCAGCTCGCACGGCAGGAAGAACAGTCCCCGCGCCGGGTCGCCGCCGAAGTGCCGCCACCGCTCGTGCAGCAGCACGGCCATCTTCGCCGGGAAGGAGGCGGGTGGCGTCGCGGTGAGATCGTCGTCGACGTAAACGATGCCGGCCTCGGTGGTGTTCGAGACGACCAGCCGCAGATCGTCGCCGCACGCCAGCTCGCGGCAGCGGTCCCAGTCCGCGTACGCGTCGACCGCCTCCCGCACCACGTCGACAAGCGTGACCTCGGTGAACGGCTGCCCGTCGCGCATGCCGTCGAGCACCACGTGGAACCGGCCGTCCTGCTCGGTCAGGCCGCTCATCACCTCGCCGGCCCGGGGCGTCACCTTCAGCACCGCCACACCGTGCTCCAGCACGCCGGCCACGTTGGCCTGGTGGATCATCCAGTCGGCGAATCCGCGAAGGAAGTTACCGGCACCGATCTGCATGACGCGTACCGGCAGTGAGCGCCGTTCGATGACAGCGTTGCCGAGTGGACTCACGCGTGTCTCCCTCCGGGCCGGTGGACGCCACCGGCGAAGCCGTGTGATGATGCGTTTTGCAAACGTTCCCACAATTTCCAGCGCTGCGGAAGGGTGCCGCCATGTCCGACAAAGCCGCACCGCTGGCCGAGCACGCACTGCTGCTGAGCCCGGATGACGACGTCGCGGTCGCGCTGCGCGACCTGCCGCCGGGACTTCGCCTGCGGCACGGCACGGTGAGCATGACGGTCACGGCTGCGATCCCCCAGGGTCACAAACTGGCGGTACGCGCACTGCCGGCCGGTTCCGCCGTGCACAAGTACGGCCAGGTGATCGGCTTGACGAGCTCCGACGTGCGGCCGGGCGACCACGTGCACGGTCACAACCTCGCGATGGGGACGGTCGAGCAGACGTACGAGTTCGGCACCGCCCGCGTACAGCTGCCGGTCGCCCCGCTCACCCGTACCTTCGAAGGTTTCGTCCGGGCCGGCGGCGCGGCCGCCACCCGCAACTACGTCGGCATCGTGACCTCGGTGAACTGCTCCGCCTCGACGGCCCGGATGATCGCCGACCAGTTCCGCGGCCCGATCATGGACGCCTACCCGAACGTCGACGGCGTGGTCGCGCTGACCCACGACTCCGGCTGCGGGATGGTTCCGACCAGCGAGGGCGGGCAGTTGCTGCGCCGCACCCTGCGCGGCTACGCGGCCCACCCGAACGTCGGCGCACTGCTGGTCGTGGGCCTCGGCTGCGAGATGCTCGCCGTCGAGTCCCTGCTCGACGACCTCCCCGCGCCGGCCGACACGCTCGTCGAACGCCTCGTCATCCAGGAGCAGGGCGGCGTACGCGCCACCGTCCGCGCCGGAATCACCGCCGTACGCAACCTGATCGAGCAGCTCGACCAGCGGACTCGCAGCACCGTGCCGGCGTCGAAGCTGATCCTCGGCCTCAACTGCGGCGGCTCGGACGGTTACTCCGGCATCACCGCCAACCCCGCTCTCGGGCACGCCTCGGACCTGCTGGTGGCCCAGGGCGCCACCACCGTCCTGGCCGAGACCCCGGAGGTGTTCGGCGCCGAGCACCTGCTCACCCGGCGTGCGGTGAGCGAGGAGGTCGGCAAGCGCCTGCTGGATCGCATCGACTGGTGGCAGCGGTACGTGCAGGCCGGCGGCGGCACCCTGGACAACAACCCGTCGCCCGGCAACAAGGCCGGCGGGCTGACCACCATCCTGGAGAAGTCGCTGGGCGCCGTCGCCAAGGGCGGCACGGCCGAGCTCACCGCGGTCTACGAGTACGCCGAGCGGGTCACCGCGTCCGGCTTCACCTTCATGGACACCCCCGGCTACGACCCGGTCTCGGTGACCGGCCTGGTGGCCGGCGGCGCCACCATCGTCTGCTTCACCACCGGGCGCGGCTCCGTGCTCGGCACCAAACCGGTTCCCACCATCAAGATCGCGACGAACACCCCGATGTACGAACGGATGCGCGACGACATGGACCTCGACGCCGGCGGGATCGCCACCGGAGACGCCACGGTGGAGGGGATCGGCGAGCGAATCCTGGACGAGATCCTCGCGGTGGCATCCGGCCGGGTCACCGCGAGCGAGGATCTCGATCTCGGCCGCGACGAGTTCGTCCCCTGGCAGATCGGCGCCGTCACCTGATCCTTCCGGGGCACGGTGAGCCTTTCACTCACGCCTTTTCGAGGTACGCGTCCGCGCAGTGACGACGATTCACCCCGTCCCGCACTCCCGCGCGATCCAGGCGCTCCGTCCCGGCCGCAGCGCGGCCGCCGGGAAACACCAGTCCGTCCCGCCCGGCGCCGATTCAGTAATGGGCGTGAACCTGCGTCACCGGATGCCCCAGAACGGCCCCGGCCGCGGCCAGTTCCTCGCCGCTGAGTTCCCATGCACCGCGCGACCAGTTCCGGACGCTCACCTCGAATCGCGCGAATCCGATCGGCGCCTCGAAACGCAGTGCGGACAAGGAAAGCGCGGCCCCACAGCACGGAACTGTCACGCCCAGGTCCCCGACTGCGGCCTCCGCGTGCAGCAGTTCCCAGAACCAGTCCATCCCGATAGCACCGCCGCACCGGGGGCAGAAGACGTCCTCCATGTACTCGCCGCCGTCGATGAGCGTGACGCGCTCGTAAAACACCGGCTCGACCGCCTCGACATGGTCGCCCGACCCGGCGAACAGCCCAGCCACGTACTCGGCAGTCCCGGCGGCCGCCTCGGCCGTGGGCTGCCATTCGGGATCTGTGGGAATCACCCTGATATAGAGCTCGCTCATCCCGTCCCCCGCAGTACTCGCCGGACGCCCGCCGACGCAGATTACCCGGGACAGTTCGTCCACCGGTTCCGTCAGAGCGAGGGACGCTCACCGTCCACCAGATCCAGCGAAGCCGCCGTATCCGGGCTTCGCTGCGCGCAGGGCAGGCGCAGCACGAACCGGCCGCCGTGCGGAACGACGTCCTCGTACCAGACCTGGCCCTGGTTGGCCTCGGCGAGCAGCCTGGACAGGTACAACCCGAAACCGGCGCCGGTTCTCGCTCCGCCGGACTGCTCGGCCTGGGTGAACCGGTCGAACAGGTGCTCGACGAAGTCCGGCGGTACCCCGTTGCCCTCGTCGGTGACGGCGAGCAGGACTTCGTCGCCCGTCTCGTCGAGGGCCGCCGACACGTGGATGTCGCCGGGGCTGTACTTGACCGCGTTCGTGACGAAGTTGGTCAGCACCTCGTGGGTGTGCACCGGGTCGGCCCACACGGCCGCGCCGGGCGGGCCGTAGTTGACGCTGACCCGCACACGGGCCTGCTTGGTCAGGTTCTCGGTGACGCGGGTCAGCGCCTGCTCGACCGGCAGAACGACGGGCTTGGTATGGATCTCGCCCGGCTCGGTGCGACAGAGCGAGAGCAGGTGCGCGGCCATGTCGAGCAACTGGTTGACCCGGTTGCCCAGCGCCTGGACGGCGGCGCGGCGTTCGTCGTCGGTGGTGGAACCCCACTCTTGGGTCAGTTCCTCGGAGTAGGCCGAGATCACGGCCAGGGGCTGGTTGATCTCGTGGGAGAGGGTGGCGATGATGTCGCTCTTCCAGGTGCCCGCGGCCTCCAGCTCACGATTGACGGTGGCCAGATGTTCGGCCCGGCGGCTCAGCTCGCGGTGCGCCCGGTCGAGGTCCTCGTGGGCTGCCGAGAGCCGGCGGTAGAGGCTCGCGGTTTCGGCGAGCAGGGCCAGCAGCACCACCCCGGAGGAGAGCAGCAGAGTAATCCGTGCCACGTAATAGCCCAGCGTGTAGCGATACGGAGCGAACATGAACAGCGTCGCGGTGGCCACAGATGCGCTGATCGCCACCACTACCCACTGTTCCACCGGTGGCCGGTAGCACAGATTTCTGATCACCGCCAGCAGGCTGAGCGCCGTGACCAGCAGCGTCGCGGCCACCACCCATCGACCGGCCACGGTCGGCGTACCGCTCTGATATATCCGGGGCAGCCGGTCCGCGGCAGCGAGGACGCTGCCCGTTATCGCGACCACCAGCGCGAGCACCGCGGTGGCGGCGATCGCGACCGCGGTCCGCCGCCGGGTCCGGGCCAGCTCGCTCAGCCGGGCTGGTAGCGCCGCGACAACGTACTGTTGCGCCGTCACCAACGCGGGAAAACCGCCTAAAAGTAGCAAAAATAGCCACGGTCCGCTGACCTCGGACCAGGTGGAGTCGGCGCCCAAGCGCTGTATCTGGGTGACGATGACGGCGTAAGGCACCATCAGCAGGGTGGAGTAGAGGTAGGCCGACGACAGGCCTAGCGTCGCCAGCCGGCCACCGGCCAGGAACTGCTGGATCAGTAGATGCGCGGTCAGCAGATCAGCCGACGCCATGAGGACGAAGAACGCGTTTATCAGGTTCGTGTGAAGGGCCAGGCGGTAGTCGGCGATCGGCACGACGACAAGGGTTACCGCGATCACCGTGGCCGCGCACACCCACAAACCCCGGCGTACCGGGACCTCCTCCGGCCGCCCCGCAACGCTCCCCGGGTTCACGGCCATCGCCCCCAAACCATCACCGATTCCCAGGTCAAAGGCTACCCGGGGCGGCCGCCGGACTTGCCGGAATCCGAGGACGGCCACTCTGCGTCCTAGCCCGGACTCTCGGCACCGCTACCGGTCAAGATCTGCCGGACGATCATGAAACATGCCGGTGACGCGTTCGCACGTACCCTGATCTTCGCCGTGATGGCCGACCACAGTGGAGCCCGCGCCTACGGATCAGATCTTGCCGAGCAGAGCCGGGAGATCTCGCATGTCGTCGAAGACGATCGTGTCGGGGCCTTCGAGCCGGTCGGCGGCGGTGAGTCCCCCCGCATAACCCAGGCACCGCATGCCCGCCGCGCGGGCCGCCTGAACCCCGTACTGGCTGTCTTCCACCACGACGCACGCCTCCGGTGGCACGCCCATCCTCGCCGCGGCGTGCAGGAACAGATCAGGGGCGGGCTTGCCGACGGGAACCTCGGTGGCGCTGAAGATCCGGCCGGCGAAGCGCGGGTACAGGCCGGCACGGCCCAGGGTGTGCCGCAACTTCTCGTGCGTGCCGCTGGACGCCACACACGTCGGTACGGTGATCTGGCTCAACGCCTCCGCGATCCCGTCCACCGCCGCCAGCTCGGCGTCCACAGCCTGGTGGAGCTGGGTCTCGAACCGCTCCGTCCAGGTCGCCGCCGCCTCGTCGCCGAGCTTCGCACCGATGATCTCAGCAATGGACGCATGGGAGCGGCCGATGAAACGATCGATCACCTCGGCCGCCGTCATCGGCCAGCCGAGGTGGGCCGTGATGGCCACGTTGACGCGCACCGCGATGCTCTCGCTGTCGACCAGCACCCCGTCGCAGTCGAAGATGACAAGCCCCACCCCGTTGATCATCGCGCCAGCATAGTCACGGGGAATCGGCTCGCCTGGCACGAAAAGCCAGCCAGGCTGTCCAGTGGAGGAGCTGATCGCGTTGCGCCCGCGTAGGGCGCCGGAGTGACTTGAAGTCGGCAACGGCGACGTCGAGCCGGCCGAAGGCGAAGTCGGGCCGGACGCCCGCCGGTGGCTGCCAATCGCCGACCTGGACGACCAGACAGATCCAGGAGGCTTCTGGAGAACCCTCGTACAGGTAAGCGATAAGCGCGAATGCGTCGTGGCTTCCCGGGTGGAGACCCTTCGCGGTACGGCTGAAACCCCGCTGCGCGGCAACCTTGATGAGTCTCATCAATTCGTCGCCCGAGGCGACACGCGGCTCAGCGGGCACAGGCCAGCCGAAGTATGACCGCACCGAATTCCGCCTCACGCCACGACCGCTTCCTTGACCTCAGAGACGGAGCCGGGCGTTGTCCGCTGTGCCCCACAGCTCGGCGATGCGCCCAGCGGTAATCCGGTACATGGCGAACTCGTCGGTCTCGACCGCAGACAGATCGCCGGGTGCGCCGAGGAATTCCTGATGTCGCGTACCCGTGTCGTGAAGGTGGACCGCGAGCCAGGGCGGCTCTTCCACCACGTGCCGGAGCTCCCAGACGTAGTCCGGGAACACCGCGATCGTCTTTCTGATGTCGTCCACATATTGCTCCCGGGTTCGCGGGATGCCGTTCACGAGCACCGACGAGTGCACAAAGTCCGCGATCGTCTCCCACGCCCGGTCATTGCAGGCGGCGAGATAGGCCGTATACATCTTCAGCATTTCGCCTCTTCTACCGGCGCCGGCTCCAGCCGCACGCGGCGCCGCGGCCGGTCCACCTCGGCGATCGTGACGGTCACCATCGTTCCCATCGCCGGCTCCTGAGTCAGGACCGACTCGTGAAGGAGTCCCGCGATGCCCGGCGCCACGCGAACGAAGACACCGAACGGCACAACCTTGACGACAGGCCCGGACAACACCTCACCGACCCGATCGGCGAACCGGACGAGTGGGTCCTCCTGCAAGGCTTTCAACGAGAGCTGCACTGTCCGCGAGTGGAGTCGAAGTCAAGCACCTCAGCGGAGATCTGCTGGCCTACGTGCACCACGTCGGCGGGGTCGTCGAAGTACTCCCAGGTCAGCTCCGGAATCCGGATGAATCCGGACCCGGACTGGTCAGCCGGATCCCCGGCAAGGCGCACGAAGACGCCGAAGTTGCGAATCTCTGAAACGGTTCCGCACACCACCGTGCCGCGCTTGGGCTGACCATCGGACACGCCCGGACTATATGTGCAGCCACTGACCAGCGCGAGTGCGCGCGCCCGTAGAGTGTGGCCGGTGGGGTGGGAGGCACTCGGGCAGTGGGGTGAAGACGCCGCGCGCACCGAACCGCTTGCTGGCGGGGTCGCCAACGACGTGTGGAGCGTACGCGTCAACGGGCACCGCGCGGTCGGTCGCCTCGGTGCCCGAAGCGATGCCGATCTGGCGTGGGAGACCGAGCTCCTGCAATACCTCGACCGTGAAGGCCTGACCGTGCCGGTCCCGATCCCGACCAGGGACGGCCGGCTGTTCGCCGACGGTCTGGTGGTGATGACCTTTCTGGAGGGTGGACCGCCCGAGACGCCGGCCGACTGGCGTCGCGTGGCCGGCACGCTCCGGGAACTGCACCGGTTGACACAGGGCTGGCCGCAGCGCCCAGGTTGGCGATCGTCGACCGATCTCCTCCGTGTCGAGTCCGGCACGAGGATCGACCTCGCTGCGATGCCCGTGGAGAGCGTCGCTCGGTGCCGGGCAGCGTGGGCGCGGCTCGCCGGGCGTCAGACATGCGTCGTCCACGGCGACCCCAACAACCTCGGCAACGTCCGGATGACCGCGGATCGCGTCGCGCTGATCGACTGGGACGAGTCGCACGTCGACGTCCCCGACCTCGATCTGGTGCTGCCCGACAACGCCGCCGGCCTCGACGACGGCGCCTACGACATCGCCGCGCAAGCGTCAGCCGCGTGGGAGGCAGCTGTCTGCTGGGACGACGAATACGCCGTCAAGCGGCTCGCCGAAGTCCGAGCCGTCCGAGAACGGTGACATGCGGCGGACCGGATCCTTCCGCTCAGGACCGATGAAGGCCGGACATCCCGCCTAGCGTGGGATACCCGATCACGGCGAGGTCGTCGCGCAGGTCCGCAACGGTGATGCCGGGGTTCAGGGCCTGGACCACAGCGTCGGTAAGCGGGCGATGCCTCACGATGTCCTCGACGCTCGCCCGGTTGGTTTCCATCTCGTAGTAGTCGTCAGCGAACTCGAGATCCTGCTCGACGATGTCGTCGAGCAGGATCTCGAGCATCGCGGTCCCGTCAGGATCACCGTCGTACGGACCGCGCCGGAGCGCTTCGCCGTCGCCCCACGTCGTCGTATAGACGTAGGACGGCTCACCCCGGTCGATGATGCGCTCGAGGACGGCGAGAGCCTGGCAACGGCTACGCAGTACATCGATTGCGGGCAGCTTCGTGCAGAGCTCGTACACGGTCACCGGCCGACCCTACGCGGATCATTCCGCCAGCTAGGTCGAGGTCTTGTTTCTTTCGGGGTACGCGTGACCGGTCGTCCCGCCGAAGCCGACCCGTCCCCGCTCTCCCGGCGCAAGCCAGGCTTCCCCTCACCGCCCCAACGCGACCGCCGGGAAACAGCATCACCTGCCGGTCACGACCGTCCACGGCCCGCCGCCTGGTATGTCTACGGGTCGGCCCACGGCTGAAGTGACATCGGGTAGCCGGGGCCGGCCGGGGTTGCGGCCGGTCTCGCGGATCATGGTGGTTCGGGTGGGTGAAAGCGCGCCGGATCCACCGCATTCCGCAACCCACCACGCAACGGCGACTACCGTCAGTGGTTGCCGCGCCGATCGCCGAGCCGTGGGGGGAGGGATCGTATACGAAGCAGGGCCGTCGCTCTCCCCGACGTCGCTGCCGTTCGCCCCCCGATCGCAAGCCCGCCACCCCCGCCAGTCATCATCCTCCGATGATCAACTACCGGGCCGGCCTCGCCGTCCTCGCGACGCTTTCGGCGGCTGCCTGCGCCGCTCCCGGGACCACCCCGGCCACCGTTCCGTCCGGCTGTGCACCTGCGGAAGTGCGATGGTCGGCTCCGACGACGGAGCCGCGCCTGACCCGGGTCACGCTCAGTGAGAGGCCCGAGGACCTGGCCGGCCGGGACGTTCTCAACGAGCCGTTCGCGCCGTCGATCACCGGCGTGACCGCCCCGGCCGACTGGACCGGCATGCTCGCCACCTCACTCGGCGCCGAGACCGGCACGAAGGTCGAGACCGGTCCGGCCCAGCTGCCGGACGGCGGCTACAGCTTCCCCATGGGCTCCGCGGACGTTCCCGGCATCCCGCAGAGCCTGTTCTACGAGGGCGTGACGAGCCTGTCGGCCGAGTTCACCGTCTCCTGCGCCACTCCGGTCACCGGCGTCTTCACCACGTGGACGACGATCGAGGTCGGCGGCCTCCAGTGCGGCAGCTTCACCCCGCCGGAGGATCCGCTGGGCCGCCTGGCCCGGGTCCACTGCCCGGCCACCCCGGCGCCTCTCCCTTCCGGGTACATCGACGCCATCCCGTTCGACGAGCCCACACCGTTCTGAGCGACCGTCAGGGCCCAAGTCACGCGTGAGTGGGCCGCAACGGCGCGAGAACCGGATACGGTTGGCCGCTATGACCACCTATTCCGGTCCGGCGAGGCTGACCCTCGTCGACGGCACACACGTCTCCGGCATGGCTTCGCTCAGTACCAATCAGCGCGGAGGTACCGATGGCTGGGGCGGCACGTTCCGCCCGGACCAGACCAGCGCGGACATCCGCAACGCGACTGACGGCCTGTCGTTGGAACTGCCCTACGACCAGATCGGCACGGTGGCCGTCACCGGCGTCCGGAAGCTGCTCGCGACCCAGATACTGGTGTCACTCACCGGCAGCGGCCCCGCGCCCTTCTGATCCTGCGTCAAGGCGGCGGACAAGTCGGCCATCTAGGCGGGAACGACGCCGGAGGACGCCCGCACGACCAGACCGGTCGGCAGGGTGACCTCGCGGTCGCGTACCGCCGTGGCCGGCTTGCCGGCGCCGCCGGCCCGGCGCAGGAGCAGCTCGAGCGCGGCCGCGCCGGCCTTGTCCTTCGGCACGGCGACCGTGGTCAGCGGCGGGTGGCTCATGGCGGCCAGGCTGATGTCGTCGTAGCCCACGACGCTGATCCGCTCCGGCACGGCGGCACCGCGCGCCGCGAGCCGGTGCAGCAGGCCCATCGCGACCAGGTCGTTGTAGGCCAGCACCGCGGTCGCCGGGCTGGCCAGCACCAGGTCGCCGGCGAGCACGCCGCCCTCGAAGGTGGGCGAGACGGAGCCGAATCGGAGGATCTCGGCGCCGCCGCCGTCGGCGTACTCGGCGAGGGCGGCCAGCCGCTGCCGGCCGGCCCAGGAGTCGTCCGGGCCGGCCAGGAAGGCGATCCGCCGGTGGCCCAGCGCGCGCAGGTGGTCGATGGCCTGCCGGGTTCCGGCGGCGATGTCGGCCGCGATCGACAGCATGCCGGGGACCTGGCGGTGCACCAGAACCGTGGTGTCCGGGTCGGCCGCCTCCAGCAGCTCCGCGTCGGTGGCCCGGGGTGAGCAGAGCAGCACGCCGTCGGTGTTGCGGCCGAGCGTGGCGAGGGCTTCCAGCTCCGCCGCGACGTCCTCGTCGGTGTCGGTGATGAAGACACCGCAGTCGACGGCGCGGGCGCGGGCCGTCACGCCCTTGGCGATGTCGGCGAAGAACGGGTTGCGCAGGTCCGGAACGATCAGACCGTAGTTGCCGGTCCGGCCGGTGATGAGCCCGCGCGCGGTCCGGTTCGGCCGGTAGCCCAGCCGCTCCGCGGCGGCCATCACGGTCTCCCGGGTCGCCGGGCTGACGCTGCCGCCGGTGAGGGCACGCGACACCGTCGACACCGACACTCCCGCGGCGTCCGCGACGTCGTGCACGGTCTTGCGCACCGGCTGTCCCCCTCGCCATCCGGCGCCAGCATATGACACGTTCTGCAAATTCTGTGGATACGTTTCCAAGAGTAGGCTTGGCGCGTGCGGATCTTGGTCTACAGCCGGACCACCGAGTACCGGCACGAGTCCATCCCGGCCGGTGTCGCGGCTCTCACCGGGCTGGGCCGGGCGCACGGGTTCACGGTTGTCGCGACCGAGGATCCCGCCGTGCTCACCCCCGGCGAGCTGTCCGCCTTCGCGGCCGTGGTGTTCCTCAGCACGAGCGGTGAGGCCAGCGGTGGACCGGAGGGCCGGGCCGCGCTCGAAGGCTACGTACGGGGTGGAGGCGGGTTCGCCGGCATACACAGTGCGTCCGCGAGCGAGTACGACTGGCCGTTCTACGGCGAGCTCGTCGGCGCCTGGTTCGACCAGCACCCGGAGCCCCAACCCGGCCGGATCCTGGTCGCCGACCGCGGTCACCCGGCGACGGCACACCTGCCGGCCGTGTGGGAGCGCACCGACGAGTGGTACGACTTCCGCACCCGTCCGCGACAGGTAAAGGTCCTGCTGCGACTGGACGAGACGTCGTACGAGGGCGGCCGGACGGGCGCGGACCATCCCCTCGCCTGGTGCCACGAGAACCTCGGCGGCCGGTCCTTCTACACCGCACTGGGCCACACCGCGGAGTCGTACGAGGAGCCGGCCATGCTGGCCCACCTGCTCGGCGGCATCCAGTGGGCTATGCCTCACGTCACCCTCGATGATCGATAAGACGACTCCCGCTGATGGGTACGGTGGGACCCGTGGCCCAGGACCCGTCGCACGCCCTGCCGTGGTGGTCCGTCCTGCGCCACCGTGCCCGGCGACGGACCGACGCGGTCGAGGCCCAGCGCTATGCCGACGAGGTCTCCGTGGCCGCCTCCCGGGCGGACGACGCCGCCCAGCGCTGGCAGAACTGCCGGCGCCAGGCCGAGCGCCACACCGACGAAGCGTGGCACGCCTGGCAGGAGGCCGAGCAGCGGCTGACCCGGACCCGCACCGCCGCGGCGTTCCCCGCGCCCTACGGCTTCGGCACGGCGACGGAGTTCGCCGACCGCGAGCGGTTCATGCGCCGGTCGGTGGCGGCGGCCGTCGAGCGTGGTGACCTGCCCGCCACGGTGATGACCGACCTGACCACCGGCGACGGCGGCTGGAATCCACGACTCCATCCGGTGGAGCAGGAACTGGTGCTCCACCGGGCGATCGCCGCGGTCCGGCACCACCTGTACCGGCAGGCCACGGCCACCGAGGCGACCGCCCGGCACGACGCCGAGCTCGCCAGGGCGGCGCGCGACAGCCTGCGCCTCGAGGCGGACGCCGCTGCCACGCGAGCCGCCGCCCTGCGTCAGTACCTGCCGGCCCGGGATCGCCGCGTCATGCCGGCACGCCGCCGGGGCTGGGTCCAGCAGACCGCCTGACAGCAGGCCAGGCGCCGCGGTGACGGGCGTGTTTACCACCGCCCGTGCGGGGAATCCGACGTCTCCCCGCAGAGAGGACGGCGCTGACATGCCGAAACCGCTATCCGAGCAGGTCGTCGTGATCACCGGCGCGTCCAGCGGCATCGGGCGCGCGACCGCGCTGGCCTTCGCCGCCCGGGGCTCGACGGTGGTCTGCGCGGCCCGGGGCAAGCCGGCGCTGGACTCGCTGGTCGACGAGATCACCGGAAGCGGCGGGACGGCCGTGGCGGTACCCACCGACGTGGCGGATCCGGAGGCGGTGCGAGCGCTCGCCGAGGCCGCCGAGCAACGGTACGGGCGCATCGACACCTGGGTGGGCTGCGCCGCCGTCGGGGTGTGGGGCCGCGTCGAGAACATCACCGGCGCCGAGTTCGAGCGGGTCATGCGGGTGAACTTCCTAGGCCAAGTCCACGGCGTGCACGCCGCCCTGCCGGCGCTGCGGCGCGCCGGCGGTGGCACGCTCATCGGGGTCGTGTCGGCCGAGGGCGTACGGTCGATGCCGCTGCAGAGCCCGTACGTCGCCAGCAAGTTCGCGATGCGCGCGTTCTACGACAGCCTGCGCGTGGAACTCGCCCAGGAGGGCGCGCCGATCACGGTGACCACGATCCTGCCCGCGTCGATCGCCACCCCGTTCTTCGAGCACGCCCGGTCCAAGCTGGGCGCCATGCCGAAACCTCCGCCACCGGTGTACGCACCCGAGGTGGTCGCGAACGCCATCGTCTACGCGGCCCGCCACCCCCGCCGCGAGATCCCGGTCGGCGGCGCCGCGGCCGCGATGTACCTCGGTCAGCGCCTCTCCCCCGCGCTGACCGACGCGCTGCTGTCTGTGCGGCGCCTCGGCGCGGGCACGCAGCACACGGACCGCCCCGACAACGGCACCGACAACCTGGAGGCGCCGCTCGACGAGCCCGGACGCGTCCACGGCACGCACCCCGGGCGGATGCTGCGGCGCAGTGTGTTCACCACGCTGCTCGGGCGGCAGCGGCGGCCCGGTGAGCTCGTGTTCGAGGCCGTGCGCCGCGGGCGTCAGCGGCCGGCGTCCGCCCCGGTGCGCGCGGCTGCGGTCGCGCGTACCGGATGGGCCGGCGTCCTGCTGCTCGCCCCCATCGTGCTGCGGCGCGCCGGCCGGCGGCCTCCGGCGGCCGCCGTCACCGTCGCCCGGGTACTCGCCGCACGCCAGCTGGTCCAGGCCGCGGCGACCGCCACCGAGCCGGCACCGCGGGTAGCCGGTGTGAGCGCCGCGGTGGACGCGCTGCACGCCGGCACCGGGGTGGCGTTGGCCGCCGTGTCGGCACGCTGGCGCCGCGTCGCCCTCCTGGACGCCGCTGTCGCCGGCGCCCTGGCCGCCTCCGGATGGCGCACCGCCCGGCAAGCGAGGAACTCCCGCTAGGGGTCGAGGTCTGCCTGCCGGTTTCGCTTCTTCGGGGTACGCGTAACGGCGTCCCGCCGAAGCCGACCCGTCCCCGCTCTCCCGGCGCGAGCCCGGCTCAGCCTCACCGCCCCAACGCGACCGCCGGGAAACGGCATCACCTGACGGCGAACGCGGGCAATCGCGGCCCGCCGCCGGCAGCCCGGCGAGCGACCACGCCCGGTTCTCCCGCAGCGGGACGGACTGGTGTTTCCCGGCGGCCGCGCTGGGGCCGGGGCGCAATGCCCGGCTCGCGCCGAGCAGGGCGAGCAGCCGTCGGCTTCGGCGAGACGCCGGTCACCCGTACCGAAAAAGGAGGGTGACCGGCGAGCAATCCCGGCGTCAGCTCCGGTCGGCCGGCAGGCTGTCCATGAACGAGCTGACCGAGAAGACCGCGTTACCGGGACCGGCCGGGCCGTATCCCGGCGGGCTGGCCAGGCCGTACTCGTCCATGGTCGCGCGGTACGCCTCCAGCAGGCGGATGTGGTACTCCAGCGGCGCACCGTGCGGGTTGGTCCGGCCGAGCGGGGTCGTCGGCTCCGGGCACCACGTGGTGAACCGCGGGGTGATGCCACGCGACATGAAGTAGTGCAGGCCCTCCGTCGTCGACGCGATGGCCTCGTCCACGGTGGTGAACCCGAACGGCTCGGCCATCTCGATGCCGGCGACGAAGTTGGGGATTACATTGCGCGGCCCGAAGATCTCGGCCGAGTCCAGGATGCGGCGGTGCCACTCCTCGCGCCCCACATAGCGCTCCTTGCCGGGGCAGTAGAGCTCGAAGAGGCGTTTGTCCCAGACCTCGTAGTTCGGGTGGTAGATCTGGATGCCGTAGTCCTTGAACCGTTGCACGTCCGCCCTGGGCAGCGCCTGGGCGACGACCTTGCCGATCCACCGGCCCGGGAACCGTTCCTCGATGGCCTGGGCGTACTGGCCGTAGAAGTCCGCCTCGGCCTTCCCGCCGACGTGCGAGGTGACGCTGCCGCCGGTCAGTGTGTACGCCGTCGACACCTTCAGCGTGTCGTGCTTGTCGATGATCTCGAGCGCCTCGAGGACCTCGTCGACCGGCTTGACCCCGGTGTACGGCCGCCCGGCCGCCTTGTGCTGGCGCCAGTTGTGGTTGATGTCGCAGTACTGGCACTCCTCCTTGGCGCCGAAGTACTGGCACACGCGGAAGACGGTCAGGTAGACGAGATAACCCCACTGGATGGTCGGGGCGACCTCCATCACCTGCTTGCCGTTGGCCAGGGTGTGCCGGTAGTAGTCCGGCATCGGCGGCAACCCCACCTCGGCGATCGCCCGGCCGTCGAGGAACAGCATCAGCCGGCCGTCCGCGTCGGGCTTCACCCGGTACGGCGAGTCCGGGTTGATGCGCACCGACACCACCGTGCGCCGCAGCCCGTACGGTCCCCCGGTCAGCACGATCTCCTCCGGCGGCCGCCGCAGCGCGGCCTCGCCGAGCTCGGGCAGCGTGCGGTGGTCGAACGAGAAGATGAAGTACGACTTGGGCTTGACCTCGCCGTTCTCGTTGTCGGTGAGCGCCGAGTCGTCGAAGGCGAGCCCGCCGCGCAGCAGATCCTCCTTGATCACCGCCTCGCGCGGCACGTGCGGGAAGCGGGCCATCAGGTCTTCGACGAGATCGGTACGCGACTCCATGCGTCCTCCTGTCAGCTGCTTACCGGGGTCTGCCGGTCAATGGTGCGTCACCACATCCCATGCCATCACATCCGGGCGCCGTCATCGGGGTCGGAGAATAGAGACGCTCGCGACAGCCCGGTGTGATCTTGTAGCCTCCGGCGATGGCGAGTTGGCAGATGAGAGGCGTCGCGGTGTTCACGCGGCTGGCCTACCGGCGGAAGTTCGGCACCGAGGCGGCCGGTCATCGCACCCTCGCGCGTGCCAAGGGGCCGTCGGCACCGCCGAGCGCGCTCACCCGGCGGTTCGACGTGACCCGCGACAGCGTCCAGGGCTTCGACGTCTACCGGGTCCGCAGCCGGCCCGCGGACGACAAGCCGGTCGTGATCTACCTGCACGGTGGCGCGTACACCAGCGAGATCGTCGCGGAGCACTGGTCGCTGATCGGCCACATCGCCGACCGGACCGGCTACGAGGTGCACGTGCCCATCTACGGGCTCTCTCCGCACCACACCGGTCTCCAGGCGCTGGAACTGGTCACCGGCATCGTCCGTGACCTGGCCCGGGCAGGCCGCCGCTGCTATCTGGCCGGCGACTCGGCCGGCGGCGGCCTGGCACTGCTCGCCGCCCAGGCCACGCCCGGCGACGTCGCCGGGCTGACCCTGCTGGCGCCCTGGCTGGACCTCACCATGTCGAACCCGGGCATCGACGCGATCGAACCCTACGACCCGTGGCTGGCCCGTCCCGGCCTGCGCCCGCTCGCGGCCGCCTGGGCCGGCGGGCTGGCCCTCGACGATCCCCGGCTCAGCCCGATCTACGGCGATCTGGACCACCTGCCGCCGCTCCAGGTGCTGGTCGGGACCCGCGACATCACCCTGGCCGACTGCCGGACGCTGCGTGACCGGCTGCCGGCCAGGGTGCCGCTGACCTACCACGAGGAGCCGGGCGCGCTGCACGTCTATCCGCTGCTGCCCGTGCCCGAGGCGAAAGCCGGCCGGCGGGCCATCGTCGAACACATCCGCGGCCGCTAGCGCCGGTCGAGCACCCAGCCACCGCCCGAGCGCCGCCACGGCAGCCCGTCGTCGGGACGTGAGCCGTCGGGGCTGTACCGGGCGGGTGCCGGCTCCCACCCGCCGCCCAGCTCACGCATCCACCGGTAGGCCAGCTGGACGGCGAGCCGTTCCCCGTACCTCCGGTTGTCGAAGACGTACGCCGCCTCGCCGTCGTAGCGGGCGGCGACGCCGTAGCCGGCGCACTGCGCGAACCACCGCCCGTCGCGCAGCTGACCGACGGTCACCTGAATCAGGAACGCCGACCCGGATACGGCGTTGCGCCACTTCCGGCGCCGCTGAACACCGTATTCGTACGTCAGTTCGATGCGCTCCACGCAGGAGACGATAAATGATCTTGGCGTACCGCGGGTCAGGACTTGAGGGCTTGCTCCACCAGCGCGCAGGTCTCCGCGGTGTGGACCGCTCCGGCCCCGGCCGCCTTGAAGAGCAGCCGCCGGAACACCGCGCGCTCCTCATCGCCCAGGGCGCCGAGCGCAGCGTCCTCCGCTGCCCGGACCCGCCCGCAGAGTTCTTCGAGCGTGCCGCGCCCACGATCGGTCGCCACGATGCGCCGCTGCCGCCGGTCGTCCGGGTTGGGCCGGCGCTCGACCAGGCCGGCCTCGACCAGGTCGTCGATCAGGTACGTCATCATCGTGCGGTCGATGCCGAGCCGGGCCGCCAGGGCCGCCTGGCTGGGCTGCCGGCCGTGCACCACCTCGCACATCGTCTGGTAGCCGCGGGAGCCGTGCGGCAGGTCGCCGAGTGCTGGTGTCACGGCCTCCGCGTACGCCCGCAGCAGCAGACCCAGTGCCGCCCCGAGGTCCTCGGGCGTTGTCGACTTGCTCACGGCGCCATACTATCTCTTGGAAATACCGTCTTCCACAAATACCTTCTGTGGGACAGACGAAAGAGGATCGAGTGGCGGATGAATGGGGAATCGCCCTGTGCCTCGCCGGCGCCCAGGCCGAGCCCGAGCAGTTGACAGCGCTGGCCGGCCGAGCGGAGGCCGGCGGCCTGGACGTCGTCGTTCTGCGTGACGACGAGGGCGGGCTGGACCCGTGGACGACGGCGGCCTGGCTCGCCGGCCGGACCGATCGCATCCAGATCGGCGTGCCCGGCGCGCTGGACGGCCTGACACCCGCGATGGCCGGCAAGGCGCGCGAGAGCCTCGGCATCCTGGCCGGCACGCGCGTGGTCACCACGGAGATGGCATGGGAGGCGGTGCCCGCGGCGGCACCCGAGGACGTGGATCGCCTCATCCAGGAAGTCGGCGTGCGGGACCGTCCGCGACGGCCGGCGGCGGTCCGGGCCCTGCGCCGGGACGGCATCGACTACGACGGGATCCCGGCGTCCCTCGCCGACGTGGCGATCGAGCCCGGCGATCCCGGCTACCGCGGGCACCGGTCGACCTACATGCGGGGCGGCTCGCCGGGGCTGGTGCTGCGTCCGCGTACCCCGGCCGAGGTCGCCGACGCCCTGGCGTTCGCGCGCCGGCACCGGCACCTCCCGCTCGGCCTCCGCAGCGGCGGGCACGGAGTCAGCGGCCGCTCCACCAACGACGGCGGCCTGATCATCGACCTCGGTGCGATGAACGAGATCCGGGTGCTCGACGAACAGCGGCGCATCGTCCGCGTCGGGCCGGGCGCGACCTGGAAGCAGGTCGCCGCCGTCCTGGACCGGTACGGCTGGGCGCTCGGCTCCGGCGACTACGGCGGTGTCGGGGTGGGCGGGCTGGCCACCGCCGGCGGGATCGGCCTGCTGTCCCGCGAGCACGGCCTCACCATCGACCATCTGCGAGCCGTCGAGGTGGTCCTCGCCGACGGCACACCGGTCCGGGCGAGCGAGCGGGAGAACCCCGACCTGCTCTGGGCGATCCGCGGCGCCGGCGCGAACTTCGGTGTGGCGACCGCGTTCGAGTTCGAGGTGAGCGAGGTTGGCGAGGTCGGCTGGGCTCAGCTCGTGCTGGTCAGCCCGGACATCGAACAGACCCTGAAACAGTACGGCGCGGTGGCCCGCACCGCCCCGCGCGACACGACGGTCTTCCTCGGCTCCGGCCCGGCACAGCCGGGGCAGTCGGTCGTCCAGCTCTACGGCATAGTCGACAACCCGGACCCCGAGGTCGTCGTGGAGCGGCTCACCCCGTTCGCGTCGACCGGTCTGCTCGTCCAGCAGCGGGTGGTGCTCACGTCGTACGCCCAGGTCATGGCCGAGGCCGCCGACGTCGGCCCGGACGGCCACCACAGCCGCGGCGAGCCGGTGTCCCGGTCAGCCTTCCTGCCGCGGCTCACCGACGAGTTCGCCCGCGACGCGGCCCGGCTGCTGCACTCCGGTGAGGTCTACTTCTTCCAGCTGCGGCACATGGGCGGCGCGATCACCGACACCCCGCCTTCCGCGACGGCGTTCGCCCATCGCACACCGGAGTTCCAGCTCACCGTGATGGGCAGTGACCGGGATGCGCTCAACCGGGCGTGGGACCGACTCGCCCACCACTTCGACGGCCTGTACCTCAGCTTCGAGACGGACCCGCGCCCCGAACGCCTGCTCGACGCCTTCCCACCGGACGTGCTGACCCGGCTGCGCACCCTGAAGCGCCGCTACGACCCCGGCAACCTGTTCCGCGACAACTTCAACATCGACCCGGAGGTGCAAGCATGACCGACTACGGACACGACCTGCTGTTCGGCACGTTCGTGACACCCGGCGAGAAGGCGCTCGACCTCACCCTCACCGCCGACCGTGCCGGGCTCGACCTGGTCACCTTCCAGGACCACCCCTACCAGCCGGCCTTCCTGGACACCTGGACGCTGCTGTCGTACGCGGCCGCGCGCACCGAACGGGTACGGCTCAGCGGCAACGTCCTCAACCTCCCGCTGCGCCCACCCGCCGTCCTCGCCCGCGCCGCCGCGTCGCTGGACATCCTCAGTGGCGGCCGCCTCGAACTCGGCCTCGGCGCCGGCGCTTTCGGCGACAGCATCGCCGCGATGGGCGGACGCCACCTCACCCCGGCCCAGGGCGTCGACGCCCTAGCCGAAGGCATCGGCATCATCCGCGACCTGTGGAACGTCGACGCCCGCGGCCGCGTCGACCACCAGGGCACCTACTACACCGTCAGCGGCGCGAAACGCGGTCCGCGCCCGGCGCACGACATCAGCATCTGGGTCGGCGCCTACAAACCCCGGATGCTCGCCCTCACCGGCGCACTCGGTGACGGCTGGCTACCCACCATGGACTACCTGCCGCACGGCCCCGCCTCCCTCCCGGACGCCAACGCCCGCATCGACGAGGCCGCCGCCGGCGCCGGCCGCTCCCCCGCCGCCGTACGCCGCCTGATGAACTTCATGCAGGTCGGCTTCTCACCCACCGGCCGCGGCCTGCTGGACGGCCCGCCCGCACAGTGGACCGACCAGCTCGCCGACCTGGCCCTCACTCACGGCATTTCCGCCTTCATCATCGGCGGCGACGACCACGCGGTCGCCGAACGCTTCGCCGCCGAGGTCGCGCCTGCGGTCCGCGACCTGGTCAAACGCGAGCGCGGCTAGGCCCCTGGATCTCTGCCTGCCAGTCCCGCTTCTTTGGGGTACGCGTAACCGGCGTCTCGCCGAAGCCGACCCTGTCCCCGCTCCCCCGGCGCGAGCCCGGCTTCCCCTCACCGCCCCAGCGCGACCGCCGGGAAACGGCATCGCCTGCCGGTTACGGCCCGCCGCCTGGGTATATCTGCGGTCGGCACTCGTGTGCGCGCACGACTGACGTGACATCGGGTAGCCGGGTTTACGGCCGGTCTCGCGGATCGTGGTGGATCCGGTGCGCGCGGGCGCACCCGATCCACCGCATTCCGCAAACCCACCACGCAACGACGGCTACCGCCAGTAGTCCCCGCGCTACTAGCTCGGTGATCGACAAGGCCGGGCTTTGCGGGCCGGCTGTGCCTGATGGCTGTCACCGCCTCCCGAACCGCGCCGAACCGGGCCGAGCCGAGCCGGTTCCTTGTCGCGCCGCGCCGCGCTGGGCCGCGCCGCGCTGGCCGCCGCCTACGGGCTTACCGCCCGACTGCCGCAACGGTCGCTCCTGGAGCGGTTACGACCAGACCTTGACGCGAAAGCTGTCCAGAGAGCCTTGCTGGTCAGGGCCTTGTCCGGCCCAACGTGGGTGCTGTCTGGCGGCCGTTGAGCCAGCATTGAGCGTGGGCCGAGCAAGATCACCCTGACTAGGGAAGCGCTCTAGCCGGTCCGACCGGGAGCCGAGCCGCCATCAAGGGCCTCACGTGGCGCGCCGAGCGCGGATGCCTCACATTGAAGAGGTTCAGCGCCGAGAGCGAAAGGGTGTGGATGGCGGCTCCCGAAAGTGACAGCGACGCGACGACGGAATACCTGATTCTGACTCCGGATGACTGGCTTCTGGCGCGCGAGGCCCGCCTCGCCGCGCTGCGCGACTCACCGGAGTTCTTCCTACCGGCCGAACCGCACGAGTCGTCGTGGAGCGCCGCGAAGTGGCGCACCTCCTGCCGGACGGGGCGGTGGGCTGTGGCACGGTTGAACGGGACGGTCGTGGGAATGGCGCGGCTGACCCACGAGCCGGACGGCCCGCACATCGGGTGGGTCTGGACCGACCCACGGCACCGGCGCAAGAAGATCGCCTCCGAGCTGATCGGCATGCTGCTGGACGACGTGCGGGAACACGAGGTCTTCGTGTGGGTCATCCACCCCAACCCGGACGCGTTGAAACTCTACGAATCGCTGGGCTTCGAACGGACGAAGGAGTATCAGGAGCTCGGCACCGCCGGCCGCGTCGAGGAACGGTTACGGCTCAGCGACGCTACCAGCCAGCGCTGACCGGCAGCCTCTCTATCCCGAACCGGGCCTCCTGCCAGCGGTACAGACCCAGCGCGTCGAAAGCCTCGCGGTAGTCGTAGTCGCGCCCGAACGCCAACCGGCTCGCCTTCCCGAACCGGCGCTGATCCTCCTGCCAGACATCGAGGAAGCGCACGCAGTCGTCCGCGTTGGTGATCTCCAGCTGGCACTGCGCCGCCTGCAGCGACTTGGCCGCCTGCACCGCCTCGTGCGTCGCGTTCTCGTCGAGCTTCCGCCGGATCTCGCTGATCAGTGCCCACCGTTCGTCGATGAACTGTCTCCAGAAGTCGGTCGTCGCCCGGTGGAGACCGCCGCCATCGGTGAAGAGGGTGTAGAGGCCCTCGGCGATCAGGTCGCCGAACTCCTCGAACGTCGCTCGCCCGGAGTCCTTGAACGGATTGAACGACAGCTGCCCGACGTCCCCGACGTGCGCGACGCCGTTGGTCTCCGCCTCACCGGCGAAGGCGAACCAGTCCTCGTTGTAGATGTCGGGGAACACCTCCAAGGGGCGATGACCGGCGGTGTTCACGCCGAGCGCGGCACCGCTGACGAAGATACCCTGGGGCCGGTCGACCAAGCGGTTGGCGTGACAGACCACGGAGTTGTCCGGGAAGTCCACTGTCTTGAAGCCGGCGAACCGGTTGCTGTCCAGGTGATGCGCGACCCGCGCGACCTGCTCGGGGGTGATCCTGATGATGTCGTCGTCCAAGAACATGATCTTCTGCCACCCGCGGTAGCGAGCCAGCAGCAGTCCGATGTTCCGCTTGAGGCTGAGGTTGCTCGACCGATCACCGCTCAGGGCGCGGATGTCCTCCGCCGAGGTGACCAGCCGCAATGCCTCATGATCGGTTTGCAACGGGACCTCGGCCAGGACCGCGCGCGCCTTGCCGGGGCGCTTGGCGATCAGCGCCGCGACCTCGTCGATGTCGCACTGGTGCGAGGCGAGAATGACGAGTGTGGTCTCGCAGCGGGACGCGAGGTCGATCACCGCACTCAGCCGATTGGCTCGCCGGGAGGCGGGCACGATGATCGCGTCGAGTGGCCGCCCGGACGGCCGCACTTCCGGGCTCCAGTCGAGCCTGCGGAGCAGCCGGTCGTGGTCGGACCGCTGAGTACCTGCCCTGGTGCTCATGGGCGGTCCCGCCGCGGCTTGACTCCTGCGCTCTGCGGCCACGCGTACAGGACGTTCGCCGGGTCCTGGAGATCCGGGGAGAGCGCTTCGCCGTGGAAGACCGGGACCCGGACCAGCAGCCCGTACTCGTCGTTGGCGAAATGCTCGGCGAGGTACGCCTCGTTGGCCTCCCGGATGCGGGCATCGGTCAGCGTCCGGACCGCGCCGAGAACGCCCCGGCTGTGGATGCCGTTGCACAGGGTCAGCGTCTTGCTGGAGTTGAACGGGTTGGGCACCCGGGCCAGCAGACCGACGTCCTCCTCGAGCTCCGGGGAGGGTTCACCGTTGGCCTTGGACCAGACCGGCAGGAACCGCCGCTCCGCCGCACCGTGGCCGACCGCGAAGATCTCCCCCGAGGTCAGTTCGGGCATCTCCATCTGACGGATGGGAAGCCGTTCCAACTGGCGGAGCAGCCGCCGCGTCACCGAGTTCCACGCGATGCCGCCCAGGAGAACGAGGTGGCCGGAGAGGTCGTCAGCGGTGACCGTCGACGCCCGCTTGAACCGGACCGGCAGCGAGGGGTCGTTCTCGGCGCGAATGTGCCCATGGAGTTCGATCAGGGCGTCCTGATCCGCGAACAGGTGCAGGGCCGTGTAGTTCGGATCGGCATCGTCCGCCAGGGGCCCCATCGCCCAGGCGGGCGCATCCGGAGCGATGATCACGATCGGGCCGCCGTCAGAGAAGAACCATGACCGGTACGTCGGGACACGAGCCGCCTCGGCCGCCGCCGTCCCGCCGCGCGCCTGGTCGGAGAGGACCGTCAGATCCAGGAGCAGCTCGTCACGCTCGGCCAGCTGCGACTGCGTGAGGTCGTCCTCCGCCCGCAGTCGCGGAGGATCACCGGCCAATAAGGGCAGCCGCGAGTAGGGCTCGATCCGGTTCTCCGGCACCAGCACGGGATTCCTCAGCCGCTCCCACGAGGAGATGGCGGCCGCGCCCACCTTCCGACCGTCCTTCGTGAAGATCTCGGCCAGCTCGCCCTGCGTGAGGCCGGCCTTCTCGCGGAGCGTGCGGAGCCGGTGCGCCAGCTGTTCCGCTGCTGGTGTAGCCACGATGGCCACCTCCCAACCCGACGGCTGACGGTGGGCACTTCACGCGCCGTCCCGCCCGCCTCAGTGAGCACTTGAATACCTTGAGTAAACCGGCGTAGCTTTAATGGACAGTAGCACAGTAGACAACACGAGAATCGAGCATATCTAGCTTCAATCTAGTCGATTCAAGTCTACTAAATCTCGATTCCAGTTTAGCGCAATCAGCCGGGGGTGTCCCCGTATGGACCAGAAGGCGTCGCCGCCGCGGATGACGAAAGCGCAGCTCATCCGGCGTGGCACCAAGCGCGTCGAGCCCAAGCACCTCCGGGACTTTGCCGCGAGCCTCCTCTCCGACCCCACGGCTCTCCCCGCGCGCTGGCTCAAGCAGAAACAAATAGCGTTTGTTGAACTCGACGCGAAGTCGACTGTGGACGTCGCAATTCATCCGGCCGCGCTCGAATTGACCGAGCGGGTCGTCCAACTCTGCCGACTCGTACATGGACTGATCGAGGACTTCGCGCGCCGGCACCAGACAGCCGACCTGTGCCGGGCCGGCGGCCCCGCCGCCGTGTGCCGGGTGATCTTCAAAGAGTGCGCCACCTGGCCCGCAGACCCGAAACGCCTCGGTAAGCCGGCGCGCGACGCTATCGAGGACGCCCTTCGCGAGGTGGTCCGGCAGCAGCCTTCGAAGCCCCAGGAAACGCCGCGCGGACCCGCCGACTACTACGACTTCGCGGTCTGGCACATGACGCGGGCCACGAACGACGGCGAGACGCTGAAGCGGTACCTGCTGTACGAGGCGTTCAAAGTCGTCGCCGGGCTGGCTGCCGTCGCGGGCCTCGCCGCCATCTACCTCGTGCTGTTCCTTGTCCTGCGCGAGCTCACACCCGAACTCACCACACACGAACAGATGATCCTCGCCGGCGCGGCGATCACCACCGCCCTGGGCGGCACCGGTGCGACGATCGCCGGCCGAGCCGTCAGGGCTCGCCTGGAGCGCGGCTCCCGGCGGCCGGGGCGCCGGGGCGCCGCGGCCCGTCCAGTCGACGGTGCAGAGTAGACGACGCGACGAGGCTGCCGTAAAGGCTGACCGCGACCGTCGTCGCCAGCGCGACGGCGAACTCGATGCCGGGCCCGGCGAACCGGGTGGTGACGATCGCGAATCCCACCGCGACAGTGGCGATCGCGCCGATGAGCAGGACCACATGCCCGACCGCGGTCAGGAGTTGGACGCGGGTTCGGCCTGCCACATCGGGCACGCTACGCCTCGCGGGTCAAGCCCGGCATCCCCGCAACGGCTACACCGGGGTGCGCACGTGGTGCCGGCCGATCGGCAGCATCAACGGCTTGCCGGACACCGGGTCGTCGATCACCTGGCTGTCCAGGCCGAAGACCGCGCGTACGCAATCCTCGGTCAGCACCTCGGCCGGCTCGCCGGCGGCGTGCACGCCGCCGGCGGCCAGCGCGATCAGGTGGTCCGCGTAACGGGCCGCCATGTTCAGGTCGTGCAGGACCATGACGATCGTGGTGCCGCGGTCCCGGTTCAGGTCGGTGAGCAGGTCCAGCACCTCGACCTGGTGGCTGACGTCGAGGAACGTGGTCGGCTCGTCGAGCAGCAGCAGCTCGGTCTGCTGTGCCAGGGCCATCGCGATCCACACCCGCTGGCGCTGACCGCCGGAGAGCTCGTCGACCGAGCGTTCCGCCAGGTCCGCGGTGTGCGTGGCGTCCAGGGCGGCGGCCACCGCGACGTCGTCGTCCCGGCTCCACCGCGACAGGATCCGCTGGTGCGGGTTGCGGCCCCGGCCGACCAGGTCGGCGACGGTGATGCCTTCCGGCGCGATCGGTGACTGCGGCAGCAGGCCGAGGGTGCGGGCCAGCTCCTTCGCCGGCATCCGGTGCACCTCGCGGCCGTCCAGCAGGACGTGCCCGGCCCGCGGTGCGAGCAGCCGGGACATCGAGCGCAGCAGCGTCGACTTGCCGCAGGCGTTGGCGCCGACGATCGCGGTGATCCGGCCCGGCGGCACGAGCAGGTCGAGCGACTCGATGACGACCCGGTCGCCGTAGCCAACGGTCAGCTTCTCGGCCGTCAGGGAGTGGTCGGTGGTCACAGGGAGCCTCCCGCGCGGTTCGTGCGGACGAGCAGATAGATGAGGTACGGGGCGCCGAGCACGCCGGTGATCACACCCACCGGGAAGCGGGTGTCGAAGGCGAACTGGCCGAGGAAGTCCGCGACCAGCACCAGCAACGAGCCGACCAGGGCGGACGGCAGCAGCACCGAGCCGCCGGAGCCGACCAGCCGGGCAGCGATCGGCCCGGCGAGGAAAGCCACGAACGCGATCGGGCCGGTGGCCGAGGTGGCGAACGCGATCAGGCCGACAGCGGCGACGATCGACACCAGCCGGGTACGTTCCAGCCGGGTCCCCAGAGCCGCCGCGGTGTCGTCGCCGAGCTGCAGCATGGTCAGGTTCCGGGCCTGGCCGAGCAGCACCGGGCCGAACACCAGCAGGGCGAGCAGCACCGGAAGCGCCTCGTTCCAGGTGGACCCGTTCAGGCTGCCGTTGAGCCAGCGCGTCGCGGCCTGCAGGTCCCACTGCCCGGCCTGGTTCAGGATGTACGAGGTGGCGCTGTTCAGCATGGCGGCGATGCCGATGCCGATCAGGACGAGCCGGGTGCCGGCCACACCGTCCTTGAACGACAGGACGTAGATGACCAGGGCCACGCCGAGTGCCGCGGTGATGGCGAAGACCGAGACGCCGGTCTCGCCGAGGTTGAGCACGATGATGGCGAAGGCCGCCGCCGCGCCCGCCGCGGAGCTGATACCGATGATGTCGGGGCTGGCCAGCGGGTTGCGCATCATGGTCTGGAAGGTGACCCCGCCCATCCCGAAGCACAGCCCGGTGATCAGGGCAAGGACGGTCCGGGGCAGCCGGAGCTCACCCACGGTGAACGAGGCACCCGGCACGGTCCCGCCGAGGATCACCCGCAGTACGTCGCCGGGCGGGTAGAAGGTCTGCCCGACCATCAGCGAGACGAGGAACATCACGGCCACCGCCACACCGAGGACGGCCAGTACGGTCTGCCGTCGCCGGCCGCGCCGGACCCGGCCGCGGGTGACGGCCGTCAAGGTGGTGCTCACAGCTCGCGTACCTTCTGCCGGCGGACGATGTAGATGAAGAACGGGGCGCCGATCAGCGCGGTGATGATGCCGGCCTCGATCTCGTCGGGCCGGTTCACCACCCGGCCGACGACGTCCGCCGCGGTCAGCAGCGCGGCGCCGACGAGCGTGACGAACGGCAGCAGCCAGCGGTGGTCCAGGCCGACGAGCAGCCGGCACAGGTGCGGGACGATCAGGCCGACGAAGGCGATCGGCCCGGCGACCGCGGTGGCCGCGCCGCACAGCACCACCGCACCGAGGGCCGCGACGGCGCGTACCAGGGCGACGCGTTCACCGAGGCCGGCGGCCAGTTCGTCGCCGAGCGCGAGGGAGTTCAGCGACCTGGCGCAGAGCAGGCAGATGACCAGGCCGCCGATCAGGAACGGCAGCACCTGGCCGATGCTCTCCCAGCTCGCGCCGCCGACCCCGCCGACCTGCCAGGACTGGAAGTTCTCGGCGATGTCGCCGCGCGGGAGCACGACCGCGACCACCAGCGACGCGAGCGCGGCGGAGGTGGCCGCACCGGCCAGTGCGATCTTGAGCGGGGTGGCGCCGCCACGGCCGAGCGAGCCGACCGCGTAGACGAACAGGGTGGACACGGCCGCTCCGGCGATGGCGACCCAGATGTACGCGGTCGCGGTGTACAGCCCGATGGTCACCATGCCGACCGCGATCGCGAGCATGGCCCCCATGTTCACGCCGAGGATGCCCGGGTCGGCGAGCGGGTTACGGGTGACGCCCTGCATGACCGCGCCGGACAGGGCGAGCGCCGCGCCGACGAGTGCCGCGAGCACCGTACGCGGAATGCGTTTGACCACGGCCGCCTGATCGAGCGTCTCGTCGCTGCCGCCGAAGGCGGCGGTGATGTCGGCCCAGCCGACGATCCGGGAGCCGAAGGCGACCGATGCCAGCAGGACCAGGATCAGGACGGCGAGAACGGCCAGGAGCCAGGCCAGGCGCACCCGGGCCGGGCGTCGCACGTCGGCGACGTCCGGCCCGGACCTGGTTTCGACGAGCGTCATCAGATCTTGTCGGCGGCCTTGCCGAGCAGGTCGACGTAGTCCTTGAGTACGAACGAGACGGCCAGCGGCGTCGGGTTGGCGGCGGTGGCCACCGGGGTGCTGCCGGGCAGCGAGACGAACGAGCCACGCTTGATCGCCGGGATCTTGGAGAGCAGCGGGTCCTTCTGCAGGGTGGCCAGGGTGGTGCCCTCGGCGTCACCGTAGGTCACGATGATGTCCACGTCGCTGAGGTTCTGGACCTGCTCGGCGCTCTGCGTGAGGCTGAACTCGGTGGTCGCGGCGGAGGCCTTCTCGATGCTCGCCGGGTGCTTCATGCCGAGGTCGGTGAAGAACTGCGCCCGGGTGTCGTGCGTGGTGTAGAAGCTGATCTTGCTGAGGTCGGTCGGGTCGAGGTGGGTCAGGAACATCACCGACTTGCCGGCCAGCTTCGGGTAGCGCGCGGCCTCGTCGGTCATCTGCTTCTCGATCTTCGCGATCAGCGCGTCGCCCTCGGCGGCCAGGCCGAGAGCCTGGCTCTCCAGCTTGATGCTGTCGCGCCACGAGGTGGCCCAGGCCGCCTTCGGGTACGCGACGACCGGCGCGATCTTGGTCAGCGTGTCGTAGTCCTGCTGGGTCAGACCGGAGTAGGCGGCCAGGATGACGTCCGGCTTGGTGTTGGCCACGCCCTCGAAGTCGATGCCGTCTGTCTCGTCGAACAGCACCGGGGTTTGCGCGCCCAGCTCCTTGAGCTTCGCGGCGTCCCAGGGCAGCAGGCCGTCGCCGTCCTCGTCGCCGAAGTTGGCCTTGGCGTAGCCGACCGGAACGATGCCCAGCGCGAGGGGCACCTCGTGGTTGGCCCAGTTGACCGTGGCGACCCGCTCGGGCTTCTTCGCGATGGTCGTGGTGCCGAACGCGTGGGTGACGGTGACCGGGAACGACGCAGCGGCGCTGCCGGACGCGGCGGGGGTGTCTTCGGTGTCGGACGAGCCGCCGCAGGCAGCGAGTGCCAGTGCGGTGGTGGCGGCGACGATTCCCGCGAGGAACCGGGTTGCGCGCATGGCGGGGGACTCCACTCTGTGTTAGGTAAGGCAGGCCTAACTTAGCAGGCTCAAGATCGGCTTCTCGGCCGGGTGACGCGCCTGCCGATGACGCACCGCTTGTCCGGTTCGGCGATCCCCTCCCGGCGCGGGGCCGCGATACGCTCAGCCAGGCCGGCGGGTCGGGCCGAGGAGGTGATCGCCGTGCTCGCCATCCAACCGGGTGACCACATCAGCGCCACCTTCGCGGCGGAGGCACAGTTCGCCGGCAACACCATCCGCTTCGCCGAGCAGGCCGTCGCCGCGTCCGCCCTGGTCATGGTTTTTCCCGGTGGCCCGCACCGGAGCTGTTTCCAGCACCGCCTCGGTGCGAGCAGCCCGGTGATCGCCGGGGCGGTCCGCAGCGGTCAGGTACAGATCGCGGACAGCCGGCAGGTGCAGCTGGCGCCCGGCCGATTCGACCCGGCCTACCTGAACGAGGCGTACGCGGGCGCGACCCGCCAGGCCGTCGACGCCGGCTTTTCCGGGTTGTGGGTCAGTGTCGACATGACCTGGGCGGCCGGGGTCGATCCCGACGCGCTCACCGACTTCGAGGCCGAGTCGGCCGGCCTGTTCACCAGCCGCGAGCTGACCGCCATCTGCCAGTACGACACCCGCGTCTTCCCGGCCAAGCAGGTCGCGGCGGCCTGCCGGGCCCATCCCGCCGGCGTCCAGGACAGGTCGCCGCTCCGCCACCGGCGCACCGGCCGGACCCTGCGACTCTCCGGCGAGACCGACCTGGCGAACTCCCTCGCGTTCGCGGCCCTGGCCCGCACCCTGCGGCCCGGCGACGTCCTGGACATCACGGCGATGACGTTCCTGGACGTACGAGCCCTCGCCACCATCGTCCGCGGCTATACCGAGCTCACCGGCCTGACCATCAGGGCCAGCCGAGACCAGATCGAGCTGCTCGACCTGATCCGGGCGGGCGACGGAATTCCGTCCCGGTCGGATCAGCCCTAGTCGGATCGGCACAGCTGGGCGTGCAGCGTGTCGCCGGCCCATCGCTGCCAGCGCTGGGCCGACCAGCCGCGCTCTTCCACGAACACCAGGTACAACTCCGGGCTGAGCAGGCCGTACAGCAGGTCGGCGACCTCCTCCACCGGCACGTCCGGGTTCGCGCCCGGTTTTCCGGCCAGCGCCTCGGCGGCGTGCTGGTGTACGACGTACCGCGGGTCGGTCCCGGCTGGCCACAGCGTGCCGACCTCGGGATCGCTCGCGGCCGCGGCCCGCAGCATCCTGCCGATCGGGGCGACCCGCTCCAGCACGGACGTGGTGCCCGCGACGTAGGCGCGCAGCATCTCCGGAGCCGTGCCGGCGGCTAGCGCATCGGTGTACCAGGGCCGGTTCATCGTGGCCACCGGCTCCTCGTCGCCGGCGATCGTGACGTCGACCAGCTCCTTGAGCAGGGCGCGCTTGTTGCCGAAGACGAAGTAGATCGTCTGGATCGCGACGCCGGCCCGGTCGGCGACGTCCTGCAGGTTCGTGGCGCCGTAGCCGTCGCGGGTGAACAACTCGAGCGCCGCCTGCCGGATCCGCCCGCGCGTCTCCTGAGACTTCTGTGCCCGCTTGTTCGTCCGCTTGACGTCACTCATGACTGGAGACTATATCTAGACCTCGTAACTAGAAGTCGACTCTAGAGAAGAGGTCTAGTCATGCCAGTGGTCACCGTTACCCGCTTCCAGATCGATCCGGCCGACGCCGACGAGCTGCGTGCCCGCCACGCCGCCCTGGTCACCGCCACCCGGGCGGCCGTCCCCGGTCTCACCGAGGCACGCCTGGGCCGGATCGACGACGAGAACTGGGTCGGCATCTGGCGCTGGGACTCGGCCGACAGCCTGCGAGCGGCCCGGCAGGCGGTGCCCGGCGGCGCCGAGGCCACCACGGCGTTCGCGCTGGCCCGGGGACCGGTCGCCAGCGACATCGAGATCGTCGACGAGCACTGACTCCGGACCGAGGAGAGACATGATCGAAATCAACGCTCTGACCAAGGTGTACGCCACCGCCGGGTTGCCGGCGGTCGACAACCTGTCACTGCACGTCCCCGCCGGATCGGTGATCGGCTTCCTGGGACCGAACGGTGCCGGCAAGACCACGACGATCAAGATGATGGCCGGCCTGCTGACCCCCACCTCGGGCCAGGTCCGGCTGGGCGGTTTCGACGTCACCCGGCAGCGGCCGGCCGCGATGACCCGGATCGGCGCGGTGCTGGAAGGCTCCCGCAACGTCTACTGGAGCCTGTCGGCCTGGCAGAACCTGATGTACTTCGGGCGGCTCAAAGGCATGCGCAGGGCCCGGATCAAGGACCGGGCGCGCGACCTGCTGACCGAACTGGGTCTGTGGGAGCGCCGTGACGACAAGGTCGGCGGCTTCTCCCGCGGCATGCAACAGAAGGTCGCGATCGCCGCCGCGCTGATCGCCGACCCGCCGATCGTGCTGCTGGACGAGCCCACCCTCGGCCTCGACGTGGAGGCCACCCGCACGATCAAGCGGTGGATCGCCGAGCTCGCCGGCGAACTCGGCACCACCGTCCTGATCACCACCCACCAGCTCGGCGTGGTCGAAGAGGTGTGTGACCGGGTGGCCGTCATCCGCCAGGGCCGGCTCGTCGCCGACCTGCCCACGCGTGAGCTGCTGGCCGGTTCCCGGGAACGCGACCGATACGAGATCCGGGTGGAGGGAGCGGCGCCGCCCGGGTTCGACGGCGTCACGCGCGACGGCGTCACCACGATCACGCTGCGGGTCGACGCGCCGGGCGAGGTCTACGACCTGGTCGAACGCCTCCGCGCGCACGGTGTGGTGCTGCAGTCGCTGACCCAGGTCCGGCCCGACCTGGAGGACGTGTTCCTCGCCCTGATCCAGGAGCCGGCGCATGCTTGACGTCCTGCGCGCCGAGATCGGCAAGGGCCTGCGGATCCAGCTCGCCCACCCGGCCGGTCACGTCATCACGCTCCTGATCAGCACGATGATGTATCTGGGTCTGCAGTTCGTGCTCGGTCAGGGCGAGCTACGCCAGGACGTCCTGCCCCAGACACTGGTCGCCATCGGTGCGTACTGGTTCCTCCAGTACGCCGGTCTGGTGATGGTGGCCGACCTGATCGAGGAACAGCGCACCGGCACGCTCGCTCAGGCTCGGATGAGCCCGGCGCCGCCGTGGCTGCCGATGCTCGGCCGGTTGATCACCGCCTCGATCTTCGGCCTGGCGGTGGCGGCGGTCGCCGCCACCGTGCCGATGCTGGTTGCCGGGATCACCCTCCCGCTGTCCTGGGCGGCGCTGCTTCCGGTCCTGCTGCTGGGGGTCGACGTGCTGGCCTTCACCTTCCTGCTGGCCGCCGTCGCACTGCGCTCGCCGATGATCGGCGCCCTCCAGTCGCTGCTGGTCTCGCTGGTGCTGCTGCTCAACGGGTCGTTCCTGCCGCTGGCCCTCTACCCGGACTGGCTGGCCGTCCTGGCCAGACTCCTGCCCACCACGCTGGGCATCGAGGCGATCACCAGGACGCTGTTCGACGGCCGTACCGTGGCCGAGCTCTGGACCGGCGGCACCCTGCCCCAGCTGCTCGCCCACACCGTGGTGCTCACGGTCGCCAGCGGCCTGCTGTTCGTCCGCAACCACCGCCGAACCCTGCGGGAGCCGTCATGACCTTCACCCGCGGGTTCACCGCGGAGGTACGCAAGGGCCTGCTCAACGTCGTCGCCGGATGGCGCGAGGTCCTCGTCAACCTCATCACCTTCCCCGTCTTCTACCTGCTCATCGTCCTGTTCATGGGACGGGGCCAGCTCCGCGCCGAACTGCTGCTGCCGGCCCTGCTCGGCATGATGGCGCTGACGTTCATCCACGAACAGGTCAACCGCATGTTCTGGGGATACCTCGGCGACATCCAGTCCGGTGTGCTGGAACAGACCTACCTCACCCCGCTCCCCTCGTCCGCGCTCATCCTCGGCCGGCAGGTCGCCGCCGCGATCGCCGCCCTGCCCACCGCGCTGGCCGTGCTGGCCACCGGCGCCGTCGTCATCCACGCCCAGGGTGGACGCGTACCGTTCGACGCGCGGGTGATCGTGCCGCTGGCCGCCATCGTCGTGGGCACCTGCGGGCTGGCGCTCGTCCTGTGCGGACTGACGCTGGTGTTCAAACGCATCGAGATCATCACTCAGCTGTCCGTCGCCGTCTACGCCATCGTCGGCGGCACCCTGGTACCGCTCGCCGCCATGCCCGACGCCGTCGCCGCCGTCAGCCGGCTCGCCGTGCCGATCGCACCCGGCGTCGAGGCCATGCGCGACATCCTGATCGGTGGTCACACCCTGACCGACCTGCCCAGTGGCTGGGGTCTCGGCTGGCTTCTCATCCAGCCGCTGCTCATCCTGACCGCCGGGAGCATCGCGTTCAACCGGCTCGAACACCTCGCCAAACGCCGCGGCACGCTCGGCCGTCCCTGACCCTGGAGCCCACATGACAACCGACTCCGTGACGCTGCGACCCGTCGGCCAGGTGATCGGCGGCCGCCACGAGATCTTCGAGGACGACTGGCACGACGTGCGCGCAGTGATCCGGCTGGACGCCACGTCCTACGACGAGTCCGCCCTGCTCGGCCTGGAACACTTCTCCCACTTGGAGGTCGTCTTCCAGTTCGACCGGATCGACCCGTCCGCCGTCCCGCGCGAGCCTCGCCCGCCGCGGGGCGACCCGGACGGGGCACCCGTGGGAGTCTTCGCGCACCGGGGCCCGTACCGCCCCAATCGCCTGGGCGTCTCCCGTTGCCGCCTGCTCACCGTCAGCGGCCTGGACCTGCACGTCGCCGACCTGGACGCACTGTCCGGCACTCCGGTGCTCGACATCAAGCCCTACCTGGCCGAGTTCGCCCCCCGCCACCCGGTCATCCAGCCCGGCTGGGCCACCCGGCTCATGCGCCGCTACTACTGAGACCGCCCGGCGCGGAGGGCGCGCGTGGCGAGCAGGCCGCCGACGCCGGGGATGGCGGCCAGCAGCCGTGTCCGCCGGGAGGCCGCCGGGTGCCAGGCCGTCAGGATCACCACGAACAGGTAGGCGCAGCCGTGCACCGGGCCGCCCAGGGACGTGACCTGCGGGACGTGGGCGGTCGCCAGGTTGACCAGCAGGACGGCGAGGGAGAGCAGCTCGGCGACGGCGGCGATCTCCAAGGGGCGCCTGGGCACGGTCAGGCTCCGGTCGTCGAGCCGGGACGGACGATCATCAGCACCACGACGACCGCCCAGAGCAGGTTGAAGACGCCGGTGAGCATGCCGAGCCGGGCCGGCGGCAGGGGCGCGCCGGCCAGCACGCGCCGCTGGCCGGGCAGGATCAACAGGGCCAGCAGGGCGGCGGCGATCGCGGTCAGCAGCATCGAGGTGATCAGCCAGGCGTCGCCGAGGACGCCGAGGCTGCTGGCGGTGGCCAGGCCGAAGACCGGCACGGCGATGCCGAGCAGGGCGTACACGCGGCAGATGCGGTGCAGCAGGCGCAGCGCGGCGCGGTCGCGGCCGGTGCCGGTGGGTGCGAGGGCGCGGCGGGTGGCGGCCGGGAACATGCTGGCCGCGACGGTTACCGGGCCGATCGTGATGATCGCGGCGAGGACGTGCAGGCTGAGCAGGAGCTTTGTCACGCGAGGAACGCTATTGACGGTTCCGGCCGGTCGGAACTGGCTGGATTGCCCGCCTCCAACGGATTCTGGCCACCGGCTCCGTAGGATCGGGCGATGCATGTCGTCGCCGTCCTCGCCCTGGACAAGGTGATCCCGTTCGACCTGGCCACCCCGATCGAGGTGTTCGGACGACTCCGGCTCGCCGACGGCGGCAGACCCTATGAGGTACGCGCCTGCGCCGCGAGCGCCACAGTGGACGCCGGAGTGTTCACTCTCCAGACGCCGTGGGGACTGGACACCCTTCTCGACGCCGACACGATCATCCTGCCGGGCTGCGAGGATCCCGCTTCACGCGTACCGGAAGAGGTTCTTGATCATCTTCGCAAAGCCGCCGCCGGCGGCGCCCGGCTCGCCTCCGTCTGCGTCGGCGCCTTCATCCTGGCGGCGACCGGGCTGCTCGACGGGCTGCGCGCCACCACACACTGGCTCGCCGCGCCGGCCCTCGCCGAGCGCTTCCCGGCCGTCGACGTCGACCCGCACGTGCTCTATGTGGACAACGGCCAGTTCCTCACCTCGGCCGGCGCGGCCGCCGGCCTGGATCTGTGCCTGCACCTGATCCGCCGCGACCTCGGTTCCGCGGTCGCCGCCGACGCCGCCCGCCTGGCGGTGATGCCCCTCGAGCGGGAGGGCGGCCAGGCGCAGTTCATCGTCCCGGAGCAGCCGCCGGCCCCGCGCGGCGCCGGCCTGGAGCCGCTGTTGCGCTGGATGCAGGAGAACACCGACATCGATCTCTCGCTCGCCGATCTGGCCGCGCGGGGCGGGATGAGCATCCGTACGCTGAACCGGCGCTTCCGCGAGCAGACCGGGACCACGCCGTTGCAGTGGCTGCTGCGCGCTCGCGTCCGCCGGGCGCAGCACCTGCTGGAGACCACCGATCAACCGGTCGAGCAGATCGCCGGGCAGGTGGGTTTCGGCTCGCCCACCGCCTTCCGCGACCGCTTCAAGCGGATCACCGGGACGAGCCCGCAAAATTATCGGACGACGTTCCGGTCGAGGCTGTCGAGAAGTGATGCCGCCCATTCGTCACCCGGGAGCAACAGCCCTTCACGAGCAACGAGGAGCAGCCCATGAAGTTCGCGATGCTGATCTGCGGCGACGACCGCGAGTGGTCCTCCCTGGCCCCGGAGGACGAGCAGGACGTCATGAAGCAGGTCTACTCCTGGTACGAGCGGTGGCAGCCGACCGGCAAGATCGCGGACGGCGGCGTCGAGCTGGAGCCGCGGGCGACGGCGAAGACGGTACGCGCCGGGGCGGACGGCGCGCCGGTGATCACCGACGGGCCGTACATGGAACTGAAAGAGGTGATCGGCGGGCTCGTCATCCTGGAGTGCGACGACATCGACGAGGCCGCCCGGATCGCGGCCACCTGGCCCCTGGCCGCCGGCATGACCGCGCTGGAGGTCCGGCCGCTGATGAGTCGCGAGTAGGGGTTCACAGCCGGCGTCTCAGCTCGCCCACCCGGCGCGACATCAGCTCGCGTTCGGCCGGGTTGGACGCCAGTTCCAGGGCCCGCTCGGCCGAGGCGAGGGCCTCGGCCGGGCGGTCCAGGGTGGCCAGCAGATCGGCCCGGGTGGCGTGCCACAGGTGGTAACCGGCCAGCCGGTCGGCGAGCGCGTCGACCTCCTCGAGGGCCTGGGCCGGGCCGGCCGCGAACCGGGTGGCCACCGCACGGTTGAGCAGCACGACCGGGGACGGGTCCAGCGCGTACAGCCGGTCGTACAGTGAGCGCACGTCGGCCCAGTCGGTGGCGGCGTAGGAGACGGCCAGGGCGTGCAGGGCGGCGATGCCGGCGCGTACCTGGTAGGGGCCGGGGCGGCCCTGGCGTACCGCCGACCGCAGCCGCAGGGCGGCACGCTCGATGGCGGGTTCGTCCCACAGCCGGCGGTCCTGCTGTTCGAGCAGCACGATGCGGCCCCACGAGTCGAACCGGGCGGCGGCGCGGGCGTGGTGCAGCTCCAGGAGGGCGGCCAGGCCGGCGGCCTCCGGTTCGCGGGGCAGCAGTGCGGCGAGCTGACGGGCCAGTTCGACGCCCTCGCGGGCCAGTTCGCCGCGCTGGGCGGAGCGGCCGGTGGACAGGTAGCCCTCGTTGAACACCAGATAGATGACCGCGAGCACGGAGGACAGCCGGTCGGCGTACTCCTGCGGTGTTGGCATCTCGAACCGGATGCCGCGCTCGCGGAGCTGGCGTTTGGCCCGGGACAGGCGCTGCGCCATCGTGGGCAGCGGGACCAGGAACGCGGCGGCGATCTCGGCGGTGCTCAGGCCGCCGGCGGCGTACAGGGTCAGGGCGACCCGGGCCGGCTCGGCGAGATCCGGGTGGCAGCAGGCGAAGATCATGGCGAGCCGGTCGTCCACGCCCGGTTCCGGCGGCGGTTCGGCGGCGAGCCGGGCGGTCTTCTCCCGGGCGACCGCGTCCCGGCGCAGCCGGTCGAGGGCCTTGCGCCAGCCCGTGGTGACCAGCCAGCCGGCAGGGCTGTCCGGCACGCCCTCGCCGGGCCAGCGTTTCAGCGCCTCCGCGAGGGCATCCGACAGCGCCTCCTCGGCCCGGTCGAAGTCGCCGAGCCGCCGGCTGAGCGCGCCGAGCATGCCGGCCGCGTCGCTGCGCCAGATCCGGTCGACAAGTGCGGCCACATCGTCCACCGCACCAGAGTGCAACATCCCGGTGCCCGCCGGGAAACGGGGAGGTTTGTTGACAGTTATCGATGGGTTGTCAAGAATCAGCCGCGAGAGCGCTCTCTCATCCCCGGTGAAAGGACGACCCATGCCACGCAGAGCCCTCGTCGTCGCCGCGGTGGTGCTCACCGCCCTCGGCGTGACGCCCGCCCCGTCCCCCGCCGCACCATCCCCCGCCGCCCCGCAAGCCGACCTGGATCCCGGCATGCTGACCGCGATGCGCCGAGACCTCCAGCTCGACGACAAGGAGATCGCCAAACGGCTCACCACCGAGGCCGCCGCCCCGGTCATCGAGAAACGGCTGCGCGCTCAACTCGGCACCAGGTTCGCCGGCGCGTGGATCCCGGACGGCGCGACCCGCCTCACCGTGGCCGTGACCAGCGAGGCGGCCGCCGCCAAGGTCCGCGCGGAGGGTGCCACCGCCACGATCGTGAAGCGCGGCGAGAGTGACCTCGCCGCGGCCCGGGCGAAGCTCGACCGGTACGGCGCCCAGGCGCCGGACGCCGTGCACAGCTGGTACGTGGACCCGGCGGCCAACAGTGTCGTGGTCACCGCGAAACCGGGCGCCGAGGCGCAGGCCCGCCAGTTCGCCGCGAGCAGCGGCGCCGGCGCGGTCACCGTCCGGACCAGCGCGCGACGGCCGGAGCCGATGTACGACATCCGCGGCGGCGACCAGTACGTGATCAACGGCAACACGCTGTGCTCGGTCGGGTTCTCGGTCGCGGGCGGGTTCGTCACCGCCGGCCACTGCGGCGGCGTGGGCAGCCCGACGCTCGGCTTCAACAACCAGGCACAGGGTACGTTCGCCGGCTCCTCGTTCCCCGGCAACGACTACGCCTGGGTACGCACCAACGGCAACTGGGTCCCACAGCCCTGGGTGAACAACTACGCCGGCGGGAACGTGCTGGTCGCCGGGTCGCAGGAGGCGGCCGTCGGCAGCTCGATCTGCCGCTCCGGGCGTACCACCGGGTGGCGGTGCGGCACCCTGCTCGGCAAGAACGAGACGATCAACTACGCGCAGGGTGCGGTCTCCGGCCTGAGCCGCAGCAACGCCTGCGCCCAGCCGGGCGACTCCGGCGGCTCGTGGATCTCCGGGAACCAGGCGCAGGGCGTCACCTCGGGCGGCTCCGGTAACTGCACGACCGGCGGCACCATGTGGTTCCAGCCGGTCAACGAGATCCTCCAGGTGTACGGCCTGTCGCTGACCACCACCGGCGGGGGCGGTGGCGGCTCGGCGATCGTCAGCAACTGGAACAACAAGTGCCTGGACGTGCCGAACGGCAACTTCTCCGACGGCGTGCTGGTGCAGATGTGGACGTGCAACGGCACCGCGGCGCAGCGGTGGGAGGCGGTCGGCGGCGCGCTGCGTACCGGCAACAACAAGTGCCTGGACGTGCCGTGGGGCTCCACCGCCAACGGCGTGGTCATCCAGATCGTCACCTGCAGCGGGAACCCGGCCCAGCAGTGGGTGCTCAGCGCCGCCGGTGACCTGGTGAACCCGCAGGCGAACAAGTGCCTGGACATCCAGGAGTGGAACGGCAACGACGGGGCCCGGGTGCAGCTGTGGGACTGCGCCGGCACGCTCAACCAGAAGTGGCGGCGCGCCTAGGCAACGACAGCAACTCCGAGACCTGCGGTGAGTAGGCGGCGTACAGCACCAGCGCGGCCGCGCCGACGACGGCGGCATCCGCACCGAGCGGGGACAACTCCACCCGCACGGTGTGGATGCGCCGGGCGAGCGTACGGGTGGCGAGCGCCCGGCCCACCGCGCTGCGGAACCGTTCCCCGATGTGCCGGATGCCGTGCCCGCCGAGGACCACCAGATCGACGTCGACGATGTTCGCCACGTTGACGACGGCGGTGGCGAGCCATCCGGCGGCGGTGTCGACGACCTCGGCCGCCAGGGGGTCACCGGCCGCCGCGGCAAGCCGGAGCGCGTCGTAGTCCACAGTCGCCGGGTCGTCGCGGAACGATGCGGCGAGCCGCGAATCGGCGCCCGCGAACAGCCGTCGCCGCACGTCGGCCGTGAGTGCCGCCGGGCTGATCAGGCTCTCCAGGCAGCCCGGGTTGCCGCAGTAGCAGAGCGGACCGTCCGGCCGTACCGAGGTGTGCCCGAACTCGGCCGCGTTCATCGAGCCGCCGCGGTGCACCTGGTGACCCAGGATCAGTCCCCCGCCGATGCCGGAGCCGAAGAAGAAGTAGGCGAAGTTGGCCACTCCCCGCCCGACGCCCGCCCAGCGTTCGCCGATCGCCGCGGCGGTTCCGTCGTTGTCGATGGTCACCGGCAGGCCGGTGGCCCCGGCCAGCATCTCCTTGAGCGGAACCCGGCCCCAGCTGGTCAGTTGCGGCGGTGCCACCAGGTCGCCGAGCGGCTGGTCGATCGGGCCGGGTGCGGCGACCCCGAGGCCGAGGACCTGGCCGCGCCGCACCCCGGCGGCCGGGAGGACCTCATCGACCAGGCCGGCGACGGCCGCCGTGATGCGGGCCGGGTCGGCACCGGCCGGCGTCGGCCGTTGCGCGGTGGCCAGCGGGCGGCCCAGCAGGTCGACGACCACACAGGACAGCCCGGCCGGATCGAAGTGGACGCCGACGGCCAGGCCGGCTCCCGCGTTGATGCGCAGCCGGGTCCGCGGCTTGCCGCCGTTGGACAGCCCCGACCCGTCCTCGCGGACGATGCCCTCGTCGATCAGCCGGCGGACGATGCCCGACACGGCCTGCGGCGTGAGGCCGGTCAGCTCGGCGATCTCGACGCGGCTGATGCCGTCGGCGTGCTGGATCTGGTCCAGCACGACGGCCCGGTTGTACTGGCCGACCTTCGGCAGATTGGTACCTGTGCGTCGCACGCAGTCATGATGCCCCAGACGATTGACTTAGTAAAATATTTGGATTTACAGTTCCGGCACACAAACTTTCCCGTTGTGAAACAGCTGAGGCGCACATGGACGAACACGCTCCACCACTGCTGGAGATGCGCTCGATCACCAAGGAGTTCCCCGGCGTCACGGCACTGTCGGACGTCAGCCTCGTGGTGCGTCCCGGAGAGATCCACGCGATCTGCGGGGAGAACGGCGCCGGCAAGTCGACCTTGGTGAAGGTGCTCAGCGGCGTCCACCCGTACGGGTCGTACCGCGGGTCGATCGTCTATCAGGGCTCGGAGACCCGGTTCGCCGACATCCGGGCCAGCGAGCAGGCCGGCATCGTGATCATCCACCAGGAACTGGCCCTGGTCCCGGGCATGTCGATCACCGAGAACATCTTCCTCGGCAACGAACCGCGCCGCTTCGGCCGGATCGACTGGAAGGCCGCCAACCACCGGGCCCTCGAGCTGATGGCGCTGGTCGGCCTCAAGGAGGACCCGGACACCCTGGTCAAGGACATCGGCGTCGGCAAGCAGCAGCTGGTCGAGATCGCGAAGGCGTTCGCCAAGGACGTCCGGCTGCTGATCCTCGACGAGCCCACCGCGGCCCTGAACGAGACCGACTCGCGGCACCTGCTGGATCTGCTGCGCGGGTTCAAGCAGCGCGGCATCACCTCGATCATGATCTCGCACAAGCTGAACGAGATCGAGGCGATCGCCGACTCGATCACCATCCTGCGCGACGGCCGCAGCATCGAGACGATCGACGTCGCGGCGGAAGGCGCCGACGAGGACCGGATCGTACGCGGCATGGTGGGCCGGGACCTGGAGAGCCGCTTCCCGGACCACGCACCCCAGATCGGCGAGGTGTTCTTCGAGGTCCGTGACTGGACGGTGCGCCATCCGATCTCCGCCGAGCGGCTGGTCTGCAAGAACTCCAGCTTCACCGTGCGGCGCGGCGAGATCGTCGGCTTCGCCGGCCTGATGGGCGCCGGCCGCACCGAACTGGCGATGAGCCTGTTCGGCCGCTCGTACGGTGTCTATCTCGGCGGTCGGATCTTCAAGGACGGCAAGGAGATCGAGCTGAAGTCGGTCGCCGACGCCATCCGGCACGGCCTCGCGTACGTCAGCGAGGACCGCAAGGCGATCGGCCTGAACCTGCTCGACGATATCAAGACCTCGGTGGTCGCCGCGAAGCTGTCAAAGATCACCCGCAACGGCGTGCTCGACGAGGCCGCCGAGTATCGCGAGGCCGAGGCGTACCGCAGAAGCCTGCGGATCAAGACGCCGACCGTCGACGAGGGCGTCACCAAGCTGTCCGGCGGCAACCAGCAGAAGGTCGTCCTGGCGAAGTGGATGTTCACCGATCCCGATCTGCTCATCCTCGACGAGCCGACCCGGGGCATCGACGTCGGCGCCAAGTACGAGATCTACGGCATCATCCAGAAGCTCGCCGACGAGGGTAAGGGCGTCATCGTCATCTCCTCGGAGCTGCCCGAGCTGATCGGCCTCTGCGACCGCATCTACACCGTGTTCGAAGGCACCATCACCGGCGAGATCGCCCGGCGCGACGCCGATCCGGAACTCCTCATGAAGCAGATGACCTCGACGAAGAAGACACCTACGCGATGAGCCGAATCAGAGATCTCCAGAAGAACCTCTTCGGGGGTACGACCTCCAACGCCCGCCAATTCGGGATGATCTTCACGCTGGTGGCGATCATCCTGTTCTTCCAGATCCGCACCGACGGTCTCACCCTGACGTCCAGCAACCTGATCGCGCTGACCCAGCAGTACGCGTACATCTCGATCCTGTCCATCGGCATGCTGATGGTGATCGTCGCCGGTCACATCGACCTGTCCGTCGGCTCGGTCGCGGCGTTCACCGGCATCGTGGTGGCCAAAGCGGTCACCGAGCACCACGTACCCTGGCTGCTCGGCATCGTGCTCGGCCTGGCGGTGGGCGCGCTGATCGGCGCGTGGCAGGGCTTCTGGGTGGCGTACATCGGGGTGCCGGCGTTCATCGTCACGCTGGCCGGCATGCTGCTGTTCCGCGGCGGTAACCAGTACATCGGCAACGCCGACACGGTGCCGGTGCCGGAGGGCTTCCGGGAGATCGGCGCGGGCTATCTGCCCGAGGTCGGCCCGGACACCGGATACAACAACCTGACTTTGCTGCTGGGCGCGCTGGCCTGCGTCGCCGTCGCGGTGCGGGAGTTCCGGGCCCGCAAGGTACGCCAGCAGATGGAGGGCGCCGAGCCGGCTCCGCTCTGGGTCTCGCTGCTGCGGGTCGCCCTGATGGTCGGCGTGATCGTCTTCGCCACGCTGCGGTTCGCCGGCGGCCGGGTCGGCACCAGCTTCCCGATCTCCGGCATCATCCTGGCCGTCCTGGTCATCGCGTACTCGTTCTACACCCGCAACACGGCCGGTGGCCGGCACATCTACGCGGTCGGCGGCAACTCCCGCGCCGCGGAGCTGTCCGGCGTCAAACTGCGGCGGGTCAACTTCCTGGTCATGCTCAACATGGGAATCCTCTCCGCGCTGGCCGGCATGATCTTCGTGGCCCGGTCCGCCGCCTCCGGCCCGCAGGACGGGCTGAACTGGGAGCTGGACGCGATCGCCGCGGTCTTCATCGGCGGCGCCGCGGTCTCCGGCGGGCTCGGCACGATCGGCGGCGCGATCGTCGGCGGTCTCGTCATGGCCGTGCTCAACAACGGCCTGCAACTGACCGGCACCGGCTCCGACATGGTCCAGATCATCAAGGGCCTGTTCCTGCTCGGCGCCGTCGCCCTGGACGTCTACAACAAGAAGCAGGGCCGCTTCTCGATCATCGGATCGCTGATGCGGCCGTTCCGCCGGGACACACCGGCCGATCCCGTCGCCCTCGCCGAGGCCTCCCGTGAGCAGGAGAAGACCTCGGCCGCCCGATGAACACTTGAGAAGAAGGGTCCCTTTGTCATGCGCAAAATCCTTACCAGAGGCCTCGCCGCCGGTGCCGCGGCACTGCTGGCGCTGAGCGTCGGCGCCTGTGGATCATCCGAACGCGAGGGTGGTGAGTCCGGTGAACAGGCCGGGGCCGCCAAGGGATTCGCGGCCGACGCCCTGATCGGCGTCGCCCTGCCCTCGAAGACGTCGGAGAACTGGGTGCTCGCCGGTGACCTGTTCACCAACGGACTCAAGGAGGCCGGCTTCCAGGCCGACGTCCAGTACGCCGGTGCGTCGACCACCGTCGCCGACCAGCAGGCCCAGATCACCGCGATGGTCACCAAGGGCGCGAAGGCCATCGTGATCGGCGCGACCGACGCTGCCCAGCTGTCCACCCAGGTGGCGCAGGCCAAGCAGTCCGGCGCGGTGGTGATCGCCTACGACCGGCTGATCACCAACACCAAGGACGTGGACTACTACATCGCGTTCGACAACTTCAAGGTCGGCCAGTTGCAGGGTGAGGCCCTACTGGAGGGCATGAAGGCGAAAAAGGCGACCGGACCGTGGACGATCGAGCTGTTCTCCGGTTCGCCGGACGACAACAACTCGGGCGTGTTCTTCAACGGCGCGATGGACGTACTCAAGCCGCTGATCGACAAGGGCGAGCTGGTGGTCGGCTCCAAGCAGACCGACATCAAGCAGACCGCCACCCAGGGCTGGAAGGCGGAGAACGCGCAGAGCCGGATGGACTCCCTGCTCAACTCCACCTACACCGGCGACAAGACCCTCGACGGGGTGCTGTCGCCCAACGACACGCTGGCCCGCGCCATCATCACCTCGATCAAGGGCGCCGGTAAGCCGATCCCGGTGGTCACCGGCCAGGACTCCGAGGTGGAGTCGGTCAAGTCGATCATGGCCGGTGAGCAGTACTCGACGATCAACAAGGACACCCGCAAGCTGGTCGCCGAGACGGTCAACATGGTCAAGACCCTGCAAGGTGGGAGCGAGCCGCAGGTCAACGACACCAAGTCGTACGACAACGGGGTCAAGGTCGTGCCCGCGTACCTGCTCGAGCCGGTCATCGTGACCAAGGCGAGCGCCGCACAGGCGTACGCCGACGACCCGAAGCTGTCCCCGCTCACCAAGTAGGCGCACACCGCGTATCGGGTGTCCCCGGGAAGCTTCCCGGGGACACCCGTCGTCACCCCGGAGGTCCACGCCGTGGCCGTCACCCCTCAGGAGTCGGTGCGCCGCCACAACCTGGGCGCGGTGCTGCGGTACGTCCACCTGCGCGGCGCCACCTCCCGCGCCGAACTGACCAGCCGGCTCGGACTCAACCGCAGCACCATCGGCGCACTCGCCGCGGAACTCGCCGCCGCCGGCCTGATCCAGGAGGACACCCCACGCGCCAGCGGCCGGGCCGGGCGTCCCTCCCCCGTGGTCCGCGCCAACCCCACCGGCTTTCACGCGTACGCGTTGAGTGTCGAGCCGGACCACCTGCGTGCCGCACGCGTCGGGCTCGGCGGTGAGATTCTCGACAGCCGCACCACGGACCGGCCGCCCGGCGCGGATCTCAGCGCGACCGTCGCCGTGCTGGCGGACCTGGTCCAGCGGTTGCGGGCCGCCGCGCCGGCCGGCGTCCTCGTCGGCTGTGGCGTGGCGATCGCGGGTGGCGCCGGAATTCTCGGCGCCGGCCTCGCCGAGGCACTCGGCGGCGACCAGCCGCCCCTGATCGGCGACCCGGCCGCCCTGGCGGCGCTGGCCGAGCACGTCCGCGGCGCCGCCAGCGGCCTCGACGACGTCCTCTACCTGCACGGCGACGACGGCATCACCGCCGGCATCATCACCGGCGGCCACGTCGTCACCGGGCACCGCGGTTTCAGCGGCCAGGTCGGGCACATGATCGTCAACCCCGCAGGCCGGCCATGCCGATGCGGATCGCGCGGCTGCTGGGCGGCGGAGGTACGCCCGGACGAGCCCACCGCCGACAGCGTCCGCTGGCTGGGCCACGGCGTCGCCAACCTGGTGAACATCCTCAACCCGGAGGCCGTCGTGTTCGGCGGTACGCTGCGCGCGCTCTTCCACGCCGCCGGTGACGACCTCCGGGCCCATCTGCGGGCCACCGCGTTGCCGACCAGCCGGACCGAGCCGCTCCTGAGCGTCGCGGCCCTGGGCGAGGAGGCCCGGCTCATCGGTGCCGCCGAGCTCGCGTTCGAGCGGGTCCTGAACGACCCGCTCAGCTCCGCCTAGCTGCGGTCGAACCCGGCCAGGATCCGTGGCAGGGCCAGATCGGGTGCCCGGCCGTGGTCGACGTCAGCGCCGAGGTCGACCAGTACGGCGTGGGCGCCGTGCTGGTCGAGCCGCTGCCGGCAGTAGGCCGAACTCTGGATCGGCACATCGCGGTCGCCGCTGGAGGCGTAGAGCCGGACCGGCACCCGCGGGCGCCAGTCGCAGAACCGGTCCGCCTCGGTCAGGGCGGTGCCCAGCACACCGGCCGGCTGCTCCAGCCGAGCCAGATAATCGGGCGTGAACAGCTCGGTCACCGTGGCCGGGAGCCGCGGGAAGATCTCCTCGTTGGGGTGATCGCCGTCGAAGAGCGCCTCCACGGACGGGTCGCGGAAGGCCTCGGCCGGCGAGTCGTACAGGTGGTAGAGCCGGTTCCAGGCCACCGTCCAGTAGGCGAGGTACGCGACGCCGTTGGCGATCCGGCCGGCCAGGGCGTCGGAGATCAGCGCGCTCGGCCGCAGCGGACCGGCGATCGGCGCCAGCCCGCCGAGGCGCAACCGCGGGTCGGCGTGCTGCTGAAGTGCCTGGCCGAGCGCCATCGTGGCATGCCCGCCCTGCGAGTGACCGGTGACCAGCACCCGCGGGTCGGGGCGGCGGCCCTCCCGTCCGGCGAGTTGGCGGGTGGCACGCAGGGCGTCTACCGAGGCGGTGACCGTGGAGCGGGCGTGCGCGTACGGGTGGGCGCCCGGACCTACGCCCAGGCCCAGATAGTCGGGGGCCGTGGTCAGGTAGCCGGCGGCGGCGAACAGCAGGGCGGCAGCCCGGTCGTTGCCGTCGCTTACCGAGGCCACCGAGCCCCGGTAGGCCGTGGTGCCGTGCAACCAGGTGACGTGGCGGGGCGTCCGGTCAGAGTTGTGCGGTACCGCGACGAGCGCGCTGGCCGAGGTCGGGCGGCCTCGCGGGTCGACGGTCCGGTACACGATCCGTTTCGCGTCCACGCCGTACCGGACCTGTGACGGATCCAGGCCGAACCGGGTCAGATAGCGGGAGACCTGATCGGCGTCCAGCTCGGCCACCGGGGTGACCGAGACCAGCGCACCGCGCGGCCGGCCGGTGGCGGAGCCGGCCGCCGGGACGGCTCCCACCAGCAGGGCGCCGCACGATACGGCGGCGGCCAGGCGCATCGACAATCCCAAGGACCTCATGGCCCGACTATGTCGGGCGGTCGCGGGCCGGTCGGTAGTGCTGCCTCCCGAAGCGTGGGTAGGGACAGCCTCACCCCGCGGGGATGATTCAGGCCGGTTCGGGCACCGCGTCCGGTGGAGTCGGATCCGGGGACGGCTCGGACGGTACGGGTGTGACCGGCACCGGCTCGGTCGGCGGCGGGGGCAGCGGGACCGGGCTGTCCGGCGAGAGTTCGCCGGGGTCGTCCGGGATCGGCGCCCCCGGGTCGAGCGGCGGGTATTTGTCGGGGTCGGACGGCATGCTTGGCATGATCATCACGTACCCCGCCGCGTCTCGGACAAACCGGACCTCGGTCTTGCGGGCCGTCTGGGCGCGGGGTTGAGGACCGCCTGGTTGCGCCGGATCGTTGGTCGGGCCGGTCCGGCGCCGGCAACCGGGCCGGGCGGCCCTCTGGCGATCGCTGCGCTGGCCTGGCAGGCAGAAACAGCGGCGCCGAACCGCCGCAGGGCCCGTCAGGGCAGCGGCCGCGCCGGGTCGCGGCCGAGAAGCAGCAGGATTTCGGTGAGAGCGTCCGCTCCGGGCGGGACCGGCAGGGCCGGGCGGAACGGGGACTCGGGTGCGAGGCGCTCCGGCCCGTCGGGGACGGCACGCACGATCTCCAGCGTGCTGGTCAGAATGTCGGCGTCCGGCTGGTACAGAGTGTCGATGCTGCGGGCCACGTCCCACCCATGGACCACGAAATCCACGAGATGGAAGCCGATCGCCATCCGGCCGAGGATCGGGCGACCGAACTCTGGCAAGTAGAAGGCGCGGTCCAGCACGTCCTCTACCGCGAACGCGGCGATCACGTCGTGGGCAGCCTCGGGGTACTCCTGGAGCGGGTCGGTGGCCGGCGCCTGGCCTGCGCCGGAACCCCGCGCGGCGGCGGCGAAGCCGCGATGCTGCTCGGTCATGTGAGCGAGCAGGGTGGCCAGATCCCAGCCCGCGCAGGGTGTCGGGCGAGTGAGATCTGCCTCGGTCACCCGGCGGACGAGGTCGACGGTAGCGCGTACGGCGGCGGCGTCGGCCGCTCGGAGGTCATCCGTGATCGTATGCATGCGCTTATGATGTGCACGAGCGTATGGATACGTCAAGCCTTGCGGAGGTGGTAGGAGTAACGGCGTGGAACGCACGGAAGATCTCGGCGTGATGGTGTTCCGGCTGGGACGGCGGCTGCTCGCCATGGAGCAGCCGATCCTGGCCCGGCACGGGTTGTCCATGTGGGCATATGCCGTCCTGAGCGCGCTGAGCGAGAGCCCGATGCGGACCCAGGCGGCCCTGGCCGCGAGCATCGGCGCCGACAAGACCCGGCTGATCCCGGTACTCGACGAACTCCAGCAGCGCGGCCTCATCGAGCGGGAGCCGGATCCGGCCGATCGCCGCGTCCGCCTGCTCGGCCTGACCGCCGACGGGCAGCGCGTGCACCGGGCGATCCAGACCGAGGTCCGGGCCGGCGAGAACGAGATCCTCGCCGAGGTGCCGGCCGAGGATCGGGACGCCTTCCTCCGGACGCTGATGACCATCTCACCGCGCTAGCGCACGGAAGCCCGGCCGGGGCAGCCCTGCCGACGCGCGTCTGCGCTCCGGCCGATGCCTTCCAGGGTCCATGTCGACGCTGGTCAGGGCCGGTCGGCAGCCGTCGGCCATGCCGACAAGCGCGATGTCATGCGGGATCCGCTTGCCGGCGTCGCGCCGGGAACTCCCGGCGCCGGCACCGTCGTCAGCCCGCCGATCCAGGCGGTGACGCCGTCCGCGGTGCGCTCCGCGGTGGCGAAGACCGTCGAAGCGCGACCGAGCGTGTCGCCCTGGTGGACCTCGATCCGGCCGTCGCCGCGCGAGTCGAGCAGGTGGGCGGCGAGGCAGCCGGCGCTGTTGGCGTTGACGACGTCCTCGTCGACGCCGATCGCCGGCGCGAACATGCGCCCGACCGCCACCTGTCCCGGCGTGAGCGTGTATGCGAAGCAACCCAGATAGCCGAGGCGGCGGCAGGCGGCCGCCAGCAGCTCGAAGTCCGGCCGCAGCGCGCGTAGTTTCCGCTGGTCCCGGACCGGGACGAGCAGACGCGGCGTCCCCGGGGAGGCCACCCGCGTGTCGTCGCCGGCGACGTCGTCGGGACCGAGGCCGAGCGCCGCGAAGAGGTGATCGGTGGCGGCTTGCTCCCGCAGGGCGATGACGCCCTGATCGAACCAGACCTCGATGCCCTCCGGCCGCCGGACCGCCGTGGTGGCGAAGGTGCGGCCGCCGGTCCGGAGACGGTCGCCCGCGCCGCCCCGCTCCAGCAGGACCGCCTGTGCGGCGATGGTGCCGTGGCCGCAGTTCCGGAGCTCGCCGGCGGTGGTGAAGAACCGCACGGTCGGTACGTCACCCGGGCCGGTGTCGACGAAGGCGGCGTGGGAGGTGCCGGCCGCCCGTACGATCGCGCGCCGCTCGTCGTCGCTTTGCGTGCCCGGATCGACGACGACCGCGGTGGGGCTGCCGCCCGCGCCGTCGCGGGTGCAGGCGGCGACGATCGTGTGGCCGCCGCGCGTCATGGACCGACGTGACCCGGGTATCCGGCGAAGCGGGGCGCGCCCGGCTCCAGCTCCACCCGGGCGGCGCGGGCGGCGAAGCTGATCGCGTGGTACCAGCCGCAGAGCAGGAACAGATCCAGCAGCTCGGCCTCGTCCAGCAGGTCGCGTGCGGCCTCCCACAGCGCGTCGCCGAGGTCCGCGGTGTCGTGCAACGCGTCGGCCACCTCGATCAGGATCCGTTCACGGCCGGCCGTCCAGCAGGGGTCGTCCGCTGATCCGTGGGTGAGGGAGGTGATCTGGGCGTCGGTGAACCCGACCCGGGCGGCGAAGAACATCACGTGTACGCCCCACTCGTACTCACAGCGGCAGCGCGCGCAGGTGCGGAGGATGACGATCTCCCGCTCCCGCATGGTCAGCGACAGATCGCGGCCGAGCTCGTAGCGGCCCCATCCGCTCATCGCGACGGTCATCGGCAGGTTGCGAGCGAACGTCCGGAACAGCCCGATCGGCGGCACGCCCGGCGGCATCATCGCCTCGAGCTGGGCGGCGACGCCCGGCGGATAGGGCGCGTCGAGCGGAGGAATTCGGGTCACGGCATTCTCCATGCTTCGGAATTAGAAGCAGCCTACCCCTGTCGCCGTACGGGTCAAGTCGTAGTCTTCGATGCATGAGGAAGCCGGTCGCCACCCTCACCGCCGCGGCCCTGTGCCTGGCCGCCTGCTCCAGCGACAACCCGCCGCCACCCGCACCGCCCTGCCCTACCGACGCCCGTATCGCACCGGCCGGCGATGACGGGCCGGTGCTGGAAGGCACCGGGCGAGACGCGACGCTGTGGGCGCTCTTCTTCGTCCAGCCGCTGACGACCAGCGCGGACAGCAAGGTGGTCTGGCGGATGACCGGGAGCGGCGAGCTGGCCATCGTCGCCGCCGGCCCGGACGGCCGGACCATCGATCCGCTCTGGGTGGAGGAGCACGGCGACAGCTCGTTCCAGCGGCCCGGCGACGAGTGGGGCACCGGCTGGCGGTTCCCCGCCGCGGGCTGCTGGACCTTCCGGGCCACCCGGGACGTCGGATCCGGCGAGCTCACCGTCCGGGTCGCGGAGTAGCCGCGGTACGGACCGCGCCGATGCTCGCGGCGATCACCAGGGCGATGGCCACCAGCTCGACCGGCGCCAGACTCTGGTGCAGCACCAGGTATCCGGCGAGGGCGGCGAGCGCCGGGCCCAGGCTCATCAGCACCCCGAACGTGGCGGTGGTCATCCGGCGCAACGCCAGCAGTTCGAGGGTGTAGGGCAGCACCGACGACAGCATCGCCACCGCGGCGCCGAGCGCCAGGACGCCCGGGTTCAGCAGGGCGGACCCGCTCGCCACCAGGCCCGCGGGCAGGGTGAGCAGCGCGGCGGCGGCCATCGCCAGGGCCAGGCCGTCGGCCTTCCGGAAGCGGCGCCCGACGCGGGCGCTGAACACGATGTACGCCGCCCACATGACCGCCGCACCCAGCGCGAACGCCGCACCCGACGGGTTGAGCCGGCCGAACCCCTGATAGCCGAGCAGGACGACGCCGAGGAGCGCCAGGCCCGCCCACAGCCAGCTCGCCGCGCGACGGGCCGCGAACACCGACAACGCCAGCGGGCCGAGCACCTCCAGGGTCACCGCCGGCCCCAGCGGAATCCGGTCGATGGCCTGGTAGATCAGCGTGTTCATGCCGGCCAGCGCCATCGCGAACCCGCCGACGAGCAGCCAGTCGGACCGCCGGTATCCGCGCAGCCGGGGCCGGCAGACCACCAGCAGGAACACGGCCGCGATCGTCAGCCGCAGGCTCACCACCCCGGCGACCCCGGCCCGCGGAAACAGCAGCGCGGCCACCGCCGAACCGAACTGCACCGACACCGCGCCGGCGAGCACCAGACCGACGGCCCCTCCCCCGGCGCCGCGGTGCACGGTACGAACGGTCGTCAGTGTGTCGGTCACGGCTCGACCCTAGACAGGCCGCCCGCAGCCACGGAGACGCCGGGGGCAACTGTTGACCATTGCCGGTTGAATCAGGTGATGGCCGTGCGAACCGTGGTTCTCGATGTGGGTGGTGTGCTGGCGCTGGTGGAGCCGATGGACTTCGACAAGCGCTGGGAAGCCGAGTTCGGTTGGCCCTCCGGCACGATCGGCACCGTCCTGGCCGACGTCTGGGAGGCCGGTGCCGTCGGCCGGGTGACCGAGGCCGAAGTGCACCAGGCCATGAGCGACCGCCTCGGCCTGACCCCGGCGCAGGCCGACGCCGTGATGGCCGACATGTGGCGGCAGTATCTGGGCGTGGCCAACACCGAGTTGATCGGCTACGTCCGCACGTTGCGGCCGGCGTACCGCACCGCGATCCTGAGCAACAGCTTCGTCGGGGCGCGCGACCGGGAACACCGCAGATACGGCTTCGGCGACCTGGTGGACGAGCTGATCTATTCGCACGAGGTCGGGATGAACAAGCCCGACCCGAGGTTGTGGGAGCTGACGTGCCGGCGGATGAGCGTGGCGCCGCACGAGATGGTGTTCGTGGACAACGTGCTTGAGCTGGTGGAGAGCGCGCGGGCCTTCGGCATCCACGGCGTGCTGTTCGAGAGCACCACCCAGGCGATCCGCGACATCGGCGCCCAGCTGCGCTGAGGCCGGCCACGAAGGCCGGCATGCGGTCTGCCGGGTCCGCCTTTCGGTTCCGCACATTCGGGGTACGCGTTTCCGCAGTCACGACGATTTTCCGGCCGTCCCCGCTCTCCCGCGCGAGCCGGTCGCCCACTCCCGGCCCCAGCGCGACCGCCGGGACCATGCACGGGGTCCGGCCCGGCGGTCGCGTTGGGGCCGGGACCGGATGGTGGGCTCGCGCGGGAGAGCGGGGACGTCTTCGTCACCCGTACCCCGCCGGGTTCTTTATGCAACTTGTTGCATAGGCGGCCTTGGGCGGCATAGCATCGCGGGACCGACGAGGAAGGATGGCCCATGGCACTCCCGACCCTGCTCAAGGACGCGCTCTCGATCCCGGTGGTGGCCTCGCCGATGTTTCTGTGCTCCGGGCCGGAGCTGGTGATCGCGCAATGCCAGGCCGGGGTCGTCGGGTCGTTTCCGGCGCTCAACGCCCGGCCGGCCGGCCTGCTCGGCGAGTGGCTGGCGCAGATCGCGGCGGCGAACGCGGCGTTCGCCGCCGGCAATCCGGGCGCCAAGGTGGCGCCGTTCGCGGTCAACCAGATCGTGCACCGCTCCAACCGGCGGCTCGAGCAGGACATGGCGGTGATCGTCGAGCACCGCGTGCCGATCGTGATCACCTCGCTGGGTGCCCGGCCGGAGATCAACGACGCGGTGCACTCGTACGGCGGAATCGTGCTGCACGACGTCATCAGCAACGAATTCGCGCGCAAGGCGATCGACAAGGGCGCGGACGGGATCATCGCGGTGGCCGCCGGCGCCGGAGGCCACGCCGGCACGCAGTCACCGTTCGCGCTGCTCCAGGAGATTCGCGCCTGGTTCGACGGGCCGCTACTGCTGTCCGGTGCCATCGCACACGGGCGGTCGATCCTGGCCGCGCAGGCGGCGGGCGCGGACCTGGCGTACGTGGGCAGCGCCTTCCTCGCCACCACCGAGGCGAAGGCCGATGCCGCCTATCAGCAGATGATCGTGTCCGGCAGCGCGAAGGACATCGTCTACAGCAACCTGTTCACCGGCGTGCACGGGAACTATCTGCGCGGCAGCATCGAGGCGGCCGGGCTGGACCCGGACCACCTGCCGGTCTCGGATCCGTCGGCGATGGACTTCGGCTCCGGCGGCACCACGGACAGCAAGGCCTGGCGCGACATCTGGGGCGCCGGCCAGGGCATCGGCGCCGTCGACGCGGTACGGCCGGCGCGCGACCTCGTCGCCCGCCTGAAGAGCGAGTACGAGGCCGCGCGCCGGGACCTGCTGACGTACGCCTGAGGGCCTTGACGGCCGGGGCGTCACTTCTTGAGCGTGCCGAGCGTGACCTGGATCGTCTGCGACACCCCGGCCCGGTTCACCGTGACGCTCGCGGCCTGTCCCGGGTTGACGGCGCGCAAGGCGGCGTTGAGGTCACCCGCGCCGGTGATCGGCCGGCCGGCGAAACCGACGATCACATCGCCGATCCGCGCGCCGGCGGTGGCCGCCGGCCCACCCTGCTCCACCTGCCGGATCAGCGCTCCTGTGCTCACCGTCATGCCGAGTGAGCGCGCGACGCTCGCGGTCAGCGAGGCGACCGACACCCCCAGGTACGGGTGTGCCACCGCACCACTCGCCAGCAGCTGATCGGTGACGTCGACGACGGTGCTGGCCGGGATCGCGAAGCCCAGCGACACCGCTCCGGCCGCCGGTGGGATGTAGGCCTCGTTGATCCCGACGAGCCGGCCCTGCCGGTCGATCAGCGCGCCGCCGGAGTTGCCGGGCGAGATCGCCGCGTCCGTCTGAATGAGATCCACCTGCGGGCGTCCGCCGGTCGTCGCGGCCGGGATCTGCCGCCCGACACCGGAGATGATCCCGAGGGTCGCCGTGTTCTCGAAGCCGAGCGGGCTGCCGATCACCAGCGCGGTCTCCCCCGTCCTCGGCAGGTCCTGGCGCACCGGGACGACCGGCAGGCCGGCGCGCGCCACCTTCACCACGGCCAGGTCGGTGATCTGATCGGCGCCGGTCACCTGGCCCGCGAGCCGGGTTCCGTCGGCGAACGAGACCGTGACGGTCTTGGCGGCACCGACCACGTGCTGGTTGGTGACGATGACACCGTCGGCACGGTAGACGACGCCGCTGCCGATCCCGCCCGTGGTGTTGTGGATCGTCACCACGGAGGGTTCGACCCGCGCCACCACGTCGACCATCGGGGGCACCGGCGCAACGGTCTGCGCCGGCCGGTCAGCGACATACACCCCGGCCATCACAAGCGCTCCGACAACTCCGGCCACCGGCCATTCCGCGACACGCATCCGCATCCCCCTTAAATCGTCTGAAATACGACAATACCGGCTGAACCTTGTCCTCGTCCTTTTGTTAGTTGACACTAACGTTAGCAGCGACTAACGTATGGGCACCGACGACGAAAGGGAGGCGGTCATGGGCCGTCCAGTTGCGTTCTTCGAGATCACCAGCACCGACGCCGAGCGGGCGCGGTCCTTCTACTGCGACCTGTTCGGCTGGTCCGCACCCACCGATCCGGAGGACGGCTACGCCCTGGTGGACACCGGGGCCGGCGAGGCCGCGATCGGCGGCGGCATCGGCCCCGCGCAGGGCGCCGGCGACGCGGGTGTGAAGATCTACGTTCAGGTGGAGGATCTGGAGCAGTCGCTGCGGCGCGCCACCGCGCTGGGTGGCACCACCCTGGTCGCACCGACTCCCCTGCCCGGCGACTACGGTCGGTTCGCGGTGTTCGCCGACCCGGACGGCAACCCGGTAGGCCTGTGGGGGTGAGCTGATGTTCGAGGACGAGCCCGCGGTCGACGACGCCCTGAGGGCGTTGGCGGAGCCCCGCCGCCGGGCGATCCTGCGCCTGGTCGCCAGCGACGAGCTGGCGGCCGGCGAGATCGCCGCGGCGTTCGACGTGACTCGTACCGCGATCAGTCAGCACCTGACCGTGCTCAAGGACGCCGGCCTGGTGAGCGAGCGGCGGGCCGGGACCCGGCGGTTCTACCGGGCCCGGCCGGAGGGGCTCGCCGGGCTGCGCGAGTTCCTCGACTCGATGTGGAGTGACGCCCTCGACGTGGGGCGACGCCTGGTCGAGGCCGAGCGGGCGGGCGACCTGCCGGAGGCCTCGCCGGACGTCGCCTGACCAGGGCGACCGCCTGCCATGATCGTGCGGAACGCGGCCGGGGGCGCCGCGCCGACCACATGGGAATTCGCGTGTCCGACAATGTTCGTCCGTTGCGACGCCCGCCGATCCGGCAGTCCACGCTGGTACGCAGCGACCAGACGCACACCTTCGAGGTGTTCGTCCGCGACATCGGCACCTGGTGGCCGACCCGGCCGTTCTCCCAGGGCGAGGAGAAGGTCGCCGGAGTGACCTTCGAGCGGGAGCTCGGCGGGCGGGTCTACGAGACCTGGGCCGACGGCACCACGGTCGACTGGGGCGAGGTGATCGCCTGGCAGCCGCACGAGCGGTTCGCCATGACCTGGACCGTGCTGCCGGCGGTCACCGAGGTCGAGCTGCGTTTCACCGCGCTGGGCCCGGCACTGACCCGGGTCGCTCTCGAACACCGCGGCTGGGAGCAGCTCACCGAGGAACAGCTCGCCGCCGCCACGTCCGTGCCGGGCGGGTACGCCGCCGGCTGGAAACAGATTCTCGACATATTCGCCAAGACGGTTGAAGGAGTTTGACAGTGCCGTTCGACGAGTGGGAGCGACAGGACGAACTCCGACATGCTCATGTCGTAGCGGTGCCACGGCTCGATGCCGTCCTTGCGGGCGACCACCGGCCGTACGGGGCGTACAGATGCGCGTACTGCGGGCGTGTCTGATGGCAGCGCCACTGGTAGAGCAGGCCGTCGACCGTCTGGTCACCGTCGGCTGCATGAGCCGCAGGAACCCGGAGTAATAGCCGTCCCCGAGGAGTGAGCAGAGCTCGCGGTAGTCGGCCGGAAGAGCAGTACCCAGTTCGGCTTCGACCGGCGCCCGGTCGATGTCACGCGACACCGTCCGCGCGCCGGTCACGTCGATGAGCCGCTAACTCCCATTCATGATCGTCATGATGCCCGCCCGGCGCCGCCGGGTCCCGGTCGGGTAGCAGGAGCAGGACCGAGAGGATCAGCAGCCCGCCGAGCGCCACGACGTTGCCGATCTTGTCGGCTGCCGGGAACACGTCGAGGTGCAGGACGTGCCACAGGAAGTGCTCGGCGTTGAAGATCAGCCAGGCGCCTCCGGCCATGCGCAGGGTGGTCGGCGTCGGGCGCCGCCAGGCCAGGACGCTGAGCACCAGCAGTGCCAGGAACAGTCCGCCGACGTCACGGGTCAGATGTTCGTTGTACGGTCCGAGCGCGGAGACCCAGTGGCGGCCGGGAGCCGGGAAATCGGTGTAGAACGACAGCGGGAAGGCCGCCGCCCAGACGCCGGTGACTGCCGCGGCGACCGCCAGCACCGCGACGATCCGCTGCTTGCTCTTGATGGTCATGACGTGAGGACGAGGCACGGGGTCGTTTCGTGACAGGTCACCGCGGCGGCCGCAGGGCTCCGTCGCGCAGGTAGGTGAGCACGGCGGCGACCCGGCGGTGCACCTGCTGCTCGGCCAGCCCCAGCTTCGCGAAGATCGAGTTCACGTACTTCTCCACCGACGACTCCGACAGCGACAGGTGTTCCGCGATCCGGGCGTTGCCGTGCCCCTGCGCCATCTCCCGGAGCACCTGCGTCTCCCGGGTGGTGAGCCGGGCCAGCGGCGACTCGCGCAGGCGGGCGCGGCGGGTGACGAGCGCGTCCACCACCTGCGGGTCCACCACGGAACCGCCGGCGATCACCGCACGCAGCGCGCCGAGCAGCTGGTGCACGTCGCCGACCCGGTCCTTGAGCAGGTACGCCAGCCCGGCCGTCCCGCTGCGGAACAGCTCGAAGGCGTACGCCTCGTCGGCGTACTGCGACAGGACGACCACGCCGACCGACGGGTTCGCCGCGCGGATGCGGTGTGCCGCGTCGATGCCCGCCATCGACGGTCCGGTGTCCGGGCGGGTGCCGGGGCCGGGCATCCGGATGTCGGTGAGCACCGCGTCCGGCCGGATCCGGGTGACCGCGTCCACCAGTTCGCCGGCTGTCCCGACCGCCACCGGCACCGTCACCTCGCCGGACTCCTCCAGCAGCCGCCGCGTGCCCTCGCGCACCAGGTAGTTGTCGTCGGCGATCACCACACGCAGCGGATCAGGCATCGGCGGCCGCCGGCAGCGGGATCTCGGCGCGCAACGTCGTACCGTGCCCGGGTCTGCTCTCCACCCGCAGGGTGCCGTCGATGGTGGCGACCCGGTCGGCGAGCCCGGCCAGCCCGTGGCCGCCGGTGGTCCCGGTGTCGAATCCGGTGCCGTCGTCGCGTACCTCCAGGGTCAGCCGCCCGTCCGGGCGGCCGAGCCGCACCCGGACCTGCCGGGCGCCGGCGTGCTTGACCACATTGGTGAGCGCCTCGGACAGCACGTACCAGGCGGTCGCCTCGACGTGCTGCGGATAGTGCACGCCGCGCAGCGCCGCGTCGGCCTCGATCACCACGCCGAGCGGGAGCCGCGCCGCCTGCGCCTCGATCGCCTCCAGCAGACCCTGGTCGGCGAGGACCGGCGGGTGGATCGCATGGGCGAACTCGCGGACCTGGTTGAGCAGCCCGGTCACGTCCCGCTGGGCCTCGGCGAGCAGGCCGTCGGCACCGGGACCGCCCCGGCCGAGGCGCTGGCGGACCATCGCCAGCTTGGCGGCGAGCACCACGATCTCCTGCTGGACACCGTCGTGCAGATCGCGCTGGATGCGGCGGCGCTCGGCGTCCTGCGCGGTGACGATCCGCGCGCGGGAGGCGGCCAGGTCGTCGGCCTGCTGCCGGATCACCCGCAGGCGGGCGGTGAGCTCCGCGGTCAGGTGCAGGTTGCGCACCGCGGTGGCGGCCTGCCCGGCCAGGTGTTGCAGCAGCCGGCGGTCCTCGTCCAGCAGCGGGCCGTCGCGGCGGGGACCACACTCGATACGGCCCAGGTGCGCACCCGCTTCGACGAGCGCCACGACCAGTTCCGGTTCCCCGGCGACCGAGCCGGCGACACCGGCGAGGCCGGGTTCCAGGCGTACCCGTACCCAGGTCAGCTCCAGGCCGTCGCGGACCGCACCGGCCATCTCGGTGAGCAGGTCGGCCGAGCGGGGCGCGGACTCCAGTGCCCGGCCGAACCGGGCGAGCACCCGGTAGCCGTCGAGGCGGGCGCCGAACACCCAGCGGTCGGCGACGCGCTCGAGGCGGCGCTGGACCGGCTGGAAGAGCAGGGCGGCGCCGGCGGCGAGGAGAATCGCGGCGCCGGTCGAGAGGAAACTCGCGGCGAGCACGCCGAGGGCGGCGGCGGCCGAGACGTACGCGGCCGCGATCAGCGTCCACAGCACCCGGTAGAGCATGGACCGGCGCAGCGGCTCGTCGATCGTGAATTCGCCGTCGTACACCAGGCCGATCACGACCGAACCGAGCGTGGTCAGCAGGATCAGCGGCCAGAGGATCACCGTGACGATCCGTTCGATGGGCGCGTCGAGCACCGAACCGGCCACGTACTGGGTGACGAACAGGACGGTCGCGACGCTCATGCCGAGCAGCAGCAGCCGGATACGCCGCTTGTCCTGCAGGGAGGTGTGCCGGTAGCGGATCGCCAGCATGCCGAAACCGATCAGCGACCAGCCGATGACGGAGGCGGCCGCCGCGCCGATCACCGGTGCGGCGAAGGCGAGCTCCGGCCGGTAGAACGGGCTGGCCACGCGCGCGGCGTCCGGGTCGGGGTACACCCCGGGGGCCATCAGCGGGTGGGTCAGCGCGTACAGCAGCGGCAGGATCGCCGCGGCCGCGGCCGCGACGTGCACCACCCACCGCTCCATCGACCGTTGCGGGCGCCCGCCGGGGTACCACCCGAACAGTCCGAGCGCGCCGAAGCCGCTGAAGCACTCGGCCCACTGCCGCGCCAGCGCCACCGACCACGCGCCCGGGTGGCCGGCGACCATCCGCAGCACGACGTCACCCAGGACGACCGAGACCATGAACATGGTGCCGGTGAACAGGAACCACACGCCGACCGGCCGGTCCGGCCGGCGCACCGCCACCGCGAGTCCGACCAGGTAGAACGGTCCCGGGCCGGCCAGCATCCACCCGGCCACGGCGAACCGGCCGGTCGCCAGCGCGACGGTCAGGCCGGCGGTGAACGCCACCGCGCCCAGCGCACCCAGCACCACCGTTGTCGGCCGCATGCGCCAAGTCTGGACCGCCCGGCGCCGCCGGCACACCAGGTGAACCGGAAACGAGACTGCGGTTCACCTGGTCCACCCGCGCGGTCACGGTTCCTAGCGTCGAGACATGACTACCTCAACCGTTTCTCGTACCGGTCTCTACGCTCTGGGCGCCGCGGGTCTCCTCGACGCCGTCCAATTCGTCCTCGCGACCGCCGCGCCGGCGGACGACGGTCCACCGGCGTTCGTCGCCGTCGCGACCGTCGTCCTCGGCGTGCTCACCCTCGCCGGTGTCGCCGCCGCCTTCCGTGGCAGCCGGGCCGGACTGGTGACCGCCATCGCCGCACGCGTGGTCGACACCCTGCTGCTGGGCCTGCCCGCCTTCTTCCTCGACGCGCCGTGGTACGTGCTGGTGACGGTCAGCGTCATGGCGGTACTCACGGTCGCCGGCATCTGGTGGTCGCTGCCCGCCCTGCGCCGGACCCGGACCAGGGTGGCGTGACACCGTGCCGCGCCCGGTCCCGCGGCCGGAAATCAGGCGGGTGTGCGACGACCGGCTTCCGCGCACCGTCCAGGGGGTGCCACGCTCGTCGATGTGGGCAGGCTGGCGGTGACCATAGCCGTGACGATCCTCGCGATCGCGCTGCCCGTGCCTGCCCACGCCGCCGAGGCGATCGAGTTCGTCGACATGCGACCGGCGGTGATCGACGTCGCCACCGCGAAAACGGGGCAGCGCTGGCGGGTGCCGGTCATCGACAGCCGGCCGGGCCGGCGCGCGCTCTCGCTCACGGTCGCCTTCCGGCCGGCCGGGGTGCTGCGCGTGGAGCGGTCGCGGCTGACCCTGGACGCGGGCGAGGTGGGCTCGTTCGTGGTGACGCTACGCCGGCCGCTGGAGGGCTCCGGCGAGCTGATCCTGTCGAGCGACGGGGTGATCGTCCGGCGGGCGATCAGCACCAGTCGCCGGCCCGGCCGGGTCGCCGTACCGATCAGCCGTCTGCAGTTCGCCGGGGTGCGCCTGACACCGTTCAGCGAGCGGGTTCGCGCCGGCAGCGTCACCGTGCCGGACGCACCCGGCTCGGCCGACGGCCGGGTCGGCCTGCTCACCTCGCGCCGGGGTGACACCGCCGAGGTGGTCCGTGGCGGGGACACCTTCGCGGTGGCCGGAGCGAGCCGGCCCGGCGAGTACCAGGGCACGGTAGATCTGCTGCCCGGCACGCCGGGCGGTGAGGCGGACGGCGTACTGCGGGTTCGCGACCTGCCGGTCTGGCCGCTGCTGGTGCTGATCCTGGGCCTGCTGGTGGTGCAGCTCCTGGACCGCTACCAGCATCGGGAGCGGCCCCGGCAGATGCTGGACCTGCGTCTGGCCCGGCTCCGCGACCGGGCGCTCGACGTCCAGCGCGACCTGAACGACACGTACCGGATCGCGGCCGGACCGCGAGAGCCGAACCTCCTGCTGGACACGCTGGCGGCCGAGGCACGCAGCCGCTACGACGACGAACTCACCGACGCCGAACGCGCCCGGTGGGACGTCGAGGGCGCCGAGTACCGGAAGGTCGCCGCGCTGGTCGAGTCGTTCGAGACGCTGGCCGAGTCGATCCGGGCGCTGAGCAGCGAGCGTCTCGCGACCGCGGCCGACGAGCAGGCCGAGCGGGCCCTGGACGCTTCGCCGGTCGGCCGGGCGCTGCGCGGGCGGCGGCTGCTTTCGGCGGTCGACCTGGCCGACGCGCTGACGGAGGTGGCGGAGGCCCGCGACTACCTGCGCGACTTCCGCCGGCTGTACCGCCAGGCCACCGAGCTCGCGGCGCAGGACCTGCTGGCGAAACTACGGGCCGGCCCGGAACGCCTGGCCGCCCTGGAGGAGCAGGTTCAGGAGCGCTACCGGGCCTGGAGCCCCGGAGTGCGGGTCGAGATGCCGCGGCGCGAACCGCAGCCACAGCCCGGATACCCGTTCCCTCCGCCGGCGTCGTGGGAGCCGTCGCGATCCCGGGCCCGCCGCCGGTGGCCGGTGCTGGTCGCGGGCGCTGCCGGCCTGGTCCTCGTCTCGTGCCTGGCGGTGTTCTTCCTGGCCCTCACCCGGGACCAGGACTTTGGCGCCGCTCCGGCGCCCACCCAGGCGGCGCCGTCGGCGACGGCGTTGCCGGAACTGCCGGTCGCCCCGGAGCCGAAGCCGCCACCCGCCCTCGACCTCGGGCCGGCCGAACCCAGCACCTGGCAGCTGGGGCTCTACGGCGGCATCGTGCCGCTGCTGCTGACCGGTGCGGCGATCGGCGTGGCGGAACTGGCCCGCCGCCGGTGGAAGCCACGGCGAACCGCTCTCGACAGCACCTTGCTGAACCGCCGGGTGCGGCGGGCCGACCGCCGATTCGCTCTCGCCGGTGGCACCCTCGTGGTGCTCAGCGGGATGTCGGTGCTCTACTTCGCCAACCCGACGTTCGGCACCCCGGGCGACTATCTCGCGGTGGCGTTGTGGGGCACCGCGTTCGGCGAGGGGCTGACCCTGGCCCGGCGGCTCTGGCCCATTCCGGCCTGACAACGGTCAGGGCTTGCGCCCCACCGCGGTCCACACGTTGATGTCCGAACGCACGGGAACCTCCGCGTCCGGCTCCGGGCGCCACTCGCTGGCCGGCACCACGCCCGGATCGACCAGCTCGAGACCGTCGAAAAGCTCGGCGAACTCGTCGCGACCGCGGGTCCACACGTCCGACCGGCCCTGCTCGACGAGCTGCTGATAGAGCGCCTGCTGTTCCGGCGTACCGAAGTCGGAGGTGGCGTGCGTGGCCACCAGGTAGCTGCCCGGCGGCAGCGCGTCGAGCAACCGGCGGACGATCGGCTTGGCCGCGCCCGGCCCGTGGATGAAGTGCAGGACCGCGATCAGCATGAGACCGACCGGCTGCTTGAGGTCCAGCGTGTCGTGCAGCACCGGGTCAGCGAGGATCGCCTCGGGATCGTTGAGGTCCGCCTCGATGTACGCGGTCCGGCCTTCGGGGCTGCTGTTGAGCAGGGCGCGGGCGTGCACCATGACGAGCGGGTCGTTGTCCACGTAGACGACGCGGCTCTCCGGGGCGTGCCGCTGGGCCACCTCATGGGTGTTGTCCGCGGTCGGCAGGCCGGTGCCGATGTCGAGGAACTGCCGGATCCCGGCCTCCGCGGTCAGGAACCGGGTGGCCCGCCGCAGCAGCGCCCGGTTCGCCAGCGCGCCGAGGCGTACCTTCGGGAAGTGCCTCTCCAGCTCGTCGCCGGAAGCCCGGTCGGCGGCGAAGTTGTCCTTGCCGCCGAGCCAGTAGTTGTAACGCCGCGCGGGGTGAGGCTGGGTCGGGTCGATCCCCAAACTTGTGTGATCCACGCGTGCACAATAGACCGGCCCGTCGCACCGGTCTTGATCGTCATCGCGGGGAGGGCGACGCCCGTCACAATTGCCCTATTTACCCTATCCGGCGAGGTGGTCGTCGATAGCGTTCCGTGCGGATCAACCGCCCGCGATAGAAGGCTCCACCAGTGCCCCAGCCACTCGCCGAATTCGTCAATCCACTCACCGTCGTCGCCGTGAGCCTGGCGCTCTGCGCGGTAGCGGCGACGCTTCTGCGCCGCACCGCCAAACCCGCCGTCGAAGGCGTTCTCCGCGCCGTGCTCGCCCGGCTGCGGCCGCATCTGCCGGCCCGGTTGCGCCGGGTGACCCACCGGTACCGTGACCGGATCGACGCGGCCGCCGCCCGGTCGGTGCTGGTGACCGGGGTGGCTGCCGGGATCGCCTGGTCGGCGGCCGAGACCCTGGATCTGGCCGGCTCGATGACCGCGACGATCTCGGCGACGCTGTCGGTGCAGATGAGTTCCCACGCGTCCCTGCGGGAAGGCACCCAACGCCTGGTCGGCACGCTCGCCGGAATCGCTCTGGCGGTCGCGGTGTGGGGCGCGTTCGGCCTCACCCCGTGGTCGATCGCGGTGATCGCCGGATGCGGGCTCGCCGTCGGGCGCCTGCTGCGCCTCGGCGACAGCTCGGTCACCGTGCCGCTGACGTCGCTCGGCATCCTCGTGGCCGGCAGCGCCGTCACCGAGGCGTTCGTCTGGGAGCGCGTCGCGGCGACGGTCCTCGGCATCGCGATCGGAGCGATCCTGTCGCCGCTCGTCGGCGGGATGACGCCGCTGGAACGGGCCCGGGGCGAGCTCGCCCACCTGTCGACCGGGATCGCGCGGCTGATCGGCGACCTCGGCGCCGGAGTGTGCGGCGGGTACACGCCGGACCAGGCCAGGGGGTGGCTGGCGCGCTCGCGTGAGCTCGGCGAGGACCTCGACGACGCGGCCGCCGCGGTCGACGACCTGGCCCGGCAGGCCCGCTGGTCGCTGACGACGCCGGTGACCCGGGTGGCGCCGCTGCACCAGACGTCCCTCGCCCTCGAACACGGGGTGCACCAGGTCAACTCGGTGGCACGGTCGATGTTCGACGCCGCCGCCACGCCGTACGCCGCTCGCGTACCGGAACAGATCGGCCAGGTCCTCACCGCCGCGGCGGAGGCGTTCGCGGCGCACGCCGCCCTGGTCGCGGACCCCGACGCGGACGCCGCGCAGCAGGCCGGGCACCTCCACGACCTGCTCGACGGACTGCGCGACGCGCGGAGCCGGACGCTGCGGAAGGTACGCACCGAGGTCGACGACACCGGCGTGCTCGTTCTCACCGGCTCGATCATCACCGACATCGACCGGATGACCGGAACACTCGAACGGTCCGCGCCGGCGCTCACCGTCGGCGTGCGGGAACCGGGCCCGGGCATCCCCGCGATCTCGGAGATGCTGCCCGCCGCCCGGCTGATCTGGGCGAAGAAGGTGACCGCGAGGAGCGGGCGCTGACCCCCGTCGGTTCTGTACAAGACGGCCGCGCCGTCCACTCCGTAGCATGCCTGACGCAAGCTCACGAGGAGGAACCGCACATGCGTGATCTGGTCTATACCGCGTTCATGTCGCTCGACGGCGTCGTGGACTCCCCGGGCGGCGGGCCGGGTGAGGAGCACCGCAGCGGCGGCTGGGTGTTCAAGGACATCGAGATGCTGCCCGAGGCGTTCGCGCTCAAGGGCGAAGAGCTCGCGGACACCACGGCGCTGATGTTCGGCCGCCGCAGCTACCAGGCGTTCGCGCCGACCTGGCGTGAGTCGGAGGACCACGCCGCCTACAAGGAGCTGCCCAAGTACGTGGTCTCGTCCACGCTGGCCGAGGACGCCCTGGTCGACGGGTGGGGACCGACGACGATCCTGCGCTCCACCGACGACGTCGCGGCGCTGAGGAAGGGCGAGGGCGGTGCGATCTTCATCCACGGTAGTGCGGAGCTCGCCCGGCGCCTGTCCGACGCCGGCCTGATCGACCGGTACCACCTCCTCGTCTTCCCGGTCCTGCTCGGCGCCGGCAAGAGCCTGTTCAGCGACGCGGACCGGGAGAAGCAGGTGCTGCGCCTGCGGGAGTCCGCGGCGTACCCGAACGGGATCGTCAAGATGATCTACGACGTGGTGCGCTGACCCAGGTCCAGGGCGATCGCGCCGCCGACGCCCTCGCGCAGCTGCCCCGCCGTACGCCCGACGTACCGCTGCAGCGCGCGGGCCAGGTGCGGCTCGTCGAAGTAGTCGAGCCGGGAGACGGCGTCGGCGGCCGGGACACCGGTCGCCAGCAGGGCGGCGGCCTCGCGCGCGCGTTCGATCTGCCGCACGGCGCCCTGGGTCAGGCCGGTCGCCGCCCGGAACCGGCGTTCGACGGTTCGCGCCGTGACCGCGGCGGGCTCGCCGCGCCGGACCCCGGTGACCAGCGGGTCCCGGATCAGGGCGCCGGACCGGACGAGACGGGCGACAAGCGCTTCGGCGTCGTCCGGGCCGGGCGTCTCCCACCGGGTGCCGTCCAGCCGGAACGACCGACGCGTGGCGTCCGGCAGCTCGGCGCCGCCGTCGACGAGGGCCGGGACGGGCACGGCCCGCAGCGAGGTGCCGATCGCGAACTCGATGCCGACGAAGGCGGCGCCGTCCGGCACCGGCGCTGGGGTGGACCTGGTCTCGGGACCGGAGAGGGAGGCGTACGCCGTGCCGTCGCGTTCCCAGAACACCAGACCCCAGCGCGGCGTCGCGACCGAGGTCATCTCGGTGACCGTCCCGCTCGTACAGGTCCACACGGCATCGATCCACGGCGAGTCGGACGCGCGTGTCGTGAACCGCATTCCCACGAGAGGACGATACGTGACGATCTAGTCTTGCTCCCATGCACTCCTGGCCCGAGCACGTGATGTGGTGGCACGTTTACCCCCTAGGCTTCACCGGCGCTCCGATCCGGCCGGCCGAGACCGAGTCCGGCGTCGTGCACCGGCTCGCACACCTCGAGGCGTGGCTCGATCACGTGGTGCGGCTCGGGCTCAACGGCATCGCGCTCGGGCCGATCTTCGCGTCGGCCACCCACGGCTACGACACGGTCGACTATTTCCGCATCGATCCGCGGCTCGGTGACGACGGCGACTTCGACCGGCTGGTGGCGGCGGCCCACGATCGCGGCATCCGGGTGCAGCTCGACGGGGTGTTCCATCACGTCGCGCGTACGCATCCCGCCTTCCGTGAGGTGGAGAGCGCCGGGCCGGACGCGCCCTCGGCCGGCATGTTCCGCATCGACTGGGCCGGATGGCAGCCGGGCGACGCCGTCCGGGCCGACGTCTTCGAGGGCCACGACACGCTCGTGGCTCTCAACCACGAGGCACCCGAGGTGACCGACCTCGTCGTCCGGGTGATGAACCACTGGCTGGACCGGGGTGTGGACGCGTGGCGCCTCGACGCGGCGTACGCGGTGCCGCCGACGTTCTGGGCCGGCGTGCTGCCCCGGGTGCGGGAGAGCCACCCCGAAGCCTGGTTCAGCGGCGAGGTGATCCGGGGCGACTACGCCGGCATCGTCCGTGTCTCGACCATGGACACGGTCACCCAGTACGAGCTGTGGCAGGCCATCTGGCACGGCATCGCCGACCGCAACTTCTACGAGCTGGCCCACGCCGTCAAGCGCAACAACGAGCTGCTCGCCACGTTCGTCCCGTCGACCTTCGTCGGCAACCACGACGTCACGCGCCTCGCCTCCGCGGTCGGCGCCGACTTCGTGCCGCATGCCGTGGCCGTGCTGTGCACGGTGGCCGGGGTGCCCAGCGTCTACGCCGGCGACGAGTACGGCTGGAGCGGGGTCAAGGAGCAGCGCTTCGGCGGCGACGACGCGGTGCGACCCCAGTTCCCCGACGTTCCGCCGCCGGGCAACGACACCGTACGAATGCACCACGACCTGATCTCCCTGCGGCGCCGGAATCCGTGGCTGCTGCGCGCGCACACCGATGTCGTGCACCTGGCCAACAAGCAGATCGTGCTGCGCACCGGAACCGCATCCGGCGCGGTCATCGCCGCGCTCAACCTCGACGACGAGCCGGCGACCGTGCCGGCCGCCGACGCGTCCTCGATCCACGCCGGCAATGGGCGCCTGGCCGGCTCCGAGATCCACCTGCCCGCGCGCGGATGGGCCGTGTTCGTGTAGCTCAGAAGTTGATGTCGGTGCCGGCGGCCTTGCAGGCGGCGGTGAGCTCGGTGCTGAGCTGTTCGAAGTCCGACTCCGCAGCGGTACCGATCGGGTCGGCGGCCGCGGCGGCCGCGGAGATCTCTTTGGCGACGGCACGCGCCGCGGTGGCCACCTTGCTGTCGGCGCCGGCGAGCGCCTCGTTCACGGTGGTGTGGAACTCGGAGAAGATCTTCTTAACGTCGGCCGGCGGGACGCTGCCGTCGGCCCGCTGTGCGTTCGAGATGTTGGTCTTCATGGTGGATCCGGCCGTGTTCACGGTCTTGCAGAGCGCCTTGTCGTCGGCGGCGACCGGGGCCGCCGAAGCCGCGGCGGCGGACGGGGCCGCCGGACCGGCACCGGTCTCGGTCTCCGCGTCGTCGCAGGAAGCGAGGCCGAGCAGGCACACGCAGAACAGCACGGCGGGAACGATCCGGGAACGCGTCACGTAGACGGACGGTAGCCGACGGCGGTGCACCACGCCCACCGGGGATGCACCCAATGGTCCTCAGCCGGCCGGGCGTCCCTCGACGGCGGCGACGAGCGTGCCGAGCTGCCCACAAATCCGGGCGGCGGTCAGGTGGTCGTTCCGGCACTTCCCCACCAAGGCGGCGCTGCTGCAAGCCGTGCTCGTCCGGCGCTACGACCGGCTGCGGCAGGCGGTCGGCACGCTGCTGCGGCGCGCCCAGCAGGCCGGCCTCAGGTAAGCGGTACGAGGTACGAGTCGACGCGGGCGATCAGCCCGTCCCGGAACGTGAACAGGTCGCTGAACGCGAACCGGAACGGCCCCTGCTCCACGCTGACACCCCCGCCTTCACCGGTGGTGACGACGACCGGCCCATCCACGTAGACGCGCTGAACCTCGAGCTCGGGGCTGCCGCTGAACGCCGGGTTCTCGATCTCGTCGTCGAACTCGGCCTTGCCGCGGGTGGTCCGGTGGCCGTGGATGACCCACTCGACGTCCTCGGTGAGGGTCGCCAGGATCCGCCGATGGTCGCTGGTGCGGAATCCGTCGAAGTACTCGGCGACCAGGGCACGCTGGGTGTCGTCGTGCCGCAGGTATGCGGCCAGGGCGTCGAGGATCGAGGCGAGCCCGTTCGCCGCCTGCTCGGTACGCAGCTCCGGCGGAAGCCGGCGCTGGTGCACGGCGAGGTCCGCGCCCTCGCCGGCCGGGCGGATGATGACGGTCGTGCGCAGGCCGGTAACGGGCTCGTCGAACACCAGCTCGTGCGGTGCGGTGACGCTCACATAAACGAATCGGAGGCGGCGGGTGGCGCCGTCCGGTGCACGGGTGTCGAGGGCGAACTCGCCGCCGGGACGCAGGTCGACGGTCACCGACCCGGCGGGAACGGTGGCGTGCGAGCCGCCCCAGAACGCCGCGACGCCGGCCGGTGTGGTGAAGGCGGCCCAGACCCGGGCGGGCGCCGCGGGCAGGTGGCGCCGGGCGATCAGCTCGTCCCCACGCAGCTCGGCGGTCACCGCGCTGTCCCGTCGTCGCTCAGATGCTGCTCGAGGACGTCGAGCCGGTCGTCCCAGGCGCGGCGCTGGTCCTCGATCCAGGTGCTGAGCAGCGACAGCTGCTCGACATTGAGCCGGCACGGGCGACGGGTGCCCGCCCGTCGCTGCTCGACCAGGCCGCACTGCCGCAGGACACCGATGTGGTGGGAGATCGCCTGCTGGGTCAGGTCGAACGGCTCGGCGAGCTCGCCGACGGTGGCGTCGCCCCGGGCGAGCCGGGTCACCAGGGCACGGCGGACGGGGTCGGCGAGAGCGGCGAAGGTGGAGTCGAGTGCGGTCGGCATGGCTTGAACCCTACAACAAACATCTGTTTGTACAAGCCTTCATTTGTACTAGGAACTCAGAGCCAGCCAGGGACCACGAAGATCAGCCAGGTCACGATCGGGATGATGACCACCATGTGGAAACCCCACCGCATCAGGCCCTTGTAGACGTAGTCGCGCCGATCCTCCGGCGTATTCGCGACGGTGAGCGCCCCGCTGGTGGAGAACGGGCTGGAGTCGACGATCGACGACGACAGGGCGAGGGCGGTGATCAGGCCGACCGCACCCACCGCGTCGGTGCCGGTCAGGAACGGCACGGCGAGCGGGATGAGCGCGCCGAGGATGCCGGTGGTCGAGGCGAACGCGGAGACCGCGGCCCCGATGAAGCAGATGACCAGGGCGGCGATGAGCGGGGTGCCGACGGTGGCGACCTCCTCGCCGAGCCAGTCGATGGTGCCGATGCTCTGCATGACGCCGACGTAGAGCACGATGCCGCAGACCAGCAGCACGGTCGGCCAGGCGACGTGGCCGACGGCGTCCTTCGCGGAGCTCGGCGAGATCAGGGTGAGGATCACCGCGACGGTCATCGCGACCACGCCGACGTTGAGGTCGAAGAAGAGCGCGGTCACGGCGAGGACGAGCAAGCCGGTGATCGTCATGATCCGGTCGCGGTCCAGGGTGAGCGTGGGCGCCGTACCGGTCTCCGGTTCGGCTGTCGTGGTGCCGGCACGAGACGCGGAGCCGCCCTCGGCCGGCGGCGAAGCGGCCGGCGAGGACCCGGCCGGGCCGGATTCGGAGGCAGGCGGCTCGTCTGCGGGGTCGACGCGGCGGCCGAACAGTTCCCGGCCGCCCCACATGAAGAACGCGACGACGCTGATCGCCAGGTTGACGAAGAACGAGGCGAGGAAGAGCAGGATCGGATCACCGGGCAGGCCGGCCTCCTCGACCACCCCGTTGGTGATGCCGCCGAAGATGCTGATCGGCGAGAAACCGCCGGCACTGGCCCCGTTGATGATCAGCAGGCCCATCATCAGCGGGTTGATCCGGTAGCGGACCGCGAAGCCCATGCCGATCGGCGCGATGATCGCCACCGAGGCGGGCACGACCGCGCCCATGGCGGTGAGCAGCGCCGTCACCAGGAACATGATCCACGGGATCAGTCCGATGCGGCCCTGCACCGCCCGGATCGCGCTCTGCACCAGCCAGTCGACCGTGCCGTTGGCGGACGCGATGGCGAACAGGTAGGTGACACCGACGAGGATGACGAACAGCTCGCCCGGGAAGCCGGCGAACACGGCATCGGTCTTCTCGTCCAGATCGGCTCCGTCGAGTACCGCGACGCCGAGGATGAAGCCGGCGACGATGGCGAGCGCTCCGAGATTCACCGATGGCCGCACCGTGGCGATCAGGAAAATCAGGGCCAGGACGAGGATCGAGACGAGTTCTGCCGACATCGCAACCTCCGGGATCACTATAGGCTTGGCGATAGATCAATGTCGATCTCCGCCGAATCGAGAGGTGACCGCGGCATGACACCCACCGGTCGTCACTTCCTCCAGATCCCGGGGCCCACCAACACGCCGGACCGGGTGCTGCGCGCCATGGCCGCCCCGACCATCGACCATCGCGGCCCGGAGTTCGCCGAGCTGGCCCTCGGCGTGATGGAGGGGCTCCAGCCGGTGTTCGGCACCAGCCAGCCGATCGTCATCTACCCGGCGTCGGGCACCGGCGCCTGGGAGGCCGCACTGGTCAACACGCTCAGCCCCGGCGACCGGGTGCTGTGCTTCGAGACCGGCCACTTCGCGACGCTGTGGCAGGAGATGGCGCGGCGGCTCGGCCTGGAGGTCGACTTCGTGCCCGGCGACTGGCGGCACGGCGTCGATCCGCAACAGCTGACCGAGAAGCTGGCGGCCGATACCGGGCACGAGATCAAGGCCGTCCAGGTCGTACACAACGAGACCTCGACCGGCGTGACCAGCCGGATCCCGGAGATCCGCGAGGCCATCGACCGGGCCGGGCATCCCGCGCTGCTGCTGGTGGACACCATCTCGTCGCTGGCGTCGATCGAGTACCGGCACGACGCCTGGGGCGTCGACGTCACGGTGGCCGGCTCGCAGAAGGGCCTCATGCTGCCGCCCGGCCTGAGCTTCAACGCGATCAGCCCGAAAGCCCTGCGGGCTTCGCAAACGGCCCGGCTGCGCCGGTCCTTCTGGGACTGGCAGCCGATCATCGAGGCGGGCCGGCGGGGGTTCTTCCCCTACACCCCGGCAACCAATCTTCTGTACGGGCTACGCGAGGCCCTGCGCATGCTGGACGAAGAGGGATTGCCCCAGGTTTACGCCCGGCACCGGCGCCACGCCGAGGCGACCCGGCTGGCCGTACGCGGCTGGGGCCTGGAGGTGCTCTGCGCCGACGAACGCGAACACTCCGCGTCGCTGACCGGCGTGCTGGTCCCGGCCGGCCACGACGCCGACAAGGTGCGGGCCGTCGTCCTGGACCGGTACAACATGTCGCTCGGCACCGGCCTCGGCAAGCTGGCCGGCCGGGTCTTCCGGATCGGCCACCTCGGCGACTTCAACGACCTGATGCTCGCCGGCACGCTCGCCGGGGTGCAGATGGGCCTGGTGGCGGCCGGCGTCCCGATCGATCCGACCGGCGTCAACGCCGCTCTGGAGAGGTTGCAAAGGTCATGACCAACTGCACCGAGCGGCACCCGGCCGCACCGGCCAGGAGCCTCGCAGGCGAGGGCCCGGCGGGCATGACAAGGCTGGCCCAGCCGTGAACGGTCTCGCCCACGACCTGGAGAAGGCGCTCGACGGTGAGGTCGGGTTCGACGCGTACACCCGGCACCTGTTCTCCCGCGACGCCAGCATGTACACGATCCGGCCGCTCGGCGTGGCCTTCCCCCAGCACGCCGGCGACGTGGCCGCCGCGATCAGCGTGGCCGGCTCGTACGGCGTACCGGTGGTCCCGCGCGGTGCCGGAACCAGCCTGGCCGGCCAGACCATCGGGCGCGGCCTGGTCCTCGACCTGTCCCGGCACATGCGGGACATCGTGGAGATCGACCCGGAGCGCCGGGTGGCGCGGGTGCAGCCGGGCGTCGTGCAGGACCAGCTGAACCGGGCGGCCGCGCCGCACGGCCTGATGTTCGGGCCGGACACGTCGACCAGCAACCGGGCCACCATCGGCGGGATGCTCGGCAACAACTCGGCCGGCAGCGGGTCGGTCCGGTACGGCATGACCATCGACCACGTCCGCGAGCTCGACGTGGTGCTCGCCGACGCGTCCACCGCCCGGTTCGCCCCGGTGGACGCCGGGGAACGGCGTCGCCGCGCGGAGGCGAAGACCCTCGAGGGTGAGATCTACCGGCGTCTGCCGGAGCTGCTGACCGACGAGATCGTCGCCGGCTTCCCGCCCTACTGGCGGCGGGCCTGCGGATACCGGCTCGACCGGCTGGCCGGCGACCCGTCGTTCAATCTGGCGCCGTTCGTCGTCGGTTCCGAGGGCACCCTGGTCACCGTCACCGAGGCGCTTGTCGGCCTGGTGCCGAAACCCGCGCGCACGGTGATCGCGGTCGGGCACTTCACCTCGACGCTCGGCGCGATCGAGGCGACCGGGGACGCGCTGAGCTGCGACCCGGCCGCCGTCGAGATGATGGACCGGACCATCCTCGACCTGTCCCGCCAGAAGATCGAGTACGCCGATCTCGGGCAGATCCTGGAGGGTGACCCGGAGGCGCTGCTGTTCGTGTCGTTCAGCGGCGACGACGAAGATGAGCTGATCGGGCGGCTCGACCGGCTGACCGCCCTGTGGACCAAGCACAAGCACGGCTACCACACCCTGCGCGCCGAGACCCCGCAACAGCAGGCCGGCCTGCTCAAGGTACGCAAGTCCAGTCTCGGCCTGCTGATGGCGGCCAGCACCGGCACCCTGCGCCCGCTCGCCTTCGTCGAGGACACCGCCGTCGACCCGAAGCACCTGGCCGAGTACACCCGGCGGTTCCAGCAGGTCCTCGACCGGCACGGCCTGCGGGCCGGCTTCTACGGGCACTGTTCGGTCGGCTGCCTGCACATCCGGCCGTTCGTCGACGTGCGCCGGCCGGAGCACGTCCGCGCGATGCGCGAGGTGGCCGTGGAGATCAAGGATCTGGTACGCGAGTACGGCGGCGTCAACTCCAGCGAGCACGGTGACGGGCTGGCCCGCAGCGAGTTCAACCGGGAGATCTTCGGCGACACCCTGTACGAGGCGATGCGTACCGTGAAGGAGATCTTCGACCCGGACAACCGGATGAATCCCGGCAAGATCGTCGACGCGCCGACGATGACCGCGAACCTGCGCGACGCCCTGCTCCCGCCGGCGCCGCCGCTGCGCACCCACCTGGACTTCGAGGTGGTCGGTGGGATGCGCGGCGCCGCCGACCGCTGCATGAACATCGGGTTGTGCCGCAAGGACTCGGCCGGCGTGATGTGCCCCTCCTACATGGCCACCTACCAGGAGGAACACGCCACCCGGGGCCGCGCCAACGCGCTCGTGAAGGCGCTGTCCGAACCGGACCCGGCGGCCGCGCTGGACGACGAACGGCTGCACGAGATCCTCGACCTGTGCCTGATGTGCAAGGCGTGCAAGAGCGAGTGCCCGCTCGGCGTGGACCTGGCGGCGCTCAAGGCGGAGACTCTGGCGCAGCGGCATGAGCGGCGCGGCGTACCGTTGCGGTCCCGGGTCTTCGGTGGCATCCGCCGGCTGAACCGCCTCGGCTCGGCCACCGCACCGCTCTCCAACCTGCCCGGCCGGATCCGGCCGGTGCGCCGGTTGCTGGAGCGCGGCCTCGGCATCGCCGCCGAGCGGCCGCTCCCGGTCTTCCACCGCGCCAACCTGGTCCGCTGGTTCCGCGGCCGCCCGGCGGCGGCCGGCGGCGACGAGGTGGTCCTGCTCGCCGACTCCTTCACCACCTACACCGAGCCGCGGATCGGCCGCGCCGCGGTGGAGTTGCTGACCGCCGCCGGCCGGCGGGTCCGTCTCGAGAGCGACGGGTGCTGCGGGCGGGCCAGCTACTCCAAGGGCCTGCTCGACGACGCCCGCCGGCAGGCGGGAGAGCTGGCGCGGCGGCTGGCCGGATCGTCGTCGCCGATCGTGGGATGTGAGCCGTCCTGCGTCCTCACGCTGCGCGACGAGCACCGCCGGCTGCTTCCCGACGACCCGCACGTGCGGGAGGTCTCCGGCCGGGTACGCCAGATCGAGGAACTGCTGCTCGAGGACCTGGACGCCGGCCGCCTGACGCTGAACCTCTCGTTCACCGGCCGGCGCATCGTCTACCACGGGCACTGCCATCAGAAGGCCGAGGTGGGCACCGCCGCGACCGTCGCGCTGCTGCGCCGCATCCCCGGCGCCGAGGTGGTCGAGCTGGACGCCGGCTGCTGCGGGATGGCCGGCTCGTTCGGTTTCGAGTCCGAGCACTACGAGGTGTCGATGGCGATCGGTGAGAGCCGCCTCTTCCCGGCCGTCCGGCAGGAACCGCCCGGGACGATCCTGGCCGCCACCGGCGTCTCGTGCCGCCAGCAGATCCGGCACGGCACCGACCGGGTCGCCTGGCATCCCCTCGAACTGATCCAGAAGGCGGTGGTCGATGTCGCACCGTGACCTCATCCGGCGGGAGTTCGCCCGGCAGGCCGGCACGTTCGAGGACGCGCGCCTCAACACCGCCTTCACCAGCCACCTGAACCGCCTGATCGACTTCGCCGGCCCGGCACCGGACGACGTATGCCTGGACGTAGCCTGCGGCACCGGACTGGTCGCCCGGGCCCTCGCCGCGCGGACCCGGCACGTGACCGCGCTCGACCTGACCCCGGAGATGCTCGCCACCGGCAAGGCCGGAGCGGACGCGGCCGGCGTGCTGAACGTGGTCTTCCAGGAGGGCGACGCCACCCGGCTGCCGTTCCTGGACGCCTCCTTCTCGCTCGTCGTCTCCCGGTTCTCGCTGCACCAGGTGAGCGAGCCGGAGAGGGTGACCGCCGAGATGGTCCGGGTGTGCCGGCCCGGTGGCCGCGTCGTGATCGCCGACCTGGTCCGCAACCCGGACGTGGCCGGCGACCCGGACCGCATCGAGCGGCTCCGCGACCCCTCCCACGGCACGATGCAGACCGTCGCGGCGATCGAAGCGATGCTCGGCTCCGTGACGGCATCGGAGTCCTTCGACGTGGAGCGACCGCTCCAGGTGTGGCTCGAACAGTCCCGCACCCCCGCCGACGTCGCCGCTCGGATCGAGGCCGAACTACGCGACGAACTGGCCGGCGGCACCCCGACCGGCATGCGCCCACTGCTCGTGGAGGGCGCCCTCTGGTTCACCCAGACCTGGGCGCACCTCACGGCCTCGACTTCGCCGCGAACCTCACCTTGACGACTTCAGCCAGTGCCGTGGCGCCGACACCGAACATCCCCAGGATTATCGAGGTTCGCACGGCGCCCGGGTTGTCGCCGATCTTTCCGGTGAGCAGGTATTGGCCGAGCAAGGGAAGGCCCGCACCGACAAGTCCGCTGACGACCGGAGCCAAGGTCTTTCGCACGTCTTGAATGACGACGGACACCAGATAAAAGCTGCACAGCAGACCCGATGCGGCGACGATCACCACGAACATGATTCTCTTGTACGTCTCCCAGAGTGCTCCACTTCCACCGAAGAGCAGGCCGACGCCGGCTGCCGTGCCTATGAGTGTCACCGTTGCCAGTGTTCGCAGCGCCAGGTCGGTCGTGAGTACACGGGCCGAGACGGCAACGAGCTCCTTGAAGTAACGCGGACCCAGGCGGACCTCGGTGGGCTTCACCTTCAGTCCCCGCAAGGCGTCCACTTCCAGGAGCAGTTCGTTGTCGGTGACGCCGTGCTTCGACAACCACTCCCGCTGCGGGATTCGCATCAGCATCTCGCCGGCCCGGTACGCCCGGTGCACGAATGTCGCCGATGCGAGCAGGAAGCCGAAGAAGATGACTAATTCCACAATTGAAACGGCTGAACCGGTCCCGGCTGCCCACCGATAACCGAACCAGAGAGAGGCGAGCACGAAGAAGTCGACGAGCGCCGCGGTGGATGTGGAGGCGCTCAGCCAGTACGGGATGGTCGAGATGGCGTCCGGGTACTCTCGACGAAGCTTGGCAAAGGTTGTCCCTGCGAAGCTGAAGCTCAGAATGCGTTCCCATGTCACGGCCCAGAGCGCCTCCAGGGAGCCTTCGTCCACGCCCTTGAGCCGCTGCGCTTCGACGAACCTGTGCCGCAAGATCGCAGGAGTCACCTTCTCGTCGAGTGCCGCCAGGCGATCCATCAGTTCGCGATCCCGGGAATCGAAGGTGAGCACGACGTCGGGCGCGGATCGAAAGGTGGCCCGTAGGAGCCGGGCACCGACACCGCCCGCATCGCCGAACGCCGGCTTGCCGAACGCCTGGCGACCGATCCACTCGTCTACCGCTTTCCGCTTTCTCGCGTATCCAACAATTTCCACCACAGCGAGGAGAGCGGCGAATATGGCGACGTCGAACCACCACCCGTCGACTTCCTCACGAGCGGGGATGCTGACGATCCACATGCTTGCGACGAGAATGAGCGCAACCAAGACCGGCCGCAGCTTCAGGTAGAACCCGATGGCCTTCCTGATCTTGTCGGTAAGCCGGGTCGACATGGGAATCTCGGTGAGTACGCCCAGGTTGACGTCCGTTGCCGGCGACCCGCCCGCGAAGGGAACCTCCGGAGGCGTCGGCAAGTCCCTCATGATGCTCACCTCCGGGCGAGGGCTCGGCCGCTGCGTCTTGACTACGACGTAACACCTCGAGGTCCGGGCCCGGCAATGGACGCGGGTGTCGTCTATCCGCCTCGCTCACCGTTCATCGTGGGTGCGGTGTTCGCCCCGGCGCGGACCGCGTCGCGGTCCGCGCCGGAGTGGCGCTCTGTTTCCCGGCGGTCGCCGCTGGGCCGCGAGGGAAAGCCGGCTCGCGCTGGGAGAGCGGGGACGGCGTCGTTTCGGCGGGACGGCCGGTCACGCGTACCTCTGACGGGGTGCGCCTACGCCGCGCCCTTAGTGACCAGCGGTTTCAAGGCCGCGCCGACCTGGGCGACGACGCCGGGGCGGTAGCCGGTGCGGGGCAGGTTGATGCAGATGCCGTCGATGCCGGCCGCCAGGACCCTCTCCTGCAATTGCTCGGCCACCTGGTCCGGGGTGCCGAGGAAGGCCCGGTTGCGGCGGTCCTCGGGGATCGAGTCGGCCAGTTCCTTCGCCTCCGCCTCGGTCTCGCCGACCATGCCCATGGCCAGGAAGCTGGTCTCGAGGGTGGCCGGGTCGCGGCCGATCTCCTCGCACCGCTGCCGCAGGACGGCGACCTTGTGGGGCAGGTCGGCCGCGTCGCAGATGATGTTCATGTGGTCGGCGAAGCGAGCCGCCAGCCGGAACGTCTTCTGCTCGCCGCTGCCGCCGAGCATGATCGGGATGGTCGGGCGCAGGCGCGGGTTGTTGATGGCGCCGCGGGCGGTGTACCACTTGCCCTCGAAGGTGGGCTGCTCGCCGCGCAGCATCGGCGCGATGATGGTCAGTGCCTCGTCCAGGCGCTCGAAGCGCTGCCCGAACGTGCCGAACTCGAAGCCGTAGTCGTGGTGCTCGCGCTCGAACCAGCCGGCACCGATGCCGAGGACGGCCCGGCCCTTGGAGACCACGTCGAGGGTGGTCACGGTCTTGGCCAGCAGGGCGGGATTCCGGTACGTGTTACCGGTGACCAGCGTGGACAGCTGGATCGTGGAGGTGGCCGAGGCGAGCGCGCCGAGTGTCGTGTACGCCTCCAGCATCGCGTTCTCCGGCGCGCCGATGCCCGGCAGTTGGTAGAAGTGGTCCATCACCAGGACGGTGTCGAAGCCGGCGGTCTCGGCCTCGCGGGCCTGCGTGGCGACCGTGTCGAAAAGCCTCTCGACCGGCACGCCGGGGTGGGTGAAGTTCGGGATCTGGTAACCGAGCCGGATGCTCACGTTGACTCCACGATGTAAGAGGGCTATCACTTGCTAATGTAAGAGCCTACTTACATGGAGGCAAGCGTGCCGGCGAAAAGGAGCTATCACCACGGCGAACTTCGCGCCGCGCTGATCCAGGCGAGTTTCGACCTGCTCGCCGAGTCGGGGCTGCAACGCTTCTCGGTGGCCGCGGTCGCCCGCCGGCTCGCGGTGAGCACGGCCGCGCCGTACCGGCACTTCCCGGACCGCGCCCACCTGCTCGGCGCGGTCTCCACCACCGCGGCCCACGATCTGCGTGCCGCGATCGCCGAGGCCGCCGGCGCGGCAGGCGAAAACCCGGCTGAGCGGCTGGCCGCGGTGGCCGGCGCCTACGTGCGGTACGTGACCCGCACCGGCGCCGGCTTCCACGTCATCTTCGCCGCCGAGCTGTACCAGCTGCACGACGAGGCCCGCCGGGAGCAGACCAGCGCGCTGATGACGACGCTGATCGACCTGGCCACCGCGGCCGGCCGCGCTTACCGGGAGGCGGTTCCGCTGGTGGAGGCGACGATCGCCATCGGGCACGGCTACGCGTCGCTGTACGCGGACGGCTTCTTCGCCCGCAAGGACGCCACCGTCGACGAGATCGCCAACCGAGCGGTGGACGCCGCCCGGACCCTGATCAGTGACTGGCCTCGGCCAGGTGCGCCTGCCGGGCGCCGGCCGGCCTGAGGCTCCGCTCCACGATCAGGCCGGCCACCGCCAGGATGACCAGGGCGTTTACCGCGTGCAGGCCGAAGACGAGTGAGCCGGCCGTAGTGCCGTCGCCGATCCCGGCGGCGAGCACGGCGATCAGCACCTGGACCGACACCAGGCCGGCGACCAGGGCCGCCAACCCGATCAGCCGTCCCGGGATCCGGGCCGGCACGGCCACAATGATCATCGCGATCGGCAGCAGGAAGCTCACGTACCCGAGCAGGTGGTGCGGCCGGTAGGAGTCGGCGCTGAAGGCGCCCGCCGCGGCGAAGAAGAACTCCGCCACGATGACCAGGAGCAGCAGGACCGCCAATCCGGTGAAGACCTTACGCATGCGCGGAACTCCTTCGTCAGGTGTACGTCTACCCACCCGACGAGACAGGCGCCACGAATGTGAGGTGAGCCTTGACGGAAGATCCCGGCGCGGTGTCTCGTCGGACCGGTGAGCACAACGCACGAGGTCGCCGGCGAGCGGCGTCAGCTGATCCACCTGGCGTACCGGCTTCTCGGATCGCTTTCCGAGGCGGAGGACGCGGCGCAGGAGGCCTACACCCGCTGGTACGCGCTGCCCGAGCGGCAACGGCACGCGGTGGACAATCCCGCGGCCTGGCTGACCAGGGTGGCGAGCCGGATCTGCCTGGACCAGCTCCGTTCGGCCCGGGTCCGGCGGGAGCGGTACGCGGGACCCTGGCTTCCGGAGCCGTTGCCCGCACCGGATCCGGCCGACCGGGTCACCCTCGACGACTCGATCTCCATGGCGTTCCTCGTGGTCCTGGAGTCGATGACCCCGGCCGAGCGCGTCGCGGTCGTCCTGCACGACGTGTTCGACTATCCGTTCGCCGAGATCGCGGAGATCGTCGGCCGTACTCCGGCGGCGTGCCGCCAGCTGGCCACCTCCGGCCGGCGCCGGGTCAGCGCCGCGCGGTCCATCCCGGTGCCGGCCGGACGGCAGGCCGGCGTGGTCCGGGAGTTCCGGCTGGCCTGGGAGGCCGCGGACATCGGCACCCTGATCGGCCTGCTCGATCCGGCCGTCACGGTCACCGCGGACGGCGGCGGCCGGGTGAGCACCCTGCCCCGACCGTTGCGGGGAACGGCGGAGGTGGCCCGCTACGGGGCTGCCATCGTCGGGAACACGGCCGGTCTCACGATCTTGGAGCGTACGGTGAACGGCAGGCCCGGCCTGGTGACCCAGCGCGACGGCGTCATCGAGACGGTGCTCGCGTTCGACCTCGCCGGCGACCGGATCCGCAGCATCTGGATCGTCCGCAACCCGGAGAAACTCCACGCGTGGATTGCCCACAGTCATGGATAGGTGTCTATTGAGGACATGACCGCTCTCAGCAGACGTGGCCTTCTCGCCGGCGTGGCCGGCACCACCGTGCTCGGTCCCGCGGCGACCCGGGCCGCGGCCGCCGGGCTCCGGAGAACCGGGCTCGACCAGGGCACCAACTTCGCCGTACGCCTCTCGCCGGACGGCCGCCGGATCGCGATGGACCTGGCCGGCGTGCTCTGGGTGCTGCCCGCCGCCGGTGGGCCGGCCCGCCGGCTGACCGGTGACCTGTTCGACGTCGCCCAGCCCGACTGGGCACCGGACGGCGGCACGATCGCCTTCCAGTCGTACCGGACCGGCACCTTCGACCTGTGGCTGATCCGCCCGGACGGCTCCGGCCTGCGGCGGCTCACCTCCGGGCCGTACGACCACCGTGAGCCCCGTTTCGCGCCCGACGGGCGCCGCCTCGCCTTCTCCGCGGACCTCTCCGGCAGCTACGGCGTCCACCTGCTCGACCTGGCGTCCGGGCGGATCACCGCGGTCGCCGACAGCACCGCCGAGGAGTACGAGCCGGCCTGGTCCCCGGACGGCCGGCGGATCGCGTTCGTGGTCGCCAACACGCGCGTCGACGTCGTCGAGGTGGCCACCGGTGCCCGCAGCACCGCGGTGACCGTCCCGGCCGGGCAGATCATCCGCGGTCCCGCGTTCACCCCGGACGGCTCGGGCATCGTCTACCAGCTCACCGCGGAGGGGCGTGCCGAGCTCCGGCTGGACGGCGCTCCCGTGGTCACCGGCGAGGAGGTGTTCCCGTTCCGGGTCTCCTGGCGGTCGCCGCGCGAGATCGTCTACACCGCCGACGGCGGCATCCGGCGGCGCACGCTGGGCTCCGCCGGGCCGGCCGACCGGATCGGCTTCGCCGCCCCGGTCACTCTCACCAGACCGCGCTATCGCAAACGGCGCAGAGACTTCGATTCGCGTACGCCCAAACCGGTCCTCGGCATCGGCAGCCCGGTCCTGTCACCGGACGGCGCATCGATCGCGTTCCGGGCGCTCAACGACGTCTGGACCATGCGGATCGGCAGCCCGCCCCGCCCGCTGACCCGGGACCACTGGTGGAAGAGTGACCCCGCGTGGTCGCCGGACGGCCGCTACCTGTCGTACTCCACCGACCGCGGCGGCAAGCTGGACATCTGGCTGCGCGACCTGTCCACCGGCGCCGAGCGGCAGCTGACCGCGCTGCCCAACGCGGCGGCGGTCTCCGGCAGCTGGTCGGCGGACAGTTCCCACCTGGCGTTCCTGGACCAGACCGGCGCGCTCTACACCGTCGAGGTGGCCACCGGCGCGGTCCGGCAGCTGTACGCGGCCACCTTCGAACCCGGCCGGCCCAGTTGGTCGGCCGACGGGCGGACCATCGCGCTCGCCGCCGTCGTGCCGTACTCGGCCCGGTTCCGGGAAGGACTCAGCAAGATCCTGCTGGTCGACGTGGCCACCGGCGCCGGCCGGTACGTCGACCCGCTGCCGCACAAGTCGATCCAGACCCGCGGCGACGACGGCCCGGTCTGGTCGCCGGACGGCCGGAAACTGGCGTTCGTGCTGGCCAGCGTGCTGTGGGTGGTGGACGTCAACCCGGACGGCACTTATGCGGGCACACCACGGCAGATCACCCACGAGGTGACCGACGCGCCCAGCTGGAGCGGTGACTCCCGGACGCTGCTCTACCTGCACAACGGGGTGCTGCGGACGGTGTCCGTGGACGGTGGGCGGCCGCGGACCGTACCGATGAGATTGACCTGGGCGAACGCCGCGCCGCGCGGCCGGACCGTGATCCACGCCGGACGGATGTGGGACGGCGTGCGCCGGGATCTGGCCCGCGACGTGGACATCGTGGTCGAGGGGCACCGGATCACCGCGGTGGAGCCGCACCGGCCGGGACGCGACGGCCGCCTGGTCGACGCCCGGGACGCGGTGGTCATCCCGGGACTCATCGACATGCACCATCACCGGGAGATGCAGGGGTACGCGTACGGGGCCCGGCAGGGGCGGCTGTGGCTGTCGCTCGGCGTCACCACGACCCGCTCCCCCGGCAGCCCGGCGTACCACATGGTGGAGGAACGGGAGTCGGTCCAGTCCGGAGCGCGGATCGGGCCCCGCTACTTCGCCACCGGTGAGGCGGTCGACGGCTCCCGGATCTTCTACAACTTCATGCGCCCCACCTATGATCCGCGGCAGGTGGCCCTGGAGCTGGAACGCGCCGGGGCGCTCGACTACGACCTGATGAAGGCGTACGTCCGGTTGTCGCCGGAACGGCAGCGGCAGGTGATCCAGTGGGCGCACCGGCACCGCGTCCACGCCACCTCGCACTACCACTACCCGGCGTTCGCGTTCGGCGGCGACGGCCAGGAGCACGTCGGGGCGACCAGCCGGTTCGGCTACTCACGGACGGTCACCGCGATCGGCAACGTCTACTCCGACGTGGACGACATCTTCCTGACCACCCGCGCCGCCCGCACGCCCACGCTGTTCCTGTCGACCACGCTGCTGCGCGAGGATGACAGCCTGCTCCTCGACGAACGCGTGCGGACCCTCTATCCGAGCTGGGAGTACGCGAACCTGCAGACCATCGCGGCGACCGCCCGGACCACCGACCAGACGGTGACCCGGCAGAACCTGGCCCGGCAGGTCGCCCACCTGATCCGGCTGTACCGCGGCGGCGGCCAGGTGATCACCGGCACCGACTCACCGATCTCACCGAACGCGGTCAGCACCCACCTCAATCTGCGCGCCATGGTCGCCTACGGGATGACCCCGTACGAGGCGCTGAGCACGGCGACCCGGCTGCCCGGCGAATTCCTGGAGGAGCCGCTCGGCCGGATCGCCCCCGGTCACTACGCCGACCTGACGCTGCTCGGCGGCGATCCGCTCGCCGACATCAAGCAGGCGGCCAACGTACGCCAGGTGATGGCCGCCGGTGTCCTGCACACCGTGCCGGACCTGCTGGAACCGTTCGCCACGGCCGCGGTGGTGCGCAGCGCGGCCCGGACATCGCCGGCGGCCGCACGTCCGGAGACCGAGCGCTACTGGTGGCACGACCCGCACTACATCGAGGAGAGCCGGCACGCCTGCTGCGACCACTGATCACGGCCGGTGGCGGTCGACTCCTACCCTGACCGCGTGGATCTGCGAACCGCAGCGATCGCCGTCACCGGGTTCTTCGGGTTCGGGCTGCTCGTACTCGTACCGGTGCTGTTGCTGCTGGCCGCGAGCAGCGGCCGGGAGCGACGCTGGGTGGCCCGCAACCGGGTCTCGCCGTGCGCCGCGCTGCGGCCCGGTGTCTCGCTGCCCAAGTACTTCGCCGTCTACGGGCACACCGTGCCGGGGCGCGCCGGCCTGGTGGTCGCGCCGCTCTCCGGTGCGGAGGGTGTCTGGTTCCGCACGATGGTGTACCGGGCGGACGGCAACGGCGACACCACTCGCCTGTCGGTGCTGTGGGAGCAGTCCGGCGGCGATCCGTTCGGGGTGGCCGACGACTCCGGTGTGGCGGCGGTCTCGGCCGACATCCTCCAGGGCCGGGTGTACTCCGGCCATCTGTCGGTCTGGGCCCAGACGCGGCACGCGGTGGGCTCCTCCGGACCGTCACCGGCCGAGCGACCCGTCCACGAGACGACCGCGCGGTGGCGGGACCCCGGACCGTGGCTGCGGCACGTGATCGACCGCGGGCTGATCGCCGAGCGGTCGATCAAGGGCGCCGACCGGGTCGGGGTGGTCGAGGAGTTCGTGCCGTCGCGCGTACCGATGCATCTGATCGGTAAGCCGGCGCCCCTGGCTGATGGAACGGTCGGGCTCACCCTGCCACGCACCGGGCCCTATCTGGTGTGCAGCCGGCCGCCGGCCGAGACCGAGCAGGCGCTGCGCGGCGACGGCAGGTCCGGCCTCGGCTGCGCGTTCTGGGCCGCGGTCGTCGGCGCGGTGTGCCTCGCCGCCTGCCTGGCGATCGCCTACTCGTTCGCCGCCTGATCAGCCGGGGGGCACGGCCCGCACTGTTCGCGCCCTTCTCGCAGGAGGAGCTCGACGCCGTCGAGGAGGCGCTCGAGGCCGAACCGGAACGACCGGTCCGGGTCACCGACCGCGTTGTACTCCTGGCCGGCCGCGGTGCCGACCCGGCCGCCCAGCGGGTACGCGCCCGGCGGCATCACCCGTTCCAGGATCGGCGCGTTGGCCTCCCACCACTGAAGGTCGGATATCCCGGACCGCTCGGTGGTGCTGCGCACGGCGACCGAGAAGCGCGCGGACCCGCCGGTGAAGCTGCTGATCACCGTGACCACCTGATCCATCTCGAGGTCGGTGAATCCGGCGCCCTCGAGCGCGGCCAGCTGCCACTCGTACCGGTCGCAGCCGTGCGGGCCTATCCACGGCCGGCTGCTCTCGATCTGGAGCAGCCACGGATGCCGGTGGAACTCGTCCCACATGTGCCGGGCCACCCCGGCCAGGCGCTGCCGGAGAGTTCCCTCGTGCGGCGGGTGCGGGATCTCCCCGGTGACCTCGTCGACCATGAGGCCGATCAGTTCGGAGCGCCCCGGAACGTACGTGTAGACGGACATCAGCTTGAGCCCGAGCCGGTCGGCCACCTTGCGCATGGAGAACGCCGGCAGCCCCTCCTCGTCGGCCACCGCGATGCCGGCCCGGATCACCTCGTCGACGCTGACCCGCTGTTTCGGTCCACGCCTACCCTGCGGCGTTCCCAGCTTGCGCCGCCACAGCAGCTCGAGCGTGCGGTCGATGTCCTGTCTTTCCATGTGCGGATATTACCCCGTGGGGTGTACGGTGTTTGGCGCAACGTTTTTCCGTGACCCATACGGAGTTAGGAGCCGCAGTGAACACCCTGGTAGCTGAGGGACTGCGCAAGAGGTACGGCGACCTGCACGCCCTCGACGGGTTCGACCTGCACATCCCGCCCGGCGTCATTCACGGACTGCTCGGTCCCAACGGCGCCGGCAAGACCACCGTGGTCAAGGCCCTGACCACGCTGATCGACGTCGACGGCGGCACCGCCACCGTCGCCGGTTTCGACGTCCGCACGCAGTCCGCTCAGGTTCGCCGGCGCATCGGCCTGATCGGGCAGAACGCCGCCGTCGACGAGGTGCTCGGCGGCCGGCAGAACCTGGTCATGTTCGGCCGGCTCTACGGCCTCGGCAAGGCCGCCGCCCGGGAGCGCGCCGACGAACTGCTGGATACCTTCGGCCTCACCGACGCCGCGGACCGAGCGGTCTCCACCTACAGCGGCGGCATGCGCCGCCGCCTGGACATCGCCGCCGGCCTGATCCTCACCCCGGCGGTACTCTTCCTCGACGAGCCGACCACCGGCCTCGACCCGCGCGCCCGCAACGAGGTCTGGGCCACCGTCCGGGAGACCGCGGCGCGCGGCACCACGGTCCTGCTCACCACGCAGTACCTCGACGAGGCCGACCAGCTGGCCTCGGAGATCTCCGTGATGAACCACGGCAAGATCATCGCGAACGGTACGCCCGAAGCACTCAAACGCCAGGTCGGCGGTGACCGCGTGACCGTGACGATCGGCCAGCGCGACGACCTGCACCACGTCGCCGGACGCCTCGCCGAAGCGGTCGGCGAACCCGCGGTCACCGACGACGACACCCGCGGCGTCACGTTCGAGCTGCCCGCCGGGGTCACCGCCGTCTCCGGCGTCGTCCGGGCCCTGGACGACCTCGGGGTCACCCCCGAGGACCTGCTGCTCCGCCGCCCCACCTTGGACGAGGTCTTCCTCACTCTGACCGAAAAGGAGCCCGCCCGATGACGACCCTGCGCGCCGGCTGGATCATCACCCAGCGAGAGCTCGCCCACTGGGTACGCGAACCGTGGGGCCCGATCTTCAACCTGCTCTTCTCGGTGATGCTGCTGCTGGTCTTCGGTTTCCTGTTCGGCGGCGCGATCGACATCCCGGGCGGTGGCGACTACATCACCTTCCTGCTGCCCGGCATGATGGCGCTCAGCATGATGTTCGGCGTCGAGTCCACGGCCACCGCGATGGCCAACGACGCGCGCAAGGGCATCACCGACCGGTTCCGGTCCATGCCGATCGGCAGTGGCTCGGTGGCGCTCGGCCGGGTCGGCGCCGACATGACGAACTCCGCGGTCGAACTGCTCGTGCTGATCGTCGGCGGGCTGCTGATCGGGTGGCGGATCACCTCGGATCCGGGTTCGGCCGTGCTCGCCGTACTCCTGCTGTTGCTCCTGCGGTTCGCCGTTCTCTGGATCGGCATCTTCCTCGGCCTCACCTTCCGCGGTGAGGGCGCGACCACGGCCGTACAGGTGCTGGTCTGGCCGATCGGCTTCCTGTCCACCGCGATCGTGTCCGCCGAGACGATGCCGGCCTGGCTCGGCGCCCTCGCCGCCTGGAACCCGCTGTCGGCCACCGCGACCGCGGCCCGGCAGCTGTTCGGCAACCCGACCGGCATCACCGAGGGTGTCCTGGCCGACCATGCGGTGCTGCTGGCCATCGGCTGGCCGTTGCTGCTGGTCGCGGTCTTCGCCCCGCTGTCGGCGCGCGCCTACCGGCGGCTCCGCGGCTGAGAGCCGGAGGCCCGCGGACCGGCTCGGTCCGCGGGCCTCGTCTCAGTTCGTCAGACGGCGTTGCAGATCTCGGTCATCTCGTCGCGGGCGACGACCTTGACGCGCTTGCGGCCGTGCGGCTCGCCGAGCGCGATCTCGTGGCTGTCCAGCCTCTGCCAGCCCGCCCAGGTGGTGACCTGGAGGCCACGCTGCGACAGGTAGGTGATCACCTCGGCCGGGTCCCGCTCAGCGGCGGCCGGCAGCGACTCGGCGTCCGCCATCAGGCTGGTGACGGTCTCGCCGGAGCAGCCCTTGGTGTGGCCGATCAGCCCGACCGGGCCGCGCTTGATCCAGCCGGCCACGTACATGCCGGGGATGTGCTCGCCGTCGAGGTCGAGGATCCGGCCGGCGTCGTGCGGGATGGTGCCGGTCCTGGTGTCGAACGGCAGGTCGGGCAGGGCGGTGCTGAGGTAGCCGACGGCGCGGTAGACGGCCTGCACGGGCCAGTCGGTGAACTCGCCGGTGCCGCGTACCCAGCCGTCGCCGGTCAGCTCCTGCGTCTCGGTACGCAGGCCGACCACCTTGCCGTCCTCGCCGAGCACCTCGACCGGCGCCTGCAGGAAGTACAGGTGCAGGCGGCGCGGCCGGTCCCGCTCGTCACGGACGGCCCAGTTCTGCAGGATGTCGACGCACATCTTGACGTGCCGGGTCTTGCGCATCGCCTCGAGGCTGCCCTCGTCGAACTCGATGCCCTCCGGGTGCACGATCACCTCGACGTTCGGCGAGTGGTCGAGTTCGCGCAGCTCCTGCGGGGTGAACTTGACCTGCGCCGGGCCACGCCGGGAGAACACGTGCACGTCGGTCACCGGGCTCTGCTTGAGCGCCTGGTAGACGTTGTCCGGGATCTCGGTGACCAGCAGCTCGTCGGCGGTCTTGGCGAGGATCCGGGCGACGTCGACGGCCACGTTGCCGGCGCCGATGACGGCGACCTCCCGGGCCTCCAGCGGCCAGTCGCGCGACACGTCGGGGTGCCCGTTGTACCAGGAGGCGAAGTCGGCGGCACCGTAGCTGCCCTGCAGGTCGATGCCGGGAATGTCCAGGGCCCGGTCCTTCTCGGCGCCGGTGGCGATGATCGTCGCGTCGTAGAAGCGGTTCAGCTCCTCGGGCTTGACGTCCACGCCGTACGCCACGTTGCCGATGAACCGGATCCGCGGGTTGTCCAGGATCCGGAACAGCGCGGTGACGATCTCCTTGATCCGCGGGTGGTCCGGTGCCACGCCGTAGCGGATCAGCCCGTACGGGGTGGGGAGTTTGTCGTAGATGTCGACCGTGGCAGTTTCTGAGGCTTTGATGAGGTGATCGGCGGCGTAGATGCCGGCCGGGCCGGCTCCGATGACGGCAACCCGAAGGGGGCGGTCCATGGTGCTTCCCTCACTCGCGCTAAGAGTCCGGCCGGAGCCAAGATCTTCGACAGGTCGCCTGCGACAGTAGAACCTCAACCCATGTTGAGATCAATGCGGCGGCGGCCAATGCGGCGTTCGTCACCGTCAACCACGCGGGCATACAAGTGAGAGGTCAGTCCGTACAAGTCAGGGACGGAATTCCCGGATCACCGTCGTGCCGGTGCCGGCATGGACGGCCGGGTCGCTCGCGACCCGGTCGATCTCGACGAAGCCGGCCTTGGCCGCCACCGCGGCCGACCCCGGGTTGGCGGCGTCGTGCTGGATCACCACCCGTTCGATGCCCGGCAGCGTCAGCGCGACCCGGGTCAGCACCCGGACGGCGGCGGTCATAAAACCACGCCCGGCCCACGGTGTGCGAATCCAGTAGCCGATCTCCAGGGCGCCCGCGCCGGCCCGCGTCATCAGGCCGATCGAGCCGATCAGGTCGCCGACCGTGGTGAAGATGGCGTAGTTGAACTCGACGCCCTTCGCCCAGCTCTCCGCCGACATCTTGATGTAGGTGGTGGCCGCGTCGACGTCATAGCCGTCGGTCGCCCAGGGCAGGAACGGCTTGAGCTCGGGCAGCGACTCGCGGACGGCGGCCGCGCCCTCCTCGGCCCACTCCGGCTCCCAGCGCTTGAGGACGAGCTCACCGGCGTTGATCATCTCGGGCGGTTCCATGCCGGGTAGCTTGCTGGGCGAACCCCTCCCGAGGCAAACCGGATTTCGAGGACCCACATGCTCGTCGCCACCATCTTTCTCGTCGCGCTCTGCCTGCGCCCGGCCCTCACCACGGTCGGGCCGCTGCTGCCGCAGATCAGCGCCGACGAGCACCTCGGCGAGGTCGCCCAGGGTCTGCTCGGTGCCCTGCCCCTGCTCGCGTTCGCCCTGATCTCGCCTCAGGTGCACCGGGTCTCCGGCCGCTTCGGCGCGGAACGGGCGGTGCTCGGCGCGCTGCTCCTGCTGGCCGCCGGCGGTGTGGTCCGCTCGTACACCGGCGATCCCGGCCTGTGGCTCGGCACCCTCGTGATCGGAAGCGCCATCGCGGTCGGCAACGTGCTGGTCCCGGCCATCGTCCGACGCGACTACGCCGCGAACGTCTCCCGGGCCACCGGCGCCTACACCGCCTTCATCACGATCGGCGCCGCGGTCGCGTCAGCCGTCGCGGTGCCGATCGCCGACGCCGTCGACTGGCGGCTGTCGCTGGCCGTCTGGTCTCTGCTCGCCCTCCTCGTCGCCGCCTTCTGGGCGCCCCGCGCCCGGGTCCCGGCCGCCCGGCACGCCGAGGCGGCAGCCGGTCCCGGCGAGACGGTCAGCGTCTGGCGGCAACGCCGGGCCTGGCTGATCACCGCGTTCATGGGCCTGCAGTCCACCTGCTTCTACGTCCTGATCACCTGGCTGCCGACCATCGAGATCGCGAACGGCGTCTCGGAACGCACCGCCGGCCTGCACCTGTTCGCCTTCCAGGGCTTGGGCATCGCCGGCGGCCTGGCCATCCCGTTCCTGCTGCGGCACCCGCACCGGCGGGCCGCGGGCGCGGTCACCGCCAGCGTCCCGACCGTGCTCGCGGTGCTCGGCCTGCTGGCCGCCCCGCAACTCGCCGTGCTCTGGGTGGTCATCGCCGGCCTCGGCCAAGGCGCCGCCCTGGTCACCGCGCTCACCCTGATCAGCCTCGGTGGACACAACCAGGCCGAGACCACCCGGCTGTCCGGGATGGCCCAGTCCCTCGGCTACCTGTTCGCCGCCGCCGGCCCGATCGCCGCCGGTTTCCTCGCCGAGCGGACTGGCGCCTGGCAGGCCACTCTCATCATGCTGGTGGTCATCGGACTGCTCCAGATCGCGGCCGGCGCGGCCGCGGCCCGCGACACCACGCTCGTTCGATCGGGGGCACTGTGAAAATCCACCACCTCAACTGCGGCACCATGCGCCCGCCGCTCACTCCCCGCCTGGTCTGCCACGTCCTGCTGGTGGAGACCGGCGACGGACTGCTCCTGGTCGACTCCGGCTTCGGCCTGCGCGACGCCGCCCGGCCCGCCCACCGGATCGGCGCCGCCCGGTTCCTGCTCCGCCCCGCCCTCGACCACGCCGAAACCGCGATCCGCCAGGTCGAACGCCTCGGCCACGCCGCCGAGGACGTCCGCGACATCGTGCTCACCCACTTCGACGGCGACCACACCGGCGGCATCGCCGACTTCCCCTGGGCCCGCATCCACCTGACCGCCGACGAAGCCGGCGCCGCCCGGCATCCGCAAACCCGCAACGAGCGCTACCGCTACCTGCCCGCCCAGCGCGAACACGACCCCCAGCTGGTCGAGCACCATCCCGAGCGGGGCACCGGCTGGCGGGGCTTCCCGGCCGCCACCGAGATCAAGCCGGGCATCGTGCTGATCGGCCTGCCCGGCCACACCCGCGGCCATGCCGCGGTCGCCGTCGACGCCGGCGACCGCCGGATCCTGCACGCGGGCGACGCCTTCTACCACCGCGGCCAGATCGACGGCAGCCGCGCACCGCGCATCCTGCCGCTGATGGAGCGGCTCATCGCGCACGACCGCGACCTGGTGCGGGCCAACCATGAACGCTTGCGGCAGCTGTGGGCCGCGGCCGACCCGAGCCTGACCATCATCAATGCGCACGACCCCGGGCTTTTCGAGCAAAACCGTTAGGGGTACGCGTTTCCGGCCATGCCCCCAAGCGGTGATCTTGCTTGGCCCACGCTCAATGCTGTCTCGACGGCCGCCAGACAGCACCCACGTTGGGCCGGATACGACCCCCCGCTAGTCTCGGCGGGTGAACTACGCGCGGCGGACCACCCGCACGGCTCTTCTGACTCGGGTCCGGTCGGTCAGCGCGGTCACCGCGCACATGCGCGAGATCGAGCTCGCCGGGCCGGAGATCTCGCGGCTGCGCGTCCGGCCCGGCGCGCACCTGGTCGTCCGCGTACCGGCCGGGGACGGGCACGCCCGCCGGGTGTACTCGATCTGGCGGCACAGCCCGCGGGACGCCGCCCTGACGATCCGGGTTCTCGAGCACGCGGCGGGCGGTCCCGGGTGTGCCTGGGCCCGTACCGTCGCCGCCGGGGACCGGATCACGGTCGAACCGCCCCGCAGCAAGATCACGCTCGATGAGACGGCCGGGTTTCACCTCTTCATCGGTGATGAGACGGCTGCCGTACCCCTGCTGGCGATGCGCGCCGCGCTTCCGAGCACGGCCCGGGTGGCCGGGGTTTTCGAAGCGGCCGGGGCCGGCGACGAGGTGCCGGGCGCCGAGGGCGCGCCGCCGCTTCCCTGGGTGCACCGCGGCACCGCACCGGCCGTCGCCTCCCGGGTCCTGCTGCGCGCGGTGCGGGAGCTGGAACTTCCGGCCGGGTCCGGCGCCGCCTACCTGGCGGGTGAGAGCGACACCTGCCGGCTGATCCAGCGTCACCTGGTGGAACAGCGCGGCTGGTCCCGGCGGGCCGTCCACCTTCAGCCGCAGTGGACCCCCGGCCGGCCCGGCTTCGGCGCCGGCCAGTCCTGACGTTCGCCGGGGAGATCTCGGTGTGGAACGATCTTCGACACCATCAAGGGGAGGACCACACGTGATCCAGGCTGTGATCGTGGACGTCGATGACACTCTGTGCCTGACCGAGGCGGCGTCGTTCGACCTGGAGAACGAGGTTCTCGCCCGGATGGGCCGGCCGCCGATGTCCCGCGCCGTGCACCTGGCGACCTGGGGTGAGGTGCTGCTGGACGCAATGCCGCACCGCTCGCCCGGCCTGGACCTGGACCGGTTCGCCGAGCTGTTCCCGGTGGCACACCAGGAGTACCTGGCCGACGGCCGGCTGGACGTGATCCCCCCGGAGAACCTGGACGCGCTGGACAAACTGGTCGCCGCCGGCCGTACCGTGCTGCTGCTGACCTCGCGCGCGCAGGAGGAGATCGAGCACATGCTGGCGCCGGACCACGTGCTCGCCGGGCGGGTGACCGCCGCCTACCACCAGGGCAACACCCGGTTCCGCAAACCGGATCCGCGGGCCTTCGACGAACTGCTGGCCGAGACCGGCCTCACCCCGGACCGGTGCGTCTACGTGGGAGATTCGCCCGGCGACGCGGTCGCGGCCGCCGGGGCGGGTATCCGGTTCATCGCCTGCCTGCAGAGCGGCGTGCGCCGCCTCACCGACTTCGACCCCCGCCACGTGACCGCGTCGATCGAGGCCTTTCCCGATCTCGCGCAGGCGGTCGACCAGCTTTAACCCTTTCATCGGTACGCGTGACCGGCTGTCCCGCCGAAGCCGAGGCGTCCCCGCCGTACCGCGCGATCAATTGCCTGGTCCCGGCCGCACCGCGACCGCCGGGACCGGGTAGCCGGTAGCGCGAGCGGCCGCCGTTTCCCGGCGGTCGCGGTGGGGCCGCGGGCAGCGGCCCGATCGCGTCCGACAGCTGGGGACGTGCCGGCTTCGGCGGGACAGCCGGCTACCCGTACTTCAAATGGGTTTGAAAAATCGGACGAGGGTTGTCAGGTTTCGCGATCAGCATCGGGTTCATGACGACGCAACCATTGATCGGCAAGGTGGCCCTGGTGGCCGGGGCGACGCGCGGCGCGGGGCGGCAGATCGCGGTCCAGCTCGGCGCGGCCGGCGCCACGGTGTACGCCACCGGCCGCAGCACCCGCGCCAACCGCTCGGCGATGAACCGCCCGGAGACCATCGAGGAGACCGCCGAACTCGTCACCGCGGCCGGCGGCACCGGCATCGGCGTGGCCGTCGACCACCTCGACCACGAGCAGGTCGCCGCCCTGGTCCGCCGCATCGACGCCGAGCAGGGCCGCCTCGACGTGCTGGTCAACGACGTGTGGGGCGGTGACCCGCTGACCACCTGGCACAAGCCGGTCTGGGAGCAGCCTCTGGAGCCGGGTTTCCGGTTGCTGCGCCAGGCCATCGACACGCACATCATCACCAGCCACTACGCGCTTGCGCTGCTGATCCGTTCGCCCGGCGGCCTGGTGCTGGAGATCGGTGACGGCACCACCGCCTACAACTCGGTCAACTACCGGCTGTCCGCCTTCTACGACCTGGCCAAGTGGTCGGTGAACCGGCTGGCGTTCGCCTGGTCGAAGGAGCTGGCCGAGCACGGCGCCACCGCGGTCGCGCTGACGCCCGGCTGGCTGCGTTCGGAGATGATGCTGGAGATCTACGGCGTCACCGAGGAGAACTGGCGGGACGCCTGCGCGAAGGAGCCGCACTTCGCGATCTCCGAGACCCCGGCGTACGTGGGGCGCGCGGTCGCCGCTCTCGCGGCGGACGAGGACCGGGCCCGCTGGAACGGCAAGTCCGTCTCCAGCGGCGAGCTGGCCCGGGTGTACGGCTTCACCGACCTCGACGGCAGCCAACCGGATGCCTGGCGTTACCTGGTCGAGGTGCAGGACCCGGGTAAGCCGGCCGACGTGACCGGCTACCGGTAGAGGTCGTGCAGGCGCCGCGCGGCGTCGGCGAGCCGCTCGCGTAGTGCGGGCGGCTCCAGCACTTCGGCCTCCGGGCCCAGCCGGGTGACGTACGTGTAGGCGACGTCGATCGATTCGACCGGCATCCGGGTCCGGACCCATCCGTCCGGGTCCGGATCGCCGGCCGCTTCGAGCGCCTCCCGCACGGCCGGTGGCTCGGCGACGTAGCGCAGCATGCGCACGCCGTGCGGGCTGAGCCGGATGGTGATCGTGTCGCGCAGCATCCGCCGCACGAACTCCGCGGCCCGCTCCGCCCAGAACGACGGCAGGTCGAACTCCGGGTCCCGTTCGAAGGTGTCGCCGGCCGGCTCGAGCGAGGTGATCCGGTCGACCCGGTAGGAGCGCAGGTCGTCGCCGATCCTGCCGACCAGGTACCAGACGCCGTTCTTGAGGACCAGCCCGTACGGTTCGACGGTCCGGGTCACCTCGTCGTGCCGCCGGTAACGCATGGTGAGGACACGGTCCTGCCACACCGCCCGGGCGAGTTCGGCGAGGTGCTCGGGCGGGTCGGTGTCGGCGAACCAGCCCGGCGCGTCGAGGTGGAAGCGCTGCCCGGCCCGCTCCGAGGCGTCCCGCAGTCCGGGTGGCAGGGCGGCGAGGACCTTGCGCCGTACCGCCCGGACCGGCTCGTCCAGGCCCATGTCCCGGGCCGGCCCCGGCAGCCCGGCCAGGAACAACGCCTCGGCCTCGGTACGGCTCAGCCCGGTCAGCCGGGTCCGGTAGCCGCCGACCAGACGGTAACCGCCGGCCCGGCCCTGCTCGGCGTAGACCGGGACGCCGGCCGCGGACAGCGCGAGCACGTCGCGGTAGACGGTCCGCTCGGAGACCTCGAGCTCGGTGGCGAGTTCGGCGGCGGTCATCATGCCGCGCGACTGCAGCAGCAGAATCAGATTGATCAACCGGGCGGCGCGCACGGAAAGGATTGTCTGCCTACCGACCACCGGCGCACGTGTCGGGTTGCGTGACGCCGGACGGATGGGTACAGATGCGTGGTGAAGATTGTCGTGCGCACGGCGGCTTCGGCCACGCTGGCGCTCATCCTGGCCGCATGCTCCGCCGGCGAAGCCGAACCCGCCGCCGACCCGCCGGCCGGGACCGTTCCCCCGTCCTCCGGCACCGCCGACGTGGCACCGCTGGCCGCCACGGCCGTACGCGCACTCCCCGGCACCGGCGAGACGCCCTTCGACCAGGATCGGCGGTTGCAGGCGCCGCCCGGCTGGACGGTCACCGTCTGGGCCCGTGTGCCCAGCGCCCGGCTGCTGGCCTGGACGCCGGACCGCCGGCTGCTGGTGTCCCGGCCCAAGGCGGGCGACATCATCGAACTGACCCCGGGCCAGGGCGACACCGCGCCGGCCCAGCGCACCCTGGTCAGCGGGCTGAACCAGCCGCACGGGCTGGCGTTCCGCGGCGACACGCTCTATGTGGCCGAGAGTGACCAGGTGGACGCCTTCACGTACCGGGACGGTGCCCTGTCGCAGAAGCGGGTCGTGGTCGACGGGCTGCCCGATGCGAAGAGCCCGGAGCTGCGCGGCGCCTACTCGCACGCGCTGAAGAGCGTGGCCGTCGGCAAGGACGGCGAGCTCTACGTCTCGATCGGCTCGACCGGCAACGTGTCCGCCGAGGACCGCGACGCCACCCCGGAGCGGGCGTCCGTCCTGCGGGTGCCGGCCGGTGGCGGCGAGCCGGCGGTCTTCGCGCGCGGCGTCCGCAACGGCACCGGCCTCGCGGTCGACCCCGCCGGAGCGGTGTGGACGGCGGTCAACCACCGGGACAACGTCGAGTACCCGCACGACCGGGACTACGACGGCGACGGCGATTCCGACCAGGACCGGGTCCTCCAGGAGTACGTGAACGACCACCCGTTCGAGCAGCTCGCGCGGCTGGTGCAGGGACGCGACCTGGGCTGGCCGTACTGCAACCCGGACCCCGACCTGCCGGACGGCAAGATGAGCTACACCGGGCGCCCGTACGTCCGGGACATCAGGCTGAACCCGGACGGCTCGAAACTGGACTGCGCGGCCCTCCCGCCGACCGAGCAGGGCATGGGCGCGCACTCGGCGCCGCTCGGCCTGAGTTTCGCCACCTCGCCCGGGCTGGCCGGCGGATACGGGCCGGGCGCCCTGGTCGGCGTCCACGGCTCGTGGAACCGCAAGCCGCCGCGCGCCCCGGAGGTGTCGTTCTTCGCCTGGCGCGACGGCACGCTGGGACCGCAGCAGACGCTGCTGACCGGCTTCCAGAACGAGGACGGCTCGCGCTGGGGCCGGCCGGTGATGGCCGTCCAGGGCCCCGACCGCGCACTGTACGTAAGCGACGACCACGCCGGCGCCGTCTACCGCGTCACCGCACCCTAGAGGGGATCTTCACATGGACCTGGGCATCGCGGGCCGTACCGCGCTGATCGTCGGTGGCAGCGGGCTGATCGGCCGGGCGGTGGCCGCCGCGCTGATCCGGGAGCGAGTGCGCGTGGTGCTGGCCGCGCGCACGGCCGACCGCCTGACCGAGGCGGCCGGCGCCCTGGGCGCGAAGGTCGGCACACTCACCCTGGACACCCGCGACGCGAACTCGGTCACTCCCGCGATCGAGGAGCTGATCGCCGCCGAGGGCGCCATCGACATCGTGGTCAACGCGGCCGCCCCGCCGGCCTCCACCCTCGACCCGGCGAAGGACCAGGACCCGGGCCAGGTGCTCGACGCGTTCGACGCGAAGGCGGTCGGGTACCTGCGGGTGATCGACGCGGTGCTGCCGTACATGCGCCGGACCGGCTTCGGCCGCATCATCAACATCAGCGGCCAGAACGCCTTCCTGACCCGCTCGGTGACGGGCGCCGTCCGCAACGCCGCCGTGATCGTCGCCTCGAAGGCCCTGGCCGATTCGGTGGCCGGCACCGGAATCACTATCAATGTGGTGAATCCGGGCCCGGTGACGGCCACGCCGACCCCGGCTCCCGGCCCGGCCGGTCCCGGCGACTCCACCCCGGAACAGGTCGCCGCCCTGGTGACCTTCCTGGCCTCCGCCCAGGCGGCGGCGATCTCCGGCGAGTCGATCGCGGTGGGTCATCGGGTTCATGGCGTTCAATAAACCTTTTGAGGTACGCGTGCACGCCGTCACCATCATTTTCGGCCGTTCCCGCTCTCCCGCGCGAGCCGGCTGACCACTCCAGGCCCCAGCGCGACCGCCGGGCCCATGCAGCCGGTCCCGCAGGCCAGCCGGGCGCCCACTCGCCGTATACAGTGCCGGCCGGCCGGCCACTCGCCGTTCACAGTGCCGGCCGGCTGCCCACTCGCCGTTCACAGTGCCGGCCGCGCGGACGCTCGCCGTCCACAGTGCCCGCGCGCCGTTAGAGGGCTTCGATAGTCAGGGTCCCCAAGCGGTGATCTTGCTTGGCCCACGCTCAATGCTGTCTCAAGGGCCGCCAGACAGCACCCACGTTGGGCCGGACAAGACCCTGACCACGAAGGCTCTCTACGACAGCTTTCGTGGTCGGGGTCCAGGCTGTGATCTTGTTCGGCCCACACTCAATGCTGTCTCAACGGCCTCGAGACAACACTCACGTTGGGCCGAGAGAGTCCGGCCGGCGGACGCTCACCGTCCACAGTGCCTGCTCGCCGTTCACGGTGCCGATCGGGTGCCCGCTCGCCCTTCGTGGTGCCGTTCGCGTAGCGCGACCGGAAAGCGCTGGTCGCGGTAGCCGAGGGGGTCACTTGATCGACGGCTTCCGATAGGCTGCGCGGGACTACCGATCGACGGGGACGCGAGCATGGACTGGCCGGTCGCGGCGCTGCTGGGCATGATCGGCGGCGGCATCGTCGAGGTCGTCGCCGTCTGGGGAAACCTCGTGGCCTGGCAGAAGGCACGCCATGTGGCCCGCCGCCGGGGCCGCCGGCCACCGGCGCTGACCCGCTACGTCGATCCGCCCGCCGACATTTTGATCGCGATCGCCCGGTTCGCGCTGGGTGCGGGCGCGGCGGTGTTGCTGCACAGCCAGATCTCCGGCGCGCTCACCGCGATCGCGGTGGGCGCCTCGGCGCCGGCACTGCTGGCCCAGATCGGCGCGGCGCAGGCGATCGCGGCGCCGCCGGACGGCGCAAACCCATGAGTACGCTCGCGCGGCGCTTCTGGCGCGGCCTGATCGGAATGCCGGCCGGCGGCGAGCGGGCGCCGGCCGAGCGCGGCATCGAGGGTTACGGGCTGTGGCGCCGTTTCTGGTCCGGGCTGCTCGGGTTCCGGCTGCCCCCGCTGCCGGTCGTCGCACCGCCGCCCGGCCGCCCGAATCCGCTGGCCGCACCGCGGGTGGACGGCTCCCGGATCCGGCTTCCGAGGTTCGACCGGGCGGCGCTGCGGCTCGCCGCACCGCAAGACCCGGACCGGCTGGAAGCCCGGTGGACCGCTGCCGGGCGCCGGGTGACCATCCGCGAGTCCGGACCCGGCGAGATCGAGCTGCTCGTGGCGGTCGACCGGGACGTGCCCGCCACCGAGCTGCTGCCGGTCGACGTGACAAGCGCCCACGGCGAGGAGCGCTACTACCTGGTCTTCGTCGCGGAACCGGCGGGCGGCTCGGCCGGCGCGCTGCGATTGTCCGGCGCGCCTGGCTGGGTCGACGTGAGCCTCGACGAGGAGCTGCCGGCCGAGGCGGCCGACCTGGCGGCGATCCCCCGGTCCATCGCCGCGACCCCGGATCCGGGAATGGCCACCTGGGCGCGGATCGTCGCGTCCCGCCCGGAAGGCGACCGGCTGCGCCAGGTGATCGAGGATGCCGCCGGCTGAGGCGGCCCCGGCCGCCGACCGGTCCGAACTGTGCAGCCGCCTGTTGTACGGCCCGGGCACCTGGTTCGAACTGTGCCGTGGCGCGGCCGGCGACCCGGCCGCGCTAGCCGGACTGACCGCCAGGCTGGCCGACCACGGTGACGCCGCCCAGGCCCTGGCAAACCGGGCGAGCTGGCCCGGCCGCTCCCGCCTGGCACAGGCCGAGGTCGTCGGCTCAGCCCTGTCCGCGGCCCGCGCGGCCACCGCTGTGACCGCCCTGCTAACCAGCACCGAACAGCCCGCGGCCCGCGATGCTACGGCCCCGGCGCCCACCGCCACCGAGCAACCCGGCGCCCCCGCTCCTCTCCCCGCGCCGCCCACCGCCACCTGGCTGCCGCAAGCTCTCGACGACCGGGTGCGCGACGCCGCCGCGCACTGGCGGCGGGCGAACGTGCTGCCGACCCTGCCGCTGACCGGCGCCGGCATCGCCACGGACCTGCCGGATCCGGGTGCGGCGGCCGCCGCGCGCCGGCTCGCGGTCATCGCTGACGACGCCACCCCGGCGGGCCGGGCATCCATCGGCTACGCCGCCCTTCTGGTGCGCGCGCTGACCCCCACCTGGCCCGGCAAACGCCGCGAGGTCGAACTGCCGGTGCTGTTCGACCGCCGCTCCACCGGCGGGCACGGCGTCCTGCGGCTGACCCTGCTCGGCGGCGGGCCGCCCGGGCTCTACCCGGATCCGCGGGCCATGCTGTTCCTGGTCGCCGACCGCCGGTTCGCCGCGGCCCTGGACGCGGCCTGGGCCACGGCCGCGCCTCTGCACGGACGGTGCGTGGTGTGGCGGCTCACCACCGACGGCCTGGCCTGCGACGAGGTGGCCGGTGGGTCGCTCGGCGCCGCCTTCGGGGTGGGGCTGGCCGATCTGTCCCGCCGTACCCCACCGCTGCTGCGGGCACGCCGGCTGGACCGGCGCTGCGCGATCACCGCTGAGCTGCGGCCGGACGCCCGGCTCGCCCCGGTCGGTGGTATCCGTAACAAGCTGGAGGAGGCGATCCGGCTGCGGCTGCGGGTCGTCCTGGCTCCGCCGGGTGACGCCGACGCGGTGCCGGGTCCGTTGCTGCGCGACGCCCGGGTGCGGTTCGCGGGCGATCTGGCCGCGGCGGTACGCGCGTGCCGTACCCGAATGAATCCGTCCTTCGCCGCCCTGCTCGTCGCGGTCGTGCTGGCCGCGTCCGGCGTGGCCGGCGGCGCCCTGGCCGCCGCCCGCGGATCCCGCGCCGCGCACCTCCGGGAGGTCGCCGCCGGGCTCCCGGCCGCCGCCGCCGACATCCGCCAGACCGATCCTGCCGGTGCGCTGCTGCTGGAAGCCCTCGCGGTCCGGCTCGGCGCTCCCGGCGCCCGCAACGCCCTGGTGCAGAGCGTGCTGGCAAACCGCTACGCCGGCACCCTGCCGGACGCCGACTACGACCGGTCCTGTGGCCCGCAGACGTGGTCGCCCGACGGCACCCGGGTCGCCACCCTGCGGCATCGCGAGGGCATGCCCAGCGAGCTGCGGCTCTGGGACACCGCCCGGCCCGGTCTGGACCGGGCGATCACCGTCGGCGGCCAGGTGTCCGGGTGCGCGTTCGCTCCGGACGGCCGGACGGTCGCTCTCGCCGTCGACGGCCGGCTGGCGCTGCTCCCGCTCGACCGGCAGGCCGCGCCCTCGATCACCGGTCACCCCGCCCACCAGGTCCAGTTCGCACCCAGCGGCCTGCTCGCGACGGCGGCGGAGGGGCAGCCGGTCGGCCTGTGGTCGGTGGCGGATATCGAGCGGCCGCGCCGGCTCGCCACCATTCCCGCGACGATCACTGGCAGCGAGCCGCCCATGGCCTTCTCGGCGGACTCCCGGACCCTGGTGTTCGGCGAGTACGAGCGCGTCGTCATCGCCGACCTCACCCGCCCGGACCGGCCCCGCATCGCCGCTACGCTTCCGGCCGGGTCGAACTGCCTCGCGCTCTCCTCGACGGGCACGCTGGCGGTCGGCCGGTACGGCGGTGACATCGAGCTGTGGGACGTACGGAAGCCGTCGGCGCCGCAACGGGCGGACCGGGTCCGCTCCCGGTCCCGGGCGGGTCTATCCGCCGACACGGTCGCCTTCACTCCGGACGGTTCACAGCTGGTGGCCGCGGCCGGGGGAACCGCCGAGGTCTGGCGGATCGGCGATTCCGCACCGGAGTGGCTGCGATTCCTGCATCTGGGCGCCGGCCAGGTGACCGGAGCCGACCTCTCCCCGGACGGCCGGACCGCCCTGGTGCGGGCCGGCAGCGGAGGACATTCCCTGTGGCGGGTGGCGGACCGCGAATCACCACCCGCGATCACGACATTGCCGCTCGGCACCGCCCACGTCACCGGCCTGGCGTTCCTGCCGGGCGGCCGGCTCCTGGTGACGGCCTCCGGCGGGGCCGCCACGCTCTGGGATGCCGCCGACCCGGCGCGTCCCCGCCGCCTCCGGGCCGTCGGGCCGCGCGACGGCCGCGGCACACCCGGTTCGTCCCTGCCCGCCGTGTTCAGCGCCGACGGGCGAACCTACGCGGCACCCGACGACGACGGTGGCATCGGCTTGTGGACGGTCGGCTCCCTGCACCGGACCGGCTCGATTCCCCGCCTCGACGACGACGCCCTGTCTCCGCTGGCGCTGTCGCCCGACGGCAGCCTGCTCGCCGCCGTCCCCGGCAAGGACCCCGACGATCCCGAGAAGCCGGTACGCCTGTGGGAGACGCGTGACCAGCCCCGGCTCGTCGCGGAGCTGCCCGCCGGCCCGCGACCGGTTGCCGCGTTCACACCGGACGGACGCACCCTCGCCACCGTGACACACGACGTCGCGACCTGGTGGAACGTGGCCGACCCGGCCCGGCCGGCGCCCGCCGCGCAGCGCCGGTTCACCGTCGGCGAGCACCCCGGCTCGGTCGTATTCAGCGCGGACGGCCGGCTCATGGTCGCAACCGTCGGAACCGGGCCGGGCCTGCTCTGGGACACTTCGGATCCGGCCGATCCCACACTGCTGGCGACGCAGCCGCCGCTGCACGGCGGCAGCGGCATGCGGGCTGTGCTGCACAGGGACACGCTGATCCTCAGCGCGGTCGGCGCGATGAACGTCTGGGACGTCAGCGACCCGGCCCACCCGGCGGAGGCCACCGCGTTCGCCAGCGCCGACGACAACCCGTTCTACGAGCACGTCGCCGTGGCCCCGAACGGCCTGATGGCGACCGCGCAGATCGCCGGCGGCTTCCTCACCGGCCACTACACGAACACGTCCGTCGTGCAGTTGCGCGACCTCTCCCCCATCCTCGAGGTCCTCGCCGACCCGGTCACCGTGGCCTGCCGGATGGCCGGCCGGGACCTCGGCCCGGAGCTGTGGCAGCGGTTCGCCCCGGACCTGCCGCCGCGGCCGGTCTGCCACTGAGCCGGCGGTGGGTGGGCGCGACCAGCGAGCGGATCACCGCGCCCACCCACCCGCTCAGCAGGCAATCTTGGTACGCCCGCTCTTGTTCCCCCACGTGCACTTGTCGTGCTGCTTCTTCGCCGGCGTCCGGAGCACCGCGGTGTCACCGGTGTTGTTCCAGACGTAGTTGCCGCTTCCCCAGTAGACGTGCCGGGCGGTGTCGCGGGCCGACCCGGTGTGCAGCCAGATCCGGCCACCGTTCGCGGCGATCCGCACGCTGCCGAAGGTGTACGTCCGCGACTTGTCGACGATCGTCCAGCCCTTCAGGTCGACCGCCTTCTTGCCGGTGTTGACCAGCGAGATCCACTCGGCGTTCAGGCTCTTGTTGCTGCGGGTGTCCTTGCCCGGCGAGTCGTACTGCGTGCTGTGGAAACGCAGAGCCGGCGCCGCCGACGCGGGCGACGAGACGGCAAGGGCGCCGACGGTCGCGAAAGCCAGCGAAATGCCGGTCACCAACAATTTACGCATGGAAAATGTCTCCTCGATTTCCGGTGAAGACATCGCATTCTTCCGGCTCCGGCACCCTGATGGGAAAACGCCACGGTGGCATCTACGGCCAGTATGGGCAGCCGTTACGGTGCCACATTCGAACCACTCGTCGGACCCGATATCGGGGAGGAGTCACGGCCGCGTGTAGCGATGCTTGACCCCGGCCGGGAAATACTCCGGGTCGCCGGCCGCACGCAATTCCACCCGCGGCAGCTGATACTCCGCCGGCACGTAGTGCGCGAACTCGCTGTTCAGCCGTAGCAGCTCGGCGCGGATCGACTCGGCGACGGTCGCGGCCAGTTCGGGGGTGCCGGCCGCGCCCGGCGCCAGCTCCACCACCACCGACAACCACCGGTCCCGATCGGCGTCCTCGACGCTGCTCAGCACGAACTTGCCGGTGACCCGCCCCGCGACGTGCGGGCGTTCCAGGCCGACGGTGACGTTCTCCGGGTAGACGTTGGCACCGAAGAACGAGACCGTGAACAGGGAGCGGCCGAACACGTAGACGAACGGCAGGTCCGGACCGTCGCCCGGGTCGAAGCCGTGGTCGCGGCACAGCGTCATCAGGTCGGCGTGGCTGATCAGGCCACCCTCGTCGGCGATGTGGTAGCGCAGCAGCGGCAACGCGCCGTCGGCGGTGAACGCGAGGGTGCCGTCGACGATCTCGAAGAACCGGGCGGCCGGATCGTACTGGACCAGGGTGGGCAGGCGGGCGTCGCCGAACAGCGGGACGGCGATCTCCGGGCGGTCGGCGAGGAACCGGCGCACCCGTACGCTCAACGGGGTTTCGTTGCCCAGCACCCCGGCGTCGGCCGTGCCGTAGAGGGAGGCCGCGTCCGCGGCCGGATCCGCCATGCCGGCCCGCGCCGCGACCAGATCGCGCCAGGCTTCGCTGAAGACCTCACCGGCCAGCACGATCTTGATTCGGTACGCGGACCAGCCGGTCCCCGCGTCGATCACGTTCTTGATGAACGGCGGGTAGCCGAGCAGGACGACCTGGTCGAAGAGCGGGCCGAGCTCGGCGACCACCCGGAGGATCTCGGCAACGTCGTTGCCCGGTGTGGCGACGGTGATCGGGTAACCCTTGGCGGCGAGGTGCCGGCAGGCGGCGGCGGTGTACATGCCGCCGACCCAGTTGCCGAGGGCGAAGCAGACCACCGCAAGCGTGCTGCGCCCGGCGGCACCGAAACCGTCGGCGAAGACCTGCTCGAAGCGGGCGGTCACGGCCAGTTCGTCGACAAGCGAGCGGGGCCAGACGGTGGGCCGGCCCGAGGAGCCGGAGGAGACCGCCACCATGTCACAACCGGCCAGGGTGCCGCCGTGGCAGCGCTGCGGTAGCGCGTACCGAGAATGGTAGTTGATCTTGGTCATCACCGGGATGTCGGTGAGTGACCGGACCGCCTCGGTCTCCACCCGGTGTTCGCGGAGGAATTCGCGGTAGGCCGGCACGCCCGCCGCCATCCGGTGGAACAGCTCGAGAGGGTCGACCATCGTCTCATCATCGCCGACTTCCTGCGGCACGTCAGCCGGGGCGGCGCCCCGGGCTCAACTCACGGCGCGGTAGAAGACGTGGCCGCCGAAGCGGCCGGAACCGCGGCCGTTCTCGGTCACCTCGCTGAATCCGGCCGCCCGCAAGGTGCCCAGGACCCGGGCCGGCAAGTCGCCGACCAGATGGGGATGCCTGCGCGCCAGGCGGCGGCCGGACTTCGCCACGCCGGACACGTCCACGATGTGCAGCTGGCCGCCGGGCCGCAGCACGCGCTTGATCTCGCCCATCGCCCGGGCCGTCTCCTCCTCGCCGAGGTGGTGCAGCATGAACGACGACAGGACCCGGTCGAGGCTGGCGTCGGGGAACGGCAGGCTTCCGGCGTACGCCTGCTTGAATTCGATCTTCGCGCCGGCCCGGCGGGCCTTGCGCCGGGCGCGGCGCAGCCCGGCCGGATCCGGGTCGATGCCATTCAGGTGTACGCCGGACGCGCGCTCGGCCAGCGCGATGAGCAGGTTCCCCGTCCCGCACCCGATGTCCAGCACATCCTGCCCGGGTCGCACGTCAGCACGGTCCAGCAGCTCCTCGTGCACCTTCGGCACGCCCCAGAGCCGGGTCAGCGGATCGTAGAGGAAGAGCAGCCACCGCTGTCCCATGGCGGGCAGGTAGTCGTGTCGGGCAGTGGTCATCACGCGACTCCGATCAGACGAAATTCGGTCGTACCATCAGACTCATGCCGCGTGGGTTCTCAGACAATGACGGATTCGTGGGTGCGGTAGGACATTCTTCGGCTGTCGTCGGCTTCGACCGGACGCCCGGCGGGCCGCCCGTCGCGGTGCGCCGCGTCCCCGGCGGGTTCGAGGCCGCCGCCGGGCGCACCCACGCCCACGACTTCCTCGTCGTCTTCTACGCGCACCGCGCCGACGGCCGGATCGTGCTCGACGGCGGCACCTGGACCGTGTCCGACGGCGACGTGTTCGTCATCGCCCCGGGTCAGATGGTCTCGTTCCTCTCACCGCACGACCGGATCGTCGAGGACGGCTGGGTGGCGTACTTCCCAGCCGACGTGATCCGGCCCGCCGACGCGTACCCCTCCTGGCGCGCCCACCCGCTGCTGTTCCCCTTCGCCCGCGGCGAGGACCGCGCCCAGCGCCTGCGCGTGCCGCCGGCCGAACGCACCACCTGGTACGAGCGCTTCGCCACCCTCGACGCCGAACTCCGCGCCCGCCGCGACGGCTACCGGGAGGCCGCCCTCGCCCACCTGACCCTGCTGCTCGTCGCCGTCTCCCGGCTGACCACCGACGTGCCTGGCGCACTGCGAGCCGGCGACGAGCCACTGCTCGCGGCGGTCTTCGACCTGGTGGAACGCCGCTTCCACGAACCGGTGTCGCTGGCCGCCATCGCCGCCGAACTGTCCCTCACCCCGGGCCACCTGACCACTGTCGTACGCCGCAAGACCGGCCGGACCGTGCAGCAATGGCTCACCCAGCGCCGCATGCAGCAGGCCCGCCGGCTGCTGGCCGACACCGATCTGACCGTGGCGGCGATCAGCCGCCGGGTGGGATATCCGGACGTCAGCTACTTCATCCGGCGCTTCCGCGCCGACCACGACATGACCCCGGCCCAGTGGCGAGCCGCCGGCTGAGCTTCTCCGAGGTTTGCTTTTGGTCCCGCTCCTTCGGGGTACGCGTAACCGGCGTCCCGCCCAATTCGGCCCGTCCCCGCTCTCCCGGCGCGAGCCCGGCTTTCCCTCACCGCCCCAGCGCGGCCACCGGAAACACCATTCCGTCACGCTGGGCGCGGGGTTCGCCGGACCGGGCGCGGTGACGTCGTGGTTGCTCGCCACGCGGCCGGATCTTCTCGGCCCAACGTGACTGTTGTCTTGAGGCCGTTGAGACAGCACCCACGTTGGGCCGGACAGGACCCTGACCATGCCCGAGCAACTCCGGCTACCCAACGTCACTTCAGCCGTTCGCCGACCCGAATGACGACCCCAGCACCTACCCCAGGCGGAGGCAACGGGCCGCGGGCCGCGATTGCTCGCGTTCGCCGCCGTAACCGTCGGGTGATGCTGTTTCCCGGCGGTCGTGTTGGGGCCGGGACGGAAAGCCTGGCCCGCGCCGGGATAGCGGGGACGGGGTCGGCTTCGGTGGGACGCCGGTTACGCGTACCTCGAAGAAGCGGGACCGGCAGGCAGACCTCGACCCGGAGCGGGTTTAGAGTTCCCCGACGGCCTTCCGCCGCTCCGGACGCGACCTGGAGGAGCTGAGCTCATGACATCTTTTGACGACCTCGCCGGGTACATCCGCGACTTCCAGGCCGGGGGTTATCCGGTGGCCGCGGTCGTGGAGTCCCGATGCGGTAAGTGTGACGGCCGCGCCTTTCGCGTCGACATCGACGAGGAGGAGAACACCCGGCGGGTGTGCGTTGCCTGCGGCGGCACGGCGTTCATCGGCGACAGCGCCGACCACTGGGACGAGGATGGTCACGACTCGTGTGCCTGCCCGTGCGGAGGTGAGGAGTTCGCGGCCGCTGTCGGGTACGCGTTCTTCAGTGACGGGGAGGTGCGCTGGATGAGCGTCGGGCTGCGCTGTCTGGCGGACAACACTCTCGGCGTCTACGCGGACGTGAAGATCGACTACAGTCCGTCGCGTCATCTGCTGGAGCAGGCGTGACACGAACCGCCGCGGAAGCGCTGGCCGGGGGGTGCGCCGGCATCGCGCGAGGCGCCACCCGTTCGGTGATTCTGCACGGTTCGCTGGCCGCCGGCGGATTCCTTCCCGGCCGCAGTGACATTGACCTGCTCGTCGTCGTCGACGACGGTCTCACCGACGCGCAGGCGAGCGATCTTAAACAGCTGGTTCGTAAGGCGGACACGGGCGACGCCGCCGGAATCGATCTGCATGTCGTGACCGCTGAGGTGGCCGGCGCGCCGACCCGGACGCCGGCGCTGGAGCTGCACGTCGGCCGGTACGACGGGACGTCCGCCGGGTTCGAGGTGGAACGCCGCCTGGCGGAGGCGCCGGACCTGCTCGCCGAGTTGTCCATGGCCCGGGAGCAGGGGCTGCATCTCGCGGGTGCCGCACCGCGTACGGTGATCGGGCCGGTGCCCGCCGGATGGGTGGTCGATCGTGGACGGTACTGGCTGCGGAGCTGGCAGTCGCTCACCGACGACAGCGAGAACGCCGCCTTCATGGTCCTCACCGCCTGCAGGATCTGGCGATTCGCCATCGAGCACGTGCACTGTTCCAAGGTTGAGGCGGCCCGGTGGGCTCTGACCCGGAACCCGTCGCTGAAGGTCGTCGAGCAGGCGATGCAGCGGTATCTGGGCGACCTGGCTGTACCCGTGGACGAGCAGAATCTGGCGGCGCTGCTCGACCTCGTGCTGCGGGAGACAGCGATCCGGCGGCCGCTCGGTTAGCGTATGGCGATGGCGTCCTTCAACGACCAGATCATCGCGACGTTCCGGGCCAACGACGGTGTGGTGGGCATGCACTGGGAGGGCAAGACCCTCGTCCTGCTGCATCACATCGGGCGGCGATCCGGCAAGGAGTTCGTCACGCCGCTGGTCGCGGCGCCGGACGGGGACGCGTACGTGGTGTGCGGCACCGTCGGTGGCGCGCCGAAGGACCCGGAGTGGGTCGCCAACCTGGAGGCGGCCACCGGGCCGGCCACGATCGAGCTCGGCCCGGCCACGCTTGCCGCCGACTACGAGGTGGTCCGGCCGGGCGATCCAAGATGGGAGGATCTGTACGCGATCTGGCGCGAATACTGGCCGGAGGCCCGGGAGTACGAGAAGAAGACCGAGCGCAAGTTCCCGGTCGTGCGGCTTCAGGTCCCGCCCTCCGCCTAGGCTCGGCCCGGATTCTGACCACGGGGGTGTCGATGCGCGTCGTCGCCTGGCTACTGTCGCCTCGTTTTCGCAGGCGCCTGCTCATCGCCGCCGTACTGACCGGCTGTTTCCTGTGGGCGATGGTAATCATCGGGCTGTCGTTCGGGATGGTCGACCACGGCGGCGAACAGTGGTGGGTGATCCCGCTGTTCGGCGCGTTCGTCCTCGCGGTGGCGGTGCTGGCCGTCCGCCGGATCCCGGCCCCGCCGGCCGGGGCGCTCGCCCCCGCGGCGACCCGCAGGCTCGCGGACCAGCTCAGCGCGCGAGAGCTGGAGGTGCTGCACCATCTGGCGGCCGGCCGCTCCAACGCGGAGATCGCGAGGGCGCTCTTCGTCGCGCCCGGCACGGTGAAAGCGCACCTCAACCACATCTTCCGCAAGCTCGAGGCGGCGAGCCGTCTGCAGGCCGTCGCCCACGCGCGCGAGGCGGGCCTGCTGGACTGAACCCGGTTTAGTCCACCGTTTGAACCTTTGGCAGATGCCCGCGCGGGCCGCATGTTCCTAGCGTTCGCGGGCATGACGCAACGTATCGATCGGCTCGCCCCGTTCGCCTTGGTCGCAGTGTTCACCGTCGCGCTGCAGACCCTGTCCCTGACGGAATTCCTGCCCCTGCCGCTGCCCCTGCTGATCGGTGTCGGCTGGGCGGCCGTCATCAGCTTCGCCGCGTATCGGGTCAGTCGCAGACCGGTGCTCAGCGCCTGGCTGGAGGACACTCTGGTCGCGCTGGGCTGCGTGACCATGGCGCTGTTCGCATTCGGCGGCGCCGTCGGGCTGCTGCTGTTGAACACCGCGATGGACAGTTCGTCGATCACCGCGGAGAGCATGGTGGTGATGTTCCTGCCCAGCATTCCCATCGCGATCGCGGCTAACGTGCCCACCGAGCTGGTGATCATCCCCGCTCTGCTGATCCTGGGATGGCGCCCGGGAACCCGCCGGATCCTCTTGGTCGTCGCGGCCGCCCTCTACTTCGTGCACCGAGTCTGGAGCTACCTGACGTTCGTCTCCGACCGCCTGGACTTCGCCGCGGCGGAACAATCCACGACGCGGATGACCGCGGCGGAGAAACAGCAGTTCTCCGAAGCACTGCACCTCGACGACCCGCGCTGGATCCTCAACCTATTGATCTTCGCGGTTTTTCTGCTCGCGGCGTTCTTCTCACGCCTGCGCGAGAACGAATGAGTTGCGCCACCGAACATGATCGCGACCCCGGTCGGATGCTTCGATGAGCGCATGACCGATAGCCATGACAACGAGCGTGTCGTCAGCGCCGGCCGGGAGATCGCAGCCGGAGCCGACAGCATCTTCGAGCTCATCGCCGACCCGGCGCGGCAGCCGGCCTGGGACGGCAACGACAACCTCTCCGAAGCCGCCGAGGGCCAGCGTGTCCGCGCCCTCGGTGACGTGTTCACCATGACCACCACCCATGGCAACGTCCGGGAGAACCACGTCGTGGAGTTCACCGAAGGCCGCCGCATAGCCTGGCGCCCCGCCGAGCCGGGCCGCACGCCTCCCGGCCACCTGTGGCGGTGGGAGCTCAATCCCATCGACGCCGGCCGAACACGCGTCACCCACACCTACGACTGGACGCAGCTGACCGACGAAAAGCGCATCCCGCGTGCCCAGGCGACCACTGCGGACAGACTGCGTGCCTCCCTCGACCGGCTAGCCGTCTTGGCGGAAGGCAGCCAAGCCCCGGGCGACCCCGCATAGTCTCTGTCGAAGCCACCCGCTACGCGGGATGAAGGGCTCATTCAGCGACACCACCGAACTGCCATGGCCCCCGGCGCTCGCCGGGGGCCATGGAGAAGAGCAGGCATCGACTCCTTCAGTGCGTCAGGAGGCCTGCCGGTAATGGAGCTCGTAGTGGGCTCCGGATGTCTTGAACACCGCCGGCGATGACGACTTGGCCGTGATGGTCACCGGTTCCCCGATCCTCTTGGGATTGTCGCCGTTCATCTCGTCCACCTGCACGACGACAGAGCCGTCGAATGTGACGGAGAGCGGCGGACGCCACTCATGACTCCTGCCCCTGTCGATGGCGCCGTTCCAGACTGTCCTGCCGTCGACCACCAGCCGCGGCTCGTCAACCCCCGACACGTCCTGCTGCCTCAGGCAACGCAATGAGGTGAAATTCAATTCTGACATTGTTCCTCCTCCTGCCCAGAATTCCTTCCGGGCATCGAAGCCTCGTGCCGCCACGAGGCTGTCAGTGATTTCCAACGGCTGCGCCGTCAGGAATCGATTCATTTCTTCTGCTCTGCTGATACTGATCGTGAGCCACTGCCTTGATCGATGCGCCGCCGGAGATCGACGATTCGGGGCGTGCCGGTGGGCGAGCGGGCCCGCTGGACGGGGGCGCCGACAAGGTCTTGCCGGCGCTGCGCCGAGCTCACGGCGGCCTGCCGCACTTCCCCGGCAGGCAGCAGCCTGACAATCCGGTCCATCGTGGACTCTCCCCCTTCCGGCCTGCCGCAGGCGTCCGGCTGAGACCTTCTGCGGCCACTCCCCGACCGGAGCTTCGTCAGAGGGGGCGCGATGGCCGTCACCTTCGGCTTGCTCGGCGAGACAGAAGCTCACCTCGACGGCCGCGCCCTGGACCTCGGACCGGCACGCCAGCGCTGCGTGCTGGCCGCTCTGTTGGTGGATGCCAACCGCAGCGTGCCGGTTGAGCAGCTGATGGACCGAGTCTGGGCGGACCGTAAGCCGCAGCGGGCCCGGGAAGTGCTTTACAGCTACCTGTCCCGATTACGGCAAGCTCTGGCCGGCGCCACCGATATGAACATCGGCCGTCAGCCCGCCGGCTACGTCCTGACCGTCGAGCCGACGGCAATCGACCTGCACCACTTCCATCGCCTTCTCGCCCAGGCCCGCGCCGCCGGTGATGACGAGGACACGGCTGATCTCCTGAACCAAGCCCTCGGTTTGTGGCGAGGGGAGGCCTTCGCCGCCCTGGACAGTCCGTGGATCAACGCCATCCGCGACAGTCTGAACCGGGAACGGTGGGCCGCCGAACTCGACCGCAACGACCTGGCACTACGCCGCGGTCAACACGCCGCCCTGGTGGCTGAGCTGGCCGCGAGATCCGCCATGGGCCCGCTGGACGAACGACTGGCCAGCCAGCTCATATTGGCCCTGTATCGCTGCGGCCGCCAAGCCGATGCGCTGTCCTGCTACGAGGAGATGCGGCGACGGCTGGCCACCGAGCTCGGGGTTGATCCCAGCCCTCCACTGCAGCGGCTACACCATCAAATCCTCACCGTCGACCCGATACTGGCCGCCCCACCCCTCGTCGCCGACCGGTCCGGGCCAGCGGCAGGATGTTCAATACCGCGCCAACTGCCCGCCTCACCGCAGTCGTTCACCGGCCGTACGCACGAACTCGACCAACTCGACGCGGTCCTGGACGTCGCCGGCCGGCAACCCACGGCGGTGATCATCTCCGCCCTGTCCGGCACGGCCGGGGTCGGCAAGACGGCCCTGGCCGTGCACTGGGCGCATCGAGTGGCCGACCATTTCGCCGATGGGCAGCTGTATGTGAACCTGCGCGGGTTCGACCCCACTGGTGCGGTGATGGACCCTGCCGCAGCGATTCGCGGGTTCCTAGACGCCCTGGCCGTACCGCCACAGCGCATCCCGGCCGATCCGGATGCCCAGGCGGCCCTCTACCGGAGCCTGCTCGCCGGTCGGCGCATGCTGGTTGTGCTGGACAATGCCCGCACCCCCGACCAGGTTCGCCCACTGTTGCCCGGCTCGCCCGGCTGTCTCGTGCTGGTCACCAGCCGCGACCGGCTCTCCGGCCCGGTCGCCGCCAACGGCGCTCACCCGCTCACCCTCGACCTGCTCACCCCGGAGGAGGCGTGGCAGTTGCTGGACGCCCGGCTCGGCACCGCCCGGGTAGCCGCCCAACCCGACACGGTCGACGACATCATCTCGTCCTGTGCGCGGCTGCCTCTGGCCCTGGCGATCGTGGCCGCCCGTGCCGCCGCCCTTCCCCACTTTCCCCTGCACGCCCTCGCCGCCGAACTACACGACGCCCGGGACCGGCTCGACGCCCTGGCCGACACCGATCCGAGCAGCGACGTACGGGCCGTATTCTCGTGGTCCTACCAGCGGCTCAGCGCCGACGCTGCCAGACTGTTCCGGTTACTCGGCCTGGCGCCCGGCCCAGACATCTCCACAGCCGCGGCGGCCAGCCTCGTCGGCCTGCCCTCTCACCGGGTGCGCCTCCTGCTGGTCGAACTCACCCGTGCGAATCTCGTGACCGAACACGTTCCCGGCCGGTACGCGTTCCACGACCTGCTCCGCGTCTACGCCACCGAACGAGCTCACGCTCACGACAGCCACATCGACCGGCGCACCGCAATCGGCCGGCTGCTCGACCACTACCTGCACACGGCGCTGTCCGGCGCTCGTACGGAGTCGCTGTCCAACCCGCATTCGGCTTCGATCACCGCCGCCCCGCCATTGGCCGGAGTCACCCCTCTGGATCTCGCCGACGCCGGCCAGGCGGCGGCCTGGTTCGCCGCCGAGCGCGCCGTGTTGCTCGCCGCCGTGAGCGAAGCCGCCAGCACAGGGTTCGGCATCCATGTCTGGCAGCTTGCCGTGACCCTCACGAACTTCATGAACCGCCGGGGGTACTGGCACGATCAGATCATCCTCCAGCGCGCCGCCATAGCCGCCGTCCCCCTGGCCGACCGGCCCGAACAGGCCCACACCCGCCGCAGACTCGGCCGTGCCTACGATTACCTCGCCATCGCCTACGAACATCTGGGGCGCTACGACGACGCCCTGGCGTGCCTGCAGGAGGCGCTCGATCTGTTCGGCGACCTCGGCGATCAGGCCGGCGCTCACATCCATCTCGCCTGGCTGTCTGGAATGCGCGGCAGCAGACAGGCGGCAATGGATCACCTGCGGCGGGCGGTCGACCTGCACCCGCCTGCCGGCCCGCCGGTAGGGTCGGCAGACGCCCTCAACGCGGCTTGCACGCGTCATCCCCACCTCGACGAACACCAGCAGATCATCGTCCTCTGTCTGAAGGCCCTCGCCCTCACCCAGGAAACGGTGACCGCGACAGTCAGGCAAGGATGTGGTTCGGTCTCGGTGTCAGCCATGACAGGCTGGGCCATCAGGCCCAGGCCGTCGCCTGCTACGAGCAGGCTCTCGACCTGTGCCGCATGGTCGGCGACCGCTATTTGGAAGCCGACACACTTACCCACCTCGGCGACGCCCACCACGCCGTCGGCGAGCACGAAGCCGCACGTGCCGCCTGGCAGCACTCGCTGTTCATCCTCGATCAGCTCGACCACCCGGACGTCGAGGAGGTTCGCACCAGACTCGAGAAACACCACTCGTAACGGGCATCCGGCCGGCGACTCGGTCGACAGAGATCAAGATACCGTCGGGTGTCTCCGGCCGCGGACGACGCTTGCCGGAGCTGACCGGCAAGCGTCAGCTCACGACCCGGCCTCCTGCACCATCGCCGCGAACTCCTCGGCGGTCATCACCGTCACGCCCAGCTGCTGCGCCTTGGCCAGCTTGCTGCCGGCGCCGTCGCCGGCCACCAGGATGTCGGTGTTCTTGCTGACCGAGCCGGACACCGAAGCGCCGAGCCGGGCCGCCGCCTCCTGGGCCTCGGTGCGGCTCAGGCCGGGCACGGAACCGCTCACCACGACCTTCTTGCCGTCCCACGGTTTCGGGCCGCCGGTCTCGACGATCTGCATGGTGAGGCCGTGCGCGGCCAGCCGGTCGATGACCTCGCTCATCGCCGCTAGACCGTCCACCACGTGCTGGGCCTTGATCAGGCCCATCTTGTCGATCTGGGCGATCTCCTCGACCGTCGCGGCGCGCAGCGCGTCCATCGTCTTGAAGTGGGCGGCCAGCCATCGGCCGACGCTGCGGCCGGTCATCCGGATGCCGAGGCCGGTGACGACCCGGTTGAACGGCTGCTTCTTGCTGGCCTCCAGGCCGGCGATGATGCGCTCGGCGTTGTTGCGGCCCAGCGTCACCGTGCCGCCGGCGGCGGTCTTGCCGACCGGGAGGTCGGCGATGCGGTCGACGGTCAGGTCATACAGGTCGGCGACGTTGCGGGCGAGCCCCTGCTCGACCAGCGTGTCGCAGAAGGAGTCGCCGGCGCCGTCGACGTCCAGCGCCTCGCGGCTGCACCAATACGCCAGCGCGTTGGCGGCGGCGCAGGAGGCGGTGTGGCAGCGCCACAGCAGGCTCGACTTGTCCCACGGCTCGCCGCACTGCGGGCACTCCTCGGGGGCGGTCCACGGGGTGAGGCCGTGCGGCTGCTCACCGATCGGCGAGGTGACCCGCGGGATGACGTCGCCGGCCCGCCACACCGCGACGGTCTGGCCGATGGCCAGGCCCTGATCGGCGACCCACTTGGGGTTGTGCAGGGTGGCGTAGGTGACGGTGGTGCCGGCCACGTAGACCGGCTCGACGATCGCGCGCAGGCTGATCCGCCCGGTCCGCCCGACCCGCACCTGGATGTCGCGCAGCACCGTGGAGGCGGTGTCGGGCGGGTATTTGTACGCCGTAGCCCAATACGGCGTACGGCTGGCGAGCCCGAGCCGGCGGCGGGTGCTCTCCAGGTTGGCCTTGATGACCGCACCGTCCAGAGGGAACGGCAGGTCCGAGCGGTGCGCGCCGATCGTGTCGATCGCGGCGATCACCTGCTCGGGGGTGTGCAACTCCCCCGCCACCTCGGGAATCAGGCCACAGGCCGGCGTGAACCCGAGGCTCTCGGCGTGCGCCATGGCGGCCAGGTGACTGCCGAACTCGCCACTGATCTCATAGGCCGCGAAGGTCATCGGCGCCTCGTAGTTGCGGTCGATCGCCCGGATGGCGCCGGCCACCGCACCGCGGGAGTTGACGAACGGCTTGCCACCCGCGGCGACCCGGTTGGCGCCGGCCGCCTCGAAGTCGGCGACGGTCATGAAGACCTCGCCCCGAACCTCACCGCTCCACGACGCGGCCAGTTTCTCCGGCAGGCCGACGACGCCGCGCCGGACCTGGACGGTCACGTCCTCCCCGGTGGTGCCGTCACCGCGCAGGGCGGCGAGGACCAGGGCGCCGTCCACATACTCCGCCCGGATGGCCAGGCCGTCGAGTTTCACCTCGACCAGGCAGCCGTCGCCGCCGAGGGTGGCGACGAACTCGGCGGCCTCCTCCGGCGTCTTGATCTTGTCGAGGGAGAGCATCGCCGTCGGGTGCCGCACGTCCCCGCCGGCGGAGGCGCCGGCGGCGACCGCGGTGGTGATGCCCCGGTCGTCCCAGCCGGGGTGCGCCTCGACGGTCGCGGCGATCCGGTCGGCGAGCACGTCGTAGTCGGCGTCGGTCATCAGCGCGTCGCCGGTGTCGTAATACACCTGGGCGGCCTGGCGCGCCTGCTCCACCGCCTCGTCGAACTCGGCGCGGGTGGAGAACGGAGAACTCGCGGTCATGAGGTGAGACTACGACCGGGGTCTGACATTTTTTCGACCTCGGCGAGGTAGGCGGCGGTCAGTTCGGCGAGCACGGACGGCGTACCCGATGGGCGGGCCAGGCCGAGGTGCAGCTCGCGCAACTCGTCCATGAACCGCTCCCACAGCGCAGGCCCGCCGAGCTCCAGCACCTCGGCGCGGATCGCCAGCTCCGGCGTCACCGGCAGGTGGCGCCGGCCCCAGGCCCCGAGGTGCGCCAGGACCGGGACCAGCTGGATGGCCGGCTCGGTGAGGCTGAGCAGCACGCGCTGCTTGTGCCGCGGATCCGGCGCCGACGTGATCATGCCGAGCTGGGTGAGCCGTTGCAGGCGGTCGGCGAGGATGTTGGAGGCGATGCCCTCCTCGGACTGCGTGAGCAGCGCCCGGAAGTGCCGCCGGTTGCCGAACATCATGTCCCGGATGATCAGCAACGACCACCGGTCGCCGAGAACCTCCAGCGACAGGTTGATCGGGCATCCGGAGCGACCCTCGTCCACGAATTTCCTCCTCAGAACCACTTGCAGTCTACAACCGGTCTTCGCTACGGTCCAGACCAGTAGCAAGTTGCAACCAGTTAGCCAGGGAAAGGGAAAGAGAGTCATGACCTTCGTCAGCGCCTACATCTCCGTGTCCGCGGACGGCTACGCCGCCGGACCCAACCTCAGCGCCGACAAGCCGTTCGGCGACGGCCCGGTCGACGAGCTGCACCGCTGGATGTTCGAGACCCCGGAGGAGAACAAGGAGGTCACCGAGGAGATCGTCGCCGCAGACGCGTTCATCATGGGCCGCAACATGTTCGGCCCGATCCGTGGCGAGTGGGACCTGTCCTGGACGGGCTGGTGGGGCGACGAGCCGCCGTACCACAAGCCGGTCTTCGTGCTCACCCATCACCCGCGCGAGGACCTGCCGATGGCCGGTGGCACGACGTTCCACTTCGTCACCGGCGGCATCCACGAGGCCCTGAAGCGGGCCCGCCAGGTCCCCGGCGACGGCCACGTCACGATCGCCGGCGGCGCCGCCACCCTCAACCAGTACCTCGCGGCCGGCCTGGTCGACGAGCTCACGCTGACCATCGCGCCGGTCACCCTCGGCGCCGGCCAGCGCCTCTTCGAGGGCGTGCCCTCGCTCAAGCTGGAGCAGACCAGGATCCGCCCCGCAAGCCTGGCCACCCACATCACCTACCGCGTGGTCCGCTGAAAACCAGGGCAAAACCTTTCTCCGGTACGCGTCCGCGCCGTCACCGCAAACCACACCTCCCCGCCGAGCCGCGCGATCATCAGCGCCGTCCCGGCCGCAGCGCGGCCGCCGGGAAACGGCACGCCCGGACGGCGGGACCGTCTCAAGAGGACCGCTGCGGGCGCACCCGCGGCCGCTCGCCGCCCAGCATCTCCACGACGGTGCCCGGCTTGCCGTCCCGGACGAGGTCGAGGACAACCGTCACGATGTCCTCCGGCGGGATCAGCGGCCGGGTCGCCGCCTGCCGATCCGGGCTCATGGCGGCCCATTGAGCCCGCGCCCGGTCCAGTCCGATCCAGTCCGGGACGACGCACATCATCCGCACGCGGTGGCTGTCGGCCAGTCCCGCCGAGCTGGTCGTGAACCGGACCAGGCCGGCTTTGGCAGCACCGTACTCCGGTGACTCGTACGGATCGGAGGCGATGCCGGCGGTCGACGCGATGTTGATGATCGCCCCGCCGCCCAGGTCGCGCATGGGTTCCAGGACGAGCTGGCTGAGCAGCATCGGTGCGGTCAGGTTCAGGGCGATGGTGGCCGCCCACTCGGCCGGTGCGGCGACCGGGTACTGGCGCTCCGGGGTCCAGCCGCCGGCGTTGTTGACCAGGACGCCCGGGCCGCCCATCTCGGCCGCGGTCCGCACGACGCGTTCCGCCTCGGCGGGGATGCGGATGTCGCCGTCCACCGCCCGCGCCGGCACCCCGAGCGCGGCGATCGACTGTGCACAGGCCTGCGCGGCCGCCGGGTCGGTGTCCGCGATGACCACGCCGTGACCGGATCGGGCCAGCCCGAGCGCTATCTCGCGGCCCAGTCCGGCGCCGCCCCCGGTCACGATCGCGATGCCGGCCGTCATGGTCGCCTCCGTCCGTCGATGATCCGGATGTGCACCCGGACCGCTACGGCCAGGTAAGCACGGCCAAGGGCAACGTGCCGCACGGGATCACGCTGGCACCGTCGGCGAGCGTCTGCGTCGTGGCCTCCTGGAGGGCGGCGCGGATGTGCGGCTCCCGGACCAGCGAGCCGGTGATGTGGTGGGCGGTGTTGCCGGCGATGACCCGGCCCTGCGTGTTGACCAGCGCGACCGACGCGCCGACCGCGCGCAACGCCGGCCGCAGAGCGCGTTCCAGGTCACCGACGAAGACGTCGGCTCCGGCGATGCCGGCGAAGGCGCCGCGAACGGTGAGCGGGACGGTGAAGGTCAGCGTGTACTGCTCGGCGCAGACGTAGTCCACGTACGGCCCGGTGACGTGGCGGCGGCCGGTGGTGCGGGGCACGGCGAACCAGGCCTGCCGGGACACGTCCACGAAGGTGTCGCTGGCCGGGTCGAGGTCGAGTTCGAGCCGGGTACGGCCCTCGGGCCGACTGTCCATCCACCACTCCAGGCCGGAGCGGTCGTCGGCCAGCGGTGTGGTGATGACACCGGCCCCGGTGATCAGCCCGCCGAGGGCGGCGACCACCTGAGGGCGGAGAACGGCGAGGTCGGCTGAGTGCGGCACGCCACCGGCGAAGAGGTCCTCGGTGAGCCGGCGGAGCTGGTCGGCCACCGTGAACGTCTGCTCGGCGAGCGTGGTGACGTGGCCGGCCAGGGCGGCGCCGGCCGGCGCTGCGGTACGGGTAGTCGCTTGTCCCACGGGACCCACCTCGGCTCTAACGACGGGCGTGGTCACGGCTCGACCAACGTCAGATGCAGGTTTATCAGTCGCTCGACGGCCGTCTCAATGTGTTCCTCGGTGAGCCGCCGGGCCAGATCGTCGTCGCCCTCCGCGATCGCGGCGGTGATCGCCCGGTGCTCGGCGTGCGGATCACCGGTGTCGTCGCTGTGCAGGACCGGTGACCAGAGCAGCGTGCCCAGCTCCGTTGCGAATCGTACTTCCTCACGGGCCAGCCGGGCGGACTGCGCGACGGCCGCGACCTCCAGGTGGAAGGCGCGTTCCACCCGGTGCACCGGCCAGCCACGGTCCCGGGTCTCCTCCTCGACGCGCTCGATGTCGTCGGGGGTGGCGCGCTGCGCGGCGAGCCGGGCGGCGGCTCCGGCGATCGCCACGTAGTGGTCGGCGGTGTCCTGAAGGTTGGGCAGGCTCAGTTCGCCGAGCCGAGCGAGCAGCACCGTGTCGGCGGGGGCCCGGACGAAGCTGCCACCGCCCCGGCCGCGCCGGGTCTCCAGCAGGTCGCGGTGCCGCAGGGCGACCAGGGCTTCCCGGACGGTGACCCGGGAGACGCCGAACTGTGCGGCGAGCTCGGCCTCGCTGGGGAGCTGCTCGGCATCGGTGAGCAGGCCGAACGTGATCGCGTCGGTGAGCCGCCGCACCACGGTCTCGGCACGGCTGTGCGGGTCGAGTGGTGTGAAGACCACGGCTCGCGCGCTGGCTCGGTCCGTCCCCATGCTCAAGATTCTTCCTCACGGCTGTTTACCAAGCGGTTACCGGGCAGCCTTGACCTTTAAAGTCTAACGCCATACGTTTTCCGAAAATTCGCTGCCGGAGGACGCCACGTGACCGACACATCCACACCGGCCATCCGGCTCACCGGACTCCGCAAGTCGTTCGGCGGCGTCGAGGCGGTGGCCGGCATCGATCTGGAGATCGCCGACGGCGAGTTCTTCTCGATGCTCGGGCCGTCCGGATCCGGCAAGACCACGGTGCTCCGGATGATCGCCGGGTTCGAGCTGCCCACGGCCGGGACGGTCGAGCTCGGCGGCCGGGACGTGACCCGGCTGGCGCCGTTCGAGCGGGACGTGAACACGGTCTTCCAGGACTACGCGCTGTTCCCGCACCTCACCGTGATGGAGAACGTGGAGTACGGCCTGAAGGTCCGCAGAGTGCCCAGGAGGGAACGTCGTGTCCGCGCCGAGGAGGCGCTGGCCAAGGTTCGCCTGGCGGGCTTCGGCGACCGCAAGCCGGCCGAGATGTCCGGTGGTCAGCGCCAGCGGGTGGCGCTGGCCCGCGCCCTGGTCAACCAGCCCAAGGTGCTGCTGCTCGACGAACCGCTCGGCGCACTGGACCGGAAACTGCGCGAGCAGATGCAGGTGGAGCTCAAGGCGATCCAGCGCGAGGCCGGCATCACCTTCGTCTTCGTCACGCACGACCAGGACGAGGCGCTCACCATGAGCGACCGCGTCGCGGTCTTCGAGCACGGGCGGATCGCCCAGGTGGGCAAGCCGGAGGCGGTGTACGAGAAACCCGCGAGCTCGTTCGTGGCCGGCTTCGTCGGAACGTCCAACGTGTTCAGCGGTGACACCGCGAAGGCCCTCTTCCACCGCGAGGGCGCGTTCTCCGTACGTCCGGAAAAGATCCTCCTGACGGCCGACGGCGAAGCCGAGGCCGGAACGCCCGGCACCGTGGCCGAGGTGATCTATGCCGGGCCGGTCACCAGGTACGTCGTCGACCTCGACGCGGGCGGCCGGGTCGTCGTCGTCGCGCAGAACCGGCACAACGGCGCCCCGCTCGCCGCCCGCGCCCAGCGGGTGCGCCTGAGCTGGCTCGACGACCACGTCGTCGAGATCCCCCCGAATGACAAGGAGACCGCGAATGCATAGCAGCAGCAGGATGGTCATGGCGGCCCTCGCGGCGGGCGTGCTCACGCTCGCCGGTTGCGGCGGTGGCGGAGACAGCGAGGGCAGCGGTTCGGGTCCCGGCGGCATGGCGGTGCCGAAGATCGACAAGATGGCGTCGCTGGGCGCCGGCGAGGGCACGGTCAACGTGGTGTCGTGGGCCGGGTACGTCGAGGACGGCACCACCGACAAGGCCGTCGACTGGGTGACCGGTTTCGAGAAGGAGACCGGCTGCCAGGTCAACAACAAGGTGGCCGGCACGTCCGACGAGATGGTCGCGCTGATGAAGACCGGCGAGTACGACGTGGTCTCCGCCTCCGGTGACGCGTCGCTGCGGCTGATCTACGGCGGTGACGTGGCCCCGGTCAACACCGATCTGCTTACCAACTACAAGGACGTGTTCGAGGGGCTGAAGAACAAGACCTGGAACTCGGTGGACGGCCAGGCCTACGGCGCACCGCACGGTCGCGGCGCGAACCTGCTGATGTACCGCACCGACGTGGTCAAGCCGGCCCCCACCTCGTGGAGCGTCGTGTTCGACCCGGCGTCGCCGTACAAGGGCAAGATCACCGCCTACGACTCGCCGATCTACATCGCCGACGCGGCGCTGTACCTCATGAAGACCAAACCCGAACTCAACATCAAGAATCCGTACGCGCTGGACGACACCCAGTTCCAGGCGGCCGTCGACCTGTTGAAGCAGCAGAACGAGGTGATCGGCGAGTACTGGTCGGACTACACCAAGGAGGTGCAGGCGTTCAAGGCCGGCAACTCGGTGCTCGGCACGACCTGGCAGGTGATCGCGAACCTGACCAAGGCCGACAAGGCGCCGGTCGAGGTGGTGCTGCCGTCCGAGGGTGCCACCGGCTGGTCCGACACCTGGATGGTCTCCGCCAAGGCGAAGCACCCGAACTGCGCGTACCTGTGGATGAACCACATCATCTCGCCGGAGGCCAACGCCGGTGTCGCCGAGTGGTTCGGTGAGGCGCCGTCGAACAAGCTGTCCTGCGGCAAGACCAAGGACCCGCAGCACTGCACCACGTTCCACGCCGAGGACGAGGCCTACTTCGACCAGGTCTGGTACTGGACCACGCCGCTGGCCCAGTGCGTCGACGGGCGTACCGACGTGACGTGCAAGGACTACGCGGCCTGGACCCAGGCCTGGACGACGGTCAAGGGATGACGTGACGGCTCTCGGTTCGTACCTGCACCGGCACCCGCGCCTGCGCCTGGCCGGGCTGCTCTCCGCCCCGCTGCTCTGGCTGGTCGTCGCCTATCTCGGTGCGCTCGCGGTGCTGCTGGTGTCGGCGTTCTGGACCGTCAACGGGTTCACCGGTGAGACGGTCCGGGAGTTCTCTTTGGCGAACTTCCGGACCATCCTCACCGAGGAGGTCTACCGGGCCGTCACCCTGCGCAGCATCGGGGTGGCGGCCGCGGTCACCGCCATCTGTGTGGTCGTGGCCGTACCGATGGCGTTCTTCATGGCCAAGGTCGCCTCGGCCCGGTCCCGGCACTGGCTGGTGATCGCGATCCTCACCCCGCTGTGGGCCAGCTACCTGGTCAAGGCGTACGCCTGGCGGATCCTGTTCGCCAACGGCGGACCGGTCGACACGCTGCTCGGCGGCCCCGGTCGCGGACCCGGCTACGGGCTGTTCGCCACCGTCGTCGTGCTGTCCTACCTGTGGCTGCCGTACATGATCCTGCCGATCTACGCCGGACTGGAACGGCTGCCGGACTCGCTGCTGGAAGCGTCGGCAGACCTGGGCGCGCGGGCCGGGCGTACGTTCCGGGCCATCGTGCTGCCGATCCTGGTCCCGGCGGTCTTCGCCGGTTCGATCTTCACGTTCTCGCTGTCGCTCGGCGACTACATCACCGTGCAGATCGTCGGCGGCAAGACCCAGCTGCTCGGCAACGTCGTCTACGCCAACATCGGCGCGGCGAACAACCTGCCGTTCGCGGCCGCGATCGCCACCATCCCGGTCCTCGTCATGGTCATCTACCTGGTTGCGGTACGCCGCTCGGGCGCCTTGGAGCAACTGTGACCCTCTCCCCCGCCGCCCGCTGGTCGCTGCGCATCGCGATGGGCCTCGGCCTGGTCTTCATCTACGTGCCGCTGCTGCTCGTCCTGGTCAACTCGTTCAACGGCGACCGCACGTTCGCCTGGCCCCCGGACGACCTCACCACCCGGTGGTGGGCGGCCGCCTGGGCGAACGAGGGAGCCCGGCAGGCCCTGCTGACCTCGGTGAAAGCCGGGCTCGGCGCGACCGCCATCGCCCTCGTGCTGGGCACCATGGTCTCGTTCGCCGTGCAGCGGTTCGCGTTCTTCGGCCGCGACACCGTCTCCCTGCTGATCATCCTGCCGATCGCGCTGCCCGGCATCGTCACCGGCATCGCCCTGGACAGTGCCTGGCGGTCCGTCATGGGCGACCTGGGCATCGGCAAGGGCATGTTCTCCGTCATCGTCGGGCACGCGACGTTCTGCGTCGTCATCGTCTACAACAACGTGCTCGCCCGGTTGCGCCGCACGGGAACGAGCCTGGAGGACGCCTCGGCGGACCTGGGCGCGTCGCCGTGGCAGACGTTCCGGTTCATCACGTTCCCGATGATCCGGACCGCGCTGCTCGCCGGTGGGCTGCTGGCGTTCGCGCTGTCCTTCGACGAGATCATCGTGACCACGTTCACCGCCGGGCCGGGCGTGACCACCCTGCCGATCTGGATCTTCAACAACCTGTTCCGGCCCAACCAGGCACCGATCGTCAACGTGGTCGCGGCCGTCCTGATCGTCCTGTCGGTGATCCCGGTCTGGCTGGCACAGCGGCTGGCCGGCCCGGAGGCCGGCGCCAGCCGCACGTGACGTCAGCCGCCGTAATACCGGGACCGGCGCGAACGGTACGCCGGCCGGCGGCTGCCGGCGAGCTGCCGGGTGGCGAAAGCGCCCGCGGCCAGCCCGCCGGCCAGCGCGGCCAGCACCAGGGGAACGTTTGCTCCGGAGGACGGGGCGTCCTCGGCCGCGGACAGCACCTGAGTGGGAGCCGCTGCCGCCGCCGACGGTGCGGGCGCGGTGGGCAGCGCGGCGAAGTCGACGATGCCGCTGCTCTCCAGCAGGGTCATGTGCGTCATGACGAACTGGTTCGCCTGCTGCGCGAGCTTGCGTACCGTGTCGTTGCGGGTGCTCGACCGGATCGTGGCGATCGCCGGGAAGATCTTGCCGTGCGCCGCCCGGAGCCGGTCGATGTAGACGTCGTCGAATTCGGCGCCCTCCGCCTCCTCCATCTCGGCGAGCCAGCCCTTCTGGTCCTTGTTGGGCTCGTCCGGCAACTCGATGTCCAGCTTCTTCGCGGCGTTGCGGGTGAGCTCGTCGAGCGCGACGTGCTGGTCCGCGATGTTGCGGCCGATCCGCTTGATCCGCGCGCTGTCCGACTTCTGCTGTGCCATCTCCCCGGCCGGGATCTCCCACAGCCCGGCGAGCCGGACCTTCACGACGAAGTCGCGGTCGGCGTCCGAAATCTCGCCCCGCCCCCGGTCGGAGAGCAGGTTCTCGGGCGGCACCGGCACGTCCGGTGCGGCTCGTGCCTTATCCGGCACGAGCAGAATCAGCGCAGTGGCGAGGAGCGCCGCACTACACAGACGGCGCCACCCAGAGCTCAAGCCGACAGCGGCCACGCGAACCTCCTTGACGACAGGTAACCGGAGATACGCAGCAATGACCGGATCGGATCAGCTGTCGCGGTGCGAAACTACCGGGCCCGGATCCGCCACCTCTGATTGACGGTGTCCGCGCAGTCGCGCAGGCGTACGGTGCCCCGGCCGGCCTTGTCGACGCTGACCTCGGTGACGCAGCGGCCGAACCGGCCGGCGCGCAGGGTGGTGCTGAACCACCAGTCCTGGTCGTTCGTGTAGGTGCAGGCGGTCACCCGCACGATGCCGCCGCGAGTCCGCTTGTCCGGCTCGACGCAGTTGCCGTTGTTGGTGAAGTGGCCCTCGCTGGTCTGGTAAAAACTCTGGGCCGGCCGTCCCGGCCGGCAGGCGCTGGTGTGCACAACCGTGCCGATCACACCACCGGTGAGGCAGCGTCCCGGCGCCTGCTCGGTGACGATCCACCCCTGAAGCAGCGGCGGCGGTGCCGGCGCGGCCACCGCGGTGCCGGGTGCGGCGAGCAGGGCGGGAACGGCCACGAACAGGGCGAGGGTACGACGGGTGGCCATGCCCACACTCTAAGTAAGATCGCGCGGCCGCTCACCGAGAACCGGTCAAACGGTCCGGCGGTTCATATGCTGTTCGACGAGCGCCCGCACCGGGCGGCGGAGGTGACCGCCGGCCACTCCCTCGGCCTCGAGCACCGCGTCGGTGAAAGCGTCCACGCCACGCGGCGGCGACGCGCACAGCCGCAGCTTCGCCCTCCGGCGGCAGGCAGAAGCCCAGCGTGACGCAGAGGTCGTCGAGCAGCCGCCCGGCCTCGGCGGACTGATCGCGCAGGGCGGCGACCAGACCGGCCACCGTCTCGCCGTGCCCGGGCCCGAAGGCCGCCCGCTGGACGGCCGCCACCGCCTCATCGTCGACAGGCCGCGCGAGGCGAAGGGGCATGGTGCGGCACGCTAGAGCCTTCGTGGTCAGGGTCTTGTCCGGCCCAACATGGGTGCTGCCTGACGGCCGTTGAGACAGCACTGAGCGCGGGCCAAGCAAGATCACCGCTTGGGGACCCAGCCCTCTAGCCCCGCCACCACGCCGGCCAGTGAATGTCGCCCGCAAGTGACGCCGCGGGTGGCGAACCGCTGTAGCGGATCGCCACCCCGGGCATACCTCAGCCGGCCGCCGTGGGGAAGCGGCGCAGTGGGTAGGTGTCGTTGGTGAGCCAGCGCGGCAGCAGGTTCTGCTCGAAGCGGCCGCCGAGTTGTTCGCTCGCGCCGCCGGGCATCGAGTTCACCGTGGTCCAGCCGGACGCGGTCGCCGAGGCCACGAAGCGGCGGGCCGGGATCAGGCTGATGGTGAACCTGTCCGGCGCGTCGGCGCGGACCGGGTGGCTGGAGACGTCGGGCACGTTGAAGCCGCCGTCGACCGGGATGCCGGGGAGGCCGGGCAGCGGTGAGGTGAACCGGTTGCCGTCGGACGGGATGGTGTACGGCGCACCGAGCGGGGACGTCAGCGTGATCCGGTGCAGCTTGCCCCAGCGGTAGTCGCTCTGCCGTGTGGAGTTCGCGTACGCCGCCTTGAAGTTGTCGGAGGCTGCCAGGGTGAGCGCGTCGCCCAGGCTCTTGAGGATGAGGAAGTCGCGCCGATCCGCAGGATCGGCGATGCCGGGCACCGCGAAGAAGTCGATGCCGGAGCGGCCCACGCCCTTGCGGGTGCCGAAGTCGTCGAGCAGCCGGCGCACGGCGATGACGGACTGGGCGTCGGCGACCGGCAGCTTGGGCGAGATCCGCTGGACGTGCTGGTCGAGCGTGTTGACGACGAACCGGCCGCGCCACAGCGCGTAGATGGTGGCGGCCACACTCTCGTCGATCTCCTGCTGCGACGGGGTGCTCAGCTTGCCGTCGCGGTCGGATGCGTCGTAGCCCTGCGGGATGCCGGTCGGATAGGTGTGCCGCCAGCGGGCCAGCCGGCCGGCGGCCTCGACGATCCGCTTGTCCGAAGCCAGCTCGGCGAGCGAAGGGACTTTGCTGGTACGGGCGCGCTGGAGAGCCTGCGCGACGAGCGGCGTGAAGTACTGGCCGTCCAGGGCGGTGGTGTCGGCCTGCATGGCCCGCACGTCGGCCGCGGTGACCGGGCCCTTGCGGATGGCGGCCCGGACCATGTCGGTGATCCGGCGGGCGCGGAAGCCGTTGTGGAAGAAGGCGAGGTACGAGATCCCGCCGCCCGGCCGCAGCTGGTTGAGCATGTCGTTGTCGAAGGTGTTGGCGGTCGGGTCGTTGTTGGCCGACACGATGAACCCGGCCGGCGGATTGATCACCTTCGGGAGTTCGCTGAACGGCAGGATCTCGTACGGCAGGGACTGGTTGGGCTGCCGGTTGGTGACCGGGAGCCACTCGTTGCCGCCGGTGCCGTCCCGCAGCAGGTAGGGCGGGTTGCCCTTGACCTCGCCGGCCTGCAGGTCCTCGCGGATCGGCACCTCGGCGTTGGTGAAGTACGCGATGGTGCCCTTGCGGTCGGCGTAGACGAAGTGCTGCGCGCCCACGTCGAAGTGCTGGATGGCCTCGCCGAAGTCGTCGACGTCGCGGGCCGGGTTGAGCCGCCGGAAGGCCTCCAGCTCGGTGGTCGGTGAGAAGCCGGTGTACTGCACCGACAGGCCGGTGCCGGCCTGGTCGTCGACCGACAGCAGCGGGCCGTTGTTGCGGCGCGGCACGATCAGGGTCCGGCCGGGCGGCTCGGCGTCGAGCACGTCCAGCTTGCCGGGGGTACGCGGATTGACCCGGAACGTCTCCTCGATGGCCACCACCGGTTCGCGCTTGCCCTGGTAGACGGTGGACAGCCCGCTCGGCGACGCCGGGTCCTTCTCGATCTTCTCGATGTACGTGTCGGTGACGTCGGCGAAGTGCTGGGTCGCGGCGTACGTGATGTCGCGGTTCTGGCCGAGGACGATGAACGGCGTACCGGGAAGGCTGTCGCCCTGCACGTCGAAGCCGCCGCCCTCCAGGGTGATCGGGTGGAACGTGGCGGGCGTCTCCAGGCTCAGGTGCGGGTCGCTGGCCAGGATCGGCCTGCCGGTCGCGGTGTGCTCGCCGCCGATCACCCACGAGTTGGAGCCCCGGTCGCCGGAGCGGTCCAAAGCCGCGGTGATCATCGGGGCCTGCCGGGCGCGTTCCAAATAGTCGGCGGCGAGCCCGGTCGGTGTCGTCCTGGTCTTGACCGCCGTGGAGTCGATCACCGGGGACGCCTCGGCGAACGGCGCGAACGGGAACAGGTCGCCGAACACCGCGGTGTGCCCGTCCAGGCCGGCCGCGTCGTACGCCTGCACGTTCGTGGTCCGGTCGATGTCCAGGTCGAACGAGAGGGTGAAGGCGAGCGCCTTGTTGACCACCAGACTGTCCACCGGCGTCCACGGCGGGATCTTGCTGACCTGTACCGCCGCGTACTGGCCGGGCAGCCTGTTGCGGCTGGTCCAGGCGTTGACGCCGGCGGCGTACGCCCGCAGCGCGTCCTGGGTCTGCGGAGACAGCAGCGGCAGGCTCTTCTCGGCCGTACGCCGCAGTCCCATCGGCCGCATCTGCTGATCGCCGGCGAGCGAGCCGCGGCCGAGCAGCTCGGCGAGGGTGCCGGAGGCACGCCGCCGGGTCACGTCCATCTGGAACAGCCGGTCCTGGGCGTGCACCCAGCCCTGCATGTAGAACAGGTCTTTCGCGCTGGCCGCCTTGATGTGCGGGACGCCGTCGGCGTCGCGCACGACGGAGGCGGCGGCGTGGGCGGGCCCGGCCGGGAGGGCGACGAGTGTGCCGGCCGCCATCAGGCCGGCGGTTAACAGGGCGAGGCGCATGAGCGGCTCCCATACCTCGGTTCAGTTGGCACCGTGGATTCGCCGGAGTGACGCTCATGGATGAAGGTCAGGGACGAGCATGTATTTGCACTTCGTGCAACGATGCACCTAATGTAGCCACCGTGAAGTACGTGGAACCGCCCACCGATCGCCGCGCGGCTCTGAAGGCGCGGCACCGGCGGGCGATCCTCGACGCCGCGCATGCCCTGATATCCGAGGGCGGGGCGGTCCGGTTCAGCGTCGACCAGCTGGCCGAGCGCGCCGACGTCTCCCGGCGCACGATCTTCAATCACTTCGCGTCCATCGACGACGTGGTGACCACGGCCTGCACCGAGGCCCTCGGCGTGGTGATCGAGAACTTTCTGGCGTCGTTCGCGAAGGGCAGCCGGGCCTCGATGTTCGACGACGTGGCCGGCGCGTTGCGGGCCACGGACGTGCCGGGCGTCGTCGCCTTCCTGTGGCGGGCGCTCGGCGGTTTCCACGCCGGCGACCCTCGCCCGCGGCAGATCTTCCAGGCGACGTTCTCCCGCACCACCGACGAGCTGGCCCGCGAGCTGGCGGAACGGCACCCGGAACAGGATCGGCTCGAGGCGGAGCTGCTGGTCAGCTCGCTGATGCACGGCACCGAGGTGATCGTGAACCACTGGCTCACCGCGACCGCGGCCGCCCTCGACGACGAGTCCCGCGCCCTCTGGTGGCACCTGCTCGACCGCCTGATCGAACGCATCCGGACGGGCTACCAAGAAAGATCGGATCACGTTGGCTGAGTTCCTCTACCGCCTGGGCCGCTGGTGCGCCCGGCGCGCCTGGACCGTCCTGGCTTCCTGGATCGTCATCCTGGGCCTGTCCGTCACCGGCTACCTGGCCGCCGGGGGCACCCTGTCCTCGCAGGTGACCATCCCGGGCACGGAGACGGCGAAGGTCACCGACAAGCTCGCCGACCGCCTGCCCAGCGTGGCCGGCGGCAACGGGACGCTGGTCTTTCACACCAGCGACGGGTCGGCCTTCACGGCCGCGCAGCGTACGGCGATCGCCGCGCTGCTGACGACCACCGGTGAGCTCGACGGTGTCGCCGCGACCAGGGATCCGTTCGCGACCCAGCAGCAAGTCGACGAGCAGACCGCACAGGTCGCGGAGGGCCGGCGGCAGGTGGAGGCCGGGCTGGAGCAACTCGACGCCGGGCAGCGGCAGCTGAACGGCGCCCGCGCGCTGGGTGTCCAGGGCCTGGAGGAGCAACAGGCCACGCTGAACGAGCAGCGGGCCGAGCTGGAACCGCAGCGCCGGCAGCTGGAGCGGTCCCAGCAGGTGCTGACCATGTCGTCGAAGATCCGTACGGTGTCCGAGGACGGGACCGCCGCGGTCGCGCCGGTCGTCTTCACCGAGGCGCAGATGGACGTCACCCCGGAGACCAAGGAGGGGGTCGTCGACCACGTACGCGCCGGCCTGCCCACCGGCGTCGAGGTGGAGTTCTCCAACGAGATCACCCAGAGCGTTCCGGAGATCCTCGGCGTGGGCGAGATCGCCGGTCTCGTCGTCGCCGCGATCACCCTGCTGGTCATGCTCGGCACGGCGATCGCGGCCGCCCTGCCGATCATCAGCGCCCTGGCCGGTGTCGGTATCGGCGTCACCGCGTCGCTGTCACTGTCCGGTGTGGTCGACATGCTGAGCATCACCCCGGTGCTCGGCGTGATGCTGGGACTCGCGGTCGGCATCGACTACTGCCTGTTCATCCTGAACCGGCACCGCCGGCAGCTCCTGGAGGGTGCCGGCTTCCACGAGTCGATCGGCCTGGCCAACGGCACGTCCGGCAACGCCGTGGTGTTCGCCGGCGCTACCGTGCTGGTGGCGCTGCTCGCCCTCAACGTCACCGGCGTGCCGTTCCTCGGCCTGATGGGCACGGTCGGCGCGATCTGTGTCGCCGTCGCCGTCCTGATCGCGATCACGCTCACGCCCGCCCTGCTGGCGTTGATCGGGCCGCGGGTGCTCAACCGCAGGGCCCGCAAGCCGTCCGCCGCGCCGACCGAGCCGATCGGCACCGGCCGTGCCGTGCTCACCGTGATCGCCGGCCTGGCCGTCCTGGTGGTCGTCGCCCTGCCGGCCCTGTCGATGCGGCTCGGGCTGCCGGACGGCTCGTCCGAGGCGCAGGACTCCACCCAGTACCGGGCGTACCAGCTGATTCAGGAGAAGTTCGGCGCGGGGGTGAACGGGCCCCTGCTGGTGACGGCCGAGCTGCCGGCCCCGGCGGTCGGGGACGACCTGCTCGCCGCGCAGGCCGAGATCGGCACGGTGCTGCTGGCGCAGCAGAACGTCACCGCGGTCGCCCCGGTCGGGCAGTCCGGCGACAACACGCTGCTCGCCTTCCAGGTGATCCCGGACGACGGGCCGTCCAGTTCCTCGACCGAGCAGCTGGTCCGCGACCTGCGCAGCATCTCCCCGCTCCCCGGTGATGTGGCCCTGGGCGTGGCGGGCAGCGCCAGCGGCAACATCGACATCTCGGCGAAGCTGGCCGACGCGCTACCCGGCTATCTGAGCGTCGTGGTCGGCCTGTCCATGGTCATCATGGTGTTCGTGTTCCGGTCCATCCTGGTGCCGGTCACCGCGACCCTCGGCTTCATCCTGTCGCTGTTCGCCACGTTCGGCGGGCTCACCGCGATCTTCCAGTGGGGATGGCTCGGCGAGATCTTCGGCGTGCACGATCCGAATCCGGTGCTGAGCTTCCTGCCGACCATCCTGATCGGCATCCTGTTCGGGCTGGCCATGGACTACCAGCTGTTCCTGGTGTCCGGCATGCGGGAGGCGTACGCGCACGGCGCACCCGCCCGGGTCGCGGTCCGGCAGGGCGTGCACGCCGGGCGCACCGTGGTGATCGCCGCGGCGATCATCATGATCTCGGTGTTCGGCGGGTTCATCTTCTCCAACTCGGCGATCATCACCTCGCTGGGCTTCGGGCTCTCCTTCGGTGTGCTGGTGGACGCGTTCCTGGTGCGGATGCTGCTCATCCCGGCCGTCATGCACCTGCTCGGCGACTCGGCGTGGTGGATCCCGAAGTGGCTGGACCGGGTCCTGCCCGACGTCGACGTGGAGGGCGCCGCGCTGGAGCGGCGGCACTCAGCGGCGACCGAAGGAGTTGAACAGGCGCAGCAGCAGGTCGATGGTGCGCCAGCGCAGCTTGCCGCCGGAGAAGATCGCCGCGGCGCGTAACGGCAGTTCGGCCAGGCTGTGCTCGTACATGGCGAGCTCGACCGGGTTGTCGCGGGTCGCCTCGTCGATCGGGGCGGCCCGCCACAGCGCCGACTTGAACAGCCGGCCGAGCTGGGTGGTGGCGACCTCGTCCAGCGTGGAGTCGCGGGTGAACGGGCGTACCGATCTCGGTCGGGGAAGCGGGCGGCCGAGCCGGCGCCGGAACTGCTCGTCGGTGACCGCGATCGGCGGCGTGCCCGCCGGTTCGGCGGCGGTCGAGACGCCGTCGCTCACCGTGACCGTCACGGTGGCCACCACATCGGCGCTGGACCGGGCGATCTCCAGATCGAATTCGCCGGCCGGGGTACGCCACTCGCGGGCCACCACGTCGTAAAAAGCGTAGGCGCGCTCCGGCACGTCGATCGTGACGGTCGTGCTCTGCCCGGCCGCCAGATGGACCTTGGCGAAGCCGGCGAGCGAGCGGCGGGGCCGGGCCACCACCCCGGTGCGGTCGTGCAGGTACACCTGCACCACGTCGGAGCCGGCCCGTGTCCCGGTGTTGGTGACCGTCAGCGTGACGGTGTCGCGCACGGCGGCGACGTCCGACCAGTCGAACGTGGTGTAGCCCAAGCCGTGCCCGAACGGGAAGAGCGCGGTCGTGTCGTGCCGGTAGCCGACGTACAGGCCTTCGCGGTACTGGACCTGGCGCGGCTCCCCGGGGAAGTACGGCTCGGCGGCCACGTCGTCGAGTGACGCCGGGAACGTCTCGGCCAGCCGCCCGCCGGGTTCAGCGTCGCCGTAGAGCACGTCGACCAGCGCCGCCCCACCGGCCTGCCCGCCCAGGTAGGACTCCAGGATCGCGGCCGGGGCGTCCTTCCACGGCATCAGCACCGGCGCGCCGTTGGACAGCGCGACCACGGTACGCGGATTCGCCGCGCACACCGCCGTGACCAGCTCGTCGTGCTGCCCCGGCAACCCCAGATCGGTACGGTCGAAGCCCTCGCTCTCGTACACCGGAGGCAGTCCGGCCAGCACGACGGCCACGTCGCAGGACCGGGCCGCCGCCACGGCCTCGGCGATCAGGTCCGGGTCCGCGTGCGAGTCGTTCGGGTCGTACCCCGGTGCGTAGGCCACCTCGATGCCGCGCCGCGCGAACTCCGCGCGCGCCGTGCTGATTCGCGTGGGGTTGACCAGCGAACTGCCGCTGCCCTGGTAGCGCGGCTGGTCCGCGAACGCCCCGATCAACGCCACCCTGGTGCCGGGAGCCAGCGGCAGGATCCCGTCGTTGGTCAGCAGCACGGTGCCCGCGGCCGCCGCCCGCCGGGCCAGCGCGTCGTGCTCGTCGACCGGAATCGCCGGGCCCCTGGTGCGCGCGGACCGGGCCACCAGGTCGAGGACCCGCTGCGCCGAGGCGGTGACCAGCTCGGCCGGCAGCCGCCGGGACGCGACCGCCTTCAGCACCTCCCGGTCGAACAGGCCCTTGCTGCCCGGCATCTCCAGGTCCATGCCCGCGGCCACCGCCGCCACCCGGTCGTTGGTGGCCGCCCAGTCGCTCATCACCAGGCCGTCGAAGCCCCACTCCTCGCGCAGGATGCCGGTGATCAGCCGCCGGTGCTGGGTGGCCGGATGCCCGTTCACCGAGTTGTACGCGGCCATCACGGTCCACGGCCGGCTGGTCTTGACCGCGTACTCGAAGCCGGACAGGTACAGCTCGCGCAGCGTCCGCTCGTCGACCACCGCGTCCACCACGTACCGGTGCGACTCCTGGTTGTTCACCGCGTAGTGCTTCAGGCAGGCGCCGACCCCGTGCCGCTGCAAGCCGTTCACCATGGCCGCCGCGAGCCGCCCGCTGAGCAGCGGGTCCTCGGAGAAGTACTCGAAGTTGCGCCCGCACAGCGGATGCCGCTTGATGTTGAGGCCGGGCCCGAGGACCACGTCCACCCCGTGTGCCCGGGCCTCCACGGCCAGGGCGTGCCCGATCCGCTCGGCCAGCTCCTCGTCCCAGGCGCTGGCGACGGTGACCGCGGTCGGGAAGCAGGTGGACGGCTCGCTGCCGCTGACCCCGAGGCGATCGCCGGCGTCGGCCTGGAACCGCAGCCCGTGCGGGCCGTCGCTGAGCGCGCAGGACGGCACGCCGGCCTCCGGCAGCGGCTGGGTGTTCCAGGCGTCGCTGCCGGAGAGCAGGGCCACCTGCTGGCGAAGGGTGAGGGCGGAGGCCTCAGGCAGGTCAGTCACACCCCAGAGCTTTGTTCATGGGGTGACGATCGCGAAATCCGGGTCCGGCTCGTCCAGGGCGGCGAGCAACCGCCCGAACACCGCGGTGTTCCCCTCCACGGTGACCCCGGCGGCGGCCAGCTCGGCCGGGTCGGCGACGGTCACGGCCAGCGGAAGCACGGCACTCGGCAGGGTCACTGTGGCGTCCGCCAGATCGGGCTGGGGCGCCGCCGTGTGGGTGAGTACGCCGTTGCGCAACGACAGCCGGTACTTCCGTCCGATGTCGGTGAGCTGGATGTCGACGTGGACCTCGTCGTCCCAGCACCGTGGGCCGTTGACCCGGATGGCCATGGCGGCGAACAGCTGCTCCGGGGTGAGCTGCGCGATCATGTCGGCCGAACTGGTGGTGGCCGGCGTACCGAATGAGCCGTGCCGCAGTTCGTGGGCGGCGGACAGGTAGACGCAGCGCCACGTGCCGTTCTCCGAGCCGTAGCCGAGCTGCTCGTACGTGTCGGCCAGCAGCTCACGCGCCGCGCCGTGACCCGGCTCGGCGAAGATCACGTGGTTGAGCACCTCGGCGGCCCAGCGGAAGTCGCCGGCGTCCACGGTGGCCCGGGCCTTGGTGACCACGCTGTCGGCGCCACCCATGAAGTCGACGTAACGGCGGGCCGCCTCGGCCGGCGGGTGCGGCCACAGGTGTGCCGGGTTGCCGTCGTACCAGCCGAGATAGCGCTGGTAGATAGCCTTCACGTTGTGGCTGACCGAGCCGTAGTAGCCGCGGGCGTGCCAGGCCTGCTCCAGCGCCGGCGGCAACTGGATGGCCTCGGCGATCTCCGGACCGGTCATCCCGACGTTGATCATCCGGACGGTCTGGTCGTGCAGGTACGCGTACAGGTCCCGTTGCAGCAGCAGGAACTCCACGGCACGCTCGCGGCCCCAGGTCGGCCAGTGGTGCGAGGCGAACAGCACTTCCAGGTCGCCGCCGTACAGCTCGGCCGCCTCGGACAGGTAGCCGGCCCAGGCGTGCGGGTCGCGTACCTCGGCGCCGCGCAGGGTGAGCAGGTTGTGCAGGTTGTGGGTGGCGTTCTCGGCCATGCACAGCGCCCGGTGGTCCGGGAAGTACAGGTGCATCTCGGCGGGGGCCTCGCTGCCCGGCGCCATCTGGAAGACCATCCGTATGCCGTCGACGGTCTCCTCCTGCCCGGTGTGCCCGATGTCGACCGTCGGCGGGATCAGGGTGACCGTGCCGGTCGAGTTGGTCTGGCCCAGGCCGGCACCGACCTGCCCCTGCGGGCCGCGTGGGAGGACCGCACCGTACATGTAGGCGGCCCGCCGTGACATGGCGGTGCCGGCGTACACGTTCTCGTTGACCGCGTGCCGGGCGAAGCCGGCCGGCGCCAGCACCGGCACCCCGCCGGCCTGGTCGCCGGGCAGGATGCCGCGGGCCCCGCCGAAGTGGTCGACGTGGCTGTGCGTGTAGACCATCCCGGTCACCGGCCGGTCACCGCGGTGCTCCCGGTAGAGGGCGAGGGCGGCCGCCGCGGTCTCGCTGGACACCAGCGGGTCGATGACGAGCACGCCGCGCTCGCCCTCGACGAAGGTGATGTTCGACAGGTCCAGTCCGCGCACCTGGTAGATGCCGGGAACCACCTCGAACAGGCCGTGGATGCTGGTGAGCAGCGACTGCCGCCACAGGCTGGGGTTCACCGTGGCGGGAGCCTCACCGGTGAGGAAGGCGTACGGGTCGCTGTCCCAGACGACCCGGCCTTCTGCGGTCTTGACCAGCGCCTGGTCCAGCGCGGCGACGAAACCGCGCCGGGCGTCCTCGAAGTCGCGCCGGTCGTGGAACGGCAGGGCTTTCGCCAGGTACTCGTGCTGGGCCTCGATCGTCCTGCTGGCGGGGTTGGCCATGGATCGCCCCTTCGGTCAGTGGTGGAAGCTCGAGGAGTTGGCGGCGTCGTGCACCGGGCCGGACTGCTTGTCGAGATGCTGGAGATGCCGCTTCAGGTCCTCGACGAGCATGTCGGCGAGGTCGTGGGTGAACCCCCGGCGGACCACCACGCGCAGCGCGGCCACGTCCTCGCGGTTCTTCGGGAACGTGTACGCGGGCACCTGCCAGCCGCGTTCGCGCAGCGCCCGGGAGATGTCGAACACCGTGTAGTTGGTGACCCCGTCGCGCAGCTTCACCGCGAACACCGGCAGCTCGTCACCGCGGGTGATCAGCTCGAACGGGCCCAGGTCGGCGATCAGCCCGGACAGCCGGGTGGCGACCTCGCGGGCGTAGCCGTGCACCCGGGCGTAGCCGTCGAAGCCGAGCCGCAGGAGGTTGTAGTACTGGGCGACGACCTGCGCGCCGGGCCGGGAGAAGTTCAGCGCGAACGTCGGCATGTCGTCACCGAGGTAGTTGACCCAGAAGATCAGGTCCTCGGGCAGCGCCTGCGCGTCCCGCCAGATGATCCAGCCGACGCCGGGGTAGACCAGGCCGTACTTGTGCCCGGACGTGTTGATCGAGGCCACCCGGGGCAGCTGGAAGTCCCACACCAGGTCCGGGTCGACGAACGGGGCGACGAACGCGCCCGAGGCGCCGTCCACATGCACCGGGACGTCGATGCCGGTGCGGGCCTGGAACTCGTCGAGGGCGGCGCAGATCTCCGCGACCGGCTCGTAGGAGCCGTCGAACGTGGACCCGAGCACCGCGACCACGCCGATGGTGTTCTCGTCGCAGAGCTTCACGGCCTCCTCGGCGTTGAGGTGGAAACGCTCGCCGTCCATCGGGACCAGGCGCATCTCGACGTCCCAGTAGTTGGCGAACTTCTCCCAGCACACCTGCACGTTGATGCCCATCACCAGGTTCGGCCGCCCACCACGGGCGTGCTTGCGCTGCCACCGCCGTTTCAGGGCGAGCCCGCCCAGCATCGCGGCCTCACTGGAGCCGGTGGTCGAGCAGCCGGTCGCCTGCCGGGGGTCCGGCGCGTTCCAGAGCCGGCTCAGCATGTGCACGCACCGCGACTCGATCTCCGCGGTCTGCGGGTACTCGTCCTTGTCGATCATGTTCTTGTCGAAGCACTCGGCCATCAACCGGTCGGCCTGCGGCTCCATCCAGGTGGTGACGAAGGTGGCCGTGTTCAGCCGTGAGTTGCCGTCGAGCATCAGCTCGTCGTGCACGATCTGATAGGCCACGTCCGGCGGCATCTCCCCCACCGGCATCTCGTGCCGCGGGATCGTCACCCCCTCCATCCCGAACCGCGGTGCCACCGACAGGCTCTGTGGCACCGACCGGGCCGCCTTGGGATGCTTCAACATCGCGCGTCTCCCCTCGTCGCTGCCACCAATCTCAGCCACGCCGGCGCGGCCTCACCTCCTCCGCCGCGGATGAAAGACCTTCGGCTACGAGACGAACAGATCCGCGTAGGCCTCGCCGGGCTCCACCGTGGTGATCACGTCGATCAGCACGCCGTCCGGGCCGGCGACGATGAAGTGCCGCTGGCCGAACTCCTCGGTCCGGATCGGCAGCAGCGCTTCGAGGGCTCCCCCGCCGACCAGGCGCTCCCACTCGGCGTCCACGTCGTCGACCTCCACGTTGAGCAGCATGCCGCCGGCGCTGCGCCCCCGGTAGGCGGCCGGGATCGTCTCGTGGCCGCCGTCCAGCACGGCCAGCTCCCACTGGCCGCGGCGCAGGCTCACGTACCAGTCGGCCTCGAAGGTCGGCTCGAAACCGAAGTGCTTGCGGTAGAAGGCCGCGGTGGCGGCCACGTCGGTGGTCATGAGGACGGGGTACGAGCTGGTGAGTGCCATGATGTCCGCTCCTTTACATACACTGTGCAGGTAAGTCGACTATACATACAGCGCGTATGTAAGAGAAGGGGCCGGCATGGCGCGAGCGACCAAGGAGCAGAGCGAGATCACCGCCCGGCGGATCCGGGAGGTGGCGACCGGCATGTTCGCCGAGCGCGGCTACGCCTCCGTCGGCCTCGAGGAGGTGGCCGCCGCCGCCCAGGTCACCCGGGGCGCGGTCTACCACCACTACGGCAACAAGCAGACCCTGTTCGAGGCGGTCGCGGCCGCCGCACAGCAGCGGGTGGCCGACGCGGTGACCGCCGCCGCCGACGCGGCCGCCGACCCCTGGGACGGGCTGATCGCCGGCTGCCGGGCCTTCCTCACCGTGAGCGTCACCGACAGCCACCGGCGGATCCTGCTGCTCGACGCGCCCGCGGTGATGGGCTGGAGCACCTGGCGCAGCCAGGACGCCGCCGCCTCCGGCCACCACCTGACCGAGGCCATCGCCGACCTGGCCGCGACCGGCCACCTCACGATCACCTCGCCCGAGGCGACGTCCGCCCTGCTCTCCGGCGCGATGAACGAGGCCGCCCTGCGCATCGCCGAGGCTCCGGACCGCGATGCCGCGCTGGAGGAGACCTGGTCCGACCTCACGCGCCTGCTCAACGGCCTGCGCAGCGCCGCCGGTCCCGCTTCTTCGGGGTACGCGTAACCGGCCGACCCGTCCCCGCCCTCCCGGCGGTGATCTTGCTTAGCCCACGCTCGACGCTGTCTCAACGGCCGCCAGACAGCACCCACGTTGGGCCGGACAAGAACCAGCGCCGTCAGGTGCGCACGAAGAGGCAGAACGGGTGGCCGTCCGGGTCCAGGCACACCCGCACGTCGTCCTGGGGCTGGAACTCGGCGACGGTCGCGCCCAGCGCCACCGCGTGGGCGACGCCCTGGGGCAGGTCGTCGACCTCGATGTCCAGGTGCATCTGCATCTGGGGCCGGCCGGGGCGGGCCGGCCAGGCCGGCGGCTCGTAGGTCGCCTCGCCGTGGACGGAGATGCCGGGGCCACCGTCCGGTGAGGACAGCTCCACCCAGCCGTCGGCCGACTCCTTGACCGGCCAGCCGAGCAGGCGGGAGTAGAACTCGGCCAGCTTGCGCGGCTCCGGCGAGCTGATCGTCGTGGCCGCCAGGGTCGTCCGTACGGTCTCAGCCATCGGCACACCGTAACCCCAACCCGGCCGGCACGCCGCCCGTCCGTTTCCCGGCGGCCGCGCTATGGCCGGGAGTGGGCAGCCGGTCGCGTGGCGCCGGCGGGACGGCCATCGCTGGTTTCGGACGGCCGATCACCCGTACCGATGAAAGAATGCGGCCGTGATCGAACTGGTGGTTGTTCTTGATTGCGCTGATCTGGATCGGTCGGCGCAGTTCTGGGGTGAGGTGCTGGGGTATCGCGCCACCTCCAGCGATCCGGGGCAGTACCGGAGGCTGCTGCCGATCGACGGGCCCGGCATCGAGCTGCTGCTGCAACGCGTGCCGGAGCCGAAGACCGACGTGAAGAACCGGCTGCACCTGGACCTGCGCGTCGCCGATCTGGAGGCCGAGGTGGCCCGGGTGACCGCGGCGGGCGGCCGGCTGATCACCGACGAGCCGGTCCGGGAGGACGGCTGGGTGTGGCACGTCCTCGGCGACCCGGACGGCAACGAGTTCTGCGTGCTGCAACCGCCGAAATGATCTCAGCCGCCGTTGCCGAAGCTGGTCAGTCCGAGCCGGGCGGCGGCGTCGTAGGCGAGCAGGAAGCCGACGATGCCGACGATCCACGCCAGGGTGTTGCTGTTCGCCATCCAGTCGCTGATCCGGGTCAGCGGCTTGGTGACCCAGTCGCCGGCGGCCAGCCGCACGGCCAGCAGCAGCAACGCGGGAACGATCATCAGCAGGCAGTAGCCGGCCATGACCAGCCCGACCTGCGCCGCCGGTAGTTCCGCGGTGGTCAGCAGGCCGATCGCGGCGAGGTACGGCAGCATCGTGGTCACCTCGGCGGCGGCCGCGGCGAGCGCGAGCGCGGCCAGGCCGCCGGTGCCGCCCTCGTCGGAGAGTGCGCGTTCCCGCCAGCGGAGCAGGCGGCCGCTGCCGGAGCCGGTCTTGTTCTTCTGTTCCAGCCGGAAGCTCCAGAAGAACAGGGCGACGCCGATGACCAGCTGGATCCGCATCGCGATCGAGGTGTCGAGCACCCGGTTGATCTGCGGCAGGAACGCGTCCGCGCCGAGCGCGACGGCGACGCCGACGGCGAAGTAGAACGTGGCGACCGTACCGAGGAAGACCAGGATACGGCCGGGCCGCATCCGGCCCGGATGCAGCATCAGCCAGATCGGGATGAGCAGGGTGCCGAAGCTTGTCGAATCAATCAGAGCGAGCACGGCGAGAGATCCGAGGAGCGCCAAATCCATGCCGTGAGAGTGCTGGTCACGCGCGGTCGGCGCGTCCGCCGAAGGATGTCCGGCACGCGGGCGCATACATCATTCGAGGTACGCCGGACCGCGTGATCCGTGATGGGATGAGAGCGTGGGGCCGAAAGCGCGGGACGTCGTCGAGGCGGCGGGCACGTTCGCGGCGGGTCTGGCGTTCAACCTCGTCGGGCTCACCGATGTCTGGGACCTTCCGGAGCCGGACGCCCTGGCCGGCCTGTCCGGGTGGTGGCACACCCTCCCGCTGGCCGTCGGCTGTCTCGCCATGCTCGGCAAACGCCGTCATCCGATGCTCGCGCTCGGCACCGGCGTCGTCGCGGTCACCGCCGACCTGCTGCTCGGCGGCAGCATCGCGCTCGTCCTCGTCCTGTTCGACCTGCTCTTCTCGGCCGGTCTGTTCGCCTCCGCCCGGGCCCGGACCGCGGTGACGACCGCGGTGTTCGTGGTCATCGGCACGGCCAGCGTGGTGGGCGGCCTGGCCGGCGGCGAGTTCCGGCTCGCCGTCTTCATCGGCCTGCAGATGACCACCCTGCTGTTCGTGCCGCTGTGGTGGGCGGCCAGCGTGCGCCAGCAGCGCCAGCTCGGCATGCTCGACGCCGAGCGGACGGCCCGCGAGGCGGTCCTCGCCGAACGCGCGGCGATGGCCCGCGACCTGCACGACGTGATCGCGGCCCACCTGTCCACCACGGCGATCCACTCCGGTGCGGCCCTGGCCCGCCCGCCGGACACCGACCGCGACCGGGCAACCCTGCAGGCGGTCCGGACCACCAGCCTGGCCGCCCTCGAGGAGATGCGTTCCATGATCATGCTGTTGCGGGCGGACGATCCGGCGGGCACGGATCCCACCCTGCCCGGCGGCCTGGACCGCCTGCCCGACCTGGTGGAGGCGGCCGCCGCCGGCGGGCTGCGGATCGAGACGCAGACCCGGGAGATCCCGCAGATCCCGGCGATCGTGGCGCACACCGTCTACCGGATCGTGCGGGAGGCGCTGACCAACGCCGGCAAGCACGCCCCGGAGTCGGAGGTCCGCCTCGAGGTCCGCCCGGCCGGCGACGTCGTGACCGTGACGGTCACGAACACCCTGACCCGCGCCGGCGCGGTCGACCACCAGGCGCTCAGCTCGGGCACCGGCCTGATCTCGATCCGCGAGCGCGCCGCGCTGCTCGGCGGCGAGCTCACCGCCGGCCGCGACGGAGACCATTTCCGGGTACGGGCGACGCTGCCCCTGCATCCGGTAGGAAGTGAGTCGTGATCCGGATCCTGCTCGCCGACGACCACGCGGCCATCCGCGCCGGGATGCGGCTCATGCTGGATCAGGCGCCCGACATCGAGGTGATCGGCGAGGCCGCCGACGGCGCGGTCGCGATCCGCCAGGCCACCGCGCTGCGGCCGGACGTGGTCCTGATGGACATCCGGATGCCCGGCACCGACGGGATCAGCGCCACCCGGGCGATCACCTCGGCCGGCCTGTCCGACGTGCTGATCCTGACCACGTTCGACTTCGACGACTACCTGTTCGGCGCGCTCCGCGCCGGCGCCGCCGGCTTCCTGCTGAAGTCGGTCGAGCCGGCCGCGCTGATCGACGCGGTACGCCGGGTCGCGGCCGGCGACGGCTTCCTGGCGCCGGAGGTGACCCGCCGCTTGCTGGCCGCCTTCGTCGCCACCCCGGCGGCGCCACCGCCGGCCCCCGCTCTGGACGGATTGACCGAGCGGGAACGGGATGTGCTGGCCGCGCTGGGGCGCGGACTGTCGAACGCGGATCTGGCGGCGGAGCTGGCGATCACCGAGGCGACGGCCAAGACGCATGTGTCGCGGGTGCTGGCGAAGCTGGGCTGCACGTCGCGGGTGCAGGCCGCGATCCTGGCCAAGGAGGCCGGCCTGGCCTGACGCCGGCCTCGAGCTGACTATCCGGCCCGCGTGAACTCCATGATCCAGTTTGACTCCCAGGTCTCTCCGCCGTCGATCGAGAACTCCTGCTCCCAGCGCGCCGACGTGGCGGTGATGTCCGACCAGATGAAGTGCACCTTGATCGGCTTGCCGTCGTAGGTGTCGTCTCCGTAGAAGTCGCCTCGGCCGCCGGTGAAGGTGCCCACGACGGGCGGGTAGAGCAGCCCGGTGCGGCCGCTCGCCCAGTACAGCGACCACTCCTTCCGCTCGAGGTCGAACAGCCGCAGGGTGAACCCACGCCAGCCCTGCGCCGTGAAGATGATCTCGTCGGTGTTGCCGCCGCCGTCGAGAATCGACCGGCTGACCGAGGTGGCGGGGAACACGTCCCAGTCGTCGCTGCCGTCGAACATGGTGGTGCGGCGCCGGTTGACCACGGTCCACGAGCCGATGAAGAAGTCGAAGTCGTTCATGCCGCCGATCTTGACGGGCTACCCCTGACAGCTTCTGTCAGTGGCCTGGCAGACTCTCGCGCATGCGCGCCAGCCGACTGTTGTCCCTCATGCTGCTGCTGCAGAACCGCGGCCGGATGAGCGCCGCACAACTCGCCGCGGAACTCGGCGTCACCGCCCGGACCGTCTACCGCGACGTCGAGGCACTCGCCTCCGCGGGCGTGCCGGTCTACGCCGAACAGGGTCCAACCGGTGGATACGAGCTGCTGGACGGCTACCGCACCCGGCTGACCGGGCTCACCGCCGACGAGGCGGAGTCACTGTTCCTCACCGGGATGGCCGGCCCGGCCGCCGAGCTCGGCTTCGGCGCACAGGTCGCCGCCGCCCAGCTCAAGCTGATGGCGGCACTACCGGTGCCGTACCGTGACGCGTCCCTGCGGATCCGCGAGCGCTTCCACCTGGACGCGCCCGGCTGGTATCGAGAGCCGGACGCGGTGCCACATCTGCTCGGCGCCGCCCAGGCGCTGTGGCAGGACCGGATGATCGAGATCGACTACCGGCGCTGGGCGCCCCGGCCGGGCGTGGTCACCCGCCGGGTGCATCCGCTCGGCCTGGTTCTCAAGGCCGGGGTCTGGTATCTGGTCGCCGCAGGGTCCGGCCCACCACGCACCTACCGGGTGTCGGCCATCACCGGGCTGCGGCCGCTGCCCGAGGCGGCCGAGCGCCCCGGCGATTTCGACCTGGCCGAGTTCTGGCGCGGCCACGTCGAACGATACGAGCAGGCCGACGACACCGAGGTCGCCGTGGTCAGCCTGTCCCCCGCAGGTTTGACGGCTCTGCCGGACGTGCTCGGCCCGAAGGCGGCGCGCCTGGCGTCGCGCACCCTCACTGACCCCGGCGCGGACGGGTGGCGGCGTGCCACGATCCCGCTGGAGAACGTGTCGCATGCGACCGCCTCACTGCTACGGCTGGGCGCGGAGGTCCGGGCTCTCGCGCCTGCCGAGCTGGTCACCCACCTGGCGGAGACGATCCGGGCGATGGCGCGGCTCTATCGGTCCAGCTGAGCAGGCGGCTCAGATGCGGGTCCTCGGTGCCGGCCGTGGTGCCCGGGTCGCCGAGGACCACCTCGCCGCCGGTGCCGTCGATGGTGATGAACGTTCCCTCCGGCACGGTCCGGTCGCCGGCGCGGACGCATCCGGCCGCGGCGTCGACGGTGAGCGCGGCCGCCGCGACCACGGCGGGTTTGCCCATGGACCGGGCGACCACGGCCGCGTGGCTGGTGGGCCCGCCCCGGCTGGTGACGATGCCGGTCGCGGCGGCGAGGCCGTGCATGTCCAGGGGTGAGGTGTGCGGGCGGACGAGCACGACCGGTCCGGCGGCGGCCATCCGGGCGGCGCTGTCGGCGGTGACCGCGATGCGGCCGGCCGCGACACCGGGGCTGGCACCCTGACCGCGGGCGAGCACGTCACCGGTCCGGATCCGCGGGGTACGCGCGGCGCGCAGGTCCCGCTCGCTGACCCGGTCCACCGCGGTACGCCGGTCGATGACCCGCTCGTCGGCGAGGTCCACGGCCACCCGGACGGCCGCCCGCCCGACCAGGCCGCCGGGCCGCACCTGCAGGAACCACAGCCGCCCCGACTCGTACGTGAACTCCACGTGGCACACGTCCCGGTAGTGCCGCTCCAGCCGCCGCAGCGCCGACGACAGCTCCGCCCACACCGCCGGCTCGCGCGAGGCCAGATCGGCCAGCGGCCGGGTGGCGTGTGCACCGCCCACCACGTCGGTGCCCGGCCGCCCGAACAGGACCTCACCGAACAGCTCCGGAGCTCCGCTGCTGGGATCGCGGCTGAACGCCACCCCGCTCCCGCTGCGCTGATCACGGTCACCGAACACCATGGCTTGCACGATCACCGCGGTGCCCAGGTCGTGCGGGATGCCGTGCAGCTCCCGGTAGGTCGTGGCACGCGGCGTGTGCCAGGACGCGAACACCGCCTCCACGGCCGCCCGGACCCGGTCCGGTGCGACATCGAGGACGGTGTCCATCATCCCGGGCATCGACACGGCGGCACCCGAGCGCACCGCCACACCGGGCGCGCCGAGCGAGGCCAGGGCCTCGTCGAGTCCGTCCGGGAACCGTCCGTCACGCAGGAACTGCCGGCACGCCGCGACGTCGATCACGAAGCCGGGCGGGACCGGCAGGCCGAGGCGGAGCAACTCGTTGAGGCCGTGCGCCTTGCCGCCGATGACGTCGGCGGGCTGAGCCGCCAGCCCGTCGAGCCGGTGGATGTGGCTCATCGCGGGATACCGAGGGTGGCCAGCAGATCCTCGTGCAGCTGGAACCACACGCTGTGATAGGAGTCGATCCGGTCGGCCAGGTACCCCAGGTCCCCGCCGCGGGCCCGGTCGAGCGCCTTCGTCAGGCGTACCCGATAGCGGTTGAAACGCGGCAGGGCCGCGCCGAGGTCGGCGCAAACGGCGCCGGCACGCCGGTCCAGGTCGGCGAACCGGCCGAAAACCAGGGCATCGTACGAGGCGTCCGCGTGATCGTTGGCCACGGCGACCCCGTCGGCGGTGCGCATGTGCCAGGCCGTGCTGAGGTCCAGCAGCTCCGGATTGAGAACCATGAAGTCCTGGTACGCCGAAGCGACCGCCTCGCGGGCACCGGCCCGGTCGAGCTCACCGGCCGTCCGCCGGGCGTCCTCGGCCCGGCCCACCTCGGTCAGCCCCCACCCGCCGAACTCGCGGGTGACGAACCCGTCGACCGCGAGATCGATCAGGTGCGACTCCACGTCGGCCTCGTCGAGTCCGCACGCGTCGGCGACCCGCGCCAGCTCGGCGTATCCGATGCAGCGCAGCGTGTGCAGAACCGTGTCCTGGCTCATCGCTCCCCCTCCGCGATCGCGGCCGCGTGTCCGGCGCCCCGCCCGCCGGCCCGGGCCACGATCACGCCGTTTCGGACGCGCACGGCGGCCTCGGTGTCGTCCGCCGCGTCCACGCCGGCCGCCGCGGCGAGGGCACCACCGTCGTCGAGGATCACGCGTACGGATGTTCCGGCCGGGCCGAAGACCCGCCGCAGCCCGGCGGCCAGGCCGGTGATCCGCAGCCGGACCAGCGCGCCCGCCTCGGCCGGGTCGCTGGTCACCGCGGCGATGGTGACCAGGTCGCCGGGGCGGGCGGCGCGGACCGCCTCCTCGCCCCCGCCGAGCCGGCGCGAGCCCAGGACGACGACGACCCCGTCGCCACCACAGCCGGCCGGCCCGTCGGTGAGCTCGTCGATCAGTCCGGCGGGCGGATTCCACGGCTCGTGGCAGGGCTGGGCCGGGTCGATGTACGGCAGATGCGGCGGATCCCAGCCGTCCGGCGCCTCCATGGCCGCCAGGTACCGGCAGGCGCGGACGACGTCGAACGCGTCGCCGAAGCCGGGAGCCGACTGGGCCAGGTGATCGGCCCCGTGCAGCAGCGTGAGGATCAGTTCGGCGAGGCGTACCCGCCGGGCCTCGCGGGGCCGGGACGTCTCCAGCCGCAACGCCAGCAGCAGGCTCTCCAGCTGGGTGAGGCCGGCCATGACGGCGCGGCCCGGCTCGTCGTCGAAGACCCCGGTCACCGACTGTGCCCGCAGCCGGGCACCGGCTGCGGTGTCTCCGGCCAGCGGCAGCCGCTCCAGCCAGATCCGGGCGAAGGCCTCGGCCGCCTCGGCGACGTCGCCGGGCGGCTCCGCGTTCGCCGCCACCGGCCGGTTCCGCGCGGAGTCGAGGAGGACCGCCAGGTAGAGGGACCGCTTGCTAGGGAAGTTGGAGTACACCGCGCCGCGGGTCAGCTCGGCCCGGTCAGCGATGCGATCGATCTTGGCGTCTGGGTAGCCGCGCTCGCCGAATTCGTGTGCGGCCGCGGCGAGCACGGCCGCGCGGGTACGCGCCTGCTGCTGGATACGGGTCAACCGGGGCACCGCGCCAGCATACTCACAACATCCAGATACTCAGAACATCTGAATCGTGGTTCACATCCGGCGGAGCACCGAGACCACCTTGCCGAGGATGACCGCCCGGTCCCCGTCGATCGGCTCGTACGCCGGGTTGCGCGGCTCGAGCACCACGTGACCGCCGCGCCGCCGGAACACCTTGACGGTCGCCTCCTCGTCGATCATCGCGGCCACGACGTCCCCGTTGTACGCCTCGTGCTGCTGCCGGACCACCACGATGTCCCCGTCGCAGATCGCCGCGTCGACCATCGAGTCGCCCTGCACCCGCAGGCAGAACAGGGTGCCCCGGCCGACCAGGTCGCGCGGCAGGTTGAGCAGTTCCCCGGTTTCCTCCTCGGCCAGGATGGGTGTGCCGGCGGCGATCGTGCCGACCACCGGCACGCCCACCGTCGACTCGCTGCCCGACTCACGGGTGGCCGGTTCCAGGTACATGCGCACGTCGATCGGCCGGGTGACGTTGCGCCCCCGGCGCAGGAACCCGAGGTCCTCCAGGACGCGCAGATGGCGGCTCACCGACGAGGCCGAGGCCAGGCCGACCGCGTCCCCGATCTCGCGGGTGGACGGCGCGTGGCCGTACCGCACCGCCCAGTCGCGGATCACGGTCAGGATCCGCCGCTGCCGCTCGGACAGTACGGACGTGTCGAGTTCCTCGGGCCAGCGCACCTGGCGGATCTTGCCAGACGGGTGGTCCCGGTCATCGCGGGGCGCGCCCGGACTGCGGCAGGATCACCCGGGTGAGTATTCGTGACCTTCTGCGCGGCCTGCCGGTCTTCGCCCGCCCGCTGCCGGCGTTCGACCCGGCCGGGGCGCCGGACGACCCGCACGATCTGTTCGCCGCCTGGTTCGCCGAGGCGGTCGGCGCCGGAGTGGTGGAACCGCACGCCATGACGCTGAGCACGGTGGACGCCGACGGCCTGCCGGACACCCGCGTGCTGCTGCTCAAGGAGTTCGACGGTCGCGGCTGGCAGTTCGCCACCGACGCGACGAGCGCGAAGGGCCGCCAGGTGGCCGCCAACCCGGCCGCCGCCCTCGGGTTCTACTGGCGTGAGCAGGGCCGGCAGGTACGCGTACGCGGCAGTGTCACCGCGCTGGACCGGGCGGCCGCGGACGGCGACTTCCTGGCCCGGCCGGTGGGCGCCCGGGTCGCCAGCCTGGCCAGCACGCAGAGCGCGGTGCTCGACGACCCGGCCGACCTGGAACGCGCCCTGGCCGCGGCCGGGCAGACCGTCGAGAACGACCCGGGCACGGTCTGTGCCGAGCACACCGTGTACGCCGTCACCGCGGTGAGCGTCGAGTTCTGGCAGGGCGACAAGGAACGCCGGCACATCCGCCTGCGCTACCGCCGCGACGGCGACGCCTGGGTCAGGGAGCGGCTCTGGCCCTGACCGCACCGCGCCACCGACGATCAGGTCTGGGGCAGCCCGAACGGCTTGACCACCTTCGTGGTCGGCGACGTCTGGAGCAGGATCTGCTGCGGGCCGGCGGCCGGGACCGGCAGCAGCTCGAATTGGAGCGCGTGTGCGCGTACCCCCGGGGTCAGATCCTCCGGGTCCCGCGCGACAAGCAGGCCGTCCCTGCCCAGCCGGCCGTAGACCGGCGTAGCCGGTGCGGCCGGGTCCATCGGCGAACCCGGCGGCGCGCCCGGCGGTGCCGCCCCGGCGTGCGTGCGGAATCTGGTGAAGTAGGCCCGCATGCCCGGGTCGTACTCGTAGATCGCCACCGCGACCCGGACCAGCACGTCGGCGCGGCCCGACTGCCGCAGGGCGGCCAGGGTCTGCGCCACCCCGATCTCGGCGTAGGCGAAGATCCGGATCGGGTCGCCGGGCACCGTCGACCAGGACAGGCTGCCGAGCACCGCGACGGCCGGGGTGAGCCGGACACCGGCGCCGGGTGACGGCTCGGCGGTCACGTCGGTGGGCACCGCCACCTTCAGTCCGGCCGGCACGATCGTGTCGCCGACGGCAAGGTCCAGCAGGTAGCCGGCCGGCCGGGTCTCGTCGGCCCGGAAGTCAAGAGCGTCGATCGGATCGCAATGTTCGCTGAATTCGGGCATACCCGCACGGTAGGACGCCACCCGGCTCAAGAGTGTCGGCTGATCTACATACGTGATTTGCTTGATCCATGAGTGACTGGAACACACAGATCATCGAGGAATTCCGCGCCAACGAGGGACGGGTGGGCGGCCCGTTCGCGGGCGCGCCGATGATCCTGGTGCATCACCGGGGTCGCAAGAGCGGGCGTGAGGTCGTCGCCCCGCTGATGTATCTGCCGCACGAGACCGATCCGGACATCATGTACGTCATCGCCTCCAAGGGCGGCGCGCCGACGCACCCGCAGTGGTACCACAACCTGCTCGCCGCCGGAGAGGCGACCGCCGAGGTGGGCACCGAGACGTTTCCGGTCACCGTGAAGGAGCTGACCGGCGACGATCGGGACCGGGCGTTCAACGAGCAGGCCCGCCGCTATCCGGGTTTCGCGGACTACGAGCGCAAGACCGCCGGCATCCGCGTCATCCCGGTGCTGGAGCTGACCCGGATCCGATGACTGTCCGGGTGGCGATGTGGTCGGGGCCGCGCAACATCTCGACCGCGATGATGCGCAGTTTCGAGTCGCGTGCCGACACCGTGGTGGTGGACGAGCCGCTCTACGCCCACTACCTGGCGGTGACCGGGATCGACCACCCCGGCCGGGACGCGATCCTGGCGTCGCAGCCCACCCGCTGGCAGGAGGTGGCGGCGGCCCTGACCGGGCCGCTGCCCGGCTCGCCGGCCGTGCAGTATCAGAAGCACATGGCCCACCACCTGCTGCCGGAGATCGGCCGGGACTGGCTCGGCGGGCTGACCCACGCGTTCCTGATCCGCGATCCGTCGCATGTGGTCACGTCCTACGCCCGGGTACGCGGCGAGCCCACCCTGGAAGATCTCGGCTACCCGCAGCAGGTGGAGATCTTCCGGGCCTTCGGCGGGCCGGTGGTGGACGCGGCGGACGTGCTACGCGATCCGGAAGGCACGTTGCGGCGGCTGTGCGCCGGTCTCGGCTTCGCCTTCGACCCGGCGATGCTCTCCTGGGCGCCGGGCCCGCGCGACAGCGACGGCGTGTGGGCACCTTTCTGGTACGCGGCGGTACGCGCTTCCACGGGCTTCGCCGCCTACGACCCGTCACCGGCCGACGTCCCGGAGCGCCTGCGGCCGCTGGTCGAGGCCGCACTCCCCTACTACGAGGAGCTCGCCGCGCGTCGGCTGTGAGCGTGGCGACCCCACCAGGTTGAGGACATTATGCGACCGGCGGTGCCGGCTGCGCAGCGATCCGCCGGGATCGCCGCAATCTTCCGCAGCCGGCCCGGCACAGAAGGAGAATGAGTAGGCCCTCCATCGTGCCGTCGCCGGATGACGCGGCGCAGGGTGCGGTGCGGGCGGTGATGGTCGTGATGGCGCGGAACAGGGATCCTGGCGGGAGCGAGCATGATGAGGCGTTCTTGTCGGCGGTGGTGAGGTCGACCGCGGACGCCATCGTCGGCTGCGACGCGCAGGGCCGGATCACGGCCTGGAATCCGGCGGCCGAGCGCATCTACGGCTACCGCTCTGACGAGGTTCGCCGCCGGCCGGTGACGATGATGTATCCCGCCGATGTCGCCGACCGTGACTGGCAGGTGTTCCAGAAAGCGCTGCGCGGTACCCCGACCGGTCAGTTACGGACGGTCCGGCTGCGCAAGGACGGCACCCGCGTCCCGGTCCGGATGTCGTTCGCCCCGATCGAGGGCGTGGACGGCTCGGTGCGCGGGGTCGTCAGCGTCGCACACGAACTCACCGACGAGATCCGGTCGGAAGCGCGGATGGCCGCGCTGCTGGAAGCCACCCCGGACGCGATCGTCGGTGTGGACCGGGACGGGCGCATCGTGTTCGCCAACCCCTCGTGCGAACGGCTGCTGGGCTATCGCCCGGACGAGCTGACCGGCCGGCACGCCCGGATCCTGTTCGCCGACGACGTACGCACCGAGATGATCGAGCTGCGCGAGCGCCTGTTCACCGATCCGGAACTGCGGGCGCGCGTCCACACGCTGGAGACCAGACTGCTGCGCAAGGACGGCACCGTCCTGCCGGGCGAGACGACGCTCAGCTGGCAGGAGGAACCGGAAGGACCGCTGATGATCGCGGCGACCCGGGACCTGTCCGAGCTGTACCGGGCCGAGTCGCGGCTGCGTGCGCTGATCGAGGCGGTGCCGGACGCGATCACCGGGGTCGACCGGCACGGCCGGATCGTGACGGCGAACCAGGGCACCGAGCGGCTGCTGGGGTATCCACGACAACAGTTGCTGGGCGTGCCGTACGCCCGGTTGTTGCCCGAGGAGGAGCGGGAGCGCCTCGCACAGTTCGTCGGCGCGGTGTTCGCGTCGCCGGAGCCCCGGTCCGTGGTCTACGCCGACGCGATCCGCGCCGACGGCACCCGGGTGCCCACCGAGAACACCGTGACGCGTTTCGACACTGGCAGTGAGCAGATTCTGCTCGTGGTCAGCCGGGACATCACCGACCGGGTGGCCGCGGAACAGGACCGGGCCCGGCTGGTCGAACAGGTGGAGCGGCAGCGAACCGAACAGGCGATCCTGCGGACCCAGCGGCTGGAAGCTCTCGGGCAGCTGGCCGGCGGCGTCGCCCACGACTTCAACAACCTGCTCGCGATCATCACCAACTACGCCGATCTGCTCGGCGAGGAGATGACCGACCTGGCCCGTACGGACCCGCGGCAGTGGCAGCCGTTCATCGACGACCTGGCCCGGATCCAGCAGGCGGCACAGCGCGGCGCGGTCCTCACCCAGCAGCTGCTGACGTTCAGCCGCCGCGACCTGAACCGGCCCGAGGTGCTGGCGCCCGCCACGGTCCTCGAGCGGCTGCTCCCGACGCTGCGCACCACCGTCAGCGAGAACAACGATCTACAGCTGGACGCGGGCGCCGAACTGTGGCCGGTGCTGCTCGATCCCGGCCAGCTCGAGCAGATCCTGGTGAACCTGACCGTGAACGCCCGCGACGCGATGCCCGGCGGCGGGCTGGTGCGGATCACCGCCGACAACTTCCAGCCCCCGGAGGCGGACCCGGTCTTCCATCCTGCCCCCGAACCGGGACGGCGTTACCTGCGGTTACGGGTGGCCGACACCGGTACCGGCATGACGGCCGACGTCGCCGCGCGCGCGTTCGAACCGTTCTTCACCACCAAGCCGAAGAGCTCCGGGGCGGGCCTGGGTCTGGCCGCCGTGTACGGCATCGTCGGGCAGGCGGGCGGCTGCCTGGCCATGGAAACGCAGCCGGGCGCCGGCACCACCATGACCGTGCTGCTCCCGGCCACCGATCAACCGCCGTCGGATCCGGCGGAACGCGCCGGCACCGGCCCGGACACCGAGATCGCGGATCTACCGGAGCAGCAGGTGGTGCTGCTCGTCGACGACGAGGAAGGAGTACGCGAGTCCACCGCCCGGGTGCTCACCCATCACGGCTACCGGGTCCTGACCGCGCACGACGGGCTGGCCGCACTCGCTGTCGCCGAGCAGCACCGCGATGAGATCGACGTGCTGCTCACCGACGTCATCATGCCCAGGATGCACGGCGGTGAACTGGCTCAGCGCGTCGCCGAGCTCATCCCGGGCATACAGATCATCTTCATGTCGGGGTACGCGGAGCCGCTGCTCGGTGCCGCGACCTCGGACTCGGCCGTCCCGTTGCTCGAGAAGCCGTTCACCATCACGAACCTCCTGCGGGCTCTGCGCACCGCCGCGCCCTAGAGCAACCGGACGCCGTGCGAAGCGGCGTACTCCCGGTAGATCTCGGCGATGCGGCTGGTCAGCGGGCCGACCTCGCCCGCGCCGATCGGGCGGCCGTCGATCACCGTGACGGCGGCGATCTCGCCCATGGTGCCGGTGCAGAACACCTCGTCGGCGGCGTACATCTCGGTCAATGACACGTCCCGGACCGCCGCCGGGATGGCGTGCGTGGCGGCCAGGTCCAGGACGGTCTGCCGGGTGATGCCCTCGGGGCACGCGGCCGTGGTCGGCGTGACCAGGCCGCCGCCGATCACCGCGAACAGGTGGGTGGCGTTGGTCTCCGCGACGAAACCACGCCGGTCCAGCATGAGCGCGTCGTCGGCGCCGGCGGCGTTCGCCTCGATCTTCGCCAGTATCGAGTTCAGCAGGTTGTTGTGGTGGATCTTCGGATCGAGCACGTCCGGGGCCGGGCGGCGCACGCTCGCCGTCGCCAGCCGCAGCCCGGTGGTGTCGTAGACCGGAGCCTTGTGCTCGGCGAGGACGATCAGCGTCGGCCCGGCCCGGTTGAGCCGCGGGTCCATGCCGCTGGTGACCTTCACCCCGCGGGTCAGGGTGAGCCGGATGTGCACGCCGTCGTACATCTCGTTGGCCCGCAGCGTGGCCGTGATCGCCTCGATGATCGCGTCGTCGGCGGGGATCTCGGTGAAACCGAGCGCGAGCGCGGATCGGCGCAACCGGGCCAGGTGCTCGGTGAGGCCGAAGATCGCACCCTGGTAGAGGCGCAGGCCCTCCCAGACGGCGTCACCGCCCTGCACCACCGAGTCGAACGGGGACAGGCCCGGCTGGTCGCGGTGCAGCAACCTGCCGTCGATCCAGTAGCGGATGCCGGCGTTGCGCTCGTCGTACTGCTGAAGCATCGCTCGATCATAGGGAGCCGTCAGGGCCGCGCCACGTACACGAGATTGAACGGTGTCTCGGCGACCCGCTGGAAGGTCCGGAACCCGGCCTCCCGAACCACGGCACCGGTCGGTGCCTCGCCGGCCTGGTTGCCCAGCGCGTTCGCGGCGCCCTCCGAGATGGCGTGCGGCACGCACAGGTACGTGGAGAACGAGTAGTAGACCCGGCCGACCGGATTCAGGTTCTCCCCCGGCGAATCACCGGCGAACGGCTCGACGATGAGCCAGTACCCGTCCCCGGCCAGGGCGTTCCGGATGTGCCGGGCCGCGCCGACCGGGTCACCCATGTCGTGCAGGCAGTCGAAGGTGGCGACCAGGCCGTACCCGGTGCCGGGGAAGTCCTGGGCGCGGGCCACCTCGAACGTGCACTGCCCGGCCGCCTTGCGGGCCAGCGCGATCGAGCCGTCGTGCGGGTCGAAGCCGGTGTACGCCGAAGCCGGGAAGGCGTCGGCCATGATCCGGGTCGACGCACCGAGACCGCAGCCCACGTCGGCGACCGCGATGCCGGCGGTCAGCCGCTCGCCGAGCCCGTCGACCGCGGGAATCCAGGAACCGACCAGGTTGGCCACGTAGCCGGGACGGAAGAACCGCTCGCACCCGGTGTAGACCTCCGGATGATGGTCACCCCAGGCCACTCCGTTTCCGGTACGGAACGCGTCGAGGATCTTCGGCGTGTCGGCGAGTCCCGCCACGGCGAGCTGGAACGCTCCCGGCAGCGCGGGACCGTCCGGGTCGGCGAAGGCGTACGCCTGCTCGGCGGTCATCGAGTACCTTCCCGTCACGTCGTCGTACGAGATGTACCCGCCGGCCGCCTGACCGGGCAGCCACTCCCGGACGTAGCGTTCCGCCGTCCCCGTGTAGCTCGCGAGGTCCGCCGCGGTGAACGGCCCGGCCTCAGCGAGAGCCCGGTACAGGCCGAGCTTGTCGCCGATGACCACGTTGCCGGCCGAGACCGTCGCGCCGAGATCGGCGACGAAGCGGCCCAGCAGTTCGTCGAGTTGGTTCTGCTGTAGTTCAGTCATGCCGACCACGGTGTCCGGCGAGCCTTGGCGGCGCCTTGGCACAACCTTGGCGTGCCGGTCAGTCCGGCAGCAGCTCGATCCAGCCGCGGATGTCCTCGGCGGTCTCGGTACCGACCATGGTGGGATGGTCGATCTCGATGTGGGTGAGGACCAGGGCGATGACGGCGTCGTCGGACTCGGCCCGGGCCGTGAAACCGCATTCGCATCGAACCTGACGGGTCATGGTTCCGCCCTCCGTCGGTAACGTTCGGAAACGTGTCGAGCCGTGTGCAACTGTGCGGGCCGTTCGCCGTGGAGCTCGGCGGCCGGCGGGCCGACCAGGCGTTCCCCGGCCGGCAGGGACGGCTGCTGTTCGCGTACCTGGTGGTCGCGGAACCGCAGCCGGTCCACCGGGACACCCTGGTCGAAGCGCTGTGGGGCGACAAGCCGCCCGCGTCGGCGGGTGCCGCGCTGAGCGTCGTCATCTCGAAGGTACGCACGGCGGTCGGGCCGCACATCCTTCAGGGCCGGGCCGGCCTGTCGTTGCGGCTGCCCGAGCCGGCGTACGTCGACGTCCGCACCGCCCTGGCGTCGGTCCACGCGGCCGAGTCGTCGATCGCCCAGCACGACTGGCGGCGGGCCTGGACGGTGTCGCTGGCCGCGCAGTTCGTCGGCCGCCGGCGGTTCATGCCGGAGACCGACGCGCCCTGGGCCGAATCCTGGCGGCGTCGCCTCGCCGACGCGCGGGCCCGGGCGCTCGAATGCTACGGAACGGCCTGCCTGGAGCTGGGCGGACCCGAGCTGCCGGGCGCCGAGCGGGCCGCCCGGGAACTGCTGGAGATCACCCCGCTGCGGGAGACCGGCCACCTGCTGCTCATGCGCGCGCTGGCGGCCCGGGGCAACGTGGCCGAGGCGCTCGCGGCCTACCAGCATGTGCGCGCTCTGCTGCGTGACGAGCTGGGCGTCAGCCCGTGTCCGGCCCTGCAGGACGCATACGCCGCCCTGCTCGCCTGACCGCGCCACCTACTCGAGGCCGTCCCGTGGAATCGGCTCGCCGACCCGGAAGTCCCGGAAGGTGACCTCGAGCCCGGCGCGCTGCGGCGAGCAGCACATGACCCCGACGTCGACCGTCTCCGGCAGGTCCAGATGGCCGAGCCGGACCAGCTGCCACGATCCGTCCGGGTCGCCGCGATGCACGCAGACCGCCGAGCCGAAACGGGTCAGCCGGAGTGCCAGCTCGCCGCGGTAGCCGGGCACCGGCACCACGGACAGGTCGGAGTGGTCCCGGGTGAGAACCGTGCTGAGCTGCACCGCGCCGGACGTGACCTCGAGCCCGGTCTTCAGCCAGGTCCGCTCGCCGGCCCGCAGCATCAGCCCGGCCTGATCGAACAGCGCCGAGTGTCCCGCCGACACCACCACCTCGGCCGTGAAGTCGCCGGTCACCGGCCGGTGGTAGAAATGCCCGTTGTCGGTGACGTAACCGTAGAACGTCCTCCGCCAGAAGTCGGTCTTCAGGCCGGTGACGGCCCGGATCACGCCGTCCTGGTCTGACCATTGCGGCGGCTCGTTGAGCCAGGACATCACTGCGGACATCGGGCCAGTCTAGGGCGGTGATCTTGCTCGGCCCAACCTCAATGCTGTCTCAACGGCCGCCAGACAGCACCCACGTTGGGCCGCACAAGACCCTGACCGCGAAGGCTCTTTAGGGTCCGCGATCTGGCGATTGGCCGTTCACGTGCGGCGGTGACCGCGATGGGATGGTCACCATGTTGGTTCGACACCTGTGGCAGCTGTACGAGCCGTTGCACGCGGTCACCTACTTCGCGCCTGAGGCGCGGGGCGCGTACGAGAGCGCCGGCCTGCGCGGTTACTGGCGGGGATACTTCGCTGGGCGGGCTGCTCCGCTAGGGGCAGCGGCGGCCGGACCCGTCACCGCGTTGTTCTTCTCCTTCGCGCCCGCCATGGTCGCGCGCGCCGTACCCGACATCTGGCAGCGAGCGACCCCGGAACAGGCTCTCGCCGCGCGCCTGGAAGGCGCGGAGGCTGCGCTGCGGGCGGTCCTGCCCGACGAGCCGGCGCGGTGGGCGCGGGCCGCCGACCTCCTCGAGGCCGCGGCACAGGCGGCCGCGACCGACGGCCGTGCCCTCGGCGCGGCCAACGCCGCCCTGCCACGCCCGTCCGGCGTGCTCGCCCGGCTGTGGCAGGCCGCCACCGTGCTGCGCGAGCACCGGGGTGACGGGCACATCGCCGCGCTGGTCGGCGCCGAGCTGACCGGCTGCCAGGCTTTGGTGCTGCGCGACGCCGTACACGGTGGCCGGGAGCAGACGCAGCCCAACCGGGGCTGGACCGACAGCGAGTGGGATGCCGCGGCCCGCGCCTTAGTGCAGCGCGGCTGGCTCGACGACGAGGGCCGGCCCACCACGACCGGAACGGCCGCACTGCGAGACGTCGAAACCCACACCGACCGGCTCGCCGCGCAGCCGTGGAGCGCACTGCGCTCCGAGGAGCAGACCGATCTGGTACGCACACTCGCGCCGCTGACCCGCGCCGCGGAAGCAGTGGTCCCCTACCCGAACCCGATGGGTCTGCCCCGCGCCGGCTGACGGACGGGTGGCTCATGGGGTGACGAGGCCGGCCCGGTACGCCACGATCACCAGCTGGACCCGGTCGCGGGCCGCGAGTTTGGTCATCAGCCGGCCGACGTAGCTCTTCACCGTCGGCATCGTAATGTGCATCCGCTCGGCGATCTCGCTGTTGGTGGCCCCCTGACCGATCAACGTCAGCACCTCACGCTCGCGGTCGGTGATGCCGCCCAGCTCGGGCCGGGCCTCCGCCGCCGGTGACGGATGCTTGACCACCATCTCGATGAGGCGCCGGGTCACGCTCGGGGCGATCAGCGCGTCCCCGGTAGCCACCACCCGGATCGCGGTGACGATCTCCTCGAGCGCCATGTCCTTGACCAGGAAGCCGGACGCACCGGCGCGCAGCGCGCCGTACACATACTCGTCGTCGTCGAAGGTGGTGAGCACGACGACGCGGGGCGCCCCGGCCTCGGCGGTGATCTGCCGGGTGGCCTCGATGCCGTCCAGGCCGGGCATGCGGATGTCCATCAGCACCACGTCGGGCTTCAGCTCACCGCACAGCCGCACGGCCTCCGCGCCGGTCTCCGCCTCCCCGGCCACCTCGATGTCCGCCGCGTCGGTGAGGACCATCTGGAGGGCGCTGCGGATCAGCGCGTGGTCGTCGGCGAGCAGAACGCGCACCGTCACGTCGCGACCGGCAGCCGCGCTGCCACCCCGAACCCGCCGCCGGGCCGGGCGCCGGCGATGAACGTGCCGTTGGCCAGGGCGACCCGCTCGCGGAGGCCGACCAGCCCGAACCCGCCGCCGGCCGCCGGGTCGCCGCCGTGGCCGTCGTCCACCACCTCGATGGTCAGCTCGGCCGGACGGTACTCCACGGAGACCTGGCAGGTCGCGGCACCGGCGTGCCGCAGCACGTTGGTGAGCGACTCCTGGATGATCCGGTACGCCGAGAGCTCCACGTCGGCGGCCAGAGCCCGCCGCTCGCCCTGAACGGTGAGGCCGACGGCGACACCGGCGGCCGTCGCGGCGCCGACCAGCTGGTCGACGTCGGCCAGGCCGGGCGCGGGACGCAGCTCCTGAGTGCGCAGGCCACCGAGCAGGCGGCGCAGCCCGGACAGGGTGTCGCGGCTGGTCGTCTCGATGGCACGCATCGCCTCGCGGGCCCGGTCCGGCTGAGTGTCCATGACCCGGGCCGCCGCCCCGGCCTGCAACGCGATCACGCCGACGCTGTGCGCCACGTGGTCGTGCAGCTCCCGGGAGATCCGCAGCCGCTCGGCCACCACGGCCTGCTCGGCGGCCTGTGCGCTGAGCCGCCGTGCGTACTCCCGGGCCTGGCGGATCGAGAAGCCGAGCATGCCGGCGACCACGGCGGGCAACAGCCCGAACGCCACCCAGACGGTCCCGTGCAGCTGGAGGCCGGCGTCGCCGGTCGGGTCGGGCTGCTGGAAAACGGCCCGCAGCACCGCGCTGACCGGCATCGCGGCGAGCACCGGCAGCAGCGCGGCACCCCACGCCCACGGTGGCCGGTTGACGACGACGCGGGCGAGCACCACGTCGGCGGCGACCAGGAAGAGGCTCAGCGCCTGATCGGGGGAGCCGGCGAGGCCATCGGTGCCGACGGCGAGGACGAGCACGACGGCGGAGACGACCATCAGGTACAGCGCGGCCAGTGGGCGGCGCCGCACCTGGGTGCTCGCGCCGAGCCCGGCCATGACCACCACCGCGGCGAGCGCCCAGCACCAGGCCGGGCGCGGTGACAACCCGGTCGGCATGCCGGGCACACCGGAATAGCCACGCATCGCGGCGAACGCCGCGATCGACCAGATCAGCGCCGTCCAGGCTCCCGGTGGCAGGGCTCTGCGGAACATGCGGCGAGCCTATCGGCGGGGTCCGACAAGAACATCGGACCACGGGCGTACGACCACGGTCGGCACCCGTGACGGCCCCCGGTCCGATGACGGGCCGGGGTGGCGAGCGGAACAGTGATCGCCATGATTGAAGTCGACCAGCTGGTCAAACGCTACGGGTCCACCACCGCGGTGGCGGGACTCTCGTTCACCGCCCGGCCGGGCCGCGTCACCGGCTTCCTCGGCCCGAACGGCGCCGGCAAGACGACCACCCTGCGGGTCCTGCTCGGCCTGGACGCGCCGACCAGCGGCAGCGCGACGATCGACGGCGTGCCGTTCCGTTCGCACCGGCGCGGGCTGCGGCACGCCGGCGCGCTGCTCGACGCCCAGCAGGCGCATCCCGGTCTGACCGCGGCGGTCCACCTGGCCGCGCTGGCCCGTGCCAACGGCCTGCCCGGACGGCGCGTCGACGAGGTGCTCGGCGAGGTCGGCCTCACCGAGGTGGCGGGGCGGCGCGTCGGGACGTACTCCCTGGGTATGCGTCAGCGGCTCGGGGTCGCGACCGCGCTGCTGGGTGATCCCCCGGTGCTCGTCTTCGACGAGCCGGTGAACGGGATGGACCCCGAAGGGGTCCGGTGGGCGCGCGGGTTGTTCCGGCGGCTCGCCGCCGAGGGGCGCACGGTGTTCCTGTCCAGCCATCTGATCGGCGAGATGGCGGCCACCGCCGACGACGTCGTCGTGGTCGGCCGGGGCCGGCTGCTCGCCGAAGGGCCGATCGGCGATCTGGCCGGCGCGGCCGGCTCGCTGGAGGACGCGTTCCTGGAGCTCACCTCGGCGAGCGTCGACTACCGGGCCGGGGGTGCGTGATGCGGGATCTGATCGCGGCCGAATGGCTCAAGACCCGCTCGTTGCGCTCCACCCGGTGGACCGTCGCGGTGACGGTGCTGCTGGTCGTCGGTTCGGCGGCGGTGGCGGCGTACACCAAGTCGCCGGCCGACGAACCCACCTTGAATGACGGGTTTCCGCTGGCCGGCGTCCTGACACTGATCATCGTGGCGACCAGCTTCGGCGCGTCGACGATGATCGGTGAGTACAGCAGCGGCCTGATCCGGGCCACCGCGGTGGCCGTGCCGGCCCGGGCGGAGCTGGTGCTGGCCAAGGCGGCCGTGGTCGCCACCCTCTGGACGGTGATGGGCGCGGTCATGGCGGCGGGTTCGTTCACGGTGGCCGGCCTCGTCCTGGGCGACCTGACTCTCGACCGACCGGGTACCGGGACGGCGCTGCTCGCCGCGACGCTGATCGGGCCGGCCTGCGCCCTGGTCGGCCTGGGCCTGGCAGTGCTGGTACGGCACGGCGGCGCGGTGTACGTGTCCGGCATCCTGCTGCTGGTCCTCGCCCCGCAGCTGTTCACCACCCACCAGGACCTGCCGCGGACGATCAACCACGCGATGCTCGTCCCGGCCTGGCAACGGCTCACCCAGTCGTACGGGTCACCGGCGGCGGTGGGCGACATCTACACGACGGTCACGCAGGCCTGGCTCGCGTACGCGCTGTGGCCCTCGCTCCTGTTGATCGCCGCCCTGCTGGTGCACCGCCGCCGCGACGTTTAGCCGGCGTTCGCCCGCCGCCGTCGGCGGCGGGCGAACGGTCAGCGGGTCAGGACGACGTGCAGGTGATGTCCGCCGGAGTGCTGGCGGCACCCGAGCCGATCAGCCCGAACGTAGTGCTCGCCCCGGCCGCCAAGGCCCCGTTGTGTGCCACGTTCCGCACCGTCACGGCCGGCGTGGCGGTCACCCCGTTCCACACCGAACCGACGGTGGTTCCGCTGGGATAGGTCCAGTTCACCGACCACCCGGTCGAGGCGCTGGTGCCGGTGTTCTTCACCGTGACCTCGGCCTGGAAGCCACCCGACCAGGAGGTGACCGTCTTGTAGGCGGCCGAGCAACCCTGGTCACCGCCACCACCACCCGCGGCGGTGGTGACGCTGCGCCCGGCGGACGCCGCGGAGACGTTCCCGGCGGCATCACGGGCACGCACGCTGAAGGTGTACGCCGTGTTCGCCGTCAACCCGGTCACGTCATAGGTGGTGCCGGAGACCGTGGCCACCACGGTCGCGCCGCGCAACACGTCGTACGAGGTCACCCCGACGTTGTCGGTCGACGCCGCCCAGGTGAGCCGGACCCCGCTCGACGTCACGTTGCTCGCCGTGGGCTGACCCGGCACCGACGGCGCGGTGGTGTCGCCCTCTCCCCCGCCGTCGCCGTAGCGCTGACCGAGACTGATGCCGGTGGTGCTGCCCGCACCGCCCAGCGGCGTCTGGTGGTCGAGGCTGACGAACTTGCCGCCGTGCTGCCACAGCGCCGGCTTGAGCAGCGCGTACTTCTGCTCGTCCCAGGTCTTCCAGTCGTCGAGCAGCAGACCGCCGGTGTCGCCGGAGTTCGGGTTGAGCACCCAGAACGTCTGGTGCAGCCGGTGCTCGGCGATCAGGTCGCGCAGCGCGGTCATCCACTTGTCCTGCCGGGCGTCCTGTCCCAGCCGGCCACCCCACTCGCCGATCAGCAGCGGCGCGGTCCCGTTCTCGTGGATGTAGAACCAGTTCGGCCGCCACACGTCGTTGGTCAGCGTGGTCTTGTCGAACGGCTTGTCGAACCACGGCTGGTTGAACACCAGGGGCCCGTAGTCGTGCGGCGAGTAGACCAGCTGGTCCTGGTTGGCACCCAGGTTGATCGGGTGGTCCTTGACCCCGCGCAGGTTGCCGCCCCACCAGTTGTAGTAGTAGTTCGGCGACCGGTCCGGGTCGGTGTTCGGCGAGCTCCAGGTCTCACCCTCGCGCGGGTAGACCTCCTGGCCCTCGACCAGCACCAGAACGTTCGGGTTGATGGCGAGGATCCGCTTCGCCGCCGTCTCCGCGGTGTACTTCCAGTTGTCGACGTCGGTCGAGTTGTCCCACTTGGCACGCTGGGTGTCGTTCGGCGTACCGTGCGGCTCGTTCTTGATGTCCATCGCCACGATCGTGTCGTTGGCCTTGTAGCGGTTCGTCACCCACTCCCAGCCCTGGTAGAACAGCTCGGGAGTGATCGAGCCCTTGTACCAGACCGGATAGACGTGACCGGAGTTGTCGGCCTCGGCGCTGTGCACGTCCAGCATCACCTTGATGCCGTACTGCTTGCAGAGCTCCAGCCAGAAGTCGAAGATCTGCAGGCTGTTCTTGCCGGCGAGCTCCGGGTTGGCGTACGTGTTCACGTTGACCGTGCCGAACGTCCCCGCCTTCCACTCCAGCAGCAGCTGGGTGGAGATCGGCACGCGGACGATGTTGATGCCGCGGTCGGCCATCGATTTGGTGATCTCGGTGACGTTGCCGGACCACAGGCCGTGGAAGACCCGCTCGGAGGCGTTGAAGCCGAACCAGTTGGTGCCCGTCAGGCGCACCAAACCACGCTGTCCGCTGACCTATAGCTAAGCAGATGCTTACACCTGAGGTACATCTGGGCATGCGGCCAGACCCGTCGCCTCCGAGGACCGTTTGGGCAGAACGCACCATCGGTAAAGCATCCTAGGAACCTGGCTTGATTCCTAATGCCACCCAAGCTTCGGCCACCAGAGCGGTTTGCCCTACGCGTGCCAACTCGGCGGCTGGCAGGCAATACCCATGGGCCGACTACTACGAGCCCGCACGGCCAGAATCGCGACGAGTCGGCCACCAGATCTCGACCGTCAACCGACGGAACAGGTGCCCGCTCGGGATGATTGCTGGCCGCCCAAGCGCCTCCCTGGGCACGAAATGCGCCCTACTACCTGATCATTCAGCAGCCGAGGCTGAGCCTGACACCTGGACCCGCAGCATCCCGGCCCCAACGACTGAACTGGCATTCAGCCACCTCCTCCCCGACGACGCCGCCCGGCCTGCCATGGCAGCAGACGACCGCGAAGGCCAGAGAGAAGTCATTCTCATGCCGAGATGAGTGCGTCGGCAGCAGCCAGGACCAGCCGAAGAGGAGCTGCACGGTGCGATGATGAACCGCGTGAGTGACACGTTCATGAACGTGACCAGGCCGTCCCAAGGAGGGCCGTATGCGTGTCCCTGCTGCGGGTTTGTCACGCTGAGCCAGCGGGGCTACTACGAAATTTGCCCGGTTTGCTTCTGGGAAGATGACGGACAGGATGATCATGACGCTGAGGAGATTCGCGGCGGGCCGAACCGCTCGCTGAGCCTAACTCAAGCGCGTCGGAACTTCGCATGCTATGGCGCCTCAGATGAGCGGAGATTAGCCCTCGTCCGTGCGCCCTTGGATGGTGAGCAACCGCTTCGGGAGCAACAGTAGGGACAAATGCCATTGTCGGGCGGCCTAAACTGCCGATGAGCGGTCATGATCGTGGTCACAGCGACGCCGGTCGCGTCCGACATAGAGTTGCTCGGGTGGAATCTCGTCATATCGACCGTGACGGTGTCCGCTTGCACGCTCTGTGGCGTCCGGGGACTGGCACGCCGCTGGTGGCCGCCCCGGGCGTCATGACCGACGCAAAGGGATGGCGCCGTGTCATGGTCGCCGTCAACCGACCCGAGCCGATCCTCATCCTCAACCGGCGTGGCCGGGTGCCCAGCGGACCACTCGGAGACAACTACGGCGTCGAGACCGAGGTGCTCGATCTGCTGGCATGGCTCGAATGGCTCGACGAGCCGATGCGGTTATTCGGCTGGAGTTACGGCGCACTCGTCGCCATCGAGGCGGCAACACGGACGGCGGCGGTGCGGCACGTGATCGCGTACGAGCCGGTGTTGCGTCCGTTCGGGGCCGATGCTGTGCCGGCGTTGCGTGCGGCTATCACCGCCGGAGACCTGGACCGGGCCGTCGAGGTGGTCAACATTGACGTCTCCAGGTATTCGCCGGAGCACGTCGCGGCGTTGCGGGCCAGTCCCGCCTGGGCGCCGTTGCGACTGTGGGCGGCGCCGGTGGCGGAGGAGCTCGCGGCGCTCAACGCCTTCGACCCCGAGCCTGAGCGGTGGGCGGCACTCGACGTGCCGGTCGACCTCGTCGTCGGCGAGTACAGCCGGGACGGCGAGCCCTACGGCACCGCCTTCACCGCCGTCGAGCGGATGCTGCCGGGCGCGGCCGTGCACGTCCTGTCCGGGCAGGGCCACCTCGCTCACGTCGAGGGACCGGAAATGCTAGGGCACCTGGTCAGCTGCATAGTCGCCGACCGTGCGGCGGTTCTGGGCCGATAGGACTGACCGATGCCAACCTCGCGGCAGGCACCAGTGGCTCGAATGACTGGACCAGGGCGCTTGATCGGCTGCGCACATCTGCCGCCGTCCGTGCTCGTTGGCCAGCAGGGCCGTCACCCTTCGTATCCCTACGCGCTCGCTGGCGTACGCTCCTGCCGATGAGCAACTTGGCGGCTGTCAGCTCGAACCCGGGTATGCCGCTGAATGCGCTCGGTTCGGTAGAGCCGACTGGACCGCTTACCTGGCCGCCGGACCTACCGGCGGACACCAGCGTCCCGGCCGCGCCGTCGTTCATGCGCGACCACTATGGGCGGCCAAGGCACGCCGCAGGACATCAACACCCGGCCGGAGCAGTCCGACATCGGCGATGAACGCACCGTTGCGGACCCGGGGAAGGCCATAGTGCACGTCGGCTCGCTGGACCCGGCTCATCTCGACCGGGGTGACCCGGAGAACGGTTCGCAGTCCTTGCCGCCGTACCTCAACGGACGCGACGTCGGGCCAGGCCAGCAGGATGGGGTCGCTGCCCGCGGCACAGAGCTCCAACCCTCCGTCGGAAATCCGTACCCAGTTATGGAACGGTGAGCGAGGCAAGAGCGCCATACCACCGGCGGCCAACGCGCTGTAGATGGCCCCCTGCAGCAGCAGGACCCACCATGGATCGCGTTCCGCGCCCAAGGCCAGCCCTACCAGCGGCTGAATTACCAGGTAGACCAGCCAGAAGATCCCGGACAGCCGGACAATGCTCAGCACCCACGAAACCCGGAACAGCGCCGCGCCGCTGGCGGGTGCCGCTACCGCCATGGGCGTGGGTCTCCTCGTCATGACGTGGGCGTACCCGATCACCCTCCGATTAAGACATAGAGACCCGCTCGGTCCGGTAAGGGACAGCGCCGTCAACCGCCTGGATTGGCGCGCATGTCTGCCGCTGAGCATGCGTGCTGGCGGCTGAGCTGCCATCACGCTTCGTACGGGCCGCGCCATGGGGGCGTGCGCGACTTTGCCGAGATGAGGGTCCTTCTGGATGCACCTTCCGAACTTTGTCACCCGAATCATTCATGAGGTTTCACGCGGTTGATAGCCCGCTCCCACTCGCCGATGAGGGAGTCTTCAAGCCCGGAATCCATTCGTCCGGATTCAACCATGCCGACGAATTCGCTGGCGTACTCGAACTGGAAGGACGCGTGGTACTCATCCGAGAGTCGACAGATCTCGCCGATCAGCTCCTTGACCTCTTCTAAGTGGGCCCTGTCCACCTGCGGGTCGATGTCATCACCCCATGGCGGCAGGGCTGTGTAAAGCCGCAGCCCAAATCCGACCCAGCGTGCGCCAGACTCATCCGACTGATCGACAAAGCTGGGCGGATCGATTACCCAGTCACGCTGGTCAGCAAGCCGCTGAGCTGACACACGCATCGCGCTGACGATCGATGCGGCGGGGTCTCCTTCTAGCGCGACAACAAGCTGGTCGACGGGATGATCTTCTCGCACAGAATGCCTCCGGTAAGCCGACAACTCGGGCCGCACAGGCTGGCGGACGCTTGACAAAACGGCAATCCACCTCCGTGCACCAGACCACCCCAGTCGGCGTATCGCATGATCCTACGGACGTGAGCGGGGCCCGCCTGGTCCGTGTCTCGAGGTGCACTGATCTGCCGCTGTCCGCGCCGGTGGACTATCCGGCGGAGGCACGCCACCAGGCAGTCAGTCGCTCTGCCACCTCGCTGGTCTCAGCCTGGTCGATCGACATGCCGAAGTGCTCGGCGAGCTCGGCGTCCAGGAACTGCTGTATGACACCAGGATCCCCGTCCGTAGCCAGGAGGTGCAGCAGAGGCGGGATCATGCAGTCGTACTCATCGGTGTTGGTCTCGGGGTCGAAGGCACCTATGAAGTCCCACTCGTTTAGCAGCCGACGAAGCTGGTGCCACCGGTCGTCCACCCAGCCATGATTGCAGCCGCCCCGCACAAGTGCGCGCGATCCCGGAGGCGCCAGCAGGGCGTCCGGATGTCTGCCGCGGCCCGTGCGCGCTGGTCCGCCAACGAGCACGTCACGCGCCGTAACCAGGGGTCGCTGGCGCTCGACATCCGACTTTGCCGATGTGCGGACGTTCTGCACGCACCGATCAACGCGGCGAATCCGCCCGCCCAAGAGTCGAGACCGAACCCGAGTCAGTAACCAGGTTCGTGGCCCGCGGCCAGCCGTGCCGCCGCTTCGGCCGGAGTGTCGTCGTAGCCGGGCCTGGCGATGAGCACGGACTGGAAGAAGTGACCCTGCGTCTCATCCGGGTCGTCATCCGCAGCGAAAGGCCGCCACAGCGCAAGATACAACTCTCGCGCGGTGAACCCGTCATCCTCCTCGTTCGCGTCCACCTCCACATGACGACGCAGCTGCTCTACGACCTCCAGCGCAGGCACACCGAACACGTCGACGTCGCGATACCGCACCACGTCACGTTCGTGTGGACGCCATACCTCGATCGCGTTAACCCTGTTAAGCGTCACGCCGACCCCGAAACCCACACTGAACCCCAAGCCGCTGGCGAGATGCACGGCGAGCTCGCCATAGGCCGTAGGCTGCAGCGGGCCGATGCTCTCGAGCACCGCCCGTACCTCGTCTGGCGCCATCCCAAGCCGTAACGGACCGACGCCAAAGGGCGGATCGAGCAGGAACTCCATCCGGTGATGATCGCAAACATCATCCGAGGGGTGCGGATCGGACTGCTCACCCCGGCGGGTACGGATCTAGCCGCGAGTCGCTCGCTACGCAACGTCACGGCGACCATCCCGGCCAGCGCACGCCCCGCCGAAAGTAGTGCGTCGGTCAGGCCAGGAGAGTCAATGCCGTCCTTGCCAACGCCCTGACCTCATCCCATTCCGTTCTCCTGGCCAAGGCCTCGACTTGCCACA
>NZ_JADQTO010000109.1 GCF_015704865.1 Actinoplanes aureus | reverse complement strand
TCAACTGTAGGGCATCCAGAGACGAAGGTCAGGCGTCCGTTAGCCTCCGACCTAGCGGCAACTTCCTAGCCGGATGTGTCACCCACGTCCCGAGACTGGATTGTCACGCAGATCCTGATACACGACAGCGCGGACTCCCGGCTGTCTGACTCCGCTTGATGCGTTACGCCGTGGCTTCAGTTGATGCGTGACACTCCGCCGAGTGTTGGTGGAGTTGACCATGACGGAGCAGCGGTATCGGGCCGTGCTCGAAGTTGAAGCCGGGGTGCCGGTGACCGAGGTGGCCGAGCGGTTCGGGGTGTCTGTCGCCGCTTCCTGAAGAGTGGATCTGGATCTGACCCACTTTTCGTGACCGGGATTGACCCGTTCAGGCGAGAAGGATGCGTTTGCGGAGCAGGTCGAGGTTGGCGCGACCGTACATCTGGCGTTTGATCATCTTGATGCGATTGACGTGCCCTTCGACCACGCCTGAGCTGTAGGGCATGGTCAGGCCGTTGACGACGGCGTCGTGGTCACGACGCAGGCCCGCGGTGAAAGACTGCA
>NZ_JADQTO010000108.1 GCF_015704865.1 Actinoplanes aureus | reverse complement strand
CTTTGTCGGTGCTGGAGAAGATCGAGCTGAGGCGGCCGGTACGCCTGCTCGGCGTGCGCGCCGACCTGCACCTCGACGAATAGCAGGATCCGTAGTCACGCTGCACGAATCACCGGCGACCCGGCGCCAGCCGTGGTCAAGAACCGGCAGCACCGCCGCCGGCATTGGTCGCCACGCTCAGCACCTCCCGTTGCTGCAGGGTGAGTCGTACGTGGTCGTCGTCGACGTGCCGGACGACAACCTGCCGGTCGCCGGCGATCACCGTGTGCGGGAGCGCGGCCTCGATCAGGAACCGGCCGCCGGGGCTCAGCACGTCGGCGACCCGGCGCAGGCACTGCTCCTGCCGGTCGGCGGTGCCGAGCAGCAGGAACGTGGACGCGGCGACGTAGACGAAGCGAAACGGGAACGGGGCGGGCGGAAGTCGGCCATGTCGGCTATCCGGGCGTCGACGCGCAGTTCGCCGCGTGGCGGCGCAGTACGGCGATCATCTGCGGTGAGGCGTCGATCCCGCTGACCGGTATGCCTCGGCGGGCCAGCGGCAGGGCGAGGCGGCCGGAGCCGATGCCGAGTTCGAGGACCGGGGCGTCTTCG
>NZ_JADQTO010000107.1 GCF_015704865.1 Actinoplanes aureus | reverse complement strand
CGGTGGTGTCGGCCGGCTCACCGTTGGCAGGTTTGCCGGTCGAGGTTCAGCTTCTGGGGAAGATCTCGGTCTCGGGGCGCTGCATGTACTCCATCGCCGCGGTGAACTCTGGGTCGCCGAAGCGTCGCTCCATCTCCTCCGGCGTCACGTCCTCGATGTGGGTCTGTATCCACCACACGTTGCCGAACGGGTCGCGGACCCGCCCGACCAGGTCGCCGAAGGCCAGATGGGTGACCTCCGAGATGCCGATGCCTCCTGCCTCGATCGCCTGGCGATGCACGGCACGGGCGTCCTCGACGTACAGCCGCAGGAACGCGGGCGTCGCCGGCCAGCTCGGGTCGCCGTCGAAGAGCATCACGATCGCGTCGCCGATGCGGACCTCCGCGTGCCCGATCACCCCGCGGGCGTCGATCACCCGCCCCAGTTCCTCAGCGCCGAACGCCTTTCGGAGGTAGTCGATGACTGCGGCAGTGTCGCGGGAGATGATCCACGGCGTGACGGTCGTGTAGCCCTCGGGGATCGCCTTGACAGACATTTCGGGTGACTCTTTCTGCCAGCGGGAAGATGCTTCCGACGCTAATCGCGGTATAGGTCATTTTCTGTCCTATACGGCACG
>NZ_JADQTO010000106.1 GCF_015704865.1 Actinoplanes aureus | reverse complement strand
GAAGGCCTCCGGTGCTGGTCAGTGGTTTCTCGACAACTCCACTGCATCGCTGGAGGCCTTCATCGTTCACAGAACCAGCTGATGATCGTCAGATCGAGTGGTCACACTTCCTCGACCAACGTCCCCGAACATCACAGCTAGCGAGCGCGGGACTGCTGCTAGTCACGGCAGTCGCCGCACGGCGCTTGCGTAACCCTAGGCAGCTGTTCCCGGGAGGAACTGACCCGGCCCTCCGCCTTCTGCCGGGCGCCCAGGACTTCCCCGCCAGCGGCGGAGCATGGCTCGACCGAACCCTTCCAAGATCGGTATCCCCTGAATGTGATCATCGAAGGCCGAGCACTCTGGCGTGATGCTGAGGTGCAGGCCACACTTGGCGGGTGTTGGCGATAAGCCTGATACGTGCCGGCGTGATGGCCGGGGCGGGTGCGGTCGTCACGCTGGCTCAGCTCGGCCTCCCAAGCAAACGCTTCTGGGACGGCCAAGTGGTGTTGCAGTGGGCGAGCGTGGCGGTGCTGGCCATTTCATCTGCTACGACGCTGTCAGCTCGGTCAACCATGCCGTTCAGTCGACCCGGATACGGGAGTACGACAACGATTTGAGGCGCGGGCCAGCAGTTCAAGGGTGTCCGCGGCGGTGAGGTCGTCGAAGGCGTTGAGCGCGGCGGGGTAGAACTCGCGCAGAGCGCTGCGTAGCCG
>NZ_JADQTO010000105.1 GCF_015704865.1 Actinoplanes aureus | reverse complement strand
CTGGTCGCGGTGCACCGCGCGGTCACCAGCATCCAGCGCGGGGAGTGCAGCGCCGCCATCGCCGGTGGGGTGAACGTGATTCTCAGCCCGTTGACGACCCTGTCGTTCAGCCGGGCCGGGATGCTGGCGCCGGACGGGCGGTGCAAAGTGTTCGACGCCGCCGCCGACGGCTACGTCCGCGGCGAGGGCTGCGGCGCCGTCCTCCTCAAACCGCTCGCCACCGCCCTCGCCGACGGCGACCACATCTACGCCGTCATCCGCGCCAGCGCCGTCAACCACGGCGGCCGCGCCGCCTCCCTGACCGCCCCCAACACCACCGCCCAAGCCCAGCTCATCACCCGCGCCTGGCAAACCAGCGGCCTCGACCCGGCCACCTGCACCTACCTGGAAACCCACGGCACCGGCACCACCCTCGGCGACCCCATCGAAACCACCGCCCTCACCCAAGCCTTCACCACCCTCTACCAGCAACGGGGCCACCCAGCACCCAGCCGCCCGCACTGCCACCTCGGCTCGGTCAAAAGCAACGTCGGCCACCTGGAAACCGCCGCCGGCATGGCCGGACTCACCAAAATCCTGCTCGCCCTACGCCACCAGCAAATCCCCGGCAACCTGCACCTCAACCAACTCAACCCCTACATCCGCCTGGACGGCACCCCCTTCACCGTCCTCAACCACACCCGCGACTGGACCCCACTCACCGGACCCGACGGCCGGCCCCTACCCCGCCGCGCCGCCATCTCCGGCTTCGGCTACGGCGGCGTCAACGCCCACCTCATCCTCGAAGAACCCCCACCCACCACACCCC
>NZ_JADQTO010000104.1 GCF_015704865.1 Actinoplanes aureus | reverse complement strand
CCAGCGTGCACGGACAGCGGCAGATTCCGGCGGTGCAATCGTCAACGGCCGAGTACGGCACCGCCGTTGAGACCGATGATCTGCCCTGTCAGGTAGCCGGCGTCGGGCGAGGCGATGTAACGGATGGCCGCTGCTACATCAGCGGGTGTTCCGGCCCGCCCAACCAGAGTGTCAGCCACCTTCGTGGCCACGAAGTCCGTGGTGTCCTGACCATGGAAGATGTCCGTGTCCTGCACATAGCCGGGCGCGAGGACGTTGACGGTGATGCCGTCCTTGCCCAGTTGACGAGCCAGGCCCAATGCCCATCCATGCAGGGCCGCCTTCGCTGCGGCATAGGAGCCGGCTGAATGCTGCCCGGCGCCTCCACGTTGCGCAGCCGCCGAACTGACCATGATGAGACGGCCGCCGGGTCGGCTTAGCTGCGGCTGGAGCGCGTTGGTCAGCAGTACTGCAGTAAGCAGGTTGGTGTTGAGGTCACGTTGCCATGACATGGCTAGCGCTTCGAGGCTTTCGTCCGCCGGAGGTGTGATGATGGCGCCCGCGTTGTTGACCAGTACGTCAATAGAGCCCATCTGGGCGATGAGTGCGGCGGCATCACGAACCTGCTTCGGATCAGTCAGGTCCGCGCTGACCGGGATCACGCGGTCCGCTCGGGTGGCTTCGTTGATTTCGGCGCGCGCCTGAGCCAGTAATTCCGCCCGCCGGCCGATGATGACCACCCGGTCGCCCTGGGTGGCGAACATGCGAGCGATCTGCTTACCGATGCCGGTTCCGCCACCCGACACCACCGCAAGGCGGGATCCAGTTGTCATGCCGTCACGATAACGATCATCGACGGTGATCTCATCCGTGCATCCGCT
>NZ_JADQTO010000103.1 GCF_015704865.1 Actinoplanes aureus | reverse complement strand
TGCTCACGCACGGTGACGGAGGCTGGGGACGGGAGGCGTATTGTCCGCGGCAGAGTTGCCCACCCGCGGGTCCGGCAGTCAGGTCGCCCGCTCGCCGCTTTCGGACCGCGGCAAGGAGACCCTGTAGAGGTTTCGTGTACGGCCTTCCGCGGGTTGCGATCGCGAGTGCAAGATCCTCGCCATGGACTTCCCGTGGGATCCGGTCGATCAGCCGACCGAGCCGTCCGCGACGGCGGCGTGGAGCGGGCGCGGCTTGCTGCAGGCCGTTCTGAGTTGTGCCGGTTGGCTGCTGCTCATTCCCGCCTGGTGGCTCGCTGAGACGCCTCTGCTCGTCGGTTCGTTCGTCGGCTGGTTGATCTCGTTGTTGGCTGTGTTGTTCGCGGTACTCGTCTCGATTGCGGCGATCCTGATCGCCTGCGTACGCGGTTCGTGGGGAGTCGCCGTGGTGAGCTTGTGCCTGGCCGCTGCCGCCCTTGTCGTCGTCTCGCGGCAGGATTCACAGGTCTACCCCGTCGACTATCGGTATCGACTACATCGGGCCGCGCTCGCCGAACTGGTCGAGGGCTACCGGGCCGGCCGCTTGGACGACGAACTCACCCTGCCGGCCGAGATGCGCTCCCTGTGCCCGTCCGGATTCGCCTACGCCAGTCCGACCGTGTTATTCGTGCAGCTATGGCAGAACTGGCGAGCCGAGTCGGGAACAGGACTCGCGTATTTCGCCGAACCGCCCACCGAGCCGACGCCCATCACCACCGCCTCGGGCGACCTCGGATACCCGAAACGGGAGGTGGGCGACGGCTGGTGGTGGGTGGCGTAAAGCCACAGCCCGGCGACGGCTACTTTCGGCAGAAATGCGCATCGAGCCACCACCGACATCTACG
>NZ_JADQTO010000102.1 GCF_015704865.1 Actinoplanes aureus | reverse complement strand
GGTGCGGTGGAAGCGTTCGATCTTGCCGTTGGTCTGCGGCCGGTAAGGGCGGGTCTTCTTTACCGTTATGCCGAGCTCGGCGCAGGTCGTGGCCCAGAGCCGGGATTTGTAGGCGGAGCCGTTGTCGGACAGCACACGGCGGGTGGTGACGCCGCGTTCGGTGAACCAGGCGACCGCGCGGCGGAGCACGCTGGTGGCGGTGACAGCGGTTTCGTCGTCGTGGATTTCGGCGTAGGCGACGCGGGAGTGGTCGTCGATGACGGTGTGCACGAACGCGGTACCGATGGCCGGTTCGTAGGCGCCGCGGCGCCGGCCGGTGCGGCGGGCGGTGGCTCGACGATGGCGGTCGCCGGTTTGACGGCCGACGTAGCGCCAGCCACCGCCGTCGGGCACGTTGCCGAGTTTCTTGACGTCGACGTGCAGCAGGTCTCCAGGGTGTTCGTGTTCGTAACGGCGGATCGGCTCGCCGGTGCCGCGGTCGAGGTGACTGAGGCGGTTGAGTCGGCGCCGGCGCAGGACGGCGTGCACGGTGGAGGCGGCCAGGCCGAGCTGATCGGCGATCGGGACGGGCCCCCAGCGTCGTTTCCGGCGCAGGTGCACGATCTTGCGCACGATCGGGGCGGGGGTCAGGTTCGGCTGCCGGTGCGGGCGTGACGAGCGGTCGGCCATGCCCGCCGGGCCTTCGGCGCGGTAGCGGGCGGCCCACTTCGCGGCGGTGCGCCAGGACACGTCGTAGCGTTCGGCCGCTCGTGCGGGTGACCAGCCGTCCTCCACGATCAGACGCGCCAGCCGCAATCGCGCCCGCGGAGTCAGCGCGGCGTTAGCGTGGGACATGAAGGCCTCCGGTGCTGGTCAGTGGTTTCTCGACAACTCCACTGCATCGCTGGAGGCCTTCATCGTTCACAGAACCAGCTGATGATCGTCAGATCGAGTGGTCACACTTCCTCGACCAACGTCCCCG
>NZ_JADQTO010000101.1 GCF_015704865.1 Actinoplanes aureus | reverse complement strand
GCATGTGGACTGGTCGGCGGGTGCGGTGCGGTTGTTGACCGAGCCGGTGCCGTGGGAGCGGGGGGAGCGGCCTCGGCGGGCGGGGGTGTCGTCGTTCGGGGTGAGCGGGACCAACGCGCATGTGGTGATCGAGGAGTCGCCCTTGCCAGTTCCCGAGCCGGAAGACGGTGGGCTTCCGGTGCCGTGGTTGTTGTCGGGGCATTCGGAGGCGGCGTTGCGTGCCCAAGCGGCCCGTCTGTTGCCGCATGTGGCGGATCGAGGTGTCGCGTACACCCTGGCGACCGGCCGGGCCGCGCTCCCCGAACGGGCCGCCGTGCTCGGCCGCGACCGCGACGAGTTGCGCGAAGGACTCGCGGCTTTGGTCGCGGGCCGCGCGTCGCCCGGCGTGCTGCGCGGCACCGCCGGACGGCACCGGACCGCCTTCCTCTTTACCGGCCAGGGCGCGCAGCGGGCCGGGATGGGTCGGGAGCTGGCGGCGGCGTTCCCGGTGTTCGCTGAGGTCTGGGACCAGGCCCTGACTCTGATGGGTGCCGGTGGTGAGGGCACTGAGGCGGCGCAGAAGGGGTTGTTCGCGTTTGAGGTGGCGATGTGCCGGCTGTGGGAGTCGTGGGGGGTGCGGCCGGACTTCCTGCTCGGTCATTCGATCGGTGAGCTGGCTGCGGCGCATGTGGCCGGGGTGATGTCGCTGGCGGACGCGTGCCGCCTGGTGGCGGCGCGGGGCCGGTTGATGCAGGCGCTGCCGGCGGGCGGCGCGATGCTGGCCGTGGAGGCCTCTGAGGCCGAGGTCGCGGATCTGCCGGTGGCGGCGGTGAACGGCCCGGACTCGGTGGTGATCTCCGGGCCGGAGGCGTTGATCGAGGAGGTCGCGGCCACGTGGGGGGCGCGGGGCCGGCGGGTGCGCCGGTTGAACGTCTCGCACGCGTTCCACTCGGCAGCGATGGAGCCGATGCTGGCCGAGTTCGGCGAGGTGGCGGCCGGGATCCGGTACGAGCG
>NZ_JADQTO010000100.1 GCF_015704865.1 Actinoplanes aureus | reverse complement strand
TAGGCCGTGTTTCGTAGGCGTCGATGTTGCGGCGTGGCGGTGATCGATAACTGAAGAGGTCTCCGGTAGTTGGTTCAGCGACCAAGCAGAACTTCACACCGGAGACCTCGTGCCGAGCGTAGCGGCAGCGAGGCGACATGACTTGACCGACGTGCAGTGGGCGGTGCTTGAGCCGTTGCTGCCTGCGGGAACCGGTCGTGATCGGCCGCGCAGATGGACGATGAGAGTGATCCTCGACGGGATTCGGTGGCGGGTGCGGACCGGCTCACCGTGGCGCGATGTGCCCGCGGTGTATCCGCCGTGGCAGACGCTGTATCGATGGTTTCGCCGCTGGCAGCGTGACGGTGTCTGGGCGCAGATCCTGGCCTTGTTGCAGGCCCGGGCGGACGCGGCCGGGTTGATCGGCTGGACGGTGAGCGTGGACTCCACGATCAGCCGTGCCCATCAGCACGCGGCCGGAGCCCGCCGTGACGGCGACACTCAGAAGGAACCGCCCGGCGGTGTGCAGCAGGCCGAGCCGGCAGATCACGGGCTCGGCCGATCGCGGGGCGGATGGACCACCAAGACGCATCTGGCCTGCGAACAAGGCCGCAAGGTGATGGCGATGGTGGTGACCGCCGGACATCGCGGCGACAGCCCGCAGTTCATTCCCGTGCTGGCCAAGGTGCGCGTTGCCCGAGCCGGTAGCGGCCGGCCCCGGACCCGGCCGGACCTGGTGCTGGCCGACAAGGCGTACACGTCCAAGGCCAACCGTGCCCATCTGCGCCGCCGCGGCATCCGGGCGTGCATCCCGAGCAAGGCCGACCAGGACGCGCACCGCAAGGCCAAAGGGTCCAAGGGCGGACGTCCGCCCGCCTTCGACCCCGAGACCTACCGCCAACGCCACGCCGTGGAGTGCGGCATCAACCAGCTCAAACAGCACCGGGCAATGGCCACAAGGTATGACAAGCTCGCCGTGCGCTACGAAGCCACCGTCACCATCGCCGCCATCAACCAATGGCTCCGCGCCCTACGAAACACGGCCTAG
>NZ_JADQTO010000010.1 GCF_015704865.1 Actinoplanes aureus | reverse complement strand
GGATGTGCCCGCTCGGCGCCTGCTGGCCCTGACCGATGATCTCCTCGACCTGCTGCCGCACTCCCTCCAGGGAGATGCCCAGGCTCTCCAGAGCCTTGGCCGCGACACCCTCACCCTCGTGGATCAGCCCGAGGAGCACATGCTCGGTCCCGATGTAGTTGTGGTTGAGCATCCGGGCCTCTTCTTGGGCCAGGACGACAACCCGTCGCGCTCGGTCGGTGAACCGCTCGAACATGCCCATCACGTCCTCGCGCGGGCACCCACGTCACCCGCCGGACGGACGGCGCGAACGCACCGCAGCGGTCTGCCAGCGCTGAGTCGGGGACTCTTGGCCACGTCGCATGGTTGACGTGGGCAGCCACTCGTGGCACGGGCGGGCGCTCCACCCACCAGAATGCTAACCCAGTCACACCAACCCCGGAGTGATCAGCAATCACGCCGGGTGGCAAGCTTTCGCTCGTGGAAGCGATCCGGTTGATCCTGCTGTTCATTCATCTGATCGGGTTCGCGCTGCTGCTCGGCGGCGCGGTCACGCAGTTCCTGTCCGGCAAGTTCCGGATCAACCCGGCGATCCTCTGGGGCGCGGTGATCCAGCTCGCCTCCGGCCTGCTCCTGTCGGCGCCACTGCGCGGTGGGGGAGACGACGAGCCGAACCCGATCAAGCTCGGCGTCAAGCTGCTCTTCGCCGTACTGATCTTCATCATGGTCTTCATCCCGCGTAAGCGGGAGGCGGTCAACAAGGGCCACTTCATCGGCATCATCGCACTGACCCTGGTCAACGCGGCGGTCGCCGTCTTCTGGCACTGATCCGCGTCGCCGGTCACCAACCGCGAACTCGGGCATCGCTGCGGCCAGCGCCTGTGGGCGTGGCGGCGTACGCTCGATCAGCCGCCGGTGGTCGGCGGCCACGCGATCATGCCCGTAGGATTCGGGCCGCACCACTGCAACCGACGGGAACCGAGGAGCACGATGCCGCTCACACCGGCAGACATTCACAATGTCGCCTTCAAGAAGCCTCCGATTGGCAAGCGTGGCTATGACGAGGAGGAGGTCGACGCGTTCCTGGACGAGGTCGAGCAGGAGCTGACCCGTCTGCTGGAGGAGAACGGCGTTCTCCGCGACCAGATGCAGCGCGGCGGAGGCGGCAACGCGGCCTCGACGATGGTGCTCAACAACGAGTTCGCCGATCTGGCCGCACAGCTGGAGCGCCTCCAGGAGGCCCGCGCCCGCGCCGAGCAGAACGCGCGCAGCGTGCAGGCGCAGCTGGAGCGGGCCCGCAGCGCGGCCCCGACCGGCCCGGCCCCGTCGGCCGGCGACGACGACCGCAACTCCCGGGTGCTGATGATGGCCCAGCGCACCGCCGACGAGCACATGCGCGACGCCCAGCGCGAGTCGGAGACCATCATCACCAACGCGCAGACCAAGGCCGAGCAGCTGGTCAGCGAGGCGCAGCTGAAGGCCGGCACGATCGAGTCCGACGCGCGCCGCAACCACACCGAGGCGATGGACAGCCTGGTGGAGAAGCGGGCCGCCCTGCTCGACGAGATCGACCGCTTGGGCCAGCTCGCCTCCAGCTACCAGGAGGCGCTGACCAACCACGTCACCCAGCAGCTGATGGACCTGACGAGCAACCCGGAAGCCGCCGGCTGACCGGTCCCGTCGGTCGATCGACCGCCCGCCACTGAACCCGGTGGCGGGCGGTCGCTGTATCAGCCGGCCGGAGAGTTACGGGCGCATCTCGTAGGCGCCGACCAGGCTCAGCACCTGCTGCCAGACCCGCCCGGTGCGCGCCTCGTCGGTCACCGGGCGCCGCACCTGGGACAGCGCCCACGTGGCCTGCTCGTCGGTGGTCGCCGACTTGCCGTGCAGCTCGGTCGCGTACTCGGAGAAGTCGCGCACCAGGATCGCGAAGATCTCGTCCAGGACGTCGCCGTCCAGGCCGGTCAGTGACGCCTGCTCCAGGATCAGCTGTCCGTAGACGACCAGGGCGAACAACTGCCCGAGCGAGAGCAGGAAGTCCAGATCCGCCTGCTGCGCCTCGTCCGGCGCGTGCTTGAGCAACAGGTCGCAGAGCCCGTCGGCCTGTGCGCGGAACCGGGCCACGTTGGGCACCGCGGCGTGCGTGTCGTACGCGATCCGCCAGTCGTGGAACTGGATCCGGCCGAGACCGCGAGCCGGGCCCTGGTGGAACAGGAACTCGTCGTCGGTGGCGTCGTGCCGGGTCGGCACCGGCTCGTACGAGGCCGGGCGGAACAGGTAGTTCGGCATGAACTTGAGGATCAGCGCCAGGTTGACGTGCACGGTGCCCTCGAGTTTGGGCAGGCCGCGGATGTCCTTGGCGGCCTTGTCGAAGTAGGTGTCCGCCTCGAAGCCCTTGGCCGCGATCACGTCCCAGAGCAGGTCGATGACCTTCTCGCCCTCGGTGGTGACCTTCATCTTGGTCATCGGGTTGAACAGCAGGTAGCGGCGGTCGTCGGGGCCGGCCGAGCGGAAGTAGTCGACGGCCCGGTCGGCGAACAGCTTCATCGCGACGAGCCGGGCGTACGCGTCGGTCAGCTCGCGGCGGACGTGCGGGAAGGCGGTGACCGGCTTGCCGTACAGGATCCGCTGGTGTGCGTGGGTGACCGCCTCGTAGGTGGCGTGCTCGCAGATGCCGATCGCGGCCGTGCACAGGTTGAACTTGCCGACGTTCACCGTGTTCAGCGCCGCGTCGAAGGCCGCCTTGCCGGTGTGCAGGATGTCTTCCTCGCGCACCGGGTAGTCCTCGAGCCGGAACTCGCTGACGAACATCTGCGAGTTCACGACGTTCTTGATCAACTTGTAGGAGGGGTGCCGGCTGTCGGCGGCGAAGAACACGTACCCGTCCGGCCCGTCGATGTCGGCGCGGCGCCCGAAGACCGAGACCAGCCCCGCGACGTTGCCGTTGCCGATGTAGTACTTCCCGCCGTCCGCCCGGAATCCGCCGTCCGGCGAAGGCGTCAGGATCATGTCGGTGGCGTAGATGTCGGCGCCGTGCGAGCGCTCGGAGAGGCCGAACGCCATCACGTGCCCGTCGTCGAGCAGCCGCGCGGCGTGCGCCCGGGCCTCGGTGTTGCCGCTCTGCCAGACCGGGCCCAGCCCGAGGACGGTGACCTGCCAGGTGTACCAGTAGTTCAGCCCGTAGAAGCCGAGGATCTCGCTGAGCGCGACGTTGCGGGCGGTGTCCCAGCGCTTGTCCTTGTCGTCGCCGCCCTCGGCAGCCGGGGTCAGGAACGTCGCGAACAGGCCCGACTTCGCGGCGAAGTCGAGGAAGTCGGCGTACCAGGCCCGGTCGATGTAGGTGTCGAGCAGTGCCTTCTTGCCGCGCTCCTCGAAGAAGTCGATGGTGGCGCGTAGCAGCTGCCGCGACTCGGGATCGAGGTGCACCGGGTCGTAGGTGTGCGGGTTGAGGAGCACTGGATAAACCCCTTTCAAAGGGCGCGAAGGGTGTCGAGGACGTCGTCGAGCCAGTCGAGGAGCATCCGCTCGTACGCGATGCCGCCGCGCAGTACGACGTGCTGCAACCGCTGGCCGGCGTCGAGCTCGGTGCCGGCCGGGAAGTCACGGCCCTCGCCGTGCACATAGCGTTCCAAAACCGCCTCGTGGGTCTTGCGGTAGCGCTCCACCTCGGAGATCAGCGCGGCCCGGCCGGCGGCGTCGTCGAAGGCCGCGCCGCGGATCTTCACGGCCAGCTCGTGCCGGACCGCTTCCGGCTGCACCGGGTCACGCAACCAGGTGATCAGCTCCGCCCGGCCGGCCTCGGCCACCGAATAGGCCCGCTTGTCGGGTCGCCCATCCTGTCCGATCTCCTCGGCGATCACCCAGCCGTCTGACTCCATCCGTTTGAGGACGCGGTAGATCTGCTGATGCGTAGCCGTCCAGAACCGGCCGATGGACCGGTCGAAGCGGCGGGCCAGCTCGTATCCGGACCCTGGTTGCTCCAGCAGGGAGACGAGAATCGCGTGTTCAAGGGCCATGGGCGCCATCATGCTATGCAACTAGTTGCATAGCAACCGGAAGGGGGGATCGCGTCTGGTTGCCGTTCCTGTCCCATCGGTAGCATGCGATTGTGAGCGGCGCGGCGATTCCGGACGATCAGGCGGCACGCGCTTCCGACTTGGACGAGCGGGAGCGGCGTCTGCTCGAGCGTGAGCGCGCGGCCGACCGGCGCGATGAGCTTGCCAACCAGCGGGAGCGCCTGGCCGACCTGCGGGAGAGTGCGGCTGACGCCCGTGAGGCGGAGGCCAACGAGCGCGAGCGCCGCCTCGACGACGAGGCCCATGAGCAGGCCAGTCGCCTGGTCGACCCGATGACCCGCTTCCAGGGCTCGGTCGCCCGGGCGTCGGACAAGACCGCCCGCAGCAACGAGTTCCTCGAGCGGTCCCGGGAGAACGTCCAGCGGGGCGTGGATCGCATCAACCGCCTCCGGGCCGAGGTCGACGGCGATTGAGCTTCGGACTCTTTGTCCGATATGACACGATATGGTGATGTCGCTCTCCCGCCGGGTCGTGCTCGGCGCCGGAGCCGCCGCCCTGACCGGCGCCGCACTCCGGCCACCCTCTGTCGCTGCCCGACCCGCCCGGCCCGCCATTGACTGGGCGGCCCTCGACGCGTCCCTGGAGGGCTCGGTCGAGCTGCCGGGAACCGCCGGTTACGACGCCGCCCGGCGTCTGGTCGACCCGCGCTTCGACCGCGTCCGCCCGCCCGCGGTGGCCCGCTGCGCCTCCGCCGAGGACGCCGCCGAGGTGGTCCGCTTCGCGCGCCGGTCGCGCATCCCAGTGGTCACCCGAGGTGGTGGTCATTCGTACGTGGGCGCGTCCACCGCCGCGTCCGGAGTGGTCCTGGACCTGCGCCGGCTCGACGACGTGCGCAACGACCCGGCCAGCGGCACCGCCGAGATCGGCGGCGGGGCGCGGCTCATCGACGTGTACAACGGGCTCGGCGCCTCCGGCGTCTCGATCCCTTCGGGAGCGTGCGGGTCGGTCGGCATCGGCGGGATCACGCTGGGTGGTGGGATCGGCATGGCTGCTTCGGCGTACGGGCTGACGTGCGACGCCGTGACCGCGGCCGACGTGGTCGGTGCCGACGGACGGCTGCGAACCGTCGACGCGGAGCGCGAGCCGGACCTGTTCTGGGCGCTGCGCGGAGGCGGCGGCGGGCAGTTCGGCGTGGTGACCCGATGGCGGATGCGCACCCACCGGGTCGCGACGGCCGGCTCGTTCGTCCTGCACTATCCGTGGACCGACGCGGCCCGGGTGGCCACCGGCTGGCAGGCGCGGCTGCACTCGGCACCGGACGAAGTGTGGTCGTCGTGTCAGTTCGGCTCGGACGAACGAGGGCGGTTGTCCGTACGCATCTCGGGGTTCGTCCTGGACGGTGACCCGGCCGCCGAGGCCGCGGAGATCGCTCGCGCCGCCGGGCGCGAGCCGGCGAAAGCCAAGCTGCGCCGGCGCTCCTACCTGGAGGTCGCGCATGACCGGGCCGGATGCGTCGACGCCGAGGGATGCGCGAACCGCACCACCGAGCTGGCCGGCAGCGACATCTTCCGGCAGGTGCTGCCGGCACCCGCGATCGCCGCGCTGCTGGCCACCGTGGAGCGGCGGGCCCGGCAGCGGCGATACGGCCACGCCGCGCTCAAGCGGCTGACCGGCGCCGTCGGGCGGGTCGCGCCGGAAGCGACCGCGTTCCCGTGGCGCGGGGCGCACACCATGCTGCAATGGCTGGTCGGGCTGCCGGCGGGCGACACCACCGGAGTCTCCGACGGGTACGCGTGGATCGAGTCCGGCCACCAGGCGATGCGCCGCTGGTCGGCCGGCAGCTACGTCAACTACCTGGAGCCCGGGCCGGCCATGCTGCCCCGCTACTACGGGCCGAACTTCGCCCGGCTGCGCTGGATCCGTACGGCAGCCGATCCGCACGGGTTGTTCCGGTCCCCGTACGCTCTCTGACGTGCAGCCTGTATTGATCGCCGGACCGGTCTCCTGGAACCTTCTGATCCACGTCGGCGAGTTGCCGCCCGCGCGGCCGCACACGGTCTTCGCGGAGTGGCACCACGAGGCGATCGGCGGCACCTCGGCCGGCAAGGCGCTCAACCTGGCGCGCCTCGGCGTACCGGTGACGCTCGCGACCGTCCTCGGCGACGACGAGCCCGGCCGGCGCATCGCGACCGGCCTGGCCGGCGCCGGGATCGAGGTGCTGGCCGCGCCGAGCGAAAACGGCTCGGAGCGGCACACCAACCTGATGGACTCACACGGGCGGCGCCTGTCGATCTACCTCACCCTGCCGGTCGCCGCGGAGCCGGTCGCCGTGCCCGCCGAGACGCTCGCCGCGGCCGCGGTGGTGGTCGCGGACCTCGCCGAGCACACCCGCCCGGTGCTGCGCGCCGCCCGCGCCGCCGGCAAGGAGATCTGGTGCGACCTGCACGACTATGACGGGAAGAGCGAGTTCCACCGGGAGTTCGCGGAGACGGCCGACTGTGTCTTCCTCAGCTCGGAGCGGCTCGCCGACCCGGAGGCGTTCCTGCGGGAGCGGATCGCCGCCGGGGCCCGGCTCGCGGTCTGCACGTCCGATGCCGAGGGCGCGATCGCCCTGGAGCGCGGCGGCGACGTGGTCAAGGTGCCGGCCGAGCGAGTGGACGAGGTGGTGGACACGAACGGTGCCGGCGACGCGTTCTTCGCCGGCTTCCTCGCCGCTCACCTGCGGGGTGAAGCGCTGCCGGAATGCCTGCGCCAGGCCGCCCGCGCGGGCGCGGCCGCGGTGCGCTCGCGCGAGCTGGCGTCCGCCGAGCTCACCCCGGCTCTGCTGGCCGCCGGTTCCTGACCGCCGACGGCGGCCGGCTGCTGTTTCCTGCCGGCCGGAGCAGGACGGCCCGGCCGGCGGACGCGCTGGGTGAGGGCGACGCAAGCCAACACCACGACCGCGGCGGCGATGGCGCCCGCGCCGACGGCCTCGCCGAGCAGCAGCGCGGACCAGAGCAGGGTGAGCACCGGCTGGGCGAGCTGCACCTGACCGACCCGGGCGACGCCGCCGCGGGCCAGGCCGGCGTACCAGGCGAAGAAGCCCAGGAACATGGAGACCGCGGTGAGGTAGCCGAACGCGGCCCAGGAGGCGGCGCCGGCGCGCGGCGGGTGGGTGGCGGCTGCGAGGAGCGTGACCGGCACGGTGGCCGGCAAGGCGAGGAGCAAGGCCCAGCAGATGGTACGGGCGCCGCCCAGTTCCCGGGCCAGCGCGCCACCCTCGGCGTACCCGAGCCCGCACAGGATCACCGCAGCGAGCAGGTACAGGTCGGTCACCGACAGGGCACCGTGCACCGCGCCGCTGCTGATCAGGAAAGTGAGCACCGCGACCAGCCCGCCGCCGCTCGCTATCCAGAACAGGACCGGTGGCCGCTCACCGGCTCGCAGCACCGCGAAGACGGCGGTGATCGCGGGCAGCACGGTGACCACCACCGCGCCGTGCGACGACGTCTGCGTGGTCAGCGCCAGCGAGGTGAACAGCGGGAACCCGGCGACGACACCGAGCGCGACCACCGCGAGCCGGCGCCACTGTCCGGCGGTAGGCCGGGGCGCGCCGGTACACCGCAGATAGACCCCGGCCAGCAGCGCTGCTCCGACCGCCCGGCCGAAGGCGACGAACCACGGGTCGAGCTCGTGGACGGCGACCCGGGTGAAGGGCAGGGACAGGCTGAAGGCGAGCACACCCAGCGCGCCGAGTGTTATCGCTCCGGCGCCAGTAGCGCTACTCTGTTCTCTCATGAACGACGGTAACGCAACGGGCCGTGTTATCCAAGATCTTCGTCGGCTGGCGACCGGTGCGGAGCCGGGCACCCGGCTGCCCTCGGTGCGGGAGCTGACCGCGCGGCATCAGGCCTCGCCGGTGACCGTCGCCGAGGCGATCCGGCGCCTGGTCGGGGAGGGGCTGGTGGAGACCCGATCCGGGCGGGGCACCTTTGTGGCCGCTCGGCAGCCGGAGCGGCGTACCCCTGATCTGTCCTGGCAGACAGTGGCGCTGGGGCCGCGCCGTGCGGGGGAGGAGGAGATGCAGGCGTTACTGGCGTTACCGCCGGCCGGGGCGATTCCGCTCTCCGGTGGCTACCTGGACGCCGACCTGCAACCGGCCGCGGCGCTCGGCGCCGCGCTCGCCCGGGCGGCCCGGCAGCCGGCCACGTGGCACCGCGGACCGGTGGAGGGGCGCGCTGACCTGCGGGACTGGTTCGCCCGGGAGGCGGGGACCGGGCTGCGCGACGATGATCTGGTGATCTGCCCGGGCGGGCAGGCCGCGCTCAGCTCCGCGCTGCGCGCGCTCGCCGCGCCCGGCGACACCCTGCTGGTCGAGTCGCCCACCTACCTGGGTGCGCTGGCCGCCGGCCACGCGGCCGGGCTGCGGGTGGTTCCGGTGCCGGCAGACGCGGACGGGATACGCCCGGACCAGCTCGCCGCGGCTTTCGCACGCACCGGGGCACGCCTGTTCTACTGCCAGCCGCTGTACGCCAACCCGACCGGCGCGACCCTGGCAGCGCACCGCCGGGCCGAGGTGGCCGCGATCGTACGCGACGCCGGCGCCTTCCTGATCGAGGACGACTACGCCCGCGACCTGGTGATCGACGGCGACGCCCCGCCACCGCTGGCCGCCGGCGACCCCGACGGGCACGTGGTCTACCTGCGGTCGCTGACCAAATCGGCGGCGCCCGGGCTGCGGGTCGCCGCGATCGGTGCCCGTGGCCCGGCCGGTGCCCGGCTGCGGTCGGCCCGCCTGCTCGACGACTTCTTCGTGGCCGGCCCGCTCCAGCAGGCCGCCCTCGAGTTCGTCACCTCGCCGGCCTGGGGCCGTCACCGCCGTACCCTGCGGGCCGCGCTCCGCTCCCGGCGCGACGCCCTGCTCGCCGCGCTCTCCCGACACCTGCCGGACCTCGTCCCGCCGGCCGTACCCCGCGGCGGCCTGCACCTGTGGGTACGCCTCCCGGACCACACCGACGACGTCACCGTGACCGCCGCCGCGGCCACCGCCGGCGTGATCGTCTTCCCGGGCCGCCCCTGGTACGCCGCCGAGCCACCCGCCCCGCACCTGCGCCTCACCTACGCCGCCGCCCCGCCCGAGCTGATGGACGAGGCCGTCCGCCGCCTCAGCCGCGCAGTCGCTCCAGCCCGTCAAGCAGCAGATCGAGGGTGAACTCGAACTCCACCTGACTGTCGCACCAGCCCAGCGTCGGATCGTCGGCCGCGTGGATCTCGGAGGCCAGCATCGCGGTCAGATGCGGCATCGCCTCGGCCATCGCGGCGAGGTCCTCCTCTTCCTCGGCCTCCGCGTCGCCGGGAGCGAAGATCTCCTGGGCGAACCCGAGCGTCATGCTCCCGAAGGCGTGCAGCGCCCGGTGCGCCAGCCGGTACGAGAACCCGGCGCCGACGAGGGTGCCCACGATTGAGTCGTAGTAGGCGTACACCACGGGTGGCACCGCGCTGCGGGTGGTCAGCAGGCCGGGCGCCCAGGGGTGCCGCAGCATGATCCGGCGCGCGGTCAGGAACTGCTCGCGCAGCCGCTCCCGCCAGTCCCCGGCCTCGACGCCGGCGACCGCCACGCAGATCTCCGCGAGCACGGTCTCCACGACCCCGTCGAGCAGGGCTTCCTTGGCCGGCAGGTGGTAGTAGAGCGACATCGCCTCGACCTCCAGGTCGGCGGCGAGCCGGCGCATGGTCAGCGCTTTCAGCCCTTCGGCGTCGGCGATCGCCACCGCCGCACCGAGGACGCGCTCGCGACTGAGCGGCGTCCGGGATGCCTTCGCTGCCACCGCTCTTCCCTTCCCTTGACTCCGGGCGCTACCTTACAACGTACGGCAACCTTACGTCGTAAGGTTGATCCTTTTCCGAGGAGTCACGATGCACGCGCTGATCCGCACCGCCCGGACCACCGGGCTGTTCTACCTCGGCCTCGCCATCACCGGCATGATCGGCTTCCTGCTCATCCGGCCTCAGCTCTTCACCGCCGGCGATGCCACCGGCACGCACGCCAATCTGGGTACGCACGAAGCACTCGCCCGCGCCGGCGTCGCCTTCGAGCTGCTCATCGTCCTGACCCAGGCCCTCGCCGCGGTCTGGTTCTACCGCCTCTTCCGCCGCAGCGACCCGGTCAACGCGCTCGGCGTCGCCGCGTTCGGCCTGGTCAATGCGGTGATCATCCTCGCCAGCGCGGCCATGCTCGGCGCCGCGATGGAGATCACCCAGGACCCGTTCGGCGACACCGCCTCCACCGTCCAAACGCTGTACCTGGTCAGCGACAACCTGTGGGCCGTCGGCGCGATCTTCTTCGGGCTGTGGCTGATCCCGATGGGCCGCTGCGTACTCAACTCCGGCCTGATGCCCCGCCCGCTCGGCTGGACCCTGGTGGCCGGCGGTGTGGGCTACGTGGCCGCCGCTTTCATCCGCTACGTCGCTCCGGACGCCGGTGTGATCGCCGACCTGATCACCATCCCGGCCACGGTGGGCGAGTTCTGGGTGATCGGCTACCTGCTGATCCGCGGCGTCCGCCGCTCGGCTGCCGTCGACGCCGCCGCGCCCGCCGACACTCCGGCAGTCGCCCGCGTCTAGCCGGTCTCCCGTGCCGGCGCCTCCGCAGCGCTCCAGCGGAAGCGCCGGCCGCCGGCGGGACTGCGTCGGCGCGTACCTCGGAAAGACGTGACGCCGCACGCAGCGGGATGGGGCGGGCATGGTCGGCGCCGGGGCGAAAGTAGGCTGGTCCGGTGACTTATCCAGCGGACAGCCCGGTCAACGCGGTTCGGGTCGAGCGTGCCGGTGACCATTTCCGAATTCTGTTGCGGCGGGCTGACGGCCGGATGGATGTGATTCAGCCGGCTTCGGTGCGCAGCGGACTGCGTACCCCGGGTGATGTGCTTGTCGAGCTGCTCGCGCATGGTGTGCCGGAGGAGGATGCGGCGCACTGCGTCAGTGAGGTGGAGCCGGGGTTCGACGCCCGGGCCGAGCTGGAGCGGCGGAGCCCGGTGGCGGCTGAGGTCAAGTTCCGGCGGGAACGCAGCAGGTCCTAGGTCAGCGGAACGTGTACTCGTGGCGGTCGAAGTCCAAGGTCCAGGCGTAACGGCTCGACGAACCAGTTCAGGTCGTGGCGTTCGCTGAAACCGCCGCGAGCGAACATGAAGTGGTCGCCCCACAGGTGGAACGGGATCCCGAGCTTGGCCGCCCGTAGGCTCGGCCGGGCGGTCCAGGTGCAGTAGTGCCTGCGCGACCAGGGCGTCCAACCGACGGGGACGCAGGCTTGCATGGCGGGCGAGCGCCTGCTCGTAGCGGCCCTTCACGTAGTCGGTGTGGAACAGCAGGCGGGCGCGTTGCCGCGGGGAGGTTTCGGCGGCCAGGCGGGCGGCCTCGTCGATGTCCCCGCGAGCCCAGGCCTGCCAAGCGGCGCGGTTCCTCATGGCCCCACCCCCGTGGGCGGCGGGCTTGGCGCGGTGAGGTCGCCGGCGGCGGCGAGGATGACCAGGAGCGGCACCACGGCTTCGGCGGCCAGTTCGTACTCGCCGCGCTTCGGCTGGAGGATCAGGCCGGCGGCGTGCAAGGCACGCAAGTGGTGGTAGAGGTGGCCGGAAGAGGTTTCGCCGAGCACGTCCTGCAGATCGGTACGCGTGCGCGGCGCACCCAGCAGTGCCGTGAGCAGGCGGAGGCGGGCCGGGCTGCCCAGGGACTCCAGCGTTGTGGCGACGGACCGCAGGTCGGCGGCGACCAGGTCGCGGACCTCGTGCTCCTTGGCCCACAGGTACCTACGGTCCTCGAAGCCGGCCGCGCCCGCGTAGCTGATCGCCCCGGTCACGTCCTGCGCCTCGGCTGTGTCGGCGCGCTCGCCCAGCCGGTTGAGCAGGGTCAGGGTCTCGTCGCCGCGTTCCAGCCGGGCGACGCGGCTCTCCAGCGCGGCGAGACGTTCCTCGATCGGCTCCGGCATCCGGAACTCCCTTCGCTCGTTCTTCCGTAATTACGGAAATCGAAGGCGAGGTGTCAACGCTTCGTGCGTCATCTGCCGGATCGGGAGGCTGCTCCCAATCGGTGGTCGACGGCGATGCGGGCCCGGCGGTAGGCATCGGCGTCGTCGAAGAGCAGGGACGCCGCATTGGCGGTCTGCAGGAACGCGAGCAACTCGAACGCGAGCTGGTCGGCGTCGGTGTCCGCGGGGAGTTCGCCCAGGCCGCGAGCCTCCTCGACGGTCCGGGTGAGCAGGTCCCGCCAGTCCTGGCCGGCGGCGGTCAGGGTGTCCCGGATCCGGCCGGGGCGGGCGTCGAACTCGGCGTTGACCGAGAAGAAGAAACAGCCGCCGGCGAAGGTCCGCTGCTCCGAGTAGTGCAGCCAGTTGTCCAGGAGCCGGCGCAGCCGGTCGAGGCCGGGTTCGACGGCGAGGGCGGGCTTGACCACCTCGTCCACGAAGATCGTGGTTGCGGTACGGATCGTGGCGAGCTGCAACTCCTCCTTGGAGCCGAAGTAGCCGAAAAGCCCGCTCTTGCTCATGCCCAGCTCGGTGGCGAGGCGCCCGATCGACAGGCCTTCGAGTCCGTCCTGGGAGGCGATGTCGGCGGCCCGGCGCAGGATGGTCTGCCGTGCTCCGTCGTCCCGTGGCCGTCCCACCATGCCGCTCCGCCTTTCTCCGCACGAACGTTCGGTCAAACCCTATCCGGGCCGGGCGGGACGTGTTAGCTTGCATTTCACGTACGAACGTTCGTACATGAAAAGGGGTTTTGTCATGGTGAAGTTGAATGAGCGGGCTCTGGACCTCACCGAGCAGGTGATCGAGCAGGTCACGGACGAAGAGCTGGACCGGCCGACGCCGTGTGCCGGCTGGCGGATGGAGGATCTGCTCCGGCACCTGGTGAGCCTGAACCGCGGATACGCGGCCGCCGCCGAGGGGGAGGCGGCCGTCTGGGACGACAAGGACCTCGGTGGCGACCACCGGCGTGCCTTCCGCGAGTCGGCCGAGGCGGTCCGCACGGCGTTCCGCGCGCCGGGCTACGCCGAGCGGCGCGTGCCGGTGAGCCGGTTCGGCACCTTCAGCGGGCGTACCGCCGCCGGGTTGCACCTGGTGGAGGCGGTCGCGCACGGCTGGGACATCGCGGTCAGCATCGGCGCGCCCTACCAGCCGGACGACGAACTCGTGGACGTGGCGTACGCGGTCGTCGCCCGCTTCCCGGAGGGTGCCGGTCTGCGCGGACCGGGTGCCCCGTTCGGTGAGGTGGTCCCGGTGGCCGACGCCGCCCCGGCCCTCGACCGGCTGCTCGGGCTGGTGGGCCGTGACCCGGCGTGGAGTCCGGGCGGTACGGTCACGCCGTGAGATGGCGGGTACGGGGGATCGCGCTGGCCACCGCGGCCGGGTTCCTCGCCGTGGCACTGGGGATCCGGCTGCTGGTCAGCGCCGGCGGAGTCCTCGACGGGTCCGGCGCGCTGGCCCAGCACTCCGGCACCGCGCTGTACGCGTCGATGGTCTACGCCGGCGTGTTCCTGCTCGCCCCGGCCACCCGGCCGGTCGTCGCCGGTGCGTGGGCGATCGCCTTCTGCTGGCTCGTCGAGTGTCTGCAGCTCACCGGCGTGCCCGCCGAACTCTCCGAGCACAGCCTGCTCGCCCGGCTCGTGCTCGGAGCGACGTTCGACCCGGCCGACCTGTTCTGGTACCCGGTCGGCGTCCTCCCGCTGGTCGCCCTGCATCAGGTGGCCGCTAGAGGGCTTCCGTAGTCAGGGTCCCCAAGCGGTGATCTTGCTTGGCCCAACCTCAATGCTGTCTCAACGGCCGCCAGACAGCACCCATGTTGGGCCGGGGCCGGCCCCGCGGGGTGCGGGCCCCGCGCGGCGCGGCTCGGTGCGGCCTCGGGAGGCGGTGACAGCCATCAGGCACAGGCCAGCGCCCTGGGCGTCGGGTCCGGGTAGTAGGGCCGCCAACGCCTAGGTGGTCGGCGCGGGGATTACTGCCGGTAGCCGTCGTTGCGTGGTGATTTGCGGAATGCGGTGGATCGGGTGCGTCCGCGCGCACCGGATCCACCACGATCCGCGAGATCGGCCCCCACTCCGGCCACCCCCGGCTACCCCACCGTGACTTCGGCCGTGCTGTTTCCCGGCGGTCGCGCTGGGGCGGTGAGGGGAAGCCTGGCTCGCGCGGGGAGAGCGGGGACAGGGTCGGCTTCGGCGGGACGACCGATCACGCGTACCCCGAAGAAGCAGGACCGGCAGAACCTCGACCCGGGGTTAAACGGGTGGCCGCCCTGGCGCGGGCCTGACTATTCTGGCCGCGTGCCATACGTCTTCTACCTCTGAGTTCCGACTCCACCTTCCGGTCCGGAGTCGCTTCACCCTGCCCTGAGCAGGGAAATCTCAGAGGAAACAGAAGATGTCCATCAGCATCACCCTGCCCGCACGCGCCCGGGCACAGCTCGTCGCCACCCAGCTCCGTGTCGTCCGCGGCGGTCGTGCCGTGCTCGACGGTGTGGATCTCGCGGTCTCGGCCGGCGTCCGGTGCGGCGTCATCGGTGAGAACGGCCGCGGCAAGACCACTCTGCTTCAGGTGTTGAGTGGTGCGCTGGCCCCGGACGGCGGTGCCGTCCAGCGGGTCGGCACCATCGGCGTCGCCGAGCAGGAGATGGCGGCCGCCGGCGGCGAGACGGTCGGCGACGCCATCGACGCCGAGCTCGCCGACGTCCGGACCGCACTCCAGGCACTGGACGAGGCCGCTGAGGCGCTGGCCGGTGAGCAGCCGGGAGCCGAGGAGGCGTACGCGTGGGCGCTGGACGCGGCCGAACGGCTCGACGCCTGGGACGCCGACCGGCGCGTCGACCTGGCCCTGGAGAGTCTCGGCGCGACCACCGACCGGACGCGGCCGTTGCGGACGCTGTCGGTGGGGCAGCGCTACCGGGTCCGGCTGGCCTGCCTGCTCGGGGCCGGCCACGACTTCCTGTTGCTCGACGAGCCGACGAACCACCTGGACGCGGCCGGCCTCGACTTCCTGACCGCCCGGCTGCGGGAGCATCCGGGCGGGATCGTGCTGGTCAGTCACGACCGGGCGTTGCTCGCCGACGTGACGACCACGATCGTCGACCTGGATCCGAGCCGGGACGGCCGGCCCACCGTGTACGGCGGTGGATACGCCGGGTTCCAGGCCGGGCGGGCGGCGGCGCTGACCCGGTGGGAGCAGGAGTACGAGCGGCAGCAGGCGGAACACGTCCGCCTCGCTCAGGATCTGTCCGAGGCGCAAAATCGCCTGGTCACCGGCTGGCGGCCGGACAAGGGCACCGGCAAGCACCAGCGGGCCACCCGGGCGCCGGGGCTGGTCCGCTCGGTCCACCGCCGCCGCGAGGACCTGGTCCGGCACGCGGTGACCGCGCCGGTGCCGCCGCTGCGGTTCCGGATGCCGGCGCTGCCCGCCCGGCCCGGTGTCACCCTGCTGTCGGCGGCGGGTGTGACGGTCGACGGGCGGCTGCGGAGTGCGGTGTCGCTCCAGGTGGAATCCGGGTCGCGGCTGGTGGTGACCGGGCCGAACGGTGCCGGCAAGTCGACCCTGCTCGCCGTCCTCGCGGGGCTGCGGGACGCCTCTTCCGGTGAGGTTCGGCGTGCTCCGGGCGTACGCATCGGATTGCTGGCGCAGGAATCGCCGGAGAGTGACGCGCGCCGCGCGGAGGAGGTGGTGGCGGTGATCGCGGATCTCGGGTTGTTGTCGGCGGCCGACCGCCGGCGACCGGTGCGGGAGTTGTCCACCGGGCAGCAGCGCCGGCTGGACCTGGCCGTTCTCCTGGCGGCGGAGCCGCACGTGATCCTGTTGGACGAGCCGACCAACCATCTGTCGATCGCTCTGGTGGATGAGTTGACGGAGGCGTTGCGGGTCACCCCGGCGGCGGTAGTGGTTGCCACGCACGATCGGCAGATGCGCCGGGACGTGTCCGATTGGCCAGAGTTGCCGCTGATGGACTAATCCACAGTCTGCCAAGGTCGTGTCCGGTATCGAACATTCGGAGCTGGCATCAAACGAAAGATCTAAATTCCTGACATGTCACTGCAACCGCACGAAAGCCTCGCTGGTGACGTTTCAGGTAGGCCAGTGTTGGCACCGCACCTCCAGGAGACCCTCGAGTCACTCGCCGCGGGCGAGACGGCCCGGGAGATGGCAGCGCGGCTGTACATCTCCACGAACACCGTCAAGTCCCGGCTCAGGACGCTCTACCGGCAGCTCGGCGCCCGTGATCAGGCGCACGCGGTCGCGATAGGGTTCCGGCTCGGGATTCTCCGCACCAAGGACGGCCCCGTGTCCCGCCGCGACGGGGCCGTCCCACCGATGCAGCCGGTGGTCATCGGCAGCCTCAACCCACAGCGGCTCCGCACCACGATCGCCGATCTGACGGCGCTGCTACGCGTCGCCGAATTGGACCCCTGTCCGCAAACAACAAAGTCGACCCGAGATCTCCTGCAATACGTGGGCGAACTCGCCCGCGGCGACCTCGCACAGCCGGACGGTGACCCGAAGGCCGTGCTGGCGAAGATCGCGGAGATCGTCGAGGCGGCAACCGAACCGGTGTCGTTGAGCTACTAGAACCGGACAATCTGGAGTGGCCGGCGGCCACCCGGTAGTCACCCCCGGCGTGGCCGCCATGCCAACGTGTCAACGGGCGGTGCGCACCGCCGACGAGTCCGGCCGCGGAGCCGGCACCCGGTATCCGGAACGCCTGGCCGCGCCGTCGGGCACCGGTGACGGTTCTGTCTCATCGAAACCGCAGTTCGCCAGCGTGTGCTGGCGCATCATCAGCGACGTGGGCAGTGGGGCGATCTCCCGCCACGCGAAGCACTCCCGGATGATGCCGGCGTTGACGCCGCCGGTGAGGTCGCGGTCGGCCTGCAACATGGTGCGCAGAATGCTGTGGTAGGTGAGGAAGTCCGGCGAGATCTTGCCCCAGGTCACCGCCAGCAACCGGCCGACGTAGTCGCGGGCGAGCAGCAGTGAGTCCTTGAAGGCGGCCTCGTTCCCGGTGTACGCCGAGGTGAACTCGTCCTGGATCTGAGTCAGGTCGTGGGCCGTGCCGGGCAGATTGGTCGAGCGCGTCCGCAGGTCCTCGGTGATCAGCTTCTTCGCGACCAGGTCCTGCTGGAAGACCTCGACCATGGTGTCGAAGATGGCGCCGGTCAGCGGCAGCGAGCGGTCGTGCGGTTCCTCGCCGACGTCCGACATGCGCAGGCCGTTGAAGGCGATCCGGATCTGCCGGCTGTCCGACAGCTCACCCACCCGGTCCAGGCCGTTGATGGTGAGCAGGTTGCCCTTGGTGCTCTCCAGCAGGAGATCCACCACGGAGTTGAAGTGCAGCGAGGCGATGATCGCCACCAGGTCGCCGGCCGATTCGTGCATCCCGCCGTAGTCGACGCCGTCGTCGGTCGGGCTGGCCGGGAAGCCGACCTCGGCGAAGATGATGCTGTGCCCGAGCTCGTGGGCGAGCACGTCGAAGTTCTCGCAGTACGGCCGGGTGTGGTCGATGGTGCCGTTCGCGGTGCGGCCGAACCCGAACTCCAGGAAGCCGTATCCGGACTGGGCGTTGTTCCACTCGATCAGCGGGATCAGTTCGAGCCGGGAGAAGTCGGATTCGAAGTGCCACTGGATGGTGTGGCCGAAGTAGTCCTCCCAGATGTCGAGCACCCGGCGGACCGTGGCGTACATGGTGGCGGCCGAGAACTCGCGGCTGTTCGGGTCCAGGTGGTCGAAGTGGCCGTTCTCGCCGGCCCGGATCGGCGGCTGGAACGCGCCCTGGTACGGCGGACGGAAGAAGCGGTTGTAGGGCAGCTTGCCGATCGCGTCCACCACGAACATCCGGTCGTCGGCGGGTCCGGGCTGGATCGCGGCCGGCTCGAGGGCGATGACCACCTGCTCCGGCTCGGGGAACAGTGGTCCTGAGCCGTCGGCCTTCTGCAGGAAGCGGGGTTGCGGGAAGATCCGGAATCGAGTGCCGGAGTCGGAGATTCGGCGATCCAGCTCCAGGGACATGGAAGACCTCCTAGGTCGAGACCTCCAGCGGTATCCGCGCACTGACACCGAGTCAACGAAGCTGTCCAAGAACCATCCGAAATCGCTTGTCACAAAGGGGTGGGTTGTCTCGTCCGTGTCGCATGAGTGTTATCGCGGTGGCCGGTGGAACCGGTGTTATCGGACGGATGGTCGTCGAGGCGGCCCGCAGTGCCGGGCACGACGTGGTGGTGATCGCCCGGTCCGCGGGGGTGGACCTGATGACCGGGGCGGGCCTGGACGACGCGCTGCGCGGCGTACAGGTGGTGATCGACGTCGCCAACGTGACCACGATGAGCCGGAAGAAGGCGGTGGGATTCTTCGGCGCGATGACCGAGCGGCTGCTCGCTGCCGAGCAGCGGGCCGGGGTGGGTCACCACGTAGTGCTGTCGATCATCGGGATCGATCGGGTTGACTACGGCTATTACGAGGGCAAGCGCCGTCAGGAGGAACTGGTGACGGCGGGGCCGGTGCCGTGGACCATCCTGCGCGCCGCCCAGTTCCACGAGTTCGCCGGACAGATGCTCGACCGGCTGCCCGGTCCGGTGACGCCGATGCCGAGGATGCTCAGCCAGCCGGTGGCCGCGAAGGAGGTGGCCGAGGAACTGGTCCGCCTCGCGGCCGGCGAGCCGCGGGGCTTCGCACCCGAGATCGCCGGGCCGGAGCGGCTCGACGTCACCGACATGGCCCGGGACGTGATCCGCGCCCGGCATCAGCGGCGGGTGATCCTGCCGCTTCGGATACCGGGCGCGGTGGGTAAGGCCATGCGAGAGGGTGGTCTCCTGCCGACCGGCGAGGCGACGGTCGGCAGGATCCGTTTCGCGGATTGGCTGGGGGCTAGCCGAGCGGTTTAATCCGGGGTTACATCGGTTTTCCGCTGCGGGTAAGTGCAGTGAACTCGCGGCCGGTGCCGGGAACGGGGGTGGGCAGTCCGCGGCGGGCACGCTCGGCGCGGATCGCCACCTCGATGATGTCCCAGATCGTGCCGAGCGCCACGATCGTGATGACGATGCCGGTCAGCCAGGACAGCGGATCCACGCTGCCCCAGTCCTGCATGGCGATGAACTCCGGGTTGAAGAACCGCTCGGTGGCGAGCAGCCAGATCATCGGGACGGCGAAGAGCAGCCCGAGCACCGCGTTCGCCGCGGTGGCGGCGTGCGTCCAGCCGTGGCTGCGGAACAGCCAGACCCCGTAGACGCCCTCCAGGATCATCACGACGATGAAGTACGGCCACCAGAAGGTCCAGTTGTCCGGGTCCAGCACCGGCACCTCGCTGAAGGTGAACTGCTGGAGGACCAGGGCGGCGATCACCAGCACCGGCCAGAGCAGGCTGCCGGCGAACTGGCCGACGGTCAGGAAGCCCGGCTCGTAACTGGGCAGGTCGTCCGGCGACCAGGCGCGGTTGCGGCGCAGCTCGGCACGGCCGACACCGGTACGCTCCAGCACCGCGAACACCGCGGTGACCCAGAAGGCCAGGTTGACACCGATGGTCAGCAGGTTGCCGATCACGCCGCCGATGACCTCGCCGAAGCCGGCGCCCTCGACCGCGTCGAAGATCGCCAGGATGGTGACGGCCGTCGGCAGCACGACCCAGGCCAGCATGGTCAGCAGGCGGCGCCAGTGCGGGTAGAGCTCCGGACCGATGAGGTAGAGGGGGCGGTCCGCGTATCCGTCGGCGAGCCGGTCGGGGTCGCCCAGCTCGACCAGGGTCTGCTCGATCGCGGCGTCGCGGGTCGAGCCGCCGTCGACCCGGGCCTCCACCGCGTCCTCGATGGAGGTACGCAGCTCCCGGTCGATGTCGGCGCGTTGCTGCTCGGGGACACGGCGCAGGACGGTGTAGACGTAGCGGTCGATGAGGGTGGTCACTTGTCGCTCCCTGAAACGGTCTCGGCGGGGGTGTCGAGGTCGGTGACCGCGCGGTCCAGTCGCGTCCACTCGTCGCGCAGCGCGGCCGCGATGGCGTCGCCCTGCTCGGTGGTGCGGTAGAACTTGCGCGGCCGGGCCTCATCGGTGTTCCACGAACTGGTCAGCAGGCCCTGGCTCTCCAGGCGCCGCAGCAACGGGTAGAGGGTGTTGGCCTCCACCTCGAACCCGGCCGCGCTCAGCGTTTCGAGCAGCGAGTACCCATACCCCGGCGTGCGCAGGACGGTGAGGCTCGCGACGACGACCGTGCCGCGGCGCAACTCCTGCAGGTGACTGGAGAGCGTCGCATCCATTGTCATGTCACTCACCATACTGTGTCTCACACACTATGGCAACCGACACTGCATTGTGTGCGGGGACGATGGTGTTGACCTCGACCAAGGTTCAGGTCCGATGCTGTGCGCATGGACGTGAATGCCTACCTGGACCGGATCGACATGAAGCCGCCGCACGCCGCCGACGCGGCGTACCTGCGCGAGCTGCACCGGGCGCATCAGAGCGCGGTGCCCTTCGAGAACCTGAGCATCCATCTGGGCGAGCCGATCACGCTCGGCGAGCCGGAGCTCTTCGACAAGATCGTACGGCGGCGGCGCGGCGGGTTCTGCTACGAACTGAACGGTCTTCTCGCGCTCCTGCTGGAGGAGCTCGGCTATTCGGTGGAGCGGCTCGCCGCCAGGGTGTTCGGCGGTGAGCACCTCGGTCCGCCCTTCGACCACCTGCTGCTGCTCGTCACCACGGCCGGCGGGGACGGACCGTGGCTGGTGGACGTCGGCTTCGGCAGTCACTCCACCTACCCGCTGGACTTCGCGGACCGCGCGGAGCAACGCGATCCGGGCGGGGTGTTCCGGCTGGCCGACGCGCCGGACGGGGACGTGGACGTGATCAAGGACGGTACGCCGGCGTACCGGATCGAGCGGCGCGTCCGTACGCTCGACGAGTTCCGGCCGACCTGCTGGTACCAGCAGACCTCGCCGGACTCACACTTCACCCGTGGCGACGTCTGCACCCGGCTGGACGGCGACGGGCGGATCACGCTCAGCGGCCGCAAACTGATCCGGACCGGCGCCGCCGGGCGTACCGAGACCCTCCTGGACAGTGGCGAGGCCGTGCTGGCCGCGTACCGGGAGCACTTCGGGGTGATCCTGGATCGCGAACCCACCGTGCGGAATCCTCAGGACCGTGGGGAGCGCGCCGATGCTGCTCAGCCGTAGGTAGGTCGGTTGTTCGCCGCTGGAGGTTGCGTTGAGTCGCGTACGGAACCTGGCCGGATACAGCCTCGACGCCATCGCGGTGATGGCGGTCTACCTGGTCATGTACCTGACCGGATACGGCGGCGACCAACCGCTCTGGTGCCTGGCCCTCGGTGTCTTCGGTGCCTTGCAGATGCAGCCCGGCTTTCAGCGGCGGCTGGCCCGCGGCGATCTGCGACGCTACGCCGCGCCACGGATGGTGCTGCTGATGGCCACCGCCACGGCGTTCATCTACGCCACCGGCTGGGGCGCGACGATGATGTGCGGGCTGAGCCTGGTCGTGGCGCTGCACATGCGCCTGTCCGGTGCGCACGGGTGGCGGCAGGGTCTGTTCTGGACCGTGCTGGGTGCGCTCGCCGGGCAGACGGCCATCGCGGTGGGCTGGGTGGAGTCGTACATCGCCGCGCCCGCGGTGCACCTCGTGGCGTTGGGCGGTGTGGTCCTGTCCGCTCTGCTGATCCGGACCATCGGTGTGACCGGCGAGGAGCGTCAGCACGCCGAGGGCACCACCCGGTCCACCGAGCGGCGGTATCGGGCCCTGATCCGGGACTCCGCCGACGTCTTCGCGATCTACCACACGGACGGCACTCTCGGCTATGTCAGCCCGGCGGTCCGCCAGCTCACCGGCCTGGACCCGAACCCGCGCCACTTCGAGGCGCTGAAGGGCTGCGTCCACCCGGACGACCTGCCGATCGGACAGGCTCTGCTGCACCGGGCGGCGGTGCCGGGCGAGCAACTCGAGTCGGCCGAGATCCGCGTCCGTGCCGCGGACGGCGGCTACCGGTGGACCGAGTGCACCATCCGGGACCACACCGGTGATCCCGACCTGCGCGGTTACGTGATCAACGTCCGCGACATCCACGACCGGAAGAGCAGTCAGGAACGGCTGGCCCACGCGGCCACCCACGACGCGCTGACCGGCCTGGTCAACCGGGCGGAGTTCGGCCGGGCCCTGGACGCGGCCTGCACGGCCGGTGAGACCGCGGTGCTCTTCGTCGACCTGGACGGCTTCAAGAAGGTCAACGACACGTACGGCCACGATGCCGGTGACGCCCTGCTGATCGCCGCCGCGGAGGCGCTGGTCCGCTGGTCGCCGCGGGGCGCCACGGTGGGCCGGTTCGGCGGCGACGAGTTCGGCGTGATCATCCCCTGGCCGTCCGGCGGCGCGGAGCAGGCGGCCGAGCGCATCCTGGCCGGTCTCAGCACACCGGTGCACTTCGCCGGCCGGGAGCTGGTGATCCGGGCCAGCATCGGCGTGGCGGTGAGCGCGCCGGGATCCACCTCCGGCGCCGGGGAACTGCTGCGCCGCGCCGACTTCGCCATGTACGAGGCCAAGCGGGCCGGCGTGCACGGCTTCGAGGTGGCACCGCCCTCGCGGGCTCTGCACCAGGTCCTCGTCCCGTCCGCGCGGCCGGCCGTTCAGGCGCGCTGAGGACGCTCAGTCGTGACCCGGAGGTGCCGAACAGGATGGTGTGCGCCGTTCCCGGATCACGATCAAGGTGCGCGTCATCGCCTCGATGGTGACGATGCTGGTGGTCGCCATGGCGGCTGTGGTCGCGTACATCACCAGCCGCAACACGGCCGACGCCCGTGAGGCCGGCTTCGCCTTCGCCGCCGAGACGGCCCAGCACAACGCCACCCAGATCGAAGAGGTACTGCTCGCCGGGCTGGGTACCGCCCGGGACATGGCGCAGGTGCTGGCGGCCAACGCGGAGACCGGTGCGAACCGGGGTGTCGCCAACGCCGAGATGCGGGCGGTGCTCACCGCGCACCCCGACCTGCTGGGCGTGTGGACGGGCTGGGAGCCGGACGCGTACGACGGCCGGGACCGCCGGTACCGCGGTGCCGACGGCCGGCACGACGCCACCGGACGGTTCGTGCCGTACTGGTTCCGGGACGGCGACCAGGTCACTTCCTCGCCGCTCGTCGACTACGACAAGCCGGGCGCCGGGGACTACTACCTGGTCCCGCGGGACACCGGCAAGGAGAAGGTGATCGAGCCGTACATCTACGAGGTCGGCGGCACGGACACCCTGATCACCTCGATCTCGGTGCCGATCGAGCGGAACGGCAAGGTGGTCGGCGTCGCCGGCATCGACATGTCCCTGGCGACGTTGCAGGAGCTGGTCGGCGCGGTCCGGCCGTTCGGTACCGGGTCGGCGACGCTGGTCAGCACCGCTGGCCTGCTCGTCGGCGGCGGTGACCCGGAGCAGGCCGGCCAGGCGGCCCCGGCGGAGGCCGCGAGCCTGGCCGCGACGGCCGCGCAGACCCAAGCGAGCAGCCAGGAGGTGGCCGAGAGCGACGGCGAGGAGATCGTCCGGATCGCCGCGCCGCTGGTCGTCGGCAAGAGCGACGTCTGGGCGCTGGTGGTGACCGTGCCGACCGGTTCGGTGCTCGCCGCCGCCGAGACCACCCGGTGGATCAGCGTGCTGATCACCCTGGTGGCCGTGCTGATCGCCGGGGTGGCCGCGTACTTCCTGGCCCGCACGATCGTGCGGCCGATCGAGAAGCTCCGCGACCGAATGGCCGAGATCGCCGACGGCGACGGTGACCTGACGCAGCGGGTCAGCACCGCCCGCGACGACGAGGCCGGCCAGCTCGCGGGCGCGTTCAACCGGTTCGTCGAGAAGGTGGCGGTCACCATCCGTGGCATCGCCGGTTCCACCGGAACCCTGGTCACCGCCGCGCACGAGCTCGACGACGTGAGCCGCCGGTTGCAGTCCGGCGCCACCGAGGCGTCCGACCAGGCCGGCTCGGCGAGTACCGCGAGCGAGGAGGTCAACGCCGGCGTACAGGCGATCGCGGCCGGCGCGGAGGAGATGAGCGCCTCGATCGCCGAGATCTCCTCCAACGCGACGCAGGCGGCCCAGGTCGCGGCGCAGGCCGTCTCGATCGCCGAGCGCACCAACGGGCAGGTCGCCGAGCTCGGCGCGGCCAGCAACGAGATCGGCGAGGTGGTTCGCCTGATCACCACGATCGCCGAGCAGACGAATCTGCTGGCCCTGAACGCCACCATCGAGGCCGCCCGCGCCGGTGACCTGGGCAAGGGCTTCGCCGTGGTGGCCGGCGAGGTGAAGGACCTGGCCCAGCAGACCGCCCAGGCGACCGAACAGATCACCGCCCGGATCACCGCGATCCAGACGTCCAGCGACGCCGCGGCGGCCGCGATCGGCGAGATCGCGCAGGTGATCACCCAGATCGGCGACTACACCACGACGATCGCCTCCGCGGTGGAGGAGCAGACCGCCACCACGGCCGAGATGAGCCGGACGGTCACCGAGGCCGCGGGCAACAGCGGGGACGTGGCCCGTACGATCACCGGCGTCGCACAGGTGGCCGCCTCCACCGCCGACGGCGCACGCAGCACCCAGCATGCCGCGGCGAACCTCTCCCAGCTCGCCGCCGACCTCACCAGGCTGGTCGGCGCGTTCCGCTACTGATGCTCACAGCATGCGCACGACCGCGGTCAGCCCGACCACCACGATCACCCCGCGCAGGGCCGAGTCGGGCAGCCGGCGACCGTACCGGCCGGCGACCAGACTGCCGGCGATCGAGCCGGCGGCGATCAGGGCCACCGGCGGCCAGGAGACTGTGCCGGCCCCGATGAAGATCACCGCGGCGACCGCGTTGACCAGCCCGGCGAAGACGTTCTTGACCCCGTTGAGCTGCTGCAACGTCGCCGGCACGAGCAGGCCGAGGATGCCGAGCAGCAGCACGCCCTGAGCCGCACCGAAGTAGCCGCCGTAGACGCTGGTGGCGAAGATCCCGGCGGTCAGCAGCAGCCCGGACCGGGAGGTGCCGGCCGGCGCCTCCCGGCGTTCGCGCAGCCTGCGGGACAGCCAGGGCTGGAGGACGACGAGGACCAGGGCGAGGCAGATCAAGACCGGAACGACCGCGCGGAACGCCTCGGCGGGTAGCACCAGCAGCAGCACAGCGCCGGTGATGCCGCCGAGCAGGGCGGTGGTGCCCAGGCGGAGCAGCAGGTGCCGCTGGGTGGCCAGCTCGGCGCGGTACGCCCACGCCCCGGCCATCGAACCCGGAACCAGGCCGACGGTGTTGGAGGCGTTCGCCACCACCGGCGGGTAGCCGAGCGCCAGCAGGACCGGGAAGGTGATCAGGGTTCCGGAGCCCACCAGGGTGTTGATCGCCCCGGCCGCGACTCCCGCGGCCAGGATCTGGGCGGCTTCGAGCAGGTCCATCGGGTACCACCTCTCCTCGGCCGGTCGCCGCCGGAGTGGGTCGGCGCCGCCTTCGGTTCATGATCGCCGGAAGCCTACGGGTGTGCACGTGACGGTCGCCCCCGCGGCGGGACCGATCCCGATCACCGGTACGGCGCCAGCACCCGGTCGATGCGCTCGGCGAGCCACGGCCCGAGGTCGCCGCTGCCGTCGATGGCCCAGGTCAGCTGGGCTCCGGCGTAGACCGCGTAGACCGTGTCGGCCAGTTCGGCCGGATCCTCCACCTTGATGTCGCCGGCGGCCGCCGCCTCCTCGATGAGGGTGACCAACTGGGCGCGCAGGGCCCGGCTCTGGGCGGCCGAGTGGGTGTGCAACTCCTCGTCGGTGAGATCCAGCTGGAGGAAGGCCAGGTTGTTGGCCAGGCCCTCCCGGGTGCTGATCGGCGCGGTGAAGGCGATCAGCCCGTCGCGCAGCGCCTCGAGCGGGCCGGCGGCGCGGGTGCGGGCGGCGTCGAAGACGTCGGCGACCGAGCCGGCCTCTCGTGTGGCGAAGGCCACCAGCAGGCCCCGCTTGGAGCCGAATCGCTGGGTGAGAGCGGGGGCGGTCAGCCCGGCGCGGCGGGCCACCGCGGCGAGTGTCAGCCCTGCTGGACCGGCCTCGGTGACGGTGTCGGCCACCGCCCGGAAGACCGTGTCGTCGCTGACCGTGCGTGGGCGTCCCGTCATGCCGCCATCCTAGAGTCGCCTTTACTTTATGAACATTCACAAAGTAACGTTCGGGCATGACCGAGGTACGAGTCCGCCCGGTGTCCCGGGCCGTGTTGCTCCTGCTCTGCGCCGCACAGGCGATGCTGATCATCGACGTGGTCGTGGTGAACGTGGCCATCCCCGCGATCCGCGCCGAGCTGGGCATCCCCGACGAGCGGCTGGTTCTCACCGCGATCGCGTACACCCTCACCTTCGGCAGCCTGCTCGTCGTCTTCGGCCGCGCCGGCGACCTGCTGGGCCGGCGCCGCCTCTTCCTGTACGGCCTGGCGCTGTTCACCGTCGCCTCGCTGGCCACCGGCTGCGCGCAGTCGGAGTGGCAGCTGCTCGCCGCCCGCGCCGTCCAGGGCGCCGGCGCCGCCATGGTCGCGCCGACCGCCCTGGCCCTGCTCACCACGACGTTCGCCGAAGGCGCCGGCCGCAACCGGGCGCTCGGATACTGGGCCGCCGTCGGGTCGGCCGGCGCGATCGGCGGCCAGCTGCTCGGCGGGCTGATCACCGGCACCCTCGGCTGGCGATGGATCTTCCTGATCAACGTGCCGGTCGGCGTGGCGGCGATCGTCGCCGGGCACCGCTTCCTCACCGAGAGCCGGGTGCCGCGCAAAGCGCCGCTCGATCTGCGCGGTGCCGTCCTGCTCGCCACCGGCCTGGCCACCGCGATCCTCGCGCTGGCCGGGTTCGCACCGGCCGCGCTCGCGGCGGCGTCCGTGGTGCTGCTGACCGTGTTCGTCCTCGGCGAGCGGCGGCACCCGGACCCGATCCTCGATGGCCGGCTGCTGCGCACCGCCGCCGTGGCGCGGGCCAACATCCTGCTCGCGGTGAACGCGGGGACGCTGGCGGCCACGCTGTTCTTCACCACCATGTACCTGCAGGAGGTTCTGGACTACCCCGCGGTCCAGGTCGGCCTGGCGTTCGCACCGGTCACCCTGGTGGTTCTGGTGGTCTCGCCGCGCGCCGGTGCCCTGGTCGGCCGGTACGGCGTACGCGCCCTGCTGACCGCCGGCTTCCTGCTGCTAGCGGCCGGGATGCTGCTGCTCTCCCGGATGCCGGCCGACGGCAGCTACCTGCGTGACGCGCTGGCCCCGTTGCTGCTGCTCGCCCTCGGCAGCGGCCTGTCCTACGCGCCCACCTTCGTCGCCGGGACGACCGGGGTGGCCGACGACCGCCAGGGTGTGGCTTCCGGCCTGCTGAACTCCGCGCAGGAGCTCGGCACCGCCGCCGGGCTCGCCGTCCTCGGCCCGCTCGCGGCGGCGGCCGGTGCCGGAGCCGCCGGTTACCGAATCGGGCTGCTCACCGCCGGGGGAGCGATGCTGGCCTGCCTCCCGCTGATCCGCGGGCTCACCGCAACCCCTCCCGGACCCGGGCCTCGGTAGGGGCGAGTGCGCTGGTCAGCGTACGCGCGGTGTCGATCAGCGGGACGTGGCTGAACGCCTGCGGGAAGTTGCCGACCAGCCGGCCGGCCGCGGTGTCGTACTCCTCGGAGAGCAGGCCCACGTCGTTGCGCAGCGCGAGCAGCCGGGCGAAGGTCTCCCGGGCCTCGTCGTGCCGGCCCATCAGCGCATAGTTGTCGGCCAGCCAGAACGTGCAGGCCAGGAACGCGCCCTCGCCGGGCGGCAGCCCGTCCACATCGGTGTCCGGGTGCTGGGTGTAGCGCTGGACGAAGCCATCCACGAGCAGGTGCTCCTCGATCGCGGCGACGGTGCCGATCACCCGCTCGTCGTCGGCCGGCAGGAACCCGACCAGCGGGACCATGAGCAGTGCCGCGTCCAGCTCCTCGGAGCCGTAGAACTGGGTGAAGGTCTTCCGGTCCGGGTCGTAGCCGTTCTCCAGGATGTCGGCGCGGATGTCGTCGCGCAGCCGGGTCCACCGGTCGATCGGCCCGTCCAGGTCGAACTCGTCGACGGCCTTGACCGCCCGGTCGGCCGCCACCCAGGCCATCAGCTTGGAGTGCACGAACTGCTTCGGTCCACCTCGGACCTCCCAGATGCCCTCGTCCGGGTCACGCCAGTGCTCCTCGACGAACTCCATCAGCTGCACCTGCAAGCCCCAGGACGGATCGTCCGCCTTCAACCCGGCGCGCCGGCCCTGGTGCAGGGCGTCCATCACCTCGCCGTAGACGTCGAGCTGGAACTGCTCGGCGGCGGCGTTGCCGATCCGCACCGGGTTGCCGTCGTAGCCGGTCAGCCAGGTGGCCACGTACTCGTCCAGGCGGCGTTCGCCGGCCACCCCGTACATGATCTGGAGTTCCGCGGGGTTGCCGGCGATCGCCCGCAGCAGCCACTTGCGCCAGGCTCGCGCCTCGCTCTGGAAACCCGAGTAGAGCAGCGACTGCAGGGTGATCGTCGCGTCGCGCAGCCAGCAGAACCGGTAGTCCCAGTTGCGGACGCCGCCGAGCTTCTCCGGCAGGCTGGTGGTCGCGGCGGCCACGATGCCGCCGGTCGGGGCGTAGGTCAGGGCCTTCAAAGTCAACAGTGAGCGTACGACCGCGTCGCGCCACTCACCCTCGTAGGTGCACTCGGACACCCAGCCACGCCAGTAGCCCTCGGTGACGCCGAGCTGGTGCACCGGGTTCGCGCTCTCCGGCGGCGTCAGATGCGACGGCCGCCAGGTCAGCGTGAACGGCACCTGATCGCCGGCCCGTACGGTGAACTCCGCCCTGGTCGCCAGGTTCTCGCCGCGCGTCTGGACCGGGGTGCGCAGCCAGGCCGCGTCCGGTCCGGCCACCGCGACCAGGTCGCCCTGCTCCCGGTAGACCCACGGCACCACGTGCCCGTAGTCGAATCGCAGCCGCAGCACCATGCTCATCTCGACCTCGCCGCGGACACCCTCGACGATGCGCACGACCGACGGCGACTCGGTCCGCGGCGGCATGAAGTCGATCAGCCGGACCACGCCGTCCTCGGTCTCGAACTCGGTCTCCAGCACCAGCGTCTCGTCCCGGTACCAGCGGCGTGCGGTGTAGTCGCCGGCCGGGCACAGGGTCCAGTGCCCGTTCTCCTCGTCGCCGAGCAGCGCGGCGAAGATCGCCCCGGAGTCGAACCGTGGCACGCACAGCCAGTCGATTGATCCGTTCCGGCCGACCAGCGCAGACGTCTGCGTGTCGGCGATGATCGCGTAATCCTCGATCGGCAGCGCCATGGCCTCGCATTACCCAGGCCCCGAAGGGTCATTCCTCCCAGGGCAGCTCTTGCCACAGGCCGGGCTGCCGGGTCAGCTGGATCAGGCGCCGTTCGAGCTGCCGGATCTCCGGCCCGGTCGAGGACTCACCCCACAGCGGTGCGCTGCTCACCCCGTCGGCGGTGGCGGTCACCAGGGTCATCACGTCGGGCGGCAGGCCGTCGGCGTGCAGTTCGGCGTTGAGCTGCCGGGTGTCGGCGTCGACCAGCTCGGCCACCGCCGGGATGGTCATCAGCTGGGTGATCAGGGCCATCGACTTGCGAGCCACGACCTCGTCCTCGGTGGGGGCGAGCAGGGCCCGCACGTACGCCCGGGTGAGCCGGCCGGGCTCGGTGTCCGCCGGGTCGAGCCGGTTCTCCACCTGGGCCCGGAATGACGCCAGCAGGTCCCTGGCGAGTTCCAGGATCAGCTCGTCCTTGCTGGCGAAGTGATAGATCAGGCCGCCCTTGGAGACACCGGCGTGCCGTGCGATCTCGTCGAGGGTGGCGTTGACCCCGCGCGTACGGATGGCCTCACCCGCCGCGTCGAGGAGCGCCCGCCGGGTGTCCTGCGGTGAGCGGCCGGCTGTTCGTCCCATTCGCAGAGGCTATCGAGACGGAATCAGTCGCCACGCCACCACGCCCGCCACGAGCGTGCAGCCGGCTGCGACCAGCGACGTGGTCTGCATGGCGGACACGAACGCCTCCTTGGCGATCCCGGTGAGCGCCGGGTCGAGGACCTGCAACGCCATACCGAGTGAATCCGTCGCCTCGGCGGGCGCGGATGCGGGCAGCACGAGGTTCGAGCGGTAGAGCGCGGTGATCATCGAGCCGAGCACGGCGATGCCGAGGACGACGCCGAGTTCGTTGGCGGTCTCGGTGACCGCCGAAACCGACCCCGCTTTGCGAGGCGGCGCGGCGGAGATGATCGCGTCACCGGCCAGGGTCATGGCCAGGCCGACACCGAGCCCGACCGGTACGAGGCAGAGCGCGAGCCACCCGTACCAGGACTGGCCCGCCGCAGGCGCCACCAGAGCGAGACCCGCCGCGGCGAGCGCGAGCGAGACGGCGATCGCGCGCCCCCGGCCCAGCCGCCGGATCGCCACACCGACCAGGCCGACCACCACGATCGAGGCGAGCGTCGCCGGGAGCTCGGCCAGGCCGGCCTCCAGCGGGCTGAAGCCGCGGGCGAACTGAAGGTACTGAGAGAAGAAGAAGAGCAGGCCGACCAGGGCGAAGATGGCGATCACGTTGGCCGCGACGGCACCGGAGAAAGCCGGGCTGCGGAACAGGTCGACGTCGAGCATCGGGTTGGCCAGGCGGCGCTGGCGGCGGACGAAGAGCACCCCGGCGACGGCACCGACCAGGAACAGCGGGCTGATGCCGCCGGTCGCCAGGTGGGTGATCGAGTAGACGATCGGGACGACGGCGAGCATGGACAGAGCGGCGGAGGCGAGGTCAAAGCGGCCGGGGCTCGGGTCGCGGGACTCGGGCAGCAGGACGATGCCGGAGATGACGACGGCCAGCATGACCGGCACGTTGATCAGGAAGACCGAGCCCCACCAGAAGTGCTCCAGCAGGAATCCGCCGACCATCGGGCCGGCCGCGGATCCGGCGCCGAACGCGGCCGACCAGACGGCGACGGCCCGGGTGCGCTCGGCGTCGTCCGGGAAGATGTTGCGGATCAGCGAGAGCGTCGAGGGCATCAGGGTGGCGCCCGCGACGCCGAGCAGCAGGCGTGCCGCGATCAGCTGCTCGGCGCTTGTGGCGAATGCCGCGAGCAGCGACACCAGGCCGAACAGCACCGAGCCGGTGAGCAGGACGCGCTTGCGGCCGAGCCGGTCGGCGAGGTTGCCCATCAGGGCGAGCAGGCCGGCCAGCGCGAGCGAGTAGATGTCGCCGATCCAGATGATCTGCTCGGCGGTCGGCGACAGGGCCTCGGTCAGCGACGGCACCGCGAGCGCCAGGACGGTCCCGTCGATCGACAGCAGCAGCACGGCCGCGGAGAGCACGCCGAGCGCGGCCCAGCGACGGCGGCCGGTCTGAGGCAGGGTTGTGGTCACTTCGATACTGTACCGACTGGTCGGTACAGTTTTGAACCCACCGATCGGTTGGTTCGGGCCCGTCTTCTGGTGACTGCAGGCCGCGCTCGCGCGGCGAAACGATGAATCGCATGTCAGCCGTCATTGAGGTCCGCAACCTGCACAAGCGTTACGGAGACACCGTCGCGGTCGACGACGTCTCGCTCAGCATCGAACCCGGAGAGATCTTCGGCATCCTCGGCCCGAACGGCGCCGGCAAGACCACGACCGTGGAGTGCGTGGCCGGTATCCGCGTACCGGACCGGGGCGAGATCGAGGTCCTCGGACACGACCCGCTCCGGGACCGGGCCGAGGTGACCCGGGCGCTCGGCGTTCAGCTGCAGACCGGTCAACTGCCCGACCAGCTACGGGTCGCCGAGGCGCTGGAGCTCTACAGCTCGTTCTATCCCGACCCGGCCGACTGGCGCGAGTTGATGGAATCCCTCGGCCTGACCCCGAAAGCGAAGGCACGCTATTCGAAGCTCTCCGGCGGGCAGAAGCAGCGCCTCTCGATCGCCCTCGCGCTGGTGGGCAACCCGCGGATCGCGATCCTCGACGAACTCACCACCGGACTGGACCCGCAGGCGCGGCGTGACACCTGGGAACTGATCGAGGGCGTACGCGCCCGCGGCGTCACGATCGTGCTGGTCACCCACTTCATGGAGGAGGCCGAGCGGCTCTGCGACCGGATCGCCCTGATCGACGCCGGCCGGGTCGTCACGGTCGACACCCCGGCCGGTCTGACCGAGCGGGCCGGCATCGACCAGCGCCTCCGGTTCCGGCCGTCTCGCCCCTTCGACGACGCGCTCCTGACGGTGCTGTCCGACGTCAAACGCGTCGAGCACCGCGGCGGCTTCGTCGTCGTCGACGGCACCGCGAACGTGGTCGCCGCGGTCACCGCGGTCCTGGCCCGCAACGACATCACGGCCGAACTGCTGCGCGTCGAGCAGGCGAGCCTCGAGGACGCGTACGTCTCCCTCCTCCGCAAGCAGTAGAGAGGAACACCCACCATGTCCAGCCTCGTCATCGTCGAGACCAGACTGTCGATACGCGAGAAGGTCGGCCCGATCTGGGGCGTCGCCTTCCCCCTGATCCTGCTGATCATCCTCGGCAACGTCCCCTTCATGCGGGAGACCGTGGAGTCCGCCGGCGGGCTGACCGTCTTCGAGATCTACGTGCCCATCATCATCATGTTCAACGTGGCGATGCTGGCCCTGATCGCGCTGCCGAACACACTCGCCGGCTATCGGGAGAACGGCGTGCTGAGACGCCTGCAGACCACGCCGGCCGGGCCGGCCCGGGTGCTCGCCGCCCAGCTCGTCGCGAACCTGGCCATCGCGGTCGTCGCGGTCGTGCTCTTCCTCGCCGTCGCCTGGACCGTGTTCGGGGCACGGCTGCCGGACAACGTCGCCGGCTTCACTGCCGCCTGGCTGCTCGTGACGGCCGCGCTGCTCTCGATCGGCCTGCTGATCACCGCGCTCGCACCCGGGCGCGGGCTCGCCACGTCGATCGGCACGGTGCTGTACTTCCCGATGATGTTCCTCGCCGGGCTCTGGGTGCCGATCTCCGAGATGCCTCCGGTGCTGCGCGAGATCAGCCACGCCTCTCCGCTCGGCGCGGGGGCGCGGGCGTTCCAGGACGCGTACGAGGGCGGCTTCCCGGGCTGGCAGCCGGTGCTGATCCTGCTGGCGTACGCGGTGGTCTGCTCAGCTGCGTCGATCCGCTGGTTCCGCTGGGAATAGGGTGCGATCCATGAGCAGCGAAACCCCGCGGCCGCCGTGGCAGCTCGTGACCGCGGTGCCGTACGGTTTGCTGGCCGCCCTGACCGCCTACACGGTGATCACGAAGAGCGGCACCGAACTGGCAGTCAACCTCGGCCTGTGCGCGACAACCGCGGCCTGGATGCTGGGGATGTTCACCCTGCGCCCCGAGTCGTGGGACCGGCTCCTGCCGATGGCGGTGTTCTTCGTCGGGCTGGCGTGGCTGACCCTGGTCCTGGTGCTGCGGGACCCGATGTTCGGGTTGTTCACCACGGTCGCCTACATCCACGCGTTCGCGATCCTGCCCTGGCCGTGGCGGCTGCCGGCGATCACCGTCATGGCGGTCGTGGCCGCGACCGCGCAGGCGTCGAGCTTCGACAAGGACGCCGCCGGCCTCGCAATCTACGCGGCCATCGTGGTGTTCAACATCGTCGTCATGACCGGCATGGCCTGGGTGCTCCACCTCGACGAGCGCCAGCGGATCGAGCTCGGCACCGCCCTGGCCGATCTGAGCCGGGCCAACCATCAGCTGGAAGCCGCCGCCGCCGAGAACGCCGGATTGCAGAACCGGCTGCTCGCCCAGGCGAAGGAGACCGGGGTCCTGGAGGAGCGCCGGCGGATGGCCCGCGAGATCCACGACACCGTGGCACAGGGACTCACCGGGATCATCGCCCAGTTGCAGGCCGCCGAGCAGGCCCGGGAGATCCCCGATCCGTGGCGGCGGCACTTCGAGGCCGCGAAGGGGCTGGCCCGGCAGAGCCTGGTCGAGGCGCGGCGCTCGGTCGACGCGCTGCGGCCCGAGTCGCTGGAGACCGCGCACCTCGGCGACGCGCTTACCGAGGTCGCCGATCGCTGGTCGGCGATACAGGGACTGCCGGTACGGGTCACGACCACCGGAACCCCACGGCCGATGCCGCCGGAGGCCGAGTTCGCGCTGCTCCGGACGGCACAGGAGGCGCTGGCCAACATCGCCCGGCACGCGGAGGCGACCAGGGTCGGAGTGACCCTGTCCTACCTGGAGGACGAGGTGGCGCTGGACGTACTGGACGACGGCCGCGGCTTCGACTCCGCCGATCTTTCGCCGGACGGCCCCGGCGGGTTCGGCCTTACCATCATGCGGCAGCGGGTCGAAGCGCTCTCCGGGACGCTGCGGATCGAGTCCGAACCGGGCGCCGGGACCGGGATCTCGGCGTGCGTCCCCCTCCAGCCGACGAGGAGCGACCGATGACCGATCAGCCGATCCGGCTGCTCATCGCCGATGACCATCCGATCGTCCGGGACGGGCTGAGCAGCATGTACGCCTCCGCACCCGGGTTCGAGGTGCTGGGCGTGGCCGCCGACGGCGCCGAGGTGGTCCGGATGGCGCAGGCGCTGCATCCCGACCTGATCCTGATGGACCTCCGCATGCCGGGCATGGACGGGCTGACCGCCATCAAAGAGCTGGCCCGGCTCGGCGTCGGCGCCCGGGTGCTGGTGCTGACCACGTACGACAACGACAGCCACGTGCTGCCGGCGATCGAGGCGGGCGCCACCGGCTACCTGCTCAAGGACGCCCTCCGGGAGGAGCTGCTGCGCGGCGCCCGGGCCGCGGCGAAGGGCGAGACCGTGCTCTCCCCGGCGGTGGCGGCCCGGCTGGTCAACCGGGTCCGCACACCCGCGCCGCAGCTGCTCAGCCAGCGCGAACTCGAGGTCCTCGAACTGGTCGCGGCCGGGAACACCAACCGCGAGGTGGCGGCGCGGCTGTTCATCACCGAGGCCACGGTCAAGAGCCACCTGCTCAACGTCTACGCCAAGCTGGGTGTCGCGGACCGCGCCGCCGCCGTCGCCGAGGCGTTCAACCGCCACCTGCTGATTCCCCGGCCGGACTAGTCCGTTCCGGACGATGGCCGCCGCCCCGGGCGGCGCGCGGCTCACCGCGCGACTGCCGCAACGGCCGCTCCTGAACCGTCACCTACCAGACCTTGACCGCGCGGGCTCCTTGGCCAGGACCTCGATCTCCGCGACGGTCAGGTAGCCGTTCGGCACCGCGGTCAACACCACGCAGACCGTGTCGGTGCGGCTGCCGACCGCCGCGGAGACGGCGAGTGGGCTCGCCGTGCCCACCGGCACCTCGGTGCCGCCGGCGCAGGTGCCGTCGGCTGCCGGAAGACCCACCCGCAGGCTCTGCGGGAGGCCGCCACCAGCCGCGTTGTCCCGGTAGAAGTGGGTCACCACCCGGGTCACGTCACGCACGCCGGACAGCCGGACGGTGATCGTGTCGGACGGGTTGCGGTCGTTCGGCTTCCAGTTCGACCAGGCCTTGTCGGTGGTGTCGCCGTTGGCCAGGCCGGCCGCCGAGTAGCCACTCTCGGTGAAGGACGCGGTGACCGACGAGATCTCGGCGCCACCCTCGACCGCCTCGGTGACCCGCACCCGGACCGTCGCCGGAACGGTCGTGCCGCCCACCACGGTCGCGGTGCCGGTCAGCGTCACCACGCCGACCGCGTCGAACGCGCCGGGCGGTGCGGCATCCCAGGTCACCGGCAGTTCGGCGCGGCCGCCGTGCCGGCCCAGCCCGGTCACCGTGGCCGGCAGCACCGGTTCGCCGCCGGCATAGGTCGTCGCGTGCGCCGGCCTGGTCCTGGTGAAGACGTCCACGACGACGCGCGCTTCGGCAGCGACCGGCCGACCGAGGACGTCGGTCGCGGTGCCACGGACAGTCACGGTTCCAGGCTTCTTCCACCGCCGTTCCGGCGGCAGCCGCCAGGTGACCGGCAAGGTCGCCCGGCCACCGCCGGCCAGGATGGCGGTCACGGTTTCCGGCAATTCAGGAACGAGACCCGGGATGGTGTACGCCGAAACGACCTCACTCCGCAGCACGGTCTCGTCGCGTACCGCCCAGCGCTGATTGGACCCGGACGTCGGCTGGTAGAGGCCCACCCGGCTACCGTCGGCGGTGGCCTGGCCAGGCACGTCGACCAGCCGCCGCGCCGCCACGTTGATCAGCGTGTAGGTGCCGTCACCGGTGGTCGAGAGCACCCACTGCGCGCCCTCGTCCAGCCCTGCCGCGGCGTCCTCGACGACCACCGCACCGCCCCGGACCGCGAGCCGCTGACCGGTGCCGGCGTTGCTGATCGCGTACCGCTCACGGTTGCTCAGCCCGTCACCCAGCGCGCGGAACGTCCACAGCTGGTCGGCCGCGGCCGGGTCGGTGGTCCGGATGGCGGCGCCGCCGCCGGCCGGCGCGAGCGACCGGCCACTCTGCACCCCTTCGATCCGGTACGCGTGACCGTTCCGCACGTGTCCCGCGGCTGTCCCGGACACCCCGTCGATCAGGAGGGTGGTGACCGACTGGGCCGGCACGGTGATCGCCGCCCGCCCGTCGCGCACCCGGACCGCGGCCTTCTCGACCAGCTTGCCCGCCGCGCTTGTCACGACCGGGGTGACCGTGGCGTTCCGGGAGATCCGGCCGAACTTCGACAGGTCCAGCGTGACGACCCGATCAGATGCGGTCTGGTTGGCGTGCACCGCGGTCGCGCCCCTGCCATCGGCCCGGATCGCGGCGGTGGTGGCGGTGTCGCTGACCTTCACCATCCGATCGCCCGGCCGGATGTAGTGGGTGAAGTTCCGGATAGTGTCGAACTTGGTGTTGGTCCGGATCGGGCAGGTCGTCAGATCATCGCTCTCGTCGCAATCGAACGGAACGTGAATCGAGCCCCACTGCAGGTTGCCCTCGGCCACCATGTTGTCGGCATCCTCGATCGGCTGCCACAGCGCCCAGGCCGACGGCTCCAGCTCGCGGATGTCGTCGATGATCCGCTGGGCCATGCCGAGGCCCGAGTCCATGCTCGTGTAGTCGTTGCCCCAGCTTCCCTCGACCTCGCTCATCCACAGCGGGCGCTGCTCGGCCTTGGCCACGTCCCGTGCCGCGGTGCGCTGGCCGGTGCCGTACGTGTGCACGTTGAGCTGGGCGACCGCGTCCTGGGCGGCCTGCGGGTAGCCGTACCAGTCGGTGACGAAGGTGCCCGGGTTGGTCTCGTCCGGCGCCGACACCTGGGCGTCGGTGGAGGCGGTCGCGAGGCGGTTCTTCAGCGCGGTCACCACCTGGGCCTGCAACGCCGGTCCGGCGTGCGCGCCCTCCTGCCGGCCGCCGGTGGGCTGCCCGTCCGCGCCGAGCGTGGTACGCCAGTAGTCGGTGTTCGGCTCGTTCAGCGGGTCGATCGTGTCGAAGTCGATCCCGTGCGCTTCCTCCAGGTGCTCGGTGACCCGGACCAGGTACTCGGCAAACTGGTCGACCCGGTCGGCGCGGATCTGGTCGGTGTTCGGGTCGAAGCCGCCGCTGACGTACCCGCTGACCGTCTGGAAGTACGGCGGGGAGTTGCTGAACGCCTCCCAGCGGGTGATCCGGTCCTTGATCCGGTCGACCCACCAGCGCTGGGCCGGGTCGGCGTCGAAGTTCCAGTGCGCCGGGTCCTCCGGGTTCCACCACTGTTTGTCCTGCGGCCGGTACGCCTGCGGGGCGTTCCAGAAGCCGGGCACGGCGCCGCCCGGGCGCAGATAGTCGCGCACCGTCGGAGCGTTGCCGCCGCCGATGTTGAAGCGCGCGATGTTCAGGTTCAGGCCGTCCGGGCCGAAGACCAGGTCGACGAGGCGTTCCCGGATCTCGTCCGGGTAGTCGCCGGTGGCCTCGGCCATCCAGACCAGGCTGGTGCCCCAGCCCTGGAACTCGGGCTGCTGATAGGACGGGTCGATGGTGACGGTGACCCCGGCGGCGGCGGCGGTGGTTTCCGGGGGAGCGGCCGTGGCCGGTGTTGCCGTGAGCGCCGCCAGGAGCAGCGTCGTGGCGAGTCGGACGATCATGGACGGCCCCTCATCGACGAGTTGTTTACGTAAACATGGACATGCGTCCTCATCGATGTCAAGGCCCCGGTTGATCCGGCGGCGACGTCTGGCCGTACCAGAAATCGGGCAGGAATGGGGAGCTCGCCGCCGGGTAGTTGTTTTCCGGGCGCGACGCGGCGAATGGGGGTGTGCCTTGCCTGAGAGCCGGCGTGTAATCGCACCGGATGTGTTGCTGCGCGGTGCCGTGATGCATTACCTGCATCATTCCGGATTGGACATGGAGGCGCTGGCCGGTGAATTGTCCATCAGTCGTGCCACGCTTTATCGGGCGGTCGGCAGCCGCGACGCGCTGCTCGGCGAGGTCTTCTGGGCACTCGCGCGGCTGCTCCTGGACGAGGCTCGCGGAGAGGCCACCACCACCGGCCCGGACCGGGTCATCGAGGTTTCCCGGGTGTTCGTGGAGCTGATGTTCTCGGCTCAGCAGCTGCGGCAGTTCGTGGCGGCCGAGCCGCAGGCCGCGGCGCGACTGCTGGTCACTCCGGCCACTGATCTCCAGCACCGGGGCGTGGAGGCGCAGCTGGAGATCTTCCGCGAGTCGGGCCTCACCGGGGACGAGGACGATCTGCGCCGGCGCGCGTACCTTTATGTCCGGCTGCTCGGATCGGTCATGTACAGCGAGTTGCTCGGCGTGGCGGACGTCGAGTTCGACCTGGCCGAACCCGCGCTGCGGGCGCTGCTGCCGGGATGACGGCGGCGCCGCCATCCCGGTCAGTCACCTCAGACGGCGAAGTTGGCGCAGGTGTTGCGGTACTCCTGGACGGCGAGCCCGGTGCCCGGCCCGGGGCAGACGAACTGCTGGTAGCGGGTGTCGTTGTCGACGAAGAGCTTCAGCCAGGCGATGCTGAACTTGGCAATCGTGGTGTTCGAGCTGTTCGGCGCGAAGTGGCTGGCGTTGTTCAGCTCGAGGTACGCCTTGCCCGGCGCGGCCGGCAGGCTGTCGTAGAACGGTTCGGAGTGGCTCCGGACCGACGCGATCGAGTCGTTCTCCGCGCCGACGATGAGCGTCGGCACGGTGTTGCGGCTCCACGACTTGGTCAGGTTCCACGGGGTCAGCGGGATCGCTGCCTGTAGTGACGGGCGGCTGGCGGCGGCCTCCAGGGTGCCGCCTCCGCCCATCGAGTGACCCACCACCGCGACGCGGGTGGCGTCGATGCGGGTCCGCACGCTGCTGCGACCGGTCAGGTAGTCGGCGGCGGCGAGCAGTTGCCGCCCGCGGCTGGCCGGCTGGTCCGACGTGGTCAGCGTGTCGATGTTGAAGACCACGAAGCCCTGCGAGGCGATCCGCGGGGCGATCCAGGCCATGCTCGACTTGGAAGCGGTGTAGCCGGGCGCGATGACCACCGCGCCGAACGTGCCGCTGCTGGTGTCGGTGGGGTAGTAGATGTCGCCACCACCGAAGCCGGACACGGTGGCTCGGGAGACGCTGGACTGCGCGGTGGCGAACGGTCCTCGAACCGCTTCGATGCTGCTGTTGCTGGGGGCCGGGCCCTTCGGGAAGGCGGTGGTTGCGGCGTTCGCGGACGGGATGAGGGTGATGCCGGCGGCGGTCAGGGCGGCTGCGGCGAGCGCGCTCACCACGGCCGGACCGCGCCGGATTCGGGTCCTGGAGGACAATGCTGCTCCCTTGTCGAACGGATTACGGCGGGGAATCGCCCCCCGCTCGCCAAGGGATCTTTGAACTTTCGTGATGCGATTTTCAACGGGTCGGGCGCGCTTTGAGACGGCGGTCCGGACACCAGGGCCGATAATTCTTTTTCTACGCGAAGTCCCATTCAATAAAATTGGAGCGCTCCCACGGCGGGCCTGTCAATTAGGCGTGAAGAGGCCCTGGACGCCCACCACGATCGCGATCACACCGAAGATCGCCAGCAGCAGGGCCCGTCCGGACGGCTCGTCCCGCGTGGCTCCGTCGAGCGGCTTGCGACCGGTGATCCGGTCCCAGAGCAGCGCGAGCCCGACACCGATGCCGACCACCTCGAAGTGGAACAGGTGCGGTCCGGAGGTCAGGTGCACGATCAGGTAGTAACCACCGGCGACCAGCGCCACCACGCCGATCAGCCAGGCCCAGCGGGCGATCCGGTCGGCGAACCGGCCGATGTTGTCGCCGACCGACGGCAGCCGGCGCAGCAGCGGTATCGCCAGCAGCAGACCGCCGAAGATGTTGGCGAGGTCGAGCAGCAGAGCCATCACGGGCTGGGTCCTTCCATCACGAACGTCGATCGGGAGCGTAGCCTTTCCGAACCTTCAGCCCGCCAAACACCGGTGGGCGCGGCCGGAGCCGCGCCCACCACCCCCGAGGTGTGTCGTCTGCTCAGCGCGGCCGCCACGGCTTGGCCGCCGGAATGATGGTGCCGTCGCGCAAGGTGAGGTCGACCGTGAAGATCTCCCGGAGGTGCGTCTTGTCGGCCCATTCGAAGGCCGGGCACGGCCACCAGACCACGTAGCGGCCGTTGCGCACCGTCGCCTGGACGGCGAGGTCACCGGTCCGGATGGTCACGCCGGTGACGTCGGGGCCGACCGCGCCGTCGGTGATGGAGGCCTCCTTGAAGTCGGCGATGGCGCCCTCCATGTACTGGCCGGCCGGCGCGATCTGGGACGGCCCGGAACTGCCGCCGACGCCCCATTTCACATCGTCCACGTCGTCGTCGCCGGGAACGTTGTGCGCCAGGCAGGAACCGGACACGTCCGGGTCGTCGGTGCGGTAGAGCATGGCGACGTACTCGCCGCGCCGTTCGGCGAGCACCAGCTTCGCCCGCTCGATGTCCAGGGAACCGTCCTTCAGGCCGTCCCGGCACTCCGGTCCGACCAGGTCGATCTCGGCGTCGGTCAGGGCGGTCGGCACCGGCGTCCAGGAGGCGTACGCCCGGCCGGCGCCGAGGTTGCCGGGCAGGATGATCGCCGCTCCGGCCGCGGCGGCGACGGCGGCCACCGCGGCGACGAGCAGGCGGCGCCTGGGACGGCGGGCCGGTGCGGGCCGGTCGAACGAGGTGGCCACGATCCGGTCCAAGGTGGCGGCCGCGCGTTCGTGGTCCTCGGCGGTCAGCGGGCCGGCGGCGTCCAGCGTGCGCAGGGTTGCGTCAAGATCGCTCACGACGGGTTCTCCATGGTGTCGAAGCCAAGGGCGGCCAGCGAGCCGGCCGGGCTCGTCTCGGCCTGGTGGAGGTGACCGCGCAGGGCGCGACGGGCACGCAACAGCCGCAGCCGGTACGACGCGGCGGTGATCCCCAGCACGCGGCCGGCCTGCGGTGAGGTGAGATTGTCGAAAACGGTCAGCGCCAGCGCCTCCTGCTCACCGGCGGTCAGCCGTTTCCAGGCGGCGGCCAGGTCCAGCCGCTGGGCGGCGGCCTCGTCCTCGGCCGCACCGGTCTCGGCGGGCGGTGCGGCCTCGGCGATCCGGACCGCCAGGGTGTCCTGCCGTCCGAGGCCCCGGTTGGTGTTGAGCAGACAGTTCCGCGCGATGCCGAAGAGCCAGGCACGCGCGTCGCCGGCCCGCGGCGGTGCCTCCTCCAGGCGGCGCCAGGCCACCAGGAAGGCATCGGCCACCACGTCCTCGGCATGGCTGGGATGGACCCGGCGCCGGGCGAAACGAAGCACGTCGGCGTGGTTGTCGGCGTAGAGCGCCCGGAAGCGCCCTTCTCGGTCTGGCTTCATCGTCCGCACACCCGGTACCTGTCCGGCACGACGGTCACTGTTTCACGTCCGCCGCCCGCACGTTTCGGCACGGGCTGTGACGAACAGCGCACCCTGCGGGGCGGCGAGCCGTCCAAGGTGGCCAATAGGTTGCTGGATATGAGCACTGACGTGCGTGATTGGTTACAGCAACGTGGAGCCGACACGGTCCGGCACCCGGGCGGCACCCTTTACGCCCACCTGTGCCGGGTCGAGGAACGGCTCGGCAAGCTCGGGCACAGCGACCACGTGTGCACCGCCGGGCTGACCCATGCCGCCTACAGCACCGACGGGTTCGATCTCGCGCTCGTCTTCTGGCAGGACCGGGGCGCGTTGCGCGACCTGGTCGGCGCCGAGGCGGAGGAGCTGGTCTACCTGTACGGGTCGTGCGACCGGGACCGCACCTGGGAGCGGCTGGCCGAGACGAAACAGGTCGCCGACCGCTTCACCGGCGAGACCCGGGAGCTGACCACCGAGGAGCTGACGCCCTTCGTCGACCTGAGCATCGTCAACGAGCTCGACGTCTTCGAGCAGGCGCCGGCCGTGCTGGAGAAGAACCGGGTGTACTTCCAGGAGCTGTTCACGGCGTGGCGCCCGCTCGCGTCCGCGCCGGTCGCCGAGGAGGTCGACCGGCTGTTCGCGGTGAGCGGCTGATCACGGTCCGATCAGGACGAACGGTGCCCAGTGCCGCTCGGCGTCGCCCCCGAGCGGCAGCTCGTGCTCCGGTGTCCCGCCCATCGCGGTGTACTCGGCCCGCAGCTGGTCGGCGCTCGCCCGGGCGACGCAGCGCTGAGCCTCCGCCAGCGCGTGTGCCGGCGGGACGCCCTCGGTCACCCCGCGCAGGAAGCGGGCGATCACCACGGGTGCCACGATGTCGTCGACCGGCCACAGCGGCAGGACCACCCGGCGTACCCCGGCGCGGATGAGATCCCGGGTCACCGCGGCCACGTCGTCGCCGAGGGTCATCGTGGTACGCCCGAAGGCGCAGCGCGAGAGCACCACCAGATCGGCGTCGGCCGGCAGGCCGCCCTCGGGCAGCGGCGCGGCGAGCAGGAGCACGTCGTGCCCGCGCAGCCGGTCGCCGGTGGTGTCGAGCACCTCGCCGGACGGGCAGCCGAGGATCGCGGCCGCGGTCCGGGCCTCGACACCGGCGCCGGGAAGCGGGCCGGCCACGACCAGCGGCCGGGCCGGGCGGAGCGACTCGTCCAGGGTGGTGTCCTCGGCGGTGAGCAGTGCCGTGTTCGGCGCGTACGAGACCACCCGCTCCAGGCCGAGCGGCCGGCCGGCGAACGGCAGCGCGTGCACCGGCACGACACGCAGCGGGCCGGACGGAACGACCACGACGCGCCGGTGGTCGCGCAGCACGCTCGCCGCGTCGTGCAGCAGCAGTGCGGCGAGCTCGGTCGCCTCCGTCGCCTGCCCGTGCCCGGAGGCGCAGCGGGCGTGGCAGCCGCGGGCCAGCGCGGCCAGGTGCCCGGCCGCCACGTGCCGGTGGTGGACGTGGACGTCGTCGCTGGTCACCACCCAGCTCATCAGCTCGGCTCCGGCCGTCAGGTAGGCCAGGACCACGGTGTCGCGGGCGAGGCGGCTCTGCATCCGGCGTACGTCGAAGGGTGCCGGTGGGGCCGCGCGGCGCAGCAGGGCGCCGGGGTGGCTTCGTTCCACCTCGAACTCGGCGCGGGTCAGCGCCGCGTCGGCGGCGTCCGCCGCGGCCACCAGCGGCGCGGTGTCGCGGATGGCGGGTGTGTCGATCGCGGCGTGCAGGCGGTGAGCGTGCTCGGTCCACTCGGCGGTGGACCGGCGCCACTGCTGCCACGGTTCGGTGTCGTCCGGGCCGGCCGGCCGCGCGGGGACGGTGAGCGCGTACGCGCGTCCGGCCGTCTCGAAACAGTGCCGGCGCAGGTCGGCGGCGTCGGCCCGGTGGTGTTCGGTACGCGCCAGCGCGGCCTGCGCCTTCGCGGCGAGCAGGTACAGCGCCGCCACGCCGGGCTGGTCGCAGACGGCGGCCCGGTCCGCGTCCCGTGGCAGGGTGGCGGCCAGCTCCTCGACGAAGGCGGCGCCGGTCCGGGCGTGCGCCAGTCCGGCTTTCACGTCGTCGTGCGCGAGGGCGATCTCCGCGGCGGTCAGCGCGTCGTGCCAGCCGCGGCCGGCCCGCTGGGCGCCGCCGGAGCGGGCGAAGGCCAGGGCCGCCGGCGCGAGGTCCCCGGCCCGTACGGCGAGCGGCGCGAGCACCTCGCCGGGTAGCGCGCGATCGCGATCAAGTTCGGTCAGGGCGGTCCGCGCCTCGGCGTACCGTCCGCCGGCCACCAGCACCAGCGGCCGCAGATCCGGTGCGGCGCCGGGCCGTTCGGCGGCCTCCAGGGCCACCCGGTACCACTGCTCGGCCCGCTCCGGCAGCCCTCGATCGGACGCGTGACCGCACCGGGCCAGCGGCACCAGCACGTCGATGACGGCGATCGCCTCGATCGCGGCTCGCGGGCCGCCCGGTCCGCCGAGACGGGGCAGCATCTCCCGCAACAGGTCGCGCAGGCGCAGCAGGCCACGAGCGGCGCGCTCCGCCTCGGCCGATCCGATCCGGCCGCGGTGCGCGTCGACCATGGCGAGGATCGTCTCGAGCTGCTGGGCGCAGGCGACCTCCGGTGGCCCGGCCGCCGGGCCGGGGCAGTGCAGGAGCCGTTCCAGCCGGGTGAGTGCCGGCGCGGCGAGGCCGTGGCGGGACTCGACGGCCGCCAGCGCGGTCACCACGGGCCGGGTGGGCAGCGCCGGATCGGCGCCGAGCAGTGGTAGCGCGGCCAGGTAGCCGAGCCTGGCGCGGGCCACGCTGCCGCGGGCCTGCCAGTGCTCGGCGGCGCGTTGCAGCACCCGGCCCAGCCCGGTGCACCACGCCCGGCTGCCGACCGAGGCGGACCAGGCCAGCACGCCGGCGACCGGGCCGTGCTCGGGCGGCTGCCCGGCCTGGCTCAGCGTCGCCACGTGATCGGCGAACAGTCCCTCGTCGAGGTCGGCGATCAGCAGGTGGACGGCGGCGAGCTGCACGCCTGCGGTGTCGCCGGCGGTGGTCCAGGCGTCGCGGGCGGCGAGCAGGTGCCGGCGGCGGCGCGGCCGGTCACCGGCGAACCAGGCCAGGGTCGCCTGCCGCAGCTCCAGGGCGGCGTGCAGGCGGGGCAACGGCAGCCCGGCGGCCCAGCTGGCCGCGGCGGTGTAGCACTCGGCGGCGCGGTACGGGTCACGCCGGGCCAGGGCGGGGCTGGGGCCGGGCTGCGGAGCCAGGTCGAAGCCGAGGCTCTCCGGGTGCGAGCCGGGGGTGGCCGACCAGTCGCCCTCCACCAGGTAGGTCACGCCGACCAGGCCGGGCAGGTTGAGCAGGGTGACCGCGGTACGGGCCTGGATCAGCAGGTGCCGTGCCTCGGCGTCGAGGCCGATCCGGTGCATCAGGTCGGCGCCGGCGATGTCGCACCAGTGGCCGAGCGCCACCGCGCCGAGCCGGTTCGCCAGGCGGGCCAGGTTCTCCAGGGCCCGCACGCCCTGCACCGCCATCTGCCTGGCGGCGGTCTCATTGCCGGAGCGCAGCAGGGTCTCGGTGACGGCGCGGACGGTCGCCAGGCTCGGTGGGCCGTCGGCGACCAGGTGCTCGATCAGCTCGGTCTCCGGGATGCCGGGCGCCGGCGTGACGAAGGCTCCCGCCGGGTCCATGGTGGTCTCCGCGCCGATGCCGCCGGGGTACCAGTTCCCGTCGAGCTGGAGGGCCCACGCGCGCAGGGCGGACAGATGCCGGTCCGGGCCGCCGGCGACCTTCTCCAGCTCGTCGAGCAGGCGCAAGGCGTGTTTGGCCTCGCCGGCGGAGAGGGCGCCGTAGCAGGCGTCGGTGAGGTGCAGCATCCGGTGCCGCGGGTCGTCGGCGGCGGCGCGCAGCGCGGCGGCGCGCGCCGGACCGGGACGGCCGTGCAGATCCTCGGTGTTCAGCGAGCCGAGGGTCATCCAGCCGGGGCGCAGCGGAACGGTCACGACGGCCTCCCGGAGACCACGAGCCGGGTCCCGGCGACTTGCGGCGGCGGCCGGACGGTGGAGCGCGGGATGCGACGGCCGGGCTCAGAAACGCCGGTGGGAAGCTGTCAAAATAGCCGACCGCACGGACTCCCCGGAAGGCATCTGCCGCCAGCCGACATGCCGTTTCCCCCGACCGGGTCAGCGGGCCGGCCGGTTCAGCCGCCGATACACCGGGGCCAGCCGTTTGTGCAGGTCCTGATAGATCTCGTAGACCTCGTCATAGGTGGCGTGGTCGGCGCCCGGCGTGAAGACGTGGTCGTTGCGGGAGAGTGCCGGCAGGTCGGCAAAGGTGATCATCCCGGCGCCGACCGCGCCGATCCAGCCGGCGCCGCGGGCGTTGACCGCGACCGGGTTGGCGTCGCGGCGGATCTCGATGCCGAGCACGTCGGCGAAGATCTGGCACCACGAGCCGGAGCGGGCCGCGCCGCCGGTGATCACCATCGAGGTGACCGGTGCGCCGAGGAACCGGTCGACCGCCTTGGCCAGCCAGCGGGTGTTCAGCGCGACGCCCTCGAAGACGGCGCGCAGCAGGTCGGAACGGGTGGTGTCGAGGGAGATGTTGAGGAACGCGGCACGCAGGTTCGCGTCGTCGACCGGTGCGCGCTCGCCGTACAGCCAAGGGGTGTAGATGACGCCGTTCGCGCCTGCCGGGACCATCGGGATGATCTTGTCAAAGGCATCGAAGATGGTGCCCTCGTCGCGGCTGATGTGGCCTGCGGAAAGCAGAGGATCGTCGTACTCGACGATCTTGTCGCGCAGCCAGGTGAGGTTGGCGCCGGCGGTGGCCTGCAGCGCGGTCATCAGGTAGCGGTCCGGAATCGCGCACGGGATCGAGGCGATGCCGGTCAGCACGTCGGTCTTCTTCTTCGGTACGTGCGCCGCGATCCAGGACGACGTGCCGAGGTAGAGGTGGGGTTCGTTGTCGCGTACCGTGCCGGCGCCGATCGCGGCCGCGGTGTTGTCGATGGCGCCGGCCACCACCCGCACGGACGCGGGCAGGCCGAGGTGGGCGGCGGCGCCGGGTGCGAGCGTGCCGATCACCTCGGTGCAGGCCACGATCGGCGGGAACTTGTCCCGGTCGATCCCGCTGGCGGCGACCAGCTCGGGGGAGTACCGGATGGCGTCCGCCTTCCGGTTGTCGGTGACCCAGGAGGTGAGGATCGAGTCGACGGTGGCCACCGTGCGGCCGGTGAGCTTCAGGTTGATCCAGTCGAGGACGTTCAGGAAGGTCGCGGTCTTCGCGTACACCTCGGGCATGGCGTCGCGGATCAGCAGCATGTGCGCGGCCGGGTCCTTTCCGGTCACCGACGGCATGCCGCCGGTGAGACGCAGCCAGCGCGCGACTTTCAAGATCGAGATTCCACCGTACGCCGGGAAGCCGCCGAACTGTTTGCGCAGGTGTGCCGCCCCGCGCATGTCCAGCCAGCTGATGCACCGGGTGAGCGGCTCACCGTTCGCGTCCACCGCGATCGTGCCCTCGCCCTGCGTCGAGGAGCAGATCGTGGTCACCGCGCGCAGGTGGTCCGGGTGGTCCCGGCCCAGGTCGGCGACGACCTCGGCCAGGGCGTCCCACCAGGCGAGGGGGTCCTGTTCCGCGCCGCCGCCGGGCAGCACGTGCAGCGGGACCGGGCGTTCGGCCCACCCGGTCACCGCCCCGTCGGCGGCGACCAGGGCGGCCTTCATCCCCGACGTGCCCAGATCGATCGCCAGCACCTGCGGCGCGACGGCCACCTAGACCCCCTCGACCTGCGCGAAGACCTGGTCGAACCGGGTGAGAGCGTCGTCGATGACCTCGTCGGTGTCGGCCATCGAGGTGTACATCCGCGAGCCGGCCAGGGTGATGATGCCGTGTGCCGCGTACGCCGCGCCCATCTGCTCCATCAGCTTCTTGCGGCCCTTGTTCTCCTTGAGCAGCTTGATCGGGCTGCGCATGTCCAGCAGCATCACGCCACTGCACTCCAGGTGCACGATCGAACCCTGGTTGTAGGCGACGTACGGCAGCCCGTACTTGTCGATCAGCTTCTGCAGACCGCGGGTGAGGCGGTCGCCGGCCCGGCCGGCGATGACCGGTGCGTTGGTCCGCGCCATCTCCTTGATCGCGAAGTAGCCGGCCGCGCAGGACAGCGGGTTCGCCGACAGGGTGCCGCCGACCTGGATGTGCGCACCGCTTTTGCCGTCCAGACCGGAGCCGAAGACGCTCATCACCTCGGCCTTGCCGCCGACTCCGCCGGCCATCGGGTAACCGCCGGAGACGGCCTTGCCGAAGACGGTCAGGTCGGGTGTGACGCCGAAGTAGCCGGCCGCGCCGCCCAGCCCGGTACGGAAGCCGGTCACCACCTCGTCGAAGATCAGCATCGCGCCGAACTCGTCGCACAGCTTGCGCACGCCGGCGTTGAAGTCGTGCGGGACCGGTCGGGTGCCGGACTCCGGGCCGAGCGGCTCCACCACGACGGCGGCGGTCCCACCGCGTACCCGGTTCTCGATGAGCTTGCGCCGCAGCGTGCCGAGATCGTGCGGGAAGGACTCCCGGGTACGCCCGGTCGCGCCGAACGGGATGCCCTTGGCGTTCATCCGGAAGCTGCCGGGCACGCGCAGGCCGTACACCATGGTGTCGGACCAGCCGTGATAGGCGCCGCCCACCTTGATCACCATCTTTTTGCCGGTGTGTGCGCGCGCCGCGCGCACCGCGGCCATCACCGCCTCGGTGCCGGAGCCGAGCGACCGGTACATCTCGATGTGCGGCATGTACTGGTTGATGATCTCGGCGAGCTTCAGCTCGTACTCGTGGAACAGGCCGGTGACCGGCCCGCTCTCCTTGATCACCGCGGCCACCTGCTCGTTCACCGGGCCGTAGTTGCTGCCCAGGATGGTCGGGCCGCCGGCCTGCAGGAAGTCGATGTAGACGTTGCCGTCGCGGTCGGTGAGGTACGCGCCCTCGGCCTTGTCGACGGCGAGCGGGAACGGGTAGTTGAAGGCCAGGTTGTGCTGGACGCCGCCGGGGATGCGCTTCTTGGCCCGCTCGGTGATCTCCTTGGAGGCGCGGCACTTGGTCTCGAAGTAGTTCAGCACATCCAGCAGGGCGTCGTGCCGGAGCCCTCGAAGGGGCTGGTCGACGAGGGCCTTGAGGCGGCGCATCGTGTCGTCGACATCTAGGTACTCACTGATCGAGTAACCCAACGACTCTTCGGACATTTCCGTTTTGGCGAGGTCTGCGCTCGGCAGCTCCTCGTCGTCCGGGACCCGGATCGGCTCGACGGCCTCGGTGATCTGCGCGGCGATCCGCTTCTCGTCCTTGCGCAGCTTGCCGAACGCGATCTCCCGGATCGTCACCGGAATCGTGTAGACCTTGCCGGCCTCGCTGGTCAGCGCCATCAGATAGGCGATCGACACCTTCTCCAGCAGCGCCATGTTGAACACCGCCCGGTCCGGGTCGGTGCCCAGCGCCACCACGCCGTGGTTGGCGATGATGAACGCGTTGTCGCCGCTCGCCACCTTCTTCTGCACGTTCTTGGCGAGAAACGAGGTGCCGGACGGCGCGTAGTCGATGATCGCGACCTCTTTGCCGAGGAAGCGGACCTGCTCGTCGGTGAGCGCCGGGATCGGCTTGCGCAGGAAGGCCAGGGCTGACGCGTACGGCTGATGGGTGTGCACGATCGCGTTGACGTCCGGCCGCTCGCGGTAGATGTTCGCGTGCATGCCGCACTCGATCGACGGGACCAGCCCGCCGGCCCCGTCCGGATCCGGGACGTGCTTGCCGTTGAAATCGACGACGCAGACGTCCTCGGGGCGCATCTTGTCGTAGTCGTAGTTGCTCGGCGTGACCGCGTAGAGCTGGTGGCCCGGGATCCGGACCGAGACGTTGCCCTCGGTGGCCTTGAGGTATCCGCGTTCGAGCATGGTGCGACACATGTCGACGACGTGCCGGCGGGACATCAGATGCTTCACCGACTCATCGTCATCCCGTTCCCGGTACGAAGCACCGTCTTTCGGCCAGCAAGATACGACCGCATCTTTATCACCGGGTGACAAAATCGGCGTGATGGACACTCCTTGGCAGCGACTGCCCTCCGATCTCGCGGCCGCGATGCGCCCCCGGCTGCCGGAAGCCGTGCAGGCGATCGCCGGCGCGGTCGGGGAGAACGCGCCGGAGTCGGCCGGCGCGAAGTTCCGGCGGGACGCGTACACCGCGGTGCGGGTCGCTCTGGACCGCTTCGCCGACCTGGCCGGAACCGCTGAGCCGGCGCTGCCTCCGCCGATCCGCGAGGTGTTCGTGGCGCTCGGCGCCGCCGAGGCCCGGGAGAACCGGGGACCGGAGCTGCTGCTCGGCGCCCTGCGCACCGCCGCCCGGATGCTGCTGCGCACCGCCTCCCAGTCCCTGGCGGAGGTGCGGCCGGTGACCGTCGACGAGCTCATCGACCTGGCCGACGCGACAAGTGCGTACGTCGACGAGCTGGCCGCGGCCTGCACCGACGGGCTGGCCCGGCAACTGCGCGAACAGGCCGGCGAGGGCGACCGGCGCCGCCGCCGGGTCGCCGATCTGCTGCTGCGCGGCGGTGCACCGCCCGAGGTGCTGCGCGAGGCGGTCACCGGCATCGGCTGGCCGGCTCCGGACACCGTGGTGCCGGTTCTGCTGCCGCCGGACCAGGCCCGCGACGCCCGGTTCCGGTTCGGCGCCGACGGCGTGGTCGCCGAACGCGGCCGGGACGCCGTCCTGCTGCTGCGGGCCGGGCCCCGCGCCGAACGTGCCGCGCTCACCGAGGCGCTCCAGGGCCGCGACGCGGTGGTCGGCCCGGCTCTGGGCTGGGCCGAGGTGCCGCAGGCGGTCCGGCTCGCCGAGGGCACGCTGGAACTGGCCGGGACGGGCGCCGAACCGGTGTTCACCGACGACCACTTCGCGGCCCTGGCACTGCGCGGCGAACCGGGCGCCCTCGCGGTGCTCTCGGCACGCCGGCTCGCGCCGCTCGCCGCGCTGCGCGCCGGCCAGCGCGAACAACTGCTGGTCACGCTGGAGAGCTGGTTGCGGCACTGGGGATCGCGTACGGCGGTCGCGGCCGAGTTGTACGTGCACCCGCAGACCGTCAGCTACCGCCTCAACCGGCTGCGGGACCTGCTCGGCGACGATCTGGACGACCCGGGCGCCCGGTTCGAGCTGCTGCTGGTGCTCGCGTACCGGACCGGCCCGGCCGGCCGGGTCGTGGGCCGCCTGGGTGTCGGATCGGCGGCAGCCTCCGAAGACCCGCCACGAGAGGCTTGAGCCTTCGCGGCTGCCGCGTGTCGATACGGGGGTGGGACCGATGACAGAAGAGACAGTGCTCGTAGCCGGCGGCGGGATCGCCGGGCTGGCGATGGCGCGGGCTCTGCGCCGGCACGAACTGCCGGTGGAGGTGGCCGAACGCGGCGACGCCGGCCGGACCGGCGGACTGGCGATCAACCTGCCGGGCAACGCGGTGACGGCGTTCGCGGCCCTCGGCCTCGGTGACGGGCTGGCGAAACTGGGCCGGCCGACGCGGCGCCGGGAGTACCGGTCGGCCGCGGGCAAGGTGCTGTTCGCGGTGGACGAGGACGAGTTCTGGGGAGCGCGGGCGCGGCCGCGGTGCGTACGCCGCTCGGATCTGCTCGCCCTGCTGGCCGACGGCCTCGACGCGCCGGTGCGGCAGCCGCTCGCGGTCTCCGCTGTGGACGGTCTCGACGTCACCTTCGACGGCGGCGAGCGGCAGGCGTACGGCTTCGTGGTGGGCGCCGACGGCGTACGCTCGGCCGTCCGCGCCGCCATGTTCGGCGCCACCACCGTCCGTGCCTCGGTGCTCAGCGCCGCCAGCTGGCGCTTCATGGCGCCCAACCCCGGCGTCGACTGCTGGACCGTCTGGTCCGGCGCCGGCGGCGCCTTCCTGCTGATCCCGGTCGACGACACCGAGGTGTACGGCTACGCGTCCGCCACCCGAGGCGGCCCGGTCGACCCCGACCCGTCCTGGCTGCACACCACGTTCGGTGGCTATCCGGAACCGGTCCGCGCCGTCCTCGACAGCGTGGCGAAGAACCCGGAGTCGCTGTTCCACTCACCGATCGAGGAGATCCGCCTGCCGGGCTGGTCGTCCGGTCGCCGGGTGCTGATCGGCGACGCGGCGCACGCCACCGCACCGGTGTGGGCTCAGGGCGCCGCGCTCGCGGCGGAGGACGCGCTGGTCCTGGCCGCGTTGCTCGCCGAGGGAGACTGGGACACCGTCGGCGCCCGGTACGAACAGCGGCGCCGCGAGCGGGTCGCCCACGTGCAGGCCGCGACCGACCGGTTCTCCCGCGCGGCCGGCCTGCCGATCTGGCTGCGCGACCGGCTGCTGCCGCTGATCGGACCGCGCACCTACCGCGAGACGTACGGCGTGCTCCGCGTGGTAGGCAGTGAGGGTGGATGACATTCACATCGATACCAAACTGCGCGCCGACCTCGCGGTGCGGGAGATGCTGGCGGCCACGTTCCGGCTCGCCGCCGACGCCCCGGCCACCGTCACCTCCGGCTGCGGGCAGCAGGTACCGCTGGCGATGACGTCGGGCAACCCCGGCGTCGTCACCTGCCCGTCCTGCCGCGCGTTCGCCCAGCGTGAGCACCTACGGCTCGCCGACCAGGTGGCGGAGTTCGGCCTGATGCCCGGCAGCGCCATCAGCGCCGAGACAGCGATGACGGCCGCCGCGAAACACCGCGAGCTCGCCGCGAAGTTCGCCGGCCCGGTCGGCGGCTGAGCCGTGCGGGTGATCCAGATCCGGCGCTATCCGGTCAAGTCCATGCTCGGCGAGGTGGTCGAGGCCGCGGACGTGGGTGAGCGCGGCCTGGCCGGCGACCGGCTGTGGGCGGTGCGTGACCCGGACGGCAAGTTCGGCAGCGGCAAGAACACCCGCCGCTTCCGGCGGATGCCGGGCCTGTTCGGCCTGCGTGCGTACGCGGGCGAGCCGGCCGTCGTCGAGCTGCCGGACGGCCGGCGGTTCGCCGCCGACGATCCGGACGGGCACCGGGCCGTCGGTGACCTGCTCGGCCGGACGGTGACACTCGCCCCGGAGAGCGGGGTGCCGCACCACGACGAGGGGCCGGTCAGCGTGATCACCACGGCCGCGCTGCGGCGGCTGACCGAGCTCGCCGGCGGGGAACCGGACGGTAGCGGCGTGGACCCGCTGCGGTTCCGCGCCAACCTGCTGATCGACGTGCCCGGCAGCGGCTTCCCCGAGGACGACTGGCCGGGAGGCGAGCTGCGGATCGGCCCGGACCTCGTCCTGCGGCCGGTTCGCGCCCTCACCCGCTGCGTGATGATCGACATGGCGCAGGAACGGGCCGGCGAGCGGAACGACCTGCTCAAGACGCTGGCCGACCGGCACGCGCTGACCTTCGGCGTCTACGCCACCGTCGAACGGCCGGGCCGGGTCGCCTTCGGCGACGCCGTCATTCCGCGCCCTCGCTGAAGGAACCTCGCGGTTTTGTCGGACCCTCGTGGCATGCTGCCGGCGTGAAGGTGGAATTCAAGGCCGAGCTGTGGATCTGGGATGCCCGCCGTGGCGACAGCTGGACCTTCGTGAGCCTGCCGGCGGCGGATTCCGACGAGATCCGCGACCTGACCGCCGGGCAGCCACGTGGCTTCGGCTCGGTGCGGGTGCGCGCCACGATCGGGGGGAGCACCTGGACGACATCGATCTTTCCGGACAGCGGGCGCGGTGCCTATGTGCTGCCGGTCAAGCGGGCGATCCGGGCCGCGGAGAAGCTGAGTTCCGGTGACGTCGCCGGCGTGACCGTCGAGCTGGTCGACCTATGAGGGGTGGCCCAGCCGCCACAGGTCGGGCTCGGCCCAGGCGCCGGTGATCGCGACGTCGGCGTTCTGTCCACGATGGGTGGCCAGGCGCAGGGCGAGCAGCTGCAGGCGTACGGTCATCGGGATCTGCGCCAGGATCTCCCCGATCGTGGTCGGCAGCTGATCGCAGAGAGTGACCACGGGGATGTTCTCCCGCCGCGCGGCGTCCGCCAGGGCGGCGGTCAGCCCTTCGTCGTCGGCGTCCGGCTGGAGGACCAGCAGCTGATCGGCGCTGTGGTAGGGCACGGCATTGCCGTGCAACAGGTGTTCCGCGTCGAAGCCTTCGCAAAGGATCCGGGCGCCTTCGCGGATCTTCAGCGCTCCCTCGCGCGCGGTCACCGACCAGGCGCCGGGTCCGACGATCGCGAGGGCGCGCTCCGGCGCGGTGATCTCCTCGATGCCCGGCTTCGCGATCACGTCGCGGACCTGGGCGGCGATGGCCCGGACCCGGTCCGGCCCGGCGCCGCCGGCGCCGAGGTGGTGGCTGATCTGGGCGAGTACGGTGAGGGCCGCGGTGTAGCTGACGGTGTATGTCTCCGAGCGCTCGACCACTGGCGTGCGGACGGCCTCGGGCCATGTGCTCTCCGGGCCGGTGACGGTGACCAGCGGGAGACCGGCGTCCAGGACGGCGTGCCGGCTGCGCAGGGCGTAGGGCGTCGTCCCGGTGTGGGTGATCACGATGGCGGCGTCGCCGGACCGAAGCAGGCCGGGTGTGGTGGCGAAACTGACGGCGGGGATCCATCGGGCATCGATGCCGGCGCGGAGCAACGCGGCGGCGCCGAGCTCGGCGGCGTGCCGGCTGGTGCCGGTGCCGATCAGCCAGATCCGGCGAGCGCCGCGGAGGCGGTCGGCGGCTTTCGCGGTCAACGCTGGGTCGGCGAGCGACTCGATCACGGCGGGCTGGGCGTCGATCATCGCGGCGAGCTTAGTAGTCACGTCGATCCCCCGGTTTCGCGGATTCCGTTGCGAGAACCATACTGTGCGACGGAATCAGCGCATCGACGCCATCCATAGTCCGGTGAGCGCGTCGATCAGGGCCTCGGCGGTCTCCTCCCACGTGGCGTCGGCGGTGCCGTCGTGCCGGGCGCGTTCCTGTTCGGCGCAGATGTGCACGACCAGCAACCGGGTCATGTCGGTGCGCTGGCGCTGCACCACCGGCGGCAGCGCCGGCGTGCGCAGCCTGATCTCTCGCAGCGTGAGCTGCGTGGACGGGGTGGCGAGGGCCTCCTCGGTGAGTACGGCGCGCAGGGCCGGGTCGGTGCTGGCCTGTGCGGCGAACCGGGCGTACCAGCTCTGCGGGCCGAGCGCGGCGAAGTGGTCGGTGATCGGCCGGACCAGGACGCCGGCCCAGCCGGGCAGCGTGTCCGGTTCGCCGGAAGCGGCGAGCAGCGCGAATCGTCGTTGCTCGATGTCCGCGTTGTGCGGGCGAGCGATGGCCCGCATCAGGTCCGCGCGGGAGCCGAAGTGGTACGCGATGACCGAGTTGTTGGCCTGGCCCGCGGCCTCGCTGATCCGCCGGTTCGAGACCGCGGCGACCCCGTGCAGTGCGAACAGCTGCTCGGCCGTGGCCAGGATCCGCTCCCGGGTTTTCATCCTTGTCACGTTAAGACAGCCGTCTTAGATTGACGACTGTCAGTGGACTGCGACTGAGGGGCGACGATGGACATCGATCTTCCCGAGTACCCGTTCCCGCAGCCGACCGCATTGGAACCGCCTCCGGAGTGGGCCGAGCTGCGGTCCGGATGCCCGGTCGCCGAGGTGCGGCTGGCCAGCGGCGACCCGGCTCTGCTGCTGACCCGGTACTCCGACGTGCGGCAGGTGCTCAGCGACCCCCGGTTCAACCGGCTGCTGAACGCCGAGGACGCCGCCCGAATCACCGCCAACGAGTCCGGTGGCGTGTTCGGCGCCGAGCAGGCCGAGAAGACGCCGACCGGTGAGGCGCACCAGCGCTGGCGGCGGCTCGTCGGGCGCTACTTCACGGCCAAGCGGATGGCCGCCATGCAGCCGCGGATCCAGGCGATGGCCGAGCGGCTGCTCGACGAGATGGTCGCCGGTGGTGCCCCGGCCGACCTGGTCTCGTCGTACGGGTTCCCGCTGCCGGTGTGGGTGATCTGCGACCTGCTCGGTGTGCCGGACAGTGACCGGGCCAAGTTCGCCTACTGGTCGGACCACATGCTCAGCCTGACCCGCTACCAACAGGACGAGATCAACGCCGCGGAGCAGGAGTTCGGCCGGTACATCTGGGCGCACGTCGACGCCAAGCGCGCCGACCCGGGCGACGACCTGATCAGTGAACTGATCGCGGTGGCCGACGCGGAGGACGGGCAGCTGTCCCAGATGGAGCTGGTCGGCACCGCGCAGGGCCTGCTGATCGCCGGGCACGAGACCACCGCCAACATGATCGGCAAGATGACCGCGATGCTGCTGGCCGACCGGTCCCGGTGGGAGCAGCTGGTGGCCGAGCCGGCGCTGGTGCGTACCGCGGTGGAGGAGGCGCTGCGCTTCGACGCCAACCCGGGCTTCGGACTGCCCCGCTACATCACCGAGGAGATCGAGGTCGGTGGCACGAAACTGCCGCCCGGCACGACGGTGATCACCAGCATGGCGGCGGCGAACCGGGACGAGACCGCGTTCGAGAGCGCCGGTGACATGGATCTGCGGCGCGCGCCCAACCCGCACCTGTCCTTCGGCGCCGGGCCGCACTCCTGCATCGGGCAGGCGCTGGCGCGTACCGAGTTGCAGACCGCGCTGACCGTTCTGCTGGACCGGTTGCCCGGCCTGGCCCTGGACGTGAGCCCCGAGGAATTGCCGCGCCGGGAAGGACTGATCATCGGCGGTCTGGAACGCCTCATGGTGCGCTGGTGATCCGGGTCAGCGTCGATCGGGAGAGGTGCTGCGGCGCCGGGCAGTGCGTCCTGCTCGCGCCGGACGTCTTCGACCAGGGCGAGGAGGACGGCATCGTGGTGCTGCTCGAACCGGAGCCGGCCGAGCCGCTGCACGGCATCGTGCGCGAGGCCGAGGCGGTCTGCCCGACCGGCGCGATCACTACCAGCTGAGAAACGTCGTCCACAGCGAGTGCAGAGACCCGGCGAGCAGCGCGACCCCGGTTCCCACACCCACGACGGCGCTCGGGTGCAGCCGCGTCGCGCGGGAGATCGGGATCGTGGCGAGAGCCGTGGCGGTGATCAGTACGCCGACGACGTGGATCGCGGGGTAGTGGAGCAACGCCGCGATCGGGAACATGTGCACCCCGACCACCAAGGCGATCCAGACCGGGATCAGCGATTGCCGCCGTGCCACCCCGAGCAGGGCGGCGCCGATCCCGGCGACGGCGAACTCGATGCCCACGACGATCCCGTAGGTCCGGCCGACCGACTCGTCGAACACCGACCCGTCGGACCAGTGCAGGGCGGCCTGCACGGCACCGCCGGCCATCGCCAGCGCGGAGACGGTCAATGCGGCGTACAGGTACCGGCGCCACGCCGGCGGCGGCGCCTCCAAGGCCCAGCCGAACCAGGCCATCGCGAAGAACCCGAAGATCGCGGCGGTCATCGCGGCATCGCGGACGTACTCGGCGAGCATGGGGTCCCCCAGTCGATATTGCGTTGTGGCTGATCGAGGATTTTGCCACTCTCAATGCGGCCCCGGCGGTTCCAGAAGAAAGCGCCTCCACAGCGGACGCACTGGCGCTCAAACCACGCTCGTCCCGCTGCCTTCCAGGCGACGGATCCTTCCCGTCGGAACCGCTACGGGGCCACCCTTTTTCTTCGCAACAGAGGTGAACCATGTCCAAGACCCGTGAGGTGATCGTCCGGAGCGGTTTCCGTGGCCTGCGCTACGTCGACGGCCGACTCGACCAGGTGCTCGAGCCGGGCCGCTACGAGCTGCCCAAGCGGCGCTACCCGGGACAGCGGGTGCCGGCCGTCGACGTCGTCTTCGTCGACCTGCGCGAGCGCGAGCTCAACATCAAGGGCCAGGAGATCCTGACCGCCGACAAGGTCGCCGTCCGGGTCAACATCATCACGCACTTCCGGGTGGTCGACCCGGTCGCCGCGATGGAGCGCGTGGCCGACTACGTCGACCGGGTCTACAGCGACGTGCAGCTCGCCGCCCGCCGGTCGCTGGCGTCGATGACCCTGGAGGCCATCCTCACCAACCGCAACCAGCTCAGCGAGGACATCCTGCGCGACGTCGAGGGCGTCTCCGCCGGGTACGGCGTCGAGATCATCCGCGCCGACGTGAAGGACCTGGTCTTCCCGGGCAACCTTCAGGACGTCATGAACCGGGTGCTCACCGCCCAGCGGCTGGCCGAGGCGCAGATGGTCGAGGCGCGTACTAAGGCCGACCGGGAGGCACTCGAGGCGACCTCGAAGGCGCACGCCGAGCGCGTCGCCGCGCAGGGCCGCGTCGAGTCCACCCGGCTCGCGGCGGAGGCCGACGCCGAGGCCAAGCGCATCCGTGCCGAGGCCGAGGTGGACGCGCTGCGCCGGCTCGCGGCCGCCGCCGAGGCGTACGCGGAGCACCCGGCCCTGCTGCGGCTGCGCGAGCTGGAGACCCTGGGCGCGCTCGGCGCGAACGCCGCGGCCCGCCTTTACATCGGCTTCGACAAGCACGTTCCCGCGGAGTAAGGGCGCTCGCGCATTCCACCATGCCGGGGTACGCGCCACCCGTCCCGACCACCACACCTTCCGCCGAGCAGCGCGATCAGCTGCCCGCTCCCGGCCGCCCGGCGACCGCCGGGAGCGGGCAGGTGGTCACCGTGATTCGACCCCGATGTGGGTGCGGTGGTTCTTCGGCGTGTCGATCTCGTCGAGCAGCGCGATCGCGAAGTCGGCATAGGTGATGCGGCTGTCGGCCCGCGCCGGGGCCGTCCGGTAGCCGCCGGTGGAGGCGCCACCGTGGTCGAAGTCGCCGGCCGGGCTGACGATCAGCCAGTCCGTCCCGGCGGCCCGCAGCACCTGGTTCCCGGCGGCGTGAGCCAGATAGAACGACCGGTACTCCTGTGGATAGCCGGCCGTGTCCATCAGTGCCGTCCCGTCGCCGGTCGCCAGTACCGAGGCCAGGCCCACCCACACCAGCCGCGGCACCTCCGCGGTGAGCAGGGCGCGGACCGCGGAGGGAAAGAAGTCCTCCGGCGCGGCCGGGTCGTAGACGGCGGCGATCACCGCGTCGTGCCCGGCGGCGATCCGGGCGACACCCGGCCCGTCGGTCACGTCGCCGGCTACCACCCGTACCGCACCGTCCGCCGCGAAGCCGGGGTGCCGGGCCGGGTCGCGGACCACCGCGGTGACCCGATGCCCACGCCGCACCGCCTCGGCGACGGCCGCCCGCCCGGCCCGTCCACCCGCTCCGAAAACCACGATCCCGCTCATCGGCGTACCTCGCCTCCCCGAGCCGGCCCGGACGGCCGGCGACGGCGCGAACTTATCCGGGCACCCGGTATCCGATCGGATACCGAATACGGTGGGACGATGCGGACGCCCCTGGACCCCGACATGTTCGATCCGGTCTGCCCCACCGGCCTGTCACCGATCCGGATCGGCGACAAATGGGCCGGCATGGTCATCCGGTGCCTGGAGGGCGGCCCGCGGCGCTTCTCCGAACTGCGGATCCCGCTGCGCTCGGTCACCGCGCGGACGCTCACCAAGTCGCTGCGCACGCTGGAACGGGACGGGCTGATCACGCGGGCCGGCCAGCCGGTCGAGTACCGCCTGACCGAGCTGGGCCGCAGCCTGCTCGGGCCGATGGACGCCGCCTGCGAGTGGGCCCGCGACCACTGGGACGAACTCCTCGACGCCCGCGAGACCTCGCCTCACTGACGGCGCAGCACGGCGACGTACTCCGGATGCTCCCGCAGCAGCTCGGCCCAGCCCGGCCGCATGGTCGCCGGAGCGAAACTCTCCTCGCCGACGGTGACCGCCGTCAGCCGCAACCCGGTGCCCTCCAGCAGCAGCGTCAGGTCGGCCGGGGAGTAGCAGCGCAGCACCTGGCTGATCTTCTCGTCCGGCCGTCCGGCCTCCCACCAGGTGTCGACCGCGGTGCAGGTCACCGGGTCGAAGGTGGTCACCTCGAACAACTCGTACGCGTAGCCGCGTGCCGGATCCGGCGTCCGGTGGGTCTCGTCACCGTCCCAGCGCGCCCAGACGAAGGGGTTGAACACGTCGATCAGGGCGACGCCGTCCGGCAGCAGCCACTCGGCGGCGATCCGCCGCAACAGCCGGCGCTGGTCGGCGTCCGAACCGACCCCGAAGCCGTTCCAGTACGTGACGGCGCCGAACCGCTCGGGTAGGCGTACCCGATAGAAGTCTTCGTTGACGAGGGTGAGCGAGCCCGGCGCGACGTCCCGGCTGAAGCTGTCGGCGAAGCCGACCCGATCGGTGATCTCCACCGCGGTGACCGAGTGCCCGGCCCGCGCGGTCGCCGCCGCCGTGGTGCCGTAGCCGCAGCCCAGTTCCAGCACCCGGTGCGGCCCGGCGCCGGCGTGCTCGCCCAGCAGGCGCACGCGCCGGTGGTCCCGCTCTGTGATGCGCGCCTCCGCGGGGCCCCACCAGGAACCGGTCCGCGAGTAGAAGCCGGGCACCCAGTCCACGTCAGACTTCCTGACCGACCGGGTGGCGCAGGCCGGGGTGGCCGGCGGGGAGGTTGCGGCGGATCACCCACCAGCTCACCGTCAGGCAGGCGGCCACCAGCGGCCAGCTCAGCGCGACCCGGGCGACGCCCAGCGCGGCCACCAGCCCGGCGCTGTAGAGCGGCAGGAAGACCGCCATCCGGATCAGGTACTGCATGACCCACACCCAGCTGCCCCGCGAGTACGCCCGCAGCAGCGCCGGATCACGCCGCCAGCGGGTCTTCTGGCCGAGCACGGCACCGACGATGACGCCGAGCAGCGGCCAGCGGATCACGATGCTGACCGCCCAGGCCAGCGCGCTCGCCGCGTTGCTGAAGAGCTGGAGCAGGAAGAAGTTCTCGGCCTTGCCGGTACGCAGGGCGATCAGCGCGGCCACGGACACGCCCAGCAGCCCGATCAGGACCGCGCGCGGGCGGTCACCGTTGCGCAGCCGCCAGACCGCGATGCCGATCGCGAAGACGGCCGCACCGATGGTGCCGCCCCAGATCGACTGGCCGCCGAGTAGCCAGCCGGCGACGAATCCGACGGCCGGCAGCGAGGCGTCGATCGCCGCCCGCCGCCCGTCGAGCAACTCCGTCAGCGATTCCGGCTGTGCCATCTTCACCCTGTCTGTTGAGGTTAGGCGAGCCTAACTCAATGGTGTCGCGGTCTCACCGATGAGTTCCGGGCGGGACACCGGTCGTACCGGCATGAGCATTCACCTTTTCCCTGGCGACGACGGCTACGACGAGAACCGCAAGGCGCTGAACCCGGCGCTCGACCCGTACCCGGCCTCCATCGCGCTCGCCACGAGCGCGGCCGACGTCCGCGCGGCCGTGCTCGCCGCCCGCCGGCACCGGTTGCCGTTCGCGGTCCAGGCCACCGGCCACGGCACCCACGTGGCGCACGACGGCGCGCTGCTCCTGCGTACCGGCGGCATGGCCTCGGTGCTGGTGGACCCGGACCGGCGGATCGCCCGGGTGGGGCCGGGCGCGCGCTGGCGCGACGTGCTTGCGGCGGCCGCACCGCTCGGGCTCGCCCCGCTCTCCGGATCGTCGCCGGACGTCGGCGTGACCGGCTACACGCTCGGCGGCGGCCTGGGCTGGCTGGCCCGCAAGTACGGCCTGGCCGCCGACAGCGTGCTGCGCGCCCGGGTGGTCACCGCCGACGGTGACCTGATCACGGCCGACGCCGACCACCACGCCGACCTGTTCTGGGCGCTGCGTGGCGGCGGCGGTTCGTTCGGCGTCGTCACCGACCTGGAGTTCCGCCTCTACCCGGTGTCCCGGGTGTACGCCGGCACGGTCACCTTCGGCCGCGAACGCGCCGCCGAGACCCTCACCCACTACCGGCAGTGGATCGAGCGGGTGCCGGACGAGCTGAGCACCGCGATCGTGCTCACCCGCGACGGCAAGCTGACGATCAAGGCCATGTACGCCGGCGACCCCGACCACGGGCGCCGCCTGCTCGAACCGCTGTGGCGGACCGCCGGCCCGGTACGCGAGGACACCATGCGGGTCGTCGACTACTCCGCCGCGTCGATGGGCGGCACGTTCGCCCGTACCTTCGACCAGGTCCGCACCCTCGCCGACGACCTGGTGCACGCGCTGGTCAGCGAGCCGGACACCACCGTGGAGATCCGGCACTGGGGCGGCCGCATCGCCCGTGACACCGGGGCCGCCGCGCACCGCGACGCTCCGCTCTCGGTCATCCTGGACACGGTGCCGTCCGAGCGGGTCACCGACGCGCTGGGCCACGGCGGCATCGGCAGCAGCTTCCTGAACTTCCTGCCCGACCCGTCCCGGGTGGCGACCGCGTTCACCGCCGCCAACTGGGACGCCCTGGGCCGGGTCAAGGCCGCGTACGACCCGGACCACTTCTTCGGCGCCGGCCTGGCCATCGCACCCGCCGTGGCGCGGGTCTCCGCCTGACGTCCGCGGCCGGCTGTCAGCGGGCGGCGGGCTGGAACAGCTCGACCAGGTTGCCGGCCGGATCGGTGAGCAGGATCTGACTGCCACCGGGACCGGTGACCACGTCGCCGGTGAAAGACACGCCCGCGGCGCGCAGCCGGTCGATCTCGGCGGTCAGGTCGTCGAACTCCAGATGGATGCGGTTGGCGCCGGCGGTCTTCGCGTCGGCGGGGGTGGCCCGGGCGCCGGAGCTGGCCGGGCCGGAGAGCAGCAGCCGCAGCGGGCCGCGGATCACGTCGGCGAAGGCCGGGTTGGCGTTGCCGCCGGCGGTGAACCCCAGGTGCCGGGTGTAGAACTCGACGGCGGCCGGGACGTCGTCGACGAGGTAGCGGACGCTCGCGTACTGACTCATGGCTGTGCCTCCTCCAGAAGCGGTCGCAGGTGCCTGATGCGGGTGTCGATGTCGGCCGCGATGCGGACATGGTCGGCGTAGTCGCCGGGTGCGGGCAGGCTCCAGTGCGCCCGCCGGGGATCGCCGGGGAAGTCGGGGCAGGCCTCGCGGGCCCGGTCGCAGAGGCTGATCACGTAGTCGAAACGGCGGCCGGTGAGCGTGTCCCAGTGCCGGGGCTGCCGTCCGGAGACGTCGATCCCGTACTCGTCGCGGAGCACCCGGACGGTGTGGGGGTGCAGGCCGCCGGTGCGCGGCCGGTTGCCGGCGCTGGTCACCTCGACCCGGTGGCCGGTGCGGTGGCGCAGCAGAGCCTCGGCGATGGGGGAGCGGGCGCTGTTCCCGGTGCAGACGAAGAGCACCCGGGCCCGCGTGATGCCGCCGCCGGTGACGACGGCCGGACGCAGCGCGGGATGGAGGGCCGCGCCGGCGCTGGTCAGGGCGTCCGCGCAGCGGTCCAGATCCAGGTGGTAGTAGGTGTCCCGGCCGTCGAAGGTGCTGCGGGTCGTGGTGGCCAGGCCGCCCTGGCGCAGCAGCCGCAGATGGTAGGAGACCAGGTTCTGCGGCTCGCCGGTCAGCGTGACCAGATCGCGGACGCGGTGGTCGCTCGTGGCGAGCGCGGTCAGCAGCCGCCACCGCAGCGGGTGGGCGGCCAGCCGGAGGAACGCCGGAGGCGGTGAGTGGGACGCCACGCCTCCAAAATACATCAAACTCGTTTGATGGATGTGCCACACGTACGATCAGGCGCCGTTGCCGATCGACAAAGGGGAATTTCGCGATGTATCAAGCCGCTGCCCGCCCGGCGGCGCCGCCGGTGGTGCTGGTCGTTGCGATCGGCTTCGCCGTGCTCGGTGTGCTGAACGTCGTGCGGGTCGCCGTGCAGGTGCCGTACAACCTCTCGCACGGCGACTACAGCGACGGCGCCCGGGTGATCTATGTGGGGCTGAACGGGTTCACCGTCCTGATCTCGGTGTTCATGCTGGTGCTCGCCTACTTCCTGTGGCGGGGCAAGCTCTGGGCCTGGATCACCGGCATCACGATGCTCGCCCTCGCGATGCCGTGGGGAGCGATCTGGCTCCTGGTCCAGCTGGTCGACGGTGGATTCCCGTGGCTCGGGCTGGCCGTCCTGGTACCCGCGCTCGGTCTGCTGCTGGCGATGACCGTTCCGGGTTCGGCGCGGCGCTTCTTCTTCCGGAAACCGGCGTATTCGGTTCCCGCCACCCCGTACCAGCCGGGAGCCTGGCCGGGCCGGCCCGGTGACGTCAATCACCGGCCGTACTGAAGGGACAGATCACCCCTAAACCGGTCGACAATGGCGCGGCGACTGGGCAGCATGACGATCGTGGATGTACGGGGGCCGGGGCGATATCTGTGGTGGCTGGCGCGACAGTGCAAGGGACGGGTGGCCGCCGGGACACTCTTCGGGTCGGCCTGGTTCCTCGCCCTGGCCTTCACGCCGTACCTCATCTCCCGTGCCGTCGACGAGGGTGTGGGGCCGCGCAGCGTGCCCGCACTGCTCGCCTGGACGGCGGCCGTGCTGGTCCTCGGGGCGGTCAGCGCGGGCTTCGGCATCATGCGGCACCGCAGCATGACCAGGCTGCGGCTGGCGGCCGCGTTGCGCACCGCCGACGAGGTGCTGGAGCACGCCACCCGGCTGGGTGCGGCGCTGCCGCGCCGGGTGACCGCCGGTGAGGTGGTCACCATCGGCATCTCCGACGTGTGGACCATCGGCCGGGCGATGAACGTCGGCAGCGTCGGGGTCGCCGCCGCGCTGGCCTGCGCGATGGTCGCGGTGCTGCTGTTCCGGACGTCACCGATGCTCGCCCTAATCGTGCCGGTCGGCGTGCCGGTGCTCGGGCTGGTGGTCGGGCCGCTGCTGAACCGTACGCAGCGGGCCGGATCGCACTATCGCGAGCGGCAGGGCAGGCTGAACGCCCGGCTCGTCGACGTGGTCGGTGGGCTGCGTGTCCTCAACGGGCTCGGCGGCAAGCAGACCCACCTGGAGCGCTACGAGCGGGAGTCGGAGCGCGTACGCGAGCAGGGTTATCGGGTGGGCCGCCCGTCGAGCTGGATCGGCGCGCTCGGCGAGGGCCTGCCGGTGGTCTTCCTCGCGGTGGTGATCTGGCTGGCCGCGCGGCTCGCGGCCGAGGGTGAGCTCACCGTGGGTGAGCTGATGGCGGTGTACGGCTACACGGCGATGCTGGTCATCCCGGTCAGTGTCTTCATCTTCTGCGGCTTCGACCTGGCCCACGGCCTGGTGGCGGCCCGGCGGGTGACCGATTTCCTGCGGTTGCCGGTCGACGACCCGTCCGGCGCGCCCGCACCCGCCGGTCCGGCCGTGCTGCACGACCCGCAGTCCGGGGTGACCGTCGAGCCCGGCCTGCTGACCGCGCTCGCCGGGGCCCGCCCGGCCGACGCCGCCGAGGTGCTCGACCGTCTCGGCCGGTACGGCGCGACCACAGCCACCTGGGACGGCCGCCGCCTGGACGGGATCGCCGTCGCCGAGGTCCGGTCCCGGATCCTGGTCGCCGGCAACGACGCCGACCTGTTCGCCGGCTCGCTGCGGGAGGTGGTGGCCGGGCGGCACGAGCCCGACGACGAGCGGGTCCGCGAGGCGATCCGGGTCGCCGTCGCGCACGACGTGGCGGACGACCTCGGCCGGTCGGTCGAGTGGGGCGGGCGCAACCTGTCCGGCGGGCAGCGGCAGCGGGTCCGGCTGGCCCGGGCCGTCTACACCGATCCGGAGATGCTGCTCGCCGTCGAGCCGACCTCGGCGGTGGACGCGCACACCGAGGTCGCGATCGCGGAGCGGCTCGCCGAGGCCCGGGCCGGGCGGAGCACGGTGGTGGCGACCACCTCGCCGGTGTTCCTGGACCGGGCCGACCTCGTGCACTACCTGGTGGGCGGCCGGGTCGCGGCCTCCGGCGCACATCACGAGCTGCTGGCCACCGAGCCCGGTTACCGGGCCCTGGTCACCCGGGTCTTCGGGGAGGACGAGTGAGCACGGCACTGCCGATCGCGGATCAGCGTACGGTCCGGGCGGCCGCGGTGCGGCTGGTGGCGGCCGACCGGCGGGCCGTCGCCGGGTTGATCACGGTCAGCTCGCTGGCCGCCCTCGCCGCGCTCGGCGGCCCGTGGCTGCTCGGCCGGATCATCGACACGGTGGCCGCCGGCGGCGGTGCCGGGCAGGTGGACCTACTGGCCCTGGGCGTCCTGGGCTGCGCGATCGTGCAGACGCTGCTGTCCAGGTACGCCCTCGCGATCGGCTACCGGTTCGGCGAACGGACCGCCGCCCGGATCCGGGAGAACTTCCTGCGGCGGGCGCTCGGCCTGCCCGCCGCGGTGGCCGAGCGGGTGCCCGCCGGCGACCTCGCGGCGCGGGGGACCACCGATGTCGACGCGGTCGCCACCACGTTGCGCGACATTCTGCCGAGTGTGTTCATCGCCGTCGTCCAGCTGCTCTTCGTCGCGGTCGCCGTGATAGTCCTCGATCCGCTGCTCGGCGTGGTCGGTGTGCTGGGTCTGTCCGGCATCTGGTTCGTGACGCAGTGGTACCTGCGGCGGGCACGGGACGCGTACCTGGCCGAGGGCGCGGCGAACTCGCGGCTGGCCGAGGAGCTGGCGGCGACCACCTCGGGCGCCCGCACCGTCGAGGCGTTCGGGCTGGCCGATCGCCGCCTGACCGCCGGGCGTACGGCGATCGAGGAGACCCGGCACACCCGGCTGGCCACCCTCGCCCTGCGCAGTGTGTTCTTCCCGCTTGCCGAGACGTCGTACGCGGTGCCGACCGTGTTCGCGCTGCTGCTGGGTGGGTTGCTCTACATCGACGGCCAGGTCAGCATCGGCACGGTCGGCGCGGCCGTGCTGTTCATGCGGCAGCTGGTCGGCCCGCTGGACACCATCCTGATCCGGATCGAGCTGATGCAGAGCAGCCTCGCGTCGTTCGCCCGGGTGGAGGGGCTCGGTTCGATCCCGGCCGGCCCGCCGCCCACCACGGCCACCCCGCGCGACGAGGTGATCGAGGTGACCGGCGTGCGGTACGCGTACGACCAGGGCCGCGAGGTGCTCCACGACGTGCGCCTGACGGTCCGGCCGGGGGAGCGGCTGGCGATCGTCGGCCTCTCCGGTGCCGGAAAGTCCACGCTGGGCCGGCTGATCGCCGGGGTGGACCGGCCGTCCGCCGGCTCGGTGACCGTCGGCGGTGTGCCGGTCGCCGATCTGCCGCCCGACGAGTTGCGCCGCCAGGTCGTCCTGGTCACCCAGGAGCACCACGTCTTCCGGGAGTCGCTGCGGGACAACCTGATGGTCGCCGCGTCCGACGACGAACTGCGCCGGGCCCTCGCCACGGTCGGCGCGGACTGGGCCGACGACCTGGACCGTGACCTCGGCGAGCAGCCGCTGGACGGGGCGCAGGCGCAGCAGCTGGCCCTGGCCCGGGTGGTGCTGGCCGACCCGCACACGGTGATCCTGGACGAGGCGACCGCGCTGCTCGACCCGACGGCGGCACGGACCGCCGAGCGGGCCCTGGCGGCGGTGCTGCACGAGCGGACGGTCATCGCGATCGCGCACCGGTTGCAGACCGCGCACGACGCCGATCGGGTGGCGGTGATGGACGACGGCCGGATCATCGAGCTCGGCACGCACGACGAGCTGGTCGCGGCCGGTGGGTCCTACGCGGCGCTGTGGCACTCCTGGCACGGCGAGGGCCGGGCCGGTGACACCGTGCACGCCGGGACGCGCGAGCGGTGATGCTGTCGCGTCATCCACTCGGCCAGCCGGCCGAGCCGGCTCGCGGGATCCTCGACGATCCGGTCGGCGGGTAGTCGAACGGTCCTTCCACGTCCAGCAGCCGGAGGAGCCAGGCCACCATCGGGGAGGCGGCCGCCACCACCACGCGGCATCCGATGAGCGCGCCGTCCGCCCGGACCCGGAGCAGGATCCGGACGACGGCGCAGTCGCAGAACTCCACCGCCGTCATGTCCAGGGCGAGCACCGCCGGCCGCTGGTCGTGCAGGGCGGCGCGCAGCGTGTCGTCGAGCCGGTCCGCGTTGGCCAGGTCGAAGGCGCCGGACAGCCGCGCGGTGACCGTACCGGGGGTGGTCTCGCTGACCAGGACCCGTCCGGGCATCTCCGGCCTGGGAAGCATCGTGGCCGCCTCCTTCCCGCCGGGCCGTCTGTCCTCACCGTAGTCCGGTGCGGACCCGGTGGCGCCGCCGTCACCGTCATCCGTACGACAAGTCCGTGCACGCCGCAACGGGTGACGCCAATAGCGAAAGTTCCGGTCGCCGAATGAATTCTCGCGGCCTGCGGGACGCGGGTTGACGGCATAGATCGGTGGCTATACGTTACGGAGGCGCTATCGGAATGTTTCCGAAACTTTCGGTGCCTGGAGGCGTACCCCCATGCGAAGCTTCCTCGCGAGCGCGACGGCCGTCCTGGTCGCGCTCGTCCTCGTTCCCGCCGGATCCCCATCCGCGACCGCCGCCGCACGCGGCGAGAGCTACGAGAGCTATCTGAGCACCCGGTCCGGACCCGGCCGGTTCCCCCTGGTCGCCCGCGGCGCCGCCGCACCGATCGTGACCGCCGCCGGCGATCACGCCGGTGTGCTGCGCGTGGCCGGCGATCTCCAGTCCGACCTGCACGCCGCCACCGGCGTGCGTCCTACGGTCAGCACCACCGGCGAGATCCCGGCCGGCAGCGAGCCGATCCTGGTCGGGACGATCGGCCGCAGCGCCCTCATCGACCGGCTGGTGAAGTCCGGGCGGCTCGACGTGCGCGGCATCGCCGGCCGCTGGGAGACCTCACTGCAACAGGTCGTGGAGAACCCGCTGCCGGGCGTGCGCCGGGCGTTCGTGATCGCCGGCAGCGATCAGCGCGGCACGATCTACGGCGCCTACGACGTGTCCCGCAAGATCGGCGTCTCGCCCTGGCACTTCTGGGACGACGTGCCGGTTCCGCACTCCGACGCGTGGTACGCGCTACCCGGCCGGCACACCCAGGGCACCCCGAAGGTGAAGTACCGCGGCTTCTTCATCAACGACGAGAACCCGGCCACCGGCACCTGGGCGCCCGGCTACTTCGGCCCCGGCAAGGTCCCCGCCTACCCGGGCGGCCTGAACGCCGACTACTACGCCAAGGTCTTCGAGACCATGCTGCGGCTCAAGGCCAACTACCTGTGGCCGGCCGTCTGGGGCCGGGCGTTCGCCGAGGACGACCCGCTCAACCACGCCACCGCCAGCCGCTACGGCGTGGTGATGGGCACCTCGCACGAGGCGCCGATGATGCGCGGCATCGAGGAGTGGAACCGGCACGCCAAGGCCGCCGTCCGCGACGCCAACGGCAACATCGTCACGCCGGGCAGCGACCCGTACGGCGGGACCGGCGAGTGGAGCTTCCGGCGCAACCGCGACGCGATCGTGGCGTACTGGCGCGACGGCGCGAAGCGGATGGCGGAGCAGGGCTTCGAGGGCGTCATCACGCTGGGCATGCGCGGCAACGGCGACGTCAGCCTGCCGGACGGTGACGGCATCGACCTGATGAGCACGATCATCGAGACCCAGCGGGAGATCCTGCGCGAGTTCGGCCTCCAGGAGGCGCCCCAGGTGCAGACCCTCTACAAGGAGGTGCAGCGCTACTGGGACAAGGGCTACCAGCCGCCGGAGGACGTGACCGTCGTCTTCTGCGACGACAACTGGGGCAACATGCGCAAGCTTCCGCACGCCGGTCTGCCGGCGCGCAGCGGAGGGTACGGGCTGTACTACCACTTCGACTACGTCGGCGACGGGCGCAACTACAAGTGGGTCGACACGATCAACCTGACCAACACGTGGGAGCAGCTGAATCTCGCGTACAGCAAAGGGGTTGATCGTCTCTGGGTGGTCAACGTGGGTGACCTGAAGAACGAAGAGCTACCCACGCAGTTCTTCCTCGACTACGCGTGGAACCCGGACGCGATGCCGCTGCACCGGATCGGCGACTGGGAACGCCGCTACGCGGCGGAGAACTTCGGCCCGGCGCTCGCCGGTGAGATCGCCGAGGTGCTCAGCGAGTACGGCTACCTGCAGTCACGCCGCAAGCCGGAGTCGCTCAACCGCCGGATCTCCGGAGACGCGCAGAACGTCGTCTACAACGATCAGGAGAGCGCGTACACGCTGACCGACTACCGCGAGATGGATCGGGTGGTCGCCGAGTGGCAGAAGCTCGCGGCGAAGGCGGAGCGGATCAAACGCCGGATCCCGGCCGACCGGCAGGACGCGTATTTCCAGCTCGTCGACTATCAGGTGCAGGCGAGCGCCAACCTCTACGAGTTGCGCCGCGCTGAGTTCACCAACATCAGATACGCGGCCGAGGGCCGCGCGGCCACCAACGATCTGGCCGACGAGGCGGAGGCCCGCTTCGCCGAGGACCAGGCGCTGAGCGCCTACTACAACACCGAACTCGCCGGCGGCAAGTGGGCCGGCTGGCAGACCCAACCCAAGATCGGGTACGGCAACGCGGCGCGCTACAACAACGCGTCGTGGCAGCAGCCGCAGACCGACAACCACGTCGCCCTGCCCGACGAGATCTACCCGCACCTCAAGCGGATCGAGGTGCCGTCCGCCGCTGGCCTGGGCGTCGCCCTGGACGGCGGGGACGCGACCACCCTGCCGGAGTTCAGTCCGTGGCAGTCGCAGCCGCAGCAGTTCATCGAGGTCTACAACAAGGGCACGACGCCGTTCGAGTACCGGATCACCGCGGGGCAGCCGTGGGTGAAGGTGACGCCGGCGTCGGGCCGGGTGGACGAGCAGGTCCGGGCCACGGTCTCGGTCGACTGGCGGCGGGCACCGAAGGGCGTCACGACCGTACCGATCACGATCGAAGGCGCGGGTGGCACCCAGGTCGTGCAGGCCCCGGTACGCAACCCGCAGGTGAAGCCGCAAGGCTTCGCGGAAGCGAACGGCTACGTCGCGATCGACGCCGCCCACCACCACCGCAAGACGGGCGCGTGGCGGCTGCTGCCGGACATCGGCAAGAGCACCGACGGCCTGACGCCGCTGAGCGAGGGCGCCAAGCTGGACTACCGGATGACGCTCACCACCACCGGGCCGGTCAAGGTCTCCGCGTGGTTGTCACCGCGCAACAACACGCTGCCCACGCCCGGCCTGCGGTACGCGATCTCGGTCGACGGCCAGCCGGCGCAGACCGTCGACGTCATCGCCGCGACCGGCGCCGACGACACCGCGATGAACCGGCAGTGGGCCCGCAACACCTCCGACAACATCAACATCACCACTACCACGCACACGATCGACAAGCCCGGCGTGCACACGCTCACCTTCCACGCCGTCGATCCGACCGTGATCCTGCAACGGCTGATCGTCGACACCGGTGGCGTGAAGTACAGCTACCTGGGCCCGCCCGAGAGCCGGAGGTACTGAGCCATGCGCAGACGTACCGTTCTGGCCTCCGGGGGAGCCGCCGCCTCCGCCGTCCTGCTCGGCCGGGGCATCGGGCCGAAGTCCCGCTGGGCGCACACGTGGACCGCGATGCCCCAGCTCACCGAACCGCACAACCTGCCGCCCGCGCCCTTCACCGGCACCGACTCGGTACTGGTGAACACCACGCTGCGGCAGACCCTGCGCACCACGATCGGCGGCCGGCAACTGCGGGTCCGGTTCTCCAACGCGTTCGGCGGGGCGGACCTGCCGATCACCGCGGCGGCCGTGGCGCTGCCCGCGGGCGGGGCGGCCGGTGTGCCGGACATCCGCGCGGGCAGCTCCCGCCCGCTCACCTTCGGCGGCCACCGCTCGGTGGTGGTGCCGGTCGGCGCGCAGATGGTGTCCGACCCGGTCGACATGCCGGTGGCCGGCGCGACGAACCTGACCGTGACCACCTATCTGGCCGACGGGCAGGCCACCACCGCGCTGACCTCGCACCCCGGCTCGCGGACCACGTCGTGGCTGGTGCATGGCGACCTCGTCGAGCAGACCGCCCTCGCCGGGGCGACCCCGACGGACCACTGGTACCTGATCAGCGGTGTCGAGGTGACCGCTGCCGGCGCGGCCGGGCTGGTGGTGCTCGGTGACTCGCTGACCGACGGCCGGGGCTCCACCACCAACGGCAACGACCGCTGGCCGGACCAGTTGCTGGCCCGGCTGCGCGGCGACGTGGCGGTGCTCAACCAGGCGGCCGGCGGCAACCGGGTGCTGCGCGACGGGCTGGGACCGAACGCCCTGGCCCGCTTCGACCGCGACGTACTCACCGTCACCGGGGCCACCTGGCTGCTGGTCTTCGAAGGGGTGAACGACATCGGCACGGCCGAGGCGAGCGAAGCCGCACAGCAGCGGGTGGTGGCCGAACTCGTGGGTGCGTACCGGCAGATGGTGCTGCGCGCGCACGCGCAGGACCTGATCGTGTACGGGGCGACGCTCACCCCGTTCGGCGGGAACATCTACGACGACCCGGCGGGCCTGCGCGAACAGTCCCGGCAGGAGGTGAACCGGGCGATCCGGGGCGGGCTGTTCGACGCGTACGTGGACTTCGACGCCGCGGTCCGCGATCCCGCACAGCCCCGCCGGATCGCGGACGCCTACAACGTCGGCGACCACCTGCACCTCAACCCGGCCGGGTACGCGGCCCTGGCCGCGGCGGTGCCTCGCCGGTTGCTGGCGAGGAATCCTTAAGCCGGAGCGCGCCGGGCCGATCATTGCGGGGTCGAGTCCCGGTGGTGGAGGTGTCCGTGCACGAGCAACGGTTGCGGGCGATCCGTGCCGGTGCCCTGTACTGCTCCTCGCCCGCTGTGTTCGCCGCCGTCTACGCGGCGGCCACGTGGGGCGCACCCGGCCGTGGCGCGATGCTCACCGTGGCGTTGACGATCCTGGTCGCCGCCGGCCTCGCCGGGGCGGTCGCGACCAGGCTCGTCGCCTCCCGCTGGTGGATGCTGCCCCAGCACGCCGGTGCGTTCGTCAACCTGACCGGCTACGTCGTCCTCGCTCTTCTCGACGGCGGCATCGCCGGCCCGCTCGGCGCGTTCATCCCGACGTCGACGGTTCTGCTGGCCACCGTGCTGCTGCCGCGGGCCTTCCTGTCCGTGGTGGTGCTCAACGCGATCGGGTACGGGCTGGTCGTCGTCCACGGCGACCCGGCCCCGCCCGGATACTGGCTGGTCCACGCGCTCGGGTTCGGCGCCGCCGCGGTGCTGTGCCTGCGCCACTCGATGGCCCTCGCGTCGCTGCGCCGGCGTCTGGCGGACACGTCCCGGACCGACCCGCTCACCGGATGCCTGAACCGCCGGGGTTTCGACGACCGGGTCGCGGCCGCGCTGGCCTCCGGCGGGCCGGTCACCCTCGTCCTGCTCGACCTGGACCACTTCAAGCAGGTCAACGACGCGCACGGCCACCAGGCCGGTGACGAACTGCTCGCCTGGGTGGGTCACGAGTTGCGCGGCTCGATCTCCGCCCCGGCCGTCGCCGGACGCCTCGGCGGGGACGAGTTCGCGCTGCTGCTGCCCGGCACCGGCAGCGCGGAAGCAGCCCGTGTCGTGGACCGGGTCCGGAACCGGCTGCGGGCCGGGGCGCCGTCCAGTCTCGGGTCCGCGACGTTTCCGCAGGACGCCCGGGACGCCGACGGGCTGGCGAGCGTCGCCGACCGCCGGCTCTACGCGGACAAGGCGGCCGGGGACCGGCGGGCGCCCACCGACGCGGAGGTGGCACAGGCCCGCTCCCGGGCCACCGCGGCCGGACCCGCGGCGACGGTGTCCGGCCGGGAACGGCGGCGGCACTCGATCGCCGACCCGGGCTGGATGTCCATCGCACAGACCTGCGTGGCCCTGGTGTACCTGGCGTTGTTCACCGCCGGCCATCCGCACCGGGGCGCGATGCTGGTGATCTGCCTGTGGGGATTCGCCGCCGGCCTGGCGGTCGTGCTCGGCGCCGACTGGCTCAGCCGCTCCCGCCGGGCCCGGCCGCTGATGCTGGCGTTCTCGGCCAGTTCCTTCGCCAGTCTCGCCGTCATGGCCGTTCTCGACGGCGGGGTGAGCAGCACCCTCGGCGTCGGGATGCTGCTGCCGATCCCGCTGCTCATGCTCGGCATGCGGCCCCGGGTGGCGGCGCCGCTCACGGTCGCCGCCGGCGCGCTCTACGCGGTACTGGCCGTGACCGGGGGCGCGTCCAGCGGCTGGTACGTCGTGACGAACCTGCTCGGTACCGCCGCCACCGCGGTCGCCTGCGCGTTGCAAGGGCGTACCGCCGCGGCGCAGCGCCGCCTGCTGACCCGGCTCGCCCGGGTCGACGTGCTCACCGGTGTGCTCAACCGGCGCGGGTTCGGCGAGCAGTTCACCGCCGAGCTCGGGCACGTACGCCGGCACCGTCTCGGCGCCGCCCTGCTGATCGCCGACCTGGACGAATTCAAAAAGCTCAACGACGAGTACGGGCATGCGGCCGGCGACGAGATGCTGCGCTGGGTCGCCGCCACCATACGATCCGGCGCGCGGCCGCACGACGTGGTCGGGCGGCTCGGCGGCGACGAGTTCGTCATGCTGATCTGCGGCGACCGGCCCGGCGAGGTCGCCGAGCGGCTGCGCGCGGCGCTGGCGGAGCGGATCCGGGTGAGCATCGGCGTCGCCGTGCTGGACCAGGACGGCACCGACTTCGACAGCCTGTACGCGGCCGCTGACGCCCGCCTCTACCAGGAGAAGAAGGCCCGCAAGCTCACAGAGCCCGGCCCAGTTCACGCACCCGCCGCAGGTGCTCTGCTCTGACCTCGGCCCAGCGGCGCGGGTCGTCACCGCGCAGCGTGGAACCACCGAGCACGACGAACTCGCTCCGCTCGGCCCGCCCGCCGATCCGGTCGGTGATCATCGCGGTGCGCATCGCCTGATGAACGCCGGAGGCCTCCAGCTCGGCGACGTCGTACCCGGCGGTGCAGAGCACGAGCGCGGTGCGGGCCGGGCGAAGCCGCATCGGCTTGTAGGCCCACCCCACGCTCCAGACCCGGTCGAACCAGCCCTTGAGCAGCGCCGGGCAGTCGGCCCACCAGACCGGGTAGACGAACACCCACACGTCGGCGGCGTCCAGGCGGGCCTGCTCCGCCGCCACGTCCTCCGGAACCGGGTCACCGTCGCGTCGCTCGAGCTCGGCCCGGCTCAGGTCCGGCCGGAACCCCATCCGGTAGAGATCCGACACCGTGTACGCGTGCCCCGCCTCCGCCAGCCCTTCCCGGAACGCGTCGAGCACTTCCCCGGTGAAGCCGTGCCCACCGGGATGCGCGTAGATGACGTGCACGTTGATCACGCCGGGGATTGTCGCAGCCGGAAACGGGAAACAGCATGGCCATGACCGACCAAGCCGAACCGCGCCCACCGCTCACCCCGGACCCGCCGGCCCCGCCCGGCCAGGAGGACCTGGTGGTGCCGGATCTGCCGCTGCCCAGCCGCGAGGACCGCGAGGTGCCCGAGGGCGCCGACGACGTGACCGAGAAGGCCGGCTCCACCGAGGCGCCCGACTAGGGGCTTCCGTAGTCAGGGTGATCTTGCTTGGCCCAAGCTCAAATGCTGTCTCAACGGCCGCCAGACAGCACCCACGTTGGGCCGGACAAGTCCCTGACCACGAAGGTGCGCTCCCGCCCACCCGATCCACCACGATCCGCAGGCGGCGGCTGAAGGCGAACCGCGACTGCTCGCGTTCGTCGCTGTGACCTTCGGGTGATGGTGTTTCCCGGCGGTCGCGCTGGGGCCGTCAGGGGAAGCTTGGCTTGCGCTGGGAGAGCGGGGACGGGGTCGGCTTCGGCGGGACGCCGGTTACGCGTACCCCGAAGAAGCTGGACCGGTAGAACCTCGATCTAGAAAGGGGGGTGCCGCCACGACCTGGGTTTGCGGGTCGTGGCGCTGGGTGGGGGTGCCGGAGACGACGAAGTCGGCCCGCTCCCAAGGACGGTCGTGGCTGAGGAAGGGAATCTCCTCGGCCATCCACTCGTCCCACTCGTGGCGGGCGGTGGCCGGGTCGAGGCCGTCGCGTTCGATGTCGCGCTGGAGGCCGCGTTCCTCGGCGTGGGCGAAGTCGGACTGGACCCAGACGGCGACGTCGATCAGGTGGATCAGCTCCTGCCGGGAGGCTCCGACTCCCTCGACGAGAACGGCGCTACAACCGGCGGGGACCTCGATACTGCCGGGCCGGCCTCGTTCCCGCCAGGCCGGTGGTGTGAAGCTGACGGCCCCGCCCGCGTGCAGGGGCGTGAGTACGTGATCGGCCATCAGGTCGGACCAGCCGAAGCGGGAGTGCCACCAGGCCACGTCGTCGGTGTGCACTACGGCGGATCCCGGTATCGCGGGCAGCAGCCGGCCGGCCAGGCTGGATTTGCCCGCGCCGCCGCGTCCGTCGATCGCGAGGATCAGCGGGCGGCCGGTGGCCCGGTCGGCGGCTTTGGTCAGCGCGCGGGCGAAGTCGGCGAGCGTCTCGATCCGCCACGGTCCTGCCGGCGGCTCGTCGGGGCCGGGTCTCATCGCATCCTTCGGCGTTCGGGGGAAGAGATCGCCGGTGGCGGCCGGGACGGGCCGCGACCGGCGAGCGGTCGCCGGCCACGCGGACCGTCCAAGCGCGACACCGGGCGGTGGACCTGCGGCCGCCTCAGCCAGTTGGCATCCGGCGACCCAGCGTTAACCTAGGCTGTCTCTGGGTGACCTGTCACCCACGCAAGGTGAACTACTGTGAGTAACGTGTCTACTCCCGGGCGCCGAGCAGCAGCACCGGCCGCTCGCGGGTTGCCGACCATGAGGTGATCACGCTTGTCACGCCGGTGGCCAGCAGGATCGTTGCGGTCAACCCGGCGAACAGCGTCCACGGCGGATCGAGCGTCGCGGTACCGGTCACCGCCGCCGTGGTGTTCAGGACGGCGATGAACGCGCCGCCGGCGGCGACCAGTCCGAGCAGGATCCCGGCGACGCTGACGGCCGACGACTCGGCCAGCGCCGCACGGATCACCTGGCCGCGGGACAGGCCGGTCACCCGTGCCTCGGCGAACTCGCGTCGGCGGGCTGCCGCGCCGATCACCACCGAGTTGACCACGCCGACCAGGGCGTACAGGGCGCCTAGTCCGAGCACCAGCACCATGATCTTGTTGCTGGTGGAGCCGCGCGTCTCGGCGTCGGCGGCGAGCCAGCGGTCGACCGTGGAGACCTTTCCGTGTGCGGTCAGGTCGGGGAGGGCGGTGCCGGGCGTTACGCGTACGAACGTGGCACTCGGCGCCGAGGTGAGCTGAGCCGGCGGCACCATGCCGCGCGGAAGCAGCAGGTCCGCACCGCCGCTGACGGCGGCGGGCACGCCCGCGGCGACCGGAAGGTCGCCCAGGTCGAGACCGGGCAGTTCGACGCGCGTGGTGCCGGCGGAGATGTCGCCGCCCGGACCGGTCGCGGCCGTGCGGTGGTCCAGGCCGAGCAGCGCCTCGCTGCCCGGATGCGTTCGCGCGTACGCCGCGAAGTCCACGACCAGCACGGTGATGGTGCTGGTCTCCCGGTCTTCACCTGCGCCGGTGGTGATCTGGGCGGGCAGCTCGATCTCGGTCGACGCCGAGGCCACCCCGGGCACCGCGGCGATCCGCTCGCCGATCGGCCCGGACGATTCGACGACCAGGTCGGCCGCGGTGGTCCGGCGCAACTGCTCGATGCCGGACGTGGTGAACGAGGCCGACGCCCCGGCCTGCCCCAGGACCAGGGCGACCAGGACGGTCACCGGCGCGGCCACCGAGGCGCTGCGCCGCCGCCCGTCACGCAGGTTGGCCCGGGTCAGCGAGCCGAGCGGGCCGCCCGTGCCGGTCGGGATGAGGCGGGCCACGGCCGGGATGAGCAGCGGGCCGAAGGCGGCGGCCGCCACCGCGGCGCAGAGCGGCACGTTCATCGCCATCGCCTGACCGCCGGCCGGGCCGCCGTGCGGGGCCACGATGGCCAGGGCCAGGGCGCCGCCGAGGAACAGCAGCCCGAGGATCCACCGGCCGGCGGTCATCACCCGGGTCGCCTCGCCGGAGTCGCGCAGGGCGTCGAGCGGGCGTACCCGGGCGGCCCGGTGGGCGGCGGCCATCGCACCGGCGACGGCCAGCACCAGGCCGGTGCCGATGGACGCGCCGAGGATCCACATGCGCCACTGGCCGTGGAAGCCGTCCGGTACGAATCCCATGCGCCGCATCAGCCAGGCCTGCACGGCCATCACGCCGAGCCCGGCCGGGATGCCCAGACCGGCGCCGAGCGTGCCGAGCAGCACCGCCTCACCGAGCAGCAGCCGGCGCAGCTGGCCCCGGCTGCCGCCGACCAGGCGCAGCAGCGCCAGGTCCCGGCGGCGCTGGTCCACGGTGAAGGCGAAGGTCGAGCTGATGATGAAGATCGCCAGAAAGGCGGCGCCGCCCATCACCACGCCGAGCATGGAGACGGCGGCCGTGCGGCCGTCGTCGAAGCGCAGCCGTTCGGTGGGGGACAGGCCGCCGGGCGTGTCCATGGTGGCCGCCGTGATCAGCAGGAGCAGCGAGGACTGCACCAGCGCGACACCGAGGCACACCGACAGGGTCGCGCCGACGAACAGGCTCCAGCGTTCGGCAATGCCTTCCCGCGGCGGAAAACCGAAGGAAACCCGTTCGGCCCCGGCCCGGGCCAGTCGCAACATCTCAGCGCTCCCAGGCCGCGAGCCGCTCGGCGACCGCGTGCGTGTCCGCGCCGGCCAGCCGGTCGACGATCCGCCCGTCGCGGAGGAAGACCACCGCGTCGGCGCGGGCCGCCGCGCCCGGATCGTGGGTCACCATGACGATGCTCTGCCCGGCGTCCGCCATGGCCCGCAGCAGGTCCAGCACGGTACGCGCGGACGTGGAGTCCAGGGCACCGGTGGGTTCGTCGGCGAAGAGCACGTCCGGCCGGGTCACCATGGCCCGGGCGATGGCGACCCGCTGCTGCTGGCCGCCGGACAACTCCCGGGGCCGGTGCCGGACCCGGTCGGCGAGCCCCACCGAGGCGAGGACCGACCGCACCTCGGAGCGGCGGGGCGCGCGGCCGGCGAGTCGCAGGGGCAGCGCCACGTTCTGCTCGGCGGTCAGCGAGCCGATCAGGTTGAAGCTCTGGAAGACGAAGCCGATCCGGGTCCGCCGCAGCTCGGTGAGCTGCTGGTCGCCGGCGTCGGTGATGTCGGTGCCGGCCACCACCACCCGGCCCGCGTCGGCCCGCTCCAGCCCGGCCGCCAGGTGCAGCAGCGTGGACTTGCCCGAGCCGGACGGTCCCATCACCGCGGTCCACCCGCCGCGCGGCAGATCCAGGTCGACGTCGTCGACCGCGCGGATCGCCGCGGAGCCGCGGCCGTAGGTGCGGGTGACCCCGCGCAGCGAGACCGCGGCGGTGGTTTGCACTGTCGTCGTCATGGTTCGACGCTATTGACGAAACCGCTGGTAATCGCTGACGCCTGCACCCCGGTTCGAGGGGGAGAAAACTCTACCGTCCGGGGCCCTGCTGACTGAGGATCGCGTCGGCGGCGTTGCCGGGACCGTCGATCTCGGCGTACAGCTTGCGGATCACCTCGGCGGCCTGCCGGTAGCGGTCGTCGCCGAGCAGTTCCCCGGCGCTTGCCGTCAGGCGCGCGCCGCCGGCGTCACCTGGCCGGACCCAGCGGCCGGCGCCGCGCCGCTCCACCAGGGTGACGTTGAGCCTCTGCTCGGGTTGGAGCGGGAGGCCGAGCAGCGGTACGCCGGCGGCCATCGCGGTCTGCACGCTGCCCTGCCCACCGGCGGTGACGGCCAGGTCGACGCGGGGCATCACCAGGTGGCTCGGCAGGACTCCGGCGACCAGCACCCGGTCGTCGGCGAGGTCACCGAGGTCGTGGACGGTGCCGGCGACCAGGATGCGGGCGCCGAGCGGGCGCAGGGCGCTCACCGTCGCGCGGACCAGGGCGGGGGAGCTGGAGGTGATGGCCACGTAGACGACCGGGCCGGGCCGGTCGAGGAACCGCTCCACCTCGTCGGGCAGCGGGATCGGCAGGTGGGCGAAGAGCGGGCCGGTGACCCGCAGCCGGGTCTCCGGGCGGTAACCGCGGCCCGGCCGCCAGGCCTCGATCCGCTCGGCGGGCAGGCCGAGCACCTCGGGCGCCTCGGTGACCAGGGTGAGGTCGCCGAGGAGCAGGGCGGCGGTGCTGGGCAGTCCGGCGACGCCCAGCTCGGCGGCGACCCGGTTGAAGCCGCCGCAGTAGAACCTCACCCGGTTCAGCAGCGCGGCGGTGAACCGTACGGCCGGCGGCAGCGGGCGGCTCTCGAAGACCGGCGGCACCCAGCTGGCCGAGTGCTCGGTGACCAGGCGGACCCCGGCGAGCCGGCTGGACAGCGTGGCGGTCAGGGAGAAACCGGTGACCACGGTGTCGATGCCGTGGCGGGTGAAGTACTCGGCCTCGGCCGTCGCGTACGCCCGCAGCTCCTGGTCGCTGTAGCCGCTCTGCCGGACCGGGCCGCTGCTCGGCTGCTCGCGCAGGAAGCGTGCGCAGCGCTCGTCGTCCATCCGCGGCCCGACCAGGTCGTAGTCGATGCCGGCGGCGCGCAGCGCGGTCTCGTAGGTGCCGCCGTAGGTGGCCACCCGAGGGGTGATGCCCCGCTGCTGGAGTGCCCGGTAGATCTCGATCATCCGGGACGTCTGTGACAGGTAGGCGCAGTGCGGCAGCAGGCAGATCGATGTAGGTAATATATTGCTGACCATGCGTGTAATATATTGCAGATGTCGGATCAGGAAAAGACCCTCTTCGATCTGGGGGAGAGTTCGCGGCTCACACCCCCGGTGCGCGCCTTCCGGGCCAGCCTGCTGCTGGGACAGCGGCTGCGCTACCTGATGGACGACCGCCTGCGCGCCGACGGGCTCACCACCCAGCAGGCGGCCCTGCTCACCGTGGTGCGGGCGCTGGACCGCCCGGCGCTGACCGAGGCCGCCGCCGCGCTCGGGACCACCCATCAGAACGCGGCCCAGCTCGTCGCCGCGCTGCAACGCAAAGGCATGCTGCGTACCGAGCCGGATCCGGCCGACAAACGCCGCCGCCTCCTCGTGGCGACCGCGGACGGCGCTCGCTACTGGAGCGAGCGGGACGCGGGCGACGAGGAGGCGGTGGCGGACTGGTTCGCGGCGCTGACCCCGGACGAGGTGGCGCAGTTCGCCGCGCTGGCCGAGCGGATCCTGGCCGGACTCAGGGCAGCGTGACGATCTCCCGGCCGAGCGGCCAGAGCGCGGCCGGGACCAGCTTGAAGTTGGCGATGCCGAACGGGATGCCGATGATCGTCACGCACTGGGCGATCCCGGCGAGGATGTGGGCGACCGCGATCCACCAGCCGGCCAGCACCAGCCACAGGATGTTGGCGATGCCGGACGCGACGTGGACGCCGGGACGGCTCTCGATCGTCCGGCCGAACGGCCACATCGCGTAGACGGCCAGCCGCAGCGAGGCGACGCCGAACGGGATCGTCACGATGAGCAGGAAACAGATGAGCGCGGCGATCCCGTACGCGATCCCGAGCGCGAAGCCGAAGAAGATGAACCACAGGATGTTGAGAATGAGGCGTAACACCACCTCAGAGTGACGCACCCGCGCCACTGCGAGATCACCCCGCCTGACTCGCCCCCTCCGGAGCGGCCACCGGCGCCGCCGAGTTCAGGTCGGCCGGTGCGGGCGAACCGGCCTCCGGGTCGGTGCTGCGCCAGGCGGCCACGCCCCGCTGCACGACCAGCACCGTCGCGGCTCCGACCGCCCCGGCCACCAGGATGGTGCCGAGCAGGATGGAGCGGGTACGCCGGCGCGACGGCGGCGGCCCGTACCGCAGAACCGTCCACGCGCCACCGGTCCGGCGGGCCCCCTCGGTGCCGACGATCACAGCTTTACGGCCCGAGTACCGCCCGGCTGCCAGCACAGCGTCGCGCGCCTTGATCGCGGCGATCCTCGGATCGATTTCGTATTTCGCTCGGGACATCGCTATCCACCACCCCTGAGATCGGTTCCGGCCAGCCTGGCCCATCCCGGGACGGACGGCCTCACCCGCGCGGGGTGACTTCGCCGGGGGCCGCCGGATCATCTCGCCGGGGTGATGCCGGTCCAGGTGGGCGTGCCGACACTGGCCGGGTGGTGACCACCGGACGTAGGGGACGATGGCTGCATCGGGTGCTGCCGGAGCGCGGAACCATCCGGAAGGACCTGGTCGCCGGCCTGCCGGGGGCGATCAGCGGCGTACCGGACGGGATGGCCGCGAGCGTGCTGGCCGGAGTGAACCCGGTGCACGGCCTCTACGCGAGCATGGCCGGCCCGATCGGTGGCGGGCTCACCTCGAGCACCCGGCTCATGGTGATCACGACCACGAGCGCGGCGGCCCTCGCGGCCGGCTCCGCGGTGGCCGGGGTGCCCGAGGAGGACCGGCCCGGTGCGATGTTCCTGCTGACCGTGATCGCCGGACTTCTGATGGTCCTGGCCGGGGTCGCCAAGCTGGGCAGGTACACCAGGTTCGTACCGCACTCGGTCATGATCGGATTTCTGTCCGGGGTGGCCGCCAACATCGTCTTCGGGCAGCTCCCGGATCTGGTCGGTGCCGACGTCAGCGGACCGTTCGCGCTGGCCAAGGCGTGGGATCTGATCACCCATCCGACCTTGGCCGATCCGGCCGCGACGCTGGCCGGACTCACCGCGCTGGTCCTGCTGGTGGCGTTGCAGCGGACCCGGGTGGCGGCCTACTCCGCGCTGATCGCCCTGATCGTGCCCAGCCTCGCTGTCGCCCTGCTGCACGCCGGCTCGGTACCCCGGGTACGCGACAACGGCGCCATCCCGAGCGGCCTGCCCACCCCCGTGCTGCCGCGCCTCGAGGACTTCTCGTTCAGCCTGCTGGCCGGCGCCTTCGCGGTCGCCGCGGTCGTTCTGGTGCAGGGCGCCGGAGTCAGCGAGGCCGCACCCAATCCGGACCGCACCCGGTCGAACCCGAACCAGGACTTCGTGGCCCAGGGCATCGGCAACCTGCTCGCCGGGCTGTTCCGCGGCCAGCCGGTCGGTGGCTCGGTCGGCCGTACCGCGCTGAACGTCTCGGCCGGTGCCGCCGGACGATGGGCCGCCGTCTTCTCCGGCATCTGGATGGCCCTGATCCTGCTGCTCTTCGCCGGCACGGTCGGTGCCGTGGTGATGTCGACGCTGGCCGCGGTGCTGATCTTCGCGGCGATCGGGTCGCTGCGTCCCGGTGCGATGCTGGCCATCCTGCGTACCGGGCGGATCTCGCAGATCGCGATGATCTCGACGTTCGTCGCGACGCTGTTCCTGCCGGTGGCCGCGGCCGTCGGGCTGGGCCTGGTCCTCTCCCTGCTCCTGCAGCTCAACCAGGAGGCGATCGACCTGCGGGTGGTCGAGCTGGTGCCGCGCGACGGCGGCGGCTTCGTGGAACGCCCGGCCGGGCGGCGGCTGGACTCGCAGCGGGTCACGCTGCTGGACGTGTACGGCAGCCTGTTCTACGCCGGCGCCCGGACCCTGCAATCCCGGCTGCCCGATCCGACGGGGGCGCGACGGCCGGTCGTGGTGCTCCGGCTGCGCGGCCGGGTGATGCTCGGCGCGACCGCGTTCACCGTGTTCGCCGACTATGCCGAGCGGCTGGCCGACGCCGGTGGGCGGCTCTACCTCAGCGGGGTCGACCCGGCCATGGTGCAGCAGATCCGGCGCAACCGGACGGTCGAGCGGGTGGACGGGGTACGGATCTTCGAGGCGAGCGACGTGGTCGGCGAATCGAGCCTCAAGGCGTACCAGGCCGCCCGCCGGTGGCTGAACTCCTGAGAGGGTGGACCTGTGCGGGTAGAAGTGGACGACATCGCGGCCCTGACCTTCGACGACGGCTCGCCGGTGCGCGCGGCCTCGGCGGTGGCGCCGTTCGGCGACGGGTGGCTGGTCGCGCAGGACGACGCCACCCATGCGGCCTGGCTGCGGCCCGGCACGACGGTCGCGGTACGCGTCGTCGAGTCGATCGACGGTCTCGAGGTGTTCAGCGAGGCGGCCGGCACGAAGCACCTGAAGCCGGACTTCGAGGCGGCCTGTGCGCTCCCGTCCGGGGTGGTGCTGCTCGGCTCCGGTTCGTCGGCGGCGCGGATGCGGGCGTCCCTGGTGACCCTCGCCGCCGACTTCACGGTGGCGGACCTGACTCCGGCGTACCGGAAAGTGGCTCTTGCTCTGGGCCTGAGCCCCGGCCAGCTCAACCTGGAAGGCGCCTGCGTGATCGGCGACCGGCTGCGCTGGTTTCAGCGCGCCAACCTGGCCGCCGGGGCACCGACCGCGAGCGTCGATGTTGATCTAGCGGCACTGCTCGCCGCGATCAGCGGCGCCGGCAGCGCCGACCAGATCAACATCGACGGGGTACGCCGGTACGACCTCGGCGACATCGACGGAGTGGCCCTGGCCGTCACCGACGCGGTCGCCCTCCCCGACGGACGGCTGCTGGTCAGCGCCGCCGCCGAGGACACCCCGAACGCGGTCGACGACGGCCCGGTCGTCGGTGCGGCGATCGCCCTCCTCGACGACTCGCAGGTGGTCGCGGTCGCCGAGCTGCCCGCCGCGGACAAGGTCGAAGGCCTCGCCGTCCGCTCGGCCACGGCCGAGGAGATCCACCTGCTGGCCGTCGTCGACGCGGACGATCCGGTCATCCCGTCCCGCCGCCTGGATCTGCGTATCTCAGAGCTCGCACCCGCACAGCCGGTTACGCGTACCGATTGATGGTCGTCACCAGGCCGGTGTCGAGGTCGTAGCGGGCGCCGACCACCGCGGTCTTGCCGTGCTCGACCGCCTCGCGGATGATCGCGCTCTGCGCGAGCAGGGCTTCGGCCTGGGCGCGGATGTTGGCGCGGACGCCGAGTTCGACGCCGTCGGGCGCGTCGGCGTACGGGGTGAGGATCGGGCGCAGCGCTTCCACCAGGGCGGCGATGTGGCCGGGCGCGGACGTGCCGGTGCGGATCGCGTTCAGCGTGGCGGAGACGGCGCCGCAGCGTTCGTGGCCGAGGACCAGCAGGAGCGGGGGCGCGAACTCCTCCACCGCGTACTCGATGCTGCCGAGCAGCAGGTCGTCGACGAGGTTGCCGGCCACCCGGTTGTCGAACAGGTCACCGATGCCCTGGTCGAAGAGCAGCTCCGGGGCGACGCGCGAGTCGGCGCAGCCCAGGATGACGGCGAACGGGTCCTGTCCGGCGGCGATCTCGCGGATCCGGTCCGGGCCCTGCCGGGGATGGTGTGCACGGCCGGCGACGAACCGGCGGTTGCCGTCGAGCAGAGCGTGCAGCGCTGCCCGGGGCGTCTCGGGCCGGGTGCCCGAGGCGGCGGCCGGGACGGCGGTGAGAGCGATCGAACCGGCTACGGCTCCGCCCGCGGTGAACAGGGCGCGGCGGGGGAGCGAGGACTGCAGCATTGGATCTCCAACCATCGAAGGATGGCGAAATCCTGCTACCGCCCGGGGCGCGGCCCAAGGTATCTATCGCGATGGAGACAGTGAAACGTTCTATCGAATGCTGGCGCGGTGGCCCGCGGCATGCTGGAAAGCGCTTTCCCGCGAAGTGCGTGATCTTCGTTACCCGGCGGCCATCTCCGCGAGCGCTGCGGGAAGGGATCCGGTGCGTGCGTACATCTGCCGCTGGCGGCGTGCGCCGGTGCCCTCGGCGCGCAGCCGGGCCAGCCCGGCGTGGACCACCGCCAGGTCGCCGTGCCGGTCGAGGGCCGGTGTGACCGCCTCCACAAGGTCGTCGACGAGGTCCCACGCCGGTCGCGGTTCGAGCCGGCGCAGGTCCAGCAGGGTGCCGTCGAGGCCCTGGTGTGCCGCGTTCCAGTGGGCCGCCCGCAGCAGGCCGTCGGGTACCTCCGGGGCGGGGACGCCGGCCGCGATGCCGGCCGTGGCGGTGGCGACCAGCGCCCGGACCAGCCCGGCCAGCAGGACGGTGTCGTTCGCGGTCAGGCACACGTCGGTGACTCGTACCTCCACCGTCGGATAGCGGGACGACGGGCGGGCGTACCAGAGCACCAGTCTCTCGTCGAGCATCGCCCCCGAGCCGACCAGCAGCGCCACCGTCCGGTCGAAGTCGGCGGCGGACGCGAACGCCGGCGTCGGGCCGAGGGTCGGCCACCGGTCCAGCTGCATCGAACGCCAGCTCGCGTGGCCGGTGTCCACACCGCCGTGGAACGGCGAGTTGACGCTGAGCGCCTGCACCACCGGCAGCCACGGGCGCAGATGGTTGCCGACCCGGACGGCCAGCTCCCGGTCGGCGACGCCGACGTGGATGTGGCACCCGCAGACGGCCGGATCGCGCACGATCGGGCCGTAGTGCTCGGCGATGGCCTGGTAGCGCGGATTGTCGGTGACCGTCAACCGCGGCTCGGCGACCGGCGTGGCACCCACCGCGACCAGGCAGCAGCCGGCCGCCGAGGCGGCCTCGGCGGCCGCTCGCCGATGCCGCCGCAGATGTTCGCCGACCTCGGACAGCGTGGTGCAGACCGGGGTGACCATCTCCACCATGCTGTGCCGGAATTCCTGCCGGCTCTGCCCGCGCAGGTGGGCCGGGAGCCCCGCCAGCACGGCCGCCGCGGCCGGTACGTTCACTCCGGTCTCCGGGTCGAGCAGCAGGAACTCCTCCTCGACCCCGACGGTCAGCGCCGTGGTCACCGGGCCGGGCGGGTGGCGGTCAGGACCACCACCGCGATCCGCTCGGCGTGGGCGTACGCCGGGCCGTCCAGTTCCTCGTCGTAGACGTCCGGGTCCACCTCCCGGTACGACCAGGTGAGGCCGGTACCGGCCAGGCGCTCGGCGGCCGCTTCGCGCAGCGGGTCCCGGCCCTCGACGATGCCGGTGCCGCTGAACAGCACCAGCGACCCGCCCGGGGCGAGCCGGTCCACGGCCTCCCCGATGATCGCCAGGGAGAGCTCGTAGCCGTGCGATCCGCCGTGCCGGTACGCGCGCCCGGCCGGATCGATCATGAACGGTGGATTGGAGATGATCAGGTCGAAGCTGCCGTCGACGCCGGAGAGCAGATCGCTGTGACACGGCCGTACCCCCGGCACCCCGGCGAGCACCGTGTTGACCTGGGCGAACCGGAGCGCCTCCGGATTGATGTCGACAGCGAACACGTCGGCGTCCGGCGCCCGCTTCGCGACCGTGATCGCCCCGGCGCCGGTGCCGCAGCCGATGTCCACCGCCCGCCGCACCGGCCGGTCGCGGGCTTCGACGTGGGCCGCCGCGGCGTCCGCCATCCGGTACGTGTCCGGCCCGAAGAAGACCGAGTCCTCGGCGTCGGTCGGGAACGCGGAGTGGACGAACAGCTCACCGTCGTACGTGGAGAAACGGACCCGGCTGCGCCACTCGTCACCGGAGCGGATCAGCACACCCGCCTCGTCCATCAGCGTCACGACCCGGTCCGGCAGCACGCCGGGACCGAACGGTCGGCTCCAGCCGAGCACATCGCGCAGGTCGCGCGCCCGGGCGTTGCCGGGGCGCCGGTTGACCCGTTCGTGGGTGGCCGGGGTGACCGTGGTGAACCGGTATCCGCCTGCCTTCAGCTCCCGGCCGAGCTCGATCAGAACTGCTTCCGTGGTGGTCTGTTCCAGGGTCATGCGGCCAGCCTCTCCACGGTCACCGGTCCGGTATGCAACGACGATCGGCCCGCGGCCCAGGAGTCCAGCACTCCCCGCGCCCACCGGGCGTCCAGGGCGAGCGCGCACCGCGCGCCGAACAGTACGTCACCGGCGAGCTCCGGTTCGGCCCGGGCGAATCCGCCGGCGAGGTCGTGTGCGGCGATCTGCTCGTGCACCGCGTCGGCCTCGACGTGCTCGTCGTAGAAGGCGGTCGCGTCGGTGTCACCGCCGAGCCGGCGCAGCCCGTTGCCGTACGCGCGGTTGGGCTGGGTCGAGGTCATCTCGTAGGCGGCGAGGTGACCGATGATGGCGCCCCGGCGACTGCGGTGCAGGCCGAACAGCGACATCAGGTTGTTGGTGGCGAGCGTGGCCGCACCCACCGAGTCGACGTACGCCCCGTAGGTCAGGTCCAGGTCGAACCAGTGCATGGTCTGCTTGAACAGCTCCTGGTGCATGCGGCCGGTGACGCCGCCGCCGTACTCGTCGAGCTGGATCTCGATGAGTGCCGCCTTGGCGTCCCCGGCCAGCCGTGGGATCGCCCAGGTGTGCGGATCAGCCTCCCGAAGGTGATACACCGACCGATGCATGACGAACTCACAGAACTGCTCATATGTCGCTCGTGCACGAAGATATCCGGACAGTGATGGCCCGTCGTCGGCGTCGGCGATCTCCCGCAGGATCGTCGGCACCGTCTCCGGTGCGACCGGCGCGGGCGGGCCCACCAGCTCGTGCAGGGTGGCCTCGAACTCCCGCTCCGCCGCGGCGCGCAGACTCAGCACCGACGGATCCCACTCCCAGGCGTCGTCCACCCCGTCCCACCCGCGGTAGGCGAGCTCGTAACAGACGAAGAGCGTGAGGTGCAGATCCTCCTCGTCGGCGGCAGCCGGACGTGACGGCAGCATGCCGCCCTTCCCGCTGAGTACGTCGATCAGCGCGGCCGACATCGGCCCCCGAGCAGCAGGAAGTTTCATGGCGCACTGGCTTCCCCGCGCACCGGTCCGCAAACGATCTGTTTTCCAGCCGTGATCGAGGGAACAGAACGATCGTGACCGCTTCCATCGTTCCGTACGAGGACGGCCCGCTGATCGTGCGGGGCGACTTCGAGCTGCACACCCCCGACGGCGAATCGATCGATCCGGGCCGCGGCACGATCGCCCTGTGCCGGTGCGGGCGGTCGGCCATCAAGCCGTTCTGTGACGGCACCCACAAGGCGGTCCGATTCCAGGCCCCGAGCGGCCGCCAGACACCCAGCCCGCGCCGTAACGATTGACTCCGGGAGCCGGCTGCCGATAGGTCTCCTGTGCAGCACATCCACGATCTGCTCGACCTACGCGCCGTCACCCCGGTCTTCCAGCCGCTGATCGACCTGGCCACCGGCCGCGTGGTCGGTTACGAAGCGCTCAGCCGCGGCCCGGCCGGCTCACCGTGGGAGTCGCCGGCCGCGCTGTTCGCCGCTGCCCGGGCGGCCGGGCGGGAGGCGGAACTGGACTGGATCTGCCGGGCGGTGGCCTACCGGGCGGCCCTTGCGGCGGGTTTCGGCCCGGAACTCACCCTCTTCGTCAACATGGAGCCCACCGCGTGGCGGGCCGGCTGCCCGGCAGACCTGGTGCCGATCTTCGATGCGGCCCGTGACCGGCTGCGAGTGGTCACCGAGATGACCGAGCGGGCCATCGCCGCGGACCCCGCCGCACTGTTGTCGGCCGCGGAGAGCTGCCGGGAGGCCGGCTGGGGCGTCGCGCTCGACGACGTCGGAGCCGACCCGATGTCGCTGGCGCTGATGCCCTTCGTGCACCCCGACGTGGTGAAGCTGGACATGGGACTGCTGCACGCGCCGGACGATCCGGCCACCGCGCGGGTGGTGGCGGCGGTGTCCGCGTACGCCGAGACCAGCGGCGCCGTCGTGCTCGCCGAAGGGATCGAGACCGCGCGGCACCTGGCGGTCGCCCGCACGATGGGCGCCACGGTCGGCCAGGGCTGGCATTTCGGCCGGCCCGCGCCGCTGCCGGAGACCACCCCGGCCGCCGCGCGCCTGCCGTTGCTGCCCGCCCCGGCCCGTGGCGACCGGACGCCGTTCGAGATCGTGAGTGCCGTGCGGCCTGTCACGCGTACCACGAAAGCCCAGCTCATGCCGCTCAGCCGGCACCTGGAAGCACTGGCCGGCAGCGGCCCGGAGCCGCCCGTGCTCCTCGCCTGCTTCCAGGAGGCGCGGCACTTCACCGCGCACACCGCGGCGCGCTTCCAGCGCGTCGCCGCACACAGCCCGCTGGTCGCCGCCCTCGGCATCGGCCTGCCCGCCGAGCCGGCGCCCGGCGTGCGCGGCGCCAGCCTCGGCGACGACCGCCTGCGCGGCGAATGGAACGTCATCGTCGTCGGCCCACACCGGGCCGCCGCGCTGGTGGCCCGGGACCTCGGCGACAACGGCCCGGAGGCCGACCGCCGCTTCGACTTCGCCCTCACCCACGACCGCGGCCTGGCCGCCGAGGCGGCCCGCTCGCTGCTGCATCAGCTTGCGCCGGTCAACGTCCCGGCCTTGCTTTAGGGGTACGCGTCGCCGGCCGCCCCGCCGGATCCGGACCGTCCCGCCCGGCCACACGAGCCGGGTGCCCATCCGGGCCCCAGCGCGGCCGCCGGGCCCGGGCGGGCGGTTCAGGCCGCGGGCGCGGACTCCGCGAGGGACGCCGGCGGCTCGGCCGGCGTCAGGGCCGGCAGGGTGAAGGTCAGGCCGGCGCCGCCGGTGTACGTGCGGTCCAGCTCGATGGTGCCGCCGTGGTACTCGACGACCCGCTTGCAGATGGCCAACCCGATGCCGGTGCCGCTGTACTCCTCGCGGGAGTGCAGGCGCTGGAAGATGACGAAGATCTTGTCGGCGAACTGAGGGTCGATGCCGATGCCGTTGTCCCGGACCGTGAACGTCCAGATCCCGCCGGTATCGGTGGCGGTGATCTCCACCTGCGGCGGGCGGTCCGGGTGATGGAACTTCAGGGCGTTGCTGAGCAGGTTCTGCCACAGCATGGTCAGCAGCGTCGCGTCGCCGGGCACGGTCGGCAGCGGTGGCCGCACGATGCGCGCGCCGGTCTCGTCGACGCGTGCCGCGAGGATCTGCTCCACCTGGTCCAGCACGTCGTTCAGGTCGACCGGGCGGTTGCCGTCGTAGACCCGCCCGATCCGGGAGAACGCGAGCAGGTCGTTGATCAGTCGCTGCATCCGGGTCGCGCCGTCCACCGCGAAGCCGATGTACTGCTGGGCGCGTTCGTCCAGCGCGTCCGCGTAGCGGCGTTGCAGCATCTGGCAGAACGACGCCACCTTGCGCAGCGGCTCCTGGAGGTCGTGCGAGGCGACGTAGGCGAACTGCTCCAGGTCCGCGTTGGAGCGGCGCAACTCCTCGTGCGCCTGCCGGCTTTCGACCAGCGCGTCGACGAGCCGGCCGCGCATCGCCTCCACGTCCCGCCCGAGGTCGACCAGGTCAGCGGGCCCGCGCGGGGAGAACCGGTGCTCGAAGTCGCCGGCGGCGACTCGGCGGACCGCGTCGCCGAGCTGACCCAACGGACGCAGGACGACCACCCGCAGCAGCACGGCGATCGACGCGATCGCGGCGAGCAGCAGCACGGCCAGGCCGACGAAGACGGTGTTGCGGACCCGGCGGGAGCGGTCGAGCGCCGCACGCCCCGCCTCTCGCTCGGCGATCAGTCGCTCGTCCAGGGCGGCGACCTGGCGGCGGACCGTCTCGAACGCGGTGTCGGCGCTCGCCTCCGGCGTCGTCCCGGTCCGCCGGCGGTTCTCGACCAGCGGGTCGGCGCCATCGGCGCGCCACCGTGCGGCAAGCGTCTCCACCTCGGTGAGCTCGGCCAGCAGCGCCGGCTCGCCGGCGAGCAGCTCGCGCAGCCGGCCGGCCGCCGCCCGTTCCGCCGCCACGCCCCGCGGATAGGGCTCGAGCAGCGCGTCCTGACCGCTGAGCAGATATCCACGGACGCCGGTGGCCTGGTCCAGCAGGGCCACGTCGAGCTGCACCACGGTGGTGCGTGCCGGGGAGATGTGGTCGCTGAGCCGGTTCGACACCGCCGTGGTGTGTGCCAGCGCTCGCGCGCCGAGCGCCGTACCACCGACGATCAGCACCGCCATCCCCACCAGCACGAAGGCGAACCAGCGCTGCGTCGTCCACCGCCCGGCCGGGTTCAAGGTCACCTCCGCACGGTACTGGAGATCACGCCGATCCACGTGGCTGCCGCGGTGACCGCATGGACGACAGGCGATCCGCGTGGAACGCTTCGGCCGGAGGTGGGTGATGAGGATCGGCGAGCTGTCCCGGCTGACCGGGGCGAGCGTGCGGGCGTTGCGGCACTACGAGCAGGAGGGCCTGATCCGGTCGACCCGCGGCGGCAACAACTACCGGGAGTACGGCGAGGACGCCGTCGACGCCGTCCGGCAGATCCGCGGCATGATCGAGAACGGTCTGCCCACCCGGCTCATCCGGGAGATCCTGCCCTACCTGGACGGGCCGTCCGAGGTGCTGCCGCGGGAGCCGTGCGCGTACCTGATCGATGAGGTGGCCCGGCAGCGTGCGCAGCTCGACGGCCGCATCGTCTGCCTGACCCGCAACCGTGACGCGCTCGAGGCCTATCTGCGGGCCGCCCGGGATCGCGCTTGACCCTGACGTAAGCGTCAGCGTTCTAGCGTCCCGGCATGGCGATGATGCGCGCGCTTCAGCAGACCACCCTCGACGGTCCCGGCGACCTGCGACTGATCGACACCCCGGTCCCGGTGCCCGGCCCGGGCGAGCTGCTCGTCCGGGTCACCGCGGCCGGGATCAACTTCGCGGACGTCATGCAGACCCGTGGCACGTACGCCGGTGGGCCGTCCGCCCCGTACCTGGCGGGTTTCGAGGCCGCCGGCCGGGTGGTGGCGCTCGGTCCCGGAGTCACCGGCCCGCGGATCGGCACCGCCGTCGTCGGCACCGGCCACGGCGCGTTCGCGGAGTACATGACGATGCCCGCGGCCGAGGCGATCTCCGTGCCGGCGGGCTGGGCGGATGAGCAGGCCCTCGGTCTGGTCCTCAACTGGGCCACCGCCCTGGCCGCGCTGAAGCCGTTGGGCCGGGTGGCGCCCGGCGAGAACGTGCTGATCCATGCCGCGGCGGGCGGGGTCGGTCAGGCCGCGGTCAGGATGGCGAAGCACTACGGCGCGACGGTGATCGCCGTGACGTCGGCGGGCAAGCACGCGACGGTGCGCGGCCTCGGCGCCGACCACGTGCTGGAGCGCGGCGCCGCCGGCCTGGCCGCGCAGGTGCTGCGGCTGACCGGCGGCGCCGGCGCCGATCTGGTGCTGGAGTCAGCGGGTGGCGGCGCCTTTGCCGCCACCCTCGCCGCGACCCGCCGGGTCACCGGCCGGGTCGTGGTCTACGGATTCGCCGGCGGGGCTGCCGCGATCACCAGCCGGGATCTGGTCTTCGACCATCCGGTCCAGGTGATCGGCCTGCACATCGGCACGCTCGCACGGGAGGCGCCGGAGATGTTCGCCGAACTGCGGGCCGAGTTGGTGTCCTTGCGGGCGGCCAGGGTCCACGTCCCCGGCCGCCCGGCGATGTACGACCTGGCCGACGGTCCGAAGGTGCTGGCCGAGTTGGAGGCCGGATCCACCACCGGCAAGCTGGCCCTGCGCCCCTGACCGATCAGGCCTTCTTGGTCTCCCAGAAGATGTCCGAGATCTCGGCGATCTTCGCGAGCAGCCGGTCGGCGACCTCCGGGTCCGCCGAGCCCTTCGCACCGCCCGCGCCGGCCAGTTTGGTGGCCTCGTTGAACAGGGTGTGCAGCTGCGGGTACTTCTCGAAGTGCGGCGCCTTGAAGTAGTCAGTCCACAGCACCCAGAGGTGGTGCTTGACCAGCTCGGCCCGCTGCTCCTTGATGATCAGAGCGCGGGTACGGAACTCCGGGTCGTCGCTGGCCTGGTACTTCTCGCAGACGGCTTTGACCGATTCGGCCTCGATCCGCGCCTGGGCCGGGTCGTAGACGCCGCACGGCAGGTCGCAGTGTGCGCTCACCACGGTGCGCGGGGTGCGGAAGCGTCGCAGATTCATGTGTCTCGGATTCCTTCGGGATAGGTGATGAATTCGCGGTCCTGGTAGACCAGCCGGCCGTCGCACGGGCCGAGCAGGACCTCGAGCACGACCGCGACGACGACGGTCGACTCGCCGACCGGGACCAGGTGCAGCGGCGTGCCGCGCAGGGACGCCACGGCGCCGGCCAGGATCGGCTCGCCGGTCGGCGACACGTCCCACCCCTGGTCGGGGGTGAAGCGCGGGCGACCGGTCCGGGCGAAGTCGTCCGCCAGCCGGGCGTGCCCGGCACCGAGCAGATTGACCACGAAGCTCGGCGCCTCGAGGATCGCCCGGGCGGACCGGGTATCCAGCACCGAGAACGACAGCGCGGGCGGGGCGACCGACACCGACGCCACGCTCGATGCGGTAAGCCCGACCGGCCCGTCCGGAGCCATCGCGGAGATGATCGCGACGCCGGTCGGGTGGCGGCGGAAGGCGGTCCGGAACCGATCGGTGATCTCGGTGTGGCTCAGCACGCGGCAAACCTAAGACCTCAACCGCACTTGAGGTCAACGAAAAGTGTCGGACCCCGCCGCTACGGTTCCGGGCAATCGACACCCCTCGCCGAAAGGTGGCCCCCGATGCCGTCCGACGTCACATATCTCGAGCTCTCCGAAGACAGCGGGAGCGCGCACAAGTTCTACGAGGTGACCGTCGACGGCACGGAGCTGACCGTCCGCTACGGGCGGATCGGCGACCGGGGCCAGCTGAAGAAGTCCTCCTTCACCACCACCGACAAGGCGAAGTCGGAGGCCGCGAAGAAGATCGGGGAAAAGGTCCGCAAGGGGTACGCGCCGGCCGTCCCGGGTGGACGGCAGAAGCGTGCGGTGTCCCGCCGGGAGATCGTCAGCACCCGCTCGACCGCGACCCGGGCGCCGCTGCTGTGGCGATACGCGTCGGGCAGCCCGGCGTTCGGCATCTTCGTCGACGACGACATGTGCATGGTCGGCAACGAGAGCGGCCGGATCACAACGCTCAGCCACGACGCACAGGTGCTCCAGCAGTTCCAGCTCCCGGACGGCGTCAAGTGCATCGTCGCCGACGACGAGTGGATCTACGCGGGCTGCGACGACGGCAACGTCTACGACCTGACCGGCAAGGTGCCGCGGCTGGCGTACCGGATCGCTCCGGAGATCGACATCTACTGGCTCGACATCCACGACGGGGTGCTGGGCGTCTCCGACGCGAGCGGCGGGATCTCCGCCATCGACCACGAGGACGAGTTCCTGTGGCAGCGGCCCGGCCGGGGCGCGGCGGCCTGGATGGTGCGCTGCGACGACTCCGCCGTGCACCACGGCAACCGGGCCGGGATCACCAGCTACGACTGGCGCACCGGGCGCGAGCTGTGGCACACCAAGACCGGGCCGGTTCTCTTCGGCTGGCAGGAGCGGTCCACGCTCTACGCCGGCACCTCCACCCGGCAGGTGGTCGAGCTGGGCAAGGACGGCTCGCTGCGGCAGACGTACCAGTGCGACGGCCCGGTGTTCTCCTGCGCCACCGCCGAGGACGGGCGGTATGTGTTCGCCGGCGACAGCGCGTCGTCGATCTACTGCTTCGACACGGACGGAACCCGGCTGTGGAAGCTGGGCACCGGCTGCGGCTCCGCCTACTCCATGCAGTACCGCGACGAGCGCCTCTACATCGTCACCACGGACGGCTCGCTGGCCTGCATCGACGCGAGCGAGGCCGCGATCCGGTCGGCGGTGAGCGGCGAGGTCCCCGAGGTGATCGACGTGAAGGCGCCGCCGCGGATGGCCGCGGTCGTCCCGTCCACCACGGTCGAGATCGTCCACGACGTGACCGGCGGGGTGGTGGTCGAGTGCGTCGAGGTGGGCGGCCGGCTGCGGATCCGGGTGGTGTCGTCCGGCTACCACACCGACTGGCAAGTGCAGTTCCCCAAGGGGATCCGGGAACCGGGCAGCCGATATGTGGTGACCGGGCTGCGCGAGGCGAGCCGGGGCGGCTTCTACCGGGCGTACGGGGAGATTCGCCGTCTGGTTTGACGCAATGCATGGACGCTCTTGACGGGCCATCGGGGCATACCTATGTTTGTCGCAAAGATTTTCAGAAAGTTTCATGCATGTTGCTGCAAGAAGGTTCAGGAGTCGTTTCCCCGTTGTCCGACGGCTCCTGAACCCGCCCCGCGGATCCCTTCCCCGTCAGGAGATCGTTGTGGACGAGCCCACCCGTCGCCCTAAACGCCGCAGCCGCCTCACCACCGCGCTGGCCGCGGCCACCCTCGCCGTCGGCCTGGGCGGCTTCGGCGTCGCCTCGGTCGTCACCGGCCCGGACGCCTTCGCCGCGCCGCCGGGCGGCAAGGACGTCACCGCGGTGATGTTCGAGTGGTCCTTCGCCTCGGTGGCCCGCGAGTGCACCACCAAGCTGGGGCCGCTCGGTTACGGATACGTGCAGGTCTCACCGCCGCAGGAGCACATTCAGGGCAGCCAGTGGTGGACGTCGTACCAGCCTGTGTCGTACACGATCGGCGGCCGGCTCGGTAACCGCGCGGCGTTCGCCAACATGGTCAACACCTGCCACGCCGCCGGTGTGAAGGTCATCGCCGACACCGTCATCAACCACATGAGCGCCGGCTCGGGCACCGGCACCGCCGGTACGTCGTACTCGAAGTACAACTACCCGGGCCTCTACTCCGACCAGGACTTCCACTCCTGCCGGTCGGCGATCAACGACTACACGAACCGCTCCAACGTGCAGGACTGCGAGCTGGTCAACCTCTCCGACCTGAACACCGGCAGCGACTACGTCCGCGGCCGGATCGCCGGGTACATGAACGACCTGGCCTCGCTCGGCGTGGACGGCTTCCGGATCGACGCGGCCAAGCACATGTCCGCCGCCGACCTGGCCGGCATCAAGTCCAAGCTGTCCAACACCGGGGCGTTCTGGAAGCACGAGGTCATCTTCGGCGCCGGTGAGGCCGTGCAGCCGACCGAGTACACCGGCAGCGGCGACGTGCAGGAGTTCCGCTTCGCCCGGGACCTCAAGCGGGTCTTCCTCAACGAGAACCTCGCCTACCTGTCGAACTTCGGCGCCGCGTGGGGCTACCTGCCGAGCAACCAGGCCGGTGTGTTCGTGGACAACCACGACACCGAGCGCGTCGGCGACACGCTCAACTACAAGAACGGCTCGGCGTACACGCTGGCGCAGGTGTTCACGCTCGCCTGGCCGTACGGGGCGCCGGACGTCAACTCCGGCTACGAGTTCAGCAACCACGACGCCGGCCCGCCGAACAACGGCGCCGTCAACGCCTGCTACTCCGACGGCTGGAAGTGCCAGCACGCCTGGCGGCAGATCGGCAACATGGTCGGCTTCCGCAACGCCGTCTCCGGCACCGCGGTCACCAACTGGTGGACCAACGGCGCCGACCAGATCGCCTTCGGTCGCGGCAGCAAGGGTTACGTGGCGATCAACCACGAGGGCAGCGCGCTGACCCGTACCTTCCAGACCTCGCTGCCCGCCGGCACCTACTGCGACGTGCAGCACGGCGACCCGACCAGCGGCGGCGGCTGCACCGGCACGACGTACGCGGTCAACTCGGCCGGCCAGTTCACCGCGACGATCCCGGCCGGCGAGGCGGTCGCCCTCTACGTCGGCGCCAGCGGCACCACCCCGACCACCTCGGCGCCCAGCTCGCCGTCGCCCAGCCCGTCCGGCAGCGCCACGTCCGGCGCGTCGTTCGGCGTCAACGCCACGACCAGCCTCGGGCAGAACATCTTCGTCGTCGGCAACCAGGCCGCACTCGGCAACTGGGCGCCGGCCAGTGCGGTGGCGCTCTCCTCGGCCACCTACCCGGTCTGGACCGGCACGGTCTCCCTGCCGGCCGGCACTGCCTTCCAGTACAAGTACCTCCGCAAGAACGCCGACGGCAGCGTCACCTGGGAGTCCGGCGCCAACCGCACCGCGACCGTCCCGGCGAGCGGTCGCGTCACCCTCAGCGACACCTGGCGCAACTGACCATTCGGTACGCGTAAACGGCCGTTGCCGGACAGCCACGCAGTTTCGTGGCTGTCCGGCGCGGCCTTTCCGCTTCTCCGGCCGCGCGACGCGGCCGCCGGGAAGGGGCGCGTGGATTTCTGTTGTCGGGTGGGCGCCCGCGCATCCACTGCACAGCGCCCGGGTCGTTCTCGCTCGCGGTGCCGCGGCCGGCACAACCCCACCGGCCGGATCCCCGCGGCGAAGGACGTGCTCATGACCAGGAAGAACGCTCGCAAACGGTGGCTGATCGGCGCGGCGGCGGTGCTTGCCGTGCCGACCGCGCTGGTGGGTTACTCGATGCTGCCGTCGAACGCGGCGACGCTGCCGGCGGCCGGCGCCACCTATCAGCTCAAGGTGACCAAGAGCGGCATGTGCGTCGACGTGCCGGGCGCGTCCAAGGACAACGGCGCTCTGCTTCAGCAGTGGGGCTGCACGACCGGCGCGGCCTGGCAGCAGTTCAAGCTGGTCGCCTCCGGCGCGAACTACCTGCTGCAGAACGTGAGCAGCGGCAAGTGCGTCGACGTGCCCGCCGGGTCGAAGACCTCCGGCGTGCAGCTTCAGCAGTGGGGCTGCGTCGGCTCGCAGACCAACCAGCAGTGGAGGCTGGCCGCCAGCGGCACGAACACGTTCCAGATCATCAATGTGAACAGCGGCCTGTGCATCAGCGACAAGGGTGCCTCGACCGCCTCCGGCGCGGCGATCATTCAGGAGACCTGCACCGCCAACTCGAACAAGCAGTGGGCGTTCAACCAGGTCAGCGGTGGTGGCAGCACGCCGGCGCCGACGGCCGGGCTGGTCGGCTGGGCCGCGCAGAACGGCGGGACGACCGGCGGCGCGGGCGGCTCGACCACCACGGTGACCACCGCCGCCGCTCTCGACTCGGCCCTGCAGGCGAGCGGTTCGCGGATCATCAAGGTCTCCGGGACCATCTCGCTGACCGGCATGCACAGGGTGACCTCGAACAAGACCATCCAGGGCGTCGGCTCCGGCTCCGGAATCAAGGGCGGCGGCCTGAGCCTGTCCGGCGTCAGCAACGTCATCATCCAGAACCTGAACTTCACCGGGTCGAACGATGACGCGATCAACATCCAGGACGGATCACACCACGTGTGGGTCGACCACAACACCTTCTCCAGCGCGGCCGACGGCCTGGTCGACGTGCGGCTGGCGTCGGACTACGTGACCGTCTCCTGGAACATCACCCGCGGTCACGACAAGACCATGCTGCTCGGCTCGGACGACTCGAACACCGGCGACCGGGGCAAGCTGCGGGTGACCTACCACCACAACTGGTTCGACGGGACCAACCAGCGGCACCCGCGGGTCCGGTTCGGCAACCCGGTGCACGTCTACAACAACTACTACGACGGCGTGACCAGCTACGGCGTCGCCTCGACCACCGAGGCCGGTGTGCTCGTCGAGGGCAACTACTTCGAGAACGTCTCCCGGCCGACCACCCTGGCGCAGGGCACCTCGCCGAACGGCAACCTGGTGCAGCGCGGCAACCACTTCGTCAACTCGGGGACGCCGCAGACCAACGGGACGGTCAAGGCGATCCCGTACGCGTACCCGCTCGACGCCGCGAGTTCGGTCAAATCGGTCGTCACCGCCGGAGCCGGCACCGGCAAGCTCGGCCTCTGACGGCGGGGGCCCCGCACCCGGGTGCGGGGCCCTCCCTGACCCTTGCGTGATCGGCGTACGATCCCGCAGTCCGGCATGGATGATCACGCATGGGGAGCAGTCTTGAGCGACAACACTTCGCCGACCGTGAGTGTGGTGATCGCGGCGCTGAACGAGGCCCGCAACATTCCTCACGTTCTGGGCAAACTGGGTCCCGAGGTGACCCAGGTGGTGCTCGTCGACGGCGGGTCGACCGACCGGACGATCGAGGTGACCCTCGAGCACCGGCCGGACGCGACCGTGATCCGGCAGACGCGTACCGGCAAGGGCAACGCGCTGGTCTGCGGCTTCGAGGCGTGCACCGGCGACGTCATCGCGATGATCGACGCGGACGGTTCGGCCGACCCGGGCGAGATCCCGGACTTCGTCGCGGCGCTGACCGCGGGCGCCGACTACGCCAAGGGCACCCGGTTCGCCCTGGGCGGCCACAGCACCGACATCACGCACCTGCGCAACCTGGGCAACAAGGGACTGACCGGCCTGGTCAACGTGCTGTACGGCACCCGCTACACCGATCTGTGCCACGGCTACAACGTGTTCTGGCGCCGGATCGTCCCGCTCATGGAACTGCCCGACCCGAGCCTGCCCCGGCCCGCCGACGGCAGCAAGATCTGGGGTGACGGGTTCGAGGTGGAGACCCTGATCAACGTACGGCTCGCGGCGGCCGGTGCGCGCGTGTCCGAGGTGAAGAACGTCGAGTACCCGCGCCTGCACGGGGAGAGCAACCTCAACACGTTCCGGGACGGGGCGCGCGTACTGCGTACCATCGCCATCGAATATCTGCGGCATCGCCGGCAGCGTGCCGGACGCACCGCCCGGCCGGCGCTGGTGGATCAGGCCGCCGAACGGTGACCTCGGTCGCCGTCGTCATTGCGTGCCACAGCGAGGAACGCTGGGACCTGCTGCTCGGAGCCATCGCCTCGGCTCGCGCCCAGCAGCCGGCCGAGGTGATCGTGGTCGTCGACCACAACCCGGCGCTGCGCGACCGGCTGCGCACGGCCGCGGCGGGCGTGACCGTGCTGGCCAACCGCTACACCCGTGGCGTCTCCGGAACCCGTAACACCGGGGCCGAGCACGCGGCGACGGACCTGGTCGCCTTCCTGGACGACGACATCGTCGCCGCGCCCGGCTGGCTGCAACGCCTGATCGTCGTCTTCGGCGATCCCGCTGTGGTGGGAGCCGGCAGTGCCATCCGCCCGAACTGGCTGCGGGCGCGGCCACGCTGGTTCCCCGACGAGTTCCTCTGGGCGGTCGGCGGCTCGTATCCGGGGCTCCCGACCAGCACCGCACCGGTTCGTAACGTCTGGTCGGCCGGGATGGTGGTACGGCGCGACGCGTTCCGCGCCGCCGGCGGGTTCCGCACCGAGTTCGGCAAGGTCGGTGACCGGATGAAACCGGAGGACACCGAGCTGTGCCTGCGGATGGCCGCGGCCGGCGGGCGGTGGATGTTCGTGCCGGAGGCCGTCATTCAGCACGCCGTCCCGGCCGGTCGCGATGATCTGCGGCATTTCGTCCGGCGCTGCTGGCAGGAGGGCCGGGGCAAGGTCGCGATGTCCGCCCTGAAGTCCGGCGAGGGCCTCACCTCGGAGCGCGACTACGCGCGGCGGGTGCTGCCCCGGGCAGTCGCCCGGGAGATGGCCGCCGCCGCTCGAGGGAGGGGCGCCGACCATCTGCGGCGGGCCGGCGCGATCCTGTTCGGCGCCGGCCTCGCCGGTCTCGGCGCCGCGACCGAACTGGTAGCGTCGCGCCGCCACTAGAGAGGGTCTTGTCCGGCCCAACGCGGGTGCTGTCTGGCGGCTGTCGAGACAGCATTGAGCGTGGGCCAAGCAAGATCACCGTTAGAGCAGCTGGCCGAGGATCCGTTCGCCGATGCCGTTCTGGTAGAGCCAGAGACCGTTGGTCTGGCCGGTGAAGCTTGGCTCGCCGCCGAGCGGGCCGTCCAGAGTGAACCCGGACGCCAGGCCGATGCCGAACAGCCCGGGAACCGGGTCGCCGCCGGCGTCGAGTACCCGGCAGCGGGTGTCGACAAGCGGCGGGGTTCCCGGTCCGCTGCCGTACAGCGGCATCGGCCGGCCGTGCTCATCGAGGACCGGGATCGTCACCGGCCGGTAGCCGAACGCCGGAATGATCACCGCGGCCTCCTTGAGCAGCGTCGTGACGCCGTCGTCGACCGCCGGGTCGAGGCGGACGAGGCCTACCCGGTCCTCGGCTCCCGACCAGATCCGGCGCAGCAGGTCCCGCGAGTCCCAGCGCAGGCCGGCCAGCCGGTACACCCGCTGGGTGAGCGGGCACAGGTCGTCCGCTCCGAAGTCGGTGTACCCCTCGGCGTGGGCGTCCGCCGCCGTCGGATAGAAGATCCGCGGCGGCTTGCGGTGCAGGACGGTGATGTCGCCCGGGCCGAATTCGCCGCGCACCCGGTTCAGCAGCACCCATGCGGCGGAGAAGGCGCTGTGCGAACCGCCGATGATGACGACCCGGCGGGTGCCGGCCGCCGCCAGCATCTCCGCCACGCGCTCCGCGCCGCCCGCGGTCAGCACCTGCTCGGTGTGCAGCACCCGGTCGGCGTACCCGTCGGCGAGGCGCACGCCGGGGACGATCGGCGCGGCCAGCGCCCGCTGGTGGTCCTGGTAGCCGCCGAGCGCGCTGATCACGTACCGGGAACGCAGTTCGAAGGTCTCCTCGCCGGCCGCGAGGGTGGTCGCGAAGCCGCCGTCCGTGCTGCGGCGGATCGAGACCGCCCTGGTCCCGGGCAGGAAACGGCTGACCGGGTGCGCGTCGAGGGCGCCGCGGAGTGCCGCGCCGATCTCGCCGAGGAACTCGCCGACGAGCGGCAGCGGTGCCGCCGACTGCCGGTACCGCTCCAGCCGCCGGCGCGGTCCGCTGCCGGCAACCGGAGCGAACAGATCGTCGTCGAGGCATTCCAGGAAGGTGCCGCCGGCGGTGTCGGAATTGATCAGGTGCTGGCCGATCGTCCCGGGGCCCATCCGGTCTCCGCGGTCGACCACCGCCACCCCGGTGTCCAGCAGGCGTGGCAACAGCCCACGCTGCTGCGCGTTCACCAGCGGGCCGATGCCGGCCGGTCCGGCACCCAGAAAGAGCGCGTGCAGGGTCATACCAGGAACCTCGGCTGGAGCGATCCGCCGTCGCGCAGACCCAGGGCCTGGACGGCGAAGGCGGTCACCCAGACGTTGACGTGCGGCACCGGCGCCCCGTCGCTGAGCCGGCCGAACCACCAGCCGCCGTGGCTGCGTACGTCGCCGGTGTCCGCCTGGTGCCCGGCGACCAACTCGCTCAGTTCGTCCAGCTTTCCGGGCAGGCCGTGCAGGCTCGCCAGACGCAGAGCCTGGGCCTGCACGTCGACCCGCTCGGCGTAGACCGGCATGCCGGCCCGGACGAAGCGGGGGACCGCGCCGTCGGACCGTTGCAGGGTCAGCAGCCACTCGGTGGCGCGCCGGGACGCGGCGACGAAGTCCGGCCGGTTGAGCAGCAGGCCGGTCGCCCAGAGGCCTTCCGCGGCGTACTCGTGCGGGTGCATGTGGATGCCGCCCGGATGCCCCACCGACCCGTCCCCGGCCTGGATCGTGAGGGTGTACTCGCAGGCCCGGATCGCGGCCTGCCGGTACTCGTCGCCGCCGGTCAGCTGTGCGAGGTTGGCCAGACCGAGAGCCACTTTGGTGTGGTAGCCGCCGGGCTGCCACGACCAGTCGTCGGCCTCCGGTGCGAACGCCTGCGCCGAAGCGTCCCAGACCGGGCGGAAGCCGCCGTCCGGTAGCTGCGCCGTCCCGACCAGCCAGTCCGCGGCGCGTACGGCGGCCTTGAGGTGACGATCATCACCGGTGACCCGGTACAGGTTGGCCAGGCCGTTCACGATGACGCCGGTGTCGAACGCGTACACCAGGTCCTTCTTGGCGGCGAACCGGCCGTCGTGCAGCGGGACGAGGCACCGGAAGGCACCGGTTCGGGCGTCGGCGGTCCGCTCCAGCCAGTCCCCGGCGGCGGTCGCCACGGCCAGGTGCCTCGGGTCGCCGGTACGGGCGTACACCTGGCAGAACAGCGTGGTCAGGTAGCCGGTGATCTCGGCGTACAGGTACGGGTGGTCCCGGCGTTCGACGTCGTACCAAGCGGCGAAGCCACCCTCGAGGTGTTGCACGCCCGACTCGACGAGCCAACTGACCCCCGCGTCGATCCGGTTGGCGATCTTGAGCATCGGGCGAGCTTTTCATGATCCCGAGGCTCGGGAAAGATTCCTGTCCGAATAGTGATCGCGCCGCGTTGCGGCCGGTCAGTAGCTTGATCGCGGCGGGGGAGGCCGGTGGCGGCACGGCCGTGCGCTTCTCTCGCCGAGTCGGTCAGCAGAGGTCCACGGGGAGAACATGGAAGTTCATCTGGTCGCCGGCACCCGTCCGGAAGCCGTCAAGCTGGCGCCGGTCGTGTCCGCGATGCGCGATGCGCGGCTGCTGACCCCGGTCGTGGTGGCCAGCGGCCAGCACCCGGCGATGGTCGCCCAGGCACTCGCCGCCTTCGGCCTGACGCCGGACCACACCCTGCGTTTCGACCGGAGCACGGGCCGGCAGGCGGAATTGCTCGCCGAGATGGTCCGCGGGCTCGATGAACTGTGGGAGACCCGTACGCCGTCCGCTGTGATCGTCCAGGGTGACACCACGACCAGCCTGGCCGGCGCGCTCACCGCCTTCTGGCGGCGGATCCCGGTGGTGCACCTGGAGGCCGGCCTGCGCTCGGGCGACCTGGACTCACCGTTTCCGGAGGAGGCCAACCGCCGGCTCGTCACCCGGCTCACCGCCCTGCACCTGGCACCGACCCCGCTGGCGGCACTGAACCTGATCGGCGACAACGTCGCCCCGGCGGACGTGCTGATCACCGGCAACACGGTGGTGGACGCCGCCCTGGCGATGGCCGCGCGCCGGACGGCGGCACACCGCCCGGGCGGCCGGCGGCTGATCCTGGTAACCGCACACCGGCGGGAGTCGTGGGGTGAGCCGCTGGACCGGATCCTGGCGGCGGTTCGGCAGCTGGTCGTCCGCTACCCGGACGTCGACGTCGTCCTGCCGAACCACCCCAACCCGGCGGTCCGCGCGCAGGTCGACGCCGCGCTGGCCGGGGTGGAACGGGTGACGGTCACCGAGCCGCTGCCGTACCCGGACCTGGCCCGGTTGCTCTCCGAGGCGTACCTGGTGCTCACCGACTCGGGCGGGATCCAGGAGGAGGCGCCGTCGTTCGGGGTGCCGGTCCTGGTGCTGCGCGACGTCACCGAGCGGGTCGAGTCGCTGGACGCCGGCTGCGCCAAGCTGGTCGGCTCGGACACCGAGACGATCGTGAAGGAGGCGTCCGCGCTGCTCGACGACCGGGACCGCCGGGACGCGATGGCCGCCGGCGCCAACCCGTACGGTGACGGTCTCGCCGGCCGGCGGACCGCCCAGGCCGCCGCGGCGCTGCTCGGTCTCGGGCCCGTGCCGGAGCCGATGCCGCCGCGTGCGACCGGTGCCGATCCGCGGCTGGCCGAGCGGCGGTGACGGCCGGCGGCGCCGGGCGGTTATGCCATCTGAGGACCGACTGGTTCGAACATGATCCGGTGGGTATCAACTGTTCGTCCCGTTCACCGATCGAGGAGGTCTCATGAGCGCTGTCGCCAATCCCGCAACCGTCGAGGAGTGCCTGCGGGTGGGTGCCGGTTTCTCACAGGGCGACCGGGCCTGGATCGCCGAGCAGTGCGCCACCCTGGACGCCCGGCTTGCGGCCTTCCACGCCGATGCGACCGAGTTGGAGATCTCGGTGAAGGACCGTGGGGCCCGCGGACAGAAGGTCACGCTCGAGTGCTGGATCGGCGGCCGTGACAAGGTGGTCACCACTTCCTCCGAGGAGGACCTGCACGCCGCCGTCATGGACGTCCGCGACGACCTGCGCCGGCGTCTCAACGACGCGAAGACCCGGCAGGAGCCGCGGCACAACCGGCACCTGCGTGAGGTGCCGCAGCCGGCCGAGTCCTGAGCGCCCACACGGCGTGCCCCGGCCAGGCCGGGCACGCCGTCGTGTTCAACCTGGTGGGAACGTCGGCCCCCGGCCGACTACCCTGCATGCTCGCCCGGAACGATCACGGGCGAGGAAACCAGGAAGGACACCCGCACGTGACCCTGACCCAGCACGCCCCAGCTCCGCGCCTGCCCGTCGAGACCAGTACGGATCAGGCCGTCCTGATCGTGCACGGACGCGACCGGACCGGGATCGTGGCGGCGGTCAGCGCGGTGCTCGGCAAGCACGACGCGAACATCGTGTCGCTGGACCAGCACTCCGACAACCCGCACGGCGGGGCGTTCTTTCAACGTACGGTGTTCGGCCGGCCCGGTCTGAAGGCCGTGCTGCCGCAGATCGAGCGGGACCTCCAGGACCGGCTGGCGGACGGGTTCGAGCTGGAGTACACGCTGCGCGACCTGTCCGTGCCGAAACGGGTGGCGATCTTCGCGTCGAAGGCCGACCACTGCCTGCTCGACCTGCTCTGGCGGCACCGGCGCGGTGAGCTGCCGATCAACGTGGCGATGGTGATCTCCAACCACGCGGACACCGCCGACGAGGTCCGGTCCTTCGGCATCCCGTTCTTCCACGTGCCGTCCTCGGGCCCGGACAAGTCCGCTGCCGAGGCACAGCACCTGAAGCTGCTGGCCGGCAACGTCGACTTCATCGTCCTGGCCCGGTACATGCAGATCCTGTCCGGCGACTTCATCGAGCGCGTCGGCGTACCGATCATCAACATCCACCACAGCTTCCTGCCGGCGTTCATCGGCGCCGCGCCGTACGCCAAGGCCAAGGAACGCGGGGTGAAGCTGGTCGGGGCGACCGCACACTACGTCACCGAGGACCTGGACGAGGGCCCGATCATCGAGCAGGACGTGGTACGGGTCAGCCACGCACACACCGTCGCCGAACTCCAGCGCCGCGGGGCGGACGTGGAGCGTGCCGTGCTGTCGCGGGCGGTGCACTGGCACGCCGAGGACCGGGTCATCCGGCATGGCAACCACACCATCGTCTTTCCCTAACCGGCGTCGCGGCGTTCGAAGACGATCAACCCGGCGATGACCGCCGTGGCGGCGTACAGGGACAGGACGCCGAGTCCTTCCCACGGCCCGATGTGCTGCGCCGCGAGGTCGCGGGTGGACTGGATGGTCAGCCCGGCGTCCATCGGGGAGATCCGGTGCAGTCGTTGCCGCCACACCGGGTCGTTGACGAACGCGGCGACGACCGGGAACCCGTAGAGCAGGATCAGCGCCGCCGTCACCGCACCGGCGGTGTCCCGCAGCAGAAGGCCCAGCCCGGTCCCCAGCACGGCGATCAGCACCAGGTAGAGGACCGTGCCCAGGGCGGCCCGGCGGGTGAGGCCGTCGGCGAGCGACAGCGCGGGCACCACCGCCCGGCCGGCGGCCAGTGACCCGGCCACCGCCAGGGCTCCGGCGACGGCGGCGAGGACGGCCGGTACCGCCAGCTTGCCGAGCAGCACGAGCACCCGGCTCGGCACCGCGGCGAGCGTCGGGTGCATGGTGCGCGTGCTGTACTCGGCCGTCACCGCCAGCACCGCGAGGATCAGGATCCCGACCTGACCGAGGCGTACGCCGGCCAGCGACAGTTCGGTGGTGTCGAGCGGGCAGGGCGTCCCGCAGTGCTCGAAGTCGAGCGACCCGGTGATGGCGAAGCCGAGGCCCACCGTGCCCAGGACGACGACCAGCATGAGCCAGCCCGTGCTCGGCAGGGTTCTCAGCTTCGTCCACTCGGCCCGGACGGCGCGCACCGGCCGCGTCGCGGTCACGTGTCCCGCCTCCGCAGGTACCACCAGGCGAGCCCGAGGGCCACCACGACCCAGGCCGCGACCACGGTGATCCCGGCCCACGGCCCGATCATCGACCAGGGTTCGGCGAGCGTGGCCGTCGGCGGCTTCGCGCGGTGGGTCGCCAGGCCACCGACCAGGGTGGTGTACAGCAGCCATTTCGGTGACGTGCCGGGCAGGATCATGCCGACGATCAGCGGCAGGAGGACAAGCAGGACGGTGATGGTGATCGCGGCGGCGCTGTGCCGGAGCAGCATGCCGATCGCCAGCCCGACCACGGCGACGCCGGCCATGAACGTGGCGGTCAGGACCAGGGCCCGCAGTACCGACGGGTCGGTGAGGGCCGGCTCGGGGAAGGCCGGCCGGGTGAAACCTTGGCGGCGCAGCACCGGGATGGCGAACAGGAACGAACCCACCGCGGCGACCAGCCCGGTGACGAAGCAGACGGCGCCGAGGACGATCGCCTTGGCGGCCAGCACCCGGCCCCGGCGGGGAGTCGCGGTGAACGTCGTGCGGATCATGTTCCGCCGGTACTCCGAGGTGGCGTACAGGACGCCGACGGCGATCAGGGCCATCAGCCCGGCGAGGGTGCCGACCAGGGCCGCCGTCACCATGTCGTCGTCCGGCGGTTGCGGACCGATCTTGCCGGTGCCGGCGACGGTGTAGGTGCCGCCGGACTCGGTGAGCCGTCCGCCGCCGCCAGCCGGTATGTCCTTCGCGGCGGGTCCGGTGGCCACGGTTATCGCGTCGCCCTGCCAGGTGCCGGTCGAATCGAGGCGCACGTTGTCGAAGGTGGCCTGAGCGTTGGTCGGCCGTTCGCCCACCGAGGAACTGCCGCCGCCGCGGGTCATGTACCGGGCCGGGGGCGAGGAGACGTAGAAGCCGATCTCGGCCGTGGACGGCAGGTTCGCCGGGGTGGCCGTACCGATCCGTTGCCAGGTGGTGCCGTCGGCCGACTCGTAGCCGGTGATCGTGGCACCGGAGCGTACGAGCCGCAGCCAGCGGGCCTCGGTGCTCGCGCTGCCCCGGCGATCCGCGTCGAAGTCCCACTGCATGCGTACGCCCTGATCGGTCCGCAGCACCGAGGCGTACGAGGCGCCGGGCCGGGCGCCGTCCTTGATCATGATCCCGGCGGCCGGCCGGGCGAACGGTCCGGGGTCGTCCAGCCTGGTCAACTCCTCGGACGCCATGCGCACGTTCGGCCGGTTCGACTCGGTGGTGAAGGACGCCACGCGTACGGTGAGCGTCGCATCGCCGCTGATCCGCTGGTGCACGAAGAAGAACTCGTCGGACACCGGCTCGCCGGACGGCCCGGTCACGAAGGTCCCGTGCTCGTTGAGGTCGGTCCGGCTGCCCGACGCGGCCAGGCTGCTCAGCCCGACCGAGAGCACCGCCGCACCGACGAGCGTGAGGACCCACCGGTTCACCGACCGCAGTTTGGTCCACTCGGCCAGCAGCAGACGCGGAAACGATTCGCCGGTGGTCATCGCGGGTCCTCCGGCGGTGCGGCGAACTCGATGGCGCCACGGGTCAGGTCCATGTACGCCTCCTCCAGGGACGCCCGGTGCCGCCGCATCTCCGAGAACGGGACCCGGGCCTCGCTCAGCAACTGCGACATCTGGTCGCCGGCCAGTCCTTCGACCACGACCGTCGAGGGGCCGGCCACGGTGACGGTCGCCCCGGCGTTGGCGAGCACGGTGGTCGCGTCGGTCCGCTGCGCGGTGGTGACCTCGATGCGGTCCTTCGACGCCGTCGCCAGGAGCTCGGCCACGCTCGTGTCGGCGATCAGTCGGCCGCGCCCGATCGCGATCAGATGGTCGGCGGTGTCCTCCAGCTCGCCCATCAGGTGGCTGGAGACCAGCACCGCCCGTCCCTCCGCGGCAAGCGACCGCATCAGGTTCCGGATCCAGACGATGCCGTCCGGATCGAGGCCGTTGACCGGCTCGTCGAACATCAGCACCGGTGGATCGCCGAGCAGCGCGGCGGCGATGCCCAGCCGCTGCTGCATGCCCAGCGAGAAACTCCCGGCGCGGCGGCGGGCGGCGGAGGCCAGGCCGACCTGTTCCAGCACGTCGGACACCCGCCGCTTGGAGATGCCGTTGCTGTACGCCATCCAGAGCAGGTGGTCGCGGGCCCGCCGGCCCGGATGCAGCGCCGAGGCGTCCAGCACGGCACCGACCTGGGTCAGCGGCGTACGCAGGGAGCGGTACGAGCGGCCGTTGACCAGCGCCTGACCGCCGTCCGGCGTGTCCAGCCCGAGGATCAGCCGCATCGTCGTCGACTTGCCGGCGCCGTTGGGCCCGACGAAGCCGGTCACCTCGCCGGCCCGGACGGTGAACGACAGCCCGTCCACCGCGACGGTCGAGCGATAGCGCTTGCGGAGTGCGCGTACCTCGATGGTGGGATCCATGCCAGGCACGCTATGAGCGGCGCCACCCCGGGCGCGACACGGCACAGTGGGGTTTCCGCCGGTGGTCCTCTCCCTCCTGTGGGGGAGAGCCACTCCCTGCCGGGATGGACGACACCGGATTCCCGGCCGGTCACAATGACAGACGTGAAAGGGCAGGGGCTGGCCGCGGCGACTGCCGTACTCGGTGCCGTGGCGGTGACCGAGGCGGTGGCGCGCGCCCACGACCGGCCGCCGGCGGCGATCGCGGCCCTCGTCGCTGTGCTGGCGGTGGCCCCGCTCGCACTGGTGCGGCTCTGGCCCGCGACGGCGGCTCTCCTGTCCGCCACCGCGGCTCTGTCCGGCCTGCTCATCTCGTATCCGGTCACGGTCGCCGGGGTCGCCGTTCTGGTCCTGCTCTACGGGGTGGCCGGCCGCTGGCGCCCACTGCCGGTGGCGGGTGCGCTGGTTCTGCCGTTCGTGCTGTTCGCGGCCGTGCCGCTGGGTAGCGACCGGCGGGCCGCCCTCCTGCTGCTGGGTGCGGTGGCGGCGGCGACCACCGCCGGAGCGGCGTTGCGACTGGCGGACGAGCGCCGCCGCCACCGGGCCACCGAGCAGCTGGCCGCCGCGTCGCTGCTGGAGCACGCCGCCCGCGGTGAGCGGGCCCGCATCGCCCGGGAGCTGCACGACGTCGTGGCACACCACATCACCACGATCGCCCTCCAGGCCGAGGCGGCCCGGCTGGCGACGCCGGGTCTCCCGCCGGAAGGGGCTCGCCGCCTGACCGCCATCGGGGACACCGCCCGTACCGCGCTGACCGAGATGCGGCGGCTGCTGGGCGTCCTGCGCGAGGACGGCGACGCCGAGCAGGCCTTTCGCCCTCAGCCCGCGCTACGCCAGCTCAACAGCCTGCTCGACGAGGTACGGGACACGGCGACGGGCGGTGGCGTACGCCTGATCGTCAGCGGCCCGGTCCAGCCGCTCGACCCCGGGATCGAGTTGACCGCGTACCGCATCGTGCAGGAGGCGCTGACCAATGTCCGCCGGCACGCGGCCGGCGCGGCCATCGACGTGGAGCTGCGGTACGGCGGTGACGACCTGGTCGTCCGGATCTACGACAACGGTCCCGGCCCGGTGTCCGACGACAGCGGCGGGCACGGTCTGGCGGGCATGCGGGAACGGGCCGCCATGGTCGGCGGTCAGGTCACCGCCGGCGCCTCGCCGGGTGCGGGATTCCTGGTCGAGGCCGTCCTGCCGGTGAAGGGTGCGACACCGTGACGGCCACCCGTCTCGTCGTGGTCGACGATCAGGACGTCGTCCGCGCCGCCTTCGAGGTCCTGCTGGCCACGCAGCCCGACTTCACGGTCGTCGGCTCGGCCGCCGACGGCGAGCAGGCCGTGCGGATCTGCCGCGACCTGCACCCGGACGTGGTCCTCATGGACATCCGCATGCCGGGTATGGACGGCATCGAGGCGACCCGCCGACTGGTCGGGGCCACCGGGCCGCCCCGCGTACTGATCCTGACGACCTTCGACCTCGACGAGCTCGTGTACGCCGCACTCGACGCGGGCGCGAGCGGTTTCCTGCTCAAGGACGCGACCGCCGAGCGCCTCTTCGACGCCGTCCGCGTGGTCGCCGCCGGCGAGGCGCTACTCGCCCCCAGCGTGACCCGGCGGCTGGTCGCCGAGTTCGCCCGCTTGCGGGTACGCCGCCGCGACGCCGATGCGGCGCTCGCCACGCTCACCGCCCGGGAGACCGAGGTGTTGCGGCTGATAGCCGAGGGCCTGTCCAACCCCGAGATCGCCGCCCGGCTCGTGGTCGGCGAGGAGACCGTCAAGTCCCACGTCAGCCGGGTCCTCGCCAAGCTCAGCCTGCGCGACCGCACGCAGGCCGTCGTCGTGGCCTACGAGTCCGGCCTGGTAATCCCCGGCGATCGCTGACGCCCCGCGCGTGACGGCCGGGACGCGTACTGAAAAGGGTCTAAGGTCGCGGCGGGCCGGTGGAGCCTCGGATGACCAGGCGGGTCGGCACGGTGACGCCGTCGGTGATGTCTTCGCCGCTGAGCAGGGACAGCACCATCCGGCCGGCGAGTGTGCCCTGTTCGCGGACCGGCTGGGCGACCGTGGTCAGGTCGGTGAGGTCGGCGAGTGGATGGTCGTCGATGCCGACCACCGAGACGTCGCCGGGGATGCGCAGGCCGGCCCGGCGCAGGGTGCGTACCGCGCCGAGTGCTACCTCGTCGGAGTGGGCGTAGACGGCGGTCGGTGGTTTGCGCAGGCCGAGCAGCTGGGCCATGGCGTCGGCGCCGGGGGCGCCGCCCCAGGGGACCTCGACTATCAGGCGCTCGTCGACCGGGATGCCGGCGTCGGCGTGGGCTTCGTGGTAGGCGCGGGTGCGGCCGCGGACGGCCGGCCAGCCGGGCTGGCCCGGGTCGGCGGTGGCGATCATGCCGATCCGGCGGTGACCGAGGAAGAGCAGGTGGTCCATCGCCTGCCGGCCGGCGGCCAGGTCGTCGACCGAGACGTACGGGTAGCTCTCCACCTGCCCGCCGGCGGCGACGATGTGCACACCCATCAGGCCGAGCCGCTCGCGTTCCGGCTCGGCGACCGGCATGCCGAGCACCACGACGGCGTCGACCTTGCGGCGGGCCGGGAGCCGCTGGAAGAAGGTGCTCCGGTCGGCGGCGTCGCCCACGTGGTAGAGCAGCACGTCCAGATCGGACTCGCGCAGCACCGCCTCCAGTCCCTCGAGCAGTGAGGCGAAGAACCACCGGGAGATGTGCGGGACGACCACGGCGACCCGGCCGGTCGTGCCGCCGGCCAGGCGGGACGCTTCCGGGGAGATCACATAGGACAGGTGCTCGGCGGCGGCCAGCACCCGGGCGCGGGTGGCGGGCGCGACGTGTGGGTGATCGCTGAGAGCGCGCGATGCCGTCGCCATCGACACCCCCGCGCGCCGGGCGACGTCGGCCATGTTGACCTTCGCGGACGACGGCACCTCCGAACTCTATCAATTTGGAAGCGCTTCCAGTTCGGACTCCGCAAGTGGAGAACGTGAATCTCCAGACTACGGAGATTGCCTTGACATGAGATTTAGGTCACACGAACGTGAATTCGTTGCAAGCGATTTCACGGTCGGCTTCACCCGCCTTCAACGACGAAGGGAAGGCACCGTGCACAAGGGACGACTCCGTACAGCCGCCGTCACCTCTCTCACCCTGATCGCCGCGACTCTCACCGGATGCGGTGGCGACGACGGGGGTTCCACCACACTCAGCTACTTCATCGCCGACGGCCCGCAGCAGGACGTCGCCGAGCGGTGTGCGGCGGAGTCCGGTGGCGCCTACAGCTTCGACATCCAGCGGCTGCCGAACAACGCGGCCGGTGGCCGGGAGCAGTTGCTGCGCCGGCTCGCCGCCGAGGACCGCTCGCTGGACATCGTCAGCGTCGACCCGCCGTTCATGGCCGAGTTCGCCAACGCCGGCTTCCTGCGGGTGTTCACCGACGCCGAACGGCAGGAGTTCTCCAACGGCGTGCTCCAGGGCCCGCTGGAGCAGTCGTTGTTCCGCGACGACATGTGGTCGGCGCCGCTCTACGGCAACACCCAGCTGCTCTGGTACCGCAAGTCGGTTCTTCAGAAGGCCGGCGTCGACCCGGCCGCCGGGCCGGTCACCTGGGATCAGCTGATCCAGGGTGCGAGCTCGGCCGGTGTCACCCTGGCGGCGCAGGGCCGCCGCAACGAGAGCCTGATGGTCTGGGTGAACGCGCTGGTCGCCTCGGCCGGCGGGTCGATCCTCGCGGAGGGCTCGCAGAACGTGCCCGCCGATCAGGTGAAGGGCGAGCTGGACAGCCCGGCCGGCACCGCGGCCGTGAAGGTCATGCACGATCTGGCGATCTCGCCCGCCGCGCCCGCCGGGTTCACCACGGCCGGCGAGGAGGACTCGCGGGCCGCGTTCCAGGCCGGCAACGGCGGCTTCATGGTCAACTGGCCGTACGTGTGGGCGGCCTTCGACACCGCGATCGAAGAGGGCTCCCTCCCGGCCGACTTCAAGAACGACGTCGGCTGGGCGGCGTACCCGCGGATCGAAGCCGGTACGCCCGGCGCCGCGCCATCGGGTGGCCTCGGGCTGTCGATCAGCGCGTTCAGCGACCGGCAGGACCTCGCCGTCGAAGCCATCCGCTGCCTCGCGTCACCGCAGAGCCAGAAGGAATTCATGATCAGCGCGGGTAACCCGGCCGCCCTGGCCTCGGTCTTCGACGACCCGGAGATCCGCGAAATGTTCCCGATGGCCGACGAGATCCGCACCGGCATGGACAACGCGACGCCGCGCCCGGTCAGCCCGTACTACGGCGACGTCACCGGCTCCATCCAGGCCGGCTTCCACCCGCCGGACGACCTGAACCCGCAGACCACCCCCCGAGAGGCGAACCAGCTGCTCGAGGACGTCCTGTCCAACCGGCGACTGATCTAGGAGGGGCTGTGAGCATCACGACGTCCGCGTCCGCGGCCTCGCAAGACGCCCCGGTCACCAAGCCCGCCCGCCGCAAGGTCCGGCTCACCGACCGGAGCCGCCACGAACGCAACCTGGGCTGGCTGCTCGCCGGGCCGGCGTTCATCGTCATGGTGGCGGTGACCGGTTATCCGATTCTCAACGCGATCTGGCTGTCCCTGTTCGACTACCGGTTGACCGACCCGGCCGGGCGTGACTTCATCGGCCTCGGCAACTACGGGATGATCCTGACCGACGCGCTGTTCTGGCAGCAGTTCGGCATCACCACGCTGATCACCGTGGTCACCGTCGCGGTCGAGCTGGTGCTCGGGTTCGCGCTGGCCATGGTGATGCACCGGGCGCTCTACCTGCGCACCCCGTTGCGGACCGCCATCCTGGTCCCGTACGGGATCATCACGGTGGTATCCGCGTACGCCTGGGCCTACGCGTTCAGCAACACGTACGGCTTCGTCAACCCGATGCTGGGTCTCGGTGAGTTCGACTGGTTCGGCGGCACCTGGTCGGCCCTGTTCGCGGTCTGCGTCGCGGAGATCTGGAAGACCACGCCGTTCATGTCGCTGCTGCTGCTCGCCGGCCTGGCGCAGATCCCGGACGACTACCTGGAAGCGGCCAAGGTCGACGGCGCCAAGGCGTGGCAGCGGGTGAAGCGGGTGATCCTGCCGAACATGAAGGCGGCCATCATGGTGGCGCTGCTGTTCCGCACGCTCGACGCGTTCCGGATCTTCGACAGCATCTTCATCATGACCGCCGGTGCGCAGAACACCGAGACGCTGTCGTTCCTGGCGTACCGGCAGACGATCAGCCGGGTCATGATCGGCCTCGGCTCGGCGGTCAGCGTCATCCTCGCGATCCTGGTCGTCCTCATCGCGTTCCTGTTCCTCAAGGTGTTCAAGACCGACCTGTCGCAGGCGAGGGGTGATCGCAAGTGAAGGCCAGCCGGCAAGTCCAGATCGCTTGGGTGGTCGGGGCGATCCTGGTCATCCTGTACGCGATCATCCCGGTCTTCTGGATCGTGTCGCTGTCCTTCAAGGAGGGCGACGACATCACCAACAAGTCGTTCCTGCCGACCGTGTGGAGCTGGGCGAACTACCGGACCGTGTTCGCGTCCGACCTGTTCACCACGGCGCTGCGCAACTCGGTCGGGATGGCCCTGATCGCCACCACCATCTCGGTGATCCTGGCGACCCTGGCCGCGTACGCGATCTCCCGCCTGGAGTTCCCCGGCAAGCGCCTGGTCCTCGGGGTGGCCCTGGCCATCACCGTCTTCCCGGTGATCGCGATCGCCACGCCGCTGTTCAACCTGTGGCGCAACATCGGCCTCTACGACACGTGGCTCGGCCTGATCATCCCGTACCTCTCCTATTCGCTGCCGCTGGCGGTCTACGTGCTGGCGGCCTTCTTCCGGGAGATCCCCTGGGAGATGGAGCAGGCCGCCCAGGTGGACGGCGCCACCGCGTGGCAGGCGTTCCGCCGGGTGATCGTGCCGCTGGCCGCGCCGGGCGTGTTCACCGCGGCGATCCTGACCTTCTTCGCGGTCTGGAACGACTTCGTCTTCGGCATCACGCTCACCTCCAGCGAGGCGGCCCGGCCGGTGCCCGCCGCCCTCGCCTTCTTCCAGGGCGCCTCGCAGTTCTCCCAGCCGACCGCTCCGATCGCGGCCGCCGCAGTGGTGGTCACGATCCCGGTGGTCATCCTCGTGCTGCTCTTCCAACGCAAGATCGTGGCCGGCCTGACGTCCGGCGCCGTCAAGGGCTGAAAGGGACTTCTCATGGCAGGCATCGAGATGCGCAACATCGTCAAGGAGTACGGCGACGGCTTCAAAGCGGTGAACGACATCAGCCTCGACATCGCCGACGGCGAGTTCATGATCCTGGTCGGCCCGTCCGGGTGTGGTAAGTCGACGCTGCTCCGCATGATCGTCGGGTTGGAGGACATCACTTCCGGCGACATGGTGATCGGCGGTGACCGGGTCAACGAGAAGGCGCCCCGGGACCGCAACCTGTCCATGGTCTTCCAGAACTACGCGCTCTACCCGCACCTGACCGTCTTCGAGAACATCGCCTTCCCGCTGCGGCTGCAGAAGGGCCTCAAGGAGGACGAGATCCAGAAACGGGTACGCGACGCGGCCTCGATGCTGGAGCTCAACGAGCACCTGGACCGCAAACCGGCCAACCTCTCCGGCGGTCAGCGGCAGCGGGTCGCCATGGGCCGGGCCATCGTCCGGCAGGTCAACGCGTTCCTGTTCGACGAGCCGCTGTCCAACCTGGACGCGAAACTGCGCGGGCAGATGCGTACCGAGATCTCCCGGATGCAGCGCCGGCTCGGCACCACCACGGTGTACGTCACCCACGATCAGACCGAGGCGATGACCCTCGGCGACCGGGTCGCGGTGCTGCGGCGCGGGCTGTTGCAGCAGGTGGCGTCGCCGCGCGAGCTGTACGAGCAGCCGGTCAACATGTTCGTCGCAGGCTTCATCGGTTCCCCGCCGATGAACTTCCTGCCCGCGGTCGTCTCCGGGCAGCGGCTGAAGCTCCCGTTCCTCGAGACGGACCTGCCGGCGGTCGTGGCGGAGAAGGTCACCGACGGGCAGCTGCTGGTCGCCGGCATCCGGCCCGAGCACTTCGAGGACGCCCGCGTGCTCGATGCCGCCAAACGGGAGAAGGGTGTGGTGTTCCGGGCCCAGGTCGACGTCACCGAGTGGCTCGGCGACTCGCAGTACGCGTACATCCCGTTCGAGTCGAACCCGGAGGTGGCCGAGCAACTCGCCGAACTGGCCGCCGAACTGGACAGCGAGGCGCTGCGCAGCCAGCTGATCATCTCGATCGACGCGATGAGCCGGCTGCGGGAGAACCACGAGGGCGAGTTCTGGGCCGACACCCGCCGGATGCACCTGTTTGAACCGCGTAGCGGGGAGAACCTGACTCGCGACGAGGCCGCTGCCGCCGACCTGGCCCGGCTCGAACAGGAGGAACTCGCCGAGCGGATGGAACAGGCTCGGTGACCGATCCGGCCTGGTGGCGACACGCGGTCATCTACCAGGTGTACGTGTGGAGCTTCGCCGACTCCGACGGCGACGGGATCGGGGACCTGCCCGGTGTCCGGTCCCGCCTGCCGTACCTGCGTGACCTGGGCGTCGACGCCGTCTGGCTGAACCCGTTCTACCCGTCGCCGCAGGCGGACAACGGCTACGACGTCGCCGACTACCGGGACGTGGACCCGCGGTTCGGCACCCTGGACGACGCCGCCGCGCTGATCCGCGACGCCCACGACCTGGGGCTGCGGATCATCCTCGACCTGGTGCCGAACCACACCTCCGACATGCACCCCTGGTTCGTCGAGGCGCTGGCCTCGCCGCGCGGCAGCCGGGCGCGCGCCCGCTACCTGTTCCGCGACGGCCGGGGCCCGGACGGCGCGTTGCCGCCGAACAACTGGATCAGCATGTTCGGCGGCCGGGCCTGGACCCGGGTCGATGCCCAGTGGTATCTGCACCTGTTCGCGCCCGAGCAGCCCGACCTGGACTGGACCAACGACGAGGTACGGGCCGAGTTCGAGGACATCCTGCGGTTCTGGTTCGACCTGGGCGCCGACGGGTTCCGCATCGACGTGGCGCACGGGCTGGCCAAGGACCCGCAGATGCCGGACCTGGGGGAGAAGCAGATCGCGGTCGGCCCGGCGCCGGAAGGCCACCCGCACTGGGATCTCGACGAGGTGCACGACGTCTACCGGTCCTGGCGGGTGCTGGCCGACGGATACCCCGGGGATCGGGTCTTCGTCGGCGAGGTGTGGGTGCAGAGTCTCAGCCGGCTCGCCCGCTACCTGCGCGCGGACGAGCTGCACACCGCCTTCAACTTCACCTTCCTGCTGGCACCGTGGTCGGCGAAAGGATTGCGTACGGCCATCGACGACAGCATCGGGCACCTGCTGGCGGTCGGCGCACCGGCGACCTGGGTGCTGTCCAATCACGACGTGGTCCGGCACGTCACCCGGTACGGCGGCGGCGAGCTGGGCCTGCGGCGGGCCCGGGCGGCGGCGTTGCTGATGCTGGCGCTGCCCGGCGGGGCGTACGTGTACCAGGGTGAGGAGCTCGGCCTGCCGGAGGTGGAGGACCTGCCGGACGCGGTGCGGCGGGACCCGACGTTCGTGCGTACCCGGGGTGCCGACCGGGGGCGGGACGGCTGCCGGGTGCCGCTGCCCTGGTCCGGCACGTCACCCTCGTACGGCTTCGGCCCGGGCGCCGCCTCCTGGTTGCCCCAGCCGGACGAATGGGCCTGGGTCTCGGTGGAACACCAGGACGGCGACCCGGACTCGATGCTCACCCTGTACCGCACGGCCCTGCGGCACCGCCGCGACCTCCCGGCTCTCGGCGCCGGCGACCTGACCTGGCTGCCCTCGGAGGAGAACGTGCTGGCCTTCCGCCGTGACCCGGGCTTCGTCTGCGTAGTGAACGTCGGCGACGACCCGGCCCCGCTGCCCGCCGAGCTGCACCACGCCCCGCTGCTGCTGGCGAGCGTGCCGGCCCTGGGCGGTGACACTCTGCCCGGCGCCACCGCCGCCTGGTATGCCCGGTAACGCTACGAGCGGCGGCAAGAGTCGGATTCCGGGGGAAGGGTTGCCAAATCGTTCACTATCCAAGATCATGGATGGTGCGCGCCCGTCCCGGTTCCCCCGTGCCCGGACGGGCGCGCCCTTTCCTGCGGCTCATTGCCAACCTTTAAACGACGTGAGTCAATGAACGAGCGCTCATATGGGAGCGCTCCCAAGTGTCCCCCGTCCAGAGGTAGGTCAATGAAACGCCGACTCGCCGTCCTCAGCGCCGCGCTGCTCGCGGCCGCCGCATCCGTGCTCTTCCACGTCGCGCCCGCGTACGCCGCCACCGGCCTGCACGTGTCCGGCACCGACATCGTCGAGGCCAACGGCCAGAAGTTCGTGATGCGCGGGATCAACCACATGCACACCTGGTACACCAACCAGACGAACTCGTTCGCCGACATCAAGGCGAAGGGTGCCAACACCGTGCGGGTCGTGCTCAGCGGCGGCCGGTGGACCGCGAACAGCGCGGCCGACGTCACCAACGTGATCAACCTGTGCAAGGCGAACCGGCTGATCTGCGTGCTGGAGAACCACGACACCACCGGGTACGGCGAGGACGCCGCGGCGTACAGCCTGGACCAGGCGGCCGACTACTGGATCGGGCTGAAGAGCGTGCTCGCCGGCCAGGAGGACTACGTCGTCATCAACATCGGCAACGAGCCGATCGGCAACACCAACGCCGGCCAGTGGACCGCCGCCACCGTGGCCGCGATCCAGAAGATGCGCAGCAATGGCTTCGAGCACCTGCTGATGATCGACGCGCCGAACTGGGGCCAGGACTGGCAGTACGTCATGCGCGACAACGCCCAGACGGTCCTGGACGCCGACACCCGCGACAACACGGTGCTCTCCATCCACATGTACGCGGTCTTCAACACCGCCGCGTCTATCACTGCCTACCTTGATCACTTCGAGAGCCGGGGCTGGCCGCTGGTGATCGGTGAGTTCGGCTGGCGGTTCGACTCCAGCCAGGTCGACCACGAGACGATCCTGGCCGAGTCGGTCAACCGGGATCTCGGCTATCTGGGCTGGTCGTGGGCCGGCAACACGGATCCGATCCTGGACATGGCCACGAACTTCAACCCGGACCAGCTGACCACCTGGGGCGAGCGCATCTTCAACGGCGCCAACGGGATCAAGGCCACCGCCCGGGAGGCCACCGTCTTCGGCGGCCCGTCCTCGCCGTCGCCGAGCGTTCCGTCCTCGCCGAGCCCGTCCCCCAGCAGCCCGTCGCCGAGCCCGTCGCCGAGCACTCCGACCGGCGCCTGCACCGCCACCTACACAGTGACCGGCCAGTGGCCCGGCGGCTTCCAGGGCGACGTCAAGATCACCGCGGGCGGCGCCGCCATCACCGGCTGGACCGTCACCTGGACCTACGCCAACGGACAGACCGTCTCCAGCCACTGGGGCTCCACCCTGACCAGCAGCGGCTCCACGGTCACCGCCCGCAACGCCGGCTGGAACGGCCGCCTGTCCGCCGGCGCCAGCACGTCCTTCGGGTTCCTCGGCTCGTGGACCGGCACCAACAGCGTCCCCGCGGTGACCTGCACGGCAAGCTGAGCACGTCCGGTCACCCTGATTCGGGGTACGGGTGACCGGCCGTCCCGCCGGAATCGGGCCGTCTCCGCCGGCCACGCGATCGGCTGCGCGGAACGGCCTCAGCGCGACCGCCGGGAAACGCCACGTGCCTGGGCCCGGCGGCCGCCGGGCGGCCGGGAGCGGGCACCCGGATCGCGCGGTAGCCGGGGACGGCCGACGTTCGCTGAGACTGCCGTCGCTCGTACCGAAAAGGGGTTTCAAGTAAGGGCGTTCAACTGGATTTCGTGGCAGGATACTCGCCAGTAACCGCCTGGAAGGCTGGTGGCAGCATGCGCACGGCGTATCGGACCTGTCCTTTGTGCGAGGCCGCCTGCGGCCTCGAGCTCACCGTCGCCGACGGCGAGGTGGTCGCCGCGCGCGGCGACCGCGAGCACGTCTTCAGCCACGGTTTCGTGTGCCCGAAGGGCGCGACGTTCGGGCAGCTCTCCGGCGACCCGGACCGGCTGAGCCGGCCGCTGGTGCGCCGCGACGGCCGGCACGTCGAGGTCGAGTGGGACGAGGCCTTCGCCGCCATCGAGGCCGGCCTGGTGCCGATCGCCAAGCGGTACGGGCGGGACGCGGTCGGGCTCTACGTCGGCAACCCGAACGCGCACACCATGTCCGGTGGCCTCTACCTGGCCCCGCTGCTGAAGGCGGTCGGCAGCCGCAACATCTTCTCCGCCAGCACGGTCGATCAGATGCCGAAGCACGTGTCCTGCGGCTATCTGTTCGGCCATCCGCTCACCATCCCGGTGCCCGACCTGGACCGCACCGATCTGCTGCTGATGCTCGGCGCCAACCCGTGGGAGTCCAACGGCAGTCTGGCCACCGCGGCCGACTTCCCGGGCCGGCTCAAGGCGATCCAGGCGCGCGGCGGCCGGTTCATCGTGGTCGACCCGCGCCGCACCCGGACCGCCGAGCACGCCGACGAGCACCTGTTCATCCGGCCCGGGACGGACGCGTTCCTGCTGTTCGGGATCGTGCACACGCTGTTCGCCGAGGACCTGGTCGACCTGGGCCGGCTGGCCGGGCACGTGACCGGCGTCGAGCAGGTACGCGACCTGGCCGCCGGCTTCCCGCCGGAGCGGGTCACCGCGGCCTGTGACGTGCCGGCCGAGCGGATCCGCGGCCTGGCCCGCGAGCTGGCCGCCGCGCCCACCGCCGCCGTGTACGGGCGGATCGGCACCTGCACGGTCGAGTTCGGGACGCTGACCAGCTGGCTGGTCGACGTGGTGAACGTGCTCACCGGCAACCTGGACCGGCCCGGCGGGGTGATGTTCCCGCTCGCACCGCATCTGCGGCCGAACAGCCGGCCCGGCGGCAAGGGGTTCCGGGGCGGGCGGTGGCACAGCCGGGTCCGCGGGCTGCCCGAGGTCAAGGGTGAGCTGCCGGTGGCGACGCTGGCCGACGAGATCGAGACCCCCGGTGACGGGCAGATCCGGGCGCTGATCACGGTGGCCGGCAACCCGGTGCTGTCGACGCCGAACAGCGGGCGGCTGGACCGGGCGCTCGGCGGGCTCGACTTCATGGTGAGCGTGGATCCGTACCTGAACGAGACCACCCGGCACGCCGACGTCGTGTTGCCGCCGGCTGACAGCACCCGCAAGGGGCATTACGACTTCGCGTTCCTCGCGCTGTCGGTGCGCAACTTCGCGGCGTACTCGCCGCCGGTGCTGCCGCCGGACCCGGCCGGCATGGATGAGTGCGACATCCTGGCCCGGCTGGTCCTGCTGGTCACCGGCCGGGGCGCCGGCGCCGACCCGACGACGCTGCACGAGGCGCTGCTCACCCAGGCCCTGGAGAAGGCCGGCGCGGCCGGGAAACGGCACCTGGTCAGCGGGGACGGCCCGGCCGAGCGGCTGCTCGACGTGGCGCTGCGCGCCGGGGCCTACGGTGACGGCTTCGGCGCCCGGCCCGGCGGACTCTCGCTGGACCGGCTGCTGGCCAGCCCGCACGGCGTCGACCTCGGGCCGTTGCAGCCGCGCGTCCCGGAGGTGCTCAAGACACCCAGCGGCACGGTGGAGCTGTATGTGCCGGAGATCGGTGACGAGGCCTCCCGGTTGCGGGGTGCGCTGGACCGGCACCGCGCCGACCTGGTGCTGATCGGCCGCCGGCATCTGCGGTCCAACAACAGCTGGGGGCACAACGTCCCGGCCCTGGTGAAGGGCCGGGACCGGTGCACGCTTCAGGTGCACCCGGCGGACGCCGCCCGGCTCGCCCTGGCGGACGGCGGCGAGGCGCAGGTGACGTCCCGCGCGGGTGGCCTGTCGGCGCGGGTCGAGGTCACCGACCGGGTGATGCCCGGGGTGGTGAGCCTGCCGCACGGATGGGGGCACGACCTACCGGGTACCCGGATCGCGGTCGCCGCCGCCCACCCGGGCGTGAACTCGAACCTGCTCACCGACGAGCTCGTCGTCGACCCGCTGTCCGGCAACAGCGTGCTGAACGGCATCCCGGTCGAGGTCAAGGCGGTGGGCTAACCCGCGCTGTCGCTGGTGTACTCGTCGGCCGGGGTCCGCAAGGCACCGGTCGTGGCGTCGCCGGTGGTCGTGTTCGCCACGCCGGGTCCGGAGCGGGGCCGGTCCGGGAAGCTGGCCGGGCCGGCGGTGCCGCCGGTGGTGGTCATGATGCCGCCGTCGGCCGGCGGCGGCCCGCCGTTGCGGAGCTGTTCGGTGTCGGTGTCCGCGTCCAGCGTGCTGGACAGCTCGTCGTCGACTCGCGGGTCGCTCATTTCCAACCTCCGGTCGTGGGTGATCGTCCGGCGGAGGAATGCCCGTATCGTGCCGTCTCAAACGACCACTAATTGATCTTGTCGGTGGTATCGACTACGGTCCACGCGTGATTCGTACCCGACTTGTTGCAGTCGCCCTGACCGGCGCCTTTCTCATGACCGTTGCCGCGTGTGGTGGCGACGACGCCGATACCACTGCCGGCTCCACGCCGACGACCGCGGCCACCACGGCCGCGGCCGAGGCCACCACCGCGCCGGCCGAGCCGACCGAGGCCGCTGCCCCGGCTGACGACAAGGCGCTCTGCCAGGAGGCCGACAAGGCCGCCAAGGCGATGACCAAGGCGATGGTGACGCTGGTCGGGTCCGGTACGGAGCCGTCGGCCGGCGACTACAAGGCCATCCTCGACGACATGGACCGGACGCTGACCGAGGCTGTCGGGACTGCCGACAGCAAGGTGGCGGCGGCCATGAAGGAGGTCGCCGCGCAGTCCGCCAAGGCCGCCGCGGCGCCGGACCCGGTCGAGGCGGCCGGCGACCCCGCCTTCGAGAAGGCGGGCACGTCGCTCAACGCCGCCTGCAAGAAGGTCGGTGTCAAGGTCAAGTTCTGACCGATCATCAAGAGAGCGGGGCCGGACGGATCCGGCCCCGCTTTCTTTTCGATGATCTTATCGACGTACCTCGATTCTGGACGTTCGGCCCATGTCGTGACCCCTCGGCTGTGGGGTCGGATCAAGGCGACCGGTTATTGCCGTCCAAAGAGGAGGTACCGTGCGCACACCATCCCGTGCGTTGGCGGGCACCACCGCAACAATCGTCGCCGCAGTGCTCGTGCTCGCCGCAGGATCCGGCGGGAACGCGGCGCCAGGTAGCCCGGCCCGGGCTCCCGAGGGCGTCAAAGTGCACGGCGACGAGGACCACGCGAAGATCAAGGACAACCGTCGGGGCCGGATCGCCCCGACGTCGCAGCAGAAAGCGCAGGCCGCTGAGGCGGGCGCCGAGGCGCGGTGGAACGCGCTCGGCACGCCGGCGGCGCTGACCGCCACCGAGGAACCGCTGGCCACCGGGCTGGCCGCGGATCCGGTGGCCGCGGCGAAGGCGTACGTCGCCGCCAACCGGGACATGCTGGGGCTCACCGCCGAGGGGGCGGACGCCCTCGAGGTGCTGACGAGCGCGCCGCTCGGGGAGGGCGCCGCGGTCGTGATGCGGCAGAAGTTCGGTGACCTGGTCGCCGGCGTCGACGGCCTGCTCTCGGTGGGCGTGCGCGACGGCAAGGTGTGGTACGTGAGCTCCTCGCTCTCCCGGGACGCCGGCGCACCCGCGCCCGCCACGCTGACCGCGGCCGACGCCGAGCGCATCGCCCGGACCGACGCGGGCATTCCGAATGCGACGATCCTGGCCACCAAGCTGGTCGCGGTGCCGACCGCCGACCAGGGTGCGCGTGCGGCGTACCGGGTCACCCTCGGCGACGGCCTGAACAGCGCCGAGCCGATCGCGTACACCACGCACGTGGACGCCCGGGACGGCTCGGTCCTGGTCCGCCAGAACATCGTCGACTCGCACAGCGACAACCCGGAGTGGGACGTCTTCCCCAACTCGCCGCCGACCAGCTATTCCTCGGCGGACACCCGCAAGACCTGGTGCTGGACGCCGCAGCGGGGCTGCGACGAGGTGGTCGGGAACCCGGCGTCGCCGCTGCCCTGGGACGTGGACCCGGCGACCGGCGAGCCGACCTTCACCACGCGCGGCAACAACGCGTTCGCGGTGCACAACTGGAACTCCAACGACCCGTTCACGGTCGGCACCGAGCTCGCCACGCCCAGCCCGACCCGGGAGTACCAGTACCCGTGGACCAACCAGTGGCACCGCGAGCAGTGCGCGCCGACCGCCTTCGACACGCCGACGCGTAACGACATCGACGCCGCCCGGGCCAACCTGTTCGCGCAGCACAACCGGATGCACGACTGGTCGTACAACCTCGGCTTCACCGAGGCCACCTGGAACATGCAGGACGAGAACCCGCGGCCGGGTGGGCTGCCGAACGACCCGGAGCAGGGCAACGCGCAGGCCGGTGGCATCAGCGGCGGCCCGCCGGACTTCGCCGCCCGTAACAACGCCAACCAGATCACCCCGGAGGACGGGGTCGCGCCGATCACGAACATGTACCTGTGGCAGCCGATCGCCGGTGTCTTCTACGCCCCGTGCGTCGACGGCGACTACGACATGTCGGTGATCGCCCACGAGTACACCCACGCCATCACCAACCGGATGATCGCCGGTCCGGACGCCGGTCTCAGCTCGCCGCAGGGCATGAGCGAGAGCTGGTCGGACCTGCTGTCGGTGGAGTACCTCGCCGAGCACGGCTACGCGCAGCGCGGCAGCCGCGGTTTCACCATCGGTGAGTACGTGACCAGCGACGAGAACGCCGGTATCCGTAACTACAACATGACCAAGAGCCCGCTCAACTACAGCTCGGTCGACTACGACTTCGTCGGCCTGCAGGTGCACGCCTCCGGTGAGGTGTGGAGCGCGGCCAACTACGACGTCCGTGCCGCGTTCCTCAAGCGGTACGGCGACGGCAACGCCGCCCTGCAGAAGGCCTGCGCCAACGGCAAGGTGCCGGTGACCAAGTGCCCGGGCAACCGGCGCTGGATCCAGCTCGTCCTCGACTCGTTCCTGCTGATGGCGAACAGCGCCAACAGCCAGGTCGACGCCCGCGACGCGCTGCTCGGCGCGGACCGGGTCCGCTTCGGCGGCAAGAACCAGGATCTGATCTGGAACGCGTTCGCCAAGCGCGGCCTCGGCGAGACGGCGCTCAGCAACGGCGCCACCGACGCCGACCCGCGGCCGGGCTTCACCTCGCCGCACGCCAGGGAGGCGACCGTCACCTTCCGTCCGGTGGACGAGAACGGCAAGGCCGTGACCGGTGCGAAGCTGTTCGTCGGTGACTACCAGGCCCGGGCCGTCCCGGTCGCCGACACCGACCCGGCGACGCCGCTCACCGACCAGGTCAGCCTGGTGGCCGGCACGTACGGGTTCATCGCCCAGGCACCCGGTCACGGGCACGCCCGGGTGAGCGCGACGTCCCTGCGGTCCGGGGAGTCGGAGCGGCTCTACGTGCGGATGCCGCGCAACCTCGCCTCCGCCACGTCCGGCGCCACGGTCAGCGGAGACGGCATCAACCTGGCCCGGATCGCCGACGACGACGAGGCGACCAACTGGGCGTCGCTGGGCAGCCCGGTGGCCGGCAAGCAGGTCACCGTTGACCTCAGCGGCGAGGCGCAGCGGGTCCGCCGGGTGCAGGTCAGCGCGATGCTGCGCCCGCAGATCACCACCGATCCGGACGCCGGCGCGCAGAGCCGCTTCTCGGCCCTGCGGCAGTTCCGGGTGTCGGCCTGCACGGCGACGGCCACGGTCACGTGTTCGGCCGCGACCGACTTCAAGGCCGTCTACACCAGCAAGCGGGACGCGTTCCCGGCGGTCGCCCCGCGGCCCCGCGCCCCGCAGCTGATCGTCAGGTCGTTCGACATCCCGTCGACGACGGCCACGCACCTGCGCATCGAGGTCGTGACCAACCAGTGCACCGGCGGGCCGGACTACGCCGGTGAGCAGGACGCCGACCCGCGGGCGGCGACCGACTGCGCGACGGCGAGCCCGCAGGCGCAGAACGTACGGATCGCGGAGTTCCAGGCGTACAGCCGGTAGCTCTGCGTGGGCGGGCGGGCCGGTCGGCCCGCCCACCCACCCCATGCCGATCTTGCCCATCGAGCGGTATCGTTTCAGCGGATTTGTCGCCGAAGCGGGGGATCATGGCATGAGGAGGATCTGCGCACAATTTGCAGCGATCTTGCTGATCGCGGGGTTGATGTCCGGTTGTGGGGATTCCGGGGACTCCGGAGAGGACTCACAGCCGGCCGACAAAATCACTTACCTGACCGCCTTCGGAGCGGTCGGCCGGGACGCGTTCGCCTGGGTGGCCCAGGAAAAGGGCTACTTCCGCGACGCCGGCCTCGACGTCACCATCCGGCTGGGCGCCGCCACCGGTGAGAACCTGAAGGTCCTCGCCGCCGGGCAGGCGCAGTTCGCCAACCTCGACCTGACCGGCACGTGGATCCTGTCCGGCAAGGGTCAGTACACCGACATCCGCGCGTTCGCGGCGGTGCACCAGCAGACCCTGGTCTCGATCATCACCCTCGAGGGCTCCGGAATCACCGAGCCGAAACACCTGGAGGGTCGCAAGCTGGGCGCCGCCACCGGCTCGGTCAACCAGTTGCTCTTCCCGGGGTACGCGAAACTCGCCGGCATCGACGAGTCCAAGGTCGAGTGGGTAAACGCGCCGCCCGCGCAGTTGCCGACGCTGCTGGCCAGCGGCCGGGTCGACGCGCTGAGCACCTTCCTGATCGGGCAGCGCGGCATCGAGAAGGCGGCCGGCGGGAAGAAGACCGTGGTCCTGCCGTACAGCGAGTACCTGCCCGATCTGTTCGGCAACGGGCTGATCGCGCCCACCTCGATCGTCGAGGGCGACCCGGACCTCACCAAGCGGTTCCGTGACGCCGCCCTCAAGGGCCTTCAGTACACCCTGGAGCATCCGGACGAGGCGGCGCAGATCCTCAAGAAGGCCCAGCCGGCCGCCGACGTGACGGCCGCGGTCGGTGAGATCACCCTGATGGCGCCGTACGTGAAGGCGTCCGGCGTGATCGAGCGGGACCGGGTCGCCAAGGCCCTCGCCACCCTGGAGGGCGAGGCGCTGATCAAGCCGGGGCTGACCCCGGACACGGTGGTCGACTTCGACCTGGTGCCCACCGGATGAGAGCCGCCTACTCCTTCGACAACGACGACCCGGCAGCGGCGGAGCGGCACGAACTGCTCGCCGAGATGAACGACCCGTTCACGGTGGAGCGGCTGTCCGCGCTCGGCGATCTCACCGGCCGCCGCTGCCTCGAGGCCGGCGCCGGCGGGGGCAGCATCGCCGGATGGCTGGCGGCTCGGACCGGTCCACGCGGGCAGGTGCTGGCCACCGACCTCAACCCGCGTCACCTGCCGGTCGACCAGGGTTACGCGGTGCTGCGCCACGATCTGGCCACCGAGCCGGTCCCCGACCCGCCGTGGGACCTGATCCACGCCCGCCTGGTGCTGGCTCATCTTCCCGGCCGGGCCGAGATCGTTCAGCGCCTCGTCGGCGCTCTGGCCCCGGACGGCGTCCTGCTGGTCGAGGACTGGCTTTCCGCGTACCCCGAAGTGGTATTGGCCGCGCCCGACGCGGCCGCCGCCGACCTGGTCGAGCGTTACCACCGCATCGTGGTGGAGCGGCTGTTGCCGGCCAACGGCGCCGACCCGGCGTGGGGTGGCCGGGCGCATGCCGCCCTGCTCGCCGCCGGCCTCGGCGACGTGCGCACCGAGATCCGGGCGGAGTCCTGGGCCGGCGGCTCGGCCGGCGCCCGGCTGATCGCGGTGAACGTGGCACAGGTCGGCGCCGGGTTGCGTGCGGCCGGGCTCACCGAAGCCGAGCTGGCCCGGTTGTGCCGGCTGGCCGTCGATCCGGCCCTGGTGATCCGCGGTCACTTCACCTACTCGACGCTGGGCCGCCGGTGACCCGGGCCCGGACCTGGGGACTGCCGGTGCTCGGCGCGGTGAGCGCGATCGCGCTCTGGTGGTCGGCCACCGCCGTGTTCGGGATCCGCTCGTTCATCCTGCCCGCCCCGCCGGACATCGTCGCCGCGTTCCGGGCCCAGCCCGCCTACCTGCTGCGGGAGGCCGGCGCGACGCTGACCGGGACGGTGACCGGGTTCGGCATCGCAACCGTGGCCGGGCTGCTGCTGGCGGTGCTGCTGACCGCGTGGCGATCTCTGGAACGCGCCACCCTGCCGGTGCTCGTCGCGTTGAACTCGGTGCCGAAGGTCGCGGTGGCCCCGCTGCTGGTGGTCTGGCTCGGCTTCGGGGCCCGGCCGAAGATCGTGCTGGTCGTGCTGATCTGCTTCTTCCCGATCCTGGTGGCGACGATGGCCGGGCTCACGTCGACGCCGGCGGAGCTGGGCGAGCTGGCCCGGTCGCTGTCGGCGAGCGTCTGGCAGGCGTACGTCAAGATCCGCCTGCCATGGGCACTGCCGCAGGTGTTCGTGGGGCTGAAGGTCGCCATCTCGCTCGCGGTGATCGGCGCGGTGGTCGCCGAGATCAGCAACCCGACCAGCGGGCTCGGCGCGGTGATCGTGCTGTCCGGCATGTCGTTCGACACGCCGCTCGCGTTCGCCGCGATCGTTCTGCTCGCGGTGCTGAGCACGGTGCTGTTCTACCTGGTCGTGGCCCTCGAACGGTGGCTGGTGCCGTGGGCGCGGGCGATCAGCGCATGATCGAACTGACCCGGGTGTCGCGCAGTTTCGGCGCGGTCCAGGCGCTGCGTGACATCGATCTGAGTGTCGCCGAGAACGAGTTCGTCGCCGTCATCGGCCGGTCCGGGTGCGGCAAGTCGACCCTGCTGCGGCTGATCGCCGGGCTGCTCGAACCCAGCGCCGGAACGGTCACCGTCAGCGGTGCGCCGGTCGCGTTGATGCAGCAGGTCCCGGCGCTGTTGCCGTGGCGGACCGCGCTGGGCAACGTCATGCTGCCGGTGGAGATCCGGCGGCTGCCGCGCGAGCAGTACCGGGACCGCGCGGTGGCACTGCTCGACGCGGTGGGGCTGGCCGGGTTCCACGATCGGCATCCGTACGAGCTGTCCGGCGGCATGCAGCAGCGGGTGGCGCTGTGCCGGGCGCTGATCCAGCAGCCGCGCGTGCTGCTGATGGACGAGCCGTTCTCCGCGCTGGACGCGCTGACCCGCGAGGAGATGGCCGGCCAGCTGCAGGACCTGCACCTGGCCCGGTCGGCGACCACGGTCTTCGTCACCCACTCCATCCAGGAGGCGGTGCTGCTCGCGGACCGGGTGGTGGTGCTCAGCCCGCGGCCGGGGCGGGTGCGCAAGGTGCTCGGCGTGGACATCCCGCGGCCGCGTTCGTTCGGGCACAACGCCCACCTGGAGGCGGTCGCGGAATGCGTCGCCCACCTGCACGACCTGCTGCTACACGACTGACCGGATGTTGTGGTTGCGGGCGAACAGGTTGCCGGGATCGTAGTGACGCTTGACCGCCGCGAGCCGTTCGTAGACCTCGGGTGGGTAGATCTCGTCCTCGGTGGAGGTGAGGAAGTTCGCGTACGGGCCGGTCACGTGCGGCTCGAGCCGGTCCCAGAGCGCCTGAGGCAGCACCGGGGCGGGTCCGGCGACCGACGTGACGATCATCAGCTCCGCCTGACGATGCGGGTACGCGGTGGCGCCGGAGGGGACCCGGGACACCGCACCGCCGAGGCTGCGGACGGCGATGAACGGCTCGGGCTCGGGCTCGGACTCGGTCAGGATCCGCAGGGCCGGGGTCACCGACTCCTTCGCGACGAACCCGCTGCGGGTCACCAACCGGATGCCGGGCGGCGGGACCGGGCCCTCGACGAGCGTGTCCGCGTACGGCTTGAGCGTCACGTCGTCGTCCAGGACCGTGCCGAGCCGGCGGAGCGGGTCGATCGCCTCGGCCGCCCCCCGCGGGTCGTCGCCGTCGAAGACCACGGTGATCCCGATCGGTGCCGGCCCGCCCATCAGCTCGGCGACGGAGGTGAGCTCCTCGGGCGCGGTGCGGAGATGGTCCGCCCACCCCTGGAGCACGGCGGCCGCCTCCGCCGCGGGGAAGGTGATCCGGCCGTGGAAGACGGCCGTCGTCGGGTGCGCCGTGAACTCGAAGGCGGTCACGATCCCGAAGTTGCCGCCGCCACCGCGGATCGCCCAGAACAGCTCCGGGTTCTGCGTCGCGCTGGCCCGGACGACCTCGCCGGCTGCGGTGACCACCTGCGCGGCGACCAGGCTGTCCAGGGCCAGGCCGTACTTGCGGACCTTCCAGCCGATGCCGCCGCCCAGCGTGAGCCCGCCGACGCCGACACTCCTGGTGTCGCCCGAGGAGATCGCCAGGGCGTGTGGTGCGAGGGCGTCCACGACCTGTCCCCAGGTGGCGCCGCCGCCGATCCGGACCCGGTGTGCCGTCTCGTCGACGATCTCCACGGTCGCGAGCCGGCCGAGGTCGATCACCACGCCGCCGTCGTTGGTGCCGAAGCCGGGGAAGCTGTGGCCGCCGCCTCGTACGGAGAGCGGGAGGCCGGTGCCGGCGGCGAAACGAACGGCGGCCTGGACGTCCCGGACGGTCCCGGGGCGCAGCACCACGGCCGGGCGGCCCCACGCCAGCACGGTGCGGGCGGCCGGCTCGTACTCCGCCGAGCCGGGCTCGATGACATCGCCGCCGAAGTCACGGCGGAGGGTGGAGAGAGGTGAGGTCATGTGCCTGAAGACAACGGCGGCCGGTTCCGCGTGACGGCGCGCCGGTGTGACCGGCCCCACAAGCCGGATGTCACGCCGCGGCGGCGAGGATTATCACGCCGATACCGAGGGGGATGTCGAGGAGCATGCACGCCTCGGACAGCGAGCGCGGCACCACCGTGTTGCGCCGGTAGTTGACCAGGTCCCAGGCGGCGTGCGTGGCGAGGGACAGGCCGGCCAGGATCGCCCCGGCGAGCGGGGACAGGTAGAGGGCGACGACGGCCGGGGCGCCGTACGCCAGTGCTGCCCCGGCCTGGGCCAGCAGGGCGTGCCGCGGCGCGCGGATCGCGAAGCCGGCGCCGAGCAGCAGGACCGCGACCACCGCGAACGCCGCCCACCACGGCACCCCGCCGAGTTCCGCGGCGAACACCACCACGCTGAAGCCGGCAACCCCGGCCCAGGCCACCCAGCGCCGGTCGAACGCGGCCGCGGCGAAATAGCAGAGCACGGCGACGTTCACCGAGGTCGAGGCGCTCTCCCGGTCGGCGCCGAAGATCAGTACGAGCACGGCGGCGGTGAGCCCGAGCGCGGACGGCCACCGGCGCAGCAGAGCGTTCGTCATGCCGCAAGCGTTCCGGCTGTAGTGCGCGGCCGTCCGCTTCGCGCGGCGGCCAGGTCCGGAATCGTGGGCTGCCGGTCCGGTTCCCTGGCACCAGAATGACGGTCATGGAACACAGATATCTGGGCGCCAGTGGACTTCGGGTCAGCGAGCTCTGCCTCGGCACGATGACGTTCGGCAAGGAAGCCGACGAGGCGACCTCGCACCGGTTGCTGGACCGCTACGTCGAGGCCGGCGGCGACTTCATCGACACCGCCGACGTCTACGGCGGTGGCGCCTCCGAGGAGATCATCGGCCGGTGGCTGTCCTCCCGGCGCCGGGACGACCTGGTCATCGCCACCAAGTTCTTCTGGAGCACCGGCGAGGCCGCGAACGACCACGGCGCCGGGCGCAAGCACATCATCGCCGCGGTCGAGGCGAGCCTGCGCCGGCTGCGTACCGACTACATCGACCTCTACCAGGTGCACTGCTTCGACGAGTCCACTCCGCTCGAGGAGACGCTGTCCACTCTCGACGGGCTGGTCCGCTCCGGCAAGGTCCGTCACCTCGGTGCGAGCAACTACGCGAGCTGGCAGCTGCAGAAGACGATCGACGTGGCCCGGCACCGCGGCTGGGAACCGTTCGTGGCGTTGCAGCCGCTCTACAACCTGATCGACCGGGAGGTGGAACTGGAACAGGTGCCGGTCAGCCGCAACGAGGGCGTCGGCATCATCCCGTGGTCGCCGATGCGGGGCGGCTGGCTCACCGGCAAGTACCGGCGGGGGATGACCTCGGCGCCGCCGGACACCCGCTGGGAGGGCGACAAGCAGCCCTGGCTCGGCGACTGGCAGAAGAGCGTCGACGAGCGGACCTGGTCGGTGACCGACGCGCTGCTCGCCGTCGCCGAGGAGGTGGGGCACAGCCCGGCGCAGGTGGCGCTGCGCTGGCTGATGCAGCGGCCGGGCGTCACCGCGCCGATCATCGGGGCCCGCAAGCTCGAACAGCTCGACGACAACCTCGGCGCGTCCGGGTGGTCGCTGGACGACAAGAGCATGGAACGGCTCACCGCGGCGGGCGAGATGCCGCTGCCGTACCCCCATGGTTATCTGGCCGGATCCCCGCGCCGCCGGGCCTGAGAAACCGCTGGGAGAGGGGCCGTGCGGCCCCTCTCCCGTGCTTTCTGCAACAAACCTGCAAATCGATTCTGTTGACTCGGTTATCTCGTCGATGGCAGATTCCAACACGGAATAACCGTCCCCGGACCCGCCGGATCCCCACTCCCGGACGCGCCGCTATCTGCGGAAACGTATTCCCCATTCGTATTCGTATTGGGCTCGTCCATGCCGGCGGAATCCATTCTCGACAGGAGAAACACCCATGGCTCCAACCCTGCGCCGGTGGGCCGGTGCCGGCGGGCTGGTCACGGTGGTGACCATGGCGCTGGTCGCCACCGTGACCAACGCCGAGGCGGCCACCGTGTTCACCGCCGACTTCGAGTCCGGCAGCACCAGCGGGTGGTCCAGGTCGGGCGGCACATGGTCGGTGGCGGCCGACGGCTCGCAGACCCTGCGCCAGACGAACGCGAGCAGCGAGAACGCCCGGCAGTTCGCCGGTGACGCGGCCTGGACCGACTACACCGTCTCGGCGAAGGTCAAGCCGCTCTCGTTCGGCGCCAACGGTTTCGTCGGCCTGCTGGCCCGGGCGAAGAGCTCGACGACGTTCTACCGCCTGGCGCTGCTGCCCGGCAACCAGGCCCAGTTGCAGGCGGTCAACAGCGGCAACGTCACCGTGCTGGGCAGCGCGGCGCGCACGGTGGCCACCGGCTCCTGGTACACGCTGAGCCTGACCGTCTCCGGCACCACGATCAGCGGCAGCGTCGACGGCACCGCGGTCGGCTCCGGAACCAGCTCGGTCGCCGGCACCGGACGGATCGGCCTGCAGACCGGCTACGCGTCCGCCGGCTTCGACGACGTCACGGTCAGCACGGGTGGCACCACGCCGCCGACGAGCAGCCCGCCGACGAGCGGCAGCCCGTCAGCCAGCCCGTCTCCCAGCCCGTCCACCTCGACGCCGCCTCCGGTCAGCGGCGCCCTCTACGTGGCGCCCAACGGCTCGGCGAGTGCCGCGGGCACCCAGGCCGCACCGACGACGCTGCCGTCCGCGATTACCCGGATCGCCGCCGGCGGCACGATCTATCTGCGCGGCGGCACCTACAACTCCGCCTCGACGATCACCGTCGCGCCCGGCAACAACGGCTCCGCCGGCGCGCTGAAGAAGATCGTCGCGTACCCGGGTGAGCGGCCGATCCTGAACTTCTCCGCTCAGGCCGAGGACCCGGCCGCCCGTGGCCTCGCCGTCAACGGCAACTACTGGCACGTCCAGGGCCTGATCGTGGAGCGGGCCGGCGACAACGGCATCTTCATCGGCGGCAGCAACAACATCGTCGAGCGGACGGTGACCCGCTTCAACCGGGACAGCGGCCTGCAGATCTCCCGGATCGCCTCGGACACCCCGAACTCGCAGTGGCCGGCGAACAACCTGGTGCTCTCGTCGGAGTCGCACGACAACGCCGACTCCGACGGCGAGGACGCGGACGGGTTCGCCGCGAAGCTGACGGTCGGTTCCGGCAACGTCTTCCGCTACACGGTGTCGCACCACAACATCGACGACGGCTGGGACCTCTACACCAAGACCGACACCGGGCCGATCGGCGTGGTCACCATCGAGGACTCGCTCGCCTACGAGAACGGCACGCTGAGCAACGGCGGGCAGGCCGGCGCCGGCGACCGCAACGGCTACAAGCTCGGCGGGGAGGACATCGGCGTCAACCACGTGGTGCGGCGCAGCATCGCCTACGACAACGGCAAGCACGGGTTCACCTACAACAGCAACCCGGGCTCGATGACGATCTCCAACAACCTCTCGATCGACAACGCCGAGCGCAACTTCAACTTCGACGAGGGCTCGCACGTGTTCCGCAACAACACGTCCTGCCGCAGCGGCAGCGGCACCAACGACCGGATCATCGGCAACTCGGACAGCTCGAACCAGTTCTGGTCCGGCAGCAACGGGTCCCGGTGCGCGTCGTACACCGGTGCGCTGGGCTGGTCGTTCGCCGCCGACGGCAAGCTGGTCGTCACGCTGGGCGGGCGGGTCGTCTCGCTCTGATCTTGAATTTGTGGCAAGCCCGGCCGGTGATCCGGCCGGGCTTGACTCTCCTCCTGGGGGAGACTCCAAGCTCGAGTCCAGGAAGGAGGAACCCATGACCGACCTGATCCCGATCGGCCGCTTCTCCCGGATGACCCGGCTGTCGATCAAGGCGCTGCGCTTCTACGACGAGCAGGGCATGCTGAAACCGCTGCGGGTCGACCCGTCATCCGGATACCGGTTCTACAGCCGGGTCCAGGCCAACCGCGCCGAGGCGATCCGCATCCTGCGGTCCACCGGCATGCCGATCGACGAGATCCGCGAGGTGCTGGCCGAGGACGATCCGGAGCTGACCGGCAAGCGCCTGGACATGCACCGGGAGCGGCTGCTGGAGCGGTTGGCGGAGCAGGAGCGGATGCTGCGGTTCCTCGAACGGCTCATCGATCGAGGAGAAGGCGTCATGCCCTACCACGTAACCGTCAAGCAGGTCGAACCCAGGTTCGTCGCGGCCCTGCGGCTGCGGATCAGCCTCGCCACCGCCGGCGCCGACGTGCAGCGCGGCTTCGGCACACTGGTCCAGGCCGTCACGGCCGCCGGCGCCGGCCCGACCTGCAAGCCGTTCGTCATCCACCACGATGTGGTCGACGAGCAGACCGACGGCGACATCGAGATCTGCATCCCGGTGAAGCCGGGCACGGCATTCCCCGACGGTCCGGTCCGGGCCACCGAGATCCCCGGCGGTCAGGTGGCCGCCACCGTCCACCGTGGGCCCTATGCGGAGATCTCGCCCGCCTACCACTACGTGACCGGCTGGATCCAGGAGCAGGGCCACCAGCACGCCGGCCCGCCCCGCGAGATCTATCTCAACGACCCGCAGTCGGTCACCCAGGACGATTTGCTCACCGAGGTGCAGTTCCCCATCGGGTACGCGTAATCGGCCGCCCCGCGCCGGACCACACCTCCCGCCGAGCCGCGCGGCCACGCACCCGGTCCCGGCTCTGACGCGCCCGCCGGGCCCATGCGGGTGGTCGCTCGCAAACCGCATGGATCCGGCGGCCCGCCGACCGATTCCTTTCGAGCGCGCCCACGGTCGGTATTCACATGGATGCGATAAAGGAGATGTACGCCCGCTGGGCCGCCGGGGACATGGGCGAGGACGACCAGTGGGGCGACGTGACGGCCGAGCCGCGCGGCCTGGACTACGTGGAGGTGTCTGCGGGCGGCGTGCCGGCGATGTGGCTCAGCCCGCACGGCGCCGACCCCGACCGGGTGATCGTCGCGCTGCACGGCGGCGGCTTCGTGGGCGGGTCGCTCTACACCCACCGCAAGATGTATGGGCACCTCGCGAAGTCGGCCGGCGTGCGGGTGCTGCTCGCCACCTACCGGCACATTCCCGAGTTCCGCTACCCGGCGCAGATCGAGGACGCGGTCACGGCGTACCGGTGGGCGGCGGCGCGCGCCCAGAAGGTGGCGCTGGCCGGCGACTCCGCCGGTGGCGGCCTGGCCGTGCAGGTCGCCCTCCGCGAGCCCGGCGCGGCCGCGCTGCTGTTGCTGTCGCCGTGGATCGACACGGACCCGGCGCAGACCGCGACCTCCTACGAGGAGAACGCCGCCACCGACCTTTTCTTCACCCGGCCGATGGTGCAGGGTCTCCTCCAGCAGTACCTGCCTGAGGGGACGAGCGGACTGGAGCCCGCGGTCAACGCCTTCCACGCCGACCTGTCCGCTCTGCCGCCGATTTACGTGCAGTGCGGCGGCGACGAGAGCGGCCGGGGCGACAGCGAGCGCCTCGCGAAGCTGACCGGAGCCCAGCTGGACGTGTTCGACGGGCAGCTGCACACGTTCCAGATGGCCGCCGGACGCGCACCGGTTGCCGACGAGGCGATCGGGAGGCTGGCCGCATGGGTGCGCCCGAGACTGGGGCTCTGACCAAGGCGTTCGAGGGGGAACGGCGCGGGTTGTTCGCCCACGTGTACCGGATGCTCGGCGCCTATCACGAGGCCGAGGACGTCGTGCAGGACACGTACGTGCGGGCGCTGCGCGGATGGGAGACGTTCGAGCGGCGCTCGTCGGTGCGCACCTGGCTCTACCGGATCGCCACGAACGTCTGTCTGACCGTGATCGAGGGCCGCGAGCGGCGCGCGCTCACGTCCGGCCTCGGCCCGGACGAGCTCGCTCCGCTGCTCGAGCCGTTCCCCACCGACCCGCTCGACCTGGTGACCGAGCGGGAGAGCGTGCGGCTCGCCTTCGTGGCCGGGTTGCAGCACCTGGCACCCCGGCAGCGTGCCGTTCTGCTGCTGCGGGAGGTGCTGGCCTTCTCCGCGGCCGAGACCGGCGAGGCGCTCGACATGTCGGTGCCGGCCGTGAAGAGCGCCCTCCAGCGGGCCAGGGCCCGGCTCGCCGAGGTGGCACCGGCTCGCGACGACGTGCTGGACGCCGCCTCGCCCCGGGCCCGGGAGCTGCTCGCCGGATACATGGCCGCGTGGGAGGCGTCCGACGCCGACGCCTTCCGCGACGTGCTGCGCGCGGACGCGGCCATCGAGCCGGTCGGCTCGCCGACCTCGTACGCCGGTCGTGAGGCGTGCCTGGCCTTCGCGACGCCGTCGATGGGCGTCGCGGGGGAGTGGCGGATGGTGGCGACCGAGGCGAACGGCCAGCCCGCCGTGGTGGCGTGGTTCCGCGGCGAGCCGTTCGGCGTGGCGGTGCTGACGGTCGCCGAGGACGGGATCTTGGTGATCACGCTCTTCGGCGACCCGAAGCTGGCGGAGACCTTCACACCGACGCGCGCGAGTCAGGGGTGAGTGGTGCGGGCCCGCCGAGGGGAAGCGGCGGGCCCGCACACCGGGCCGGGTCAGGCGAAAGCCTTCACCTCCAGCAGGCCCACCGAGGCGGCGCCGCTGGTCAGGGCCACCCGCAGGCGGGTGGTGCTGATCTGGCCGAAGGTGACCTGGTTGTACTGGTTGGCGGCCACCGGGTAGCCGCTCGGGGACGGCACGTCGGCGTACGCGCTGCCGGTCCAGTATTGGAGCTTCCACGAGGCGGGCAGGTCGATGCCCTGGTTGTCGTCGAAGAAGTAGACCTGGGCGGAGCGCAGGGTCTGCGCCGAGGACCAGGTCAGTTCGGCCCACTGCTGGCCCTGGTTGGGCCACGCTCCCCAGCGCGGGTTGACCGTGTCGTTGGAGGACAGTGGGTCGATGCCGTCGTTTATCGCGGCGACGTTCTCCCACGCCGAGGTGTAGGAGGCGCTCGGAGTCGCGGCCGCCGCCAGGTTCGGGTTGGCCGGGACGGTGCCCTGGCCGTACAGCTTGACCTCGGTGAGGCCGACCTTGGCGGTGCCGGACGGCTGGGTGAACTGGATCCGCAGCCGGGCGGTGCTGACCGGGGTGAAGGTGACCCGGTTGTAGTTGGACTGCGGCGTGCCCGGCGTCTTGACCTGCGCGGCCGCGGCGACCCAGGCGGAGCCGTTCCAGTACTGCGCGGTGTACGCCGAGGGCGGCCGGTACCGGTTGCCGGCCCGGTCGTTGCGGAAGTACAGCCGGGCCTCGTTCACCGTACGGTTGGCGCCGAAGTTCAGCTCGTACCAGTCGGTGGCGTTCGGTGTGCCGTAGGTGCCCCACAAGGGTGAGTTGGTGGGCAGGTCGTCGATCGCGGCCGCCGCCGACGTGCCGGAGGTGGTGTAGGACGCCGACACGGTCGCGCCCGCGGCCAGGTTGGGTGCGGTGGAGGTGAGGTCGACGCCCGCCTTGGCGAAGATGTCGACCATCCGGTCACTGCTCTGCGCCACGTTCTGCGGCGCCTGCAAACCGGAGAAGGCCACGTTGTGGGTGACCGTGCCGGTGCCGGACGGGAAGGTGACCGCGCCGGTGGCCGGGTTGTAGACGAACCGGACCAGCCGGTCGACGGTGGCGACCCGGGTCCCGTTCAGATAGATCGAGTAGCCCTGCGGTACGCCGCTGTAGCGGGTCACCCCGTCGGTCGGGTCGTCCCAGACGACGGAGAGGTTCGCGTTGCGGTAGCGCAGGTTGTTGACCGCGAAGTGGCTCCAGCCGATGTTGATCGGCGACAGCTCGATCTGGGCGTCGTTGCGCGGTCGCAGCCCGGCCACGTCCTCGATGATCGTCCAGTTGCTGCTGCCGAGGATGTTGTGATGGATCCACGACCGGTACGTGATGGCGCTGCCGTTCCAGTCCGCCCAGAACTCGTTGGCGTCCGGCCAGGCCGTGTTGCCGTCGACGTACTGTGCCCAGGCGTTCCAGTAGAGCAGCTTCTTGTAGTCCTCGTTGGTCATCCACGAGTTGGGGTAGTTGCGCAGCACCGACGAGTAGAGCCGGAACTGCACCGTCGAGTTGATCGTGGAGAAGTTGTTGCTTCCCGGGTTACCGGCGGCCGCCGCCGCGGCCTTGTCCTTCTGGTTGGCGGTGTAGAACGGGAAGATCGGATACTCGGCGGCGTCGGCGAACAGCCGCAGCGCCTCCCGGTACTGGGCGGTGTTCGGCATCAGCCCGACCGAGTACGGGTAATAGTTGTTGATCTCCTTCCACGGCACGTGGGTGTTCGTCGACACGTGCTTGTGCTCGAGCAGCTGCCGCGACGGGTTCCACAGCGTGTTCACGACGCCGTTGCGGATCCGGTCGGCGAGCGTCTGCATCTCGGTGGCCTTGGCCGTGTTGCCGAGCAGCGTGTACGCCTGCTGGGCGGCGACGGCCGCGGACCACACGTACGCCGTCTCGGCCCGGTCCAGGTTGCCGGACCGCCAGTGGAACGACACCGCGTCGGCGTCGTTGCCGGTCATCGCGCCCCAGTCGTACTCGATGACGCCGTTGTTGTTGGTGTCGTAGGTGGCCAGCTGCCCCTTGGCGTCGCCCTCGGCGTACCGGGCGAAGTTGCGCAGCATGGCCGGCTGCCCGCCGTGGATCTGGTACGCCCGCCAGGCCGCCTCGGCGATGTACTGCGTGTACGAGTTCGACCAGTTCTCCGGGTCACCCGGGTTGTCCATGAACCGGCCGTTCGCCGAGTACTGCCCGACCGCCAGGTAGGGCCCGTAGGACAGCGACGGGTCGCGCAGGTACTTCAGGTCGTCGATGTGCATCGGCTGGGTCAGCGCGATCGCGTTGTTGTACCCGGTCACACCCTCGATCGACTGCGGGAACTGGAAGTCCTGCCCCGGGATGTCCGCGTCCAGGTGGTTGAAGCGCATCAGCCACCAGCGGTAGTAGATGTTCTTCTTGATCGCCGGGTCGGGCACGTCGATGTAGGGCACGTTGTCGGCCCACCACCGGTTGTAGGCGCGCACGTGGGTGGCGAACGCGTCGGCCGCCGACTGCGCACGGTAGGCGTCGTACTCCGTACGCGACTGGGGTATCTCGGTGGCGACCAGCCCGAGTTGCACCTTCACGGTGACCGTCTGCCCGGCCGGCACCGTGACCGAGCGGCTGAGGCCGCCGCTCGCGGCGGTGAAGCCGTCGCCGGAGAACCGCGGGTACAGCGTGGTGAGGTTGTTCTTCACCGCCCGCGTGCCGGTCAGTTCACTGCCGCTGACCGTCGTCGCGTAGGGCGAGGTGGCGTTCAGCTGCACGGTCGCCGACGCGGAACCCGTGTTGACCACCGCGACGTTGGTGACCAGCACGTTGTTGTGGGTGATGAACTTCGTGACGTCGAGCCGGACCGAGCCGCCGGTGTGCACGCTGCGCCAATGGCTCGGCGTCTGCCGTCGCTGGGCGGGCTGCTCGGTGAAGGTGCCCGGTGACGCGGTGATCGCGTACGCGTTCTGGCTGCTGATGTTGTCCCAGTAGGCGGCGTTGCCGCCGAAGCCGATCACCGCCGGGTTGTGGGTGTACATGAAGGCCGCGCGGCCGCGGCTCATCAGCCAGGGCCCGGCCGGGTCGTTTCCGGTCCGCGCGAGCAGCCGGTCCATCCAGAAGTCGGTGCCGGACGCCTCGGCGTCGTAGATGGCCCGCATGGTGTCGCCGGTCGAGTAGCCGACCGGCGGCGCCGGGATCGCGCCGCTACCGGTGAAGGTCGGGAAACCGATGGGTTGCGCTGCCTGCGCCGGTTGCGCCGGCATGAGGCTCAGGCTGGTCAGAGCCAGGATCATTGCGTACGCCCGGAGCTTCATGACTGGAACGCCTTCCACTCGAGTACGCCGGTGGAGTAGCCGCTACGGGAGGTGATCTGGAGTCTCAGCCGGGTCGTGTTGACCGGGTTGAACGTGATGACGTTGTCAACATTGCCGGCCGTGCCACATGTTGACTGACCGGGCACCGGTACATATTGACTGCCGTTCCAGTACTGGAGTTGACATGACGCGGGCAGATCGATGCCCTGGTTGTCGTCGAACCAGTAGACCGCCGAGCGGTTGATCGAGCGCGCGGCCGGCCACTGGTACTCGATCCACTGGGTGCCCTGCTGCGGCCAGTTGCCGTAGACGAGGTTGGAGCGGTCCTGCGAGTTGGCCGGCGTGCCGCCGTTGTTGATCGCCGCCAGGCTCTCCCACGCGGAGACGTGCGACGTGGACGCGGTCGCCGACGGCGCGATGTTGGTGCCGCTACCGCCGCCGGTTCCCGGGTTGGGCGGCGGACCGGTGGTGGTCTGGGTGACCGGCTGGATGGTGCCGTCGGCGTTGAAGTAGAGCCGGTCGACCGCCACCGACCTGCGGAAGTTCCCGCCGCCGGGCGCGTTGGCGTTGTGGTAGACGATGTACCACTGGCCGTTGAACTCGACGATGCCGGCATGGTTGGTGGTCGACGAGACCTGACCGAGGACGACGCCGCGATGTGTCCACGGGCCGAGCGGGTTGGTCGCGGTCGCGTACCGCTGGCAGGCGTAGTTCGAGTTGGTGACGCAGCCGCTGGTGTCGTTGGCGGCGTACATCATGTAGTAGAGGCCGTTGCGTTTGAACATCCACGGGGCCTCCCAGAAGTTGGTGAGTCCCGTCGGGGTGACCACCGATCCGACCGTGTCGATCATGTTGCTGGCCAGCCGGACCGCGCGCGGGCCCCAATAGCCGCCCCAGTACATGTACGCCTGGCCGTCGTCGTCGACGAAGACCGTCGGGTCGATGTTGAGGCCCGACGAGTTCGGGGTGCTGTCGCTGATCAGCGGTCCGCCCTTGGCGTCGGTGAACGGGCCGAGCGGGCTGTCACCGACCGCGACGCCGATGTTCATCCAGCCGGGGCCGTTGCCGTTGATCGAGGTGTACCAGTAGTACTTGCCGTTGCGCGGTTCGACCTCGCTCGCCCAGGCGTCGGCGCCGGCCCAGCCGAAGGTCGCGATGTTCGCCCGCGCGCCGTGGTGCGTCCAGTTCGCCGCGTCGGTGGAGGAGAGCACGTGCCACTCGCGCATCACGAAGTTGCTGGTGCCGGTGGGAGCCTCGTCGCGGCCCGCGTAGACGTACATGGTGTTGCCGACGACGAGCGGGGCTGGGTCGGCGGTGTAGATGGTGGTGATGATCGGGTTGGCGGCGTGCACCGGCACGGCGGTCACGGCGACCGCCGTGATCACCCCGCACGCGGTGGCTACCCACCTACGGAGAGACATTCTGACTCCTTCACTGACCGGTGGCGTTCAGCTGGGAAACCTCGGCCGCGGACAGCGCCCGGCTGTAGATCCGGACGTTGTCCACGGCCGCGGCAAGGTACGGATCGTTCGCGTACTGCGAGCGGCCGATCCAGTTCTGGGTGGTGGCGCCGAGCGCGCTGGGGCGGACGGTGAGCGCGCTGTTGCGGGCCACCTCGGCACCGTTGACGTAGAGCACGCCTAGGTTGCCGGTGTGGGTGACGGCGACGTGGGTCCAGGTGCCGGTGGGCAGCGCGGCCGGTGCGTCGATGCGCTGCTCCGCCCCGGATCCGCCGGTGCTGATCGCGTAGCGGGCGGTGCCGGCGCTGCTGCGCGGGGTCAGGAAGAGGTACGACCCGGTGCCGCTGCCGAAGTCGAAGACCCGGGCCCAGCTGGCGGCCGTGTCGACGCGTACCCAGGCGGCGACCGTGAAGGAAGCGGCGCCGGCCAGGATGCCGGCCGGCAGGCCGATGTACGCGTTTCCGCCGCCCAGCAGCACACCGCGACCGGTACGCCCGGCCGTCCTGGAGGCCGCGCCGGCGAGCGTGCCGTTCCACCCGTTGCCCGTCGCGTCGACGACCGCGCTGCCGGAGGCCTCCTCGAACGGATAGTGCGCCTCTCGCGGGGTGTTGCTGACGACGTTCCAGTACACCGAGTACCGCTGGCCGTGGGTCTTGTAGAACGGCCGCAGCAGCACCGAGCCGGCGGTGTACTCCAGCGGGGCGGCCGCCGGGCGCAGCGTCGCCGGGTCGAGCGAGGGCAGCGCGCTCAGGTTGGTGCTGCCGAACTGTCCGGCCAGGACGATCGGGCCGTGCTTGACGGCGCGGACCGCCGGGTTGTCGGGGGTGGGCTCGACGGTCAGCGCCATGGGCAGGCTGATGTCGACGGTGTCGCCGCTCGCCCAGGTGCGGTTGATCGCCAGGTAGGTGCCGGGGGCGGGGGAGCCGGTGAGGGTGCCGTTGACGCGTACCTGGGCGCCGGTGGCCCAGGACGGGATGCGGACGCGCAGGTCGATCGGTCCCGTGCCGGTGACGGTGAGCCGTGACGTCGCCGTCTCCGGGAACGTGGTGTCCTGCCGTACCGTGATGCCCCGGCCCGGCCAGGTCAGCGTCGCCGCGATGAAGAGATTGACCCAGAGGGTGTTCGCGTTGTGGAAGAAGACGCTGTCCACGTACTTGGTGTTGGTCTCCATCCCGGTGCCGTGGCAGCAGGTGAAGTTGTCGTAGTCGTTGCTGTACGTCTTGATCCCGCCGGGCCGCAGCGGCACGTAGTAGCAGTGGTGCCCGTGTGCCGAGCCCGGGTTCTGCGCGCCGAGCAGGTGGTTGTAGAGCGCCTTCTCGTAGAAGTCCATCAGCTCGGCGCCCCGGCCCGGGTCGGTGAAGAACAACTGCCGGGTCAGCTTGAGCATGTTGTACGAGTTGCAGCACTCGCAGGTCGTGTCGGACAGCTCGCTCGCGATCCGGTTCGGCGCCTGGAAGTACTCGCCGTTGGAGTTGCCGCCGATCGCGTACGAGTGCTGGCGCACCACGAAGTTCCAGAAGTTGACGGCGATGTCGCGGTAACGCACCGCCCCGGTCGCGTGGAAGCCGCGGATGGCGGCAAGAGCCTTCGGGATCTGCGTGTTGGCGTGGAACCCGGCGAGCGCGTCGGTGTTCGCCGCGAGCGGGTCGAGCACCTGGGCATGGTCGAAGTACTGGGCGGTGGTCAGGTGCGCCGGGTTCTCGCTGAGCTGGTAGAGGTTGAACAGGGTCTCGCCGATGCCGCCGAACTCGACACGCAGCATCTGCTGGCGTTGCGCGTACGTCAGCCGGCTGTTGCGGGCCTGCACCCACGCCGCCTTGCGTTCCAGCACGGTGAGCGCTTGACCGTTGCCGGCGAGCTGGTGCATGTCGAGCAGGCCCTGCACGATCTTGTGCAGCGTGTAGTACGGCGCCCACACCTGCTGGCCGGTCTCCACCCGGTCGATGAAGCTTTCCGGGTACGCGGACAGGAAGCCGTTCGGCCGCTGGCAGAGTGCGAGCTGCGCGACCAGGTAGTCGCCCTTGGTCCGGTACGCGGTGTCGCCGGTGCTCGCGTACGCCTGGGCGAGAGCGGTCAGCACGTGTCCGATCGAGTGGCCGCGCAGCTCGGTGGTGGGTGACTCCCAGCCGCCGCACGGGGTCGCCGACGAGGACAGTCCGGCCGTGACCCGGAACATGTGCAGCAGCCGGTCGGCGTTGAGGAATCGCAGGTAGGTCTGGGTGCGAGCGGCGTTGTCGGCGAACGGTCCGGCGCCCAGGCGGACGGCGGTGAGCGGGAAGGCGTACGCGGACACGCCGTTGTCGGGCCGGGCCAGCGTGACCGGCGGTAGCAGGGCGGCGCCGGCGGCGGCTTTGAGCAGGGTGCGGCGTTGCGGCATGGGCGGCACCTTTCGTCGGGCCCCGGCCGGTTCTCCGCCGGCCGGGGCTCTGTAACGCGGATCAGTAGCCGTAGCGGCTCTTCAGGTGCCGCCACCAGTCGCGGAACATCCAGGCGTCGAACTCGGTGATCGACGTGGAACTGCCGGCGCGCATGATGAAGTTGCTGACGCCGCTCGGGGTCCAGTCGTAGAAGTCGTCCAGACCCCAGGTATGGCCGATCTCGTGCAGCAGGATGTGCATGTTGTTCGCGTTGATGTTGTTCATGAAGTACTCGCGGCCCATCCGCTGGCCCCAGTCACCGCCGGCGCCGCCGCCGAAGCCGTCGGTCAGCCACAGCGACTGGTCGTAGTGCCGGGCGACCCCGCCGGGGCACCTCGGGTACTGGCCGTTCTGGTTGAAGAACCGCCCGCACGGCACCGAGCACTGCGGCGCGTTCTCCCGGATGTCGTTGACGTAGATGTCCACCGACGTGTCGCTCCACTGCAGCTGGGAGCGGTTGCGCACGGCCCAGCCGACCACCCGGACCGGCACCTCGCCGTACGGCCAGGCGTTGTGCCCGACCAGTTCGTCCATCCACTTCTTGTGCTGCCGGGCCAGGGCGGCGTGGATCTGGTCGCGCTGGGCCGCGGTCACGCTCGCCGAGGAGTCCCAGCGCACGCAGTAGTTGATGTAGCCACGGTTGGCCATCACCTGGTCCCAGCCGTAGTTGCGGAACCCGTACAGATTGCCGCCGTTGTAGGTCTGCTCCTGGTGCTGCCATACCTGGTTGAGCGGGGTGACCAGGTGGGACGGCGGGCTCCAGGTGGCCGGCGCGGCGTACGCCCCGGCGGGAATCAGACTGACGGCCACCAGTGCGGCGGCGATGGCCGCGAGGAGTCGTGTTCGCACGGAACCTCCATTGATACTCATCGATTCATTGGGTTCTGGTGCACCCCCGTGCGCGGTTCGTTGGTGGTTGCCGGGCATGGACTCGCGGCAGTGCCCCTGCGTCGCGAGATGCCCCAGCGGGCTCCGTCCTGGAAGTCAGGCTGACGTACGAAAACGTTTTCGGCAAGATGTTGTGCGCGTTAACAGCTATCGATGTGGAAAGCCGCCCGGCGATCGCCGGGCGGCTGGGGTTGCGAACGTGTCGTCGAAGGGTTCAGTGGGTGAGCTGGTCGGGCAGGACCGCCAGGCCGGCCCGGGCGACGATCTCCTGCAGTGCCGCGACGTGGTCGGCGAAGGCCTGCTGTCCCACCGGGGTGAGCCGGGCGGAGGTGCGCGGCCGCTTGCCCACGAAGCTCTTGCGGATGTCCACGTATCCAGCCTCTTCGAGGGTGGTCAGCTGCTTGGACAACGCCGAGTCGGAGAGGCCGATGCTGTCGCGGAGGAACTTGAACTCCGCCCACTCCGTCGCGGCGAGCAGGCTGACCAGTGAGAGCCGGGTCGGTGCGTGGATCAGCTCGTCGAAGCGCGGGGTGCCGGTCATCGGGGACCCGCCACCGGCCGGGACAGCATCAACCGGCGCAGGTGGGACATCAGCCGGGGGCCGCCGACCGCCAGGCCGATCGCGACGGGCAGGCAGCCGAGCGTCGCCGGCAGCGGGACGCCGAGCGCGTCCAGGGTGAAGCCGAGGGCCACGCCGATCGCGACCAGGGTGACCGTGAAACCGGCGATGGCAAGGGCGCCGCGCACGCCGATCAGCTCCTGCCGGACCTGGACGCGGGCCCGGCGGACCAGGGCGAGGATCAGGGTGGCCAGGCCGAGCGCGTAGACGATCGTGCCGACGGCGATCAGCCAGCCGATCTCGCTCTCCATGGCGGCGACGAACAGCATCATCAGGACGGCGATGCCGTACCAGAACCAGTCGGGTACGAGGTTGGTGTCGACGACCTGGGCGCGGCGGGCCCGCACCTCGGCCAGGGCGAGCTCGGCGTCGACGGGTGGGATGTTCGGCGTGGTCATCGCTTCCTCCTCGGGCCTGTACTTGCCTACTAGGAAAGTACGCTCCACTTTCCTAGTAGGCAAGTATTTTCCTCAGGGGACCGAGATGACCACGTTTCCCACCTTGCGGCCGGTGTCCACGTACCGGTGCGCGGCGACGATCTCGCTCATCGGATAGGTGCGGTCGACGACGATCTTCAGCTCGCCCTGCTCGAGCAGGGCACGCAGCTCGGCGAGGGCGGCGTGTTTGCGTACCGACATGCCGGTACGCACCCGGGGGCCACCGGTCAGGGCGGTCCGCAGCTGGAGGACGTTGTTGAACAAGCCGGTCGTCGGGAGGTAGCTGCCGCGCGGCGCCAGCACCGGCCGGGAATGGGTGAACGAGCTGCGGGACACGGTGTCGAAGACGATGTCGTACCGCTCGCCGGAGGTGGCGAAGTCCTCGGCCGTGTAGTCGAACACCCGGTCGGCGCCGAGCGACTCGACCAGCTTGACGTTGCGGCCGCTGCACACCCCGTGCACGGTGGCGCCGGCGCGTTTCGCGACCTGGACGGCGTACGTGCCGATGCTGCCGGACGCGCCGATGACCAGCACCCGCTGGCCGGGGCGCAGGTTGACCGTTCTGTGCAGGAAGTGCCAGGCGGTGGTGAAGCCGTCCACGGTGGCGGCTGCCTCCTGGTACGAGACGCCCGGCGGGATCGTGGTGAACGACGCCTTCTCGGAGAGGCATTTGTACTCGGCGTTCGCCCCGACCGCGAAACCGGTGAACCCGAAGACCCGGTCACCGACCCGATAGTTACGGACGTCCGGACCGGCTGCCGTGATCTCGCCGGCGAACTCGAGGCCGAGCACGCGAATCCCGGAACGGGGCCGCATCGGCCCGATGATGACGCGCCCCCAGCGGGGCTCGCCGCGCCGCATGCCGCACTCGGCGGAGGTGACCGTGGTGGCGTGCACCCGGACCTGCACCTGATCACCGCGCGGCACCGGCGTCGGCAGCTCGACCTGAGTGAGCACTTCGGGTGGTCCATATCTGTGGAACATCACCGCACGCATCCGGCCATCGTGGCGGAGTGATGCTGTGACTTCGCTGAGTGTTGCTGGCACGACCGCGAGTGAACCGCTGCGGCCCGCGAGGCGTACACCAGGGCATCCGTAACGCGGTGAGGGGGACAATCATGGCCGATCGCCTGCAAGTCGACCTTGTGTTGCTCGAATCGATCTCCAGCCGGCTCCGGCGCTCCAGCGAGATGCTGGGTGCCACCCGGGCCCGCACACCGGCCACACCGGACGCCAGCGAGGCGACACCGATCTTCGCCGAGCTGCTCAGCAGGCTCTCCGAGAGTTCCGCGAACCTGGTGGCCGGCCTCCAGGAGGCCGGGACGCGGGTCGCCGAGGCGAGCCAGACGTACGCCGCGCGCGAGGTCGCCGCCGGGCGGACGATAGACGGGGCCTACTGATGCCGATCGACACCCGCCTCGACGGCGATCCGAGCCGGATGTACGCGACCGCCCGCTGGCTGCGCGACGAGCTCGGCTTCGAGGTGAACGCCAGCGCGTCCACGCTGCGGTCGGCCGGCACCGGCCACCGGCCACCGGCCACCGGCCACCGGCTGAGGGTGGGTCAGCGGCCGTCCTTGCGGGCCTGCCGGCGGGCGCCCTTCGCGCGGGTGGACGCGTGCCGTTTCTGCAGCTCGACCGACTGCGGGCGGCGGTCGTCGCGCTGCGGGCGCAGGACCGGGACCGGCGGTGGCTCGGCCGACACGCCGCGGGTCACGGGTTCCTCGGCGAGGCGTTCGGCCTCCATCGACTCGGCGCTGGCCTGCGCGGCCAGCGCCAGGTGCCGGCTCACCGTGGCGAGGATGACCTCGAAGACCTCGGCCTTGGCGCGTTTGCGGCTGTTCTGCGCGCGGGCCTTTCCGCGTCCGCCGGCCTCCGCGACCCGGGTCGCGGCCCGGCGGCGATACACCTTCACGTGCTTGTTGCGCGCGCGGCGGACCCGGGTGTGCAGTTCGATCAGCGCGTCCTCGTCCAGGCCGGCGAGCCGGTCCGGATCAGCCTCGCGTACCAGCGCCAACTCCGCCTCGGACAGGGAACCCAGCAGCAGATCCATGGCGTTCACGCTAGAGAGCGGACCGGCGGGTCCACCTCATCCGGAACGAGTGATTGATCCGTCGAAGGCGGGGTAGCCGAGCCGCTCGACCAGGTTGCCGGTCGCCTTGACGAAGGCCTCGGTGATGTCGTCGTCGAAGTGGTTGCGCCAGTCGCCGGGCTGGCCCTTGCGGTAGTGCGACACGCCTCCGGCGGCCTTGCGCTCGTTCATGTTGGAGAAGCTGTAGCGGGACAGCAGGGTGGCCAGCTCGGCCGGCGGAATGTTGATCCCGCAGTGCCGCATCAGCTGGTCCACTTCGTTCGCCTGGTGTTCACCGACCAGATCCTCGTAGCGGAACAGCCGGACCTCTTCCGAGGGCGGCGCGACGGCCCAGGAACGGAGCGCCTTGAACCGGCCCTTGGCAGCGAGATTGTCGATCAGATACAGCATCCCCTCCTTCCGCGGCAATTCCTGGAGGACCTTTCGGACCTCCAGCACGTCGCCCATGGGCGCATGTGAATTGCGGGTGGAGAAGTAGCCGGAGACGACCATGTCGCGCGGGTCGCGCATGACGAAGAATGCTCGGTATTTGTCCGGCTTCGGGATCGCGTCGAATTTCTTACGGTTGAAGAAAAGCGACAGGGCGATGCGGTCCGGCGGGCAGACCCGGGGGTGGCTCCAGTTGTAGAACCGCGGGTCGTAGGTGAGCAGGCCGGAGTGGCGGTACACGATCGGATCGCTGAACAGTTCCTTGATCCACTGACTCGCGGTCTTGCGCACCGCGCAGTGATAAATGTTCACGTATTCACTGCGGGTGACCACCGGAACAGTGAGCCGCAGGCGGCTGTTGTGCACTCCGAGCAGCGTCCGGCGCGTAATCACGCGAATGGATTCAGGCGCGTTCTGCTTGGCGAACATCACAGTGCGATTGAACATCGTCCTTACCTGCGCAGTCGGGGGCACGCTTCCGGTACGTCGATCGGGCCGCAGTTTACAACAAATTCGACCGAGTTACTACAGATGATCATGACAGGCGCTCCCGCCGGTTTTCCATAGCGCCCAGCGGTTCCCCAGGGAATTCTCAGCGGCCGGGTGTGACGCCGGTTATGTTTACGACCGGTCGTTCGTTTAGTAGGGTCGGTGGCATGACTCAGGACGGCCGGCTGGCCCGCGGCGAGCGCACCCGGACCGCGGTGCTCGACCAGGCACTGCTGCTCGCCACCGTGGCCGGCCTCGACGGCCTGTCGCTGAGTCAGGTCGCCGACGCGCTGCGGGTCAGCAAGTCCGGCCTCTTCGCGCACTGGCGCTCCAAGGAGGCGCTGCAACTCGCGGTGATCGACCACGCCCGGGCACAGTGGACCGACCGGGTCATCCGGCCGGCGCTCGCCGAGCCCGCCGGCCTGCGCCGGCTGTGGGCGGTGCACGACTACCGGCTCCGTTTCTACGAGGCCCGGGTCCTTCCCGGCGGATGCTTCTTCGCCAACGCCCACTTCGAGTTCAACGCGCGGCCCGGCGTGATCCGCGACCGGCTGGCCGCCGAGATGACCGCTTGGATGACGTTCCTGACCGGGCTGGCCACCGAGGCGGTCACACTCGGCGAGCTGCCGGCCGCCACCGACCCGGCCGCGCTCGCCTATCAGATCGAGTCGCTCGGAGTCTGCGCCGTCATGCAGGCCCCCGTGCTCGGCCCGGAGGCCACCTTCCGTCAGGCGCGCCGTGCACTGCTCGGCCACCTGCGCGGCCTCGCCACCGACCCGACGATCCTTCCGGAGCTGACATGACCACCGTGACCGAAGCCCCCGCCGTCGCGTACGGCGACGTGGTGCCCATGCCCGTGCACTTCGACGACCTCGACGCCATGGGCGTGCTGCACAACTCCCGGTACGCGGTGCTGGTGGAGCGGGCCATGACGCTCTGGTGGACCGAGCGCGGAGTCTCGTTCTCCGGCGGCCGCCCCACCACGCCGGACGCCTTCAACGTGGTCCGGGAGTACGGGATCACCTTCCACCGCCCGGTCCGCGGCACCGGCGACGTGAGCGTGCACTTCTGGCTCGACCGGCTCGGCGCGACAAGCGCGGAGTACCGGTTCCGGGTGACCTCCACCGACGGCGTGACGGTCTACGCCGAGGGCCGCCGGGTCAATGTGCGTCTCGACCCGGCGACGATGCGCCCGGAGCCGTGGACCGAGCACGGTCGCACGATCGCGGGTGCTCTTCTGCGTACCCCGTAGGTGTTGTCAGTAAGAGAGACCACCTGCTTCGCCGAGCAGCGCGCTGCCGTGCCCGCCCAGCCAGCCCTCGGCCGCGGCGGCGTGCTGGCTGAAGGTGTGCATGTCGCGGAAGCGACGCTGGATCGGTGAGGTGTCGCGGGCGGCTTGCCCGCCCGCGGCGCGGTAGCACGTGTCGACGGTGGACAGCGCCGCCTCGGTGACCCAGGACAGGGTGGCCGAGACGCGCGGCCCGGCGGCGGCCAGGCCGGCCGGATCGGTGGAGCACAGCGCCCACACCTCGTCGGCGGTCGAGGCGAGGAGGGCCCGCGCGGCGCGCAGCGTCAGGTCGGCACGGCCGAGGTTCACCTGGAACAGCTGGCTGTCGGCGAGGCGGGCGCGCGCGTACAGGCGCTGCTTGCCGCTGGTGGCGAGCGCGACCGTCGCGTCCAGCGTGCCCTGTGCGATGCCGACGGCGACCGCGCCCAGGTGCAGCACGAAGTGCATCAGCGGGGCGATGAAGCCGGGCCCGGGTATCGAGGAGACGCCGCCGAAGAGGTCGAAGGTGTGCTCGGCGGGCACGTGCACGTCGTTGATCTCGACGTCGTGCGAGCCGGTGCCGAGCAGGCCCAGCACCTTCCAGGTGTCGACGATCCGGGCCTGCGACGCCGGCACGAGCGCCGACCGCATCCCGTCACCCGGACCGACCAGGCAGTTGCCGAAGATCCAGTCAGCGTGGGTGCAGCCGCTGCCGAACGCCCACCGGCCGTCCACCTGGAAGCCGTCGGCGGTGGGCTTGGCCGTGCCCTGCGCGTTGAAGCCGCCGGCGACGATGACGTCCGGGCCGGCCGCGTACATCTTGTCGAAGGTCTCCCGGTCCAGGAACGCGAGCAGTTGCGGCGTCTCCGAGCCGATCATCACGGTCCAGCCGACCGCGGGCTCCGCCGCGGCGAGGGTCTCCAGGACCGCCATCCCGGTACGCAGGTCGAGCTCGTGGCCACCGTGCGAGCGCGGCACGAACATCCGGAAGAACCCGGCCGACCTGAGCTCGCCGACGAGATCCGCGGGCAGTTGCCGCGCCGCGTCCAGCTCGGCCGCCCGGGCCTGCAGTGACGGGGCGAGCTCGGCCGCGCGACGAAGCACCTCATGCATGTGTTCCTCCTGGTGGGATGGGGTTCGGCACCATCCAAACCGGAAGATGTCCCGGTCGGACAGGGACCGGTGTCCCGGCCGGCCGGGAAAGAACGCTAGGCGGGCGGCGCGGCGATGTCGTCCGCCCGTGGGCGCGTCCGCCTCCGCCTCGCTGCTGATCTCGTCTCGTCCGCCAGACGGATCCGTCGGAGTGCCGCCGGGCTCAGCGGGCCGCCGTGGCGGCTTCCGGGGCGTCCAGCATCGGCAGGTCACGCAGACCGCGCACCGGGGAGAGCAGCCAGATCAGCGGCGTGCAGACGGTGACCGCGCCGAAGATGAGCAGCGTGGTGCGGGCGCCGAGCTGGCCGGCCAGCGCACCGGCGATGAGGCCGCCGACCGGGATCGCGCCCCAGGAGACGAACCGGACCGTGGCGATCACCCGGGACAGCAGCTCCGGCGGGCTGGCGATCATCCGGTACGTGCGGGTGGTCACGCTGAGCACCACCACCGTCCCGGCGAAGATCAGGTTGCCGGCGGCGAAGGCGAGTACGCCACCCGCCGGGATGAGCAGCGCGCCCGCCACACCGGCGAAGGCGGCGAAGATCATGCCGCGGGCGGTGCCGAAGCGGTCGGTGTACCGGGTGGTCACCGCGGCGCCGATCAGCGTGCCCAGGCCGTCGGCGGCGAGCAGCAGCCCGACCAGGGCGGGCGAGGCGTGCAGCTCGCGGACCAGGTAGAAGGCGAACAACGCGTGGTACGCGCCGTTGACGAAGTTGACCACGGTGGCCGCCCACATGCCCGGAGCCATCACCGGGTGCCGCGTCACGAAGTGCCAGCCCTCGCGGATCTGCGCGAGCATCGAGGTCCGGGTGGCCGGCGCCGGGACCTGCCGGGCCGGGAGGGTGCGCAGCAGCACCGCGGAGATCAGATAGCTGACCGCGTCGACGAGCAGCGTCGGCGCCGCGCCGAGAACCTGCACCGCGAGACCACCCAGTGACGGCCCGCCGAGCTCGGTGGCCGCGTGGGTGCCGGAGTTCAGGCTGTTGCGGGCCTGGAGTTGCGCGGCCGGCACGATCTCCGGCAGAAACGTCTGGTTGGCGACCGCGAACAGCACGTTCGCGAAGCTCATCACCAGGGCCACCACGACCAGCTGGGCCACGCTCAGCAGGCCGGCCCACCAGGCCAGCGGGATGGAGACCACGGCCAGGGCGCGGACCAGGTCCGCGCCGACCTGGATGCCGCGCAGCGGCATGCGCTGCACGATCACCCCGGCCGGGAGACTGATCACGAGGTACGCCAGATAGCCGGCCGCCGAGATCACGCCCATCTCGAACGCCGACGCGTGCAGCACGGTGAGCGCGGTCAGGGGCAGTGCGACGCCGCCGATCGCCGAACCGAGCCCGCTCGTCGTACCGGCGGCCCACCACCGCCAGAACATAGTAAGTTTCATATTGGAACGCACTATAGTCATAGGTGTGAAACGAGTCGACCTGGCTGACGCGGACTGCGGAATCGCGCAGGCGGTGGGTGTGCTCGGCGACTGGTGGACGTTCCTGCTCATCCGCGACATCGCCGGTGGCGTGACGCGGTTCGACGCCCTGCAACGAACCCTCGGGATGAGCCGGCGGGCCCTCGCCGAGCGGCTCGCCGAGCTGACCGACCACGGCGTGCTGCGGCGCCGCCGCTACTCCGACCGGCCACCGCGCTACGACTACCTGCTCACCGCCAAGGGCGAAGGGTTGCTGCCGGTTCTCATCGCGCTCCAGGAGTGGGGCGACCGGCACCTGATCGGCGACGGCACCCTGACCGCCACGGCACAGGCCGGATCGGCCGAGGCCCGGCGGGTGCACGCGCTCGTCGGCCGCAGAGTGCCGGAGATCGTGCTGACCCGCCACGACGGCGAGCCGGAGCCGGTCGCCACGCCGGACAGCTGGACGGTGCTGTACTGCTTCCCGGGCGCGTTCGTCCCGGAGGCCCAGGGCTACCCGCCGTACTGGTCGGAGGTCCCCGGCGCGGCCGGCTGCACGCTCGAGTCGACCACGTACGCCGCCCGGGCCGGCGACTTCGCCGCCGCCGGCGCCCGCGTCCGCGGAGCGAGCACCCAGCGCCCCGACCAGCTGGCCGCCTTCGCCGCGCACGCCGGCCTGCCCTTCCCGCTGGTGTCCGACCAGGATCAGCGGCTCGCCGCCGGGCTGCTGCTACCCACCTTCCGGGCCGCCGGTGTGGACCGGTTCAAGCGACTCACCCTGCTCATCGACCCGGCCGCCACGGTGCACGCGGTCCAGTTCCCGATCACCGATCCGGCCGGGTCGGTGGACGAGATGCTGCGTCTGGTCCGTGATCGCTGACGAACTGCCGGGTGGTGCGGGTCAGCACGGTGAACCCGGCGGCGAGGTGGAACGCCATGAAGTCCTTCTCGTCCTCGTCGGCGTAGCTCAGCAGGCGGGTCGCGCCGCCGAGGTCCAGCCAGCCGGCGGCCTGGCCGACGAGCCAGGCGCCGATGCCGCGGCCGCGGTGGTCAGGGGCGATCCACAGGTTGCCGATGTCGGCCCAGGCGCCCACCCGGGACACCCGGGGACCGGAGTCCAGGTTCGTGTCCACCTCGATGAACCCGACGTCCTGGCTGCTCAGCGAGGCGGTGAGGCGGGTGCCGTTGATACCCAGCGTGCGTCGCGTGACCAGCCCGGGCACCGGCGCGGCGGGCCGCCGGAGCCGTCCGACGTCGGCCACCAGCACAATCTCGGTACGCCCGCCGGCCCGGAAACCGATCGACTCGTAGATCGCCCGGACGTGCGGCCACTGCTCCGGAACCCCGTACACACCCGGCACCGGCAGAGCGCCGTCGGCGTAGCGGCGGGTGACACCCCATCGGGTGAGCTGGGCGTGGCAGGCCACCGCGAGCGCCTGACCGGCCTCCGCCGCGTCCGGCCAGTACGGCGCGTCCGGCCAGCACAACAGCCAGCGGATCTCGCCGGCATTCCGGTACTCGGCGCCGGTGTTCTCGTCGTCGGCGTACCGCAGCAGGTGTGCCGCCGCCACCACCCGGCCGCGCTGCTCGGCGACGAGGGTGACCCGATCGCGCACCCACCGGTCCACGATGAACTCGCCGGGCTCACGCTCGAGCTGGCTCAGCAGGGCCTGGACGGACAGCGAGACACCCGGGACCACAGCGGCGACGTGGGCGTTGACGAGGGAGGTGACCTGTTCCCGGTCGCTTCGCAGGAACGGCCTGATCTGAGTCGGCATGGTGGGACCTTCCGCGCGGGCGCTGTACGCGCACACCACTGGACGACCCGCTACCGTGCGGTACCGGCGCCCACGCTACCAGCCACGGGCCGGCTCAGGTCAGGGTCACGAGGGCGTCCAGCGGGGTGGTCGGTGTGGCCGAACCGGGGGCGGGCTCCACGGTCACGCCCACTCCTTCGGCGGCGGGGAGTCCTTCGACGAGCTGGACCGCGGCGGCCTGGCCTTCGCCGAGCGCGCCCGCCGACGCCGCGGTCCCGGAGCGGATGGTCCACAACTGGTAGACCTGGCCGGTGGCCGGAGCACCGTCGGCGGCCAGCATGATCACGCCGGCGTCCTGGAGGCGGGAGCTCGCCACCGTGACCCGGCCGCCGGTGTCCAGCGCCTCGTCGCGGACCACCACGTCGGGGGCGGCCAGGATCGACCGGACCCGGGCCTCGTTCTGCCGGGCTGACTCGGCGAGCGTCTCCGCTCGGCGTACCCGCTGATCTTGAACGGTGTAGACGGCCGCGCCCGCCCCGGCCGCGGTGACCACGACGGCGGCCGCGGCCACCAGCCGCAGGCGGTGTGACGGGGGTGTGCGGGCCGGCGTCGCGGCCGGTGGCGGACCGGCGGGGCGGAGCTGGCGGGTGTTCGCGACCTCGGCCATGACGTTGTCCCGCAGCCGTGGCGGCGGCACCGACCAGGCGCCGTCGGCCAGGCGCGCGGCGGCCTCCCGCAGCTCGTCCGCCTCGGCCCGGCACGCCGCGCACTCCCGCAGGTGCCGGCCGAAAGCCGCCCGGTCGATGTCGTCGAGCGCGTCCAGCGCATAGGCGCCGATCAGGGAATGCACGTCCGCGGTCATGCCGCCGCCTCCGCGGACAGGCAGTCGCGCAGCCGGATGAGGCCGTCGCGCATGCGGGTCTTCACCGTCGGCAGGGGTACGTCGAGCAGCTCCGAAACCTGCGGATAGGTGTGCCCCTGGTAGTAGGCGAGGGTCACCGCCTGCCGCTGCAACTCGGTCAGGTAGTCCAGGCAGTGCCGCACCTGCTGACGCTCCAGCCGCAGGGTGACCTCGTCGGCCACCGCGTCGTACGGGGTGTCGACCGAGGCGATGCCCACCCGGATCGTGCGGGCGGCCGCGGACTGCTCGGCGCGTACCCGGTCGACGGCGCGGCGGTGCGCGATCGTGAAGACCCACGCGGTCGGTGAACCCCGGTCCGGGTCGAACCGTGCCGCCGACCGCCACACCTCGACCAGCACCTCCTGCGTGACCTCCTCGGCCTGGGCCGGGTCACGTAGCACCCGGCGGATCAGGCCGTAGACGCGTGGTGCCACCAGGTCGTACAGCTTGCCGAACGCCCTCTCGTCGCCGCGGGCCACCGCCTTGAGCAACGTGCCGGCGTCCGATGCCGGTTGCGGGCCGGGCACCGGAGCCAGGTGCTCCGGGCGGCCGGTGATGCCACGCTCCGCCATCGTGGGTCTCCTTCCCTCCGGACTTGATTCGGCGGAGCGGGCGCGGCGGATGGAACTTTTTCGGATCCGGTACGAGCGGGATGTCAGGAGGCGGTGACGGTCTCGTGCTGTTCGGCCGCCGTCGTGGCGGGCTGGCGCAGGACCAGGACTCCCACCGCGAAGGCGGCCAGGAGCAGGCCGGCCGAGGTGGTGAAGGCCAGCCGGTATCCGTCGGTGAGCGCGGCGGCCTCCGGCTGCCCGGCGGCGAGCAGCTGCTCGGTGCGGGAGGCGGCCAGGGTGGACAGCACCGCGACGCCGATGGCCATGCCGACCTGCTGGGTGGTGTTGAACAGTCCGGAGGCCAGGCCGGCGTCGCTCTCCCGGGCGCCGGACATGCCGAGGGTGGCCAGCGCGGGCAGCACCAGGCCGCCGCCGGAGATCAGCAGCATCACCGGCAGCAGGTGGGTCAGGTAGTCGGCGTCCACCGGGATCCGGCTGAGCAGGCCCATCGCCGCGGTCAGCAGCACCAGGCCGGTCAGCAGGACGGTACGGGCGCCGAAGCGGGCGGTCAGCGGGGCGGAGACGAACAGCGAGATCGCGCCGATGCCGACGGCCGCGGGCAGCATCGCCAGGCCGGTCTCCAGTGCGCCGTAGCCGAGCACCTTCTGCATGTAGAGGGCGACCAGGACCTGGAAGGCGAACATCCCGGACAGCGCCAGCATCTGGGCCAGGTTGGCGCCGGTGACGTTGCGGGAGCGCAGGACGCGCAGTGGCATGAGCGGGGTGGCGGCGGTGGCCTGGCGCAGGACGAACGCGGCAAGCAGCGCGAGTGACACCGCGCCGAGGCCGAGGGTGTGCGAGGCCAGCCAGCCGTACTGCTCGACCTTGACCACGGTGTAGATGCCCAGCATCAGACCGGAGGTGACCAGCACGGCGCCGATGACGTCGGCGCCGGCGGACAGGCCGGCTCCGCGGTCGCGGGGTAGCGCGACGAGGGCCAGGGCGATGGTGGCGATGCCGATCGGCACGTTGATGAAGAAGATCCAGGGCCAGCTCAGGGCGTCGGTGAGCACGCCGCCGAGGACCTGGCCGATGGAGGCGCCGGCGGCACCGGTGAAGCTGAAGATCGCGATCGCCTTGGCGCGCTCGGCGGGATCGGTGAAGAGCGTGACCAGGATGCCGAGGACGACCGCGGCGGCCATCGCGCTGCCGACGCCCTGCAGGAAGCGGGCGGCGATCAGTTGGCCGGGGCTGCCGGCGAAGCCGGCCAGCAGGGACGCGGCGGTGAAGATGCCGTTGCCGGCGAGGAACATGGTGCGCCGGCCGAGCAGGTCGCCGAGCCGGCCGGCGAGCAGCAGCAGGCCGCCGAAGGGGATCAGGTAGGCGTTGACCATCCAGCTGAGCCCGGCCGGTGAGAACCCGACGTCCTGCTGGATGGCGGGCATGGCGACGGTGACGATGCTGCCGTCGAGGATGGTCATCAGTCCCGCGGCCGAGAGTACGGCGAGTGCGGTCCAGCGCGAGTTCGACATGGTGTTCCTCCCCAAGAACGGGTTCCTGGAGAGAGACGCTAGCAGATAGTCCCGTAGTAGACGATATTTTTCGGAACTACTTTGCGCGCTCTCGTGCCCGGCGTGCCGGTTGCGCGCTCTCCACGGGGGTGGCCAGGTGCCCGGTGGCCAACCGGTTCAACGCGCGGACCAGCACCTCACGCTCGTCGTCCGGCACGGCGCCCAGCGCGTCCCGGTGCACGCCGTCGACGATCTGCTGGCTGCGTCCGGCGACCTCGGCCCCCTTCGCGGTCACCGCGATGATCCGGGCGCGCCGATCGGTGCTGGAGGGGCGCCGCTCGGCGTACCCCGCCTTCTCCAGCGCGTCCACCGTGACCACCATGGTCGTCTTGTCCATGTCGCCCAGCTCGGCGAGCTGGATCTGGGTGCGCTCCGCCTCCAGGGCGTGCACCAGCACGCAGTGCATGCGCGGGGTCAGGCCGATCTCGGCGAGCGCCGCGGTCATCCGGGTGCGCAGCACGTGGCTGGTGTGGTCGAGCAGGAAGGACAGGTCGGTCTCGGTGCGGGTGGGGGCCATCGCGGTCATGCCACCCAGCATAGTTTCGCGCCAGATAATCTGCGAACAATCGGGATTGGGGCGAGCCGTTCGGCTGGTTGACGCGTCGCGGGCGGCCGGGGACAGTCGTCCGGCGTACCCGAACGATCTCTGACCTGGAGCAACACATGGCCCGCCGCCTCTCTGCGGTTCTCGCCGGTGTCACGGCGGCCGCGCTGCTGGCGGCCGGCGTCGCCACCGCCGACGCCGGCACCACCACCGTCACCGCGAAGGCGGCCGGCAGCGGCTTCGCGCACCCCGGTGTGCTGGTCAGCCGCGGGCAACTGGACTTCGTCAAGGCAAAGGTGCGGGCCGGGGCGCAGCCGTGGAAGAAGGCCTACGACGCGATGATGGCCAGCCCGTCGGCGTCGCTCGGCTACACGCCTACGGCGTACAAGGTCGTGCAGTGCGGTCCCTACTCGAACCCCGACGTCGGCTGCGGCGCCGAGCGCCGCGACGCCTTCGCCGCCTACACCCTCGCGCTGGCCTGGTATCTGACCGGGGACGAGCGGTACGCCAAACGCGCGATCGTGATCATGGACGCCTGGTCGGGCACCATCACCGCGCACACGAACAGCAACGACGCCCTGCAGTCCTCCTGGTCCGCCTCGGTCTGGCCGCGCGCCGCCGAGATCATCAAGCACGCGTACCGGTCCTGGCCGAACTCGGCCCGGTTCGCCACCATGCTGCGCAAGGTCTACCTGCCGATGGCGCAGGCCGACCGCTCGTCGTGGAACGGCAACTGGGAGCTGACCCAGATCGAGGCGGCCGTGTCGATCGCGGTGCACCTGGACGACCGCACCCTCTACGACAAGACGGTGGCCCGGTTCCGCAAGCGGGTGCCGGCCTACATCTACCTGGCCTCGGACGGCGCCCTGCCGAAGCCACCGCCCGGAACCTCCATCGACACCCGCGCCGAGATCGTCAAATACTGGTACGGCCAGACCACCTTCGTCGACGGCATCTCCCAGGAGACATGCCGCGACTTCACCCACACCGGGTACGGCGTCGCGGCCATCTCCCACATCGCCGAGACCAGTCGCATCCAGGGCCGCGACCTCTACCCGGAGGTGCGTGACCGGCTGCGGCACGCGATGGGCTTCCTGGCCCGCCACGCCACCGGCAACCTGCCGTCCTGGCTGTGCGGCGGCAAGGTGGACAACCGGTGGGTCGGCCCGGTGACGGAGGTGGGCTTCAACGCGCTGCACAACCGGATGGGGGTGCACATGCCCGCCACCGAGAAGCTGACGGTGGGCCAGCGGCCGACCGGCAACAACAACTTGATGTCGGCGTGGGAGACGCTCACGCACGCGGAGAATCGCGCCTGATCGGGGGCTGCGGCCCAGCGCGGCTCGGCTCGGTAGCTAGAAGCAGTGGCTGTCTCGTACCGTGGGCGGCGCTACCACCCGGACCCGGCACCCAGCGCGACGGACTGGTGTTTCCCGGCGGCCGCGCTGGGGCGGTGAGGGAAAGCCTGGCTCGCGCCGGGAGAGCGGGCACGCGTCGGCTTCGGCAAGAAGCCGGTCACGCGTACCCCGAAGAAGCGGGACCGAAAGGGTCTAGAGGGCTCCGTAGCGATGATCTTGCTTGGCCCACGCTCAATGCTGTCTCAACGGCCGCCAGACAGCACTCACGTTGGGCCGGACGAGGGGTCTAGTTCTTCCGGCTGAGCAGGGCGCGGGCGAAGCGGGCTTCCAGCAGGGCGGCAGCGCGTACGACCGCGGGCAGGGTGATCGCGAACAGGACGGCGAGGACCAGGTAGAAGCCGATCGAGGTCAGGTACGAGTCGCCGAAGCCGAGCAGCTCGGGCAGGTCCCGGTCGTCCGGGCCGTTCGGCAGCGACCAGCCCCAGAGCGACCAGGTGAGCGAACCGAGCAGGCCGGCCCACCAGGCGAGCACGAGCGAGAACGCGATCGTGCTGGGGATGAAGCGTACGGCCGCGTGTGCGAGGTCCAGCCAGGACTGCGGGTCGGTCAGCGTGGCGACCAGCCGGCGCGCCTTGCCTTCCGCGGTGCGGTAGTCGGGCTGCGGGACCGGCCGGCCGAGCACGTTGGCGATCCGCTCGCGTTCCGCGACCGCGAAGCCGCGGGCCAGCATCATCGCGGCGATCATGATCGGTACGCCGACCCAGACCACGGCCAGGCCGAGCCCGGCGGCGAATCCGGTGAGGCAGAGGACGACTCCGGCCAGGCCCAGCGGAAAACCGGTGAGCACGTAGCGCGTGTCGCCGACGAGCTGAGGCAGGATGCGAACGGCGGGGCTGGGAGTGAGAGGTGCGTCGATCTGCGTCGTCGTCATGCCGCTGACGCTATGCGCCGGCGTCCGGGTAACCGATCCGGCAAGCTCCCCGACTCGTGGTAGTGCTAGCCCCACCCCCCGGTCGCTCAGCGGGTGGCCGTGACGACCGCCCGGCCCGGGTCTCGGCAGAGCAGGTGCCGTTCGGCCACCTCGCAACCGAAATCGGTGGGCGAGCGCATCATGCCGATCACCGTCGGCTCGCCGGTGTCCAGGTCCAGCCGGGTCAGGATGGCGTGCCCGACCGGTGTCGTGGTGGTTCGCGAGAGCAGCACGGAGCCGGTGTCGCCGGGTGGGCTGTGGATCTCGCCGCGTCCGCCGGGGCCGATCCGGCGGCCGTCCGCGGTGTCGACCAGCGTCTGAACGGGTGGGAAGTCATTGTTGCCGGCCAGCAGGCGGCCGGTGCCCGCCGGTGCGACGGAGGTGATGCCGGGCATCTGCCAGCGGGTCCGGCCGGTGGCCGGGTCGAGTGCGGACAGGCCGTGGTCGTCGATCAGGCACAGCACCTCGCCGCAGTCCAGAATCCACGGGAAGGAGTTGGTGGTGGTGTGCCACAGCCCGTCGAGTGTCTCGAGGTGGTAGGCGGTCACCGTGGACTGGTAGGTGTCCGTCCGAACCACCAGGAGGCGGTCACCGGCGGTCAGCAGGAAGACGTCCTCGCCGGGGAGGTACCGCGGTAGCGGCCGGCTGTGCACGGGCTCGCCGTCGGTGTATCGCAGGACGGTGATGTCGCCCGGCTTGGTGATCATGATGACGCGATGTGGGCGCCCGGCGTGGTACCCGATCGTGATGGCTTGCACGCCCGGAGCCGGACGGCTCCAGAGGGGTTGGCCGTCGCCGGCGCGTACCAGGCTCAGCGATGAGAAGTCGCCGTTCTTGTCGCGCTGTTCCAGAAGGACGCCGTCGGCGCCGGCGGCGAGCGGCTCGCCGGGCCGGTCCCAGAGCCGGTCGCCGGTGGCGGGGGCCAGCGCGATCGTCTCCCGGTAGTACATGAGAAGGCCGGACTCGCCGTCGCGGAACGTCCGTTCGACGGTGGCCAGGTCGCTGCGCAGCAGCAGGAGGCCGGCGTCCGGCAGGAACTCCACCGCGCCGAGATCCGGACCGACCGGGCGGGCCCATTTCGTCGAGCCGCTCGCGATGTCGTGCGCGGTCAGCACGGCCTGGCCGTCCATCATCCGCTGCGCGACGACGCTGTCGCCGGCCATCATGATGGACTCCTGCTCCTGGACCGGCAGCTCCCACGCCACGTGCACGGCGGGCGGCGCGGGGACCGCGGCGGCGACGAGAGTCGACGCGCACAGCGCGGCCACGGCCGCGACCCGCAGGCGGCGCAGCAGCCGGCGATCCAGACGTGGCATCGGATCGTCGAGCTGTGGCCCGGCCGGCCGGGTGGTGACGTCGCCGAGGTCGATCACGGGTTGCATCGAGGCGATGCTATTCCGGGGCCTCAACTCGAGTCGCGCTCGACCAGCCGCATCGCGGCGGTGTGCAGAACGCCCGGTTCGGTACCGGGCTGCTGGATGAGACGGTCGATGAGCGCGGCCAGCTCGGCCCCGCTCGACGTGTCGAAGGCGATCGAGGTCAGCCGGGGCCGGGCGAGCTGGGCGACGAGCAGGTCGTCCGCGCCGACCACCGCGACGTCGCCCGGCACGTCGAGTCCCTCGTCCTGCAGGGCGCGCGTCAGCAGCAGGGCGTAGTCGTCGTTGTAGCCGAACACGGCGTCCCATCCGGAGTCGTGCCAGGACCGGGCGAGCCGGGCCGCGTCCGCCAGCCGGTAGGCCAGGGGCACCGGGGTGATCTGAACGCCGTGGGTGGCGGCCGCCTGCCGTGCGCCGGCGAGCCGCTGGCCGGCGTAGAGGTCCAGTCCGCGTTCCTGCGGCATGACCACCGCGATCCGCCGCCGGCCGCGCTGTGCCAGGTGCTCGACGGCGAGCCGGCCGGCCTCGTCGTGGCGGAAGATCACCGTGTAGGCGCCGGGTACCGCTTCGGGTGACAGGGCGAGCACCACCCCTACGCCCGCGTTGCGCAGCAGATCGACGGCGGCCGGGGTGAGCTGCATGCCGGGCACCGCGACCGCGGCGGGGCGCAGCTCCGCCCAGGAGCGGGCCAGATCGACCGGATCGCTGTCGTGCCCGCCGTGCAGGACCAGGGTGTATCCATGCCGGTGCAGGCCCTGTTGCAGGTCGTCGAGCCAGTCGCTGACCAGGCGGCCGATCGCCGCCTGGGTGGCCGGCATCAGCACCAGGTTGCTGCGCCCGGCGCGCAGCGATCGGGCGGCGGCGTGGCTGACGTAGCCGAGCCGGGCGGCGGCATCGCGAACCCGCTGCCGGGTCGTCTCGCTGACCCGGCCGGGTTCCGTGTCGTTCAGGACGAAGGAAACGGTGGCGCGGGAGACGCCGGCCGCCCGGGCGACATCGGCGCTGGTGACTCTCGGTGCGGACATCGTCGTCATGGTTTCACAAGACTCTGGCGCGATTGCGTTTCAGTGTGTTAGACAGCACGTTACACGAGTAACGTTACACGTGTAACGCGATGAGGAGCCGCCATGAAACTCACCGACGCACCGCCCGCGAGCGCGCCGCCGCGCACCGCGGGCGGGCTCCTTCCTCTGCTGCTGCTCACCAACGTCGCCATGTACGCCGTCTACCTGGGCGTCGGCGGCGTGCTGATCCCGGCCCAGGTCGCCGCCATCGACCCGGCGAACAAGGTGGCCAACCTGGGTCTGGTGGCCGGGGTCAGCGCGATCTTCGCCACCCTGTTCAACCCGGTCGCCGGGGCACTGTCCGACCGCACCGGCCGGCGCAACCCGTGGATCCTCGGCGGCGGACTGGCCGCTCTGGGCGTGCTCGCCGTGCTCGGCCACGCCCGTACCGTGCTGCTGGTGGCGATCGGCTGGTGCCTGGGCCAGGCCGCGATGAACGTCTACCAGGCCGCTCTCACCGCCGTGGTGCCCGACCGGATCCCGGTCGCCCGGCGCGGCGTCGCCTCGGCCGTCGTGGGCCTCGGCGTCCCGCTCGGCGGCACCCTCGGTGTCTGGATCGCCGCGCGTGCGGCCGGAACCCCGGCGACCGGATACCTGATCCTCGGTGCCGTCGTGGCCGCCGCGGCGGTCGTCTTCACCGCGTTCACCCGGGAGACGAAGGTGCCCCGCGACCCGGTGGGCGTCGGCACCCAGGTACGCGCGTTCCTGTCCTGCCTGGCGCACCACGACTTCCGATGGGCGTTCATCGGGCGGGCGCTGCTCGTCCTGGGCTACTTCGCGGTCAACGCCTACCAGCTGTACGTGCTCACCGACCACATCCGGCTGCCACCCGGCCTGGAACCGGCCGCGGCCGTCGGCGTGCTGACCCCGATCTCGATGGCCGGCATGACGGTCTCCACCCTGGTCGGCGGGGTGCTCTCGGACCGCCTGGACCGGCGCAAGATCTTCATCGGGGTGTCGGCCGCGCTCGCCGGAGCGGTCATGCTGATTCCGTTGTTCAGCCCGACGTGGACCGGGATGCTGCTGTTCAGCGCCCTCAACGGACTCGCCTTCGGCTGCTTCATGGCGGTCGACACCGCCCTCGTCACGCTCGTGCTGCCCCGCGCCGAGGACGCGGCCCGCGACATGGGCGTGCTCAACATCGCCAACGCCGGGCCGCAGATCATCGCGCCCCTGGTGGCCTCTCTCGTCGTCACCACCGCCGGCTACGGCCCGCTGTTCCTGGTCGGTGGCGTGCTGTCCGTCCTCGGCGCTCTTGCGATCATCCCGGTCCGTGGCGTCCGCTGAACACTAGGAGAATCCGTTGAAACTGCACACTCGTACCTGGGGCGACGGCGGGAAGACCGCTGTGCTCGTACACGGCATCATGTCCGACTCGCGAACCTGGCACCGCGTCGCTCCACGCCTCGCCGACCTGGGGTATCGCGTCGTCGCGGTGGACCTGCGCGGGCACGGCGCGAGCCCGCGCGGCGCGTACTCCCCGCAGGAGTGGGCCGACGACCTGGTCGACACCCTGGACGGCCCGATCGCTGTCGCGATCGGGCATTCGCTGGGCGCGGTGGCGCTGAGCCTCGCGGTGGACCGCCTGGACTGCGTACGCGCGATCTACAGTGACCCGGCGTTCCTCATCGGCCAGCTCGGCACCGCGGCGGACCGGGAAGCCTTCCGGCGGTTCAAGCACGCCACCCGGGAGCAGATCGTGGCGGTCAGCCCGCGCTGGGACACCGCCGATGTGGACGTCGAGCTGGCCACCCTCGCCGACTGGGACGACACGACGGTGGACGCGCTCGCCGGGATCGTCGCGGTGGCCGCCCCGGCGAGTCCGCGGATCCCGTCGCTCGTCCAGCTCGCAGAGTTGAGCTTCGGCAACGTGCCCGAGGTGATCGAGAAGATGCGGGAGGACGGTCTCGAGGTGCGGATCGTCCCGGGTGCCGGGCACACCATTCACCGCGACGACCTGGACGGCTTCTTCACGACTCTGGACGGGTGGATCTGATGCGTGCCCGTACCGTGGCGGCCGCGCTGCTTGCCGCCCTTGCCGTGGCCCTGCCCGGTGCCGCACCGGCCGTGGCCGGCCCGGTCAAGCTCCGCATCCTGCTCACCAACGACGACGGCTACACCGCGCCCGGGATCCGGGCGGTCGCGGCCGCGCTCACCGCGGCCGGCCACGACGTCACGATCGTCGCGCCCGCGGTCAACAACAGCGGCGTCGGCACCAAGCAGGGGTACGAGCCGACCCTGCGCGCCCGGGAAGCCGAACCGAAGATCTGGGCCGTCGAGGGCACGCCGGGTGAGTCCGTGCTGTTCGGCCTGCATCACGTCTTCGCCGCGGCCCAGCCCGACCTGGTCGTCTCCGGCACCAACTTCGGCCCGAACGTCGCCGCCGTCGCCAACCATTCCGGCACCGTCGGCGGCGCCATAACCGCGCTGGACTACGGACTGCCGGCGCTGGCGGTCTCCACCGACCTCGACCTCAGCGGCAAGCCGGAGCCCACCCTGCGGGCCATCCCGCTGACGGCCCAGTTCACCGCCCGCCTGGTCGGCCACCTGGCGGCCCGCTCCCGGCACGGCGAGCTGCTGCCGGCCGGCCTGGGCCTGAACGTCAACTACCCGATCGTCGGCGACGGCTCCCGGCCGGCGACCGGCTTCCGGCTCACCGAGCAGAGCCACGAGCCGGTGTTCCACCCGTCGTACACCCCCGACGGCGCCGGGCGGTGGACGATGACGACGGCGATCGACGTGGGGAACCCCGAGCCCGGCACCGATCTGCACGCGTTGCTCGCCGACCGGGTCTCGATCACCCCGATCAACGCCGACTGGAACGCCGGACACCGCGGGCGCGGGCCGGGTGCCGCGCTGGCGGGCTTCCGCGGGTGACGCGCTGAAGGGGTACGGCGCCGGCCGTGCCCCTTCACAGCATGGTGGCGCGCCGCTGAGCGGTGACCACCTCGTGGGCGATCGCGTCGCGTTCGGCGGCCGCCCGTCCGGCCTCGGCCTGCTCGGCCGCGATCCGCCGGTCGTAGGTGGTACGCGCGGCCGCGATCTCGTTCTGGTGTGATTCGGTCCACGTAACAAGGCTGCGGATGGTCTCGTGCAGCGTGGCGCCGAGCGGTGTGAGCGCGTAGTCGACGCGCGGCGGCACTGTGGCGTGCACGGTGCGCGAGACCAGCCCGTCGCGTTCCAGGTGCCGCAACGTCTGCGCGAGCATGCGCTGGCTGATGCCGTCAATCTTGCGCTTGAGCTCGGTGAACCGCAGCGTACGCCGCTCCAGCAGCGCGATGACCAGCAGCGACCACTTGTCGGCCACCCGGTCGAGGATCTGCCGGACCTCACAGTCCTCCCGGGTGTCCCACTGCCAGACGTCGTAGTCGGGGCCGGTTACCTCGCAGGAACCGGGTGCGCCGGAAGTGCCTTCTTCCATGGTCATCGATAGTGCCCGACGATCCGGTCAGTTACCAATCGGAACCGGCATGCGCCGGAGGAACCGGAGAAGAAACACATGAACGCACGGGCATGGGGGGTCCTGCTCGTCCTGAGCGGGGCGATCTTCCTGGAGGGCATCGACGTCGCGATGCTCAACGTGGCGCTTCCCGCCATCCGCCACGACCTCGGGCTCTCCACCGGCGTGCTCAGCGGCGTCGTCAGCGCCTACGTGCTCGGGTACGGCGGGTTCATGCTGCTCGGCGGCCGGGCCGCCGACCTGCTCGGCAAGCGCCGGATGTTCCTGCTCTGGTTGACCGTCTTCCTGGTCTTCTCGGGTCTGGGCGGATTCGCCACCGAGGGCTGGATGCTGCTCACCGCACGCTTCGCCACCGGTGTCGCCGCCGCCTTCATGGCGCCCGCCGGCCTGGCCCTGATCACCGGCACCTTCCCGGAAGGCCCGCAACGCAACCGGGCGCTCGGCGTCTACGCCGGCACCGCCGCCGGCGGTTTCTCGCTCGGCCTGGTCGCCGGCGGCGTGCTCGCCTCGGCCGGCTGGCGCTGGGTGTTCTTCGCCCCGGTGATCCTCGCCGCGATCATCCTGGCCGCCGCCGTCCCGCTGCTGCGCGACGAAACCCCGCCGGCGCGGCCGGCGCGCGGAAGCTTCGACCTGGCCGGTGCGGTCACCGTGACCGCCGCCATGCTGCTTCTCGCGTACGGCGTGGTGCGGCTGGAGCACGGCGGGGACGGCCTCGGCACCACTCTGCTCGTGTTCGCCGCCGGTGCGGCCGCACTCATCGCGTTCGTGGGCATCGAGCGGCGCTCGGCCGCCCCGCTGGTCCGGCTCGGCATCCTGCGTTCACCGGTACTGGTCCGGGTCAACGCCGCCGCGCTGCTGTTCATGGCGGCGTTCGCCGGGTTCCAGTTCATCGTGACGCTGTATCTGCAGGAGCTGCGTGGCTGGAGCCCGCTGCAGACCGGCCTGGTCATGCTGATCGCCGGCATCGACATGGTGCTCGCGCCGACCCTGACCCCGCGGCTGGTCAACCGGTTCGGCACGGTCCGCGTGCTGTTCGCCGGGATCCTGTCCGCGGTGCTGGCCTACGCGCTGTTCCTGCCGGTCGCCGAGGACTGGACGTACGCCGCGATGCTGCCGAGCATGGCCCTGATCGGGCTGGCGTTCTCGCTGGCGTACGGCCCGCTGACCACGGCGGCCACCGACGGCGTGGCCGAGCACGAGCACGGCCTGGCCGGCGGGCTGCTCTACACGTCGATCCAGTTCGGCACCGCGCTGGGCGTCTCGGCGGTGACCGCGCTGAGCGCCTCGCAGCTGACGCTCGAGACGATCCGCGCGGCCCTCGTCCTGCCCGCGGTCGCCGCCGTGCTCGCCGCCATCGTCACCGCCTTCGGGCTGCGATCGCGGGCCGCCGCAACGGTCCCCGTCACGGTCTGAGCCGCCGTGCTCACATCATCCAGTTCGTGGTGGCGATCGGATCGTTGAGGGCCTCGACGCTCGGCGGTGTCTGAGCCGGTGCACCCGCCGCTGCTCTCCCGCGACCACGGAGGGCCGAGAGCCGGGGCCAGCGGCGGCGGGCGCCCTGGCGGGTCATGCCGACCGCACGCCCGATGTCGGGGTAGTCGGCTCCGTACTCGGCGGCCCGGCTGGCGGCGGTCTCCGCCAGGTCGGCGATCTGGGCCTGAACGGCGTGAAGTCCGGACAGCGTCGCCAGCCATGCCTGGCGGCGTTGTTCGTGGCTCAGTCCGGGCTCGTAGGGAGTCGTGACCTCCATCCGCTGCGGGCCTGGCGGCTGACGCCGCGCCCATGCCCAGGCCAGCTCCTGTACTTCGCGTGCGAGTGCTTCGTCCGCCATGACAGCCCCCTGTTGACAACAGCCGTTGTCGACAGCGTCCTGCGGTAAACACTTGTTGTCAATGCCCTGGCCGCAAGGGATGGCCGACGGCCGGTACGCCGGCTACTAACCTGGCGGCCGTGACGGTACGCGTGATGGTGGTGGACGACCACCCGATGTGGCGGGACGGGGTGGCCCGGGATCTCACCGAGGCCGGCTATGCGGTCACCGCCGCCGTCGGCGAGGGAGTCCAGGCCCTGCGGATCGTCGCGGCCGCCCGGCCCGACGTGGTCGTCCTCGACCTGCAGCTATCCGACCTGTCCGGCGTTGACGTGATCCGCGGCCTGCGGGAAGCCATGCCGGCCGTACGCATCCTGATGCTGTCGGCCAGCGGCGAGCAGCAGGACGTGCTCGACGCGGTCAAGGCGGGCGCCACCGGCTACCTGGTGAAGTCGGCCGGCCGACTGGAGTTCCTGGACGCGGTCCGGCGTACCGCGGGCGGCGAGACGGTGTTCACCGCCGGGCTGGCCGGGCTGGTGCTGGGGGAGTACCGGCGGCTGGCCGCCTCCCCGGCGGACAAGCCGGTGCTCACCGTACGGGAGACCGAGGTGTTGCGGCTGGTCGCCAAGGGTTTGTCGTACCGGCAGGTGGCGGAGCGGCTGGGCGTCTCGCATCGCACGGTGCAGAACCACGTGCAGAACACGCTGGGCAAGTTGCAGCTGCACAACCGGAGTGGGCTGGTGCGCTACGCCATCGAGAACGGCCTGGACTGAGTACTTGTACTCATGCCACCGACCCCGGCTGCCGGGATCTTGTCAGGCATGGTTCTCTACGCGTCCCGCGCGACCGTCCGGCGTCGTGATCCGGTGTATCGCGCTGTCACCCGCTTGCTGGCCTTCGCGCTGGCGCCGCTCGCCTGGGTACTCACTTCGGGCCGTGCCCGGCACACGGCCTGTCAGTGGGCACTGAAGCTCCGGTTCCCCGCCGAGGACCTCGCCGGCCTGACCCCGCCGGCCCGGGCGGCCTTCGAGGCGGCGCGCACCCGGGCGCTGTGGTGGCACGGCGAGCTGATCGGGCTGACCTCCGGCTACCGGGACGCCGCCACCCAGGCCGCGCTGTACGCCGCGGAGGTGGAGCGCAGCGGCTCGGTGGCGGCGGCCCGGCGGTGGACGCTGCCGCCGCACGAGTCGCGGCATGTGGCGGGCGTGGCCGTCGACGTACGCCCTTCCGAGGGGGCCCGCTGGCTGGAGGAGCACGGCGCGCGGTACGGCCTGTACCGAACCTACGACAACGAATGGTGGCATTTCGAATACCGTCCCGAGGGACGGCCGGTCCGCCTGCCGCATCCGGGCGCCGCGATTCCGGGACATCAGCGATGATCGTCGACGTGAGTGAGCGGTGGTCGGCGGCCCTGGCGGGTCTAGGTGGCAGTCTCCTGGTCGCGGTGGTGAAGTCCTCCTCGTACGGGGGTGGCTTCTCGCCCCGGCTGGCCGTCCAGGGCCCGGACGCCTACTACGGGCCGTACACGTTCCTGCCGCTGATACCGACCGCGGCGACCGTACTGGCCCTGTGCCTGCTGCGGTGGTGGCCGCATCTGCTGGTGGCGGGTGGGCTGCTGACCGTACCGATCGCCTGGCCGCGACTGCTGCCCGAGACCTCCGGCCTGGAGATGTACTACGCGCTCAGCGCGGTGTTCCCGCTGCTCGTCGTGGGTGCGCTGGGCGCCGCGCAGAGCCTGCTGCGCGGCGGGGCACCGGGCTCGGGCGCGGCCGTGGCCGGTCTGGTCACCGGAGCCGGCCTGTTCGGCGGCGCCCTGGTGGGCCCCGGCTGGCTGCAACAACTCGAACCCGTCCTGCGGGCATGGCACGTACTGCTGCTCGTGGCCGGCCTCGCCGCGATCGCCCCGGCGGCCTGGCGGTGGCGCGGCGGCGACCGGGCGGCCATCGGCTTGCCGGCCGAGCCGGCGTGGAGCTGGCGGCGGCTCCGGCTGATCATCACGGGCGGCCTGGTGGCGCTGGCGGTGCTGCCCCTGGCCCTGCTGTCCGCCGGGCGGCTCGCGACGCTGCTGGACGTCGACTGGACCACACTGTCGCGTTACTCGTACACCAAGACCGCCATCATCGGCGCGTTGACGCTGGCCGTCGCCACCGCACTGTCCCTGCTGGCCGGCCTCTGGCCGCTGGCCGGCGCGCTGACCGCCGCGACCGTGCAGGTCGCGGTCTCCGCCCCGCTGGTCATCGCCTACGCCGCCACCGGCGAGGCGGGCCCGGCACGCTGGTTCGGCGCGTTCGCCGGGGTGGCGATCGGCGCGGCCGCCGCCGCGAGCAGGTGGCGCGTTCCGGCCGCGGCGACCCTTGCGGTGGGTGCCGCGACGACACTGTTCATCGCGTACGCGGCTACCAGCGGCCAGCCGGAGAAGCTGGCCGAGCAGCACCGCGTCGTACCCGCGCTGCTGATGCTCGTGCTGGCGACCGCGGCAGCGACCGCGGTGGTCGGTGCGACCGCGCCCGTGCTGGCCCGGCGCGGGGCGGTCCCCGCGGTGCTCGGCCCCATCGCCGGGGTCCTGGTCGTGGCCGGCCTGCAGACCGTCCCGGTGATCTACCTGCGGGACGGGCAGCCGCTGCCGGAGTCGCTCACCTCGCTGATGCACCTCGACACCGCGGCCGTGCTGCTGCTGGTGGCCGGCGCCGCCATCGGCGGCCTGGGCGTCGCGCACCACCTGAGCGAACGCTGGGCGGAACGCAAGCGGGCCGAGCTGATCCGCCAGGAGGCGGCGGCCGCGGAACGCGACCGGCTGGCCCGGCCCATCCACGACGGTGTGCTGCAAGTGCTCGCCATGGTGCAGCGGCAGGGCTCCGAGCTGGGCGGGTCCGGTGCGCAGCTGGCGGCGCTGGCCGGCGAGCAGGAGGCGGCGTTGCGCAACCTGCTCAGCGGCGGCGGCGCACCGCCGGCGGTGGCCGGCGCGGATCTGCGGGCCGTGCTCACCGCGCTGGCCGCACCGGGAACCGAGGTGTCGGCGCCCGCTGAGCCGGTGCTGTTGCCGCGGGCCTCCGCCGCCGAGCTGACGGCGGCGGTCCAGGCCGCGCTGGACAACGTGCGCCGGCATGCCGGCGCCGGCGCACGGACCTGGATCCTGCTGGAGGACGAGGGCGACGGGGTACGCGTGACCGTACGCGACGACGGCACCGGCTTCGAACCGGACCGCCTCGACCAGGCGGCCCGAGCCGGCCGCCTGGGCGTGGCGCAGTCGATGCGCGGCCGGGTCAGCGACCTCGGCGGGACCACGCTGATCCACAGCCGCCCCGGCGAGGGCACCGAAGTCGAGTTCTGGGTGCCCCGCCGCTGAGTACCGGCCGGGCGTTCATCGTCTAACCTTTGATGATCTTGAGCGATGGGGGTGTGGCGATGCGGCGATGGTGGCCGGTGGTGGCCGTGACGGTGGCATGTGTGCTGGCCGGATGCACGCCGGACGCCGCGGAGCCCGGCGCGGCGAAGTCGCAGCCGGCGGCGGCCTCCGGCACCGCGCAGGCCGCGTTGGAGGGGTTCGTCGAGGTGGTCCGGTCGAGCGTTCCGGAGGTCGCCGCCGAGCGGAGCGACGAGGAGATCCAGGCGGTCGCCGACTCCGCCTGCGCCGATCTGGCCGCCGGCAAGGCCGCCCACGACGTCGTGACGGCGACCCGGTCGCTGGGCACCCTCGACGCCGAGGCGACCGACCAGGCCACCGCCCGCGAGCTGATCAAGCTGGCGATCGACACCACCTGCCCGGACCAGGCGGGGCGCGTCGACGAGTTCTGACCGGCTACGCGTGGACCTCCGCGGTCAGATACGGGGAGAGCGCGCGGAGGAAGTCGGGCGCGTCGAAGATCTGGCCGGCCGAAGCGACGCCGGTGGTCCGGATCTGGCCGCTGAGGATGCGGTGGACCGCCTCCACCGCCAGCGGCGCGGTGATGGCGTAGATGTCCTGGCCACGCGCCACCACGCGGCGCTCCTTGCCGCCGGAGCGGACGATGACGTCGACCAGGAACGTCTGGGCGGACCGGCCGTGCTCGTCGACCGCGGCCGGCGCCGGGGTGTCGGGGGACGACAGCTCGCGGGCCGCCTCGGCCGCCATGTAGGTGCGCACCTCGGGGATGGGCAGGTGGCTGGGGATGGTGACGACGTCGGCCATCGTGAACTCGCCGATGACCGGCCGGGTGCCCAGCGGTTCGGGGAACGCCCAGTCCAGGGTGGGCGGAGCATCGGTACGGTACTCCAGCCGACCGTTCGCGTACCGGACGCGCCGGCCGTCGCGCCGTTCCCGGGAGACCGCGCCGGCGGCGCGCGTGCCCTCGGTGGGGTGCCAGTTGCTCAGTCCGTACGCGACGTGCGCCTCGTCGGCGGACGTCCAGTCGCCCATCGCCGTGGTGGCCAGCAGGTCGCCGAGGCCGCCGAAGAAGGCCATGGCCGGGACGATCACCGCGCCCGCGGCGCGAGCCCGGTCGCTGAAGTGCGCGAACGTGTCGGCGTTGGCTTCGATCTCGGCGGCCACGTCGACGTACGCGATCCCGGCGCGCAGAGCCGCCTCGATGACCGGCCCGGCCGTGGTGGCGAACGGACCGGCGCAGTTGATCACCGCCGCCGTTCCGGCCAGCGCCCGGTCGAGTGCGGCCGGATCGTCGACCGACGCGGGCCGTGCCTCCAAGCCGGTCTCGGCCGCCAGTTTGCTCAGCTTGTCGGCGTCACGCCCGGACAGGACCGGGGTGAACCCACGTTTGCGCAGCTCCGCCACCACGAATCGACCGGTGTGCCCGTACGCGCCGAATACCGTAACCATCATGCGATAGATCATCGTGGGGCCGGACAGTCCGGGCTAGTGTCCGGAACGACAGGGTGCATACAATTCCGGACATGGGCACTGTCGCGCTGGCCGTCACCGACGGGATGTTGCATCTCGAGCTGTCCCTGGCCTATGAGGTGTTCGCCTCCGCCCCGGACGCCGTGCGGGTCCCGTGGTACGAACTCGTCATCTGCGGGCCGGTCGGCGTGCAGGTCGGTCGCTTCCGGCTGGAGCCGGACTTCGGGCTAGACCGGCTCCCGGAGGCGGACACCGTGATCATTCCCGGCTGGGCAGACGTCGACGTGGATCCGCCCGGCGAACTGGTCAGCGCGGTGCGCGCGGCACACGCGGCCGGCGCGCGGGTGGTCTCCCTCTGTACGGGCGCGTTCGTGCTGGCCGCGGCGGGCCTGCTGGACGGACGGCGGGCGACCACACACTGGGCGCACACCGACGTCATGGCCGCTCGCTACCCCCGGGTGGAGGTCGACCCGGACGTGCTCTACGTCGACAACGGCAACGTGCTCACCTCGGCGGGCAAGGCGGCCGCGCTGGACCTCTGCCTGCACCTGGTCCGTCTCGATCACGGTTCCTCGGTCGCCAACGCGGTCGCCCGCCGCCTGGTCGTGCCGCCGCACCGGGCCGGCGGGCAGGCCCAGTTCGTCACCGCTCCGGTGCCCGCTCAGGACGATCATCCGCTGGCCGGCCTGTTCGCCTGGATCGTCGAGCGGCTGGACCAGCCGCTGACCGTGGAGGACCTGGCCCGCCAGGCGCGGATGAGCTCCCGCCACCTGGGCCGCCACTTCCGGGCGGCGACCGGCACCACCCCGCTGCAGTGGCTGCTGAACCAGCGGATCCGGCACGCGCAGGAGCTGCTGGAGAAGAGCGACGACAGTGTCGACGCGATCGCCGAGGCCACCGGCATGGGCACGGCGACGACGCTGCGCCGGCATTTCAACCGTACGGTCGGCGTACCTCCGGACACCTACCGCCGCACCTTCCGGGCCGCTCTATTTACATCTTCAGTTAACAGTCCTAATAATTAGCCATGCGTCGATCCGTGATTCTTGCTGCGGCGGTCGCCCTGGCCGCCGCATGCTCAACCGTCTATGTCGCGACCACCGCGAGTGCCGCTGTGGCCTGCGCTCCCGCCTGGAGCGCGAGTGCCGTCTACGTGAAGGACAACGTCGTCTCCAAGGGCGGCAACAACTACACCGCCAAGTGGTGGACCCAGGGTGAGGACCCGGTCCTCAAGAGCGCGCAGTGGGACGTGTGGATCAACAACGGCGCCTGTGGTGGCACCACCAACCCGTCGCCGTCCCCGTCCAGTGCGTCCCCGTCCCCGTCGGTCTCACCTTCGGCGTCGCCCTCCACGTCGCCGTCGCCCTCGACCTCGCCCAGCACCCCGATCCCGGTCGGTGGCCTGCCCAAGCACGCGCTCATCGGCTACCTGCACGCCAGCTTCGCCAACGGCTCCGGCTATCTGCGGATGGCCGACGTGCCCGCCGAGTGGGACATCATCAACCTGGCCTTCGGCGAGCCGACCAGCGCCACCTCCGGTGACATCCGGTTCGCTCTCTGCCCGGCCGCCGAATGCCCCGGCGTGGAGACCGAGGCCCAGTTCATCGCGGCCATCAAGGCCAAGCGGACCGCCGGCAAGAAGGTGCTGCTCTCCATCGGCGGCGCCAACGGCCAGGTGCAGCTCACCACCACCGCGGCGCGCGACAGGTTCGTCAGCTCGGTCAGCGCGATCATCGACAAGTACGGCCTGGACGGCGTCGACATCGACTTCGAGGGCCATTCGCTGTCGCTGAACACCGGCGACACCGACTTCAAGAACCCGACCACGCCGGTGATCGTCAACCTGATCAGCGCGATCCGCTCGCTCAAGGCCCGGTACGGCGCCGGCTTCGTGCTGACCATGGCGCCGGAGACGTTCTTCGTCCAGCTCGGCTACCAGTACTACGGCTCCGGGCCGTGGGGTGGCCAGGACCCGCGGGCCGGCTCGTACCTGCCGGTGATCTACGCGCTGCGCAACGACATCACCGTGCTGCACGTCCAGGACTACAACTCCGGCTCGATCATGGGCCTGGACAACCAGTACCACTCGATGGGCGGCGCCGACTTCCACATCGCGATGACCGACATGCTGCTGGCCGGCTTCCCGGTCGCGGGCAACACCGCCAACATGTTCCCCGCTCTGCGTGAGGACCAGATCGCGTTCGGCGCTCCCAGCTCGACCAGCGCGGGCAACGGCTACGTCGCGCCGGCCGGGGTGCAGCAGGCGGTGAACTGCCTGGTGAAGGGTACGAACTGCGGCAGCTACGCGCCCCGCAGCGGCACCAACCCGAACTTCCGCGGCCTGATGACCTGGTCGATCAACTGGGACAAGTTCTACGGATGGGAGTTCAAGAACAGCCACGAGCCGTTCCTGAACGCGCTCGGCTGAGCCGGGGCCGGCCGGCCCCGGTGCACCCCGGGGTCAGCCGGCGTCGTGGACCAGGATCGCCGCCTGGACGCGGTTCGCCAGGCCGAGTTTGCCGAGCGCCCGGCTGACGTGGGCCTTGACGGTCGCCTCGCTCATCGACAGCTCGGCCCCGATCTGCGCGTTGGACAGTCCACGGGCCACCGCCTCGATCACGTCGAGCTCCCGGCCGGTGAGCACCTCGAGGCGGGCCCGTGCCTGCTCGGCCGGGCCGGCGTCCTGCCCGGCGAACGAGCTGATCAGCCGCTTCGTCACGGTCGGCGCGAGCATCGCGTTGCCGGCGGCCACGGTCCGGACCGCGCCGGCCAGTTCGACCGGGGGTGTGTCCTTGAGCAGGAAGCCGACCGCGCCGGCCCGTAGCGCGCGGTGCACGTACTCGTCGAGGTCGAAGGTGGTCAGCATGACCACCTTCGGTGGGTCGGTGGCCGCGGCGAGGTGCTCGGCGGCGGTGAGCCCGTCCATGCCCGGCATGCGTACGTCCATGAGCACCACGTCCGGCGCGAGATGCGCCGCCGCGGTGATCGCTTCGGCGCCGTCCCGGGCCTCACCCACCACGACGATGTCACCCGCGGCGTCCAGAATCGTGCGCAGCCCGGCCCGTACCAGGTGCTCGTCGTCGACCACCAGAACCCGGATCACGGCTGACCCACCGGGAAGCGGGCCCGCACGGTGAACCCGCCGTCCGGCTCCGCCCGGGTCTCGAGTTCGCCGTGCAGCAGCTCGACCCGCTCGCGCAGGCCGACCAGCCCGAGTCCCGCCCCGGGCAGTTGCCGGCCGGCGTCGGCCGGTGGACCGTTGTGGACGGTTACGTCCAGCGCGTCCGGCTGGAACCGGACCGCAACGTCGGCCGTGGTGACACCGGCATGCTTGTGCACGTTGGTCAGTGCCTCCTGAACCACCCGGTACGCCGCCCGTCCGACCGTGGCCGGCACGTCGTAGACCGCTCCGGACACCCGATGCCGCACGCTGAGGCCGGCCGCCTCGGACCGGCGGACCAGCTCCGGCAGGTCGTCCAGGCTCTGCGCGGGCCGGGGCACGCCCGCCTCCGGCCGGGGCGAGCGCAGCACACCCAGCACCTCGCGCAGGTCCGCCAGCGCCTCCCGGCCGGTCTCCCGGATCACCGCGGCCGTCTCGACCGTGGCCGGATCGGTCGCGCTCACCTCCAGGGCGCCGGCGTGCACCACCATCAGCGAGACCCGGTGCGCGACGACGTCGTGCATCTCCCGGGCGATCCGGTTGCGCTCCTCGGCCCGGGCGCGCTCCTCCTGTGCCGCCTGCTCCCGTTCCAGGCGGGCGGCGCGTTCCCGCAGCTCGTTCAGCAGATCCCGGCGATTGCCGAGCCACAGCCCGATCACCAGCGGAAGGACGACGAGCCAGAGCAGCATCGCGAAGAAGTTGGCCGGGGTCGCCGTGGTCACGAAGCGCGCCCCGCCGAGATAGCTCGCCACCGGCAACCCGAGGATCAGGACGACGAGCGAGCCGGCCAGGTAGACGCCGAGCCGCCGCTGCCGCAGGCGGCTGCCGGCCTGGTAGGAGGCGACGATCGCGGCCGGCCAGAGCGCGGCGACCACCCACCCGGCGGCCGCGGCGAGAAGGATCGGCCACCACCGTTCCCGGACCAGCGCGGCGGCCAGCCCGGACCCGGCCGCCATCAGCACGATCAGCCAGACGGGCAGCGGGGAACGGACGCCGATCGCGCCGCTCGCGGAGTACAGCGAGCCGGCGAACACCACGAGGCCCAGACCCCACGGGATCAGCCGCTCACGAGCAACCACGCGCCAAGCCTAGGTGACAGTTCAGGGCCGGCCCTGCGACTTTCGTAGGGGGTCGGATCGACTCAGTGCTGAGGAGCGGCGCTGACCGCGCGGCGAGAGTCGGGCCATGGATTCGGTGCTCGATGTTCTTCACCAGACGATGACCTCACCGTGGATCTACGCGGCGCTGTTCGCCATCGCAGTTGTCGACGGGTTCTTCCCGGTGGTGCCGAGCGAGACCGCGGTCATCACCGCGGGCGTGTTCGCCGCGACCGGTTCGCCGGAGCTGCTGCCGGTGATCGTGGTCGCCGCGGCCGGTGCGATGACCGGCGACCACATCTCGTACGCGATCGGGCGCCGCACCGGCCTCGCCGACCGGCTACCGGCCGAGGGGCGGCGGCGTAAGGCGTTCGTCTGGGCTCGTCAGGCGTTGCTGACCCGGGGCGGGCTCGCGCTGATCGTGGCCCGGTACGTGCCGGGCGGTCGTACCGCGGTCACCATGACGACCGGCGCGATCGGCTATCCGCGCCGCGACTTCCTGCGGTACGACGCCGTCGCCGCGGTCTCCTGGGCGGTGTACTCCACCCTCGTCGGCTACCTGGGCGGCCTGGCGTTCGAGCAGGATCCGCTGCGCGGGCTGCTGTTCGGGCTCGGCTTCGCCCTGACCGTGACCACGGTGGTGGAGGTGGTGCGCTACGCCCGGAACCGGCGGCGGAACCGGCCGTCGGTCCGGGCGGGCGCGTGAGATGGCAGGTCAGGGAGTGTCGCCCGGCTTGTCGACGATGCCGGCGCGGTTGCGGACGACCAGCCGGAACACGTCGCCGGCACGGGTCCGCGAGGTCCCGTCGTCGCCCTTGCTGACGTGATTCTTGACGGCTACCAGACGGTCGCCGATCAGCGCGTACGTCTTCGGGTCGAAGAGCAGGTCCTTCTTCAGGTAGCCCTCGACCGTCCAGGTCAGAGCGATGGCCGGGCGCCCGTCGAGGTTGACCGAGCCCAGGTCGACCCGCACGCCGGGCTGGCGGGCCAGCCACCGGAAGATGGCGGCCTCCACGTCCGGCGGGAGCACGTACTGCATCAGCAGCGCGTCCGGGTCGGCGCCGACGGTCTTGGGCGCGGCGATCCACCGGTCGACCTTGTCCGGTGTGGTCAGGGCGGCCAGGTCGGCGTACGGGATGGTGAACCAGGACATCTGGGCGGTGCGCTTGGTGACCTCGGTGCGCCCGCCGTTGTCCCGGTCGGCCATCACGTCGCCGTCGACGCGCATCCAGTTCTCCACCCGTACGGTCTCGGTCTTTCCGGGGACCAGCGGGCCGTTCGGGGCGGCGTCGAGGATCTTCCGCTGGTTGCGGGTGGAGATCGTCTCGACGTACATGAACTGGTCGTCGCGCGGCGGCGTCCACGGCTTGTTGGCGGCCGCCCAGGCCGCGTTCTCCAGCAGTTCGGCAGCCTTCGCCGGCTTGGCGAACGGCAGCGCGGCGACCACCGGCCGGCTGGTTCCCGGCCGGCTGGCGCCCGGCTGCGGCACCTCGGCGGGGCCGACGTTTTCCAGCACCACCACACCCACCGCGGCGGCGGCCGCGGTCGCTACCACCGCGGTGATCCGGACCGCCCAGCGGGGCCGTCGGCGGGCCGGGCCGGGACCGCTGATCCGGTCCAGAAGTGCCGCGCGGGCCCGGTCGTGTGCCGCCGCGGACGGGACCTCGTCGGGCCCGAAGACATCCTTGAGTACGTCGATCTCGTTCACTGCGAATCCCTCTCTCCCAGAGCCGTACGCATCTCCTGCCGCGCCCGGTGCAACCGCGACCGGACGGTGCCGGCCGGAACGTCGAGTGCCGCCGCCACCTCGGGCTGGCTGAGGCCGGCCCACGCCACCAGCAGCAGCGCGTCCCGCTCGCCACTGGACAACCGGGCGAGCGCGGCCGCGAGCCGCCCCCGTTCGGTGGCGGCGTCCAGGCGGCCGGCGACGGCGTCGTCGTGCGCACCGGCCGGTTCGTCCGGGACCAGCCGGGCCAGCGCCCGGTACCGCCGCGACTCGGCCCGCCCGTGACGGGCGATCAGATTCGAGGCAATGCCGTACAACCAGGGCGCCGCGTCGGGGCGGTCCCGGTGGTAGCCGTCGATCCGGGTGAACGCGACCAGGAACGTCTCCGAGGCCACGTCCTCGGCCAGGTCACGGCCGAGCCGCCGGGCCGCGTACGCGTAGATCCGCCCGTAGTGCCGGTCGAACACCGCCGCGAACAGCTCCGGCGACCGGCCGGCCTCCGCGATCAGTTCCGCGTCGGTACGCGCCGCCAGATGTACGTCCGTCTCCATCGGCTGTCACCTTCCTTCCGCACCCTCTTCGCCGCAGGGCGCAGAAGTGTTCGCCGGGGTTTCCTGACCGGGAGAGAACCGGCGGGCGCGTAGAGTGTCGCCGATATGGGGCCTGCCTCGATCCGTCTCGCCGTGGTCGGTGTGGACGGTGCCGGGCGTACGCATCGGCTCCGCGAGCTTGCCGCGGCCGCGACCGGGCCGGTGTGGTGGTTCTCCGGGACCTGGGACGCGGAGCGGGCCGGCGAGCGGCTGGTCATCGTGGACGACGCGCACCGTCTCGACGCCGCGACGTTGCGGGAGCTGGCGGCGGCCGCACGCGGCGGCGTACCGATGGTGATCTCCCGGCGGCCGACGATCGACCGGCCCGAGCTGGCCGATCTCGATGAGACCGTCGCCGCGGGCGGCGTGGAACTGCTCGGTGCTCTCGACCTGGACGGTGTCGGGCGGCTCGTGGCCACGGTGACCGGCCGGCCGGTGTCGCCGGAGGTCGCCGCGGCCGTCTTCGAGGCCTCGGCCGGCGTGCCCGCGGTGGCCGCCGCGGTCGCCACCGCGCCGCCGGGTGTGCCGCCGCCGGCGCTGCTGGCCCGGGTGCAGCGGCGGTTCGCCGTGCTGGATCAGGCCGCGGTCACCGCCGCGCGGGTGCTCGCGTTGCGGCTCGACCTCGCCGACCACGTGCTCGCCGCGGCCGCGGGCGTCGAGCTGGCCGAGCTGGCCGCGGCACTGCGGACGTTGCGGGACGAGGGCCTGCTGGTGCCGGACGGCGAGCGGATGATCCCGGCGGTCGCGGCGGCGGTGCTGGCGGAGTTGCCGGCGGCGGAGCGGCGGCGCATTCACGACGCGGTCGCCGGTGCGCTCGTCGCGGCCGGGACCGATCCGGTGGCCGCGGCCGGTCAGCTGCGTGCGGCACGGGCGGCCACACCGGTCGCGGCCACCGTGTACCGGGAGGCGGGGGAGCGGTTGCGGTTCTCGGATCCGGCCGCCGCGATCGGCTGGTACGACGACGCCGCGGACGCCGGGGCCGATCCGGGGACGCTGGCGGCGGGCCGGGCCGAGGCGAACGCGCTGCTCGGGCTGCCGGTCGAGGTGGACCAGTTCACCCTCGCGAGCCCGGCCGGAGGGCACCGCGGGGACGGGTCGCCCGAGGACGAGCCCGGCACCGCCCACCGGCTCGCCCTGGTCGCCGGTGCGGTCGCGGCTCACCAGGGTCGGGCGGCTCGGGCGGCCGAGCTGCTGCTGGGCACTGCCGATCCGGGGCCGGCGCTCGCCGTACCCTCGCTGGTGGGAATCGGCCGGATGCCGGAGGCGCGTCATGCGGCCGGCGGTCCGGCACCGGCCGCGTTGTCGCGGTTCGCCGAGGGCGCGGTGGCGGCCGTCGAGCCGGCTGTCGCCCTGCCGCTGCTGATCGAGGCGGCGGAGGCGGTGGAACGGGGAGTGCCGGCGGTGGTGCTGCCGGATACCCCGCACGCGGTCGCGGCGGTGATCGCGGTCGCCGCGGGCGATGTGGCGTCCGCGGAGGATCTGCTGGTCCGGGCGGGTGCCGCCGGTGTCGGTGGGCCGGTGGCGGTGGAGCGGCACCGGCTGCTGCTGGCCTGGGTGCGGATGCGGACCGGCCGGTACGACACGGCGCTGGCGGAGCTGCGGCGGCCGGCCGGCGCGGACCCGCCGGGCCGGGACCGGCTGTTGCGGGCCGCGCTGGCGGCGGGTGTCGCCCGGCGGCGTGGTGACATCGCCGGGCTGCGTGACGCCTGGTCGGGTGTGGAGCCGCTGCTGGCCCGCCGCACGGCGGACCTGTGGCTGGTGGAGGTCGTCGAGGAGCTGGCGGTCGCCGCGGCCCGGCTGCGCCGCCTCGCCCGGGTGGAGCCGGTGCTGGAGCTGCTGGACGGCATCCTGACCGGGCTGGACCGGCCGGTCGCGTGGGCTGTGTCGCTGGACTGGGTGCGGTTGCAGACCGCGATCGTGACCGAGGACGAGGACGCGGCGGCCGAGGTGGCCGGGAGGCTGGCGGCGGTGGTGACCGGCGCGGCGCGGCCGTCGGCGCAGTGCACGGCGGCCGAGCGGTGGGCGGCCGTGCTGACCGGGCGGGTGGAACCGGAGGCGGTGCTGGCCGCGACCGAGGATCTGGTCGCCGCGGAGCTGCCGTGGGAGGCGTCGCGACTGGCCGGACAGGCGGCGATCCGTACCGGGGATCCGGCCGCGGCCCGGCGGTTGCTGGAGCGGGCCCGGGAGTTGTCCGAGCCGGAGGCCGCCGCCGGTGGCGGCGCTGCGGCGGCCGCGACGCTGTCCGAACGGGAGGTGACCGTGGCCCGGCTGGTGCTGGCCGGGAGTACCCATCGGGAGATCGGCGCGCAGCTCTACATCGCGCCGAAGACGGTGGAGCATCATGTGGCGCGCATCCGCGGCAAGCTGGGCGCGAACACCCGTGCGGAGCTGCTGGCCGCGCTGCGGGAAATGCTGCCGGACTGAACCACGAGTTGGATATGCGACACGAGACTGTGGATCCCCTAACCGAACCCCTATACCACGGGGAACACCCCGATGCCCGGACCGGGCCGCGGGTCGCACGCTGGTGTCGTGTCCGGGTGAAGAAACCGGATGCGCACCCAGCGAGGAGAGGTCATGACCGTGAACGCCACCGAGGTCCTGAAGGAATTCGTCACCAACCTGCTGAGCGACCGTGAGTTCGCCGCCAAGTACGCCGAGGACCCCAACGGGACCCTGACCGCGGAGGGCGTGACCGACGTCGACCTGTCCGCGGTGGACGTCCCCGCGGTCGTCAACGAGGCCAGCTTCGAGCCGGAGGTTCCGGAGACGGCGCGGACCGCCCTGCAGAACTTCTCCAGCGGCGGCGGCAGCGGCGGCTCAGCCGGTGGCTCGGCCCCGCCGCCCCCGGCCGCGGCGAGCGGCACGCAGTCGGTCGAGCACGTCGTGCAGCACCTGAACTACGTCACCTACGCCACCTACGAGGGCGACGACTTCATCACCCAGAACCTGGACCTGAGCGTCAGCAACACCAGCATCACCGACAACAGCCTCGACGTGGACGTGGACGGCAACGTCTTCGGCGACTTCGACGTCGACAACACCAACGTCAGTGCCTCCGGCGACGGGTCGGTCGCCAACGCCGGCGACGGCGACGTGAACGCCGCGACCGGCGACGGCGCGGTAGCGGTCCAGGACGCCGAGGACGTCAACGCGATCACCGGCGACGGCAACCAGCTCATCGACGGCGACGTCACCTCGCTCAGCGGTGACGGTGCGCAGCTCATCGAGGGCGACAACTTCGGCGCGGCGAACACCGGCGACGAGGCGCTCGTCTTCGACGGCGACAACTTCGGTCAGGCGAACACCGGCGACGGCGCGGTGCAGGCCGGCGGCGACATCGAAGCCGGGGTCAACACCGGCGTCAACACCGGCATCGTGGCCGACGACGTGGACAACGCGGTCGTCGGCGACGGGAACCAGACCGCGCAGGTCGACGGCGACGCCGACGAGTCGGTGTTCAACTTCGGCGACGGCAACGTGGCGAACCTGCCGGACGCCGAGATCGAGGACAGCGCGGTGACGTTCGGGGAGGGCGACGCCGCGAACGCCTCGAACAACGTGGCCGACGACGGCTCGGCGATCTCCGCCGGCAGCGGCAGCGCGAGCGGCAACAACGAGGACAACGACACCACCGTCACGACCGTCAACGACAACGACACCAACATCAACGACAACGACACCAACATCTCCGACAACGACACGAACATCACCGACATCGACACCACCAACACGACCGTCTCCTCCGACGACGACACCATCGAGAGTGGTGACGACACCACCGTCGTCGGCGCCTGACCCGATATATCGACAGCGGGCCGGACGGGCCACGGCCCGGCCGCCCGCTGACGTGCGGAACCGAAGGGAGGAACCGTGACCGAGGTCGCCAAGGCGGTCGCCGTACTGGATCTGGGCCTTCGTGCCTGCACGGCCTACGATCGGCCGGATGCGGCCGCCCGGCTCACCGCCGCCCGCGAAGCCCTGGCCGACCCGGTGATGCACGTCGTCGTCGCGGGCGAGTTCAAGCAGGGCAAGAGCTCGCTGGTGAACGCGCTGGTCGGAGCGGCCGTCTGCACGGTCGACGACGACGTGGCAACGGCCGTGCCGACCTACGTGCGGCACGGCGAGAAACCCGAGGCACACCTGCTGTTCGCCGCGCCGGACCCGGAGCCGCCCCGGCGGGAGACGATCCCGATCTCGGACGTACGCCGCTATGTCGTCGAAGGCGGCGAGAACGGCGGCAACGGCAGCCGGGTCACCGGCGTCGAGGTACGCATCCCGCGCAAGATCCTCGCCGGCGGCCTGGTCCTGGTCGACACCCCCGGCGTGGGCGGGCTGGCCTCACCGCACGCCGCCGCCAGCCTGGCCGCCGTGTCGATGGCCGACGCGGTGATCTTCGTGACCGGCGCCGCGCAGGAGCTCACCCGCAGCGAGGTCGACTTCCTGCAGCGGGCCCGCGCCCTGTGCCCGGTGGTGGCGTGCGTCATCACCAAGACCGACTTCTACCCGGCGTGGCGGCGTATCCGGGACCTGAACGAGCAGCACCTCGCCGCACACTGCCCGGTGCCGCTGATGCCGGTCTCCTCGGCCCTGCGCTCCCGCGCGGTGAAGGCGAACGACACCGCCCTGAACGCCGAGTCCGGCTTTACCAACCTGGTCAAATTCATCACCGACCAGATCGGTGGCAATGCCGCCGACCGGCTCGCCGCCGACGCCGCCGCCGAGGTGATCGCCCTGTGCGACCAGCTCGACAGCCACTTCCAGGCCGAGCGCACGGCGCTGTCCGATCCGGAGGCGGCCCGGCGGGTGGTACGCGAATTGACCGCTGTGAAGAGCCGAGTCGAGACGCTGAAGAGCTCGGCGGCCAAGTGGAACCAGACGCTCAACGACGGCGTCGCCGACCTCACCGCGGACATCGACCACGATCTGCGGGCGCGGGTGCGTACCGTGATCGCCGAGTCGGACGCCGCGATCGAGGAGGCCGATCCGGCCGACACGTGGCCGGAGATGGAGCCGTGGCTGCAGTCGCGGATGGCCGACGAACTGCTGGCCAACTACAACATGCTCCGCGTACGCGCGGACGCCCTCAGCGAACGCGTCGGCAACCACTTCCACGAGGCGTCGACCGCGCTGATGAGCCGGCCCTCCGTGCACAACCCCACCCCGATGTCCGTGGTCGCCGACTTTCAGCACAAGATCGACCTGCAGCGGATGCGGGTGGGCAAACAGGCGATGGTCGCGTTGAAGAACGCGTACGGCGGGGCGCTCATGTTCATCATCCTCGGCAGCCTGGTCGGCGTCTCCCTGGGCCCGATCGGCATCGGCATCGGCCTGGTGATGGGGCACCGCGGCCTGCGCGAGGAGAAGAAACGCCAGGTCCAGCGGCGCCGCACCGAAGCGCGCAACGCGATCCGCCGCTACTGCGACGAGGTCGTCTTCGTCGCCGGCAAAGACTCGCGGGACACCCTGCGCCGGGTGCAACGACAGCTGCGGGACCACTACAGCAGACTGGCCGAAGAGCTCAACCGGTCCAACGCCCAGGCCCTGGCCGGCGCGTCCGAGGCGGCGAAACGCACCCAGGCCGAGCGGGAGCAGCGGCTCAAGGACGTCGACGCCGAACTGGAACGGGTCCGAAAACTGCGGCAGCGGGCACTGGCGGTGATCGGATGAGCCTGATCGACCGTACCCGGGTCCTGCTCGACCACGCCCTGCCGGTGTACCGGGGCACCGAGCACGCCGCCCGCCTCGCCGCCGTACGCGAGCGCCTCGACGCCCCGCTGCGCGTGGCCGTCGCCGGCCGGGTCAAGGCCGGCAAGTCCACGCTGCTCAACGCGCTCGTCGGGGAGCGGCTGGCGCCCACCGACGCGGGTGAGTGCACCCGCATCGTCACCTGGTACCAGGACGGGCACACGTACCAGGTGCAGGCCACCCCGAACCGGGGTGAGCCGCGCGCGCTGCGGTTCAGCCGTGAGGACGGCGCGATCGACGTCGACCTCGGCGGGCTGAACGCGAAGGACGTCGCCCGGCTCGTGGTGACCTGGCCGGCGAAGGCGCTGCGCACGGTCACGCTGATCGACACGCCGGGCATCGGCTCGCTGTCCGAGCAGAACGCACAGCACACCTGGGACCTGCTGGTACCGGAGGACGAGGAGACGCCCGCCGACGCGGTCGTCTACCTGCTGCGGCATCTGCACGCCGGCGACATCGAGTTCCTGCGGGCGTTCCACGACACCGAGGTGTCGCGGCCCAGCCCGGTCAACGCGATCGGCGTGCTGTCCCGCGCCGACGAGATCGGGGTGGGACGGCTCGACTCGATGGCCTCGGCCCGGCGGATCGCTACCCGGCTGGGCACCGACGCCAACGTGCGGCGGCTGGTGCAGTCGGTCGTACCGGTGGCCGGGCTGCTCGCCGAGACCGCGGTGACGCTCACCGAGGTCGAGGTCGCCCAGCTGCGCCGGGTCGCCGACCTGCCGGTCCGGCAGGCCGAGGAACTGCTGCTGTCGGCCGACCGGTTCGTGAACGCGATGCCCGAGCTCGGCCTGACCAACCTGGAGCGTGAGGCCTTGCTGGCCCGTTTCGGCCTTTTCGGGGTACGCCTGACGAGCACCCTGCTGCGTCGTGAGGTGGCCACCACCGCCACCGACCTGTCCCGGGAACTGGCCGAACGCAGCGGGCTCACCCAGTTGCGGGAGATCATCGGTTCCCTGTTCGTGGAGCGCAGTGACGTGCTCAAGAGCCGGTCCGCGCTGCTCGCCCTGGCCGAGACCACCCGCGTCTGCGCCCAGCCGGGCGGCGAGGCGGTGGCCGCCGCGGTCGAGGAGATCCTGGCGTCGGCGCACCCGTTCAACGAACTGCGGGTGCTGTCCAGCCTGCGAGCCGGCTGGATCACCGGCAAGCCGGACGTGGTGACCGAACTGGAACGTCTGATCGGTGGCTCGGGCGGTTCCGCCCACGAGCGGCTCCAGCTGGCGCCGGACACCGGCGCCGGTGAGCTGACGGCAGCGGCCGGGCAGGCGCTGGCACGCTGGCAGCGCCGCGCGGAGAACCCGATGACCACGTACGAGATGGCCGTGGCCGCCCGGGTGGCGGTCCGGTCCTGCGAGGGCATGCTGGCCGGGCTGGGGCAACCGCGATGAGCTCAGCCCAGCGGCTCGGCGTCCGCCTCGTCGTCCCCGTCCGCGTCCTCGGTCCAGCCGGTGACGTCGCTGTCCAGGGCGATCGGGTCGGCCCCCAGCTCCAGGAACTCGTCGTCGACGGTCTCGATGTCGTCCGGTTCGCCGGTCGTGGCGTCGTCCATTGCCTCGGTCGCGGGCCCGGTCTCGGTGCCGGTACCGAAGTCCAGGCCGGTACCGAGGTCGGCGTGCTCGCGGTCGCCGGTCACCGGCGTGAGGTCGTCGAGGTCGCCGGGCTCGGTGACGGCCGGGGCGGTAGCCAGCAGATCCAGCCATCCGGGCGGGTCGGCCGGCGGTTCCGAGCCGATGACGCTGTGTGCCGTCACGTACGGCGCCAGGTGTTCGGCCACCTCGGCGGGGGCGGTGTCGGCGTAGCTGATCACCGCTTCGGCGACGAGGTCGTCCGGCAGCGCGGGGTGGCCCTGGTCGCGCAGCAGCTCGCCCGGGTCGGCGGCGGCGTGTCCGGCGCCGGTCAGGTCGGCGAACACGTCGCGGAGGGGGCGAGCGGATTCCATGTATCCACCTTATGAGCGACGTGCCCCGGATCGTCTCGGGGAAACCCCCCGCCATACCCCCCTTGAACGACGACTACCTACGGAGCGATCTCGATGTACGCACTCGGCATAGACCTCGGCACCACCTTCACCGCCGCGGCGACGTGGCGCGACGGCCACGCCGAGATCGTCCCGCTCGGCAGCCGTGGCGCCGCCATCCCGTCGGTCGTGCTGCTGCGCGACGACGAGACCTTCCTGACCGGCGAGGCCGCGAACCGGCGCGGGCTGACCGAGCCGCACCGGGTGGCCCGTGAGTTCAAGCGCCGGCTGGGGGACACCACACCGATCCTGCTCGGTGGCGTACCGCAGTCGGCCGAGGCCCTCGCCGCCCGCCTGCTGCGTGCGGTGGCCGACGAGGTGATCGGCCGCGAGGGCGGCCCGCCGTCGGCGACGTGCGTGTCCTACCCGGCGAACTGGGGTCCGTACAAGACCGACCTGATGCGCCAGGCGGTGCGGATGGCCGATCTTCCCGGGCCGGTGAGCTACACGACCGAGCCGGAGGCGGCCGCGGTCAGCTACGCGCAGCAGCAGCGTCTCGAGCCGGGCGCCATCGTGGCCGTGTACGACCTGGGCGGCGGCACGTTCGACGCCGCGGTGCTGCGCAAGACCGGCATCGGGTTCGACATCCTCGGCCGTCCGGAGGGCATCGAACGCCTCGGCGGCATCGACTTCGACGCCGCCGTCTTCAACCACGTGCGGACCGCGCTCGCCGGCAAGCTCGCCGATCTGGACGAGGACGACCCCGCCGCGATCGCCGCGGTCGCCCGGCTGCGTGAGGAATGCGTGCAGGCCAAGGAGGCGCTCTCGGCGGACACCGACACCACGATCCAGGTGCTGCTGCCCAACGTCGTCACCGAGGTACGGCTCACCCGGTCCGAGTTGGAGGCGATGGTCCGGCCCGCGCTCTACGGCTCGGTGGAGGCGTTGAAGCGGGCGATCCGTTCCGCCGACTGCACGCCGGACGCCCTGCACGCGATCCTGCTGGTCGGTGGCTCGTCGCGGATGCCGATCGTCGCGCAGATGGTGACCGCCGAGTTCGGCCGGCCGGTGGCGGTGGACGCGCATCCGAAGCACGCGGTGGCACTCGGTGCGGCCTGGCTGGCCAGCGGCGAGCCGGGCCTGCTGGCGCCGGCCGGCCCGGTGTCCGGTCGCGCCACGGCACCGCCGCCGCCCCCGCCGGTTCAGTCGCCGCCTCCGCAGCAGCTGGTGCCGCGCTCGCCCGCGGCGCCGCGCTCGCCCGTGGCGGCGCCGCGCCCACCGGCGGACGCCATGACCGAGCCGGTCGGTCCCTTGCCGAGGTCCGTCGCGGCAGGAGTGGCGGCCGTGCCGACCAGCCCGGCGGCGCCGCCGCCTGCTCCTCCGGCGCGGCCGGCGCCGACCGGACGCCCGGCCGGCAATCCCGGCCGGAAGCGGCGGGTGCTGGCCGGCGCCGGGGCCGCGCTGGCGGTGATGCTCGCCGCCGCCGGCGTCGCCTACGCCCAGTACGGCCGCGACGACGACAGCGGCAAGCAGCTCACCGGAGCCGGAGCCGGCGCCAGCACCCCGCCCAGCGTCGCCGCGAGTGCCGGACCACCGGCGGACGAGCAGTGCACCGACGAGATCAAGAGCAACAAGCGCTGGGTCTGTCTCACCTCGGCGGTCATCGCCGACGGCAAGCTCACCATCGACTACGAGGTCGACTACGCCGGCTCGAAACCGAACGTCAGCGGCGGTTACCACCTGCACATCTACGGCGGCGACGGCGAGTACCCGCCGGATCACTCGATGGGCTCGCACACCCCCAAGAGCCAGCAGGGCGACTGGTACGTCGAGGACAACGAACCGTCGGTGCTGAGAACCAACGACGGCCGCTTCACCCGCGCGATCGGCGACAACCCGAAGGTGTGCGCCCGGATCGCGCTCGCCGGGCACGGGCTGGTGGCCGACACCAACTCCACCTACAAGACCGGCAACTGCCTGCCCATCGTCCGGAAGTGACCCGGAGCGACGGCGCCCCGAGCGGCCGCGACGGCGCTGTGGAAGGAGACCTCGCTGAGCAGGCCCGGCGCGGCGACCATGTCGCCGGCGAGGAACACCCCGTCGCCGCGATCGACGGCCGGCCGGTCGCGCCAGGTCTGTCCCGGCAGATCGAGCGCACCGGTACGGCGGTTCGCGACGCCGTGCCGGTGCCACGTGGTCCGTTCCCGCCGGCCCGGCAGAGCCTGATCGGCCAGCACCGCCAGCCGGGCCAGCCCGTCCGCGTGGCTCTCCGCCGCGCGCAGCGGCAGCTGGGCCTGGACCAGCGACTCGCCGGGCGGCGCCAGGCTCGGGTCGGGCAGCGAATAGCGCTCCAGCCAGCCGGCCTGGTCGAGGTCGGACACGACGAACGGGTCACGGCGGTCGGTGCGCACGGCGAGATCCAGCAGCACCGTACGACCGCTCGCCACCTCCGGCAGCGTCGTGCCGAGCAGACGGGCGGCCGCGTCAAGCGAGGTGGCGACGATGACCGGTGGCTCGGGCAGGGCGGTCACCCGGGCCCCGGTCTCGATGGTGACGCCGAGAGTCCGGGCGCGGGCGGCGAGCCGGTCGACGAGCCCGTTCCACCCGCCGTGGACGTACCGGGCGGGTGGGTTCGGTGCGAAGACCCGCAGCAGCCGCTCCCAGACGAACGCGGCCGACAGGCGCCCCGGGTCGGCGTCGAACGTCGCGACACCCATCAGGTTCGACGCGGCGGATGCCGCCGGATCACCGTGCCGGCCGCTGATCCACGTCCGGAAGTCGATGTCGACCGGAGCGCGGCGGCGGCGACGCGCCAGCACCGGTAGCAGCGCGGCGGGCGGGGTGTGGCGCAGCCGTCCGTCGTGCCGGAAGCGGAAGCCGGCCAGCCCGCGCAGCGGCACCCCGGAGAACGGGCTGATCAGCTCGCGTTCAGCGAGCCAGCGCCACCACGGGCCGTCGGCGTAGAGCACGTGCGGGCCGTCGTGGGCGACGTACGGCGGTGCGCTGGCGCGGGCCCGGCCGCCGAGCCTACGGTGCGCTTCCAGCAGCCGGACCCGGGCTCCGGCCTCGGCACAGGTGATCGCGGCGACCAGGCCGGCGAAGCCCCCGCCGACCACGGTGATGGTCTTCATGTCCGGGAGACGGAGTAGGCCACAATCGTGTGACATGGACGCTTGGGAGCAGCACCGCCGCTACCTGTTCGCGGTCGCGTACCGCCTGCTGGGCAGCGTCGCGGACGCCGAGGACGCCGTGCAGGAGGCGTATCTGCGGCTATGGGCCGGCGCTCCCGCCGACCTGGCGAGCCCGCGAGCCTGGCTGACCACCGTGACGTCCCGGATCTGCCTCGACATGCTCGGCTCGGCCCGCGCCCGCCGGGAGACCTATCCGGGCACCTGGCTGCCCGATCCGCTGATCGGCCACGACGACGCGGATCTGGGCGAGACCACCGTGATGCGGGAATCGGTACGCACCGCCGTGCTCCTGGTACTGGAGAGTCTCAGCCCGGCGGAACGGGTCGCCTTCGTGCTGCACGACGTCTTCGGCATGGACTTCGACCGGCTCGCCACCGTGGTCGGGCGCACCCCGGCGGCCTGCCGGCAGCTGGCGTCGCGGGCGCGCCGGCGGGTGCGGGCCGAGGCGCCGCCCCGGGCACCGGTCTCCACCGGCGAGCATCAGCGGGTCACCGCGGCATTTCTGCGGGCGGCAGCGGATGGTGACCTCACCGAACTGGTCGGCCTGCTCGATCCCCAGGTCGTGTTGCGCTCGGACGGCGGCGGCGAGGTGCTCGCCGCGCGTGTGCCGGTGTACGGCCCGCAACGGGTCGCGACGCTGCTGGCCGGGGTCCGTCGCCGCTACGCCGGGGTGTTGGCGCGCCCGGTCCGCCTGGCCGGCGGTGACGGCTTCGTGCTGGAGCTGCACGCGGCGGTGATCGGTGTGCTGGGTCTGGAGCTCGTCGACGGCCGGATCACCGAGCTGAACCTGCTGGTCAACCCGGCCAAGCTGACCCGAATCGCGCGGTACTGGCATGATGTACGCCACTGAGTGCACTGTGGACCTTGGGGGAATCCGTGGAGGAATCGGCGCATCAGCACCTGAACACCAGCACGCCGCATTCCGCGCGGCTGTGGAATTACTGGCTCGGCGGCAAGGACAACTTCCAGTCGGACCGGGAGGCCGGTGACGCGATCGCCCAGATGCTGCCGTCGATCGTCAGCCTGGCGAAGGAGGACCGCCGGTTCCTGCGCCGGGCGGTGGAGTTCATGGTCCGTGACGGGGGGATCCGGCAAATCCTCGACATCGGCACCGGCCTGCCGACGGCCGACAACACGCATCAGGTCGCCCAGTCGGCCGCCCCGGAGACCAAGGTCGTCTACGTCGACAACGATCCGCTGGTCCTCGTGCACGCCCGGGCGCTGCTGTCCGGCACGCCGGAGGGCGCGACCTCGTACGTCGAGGCCGACCTCAACGACCCCGGCTCGATCCTCCAGGCGGCCCGGGAGACTCTGGACCTCTCCCAGCCGGTGGCGTTGACGCTGCTCGGCATCGTGCACTTCGTGCGGGACGACGACGTCGCCCGTGCGGTGATCCGCGAGCTGGTCGACGCGGTGCCGCCGGGCAGCTACCTGGCGATCGCGCACGGGTGCTACGACATCAACACCGCCGAGGCGAACCGGATCGTGGACTTCTGGAACGAGCGCGGCACCCCCAAGATCAAATACCGGAGCGCCGCGCAGATCGCCGCCTTCTTCGACGGCATGCGCCTGCTGGAGCCGGGCGTCGTCCCGTGCAACCGGTGGCGTCCCGACGCGAAGGCCGGCGACGTCGACGTCAACCAGTACTGCGGCGTGGCGATCAAGGACTGACGCGGCGCGCTCGCAATAGCCTATAAAACCCGTGGGTTATGTGGTTTGCTGTTGGCGGCCACAACCTGCGGGAGGGAACCGTGCCGAGCCTCTGTACCAAGCCGTCGCCTGCCCGGGCGGCAAAGCGATGACCAGCACCGCCGTCCGGCGCCCGGCCGCCGCAGGTCGGTCCCGGGCCCGGTCCGGCGTGATCGCGATCGTCGGCGGGGGGTGCGCCGGCGCCCTCGTCGCCCGCGCGGTGCTCCGCGATCCCAACTGGCGGACCGTACTGATCTCGCCCGAGCCCGAGGCTGGCCGGGGTGTCGCGTACGGGGCGGCCGAACCCTGGCACGTGCTGAACTCCCGGGCGGCGGCGATGAGCGTGGAGTCCGGCGACCCTCTGCACCTGGTGCGCTGGTGCCGCGCTCACGGCACCCCGATCGCACCGACCGACTTCCTGCCCCGGGCCCGCTACGGCGACTACCTCGCCGATCAGTTCGCCGAGGCCGCGGCGGCCGCGGGGGACCGGCTACGGCACCGCGCCGCGTCGGCCACCGAGGTGCGCCCGGACGGCGCCGGCTACCTGGTGTGCGACGACTCCGGCGCGGAGACCCGAGCCGACCACGTGGTCCTCGCCGTCGGCAGCCTGCCACCGCACCGGCCGGCCGGGGTCAGTGACACCGCCTACCGCAGTGCCGAGTTCGTCGCCGATCCGTGGTCCCGCGGCGCACTCGACGCGGTGCCCACCGACGAACCGGTGCTGCTGCTCGGCACCGGCCTGACCGCGGTCGACGTGGCGCTGACCCTGACCGTGGGCGGCCGCCGGGCGCCGGTCGAGGCGCTGTCGCGGCGCGGCCTGCTCCCGCTTGCCCACCCCGGGCTTCCCGCGCCGGCTGTCCCGCTCGGTCTGCCCTCCGGGCGAGACCTGCGGCCGCTGTTGCGCCGGCTACGCGAGGCGGCCGCGGCCGGCATCGACTGGACCGCGATCGTGGACGACGTACGCGTACACGCCGACCGCCTCTGGGCCGGCCTCGACACCGCTGCCCAGGAACGCTTCCTGCGCCACGCCGCCCGGTTCTGGGAGGTGCACCGCCACCGGATGGCGCCCCCGGTGGCGGCCCGGGTCGCGGACCTGCGGCGACAGGGCGTGCTGCGGGTGCGCGCCGGGCGACTGCGGTCGATCGTCCCGCACTCGCGCGGCGGCCTCACCGTGCACGTCGACGGCGAGGAGCCACGCCGTTACGGCGCGGTGATCACCTGTACCGGGCCGGGATCGTTCCCCGGCGCGGCCCCGCCGCCGCTCGCCGGGATGCTGGCCGACGGCCGGCTCCGTCCCGGCCCGCACGCCCTGGGCGCCGACGCCGACGCCGACGGCCGGCTGCTCGACGCCCGCGGCCGGGTCCAGCCGGGTCTGTGGCTGGTCGGGCCGTTGCGACGCGGACGGCTCTGGGAGGCGACCGCCGTGCCGGAGATCCGCGCCCAGGTGGACCGGCTGGTCGCCGCCTTGCCGGCGCCGGTCAGTTCATCTGGATGATCTGGATCAGATTGCCGCACGTGTCGTCGAAGACGGCGACGGAGACCGTGCCCATGTCGGCGGGCTCCTGGGTGAATCGCACGCCCAGGCCGCGCAGGCGCTCGAACTCGGCCCGGACGTCGTCGACCTCGAACTGGGTGAACGGGATCCCGTCGTTGACCAGCGCGTCCTTCCACGGTTTGGCGGCGGGGTGCCCGTCCGGCTCGAGCAGCAGCTCACAACCCGTCGGATTCTCCGGTGAGACGACGGTGAGCCAGCGGCCCCCGGTCTCGCCGATCGGGACGTCGTGCTTCTTCACGAAGCCGAGCACCTCGGTGTAGAACCGCAGCGCCTCGGACTGATCGTGGACGAGAACGCTGGTGATGTTGATGCGCATCAGGTCTCCTTCGTTTCCCGGTTGCGCCACCGGTCGGTGAGGCGCTCCAGGGGGCGGGTGTCGATGTGGTGGAACTTGTAGCGGCCTTCCCGGCGGCTGGTCACCAGCCCGGCTCCGGTCAGCACCTCCAGGTGCTGGGAGATCGCCTGCCGGGACGAGCCGAGCCGGTGCTTCATGGCCAGTCGCGAGCAGATCTCGAACAGCGTCTGGCCGTCGCGCTCCGCGAGCTCGTCGAGAATCTTGCGCCGGGTCGGGTCGGCCAGGGCCTTGAAGACGTCAGCCTCCCCGGCGGTGTCGCGTTCGTGTTCGGCGGCGTCGTCCACACCACGATGATAGGCAAGCAACGACTTGCCTATCAAGCCCGGCGCCTCCCCGGTGCCGACGGAGAGGTGCGAAAGAGACCCGGCGGACTATTCTTCCGGGCCCTCGTAGTCGATTTTCTCCTTACGCACCGTGCCGGTGACCAATTCCTCGTCGCGAACGGTTTGTTTGCTAAGACTCACCCGTTCGACGGGAATCTTTTCGGTGGTAACGATCGGCCGCTCGGCGTGCAGTGTCACCGGCGTGTCGGGGCCGGTGGAGGCCTGGTCATCGTCCTCACTGTCAGTGACCGGAATCCGCTCCAGGCGTACCTCCTCGCGGGTCACCGGTACGGTCACCTGTCGTTCCTCGGTGACCAGGTACTTGCGCAGCCGGACCTTGGTGACCGCCTCGCGGCGGGTGCCGGCGACCAGTCGTTCCTCGGATCGCGTCATCGCGTCGTCGCCCGGCACCGATTCGGAGCTGGAGTCGAAGTCCGAGGTCAGGCCGTAGTGATCGGTGAGGCGTTCGGCGTCGTCCGGCTCGAGGGGGCCGTCGGTGTCCAGCAGGGGAGCCTGCCGGATGCGGGCCTGGTCGACCGCGACGGTGAGTCGTCCGGCGCTGAGGTGAGCGCCGTGCAGCGGCACGAACGACTCCTGGAAGGCCAGCGATCCAGTTCGGACGGTCACCCACAGCGGGTCACCGTCGTGCGGGTCCAGGTAGATCTGGCCGACCGTGCCGATCCGGTCGCCCGTGTTGTCGTACACCTCGGCGCCGCCAAGGTCGCCGAGGTCGTCCTTTGTGATCACGGTTTCGCCTCCGGGTTCAGGAAAGTATTCGTTACCCCGGCGCGGGCGGGTTTCACATCGCCGGCGCGAATTCACGGCGATGGCGGAAAGACAGAATGAATTCGAATTCTTGCGCATGATCGAAAACGCGGTGGGTAGCTGTGGCGTACCGAACCCGAGAGGAGACCCCCGATGATCACTCTGGAGCAGGTCCATACGTTGACCGGGCACGACGTCTACAGCACCGACGGTGACAAGATCGGCAGCGTCGGACAGGTGTGGAGCGACGGCACCGGCCAGCCAACCTGGGCCAGCGTCAACACCGGACTGTTCGGGATGAACGAGTCGTTCGTCCCGTTGCACGACGCCGACCTGCAGGGCGACCGGCTGCTGGTGCCCTACGACAAGGCCAAGGTCAAGGACGCCCCCAACGTCGACGTCTCGCACGACGAGCCGCTGACGCGGGGTGACGTCGAGCGGCTGTACGAGCACTACGGCATGAGCTGGTCGGACAGCTCCCGCGCCTACCAGGCCGGCGCCGCCGCCGGCGACGCGAACTACCGCGGCACGACCGACACGGACTACCGCGACACCGACACCGACACCGGCATCAGCGCCGGTTCGGAGGCGATGACCCGGTCGGAGGAGCGTCTCCAGGCCGGCACCGAGCGCGAAGAGGTCGGCCGGGCCCGCCTGCGCAAGTACGTGGTGAGCGAGAAGCAGCAGGTCAGCGTGCCGGTGGAGCGCGAGGAGGTGCGCCTCGAGCGGGAGCCGATCACCGACGCCAACCGGGACGCCGCCTTCTCCGGCCCCGACCTGACCGAATCCGAGCACGAGGTGACCCTGCATGCCGACCGGCCGGTGGTCGGCACCGAGACCGTGCCGGTGGAGCGGGTTCGGCTCGGCAAGGAGAGCGTCACCGAGGAGGAGACCGTCAGCGGTGAGGTGCGCAAGGAGCGCATCGAGGCCGATCTGCCGCACGAGCAGGGCCGCCGTACCGTCGACTGATCGGAAGCCCTCGCTACTGGCCGGAACCGATCGCGGTTTCGGCCAGTACGCATATCGCAAGCAGGTGCAGTGACGGCCACGACGCCCGCTGCCAGCCCGCCTCGACCTCTGTGGCCGACCAGCCCTTGGCCGTCACCGTGTCGGCTACGCCGTCCGCGTACGCCGCCAGCTTGTCCGGACGCACGTGGCCGAGCGTGTCCCGGATCTGCGCGATGTGCTGATCCACCGCGGCCGCCAGGCCGGGCCGGGTGCGCATCGCTTCCATCCCGGCGGCGCCGAGCCGGCGCGACCACTGGGCGAGAGCCAGCCTCGCCGCCGTCGTCACAGCCTGCGCGCGGCGCTGATCCATCTCCATGACGAGCGACCGTACGAACCGCGCGGCTGCCTGACAAGTCCGAAATCGCACAGCGAGTCCGGCTCAGCTGCGAGTCATTCCCGCAGTTGCCGTGCCGAGGTGCGGACTGAGCTGGAATGTGCATGACCTTCTGCCGCTGCCGGTTGGCATCTGCCGGACGGTAGGGTGCTCGATGTGACGACCTTCCGCCTGGGTGAGGCAGCCGAGCTGCTCGGGGTCAGCGCGGACACGGTTCGCCGCTGGGTCGACGCGGGCAAGCTGGCCGCCCTGCGAGACGAGCACGGTCACCGGCTGATCGACGGTGCCGAGCTGGCGGCGTTCGTGCGGGCGCAGGCCGCCGAGCCGGACGAGCGGTCGGAGTTCTCGTCGGCACGCAACCGGCTCCGGGGGATCGTCACCGCGGTGGTCAAGGACACCGTGATGGCGCAGGTCGACATCCAGGCCGGCCCGTTCCGGCTGGTGTCGCTGATGAGCCGCGAGGCCGTCGACGAGCTCGACCTCCAGGTCGGCTCGGTCGCCGTGGCAGTGGTCAAGTCCACCACGGTGGTGGTGGAGCGCGTGACGCACCGGGGGAGGACCAATTGAGGAGATCGCGCGTCGCGGTGGCCGGGCTGGCCGCACTGCTCGCCTTCGGCTTCGCCGGATGCGGCGACGACAACCCCGGATCGGGTACGGCGAGCAGCGGTAACGCCGTGACCGGCCCGGTGACGGTGTTCGCCGCCGCGTCCCTGACCGAGTCGTTCACCACGATCGGCGAGCGGTTCGAGCGGGCGCGTCCGGGGACGACCGTCACCTTCAGCTTCGCCGGCAGCTCCGCCCTCGCCACGCAGATCAACGAGGGCGCCCCGGCGGACGTGTTCGCCTCCGCCGCGCCGACGAACATGGCCGCCGTGACCAGCGCCGTCAGCCCCACCACCTTCGTGCGCAATCAGCTCGTCATCGCGGTCGCCAAGGGCAACCCGAAGGGCGTCACCGGGCTGGCCGGCCTCACCGGAGCCGATCTGAAGGTGGCACTGTGCGCGGCGGCGGTGCCGTGCGGCGCCGCGGCCAGGACCGCCATCGAGGCGGCCGGCGTCAAGATCACTCCGGTCACGCTGGAGCAGGACGTCAAGGCGGCCCTGTCGAAGGTCAAGCTGGGCGAGGTCGACGCGGCGCTGGTCTACCGGACCGACGCCCGGGCGGCCGCCGCCGAGATCGACGGGATCGAGTTCCCGGAGTCGGCGCAGGCCATGAACGACTACCCGATCGCGGTCCTCAAGGAAGCGCCGAACCCGGTGGCCGCCCAGGCGTTCGTCGACTACGTGCTCGCCGAGGGCATCACGGTGCTCACCGAGGCCGGTTTCCAGGCATCCTGAACAGATGACCTTGACCGAGAGGCGGACGGGCACCACCGCGCGCGTACCCGTACCCCTGCTTCTGCCTGCGGTTTTGGGTTTGATCTTTCTGCTCCTGCCGCTGGTGGGGCTGCTCGCGCGCACCCCGTGGTCGACCCTGCCGCAACGGCTCGCGGAGCCGGAGGTCGTCGCGGCGCTGCGGCTGTCGCTGCTCACCTCGACCCTCGCGACGCTGTTGTGCCTGGCTTTCGGCGTCCCGCTGGCGTGGCTGCTCGCGCGCGTGGAGTTTCCCGGCCGGCGGGTCGTGCGGGCGCTGATCACCGTTCCGCTGGTGCTGCCGCCGGTGGTCGGCGGCATCGCCCTGCTGCTCGCCCTGGGCCGGCGTGGCCTGGTCGGCTCGTGGCTGGACAGCACCTTCGGGATCACCCTGCCGTTCACCACCGCCGGCGTCGTGGTGGCGGAGGCGTTCGTGGCCCTGCCGTTCCTGGTCATCGCGGTCGAGGGAGCGCTGCGCGGCGCCGACACCCGGTACGAGGAAGCGGCGTCCACGCTCGGTGCCACCCGCTGGACGGCGTTCACCCATGTGACGTTGCCGCTGGTCGCACCGGGTATCGCCGCGGGGGCGGTGCTGTGCTGGGCACGGGCGCTCGGCGAGTTCGGCGCCACCATCACGTTCGCCGGCAACTTCCCGGGGATCACTCAGACGATGCCGCTGGCGGTCTATCAGACGATGGAGAGCGGTGACCTCGAGGGAGCGGTGGTGCTGAGCCTGATCCTGCTGGCGGTATCGGTCACCATCCTCGCCGCGTTGCGCGACCGGTGGCTGACCTCGTCATGACCGATGCCCTGCTCGACGCGCACCTGGTGGTGCGGCGCGGCACGTTCCAGCTCGACGTCGAGCTGCGCGTCGGCCGCGGCGAGACGGTCGCCCTGCTCGGGCCGAACGGTGCCGGCAAGACCACCGCCCTGCGCTCGCTCGCCGGTCTCACCCCGCTCTCCGACGGCCGGCTCAGCCTCGACGACCGGGTGCTGGACCACCCGCGGGGGCGGGTGTGGACCCCGCCGGAGGACCGCCCGATCGGTGTCGTGTTCCAGGACTACCTGCTGTTTCCGCACCTGAGTGCCCGCGACAACGTGGCCTTCGGGCCCCGCCGGCACGGGGTGGAGCGGCGGGCCGCGCACGCGATCGCCGATCGCTGGCTGGACCGGGTGGGTCTGGCGGAGTTCGGGCGCCGCAAGCCGCGCGGCCTGTCCGGCGGGCAGGCCCAGCGGGTCGCCCTGGCGCGGGCGCTCGCCGTCGACCCGGTGCTGCTCCTGCTGGACGAGCCGCTGGCGGCGCTGGACGCGCGTACCCGGCTGGAGACCCGGACCGAGCTGCACCGGCACCTGGCCGCGCATCCGGGTGCCACCCTGCTGGTCACCCACGATCCGCTGGACGCACTGGTGCTCGCCGACCGGCTGGTCATCGTCGAGCACGGGCGGGTGGTCCAGGAGGGCGACGCGGCGACGATCACCGCGCGGCCGCGGACCGACTACGTGGCCCAGCTGGTCGGTCTGAACCTCTACCGCGGTCACGCCGACGGGCACAGCGTCGATCTGGCCGGCGGGTTCACCCTCACCAGCACGGATTCGGTGCACGGGGACGCGTACGTCGCCTTTCCTCCGGCCGCCGTCGCCCTGCACCCGCACCAGCCGAACGGCAGCCCGCGCAACACCTGGCCGGCCGTACTCGCCGACATCCAGCGACACGGCGACAACCTGCGGGTACGCCTCGACGGGCCGATCACGGTGTCCGCCGACATCACACCGGCCGCCGCGACCCAGCTGGACCTGCGGCCCGGCCGGGAGATCTGGGTGGCGGTGAAGGCGACGGAGACGCGCGCCTATCCCGCGGATTAGACTCCCCGGCGATGTCGCTCACCGCGCACGAGGTCGATCTGTTCGAGCGCTCCCGGGGCCGCCTGGAGGCGATCGCCTACCGCCTGCTGGGTTCCGCCGGTGACGCCGAGGACGCGGTGCAGGACACCTTCCTGCGCTGGCAGGGTGCCGACCGGCAGCACATCGCCACACCCGAGGCCTGGCTGACGAAGGTGCTCACCAACCTGTGCCTCAACCAGCTGACCTCGGCTCGGGTCCGGCGGGAGACGTATGTGGGGCAGTGGCTGCCGGAGCCGGTGCTCGCCGGCGACCGGATGCTCGGCCCGGCGGAGACCGCCGAGCAGCGGGAGTCGGTCTCGATCGCGGTGCTCACCCTGCTGGAGCGGTTGCCGGCCGCCGAGCGAGCGGTCTACGTGCTCCGGGAGGCCTTCGGGTACCCGCACGGCGAGATCGCCCAGATCCTCGACATCACCGAGTCGAACTGCCAGCAGATCTACCGGCGCGCCCGGCAGCACCTCGCCACCGGCCGGACCCGCGCGGCGATCGACGCGGCCGCCGCCGGCCGGATCGCCGAGGAATTCCTCGCCGCGGCCCTCAGCGGTGACACCACGTCGCTCGTGCGGCTGCTCACCGACGACGCGGTGAGCGTCGCCGACGGTGGTGGCCAGGTCCCGGCTCGCAGCACCCCGATCGTCGGCGCGCTCGCCATCGCCCGTTTCGTGCGGGGCGCGTTGCGGCCGACCGCGACGAAGGAGGCCGTCACCGGCGGCAGCTGGGCCATGTCGGCGGCCGTCGTCAACGGCGGCCCCGCGCTGGTGGCGGCGGTCGGCGACCGGGTCGTCGGCGTCATCTGCCTGGAGGTCACCGGCGACCGGATCACCGCGCTGCGCATCCAGGCGAACCCCGCCAAGCTGGAACGTCTTGCCCGCCAGTGGGCCGGGTGACCCAGCTCATAGCCGCACCCTGTCAGGGATCGCGTCGCTGTCCGGTTCAGGAAGCGAGCCGCACCTACCGGACAGGAGCACAGCATGAAACACCGCATCGTCGTCCTCGGCGCCGGATACGCCGGCGCGCACGCCGCCGGGCGCCTCGCCCGCCGGCTGCACCCCGGCGACGTCGAGATCACCCTGGTCAACGCCGACCCCGACTTCGTCGAGCGGGTCCGGCTGCATCAGGTCGCCGCCGGCCAGGACCTGCGACACCGGCCGTTGGCCGACGTCTACCGGGGCACATCGGTGACGGTACGGGTGTCGCGGGTCACCGCTGTCGACGTCGGCCGGCGGACCGTCGATCTCGTCGACGGTGAGATCGGCTACGACACCCTCGTGTACGCGCTCGGCAGCACCGCCGCGGTCCACGGGGTGCCCGGTGTCGCCGAGCACGCGTACCACCTCGCGAGCCGGCCGGCCGCGTTGCGGCTGCGCGAACGTCTCAGCGAGCTGGCCGAGGGCGCGTCCGTGCTGGTCGCCGGCGGTGGCCTCACCGCCGTCGAGGCGGCCACCGAGATCGCCGAGTCCCGGCCGGATCTGGACGTCGCGATCGCCGCGCGCGACGGCGTCGGCGACTGGCTCAGCGACAAGGCCCGGCGGCACCTGCGCGACGTTCTCGACCGGCTCGGCATCCGGGTCCACGAGCACACCGGCATCGTGCGGGTCGACGAGGACGGGGTGGCGACCGGCGGCGGCGAGCGGATCCCGGCCACGGTGACCGTCTGGGCGGCGGGTTTCACCACCCACCCGATCGCCGCCGCGACCGCGCTGGAAGTCGACGGCACCGGTCGGATCGTCGTCGACGCCACCATGCGGTCGGTCTCGCACCCCGACGTGTACGCCGTCGGTGACGCCGCCGTCGCCGGGGGAGTGGGCGGCAAGCCGTTGCGGATGTCGTGCGCCTCGGGAATCCCGATGGGCTGGCAGGCCGCGGACGCCATCGCCGCGCGACTGACCGGCCGCAAGGTTCCTGCGAAGCCGATCCCGTACGTCACGCAGTGCATCAGCCTCGGCCGCCGGGACGGCATCGTCCAGCTCGTCACCCCGGACGACCGGGCCAGGTCGTCGGCCGTCACCGGGCGGATGGCGGCCCGCATCAAGGAATTCGTCTGCGCCGGCGCGGGCTGGAGCATCGCTCACCCGACGGTCCTGCTGCCGAGCCGGCGCCGCCGAGTCGTCCCGGCCGGCCGGTCTCCGCTGCCGACCACATAGGACTCTTCACAGGGGACTGCGGCCGGCGGCCCGCTCTGGTTGGGTGGCCGCATGACGACAACATTCGATATCACCAAGAGGGCTGCCGCGGCTTTCGTGGCCGCTGTCGCTCTTGTGCCGCCGGTGCTCTCGGTCTCGCCGGCTGCCGCGGCCGTCACCCCCCAGTCCGGGTTCGCGCTGCCGGCGCCGAGCGGGCGGTACGCCGTCGGCCGCGACGTCCTGCACCTGGTCGACCAGAGCCGGCCCGATCCGTGGGTGCCGGAGGACCGGCGGGAGTTGATGGTGTCGATGTACTACCCGGCGTCGGCCGGGACGGGCCGGCCGGCGGCGTACCTCACCACGACCGAGGCCAGCCTGTTCATCGAGGCCCGCGCCATGGCGGGTGTCGAGCCGGAGGCTCTCAGCGGCACCCGCACCGCGGCCCGTGGCCAGGCACAACCGCGCTGGGGCCGCTACCCGCTCGTGATCCTCACGCCCGGGATCACCCTGCACCGGCACACCCTCACCCACCTCGCGGAGGAACTCGCCAGCCGGGGATACGTCGTCGCCTCGGTCGATCACGCCTACGAGTCCGTGGGCACCGCCTTCCCCGGCGGGCGGGTACTCGCCTGCACCGCGTGCACAGTCCTCGGCAACACGGACGAAGAAGATCAGCCGGCGGCCATCGCCGGTCTCGCCACCGGCCGGGCACAGGACATCACGTTCGTCCTCGACCGGCTGACCGCCGCGACGCCGGCCTGGCGCCACGCCGGACTGATCGACCGTGGCCGGATCGGGATGGCGGGCCACTCCATCGGCGGCAACGCCACCGCGGCGACCATGGCCACCGACTCCCGGGTCGACGCGGGGCTCAACATGGACGGCACCTTCTTCGCGCCGGTACCCGCCGATGGCCTGAACGGGCGCCCGTTCCTGCTGCTCGGCACGCCCGCCCACAGCCCCGGCGGGGCCGACGTCACCTGGGATCGCGACTGGCGGAGCCTGGACGGCTGGAAGCGCTGGCTCACCGTCACCGGCACCGAGCACTTCGACTACAGCGACATCGCGGTGCTGGCCGACCAGGCCGGTCTCCCGGACACCGCCTCGCCGCTGCCGGGCGACCGGACCGCGCAGATCGTGCGCGACTACGTCGGCGCCTTCTTCGACCTGCACCTGCGCGGCATCGCGCGGCCGCTGCTGGACGGCCCGGACGCCGGCCATCCGGAGGTCGTCTTCCACCAGCCCTGACCCCATCGTGGTCATCGGCGGCCGCGCCGGGAATCCCGGACGGCGGCCGTGACGCGGGTGATCGCGAGTGCGCAGGCCAGGACGATCACCGCGATCATGGTCCGCCCGAGGTCGGGCATCCAGAGCAGGGCCTGGCCGAAATCGAAGCCCATCATGGCCGGCGTAGCAGCGACGCCGGCGACCAGGGCCGCGCAACCGGCGATCCATCCGAGGACGATCATCGGTACGCGACGCGCCCGGACCCGGCGCGGACGTACGACTCGGATCGACGACCAGATGACGGCCGCTCCGAGGATCCCGGCCAGGCCGACCGCACCGTAGAGGGTGGCGGTCAGAGCCGGGTCCCCGGCGGCCGGCCGGCCCGGGCTCGCGCCGCCGTGCGCCATCCGGGCCACCGCGAACGCCGCCTCGGCCAGCGGGCCGTCCATCGCGGGGCTGTAGCTGTTCGCCAGGACGACCACGCCGAGGCCGGTGCCGGGTGCCAGGATGACGTGGGCGAAGTATCCCGGGGCGGCGCCGGCATGCCAGACGACGCGGGTGCCGGTGTCGTCCAGCCGGCTGTCCCGCCAGCCGAGGCCGTACCGCCCGGCGCCGCCGGTGTCGGCCTGCCCGGTGTGCATCCGGGCGACGGTCTGCTCGGACAGGAGGCGGGTGCCCGCGTACCGGCCGCCGGCGAGGTGGGCGATCAGGAAGTGACTGAGGTCGTCGAGGCCGGCGGCGAGGTAGCCGTAGGGCACGCCCGACGTGTCGTAGGGCGCGTCGAAGCGGCGGGGACGGCCGAACCAGTAGCGGTGGCCGGCGGGCAGCCCGATCCGGTCGGCCTCGGCCGAGGTGGCGGCGCTGTCCGGCATGTCGAGCGGGTCCAGCACCGCCCGGCGCAGGTACGTGCCGAACGGCTGGCCGGTGACCGTCTCGACCAGCGCGCCCAGGACCATGTAGTTGGCGTCGCTGTACTGGTGTGCCACGCCGGGCGCGGTCGCCGGCCGGACTGTCGCGAGGTCACGGACCGACCTGGCGAGGCCCTCGGGCGTGTTGTCGAACCGGTCCGTGCGGCTGGCCCACCGCGGCAGCCCGCTGGTGTGGGTGAGCAGGTGCCGCACGGTGATCCGCTCGGCGGCGTCGTCGTCGGCGAGCCGGAACCAGGGCAGGTGGCGGCGCACGGGGTCGTCGAGGCTCATCCGGCCGGTCTCGACCAGCCGCATCACCGCCGTCGCGGTGACCGGTTTGGAGACCGAGCCGAGCAGGAACGGGGTGTGCGCGGTGATCGCCGCACCGTCGCCGTCGACGCCCCACGTCGCCTGCCGCACGATCCGGTTGCGGTCGACCAGGGCGTACGCCAGCCCGGGGATCCGGTTCTCCTCGCGGTGCCGCTGAAGGTACGCCTCGATGCGGTCGCCGGCGCCGGTCGCCGGCGTCCCGGCGTGGGCGGGCGTGGGCGCCGTGATGACGGCGCACGTCGCGGCGAGCAGCACAGCCAGCGTTCTCGTAGTCCGCATCACTACCTCCATAACCATATGGCCGTATGGTTATCACGTATACCGTACTGCGATATGGTTATGCAATGGCTCGCACCGCGGATCATGAAGCGCGCCGTCGCCAGGTCGCGGCGGCGGTCGAACAGCTGGTGGCGACCGAGGGCTTCGGAGCCGTCACGGTGGCCCGGACCGCGACCGCCGCGGGCATCTCGGTCGGCCTGGTGCAGCACTACTTCCCGACCAAGGACGACATGCTGCTGAACGCGTTCACGCACGTTCGCGGCCGGATCGAGGAGCGGGTGCTGGCCGACGCCGACCGCGCCGACAAGGCCGGCGCCCGGATCGAGGACATCCTCCTCGGCGTCCTCGTCGAGCTGCTGCCGCTCGACGAGCGCCGGCGCCGCGAGTGCCGGGTCGAGCTGGCCTTCACCGGCCGCGCGGTGGACAACCCGCGGCTGGCGGACGCCCTGGGCCGGAGCAATGCCCAGGTCCGGGGCCGGCTGGCGCAGGCGGTGCACAACGGCAAGGAGTGCGGCGAGGTGCTGCCGGACGTCGACGAGGCGGCGGCGGCCGCACGCCTGCTGGCCATGCTCGACGGGCTCAAACTGCACGCCTACAGCGATCCGGCCGCGATCACGCCGGCGGCGGCGCGTGCCGCCCTGGCGGAGCAGCTGAGCCGGGTGTTCACCGGCCCGTGCCACCACCGCGCCGGGTGACCGTTGCTACCGCCCGGAGCGGCCCGCCTCGCGGAGCCGGTCGGCCAGGGCCGTGACCTCGCCGCGGAGTTCGTCCGGGGTTTCGATGGTGAAGTCCCAGCCCAGGCCGGCGAGCATCTGCGCCGTGCCGTCGAGTCGCTCGGCGCGGGCGGTCAGCCGTACGCCGTGAACCGCCTGCGTGAGCGTGGCGACCGTGGGCGGGATGCGCCGCCGGGCCTCGTCCATACCGGTGTGCAGCAGCACCGACACCTCGTGCCGCCAGGCGCCGGCGGCGAGCCCGGCGGCGACGTGGGCGCCCGGGTCGAAGCCGGTCGGTGCCTCGAAGGTGCCGTCGAGCACGACGGCCGCGCTGACCCGGTCCAGGCGGAACGTGCGTACCGCGTCGCGGTCGTGGTCGTGCCCGGTGATGAACCACTTGCCGCCGTGGAAGACCAGCCCGTACGGATCCAGCCGGCGCTCCACCCCGGTGGCCCCGGGCTTGGCGTAGGTGAAGGTGACCGGGTGGCGGTCGCGGGCGGCGCCGGCCAGCGTGAGCAGCGTGCCGGTGGCCGGCTGGGAAGCGGCCGGCGCCGGCCGGTTCGCCGCGAAGTCGAGCGTGGCCAGCAGGGCGTCGGTGCGGGCCCGCAACGCTCTCGGCAGCACCCGCTGGATTTTGGCGAGGGCGGTCTCGCCGGCGGTCACGGTCGCGGTCAGGCCGCTGCGCCGGCCGGCGACCAGACCGAGCAGTACGGCGACGGCCTCGTCGTCGGTGAGCATCAGCGGGGGCAGCCGGTAGCCGGGTGCGAGCGCGTAACCCCCGTAGCGTCCGCGCCGGCCCTCGACCGGGATGCCGAGGTCGGCGAGGTGTGCCGTGTAGCGCCGGACGGTGCGCTCGTCGACACCCAGCTGCTCGGCCAGATGGCCGACCGTGGCGCCGGCGGGGCTGGCCTGGAGCAGCTCGAGCAGGCCGAGCACCCGGCCCAGCGATTGTGGCATGGGCCACACTCTATACCGGGCGGAACCTGCCCGGTATTCGGCCTACCGTTCTTCTCATGACGACATACGTGCTGGTACCGGGTTTCTGGTTGGGTGGCTGGGCGTGGGACGCGGTGGCCGCGCCGCTGCGGGCCGAGGGGCATGAGGTGCACCAGTTCTCGCCCGTCCTGGACCGGGGCACCACGGCGGCCGACCACATCGAACAGCTGGTCGGTGTGCTGCGGGACCTGGAGGACGTGGTACTCGTCGGGCACAGCTACGGCGGCATGGTGGCCACCGCTGCCGCCGACCAGGCTCCGGAGCGGGTGGCGCGTCTGGTCTACGTCGACTCCGGACCGCTGCCCGACGGCATGTCGCAGGCCGACTTCGACGGGTCGCGGCCGCAGCCGGTCGACGGCATGCTGCCGGTGCCCGAGGAGGCGCCGCCGATGGCCGAGGGCTTCGACTGGGCGGTGGTCCGCGAGCACGGCCGGCCGCAGCCGGCCGCCACGGCCACCGACCCGGTGCATCACGGGGCGGGGTGGCAGGCGGTGCCGCGTACGGCGATCATGTGCTCGTTCACCGAGGCGCAACTGCGTGAGCTGGCCGCAAGTGTGCCGGCGTTCGCGTTGATGGTCGGCGGCGACTGGACGTACCAGGAGCTCAAGACCGGGCACTGGCCGATGTTCTCGGAGCCGCGGGCGCTCGCGTCACTGCTGCTCACGGCGGCCTGAACGGGCGTTCTGGTATCGACGTGCGTCGAGGGGTGCGGCTCGCGTACAGTCCTCGGGTTGTGATCAGATTTTCGCACCGCCCTCTGGCGGTGGTGGCGCTCGGCGCCACCCTGTTGTCGGCCGGCGCCTGCAACACCTCGGACAGCAATTCTGGCGCGGCGGGCGCTTCGGCGTCCGCCGCGAGCAATACCGCTGAGATCTGCAAGTCCAGCGGCGAAGCCGCCCGGACCGCGGTCATGGGCTTGCTCGGCAAGATCGCCGTCATCGCGAAGGGCAACGACGCGCCCACCGATGCCGAGATGACCGAGCTCTACCAGAGCACCTTCGGCGCCCTGCGGGACGACCTCAACAAATCGAGCGCCGAGGCGACCGATCCCGAGTTCGCCGTGGTCCTCAAGGACATCGCCGCCGAGGCCGGCAAGCTCGCCACGGCCGCCGACCCGGTCGCGCTGGGTAACGAGGGCTTCCAGACAGCGCTCGGCAAGCTCGAGACCCACTGCCCGAGCGATTCCCGTTCGTCGGCCGCCCCGAGCGGCGCTCCCGGTGGTGCCGCCGGCGCCGCGGTCGGTGCCAAGGGCAGCGCCTGCGAACTGCCGGTGACCTTCTCGGCCGCCGAGAAGTGGCAGCCCAAGAAGGTCGAGGTCGACGAGGGCGACCCGCTTGCCGAGCTGGCTCGTAAGGGCTCGCTGCGGATGGCCTGCGAGATCAACGGCCGGCCCGCCGGGCTCACCGCGTTCGTGCGGGTGTGGATCGATCCGAAGGGCACCACCGCCCGCAAGGCGCTGAAGCAGATCCTGACCGGGGCGAAGACCCGCAAGGTCACCTACGCGAAGATCAAGCTCGGTGGGCGCGACGGGGTGGAGCTCAGCTATCAGCTCTTCTCGGAGCTGCTGGAGGAGTACAGCGACCGGCAGGCGTTCGCGGTGAAGACGCCGGGTGGTGTGGTGGTCGTGGAGCTGAGCGGCCTGGGCGGCGACGACCCGGCCGTGCAGGCGGCGTACGACCTGGCCAAGAGCACGCTGACGGTCCAGGCCTGACCGGGGTCAGGGCAGTACGACGCAGCGGCGGCAGCGGGCCTCGTAGGTGTAGGTGCCGTCGTCCGGCAGCGCGGTCGACGGCGCCAGCTCCCGGATCATCGGCTTGCCGCTCTCCAGGACCTGGGTGTGCGTCGCGTCCAGGGAACGGCACACGTCGCACACCGCCCGCCGGTAGATCACCCTTTCCGGTGCCAGTTCGAACAGGGCTCGTACCGGTGCGAACAGCTGACCCCGGTGGTCCAGGTCGATGCCGGCGACCACCACCTTGATCCCGCGGCGGACCGCGACACCGAGCACGGCGATGTCGTCGACGGTGAACATGTGGATCTCGTCGACGCCGATCACCTCGGCCTCGCCGTCGGCGGCGCCGGCCAGGGAGTGCACCTTCACGGTTTCCAGGCTGCCGCCGGAACGGGACGTCACCGAGGTGTCCCGGCCGTGCCGGGCCGACTGGTAGACGCAGTGCGGGATGCCGGCGTGCTGCAGCGGAGACAGCAGGCTGATCATCTCCAGCGACTTGCCGCCCTTCATCGGGCCGAGGATCACGGTCAGGTCCATGCCGCAGACCGTGCCACCGATCATCCGCGGAGTCGACACCGGCCACCCACCCGGAGACAACAACCACACCGTGCGAGCTTCGTGGTTCAGCCGTCTGCCGTGACGGACGCCCGCAGGTGGTCGAGGGCCGCGGCGCGCACGCCGGCCATGACCGGCTCGCCGGTCAGTGCGGTGGCCCGGACCGGAACGTGCCGGGGCAGCCGGGCCGTCGCCGCACCGATGTCGCCGAGCAGTGCCGGGCCCCACGAGCCGCCCACGACGACCTCCTGCGGATCGGCGAGCGCGATCACCGCGGCCACCACGCCGGCGACGGCCGTGCCGATGACCTCGCGCGTGGTGGCGCCGCTGCCGAGCAGCCGGCCGACGTCGATCGCCGTCGAGCCGTGGCGGCGCAGACCCAGTTCGCCGAAGAGCTCGATGAACCGGACCGCGCGCCCGCCCGGACCGGCGGTCACCAGGTGGGCGATCTCGCCGGTCAGCCCGGACCGCCCGCGCCGGATCTCGCCGTCGTTGACGATCGCGCAGCCCAGGCCCTCACCCAGGTACAGATAGGCGAAGTCGCGCAGGTGCTCGGCACCGGCGCTGTCGCGCTCCGCCGAAGCGGCCCAGTTCACGTCGTTGTCGACGACGACCGGCCCACCGGCGAAGGGTGCGAGGACGGCGACCGGGTCCAGCTCGCCGACCAGGAACGGCGCGTCGGGCAGCTGGACCAGGCGGCCGGTCGCGCGGTCCACCGGGTCGGCGGCGCTGACGACGGTCGCCCGGACCGGGTGGTCAGCGGCGTCGCGCACCTCGGCGGCCGCCGATCTCAGCGCGGCGGCGACGTGGTCCGGCCGGGCGGGCCGGTCGACCTCCCGCATCGTACGAGCGAGAGCGTCGCCGTAGACGTCGAGGCACTCGGCCACGACACCCTCCGGAGCGATGGTGACCGCCAGAGCGACACCCACCGCCGGAGCGAGCGCGTAATACGAACCCACCCGGCCGCGGCCACGCCCGCCAGGGGTGCGCTCCCCGGTGTCGGCGACGAGCCCGCGCTCGGTCAGCCGCCGCACGCTCTCACCAGCGGTCGGCTTGGAGATGCCGATCTGGGCGGCCAGCTCGGCCCGCGTCAGCCGGCGGTGCCGCATCAGTGCCCGCAGCACGTGCACGTCGGTCACCGACCGGACCAGGTCCAGTGACGGCTTGGCGGAGTCCATGTGCCGATTCTAGTCAGGGCTCTTGTCTTGAAGAGAAGGGTCGTCTACGTTTTCAAGTAAGGAGAGCTGACTTGAAAGGGACTGCCATGACCCTGCCGCATTGGGAAGAGACGCCTGCCGATCTGCGTGCCGCGACCCGCGAGATCAAGGTGGCGTTGCGCGAGCGGATCGCGGCGTCCGGCCGCACCGTCGACGAGGTCTTCGCCGTGGTCGAGCGGCGCGTGCAGGCCGCCATCGACGACATCGCCGCCGCCCGCCGCCGCGGCGAGACCGTCTGGCCCGTGATCGACTACGCCGACATCGCCGCCGGCACCGTCACCGCCGCCCAGGTCGAGCAGTTGCGCCGTCGGGGCTGCCTCGTCGTGCGTGGCCACTTCGACCGCGATCAGGCCTTGCGATGGGATCAGGACATCGTCGACTACGTGGAGGGCAACCGCTTCTTCGAGGATTACCGGGGCCCCGGCGACGACTTCTTCGGCAGCGTGGGCTCCAAGCCCGAGATCTACCCGATCTACTGGTCACCCGCCCAGATGCAGGCCCGCCAGAGCGAGCGCATGGCGACCGTGCAGGCCTTCCTCAACAGCCAGTGGAAACACGAGTCCGACGGCGTCCAGTGGTTCGACCCGACCCGTGACTCCCTCTACCCGGACCGGATTCGCCGCCGCCCCGAGGGCGCCGACTCGGCCGGGCTCGGCACCCACCTTGACCCCGGCACCCTCGACCTGTGGATGACACAGGCCTATCAGCAGGCGTTCCGGCACCTGTTCGACGGCAGCGTCGAGCAGTATGACCCGTGGGACGCCGCCCACCGCACCACCGGCCCGCAGTATCCGGGCTCCACCATGTGCTCGGCCTTCCGCACCTTCCAGGGCTGGACCGCCCTGTCCGACATGGACCACGACCAGGGCGTGCTGCACACCGTGCCGATCCCCGAGGCGATGGCCTACCTGATGCTCCGCCCGCTGCTCAGCGACGTCCCCGACGACGACATGTGCGGCGTCACCGTCAACCAGGTCTTCCCCGCCGGCCACAAGTGGCACGCCCCGCTGATGGAGGCCCTCGCCGGCATCCCCGACGTCAAGGCCGGCGACTCGGTCTGGTGGCACTGCGACATGATCCACAGCGTCGCTCCGGTCGAGGCCCAGAAGGGCTGGGGCAATGTCATGTACATCCCGGCCGCACCCTGGTGCCCGCGCAACGAGACCTACGCGGCTTCGGTTCGCGACGCGTTCCTCAAGGGCGAGAGCCCCAGCGACTTCCCGGCCGAGCACTACGAGCGCGACTGGCCCAATCGCTTCCAGCCGACCGACCTCAACGACATCGGCCGGCGTGGTCTCGGCCTTGGTTGAGGCCACTTTCCTCGCCTGGCCGGAGCTTCTGGCCGCGGGCCAGCACGAGAAGGCCGAGCATGGATGCCGCGGCACCGGCGACGATGAGCAGCGCCATCGGCACCGCGGTGTGCTCGCCGCCGAGGCCGGCGATCGGCGCGATCGCGCCGGCGGCCACCCACTGGACGAAACCGAGGATCGCGGAGCCGGTGCCCGGGTGCTCGGGCACCTCGGCGGAGGCGAGGGCGCCGCCGTTGGGGCCGATGAGGCCCTGCGCGGTCATGAGCACGAGGAAACAGACGACCGCCAGCAGCAGCGGTGTGCCGAACCAGAGCGAGCCGGTGAGCATCGCCACACCGGCGGCGAGGGCGGCGATCTGGCCGACCAGGATGACCTTGCGGGTGTCGACCCGCCCGGCCAGGCGGGCGGCCACGAGCGCAGCCACCGTCATGCCGGCGGCGTTGGCGGCGAAGTCCACCGAATAGGCGACCGGCGACATCCCGTTCATCGACTGCAGCACGAAGGCCGAGGTCGCGACGTAGGCGAACAGTGCGCCCATCGCCGAGCCGCTGACCACCAGATATCCGACGTACCGGCGGTTGGCGAGGACCTGCCGGCCCGCCACCGCGAACGCGCGCAGTCCGCCACCGTGCCGGCGTTCGGGTGGCAGCGACTCGGGCACGGCGGCGAGCGCGGCTACCACCATCGCCACCCCGAGCGCGGCCACCGTCCAGAACGACATCCGCCAGTGCGACAGCTGGAGGATGACCGCGCCGATCAGCGGACCGGCGATCGGGGCGATGCCGCCTACCCCGGCGACCACGTTCAGCAGGCGTACCAGGCGGGCGCCGGTCGCCAGGTCGACGATCACCGCGCGGCCAATCACCATGGCCCAGCCACCACTGAAACCCTGGACGAACCGGGCGGCCATCATGACGCCGATCGACGGGGTGAGCGCGCAGACGACGGAGGCTGCCGCCATCAGCACGATCGCGGCGATCAGCGGCCGGCGGCGGCCGCGCTGGTCGGAGACCGGTCCGCCGACCAGCTGGCCCAGTGCCATGCCGACGAAGAACGTCGTCAAGGTGAGCTGGACCTGCGTCGCCGTGGCCGACAGGTCTCCGGCGACCTGCGGGAACGCAGGGACGTACATGTCGGTGGCGAGCGGCGCGATCGCGGTCAGGAAGATGACGGTCGCCACCAGGCCCGAGGTGACCCGGGCCTGGCGACGGTCACGTTCCGAGGGCATCCCCGCGCCGGCCGTGTGCGGTGCGAGCCGTGCGGAGGTCACGGCTGCAGCAGGACCTTGATGGCTTCCCGCCGGTCCATGGCCCGATAACCGTCGGCGGCCTGGTCGAGCGGCAGGGTGAGATCGAAGACCTTGCCGGGGTCGATGGTGCGGTTGGTGATCAGGTCGATCAGGTGGGGCAGGAAGCGGCGTACCGGGGCGGGGCCGCCGTGCAGGTGCACGCCGGAGAAGAACAGCTCGTCGCCGGGAAGGGAGACGTCGTGGGCCACGCCGACGTAGCCGACGTGCCCGCCCGCGCGGGTGGACTGGATGGCCTGCATCATCGACTCCTGGGTGCCGACCGCCTCGATCACCGAGTGGGCGCCGAGCCCGCCGGTGAGTTCCTTGATCCGGGCCACACCCTCGTCGCCGCGTTCGTTCACGACGTCGGTAGCGCCGAACTCCAGCGCGAGCTTCTGCCGGGACTCATGTCGGCTCATCGCGATGATCCGTTCGGCGCCGAGCTGCTTGGCGGCCATGACGCCCAGCAGGCCGACAGCCCCGTCGCCGACGATCGCCACGGTCTTGCCCGTGCCCGCCTGAGCGGCGACGGCGGCGAACCACCCGGTGCCGAGCACGTCGGAGGCGGCGAGGAGGCCAGGGATCAAATCTCCGGACGGCGTCTCCGCGGTGGGGACGAGGGTGCCGTCGGCGAGGGTGATCCGGGCGTACTCGGCCTGCGCTCCACCGGGGGCGGCGGACTGGGCCTGCACGCAGTGGGTGTGGTAGCCGGCCCGGCAGATCTCGCAGGTGTTGTCAGAGGCAAAGAAGGAACCGACGACGAACTGCCCCGGACGCACGTTACGGACGTCGCTGCCGACCTCCTCGACGAAACCGACGTACTCGTGGCCCATCGGACGCGGTTCATCGACCCGTTCAACGCCGCGGTAGGGCCACAGGTCCGACCCGCAGACGCAGGTGGCGGCCAGACGGATGATCGCGTCGGTCGGTTGCTCGATCCGCGGATCCGGGCGCTCCTCGACGCGAACCTCACCGGGGGCGGTCATGACGGCAACACGCATGAGCGAAGCTCCTTGCAGATGGTGGGTGTCGCCATCCAGCAAAGCGCCGCAGCGCCGCACGAGGAAGTCACCGGTGATGGGTGTACTGCCAGTACATCCCAGATCAGCACCGCGCGGCGATCTCCCCGCGCCGGCCGCTTCGTGGGTCGAGGTTTGCTTGCCGGTCCCGCTTCGTCGGGTACGCGTGACCGGCGTCCCGCCGAAGCCGACGCGTGCCCGCTCTCCCCGCGCGAGCTGGGCTTTCCGTCACCGCCCCAGCGCGGCCGCCGGGAAACACCAGTCCGTCCCGCTGCGCGAGTACCGGGCGCGGTGGCTCGCCACGCGGCCGGGCTGTCTGCCGCGGGGTTTGCGGGCCGGGGCGGCGCGTGCGAACGACCTGGCCGCGGACGGGCGGGCCGTAGGGGCCGCGATTGCCCGCGTTTGCCGCCGTAATCGCCGGATGATGGTGTTTCCCGGCGGTCGCGCTGGGGCCGTCAGGGGAAGCTTGGCTTGCGCTGGGAGGGCGGGGACGGGGTCGGCTTCGGCGGGACGACCGGTTACGCGTACCCCGAAGAAGCGGGACCGGCAAGACCAGGCTGAGTGGGCACTGCTGGCCGTGATCAGCAGGCCCGGCCCAGGAAGGGCTAGCCCACGTCGGCCGCGACGCGGGCTAGCCCACGTCGGATGCGACGCGGTCGTAGACGTGGCGGATGAATGCGCGCATGTCCGCGCAGTGCACGGATGGGGCGCGGAAGCCGACGCCGGGGCGGTAGCGGTGGGCGTAATGGCCGCCGCCGCAGAAGGCTACGGCGGGGCAGGCCTGGCATTCGTCGGACAGGGCGGCCCGGCCGATCTGGCGGGCCACGATGCCGGGGTCGTCCAACGCGGCGTCGAGTTCGTCGCGGATCACGTTCAAACCGGTGGCGCAGGCGCCGGGGTAGGCGCTCTTGAGCGCGTCGACCTGTTCGATCGCGCCGTCCGACTCGACGACCAGTACGCCGGATGGGCTGAGCCCGATCTGCTCGCTGCGGCTGTCACCGCCGAGTACCAGGCTGATCGTGTCGTCGAAGAGGCGGATCCGCACCGGCGAACGGTCGGCGTACCAGCGGTCGAAGACGGCGATCAGCCAGCCGGCGTACGGCGTCGCGCCGGGCGGCCTGGTCGGCGGATGTTCCCAGTTCAGGTGCGGGAGCAGCAGGTCGATGGCCGGTGGGTCGAAGGTGAGCAGCTGCTCGTAGCAGGCGATCGGGTCGGTGCCGGGGTCGACTGTGCACAGCAGGCCCGCGTACGCGGCGCGGTTCTCCGGCCTGCGCAGCAGCTGGAGGCCGCGCGCCACCGCGGCGAAGCTGCCGCGCCCGGTGCGGGTGCGGCGGTGCCGATCGTGGTCGGCCGGCGTGCCGTCGACGCTGACGCCGACGCTGATGCCCTGCTCGACCAGCACCGCGACGGTGGGCGCGTCCAGCAGAACGCCGTTGGTCTGCATGCTGAACTCGACCCGGCAGCCCGGCGGGAAGACGTCGCGCGCGGCTCGGACGAGCCGCGCCAGCTCGGCCGGGCCGTAGAGCAACGGCTCGCCGCCGTGCAACACGATCCGTACGCCGGAGAGCCGGTGCCGCCGTGCGTGGCCGGCGAACCGGGCCAGAGCCGCGTCCCGCACCGCGTCGGACATGGTGCGCGGCCGGTCCCGCCAGCTCTGGTCGGCGAGCTCGTAGACGTAGCAGTAGTCGCAGGCGAGGTTGCACCGCTGGTGAACCTTCAGGACCAGCTCACGGAAGGGAACCGGCGCGTGGCCCGCGGCCCGCAGCGCGGCGACGTCGAGTTCGGCGTACGGCCAGGGCGCCGCCCGCGCGTGCGCCGCCCGGATGTCATCGACGAGTACGGCCCGGCCCGCGGCGGGACGTGAGCCGGCCTTCATCCCGCCATCGTATTCCGGACCCGTCACCCGAGGTTGTGACCCCGGCGCGCGTTTTCCGGCCCCGATGACCGGGCACCGTTCGACGGTGATGAACACCGGGGACCTGATGGACGGGCGGTTCCGGCTGCGTGAGCAGCTCGGCGCCGGCGGTATGGCGGTGGTCTGGCGTGCCCACGACGAGGTCCTCGGCCGCGACGTGGCGCTGAAGGTGCTTTCCGCGGACCTGGCCCAGGACCCGGCGCTGCTGGCCCGCATTCGCGACGAGGCGCGAGCGGTGGCCCGGTTGCGCCACCCGAACGTCGTGGACGTGTACGACTACGGCGAAGTGCCGGGCCCGCAGGGCCGGCCGTTGCCGTACGTCGTGATGGAGGTGGTCGAGGGCCGATCGCTGTCACGGCTGCTCACCGCCGGTGCCCTACCGTGGCGGCTGGCGGTCCTGATCGGCGCGCAGGTCGCCGCGGCGCTCGCCGCCGCACACGAGCGGGGCGTGGTGCACCGGGACGTGAAGCCGGGCAACGTGGTGGTCGGCGGCGCCCGGGTCAAGCTGGTGGACTTCGGCATCTCGGCGGTGTCCGGCGACGACGACCGCAGCGCCGGCCTGCTGCTCGGCACCCCGGCCTACCTGGCCCCGGAGCGCCTGGAGAAAGGGGTCGTACGCCCGGAGACCGACGTGTACGCCCTGGGCCTGATGCTCTACCGGGCGCTGGCGGGCCACCTGCCCTGGCAGGCGTCGACGACCACCGAGATGCTCATCGCGCATCGCTACCAGGAGCCGGACCCGCTGCCTCCGATCGTCGGCCTGCCGGACGACGTGGCCGCCCTGTGCCGGCGGTGCCTGGACAAGAGCCCCGACCGGCGTCCCGGTGCCGCCGAGGTCGCGACGGTGCTGGCCGCGGCGGCCGGCCTCAGCCTGGACACGCTGGCACTTCCCGGCGCGCCGACCGGCACCGCACTGCCGGACGATGAGGTGCCGACGCGGACCGTTGTGCTGGCCGGCGCCGCCGCCTCCCGGGCGCTGGCCACCCGGCTCGCCGCCGCGGCACGGCGCTGGCGGGAGCTGCCGCACCGCCGCCGGATCGGTGTCGCGGCGGGCGCCGCCGCGTTGCTGCTGATTCCGGCCGCCGCGGTGACCCTGTCCGACAGCCCACCCGGCAAGCAGGTGAACGCCGGCGTTCCGGCCGCCGCTCCGCGACCCGCTGAACGGGCGCCCGAGTGCGCCGTGGGCTACGTGGTCTCCGGGACCACTGACGGCCGGTTCACCACAAAGGTCAGCATCGCCAACACCGGAACGGTGGGGATATCGGCGGCAATTCTCACCTTCGCCCTGCCCGGCGGGCAGCAGCTGCGTTCCGGCGCGCCCGGCACCTGGCGGCAGAACGGCCGCGAGGTCTCCGCGCAGGTGGGCGATCTCGCGGCCGGGGGCAGCCGCACGGCCACGTTCCGCGGTACGTACCAGGCGGTGAACGCCCTTCCGGACCGGTTCGAGCTCAACGGGACGACCTGCCAGGCGGCCCTGTCCGTGGCGGGGGTGACCACCAAGCCACCGACCACCCGGACCGTCGTCCGGAGCAGCGAGAGCCGCGAGAGCAGCGGGAAGGACGCCGCTAAGGAAGAGGGGAAGAAGAAGGAAAAGGCGGAGAAGAAGGAAAAGGACGAGGACGAGTAGCCGTCTGACGTCCGCTTGCTGACAGCTGCCTTGACCAGCCCCGTCGCGGGTTCCCATGAGGGCATGACCAGGTTTGCTCGCCGGTCCCGCTTCTTCGGCGGGACGCCGGGCGCGCGTACCCCGAAGAAGCCGGACCGGCAGGCGGAGCTCGACTCAAAGGGGTCTTAAACCCTGATCTCCGGGCCGCACTCTCCCCGGCTGTTGCAGACGTGGAAGCTGCGGAACTTGGAGTTGGCGCTGACCGGGCGCTTGTGCCAACAACCGGCACCCCCGAAGGCCATTACGCTTCCGCCGATCTCCTGACCGGGGACGACGGATTCGGTGTACCAGACCTTTCCCCACGCCACGCTGGGTTGCACGCACACCTGTGCGATGTCCGGGGTGACGGTACCCCGTACCCCGTAGACGGACTGTTCCGCGGCTGAGGCCGGGAGGGCTGTGGCGAACACCGAGACCGCCGACGCCGTGATGGTCACCGACAGCATCGCCAGGGCTCTGGAGCGACTCCGAAGCATGTTTACCTCGCCCGTTTGGGCGCTGCCGCCGACAGCGGGCGCCGGTGACGCGGACTCTATGAAGCGAGGCTCCGCGACGCCGGCCCGTATAGAAGGTCTCTATGCCGGTGCTAGCAGGACTTCTTGAAGACCGGCAAATGGAGAGTGCGTGACTTCTTCGACTTGACCTCGGTGACCTTGACCCGGCTGAACACCTTGCGGCAGTCGGACAGCCGCACCCGGTTGAACTTCAGCTTCACCTTGGTCTTCTCGTAGTTGGCTGCCGCGCAGTCCGGAATGCAGGTGTTGACGTTCTGCACGGCGGTGGCATAGCCGGTGCTCCTGGTCAGCGAGGACCAGCGCACGTTGCTGAAGTGGACGTCCTTGTAGGGACGGAAGTTTTTCGGCTTGATCTTGATCTTGTCATAGTCGTAGTCGACGACCACGCCGGGCTTGGCCGCGGCTTCAGCCGGGCCGGCCACGGAGATACCGGTGAGCGTCAGGGCGGCTGCCGTCGCGACAGCGGCAAGGCGGTGCGGTTTCACAGATCTGTCCCCCGTATCGATGCGATGTCGGGGGCCAGTCTTCCGATCATGACGCGGTGTGGCCGGGAAGCTGCGGACCGTGGCACGAATCCGGGGGCTGCTCGCTGGCGTCCACGATGCCGTAACGAGCCATGATCTCAGCCCGCCGGGAACGGTTGACCGCGCGCACCCGGCGGCCGACGAGCAGCCCGTCGATCAACGTCCACACGCCCAGGCCGCCGAGCGTGAACAGCATCGCCACCGAGCGGCCGGTGTCGCCGAGATAGAACCGGTGCCCGCCGAGGACGCCGGTCACGCACCACAGGGCGTACGCCACGCTCGGATCCTTCTTCACCGACTCGTACTCGAACTCGGCGCGGAGCACCTGGTACTTGAGTGCGGTGCCGGGCTCGCTGCTCATCCGGGCAACGATAGCGATCTGGGGCGGGATGCCGAGATGTTCGTCAAGAAGTGTCACAGAACGCCGGGCTGTCTTGACTCAAGTGTGAAAGCAGAGCGAAGGGAGAACCGAGTGACCCGGGCCGAGGAGTTCGAACAGCTGCGGCCGCTGCTGTTCGCGATCGCGTACCGGATTCTGGGCAGCGTCAGCGAGGCCGAGGACGCGGTCCAGGAGACCTGGCTCGGCTACCAGGATTATCCGGCGGAACCCGAGTCGGCCAGGGCGTTCCTGTCCACCGTGGTCACCCGGACCTCGATCAACGTGCTGCGCTCCGCGCGGGTGCGGCGGGAGACGTACGCCGGGCCGTGGCTCCCCGAACCGCTGCTGGCCGACCCGTACCAGGATCCGGAGCGGTCCGCCGAGCTGGCCGACTCGGTCTCGATGGCGGCCCTGTTGCTGCTGGAGCGGCTCAGCCCTCTCGAACGGGCGGTCTTCGTGCTCCGGGAGGTCTTCGCCTTCGGCTTCCCCGAGATCGCCTCGGCGGTGGGCCGCTCGGAGTCGGCGTGCCGGCAGCTGGCGGTGCGGGCTCGCCGCCACATGGACGCCGGCCGTCCCCGGTTCGAAGCCGACCGGAGGGAGCGCGAGCAACTCGCCGATCGCTTCTTCGAGGCGTTCCGGGAGGGTGACCTGGACGCGCTCCGCGAACTCCTCGCCGCCGATGTGCAGATGACCAGCGACAGTGGCGGCAAGGCGCCCCAGCTGCCGAAGCCCGTCGTCGGCGTCGACAACGTGGCCCGGGTCCTGGTGGCGGTCGCCGAACCGCTGGCCCGCATCGGCGTCGTCGTGGACCCGCGGCCGGTGAACGGCCAGCCGGGCGCGATCCTGCGCGACCGGGACGATCGGCCCTTCAACACCTTGGCACTCGACATCCTCGACGGGCAGATCCAGGCGATCCGCATCGTGATCAATCCCGACAAGCTCGGGCACCTCGGGCCGGTGGGGGATGCCTGGGCGCTCTCCCGCGCGTTCAACCAGGCCCGCCGTCCCACCAGTGAGAAATGAACTAGGGAGTGACCGTATGGACCTCAACGTCTGGCTGTGGATCGTGGCCGGCTTTCTGGCGACGATCCTGTTGATCAGCACATCCAAGATCTTCGTGCCCCGGGAGAAGATAGCCGCGGCCGGTGGTCACGCCGCGCAATGGGTGCTGGACTTCAGCCCGGGCGCCCTGCGAGCGATCGGAACCCTGGAGATCCTGGCCGCGGCGGGACTGATCCTGCCCGCCGTGCTCGACATCGCGCCGGTCCTGGTACCGGTCACGGCCGTCTGCGTGGCGTTGCTGTTCGCCTGCGCCGCGGCCATGCGCCTGCGCCGTGGTGAACGGGCGACGATCGCGCTGGACCTGGTCTATCTCACTCTGGCCGTCTTCGTGGCGTGGGGCAGGTTCGGTCCGGAGTCGTTCACCGGGCTGGCCAGTTAATCGACTCGAGGAACTCCCGTACGGCGACGACCATCAGGCCGAGCACGGCTATCGAGTCGGTGAGCGGGCCGGGGACGTACAGGCCGTGGTCGGCCTCGTCGACCTCCAGCACGTACCGGGAGAGGTCGCGCGCCAGCTTGCCGTTCCAGCTCTCGTCGGCGGTGCCGCCGACCAGCAGGAACGGTGCCTTGGCCCGGCGCAGGGCGGTGGTCACCCACGGTGCGTGCAGCAGCGGCGTGAGCCACACCGCCGGCATCGAGCGCTCGGCGGCCAGCACCGCGGCGTTCGTGCCGAGCGACTTGGCGATCAGCAGCGGCCGGCCGCCGAGCGTGTCGAGCAGCGGGCTGACCTCGCCGGCCACCCAGTCCTCCAGCTTCGGGTCGAACATCGTGGGCGGTTGCTCTGACCAGGAGTGCCGGTGCACCTGAGCGCCGAGCCGTTCGGCGACGTCGCCGGCGTACATGGTCAGCGGTGCCCCCGGCCCGAACATGCGGCCCGGAATCACGACAGCGTCAGCCATGTCCGGAACGCTACCGGGCGTCCGCCTGGCGGAGCGAGCCGAGCGAGAAGCCGAGTTCGGCGAGCAGCGCCGCGCCTCGCGGGGCGTGCTCGCCGCCGGCCAGCACCAGGCTGCGGGCCGCCTGGTAGCGGCACCCAGCCGCCTCGAACGCCGCCGCGGTGGCCAGCACGCGTTCCACGTCACCGTCGAGCAGGGCCTGGGCCCGCGCCACCATGGCCTCGGCGACCGGATTGCCGGCCACCGTCGCCCGGGCCGCCATCAGCCGCTCACCGGCGGACGGGAGGCCGGCGAGCACACCGGCTTCGGCGCGCAGCGCCACGTACCAGTGCAGCCAGATCCAGGTCACCCACTTCCACACCTCGTCGGGTTCGGGTGCCAGCCGTTGCGCGGCCTGAATCGCCTGGCCACGGTGCAGCAGCAGCATCGCGTCGAACACCGGCCCGTAGCCGAGGTCGCGGCCCGGTGAGGTGCCGACCCGGTCCAGGATGGCCGTCCATTCCCGGTAGGCGTCGTCGTCGCCGCACAGCCCGTGGATCATCGCGGTGCCGGCCACCGCCGGACCCAGGTACGACCGGACCGGGCTGCCGGCCCGCTGCCACGCGTCACGGAAGCGCAGGCTGCTGGCGCGTACCTGCTCGGCGTCGCCGGCCAGCGCACCGGTCATCAGCAGCCAGTTGGTGGCGCGGTGACCGACCTCGGCCAGCAGCGGATGATCGGCGAGCTGCCGTGACCAGCGGCGGGCGCCCGCCAGGTCGCCGGCGCCGAGGGCGGTCTCGGTGGCGTCACCGAGCGCGTCGAGCACCTCGTTGCTGCCGGCCGGGGTGGCCGGTGCGGCCGCCAGCAGGGTGATCCGGCGCCGGGCCGTCGCCGCGGTGCCGAACGTGTCGCCGGCCCAGCTGTGTGCCCCGGTCAGCGCACCGAGCGCGGCGGCCTCGGCGAGCGGGTCGCCGGTGCGGTGGGCCAGGTCGACGGCTCGTTCGGCGTACGCGATGGTCTCCGGCACGGCGTTCTCGGCCGGACCCTGGGCGGAGCCGAACGCGTCGGTGAGCACCGCGGCCTCGGCGAGCGCGACCGCCGCCCGGGCGGCCGGGTCCTCACCGGCCAGTTCCCGCGCCTGGTCGACGAGCGCGACCACCTCGTGGTGCGGCGGGACGCGTTCGAACTTGCCGGAGAACCGGTACGTCTCGGTGGCCGCGGTCGCCAGGTCGCCGGCCGCGCCCGCGGTGTCGCCGGCCAGGCGGGCGGCGGCCGCGGCGGCGAGCCGCAGCCGGTGCATGTCCTCGCCGCGCATCCGCAGTCCGGCCACGGCCGCCGCCTGCCGCAGCATCGCCGCGGCGGTGACCGGGTCGGCCGCCAGCGCGGCCGCCTGCTCGAATCGCTGCTGGGACTCACTGATCGACGTACGGGTGAACGTCAGCTCCGCCAGCAGCCGGGCGAGACGGTACGCGTCCCCGCGACGCCCCGGCTGCTCACCCGCCCAGGCGAGCGCCGCCCGCAGGTCGTCGGCGACCCGGTCGAACCGGGCCCGCCAGTCCGGACCTCCCGTGCCAAGCCCGTCCGCCTCCTCCAGGCACCAGCGCAGATGCCCGCTCCGGGCGTCGTCCAGCTCACCGCTCCCGGCGAGCTGCTCGGTCCCGTACTGGCGGATCGTCTCCAGGGCCCGGTACTCGGTGCCGCGTTCGGTGGCGGTCACCGTCAGCAGGCTCTGCTCGGCCAGCCGGGCCAGCCCGTCCACCACGACGCCCGGCGCGGATCCGGTCACCCGGGCCACCACCGGTACGGTGAACGGCGCCACGAACACCGACACCCGGCGCAGCAGTTCCCGGTCCTCCGGTTCCAGCAGGGCGTGACTCCAGTCCAGCGCCGCCCGTACCGAGCGGTGCCGGTCGTCGGCCCGTGGTCCACCGGCGAGCAGCCGCAACTGGTCGGCGAGGCCGGCGGTCAGCCCGTCCGGGCCGAGGGTGGGCCAGCGGGCGGCGGCCAGTTCGATGGCGAGGGCCATCCCGTCGAGCCGCGCGCAGACCGCGGCGATGTGGTCGCGCAGGCCCGGCGGGGGCGGTCCGCCGACCGAGGCCGCCCGGTCCAGGAACAGCGCGACCGCGTCCGAGTCGCCGTCGGCGCCCAGCGACAGCGGCGGCACCGGGTACACCCGCTCGAACGGCACCATGAGCCGGGCCCGGCTGGTCGCCAGCACGGTCACCCGCGGGCAGGCCGCGAGCAGCCGTTCCAGGAACGGGGCGACGCCGTCGCGTACCTGCTCGCAGTTGTCCAGCACCAGCAGGGCCCGCTGGTCGCCCAGCGCGGCGGCCACCGATTCGTCCAGGCCCTGGCCGGGCTGCTCGCCGACGCCCAGCGCGCCGGCGACCGCGGCCGCGACCATGCCGGGGTCGCTGACCGGCACCAGGTCGACGAACCACACGCCGTCCGGGTGGTCCCCGGCGGCGCCGGCGGCCACCGCCAGGGCGAGCCGGGTCTTGCCGACCCCGCCCGGCCCGACGGCGGTCACCTGCCGATGCTTCTTGATCATTTCGGTGAGGGCGGCCCGCTCCGGCAGCCGGCCGATGAACGAGGTCAGGGGCGCCGGCAGCACCGGCGCGGCGGCGCGGCCGGCCGAGGTGGGCACGGACGCCCGCTGCGCGAGCGCCCGCCGGTCCGCGACGTTCAGCTTGCGCAGCAGCGAGGAGACGTGGCTTTCGACGGTACGCACGGAGATGAACAGCCGCGCCCCGATCTCGGCGTTGCTCAGGTGCTGTCCCACCAGCTCCAGCACCTCGGCTTCACGGGCCGAGACCTCTTCCGTCGTCACCATGGCGCCGATTCTTCCGTACCCTGTCTCGCCTTTGATCCGTGCTCCTTTCCGTGCTCGGCACGGATGCCAGGCGGGCATCGCCCGGCGAGGCTGATCCCATGAACGAACTCCGCTCCGACGCCCGATCCTGGTCCTCGTCGATCGCCCGGCTGCTGCGCAACCCGGTGCTGCGCCGGGTCCTGCCCGCCACCCTGGTCTCCGCCCTCGGTGACGGCATGAGCATGGTCGCCGTGGCGTGGCTCGCCGTGCAGATCGCGCCACCCGGGCAGGCCGGCATCTGGACCGGGCTGGCCGTGGCGGCGTACGCGCTCCCGGCTCCGCTGGGGGTGATCCTGCTGGCGCGGCCGATGCGCACGTTGCGCGCATCGCAGCTGATGGCCGCCGACGCGGCCCTGCGGTCGGTCGCGCTGGGCGCGGTCGCGATCCTGGCGATCACCGGCACGCTCAACCCGATGGTGTACGTGCTACTGCTGGCGGTCTCCTCGGTGCTGCACGCGTGGGGGAGTGCCGGGGCCTACACGCTGATCGCGGAGCTGCTGCCGGACGAGGAGGACCGGGTCACCGGCAACTCGTTGCTGTCCACGTTCGCCCAGGGCTCGTTCGTCATCGGCCCGGCGCTGGCCGGCGCGCTGACCGCGGTGACCGGTCCGGGCTGGGTGATCGGTCTGGACGCGGTGAGCTTCGCGGTGCTGGCCGTCGCCGCCGCGTCGGTCGCCGCCCGGCCGGACGGCGGCGCCGCGGTGCAGCCGTCCGAGTCCACGGCCGGGGCCTGGCGCACCATCGCCGACCGGCCCCGCCTGCTCGGGCTGCTCGCCGTCACCTGCGTGTTCTTCTTCCTGTACGGCCCGGTCGAGGTGGCCCTGCCGATCCACGTCGCACACGGGCTGCACGGCTCGCCCGGTCTGCTCGGCCTGTACTGGACCGTCTTCGGCGTCGGCGCGACCATCGGCGCCCTCGGCGCTTCGCTGCTGCGGCGCCGGCCGCCGTGGCAGGTCGTGGTCGTCATCATCATCGGCTGGGGTGCCGCGCTGCTGCCGGTCGGTCTGACCGACGCGATCTGGCCCGGCATGCTCGGACTCGCGTTCGGTGGGCTGATCTACGGACCGTTCACCGCCATCTCCACCGCGCTGTTCCAGAGCAGCGCCCCGCCGCGGGCGCTGAGCGGGGTGCTGGCCGCCCGTACCGCGTTGACCACCCCGTCGACCGCGCTCGGCACGCTGGTCGGCGGCCCGATCGTCACCGCCGTCGGCGGTCGCGTCACCCTGCTGCTGTCCGGTCTGCTGACCGTGGCGCTCGGCGTGGCGGTCGCGGCCGTCCTGCGTCTGACCCGGCACAGCCGCCTTGCACCGGATTCGAATCATTGAGAGAGTCCGATGAATGTCCGGGCGGCACGTCATGCGGGGATGACCGATGCGGGATGAGCGTTGGGAGGCGTTGCGGCGCCTCGGCGACGACAGCGAGGCGCTGTTGCGCACCGCACGCGCGGCGGCTCAGGCCCCGGCCGAGCCGGGGACCGACGCGAGCGGCTCGGTGACCGCCACGCTCGATGCCGACGGCCGGGTGACCCGGGTCGCGGTGGCAGCCGACTGGCGTCGTCGAGTCGATGCGGACCGACTGGCCGAGGCGGTCGCCGAAGCCGTGCGCGATGCCTCGATGCGGCGGCTGGCCGCGTGGGGCACGGTGTTCGGCAGTGACGCCGACGGCGTTCCCGCCGCGACGCCGGATCCCGCCGAGTCCCAGCAGCGGCTGCCGGAGCCGGGTGACGACCTCAACGCCGCGCTGACCGGACTGCTGGAGTTGTTCGAGGCGGTCGAGCGCGGCATCGACGAGGTCTCCGAAGGGCTCCGGACCACGCTCGACGCCACCCACACCGGGCGCAGCGCCGACGGTTACGCCGGGGTGTCGCTGAGCGGCGGCGGTGACGTGCTCTCGGTGCGTCTCGACCCGGCCTGGCTGCGGGAGGCGCCCGCGGCCGACATCGGGCGGCAGGTCGTGATGGCCTTTCATTCGGCGTACGAGCTGGTCGCCGCGCATGGTGTGCAGCGGCTCATCGCGGACAGCGCGCTGGGCGAGGTGCAGCGCGCGGTGCAAGATCCGGTCGGTCTGGCGCGCCGCCTGCGGATCGATGGGGAGGGCTAGCCGGATGACGCTCAAGGCCGCCCTCGACGCGTTGCGCACTGATGCGGCGTCGTGGGATCGCGTTGCCGAGGTGACCGGACGGGCCGGTTTCGAGGCGGGGAACCTGACCCTCGGTGCGGAGGACCTGTCCTGGGCGAGCCTGCCGAGCGGGCTGCTGGACACGTACACCGAGCTGCAGGACAAGGTGGTCCGGCTGCTGGACGAGGCGACCGGGGTCTATCGCGATCTGAGCGTCACCCTGGACCGGGTGACCCATGCGTACGAGGTGGACGACGAGAAAGCCGCGCGGCGGTTCGAGGGAGTGTGGGACGTCCGTGACTAGCACGATCAGTTCCGGCACCGAGGCCGCGCTGCTCGCGCGGATCCGATCGACGCTGGACCGCATCGACGCCAAGACCGTCGAGTTGCGGCTGGCCGTCGACAGCGGGATGCGGTTCGTCCCGCCGCCGTTGCGGAACCGGGTGGCCGCCGGCTGGCCGGACTTCTGCGCGCTCATGCGGCGCATCTGGGACAACCTCACCACGATCCTGTCCAACATGGGCTCGCCGTACCGGCTCTACACGACCGCCAACGCCTGGAGCGACCGCGTCGGTGTGCCGGTCAGTGGTCAGGTGCAGACCGCCGAGGCGGGGCTGCTTCTGGTGGACGACAACTGGGACGGGGACGCGGCGGACGCGTACCGGCAGATGCTTCCTCTCCAGAAGGCCGCCCTGGACAAGATCAAGTCCACGATCACCGACGGCGTCTCCACCGCGCTGATGACGGTGGCGGCGGGCATCGTCGCCTTCTGGGCCGGACTGGTGGGTGCGGCGACCGCGCTGGCCGTCGGCATCCTGGGCGCTCTGTCCTCCACCGCGACGATCATCGGGATGCCGGCCGCGCCGTTCATCGCGTGCGGAGCCGCCGCCACCGCGTGCGTCTCCATGATCGGTGCCGCGGAGGTCCTGAAGGCGTTGTGCTCGACGGCTAACAGCACGCTGCGCCAGAAGTTCGACGACACCGGGTTCCACGGGGGCCACTGGCCGCCGGCGGTGCGGGGCTGACCTCGGATGACGGCCACCCGCTCCAGCGGCGCGAGCAACCGGGTCCTCGGCTCGCTGACGATTCTCCTGATCCTGGCCGACGCGGCTTTCATCGTGATCTGCTCGATCGTCTGGCGGGCGTACCGGGACGGGTCGATCGCCGCGGCGGACGCCGCGGCCTTCACCCTGCTCGGGGTCTCCGCCGCGGTGAGCGCGGCCATCCTGGCCGTCGCGGCGACCGCCCTCTTCCGGGGCGCCCGGGGTGACCGGCTGGCTCAGGCGGCGACCGGGCTGGCGGGACTCCGGCTGGTCGGTCTCGCCGTCGCCGTCGCGGTCATCGCCGTCACCCTCGGTTTCTCGGCGGTCGCCGGGCCGGCCGAGACGTTCGCGATCATCCTGGCCGGCGGCGAGGCGCTGGCGGTACTGCTGGCGACCGGTGTGGCGCTGCGCCGCACTCGCCATGCGGGGTGAGCCCGAGCCCGGTCAGACGATGCCCCCGTTGGCCCGCAGCAGCTGGCCGTTGACCCAGCGGCCCTCGGGCCCGGCCAGGAACGCGACCACCCGGGCGATGTCGGCCGGGGTGCCCAGGCGCTCCAGCGGCGGCTGCTTGGCCATCCGGTCGACGGTCTGCTCGTCCTTGCCGTCCAGGAACAGCTCGGTCGCGGTCGGCCCGGGTGCCACGGTGTTCACCGTGATGTCGCGTCCCCGCAGCTCCCGCGCCAGGATGAGGGTGATCGCCTCCACCGCGCCCTTGCTGGCGGCGTAGGCGCTGTAGGTGGGCAGCCGCAGCCCCAGCACCGACGAGGACAGGGTCACGATCGCCCCACCGTCACGCAGCCGCCGCGCTGCCTCCCGCGCCACCACGAACGTGCCCCGGATGTTCGTACGGTGCAGCTCGTCGAGCTCGGCGAGATCCAGCTCGGCGAGCGGGGCGAGCGACATCCGCCCGGCACTGTTCACCACCACGTCGACGCCGCCGAAGGTGGACTCGGCGAGGTCGAACATCGCGGCCACGGCCTTCTCGTCGGCCACGTCGGCCTGAGCGATGACGGCCCGCCCGCCCGATCGGATGATCTCCGCGGCGACCTCGTCGGCCGCGGTCCGCGACCCGGCGTAACCCACCACGACGTCGAGCCCGGAAGCCGCGAGGGTGGTGGCGATGGCACGCCCGATGCCCCGGGAAGCTCCGGTGACGACTGCTACACGCTGCTCGGTCATGGATCCATCTCCTGATATCGGTGATACGTGCTTCGCGTATCGGCGATAACATCACCGTATCACTACTATCGCGTTGGCGTATCATCGATTCTGTGACGACAGACACCGTGCGTGCGGCGATGCTCGACGCGGCCGAGAGGCTGCTGGCCGCTTCCACCGACTACGACATCTCCACCCGCGCGGTCTGCGAGGCCGTCGGCGTCACCCAGCCCGTGCTGTATCGGATCTTCGGCGACAAGCAGGGGCTGCTCGACGCGGTCGCCGACGCCGGCATGGAGCGCTACGCCGCACAGAAGGCAGCGCTCGAGAAGACCGGTGACCCGATCGCCGACCTGACCGCCGGGTGGGACGACCACATGGCGTTCGCCCGCGACCACCCGGCGCTCTACCAGCTGATGTTCACTCCACGGCCGGAGTCCGGCGCCGCCACCTACCGGCGCGTGCTCGATCTGCTCGAAGCCACCCTGGTGCGCTGTGCCGCGGTGGGCGCCCTCACCACCGACCCGGCGAACGCGGCCCGGCTGATCCTGGCGGCGAACGTGGGCGTGGCCCTGAGCCAGATCGCCCGGCCGAGGCTCTTCAGCGATCCACGGCTGTCCCACGAGGCCCGGGACGCGGTCTTCGCCGCCGTCCTGACCGAACCGTCCCCGCGCGGCCAGGCCGACCCGGTACGCGCCGCGGCCCGGCAACTGCGGTCGCAGCTCGCCCTCTCCGGCACCACCGCGCTCGAGGACGCCGAAGCGGCTCTGCTCGACCGCTGGCTGGACCGCATCGCCGCCGAACCGTAGGGATCCGGGTCAGGAGCCGTCGCGGTGCAGCAGGAGCCAGGCGTCCGCGGGGAACAGCTTGCGCGCCATTGTCCAGGTGAAACGGGAGTAGTACGGGCGAGCCGCAGCCTCGTCGATGATGCGGGGATCGTTCACCCGGTGGTCGCGGCCCTTCCAGCGGATGGTGCACTCGCCCGCTGCCAGCACGTTGCGGGCCCAGTTCGTGCCGGCGCCCCACGGCAGGTTGATGATGAAGCTGTCCGGTGTGGCGATGACCGCCACGGGCACGGTCAGGCTCCGGCCGGTGACGCGCCCGCGATGGTGCACCACCGCCCAGATCGGGAACCAGCGCCGCCCGGCCAGCACCCGGACGGCCGGTGCGGTGGCGCGGGCGAGACGCCAGGACGTGTTCTTCGGTACGGCCGATGCGGAGGAGGTCATACCTCGATCCTCCACTGCCGACCGTGGTGTCCGCGTCACGGTGATCCGGCAGGCCCGATGGCGGAATTCCGTCAGTCCGGGGTGTGCCGCAGCGCGTACGCGACGGCGTCGGTCCGGCCGCGCGCGCCGATCTTGCGGTAGAGATTCGCCAGATGGCGCTCCACGGTGTGCACCGCGATGCCCAGCCGGCGGGCGATCTCGCTGTTGGAGTCGCCGGCTGCGAGCAGTCGCAGAACTTCGCCTTCCCGGGGTGTCAGCATCTGCGCCGCGGTACCGGCCGCTGGGCGGCTCACCCGACCGGTCGTCACGAATTCGGTGACCAGCCGGACATCCGCGGCCGGGTCCTCCAGGAACAGCGTCGGGGTCGAACCCGGCCGTTCCACCAGCCGCGCGTCCGGCAACCCGCCGGTCAGGCGCCGGGCGACCTCGACCGGGATCTGCTGCTCACCCTGGCGATGCAGGACCAGGGTGGGCGCACGCACCCGACCCAGTTCCGCGGTGACGTCGATGTGTTGTGCCGCCTCGAACCACGCCTTGGCCACCGGCGCGGTGGTCGCCGTACGGAACGCCTCCGCGGTCCAGCGCCCCGACGGCGCCGAGTCCCAGCCCAGCCAGGCGGTCGCGGCCGCGTCGGCGAACAGCCCCCAGTCCTGGTCGACCAGGGAGAGCAGGGCCTGGGTCTGCGCCGGGCGCATGGCCTCGCGCAGCCGCGGCGCCCCGCCGAACAGCACCATCCGCTCCACCCGGCCGGGCTCGCGCGCCGCGAAGGCGATGGCGGTCGCGACCGAGTGGTAGTAGCCGAGCAGCGAGGCCCGCTCGATGCCGGCGTCGTCCAGCACGGCCTGGAGGTCGCGCAGGTGGGCGTCGACGCCGAGGTCGGTCAGGTCGATCCTGCGATCCGAGCTGCCGGTGCCCCGGCCGTCGTAGAGCACCACGGTCAGGTGCCGCGACAGTCCGAGGTAGGCCGCGCGTACGACCGGGATCCGCCACTGCGCGACGATGTTGCTCAGCGACGGCATCCAGACCAGCACCGGACCGCGCCCGAAGACCTGATAGCCCAGCGTCACACCGTCGCCGGTACGGGCGAAGCGCACCTCGGGCAGGTCGTCCACCACGCCAGTATCGCCTCCCCGCACCCGCGTCATCCGTGACGGGTGAGGACAGTCCGGCCGGTGGCGGGCACGCTCGCAGCCATGGCGGGGGTGACCGAGGCGGATCTCGACCGGATGGTCGGGCGGCTCTTCCTCGACACGCGCAGGCAGCGGTCCGCCTTCTGGGTGCTGCTCGTCCTCGCGGCGATCATCGCGACCGCCGGCGTGGTGGCCGATTCGGACGCCACGGTGATCGGCGCCATGATCGTCGCGCCGCTGATGACCCCGATCCTGGGCACCGGCTTCGGGCTGGTCCTCGCCGACCGCCGGCGGATCCTGGCCAGCGCCCTGCTCGTGGTCAGCGGCGCGGTGCTGGTCGTCCTGATCGGCTTCGGGCTGGGGCTGCTGGTGGCCGGTCCGGTCGTCGCGGACACCAACTCGCAGGTCGCCGGCCGGGTGCACCCGGAGCTCATCGATCTGGTGGCGGCCCTCGCGACCGGCGCGGTCGGCGCGTTCGCCCTGGTGCGTTCGGACGTCTCGGACACCCTGCCGGGAGTGGCGATCGCGATCTCGCTGGTCCCGCCGCTGGCCGTGGTCGGTCTGACCCTGGAGTCGGGTGCACCCAGGCAGTCCGCGGGTGCGCTGCTGCTGTTCGCCACCAACGTCGCCGCGATCATCGCGACCGCCACCGCCGTGCTGATCGGCTACCGGGTGCGCTACGCGGCGATCAGAGCGGGCCGGCCGGTCGGGCGGCTGCGCCCGCTGACCTTGGCCGTCGTGGGGCTGGTCGTGGTTCTGGTGGCGATTCCGCTCACCCTCAGCAGTGCTCAGGTGTTCCGCGATCAGGCGATCGTGTCGGCCGCGCAGCCCGTGGCGGAACGCTGGGCCCGGTCGCGGTCCTGGGACGTCGTCAACGTGACGGTCCAGCAGGGAGTGCTGCGGGTGACGGCTGCCGGACCACCGCCGCCGGCCGACGACACGTCGTTGCGGCAGGCGCTGGACGACGCGGGGCTCGCCGATGTCCCGGTGCGGCTCTCGCTCGTCTACGGAGAAGCCCGCGATCTGCCCTGACTGGATATCGGCAGACTGCAATACGCTCGGCGGTCATGCGGAACCCGCCTCGGTGGACAGTGCAGTCGATCCCCGGCCAGTCCGGCCGGACCGCCGTCGTGACCGGCGCCAACAGCGGCATCGGCTACCACACCGCCCGCGAACTGGCCCGCCGCGGCGCCCACGTGGTGCTGGCCTGCCGTGACCCCGCGCGCGGCGGCGCCGCCCTCGACCGGATGCGCGGCGAGGTGCCCGGCGCTCACCTGGAGCTGCGCCGGCTGGACCTGGCCGATCTGTCGTCGATCCGGGCGTTCGCCGCCGGGTGGGACCACGACCGGCTCGATCTGCTGGTCAACAACGCCGGGGTGGCGATGGTCCCGTACGCGGTGACCGCCGACGGGTTCGAGTCGCACTTCGGCATCAATCACCTCGGTGGCTTCGCGCTGACCGGTCTGCTGCTGCCGCGCCTGCTCGCCGCGCCCGATCCCCGGGTGGTCACGGTGAGCAGTGAAGGGCAGCGCTATGCCCGCTTCGACCTGGGCAACCTCAACGCCGAGCGCCGCTACCGGGCGTCCGACGCCTACGTGATGTCCAAGCGGGCCAACCTCTATTTCGCCGTGGAACTGCAGCGCCGGGTGGACGCCGCCGGGCGGAAGCTGCGCAGCATGGCCGTCGCGCCCGGGCTCACCCGTACGAACGTGCTCACCGGCGGCGTGCACCGCAGCAGGGGGCGTCTCTACGCGGCGGCCCTCGGCCTGATCATGCGGGTGGCCTTCCGGCCGGGTCCCGAAGGGGCGAAGACCTCGCTGTACGCCGCGACCACGCCCGACCTCCCCGGCGGCAGCTACATCGTTCCGGACGGGCTGCTGCAGTTCTGGGGCGAGCCCACCCGCCGTACGCGCGAGCGCGCCATCCACGACACCGACACCGCCGCTCGCCTGTGGGAACTGTCCGAACGCCTCACCGGGGTCAAGTATCAATAAACCGCCTATATCCTGCTAAAGCTGTGCAAAACTTCTGGAATGCTCTGGTGGGGAAAACGCCGTGCGCCGCTCTGGGCCCGGCTCGGTGTCGTCTTCGGAAGCCTGCTCCTGGTGCCGGCCGGCGGCGCCCTGGTCGCGGCACGGGCGGGGCTGGCCGGGCATTCCCCGGCGCAGGCGATCCCGGCGGGTGCGCTGAACCTCCTGCTGGTCGGCATCGACCCACGCGGTACGCACATCGCGCCACTCGCCGACACGATCATCGTGGCGCACATCCCGGCGGACCGGCGCGCCGCGTATCTCTTCTCGCTGCCGCGCGACCTGGTGGTGCGGATCCCGGCCTTTCCCCCGACCGGCACACCCGCGACCCGCGGCAAGATCAACGGAGCGATGGCGCTGGGCAGCCGGACCAGCACCGGCGAGTACCGCCCCGCCCAGGGCTACGAACTGCTCGCCCGGACGGTCGGTGACGTCACCGGGATCAGGCGGTTCGACGCCGGCGCGATCATCAACTTCGGTGGCTTCCGCAAGGTGGTCGACGTGATGGGCGGCGTCCGGATGGTCATCGACCAGACCGTCGTGTCCGAGCACCGCAAGCCGGACGGGAGCCCGCGGGACCGCCTGCCGTCCTGCCAGGCGCACCAGAAGTGCCTGCGCCCGTACACCGGGCCGCAGAAGGTGTACTCGCCGAGCGACCGGCCGGTGCGCCTGGAGGGCTGGGAAGCCCTCGACTACGTGCGGCAGCGCTACGGACTGCCCCGCTCCGACTACGACCGCCAGCGGCACCAGCGGCAGTTCCTCCGGGCGGTGGTGAAGCGGCTCAGCCAGGATCCGGGCATGTTGCTGAAGGTCGCCGGCGCGGCCGGCGACTCGTTGACCTTCGTCGGTGGCGGGCGCACCATCGCCGACTGGGCGACGGCGCTGAAGCGGATCGACGCCAACGACATGACGACGGTCGGCCTGCCCGGGCAGGCGCTCTTCGAGGGCGGCACGTATCGGGGCGAGCGGTTCCCGGTGCGGGTCGGCGCCTTCTTCACCGCCGTCGCCGAGGGCCGGGTGGCGCAGTTCCTGCTCGACCACCCCGGCATGGTCACCCTCGACAGATAGTGGGGCGGCCGCGATGCACAGCATCGGGGTTACCCGAAAGGAACGAGATTGTCCCTTCCCGACCTGACGACGTACGCGCCGCACCGGTCGACGCCGGACGCCGACTTCGAGGGCACCGCTGTGCCCGGCCTGCACGCTGACTTCTTCCGCCGCCCGGACGGCGACCGGATCGCCTCGGTCGGCCGGTATTCCTACCGGGGCCGCGAGGTGCTGATCGCGTGGGGCTACGTCGATGAGCAGCACTGCCGCCGGCACGCGGTGCACGACCCCACCCGCGGCTGGCAGCCGGTCGTCGAGGGCTGCCCGGACGTGCGAATCGTGCGCGCCGGGGACGAGGTGGTCGGGCTGGAGGTGCGTACCCCGGAAGGGGAGTGGCTGCGCGCCGGCGAACTCACGCCCGGCCGGTGATCAGGAACCGCATCCGCACCTGGTGATCGGGTGGAACAGCAGATGCAACTCGCCCTCCAGGTCGAGCCGGCGGATGCCGATGCCGTAGACCGGTTCGAGGACCTCGGGGTCCAGCACGTCGGCGGCCGGCCCGGCCGCGACCACCCCGCCGGTGCCGAGCAGCACGAGGTCGTCGCAGTAGCGGGCGGCCAGGTTGAGGTCGTGCAGCACGACGATCGAGCAGGTGCCCAGGCCGCGGACCAGGCGCAGGATCTCGTGCTGATAGCGGATGTCCAGGTGGTTGGTGGGCTCGTCGAGCAGCAGGTGGGTCGCCTCCTGGGCCAGGGCCCGGGCGATCAGCACCCGCTGCCGCTCCCCGCCGGAGAGCCCGGCGAACGGCCGGGCCGCCAGGTGGGTGGCGCCGACCCGGGTCAGGCAGCGGGCGGCGATCTCGTGGTCGTCGCGGCCGGTGCGCTGGAAGGCCGACAGATGCGGATTGCGGCCGAGCAGCACCATCTCGGCCACGGTCAGCGCCGTCTCGCCGCCGGTCTCCTGCACTACGACGGCCATCCGGCGGGCGGCCTCGCGCGGGGTCAGGGTGCCCAGTTCGCCGCCGTCGACGGTGACCTTCCCGGTGGAGCTGCGCAGTGCCCCGTAGAGCAGGCGCAGCAGGGTGGTCTTGCCGCTGCCGTTCGGGCCGATCAGGCCGAGCACCCGGCCGGGGCGAGCGGTGACGGTGACGCCGTCGATGACGGGGCTGGCGCCGTAGCGCCAGGACACCCCGGACGCCTCGATCACGCCGGCGCCTGGAAGCGCTCGACGATCCTCTCCAGACCGTCGACGGACAGCGGGGACGGCGGCTCGGTGAAGTTGAACAGCTGGGTCATGACGTTGCCGTCGCTGACGGCCTTGAGTTTCGCCGCGCCGGGCAGCCCGGTCACCGCCGCCTCGACCGCCTTCGGGTCGCCGTCGCTGTGCAGCAGGATCAGCACGTCCGGGTTGCGGCCGAGCAGCTCCTCCAGGGTGACCTCGAAGACCCGCTCGTTGCTGCCGGCGAACACGTTGGTGAACCCGGCCGCCTCCAGCTGCGGGTGCGCCATGCTCGTCGAGCCGTACGCGTACGTCACGCCCCCGCCGACCGTCGGGTAGAGAACGGCCGCGGTGCGCGTACCCCGCTCGGTTCTGATCCTGGACATGCGCTCCTTGAGCGCCGTGATCGCGCGCGCCGCTTCGGCCTCGCGGTCGAAGACCTTGCCGTAGGTCGTCATCTGCGCGTAGATGTCGTCGAAGGCCGGCACGGCGGTGGCGCCCGGGCAGAGCGCGGGTTCTTCGAGCAGCGGGATGTCCACGGCGGCGAGGGTGTCGCGGGAGAGGTTGTCGACCTCGCCGAGCACCAGGTCGGGCTGCTGGCTGATCACCACCTCCTTGGAGATCTGGAGGTGGCCGCTGGTGTCGGTCCGGTCGGTGAGCAGCGGGATCCGGTCCAGCTCGGAGAGAGTCGCGGCGTCGTAGTACTCCGCAGGGTACCGCCCGGCCCGCGCGGTCACCCGGTCCATCACGCCGAGCGAGTGCAGGTAGGGGACGGCCGCGCTCTTGAGCAGCACGACCCGTTCCGGCGCCTTGTCGAAGGTGACGGCCACACCGCAGTTGTCGACGGTGACCGTGCCGGACGGCTCACCGGTGGCGGCAGCGCCGCATCCGGCGAGAAGCAGGAGCGAGGCGGCGGCCGGGAGTGCCTTCATGTCAGATTCCCTTCGTGGCGTGCAGGCGGCGGATCAGGACCAGCAGGAAGGGTGCGCCGAGCAGGGCGGTGATGATGCCGATCGGGATCTCCTGCGGTGCGAGCAGTACGCGGGCGATCACGTCGGCCCCGAGCAGCAGGATCGCGCCGAGAAGCGCGGCGACCGGCACCACGCGGACGTGCGGGGCGCCGACGAGGCGGCGGGCCAGGTGCGGGACGACGAGCCCGACGAAGCCGATGCTGCCGGAGGCGGAGACCAGGACGCCGACGCAGAGCGAGACGATCACGAGCAGGCGTACCCGGAAGCGGTCGGGGGAGACGCCCAGCGTGTGTGCGGTCTCGTCGCCCACGGCGAGTGCGTCGAGCTGCCGGCCCACGACGGTGAGGTAGGCGACGGTGCCGCCGATGACGAGTGCGGCGACCGCCAGCAGCGCGTCCCAGCGGGCCAGGCTCAGCGAGCCGAGCAGCCAGAACATCACCGACCGGGCGCCTTCCGCGGACCCGGAGGCGAAGATCAGGAAGCTGGTGGTGGCGTACAGGGCGTAGCCCACGGCGACGCCGGCCAGCAGCAGCCGGACCGAGGTGACCCGCCCGCCGCCGCGGGCGATCAGGAAGACCAGCAGGGAGGCGGCGAGGGCGCCGAGGAACGCGCTGGTGGGCAGGGCGTGACTGCCGAATGCGGCGCCGGCACCGAACAGGATGGCGGCCGCGGCGCCGCTGGAGGCGCCGGAGTTGATGCCGAGCAGGTACGGGTCGGCGAGCACGTTGCGCACCATCGCCTGTAGTGCCACACCGCAGACCGCCAGGCCGGCGCCGACCAGCATGCCGAGCAGTACGCGCGGCAGCCGGACCTGCCACACGATGGCTTCCTGCGGCGGCGTCCATGTCACCGTGCCGGCGCCGGACAGCTGGTGGCCGATGATCCGGGCGACGGTGACCGGGCTGATGGCGACCGCCCCTGTGCCGACCGCGATCAACCCGGTGGCGAGCAGCCCGGCGGCCAGGCCGAGCAGCCAGAGGGCGGTCCGTCGCTGCTGCACGCCGACCCCGAGCACGTCGGTGGACAACCTGAGCCCCTTTTGCTGTTGCCAATGATGTGCAACAACCTAACAGTGCGGATCATGGGGCGTCAGGCGCGGGTGACCCGGCGCGAAGAGCCGGGTCACCCGCGAAGGGGGGTCAGCTGCCGCTGATGGTGAACTGGGAGCCCGGCTGGATGACGATGTTGCCGTCGGCCGAGTTGGTGATCGTCACGTTGGACAGGACTGCGTTGCCGCGGGCTCCGGACATCGCCAGGATGCCGGCGCCGTTGTTCGACTTGTCGATCTTCACGTTGGTGATCTGGACGTTCGGCATGTTGCCGCCGCCGTTCTTGAACTGGATGCCGTCGTAGGTGGAGTCGATGATGTCGGTGTCGCGGATCGTCACCCCGACGATGTCCTTCGTCGACGGGAACAGCGTGATCGCCCCGAACTCCTGGTCCTCGTTCCAGAACGCGCCACCCGTACGGTAAAGGCCGTTGTTGGCCAGCAGCGTCGTGCCGGAGAAGGGCAGCGGGCTGTGGTCGGTGGCCAGCATGATGCCCGGGTAGTTGGCGGTGTCGGACACCAGGTTGTTCTGCGCCGAGTTGCCGTAGCCGCCGTAGATCGCGATGCCGTTGGCCCGCCACGGCAGCTGGATGGTGTTGTTCAGGAAGTGGTCGTTGTGGTTGATGTCCACCGACTGGTCCTTGACGTACGGGTTGGCCCAGATCGCCAGGGCGTCGTCACCGGTGGTACGGAACGACGAGTTGAACACCCTCGAGTTGCGGGTGCCGTTGGAGAAGTTGATGCCGTCGGCGAACGTGTTGCGGATCCGCATGCCGGTGAACTCGAGGCCGTCGCCCGGGTTCCAGTAGGCCGGCGTGTCCGAGTAGTCGCGGCCCACCCAGGCGCCGACGTTGACGTGCTCGATCCACACGTTGCTGATCTTCGTGTTCTTGCCGAACCGGCCGTTGAGGCCGTGTCCTCGGTTGGCCCGGTTCTGCGTGTTGCCGAAGATCGCGATGTCGGAGATCTGGGTGTTGTCGTCGATGTCGAAGCCGACGTTGCCCTCGTGCGGGTGGTTGATGTTGCCGGTCACCTGGTGCGGCTGGGTGTTGGAGTAGAGCTGCGAGTGCCACATGCCGGCGCCGCGGATCACGACGTTGCGGATGCCCTTCTGGTTCCACTGCCCGCGGGTGGGGTCCGGCGAGAGGATCTTCTGCTCCTGCCGCCACTGGCCGGCCGGGATCCAGACGCAGCTGATCACGCCGTTCTCGTCGTCGGTCACCGCGCGCTGGATGGCGGCGGTGTCGTCGAGACCGTCGTTGGGTACCGCGCCGTACTGGGTGATCGAGGTGCAGCCGGCCGGCTGTGACGCCGCCGGTGCCACCTGCTCCAGGTCGATCAGGTCGATGATGTAGAACGCCGCGCTGTCGCCCGCGTCGCGCTGCAACTTGAACCGGGTGCCCGCCGGGTACGACGCGGACAGCAGCGCGTGCGACTCGTCGAAGAGCCGCCGGGCGTCGGGACCGGGGGTGTTGGACAGCGACTCGGTGTCGTCGGTGGTGCCGTACAGCCAGCTGTTGCGCGACGACAGGGTCAGCTTGCGGTTGAAGACGTCGTTGACGTAGAGGCTGATCGTCGCCTCCTGGCCGCCGCCGGAAGCGGAGTCCGGGATGGAGTTGCGTACGACGATCGAGTTCGCCTGGTTCGTGGAGGTGAACTCGACGAACTGCCCGGTGCTGTTGAGCCGCACCGACTGGCGGCCGGACGACTCGGTACCGAAGTTGGTGTGCCCGAAGGTGCGCAGCGGGTCGGTCTGCACCAGCGCGCCCTGGTAACGGGCGGCCTCCGCCTCGTACTCGGTGTACGGCACCGCGGCGCCCCGGCCGACCACGAGCGGCCGGGCCAGCGTGTTGTTGTTCTCGTTGGTCTCGGCGACCGCGCCGGCCGAGTCAGCCGTCGCGGTGGCGGTGGCACCGCCGCTGGTCGCCGTCCAGGTGCCGCCGATGGTGACGGTCGAGGTCGCGCCGGCCGCGATCGCCGGGGTGGCCCCGGTGAGGGTCGTGCCGCCGACGACGAGCCGGGTGGTGCTGGCGCCCGCTGTGCTCGTACCCCGGTTGGTGACGGCGACGGCGAAGCTGACCGCCGCGCCCACCGCGGGGTTGGCCGGGTTGGTGTTGATCGCGGTGACCTGGAGGTCCGGGCCGGGGGCCTGGGCCACGACCAGCTGGCTGCCCGCGGTGTAGGTGTTGTTGTCGTTGTTCTGCTCGGCGACCGTGTTGGCCGGGTCGGCCACGGTGGAGACCGTGTAGCTGCCCTGCGCCTTGGCGCCGACGTTCGCCGACACGGTGGCCGAGGCGCCCGCGGCGAGCGCGGGCACGTCCGCGCTGCCGGCGACGGTCCCGTTGAGCCGGAAGTCGGCCTTGCTGGCGGGGGCCGCGGCGGTGCCGTTGTTCTTCACGACGGCACTCAGCGTGATCGCGGTGCTTTCACTGGGCGTGGCGGGCGACCAGGTGGTCGAGGTGACGATCAGGTCCGGGTTCGGCGCCCAGGCGCCGATCACCTGGAGGTCGGCGACCTGGCCGCCGGGAGCGCCGGTGTTGCTGAAGAACTGCAGGCGTACGTCCGACGCGCGGCCACTGACCGGGATGGTCACCGTGTTCTGGTTGGTGGACGGGTTGAAGCCGTAGTCGGCGCGGGCCTTGAGTTCGGCGAACCCGGTGGCGGTTCCGGCGCGGCCGAGCACCTGGATGTTCTGGGTACGCGGGCCCCATACCGGGTCCGGGTTGAGCTTCACGACGATTCCGGTGATGTCCGCGTCGGAGCCGAGCTTCACGGTGAGCGTCGACGGGAAGCCGGCGGACTCCCAGTAGCTGGTCGGGCTGGCGTCGTTCGCGTTGGTGGCCACGAACGTGTGCACAGACGACGAGGCCTCGATCGCCTTGTTCGCCGCGAGGTTGCTGCCGGTCGGCGGGTCCGGATCCGGGTCGACGGGGCCGGCTACGCCGTACACCTCGAGTTCGGCGAGCTGCCCGGCCGGCCAGCCGGTGTTGGCCGTGATGTGCACCCGCACGTAGCGGACGCTCGCGGCCGCGAAGTTGATCGTCACGGCGTTGCCGGTGGCCGGATTGAACACCCGCCCGGCGGAGGCGGAGAGCGTGCTGAAGGTCGAGCCGTTGGCGCTGCCCTGCACGCTGAGCGTCTGCGTACGGGTGGCCCAGGCGGTGGCCGGCGGCAGCTTCAGCACCACCTGGTCGATGCTGACGGTGCTGCCGAGATCGACCTGAACCCACTGCGGGAAGACGTTGTTCGGGCTCTCCCAGTAGGAGTTCGGGTTGCCGTCGCTGACGGCGGAGGCCGGCTGCGCCCCGAGCGAGCCGCTGGCCGAGGCCGCTTTTCCGGCCGCCAGGTTGGGGCCGCCCGCGGCATGGGCGGCCGGCGGTGACATGCCGAGGCTGATCAGGCCGGCCGCGAGGGCCGCGGCGATCAGCCGTCTACCGAATCTGGTGAGCGTCATGGGATCCGTCCTGTGCTTCGGGGCGCACGGCAGCGCGGCACCAGGCCTGCGTCCTGCTGCGCGAGAGGGGGATTCTTCCGGTGGCTGTAGTGTAAAATTTCGTTGTCTTGCCCAGTTTTTGCGGCAAGGGGCATTCAATGTTTCAGATGTGTCACTGGTTCGTCAACGTTGTGGCAGCGCTCGCCGGCTCGGCGCACGAAAAAGCCGGCCGTCGATGCGTCGACGGCCGGCTCGGAAGCGCCTGATCCCTACGTGCCGGGCGTACCCAGGCGGATGATCCCCGGCTCATAACGCCCTTCGCCCAGCCACCGCGCCATGTCGTCGGCGAGCCGGCGCAGCCGGCGCGGATCGAACTCGTCGTCCGGAGCCTCGAACGGCAGCCGGGCGACGGCGAAGACGCGCGACAGCAGCCCGGTACCGCCGCGGTCGACCATGGCCAGCTCGCCGTCGCCGGCGACACCCCACGCGGTGCCCGGCCGCTCGGCGATGACGACCGCACCGAGGTACGCCGTGAGCAGCTCCACCGTCACCCGGTACCACGGCTCGAACGGCACCCGGCCGCGCCGGATGTCGCCGCTGCTCTGCACGCCGTAGTACGGGATCGCAAGCGCGGGTCCGGTGTCCGCGAAGGTGCTCCGGAAGCGGTCGGGTGTCTCCCGCAGCCGGGCCCACACCTCGTCCAGCGAGCGCCGGGACCGGTCCATGGGCACGCCGGTCATCCGGTGCAGCAGGTCGATCCGCCCCGCCATGTCCGCCGGCCAGGCCGCCAGCGTCCGCTCATCGGCGACGCTGAGCCGCGGGTCGTCCCCGGTGGTCAGCGCCGCCACGCCCAGCTTCTCGACCAGCCGCACCACGTACGGCCGCTGCCGTGGCAGGCTGTACTCGTAATACCGCTGGTACACCTCGCGGGCCTCGGCGAGCCGGCCACGCGCGACGAGCACCCGCCCGTGCAGCTCTCCCTCATGGCCGGGGTACGGCCGGCGGCCGGCCGCCTCGACCGAACGCCCCTCCTGCCAGCGGGCCAGCATGGCGTCCACGGAGGGCAGCGCGTCCAGAGCGGGCAGCACCTGACCGGTGACGACCTCGGCGAGCGCCGCGTCGTCGGCCAGATCGAGCGTGCTGTACACGGCGGTGACGTGCTCGCGGTCCGGCAACGTCAGCCGGACCCCGGCCGTGATGCTGATCATGTGCTGGCCCGGCTCCCGGCCGAACCCGTGGTCCAGGGTGATGACGTGGGTGAGCTCGGCGTCGGCGACCCGGGTCAGTTGCCAGCCGTCGCGCTGAAACCCGGGCGCCAGATCGCCGACGGTGCCCGCCGCCCGGTTCATCGCGGTCATCCACGGGCGCTGCTCCTTCGCCGCCGCGTCCCACCAGCGCCGCAAAATCGAGGTCAGGCGCGCGGCCGGCACGCCGGGCGCGTCGATCTCGACGATCTCCCGCTCGACGTGCTCGACGGAGGTGACACCACGGACCGTCGGGAGGAACTCGACCGCTTCCGCGACCAGGTCCTCCCGATCCGACGCGACGACCTCCTCGAAGAGGAGCACATGCGACACCGGGCCGCCGCGCTGCTCACTGATGTGCCACTCGTCATCCACGGCGGTCAGTATGCCGTCACCCCTCGTCGGGCAGCTGCCCCTTGGCGTCGTCGTAGCCGGCCGGCGCGGGCGCCTCGGCCGGGGTGTAGATCACCCGGATCACCCCGGTCGGGAACACCTCGGTCGCCGTCACCTTCAGGTGGTACGCGGTGTCACCGTCGTCGAACAGCCGTTTGCCCTTGCGCGCCGCCACCGGGTGCACCAGCAGCCGCAACTCGTCGATCAGGCCGGCCGCGAGCAGCTGCTGCACCACCGAGACCGAACCCGGGATCAGGATGCCCCTGACGCCGGCGTCGGCCTTGAGCGCGGTCACCGCCTTGACCAGATCCCCGTCGATCAGCTCGCAGTTGCGCCAGGAGAACTCCAGCCGCTGCCGGGACACGACGACCTTGCGCATGTCCCCGATCTTCTTGGCGAACGGCGCGTCCTCGCCACCGGCCGTCTCCCGGTCGGGCCAGGCGCCGGCGAAGCTGTCGAACGTCTCGCGGCCGATCAGCAGCACGTCAGAGGTCTCGTAGTCCTCGGTGACGGCGCGGCCCATGTTGTCGTCGAAGTACGGGAAGTGCCAGTCCGGGTCGATCTCGGCGACCCCGTCGGCGGTGATGAACAGCGTGGAGATGACCTTCGCCATTGTCGTGGTCCCTTCGCATCAGGTGGTTTCGGTGGGTAGACCGCGGCCACCTCCGAAACTAATCGGCCGCCGGTGAGGAGATCACGCCGTACGCAACGCCTCGGTGGGTGAGAGCCGCGCCGCTCGTACCGCCGGATAGAGGCCGGCGCACCCGCCGATCAGCACGGCCGCGATCAGGCCCGCGCCGACCGCGCCCGCCGGCACCAGGGTGGGCCAGCCTCGTACCGTCGCCACCGCGTAGGTGATCGCCGCACCCAGGGCCACCCCGGCCGCGCCGCCGCCCGCGCCCAGCAGCAGCGACTCCACGAGGAACTGCGCGGCGACGTGCCGCCGGGTGGCGCCCAGCGCACGGCGCAGGCCGATCTCGCCGCGCCGCTCCAGCACCGAGATCACCAGTACGTTGGCGATGCCGATCCCGCCGACCAGCAGCGCCACCGCGCCGAGGCCGAGCAGCAGCACGGTGGCGCCGTCGGTGACAGCGAGCCGGGCGGTGAGCGCCTCGGACGGCCGGCTCACCGCGACCTCCTCGGGGTGGGCCGGGTTGGCCGCCCGGCCGAGCAGACCGGCCACCTCGCTGGTGCGCTCGGTCCGGGCCCGCACGAAGATCCGGGTCGGGTTGCCCTCGTACCCGAAGTCGGCGGCCGCCACCGGAGCGCCGATCAGCGCCGACGTGTCCAGTTCGGGGGCGAGCTCGACCGGCGCCATGATCCCGACCACGGTGTACCAGCGCTCGTCGAGATAGATCCGCGGATGGCCGGTGACGTCCCGGATGCCGAGCGAGCCGGCGGCGTAGTGGCCGAGCACCACCGCCGGGTAGCGGGCCAGCGCCGCGTCCAGGAAACGTCCGTCCACGAGCGTGCCGTCGAGGGTGGTGAGCAGTGCCGGATCGGTGACGCGTACCGCCAGCCCGCCGGTCCGCCCGCTGGGAATCCGATCGTTGCGGTAGACCGGCACGTCGAGCATCGCGGTGGCCGCCGAGGAGAGCACCCCATCGGTACGCGCGACGGCCGTACCCGCGGTGACCGGCAGCTCGGCCTCCTCCCCGCGAAGCGTCTTGCCGTTCGCCACGGTCAGCAGGTTGGTGCCCACCCGGTCGATCTGTGCGAGCACGTCGGCCTGACTGGACCGGGTGACGCCGAGCACCGCCACCATGGCGGCGATGCCGATCGCCACGCCCAGGATGGACAGCGCCGCCCGGCCGGGCCGCGACCGCAGGCCCACGGTGCTCACCGGCAGCAGGTCGGCGACCCGGAGACGGGATCTCACGACACACCGCCGCTGTCCTGCACCACCAGGCCGTCGCGCAGTTCGATGCGCCGCCGCATGGCACCGGCGACCCGCTCGTCGTGCGTGATCACCACGATGGTGACGCCGTCGTCGTTGAGCTCGCGCAGCAGGTCGACGATCTCCGCGCCGGTGACCGAGTCGAGGTTGCCGGTGGGCTCGTCGGCGAGCACCACGGCGGGTCGCCCGACCAGCGCGCGGGCGATCGCCACCCGCTGCCGCTCACCGCCGGACAGGTGTGCGGCGGGGAAACCGGCGCGGTGACCGAGCCCGACGCGTTCCAGGGCGGTGTCCGCGGCCCGCCGGCGTTCGGCGGCCGGCACCCCGCGATAGAGCAGCCCGGTCGCCACGTTGTCCGCCGCGGTCAGGCGTTCCAGCAGGAAGAACTGCTGGAAGACCACCCCGAGGCGGTGGGCGCGCACGCCGGAGAGCTGCCGGTCGCGCATCTTCTCGACGGGGAGGCCGGTGATGCGTACCGAGCCGCCGGACGGCCGGTCCAGACCGGCGGCAAGGTTGAGCAGCGTGGTCTTCCCGGAACCGGACGGCCCGGCGACGGCGACCAGTTCGCCGCTGTGCACGGTGAGGGTGACGCCGCGCAGCGACTCCACCGGCGGGGTGCCGGGGTAGACCTTGCGGGCGTCGAGAAGCTCCAGGACGGCGGTCATGAGGCCGGCACCTCCACCGACTGACCCTCGGTGAGCCCGCTGGTGATCTCCACCTGGCCGGTGCTCTCGTCGAAGCGGCCCGGCTCCACCGCCACGATCTGCCCGCCGGCCAGGCGGACCTGGTAGCCGCCGCCGGACCGGGCGAGCAGCGCGGCGATCGGGATCAGCAGCACGTCGTCGCGGGTGCCGGTGATGATGTCGACGTTCACCGGTGCCTGGTCCAGGCCGAAACCGCGAGGTACGCGGACCGCGATGGTGAGCGGGACCGTGGCCAGATCCGGGTTCGCGGACTGCGGCGGGCCGTTGCCCTCCTCCTCGTCGGTGGCCGCCGCCACCTGGCCGACCTCGGTGACCCGTCCGGGAATCGCGTCCACGTCCGGCAGAGATACCTCGACCTCGTCGCCGGCCCGTACGCTGCCGCGCTCCGAGGTGTCCAGCTGGGCGATCACCGCCCGGTTCGTCGACGTTCCGGTCAGGACCGTCGCTCCGGGTGCGACCGCGGCGCCGACCCGGACCGGCACCTCGGTGACCCGCAGCGGTGCGGGCAGGAAGACGACCTGGCCCTGGGTGAGGCGCCCGGTGCGCTGGTACGCCTTACGCCCCCAGGACGCCTCCCAGCGCCGGATCGCCGCGGCCGTCGCCGCGCTGAAGTGCCGGTCCACGGTCATCCGCCGGTCCGGGTCGAAGCCCATCGCGACCAGATTGCGTTCGAGCTGGCGTACGTCCGGGCCGTCGGTCATCCCGTACCCGAAGTCGCGGTAGGCCGGGACGCTGCCCAGCAGCAGCCGGACCGGCGCGTCGGCCACCCGGAAGAGGACACCGCCGCGGCGGATCGTGTCGCCCGGGCCGGGCGCCGCGGTCAGCACACCCGGTGCGCCCTGATGGTCGACCGTGTAGGAGCCGGCGTACCCGAGCACGCCGCTGATCTGGACGCGCTCGGTGAGCGTGCCGCGGGTGACCTCGGCGGTTCCGGTGGCGACCGTGACGGCGGGCGCCTCGGCGGCGTCCGGTCCGGACCGTGCGGCGTACGCCACGCCGGCGGCGAGCGGCGCGGCCACCGCGACCGCCACTACGGTGCCGATCCCGCGCCGGCGGCTCACTTCTTGCCTCCGCCGTTGTCGATCACCTTGATCGCACCGCTCCAGATGTGCCGGCAGGCCTCGTCCGCGGCGTTCCTTTTCGCTGACGGCCGTCCGTCGCTCAGCGAGGTGCCTCGCAGGTCGAACTCACCCTGGGCGTTCGGGTCCGGGAAGTCGGGGAAGCCGTGCTCGCGGAAGCACTTGGCGTACTCGGCCAGCTTGCGCAGGTCCTCGGCGGAGACCTGCTGCCGGGGGCGCTGCGCCGACGCCGGGATCCGCTCCTGGATCGACTCGCACGCCTCGATGATCTTCGGATACTTGGCCAGCTCCGATTTCCACTCGAATCCGCGCTCAGGCGGGTAGCTGATGTAGCCCTCGGAGCTGAGCTGCGGATCCGGCATCCGGGTGAAACCCTTGCCGCGCAGGCACTGGACCCACTCCTGCGCGACGGCGAGGGCCTGCTGCCGGCTCGCCGAGGCGGACGCCGACGGGTTGGCGGCCGCGGACGGGGAACCGGCGGAGTCGCACCCGGCGCCACCGGCTCCGGCCGCGAGCAGTGCGACCAGGAAGGCCGCGGACATCGTCGGACGCGGGCGGCTCATTTCTTGCCTCCATCCGGGCTGATCACCTTGATCCGGCCGTCCCAGATGTGCTTGCAGGCCTGGTCGGCGACGTCGATCTTCGCCTGCGGGATGCCGTTCTCCAGCGAGGTGCCCTCCAGGTCGAACTCGCCGTCCTTGTTCGGGTCCGGGAACTCGGGGATGCCGTTCTGCCGGACGCACTTGGCGTACTCGGCGAGCTTGCGCAGGTCGTCGGCGGTGATCTCGTCCTTAGGGCGGAACGCGTTCGGCGGGTACCGGTCCTCGATCGGCTTGCAGGCCTCGATGACGCCGGGATGGTTCCGCAGGTCGCCCTTCCAGTCGTACCCGTCGGCCATCGGGAAGGTCAGGTACCCGTCCGGGGTGAGCTGCGCGTCCGGCATCCGGGTCATGCCTTTGTCGCGCATGCACTTGACCCACTCCTGGCCGAGGGCGAGCAACTGCTGCCGGTCCGCCGAGGCGGACGGCGACGGATCCGGCGAGCCGGCGCGCGAGCCGATCGAACCGCATCCGGCCGCCCCGGCCGCGAGTATCGCGGTGATGAGCAGTGTGGAGCCTGTTCTCGTCATGGCTTCACGGTGGCCGCGTCAGCCCTCGAACTCGTCCGACCGGAGTCGGTCATCCGGCCGCCGTTGGTACCGCTGATGTAGCACCTGAGTCGGACGCCCCGCCCGGATCGACTTCCTACGATGGTGGCGTGTCCAGGTACGTGCCGCGCCACTTCCTGACCGACGCCGCACTGGCGCTGGCCCTGATCGTGCTGACCGTCGGGCCCGGGCTCGCCAGGGGATACCTGGCGCCCGTCAAGCTGGGTGACTCGCGTGACTTCCTGGATCGGACCGGCCTGCCGCTGGACGGCGTCTGGTGGCTGTGTGCGGCGCTGATCGCCGCCGGCTTGCTGATCCGCCAGCAGTGGCCGATCCCGGCGCTGGCCCTCGCCGGGGTCGGCACGTTCGGTCACCTGATGTTGCAGAGCAAGCTGGCACTCATCGATCTGGCGCTGCCGCTGGTGCTGTACTCGGTGGCCGCCGCGGCCCGCAGCCGGCGGATCTCACTCGCTCTTCTCGGGCTCACCGTGGTCCTGACCTACACCGCGATCCTGGGTGGCCGGTTGCACCACGAGCAGCAGCAGACCGCGATCATCGAGCAGGCCGCGCGGAAGCGGCTGGAGGTGGGCCAGACCGGTAAGACGCCGGTGGCCGGCAAGGTGATCGACGAGAAGTTGCCGGCACCGGTGCTCTCGCCCGAGCAGCTGGTCGACGCGGGCCAGCAGGGGATGGAGCAGATGCTGCTGCTGATCGTGGCGTTCGCGGTCGGCGACGCGATGCGCAGCCGGCGGGCGCACCTGGCCGCCGTCGAGCAGCGCACCGCCGATCTGGCCCGGGAGGAGCGGCAGCGGGCGGCGCTGGCGGTCGCGGCCGAGCGTGCCCGGCTCACCCGGGAGCTGCACGACGTGGTGGCACACGGGATGTCGGTGATGGTGGTGCAGGCGCAGGGCGCGGCCGCCGCGCTGGACCGGCATCCGGAGCGGGCCGCCACGGCGCTGCAACACGTGATCGAGGTCGGCCGGGCCTCGCTGGCCGAGATGCGGCAGCTGCTCGCCGCCGGGCGCACCGACCCGGCCGAGGACGCACGGCTCGCCCCGCTGCCGGGGATCGGCTCGGTGCCCGGGCTCGTCGACCAGCTGCGGTCCACCGGGATGCGGGTGGAGCTGTACGTCGACGGGGTTCCCGGGGTGGTGCCGGCGGCGGTCGACCTGTCGGCGTACCGGATCGTGCAAGAGGGGCTGACGAACACGCTGAAGCACGCGGGTCCGGGCGCAGGCGCGGCGGTGCGGCTGGAGTTCGAGCCCGATCGGCTGCGGGTGGCCGTGGCCGACGACGGGAGCGGCCTGGCGGACGGTGCGGACGGGCGGGGCAACGGGCTGCGCGGCATCGCCGAGCGGGTCGCGATGCTGGGCGGCACCCTGGAGACCGGGCACGGCGACGGCGGCGGGTTCCGGCTCCGCGCGACGCTTCCGCTGCGGGTGGACGGGCGCGAGCTGGTGGCGCGATGACCGTACGCGTGGTGCTGGTCGACGATCAGACGCTGGTACGCACCGGGTTCCGGCTGGTCCTGGACGAGGCCGGCGACATCGAGGTGGTGGGGGAGGCTGCGGACGGGTCGCAGGCCCTGGACGTGGTTATGCGTACCCGGCCGGACGTGGTGCTGATGGACGTCCGCATGCCCGGCGTGGACGGGATCGAGGCCACCCGGCGGATCCGTGCGTGCGCGTACCCCACCAAGGTGATCATCTTGACCACCTTCGACCTGGACGAGTACGTGCTCGCCGGTCTCCGGGCCGGCGCCAGCGGCTTCCTGCTGAAGGACGCGCTCGCCGCCGACCTGGTGTCGGCGGTCCGCGTGGTGGCCGCCGGCGAGTCGGTCGCCGCGCCCAGCGTCACCCGCCGCCTGATCGCGCACTACCTCGGCAGCGCACCGATCCGGCCGGCCGTCGCCGAGCGGCTCGCCGTGCTGACCGAGCGCGAGCGGGAGGTGCTGATCCTGGTCGCCCGAGGGCTGTCCAATCCGGAGATCGCCGCGGCGTTGTTCCTGTCCGAGAGCACGGTGAAGACACACCTCGGCCGCATCCTGGCCAAGCTCGACCTGCGCGACCGGGTACAGGCGGTGATCCTCGGCTACGAGTGCGGCCTGGTCGGCGCCGACCCGCCGGCGACGAGGTGAGCGGGTTCGGCGGCGCACGTTCCGGGTAGCGAAGGTGAACGTGCCGGCCGCCCCGAGGGAGCGAATACATGAGCGCAGCCGACGACTCGGGCTACATCGGCTGGCTGCGGGACAACTCCATGCTCGCCCACGCCGAGCGCACCGCCGGGCGGTTCTCCGGGGTCGGCAGATGTGGCAGAGCCCGTTCGCCAACCCCGATCCGGCGTGGCACGCTCGGTGCCGGTGCGCTGCGGCTGGACGCCAACGGTTTCCTCGGCGTGGAGAAGAGCCGTACGCCCGGGGCCCCGGCCTGGTCCACGCGCTGGCCACCGGCGACACCGAGTTCCTGCGCCTGACCCTCACCACCGCGCTGCGCGCCGGCCTGCAACCGATCCGCCTGGTGCACGCCCTCCAGAATCACGACGAGATGACCTACGAGCTGGTGCACTTCACCAGCAACCACGCCGCCGACCACTATCCGTTCCGTGGCGGGCAGTTCTCCGGCAGCGATCTCGCCGCCACCGTGCGCGCCGAGCTATCGAACGGCTCACCGGCCCACGCGCGGAGTACAGCCGAACCTTCACCACCAACGGGATCGCCACGATCATCGCCGCGTCGCTCGGCTACACCGATCCCACCGACCTGGACCCGGAGCAGATCGACCGGATCAAACGGGCGCACCTGCTGCTGGCCATGTTCAACGCGCCGCGGCCTGTACGGCTCGTTGCCGCGGCAGCTGCGTGAACCCGGCTCGTTCGTCACCGGCCTGCGCCGGATCCTGGACCTGCGATCCCGGTCCGGCATCGCCACCGCGACGCAGCTCGACGTCCCGGCCGCCTCCAGATGACCGTGCTGAACTTCGCCGCCCGGCCCGCCACCGGCTGGTTCACCTACACGCACCTGCCGCCGAACGCCACGGTGACCGACATGTCCACCGCGGCGGTGATCGGCGAGATCGACGCCCAGCACACCGTGACCGTGTCGCTGGGACCACACGAGGAACGATTCCTGGAGGTGTCCACGTAGGGGGAGCTAACTCCCCTGCGAATCGGGTGGCTCACCGGAGTGTCTGCGCGCCCCGATCGGCGAAGGCTTACCTGCATGACATCCACACCTGCCGAAATCCGCGCCGCCTTCCTGCTCTGGATGGGTGCGCTCGCCGCCGGCTGCCTCGAAGTAGCCCTGCACGACGTCGAGCCGTCCGGCCTCGCGATGCGGCTGACCATCTACGCGATCGTCGTCGCCGTGGCCCTGCGCATGCGGGCCGGCCGCAACTGGGCCCGGCTGGCGCTGGCGATCGGCCTGGGCGTGTTCGGCACCCTGTCGCTGGTGATCGAGCCGATCACCTGGCTGCTCGAGGGCCATGCCCTCCCGGACCTCGATCTGACCGGCGTGCTCACCGCGACCAGCCGAACGCTGCACGTGCTGTGCGTCTGGATCGCGGTGCCGCTGATGTTCACGCCGCGGGCCAACGCCTACTTCCGGCGGCGGCGCGGCGAGCGCGGCCGAGACCGCAGCCACGCCGTCGCCGCCGCGAGCACCGACTAAGGGCTTCCGTGGTCAGGGTCCCCAAGCGGTGATCTCGATTGGCCCACGCTCAATGCTGTCTGAACGGCCGCCAGACAGCACCCACGTTGGGCCAAGACCCTGACCACGAAGGAAACCATCCGGGGTACGCGTGACCGGCCGTCCCGCCGGAGCCGGCCCGTCCCCGCCCTCCCGGCGCGGGCTGTCCGCCGGGCCAGGCCCCAGCGCGGCCGCCGGGAAACAGCGCAACCCCGATGAGTCTCGCCCGCCCCGCCGGTCTTAGAGGTGAATCGATACCCGCGACACGGAGGGACGAGATGAGACGACTGCTCATTGCACTGACGGTGGCGCTGCTCACCGCGGCTCCGGCTACCGCGGCCTCGGCCGCGCCGGCGGACGACGGGCGACGCTCCTACACCGGCACGATCGGCGGCGCGGACTACCGCGTCGAGATGCCCGAGCGCTGGAACGGCACGCTGCTGCTCTACAGCCACGGCTACTTCCCGGCCGACTTCGGGCTGCCCCTGTTCGTGACCAACGCGGCCGAGAGCGAGCAGTGGCTGCTCGAGCACGGCTTCGCGCTGGCCGCGTCCCAGTACCAGAACGACGGCATCGGCTATCTGATCGAGCCGGCGATGCGGGACCAGCTGGCCCTGCTCGACTGGTTCGAGGCCGAGGTGGGCCGCCCGGAGCGGACCGTGGTGAGCGGGCAGTCGCTGGGCGCGACGATCGCCACCCTGCTCGCCGAACGCCATCCGCGGCGCTTCGACGGGGTGCTCACGCTCTGCGGTGTCTACGACCCGCTGAACACCTTCAACTCCGCCCTGGACATCAACTTCACCGTCCGTACGCTGCTCGCCCCGGGTGAGGACATCGACCTGGTGCACGCCGACGACCCGGTGGCCAGCCGCGAGGCGCTGATCGCCGCGGTCAACCGGGCGCGGGTCACGCCGGAAGGGCGGGCCCGGCTCGCCCTGGCCGCGTCGTTCGGCAACGTCACCGGCTGGTACCGGTCCCTGGAGCCGAAGCCGGCCGACCTGACCGGCTGGATCCAGCAGCAGACCGAGTGGATCACCTGGGCGAAGATCTGGGGCAACGGGCCGACCGCGTTCGCCGACATCGAGCGGGTGGCCGGCGGTAACCCGCTCGGCAACACCGGGATCGACTACGCCAAGCAGCTCAAACGGTCCAGCCAGCGGGAGGTCGTGCTTCAGGCGTACCGGGAAGCGGGTTTGAACTTGACCTCGGACCTGGCCGCTCTCGCGGCCGCGCCGCGGATCGCGCCGGAGCGCGACGCGGTCCGCTACATGTATCGCTACGGCGTGCCGACCGGGCGCACGCCGGCACCCGTGCTGTCGCTGCACACCACCGGCGACGGCGGTGCGCCGCCGGACCAGGAGCGCTGGTACGCCGAGCAGGTCGACGACCCGGCCGACCTGCGCCAGCTGTGGGTGGAGCGCGGCGGGCACTGCTCGTTCAGCGCGGCCGAGGAGGTCACCGCCCTGCGTGCCCTGCTGACGAAGCTGGACACCGGCCGGTGGCCGGACCTGCGTCCGAGCCGGCTCAACGCCGCGGCCGGCCGGTTCGACCCGCACTACCAGCAGGTTCTCGACCTGGGCGGCAACGGCAAAGCGGTGATGCCGCCGGCGTTCACGCGTTACCGTCCGCCGGTGACGTTGCGGCCGTCGCGAACGGGGTAAACGACATGCCGTGGATGCCCTCATCTTCGGTGTGATCGCCTCGAGCGCACTGGTTCTGGGCGCCGTCTTCGGCGCCCGGATCCAGCTGCCGAAACCGGTCCTCGCGATCATGCTGTCGTTCGCCGCCGGAGCGCTGATCACCGCGCTCTCGTTCGAGCTGTTCGAGGACGCGTACGAGCACGGCGGTATCTGGCGCGCGGCGATCGGCCTGATCGTCGGCTCCGTCGTCTTCACCGTCCTCAGCGCGTGGCTCGACCGCGCTGCCGAGGGCCGGCACCCGGAGTCGCACGGCAGCGAGAAACTCGACGTCGACGCCGCGGCCGAGGAGAAGGCGCCGAGCACCGCCTCGACCTCCGGGGCAGCCGGCCTGGCTCTGCTGGCCGCGGTCACCCTGGACGGCGTACCGGAGAACATCGCCCTCGGTGTGTCGCTCGGCCAGGGAACCGGCGGGCTGGCGTTGCTGGCGGCCATCTTCGTATCGAACTTCCCGGAGGCCCTGGTGGGCAGCGCGTCCATGCGCGCGCAGGGCCGCTCGCAGAAGTTCATCCTCGGCACCTGGTTCGCCTGCGCGGCGCTGCTCACTCTCGCCGTGGTGGTGGGTGCCGGGCCACTGTCCAACTCCGCACCGGAGACCATCTCCCTGCCGCTGGCGTTCGCGGCCGGCGCGGTCCTGGCGTCGCTCGCGGACACCCTGATGCCGGAGGCGTACGAGAAGGGCGGCCCGCTCGTCGCCATCAGCACCACGGCCGGCTTCGTGCTCTCCTTCGTCCTGGCGACGCTCTGACGCCTCTCCGGCACCAGGCTGCTGGTGATCTGATCACCAGCAGCCCCTCCGGCAGGTCAGTGCCGGGTGCGCCGGGTCAGCAGCAGACCGAGCGCGATCATGCCGAGCCCGAGAACGAGGTGCAGCCAGTCGTCCGCGGTGTTGACCGGGACGAAGTTCGCGGCGCTGTCCTGCCCGACGACCAGCCCGTACAGCCAGAGGACCAGATAGATCGCGCCGCCGCCGATCAGGTAGGCGCGGGCGCCGGACACGCTGCGGGCCAGGACCAGCCCGGCCGCGCCGAAGAGCAGGTGCACGATGTTGTGCAGGATGGACACCTGGAAGATGCCGAGCAGGTGTGCCCCGGAATGATGCCCGGCGAAGGTCATGTCACCGTAGTCGGTGGTCAGGCCCGGGATGAAGCCGGCCAGGCCGACCAGCAGGAAGGTGGCGGCGACGGCGAGCGCGGCAGTGCGTACCGGGCTGCGGGCCGACGTCACGCCGCCGGCAGTCGGGTTGATGGTCATCGCATGGTCCTCTCTAGGGGGACGGATCGGTTTCCCCGCCGATCCGTCGGCAAACCCATCGATAGCGATGCGCATGGGCCGGCGCCCGTTCGGGCGCCGGCCCTTCCGCGCGTCGCCGGTACGTCTACTCCATCGCGCCCTTGATCTTGTTGACCACGTTGGCGACACCCTGGGCGTGCGCGCCCGCCCCGGTGCCCGGCTTGCCCTTGCCCATCGACCCGTCGTAGGTGACGAACAGCTTCGGGTCCGGAGCCGGCCCGAGCGGCTTGTCGTCGGTGAGCGGCTGCGCGTCCGGCACGTACACGATGTCGCCCTTGCCGTTGAGCGCCGGACCGCGCGCCCACCGGCCCTCCCCGGCCGTGCTCTCCGGGTCGAAGCTGTAGAACGTGTGGTTGGCCTCCGGGTGCTCGTGCTCGGCGTTGGAGTCCTCGATGCCGTTCTCGGTGAAGCCGTCCTCGATCAGCTGCTCGATGCCGAGCAGCCACTGCTGCTGGTGGTACGTGTCACGGGCCAGGTTGAACTGGAGCATGTCCTTGACCCCGCGGTCGTCGGTCATGTTGTAGATCCGGCTGGTCTGCAGCCGGCTCTGCGCCTCGGCTGCCACGTTGGAGCGGAAGTCGGCGAGCAGGTTGCCGCTGGCCACGATGTATCCGGCGGTCCACGGCACGCCCTGGCTGTTCGTCGGCATCGGGCCGCCGCCGGTGACGATGGCGTGCTGCGGGTTCTGCCCGCCGAGCACCGCGGCGAGCAGCGGGTTGGCGGCCGCCGCCTTCTCGGTGGCCTCCGCGGGCGCGCCTTCCAGCAGCCGAGCCAGCATGGTCGTGAGCATCTCGACGTGACCGATCTCCTCGGTCGCGATGTCCATGATCATGTCCTTGTACTTGCCGGGCACCCGGCACGACCAGCCCTGCCACAGGTACTGCATCATCACGGTCATCTCGCCGAACTGGCCACCCACCAGCTCCTGCAGCTTCGCGGCGAAGAACGCGTCCGGCTTCTCCGGCTTGGCCTGGAACTGCAGGTAGTCCACGTGCTTGAACATCGGTTGCTCCTCTCGGGGGGTGCGGGGGAGTGCGGCACGAGCTCTGGCTACCCGGTTCTCCGGCCTTGCGGGGTCATTCGCGGCCTGGGTGGGCCGCCCGGCGCGGGCAACCCCCGGCGCATGGTGGTTCTCGATCTGGCAGTACCGCTGCGCGACCGGCTGGTACGGGTGGCCCCGTGGTTCGGTCCGGCCTTCGTGGCCGCGATCGCGTACGCCGACCCCGGCAACTTCGCCACCAACTTCACCGGCGGAGCGACCTTCGGCTACCAGCTGGTCTGGGTGATCGTCGCGGCCAACCTGATGGCCATCCTGATCCAGTCCCTCTCCGCCAAGCTCGGCCTGGTGACCGGCCGCGACCTGCCGCAGTGGTGCCGGGAGCGGCTGCCCCGGCCGGTCAACGCCGGGCTCTGGGTGCAGGCCGAGCTGGTCGCCATGGCCACCGACCTGGCCGAGATCATCGGCGGGGCGATCGCCCTGTACCTGCTGTTCGGCATCCCTCTGCCGATCGGTGGCCTGATCACCTGTGTGGTCGCGTTCGCGCTGCTCGGCCTGCACAGCCGTGGCGCCCGCCGGTTCGAGACCGCGATCACCGGGCTGCTCGGCGTGATCGCGCTCGGGTTCCTCTACACCGGACTGCGCTCCGGCGTCGACGCCCGGGAGGCCGCCACCGGGCTGGTGCCGTCCTTCGCCGGCACCGACAGCATGGTCCTGGCCACCGGCATCCTCGGTGCCACGGTCATGCCGCACGTCATCTACCTGCACTCCGCGCTGACCACCAACCGTGCGGTCAGCGACCGGCGACGCCGGGCCTCCGCTCTGCGCTACCAGCGGGCCGACACGATCCTCGCGCTCGGCGCCGCCGGCCTGGTGAACCTGGCCATGCTGCTGATCGCGGCGAGCCTGTTCCACGGCTCCGGGATCGCCGGCACGGACACCCTGGAAGGCATCCACCACGGACTCGGCGTGGTCCTGGACCAGCCGGCCGCCCTCGCGTTCGCCGTCGCCCTGCTCGCCTCCGGCTTCGCCTCGTCCAGCGTCGGCACCTACGCCGGGCAGGTGGTCATGCGCGGCTTCATCGGGCGCGGCATCCCGCTGACCCTGCGCCGCCTGCTCACCATGGCCCCGGCGATGATCGTGCTGCTGCTCGGTGTCGACCCGACCGTCGCCCTGGTCTGGTCGCAGGTGGTGCTCTCGTTCGGCGTGCCGTTCGCCCTGGTGCCGCTGATCTGGCTGACCCGGCGGCGGGACGTGCTGGGCGAGCACGCCAACCATCCGATCACGACAGCGGTCGCCGTCGTGGTGGCCGCCCTGATCATCGCGCTCAATCTGTTTCTGCTGAGCCGGACGCTGGGTTAATCCATCGAGATCCGGGAATCCGCCGCCGCATGTTTCGCTACAGCAGGCCGGCGCTGCCGGCGAGCGCGGCCGCCTCGGTCCGGCTCGACACCCGCAGCTTGCGCAACAACGTCGCAGTCAGGCGCTTGACCGTACGGTCGGACACGTGCAGCTCGTCCGCTATCGCCCCGGTCGACGCGCCGCCGGCGATCAGGCGCAGCAGCCGCCGGTCGGCCTCGTTGAGCAGATCCGCCGCCGGGTGGAGGGCCGGAGTGCCGGTCAGCGACGGCAACAGGCCCGCCGGCATCACCGCCCAGCCGTCCACCGCGACGAGCAGCAGCGGCAGCAGGCCGGCGGGTTCGCTGCTCTTCGGCAGGAATCCCACCGCACCGGCACGTAACGCCTCGACCGCCACCGACGGATCGTCGTCGCCGGACATCGCAAGCACCCGTACCCGTGGCGCCGCCCGCCGGATCGCGGTGATCGACTGGATGCCGCCGGGCCGTGGCATGTGGATGTCCGCCAGCACCAGGTCCGGCACCGCGTGCCGGACCAGGCTCACCGCGTACGCGGCGTCGCCGGTGCTCGCCACCACCCGAGCGCGGCCCTCGCTCACCTCGGGCAGCAGCAGCTCCAGACCGCGGACGAACAGATCATGGTCATCGATGATCGCCACCCGAACCGTTTTGCCCATGCCGGACGGATGCCCGCCGGAAGCCGACTCATGCGCCTGATCCGTCCCCGTCGTGCGCCCGATCCGGACATGTTTCTGGTACGCAGTGTCTGTCACGAGTTGCGGCCACCGATAGCGACGCTTACCGCGCTGGTCCGCGCGCTGGAGCAGGACCAACCGGAACCACGGCGCGGCGAACTGGCCCGGCTGGCCGCCGAGCACGCGGCGTACGCGCAGGCCATTCTCGGACAGGCGGCGTCGGCCGCGACCGGGCTGGCAGCGGCACCGGCGACCGCTGTCCCGCTGGCGGACACCCTGCCGGGCGTGGCCGCCACCGCCCCGTCCGAGCGGCTCGGCCTGCTGGTCAGCCGGGCCGCCGGTCAGTGGCCGGTGCATCCCGAGCACACCCGGCAGATCCTGATCAACCTGATCGGCAACGCGACCCGGCACTCCACCGGGCCGGTCCGGCTCGTCGCCCGCCGCTGGGGCCGCAGGCTGCGCCTGGCCGTCATCGACCCGGGTGCACCGACACCGGCACTGATGTCGGCGCTGAACCGCCGCACCCCACCCCTCACCGACCGCGGCCTGGGGCTCTGGGTGGTTCGCCAGCTCGTCGCCGCGCGCGGCGGCACGATCCGGGCCCGGGCGATGTCACCGGCCGGACTCTGCGTCGAGGTCGGGCTGCCGCGCTACCGCCGGTGACCTGGGCGGGCCACGGGTGGCCCCGGCGGGCCGCGCGGAGGGGAACACGACCCGCATGCCTTGCCTGATGCTGCGTACGCTCGTGGTGGCCCCATGGCTGCTCGCCCTGCTCATTCACGCCGACGCCGGCCCGCGCCCGGTCGTGCTCGCGCTGGCCCTGGTCTCGGTCTGGGCGGTCCCGCTGGCCCGCGACTGCCGCCGGACCCGAACGTCGTTCACCCCCTGAGGTGAGGCGAGTGGGGCCCGGGCACGCTACCGTTCGGTACGGGTCCGGGCGTGGCTGTGGTGGGGAGAACGCGTAGGTGATGGGCGGCACTGGCCACGATCGGCTTCCCACTGCGGGGATCGACGTCTTCACCGGTGGTGGGGAGGTCGGCCGGGATCTCGCCGCGGTGGACTGGGAGTCGACGCCACTGGGACCGCCGGCCGGCTGGCCGCAGAGCCTCCAGACCGCGGTCAGCATCCTGCTGTCCTCCCGGTTCCCGATGTGGATGGCGTGGGGACCGGAGCTGACCTTCTTCTGCAACGCCGCCTACCGCCGCGACACGCTGGGCCGGAAATATCCGTGGGCGCTCGGCCGGCGGGCGAGCGAGGTCTGGGCGGAGATCTGGGACGACATCGGCCCGCGGATCGCCACGGTGCTCGGTACCGGGCAGGCGACCTGGGACGAGGCGCTGCTGCTGTTCCTGGAGCGCTCCGGGTACCGGGAAGAGTCGTACCACACGTTTTCCTACAGCCCGCTGCGTGACGACGACGGCGCGCTCGTCGGCATGCTCTGCGTGGTCAGCGAGGAGACCGAGCGGGTCCTCGGCGAGCGGCGCATGGCGACCCTGCGTGACCTCGGCTCGGATCCCAGCGTGGTCCGCACCGAGCTGGAGATGCTCACCTTCGTCGGCCAGCAGCTCAGCCGTAACCCGCGCGACCTGCCCTTCACCCTGACCTACCTGTTCCAGGACGACGGCCGGGCCCGGCTGGCGGCGGCAACCGGCATTCCGGCCGGGCATCCGGCCGCCCCGCTCACCGTCGGGATCGAGGGTGCCGGGGAGGTCTGGCCGGCGGCGACGCTGGCCCGGGCTGAATCCGCACTCGTCGACCTGGACGACGCCGGTCTGCCCGGCGGTGACTGGCCGGAGCCGCCCACGCAGGCGCTGCTGGTGCCGCTGCTGCGACAGGGCGCCGCACCGTACGGCTTTCTGGTGGCGGCCCTGAACCGGTATCGCGCGCTGGACCATGCGTACCGGGGGTTCGTCGAGCTGGCCGCCGGGCACGTGGCGGCCGGGATCGCGAGTGCCCGCAGCTACCAGGCACAGCAGCGGCGGGCCGAGGAACTGGCCGAGCTGGACCGGGCCAAGACCGCGTTCTTCTCCAACATCAGCCACGAGTTCCGTACCCCGCTGACCCTGATCATGGGCCCGGTGCAGGAGCTGCGCGCCTACCTCGGCGACGCCAACGAGCGGGTCCGCGAAGAGCTCGACGTGATCAACCGCAACGCGCTGCGGCTCGGCAAGCTGGTCAACACCCTGCTGGACTTCTCCCGCATCGAGGCGGGCCGGATGCAGGCGCGGTACGAGCCGGTCGATCTGGGCGTCAGCACGGCCGAGCTGGCCAGCGCCTTCCGGTCGGCCGTCGATCGGGCCGGGCTGGCGTTCGAGGTGGACTGCCCACCGCTGTCCCCGGCGGTCTACATCGACCGCGGCATGTGGGAGAAGGTCGTCCTCAACCTGCTCAGCAACGCGCTCAAGTTCACCTTCGAGGGTTCGGTCCGGGTGGCGGTGCGCGCCGAGGAGGGTCAGGCGGTCGTCACCGTCGCCGACACCGGCATCGGTGTGGCGGAGAAGGAGATGCCCCGGCTGTTCGAACGGTTCCACCGCATCGAGAACGCCCGATCGCGCTCCAACGAGGGCAGCGGCATCGGCCTGGCCCTGGTGAAGGAGCTGGTGGCGCAGCACGGCGGCACGATCACCGCGGACAGCGAGGTCGGCAAAGGGACCGTCTTCACCATCCGGCTGCCGTTCGGCGCCGGTCACTTGCCGGCCGACTCGCTGGGCCCGGCCGCCGGGGCGGTCGCCGTGTCGGCCACCGCCGATCCGTACGTGCAGGAGGCGCTCCGCTGGCTGCCGAACGGCGTGGAGCGTCCCGAGGTGGCCTCGCCCGCCCCGGCGAACGCCAACCCGGTGAAGGTGCTGGTCGCCGACGACAACGCGGACATGCGCGACTACCTGGTCCGGCTGCTGCGCACCGCCGGGCACCGGGTCGACGCGGTCCGCGACGGCCAGGAGGCGCTGGTGGCGGTCCGCGTCGACACCTACGACCTCGTGGTCAGCGACGTGATGATGCCCCGCCTGGACGGTCTGCAACTGGTCGCCGCCCTGCGCGCCGATCCGCGTACCGCCGGCACCCCGGTGCTGCTGCTGTCGGCCCGGGCCGGGGAGGAGGCCTCGATCGAGGGCCTGGAGGCCGGCGCCGACGACTATCTGGTCAAGCCGTTTTCCGCCGCCGAGTTGCTCGCCCGGGTGCGCGCGAACGTCGAACTCGCCCGGCTGCGCACCCATCACGCCCGGTGGCGTACCGCGCTCGTCGACTCGCTCCAGGAGGCGTTCTTCGTCTGCGACGAGAACGGCGCGGTCATCGAGATCAACGCCGCGTTCACCGACATCCTCGGCTTCGGTCCGGAGGGCCTGCCGTACGCCCCGATCCATCCCTGGTGGCCGCGGGAGGAGGTCGACGCCGAGGCGTACCAGCTGGTCGCCGACGCCTTCGCCACCCTGCTGCGGCAGACCCACGGCAGCTACACCATCCCGGTGGACCACCGCGACGGGCACCGCCTGTGGGCCGCGGCCGCCTTCAACCAGGTGGTCGACCCGGACAACGGGCGCCGGGTCATCGTCGGCACCTTCCGTGACGTCACCGACGAGCACTACGCGATCCAGCGGGAGAGCGCGCTGGCCGGGCTCAGCCTGCGCCTGTCCGAGGCCGACGACCTCGCCGACGGCCTGCGCGGCGCCCTCGACGAGCTGCACGAGCTGTGGCACGCGAGGTACGTGCTCGCCGCGGTCTTCGAGGACGACTCCGCCGACCCCGCCGTGACCGCGACCGATCCCGGGCTGCGCTGGGCCGGGCTGCCTGAGGCGCGCCGGGAGACCCTCACCGCGCTGCGGGACCGCCCGCTGCTCACCCCGGTGGCCGAGCGGACGGCCGGCGCCGGGATCGTGCTGGAACATCCGCGGGGGACCCTGGTGCTCTGGGTCGAGCTGGGCGAGAAGCGCCCGTTCACCGAGCAGGACCGGACGCTGCTGGCCCTGCTCGCCGGCCACATCGGTCAGGGCCTGCGCCGCGTGCACCAGATCGACCAGCAGCGGGAGACCGCGCTCGCCCTGCAACGCGCCATCCTCGGCCCGGCCGAGCTGCCGATCGGTTTCGCCGTCCGCTACGAGCCCGCCACCCGCCCGCTCAAGGTCGGCGGCGACTGGTACGACACCGTGCGACTGCCGGACGGCCGGATCGGGATCGTGGTCGGCGACTGTGTCGGCCACGGTCTGCCGGCCGCCACGGTGATGGGGCAGCTGCGCAGCGCCTGCCGGGCCCTGCTGCTCCAGTTCGCCAGCCCGGCGCAGACGCTGACCGCCCTGGACCGGTTCGCCGCACAGCTGCCCGGAGCGCCCTGCGCCACCGTCTTCTGCGGTGTCCTGGACCCCGGCACCGGGCACCTGCGCTACTCCAGCGCGGGCCACCCGCCGGCGGTCGTGGTCGACGCCGCCGGCGCACCGCACCTGCTGGATCGGGGACAGTCCCGCCCGATCGCGGTCAGCTCCGACGGCCCCCGGACCGAGGCCGAGTTCACCGTCCCGCCCCGAGCCACCCTCATGCTCTACACCGACGGGCTTGTCGAACGCCGCCGGTACCCGGTCAGCGCCGGTATCGAGCGGGCCACGGCCGCCATCCAGGCCGGCCAGCGCACACCCGTCGAGGAACTCGCCGACGACGTGATGACCCGGCTGGCCCCGGCCGACGGCTACGACGACGACGTCGCCCTGCTGCTGTACCGCCACCCCGCGCCCCTGGAGATCGAGTTCCCCGCCGACGCGGCACGCCTGGCCCAGGTGCGCGGTGCCCTGCGCGGCTGGCTCGAGCTCTGCGGGGTCGACCGGATCATGGCCCAGAACGTGCTGGTCGCCGCCGGCGAGGCGTGCGCCAACGCCATCGAGCACGGGCACCGCGACGCGCCGGCCGGCCGGATCCGGCTGAGCGCGACCGCCACCGTCGAGGATTTGCGTCTGGTCGTCGTGGACAGTGGTCGATGGAAAATCCCGCAGTCCGCGCTGGACACTCACCGGGGGCGCGGGCTGATGCTCATGCGTGCTCTGATGCAGGAAGTCACCGTCACCACCGGCCTGGCCGGCACCACCGTTGAGATGCAGGCAAGGATCAGCCCATGACCACCCAGCTCAGCCTCACCACCGGTCCGCGCTCTGACGGAGTCATGGTTCTGACTCCTGTCGGCGAGATCGACATGAGCAACGCGGGCACTTTCGCGGCCGCCCTCGCCGAGGCGCTCGGGCGCGCCGGTAGCGATCAGCTGGTGGTCGACCTCACCCGGGTGGAGTACATCGACAGCGCCGGGCTGGCCGCCCTCTTCGAACACGTCGAACGTATCCAGCTGGTGGCCGGCCCGTTGCTGGCCCCGCTCCTGACCATCGCCGGCCTGGCCGACCTGACCACCGTCGAAGGCTAGATCTAGAGCAGTTCGGCGAGGGACACCGCCGGGTCGGCCAGCGCTTGCTCGTCGACCGCGCGGCCGGCCCAGCCGGCCCGGACCAGCGCCTGGATGTCGTCCTGTACCTCCCAGACGTCGGCGTTCAGGCCGGCCAGCACGTGGCCGCCGGCGACCCAGAAGGCCAGGAACGGCCCGGCCGGGTCGCCGCGGAGGACGACCCGCTCGTAGCCGCCGGTCTCCACCCAGCCCGCGTACTCCATGCCCCGCTCGTACTGGTCGGTAAAGAAGTACGGCACCCGGTCGTAGCGCACCGCCTCGCCGAGCATGGCGCGGGCGGCGGCCCGGCCGCCGTCCTGCGCGTTGGCCCAGTGCTCCACCCGGATCCGCCGGCCGAGCAGTGGATGCTCGATCGCTGCCACGTCACCGGCGGCGAAGATGTCCGGATCGCTGGTACGCAGGCCGGCGTCGACCACCACGCCGTTGTCGACGGCCAGCCCGGCGCGCTCCGCCAGTTCGGTGGCGGGCGTGACCCCGACGCCGGCCAGCACCAGGTCGGCGGGCAACTCCGTGCCGTCGGTGAGGACGACCGCGGAGTCGCGGATCTCGCGTACCGCCGCTCCGAACCGGAACGTCACCCCGTGCGCGCGGTGCAGGGCGGTGAAGACCTCGGCGATCTCGTCGCCGAGGATCCGGCGCAGCGGCGCCCGGTCCTGCTCGACCACGGTCACCTCGGCGCCGTGCGCGCGGGCCGCCGCGGTCGCTTCCAGGCCGATCCAACCGGCGCCGATCACCACGACCCGGCGGGCCGCGGGCAGGTCGTCCAGCAGGCGGTCGGCGTCGGGCAGCGAGCGCAGATACCGTACGCCCGCGTGTTCGGCCCCCGGCACGTCGAGGAGGCGTACCCGCGAGCCGGTGGCGAGCAGCAGCCGGTCGTAGGTGACGGACTCGCCGCCGGCCAGGATGACGGTGTGTGCGGCCGGGTCGAGGCCGGTCGCCCGTACCCCGAGTCGCAGGTCCACATCGTGTGCGGCGTACCAGCCGGCGTCGTGCACGTACGCCTTCTCCCGGGGCGCGGTGCCCAGCAGGTACTCCTTGGACAGCGGCGGCCGCTCGTACGGTCGCTCGCTCTCCTCCCCGATCAGCATGATCGGGCCGGTGTAGCCGGCCGCGCGCAACTCCTCGGCCGCCTTGGCCCCGGTCAGTGACGCGCCCACGATGACGTGCATCTCAGCTCACCTCTACCGCGACCAGCAGCACCAGCACCAGCGTGGCGACCGCGAACAGCCCGTGCCCGGCCACCACCGCGACCGGGAAGTGCGCTTCCGCGCGGTCGCCGTGCCGGGCCGGCAACCAGCGGGCGAACATCGCGAACCCGAGCAGCGCCACCGGCAGCAGCAGCCCGAAGGCCGTCCAGGCCAGCGTCCGGTTGTCCCACACCAGGTAGCCGATCCAGACCAGCAGCCCGATCACCGCCAGCGCGAAGTGGCCGAAGACCAGCCCCGGCGCCAGCCGGGACCCGCTGTCCGGATGGTGACCGCCTTTCGCGACCCAGCGGGCGAGCAGGACGAACCCTCCGGTTGCGGTGATCAGCCAGGTGATGAGTGCGGCGCCGGCCATCAGGAACCCTCCTTCGTGTGCTGCTGAATCGCCTCGGCGGCCACCCGCACTCCGTAGCGGTAGGCCAGTTCTCCGCCCAGATATCCGCCGGCGGTCAGTCCGGCCAGGCTTGCCGCGGACAACGCGAGCGGACCCCAGCCGACCGGTTCGCCGCCGGCTTGGTCGCTGGTCGCGCGCCAGAGAAACCCGATGGCGTACGCGACGACGACAGTCCCGTTGATCGCCATGTGAGTCACGGCGACCCGGAACACCCGGGTGCCCGCGCGCAGGGTGAGCAGGTCCAGGACACCGGCCAGCGCCGCCGCCACGGCGCCCAGCACCCCGATCCCGATCAGCCACCGCGCCCCCGTGACCAGGAATCCCGGGTCGCCCACCAGGTGGGAGGCGATGTCGAAGACGAAGCTGGCGATCCAGGCGCCGATCGGCACCGCGACGAGCGCCGGGTGCAGCGGGTGACCGTCCACGGTGACCTCCAGCATTTTCATCAACGACCGCTGGTGTTATTCACCATCCTGGACCCGGGCCACGTAAGATTTCCACTAACGAGGGTTGGTGATAATCGCTGATGGTGCACACACCCGATCCGTGGACCGCCGCCGCGGCACTGCTGGACTCCTCCCGCCGTGCCCTGTACGACGCCGTCCGCCGCGCCGGCCGCCCGGTCGCCCGCGACGAGGCCGCCGCCACCACCGGCATGTCCCGTGGCCTGGCCGCCTTCCACCTCGACAAGCTCGTGGACGCCGGCCTGCTCACCGCCCGCTACGAGGCACCCGGCGACCGCCCGCGCGGCCGCGGCCGTACCCCGAAGGTCTACGAGGCCACCGGCGACGGCGTCACCGTGACCGTGCCGGAACGCCGCTACCAGCTGATCGCCGAGATCCTCGCCGCCGCGGTCGACGACGACCCGGCGCACGCCGACGCCGCCGCCTCCCGGCACGCTCACCAGCGCGGCCACGACCTCGGCGCCGCCTGTGCCGCCGGGGGAGCGGCCCTGCCGGAGGCGCTGACCGGCCTCGGCTACGAACCGGAGGCCGCCGGTGGTGAGGTGCTGCTGCGCAACTGCCCGTTCCACGCCCTCGCCGGCGCGCACACCGCCCTGATCTGCGGCCTCAACCAGGCCTTCCTGGCCGGCCTGCTGACCGGTATGCGAGTCACCGACCGGCAGGCCGTCCTGGCACCGGACCCGGGCCGGTGCTGCGTGGCGCTGACCGGCACGGGAGGTGGGACGGGATGAGCAGCCTGCCGATCGCCGCGCACGCGCTGCTGTCCGATCGCCACTCCGCCGCCCTGGTCACCACCGGCGGATCGATCGACTGGTTGTGCTGTCCCCGGTTCGACAGCCCGTCGGTGTTCGGCCGGCTGCTCGACCCCGGGGCCGGCCACTGGTCGATCTCGCCGGCCGGCGAATACACCGGTACCCGCCGCTATCTCGACCGCACCCTGGTGCTGGAGACCACCTTTCGGACCGCTACCGGTGCGGTGAGCGTGACCGACGCGTTGACGATGGGGCCGGACAACCACGGGCACGAGCTGGGCCGTGGCGTACCGCACCTGCTGATCCGCAGTGTCACCGGGCTCACCGGGCAGACCGACATGAACGTGAGCTACCAGCCGCGCCCCGAGTACGGCCTGCTGCGGCCACTGCTGTCCCACGTCGACGGCGGGGTGACCGCGCGAGGCGGCGCCGAGTGGCTGGTCCTGTCCAGCCCGGTCCCGCTCGACCTGGCCGACTCCACCGCCACCGCACGGTTCACGCTCCGGGCCGGCGAGACCGTACGGTTCTCGATGCACCGCTCGACGCTGGAGGCGAAGCCGGCGCGGATCTGGTCGCCGGACGAGCTGGCGGACCGGCTGGCCGCGACGGTGGCGGCGTGGCGGTCCTGGTCGGACCTGCACCAGAACTACGACGGCCCGTGGCGTGACCTGGTACGGCACAGCGGCCGGGTCCTTCAGGCCCTGACCTTCCAGCCGACCGGCGCCATCGTCGCGGCCGCCACCACCTCGCTGCCCGAGCAGCCCGGCGGCGCCCGTAACTGGGACTACCGGTACTCGTGGGTGCGCGACGCCAGCTTCACCATGGAGGCCTTGTGGGTGGCCGCCTGCCCGGACGAGGCGAACGACTTCTTCGCGTTCCTGACCACCGCGGCGGCCGGCGCTGTCGGCGAGGGCACGCCTCTCCAGATCATGTTCGGGGTCGGCGGCGAGCACGATCTCACCGAGCGTACGTTGCCGCACCTGTCCGGCTGGCGCGACAGCCGCCCGGTCCGGGCCGGCAACGACGCCTGGCGGCAGGAGCAGATCGACGTCTACGGCGAACTGCTCGGTGCCGCCCACCGGCTCGCCGACCAGATCACCGACATGGACGACGACATGCGCGGTTTCCTGGTCGCGCTCGCCGACGCCGCCGCTCGCCGCTGGCGGCAGCCGGACCAGGGCATCTGGGAGGTACGCGGCGAACCCCGGCACTTCGTCTACTCGAAGGTGATGTGCTGGGTCGCGCTCGACCGGGCCGTGAAGCTGGCGGACCGCCTGCACGCCGGCGACCGGGTGGCGGCGTGGACCGCCGCCAAGGAGGAGATCCGGCGGGCCGTCCTGCGGGACGGCTGGAGTGACTCCGCCGGGGCCTTCACCCAGTACCCGGGCTCCGGCACCCTGGACGCGTCGAACCTGATGATGGCGATCGTCGGTTTCCTGCCCGCCGGCGACCCGCGCATGCTGGCCACCATCGAGGCGATCGCCGACCGGCTCACCGACGAGCGTGGGCTGGTCTACCGGTATCGCACCGAGGACGGGGTCGACGGTCTGACCGGGGGCGAGGGCACTTTCCTGTTGTGCACCTTCTGGCTGGCACACGCCCTGGCGATGGCGGGGCAGCCGGAACGGGCCCGGGAGGTGTTCGCGCGTGCCGCCGGTTACGCCAACGACGTGGGGTTGCTCGCCGAGGAGGTCGACCCGGACACCGGTGAGCTGCTCGGCAACTTCCCCCAGGCGTTCAGCCATCTCGGCCTGATCAACGCGGCCTGGGCCATTCAGCAGGCCGAACAGCGCCGGTGACAGCGATGGGCCGCGGCCGAACCGGCCACGGCCCATCAACTACTGTTCGTCACCGCACCCGGTCGAGCATGCGCTGCCAGCGGCTGCGCGGACGGCGTGCCTGAGCGATCTTGCGACCGCCGATCACACCGGCCGCGGTGACGGCCGCGAGCCCCAGAGCGGTGGCCGAGGCGACGGCGGGCCGCTTGCGCACGGTCTCGCCCGCCTGGGTGGTAGCGCTCTTCAGCCGCGAGCCGGTCAGCCGATCCTGGGTGGCGTCGACGTCGGTACCTGCGGCGATGTTCTGTCGGGCACCGACAGTGCTGTCGTAGGTGGTCATCGTGGCCTCCCTGGGTGTGACGGTTGTGGTTCCACCAGAGTTGTGCCCACTCTCGGCCGGGCTAACCCTCACCAGCTGATCATGAAGCGCCCGGCCGGTACGGTGTGTCGAAGCATCGGAGAGGGGCGGTACGCGATGGCGGTGCCCAGGCCGGGACAGCCGGTACGCGGTTCGAGCACCGGCCGCCCGCTGATGGCGGCACTCGACCTGTTCGGCCGCCGATGGAACCTGCGCATCATCTGGGAGCTGCGGCACGGCCCGGTCGGCTTCCGCGCCCTCCAGCAACGCTGCGACAACATGTCCTCCAGCGTCCTGCGGCAACGGCTCACCGAACTGCTCGGCGCCCACCTGGTCGAGCAGCAGCCGGACACCAGCTACTCCCTGACCGAGCTCGGCCACGGCGCCTACCGGGCCTTGCGCCCGCTCGGCAAATGGTCCGACGAGTGGGCCTCCGCCATGGCCGAGCAGACCGGCGACCGGATCTCGTCGTGAGCCGCCGGCGCGGCGGTCACAGCCGCGCCGGCGGCCACCGGCACGGCCGGCTCGGGTGTGGCTTTCGCCGCGACCGGCTCGCCCGGGATGGCGGCGATGCCGGCCAGGATGAGCGCGCCACCGACCATCTGCAGCGGCGTGAGCGCCTCATCCACCACCAGCCAGGCGAAGATCGAGGCGAAGACCACCTCGAGCAGGCCGACGAACGACGCGAGGCGCGAACCGAGCCGGCTCGATCCGAAGATCCCCGAGGCGTACGCGATCGCGGTGGCGAAGACCGCGACCACCGTCAGCGGCACCCACCACGGCGCCGACGAGCCGAGCAGGTGCACGTCCTCGAGGGTCACCCGGAGCGGCACCAGCCCGATCGCCCCGGCGGTGCCGAGGGTGAGGCCGCCCAGCAGCAGGCCGGTGCCGGCCAGCGCCACCGGGGGCAGACCGTCGGCGGGGCGCGCGGCGACCACGAAGTAGACCGCGCAGCCGATCGCGGCGGCGAACGCGAGCACGATGCCGATCGGATCGACCGCCTGCAACGCACCGGGGCCGATCACCAGGACCAGGCCGCCGATCGCGAGCGCCGAACCGAGGAGCACGGCCGGCCGCGGCATCCGCCGGGTGGCCGCCCACGCCCAGAGCACCAGCAGCAGGGGTGCCAGGTATTCCACCAGCAGCGCGGTGGAGACCGGGATGCGGTGGATGGCCGCGAAGTAGGCGAGCTGGGTGAACGCGACGGCGATGACGCCCATCCCGGCCACCCGCCAGCGCGCCCGCCACAGCGCGTCCCAGCGGCCGCGCAGCGACAACAGCACGAACGGCAGCAGCAGGGTCCCACCGAGCAGGGCGCGGGCGGTGACCGCGGCGGCCGGCGACCAGCCGGCCTCGAGCAGCGGTTTGATGAACGCGCCGGACGTGGCGAAGGTGGCCGCCGAGGTCACCGCGGCGACCAGGCCGACGGACTGCTGCGAGAGCTTCACGGCTATCCCCTGTCATGAGCTAAATTAGCTTCGTCCCTGACGCTAGGCCGGGTCCCGTGAGGAGTCAAATTGCTTTTTGCCCCTGACGCCGAGGAGGCGCTGGAGTTCGTCGTCGCACTCGTCAACACCGAGGCGGACGCGTCCCGCTCCGGCGCCGACGAACTCGTCACCGTCGACCAGCTCACCGACCTGCTGGCCCGCTACGGCTACTCGGGGCGCATCGACCGGGACCAGGCCGAGCTGGCGGCGGTCCGGGAGGCCCGCGGGCAGCTGCGCCGGGCGTGGACGCTGGGTCGGGACGACGCCGTCGAGGCCGTCAACCGCATGCTGCGCGAGGCCCGGGCGCTGCCGTACCTGACCCGCCACGACGGCTCGGACTGGCACCTGCACGCCACCGAGCCGGACGCACCGCTCGCCGAGCGGATCCGGGTGGAGGCCGCGCTCGCGCTCGTCGACGTCATCCGGACCAAGGAGACGGGCCGGCTCCGGGTCTGCGGCGCCGACGACTGCACCGGGGTCTTCCTCGATCTGTCCCGCAACGGTTCCAAGCGTTTCTGCAGCGTACGGTGCGGAAATCGGATGAATATGATCGCTTTCCGGGCACGGCGGGCGGAGAGCTGACAACCGGGAGCCGCCGGTCGTATCGCTGACTTCACAGTCTCCTTAGTGCTGTACGGCCTGCGGCGGAGCGGCGACTACCATGTCGGCGACGTCCCAGGCAGGTTCACCGCCGCACCCGCCCAAGGCGGAACAGCACCCGACAGCCTTGGAGATCGCGTGACCAGTGCTGACCTCGTCACCCTCCTGCGCCAGGCCGGTGTCGACGACATCCTGACGGACGCGGCGCACCGGTCGGCGTACGCGAGCGACGCGTCGCTGTACCGGGTGGTTCCGCAAGCGATCGTGCGGCCGCGCCACGACGAGGACGTGGCGGCGGCCCTGCGGGTGTGCCGTGAGCTGGGGGTGCCGATCACCGCCCGGGGCGCGGGCACCTCGGTGGCCGGCAACGCGATCGGACCGGGGCTGGTGCTGGACTTCAGCCGGCACATGAACCGGGTCCTCGAGGTCGACCCGGAGACCCGGACCGCGCGGGTGCAGGCCGGTACGGTGCAGGCCACCCTCCAGGCGGCGGCCAAGCCGTACGGCCTGCGGTTCGGCCCGGACCCGTCCACGCACACCCGCTGCACGATCGGCGGGATGATCGGCAACAACTCGTGCGGGTCGCGCACCCTCGGCTACGGCCGGACCTCGGACAACGTGGCGGCGCTGACGGCGTTCACGATCGACGGCGAGCAGCTGATCACCGGGCCGCGGCTGCAGGGCGCGGAGAAGGTCACACACGCGCTCCGCGAACTCATCGCCGCCAATCTGCAGACCGGCCGCACCGAGTTCGCCACCTTCGGGCGCCAGGTCTCCGGCTACGCGGTCGAGCACCTGCTGCCGGAGAACGGCTTCAACCTCACCGAGTTCCTGGTCGGCAGCGAGGGCACCCTGGCGGTGCTCACCGAGGCGACGGTGAAGCTGGTCGCCGACCCGGCGCACCGCACGCTCGTCGTGCTCGGCTACCCGGACTTCGGCACCGCCGGCGACATCATCCCGACGATCCTGGAGTTCAAGCCGACCGCCTGCGAGGGCCTCGACCACCGGATCTGTGACGTGGTCCGGAGCCGCCGCGGCCCGGACGCCGTCCCGCCGCTGCCCGGTGGCACGGCCTGGCTGATGGTGGAGATCGCCGGCGACGATCCGGACGAGGTCCGCGACCGGGTCTCCCGGCTCGTCGCGGCGGCCGAGGCGGTCGACTCCCTGATCGTCGAGGACACCGCGAAGGCCGCCCCGCTGTGGAAGATCCGCGAGGACGGCGCCGGGCTGGCCGGCCGCGCCCCGTCCGGGCTGCCCGCGCACGCCGGCTGGGAGGACGCCGCGGTGCCGCCCGCGCGGATCGGCGCCTACCTGCGGGACTTCGACGCGCTGACCGAGCGGCACGGGCTGTCCGCGATGCCGTACGGGCACCTCGGCGACGGCTGCGTGCACGTCCGCCTCGACTTCCCGCTGGACAAGCCGGGCGGCCCCGGTAAGTTCCGGGCGTTCCTGGAGGACGCCGCCGACCTGGTGGTCAGCTACGGCGGGTCACTCTCCGGCGAGCACGGCGACGGGCGGGCCCGCAGCGAACTGCTGAGCCGGATGTACTCGCCCGAGGCGATGACCCTGTTCCGGCAGATCAAGCACACCTTCGACCCGGACAACCTGCTGAACCCCGGCAACCTGGTCGATCCGGACCCGGTGGACGCCAACATCCGGGTCTCCCAGGCCCGGCCGGTCACCACCAAGCTGGCCCTGGCGTACCACCACGACGGCGGCGACTTCAACCAGGCCGTGCACCGGTGCACCGGCGTGGGCAAGTGCCGGGCCGACACCACGGTGCTCGGCGGGGTGATGTGTCCGTCGTACCTGGCCACCAGGAACGAGAAGGACTCGACCCGCGGGCGGGCTCGGGTACTCCAGGAGATGCTCGACGGGGACCTCGCGCCGGATTGGCGCTCGGAGGCCGTACACGATGCCCTGGATCTCTGTCTGTCCTGCAAGGGCTGCGGGTCGGACTGTCCGACCGGGATCGACATGGCGGCGTACAAGTCCGAGGTTCTGCATCAGAGCTTCAAGGGCCGCGTGCGGCCGCGCTCGCATTACTCGCTGGGCTGGCTGCCGCGCTGGTCGCGGCTGGCATCGCGGATGCCGCGCCTGGCTAACCTGATGACCAGCCTGCCCGGCCTGCGTGGCCTCGCCCTCTTCCTGGCCGGGGTCGACAAGCGGCGCAACATCCCGGCCTTCGCCGACAAGACCTTCCGGTCCTCCTACCAGCCGGTCGGGACCGGCAAGCCGGTGATCCTGTTCGTGGACAGCTTCACCGACCACTTCTCCCCGGAGATCGCACGGGCCGCCGTCGACGTGCTGGTCGACGCCGGTTACGCCCCGCGGATCACCAGCCGTACGGCGTGCTGCGGCCTGACCTGGATCTCCACCGGCCAGCTCGACGCCGCCCGCCGCATCCTCGGCAACACCGTCGCCGAGCTGCACGAAGCGGCGAAGCAGGGCATCCCGATCGTCGGCCTGGAACCGTCCTGCACCGGCGTTCTGCGCGGCGACGCGGTGGAGCTCGTCGACAACGACGCTGCCCGGGCGGTCGCCGAGGCGACCATGACGGTGGCCGAGCTGCTTGCCGCCACTGACGGTTACACCCCACCAAACCTCGACGGGGTACGGGTGATCGCACAGCCGCACTGCCACCACCACGCGGTGATGGGCTGGGATGCCGACGCCAGACTCCTCAAGCGGGCCGGCGCCACGGTGAAGCGACTCGGCGGCTGCTGCGGCCTGGCCGGCAACTTCGGCGTCGAACGCGGCCACTACGAGGTGTCGGTGCAGGTGGCCGAGCAGCAGCTGCTGCCCGCACTGGAGAAGGCCGAGGAGGGCGACATCCTGCTGGCCGACGGCTTCTCCTGCCGTACCCAGGCCACCGACCTGGCCGGCGCCGAGGGCAAACACCTGGTCCAGCTCCTCCAGGAGCACGGCCGCCGGGCGAACTGACGCCGCACGTCGCCTACCGGTCGTCGCGATCGTCTCGCTCGCGCCGTTCCAGCCGGAGTTCGCGCTGGTGGACGAGGTCTTCGCGGATGTCCTCCCAGTCCCGCCGGGCGTCGAGGGCGTCGCTGCGCTCGTCCAGGAGCCGGTCGCGTTCGTCGGCCAGCAGCTCCCGGTCGGTGAGGCGTTCGTCGCGCTCGTCGTCCGGCAGGTCGGTGATCAGGGCCGGGCTGACGTCGCTGATCTCCGCCAGCCACCTCAGGTACGGCGACGGCCGGAGCAGGGTGAAGGTCGTCTGCTGGCCGGCGCAGCGGTCCTGAGCGCGCAGCAGCACGCGCAGGTCGGCGACGTCGACGAATTCGAGCCGGGCGACGTCGACCACGACATGGCGGGTCCGGGCGGTGAGCCAGCCACCGAGCAGGTCGAGTCCGCGGTCAACGGCGGTGAGTTCCCCGGCGAGGACGACGGTCAGGGTGTCCGCGCTGCTGTGCCGGGCCACCGAGAGCAGGGGCTCGGTGCCGTCGGGCTCGTCGCCGTCGGATGGGTTCATGAGGTGTCCCGGAATGGGTCGAGACTCATGCAGGCCCCGACCACTTTACCGATGTCGCACGGCAGCGCACCCTAGCTGGTCGCCGCGGTTCGCACCATCCGCCACCCGCGTGTGACGAATTCCCCTTATCCTTCGGACCGTCTGACGGGCTCGTTAGCCTGGGTCGGGTGACTGCCGGCAAACCGCTTCGTGAGAATCGTGTCATCCGCAGCGCGGTGCTGCTGACCCTGTGCGGTCTGCTCGCCGGGCTGGTGGTCGCGGCCGCGTCGTTCCCGGCCGTCGCGATGTCCGGCCTGGCCGCCAAGGCCGGCTCGGAGGAGCTGGAAGAGCTGCCCACGGAGCTTGTCGCGCAGTCGTCTCCGCAGGTCTCGCGCGTCTACGCGGCCGACGGCCGGACACAGATCGCGGTCATGTACGACGAGTTCCGCAGCGACGTCCCGCTGGACAGCGTCTCGCAGCACATGCGGGACGCCATCGTGGCGGCCGAGGACCACCAGTTCTTCGAGCACAACGGCGTCGATCTGAAAGGCATCGCCCGCGCTTTCGTCAACAACAACCAGGGCGGCGCGCGGCAGGGTGCGTCCACGCTGACCATGCAATACGTGCGGATGGCGCTGGCCTATTCGGCGACCAATCCGCAGGAGGTCGTGAACGCCACCAAGGACACCGCGTCGCGCAAGCTCGCCGAGATGAAATACGCGATCCAGGTCGAGAAAGAACTGACCAAAGAACAGATTCTCGAGCGCTATCTCAACATGGCGCCGTTCGGCAACGGTGCGTACGGCATCAGTGCCGCCAGCCAGGTCTACTTCGGCAAGCAGCCGGCCGAGCTGACCGTGGCCGAGTCCGCCCTGCTGGCCGGCATGGTCAAGGCGCCGACCGCGTTCGACCCCACCACCGACACCGGTTATCCGCAGGCCCTGGACCGGCGGGACTACATCATCGGCAACATGCTGGAAATCGGGCAGATCACCGCCGCGGAGGCCGCCACCGCGAAGAAGGCCGGGATTCCCCGCAAGACCAAGCGCCCGACCAGCGGCTGCGTCTCGGTGGCGAAGAACCAGTGGGGCTTCTTCTGCGACTACTTCTACCGCTGGTGGCTGGGCCAGAGCGCGTTCGGCTCGACGGCGTACGAGCGGGACCGCCAGCTCAAGAGCGGTGGCTACCAGATCGTCACCTCCCTGGACGTCACCGCCCAGGCCGCCGCCCGCAAGGAGATCACCGAGCGGCAGAAGGACACCGACCCCAACGCGCTGATGCTGGCCGCCGTCGAGCCCGGCACCGGGGCGGTCCGCGCCCTCGCGGCGAACCGCAAGTTCAAGATCGACGACGCGGACGACCCGCAGAACCCGCTCTCCTCGAACCCGGAGCAGGCCGACGAGGGCATCCGCGGCACCTATCCGAACACCACCAACCCGATCATCACCGGCAGCGCGGACGTCGCCGGTTACCAGGCCGGCTCGGTGTTCAAGATGTTCACCATGGTCGCCGCGCTGGAGTCCGGCCTGGGCCTGGACACCACGATCTACTCGCCGCAGCGCTACAAGTCCGGCTACCTCGACTCGGCCGCCCCGCCCGGGTGCGGTGGCTACTACTGCCCGAGCAACGCCTCGGCCAGCGAGGCCGGCAACTTCAACATGTGGACCGCCTTCGGCCGGTCGGTGAACACCTACTTCGTGCCGCTGCAGGAACGTGTCGGCGCGGAGAAGGTGGTCGACGTGGCGAAACGGTTCGGCGTGCAGTTCCGGGCGTCCGACGACGCCACCCGGGCGAACGACCCGGAGCAGGCCCACGAGTGGGGCGCCTTCACCCTGGGCGTCTCCGCGTCCACACCGCTGGACATCGCCAACGCGTACGCGACCCTGGCAGCCGACGGCAAGTACTGCGCGCCGACCCCGGTCGAGTCCATCACCACGGCGGACGGCACCCGGGTCGACGCCGGCCGGCCCGACTGCGTCCAGGCGACCACCACCGGGGTGGCCCGCAAGGCACTCGACGCCGCCCGCTGCCCGGTCGGCGACCGGGCCCAGCTCGGCTCCTGCGCCGGCTCGACCGCGCCGCAGGTGCGCGGCGTGGTCGGCCACCCGGTCTTCGGCAAGACCGGCACCACCGACAGCGACAAGACCGCCGCCCTGGTGGTCGGTACGCGCTCGCTGGTGGTCGCCGGCTACCTGGCCAACCCGGACTGGGCCAGTCACACCGACCGCATGTCGCACAGCATCGTCAACCCCGCGGTGTACGAGACACTCGCCGACTACATGCGCGACCGGCCGGTCGAGGACTTCCCGGCGCCCTGACCGCGCCGATGATCGTCAGAGGTCGATAGGATCGGCGCAATGATCTGCGCTTGATCCGTGTACGTCAGAGATCCCGGGAGTGCTCCGTGATCAAGAGTGCGAACTTCTGGCTGGCCCTGTCGACCGGGACGGTGGGTGCCGTGACTGCCGCGGCCGAGCTGTCCGGCGCCGACAATCCGTCGGTGCTCACCGTGGCCCTCTGGTGCGTCACGGGCGCGGGTCTGCTCACCCTCGCGCTGCTGAACTACGTCCGGATGCGGTCGTCGCCGCCGGAGCGGGCGGCCGTTTCGGGATTCGTGCGGGCCGGCCGCGTTCATGGCGAGGTGACGGGCGCGCAGGTCGCGGATGTCCCGGCGGCCGGGGTCTCCGGCGTCGCCGTCGTCGAGCACGTCGCCGAGAACGGCCGGGTGGTCGGGTTGCGAATCGGCGATGGACGATCAGCCGGAGAGTGAACTCGTACCCCGTGGGTGGGTCGTCGCGGGCGTCCAGCGGTGGCTCGCCGAGGGTGGCACCGCGACCCTGCTCATAACCGGTGCTCCAGGCTCGGGGAAGACCACGGTGGCCGGTCAGCTCGCCGATCTCCCCGACGTCCGCTATCAGCACTTCTGTGACTGGCGGCGCGACTCCACGCAGAATCCGCTCCAGTTCGTGGCCGCGCTCGCCGAGGCGCTGGCGGCGGGTAGCGAGGCGTACGCCCGGGCGCTGCTGGACAGCACGTCGCAGTGGGGACATCGGTTCGAGGGCCGGGTCTATACCGGGTACGCCGGTTCCGGCTCCGTGCAGCAGGGCCTGGTCATCGAGAGAGTCGAACTGTCCGGGCTCTCCGCACACTCCGCGTTCGAGCAGATCATCCGGGTCCCGCTGCGACGGTGTGAGGTGACCGGGATCGTTCTCGTCGACGCCGTCGACGAGTCGCTCGCCTTTGACGAGCACCACAATCTGGTGAGCCTCCTGGCGCACGTGGCGAGGGAACCGGCACCCGGACTGCGGTTCATCGTCACCGCCAAGTCCGGCGAGGAGCGGGTACGGCAGCGGATCATCGCGGATCGCCTGGATCTGGTCGAGGACTGCCCCTACGAGGTGGATCCCGATCTCGTCTCCTACACCGAGGCGCGGTTGCGGCACGTGCCGGAGCAGGACCGATCCAGACTGGTCAGGAAGGCTGTGCGGGCGGCCGAGGGGCTCTTCCTGTACGCCCGTCACGTCACCGTCTCGACGGATGCCGCCGCCGGAACCCTGCCGGCGGGTCTCCCCGGCGTGTACCGCACGTACCTGTCCCGCGAGCTGGCGCCGGAGGTGAGCAGCTCGGACTGGCGGTTGCGGTATCGGCCCGTTCTGGGACTGCTCGCGGTCAGCCGGGGCGACGGTCTGAGCCCGGGCCAGATCTGCGGCGCGACCGGGCAGAGCGAGTCCGAGGTCGACGACGTGCTGCATATGCTGCGGCCGTTCGCGCCGGCCACCGCGACGGGGACCGTCCGCGTCTATCACCGCTCGTTCGCCGAGTTCCTGCTGAACGATGAGGTGTACCAGGTCTATCCGACCGAAGCCCATGCGCGGCTCGCCCGGTATCTCCTCGGCGAGGACCCGGTGCGAGATCCGTACGCGCTGGCTCACCTGCCGTTCCATCTGATGCACGGCGGCCTGCTCGCGCAGCTGGTGGAGACAGCTCGCTGCACGGAGTTCCTGGCGGCCCAGGAGAGCATCGGCGCTTCCGCGTCGGCAACGATTCTCCTGGCCGTCCAGGGAGCCCTCGGGGCCGGCGACGCGAGAACCGCAGTGGCGCTGCTGCTTTCCTTGGGCGAGCACAGCACGACCCCGGCGGAGTACCTGAGTCGCCATGACGTCGCGACCGCCGTGCGCTTGGCGGCGCAGCGGACGGGGGAGTCACGGACGCTGTCGGAGCTGCACATCGCCGCACACGCGGGAACCGGCCCGGACCGCTCCCGGATCCTGGACGACGTGCTCGAGCGCGGCCCAGGCCCGCTGACCGGCGACTTCGAGGACCTCGGTGCGGTACTGCTCAGCACGACGGCGGCCAGCGATCCGCAGCGCAGCTTGAGCGTCGCCGCGCGGGTGCTCGCCGAGTGGGGGCAGCCGGCGTTGGCCGCGCATCTGGTCTCGCGGCGGCTGTTCGCGGCGGCCCGCGTCACCTGCGCGGCGATCAAGGGCCTGCTCATGCGTGGTCGGGTCCGGCAGGGCGTCATCGACGCCGCGCTGGACAGCCGTGCATACCTGAAGGCGGTCGAGCTGTGCCGGGATTCCGCCGCCGAGTTGCAGGGAAAGCGGCTGGCGCCCTGGTCGGCCGGCTCCGAGTCGATGATCTACCGGGCCAAGGCGTTGGCCCTGATCGGCGAAATGGGCCAGGCGATGGCGCTCGTCGGCGAGGACGGTTCCGCCACCGGCCCGTACGCCCGTGCGTCGGTCCTCCTGGCTCATGCCGAGTACCGCGGCCAGCTCGAGGATGCTCAGGAGGCATCCCGTCTGTTCGACCGCGCGCTCGCCGAGAGCGAGTCCAGCCGGGCGGATGTGATCACTCAGCCCTGGTGCTGGCTCGCCGTGGCGGCCACCGCCCGCCGGCTCGGATACCTCACCCCGATGGGCGATGCGGTGGCGCGTGCCGGCATCGACCAGCGATCACGCGGGCTGCTCCAGCACGAGGGCGGGGATCGTCTTCATGACAGCTACTTCCATGGAGTATGCGCGCGCGGCCTCCATCTCGCCTCGGTGCGGGAGCTGGCGCTGCAGAACGACATCGATCGGGCGTTTGGCTATGCGGACCGCGTCATGCGACTGTCCGGGAGCGTGCCGGCCCGGATCGACAACGTGGACGGCTTCGAGGCGCTCACCGTGGTGGCCCGGGCGGCATGGCTCGCCCGGCGGCCGGAGGTCTACGAGATCTGCCTGGGCACGATCCAGGAATACTCGCATCAGCTGCGGCCCGCCTTCCGGGAGGTGGTGCACGCGCGGCTTCGGTGGGCTCTGGAGCCGGTCGGTGGTCCCGGCCTCCCCGAGGACGACGTCGGCGCGGCGGTGCGCGTTCTCCTGCACGATGCCTCGGCGAACACGAAGTCCATCCGGGAAGCGCTCGACGACGCGACCGGTGCCGCGCCGGAGCGGCGCACCATCGAATCGGACTGGACGATCATCTACGAACTGCCCTGGACGGGGCGGGATGCCGCGGTACCGACTCCCGCGCACGACGTCGACGCGCTTCGTACCAGGCTTGGTTCGCTGGCGGACGACCCTGAGATCACGAGCTGGGTGGACCTGAGCCAGCACTATTTCCAGATCGCGATGGACGCGGCACGTCTCGGAGCGGCCGACCTGGTGATCGACGGTGAACGGCGTGCGGGCGAGGCGTGGCAGGCGGCCCGGGATTCGGATACCGACAGTTTCTCCCTCCTCGGGAGGATGGACAGCTACCAGCGACAAGGACACCAGTACGGCCTCTACGGCTGGGACATCCTGGCCGACGAGAACAACGCCGATGTGATCACCCGGTTGTGCGAGCTCAGCGTCGAGGCCGCGGTCCACGACCACGCGGACACCAGTCGCACCATCCTCGACGAGGCGACGTCACTGGCCCAGCGGATCCAGTCCGCCGACCGGCAATCCCTTGCGGCACTGCACATCGTCATTGCCGGCCTACGGTCTGGCGGGATCGTCGCGGCCGACGCGCTCGATCTCATCACCCAGGGCCGCGAGAGCGGGCTGCTCGAGGTGCTCGCCGAACTTCGCGATGTCACCGACCACGCGGCCCGGCAGGGTCTCGTCATCCGGCTGGTGCTCGAACTCGCCCAGAACCCGGCCGCGGCCGTTCGATGCTGCGGCGTACTGGCACACATCTACCCCGGGCAGACCGAGGACATCCGGGCGGAGTTGCGCACGCGGCTGCGGGACCGTTCCGGGGACTAGCCGTCCCGGCTCAGGGCGCTCCGGGCAGGAAGCCCGCGCGGGCCAGCTCGCCGTACCAGCGGGCGCTGGGCTTCACCGTGCGGTGGAACGTCTGCCGGTCGACGGCGACCAGGCCGAAAGTGTGCGCCCAGGAGCCCCACTCATAGTTGTCCAGCAGGGACCAGTGCAGGTAGCCGCGTACGTCGACGCCGTCGGAGACGGCCCGGCCGAGGCCGGCGAGGGCCTGTTCGGTGTATTCGCGGCGTTCCCGGTCGTCGGCGGTGGCGATGCCGTTCTCGGTGACCAGGATCGGCACCGGCACCCGCTTCGCGGTGTGCCGGACCGCGGCTTCCAGCGCGCCGGGATAGAACTCCCAGCCGTTCTGGGTGCGGCGCGCCGCCGGGTCGGCCGGCAGCGGCCCGTCCGGGCCGATCACCACCCGGGTGTACGCCTGCACGCCGATGAAATCGTCCTCGCGGGCGGCGTCTAGGAACTGGTCCTCACGCGACCACGCCCACTCCTCGGCGTGGGACTCGGCGCCGGGCGCGGCGTGGAAGGTCTGGTTGGCGACGGTCCAGCCACTGGCCAGCGAACCCAACTCCGCACGGGCCGCGTGGTGGGCGGCGATCAGCGCCTCGGCGATCCGCTGGTCCGGCGGCGGCAGCGCCCCGGCGACCAGGTCCGGGGCGTCGTGGTGCAGCCGGGCCGCCACCATGGCCAGCATGTTCGGCTCGTTGATCGTCACCACCCACGGCACACCGTCGAGGATCGGCCGGACCGCGCGCACATAGCCGGCGAACCGCTGGATGCCGTCCGCACCGGTCCACCCGCCGCCGTGGCGGAACCAGGCGGGCGAGGTGAAGTGGTGCAGGGTGACCACCGGGGTGACACCGCGCTCCAGACAGCCGTCGATCATCCGCCGGTAGTGGTCGAGCGCCGCCCGGGAGATGTGGCCGGCCGCCGGCTCGACCCGGGCCCACTCGATGCCGAACCGGTAGGCGTTCAGGCCGAGGTCGCGCAGGATGTCGAGGTCCTCGCGCCAGCGGTGGTAGTGGTCGCAGGCGTCGCCGCTGCGTTCCGGCAGCGGCGAGCCGGGCAGGTTCTCGATGGCCCACAGGTCGCTGGCGGTGTTGTTGCCTTCCACCTGGTGCGGCGAGGTCGCGGCACCCCAGAGGAACGAGGGGGGAACGGGTACGGGCACGAATGATCCTTAACGGGTCTGGTCAACGAGGGCGGCGATGACGTCCGGGGTGAGGCCGAGACCGAAGGTGCGCAGGGTGATCAGCGGCATGCCGTCGACCATGCGCAGCAGTTCGGGGGCGATCTCGGTGGTCCGCCCGGCCCGGGCCTGCTGGAGGACCCGGCCGAGCAGCGGTCCGCCGACCGGGTGGGCGCGCCACTCGCCGACGGTGGAGGTGGCGGTCAACGGGGGCCGGAACCCGTCGCCGCCGGTGTGCAGTTCGCCGGTGAGGCGGATGTCCCGGGAGGAGGCGCCGACCCGGATCTCGTAGGTGCCGGCGTCGACGGTCCAGCGCTGGTGGCGTACGTCCCAGACGGCCAGGTCTCGCCCGGTGAGCGTGAGTGTCACGTGCCGCGCCTGCCCGGGCTCGATGTTGACCTTGGCGAAGCCGCGCAGGACGCTGCGCGGCCGGCTGGGCGCGGCCTCGGAGAGGCCGGTGTAGAGCTGAACCACCTCCTGCCCGGCGCGTTCCCCGGTGTTGGTGATCGTGCAGCCGATCTCCCAGCGCAGGTCGCCGATCTCGGTGATGCTCAGGTCGGAGTATTCGAAGGTGGTGTAGGTCAGGCCGTGCCCGAACGGGTAGGCGACCGGCACGCCGAGGGTGTCGAAGTGCCGGTAGCCGACGTAGACGCTCTCGCCGTAGACGACCTGCCCGTCACGACCGGGGAAGTGCAGGTGGCTGGGGTGGTCGGCCAGACGCAGCGGGATGGTCTCGGCCAGGCGCCCGGACGGGGAATGTACGCCGAGCAGCAGATCCGCGAGGGCCTCCCCGCCGGCCTGGCCCGGCAGCCAGCCCTCGAGGATCGCGCGGGCCTGGTCGCGCCATTCCGCCACCGACACCACGCCGCCGTTGGCCAGCACCACCACGATGTTCGAATTGACCTCGGCGAGCCGCGCGAGCAGGCGCAACTGGTCGCCGGGCAGCGCGATCGTGGCACGGTCGAAGCCCTCCGACTCGGCGTTCTCGGCGAGGCCGAGCACCAGCACCACGGCGTCCGCGCCCTGGGCCGCGTTGAGCGCCTCGGTGATCAGCTCCTCGGGGGAGGGGCCGCCGTAGCCGGGGGCGAAGGTGATGGCGTCGCCGAGCCTGTCGACCAGCGCCTCCAGGACGGACGACAGAGCGGTGGGCACCACCCGCGAGGAGCCGCCCCCCTGGTAGCGAGGAGTGCGGGCCAGCTCGCCGACCACCGCGAGCCGTCCCGGATCGACGAGCGGCAGGATGGCGCCGTCGTTCTTGAGCAGCACGGCCGCTTCGGTGGCGGCCTGCCGGGCCGGCGAATCGCCGGCTCGCACACCGGTGGACGAGCTGACTCGCTGGTGCAGCAGCGCGAGCCGGGAGCGGACCCGGTTCAGTACGGCCGCGTCGAGGGTGCCGCCGCGGACCGCCGAAGCGATCAGGTGATCGGTGCCGGTCGGCGGCATCTCCACGTCACAGCCGGCCCGGACCGCGGCGACCCGATCGCTGACCGCACCCCAGTCCGAGACGACCACGCCGTCGAAACCCCACTCGCCGCGCAGCACGTCGGTCAGCAGCCAGGAGTTCTCGCTGGCCGGCACCCCGTTGACCCGGTTGTACGCGCTCATCAGCGCCCACGGCCGGGCGGTACGCACCACATGCTCGAACCCGGCGAGGTAGACCTCGCGCAGGGCCCGCTCGTCGACCTCGGCGCTGATCCGCATCCGGTCGCTCTCCTGGTTGTTCACCGCGAAGTGCTTCACGCAGGCCCCGACTCCGGCCGACTGGATGCCCTCGACCATGGCGGCCGCGAGCACCCCGGTCAGGTGCGGATCCTCGGCGAAGTATTCGAAGTTGCGCCCGCCCAGCGGCGACCGCTTGATGTTCATGCCCGGACCGAGCAGCACATCGACCCCGAGCGCGCGGGCCTCGCTGCCGAGGGCCCGCCCGACCCGCCGCACCAGGTCCGGGTTCCAGGTCGAGCCGAGCGCCACCGCGGGCGGGTAGCAGGTCGCCGGGATGCTGTCGCCGATGCCGAGTGCGTCGCCGCCTTCGCGTGCCCGCCGGACCCCGTGCGGACCGTCCGCGAGGGTCAGCGCGGGCAGCCCGTCGTCGCCGGTGGTGTGCCAGGTGTCGCTGCCGGAGGTGAGCGCGGCGCGGCGGTCCAGATCCATGCGGACCCCTTCTGAACAGGGAGAACAACGAGCGTGAAGAAGAATCTACCACTTGGTAGATTTTTCGCTATGCTCGGTGCCGCACCGCGGTACACCGCCGTGTTTCCCCTTCACAACGAGGTGTTGTCCATGAGACGGACCCTGCGCATCGCCACCGGTGTGCTCGCGCTCGGCGCGCTCCTCGCCCTGAACGCGTGTTCCGACAGCGCCGGCGAGTCCGGCGAGAAGTCGAAGACTTTGACGATCGGCACCATGACGCCGGCCCGCAGCATGGACCCGGTCGATTCGGGCGGCGGAAGCATCCCCTTCTACCAGGCCGTCTACGACACGCTGATCAAGCGCGAACCGGACGGCAAGCTCAGCCCGATGCTGGCGAGCGCCTGGAAGTACGACCCGGCCGGTACGCGACTGACGCTCACGGTCCGCGACGGCGTCACCTTCGACGACGGCAAGCCGGTGGACGCGCAGGCGGTCAAGGCCAACCTGGACCGGTTCCGGGCCGCCGGTGCCGCCGAGAACGCGCAGGCGCTGAGCACGAAGTCGGTCGAGGTCGTCGACCCGAAGACCGTGGTCATCACGCTGAACGGGCCGGACCCGGCGCTGCTCGACAGTCTCTCCGACGCGTACGGGTTCATCGCCAACCCGGCGAAGTTCGGGCAGGACAAGCCGTTCGCCACCACACCGGACGGCACCGGGCCGTACCGGTTGAACGCCGAGGCCACCATGGCCGGCACGCAGTGGACGTTCACCCGCAAGGACAAGTACTGGGGACAGGCGCCGCCGTTCGACACGGTGACCATCCACGTCTTCGACAACGAGAACGCCATCGTCAACGGGCTCAAGACCAACCAGATCCGCGCCGCCGTGCTGCAGAGCGTCGACCAGCAGGTGGCCGCCACCTCCGGGACGCGGTTCAAGACCGCGATGCAGGAGATCGACCTCAAGCTGCTCAACATCTTCGATCGCAAGGGCGCCAAGGTTCCCGCGCTCGGTGATCCGCGGGTCCGGCAGGCGATCAACTACGCCATCGACCGGGACGTACTGGTCGAGCAGATCCAGCAGGGCCGCGGCACGGCGACCAGCCAGATGTGGGGCACCCAGGCACCCGGATACGTCAAGGAGCTGGACGGCTTCTACCGGCACGACCCGGCCAAGGCCAAGGCCCTGCTCGCCGAGGCCGGCTACCCCGGCGGCTTCAAGCTCACCCTGCCCCGGCTCACCGCCCTGGTCCCGGACTCCCTCGCCGAGGCGATGAAGTCCGACCTTGCCGCCGTCGGCATCACCCTCACCTGGGACGACCTGGACCGGGTCTCGTTCCTGACCAAGACGTTCCGCGAGTTCAAGTACCCCGGCGTGGTGATGAACGGCGGCCAGCCGGCCAAGGACTGGGCCACGGTCAGCGGCTCGATCCTGCCGAAGACCATCGCCAACCCGTTCGGTGACACCGACGCGACGATCCAGGACCTCACCGCGAAGATCCGGTCCGCCGAGCCGGCCCAGGCCGCGCAGTACACCCAGCAGCTCAACCGGCACATCGTCGAGCAGGCCTGGTACGTGCCGCTCTACCGGATGCAGTACCTGCACGTCACCGTGCCGACGATCACCGTCGTCCCGCAGGCCGGGCTCGCCGTACCCGCTCTGTACAACTACCAGCCAGCTGCCTGATGTTCGGATTCGTTCTGCGGAGGACGGGCGCGGGCCTGCTGCTCGTGCTCGTCATCTCCTTCGTCACCTATCTGCTGCTGTCGCTGCCGGACAACGACGTGGCCCGGACCCTGCTCGGGCCGGACGCGCCGGCCGAACTGGTCGAGGCCACGAACGCGGAGCTCGGCGTGGACCGGCCGGTGCTGGCCCAGTACGCCGACTGGCTCTCCCACGCCGTCCGCGGCGACCTCGGCACCTCCTGGTTCACCAGCGAGAGCGTCGGCACCGCCATTGCCGCCCGGCTCCCGGTCACGCTCAGCCTGATGCTCGGCGTCACCCTGCTGACCGCGCTGGTCGCCTTCGCGCTGGGCGTCTGGGCCGGGGTACGCCGCGGCGCCGCCGATCGGCTGGTCCAGGTCCTCGGTGTCCTCGGCTACGCCCTGCCGGGGTTTCTCGTGACCCTGGTGATCGTGCTGGTCTTCGCCGTCCGGCTCGGCTGGTTCCCGGCCATCGGCTACATCCCGATCACCGACTCGGTCGGCGGCTGGCTGTCCACGGTCACCCTGCCGATCGTGTCGCTGTCCATCGGCGCCGTCGCCGGCACCAGCCAGCAGGTCCGTTCCGCGGTGATCGAGGTGCTGCGCCAGGACTACGTGCGTACGCTGCGCTCCCGCGGCCTGCCCACCCGCAGCATCCTGTTCAAGCACGTGCTGCGCAACGCCTCGGCGCCCGCGCTCACCGTCCTCGGCATGCAGTTCGTCGGCCTGCTCGGCGGCGCCGTCCTGGTCGAGCAGATCTTCGGCCTGCCCGGCCTGGGCAGCATGGCGGTGGCCTACACGACCCGCGGCGACATCCCCGTGATCATGGGTCTGCTGATGGTCACCGTCGCCGGTGTCGTTCTCATCAACCTCGCCGTCGACGTGGCCATCGGCGTGCTCAACCCGAAAGCGAGGCGGGCGTGAGGCGGTTCCTGCGCAATCCGCTCGGCGTCCTGTCGGCCCTCGTACTCCTCCTGGTCATCGGCGCCGCGCTGGCCGCGCCGCTGCTCACCGACGTGCGTCCGGACGCGGCCGCGCTGCGCGACGCCTTCGGCGCGCCCACCGACGGCCATCCGCTCGGCTTCGACTCGGCCGGCCGCGACATCTTCGCCCGGCTGGTCCACGGCGCTAGAAACACCCTGGGCGGTGCGGTGCTCGCGCTGGCCGTGGCGGTCGCGCTGGGCATTCCCGCCGGGCTGATCGCGGGGTACGCCGGACGCTGGTTCGACGCTGTCGCCGGCTGGCTGGTGAACCTGGTCATGGCCCTGCCCGCCATGATCGTGCTGCTCGCCTCCCGCGCCGTGCTCGGTCCCACCGTCTGGGCCCTCATGATCATCCTCGGGGTACTTGCCGCGCCGAGCTTCTTCCGGCTGGTCCGCGGCATCGTCGTCAACGTGCGCGGCGAGCTCTACCTGGACGCCGCCCGGGTCGCCGGGCTGCCGGCCTGGCGGATCATCACCCGGCACGTACTGACCGTGGTCCGCGCCCCGATCATCATCCAGCTCGCCCTGGTCGCGGGCGTCGCCCTCGGCCTGCAGGCCGGCCTGGAGTTCATCGGCGTCGGCTCCAGCGGCAGCCTGCCCACCTGGGGCGCGATGCTCAACGAGGGCTTCCAGTACGTCCAGCGCGCCCCGCGGCTGATGCTCTGGCCCGGCCTCGCGCTCGGCCTGACCAGCGCGGCCCTGGTCCTGCTCGCCGCCGCGCTGCGCGACGCCCTGGAGGACCGGGCCACCGACCCGAAGCCCGTTCGCAAGACCATCGGGGTACGCCCGGCGCGGCTCGACGGGAAGCCGGAGCGGGCCGCCCTGCTCTCGGTCCGTTCGCTCGCCGTGTCCTACCGGCTGCCCGACGGCACCGAACGCGAGGTCGTCCACGATGTCGATCTCGACGTCGAACCCGGCCGGATCGTCGGACTCGTCGGCGAGTCCGGCTCCGGAAAGACCCAGACCGCCTTCTCGATCCTCGGCATCCTCCCCGAGGGCGGACGGGTCAGCGGCGGCAGCATCACGATCAACGGCCCCTCGGGCAGCACCGAGGTCGTCGGTCTGTCGACCCGTGACTGGCGCAAGCTGCGCTCCACCGTCGTCTCCTACGTCCCGCAGGAGCCGATGAGCAACCTCGACCCGTCGTTCACCATCGGTTCCCAGCTCATCGAGCCGATCCGGGTCGCCACCGGGGTGTCCCGCGCCGCCGCCCGGCAACGCGCCCTCGACCTGCTGCGGGCCGTCGAGATCCGGGACCCCGAGCGGGTCCTGCGCAGTTATCCGCACCAGATCTCCGGCGGCATGGCCCAGCGCGTCCTGATCGCCGCCGCCATGGCCGGTGACCCGCGACTGCTGATCGCCGATGAGCCGACCACCGCCCTGGACGTCACCGTGCAGGCCGAGATCCTCGCCCTGCTGCGCCGGCTGCAACGTGAACGTGGCCTCGGTGTCCTGCTGGTCACGCACAACCTGGGCGTGGTGGCTGACCTGTGCGACAGCGTCGCCGTCATGCGCCAGGGCCGCGTCGTCGAGGCCGGCCCGGTCGCCGAGGTGCTCGGCGCGCCGCGGCACGACTACACGCGCTCGCTGGTCGAGGCGGTCCTCGACGAACTGCCCCTCAGGGAGTCCCGATGACCACATCTGCGCTGCTACGGCTCGACCAGGTCCGGGTGAGCTTTCCCGGCAAGGGCTGGCGGGCCCGTCCCACCGAGGTGCTGCGCGGCATCGATCTGGCCGTCGATGCCGGACAGACCCACGGCCTGGTCGGCGAGTCCGGCTCCGGCAAGACCACCATCGGCCGGGCCGTCCTCGGGCTCGTCCCGGTCGCCGCCGGCGCCATCCACCTCGACGGCGCGCCGATCCACGGCCTGACCCCGCGCCGGCGCCGCGCCCTGAGCCGCGACATCCAGGTGATCTTCCAGGATCCGTACACGTCGCTGAACCCGGCACGGCCGGTCGGTGACACCCTCGCCGAACCGCTCTACGGCCAGGGACAGCGTCCCCGCGAGGCCCGCGGGCGGGTGGCCGGTCTGCTGGAACGCGTCGGACTGCCGGCCGACGCCATGCACCGGCTGCCCCGCGAGTTCTCCGGCGGGCAACGCCAGCGGATCGCCATCGCCCGGGCTCTCGCCATCGCGCCCCGGCTGATCGTCTGTGACGAGCCGGTGTCCGCCCTGGACCTCACGACTCAGCGCACCGTGCTGGACCTGCTCCAGGAGATCCAGCGGGACACCGGTGTCGCGTACCTGTTCATCTCCCACGACCTGGCCGTGGTGCGGCACGTCAGCCACGTCGTCTCGGTCATCCGGCACGGCGAGATCGTGGAGACCGGGCCGGCTGAGCGGGTGACCGCGGAACCGCGGCACCCGTACACCCGGCGTCTGCTGCTGTCGGCGCCGGTCGCCGACCCGGAACGGCAGCGACTGCGGCGGGAAGCCTACGAGCGCGAGTTCGCGGGGGAGCGCGGATGAACCCGCCCGTCGTGCCCGTGCCGCAGCGGATCACCTGGACCGCCACCGCGCGGCACCTGGAAGGCGGTGTCCTGCGCGTCTGTGGCCCCTCGCCGCTCGTCGACCGCGTCGCGGACCTCGCTGCCCGGTGCGCCGGGGTGAAGGTGCTGCTCGCCGGACCGGATGACGCCGACGTACTCGTCGACGTCGACCCTTCCTGGCGACCCGATCCGGCATGCGGCGTACCGGCCGGGCTGGATCCGGGCCTCGGCGACGACGAATGCTTCGAGATCGACCGGCGCACGGTCCGGGCCGCCACCGAGGCCGGCGCCTACCGGGCGCTCACCGTGCTCCTGCAGGCCGTCACGCCGGACGGACTTTTGCTCTGCACCGCGGCCGATGCACCGGCGCTGCGCTGGCGCGGCCTCACACTGGACGTGGCGCGGCACTTCCTGACCGTCGCCGAGCTCGAGTCCATCGTCGATCTACTGGCCTGGTACCGGCTGAACGTGCTGCACCTGCACCTGACCGACAACCAGGCCTGGCGGCTGGAGATGCCGGGCCGGCCCGCACTCACCCCGGCCGGCTCCGGCAGCTACACCGCCGCCGACATCGCCGGACTGGCCGAGTACGCGCGCCGGCGGCACATCACGCTGCTCCCGGAAATCGACATGCCGGGACACGTGCGGGCCGTGCTCACGGCGTACCCCGGATTGGCCGGCGAACAGGCGGCCGCGCTGCCCGGGCTCGGCCACCTGCGGCCCGGCGTTCCCGCCGCGGTGGAGTTCGCCGAGGAGGCCGTGGATCTGCTCTGCTCACTGGTGCCGACGCCGTATGTGCACGTCGGCGGGGACGAGGCGTTCAGCATGGACCCGCGGGAGTACGCCGCGTTCGTCCGGCTGCTGCACCGGCGGGTGCACGCCAACGGCAAGCGGCCGGTGGCCTGGCAGGAGGCCTCCCGGGCCCGCTCCTTCACCGCCGGTGACGTGCTGCAACAGTGGATCTCCCCGGGCGACGCGCCCGGGCCGGAAGTGCTCGATCGGCTGCCGCCTGAGTACGCCGGGTTCCGCGACGTGCTGGCGGCGACGTTCGACGAGGCGCCGCAGGACCTGCCCCGCACGATCGCCGACGGCGCCTCGGTGCTGCTGTCGCCGAGTTACCCGTTCTACCTCGACCGCCGGTACGCCGAACCGTCCGCCGACGCGTCCCAGGAAGCGCTGATGTCGCGTCTCGGGCACGCCGGCTATCCCGCGGAGCGTACCTCCGTGCTTTATGACTGGGTCTGGGATGACGTGCCCGGCATCGCCGGCGCCCAGGCGGCCCTCTGGGCCGAGACGATCGATGACTTCGCCGATCTGGCCGCGTTGCTGCTGCCGCGCCTGCCGGTGCTGGCGGAGCTGATGTGGAACCGGCAGCGGCAGCCGTGGCCGCGGGTCGCGGCCCGGATCGCCGCGCACGCGCGGGTCTGGAACCGGCTCGGATTGAGCGGCTACTACCGTTCGGTTGACGTTTTTCCCGAGGAGACGCTGTGACCCAGACACCGGAACGCCTCACCAAGGGCGAACGGACCCGCCGGCGGATCCTGCACACCGCTCTGGAGATCTTCGCCGAGCGCGGGTACGCCGGGGTGTCGCTGCGCGAGGTCGCCTCCCGCGCCGGCATCACCCACGCCGGGCTGCTGCACTACTTCACCGGCAAGGACGACCTGCTGCTGACCATGATGATCGAACGGGACCGGGCCGAGATAGAGGCGATCCGGAGCTATGTCGCGGCCGGCACCGGACCGTCGTCGGTCGAGCAGATCATCGTCCGGTGGATGATCCGGGACATCGCCCGCAACCAGAGCCGCCCGGACATCGCACCGCTGTTCGTCAAACTCTCCACCGAGGCGACCGAGAGCGGCCACCCGGCGTACGACTACTTCCGCGGCCGCTACATCCGGCTGCGTGAGACGCTTGCGCGCGGATTCGCGTACGAGTTCGCCGCCGCCGAACCGCCGGTGGAAGGTCGCGATCCGGGGCTGTGCGCGCAGCAGTTCATCGCCCTCGCCGACGGGTTGCAGGTGCAGTGGCTGCTGGACCCCGAGTCCACCGACATGGTCGCGTCGCTGCTCGACTACCTGGGCATCCTCGGCATCGACGCGGAGGGGTGGGCGGACATCGCGGTGCCCGAGGACCGGTCGGCATGACCATCCTCCTGATCTTCGCGGCCGTCGTGGTTCTTCTGGTGCTCGGCGTCTGGCTGGCGTTCCGGCTCAGCCCCTGGCCGCTGGTCCTGATCATCCGGCACATGCCCGCTCTGTCCGGGGAAGGCATCAACGAGCGGCTGGAGCCGTACGTGCCCGACGGGGTCGTCAGCGTCCTCGACGAACGCTACGACCCGGCCGACCGGGACGGCTTCCTCGACGTGTTCCGGCCGGCCGGACCGGCCGGCGCGCTGCCGACGATCGTCTGGGTGCACGGCGGCGCCTTCATCGCCGGTACGCGCGTCGACCTGCGCAACTATCTGCGGATCCTCGCCGGCCGTGGGTTCACGACGGTCGGGATCGAGTACTCGCACGCCCCGGAACGGCGGTATCCGACACCGGTTCTCCAGGTGACCGCGGCCCTGGCGCATCTTCAGCGCAACGCTTCCCGGTTGGGCGTGGACCCGGACCGGATCGTGCTGGCCGGGGACTCGGCCGGAGCCCAGATCGCCGCACAGACCGCACTCGCGCTGTGTGACCCGTCCTTCGCCGCGAAGGCTCAGCTGCCCATCATCGCGCCGCCGGTCGGTATCCGCGCCACCGTGCTGGCGTGCGGTCCGTACGACCTTCGTCTGCCCGACTACCAGGGCGAGTACGGCCGGTTCCTGAAGGCGATCATGTGGGCGTACACCGGGAAGAAGAACTTCCAGGACGACCCGCGCTTCGCCTACGCGTCCCTGCCGCAGCAGGTCACCGGTCAGTTCCCGCCGGCCTTCCTGACCGTGGGCAACGGTGATCCGTTGCGCCGGCACTCGGTGGCGCTGGCCGAGGCGTTGCGCGCTCAGGGCGTGCCGGTGGACGCGCTGTTCTACGCCGACGATCACCAGCCGCTGCTCGACCACGAGTACCAGATCGACGTCGGCACCGAGGCGGGAGCGGCGGCGCTGGAACGCATCGTCGCGCACGTCGAGGCGTACACCAGCGACCGCGACCGCCGCGCGGCGCGCTAGGCCTGGCGCGGGCGATCGTGACCCAGTTAGATGGATGCATGGCCGACCGCCCGATGGGGCATTCCCCAGCATGTCTTCCGTCCTGCTGAGTCGCGCCGCGGGTGCCTGGCTGCTGTGCGTCTCGCTCGCGGCGTGCAGCGCCGCCGACGTCACCCAGGCCTCACCCGCCGGATCGTCACCAGCGCCGGCCGTCACCGCCACCTCCGATCCGGCCGCCGGCCGGGGAATCCCGTCCGCCGCGCTGCTCCAGCCGCAGGACCTGCAGGGTGCGGAGGGGGAGCCGCTGGAACAGGGCGAGCTGGCCTACGTACGACCGCTGCGCCCGTGCGGCGACGACCCGTATCCGAGCGACGACACCCGCACCGACGCGATCGCCTTCCGGTTCGTCATCTATCCCACCGCCGGCACCGGCGCCGCCCCGGCCGTGGTCACCGAGTTCATCGGGCGGCACGCGCCCGGCGGTGCGGCCGAGCAGTTCGACGAGGTGAGCACGGCGCTGAAGCGGTGCCCGGGCGGGCTGGGCAAGGGCGAGCGGCGGTGGACGGTCCTCGACACGGGACTCGCCGGCGACGAGTCGGTCCTGGTCCGCATCGATCAGAAGGTCAGTTACGCCGATGAGGAGCCGAGTGTGGTCGGGCACTATGCGGCGCTGGCCCGCTCGGCCGACGTGATCGTCACGGTGACCGACCTGGGCTGGGAGAACACGGGTGGTTCCGAGAAGCTGGTGCGAGACCTGCTCGGCAAGGCGGTCGAACGGTCCGGCGCGATCAGCTGATAAGGCTGTGCTGGAGACTGTCCGAAGTGCACCATGGTGGCGTACCCCAAGCCGAGCTGAGGGAGCAGACCCATGTGCATCGAGCCGGGCGCCCATGCCACCCCGAGCAATGCCAGCCTGACCCGCCGAGCGGCACTCGTCGGAGGTGCCGCCCTCGCCGCCTCCGCCGCCCTGCCCGCACCGGCCCAGGCCGGGCAGCGGCATGGCCTGCGCGACCTCACCTATCCGCTGGGGCCGGCGTTCCCGGCGTTCGCGCCCGGTGAGGAAGCGAGCCGCCGCACCGTCACCACGATCGAGGACGACGGGTACTACATGCAGGAGTGGCGGGTCATCGAGCACATCGGCACCCATGTCGACGCGCCCGCCCACTTCACCCGGGGCGGCCGGGTGTCGACCGAGCTGCGCCCCAGCGAGCTGATCGTCCCGGCCGTGGTCATCGACATCGCCGACCGGGCACGCCGGGACGCCGACACGGTCGTCACCGTGAACGATCTCCGCGGGTTCGAGCGCCGGTACGGCCGCATCCCGAAGGGCGCGGCCGTGCTGATGTACTCCGGCTGGGGCGCCAAGGTCGGCGACCCGGACGCGTACCGGGGCACCGACGCCGCCGGCACGCTGCACTTCCCCGGCTTCAGCCCGGACGCCTGCGAGTGGCTGCTGCGCCATCGTGAGATCGGCAGCCTGGGCGTCGACACGCTCAGCATCGACCCGGGCAACTCGGCCACATTCGAGACCCACCTGATCCTCACCGGCGCCGACCGCTACGGCCTGGAGAACCTCGCCAACCTCGATCGCATCCCGAGGCAGGGCGCCACCATCTTCGTGGGCCTCATCCCGTACGAGGGCGGCTCCGGCGGCCAGGCACGCGTTCTGGCCACCTGGTGACCCGGGGGTTGATCAGCCCTCGCTGCAATCCCCGACCGTATTCCTGTGCAGGAACCTGCTTTGCAGCATGCCGACGCGGAGCACCTGACCGGCACTACTCAGAACGACCACACTGATCTCGGTGGTCCGCATCGAGTCGGCGACGGTGACCAACGATATGAGTGCGTCCTCGGAAAGCTTCCGAAGCCCGGACCGGTCCATGATCCACGCCCCTACCGGGTCGTGAAAGATGATCGCCTCCGTGGTCCAGGCCGGCTCGCCGAAGGGATTCAGGCCGAATGCGCCGACCACGTCGATGTCCAGGGACGAACATGGCGGCATGTCACCGGGCAACAGGGCGATGGCCCGGCCGTGGTTGATGACGATCAGCGAGGTCAGGGTCGACATGGACCGGTTCTGAATGGTCAGCAGCCCGGCATCGGGTGACCATGGTGCGTCCCGCCACGCCAGCCGTGAGGCGAAACGTTGCTCGAAGCGCTGGGTCTCCTGATGCGTGGAGATCGCGGCGCGACGGGTGGCGTCACGTTGATCCCGGAGCGCGAGAAGCGCGAGCCAGAGCCCCGGAACGCTTATCAACACGGCCGTGATCGACGTCCAGGTCTGTACGCGAACCATCAAGTCGGCACGGGAGTCGCCTCGGCCTCTGCTGGCCCGCGCAGTCGTGGAGGACATTTCCACCTCGCCGAGGAAGAGGATTCCATGGGTGATGTGGACGAGATTATGGACGCGCGCTGAATCCACTCTGGAAATGCTCTGACAGATGGTTGGGTAGTTCCCGGAAGATTGCTGGACGCAGCGATGGTGGGACGCGGTCGGGCAGCGCCGATCCGGCCGTGATGGAACCATGGTGATATGACGCCTGACGAGCACGCCGTGCGCGCTGAGGAACTCGCTGCCGAAGCCGAGGAGCTTTACGCCGACCTCCGCCGCGATGTCGAAGCGGGTGGCGCCGTCGACGACACGTTGTGGAGGTTCCTGGACACCACGATCAGCCTGGGCAACCTGCACGCGTCGGCCGCCCAGCGGCCCGCTCCGGCATGACCCCGGCGCCGCTTACGGAGCGGGTCGTTGCCGCACCTGGGTCGGCGGCGCGAGCTGCACCGTCCAGGTCCGGGCGGTTCCGACGACCGCGATGGCCCGGCAGAGGAGTTCGCAGCCCAGCTGCGGCGTTCCTTCCGCGAAGCCGCGGTTGATGAAGTTGACCGCCTTCGGGTGATCGCCTGCTTCGAGAGCGTTCTCGAGCCCGGCGGTCAGGACCGCCGCGAGCGCGGCCTGGAAACTGTCCGCCCCTCTCTCACGAAGGGTCTTGGCGGGCTCGCGCGACGTTGATGCGGTGACCGTGGGCGGGGCTAACACAGAGGTCGTTCTCCTCGGATGTCGGTGTTGCTCGGTGATGCCAGCCGTACACGAACGCGGCGGAAAATCAGATCGCCCGGCGCTCAACGGTGGAGGTTGTCCTGCAGCACGCCCGGTGGGCGTCGACGAACTGATCCACTCGTACTCTACCCGCACTTCACCCAGTGGTGCGGCCGCAGACTCGGGACGGTGGCCAAGCGCTCGTCGAGGTGTGACGTGGATCGCGTATCTGGGTTTGGGCGTTGAGCGGCGAAATCTGTGATAGGTTTGCTCCGTTGCAGTTTTGATTTCCGTAGACGTTTCCAGCGCCTGAGGGGTTATCTCAACCTTTCCAGGCGCTTTTTCGTTTGTCGTGTCGGTTCGGCGCGGGCGATCAACGCGGCGGCGTAAGGTCCGCACAGTGCGGACTTGCACAGCCTGCTAAGGAGCAGACATGGCTACAGGTACCGTGAAGTGGTTCAACGCTGACAAGGGTTTCGGCTTCATCAGCCAGGACGACGGCGGCGCTGACGTCTTCGCCCACTTCTCAGCGATCGCGTCGAGCGGCTTCCGCAGCCTCGACGAGAACCAGCGGGTGGAGTTCGACATCACCCAGGGCCAGAAGGGCCCGCAGGCGGAGAACATCCGCCCGCTCTGATCCACACTTTGCGAACGGCGGCCCGACTGGTTCAGCGGGCCGCCGTTCGGCGTTTCCCCAGGCTTTCCGGCTGGGGGTGAGCGGCGGCCCTACCGATCGCGATCGATGCGTGCCTACCATCACAGCGGTCGGGCTTAGGGGGAACGCATGTCGATACGTCGCTCAATCGCCGTCGTCCTGTCCACGCTCCTCGCCGGGACGCTCACCGTCACACCCGCCGAGGCGGCCACCGGCGGGCTGCCGGGCCGCCACTCGTTGCGGGCGCCGGTCACCGACGAGAACTTCTATTTCGTCATGGCCGACCGGTTCGAGAACGGCGACACCGCGAACGACACCGGCGGGCTGCCGGACGACCCGCTCGTCTCCGGGTTCGATCCCACCCGCAAGGGCTTCTACAACGGCGGCGACCTGAAAGGTCTGCTGCAGCGCATCGACTACATCCAGGGACTCGGCACCACCTCGATCTGGCTGACACCCAGCTTCAAGAACAAGCCGGTGCAGCCCGAGGACGGCCCGTCGGCCGGCTACCACGGCTACTGGATCACCGACTTCACCCGGATCGACCCGCACCTGGGCAGCAACGAGGAGCTGCGTGCGCTTGTCGACGCGGCCCATGCGCGCGGCATGAAGGTCTACTTCGACATCATCACGAACCACACCGCCGACGTGATCGGGTACGGCCAAGGCGCTCGCATGCCCTATGTGAGCAAAGACGTCTCGCCCTACCGAACTGCGGCCGGCGCGCCGTTCGACGATCGGGACTTCGCCGGGAAACCGACATTTCCTGACTTAAGTGCGGAAATCTCCTTCCCGTACACGCCAGTGCTGGACGCCGCCGAGCGTGACCTCAAGGTGCCGGCCTGGCTCAACGACGTGACGCTCTACCACAACCGCGGTGACACCACGTTCGTCGGCGAGAACTCGTACTACGGCGACTTCTTCGGCCTCGACGACCTGTTCACCGAGCATCCTCGGGTGGTCCGCGGCATGATCGACATCTACAAGACGTGGATCGCCGACTTCGGCGTCGACGGATTCCGGATCGACACGATGAAGCACGTCGACGACGCGTTCTGGCAGCGGTTCGGCCCCGAGGTGCTGGATTTCGCGCGGCAGCAGGGCAAGCGCGAGTTCTTCATGTTCGGCGAGGTCTTCGACACCAGCCGCAGCTTCACCTCGCAGTACACCACCCGGAACCGGATGCAGGCGGTCATCGACTTCCCGTTCCAGGACGCGGCCCGTAACTTCGCCTCCCGCAGCCGTCCCACCAGCGAACTCGGGCAGTTCTTCGCCGCCGACGACTGGTACACCGACGCCGACTCGAACGTGTACCAGCTGCCCACCTTCCTCGGTAACCACGACATGGGCCGGATCGGCAACTTCGTGGTGACCGACAACCCCGGCGCCGGCGACACCGAGTGGGTCGCCCGGGACCGGCTCGCCCACGAGCTGATGTACTTCTCCCGAGGCAACCCGGTCGTCTACTACGGCGACGAGCAGGGCTTCACCGGGCCGGGCGGCGACCAGGACGCCCGGCAGACGATGTTCGCGAGCCGGGTACCGGAGTATCTCGACGACGACCTGCTCGGCACCGGCGCCACCCACGCGCAGGCCAACTTCGTACCCACGCATCCGCTCTACCGGACCATCAGCGATCTCGCGGCGCTCACCAAGAGACACCCCGCGCTGCGCGACGGGGCACACCAGCACCGGTACGCGAGTGACGCCGCCGGCGTCTACGCCTTCTCCCGCATCGACCGCGGCCAGCAGCGCGAATACGTGGTCGCGCTGAACAACAGCGAGCAGGCGGCTACCGCCGCCATCCCGACCTACGTCGGGAGAGGCACATTCGAGCGGGTGTACGGCAGCGGGCCGTCAACCGTGAGATCGGGAGCCGACCGTACGCTCAGCCTGACCGTTCCGCCGCTGTCGGCGATCGTGTACGCCTCCGGCGGCCGGATCCCGAAGTCGAAGGCCGCCCCGGCCGTCACACTGGCCACACCCGCTCCCGCCGCCGAGTCGCGCGGCCGCATGCGGGTCGAGGCGAGCGTCGCCGGCTCCTCCTTCTACGAGGTGACCTTCTACGCCCGGACCGGCAGCGGTTCCTGGACGCCGATCGGCACCGACGACAGCGCCCCCTACCGGGTGTTCCACGACGTCAGCTCACTACGGGCCGGCACCCCGGTGCAGTACCGCGCCGTGGTCCTGGACAACGGCCGGCACACCGCCACCAGCCAGTCGCGCAGTGCCCGCGTGCCGGCGCCGAACCTGACCATCGAGGCACCGGTCGAGGGCAGCAACGTCCGCGGCCGCGTCGAGGTGCGGGCCGTGGCCGATCCGGAACGCGCCACCCACGTCGTCCGCTTCGAGCGCAGCGTGGACGGTGGGGCGTGGACGCCTCTCGGCACCGACAGTTCGTCGCCGGCGTACACCGCCTTCGACGACCTGGCCGCGCTGAACCTCGCCACCGGCACCCAGGTCCGCTACCGGGCGGTGCTGCGGGAACCGGACGGCACCACGGTGACCAGCGCGGTACGGACCGTCCGGTATGCCGGGCCACCCCTTGAGGTCGCCACCCTGCGCTACCTGCGGCCGGCCGGCGACTACGACGGATGGGGCCTGCACCTGTGGGGTGACGCGGTCGACCCCGCCCTGCTGGCCACGATCGCCTGGGACCGGCCGATGCCGCCGACCCGGATCAAGGACGGCTGGGCCGAGTACGACATCGCGCTGGCCGACGACACCAAGCCGGTCAACTTCATCATGCATCTGCCCAGCGGCGACACCGTGCCGACCACCCGCGAGCCGGGCGGCGACCGGTCCTTCCTGCCGATCGACCATCCCGAGGTGTGGATCAAGCAGGGTGATCCGGTGGTCTACACGAGCCCGCCGCCCACGGGCTAGCCGCTTTGTCTTGACCTCGCCGACGGGCTGCCGATAGCGAACGTGTCAGTCCGCCGAGAGGAATCCGTCATGAGGACCGCTGAAGCGTCGATCGCGGCGTCGCTGGATGCCGACGACGCGATCGACCTGGTGCTGCGCGATCGGCTGGTCACGCCGCACTACCAGCCGATCGTCGATCTGGCGAGCCGCTCGGTCGTCGCCGTCGAGTCGCTGGCGCGCGGGCCGGTGGGCTCGGCGCTGGAGAGGCCGGATCAGCTGTTCGACGCCGCACGCCGGGCGGGACGGCTGGGTGCGATGGACCTGCTCTGCACCGAACGTGCCGTCGAGTGCGCCCTGTCCTCGGCGACCCCGCCGCCGCTGTTGTTCTGCAACGCGGAACCGGCCGTCCTCGATCAGCCGTTCTCACCGCGGCTCCTGGAGCTGGTGCTCGGCGAACTGCCGTTCCGGATGATTCTGGAGTACACCGAGCGTGGTCTGCCCACCGTTCCCGGCGCGCTGCTGCGCGTGGCCGGCACGGTCGAGGCGTGCGGAAACGGGATCGCCCTGGACGACGTGGGCGCCGATCCCATGTCGCTGGCCTTCCTGCCGATCATCGAGCCGGAGGTGATCAAGCTCGACATGCACCTGCTGCGGAACCCGCACGCACCCGCGACGCTGGAGACCTGCCGGATCGTCCGGGCGGCCGCCCGGCGTACCGGAGCCGTGGTGATCGCCGAGGGCGTCGAGACGGAGGCCGACCTGCGGACGGCGCTGGCCCTGGGGGCCACCTGGGGACAGGGCTGGCTGTTCGGGCGCCCGGTGCCGATCGAGGCACTGGACCTCAGCGGGGCGGCGCGGTTCGAGGCGCTACGGCCGTCGCGCCCCGGTTTCCACCAGCCCGCCGGGACCCCGTTCGAGATCGCGGCCGCTCGCGGGGCGCCTCGTGCCGGCACGGTCGACGCGGTGGTGGAGGCGGTGACCCGCATGTGTGCCGCCGTCGGCCCGGACGACGCCGCGGTGGTGGTCGCGTCGTGCGACGACCCGGAGGTCGTGGCCCGGATCCGGCGGGTCCTGGACACCGTGACCTCCCCGGGCGCGTACGTCGCCGTGACCGATCCGGCGCCGGCGCAACCGGCCCCGGCCGAGATCGCCGTGGCCGTCATCGGCACCGACGGCGCGGAAGCGGTGTGCCTGCGTACCCCGGCGCCCGGAACGGATCAGGGCGAGCTCGTCCGGAGCGGCAACCTGCCCACGGTGGCGGCCGTCGGCCGTGCGCTGCTCAAGCGGCTGGCCTGAGGTTCACTCCTTCGGCTTCTTCGATCTCTTCGGCTTCGGCGACTTGGTGGGCTTGGCCGTCTTCTTCGCGGTGGGAGAGGACGGCGACACGGTCACCGAGGCGCAGTAACGGGCGACGTTCTGCTCGCCACCGGCGGCGGCGTACAGGTCACGCCGGTCCCGGCCGTTCATCGGATGCCCGCCGGCCTCGGCCGTTTTCCACGCCGTGCACCAGCTGGCCCGCGACGGCGTCAGGGTGGCCGTCGGCGCCGATGGCCTGGGGGTGGGGGTGGGTGTGGTTGTGGCCGGCGCCGGTCCGGGCCGCGTGGGACTGGTGCCGGGCGGGCTGGTGCCGGGCGCCGGAACGCCGAGCCCGGAGAACAGGCGGTGCGCGCTCTGCTGAAACCCGGCGGGCAGATCTCCGGTGCGTGCCGCCACCGCGGTGCCGCTGGCGCCCAGGAGAACCAGCGCTGTCCCGACGGTCACAGCGAGCCTCCGTGTGGGCCCTGACGCCGGGACCGCCGGGACACGGGGCACCGACGCGGCCTGGCGGCGTTCCGCGGCGAGCGCGGCGACCATCGCCTGCTCGCCGTTGAGTTCGGCCGCGGTGGCCGGGGCCCGTACGGCCTCGAGCAGGTGATCCAGGCCGGGATTGCCCGGCCCGGCCCGATCACCCGCGACCAGGCGCTCGGTCTCGTCGCGGCCGAGCCGTTCGGCACGCCGTGCACGGATCGCACGGAGCAGGCGTCGCATCCGGTTACACCCCCTCAGTGGCTTCGTGACGCAGGAATTCCGCCGCCCGGCCGCGGACCTGCGGATCGGCGGCCAGCCGGCGCAGGCCGCGCATCGTCGCGATCCGTACCGCACCGCGGCGTTTGCCCAGCACCCGGGCGGTGGCGGCGACGTCGAGACCGGCCACCACCCGTAGCATCACGGCTTCCGCCTGATCGGCGGGAAGGGCCGCGACCCGGCTCAGCGCCCAGGCGGTCTCCGAGCCCTCGATCACCTCGGTGGCGGCGTCCCGGCCCGCCGGGCCCGCGTCGACCGTCTCGGCCGGGTCCTCGAGGCGCCGGCCGGCCCGCCGGAGTTCGTCGATGCCGCGGTGCCGGGCGATGCGGAACAGCCAGGCGCGGAAGGCGGCCGGGTCGCCGGTGAACCGGTCCAGGTCACGGGCGGCCTGGAGCCAGGTCTCCGACGCGGCGTCCTCAGCGGCGTCACCGGCGAGCACCCGTAGATAGCGCAGCACAGCGGGGTGCAGCGTACGCCACAGTACGGCGAATCCAAGCTCGTCACCCGCCCGCGCCGCGATCAGCGCGGCGGCGAGTTCGTCATCCGTCGGCAAACGAGGCCCCCCTCAGCAACAGGGGAGCACGCTACCCGCCGGGCGGTGAAGCTACATCGCGGATGTATCACGAATGTACGCCCATGAATATGCCACTCACCTAGCTTCCCCTCGTCGTATGTCGACAGACGAAGGACGTGGGCATGGGGAGAATACGGGGCGCGCTCATCGCGGCCTTGGCGCTGACGCTCGTGGCGGGCTCAGGTGCCGTGGGCTACGTGATGACGCGAGACGACACCGCACCTGCGGCATCGGCCCAGGCCGACGACCGTCCAGCGGCGGACGAACCGGGACTGCTGGACCGGATGCGCGGTGCGGCCGAGGAACTGGTGGGCGCCGGGGACGGCCGGTCGCGGGCCGAGCCGGTCAGCGCCGGCCTGGCGGTCAACGAGGCGGCGCCGGCCGCGAAGAAGTGGCCGGCGCAGAAGCGGGTACGTGAGATCACGTCGAAGCGGAACGCCAACGGCACCGTCTACCAGCTGTCCGACGGCCGAATGCAGGCGGAGATCTCTCCGGTGCCGGTGAACTACCGCGACGGCGGCCGGTACCGGCCCATCGACACACGGGTGCGGCCGACCGGCGAGACCGGCTACGTGCAGGGCAACTCGACGAACACCTTCACCAGCCTGTTCGGTGACACGAGCGACAACCTGGTGCGGTTCGTGAAGGACGGCCGGACGGTCGAGCTCGGCCTGCCCGGTGCGGCTCGCGGCGCGACGCCGAAGGTGTCCGGTTCCACGGTCACCTACCCGGGTCTGATCGGTGGTGCCGACCTGATCTACGACGTCAGCTCGACCGAGCTGAAGGAGAAGATCCTCCTCAAGAAGGCCCCGTCGGGTCCGGCGTCGTACACGTTCTCCCTGGACACCACGGGCCTGACGGCGTTGCCGCAGCAGGACGGGTCGATCGCGTTCCAGAACGCGGCCGGCGCGACCGTGCTGACCATGCCCGCCCCGTACATGTACGACAGCGCCGGCACGACCAGCACGAAGGTCACGCAGCGGGTCGCCGGGTCGACGATCACGGTGACCGCGGACTCGGCCTGGCTGGCGGACCCGGCCCGGAAGTACCCGGTCGTGGTGGACCCGACGATCAAGGTGCAGCCGGTCCCGGCCGACGCCCAGGACGTGATGATCTCGTCGGGCGCCACGACCACCAACTACAACAGCTCGTACGAGCTGCGGGTGGGCACGGACGCGACGGCGGCGTGGCGGTCGCTGCTGAAGTTCGACACCGGCATGGTGCCGGCCGGCACCACGATCGACGACGCTCAGCTCCAGCTCTACTACGACTCGTCCTACCACGCGTACGGCTACGACGTGCCGATGGAGGCTCGCAAGATCACCTCGGCGTGGTCGGAGACGACCGCCACGTGGGCGAACATGAACGCCAACATCGCGGCCGAGCCGGTCGGCAACATCGTCACGGTCGACGACGGGGACAGCAACACCGCCGCGGCGGGCACCTGGACGGCCTCGACGAACACCGCGTTGATCGCGAAGGCGATCGGCGGCGACTACCGGGTCAACAACGACGCGACGACCGGGCACACCTACACCTACGTGCCGACCATCACCGAGGCCGGGAACTACCTGGTCGAGGTGCACTACGTCGGCGAGAACGACCGGGCGGCGAACGCGCCGTACACGGTGCACTACAACGGCGGCTCGAAGGCGTACACCGTCGACCAGACCACCCCGGTCGCCGCCGGCGGCTGGAAGACCCTGGGCGTGCATCCGTTCGCGGCCGGCACCACCGGCCGGGTCGTCCTGGGCGACGTCGCGAACAAGGCGGTGATCGCCGACGCGGTGCGGTTCACCAAGGCGAACACGGTCAAGGCGAACAGCAAGTCGAGCGTGTGGTCCGCGTTCCCGGTGCGCAACGTCGTGCAGGAGTGGGTCAACGGCGCGGCCAACAACGGCCTCATGATCAAGGCGGTAAACGAGGCCGACAAGGGTCGCGGCGGCGCGATCTTCCAGGCCTCGGAGTACGCGTACAACAACGCCCGCCGCGACGCGAACCTGCCGAAGCTGGTGGTCACCTACGGCAAGCCGGGCGTCCCGGTGAACCCGCCGACGACCATCACCGCGACCGGTGCGCTGCTGGACTGGCCGGCCTACTCCGGCACCGACATCGCCGAGTACCAGGTGCACCGCAGCGTCTACCAGACCTGGACGCCGTCCGCGGCGACCCTGGTGGCGCCGGTGGCGAGGGGCACGACGACCTTCCAGGACACCACGGCGTCGCCGACACCGGCGGCCGAGACCGACATCATGAAGCGCAAGTTCTTCTACTACATGGTCGCCGTCAAGACCACCGACGGGAAGATCATCGCCGGTCCGACCGTGCCGGCCATGCTGCCCAAGGCCGGGCAGATCACGAAGATCTTCCGGAGCGGGGTGACCGACACGACGCTGTCGGCGACCCAGCCGGCGGCGAACGTCAACAGCTACGCCGGCGACCCGTACGTCTCACCGGGCAACAACTCGTCGACGTACGGCGACACCCGCGGCCTGGTCAAGTTCCCGATCTCCGGGGTACCGGCGAACGCGCAGGTCACCGACGCACAGCTGCGGATGTGGAACGTCGGTCTCTACCCGGGCACGGACACCGACGAGTACGTCGACGTGCACCGGCTGACCCGCGCCTTCGACCAGACCAAGGCGACCTGGAACACCAGCGACGGCACCACCGCATGGACGAAGGCGGGCGGTGACTACGACGCCACCGCGCTGTCGGCGAACAGCACCTTCACCAACGATCCGAAGTGGATGACCTGGGACGTCACCACCGCGGCCAAGTCCTGGGTGACGACACCGTCCGGCAACCACGGCGTACTGCTCAAGCAGCGCGACGAGGCCGCCGCCACGGCGCGGGCGATGCTGCTGGCCGCCGAGACGGCCGAGCCCATGCTGCGCCCGACGCTCGAGGTCACCTACCTGGAGCAGACGCCGGAGTCGACGTACTACGCGGCGCAGCTGCCCGAGGGCGCACCGCCGGCGACGACGTTCACCACGCCGGTGTCGGTCTCGAACCCGACGCCGACGGCCTGGAAGGCGGCCGACTGGCAGCTGTCGTACAAGTGGGCACGGGCCAACGGCGAAGCGGTGAGCGGCTCAACCGCGGTCACCGCGCTGCCCGCGGACGTCCCGTCCGGCGGCACGGCCGACCTGACCGCGACGGTCACCACCCCACCGTCGACGACGGAGGGCAACAAGAAGACCGACTACACGATCAGCTGGGAGCTGCAGAACAAGACCACCGGGCAGACGCTGTCGCAGACCGCGTCCATCGCGCCGCTGGCGCAGAAGGTCGCGGTGGTCGAGGCCACCTCGGACCAGCTCGGCCTGGAGGACTTCTACTCGTACGCGGGGAAGAACACCGGCGCCGGCGGCAGCCTGATGAACAACCTGTACGCCGGTAACACGGTGTGGCAGTACAACGCCTTCAGCAACCCGTCGCGGGGCCTGTCGTCGTTCGCCCGGCTCTCCTACAACTCGCTGGACACCACCGACACGGTCTCCGGCTTCGGCTGGTCGTTGCAGGCGTCCACGATGATGCGCCTGGGCAGCCCGCTGGACTTCCACCCGAACCCGAAGCCGACCACGGTGACGTTCACCGACGGTGACGGCACCAGCCACCGGTTCAGCCTGGACCAGGCCACCGGCACCTGGGTGTCGCCCAAGGGCGTGCACCTGTACCTCGAGCAGAAGGCCGGGGTCGACTGCAAGCCGAACACCCAGGAGTCGCAGGCCTGGTCGCTGACCCGCCCGGACCGCACCCGGTTCTTCTACGACTGCGAGGGCTACCCGACCTCGACGGTGGACAAGAACGGCAACACCATGCTGTTCACCTACGAGGAGCGCAAGAGCAACAACGCGCCGACCAAGTTCCTCCGGTACGTCACGGACCCCGAGTCGCGGCAGACCATCACCATCGACTACTGGGCCAAGGGCGAGAACTTCGAGTACATCAACGACACCACCTGGACCCGGGCGTCCGGCACCGGTCTGACCAACCCGAAGATCATCGACCACGTCAAGACGATCAAGGATGTCGCCGGGCGGACGCTGTACTTCACGTACACCGACAAGGGCCTGCTCGGTGAGCTGATCGACGGCTACGGCTCGACCGACGGCACGCCGAAGACGTTCAAGTTCCAGTACGACATGACCCAGGGGAACAAGAACGTCAAGCTGGTCAAGGTCACCGACCCGCGGGGCAACGCGACGAACCTGGTCTACCACTACCCGTCGACCGGCGACGACCCGCAGTGGCACTGGCGGACCAAGTCGTACACCGACCGGCTCGGCGGGCTGACCCAGTTCGCGTACACCGACCCGGACGGGCCGCAGGGCCGCAACATCAACACCGTCGTCACCGACGCGGAGAACAACAAGACCACCTACAACCATGACGGGTACGGCCGGCCGTACCAGGTGACCAACGCCAAGAACGAGGTCACCAAGCTGGTCTGGGACGACCAGCACAACGTGACGTCGCTGACCGAGGCGAACAGTGCGGTGTCGACCTGGCGGTACGACGCCAAGACCGGTTACCCACTGGAGATCAAGGACGCGCTCGCGGTCAAGAACAACCACGCGGGGACCGTCCTGACCTACCAGACGCAGCTCAACGGGTACGTGGCCGACCTGGCCACGAAGACCAGCCCGGAGGGCCGCAGGTACTCGTTCACCTACACGACCGAGGGCGACCTGGCCACGGTCACCGACCCGACCGGTGCCGTCACCACCAACACCCACGACACCTGGGGCCGGCTGCTCACGGCGAAGGACGCCAACGGCAACGAGACCAAGTTCGATCTGTACCACGCCAGCGGATACCCGCAGAAGATCATCGACGCGAAGCTGGTGGCGTCGGCGTTCGTCTACGACGCCCGCGGCAACGTGACCGAGGTCAGGAACGACAAGCAGGCGAAGACCACTCAGACGTACGACACCTTCGGGCGTCCGAAGGATCGGGTCGAGCCGGTCGACGCCGCGAACAACCGCTACCTGACCATCAAGGCGTCGGTGTACGACGCGAACGACAACATGCTCACGGCGTACGCCGCCAACGGCACGACGACCACGTCGGTCTTCGACAAGGCCGACCAGGTGATCGAGTCGGTGATGCCCAAGGACGAGTCGACGAGCGCCGAGCGCAGGTCCACCTACACCTACGACAAGGTCGGCAACCTGCTCACCGAGACGGAGCCGCAGGGCAATCTGACGGCGACGGCCGGCGACTACACCACCACTACCAAGTACGACGCGATCTACCAGCCGATCGAGATGGTCAACGGCAAGGGTCAGAAGGTCACCGCGGTCTTCGACAACGTCGGCAACCTGTTGACGCTGGTGGATGCCAAGAAGAACGCCACGGCCGACACCACCGACTTCACCACCAAGTACGAGTACGACCTGCTGCACCGTGTGGTGAAGACGACGGACGCGGCCGGCAAGTTCACCACCGTCCGCTACGACAAGGACGGCCTGACGGTCGGTAGCACGGACGCCGACGGCAACGAGTCGGTGGCGGCGTACAACGCCCGCGGTGACCTGATCGAGTCGAAGGTTCCGCACACCCGGGACACCTCCGGCGCCGTCACCTACCGCACGACGAAGTACGAGTACGACCCGGTCGGCAACCAGACCAAGGTGATCACGCCGCGGGGCGTCGCGTCGGCGAACGCGGAGGACTTCACCGCGGTTAAGGTCTACGACCCGCTGAACCGGGTCAAGGAGGTCTGGTCGCCCTACGACCCGGGCGACAGCCGGTACAACAAGCCGGACAAGACCCTCTACGAGTACGACTCGGTCGGCAATCTGGAGAGGGTCAGCGCCCCGGCGTCGGAGGGACAGTCGGTCCGGAACGTCACCGACTACACCTACTACGACAACGGGTGGACGAAGAGCTCGACCGACTCGTGGGGCATCGTCAACAAGTTCGACTACAACGACCTGGGCCAGCAGACGAAGAACACGCTTAGCTCGGCCGGTGGTTCGGTCACCCGGACGATGACCTGGGACTTCTACCCCTCGGGTAATCAGAAGGGCCGCTCCGACGACGGCGTGCCGGTCGGCAAGGACGTGGTCCTGGTCGACAGCTCCGACTCCAACAACACCGCCACCCAGGGCACCTGGACCAGCGGCGCGGCCACCGGCCAGTACGGCTACGACGTCTACACGGCTCCGGCCGGCAGCGGCGCGGCCCAGTACAACTGGCAGCTGAACATCCCGCGGGACGGCACCTACCAGGTGTTCGTGTACTACCCGCAGGTGAGCGGCGCGGCCACGGACGCCAGGTTCACGGTCACCCACTCCGGCGGCAGCACGGTGAAGACGGTCAACCAGACCGCGAACCCCGGCACCTGGGTCAGCCTCGGTAGCTACACCTTCACCGAGGACGCGCCCCAGAAGATCACCTTGACCGACCAGGCGACCGGCAAGGTGGTCGCGGACGCGGTCAAGCTGGTCCGCGACAGCGGCACCGAGACCGACAACGAGAAGAAGGAGTTCACCTACCGGTACAACGCGAACGGGTTCATGACAGAGGTCAAGGACCTCAGCGGCGCGAAGAGCGACACGTACCGCATCTCCTACGACGACGTCAATCAGATCAACAAGATCGAGGAGGTCGCCGCCGGCGCGGTGAAGAACACCACCGCGCTGACCTACGACGACAACGGCAACCCGCTCACCACGACCCACGACCTCACCTGGTCGAAGGTCGAGTACGACGCGCGGGACATGGTCACCAAGGTGACGAACGCCGACTCGCCCACCGCCGGCAACCAGCAGATCTCCACGTTCACCTACACCGCGCGTGGCGAGCTGCTCAAGCAGGTCAAGCCGAACGGCAACACGGTCGACCTGGCGTACTACCTGGACGGCGCGGTCAAGCACCAGGTGGAGAAGACCTCCGCCGGAACCCTGGTCGCGGAGCACAGCCTGGAGTACGGGCCGAACGGCACCCCGTCGAAGGACGTCCTGAAGTTGATGAACGCCGACAACACGTCGGACTACATCGACAACACGTACACCTTCGACTACGACCCGCAGGACCGGATCGCCAAGCTCACCAAGTCCGGGGACAGCTCGGCCACCGAGGCGTACGTCTACGACGCGAACAGCAACGTCGTGTCGGAGACTGCCGGAGGCGTCACCACCACCCACAAGTACGACCGCAACCGGCTGCACTCCTCCACCGCGAGCGGGCTGACGTCGACGTACAACTACGACCCGCTGGGCCGCCTGGACACCGTCTCGACCGGTGGGCAGCGGACGCAGAAGCACTACTACGACGGCTTCGACCGGACGGCCAAGACGACTTCCGGCACCGGGGCCACCGCCAAGTCCACCACCTACGTCTACGACCCGTTCGACCGGACGGTGTCGCAGACCTCGGACGGCAAGACGACCGCCTTCACCTACCTGGGCATCGACAACCAGGTGCTGCGCGAGGAGGTGGCCGGCAAGGCGGACAAGTCCTACCAGTATTCGCCGTGGGGTCAGCAGCTGACCCAGATCAAGCACAAGGACGACGGCGCGAAGGAGTACTCGCAGTACACCTACCGGCCGCGCGGCGACGTCATCGCGATCACCAAGGAGGACGGCAAGACCCGCGCCACGTACGGCTACACCGCGTACGGCAGCGACGACAAGTCCCAGTTCACCGGCGCGGACAAGCCCGCGAGTGAGGGAGAAGAGGAGGAGCCGTACAACGCGTTCCGCTTCAACGCCTCCCGGTGGGACGCCGGCTCCGGCACGTACGACATGGGCTTCCGCGACTACGACCCGGGCCTGAACCGGTTCCTCACCCGGGACTACTACGGCGGCGCGCTGTCGGACATGGGCCTGGCCATGGACCCGTTCCTGAACAACCGGTACTCGTTCGCCGGTGGTAACCCGATCAGCTTCGTGGAGCTGGACGGTCACCTGTTCGGGATGTCTTGGTCGGACCTCGGGCACGCGACGCTGGACGTGGTCGGCATGGTGCCGGTGGTCGGCGAGGTCGCCGACGTGGCGAACGGCATCTGGTACATGGCCGAGGGCAACTACGTCGACGGTGCGATGTCGCTCGCCTCGGCGATTCCGCTGGCCGGCAACGTGATCGGCGCGGTCAAGATGGCGAAGACCGCGGACAACGTCTACGACGCGTACAAGGCCACGGACAACGCCACGGACGTGGCCAAGGCGGCCACTCCACCGAAGGCTCCGGACACGCCGAAGGCCCCGGACGCCGGCGACGCACCGGCCACGCCCAAGGCGGACACGACGAACACGCCGTCGAAGTGCAACAGCTTCGTGCCGGGAACCCGGGTGCTGCTCGCCGACGGTGGCAGCAAGCCCATCGAGGACCTGCAACTGGGCGACCGGGTGCTGGCCACCGACGTGGAGACCGGGGAGAACCAGGCTCGTCCGGTCACCGACGTCCGCAACCACGCCGGGGTCAAGAAGCTGGTCACGATCACCGTCGACGACGACGGCGAGACCGGCAGCTTCACCTCCACCGCCGCACACCTGTTCTGGTTGCCCGACGTTGGCCGCTGGGTCGAGGGCGCACAGCTCAAGCGGGGCATGTGGCTGCAGACCGGATCCGGCACCTGGGTCCAGATCACCGCGATCAAGAAGCACACCCGCACCGAGCGTGTGCACAACCTGACCGTGGACGGCCAGCACAACTACTACATCCTCGCCGGCGACGCGTCCCTGCTGGTGCACAACTGCCCGGGCGGCGTCGACGCCAACGGGAACAAGTGCAACTGCGTCAACGGGGCGCTGCGTGGACCGGGTGGCAAGTTCGCGAAGAACCCGGCCACACCCCCCAAGCCGCCGTCGAGCGGTGTTCATGGCAACTCGCTCAACAGCTCGCGTCCGACCGTTCTGTACATGTTGACGGATGCCAAGACCGGGGACTTCCTCAAGTGGGGTATCACCAGCGAACCGAATCCCATGGACCGATACACGAAGAAGTTCTTGAAGGGAAAGAACCTGGAGATCATCGCCCGAGGAACTCGTAGAGACATGGAGAAGGCGGAGAGGTTCCTCACCTCGCGATGGCCGGGGCCGCTGAATAAGGAAAAACACGCTGGTACGCTGCCCGCATTCAGTCCCGGGCCTCTGGACGGGAGGTAGCGGTGGAAGACGGCGATGATTGGGAGCCACTCTTCGTGGGCTCGGTGATAGGGGGGAGTTCCCCGGACAACCGTGCCAGCAGGGCTGCCGTGTCGGCTCTGGCGCGAGAGGTCGGGCGCCTTCCCTGGGAGTTCGTTTCCGAGGAGACCGGGGTGGACGTGGCCTTTCATATCCCCGGGCCACTGCTGCAACCCGACTACGCGGGAATCAGAACGGGGTCGGTGTCCAGGAAACAGCGCCTCATCGCCGTTCAGATAGCCGTCCCGGCGGACATCACGAGCAAGTCCGACGAGGAGACGTTGCGGTTGTTGGCGGAATACCTCGTGTCCGGAGTGGAAATCGCCCGGGACGCCGTGGCACGCCGTAAAGGTATGCCGCCCGTGATGCAAGCGGTGACCCTGGCGCGACTCGCACATGAGGCCATAACGGAATAAGGCGGCACTGATGTGATGGCCCTCGCCGCCCCCGTCGGCGAGGGCCATCCTACGAAGACGGTGAAATAGGTGGCGCGCGGACGACAGCTCAGGATCTGTCTGCAGCCGGAGGACCGGCCGGAGATCGACCGGTACGTCCGGCCGCGCAACGCCTGCACGCGGGCGAGATCACTCTCCGGATGAACCCGCCCGGCTCCCGGCGGTGACCGTGTAGCGTTCTGCCGGCCATTTCTGTTACTCCATCCGGCGGCCGGACCAAATGACAATGCTCACTGCGCCAATGCCCGGTTGTCGTGTTGAGACTCGCTGGCCGGCGTCCTAGCCTGGGCGCCTGCAATGCGGCAGGGAAACCGGGGTGGGGTCGATGAGCGGTGTGCGGGAGGGTGATCTGCCCGACCGTCCGCTGTCGGTGAAAGTCGATGCCGGCGGCACGACGGGGGAGAACGCGTGGATCGGCGCGGTGTCCGAGTTGGAACGGTCGCTGGAGTCGGCCGTTTCCACCGAATCATCACCTTTCAACCTGGCGGTCACCTACTTCATATCCGGACGGACCTATGCGCCTGGATTCCGGGGTATGCGGGTCGGATTCTATCTCTCGAAGTACCGCACCCTGGTGATTCAAATCGTGCTTCCGGCGTCCCCGCCGGAGGACGGCGCCCGCGCGGAACTGCTCCGGGTTCTCGGCCCGGCCGTCGACCGGGCGGAGGCCTGGGGTCGCCGCAAGCGCCTGCTGGACGGCGAGCTCACGGCAGTGCGAACAGCACTCGCCGAGGTGTCCCGGGAAGAGATGAACGAGCGTGACTGACCCGTTCGGCGAGCTAATGCGCGTCGCCCATAAGCCGGCCGGTCGCTGACCGGCTGCATCGATGGCCCTCGCCGCCCTCCCCGTCGGCGAGGGCCATCCCTATGGCTGGAGGCGAGCGGCCCGACCCACAGCGTTCCGGCGGTGGTTTCTGTTACTCGGAATGGGCGTCTGACCGCTTGATAATGCTCACTGCGCGATTCTCCCGCTTCGCGTTGATCTCTCCTGCTTAGCTACCTAGCCTGGTGGCCGATCAAGGGGGAGATAGATGTCCATCGAGGTCCGTCTACTCGGGCCGGTGGAGTTACGGGGAGACGACGGCCTGGCCGATCCGGGCCCGGCCAAGCGGCGGGCGGTTCTTGCCGCGCTGGCCCTGGAAGCCAACCGGCCGGTGCGGCTGAACCGGCTCACCGAGCTGCTCTGGACCGGCCGGCCACCGGCGTCCGCGGTCGCGAACATCCGCAATCATGTCGCGGCGCTGCGGCGTACGCTCGGCAACCGGATCGTCTCGCGGCACAGCGCGTACCAGCTGAATCTGGCGCCGCACGAGCTGGACGTGACCGAGTTCCGCCGGCTCGCGGAGGGCGGGCGCGGCGCGCTCGCGATCGGCGAGGCCGGCCGGGCCGAGCCGGATCTGGCGGCGGCGTTGCGCCTGTGGCGTGGACCGGCCGGCCACGGGCTGCCCCGCGGGACGCTGGACGTGCTGCTCGCCGGGCTGGAGGCGGACCGGCTGCGGGTCCTGGAGGATCTCGTCGAGGCCCGGCTGAAGCTGGGGTACACCGGTGAGCTGGCGCCGATGCTGCGCGATCACCTCGCCGCCCATCCGTTGCGGGAGCGGGCGTGGGCGCAGCTCATGCTGGCGCTGTACCGCGCCGGTGACCTGGGTTCCGCGCTGGCCGCCTACCGGCAGGCGCAGGCGACCCTGCACGCCCAGCTCGGCGTCGACCCGGGCAGCGAACTGGCGGCGCTGCACGTGGCGATGCTCGAACGCGCGCCGCGGCTCGACCTGCCGGCCCGGCAACCGGATCGTCCGCGCCGGATCGCCGGGGCGGAGGTGCCCCGGGAGCTGCCCCCGGACCCGCCGTTCCCGGGCGGCCATCCGGACGAGTTCGCCGCCGTGCTGGCCGCCGCGCGCCCGTCGCCGGAGGAGCGGGCACCGGCCGCGGTGGTCGTGCACGGTCCACCGGGCAGCGGCAAGTCGGCGCTGGTCACCCGGGCCGGGCACCGGCTGATGGACTCCTTCCCGGACGGGCAGATCTTCGCGGTGGCCCGGCCGGACGTGTCCGCGTCCGATCTGCTGGGCCGGGTGCTGCGGGCGCTCGGTGTGCCGGCCGGCGAGGTGCCCGGGCACGCCGACGAACTGATCGGCCGCTACCGGTCGCTGCTCGCCGCGCGCCGGGTGCTGATCGTCGTGGACGGGGTGACCGACGCCGGGCAGGTACGGCTGCTGATCCCGGCGTCACCCGGCTCCGCGCTGCTGGTGTCCAGCCGCCGGCCGCTGCCGATGCCGGGCGTGCCGCACGTCGCGTTACGGGCGCCGGACCGGCTCGCCCGCCCCGCCAGGCGAGCCCGGTAGTACGACGGCGCGCCCGGCCGACGGGTACGCCTGGTTACGCCCGGCCCGCGCCTTCTGCTCGGCGGTGGGCATCCAGTCCGGCGGCTGGGTGGTGTTGACCTGTGCCACGTCGTACACGCGTGTCCTCCTCCGGTGGTCATCGCATCGACGTAGCTCGTACCCCGCTCCGGGTTATCGAAGCGCCGGCGCGGCGGCCGGTATCCGGCCGTCCACCGGCAGCGCCGGCACGTCCACCGGGATGGTCTCCGGGTACTTCAGGCCGGCTCCGGTGTTGAGGACGAGCACGTCGTCCGTACCGGAAAGGAATCCGGACTCGCGCAGCTGCCGCGCCGCCGCCAGGCAGGCGCCGCCCTCCGGGCAGATGAACGTGCCCTCGTCCGCGGCCACCCGGCGCTGTTCGGCGAGCAGGTCCGCGTCGTTGACCGCGATCGCGGTGCCGCCGGTCGCCCGCACCGCCTCGAGCACCAGGAAGTCGCCCAGGGGCTTGGGTACGGTGATCCCGAACGCCACTGTCCGCGCGTCCGGGAACGGCTCGCTCTCGTCGCGACCGGCCCGGAACGCCTCCACGATCGGCGCGCAGCCCTCGGCCTGCACCGCGATCAGCCGGGGCAGCCGGTCGCCGATCCAGCCCAGCTCCTGCATCTCGCGCAACGCCTTGTAGATGCCGATCAGGCCGACACCGCCGCCGGTCGGGTAGAGGATCGCGTCGGGCACGGTGAAGCCGAGCTGCTCGACGATCTCGTACCCCATGGTCTTCTTGCCCTCGATGCGGTAGGGCTCCTTGAGCGTCGAGACGTCCTGATAGTCGCCGCGCTCGGCGACCGCCGCGGCTACCAGCCGGCCGGCGTCGCCGATCAGGCCGTCCACCAGGTACAGCTCGGCGCCGGTCGCGACACACTCGGTCCGGCTGATCGCCGGAGCGGCCACCGGCATGGCGATCAGGCAGCGCAGGCCGGCGCGGGCGGCGTACGTCGCCCAGGCCGAGCCGGCGTTGCCGTTGGTCGGCATGGCCACCCCGGTGACTCCCAGCTCGGCCGCCCGGGACACGCCGACGGCGGCGCCGCGCGCCTTGAACGAGCCGGTCGGCACCAGCCCTTCGTCCTTCATCGTGAGGCGGGGCAGGCCGATCCGGTTGCCGTAGCGGGGCAGCGGCACGATCGGCGTCATGCCCTCGCCCAGCGAGACGATGTTCGCCGCGTCGCGTACCGGCAGCATCTCCCGGTATCGCCAGAGCGTGGACGGCCGCCCGGCGAGCGCCTGCGGGGTCAGCGTCCGTGCCGCCCGCTCGATGTCGTAACGCGCGAGCAGCGGTGCGCCCGCCTCGCTCAGACCCTGGACGACGTCGGCGTCATACCGTTTTCCGGTTCGGGAGCATTCCAGGTGCGACAGCGCGGAGATCATTCCGGCAAGCGTACGCCGGAAGGGCATCACCGAACCGGTTCCGGGTATCACCACGTGGTGGCCGACACCGCTCAGCGCACCGTCACCGCGGACAACCTCGGCGCGTGGCTGCTCAAGGGCAACGCCGACCACACCGACCTGCGCGGCCGGTTCGCGCGGGAGCCGCGTGTCGGGCGCTGGTGCGTGCAGCCCAGCTATCGGGTGCGGCTGATGGGCGCCGGCCAGCCGGTGTTGTTCTGGGGCAGCGGCAGCCGGCACCGGGACGTGGCCTACGGCATCTGGGGTCTGGGCACCCTTACCGGACCGGCTCGCCAGGAGGACGACGGATCCGGCTGGTGGGTTCCGCTGGGTCTGACGATCGCGCCGCCGGACGAGTGGATCCGCCGGGAGGTGCTGCGGGCGCACCCGGAGCTCGCCGATCTGGAGGTGCTGCGGCAACCGCAGGCCGCCAATCCGTCGTTCGTGACCCGGCGCCAGTTCGCGGTGATCCTGGCGGAGTTCGCTCCGGGATCACCGTCCGGGCGCAGGGGACACGCCCGGACGGTGACCGTCAGGCCGGTTCGAAGCCGGTCAGGTGCAGCGCGAACGCCCTGATCGAACCGGTGTCGGCGCGGGCCCGGTCGGCGACGCGGAAGGTCCACGTCCCGTCGGCCGGGGACACCCGCAGTGACGCCAGCGGATCGTCCGGCCGCCACGTCCCGGTGTACGGCGCACTGGTCGACAGCACCGACGCGAACGGCGCGGCCGCGGCGTCGTCGAACACCACCTGGCACAGGTTGTTCCCACCGCCGCCGCTGCGGGAGAACAGCGTCGCGGTCCGGCCGCCCGGTGCGGTGAGCGTGCCGATGAGGTCCCCGACGAAGGTGTGGTCGATGCCCACGGCCGGCGAGGCGATGTCGGTGGAGCAGGCCGTGCCGTCGATCGAGAAGGTGAGCGACGAGGCGTAGCCGACCCCGCTGACGTCCACGGTCGCCGCGGCGCCGGTAGGGTCGTTGTCCGGGATCGGGACCGGCGGGCCGCTGTAGGCGAAGTCCCGTACCGTCGCCGACGGTTGTCCGGTCGCCACCACCACGGTGCTGTTGGTCGGCGATAGAACGCCGGCGAACGTGATCCGTACCGACAGGGTGACCGGCCGGCCGAGCGGATATCCGGCGGCCAGCTTCAGGGTGTAGTCCCTCGACTTCGACGCGCCCGCGGCGATGTTGCCGTACGACCGGGAACGCGGCGTCAACGTCGCCTGCGGGTCGTCCGAGTCCACCACCACGTTGACGCCGGTGGCCGTGCCGTCGCCGACGTTCGTCGCCGGCAGCGTCACGGTCGCCTGCTCGCCGGGTTCCAGGAACGCGTCCCCGTCACCGGTGGTCGGGGTGACCACCGGTGTCCCGGCCCGGACGAGCGGCTGCGGTGTGGCGCCGGTGTTGCGCAGCACCAGGTCGGCGCGGATCACGCCCTTGCCGCTGCGGTTGTCGTATCCGGCCGGGGCGAGGTCGAGAGCGGTGCCGGTCAGGGCGGCCCGGATCTCGGCGTCGGTCATCCCCGGGTTGCCGGAGAGGGCCAGCGCGGCGATCGCGGCGGCGTGGGGTGCCGCCGCCGAGGTGCCGAAGAACGGCGTGAAGTCGGGGAGCGTGGTGGACACCCCGTCCGCGGCGGTGATGTCCGGCTTGGCCCGTACCGTGCCGCCGGTCGAGGAGAAGTCGCCGGGCGTGATCGGCGTGCCGTCGGCGTTGAAGAAGATCCGGCGCGGCCCGTCCGAGGTGAACCGTTCCGGCTTGGACTGCCGGGTGTGCACGTCCGGGTACGGCCCGGCCGGGTTCGGCGGATCGCCGTCCTCGAGATCGAACGGCAGCGGGTCCTTCGCCGGCGTCGCGGCGACCGAGAACGCGCGCTCCGCGGCGCTGTGCCCACGGCTCACGCCGGGGGTGGAGAACCCTTTGAGCCCGTCGGCCGAGTCGACGAACCGGCCGCGGAACACGGTGAGCTGGAAGTACCGGTCGGCTCCGGCGAACTTCACGGCGGCGAGCCGCTGGCCGCTGCCGGAGTCGGTGGCGAGGATCTCGAACGGGTCGTCGTCGCCGTCCTGCACGTCCTGCGAGAACCCGGAGACGTTGCCGGCCGAGTCGAGCAGGTACAGGTCGTAGTCGTTCGCCGAGCCCAGCAGCGGGTCGGCCCACCACAGCGTGGTCACCCGGTCGGCGCTGTTCGGCGACAGCGGGTTGAACACCTGCACGCCCGGGCCCGGGTCGAAGTCGTGTGCGGTGCCGGCGAACTTCCCGACGCCGCGGCCCGAGTCGACGAAGTCGCCCTCCCAGTTGCCGGAGGTGCCGTCCAGGGTGTTGCCCTCGTTGCCGGCGGAGCTGAAGTAGAAGGCCCCGTCGGCGGTGACCGCGTTGACCGCCTGCGCCGGGAGCCCGTCCTGGAAGGGGCTCTCGTGGTAGTACACGACGTCGTCGACGATGATGTCGCAACCGGCGGTGAAGCGCAGCGCGCGGATGTTCTCCGCGAAGCTCACCTCGCTGGTGAACGCCGTGGCGAAGCCGAGCCGCGCGTTCGGCACCAGGTCGTGGATGATCTCCAGCATCGCGGTGCCCTCGTCGCCCGAACCCTCCTGGCCGGGCAGCACGTCGACGTCGGCCGGCAGGTCGCCGGTCGCCTGCGAATCGGCGAGCGAGTCCACCCCGTCGGAGAGGGCGCAGACCTTCACGCCGGTGCCGGTCACCCGGTAGCGGGCGCGCGCGGTGTCGGCGGCGTGCGTACGGTCGCCCTCCGACACCACCGAGCCCGCAGCGGCCGCGGCGACTCTCGGCGCGGCCCGTACGGCCTTCTCGATCCGCGCGGCTTTGGCCTCCTTCGACTCGGCGGCCGGTTCGCGATCCGGATCGGTCTGCCGGCCGCTGATCAGGCCGTGCTCCACGTTGACGCCGGTCACGTCGGACCATCCGGCGATCGTCGGCAGCGCGGCGAGCGGTGCCTCGACGAGGACCGTCCCGGTCGCCGGTGAGGGGAAGCGGATCCCGGCGCCGGCTTCCCGGAGCCGGGCGAGCAGGTCGTCACCCACCTTCTCGGCGTGCACCTGGACCTCGGTCGTACCCGATGGGGAGACCTCGATCCCGGTGCTGAGTTTCGGCAGCGCGCTCGCGGCCACCTTGCCGCCGCGCTTGCGCAGCTCGACGGCGAGGCGGCTGTCGAGCTTGCGTTCGGCCGGGGTCATCGACTTCTTGAGCTGCTGGAGCGCCGCGATCTGCGCGAAGGCGCGGGATTCCGGATCCGCCGGTGCTTTGGCGCCGGCGCCCGGGGTGGTGAGTCCCACGATGGTGGCGCCGATCGCGAAGACCGTCACCGAGCGCCGGAGCGTGCGTCTGAATGCGTTCAACGCCGAATCCCCCCACTGACATTCGTCGATTCGATGTCTGTGGATGTTACGGCGTGGCGATCGTCCCCGCTACGAGCGAACGGCCGGTGCCGCGTCGCCCGCGTTCATTCACCTCCGGGACACGAACGGTTGTCATGCGGCACGCCTGCGCGCGCCAGGATGAGGACGACCTTGATCGATGGTGGTGATTGCGATCATGATGCTTCTCATCCTGGGAGTCCTGGCAGCGTGGGTCGGCGTCGTCCTCGCCGCGCTGGAGAGTCCGCACGTGCGCAACCGGGCCCGGGTCGAACGGTCCAGCATCGCGCTGCTCGTCGTGACCGGCGTCTCGGTGGCGGCCGGCGCCGGGCGGGCGCTCCTGAACTGGATCACCGTGTGACCGTTCCGGGCCGTACACCCGTGGTTCGGCCGCCGGTCAGTTCGGCCCGCTAGCGTCCTGCGTTCCGGATCGGGCCGACAGGAGCCGTCATGCGAGAACACGTGCCGCAACCGGTGCGGAAGATCCTTTCGCCGCTGCGCCGAGGTGGCGCGCGCCTGCTCCGGAGCGGGATGCACCGGGTCATGCGTATCGCAGGCCCGGCCGGTGACTTCGGCTACGTGTTCGTCGTCAGCTACGGCCGGTCCGGCTCGACATTGCTGATGGGCCTGCTCAACGCGATTCCGGGCTACCGGATCCGGGGCGAGAACTACAACACCCTGTACCGGCTGTACCAGGCCGACGCCGCCGTGGCGAAGGCGTGCGAGAAGTTCGCCGGCACCGAGGATCTCAGCCCGCAGAGCTCCTGGTACGGCACCCCACGCATCCGGGCGCACGGCTACCGGGCGGACCTGATCGCCGCCTTCGTGAACAACGTGCTGCGCCCGGAGCGCGGCGACCGGGTGCTCGGCTTCAAGGAGATCCGCTACACCCCGCTGCACATGACCGATCTGGACGCGTACCTGACCTTTCTCCTCGAAGCCTTCCCGCGCGCCCGGATCATCATCAACCACCGCGACCCGGCCGCCGTCGCGCGCAGCGCCTGGTGGGCCGACGTCCGCGACGCCGAGACCAAGATCCGCGACGCGGACGAGCGCCTGCTGGCCATCCCGGCGGACGACCGCCACTTCCACTTCTTCTACGACGAGATCGACGAGAGCCTGGACAACATCCGCGCGCTGCATCGCTTCCTCGGCGAGAAATTCGACGCTGCCGCGGTGCGGCAGGTGCTGGGCACGCGCTACAGCCCATACCCAGCCGCCGCCCAAACAACTAAGCCGGCTTCTTCGGGGTACGCGTAACCGGCGTCCCGCCGAAGCCGACCCGTCCCCGCGCTCCCGGCGCGGGCCAGGCTTGCCCTCACCGCCCCAGCGCGACCGCCGGGAAACAGCACCACCTGACGGTCACGGCGGCGAACGCGGGCAATCGCGGCTCGCCTTGCTTGGCCCACGCTCAATGCAGTCTCAACGGCCGCCAGACAGCACCCACGTTGGGCCAAGACCCTGACCGCGAAGGCTCTCTAGATGTGATGTCCAGCCAGGTTGTTCAACCGGGTGATGGGTGCCAGCTTGCCGATCGCGGTGTGGGGCCGGTGGTGGTTGTAGTCGTGCAGGAAGCCGGGTAGGGCAGCGCGGCGGGTTTTTTCG
>NZ_JADQTO010000001.1:620099-654340 GCF_015704865.1 Actinoplanes aureus | reverse complement strand
GGCGGGGCGCTCCCGGAAAACGGGGGCGCGGGCCGGCGGGCGGCCCCCCCCGGCCGCCGGCCGGCCGGCGCGATCAAGGAACGGCGCAGGTGGTGCCGTTGAGGGTGAAGGCGGCCGGCGCCGGGTTGCTTCCGGTCCAGCTGCCGAGGAAGCCGAACGAGGCCGAGCCGCCGGGTGCGAGGGTGCCGTTCCAGGAGGCGTTGGTGACGGTGACCGCGGTGCCGTCCTGGGTCAGTGCGCCGTTCCAGAGCTGAGCGATCCGCTGACCGCCGGTGTACTGCCACGTCAGCGACCATCCGGCGATCGCGGCGTTTCCGGTGTTGACGATCTTCACGTCGCCCTGGAAGCCGCCCGGCCAGTTGCCCGTCACCCGGTAGGTGACCGCGCAGCCCGCGGTGCCGGCACTCCCGCTCGGCGACGCCGAAACGCTGACCGACGGCGAAACGCTGACCGACGGCGAAACGCTGACCGACGGCGAGACACTGGGGCTCTGTGACGGGTTGATCTTCGACGGATCGACGACACCCCAGTACGCGGACTTCGCCTGCAACCGGGTGTCGAAGAGCAGCGGCGCGTCCTTGCGGGTCACCGGGAACGTGTCCAGCCAGGTGTTGTCGTCGGCCAGCCCCCACAGCGTCACTGAGGTGATCTCCGAGGCGTAGCGGCGGAACAGCGCGAACATGTCGCGGTAGACGTACGCCTGCTTGAGCAGCCGGTCGGCCGGCGGCGCCGGGAAGCTCTCCCCGTTGCTCGTGTAGATGCTGACGTCCATCTCGGTGACCTGCTGCTCCAGCCCGAGCGGGACGAACTTCTGGATCATCGCCTCGGTCTCGGCGACGGACGGCCAGTTCACGTTGATGTGCATCTGGTGGCCGACTCCGTCGATCGGCACGCCCTCGGCCTGGAGCTGTGCCACCAGGTTGTAGAGCTTGTCGCGCTTGGCCGGGACGTTGGTGTTGTAGTCGTTGATGAACAGCTTCGCGTCCGGCACGACCTCCCGGGCCACCCGGAACGCGGTGCGGATGTAGTCCAGCCCGGCGACCTCGTACCAGCTGCTGCGCCGCAGCCCGTCCGGCTGGTTCTCGTCGATGACCTCGTTCACCACGTCCCAGACGCCGATGTCGTCGCCGTAGTGCCCGGCCACGTTGCGGATGTGGTTCTCCAGGCGGCCGAGCAGCAGCTCCTTGTCCTCGGCGGTGGCGGTCATCGGCTGCCCGTCGGCGCCGGTGAACACCCACGACGGCGTCTGGTTGTGCCACACCAGGGTGTGCCCCCGGATCGCCATGCCGTTGGCTTTCGCGTACGCGATGAGCGGATCCGCCTGTGCGTAGGTGAACGTGTTCTCGTTCGGCTCGGTCGCGTCCCACTTCAGCGCGTTGCCCGGGGTCACGCTGTTGAAGTGCCTGCTCAGCAGCTGACCGTGCTCGGTGACGATCTCCGCACCGGTGATCGCCGCGCCCACCGGGAACTCGGTCACCACGTCCTTCACCCGCGGGATGTCGGTCTGGATCGGGAGTGCCGGCACGTAGCTCACGGTCACGTCGTCGATGTAGAACGAGCCGGTGGTGGACGACGTCTCCACGTACATCCGCAGGAACTCGACGTCGGTCGCGAGCGTGTAGCGCCCGGTGAGGTTGACCCAGCCACCGGAGTTCACCGCCGTGTTGCCGACCACCTGGTCGTAGGCGGCCGCGCCGCCGGTCCGGCGCTCCACGCTGAGCCGGACGTCGTCCGACCCGCTCGCCATCCGCACCCACGCCGAGATCGTGTACGCGGTGCCCTTCTCGAAGACGTCGAGCACGTCCAGCGACGGCCCCTGCCACGCGGCGGTGCGCCCGGTGACCTCAAGGCTCCCAATCCCACCGTGCGCGACGGTCGTGCTGTGCGCCAGGGTCTCGGCCGACCGCCCGACCCAGCCCTGGACCGTGCCGTCCTCGAAGTCGCTGGTCACCACGGTGATCGGGGTGGGGTCGTCGGCCGCGTTCGCGGTCGTGGATAGGGTGGCTGCGGCCAGAGGGGCCGCGACCACCAGCGTGGTCACGGCCAGCCGCGCGAGAGCGCGCATCTGCTGGTCCTTCGCGTGAGGGGGTACGCGGACAGGAAGTGAAAGTCATCGTTACATGGGAGCGCTCCCATAACAACATCGTGTTTCCCCTCTGTTACCTGACCTCCTGCACCACGAAGTCGTTGCCGTTGGCCGGGCAGGATCCGTGCGGAACCGGGTCATAGGTGTAGCCCTGCCCGCCGATCCGGTAGCCGCCGAGGTTCACCCGCTGGCCGTCGGTGAGACGCCGGAGCTTGCCGGAGACCGGCTCACGAAATTGCACGGTGGACGGCGTGGCCGCGTCGATCCAGGCCTGACCCTCCTGCCAGACCAGCAGCACCGGCTCGGTGGGCGGCCCGTGGAGGTAGGCGCAGTGTTCGGTCAGGTGGAACGTGACGTCGGACTCGGACACCTCGGCCTCGCCGAGCCAGTCGATGACCCGCACGAATACCAGCGGTCCCGAGGACGGCTGGGTGCCCTCGGCGAAGGAGTCCGGCAGCGAGGCGGACGGCGACGGCAGCGGTGATTGCGGCCGTGACGGCGAAGGTTCGGACCGGGTGACCGGAGCCGACGAGACGGCCGGACCGGGCGAAGCCTGGGTGTCCGGACTCTGGCAACCCGTGGCGGCGCCGGCCACCAGAAGAGTGGCGACCGCAAGGATTCGCTTCATAGCCGGTCCGACGCTGCCCCGGCCGGAACGGTTCCACTGCGCAAGGTAACGAACCTTTCGGCGGGATAACGCCTGAGATGGGGGATCTTGCGTACCGGAAACCGTCAGAGGACTCACGGCCAATTCCTAGGAATCGCTTCTAGGGTCGAGAAATGGAGAGTGTGGCGGTCGTCCCATGATGACGGTGCTCCGCCCGGAGGGGTCCGATCCGCCGGAACCCGCCCCGGAGGAGCGTAAGAGCCGGTGGAGCGCCACTGACCTGCGCAGAAAGCTCCTCGTCAGCACCGCGGTCCTCTGGGCCGTGGCGCTCACCGCGTTCGTGGTCGTACGCCTCGGGGTAGAGAATGAAGCACCGTCGGCGGCCGCCCCGTCGGCCGCGCCCTCCGCATCGGCCGCGCCTCTGACCGTCGCCGAGGTCTACCAGGCGCTGGCTCCGTCCGTGGTGCTGATCCGGTCGACCGGCCAGACCGATGCCGGCACCGGGACCGGTGTGATCGCGAACGCGGACGGCACCATCATCACCGCGCTGCACGTCGTCGAGGGCGCCCAGTCGATCGAGCTGACCTACGCGGACGGCACCAAGTCCGCGGCCGCGATCGCGAGGGCCGACCCGAAGCAGGACATCGCCACGCTCACCCCGCAGAAGCTGCCGGAGACGCTGGTGCCCGCGATCATGGGCGGCGGCTCGGCGGTCGGCGACGACGTGGTGGCGATCGGCAACCCGCTCGGGCTGACCTGGAGCACCAGCAGCGGCGTCGTCTCCGGCCTGGACCGGCGGCTGGACCGGGCGGGCAAGAGCGCCATCGAGGGGCTCATCCAGTTCGACGCGGCGGTCAACCCGGGCAACTCGGGTGGACCGCTGATCAACACCCGGGGTCAGGTGACCGGCATCGTCGTGGCGCTGGCCAACCCCACGGACGCCGGCACGTTCATCGGGATCGGCTTCGCCGTGCCCATCGGCGCCGCACTGGGCGGCGGCGAGGGCGACGGACAGGCACCGCCGCTGTGACCCTAGACAGATCAAGGACGGACACATGAGCTGGACCGACGCCCCGCCGGCCACTGCCGGACCGATCGAGAAGGTGCTGTACGAGGTCAAGAAGACCATCGTCGGCCAGGACCTCCTGCTCGAGCGGCTGATCGTGGCGCTGCTGGCCCGTGGCCACGTCCTGGTGGAGGGCGTACCCGGCCTGGCCAAGACCCTCGCGGTGAAGTGTCTGGCCGAGGCGATCGGCGGCGACTTCCACCGGGTCCAGTTCACCCCGGACCTGGTGCCCGCGGACATCGTCGGCACCCGGATCTACCACCAGCCGACCGGCGAGTTCCAGGTGCAGCTCGGCCCGGTCTTCACCAACCTGCTGCTCGCCGACGAGATCAACCGGGCGCCGGCCAAGGTGCAGAGCGCGCTGCTGGAGACGATGCAGGAGCGGCAGGTCACCATCGGCCGGGAGACGCACCTGCTGCCGAACCCGTTCCTGGTGATGGCCACCCAGAACCCGATCGAGAACGAGGGCGTCTATCCGCTGCCCGAGGCGCAGGTCGACCGGTTCATGATGAAGGTGCTGGTCGGCTACCCGAGCGTCACCGAGGAGTTCGTGGTGGTCGAGCGGGCGCTCGCCCCGGCCGCGGTGATCCAGCGGATCATCGACCCGGCGACGCTGATCACCCTCCAGCAGGAGGCGGACCGGGTCTACGTGGACCCGTCGCTCATCGAGTTCGCGGTGAACCTGGCCCACGCCACTCGCGAGCCGTCCCGGGTCGGGCTCACCGACCTGGCGCGGTACGTGACGTTCGGTGCCAGCCCGCGGTCGTCGATCAGCCTGGTGCTGGCGGCTCGGGCGCTCGCGTACATCCGGGGCCGGGAGTACGTGGTGCCGGACGACCTCAGCGACCTCGCCCTGGACGTGTTGCGGCACCGGCTCGTGCTCTCCTACGAGGCGCTCTCCGACGAGGTCACACCGGACCTGATCCTCTCCAAGATCTTGGCGAACTCGGCGTTCCCGGAGCCCAAAGGCCGGGGACGCTGACCATGAACACCGCGCCGGACCGGCTGCTGCGGCGCCTGGAGTGGAAGCTCGGGCGCCGTCTCGACGGGCGCCTCCAGGGTGCCTACCGCACGGTGTGGCACGGCGCCGGCATCGACTTCACCGACCTGCGGACCTACGCCGCGGAGGACGACGTCCGGCACATCGACTGGAACGTCACCGCGCGACTCGACGAGCCGTACGTCCGGCAGTACACCGAGGACCGCGAGATGACCGCGTGGTTCGTGATCGACCGGTCGGCCTCGATGAAGTTCGGTGCCAACCAGGGCAAGGAGTCGGTCGCCACCGAACTGGCGATCGGCCTGGCCCGGCTGGTGGCGCAGGGCGGCAACCGGGTCGGGGCGGTCCTGTTCGACAACACCTCGCAGCAGGTCATCCCGCCGCGGGGCGGCCGGGATCAGATCCTGCGCATCGCGCGCGAGTTGACGCGTACGCCCGCACCGGCGGCGAAGGGCGCGACCACCGACCTGGCCGCCATGCTCCGTCTCGCCGCGGCCACCACCACACGGCGGCGCAGCCTGATCTTCGTGATGTCCGACTTCATCGGTGATCCGGGCTGGGACCGGGCGCTCGCCATGCTCACCCACCGGCACGAGGTGGTGGTGATCCGGGTGGTCGACCCGTCCGAGCTGGAACTGCCCGATCTGGGCCTGATCCTGGTGGAGGACGCGGAGACCGGCGAGACCGTGCTGGTCGACACCAGTGATCCGCTGCTGCGCGGCCGGCTCGCCGACCAGGTCGGCGCCCGCGAGGACCGGCTCGCCGAGGGCATGCGCCGGGCCGGGGTACGCCCGCACCGCGTCACCACCGACCAGGACCTGCTGGCCGTACTGATCGACATGGTCAGGCGGTCCGGACGATGAGCTTCCTCTACCCGCTGCTGCTCATCGTCGCCGGAGTGGTGACCGGAGCGGCGATCTTCGCGTACGTCGCCATGCAACGGCGCCGGCGGGCCGCCCTGGCCGCGGCGGGTTTCGCCGACCGGCAGGGCCGCATCCGGCGGCACCTGCCGTACGCCCTGCTGCTCACCGCCCTGCCGATCCTGCTGGTCGGCCTGGCCCGCCCGCAGGCCGAGGTGGCCGTGCCGCGGGTCGCCGGCACGGTCCTGCTGGCGTTCGACAGCTCCAACAGCATGTCGGCCAAGGACGTGGCGCCGAGCCGGCTGGACGCGGCGAAGGCCGCCGCGGCCGCGTTCGTCGAGGAGCAACCGGACACGGTGGACGTCGGTGTGCTGGTCTTCGGCAGCCAAGCGCTGCTCACCCAGGCGCCGACCGACGACCACCAGGCCGCGGTGGCCGCGATCCAGCGGGTCAAGCCGAGCGGCGGCACCTCGCTCGGGCAGGCGATCCTGGTCGGGCTGAGCACCATCACCGGCAAGCCGGTCGAGCTGCCGGCCGAGGGCACGGCGCCGACCACGCAGGATCTCGGTTACTGGCCGTCGGCGACGATCGTGGTCTTCTCCGACGGTGAAGAGACCGGGGGACCGGACGTGCAGGCCGCCTCCGAGCTCGCGGCGGCCGCCGGGGTGCGGATCCAGACGGTCGGGGTCGGCACCGCACAGGGCGGAACGGTCGAGGTGGACGGCTTCCAGCTCGGTACCGCGCTGGACGAGAAGACGCTTACCGCGATCGCTCAGATCAGCGGCGGCAGCTATCAGCCGGCGGGCGATGCGGACTCGCTTAACGCGGCCACCAAGTCGATCGACCTGCGCCTGACCACCGAGTCGGAGCCGATCGAGCTGACCGGGCCGTTCGCGGCCGCGGCCCTGCTGCTGCTGACGCTCGGCGGGCTGCTGAGCACCCGCTGGCACGGAAGGATCGTGTGATGTCGCTGAGCTGGCCGTGGGCGTTGCTCGCGCTGCTGGTCGTACCGCTGCTGCTGGTGGCGCGCTGGTGGCTGAACCGGCGTCGCAAGCGGGCCGCGGTCACGGTGTCCAGCGTCGCGCTGATCCGGGCCGCGCTGCCGGGGCGGTCCGCCTGGCGCCGGCGTATCCCGGTCTTCCTCTTCCTGGCCGGCCTGCTCGCGCTGGCCGGGGCGGTCGCCCGCCCGCACGCGTCGATGTCGGTGCCGTCGAACAACACCACGATCCTGCTCGCGATCGACGTCTCCGGCTCGATGTGCAACACCGACATCGCGCCCAACCGGCTCGCGGTCGCGGCCGACGCGGCCCGCGACTTCGTCGAGGCGCAGGACGGCGAGACCCGGATCGGGCTGGTCGCCTTCTCCGGCATCGCCGGTCTGCTGGTCGCGCCCACCACCGACAAGGACCCGCTGCTCGACTCGATCGACACGCTGAAGACCGGCCGCGGTACGGCGATCGGCCAGGCGATCCTCACCTCGATCGACGCGATCGCGGAGAAGAACCCGGACGTGGCCGCGACCGGTGTGGAGCTGCCGGACGCGGCGCCGGGCACCGAGGGCGACTTCGAACCGGACACCATCGTGGTGCTCACCGACGGCTCGAACACCACCGGCGTCGACCCGGTCACCGCCGCCGAGCAGGCCGCGGCCCGGCGGCTGCGGGTCTACACGATCGGGTTCGGCACCACCGAACCGCAGCAGCTGGTCTGCACCGCCGACCAGATCAGTGGCGACTCGCCCTTCGGCGGCGGCCGCAACTGGGGCGGCGGGTTCGGTGGCGGCCGGGGCGGCGCCCGGGAGATCGACGAGGAAGCGCTCACCCAGGTCGCCGACCTGACCGGCGGCCGCTACTTCAAGGCCGGGGACGCCGAACAGCTCACCGACGTCCTCAACGACCTGCCCGGCGAGTTCGGCCTGGTCAAGCAGGACGTCGAGGTCACCGTCTGGTTCGTGCTGCTGGGCGTGCTGCTGGCGTTCAGCGGGGTGGGCCTGTCGATGTGGTGGAACCGGGGCCCCAGCCTGCCGCGGCGCTAGCTGTCAGCCGCTGAGGCGGCGGTGGCGTTGGGCGGCCATCCGGACCGGGGCGTTCGCCTCGCCGAAGAGGTCGTAACCACCACGCCTTTCGACGATCTCGAAGAACACCCGGCCGCCGAGCACCGGCGTGTACAGATGGAGCAGTTCGCCGCCGGACGAGTCGCGGTCGTAGAGGATGCCGTGCCGGCGGAGGGTGGCCACGAAGTCGTCCGGCAGGGCGAATCGGGCGGCCAGGTCGGCGTAGTAGTTGTCCGGCACCGGGAGCCGGGCCAGCGAGAGGGCGGACGCCGTCGCCACGATGTCGCCGGTACGGAACGCGACATGCTGCGGGTCGGCCACGGCCGGTGCCCACTCGCCGCGGCGCAGCAGCGCGACGGTGAGGGCGAGGCGTACGGTCCGGTCCGGGTTGGCCACGCCCCGGGAGCGCATCAGGCCGAACGGTGCGGCGTACTCCCCGGTGGCCAGATGATCCAGGTCGAGCACCGAGTGATAGAAGAGGCCGGCCTCGTCGAAGTGGTCGAACGGCTGCGCGAGTCCGAGATGGTCGGTCGACAGCAGGCCGGCTCCGGCCGCGACCGGAACACCGGTCGGCAGGAAATCGGATCGCCAGTCGTCGTCGGGACGGGTGATGAAAACGCTCGTACCGTCCGGGGCGGTGATCGCGGCCAGTTCGGCCTCGCCGGGTTCACGGACGTTGGGGTGTGCCGGTGCGAGCAGCGCCTCGGCTCGGCGCAGGGACCGTTGCGGGTCCTCCGACGTGATGGCGAAGGCGTTGATGGCCGCCGCGCCCGGCTCGGTGACCGCGCTGTTCAGGACGACCCGGCAGGCGGCCTGCTCCCACAACTCGACAGGTTTGGTGCGGTGCTGGCCGGTGTGCGTGAAACCGAGACCGCGTAGTGCGACCCGCAGCGACGGGCCGGAGCGGCCGTCGACGGCGAACTCGGTGAAGGAGAGCCCGGCCAGTTGCGGTGCGGAGGGCAGACCGCGCACCGAGAGCCGGTCCTCCAGGGCGATCAGCGAACGCATCGCGTCGACCGCGGTCCGCGCCGGGTCGGACTGCCGGAAGACGTCGTTGAAAACCTCGAGCGAGAGCGGTCCGTCGTAGCCGGCGGCGAGCACGAGGTCGACGAAGCGGGGCAGGTCGAAGGCACCCTGACCGGGGAAGAGGCGGTGGTGTCGGCTCCACTGGAGCACGTCCATGCTGAGGTTGGGCGCGTCGGCCAGCTGGAGGAAGAAGATCTTCCCGGGGGTGATGTCCGCGATGCCGTCCAGCTCGGCCGAGCGGGACAGTACATGGAACGAGTCCAGGCAGAGCCCGAGCGCCGGATGATCCGCGCGCTGGACGATTCGCCAGGAGTGGTCCCATGTGGAGACGTGGCGTCCCCAGGCGAGCGCTTCGTAGGCGATCCGCATCCCGCGGCCGGCGGCCCGGTCGGCCAGCATGGACAGTTGCGAAGCGGCCAGTTCGTCGTCGTCCACCGCGTCCGGGGAGACTGACGAACACACCAGCACGGTGTCCACGCCGAGGGCGGCCATCACGTCGAACTTCCGCTCCGCCCGTTCCAGGTTCGCCCGGAGCTGCGCGGGCGGTACCGCCTCGAAGTCACGGAACGGCTGGTAGAGGTCGATGCTCAGACCGAGGTCGGCGCAGCGCGTACGGATCTCATCGGGTGATCGGGGCGAGACCACCAGGTCGTTCTCGAATAGCTCGATGCCGTCGAATCCGGCGGCGGCAGCCGCCGTGAGCTTGTCGTCCAGCGTGCCGGACACACAGACTGTCGCGATCGATCGGCGCATCGAGCCTCCTGTTCAGATTTGCAGATAACCGGTGACCAGGTCGCCGAGCATGGTGCGGTAGTGCTCCCGCCGTTCCGGGTCCAGCAGGTCCCGGTCGAAGAGCGCGCCGAACGTGTGCCGGTTGGCGACCCGGAAGAAACAGAACGAGCTGATCAGCATGTGCACGTCGAGGGCGTCGACGCCGTCGCGGAACGTGCCGTCGCGGCGTCCCCGCTTCAGGACGTCGTCGAGCAGGGCGACCGCGGAGCTGTTCAGGTCGACGAGCCGGGCGACGTGGTTCATGTGTTTGGCGTGCTGGGCGTTCTCCACCCCGACCAGCTTGATGAACGCGGGGTGCGCCTCGTGGTGGTCGAAGGTGACCTCGGCGAGCCGGCGCAGGGCCGCGGCCGGCTCCAGGTGGTCGACGTCGACGGTGCGCTCGGCGGCGCGGATCTCCGCGTACGCCCGCTCCAGCACCGCCAGGTAGAGCTGCTCCTTGCCGCCGAAGTAGTAGTAGATCATCCGTTTCGTGGTGCGGGTACGTGCGGCGATCTCGTCGACCCGGGCGCCGCTGTAGCCGCGCTCGGCGAACTCGTCGGTGGCCACGTCGAGCAGCTCCAGACGGGTGCGCTCGGCGTCGCGCCGCCGCTCTCCCGTGAGTGCCGACATCGATTTCTCCTGCGTCATGAGGGCAAGTCTGCCGTGGGCCTTGACAGTGGTGGCCGTCACACCCGATAACTAACGTACCAGTTAGTTCATTAGCCCGGGAGAGTGACATGGCGGTTCTCCGTTGCGGATTGGTCGGAGCGGGGATCGGCGCGTCGCTGTCACCGGCACTGCACGAGGTGGAGGCCCGTCACCACGGCCTCGACCTCAGCTACACGCTGTTCGACGTGGACCGCCTCGGACAGGTTCTCGACGAGGCCGAACGTGACGGCTTCGCCGGGCTCAACGTCACCCATCCCTTCAAACAACAGGTGATCGAGCAGCTCGATCACCTGTCGCCGCAGGCCCGCGCCATCGGCGCGGTCAATACCGTGGTCTTCCGCGACGGGGAGCGGCACGGCCACAACACCGACGCGTACGGGTTTACCGAGGCGTTCCGGGCGACCCTGCCGGACGCCGCCACCGGCCACGTCGTGCAACTCGGAGCCGGCGGAGCCGGAGCCGCCTGTGCGCATTCGCTGCTCGGCCTCGGTGTCGAGCGGCTCACCATCGTCGACCCGGATGCCGACCGGCGCGCGGAACTGGCCGGCCGGCTCGGTGCGGCACACGTGGCAACCGCCACGCCCGGACTGCTAGCGAGCGCCGACGGGCTGGTCAACGCCAGTCCGATCGGCATGCACCACCACCCCGGTCTACCGCTGCCCGCAGAGCTGCTCCACCGCAGGCTGTGGGTCGTCGACATCGTCTACATGCCGTTGGTGACGGAGCTGCTGCGTGCCGCCCGTGCCGCCGGTGCGCGGGCGGTCGGCGGCACGGCGATGTGCGCTTACCAGGCCGCCGCCGCGTTTCAGCTGTTCACCGGCCTCACCCCGGACACCGCACGGATGCTGGACCACCTCGACGTAATCCTGGCCGGCCTTTCCGTGTGACCCCTCCCATGCTTCTGGAGCGCGAGATGCTTACCGAGAAGACCACCACTCGGGAACTCCCCGAACCCCTCTCACTACGCCGGATGGTCGGGCCCGGCGTCGTCGCCGTCGGCATCGGCATGGCCGCCGGTGAAATCATCCTGTGGCCGTACCTGACCGCCATCGGTGGCCTCGGCCTGCTCTGGCTGGCGTTCACCACGCTCGCCGTGCAGTTCGTCATCAACATGGAGATCGAGCGTTACACCCTGGCCACCGGGCAGACCGCCCTGGTCGGTTTCTCCCGCTGGTGGAAGGGCTGGGGCATCATCATCTGCCTGGCCGGCGCCTTCCAGTACGTCTGGCCCGGCTGGGCGACGAGCGGTTCGACCGTGTTCACGTACCTGATCGGCGGTGGTGATCCGGTCTGGATCACGGTGGCCACCCTGGTGATCGTCGGCCTGCTGCTGTCCTTCTCCAAGGTCATCTACAACACCGTGGAGAAGGTCGAGTTCGTCAAGGTCGGCCTCACCCTGTTCTTCCTGGTCGTCGTGGTGATCTTCGTGATCTCACTGGGTACCTGGGGCGAGGGCGCCAAGGCCACGGTCACCGAGTTCGGGCAGATCCCGGAGGGCATCACCTTCACCCTGATCCTGAGTGCGATCGGTGCGGCGGGCGCCGGCGGCGTACACAATCTGGTTCTGAGCAACTGGATCCGCGACAAGCGCTATGGCATGGGGGCACACGTGCCCCGGCTGGTCTCCCCGATCACCGGCCAGGTGGAGGCGGCTGGCACCGACCGGTACACCTTCCCGATCGACGACACCTCGATGGCCCGCTGGAAGGTCTGGTGGAAGCGGGCCAACATCGAGCACCTCAGCTCGTTCGTGGCGGTCTGCTTCGTGACGATCAGCGTGATGAGCCTGCTGGCCTACGAGACCCTCTTCGGCCTTGACGACCTCAAGTCCGACCCGTCGTTCCTGCGCATCCAGGGCGACATCTTCGCCGACGAGGTGGGCGGCTGGCTCCGGCTGCTCTTCCTGTCGGTCGCGGTGGTCTCGCTCTGGGCGGCGGCGATGGGCCTGCTCGACATCATCGGCCGGCTCGCCTCCGACTTCCTGCGCCGCAACTACCTGACCGAGTCCACCCGCTGGACCGAACCCCGCCTCTACCTCGTCGTGGTCTGGGCGGAGATCATCCTGGGCTCGGCCATCCTGCTGGCCGGCTTCGACCAGCCGCTCGGCCTGCTGATCGTCTCCACCTGCGCGGCGTCGGTGGTCACCCTGCTCTACTCGATCCTGCTGATCCGCCTCAACACCCGAGACCTGCCCGCAGCGGTCAAGCTGGGCGGATGGCGGCTCGGCGGGATGCTGGTGGCTATCGCTTTCTACGGCTTCTTCGCGATCGCCATGGTGGTGACGCAACTGCAGCGCCTTTAGGGGTCCTGCTTCTTCGGGGTACGCGTGACCGGTCGTCCCGCCGAAGCCGACCCGTGCCCGCTCTCCCGGCGCGGGCCCGGCTTTCCCTCACCGCCCCAGCGCGACCGCCGGTAAACAGCATCACCTGGCGGTCACGGCGGCGAACGTGCGGAATCGCGGTCCGCTAGCGGCCGGGTCCGGGCGCGATTCGCGCCCGGACCTCGTGCTGCCGGCCGGTGTCAACGTGTCCGGAGTGCGACCACCGAGAGGAAGCCCATCGCGGTGATCGAGCCGACGGCGAGCGTCACGGTGCCGGCCGTGCCGCCGGACATCGCCCACAGATTGCCGGCCAGCAGGGCGGTTCCGGCGATCACGGCGGCCACCGCCGAGCCGTGCGAACCGCGTGCCGCGAACCGCCGGGCGAGCACGTAGCAGGCCGCGATCAGGGCGGTGAAGGTGACCGTGCCGGCGGCCATGTGCCCGATCGAGTGCCAGCTCATCGTGGTCGGCACGGTGTCCGGGGTGCCGGCCGGGAAGCCCAGGCCCGGGTCCATCACCAGCAGCCCGGCGGCGATCATGCCGAAACCGGCGGTCCGGGTCAGCCGCGGCGCCCACTTTCCCTCCAGGGTTCCGGCGCCGAACACCATCAGCACACCGGCCACCACGAAGTTGGTGATCTGCAACCAGCCGAGCGAACCGGTGCTGAGCTGGCTGAGCGGGTGCCGCATCAGGTCGAACCCGTCGCGGGTGACGGCCTGGGCGAGCGACACGGCGGTCCACAGTGGTGCGGCGGCGACGAGTGCAGCACGGCGGGACGGGACGGCAACGGTACGGCTGAAGGCAACACTGGTCATCTCGGGCTCCTTCGTCGGATCAGCTGTTCTGCCCAAGCGTCGATCTCCCGATGTGACAGGTAATGCTTGAATTACCTGTCACATGGGCTGGATCGACGCTGGTGCACAACCGCCCACGAAACGGAGAACACGATGCGCTACCTGATGATGCAGAAGGCCCAGACCACCGAGCCGGACGCCAACCTCTACGCCGAGATGGCCGCGTTCGTCGAGGAGCTGACCGCCTCCGGCGTCCTGCTCGCCACCGGCGGACTCGACCCGGTCGGGTTCAAGATGACCTCGGCCGGTGACGACATCACCGTGACCGACGGGCCGTTCACCGAGGCCAAGGAGGCGATCGGCGGATTTGCCCTGGTCGAGGTGCGGTCGAAGGAGGAGGCGATCGAGCTGGCCCGCCGATTCCGCAAGATCGTCGGTGACGGGGAGAGCGTGATCCACCAGGTCTTCGGGCCGTGACCGACACCTCGGCCACCGTCGGCGTCGTCTGGAAGCAGGAGTCCGCGCGGATCGTCGCCGGGCTCCTGCGGCTGGTGCGCGACGTCGGCCTGGCCGAGGAACTGGCACAGGACGCGCTGGTCGCCGCCCTGGAGCAGTGGCCGGCGACCGGAGTCCCGGAGAACCCCGGCGCCTGGCTGATGACCATCGCCAAGCGCCGGGCCGTCGACCACATCAGACGCGTCCGTACCCAGGAGCGGCTCGCACCGGACATCGCCCGCTTGTCCGAGACCGACCAGGAACCGGGCGACGACGACGTGCTCCGGCTGATGTTCACGTCCTGTCATCCCGTACTCCCGACGGAAGCCCGGGTGGCACTCACCCTGCGCGTGATCGCCGGCTTGAGCCCGGCGGAGATCGCCCGGGGTTTCCTGGTCGGCGAACAGGTGATCGTGCAGCGGATCGCCGCCGCCAAGCGCACGCTCGCCGAGGCGGGGGTGTCCTACGAGCCGTCCACGCAGCTCTCGTCCGTGCTCGAGGTCGTCTACCTGATCTTCAACGAGGGATATTCGGCCACCTCGGGTGCGGATCTGATCCGCGCCGACCTGTGCCTGGAGGCGCTGCGGCTCGGGCGGCTGCTCGCCGTCCTCGCTCCCGAGCAGGCCGAGGTGCACGGTCTCGTGGCGCTCATGGAGATCCAGCAGTCGCGGTCGGCGGCGCGCACCGGACCGGGCGGCGAGCCGATCCCGCTGCACGAACAGAACCGGGGCCGCTGGGACCAGTTGCTCATCCGCCGCGGATTCGCCGCGATGCTGCGCGCCCGCGAGGCGGAGGGGCCGCCCGGGCCCTACGTGCTGCAGGCCGCGATCGCGGTCTGTCACGCGCAGGCCCGCACCGCCGAAGAGACCGATTGGGTACGCATCGCCACGCTGTACGAGGCGCTCGAGCGGCTGCTCCCGACCCCCGTCGTCCGGCTGAACCGGGCCGTCGCGGTGGGTTTCGCGCACGGCCCGCAGGCCGGCCTGGACCTGCTCGACGAGCTGCGCGCCGACTCGAAGCTGGCGGACTACCACCTGCTGCCCAGCGTCCGCGGCGATCTGCTGGTCCGGCTCGGCCGCCCGGCGGAGGGCCGGCGCGAACTGGAACGAGCGGCGTCCCTGGCCCGCAACGCCGCCGAGCGGGACTTCCTGCTCCGGCGCGCGGCCGCCCTGGCCGTGCCCGAGGAATCGGGCATGCTGCTCGGTCCGGCCGTGGCCGGGTTCGTCGGCTCGCTCGGCCCGGCCACCTCCCGGGCCTACGGTCAGACCCTGCACCGGATCGCCCGGTCCGCCGGCGATCGCCTTCCGCTGGCCGGGCTGACCGCCGCCGGGATCGCCGAGATCTGCGCGATGGCCTGGCCGGACGTCGCCCCGCGCAGCTGGAACCGGCACGTGGCGGCGGTCCGCTCCTTCGCCACCTGGGCCGGCGTGCCGGAGCTCGCGTCCGGGCTCCGGCCCAGGCGGGCGCGGCCCGGCTCGGTAGCCGTGCACGCGCCCTTACCGCCGAGCGAGCCTTCGCTGCGTGAGCGGGCGCTCTGGTGCCTGCTGCGGGAGTCGTCCGCGAAGGTGGGCGCGGTGCTGGCGCTCAACGTGGAAGATCTCGACCTGGCCGACCGCAGCGCCCGGGACGGCGCGATCGTCTGGCGCTCCGGGACGGCCCGGCTGCTTCCGGAGCTGAGCGCGGGGGTACCGGGGGGGGGTTTGGTCCCCCCCGACGGGGGGCCGGGCCGGGGCCCCCCGCCGGCGCCGGCGGATCTCTGCCCGGAGACCGGCCGGCGGCGCCTGTCCTACGAGCGCGCCGAATACCTGTGCAAACGAATGACCGGCCGAAGTCTCGGCCGCCTGCGCCACGCTCCGGCAGTCCCCGGTGATCCAGGTCAGCGATAGGCGGCGTGACCGGTCAGCGTCTGCCCGATCACCAGGGTGTGGATCTCCGAGGTGCCCTCGTAGGTGAGGACCGACTCGAGGTTGTTGGCGTGCCGCAGCGGCGAGTATTCGAGGGTGATGCCGCTGCCGCCGAGGATGGTGCGGCATTCGCGGGCGATGGCGAGCGCCGTACGGACGTTGTTGAGCTTGCCGACGCTGATCTGGTGCGGCTTGATCGTGCCGGCGTCCTTGAGGCGGCCGAGGTGCACGGCCAGCAGCATCGCGGTGTTGAGGTCGACCGCCATGTTCGCCAGTTTCTCCTGGGTGAGCTGGAAGGCGGCGATCGGCTTGCCGAACTGGATGCGGGAGTTCGCGTAGTCGAGCGCGGCACGCAGCGCGTCGCGGCCGGCGCCGGTGGAGCCGAAGACGATGCCGAAGCGGGCTTCGCTGAGGCAGCTCAGCGGTGCGCCGAGACCGCGGGCGAGGGGCAGGCGGGCGGAGTCCGGCAGGCGGACCTCGTCGAGGATCAGCTCGCCGGTGATCGAGGCGCGCAGCGAGAGCTTCTGCTTGATGGTGCGGCTGGTGAAACCGGGCGTGCCGCGCGGGACCAGGAAGCCGCGGATGCCGTCCTCGGTCTGCGCCCAGACCGTGGCGACGTCGGCGATGCTGCCGTTGGTGATCCACATCTTGGTGCCGGTCAGGATCCAGTCGTCGCCGTCCCGAACCGCCCGGGTACGCATGTTCGCCGGGTCGCTGCCGAAGTCCGGCTCGGTCAGGCCGAAGCAGCCGATCGCCTCGCCGGCCGCCATCCGGGGCAGCCACTCCTGCTTCTGCTCCTCCGAGCCGTACTTCCAGATCGAGAACATCGCCAGCGAGCCCTGCACCGACACGAAGCTGCGCAGGCCGGAGTCGCCGGCCTCCAGTTCCAGGCAGGCCAGGCCGTACGCGACCGCGCTGGTCCCGGCACAGCCGTATCCCTCGAGGTGCATGCCGAGCAGGCCCAGCTTGCCCAGCTCGAGGGCGAGTTCGCGGGGGAAGGTCCCCTCCTCGAACCAGCCGGCGACGTACGGGCGGACGTGATCGGCCACGAACCGCCCCACCGTCTCCTGGATCTGCCGTTCCTCGTCGCTGAGCAGTCCGGCGATGTCGATCAGGTCGGTCGGGTCGGTCATCGGTCCTCCACGGTGTGTTCGGGCACGGTGTGTTCGGCCAGTTTCGGTGGGCGCCGGATGTAGCGCGGCGGGGTGCGGGACAGCTTGATCGGGTTGGCGACGGTCACCCCGTCGCCGAGCGGCACGATCGGATCGAGCCCCAGTTCGGCGGCGAGGCCGAAGGCCGCGGCCAGATCGTTCACCGGACCGCACGGTACGCCGCGAGCGGTCAGCAGCGGTATCCAGTGATTCACCGGCCTGGTCCGGAGCCGCGCCGTGAGCAGGGACGCCAGGTCGTCGACGTGGGCGACCCGGTCGGCGTTCCGGGCGAAGCGCGGGTCCGGCGGCAGATCGAGCACCTCGCAGAGGGCGGCGAACTGCCCGTCGTTACCGACCGCCACGACGAGTTCCGCGTCGGCCGCCGGGAACACCTGATAGGGCGCGATCGACGGGTGCCGGTTGCCGAGCCGCCCGGGCACCACGCCGGCCAGCGCGTACCCACTGCTCTGGTTGACCATGCTCGCCAGCAGTGTGCTGAGCAGGTCGACCTCGACGAGCTGCCCCTCGCCGGTGCGGTCCCGGTGGCGCAGGGCGGCCAGGATCCCGACCGTGGCGTGCAGCCCGGTCAGCACGTCGACCAGGGCGACCCCGGTCTTCAGCGGCGGGCCGCCCTCCTCACCGGTCACGCTCATCAGGCCGCCGACCGCCTGGATCAACAGGTCGTATCCCGGCATGTCGCTCTTCGCGCCGAAGCCGGTGACCGAGCAGTAGACGAGACCCGGGTTGCCCCTGCTCAGGCTTTCGTAGTCGAGACCGAAACGGGCCATCGTGCCCGGTTTGAAGTTCTCCACCACTACATCGGCTCTTCCGGCCAGTTCGACCGCTCTCCGGTCGGAGAGATCCAGGGCGACCGAGCGTTTGTTCCGGTTCACCGACTGGAAGTAGGTCGCCTCGCCGTCGTGGAACGGCGGCCCCCAGGAGCGGGTGTCGTCCCCGGTGCCCGGCCGCTCGATTTTGATCACCTCGGCGCCGAGGTCGGCGAGGAGCATCGTCGCGTACGGCGCGGCCAGAACCCGGCCGAAGTCGGCGATCAGCACGCCGGCGAGCGGCCCGGTGGCGGTCATACCCGGATTCTGCCCGGTTCAGGGTCCTCTCAGCGAGGTGATCTAACCTGATGATCATGACGGTCTCGGGTGGACTCAATGATTTCATCGATCCGGCTGTCCGGGATTCCGTCGCCGGCTTCCTGGCGACCGTGGAGACCGAGCTGCGTACCGCGGTGGCCAGTGACGATCCGTTGGTCACCGAGGTGGCCAACCACCTGATGGAGGCCGGCGGCAAGCGGTTCCGGCCGCTGGTCGTCGCGCTGTGCGCGCAGTTCGGTGACGCCGGCCGGCCCGAGCTGATGCCCGCCGCGGTGCTGATGGAACTGACCCACCTGGCCACCCTCTACCACGACGACGTGATGGACGAGGCACCCATGCGGCGGGGTGCGGCGAGCGCCAACTCGCGCTGGACCAACTCGATCGCGGTCTACGTCGGCGACTACCTGCTGGCCCGCGCCGCCGGGATCGCCGCCGGGCTCGGGCAGGAGGCGGTCCGGCTGCAGTCGCGTACCCTCGCCCAGCTCGTCGAGGGCCAGCTGGCCGAGACGGTGGGCCCGCGCGGCGGCGACCCGATCCGGCACCACCTGCGCGTCATCGAGGACAAGACCGCCTGCCTGTTCGCCACCTCGGCCCGGTTCGGCGGCATGTTCGCCGGGCTGCCCACCGAACACGTCGAGACCCTCGCCGACTTCGGCACGTCGATCGGGCTCGCCTTCCAGCTCTCCGACGACCTGCTGGACATCGCCTCCGAATCGGCCCAGTCCGGCAAGACCCCCGGCACCGACCTGCGGGAAGGTGTGCCGACTCTGCCGGTCCTCTACGCGCTCGCCGGCAACGAGAACCCGCGCCTGACGGCCCTGCTCTCGCAGGGCCCGCTCACCGACGACGCGGACCATGCCGAAGCACTCACGCTGCTGCGTGAGTCGGCCGCGCTCAAGCAGGCCCGGGAAACCGTGCACGGGTACGCCGAGCAGGCCCGCCGCCTGGCCGGGACACTGCCGGACGGGCCGCCCCGCCGCACCCTCGAATCGCTCTGTCACTACATCGCCGGCCGCACCGGCTGACCCCCGTTTCAGCGATACCGCCCTTGGCCATCGAGTAAGTACGGTGAGCCGGTCACCGGCCCAAGGGGGGCATGATGGCCGCGACCGGCCTGCTCGATCGGCTCACGCCGGGCGACCACGTGTGCCTCATCTTCGACGACGAGCCGCTGCGGACCCGCAGCGTCGCCCAGTACATCCGGGCCGGCCTGCGCGACCACCACCGCATCGTCTACCACGGGCCGGGCAGCGACCGGGTCGAGGCGGAGCTGACCGCCCGGGGCGTCGACGTGCGCCCGGCGATCGACCGCGGCCAGCTGCGGCTCGGAGGGGAGTGTCCGCGCGATGGGACGTTCGACCCCGAGGCGACGATCGAAAGCTGGCAGGAGGAGGCGCGACGGGCCGCGACGGCCGGCTATCGCGGCCTGCGGGCGGTCGGCGACATGTCCTGGGCGGTGTCGCACGACGAGCGACTGCCCTGGTACGAGGCCGAGGTCAACCGGATCTTCGCCGAGGGATACGTGATGGGCGTCTGCCTGTACGACCGGCGGCTGTTCAGCGAGGCCCGGCTGCGGCGGGTGACCCGGGCACACCCGTCCACCGTCACGCCCGAGACCGATCCGCGGGCCGTGCCGCTGTTCCGGGCGGTGCGGACCGCCGACCCGTACGGCATCCGGCTGGAGGGTGAGGCCGACCTGTCGAACCGGCAGGCCTTCACCGCCGTGCTGGAGCACCTCACCGAGGACCGGGCCCCGACGCTCACCGTCGACGTCGCCGGCCTGCGGTTCGCCGATTCGGCGGCGGTCCGGATCCTGGTGCACGTCATGGACGGGCGGGAACGCGTACGCCTGGTGGGCTGTTCCCGGATGCTGCGCAAGTTGCTGGCCTTCCACGGCGCCGGCCCGGCGGTGGAGTGCCTCCCGTGATCACCTTTGACCATCCCGCCCTCTTCTACCGGGACGTCGAGCAGTACCTGAGCGGCACGACCGACTTCGTCCGGTCCGCCGTCGCCGCCGGTGACGCGGTTCTGGTGGCGGTGCCCGGCGGCAACCTGACCCTGCTCCGGGACGCCCTGTCCGACCTCGGCCGTCAGGTCACCTTCGCCGACATGGCGGTGGCCGGCCGCAACCCGGGCCGGATCATCCCCGGCGTGCTGCTGTCATTCGTGGCCGCCCACCCCGGCCGCCGCGTGTCGATCATCGGGGAGCCGGTCTGGCCCGGCCGCTCGGTCGTCGAGTACCCGGCCTGCGTGGCACATGAGGCGCTGATCAACAAGGCGTTCATCGGCCGGAACGCGGTGGTCCTCTGCCCGTACGACGCGAAGCGCCTGCGCCGGGAACGGCTGGACGACGCGCTGCGTACCCATCCGTTCATGATCGTCGACGAGGTGCGGCGGGAGAGCCGCTGGTACGCGGACCCACTGGTCACCGCCGCCCTCTGCGCGGGCCCGCTTCCACCGGCCCCGGCCTCGGCGCCGGTAGCGGCCTACGCCGGTCCGACCGATCTGAGCCGGGTGCGCCGGTTCGTCACCGGGTGCGCCGAAGCGGGTGGTCTGTGCCCGGAGCGCGCGGCTGACCTGGTGCTGGCCGTGAACGAGCTGGCGGTCAACACCATCCAGCACACCGGCGGGGGCGGTGCGGTCACCGTCTGGTCGTCGGACGAGTACGTGTACGCGCAGGTCGACGATCGCGGCGACCTGGCCGACCCGCTGGCCGGGCAGATTCCGCCCCACCCGGACCGGGAGGACGGGCGCGGCCTGATCCTGGTGAACGATCTCTGCGATCTGGTGCGGGTGCACACCCGGCGGGAAGGCACGACGATCCGGTTGCACATGGCGCGCTGAGAAAACTCCACTTCCACGGTTGCCTGCCGATGGTTGCTTCGGCAGATCCCTGCCCGGGCACCGGAAGACCAGCTGGGAGTGAGATGCGTAGCGAACCAGGCGAACTCCGCCGCGACGAGGGTACTTCCCTCCTCGAGGTACTCGTGGCGTTGGCCGTGGTGACCATCGCGATGACCGGGCTGGGTGCGTTCTTCGTCAACGGAAACCTCGCGGTCGCGCACCAGCGTGATCAGCGTCAGGCGGTGCAGGTAGCGGCCGGCGGCATCGAGCAGGTGCGTGGGCTCCAGGGAACCTCCGTGCTGTCCGGGCGCGGGATGATCAAGAGCAAGGCGCAGTGGGACGCGGTGAAGAGCGGCCTCTACGCCAAGAAGATGAAGCGTTACCTGGACAGCATGGCGATCGGTTGGGACGACGAGCTCGAACGCACGGACCCGAGTTCGCCACTGGGAAACGAAGCGGCGATCCCGACCAAGACCCAGACGATCACCGTCGGCAGCTCCAAGTTCAACCGCGAAATGCTCATCGGCAGGTGTGTCGTCTACTTCATGCGGAACGACGACTGCGTCAACCCCAACGTCGGTACGCCACCGTCGAACAACGCCGAGATCCTCCGGTACTTCCGGGTCGTCGTCCTGGTCACCTGGACGGGCAAGAGTTGCGAAAGTGACCGGTGCACCTACGTCGCCTCCACCTTGATCGCGCAGTCCACCGAGCCGACGTTCTACTCCAAGGCCGCCCCGCCGGTGATGATGAGCACCGAGATGTCCTTCTACGTCGGCCGCGAGATCACGCAGAAGATCGACGTCGATGGCGGTCAGGTGCCCAACGTGCTCACCGTCACCGCCCCCTCCACGCTGCCGTCCTGGATCAAGATGTCGCCCGGCGGCTACGTGACCGGTAACCCGACCGTGGCCGCTCAGGCGACGAGTGTCGTCCGGGTGACCGACAAGCGCGGATGGTGGAACGAGAAGACGATCACGTGGAAGGCGGTCCTGCCGCCGTCCGTCGTCGTGCCGGCCCAGCCGAAGAGTTTCGCCGGTCAGCAGGTGAACTACAAGGTGACGGCGGTCGGCGGCGTCCCGGCCTACGTCTTCACCGCACCGAAGGACCTGCCCGAGGGCCTGGAACTCGCCGCCGACGGCACGATCACCGGCAGCATCGCCAAGCTGGGTGCCTACCCGATCACCGTCACCGTCGAGGACGCCAACGGTGTCCGGGACACGAAGACGTTCACGCACACCGTCTCCGTCGCCGAGCCGCTGAGCCTCACCGCGCTCCCGGATCAGAAGATCAACCTGGGCTCTGCGGTGACCGGCACCGCCGTGGCCAAGGGTGGCAGCGGGCAGTACACGTACACCGCCACGGGTCTCCCGGCCGGTGTGACGATCAACGCGGCCAGCGGTGTCCTCTCTGGGTCTCCGGTGCTCGTGGCCGGTCGGTACCTGCCGACCATCACGGTCAGCGACAGTGCTGGCGAGTCGCTCAGCGACACGTTCGAGCTGGTCGTGGAGACCACCACCAAATTGACCTTCACTTCGCCGAGCCTGGTCGGCGCGGACCAGAAGTCGACCGTCGGCTCGGACGTGATCCTGCCCCTGACCACGAACGGCGACCTGCTGTTGCTGAAGAACGTCTCGCTCACGGTGACCGGGTTGCCGGAAGGGCTGAAGTACAACAAGGGCAAGAGCGAGATCAGCGGGAAGCCCAAAACCGCCGGAACCTACCCGGTGAAGGTGACCGCGAACAGCTTGTTGCCGCTTCCGCAGACCGCGACGCTCACCTTCCTCTGGACAGTCGAGTGAAACCGCCGTTCGAAAGGAGAACCCGAGTGCGACAGCAGATCAGCAATCGTCCGGCCGACGACGACCGAGGGTTCTCCCTCATCGAGCTGGTGGTCACGATGGCGATCATGTCGATGGTGACGCTGGTGATCGTGGGCGCCACGATCGAGATCTACTCCGGCACGAAGCGGATCGACAACACGGCCGAGGCGCGCGACCAGCTCGACAACAGCTTTCGCCGTCTCGACCGGGAGCTGCGGTACGCGACCTGGGTCTCCGATCCCGCGCAGGCCAGCGGCACCTGGTACATGGATTACGCCATCCCGGCCGGATGCCGGCAGCTCAAACTCACCGATGGGGTGCTCACCCTGAGAGCGTGGGCCACCGCCGCGACTCCCGGCCCCGCCGCCGCCATTGCCAGCGGGGTCGTCCCGATCAACGGCACCACACCGTTCATCGTCTACCGCGCCGGGGCCCAGCCCTATGCCACAGCGAGTCCGGCCACCGGGATGGGCGCCAACTACCAGCTCGACTTCGATCAGGTCAGGCTGCTGTTCAACGTGAAGATCGGAACCGTGACGATGCCGTTCGATTCGGTCTTCACCGCGCAGAACAGCACCCGGGAAACCACGACCCACACTTGCAGCCAGGGAAGGCCGATTCCATGAAGCCGCTGTTCCGTTCACCGGGCGACGACCGCGGATCGCTGCCCATGGCGATGCTGGTCACCACGATCGGGTTGGTCCTCTCGGTGGCGCTGCTGCCGCTCATCGTCCGGCAGGTCGTCGCCACCCGCGGCTTCGCCGACCGGAGTTCCGCTCTGAACGGGGCCCAGGTCGGTCTGGACGTCGTGATGGCGCGGGTGCGGGCCGCCTCCGAATCCACCAACAGCAACGTGCGTGGCCGTCTGGAGGACATGCCGCAGCCCTGCGAGCCGATCACCGGTGACGCCGGCGTGGACGGCACCGGGGAGAAGCTGCTGTACGTCGTCACCATCAAGTACTACGGCGAGGAGGGCAACGACCTCGGCTGCGACCCCCTCGCTGAACTTCCCTTCAGCGCCGGCGTGGAGTCGATCGGGTCCAGCACCTCCGGCGATACCCGGACGTTGACCGCCAAGTACACGTTCTGGAACGAGAACGACAACATCCCGGGCGGTGCGATCAAGGTCAGTTCGCCCACCGACAAGCCGCTGTGCATGGACTCCGGGACGGTGCCCCCGGCAGCGGGCGCTCCGCTCGTCATGAAGCGGTGCAACGGCAGCAGCACACAGCTGTTCGGCTACACCGAGGAGCTCTACCTCAAACTGATCAATTCCGAGGCACCGGCGAACGACGACCTGGGCATGTGTCTGCACGCGGGCGCCACCCACGCCACCAACAGCGCCCTGGTGTTCCAGAAGTGCCCGAACCCCACGAACACGACGCCGACGCGGGTGTACCAGTGGAGCCTCGACGGCAACAGCCGATTCCACTCCACGAGTGCGGCCTCGGCGATCGAGAACCTCTGCGTCTACGTCAAGACCGGGAACACCGTCGGCAGCCCCGTCGTCCTCAACACCTGCACGTCCAGCGCGACCCAGAACATCTGGCGATCCGATGCCTCGGTCGGTGCCGGTATGGCCGGCGACCGGACCAACCAGCTGGTCAACTTCGCCCAGTTCAGCCGCTGTCTCGATGTCACGAACCAGGAGCCCGGCTCCTCGTACATGATCGCGTGGTTCTGCAAGCAGAGCCCGGTGGGTGCCGTCGACTGGAACCAGATCTGGGTGCACCCGATGCCGGTGGCCCCGGAGAAATTCAAGACCGGCACCATCGAGGTGACCAAGAACGGCACCAAGTATTGCCTCAAATCGCCGCTTCGAGCCGGCGGCTACCCGACGACGATGGCGTGCGGCGCCCGGACCGCCCCTGAGCTGCAGTGGACCGTCTTCCACGACACCGGTGTCTATGCCACCAGCTATCGCATCGAGGACAGTGCGAAACTCTGCCTGCAGCCGTCCGACCTCAATGCCACCGTCAAGGACGTCCACACCGACGGCACCAGCAGGATCAAGGTGGCCACCTGCAGCAAGTCCGAGCTGCAGAAGTGGAACGCACCGCCGAAACTGAACCAGCTCACCCCGATCAGCGGCGTCGAGGAGAAGTGAGCGAAGGGCTGGGGCACGGTGCCCCAGCCCTTCGTCGATCTGTGACAGCATCGTCGGCATGTCAGCTCCGTCGGCTGCCGCCCGCGCCCTCGTTGCCGGTGCCTACGACACGCATGTGCACGTCGCCCCCGACGTCATGGAACGCCGGATCGACGACCTGGACCTGGCCCACCGCTTCGCCGCGGTGGGCCTTTCCGGTTTCGTGCTGAAATCGCACTACGTGACCACCGCTGAGCGGGCCGCCGTCGTCCGCAAGGCCGTGCCCGGCGTGGACGTGCTCGGCGCGATCACGCTGAACGGCTCGATGGGTGGGATGAACCCGGCCGCCGTGGAGATCGCCGGGCGGCTCGGGGCCCGGATCGTCTGGATGCCGACGGTCGACTCGCGCAATCAGCGCACCAGCACCGTCGGTGACCTGCCGGGGGCGAAACCGGCCATGTGGGGCGCGCTTCAGGCGGACCTGCACGCGCAGGGCATCGTGCCGGACGTGGTCGAGGTGGTCGGCGAGGGCGGCGAGGTACTGGACGAAGTGCGCCAGGTGCTGCGGGTGGTCGCCCGGCACGACATGGTGCTCGCCACCGGCCACCTCGCGGCCGCAGAGATCGTCGCGGTGGTCCGCGCGGCGCGCGACGAGGGCGTCCGGCGGATCGTGGTCACCCACCCGGAGTTCACCTCCCAGCGGCTGCCGGTGGCGGACCAGCGCGCGCTCGCCGGGATGGGCGCCCTGCTGGAACGCTGCTTCACCACCCCGCACACCGGCAAGGTGGCCTGGGACGACCTGTTCGCCAACATCCGCGCGACCGGGCCCGCGCATTCGGTGCTCTCCAGCGACCTGGGCCAGCCCTTCAACCCGCCGGTCGAGGACGGCCTCGCCCTGTTCGCCGACCGCCTGCTCGCCGCCGGCTTCGCCGCCGACGAGGTGCGGACCATGGCGGTCACGAACTCCCGGTTGCTCGCCGCCGGCTGAGATCCTTTTATTTCGGTACGCGGAGCGCCGTCGGCGAAAACCACACCTCCCGCCCTGCCCGCGATCCGGGCGCCGTGCCGGGCCGCACCGCGACCGCCGGGCCCATGCGGGCCGACCCCGGACCTGGTCCCGGCGGCCGCGTTGCGGCCGGGAGTGGACTGGTGATCGCGCGGCTCGGCGGGACGGGGTGGATTCCGCGGGAGGTGTGGCTCGTACCGGAAAAGCGGCCAAAGCGGAGAATCCTGGCTGGACCACCGCTGGGGTGTCAGTGGAAGTCGCCGTGGACCTTGAGCGGCGTGGATGCGGTCGTCGCGGTGGCTTGGTAGGTGTCGGCGCCCGCGTTGCGCGTTTCCGACGGGTGGGTGTATTTCGCTGTGAACGTGTACGTGCCGGGCGCGAGGGTGTCGGCCGAGGACAGGACGAAGCGGTAGACCAGGGCGTCCGGCTCCTCGGTGACCGTGGCCGAGACGCTGGCGCCCGGGGTCTGCTTGGTGCCGCCGCGCGCTACCAGGCCGTCGGTGCGGGCCACCCGGATCACCACCTCCAGGGCGGTGAGTTCCTCGGCGGCCTTCAGGGTGACCACGCTGGCGCCGCCGTCCGGGTCGACCGAGCCGTCCGACCAGAGCTCGGTCCGGGTGTTTCCGGGCTGCGTGGCGGTGGGTTCGGCGGGCTTCGAGGTGGGCCGGCGGGTGGTGGGCTCGGCGGTCGGGGTCTCACGCTGGGGTGCGCTCGCCGATGCGGCGGGACTGGGTGAGGCGGTGGCCGTGGTGGGGCTGGGTGCCGGCGTGGGTGCGGGGTCGTCCCGGTCGGAGCCGCCGGCGAGCGCCCAGTTGGCGACGCCGCCGCCGGCGAAGACGGCGACCACGGCAGCGGCCGCGGCGGCCATCCTGATCCGCGGGCCGCGGCGGGCGGTGCCCTCATCCGGGCTCATCGCCGCGGTGGTGATCCGGTCGAGCATCGCCTCCCGGTCCGGCCGGTGTGCCGCTGCCTCCGCGCGCAGCGCCGAGCGCAGCTCGTCGTCGGAGAGCCTCATCGTGCCGCCTCCCAACCGTCGATCCGGCTCACGTGGCTGTCGCCCAGTAGTTCGGCGAGTTGTCTCGCTCCGCGAGAGGTTGAGCTCTTCACCGCGCCGACCGAGATGCCGAGGATGGCGGCGACGTCCTTCTCCGGCAGGTCGAAGGCGTACCGCAGGACCACGCAGGCGCGCCGGCGGTGCGGCAGCCGGCGCAGGGCGCCGCGCACGTCGAGTACGGCCGGGACGTCGCTCTCCCGGGTGCGGCGGAACGACTCGAACGACAACAGGCGCTCCCGGCCGCGGCGGCGGATCCAGTTGCGGGCCAGGTTCATCACGATGCCGTGCCCGTACGCGGCCGGGTCGTCGGCGGCGGTGACCCGGTCCCAGTGCCGCCACACCTCGGTCAGTGCGTCGGCCGCCAGGTCGTCGGCGATCTCGGACTCGCCGGTCATCAGGTACGCCAGGCGGGACAGTGAGGCATGATGCCGCTCGAAATACGCGCGGAACGCGTCGTCGCGCATCGGCACACCCTCCTGTTCCTCCGGACCGGGTGACGTTAGAGATCACGGCACCGGTTGGGCAAGGCCGTCCGGCGGGGTGAGACGGGGATATCACGACGCCGGCGGACCGCCCCGGTTGTCCCCGAACAGGTCTCGAGCACGGCGTAGCAGCGCGTTCTGCATCGCCAGGCAGGGCTGACGGCGGCGGTCTGGGAGGCTCAGTCCTCGTCCCTCGGTACCGGAACCGGGGCGACGCGCCAGATGCGGGCCGCGTAGTCGGACACCGTGCGGTCGGCGGAGAAGAAGCCGCTGTGTGCCGTGTTCAGCACCGACATCCGGCTCCAGGTGGCCTGGTCGCGCCACACCCGGTCGACGTGGTCCTGGCAGTCGACGTAGGCGCGGTAGTCGGCCAGCGTGAGGTACTCGTCCCAGCCGAGCAGCGAGCCGGCGACCTCGTGCCCGACCCCGCCGAACGCGCCGGACTGGATGGCGTCGATGGCGGCCCGCAGCTCCCCGTCGCGCTCGTAGTTGTCGCGCGCCCGGTACTGGCCGCTGTAGCGCAGCTCGGCCGCCTGGAACGCGTCGAGTCCGAAGAGGAAGAAGTTGTCCGCGCCGACCCGGGCGCGGATCTCGATGTTCGCGCCGTCCAGCGTGCCGATGGTGAGCGCGCCGTTGAGGGCGAGCTTCATGTTGCCGGTGCCGGAGGCCTCCTTGCCGGCGAGCGAGATCTGCTCGCTCAGATCGGCGGCCGGGATGATGCGCTCGGCGAGGGTGACGTTGTAGTTCTCGGCGAAGACCACCTTGAGGTACGGCGAGACCACCGGATCCGCCGCGATGGTCGAGCCGACCGCGTTGATCAGCCGGATGATGTCCTTGGCCGCGTGGTAGGCCGGCGCTGCCTTGCCGGCGAAGAGCACGGTACGCGGCACCCAGTCACCGCCCGGGTCGTTCCGGATCCGGTGGTAGAGCGTGATGATGTGCAGCAGTTTGAGTTGCTGCCGCTTGTACTCGTGGAACCGCTTGATCATCACGTCGGTGAGCGAGTCCGGGTCGCCGGCGGCCAGGTCCACCTTGTTGGCCCGCTTGATCGCCCGCCACCGCTCCAGGAAGGACGCGTCGTCGGCAAGCGCCTCGAGCCCGGCCAGCTGGTCCAGGTCGCTGAGCCAGCCCTCGCCGCCCAGGCCCTCGGTGATCAGGTCGGAGAGGCGCGGGTTGGCGATCTTGATGAACCGGCGCGGCGAAATGCCGTTGGTGACGTTCTGGAACTTGGCCGGCCACAGGTCGGCGAAGTCGTTGAGCACGGTCTCCCGCAGCAGCTTGGAATGCAGCTCGGCGACGCCGTTGACCGCCTCGGTGCCGACCACCGCGAGGTGGGCCATGCGGACCCGCCGCTCCGGCTCCTCCTGGATGATCGACATGCGCCGGAGCCGGTCGGTGTCGCCCGGGAACCGCTCCTCGACCTCGCGCAGGAAGAACATGTTGATCAGGTAGATGATCTCCAGGTGCCGGGGGAGCAGCCGCTCGAAGACGTGCACCGGCCAGGTTTCCAGGGCCTCCGGCAGCAGGGTGTGGCAGGTGTACGCGAACGTCCGCCGGGTGATCGACCAGGCCTGGTCCCACTCCAGCTCGTACTCGTCGACGAGCAGCCGCATCAGTTCGGCGATGGCGATCGTCGGGTGGGTGTCGTTGAGCTGGATGACGGTCTTGTCGGCGAAGTCGCTCCAGTCGGAGTTGCGCAGCCGGAACCGGCGGATGATGTCGCGCAGCGAGCAGGAGCAGAGGAAGTACTGCTGCTTGAGCCGCAGCTCGCGACCCAGCTCGGTGCTGTCGTCCGGGTAGAGGACCTTGCTGATGTTCTCGGCGCGGACCGCCTCCTGTACGGCCTCCGCGTACTGCCCCGCGGAGAACCTGGACAGATCGAAGGACGCCTCGCTGCCCCGGGCCCGCCACAGCCGGACGATGTTCACCGTCTCGGTGCCGTAGCCGGGGACCAGCATGTGGCTGGGCTCGCCGAGCACCACCTCACCGGGAATCCAGCGTTTGCGGGTCTGCGAACCGGGGACCGGCTCGGTGTGGCCGTAGAAGCCGACGGTCTGCCGGTCGTCCGGAGCCGGGAACTCCCACGGGTTGCCCTGGAACGCCCAGTCGTCCGGGCACTCCGCCTGGGCGCCGCCGGAGATCGACTGCTTGAAGATGCCGAAGTCGTAGCGGATGCCGTAGCCGACCGCCGGGATGTCCCGGGTGGCCATGGCGTCGACCAGGCAGGCGGCGAGACGGCCCAGGCCACCGTTGCCCAGGCCCGGCTCGATGTCGAGGCCCTCGAGCTCCTCCAGAGTGAAGCCGAGTGTCTTGACCGCCTCGGCGGCCAGCTCGCCGGTGCCGGAGTAGAGCAGGTTCTGTTCCAGCTGCGCACCCAGCAGGTACTCCGCCGATAGGTAGTACACCCAGCGCGGGTTGGTGGCGAAGTGCGCCGCGGCGGTGCGGGCCCGCCGTTCGGCGAGCCGGTCGCGCACGGTGAGGGACAACGTCTCGTACGCGTCCCGGGCGCTCGCCGACTCGACCGTCGTGCCACGCCGGTAGTACAGCGTGCTCAACAGGTCCTGCTGGAACTCATCGGCGGTCCTGCCCAGACGGCGCAGACCGAGGCCCTGGCGAAGATCCATGCCGCCCATTCTGCCCGCAGTACGTTTCGGATGGCTGCTGTTCCCGCTTCGCCACGGGGAAGTCGCACCTAAAGTCCGAGAACCAACCGGCTCGTCCGGATGTCCGATTGAGCCGTTCGGCAGGCGGTCAACCCCGCATTCGTGTGACTGAATCCAGTTCAGCCCGGGAATGGATGTCGAGCTTCTGATAGGCGTGCGCCAGGTGAGTCTCCACGGTGCGCCGGCTCAGTGTCAGCCGTTCGGAGATCTGCCGGTTGGTGAGCCCGCGCGTGGCGAGGCGTACCACCTGGCGTTCGGCGTCGGTGAGCGCTTCCATGCCGTGCCGGGCGGTCCGTCGCGGGCGGGCTCCGGCCGCGTGCGACTCGGCCCGGGCCCGCCCGGCGAGCCGGGCCGCGCCGCCCGCGTCGGCGATCTCCAGCGAGGCGAGCAGCGGCTCCCGCGCCTCGGCCTTGCGGTTGGCGCGGCGCAGCGCGCAACCCAGGTCGTGCAGGGCGTACGCGTGCTGCAACCGGGCCGCCGCGCCGGTGGTCACCCGCACCGCCTCCTGAAGCATCACGATCCGTTGTGGACCGGACTCGACCAGGGCGGTGGCGCGCAGCGCGGCGCCGAGCGCACCGGGCGTGCCGGTCTGCCGGGCCGCCGCCAGATGCTCGCCGGCCACCCGCACCGCGTCAGCCGGACAGCCCAACGCCAGGTACGCCCGAACCGCGTCGGCCCGCCAGCTGGCCAGGCCGGGGTGCCGTACGCCCAGCTCGGTCCAGCACCGCCCGGCCGCGAGCAGGTCGTCCAGCGCCTCGGCGTGCCGGCCCTGCGCCAACCGCAACCGGGCGCGGCTCTGCAGGAACAGCGGTGCGGTGACCGCGTGCGCCGGCGGTTCGGTGATGCCGGAGGCGACGAGAGCGGCCTCCGCCTCGGCCGGCCGGTCGGCCTCGACGAGCGCGTCCACCAGCGGATGCAGCGCCCAGATCAGGGCGGTCGGCGGTGTGGTGCCGGTGTCCAATTTGAACGTCACGGAGGCTCGCGCGTCGGCGACGGCGGCGTCCACCTCACCGGCCGGCAGGCGGGCCATCGCGCTGAGGAATCGTCCGTGCGCCGCGCTGCTCGGCCAGCCGCGGGCCAGCGCGCCGGCGATCAACGCGTCGGCCATCGCGCGGGTCCGGTCCAGGTCCTCGTTGACCGTCAGCATGATGCCGACGGCCGACGGCAGCAGCGAGTCCCGCTCCGCCTCCAGCGTGCCGGTGTCCAGCAGTGGTGCGACGAGTTCCAGGCATTCGGCCGGCGGTCGCCCGGCGAGGGTGGCCTGGAGCAGGGCGTTCGCTCGCCACAACGATGGCGGGACGTCGGCCGCGCGGGAGCGGGCCAGCAGCGTCTCGGCCATCTCCCGGGTCCGGCTGTCGACCGACGCGTTGGCCGCGAGCTCCGCCTCGATGCGGGCTAGCGTCGCCGGCGGAACCCCGGCCGGGCGATCCAGGGCGAGCAGGTACAGGTCGACGGCGGCCTCCCGTTCGCCGGTCAGCGCCAGCGCCCGCCCGCAGCGCAGTGCCGCCTCGGCCCGGGCATCCGCGGCCTCGATGGTCGCCACCACCTGCCGGGCCAGCCCGACCGGTCCGTCCTGGCGTCCGGCCGAGAGGGCCAGCGCCAGATCGAGCCGCACGGCCGTGCCGGTTGCCGGATCGCCGGGTGGTTCGGCGAGTGCCCGGCGCAGGAACGTCGCCGCGATCTCCGGTGCGCCGCGGGTGGTGGCGTGAGCGGCGGCCTCCCGCAACCGGTCGACCGCGAACGCGTCACCGGCGGGTTCGGTGCGCAGCAGGTGCAGGGCGGCCCGCTCCGGATCGTTCGGGGCCGGTTGCCGGGCGGCGCGGGCATGCCACAGACCGCGTACGCCCGCGCCCATCCCGTCGTAGAGCGCGGTGGCCACGACCGGGTGAGCCAGGGTCGGTGCGGTGGTGGGGGCGAGCAGTCCGGCCGTACGCATGGCGTCGGAGAGCAGCGCGGCCCGTGCCGGGTCGATCTCGGCCAGCTCGGCGGCCTGCCGCAGTGTCGCGCCCGGACCGAGCACCGCCAGGGCCCGGGCCAGGTCGATCGCGCCGTCCGGCAACCGGCGCAGCTGGTGCTCCACCCAGCGGGCCACCCGGTACGGCCCGATCCGGGACAGACCCGCCGCGGCCTCGTCGTCCGGCGTCACCCGCTCCGCGCGCAACTGCGACAGCAGCGCGGAGAGCAGGAACGGATTGCCGCCGCAGGCCTGGTGACAGGCCCGGGTGAAGGCCGGGGTGGCCCGCGGGAGCACGGCACGGACCATCGCGGTCGCCGCGTCCGGGTCGAGTGGATGCAGCGGCAGCGGGATCGCGGTGGCGAGCAGCTCGGCGAGGGACTCCGCATCCGGCTCGCCGGAACGGACCGCGACGACGAGCGCGAGCGGCAGCTCGGTGATGCCCCTGGCCAGCCCGGCCAGCCAGCGCAGCGAGGGCGGATCGGCCCAGTGCACGTCGTCCACGCAGAGCAGGACCGGCTGGACCGCCGCGTACCGGGCGGTCAGCCAGAAGAGGCCGTGCGCGGCAGCGTGCATCGCCTCCACACCGTGGCCCGGGTTCGGTGGCCCGGCGTCGAGCACCCGGCCGGCGAGCGCGGCGGGTCCCTGGCAGACCTGGGTCCAGCACGGATCGGCCGGTGTCGTGGCGAACGCCTGCCGCGCCAGCCCGAAGGGGAAGTCCCGCTCCAGCGGGCTGCCCCGGGCCCGCAGCACGGCCATCCCGCGATCCCGGCCGGCGGCCGCCGCCGCGTCCAGCAGCGTCGTCTTGCCGATGCCGGCCGGTCCCTCGACAGCGATTACCGAGCCGCTGCCCGCACCGGCCGCGGCCAGCCGCTCCCGCAGCATCAGGAACTCGTGTTCCCGCCCGGCCATGTCCACCCCCGGCGAAACCTCAGTACGCCTTCCACGATGAGCCGGATCGGCGCCCGGGGCCAGCCTGACGACACAACACCGACAGCCGGGAGGCAACGATGACCACCACCGACGCGTACGTGCTGGGGCGAACCGACGCCGAGTACGAGCGTCTGCGAGCGCAGGCGGGGATCTGGGAGAAGGCGACCGCGTCCCTGCTCGACCGGGCCGGGCTCGCCGCCGGGGCCCGCTGCCTGGACGTCGGCTGCGGTCCGGGCGAGACGATGCGGCTGATGGCCGAGCGGGTCGGTCCGGACGGCGCGGTCGTCGGGATGGACGTGGACGCGGAGCTCGGGTCCTCGGCGATCCGGATGCTGCACGCGGCGGGCCATCGGCAGTGCTCGTTCGTGTCCGGCGACGCCTTCCGCGAGGAGCCGCCGCCGGGTGGGTACGACCTGGTCTTCGCGCGGCTGCTGCTGATCCATGTGGACGATCCGGTGACCGTGCTGCGCCGGATGTGGGAGTGGACCGCGCCGGGCGGGCATCTCGTGGTGCAGGACTACGACATGCGTACCGTCGGGGTTCATCCGGAGCTGCCGGTGGTCGCCGAGTGGCGGCGGGTCTTCCTCGGTACGTTCGCCGCGGCCGGCCGGGACATCCGGATCGGGCACCGGTTGCCGGCGCTGCTGGCCGAGGCGGGCATCGGCGATCCGGACGGCTCCGAGGTCTCCGGACGGATGGAGCCGTTCGGGCGGGCGGCCGGGATGCTCGCCGCCACCTATCGCAGCGTCGCGCCGGCCGCGGTCTCGCTGGGCCTGGTCACGGAGTCACAGCGGGACGAGTGGCTGGCCGAGATCGATCAGGCGATGAGGGACTACCCCGACCACACCGCGATGTGGCCGCTGATGATCGGCGTACACAAACGTCGCTGAGCCCGGGTGGCACACTGCACGGGTGCTGGACTCGTTGCTGCCGTCACCGGTGGTCACCGCCGAGGCGTTCGCCGACGACGAGGACGAACCGTGCTTTCCCGGCGAGGAGGATCTGATCGCCACGGCGGTGATGGGCCGGCGACGTGAGTTCGTCACCGCCCGGCGGTGTGCGCGCGAGGCACTGGCCCGGCTGGGGCATCCGCCCGTGGCGATCCGCCCCGGGCCGCGCCGGGAGCCGTTGTGGCCGGCCGGGGTGGCGGGGAGCATCACGCACTGCAAGGGGTATCGGGGTGCGGCTGTCGCGCGTACCGAAGAGGTGGTGAGCGTCGGTATCGACGCCGAGCCGCACGCGCCGCTGCCGTCGCGCGTGCTCGGCGTGGTGACCGCGCCCGGTGACGCCGAACACCTGGCCGAACTGGCTCACGCCGAGCCGGCCGTGCACTGGGACCGGTTGCTGTTCAGCGCGAAGGAGGCCGTCTACAAGGCGTGGTACCCGCTGACCGGGCGATGGCTCGGCTTCACCGACGCGAACCTGGCCGTGGGGCCGGCCCCCCCCCCCGGCCCACCCCCGCCCGCGGGCGGGGGGCCCCCCCCCCCC
>NZ_JADQTO010000001.1:516958-620089 GCF_015704865.1 Actinoplanes aureus | reverse complement strand
CCCCCCGCCCCCCGCCCGGCCCCCCCCCCCCCCGCCCCCCCCCCCCCCGGGGGGCCCCCCCCCGGCACCCGGCTCGACGGCGGACCGCCGCTCACCGCCCTGCACGGTCGCTACCTGGTCGAAGGAGGCCTGGTGGTGACGGCGGTGTGGGTGGTTCAGCGGCACAGCGGTGAGACCGGGCCGCCGTCGGTACGGCTGAGCGGCACCGCGATCGCGCAGAGCCGGCGTACCGCCACCGCGGGATCCAGCGACCACACCCCGACCTGAGTATCGGTCCCACCGCTCGCCAGAAGCGCGCTGTCCGGCGAGAAGGCGAGCGAGGCCACCGTGGCGGCATGTCCCTGGAGGATCGCCGTCATCTCGTGGCCGCGGGCGTCCCACAGGCGGATCGGGCCGCCGATGGTGGTGGCCGCCAGGGTCCCGCCGTCCGGGGAGAAGGCCACTCGATCGACCTGGCTCGGCTGGGCCTGCGACCGCCAGCGGGACCCGGCACCGTCGCCGGTGCGGACGTCGATCACCCGGCCGGTCCCGGCGATCGCCATCGATTGCCCGTCCGGTGTCACGGCGAGGTCCAGAACCTGCTGGCCGCCGAGAGCGTGCACGCCGGTCGAGCCCAGATCCGTCGTTCGCCAGGACCGCAGTTCGGAACGGACGCTCTTCTCCTCAGGGTCGCCGATGGTGACCGCGGTGTGCACGGTGGCCCCGTCGGCGGAGAAGGTGACCGCATACGCGGTGTCCTCGCCGAGCGCGATGCTGCCGCGGAAGCGCCGTTCCCGGACGTCGTAGAGCTCCACACTGGACGCCACGGTGCCCGGATCGTCGCCGGTGTCCGGCCCGATCGAGACCGCGAGGAGTTCGCCGTCGCGCGAGACGGCCAGGTCCTTCGGCTCGGCGCCGAGCTTCGCCGAAGCCTGACGCCGGCCCTGCTCGTCCCAGATCTCCAGGGTGCCGGCCAGGGTCGCCACGCCGAGCACACCACCGCCCGCGTAGACCAGCCCGCTGATCATCCCGGCCGGCCGGAACGAGATGACCGATTCCCGGGTGGTGGTGTCCCAGACGCGTACCTTGCCGTCCGTGCCGCCCGCGGCGAATCGCCGGCCGTCCGGGGAGAACGCGACGTCGTAGACCGAGCCGTCGGTGTTCAGGGTGTTCGTCACCCGCCGGTAGACCACGGTCGGAGCGTCCGGCGCGGTGACCACGACGACCTGGCCGTTCCCCGAAGCCGCGCCGGTGCCGAAGGCCGCCTGTCCGGTGCTCAGTGAACCCGTGACGTCACTGGTGAGCGACAACAACCGGGCGGTGCGCCGGATCCCGCCGGTGATCACCATGCCATCCGGCGTGACGGTGATCGGCCGTGGTGGGGGCGTCGCGGCCGTCTCCGCCGTGAGCTCCCGGATCCGCCGGCCGGAGGGCACTTCCCAGTGGAACAGCCGCCCTTCGTTGCCGGCCGTGAGCTCGTTGGTGACCAGTGTCCCGTCCGGCGCGAACGCCGCATGCAGCGCACCGGGGGCGGTCATCGCCAGGCCGCCGTCGCCGAGCCGCCAGACCTGTGCGTCCCCGTCGTGCCCGGTCTCCGCGACGAACCGTCCGTCGGGACTCACCGCGACGTCGTAACCGCTTGTCGGCCCGGCCGGGATCGCCTTGGTCCGCTCGCCGGTCTCCGCGTCCCAGACACCCAGCTGCGCCCTGTCCACGGCCCAGGTGGCCACCAGGGTGGTCGTGCCCGGAATCCAGGCGGCCGCACCGTACGCCGGGAGGTCGCGCAGCAGCCGTCCGGTGCCGGCGTCCCACACCTTCACGCCCGGGTTCATCAGCGCGCCGGTGGCCAGGAACCGGCCGTCCGTCGAGAACGCCACGGTGTTCACCGACAGCCGCTTCGGATAGGCCAGCGGCTTCCCAATCGGGGTGAAGGTGGTCGCGTCCCAGAGCTGAGTGGTCCCGTCGCTGCCGCCCACCGCGATCCGCGTCCCGTCCGGGCTGACCGCCGCGGACCAGCCGCCCGGTCCGGTGCCGAGGCGACCCGCGAAACGCGCCTGCTGGGCGGAGAGCAGGGCACCGCGTGCCTCCACGGTCTGCCCGGCCTGCCACGCGTCGAGTGCTTTGCGCACCGCGGTGCTCTCGTCGTCCTCGAGCACGCCCAGCGCCTCGGCCGCCAGCTGCCGGGAGACCGCCGCCCGCCGGTTCGCCTCCGCGTCCTCGCGCTGGTCCAGCGCGAACACCCCGCCACCCACCGCCAGCAGTAACGCCACGGCCAGCCCGGCGGCCAGCCGCCGCAACCGCCGGGTGCTCCGGCGCCGGGTCTCCTCCTCGTGCTCCGCCGCCGCCCACCCCGCCGCCAGGTACTCACCGACCACCGGCGGTACGCCGTCCCCGCCCGGCACCCGCTCCCGGGCCGCGAGCAGCCGTGAGCCACGAGGCAGCAGGTCCGGGTCCCGGCCGGAACGCTCCCAGTCCCGGGCCGCCTCGGTCACCTGCTGCCGCAGGAGCAGATCCTCGCGGGCCTCGGCCAGCCAGCCCGCCAGCCGGGGCCAGCTGGTCAGCAGCGCCTCGTGGCTGATCTCCACGGTCTCCGCGCCGACCGTGACCAGCCGGGCCTTCACCAGGCGGCGCAGCACCCGCGAGTCGGTGGCGGCCCGCTCGCCCCGGCGGCGCACGACCGTACCGCTGGCCGTCACGGTGACCAGCGCGAGCAGGGCCTGCCGCAGCCGGTCCCGATCCTCGTCCGGGAGCTCCAGATAGATCCGCTCGGCGGTCTCCGCGACGGCGTGCCGGATCCCGCCGGTCGCCCGGTACGCCTCGACCGTGAGCCGGGCACCTTCCCGCCGATCCCAGGTGGCTCGCAGGGCGTGGGCCAGCAGCGGCAGCGCTCCCGGCTCGTAACCGTCCCGGCCGCCGGCGTCCAGGTCTCGCAGCAGCAGGTCGGGCAGGCCCGGCTCGACGCTGAGGCCGGTCTGTTCGGCGGGCTCCACGACGGCCCGGCGGATCGCCTCGGCGTCCAGCGGCCCGAGGACGACGTGCCCGGCGGCCAGCACCTTGGCCAGCGGGGGCAGCTCGGCGCAGGCCGGGTAGAAGTCCGAGCGGACCGCGATCACCACGAGCGCCGGTGCCAGGTCGGTCAGCGCGGCCGCGTAGGCGAGCCGCTCGGCCGGGTCCGGGCACTGGGTGAAGAGCTCCTCGAACTGGTCGACGACGATCACCGGGCGGCGGCCCTCGGCGGTGGCCTTCGCGGCCAGTTCGGTCAGCCGCCGCCGCCCGCCGCCGTCCACTTCGGCCACCGACCGCAACCGCTGTTCCAGGTCCGCGAGTGGGCGTACCCCCGGGGTGGTCAGAACCCACGGCCAGGCCGCCGCCTCGGTGCCCAGCGTGCCCCCGGCGATGCCGGGTAGCAGACCCGCCCGGACCAGCGAGGACTTCCCGGCGCCGGAAACCCCGGTGATCACCAGCGGCGGCCCGCCGACGGCCTGCTCGGCCAGCCGCCCGAGCAACTCGGCCACCTGTTGCTCGCGACCCCGGAACCAGGGCGCGTCCTCGGGCTGGAAGCTGGCCAGCCCCGGGTACGGCGGAACCGCGCCCGGCGGCACGTCGGCCGGCATCAGGTCACCGGGCGGCAGCTGTTCCCGGGCGAGAGCGATCAGGTGGCGCCGGACCTCGGCCAGCTGCTGATGCAGGGACCGGCTCTGCGTGGCGAGCTGCTGCCGCAGGCCGTCCACGCTCTGCCGCACGTCGGCGAGCATCCAGTGCAGCTCGCCGACATCCGTGCCCAGCTCCTGGAACGCCGCCTCCAGGATGTGCCGCAACTCCTCGTCGGTGATCGCGGCCTCGGAGATCGCCGTGCCGACCGCGTCCACCTCGCGCAGCACCCGCGAGATCTCCTCGTGCAGGGCACGCCCTTGCTCGTCGGCGGCGGCCAGCCGGGGGAGCAGATCGGCCGCGATCGCTTCGCGCCACTGTTCCTCGGTCGCGTCCGGTTGGCTCTCCCGCAGCTTGCGGGCGGCGCCGGCCAGGGTGTCGGAGAGGAAGTTGCTGCCCACCCCGCCGAGCTGGTCCAGCGCGGAGGAGAACTCCGCGGGCGCGCCGAGCCCGGCGCCGGCGATCGGCGCGACGACCGAGGCGGTGAGAAAGGCGAAGATCGCGTACGGGCCGGCCGACCGCACCCGTGTCCGGGTGCGCCGGCCGGCGTCCCGTACCCAGGCGCGCACGCCCGCGCGGGCTCGTTCGGCCGCGGGGCTGGTGTCCGGTTCGCGCACGGTCGCCATCCTTCATGGACATCGATACGCTTCGGCGTCCCATGATGGCACTGCGGTGCGAGCCGGCGATTCAATTCATCGGTACGCCGAATCGGCAGTCCCGCCGAGCCGCGCGAGGTGAGCACCGGTCCGGGCCCCAGCGCGCCCGCCGGGCCCATGCAGGTGGTCGCGCCCGACCCTCCGAGCCCCGCGCCGGGTCAGCGGGTGCCGCGGACGGCCCAGGCGGCGGCGGTCAGCGCGATGGAGCCGTCGGTGCGGGCCGGGAGGCGGCAACGCAGCAGCTCACGGAGGGCTTCGCGGTCCGGGCCGGTACGGGTGGCGACGTAGCCGGGAGCGGGACCCTGACCGCCCAGGAACGGCTCCCAGTAGTCGTCGAAGTCGGCGAACACGGTGGGGATCACGATCCGGTGGGTCGATACGGCGTGCAGTCCCGCCGCGGACCAGAGCTCCGTCAGCGCATCATCCCGGCACAGGTCGAAGCGGAGACTCTCGGCGAGCTCGGCGGCGGCCGGGTCGAGTTCGGCGGCCGCCGACCAGAAGTGGCCCATCATTTCCATCCCGCCCGCGTAGTCCCAGACGTAGGCGGCCACCACCCCACCCGGAGCGGCGACCCGGGCGAACTCCCGGACCGCCACCTCCGGCCGGTTGACGAAGTTGAGCGCCAGACCGCTGACCACCGCGTCGAAGCCGCCTCCGGCCAGCGGCAGCGCGGCGGCGTCGCCCGCGCAACACCGCAGCCCGCCCGCGCGGGCGGAGGCGAGGAAACCGGTGGAGCGGTCGACACCGACCAGCCGGGCCGGCTGGGCGGTGCCGGCGATCCGGGCGCTCAGGGCTCCGGTCCCGCATCCGACGTCGAGCCAGCGCCGGTCCGGCGGCACGTCAAGCCAGGACACGAAGGCCTCGGCGACCCGCCGGCTCCACCTTCCGACATACGCCTCGTACGCGTTGCCGGACTCCCAGACCGTCCGCACCATTGCCGCACCCTACGCCGCGAGCGGAGAGATCGGCCGGCGGAATCAGACCTGGCGGTCCCGGCCGGCGGCCACGCCGGCGATGATCTGCGGGACCATCAGCACGGTCATCAGCGCGAGCGGCACGCGCCACCCGCCGGTCGCGTCGTGCAGCGCGCCGATCAGGATGAGACCCGGGATGGCGATCAGGTAGCCGACGCCCTGGGCGAACCCGGAGAGCCGGACCACCGTCGCCGGATTGCGGCCGCGCAGCGTGATCATCGTCAGGACCAGCGGGAACGCTGTGTTGGCGACACCCAGGAAGATCGCCCAGAGCCAGGGGGCGGCGGCCGGCGCGGCCCATAGGCCGGCCCATCCGGCGATGCCGAACAGGCCCAGGACCATCGCGATGAGGCTCTGGCCGCGCAACCGGCCGGCGAGCGCGGAGAGCAGGAACGACAGCGGAATGCCGAGGAACGAGGTGACGGCGAACAGCACGCCGGCCAGCTCGGCCGAGATGCCGGCGTCGCGGTAGATCTGCGGCAGCCAGCCGATGATCACGTACGCCGAGGTCGACTGCACGCCGAAGTAGCAGACCAGTGCCCAGGCGACGGGGTGCCGGCTCACCCGTACTGGAGGCAGGTTTTGATCCTGGGCGGTGCTCTTGGCCGGGATCCGGGAGATCAGCAGCCACGGCGGGAGCGCGACGAGCGCGGCCAGCGTCCAGCAGGCCAGGCCGAGCCGCCAGTCGCCGAAGGTGTTGGTCAGCGGCACGGTCGCGGCGGCGGCCGTGGCCGCGCCCACGCTGAGCGCCACCGTGTAGAGGCCGGTGACGGTGCCGACCTGGTCCGGGAACTGGTCCTTGACGACCGACGGCAGCAGCACGTTGACAAGCGCGATCCCGGCCATCGCCACCGCACTGAGCAGCAGGAACAGCACCGGTCCGCCGGCGAAGGGCCGGACCGCCAGGCCGGCGCTGAGCAGCAGCAGGCCGCCGAGGATGACCGGCGCGGCGCCGAAGCGGCCGGCCAGGCGGGGCGCGGCCAGGCCGATCGAGGCGAAACAGAGCACCGGTACGGACGTCAGCAGTCCCGCCATGGTCCCGCTCATGCCGAGCCCGGCGCGGATCTCGGTCAGCACCGGTCCGATGCTGGTGACGGCGAGTCGCAGGTTCACCGCCGCGAGCAGGATCGCGACGAGCGTGAGGAGTTGTCCCTGCCGGCGGCTGACCGCCTGTTCTTCCCGGAGCACCACGGCCCCATCATGGTCCGGTGGCAGGCCGGACGCCCGGCGAGGTGTGTACGGTCACACCCGGCCTTCGCTACTTACACCGTGGCGGTGACTTCCTGCTCACGCTCGACCTGCTCGTTCCACTCGCGCTTGCTGGACTGCCAGCCGTCCTCGTTCATGCCGCGCCGCCAGTAGCCGGAGATGGAGAGCTGATCCATCGTCAGCCCCCGGTCCAGCCGCAGGTGACCGCGGAGGTCACGGACGAACGTGGCCTCGCCGTGCACGAAGGCTTGCACCCGGCCCTCCGGGAAGGCCATGCCGCGCACCGCGTCGCAGAGCAGCTGGCCGACCGGCCGGGCGCCCCGGTGCAGCCAGGTGATCTCCGCGTTGCCCGCGGTCTCCAGCTTCTGCTCCTCGGCCGGTCCCTCGACCTCGATGAACGCCTTCACCGGCGCGCCGTCCGGCATGCCCTCCAGCGCGGCGGCGATGGCCGGCAGGGCGCTCTCGTCGCCGGCCAGCAGATGCCACCCGGCGTCCGGGCTGGGGGCGTAACCGCCGCCGGGGCCCATGAACCGGAAGGGGTCACCGGGCTTGGCCCGCGCCGCCCACGGCCCGGCGATGCCGGAGTCGCCGTGCACCACGAAGTCGACCCACATCTCCGGGATCTCGGGCAGCCATCTGCGCACCGTGTACGTCCGGACGGTGGGCCACGTCTCGCGCGGCATCGACTCGCGGATGACGCCCATGTCGAAGGGTGCCGGATAGTCGACGCCGGGCCGGGGGAAGTGCACCTTGATGTAGTGGTCGGTGAACTGCCCGGCCTCGATCCGGGCCAGAGCGTCACCACCGACCACCACACGGACCATGTGCGGGGTCAGCTGCTCGACCCGGGTGACCACTCCCTCGTGGCACGGACGCGCCGGTCGGTTCGCCATAACTGCACCTCACTGCCAAGGGGGACGATCAGCAGGTAAGGCTACCCTTCATCTCGCCGATCAACCGTGCCGCGACAGGTATTTCGAGGTTTCCAGGCGAGGCTTGACACGACGACGGGCAGGACCTCTGCGGAGGTCCTGCCCGTCTGTGCGGGGTGGTGGCGGGGTCAGCGCCAGGTGCGGGGACGGCTGCGGGCGAAGGCGACCGCGATCAGAGCGACCAGCAGGAGCACCGCGCCACCGCCGACCCAGGCGATGTTGTTGCTGATCAGGGCGATCGGTCCACCCTGCTCGGCGGGCGGCTCGGCCACGGTCTTGTCCTCGGTGGCCGGGTCGTACTGGTAGTCGTCGGGGGCACCGTCGTCGCCGGCGGCGAGAGCCGGACCGTCGGTCTCCTCGGTCTCGGTCGGCTGCGGCTTGGCGGCCTTCTTGGTGCTCTTCGGCGTGACGGTCTCCTCGGATTCCGTCGACTCCGCGTTGTTCTGCTCGTTCCCGGTGGTGCCCGGGTTCTCGTTCTCGTTCTGGTTCGGCGACTCGGTCGAGGACTCGTTCTCCGAGGTCGAGGTGCCCTCGTCGTCGCGGGTCTCGGGGGCCTTCGTCGTCGAGTTGGTGCGCGGGGTGGCGGGCTTGGTGGTCGTCTTGGTGGTGGCGTTCGGCTTCGGCGCGGCCGGGCTGGTGGCGGTGGGCTTCGACGGCGCCGGCGTCACGCCGCCGCTGTTGGTGTCGTTGCCTCCGCCGGTGTTGCCGCCGCCGCCGTTGTTGTTACCGCCGCCGGTGTTGCCGCCGCCGCCGTTGTTGTTACCGCCGCCGGTGTTGCCGCCGCCGCCCGTGTTGCCGCCGCCGCCGTTGTTGTTGCCGGCGGCGCGGACGGTGATGCGGACGGAGTCGATCGCCGGGGTCTGGTTGGCGCGCTCCATCATCGGGATCCGGTGCGAACCGTCACCGGCCCACGATGAGCACTGAGCGGTGCCCTCCTGAGGCAGACCGGGCACCTGGATGGTGACCGTGTCCGGGGTGGCACTGCCCTGGCGGTCCTCGGTGGCGACGAAGAAGGCCGACACCGGCGCGGGGTCGGGCGCCTCGTTGGTGCTGGCCAGCATCCGGCAGGCACTGTGGAAGTGGCCGCGGACCAGGCCGTTCTGCAGGACGCTGCTCTCCACGTAGTAGCCGCCCTGGCCGGCCGCGAGGAACCGGTCGCGGATCAGGTTGCGGGTGCTGACCCGGAGGGTGAACGGGGTGCCGACCGTGACGCTGCGGGGGGCCTCGGCGATCAGCAGCGTCGGGTTGTTGGCGGCCGCGCCGACCTCACCGAACTCGGTGGAGACGCACCGGTTGCCCTTCTGGAAGCCGTCGTGCCGCTCCAGCTGGCTGTCGATGCACGTGTCGGTGAGGATCGTCAGGTTGTTGCCGACCACCTTGCCGGCGCCGCTCTCGGTGGCCGCCTTCGTGGAGGCGGTGTCGTCAGCCTGAGCGAACTGCGTGAATCCGATGACACCGCCGACGGCGATGAGAACTGCTCCGGCGGCCAGGATCCGGGTGCGTCGGTGACCCGAGCTTCGCATGACGTGACCTTCTTTTCCCCGAATTCCAGGACTTCGGCCACCCCTGCGGCGCCGACGCCCAGACGTTAAGAGCACCTCTCACAGAAATCAATTCCAGGCTGTGAATTAACTGATTCTTGTCCGGAACTTAAGGAAGAAATATGGGTCCGACCTTGAACCCCCGGCATCATCCGTTCGGATGATGTCCGCGGTTCACGTGATCATGGTCCTACAACGCCGACCTGGGACGTTAGCCGACGGGCTGCCGAGGCGGTAGTTCCCTACGCCGGCCAGAGCCCGCGCGCGGCGAAAATGTCCCGGAGCACGTCGACGCGGTCGGTCATTATGCCGTCGACGCCCATATCGAGGAGCTTATTCATTTCATTCGGATCGTCTATCGTCCAGACGTGCACCGCTAGACCCAGCCGGTGCAGATAGGCGAGAAATCGCGGAGTCAGCACGGTTATCCGGCGATGCCGTACCGGGATCTGGGCGGCGACCACCGACGAGGGCAGGCGCAGGGGCAGGCCGGCGGTCGAGGCGATCCGGAGCCGGGCGATGCCGCGCATGCCGAGCGAGGTCGCGACCCGCGGGCCCGCCAGCGCGCGTACCCGGTTCAGCCGGGAGTCGCTGAACGAGGCGAGCAGCACCCGGTCCTCGGCGGCGGTACGGCGTACCGCATCGACGGCCGGCCCGACGACCCGGTCGTCCTTCACGTCGACGTTGAACCGGATTTCCGGCCAGGCGTCCAGGACCTCGTCGAGGCGGGGCACGGCGGCCGCCCCGCCGACCCGTACGGTCGACAGGTCCGCCCAGGTGAGGCTCGCCACCCGGCCGGGTCGCCCGGCGACCCGGTCCAGCCGCGGATCGTGGATCACGACCGGTACGCCGTCCGCGGTCGCGTGCACGTCGGTCTCCACGTACCGGTAACCGAGTTTGATCGCCCGCTCGAAGGCCGCCGCGGTGTTCTCGTCACCGGCCGCGGCTCCGCCCCGGTGCGCGAAGGCCAGCGGTCCCGGGGCGTCGAGGTACGGATGATCCACGCCAGCAGTATGCCGGGGCGATCGTGTCGGCCGGGGAGCCGTGACCCGGCCGGATTGTTGCGCAGAAGTAAAAGACACCTTCTGCCATTGACCACCGCCACTGAGCTGAAGATCCTGTTTCGCAGAGCGCAAACTCCGCCGGAAGGTGGCGCAAACTGGAAACGATCGATTACGACGTGGTGATCGTCGGCGGGGGTACGGCCGGTTCGGTCGTGGCGTCGCGGCTCTCGGCCGACCCCGGGCTCCGGGTCTGCCTGATCGAGGGTGGGCCGTCCGACGTCGGTGACCAGCGCATCCTCCGGCTCCGCAACTGGCTGAACCTGCTGGAGACCGGATTCGATTACGACTATCCGATCGTCGAGCAGCCGCGCGGGAATTCACATGTCCGGCATTCGCGGGCGCGGGTACTGGGCGGGTGTTCGTCGCACAACACCATGATCAGCTTTTTGCCACCGGCCGAAGATTTCACCGATTGGGTGACAGCCGGAGCGGCCGGCTGGTCGTACGACGAGATGATGCCTTACTGGAAGCGCCTGGCGATCAATATCAGTCCGGTGGCCGAGCGGGACCGCAACCCGCTGACCGCCGACTTCGTCGCGGCGTGCCATGCCGCGCTCGGGGTGCCGGTGCACGAGGATTTCAACGCGGGCCCGTTCGTGGACGGCACCGGGTTCTTCCCGGTCGGGTACCACCCGGAGACCGGGATCCGGTCGTCCGCCTCGGTCGCCTACCTGCACCCGCATCTGGGCCGGCCCAACCTGACGATCCGGACCGAGACGTGGGCGTACCACCTGGATCCCGAGCGTGGGGTCACCGTCCGGGACGACGAGGGGGACAAACTGATCCGGGCCCGCCGGGAGTACGTGCTCTGCGCCGGCGCGATCGACACCCCGCGACTGCTGCTGCTCTCCGGCATCGGCCCGGCCGCGGACCTGGAGCGACTCGGCATACCGGTCCGCCAGGACCTGCCGGGCGTCGGCGAGCACCTGCTCGATCACCCGGAGTCGCTGATCCTCTGGGAGGCGAGCCGGCCGATCCCGCCGATGTCGGCGATGGACTCGGACGCCGGCCTGTTCGTCCGCCGGGACCCGGCCGCCACCCGCCCGGACCTGATGTTCCACCTCTACCAGATCCCGTTCACGGTCAACACCGAGCGGCTCGGCTACGACGTGCCGGCGCACGGCTTCGGGATGACCCCCAACGTGCCGCGACCACGCAGCGTCGGCCGGCTGACGCTGGCCGGCGCCGACCCGGCACTCAAGCCGCTGCTGGACTTCCGTTACTTCACCGACCCCGGCGGGTACGACGAGCGGACGATCGTGGACGGCCTGCGGCTGGCCCGTGAGGTGGCGGCCACCGAGCCGTTCGCCTCGTGGATCGCCCGGGAGATCGCGCCGGGCCCGCGTCTGCATACCGACGAGGAGCTCTCGGCGTACGGGCGGGCGGTGCACCACACCGTCTTCCACCCGGCCGGCACCTGCCGGATGGGCGCGCCGGACGACCCGGGCACAGTGGTCGATCCGGAACTGCGGCTGGCCGGCTTCCCCAACGTACGGATCGCCGACGCCTCGATCTTCCCGACGATGACCTCGGTGAACCCGATGGTCGCGGTGCTGATGATCGGAGAGCGCGCCGCTGACCTGATCGGGCGGGGATGACGCGGTGACCCCGGCGATCACGGTGACAAACCTGTGGAAGGTGTTCGGGCCACGGGCAGACCGGGTCGTCGGCACCCCGCTGGCCGGTCTGTCCCGGGCCGAGCTGCGGGAGCGTACCGGGTGTCTGGTGGCGGTGCGGGACGTCAGCTTCGAGGTGCGGCCGGGCGAGGTCTTCGTGGTGATGGGCCTGTCCGGCAGCGGCAAGTCCACCCTGGTCCGCTGCCTGACCCGGTTGATCGAGCCGACCAGCGGGGAGGTGTGCCTGGACGGCGAACCGGTCCGCGCGATGTCCGCGAAACGGCTGCGCGAGCTGCGCCGGCACCGGGTGGCGATGGTGTTCCAGCACTTCGGCCTGCTGCCGCACCGGCAGGTCCTGGACAACGTGGCGTACGGGCTGGAGATCCAGGGGGTGGGGCGGGCCGAACGGCATCGCCGGGCCGCCCAGATGCTGGCCCTGGTCGGGCTCACCGGGCACGAGCACCAGTTACCGGAGCAGCTCTCCGGCGGGATGCAGCAGCGGGTCGGGCTGGCCCGGGCGCTGGCCACCGATCCCGAGGTGCTGCTCTTCGACGAGCCGTTCAGCGCGCTCGACCCGCTGATCCGCCGGGACATGCAGACCGAGGTGCGGCGCCTGCACGCCGAGGTCGGCAAGACGCTTGTCTTCATCACCCACGACCTCACCGAGGCGCTCAGCCTGGGCGACCGGATCGCCGTGCTGCGCGACGGCGAGCTGGTGCAGGTCGGCGCGCCGGAGGACCTGGTCGGGGCGCCGGCGGACGGGTACGTGGCGGACTTCGTCCGTGACGTCCCGCGCGCCGACGTGCTCACCCTGCGCTGGGTGACCCGGCCGGCGGCGGACGGCGAGGAGTGCGACGACGTACCACTTCCGCAGGACACGGTGATCCGTGACGCGGTGCCGCGAGTGCTGAGATCCGGCCGCCCGGTGCCGGTGGTCGACGGCGACCGGCGGGTCGGTGTGGTCGACGCCGAACAGCTGCTCCCCGCTCTGCTGGGCCACCGCCGGCAGGTACCTACGTGACCGCGACCATGACCCGCCCCGAGCTCCGGCCCGGCGGCCCCCCTGCGGGCCGGACCGGCGGCGGAGATCGGTGGGGAGTCCGGGGACCGTGGTCGACTCGTACCATATTTGCGATCTTGGTCGTCGCGGCTGCCGGCGCCTATCTCGGCTTTCGTTCGACGCCGGCCGCGGATTCGGCGGATGCCGCCGCGTTCCGGTTCTTCGACTCGGTCCGGGAGTGGGTGGACGCGAACCGGGACAGTCATCCGCTCTTCCTCTTCGGCGTGAACTACCTGCGGCTCGGTGTGCGGCTGCTGGTGGAGGCGGTGAGCGCGGCGCTGACCGGGCTCGGCTTCGCCGGGCTGGTCGCGGTGGCCGGCGCGGTGTCGCTGGTGCTCGCCGGATGGCGGGCCGCGCTGCTGGCGGTCGCCGGTTTCCTGAGTTTCGCGGTGCTGGGGCTGTGGACCGAGAGCGTGGACACGCTGGCCCTGACGCTGGCGGCGGTGCTGCTGTCGGTGCTGATCGGGGTGCCGCTCGGCATCCTCGCCGCGCGGGTCCGCTGGATCGGCTCGGCGCTGCGCCCGGTGCTCGACGTCATGCAGATCCTGCCCACCTTCGCCTACCTGGCGCCGATGACGCTGCTCTTCCTGATCGGCTCGCCGGCCGCGGTGATCGCGACGCTGATCTACGCCGTGCCGGTGACCATCCGGATCACTCAGCTCGGGATCGCCGGGGTGGCGCCGGTGACGGTGGAGGCGGCGGCCGCGCAGGGCTCGACCCGGTGGCAGCTGCTGACCAAGGTACGGCTGCCGATGGCCCGCCCGGTGCTGGTCCTCGCGGTCAACCAGACGATCATGGTGGCCCTCTCCATGGTGGTGGTGACCGCGCTGATCGACGCGCCGGGCCTGGGCCAGAACATCGTGCGGGCGCTCGAGCGGGTGAACGTCGGCGCGGCCTTCGACGCCGGCCTGGCCATCGTGATCATGGCGGTGGTGCTGGACCGGGTGACCACGGCCGCGTCCCGCCGGCGCCCGCTGCCCTGGCGGCTGGCCGTGCCGGTGCTCGCGGCCGCGGCGCTGGTCGTGCTGCTGCCGATCGGTGACCGGGTGCCCGCCCTCTCCTTCGCGGCCCCGGTCAACCGGCTCACCGCCTGGGTGGAGCTGCACTGGTACGCCGGCACCGAATGGCTGAAGAACACGGTCACCGGTTACCTGCTCAATCCCCTGGAGAACCTGCTCGTGACCACCCCGTGGTGGCTGTTCGTGCTGTTCGTGCTCGGGTTCGGCCTGCTGATCGCGGGGTGGCGGGCGGCACTGGTCGCCGCGGCGGCGGCCGTCGGGGTGGCCGCGCTGGGGCTCTGGGTGCACGCCATGCAGACCCTGGCCACGGTTCTGGTGGCCACCGCGCTGACCCTGCTCGGCGGGGTGTGGGCCGGTATCTCCTGTGCCCGGCACGACCGGCTGGCCACGGCGGTCCGGCCACTGCTGGACGCGGCACAGACCATGCCGTCCTTCGTCTACCTGCTGCCGGCGGTCGCGCTCTTCGGCGCGAGCCGGTTCACCGCGATCGTCGCGGCCGTCATCTTCGCCGTCCCGCCGGTGGTCCGGCTGGTCGAACGGGGTATCCGGGACGTGCCGCCGACGGTGGTGGAGGCCGCGCTCTCGGCCGGGTCGACGCCGCGGCAGCTGCTCTGGAAGGTGCAGTTGCCGATGGCCCGGGGCGGTCTGCTGCTCGCCGCCAACCAGGGGATCGTCATGGTGCTGGGAATGGTCGTCGTCGGCGGCCTGGTCGGCGCCGGCGCTCTCGGATATGACGTGGTCGCAGGTTTCTCCCAGCGCGAGGACTTCGGCCGGGGTCTGGCCGCGGGCTTCGCGATCGTGCTGCTCGGCGTCCTGCTGGACCGGCTCACCCAAGGGTTTCATCGTTCGAAGGGACCTTCCTCATGAGAATCTCGTACGTCGCGGTCGTCTGCCTTCTCCTCACGGCGGGCTGCCAGGGCGCCACCTCGGACTCCGGCGATCCGGCGCCGAGCGCCGGCAGCAAGGGCACGGTCAACCTGGCGATCAACCCCTGGGTGGGGTACGAGTCGAACGCCGCGGTGATCGAGTACCTGCTGGAGAAGAAGCTCGGGTACACCGTCGAGACGAAGAACCTCAAGGAGGAGATCTCCTGGCAGGGCTTCGAGACCGGCGAGGTCGACGCGATCGTGGAGAACTGGGGTCACGACGACCTGAAGAAGACCTACATCGAGGAGAAGAAGGTCGCGGTCGACGCCGGCCCGACCGGCAACACCGGCATCATCGGCTGGTACGTCCCGCAGTGGATGGCCGACCAGTACCCGGACATCACCGACTGGAAGAACCTGAACAAGTACGCCGGCCTGTTCAAGACCTCCGAGTCCGGCGGCAAGGGCCAGCTCCTCGACGGCGACCCGTCGTACGTCACCAACGACGAGGCGCTGGTGGCCAACCTGAAGCTGAACTACAAGGTGGTCTACTCCGGCAGCGAGGCCGCCCTGATCAAGGCCGCCCAGCAGGCCACCGCGCAGAAGAAGCCGCTGCTCTTCTACTTCTACGAGCCGCAGTGGCTGTTCGCGAAGGAGAAGTACGTCCGGGTGAAGCTGCCGGAGTACACCGCCGGGTGTGACGCCGACCCGAAGAAGGTGGCCTGCGACTACCCCGAATACGTCCTCGACAAGATCGTCAGCAAGAAGTTCGCCGACACCGGTGGGGCCGCGTACCAGCTGGTGAAGAACTTCAAGTGGACCAACGACGATCAGAACCTGGTCTCCGACTACCTGACCAACCAGGGCATGACCCCGGAGCGGGCGGCCGAGAAGTGGGTGACCGAGCACGAGGCCACCTGGAAACCGTGGATCCCGGCCGGGAACTGACCGGTGCCCGGACCCAAGGTCGTGATCATCGGCGCGGGGGTGGTCGGCTGCGCCCTCGCCGATGAGCTGACCGGGCGCGGGTGGACCGACGTGACGGTGCTGGAGCAGGGGCCGCTCTTCGTCACCGGCGGCTCCAGCTCGCACGCGCCCGGCCTGGTCTTCCAGACCAACCCGTCGCGGACCATGGCCCGGATGGCCCGGTACACCGTGGAGAAGTACACCGAGCTGGCGTGCTTCTCGGCGGTGGGGAGTCTGGAGGTGGCGACCACCTCGGCACGTCTCGCCGAGTTGCACCGGCGGTTCGGGTTCGGTCAGTCGTGGGGGATCCCATCGTCGGTGCTCGACGCCGACGAGTGCGTCTCGTTGTTTCCCCTGCTCGACAAGTCGATCGTTCTGGGTGGGCTGCACGTGGCTTCCGACGGTCTCGTCTCGGCGGTGAAAGCCGCCGAGGTGCAGGCCGGACGCGCGATCACGAACGGCGCCCAATTCATCGGAAATATGCGGGTAACTGAGATCTTGTCGGATCGAGGCCGCGTCACCGGCGTACGCACGCCGGACGAGACCTACCCCGCGGACATCGTGGTGAGCTGCGCCGGCTTCTGGGGACCGGAGATCGGCAAGCTCGCCGGCGTGCCGATCCCACTGCTGCCGATGGCCCACCAGTACGTCCGGACCACCTCGGCCGGTGCCACCGACGACCTGCCGATCCTGCGCCACCAGGATCGCGACCTGTACTTCCGGGCACACGGCGACTGCCTGGGCATCGGCTCCTACCTGCACGAACCGATGCCGGTCGACCTCGCCGAACTGCCCGGCGACGCGCACCCGTCGATGCTGCCGTTCACCCCGGACGCCTTCAAACAATCCTGGTCGGCGGCGACCGAGCTGCTTCCCGCGCTGCGCGGTACGGCCCTGGACGACGCCTTCAACGGCGTCTTCTCCTTCACCGTGGACGGCTTCCCGCTGCTCGGCGAGGCCCGCGACCTGCGCGGCTTCTGGGTCGCCGAGGCGATCTGGGTGACCCACTCGGCCGGCGCCGCGAAAGCCGTCGCCGAGTGGCTGGTGGACGGCCGGCCCGGCATCGACCTGCACGAGTGCGACCTCAACCGCTTCGACCCGGCCCAACTCGCCCCCGGCTACGTACGCAAACGCGCGATCCGCAGCTTCGTCGAGGTCTACGACATCATCCATCCGCTGGACCCGCCCGCGGTGCGCAACCTGCGGGTCAGCCCCTTCCACTCCCGGCAGGTCGCGCTCGGCGCGACGTTCGGCGAGGCGATGGGCTGGGAGCGGCCCCTCTGGTACGCGACGAACCCGCCACCCGAGGAGCTCCGGCCGCGCGACGAGTGGTCCGCCCGGCACTGGTCCCCGATCGCCGAGACCGAGGCCCGGCTCACCCGGCGCCGGGTCGCCCTCTACGACATGACCCCGCTCACCCGGCTCGAGGTGATCGGCCCGGTCTCCTTCCTCAACGGCCTGACCAGCGGCGACGTCGACCGCCCGGTGGGCACCGTGGTCTACACCCTGCTGCTCGACGAGGCCGGCGGCGTGCGCAGCGACATCACCGTGGCCCGGCTCGCCGAGGACCGCTTCCAGGTCGGCGTGAACGGCCCGCTCGACCTGGACTGGCTGCTGCGGCACGCGCCCGCCGGGGTCTCGGTCCGCGACGTCACCGGCGGCACCTGCGGGGTCGGGGTCTGGGGACCGCGCGCCCGTGAGCTGGTCGCCCCGCTCACCGACGTGGACGTCTCGGCCGAGGCCTTCAAGTACTTCCAGGTCCGGCAGGGCTACCTGGGCATGGTCCCGGTCACCATGCTGCGCCTGTCCTACGTCGGCGAGCTGGGCTGGGAGATCTACACCGAGGCCGAGTACGGGCCGCGGCTCTGGGACACGCTCTGGGAGGCCGGTCCGGAGCTGGGCCTGATCGCTGCGGGCCGGCTCGCCTTCAACAGCCTGCGGCTGGAGAAGGGGTACCGAGCCTGGGGAGTCGACATGACCGCCGAGGACGATCCGTTCCAGGCCGGGGTGGGCTTCGCGGTGCGCCCGGAGGCCCGGCCGGCGGCGCCGCCGGACCGGCGGCTCACCTGCCTGACGATGGTGGACACCGGGGACATGCCGATGGGGCGCGAGCCGGTGTACGCCGGCGGCTTCGCGGTGGGCCATGTGACGAGTGCGGCGTACGGCTACACGGTCGGCGGCCCGATCGCGTACGCCTGGCTGCCCGCCGCGCTGTCCGTCCCGGGGACACAGGTGGAGATCGGATACTTCGACCGGCGGCTGCTCGCCACGGTGGCCACCGAACCGCTCTTCGACCCGAAACACGAGCGCCTGCGGCGCTAGCGAAGGAGTCCGACGTGCCCGGATATGACGTGATCGTTGCCGGCTTGGGCGGCATGGGCAGTGCCGCGGTCCATCACCTGGCCGCCCGCGGGCACCGGGTGCTGGGTCTGGAGCGGTTCGGTCCCGGTCACGATCGCGGAGCGAGTCACGGCGGCTCCCGGATCACCCGGCAGTCCTACTTCGAGGGCGCGGAGTACGTGCCGCTGCTGCTCCGGGCCTACGAGTTGTACGACCGGTTGGCGGCGGACTCCGGCCGGGACGTGATCACGCTGACCGGCGGGGTGATGGTGGGGCGGCCGGAGAGCCGTACCGTCTCGGGTGCCCTGGCCAGCGCCCGGCAGTGGGGACTGGAGCACGAGATGCTGGACGCGGCTGAGCTGCGCCGGCGCTTCCCGACGATGGCACCCACCCCGGACGAGGTGGCGCTCTACGAGGCGAAGGCCGGGTTCGTCCGGCCCGAGCGAACCGTGCTCGCCCAGCTCGATCTGGCCACCAAGCACGGCGCCGACCTGCGTTTTCACGAGCCGATGGAGTCCTGGGAGCCGGCTGCCGGAGGCGGGGTCCGGGTACGCACGGCGTCCGGCGAGTACACCGCCGGCCAGCTCGTGATCACTCCCGGGCCGTGGGCGCCCCGCCTGCTGGCCGACCTCGGGGTGCGGTTCCGGATCGAGCGGCAGGTCCAGCACTGGTTCCGTCCGCGCGGCGACCTCGATGCGTTCCTGCCGGACCGGCACCCGATCTACATCTGGGAACCGGCCGAGGGCAGCCAGATGTACGGCTTCCCGGCGATCGACGGCCCGGACGGCGGAGCGAAGATCGCGTTCTTCCGGCGGGGCACCGAGACCACCCCGGAGGCTCTGGACACCTCGGTGCACCCGGCCGAGATCGACGAGATGGCCCGTGGCGCCGGGCGGATCCTGCCCGACCTGCCCGGGGAGTGGCTGCGCGGCGAGCCCTGCATGTACAGCACCACACCCGACGAGCACTTCGTGATCAGCCGCCACCCCGCGCACGAGGCGGTCACCGTGGCCTGCGGGTTCTCCGGGCACGGATTCAAGTTCGTGCCGGTGGTCGGCGAGATCCTGGCCGACCTGGCGACCACCGGAACCACCGCCCACCCGATCGACCTGTTCCACCCCCAGCTGCGCCTACCCGCAGCGGAAAACAGAAGGAAAACCGTCGTTGAAGCGGAGTGATGCCCCATGACGTCGTCACTGCTGCCCACCCTCCCCGGCCGCTACTACACCGACCCCGCGCTCTTCGCCCGTGAGCAAGAGCTGATCTTCGAACGCATGTGGTTCTGCGCCGCCCGGGGCGCGGACCTCGCCGCTCCCGGCGCGTTTCGCACGGTGACCGTCGGGCGGGAGAACGTCCTGGTCAGCCGGGGTCGCGACGGCGGCGCACGAGCGTTCCTGAACGTCTGCCGGCATCGCGGGGCGCAGCTCTGCGCGGAGGAGTCCGGCTCGGTGCGCCGCAACTTCCGGTGCACGTACCACGCGTGGGCGTACGACCTGGACGGCCGGCTGGTGGCCGCGCCCAACCTGGTGAAGATGCCGGACGTGGACCGGGACGAGTACGGCCTGCACCGGGTGCACGTCCGGGAGTGGCTCGGATACGTCTGGGTCTGCCTCGCCGACGAGCCGCCGCCGTTCGAGCGGGACGTGATGGGTGCCTGCGTGGAACGGCTCGGTGACCTCGACGCGATCGAGCGATACCGGCTCGCCTCGCTGACGGTGGGCCGGCGGATCCGCTACGACGTACGGGCCAACTGGAAGCTGATCGTCGAGAACTTCATGGAGTGCTACCACTGCTCGACCATCCATCCCGAGCTGGTGCACGTGCTGCCCGAGTTCGCCGGCGGGTACGCGGCGCAGTACTACGTCGGGCACGGCGCCGAGTTCGGCCCGGACGTCGACGGGTTCACCGTGGACGGCAGCGGCGGCCTGGCCACCATCGAGACGATCAGCGACGAGCAGGACCGCCGGTACTACGCGATCACGATCAAGCCGCAGGTCTTCGTCAACCTGGTCCCGGATCACGTGATCCTGCACCGGATGTTCCCGCTCGCCGCGGACCGCACGATCGTCGAGTGCGACTGGTTGTTCCGGCCGGACGTGGTGGCCTCCGGAGCCGATCTGCGGCCCTCGGTGGAGCTTTTTCACCGGGTGAATCAGCAGGACTTCGACGCCTGCGAGCGCTGCCAGCCCGGGATGGCGTCGCGCGCGTACGCGGCCGGCGGCGTCCTGGTGCCCAGCGAGCACCACATCGCCACATTCCACCAGTGGGTGCGGGAAACCATCGGGGGTAAATAACCGCGACTCGGTCACGCGGCTCCGTGGTCTGTCCTACCTTTGCCAGGTCTTAGTAGGGCAAACCCACTGAAACGGAGCATGTCGTGCGTTCCTCCAGAATCGCGCGGGGCGGCCTCCTGGCTTCCGCCCTGCTCTCCATACTGGCCGGGGTACACGCCGGAGGCGCTTCGGCCACCGACGGCGCCGCCCTGACCGTCCGGCCGATCGACGCCGGGTACGCGGAGAATCTCGCCCTCAACGGCACCGCCATGGTGACGTCGGACCGCGGCGACAACCGGGTCATCCGGCTGACCAACGGCAGTTACAAAGAGGCGGGATCGGCCTGGTCCACCCAGCGGGTCGACCTGACCGAGTCCTTCGAGACGTCGTTCAGGGCGTACCTGCACCACGGCAAGCCGGGCGCGGACGGTATCGCCTTCCTGGCACAGGGCGCCGGACCGCGCGCGCTCGGCGGCTGGGGCGGTGGCCTCGGCTACCGCGGCATTCGCGACAGCGTCGCGGTGGAGTTCGACACCTACCAGAACACGCCGGATCCGAGCAGCAACCACCTCGCCGTGGTGCTCCGCGGCAACCCGGACCACCACTCCGCCATGGCCGAGTCGTCCATCCCGCTGCTCGGCAAGCCGTTCCAGGCCCGGGTGCGGTACGACGCCGCCGCCCACAACCTCAAGGTGTACGTCCGTTCGCTGACGGCCGGCGCTGCCGAGGAACTGCTGCTGGACCAGACCGTGGACCTGGCCGAGGGCGCCGGAACCGAGAGCGGCTGGATCGGTTTCACCGCGGCCACCGGCGAGGTCACCTCGCGCCAGGACGTCTACGACTGGACGATCGACGCGCCGCTGGCGTGAGCGACGGCGCCGCCTCGGCGCCGGCCGTCCGTTCGTCCCCCTCCGGGATCTGTCCCGCGCTTTCCGACATCCGCACCCACGCCTCCGGCCCGGACCGGGCCGGCTCCACCCCGCCCGATCGGAGACTGACATGCCCACGGTCGACCGTGTGCTTCCCGGCGAGACCGATACCGCGCGGATCATCGCCCAGCCGCCGGTCCAGCCCGGACCGAAAGAACCCACGGTCAGCGTCATCGTTCCGGCGCTGAACGAGGCCCAGAACCTCCCGCACGTCTTCGCGCGACTGCCTCAGGTCGACGAGATCGTGCTGGTCGACGGCGGCTCCACGGACGACACCGTGGCCGTCGCCCGCCGGCTGCGCCCGGACATCCGGGTGATCCGGCAGAACCGGCGCGGCAAGGGCAACGCCCTGGCCTGCGGGTTCGCCGAGGCGACCGGCGACATCATCGTCATGATCGACGCCGACGGGTCCACCGACCCGCTCGAGATCCCCAGCTTCGTCGAGGCCCTGCGCTCCGGCGCCGACTTCGCCAAGGGCTCGCGCTTCCGCCCGGCCGGAGGCAGCGCCGACATCACCCGGCTGCGCCGGGCCGGCAACAAGTGCCTGAGCATGCTGGTCAACCTGCTCTTCGGGACCCGCTACAGCGACCTCTGCTACGGCTACAACGCGTTCTGGAAGCGGCACCTCGACGTCTTCGACCTGGACAGCACCTCACCGGCGCCGGACAGCACGGACGGGCGGCTCTGGGGCGACGGCTTCGAGATCGAGACCCTGCTGAACCTGCGCGCCGCCCAGGCCGAGCTGACCATCGTCGAGGTGTCGTCCTTCGAGCACAACCGGATCCACGGGGTGAGCAACCTCAACGCGTTCACCGACGGCATGCGCGTGCTGCGCACCATCGCCCGCGAGTGGCGTCCGCGCCGGGCCCGGCGGGTCGCGGAACGGCAGGTGCGATGAGGGTCGGTGTCGTCGCGAACGCCTACCACCCCGACGTCGGCGGGGTGGAGACCCACGTACGGCGCCTGGTCGCCGGCCTCACCGCGGCCGGCGACGAGGTCGAGGTGATCACCCAGCACGCGAGCCGGTCGGTGGAGACCGTCGAGAGTGTTCTGGTTCGCCGCTTCCCGCTCACCGTGCCGGCCCGCAACTTCCGGCTCTCCGTGCCGCTCTGGCGCTGGCTGCGGGCGCATGCCGGGGAGTACGACGTCCTGCACGCCCACAGTTACCACGCCCTCGTCGCGCTCTGTGCCGCGCTGGGCAACCGGGCTCCGCTGGTCTTCACCCCGCACTACCACGGCACCGGGCACAGCCTGTTCCGGGCCGCGCTGCACCCGCTCTACCGGCCGATCGGGCGGTCCATCATGGCCCGGGCCGGCGCGGTCATCTGCGTCACCGCCGCCGAGCGCGAGCTGGTGTTACGCGACTTCCCCGAGGTCGGCGAGCGTGCCGTGGTCATCCCGAACGGCACCGACCCGCGGCCGTCCGACCCGCCCCCACCGTCCCCGGTACGCCGGATCCTCTGCGTCGGGCGGCTGGAACAGTACAAGCGGGTCGACCGGGTGATCCGGGCGATGGCCCACCTCGGACCCGACCACCGGCTCGACGTGGTCGGCACCGGACCGGCCGCCGCGCAGTGGCGGCAGCTGGCCGCCCGCCTCGGGCTGGCCGGACAGGTGGTGTTCCACGGCCGGCTGGATGACGCCGCCTTCGACGCCTGCCTGGCGCAGGCGGCCGCGGCGGTCTCCGCCTCCGCGCACGAGGCGTTCGGCATGGCCGTCGCCGACGCGCTGGCGGCCGGCCTGCCGACCGTCGCCGCACCGATCCCGGCCCATCGCGAGGTGGCCCGGCTCGCCGGCGACGGTACCTGGCTGCGCTTCACCGACCCGGAGGACGAGATCGCCCTGGCGGCGGCCCTGAGCGAGGCCGCGGCGGCTGGGCGGGCCCGTCCCGCCACGCTGCCGAGCTGGGACGACGTGGTCGGCGCGACCCGGGCCATCTACGCCGCGGTAACCGGGAGCCCGGTGTCGGAGGCCGTCAGTCGATGACTGCCACGACGGCCGGGCCCGCCACCGGTCGGCTGCCCGGGCGGCGTACCGGATCGGCACGGCGGCCCTGGATCGAGGCGGCCGGCTGCGCGCTCACGCTCGCCGCCGCCGCGGCGGCCGGGGCCGCCGCTCTGGTGACCGCCTACCGGCGCGCCGAGTGGGGGGAGAGCGGCCAGTTCGCCTGGTTCTGGGCCGGCATGCTGATCTTCACCGTGCCGGCTGCTTTCTGGGCGGTACGCCGTACCTCCGGTACCCACCTGCGCCTCGCCGTGCTGGTCGGCTACGCGTTCTTCACCTACCTGCCGAAACTGCTGCGCAACCCGACCGGCCCGCTCTACCACGACGAGTACGCGCACTGGGGCCAGAGCCACGACATCGTCCTGGACGGCCTGCTCTTCCAGCAGAACGCGATCGTCCGGGTGATCGGCGACTATCCGGGTCTGCACGCCACCGTCGCCTCGCTTGCCACGCTCACCGGTCTCACCGTCTGGCAGGCCGCGCTCCTCGTCCTGGTGCTCGCCCACGTGCTCGTCGTCCTCGGCGTCGCGGTGCTCGCCGGGCAGCTCTGGCCGGACCCGCGGATCGGTGCGGCGGCCGCCATCGTCTACAGCCTGAACAGCTCGTTTCTCTTCTTCGACACCCAGCTCGGCTACGAGTCGCTGGCGATCGCCGTGCTGATCTGGGCGCTTGTCGCCGGGCTGCGCGCGATCCGGGCCACCACGGCGGGCGCGCGCGCCCGCTGGGTGGCCCTGTTGCTGGTGCTCGCCGTCGCGATCACGGCCACCCACCACCTCACCGCGCTCTGGCTGACCGGCATCCTCAGCCTGCTCGCGCTGGCCTGCACGGCCGGCTCGATCCGGTCCCGTTCCGATCGCGGTCTGGCTGTCGCGACACGCGTCGCCTGGGCGTCGGCGAGCGGTTCGGCGGTCGTCGTGGCGGTCTGGATGACCGTCGTCTCGCCACGGACCGGCACCTATCTCGAACCGTACCTGGGCCGGGCCCTGGACCAGTTCAGCGGGCTCGCGGGCGGTGGCTCCGGCGGCCGGACGCTGTTCAGCCAGTCGATCGCGCCCTGGTGGGAGCAGAAGGCGGCGTTCGTGGCACCGGGCTGCGCGCTGCTCTTCATGACCGGCGCGGTCATCCTCTGGTGGCGTCGCCGGCACCACGCCGAACCCGTCACCCGCGCTGCCTCCACCGCGATGCTGCTGCTCGGAGCCATGTACTTCCCGGCGACACTGCTCATCCTCACTCCGTCCGGGGCGGAGGGCGCACGACGCTCCTGGGCCTTCAGCTACCTCGGCATCGCCGTGGTGGTGGCCCCGTTGATCATCGCATTGCTGGACCGGGCGCGCCGCCGGATCGCCACTTCCGTCCCGGTGGGTGTCGCCCTGCTGGCCTCGTGCGCGCTGATGCTGGTCGGCAACAACGCGGCGGGGATGAACCCGTCGTACCGGTTCCCCGGGCCGCCGGTTTTCGGTTCGGACACCCGGGCGGCGACCCCCGAGGTGCTGGCGGCGGCCGCGTGGCTGCGCGAGACCCAGGGGCGGGAGGCCCGGCTGGTCGCGGACCGTTACTCCGGCCTGATCCTCGGCTCGTACGGCGAGCAGGAGCCGACCACCGGATCGGCCACCTTCCCGGCTTACGACCTGTACCGGGCACAGCCGGGCGAGCCGATTCCCGCCGCGTTGCTGCACCAGCTGCGGAGCTGGCGCTTCGAGTTCCTCGTCGTCGACCGGCGGATGGCCGAGCAGGTCCCGGACATCAAGATCTACTTCGAGACGAACGAGCCGATCCCGCACGACGGCAAGCCCGCCTTCACCCGGGCCCAGCTCACCAAGTTCGACCACCTGCCCTGGCTGATCAAGATGTACGACGGTCCGCACATCGCGATCTACCGGTTCGATTTCGACAGCCTCGGCCGGCCGGCCCGCGGGAGTGTGTGATGACTGTCCTGCTGGTGCTCGTCGCGTACGCCGGTCTGGCCGGCGTCCTCCCGGCCGCGGGCCGGCCCTGGATCGCGCTCCCACTCTGCCTGATCGCGCTGGTCGCCGTCGGCGAGCTCGCGCTGCGCGCCGTCGCCGGGCCCCGGCCCGAGAACGGTGCCCGCCTTCCGGCCGCCCGGATCGGGTTCGCCGGGATAGCCGGGCTGGTCACGCTTCCGCTTGTCGCCCTCGCGCTGCACGCGGCCGGCGCGCCGGTCCGGCCCGCACCGCTGGTGGCCGGCGGCGTGGTGGCGGCCACGCTGCTGGGCGCGGGCGTCCACGTGCGCGAACGTTTCACCCGGTCCGATCCGGATCAGCCGGTGGGAACCGCCGGCCTGCCCGCACAGCGCGGCCCGGACCGCTCACCACGGCCCGGCCTCGCGGGAACGGCCCGGACCGCCGCGGCCGTGATAGTTCCGGCCCTGCTGGCGATCGTCGCCGGCGGCTTCGCGGTACGCGCCTACCTGACCGCACCGCGTCCCGCCCAGCCCGGCTACCTCAGCGTGGCGCTCGCCGGCTGGGCCACCACGATCGAACACCCGGTCGCCGTGCCGGCGCGCGGCCTGACCGTTCCGGTACGCGTGACCAGCTCCGGCCTCGCCACCGTCACGACCGTCCTGCGGCTGCGTGTCGGTGGCCAGGTGCTGCGATCCGTTCCGGTCACGGTGGCCGCGAACACGGCCCAGCAGACGTCCGTGCGGATTCCCGCGCTGCCCGCCGACGGCTGCCTGCGAGCGGTGAGCATCAGCGTCGGCCGGATGAGCACCGGCTTCTACGCCCGCGCGGCGGCCGGGGTGCCGGGACGCGCGGCGTGCTGATCACCGCTGCCCGGCGGCTGGCCAGGGACTCGCTGGCCCGTAACAGCCTGCTCATCATGGCCACCACGGTGGTCAACGGAGGGCTGGGCTACGGCTACTGGATGCTTGCCGCCCGCGCGGTGCCGTCCTGGCAGATCGGTACGGCGACCGCCCTGATCTCGGCCGCGATAGCGGTCAGCATGGTCGCGAACCTGGGCGTCTCGCACATGTTCATCCAGCGGCTTCCGGGCTGCCGGACCGGGGACTGGTCGCGGATCGTCAGCGGCGGGCTTATTTTCGGCGTGGCGGCCACCGCGGCCGCGGCCACCGCCGGGGCACTCGTCGCACCCGCGGTCGCCGGCAACTTCGCCTTCCTGTCCGGGTTCACCGGACTCGCCGCACTGATCTGCGCCTCGGTGGCGATCACTCTCACCACGCTGCTGGACAGCGTCTACGTCGCGCATCGGGCGGGACAGGGCATGCTCGTACGCAATCTCGCCCTGGCCGTTGGCAAGATCGTCGCCCTGGTCGCCGTGCTCGCCTCGGGTGCGCACTCGGCCGGCGCCGTACTGGTCTCCTGGACGCTGCCGATCCTGCTGGTCAGCGCGGTGACGATGGGTACCGGCCTGGGCCGGCTGCGGCCCGGCGCGCGGCTGCGCGCCGCCGGCGTCACCGCCGAGCTGCCGCATCTGCGCGCCGCCCTGGCCGGACACCACCTGATCAACCTGACCCAGGCCGGCCCGGCCGTGCTGCTCCCGGTGCTGGTGACGGCACGGCTCGGCGCGGACGCCAACGCGCACTTCTACCTGGCCTGGATGACCGCGGCGATGCTCTTCATGGTCTCGCCGGCGGTCGCCTCCGCGCTGTACGCCGAGCGCGCCAACGCCGCCCGGGTGAGCATGGCCCGCGCCTCGGCCGTGGTCGGTGCGGTCGTCGGCGGACCGGCCGTGGTGCTGCTGATCGGCGGGGACCACATCCTCGGCCTGTTCAGCGCCGGGTACGCCGACAGCGGCGGCCTCCTGCTCAAGATGCTGGTGATCGCCGCTATCCCGGACGCGGTCACCAACCTGGCGGTCGCGCACTGGCGTTCCCGTGGCGAGTTCCGCCGCTGCCGCCGGCTCAACGCGGTCCGTGCCGTCACCTGCCTGAGCCTGAGCTGGCTGCTGCTGCCCGCCGCCGGGGTGGCCGGCGCCGGCATCGCCTGGCTGGCCGGCCAGACCGCGAGCGCCCTGCTGGTCGCCCTGCTCACCCTCGCCCGGTCCCGCCCGGCCGACGCTGAGAGTCCTTCCGGCGGCCCGGGACCAGCGGTGGAAGTCAGCCGGACCAAGTGGCACCGAGCCGGCGCCGAGCCGGCGACCCGGAGGATCCGATGAAAATCCTGCATCTGTCCAACCTCTACGCCCCGGTCATCGGCGGCCTGGAACGCAGCATCGCCACCAGCGGCGAGGAGATGGTGCGGCGCGGCCACGAGGTCACCGTGCTCACCCTGGCGACACCCGCGGCGTCGCACGACGAGGAGATCAACGGGGTACGCGTACTCCGCGTCCGCAGCGTCGCCAACACCCTGCTGCCCCGGCTGAACAAGGACCCCGGCAAACCGTTCCACCCCACGTTCCCCGACCCGCTGACCACCGCCGCCATCGCCCGGGTGCTCCGCACGAACCGGTTCGACCTGGTGCACAGCCACGACTGGCTGATGTACAGCTACCTGCCGCTGCACTCCGGCCACCGCGGGCTGCCGCACGTGCACACCGCTCACGACTTCGGGCTGACGTGCGTACGCAAGACGTTCTCCCGCGACGGCCGCCACTGTGCCGGCCCGAGCCTGGCCCGCTGCCTGCCCTGCGCGTCGACCCAGTACGGCCGCCCGCGCTCGGCGGTGCTCACCGCCGGCCTGCGGGCGCACCGGCATCGCGGCATCGACTGCCTCACCGCGATCTCGTCGTCCGTCGCCACCGCCCTGAACCTGGCCCGGCTCCCCGGCGAGCTGCCGGTCCAGGTGCTCTCCAGCCTGGTCCCGGACGGGCTCGACGAGCTGGCCCGGACCACGCCCCGGCCGGACTGGCTGCCGGAGCGGCCCTACCTGCTCTTCGTCGGACAGCTCGGCCCGCACAAGGGCATCGACGTGCTCTTCACCGCGTACCGGCGGCTGGTGTCCGGGTGGACCGGCCCCGGCCCGGCACCCGCGCTGGTCTGTCTCGGCACGCCGCGGCCGGACACCCCGCCGATCCCGCCCGGCGTGCTGGTCCGGCACGACGTGCCGCACGCCCAGGTGATGGCCGCCTGGCGTGGTGCCGCGGCCGGCGTGGTCCCGTCGCTGCTGGAGGGCATGGGCCAGGTCGCGGTCGAGGCGATGCTGGCCGGCGCCCCGCTTGTCGCCTCCGCCTCCGGCGGGCTGCTCGACGTGGTCCAGGACGGCGTGAACGGCCTGTCCGTCCCGCCGGGCGATCCGGACGGTCTGCATACCGCGCTGCTGCGCGTACTCACCGACCACGACCTGGCCGCGCGGCTGCGTGCGGCCGGTCACCAGCGCGGGCTCGACTTCACCGCGGCCCGCGTCGTCCCCCAGATCGAGGAGGTCTACCGTGCCTGTATCGCATCCGCGCAACGCTGACGTTCGAGTCCTAGTGGTCGGATCCGGATGGCGATTCCTCTCCGGGATCAGCTATTACACCTGCCGGCTCAGCAACGCGCTCTCCGAACGCTTCGAGGTGGGCACGATCCTGATGCGCCGGCTGCTGCCGGCGCGGCTCTACCCCGGGCGTGAGCGGGTCGGTCACTCTCTCGCCGACCTGCGCTACGCCGACGGGGTACGCGTACACGACGGCATCGACTGGTGGGCGGTGCCGAGCCTGGCCCGGGCCGTGGCGTTCCTGCGCGAGTTCCGGCCGGACGTCCTGGTGCTCCAGTGGTGGACCGGGGCCGTGCTGCACTCCTACCTGGTGTTGTGCCTGGCCGCCCGGTCACTGGGGATCAAGGTGGTGGTCGAGTTCCACGAGGTGCAGGACACCGGGGAGGCGCGGCACCAGTGGGCCGCTCGCTATGTGCGGGCGTGCATCCGGCCGCTGCTGCGGCGTACCGACGGGGTGGTGGTGCACTCCCGGTTCGACCAGGCGGCCTTGACGGAGGCATACGCCCTGGGCGGGGTACCGACTGAGGTGGCGCTGCACGGGCCGTTCGACCACCACGAGCCGGCGGCGCGGCGGCCGGGATCGGACGGGATCCGCCGGCTGCTGTTCTTCGGGACGATCCGGCCGTACAAGGGGCTCGAGGACCTGGTCGAGGCGTTCGCCGCGCTGGGACCCGGTTACCACCTCACGGTGGTGGGGGAGACCTGGGAGGGCTGGACCCGGCCGGGCGAACTGATCACCGACTCGCCGGTGCGGGACCGGATCACGTTCGTCAACCGGTACGTCGCGGACGTCGAGGTCAACGAGTACTTCGCCGCGGCGGACGTGGTGGTGCTGCCGTACCGGCGCAGCTCGGCCAGCGGGCCGCTGCACATCGCGATGAGCCACGGCCTGCCGGTGGTGGTGACCGCGGTCGGTGGCCTGGTCGAGGCCGCCGAGGGGTACAGCGGCACGGTCTTCGTGCCGCCGGGCTCACCGGGCGAACTGCAGGCCGGCATCGAGCGTGCCGCCGGTCTGGCCGGCCGGCGGCACGCCGATCCTTCTTCCTGGGAGCGCACGGTCGCCGCATACGACCGCCTGCTGAACCGGATCGGGGTACCGATCCGTCAGGAGAGAACCACGTCGTCGAACCAGACGGTGCCCTTGTTGTCGCCCGACTTGAGGTGAAGCTGGACGCTGGCCGCACCGGCCGGCGCCACCGCGTCGACGGTGAGCCTGGTCCAGCCGCTCGTACCCTTCGCGACCTGCTTGGACGAGTGCTGGCCCAGCCACTTGTCGTTGCTGTCGAACCAGCTCAGCGCGATCTCGTTGGTGCCGGTCACACCGGCACCACGGGCCCACGCCTCGGCGTGCCAGGACTGTCCGCCCTGAACCGGCCGGAGCGGCGAGATACGCACCGACGGCACCCCGCCGCCGGTCCGGCCGGTCCCGCTGAACCGCACCGAGAACGTGCCGGTCCGCGCCGCGTCCTTGGCCCGCACGGCCGTACCGTGCTCGGCCAGGTACGGCCGCCACGGTGAGTCACCCGCGCTCGCCTCGAACCCCAGGTCCAGAACGCTGTTCGACAGCGCCCGGCCGGCCCACGCGGTGCGCACCACGGAGGCGCCGAACTTGGCGGTGCCGTCCACCCGGTGCAGGCCGAACTTGTACTGGGCCGGCGCCTTGGAGACCTGCGAGTTGGACGGGATCGCACCGGAGGCGAAGTCGTTGAGAGTCCACGGCGCCACCGAGTCCACCCCGGCGACCCGCGCCGCCTCGAACACCCGAGCCAGGAACGCGCCCTGTTCGCCCTCGCTGCCGGACGCGGTGCTCAGACCGGTCTCACCGATCACGATCGGAGCCGGGGCGACCGCCGACTGCGCCTTGCGGATCTCGGCCAGCGAGCGTTCCGAGTTGCCGTAGAAGTGGAAGTCGTAGTAGTCCAGCGGGGTGCCGGCCAGCTGCGACTTGATCCGGGCCAGGCCGGAGGCGCCGCTCTGGCCGTCGGTCGACAGGGTCAGCGGCATGCCGGGAACCGCCGCGCGTACCGCCGGGATCAGCTTCCGGACCCACGCGACGGCGGCCGCGTCGGCCGGCGGGATCTCGTTCTTCAGCTCGACGGAGAGCACCCGCGGGTCGTCCGCGTATGGTGCCAGCAGCGTCTTCGCCCAGGTGGCGCTGCCGTTGGCGTCGCCGTAGCCGGCCCACCAGTCGAAGAGCGTCAGTTTGACGGTCAGGCCGTGCGAGTCGGCGATGCTGATGAACTTGCGGAGCCGGTCGGCGTACTCGGCCGTCGGCTTCGGGAAGCCGAACGACTGCGGGAACACGATGACCCGCACGTTGTCGGCGCCGAGCGCGGCGGCCTTCGCCAGGTCCGCGTCGATCTTGGTGGAGTTGAACGACGTCCACATCGCCGACCAGCCCGCGTTCGACGGGTAGTAGTTGATGGTCTTCGCCGTCAGTACGGCGTCCAGCCGGCTCTGCCGGGTCGCCACGAGGCCACCCTGCACGGTACCGACCGCGGATTTCGCCGCGGTGGTCGTGGTGCGGGGCTTGACGCCGGTGTTCTTCCTAGGCGCGGCCAGGCTTTCGGCGGCCGGCAGGGAAACGGCGAGAAGCAGCGAAGACGCCACGATCGCTGCACGTTTGCGAGCGGTATGCACGGGGGTCGACCCTTCACAAAGGTTGCAGATCCAAGTGGCCCTCCATTCGGCTCGGTGGCCCGTCGCTGTCAGGGGTTCGGTCGATGCAGTGCGGTTGCGGCCCGGGAGCGGACGGGGTCACCCGCTTCATTCCTGAAGCGGTGGCCGATGTTCCGCGCCCGGGACGGCTCAGCCGGGGTAGTGACGGGGTGTGTAGACCGCGGTCGTGCCGTCGCCCCGGGTGACCGCCCGGGTCTGCGACGAGCCGATGATGAGCAGGCAGCGCATGTCGATGCTGGCCGGATCGAGCGCGGCGAGAGTGGTGACCCGGACCGACTCGGCCGGACCGCCGACGTCCCGGCCGACCACCACCGGCGTCCGTCCCGCGCGGTGCCGGCGCAGCAGCTCGAGGGCCCGGACCAGCTGCTCGGTGCGGGTCTTCGACGCCGGGTTGTAGATCGCGATCACCAGGTCGGCGGTGGCCGCCGCCTCCAGCCGGGCCTCGATCGCCGACCACGGCTTGAGCCGGTCGGAGAGCGACAGGATGCAGAAGTCGTGCCCGAGCGGAGCACCGGCCCGGCTCGCCACCGCCTGCGCCGCGGTCAGCCCCGGGACGATCCGGATCGGCACGTCCTTCCACCGGGTGTCCTCGGCGACCTCGAGCACCGCCGCGGCCATCGCGAAGACACCGGGATCGCCGGACGACACCACCGCCACCCGGCGCCCGCGTTTCGCCAGGTCCAGCGCGAACGCCGCCCGCTCGGCCTCGACCCGGTTGTCCGAGGAGTGCCGGCGCTGCCGGGGGTTCGGCGGAACCCGGTCGACATAGGGCCCGTAGCCGATCAGATCGTCCGCCGCGGCGAGCGCCGCCTGCGCCTCCGGGGTCAGCCAGTCCCGGGAACCGGGGCCCAGCCCGACCACTGTCACGCTGCCGAGCCCGGTCTCCGGGTGATCGGCGGCCAGGACGGCGGTGTTCGCCCCTTCCAGGCTGATCATGTCGGTCGCCGCTTCGGAGCGCATCGCGGCGAGCCGCTTGGTGCTCACGAACTCGGTGCTGTGATCCGGCTGGGTCTCCTGCGCCGGGAGCGTGCCGCCGGAGAAAGCGGTGGCGGCCGGGCTGGGCAGCAGGGCCAGCGAGAAGTACGGCACCGTCTCCGGGTCGACGTCGCGCAGCGGGGCGGAGCGTTCCCGGTCGGTGGTGGCCCGCTCCACGTACCACGCGTCGTCGAGCCGGCCGGCCCGGTCCAGCGCGTCCCGGACACCCTCGAAGGTCCGGCCCAGCTTCATCACGGCGGCCGAGTCGGTGTCCGCGAGCCGGGACGCCAGGTCGTCGGGGGCGAGCGTGCCGGGGAGCACGGTGAGCACCTCGTCGCGCTCCATCAGCGGGCGGCCGAGCACGGCGGAGGCGGCACTGACCGAGGTGACGCCGGGGACGACCGTCGTCTCGTACCGGTCGGCGAGGCGCTTGTGCATGTGCATGTATGAGCCGTAGAAGAACGGGTCACCCTCGGCGAGCACGACCACGTCCCGGCCGGCGTCCAGGTGCGCGGCGAGGCGGGCCGCGGACTCGGCGTAGAACTCGTCGATCGCACCCTGGTAACCGCCCGGGTGATCGGTCGTCTCGGTGGTCACCGGGTAGATCAACGGCTCCTCGATCTGCCCCTCGCGCAGGTAGCCGGCCGCGATCGCCCGGGCGTTGCTGCGCCCGTGCCGCGCCGCGTGGTACGCCACCACGTCGGCCCCTTCGATCAGCCGGGCCGCCTTCACCGTGACCAGGTCGGGGTCGCCGGGACCGAGCCCGACGCCGTAGAGCCGGCCGGGCTGAACCGTATCGTTCGTCATAACCTATTCCGCTTCCGAGGCGAGGGCGTTCACAGCGGCCGCGGTGATGGCGCTGCCACCCCGGCGGCCGCGCACGATCAGATATTCCAAGCCGGACTCGGCGAGTGCCTCCTTGGACTCGGCCGCGCCGATGAAACCGACCGGGATGCCGAGCACGGCGGCCGGCCGGGGCGCACCCGCCGCGACCATCTCCAGCAGCCGGAACAGGGCGGTCGGCGCGTTGCCGATGGCCACCACGGCACCGCCCAGGCGGTCACCCCAGAGATCGAGGGCGGCGGCGCTGCGCGTGTTGCCGATCCGCTGCGCGAGGTCGGGCACGGCCGGGTCGCGCAGCGTGCAGATCACGTCGTTGGCGGCTGGCAGCCGGCTGCGGGTCACCCCGGAGGCCACCATCTCGGCGTCGCAGAGGATCGGGGCGCCGTCCAGCAGCGCCTTGCGGGCCGCGGTCACCACACCCGGGCTGAACCGCACGTCCGCCACCAGATCGACCATGCCGCAGGCGTGGATCATCCGGACCACCACCCGGGACACGTCCGCGGGCAGCCCGGCGAGGTCCGCCTCGGCCCGGATCGTGGCGAACGACCGCCGATAGATCTCAGCGCCGTCGCGCACGTACTCCATCAGGCACTCCTCGCCGCTGCCACCATGTCCCCCAGATCCCGTTCCGCCGCGTCCCGCGCGGCCTCCACCGGCTCCCGGCCTGCCGGAAGGCGGTCCACCCGGTAGCCGGTGCCGGTCGCCTCGACCCGGACGTGCCGGCCGGCCGGGCTGCCGCAGGCTCGCCCGCAACCCACCCAGTGCACGGGGAGGCCGTCGACGAAGCGGGACGCCGCGGCGGCGTCGGCGCGGACGTCGGCCAGCGACCTCGCGCAGCCGGGCCGGCCCGCGCACGAGGTCACTCCGACCCACGGCGAGTCTGCCGTGACCGGCAGCCCCGACGCGATCAGGCGATCGGCCCACTCTGCTGCCGCGGCGTGTGCCAGATCGGTCACGATCACCCCACGCCAGGGCGTGACGACGAGCCGATCGGCCCCTTCCAAAACCCTCATCGGTACGCCGCTGAGCTGCCCCAACGGCACCAGAGCGCCGACCGCGGCCAGCCCGTCCGGCTGCTCCAGGACACCGAGCAGGTCACCCGGCTCGAACGTCTCGACCGGCGCCGCGGCCTCGACGGCGGTCTGCACCAGGCCCGTCGCGGCGGCCACCCGGGCGGAGACCCGGGCCGGGCCGTCGGCCAGCTCGCGCAGCCGCCACGCCGCTGGGCCGTCACCGCGCTGCGCCTCGCGCTCGCCCAGGAACGCGTGCGCGGCCGCGATCAGCGTCGGCACGACCTGCTCGAATCCGACTCGCAGCCCGGTGTCGTGTCCGGCGAACCGGATGGCGTAGCGCTCGCCGGCCGGCGCCCCGGGCGCGGTGCGGCTCTCGGAGCTGTCGCCGGCCGGCACCGCGGCCACGTCGGCGGCGAGCGGGACGTGGCCGACCGCGAAGAGGAACTTGCCGGGCAGGCGGGACAGCGCCGGGTCGTCGCAGATGGCGGCGTCCAACCGAGGCACCAGAGCGCGGAGCGGCGATCCTGGTCGCGGCGGGGAGGCGATGTTCCGTACCGAATCGTGGGTTGTGGAAGGCAGCAGCCCGGCCGTGCGCAAGCCGGCCGCCAAGGTCTCCGCGTGCTCGGCTCGCACGCCTCTGATCTGCACATTCGCCCGGGAGGTCAGCTCCAGGCGGCCGTCGCCGAACCGCTCGGTGAGCTCGCGCAGCGAGCGCAGCCGAACGCCGGTCAGCATGCCCCCGGGCAGCCGGACGCGCGCCAGCAGCCCGTCGGCCGCGGCATGCAGCCGCAGCGCGCCGGGGCAGGCGTCGACATCGGCGGATCGGGGGGAAGTCACGGCCTCGGATACTACGGGCGGGCACCGACAGATTCGCATCCGTGGGTCGGCAGCGTCACAGAGCCGGGCCCGCCTTGACTCCGGACACCGGCTACCGGAAAGGTGGTGACCCTACGAGCGGCGACGCCGCGGAGGAAGCCGGTGTGAATCCGGCGCGGTCCCGCCACTGTCACCGAGGACTTTCTCGGGAGCCAGGAACTCCGGTCGCCGTGGATCCTGACTACCCGGTCTGCCTTTGGGTTTGCCTGGGTTTTCCGCTGCGGGGCCGGTCGAGCCCCCGAGGGGGAGCGCGCGTGTTTCTGCTGCTGTCGACGTCCGACACCGACCTGCTCAGTGCCCGGGCCAGCGGCTCGTCCTGGCGTCTGGCGAACCCGGCCCGGACCGAGGTCAACGATCTGCCCGCCCTGCTCGACGGCATCGACCTCGTGGTGGTGCGCATCCTCGGTGGGCGCCGGGCCTGGGAGGAGGGCCTGGACACGCTGCTCGCCGGAGACGTGCCGGTGGTGGTGCTCGGTGGCGAGCAGGCCCCGGACGCCGAGTTGATGAAGCTCTCCACGGTTCCGGCCGGTGTCGCGGCGGACGCGCATTCCTACCTGGCGCAGGGCGGTGCGGAGAACCTCGCCTCGCTGCACGACTTCCTCTCCGACACGGTGCTGCTGACCGGCAACGGCTTCGCGCCCGCGGTCTCCGCACCGCAGTGGGGTGTGCTGCCCCGGCCGGAGTTCGAGGCCGAGGCGACCGTCGCGGTGCTCTACTACCGCGCGCACCACATGGCGGGGAACACCGCGTTCGTCGAGACGCTCTGCCGGGCGATCGAGGCGAAGGGTGCCCGGGCGCTGCCGATCTTCACGGCGTCGTTGCGTACCGCGCCGCCGGAGCTTCTCACCGAGCTCCGCAAGGCGGACGCCCTGGTGGTGACGGTGCTGGCCGCCGGTGGGACGCGGCCGGCGACCGCTTCGGCCGGCGGTGACGACGAGGCGTGGGACGTCGGCGTGCTCGCCGACCTGGACGTGCCGATCCTCCAGGGGCTGTGCCTGACCAGCTCGCGGGCCGCGTGGGAGGCGAGTGACGACGGGCTGTCGCCGCTGGACGCGGCGACGCAGGTGGCGATCCCGGAGTTCGACGGGCGGATCATCACGGTGCCGTTCTCGTTCAAGGAGATCGACCCGGAGGGGCTGTCGGTCTACGTGGCCGACGAGGAGCGGGCCTCGCGGGTGGCCGGGATCGCGGTGGCGCACGCACGGCTGCGGCACACACCGCCGGCTTCCCGCCGGATCGCGGTGATGCTCTCCGCCTATCCGACCAAGCATTCGCGGATCGGCAACGCGGTCGGCCTGGACACCCCCGCCTCGACCGTCGCTCTGCTGGCCGCGCTCGCCGACGGTGGCTATCGGATCGGTGACTTCGGTTCCTATGACGGCGACGGGCTGATCCACGCGCTGATCGCGGCCGGCGGGCAGGATCCGGACTGGCTCACCGAGGAGCAGCTGGCCGAGAACACCGTACGCATCTCGGGCATTTCTTATAAATCGTGGTTTGACACTCTTCCGGCCGACTTCCGGGAGAGCGTGGAGCAGCACTGGGGGCCGTCGCCCGGCGAGCTCTACGTGGACGACGGTGACATCGTGCTCGCCGCGCTCCAGGACGAGAACATCGTGGTCATGGTGCAGCCGCCGCGCGGGTTCGGCGCCAACCCGGTGGCCATCTACCACGACCCGGACCTGCCGCCCTCGCACCACTATCTGGCCGCCTATCGGTGGCTCGCCGACGACTTCGGCGCGCACGCGGTGGTGCACGTGGGCAAGCACGGCAACCTGGAGTGGCTGCCGGGCAAGAACGTGGGCATGTCGGCGTCCGACGGGACCGATGCGGCGCTCGGCGACCTGCCGCTGATCTACCCGTTCCTGGTCAACGACCCGGGCGAAGGAACCCAGGCGAAGCGCCGGGCGCACGCCACCCTGGTCGACCACCTCATCCCGCCGATGGCGCGCGCCGAGTCGTACGGGGACATCGCCCGCCTCGAGCAACTGCTCGACGAGCACGCCAACATCGCGGCGCTGGACCCGGCGAAACTGCCGGCCATCCGGGCGCAGATCTGGACGCTGATCCAGGCCGCGAAGATGGACCACGACCTCGGCCAGGCTCAACGGCCGGGTGACGAGGAGTTCGACGACTTCATCATGCACATCGACGGATGGCTGTGTGAGGTCAAGGACGTGCAGATCCGTGACGGCCTGCACGTGCTCGGAGCCGCGCCGACCGGGGAGGCGCGCGTCAACCTGGTGCTGGCGATGCTGCGGGCGCGGCAGATGTGGGCCGGGCAGGTGGCCGCGCTGCCGGGGTTGCGGGAGGCGCTCGGTCTGGCCGAGGACGCGTCGACAGCGGAGACGGACGCCGTTGAAGCCCAGGCGCGCGCACTGGTCGCGGCGATGGAGGAGCGCGGCTGGCCGGCCGAGGTCCCGGCCGACCTGCTGACCCATTCCGCCGGCCTCGCGCCGGCCCGGCAGGCCGATTCCGCCGGCCTTGCGCCGGCCGCGTCCGCCCCTTCGGACATTTCGAATTTGTCGGATAAAGCGGAAGTAATCCGCGTGCTGGAATTCGCCGCACGCGAGGTCGTCCCCCGTCTGGCCCGGACCACCGACGAGCTGACCAACGTGCTGCACGCCCTCGACGGCGGCTACGTCCCGGCCGGCCCCAGCGGCTCCCCGCTCCGCGGCCTGATCAACGTGCTGCCCACCGGCCGCAACTTCTACTCGGTCGACCCGAAGGCCATCCCCAGCGCCCTGGCCTGGGAGACCGGCCAGGCCATGGCCGAGTCGCTGCTCGCCCGCTACCGCGCCGACCACGGCGACTGGCCGCGGTCGGTCGGCCTCTCCGCCTGGGGCACCAGCGCCATGCGGACCGCCGGCGACGACATCGCCGAGATCCTCGCCCTGATCGGCGTCCGGCCGATCTGGGACCCCGCCTCCCGGCGGGTCACCGGCCTGGAGCCGATCTCCCGCGAGGAGCTGGGCCGCCCCCGCATCGACGTGACGGTTCGCATCTCCGGCTTCTTCCGGGACGCGTTCCCGCATGTCGTGGCGATGCTCGACGACGCCTTCCGGATGGTCGCCGAGCTCGACGAGCCGGACAATCTGGTCCGCGAGCACGCGCTGCGCGACCAGGCCGGGCACGGCGACTGGCGACGAGCCACCATGCGGATCTTCGGGTCGCGGCCGGGTGCGTACGGTGCGGGCATCCTGCCACTGATCGACAGCCGGAACTGGCGGGACGACGCCGACCTGGCCGAGGTGTACGCGGTGTGGGGCGGGTTCGCCTACGGTCGGAACCTGGACGGGGTGCCGGCGCGCGGGGACATGGAGAACGCGTACCGGCGGATCGACATCGCGGCCAAGAACATCGACACCCGCGAGCACGACATCGCCGACTCCGACGACTACTTCCAGTACCACGGCGGTATGATCGCCACGGTGCGCGCGCTGACCGGGAAGGCGCCGGCCGCGTACGTCGGTGACTCCACCAACCCGGACCAGGCACGCACCCGCAGCCTGACCGAGGAGACGGCCCGGATCTTCCGGGCCCGGGTGGTGAACCCCCGCTGGATCGCCGCCATGCGGCGGCACGGCTACAAGGGCGCGTTCGAGCTGGCCGCGACGGTGGACTACCTGTTCGGGTACGACGCCACCGCCGGCGTCGTCACCGACTGGATGTACGAGCAGCTGGCCGCGAGTTACCTGCTGGACCCGGAGAACCAGGAGTTCATGAGGCAGTCGAACCCCTGGGCACTGCACGGGATCGCCGAGCGCCTGCTGGAGGCCGCCGACCGCAAGCTCTGGGACTCCCCGGAGCCGGCGACGCTGGCGGCGCTCCAGCAGCTCTTCCTGGAGACCGAGGGCGACCTGGAGGACGGCCCGGCCCGATAGTGCTCAGCCCCAGGTCTGCGGCGCCATCTGCCGGGTGGTCGCGTTGATCCGGTTGAAGAAGTTGGTGGTGGCGATCCACAACACGAGCGCCCCCAGCTGGGGCTCCGTGTAGTGCTTCGCCGCCGCGTCCCAGATCTCGTCCGGTACGGCGTCGGCCCGGTCGGCGAGCCTGGTCGCCGCTTCGGCCAGTGCCAGGGCGGCCCGCTCGGCGTCGGTGAAGTACGACGTCTCCCGCCAGGCCGCCACGGCGAAGAGGCGGTCGTCGGTCTCGCCGTTCTTCCGGGCGCTGCGGGCACCCGAGTCGACGCAGACGCTGCAGCCGTTGATCTGGCTGGCCCGCAGGTGGACCAGCTCGAGCGTCGCGGCCGGCACACCGGCCGAGTGGGACTCCTTGTAGAGCGTGTTGATCGCCTTCATCAGCTCGGGTGAGGCCGGGGTGGTCGTGCGAGGCTGCATTTTCATTCTCCTGTCACATCGCCGCGGTTTCGTACGTCGGCGGTGTGACGGGCCCGATCGGGGCGATGTGACGGATGTGGTGGAGGCCACAAGATGGCTGACGAGGTGCTGGCCGAACGCTTCCAGGCGAACCGGCCGCGGTTGCGTGCGGTGGCGTACCGGATGCTCGGCTCGCTGAGCGAGGCGGACGACGCGGTGCAGGAGGCATGGCTGCGGCTGAGCCGCTCCGACCCGGACTCGGTGGACAACCTGGCCGCCTGGCTGACCACCGTGGTCGGCCGGATCTGCCTGGACATGCTCCGCTCCCGGGTGGCCCGCCGGGAGGAGCCGGAGGCCCCGGAGGCGGTCGCGGCCGGCCCCGGACCGGAGGGCGAGGCCCTGCTCGCCGACTCGGTCGGTCTGGCCCTGCTGGTCGTCCTGGAGACGCTCACCCCGACGGAGCGGCTGGCGTTCGTACTGCACGACATGTTCGCCGTCTCGTTCGAGGACATCGCGGTGGTGGTGGGGCGCAGTCCGGCCGCCGCGCGGCAGCTGGCCAGCCGGGCGCGGCGCCGGGTACGGGGTGGCGCCCCGAGCGATCCGGCCGGCGTGGGGCCGGAAGCCGTACGCAAGCAGGCGATCGTCTCGGCGTTCCTGGCGGCGTCCCGGGGCGGTGACATGGCGGCGCTGCTCACCATGCTGGACCCGGACGTGGTGGTCCGGGGCGACGAGACCGCCGCGAGGATGGCCGACCGGGGTGAGACGCGCGGTGCCGAGGTGGTGGCGCGGTTCTTCGCCGGGCGGGCCCAGGGCGCGCTGCCGGCGTACATCGACGATCTGCCTGGCGCCGTGGTGATCGTCGGCGGGACGACCCGGCTGACTCTCACCTTCACCATCGCCGGCGACCGGATCACCGGTATCGACACCGTCGCCGACCCGGACGAGCTGGCTCGCATGGACGTGGTGCTCGCCGCCGCCTGAAATCGGTTGCCCGGGGTCGGCCGGGCCGGGAAGGCTGAGCGGATGATCGTTCAGCGGGAGACGCCTGCCCAGGCGGCCGAGATTCACGCCGTGACGCTTGCCGCCTTCGGGCAGCCCACCGAGGCGGACCTGGTCGACCAGTTGCGGGCGGACGAGGGCTGGATCCCCGAGCTGTCCATGGTGGCCGTCGAGGACGGCGCCGTGATCGGGCACGTCGTCTGCACCCGCGCCCGGCTGGACGGCGCTGCCGTGCTGGGGCTCGGACCGCTCAGCGTGCACCCGGATCACCACCGGCGCGGCGTCGGCTCGGCCCTGATGCACGCGGTGCTCGGCGCCGCCGACGCGCTGGGCGAGCCACTGGTGGTGCTGCTCGGCGATCCGCGCTACTACGTCCGGTTCGGGTTCCGCCTCGCCTCCGAGTACGGGATCAGCCACCAGGTGAGCGAGTGGGCGCCGCACTTCCAGGCGCGCACTCTGACCACCTACCGGCCCGAGTTGCGTGGCGACTTCGTCTACTCGGAGCCGTTCAACCGGCTCTGACCGCGCCGGAGCAGATAGGTGTCCATGATCCAGCCGTGCTGCTCCCGCGCCGCGGTACGCCGTTCGACGATCTCGTCGCCCACCTCGGCCACCGTGCCCGCCCCGAGCAGCTCGTCCTCGGTGCTCACGTAGGCACCCCAGTAGATCTCGGCCTCCGGGTACCTGGTGAACGCCTGCTGCGCGTCGAGCATCACGACCACGTCGTCCACCCCGTCCGGCCAGCCCTCGGCGAGACGCCGCCCGGTGGTGACCTGGAACGGCTGCCCGACCCGGTTCAGCCCGATCCGGTGCTTGGCGGCGAGCGCCGAGACGCTGCTGATTCCGGGGATCACCTCGTACTCGAAGGTGGTCGCACCGCGGCCGAGGATCTCCTCCAGGATGGCGATGGTCGAGTCGTAGAGCGACGGGTCACCCCAGACGAGGATCGATCCGATCTCGTCGTCCTTGAGGTGCTCGGTGATCAGCTCCTCGACGACAAGCGACCGGCGGTGCCGCCAGTCGGCGATCGTGCCGGTGTAGTCGGCCGGTGTGCGATCCCGGTCCGGGTCGCGGCCCTCCACGATCCGCCTGCGCGGCTGCGAATAGGCCCTGATCAGCCGTTCCCGCAGGTCGACGAGGCTCTGCTTGGCCTCGCCCTTGTCCAGGAGGAAGAACACGTCGGTCCGGCCGATCGCCTTGGCCGCCTGAAGGGTCAGATGGTCCGGGTCGCCCGCGCCGATCCCGACTACATAGATCTTCCGCACGCTTGAAGTCTGCCTGGTCGGGCTGTGGCGGCCACGCCCGGGTGCGGTCGTCAGTCGGCGAGGATCGGGACCGACGGGTGCAGGTCGCGGCCGATCATGTCGGCCCGGCGCAGCGCCCCGGCGCCGAATCGGTCGCGGATCCGGTCGACCGCAGCGTCCAGGCCGTCGTCGCCGGGGTCGTCGAAGGGGAACGCCAGCTGCACGTTGCCGTCGCTGTCCAGGTTGCTGACCGCGACGCCGACCAGAGTCAGGCCGCGCTCCTCGATCAGCGGCCGGTTCTCCCGGAGCAGCTCCTCCGCGGTCCGCAGGATCGCGCCGGTCTGCATGGTGGCCTTGAGCAGGCTGCGTGATCGGGTGGCCCGGCTGAAGTCGCCGAACCGCAGCCGCACGGTGATCGTCCGCCCGGCCCGGCGCGCCCGGCGCATCCGGTGCGTGACCCGGTCGACCAGAGCGGCGAGGGTGGCCTCGACCTCGCTGAACGGTCGCTCGCGGCGGCCCAGGGCGCACTGCGCGCCGATCGAGCCGCGCCGGTGACCGGTCCGCACCCGGCGCGGGTCGCGGTTGTGGGCGAGCGCGTGCAGATGCCGGCCGGCGCCCGGGCCGAGCATGGCGACGAGAGCCGCCTCGCCGATGCGCGCGACGTGGCCGACCGTGTGGATCTGCCGGTCGCGCAGTTTCGCCGCGGTGACCGGGCCGACGCCCCAGAGCTTCTCGACCGGCAGCGGATGCAGGAAGGCCAGCTCCTCGCCGGGCGGCACGACGAGCAACCCGTCCGGCTTGCCGACGCCGCTGGCCACCTTGGCCAGGAACTTGGTGCCGGCCACGCCGACCGTGATGGGCAGCCCCACGCGCTCGCGGACCTCGGCACGCAGCCGCCGGGCGATCTCGACGGGGCTGCCACGGATCTTGCCGAGGCCGTCGACGTCGAGAAACGCCTCGTCGATGGAGAGCGGCTCGACGATCGGCGTGGTGTCGTCGAAGACCGCGAAGACCTGCTTGCTCGCCGCCGAATACGCCGACATCCGGGGCGGCACGACGACCGCGTGCGGGCAGAGCGCCCGGGCCTGACCCAGGCTCATCGGCGTGCGAACCCCGAACGCCTTCGCCTCATAGCTGGCGGCCAGCACGACGCCACCGCCGACCAGCACCGGCCGGCCGCGCAGCGCCGGATCGTCGCGCTGCTCGACCGATGCGTAGAACGAGTCGAGATCGGCATGCAGGACCACATCCGGCAGCTTAGTACATGCGTTCGAAGACCGGGGTCACATTCTTCCGGGGGAATCGCGTCCCACAATTCCCGGTTCTCACACTCGGGTACCCAAGCTCAAGTCATGAGGAGCCACCCATGTTGCTCAGTTCTCCGACCTTCCGGGATCTCGAGCGTCTGACCGCCCGCGTCTTCGCCACCCGCGAAGCCGGCGCCCGCCTCGACGCCTACCGCGAGGACGACACGTTCTTCATCGACATCAACCTGCCGGGCGTCGACCCAGCCTCGATCGACATCACCCTCGACGGCGAGGCGCTGACCGTCCGTGCCGAACGCAAGCGCACCGAGCCCGAGGGCCGGATGGACGGGTTCAGCCGCCAGGTGGCGCTCTCCGAGAAGCTGGACACCGACCGGCTCGAGGCCCGTTACGACAACGGCGTGCTGATCCTCCAGATCCCGGTCCTGGAGCGCGAGCCGCGCACGATCGAGCTGGCCACGGCCTAGACACCCGGTCCTGGTCAAGGTCCGCTTGCCGGTCACGCTCATCCGGGGTACGCGTGACCGGCGTCCCGCCGAAGCCGACCCGTCCCCGCTGTCCCGGCGCTAGCTGAGCTGTCCCTCGCGGCCCCAGCGCGACCGCCGGGAAACAGCAGCACCGGGCCGCTGGCGCGGCCTCTCAGTGCTCGAACTGGAGCCAGTTCAGATTGACGAACTCGCTGTCATCGGTGGTCGTGAACGTGACGAAGACCGTATGCACGCCGGTCACCGGCTCCAGCACCGCCGCAACGGTCTGCCAGTTCTGCCAGCCACCCGTGTTGATCACGGTGACCTCACCCACCGGCGGTGCGTCCCTGCTGTCCAGGCGGAACTGCACCCGGCCGGAGACGCCGGCCTGCGAGGACATCCGTACCTTGGCCTTGACGGCCGGCACCTCGCCGAAGTCGAAGTTGTCGAACCGCAGGTGATCGTGCCGGGTGATCCAGCCGACGTTCTTCCCGCCGCCCTCGTCCTGGGTGTCCTCGGCCTCGATGCCGGCCAGCTCGGTCGCCGACTCGGCCTGCAACACCGGATAGTCGACCGGCTTAGGCGAAGGTGACGGTGAGGGGGCCTCGGTGCTCGGCGCCGGAGCAGCGGCCGAGGAGGAGGCGGCGACCGCTGGCGGCGCGGAGATCGCGGCCGGGGTGTCCTGCCATCGGCCGATCAGGTAGCCGAGCAGCACCAGGCCGACGCCGCCGAGGCCGGTGAGCGCCCGGCGGCGATTCGTCCACGAACGGGTCCGGTACACGGTCGGAGATCGCTGGTCCACCGGACCAGGGTAATCAGTCGATCTCCGAGCCGTCCGGTGCCAGGGCGGTGAGGATCTGTTCGCCGAGGGCTGCCGCCTCCGCCGGGTCCGCGTCCGGCCCGCCGATCCGCGGATCCCAGTTCGGCTCGTAGAACAGCTCGGTGGCGCCCGCTTCGGCGTACCGTGCGGCTCCGGCGCGGATCTGCGCCCAGTCTCCGGACAGCGGAACCGCCTCGTCCCGGCGCCCGGCTCGCACCACGCCTCGCACCACGATCCGCATCGCGTCCGGGTCGCGACCCGCCTCCTCGGCCGCCTCGCGAACGATCCGGGCCCCGCGGGCGATGTCCTCCAGGCTTGCTTGACTGCTGCTCACCCAGCCCGCCGCCAGCCGTCCGGCCCGCCGCAACGCGATCTCGGCGGCCCCGCCGAGCAGCACCGGGGGTCCACCCGCCTGCACCGGCGCCGGCGCCATCCGGCTCGGCGGAACCCGGTAGAACCGGCCGTCGAACGAGGCCTCCTCGCCGGAGAAGTGCGCGGCCAGCGCCGCCAGATACTCCTCGGTGCGCGGTCCCCGCGGGTTCGGGTCCGAGCCGGTCGCCACGAACTCCGGCTCCGACCAGCCGGTACCCAGCCCCAGGTCGAATCGCCCGCCGGAGAGCCGGTCCAGGCTGCTCACCTGCTTGGCCAGATAGGCCGGCGCGACATACGGCAGATTGATCACCGAGACGCCGACCCGGATCCGCTCGGTGGCCGCCGCCGCCCAGGTCAACGCGACGATCGGGTCCAGGACGCTGCGATAGGGCGGCGCGAGGTCCTGGCCGCGCCCCACCAGCAGCCGCTGAAACGCCCACAGCCCGTGATAACCGCACTCCTCGGCCCGGCGGGCGATCCGGGTCAGCGTCTCCGGCTCAGCCCACGCCCCCGACACCGGACAACCGAAACTGATCAGCATGAAAGAAACCTATCCGGTACGAGTCAGCCGACAGTCCCGCCGAGCCCCGCGAGCCGGCCACGACTCCAGGCCGCCCGGCGACCGCCGGGCCCATGAAGACGGTCGCGCTTCTCGGCCCGGCGAACTTGTCACACCCGGCGCGTAGGGTCGTGGCATGAGTTCGCTCGAGGACGCTTGGGAGCTGAGCCGGGGCGAGACCGGCCTGGCCATCGTGTCGACGATCCGGGCTGATCAGACCGTGCAGTCGACGCTGGTGAATACCGGGCTGATCGCCCATCCGGCGGACGGGACGCCGGTGCTGGCGTTCGTCGCGCTGGGTGCGGTCAAGCTGCGCAACCTGCGGGACCGGCCACAGCTCGCGGTGGCGTTCCGCAACGGCTGGCAGTATGCGACGGTCGAGGGCACGGCGCTGCTGGCCGGGCCGGACGACCCACAGCCATGGCTGGATCGCGAGCGGCTGCGGCTGCTGCTGCGGGAGATCTTCACAGCGGCCGGCGGCACCCACGACGACTGGGACACCTACGACCGGACGATGGTCGAGCAGCGCCGCACAGCCGTGCTCGTCACCCCGACCCGCATCTACCGAGCCTGACCGAGCCCGCCCGTCCGGCGCCGCCTGCGGCTGCCGATCTGGTGCTGGACACCGCTCCCCGGGCCGGGTCGCCGGCGACCATCTGCGCCGGCCCGGCGGTCGGTGGTGACGGTTTGTGCGGGCCTGGCGGTCGAGGGCGACCATCTGCGCGGGCCCGGCGGTCGGTGGTGACGGTTTGTGCGGGCCTGGCGGTCGGCGGTGACCATCTGCCCGGCCCGGCGGTCGCCGGGCGGCGTTGACCACCGCCTGGATCGCGCGGCTCGGCGGGGCTGTTCGTGGACGCGTACCGGAAAGGGAAGTAGAGAGTGCGCACCGCAAAGCCGGCGGTTCAGGCTGGGATGTCGGCGCCTTCCAGGAAGAGGCGGCCGGCCTCGGCGGCCGGCACCGGGCGGGAGAAGTAGTAGCCCTGCGCGTAACCGCAGCCCATCTCGCGGAGGGCGGCCAGCTGGCCGAACTCCTCGATGCCTTCGGCGACCGTCGCCATTCCGAGGCTGCGGCCGAGGCGGACGATGGTGTCGGTGAGAGCGGTGTCGTCGTCGAGGACGCCGAGGCGCTCGACGAACGAGCGGTCGATCTTGAGAGTGTCGACCGGGAAGCGGCGCAGGTAGGCGAGCGACGAATAGCCCGTGCCGAAGTCGTCGATGGCCAGGGTGAGGCCGAGGGCCTTGAGGCGGACGAGTTGTTCCAGGTTCGCCTCGGTGTCGGTCATCAGGACGCTCTCGGTCATCTCCAGGCAGAGGCGGTCGGCGGGCATGCCGGTCTCGGCGAGCACCGCGGCGACGGTTTCGGCGAACTCCGGCTGGTCGAACTGGCGGACCGAAACGTTCACCGACATTTTGAGCGGGCGGCCGCCGGCGGCCTCGCTCCAGGCGACGGCCTGGCGGCAGGCCTCGTGCAGCACCCACCGGCCGAGCGGCACGATCAGCCCGGTCGCCTCCGCGATCGGGATGAACTCGATCGGGTTGATCATGCCGCGGGTCGGGTGTGACCAACGGGCCAGCGCCTCGAAACCGACCACCTCGTGGGTCGCCAGGTCGACGGTGGGCTGGTAGTGCAGGCGCAGGTCGCCGCGTTCCAGGGCGGCGCGCAGGTCGGACTCCAGTTCCAGGCGTTCGATCAGGCCGTCGCGCATCCGCGCCCGGTACCCGGCGAAGACGCCGCCGCCGGCGCTCTTGGCGTGGTGCATGGCCAGGTCGGCGTTGCGCATCAGCTGCTCGGCGCGCTCGCCGGGGTGGTCGCTCTCCACCTCGCCGATCAGATCCGCGCCGGCCAGACCGATGCTGGCCCGCACGTGGATCTCCCGGGCGCCGATCATGACCGGTGCCTCCAGGCGGTCCAGGATGCGCCGGGCGACCTCGTCGGCGGCGTCCTCGGTCAGCAGTACGCCGAACTCGTCGGCGCCGAAGCGGGCCACCAGGTCGTCGGCGCGGACACAGGCGGTGATCCGGTCCGCGACCTGGACGAGAAGCTGGTCACCGGCGAGGTGGCCGAGGCTGTCGTTGACCCGCTTGAAGCCGTCCAGGTCGAGGTGCAGCACCGTGACGGCGGCACCCTGCTCGAGGGCCGTGGCGGTCCGGTCCCGGAACAGCGCGCGGTTGGCCAGCTGGGTGAGCGAGTCGTGGTACGCCTCGTGAATCAGCTGCTCCTGGAGCTGCATCCGCTCGCTGATGTCCCGGGTGTTCAGCACCAGGCCGTTGACGTGCGGGTCCTCCATCAGGTTCGTGATGGTCATCTCGGCCTGCCGGGAGCGGCCGTCCCGGTGCGGGACGGTCAGCTCGAGCACCGTGGTGGCGTACGGGCGCCCGGCGACCTGCCGCAGTGCCTGGGCCAGCCGGTGCCCGGACTCCGGGTCGAGCAGCTGGGTGAGGCGGCGCCCGGTGAGGAACCGCGGCGAGTAGCCGAAGACCCGGTGCACCGAGTCGCTCTGGTAGATCACGTCGGCGTCCGGGCTGACCACGGTCACGACGTCCGAGCTGTGCTGCACCAGGGCGTGGAACTGCTGCTCCCGGGCGTACAGCTCGGCGGTGCGGTCGGCCACGCGGGCCTCCAGCGTGCGGGTGAGTCCGCTGTTCTCCAGCTGGGTGAGCAGTTGCCGGCCGACGATGAGCAGGATCAGGAAGGAGCGGGTGAACGCCACGAACGGGTGGCTGCCGCCGCTCTGCACGTGGAACAGCACGCTGGAGCCGAGGGCGGCCAGGACGGCCAGGTAGGGCAGCATCACCGCGGCGGTACCGACCCGCTGGGACAGCGGCACCAGGGGGACCGGCCGCACCCGGGGGCGGCCCGCACCCATGATGATCAGCGCGTATCCGGCGAGCCAGCCCAGGTCCAGGGCCTGTCCGGCGCCGGTGTCGCGGACCAGGCCGAGGTAGGCGTACCCGGCGTCGGAGATCGTGAAGGCGGCCAGGCCGGCGGCAATGAAGATCATGTGGGCACCGCAGCCGTGGCGGATCCGCTGCTGCGGCAGCATGTAGACGGCCATGGTGGCGAGCACGATCCCGCCGAGCGGGAAGACCAGCGAGAAGTAGAAGTCCGGCCCGACGGCGCCGCGGGCGGCCGTCGGACCGACGGCGAACACCCAGCCGACCAGCACCAGCGACGCGGCGATCAGCAGGCCGTCCAGAACGCTGCGGATCCGGTTCACCAGCGGCTGGGCCGCGCTCGGCAGGATCAGCAGACCGGCCGCGACCAGCAGGATGCCGAGCACACCCAGGTTGGGCCCGGCGGGCAGGGCACTGGGCCGGATGTCAGCACCGGCGTGCTGAAGGAAGGAGAACTGGCCGAGCCCCCAGCTGAGCACACCGGCGCCGAGCGTCGTCCAGCCCCAGCGGGACCGGCCGGTGAACCCGCGCGAGCGCCACAGGCAGGCGAACGCGGCGGCGACGGATCCGGCGAGCAGTGCGGCCAGGCAGATCGCCCGGGTCGTACCCGGCCCGCCGGCCCCGGTGCCGATCAGTCCGGCCAGGACCGCGAACACCGAGATCACGGCGACGCAGAGACGGACCCAGCGGCGTTCCGCGTGCGCGTCAGGAGCGACCTTGCTGACTGCCATCCGACGAGCCTCCGGTCCTTGGTTATCCGGGTCATCGGGCCGGGCGGAGCTCTCCTGAGGCTTTTCAGCCGACCAGGCCGTCCTCGTACGCGACGATGACCAGCTGCACCCGGTCCCGGACGCCGAGCTTGGCGATCGCCCTCGTCACATGCGTCTTGGCGGTGAGCGGGCTGATCACCAGCTGCCGGGCGATCTCGTCGTTGGAGAGGCCGGTGGCGATCAGCCGGACCACCTCGCGCTCCCGTTCGGTGAGCACGGCCAGCCGGTCACCGCCTCCGGTGGCGGCGGCCGGCACCGGACGGTGGGCGAACTCGCCGACCACCCGGCGGGTGACGCTGGGGGAGAGCAGGGCGTCGCCGGCCGCGACCACGCGTACCGCGGTGCGCAGGCCGTCCGGGTCGACCTCCTTGGTGAGGAAGCCGCTGGCGCCGGCGGCGAGCGCGGCGAAGACGTACTCGTCGGTCTCGAACGTGGTCAGGATAATGATCTTCGTCTCCTGCGCGGCGAGGATCTGCCGGGTCGCCGTGATCCCGTCCATACCCGGCATCCGGATGTCCATCAGGATCACGTCCGGTTTCAGCTGCCGGGCGGCCCGGACCGCCTCGTCACCGGTGGACGCCTCGCCGACCACCTCGATGTCGCGCCCGCGCCGCAGCAGGCTGCGGAAACCGGCGCGGACCAGGTGCTGGTCGTCGGCGAGGAGTACCGAGATGGGCATGTTCACTCCGCAACGATCGGGATGCTGGCGCGTACCGTGAAGCCGATCCTGCCGGGTCCGGCGGTGAGCGCGCCGCCCAGCGCGGCCACCCGCTCGCGCATGCCGGCGATGCCGTGCCCGTCGGTGACCTCGGCCGGAGTGTTCCCGTTGTCCTGGACGTCGACCAGCACCCGGTCCGGGGAGTAGCGCAGGGTGACGGTGGCGCGGGTGGCCCCGGCGTGCCGGACGGTGTTGGTGAGCGACTCCTGCACGACCCGGTAGACGGCGGAGGCGACCGGGGCGGGCACCTCGACCGGGTCGCCGAACTCGTTGAGCGACACCTCCAGGCCGGCTTCGCGTACCTGGGTCAGGAGCTGGTCCAGGCTCTCCAGCGCGGGCAGCTCACCCTCGCGCAGCACTCCTACCAGCGCACGCAGGTCGGTCATGGCCTTGCTGCGTACCTCCTGGGCCAGCTTCAGCGAGGCCTTCGCCTCCTCCGGCTCGGCGTCGAAGGAGTCCAGCGCCACGTTCAGGTGCACACCCACCACGGCCAGCGTGTGCGAGACCACGTCGTGCAGGTCGCGGGCGATCTCGACGCGCTCCTCGGCCCGCCGGCGGCCGGCCTCGATCTCGCGCTGCTGCTCGGTCTGGGTGATCCGGTTCGCCACTTCGGCACGCCAGCGCAGCGAGTTGCGGTACGCCGTGGCACCGGCCAGCACCGCGGCCAGCCAGAGCGTCTCCCCGCCGAGGTACGAGAACACGTAGTCGGTGGAGTTCATCTCGACGACCCAGTCCCAGGTCATCCCGTAGAACAGGGCGAGCACCCCGGCCACCACCGCGGTACGCGGCCGCCCGCTGAACACGACGGCGACGAGCGCGGCGGTCGCCGGCCACACCCAGCCGGATTCGATCAGGTACGACGAGCGCCAGGCGGCCACGATGAGCAGCGTCATGATCAGTGAGGCGACCGGCCAGCGGCGGGTGGTGAGCACCAGCCCGGCGAGGGTGACCGCCAGGCTCGTCGTCATGACCGGGTAGGTGTTGCCGTCGGTGAGCGCGATGCCGGCCGGGACGCCCACCAAGGTCAGGGCGGCGGCCACATAGGTGAAGTTCTTCGTCATGCCGGGGACGTTAGGTTCGCCGCCCGGCCGGGCGCGTCGTACCGGCGCGGTCAACCGCATCGACTCCTCCCGTGTACGTGGCTACACCGTTCGGTGTACTCAGCCCTCCGCGGCCCGTTTCGCCCGGGCCCGCCGCTTGCCTTCGTGCATGGCCTGCACCCGGGCCACCGGGATGGTGTGCCCCTCCTCGATCAGGCCCTTCGCCAGGGGCACCGGCTCGGGCAGCGCCTCCGCCCACGGATCGCGGCCGTCCAGCAGCCCCGGTGCGTTGCGCACGGTGAAGTCGCCGGGCGCCACCGAGTCCAGGTCGGACCAGTCGAGCGGGAACGACACCGGAACGCCGGGCCGGATCCGCGGACTGTACGCGGCCACCACGGTCGCCCCGCCGGCCCGGGTCGCGTCGAGGAAGACCTTGCCGTGCCGGTCCTCCTTGATGAACGCGGTGGTCGCCAGCGCCGGATCGAGCCTCTCGGCCCGGGCCGCGACGGCGCGCTGGGCGGCCGCCACGTCCTCCGGCGCCGCGTCCGGGGCCAGCGGCACGAACACGTGCACACCCTTCGACCCGCTGGTCTTCACCGCGCCCGGCATCCCGGCGTCGGTGAGCACCTGCTGGACCAGCCGGGCGGCTGCCACCGCGAGCTGGAACCCGCCGTTCTCCGGTGGGTCCAGGTCCATGATCAGGTGGGTGGGGTGGTGCGATCCGGCGAGCATGAGGGCCGGGTGGTACTCGACGGCTCGCTGGTTGCCGAACCAGAGCAGGGTGCGCCGGTCGTTGCCGAGCGCGTACGTCACCTCGCGGTGCGACGCGTCGGCCCAGATCTTGGTCCGCGGCACCCACTCCGGGGTGTATTTCGGCAGGTTCTTCTGCATGAACTGGTCCTGGCCGCGGAGCACCCGGATCACCGAGAGCGGCCGGTCCCGCAGCACCGGCAGCAGCCGGTCGGCCATCGCGTCCAGGTAGTCGATCAGGTCGCGCTTGGTGGCCCCGGCACCGGGAAAGAGCTCCTGGTCCAGGTTGGTCAGGGGTACGCCGTCGCGCTCATCGGCCATGACCCCTATCGTGCCGTACTCAGCCCTTCGCGTACTGGTCCGCCGTGGCGGCCAGAGCGTTCTGCAACTGCGTGATGTTCTTCTCGGCGGACGTGGAGAAGCCGCCGAGCACGGCGTTCATCGCGTTCTGCCAGTCCTGCGGGCAGGCCGAGCCGTGCGCGCAGGACGGGACCGGCGTGTCCGACTTCCAGTCCTTCATGGCCTCCACCTGGTACGCGGAGAAGCCGGCACCGGTCACGTCGGTCCGCGCCGGGATCGAGCCTTTCCGCAGGTTGAACTCGCGCTGGCCGTCGGCCGAGGCCACGGTCTTCAGCCAGCACCGGGTTCCTTCGGCGTTGCCGGCGCCGGTGGGAAGCACGAACGAGTCGGCGAGCCACTGGAAGACGCCGTCGTTGCCGGGGAACGGGAACGCCTCATAGGCCCGGAAGTTGTTCGCCTCCAGGTCCGCGGCCTCCCAGTCGCCCATCACCTGGTAACCGGCCTGGCCGTCGATGAGCAGCCGTTCCGCTTCCGGCCAGTCGAGCGAGTCCCGGTCCGGGTTGCTGTAGGAGAGCAACTGGGCGTAGTGGTTCAGCGCGGTCGTGACCGCCTTGCCCCGCCAGTTGGTCGTGCCGGCGAACAGGCCGGCGAACCGCTTCGGGCCGAGATCGCTGATCAGCACCGACTCCAGGACCATGAGCTGGGTCCAGTCGCGGCCGAGGGCGAGCGGGGACTCGATACCAGCCTTGCGCAGCTTCGCCAGATCCTTCAGGAACGCGTCCAGGGTCCGGGGCGTACGGAGGATGCCGGCACCGGCCAGCACCTGACTGTTGGCCCAGACCACGTTGGCCCGGTGGATGTTGGCCGGCACCGAGTAGATCTTGCCGTCGACGGTGAGGTCGTCGATCAGTCCCTGTGGGAGCGCCTGGCGCAGACCCCACGAGTCGTACTCGGCGGAGAGGTCCTGCACCCGGCCGGCGGCGATGTAGTCGGCGAGTTCCGCCCCGGCGTGCACCTGGTACGTGTCCGGTGGATCGTTCTGCTCGATCCGCGCGTTGAGCACCTCTTTGGCGTTGATGCCCGCCCCTCCGGCCACCACGCCGTCCTCGAACCGCTGGCCGGCGCAGTCCGTGGTGAACCGGCTGACCAGGGCGTCCAGACCGGCCTTCTCGCCGCCCTCGGCCCACCAGGTGAACACCTCGACCTTGGTGGCACCGGGGTCCTCGTCGGCGGAACCGCAGGCGGACGCCGCCAGCAGCGTGGCGACGCTGACGACGGCCGCCAGGGCTCGTCGCGTGGAGAGCATGCCTACCCCATTCACGTGGACAACTGGGGTTACCGTGCTACTCCACTCCTAAAGGTGTCAACTCGTGACCTATCACCGTTTCCTTACGCAGAGCGACGAAGATGATCTTGGTCATACCTCGGCTGTGACCTCGTACACCTCGCTGATGGGGTGACCGGCCCGCTCGTGGATCCGCATCACCGCTTCCTTGCTCGGCGCCGTGCTCAGGCAGAAGACCTTGCCGGACTCCCGGTCCAGCCAAGCCTTCTCGAAGTGCACGCCCTCCTCGCCCTCGATCTTCAGATCGGCGTCGTGCGCGGCGTCGAGCTGTTCCTGGGTGACCCCGAAGAATCCGTCGTGCACGTCCATGAACTTCGCCATCGAACCGTCTCCTTTCTCCTTTCCGACAGCATGTGCCGGGGCCGACGGTCGGACATCGGTCATAACACCTATGAAGGCGGAGACGGCTCCCTAAAGTCGCGTTGTGGCGCTCAGTAGTGCCGTACTGATCGGCCGGGACGACCTGCTCGCGCTGGCCACCCGGCGCCTCGCCTCGGCCGCGGCCGGCCGCGGTGAGCTACTGCTGCTCGCCGGCGAGGCGGGCATCGGCAAGACCCGCCTGCTCAGCGAGATCACCCGGCTCGCCACCGAGGCCGGCTTCGCGGTGATCGGCGCGGCGGCCGCACCCGGCGACACCGAGGTGGCCGCGGGACTCCTCACCGACCTCGGCGCCGAGCTGCGCGAGCGGATCGTGCGGCGGCTGCGTGCCGACGACGAACCGGACCGGCAGCGGCGGCTGCTGGTCGCCGACCTGACCGACCTGATCGAACGCGCCGCCGGCGCCGGGCCGACGCTGATCACCTGCGAGGATCTGCACTGGACCGACGAGCTGACCCTGGACGTGCTCGGCCGGCTCGCCCGCCGGGCCCGGGAACTGCCGGTCCTGCTCGTGGGTACCTACCGCAGCGACGAGCTCTACCCGCGGGTGCCGCTGCGGGCCTGGCGGACCCGGCTGCTCACCCAGCGGCACGCCGAAGAGCTCCGGCTGCCCCGCCTCGGCCGCGCCGAGACCGCCGAGCTGGCCGCCGCGATCGCCGGAACCGCCCTGCCCACCGCACTGACCGGCCGGGTCTTCGACCGCAGCGACGGGGTTCCGCTGCACGTCGAGGAGTTCCTGGCGGCCGCCGACAGCCTGCCGGACACGCTCGCCGACGCGGTGCTCGCCCGCGCCGCCCAGCTCGGCACCGAGGCGCGCGAGCTCGCCGCGGCCGCCTCGGTGCTCGGCCGCTCGTTCGACCTCGACCTGCTCCTGGCGATCACCGGGCGGCGGCCGGCCGAGATCGATGCGGGGATGCGCGAGCTCGGCGACCGCTTCTTCGTGCAGCCGCGCGGCGACGGCGCGGGCTACGACTTCCGGCACGCGCTGATCCGCGACGCGCTCTACGCCGACCTCACCCCACTGCATCGCCGGCGTCTGCACGCGCGGGCGGCCGAAGCGGCCCGGCAGGCCGGCCTTCCCGCCGCCTTCCTGAGCGATCAGTACGAGCGCGCGCGGTCTCCCGCCGAGGCACACCGGTACGCGCTGACCGCCGCCACTGAGGCAGCCGCCCTCTCCGCGCACCGGGAGGCCGCCGACCTGTTCGGGCGGGCCGTCCGCACGCTCGGCCCGGACGCCACCGGCGACGAACGGGCGGCTCTCTGCACCGCCCTCGCCGGCGAACTGGCCGCGATCGACGACAACGCCGCGGCCGACGCGCGGTACGCCGAGGCGTACCGGCTGCACCTGGAAGCGGGCGACCGGCTCGCGGCGGCCGCGCTGCTCCCCGACCGGGTAGCGGTACGCCACCTGCTCGGTGACCGGCTGGACCAGCGCACCGCGGCCCTGCGGACCGGACTCGACCTGGTCGGGGACGCCGCGGGGGAGCGGGCCCGGTCGGTCCGCGCCCGGCTGCACGCGGCGCTGGCGGCGGCGTACATGCTGGACCGGCGGCTGCACGAGGCGCTCGCGGACGGCGAGCTCGCCCGCTCGATGCTCGCCGGTGACCGGGATCCGGCGATGCGCTGCGACCTGGACACCACGGTCGGCTCGGTGCTGCTCTTCGCCGGGCGCCTCGACGAAGGCCGCGAGCTGCTGGAGGACGCCGTCGCCCGGGCCGCCGCCCGGCACCTGGAGAGCCAGGCGGCCCGCGGCTACCGGATGCTCAGCTCCTCGGCCTCCGTGCTGGTCGAGTACGACCTCGCGGAACGCACGCTGCGGGAGGGCATCGAGTACGCCGATCGCGTCGAACGGTTCAACGACCGGCACTACATGGCCGCGCACCTGGCCCACGTCCTCTGGGCCACCGGCGACTGGACGGGCGCCGAGGCGCAGGTCCGGCTCGCCCTCGCCGACGGCCGGGACGGCATCACCACCCGGATCACCGCCCTGCACACCCTCGGTTATCTACGTCTTGGCCGCGGCGCCACGCCGGAAGCGCGGGACGCTCTGACGGAGGCGGCCGAACTCGGTGCCGGGATGCGTGAACTCCAGCGGGTCTCGCCCGCCTGGTGGGGCCTCGCCGAGCTGGCGCTCTTCACCGGTTATCCGGCCGCGGCGGTGCAGCGGTGCGAGCAGGGCTACGCGGCGTCCGCCCAGGTGCGCGACGCGGCCTACCTCTTTCCGTACGTGGTGACCGGCACCCGGGCACACCTGGCGTCGTCCGGCCCGACCGCGGCGCGGGACTGGCTGGTCCGGACCGGGGAAGTCCTGTCGGAACGGCGGATCCCGGGCACCCTCGGCGCGCTCGACCACGCCCGGGGCCTGATCCACCTGCACGAAGGACAGACCGGGAAGGCGCGGGACGAACTACGGCGGGCGGCCGCGTTCTGGACCGGCCGCCGGCGGTTCTGGGAGGGCGTGGCGGTGCGGCTGGACCGGGCCCGGTGCGCGTACCGGTCGCGGCGCCCCGGCGAAGCGGCCGACCTGGTCGCCGCCGCCCGGCAGGCCTGGCCCGCCGAGCTCCCTCCGGTGTGGACCGCCGGCACCCCGGTCGCGGCGCCGGCCGAGCGATCCGGACTGTCCGCCCGGGAGATGGAGGTGGCGCGCCTGGTCGCGGCCGGGAACACCGACCGTGAGATCGCCGGGACGCTCAGCATCTCGCCGCGTACCGCGGCCGCGCACGTCGAGCACATCCGCGTCAAGCTGGGCATCTCCCGGCGCACACAGATCGCGGGCTGGCTCGCCAAGGTTGAGCCTTCGAGTTAATACATTCGTGGTACGTCAAACGGGCCATAGCTCGCGGTCTATCAAATTGGCCACAATGCAGGCATGAGCCACTGCACCGAGCGGCGGGTCCGCCGATGACCGCGCCCGGGGACATCGTGATCCTCCTCGTCCTGCTCGCCTCCGTGCTGGCCTGCGCCGGATATGCCGCCGGCCGGCTTCACCAGCGGCGGCAGAGCGGCGCGGACCGGGAGGAGGCGTACCGGCACGGGTTCGACAGCGGCACCCGCAGCGTGTTCGGCATGGCCGCGCGGGCGGCGGGCCGGCGTCGCGATCGCGGGGCCGTGCACGGGGCGGCCGGCGTACCCCCGGCCGGGCCGCCGGACGAGCCCACTGTTCCGGTACCCCCACAGGCCACCGCCCCGTCCGCGTCGCCGGTTATGCCGGCTTCCGCGGAGTCCGAGGAGCCGACGAGACCGGTGCCGCAGGGAGCGCCGGGATTTCCGGCGCCACCGCCGCAGGCCGTGCCCGAAGTGCCGCCACCGGCCGCGACCGGCGGCGTCACCTACACCTCGGTGCCCGACCCGCGCTGGCCGGGCGACGCCGAACCAGTGCCTGAGCAGCGCGAACCCGAGCCGCGGCGGGGCCGGCACACGGTGCCGGAGGAACTGGTCCAGGCCGCCACCTATGTGCTTCCGCCGGACCGGGTGGCGCGTGCCAAGGTGGTCCGTCGGCCGGAGGACCCGCCGGGGCCGCACGTGCCGCGCCCGCGCGGCACCTGAAAGTGTCGGACCCTGCGGTTAGCGTGCCGGCATGGTCACCGTCGATGACGTACGGCGGGTCGCGCGCGACCTGCCACGCAGCCAGGAGCACCTGATCCGGGACCGGGTCAAGTTCCGGGTCGGGCAGATCGTCTACGTCGCGTTCTCCCGCGACGAGAAAGAGATGGGATTCGGCTATCCGAGAGAGGAGCGCGACGCGCTGATCGCCTCCGATCCGGAGACCTTCCACCTGCCCCGGCCATCCGACCTGCGATATCAGTGGGTGGAGGCGTGGCTGGAGCGGCTCGACCAGGAGCGGATGACCGAGCTGGTCATCGACGCCTGGTCGATGACCGTGCCGAAGAAGGTGTGGACCGCATACCGGGAGGGCCTCAGCCGCGGCTGACGGCTTCGCGGAGTCCCTGGGCGGCGAGCCGGTCGGCACGCTCGTTCTCCGGGTGTCCGGCGTGGCCCTTCACCCAGTGCCAGCGCACCTCATGCTTGCCGACGGCCTCGTCCAGGCGCTGCCACAGGTCGACGTTCTTCACCGGCTGCCGGGCCGCGGTCAGCCAGCCGTTCGCCTTCCACCGGGGCAGCCACTTCGTGATGCCGTCCCGGACGTAGATGCTGTCCGTGTAGATGTGCACGACCAGCGGCGCGCGGTTCAGCGTTTCGATGGCCCGGATCGGCGCCATCAGTTCCATCCGGTTGTTCGTGGTCGGAGTCGCCTCGCCGCCGCAGAGATCCTTCTCCGCGCGGCCGTAACGCAGGACGGCACCCCACCCGCCCGGGCCGGGGTTCGGCACGCACGCCCCGTCGGTGTAGATCTCCACCACCGTCCCGTCGCTCATGCCGCGCACCCTACCGAACGCCGCCTTCTCATCCCGGCCGGTGGAGGCGTCCCGGGTCCGGCTGGCGCACAGTGGGGTGAGGCATTACATCCGGCGGACCGTCGGCCCGGGGCTCGCCGGGCGCCGCCGTAAGGTGACCGTGGCGGACGGAATCGGTGCGGACCGGTGGAGCGGGACTCGTGGAGGGTGGCGACGTGGCCGCGGTTGAGGTACGGGACGCCGTCGTGCGCTGGGGCGACACGACGGCGGTGGACGGCGTGTCGCTGTGCGTGCCACGTGGACGGGTGCTCGCCCTGCTCGGCCACAACGGCGCCGGAAAAACGAGTCTGCTCCAGGTCTGCGAGGGTTTCCGGCGGCCGGACTCGGGCGAGGCCCGGGTGCTGGGGCTCGACCCGGTCGGTGACCACGACGAGCTGATGCCGCGGCTCGGCATCATGTTGCAGTCCGGCGGCGTCTATCCGTGGGCGGCCGCCGGGGAGATCCTGCGGCTCTTCGCCTCGTTCGCCGCCCACCCGCTCGATACCGACATGCTGCTGGACCGGCTGGGACTGCGCCGGGTGGAGCGGACCAGGTTCCGCCGCCTGTCCGGTGGCGAACAGCAGCGGCTCAGCCTGGCGGTGGCCCTGGTCGGCCGCCCCGAGCTGGTCTTCCTGGACGAGCCGACCGCCGGCATGGACACTGAGGCCCGGCACACCACCTGGCAGCTGATCGAGGAGCTGCGGGCCGACGGCGTTTCGGTGCTGCTCACCACGCACCTGCTGGACGAGGCGGAGCGCCTCGCCGACGACGTCGTGATCATGCGGTCCGGCAAGGTCGCCGCGACCGGCACTCCGGCCGAGCTCACCGCGGCGGCCGGCATCGATCTGCTCGAGGTGCGCGCCGATCCGGGACTGGACCTGACCGGCCTGCGCACCCACCGCAAGGTCACCGAGACGTCCCCGGGCGAGTACGCGATAGCCGGCGAGCTCGACACCAAGGGCCTGGCCGAGGTGCTCGGCTGGTTCGCCGCCGTGGACGCGCACGTCACCGCGGTGAGCAGCCGCCGCCGTACGCTCGAGGACGTCTACCTCTCCCTGACCACCCAAGCCACCGTAGGAGCGACCGAGTGAGCGCCGGAACCTTCACGCCCGCTCCCGGCCGGGCCCCGATGCGCACGATCATCGGCAAGCAGCTCCGGATGGAATTGCTGCTGACCGCTCGCCGCGGCGAGGCCGTGGTGCTGGCGATGGGCGTACCTCTGCTGGTCCTGCTCGGTGCGGGCCTGTTCGAGGTGACCAACCTGCCCACCGACGACCGGCTGGGTTTCGTGGTTCCCGGTGTGCTCGCGCTGACCGTGATGTCGACGGCCTTCACCGGGCAGGCGATCACCACCGGTTACGAGCGCAGTTACGGCGTACTGAAGCGGCTCGGCGCCTCGCCGCTGACCCGGCCCGGGCTGTTGCTGGCCAAGACCGGCTCGGTGCTGGTGCAGATCGTGGTGCAGGTCGCGATCCTGGCACTGGTCGGGTTCGCGGTCGGCTGGCGCCCGCACGCGGACGCGTTGCTGCCCGCCGCCGGTGTCACCGTGCTGGCCGTGGCCGGCTACAGCGGCCTGGCGTTGCTGCTGGCCAGCGTGCTGAAGCCGGAGACCACCACGGGTGCCGCCACGCTGATCTACGTGCTGATGCTCTCGGTCGGCGGGATCATGTTCGCCGCGCCCGACCTCGGCACGGCCGGCTGGTTCCTGTTGCCGCTCGCCGCGCACGCCCACGCGCTGCGGGAGACCCTGATGTTCGGCGGTTCGGTGCCGTTCTCGATCTGGCTGAGCCTGCTCCTGTGGGCGGTGGTCTGGCTGACCGCGGCGGCCCGCAACTTCCGCTGGGAGTAGCACTGTCAGTCGATCGGTGGACAACCGGTGACAGCCGCGCGGTCGTCCCGCCGGCGTACCGGGCGGCGGCACGATCGACGTCATGGAAGCCATCGAGGTAAGCGGACTTCGTAAGACGTACCGAGATCGGGACGCGGTCGCCGGTATCGATCTCGTCGTCGCCCGCGGCGAGATCTTCGCGCTGCTCGGCCCGAACGGAGCCGGCAAGACCACCACGGTCGAGATCCTGGAGGGCCACCGGCGGCGTACCGCCGGCGACGTACGCGTGCTCGGCGAGGACCCGGGCAAGGCGGGTTCGGCCTGGCGGTCCCGGATCGGCATCGTGCTGCAGGACGCCGACGACGCGGCCGACCTGACCGTGTACGAGATGGTCCGGCACATCGCCGGCTTCTATCCCGGGCCGCGCGGTGCGGACGAGGCGATCGAGCTGGTCGGCCTCACCGCGAAGCGGAACAGCAAGATCCGTACGCTCTCCGGCGGTCAGCGGCGCCGCGTCGACGTGGCCCTCGGCATCGTCGGCCGTCCCGAGCTGCTTTTCCTCGACGAGCCGACCACCGGCTTCGACCCGGAGGCGCGCCGGCACTTCTGGGACCTGATCCGCACCCTGGCCGGCGACGGCACCACCATCCTGCTCACCACCCACTACCTCGACGAGGCCGAGGCGCTCGCCGACCGGCTCGCGGTGATCGCCGACGGCCGGATCGTCGCCGAGGGCACCCCGGCGACGCTGGGCGGGCGCGGTGCGGCCCAGGCGAAGGTGACCTGGCGGGAGGGCGGCACGGTGCACACCGAGCAGCACACCGACCCGGGCGAGCTGCTCCGCCGGCTGCTGGACGACGGTGTGGATCTGACCACGCTGACGATCACCCGCCCGACGCTGGAAGACACCTACCTGAGCCTGATCGGAGCAACCCGATGACGACGATGAGCCTGAGCCGTGGTCACGTGGAGCTGCTCCAGTTCCTGCGGGACCGGACCGCGGTGGTCTTCACCTTCTTCTTCCCGGCGATGCTGTTGCTGCTCTTCGGCACGATCTTCGGGGACGAGTACACCGATTCGGGAATCAGCGCGAGTCAGGTCTTCACCGCCAGCATGGTGGCGTACGGCATTCTGAACACCGCGTTCGTGACCATGGGGTCCGGTCTGGCGATGGACCGTGAGGACGGGACGCTCAAGCGCCTCCGCGGTACGCCGATGCCCGCGTCGGCGTACCTGATCGGTAAAGCCTTGCTGGTGCTCGTGCTGAGCGTGGCCGAAGCCGCCGTGCTGATCCTGGTCGGGGTCTTGATCTTCGACATGCCGTTGCCGGACGCGAGCCACTGGGTGACCTTCTCCTGGATCTTCCTGCTCTCGGTGATCTGCTGCTCGCTGCTCGGCGTCGCGGTGAGCGCGCTGGTCAAGAACGCCCGCAACGCCGGCGCCATCCTGAACGTGCCGGTGGTGGCGCTGCAGTTCGTCTCCGGCGTCTTCATCCAGCCGATGAGTCAGCTGCCGGACTGGCTGGAGAAGTTCGCCTCGCTCTTCCCGGTCCGGTGGATGGCGCAGGGTTTCCGGTACGTCTTCCTGCCGGACGAGGCCAAGTCCCAGGAGATCGGCGGCAGCTGGGATCTCGGCAGGGTGGCCATGGTGCTCGGCGTCTGGTGTGTGATCGGATTGGTGCTGTGCCTGGTGACGTTCCGGTGGAGCTCCCGAGACCGATGAGCTCCCCTCCGTCCCTGCGCCTGTGGGACATGTACTTCGTGGTGGTCGCGGTCGCGGTGGCGGCCGCGGCCATCTCGGCGGACTGGTATCCGCCCGGACGCCGGGCGGTCGCCGTCGGCGCGATCATCGGCATGGCCGTGCTGTACGGCGTCGTCGCCCGCCCGCTGATCACCCGAGACGAGCAAGGCACGCCGTCGCTGCTGGTGAGCCTCGCCCACCTGCTGCTCTTCGGTACGGCAGTCGCCTGCGTGCCGCTGACCACCTGGCTGCTGTTCATGGTCATCCCGGTGTTCTTCATGCTGGTCCCGCTGCGCACGGCCATCGGCCTGGTGCTGGTCGCCAACCTGGTCCCGGTCCTGCTGGAGCTCCGGGCGGACCCGGGCGGCCTCGCGATCGACCTGGTGATCGCGGCCATCTCCACCGCCGCCGGCATCTGCATCGGCGTCTGGATCACCAAGATGGCGGAGCAGAGCGAGCAGCGGGCTCAGCTCATCGCCGAACTGGAGGCGAGCCGCGCCGAACTGGCCCGGCTCTCCCACGAGGCCGGCGTCGCACAGGAGCGGACCCGCCTGGCCGGCGAGATCCACGACACCCTCGCGCAGGGCTTCACCAGCATCATCACGCTGATCCAGGCCGCCGACCCGGCGCTTCGCGACGAGCGGCTGGCGCTCGCGGTGCGCACCGCAAAAGAGAACCTGGCCGAATCCCGCGCCATCGTCGCGGCTCTGTCACCGTCGGCATTGGCTTCCTCTTCACTGCCCGAGGCGGTACGCCGCCAGAGCGCCCGCTTCTCGGAGGAAACCGGGGTGCCAACTGCCGTGCGTATCACCGGCGACCCGCGTGACCTGCCGACGCGGGTCGAGGTGGTGCTGTTGCGGGCGGCGCAGGAGGCGCTGACGAACGTGCGGCGGCATGCGGACGCCTCCGAGGTCGCGGTGCTGCTCGCCTACGCGCCGTCGTCGGTGCGGCTGGTGATCCGCGACGACGGGCGGGGATTCGACCCGGCGATCAACGGTGGCTTCGGCCTGCCGGGCATGCGCTCCCGCGCCTCGCAGGTCGGCGGGACGCTGACCGTGCACAGCTCCACGGAGTCCGGTACGACCATCGAACTGGAGATCCCCGCGTGATCCGCATCCTGCTCGTCGACGATCACCCGGTGGTGCGGATGGGGCTGCGCGGCATGCTCGACGCCGAGCCGGATCTGACGGTGATCGGCGAGGCGTCCTCCGGGGTCGAGGGCGTCGAACTCGCCCTGGCCGAGCGGCCCGACATCGTGCTGATGGACCTGCGGATGCCCGGTGGCGACGGGGTGGACGCCACGGCCCGGATCCTGTCGAGTTCCTCCGGGATCAGAGTGATGGTGCTGACCACGTACGAGTCGGATCGGGACATCCTGCGCGCCATCGAGGCCGGAGCGTCCGGCTATCTGTTGAAGGACGCGTCACCGGCGGAGCTGGCGGACGCGGTGCGCGCCGCCGCGCGGGGCGAGACGGTGCTGGCGCCGAGCGTCGCATCGACACTGGTGCGGCAGGTACGCAGTCCGGCGCCACCGGCGCTGTCGGCGCGCGAGACCGAGGTGCTGCGGCTGGTGGCCGCCGGTCTGACCAACGCGGACATCGGCAAGCGGCTGTTCATCAGCGAGGCGACGGTCAAGACGCACCTGCTCCGGGCGTTCAACAAGCTCGACGTGGCCGACCGTACGGCGGCCGTCACCACCGCGATGCGGCACGGCCTTCTCTAGGCCTGATCGACGGGGATACATGGTGCGGGCGGCCGGAACGGGCCACCCTGCGCCGTTTCGACGTAGCTACAAGGGATTTACCCCGAAAAAAGCGTTCCGCCGTTAAGGGGATAGAACGCGAGTTAGATTACGGATGGCGCGGCGTCAGGCCGGACTTTGAGGTCCAGTGTTTGCGCTGCTCAACCCGGTTCTTACCCGGTGCAAGAGCGCCCTGTAGGCGCGGTACCCGAACAGGCAAACCCGCTGCGAGGCGGGGACGCAAAGCTAGGGGCCTCCCCGAACGGAGGTAGCCCAGCCGCCGAAGGAGAAAGAAACACATGCGCTATCAAGAAGCCCATGCGGCCAAGAGCGGCTCGGTTCCGTTCGCGCTGCGTGGCAGGAAGTCCATCCGGAGGATTCTGTCCACCGTCGCCGCCGGCATCGTCGGCCTGGTGCCCGTCGTGCTCGTCTCGTCTCCGGCCATGGCCGCTGACGGCGACGTCACCATCGCGGCTGCGACCGCCACTGAGGGCCAGGCCGTCATCTTCACGATCACTCGGGTGAACACCGGTGGGACGGCGCTGGGTGAGGTGACGCTCAGCTGGTCGACCGGCGGGGGGTCGGCGACCGGCACCACCGACTACACGTCCGTAACCGCCGGGACCGTGACGTTCCCGGCCACCAGTGCGACCACCGCACAGACCCGGACGATCTCGGTATCGACCGTCGGTGACTCCGTCGACGAGGCCAACGAGACCTTCAACGTGACTCTCACCGGTTCCGGTGTGGTCACCACTGCCGCCGCGAATGTGGTCGCCGGCACGATTGTCGACGACGACAACCCGACCGTCATCCTGAGCGCGTCGTCCTCGACGATCAATGAGGCGGCGGGCACCGCGACCATCACCGCGACCCTCTCCGCGACGCCGGCCGAAACCGTCAACATCCCGATCTACACCGAGGACGACACGGCCAAGGCGGGTCAGGACTACACCGCCACCAGCACCGCCATCTCCATCACCGGCACGACCACCGGCACGGCGACCATCCCGATCAGCGCCGACACGCTGGACGAGGATGAGATCCAGAGCTTCTGGGTCAAGTCCTTGACCGGCACCAACGTCACGGGAACCGCATCGGTCAAGGTCAACATCCTGGACGACGACACGGTTCCGGTCATGAGCATCGCCACTCCCTCGTCGGCGGCCACCGAGGGCGGAAGCCTGGTCTTCCCGGTGACTCTCGACCACGGTTCGGAGAAGGCGGTCACCGCCACCTGGAACACCGCGACGGCGACGCCGTCCGGCAGCAACGGTGCCGCGACCGCCGGCTCGGACTACACGGCGGTCACCAACGGCACGGTCACCTTCGCCGCCGGGCAGACCACCCCGTCGGCCCCGGTCTCCGTCACCACCCTCACCGACAGCGCGGACGAGGCGACGGAAGAGCTTTCCGTCCTGCTCTCCAACCCGCTGAACGCCACGCTGCACGCGACGGTGCGGCGGAACGGTTCCATCTCGGACAGCGGCACCGTGGCCGGCCCGCAGGTGGAGCTCGTGCCCACCGCGGTCACCGAGGGCGGTCCCACCGCGACCAAGTCGCGCACCTTCACCGTCCGGTTGACCAAGGCCTCCGGGCAGGAGCAGACGATCCGCTACGCCGTCGCCGAGGGCGCCGGAACGGCTACCGCGGCCGAGGACTTCACCGCCGTCGCCGCGCACGCGTCGCGCGACCTCGTCTTCAAGCCGGGCGAGCTGGAGAAGACCTTCACCGTCGACGTGCTGGGTGACAACGTGGACGAGGGTGCCTCGGAGACGTTCACCATCTCCCTCACCGACGTCAACGTGAACCGGTTGCAGGCCGGTAAGTCGCTCGGCGACAACCTCATCACCATCACCGACGACGACGACAAGCCGACCTTCAGCGTCACCCGCAGCGCCATCTCGGCGCCGGAGGGCGACGGCCCCTCGGCCGCGCTGTTCGAGGTGAAGCTCTCCAACCCCAGCTCGGAGGACGTCGACTGGACTGCTGTCCCGACGCCGTCACCGGCGGCCGGGACCGCCACAGCGGCCGGGGTTGGGGCGGGCTCGGACGACTTCGACGAGATCGGCAGTGTGGGCGGCACCATCCTCGCCGGCGAGACGTCTTCCTACATCCTGCTGCTGGTCAACGGCGACGAGGTCTACGAAGCCGATGAGACGGTGAAGTACAACGTCGCCCTCGGAACCACCGAGACGCACGCCACCGGCGCGGCGACGACCGCCGTCCTCACCATCACCAACGACGACGACGCGCCGGTCCTCTCGGTCAACTCGGTGCAGGCCAAGGAGGGTGACGTCGTCGCGCTGACCGGCACGGTCAAGAACGTGGCGGAGGACCAGACTCTGCTCAACGTGACCCTCGGCGGCTTCGCGGCGAACGGCAACCGGGCGGCGGACAACAACGACTTCGCGCCGTCGTCGTTCGCGGTGCAGATCGACGGGGACACCGCCGACGGCACCGAGGTCCCGATCGGCAGCGTGCGGATCACCGACGACACCGAGGCCGAGCCGGCCGAGTCGATCGGCGTCGGCGGCACCGGCTTCGGTGGCACCGGCACGGTCAGCGGTGGCTCGATCACCATCGCGCTCAGCGACGGTGGCACCACGCCCACACCCGGTGGGCCCGGCGAAGAGCCTGGCGAGGAGCCCGGTGAGGAGCCCGGCGAGGAGCCGGTCGCGCCGACCATCAGGGCCTCGGCCACCACGCTGACCGGCGGCAACGTGGTCACCATCACCGGCAAGGCAGCCCCGAGCAGCAACGTCGAGCTGTGGGGTCAGGCGCTCGGCTCGACGGCCAAGGGCGTCAAGCTCAAGACCGCCAAGAGCGACGCGTCCGGCAACTACTCGGTCGCGCACTGGATCGGGCAGGGCTACACGTTCACGACGATGGCCGGCGACGCCTGGTCGGAAGAGATCACCGTCCGGGTCAAGCAGAACCCGAGCCTGGTCGTCACCTCGCCGAGCAAGGGCCGGATGGCCGTCACGGTCACCGGTAACCCGAAGGCGGCCGGCGCGGCGGTCACGGTGCAGAGCTTCGTCAGCGGCGCCTGGAAGACCGTCTACACCGGCAAGACCGGCACCACCGGCTCCTGGGCCAAGTCGGTGACCATCGCCAGCAAGAAGGCTCTGACGCTGCGGGCCATGGTGGGTGGCAACACCACCACGGGCATCGTGGCCAGTGGCTGGCCCGCCGGGCAGCGGGTCACCATAAACTCGGTACCACCACGACGCAGACGGGGGCGGCCCGCCGGCCGCCCCCTTCTCAGTCCACTTCGGCGACAGCCTGCGCGAACTGCGCCGAATAGAGGCGGGCGTACGCCCCGTCCGCCGCGATCAGCGAGTCGTGGGTGCCCTGTTCGACGATCGAGCCGTTCTCCATCACCAGGATCACGTCGGCGTCGCGGATGGTGGAGAGCCGGTGCGCGATGACGAAGCTGGTCCGCCCGGTGCGCAGGTTGCCCATCGCCCGCTGGATCAGCACCTCGGTACGCGTGTCCACCGAGCTGGTCGCCTCGTCCAGGATCAGGATGCTCGGCTCGGCGAGGAACGCCCGCGCGATCGTGATCAGCTGCTTCTGTCCCGCGCTGACGTTCGATCCCTCTTCATCGATCTTCGTGTCGTAGCCCTCCGGGAGGGTTCGCACGAATCCGTCCACGTGAGCGGCCTCGGCGGCGCGAAGGACCGCGGCACGATCGAAATCGTCAGCTCCATAGGCGAGGTTCTCCGCGATGGTCCCGCCGAACAGCCAGGTGTCCTGCAACACCATGCCGATCTCCTCGCGCAGTTGCTCCCGCGGCATGGTGGCGATGTCCACCCCGTCCAGGGTGATCCGCCCACCGGTCACGTCGTAGAACCGCATCAGCAGGTTGACCAGCGTCGTCTTACCCGCACCGGTCGGGCCGACGATCGCGACCGTCTGCCCGGGCTGGACGCTGAGCGACAGGTCCTCGATCAGCGGCTTGTCCGGCGTGTAGCGGAACGACACGTTCTCGAACTCGATGCGGCCACGCACCGGCGGCATCGAGACCGGAGCCGGGTCCGGTGACTGCTCCGGCGCGTCCAGCAGGGCGAACACCCGCTCGGCCGAGGCCACACCGGACTGCACCAGGTTGGCCATGCTGGCCACCTGGGTGAGCGGTTGGCTGAACTGCCGCGAGTACTGGATGAACGCCTGCACCTCGCCGAGCGTCAGCGTCCCGGAGGCCACCCGCAGTCCGCCGACCACCGCCACCAGCACGTAGTTGACGTTCGAGATGAACATCATGGCCGGCTGGATCAGGCCGGAGATGAACTGGGCCCGGAAGCTGGACGCGTACAGCTTGTCGTTGTGCTCGCGGAAGGTGTCCGCTGCCTCCCGCTGCCGCCCGAAGACCTTGACCAGCGCGTGGCCGGTGAACATCTCCTCGATGTGGCCGTTCAGCTGGCCGGTGGTCTTCCACTGGGCGACGAACTGCGGCTGGGACCGCTTGCCGATCACTGTGGTCAGCCAGATCGACACCGGCACGGTGACCAGCGCGATCAGCGCGAGCAGCGGGGAGATCCAGAACATCACACCGAGTACGCCGACGATCATCAGCAGGGCCGTGACCAGCTGCGCGAACGTCTGCTGGAGGGTCTGCGCGATGTTGTCGGTGTCGTTGGTGGCCCGGCTCAGCACCTCGCCGCGCGGCTGCTGGTCGAAGTAGGAGAGCGGCAGCCGGGCCAGCTTCGACTCGACCTGGTTGCGCAGGTCGAGGACGGCGGTCTGCACGACCCGGGCGGTGATCCGGCCCTGGAGCACGCCGAACACCCAGGCGAACAGGTAGATCAACGCCACCCAGGCGAGGACGTGCGCCAGCCGGGTGAAGTCGATGCCCTGGCCGGGAATGGCGTCCGACCCGGCGAGCACGTCGGCGAGGCCGTCGTCGCCGCGGGCGCGCAGCCCGGCGATCGCCTCGTCCTTGGTGACGTCTCCGCTCAGCATCCTGCCGATCACGCCGTTGAAGATCACGTCGGTGGCCTTGCCGAGCAGGTACGGCCCGGTCACCGACAGGGTCACGCTGGCGATACCGAAGAGCAGTACCGCGCCGACCAGGGCGCGCTGCGGTTTCAGCAGGCCGAGGAGGCGTTTCGTGGAACCCTTGAAATCCTTGAGTTTCTCCGGCGGTCCGCCCGCCATCATCATCCGGGCGGCCGGCGGGCCACCCATGGGCCGGGGCGGCCGGTTCGGAGCAGTCATCGGGTAACCGCCTCTTCTGCTGTGAGCTGCGAGAGAACGATCTCGCGGTACGTCGGGTCGGTCTCCATGAGCTCGTCGTGCGTGCCGGTGCCGACCACCTTGCCGTCGTCCAGCACGATGATCCGGTCGGCGTCGCGGATCGTGCTGACCCGCTGTGCCACGATCACGACGGTCGCCTCCTGGCCGCCGTCCGCGGTGAGGTGCTCGGTGAGAGCGGCACGCAGCGCGGCGTCGGTGGCGTAGTCGAGCGCCGAGAACGAGTCGTCGAAGAGGTAGATCTCCGGCCGGTGGACAAGCGTCCGGGCGATGGCGAGTCGCTGTCGCTGGCCGCCGGAGACGTTCGTGCCGCCCTGCGCGATCGGTGCGTCCAGCTGTCCCTCCATCCGCTCGACGAAGTCCCTCGCCTGCGCGATCTCCAGGGCCTGCCAGAGCTCCTCGTCGGTGGCGTCCGGGTTGCCGTAGCGCAGGTTGGAGGCGATCGTTCCGGTGAACAGGTACGGCCGCTGCGGCACCAGGCCGACCGTGCGGGCGAGCAGATCCGGATCCAGCTCGCGGACGTCGACGCCGTCGACCAGGACCGTGCCGCTGGTCGCGTCGAAGAGCCGGGGTATCAGGTTGAGCAGGGTGGTCTTCCCGCTACCGGTGGAGCCGATGATCGCTGTGACCTCACCGGGGCGCGCTCTCACCCGTACCCCCGAAAGCACTGCGGCCTCGGCACCTGGATAGCGGAAGTCGACGTCGCGCAGCTCCAGCTCGCCGTGGCGCGCCAGCGTGGTGATCGGCGCCGCAGGCGGCGTCACGCTGGTCTCGGTGTCCACCACCTCTTTGATCCGCTCGGCACAGACCTCGGCGCGGGGAATCATCATGAACATGAACGTCGCCATCATGATCGACATGAGGATCTGCATGAGGTAGCTGATGAACGCGGTCAGCTCGCCGACCTGCATGCCGCCGGAGTCGATCCGGTGGCCGCCGAACCAGACCACCGCGACGCTGGAGATGTTCACGATCAGCATCACGGTCGGGAACATCAGCGCCATGATCCGGCCGACTCGCAGCGACACGTCGGTCAGGTCGTCGTTGGCCACGCCGTACCGATCGCGCTCGTGATCGTCGCGCACGAAGGCGCGGATCACGCGGATGCCGGTGATCTGCTCGCGCATCACCTGGTTGACCCGGTCGAGACGGTCCTGCATGAGCCGGAACAGCGGCCGCATCCGCGCGATGATCAGGCCCACCACACCGATCAGCACCGGCACGATGACCAGCAGCAGCGAGGAGAGCGGCACGTCCTCGCGCAGGGCCAGCACGACGCCGCCGACGCACATGATCGGCGCCGACACCATGAGCGTGAAGGTGAGCAGCACCAGCATCTGGATCTGCTGCACATCGTTCGTCGTCCGGGTGATCAGGGACGGCGCCCCGAACTGCCCGACCTCACGCGCCGAGAAGGTCTGCACCCGCTCGAAGATCGAGGCACGCAGGTCGCGGCCGACCGCCATGGCGGTCCGGGCGCCGAAATACACCGCCACGGCCTGCGCGGCGATCTGGAGCACGGTGACGCCGAGCATGCCGGCGCCGACCCGCATCACATAGCCGGTGTCGCCCTTGACCACGCCGTTGTCGATGATGTCGGCGTTGAGCGCCGGCAGGTAGAGCGTCGCGAGCGTCTGCAGGAACTGGAACAGCACCACCAGGACGATCGCCGTCCGGTACGGCCGCAGGTGCACGCGAAGCAGTTTGATCAGCACGTCGGCTCCGTCTCCCTGATGTAGATGCCGTCGAGCAGCAGGGACGCCAGGTCCTCGCCGCTGAAGGTGCCGGGCTCGGCGAACGGCCCGAAGGCGTTGGCGCCGCAGTGCAGCAGCAGCAACCGGGCCGCCTTCTCGGGGGAGACCCGCAGCCGGGCCGCGTCCGGCGCGAACACCTCGACGATCGCCGCCTGCAACTGCTCCCGGGAGGCCGCCATCCGGGCCTGTGCCTCCGGATCCGGCCGGTTGTCGAAGATCAGCTTGCGGGCCTCGCTCATCAGATGCGCGTTCTCGATGAACCGGGCGTGCACCAGCTCGGCCGCCGCCGCCACCCGGACCCGCAGATGGGCCCCGCGGTCGATGGCGGCGAGGGCGTCGAGTGTCGGTCGCGGGTCGAGTGCTTGCACCACCGAGCAGACCACCAACTGGCTCTTGCTCTCGAAGACGCCGAAGATCGTGCCCTCGGCCACGCCGGCCGCGTGGGCGATCTGGCGGGTGCTCACGTCCAGGCCGTGCTCGTGCAGCAGCGGGATGGTCGCCGCGATGAGGGCGGCCCGCCGTTCCTCCGGCGCCAGGGCCGGGACGCGTCTGCGTCTCTCTTCCATGGGAAGCCACTCTAATGAGCGAGCGCTCACTCATCCACTGAATTACCCCCGTCGAACCGGATGGCCCAACGAGGCGTATGAACAGAGCGTGAGTGAGAAGAAGTCGTATCGCCGGGTCCTCCGGCACCTGGCCACGGGATTCGCCGCGGTCCTGGTGTTTCTGGCACTGATCGTGCCGGACCAGATCTTCCGGCTGCCGCCCGGAAATTCAGTGCACACCGCACTCCTGCGCGTCCCGGTGGAGGCGTTCGTGCTGGGGATCCTGCTGCTTCTACTGCCGCGGCGGGCCCGGCGACCGTTCGCCGCCGGCCTCGGTGTGCTGCTCGGTGCGCTCACCGTGGTGAAGCTCGTGGACATCGGCTTCTTCGCCGTCCTGGCCCGCCGGTTCGACCCGGTGCTGGACTGGGGACTCTTCGACGACGGCTTCAACTTCATGGTCGACTCGATGGGCCGGGCCGCCGCGATCGGCATCGCGACTGGTGCGGTCCTCCTCGCCGCCGCCCTGATCGCCGGAATGACCTGGGCGGTCCTGCGGCTGAGCGGCGTCCTGACCGCCCACCGCGCCGGGGCCTGGCGGGGCCTCGGCGCGGTGGGTGTCGCGTGGGCGGCCCTGTTCGCGATGGGCACCCAGCTGATCGGTGGCATCCCGGTCGCCTCGCACACCGCGGCGGACCTGGCCGCGCACACCGCCCTCGCGCTGCCGAACGATCTACGTGACCGCAAGCGGTTCGCCGAGGAGGTCACCGTCGACGCGTACCGGGACCGGCCCGGCGACCAGACCCTCACCGCCCTCAAGAACCACGACGTGATCATCTCGTTCGTGGAGAGCTACGGCCGGGACGCGCTGGAGAACCCGCGGTTCAACGGCGAAGTCCTTCGTGTGCTGGCGAACAGTGGCGACCGGCTGACGAAAGCCGGCTTCGGATCCCGCAGCGGATGGCTCACCTCGTCCACCGCGGGCGGCGGCAGCTGGCTCGCGCACGCCACGTTCCTCTCCGGGCTGTGGATCGACAACGAGCAGCGATACCGCAGCCTGGTCTCGACCGACCGGCTCACCCTCACCAAGGCCTTCAAGAACGCCGGGCATCGTACGGTGGGCGTCGAGCCGGGGATCACCTTCGCCTGGCCGGAGGGCGAGTTCTACGGGTACGACCAGATCTACGACTCGCACACCCTGGGCTACAACGGTCCCGCCTTCAGCTGGTCCACCATGCCCGACCAGTACGTGATGTCCGCCTTCCAGAAACTCGAGTACGCCAAGGCCAAGCGCGGCCCGCTGCTCGCCGAGATCACGCTGACCTCCAGCCACACCCCGTGGGCGCCGGTGCCGACCATGCTCGACTGGGACAAGATCGGTGACGGCAGCGTCTACGGCCCGATGGTGGCGGCGGCCGAGCCGACCCAGAGCGTGTGGAAGGACAACGCCCGGATCAAGACCGAGTACGCCCGGTCGGTCGCCTACTCGATCGACTCGCTCCTCTCCTACCTGGAGAAGTACGCCGACGACGACACCGTCCTGGTCTTCCTCGGCGACCATCAGCCGGCCCCGGTCGTGGTCGGGCCGAACGCCACCCGCGACGTGCCGATCACCATCGTCGCGAAGGACCCGAAGGTCCTCGACCGGATCGCGCCCTGGGGCTGGACCGACGGCCTCAAGCCGGACCCGGCCGCGCCGAACTGGCGGATGGACACTTTCCGCGACCGCTTCCTCGCCGCCTACGGCCCGGAGGGCGATCGGCATTGAGCTGCCGGCCTCGCGCCTACGGCTTCGCCTCGCCTGTTTCGGCGTCCTCGGCGCCGCCGTGCGCGATGCGGCCCGCTTCCGAGTGCACCTCGATGACCTGGCCGGCGGGGAGGCGGGGCGTCTTCGGCGGGGCGGAGTGGGCCGGGTCGAGCGTGCCGAGCCGGACCGCCAGGAACGGGTAGCCGGTGCCGGCCAGCATGCCGCGCAGCGTCTGCCGGGTGGACGGGATCTCGACCGGGCCGCTCAGGGGCAGCAGGCTCACCGCCTGCTCGGTCGCGGCCAGCCACAACCGGCTCAGCGCCTCGCCGCCGCGCAGCCAGTCGACCGCGTCGTCGCCCGTACCGTAAAGAACCGCGTACGTCGCCGCCTGGTCGTGGCCGGCGCCCGCCGGCAGCGTCCCCCGGCTCTGGAAGTCACGCTCCGCGACCGTGGTGAGCGGCACCTCCTCGGGCAGCGCCGAAGCCGGGATGCCGGTGCCCTCGGGCCGATCCCCGCCCACCCACTCGGCCCGCTCCTGGCTGATCCGCTCGTCGGTGTCCTGCGCCTGCTGCGACTGGTCCACCGCCGCCGCCAGCTCGATGACCTGGTCCCGGCGGAGCACGTGCAGCCACGCGCCGCCCTCCTCGGTTGCCTTGATCAGGTGCCGCAGGGTCTCCTCGGGAATCTGGTCGTCGGTGACCGTACGCCGGTCGGTGCGCCGCACCTGGAGCATCTGGAAGTGCCGGGTCGCCTCGGGATGAACGGCCTCCCGCTCGATCGGCCGGACCGTCGCGAGCGGTTCGCCGGCGGGCCGCCGCACCTCGTGGCGCCAGCCCTCGGCGCTGAGCGCGACCTGGGCGTGATGCAGGGCGGTGCCACAGCTCAGCAGCAGCATCCGCCCGGACGGGTCCTGTTCCCGCAGCTGCCGCTCGACGACCCCGAACAGCTCCAGCCGGCCGGCCCGGACCACCCAGCGCCACGGCTGGGTGTTGTGGATCGACGGCGCGTACCGGGCGGCGTCGGCCGCCTGCACCAGCGCTCGCGTGATCTCGTCGGTGTGCTCGCTCATGCTCCCATCGTGCCCGATTCGTCCGGTGCCAGGTACGGTCTTAATACCCTGGCGTCGCTAGGCTGCCCTGATGTTCTCTATCGATCTTGGCGACGGCGCCGAGCTGCGGCCCCTCGAGCCGTGGCAGGCCGAGGAGTTCCTGGCACACATGGACCGGGCCCGCGCGACCGTCGATCCGTGGATTCCGTGGGCCGGCCTGAGCACCGACCTGGCGAGCGCCAGGGCAACCCTTCAGAGGTACGCCGACCGGACCGCCGCCGACACCGGGCGCCTCTACGGCATCTGGCTCGACGGCACGCTGGTCGGGGGCACGATGTTCGTCGCGTTCGACACCGCCGCCGGCAACTGCGAGGTCGGCTGCTGGCTGGAGCCGGCCGGGACCGGGCGGGGTCTGATCACCAAGGCGGTCCGGGTGCTCATCGACTGGGCGTTCCACACCCGCGGCATGCACCGGGTCGAATGGCTCTGCGACCCGAACAACGTGGCCAGCTCGAACGTCGCCCGCCGGCTCGGTATGACACGTGAAGGGCAGAAACGGGAGTCGTACCCCTGGCAGGGAGTGCGCCGTGACACTGAGATCTGGGGCATTCTGGCGCCGGAATGGAAGTGACCGACATGTTCGCTGAACCGTCACTGACCCACCGCAGGGAGGGCGGCCACGACGTACCGTTGCTGCTCTGGCGCTTCCCCGAGCCGCTGCTCGCGGTCTCCAGCGCGGTGCTCGGCGGCGGTATCGGCCCTCGCGAGTGGCTGATCAACGCGAGCGTCGCCATGTCGTACGCCCGCCCCGACCCGGACACCCACCTGGCCGAACTCGCCGCCGGCCTGGGCCTCACCGGCCCCGGTATCGGCCTGCTGACCGGCGTCGACGTGGCCGACGTGGTGACCGCGACCGATGACGGCGTCAAGGTCTACACCACGGTCGGCCTGGGCGCGCCGATCCTCGCCGCCGATCCCGACGCGGTCGGCTTCGGGCACCGGCCGGGCACGATCAACATCGTGATCGGTGTGCCGCAGCGGCTGAGCGAGGCCGCTCTGATCAACGCGGTGGCGACGGCTACCGAGGCCAAGGCGCAGGCGCTCGCCGAACTCGGTTTGACCGCGACGGGCACGGCTACCGATGCGGTCTGCGTCCTTTGCCCGGTCGGCGGGCCGGTGGCCGCTTACGGCGGTCCCCGGTCGCGGTGGGGCGCGCCATTGGCGCGGGCGGTGCATCGCACCGTTTTGGATGGTGGCGCCACGAATTTGGCTACCCGGCAGTCGTGGTCTGATCGGGCCGCTGCCCGCTGACGCGCGGTCTACCGGTAGGACTGCTCGCCGGCGCGGATCGGCGCCGCCACCCGGTTCGACGGGGGTGCGAGCGGGCAAGCCCACTCCGGGTCATAGGCGCAGCTCGGGTTGTACAGGTAGTTGAAGTCGAGCCGGAAGCGGTCGCCGCCGAGCCAGATGACGCCGCGTCCGTGCGTACCCTTCACGGTGTCGGTGAGGTAGCGGCCGCCGCCATAGGTGGTGTCGCCGCAGGTGGCGTCGCGGACCGGCAGGAACAGGCCGCCGCCGTAGGCGGCGATCCACCAGAGCGAGAGCTCGCCGTAGGGCGTCTCCAGCACACCGGCGCTCGTGTAGTGGATCACCCCGTCCGGGCCGCCGGTGTCGACGTCGAGCGAGCCGGGTGACGGGCGCAGCCGTGCCTCGACCACCGTCGAGTCGTCGGCCGGGAAGTACCGCAGGCCGGTGAAAGCGGACCGCTCCGCGGCCGGGATCGGAGACTGCGGGTGGGTGGCGAACAGGTCGTCGCGGCGCTTGCGGAAGTCGCCCAGGTCGGTGGCCTCGAGATACATCCGGGCGACGGCCGCGCGGAAGTCGGCGAGCTCGGGGATGCCGGTCACGGCCGGAGAATACCGGTGTCGGTGAGCACGCGCTGGGCGTCGCCCTCGTTGACGAAGGTGACGAACGGCGCGCCGGCCGGATCGAGTGCGGCCACGCCGAGCCGGCCACCGGCGAAGACCTCCGCGGCGCCCACCGTGGCCAGCGCGGAGGGATCATCGGAGGCGAAGACGTGGGCAGGTTCGCCGCCGGCGATCTGCCGGGCCAGGTCGATGCCTTCACCGTACGCGAGGACGACATCGACGCTCGGGTTCTGCTGCTCGAACAGCACCTCGATCTGGTCGAAGGCGGGGCGCAGCGACTCGTCGGCCAGCACCCGGACCTGCTGGACGCCCTCCGGGACGCCGGCCGGCGCACCGCTCCCCGGGTCGCTCCCGGTGCCGTCGCCGCTGGCGGAGGGGCCCGCGCATCCGGCGAGCACCAGTGCGGCGGCGACCACGGCTCCGGCCAGTCTCATCGTCCCACTGTGCCCGCCCGGCCCGATCCACTCCACCCGGCCCTGACAAAGTGGCACAAAGTGCTCCGCGCTCGGGGCGTTGCGCAGGTCACACGTACACAGTCATGCTGGTGGGCGTGCCGGAACGCATCGCCGAAGTCACCGCACTGCTCGCCGAGGTGCTGGCGCCGCGTGCCCCGCTCACCGTGATCGTCGACGGCGGCGATCCCGGTGCCGCGGCGGCGTTCGCCGCCCGCCTCGCCGCGGCCTTCCCGTCCACGGCCCGGGCCTGGAACGTGGACGCCGTTCTCGGCCTGACCGGCCCGGGCGGCACCGTTTCGGACTCGGCGCTCAACGTGCTGGAGCCGGCCACCGATCGGATCCTGGTCTTTCTTCGCGGTGGCCCGCGCCACCGGTTCGCCGAGGGCGACGGCGAGCGCCGTGCCCAGGTGGTGATCGACCACCGGGACCCGGAGTGGCCGGTGATCCGGCAGATCCATCCTGACCTGGCCGATCCCGACCGGTGGTATCTGTCGGAGAGCCGGGCCTTCTTCGCCGCGCGCGCCGGCGACTGGGACGCGAAGTTCGGCGACGACATGCCTCGTTACCGGGAGGCCGTGCGTCTCGCCGGCGTCGGCCCCGGGCAGGTCGCGCTCGACATCGGCTGCGGCACCGGCCGGGCCCTGCCCGCCCTCGCCGACGCGGCCGGGCCCACCGGGCGGGTGCTCGGCCTGGACTTCACCCCGGACATGCTGCTCGCGGCCCGCAAGGCCGGGCGGGACGACGACGCGTCGCTGATCCTCGCCGACGCGCGCCGGCTCCCGGTCGCCGACGCGGCCGCCGACGTGATCTTCGCGGCCGGTCTGGTGCACCACCTGCCCGATCCGGTCGCCGGCCTGGCCGAGCTGGCCCGGGTGACCCGTCCCGGCGGCACGCTGGCGATCTTCCACCCGACCGGCCGGGCGGAGCTCGCGGCCCGGCACGGGCGCACGCTGCGTCCGGGAGAGCCGCTCAGTGAGGAACGGCTGGGTCCGCTGCTCGCCGGGTCGGGCTGGGAGCTGCGCAGCTACGAGGACGTCCCGGACCGTTTCCTGGCGCTCGCCACGCGGACCGGCTGAGTCATCCGCGGCGCTGCCACCAGCGGCGCTTCTCGGCCTTCGACGGCGGCGGGGCCTGCTCGTCCTCGTCCTCTTCGCCGGCCTCGGCCGCGCGGGCCAGGACAGCGGTCGCGAGGGCCCGGTCGTCGGCGGTGCAGCCCGGAGTGATCAGCATCAGATGGGCCAGGGACTCCTCGATGGTGACCAGCCGCGGTGCGGACGCGGCGGCGTTCAGCCGGGCCCGGACCACCTGGTGCACCTCGGCCCGCAGTTCGCTCTCCCGGTAGGCGGCGGTGACCAGCGCGAACAGTGCGGCGTCCGCGGTCCAGTCCTCGATGCCGAGGGCGAGGTCGAGCAGTACCTCGCGCCGGGTCGAGGTGGCCCACGGCTCGTCCGCGGCGTGGCGCAGGATGCCGAGACAGACCCACGGTTGCAGGAGCCGGTACCAGTAGGTCGGCGTCGACTTGGCCAGGTACTCCCAGCGCGGTGTGTCCGGCGGGCCGGGCAGGTGGGCCAGCAGGCCGAGCAGGTCGGCGAGGGGCAGCGCGCCGAGGGGTTCAGCCTGTACGTAGCCGGAGAGCGGGGACGACCACGGTTCCCCGCCGACCTCGTGCAGCACCCGGATCGCGGCGCCGGACGGCGCGGGGACGGCCGGGACCGGGTCGGTGCCGTCGTAGCGCCAGATCGCGTACCGGCCGCGGCGCAGCGGCATCCGGATGTCCGGTGCCGGGAAGTCGCCGATGCCCAGCTCGACCCGGCCCATCACCCGCTCGCTCGCGGTGATCGCGCTGGCCGGCTCGGCGGCGGAGAGGGCGAGACTGACCAGCCCGAGGTCCTCGCCCTCGGCCCGGCGGCTGCCCACCTCGTTGGCGACGTTGCAGATCGCCTCGGCCGGCATCGGCACCCAGTTGAGCCAGGTCCGCTTCGACCCGGCCATGGCGAACACCACGTCGGTCATCGCGCAGGGGTGCGGATCGTCCTCGATGGCGACCAGGTCCGACACGTCGCCCTCGGCCCGGAACCGGATCGCGTGCCGGGCCGCGTCGCGGTGCGGGAAGGACGGGTCGTCGGCCAGGCGCCGCAGTTCGGCGTCGACGTCACCGGAGATCATGGCGGGGAAGCCTAGCGCCTCCCGCCCAGTTCATCGAGGGCTTCCAGTTCCGCGGTGAGCAGGCCGGTCAGGAAGTCGTGGCGGCCGTCCGTGACCGGGATGCCGCGGCTCGGGCCCTCGGCGAGCATCAGCACATACAGGTGTACCCGGTACAGGGAGAGCCGGACCTGGTCGAGGGGCGCGGCGGTCCGGTACCCCGCCAGGAAGGGGTGCGACGGTTCGTCCTCGATGCGGCGGAACAGGGCCGGCGAGACCAGGTCCAGCAGCGGGTCGCCGTACAGGTAGCGCTCGCCGTCGACCAGGCCGCTCAGCGAACCGTCCGCCGCGACCAGCACATTGCCGTCCCAGAGGTCGAAGTGCAGCAGCGCCGGCGTGGTGACCGTGGCTAGCGCGCCGTGGTGCCGGTCCACCACCCCGTCCAGCGGCGGCAGCGGCACCTGCCAGTGCGCCGCGTCCGCACGCAGCGAGTCGATCATCGCGGCGAAGGCGGTGGGCCAGTCAGAGCCCGCGGGACGGTCGCCGGTGTAGCCGAAGTGCGGTCCAGTGATCTTGTGGATCCGGGCGATCGCGGCACCGAGCTGCCGGCGCGCGGCGGGCGAGTCACCCTCGGTCAGTGCCCGGCCGGGCAGCCGGCTGGTGATCACCCAGTGCGGTCCGGCGGCCAGCACCTCGGGCACCGGTACGCCCGGAGCATGCGAACGAACCATCCGGAAATACTCCGCCTCGGCCGGCAGCACGCCTTTCTCGTACTCGAGAAGTCGCGCCGAAGCCGGCGGCCCCACCTTGACCACCACGTCCCGGCCGTCGTCGAGGATGGCCTGCCAGACCGTCGCGAAACCGCCACCGGTCAGCTCCGCCGCGTCCGTCACCCGGGCGCCGAGCCCGTCGCGTACGACGCCGACGATGTCGGCGAGTTCAAGTGTTCGTTGAGTGGGGCTACGCACACCGGACATTGAACATGAGATGTTCGCTGTTCGCGGTCCGGCGTGCAAGGCTGCAAGTCATGGGCATGGTGAAGGTCGTCGGTCTCGTGCTGCACCCGCGGCGGGACTGTGGTTCAGCGGTCGACGCCATCGTGAACTGGGCCACCGAGCGGGGCGTCACCGTGCTCGGCCTGCCCGACGAGATCACCCGGATCTCCTGCAACGCGGTCGCGGTGCCGGCCGAGGAGATGGTCGAGCGGGCCGGTCTGCTGGTCAGCCTGGGCGGCGACGGCACCATGCTGCGGACCATGCGCCTGGTCGAGGGCCGTAAGACGCCGGTCCTCGGTGTGAACGTGGGCCGGCTGGGGTTCCTCGCCGAGGTGGACCTGCCCGATCTCAAGGACGCGCTCTCCGCGATCGACGAGCACCGGTACACGGTGGAGCCGCGGACCGCCGTGCGGACCGTCCTGCCGGACGGGCGTGAGGTGACGGCGTTCAACGACATCGCGCTGGTCCGGGTGCCCGGGCAGGGTCTCGCCGCGGTCGGCATCCGGGTGGAGCAGCGCAGCTTCGTCAACTACGCCGCGGACGCGGTGCTCGTCTCCACGCCCACCGGCTCGACCGCCTACAGCTTCTCGGCCGGCGGCCCGATCGTCTCGCCCACCGTGCAGGGCCTGATCGTCAGCGCCGCCGCCGCGCACTCGTCGTTCAACCGGTCGCTGGTGCTGGACACCTCCGAGCACCTCGCCCTGGAGGTGCTGCCGACCAGCGGCCGCCTCGCGATCGAGGTGGACGGCATCATCGAGGGCTACGCCGAGCCGGGCGCCTGCCTGGACATCCAGCCCCTGCCCGGCGCGGCCCAGGTGATCCGGTTCGGGCGTACCTCGTTCTACGAGCGGGCCCGCCGCAAGCTGCGGGTCGAGGGCAGCGCCCAGGTCGGTACGGCGAACGCCGCCGACGCCGCCGTGGTCGACAACTTCGAGCAGCATCGCTACGAGGTGCTGCTCGGCGGCGAGGTCGCCGGGATGCTGCACTACCGCCGCCAGAGCGACCGGATCGAGCTGCTGCACACCGAGGTCGATCAGGCGTTCTCCGGTCGCGGACTGGCCGGCCGGCTGGCCGCCGCCGCGCTGGCCGACGCCCGGTCGAGGTCCACCCCGGTCGTCGCCACCTGCCCCTTCGTCGCGGGATACCTCGAACGCCACCCTGAACCCGAGAGCTGAGGACAAACGACCCATGGGCCAAGCCGCGATCCTCACGGTCGACGACGACCCGTCCGTCTCCCGCGCCATCGCGCGTGACCTGCGCCGCCGCTACGGCGACCGGTACCGGATCGTTCGTGCGTCCTCGGCCGCCGAGGCGCTCGAGGCGCTTCGCGAACTGAAGCTGCGGGGCGGGCGGGTCGCGGTGATCCTCGCCGACTACCGGATGCCGCAGATGAACGGCATCGAGTTCCTGGAGCAGGCGATGGACCTGTTCCCGCACGCGCGGCGGGCACTGCTCACCGCGTACGCGGACACCGACGCCGCGATCCAGGCGATCAACGTGGTCGACGTCGACCACTACCTGCTCAAGCCGTGGGACCCGCCGGAGGAGAAGCTCTACCCGGTGCTGGACGCGCTGCTCGACGCGTGGCAGGTGACCGGCGACAAGGAGCTGCCGGACATCCGGGTGGTCGGCCACCGGTGGAGCGAGCCGTCCTTCCAGATCCGTGACTTCCTGGCCCGCAATCTGGTGCCGTACAAGTATTTCGGCGCGGACGAGGAGGAGGGCCGCCGCCTGCTGGAGGCGGCCGGCGCCGGGCCGGAGGCGGTCCCGCTGGTGGTCACCGCGGACGGGCGGGCACTGCCGCAGCCGAGTGTGCAGGAGGTCGCCGAGGCGGCCGGGCTCTCCACCAATCCGGGCCGCGACTTCTACGACCTGATCATCGTGGGCGGTGGCCCGGCCGGCCTGGGCGCCGCCGTCTACGGCGGTTCCGAGGGCCTCAAGACGCTGCTGATCGAGCGGCAGGCGGTCGGCGGGCAGGCCGGGCAGAGCTCCCGGATCGAGAACTACCTCGGCTTCCCGGACGGGATCTCCGGCGCGCAGCTCACCGACCGGGCCCGGCGGCAGGCGGACAAGTTCGCCGCCGAGACGCTCAACACGCGCGAGGTGGTCGGACTCCGGACGGACGGCTCGGCCCGGACGCTCACCTTCGCCGACGGCGGAGAGATCTCCGCGCACGCCATCCTGCTCGCCACCGGCGTCTCCTACCGCCCGCTCCTCGCCGACGGCGTCGCCGACCTGACCGGCTCCGGCGTCTTCTACGGCTCGGCCGCGACCGAGGGCCCGGCCTGTGCCGGCAGCGACGTCTACATCGTCGGCGGCGCGAACTCGGCCGGGCAGGCCGCGCTGTTCTTCGCCAAGTACGCCCGGAAGGTCACGCTGCTGGTGCGCGGCGGCTCACTCGAGTCGTCGATGTCGTACTACCTGATCCAGCAGCTCGCCCAGGTGCCGAACATCGAGGTGCGTACCAGGTGCGAGGTGATCGGGGCGCAGGGCGACGGTCGCCTGCAGGCGATCACCATCTGCGACAGCAAGGACGGGACGAAGGCCACCGTCGAGTGCGGGTACCTCTTCGTGTTCATCGGGGCCGAGCCGCGAACCGACTGGCTGGGCGATGCCGTGCAGCGGGACGGGAAGGGCTTCGTCCGTACCGGAGCGGACCTTCTGGCCAATGGCGAGCGGCCGCGGGGATGGGATCGGGACCGCGATCCGTTCTATCTGGAGAGCAGTGTTCCCGGCATCTTCGCCGCCGGCGACGTCCGGGCCAACTCCATCAAACGGGTGGCCTCGGCGGTCGGTGAGGGCGCGATGGCCGTCGCGCTGGTCCATCGCTACCTGGAGGCCCAGTAATGACCGACACAGAGGAGATCCGGCTCGAGCCGTGTGAGCCCGGCGTCCTGACCCCGGCGGAGCTCAAGACACTGTTCCTGTTCGAGAAGCTCACCGACGAGCAGCTGACCTGGATCGCCGAGCACGGCTGCACCGTACGGGTGGCGGCCGGCAACCTGGTGATCCGCGAGGGCGACCCGGCCGAGGCGATGTTCGTGCTGCTCAGCGGCACCATCTCGCTCACCCGGCGGGTCGGGCAGGACGACGTCGTCACGACCCGGACCGAGCAGCGCGGCGTCTACATGGGCGCGACGAACGCGTACCTGCGCGACGACGGTGTGCCCCGCAACTACATGGCGTCGATGCGGGCGCTCTCCGACAGCGAGTTCTTCATGCTCTCCGCCACCGACTTCGGGTGGCTGATGCGCGAGTGGTTCCCGATGGCCATCCACCTGCTGGAGGGCCTGACGCTCGGTTTGCGCAACACGCAGGCGGCGATCGGCGAGCGGCAGCGGCTGGCCGCTCTCGGAGCACTGTCCGCCGGACTGATGCACGAGCTGAACAATCCGGCCGCCGCCGCGTCCCGGGCCACCGGCGCGCTGCGGCAGCGGGTCGCCGCGATGCGGATGAAACTCGGCAAACTCGCCGCCGGCAAGGTCGCCCCGGACCGGCTGACCGCCCTGCTGGAGTTGCAGGAGGAGGTCATCGAGCGGGCCGCCAAGGCACCCGCGCTGACCGCCATGCAGACCGCCGACCTGGAGGACGAGCTCGGCGACTGGATGGAGGAGCGGGGTGTCACCGCACCCTGGGACGTCGCCCCGGTCTTCGCCCAGGGCAACATCGACACCGAGTGCCTGTCCCAGATCGAGGCCCGGCTGGCCTCACCGGAGTTGCTCGACCAGGCGATCCACTGGATCGGGTACGCGCTGGAGACCGAGCAGCTGATGAGCGACATCGAGGACGCCACCGGCCGGGTGTCGTCGCTGGTGCTCGCCGCCAAGCGGTACTCGCACCTGGACCGGGCCGCGCACCAGTGGATCGACGTGCATCCCGGCCTGGACAGCACGCTTGTCATGCTCGCCCACAAGATCGGCGACGTCCGGGTGGTGAAGGACTACGACCGGAGCCTGCCGCAGATCCCGGCCCATCCGGCCGAACTGAACCAGGTGTGGACCAACCTGATCGACAACGCGTTCCAGGCCATGGGCGGCGAGGGGACGCTTACCGTCCGCACCTACCGGGAGGACGAGCGGCTGGTGGTGTCGATCGGGGACACCGGACCGGGCATGCCGCCGGAGATCCGCAAGCGGGTCTTCGAGCCGTTCTTCACCACCAAGCCGGTGGGCGAGGGGACCGGGCTGGGGCTGGACATCTCGTACCGCATCGTGGTCAACGGCCACGGCGGCGACCTCACCGTGGAGTCCCAGCCGGGCGACACGAAGTTCCTGGTCCGGCTGCCGATCAGCGAGTCACCCGCGGCCTGAGGCCCGGCCGTCCCGCCCTGGTCGGGGCGGGACGGCTCACGGCGTACCTCAGAGAAGGCTGCGCACGTAGGCGGCCTGAGCGGCGTGCTGGGCGTCGTCGTCGTAGACGCTGACCAGGCGGACGCCGAGGGTGACCGGCGGATCCCAGCGTTCGTCGATCACCCGGTCGAAGTCGGCGGCCGTCAGGCCGCGCAGGTATTTCACCGTGCGGTCGTGCACCGCGCGGTAGTAGTCGAGCAGGACCTGGGCGCTCTCCGGAGCGACCGCCGCGACCTGGTCCGCGGAGTGGCCGTAGCCGGTGTCCGACGGGTCCGGTTTACGGCCGAAGCGGGAAGCCCACTCACCGGTCAGGTAGACCTGCTCGGTGTCCAGCAGCTCGGCGATGTGGCTGTCCTGCACGCGGGTGAGGTGCCAGACGAGCCAGCCGATCGAGTTGGCGCCGCGCTTCGGTGCCCACCGGAGCTGCTCCGGGGTGAGACCGTCGACCGCTGTCTCGACGAGTTCCGGCAGTCGGCCGAACGCGTCCTCGAGAACGCCCTTCGCATCCATGATCAAGACCCTTCCTGCTGCTCGGGAAGATCCTGGGCGGGCTGGTCCGCGGCGCCCGTCTCAGTCTGCTCCGGCTGCGTCGTGGTCTCCGGCTGAGGGGTCTGCTGCTCCTCGGCCGGGGTGGTGGGCTCGGGCTGGGTGGTCTCCGGCGTGCCACCGGTCGGCTCGGTCGCCGGCTCCTCCGACTCGTCCTCGGACGGCGAGGAGGAGGCGGGTGTCGGGGCGACCTCGTCGTCAGAACCGGAGTTCCGGTTCGTGTTGACCAGGCTCGGCGGGCTGGTGCCGTCCCGCCCGGTCAGGGCGTCCGCCGCGGACCGGCCGGCCAGCAGCTCCACCGTGGTCAGCGTGCCGAGCCCCAGAACGAACAGCGCGGCCGCGACCAGGCCGACCCGCTTCCACCGGATCCGCCGGGGCGGCTTGTTGTCGCCGGAGGGCGGCTCGTGCGCCGCCGTCACCTCGGGTGTGCCCGCCGCGGCCGGTGCGGCGATCAGGGCGGCCTGCAGCTTCTTGGTGCCCCGGTCGATGGACCGGTGATAGAGCTCGGTGCCGATCGAACTGATCAGGCTCACCACGGCGGCGCCGATCAGCGTTCCGGCGATCCCGAGGAACGAGCCGCACACGGCTGCGGAGACAGCCGCCAGCGTGCCGGCGAGGGTCTTGGGAATGTCGATGCCGGACCAGAACCGGGGTTGCGCGTGGTCAGTCATGTGCCCCCTCTCATTCGCGCCAGCTTTTCGCCTTTACCGCACGCTCCAGGGCTAAACCACGCCGTTCCGCCAAGGCGACCCGAAGCGGGCGGATGACCACGCCCTCTTCCTCTTCGAGCCGTCGCCGGGCGAGTTTGCGGGTCCGGAGAATGCCCAGCACACCGACGGCGGCGACGAGGAACTGCACCGACATCGCGACCCGGAAGTCGGAGATGTGATAGTCCGCACTACCTCCGGTTCGGGCGTCCAGGATCAGACCGATCAACTCGATGGTCAGCAACGAGGCCACGAAACCGCCGACGTTGACCACCCCGGTCGCGGTGCCCAGCCGGCTCGGCGGGTTGAAGGTACGGGCGTAGTCGAACCCGATCATGGAGCCTGGCCCGCCCAGTCCGAGCGCGACCACCAGCACCACGAGCAGGGGCATCGGGGCGTGTCCGGGCCAGGCGATGACCAGCGCCCAGGCGGCCATGTTGGCGCTGATGATGCCGAGCACCAGCAGGGAGCGGCGCAGCGGATAGCGCTGGGTCAGCATGCCGAGCACCGGGCCGGACGCCATGCCGGTCAGCACGAACAGGATCAGCAGCGCGCTGGCGGCACCGCGGCTCAGTCCCTCGCCGGCGATCAGGAACGGGATGCCCCACATCAGCGCGAAGACCGTACCGGTGAACTGGGTGGTGAAGTGCGTCCACAGCCCGAGCCGGGTTCCCGGATGCCGCCAGGCGCCGCCCAGGTCGACGCCGAGCTGCCGCCAGCTGACCGCCCGGCCGCTGCTGATCCGTCGCCCCGGCGTGTCGTGCAGCGCGGCGAACGCCACCAGCGCGACGAACACCCCGGCGCCGGCGGCGCTGAGGAACGCGGTGGTCCAGCCCGGCCCGGCCAGCAGGGCGGCCAGCGGTACGGCGGACAGCACCTGCCCGATCTGCCCCACGATCCCGGTCAGCTGGGTCACGACCGGCACCCGCTTGACCGGGAACCAGTGCGGCACCAGGCGCAACACGCTGATGAAGGTCATCGCGTCGCCGGCACCGACCAGCACCCGGGCGACGATGGCGCCGCCCATGTCGTCGGCGAACGCCATCACCGTCTGCCCGGCGGCCATCACCAGGGCGCCGGAGAGCACCAGCCGCAGTGATCCGAATCGGTCCAGCAGCAACCCGACCGGGATCTGCAGGCCGGCGTAGACGATCAGCTGGAGCACGGCGAAACTGGCCAGCGCGCTCGCGCCGACGTCGAACCGCTCCTGGGCGTCCAGCCCGGCCACCCCGAGCGAGGTGCGGTGCAGAACGGCGACGATGTATGCGGCGAGCCCGGCGGACCACACCGCCCAGGCCCGGGCTCCGGGACGCAGGGGCATGGGTCGCCTTCCGCTCGAGTGCGCGTGCGCTCCCAGCCTTTCTCGCAGCTAGACGCCCTGCAACGTGCGTCTGCTCACTGCGCCGGCGTCAGATACCGCTCCAGCCACTCGATCGTGGCCTGCAGGTAGGTGGCGCGCGACGAGCGGTGCAGCAGCTCGTGACCCTCACCGGGGAAGAGCAGGTAGCGGTGCGGTACCTCGCGGGCGGCGAGCGCGGCCACCACCTGCTCGGCCTCGATCACCGGTACGTTGCTGTCGTTCTCGCCGTGGACCACCATCAGCGGCGTTCGCAACCGGTCGATCCGGGTCATCGGGGAGAGGTCGTGCAGCAGGTCGGCGTCGTCGACCGGGTCGCCGTACTTGCTGACCGCGGCGGCCGCGATCCACGGCTCCGTGTACTGATAAAACGTAAAAAAGTTGGACATGCCGCAGACGTCGATGCCGACGGCGAACAGATCCGGAAACGTCGTCAGCGCGGCCAGCGTGAGGTAGCCACCGTACGACCGCCCCATGATCCCCACCGGCCCGGCGACACCGGACGACCGCAGGCGGGTGACGCACGAGCGCACGTCCTCGATCGCGCCGTACCGCAGGGCCAGGTTGTCCGCGTCGACGAAGGACCGCCCGAACCCCGACGACCCGCGCACGTTCGGCGCGAAGACGGCGATGCCGCGGTGCGCCAGAGACTGAAAGAGCGGCCCGTGACCAGGCCGTTCCTGCGCTTCCGGGCCACCGTGCAGCCACAGCACGGTGGGATGCGGGCCGGGCACGGGCGGGCGGAACAGCCAGCCGGTCAGCGTCAGCCCGTCGTGCGCGGCGAACGTCTCCAGCGTCGGCCGGATCGCGTCCGGCGCGGCGGGCAGCGCGGCGACGGCCCGGACGTCACCGCCGTCGCGATCGCACACCCAGACGCCGTGCGGCTGCCCCGGCCCCTCAGCCGTGAAGGCCAGCGCCGATCCGTCGAAACTCCACGCGAGCCCGCTGACCACCAGGCCGGGCAGCGGCGCGAGCACGCTCGGCACGCGATCACCGTCGTGGTCCAGGTCGAGCAGCGCGACTTCCGACTCGCCACCGCGCACATTCCACAAGATCGCAGCGGTACGCCCATCGGCCGTCACCGCGAAAGTCTCCACCTCTCCGCCGAGCGTGCCGACCGGCTGGGCAGCGGTCGAGGCGGCACTGATCGTGCCGGCCGGGTCGGTGGGCGCGCTCGCGGTCAGCGCCTCCACGGCGTCCCCGGCGACCCGGAGCAGGACCGGGAACTCGCCGTCCTGGCTGAGTGCGTACACACAGCCGCCGCCCGGGCTGAAGATCGCCTGCTCACCACTGGTCACCGGCTTCTCGGTCCCGGTGACCAGGTCGCGGAGCACGATGTGGCGGGCGCCGCGTGGCCCGTACCTCAGAAGCGCGAAGCGCCCGGCCGGGTCCACGTCGAGGAGCGAGACCAGGTCGCCGTCCGCGATCACCCGCCGTTCGGCGGTCACCGCGTCGACCACCACGGCCCGCGTCAGGTTCTCGGTGAGGGCCAGCAGAGAGCGCCCGGGCAGCCAGCGCATGTTGTCCGCGGTGTCCGCACCGAAGCCGGCGACCTGGTGCAGCTCGGTGCCGTCCGGCCGGATCAGCCACACCTCGTGCCGGGGTGCCCCGCCGGGGGCGATCTGGCAGGCCAGCCAGCCGCCGCCGGAGGACCATTGCACGGCCGACACCGGTTCACCGCCGGTGTCGACCCGGAAGGTCAGCTCGCTGCCGACCGGCTGCACCCAGACCGCGGGTGCGCCGCCCCGGTCGGAGACGTACGCCATGTGCCGGCCGTCCGGCGAGAGCGTCGGTGACCAGTTGCCGGCCACCTCCGACTCGATCGAATGCCAGCCGGTCGGCAGCATGGTGACGTCAACCCGATGGAGCTGACCATCCATCTGTCCCCCCTCTAGATGCCTTTGTCCTGCAACCACATCTCCAGCAGCGCGAGCTGCCACAACTGGTTCGCCCCGAGCGTGGTGCGCGAGGTGTTCGGGTCGGCGAGCAGCGCGTCGACGTACTCCGGCCGGAACAGTGCCCGGTCCCGGGCGGCCGGGGCGTGCAGCGCGTCGCGCACCTTCTCGAGCATCGGTCCTTCCAGGTGCCGGATGCCGGGCACCGGGAAGTAGCCCTTCGGGCGGTCGATGACCTCGTCCGGCACGAGGCCACGGGCCGCGTCCTTGAGAACCCCCTTGCCGTCCTGCGCGAGTTTCAGCTCCGGCGGGCAGGCCGCCGCGAGCTCGACCAGTTCGTGATCCAGGAACGGTACGCGGGCTTCCAGCCCCCACGCCATCGTCATGTTGTCCACTCGCTTGACCGGGTCGTCGACGAGCATCACCTGGGAGTCGAGCCGCAGGGCGGCATCGACCGCGGTGACGGCGCCGGCGCGGCCGAAGCTCGCCGCGACGAACTCGCGACTGACATCGCGATCTAGCAGCCAGGACGGGTTGAGCTGCCGGGCCAGGTCGGCGTATGGACGGTCGAAGAACTCCTTCGCGTACGCGTCGACGGCGTGTTCCCGGGGGACGCCGGCGAGGGGTGGGTACCAGCTGTAACCGGCGAAGATTTCGTCCGCACCTTGCCCAGATTGCACCACCTTGACATGCTTCGCAACATCTTCGCTGAGGAGGTTGAACGCGATGCAGTCGTGGCTGACCATCGGCTCGCTCATCGCCGCCACGGTCCGCTCCACCGCCGGCAGGAACCGGTCCCGTCCGATCCGGATCTGGTGGTGCTCGGTGTCGAACTTACGCGCGATCAGGTCGGAGAACTCGAACTCGTCACCGCTCTCGCCGCCGCCCGACTCGAACCCGATGCTGAACGTGGTCAGTCCCCGCTGCCCCTGCTCGGCCAGCAGTGCCACGATGAGGCTGGAGTCGAGGCCGCCGGAGAGCAGCACGCCGACCGGCACGTCCGCGACCATCCGCCGGTCCACCGCGGTGCGCAGCTTCTCGCGTACGGCGTCGGCCCAGTCACCGATCTCCAGCTCGCGCGTGAACGACGCCTCCCAGTACACGCGCTCGCTCGACGTCCCGTCCGCCCGGATCACCCGTACCGTCGCCGGGGGCAGCTTCCGGACGCCGGAGATGATCGTGCGCGGTGCCGGGACCACCGAGTGGAACGTCATGTAGTGCTGCAACGCCACCTTGTCGATCGTGGTGTCCACGCCACCGGCCGCCAGCAGCGCCGGAAGCGTCGACGCGAACCGCAGCCGCCCCGGCGACTCGGCCAGGTAGAGCGGCTTGATCCCGAGCCGGTCCCGGGCCAGCGTGACGGTCCCGGTGTCGTGCTCGGCGATCGCGAAGGCGAACATCCCGAAGAACCGGTTGACACAGTCCGCGCCCCACCGGTGGTACGCCTTGAGGATCACCTCGGTGTCCGACGTGGAGGCGAACCGGTAGCCGCTGGCCGTCAGCTCCTCGCGAAGCTGCTGGTAGTTGTAGATGCAGCCGTTGAAGACCACGGTCAGTCCGAGCTGGTCGTCGGTCATCGGCTGACCGCCCTTCTCGGACAGGTCGATGATCTTCAACCGCCGGTGCCCGAAGGCGATCCGGCCGTGTTCCCACAGCCCTTCGCCGTCCGGGCCCCGGGACTGAAGGCAGGGCAACATCCGCCGGACGGCGTCGGTGTCCGCGGGCCGGTCGCCGAAGCGCAGTTCGCCGGCGATTCCGCACATGGGTGGTGCCTCCTTCTATCCGAGCAACCAGGTGTCCTTCGAACCGCCGCCCCGGGACGAGTTGACGATCATGCTCCCGGCCGGTGCCACCCGGGTCAGCGCCGCCGGAGCGACGACCGACGAGTGCGCGCCGGTGAACACGAACGCCCGCAGATCCACGTGACGCGGGGCGAGCCGGTGGCCGTCGAAGACCGGATGGGTGGAGAGCTCGACCAGCTCCTGAGCCACCCAGCGGTGCGGCGCGGTCTGGATCTGCCGCCGCAGCGCGTTGAGATCCTCGGCGGTGGCGTGCGGGCCGATCACGATCCGGTCGCCGCCGTAGCCGTCCACCGGCTTGCAGACCAGCTCGTCGAGGCGGGAGAGCACCTCGGCCCGCTGGTCGGGGATGCCGCACAGGTAGGTGCGGACGTCGGAGAGCAACGGCTTCTCGCCGAGGTAGTACTCGATCATGCGGGGCACGTAGGCGTACACCGCCTTGTCGTCGCCGATGCCGTTGCCGAGCGCGTTGGCCAGCACGATGGTGTCCGCGTGCAGCGCGGCTACCAGGCTGGGGCCCAGCGGCATGCCGTCCGCGCCGGGTGAGTGCACCAGGCTGTCCTCGCCCATCCGCAGGTAGATCACGTCCACCGGATGCCGGTGCCCGTCGCGCAGCCGCCACACCCGGCCCTCGTCGACGTAGAGCTCGGTGCTGCGGACCACCGGGACCTCCATGGCCTCGGCGAGCATCTTGTGCTCGAACCAGGCCGAGTCGTCCGGGCCCTGACTGAGCACCACCAGCGCCGGGTCGTCCCCGGCCGCCGGACCGGCCGCCTCCAGCAGGGCCTGCTTGAGCAGCTTCGGCGTCTCCTCGACCGACAGCAGCGCGCCCGGTCGGGGCAGCTCCGGCAGGACGCTCCAGGTCAGGCGGCGGTTCTGCATGGCGTACGCGATCCCGGACGGCACCCGCAGGTTGTCCTCCAGCACGCACCACTTGCCGTCACCGTCCCGGACCAGGTCCACACCCGCCACCTGGGTCCGGACCGCCCGGCGGTGGATGAGCGCGCCGCTGGCCCGCAGCTCCGGCGAGCCGTTGATCACCCACTCCGGTACGGCACCGTCGGCCACGATCTGCCGCTCGCCGTACACGTCGTTGAGGAACTCGTTCAGGGCGCGGACCCGCTGGACCAGGCCCTCCCGCAGCGTGCGCCAGTCGTCGGCCGGCACGATCCGGGGCACCAGGTCGAACGGGAACAGCCGGGTGGCCGCCTCCCCGGCCACGCTGAACGTGATGCCTCGGGCACGCTGCTCGTCGTCCCGGACGTCCTCGCGGTGCCGCAGCCCGGTCGCGCCGAGCGAGGTCAGCACCGGCAGGATCCCGGCGTACGCCGGAGACACCCGGCCGCTCGGGAAGGCCTCGTCGCCGTCCGCCACGTACGCCTCGATCCGCGACGGCGCCGGAGTGCCGGCCGGTCCGGCGCCGGTCACGCCGCCCCGGGTGTCGGCCACCAGCATGTCCACCACGTCGGAGAGCCGGCCGCGCCGGGCCAGGGCGCGGCGCTGGCGGGCCGCCGAGCTGCCCCGGCTCAGCGCGCGCACGGACAGGTCGTAGACCTGGTCCCAGTCGCCCAGTTCCTCGAGCTGCGGGCGCACGTCGGCGATCAGCCGCTCGACGGCGAGGGCCGCAGGCACTGGCACCGGTGAGCGCGGCAGGTCGAGCAGGTCGCCCTCCAGCCCGGATCGGGCGGCCCGCCACATCGCCGCCCGGTGCAACGGCGGGCGGGCGACCGGGAGGGGGTCACCGGCCCGGTGCTCCTGCAGCGCGCGCAGGACCAGGCCGCGGAAGACCCCGGCCAGCAGGACGACCGTCTCGGTGTCCGGGCTGGCGTCGGTGACCCGCAACTCCACGGTCGGCACGTGCGCGGACGGCCGGACGTCGAAGTAGACCATCTTCGGGTCGCTAATCGTCCCGGAGGCGATCAGGTCGCTGACCAGGGCCTCGTGCTCGGCGGCCGAGGTGAGCGGCCCGCTGTCGCCGGCCGTCGGCCAGCGCATCCAGACCAGCGAGCGGACGCTGGCGTACCCGGAGTCCTCGCCCATCCAGTAGGGCGAGCTGGTGGAGAGGGCCAGCAGCACCGGCAGCGCCGGCGCGACCCGCTGGGCGACCGCCACCGCCTCGTCCCGGTCGGGGACGCCGACGTGCACCTGAGCGCCGCAGATCAGCTGCTCACGGACGAGCATCTGGTACTCGTGCAGCATCCGGTGATAGCGCGAGGTAGGGGTGATCCGCAGCGAGTCCAGGTCGACGAGCGGCACGGTCCCGGCGGCCACCAGGCCGAGGCCGAGCGATTCGGCGACGCCGATCGCGTCCCGCCGCCGCTGCGCGACGCCGTCCCGCAGATCGTCCAGGGTGGCGCTGACCGGCGTGTTGGTCTCCACCACCGAGCGGTGCAGCTCGGCGGAGAAGTGCGCGCCGTCCAGGCGGTCCAGGATCTCCGGGGCGCGGGGTACGAGTTCGCGCGTCGCCAGGTCGACGACGTGCAGTTCCTCCTCCACGCCGAGGGTCAGAGCGGCCTGTTCTGGCACGTGTGGGTTCGGGGCCTGGAGTGACTCCGTCATCGCGACCGCCTTCAGTTCAAGTTCCGGCACAGCCCGTGTATCCGCCGGAGCCTTCCGATCGGATGTGGCGAATCTGTGTCCTGCCCGTTTCACGCTCTCGTCAAGCATCACGATCGCGACACCCAGGACCGGGCCACGGACGAGGTGCGGGCCACCGGTAGTCTCGCTCCGTGGCGACCGACACCCCGCGGAGGTCCTGATGAGCAGCGTCGTCGTAATCACCGGCTCGGCCGGCCTGATCGGTTCCGAGGCGGTCCGGCACTTCGCCGGTCTCGGCATGGACGTGGTCGGGGTCGACAACGACATGCGGGGCTACTTCTTCGGCGCCGACGGTTCGACCAAGTGGAACCTGCAGCGGCTGACCAAGGAGGTCGGCGAGCGCTACACCCACCACTCGCTGGACATCCGCGACCGGGAGGGGCTGGACGAGCTCTTCGCCAGGCTGGGGAAGAACGTCGGGCTGGTGATCCACGCCGCCGCGCAGCCGAGCCACGACTGGGCCGCCCGCGAGCCGTTCACCGACTTCGACGTGAACGCGGTCGGCACCATCAACATGCTCGAGGCGACCCGCCGGCACGCGATCGACGCGCCGTTCATCTTCACCTCGACCAACAAGGTCTACGGCGACACGCCCAACTCGCTGCCGCTGATCGAGCTTCCGACCAGGTGGGAGCTGCCCGAGGACCACAAGTGGTACGGCGGCATCGACGAGACCATGTCGATCGACAGCAGCATGCACTCGGTCTTCGGCGCGTCGAAGGTCGCGGCCGATGTCATGGTCCAGGAGTACGGCCGCTACTTCGACATGCCCACCGCGGTGTTCCGTGGCGGCACGCTGACCGGTCCGGGCCACTCCGCCGCCGAGTTGCACGGCTTCCTGGCGTACGTCATGCGCTGCGTGATGGAGCAGCGGCTTTACCGCATCTTCGGCTACAAGGGGAAGATGGTCCGCGACGCCATCCACTCGCACGACCTGGTCTCGGCGTTCGAGGCGTTCCACCGCGCGCCGCGGGTCGCCGAGATCTACAACATCGGCGGCGGCCGGTTCTCCAACTGCAGCCACATCGAGGCGTTCAAGATCGCTTCGGAGATCACCGGTCTCGAGGCGCGCACCGAGTACGTGGAGGAGAACCGGGCCGGCGACCACCAGTGGTGGATCAGCAGCACCGCCCGGTTCGAGGAGCACTACCCGGAGTGGAAGCTGACCTACGACGTGCCGGCGATCCTGCGCGAGATCTACGAGTCGAACAAGGATCTCTGGAAAGCCTGATCACCGGCATTTTCGTCGCGCACCAGGCAAATCTGAATGCTGGCTGTGCGCCAGGCGGCAATTTGATGTGTTTTGCCGGTTAGGGATCGGCGCGTAATGGCCCGTTAACCCTTCTTCGGTATTTTGCCGATATGTCCGACTTGACGCAGTTGCTGCGCCGGGACTTGCCGGCGTCCATCGTCGTGTTCCTGATCGCCATCCCACTATCGCTCGGCATCGCCGCGGCGTCCGGGGCCCCACTGCTCGCGGGGCTGGTCGCCGCGGTAGTCGGCGGCATCGTCGCAGGCGCCCTCGGCGGCGCCCCGTTGCAGGTCAGCGGCCCGGCCGCCGGTCTCACCGTGATCGTGGCCGGAGCGGTGGCCGACTTCGGTTTCGCCGGTACCGCCGCGATCGTCGCCGTCGCCGGCCTCCTTCAGATGGTGCTCGGCGCGTCCCGGCTGGGCCGCGCCGCCCTCGCCCTCTCACCCGCCGTCGTGCACGGCATGCTCGCCGGCATCGGCCTGGTCATCGCGTTGAGCCAGGTGCACGTGATGCTCGGCGGCGCGCCGCAGAGCTCGGCCTGGCACAACCTGCGCGATCTGCCCGAACAGATCGCCACCCACCACGGTGTGGCCGCGCTGCTCGGCGCGCTCACGGTCGCGATCCTGCTGCTCTGGCCCCGCCTGGTACGCGTCTCCCTACTCCCCGCCGCCCTGGTCGCGGTGGTGTCGGTGACCGTCCTGGCCGCCCTGCTCGGCGCCGACGTGGACCGGGTCCGCCTCCCGGACGAGCCGCTCGCCGGGCTGATCCGTCCCGCCTGGCCGGATGCCCCGGTCCGGGAGATCGTCCTGGCCGTGGTGACCATCGCCCTGGTGGCGAGCGTCGAGTCGCTGCTCTCCGCGGTCGCCGTGGACCGGCTGCACGACGGTCCGCGGGCCGACCTGAACCGGGAACTGGTCGCCCAGGGCGCGGCGAACACCGCCTCCGGCCTGCTCGGCGGCCTCCCGGTGACCGGTGTGATCGTCCGCAGCTCCACGAATGTGGCGGCCGGTGCTCGTACCCGGGCCTCGGCCGTCATGCACGGCGTGTGGATCGCGGCGTTCGTGTTGCTCTGGACCGACCTGCTGGAGACCATCCCGATGGCGGTGCTGGCCGCCGTGCTGATCGTGGTCGGCCTGCGGCTGGTCAGCCTGGCGCAGATGCGGACCTATGCGCGGCACCGGGAGCTGCCCACCTACCTGGTCACCGCGCTCGGTGTGGTCTTCACCGACCTGCTCACCGGAGTGGCGCTCGGCATGGTCACGGCCGCGCTGCTGATCCTCTGGCGGCTCGCCCGGTGCGAGATCCGCCGGGCCGAGCGGGCGCCGGGGGAGTGGCTGGTCACCATCAACGGCACTCTCGCCTTCGTGGAGTCGGCGCGGCTCACCCGGGAGCTCAGCGCTCTGCCGCCGGCCGCGGACGTCGACGTCGAGCTGCACCTGGACTACCTGGACCACGGGGCGTTCGAGACGATCCGGAACTGGCGGGAGGGCTATGAGCGGGCCGGCGGGCGGGTGCGGATCCGGGAGGTGCACGACTCCTGGTTCTCCCAGGCCACCTCGGGGCGGCTGGGCGGCGGGAAGCGTACGCCCCGGCTGATCGGCTCCTGGTCCCGCTGGCAGGACATGGACCAGCAGCGGCGCGGTGCCATGGAGGCGGGGATCGCGGAGTTCGAGCGTACGGTCGCGCCGCTGGTCCGCCCGCAGCTGGCCGACCTGGCCCGGGACGGGCAGCGCCCGCAGCAGCTCTTCATCACCTGCGCCGACTCGCGGCTGGTGCCGAACCTGATCACCGCGAGCGGCCCCGGCGACCTGTTCTGTGTCCGCAACGTCGGCAACATCGTCCCGCCGTACGGTTCCGGCGACGCGTCGGTCGGCGCCGCGGTGGAGTACGCCGTGGACGTCCTCGCCGTCACCACGATCACCGTTTGCGGTCACTCCGGCTGCGGGGCGGTGCGCGCTCTGATGACCGGCGCGGCCGGGCCCGGTTCGGACCTCGGTGACTGGCTGGCGCACTCCGGCGTCCGCTTCTCCGATCCGGCCGACGAGGAGCGCTGTGTCACCGACAACGTGCTCAATCAACTCGCCAACCTGCGCACCTACCCGACCGTGCGTGCCGCCGAGGCGTCCGGCCGGCTCCGCCTCGCCGGCATGTACTTCGACCTGGCCGAGGCCCGCATGTACGAGGTCGACCCGATCCTGGGCGACCCCCGCCCAGTCTCCTCACTGCCAGCCGCCTGACCCACCAGGCAAATCCAGCCCTCACCCAGTGCTGTCTCGCACCCCGCAAGACGCCCACGTTGGGCCACCCGGGCGTTGGGCCAGCCGGGGTCTGGCCCTCGCTCAGTGCTGTCTCGCGCGCTGCGACGCGGCGCTGGCGTTGGGCCGGCTGGGGTGTGGGCCGGTCGGGTATGGCCCTTGGTCAGTGCTGTGTCGTGCGCCGCGAGGCGGCGCTGGGGTTGGGCCGGGGCCTGCGTTGCGCGGGCCCCGGCGGATCGGTCAGTTGCGGATGATGGTGAACGTGCTGGTCGGGTTCTCGATGTCCTTGAAGTTGTTGCTCAACTGGAGGTTGTTGAAGGTCGCCGAGCCGACCGCGGGACCCTGCCCGGCCTCCGGCATCGGGTTGGCCCAGATGCCGTAACCGGACTTGGCGTCGTACGCGTCACCGCTCTTGCGCGCCCCGCTGATGGACACGTTCGTGAAGACGATGTCCTTGATCGGGTTCTGCGGCTGACCGCCCACGTAGTTGGTCTGGAACATGATCCCGGAGTAGGTCGGGTCGACGATGTCGACGTTCGACACCCGGATGCCCTGGAACACCTTCGACGCGCTGAACACCCAGATCGCCGGGAAGACCTGGTTGCCCCAGAAGTGGCCACCGGCCCGGACGATCGAGATGTTGTCGAAGACGGTCGGCGGGTTGGCGCCGAATCCGTTCATCGGGTAACCGAAGTCCAGCGAGCTGATCGTGATGCCCGAGTAGACCAGGGTGTCCGCGATGTAGATGTTCTTGAACGTGTTGGCGTACCCGCCGTAGACCGCGATGCCCGCGGCGCGCCAGGTCAGCGTGCTGGACAGGTTCGAGTAGACGTTGTTGATCTCGTCCGCGCCGCCGGCGTCGATGGCCGAGAACAACGCGAAGCTGTCGTCACCGGTGGCCCGGGCGTCGTTGTTGTCGACCAGGTTGTCGGTGCTGCCGTTGGTCATGTTGACGCCGTCGGCGAACATGTTCCGGATCCGCGAGTTGGTGATCTTCATCCGGTCGGTGTTGGCACCCCAGTAGAGGCACACCGTGTGCTCGGCCCAGATGTTGTCGATCGTGATGTCGGCGACGTTGGCCAGGTCGAACACCTTGCCGGGACCGTCGATGCGGATCGTGTAGTTGCCGAAGAACGCGAAGTTGGCGAACGTCGACCCGTTGGCGGTGGCGTCGGCCCGGAAGCCGGCGTCCGTCTCGGACTGCGTGGACGGGGTGTGGAAGCGGGTGTACCAGGGGCCGGCGCCGATGACCCGCAGCGACTTGCCGTAGACCTGGAACTTGTTCGACGTCTGGTAGTCACCGGCCGGCAGGTAGACACCGATCTTGGTGCTGTCCTGGCGGGCGGTGTCCAGCGCGTTCTGCACCGACTGGTGGTCGAACCCGGCCGGCACGACGTAGCGGGCCGGATCCGGGTTGGCGACCGGTGCGACCTGCTCGGTGTTGATGAAGTCGATCGCGATGCTGCCGCTGTTCGCCGCGTCCTTCTGGAGGCGAAGAGTGGTGCCGGCCGGGAACGATCCGGTCAGCATGATGTTCGCCTCGTCGTAGATGTGGCGCGGACCGGTGCCCGAGTTCTGCGGGTTGGTCTCGTTGCCGTAGAGCCAGGCGTACTTCGAGGTCAGCGGCAGGGTCTTGTTCAGCGACCCGTTGACGTACACGTTAATCGAGCTGTTCGTGCCGTCCGGGATGGAGAACCGGGCCACCACGGTGTTGGTCGCCGCCCGGGTGGTCCACTGCACGTACGCCCCGGTCTGGTTGAGCGTGACCGCCCGGCGCCCGGACGCCTCGCCGGCCAGGTCGCCGACCGTCCGGTTGGGACCGACCACCGCCGCGCCGCCACCGGTCTGCCCGTCCTCGGCCTCGTACATGTCGTACGGCATGTTCGCGCCGCGGCCCACGAAGAACGGCTTCTCGCTGGTGTTGTTGGCCTGCTTGACCGCCAGCTCGTTGCCGTCCACCGCGACCACGGTCCGGACCGTGTACCGGCCGTTCGCCGCGGTCCAGGTGCCCAGGTTGATCGCCGGCGAGGAGGCACCGGCGGCCAGGGTTCCGGTGTACGACCCGGTCAGGGTACGGACTACCGAGGTGCCGTTCAGCACGGTCACGGTGACGCCGTGCGCGCCGCCCGTGGTCGCCGCGGTGCCCTGGTTCTTCAGAACAACCGAGAAGGTGACCGTGTTGCCGGCCGCCGGGTTGCCCGGGGACCAGTTGACCACCGAGGCGACCAGGTCGGAGCTGCTGACCTGCGCCACCACGAGGGAGGACGGGTTGGTGTACGAGTTGTTCGCGTCGTTGGTCTCGATGACCGTGTTCGCCTCGTCCACCTTTGCCGAGAGCGCGTAGCTGCCGGCGTCGCGGGCCCCGATCGAACCGGAGACCGTTGTCGAGGCGCCGGCCGCGAGGGCCGGGACAGCGAAAGTGCCGGCTCTGGTCGTACCCAGATAGATGTTGACGTTGGAGGCCGGGGATGCGGCCGTGCCCGCGTTGCGCACAGTGGCCGACACCGTGATCGCGTCGGTCTCGACCGGCGAAGCCGGAGTGAACGACATCGCGCTGACCGTGAGGTCCGGGTTCGGCGCCGCCGTGCCGATCACCTGGAGTTCCGCGACCTGGCCGCTCGGCGCGCCGGTGTTGGCGGTGAAGGAGAGGCGCAGGTCCGCGGCGGTCGCGCTGACCGGGACGGTCACCGTGTTGCCGCTCGCCGGGTTGAAGGTGTACGTCGCCGAGCCGGTGATCGTCGAGAACCCGGACGCCGACTGCTCGCGACCCTGGATCGAGAAAGTCTGCTGGCGGGTGCCCCACTCGGTGGCCGGGTTGAGCTTGACCACCACCGACTGCACGGTGGCGTTGGCGCCCAGCTTCACGGTCAGGTTCGCCGGGTACGCGCTGCCCTCCCAGTAGGTGGCCGTGTCGTTGTCGTTCGCGTTGGTGGCCACGAAGGTGTGGATGGTCGACGACGCCTCGATCGGCTTGCCCACCGCGAGGTTCGTCCCGGTGCCCGGGTTGCTGCCGGTCCGGGTCACCGTGTTCGACGCCGCCGACTCGTTGCCCGCCGCGTCCCGCGCCTTGACGTAGTACGCCACGGTCGCCGTGTCCGGCTGGCTGTCGGTGTAGGTCAGCCCGGTCACCGTGGTCTTCAGCGCCCCGTTGGCGTAGACGTTGTAGCCGGTCACGCCCACGTTGTCGGTGGACGCGCCCCAGGCCAGGCGGATCTGCCCGCTGGCCGGCTGGGTGTAGGAGAGCGTGCCCGGCGTGGTCGGCGCCTGGCTGTCACCGGTCGCGCCGTTGCGGGTCACCGTGTTGCTGTTCGACGACACGTTGCCGGCCGCGTCCTTGGCCCGCACGTAGTACGACACGGTCGCGCTGTCCGGCTGGTTGTCGGTGTAGGTCAGTACGTTCCCGGCGACGCTGGTCCGCAACGCGCCGTTGGCGTAGACGTCGTAGCCGGTCACGCCGACGTTGTCGGTCGACGCGTTCCAGGTGAGCCGGATCTGCCCACTCGCGGGCTGCGTGTAGGCCAGATTCCCGGGCGCGCTCGGCGCCTGGCTGTCCCCGCTCACCGGGCCGTAGATCTCCAGCTCGGAGAGCTGACCCGCGCCCCAGCCGGTGTTGCCGGTGAAGTTCAGCCGGACGAACCGGGCGCTGGCCGCGGTGAAGTCCACGGTCACGGTGTTGCCGGAGGCCGGGTTGAAGGTGTAGCCGGCGCTCGCCTTGAGCGTGCTGAACGAGGTGCCGTTGGTGCTGCCCTGGATGGTCAGCGTCTGCGTCCGGGTGGCCCAGGCGGCGGCCGGCGGCAGCTTGAGGATCGCCTGGTTGACCTGGGTGGCGGTGCCCAGGTCGACCTGCAGCCACTGTGGGAAGGCGTTGTTGCTGGATTCCCAGTAGGTGTTGGCGTTGCCGTCGCCGGCGTTGCCGGCCGGGTAGACGTCGGTGAAGCTGCTGGCGCTGAAGGTCTTGCCGGCCGCCAGATTGGGACCGGCGGCCTGCGCCGCAGGCGCATACAGGAGAGCTGCCGTGATGCCCGCGACGACCGCGAGCACCTTTAGTCGAGACATGGGAGCGCCTCTCTAGGGATGGGGTGGGGACGCCGGTCGCCGGCGGCGGTGGAACCGCTGGCGACCGGACGACTCAGTGCGCTCGCAGCCAGACGGCGGTGTCCGGGGGGAGGAGACCGCCGTTGAGGGGGCCGCTGGCGAGCAGCAGCGAAGCATGGTCCGGCAGGGCGACATCGGCACCGGACAGATTGAGTACGCAGGTGAAGCGCTCGCCGCGGGAGTAGGCGAGCACGCCGGGATCGGCGTCCAGCCAGGCGAAGTCGTCGGAGTGCAGGGCCGGCTCGGCGCGGCGCAGCGCGATCGCCGACCGGTACAGCTCGAGCATCGAGCTGGGGTCGCCGGTCTGTGCCTGAACCGTCCGGTCCTTCCACTCCTGGGGCTGGGGGAGCCAGGGAGTGGCAGAGCTGAAGCCGAACGGCGGTTCGTCGCCGGACCAGGGCAGCGGGACCCGGCAACCGTCGCGGGTGTGGCCGCGGCGGCCGTACATCGGGTCCTGGATCTGCTCCACCGGGATGTTCTCGTTCTCCCAGAGACCCAGCTCCTCGCCCTGGTAGACGTAGGCGGCGCCGGGCAGCGACAGGGAGAGCAGCGCGGCGGCCCGGGCCCGGCGGGTGCCCAGCTCCAGGTCGACCGGGGTGCCGTCGAGGTTGTTGTCGAAGCTGAACGTGGTGTCCTCGCGGCCGTACCGGGTGACGTGGCGGGTGACGTCGTGGTTGGAGAGCACCCAGGTGGGCGGTGCGCCGACCCCGGCATGTGCCTCCAGCGTGCGATCGATGCAGGCCTTCATGAGGTACGGGTCCCACGCGCACCCGAGGAAGTCGAAGTTGAACGCCGCGTGCAGCTCGTCGGCGCGCAGGTAGTTGGTGAACCGCTCGACCTCGGGCATCCACACCTCGCCGATCAGCGCCCGGTCCGGGTACTCGTCGGCGATCCGCCGCCACGACCGGTACACGTCGTGCACCCGGTCCAGGTCGTGGAACGGGTGCGGCGCGTCCTCGACGACCTCGGGCAGCGCCGCGTCCTTGTGCAGCAGCGCCGCGGAGTCGATCCGGATGCCGTCGACGCCGCGGTCGAACCAGAACCGCAGGATGTCCTCGAACTCGGCCTGCACCACGGGGTGCTCCCAGTTCAGGTCCGGCTGCTGCGGGGTGAACAGGTGCAGGTACCAGTGGTCACCCACCTGGGTCCACGTGGTGCCACCGAACTCACCCTGCCAGTTCGTCGGCATCTCCTCGCTCTTCCGGAACCAGAAGTACTCGCGCTCCGGTGCGTCCGGTGAGGCCAGGGCGGCCTGAAACCACGGGTGCTCGCTGGAGATGTGGTTCGGGACGATGTCGACGATCATCCGGATGCCGGCGGCGTGTGCCTCGGCGATCAGCGCCTCGGCGCCCGCGAGGGTGCCGAAGACCGGGTCGATGTCGCGGAAGTCCGCCACGTCGTAGCCGGCGTCGGCCATCGGCGACGGGTACCAGGGGCTCATCCAGATCGCGTCGACCCCGAGGTCGCGGAGGTGGTTCAGGCGTGCACGGATGCCGTCGATGTCCCCGACCCCGTCGCCGTCGCCGTCGGCGAAACTCCGCGGGTACACCTGGTAGATCACCGCGCTACGCCACCACGGACCGGCGTCTGTTGTGGACACGAGCACCTGCTTTCTGTCGCTACGTAGGTACGTTGTTGCAGCCGGAACCCTCCGGCGCCGGGCGGGCCGCCTCAGCCCTTGAGGCTGCCCGCGGTGAGGCCGGACATGATGTTCCGTTGGAAGATCAGGAAGATGATCACGGTGGGAATCGCGGCGATGACCGAGGCGGCGATCACCACGTTCATCGGGGTGCCGCCGGCGAAGGCGTAGATGCCGACGCTGACCGTGCGGGTCTCGGGCGACGGCATGACCAGCTTCGGCCAGAGGAAGTCCTTCCAGACCGCCGTCACCGAGAAGATCGCCACCACGCCGAGGATGGGACGCGACATCGGCAGGATGATCGACCAGAGCGTGCGCAGCGGTGTCGCGCCGTCCACGAACGCCGCCGCCATCAGGTCCTCCGGGATCGAGTCGAAGAACCGCTTCAGCAGAAAGATGTTGAACGCGTTCGCGACGAGCGGCAGCCAGATCGAGAACGGCGAGTCCAGCAGGTTGATGTGCAGGATCGGCAGGTCGATCACGGTCACGTACTGGGGGACGATCAGGACCATCGCCGGGATCATCAGCGTCGCCAGCATCAGGCCGAGAATCACGTTGCCGAGGACCGGCCGCAGCTTGGACAGCGAGTACGCCGCCGCGGTGTCGAAGACCAGCTGGAACAGCACCGCGCCGGCCGCGTAGTAGAACGTGTTGAACAGCAGCTTGGCGAGCTTCAGGTTGTTCCACGCGTCGACGTAGTTCTGGACCTGCGGATCCTTTGGGAACAGCGACGGTGGGGTCTGCGCGATCTCCTGGCCCGACTTCAGCGCGCCGGTGACCATCCAGTAGAGCGGCCCGAGGAAGACCAGGGTGAAGCCGACCACGACGACCGCGAGCAGCGTCCAGTAGATCGCCCTGCCGCGCCCGCGGCGGAGCTGCGACTGCGAGACGAGGGTCCGGGTTCCGGAGTCCTGTGCCATGGTCGTCCTAGTCCTCTTTCGTGCTCAGCCGCACGTAGACGGCGGAGAAGGCGGCCAGCACCACGAGCATGATCATGCCGAGCGCGGCGGCGCCGTTGAGGTCGTTCTGGAAGAAGCCGTGCTGGTAGATCAGATAGGCGACGGACGTCGCCGAGTCCTGGGTGCCCGCGCCGTTGGCGAGGATCAGCGGCTCGATGAACAGCTGCATGGTGGCGACGATCTGCAGCATCGCCAGCAGCGCGAGGATCAGCCGGGTCTGCGGGATGGTCACGTTCCAGATCCGCTTCCAGATCCCGGCGCCGTCCAGTTCGGCCGCCTCGTACAGCTCGCCGGGGATGTTCTGCAGCGCCGCCAGATAGATCAGCACCGCGCTGCCCATGTTCATCCACGTCGAGGCGAGCACCATCGCCGGCATCGTCATCGTGGGTGACTGCATCCACTCCGACGTCGGCAGGTTCAGCGCCGTGAGGATCGCGTTGAACAGGCCCGCCTCGCTGGGGTCGTACGCGTAGAACTTGAAGAGGAAGAGCGCCGAGGCCGGCGGCAGCATCACCGGCAGGTAGACCAGGATCCGCAGATACCCCTTGGCGTGCCGGAACTCGTTGAGCAGGATCGCCACGAAGAACGGCACCGCGAACCCGAGGACCAGCGCGAGGGCGGTGAAGTAGAAGGTGTTCTTCCAGGCGATCCAGAAGCTGGGATCGTCGATGATCCGGATGTAGTTGTCCCAGCCGACCCAGGTGGTCTCGCCGCGACGGGTCCGCTGGAAGCTCATGACGAGGCCGCGGATCATCGGGTACCACATGAAGAGGGCGAAGCAGAGGACCGCCCCGATCAGGAACGTGTGCCCGGTCAGATTGTCCCGGAGCTTGCGGCTTCGCCGGCCCCCGGCCGGGGATGCGGGTGCCTTGTGCCCGGCTGGAGCCGGGGCCGTGATGACTGCCAAGGGAGACTCCTACTACGAAGGTCGCCAGTCGTGGGGGGGGGGGGGGGGGGGGGGCCCCGGCGGGGGGGGGGGCACCCCCCGGGCGCCCCGCGCTGGGCGTCACC
>NZ_JADQTO010000001.1:513600-516948 GCF_015704865.1 Actinoplanes aureus | reverse complement strand
GGGGGGGGGGGCTGTCTGGCCCCCCCGGGCCCCCCCCCGCGGGGGGGGGGGGGGGGGGGGGGGGGGGGGGCCCCCCCCCCCACGACTCGTCGGATCAGCTACCAGCGGCCAGCAACTGGTTGACCTTCTCCTCGGCGGTCTTGAGTAGCGCGTCGATGTTGGCGTTCGGGTTGGTCAGAACACCGGACATCGCGGAGTCGAGGACCGCGTAGATCGCCTGCGCGTTGCGCGGCTCACCCTGGATCGGAACCGGGTTCTCCTCGAAGATCTTGAAGTTCGCGGTGTCCACGTTCGCGTTCTTCGTACGCAGTTCGAGCTCCTGCTTCTGCGCCTCGCTGCCGTTGGTGAACAGCAGCGGCTGGGGCAGGCCGACCGGGTAGTTCTGCGGCTTGGCCCGGGCGTAGTCGAGCTGGCCCTTCCCGACGGTCAGCTTCTGGTAGGCGATCCACTTCAGGCCGGCCTTGACCTGGTCGGGGCTGAGGCCCGCCTTGAAGAAGTAGCCCTCGCCGCCGCCGAGCGTGCCCTTGGCGGGACCGGTCTGGCCGGGCAGCGGTGCCATCGCCCAGTCCTCGTACTTGCCCTGGAACTGGCTGACGATCGCCTGGGTGGAGTCCGGCGCGCCGATGAACATGCCGACCTTGCCGGCGCCGGCGTTGGTCAGCAGGTCCGCCCACTGCAGGAGCTGGCGGCTGCCCATGCTGTTGTCGCCGTACCGCATGTCCTTGAGGTTCTGCAGGACCTGCTTGCCGGCGGCGTCGTTGAAGGCGGCCTTCTTGCCGTCCTCGCTGAGGACCCGGCCGCCCTGCGAGTAGATCAGCGAGGTGAAGTGCCAGCCGCCGGTGTTGCCGGCGCTGTACTCCGAGTAGCCGGCGATGCCGTTGCCGAGCGCGGCGATCTTCTTGGCCGCCGCACGGACCTCGGGCCAGGTCTTCGGCGGGTTGTTGACGTCGAGACCGGCCTTGGTGAACAGGGTCTTGTTGTAGACCAGGCCCATCGAGTAGTTCTTCACCGGAACGGCGTAGAGCTTGCCGCCGTCGGTGAAGACCTCCTTGAGCGCCGGGTCGACGCTGTCCCAGGTCGGGATGGTGTCCTTGTTCGCGTACTCGGTGATGTCCATCGCCTTGCCGGAATCCAGCACCTGCTGGAGGTCCGTCATGTAGCCGTAGAAGACATCCGTCATCGTGCCGCCGGCCAGGCGGGCCGTGAAGTCCGGCGGGTTGTTGCACTGCTCGCCGACGCTGACGCTCTTGATGGTGATGTCGGGGTTCTGCTTCTGGAACTCGGCGACGTCCGCGTTCCAGTTCGCCAGCAGCTCTTTCTGGGCGGCGACCGGCTGACAGTCGACGCTGATGGTGACCTTGCCACCGGCGGTGTCCCCGCCGTCGTCGCTCTTGGTGGAGCAGGCCGTGAGGCTGAATCCCAGGCCGGCCACGAGCGCTAGCGCCGCAACCTTCCGGTACTGCGGTACGGACATCTGTCCATCCCTTCGGGAACGGGTGTATCCATGGCCATCGCTGATCTGCGTTGTTGTCACTGCGCTGAGGCCGGAACCCCATAGTGAGTGCAGTCACTGTAACGACGTGGACTTATGACGGCAAGGTTTCGATCGTGCTCTGAAAAAACACGACTGCGTAACGACACGGAACGACAGAGGCGCGGCTTGTCCGTCTTTGGGCACAAAAAAGCCGCCGACCGCTTGCGGCGATCGGCGGCGTACGGCGCCGGTGGGATCAGTGCGTGGGCGCCGGCCCGGTGGATCCCCGGACCACCAGCTCCGGCTCGAACAGCAGCTCGTCGCTGAGCACGCGGGCCTCCTCGATCTGGCTGACCAGCAGGTCCACGGCGGCCTGGCCCATCGTCTCGATCGGCTGGCGCACCGTGGTCAGCGGAGGATCGGTGCAGGTCATGAACGCGGAGTCGTCGAAGCCCACCACCGACACGTCGGCCGGCACCGCGCGGCCCAGCCGCCGGGCGGCCCGGATGGCGCCCAGGGCCAGCACGTCGCTGGCGCAGATGATGCCGGTGACGCCGCGCTCGACGAGCTTGGTGGCGGCCACCCGGGCACCCTCCATGGAGAAGCTGGAGCGCTCGACGTAGGTCTGGTCGCCCTCCCAGCCGGCGACCTGGACCATCGCGGCCAGCTTGCGCCGGGACGGCACGTGCCCCTCCGGCCCGAGCACCATGCCGATCCGCTCGTGGCCGAGCGAGCGGAGATGCCCGTACGCCTGCTCGACCGCCACCGCGTCGTCGGTGGACACCCGGGGGAAGCCCAGCTCGTCGACGCCGGCGTTGACCAGGACGACGGGCAGGCCGCGGTCGGTGAGCCGCCGGTAGTGCTCGTGCGAGGCGTCGGCCAGCGCGTACGACCCGCCGGCGAAGATGACGCCGGAGACCTGATGGTCCAGCAGCATCTCGACGTAGTCGGACTCGGGCACGCCGCCGATCGTCCGGGCGCACAGCGCCGGGGTGAAGCCGCGCTGCGCCAGGGAGCCGGTCACCACCTCGGCGAGCGCCGGGAAGATCGGGTTCTGCAGCTCCGGGAGGACCAGGCCGACCAGCCGGGCGCGCTCCCCGCGCAGTTTGGTGGGGCGCTCATACCCCAGCACGTCGAGGGCGGTGAGCACCGATGCGCGGGTGGCCTCCGAGACGCCGCTGCGTCCGTTGAGCACCCGGCTGACGGTGGCCTCGCTGACCCCGGCCTTCTTCGCCACCTCGGCTAGTCGCTTCGTCACCACGGAATCCTACGTCTAGATATTGCAAAAATCGAACAGCGAAGTGTGCTGGGAGCGGATCCACATGCAGTCCCGTGCCCGCTCTTGCGAAAGCACCGGAAAGTCTGGGTGTGCAGTCTGGCGCGCCGGAAGTAGCCCGACGGTGTGAAAGATGAGGGATCGCCGCCGCTTCTCATAAAACCCTCCCGTTGAAGCCGCAAAGCCGGACAAAGGGCAGGCATCGGGTCTGCTCGAACGGAAGGAAATCATGATCATTCGTAAGACTCTCGCCTCCATCGCCGGTGCCGTCGCAGCTCTGGCCATGAGCGCCCCGGCCATGGCCGGCGGCATCTACATCGGCAACGTCGACGTCTACGCGACCGACATCGCCTCCGGCAACACGATCAACCTGCTGAACGACGTGTCGGTGCTCGAGGCCGCCCAGTTCTGCAACATCGACGTGAACGTCCTCTCCGCCGTCCTCGGCAACGGCAAGAACGCGAAGTGCACCAGCAAGAGCAACAGCCGCCAGAACGCCTACGTCAAGAAGCACTACTGAGCACCTCCCTCCCCCCGCCGGGCCCCGGGAACCCGGGGCGGCCCCGGGGGGGGGCGGCAGGGGGCAAACACCCCCAGC
>NZ_JADQTO010000001.1:0-513590 GCF_015704865.1 Actinoplanes aureus | reverse complement strand
CCGCCACGACGCACTCCTCCCCCCCCCCCCCCCCCCCCGGCCGGGGGTGGCCGGGCCCGGCACCGGGGGCGTCCGGAATGGCGAAAACGCCGCGAAGCCCGCGCCCCGGATGGGATGTTGAGCCTCGGACGAGGAATCCCAGGGAGGGGCGGCGTGACCGACTGGCAGAGCGACGACTGGTCTGCTGCTCAGGGCGGGAACGACCAGCAGGACTGGTCGGCGCACGACCGGCAGCGTGACTCGGTGCACCGTCTCGCCAACGTCAGCAACGACATGGCCACCGCCACGCAGTCCGCGGTGCGCGCGGCCGAGACCGCGGTCCAGGTGATCCAGCGGCTCGAGGCCAGCAGCACCGAGATCGGCAAGGTGGTGCAGCTCATCGCCACGATCGCGAAACAGACCAACCTGCTCGCGCTGAACGCGACGATCGAGGCGGCCCGGGCCGGCGAGTCCGGCCGCGGCTTCGCGGTGGTCGCCAGTGAGGTCAAGGACCTGGCCAACGAGACCGCGACCGCGACCAGCGAAATCGGTACGCAGGTCGGCGGCATCCGGGCCGACACCCAGAACGCCGTCTCCGCCATCGAGGAGATGCAGGGCCTGATCGAGGAACTGGACCGCTGCCAGAAGGTGATCAGCGCGATCGTCGTGGAGCAGCAGGCCGGGTGAGAGACACTGGGCGGCATGGCTGCTCGCAAACCGGTGCCCCGGACCGCCTCTTCCGTGTGCCCGTGCGGGCGTCGCGCATACCAGGAATGTTGCGGCCCGGCGCATGACGGCAAGCCGGCGGCCGACCCGGAAGCTCTGATGCGATCGCGCTTCAGCGCGTTCGCCCTGGACAAGGCCGACTACGTGCTGCGAACCTGGCACCCCCAGACCCGGCCGGAGTCCGTCGAGAACGACCCCGGCCTACGCTGGACGCGCCTCGAGGTGCTGGAATGCGGTGGCGGCGGCGTCTTCGACGCCGAGGGAACGGTCGAGTTCCGCGCGCACTACCGCGATCACGGCACACCGGGCGTGATGGAGGAGAACAGCCGGTTCGTCCGGCACGACGGTCAGTGGGTGTACTGGGGTCCGCTGCGGTAAGGAAGTAAGCATGTCGGCACAACGGCCCCTCGAGGACGGCATCGTCCAGGACTTCAAGGTCAACCTCTCGTACGGTGAGTACCTGCACCTGGACGAGATCCTCAACGCACAACATCCGGTCAGCGTCCCGGAGCACCACGACGAGCTGCTGTTCATCCTGCAGCACCAGACGTCGGAGCTCTGGCTCAAGCTGGTCGTCCACGAGCTCCGGGCGGTGCAGCAGCACCTGGCCAAGGACGAGCTGCGCCCGGCGCTCAAGGGTCTGGCCCGGGTCAAACACATCCAGCGCACCCTCACCGAGCAGTGGTCGGTGCTGGCCACGCTGACCCCGAGCGAGTACGCGGAGTTCCGCAGCTTCCTCGGCACGTCGTCGGGCTTCCAGTCGTACCAGTACCGGGCGATCGAATTCCTGCTCGGCAACAAGGACCGGCGGATGCTGAAGATCTTCGACGATCACCCGGCGGCGCTCACCCTGCTCCAGGACGCTCTGGCCACGCCCAGCGTCTACGACGAGTTCCTGCACTTCCTGGCCCGGCGCGGCCACCAGGTGCCGGTGGAGATCCTCCAGCGCGACGTCACCCAGCCGTACGAGTACCAGGCCGACCTGGTGCCCGTCTTCCAGCACATCTACGAGAACGCCGAGCAGAACTGGGACGTCTACGAGGCCTGCGAGGAACTCGTCGACCTGGAGGAGAACTTCCAGCTCTGGCGGTTCCGGCACCTCAAGACGGTGGAACGCACCATCGGCTTCAAACGTGGCACCGGCGGCTCCAGCGGGGTCTCCTTCCTGAAGGCCGCACTCGATCTGACATTCTTCCCGGAGCTCTACGCCGTTCGTACCGAGATCGGAGTGCCCCGGTGACCGACGACCTGCTGACCCGCGCCCATGCCCTGGACGCGGCCGACCCACTCAGCGGGTACCGGGACCGGTTCATCACTCCGCCAGCCACCGAGCTGCTCTCCTATCTGGACGGCAACTCGCTCGGCCGGCCCCTGGAAGCGACCGCCCGGCTGATCGACGAGTTCATCCGCGAGCAGTGGGGCGGGCGCCTGATCCGTGGCTGGGACGAGGGCTGGCTGGAGTGGCCGCTCACCCTGGGTGACCGGCTGGGCGCGGTGGCGCTCGGTGCGGCCGCTGGCCAGACGGTGGTCGCCGACTCGACCACGGTGCTGATCTACAAGCTGGCGCGGGCCGCGGTCGACGCCCGGCCGGGCCGGCGCAAGGTGGTGCTGGACACCGACAACTTCCCCACCGATCGGTACGTGCTGGAGGGCATCGCTTCTGAACGGGGGCTGGAACTCGTCTGGATCGAGACCGACCCGTCCCGTGGTGTCGAGCCGTCCCAGGTGGCCGCCGTCGTCGACGACGAGACCGCGCTCGTGCTGTTCTCGCATGTCGCGTACCGGTCGGGCTGGGTCGCCGACGTCGTGGAGATCAACCGGATCGTGCACGCGGCCGGTGCGCTGGCCATGTGGGACCTGTGCCACTCGGCCGGCTCGGTTCCGATCGCGCTCGACGAGTGGGGCGTGGACCTGGCGGTCGGGTGCACGTACAAATACCTCAACGGCGGGCCCGGTGCGCCGGCCTTCGCGTACCTGCGCCGGGGACTCCAGGGTGAACTGCGGCAGCCGATCCAGGGCTGGATGGGACATCGGGCGTCGTTCGAGATGGGGCACGGGTACGAGCCCGCCCCCGGCATCCGCGCCCTGCTCAGCGGCACCCCGCCGATCCTGGCCATGGTGCCGCTGCACGCCAACCTCGACATGCTCGCCGAGGCCGGGATCGAGGCGGTCCGGGCCAAGTCGCTGCTGCTCACCGACTATGTGCTGGAGCTCGCCGACGCCTGGCTGGTGCCGCACGGCGTCGAGGTGATCAGCCCGCGGGACGTGACCCGCCGGGGCGGGCACGTGACGCTTCGCCGGGCCGGTTTCCGGGAACTGCTCGAACCGCTCTGGGACAGCGGTGTGATCCCCGACTACCGGCGCCCGGACGGCCTGCGGATCGGGCCGGCGCCGCTGAGCACCAGCTTCGCCGAGATCCATCAGGGGCTCGCGGTGCTGCGCGACCTGGTCGAGAAGCAGCGGTGACGACGGCGGACGACACCTCGCCGGCACCGGCGCCGGCGCCGGGCGGCTGCTGCGGCGGATCGGCCAAGGGCGCCTGCGGCCTGGCGGCCCGCCTCGCCGCATGCACACCGGACGCCGGCTCGGCTGCTGGTTCGACTGCCTCAGCCGCGGCTTTCTCTGCTGGCTCGGCACGGCGGATCGAATGGCTGCTGGCCGACTCGGTGTGGTGGGGTGGGCGGCTGCGCAGCGGAGTCGCCCTGCGGGTCGCACCGGACGGTGTGGTCAAACCGGTGCCGGCCGAACTCGCGCCGGGCGGGCCGGACACTCGCCGCTTCCCCGGCACCCTGCTGCCGGGGTTGGTCGACGCACACGTGCACTCGGCGCTGGTCGACGTGGGCACGGTGCGGGCGGGCGGGATCGCCGCGGTGTGGGACCTGGGCGGTGTGCCCGCCGCGGTCCGCGCCCTCGCCGAGCGGGCGGCGGCAGCCGCCGAGCAGACCCGAAGCGGTGCCGTAGCCGCCGCCGACCAGGCCGAGCGAGCCGCGCCAGCGGCCGAGCAGGCCCCAAGCCGGGCCGTCGCCGCCGACCGGGCCGAGTCCCCGGCCGATGCCGGGCTGGCGGCCCGCTATCCGGCTGTCAAGCTACCTCGGATCCGTTATGCGGGTCCGTTTCTGATCGCTCCGGGCGGATACCCGAGCGACCGCTCCTGGGCCGCCGCGGGCAGTTGGCGCGAGGTCCGCTCGGCCGCGGACGCGGGGGCGGCGGTCGCCGAGGCCCACTCTGCCGGGGCCGGCCTGATCAAGGTCACCGCGCACACCGGCGGCCCCCAGCTGCCCGAGCCGACCCTGCGCGCTCTGGTCGACGCGGCGCACGCCGCCGGCCTGCCGGTGGTCGTGCATGCCGAAGGGCCCGGCACGGTTGCCGCGGCCCTCGCCGCCGGTGCCGACCTGCTGGCGCATACGCCCTGGACAGAGCGGATCGACGATGCGCTGCTGCGCGCCTGCGCTGCGCGCATGTGCTGGATCAGCACGCTGGACATCCACGGCTGGGGAGAGCCGGACCCGGCGCGAGAGATCGCCGTCGACAACCTGCGGCGCTTCCGGGAGTACGGCGGAACGATCCGTTACGGAACCGACCTCGGCAACGGGCCGCTCCCGCCCGGCGTCAACGTCCGCGAGATCCGGGCGTTGCAGTCAGCCGGCCTGCCACCCGACGACGTCCTGCTGGCCATGACCGATAGCGACAGCATCACCGAGATCTCCTGGGTCCCCGGCGGCCTGGACCTGGACCCGGAGCGCTTCGCCGACATCCTGGCCACCGCCCGGGTCGTGGACGCCGACGTCCGCCCTGCCGCCCTCTGACCCCGGCAACCCGCCCAGCTGGGCTGGGAGGCGCCGCGATGACAACGGCGGGCGTCAGCCCGCCCGGGCGCCGGGCCCGTGTATGGGCCCGGCGGGCGCGGTGGGGCCTGGAGTCGCAGGCAGGCCGCGGGGGACAGCGGTGCAGGTGTGGTTCGGCGGGACGGCGTCGGCGCGTACCGGGACAGCGGGTTAGAGGGTGACCGAAGCGCCGCTGGTGGCGCTCTGCCGGGCGGCGTCCAGGATCTCCATCGCGCGGACGGAGTCCCACGGGTCGACCGGGAGCGGGCCGGTGCCGAGGACCGCGGCGGCGAAGGCCGGGTAGAAGGTGTCCCAGCGGCCGCGGCAGCTCTCCACCGGGGCGCCGGTGGCGCCGCGGAACAGGTGGCCCCAGCGATGTTCCGGTTCGACGCCCCAGCGGTCGAGGAGCTTGGCCGGGGACTTGCCGGACTTGAGTACCTCTTCCTGGCAGTCGAGCTGGGCGGAGATGTAGGTGCCGGCCGTGCCGGTGACCCGGAAGCGGGGGCCCGGGCCGGCCTGCCGCCAGCTGCCCCACAGGTGTGACTCGACGCCGTTGGCGTGGTGCAGGGCCACGAAGAAGTCGTCGTCGCGGGGTTCGCCGCGCATTTCTGCGTAGACCCGCTCGGCCGGGCCGTGCAGCTGCAACGCCTGGTCGACCAGGTGGGAACCGAAGTCGAGGAGGGTGCCACCGCCGGCGGCGGGCGGCTCCCGGTCCGGCGCCCAGCGCTCCATGCGCGACTCGAAGCGGCGGATCTCGCCGAGCGAACCCTTCTCCATCAGCTTGCGGACGGTCAGGAAGTCGGAGTCCCAGCGCCGGTTCTGGTAGACGGTCAGCGGCACGCCCGCCGCCTCCGCCTCGGTGACCAGCTGGCGGGCGGTGCCGGCGTCCAGCGCGAACGGCTTGTCGACGACCACGGCCAGCCCGGCGGCGAGGGCCTCCCGGGCCAGGGCGGCGTGGGTGGCGGCCGGCGTCGAGATCGCTACGGCCTGCACGCCGTCGGCGGCCAGGGCGGCGATCGAGTCGTACGCCTCGACGCCCGGCAACTGCGCGGCGACCTGTGCCCGGCGCTCCGCCGAGGTGGTGACCACGCCGACGAACTCCACGTTCTCCGCCGACGCGATCAGAGGCGCGTGGAAGACCCGCCCTCCGGTGCCGTAGCCGACCAGCCCGAACTTCACCCGCTCGATCATGCCCGGCAGTTTTTCACATCCATTGCCGTCCTGTTGCATTCGATCTTTCCCGTAACTTGTGACGCACGCCCCACTACCGTAAGTGACGAGGCTGCCGTGTGCGTATTCCGCACACCGTGGTACCGATCAAGCGAAACGGCAGGTACCGCGCCTGTCAGATGGATGACGAGGACAGGCGATCGGTGCCGCCGGGATGAACAATCGCCTGATGGAACCCGCGCAGAAGGAACGGACCCCGTTTGCCGACATCGACGGTCTCACGGCGCAGATGTCCGAGATAGTGCTGGACGCGCTGACCGAAATGGGTCGTCACTCGGAAATCCGGCGCGTTCGCCGGGTCGCCTTCGACAAGCTGCGCCCGGCCGCCGGCCAGTGCCTGCTGGACGCGGGTTCCGGAGCCGGCGACGTGGCCCGCCTCCTCGCCACCGAGATCGGCCCGCGCGGCGAGGTGATCGCCCTGGACCACTCGGCCTCGGTCACGGCGGCCGCGGTCCGGCGGCACGACGGCAGCAACGTGCGGTACGTGACCGGCGACATCTGCCGGATGGACCTGCCGGGCGACTGCGTTGACGGGGTCTGGTGCGAGCGGGTCCTCCAGCATGTCGACGACGCGGACCGGGCGATCGCCGAGCTGATCCGGGTGACCCGCCCGGGCGGCCGGATCTGCCTGGTGGACACCGACTGGGCCTCGCTCGCCTTCGACGGGATGCCGGCCGGCCTGGGCGAGGTGGTGATGGCGCACGCGCGCGGCCATCTCACCCCGCGCCGGTTCGACATGGGACGGACGCTGCGCCGGCGCCTGGTCGCGGCCGGCCTGTCCGGGGTGTCGGCGACCCCGGTGACCTGCTTCTTCGCCGACCCCGAGTCGGCCGCGGTGGTGCTGCCGATGGTCAACCCGCGGGTGCCGGAGGAGACCTGGGGGACCCCGCCCGGCGTCCGCGACGAGTGGCTGGCCTGCGTCGAGGCGGCCGGCGCGAGCGGGACCTTCCTGGCCGTGCTCACCATCTGGGTGGTGGCGGGCACGGTCACTACTGGCTGACCGGCACCATCCGGTGGAGCAGACGGTCCAGCGGCATGCTGGCGAAGCTGATCCGTACGTCGCTGGAGGCGTACGGCAGCCAGAACCGTCCCTCGTGCACGAGACCGCCACAGGAGTAGAGCACGTTCGGCACGTACCCTTCGCGCTCGATCTCGTCCGGGTCGATCAGGCCCTGCGGCAGGTCGGCGATCACCCGCTCCGGGTTGTTCAGGTCGAGCAGCATGGCGCCGATGGCGTACCGGCGCATCGGGCCGACGCCGTGGGTCAGCACCAGCCAGCCGGCCTCGGTCTCGATCGGTGAGCCGCAGTTGCCCACCTGGATCAGGTCCCAGCCGCGGTGTGGCACCAGCAGCGGGCCGGCCGGTTGCCAGCGGTGCTTCTCGTCGCGTACGGCCAGGCCCAGGGTTTCGCCGTCGGAGCGGCAGAGCGCCATCTTGCGGCCGTTGATGTAACGCGGGAACAGCGCCATGCCCTTGTTCCGGGCGGCCGGGCCGTGCAGCGCGGTCACCTCGAAGTGCCGCAGGTCCCGGGTGTAGACCACCCGCCCGGAGATGTTGAATCCGTCGTAGGCGGTGTATGTCGCCTGATACGCGGGCCGCCCGTCCGGGTCCACCACGTGCACGAATCGGGCGTCCTCCATGCCCCGGCTCTCACTCGGCGTGGCCGGCCAGAGCACCCGCTGGTGCAGCGGCATGGTGGCCGGGAAGGTCACCGCGTAGTCGTCGCCGACGATCCTCCGGATGAGTTCCAGGGTCATCGGGGTGGTCGGCCGGGCCAGGATCTCCGCCGGGAGGTGGCTCAGGACGTCCTCGAACACCTGGTCGTCGTAGCGGGGTGGTAGGGCGCCGAGGACGTACGCCGACGCCTCGTTGTCGATGTCCTCGTCCGCGAGTGCCGCGAAGAGCTGGTGTTTCATGTGCTTGGCGCCGACCCGCTGACCGATCGTGAGCGGCCCGTCCCGGTCCTCGAGACGGATCGCCGCGCCCGGGCCGAGCACCACGCTGCAGAAGCCGATCGAAGAGATGTGCCCTTCGCCGATCTGCCGCAGGCTGAGCGCGGCCCGCATCTCGCCCGGCGCGAGGTCGCTCTGATCGGGGTGCGGCACGATCGACGGGTTGCACAGCGCCGCGGCCTCGACCGAGAACTCGTGGCTGAAGTACGCGCCGATCAGGGTACGGGCGGCGGGCGACAGGTCGATCTCGGCCGGGACCCGGTGCTGCACCACGCCGTAGTGGTGCTGGAACACCGAGAGGATGTCGTGGTGCCGCCCGGCGAAGCGGTTCAGGACGTCGTCAAGCAGCGAGGCGATGTCCGTCTCGTCGAGCTGGAGGACCCGCTCGATCAGGCACGACGCCCGGTTGTGGGTGATGTGCGCGTCCTCCCCCGGGACGAACAGCTTGATCACCACGCGGCGGCCGTCGGGCGCCATGGTGATGTTGTGACGGGTGATGTCGTGCGTATTTACGGTTGCGGTCACGCTAGGCCGCCTGACGGTCGGGTCGCGCTCCGTTTCGCCAGCGTGCGGGCATGCTGCAGCGTCGAGACAAGCGCGAGGGTGGATTCGGCTCCTTGGTTCAGATTAGGACCATCAACCGTCAATCCGTCATAACAACCGCAAGTCTCGCTGTCGTACATCACCGATCCGGTGTCGTTGTCGCCGAAGAACCACCCGATCGCCTGGCGAAGCGGTGCGTCCCAGCGCTCGTCCCCGGTGACCGCGGCCGCCGTCGCGCAGGCGTCCGCGGTGGCCGCCGCCTCGATCGGCTGCTGGTCGAAGCGGTGCCGGTCCACCCCGCGCCGCCAGCCGCCGACCGGGACCGTGGAGAGATGGCCGTGGTGGTCCTGCATGTCGCAGAGCCAGGAGAGCATCCGCAGCCCGTCGGCGAGCAGCGCTTCGTCACCGAGGAGGTCCCCGGCGACGATGACCACCTCGGCGAGCGCCGGGTTCGCGTACGTCAGCTCCGGCTCCGGCCAGACCCAGTCCGGATCCGAACCCGGCAGCCCGATCACCGTGGCCGCGTCGCCGAGCAGTTGCGCGGCCTCCCGGTCGTGCGGATCGGCGCGCAGCACCTCGGCCGCGCCCAGCCCGGCGAAGGCCATCGCCCGCGGCCACGGCGACCGGCAGCGTACGCCCTGCCGGAAGGCGTTCATCGCCTCCCGGCGGATCCAGCCGTTGCCGCCGCGCGCGGCGGCGGTGCCGAGTCCCCAGATCGCCCGGCCCCACCAGTCGCACAGGGCCGGTTCGTCGAGCCAGCGCCGGTCGAAGCTCATCCGGTTGTGGAAGGCCCCGCCGGCCGCCTGCGCGTGCGTCAGGAAGGCCAGGTAGCGCTCGGCGTGCCGGGTCAGTTCGGGGTCCGGCCGGGGTTCCCGGCAGGCGATCAGCAGTCCCCGGGAGACGTCGTCCACGCAGTAGCCGTGCTCACGCCGGACGATCGCGTTGCGCGCGTGTTCGAGCAGGCCGGTGTCGTCGGAGAGCCGGAACACGTGGTCCCAGCGCGGTTCCGGCACATCGTTGAGCCGGACGGGCGGCGGAAGCAGCCGCAACGACAGGCTCATGCCGGAACGGTGGCCGCTGCGAGCGGCCGGCGGTCCCCGACGAGCCGGGAGGCGAGGGCCTGATAGCGCGCGGCCACCGCCGGCCAGCGCAGGGTGGGTCCGCCGGCCAGGCCGGTGAGCCGGCCGGGCAGGCCCGGCTCGGCGAGCACCCGCCGGATGGCCATGGCCATCCCGTCCGGATCCTGATGGGGTACGAGCAGACCCGGTCCGTCCGCCAGCAGTTCGACCGCGTGCGGGAACTCGGTGGCCACCACCGGCACCCCGGCCGCCACCGCCTCGATCAGCACCCCCGAGGTGACCTGCTCGGTCGAGTCGTAGGGCAGCACGACGGCGTCGGCCGAGCGGATCAGCCGGGACAGGTCGGCCGGCTCCAGGTAGACGTCGGACCAGTGCACACGGTCCTGCACGCCGAGTTCCGCGGCGAGCGCCTTCAGCGATTCGCGGTATCCGTCGCCCTGTTGTTCCAGCACCTTGGGATGGGTTCGCCCGGCGACGGTGTAGACCGGCAGGGGTTCGACGTCGTCGAGGCGGGCGAGCGCCCGGATCGCCCACTCGATGCCCTTGCCCGGGCCGAGCAGGCCCCAGGTGAGCAGGTGCGGCCGGTCGTGATCCTCCCGGGGTACGCCGTTGTGGCTGCCCGCCCCGTGCGGGATGACCGTGATCTTGCGAGGGTCCACCTCGTAGTGGGTGGTGAGTCGCTGACGGGCGGTGTCGGTCATGGTGACCACGGCGTCGGCGGTGGCGCCGATCTGCTCGAGGACGGACCGTTGCAGCGGGTCCGGGTGGGTGAGGACGGTGTGCAGGACGACGATCGCCGGTATCCGCAGGGACCGCAGCACCGGCAGGATCTCGGTTCCGGCGTCACCGGGGTAGATGCCGTACTCGTGTTGCACGACCGCCACGTCGAAGCGGTTGAGCGCGGTGGTGGCGGCCACCCAGCCGCCGGGACGATCGGTGTGCCAGGTGTGCACGACCCGCGGCGCGGCCCGGTCGAGCGCGATCCCACCGTTGATGTCGTCGCTGGCGAGCAGCCGCACCACACCGGAACCGCCGGTTCCCTCATTCAGGTGGGTCGCGAGTGCCGCATTGAATGTCGCCAAACCGCATTGTGTGGGGGGATAGGTGCTCAAAAACCCGTACGTCGCGGGCATGACAAGCCTTTCTCCTCGGCCGGCTGCCTCCCCGCAGCACGGACTCAGCGCGCGCGGGCAAACTGCGCAGGACCGCGCGAGAACGGCGCAAAGGCGGCCCAGGAATTAGGCCGGTTTAACGCGCAATTCACATTGCGACGTTAACAACATCCAGCTATTCAGCTGATGATTTTTCGGTAAATCGTCAGGTACTCCTCAACCATCCGGTCAGCCGAGAAGCGTTCCCGGGCGCGCGCCGAGCAGGCGGCCCGATCGATCTCCGCGAGCCGCCCCACCACCTGCACCGCCTCGTCGATCGTGTCGACCAGCCGCCCGGTCACCCCCTCGTCCACCACCTCCGGCATCGACCCCTTCCGGAACGCGACAACCGGCGTCCCGCACGCCATCGACTCGACCACGGAGAGCCCGAACGGCTCGGCGAACCGGATCGGATGCAGCAGTGCCGCACCGGAGCCGAGAATCGTTCCCCGCTCGTCCGGTCCGACCGAGCCCAGATAGACCACACGCTCCCCGTCGATCATGGGTTCCACGCGTTCGGAGAAGTAATCGCGGTCCTGCACGATTCCGCACATGATCAGCCGGCGCCCGGCCCGGCGGGCGATCTCGATGGCGATATCGGTGCCCTTGTCCGGGTGGATCCGGCCGAACAGGATCAGGTCGTCGCCGCCGTTCGGATGGAACGGCAGCCCGGACAGATCGACACCGTGGTGCACGGTGGCGAGGTATTCCAGGTCGGGCGAGCGGTCGCTGTCGGAGATGGAGACGAAGTGCGATCGGGCCCGGCGGTACGCGGGCAGGATGTTGCTTCCGGAGAAGCCGTGCACCGTGGTCACCATCGGCGCCCGGCAATGCGCCGAGAAGGCCAGCGGCAGCCAGTCCAGATGGTTGTGGATCAGGTCGAAGTCACCGGACCGTTGGAGCGCGTGGCTGACATGGAGCGCCTCCCAGACCCGGCCGTCGATCTGGTCGTTCTCCTCGTACCCGGTGGGCACGACGCCGTCGAGGGTGGCCTTGGTGACCGAGTCCAGCGTGGCGAAGAGCGTGACGTCGACGCCGCGGGCGCTCAGTCCCTCGGCGAGCAGACCGGTGATCAGTTCCCAGGGGCCGTAATGCACCGGTGGCGTACGCCAGGCGATCGGCCCCAAGAGTCCAATCTTCATGACAAATCAGATTTATAGGTCATAAGCACGTGGTCAGTATGCCCGGCCGATACCGGCTGGGTTTCCGTGTTAGAGAAGAGCCATGACGGATTCGTGGTGGAAGAAGGCGGTCGTCTACCAGATCTACCCGCGGAGCTTCGCGGACTCCGACGGCGACGGCATGGGCGACCTGCGCGGCATCATCGACCACCTCGACCACCTGGCCGAGCTCGGCGTGGACGTGCTCTGGCTCTCCCCGATCTATCCGTCGCCGCAGGACGACAACGGGTACGACATCAGTGACTACCAGGACATCGAGCCGCTCTTCGGGACCCTGGAGACCTTCGACGAGCTGCTCACCGGTGCGCACGCCCGCGGCATGAAGCTGATCATGGACCTGGTCGTGAACCACAGCTCGGACGAGCACCAGTGGTTCCTGGACAGCCGCTCGTCCAAGGACCACCCGAAACGGGACTGGTACTGGTGGCGCCCGGCCCGCGACGGGATGGAGCCCGGTACGCCCGGCGCCGAGCCGACCAACTGGGGCTCGGTCTTCGGCGGGCCGGCCTGGGAGTACGACGACAAGACCGGCGAGTACTACCTGCACCTGTTCTCGCGGAAGCAGCCCGATCTCAACTGGGAGAACCCGGAGGTCCGGCAGGCGATCTACGCCATGATGCGCTGGTGGCTGGACCGGGGCGTGGACGGCTTCCGGATGGACGTGATCAACATGATCTCCAAGGACGTGAGCCTGCCGGACGGCCGGCTGTCCACCGGTGCCGCGTACGCGGACGGCTCGGCCAGCTTCGTCGGTGGCCCCCGCCTGCACGAGTTCCTCCAGGAGATGCATCGGGAGGTCTTCAGGGGCCGGGACGAGCTGCTGACCGTCGGCGAGATGCCCGGCGTCACCGTGGACGAGGCCCGGCTGCACACCGATCCGGACCGCGGCGAGGTGGACATGGTCTTCCAGTTCGACCACGTCTGGGTGGACCGCGGCCCTGACCCGTGGCTGCTCCAGCCGCTCCAGCTCACCCAGCTCAAGGCGATCCTCGGCCGCTGGCAGGCCGGGCTGGCCGACCTGGGCTGGAACAGTCTCTACTGGAACAACCACGACCAGCCGCGGGTCGTCTCCCGGTACGGCGACGACGGCCCGGAGCACCGGGTCACCTCGGCCAAGATGCTCGGCACCGTGCTCCACCTGCACCGCGGCACGCCCTACGTGTACCAGGGCGAGGAACTCGGCATGACGAACTATCCGTTCGGCGGGATCGAGGACTTCCGCGACATCGAGGCGCTCGGCCAGTACCGGCAGGCGCTCGACCTGGAGGGGCGGACCCCGGAGGAGGTGCTGACCGTCCTGCGGGCCCGGGGCCGGGACAACGCGCGTACCCCGATGCAGTGGGACGACTCGCCCAACGCCGGCTTCAGCACCGGAACGCCGTGGCTGCCGGCCAACCCGAACTATCCGGAGATCAACGCCGCCGCACAGCGCGCCGATCCCGACTCGGTCTTCCACTACTACCGCAGGCTGATCGAGCTGCGGCACACCGAGCCGGCGGTGGCGGAAGGCGACTTCACCATGCTGCTCCCGCACGACGAGCGCCTGTACGCCTTCACCCGCCGGCTCGGCGGCACCGAGCTCCTGGTGATCGGCAACTTCTCCGGCGACGCCGTGCGGGCCGAGGTCCCCGAGATGGAGAACGCCGAGCTCATCCTGAACAACCTGGCCGAAGCCCCGGTCGACCGCACCCTCGCTCCATGGCAAGCGGTCGTCTACAAACGAACGGTCTAGGTCTGCCGGCGATTCGTGCGGGTGATCCGGGGGTATTCGGCCCGCATGACCAGTCATGCGATGCGTCCGGGCCGTTCCGTCTCGCCGTGGCTGGCGCTGGCCGGGTTCGGGGCCGCGGTGGCGCTGGCCGCGCTGATCGGCGTCCTCGGCGTGACCGGTACGGCGTCGGAGTACCAGAGCCTGGACCGCCCGGATTGGGCGCCGCCGTCTTCGGTGTTCGGCCCCGTGTGGACCGTGCTGTACGTCATGATCGCAGTGAGCGGCTGGCTGGTCTGGCGGCGTACGGGCTGGTCGTCCGCCCTGAACTGGTACGCCGTGCAGCTCGTGCTGAACGCGGCCTGGACCCCGATCTTCTTCGGGGCCGGTCAGTACGGTCTGGCACTGCTGGACATCGTGGTGCTCTGGGTGCTGATCGGGGTGACGGTGTGGCGGTTCCGGCCGATCTCGCCGCTCGCGGCGGGGCTGCTGCTGCCGTACTGGGCGTGGGTCACCTTCGCCACCGCGCTGAACACGGCGATCTGGGTGGCGAACTAAAAATCGGAGCTTTTTTCGCGAAATGCCCCACGTGTCACATCTGACCCAGGCAAGGTGGCACAAGGTCGCCGGTACATCCTGAATTGACCCCTTTGTCGGCGGCCGGGGGAGCTCACCATGCGCCGAAACCGGCTCGTCGTACGTCTCGTCCTCGCCGCTGCCGTCCTGGCCGGCTCGCAAAGCCTGCTCACGGTTCCCTCGCGAAGCCTGCCCCGTTCGCAGGCCGCGGAACCGCTGGTGCAGACGTTCCGATTCGATCAGGCGGCCGCCACCCGGGACGCACGGCTGATCTCAGCCCGCTCGGCCGCCCTCCGCACGGCGGAACTGCCGAGCCGCCGGACCGCGCCGTTCAGCCTGCTCGGGGTGAGCTGGAGTGACCCGCGAGCGGTGGCCGCCGGGGCGATCGAGGTGCGCACCCGGTCGATCGGCACCGGCCGGTGGACCTCCTGGCAGCTGCTGGAGACCGACAACCCGGACGCCTCGGGCGGGTCCGGCGGGCCGGCCGTTCGTGGCGCCAGTGATCCGCTCTGGGTGGGGCCGTCGGACGGCGTACAGGCCCGGATGGTGGCGACCGACGGTGGTCCGGTGCCGGACGGACTGCGCGTGGACCTGATCAACCCGGAGGCCTCCTCGACGGCCACTCCGCGGCTCGACCTCGTCGCGGCCCGTACCGGCGGGAAGCGGGCGCCCGGCCTTCCGGCGCGGCCGGTGCCGAAGATGGTCAGCCGGGCCGGCTGGGGCGCCAACGAGATGCTGGTCAAGGAGACACCGTCGTACACCGGGCCGATCCAGGTGGTGTTCGTGCATCACACGGCGACCGGCAACGGGTACAGCTGCGGGCAGTCGGCGAGCATCGTCCGGGGCATCGAGGCGTACCAGGTGAAGAGCAAGGGCTGGAACGACATCGGCTACAACTTCCTGGTCGACAAGTGCGGCAGGATCTTCGAGGGCCGCCGGGGTGGCGTGCACCGGTCCGTGCTGGGTGCGCACACGCTCGGCTTCAACGACAACTCCAGCGCGATCGCGGTGATCGGCAACTTCGGCGGCATCGGGATCCCGGCGGCGGCCCGCGCCTCGGTGGCCCAGCTCGCCGCCTACAAGCTGGGTGCCTGGGGGAGTCCGCCGGCCGGCCGGGTGCGGCTGACCTCCGGCGGCAGCGACCGGTACCCGGCCGGGAAGCCGGCCGTGCTGAACCGGATCTCCGGGCACCGGGACACCGGCCGCACCGAGTGCCCGGGCAACTCCCTCTACGCCCAGCTCCCGGCGATCCGGACGATCGCGGGCGGGGCGCCGGCCGGGCTCCGCTATCAATCGCTCGGCGGAGCGACCGCGTACGCCGGCCGGTACTACAGCCGGGGACTTCTCCAACCGCTCTGGAACCTCAGCACGCCGACCCGGATGCTGGATCGCTTCGAGGTGTGGCTCGACGGCCGGCTCCTGGCCGGGGCGCCGGCCTGGCACCGGCGCTCCCGGGTACGCCTCACCCCGGGCGCGCACACGGTCGCGGTCAAGGCGGTGCATCTGTCCGGGCGTACCTCGGTGACGAGTGAGCGGATCATCGCGGACCCGGTGCCGCCCTCCCTGGCGGCCCCGCAGGTGTCGCTGCGCGTCGGGACGCTGAGCAACACGGTGCCGGTCCGGCTCGGCTGGACGACCACCGACGCCGGCGGCGTGCGCTCGGTACGCGTCACCGGCACCACCCGGACGGTGCTCGGCGGGACCGCGCGGGCCCTGGACGGGTCGGCCCGGCTCGGCGAGGCGGGTGCGTGGACGGTCACGGCGGCCGACCGGGCGGGGAACGTGCGGAGCGCCTCGGTCACGCGTACCCCGATGATGTTGCCGGAGGCCGGGGCGCGGCGGACCGGAACCTGGCGCACCCTGCGCGACCCCGGCTTCCTGGGCAGTGAGGCTCTTACCGCGTCGGCCGGGCGCGCGTCACTCAGCTGGACCTTCACCGGCCGATCGGCGGCTCTGGTGGTGGGCCGCACGGCCACCTCCGGCCGGGTCCGGATCTTCCTGGACGGGCGCGATCAGGGCGTGGTGGACCTGCGGTCGGCGACCGCGACATACCGGCAGGCGGTCTGGACCCGGATGTGGCGCGACAGCGGCCGGCACACCGTGCGGGTCCAGGTGGAAGGCACCGCCGGCCGGCCCTCGGTCATGCTCGACGGTCTGGCGTACCTGCGCTGACCACAGTGTTCGTCGCGGTCTCCTGCTGCGGGACGGGTGTGGCCGCGACGGCCTCCGAGCCGGCGGACAGTGCGATGGCCGCGGCCATCACGCCGGCGGCGAGCAGCGGGGCCGGGCCGTTCCCGGTGAGGTGGCGATACAGGCGCATGCCCGGCGGATCGTCCGGTCCCGCCGGGCACTGAGCCCGTGATCCACTCTGCAACCGGGCGCTCACCCGATGGTTACCACCACCTTGCCGCGGCCGTGGCGCGACTCGACGGTGGCATGCGCCTCGGCGATCGACTCGAAAGCGAAAGCGCGGACCGGCATCACCACCTTTCCCCGCTCGGCCAGCGCCACCACCTCGGCGAGCCGCTGCGGCGACCGGCCGGCACGCACCACCAGCGCACCCGCGTCGGCGGCCGCCTTGTCGTCCACGATGGTGCCGACCCGGTCCGGTGCGACACCCAGGGCCACCGACTGGGCGATCGCCTCGCCGCCCGCGGCGTCGAGCGCGACAGTGGGTGCCAGGCCGGTGGCGCGGACTGCGTTGATCAGCCCGTCCCCGTACGCGACCGGCACGGCACCCAGCTGCCGCAGGTAGTCGTGGTTGCCCGGACTCGCGGTGCCGATCACGGTGGCGCCGGCCAGCCGGGCCAGCTGGATCGCGATCGTCCCCACGCTGCCGGCGCCCGCGTGCACCAGCAGCACGTCACCAGCGGTGACCTTCAGCTCCAGCAAGGCGCCGCTCGCCGTCTGCGACGCGGCGACCAGGGCGGCGGCGGTCGTGAAGTCCAGGCCGGCGGGCTTGGCCACCACGTTCTCGGCAGGGACGGTCAGCAGCTCGGACGCGCCGTTGAGCATGGTGGACCCGAGCACCGGCGTGCCCACCGCGGGTCCGTCGACGCCGGGGCCCAGACGCTCGATCACGCCGGCGTACTCCTGGCCGATCTGCTGCGGGAAGGTGGCCCGCACCCACGGCATTCCGCCGGTGCGCACGGCCACGTCGAACGGCTGGACACCGGCGGCGCGTACCCGGACCAGCACCTCCCCGGGTCCGGGCTCGGGATCGGGTAGTTCGGCGAGGCGCAGGACATCGGGCGGACCGTACCGGTCGAACACGGCAGCTCTCATGACCCTGATGCTGCAAGCTGAACCTGACTTGAGGTCAAGCGTGTTGCACTCGGACTGCACGCGGACCCTCGCAACCTGAACGCATGACAGCTGAAGCTCTTGCCGAACGCCTGCTCGGCGCCCTCACCGGCGCCGTCGAACTCTGCACCGTCGAACTCGGCCGCCAGCTCGGCCTCTACGCCGCCGTCCGGGACGGCGCACGCGACCCGGCCGAGCTGGCCAAGGCCGCCGGCATCGATGAAAGGTACGCCCGGGAATGGCTGGAACAGCAGGCCGCGGCCGGGTTCCTGACCGGTTCCTTCGAACTCGCCCCTGGCGCTGAGGAAGTGCTGCTCGACGAGGGTGGGCCGGCGTACGCGGGCGCGGCCGGCGAGTTCGCCCTCGGTGTCGCGTTGCTGACCCCGCGGGTGATCGAGGCGTTCCGTACCGGTGCCGGGGTGCCCTACTCCGAGTACGGCCACGTGCGCCACGGGATCGCCGGGTTCAACCGGCCGATGTTCGACCACTCGCTCACGACCGAGTGGCTGCCCGCCGTACCCGAGATCGAGCAGCGGCTCCGTGCCACGCCGGGTGCCCGGATCCTCGACCTGGGCTGCGGGATGGGGTACTCGTCGGTGGCGCTGGCGCTCGCGTACCCGTCGGTCACCGTGCGCGGCGTCGACCTGGACGAGCACTCGGTCGCCGAGGCGCGGCGGATCGCGGCCGAGGCCGGCGTGGCCGACCGGGTCAGCTTCACCACCGGCGACGCGGCGGAGGCCGGCGGCGATTACGACCTGATCACCATCTTCGAGGCACTGCACGACATGGGCGACCCGGTCGGGGTGCTGCGCAACGCCCGGGCCCTGCTCAACCCCGGCGGCAGCGTCTTCATCGCCGACGAGCGGGTGTCCGACGAGTTCACCGCGCCGGCCGGGGAGATCGAGCGACTCCAGTACGCGTTCAGCGTCCTGCACTGCCTGCCCGCGACCCGCGCCGAGAACCCGGTCGTGGCGAACGGGACGATCCTGCGCGCGCCGACGCTGCTCGGCTGGGCTCGCGACGCCGGATACTCGCGGCCCGAGGTTCTCGACGTGCCGAACGACTTCTGGCGGTTCTACCGGCTGCGGTGAAACGGATCTCCTGAGTCGGAGATCTGTCGATACGTCGTTTGGGCTTGCGCTGCCCCTGGGGCGAGGTCATAACGTCGGGGCGTGCTGGTCCGGGTACTGGGACCCTTCGAGGTGGAGGGCGACGACGGGCCGGTCGCCCTGGCCGGCGCGTCCCAACGTGCGGTCCTGGCGCTGCTCGCCCTCCGGGCGGGCCGCCCGGTCGGGGTGTCCGAGCTGATCGACGCACTCTGGCCGGAGGATCCACCGCCGTCGGCGCGCAACAGCCTGCAATCCCATGTGGCCCGGTTGCGCGCCCGGCTCGGCGTGCCCGGATTGATCAGCCTCGAGCCCGCTGGGTACCGGTTGAATCTGTCCCGTTCCGCAGTGGACGCTCTGCACTTCGAGGACCTGGTGCGCGACCGGGCGGCCCATGCGGCCGCCCTCTGGCGGGGGCCGCCGCTGCCCGAGTTCCCGGGCGAGCCGTTCCGCAGTACGGCGGTTCGTCTGGTCACCCTGCACCGGACGGCGTTGCTGCACTTCGCCGGCACACTGCCGCCCGCCGGGGCCGCCGCTGAGTTGCACGCGGTCTTCGACGCCGACCCCTGCTGGGAGGAGGGCGCGATCGCCCTGGCCGGCGCCCTCGCCGCGGCCGGCTCCCGGGGTGACGCCCTGGAGGTGCTGCGCCGCCACGCCGACGCGGTGGTCGACCGGCTCGGCCTCGACCCCTCCGAGCAGATCCGGCAGGCACAGCTCGCTCTGCTGCGCGGCACTCCAGCTTCGGCTTCCTCGGCCGGCACCGGCTCAGCGGGCGCGGCGGTGGCCGGCCCGGGTGACCACCGGATCGGCCCGGAGCCGGCCGGGCGGCCGGGAGTGGGCTCCCAGGTCGCCGCGGGCAGCCCGGGTACTTCTTCGCAGCTCGTACCATCGCTGATTCGGCCGGAAGATGAGCCTGGCGCGGGCGTTCCGCTGCGGTTCTCGTCGTTTCTCGGCCGGGAGGGTGAGCAGCGTGCGCTGGCCACGCTGCTCGCGGAACCGGGGCTGGTGAGCGTGGTTGGGCCGGGCGGGGTGGGTAAGACCCGGCTGGTGGCCGAGACCGTGCGGGCCGTGCGGGTGGCCTGGGTGGATGCCGCCGATGTGCGGGAGTCGGATTTCCTGGCCGCGGTGGCGGTCGGCGTGGGTGCCCGGGTGGCGCCGCACGAGCTGCCGGTGGCGGCGATCGCCGCGGCCGCCGAGCGATATCCGGTCGTGGTGCTGGACAACTGTGAGCACGTGCTGAGCGCGGCGGCCGAGCTGGCGGAGGCGTTGCGGGGCGTGCGGCTCGTGGTGACCAGCCAGGAAAGTCTTCGGGTGGACGGGGAGCGGGTGCTGCGGCTCGGGCCGCTGGCGCCGGAGGCGGGGCGGCGGCTGTTCTGTGAGCGGGCCCGGGTGCCGGCCTCGCCGGTGGTCGCGGAGATCGTGGAGCGGCTCGATCTGCTGCCGCTCGCCATCGAGCTCGCCGCTACCCAGGCGGCGGCGCTCGGGGTGAGCGAGTTGCATGCCCGGCTCGACGACCGGCTGGACCTGCTGAGCCGGGGGCGGCGCGGAGGCGATCCCCGGCACCGGACGCTTCGCGCCGTGGTGGAGTGGTCGTTCGGGCTGCTGGACCCGGCGTCGGCGCAGCTGTTGCGGCGGCTGGCGGTGTTCGCCGGCGGGTTCTCGGTGGCGGCCGCGGAGCAGGTGGCGGCTGATGGGCAACTGCCGCGTGCGCGGGTGGCGGCGCTGCTGGCGGGCTTGGTGGACCGGTCGCTGGTGGCCCGGCACGGGCCGGGCCGGTTCCGGTTGCTGGAGACCGTGCGGGCCTACGCCAGCGAGCAGGCGGGCGGGGTTGATGCTTCTGGGCGCGCTGATGCTTCTGGGCGCGCTGATGCGGTGGCGCGGGCGGGCGGCGCCGGCCCGGCTGCCTTCCAACGAGCCGGGCGGGCCGATGCGGCGCGGGCGGGCGCCGAACAGGCCGGGGCCGGTTCCGGTGTTACCAAGGGCCGTGGTCGGCATGCGGCGCGCGGGACCGTCTTCGGTGGACCAGGGCTGGCGCCTGCCGGGCCGGCGGACTCGCGCGGAGGCGGGCTTGCCGACGGCCGGCATGCCAGCGTGCGGGCCGCTGAGGACCGGCAGGCCACCGAGGCACGGCATGCGGCGGCCATGGCCGCCGCCGCCGAAGAACTCGACGCGCGCATGCGCGGGCCCGAGCAGGCCGCGGCGGTACGCGAGATCGACGCCCTCCTGCCCGACCTCCGCCTGGCGTACGCGCGGGGTTCGGCGGAGATCCGGGTGCGGCTCGCCGCGGCGATGTACCGGTACGGCTACCGCTGCCAGCAGTATGAGGTGCTCGCCTGGGGCCGCGCCGCCGTCGACGGTCCGGCCCATCCGGATGCGCTCGCCGCCGCGGCCACGCACGCGTGGGGGCGCGGCGATCTGGACGAGGCGCGGAAACTCGCGGGCAGCGCCGAGCCGCCCGGTGCCCCGGCCCACGAGGTGCTCGGGGACGTCGCGCTTGTCGCCTGCGACGCCGAGGCGGCGATCGAGCACTACCGGGCCATGGACGGCGATCCGGTCGCGCGGGTTTCCGGGCTGGTCGGCGAGGCGCTGGTGCGTGCCTGGTCGGGGCAGGTGGACGAGGCGGTCGAGCTGGCCGGCGAGGCGATGGACCTGGCCGACGCCATTGGGAATCCAAGCGCCCGGGCCGAGGCTCGGTACGGGCTGGGTGAGGCGCTCGGCGACACCGACCCGCAGCGGGCGCTGGCCCTGCTCGACGAGGCGGCGGCGCTTGCCGGATCGGTCGACGACCGGCTCTTCCAGGCCGCGTCGGGGACCGCGGCGGTGGCCGTACGCAGCCGGCACGGCGATCCGGCTCCGGCATTGGCGGCCTTCCGCGAGGTTCTGCGCCTGTGGCGGCGGGCCGGCAACGACACGTTGCACGCGGCGGCCCTGCGCAATCTGGTGGTGCTGCTGGTGCGGGTCGGTGCCGACGAGACCGCGATGCTGATCGACGCGGCTCTGCCTCCGGCCCAGGTTTATCCGGCCGAGGCCGCCCGGCTGGATCGGGCTCGGGCGGCGGCCGGTGAGCGGCTCGGCGCGGAGCGGGTGGCCGTGTTGCGCCGCCGCGGCGCCCTGCTCCCGGCGGCGCAGGTGGCGGACGAGGCGGCGCTGGCCATCGATGAGGCACTCGCGCGGGGGCGTGGTTGACAGGTGCCCGGGTGCGGGCTCGATACGGTGAACGGGTGTCTCAGATCCCGTGGTGGGGACTGCCCCTCGTGGCCGTCGTGTTCGCGCTGGCCGGGGCCTTGGTGGCGTTGCTCGTCACCGCCCGTAACGACAATCTGCTGAAGCGGCAGCGCCGCACCCGGCAGTGGTACGAGGAACGCAAGACCGCCTACGTGCAGCTGCTCACCGCGTTCGAGCGGGCCACCCACCGGCTGCGCGCGGCGTACGAGGCCGGCGACAAACCGCCGAGCGCGTTGTCCTACCTCGACCAGATCGGCCCGGCCCTGATGCCGGTCCGGCTGCTCGCCTCCGGCCCGGTACGCAGTGCCGCGCTGGCCGTGCACCTCCAGTTGGAGCGGCTGCACAGCGAGATGAATCCGTCCGGGGTGGTCGGTGTCCAGCCGCAGATCCACTTCCGGGAGTTGATCGCCCAGGTTCCGCTGGTGATGCAGCAGTTCGAAGCGGCGATCCGGGAGGAGCTGGGGATCCGGGACGTACCGCCGGAGCCGGCCCGCGCGCTGAACGGGGTGGTACGTGGCCTGCTCCGCCGCCCGGTGACGATCAGCGGAACGGATCCCGAGCGCGGCTGACGCTCAGCGGGCCAGCGTCAGCACGACCGTGAAGAGGGCGAGCACGAGCGCGGCGGCGAGGAACGCCCACAGCAGGTGACGGTTGTCCTCCTCGGCGGGCGGATCAGCCGGGAGGTCCGCCGTGACGGCGGCCAGATCGCCGTGCGTTCGGCAGGCCAGCACCCGGTCGACGCGTTCGGCGTACTCGTCCAAGGTGAGTCGACCGGTGGCCGCGTGCTGTTCAAGCATTGCGACGACACGGTACCGTTCTGCGTCGGAGGCCCTGAGCGTTGGGTCAGTCACGGCGACAGGGTAGCCCTCCACCGACTTTTCCCCCACCACCTCGGGAGTCATGATGGCGAACCCCACCGGGAGCAGCCTCCTCGTGATCGAGCGGTTACTCCGCGATCGCGACGGGATCTGGCGGCAGATAATCGAAGAGCGTGACCTGAAGCAGCTGACCGTTCAGATGCTGACCAGCTCGGCACTGAGCCTCGCGCTCTACGGTGCGGTCCTCGGCGCGTCGAACGGCCCGCTCCAGGCGGTCTCGTCGTTCGTCAAGCTGCCGCTGCTGTTCCTCGCCACGCTCGCCATCTGTCTGCCGACGCTCTATCTGTTCAATCTGGTCTTCGGTGCGAAGCTGTCGGTTCTCCAGGCACTCACGCTGATCATGGTGACCATCACCGTGACCGCGGTGCTCACCCTGGCGTTCGCCCCGATCAGCCTGTTCTTCCTGATCACGGCGCAGAGCTATCCGTTCTTCAAGCTGCTCAACGTCGCGATCCTGGTGCTCACCGCGCTGGTCGGCCTGCGCTTCCTCACCGCCGGGATGACCGCACTCAACGACCACCAGCTGAAGGTCGCCTCGAGGCCGCCGGCGCTGCCCCCGGCGGTCGAGCTGCCGGCCGACAAGCCGGCCGCGGCGAAGGAGAACGGCGCCGTCCTGACCGCGCCCGCCCCGGTCAAGCGGCTCTCCGACATCGGTGGCCGCCCGGGCGAGCTGCCGCCCGGCGAGCGTCCGGCCAGCATGACGCTGCTCTACATCTGGATCCTGCTGTTCGGTTTCGTCGGCACCCAGCTCGCCTGGACGCTGCGGCCGTTCTTCGGCAGCCCGGACAAGCCGTTCCAGCTCTTCCGCAGCATCGGCGGCACGTTCTACGCCGACATCCTGCAGACCATCGGGCGCCTGATCGGCGGCTGAGGTCTTACTGCAAACGGTTGCATCCGGCAGGATCGAAGGGTGACCGATCAACGTTCGCCCCTCGATCCTGTCTCCGCCGCCATCGTCGACAGCGGCCTCGTCGCCATCCTCCGAGCACCGACCTCCGACGGCTTCGCCGCGGTGGCCGACGTCCTGGTCGCCGCCGGCATCACCGCCCTGGAGGTCACCCTGACCTCGCAGGGCGCCATCGAGGCGATCGCCGGCCTACGCCGCCAGCTGCCGGACTCCGTGGTGATCGGGGCCGGCACCATTCTGACCTCCGACGACGCCAAGGCCGCCGTCGACGCGGGCGCCGCCTTCCTGGTGTCGCCGGTCGGCGGCACCTACGGCGAGCTCGGAGTGCCGCACTACCCCGGCGCGTTCACGCCCAGCGAGGTCTACGCCGCGCACGCGGCCGGCGCGCCGCTGGTCAAGCTCTTCCCGGCCGGCGGCCTCGGCCCCGGCTACCTGAAGGACCTGGCCGGGCCGCTGCCCCAGGTGCGGATCCTGCCGACCGGTGGGATCGGCCTCGACGACATTTCGAAGTGGATCGCCGCTGGTGCGGTAGGGGTCGGCCTCGGCAGCCCGCTGATCGGCGACGCCGCCACCGGCGGCAGTCTCACCGCCCTCGCCACCCGGGCCCGGCACGCCGCGGACGCGGTCGCTTTCGCACGCTCATGAGTGGGCCAGGGATCCTCACGCTCGGCGAGGCGATGGGCATCTTCGTCGCCGACGGCATCGGCACGCTGGAGAGCGCGCGCGGATTCACGCTCGGTGTCGCCGGGGCGGAGAGCAACGTCGCGGTCGGTGTGGCGCGCCTCGGCGGCGCCGCCACCTGGCTGGGCCGGATCGGCCCGGATGCGATGGGCGCGCTCATCGCTTCCCGGTTGCGCTCCTTCGGGGTACGCACGATCGCGATCCCCGACGACGCGTTCACCGGACTGATGATCCGGTTCCAGCGGTCCGGCCAGTTCATCCACGCCGACTACCACCGCTCGGGCAGCGCCGGGTCCCGCCTCACCGTGGCCGACGTCCCGGTCGCCGAGATCGAGGCGGCCGGGATCGTGCACGTCACCGGCATCACCACCGCGCTGAGCGACACCGCCCGGGCCGCCGTCTTCCACGCGGTGGAGACGGCCCGCTCGGCCGGGGTGCCGGTCTCGGTCGACGTCAACTACCGCAGCAAGCTCTGGTCCCGGTTCGACGCCGCCCCGGTGCTGCGTGACCTGGTGAGCCGCGCCGACGTGGTCTTCGCCGGCCCGGACGAGGCGGCCATCTTCGTGGACTCCCCGGACCCGGTGGAGGGCCTGGCGAAACTCGGTCCGTCCGAGGTGGTGGTCAAGGACGGAGCACGGGGATGCGTGGCCCTGATCGACGGGGTCCGGCACGAGGTGCCCGCACTCCCGGTGACGGCGGTCGACCCGGTCGGCGCCGGTGACGCCTTCGTGGCCGGATACCTGGCCGACCGGCAGACCGGGGCCGCTGCCCTGGAACGGTTGCGGACGGCGATCGCGGCCGGCGCGTTCGCGGTGACCGTGCCCGGGGACTGCGAGGGCCTGCCCACCCGCGCGGATCTGGCGGCGCTCTCGGGGGGCGACATCAACCGTTAGTTTGGCTCCGCGGAGGGCCGGGTACGGATTGGACAACGGCAGATTCATCGATTTGAGGAGGCCGTGATGCAACCTACGCCGTTCACCCCGTGGTCCTGGCGTGACCCCTCCAGCCTGGCCGGCACCTACGACCCGGCTGCCGCGGACAGCGTCGAAGAAGGCGGGCGGACCGGCGTGGACCTGGTCGGTTACAAGGTCGAGGCGACCGATGGTCATATCGGCTCGATCGACCAGGCCAGCTACGACGTCGGTAGCGCGTTCCTGGTAGTCGACACCGGACCGTGGATCTTCGGACGGAAGGTTCTCCTGCCGGCCGGCACGGTGCAGACCGTCGACCACACGGAGCGAAAGGTCTACGTGGACCGTACGAAGGAGCAGATCAAGAGCTCTCCGGAGTACGACAAGGAGACCTTCGAGACGCCGGAGTACCGGGAGAAGGTCGGGGACTACTACACCGGTAGTTACCGCGACTACCCGCACTGATCCCCCCAGACCGCCGCCCCGCCCGTAACCCCCACGGGCGGGGCGGCGTACGTCCGCGCCATGCAGACCTCGACTCAGAAGGGGTCTCGCAGGTCGAGGTAGTCGGCGAGCCGGGCCGAGCCGGTCAGCATGGCCCGGCCGCGGGCTGTGAGCCGCTCCTGCCAGCCGGCCAGCGAACCGGCGAGGGGTTCCGGGCCGCCGGCGTCGCGTACCTGGTGTAGCACTGCGGCGATGTGGTCGAGCCGGTAGCCGCCGCGCCGCAGCAGGTGTGCGAGTTCGGCGTCGCGGACGTCGTCGGGGGAGTAGACCCGGTGGTGGAAGCGGTCCCGCCGCGGTACCAGGATCCCGGCCCGTTCCCATTTGCGCAGCGTCGCGGGGGTGACGGCGAGCCGGTGCGCGACGGCGCCGACCGGGAGCGGCCGGTCGCCGGGCTCGGACGGCGAGGCAGCGGCCAGCACGGTGGCGGCCGACGCGACGGTTGCCAGGGTCTCCCGGTCCCGCTGTAGTTGGACGTGCGCGGCATCGATCGCGGCGTAGGCGGACTCCGGGTCGTCCCGGTCCACCGCCCGCATCACGACGCCGGCCGTGCGGTACCCGTACCCCCGGACCAGCGCGAGATAGGCGCCCAGCGCGCCCACATGCAGGTCGGTGTAGACCCGGTAGCCGCTCGCGGTGCGCCGCGCGGCCGGGATCACGCCGTCCCGCTCGTAGTTGCGGATCGCCTGGACGGAGAGGCCGTGCAACCGGGCCAGATCCACCGGCCGATGCACTCCGTTTTGAGACTTCAGACGGCCCTCCCGAGGCAGAGTGCTGGCGGACTCTCAACAGCAAGTTCAACGATACGGTGAAAGTCATGGCTTTCGAATCCGAGCTTCGTTCGCTCCTCGAGTCGCGGGCGCCGCAACTGTTGGGCCTGGGCGAGCCCACGCATCTCGAGCCCGCGTTCCCGCGCCTGCGCAACGAGATCCTCCGAGTCCTCGTCGAGCACGGCTTCCGGTCGATCGTGTTGGAGTCGGACCGGATGGCCGCCTTCGCTGTGGACGACTACGTGCGCGGCCGGTCCGATTCCGTCGACCTGACGGCCGGCCTCAGCCACGGCCTCGGATACCTGTCCGGCAACCGGGAACTGGTCGGCTGGCTGCGGGCCCACAACGAGAAGGTGCCGCCGGCCGAGCAGGTCTCCTTCCACGGCTTCGACGCGCCGCTGGAGATGATGTCGGCGGCGAGCCCGGGACGGTATCTGCGGCAACTGCGCGACTATCTGGGCGTACCGGCATCGGACCTGGATCGGCTGATCGGCGACGAGGGTCGCTGGAGCGACCCGGCGGCGCAGATGGACGCGACGCGATCGATCGGCCGGTCGCCCGAGGCTGCCGCGCTGCGGGTCCGGACCGACGATCTTCTGACCCAGCTGTACGCGGACGCGCCACGCCTCATCGAGTCGACGTCGCTCCCGGCCTGGCAGCGAGCGCGGGCCGCCGGCACGGCCGCCCTCGGCCTGCTCCGCTACCACGCGGTGGCGGCCGACCCGGCGTCACCGGCCGAGCGGACGTCCCGGATGCTCGGCGTGCGGGACGCGCTGATGGCCCGGAACCTGCTCGACATCCGCGAGCTGGAGCACGACCGCGGACCGACCCTGGTCTTCGCGCACAACCGGCACCTGCAACGCCATCCGAGCCGGTGGGAACTGGCCGGGATGGACCTGGAGTGGTTCAGCGCGGGGGCGACGGTGTCGGCTCTGCTCGGCGCGGCGTACGTGTTCGTCGCCGGAAGTCTGGGAGCGAGCCCGTCGCTCGGGCTGGAGCCGCCCGCGCCGGAGACGTTCGAGGGTTCTCTCGGCGAGGGGACCGGCTGGTTTCCGCCGGGGCAGCTGCGCGGCGAGCCCCGGGTGACGGCCGAGCAGCGGTACTTCCCACTGGACACCGGGACGGTCGAGGGGTGCGAGGCCGTTCTGCACGTCGGCTCCGGCGACGATCCGGCGGCGGAGACCGCGGCGCGGATCATGGAGTTGCCCGGAGTCGCCCAGCACCGGATCGAGCCGGACTCCGGGATGCCCGAGTACGTCTGGGGCGACCGGTTCTTCTTCGCCGGAGCGGACCGGAACCGCCCGTTCGCCACGATCGTCGGGCACGACATCCCGGACTTCGACACCCGGTCCCGGCTGGACCGCCCGGGTGCGTACCGGCTCAACATCGAACTCGGGCGGTCCGAGTTCAAGGCGCTGTTCGGTTACGGTCCCGAGGAGTTCAGCGCGCACCGCGACGAGATCGACTTCACCGAGGCGGACCGGTTGATCCCGCACCCCGCGTACGCGGTGCAGGGCTGGGGAAGCGTCGTCAACCCCGGCCCGGCGACGGCCGCCGAGGTGGAGCGCCTTCTCGAGTACGCCCGCTCCCGCTCGGCCGCCCGCCTACGCCGGCAGGCGTGACCGGATCGTTCCGGGCCGGGTCGTGATGGTGCCTTATCCCGGCCCGGCCGGCGGCGTTGAATCGAAGCATGACCAACGCACTCGTCGTGATCGACGTCCAGGAATCCTTCCGCGCCCGGCCGCTCTGGGCGACCGTCAACAACCCGGACGTGGTGAAGAACGTGGGGCTGCTGGTGGAGGCCGCGCGGGCCGCCGGTGACACGGTGATCTGGGTGGTGCACTCGGAGCCCGGCACCGGGGGTGTCTTCGACCCGGAGAGCGGCTTCGTGCGCGTGGTGGACGAGCTGACGCCGGCGCCCGGTGAGCCGGTGCTGGTGAAGACCGTGCACAACGCGTTCACCACCACCGACCTGCAGCATCGGCTCACCGTCGCCGGGGTCCGGGCGGTGACCGTCTGCGGCCTGCGCACCGAGCAGTGCGTGGAGACCACCGCCCGGGTCGCGTCCGATCTGGGTTATCAGGTCACGTACGTCACCGACGCCACCGCGACCTTCCCGATCCCGCACCGGGACGCCCCGGCCGAGCAGACCGTCGAGGAGTTGCTGGCCGACTCGCGTACGCTCTCCGCCGAGGACGTGGTGGCCCGGACCGAGTACGCGCTGGCCGGCCGGTTCGCCACGATCCGTACCGTGGCGGAGCTCGTCGGGGGGTGACCGGATCGTGCGCCAGGTGGTCTTCGTGCTGACTCCGCAGGTGCACCTGCTCGACCTGGCCGGACCGGCGCAGGTGTTCTCCACCGCGCCGGACTACCGGCTCGGCTACGTGGCCGAGACGCCATCGGTGCCGACCTGGCAGGGCATCGCGGTGCAGGCCGACCTCGAGTGGCCCCGGCTGACCGCCGACGACCTCGTGCTGGTGCCGGGCTGGCGGGACGGCTACGGCTTCTTCACCGCCGAGACGCTGGACCGGATCGCCGCGCACCACGCGGCCGGTGGCACGGTGGCCAGCGTCTGCGCGGGCACCGACGCGCTGGGCCGGGCCGGCCTGCTGGACGGCCGGCGGTGCACCACCCACCACGATCTTCAGGACCGGCTGGCGCGGCGGTATCCGGCGGCCACCGTGGTCCGGGACGTGCTCTACGTCTCCGACGACCGGGTGGTCACCTCCGCGGGCATCGCCAGCGGCATCGACCTGGCGCTGCATCTGGTGGCGCTCCGGCACGGGCCGGCCGTGGCCGCCCGGGTCGCTCGCGAGATGGTGGTCTACGCCCGGCGCAACGGTGATGAGCGGCAGCACAGCGCGATGCTGCGGCATCGGGCGCATCTCAGCGACGTGGTGCACCGGGTGCAGGACCGGATCGACGCCGCCTTCGCCGAGCCGTTGCTCCTCGCCGAGCTGGCCGCCGCGGCCGGGGTGAGCGAACGGACCCTGACCCGCCTCTTCACCGTCGCGACCGGGCGGACTCCGCTGCGCTACCAGCAGCTCCTGCGGGTGGAACGGGCGGAATACCTGATCGGGCACGGTTCCACGGTGGAGGCGGCGGCCCGGGCGGTGGGCTTCGGAGACGCCCGGATGCTTCGCCGGCTGCGCGCCCGTACCGTCTCCGCATGATCTTGCGCGGGGTGCTCTTCGACCTGGACGGCACGCTCGGCGACCACGACGGCTCGGTCTCCGCGGCCCTGCGGACCTGGCTGCCGTCACTCGGGGTGGCCTACTCCCCGGAGACGCACGCGCTCTGGGACGAGATCGCCGAGCGGCATCTGGCCGCCTGGCGGCGGCGGGAGATCGACTTCCGCGAGCAGCGCCGCCGCCGGCTCCGCGATTTCCTGCCGATCGTCGGGATTTCGTACGCCGAAACCGAGCTCGATCTTGTTTTCGACGGTTTTCTACGCGCTTATCAATCGGCGTACCGGGCGTACGACGACGCTTTCGACGCGCTCGCCGCGGTGTCCGCGGCCGGACTGGCGGTCGCCGTTCTCACCAATGGCTCTTCGGAGCAGCAGCGGGCGAAACTCGCCGCAATGGGAATGGCCGGGATCGGTCTGGTCTACACACCCGAGGAGTTAGGTGTGGCCAAACCGAACCCGGCCTCTTTCCGGCAGGCCTGCGCCCGCTGGGGGATAGCACCAGGGGAAGTGCTCAGCGTCGGCGACAGGCACGAGTTCGACGTACTGGCGGCGCGGACCGCCGGGTTGCGAGCGGTGCACCTGGACCGGCAGGGGAGCGGCCCGTACGACGAACCACATCGGATCAGGTCCCTGCGGGACCTCGCCGGCTACTTGTAGGTGAGATTGGCGCTGGTGTACTTGCAGTAGGTGCCGTCCGCCCCGCTGCCGGTCTTCGTCGGCTCCGCGCCGGTCTTGTTGCCGGTGAACCGGTCGCAGATCGAGATCTTCTTCTTGCTGTCGCCGACGATGGTGATGCCGGAGAGGGTGGCGGTGTCGCCGTAGTTGGTGTTGATCCCGACCAGGCTCTTGCCCGGTGCGGTGACGGTCACGTTCTTCACCACGACCGCGCGCTTGTACTGCGTCTTGCAGTTGCCGCAGGACCGGTACAGCTTGCCGAAGTCACTGACCTGGAAACCGCTGATCGTCACGGTGCCGCCGCCGTTGTGCTGGAACACCTTGTCGTCGGCCGACTTGGCGCCGCCGCCGGTCACCGCGTACCTGGCGCTGGAGCCGCCCTTGAAGGTGGCCGCGTCCTCGCCGACGTTCTCCCACCACACGTTGGAGATCGTGCAGCTGCCGAGGCAGTGGACACCGTCGGCGGCCGGAGAGCCGATGATCACGTTCTTCAGGGTGGCGCCGTCGGCCAGCACGAAGAGCGGGTCCTGGCCCTCGTCCTGCGACTCGCTGCCCAGCGCGCCGCTGCCCTGATACCGCTTCAGGCCGCCGTCCAGGGTGCCGGACACCGGCTTGCTGGCGGTGAGTTTCACCGTGCCGGTGGCCGACGGGAAGGACGCCGCCGAGGCGCCCTGGGTGTGGACCACCGCGCCGATTCCGAGGCCGAGTGCGGCGATCGCGACCACACCGGCTTGCCACCGCTTGCGAATATTCTTGAACACCGGCCGATTTTGAGCCGCGGGAATGGCCGGTGTCAACTTTGGAAATCAATTAATAAAGTGCCCGATAATGGTGCGAGAATGAGGCTGTCGATACCAATAGTGTGCGGCGACGGCAGAAAGGTTGCTCGTAATTTTCTGCGACCGTGAGGTCACCGAGTGTCGATGTCGTGGTCGTCGGCGACGTCGCCGACCGGGACCGTCCGCACGTCGTGCGAGCGGAGGTAGTCGCGGGCCCCGCGATCCCCGGTCGCGGTCCGGGCCACCCCGGCCCAGTGGTCGCGGCCGAGCAGCACCGGGTGACCACGCCGGTCGCCGTATCCGCCCATCACCAGCGCGTCCGGTGCGGAATGCGCGATCACCCGGCGGACCGCCTCCGGGGTCACGCCGGGCATGTCGACGAGCAGCACCACGGCCGCGGCCGCCGGGGTTGCGGTCAGTGCGGCGAGACCGGTCTTCAGCGACGAGGCCATCCCGGTCGCCCAGTCCGGGTTGATCACCGTCTCCGGCAGGCCGGGCGCGGCCTTGATCACCTCGTCGGCGGCCGCGCCGAGGACCACGACGATCCGTTCGCAGCCGGCCGCGCGCAGGGTGCCGGCGGCGTGCTCCACGAGCAGCCGGTCGCCGTGCCGGACCAGGGCTTTCGGCATCCCGTACCGGCGGCCCGCGCCGGCCGCCAGCACGATCCCGGCCGTCGTCAACGGGGTAGCAGGCCGCGGACGGCGGCCAGCGGGAGGGCGGTCCGTGGGTGGTAGGCGACCCGCCACAGGCCGCCGTGTGCCGCGGCGATCGCCTCGTCCTCCCAGGCGGCCGGCCGAGCCGGGCGGGGCTTGCGGATCTGGTGCACCATCAGCGCGGCCATCAGCTTGCTCGCCGTCGCGGGCTCGAAGATCTCGACGCCGAAGAGATGCGCGCCGGCGTACGCGGCGGCGAGCAACCGGTTGCTGATCACCGAACGGGTACGGGTCGGCGGAGCGACCGCGAAGCTGACCACGCCGTCGCGACGGCCGAGGGTGGCGCGCCAGCGGTGGATGCGTTTGGCGAGCGCGTAGTTCGGACCCTGCTGCGGTACCAGGCTGTCGTTGATGCCGGGGGCCACGTCACACGGGTAGTTGGGCCGCAGCAGCCGGCCACCGGAGACTGCGCCGGTCACGCTCGCCAGCCGGGAACGGTCCCGGTAACGGGCCCGGCCCTGCGTGACGGCGCCGGCCGGGACCGCGTACACGTCGGTGGGTGTGGCGAGCACGGCGAGCGCGGTGTCCGGACGTTGCTGCCGCAGATGTACGCCGAGCGCGTCCACCGCCGCCGCCAGCCGGGGATACGCCGCCCCGGGCGCGTACCCGTAGTTGCCGAGGATCAGCCGGCCGTCGAACCCGAGCAGCCACTGCGCCACCGCACCGAGATCGCTGAGCAGGTCGGCCCCGGGTGTCCCGCTGCCCTTGACCGGAGCGACCAGCCGCCCTGCGCTACTCGACGCCGCGATGCTGATCCGCTGCCACAGATCGTCGCGGGGCAGGTCGACGGCGAGCACCGTGCCGCCCCAGCCGAGGACCGACGCGACCGGCCCCATCTCCGCCCCGGCACCGAGCGCCACCAGATACTGGTCGCTCAGGTCCAGCCAGTCCGGGGAGGCGGCGACCTCACGTACCGCCTCGGCGCACGACTCCTCGACGACGCCGGCCCCGACCCAGGTGTCCAGTTGCCGGTTCAGCCGGTCGCCGCGCAGCTGCTCCCCGCGGTACGGCAGGACCAGCTCGCGCTCCGGCTCCGCGGAACCGGTCACCTCGACCGTCTCCAGCGGCTGCTCGGGGACCGCCAGCAGAGCCTGCGCCAGCGTGAACTCACCGTCGTCGCGCCGGTACCGCATCCGGGCGTGCACCGAGTCCAGGCCGGCCTCGGCGATCTCGTATCCGGCGGCACCGTCGTCGGCGAGTCCCGCCTCCACGAGGGCCAGGAAGTGGCGCAGGTAGCCGCGCCGCCAGTCCGGTTCGTGCTCCGCGGCCGCGGCGGCGGCCGGATCGATGTGGCGCAGGGCGTCGGCGACGACGGTACGACCGAACGCGCTGCTGCTGCGCCGTCCGTTGTCGTCCGCGGGGAAATCGGTCAGGCCGGGGGTGTGATGCACCGCGTCAGTATCACCCTCTCCTACCTGGGTAGGAGAGGGACTCCGACGACTGGCCGACAGTGCGGCCCGCGGTCGGTCGATCCGGGCCCCGCGGGGCGAGACGCTGCGTGCATGACCACCATCGATTCGTACACCGCGGGGCACCTGCCCGCCCTGCGCGGTCCGGTCCGCTGGAACCGCCCGCTGCTCTGGCTCACCGCGGCGTGCGTGGTGCTGGCCGTCGTCTCCGCCGCCGGGATCTTCGTCGACGACCGGGTCCTCACCGGCGTGCCGATCTGGCTGAAGCCCTTCAAGTTCGCCGTCTCGTTCGCCGTCTACGCCTGGACGCTCGCCTGGATGCTGGCGGTCCTGCCGCGCCGCAGCCGCCCGGCCGAGTGGGCCGGCGTGACGATCGTCGGCGTGACCGTCCTCGAACTGGCCATCATCGTGCTCCAGGTGGCCCGCGGCACCACCAGCCACTACAACGTGGCCACGCCGTTCGACGCGGTGCTCTGGTCGGCCATGGGCACCTCGATCATGGTGCTGTTCTTCGCCCAGGTGGTGATCGGCATCAGCGTGCTGCGCCAGCGGATCCCGGACCGGGTGGCCGCCTACGCGATCCGGCTCGGGCTGGGGATCTCGTTGCTCGGCATGGGTCTGGCGTTCCTGATGACCTCGCAGGAGACGGCCGGTGGAGCGATCGGGGCGCACTCGGTCGGCGTACCGGACGGTGGGCCGGGAATGCCGCTCACCGGGTGGAGCACCACCGGCGGTGACCTGCGGATCAGCCACTTCGTCGGGTTGCACGCGCTGCAGGCGCTGCCGCTGCTGGCGTACGCGCTGGGCCGGTGGACCGGCTGGACCGAGCGGGTGCGTGGCCGGCTGGTGCTGATCGCCGGGAGCGCGTACACCGTACTGGTGCTGCTCTTGACCTGGCAGGCGCTGCGGGCGCAACCGTTGCTGCGACCGGACGTACTCACCCTGGCCGCGTTCGCCGCCCTGGCGGCGGTGACCGTGGCGTCGGCCGCGGCCGTAATCCGGAAGGCGACATGACCGAGATCCTGTTCAACCTGACGTTTCTGCTGGCCGCCCCGTTCTGGGCGCTGATAATCCTGCTGCCGGGATGGTCGTGGACCACCCGCGTCGTGTCGAGTCCGCTGATCGTGCTGCCGATCGTGGTGATCTACGCGTTGCTGGTGATCCCGGCCTTCGGCGAGGTGTTCCCGGCGGTGGTCAACCCGACCCTCGGCGGGATCCGGGAGCTGCTCGGTACGGCGGACGGCGCGGCCGCCGGGTGGGCCCACATGATCGCCTTCGACCTGTTCGTGGGCCGGTGGTCCTACCTGGACAGCCGGGAGCGGGGCGTGCCGGCTCTGCTGATGGCGCCGATCCTGCTGCTGACCATCCTGCTCGGGCCGCTCGGCCTCGCCGCCTACCTGGCGGTGCGTCCCCGGTGGCCGCAGCGCCTAGGCTGATCGACATGAGCTGGGCGGGCCGCCTCTTCAACGTACGGGAGACGTTCCCGCGCATGCTGCTGCTCGATCTCAGCGGCCTCGCCTACCTGCTCGTCACCTGCCAGACCGAGAACCCGCCGACCGGCCCGCAGTGGGTGCTCGCGGTCCTCGCCTTCGCCGCCGGGCTGCTGCTGAACCGGTGGCGGGTGTGGAGCCTGGTAGCACAGACCGCTCTCTTCGCGGTGGCCCTGGCCATCCTGGCCGACACGACGATCAACAAGGTCGGCACCGCGTGGGCGCTGGGCGAGCTGGCCTTCTGGGCGCCGCGGTACGCCTACGTGTGGGCCGGCACCGCCCTGGTGGCCGTGGTCTACCTGGCGCTGGAGGTGCCGGCGTCCCCCGACGGGCTGTTCGAGGAGATCGTCGGGCTGGCCACCGGTCTCGGCCTGCCGGTGCTGCTCGGTACGGTCGGGCGCACCACCCGGGAGCTCGGCGTGCAGGCCGCCCGCCGGGCCGAGGAGGAGCAGCGGCGCCGCGAGTCCGAGCACCGGGCGGCCCGGGCCGACGAGCGCAGCGCGATCGCCCGGGAGCTGCACGACGTGGTCGCCCACCACGTCGCCTCGATGGTTCTGCGGATCGGCGTGGCCCGGCATGTGCTGCCCGGCCTCGACCCCAAGGTGGCCGAGGTCTTCGACGACGTCCACCGGACCGGCACCGCGGCCCTCGGGGATCTGCGGCGGCTGGTCGCCGTTCTGCGCGACCACGACGGCGTACGCGGCGACGCCTCCCTCACCGCCATCGACCCGTCCGCGCTGCCCGCCGCCCTGGACGGTGCCGTGGAGACGGCCCGCCGGGCCGGCGTGATCGTGGAGGCCGAGATCGACCCCGAGGTCGGCGGCCTGGACGCGGTACGCGGGCTCGCCGTTCTCCGCCTGACTCAGGAGGCACTGACAAACGTGGCGAAACACGCGGGTGCGTCGGCCAAGGCCCGGCTACGGGTGACCGTCGACGGTTCCGACGTCGGGTGGGAGGTCGTCGACGACGGCGGGCTCGCCGTCGCCGGACCACCGGAGGTGCCGCCCGGCGGCGGGCACGGGCTGACCGGCATGCGGGAACGCGTGGAGGTGCTCGGCGGGGTGCTCACCGCCGGACCGGCCGGCACGGGCTGGCGGGTCGGCACGATGCTGCCGGGGGAGTCCGCGTGATCCGGGTCCTGCTCGTCGACGACCAGCAACTGATCCGGGCCGGCCTGCGGATGCTCTGCGACGCCGAACCCGGCATGGAGGTGGTCGGCGAGGCCGGCGACGGCCGTGCCGCGGTCGAGCTGGCCACCCGGCTGGCACCCGACGTGATCGTGATGGATCTGCGCATGCCGGGCGTCGACGGGATCACCGCGACCAGCCGGATCATCGCCGCCCGCCCGGCCGCCCGGGTGCTGGTGCTGACCACGTTCGGCGACGACGACCATCTCTACCCGGCGCTCCAGGCGGGTGCCTGCGGTTTCCTGCTCAAGGACGCGCCACCGGCCGAGTTGCTGAACGGGATCCGGCTGGCCGCGTCCGGGGAGAGCCCGTTCAGCCAGGACGTGCTGCGCCGGCTGGTGCGGCGCGCGGTGGACGCGCGGCCGGAGGCGCCCCGCCGGCTGGAGAATCTGACGGTACGCGAACAGGAGGTCCTCGACCTGGTCGGCGAGGGCCTGAGCAACACCGAGATCGCCGAGCGCATGCACATCGGGGTGACCACGGTGAAGACCCACATCACCGCGCTGATGACCAAGACCGGCAGCCCCAACCGGGTACGCCTGGCGCTGCTCGCCCACCGCGCCTGAGGGTCCCCACCGGCGGAGGGTTCGGTGGTTCCGCCGGTGGGGAGCGGTCAGGCTAACCCGGTGCCGGCACTTCCCGGCGTACATCCCTCAACCTGGGACGTGGCCGACCGATCACGCCGGACATGCGTCTTGCTTCTTTGCTCACCGCGACGGTGGTCGCCTCTACCGCTCTGGTGGCGCCCGCGGTTGCCGCTCCGCCCGCTCCCACCGGGCGGTACATCGTGACGCTGAAGCATCGGGCGGCCGGCCTCTCGGCCCGCGACCTCGGCATCGGGCGGGTGCTGCGCACCTTCAGCCGGTTTCCCGGCTTCGCCGCGGAGATGACCGCCGCGCAGGCTCAGCGGCTCGCCGCCGACCCGGCGGTGCGCACGGTGGAGCAGGACCGGGTGGTACGCCTGAGCGCCACGCAGAAGAAGCCGACCTGGGGACTGGACCGGCTGGACCAGCGGGGCCGGACGCTGTCGAAGTCCTACCTGCCGTCCGCTGACGGGGACAACGTGCACGCGTACGTGATCGACACCGGGATCCGGACCACTCACCAGCAGTTCGGCGGCCGGGCGTCGTACGGCTACGACTTCGTCGGCAACGACCGGAAGGCCGACGACTGCAACGGGCACGGCACGCACGTGGCCGGGACGATCGGCGGCAGCTCGTACGGCGTCGCGAAGAAGGCGAAGCTGGTATCCGTTCGGGTGCTGGACTGCCGGGGCGAGGGCACCCTCTCCGACGTGATCGACGGCGTGGACTGGGTCACCACGCACGCGGTCCACCCGGCCGTCGCGAACCTGAGCCTGGGCGGTGAATTCAGCCCGGCGCTGGACTGGGCGGTGCGTGACGCGATCGACTCGGGCGTCACCTTCGTGGTGGCCGCAGGCAACGAGAACATGCCCGCTGTGCTGGGCAGCCCGGCGGGGGTCACCGAGGCGATCACCGTGGCGGCGACGGACAGCAAGGACCGGCGCGCCTCGTTCTCCAACTACGGCAGCGCGGTCGACATCTTCGCGCCGGGCGTGAACATCGTCTCCGCCGTGGCCGGCAGCAACAGTGCTCGGGGCACGTACAGCGGCACGTCGATGGCGGCGCCGCACGTGGCCGGCGCCGCGGCACTGCTGCTCGACGCCGCGCCCGGGCTCACCCCGGCCCAGGTACGCGCCAAGCTCGTCGGCTACGCCACCAAGGGCAAGGTCACCCGCCGCGCCGGCTCGCCGGACCGGCTGCTCTACGTCCCGCCGCCGCCGAAGGCTCCGGCGATCACGACCGTCGAGGCGGCCACGGCCAGCGTGTTCCGTTCGTACCAGTTCACCTTCGGCCGGACCCCCGGCAACCGGGGGACCTGGCAGATCGTCGGCGGCAGCCTGCCGCCCGGCCTGAGTCTCGCCTCCAGCGGACTCCTGCGCGGTACGCCGACGCGGCCGGGAACCTACTCGGTGGCCGTCCGGTTCACCGACTACGTGCCCCGCTCGGTCACCCGCACGGTGGTGATCCCGGTGGGGGTGACCGCGCCGGTGATCGCCACGGAGACGCTGCCGGACCTGTCCGCGGGTACGGCGTACGAGGCCCGGCTGGCCGTGACCGACCCGCGCAGGGGCACCTGGTCGGTGGCCGCGGGTGAACTGCCGCCCGGCCTGACGCTGTCCGCGTCCGGGCTGATCAGCGGGGTGACCACGGCCGGGGCGGGTGCCGCGTACACCGTCACGGTGCGGTTCACCGACGAGTGGCGCCGCACCGTCGAGCGCACCTACCACCTCTCGATCGGCTGAGTCACCAGTCCAGGGCCGCCGCGTACTTCTGCGCGATCGCGTCCGACTCGCCCAGGTCCGCCTCGAGCACCGGCAGCCCGGGGCGGACCGCGATCGCGCCCAGCTCCACGAGCAGTTGCCGGAGCAGGGCTTCGGCGGCGGCCGCCTGCGGCGCCACACCGGCCGTGACGACGGGAACCGCGAGCTTGCCGGCCAGCGCCTTGGCCGGCAGCTGGTCCAGCAGCACCTTCAGTACGCCGGTGTAGCTGCCCTTGTAGGTCGGTGTCGCGATGACCAGCAGGTGTGCCTCGGTGAGCGCGGCCACCGCTGCCCTGGTCGCCTCGTCGCCCGGGGTGAGCAGGCCCGCGCCCAGCGCGCCGACCTCGATCACCGTCGGCTCGGGCGAGCTGAGCTGTGCGGCGATGGCCTCGCCGACCGCGACGGCCAGCGCCGACGTCCGTGACCCGGCGCGCGGATTGCCGGACACCACCACGATTCCCGCCATGTCGTCCGCCTCCTCTCCCTGTTCCGGCCCGCCTTCTGGGGCCTGGTGTCTTCCTTCGGCCCGCTTCTGGGCCGTTACTTCTGTCTTTCGCCGCTCAGGCGGCCCGGCGCAGGTTCGTGTAGGTGCCGTCGTGGTAGACCAGCGGCGTCGCCGCCCGGTCGTCGTGGACCGTGCCGGTGACCGGGGAGGCCAGCACGATGGTGTGGTCGCCGGCCTCGACCCGGCGGACCACCCGGCAGACCAGCCGGGCCAGCACGCCGCCCAGTAGCGGCACCCCGCCCGGGCCCTGCTCCCAGTCGCCGTGCGCGGCGAAGCGATCGATGCCGCGGGTCGAGAAGGTCCGCGCCACGTGCTCCTGCTCCTCGGTGAGCACGTGCACGGCGACGACGTCGGTGGCGGAGACGGCAGGCCACGCGGACGCGGTGTGTGCCAGGCAGAACGACACCAGGGGCGGGTCGAGGGAGACCGAGGTGAACGACGTCGCGGTGAATCCGGCCGGCGTCTCGCCCGGCGCGGTGATGACCACCACCGCCGCGGCGTGCCGGCGCAGCAGGTTCCGGAAGAGGTCGGCGTCCACGAGCGATCTCGGGTATTGGGAGTCCTGCGGCATGGTTCGCATGCCTTCACCGTCCTTGCAGGTAGACGTCGCAGTCAACGCGTTCCCATATCCTAGTAATCCGATGGGGAATTACCACTGCGGTGGTTATGACGCCCGCCACTGCAACTAGTTCACCTATCTAACAGATGGGAAATGTATCCTTGCGGTGCGTCTGCCGCAATCGGTGGCGCAGACCGTCGAAGGAGAAGCCATGACCGCTCTCGCTGTCGCGCACCCGCACGCCACGTACCCCCGCCCCGCCCGGTTGCGGCCCGTGCCCGACCCGCCCCCGCCGGAAGCGCGCGAAGACGAGGCGCCGGTCACCGTCACGATCAGCATCGCGGGTGGTGCCGGCGGCCGGGAGCGGGTCCTCGCCGCGCTGCGCGAGCTCGTCGACGCGGCCGGGCCGGCCGCCGCCGTCGAGCTGGAGGGGATCACTGAGCCGTTCGCCGGTGGGATCCGGCTGGACCCTCGTGCGCGTACGGCGTTCCACGGTGGGCGGCTTCTCGAGCTCAGCCGCCTCGAGTACGACCTGCTGCTCTTCCTGGCCCGTCACCCGCGGCAGGTGTTCAGCCGGGCCCAGTTGCTCACCCACGTCTGGGGGCACCGGCACACCACCAACCGGACCGTCGACGTGCACGTCAGCCGGTTGCGTACCAAGTTGGACGATCCGGAGTTGATCACCACGGTGTACGGCCTGGGCTACCGTCTCGCGGACGACGCCCCGATCGTCGTCGTCGACAAGTAGGGGGAACGATCCCGGTGTCCGGCTGTCTCGTGCCGGCCGGCGGCTGACCGGCCGCCGGCCGGCTTCGTTCTTATCTATTCATCCCGAAAGGGTAATAAGCCCGTAGTATGGCGATCCCCTCCGTGCAGCTCAGCGGCTTGTTGATCGCTGTCTGAAGATCGTTACGGGTCCTTGTCAGTTCATTGATCAATTTAAATACTCGGAGCACGGGTGCGCCGGATCGGCGCGCCACGCCACCCGTCCCCCTGGGAGGAACCGTGCTCAACCCGAAGCTTCGCCGACCGATCGTCGGCCTGGCGGTCGGCGTTCTTGTCGGCAGCGGACTCGCCGCCACACCCGCCGCGGCAGCCCCGGCCGCAGACTCGTCCAGCGCCTCGACCCTGGCCACATCCCTCGACACCCGTCTCGGCGCCCGTGACGCCGGGTCCTATCTGGACGCGAACGGCAAGGTCGTGGTCAACGTGACCGACGCGGCCACCGCGGCCGAGGTCAAGGCCTCCGGCGCCACCGCGCGCTTCGTGTCCCGCAGCGGCGCCGTCCTGGCCGCCGCCGACGACAGCCTCAAGGCCAACCTGAAGACCGTCGGTACCGCCTTCGCCGTCGACCCGGTCAGCAACCAGGTCGTGGTGAGCGTCGACGAGTCGGTCACCGGCGCCAAGCTCGCCAAGGTCAAGGCGATCGTCGCCAAGCTCGGTGACGCGGCCCGGATCGAGACCGTCTCCGGCACGTTCAGCACCACCATCTCCGGCGGCGACGCGATCTACTCCGGCAGCGGGCGCTGCTCTCTCGGCTTCAACGTGCGTAGCGGCAGCACCTACTACTTCCTGACCGCCGGCCACTGCACGCGCGGCACGTCGAGCTGGAACAACGGCTCGCAGACCCTCGGTACGACGGCCGGCAGCAGCTTCCCCGGCAACGACTACGGCATCGTCCGCTACACCAACACCACGATCACCAAGACCGGTGGCGTCGGCACCTCGATCGACATCACCGGGGCGGCCACCCCGTCGGTCGGCACCACCGTCTACCGCCGCGGCTCCACCACGGGCACCCGCTCCGGCCGGGTCACCGCGCTGAACGCCACGGTCAACTACGCCCAGGGTTCGGTGTCCGGCCTGATCCGGACCACCGTCTGCGCCCAGCCGGGTGACAGCGGCGGCCCGCTCTACGGTGGCAGCACCGCGTACGGCCTCACCTCGGGCGGCAGCGGCAACTGCTCCACCGGCGGAACCACCTTCTTCCAGCCGGTCACCGAGGCCCTGAGCGCCTACGGAGTGTCCGTCTACTGAGTTTGATGGCTTCGCCTTCGGCTCGCTGGCATCGCGCCCTTTGACGCCGGTGGCGAGGGCACCGAAATCCACTACGGCTTCGCCTGGTGGATTTCGGACCCTCGCCACCGGCGGGCGCGATGCGTGGTGGTTGCGGTTACTTCAGCATCGCCCGCCGCACCGGCCGGGCGGGCGGGGCGGCGGGGTGATGTGTGGGTGTTTCACAATCGACGAATGACCTCTGTCGATAGCGACCGCAAGGTGCACCGCGGTCAGCGATCACCCGGCTGTCCCGTACGTGTCGACGCCGACGGGGTGTGGCACATCCAGGACTACGCGACCGCGCGCCAGTTCCTGCGGCACACCGACACGCGGCAGGCCGGCCTCGGCATCGAGAACGCGATGCGTCTCGAGGGCCGGATGCGCCTGCCGGTGCTCTACCGGGACGGGCCGGAGCACCGCGAGCACCGGCGCCAGACCGCCCGCTACTTCACGCCGAAGCGGGTCGAGGCGGCGTACCGGGATCTCATGCACCGTCTCGCCGAGCAGCAGTGCGAGGTCCTGCGGCGGCGCGGCGCCGCCGATCTCTCGACGCTCTCCTTCCATCTCGCGGTGGCGGTCGCCGCCGAAGTGGTCGGGCTGACCGAGGGCCGCGGCGACATGGCGAAGCGGCTGGACCGCTTCTTCCGCGTCCCGGACCCCGACGCGCGCGGCCTGACGGCCGCCCGGCAGCAGACGTTCAACAACTTCACGCTGCTCTCGTTCTTCTGGCGCGACGTCCGCCCGGCGATCGCCGCACGCCGCCGCAACCGCCGGGACGACCTCATCTCGCACCTGCTGGACGAGGGCTGCACCCGACCCGAGATCCTCGGCGAGTGCGTCACGTTCGCTGCCGCCGGCATGGTCACCACCCGCGAGTTCATCACCGTCGCGGCCTGGCATCTGCTCACCGACGAGTCACTGCGGGAGCGCTACACGACCGGCGACGACGGCGAGCGGACCGCCATCCTGCACGAGATCCTCCGGCTGGAGCCGGTCGTCGCCGATCTGATGCGCTGGACCACGGCCGACGTCGCGCTCGGCGACGTCACCATCCCGTCCGGCGCCCGGGTCGACGTGGGCGTGGCCGCCACCAACCTGGACGTGGCGGCGGTCGGTGCGGAGCCGGGCGCGGTCTGCCCCGGCCGCCCGCTGGCCGACGGGGTCGCCGACGCGGGACTGTCCTTCGGGGACGGCGCACACCGCTGCCCGGGGGCGTACATCGCCATTCAGGAGACCGACATCTTCCTGAGCAGGCTGTTCGCCATGCCGAACCTGCGACTGATCCAGGAGCCCACCGTGACCATCCGGCCGGACATCGCCTCCTACGAGCTGAAAGGCATCGTCCTCGCCGTCTGACCCCGGTCACTCGTTGACGCGCTCCTCGCCGCGGCGGCGGAGCATCTTGAGGCCGGGCAGGCCGGCGATCGCGAGGTGCAGGTCCTCGGTCACCTCGAGCAGCTTGTGCAGGTCCGGTCCGACCCGGTCGAGCTTGCTCAGCAGCGGCATCACGTCGTTGACCAGGTGATCACGCAGGGCCGGCAGCTGGTCGACCATCCGGATGGCGGCGGTGACCTCGTCCGGAGTCAGCTCGGAGACGAACTGGGCGGCGAGCGGGGCGGCGTTGCGCAGTGTCGGCGCGTATCCGTTGAGCAGTTCATCCACCTGGGCGGCGGTGGCGTCGGCCCGCCCGACCACCGCGTCGGCCCGGTCGGCGACCGCCGAGGCGGACGCGACGATCTCGCGCGCCGAGCCGGCGATGGCATCGACCTCCCTGATCGCCCCGGACGCGACCGAGGTGAGGGCCGCGACCTCGGTGACCGCACCGGACGCGGCCGCAGTGATCCCGGCGACCTCGTCGATCGCTTGCGAGGCGGCGGCGGTGATGGCCGAGACGTCGGTGATGGCGCTGGTGGCCGCGGTGGCGATGGTGCTCACCTCGGAAACGGCCGCGGCGGCGTCGCCCACGATCACGCCGGCCGCCTCGGTGGTGACCGAGGCACGCCGGACCAGGTCACCGGCCGAGGCCGAGATCGAACTCGCCTCCTCGACGGTGATCGCGGCCGCGGTGGCGATGGCGCGCGCCTCGGCGACGGTGGTCTCGGCCGCGGTCGCCACCGCGGAGACCCGGGTGATCAGATCCTCGGCCTGCGCGACGGCCAGGTTGACGCGGTTCATCAGCAGCTCGGCCTGTCCGATCAGGCCCACCGCGCGTATCGGCACGGTCGCTGCCGCGGCCGCCGTCTCGATCACCTGACCGGCCACGGTTCGGGTGAGGTCCAGCGCCGCCGTGGGTACGGCCAGCGCGACACGGGACAGTTGGACGGCTCGCGACACGAGGAATGCCATACCCCCATGATGCGCCGGATCCGCACCCCGGGCCTCGGTGACGGAGCGTGTCGGGACCACAGCCGAGGGTCGAAAGTCTGGAATACACAGCATTCCGGGCGGCATCAACGGCCACGAACACGGCACTATGCATGGGTGCGACGTACCCGGAACCTGATTCTGACGATTGCCGCCGTGGGCATCCTGGGGGGTGCGGTCCTCGTGGCCAAGGGGATGACCGAGGAGGAAACCGGCGGTGGCAAGGTCCCCGTGTCCGGCGCCGCGCAGGCCTCACCGAAGGCCTCGCCCTCGCCGACCGGGCCCAGCCCGGAGGAGCTGGCGGCCCAGGAGCGCGCCCGGCGGGCGAAAGCACTCGACGCGGCCCTGAAGAAGTACGCGGCGGACAAGCCGGAGTTCTCGGTCGCGGTCCTGGACCGCAAGACCGGTGAGACGTACGCGTACCGCGGCGACGAGCGTTACGAGACGGCGAGCGTGGTGAAGGTGCAGGTCCTCGCCTGCCTGTTGCTCACCGCTCAGGACGACGACCGCAAGCTCACCGCGGGTGAGAAGGCGCTCGCCGACAAGATGATCCGGTACAGCGACAACGCCTCCACCACGTCGCTGTTCGGCCAGCTCGGCCGGGCCGGCGGGATCAGCGCCTGCAACAAGCGGCTCGGCCTGACCCAGACCAAGGTGAGCGGTTCCTGGGGCCTGACCCGGACCACGGTGAAGGACCAGGTGAAGCTCCTCGGCGAGCTGGTCGACGAGAAGAGCGAGCTGAGCGAGGCCTCCCGGGCGTACGCGAAGAAGCTGATGGGCACGGTCGCCCAGGATCAGGACTGGGGTGTGCCGGCGGCGGCGCGGACCGGCGAGGGCACCACCGTGAAGAACGGCTGGCTGGCACGCTCCACCGAGAACAACCTCTGGATCATCAACACCGTCGGGCGGATCACCGGCGACGACACCGACGTCTCGATCGCGGTGCTCTCGCACGCCAACCAGACCATGCCCGCCGGCATCTCCATGGTGGAGCGGGTCGCCAAGCTCACCCGGACGCACCTGAAGTACTAGGAGTGGTACCCGCCCTGGTCCGGCGCTTCTGGAACCAGGTCAGCGTCTGGTTGACGATCAGGATCACGATCACCGCGGCCACCACGCCCTGCCACGGCTCCGGGAAGATCGAGCCGCCGGCCAGGCCGATCGTGGCGTACACGCCGGACCAGAGGGCGCAGGCCGGCAGGTTGGCGACCACGAAGGTGCGCCAGGAGATGCCCACGAAGGCGGCCGCCAGCAGCACCGGCACCCGGCCGCCCGGAATCAGCCGGGACACCAGCAGCACCGGGACCTGCTTCTGTTTGAGCCGGTCCTTCACCCCGGTGAGGTGTTCGTCGTCGCGCAGCCAGCGCAGCCGCCGGGCCAGCTGTTCGCCGCCGAACCGGCACATCGCGTACATCACCAGGTCGCCGGCGTACGCCCCGGCGGCACCCGCCGCGACCACGAGCCCGATGGTGAGCGGATGCTCGTGGAAGGCGAGCGCGGCCGCCCCACTGACCGCCGCACCGGTCGGCACCACCGGCACGATCGCACCGAACGCTACGACCAGGAGCAGCCAGCCCAGAGCGGCCAGTTCCTCGATCACGCCGCCGGCTCCACGGTGAGGGTCTCCCCGTGTGTCAGCACCCGGACCCGGGTGTCCGGGGAGGTCCGTGCCGCGTGCTCGGCGAACCGGGCTCCCGGCTCATCGAACATGTGCCGGCGGACGCGTCCGAAACCGATCGGCCAGAGCGTGCCGTAGTGGACCGGCACCGACCAGGAGGCCTTCACCCGGCGCAGCGCCTCCGCGCCGTCGGCCGCGTCCAGGTGGCCGTGCGAGCCGAGCGTCGGGCCCCAGCCGCCGACCGGGATGAGCGCCAGGTCCAGCGGCCCGAAGTCGTGCATCTCGTCGAAGAGGCCGGTGTCGCCGGCGAACCAGGTACGGGCGGCGCCCTCCACCATGAAGCCGACGGCGACCGCCCGCTCCCGCGACCACGGGCCCCGGCCGCCGTCGTGGCGGGCGGGGACGGCGCGTACGCGTACCCCGGAAATGGTCGTGTCGTCGCCCGGCGCGAGCTCCACGCAGCGCTCGGCCACCTCGGGGCCCAGGGCCTTGGCGACGAAAGCGGCGGCACCGCGCGGGACCACCAGCAGAGGCCGGCCCGGCACGGCCTTGAGCGACGCGACGTGGAAATGGTCGGCGTGCAGGTGCGAGAGCAGGACCGCGTCCGGCGGCCCGGCCAGCCGGGGGGTGGGTCCGGCCATCCGGCGCAGGTGCGCGAGACGATCGGTGAGCACCGGGTCGGTGAGCAGCGTCACGCCGGAGTCCTCGAGCCACACCGTGCTGTGGCCCCACCAGGTGACCGATGTCGTGCTCACTACGCCACCGTACTCACCCGGCGCAGCGCGCGGCCGCACAGCCGCGCGTACAGGTGCTGGAAGAGCACCGCGACCGGCCCGCCGAGCCGCATCAGCGTCCCGGCCGGCCGGCTGAACGCGGTGACCGTGAACCACACCTGGTCCCGGTCGTCGCGTTCCACGACGAACGCCTCCTCGCCGGTGGCCGGGTGACCGGTGCGGGTGCCGTACCCGAATCCGATCCGGTCGGTCTCCTCGACCACCCAGACCACCTGGCAGGGCGCGTCGAGCGGCCCGAGCCGGACGGTGAGGCGCACGCCGGGCTCCGCCCGCGCGGCGTCGGTGCGGATCCGCGCGCCGGTCGCACGATGCATGCCGAAGGTGAGGATCGCCGCGCCGGCGCGGCGCAGGACCGCCTCGCCCGCGCCGATCCGGGTCCGGTAGCGAAGGTGGCGGTAGCCGGCCGGGAGCTGCCGGGTCCGGGTCGATCCCACTTCGGGGTACGTCAGTTCGGTCACCTGAGCAGTGTGCGGGATTCCCGGGTCGCCCGTCGGGACCGCCTCCGGCAGACTGATCCCGTGACAGGACCTCGCTCCGCCGTCGTGGTGAACCCCGCCAAGGTGCCCGATCTCGATCACCTGCGCGAGATCGTCGGCGAGGGTCTCGCCAAGGCGGGCTGGCCGGAGCCGAAGTGGTACCGGACCACCCCGGAGGACCCCGGCCGCGGCCAGGCCAGGCAGGCGATCAGCGACGGCGCCGAGCTGGTCTTCGCCTGCGGCGGCGACGGCACGGTGACCTCGGTGGTGACCGCGCTGGCCGGCACCGACGTGGCGCTGGCCGTGCTGCCGGCCGGCACCGGCAACCTGCTCGCCGCGAACCTGGGACTCGGCACCGACCCGGAGACCGGCCTCGAGGTGGCCCTGGAGGGCGGGCGGCGCCGGATCGACGTCGGTGTGATCGACGACCGGTGCTTCGTGGTGATGGCCGGGATGGGCTTCGACGCGCAGATGCTGGAGGACACCTCGGAGCGGGCGAAGAAGCACCTCGGCTGGCTGGCGTACGTGGGCGGCGGCGCGAAACACCTGCTGGACCGGCCGATGCGGGCCCGGATCCGGCTGGACGGCGGCCCGCCGATGCCCCGGCGGCCGAAAGCGGTCATCGTCGGCAACGTCGGCCGGCTACAGGGCGGTGTCCGGCTGCTCAGCAAGGCCGAGCCGGACGACGGCAAGCTGAACGTGGCGATCCTGAGCCCGGGCAACCTGGCGCACTGGGCGCAGCTGGCCTGGGCGGTGCTGCGCCGGCAGGACCGGGTGCCGCTGATGGAGACCTACACCGCATCTCGTGTAGAGATCTACAGCAACCGGGCACAATCGCGGCAACTTGACGGGGACCTGATCGCACCGGGGAAAGCCATGAAGATCCACGTACGGCCGCGGGCGCTGTTGCTCTGTGTGCCGCAGCCCGACTCCGACCCCGACCTGGCGTACGACGCCAGGAAGGTCGCGGAACGCGCGGAGAAGAATTTTGAGTAGCACCGAGCCGGTCCCCGAGACGGTGATGATGGCGGGGGACACCCTCTCGGCGGACGACGCCTTCCTGGCGTTGCGGCACTACGGCCGCTGGCCGCTGCTCCACGACGCCTTCGTCCGGTTCCGGTACGGCGACGGCTTCAGCCACGCCCGCGCCTTCGCCCTGCAGCTCTGCCTGGCGATCGTGCCGTTCCTGATCGCGCTCTCCGGACTCGCCACCGATCTCGGCGCCGAGTCCGGCGGTCAGATCGTCGCGGACACGGTCATCGCGCTCACGCCGGGTGACAGCGAGACGCTGGTCCGGGAGCTGCTGGTGGACGACGACCGTACCGAGGAGGCGGGCGAGCTGGCCCTGACCCTCGGGATGATCACCGGCCTGGTGGCGCTCACCACCGCGATGGCGCAGATCGAGCGCGGCGCCAACCGGATCTACGGCGTGGAACGGGACCGGCCGGCCCTGCAGAAGTACCTGCGGGCCGCCACGCTCGCGCTGGTCGCCGGCCTGCCCGCGCTCTTCGGGTTCCTGTTATTGGTGGCCGGCCGGGCCGCCGGGAACTCGGCGGAACGGCAGTGGAACCTGTCACACGGCGTACGGGTGGCCTGGGACCTGGTCCGCTGGCCGCTCAGCCTGCTGCTCATCGTCTTCGCAGTGGGCCTGTTGTTCCGGCACTCGGTACGCCGCAAGCAGCCGGCCCTGTCCTGGCTGCTGTTCGGCGCGGTGATGTCGACCGTGCTGTGGTGGCTGGCCAGCCTGCTACTCGCCGGATACGTCCGGTTCAGCGACAGCTTCGGTGCCACCTACGGCCCGCTCACCGCGATCATGGCGTTGCTGGTCTGGGCGAACCTCACCGGCATCGCGCTGTTCCTGGGGCTGGCCTTCGCCGCCCAGCTGGAGGCACGCCGGGTGGGCGCGCGTCCGGCCAAGGACGACCACTGGGAACCCGCTCCGGAGATCCCGGCTCAGCGCGAGCCCGGTGTACCGGCCGAGCCGTCCGGGTAAGAACGGCGCACCCCCCGACACCTTGGGAGTGCACCGTGACCGATGACAACCGCGTGGTGGAACGCACCGGCTGGGCGCCGGTGCGGCACTTCGCCGAACGCAGCGTGCTCGGCCTGGCCGTGGTCACCGCCTTCGGCCTGGCCTTCGGCGTGCTGCTGCTGCTGGTCCGATTCCACTGGTCCCCGCTGCAGAGCCTGGACCGCAGCGTGGCGGACGACCTGAACCGCTGGGCGTCCGGCTCGGACACCGTGGTCGCGGTGTTGCAGCAGATCGCCTCGGCCGGCGGGCGCGGCTTCATGATCCCGCTGGTCGCACTGCTCGCCGCGCTGCTGCTGATCCGTGGCCGGCCGCGGCCGGCGATCTACCTGGTGGTCACCGGGCTCGGTGCGGCGGTGCTGGACCCGTCGCTGAAGGCCCTGATCGGCCGGCTTCGCCCGGTGGTCGAGGTGCCGGTGGCCACGGCGCCGGGCAACAGCTTCCCGAGCGGGCACGCGCTCGGTTCGATGGTGGTCTACGGGATGATCGTGCTGGTCTTCCTGCCGGCGGTCCGGCGCCGGTGGCGGCCCTGGTTCATCGGCGCGGCCTCTGTGGTGGTCGCGGCCATCGGGTTCACCCGGATCGCCCTGGGCGTGCACTTCGTCTCCGACGTGCTCGGCGGGTGGCTGCTCGGGCTGGCCTGGATCAGCGTCACGGCGTACGCGTTCCGGATCTGGCGCCGCGAGGCGGGCCATGCCACCCCGCCGCTCACCGACGGCCTGGAGCCGGAGTCCGGCCCGGATCTGCGGCTCGCGCCCGCCGAGGGCCCGGTGCTGCCGCATCCGTGGGCCAAGGGCGCGGAGATCCTGGTCGGCTGGGTCTTCGTGTTCGGCCTGCTCTACCTCGTCGGGTACACGGTCACCCGCTGGACGCCGGGCTTCGACACCGCGTTCCCGGCCTGGCTGCAGAGCTTCCGCACCCCTGAGCTCGACCGGTTGAGCTGGTGGTGGAGCAAGTTCGGCGACACGCACGCCATCCTCATCGTCTCGCTGATCTTCTGCCCGCTGGCGCTGGCCCTGTGGCGGCAGTGGCGGCCGGTGCTGTTCCTGGTGCTCACCATGGTCGGCGAGCTGACCCTGTTCCTCTGCGCCGCGGCCGCGGTGGACCGCCCGCGCCCGCCGATCGAGCAGCTGGACGGCCAGATGCCGACCTCGTCGTTCCCGTCCGGCCACATCGCCGCGACGATGTGCCTCTGGGCCGCCATCGCGATCATCGTGATGGCCCGGTTCCGGCAGCCGTGGCGCTGGATCTTCCCCGCCCTCGCGGTGCTCATGCCGGTCGGCGTGGCGCTCTCCCGGATGTACCGCGGCATGCACCACCCGACCGACTTTCTCGGCGCCGCCCTGCTCACCGCCGCCTGGATCACCGTGCTCTGGTTCACCGTCCGGCCGAACGCGCATGCCGAGACCGCCGAGGAGGCCGCGGAGGAGGCCGCCCAGGTCACCCACCGGCGGCTGGAGGCGATCGGGTGACGCTGCGGTTGATGACCTGGAACATCCGCACCGGCGGCGGCGATCGCCTACCGGCGATCATCGAGGTGGTCCAGGCCGAGCGTCCGGACATCCTGGCACTTCAAGAGCTGCGCGACTTTCATCGGTACGGCCGGATGCACGATTTCGCCACGGCGGTCGGGATGACCCCGCACCTGGCCCGGTCGGTCCTCGGCCAGCCGGTCGCGGTGCTGGTCCGGCCGCCGCTGCGGATCCTGCGGCGGTCCAGCGTCACGTGGCGGCTGCACCACGCGGCGGCGATCGTGGAGGTGGCGACCGAGGCCGGCCCGCTGCGGGTGGTGAGCACCCACCTGAACCCGTTCTGGCCGTACCTGCGGATGCGCGAGGCCCGCTGGCTCGCCGCCCGTTACGCCGGCGACCGCGTGCTGATCGCCGGGGACATGAACGGCCTCGATCCGCACGGTGACCACACCGAGGCGCTGGCCGCCCTGCCCTCGATGTACCGGCGCCGGCACCTCACCCCGGACGGCACGCCCGACACCGGCGCGATCGCGGCCTTCGAGGCCGCCGGGCTGGTCGACCTCTGGCCGGCCGCCGGTGCCGGACCGGGGGAGACCGTTCCCACCACCGGCCTGCGCGGCAAGGAGTTCGGATCCACCCGCCTCGACTACCTGTTCGCCGGGCCGGCGGTGGCCGCCCACGCCCGTGCGATGTGGGTGATCCGCGGTGGCGCCACCGAGCACGCGTCCGACCACTACCCGGTCACCGCCGACTTCGAGTTGAGCTAGATCGGATACTCACCGGATGACTATCGAGTTCCCGTCGCCGACCGACCCCGCCGCCGACCGTGCCGAGGTCTTCGTCCGGTACCTGGACTACTTCCGGGAGAGCCTGCTGGCGAAGGTGTCCGCACTGCCCGAGGCCGAGTTGCGGTCCAGCCGGCTCGCCTCCGGCTGGACCCCGCTGGAGCTCGTCAAGCATCTGCGCTGGGTGGAGCTGCGCTGGATCGAGTGGGGCTTCCAGGGCCGGCCGGTCGGCGATCCCTGGGGCGACCGGCGCGACGACCGCTGGCACGTCGCGGACTCGGAGACCGTGGACGAGCTGGCCGCCGCGTTGCGGGCCCAGGGCGTACACACCGCCGCCGTGATCACCGGCACCGACCTGGCGGCGATCGGGCAGCCGGGACCGCGCTGGGACGGCGCACCTCCGCCGCCGCTCGAGCGGATCTGCTTCCACCTGGTCCAGGAGTACGCCCGGCACCTCGGGCACCTGGACATCGTGGCCGAGCTGGCGGGCGGTCCGGTCGGCGAGTGAGGCGGCCGGCCCGCTACAGGGCGAGGTCGGCGATCACCCGGTCGCGGCCGTCGCGCTTGGCGGCGTACAGGTTGCAGTCCGCCTGGGCGAGCAGCGCGGAGAACGAACCGTGCCCGTCCGGCGTGGTGGCGGTGACCCCGATGCTGGTGGTCACCGGGAGCGTGCCGGTGATCGGCTGCCAGGCGTGCGCGCGCAGCCGCAGCCGGAGCCGTTCGCAGCGCAGAGCCGCCTCCCGGGCATCAAGTCCGGGGAAGATCAGCAGGAACTCCTCGCCGCCCATCCGGGCCGCGACGGCCGAGCCGCCCGCCGTCTCCTCCATCAGCAGTTCGGCGACCTGCTGGAGCACGGTGTCGCCGGTGGCGTGCGAGAGCGTGTCGTTGACCCGCTTGAAGTGGTCCAGGTCGATCAGGGCGACCGCCAGCGGGCGGCAGCTGCGCGCCGCCTCCTGCAACAGGTCCGGCACCCGCTCGTTGATGTAGCGGCGGTTGTAGAGGCCGGTCAGCGCGTCCCGGTGGGCCATCTCCCGGAAGTGCTCGCTGGCTCGGCGTGCCTCGTTCGCCTCGAAGACGGCCTGCAACGCCCGGGCCCGGGCGTCGCGCTGCGCCGAGTGCTGGGCGGTCGCGGCGGCGTAGAAGGCGCGATGCTCCTCGTACGCCTCGGCGAAGCGGCCGGTCGCCGCGTACAGGGCGGCTTGTTCCTGACGCAGCCGGGCACCGATCGAGGCCAGTTCCCGGTCCGCGCACACCCTCCGGTTCGTGTCCAGAGCGGCCTGGGCGTCGTCGTACCGGCCGTCCAGACGGCGAGCCAGGGCCAGCGTGAGCAGGCACTCCGCGACCGCGTCACCCTCGTTGGCGGCGACCCGGTCGTCCAGGACGGGTGCGAGCAGGACCTCGACAGCCGCATACCGGCCGCTCATCATCTCCACCCGGGCCATGGTGTCGAGCTGGTTGGCGCCGACCTGGACGCCGGAGAGCGCGTGTACCTCGCGCATCTGCTCGACGAGGTGCCGGGCCTTCGGCTCGTCGTCCTGCTCGAACGCGCTGTACGCCATGTTGTTGAGCGCGAGCAGCATCGTCTCGTGGTCTCCGGAGGTCGCGGCCAGGGCCAGAGCCTCCCGGGCACGCTGCTCGCCGTCCGCCGGCGAGCCGACCTCGTCCAGGGCCACCGAGAGCGACAGCAGATGTCGGGCCCGGGTGACCGGCGGCACGTCGTCCGGAAGCCCGGAGACACCCTGCACCGCGTGGGTCAGGGCGTCGGAGAAGTCGCCCACCGCCCGGTAGAAGATGGAGAGCTCACGGTGCACACGGGCGAGCAGGTAGTCGGCGTGGTGCTCCTCCGCCCACGCCCGGACCTGGTGCGCGATCTGCCCGGCCTCGCCGGTGCGCCCCTCGCGGAGCAGCACGCCGGCCAGCAGCAGCACGGCCCGCTGTTCCAGCTCCTCCGCGCCGAGCTCACCGGCCCGGCGCTTGAGCTCCGCGGCCGGCGCCCGCACGGTGCGGAAATGCGACATGGGACGACCCTCGAGCTCCGCCACCGCGGCTTCGAGGGCCGCCAGCTCGGAATGAAGCGTCGGGATGCGGCTCGCCGTATCGGTCGTCACACTGTCCCTGCTTCCTGTGGTCTCCGTGACGATTCACGGTGCCATCAACCGGGTCGCAACTCGGGTAGCGGACGGTTGCGAGAAGGTTGCTTCGGGTCAGCGACGGGTGCAGACCGGGGCGGAGGCGGCGTCCCCCACGGCGATCGTGAAGCAGTAGTTCAGCTCCCCGTTGAGGCTGTAGACGACGAACTCGGACGCGCCGGCGGGCAGCTCCTGGAATTTGCGGAGTTCCGTCCCGGCCTGGCCGCCGGAGACGTGCACCGGCCCGTCGGCGTTGCTCGGGTACGTCCACTGCAACGTCACGCTGTCCCCGCCGTCCCGGATCCGTACGTTCTGCGGTGCGCCGGGATCACCGGTGGCGGTGAGCGGCGCGGCGGACTGCACCGGTGGCACGACCGAGGGCGGGGTCTGCGCGCGGGGCGTGGCGCCGTCCGCGTCCGGCAGGGTCAGGATCACCACGGCGGCGGCCGCGGCCACCCCACCGGCGAGCACGGCGGCGAGAAGCAGCGGATGCGTCCCGCGAGCCTTCTCCGTCCGGTCGCTGAGCACCGGCAGCCGCGAGTTCGGCGGCTCGGTCAGCGTGCTGGGCCGGGCCGACCCGACCGGTACGGCCCGGCCGTCCTCGCCGTAGTCGGGGGCCCGGTTGCCGGGCAGCGGGGGAGGAGTGTCCGCCCGGGCGTGCCGGCCGGTCAGGTCGCCGGGCAGCCGGTGCACGTCACTGAGGTAGAGCGGCTGTTGATAGACGCTGCCGTTCGGATCGGTGGGCCGGTTGTCCGGCGGCGGCATCTCCAGCTCCCGCAAGCCGGCTGGAGCCGGGTAGACGGTGCCGCTGGGATCGGTGGACCGCTCGTCCGGCGGAGCCTGCCCGGATGCCTCCGCCGGAAACGGTGGCCGGCGGATCGGTCCGGGGTCCGGCACGGTGGGGCGGCGCGGGAAGGGCCGGAACGGTATGTCGCCGCTCTGCTCCATCCGGCCGCAGGTGTGCCGGCCGGACGGTTTGGCGGCGGCCAGCGCGGTGGCCTGCCGGGTCAGCGGGTGCTCGGCGGGCAGGTAGCGGGTGCTCAGCTCCTGAGCCAGCGCCAGGTGCTCGCGGGACTCCTGGTCGCGGCCGCAGTCGCGCTCCATCGCGCCGAGCCGGGCCAGCATCTTGACGCCGGCGGGGGCGGCGTCGCCGTACACATCGCGGTGATGCCGCCAGGCGCGCGACAGCCGGGCCCGGGCGGTGCCGCAGTGGCCGGCGGCGTGCTCGGCGACGGCCAGGTCGGCCTCGGCGGCGAGCACCCGGGGCGCGTCCGGACCGTCCACCCGGGCGAGTTCGCCGACCAGGTCGTGATAGACGAGGGCGGCCCGGCCGTGCTGGCCGATCCGCTGCAGGACGGCGGCGTGGGTAGCCGCTGCGGCGATGGTGCGCTCGTCGCGGGCGCCGTGCAGGCGCTCCTCGGCGGCGTGCGCGAACGCGGCCCAGAGCCGGGCCGACTGCGGATCGCCGAGTGCGATGAGGATCCGGGCGTGCAGGGCGGCGGCAACCGCCAGATCCGCGGTGGCGCGGCGGGGATCGGCGTCCGCGTTCCGCAGGACGTCGTCCAGAACGGCTCGGGCGCCCACGAGATCACCGGCCGACGTCAACGTCTGCGCCTGCGCGGTCAGTTCAGCGAGCGGTGGGGGCATGTACCTCATAGTGCTCGGTTGAATACCGTAGGTACAAGTTTCGGGCGACGAAGTGGACACGGTACAAACTTCCTATGTCCCCGATCGGCACGGTCAAACGCGAACTGCTCATCCGGCACCTCCAGGCCTGGGCGCCCGGAGCGCTGCACCGCGCCCGGCGGGTGATCTATGTGCACGGCTACGCGGACGCCGACGGCGGCGCCGCGGCCGAGGCGGCGGTGCGGGTCCTCGCCGATCTGCCGGACCTGGCCCGCGGCCGGGAACTGTCCATGGTGGCGGTCGGTGACGACGTTGCCGGGGTGACCGCGGTGCTCACCGCGGCTCAGCAGGACGCCGGAGCCGCGGCGGGGCTGGCCGTGCTGCCGGTCGGGGGCGGGACGGACGAGCGGCTTCCGGTGGCGCTCAAGGCGGCGGGTGCGTCACGCGTACCGATGCTGGGTTTTCTGGACGCGTCGGCCGCGAGTGAACCGCCCAGGCCGGCCACGATCGCGGCGATGGCCGCGGGCAAGCCCGCGGAGGTCCTGCTGGTGCTGCCGCCCGCCACGTCGCTGGATCCCTATCGGGGCACGGGCTTTCCCCTGCTCACCGCGGCCGAGCTGGCCACCGGGCCGGAGCCCGGCGAGGTGGTGGCTTTCGCCACCACCTCCGCGAAGAGCCTGGAGAGCTTCAAAGAGGCACTCTGGGCGGTCGACGAGTTCGCCGGGGTACGCCTGCGCGACCCCGCCGACCCGGAACGCCACCTGATCGACATCTCGCTTCAGCCGCACCCCGGTCCGCTGCGCCGCGAACTGCTGGCGCATCTGGCCGCGGTGGGTACCGCGACGGTGACCGAGTTGCGAACGTTCACGCTGACCGAGACCGTCTATCGGGCGGCGGACGCCAACCGGGTGTTGCACGCAATGATCGATGCCGGAGCCGTCACCCGGCGGCCGGAGCACGGCCGCCTGGGTGGTGACGTTCTCATCGGACCGGCTTAGCGGCTACCGGACTTGTCCTGCTTCCACGACACCGGGCCGGGCAGGTCGTAGCGGTGCGCGCGGGTCTTGGAGTTCCACGACCACCGGCCGATCTTGAAGGTCCAGGACGAGTAGCCGTTCTCGGTGAAGTTCAGGATCAGGGGGCCGAACTTCTTGCGGCTGCGGAACACGAGTCCCATCGGAGCGTCTCCTATCTGTTTTGCAGATGGGCGCACGGTTCCCGATAGTCCCGATTGACAAACGTCAGCGTGGCTGCCAGGCGTCCGGGCGGGTGGTCAGCTTGCGCACGTGCGCCGGCATCCGCCCGCTGATCAGCTCGGCGAGGCTCACCTCGTCGACCACCTCGCGAACCGCCGCGCGCACCGCCACCCAGAGGTTCGGCAGGTTCTCGGCGGCGCCCGCGTACTGCGTCTCCTCCGGACGGAGCCCCCGCACCCCGGCCAGCGGACCGTCCACCGCCCGCAGGATCTGACCGATCGTCACGTCCCGCGGTGGGTGGGACAGCGTGTAACCGCCCTCGGCACCACGCTGCGCACGCACTACGCCGGCGCGCCGCAGGTCGGCGAGCACCGCCTCGAGGAACTTGCGGGGCATTTCCTGGTCCTGGGCAATGGCTTGGGCGGACATCAGTGCGGGGTAGGCCTGCGCCAAACTGAGGGCGGCCCGGACCGCGTAGTCGCCACGCGCGGAGATCTGCACCTGACTATCATGCCTCGGCGCCGCATCCCGGGATGCACATACCCCACGGTTTTGTGGGAATTACCGTCAGTCGACGGGCGGTCGCTGTCCGGGTATCCCACTCGGACGGTCGGTGGTGAAGCGGGCGCGGAACTGCCCGGGGCTCAGTCCGGTCTCCCGGTGGAAGAAGCGCCCGAAGTTCGTCGGCTCGCCGAAACCCAGGCTGCGCCCCACTTCGGCCACCGACAGCGGGGTGGCCGCGAGCAGCCGCCGGGCCTGCAACGCCACCCGGTCGTCCACCACCTGCTTGGCGGTGCGGCCGGTGAGGGCCAGGCTGGCCCGGGTCAGCGTACGGACGGAGCAGCTCAGTTCGGCGGCGTAGTCCTCGACCCGGCGGGTGTGCGGATAGCCCTCCTCCAGGCGGCGGCGGAACCGTTCGAACGTACGGCTCTCGACGTGCCCGGCCGCCGCCGGTCCCGGATCGAGCAGACTGAGGCGCAGCAGCAGGGCGGCCAGCTCGTGGCGGAGCAGGGCCGCGGCGGCCGCACCCGGTACGCCCTCGGTGTCCCGGGCCAGCCGCTCGAAGGCGGCCCGGAAGGCGTCCGGGTCCGGCAGGGTCAGCGGTTCCCGGGCTGGGCCGTCCGGATCGTCGGGCGTGAGGCCGGGGAGTTCGTCGGGGGCGAAGAGACCGGACCGGAAGATGATGGTCACGGCCGGACCGGGCTCGTCCTTCTCGTCCCGCGCGTCTCCCGGGACCTCGCCGTCCGGGTCCGGCCCGGTCTGCTCGGCTCGGCCACGCGCCGCCGCCGGCTTCTCGAATCGGACCGCCTGCCCTGGTCGCAACCAGAGCAGTGTCCCCGGCTCGCAGGTGTGCTGGGTGAAGTCGATCTCGGCGATCAGCCGCCCGGTGACCGTGAGCACGAGTGCGTGACACCCGAGGAGGTCGGTGGCGGCGCCTGCGGCCACCGGCAGAGGGCAGCTTCCGATACCGGCCCACTCCGGCGGAAGACGGGCGGCCATCGGGTCGGTGACATGAATGAGTGCTGGCATCGGCGCACACAGTAACCGTCGATGACCGTCAACGCGACCACTAGCGCACTTGCTGAACCTTTTGTCCGTTTTCCGGCTCGGTATTCGCTATATGTTCGATTCCGATTTCTTTTCGGAGATCACTTCCTTTTCCGGATAAAGGGCGACCCGCGTGGACCGGCAGTGTCCGCGCGGGTCGCCCTTAAACCGTTGTTGCTATCGCCCGGCCAGCAGGCGGTTGACCGCCGCGTCCACGTCGAGATGATCCGACTCCCGGCCACGCGGCACCACCACATAGGTGCGCCGCAGGAACCGGACCAGGACGCTGCGCGGTACCTCGAACAGCGCGTTGCCGTCGGGCGACGACAGTGCCAGGGCGACGAAATCGCCCCGCGGCGTGGCCCACGGCCACACCCGGACGTCGCCGATCCCGGCCGGCTCATCGAGCCCGGTCACGAGCAGTTCCCGCGCAAAGGACCAGCTCACGGCTTCCCCACCGGCTGATTCTGCGTGGAACAACACGTGGACCGCATATGGGTCGGCTGGGTCGTAGCGCAGGCTGGCGCGTACCGGCAGTGCCGTCGCGTCAGGCGCTACGAGCCGCAGCGAGGTTTCGACCTCGACGGTCGTTGGACGAATGGTACTCATGGACGAACTCCCCCCGGCACCGCTGCGAGGCTGGTGAACCCCGCGTTTCCCATACTCAGGTGATCCCTGTCGTTACGCTCCGCCATACGCTGATCTCACCCAGTAGTGGGAAGACGGTTCCGAAAACGCCTCCGCGCAGGACGTAAAGCGATATCTTGTCCTGTTCTGCCCAGGTACTCGGTTCCGCCCGGCGTCGGGTGGTCCAGCAGTTGACTTACTCCGGTAACGTCCATTCCTCCCGGGCGGTGACGGGGCTCCGGGACACTGGGGGATGAAATGGGTGTAAAACCGGATGACGGGGTAACGAACGTGCGTGTGCTCGACCGTATCCGGTCCAACTCGACCGGACGCCTCGCTCTGAAGATCACGGTCGGCGTGGTCGGCGCGCTGGTGGTGGCGATCGGCATCGTCCTGATCCCGTTCCCCGGCCCCGGCTGGGCGATCGTGATCCTCGGTCTGGCCATCCTGGCGATCGAGTTCGTGTGGGCGAAGAACCTGCTGGAGTTCACCAAACGCCACGTGCAGAGCTGGACACACTGGGTCGGCCGGCAGAGCCTCCCGATCCGCGCCGTGATCGGCGTGGTGGGCATGCTGTTCATCAGTGCCGTGGTCTGGACCGCGGTCTACCTCAGCATGGACATCAACCTGGTGACCTGGACGCTGGACTTCGTGCGGGGCTGGTGACCCCTGGTTCGCGGACCGGTCGCGGCGTCCGGTAGAGTCTGGATCCGTTGAGGGCGATTAGCTCAGCGGGAGAGCGCTCCGTTCACACCGGAGAGGTCACTGGTTCGATCCCAGTATCGCCCACGAGTACGTTGAGCTGCGAAAAGGCCTGCCGCGATGATCCACTGCGGTGGGCCTTTTGTCATGGTTCTGGGAGCAGGCCGGGTGACCACTCCATCGGCTACCGGCAAAGCCAGACGCCTTCTCCTTGGTGGCGAATGGTGTAGTCGTTCGGGCGCCGGACGCAAACGGTGTCCCCGCGTACCCGGATGTAGTCGCCCGCTTCCAACGTCAAAGCCCTGAGAAGCTCTACCGCCCAGTCGCCGGCTTCCATCATTTCATCAAGGCCGCGCGGATGGGGACCGGACTCGGTGACGCCGTGGAGGCGGGCGCCATCCTGGCCGAAACAGGCGAGATCGGGCCCCGGCTGGTGGGATTCGCCGCGGTTGACGACTGGCGCCTGGCGGCGTTCGAGGGTGAGGCGCTGACGTGGTGGAGCGCCGCCGACGTAGCGGGGCTGCTCGCGGTCATCTGGTTCGGGTCGCTCCAGACGTTGCCGCGGGCGGGCATGATCCCGAGAAGCTGCTGCGGGGTTCCCCCTGGTGTGAGGCGCCGGCCGAACACGTGAACGTCGTGCTCGCCGGCTTGACGGGGCGGGTGTGGCGAGAAGGACTGTGCAACGAGAACAGCTCCCTGGTTGACCTTCGCCAGGTTGCCGCATCCTCATGCGCGACAGCGGCCCACTCACCGACGGACACGCGCGGGCGGCCAACCGGCCTGAGCGCCGTTTAACGGTCGTTTCAGGTTCGCTCGGTAGGAAGTGGGCGTCGCCGGGCGATGCGGGTCCCGGCCTCGCCGGCATGGCCGGACGCGCCGCGCTCTACGGCGGCACGGTCTGCACCGGCCCCCCGCCGGACGGCGACTGGAGCGTCCATTTGATCCTGAAAGGCAGCCATCCATGATCTCTGTCTTCGTGGTGGACGCCCAGCCGCTGCAGCGCTTCGGGTTTCGCATGCTGCTGGAGAGCACCCCCGACACCGAGATCGTCGGCGAGGCCGAGAACGGCGCCGAGGCCGTTCGGCGGATCACCGAGCTGCGTCCCGACGTGGTGCTGATGGACATCCGCATGCCGGGCGTCGACGGGATCGAGGCCACCCGGCGCATCGTCGCAGCCGGCGGGCGTTCGCGGATCCTGGTGCTGACGACGTTCGACGTGGAACGGTACGCATTCGCCGCGCTGCGGGCCGGGGCGAGCGGTTTCTTGCTCAAGGACATCCGCCCGGAGGAGTTGCTCGCCGGCATCCGGGCCGTCGCCGCCGGGGACGCGGTGATCGCGCCGGCGCTGACTCGGCGGCTGCTCGACGCGTTCGCCGACCGGCTCGACGATGACCTTTGCGGGCCCGCGCGGGAGGACCCCCGGCTGAACTGCCTGACCGGCCGTGAGCGCGAGGTCCTCGTCGCCATCGGCCATGGCCTCACCAACGGCGAGATCGCGCAACAGCTCACGCTGTCGGAGTCGACGGTGAAGACCCACGTCGGGCGGGTCCTCGCCAAGATCGGCGCACGGGACCGGATCCAGGCCGTCATCCTCGCCTACGACCTGAGACTCATCCGGCCGGTTTAGCACTTCATCTCGCGCGTCCGTCGAGGGCGCGACCGTAGTTCCCAGCCGCTCCGGGCCGATCCGCTGCCGGGTCCGCCCGAACGGCACGTCACCGTGTGAGCTCAAAGCTGTTTGTCGGCTCGTTGACCTCGGTGAGCTCACACACGTTCGACGCCTCCTCAGGACTTGCGGAGGGAGACTGTCATGATGCCCGTACACATCTCGTCGCTGGTGCCGTCACCCCACACCACGTAGCGGGGCGGCAGCTTCTTCAGCTGCGGCAGTTGTTTGCGCAGCCCCGCGTCGTGCGTACACGTCACCCGCAGCGTGTCCCCCGGACCGACCTCCACCGGCGACGGCAGCTTCACCAGCCGCTGGTTGTCGAAGTCGAACTGCGGCACGTCCAGGACGACCTTGGCCTTCGGCGTGCCCGGGTTGAGTTCGACCTTCAAGGCCCGCCCGAGCATGTGCATGTGGCCGAAACCGGCGAACAGCGTCATCGGCGCCTCCACCTTGTGGTCGCAGGTCTGGGTGTTACCGGGCTTCGGCACGCCCCGGCCGCACTCCTCCACCTGACGGTCCGCCATTTCACCGACATCCGGCCCGAACCGCTTCGTCACGTCCGCAATCGAGGCCGCCCGGTCACAGAGCGGACCCGACTCGTCGGCGGCGCAGGGCAGGTCGGTCGGCGCGTCGACCGACCACGTTTCGAGTTCACGGGTCTGCGGAGTGCCGTCCGTCAGCCGCAGCCGCACCGCCGAACGGTCCGACCCGGTCGGCTTGCCGTCGGTTGCGAGCAGGTTGTAGTGGATCTGGAGGACGAGCAGGCTGCCCGGCTCCAGCTTGTGGCCGGCGTCCTGGTCGAGCAGCGTCTCCACGGCTCCCGGCGCCCAGGTGTCCACCCACGCCGCGTCCCCCTCTTCGACCTCGGCGCCGGCCACGCCGGTCCCCCCGAAACACTGCCAGCCGAGACCAGGGGTCTTCGCGTCCTGCTTGCGCACCGCGGCAGCGCCGGCCGGCGGCACCGCGTACACGATGGCGTGGTGCGCGATGGCGACGTTCTCCGGTGCGAATTGGGTCCCGGTCAGGAACGCCGTCTTGGTCAGGCCCGGATCGATCACCTGGCACCGGTACTCGTCCGAGCCGCCGCCCTCGGGCGGCGCGGGCGTGTAGGACTCGGCCATCCTCAGGTCGACGAACCGCTCGCCGGCCCGCAGCGGCTGTGGAGGAGCTGACGACCCGTCCGCGTGCGCGCTGTGCGGGCCGGCCGCGGCGGGCGGGGCATGGTCGTCGGCGTCCGACCCGCAGGCGGCCACGACAGCGAACGCCGCTACCAGTGCCATGGTGCCCGCCCCGAATTTCCACAGTGGGCTTTCAGGTTTCGTCATAGCTCGAAAACTAGGTCCGATTCCGTCCTGTTTCGTCGTACTGCGGTCGTCATTCTCGTGAGCGGGGCGGCACCGCGGTACTACCCTCCGGAGCGCCGTCCGGCACCCGCGCCGTGGTACGCGGCTGGGGGCGCCTACTGCAGAAGACCCGGGCTGAGCGCCGCTTTAACGGTCGTCTCAGATTCGCTCGGTACGAATTCGGCCTCGAATGAGCGACGTAACGCGCATGTAGGAGGCTATTGATGGCAGTCAACGCAGCGCCGTCCAGGGAAGCGCCGCCCGGTCGGCTGGCAGGCCGCTGGGTGCCGTGGTTGGTGATCGGCTTGTGGGTGGCGCTGGCGGCGGGCATGGTGCCGTTGAGCGGAAAGTTGAGCTCGGTCACCACCGACAGAGCCGTGGACACCCTGCCGGCCGGTGCCGAGTCCACCAAGGTGGCGGTCCTGGAGGACAGTCTCCCCAGCGGCGAGGACAACACGTTCGTCTTCGTGTATCACCGCGCCGGCGGCATGACCGACGCCGACCGTGCGACGGTCGAGCGCCACTACGACACCCTTGCCAAGCGGTACCCGCCGAAGGCGGCGGCCGGCGAGGACGGCGACGGCCCACCGACGAGACTCTCCACCGACGGCAAGGCGATGATGTTCACCCTGGACGTGAGCACGGCCTACGGCGGACCGGAGGCCATCGTCGGCCCGTTGCGTGACGCCGCGAAGGACCGCCCCGGAGGCCTGGAACTCGAGGTGACCGGCCCGGCCGCGGTCGACGGCGACATGGACGCCGTCTTCGACGGCATCGACCTGCAGGTCTTCCTCACCACCGTCGTCGTCGTCACGGTCCTGCTCATCCTCACCTACCGCAGCCCGGTGTTGTGGTTCATCCCGCTCGTGGTCGTCGGCGCGGCCGCACTGACCGCGATGGCGACCGTCTACCTGCTCGTCAAGGGCTTCGGCATCGTGGTCAACGACCAGAACTCGGCACTGCTGACGATCCTGGTGTTCGGCGTCGGCACGGACTACGCGCTGCTGCTCATCGCTCGATATCGGGAGACACTGCACCACCACGAGAACGTCCGGGTCGCGATGGTCCACGCGCTACGCGGCGCGGCGCCGGCCATCGTCGCGTCCGCGGCCACCGTGGTCGCCGGCCTGCTCTGCCTGCTCGTCGCGGACCTGAACAGCACCAGCGGGTTGGGCCCGATCGGTGCGGCCGGCATCCTGTGCGCGCTGGTGGCCATGCTGACGCTGTTCCCGGCGGTGCTCGTTGTGCTCGGCAGGCGGATCTTCTGGCCGGCCATCCCGCGGTTCAGTACGGCCGTGGAGGAGAAGCCGGGGCTGTGGGGACGGCTCGGCACCACCATCAGCCGCCGCCCGTGGGTGGCGACGCTCGGCTCGTTCGGAGTCCTCGGCGTGCTCGCCATCGGGCTGGCGGGCAACACCGGCGCCTTGCGGGAACAGGACCAGTTCCTGTCCGCGCCGGAGTCGGTCACCGGCTTCACTGTTCTCCGCCAGCACTTCCCGGAGCTCGGCGGCCAGCCGATGACGGTCTTCACACGGCCGGCGTACCAGGAGCGGGTGCTCGACGTCGTCAAGGGCACTCCCGGTGTGGCCGTGGCCGTCCCGGGTCAGACCAGCGGTGGCTGGGCCGACATCTCGGTGTTCCCGACGGACGCGCCGGACACCGTCGCAGAGTACGACACGATCAAGCGAGTGCGCACCGCCGTGCACGCGGTGAGCGGGGCGGAGGCGATCGTCGGCGGGCCGAGTGCGGAGAACCTCGACACCGAGGTGACCACCAGCCGCGACGAGAAGTTGGTGATCCCGCTGGTGCTCGCCGTCGTCCTGATCGTCCTCGGGCTGCTGCTGCGCGCGATCGTGGCCCCGCTGGTCCTGATGGCCACCGTGATCGTCTCGTTCGCCGCGGCCTTCGGCGGCAGCGTGTTCATCTTCGACACGATCCTCGGGTTCAAGGGCATCGACTATTCGGTGCCGCTGCTGGCATTCCTGTTCCTGGTGGCGCTCGGCGTCGACTACAACATCTTCCTGGCCAGCCGGGCCCGGGAGGAGACCGTGCGTCTCGGCACCGGACAGGGCATGCTCAAAGCCCTTTCCGCCACCGGTGGCGTCATCACCTCGGCAGGCCTGGTCCTGGCGGCCACCTTCGCGGTCCTCACCACACTTCCGCTGGTGATGCTGATCGAGGTCGGATTCCTGGTCGCCTTCGGCGTGCTGCTCGACGCCCTGCTGGTGCGGTCGGTCCTGGTGCCCGCCCTCACACTGCTGATCGGTCGGCGGATCTGGTGGCCGAGTCGGCTGTACCGGCCGACGGCGGAGCCGCCGAACGGGCCACAGCCGCTCGCCGACGATGAGGAGCTCGCGCTGCAACGGTGATCGCGGCGGTACGGAAGAGATCCGGGACGGGGACCCAGACCCGTCCCAGATCTCTTCCGTACCGCAGGGGCGGGTCAGCGCACCGCGGTGTCCTCCCCGGCGGTGAGCCGCGCGATCGGGGCGGGCAGGAGCGCGGCCGGAAGGTCGACCCGAAGCAGCGCGCCACCGCGTGCGGAACGGGCGACGGCGGCCCGGCCGCCGTGGGCGTGGACGACCCGCTGCACGATCGACAGCCCCAGGCCGGATCCCGGCAACGCCCGGGCGCTGTCGGCACGGTAGAACCGGTCGAACACCCGCGGTACGTCGGCGGCGTCGATGCCCGGTCCGGCATCGTCGACCTCGAGCACCGCCGACGCGCCCTCGGCACGGAGACGGACCTGGACCGGCTGGTCCGCGGGGGACCACTTGCCGGCGTTGTCGATGAGGTTGAGGACCGCTCGCTGGAGCGCAGCGGGACGCCCGCTCACCCACACGGAGGTCACGTCGAGCGCGACCTCGAGGTCGGGTACGCGGGAACGCACCTGGGTCGCGGCGGCCACCACCACGTCGGTGAGGTCGAGCAGTTCGGTGCTCTCGTCGCTGACGTCACCGCGCGCCAGGTCGGTCAGCTCGGCGGCAAGGGCGCTCAACTCGGCCACCTGGGCGCCGAGATCGTTGAGCAGCCGGGTACGGCTTTCCGCCGAGAGGGCAGTGTCGAGGGTGCCGCGCCGGTCGAGCCGGACCAGTAACTCGATGTTGAGGCGCAGGCTGGTGAGCGGGGTCTTGAGTTCGTGGGCGGCGTCCTCGGCGAGCAGCCGCTGGGCCCGCCGGGAGTCCCGGAGCGCGGCGAGCATGTCGTTGATCGCCTGGATCAGCCGCCGGATCTCCCCACCGCCCTCATCCGGGATGTCGGCGTCGAGATCCTGGGTGTTCGCGACACGTACCGCGGCGGCGGTCAGCCGGTCCATCGGTGCCAGTCCGGTCCGCGCCACGGTCCGCCCGACAACGGCACCGCCGACCACACAGAGAAGCCCGATCAGCAGCATGCCCAACCCGAACCGGTTGATCGGGCTGTCGTCGGCGACGTGGGCCACCTGCACCGCGCCGTCGCCCACCCGCAGCGTGTAGATGCGGTAGCCGTCGTCGTCGCCGTCCTTCGACTCCATCAGGTCGGCTGACGCGCCCTGCGCCACGCGCCCGGCGTGCTCGCTGACCTGGGGCAGTTCGGGTTGGCCGACGGGCGTCCGGGTCGAGCCGTCGGGCAGGATGACCCGCACCAGCCGACCGGATCCCGGATACGGCGGTAGCTGAACTTGCGCCAGACCGGCGCGCTCCGCGCTCGTCGCCAGAACGCGGGAGTCGGCGCGTAGCTGATTCTCGGCGGTGTTCTGCAGCTCCCAGTCCAGTAGCTCGCTGGCCACCTGGAATGCCACGAACACGCTGACCGCGATGGCCGTCGCCGCGATCACCGTCAACCTGGTCCGCAGGGACCGCCGGCGCCACCATCGGGTCAGCCGGCGGGGGTGCCTGCTCACGGAGGAGTCTGCCGCAACGTGTATCCCAGGCCGCGCAGCGTGTAGATCAATCGCGGCTCACCCTCGGCCTCCATCTTGCGGCGCAGGTAGCTCACGTATACCTGAAGGTTGTTGGCGGTGGTGCTCATGTCGAAGCCCCATATCGCCTCGAACAGCGCGTCGCGGGTCAAGACCCGGGTCGCGTTGCGCAGGAGAACCTGCAGGAGGGAGAACTCGGTCCGGGTCAGGCGCAGCGGCCGCCGGCCCCGCCAGGCCTCGAACCTGTCGGGATCGAGCCGGACGTCGGCGAACGACAGGATCTGCGACTCCCCGTCGACCGTCGTGCGCCGGCGCAGCAGGGCCCGCACCCGGGCCAGCAATTCCTCGGTGGCGAACGGCTTGGGCAGGTAGTCGTCGGCGCCCGCGTCCAGCCCCGTGACCCGGTCGGAGACCTGATCACGGGCGGTCAGCATCAGCACCGGCAGATCCCGACCCGCGGCCCGCAACCGCCGGCAGGTCTCCAACCCGCCGAGGCGGGGCATCATCACGTCGAGGATCAGCAGATCCAGCGTGTCACCGCCCGCCCCATCGACCCGGTCGAGCACGGCGAGACCGTTGGCGACGGTGCTGGTGTCGTAACCCTCGACCTGGAGCACCCGCTCCAGCGACTCACGGATGGCCGCGTCATCATCCGCGATCAGGATCCGCACGCTGGCGCCCCCTTCCAGTCGGTGCTTTTGCCGCTCATTCTCCCCGGTCAACCTGAAGCCAGGATTAGAGCCGTCGCCTCCGTGATGCCCGCGAGCCCTGCTCTTACGGATCCCTGCGCTCTGCTCTGAGCGCCCGACCTCCGGGGCGAATACCTCGCTGGCATGGGAGCAGCGAGATAGTGAACGGACCCGCCGGGCTGACCGGCTGGCGGCCTCAACGGTCCAGCGGCGCCGGGCAATTGCTTCTCACCAGGGCCGATTCCTGTTTCGGCCGGTCAGCGGCTCGGGTGGACAACGTTCACACCGGAGAGGTCACTGGCTCGATACCAGTATCGCCCACGAGTACGTTGAGCTGCGAAAAGGCCTGCCGCGATGGTCCATTGCGGTGGGCCTCACCCGGCAGGTTGAGCGCGGCTGGCCGAAGCCGGTCAGCCGCTCGCCGTTCGGGCCCCGTGGTTTGCGGTATGCAGACCACGGGGGTTCTGGCGGTTGACGCGAGACTTGAGCACCGACGCCGATTTGCCGTCGACAGCGCTCCGCACAGCTTCCTGCCTCGTGCTCCGGATGCCTAACCCAGTTCGCCGGATCCCGCCGACGAAATGAGCCCCCGATGACTCCGGCTCCGGTGCGCGTCGCAGGTCATGGCGGGCGTCGACTTCGCCCGTACGTGCCATCGTGACCAACGCCGTCATCGTTTCGTCCTCGGTCGGTCCTCTCTGGCCCGGGCCGTTCCTCGTACACTGCGCGGGAGATTGATGAGGGTGAGGGCGCGGCATGGAGTTCGGGATCCTGGGGCCGCTCGAAGTCCGGCATAACGGCAGGCAGGTTGCGATCGGCGGGGCGAAGCAGCGGCGTGTTGTCGCGACTCTGGCACTCAATGCCGGCCGGGTGGTTTCGCTGGGTCAATTGGTGGACGCCGTATGGGATGGCGAGCCTCCGGTCACGGCCCGCAAGCAGGTCCAGAATGCGGTGTCCGCGCTGCGGCGTACGCCTATGGGTGCGACGCTGGCGGCGGTAGGTCCCGGGTACGTGTTACAAGTCCCGGCTGAGCACGTGGATGCCGGGCGTTTTGAACATTGCCTGGCCGAGGCGCATGCGGCCCGGACCCGTCGGGATCTGGTGCACGCAGCCGAGAGACTGCGGGCAGGACTGGCGATCTGGCGTGGTCCCGCTCTTGCGGACGTCGGCGGCAGAACCGTATCGACTGCCTCGGGACAGCTCGAGGAAAGGCGGTTGTCGGCAGTCATAGCGTGGGCCGAGATCTCTCTCGAGCTTGGATCGCATGGTGCCGTCGCCGATGAGCTGAGCGCCGAACTCGATCGGTATCCGCTGTGTGAACCGCTGGCCGGCCTGCTGATGCTGGCGCTGTACCGTACCGGGCGGACCGCGGAGTCGCTGGTTTGCTACCAGCGGATCCGCCACACGATAGCCGAGGACCTGGGGGTGGACCCAGGTCCTGAACTGCAAAGCCAGTATCACCGGATCCTGGCCGCTGACCCGGCGCTGAATCCTCGGCCTGAGGCTTGGCTAACGCGCAACTATCTGCCACGAGACGTTGGGCATTTCACCGGCCGATTGGCCGAACTGGACCAGCTCATGTCTGTCGCGGACAGCGGCGGCGTGACAGTGATCCAGGCTATCGACGGAATGTCCGGCGTCGGCAAGACGGCCATGGCGGTGCATGTGGCACACCGTCTCGCCGGGCGGTTCGATGATGGCCAGCTGTTCATAGACCTGCATGGGCACACCGCCGGCCGCGAGCCATTGACGGCCGACGAGGCCCTCAACGTGCTGCTGCGCGCCGTTGGGGTTCCCGACGCCCGGATCCCGAAGGACCTGGATGAGAAGGCCGCGATGTGGCGGGGGGAGCTCGCCGGACGGCGCGTCTTGGTGGTCCTCGACAACGCGTTGGATTCCGTCCAGATCAAGCCGCTCTTGCCGGGTTCAGCCAGTTGTGCCGTCATGATCACGAGCAGGCGCCGATTGGCCGGACTGAATAGTGCGGAGGTGCTGTCGCTGGACACTCTGCCGCCGGATGACGCAGTTGTCTTGTTCCGTGCGGTCGCCGGGCCGGACCGTTGCGAGGCCGAGCCAGTGGCAGTCATCAAGGCGGTCCAGCTTTGCGGCCATCTGCCGCTCGCGATAAGCATCGCTGCCGCCCGGTTACGCGCACGTCCGCAATGGAGGGTGTCCGACCTGGTCGAGCGGCTGACCGACGACCATGGCAGGACGGAGTTGCTGCAGTCGGACGACCGGGGCATCACCGCCGCTTTCGCCCTGTCATATCAGCACCTTGTCAGTGCTGAGCAGCGCATGTTCCGTTTGCTTGGCTTGCATCCGGGCGCGGACATCGATGTCTTCGCCGCGGCGGCGCTGGCCGGCCTGCCCGCAGACGAGACGGAGCACATGCTCGACGCGCTGTGCGACATGCACCTGCTGATCGCGCATCTGCCTGGCCGGTACCGTCTGCATGACCTGGTGCGCGACTTCGCCCGGGCCATCGTCGAAGCTGACGAGCCGATTTCGCAACGGTCGGCCGCACGCGACCGCCTTCTGGATTATTACCTTCACGTCACTCAAATTGCCACAGAACTGGACAATCCTAGGCGTCCGCGCCTCGGCGCAAACCCTCGATACCGGCCAGCCGCTGTCCCTCAGCTCTCCAAGACCTCAGAAGTCCGGTCGTGGGTCAACGCCGAACATGCCAACCTCCTGGCTGCTGCCCGGCTCGCGGCGCATCATCGGACCGGCGATGACGGCTGGCAGCTTCCCCGCAACGTGGGCTCGCTCCTCTACGAAAACGGCCAGCACTCAGCGAGCCTGGAGGTGTTCAAGATGGCGCTGGCCGCATGCGGGACCGAGACCCCGTCCGCGGTGAAGTCCGCCTGCCTATTGGACGTCTCCTTGATGCACAAGGTGCTGGGCCAGTACCGGCTTGCACTCGACTTCCTCAATCAAGGCACAGCCATTGCCGCTCACTCGGGCGATCGCGACGGCATCGCCCGCTCGCTGATTCACAAGGCTGACCTGAGCAACCTCATCGGGTCGTTCACCGATGCCGTCATATACGCCACCCGGAGTATCGAGGTCTATCGTGAGCAGGGCGATCTGTGGCGTGAAGCGGTGGCCTTGACGGTGCTCATGGATGCTCTGAGTCGACTGGGACGCGATCGTGAGGCGATCGAGGCCGCGGATCAGGCAGCGCTCTCCCTCGACGGGTTCGCGAACCTGAGACAGGCGAGCGCCGTTCTGAGCCGACGGGGCACCGCCCACAGCCAGTTGGGTGAACACGACACCGCGATCCGGCTGCTCAGCCAGAGCGTGGACCTTGCCCGACAGGGTGAGGACCGGCGCTTCGAAGCCGACTATCTGCACCGGCTCGCAGAGGCGACTCGAAGATCCGGCCAGCCGCACGCGGCACTGAAACACGCGAACGAGGCACTCGCCATCCTCCACGACATCGCCGACCCGGTGGATCTAGCCGAGACACACAATGTGCTGGGTGAGATCCACAACGACATCCATGACTACGAAGTTGCGCTTACGCACTACCGCCGAACGCTTGAGATCACGACAAATGTTGAATACCGCGTGGCGAGGGCGCACGCTCACAACGGGATCAGCCGGTGCATGACAGCGCTCGGGCACCCCGACGCACGAGTGCACTGGCAACAAGCTCTAGCGATCTACGCTGAACTCGGCATTCCGCTGGTGGGCGGGGAGCAGACGGGCGATTCAGCAGCAGTGTGACGCCACCTGCTGACACCTGGCTACAAGATCATGCCGGCGCCTGTGGTCCTGCTCTTACGCAAGACCGCACGAACCCACTTCGCTCTCGGACCAGCGGACACCTGGGACAAGGTTCGCTGACACGACAGACACACACCTCAGTGGCAAGGGACATCAGGGCCAGTCTGAGGAGAAGCCGGGGGTGAACGGGTTGGTGTCGAGCAGGAACGAGCCGGACAGGAAGAGCGCTGCGGCGGCGAGGCCGAAGCAGACCAAGGCGAAGATCACCGCGCCGACAACGCCGCCGGTGCCGCTGGTGGGGGCCATCGCGGTCTGCGGACGGTCGGGGTCATAGACGATCTCGTACTCGGCGCCGGTCAAGTGGGAGTCGTAGCCGCCCAGGTCCTCGACCGGGGTGCGGATCTCCTGTCCGGCGGCGGTGACGAACCGGACGACCGGGATGAACGTGATCCGGCCCTCGGATCCAGACCGCTGCTGGTTCTCCACCACGACTGCCTTGGTCCGCCGGCCGGCCTCGGCCAGGTAGCGGGCTTGCCGCCAGCGGCGAACGGCAGCGGTAATCATGCCGACGCCCATAGCGGTCGGAATCAGTACGACGAAGGCCGTCACGAAGAGCCCAAACCAGCGCGAACCCTCGTCGATCATGACCACACTGTAGTGAAGCCGTGCGATCGACTCTGCGCGACTGGACTTACTGGATGCGGAGATGCTCGACGACGTCGGCGAGTTCGACGACTCGCGGATCGTTCGGCGGCCAAGCCGGCGCGGAGCCGACAAGGCGATAGAGCCGCGTCATGTCCGGGTCCTCGTCCAGCTGGCGGTTCTTCTCAGCGACCACGGAGTCGATGCTGAGCGGAACCTGCGCGGCGAGCATGATCCAGGCGTCCCGCTCGAGCTCGGTGTAGGCCTCGCCGACGCCGATCCCGCGGCGGCGCGCCCGCGTCGCGGACCCTCCCGCGAGCAGTTCGCCAACTTTCGCGAGCTGTCCGCAGCCGCTGCACAGGTCGGCCAGCGGGTGATGGAACTGGCCATGCCGAACGACCCGCGGCCCTGGGTGCACCTGCTCAACACCATGTTCGCCGACCGGCAGGCCCTGACCGAGCCTTCGACGCGGTCTACGGCGAGGGACAGCGCCGCGACCCGCACGATCAGCGGCAGATCAGGGCTTCTGAGTCATGGCTACAGTGGCCGTCATTCGAGGTGGCGCGGGAGTGTGGGGATGAGCCTGGATATTGCCGTCTGGATCCCGGACAACGACGCCTATGCCGGCCGGAACGTTGTCCCGGCTCCGCCGGGCGCCAGTACTGGCGTAGGAGCTGAAAGCCTTCGCTATCAACTGTGGGGTTCCGCAGCCGCTCGGCGTCTCGGTGCGGCGCTGCTGCCGCAACTCGCTGAGATTACGGTCGAGAACCGCGGGAATCTCCAGGTCCCGCCCAGCGAGATCGACGCCTTCGAGCAGGAGTGCGTACTGCTGACCGCGAACGTCGAGCAGTTGTCCGCCGCGACTGGATACGACACGGATCGCGTCCTTCATTACCTGACCAACATGCGGCGCGCTGTGGAGCACGCCAGGTCGATACACGGAGGCATCATCATCTGGTAGCGGGGGCGGTGACGGTCACTGGTGCTGGTGCTTTGGACGGCTATATGTCTAGAACCAACGCACGGTGATCCGAGACCTCCGGCCTGGCCACGATCTCGAACCGCTTGACAGCGGCGACGTCGGAGACCAGCAGGTAGCTCGCATGTCGCACCGGCTTAAGGTACTGAGAAGACCGGGTGTCAGCCGTGCCGACCAGGTCGGTAAGACCGAGCTCGGCCAGCACGCCGAACGTTTCGCTGTCGGGCAGCAGGTTGAAGTCCCCGCAGACCACCACCAAGTCGCGAGGACCGCGTACCCGGCGAACGAGCTCCGCAAGCCGCTCAGCCTGCCGGCGCCGTGCGGGGGTGTCACCCTTGCCCAGCGGGTCGCGTAGCCCGTGCATCTGCACGACCCATACCGACTTGCCGGCGACGCGGTCTACCGTACGCACGGCCAGGGCGATACGAGGTCGGTCCGCGATCGTCCACTCATCATGGTCGGCGAACTGCCCATGCACGAAGGTGGAGTCGACACCGCAGACCGGTAGATGTTGTCCGACCAGGGTCGCCAATCCGAAGTCCTGCCGATGGCGGTCACCCTTGTCGTCATAAACCGGACCGGAGTCGCTGGTCACGAAGAACGACTGATGGCGCGGCAGGGCGACGCGAACATCATCCAAAAGATCAGCACGTTGCGGCAGAGCTCGTTCACCGTCGTCGAAGCGGGTCCATCCGGCCAGCCCGGGGGTCCGCGTCACTTCCTGCAGGCAGACGATGTCCGCTCGGCTACTCGGTAGCCAGGTGACGAGCTCGTCGCAGAGCGCGCCACCCCAGGCGTTCACACTCGCAATCCGCACCTCGACACCTGCCATCCCGCGTCCGGACCTCCCTCGCCGATCCTCGTCGGACGCGGGTGCCTGATCTTAGTGACCGGAGTCGCCAGCGCGCACGGACAGCGGCAGAGGCGGATGCGTACAGCCGGCGATTCCGGTCAGCGTCGCAGAACGCGTCAGGCATCGACTCGACCCCGTACGCTTTTCGGCATGAGCTCGGCCGTGTTCTCGTCCCGGTATCGCGCCTACCCGTGGCAGGTGGTCGGTGTCGTCGCTGTCGCGGGACTTGCGGTGCTGCTCTGGTTCGCGTGGCTGGGATGGGATCATGAGTACCAAGTCGACCCGCGCACTGGCGTGGCAAGCGGACCGTACGAGGTATGGCAGGTAGCCGGCTGCGCGCTGTCGCTGCTGGTGTTGTTGCTCGGGGCCTTGATGCTTCGTCTGCGGCCGGTGTCGACCTCGGCCGCGCTCACCCTGGCATTCACCGCCGTTTGGACCGTGGACGCTGCGAGCAGAGACACGACCGGCCTGTACGGGGTCGGAACGCTCATGCTCCTCGCCGGCTTGGCCGCGGCCACTGCGGTGGTGTCGGTCGTCTTCCTGCACCTGCGTACAGTCTCGCGATCGACGTAGCCACTTCTCACCGTGGGCTGGTGACCGCGTTTTGTCATGACCGCCTTCAGGCATGAACGTGGTCATCGTTTGAATCTCGGGGCGGCGGTAGAGGCCGAGAAATCGGGAATCTGTTGACCCGGCGGCTCGCGTACACGTTTGGTCCGGTCTATCCCGCCCTGATTCCGCATGTGCGCCGCCCGACAGGGCGGCTGATCAGAAGCCGCCGCGATCCGCCGGCCGCTCGGCGCGCGCCGCTCCCGCACCCACCGGAAAGTTCCAGCCCCGAGCGGCGCGCGCAGCCGCCCGCGACACCTTTATGATCTTCGAACTTCCAAGATCAAGCAGTGTGCCGTGCCCCGCCTGCGGCATGACGACCGCTGCGGTCGCGTTCGTGCGCGGTCAGTTCGGCGCGGCGTTCCACGCGAATCCTCTGATCTTCGGGCTGGCGGCACTCACCGTCGCGTCGGGCGCTCTTGTGGCGCTGCGCGCCGGAGGTGTGCTCGCCAACCCGCGCCCCCTGGTCGTCCCCCCACGATGGTCGCCGCCTATGCCGGCTGGGGCCAGCGCGTCGGGGCCTACCTGATCGACGGACTCTGCGTCCTGCCGTTCAGCCTCATCGGATTGTTCCTCGGCCAGGGAACGGATGAGGTGACCGGCCAGACCACCATGAACGCGTTGTACCCCATCTTCGTTCTGCTGGGCGTGGTCGTGCACGGCTACAACCGCTGGTACCTGGCCGGCAAGACCGGACAGAGCTGGGGCCGCAAGGTCCTCGGCATCCGGCTCGTCAACATCAGTGACGGGCAGCCGGTCGGAGGCGGCAAGGCCTTCCTCCGCGACCTCGCCCACGTCGTCGACTCCATCATCTGCAACATCGGCTACCTGTTCCCGCTCTGGGACGCCAAGAAGCAGACCCTCGCCGACAAGATCGTCAGCACGGTCGTCACCCGTTGACCTGTCGCACCGGTTCCACCGGGAACCACACACGAGCGCGCCCTGCCGGATCGGCTTTCGGCCGGTAGGGCGCGCTCGCGCTATCTCCGATGCCCGTCCAGAGAAGGCGTGCGCACGGCGGGCTGGTCACCTGCTGTCCATCAGCGCCCCGGTCTCGCGGCGTTTGCTCTGCACCGCGGCTGTCATCCCGGCGATGGTGGGATCACGCAGGACGGCTGCGAGCGGCACGGTCACGCCGAACCTCTGCTTCACCGCGGCGATCAGCCGTACCGCCGCGAGCGACTGGCCGCCCAGGCTGAAGAACGTGTCCTCCGCAGCGATCTCCTGAACGCCCAGCAGGTCGCGCCAGATGGTTGTCAGGACGGCGACCACCTGGGTGTCGTCGTCCGCCGGGGGCACGGCGTCGGTCTCGACCGCGGCCGGCTCCGGCTCCAGCTCCAGGGGCGGCGGCTGCTGCTCAGGCACAGCCTCGGGGGAGACCGGGTCGAGCCAGTGCCGGGTGCGCTCGAAGGGATAGGTCGGCAGGGGCGTCCGCCGGCCGCCGCGCTGGAGGCCCGGCGAGTCCCAGCGCACCGCGACCCCGGCGCACCAGACGTCGGCCACGGCCTGCAGCAGGCCCCGGACCGGATCGATCTCGCCGGGAGCGGCCGGCAGCGCCGCAACCGGCGACACGACGCCGTCGGTGTCCAGCGTGGCCAGCAGCTGGGTCAGCATCGTCCCCGGGCCGAGCTCGATCGGGACCAGCGCGGCACCGGTCTCTTCGATAAGACGTGTGCCGGCTTGCTGGAATCGCACCGGCTGCCGGAGGTGCCGGACCCAGTAGCCACCGTCCAGGCGGGCACCGGCCGGAATCGTCCCGCCGGTGACCGTGGAGATCATCGGTACCCGTAGCGGGTGGTGTGCGACCTCGTCGGTGTGGGCGCGGAACTGGTCCAGGACCGGGTCGACGCGCGGGGAGTGGAAGGCGCCCTCGATGTGCGCGAGAAGGTGCGCCTTGTGGCCGGCGGTCTGCAACCGTTGCGCCAGCGCGGCGAGCGACGTCGGCGGTCCCGACACGGCCAGCGACGAGGGCCCGTTGACGGCGGCGATGCTGAGGTCCGCGGTGAGCAGGGGTGTGACGACGTCTGGCGCGGCGAAGGCGGCGAGCATGCCGTCGGGTACGCGGCCGCCGATCTCCGAGCGGGCCACCACCAGCCGCGCGGCGTCCGCCAGCGAGATGCCGCCGGCGTACCAGGCGGCCGCGTACTCGCCGAGACTGTGGCCCAGCACGTTGGCCGGTTCGATGCCGAAGGAATCCAGCAGGCGAGCCATGGCGCACTGCAACGTGAAGATCAGCGCCTGCGCCTGCGGGAAGGAGGCCGGTTCGCCGCCGTGCCGGACGAGGTTCACGAAGTCCACACCGAGTGCCGGGCGGAGGGCGGCGTCGCACTCGCGTACCGCCTCGTCGAAGACCGGGAACCGGTCGGCGAGACCGGCCGCGGCGCCGGCGGAGCGGCGTGAGGTGCCGCTGAAGAGGAAGACCGGTGCGGTGTCCGGGCGGGTGCGCACCGGCAGGCCGAAGTCGGTCGCGGACAGCTCGGTGAGATCTCCGATCACGCTGGCGGCCCGGTGTTCCCATGCCGGCCGCCCGCGCTGCAGGGTGAAGGCGATGTCGGCGAGCGTCGCCGGGCCACCGGGTGCCGGGCGGCTGTCGCCGGCGGCCGCCATGCCGAGCAACCGGACGGCGACGGCGCTGGTCGCGGTCGCCGTGCGGGCGGAGATCGGCACGATCGCCGGGTCCGCCGACGTACGGAGCCGGGGCCGGCGGGCCGGCGCCTCGACCAGGACCACGTGGGCGTTGGTGCCGCCGATACCGAACGAGCTGACACCGCACACCCGTTGCCCGTCGGCGGCATCCCAGCGCCGGCCGGAAGCGAGTACCTCGAACCGTCCGTCCTCGAGCTTCAGCGCCGGGTTCGGGGTGCTGAAGTTGATGGTCGGCGGCAGGTGCCCGTGGTGCAGTGCCAGTGCCGCCTTGATGAGGCCGGCCGCACCGGCGGCGGTGTCGACGTGGCCGATGTTGGGCTTCAGCGCACCGAGCACCCGTGAGCCGGGCGCCTCACCGAAGACCTCACGCAGGCTTTCCACCTCGGTGGTGTCGCCGACCTCCGTGGCGGTCCCGTGTGTCTCGATGTACTGCACGGCGCCCGGTGAAAGCCGCGCCGCGTCCAGCGCGGCCCGGATCACGTCCGTTTGACCCGGCACGCTGGGCGTGGTGTATCCGGCCTTGCGCGGACCGTCGTTGTTGACCGCCGAGCCGGCCAGCACGGCGTAGACGACGTCGTCGTCGCGAAGCGCGTCCTCCAGCCGTTTGAGCACCACCACGGCGGCGCCGTTGCCGGGGACCGTGCCGCACGCGCGGGCGTCGAACGTCCGGCAATGGCCGTCCGGCGAGAGGATGTCGTGCGGGCGGTAGAAGTATCCGGCCGCCTGTGGCAGGTCGATGGTGACCCCGCCGGCGAGCATGATGTCGGCCTCGGCGTTGCCCAGCGCACGCGCCGCCAGGTGCACCGCGGCGAGCGAGGTCGAGCAGGCCGTCTGCACACTCAGCGCGGGCCCGGTCAGCCCGAGCCGGTACGCCACCCTGGTGGCCAGGTAGTCCTTCTCATGGGCGATGTTCATCGCCATCTGACCGGCTGACCGGATCACCTCGGGATGCGGCGCGACGTGCCGTGGCAGGTACGTGTCGACGCCGGCCCCCGCGAACACGCCGATCCGGTACGGCGTCTCGCCCGCGTACCCCGCCGTCTCGAGAGCCTCGTACGCACACTCCAGGAAGACCCGGTGCTGCGGATCGGTGATCCGGGCCTCCAGCGGCGCCAGCCCGAAGAAGCCGATGTCCAGGTCGGCGACGAACGGCACCACACCGCGCACCGGTACGTAGCTGTCGTCCTCGACGGACCGCGGGTCGGCTCCGGCGGCGGTCAGTTCCGCGGCGGTGAACCGGGTCAACGACTCCCGTCCGGCGACGAGATTGTTCCAGAATTCGGTGCCGCTGGAGGCGCCCGGCAGGCGCAGTCCGAAGCCGATGATCGCCACCGGTTCATACATCGGCTTCCCCCTATGTCGTCGGTGCGCGGAACCCAGCCTGACATTTACCGACGGCGTGCGTCAATGCATTCTTCGGCGGCGCAATGACCAATTCCGGATACCCCGATGACCAAGTACGGATATCGCGTTTTCCCCGTACCGGGCCCGCTATGACAGCGGCGCGGAAGGCGCTAACGTGTCGTTATGGGAGCCGTGATCGAGCAATTGACCGACGTCGCCGGACCCGCAATCGTCGCGGTCGACTTCGCCCAATTCTCCGACGACGAGACGGTGGCAAAGGTGCTTGCCCGGAGTATGGCGGGGCACAGCGTCTACCTCGCCGACCCGGTCGCCGCGATGTCCGTCACGCCGGCCGGGCTCGGCATGGCCGATCTCGCCGGCGGCTACGCGGCCGAGCTGCGGCGCCGGAACATCGAGCCGGTGATGGTGGTCGGCTTCTGCAGCGCCGCCGCGCTCAGCCTGCTGCTGGTCGCCGAGTTGCGCCGCCTGGGCCAGCGGCCGGCGAGCGTGCTGGTGGAGCCGGCCTGGCTGACCGACGAGCACATCGCGGCTGATGTGCGGGAGGTGCGCGAAGGGCTCGGCGCAACCGGCGCGGCGCCGGAGATCTCCCGGGATGCCGTGCTGGGGGCGCTGCGGGCCGACGTGCTGGCGCACCTACGGGCCGATGGTCTGGAGGGCGAGGACCTCGAACTCTGCGCGACCGTCCTGCTGGACCGCTACCGGGCCTGGTTCGGGTTCATGTTCGGCACCCGGGAACTGCCGGTGCCCGTCGTCGACTTCCCGGTCACCGTTCTGGCCGGGCGGCACAGCCCGGCGAGCGCCCCGCCCGCCGTGGCCGCGGACCTCTGCCGTCTGGTGCGTCTGCCGATCGAGGTCTCGAAGGTGCCGCGCAGCGACCTCACCGTGGCCACGCTGCGCGACCTGCTGGGCGAACCGGTCTCAGCCGTCGACAGCTGGCCGTGACCGGCATCGATTCACCTTGTTCGGAGGAGGGAGATGTCGGGTGACCTCGGTCGGGATTCCCTCGGTCTGGCGAAACGCGGATTTCCGGCTGGTGTGGACCGGGCAGGCGCTCTCCGAGCTCGGCAACGGCGTATCGCAGCTGGCCTATCCGTTGTTGATGCTGACCCTGACCGGATCGCCGACCGCGACCGGTCTGCTGCTCGCGGTGCGAGCGTTGCCATATCTGCTGTTCGGGCTGTTCGCCGGCGCCCTGGTGGACCGGTGGGACCGGCGGCGGACGATGATCGTGTGCGACCTCGGGCGCATGGTGAACATGGCGACGATCCCGGCCGCGCTGTTGCTGTGGCGGTTGACGCCGGCGCATCTCATAGTGACCGGCTTCGTCGGCGGCGTCTTCTACGTCTTCTTCAACGCGGCGGAGGGCGCCTGCCTGCCGAACGTCGTCCGCCGGGAGCAGCTCACCGCGGCCGTGTCGGCGCAGAAGACGGCCCAGTCGGCTGTCGGTGTGGTGTCCGGAGCGATCGGCGGCGCCCTGTTGCAGATCTCCCGCGGTCTGCCGTTCCTGGTGGACGCCGTGTCGTTCCTCGGCTCGGCGATCTGCATAGTGCTGGTGCGCCGGCCCTTCCGCCGGCCGGACGACCAGCCCCGATCCCGTACGACGCTGCGCCAGGACGTCGCCGAGGGCGTCCGGTGGGTGGTGCGTCAGCCGGTCCTGCGAGTGATCGTCGTGGTCGTCGCCCTGCTCCAGGTGGCCATCTCCGCCGTCGCCCTGGTGGTGATCGTCGTCGCCCGCGACGCCGGCGCCTCCTCGGCCACGATCGGGCTGATGTACTCCGCGCTGGGCGTCGGCGGCGTCATCGGCGCCCTGCTCGCCCCGCGGCTCAAGCGTCACCTCGGGCTCGGCCGCCTGCTGCTGTCGGTGCTGTGGTTGCAGGGCGCGCTCTGGACGGTCCTGGCGTTCGCCGGGAACCTGTTGATCATCGGCGCCGCGTTCGGCCTGTTCGCGATGACCCTGCCGTGTATCGGTGTCGCCGCGCTCAGCTACCAGTTGGAGACCACGCCCGACCACCTTCTGGGCCGGGTCGGCACCACCCTGAACCTGGTCGTCTGGGCCACCACGCCCGTCGGCGGCGCCCTCGCGGGGATGTTGCTGAACGCGGCCGCGCCTCGAACCGTGTCGATCGTCTTCGCGGCCTGGGTGCTCGTCCTGTCCCTGGGGGCGACGTTCGGCAGTGGACTGAGGGCGGTCGGCCGGCCCACCGGCGTGGAGACCAGCCGGTGATCGGCCGATTTGGCCGGGCGCTGTGCGGATTCCGGCAATTGCCTGTGCGGAATACGGCATCCATTGAAGTTCATCGAAATAAATTGGCAGTCCGGGAATAGGATAAATTGCTGCTCTTTCCTTGCCATCGTTAAAGCATGTAGGTATACACGGAGGCGATGGCCCGGAGGGTGCCGACGTAGCACAAAAGGGGGGATCGGGCAGCCATGTTTCCATTGTCTCCGCAGCAGGAACTGGTGTGGTTGCACCATCAGATCGCGCCGGGTGACGCCGCCTACAACGCCGTCGTCGCGGTGGACCTGCGCGGACGGCTGGACACCGGCGCGCTGAAACGGGCGGTCGCCGTCGTGGTGGCACACCACGACGGGATGCGCCTCGCACTCGATGACACCGCGACCGGTTCGCCGGCGCAGCGGATCATGGACGTCGTCGACAGTGTCGTCACCGAGATCGACCTCAGCCACCTGCCCCCCGCCGAGGCAGAGCAGCGCATGGCCGAGCTCGGCGTGACCTTCGGCGAGGCGCCGTTCGACACCGGCCGGGCGCCCTTGGCCCGGTGGTGTCTGGTCCGGCTGTCCGAGGAGCGTCACCGGCTGTGGCACGTGGAGGATCATCTGATCCACGACGGTCGTTCGTTCGCCGTGTTCCTCGAGGACCTCCTCATCGCGTACCGGATGCTCGCCGAAGGCGGTCCTCCGGTCCTGGCGCCGGCGGTGTCCTACCGCGAGTACGTCGAACACTGCGCGTCGGACGGCTTCCGGTCGAGGGTCGACCGTGACCTGACCTGGTGGCGCGAGCACCTGGCGGGCGCCGAACTCGGCGCCTTCGCCTTCCGCGGTCTCGCACATCGCGTCGGCACCCGGCACGGCTATCGGGGCGCGCAGCTGCGCCGGCGGCTTCCCGCCGAGCTGGTGACCAGGCTGACGGAGGTGGCGCGTAGCGGCCGCGGCACGCTCTTCGCCCTGCTCTTCGGCGTGTTCGCGGAGCTGACGCGGCGCCACAGCGGCGGCTCGGAGGTCACCGTGGGCTCGGCCGTGGCGAACCGGCCGCCGCCGTACCGGCGCATGGTCGGCATGTGCGTCAACACGCTGCCGGTCCGGTCGCGGCCCGATCCCGGTTGGACCGCACGGTCGCTGGCGCTGCACTTCACGACCGCGCTGTTCGACGCGCTGGACCACGGCGGCGCACCGATCCAGCAGATCGTCCGGGCCGTGGGACGCAGCTCCGGCGCGCTCGACAACCCGCTGTTCCGCGCGATGTTCAGCATGAACGACGCCGCCCTGCCGGACGTGGACGTGCCCGGGCTCGAGGTGTCGCTGGTGGAAGGACTCAACTGGTCCACCTCCCGGTCGGCTGATGTCGACGTGGTGATCCTGCCGGGCTCACGGACGGTCGGCGACGACGACGGCGGGGCGCTCTGCGTCTGGGACTACTCCACCGAGTTCTTCGACGAGGCGGCGATCGGTCTGCTCGCCGACCGGTTCGGCAGCCTGCTGCAAGCGTGTGCCGACGCGCCCGACACGCCGGTCAGCCGGCTGCCGATGAGCGGGCCGGACGATCCGCCGGTGATCCTGTCCGGGGTCGCGGCGGCGTCGACCGGGCCGCTGACCGACCTGATCAGAGGTCACGCGGCCGGGCCGCAGCGACCGGCCCTCATCAGCGGGCGGCAGACCCTGTCGTACGGCGAACTGGTGGCTCGCATCGACGATCTGAGCCGGCAGCTCCGCCGTGCGGGCCTGGAGCGGGGCGACGTCGTGGCCGCGGTGCTGCCCCGAGGTGTGCCGGCCGTCGAGCTGGTGCTCGCCTGCCTGGCCGGCGAGTTCGTGTTCGCGCCGCTGCCGGTGGCCTGGAACGACGACGCCGTCGTGGACGCCGTCGGCCGGCTCCGCCCGGCGTGCCTCATCGCCGAACCCGGGCGGTTGCGCGGCCTGGCCGACGCCGGTGTGCGGGCGACCGCGCCGGGGGACGCACCAGGCACCGCGGATCCGGCTGAGCGCGACCGCCACCCGGGTGCGGCGTACCTCATCCACACCTCCGGGACCGGCGGCCGGCGCAAGCGGGTGCTCGTGCCCCGGGCCTCGCTGGACAACGCCGTCGCCGGCGTTCGTGACTTCCTGGAGCTGACCCCGGCGGACCGGGTCCTGCAGTTCGCCGACCCGGCCTTCGACGTCTTCTTCGAGGAGGTGCTGCCGGCGCTCGCCGCGGGCGCCTGCGTCGTCCAGCCGGGCACTGCCGTACCGGACGGGGCCGATCTCGCAGCGCTTGTCGTTCTCCGGGACCTCTCGGTGCTGAACCTTCCCACCGCCTACGTGGGTTCCGTCCTGCCCGATCTGCACGCTGCCCTGACCGGTCGCGACCACCGGCTGAGGTGTGTCGTGGTCGGTGGCGAACGGTTGCCCACCGGGTTGGCCCGGGACGTTCTGTCCGGCCTGCCGGGCGTCGACCTGGTCAACGCGTACGGCGTCACGGAGTCCACGATCACCTCCACCATGTGCCGGGTCGCCGACATGCCGGACGGCGACGAGGTGCCCATCGGCCGCCCGCTGCCGGGCGTGGTGGTGGTCGTGCTCGGCCCGGACGGCGAGGTGCTGCCGTCGGGCGTGCCGGGTGAGATCGCCCTCGGTGGCCCGGGCTCGCGGGCCTCCTACCTGGACGGGGACCCCGACGGGCGCTACGTCGACGGGATCGGGGACCTTCCGGGGCGGTTCTTCCGTACCGGGGATATCGGCTTCGCCGGCCGCGACGGCGTACTGCGCTTCATCGGCCGCGCGGACCGGCAGGTGAAGGTCCGCGGCCACCGCATCGAGCCGGAGGAGATCGAGCTCGCCGCGCGCCGGCTGGCGGGCGGCGCCGACGTCGCGGTGCTCCCCGACGAGGACGACGGCGTCGTGCGGGGCCTCATCGGCTACGTGGAGACCGGCGATCCGCTGGTCGCGGGCGGCCTCAACGCCGCACTGGCCCGTGACCTGCCACGGTATCTGCTGCCCAGCCGGTGGGCGGCCGTGGCGCGGATGCCGCGACTGCCCAGCGGCAAGGTCGACCTGTCCGCGCTGCGTGCCCTGGGCGCACCCGCCGCCACCCCGGCCGCCCCCGCGGTGACCGAGGCGGACGGCCTGCTGGCGACCACGCTTGCCGGCTTCCGTGCCGTCCTCAGGAGGGACGACATCGACGCGGACGCCGACTTCTTCGTCAGCGGCGGACACTCGCTGATGCTGACCGCCCTGGTGACCTGGCTGCACCGGGAGACCGGTGTCCGGCCACGGATGGCGGACCTGTTCGAGGCGCCGACCGCGCGCGGGGTCGCCCGGCGGCTGAGCGACCGGGCGTTCGAACCGGTCGGGCGGGGAGGCTGATCATGGGTACGGATGACACGTCCGGCCGCGCCGTGCTGGTCCACCGCGCGTGGAGCGAGCATCTCGGTGCCGAGGCGGCGCAACCGAGGACGAACTTCTTCGAGGCCGGCGGCAACTCCCTGATGGCGGCCTCGCTGATCGGCCGGCTCAGCGAGGAGCTCGACGAGGAGCTGCCGCTCGGTCTGCTCACCCGGCATCCCACCCTCGGCGAGCTGTCCGCGGCGGTGAGCCATTGGCCGGAGCCCGTGCCATGAGCCTGAGCCCGGTCACCCGGTACACATCGGAGCACGCGCCGCTGCTCGACGAGTTCCGCGCGTTCGTGCGGACCGAGCTGGAGCCCCTCGCCCGGCAGAGCGATACCGAGACGGGCGACGACATCACGCCGGAGGTGCGCTCCTTCGTCCGGCGCCGTTCCGCGGAGCGCGGCTTCTACGCCGGCGAGTACCCCGAGGACGTGGGCGGGCGCGGTCATCCGTTCGCGGCGAAGGTCCTCATGCACGAGTACGCGGAGGAGTGCGGTTGCCCGCTCGCCCCGATCGCTCTGTGCGGACCGGCCGGCCCCAGCCCGCTGCTGCTCTGGGCGACCCGCGACCAGCGCGAACGGTACCTGCGTCCGCTGGTCGAGGGCCGGGCCACCCGCTGCCTGGCGGCCACCGAGCCGGGCGGCGGATCCGACGTCATGGGCTCGGCCACCACCGCGACCCGCGTGGACGGCGGCTGGCGGCTCAGCGGCCGCAAATGCTACGTCACCGACGCGCACCAGGCGGATCTGGTCTTCGTGGTGGCGCGCCTGGTGGGTGAGGGCGCGGCCCAGCCGGCGGTGTTCGTGGTCGACGCCGCCACGCCGGGTGTCAGCCTGGAGAACGTACGTCCGGGTCTCGTCCCGGAGATGCTCTGCGACGTCGTCCTCGACGACGTGCACGTCGGCCCGGAGGCGTTGCTGGGCGGGGAGGCCGCGATCGGCGCCCATCAGGACTGGACGCTGCGCGCCCTGACCCGCGGGCGCGTGGTGGTGGCCGCGACGTGCAACGGCATCGCCGCCCGGGCGCTGCGGCTGGGTGTCTCGTACGCGCGCACGAAGCACTCCTTCGGCGCACCGATCGGCACCTACCAGCACGTGCAGGAACACATCGTGTCCAGCCGGGTGGCACTGGAGTCGGCCCGCCTGCTCACGTTCGCGGCGGCGCAGGACATCGACGACGGCGTCGAGGCGCTGGAGCAGGCGGCCCTGGCCAAGCTGGTCGCCAGCGAGGGCGCCTGCCGCACCGTCGACCGCATCTTCCAGGTGCACGGCGGCGCGGCCTGGGTCCGCGGGCACCCGATGGAGTACCTGTACCGCTACGTCCGGGCCACCCGCATCGTGGAGGGCACCTCGGAGGTCCAGAAGCTGATCCTGGCGGCCGCGGAAGGGCTGACCTGACGTGCGCCCGCGACCGGAGCACAGCCTTGACGCGATCCCGGACATCGTCGCCCGGGTCGCGCTGGCGAGGCCGGACGCCGTGGCGATCGAGTCCGCCGAGGAGACGATCACGTACCGCGACCTGTGCGTGCGGTCGGACCGCCTCGCCCGGCGGCTGCGGAGCATGGGCGTCGGCCGCGGTGACGTGGTGGGCGTGCTGGCCGAGCGCTCGGTCGCCCAGGTGACGGTCCTGCTCGCGGTGCTGCGGGCCGGGGCGGCGTACCTTCCGCTGGATCCGGCCGACCCGGTCGCGCGCCGGCGGCTCCTGGTCGAGCGGGCGGGTGCGGATCTCGTTCTGGTGGGCGGAGGTCTGGAGCCGGAGCCGGGCTGGCTCTGCGTGGACGAGCTGGAGTCGCGGGCAGGGGAGCGGCCGGAACACGGCGGAGCCGCGTGGCGAGCCCCGGTCAGCGGGGCGGACGACCCGGCGTACGTCATGTTCACTTCCGGCTCGACCGGCCGCCCGAAGGGCGTGGTGGTGCCGCACCGCGCGGTGATCCACCTGGTCACCGGCGAGGAGGACGTCGCGGTCGGACCGGGCGACGTCGTGGCGTTCGCGTCCAACATCGCGTTCGACGCCGCCACGTACGAGATCTGGGGCGCCCTGCTCAACGGCGCGGTGCTGCACGTGGTGCCGCGGGACGTGCTGCTGTCCACCTTCTCCCTCGGCCGGTACCTCGCCGAGCACGGGATCACCGTGATGATCATGACAGCGGCCCTGTTCCACCTCCACGCCCGGCTTGCGCCCGGCAACTTCGCCTCGTTGCGGCACCTGCTCGTGGGCGGCGAGGCGATGCATCCGGAGGCGGTGCGCGCCGTGCTAGCCACCGCACCGCCGGCGCTGCTGCACAACGTGTACGGGCCCACCGAGGCGACGACGTTCGTCACCGTGCATCGGGTCCGTGCGGTACCGCCGGCGGCGACGAGTGTCCCGATCGGGCGGCCCATCGGGAAGGCCTCCGCGTACGTAATGGACGACGCGCTGCGACCGGTGCCGGCCGGTGTCGTGGGCGAGCTCTACGTCGGAGGGCCCGGCCTCGCGATCGGCTATCGCGGCGAGCCGGCGCTGACCGCCGCGCGGTTCGTCGCCCACGCCGGGGGCGACGGCGACCGGCTGTACCGCACCGGCGACCACGTGCGCTGGACCGGCGATCACCTGTTGGACTTCGTCGGGCGCAGCGACGACCAGGTGAAGATCCGTGGCTTTCGCATCGAGATCGGCGAGGTCGAGGGCACGCTGACGACGCTGACGTCGGTACGCGAGGCGGTCGTCCTGGTGCACGGCGAGGGCGCAGCCCGCAGCCTGGTGGCATTCGTCGTTCCCGACCGGGAGGGTGCCACCAGGACGCTGGCCGCGGACCTCGCGACGCTGCTGCCGCCGCAGATGATTCCGGCCACCACGATCGAGGTGCCCGGCATCCCGCTGACCCGCAACGGCAAGGTCGATCGGGCGGCGCTGCGTGCCGGCCTGGACAGGCGGGGGGAGCGGTGAGCCTCTCGGCGGAATACCGCGAGCATTTCGCCTCGGTCGTCGGCGACGAGCGCGCTGCCGGCCGGACGTTGCCGGCCGGCAGCGCGCAACGCCGGTTCGTCATCGGCGCGAAGATCTCTGGCGAGCAGACCCTGGTTCCGTACGCGTTCACGCTGAAGCCCGGAACGGTGTCCGCCGGCGAACTGCGCGACCGCGTCCGGGGCCTGACCCTGCGACATCCGGCACTGCGGTGCATCGTCGACCACGACCCCGACACCGGGTTGATCACTCAGCGCTGGCTCCCGGAGGCCGACGTACCGTGGTCCGAACAGGACGTCGGCGATGCCGATGACGAGGCGTCGGTGATCCGGTCGCTGCTCACCGCGGCGATGACCGCGGAGGCGCCCGAGCCGGTACGCGCCGCTCTTCTGCACGGGCCCGGACATCTGCGGCTGCTGCTGATGTTCGACCACGCCGTGATGGACGAGACCTCGTTGCGGCTCGCGACCCGTGATCTGTTCGGATCCACCCGCATGCCGAGTCCGGCCGAGCGCGAGGCCGGCTGGCAGGAGTATCGGGCGGCGGTCTGGCGGTGGCTGGCCGTCGAGGAGGCGGCGGCCACCGAGGAGGGCATCGCCTACTGGGTGGAGCGCCTGGGCCCGATCGCCGCCGCCTCCTCGGCCGCCCTCTCTCCGGTCGCCGCCGGCGTCGCGCACCCGAACGGCGGCCGGTTCGTCCCCGCCGAAGTTGCCACGGTCGCCGTGCCGTCGCCGGCCGTGCGCGCCACGCTCTTCCCGCGCCTGCTCGCCGCCGCCCACATGGCTCTACAGGCGGTGGATCGCGCACCGAGCACGGTGATCTATCCGTGGGGCGCCCGGCCGGACGGGATGGAAGACGTGGTGGGCTGCTTCATGAACACCGTCCTGTCCGGTGCGGCGGCCGTACCGGGATCCACACCGGGCGACAGCTGGACGGCGTTCCGGGCACAGTGGTGGCGCGACCTCGACCACGCCGGCGTCCCGTACGACGACGTCGTACTGGCGGTGGCCGAAGCCGTCCCGTCGCGATGGTCGGGCACCGCCCGGTGCGTGCTGGTGCTGGAGGACGTCGCGGGCCGCGCACCGATCGGCCCGCCGTCGTGGCAGGTCGCCGAGTGGCTGCCGAGCTGGCTGGCACCGAAGTGCGCGGTCAACGCGCTGGCCCGCTTCGACGGATCCGCGATGACACTGCGGGTCGTGACCGACCCGCGCGACTTCCCGTCCGTAGACAGGTTCGTGGCGGCTTGGCAGCAACAGGTAGCGGAGCACCTGTCGTGTTGACCGTGCACCAGCCGACAATTTGCGACCTTGATAGATAGCTCTCAGTCAACTTGATGCAACTATAAGTAACTTTCCCTCCGCAGTTGCTCATGGGGTGACGACGATGTCCCGATCCGTGATCAGCGATGTACCGGTCCTGGCGCGGCGTTCCCACGCCCACCCCCGCCGCGGCGCCTGCCTGATGGAGTTCACCAGCAGCCTGCCCGGCGGGCGATGGACAGATCGGCCCGACCATGTGCATCCCCTGCTGGCACTGATCGGACGTCGGGTGAACGACCGGTCCAGCGAGGCCGCCCGCATGGCACTGCTGCCGTGGGCCGCCTGGCTCGCCGGCACGGCCCAGAACGATACTGCCGGCTTAGCGGCAACCCTGGCGGAGCGCGCCGGCGCCCATGCCCTCCGGTATGCGGACGCGGCGTCGGCCCGCCGAATATCCGCGCGCACATCCGGCCTGGACCGGCCGTGGCGCCGCGCCCGTCTCATCCGTCTCGCGGTCGACGTGGTGGCCCGCACCGACCGCCCGGACGCGGCCCTGCACTCCATGCTGGCCGATGCGGTGAACACCGTGCGCACCCACGCCGGCCAGCCAACGGTGACCGTCGACGTCGAAGGTCACCCCAGCTGGCCACAGACCCAGGCGTGCCAAGTGGAGCTGCGCATCCCAGACGGATCAGACTCGGCGTACTACCACTGCGCCGCCCTACCGAACCGCTGGCCCGCCGCGCTGAGCCTCGCCTGGTCAGCCCGCTCCAGCGAACTCGGCCATGCCGTGCCGGCCACGCGCTACCTGTGACGCCCAGCAAGACCGGGCCTCTGCCTGCCGGTCCAGCTCCTTCGGGGTACGCGCAACCGCCGTCCCACCGAAGCCGACCCCGTCCCCGCCCTCCCAACGCAAGCCCGGCTTCCCGTCCCGGCCCCAGCGCGACCTCGGGAAATCGCAAGTGGGCACCCGGCCGCTGGCCGGCCGCAGCCGGCCCTGCGAACCGCAAGCGATCGGGCCCCACCACCCACCCCGCCCCGGCGGTCGCGGTAAGGCCCGGCACAGGCACTCAGCTCGCGCGGAACGTGGAGGACACCGCATGAACGCGTACCCAAAGAAAGCGAACAACCCTGACCCCGGGAGGCTGCCTAGCCCGAAGTCATGGCCGTCCGTTCGCGCGCGGCGGCGGTCTCCTTGAAGCGCAGGTCCAGCCAGGTGCCGGCCACCTGAGAGGTGATGATCGACAGTAGGACGAGTGAGGTGTAGAACGACTCGCTGATGACACCCGCGGCGAACGTCACGGTGGCCAGGACGATGCCGGGGCCGCCGCGGGCGTTCAGCGCGACGGCGAGGTGCACCGATTCGGTGCGGGACTCGCCGGCGAGCAGGGCGCCCGTCAGGACGCTGCCGAATTTGGCGACGCACGCCAGGAGCGTGAAGAACACGAAGAAGACGATGTCGAAGTGGCGCACCAGGTCCAGGCTGAGGCCGACTCCGGCGAAGTAGAGCGGGATGAAGTACGCCATGAAGAACTGGCGCAGCGTGCCCCACGCCCGGGACTGCTCCGTGACCCGTTCGGGCGCTGACCCGTCCGGCGCTCGCAAGGCGTCGCCGCGGGCCGCGCTGCTGCCGGCCACCAGGGCACCGAAGATCGAGTTGATGCCGAGCAGAACGCAGAGCAGGACGACGACGAGCAGGAAGATCAGGCGGAACGCTGTGGGACTGCGTCGTTCGAGCACGTTCGCCCGGTGGTCGGCGAGCCAGCGGAACAGCCGCGGGCCGAGGGTCAGGAACACCAGGAAGAACAACAGCGAGACCGAGATATAGTACGCCGCCAGGGCCGGGACGGAGTCGGTCGGGACGAGCGCGATCAAGCCGTACTCGTCGGTTGAACCCACCTGCGCCAGGCCCAGCACCACGGCGAGCGCGACGTACAGTACGACGTCCTCGATGATCGCCACGGACAGCACTACGCGGGCTAGAGCCGTGTGCATGATGCCGAGGTCGATCATGATGCGTGAGATCACCGGAACGCTCGTCACCGCCACCGCGATGCCCATCACCAACGCGAGCGTGACGTCGTCTCCGGTCGGTCCGGTCAGGCTCCCCGAGTCGAACAGCCGGACTGCCCCGACGCCCACCGCGAACGGGAGGACCAGGCCGGCTACGGCGATCACGGTCACCGTGCGGCCCTCCCGGCCGCGCGGGCGAGGGCGTATCTCGGCGCCGGCGAGGAACAGCAGGAACAACACACCGAGTTGGGTGGTGGAGTTGAGGACCGTGGCGACGGCTCCCGAGTCGGTGAACAGATAGGCGCGGACCTCGGGCGCCAGCTGGCCGAGTACGGTCGGGCCCAGCAGGAGTCCGCCCGCGATCTCTCCGATGACGGCCGGTTGACGCATGCGGGCGAACAGGTGCCCGACGACGTGCGCCATCACCAGGGTCAGAGTCAGCGCGATCAGCATTCTGGCAACGACATCCTCGGACACTGCTACCTACCTTCGCTAACGGTTACAAGGCTGGTGTGCGCCGCACGCCGGCGGAAAAGCGCGCGCCTCATCTCCGGTCGACAGTCGCCGGGCCGCGATACCGCAATGTCACAGCGCCGGGACTCCGGCCGTGGAAACCACGGATAAGCTTTGAAATGCCACCTCGACGATGCGTGATGGCTGTCCGCGCTTCACGTGAGTGGAAGTGAGTGAATGCCTGTCAATGCCCGTGTCGGTAGAGAACACGGGTGCGGCTGAAGTAAGATTACCATCTTTCTGTCGAATTGAAGAAGGTCTATTTAAATTTCCGATACCTATTGTTTGTGGCGCGGCCGGTGTGCGTACCGCCGGTGCGGTCGGAGCGAGCTGTCCGGGATCGGTCCGGACGGCATTGGGCCTGGTCGGCCGTCGATCGTGCGATCAAAGGCCTAACCACGGACGTGATCGCACGTCAAGGGGCGTGTATCAGCACGGTGCGGCCCTCGGGAAACGGCAACTACGGCGGGTATGCGGCACTGCGTACGGGCGGCCGAGGGCTTGGGCTGAACCGGTCACGCTGGGCGAGCGGTGGCGTCCCGGTACCGTGCCGGTAGATGCAGGCCATGGCATCTGGGATCTTTGCGTGGACGGTGTCGCCGGTGCACTGAGTGACCTTTGTGGGATGACTGAAAATAAATCGCGGTTGATTTGTCGCAGCCGCCCGCGCACAAAGTAATCTTTGAATTGATCGAGAACTGCGAAAGCGTCATTGGGCATGATGGCCGACAGAACTTGTTGACGTAAATGCTTGCCCAACATACGATTGGCGCAGCTCAATTCATAGCGGTGCGGACTGCTTCGCATGATGGGCTGAACACCTCTCTCATAGCTCATGACGACGCCGCGCCGGAGTGCCTGAGCACGCTTCCGCGACGAACTCAAAGCCTCCGGTTCGAAGGCGAGCGCGGGTGTCAGCACGGCGCCGGCCCACGGAGACGTCCACCTCACCGTTCGTAGGGCAGCGAGTGCCCGCGTGGTCCTTGGCAGGCGCCTCCTCTCCGCAACAGACGCGTACCGACGACCACTTCTCACGGGGGAACGTATGGCCGTTGACCTTGAGCACTCGCTGCTCGGACGCCACCGAGTGATTCACACATCCGACCTGGCCCAGGCGAGCGGTGAGCTCGAGAACGTGTGGGGGCCGCACAAGTTGATCGTCGGCGGCGACCGCCGCACCGACATCCGTCTGCACACCCACCAGTTCCGATCGGTGATGCTCAGCTACGTGGCGTTCGGGACCGACGTGCACGTCCGGCTGGAGCCGGGCCGGCCGTCCTACCTCGTCCACGTACCGCTGAGCGGCCGCGCCAGCGTGCACGACTCGAAGGAACGCCTCGTCATCGAACCCGGTGCGGCGGCGGTGCTGTCCCAGGACGAGCCGGTGAGCATGCGATGCACCGCCGACTGCGGTCAACTCGTCGTGAGCCTGGACGTCGGAAACCTGCGCGCGCACAGCCGGAGCCTGCTGACCTCGCAGCCGCCTGGTCCTCTGCAGTTCGCGATGGCCATGGACGTGACCTCGGGCGCGGCCCGGGACTGGTACCGGGTGCTGCGGTCGTTCGCCGACCTGGCCGACGCCGGTGACGGCATGCTCGATCATCCGCTGATGACGGCGGAGATCGAGCGGGCGCTGATGACCGGCCTCCTGCTCGCCCAGCCGAACACCTACAGCGATGTGCTGTACAAACTGGCCGCCGGCAAGAAGCGCACTCCCGTGGACACCGCCATCCTGCTGATCGACACGTATCCGCAGCGGGACTACACGGTGACGGAACTGGCCCGGGCGGCGGGTCTGAGCGTACGCACCCTGGAACGGCAGTTCCGGCGACGGCTCGGGCTCACCCCGCACGCCTACCTGCGGCACGTTCGATTCGAGCGGGTGCGCAGCGAACTCATGGCTCCGGCCAGCGAGCGCAAGCGCGTCAGTGAGGTCGCCGCCCGCTGGGGGCTGCATCACTTCGGACGCTTCGCCCGCGAGTACTACCAGAAGTACCAGGAGAAGCCCTCGGAGACCCTGCGGCGGATCAACCCGGCGAGCTGAACCGGACGGGACCGCGACGCGAGGTCGCGGTCCCGGACGGCTCATCGGGATCCGTCGGCCCGCCATTCGGCGCCGGTCAGCGTCGCCCAGTGATCGCCGGTCGGCGTGGCCTCTGTGCCGGCCCAACCGTTGCAGCGCTCGATCGCCCGGAGCCAGCCGGCGTGACCGCGCTGCCGTTGATCTTCCATCCACTGCGGAGACCAGCGGTGGTTCTCCCGCCGGGTCGCGGCGATCTCGTCGACGCTCTGCCAGATTCCGGCCGCGAGGCCCGCCGCGTAGGCGGCGCCGAGAGCGCCCACGTCGGCGACATCCGCGGGACGGCTCAGGCCGATCCCGAGGATGTCCGCGTGAATCTGCATGCACATGTCGAACCACGCGCCGTGGCCGTCCACGCGCACCTGCCGCGCGACTGCGCCTGAGCTCTCCTGAATCGACTGGAGAAGGTCACGAGCCTGGTAGGCGAGAGCGTGCAGGGTGGCCCGGGCCACATGGTTCTGACTGTGCCAGGGTTCGAAGCCGACCATGGCGCCACGGGCACCGGGGTCCCGCCTGGGTAGCGTCAGACCGGTGAACGCCGGCACGAAATACATCCCCTCGGGATCGTCCGCGCGGCGGGCCATCGCCTCGACCTCGCCGACACCGCGGATGATGCCGAGCCCGTCGACCAGCCACTGGATGGTGGCCCCGGTGAAGGGGACCAGCGCCTCCAGGGCATAGGTGGTGGGCTCGATGCCGAAGCGGTAGGCGACCGTGGTGAGCACGTTCTCGCCCGCGTCGGCTCGGGCGGTGCCGGTGTTCAGCAACAGGGTGCTGCTCGCCTCGCAGTTGTACCGGGCCTGACCGCGCCGGAAGCACTGCTGGCCGACCAACCCGGCCTGTTTCCCGGCCAGTACGGCGCCGATCGGCACCTCGGCACCGAACGGCCCGGACGCCGTGGTGGCACCGAACGCGCCCTGCGCCGACGAGGGCAGGATCTCCGGAAGCATGGCCGGTGGCACCCCGAACAGAGCGAGCAACTCCTCGTCCCAGTCCTCGGTGTCCAGGCTCATCAGCATCGTGCGGCTGGCGTTGGTGACGTCGGTGACGTGCCGGCCACCGGCGGTACCGCCGGTCAGATTCCAGATCAGCCAGCTGTCGAGCGTGCCGAAGAGCGCTTCGCCGGCCTCGGCATCCGCCCTGGCCCCGGCCACGTTGTCGAGAATCCATTTGATCTTGCCGGCGGCGAACAGCGCGTCGGGCGTCAGGCCGGTCTTTTTCCGGATGATCGCCGCCTGGTCACCCAGTGCGACGATGTGCCCGCCGGATCGCCGGTCGAAGCCACCGATCGCCGGGTGGTACGGCTGACCCGTGCGCCGGTTCCAGACAACGGTCGTGTCCCGCTGGTTCGCGATGCCCAGAGCCGCCAGATCAGCGGCCGACACGGCCGGCCCGGCGAGCGCCGCCGTGACGGACGCCTGGGCCGCCTGCCAGATCTCGCCGGGGTCGTACTCCGTCCGGTCCGGTTCCGGAGAACTGCGGCCGTACCCGGTTTCGTGGCGTGCCACCTGGACGCCGGCGGCGTCGTACACGATGAATCTGACGCCCGTCCCGGTCAGGTAGAGCGAACCGATCAACTCACTCATCACCCCTCCTCGGTCAGTTCGCCGGCCGGGCCGGCGGCGCCGGCACGGTGCTCATGGCCTCGTCGGTCACCGGGAAGGGGCCGCGGTAGCCGTCGACGATCGGCGGCATGGTCACCTCCGCCGGAAGGTCCGGTGCGGATCGTGCCTCCAGCGCGACCTGGCGCAGGGGTACGAACCCGGCCCAGCATCCGCCCTGGAGGTCGGCCGGCTCGAACTTGCTCTGCTCCTCGCGGCGGATCTTGCACGACACCTCCTCCAGGTCGACCGCGACCACGGCGACGGAGGCGAACTCCTGCCGGGTGGGCGGCCGCGCCTGGGCACTGCGCCCGGTGGCGACGTGCTCCAGGATGGCGGCGAGCCCGGTCATCCGCTCCTCGTCGTCGGTCACCAGCCGGATCTTGCCGTGGACGACGACACTGCGGTACGCGACCGAGTGGATGAGCCAGGCACGTGCGAACACCAGGCCGTCCAGGTGGGTCACCGTGACGCAGACGTCCGCCTGCTCCGCGCCCAGCCGCGCGAACCGGCCGGCGCGGGAACCGTGCAGGTAGAGGGTCTCGCCCAGCCGGGCGTACACCGCGGGAAGTGCGGACGGGGCGCCGTCCAGGACGAACGCCACGTTCGCGACGAGGCCCGCGTCGAGAACGCCGTGCACGGCGTCGCGGTCGTATCGGACGCGCTCGCGGTAACGGATCGGGACGGTTCGAGGAGTGACGGCGTAGGTGTCCTCGAGAATCTCGCTGTTCAGGTCTACCATCGTCGTTCCTTCCTCACTCGCTGGTGTCGTGCAGCCGCACGCTGGGTTCCATGGTCATGTACATGCCTTCGATCGTGTTGGCCACGGAATCGGCCAGGAGCGTCCATTCCCGCGACTGGCTGTGCACGCGGGTGGGCGGCACCGCCCCGGGCTGCTCGCCTCCGTGCAGCGCCTGCTCGATGGCCTGGTACGCGTCCGCCGTGGTCGCGTCGGCCAGGTCCTCCACACCGGCGATGATGCTCAGGAAGGCCTCGTGGATGTGCAGGCGCCGCTGCTCGCCCCGGGTGAGGGACTGCCCGCGGTAGAAGTAGTCGTCCTTGCCCCGGTAGCTGTCGTAGAAGACCGAGACGAGAACCAGGAGCCGCTCGTACGAATAGCGGTATGCGGTCTCGTAGAACTTGAGTCCCCGCTTCTCGGACACGTCGCCCTGCACGATCGACGTCACGGTGGCGGCGGCGAGCATGCCGCTGAACGTGGCCAGGTGCACACCGGTGGACAGCAGCGGGTCCAGGAAGCAGGCGGAGTCACCGGAGATCAGGTAGCCCGGTCCGGTGAAGCTGTCGGCCACGTACGAGTAGTCGGTCTCGGTGTGCATCTTGGACACCCGCTTGGCGCCGGCGATCGTCCGCTCCACCAGCGGATGCGAGTGGACGGCCTGGTTGTAGATCGCCTCGACGTCCGCGGGTGACTTGCGCCGCTCGTAGAAGCTCTTCTTGTCGGTGACCAGCCCGATGCTGGTGATGCCGTTGTGCAGCGGGATGATCCAGATCCATCCCTCTGGAACGCTGCAGACCGAGACCGCCCCATCGGGTCCCTCCGGGATGTCGTGCGCGCCCTTCCAGTAGGACCAGACGCCGATGTTGCGGAAGACGTCGTGCATCCGGCGGTTCTTGAAGTATTTCTGGGCCAGCAGGCCGGCCCGGCCGGACGCGTCGATCAGGTAGTCGAACTCGATCTCGCCGGTCTCACCGTCGGCGTTCTTCCACTGCGCCGCCACGGCCCGGTCGCCGTCGAAGCGGACCTCGGTGACCCGGTGTCCCTCGTGTACCTCGACGCCTTCTTCCCGCGCGTGATCCAGCAGGATCTTGTCGAAGTCGGCGCGGGTCACCTGCCAGCTGTGCTTACCGCCGGGTACGTCGGTGAACGGGAGGTCCCATTTCTCGTCGCCCCACTCGTAGTAGGAGCCGGCCTTGTGGCGGAAGCCGAACTCGTTGAGCTTCTCCGACACGCCGAGCAGGTCCATCATGCGTACGACGGACAGCGAGAGTGACTCGCCGACGTGATACCGGGGGAAGAAGTCGCGCTCCAGGATTGTCACGTCGACGTTGTTGCGGGCGAGGAAGGTGGCCGCGGTGGAGCCGGAAGGTCCCCCGCCGACCACAAGAACCGTACTCGAACGTCGCATGTGGGATGCCTTTCAGCTCGGGCGGCGATCATGATGGGTGTCTCCCGCTTCCCGCGGGCGCGCGTGGTACGCGGGCTCTACGCACCGCCGGAGCTCGCCGACGGTGCCGGCGCCGAGCATGAGCACGGTCAGCTCCAGCTCGGCGAGAACGGCTTCGAGCACGTGCCGTACTCCGTTGGCGCCGTCGATGGCGAGCCCGTAGATCCAGGGGCGGCCGAGGAGCACCACGTCGGCACCCAGGCCGAGCGCGATGCTGGCGTCCGCGCCGGTGCGCACCCCGGAGTCGAACAGCACCGGCACCCGGCCGGCGACGCGTGCCGCCACGTCGGGCAGGGCATCCAGGGCGGCACGTGATCGGTCGACCTGGCGCCCACCGTGGTTGGACACCACGATGCCGTCGGCGCCGTGCTCGATCGCCAGGTCCGCGTCGTCGGGGTGCAGGACTCCCTTGACCAGGATCGGGAGGTCGGTCACGGTGCGCAGCGTGGCGAGGTAGTCGAACGACAGGTGAGAGTGGCCGAAGACCTCGCGCCATCTGGTCGCGAGGTTCTCGTTCCACTCCTTGCTGCCGTGCGGTACGTCGGACGGGAGCGGGCGGCAGAACTCCGGGTCGGCGAGGAACGTGCCCATGCCGTGGCCCCGGAGAAACGGGTCGTACGCGTAGTCGAGGTCGGCCGGCCGCCACCCCCGCGTCCACGAGTCGATGGTGACCACGATGGTCTGGTAGCCGGCCTTCTCCGCCCGCTGGACCATGGATACGGCCAGTGCCTCGCTCTTCGGCGGGTGCAGCTGGAACCAGAGATTGGCCCCGGGCGCCTCTTCCGCCACCTCCTCCAGCGACAGTGAGGAGGAGTTCGACAGGATCATGCCGAGCCCGAGATCGCGTACGACCTGGGCGGCGGGCGCCTCGCCGCGGGCGTGCGCGAGTCCGGCGAGCCCGATGGGTGCCAGCATCAGCGGCGCGGTGAGTGTGGTGCCGAACAGCTTCGTGGTGAGGTCGGCGGTGTCGATCCCGGTCAGCATGCGCGGAACCAGTTCCCACCGGTTGAAGGCCCGCCGGTTGGCGGCCAACGTCCGTCCGCTGCCCGCACCGCGAGCGATGAAGGACCAGACCTCGGCAGGCAGGTGCTCGAGAGCGGCCTGCTCCAGGTGCTCAGGGTTGGCGGGCATACGCGGCACCTGGCCGGCCAGGCCGGCCGCGAATGTCGCGTCGCGGTTGGGAAACCACCGATGCATGTTCTCTCCCTTGGACGTCGTTCAGATGCCCAGCGACGAGGTCGCCGTCGGCTTGCCGCGGATGTCCCGGCGCCGTCCCGGCCGGGGTGGATGCGTGTTCCGCGGGCACATGTCCCGCACGATGTGTTCGGCTCGTGCGCTGATGCCGAGCAGTGAGCCGGCGTTGGCGTAGTAGACGTCGCCGGCTGTGGGGTGGCCGAGGGCGTAGAGGCCGTCCGGCGCGCCCTGGATCCGGTTGGTGTCGAAATCGATGTGCACGCCCCCGCACGGGTGCGGGCGCGCGAGGCCCCGGCCGGCCAGCCGGGCCAGCAGCCTGCCGGGTGGTTCGCCGTCGTCGTAGTGGGTCGCCCGGACCGCGTTGAGCAGGGTGCGTGTCCGGTACGTGCGACCGCCTGCCGCCACGACGAAGCCGTCCCGGGCGGGTGTCACGCCGGTGACCCCGGCGATCACCTCGACCCGCCCGTCGGAGACGGCCTGGAGCAGCGTGGCCGCGGTGGACGGGGGCATCGGGTTGAGCACTTGCGAGACGCGAGGGTTGACGCGCTCGAGGAAGTGTCGCCGGGTCACCATGGGCAGCCGTTGCCACAGGAGCTCGCCGACCGGGTCCAGCAGCGTGAGAAGACCCGCCCGCCAGCACGTCGGGTCATCGACCCGGTCCAGGTGCCGCCGCAGCCGGTCGGCCGGGCGTTCACCGGGTGTGAGGTCGAGAGCGACCTCGGTCAGCTCCGCCTGCCGGAGAACGAGGTGGCGGCGCAGCGTCCGCCGGGTCGCACTCCAGAGCCCGGCCGGTGGCGTCCGGCGGACCACCCTCGTCAGCTCCTCGACCGCCTCGGGGGCGGCGGTCGCGACCGGCCCTCGGACGCTGGGCACCAGGCCACGGCGCGACATGAGAAGGATCGGGGCGTTCCGGCCGCGGCGCAGGAGCGCGGTGGTGAGATCCATCGCGGTCAGGTTGGTGCCGAGGACGGTGACCGGCCCGTCCGTCCCGACATGCTCCGGCAGCGGGTACGGATCGGCCAGGAATCCGGGCAGCCCGCGCAACCGGTACGGGTCGGCGGGCCGCGGCGTGCCCAGGCACAGGACGACGGCGTCGTACGCCCGCGCCTGGGTCACCGAGGTGGCGACGATGAACCCGCCGTCCTGGTGGATGATGTCGTCGACGGTCGCCCGGTGGAATTCCACCCGCACCCCGCGTGCCGCCAGCCGCGCCAGCAGCTCGCCCAGGCGGGCCCGGAGGTACGCGCCGAACAGCCACCTCGGCTGGAAACGCGCCTCCGGATCCACCGCCGCCACATGACCCTGCCGGGTCGCCGCCTTCAGCCAGTCCACGAAGTCCAGCGGCTCGGTGTGCCGGATCGACATCCGGTCGGCGGGACGGTTGATCAGCGCCGCGTCCGGGTCCTCGCCGTAGGGCCGGCCGGGACCGGGCACGAGCCTCGGCTCGTACACGCTGATCTGCAGGGGTGACCGGACTCCGGCGCGGTCGATGGCATCGAGCAGCAGGACGGCCGTGGCGCCTCCGCCCACGATCGCCAACCGTGATCCGCTGAGCCCGCTCACGTCATCGGTCAACGTCGAGGGTCTTCTGGAGGGCGTTCAGGTACGACGTCGAGGTATCCAGCCGGAGCTGGGTGCCGAGGGCGACGTCGTACGCGCACCCGGGCTCGCGCGCGACCGCGGGCGCCACGATGTTCTTGAACCACGACGGTCCGTGCCGGGCGTCGACCTGGATGTGCATGTCGTGGTACCGGTACGCCGACTTGTCGATGCCGAGCCGTTTGGCGCCGATGACGAACGACCGGAACCGGCGTGGCGTCAGGTACTCGGTCACGCCGAAATACCCGATGGCGCGGTAATAGTGGCGCTTGGACAGCGCCAGCGCGGCCGACAGGTTACCGCAGACCGTCGCCTCCAGAATGATGTTGTCGGCGATGAAGGCGGGCGTGACACCGAGCGCGTCCAACGTCTCGGAGAAGACCGAGGTATGGATGTCGGCATCGGTGCCGTTGCCGAGTTCGTCCCAGAGATTGCTGACCAGCTCCATCTTCTCCGGTCCGGTGGTGCCCCGGATCAGCAGAGCCAGGATGTCGTCGAACCTCGGGTCGAGAACGGTTTCCTGAGCCAGGTAGAACCGCACGTCCGGTATCGTCGCCCGATTTTCCAGGAAATCGCGATAGAACGGGTGGTCACTCGCCGAGTGCCGGCTGATGAACTGGCGGTACCAGGGCAGGAATGCTTGTGGATCATCCGGTACGGTGCTCAGACTGTCCTGATCGGACCGCGTCACGAGGTCATCGATCATCGCATTCTCGAAAACTTCCCGGACGTCATCGAGCATACTTTCGAGCGAACTGTTGGCCTGCTCGAGGGACGGCAGCGAGAAGTACCAGTCGTAGAGCTTCGCCAGGACCGCGTGCGCCTGTCGTACCGCGCTTTCCTCGTGGTCCGAGAATGCGCGGTCCGCCAACAACCGCGAGGCGTCGACGAGGTTCTGCCGATACTGCCGATCGGCTGCCCTGTTATTGAGGGCCTCGGTATCGCCGCAGACCGTCATCTTGTCCAGTACACCGATGATGTCGATGCCGCCGCGAACTTCACGAGTGGTGCTCATCGAAGCTTCCTTCCGCTGCGGATCCTGCACTAGGCGAACATTGCGTGCATGGTCTCGTGAGTGGCGTCCTTCTTGGTGTCGGACTCACTCGCCCAGCACGTGTTGAGAATGATGCGGGTAGCCGCACTCTTCAGCGGAATGGTGCGGTGCAGAGTGGTGTCCGACCGCAGGAAGTACAGATCCCCGGTGGCGTTGGCGTACGTGCGGATGGGGTGTTCCTGCAAATATTCGTGCACCCGCGGGTTCTGCTTGTCCCAATTGGTGTGAGGGACGCACTGGAGCATTCCGCCGACTTCCGGTGACGGCGCCTCGATGATCCAGATGACGGTGAAGCTGAAGTCGCCCCAGTGCCAGCCGTGCGTGTCTCCCGGTTGGTCCTGGCGGATGATGACGAACTTCTCGCCGTCCCACGGGCAGATGTGCACGTCCGCCTGGGCGATCTGGCCGAGGACGTTCCGCAGGCTCGGGGAGTTGTAGACGGCCGGGATGAGCTCCGACTCGCGGGCGATGACATCGGCGCTCACCGTGTGCATCTTCCGAGGAGAGTTCCCGGTCTCCTTGAGCTCGATGTCGATGCGCCGGCTGTTGGTGTCGAGCAGCGACTTGACCTCCTCGGTCACCTGAGCGAACAGGCTGTCCGGGACCAGGCCGCGAAGCTTGACATAACCTTCCCGGCGGAATTGCTGCGACTTCCTGAGAATGTCTTGCTCTTCCCCGTACTCCTTGATGTGGTTGGCAAGCGCGGCTTCATCGAAATTGAAAGACATGCCTTGCTCCTTCGGTTCAGCCCCGCCTTCGACGGCAATAAGAAGTGCCGTCGCAGTGGCGGCAGGCGGCCAGGACCCGTGAATTCGGATTGTTGACGAGGGCCAGCGTATGAGAGACCCAGACCCCGATCAATCCGAATCTCGCATCATCGCTATCCGTTTCCCGGCAGGGCCGTACTAATGGTGGCCGGGCCATGGTCGGACAAGGTGTACTCACTGCCGATAGGAGGACTTCATGAGCGCAGTCACGCCGGATCCGCCGCTGGATCCTCGAGATTTCCGGGCTCTGTTCCGCCGGCAGGCCGCCGCCGTCGCCGTGGTGACGGCGGCCGCTGAACTGCCGGTCGGCTTCACCGTCACGTCATTGACGTCGGTCTCGCTGCATCCGCCGTTGGTCTCGTTCTGTATCGCCCGCGTCTCGTCGAGCTGGGCCCGGATGAAACGGGCACGGTACGTCGCCGTGCACCTGTTGTCGGACGAGCAGGAGGATGTGGCCAGGCACTTCGCCACCCCGGGTATCGACCGCTTCGCCGACACCCGCCGATGGCGCACCGGACCGTACGGGGTGCCGTTGCTGCACGACGTACTCGCCTGGCTGGTGTGCCGCATTGTGGATAGGACACCGGCCGGTGATCATGAAATCGTTTTGGTGGAACCGTTCGCGGGTGACTATCTCGACGACGGCGAGCCTCTGCTGCGCCACATGGGGAAATACACCGCTGTGGCCCGTACGGCCGAAGTGCCGGCGCCGCGCGCGGGCGACGGTCGCGATTCCTTCGCGGACTTGTCGAAAAATGGAACCCGGCTCGACACAAAAGAATTCAGGCATTGACACGCCTAATGATATTGATATTTTGGTTCGGGGCCGGAGCACGGGATGGCCAGCTTGAAAGGAGCCGGGGTGGAAAGTGAGGACGGGCGTCCGGACCGGACGACATTGTCGGCCGAGGCGAATACGGGGACGCCAACGGACGACGTGCACTCCGCCGTGGCCCTGCCCGTACGGGGCGGCGACCCGTCCGCGGAAGGCGATGCCCCGAGTTCCGTGCGCCGCCTCCTCGACGAGCGGCTCACCGCCCGGGTCGACGCCTTCTGCGAAACGACCGCATACCTGCCGGCCGAGGTCCTGCTCGCCGGGAGTGTGGCCACCGTGGCGTTCTGGGCGAACCAGCCGGTGCTGACCGTCGGCGTCGCCGACCGCGCCGCCGGTCCGTATCGAGGCGTCCGGCCGTTCCGGGTCTCCCTCGAGGGGGAAGTCACCTTCGCCGGCCTGGTGAGCTCGTTGCGTCCCGGTGGGGGATACCAGCCGTCCGCGCAGATCGTCTTCGCGTACGGCGCCGGCGACGAGGGCGACGGCGATGTGCCGGGCGCGTCGCCGGAGCTGAGCCTGCGGTGGCGGCGAAGCGGCGCGACGCTCGAACTGGTCCTGCGCGCGCCGTCCTCCCGATACGGCGCCCGGGATCTCGAGGAACTGGCGGACAGACTGGTGACGCTGCTGGACGCCGCGCTGACGCGTCCGGACACCGCTCTGGAAAATCTGCCGTTCCTGACGGCCGATGAGGTCGCGAGCATCGCGGGTCGGTGGCAGGGGCCGGTACGCCGGCTGCCGGCCGGCACCACGCTCGAGCGGATCGCCGCCGTGTCGGCGTCCATGCCCACGGCCACGGCGGTCGTCGGTGCGTCCGGCTCGCTGACCTACGCCGAGGTGATGGCTCAGGCCGGGGAGATCGCCCGGCAGCTGGGCGAGCTCGGCATCCGCGACGCTCAGGTGGCCGTCCGCCTCGACCGTGACATGTACTGGGTCCCGGCGATCGTCGGTATCTGGCTCGCCGGCTGCGTGTACGTGCCCCTCAACAACGACTGGCCGGCCGCCCGGGTGGAGCTGGTCCTGGACGACGCGGACGTCCGCTGCGTCCTGGTGTCCGGCCGGACTCGCCAGCTCGACGGGCTGGGGGACCGGCCGGTGATCGAGCTGCCGGTCTCCGCCGGACCGGCCGGCCCGGCGGTGGTGGACGGTGCGGGGGACGCGGCGTACGTACTCTTCACGTCCGGCTCGACCGGGCGCCCGAAGGGCGTGATGGTGGGGCACGCGGCTCTGCGTAACCTGCTCGATGCGACGGCACAGATCTTTCAGCTGGGCCCGGGCGACCGCATGCTGGGCGTGGCCGCACCGACGTTCGACATCTCCATGGCCGAGTTCGTGCTCCCGCTCACGGTGGGTGCCGTGTGCGTGATCGCGGACGACGAGACGGTCCGCGATCCGGCACTGCTCGGTGAGCTGATCAGGCGGCACCGGATCACCGTCGCCCAGGCCACTCCGAGCCTGTGGTCGTTGCTGGCGGAGCACGTACGGCCGTACCGGATACCGGTGGCGCTGGCCGGTGGCGAGGCGGTCACCGGCGACCTGCGCGACATCCTGTGCGAGCTCGCCGAGCGAGCCCTCAACGGCTACGGGCCCACGGAGACGACCGTCTACGCCACCGTGTGGGAGATGGTCGCGGGTTCCCCGGTCTCCGTCGGCCGGCCGCTGCCCAACGTCCGGGCCTGGGTCTTGGACCACTGGCGGAGGCCGTGCCCGGTCGGCACGGTCGGTGAGCTGGTGCTCGGCGGGGCCGGCGTCGGGATCGGATATCTACACCAGCCCGAGCGCACCGCCGAGGTCTTCCTGCCGGGCATCCCGGGCCTGGAGGACGGGCGGGTCTACCGCACCGGCGACCTAGCGTCATGGGGCCCGGACGGCCGGCTGTACGTGCACGGTCGCATCGACGATCAGATCAAGGTGCGCGGAGTACGGATCGAGCCCGGCGAGGTGGAGGTCGCCATTCGGGCGGTGGAGGGCGTGCGCGACTGTGCGGTGGTCGGTTACCGCCACAGCGGCGTGGCCGGTCTGGCCGCGTTCGTGGTGCCGGCCGCGGCCCGGCCCGGTGAGGACCTGGACGAGGAGCTCGAAGCCGCGATCCGTACCGAAGTCGGAGAGACGCTGCCGCACTACTTCCGGCCGCAGCTCTATTTCGGCATCGCGAGCCTGCCCCGGTCGACCAGCGGCAAGCTCGACCGGTTGACGCTGAGCGAGCTGGTGGGACGCCGGCTCGCCGATCGGGCCCAGGCCCGTACCGATTCGGCGCAGCCGTCGAACGACCGGGTCGGTGAATTGTGGCAGGAGGTGCTGGGAGTTCCGGCCATCGACGGCGGGAGTCACTTCTTCGCACTGGGCGGCGACTCATTGAGTGCGATGCGCGTCGTCGCTCGGATCAATCGTGCCTACGGCACCCGGCTCGCCATTCTCGATCTTGTGCAGAATCCGGTGCTGCACGCCTTCAGCCGGTTGGTGAATGAGGCTTCAGACAACCGCGTGGACAAGGTGTCGTCGAGATGAGCGGCAGGCGCGGCACAAGGAACGTCCTGAATTTCCCGGCGGTAGGCTTCCCGGCGACGCGTGTGCCGGGAAGCCTCCGCCACCACCGGCACTGGTGACGTGGACGTTCAGCGCTGAACAAGGGAGAGTCATGGCGACCGTTCTGTCAACGATTCGTGAACCGCGAGACCTGGACGGGCTCAGCCCCGCGCAGCTGGAGACCCTGGCCGCCGAGATCCGGGAGCACCTCATCGTGGGCGTGTCCGCCGCCGGCGGGCACCTCGGCTCCAATCTGGGTGTCGTCGAGCTGACCATCGCCCTGCACCGGGTGTTCGAGTCGCCCCGCGACCGGATCGTCTTCGACGTCGGCCACCAGGCGTACGTGCACAAGCTGCTCACGGGGCGTCAGGACTTCTCCATGCTGCGCCGCAAGGGCGGGCTCTCCGGTTACCCGGCGCGTGCCGAGTCACCGCACGACATCGTCGAGAACCAGCACGCCTCCACCGCTCTCTGCTGGGCCGACGGCCTGGCCAACGCCCGGGATCTGACCGGTGTGGACGGCCACGTGGTCGCGGTCATCGGCGACGGCGGGCTTACCGGCGGCATGGTGTGGGAGGCGCTGAACAACATCGCCGCCGCCAAGGACCGGCCGCTGGTCATCGTGGTCAACGACAACGGCCGGTCCTACCAGCCGACCATCGGTGGCCTGGCCGACTACCTGGCCCGGGTGCGTACCGCACCGGACTACGAGAAGGTCCTGCAGTGGGGCCGGTCGGTGCTGGAGAACACGCCGCTGTTCGGCCGGCAGGTGATGGCCGTCGCGCACGGCGCCAAGAAGGGGCTCAAGGACGTCCTGGTCCCACAGGGGATGTTCGAGGATCTGGGCCTCAAGTACATCGGGCCGATCGACGGGCACAACGAGGCGGACCTGGAGGCCGCGTTCGAGCGGGCGAAGGGTTTCCCGGGACCCGTGATCGTGCACTGCATCACGGAAAAGGGCCACGGATATCCCGAGGCCGAGCAGTCCGACGAGCGGTATCACCAGGTCAAAGCGACGAACGCAGCGCCGCCCGGTGCGGGGAACTGGACCAACGCCTTCGCCGGCGAGATGGTCGCGCTCGGTGCTGAGCGACCCGACATCGTGGCCATCACGGCGGCCATGCGGCGGTCGACCGGCCTGGAACCGTTCGCCGAGCTCTTCCCGGACCGGTTCTTCGACGTCGGCATCGCCGAGCAGCACGCTGTCGCCTCGGCGGCCGGCCTGGCCACCGCCGGCCTGCACCCGGTCGTCGCTGTGTACGGCACGTTTCTCACCCGGGCCTTCGACCAGCTGCTGATGGACGTGGCGCTGCACCGCTGCGGGGTGACGTTCGCGCTCGACCGCAGCGGCGTCACCGGCGAGGACGGCGCGTCCCACAACGGTGTGTGGGACCTGGCCGTGTTGCAGGTCGTGCCGGGACTGCGGATGGCCGCTCCCCGGGATGCCGCGCAGCTGCGAGCTCAGCTCCGTGAGGCGGTGGCGGTGTCGGACGCGCCGACGGTGGTCCGCTATCCGAAGGGCGACGCCGGTGCGCCGATCCCGGCCGTCGACCGCGTGGGCGACATGGACCTGCTCCGGCGGCCCGACCCGGCCGAGCAGGCCGAAGTGCTGATCGTGTCGGTCGGCGGGATGGCCGAGGTCTGCTGCGCGGTGGCCGACCAGCTGACCGCCGGCGGTCACCCGACCACCGTCGTCGACCCGCGCTGGGTGAAGCCTCTCGATCCGGCCCTGCCCGGGCTTGCCGCCGGACACCGCCTGGTCGTCACGGTGGAGGACGGCGTGCGTGCCGGCGGGGTCGGCGCCGCGGTCGGCCAGGCGCTCGCCGACGCGAACGTCTGGCGGCCGGTGCGCAGCTTCGGCACGCCCGTGGCCTTCCTCGACCACGCCAGCCGCGGCCAGGTGCTCCAGCACTGTGGGCTGACCGCGAGGGACATCACTGACCAGGTCGAGGCGACGCTGACCACTCTCGACCGGACTGACGCCACCGTTGCTATGTCCGGGTAAGTCCGGGCGGAGACAAAGGGGATGCTGATGGTGTGTGCCGTACCGATGGGCCCGAGGCCGGGGCGCCTCGCCGGGTGCTCCGGCGAGCCGGTGATACCGGTCGTACTGACCGCCCACAGCCATCCCGCCGAGCGGCGCCGGGGGCCGCAGCACGAAGAGAGCCGTGGCGATGTCTGCTGAGGCGCCGAGCACGTGGGTCGAGGAGGAGTTCGGCCGCGTTCTCGGCGTCGCGGCCGCCCCCCACGATGACTTCTTCGCCCTGGGCGGCACGTCACTGTCGGCGGCCAAGCTCGCCATGCGGCTGTCGGCCCGCTCCGGCCGGGCGGTGAGCATCGCCGACGTGCTGCGCGGCCGTACCCCGGGTGCCCTCGCCACGAGGATCATGCAGGCGAACGAGCTGCGCGCGGAGCCGGACGCGACCGCGGTGACCGGAGAAGCCCGGCTGGCCCGTTCCCAGCGGTGGTACGGCTGGACATACCGGGGCGACGCCCTCGACCGCGCCGTGGTGTGTTTCCCGATCGAACTGCCGGACGGTACGGACGCCGCGGGCGTGCGGGCTGCGCTGATCACGATGGTGCGGCGGCATGACGCCCTGCGGATGGGCCTGACCGTCACCGGCGACGACCTGACACCGCACCTTCTGACCACCGACCAGGTCGCATCCCTGCTCAGTGGCGGCGACGGCCCGGGACTGCTGCGGGTGATGGAGACCGACGCGCGGGGTGAGCAGCTGGCGCAGGTGGTGGCGCAGACGCACATGCGCGAGCACGCCCGCGGCCTGGTGGTCGGCGACCATCCGCTGTTCCGCGCCGTCCTGGTGCGGGGCGCGGGCCCGGACGGGCGGCGGCCGTGCCGGCTGGTGTTCACCGCCCACCACCTCATCTTCGATGGTGCCTCCGCGACGATTTTCGAACGGGAGATCCGGGCGGCGTGCCGCAATCCGGATGGTCTTCCCAGGTCGCCCGCCTCGTACCACCAGTTCGCGATGGAACCGGATGAGCCGGCCGGTGGGGCGGCGGAGCGGTGGTGGCGCGGTTATCTGAGCGGCTTCGAGGGCCGTTGCCATCTGGCCAGGCGGCACGCCGGCGATGATCCGCCCACCTGGGTCACCGGCCGGACGGTGCCGGAGGATTCGATGGCTTCCCTGGTGCTGCGCGCCAAGGAGTCCCGGGTGCCGATATCCACCCTGCGACTGGCCGGCCTGCTCGTTCTCGTGCACGCCCTGTGCGACACGTCGGACGCGGTGGTCTGCATGCCGGTGGACGAGCGCACGTGGGTCTTCGAGAACACCATCGGAATGATGATCGACTGCGTACCGCTGCGGCACCGTGCCAGGGCCGGGGAGTCGTTGCGCGAGCTGATCGACACACTCTCCACGGACCTGCCGCAGGTGATGGAACACCGCAAACTCGGGTTCGACCGGATAGCGCGGGGAACCGGTGCGGATGTCGAAGGGAAATACCCCCTCACCGGCGTCATCCTGAACGGCGGGGATCAGACCGATTTCCCCTCGCGGCGGGACGTGCCGCGGAGCGAGCCGGTGTCACGACCGATGCTCTACGACCTGCAGGTGTATTTCCTGGATTCTCCGGACCGCGTCGACGTGGAGATCCAATATCGGTCGGAATTGTTTGACCCGACGGAGGCCGAGCGCGTGCTCATGGCCTATGAATACGTATTGTCCCGGCTGGCGGAGTCCGGTGCGGACGCGGTCCTGGACGTAGCGGGCGAGGCGCGCCGTAGGCTCGCGATAAAGATTGACGGAAATCAATAAAATCAGCTAAAATCGACTAACGTTTGCGTGATGATCGCGCATCGTTGCATCGGCGGTTGCCAGCGGGGCGTCATAACCCATGCGCCTGCCGCGCGCGGTTTCCATAAACGGGGAATCCGTGAATCATTCCTGCTCGAAATGTCTCGATCAGTGCGAGGTTCCCGGTGTCGACTCATCAAGTCACATTTCTCCTTCTCGATCTTGCCCTGATTCTTCTATTGAGCCGGGCCTTCGGCGCCCTGGCCGCCAAGCTCGGGCAACCTCCGGTCATCGGCGAGGTGATCGCCGGTATCCTCGCCGGTCCGACCCTGCTCGGCAGTGACCTGTCCACGACCCTGTTCCCGACGGAGATCCGGCCGTCCCTGGCCGCCCTCGCCAACATCGGCGTCGCCATGTTCATGTTCATGGTCGGTCTCGAGCTGAACCGTCGTGTTCTACGCAGGCAGGGCGCCATCGCCGTCACCGTGTCGGTGAGCTCGATCGTCCTGCCGCTGGGCCTGGGCATCGCGCTGGCCACCTTCCTCTGGAGCCGGCACCCCACCGACCACAGGCTCGGCTTCCTCCTCTTCGTCGGTGCGGCCATGTCGGTGACCGCCTTTCCGGTGCTGGCCCGCATCCTCACTGACCGTGGCCTGACCCAGACCACGCTCGGTGGGCTGGCCCTGGCCTGCGCGGCCATCGACGACGTGCTGGCCTGGACCCTGCTGGCCGCGGTCATCGCCATCGGCGGGGCCGGCGGATCGGACTCACTTCTGCTGTTGCTGGTGGTGCCGTATCTGGCGGTCATGCTCGGCGTGGTGCGGCCGCTGCTGCGGCGGATGCTCGCCCCGGCTGCGAAGCTGACACCCGGTCGCCTCACCGCCGTCTTCATCGGTGTGCTGTTGTCGGGCGCGGCCACCGAATGGATGGGTCTGCACTTCCTGTTCGGGGCGTTCCTGTTCGGCGTGCTGATCCCCCGGGACGGCACCGAGCGCCTGCGCGGTGAGATCCTGGGCACCGTCGAACGGTTCAACGGGACGCTACTGCTGCCGGTCTTCTTCGTGGTCGCCGGTTTCCGGGTGGACCTGTCCGGCATCGGCGCCGCGGGTCTGGTGGAGTTGGCGCTCATCATGCTCGTCGCGGTGTCCGGCAAGTTCGGCGGCGCGTACGTGGCGGCTCGGCTCCACCGGCTGCCGCCGCGGCAGTCGGGGATGCTCGCCACGCTGATGAACACGCGCGGGCTCACCGAGCTCATCATCCTGACCGTCGGCCTGCAACTCGGCCTGCTCGACCAGGACCTCTATTCCATGATGGTGGTCATGGCCGTGGTCACGACGGCGATGGCCGGCCCCCTCCTGCGGTTGTTCGGGCACACCGGCGTCGCGGACCGGCACGAGCCGGAGCCCGATCGGGTCGCGACCGCCGGCAAGTCGGTGACCGGCGCACCGGACCCGGTCTGACCGGTGACCGCCACGGGCCCGCGCACCCCGGGTGCCGGCCGGCACGGCCGTCACCCGACGGTGTCGCCGATCGGCTCGTTCCCCGCCCGGGCGTGCGAGCGGGCCCAGCGGCGCTCGACGATCGCACCGGCGAAGCTCGCCGCCGTGACGAGCAGGCCGAGAGCGATCCAGCCGAACGCACCCACGTTGATGCACAGCGCGATGACGATCACTGGCGCCAGCGCCTCGACGAAACCCTGCCCGAGGCCGATGACGCCCTGGTACTGACCCTGAGCCTCGGGCCGGGCCAGCGCGAAGGAGAGCTCGAACGTGCCGGCGACCTGCCACACCTCGGCCAGCGAGTGGACCAGGACGCCGGCCAGCAGCAGCGCCACGGCGATCCCCGCGGACGGGCCGGACGCGGCGGCCATGAGGATCCACGCCACCAGGAAGACCGGGCCGGAACGCGCCAGGAGCCGGGCCGCCGGGCGGGGGCCGTTGATCGACCTGGTCGCCGGGATCTGGGTGAGGGCGACGGTCACCGCCGCGAGGAAGAGCAGCAGCGCCACCATCCACCGTGGCGCCTCGGTGCGGAGGACGATCCACAGGGGGAGCGCTTGCAGGAGGATCCAGTACTGCAGGCTGGCGATCGACGTCGCGGCGGTCAGCGCCAGGTAGTGCCCGTCGCGCAGGGCCAGCCAGCGCGGGGACGTCGAGCCGCGACCGCTCTCCGGTGCCGTGCGGGTCGGGACGAGATGCGGCAGCCGCGCGAGAATGGCGGCGGCGACCAGGAACGTGGTCGTGTCGGTCAAGATCATGATCACGTAGGCCGCGCGGTTGTCGACGGCCAGGACGACCGCGGAGGCGAGCATCCCGATCGCGAGCCCGACGTTGGTCACCGCCCGGAGGTAGGTGCGCAACACCGCGCCCTTGCCCGGCTCGGCGAGCACGCCGATCACCGCGCCACGGGCGCTGTTGGTGCCCGCGCGGCCGACGGCGGCCAGCGCGGCCACCACGAGCAACGGCCACAGACTGTGCACCAGCAGCAGGCTCGCGCTCGCCGCGGCCTCCAGCAGCATGGCGGCGATCATGACCTGTCGCGCGCCGCGGCGGTCGGCCTGGTCACCGATCAGGACCCCGGCGCCGAACCCGATCAGCGATCCGACGGTGAGGCCGACGCCGGCGGCGGCCGGGCTCAGGCCGACGGATCTGATGAGGAAGATCGTGCCCGCGGACAGGAACATCCCGGTACCGATGGTGTTCACCAGCGTCGACATCGCCAGCAGTCGCTGGCGGTGATCCTCCGGCGGGCGCAGCTCGGCGCGGAGCCGGGACAACTGGTTCACCACGGTGAGCCGGCCGGCTCGACGAAACACTTCATGACCCCCGCTGATGGTCGGTCCGGAATGACGTCGCCGGCCCGGACGCCACGGCCGGTAGGGCGATGTCGTAATTCGGATAGGGAATGCATGGCCGGTGCGCCATAAAACGTCAAATGGGCCTCTGTCCACTTCGCTCAAACAGCTTCCGGCATCGGCAACCATGCGTCAAGAAGCGGTCGTACGGGTCCGGGGCGTCGCACATTACGGCGCTCATGTGGTTGTGGCCGGGAATTGGCGTCTGGTAAATTCCGCTAGATAGCAGCGGATCAATACCCTCGCGTCACTATTCTCAAGTGCCCGGTGCGTCATCGCCTTTCTCGATTGAGGATTCGCCGTGCCGGCCGGCACGTCATGGGGGAGTGAATATGCGGCAGGATCGCGGCCCGGCGCAGGACGTCGTCGGCCTGGTTCGCGCCCAGGTGGAGCGGGGCCCCGACCGGCCGGCCGTGCGCTGGCGCGCCGAGTCCCTGACCTACGGCGACCTGTGGCGCCGGGCCGGCGTGATCGCCGCACGGCTGCGGGACCGAGGCGCCCGCCACCGTGACGTGGTGGGCATCTGCGCGCTGCGCTCCGCCGATCTCGTCGTCGGCGTCCTCGGCATTCTGCGCGCCGGCTGTGCGTACCTGCCGCTGGACGCCGGCTATCCCCCGCAGCGCCTGGCGTTCATGCTCGATCGAGCGAGTGTGGCGGTGCTCATCGGGCATCGGGAGGTGGCCGGGGCGCTGGCCGGCGAGCGGCCGTTCATTCCGCTCGACGACCGTGGTCCGGCGGCAGCCCCGCCGGACGACCCGCCGATCGCGGCCGACGACATCGCCTACGTCATGTTCACCTCCGGCTCGACCGGCACGCCGAAGGGCGTGATGCAGACGCACGGCGCACTCGCGAACCTCGTCCGGTGGCAACTGGCCGACTCCACGGTGGCCGAGGGCGAGGTCACCACTCAGTTCGCGCCGATCTCCTTCGATGTGTCCTTCCAGGAGATCTTCGCGACGCTGGCGGCCGGCGGCGTGCTGCTCGGCCTGGACGACGCCGAGCGCCGCGATCCGGTGCTGCTCTGGCGGCGGCTGGCCGACGAGCGGGTCGCCCGGCTGTTCCTGCCGTTCGTCATGCTGCGGACCATGGCTCTGTTCGCCGCCGAGCGGCCGGCCGATCGGATGGTGCTGCGCGAGGTCATCACCGCCGGCGAGCAGCTGCGCTGCGACGACGAGATCAAGCGGATGTTCGCCGGACTGCCCGGGTGCCGGCTGGTGAACCAGTACGGGCCGACCGAGACGCACGTCTGCACGCGGTACCTGCTGCCCGCGGATCCGGCTGACTGGCCGTTGCTGCCGTCGATCGGAACGCCGATCGACGGCGTCCGGGCGCACGTTCTGGACGCCGGCGGCCGGCCGGTCCCGGACGGGGAGCCGGGCGAGCTGCACGTCGCCGGCGTCGCGGTGGCCCACGGATATGTCGGCCGGCCCGATCTCACCCGGCAGCGGTTCCGCGCCGAGCCGGGCGGGCCGGGCCGGATGTACGCCACCGGCGACCTCGTCGAACGGCGCGACGGCCAGTTGTACTACCTGGGCCGCGACGACGACCAGGTCAAAATCAACGGCATCCGCGTCGAACCGGCGGAGGTGGAACGGGAGCTGCTGGCCGTTCCCGGCGTGCGGGAAGCGGCCGTCGTCGCCTCCCGCACGGACGCCGTGACCCGGCTCGTCGCGTTCGTCACCGGCGATCTCGACGCGGCGGACGACGCGGACCTTCGCCGCCGGCTGGCCGGATCCCTTCCCAGCCACCTCGTGCCGCATCGGATAGTCACTCTGCCGGCGCTGCCCCTCACACCGAGCGGGAAGGTCGACCGGAACACGCTCGCCGGCGCCGCGCCGGAAAGAGCCGGCGCGGTGCCGGACAGCGCCGGCACGCTGCCGGACAGCGCCGGCTCGGCCGGATCCGCCGCCGACGTCACCGAACTCGCGGCGATCTGGCACGCGGAACTGGGTTCGGTCGACGAGCGGGCCGAGGACCTGCGGGCAGGCGGCGTGGACTCGCTCGCCGCGGCCCGGATCGCCGCGCGCATCGCCAAGCGGTTCGGCGTGCTCGTTCCCGTCGACCGCCTGCTGGACGCCGGCTCCCTCGACCACCTCGCCGCGATCGTCGCGTCCAGCCCGCCGGTGGCGTCTCTGTCGGGCGACGCCCCGGTCGGCCCCCGGCCGGTGACCGCGATGCAGCGGCAGGTTTTCATCGACGAGATGTGGCAGGGCGGCCCGACCCACTGGGTGCTGGCCGAGCTGGACATCACCGGCCCGTTCGACCCGGCCGCCGCGGAGTCGGCGATCCGGGCGCTCGCCCGTCGCCATGCCGCGCTGCGCACCCGGTTCGACTTCACCGGCCCGGACATCACGCAGGAGTACGTCGCCGACGCCCAGCCCGTCGTCGCGCACACCACGTCGGCCGACCTCGCCACGCTGCGCGAACGGCGCCTAGCCGAGGTGTACGAGTTCGGGTCGGTCGCCACACCGCTGGCCGACATCGTCCGGCTCGACGACCGGCACCACCGGATCCTGCTGCGGATGCATCACGCCTACTGCGACGGCTGGTCGATCCCGATGCTGTTCGACGAGTTCGCCGCCCTGTACGGCGGTGCGAGCCTGCCGGACGCTCCCCAGCCCTGGCACCTGCATGCGGGCGACGACGTCCACGACCGCGATCTCACGTACTGGCTGAAGTGCCTCGCGCCGGTGGCCGGCCGGCCACCTGTCGACTGGGGTCGCTCGCGTGGTCCGTCGGCGGGGCTGCGGCGGATGCCGGTCGCCCTGGACGCGGACGACGTGGCCGCCGTCCGGAAACGGGCCTGGGAGGCGCGGTCGACGCCGTACGCGGTGCTGCTGGCCGCCTGGGCCGGTCTCTTCGGCGGCGAGGGGAACGAGGTGTGTGTCGCCGTCGCGGTGTCCACCCGTGCCACGGCGCAGGACGCGGGGTGTGTCGGTCTCCACCTCAACACTCTGGTCCTGCCGCTCGCGACCGGCGCGGACACCGTCACGGCCCACGTCGAGCAGGTGCAGCGGGACGTGGCCGAGGCCCGCCGGCACTGCACCGCGCCCCTGCCGGACATCCTGCGGGGTCTCGGCGTCGAGCTGCCGGTCGACCACCATCCGCTCGCCCAGATGCTCTTCGTCCTGCAGCCGCCCGGGCCTCGGCAGTGGACCTTCCCGGACGGCGCTCGCGCGGAGCTGGTGCTGGATGTCGGCGTTGTCGAGACCACCAGGTTCGACGTGGTGGTCAACCTCGACGACCGCGGCGACCGGATCTCCGGCTGGATCGACTACGACCCCGGCGCGGTCGACGGGGAGCACATCAACACGCTGACGCGGCTCTGGCTGCTAGCTCTGAGAAGTTGACGCCGGCCCGGAGGGGGAGATCATGAACCGTCATCGACGGCAGATGCGGACGATGCTGGTGATCGGCAATGTGGGACAGCATCACGGTGCGTGGCGGGAGCCGGACAGCGGCATCGAGGACGCCGACTCCCTCCGCTTTCACCTGGAGGTGGCGCGGCGCGCGGAGGCGGCGATGATCGACGCGGTCTTCATCGCCGACCACCTCTCCATGCTGGGGCGCGAGGCGTACGCCCCGGCGCAGCACCTCGAACCGTTGACCCTGTTGTCCGCGCTCAGCGCCGGAACCGAGTCGATCGGCCTGGTCGGTTCGATGAGCACCACGTTCAGCGAGCCGTTCAACCTGGCCCGGCAGTTCGCGTCCCTCGACCATCTCAGCGGTGGGCGTGCCGGCTGGAACGTCGTCACCTCCGCCTTCGGCGAAGAGAACTTCGGCACCGACCCGCTGCCCGCGCATGACGTCCGGTACGCGCGCGCCGCCGAGTTCGTCGAGGTGGCCAAGGCGTTGTGGCACAGCTGGGCTCCGGACGCGCTGGTCCTCGACAAGCAGACCGGTACGTTCGCCGCCGCGCAGAAGGTGCAGCCGATCAACTTCTCCGGCGAGTACTTCACCGTCAAGGGGCCGCTGAACATCCCTCGGCCGCCGCAGTCCTATCCGGTGTTCGTCCAGGCCGGCACCTCAACGGACGGCATCAACTTCGCCGCCCGGCACTGCGAGGTCGTCTTCTCCGCCCAGCAGGGCATGGCCGCGGCGAAGGAGTACTACGACAGGATCAAGTCGGGTGCGGTCGCTGCCGGGCGCGACCCGGACTCGATCAAGGTGCTTCTGGGCGTCAGCCCGATCCTGGCAGCCACCACCGAGGCGGCTCACGAGCGGCGGCGATATCTGGCCCGGCTGCTCAATCCGCAGTTCGCCCGGCAGTTGGTGGGCTTTCAGCTCGGCGGGGTGGACCTGTCCGAGTACGGCATGGACGAGACGCTGCCGGTGAGCATCCTGCCGGGCCCGACGGCCGTGAACCGCCGGAAGGGCCGCTTCGATCTCTACCGACGGCTGATCGAGGAGGGCCGGACGCTGCAGGACCTGGTCGAGATCGAGGCCACCGCGGCGGGCCTGCAGGTGCTGGTGGGCGACCCGGAGTCGACGGCCCGCCAGATGGTCGAGTACTTCGAAGCGGAGGCGGCCGACGGTTTCATGCTCATCTGCCCGTCACACCGGGTCGACGGCCCGCTGCTGTTCGACGAGGTGCTCCCGATCCTGCGCGACTGGGGCTACCTGCCCACCGCGTACCGCGGCACCACGTTGCGAGAGCATCTGGAGCTGCCGTTCCCAGACGGTCGATGAGCCCGCGGGCTGGTGGGTCAGGGGATCAGCCGGATTTCCGGGAAGGCGGGATGGGGGCCTTCGAGCAGGCGCTGACGTTGGCGGCGTAGGTGCAGGTTGAAGAAGGCGAGCGGATAGGCCTGCTGGACGCGTACCGCCCGGGTCGGGTCGAGGGTGCCGATCCAGGAGGCCAGGTCCTCGTCGCTCATGCCGGTCAGTGCCGCCAGCTGGGGGACCAGCCACTGCTGGTCGTTGTACGAGCCGTGGGCCGCACCGACGGCATGCACGTTGAGCCGCCACCCGCGCAGCAGCGACCAGAACTCCTCGACGCTCGGCTCGGAGGCGCGGGTGAACTCCGCGGTCATCAGCATGAACGGCCGGTCCAGGCCGGCGACCGGTGGTTGCGACTGCATCTCGCCGTCGAAGCCGATCCCGGCCCGGACGCGCCGGTCCTCGTTCATGACGAGGGCGGTCGCGGTCGCACCCTTGGACCAGCCGAACATGCCGACCCGGCGCAGGTCGAGCGCGGCGCCCAGCCCGGCCGGCAGTGCACGCCGCCCGGCATCGGGGTTGCGGCCGGCGGCGACGTCCTCGAGGCGGTCGAGAACGAACCGTACGTCGTGGGCGTGGTCCCACGGCGTGAACGGCAGATCGTCGGCGGAGACCGCGAGCCGGCCGTCCGGAAATTCGCTGAACCCGTCGTACGTCGAATCCACGTTGACCACGACGTAGCCGTGGCTGGCCAGCTCCTGGACCACGATGGTGGTCTCGGCCCGGCAGGTGTTGTTGCCGTGCGAGTACATGATCACCGGGAGCCGGCCGGCCCGCCGGAGTACCGGAGCGCCCTGGTGGCCGGCGGTGAGCGGCGCCGACGCGGCGTCGGGGTCGAAGCCGACGGACTCGAGAAGCGCACGCCACGAGGCGACCGGCATCCACGGCGCGACCGGACGACGCCGGGCGTCGCGGGCAGCGGGATACCAGACACCGGCCATCAGTTCGAGGGGACGTCCCGGACCGGCGATCTTGTCCGGCCGTGACCGGTCGACGAGGTGCAGCGACACCGTCCCGACACGGTGCGGCCCGGTGGGCGCGGGAAGGGTGAGCCGTGGCGGTGCGGCCGACCCGCGGCCGGCGCCGAGCGGCACGGCGACCCCCGTCGCGAGCGTGGCTGCCAGAAGATGCCGGCGGGTCAGTGCGATGGTCATCGTTCCTCCGGGGTGCTGGTGGTCTCGACCCGTGCGATGAGCTGCTTCAGCCGTCCGATCTCCTCGGCGAGTGCCTGGTCGCCGGCGGCGGTGAGCGTGATCCACGTACGTCCGCGTTTGCCCTCGTAGCCCTTCTCGACCTCGACCAGACCGGCCGTCTCCAGCACGGTGACGTGCTGGGAGAGGTTGCCGGCGGTCAACTGCAACTGGGTACGCAGGTAGCCGAACTCGACCCGGCGAGCCTCGTGAGTGATCGTGAGGATGCCCAGCCGGACCCGCTGGTGCACCACGTCGTCCAGCCCGGTGACCGGGTGGGCGGGCGACGGGTCCGGTGCCGTCATCGCTGCCGCCGGCGGGCGATCGCGAAACCGGCCGCCCCGAGCAGCAGCACGACGCCGTTGATGACCTGCTGCGGTATGAACTCCGCCCGGACGCTGCTGTGGATCGTCCAGCCGAAGTCGATCGGCACGAGCACCACCGCCAGGTATCCGAGGGTGAACACCAGCAGCGCGACGTTGCGTTCCAGCCGGGCCAGCACCAGCAGCGCGACACCGATCGTGCCCGCCGGTGCGACCAGGCGGTCCAGCACCATCACCCACCCCGGGAACGGCTCGGTCGGCGGGTCGGCCAGGTAGACGCGCGCCAGCAGCCACACCGTGGTGAACACGACGGCCAGGGCGGCGCCGGTCAACGCGTACGGCAGCACGCGGGCGCCCAGGCCCCGCGCCCGGGCGGCACGCACATAGCAGAAGGCGATGGCCGTGTATGCGATGAGCAGCGCCGCCGGCCAGTAGTAGAGAACGCCGTCGCGCGAGAACTGGCACTCGGAGCCGCCGTTCACGCAACGGACGTCCATGCCGACGTAGTCGAACGGGATCGCCACGAACGTCGCCACGGCCAGCACCAGCAGCGCGACCCAGGTCAGTCGCTGGTCGAGCCGCACTCGGTGGGCGAGGGCACGCACGTCGGACAGCAGTCGCCGGGGGTCAGCGCCGGCGGGCACCGAATCTGTTGTCATGCCAACAGGTTTCCATAACAAACCGATTGGCGCTAGTGCCAAAGTGCGGCGCGGGCGGCTCGTCGCCGCCCGCGCCGACACGGCGCTACTTCAGATAGGCGGTGTCCGTACCGACCTTGCCGGAAGCCGGGTTGCGCTCCTCCATGGGGCTGTACTTCTTGCCGGCCACCTTCTCGCTGTAGTACCAGCTCCACTGGCTGTCGCGGACGCCGTACACGGTGGGGGTGAACAGCCCGTTCGCGCCCCAGCGCGACGTGTGGTTGAAGACCACGTCCTGGTAGATCTTGAGCCCCTTGGCGTGCGCCGAGTCGATCAGATCCTGGTACGAGGCACCGTTCGACTCCAGCCGCGGGTCCACCTCGTAGAAGTCCCACCCGTGGTAGCCGTGGTAGTCGTAGTCGGACCGGTTCAGCACCACCGGGGTGATCCAGACGGCGGAGAAGCCGAGCGCCTTGATGTAGTCGAGCTTGTCGACCAGCCCCTTGAAGTCGCCGCGGAACATCGGGTCCTCGTTGGCCTTGTTACCCGATTTGACGTGCTGGTTGCCGCCCCGGTTGTTGCCGCCGTCCCCGTCGTTGAAGCGGGCGGTCAGGACGAAGTAGATGCTGTCCTTGCGCGGGTCGCCGCCGAGCATCTCGCCGCTGGTCGCCGGCGTGGTCGAGGTCGGCGTCGGCGCCGGGGTGGCCGCGCACGGCGCGGAAGCGGTGACGATGTCCGACTAGGACGATCGTTTGGCAGCGGCCATCGCCTCGACCCCGGCGATGACCAGATCCACCGAGAAGGCGTAGTAGTGGTCGAGGTCCAATTCCGTCCGGTACGACGCGGCCAGCTCGACCATCTTCGGGTAGCGGTCGGCCGGCAGGGACTCGAGCTGGATCCGCTTCTGCCGGCGCCACTCCTCGACCTGCTCGGCCGGGACCGACGCCGGGCAGTCCGGCTGGCCGGCGACCAGGCCGATGGCGGCGTTCAACAGGTACGTGGCGACCCAGTACCCCTCGTCGATGGTGAAGCCCGCGTCGGTGAGCAGGGCGAGTGTGTCGTTCGTCGCGCGGGTGAAGCTCTCCGTCTGCTGCTTGTCGACCGAGTGCAGCAGGTCGGGCAGGGAGGGGTGGGCCCGCATCACGTCGACCACTGTCTCGAACACGGTCCGTAGCCGTTTCTGCCAGGGGTCGCCGGCCGCCGGATCGGCGCGCACCCCGGAGAGCACATGGTCGACGACGCCGAGGAGCAGCTCGTCCTTGTTCTTGAAGTGCCAGTAGAGGGCCATCGGGGTGACGCCGAGCTCCTTGGCGAGACGACGGATCGTGACCGCCTCGAGGCCTTCCTCGTCGGCGATGCGCAGCGCGCGATCGGCCACGGCCGCCTTGCTCAGTCGTTCACCCGTCACTTGACAACCATACAACGTACAGGTCTCATGTACGAGGTACATGTACGTTGTACATGGACGCCGTACAGGGGGAGGCCTGATGGAAAAGAATCGACGGTGGTGGGCGCTTGTCGCGGTGGCGCTCGGCACCTTCATGACGTATCTGGACAACAACGTCGTCAACGTGGCCTTGCCCAGCATTCAGCGGGACCTCGGCCTGAGCATCGCCGGCCTGGAGTGGATCACCAGCGCGTACATCCTGGTCTTCGCCGGCCTGCTGCTGGCCGGCGGCCGCATCGCGGACGTGCTCGGCACCCGGCTCGCGTTCCTGGCCGGCCTGGTGGTCTTCACCGTGGCGTCGGTCGCGGCGGGCCTGGCCGACAGTCAGGGTCTGCTGATCAGCGCGCGGGCCGTGCAGGGCGTCGGCGCGGCACTGCTGGCGCCCGCCTCGCTGGCGCTGCTCCAGGAGCTCTTCCCGGACCCGAAGGAGCGCGGTACGGCCATCGGCGTCTGGGGCGGGGTGGGCGCACTCGCTCTCGCGGTCGGCCCGTTCACCGGCGGAGTGCTCAGCGAGTACGTCTCCTGGGGCTGGATCTTCCTGATCAACCTGCCGATCGGTGTGGCCACGCTGGCCATCCTGCTGTTCAGCGTCCCGTCGGGGCACGGCGCCGCACAACGGACGGCCGGACTGACCCGCGTCCTGCGACGCCTGGACCCGGCCGGGCTGGCCGCGTCGTCCGTGTCGCTGTTCGCTCTCACGTACGCATTGATCGAAGGTGACGCTGAGGGCTGGACCTCGCCGCTGATCCTCGGGTTCTTCGGGGTGGCCGCGGTCGCGGCCGTGGTGTTCGTGTTCCTGCAGAGCCGCAACGCGGACTCGATGATGAACCTGGCGTTCTTCCGCTCCCGGATGTTCACCGGCGGGCTGCTGGCGATGGGCCTGTGGGCCTTCGGCGTCTTCGGCATCTACTTCTACATGGCGATCTACCTGCAGAACGTGCTCGGCTTCTCGCCGACCGGCGCCGGCGCGGCGTTTATCCCGATGGCGATCATCACCGCCGTCGGCGCGGTCCTCGCGCCGCGCCTGGAGGCCCGCTTCGGCGTCGCCCGGGTGACCGCTTTCGGTCTCGCCGTGATGGCCGCCGCCATCGGTGGCATCGCGCGGTACGGCGAGGGCACCAGCTACGGCGACCTGCTGCCCTGGTTCGCGCTGTACGGCGTCGGCGGCGGCCTGCTGATCCCGTTGAGCACCGTGGTGGTCGACGCGCTGCCGCCCGGCCGGGCCGGGATCGCGTCCGGGATGCTCAACGTCTCCCGGGAGGTGTTCGGCCTGCTCGGCGTGACGGTGCTCGGCGCGATCCTGTCCAACCGGGCGAACGCCGCCACCGGCTCCGAGATGCACCGCTTCCTGGAGGGCTACCAGTTCTCGCTCATCGTGGCGGCGGTGCTCGTCGCCGTCGGCGTCCCGGTCAGCCTCTACATGCTGCGCCGTGGTGGGCAATCGAAGACCGTCACCGAGGAGCGGGTCCTGGAGGCGGTCTGACGGCTGCGCCGCGGCCGGTCGCACGGCCGGCCGCGGCGATCTTACTGTGGTGCGGTGACCGCACTTTCCTGTCCTGTCCGGACCCGGCTCTACGAGGCCGGCCGGGTGATCGCGGAGGACTTCGCCGCCGACCAGACCGCCGGCCTGCTGCGCGCCCACCCGGACGCGGTGGTCTGGCTGGACCTCTACGCACCCGGCCAGGCCGACCTGGAGGCCGTGGCCACCGACTTCGGACTGCACCCGCTGGCTGTCGAGGACGCGGTCGAGGAACATCAACGACCGAAGATCGATCGGTACGCCGATCACCTCTTCGTCAACCTCTACGCCGTCCGGTTCCACGGCGACGGGACCACCGCGCAGCTTCGCAAGGTCGAGATCAGCGCCTTCGTCACCAGCCGGGCGCTGATCACCGTGCACAAGTCACCGGGCGACATCGACGTGCTGCTCCAACGCTGGGACACCGACCCCGAGCTGGGTGCCGTCGGCGGCGTCAACTTCCTGGTCTACGGCCTGCTCGACGTCGTGGTGGACAGCCAGTACGCGACCGCCCGGTCGATCGACGAGGCGATGGACACCGCCGAGGACCAACTGCTGGAGGAGGGCGGCGCGCCCCGTCCGGTTCGGCTCTACGGTTTCGCGCTGCGCAAGTGCCTGGCCAATCTGCTCCGGGTGGTCGCGCCCATGCGTGACGTCGTCGACCAGCTGGACAAGGCCGAGATCGAGCCGGTGAACGACCATCTGCGGGCGTACTACCGGGACGTCGAGGACCAGGCTCAGCGGACCCTGGAGCTGACCGAGCACTCCCGGACCCGGATCACCGAGCTGCTCGACGCCGACTCCACCGAGCAGGGCAACGTGCTGAACCAGGTCACCCGCAAACTCGCCGCCTGGGCCGCGATCATCGCGGTGCCGACCGCGCTCACCGGTTTCTTCGGACAGAATCTGCCGTACCCCGGGTACGACAACCAGGGCGGCTTCCTGGCGAGCAGCATTCTCATCGCCACGTCCGCGATCGGCCTGTACGTCTTCCTGAAGCGGCGCGGCTGGCTGTAAAAACCGGGCCCCCGAACGGCCGGTTGATCGCGTAACCTCGCCCCAAACCGGGGGAGGGGCCATGTTCGCACTCGTCTTCGGCGCGGTGCGGACCCGGGCCGCCCAGGTGCTGACGATTCTCGTGCTCACCGCCCTCGCGGCAGCCGTCGCCGCAGCCGGACCGTGGTACGCGTTCGCCGCCGTCGGTGAGGCCGCCACCGCGTACCTCGAGGTCGCCCCGCCGGCCCAGCGCACCGTCTCGGTGCAGAGCCGGATCGAGACCCAGGGCAAGGCGGAGGCCGAACTGGCCGAGTTCACCGACCAGGTGGTGTCCGGGCTGCCGGCCGGTCTCGGTGACGGGCTCGCCGGGATGGCCGGGCCGGTCAGCGTGCGTACCGGCCCGGCGAGCACGAGCATGCCGGTGGCGTACCGGGACGGGTTCTGCGAGCACGTCCGTCTGACCGGCAGCTGTCCCGCCGCCCGCGGTGAGATCGCGATCAGTCACGAGGCGGCTCAGCGGCTCGGCATCCGGGCCGGCGAGGTTCTGTCGATCGTCACCACCACGGCGAGCGGCCGGCTCGACATGCGGGTGGTGGCGCTCTACGCGCTCGTCGACCCGGGCGGGACGTACTGGGCCAATCGCCTGTTCCGCCCCGAGGCCACGCTGGATCCGGCGTTCACCACGGTGGACACGTTCACCCACCGGCAGCTGTGGGTGCCGACCATGGCGTACGACGTCGTGGTGCCGGACGCCATGCTCCGCGGCGACGGCGGGCGCGACTTCGTCGCCGAGATCGACGCCGCCGACCTGCGGCTCGGCCAGGTCCAGCTGCGGATGGGTACCCAGGCCCGGCCGCTGCACCAGGCCATCACCAACGACCGGTACACGATTCTGACCGGTGTGCTGACCGCCGGCGTACAGATGCTGATTCTGACCTGGTTCGCGGTCGGACTGGCCGGCTGGTTCACCCTGCGCGAGCGGCGCGCCGACGCGGCGCTGCTCAAGCTGCGCGGGGTGAGCCGGTTCGGGATGCTCCGGCTGGCCTGGGGACAGCACCTGGTGCCGCTGATCCTCGGCGTGCTGGCCGGGGTCCCGGCCGGTTACCTGCTGGCCCGCGGCCTGGCCGGCCCGGTCACCGTCGCACCCGACCGCGAGGCGGCGCTGGTGTTCTGCGCCGCGGCGGTGGCGGCGGTCCTGTTCGGAAGCCTGGCCGTGCTGGCCGCCGTCGAGGCCACCGTGCTCGGCCGGCCGGTGTCCGCGCTGCTCACCCGGGCCGGTTCCATCCGGGGTGCCTGGCGCCCGGCGGTGGTGGACGTACTCCTGATGGTCATCGCGGCCGCCGCGGTCTACCAGGCCCGTACGACCGGCGCCGGATACGGGCTCGGCCCGGCCGCGCCCGCTTTGGTCGCGCTGGCGGTCGGTCTGCTGGCCGCTCGGCTGCTGAGCCGCGCGGCGGCCCGGGGCGGCGGGGCGGCGCTGCGGGCCGGGCGCCTGCGTACCGGCCTGACCGCCCTGCGATTCTCCCGCGCACCCGGGACCGACCGGGTCTTCGCGCTGCTCGTGGTGGCGGTCGCGCTGTTCACGACGGCGGCCGGTGGCTGGCGGGCGGAGAGCGGGTCCCGGGCCGACCGCAGCATTGCCGACCTCGGCGCCGAACGGGTTCTCACCGTCGAGGCGATCAACCGCACCGCGCTGCTGCACGCGGTCCGCGGTGTCGATCCGGGCGGCCGGGAGGCGATGGCGGCGGTCTGGAACCGTGGCAATGTTCAGGAGGTCCTCGAGGTGGACACCGCCCGGCTGGCCGCGGTGACCACCTGGCGACCGGAGTACGGCCCGGCGAGCCGGTTCCCGGACGCCGTGGCCGAGGACACCCGGCCGCCGATGCCGCTGGTCACCGAGGACAGTCTGACGCTGCGGGTCCGGCGCGAGGGGCCGGCCGTGGCGCTCGCCCTCCAGCTTCAGCACGAGGGCACCGGCCTGCCGGTGACCGCCGGGTTCGGAATGCTGCCGGCGGGTGAGCACACGGTGACCGTGCCGGTGTCCGGGTGCACCGAAGCGCCGGGCTGCCGGATCGTGCGCTGGGAACTGACCACCCCGCCGGACCGGAACCGGCGGATCGACCCGCCGCCGCCCGGGGCTTCGGCCACCGTGCTGAGGCTCGGTCAGGGCGGCACGGACACCGGAGTCCTCGACGCCGCGCTGCTCGGCGACATCAGCCGGTGGCGGGCCGCCACCACCGGTGCGGCCCTGGACGTCACGGCCGCGGACGGGACCCTGCGGCTGGCCGCCGACTCCAACCCCACCGAGGTGATAAGGCCGGGTGCGGAGGCCTGGACGTCGGACACGCTGCCGATGCCGGCCCTGCTCGCCGGTCCGGCACCGGAGGACTGGCTGGACACCGAGCCGACCCTGATGGCGTACGGCGAGGCGCTACCGCTGCGGGTGCTCGACCAGGTGGCCGCCCTGCCGGTGGTCGGCCGGGGCGGCCTGATGATCGACCTGGACGCGGCCCGCCGGTTCGCCGCCGAGTCCGATCCGGGCGGGGAATACCAGGTGTGGCTGGCGCCCGGGGCCCGGCCCGGCATCGTGGCCGATCTGACCGCTGCCGGGCTGACCGTGACCGGCGACGCCACCGCGGCCGGCTACGCGGACCGGCTCGGCGCGCAGGGCCCCGCCGTGGTGGTCCGCTTCGCCCTGGTCGCCGGTGTCGCGGCGCTCCTGCTCGCGGCGGCGATGCTGGCGGTCGCCGTCACGGTCGACCGCCGTTCGCTCGCCGAGCAGCTCGCGGCGTTGCGCGTACAGGGCCTGACCCGCCGGACCGCGGTCGGCACCGGGTACGCGGGCACCGTCGCGCTTGTCCTCGCCGGCCTGCTCGGCGGTGTCCTGGCCGGGCTCCTGGCGGTCGCGCTCACCGACTGGACCGTGCCGCCGTTCACCGACGGCTGGGCCGTGCTGGCTCCGCCCGGCCCACTGGACGCCGCCGCGGTCGCCCTGGCGGCACTCGGCTCCCTGGTGGTGCTCGGCCTGGCCGCCTGGCTGGCGCTGGCACCGCTGATCCGCGGCATGCACGAGGGCCACACGAGGGGAGAGGGCCGATGATCTCCCTGGTCCTGGCGATGGTCTGGACGCGGCGCGGGCAGGCGCTCACTCTCGCCCTGCTCGCCATGCTCGCCGTCTCCTCGGCGGTCGCGGCGCCGGCCTTCCTGATCGCCGCCGAGCGCGCGATCGCCGACGGCCAGATCGCCACCGCCTCCACAAGCGATCTGAGCCTGGTGGCCCGCCGCAGCCACGACGTCCGGGAGGACCCGGAGAGCGGCGGCACCCCGGAGGTCAAGTTCCCGGATGTCGGGCAGGTCCTGCTCAACCTGGACGGGTTCACCTACTACCACTCCGCCGAGGTCGCCACGGTCGGTCTCGAGGAGGCCGACACCTACCCCTCCCGGCTCGTCTTCCGCCAGGAGATCTGCGCCCACGTACGGATCCTGACCGGCCGCTGCCTGGCCGCCGAGGGTGACGTGCTGCTCGGCGAGAAGACCGCGGAACGGCTCGGGCTGGCCGCCGGCGACTCGATCGTCCTGCGAGCGGCCCGGCAGAACGAGGCCACCCGCCCGATCACCTGGCGGCCGGACGCCGTGCCGAAGACGCTCACCGTGGCCGGCACCTACCGGCCGATCGACCCGACCGGCGCGTACTGGGCGTTGCACGGCTACTTCCTGTCCGGTCCGGACATCGGTCCGGGCGAGCCGCTCTTCACCAACACGGTCACGCTGAACTCGATGAAGCGGACCATCACGGTGATGGCCATCGACGGTGTCGCCGAGCCCGGCACGCTGGACATCGACCGGCTCGACGAGCTGCGGGCCGACCTGAACCAACTCAACAGCACCGCGAGCGAACTACAGGACTCGCTGCTGTTCGACACCGGGATCCCCCGGGTGCTGGACCGCATCGACGAGGGACGGGCGGTGGCCGGTCTGCTGGTGCCGGTCCTGTCCGTACCGCTGGTCCTGCTCGCCTGCTTCACCATCTACCTGACCGTCGGTTACGGAGCGCAGGGCCGGCAGAGCGAGCTCGCCGTCGTCGCCCTGCGCGGCGCGCGCTGGTGGACCCGCTGGTGGCTGGCGACCGGCGAGAGCCTCGCCGCGGTCCTGGCCGGCGCCGTCGTCGGCTGCCTGACCGGGCAGCTGCTGGTCAACCTGGTGGCCGCGGTCCTGTTCCCCGGCGTCGGCACCGATCCCGCCTTCACCTCGCTGGAGTACGCGCCGGCCGCCGCGGTGGCCGCCCTGGTCGCGGCGGTGGCGGCCCAGCGCCGGCAACTCATGAGCCCGGTCACCGGCCTGCTGCGGCGGACTCCGGCGGCCGACCACCACCGGTTCACGGTCACCGAGGCGGTGGTGGCGGTGCTCGCCGTGGCGACCGGTGTCCAGTTCGCCCTCTCCGGCGGCGCCCTCGACGGGATCGGCCTGTTCGCGCCCGCGCTGCTCATCCTGGCGCTCGCCCTGCTCGCCGCCCGGGCACTGCTTCCCCTGGTCAACCGGTACGCGAGCCGGGCGCTGCGGCGTGGCCGGCTCGGCATCGCCCTGGCCGGGATCCAGCTCTCCCGCCGCCCCGGTGCCGGTCAGCTGTTCGCCCTGCTGGTGGCCGCCGCCGCGGTCGCCGCGTACGGGACCAGCGCGGTGGACACCGCCGCTCGCGGCCGTGCTGTCGAGGCCCACCTGGGTACCGGAGCCGCCCGGGTGATCACCGTGGAGCCGGTGACCCGGCAGCGGCTGCTCGACGGGGTCCGGGCCGCCGACCCGCAGAAGCGGTTCGCGATGGCTGTCACGATCCTCCCGGGTGGGGGAACCGGGGTGGGTGCCGGTCTCGCCCTGGACACCGAACGGCTGGCCGCGGTCGCCGCTTGGCCGGGTGGCGCCCCGGACCCGGACGCGTTGCACCAGCTCATGCGCCCGCCGGTGCCGCAGTTCCCCACCTTCGGCTCCTCGGACATCGCCTTGGACCTGGCGACGTCCAGCGCGAATCTGCGGTTGGCGGTCTTCCTGTCGTCCACGACCGGGCTCGGCGGAACCGATGTGGAGTTCGAGCTGAAGCCGGGCACGCACACCTACCGGGAGAACGTGCCGATGTGCGAGGGCGGCTGCCGGCTCACCGGCATACGGATCGGCGGGATGGGCACCGCCGCCGATGTGGCCGGGCAGCTGGTGATCCGCGGGCTGAACACCACCGAGCCGGCCCCGCTGACCGACCCGGCCCGCTGGCGGACGTCCGAGGAGGTCCGCCTGTCGTCCGCGCCGGACGGGCTCCGGGCCGACGTCGAGGTCTCCGCCAGCGTCGCCGAGAACGGCTGGATCCAGCCGGCCAGCGCGCCCCTGCCGCTGCCGGTCGCCTACGCGGGCCGGGCGCCGGCCGACTGGATCATCAACGATCTGAGCTTCGACTCGATTCCGGTCAAGCCGGTCGCGACGCTGCCCGCGGTGCCCGCGCTGGGCCGGCAGGCGACCCTGGTCGATCTGGAGTACGTGACGCAGTTCCCGGTCGAGGCGAAGCCGGTGGCGGATCCGCAGGTCTGGCTCAGCGCGGACGCACCGGACGACGTTCTCGAGCGGCTGCGGGCACAGGGTCTGCGGATGGTCTCCGACGTCTCGGCCGATGACGCCCGGGCCAGCCTGGACAAGGAGGGTCCGGCGGTCGCCCTCTGGTTCTACCTGCTCAGTGCGGTCCTTGCCGGGCTGCTCGGCGCCGGGGCGCTGGTGCTGACCGTGGCGGTGGACCGGGTGCGGCGTACCGAGGACCTGTCCGCGTTGCGCGTCCAGGGGCTGCGACCACGTCCGGCCGGGCAGGCCACGCTCTGGACGTACCCGGTGCTGGTGGTCATCGCGACCGCGGTCGGTCTGCTGGTGGCCGCGGTGGCGTGGCGGCTGACCGGCTGGGGGCTGCCGCTGGCCGGCCTCACCCCGCCGGACCTGCCGCTGCCGCAGTGGCCCCGGCCGAGCGCCCTGCTCGCGGCCGCCGGTGCGGTCCTCGCGGTGCAGCTGCTGGTGGCCGTGCTGGGCGGACGGGATCTGCGTAACCGGATCGAAAGGGGACGACGATGGTCACGCTGACCGTGGAAGCGGCGGACTTCGCCTACGGCGGGGCCGCGCCGGTGCTGAGCGGGGTCACCGTGACCGCCCGGCCCGGCGAGATTCTGGCGGTCACCGGGACCTCCGGGGCGGGCAAGACCACGCTGCTCAGCGCCATGGCGGGACTGCTGCCGGCGCGTACCGGCGAGGTGGCGGTGGACGGGACGCCGCTGTCCGGTCGCGACCAGGCGGTCTCCCTCGGTGTGGTGCTGATCCCGCAGGACAACGGCCTGGCCGCGATCCTCACCGCGGCCGAGAACGTCTCGGTGGCGGTGATCGCGATCGGTGGCTCGCCCGCCGATGCCCGGCGCCGGACCGCCGACTCGCTGGAGGTGCTCGGCCTGTCCGGCCAGGCGAACCAGCTGATCGACGAGTTGTCCGGCGGCCAGCAGCAGCGCGCGGCCATCGCCCGCGGACTGGCGCTGCACGGGGACGTGCTGCTGGCCGACGAGGTCACCAGCGAGCTGGACGCGGCGAACCGGCAGCGCGTCCTGGAACTGCTGCGGGCCGAGGCCGCGCGCGGTGCCGCCGTGGTCCTGGCCACGCACGATCCCGAGGCGGCCGCGGTCTGCGATCGCGAACTGCATCTGGCCGACGGCGAAGCCGTCTGGGCCCGGCCCTGACCCGTGGATCAGCCCGGCGGTCGCGCTGCGGCCCGGACCCGGGCCCAGGTGGCGCGGCTGGGCGGGACCTTTCGTCGACGCGTACCTCTAATGGGTGGGAATTTCGGAACCACCCGGCACCAGCGTGACCTCGCCGTCCACGTGCTGGACCGTGAACAGGGTGCCCGGCGGGTAGGAACCGAGCACGTCCGGCGGCAGCTGGACCGTCCCGTCCCCGGCGACCACCGCGAAGTCCTGGCCGTCGCGGCCCTCCGCGCCGACGCGCCCGTCGCGGATGGTGACCGCGCGGCCCAGCCGGGCGCCCACCTCGTTGTCGTGGGTGACCACCACGATCGTGGTGTGGCGTTCCTCGTTCACCGTTTCGAGGGCGTCGAGCACCTCGTCGCGGCCCGCCGTGTCCAGCCGGCTGGTCGGCTCGTCGACCAGCAGAAGGCCGGGACCTGCGGCGATACCGACCGCGAGGGCGGCCCGCTGGCGGCCGCCGGGGGTGAGGTCGGTGAGCCGGCGCCGGCCCTGGCCGGGCAGACCGACCAGGTCGAGGATGCGGTCCGGGTCGTCGAGCTTGATGCCGCGGGTGTGTGCGGCGCGGCGCTGGGCCAGCCAGATGTTGCGGTGCAGCGTCGCGTACGGCAGCAGGTTGCGGGCCGCGCCCTGCAGGACCACACCGATCTCGGTGCCGCGCAGCCGGGAGATCTCGCCGTCGGAGAGCTTGCCCATGTCGTAGGTGCCGATGTTGATCCGGCCGGCGGACGGGCGCATCAGGCCCGCGAGCAGGGCGATCAGGGTGGACTTACCGGAGCCGGACGGGCCGACCAGGGCGAGCGTCTCGCCGGGCGCGATGGACAGGTCGACGCCGGCGAGGGCGACCACGTCGCCTGCCTCGGCGCGGTAGATGTGCACCACTCGGCGGCAGGCGACGGCCAGTCCGTTCATGACGCCCAAACTAATCAACACACGCCACTGTGAGCAATTTTCAACCTGGCATTGGGCCTGAAGCTGCCGGGCCGTCGTCCGGCGCCGGCATGCGAGGCCCTCGCCACGTTGAAAAAGGCTCAGTGAATAGGGTGTCCCCGTGCGCGACATCGCCGTCTTCACCGGATCTGCCCATCCCGAGCTGGCCGCCGAGATCTGCGAGCACCTCGCGGTGCCGCTGCTGCCCACCCGGATCTCCCGGTTCGCCAACGACTGCATCGAGGTGCAGCTGCAGGGGAACTGCCGGGAACGGGACGTTTTCCTGATCCAGCCGCTGGTCCCCCCGACCCAGGAGCACCTCGCTGAGCTGCTCTTCATGCTCGACGCCGCCCGGGGCGCGTCGGCCGGCCGGATCACCGTGGTCCTGCCGCACTACGCGTACGCCCGCAGCGACAAGAAGGACGCCCCGCGCATCTCGATCGGTGGCCGCCTGGTCGCCGACCTGCTTTCCACCGCCGGCGCCGACCGGGTGCTGGCGATGACCCTGCACTCGCCGCAGGTGCATGGCTTCTTCAACATCCCGGTCGACCACCTGCACGCGCTGCGCGAGCTGGCCCACCACTTCCGCGGCTACGACCTGTCGAACAGCGTCGTGGTCTCGCCGGACCTGGGCAACGCGAAGGAGGCGGCGGCGTTCGCCCGGATGCTCGGCATCGAGGTGGCGGCCGGCGCGAAGCAGCGGTTCGCCGACGACAAGGTGGTGATCAGCTCGGTGATCGGCGAGGTCGCCGACCGGGACGTGATCGTGCTGGACGACGAGATCGCCAAGGGCAGCACCGTCTTCGAGCTGCTGGCCCGGCTCCGCGAGCGGAACGTCCGCAGCGTGCGGGTGGCCTGTACGCACGGCCTGTTCACCAACGACGCGGTGCAGCGGCTGTCCGCCGAGAAGGAGATCGAGGAGATCGTCTGCACCAACACGGTGCCGATCCCGCAGAGCGGCCGCACCGAGAAGCTGACCATCCTGTCGGTCGCTCCGGCACTGGCCGAGGCGATGCGCCGGATCCACAACGGCGAGTCGGTAAGCGCCCTTTTCTCATAAAACGGCCTCATGAGCCTCACCTAACGCGAATCATGTTTCGCATGGGTGTCATGGCTTACCCCCTCCGGTACGCGCTCGCCGACCTCGCCCTCGCGCTTAGCCGAGCGGCGTCGGATCCGGCCGAGGTGCGGTCCACGGCCGCCCGTGCCGCCGCCGACATGATCGGTGACGGCGCGGGCGTGCAACTGCTTCGCGACGACGGCCGGTACGAGGAGCTCTCGTACCACCACCTGGACGACGAGCGTTCCGGCACACTGGCCCGGGCCCTCGATCGGATCGGACAGTCGCCCGACGACGAGTACTCGACCACGCTTGCCGCCAGCCGCCGCCCGATCGTGCTGGCCGGCGAGTCGGCGGCGGCGCTGTGCGGCCCGGAACACGGTGTCACCGCCGCGGTGCTGAGCCCGGTGATCGTCGACAACACGTACTCCGGCTACCTGATCCTGACCCGGCACACCCCGGACGCGTTCTACTCGACGCCCGAGGTGGAGCTGGCCCGGGACATCGCCGGCGAAGTGTCGCTGGCCGTCTCCAGCGCCCGGGCGCAGGAGCGGCTGCGTGCCTCCGAGGAGCGGTACCGCCGGGTTCTGGAGACCATCCCCGAGGGTGTGCTCCAGCTCGATCCGGAGGGCGTGGCGACGTACGCGAACGAGCCGATCGGCGTGGTCCTGGGCATGCCGCGGGCCGAGCTGATCGGGGTGTCGCTGCGCGGCTTCCTCGACAACGTCGGGCAGAAGGAGCTGGACCGCCGGATCGCCGAGTGCCGGACCGGCCGGTCGACGGTCGGCGCCACCCGCCTGATGCGGGCCGACGGGTCGCGGCGCAGCGTACGGATCAGCATGATGCCGGCCATGGACGACCACGGCGAGTTCGCCGGCGTCCTGTGCATGATCACCGACACCACCGACCACATCGACGCGCGCGGCCTGAAGCGGCAGCTGGACCACCTGCGCCGGCTGGACAGCCTGGGCCAGCTGATCGGCGGCCTGTCGCACGACTTCAACAACCTGATGACCGTGGTGGCCGGTTCGGCCGACATGATCCTGTCCACCGCTGAGGAGGACTCGCCGCACGAGCAGCTGGCGAAGGACATCCTGGACGCGGTCAACAAGGGCCGGACCCTGACTCACCAGCTCCTGGCGTTCGGCCGCAGCGAGGGCAACCGGCCCGAGGTCATCCCGATCCCGGACCTGCTCACCGACGTGCAGACGCTGTTCAGCCGTACGCTCGGCGAGCACATCGGCCTGGACCTGACGTTCGGTGCGGACGTGTGGCCGATCAAGGCCGAGCGCGGTCCGCTCGAACAGGCCCTGGTGAACCTGGCCGCGAACGCCCGCGACGCGATGCTGCACGGCGGCATGGTCCGGGTGGCCGCCACCAACGAGGTGATCGAGCCGGGTCAGCTGGCCGAGGGCGCCCCGACCGGCAAGCTGGTGCACCTCGTGGTCACCGACACCGGCATCGGGATGGCCGACGAGATCCGCCGCCGGGCGCTGGAGCCGTTCTTCACCACCAGGCCGACCGCCGCCGGACTGGGACTGGCCACCACCGCCGGGATCGTGGCGAACCTGGGTGGCCACATCGAGCTGGAGTCCCAGCCACGGATCGGCACCACCGTGCACATCTACCTGCCGGCGGCCGAGGAGCAGCGGGCGGGCGGTGAGCGCCGGGAGAAGAACGCCGTGATCGGCCGGGTCCTGATCGTCGAGGACCAGCCGGACGTGGCCCAGCTGGTGCAGCGGCTGATCGCGCCGGCCGGGTACGAGATCACGGTGGCGACGGACGCGCTGATGGCGGTCACTCAGGTGGCCACCGGGACGCGGCCGGACCTGCTGATCACCGACGTCGTGATGCCGACGATGACCGGGCCGGAGCTGGCCGGCGCGTTGCGTGCCCACCAGCCGGACCTGCCGGTGCTCTACATGTCGGGTTACACGGCGGCGTCGCTCGGGCCGCAGCTGCACCTGGACGACAACAGCATGCTGCTGGAGAAGCCGTTCACCCGGTCCACACTGCTCGGCGCGATCCGCTCGCTGTGTGGTCCGCAACCCGTGAACGACAGGGGTGCGAAGCAGTGACGGGAGCGCGCTGACTCGTACCGAACCGGGTTGCTCAGCTTGCCAGATGATACGGACAAACCGCAGTATTCCGTGGCATTGCCGTCATCGGAAGGACCGCGGAGTGACCCAGGATCCCACGGATAGCGGCTCGGATGCGCCACTGGCCGGGCGGTGTGTCGGGAATTCTTATTATTTAGTCAGACCAATCGGACAGGGCGCCACCGGCACCGTCTGGCAGGGCGAAGACCGCTCGACCGGCGAGCCGGTGGCCGTCAAGCTGCTCCACGAGAGTCTGCTTCGGCAGCCGCGGCTGGTCACCCGCTTCGTCCAGGAGCGGACCATCCTGTTGATGCTGAGGCACCGCCACGTGGTCCGGGTCCGGGACCTGTTCAGCGTGGGCGAGACCCTCGGCCTGGTGATGGACCTGGTCGACGGCGGCAGCCTGCGTGATCACCTGCACCGGCACGGCACCGTCGCGCCCGCCGAGGCGGTCCGGCTCGCCGCCCAGGTCGCCTCGGCGCTGGCCGAGGCACATGAGCTCGGCATCATCCACCGCGACCTGAAACCGGACAACATCCTGCTGGACGGCTCCCGGCAGACCCGGCTCACCGACTTCGGCATCGCCCGCATCCTCAACCTGCCGAGCATGACCACTCCGAACGCGGTCGTCGGCACCCCGCACTACATGGCGCCCGAGGCGTTCCACGGCACCACACCGAGCCCCGCCACCGACGTCTACGCCCTCGGTGTGCTCCTCTACGAGCTCGTGTCCGGGCATCCGCCGTACCGCAGCGACTCCATCCCCGACCTCATGCGCCTGCACGCGGAAGGCAACCCGGAACGCCGCCCCGGCATCCCCGACCCGCTCTGGCGGATCATCACGTCCTGCCTCGCCGGTAAGCCGCGCCTGCGCCCCAGCGCCGCCGAACTCGTCACCGACCTGACCGCCCTGGCCGGGCACCTCGGCGACGTACCGGCCCTGACGCCCCCACCGTGCGCGAGCAGTCCCGCCCTGGACTCCGAACCGGTCCGCCTGCCCTTCCCGCGCCGCCGCGCCCCGCGCAACGACGCGCCACGCAACCGCTGGATTCGCCCCGGCGTGACCGCCGCGCTGGTCGCCGGAACCATGCTCGCCTCCGGCATCGCCACCACGGCCTGGCATCTGGGCCGCTCCGGCGACGAACCACTCACGGTGATCGTCGCCCCCACCGCCGCGCCCGCCGACCGGCCCTTGGCGCCGCGGCGCCCGGCCTCCCAAGCACCCTCCACCCGGCCTGCGAAAACACACAAGGCCGCACGGGGCGTCGCGCTTCCAGCGCCCAAACCCCATGCGGCCGTACGCGCTACGGCTACCGCCGCGACAAGGAACGCCGCCCGATCGCCCCTACCCGAGGGAAAGCCCTACGGGCCCTGGCAGTGCGCCCAGAACTTCGTCTTCGACCTACCCACACGCACCCCTCTCGGCCCGCGCCCGTGCCACTCGGTAGGCCGCGACGTCCAGTTCCGGGCTTCACTGACCGCCCCGGCCGGTGGCCGCGGCCGGATCGAGGTCCGCCTCCAGGACGCACACACCGGCCGCACCGTATCCGGCCCGACCACCTGCGACGGTCTCGCCTTCACCAGAGAGTCCTACACCCACGAGTGCGGCCCGGCCGGGGCCAACCCTCGCCGTGGGCGCACTTACGCGGTCGTCATGTCGTATCGCTACGAGCGCGATGGTCGCGCCGCCACCAACAGCTCCCGCGGCCAGCCCTTCACCTGGTAGGCCACGCTAGCGGGTCTTGTCCGGCCTAACGTGGGTGCTGTCTGGCGGCCGTTGAGACAGCGTTGAGCGTGGGCCAAGCAAGATCACCGCTTGAGGACCCTGACTACGGGAGCCCTCTAGCGGCGTCGCCGCGTTGCTCAAGATCAAATCAGGGCCGCATCGTGTAGTGCGGCGCCGTCGTCAGCGGTTGCGGATCGCTTCGGCGAGCTGGCGGACGAACTCCGGGTCGTCATCCGGGCCAATGGGTCCGCGCGGTCCCGGCGTCGCGTGGATGTCGGTGGCCGAGGTGATGCGGCCGCCGCGGAACCAGGCGATCGCTCCAGCGATCGGGCAGAGCATGATGAGAACCGCCCAGGCGCCTCGCGGGAACGAGCGAACCCGAGCCCGGTCAGTGGCCAGGCAGTCGATCAACGCCACCACGCTGAGCGCGACGACGATCAGGAAAAGCAGCGTGTTCACTCGGGCCATGGCAAGAATGCTGACGGCCCCCGGCGGCCGTCCCGGTCCGGCCACGGTGCGGCCGGGTTGCGCCTGCCGGCCGGGGTGGGGCCGGGTCGCGCGATACCTGCGGGCCGCAAGCGTCAGGGTCGTCCGGCTGACGCCCACCGCCCAACCGCGACGTGCGGCTGGAACGCTGGTCGTCAGCCGGACCATTCGGGACCCGGTGGAGGTCAGGCGGCCGAGCCGGAGAACGCCGGCAGATAGCCGTTGGTGTAGCCGCTGCTGTTCGGGTGGTAGGAGTTCTGCGGCGGGATGATCGTCAGCCCGTTGATATACGGCCGTGACGTGCACGCCCCATGCCCGGAGAACTCGTCACGCACGTCCGAGTAGACGAAGCCGGCCGCCTCAGCGCGCTGCTTGATCATCGCGTCGAGAACCTCGGCACCGCTGTTCAGGGACCTGCGCTTGGCGATGCTCATCTCGCAGATCAGCGATGAGGTGCCGAAGAGCAGCGGGTAGCCCAGCACGACCACCCGCGCCTCCGGAGCCTTTGCCCGGATCGCCTGGTACGCGGCGTCCAGCTTCCCGGGCAGCGTGTTCGCGACGTACGCCTTCCCCTCGTTCACCTTCGCGGCGCATGCCGAGTCGGTCGAGGTCAGGCAGGTGATGACGGTCGGCGCGAAGCCGGCGTCGTTGCCGCCGATGGTGATGCTGACCAGGTCGGCGCCGCTGCGCATGGCGGGCGCCTGGGTGTTGACGATGTCGTCGGTGACGGCACCGCCGCAGGCCAGGAACTGGAACGAGGCCGGGTCGTTCCGGCTGGCCCACTGGGCGGCATAGCTGGTGTTGCTGCGCATGCACGAACCGGACTGGCCGGGCGCGCCGACGCCGCTGGAGTAGGAGTCGCCGAGGGCGACGTAGTCGATGGTGCTCGCGGCCTGGGCGGGGGCGGCGAGGGCGAGGCTCAGAAGGGACGAGGTGACGAGAGTGGCGAGGACGTGGGCCGTTCTCATCGATGGCCTCCGATATCCGCGTGGGGATCTGGGGCCGAAGCGCTTCGGTTACCGCACAGTAAGTCAAGGTCCTGAGAAAAGGAATCCGGTGACTTTCTTATTACAAAGGAGTAACATGCATCGATGTGACCTGGGCTTATCACAAAGGGTCATGTTACGTGTGCCGAGCGGATCGATCTCTCAACGGCCGTTGAGCCGATCTTCAGCGTGTTTACAGACCAGCGGATTACCGTCGCGCCATGGACGAGAACCGAGCCCGCCGGGTGGTCGGGAAGCTGCGCGAGCGCAACGTGTTCGCCCATCTGAAACTCCCGCGCGCCGGCGTCACGCGGTACGGGATCCGGGTGGTGCTCGCCGACGGTCGTGAGGCCGTCTGGGACAACGACGGCACCGCCGGTCTCGAGGCGCAGGTCATGCGCGACGGTGTCCTGGTCGGCTTCGTCCCGCAGATCCCCGGCTCGGAGAACTTCGGCGAGGAGCAGATCATCGAGGCGATCGCCGCCGCCGACTACGACCAGCCGATCGGCCGTTCCGCCCCGCCGGCCGTGCGCCGCCCGGTCCCGCCGCCCCCGCCGCCCAGCCTGGCCCAGCGCCTGCGCAGCTTCCGCGGCTAGAGAACCTTCGTAGTCAGGATCTTGTCCGGCCCAACGTGGGTGCTGTCTGGCGGCCGTTGAGACGGCATTGAGCGTGGGCTGGCTCGGCAACCAGCGGCCGACCGCGACCGGCGCCACACACCGCAAGCAGGCACCTCAGGCGGACTCGCGCCAGACGATCGGGGTGGGCAGCAGCTGGCCGCCCGGCTCCAGCACCTCGCCGCGCAACTGCCGCAGCACCAGTTGCGCCGCGCACGACCCCAGCTGCTTCGCCGGTTGGTGCACGGTGGAGAGCTGCGGCTGGCACCGCACCGCCCAGGTGCTGTCGTCGAAGCCGACCACACCCACGTCGCCGGGCACGCTGCGCCCGGCTTCCCGGAGTGCCTCCAGGGCACCGGCCGCGATCGCGTCCGACGCGGCGAAGACCCCGTCGATGGCCGGCTCCGCGGCGAGCAGCGCCCGCATGCCTTTGACGCCTGACCCGTAGTCGTAGTGCGGCACGTCGGCGACCAGTTCCGCGTCGTACGCCGTACCCAATGCGGCCTTGAAGCCGGCCAGGCGGTCGATGCCGGAGTCGCGGTCGAGCGCCGCCGCGATCATGCCGATTCGCCGGCGGCCGCCGGCGAGCAGGCGGGCGGTGATCGCCTGGGCGGAGCCCGCGTTGTCTATCCCGACGAACGGAATGCTCTGGTCCAGATCGGGTGGGTGCCCGACGAACGCGGCGGGCAGCGCCAGTTCGGAGATGACCTTGATGATCGGGTCCCGGGTACGGGCCGACACCACGATCGCGCCGTCCACGAAGCCGCCGCTGAGGTAGCGGGCGACCCGTTCGGTGTCGCGGGCCGATTCGACGACGAGGCTGACCATCTGGTGGTCGGCCAGGGAGAGCGCCGCGTTGGCGCCGAGCATGATCGAGCCGATGTTGGGGTCGTCGAGGAAGAGCGAGTGCGGCTCCAGCGCGACGAAGGCGACCGCCTGTGACCTGCGCATCTTCAGGGCGCGAGCCGCGTTGTTCGGTACGTACCCGACTTCAGTGATCGCGGCCTCGATCGCCGCGCGGGCCTCGGCGGAGACGTATCCGCCGTTCAGCACGCGGCTCACGGTGCCACGGGAGACGCCCGCGGCGGCCGCGATGTCGTGCACGGTGGCGCGTCTGTGAGGCCGGGACATGAGATCACAGTAACGCCGCCGCTATTGACCGAGTGCCAGGCCAGTCCTACTGTGTGCACGTTCACACATTCGTAACCGGCGTCACAAAGTTCGGAAATGTGTGCACGTGCACAGACCTGTGACCAGGAGTTTTATGAGCACCTTCCCCCTTCCGGGAATCAGCCTCGGCTGTGATTACAACCCGGAACAGTGGTCGCCCGACGTGTGGCGCGAGGACGTCGCGCTGATGCGCCGGGCCGGCGTCGACCTGGTGGCCGTCAACATCTTCGGCTGGTCGAACCTGGAACCGAGCCCTGGCCGGTACCACTTCGACGACCTGGACGAGGTCGTCGGGCTGCTGCACGCGAACGGCATCCGGGTGAACCTCGGAACCGGAACCTCGTCACCGCCGCCCTGGCTCAGCACGCTCTACCCCGAGATCCTCCCGGCCGCGGCCGACGGCACGACCCGGTTCCCGGGTGGGCGGCAGGCCTGGTGCCCCAGCTCCCCGGTGTTCCGGGACCGGGCGTACGAACTGGTGGACCGGGTCGCCCAGCGTTACGGCAACCATCCGGCGGTGGCGCTCTGGCACGTCTCCAACGAGCTGGGCTGCCACAACGCGCTCTGCTACTGCGAGGCCAGCGCCGACGCGTTCCGGGACTGGCTGCAGAGCCGCTACCGCAAGATCGAGACGCTGAACGAGGCGTGGGGCACCTCGTTCTGGAGCCAGCGATACGGCGACTGGGCCGAGATCCAGCCGCCCCGGCTCGCGCTCTCGCTGCGCAACCCGGCCCAGATCGTCGACTTCCACCGGTTCAGCTCGGACGAGTTGCTCAGCTACTACCGGGGCGAAGCCGCCATCCTGCGCCGCCATTCGACAACACCGGTCACCACGAACTTCATGGTCACCGCGCACATCCGCAACCTGGACTACTGGTCCTGGGCGCCGGAGATGGACGTGGTGGCGAACGACCACTACCTGGACCACCGGCTGGGCGACCCGGTCGGCGAGCTCTCCTTCGCCGCCGACCTGACCCGCGGACTGGCCGGGGGAGCGCCGTGGATGCTCATGGAGCAGTCGGCCGGCGCGGTCAACTGGCAGCCGCACAACCTCACCAAGGCGCCCGGCGAGATGCTCCGCAACTCGCTCACCCACGTGGCCCGCGGCGCCGACTCGATCTGCTTCTTCCAGTGGCGCGCCTCGGCGCAGGGTGCCGAGAAGTTCCACTCGGCGCTGCTGCCGCACGCCGGCACGGACACCGTCGCCTGGCGGGAGGTGCTGCGGCTCTCCGAGACCCTGGACCGGATCGGGGAGGTGGCCGGGACACGGGTGACGGCCGACGTCGCGCTGCTCTTCAGCTGGGAGTCGTGGTGGTCGGCCGAGGGAGAGGCCCGGCCGTCGCAGTCGGTGAGCTACCTCGACCAGGTGCACGCCGCGCACCGGGCGCTGCGGGAACTCGGCGTGACGGCCGACGTGGTCTCCCCGGACGCCGATCTCAGCGGGTACCGGCTCGTCGTCGTGCCGTGCCTGTACATGGTCAGTGACCCGGCCGCCGAGCGGATCACCGAGTACGTGAGCGCCGGCGGCCACCTGCTCGTCACGTTCTTCTCCGGGATCGTCGACGAGCGGGACCGGATCCGGCTCGGCGGTTACCCGGGCGCCTTCCGGGACGTCCTCGGCGTCCTGGCCGAGGAGTTCGCCCCGCTGCTGCCCGGGCACGAGGTCACGCTCAGCAACGGCGCCAAGGGTTCGCTCTGGACCGAGCGCCTGCGCACGACGACGGCGGAGACGATCGCCAGCTACACCGACGGGCCGCTGCCCGGCATCCCGGCGATCACCCGCAACGAGTACGGCGAAGGGCAGGCCTGGTACGTCGCAACCGCGCTCGACCTGCGCGAGGTGCTGGACACCGCCACCCGCGACGCCGGGGTCCGGGGCGCCGGCGACCGGACCGTCGAAGTGGTACGCCGCACCGGCGACGGCCGCGGCTACCTCTTCGTCATCAACCACGGGACGGAGCCCGCCGAGATCGCCGCCACCGGCCACGACCTGGTCACCGGCGAGCCGGTCCGAGGCGTGCTCCGCGTCGAGGCCGGCGGCGTGGGCGTCGTGAAAGAGGGGCCGGCATGAGGAAACCGGTGAAGGCCCTGCTCTTCTTCATCCTGCCGTTCGGCCTGCTGTTCACGGCCTTCTACCTGGTCCCGATCGGGTACGCGATCAAGCAGTCCCTGTACAAGGTCGAGCGCACCGGCACGTTCGGCCCGGCCCGCGAGGTCTTCGGCGGTCTGGAGCAGTACCAGCGGGTGCTGGAGAACGGCCCGTTCTGGGAGTCGATCGGCCGGGTGCTGCTGTTCGGCGTGGTCCAGGTTCCGATCATGCTGGGCCTGGCGCTGGTCCTGGCGTTGCTGCTCGACTCGGGACTGGTCAAGGGCCGGCGCTTCTTCCGGCTCGCGTTCTTCGTCCCGTACGCGGTCCCCGGTGTGGTCGCCGCGATCATGTGGGGCTTCCTCTACTCGCCGAACCTGTCCCCGTTCACCACGGTGACCAGCAATGTCGACCTGCTCTCCGCCGACCTGGTGCTCTGGGCCATGGCGAACGTCGTGACCTGGGTCTACGTCGGCTACAACATGCTGATCATCTACTCGGCGCTGCTGGCCGTACCGACCGAGGTCTACGAGGCGGCGCGGATCGACGGTGCCGGGCAGTTCCGTACCGCGTGGTCCATCAAGATCCCGCTGGTGATGCCGGCGATCGTGCTGACCACGGTCTTCTCGATCATCGGCACGCTCCAGCTGCTGGCCGAGCCGCAGGTGTTCCGGACCTTCAGCTCGGCGGTGTCCAGCACGTACACGCCGAACCTGACCGTCTACTCCACCTCGTCCATCCCGAACTTCAACCTGGCCGCCGCGTTCTCGGTGGTCCTGGCGCTCGCCACGTGCGCCCTCTCCTTCGCGTTCCTCAAGATGACCCAGCGGCGGGGAGGCGAGCAGTGAGGAACCGCATCCTGCCCATGCTGATCATGGGGGCCGGCACCCTCTACTTCCTGGTGCCGATCTGGTGGCTGCTGGTCGGAGCCTCCAAGACCCGCGGCCAGTTCTCCAGCACCGAGCCGCTCTGGTTCGCCGACTTCGCCCTCTTCGACAACTTGGGAGAGCTTTTCGCGTACCGCGAAGGGGTTTTCCTCCGGTGGCTGGCCAACAGCCTGGCCTACACCGGCGGTGCGGCCCTGCTCGGCACCCTGCTCGCCGCCATGTGCGGCTACGCACTGGCGAAGTACCGCTTCCCGGGCCGGGAAGCGATCTTCAACGTGGTGCTCAGCGGCGTGCTGGTCCCGGCCACCGCGCTCGCGCTCCCGCTGTTCCTGATCTTCAGCTCGTTCGAGGCGACGAACACCTTCTGGTCGGTCTTCCTGCCCAGCCTGGTCAACCCGTTCGGCGTCTACCTGGCCCGGATCTACGCCACCGCGAGCGTGCCGGACGAGCTGCTCGAAGCGGCCCGCCTGGACGGCTCAGGCGAGATCCGGACGTTCTTCCAGGTCTCCAGCAAGCTGATGTTCCCGGCCCTGGTGACCATCTTCCTGTTCCACTTCGTCGCGGTCTGGAACAACTTCCTGCTCCCGCTGATCATGCTCGGCGAGGAGCGGCTCTTCCCCGTGACGCTCGGCCTCTACTCCTGGAACACCCAGGTCAACCAGGCTCCCGAGCTGCGCATGTTGGTGCTCGTCGGCGCGCTCGTCTCGATCGTGCCGCTGGTGATCGCGTTCCTGCTGCTTCAACGCTTCTGGCGCAACGGCCTCGGCGCCGGCGCCGTCAAATAAGAGAAAGAGGATGGAAATGCGTTTCCCGATACGCTCGCTCAGCCTCGTGCTGACCTCGGCCCTGGCCCTGGCCGCCTGCTCGTCCGGCGGCGACGGCGGTGAGGAAGCGACGACCGGCGCGGCGGCCGGCTGCGCGCCGTCCTCCGGACCGGTCACGCTGAACTACACCACCTGGATCCCCGGCATCGAGACCGTGGTCAAGGCCTGGAACGACAAGAACCCGAACATCCAGGTCAAGGTGCAGACCGGCCCGAACGGCAACGGCGGCACGTACCAGAACTTCTTCAACCAGCTGAAGGCTGGCAACGCGCCGGACCTGGGCCACATCGAGTACGACGCGCTGCCCAGCTTCCGGGTGCAGGACGGCCTGCTGAACCTCGCGGGCTGCCAAGAGGTGACCGCGGCGAAGGACCAGTTCGTCGAGTGGACCTGGAACCAGGTCACCTTCGGTGAGGAGAACTCGATCTACGGCGTGCCGCAGGACGCCGGCCCGATGGCGCTGTTCTACCGCAAGGACCTGTTCGAGAAGAACGGCATCGCCGTCCCCACCACCTGGGACGAGTACGCGGCGGCCGCCGAGAAGGTGAAGACGGCCGGCGGCTACATCACCAACTTCTCGCAGAGCGACATCAACCAGTTCGCGGGTCTGGCCTGGCAGGCCGGCGGCCGCTGGTTCGGCAACGACGGCAGCAAGTGGTCGGTGAACCTGGCCGACGAGAACACCACCAAGGTGGCGAACTACTGGCAGGGCCTGCTCGACAAGAAGCTGGTCTCCACGGTGCCGCCGTGGACCACCGAGTGGGACAACGCGTACAACACCAGCAAGGCGTGGACCTGGGTGTCCGCGGTCTGGGGCGCCAACTCGATCATGTCCGGCGCGCCGGACACGTCCGGCAAGTGGGCGGTCGCCCCGATGCCGCAGTGGACCTCGGGCGGCACCGTCGCCGGTAACTGGGGCGGCTCGTCCACCGCGGTCTTCAAGGGCTCGAAGCACCCGTACGAGGCCGCGAAGTTCGCGCTCTGGCTGAACACCTCCGAGGAGGCGCTGACCCTGCTCAACAAGGAGGCCAACCTCTACCCGGCGACCAAGGCCGGCGCCTCGCTGCCCGCGCTCTCCGACGGAGTCGAGTTCTACGGCGGCCAGAAGATCTACGATGTCTTCGCGCAGGCCTCCACCCAGGTCGCGCCCGACTTCACCTGGGGCCCGACGATGACCTCCACCTACGCCAGCGCCTCCGACGGCTTCAAGAAGGCCGTCTCCGGCAGCGGCACCCTGGTCGACGCGCTCAAGGCCGCCCAGACCTCGACCATCGAGAACATGAAGTCCCAGTCCATCCCGGTCGCGGCGCCCCCGGCCCCCCCCGCGGCGCCGCGCCCACCTGCGGCGTGGTGCCCCCCCGCCCCGCTGCCGTACCCACGATCCTCCACTGGGGCGCCGACCTGGGCGAATGCGATCTCGAGACGCTCGCGGACAGCGCGGTTCCGGCGATCCCGCCGAGCTCGATCGACGTACCCCTGCGCCTTTCTCTCCTGCCATCCCTCGAAGAGGGATGGACCGGGCGGCCATCGCTGTCCGGCACGCCCGCAGCCGGCTTCCGGCTGGTCAGTGCTCACTCTTCGGACAACACCGCATCAGTACGGGCTACGAGCTCGGACTCGTCGCAAGAGGTGATCACGGAGCTGGAGATGTCCCCGGAGGGTGTCCTGCGTGTCCGGCACCGCCTGACGAACCATGGCACCGCGGATGTCGACCTGTCCGGCCTCGACGTCCTGCTCCCGATCCCCGCCGAGGCCTCCGAGCTGCTCGACTTCACCGGCCTGTGGTCGCACGAGCGGCAGCCGCAACGCGCCCCGCTGCGGCACGGCGTCTGGAGCCGGGAGAGCCGGCACGGCCGTCCCGGGCACGACGACGCGTTCCTGATGATGGCCGGCCGGCCCGGCTTCGACTTCCGGCACGGCCGGGTCTGGGCCGTGCACCTGGCGTGGAGCGGCGACAAGCGGATCTGGGCGGAGCGGTCCGCGCTCGGCTACGGCGTACTCGGCGCCGGTGAGCTGCTCGCCCCGGGCGAGGTCCGCCTCGCGCCGGGGGAGACCTATGAGACGCCATGGCTGGTGGCGGTCTTCTCGGATGCCGGCATCGACGGACTCTCCGACCGCCTGCATCCGTGGATCCGCGCGAGCTCCGCACCGCGCCTGCCCCGCCCGGTCGTGCTGAACACCTGGGAGGCCGTCTACTTCGACCAGGACCTGCCGACGCTGGAACGCCTGGCCGACGCCGCCGCCGAGGTGGGCGTGGAACGGTTCGTGCTGGACGACGGCTGGTTCACCGGCCGCCGCGACGACAAGCGCGCCCTCGGCGACTGGTCCGTGGACCCGGCAATCTGGCCGGACGGCCTGCATCCGCTGATCAAGTGGGTCCACGATCGCGGGATGGACTTCGGCCTCTGGGTCGAACCCGAGATGATCAGCCCGGACTCGTCCCTGGCCGCCGCCCACCCGGACTGGATCCTCGACAACGGTCCGACATGGCGCTGGCAGCGAGTCCTCGACTTGAGCACGCCCGGGGCCTACGACCACGTGCTCAGCCGGTTGACCGCTCTGCTCACCGAGTACCCGATCGCGTTCCTCAAGTGGGACCACAACCGCGACCTGCTGGTACCCGGCGTCTCGCACCGGCAGACCACCGCGCTGTACCGGCTGCTCGCCGAGGTGCGGACGGCCTTCCCGGACGTGGAGATCGAGAGCTGCGCGTCCGGCGGCGCCCGGATCGACCTCGGCATCCTGGAGCTGGTCGACCGGTTCTGGACCTCGGACACCAACGACCCGCTCGACCGGCAGCGGATCCAGCGGTGGACCGGCGTGCTGATCCCGCCCGAGTACCTGGGGGGTCACCTGGGCGCGGCCACCGCCCACGTCACCGGACGTACCTCGGCGCTGGAGTTCCGCCTGGCCACCGCACTGTTCGGCAGCGCCGGCATCGAGTGGGACCTGACCGCCGCCACCCCCGCCGAGCGTGCCGAGATCGCCGCGTGGATCGCCGAGTACAAGCGGCTGCGCCCGCTGCTGCACACCGGCGTGGTGGTCCGCGCCGACGACCGCCTGCACGGTGTGGTCGCCCAGGACCGTTCCCGGGCGGTGTACGCCCTGGTGGCGACCGGCTCGCCGGCGGCCGCCCTGCCACCGCCGGTGCGGTTCCCCGGCCTGGACCCGGACCGGCTTTACACGGTCCGGCCGATCGGCACCCAGCCCCGGGTGGTGCAGGACGCCCCGCCCGCGTGGCTGGCCGCCGGATCGGTGACGCTCCCGGGCCGTGTGCTGGCCGAGGTGGGCCTCCCGGTGCCGCTGCTCGCGCCGGAGCGGGCCCTGCTACTCGCCGTCGAGTGAGAGTTCCAGGCGGGTGGCGCCGCTGAGGCAGAGGAAGACCCGATCCGGGGTACGGACCAGGCGCAGCACCACGTCCTCGCAGCTCGGGCAGCGTCCGACCAGGCCGGGTGCCGGCTGGAAGACCCGCAGGGTGGCCACCGCGCCGGCGTGCCCGCAGCCGGCGCAGGTGAAGACCGCCGCGGTCAGGTCACCGGCGAAGACCTCGCGCAGATCACCGGCGAGGGCGTTCCCGTCCAGCTCCATCAGGCACCACCGAAACGCTCGGTCCGGATCTTCTTGGCGTCGTGGCCGAGGGCGACCAGGATGTCCGCGGCGGTCTCGACGAACGAGGTGGGACCGCAGACGAAGCAGTCCGGCTGGAAGTCGGGCGGCCAGCCGTGCGTGTTGAGGACCGCCACGTCGATCCGCTTCGGCGGTGCCGGCCAGCCGTCCGGCGCCTTGCGGGTGTAGACGAAGTGCACGTCGAGGCCCGGGTCGTCGCGTACCCGCCGGCGCAGCTCGTCGGCGTAGCAGGCGTCCTCCGGCGTGCGTACCGAATAGATCAGCCGGAACGGCTGCCGGCCGCGCGCCAGGCCGCGGGCCCGGATCATCGCCATCAGCGGCACCACGCCGGAGCCGCCGGCGACCAGTAGCACCGGCGCCGGCTGCTTCTCCCGCCAGACGAACCAGCCGCCCACCGGGCCGCGCAGTTCGAGCTGGTCACCCTTCTCGACGACATCGGTGAGGTACGGCGACACCTCGCCGTCCTCCAGCCGCTGCACGGTCAGCTCGACCGTGCCGCCGCCGTCCGAGGGCCACGCCGAGGCGATCGAGTAGCTGCGCTGTGCGGAGTAGCCGTCCTCGGCGGTCAGCCGGATGTCGACGTGCTGACCGGGCAGGTGACCCGGCCACTCCGGCACGTCGAGCACCAGCGTGCGCGCCGTCTTCGTCTCCCAGCGGGTGTCGACCACGGTCGCCACCCGCCAGGTCAGTCTCCGTGGTACCGCTGCTCGGACCATGGGTCCCCATACATGTGATAGCCGGCGGCCTCCCAGAAGCCCGGCTCGTCCTCGGGCATCATGCGCAGCCCGTTGACCCACTTCGCCGACTTCCAGAAGTACAGGTGCGGGATGAGCAGCCGGGCCGGGCCGCCGTGCTCCGGGTGCAGCGGCTCGCCGTCGAACTCGTACGCCACCCAGGCCTTGCCGTCGAGCAGGTCCTCGACCGGCACGTTCGTGGTGTAACCGCCGAAGCTGTGCGCCATCGCGTAGTCGGCCGCCGACTCCACATCCGCCATGAGGGTGTCCAGCGAGACGCCCTTCCAGGTGGTGCCCAGCTTGGACCACTTGGTCACACAGTGGATGTCGACGGTGAACTCATCGGCCGGCAGGGCGGTGAACTCGTCCCAGTTCCAGGTGTGCTTCTCACCGGTCTCGGTGATGATCGAGAACTGCCAGCGATCAAGCGGGATCCGCGGGGTCGGTCCGGCGGAGAGCACCGGGAAGTCGTGCGTCAGGTACTGGCCGGGCGGCAGGTCGGGCGACGACTCACGCCGCCGCCCGCCGAAGCCGCGGGAGATGATGCCCATGAGGTATGAGTAAACCTCACCATCGGCGTCCTCAGGCCTTGACCGTGCCGCTGGTCACGCCACGCACCGACTTCGTGTTCGCCACCACCACGCGGTACTTCCCGCCCCGGACCAGCTTCGTCACCTTCCGGGCGGACGCCGCCGAGTAGGTCCGCACGGTGGTCCAGCGCTTCTTGAGGTAGCGCTGGACGTACATCTTCTGGCCGGTCGCGCCGGTGACCCGTACCGTGATCGCGCCCTTGCCGGAGCGAACCACCGTGGCCCTCGCCTGCACGCCGTAGCCGGCGGTGGCGGAGGCCGCCGCCGACATCGCGGTGGCCGGCACCTGCAACCGGGCACGGAAGGCGCCGGTCGCGGTGCGTACGAGGGTGTACCGGCCGGCCGCGTCGGTCCGCACCGCCGAGCAGCGCCACGCCCCGCCGCTCACCGAGACGCAGATCGAGGCGGCGCGGCCGGCCAGGCGGCGGCCCTCGGCGGACGCGGTGAACGTCGTGCTGGTCCGGGTGCCGTAGGACACCAGCCGTGTGGCGACGTTCGAGACGACGACCTGGCTGAGCGAGGCCAGGGCCGCGGCGGCGTCGAGGCGCCCGTAGCCGTAGTCCCGGTCGAACCCCCGGGCGCCCAGGTCCACGGCGGAGCGCTCCAGCGTCTGCTCGATCTGATCCGGGGTGGCGGCCGGCCGATACGCCTTGACCAATGCGGCGGCCGCCGCCACGTGCGGCGCGGCCATCGAGGTGCCGCTCATGGTGCCGTATCCGCGGCGCTCGAGGCTCGTCGGAAAGGTGTTGAGGATGACGCTGCCGGGCGCCGCGAGGTCGACGTAGGCACCGGCGGTGGAGTAGTAGGCGTACCGGTCGGCGGCGTCGGTGGCGGCCACCGCGATGACGCCGGGGTCGGCCGCCGGGTAGCTGACCGGGCTGCCCTTGGTCCGTTCGTTGCCGGCGGCGGCCACCACGGTGACACCCTTGCTCCGGGCGTACGCGACCGCGGCGGTCACCGCACCCATCTGATCGGCCGTGCCCAGCGACATGTTGATCACCTGGGCGCCGTGGTCGGCGGCCCAGACGATGCCCTCCGCGGTGTCCGACATCCAGCCGCTGCCGTCCGCGCCGAGCGCCTTCACCGGCAGGATCCGCGCGCCCGGGGCGACACCGGAGACGCCGACGCCGTTGCCGGTCAGGGCGGCGATGGTCCCGGCCACGTGGGTGCCGTGTCCGTTCTCGTCGCTGTCCCCGCCCGCGACGTCGCCGATCGTGTCGTAACCGGCGAGGACCTTGCCCCTCAGGTCGGGATGAGCGCCGTCCACCCCGGTGTCGATCACCGCGACCGTGACCCCGGCGCCGGTGGAGACGCCCCAGGCCCGCGTCGCGCCGATCTTCACCAGATCCCACTGGGAGCTCCGGTACGGGTCGGAGCCGGCCAGCGCGCGTACCGGGACGTCGGTCTCCACGCTGAGCACGCTCGCGGCCCGCATCACCCGGCCGGCCTCGCCGATCGTGAACACCGGGCGGCCCGCGGCGTCGAGTGAGGTGACCACCACACGGCCCGCCGTGGTCTCGTCCGCCCGGGCGCCGGCGGGAAGCCCCGCCACCGCCAAGGCCACCGTCAACGTACCGATGACAAGTCGTCGCCGCACTCGCCTGTCCCTTCTTCGATGGTGGTCCGACCATTCGAAGGTGATCTGTGCGGAGTGCGTTCCGGGCAGGGAGGCGGTAGCGGTTCGGGTGCGATCTAGACTCGGCATCATGCCTTTGACTGGTGAGTACGCGCCCAGCACGTCGGACTGGGCTCGCAAGCAGGCCGAGAAGTACGAGGCGACGGATGGCGCCCAGGCGAACACCATCATGGAAAGGCCGATCATCGTACTGACGAGCGTCGGCGCGAAGACCGGGCAACTGCGCAAGACCGCGCTGATGCGGGTCGAGCACGACGGGGAGTACGCGGTCGTCGGCTCGCTCGGCGGCGCCCCGAAGAACCCGGTCTGGGTCTACAACATCCGCAAGAACCCGCACGTCGAGCTCCAGGACGGGGCGGAGAAGCACGACTACACCGTCCGCGAGGTCTCCGGGGAGGAACGGCAGATCTGGTGGGATCGGGCCGTCGAGGCCTACCCGCCGTACGCGGACTACCAGACCAAGACCGACCGTCTGATCCCGGTGTTCGTCCTGACCCGACGCTGATTTCACCGCACCCGACGGTGGGAAAACGGGATGCCGAGCCGTCCTTCGGCCCGGATCATGGAACGATGCGCGTACCGCACCAGTCCGTGGACCGGGCCGCCGGCCGTCTCGCCGAGCCGGCCGGCTTCACCCTGCCGCTGGCCGGGTCCGTCGACGACGACGACCGGCTGGTGGACGTCGTGGACCTGCTGGCCCTCGACGCGTTCGTCACCGGGCGGGAGCCGTTCGGGCGTACCAAGTTCCTGGAGAACCTGCGTGCCGACGCGCCGCTCACCCTCCCGGACGCCCGCCTGGTCCGCGAGGCCAAGGACGACGACGGGCACGGCCGGCTGAGCGTCGGCGAGGGCTGGTCGCTGCACGTCACCCGCTGGAAGCAGAGCCGGCGCGCCCGGGTCGAGGTCACCGCGATCAGCGCCGAACTGGCCGATCGGGTGCTCGCCGAGGCCATCGCGGACGCCTGCGACGACCCGCCGCCGATCGCCGACAGCGTGCCGATCGGCTTCTGGCATCAGGGACCGCACGGCCCGCGCCGGACCGAGCGGGAGATCGGCGCGACCCCTTGGGACGAGATCCGCTCCAACTACGCCACACCGGTCGCCGAGACCCTGGAACGGCTGATGACCGTCGACGGCTCGTCGGTCAACGGCCGTCTCCTGCTGTTGCACGGCGAGCCCGGCACCGGCAAGACGACCGCGCTGCGGGCCCTCGCCCAGCAGTGGCGGTCCTGGTGCCAGGTGGACTGCGTGCTCGACCCGGAGCGTCTCTTCGCCGACCCCGCCTACCTGATGAACGTGGCGCTGGGCAGCGACGACAACGGGCCGAAGTGGCGGCTGCTGATGCTCGAGGACTGCGACGAGCTGATCCGTGGCGAGGCCAAGGCGAGCGCCGGCCAGGCCCTGTCCCGCCTGCTCAACCTCACCGACGGCCTGCTCGGGCAGGGCCGCAACGCGCTCATCGCGATCACCACGAACGAGGACCTGTCCGCGTTGCACCCCGCCGTGGTCCGGCCGGGCCGCTGTCTGGCCAGCATCGAGGTCGGTCGCCTGCCGTACGCCGAGGCGGCCGCCTGGCTCGGCTCACCCGCCGGGATCGGCCCGGAGGGCGCCACCCTTGCCGAGCTCTACGCCCTGAAGACTGGCGCCGCACCGGTGACCGTCCCCCAGCGGGAGTCACCGATCGGCGGTATGTACCTGTAGAGAGCCTTCGTGGTCAGGGTCTTGCCCGGCCCAACGTGGGTGCTGTCTGGCGGCCGTTGAGACAGCATTGAGCGTTGGCCAAGCTCCATCACCGCTTGGGACGCGCGGCTCGGCCCAGCGCGGCTCGGCTCGGCGCGGCCCAGCTCGGCTCGGCGCGGCGCGGCGCGGGAGGCGGTGACAGCCATCCGGCACAGCCGGGCCGCTTTTTCGGCCTATTTGATCACTCGGCTGTGCGCTAGGTCTGCTTCCCGGAGTTGAAGCAGCCCTGGCGCACAGCCGGCCCGCGAAACCCGGCCTTATCGATCACGGAGCTCGTAGCAGTGGCTCTCTCGCTGATCAACACCACACCGGCCATGCCCGGCGGGCGGGAGGCAGTCACCGGCCGGGCGTACCCGGCCCCGCGATCCGCGAGTAGGCACTCCGGCCGCTGGCCCGCATCCACGGCCGGGCGCAGCCGGCCTCACCAACCGCAAGTAGGCACCCCGGCCGCTGGCCAGCAACCAGCGGCCGGTCGCAACCGGTCCTGCGAACCGCGAGCGAAGAGCTCCACCCACCCGGGCCCGGCGGTCGCGGTAGGGCACGGCTCAGGCAGTCAGCTCGCGCGGGAACGCGGAGGACACCGCATGAACGCGTACCCCGAAGAAGTGGACGGCCGACCCTGACCCGGAAAGCTGTCTAGGCCTTCACGGATCCGCTGGTCACGCTCTGCACGGTGGCCGTGCCGGCCACCACGACCCGATACGTCGCACCGCTGACCAGGCCGGTCAAGGTCTGGTTCGCTTCGGTGACGTACGTCTGGACGGTGGTCCACTGTCCGGCGGTGTATCGCTGGAGGGTCATCGCCTGCCCGGTGGGCCCGTTGACGGTCACGGCGAGCGTGCCCTTCGCGGTACGGGTCACCGTGACCGCCGCCTTCACCGTGCGGGTCGCCGTCGCCGACGCGCCGGTGTTGGCGCCGGTCGCGGCCACGACCAGCCGGACCCGGAAGGCGCCGGTCGCGGTGCGGGTGTCCAGGTAGGTGCCGTCCACGGTGGTCCGCACCGAGGTGCAGGACCAGGTCTCACCGGCGGGCGCGACGCAGATCGAGGCCGGCTGGTCCGCGAAGGCCGTCCCGCCCGCGGTGACGGTGAACGTGGTGACCGCCGTGGTCCCGTAGGTGACGCGCTGAGTGGAGGAGTCCGCAGTGACGACGGTCTGTGCCGGTGCCGGCTCGGTCGGAGCCGGTTCGTTCGGGGCCGGCGCCGTGGTGGGCGGGCTCGTGGGCGCGCTGGTCTCGGTCGCGGTGGGTGCCGGGGTCGCCGGCTCAGTGGCCGGCGGCTCGGTCGCCGGCGGCTCGGTCGTCGGCTCGGTGGCCGGCGGTTCGGTCGTCGGTGCGGCGCTGGTCGGCTCGGTCGTGACGGGTGTGCTGGTCGGCGGGGTGGTGACCGGCCCGATCGCCTCGAGCGCGGCCGCTGCGTCGACCCGTCCGTAGCCGTAGTCGTTGTCCCTACCGGGGCTGCCGAGATCGATCGCGGAGGTCTTCAGCGCGATCTCCACCTCGTCCGGGGTGATCCCCGGCCGGTCCGCGACCAGGAGCGCGGCGACCGCCGCCACGTGCGGCGCGGCCATCGAGGTGCCGGAGAGCCGTCCATAACCGGGGGTGTGCAGGACCCTCGGGTACGTGCTGACGATCGCGCTGCCCGGCGCGGCCACATCCACGTAGTCCCCGGCGTTGGAGTAGTTCGCGACCGTGTCCGTGGAATCGGTGGCGGCCACCGTGATCACGCCCGCGTCGGCGGCGGGGTACTGGATGGGGCTGCCCTGGGCTCGGCTGTTGCCGGCGGCGGCGACCACCACGACGTTCCTGCTGCGGGCGTAGGCGATCGCGGTGCTCACCGCACCGGTCCGGCCGGTCGAGCCCAGCGACATGTTGATCACGTGAGCGCCGTGGTCGGCGGCCCAGACGATGCCCTCGGCCACATCGGACATGTAGCCCGAGCCGTTCGCCCCCAGCACCTTGACCGGCAGGATCGACGAGTCCGGGGCGACCGACGCCACGCCGGACCCGTTACCGGTCGTCGCGGCGATCGTGCCGGCCACATGGGTGCCGTGGCCGTTCCCGTCCGAGCTGACACCCTCGGTGCCGCTTATCGCGTCGTAGCCGGAGAGCACTCGGCCGGTCAGGTCCTCGTGCGAGACGTCCACACCGGTGTCGATCACCGCGACCGTCACGCCGGCGCCGGTCGACCGCTGCCAGGCCGCCGGCACCCGCATGGTGTCCAGGTCCCACTGAAGGGGCCGGTACCGGTCGGTGCCGGTGGGCGCCTGGAACATCTCGGCCACGGCGTCGACCTCGACGCCGACCGTGTTCTCCGCCCGCTGCGCGTCCCGGACCAGGCCGGCCGCGCTCGCCCGGTCGGTCGCCTCGGTGACGGTGACGACCGGCCGGCCGTTCGCGTCCAGGGTGGTGGTGACGACGCGGGCCGGCTCGGCGGGCGAGACGACGGCGGGCAGGATTTCCTCCGGGCTCGCGGAGAGCCCGTAGGTGACCGGCGCCCAGCCTGGCGTGCCGGTGGGCAGGACGTAGGCGCCCACGCCCGCGATCGCGAGCGCCGCGAGCGCACCCGCGAAGATGCCACGCTTGACCGGCTGCCTCATCCGTCCACCTCTCGTCGACTGCGACGCCATCCGGCGCCGCGTCGACAACTGTCCGGCCGGACAAGTGCGACGGCGGACGCTGTGGGGTGCGGCTGAGGTGCGGCCTGCGTCGATGCCACCGCGACATCACGGCCCCCGGCCGTGCTCGTCTCCGGCCGTGCTCGCTTCCGGGCGGGCACGGCTCGGCTTACTCGGGGACGTTGCCGGCGTCGCCGCCGACCCGGTATGGGGTGCTGACGTCGGCGTAGGCCAGGTGGGCGGTCAAGCCTTCAGGGACGTGCTCCAGGTTGTGGCAGTGGTCCGCCCAGATGCCCGGGTTGTCGGCCACAAACGCGATCTCGTAGCGGTCACCGTCGGCCACGTCGAGCGAGTCGATCCACCACGGACTGCCGGTCGCGGCGACACCGTTGCGGCTGAGCACCACGGCGTGGTGGCCGTGCAGGTGCATCGGGTGCACCTCACCGCTGACGTTGCGGATGGTCATCCGGACGATGTCGCCGGTACGGACCATGAACATCGGCACGTCCGGGAAGAGCCGGCCGTTCACGGTCCACCACATGCCGGGCATTCCGTCCAGGAAGCCGATCCGCCGCCCGATCCGATAGTCGAAGACGCGGGTCGCCCGTCCCGGGTCGAAGCCGAGCGGGGCCGGTGTCCCGTACGTCAGGAGGTCGACCAGCTCGCGCGGCTCGGCCGAGGCCGCGCCCGATCCGATGGCGGCGCCCCCGCCGACGTCCACCCGCCCCGGCGCGGTGAACTCCAGATCGACCCGGCCGCCCGCGGTGAGCAGCACGGCCGCGCCGCCGATCGGGCCGGGTTGGTGCAGGTCACGGCCGTCCACCGCGACCACCCGGTAGGCCGTCCCGCTCACCCAGACCCGGATCGGCCCGGCATCCGTGTTGATCACCCGGGCGCGCACCGTCCGGCCCGAGGACGCCGCCTCACCGGAGGTGGCCGGAAATTCGGAGACGCCCGGCTTGCCGTTGATGGTTCGCCGCCCCTGGTAGGTGTGCACCTGCACCACGTGATCGCCGCCGGCCGGTGACGGCGGCTCGATCACCAGCGCACCGAAGAGCCCGCCCCGGACCTGCTCGTGGGAGACCTGATGGGAGTGGTACCAGTAGGTGCCCGCGTCCCGGGCGACGAACCGGTACACGTGACTGCGACCGGGAGCGATCGCGTCCTGGGTGATGCCGGCGACGCCGTCCTCGCCGTTCGGGACGTCCACGCCGTGCCAGTGCAGGGTCACCCCGTCCGGCACCGACTCGTTCACCAGCGTCACCTGGATCAGATCGCCCTGCCGGGCGCGGATCTCCGGACCGGGGGAGGAGCCGTTGATCGTGTAGCGGTCGCCGTCCCGCCGGGTGGTCAGGGTGACGGTCACCGCCGGGGTCCCGGACGGCCCCCGCAGGTCGGCGACGCTGATCCCGCCGGTGTGCTGGTGGCCGGCGGGTGGGCCGCCGCCGTAGTCGGCGTAACCCATGGTGGCCATGTCGTAGGTGCCGGGAACCAGGCTGTCGTACCAGAACCAGCCGATCGGCCCGAGCACGGCAAGGGCCGCCACCGTGGCGATGGCGGCCCGGACGCTGGTGCGCACGCTCTCAGGAGACGGCGGCCGGCGAAGCCGGAACCGCGCTGGTGGCCTCGCGGGCCTTACGGGCGGCCACGCCGGCCACCCCGGCGATCGCGAACGCGTTGACGCCGTGCAACAGGCCCAGGACCGGCGCCGCGAAACCGGCGAACGCCAGAACGACCTGCAGGATCGTGACACCGAGCGTGATCGCGGCCCACTTGACGCCGCCCGGGATCCGGGCGAAGAACGAGACGATCAGCAGGAGCAGAGCGAGCAGCGGCATGACCATGACGCCGATCTGCCCGTGCACGACGTGCGCCCAGTTGCCCTCGGAGTTCTTGTCGAGGACCGTTCCGGAATCGAGGTCGTTGAGGACGAGGAACCAGGCACCGGCGATCACCGCGGCCTGAACGACCACGCCGAGCGCGATGAGAATGGCGAGAATGCGATAAGCGGAACGCACCGGACTTTTCCCCCTTCGAGCCGGACCCTCTCAGCATCGGCCGGGGTCGAAGGGCGGGCAATACGCCCGGAAGCGTATTTCCTGGTAGGGCGTACGTCGTAGGTGGCATGCGGACACGAACGAGCCCGCCGTCTCGGGAGAGGCGGCGGGCTCGGATCAGTCGTGGCGGCTCAGCCCCGCTGGTAGGTGAGGCAGTCGGCCTTGTCGGCGGAGGCGCCCACGGTGATCGCCGGGGCACGGCACTCCAGGTTCTCGTTGTACGTGCAGTCGGCCCGCTTGCAAGCGCCGACCTGTGCGGTGGCCACGCCCATGCCGCCCTGCTCGCCCGAGTTGATGAAGGTGTCGCACTCGGCGGTGCTCAGGCTGCCGATGGTGATCGCGAAGGCGGTACAGCCGTCGTGGTTGTACCCGCATTCGGCGACGGTACAGGTCTGCACGCGCGGCATGTTCATCATCTGCGTCATGGTTACCAGCTCCCCTGATGGTTATTGGCCTCACGCCGACCATAACTCCGGTTCGAAGCAATTTCCATGTCGTTTAATGATGTTGCTGGTAAAGATTCGACTCATTAGGTAAGGCACGCCTAAGGGGCATGAGGTAAGGCATGCCTAAATGTGGGTGCTGATCACAGGTCAAGCATAGTTGCAGCTCAGAGCGCTTGTGACGGGGTTTCTCGGCACCTGCGAATGCGACGGGTAAATCAATTACCGGATTATGCGACGACCGGCACCGCGGTGAAAGTCTTGTCAACGGAACGCGGGCCGCGGGACTCCAGAATGACCGGGGCGCCGAGCAGATCGCTGATCTCGGCAGACCAATCCTCGGGCCGGTGGAGATCGCCCGGACGGGCCCGGAGCAGCCGGTTCGTGATCCGTTCCTGATGGACCAGGTCGCGCGGTGGGCCGGGGGCGATCCGGTCCCAGAGTTCGCCGTCGATCCGGTACGACCGGCAGACGCGCAGACCCGGGCAGCGTTCCGGGGCGTCGAGGTGGGTCACCCCGAGCCCGTCGACACCGCCGGCCACCTCGACGGCGTACCGGTGGGCGACCGCGTCGAAGTGGCCGATCCGGAACGTGCCCTGCCAGGCGTCGCGGCCGTTGTGCGGTTCGGGCAGATCGAGATCGGGTGCCTCGGTGACGAACGGTCCGGCGCCGTGCCGGGTGGTGTAGGTACGCACCACGCCGATCCGCCGGAACGAGGGGCAGAGCGCGGCGACGTTGTCGAAGGTGGTGGTGGACCAGGTGGTGTGCGGGTGCCAGCCGTACCACTCGTCGAGCAGGACACCCTGCGCGCCCTCGAAGACGCACGGGCCCTCGGCGAGCAGCCGGTCGGTATGGGTGGAGTCGACGACGCGTACCGTCCGGGCGAAGGCGGTGAACGCGTCGACCACGTCGTCGAGGGGGTACTCGCAGTCGCCGAGGGCGTCGCGGACGCCGGCGAGGCGGCGCCGGAGAGTAGCCGGCCGGAGGGTGTCGGCGATCCTGGGGGCATCGGGGACGCGTAGGGCGTACGCCATCGTCTCTCCGATGCCCATGCCGCAGGAACCGTGACGGTGCGTGCCGCGCGCGAGTTCCCGGCGCCGGTTGGCGGCGCGATGCCACGGAGTGGCGAGCAGGGCGTCACCATCGACCGTGAGCAGGTGATATGGGTTGCCGAGCGCTCGCGCCTCGGCGGCCAGCGCGAGCGGATCGACCACGCAGAAGCGAGTCAGGTGGGTGGGGACGCCACGCAGCGTGCCGGAGCCGAACTGGGCGAAGGTGTGGTGGCGGCCGTCCTCGGTGACCACGTTGTGCCCGGCCTGCGCGCCTCCGTTGAAGCGCAGGACCGCTTTGATCTTGTTCGAGGCGCAGAGGGCGTCCACGACGGTGCCCTTGCCGGCGTCGCCGTAGCCCAGATCGACGACGGCGATGTGCTCTCTCACAGACGCTGGTTTCCGCTCGGGCCCGCGGTGATCTCGAAGGGCGCGTCGCGCACCACCGGGTTGCGTTGCAGCGGGGCCAGCGCCCGGCCGACCGTGCCGCCCGCCGCCGAGCCGATGTCGGACAGGTCGGCGATGCCCTCGTCCAGGTCGATGGCGTCCTCGCCGAGGCCGACCGTCAGCGCGATCGTCTCGCAGACCGCGTCCAGGTCGTCGAGCTCCAGGACGTTCTGGCCGAGCAGGGCTCGCCAGCGGCCCAGCACCTCCTTGTCGCCGCCCCATCCGGCCGCGGTCGGCAGGATGTAATAGACGTCGTACTTCCGCTTCAGCTCGGTCATCAGGTCTTCGATCCTGATGCTCGCCTTGATTTCGTCGCCGATCACGGCTTCGACCTCGCGCGGCTTCACCTTCGGGTACGGCATTTCGTCGCCGATCAGGAAGAGGTAACCGCGCCGCCCCCGGTTGATCATCGAGTCCAGGACCGTGTGCCGGGCCATGAAGTAGAGCGCCAGTTCGTAGGACTCGTGCTTCTGCCCGCCACCACCGCCCTCCAGAACGATCCGGGCCAGGTCCTCGTCCATCCGGTTGTCCGACTCGAACTGCCCGACCTGCAGCGGCGCCCGGTCGCAGGTGGCGTCCCCGATCGCGCCGAACAGGATCTGCGGGTCGATCGCGTAGTTCCGCCGGGTCAGCAGGCCCAGCAGCTGCGGCAGCTTGGTCTGCAGGACCCGCGGCACGTTACCCATCGAACCGGTCACGTCGAAGAGGACGGCGATCGGCGTACTGAACGGGTGCTCCTCGCTGTCCCGGCTCTCCCGCATGAACACGCCCCGCGGGTCGAGTTCCGGGTGGACGGTGCGGGCGCCGCTGTCGCTGTAGGAGAAGGCGCTCTGCCCGCGCGCGGAGCGGTACTCGGCCGCCGCGGTGTAGACGTCGGTGGACCAGCGTCCGCTTCCCATGGTGTTCCTCCTCAGATCCGGATGATCTCGTCCAGTTCGGCCAGGAGCGCCCAGGCATCCTGAGGCCGCATTCGCGGCGCTTGATAGACGCAGCCGGCGGCGAACTCCGTCAGCCGCTGCGGCATTCGCGGTCCCAGCAGGCGCGTCATCAGTCCGGTTGCCATGTAGATGTCAGTGGCTGGGGTGGCGGTCCTGTCGTTCAGCACCTCCGGCGGATAGGCGACTTCCCTTGCCTTCACTATCGCCCTCGGTCGATGCCCGGAGTAGCACCAATCCACCAGAACCAAGCCGCGATGCTCGGGGTGGATCAGGACGTGCGGTTCGAGGATCGCGCCGTGGATCACGCCGGCCCGGTGCGCCCAGCCGAGGGCGGTCAGCAGCCGGCGCCAGATCCAGACGCCGTCCTCCAGAGTTTCCGTGGTGCTCAGTCGTCGCATCCCGCGCTGGCGCCTGATCACGTTGACCGTGCGTCTGCGGTGGTCGTGGTCCTCGTGGGTGAAGGTTTCGACGAGCCGGGGAGCGTAGGCGCGGAACCTCGGGTCGCCGTCCGTCCGCAGCTTGAGGAGCGCGTCGGCCTCGGCCCGCATCAGGTCGTTGTCCGCGGGGTCGCGGGGGATCTTGAGGAGGGTGTCGCCGGTGTCGAGCAGCTCCGCGATGTCGCCGGAGGCGAAAGTGTCCTCGATCCGATAGACGCCGTTCCGCGTGCGCAGCGTCCCCGTCGGCCGGTGCGCGTCGCCCCTCTCGTGGTAGAGCGCGGAAAGCTTGGCGAAAGCCTGCGTCGCGGTCGCGCGCCGCGCCGCACTCACGGTGTCCGGGTGGACCAGCTTCACCCATTTCCGGTACGCGTGAACGGCATCGGATCCACCCGTCCCCAGGTCACTGAACCGCTCGGCCGCCATGATCCGCGGCACCGCCTCATCAAAGGTGATCATCTGGTCCGCCGCCTCCACGTCCGGCGGTGGCGTCCCCGGTAGTGGCGCGGCCTCTTCTCCGGCGTCGTCATCTCACCCGGTCCTCCCTCGTGGGTCTGAGCAGCGCCGGGTGCAGCAGGCGGGCGTCGCCGGCCTGGTAGAGCTTGGCCCTCGGCCCGCCCCGGTCCCCGCCGCGTGCGGTGGTCCGGCCGGTGCCCTCGACGAACCCCGGCACGGAGAGCACCTTGCGGTGGAAGTTGCCGGCGTGCAGTTCCTCGCCCCAGACCGCGGCGTAGACGTGCCGCAGCTCGCTGATCGTGAACTCGGGATCGGTGAAGGCGGTGGCGAGAGGCGTGTACTCGAGCTTGTCGCGGGCGCGCTCCAGGCCGTCGGCGAGCACGTCGTCGTGGTCGAAGGCCAGGTCCTTGGCCTCGTCGACCGGCACCCAGTAGGCCCGTGCCGCGTCGGTGCCGGCCGTGGGCTCCGGCAGTCGCGGGGCGAATGCCAGGTAGGCGACCGAGATGACGCGCATCCTGGGGTCGCGGTCGGGGTCGCCGTAGGTCTTGAGCTGCTCCAGGTGGACCCGGCCGAGCTCGCCCTGCCCCGGGGTCAGGCCGGTCTCCTCGGCGAACTCCCTCAGTGCGGCCTCGTCGAGGGTCTCGTTCTTGACGAAGCCGCCGGGGAGGGCGCGCTGGCCGGCGTAGGGCTGAGTTCCGCGCTCAACAAGCAGGACACAGAGTTTGCCGTCCCGGATCGTCAGCGCCACGACGTCAACGGTGACCGCGACCGCGGGATAGCGCCGCGGGTCGTAGCCGGCCAGATAGCTCACCTCGTCCATCTTGCGTTCTTCTCTCTATGAGTCTTACTCGATGCGAGAGGAACATAGCGATGTCGATCGCCGTCCGTCAACCCGTGGCTGTGGAACGGCTGAGTCTGTGGCAGTTTGGCCGTGTGGATTAGGAGTTTTTGTCAGCATTGACAGTCCAAGTTCCCACAGTCATGGGGGGCTTGATCCGGAGAACTTGGAGGGTGTTGAGCGATGACTGGACCGATGGCAGGCCATCGTGCGCGGGTGGCCGCAGTGACCGGAGTGGCGCTGATCCTGGGGCTGAGTGGCTGCGGGGGCGACTCGGAGAGTTCGACAGAGTCGCAGGCGGTGTCGGACGGAAGTTCGGCCAGCCCGGCTACTTCAGCGGTGTCGCCGTCTGGTGAGAACGCGCCGACGTCGCCGAGTCCGAGGCCGTCGAAGACGCCGCCGTCGCTCAGCCCGTCGGAGAAGGAGCGGGTCGCGAAGGTGCGCAAGTCAGCGGTCGTAGGCAAGGTCGAGATCAAACGCGGAATGCAACCCCGACCGGAAGCCTCGGTGGACGATCTTCAGATCACCAACAGCGGCAATATTAAGAAAGACCGGAGCACTATGCGTGTGGTGTCAGCGCGTGGTGACCTCACCGGTCAGCGGGAACTCGCGTGGGTGGCCGGCAAGGGCGAGCCAGTCGGGAACGGGGTTTCATGCACGCAACGGATTCGGTTGCAGAACAACAAGAAGGCGGGAGTTCGCGAGAACCTTCTGCTGTGCTGGCGCCTCAGCGCTGAGAGGAGCGTCTACACCGTCGCAGTCGACCTGGATGGCAACCCTTCCCGACGGAAGAGCGTAGCCGCGATATTGAAGCGCTGGAAAACGATGAACTAGCCCCACATTAAGAGCGAAGGGCGGCCGCACCTGTGCGGCCGCCGTGCGGTCGTTAAGGAAACCCGGCGACTCGCGCTAGAAGCAACGAGCCGCCGGGCCTGGTCGCGGCCAAGTCCGAACTAGAACTCGGCCACTGTGAAGGACGAGCCGCTTGCGACAACGGACTCAAGATAGGTGGATGCGGTTTGGGCCGCTCGACTTCCGCTACTCACAACGGTGAGGTTGTATGAGCCGTCGGGAACGGGCGTGCTTGGCTGGATGGTTGTGGTGGCCACGGCGCTAAGCGTGCCAAGCGCCGGTTTCGAGATAGTCGCTGACAGGCGGTCCGACGCCACGGCGGTGATGACCGTTCCGGGTGCGATCTCAGTGGCGTCAATGATTCGGTCGCCGACATCTCCGGCATAGAACATGGGAGTTGCGGAGGTGACGGTCCTGCTGCCGATGGCGGCGATGGAGATACCGGTTGTCGCTCGCGCGTCGGCACCGATAGTGATGCTGTGGAAGTTGCCGGAGGTTCCGATAGTACCGGCGGTGCTGAGCGTGGCTACTGTCCCGGCCGCATTCACCGCGGTAATGACGGTGTCGGCGGCGATAGCGGCGTCAACGGCTTCATCCACGTACAGGCCGGTGACCTCCTCGCCGACGTCGGCCTGGGTGAGGCCACCGCCGGGAACGGTCAGCGTCGTCGTGCCGCCGAGGGTAGCGATTGCCGTCGTGGCGTTTGCAGCGGCGATAGTCGTTCCGCCGGTGGTGTAGTTGGCGTCATTCTCAGTCGTGGCCGACGGGAGGGTTGCGTCAGCAGTCGTCTGGGACAGAACGAGCGTGCAGATCAGCTCCGTGTCGTCAATGACGAGAACGTCGATACATTCGGACGTCTGGGGTCGCGTCTTCTTGTTGGCACTGTCAGCGGGGTTGTAGTTGCCGTTGACGAGGTAGACCTTTGCGTCGGGCAGGGTCCAGCCGAAGGTGTAGTTCAGGAACCCGGACCCGTACATGTCGATGTCGACGAAGTTCCGGGTCGACGGTGCCGTGTTCGGCGTAACGGTAGTTCCGTTGACGAAGTCGAAAGCGTCGTTCATGCGAAGGGTGCCGGCGGTCGTTTCAATGATCAGGTCCGCATCGTTCTGCGGGGACGCCTTGGGAACTGTGGCCGTGAAGTAGTTGTTAGCTCCTGGCTGGACCGTCAGGGGGAGGCCGCCCAGCGTGGCCGTTATCGAACCCGCAGTCGTGGGCAGGTTGGTCCCGGTAACGGTAATCTGTGTACCACCCATGGCCGGGCCAGAGGTCGGACTGATCGCGGCAAGGGTAGCGGCAGCTACCACCGAGTAGCTCGCGGTTCCGACCAGCGGGCTGGCGTCAGTCGCCGAGCCGTAGATGCAGACGTTGTACCGCGTTGTACCGCCGGCCGCACCGTAGTCGGAGAGGTCGATATTGGCGCCCGTCGTGCCGGCAGCGGCCGCCTTGATGGAGACGGCGACCTTGTTGTTGGACACCTTCTTGGTGGTTTCGGCAGCCACAATGCCAGTGTTGGATGCGCTGGGCAGGACGTTGGAGCTATACCTGGCCGTCGTCCAGGTTTGCTGGCACGCAGCCTGACCGAAGTAAGCGACGGGTGCCGTGTAGCCGGTCAGCCACGGCGTTGTAGACGTGCCTGTGAAGCTGTTGCCACCGGTGTTGGCTCCTGAGGCGTTGCTCAACGTGAGAGTCACTGCCGCTGCCTGAGCTGGCAGCGCGGTTGCACCGAGCACGACCACGGCCGTCGCCGCCGTCGCGAGCCCGGCGCGCACAGCGCGCCGAGTTTCGATGCGTGTTTTGGACTTACGCATGCGAGGTCCTCCTACGGTTTCTGGAAACCGTCTGTGGGATGGGTGTGCCCGGGGTCGCTCGCGGCGCCGTCGGGCGGTTCTCGCCGGAAGCGTAACTTGGTGCGATTGAACAAACACCTAGAGTGACAAAGTTCAGTGAATTCGCTGTTGCGTCCGTTGGCGTCCGCGCGAAGCTCATGCCCTTTTGTCCGACTTTGCAAAAGCGCGTCGGACTATCGCGGCTATTAGTGCGCACACGGCAAATCCCACGGGCATAATGTCGGGAGGTTCGCGCGATAAATTCACGCACCTTACTTTCGGTCTGCCCGCGACCGTCGCGCATCAGGGTTGGTCAGACGTCTGCCCGCGGTATGCGCGCCTCGCGAATCCGTATCCGGCGCAGCAATGCAAGCCGGAAGGAAGCACCGGCCGATGATTCATGTCGCGATCGGTCAAACGCCCACTCGTCCACAGCGGTGTGGGTCGGCGCTGTGCGTCGTATTTAGAGCTTTCGAGAACGTAGGCCAATCCCGATACGAGGCCTATGGCAATCGCATAGGCTCCGAGAGACTGGCCGATCCGCTCACCGCTATGGCACACCGCGAGCTGCCAAACGTTGCTCACGACATCGCGCACTGAACGCCATTTGCGATGTCGCTGTGCGTTCGGTCGGATTCTTTCTGCCTATTTTAAGGCAGCGGGTAGTCATGCCTGCTTGCCATGCCTTGCCGCAGTCCATGCGCAACGGGAGTTCCAGTGCCCGTTGATCTCCTGCCGGGGCGGCGGCGAATCGCAGCGTCTACATGAGGCCGGCCGCGCCACCCGCTACCGCAGCCGGCGTCCATGCTGGCCGGTCAGCCGAGCTTCGCCCACTCCTTGTCGATGATCGCGACACTCTCCGCAGCCTTCGGCTTGCCGTTCGGCGTAACCGCCATCGTCACCACACTCCGCTGAGCCGACGTCCGCCAGCAGAGCAGCAGACTAGGCCGCTCCCGCGCCGGTACCCCTGCGCTGAAGCGAATCCTGTTGGTGCAGTTCGCACTCCCAACCCGCTCGCCTTTGTCGGCCGCGATCGCCAGCGCGCGCTGACCGGTCAGGTCGTCCCGTGCGGTAGTCACCCGGATAGTGCCGTTCTTCGTCTGCACCGTACGCTCGCTGACTGCGGCTTCCCCTGCGGCCGCCTGCTTCAACGGGCGCTTGAGCGGAACCCCGTCCGCTGCGGCCTTGGCTCGCGCTTCCTTGATCTTCCGGCGAACTTCGGCGGAAGTCTTCTCCTCAGACCGCGAGGCCTGCTTACGCTCTTCCATCTTCGGCGCCGGCGACGCGCTGGCGGAGCTGACAAGGCCGGCGGAGCTGGCAGGGCTGGCCGGTGCACTCGACGCCACCGCCTCCAACGATGCCGCCGCCACCGCGGCGGACACCGGCGCCATCGGCGTAGCTGTACTCAACGGCGCCATCGCCGCCGGCTCCGGCAGGCTCTGCTGGGAGTCACTGGACTGAGCCGCCAGTAACGCCCCACCCGCCAGCACTACCGCCGCCGCGCCCGTACCGATTAAGGCGAGCCGGCGGCGCTTGCCGCGCCGAGCCGGCGCCGCAGCAGCGCCCTCCTCGGTTGCCGGTGGTTGCTGCTCATGGTCGGTCATGCCGCTGTCCTCCGGTTTTGTCGGCTTCGTGAGCCTTCATGCTTCCAAAACGTGAGGACACATCCGCTCGAATCCGGATACTTCCAGCCGATCCTCAGGCTCGACCGAGAAAGCCGCCGCACCGGCTCTTCTGCTGTGCTACCGAGGCGCAACGTTCCGACACCGGCTGTCACAACCGTCCCCTCCGAATCTGATTCCCGTAAGCAAAACGGGGGAGAGGGAAGCGCTTGATGAAGGTTCAGATCCGTAGGTACGCCGTCGCCACCGCCGCTATCGGTGCTCTTGCCGCTGTCGGTGCGTTCGCTCTTCCGACCGGCTCGGCGGGCTGGGAGCCCGTCACCTACGGCTTGACCGCCAGCCCGGAGCAGCTGCTCCCGGCCACCGTCTCCGCCGAGAAGCCCGCCCGGGTCGTCACCACGACGATCGGCGAGGACGGCAAGCCGGTGATCACCGTCAAGGAGGCCACCGACAAGGCCTCCGCGGCCAAGCTGGTCGAGGACGGCCAGGGCGCCGAGGACGCGGTGAGCGTCGAGGTCGACGCCAAGATGTACGCGCTCGGCATCCCGACCGGCTCGGACCCGTCGCGGAGCCAGCAGTGGGACTTCTCGAAGCTGAAGATCGCCGAGGCGTGGAAGAAGTCGACCGGTGAGAACGTCACCGTCGCGGTGATCGACTCCGGTGTCGACTCCAAGCACCCGGACCTGGCCGGCAACGTGCTCAGCGGCTACGACGCGATCAGCAACAAGGCCGGCACGATCACCGACGGCAACGGGCACGGCACGCACGTGGCGGGCACGATCTCGGCGGTCACCGGCAACGGCGTCGGTATCTCGGCTGTCGCCCCGAACGCGAAGATTCTGCCGGTCAAGGCGCTCGGCTCGAACGGCAGCGGCAACATGTCCGACGCCGCCGAGGGCATCATCTGGGCCACCGACCACGGTGCCCAGGTCATCAACATGTCGCTCGGCTCGACCCAGAAGGTCACCGCTGTCACCAACGCGGTCAACTACGCCCGTAGCAAGGGTGTCACCGTCATCGCGGCGGCCGGCAACAGCCGTACCTCGGGCAGCCCCATCTCGTACCCCGCCGCTGACGCCGGTGTGATCGCGGTGGCGGCCACCGACTCCAACGACCGCTACGGCAGCTACTCCAACGCCGGCAGCTACGTGGACGTGGCGGCCCCGGGCAGCAACATCCTCAGCACCTACCCGACGGCGCTCGGTTCCGCGTACAAGTCGATGAACGGCACCTCGATGGCCTCGCCGCACATCGCGGCGGTTGCCGCGCTGCTGAAGGCCGCCAACCCGGCGCTGACGCCGGACCAGATCGAGGCCGCCATGGAGGAGACCGCGGTCGACCTGGGCACGAAGGGCTTCGACAAGGACTACGGCAACGGGCGCGTCGACCCGGTGGCCGCGCTGGCCGCCGTCGCTCCGGTGACCACGCCGCCCACCACGGCTCCGACCACCGCACCCACGGCTCCGAGCACCGGCGCGCCGGTCACCAGCGCGCCGACCAAGGCTCCGACCTCCGCGCCGGTCACCACCGCTCCCACCACGGGCGCCCCGGTGACGACCGTGCCGGGCAAGGTCACCCCGGTGATCACCGTCAACAGCACCTCGCCCGAGGTTGCTTACGGCACCAGCACCGTCACCACCTTCTCGGTGCAGGCCGGCGGCAAGGCGTGGGCGCTGCAGGGCGTCTCGGTCTGCGTCTCCGAGGCCGGCGGTGCGGTGCAGTGCACCGACACCAAGACCACCGAGGCCGGCACCGTCGCGGTGACCCGCACGGCCAAGGCGTCGTACGAGGTCTATGTCCAGGTCGCCGAGTCGAACACGACCACGGCCGTGACCTCGGCCAAGGTCGGCTACAAGGTGCGTGCCACGGTGAACGCCGTCCGCTCCGGCACGGGCCTCATGACGATCACCATCAACGGTGCGACCGGCCAGACCGCCCAGGTCCAGCAGAACGTCCGGGGCACCTGGAAGACCGTCCTGACGTTCAAGGCTTCGGCCAGCGTCCGCATCGGTGGTCTGGTCCGCGGCCAGCAGTACCGCGTCGTGCTGCCGGACACCGCCGCGGTACTGGGCGCGACCAGCCCGACCGTCACCGCCTGACGAACACGACAGAAATCGCGGCAGGGCTTCACGCCCTGCCGCGATTTTTCTTTGCCCAGCGACTGGCGGGCCGCCGCTCCGGCGTCAACCGAGCTTCGCCCATTCCTCGCCGATGATGTCGACGCTCCTGGCGGTCGGGGCCTCGCCATTCGTGACCACCGCCATGGTCACCACGCTGCGGGCCTTCGACGTGCGCCAGCACAGCAGCACCGTCGGCCGCTCCTCGGCCGGCGCCCCCGCGGCCATCCGGACATCGCTCGTACACCAGACACCGTTGCCGATCGGTCTGCCCTTGTCGCCGGCCAGTTGCAGCTCACGCTCGCCGGTCAGGTCCCGCCGCGCGCTCACGATCCGGATCGTGCCGTTCTCCAGGGCCTCGGTCCGCTCGTTGACGCCGTCTTGCGCTCGCACGCCCAGCTTGCTGCTCCGATCCGTCGCGGCCGACGTGGGCGTCGGCGCGGGGTCCGGCGTCCGGCTCACCGTGGGTGCCGGGCTGCGCTCCACCGGCTCCGCCGGCTTAGGAACTTTGGATGTACGGGTAACCGAAGGCTCAACGCTTGGCGCCGAACTGGCCGTGGCCGCTGTCGACGCGGTCAGTGGCGCCAGGGCGGCCGGTTCGGGCAGGCTCGGCTGCTCGGCGTTCATCAGTTGGGTGGCCAGGAAACCGGCCCCGGCCAGCACGGCGGCCGCACCGGTCAGGCCGACCACCGCTTGCTTGCGCCGGCGCTCCCGGCGCTGCGGCGTGGTGGCCGCCGCCGAGGCGTACAGGGCGGTCTGGGGTTCGGGTTCCCGTTGTTCGTCGTTGGCCATGTCACCGTCCTCCGGGTACTCGGGCCGTCGGGAACCCCATGCTTCCAAAGATCGGTACATATCGGGCGGGAATCGGCAAGGTAGCCACATCGGCCACACCGGAAACCCGGCACTGTCGGAAGTCGGTCAGTCGCTCTGGGTGATATTCACTGCCGCAGGCCGCGTACCCGATCGAAGACCCTCCTGCGGGCGGCACGCGTCACCCGGAGAAGGGAGGCACGGCCCCGGCGGTTGACCGGGCCGCCAATGCGCGCGCAATGTGTTGGGACAGGGTGCGATGGCGGCGGACCCGAGCCCCTCCGTCGCGCCCGCTCCATGGGAAGGGGCCCACGTGCGGCACGGTGCGTCCGGAAGACCCAGCGACCGGCCATGACCGCGCCCGACGAGCGCGCCGACCACGTACCCGACCGGCCGTCCTGGCGATGCCGCGCCTGCGGTGACCCTTGGCCGTGCGACCCGGCCCGCGAACGCCTGGCCGCCGAACTGAGCCGGGTCGACCTCGCCGTCCTCATGTGGGACCACCTGGAGGAAGCGGCCCGCGACATGCCGAAGGCTCCAGCTTCTGAGCTGTTCGACCGCTTCCTCCGCTGGACCAACTAGCCGGCTTCCGTAGTCAGGGTCTTGTCCGGCCCAACGTGGGTGCTGTCTGGCGGCCGTTGAGACAGCATTCAGCGTGGGCCGAGCAAGATCACCGCTTGAAGTGGTCAGCGTAGGGCGGCCACCGCGGCGTCGGTGCCGCCGCGCCAGATCACGCCGGCCTCGCGATAGCCGGCCGTGCGCAGCGCCTCCACGTGCCAGGCGGCCGGTGGGAACCACTCCTGGTCGTGGTCCTTCGCCGGGTAGATGCGTGCCCGCTCAGCGGCCTTCGGTGCGAGCTGTTCGTCGGCGGCGGCGCGGGCCCACCACTCGGGCCAGGAGGTGGAGGCGCCGGCCGCGTACCGGGCCTCGCGCTTCACCCGCGCGTGATCGCGTAGCTTGCCGGAGAGGATCGGCAGGCTCTCCTCCGGCATGTGGTCGGCGTTCGCGAAGACGCCGCCCGGGCGAAGCACCTCGCGGATCTCCGCGTAGAGCGTGCTGACCCGCTCGGCCGGCAGCCAGTGCAGCGCGGTGGCGGTCAGCACCGCGTCGAAGCCGTCCTCCGGAAGTTTCGCCCGCCAGCCGGAGTCGCCGAGGTCCGCGTCGACGATGGTGGCGCGGTCCCGCAGCGAGGATTTGGCGATCGTCAGCAGCACCGGGTCCTGGTCCAGCACGGTGACCTGGGCGCCGGGGAAACGAGCGAGCGTACGCAGCGAAATCGTGCCGGTGCCGCCGGCGAGGTCGAGCAACCGCGGTGGCCTGCCCTCGGTGATCGCCGCGACGGCGTCGAGCATGGTCGCGAACCGGTGCTCCCGATCCGGTATGAAAGCTTCCTGCTGACGATTCCAGCTCTCCTGCCAGACCTCCGGGTCATTCAAGTAAGCAGTCATGGCCCATACGGTAGTTACTTTGGTCCACCTTCGACACCCCGGCCCGCGGGGGAGGCTGGATCAACGACCGGTTGTCGCCCGCTGGTCGGTGAGGCGTTCGGCGAAAGCCTTCAGGTCCCGGCGTTCGATCGCGGCGGCCATCAGGTCCGGGAACGCGTCCGGCGTACAAGCGAATGCCGGAACTCCCAGCGCCGCCAGCGCCGCCGCGTTCTCGTGGTCGTAGGAGGGCGCGCCCTCGTCGGAGAGGGCCAGCAACACCACCACCTGTACGCCCGCCGCGGTCATCTCCGCCACCCGCCGCAGCATCTCCTCCCGGATCCCGCCCTCATACAGGTCGCTGATCAGCACAAAGATGCTGTCCCGAGGCCGCGTGATCAACTGCTGGCTGTACGCGACAGCCCGGTTGATATCCGTCCCCCCGCCGAGCTGCGTCCCGAACAGCACCTCCACCGGATCGCTGAGCTGCTCCGTCAGATCGACCACGCTGGTGTCGAAGACGACCAGCGAGGTGCGCAGCGATCGCATCGACGCGAGCACCGCGGCGAACACTCCGGAGAACACCACCGACGCCGCCATCGACCCGGACTGGTCGACGCAGAGCACCACGTCGCGCTGCACCGAGGTGCCGCGTCGCCCGTACCCGATCAGCCGTTCCGGGATCACGGTGCGGTGTTCGGCCTGGTAGTGCTTGAGGTTGGCGAGGATCGTCCGGTCCCAGTCGATGTCGGCGTGCCGGGGCCGGCTGATCCGTGCGGCCCGGTTCAGCGCGCCGGTCACGGCCGCCCGGGTCTTCTGCTCGATCCGGCGTTCCAGCTGCTCGACGACTTTCCGGACCACCTGGCGGGCGGTCTCCTTGGTCTTGTCGGGCATCACCCGGTTCAGCGAGAGCAGCGTCCCGACCAGGTGCACGTCCGGTTCGACGGCGGCGAGCATCTCCGGTTCCAGGAGCAGCCGGGTGAGGTCCAGCCGCTCGATGGCGTCGGCCTGCATGACCTGGACCACCGTGCTGGGGAAGTACTCCCGGATGTCGCCGAGCCAGCGGGCCACCTTCGGCGCCGAGCCGCCCAGTCCGGCGGAACGCTTGTCGGACGGCCCGTCGCCGCCGTCCCCACCGTCGTAGAGAGCGGCGAGTGCGGCATCCATCGCCCCGTCCCGGCCGGCCGCCGCACCGAGCGACTCCTCGGCCGCTCCGCCGAGCACCAGCCGCCACCGCCGGGCCCGCTCCCGACCGGCCTCTGTTCCCCCAGTCACCACGCCTCCCGTGCGGGGTCGATCACGGCGCCTGCCGGGTGGTCGGCTGCGTCTGCTGGGACGAACTGCTGAACAGCATCTGCATGCCGGTGTCCAGGCTCGGCTTCTCGTCGAGAGGCTCCTCTTCCGGAGGGCTGCTGAACCACACGTCCGGCACCTGCGGCCGGCGTTGCTCGACCACCGGCCCGTCCGCTGCGGTCCGCTCCGGTTCGATCTGCTTCTCGATCATGTTTCCTCCGATGAACTCGGGCCGCCGGCATGGGGCCCGAGGGTGTTATAGGTGGGTGTGCCCGGGTCGCCGGTCTTCGGACCGGGGGTTGGAAGGGCGGGCGGAAGGATTGGTGCGGCCGGACGGTGGCGTGACGCACGGTTGCGGACAGTGTCCGGCTCGACGGGCGGAAGAGCGAACGGATTCGAGCCCCCGGCACGCAGTTCGCGCCCGAGCAGGGCGCTGAGCACCGGCAGCACCGTCGCCGCCCGCTCCGGATCAACGGCGCCGGCTTCCGCCCCGCGTTTCGCGCGGTCACCCGCCACCCGCTCGCCGATGGCCCGCCGCTCGCCGGCGTCGAAACCACCGAAAGTACGGCGTAGCAGCGGCAGCACGTCGTCGAAGGCGTCCGCCGGGATGTCCGCCAGCCAGTCGTCGACCAGCGCGAGCAAGGCGTCGTCGTGCACCAGCAGCAGTCCGCCCCCGGAGAGGAATCCTTCCACCCATGCCGCGGCGTGGGCGGGCGGGGTACCCACGGTCAGCGGGAGCCGCATCCGGCGGCGGACTTCGGCGGCGTCCAGCCGGCCCGCGTCGAGCAGCAGGCGGGTCAGCCGGCCGGCCGGCAAGCCGTGCAGGTCGGGCCGCGTGGCCAGCGACTCGATCGTGGTGAACCACAGCTCGCGCAGCCTCTCGTCGGCGAGCAGTCCCACCGCCTGGTGCACGCCGTCCACACCGTCACGGAACTGCTTCGCCGCGTCGTCGGAGAGCGAGCCGGCCGCCGACGGCAGCCCGGCGCAGACCCGGCCGAGCAGCCCGGCGGTCACCGTGGCGAGCCCGGCCACATCGGTACGCCGTACGTCCCCGTACCGCAGGGTCCGGGCGAGCGCGGGGATCGCCGCCATCAGGTGGTGCACGTCCGCATCGAGCGCGGCCCGGGTGTCCAAGGCGGCGAGCACCGCCGGGTACGCGTCCGCCAGATCCGCCAGCAGGCAGGTCTCCACGAGCCCGGTGACCTCGGCGAGACTGCTCGCGGCCCGGGCCTGCCGGGTCACCCGGGCGGTCGCCGCCGCGACCACCGTCGTGCCCCACATGCTGCCCTCGACCAGCCGCACCGCGAACTCCGGCTGCCAGCGGATCCGCCACTCCTCCCGGAACGTTCCGGTGCTCCGCCGGGTGGTGCGCTCGCCCCACGGCACGTCCAGGACCCGGAGCCGGTGGAGCAGCCGGCTGCGGCGCAGGTCGTTGTCGCGGCGCAGGTCCAGGTCGAGGGTGCGCTCGGTGGGCTCCGGCTTGAGGCGTACCGAACGCTGCTGTGCGGTGAGGTCGCGGGCGAGCGGGACGGCCGGCATCTCGTCGGGCACCGCGCCGAGGCGTTCCCCGACGACCAGGCGCCGGGAGATCAGCTCGGTGCGGAGCGGTTCGCCGTCGCACATCACCGCCTCGGCGGCCTCGGTGACCTCGGCCAGCCCGGCGAGGGGCCGTCCCCGCAGCGTAGCGAGGGCCTCAGCGAGCCGGGTCGCCTCGATGACGTGCGCCGACGACGTCGGTACGCCCTCCGCGCGCAACACCCCCGCCGCGTCCACCAGCCACCGCGGCACCACCTCGTCAGCCGACGTGAACAGGTGGTGATACCACCCCGGCGACCGCACCCCCGCGCCGTAACCGGACCAGGACGCCAACCGCCCGTACGTCCACGGCACCCAGGTGATCGCGACCTTCCCCTTGCGGCGGCCCTTGAGCAGCGCGGTGTCGTCCTTGACCGGCACCTTGCGGGCGAGCGCCGGCACATGCCAGGCCCCGCACACCACCGCGATGTCGTCGTGCCGGCGCCGCTCCTCCCGCAGTACCGTCCGCATGTACGCCTCGCGGAGCAGATCGTCCGGATCCTCCGGCGCGCTCTCCCGGATGGCCGTCATCGCCTCCGCGATCGCCTCGAAGACCGGCACGCCCCGGTGCTCGACGACGTCCTCCCACCAGCGTTCCGGATCGTCGTACCCGGCTGCGGCGGCCAGCTCCCCGATCGGATCGACCGGCCGCACCGGCGCCGATTCCGGAGCCTCGACGTCTGCGGCCGCCGAGAAGAGAGAGTCGGCGGGCTGCGGCGGGACGTCCCTGGCCGGGCCGGAGCGGGGGGCGACCCGGTACGCGTACGGAAGATCGAAGAACCGCACCGGCACGTCGTGCCGGACCGCCCAGCTGATCGCCTGCCATTCCGGGGAGAAGACGGCGAACGGCCAGAACGCGGCCCGTCCCGGATCGTCCACCGCGTACCCCAGCAGCGCGACCGGTGGTTCCAGACCCTCGTCCGCCACCCAGCGCACCAGGTCGTCGGCCTCTGGTGGGCCCTCGACCAGCAGCACGCCGGGCGGGTGCGCGTCCAACTCGCGGACCACGGCCCGGGCCGAGCCGGGCCCGTGGTGCCGGATCCCGTAGAACCGTTCAGGCATCGCGGGCAGCCCGGTAGAAGTCGCGCCAGCCGTCCCTCTCGCGGACGACGGTCTCCAGGTACTCCCGCCAGACGACACCGTCGGAGACCGGGTCCTTGATCACGGCGCCGACGATCCCGGCGGCCACGTCGCCGGGGTGCAGGGTGCCGTCGCCGAAGTGGGCGGCGAGCGCGATCCCGTTGGTGACCACCGAGATGGCCTCCGCGGTGGAGAGCGTGCCGGTGGGGGACTTGAGCTTGGTCCGGCCGTCCTCGGTCATCCCGGACCGCAGCTCGCGGAAGACCGTGACGACCCGGCGGATCTCCTCCAGCGCGGCCGGCACCTCCGGCAGTTCCAGCGAACGGCCGAGCTGGGCGACCCGCCGGGCGACGATCTCCACCTCGTCGTCGGCGCTGGCCGGCATCGGCAGCACCACGGTGTTGAACCGGCGGCGCAGGGCGCTGGACAGCTCGTTCACCCCGCGGTCCCGGTCGTTGGCGGTGGCGATCAGGTTGAACCCGCGCTGAGCCTGCACCTCCGTGTTCAGCTCCGGCACCGGCAACGTCTTCTCGGAGAGGATGGTGATCAGGGCGTCCTGCACGTCGGACGGGACCCGGGTCAGCTCCTCGAGTCGCGCGATCGCGCCGGTCCGCATGGCCCGCATGATCGGGCTCGGCACCAGGGCGGCGTCGGTGGGGCCCTCGGCGAGCAGGCGGGCGTAGTTCCACCCGTACCGGATCGCCTCCTCGGCGGTGCCCGCCGTGCCCTGCACCAGCAGCGTCGAGTCGCCGGAGACGGCCGCCGCCAGGTGCTCGGAGACCCAGGTCTTCGCGGTACCCGGTACGCCGAGCAGCAGCAGCGCCCGGTCGGTGGCGAGGGTGGCGACCGCGACCTCGATGAGGCGGCGTGGGCCCACGTACTTCGGGGAGATCTTGGCGCCGTCGCCGAGCAGGTAGGTGACCACGGCCTGCGGCGACAGCCGCCAGCCCGGCGGACGCGGCCGGTCGTCGGCGGCAGCGAGCAGGGACAGCTCCTCGGCGTACTGGTCCTCGGCGTGCGGTCGCAGTGCGGTCACTGAAGCTCCTGAAGCATCTCGTGGCGGTAGGTGAGGGTGCGGGCCAGGTCGGTCACCGGCCGCACCCGGGTCGGGTCGACGAGCTGGTCCAGCTGGGCGGCGAGCCGCCCGGCCAGATCCGCGTACGCCGGGGGCATGGCGAGCGCGGCGGTCCGGCACAGCTCGCCGAGCTGCCAGGTGTGCCGATCGGTACGCGCCCGGGCCGCGACCGTCTCCAGCACGGTGGCCGCGAGATGGTCCGGCCACGGGCCCGGGTGCAGGGCGAGGAGCCGATGAGCGGAGCCGTCCCCGGCCCGCAGCGCGTCGGCGGCGAGCCCGGCCAGCCGGTCCGGTGGCAGCACCAGGTGCAGGTCCCAGCGCACCGCCTCTCGCAGTGTGCCGGAGTCGGTTTCGAGCAGCGCGACCGCCCAGGCAGCGTTGCGCTGTGTGACGGCGGCCTTGGCCCAGCCGTGCAGCAGCGGGTTGGCCCAGTCGTGGCCGCGGGCCACCGCCAGGTAACCGGCCGGCTCCAGTTCGGTCCAGGTCTCCAGCGGAGTGCCCGCCACCACCTCTTCCAGCAGCCACGCCCCAGCACCGATGCCGCGCACCGGCGCGGCACCGACCCCATCCCGGCGCAACGCCGGATCCAGCTCCTCCGGCGGCTCGACGACCAGCCGCGCCGGGCCAGGCGGCGAAACAGCGGCGCGCGCCGGGCCGGCCGGGAAAGCGGCGGCGGGCGCCGGGCTGGGCGGGGAGGCGGCGGGCGCCGGGCTGGGCGGGGAGGCGGCGCGCGGCCGCCCGGGCGATGCGTAGCCGATCAGCCGGACGGCGGCATGCGCCCGCTCCGCCATCCGGCGGCCGAGCTGTGCGCCCGGCAGCTGCCGGAGGAGATCCAGCGCAGCCTCGCGAACCTCCTTGCGGCGATCGTCGAGCGCGGTCTCCAGCAACGGCTCGTCCCGTAGCGACAGCCCGGTGGCGAAGGTGGTGAGGAAGCGGGCCCGGTTTTCCGAGGACTCGCTCCTCCAGTCGCTCTCCACGAGCTCCCTGGCCTGGTCCGGATCCGTGCGCCGCAGCGCGGCCAGGTGGCTGAGCCGCTCGGAACCGGTGGCGGTGTGCCAGTCCGCGATGCTCACCGGGACGGCCTCGTCGAGGAGCCAGCTCCAGTCGCCGCGCTGCTCGGCCAGCCAGGCGCCGCGCCGCCCGGCCACCAGGGCCAGCTCGGTGCGGATCGTGGTGTTGCGCCGGCCGGCGTCGAGCAGGGCCGGAAGCATCGCCGGTGGCACGAGGCCACCGCGGGCGGCGGCCGCCGCCAGCCACTGCGCCAGGAGCTCCTGCTCCAGATGGCTCCCGCCGGGCGCCCCACCGCCGAGGATCCGCGCCAGCCGGGCCGAAGCGGCGGAAGGCAGAAGCGGGGCGGTCTCCGCGGGCGCGGCGGGAACCGGCACCCGGCCGATCTCCGGAACGATGCCGGCCCGGCGGCAGGTCAGAGCAACCGCAGCGGCCTCCAGCAGCGCCGAAGCCGCCGACCACCCTCCACCGGTCACGCCAGGAGGGACCTCGCCCGCCGGGCCGCTCGCGGCGGCCGGCCCACCCGCCGGGGCGCCGGCGACGGCCGGCCCAGTGGCCGCAGCGCCCATCTCGACCACCAGTGACCCGGCGTGCACCGTCTCGCTGGCCCACGGCCGCCGCCCGGTGCCCACCAGAGCCGCCGCCAGCAGCTCCGGCGGCAACTCCGGCGCGCGCCGCGCCCCGAAAGCCGGAACAGGCGCACCCGCGGGCACGAAGGAGCCGTCCACCCAGGCGGCCAGGGGCCGCAGCCCGGCCGGCGACCACTCCGCGGCCACTGTCGCCGGCGCCGCGCCCGCCGCGGCGAGCAGCCACCACGGCTCACCGTGGCCGGGCGCCAGCGGCAGGGCATCGCCGGCCGCGTCCACCAGGTGACCATCGGACGCCGGGATGACATCGGCGAGCAGCATCGGTGCGTCGAACCGCCAGGGCTCCGCGGCCAGGATCGACGCCCAGCCGGAGAGAGCCGCCCGGATCGGGCCGGCGCCGTCGGGCGAGGCGAAGGGCTCGGCGGCGGAGACGCGCTCGGCGACGAGCGCGCGCAGCGGTGCCGAGCCGGGGTAGAAGCAGAGGTCGCCGCGGAATTCGGTGCCCGGCACCAGGTCGGCGGTGAGCGCCTGGCCGGGTGCCGCGAACGACAGCACCAGCGCGAACCGGCCGGTCGCGGCGCCGCGCAACCAGGTGCGCCGGGTGGTCAGCGCGCCGTCGTCGGACTCGGTCTGGCCGAGGACCTGCCAGCGGTCGGTGACGCGGGGACCGGACAGGACGTCATCGGTCGAGGTGGGAAAGCCGATCCGGGAACGCACGGTCGCGGCCAGGGGTGCCGCGAGCGAGTCGAGCCGGTCATGCGCGGTGACCAGCAGCCGGAGCATCGCGAGCTCGCCGAGAACCCGGTCGGCCCACTGCGGGCCGATGCCGGCGACGCCGGAGAGCCGCCGGAGCGCACCGGCCGGACCCGGGGCCTGCGCGTCGACCAGGCGGGCCGCCATCGGCTCGAACGTCTGCCGGCCGGCCCGGGCGAAACCGGCCAGCCCCTGCTCCACCTGGTCGTCGAGCCAGCGGCGCAACTCGGTCATGCCGCCGGTCACCCGGTCGGCCCGCTCCTGCGCCCGTTTCGCTGCGGCCACCGGATCGGGTGTGGACGCGGCGCGTGGCTTGGCCCGCGCCGCCCGTGCCGCCTGCCAGGTGGTGGCGAACTCGGGTGCCGGCCCGCCACCGACGCCGGAGGTGGCCCAGACCAGCAGCAACCCGAGCACGTGCTTGCAGGGGATCTTGCGGCTCGGGCAGGAGCACTTGAACGCCGGACCGGCCAGGTCGGCCGCCACCTGATAGCTCCGGCAGAGGCCCCAGAGGATCTCGTCTAGCCGGCCCGTCGCGGAGAACTGACCGGTGACGCCCCGTGCGTTCCGGAGCGAGCCGGGGTCGGGTGCGAGAGCCTCGACCTGGGGGATGGACCATCGTTCAACGGGCACGATGAGACCCTAGGCCCGGGGTACGACGTTTTCGCATCGGAGGAGCGGGCATGCGCGTGATCGTCTTCGGGGCGACCGGGATGGTGGGTCAGGGCGTGCTGCGGGAGTGCCTGCTCGCGCCGGACGTGACCGGGGTGCTGGCGGTGACCCGTACGCCCACCGGCCTGCACCACCCGAAGCTGCACGAGGCCATTCTCACCGACCTGGCCGATCTGACCTCGATCGAGGCGGACCTATCGGGTTACGACGCCTGTTTCTACTGCCTCGGCGTCTCCTCGGTCGGCATGGACGAGGCCGCTTACACCCGGATCTCCTACGACTTCCCGATGGCGGCCGCCCGTCCGCTGGCGAGGCTGAACCCGGACCTCACCTTCGTCTACGTCTCCGGAGCCGGCACCGACCCGAACAGCCGGCTCATGTGGTCCCGGGTCAAGGGCCGCACCGAGAACGAGATCATGGCGCTCTTCCCGAACGGCTACGCCTTCCGCCCCGGCTTCATCCAGCCGACCTACGGCGTCCGATCGAAGACCGGCTGGTACAACACCGCCTACGCCCTCACCGCGCCGCTCCTGCCGATCCTGCGACGCGTGGTCCCGAAGCACGTGACCACCACCGACGCGGTCGGCCGGGCCATGTTGCGCGCCGCTCGCACCGGCTTCCCGAACCGGGTGGTGACCAGCGCGGACATGCGTTGACTGTCCCCACATGACGGCACCGGCCGCGAGAACCATGCCGGCCAGCTGCACCGGGGTCAGCGACTGCCCGAGCGCGGCCCAGCCGACCAGGGTGGCGGTCACCGGTGACAGCTGGGCGAGCAGCGAGACCCGCGAAGCGGGCAGGCGCTCCAGACCGCGGAACCAGATCGTGTACGCCAGCGCCGTCCCGATCAGCGACAGGTAGGCGTACCCCGCGAGGTTCGTCGCGGAGAGCGACCCCGGCACTCCCTCGACCATCAGCGTGATCGGGATGAGCAGCAGGCCGCCTGCGGTGAGCTGCCATCCGGTCGCGGTCAGCAGGGAGACCGCGGGCCGGCCCCACCGCTTGGTGAGAACCAGGCCGAACGCCATCGAGGCGGCACCGGCCAGCCCGGCGACCACGCCGATCGCGTCGAGCCGGGCGCTCGCGGTGAGCACGGCGAGGCCGACGCCGGCGGCGCCGAGCACACCCGCGAGCACGGTACGCACAGCCACCCGCTCAGCCAGCAGAAGCACACTGAGCCCGGCCACCAGCAGCGGCTGCACCGCGCCCAGAACCGCCGCCATGCCACCGGGCAGCCGGTACGCCGTGACGAAGAGCAACGCGAAGAAGATCCCGATGTTGAGTGCCCCGAGCACCGCCGACTTCCACCACCACGCCCCCTTGGGCAGCTCCCGGGTGATCGCCAGCAGCAGGAGCCCGGCCGGCAGGGCCCGCAGCAGACCGCTGAGCAGTGGCCGCCCGGGCGGGAGGAACTCGGTCGTCACCGCGTACGTCGTCCCCCACACGGCGGGGGTGAGCGCCGTGACCAGCAGGATCCGCATCGGAACTCCCTCGATAGAAAGTATCTCGATGTAAAGATAAACTTGTTCGAGAAGCTTGTCATCAAGAAAATGGTGTGATGAGCGACGGCGTGGACCGGATCCTGGAGCAGTGGGCACGCGAGCGGCCCGACCTGGACACCGAGGCGATGGGTGTGTTCGGCCGGATCTACCGGCTGGCCCGGCTGGCCGGCGACGCCGTCGAACGTGCCTACGCCGCCTACGGCATCGGCCGCCCCGAGTTCGACGTCCTGGCCACGCTGCGCCGCTCCGGCAAGCCGTTCCAGCTCTCCCCGGGCGCGCTCTCCGCCTCGATGATGCTGAGCACCGGCGGCACCACCGCCCGGGTGGACCGCCTGGAGAAGGCCGGGCTGGTCGCCCGCTCACCCGACCCGGAGGACCGGCGCGGCGTGCTGGTCCGCCTCACCGAGAAGGGGTTCGAGGTGGCCGACCAGGCGGTCAGCGCCGGCCTCGCCGAGCAGCAACGACTCCTCGGCCACCTGCCACCGGCGAAGCGGGCCCAGCTGGACTCCCTGCTCCGCGACCTCCTCAACGACCGCTAGGGCCTTCCGAGTCAGGCCCTAGCGACCGCTTCCCCGGGCTGCGGCGGGCCAGGGGGAGTGCCGTCTCCGAACGGCCGCCCACCCAGCGCCTCCCGCCCGTGCGGCGTCAGCCACCCGCTCAGATCCGGCCCGTCCGGCACGATCCCGGTCGGATTGATGTCCCGGTGCACCTCGTAGTAGTGCCGCTTGATGTGCCCGAAGTCGATCGTGTCCCCGAACCCCGGCGTCTGGAAGAGATCCCGGGCATAGGCCCACAGCACGGGCATCTCGCTGAGCTTCTGCCGATTGCACTTGAAGTGCCCGTGATAGACGGCATCGAAGCGCACCAGAGTCGTGAACAGCCGGACGTCCGCCTCGGTGATCGTGTCCCCGACCAGGTAACGCTGCCCCTCCAGCCGCGCGGACAGCCAGTCCAGCCGCTCGAACAGGCGCGCGTAGGCGGTGGAATAGGCCTCCTGCGACCCCGCGAACCCGGCCCGGTAGACCCCGTTGTTGACGTCCTTGAAGACCACCTCGTTCACCGAGTCGATCTCGTCCCGCAACGCCGCCGGATACAGCTGCGGCGCTCCCGCCCGATGGTGTTTCGCCCACTCCACCGACAGGTCGACGGTGATCTGCGCGAAGTCGTTGGTGACCACCTTCCCGGTCGGCACGTCCACGATGGCCGGCACCGTGATGCCCTTGTCGTAGTCCGGGAACCGCGCCAGGAACGCCTCCTGGAGGCGCTCGATCCCGAGCACCGGATCCCGCCCGCCCGGATCCAGGTCGAAGGTCCAGCTCCGCTCGTCATGCGTCGGCCCGCACACGCCCATCGAGAGCACGTCTTCCAGCCCGAGCAGCCGCCGCACGATGATCGACCGGTTCGCCCACGGGCACGCCCGGCTGACGACCAGCCGGTACCGGCCGGGCTCCACCGGATACCCGTCCCGCCCGTCGGCGGTGATCCGGGTGGCTATGTAGCGCTGATCACGGGTGAACTCACCCGACGGATTCACGTAGGCCATGAAAACCCCAATACCCCGAATTCAGGGGTACGCCCATGCGAAGTCCCCCGACTACCGCGCGGTCGCCTGCCACCCCAGGCCGCCCGGCGACCGCCGGGCTGATGCGGTGGCCTACCACGTTCGTGGTACGCCTCCGGGGCTCTCCTTCCGTACCGTGTCGACATGCGGCGCTGGATGACCGACGTGGGGCCGGCGGTCCTCGCCTTCGCACTCGCCACCGCCCGGGTGGCCGTCGCGCCGGTCCTCCCCGCCGACCGCGCACCGGACACCCTGGCGTACGCGCTGGTCGCCGCCATGGCGCTGGCCCTGCTCCTGCGGCGGCGGCTCCCCGCACTGACTCTCGCGGCGGTCGGGGCGCTCTTCATCACCTACCACGTGCTCCGCTATCCCGGCGGCGCGCCGGCCGTGCCGGTGTGGATCGCCCTCTATTCGGTAGCGGTCGCGCCGCACCGCCGTCTCGGCCTCACCTTCGCCGGTGCACTCGTCCTGCTGGACGCCCACAGCCGGATGGCCGTCTCCGGCGTCGGCCCGCTGGACGCGACCCTCGACGGCTCGACCGGCATCTTCCTGGCGGCGCTGCTGCTCGGCGAGGTGGTGCGCGGCCGCCGGGCCCGGCTGGCGATGGCCGACGCGGAGCGGGAGCACCAGCTCACCCAGGAGCGGATCCGGATCGCGCGAGAGCTGCACGACGTCACCGCGCACACTCTCGCGGTCGTCGCCGTGCAGGCCGGGGTGGCCGCGGAGATCCAGCGCGACGACCCGGAGGGGGCCCGGGCGGCGCTGGAGACGGTCCGCCAGGCGGCCCGCGACGCGATGGCCGAGCTGCGGGCGGCGGTCGGTGTCCTGCGGGACGGCAGCCGCGAGCAGCCGCTCACCGACCGCCCCGCGGCACCCGCGCCCACCCTCGACCGCCTCCCGGAGCTGGTCGCGGACACCGGAGCGGTCCTGATCCGGGAGGGAAGCCCGCGTCGGCTGCCGCGGGCGGTGGAGGCGACCGCCTACCGGATCCTGCAGGAAGCGGTCGCCAACGCGGTCCGGCACTCCGGGGCGGGACACATCGAGGTGCGGGTGGGCTATCAGCCGGACGGCCTGTCGCTGGCCGTCGACGACGACGGCCGGGGCGGCGGCGGACCGCCCGGCAACGGCCTGCGGGGCATGGTCGAACGGGCTCGCGGCCTGGGCGGATGGCTGCGCGCCGGCCCACGTGGCGAAGGCGGCTTCGAGGTCCGCGGCTGGCTGCCGGGATGACGGTGCGTGTCCTGATCGCCGATGACGAGGCCCTGGTCCGGGCCGGCTTCCGGGTGCTGCTCGAGCGCGTACCGGAGATCGAGGTGGTGGCCGAGGCCGGCGACGGCGACGAGGCGATCGCGCTGACCCGGGCGCACCGGCCGGACGTGGTGCTGATGGACGTACGCATGCCCGGCACCGACGGTCTGACCGCGACCCGCCGGATCCTCGGCGACGACCGGCTCCCCGGCGTACGGGTGATCGTGCTGACCACCTTCGAGCTGGACGAGTACGTCTACTCCGCCCTCCAGGCCGGCGCCGTCGGATTCCTGCTCAAGGACGTCAGCCCGGACGAACTGCGCCACGCCGTCCGGGTGGTCGCGGCCGGGGGCGCCCTGCTGGCACCCGCCGTGACCCGCCGTCTGATCGCCGCCTTCGCCAGGCCGGAGGGCTCCGGTCCGCCGCCCGCGGTCCGCACGCTCACCGCCCGGGAGCGCGAGGTCGTGGCGATGGTCGCGGACGGCCTGTCGACCTCGGAGATCGCGGATCGGCTGCGGATGAGCCCGGCGACCGCGAAGACGCACACCAACCGGGCGATGACCAAGCTCGGCGCCCGGGACCGGGGTCAACTCGTGGTCTTCGCGTACCGCTGGGGGCTGGCCCGGGTACCACGACCGTGGTAGCCGCCCTGCCACGCTCGGGGAATTCCGTCGGCGTCGATCGTTCATAGCGTCGGCCGCATGTTCATCATTCTCGGTCCGGCGCTCATTCTCGCCGCCGGCTTCTTCACCAAGGGTGACGGCCCGGACGCCACCGGCGCCACCCTCGTCAGCATCGGTCTCGGCTGCTGGCTGATCGGCTTGATCGGCGTCTACCAGCAGCTGCGTCCGCGCGCACCCCGCTACGTCGCGGTCGCACTCCCGATGACCGTCTTCGGGGTGATCGGCGGGGTCGCCTTCAGCGTGCAGGCGCTCCACGAGGTGATCTTCGGGATCTCGCACGAGAGGGCGATCGAGCTGCTCAACGCGTACCTGCTGCCGGCGAACGTCCTCTACTGGCTCTGCGGCCCGCTCTTCCCGATCTCACTGATGCTGCTCGGCGCGCTGCTGCTCAAGCTCCGGGCCACGCCGGTCCCGGTGGCGTTGCTTATCGTGCTCGGCGGCCTGCTCTTCCCGCTCAGCCGGATCACCCGCGAGGAGTTCCTGATCCACGCGGCCGACCTGGTGCTCCTGCTGCCCTTCCTCTACCTGGGCCTGCGTACGCTGCGGCCCGCGCCGGACAAGCCCGCTCCGGTGCCCGCCGGATAACCGGAGCCGGCCCAGCGTGACGCGCCAGCCGGCGGATCCGGCTGGCGCGTGGCGGCTGGTTCATCGACTGCATGGGCCCGGCGGTCGCGCTGGGGCCCGGTGTGGCTGGTGGCCGCGTGGACCTCCGGGGACGGCCGGAAATCCGGCGGGACGGCCGCTGACGCGTACCCCTCAAAGGTTTTGAATCAGTCGCGGGCGCCGGTCAGCTGCGGCCGCAGCGCGAGCAGGACGCCCAGGGCGGCGTAGCCGACCAGCAGGTGGGTGGCGCCGACGAAGCGGCCGACCGTGATGCCGAAGATGCCCATCGCGGGGAGGGTGATGAAGACCCAGCTCTCGGCGATCAGCGGGTACCAGCGGGCCAGGCCCTGCCAGCGTCCGGCGAAGGCGATCTTCACACCGATCACCAGCATGCCGAGCATCGACAGCGGCCAGAACACGTCCAGGATCGCCAGCCACAGGTCGTCCCGGAAGGACGGTACGAGACCGTGCAGCACGGTCCACAGCGTGGCGAGGCTGAGCAGGACCATCTCGACCCGGAGCATGGCCCGGGCGGCCCGGGTGACGCCGGTCGCGCCGGTCCTGAGCTGCACGGTCACCAGGGCGAGGAGGGCGAACTGGGCGGGCAGCGCGCCGACGTCGATGATCGTCATCTCGGTCGAGTCGGTGCTCTGCGGGTTGAAGGCGAAGTACGTCGCCGACCAGAGGGCCGCCCCGAACGCCACCGCCCACCCGGTCCGGCGGACGGTCTTCGTGCTGATAGAGGTGGTGGCCTGGTCGTCGGTGCGGGCGGGGGCCGGCGTGGTGCTGATGCTCATTTCGTTTCCTCCCGAGGTGTTGACGGGGAGAACTCTGGTCGGGACGTGTCCCGGGCGGGCAGGGCCGCGCGCCACCGGTCGCGTCCTCTGCGATGTCCCGGGTGGCCCGGGACATCCGCCCAGCGACCACGGGACACCTGGCCTGCGACGATGTGCGCGTGAAGAGGGCATCGCTCGCGGCCGTCGTGGTGGTCGCGGTGTCGGTCGGTTCGCTGATCGGTGCCTCGCTGCTGGACCTGCGAGTCCCGGCGGCCCACCGCGAGCAGATCGAGGCCGACCTGGCGTGGACCGCCGGGATACCCGGGCTGGGCCTGGCGATCCCGGGCGCGCTGCTGCTGCGCCGGATGCCCCGGCACCCGGTCGCCTGGCTGCTCAGCCTGGCCGGCGTGCACTGGTGCCTGGACGCCACCGCGGGGAGTTGGCTGGGCTACGCCACCTGGTTCGATCTGCCCGGCGCCTCGGCCGCCTTCTACGTCTATCAGCGGCTCGGCGCCGCGCTGATGATCTGGGTCCCGCTGCTGTTGCTGATCTATCCGAGTGGCCGGTTGCCCGACGGGCGGTGGCGGATCTTCGCCTACGCGAGCCTCGCGCTGACCGGTCTGATGCCGGTGGTCCATCTGTTCGTGCCGGCCGCCAGCGCCCAGGAGCGGGCCGGTACGCCGCTGCCCGAGCCGTTCGCCGGTCTGAACCTCGACCCGACCTCGATCGCGCTGCCCGACGGCTGGTGGGTTGCGATCATGCAGCTGTCGTTCCTGGCTCTGCCGCTCGGGATGCTGGCGCCGGTGGCGGTGGTCGTCCACCGGTACCGGAGCGTGGTCGGTGAGGACCGGCTGCGGATGCGCTGGCTGCTCTGGGCCGCGATCGTCAATCTGCTGGTGGTCGCCGGGGTCCTGGCCCTGCCCGAGCTGTCCGCGATCGCGCTCGGCCCGACGGTCGGCTTCACCGGCGCGGTGGTGGCCGTGGCGATCGTGCGTCCCACCCTGCTCGACATCGACCGGCTGCTCGGCGGCACCGTCCTGTACGCGGCGATGGCGGTTACCGTCCTGATCGTCGACGCGTGCGTGCTCGGGGTCACCGGTCTGCTGCTCGGGCAGAGCCTGCCGGAACGGGACGCCGCCGTGGTCGCCCTGCTGCTGGTCACCGCGGGCTACGGGCCGCTGCGGCACCGGCTGTGGCTGCTCGTCCGGCGACTCGTGCTCGGCCGGCGCGACGACCCGTACCGGGTGGTCGCCGGGCTCGCCGAGCAGCTGGAACGGTCCACGTCGCCGGAGGACGAGCTGCTCGCCGTGGCCCGTGCGGTCGCCGAGGCGTTCCGTTCGCCGTACGTGTCGGTGGAGGTGGATCAGCCCGGCGGCGCCAAGGTGATCGCCACGCTGGGGACGCTTACCGGCGCGGCCACCACGCTGCCGATCAGCTACCGCGGGGAGACCGTGGGCCGGGTCGTGCTGCCCGCCGACGGTCCCCGGGTCGCCCTCTCCAAGCGGGACGAACGCCTGCTCGGCGACGTGGTGCGGCAGGCCGCGATCGCCGCCCGGTCCGCGCACCTGGTGCGCGAGCTCCAGCGCAGCCGGGAGCTGATCGTGGCGGCCCGGGAGGAGGAGCGGCGCCGCCTGCGCCGCGACCTGCACGACGGGCTCGGCCCGACGCTGGGCGGCGTCGCGCTGCGCATCGACACCGCCCGCAACCTGGCCGCCAAGAACCCGCAGGAGGCGGACCGGCTGCTGAAACAGGCCCGGGAGGACGCCGGAGCCGCGGTCGCGGACGTGCGGCGCCTGGTGCACGACCTGCGCCCGCCGGCGCTGGACGACGTCGGCCTGCTCGGCGCGATCCGGCAGCAGGCGGCCCGGCTGCGGGCGCCCGGGCTCACCGTGACGGTCGACGGCGAGGGCCTGGACCAGTTGCCGGCGGCGGTGGAGGTGGCCGCGTACCGGATCGCCTCGGAGGCCCTGACGAACGTGGTCCGGCACGCCTCGGCGACGTCCTGCCGGATCCGCCTGGACGTCACCGACGGTGAACTGATCGTCGAGATCACCGACGACGGGGTCGGCATCCCGTCCGGCACGCCGACCGGCGTCGGCCTGGTCTCGCTCCGCGAACGGGCCGCTGAGCTGGGCGGCGAGTGCCGGATAGAGTGCCCCGGCGACCGCGGCACCACGGTCCGGGCCCGGCTACCCATGGGAGTGCTCAAGTGACCGATCCGATTCGCGTTCTCGTGGCGGACGACCACCCGATCTTCCGGGACGGGCTGGCCATGCTGCTGGCCACGGTCGACGGCATCGAGGTCGCGGGCACCGCCGCGGACGGCGCGGAGGCGGTCGCCGCGGCCACCCGTCTGCTGCCGGACGTCGTGGTGATGGACGTGCAGATGCCCCGGCTCAACGGTGTGGAGGCCACGCGCAGGCTGGCCGCCGACGCGCCCGGGGTCGGCGTGCTGGTGCTGACCATGTCGGAGGACGACGGCACCGTCTTCGCCGCGATCCGGGCCGGCGCCCGTGGCTATCTGGTGAAGGGCGCCGAGCAGGAGGAGATCGTCCGGGCGATCACCACGGTGGCGGCCGGCGGCGCGGTCTTCGGAGCCACCCTCGCGCTGCGCATCGCCGAGTTCTTCGCCGCCGGCCCGCCCACGCCCACGGACGCGTTCCCGCAGCTCACCGCGCGGGAGCGGGAGATCCTGGAACTGCTCGCGGCGGGCCGCTCGAACGCGCAGATCGCCTCGGTCCTCTACCTGTCGCCGAAGACGGTCCGCAACAACGTCTCCAACGTCTTCACGAAATTGCAGGTCGCGGACCGGGCCGAGGCGATCGTGCGGGCGCGCGAGGCCGGCCTCGGCCGCTGACACGGGAACGGCCCGGACCGCCGGGAACGGCCCGGACCGCCGGGAACGGCCCGGGCCGGCGGGCGAGGCATCCCCCCGTGTGCGACGCCTCGCCCGGATCACGGCGGCCTGCGCACGTTCACAGTCCGCGGCGCCGGCCGGATCCATCGAAGCCCAAGTCGGCCGCCCGGTGGTGGACAGCCTGTCCGGCGCATACCGGACGGCAGGTCCCGGACCGCCTTTATAGCACGGCTCGGAGAGCGCTTTCCGAATCATTGCAGCGATCGCGGTGAAAGCTCCAGGTCGGCGCCGACCGCGTAGTGATCCGACGGGAAGACCCCCTCGATCGGGCGATCGCCGGCCAGGAACACCCGGCTGATCCGCAGCGACGTACCGGGCCGGCCGGGCCGGGCGAGGATGTGGTCGATCCGGCGGTCGATCTGCTTCACCGCCTCCGCCGGCGCGTACGGCACGGCCGAATCGAGGGTGACCGCCTCCGGATCGCCTCCGCCCGCCGCCCAGGTGTCGACCATCGCGTCCAGCAGCGGTATCAACTCGATCTGCCCCGGCGCCGCGTTCAGGTCGCCGACCAGCAGCACCGGCAACGCGCCGTCCAGCCGCTCGTCGGTGGCGAGCGCCGCCAGGGCCCGGCACTGCGCCAGGTGGTCCGCCGCGTACTCCGGCTCCCATTCGGTGCAGCCGACGATGACGTGCAACGGGCCGGCCGGATGGTCGACCGTGGCCAGCAGTGCCCGCGGCGGTACGCCACCACGCTGCGGATTCGGCAGATCGTGCACCTCGGTCGCGCGGATCGGCCAGCGGCTGACCAGGCCGATTCCGATCCCGACGTCACGCTGGTCGGGATTCTCCGGTGGTTCCGGCTCGGGTGGTAGCCCGGACGGCGCCCACACCGCGTGCATGCCGTGCCGCTCGGCCAGCCGGTGCGGCTGGTCCGTCCCGTCGGCCGCCCAGCTCTCCACCAGGCCGAGCAGGTCCGGCTCGTGCTCGGCGACCGTCTCCGCGATGAGGCGCTCCCGAGTCCGCCAGTCCGCGCCGAACCGCCACCATACGTTCCAGGTCATCACTCGCATCAATCCATGTTTACCGTCCTCGTACGTTCGCGCAGGCCGGCCGGCGGCATGATGAGTGCCGTGACAGACGCGCCGAAAGGACTGGTCCTCGTCGTCGAGGACGAACGGCCGATCGCCGACCTGGTGCGGCTGTACCTGAGCCGGGAGGGCTTCGGCGTGCAGGTCGAGCACGACGGTGCGGCGGGGCTGGCCGCCGCCCGCCGGCTGCGCCCGGTCGCCTGCATCCTGGACATCGCGCTGCCCGGCATGGACGGCACCGAGATCTGCCGCCGGCTGCGTGCCGGTGGCGACTGGACGCCGGTGATCCTCCTGACCGCGCGGGACGACGAGGTGGACCGCATTCTCGGGCTGGAGCTGGGCGCCGACGACTACGTCACCAAGCCGTTCAGCCCGCGCGAACTGGTGACCCGGGTCAAGGCCCTGCTGCGCCGCGCGGCCGGACCGCCCGCCGAGCAGGTGCGCACTCTGGGGGCGGTCACGCTTGATCCGGGGCGGCGTACGGTGACCGTCGGCGGCGTCCCGCTGACCCTGACGGCGACCGAGTTCGATCTGCTCGCCCACCTGCTCGGGCGGCCCGGACGGGTGTTCACCCGGGAGGAGCTGCTGGCCGCGGTCTGGGGGTACGCGTCGCACGCCGGGACGCGTACCGTCGACGTGCACGTGGCGCAGGTCCGGGCCAAGCTGGGCGACGCCGCCACGCTGATCCGGACCGTCCGCGGGGTCGGGTACTCGGCCGATGCGTGACTTCTTCCGTACGCTGACCGGCCGCGCCGTGCTGGTAACCGCCGCCACCGCGGTGGTCGCCGTGATCGTCACCGCGCTCGTCGCCATCCCCGTCGCGGTCCGCTCGGTGAACACCCAGATCCGCGCCGAGCTGATGGAGAAGACGGCGCTGGCCGTGGAACTGCTCGCCGACGAGCGGCCGGCCGCCCGGGAACGCATTGCCCGCCGGCTGCGCCAGGACGACATCGAGATCTACCTGATCCGGCGGGGGACGGCCGACCGTGCCGGGCTGCCCGAGCGGGTGGTGCGGCGGGTCGCCGCCGGCACCCTGATCGACACCCGTGGCGTGGTGAACGGCCGATCCTCGTTCATCGCCGGGCGACCGCTCTCCGGACGGAACAGCGGTGTGGTCCTGACCCGGAAGGTCTCCTCCGGCATCGCGGTACGCGTACTGAGCGGTGTCTGGGTGGCACTGCTGGCCGGCTTGGTCGGCGGGGTCCTGGCCGGCGCGTTGCTCGCCCGCTTCGTCGCCCGGCCGATCGGGCTGGCGGCCGCCGCGGCCGGCCGGCTCGCCGCCGGTGACCACTCGGTACGGATCTCCCGGCACGGCCCGGCCGAGGCGGTACGGCTCGCCGACGCGATCAACCAGCTCGCCTCGGCGCTACAGACCAGCGAGGGACGGGAGCGGGACTTCCTGCTCTCGGTCTCGCACGAGTTGCGTACGCCGCTGGCCACCATCCGCGGGTACGCGGAGGCGTTGGCCGACGGGGTGATCACGGCGGACGGCACGGAACAGGCCGGCGCCACCATGCTCGGCGAGGCCGACCGGCTGGACCGGTTGATCTCCGACCTGCTGGTGCTCGCCCGGCTGGAGGCCGCCGACCTGCCGCTCGACGTCGTCGCGGTGGACCTGGTGGAGCTGGTCCGGGAGGCCGGGCGGGCGTGGACGGCCCGCTGCGGCCCGGACGGCCCCCGCCTGGTCCTGGAGCTCGCGAGCGAGCCGGTCACCGTGGACACCGACCCGGGCCGGATCCGGCAGGTCCTGGACGGCCTCTGCGAGAACGCGCTGCGCGTGGTCCCGGCCGGCGCGCCGCTGGTGCTGGCGGTTCGCCCGGGCGGCATCGTCGAGGTACGCGACGGCGGTCCCGGCTTCACCGACGACGACCTGGTGGTGGCCTTCGACCGGGGCGAGCTGAACCGGCGCTACCGCGGCATCCGGTCGGTCGGCAGCGGGCTCGGGCTGGCCCTGGCGGCCCGGCTGGTGGGGCGGCTCGGTGGCCGGATCAGCGCGGGACACGCCCCGGAGGGCGGGGCGATGTTCACCGTGGAGCTTCCTTACCGGACCCGAACAATCGCCTGACACGGTCCGAGCCGGGGACGCCGAGGATCCGGTGCATGACTCGTACCCGTATCGCTGTGATCGCCCTCGCCCTCGCCTTGACCGGATGCGGCGCCGCGCCCTCCGGCTCGGCCGCCACCCAGGATCTGGGTGACGTGGACGCCGAACTCGTCGCCCTCCAGGAGGCCGGCTCCGCAGGCGACGGGGAGCAGGCCCGTCCCCGGGCGGCGATCCGCAAACACCTGCGCAAGGACACACTGCACGGCGAGGTGGCGGTGCAGACGAAGGACGGGGTGCGCACCGTGGTGGTGCAGCGCGGCACGATCACCGCGGTGAGCGACTCCGGCATCACCGTCGAATCCACCGACGGCTTCGACCTGACCTGGACCTACGGCGACCCGCTGCGGCTGGTGCGGGACCGGAAGGCCGCCGAGCGGACCATCCTGCGCACCGGGGTCCAGGTCGGTGTCGGCGGTCTCCGCGACGGCGACGTGACCAAGGCCCGGTTGATCGTGGTGAAGTGACTCACTGAAGGAAGTCGGCGAACGGCGAGAGCAGCAGTTTGCCCAGGCCGGTGGCGGTTTTGTCGAGCCGGCGCCGCTCCTTGTCCAGGGCGATCATGTCGTGCCGGACCGCCCAGACCTTCTGCGCGTTGCGCCACGCCACGTTCCGCGTGTACTCCACCAGCTCACCCTGCCACCAGTCGTCCAGGTCGCCGTTCATCGTGTCGATGAGCAGCTGCCACCGGTCCAGGTAGCCGCGGCGCAGGCCCGGCATCTCCTCCGCGAAGATGTCGTTGACCTGTAGGTAGTCGTGGTGCTGGTCGCTGTCGTCGATCGGGTCGCTGCCCAGGTGATCGAAGGTGGTGACCAGCGCGAACGGGAGGTCGAAGTTGATGTGCGCGTTGACGCCGGCGACGGCCGACGGCAGCGGGCGGGCGTCCGGGCCCGGCACACGGCAGAACAGTCCGGCCCAGACGCCGGGACAGGCAGGGCTGCCCTCGGTCCAGTAGCGCAGCGCGTCGAAGTACCGCGCGGCGAACTCCACGTCCAGCCGGGACAGGAACGCCGGGTCCTTGAACTTGCCGGCGTAGAGACGCTCCAGCACGTTCTCGGTGATGGTCAGATACAGCTTGTTGAAATCGGCCAGCGGGTTGCTGTGCAGCAGCGGCGGCACGCGGCACAGGACTACCTGCAGCTGGGCGAGCTGGTCGACCACGGCGGGCACGTCGTCGGGGTGCTGTTGCAGGATGTCGTGCATTTCCTGCTGCACCGGGCCCCAGATGGGCTGGGTCATCGGTTCCTCCACGGGTGATGCAGAAATGCGGAGGGCCCCCAGCACCGCCCGGCGGCGTGAACCACCGGGCGGTGCTCCCCCGTGCGCAACAGCCTTCCACCGAGGGTCCGCCGGGGGATCGGTAGAACGACGTATTCCTCGTACGTATGTCACGCTCAGATAACGATTGCCTGGTCAGGCCGCTGTCAGATAGACACGACTGGCCTGCACACGAGTGCGTACCTGAAGCTTGTCGAAGATGTGTCCCAGGTGGACACCGACCGTCCGCTCGCTGATGAAGAGCTTCGCACCGATCTCCCGGTTCGTCAGCCCCTCGGCAACCGCGGCCAGCACCTCGCGTTCCCGGCCGGTCAGCGCCGCCAGCTCGTCGGTGACCTGCTCCGGCACGGTCATCGGCACGGTCGGCGTGTCGTCGGCGAGTGAGACCCGGAACCGCTGGGCCACGCCCCGGATCTCCTTAGCGAACGGGCGGGCGCCCATCGCGGTCGCCGTCGCGAAGGCCTGCCGCAGCCCGGCGATCGCGGTGGTCCGCCGGGTCTTGCGGTGCAGCGCCGCCTCGGCGTGACGCAAGCGTGCATAGGCCGCCGGGTACGGCTGCTGGCGCCGGTCCCAGATCGCGGCCGCCCGGGCCCAGGGCTCGGGATCGTGCCGGTTCTCGATCCGGCTCAGCTCGGCCGCACACAGGTCCAGATAGGCGTCCACCACGGCACGGGCCGCCCCGGCGTTGTTCACACCCTCGGCCAGCCGGTCCCGGACGGTCTTCAGCCGGCGCAGCGCGCCCGGGTCGACCGCCTTGCCCGCGACGTGCGCCTCGGCCTCGGCCCGCAGGCCGTGCCAGGCCAGCACACCGAGCAGCACCAGGTCGTCGGAGCGGGTCTCGGTGAGCCCGCGCTGCACCGCCGCACGCGCATCGTGGTGCTCGCCCTCCCACATGGCCAGGCCGGCCCGCAGGGTGAGCATCGGCAGCACGTGCCGGGCGCCGCCGCCGGCCAGCAGGGTGGAAGCCGCGTCGAGATCACGGTGCGCGTTCTCCAGCTCGCCGAAGCCGACCAGCAGCCGGCAGCGGGCGAGCAGCAGCTCCACCGCGTCGGCACCGGACGGGCGGTGCCGCATCGCGATGTCCAGCACCGCGTCCGCCTCCGCCCACTGGCCGACCCGGAACAGGCCGTTGGCGGCGATGGCGAGCAGCCGGGTCTGGTAGGTCCGGCCGACGCCGAGCTTGGCGAGCCGGTCGGCGCCCCGGCGGGCCACCAGCACGCCCTCCTCGATGCTGTTCAGCGGGCCGGTGAGCAACTCGGCCAGATGCAGGTACGCCACGCCGAGGTCGTCCGGGTGCCCGGACCGCTCGGCGATCTCCACGGCGTGCCGGATCACCGCCAGCCCGGCGTCCGGATCCTCCCGGAACGCCGAGCTGAAGCCGAGCGCGGCGCTGGCCCGCACCAGGTCGGCGGTCGAGCCGTCCACCGCGGCCAGCTCCAGCGCCTCGCGGGCGCGTTCGTTGGCGTCCGCGTACCGGCCCAGGTGCAGCAGCAGCTCGGCGAGGAACGCCGCGGCCGAAGCGCGCTGCTGCGGTGAGCACTCGGGTGACTCCAGTGCCCGTACGTACTCGGTCTCGGCGGGAGCCGACCGGCCGGCCGCGGCCAGGTAGCGTGCCCGGCGCAGGTGCAGGTCACACTGGCCGGGAGCGTCGGCGCGACCGGCCAGCTCCTCCAGCCGGGCCAGCGCCAGCAGGTGCTCGCCGCACTGGTGGGCCGACTCGGCGGCGTGCCCGAGCAGCTCGGTGCGCTCCTTGTCGTCCTCGGTGGTGATCCGCAGCGCGATGGTCCAGTAGCGGTGCGCCTCGGCGAAGCCGTAGAGCGCCTCGGCGGCCCGGGCCGCCGCGATGACCGGGGGCAACGCCCGGGCCGGGACGCCGGCCCGCTGCCAGTGGAAGGCCAGCCGGGCGTGGTCCGGCTCGCCGCCGGCCGCCTCCAGCGCCTCCGCGTACCGCCGGTGCAGGGCGGCGGCCTCGGCGGGCAGCACCTCCTGCTCGAGGATCTCGGCGACCAGCCGGTGCCGCAGCCGGTAGCCGTCGCCGTCGCTGGCCACGAACCGGTGCGCCACCGCGGCCCGGACCGCCTCGATCAGCTGGTCCTCCGGAAGCGGCACGACCCGGGACAACACCAGGTGGTCCACCGGCTCCACCCCGGCGGCCAGGGCGTGCACCACGGCGTGCGCGTTGGCGGGCAGCTCGTCCACCCGGGACAGGAAGATCTCGCGCAGCGTGTCGGAGAGCTCCACCCGGCCGTCCCGCAGGTCCCGGGCGAGTTCCTCGGCGACGAACGGGTTGCCGCCGCTGCGCTTGTAGACCCGGTCGGCGTCCTCGATGGCGACGTTTCCGCCGACGATCGCGGTCACCAGCTCCCGGGTCTGGTCCTGGGTGAGCGGCTGCAGGTCGACCACCCGGACCGAGCGCAGCCGGCGCAGCTCGGCGAGGACGCGGCGCAGCGGGTGGGTGCCGTGCAGCGCCTCGGCCCGGATCGCCGCGAGCACCGAGATCGGCACGTCACCGAGGCCGGCGAGCAGGTAGAGCAGCAGCTGGCGGGTGCTCCGGTCGGCCCACTGGAGATCGTCGAGAACCAGCAGCAACCGCTTGTCGCCGGCGATCGAGCGCAGGTCGCGCGAGACCCGGTCGAGCAGCGCACCGGCGTCGTCGGCGGTCGCCGCCAGGGCGGCGCCGGCGTCGTGCCGGCGAAGCGCCTGCAGAACCGGGTGCAGCGGCGAGGCGTCGCCGATGTCCAAACAGGTGCCGTTCAGCACGGCGAAGCCCGTCCCGCGCAGCGCCTCGGCGGTTTCGCGCAGCAATCGGCTCTTGCCGACACCGCTCTCCCCGGTCAGGAACACCGCGGCTGTCCCGCCGGGACCGACGTCGCGCAGATAGGACTGAACGTCGGTCAGCGTGTCGGTGCGTCCGACAAGCGGCCCGTCGTCCCCCAGGCTGGCCATGAACGGCAGCCTAGTGCGAATCGGCCTAGCACGTTGTCGTCGGTTCGGACTGTTCTGCGTCACAAAAATGACGGGTACCGATGCTGTCAGAGATACGTCGTTCTGCGGATCCGCCCGTTGTTCCGGGCTGGCACCGTACTCCCGGTCAACGCAATGAACCTTCTTCAACCTGGTATTCGGCCGGCTGCTGCCGGCATCTCGCCTGTTGAGGAAGGTTCAGTGATCTGGGGGAGCGTGAGACATGACCACCATCACCATGGCCGATCAGGAGCGGCGCCAGGACGTGACCGTGCTGTTCATCGACATCGTCGGCTTCACCGCGCTGGTGGACCGGCTGGACTGCGCGGAGGTCCGTGCCCTGCAGCGGGACTACTTCTCGACCGTGTCGAGCGTGGTCCGCGAATGCGGCGGCATCGTGGAGAAGTACGTCGGTGACGCGGTGATGGCGGTGTTCGGCACCGGCGAGGACGGCTTCGGGCCGGCGGCGGCCGCCTCTGCCGTGCAAGCGGGCCTGTCGGTCCAGGAGGCGTTGAGGGGGCGTCTCCTGGCCGGCAGGTTCCCGATCCGGACCCGGGTGGGCCTCGCCACGGGTGAGGTGATCGTCGACACGTTGGCGGCGTTCGACGGCGGCTACGGCATGATCAGCGGCAGCGTGGTGAGCACGGCGGCGCGCCTGCAGGCGTACGCGCCGCACGACACCGTGGTGGTCTGCTCGGCCACCCGGGAGATCACCGACGCGCTCATCGCCTACCAGGAGATGCCGCCGGTCTCGGTGCCCGGTAAGTCATACCCGCTGGATCTGTGGCGAGCGCTCCAGCCTCAGATGGCGCCTCTCGTCGGAGTTTCTTAGGCATATCTTAGGATGCTTTATACCGTTTTCGGCCACTGGGTGGTCTAGACCTGGCTCGCCTGGGGCAGAAGTGTCGTAGGCGCCGGGTAGGCTCGCGCCGTCCTGACCACCCATGGCCGATCGGGAGTGCCGCCTCGTGACCGCACAGCCACAGACCTTGTACGGGGCTGACGACCTCACGCACCTGGAAGGACTGGACGCTGTCCGGAAACGCCCAGGCATGTACATCGGGTCCACGGACAGCCGGGGCATCAACCACCTGGCCAACGAGATCATCGACAACTGCACCGACGAGGGCGTCGGTGGACACGCCACGAGGATCGCGGTCATCCTGCACGCCGACGGCTCGGTGCAGGTCGACGACGACGGCCGGGGCATCCCGACCGACGTGCACGCCAAGTCCGGCCTCAGCGGTGTCGAGCTGGTGCTGACCCGCCTGCACGCCGGCGGCAAGTTCGGCGGCTCGGGCTACAAGGCCTCCGGCGGTCTGCACGGCGTCGGCGCCTCCGCGGTCAACGCGCTGGCCCTGCGCTTCGACGCCACCGTCAAGCGGGACGGCAAGGTGCACGAGATCTCGTTCCAGCGCGGCGTGCCCGGGGTCTTCGACGGTCCCGGCCCGGACGCGCCGTTCACCCGGGAGCCCGGCCTGCGGGTGGTCCGCCGGATGAAGCGTGGCGAGCCGTCCGGCACCTCGATCCGGTATTGGTACGACGCGCGTTACTTCGAGACCGGTGCCCGCCTCGACGTCGAGGCCGTCCGGACCAAGCTGCGCAACACCGCCTTCCTGGTCCCCGGCGTGCAGTACACACTCTTCGACGCGACCGCCGAGGAGCCGGCCACCGAGGCGTTCCACTACCCACACGGGCTCACCGACATGGTGGAGTTCCTCACCCCCTCGGGTGACAAGCCGGTCTCCGGCGTCCTGGTCGTCACCGGCGAGGGGACGTACAAGGAGAACGCCGCCGACGCCAACGGCGTCATGCAGTCGAACGTGGTGCGGCACGCCCAGATCGAGGTCGCGTTCCGCTGGGGCACCGGCTACGAGCGCACCGTGGAGTGCTTCACCAACACGATCCGCAACGTGCACGGCGGCACGCACCGCAAGGGCTTCGAGCGGGCCCTGGTCCGTGCGCTCACCGAGGCGATCCGTAACGCCCGCGGCCTGCTCAAGCCCAAGGAGGAGCCGCCGGTCCTGGACGACCTGCTGGAGGGCATGACCGCGGTCATCCACGTGCGGGTGCCCGAGCCGCAGTTCACCTCGCAGACCAAGGACGAGCTCTCCACGGCCGGGATCACCCGGGTGATGCAGGGGCTCGTCGAGGCGTACCTGAAGGAGTGGATCGACGGCCGGCGGACCAAGGCCGAGGCCCGCACCGTCCTGCAGAAGGTGGTGGACGCGGCCCGCGTCCGGCTCACCCAGAAACAGCAGAAGGACGCCGCCCGCCGCAAGACCGCGCTCGAGGGCGCTTCGATGCCGGCCAAGCTGGTGGACTGCCGTGCCATCGGGATCGACCGTTCCGAGCTGTTCATCGTGGAGGGTGACTCGGCGCTCGGCACCGCCCGGATGGCCCGCTCCTCGGAGTACCAGGCGCTGCTCCCGATCCGCGGCAAGATCCTCAACGTGCAGAAGGCCAGCCTGCAGCAGGTGCTCGACAACGCCGAGTGCTCGGCGATCGTCCAGGTGCTCGGCGCCGGCTCCGGGCGGACCTTCGAGATCGGCAACATGCGGTACGGCCGAGTCATGATCATGGCGGACGCGGATGTCGACGGCTCGCACATCCGGACCCTGCTGATCACGCTCTTCGCCAAGTACATGCGGCCGGTGATCGAGCACGGCCGGCTCTTCGCCGCGATGCCGCCGCTGCACAAGGTGGTCACCAAGGGCCGCAACTCGGAGACCCTCTACACCTACACGCAGCAGGAGATGGAGAGCACCGTCTCGCGGATCGAGCGCGGCGGCCGTCAGGTGCAGAAACCGGTGCCGCGGTTCAAGGGCCTCGGCGAGATGGACGCGGACGAGTTGTGGGACACCACGATGAACCCGGCGGCCCGGACCGTCCGGCGGATCACCATCGAGGACGCCGAGCGCGCCGAGGCGACGCTCGAGCTGCTGATGGGTGAGCGGGTCGAGCCCCGGAAGAACTGGTTGATCGAGGCCGCCGGCCGGATCGACCAAGAGACGATCGACGCCTGAGAGGTTCGTTACCAATGGCACGCCGTAAATCCGAGAACCGTGTCGACCTCTCCGCCTTCGACCAGGCCGGGGCCCGGGTCATCGACAACCCGCTCACCACCGAGGTGGAGGACTCCTACCTGGAGTACGCGTACTCGGTCATCCACTCCCGGGCCCTGCCGGACGCCCGGGACGGGCTCAAACCGGTGCACCGGCGGATCCTGTGGTCGATGTCGGAGCAGGGGCACCGCCCCGACCGGGCGTATGTGAAGTCGGCCCGGGTGGTCGGCGATGTGATGGGTAAGTACCACCCGCACGGCGATGTGGCGATCTACGACGCCCTGGTCCGGCTCGCCCAGGACTTCTCGCTGAACACCCCGCTCATCGACGGGCACGGCAACTTCGGCTCGCCCGACGACGGCCCGGCCGCCGCGCGGTACACCGAGGCTCGCATGTCGCGTGAGGCGATGCTGCTGGTCGGCGAGCTCGGCGAGGGCACCGTCGACTTCAAGCCGACCTACGACGGCTCCGAGCAGGAACCCCGAGTGCTGCCGGCGGCCTTCCCGAACCTGCTGGTCAACGGCACGTCCGGGATCGCGGTCGGCATGGCGACCAACATGATCCCGCACAACCTCGGTGAGGTGGTGGCGGCCGCCCGGCATCTGATCACCCACCCGGAGGCCGACCTCGACGCGCTGATGCGCTTCGTGCCCGGTCCCGACCTGCCCACCGGTGGGCAGTTGCTCGGGCTCGACGAGGTGCGCCGGGCGTACGAGACGGGTCGCGGCGTGGTGCGCATCCGGGCCCGGGCACAGACCGGCCTGCTCGAGGGCGGGCGCGGGCGGCAGGCGATCACCGTGACCGAGCTGCCGTACGGCGTCGGCGCCGAGAAGATCATCGAGGCGATCACCGACGAGGTGAAGGGCAAGATGATCACCTCCGGCCCGCGCCGGGGACAGCGGCAGGCGGCCCGTCTCCAGGGCATCGCCGACGTCAAGGACCTCACCGACCGCGAGCACGGCACCCGCCTCGTGATCGAGTGCAAGGTCGGCGTCAACCCGCAGGCGCTGCTCGCCGATCTGTACCGGTTGACGCCTCTGGAGAGCTCCTTCGGTATCAACAACCTGGTGCTGGTCGACGGGCAGCCGCGGACCCTCGGGCTCAAGGCGCTGCTCGAGGTCTTCGTCCAGCACCGCTACGAGGTGGTCACCCGGCGGACGACGTACCGCCGTACCAAACGGGCCGACCGTCTGCACCTGGTCGACGGCCTGCTGATCGCCCTGATCGACATCGACCGGGTGGTCGCGCTGATCCGGGCCAGCGACGACGCCGCCTCGGCCAAGACCGGCCTGATGAGCGAGTTCGGGCTCTCCGACATCCAGGCGACGTACATCCTGGACACTCCGCTCCGGCGGCTCACCCGGTTCGACCGCATCGAGCTGGAGACCGAGCAGGAGCGGCTGCGCAACGAGATCGCCGAGCTGAGCCGGATCCTGGACAACGAGGACGTACTCAAGAAGGTCGTCTCCGACGAGCTGGCCGAGGTCGTCGCGGAGTTCGGCCGGCCCCGGCACACCACGCTGATCGACGGCGACCTCAAGGAGGTCCTCGCGGCCTCGGTGCCGGCCGGCCCGCTGGAGGTGGCCGACGACCCCTGCCAGGTGATCCTCTCGGCGACCGGGCTGATCGCCCGGACCGCGGCCGAGAGCGAGGAGTCGACCGAGGCGCGCCGGCGCAGCGGCCGGGTCAAGCACGACGCGGTACGCGCGGTGATCCACTCCACGGCACGCGGCCGGATCCTGCTGGTCACCAACCGGGGCCGGGCCTTCAAGACCGACGTCCTGCCGCTGCCGGTGCTGCCCGATCAGTCCGGCACGGTCTCGCTGCGTGGCGGCATGTCCGCATCCGAGCTGGTGCCGCTGGAGAAGGGCGAGAAGGTGATCGGCCTGGCGCCGCTGACGAACGGGGAGTCGCCGGGTATCGCGATGGGCACGAAGCAGGGCGTCGTGAAGGTGTGCGCGCCGGAGTGGCCGGTCCGCTCCGACGAGTTCGAGGTGATCACCCTGAAAGAGGGTGACGAGGTGCTCCAGGCGACCTGGCTCACCGACGGGGCGGAGTCGCTGGTCTTCGTCACCTCCGACGCCTCGCTGCTGCGGTTCCCGGCCAAGCTGGTCCGGCCGCAGGGCCTCAAGGGCGGCGGCATGGCCGGCGTCAACCTCGCCGCAGATGCCGAGGTGGTCTCGTTCAACGCGGTCTCGACCTCCGACAGCGCACACGGCGAGCCGATGGTCGTCACCTCCACCGGCACCCAGGTCAAGGTGTCGCCGTTCGCCTCCTACCCGGCGAAGGGCCGGGCCACCGGCGGTGTCCGCGTGCAGCGTTTCCTCAAGGGCGAGACGCGCTTGACGGTGGCGTGGGTCGGCCCGCGCCCGGTCGGGGCGAGCAACACCGGCGACCCGGTCGAACTGCCAGAGCCAGACGCCCGCCGCGACGGCTCAGGCAACGCTGTGATCATGGGCCCACAGCTGATCGGCCACCTGATCGAACGCGACTGAGCGGTGCCGGCCCTGCCTCAGCGCCGTCGGCCCGGCTTCGGCCGGTTTCGTCCCGGCCCTAGCGGTGCCATGCCGGACTTGAGCGGCGTCGCCTCCCGGGCGAGCGGCTAGGATGCTTGCGGGCGGTCCCGTGCGCCCTACCCCTGACCGGCGGCCCACACCCGCCGGCCATGCGGGGCGAAGGTGGTCACCATGCCGTCGCGGGCCACTGGTCATGCCAGGCTGTCCCGGCCGTTCCGGCCGGCTGACGCCGGACCCGCCCTCAGCGGGACCGGCTGAACGCCGGCGAGACGCGGCGGGGTCTCGCCCGGCGCAGTTCAGGCCCGGCTGTCGACGACCCAGGCGGTGGCCGCGTTGCCGGTGTGGGCGGGCAGCGCGGTGACGACCGCCGGCAAGGGCAGACGACCATGACCAGCCATCGAAACCTCAAGCGACTGGTTCGCGAGCGCGCCGCGCGTACCGGTGAGTCCTACACGACCGCGCGCCGCAACCTGCTCGCCCGCGCCGCACAGCCCGGCCTGGTGCCGGGCTACGACACCTTCGGCGGCGGCTCCCACCTCGCCAACGCCGACCCGCATGCGACGGCCGGCGGCCCGCACCTCGGCGACCTGGACACGAGCAGCGAGCACCACGAAAGCACTCTTCTCGCCCGCCTGCTCCGGCAGGCCGGGCACCGCGCGCCCCACACCGGAAAGCCGTACACCGAGGCCACCCTCTGCGGCCTTGCCGGTGGCATCGGCTTCCTCTATTCGGTCTTCGCCTACACCGGGCTCCCGCCGATCCTCACCATCGTCGCCCAGCATCACCCTGACCCGTGGGCACAGTCGGCCCTGGAACGGCTCGGCCTCGGCTACGAGGTGCGGCACAGCACCGCCGCCGGGCCGGCCCGCCGCGACCTGGACGCCATGATCGACCAGGGCCGGCCGGTACTCTGCGTGGTCGGCCGGGGCGGTCTGCCCTGGCATCAGCCGGCAAGCGCGCTCGACACCGACCCGTACCAGGTGGTGGTCGCCGGGCGCGACGGCGGCGACTACCTCGTCGACGATCTGGCCGACACCCTGCACGTCGTCCCGGCTGACGTACTCGTCGCTGCCTGGTCCGCACATCGCAAGGGCCGGCACGAGCGGTTGATCGTGTCCCCGCCGGACAAACCGGTCGATCTCCCCGCCTCGATGCGGGCCGCGATCGCCACGACCGTGGCCCATCTGATCGGCCCGGTGCTCGGCAACGCGTTCGACGTGAACATGGGCTTCTCCGGGATGGCCAGGCTCGTCACCGACCTGCGCGACCGGCGTACCAAACGCGGCTGGACCCGCCGCTTCAGCGAACCGGGGGCGCTCGCTTTCGCCCTGCTTCGCCTCTACGAATGTCTGGAGTTGCAGTACACCGCGCCGGCCGGGACCCGCCCGCTGTACGCCACCTTCCTCGACGAGGCCGCCGAGGTGCTGGGCGAGCCTCGGATCGGCCGGGCCGCCGGGCTGTTCCGCACGGCGGGGGAGCACTGGTCAGCCGTCGCCGACGCGGCGCTGGCCAACTGCGGACCGGCCGCGGAAATCCTGGAACGGCGGCTGTTCGCCCAGTTCACCGGCGCTCCGGTGCCGCCCGCGCCGGGCCCGGACGAGTTGACCGGGCCAGCCGATCCGGGCGGGCTGCTGGATGACCTCGCCGACCGCGCCGAGGCGGCACTCCACGCCGAGAAGGAGGCAGTCGAGCTGTTGCGGCCCTGAGCACAACGCCGGCCATTACCGACGCGCATCGCCGAAATCCCGGTGCCGGCCAGGCTTCTCTTTATCGGTACGCGCACCTGTCGTCCCCGCCGGAACCACCCCGTCCCGCCCTGCCGCGCGATCCGGCCGCCGGTCCCGGCCGCAGCGCGACCGCCGGGCCCAGGCAGGTGGCCGGCCCGCGCTCGCCCTGCGGCTGGTTGGGCCGCGACTGCCCCGGGGTGGTTGGTCCGCGCTCGCCCTGCGGGTGGTTGGGCCGCGATCCCCGTGGGTGGTCAGGCCGCGATCATCCGGCAGGTGGCCGGCCCGCGATCATCCGGCCAGGCGGTCAGGCGACGATTACGCCGTCGTCGGCGAGTGGCCGCAAGGCGGCCGTGTGCCGTTCGGTTTCCTCCGGCCGGCCGTGATACTGCGCGGGCGTGTTCTGGAACAGCAGGATCCGCCAGCCGTCCGGCTGTTTCTCGGCGACTACGGTCTGGATCGTGTTCCGTTCCGGGCTCAGCTCGGTCCGCCCGGGCGGGATCATGCCGGCGATCGCCCGCAGTAGCACCGCCTCGGCGCCGACCGGACGAACCTCCTCGACCCGCGCGACGTAGGCGGCAGTCGGGTGGTCCGCGAAGATCGGCCCCAAGTGCTCGGCGGCTCGCCCTCCGGGGACCTGGCTTCCGTCGAACCCCACCATGGCACCGTCCTCAGCGAACAGTCGCGCGAACCCGTCGGCGTCCCGCTCGTTCCAGGCGGTCAGCAGGCGCCGGTACAGCTCTCGCGCCGCGGACTCGACGGCGGTTCCGGTCATGACGCACCTCCGCTCAGCTGCTGCTCGGCCCAGCGTAGTGCTCACCCGGCGCGGCTGCGGGTCACCAGGTGGGACGGATGCGGCCGGGGGTGGCCAGGCGGAGGAGCGCCGCGCGGAGAGCAGCCAGCTGGCCGGCGGGGAGTGCTTCCGCCCAGGGGCGCAGGGTTTCCTCGGCGGCCGCGTCGGCGGCGCGGGTGCAGGCGACGCCCTTGGCGGTCAGGACGAGTAGCCGGGCGCGGGCGTCGGAGGGGTGCGGGCGTCGCTCGACGTATCCCTTGTTGACCAGCTCGTCGGCCATCTGGCTGGCCGCCTGTTTCGTGATCTCCAGATGTTCGGCGAGTTCGCCGACGGTGGCCCCGGTGCCGGAGAGCCGCACGAAGGCGAAGCCGTGTGCCGGCCGCAGATCGGTGAAGCCGCGTGCGCGTACCCCGGTGTCTATGCCGTCGACCAGCGCGCGGGCCGCGCTCAGCAGGAGCACCGGAAGGTCTTGAAGGTCGTCGCGCACGGAAAGAGTTTGACACATCGGTCAAGTTGCTTGACTATCTAGTCAACCTACTTGACTAAATCTGGAGGAGTTTTGCCGATCTACCGCAGTGCCGACGCCGTGCAGCACCGGATGCACGGGACGGTCTTCCACGCCTACGCCTCGCCGTCCACCGGCAGCCGGGAGCTGTGCACCTGGCGGATCGAGGTGGCGGCCGGCACGACGGGCATGCCGCACCGGGTCGGCCGGGACGAGGTGCTCATCCTGTTCGCCGGTCAGTTGTCGATCACTCTGGACGGGGTCGCCGGGGTCGTCGATCCGGGCGATGTGCTGGTCATCCCGGCCGGGGCGGAGTTCCGCGTGGACAACAACGGCGAGGTGCCGGCCGAGGCGTGGGTGACCACGAGCGCAGGCTTCGCGGCCACCCTTCCCGACGGCACCACCCTCACACCGCCCTGGACCCTCTGACCGGTCAGCGGAGAGCGGCGATGGCCCGCAGCTCGTCGGCACCGAGCGGGCCTCGGGCTTCGGCGGCGACGCATTCGGCGAGTTCGGTGCGGTTCTTGACGCCGAGCACGACCGTCGCAACGCCGGGGACGCTCAGCGCGTACCGATGGGCCAGGGCTGCCGGGGTCTCGCCGAACTCGGCGGCGAGTTTGCGGAACGGCTCGGCGCGGGCGAAGTCCGCGGCTGCCGGGTGACGCGGGTCGAGCTCGCGATCCAAGGCGCCGGTGAGGGAGCCGGCGGCGACCGCGCGGATGCCGATCACCGGTACGCCGTTGTCGCCGGCCACCCGGACGATCTCCTCGTTCGCCGGACGGACCCGGTCCCCGTAGACCCACATGTCACCGTTGAGGTCCATGGCGTTGACCACCACCTGGGCGGCGTCCGGCCGGGGCGTCGCCCGCAGTGCGTCCCCGATCGGCGCGGGATGCCCGGCCGCGGTGATTCCCCAGCCCCGGATCAGACCGTCGGCCCGCAACCGCTCGAACTCGCCGATCACCTCGTCCCGGTAGACGTCCCAGCCGATGATGTCGTCGGGGGCGGGCGAGCCGTCCCGCGGCCGCAGCTGGGTGTGCAGCAGGAACAGGTCGAGGTGGTCGCGGCCGATCAGATCGAGGCTGTTGCGCAGGCTGTCACGGATCCGGCCGGGTACGTCGTCGAACCGCCCGTCGGGCAGCTGGACCTTCGACGTGATCATGACCTCGGGTGCGGGACGGCTGCGCAGCGCCTCGCCCACCGCCCGTTCCGATTCGTAGTCGGCCCCGTAGCTCGGTGCCAGATCCAGCATGGTGATGCCCGCGTCGAGTGCCGCGTGGACGGTGGCCACCGCCTCGGCGCGGTCGGTGGTGCCCCACACCCCGGCGATGCCGCCACCACCCAGAGTCAGCGCGCTGATCCGGCCGAGCCGTCCGAAGTTCCTGGTTTCCATTGTCGTCCTCCCACCGTGCCGGGCTCTTCGTCTTCGACCGTAGGACCTGGAGCGCGCTCCAGCTCAAGTCCCTGATCTCATTCGGCGTGCCGTCGGCCCAGAGGTGTCCAGCGGGTGAATAATCCGTGCTCTCGCGCGCCGGAACAGCGACGATGGCGCCGCCGGGAGGGGGAGCGGTGTACGTCGTGGCGCAGTGGGTGAGCACCGAGTGGACCAGGAACTCCCGAGGCGGAGAGGCGGCGGCCCGCCGTAACGCGATCCCGGTCGGGTTCCGGCTGCCGGCGTCCCGCACCGGTGTCGTCCACGAGATCGTGATGACCGAGGGTAACGGTTTCGAGCCGGTCGAGTCGCTGGGCAACGAGCCCGCGGAGCGCGAGCCGAGTCTCGCCCGGTGCGGTCTGCGGCTGGTCCGGTCCGACGAGAGGGTACGAGTAGAACTGCTCCCCGCCCGCAGCGGTGCCCCGTCGCGCGACCGCCGCCCGTCCGGGATCTGGCTGGGTCCGGGACAGTGGCTGCGCTGGCAGGTGAACTACCGGGTGACCTGGCCACCGATCCAAGGCGGACGGTCGAGTTACCGCCAGGACACGCTCAACCTGGCGGTCGGCCCGGTGCACCCGGAACTCTTCTTCGGTACGCCCACCCGGCACGTCGACGAGCGGGCGTACCTCCGTTAGAACGGGCTACTTGCTGGGTTCCGGGACGTCGCAGGTGATCTTCGGGTTGACGCCCATCCAGTTGAGCGGACCGGCGAGCGTGGTGACGATGACCGTGCCGGCCTCGGCGCAGCTCGCGTCGCCGTCGTCCTTGAAGTAACCGCGTTGGACGGCGGCGATCACGCCGAGCACGAGCCAGATGACGACTATCAGGGCACCGATACGCATCGGGGACCTCCTCTGCCGGAGTAGCCGGAGTAGCCGGGGGATGCGCGGCAGATACCCCGCTGCGGCTGATCTCTAAACAGTGCGGGGCAGCCGATCAGCCGGCGCGTACCCGATCACGGAACCACAGCGCGCTCTGTTTCGGTGTACGCGTCTGGGTCTCGTAGTCCACGTGCACCAGGCCGAACCGTTTCGCGTACCCCTCGGCCCACTCGAAATTGTCCATCAGCGACCAGGCGAAGTAGCCGCGCACGTCCGCGCCCTGGGCGCGGGCGGCGAAGACCGCGTCGATGTGTGCCTTGAGGTACGCGGTCCGCTCGGCGTCGGCGACGAAGCCGGCGGAGTCCGGATGGTCGTCGTAGACCGCGCCGTTCTCGGTGACCGCGAGCGGGAACCCGTAGTCGTTGTGCAGTCGCAGCAGCAGCGTGGTGAAGCGGTCCGGGGTGATCGGCCAGCCCAGGGCGGTCTGCGGCGCGTCCGGCACCACCTCACGCACCACCGGCCGCCCGAGCGCGTCGGTGGTGTTCCCGTCGAGGTCGGTGCCGGCGAAGTCCTGTCCGAAGTAGAAGTTCACCCCGAGCAGGTCGATCGGCGCCGAGATGATCTCCAGGTCGCCGTCGCGGACCGGCAGGGCGTGCCCGCGGGCCGCGAGGTCCTCGACCACGTCGGCCGGGTAGCGCCCGTGCCGGAGCGGATCGAGGAAGATCCGCGCGACGTTCCCGTCGGCCCGCCAGGCCGCCGCCACGTCGACCGGGTCGTCCGAGGCCGGGGTGGAGGTGCCGATGTTGAGCGCGATGCTGACGGTGTTGTCGGGTGTGTTGATCTGCCGGGCCACCAGGCCGTGGCCGAGCAGCAGGTGGTGGGTGGCGGCGACGGCCGCTCCGAAGTCGCGCCGGCCCGGGGCGTGTACGCCGTGCTCGTACCCGAGGTAGGCCGCGCACCACGGCTCGTTGACCGTGGTCCAGTTGCGCACCCGGTCCTGGAGGCGGTCGAAGACCAGCATCGAGAAGTCGGCGAACCGGTACGCGGTGTCCCGGTGCGGCCAGCCGCCGGCGTCCTCGAGCTCCTGCGGCAGGTCCCAGTGGTAGAGCGTGAGCCACGGCTCGATCCCGGCGGCCAGCAGCTCGTCCACGAGGCGGTCGTAGAAGGCCAGGCCCGCCGGGTTCGCCGGGCCGCGCCCGCCCGGCTGCACCCGGGTCCAGGACACCGAGAACCGGTACGCGTCAACGCCCAGGCTCTTGATGAGCTGCACGTCGTCCGGCATCCGGTGATAGTGGTCGCAGGCCACGTCCCCGGTCTCGCCGACCACGGTACGGGCGAAGGTGTCCCAGATGGACGGTGTCCGCCCGTCTTCCGCGGCCGCGCCCTCGATCTGATAGGCCGAGGTGGCCACACCCCACGTAAATGTCACGGAATTTCTCCAGAAAGTGGTGCGGGCCGGTCCCGACGGCAAGGGACCGGCCCGCTGTCAGAGGCCGACGGGCTGTTCGGTGGGGTGCAGCCAGCACGCGACGGATCGAGAACTCCCGTCCGGAGTGCCCGGGCGGCCCAGCACTGGGATGTTGCCGGCGCACGGGTCGAACGCCTTCGGGCATCGCGGGTGGAACGAGCAGCCGCTCGGCATACCTTTCAGGTCCGGCGGTGAGCCGGGGATGCCGGTCAGCTCCCGGCGCGGTCCGCGAAGTGCCGGGAACGATCCGAGCAGACCCGCCGAGTACGGGTGCAGCGCGTCCCGGTAGATCGACGCCGCCGGTGCCTCCTCGACGATCCGGCCGCCGTACATGATGGCGATCCGGTTGGAGAACTCGACCAGCAGCGACAGGTCGTGGGTGATGAAGATGACCGAGAAGCCCAGCCGTTCCCGCAGCTCGATGAGCTGACCGAGGATCTGCCGCTGCATCACCACGTCCAGCGCGGTGGTCGGCTCGTCCATGATGACCACCTGCGGCTGCAGGATCAGCGCCATACCGATCATCACGCGCTGCCGCATGCCGCCGGAGAGCTGGTGCGGGTACGCGTCCATCCGGTCCGCCGCGATCCCGACCAGCTTCAGCATCTCCCGGGCGCGGACGTTGCGGCTGTGCTCGCTCATCTTCGGGTCGTGCGCCTTGAGCACGTCGGTGAGCTGGGTGGAGATCTTGTGCACCGGGTTCAGCGAGTTCATCGCACCCTGGAACACGATCGCCGTCTCGTTCCACCGGAACCGGCGCAGCTGGAGATCGGAGAGGGCGAGTACGTCGTACGGTTCGGCGTTGCCCGGGTGGTAGATGACCTGTCCGCCGGTGATCACCCCGGGTGGGGGCAGGAGGCGGGTCACCCCGTACGCCAGGGTGGACTTGCCCGAGCCGCTCTCGCCGGCCAGGCCCAGCACCTCGCCGCGGTGCAGCGTGAGGTTGACGTCGCGGACCGCGCGGACCGCCTGGTCGCCCAGGCCGTAGCCGACGTTGAGGTTACGGATCTCCAGGACCGGCTCGCTCATGGCGCGACCTCCTTCTGCAGCACCGGCGTCGGGCGGGCGTGGGTGTGTGGTTCCGGCGAGTTGCTCAGCACCGGGGTGAAGCCGATGCGCATCCGCACGGTCTGCCCGGCCGTGGTCTTCAGCTTGGTCTTGCCGGCGCTGCGCAGCCGCGGGCTGACGAACTCGTCGATCCCGAAGTTGATCAAGGAGAGCGCGGTGCCGAGGATCGCGATGGCGAGACCGGCCGGCACGAACCACCACCAGGCGTTCTGTGCGAGCGCCTGCTGACCCTGCGCCCAGAACAGGATGGTTCCCCAGTTCCAGGTGGTGGCCGAGGTGACACCGATGAAGGCCAGGGTGATCTCGGAGAGCACGGCGAAGATGACCGTGCCGACGAAACCGGAGGCGATCACCGCGGTCAGGTTCGGCAGCAGCTCGAACCCGATGACGCGCCAGGTCCGTTCGCCGCTGGCCCGGGCCGCCTCGACGAAGTCCCGCCGGCGCAGCGACAGGGTCTGCGCGCGCAGCACCCGGGCGTTCCACGACCACGAGGTTAGGCCGATGACCAGGGCGATCAGCCAGTCCTCGGCGTTCTCCAGGGTGGACGTGATGATGATGATCAGCGGGAGTGCCGGGATCACCAGGAAGACGTTGGAGAGCGCGGAGAGGACCTCGTCGGTCTTGCCGCCGACGTACCCGGCGGTCACCCCGATGATCACCGAGAGCACGGTGGCCACGATGCCGGCGAAGAAGCCGACGAAGATGACGCTACGGGTGCCGGCCAGCAGCTGGCTGAAGACGTCCTGACCCAGGTGGGTGGTGCCCATCCAGTGCTCGCCGGAGGGCGGCTGGACCAGGTCGTTGCCGCGGGCGCCCGGGTCGTACGGTGCCACCCACGGTCCGATGATCGCGAAGAGCAGGTAGATCGCCAGGATGATCAGGCCGGTGGCCGCCTTGCGGTTGCTGACGAAGCGGAACCGCTGGCGCTTCGCCTTGGCCGGCTTGCCGGACTCCGGCTGAGCCATCGAGCCCTGTCCGGGAATGACCTGCTCGATGCTGGAGGTAGGGATCGTCATGCGGTCAGCCCTCCTTGCGGGTGCGCGGGTCCAGGAGCAGGTACGCGATGTCCGCGAGCAGGTTCGCGACCAGCACGGAGATCGTGATGATCAGGAAGATGCCCTGCATGAGCGGGTAGTCCGAGGCGCCCAGCGCCTGGAAGAGCTGGAAGCCCACGCCCGGGTAGGAGAAGACGATCTCCACCAGCAGGGTGCCACCGACGATGAAGCCGAGTGACAGCGCGAAGCCGGAGACGTTCGGCAGCAGCGCGTTGCGTGCCGCGTAACTCATCGCCACCCGCCGGTCGGAGAGGCCCTTGGCGTGCGCGACGGTGATGTAGTCCTCGGAGGCGACGGTCACCATCATGTTGCGCATGCTGAGGATCCAGCCGCTGACCGAGGAGATCAGGATGGTCAGGGCGGGCAGCAGGCTGTGCTGGATCGCGCTCGGGATGAAGTACTGGTCCCAGGCCGGCACCAGGCCGCTGTCGAAGCCACCGGACGACGGGAAGAAGCTGTCCGGGCCGGTGAGCAGGTAGATCGCGATGATGCCCAGCCAGAAGTACGGCACCGAGGAGAGGAACGTGGTGACCGGCAGCAGGCCGTCGGTCCAGGAGCCGCGCCGCCAGCCGGCCAGGATGCCCAGGCCGGTGCCGAGGAAGAAGCTGATCACCGTGGTGATGCCGACCAGCAGCAGCGTCCACGGGAGGCTGTTGCTGATGATCTCGGAGACCGGCGTCGGGAAGAAGGTGAACGACAGGCCCAGGTCACCGGCGAACAGTTGCTTCCAGTAGTTGATGTACTCCTGCCAGAGGTTCGCGTCCTTGTCCAGGCCGAACAGCACGTACAGGGAGTCGATCGCCTGGCTGCTGAGCTGGCCCTGGTACTTGGTGACCAGCGCCTGCACCGGGTCGCCCGGGATCATCCGGGGGATGAAGAAGTTGAGCGTGATCGCGGCCCACGCGGTGAAGAGGTAGAAGGCGAGCCGCTGCAGGAAGTACTTCACCGCGACACCGCCTCGGTCTTGTCGTAGAGCCAGCACGCCGCCCAGTGCCCGGGCTTGTCACCGATCTCCAGGCGTACCGGGAGCTCGACCGAGCAGCGCGGCATCGCGACCGGGCAGCGCGGGTGGAAGCGGCATCCGCTGGGCGGATGGATCAGGCTCGGCGGTTCGCCGTTGCCACGGTCCTCGCCTTCGGCTTCGGACACGCCGGTGAGCCGGTCCGGGTCCGGTGCCGAGTCGATCAAAAGCCGGGTGTACGGGTGAGCCGGCGACTGGGTGACCGTCTCGCTGTCACCGCCCTCCACCATCCGGCCCGCGTACATCACCATCGTCTCGTCGGCGAAGTACCGGGCCGACGCGATATCGTGGGTGATGTAGAGGATCGCCAGGTTGAGGCGCTCCTTCAGGTCACGCAGCAGGTTCAGGACACCGAGCCGGATGGAGACGTCCAGCATGGACACCGGCTCGTCGGCGAGCAGTGCCTCCGGCTCGGCGCCGAGCGCACGGGCGATCGCCACCCGCTGCCGCTGGCCGCCGGAGAGCTCGTGCGGGAACTTGTCCAGGTATCGCTCCGGCGGGGTGAGCGAGACCCGCTCGAGCAGCCCGTGCAGGGCCTGTTCGAGGTCGTCCTCGGTCTTCCCGGCATTGCCGTGGATCTTCAGGGCCCGGGTCAGGTGATACCGGATGGTGTGCACCGGGTTCAGCGACGCGAACGGGTCCTGGAAGATCATCTGAACCCGGGCGCAGTACCGGCGGAACGCCGTACCCGCCTTCACCTTCGTCGACTCGCCGTGCAGTCGGATGTCGCCGCTGGTACGGGGATAGAGCTGGGCGAGCAGGCGGGCCACTGTGGATTTGCCCGAGCCCGATTCGCCGACGAGGGCCACCACCTGGCCGCGGCGCAGCGTGAGGTTCACGTCATCGACGGCGTGAACCGCATCGTGCCGTTTGGAGAAGAGGTCGCGCAACCGGCGGCGGACGGGGAAGTGCTTGGTCAGGCCGATCGCCTCGAGCACCACCTCGTCGGCCGGCGCCTTCGCGTCCGGGATCGACGTCATGCCGGGTCCTTCTTGCATGGGAGGCGGGCGCCCCGGGGGTCCGGGGCGCCCGCGCGGCGCTCAGGAGGTGGGGGGGGGCCGGTTCTGGACGTCCGGCCGCGCGCCGGCGCGGGGGGGGGCGGGGGGCCCCCCGCCCCCCCCCCCACGCCCGCTTTTCCGGTACGCGCCACGCCGGTCCCGCCGAGCCGCGCGAGCGCCGCTCTCCGTCCCGGTCCCAGCGCGACCGCCGGGACCACCGCATCTTTCCCGGCGGCCGCGCTGGGGCCGCGACCAGGCGACTCGCTCGCGCGGCTGGGCGGGACGGGGTGGATGGTTCGGGGACGTCGGTTACGCGTACCCCGGAAGAACGTTGGTCCGGGCATGCGAAGACGGACCTTGCTGATGGGCGCGGGAGTGGCGTCGGTGGCGGCGGTAGCCGGCGTGCGGATGCGCGCAAGCGGCGGCACGCCGCTGGTGCTGCCGTCGGCGCCGCCGGGTGATGAGCGGGTGGAGCGGCGCGTCTCGGCGGCGCGTGGCCGGGAGGTGGATTTCTACACGGCCGTGCCGGAAGGGTACGGCGACGGGCGTGGGCTGCCGGTCTGCCTGGTCCTGCACGGCGGGTCGAAACGGCCGGCGGACTTCGCCGGCGTCGGCCTGGGACGGTTCCTGACCGATGCGGTACGCCGCGGCAGCACACCGTTCGTGCTGGCCGGCGCCACCGGTGATCGGCTGGCCTGGCAACCGGACGGCGACGACGACCCGCAGCGGATGGTGCGCGAGGAGGTGCCGGCCTGGTGCGCGGAACGCGGCTTCGACGCCGACCGGCTGGCGGCGTGGGGCTGGTCCATGGGCGGGTACGGCGCGCTGCTGCTGGCCGAGACGTTCCCGGGGTTCGTCCGGTCGGTGGCCGCCTTCTCGCCGGCGGTCGCGCCCGGTGATGCGGTCTTCAACGGTGTGGCCCGGCTGGCCGGCACGCCGGTCGGCCTGTGGTGCGGCCGGGACGACGACCTCTACCCGCACGTCCGGGACCTGCACGAGGTGCTTCCGGGTGGCCCGGCGGCCGGCGGTTACCGGGACGGGCGGCACGACTTCGGCTACTGGGGTACCGAGGTTCCGGCCGCGTTCGGCTTCGTCGCGACCACGTTGAGCTGAGTACCCCAGCGGGCGAACTGGGCGTGCGCCTGGCGTTCGCCGCGGGCCAGCAGCAGCTTGCGGCCGCCGGGCAGCCGGCCCAGGCCCTGGCTCATCAGCAGGTTCGCGGCGACGCGGGTGAGGCCGTACCAGGGCGGCCGGTACGGCAACCGGAGGTCGCGCATCGCGGCCCGGCCGAGCAGCCAGGAGCTCACCGACAGTGCTCGCTCGCGCTCGTAGATCCGCCGCCGGCGGCTGGTCGCCAGCTCGTCGGTCATGTCGATGAGCGCTCGGGCCAGCGCGACGCTGTTGTCGTCCGGCGGCGGGTCGTACGACAGGAAGTGGTAGAGCAGGCGGCGGCCGCGACGCTCGGTGTGCGGCAGCCATTGTTCGTCGACGCCCATCAGCCAGCCGATGTAGGACCACAGGTGCATCACCGCGCGGGAGTCGGCTCGGGACACGCGTACCCCGAGCAGGCGCAGGTGCAGCAGGAAGCTGGTGCTGAAGACGCCCAGGGTGCTGGCCTGGTCGTACTGGTTGATCGGTACGCCGCGCCGGGCCCACTCCCAGGAGGGGTCGGCCTCGAGCTTGGCGTTTACCAGGGCGTGCATCACGCGTACGTGCACGCACAGGCGGAAGCCCTCCCCGCCCGGGGCCAGCCCACCAGGCGCGGTCACCTCGCGCCACCAGATCGAGGTCTCCTGGATCCGGCGCAGGGTCTCGCCGCCGGTCAGCCGCCCGGTACGCACCAGCGGCTCCAACGCGGCCCCGGTGCGGTAGCCGCCGAGCAGTGATCCGTAGGCCAGGACCAGCCCGGCGTCCATCCCGAACGTGCGGCACGCCTCCGCGCCGCGGGCGAGCAGCCGGTCGTCCACCCACGCGGGCCGGTCCAGAACCACGTCGAAGAAGGCCCGCAGCGGCTCCGGCGCGCTCTCGGACGGCCCGGCGGCGAGAGCTCGATGCAGGTCGCTCGCCTTCATCGCCTTCACGAGTGCGGCAGCCGGCTCGTCGCGGCGGTTCAGGCCGTCCCGCAGTGCCGCCAGTTCCTCCTCCGTCGGCTGCGCCCCGGCACCGGCGACCAGCCGCAGCGGCCGGGCAGCCCGCTCACCCCAGTCCCGGTCGGCGCCGAACCGGCTCGGCGGGCCGCCCCAGAGACAGTCCTCACTGGACATCCGCTCACCGCCTTCGTCGCCTCTGCTGCGAACTTACCCGTGCCTGCCTGAGCGGCTACCCAGCGACGAAGGCGAAGACAGCGACGAGCAGGCCGAGCAGGCCGGTCGCAGTCGCGACGGCGGCCCACATACGAGAGCGTCGCGCGTCGCTATCGGCAATCGTGATCGAACGAGCTCGGAACCCCGCGGCGCGGACCGCCAGATCGATCTCGCTCGCCTGGCCGTCGACCAGCAGTGTGAAGGTCAGCGCGTCCCCAGGATTGATGACCTGCGCCTTGAGCTTGACGGTCGACTCGGTGACCTCGTCCGGCTCGACCTTTTGAGCACGCTTGCCGCCTTGGTTGAGGAAGGTGACCTCTACGGCCAGGATCTTGGCCGGTGTCACGTCGAGCCTCGGCGGCTCATCGTTGTCGTCCTTCTTCAGCTCGACTTTTCCGCTGTTCGTCAGACGCACGACGATCAGCCGCGGTTCGTCGACGGAGTTTTTCCGCCAGTTGACCTGCAGGTCGGCCCACTCACCCCGGCCCGCTTCGGGCACGAGTGCGGTATTCGACAAGACGGACCAGGTCAGTACCTTCGCCTTGCCGTGGCGGAATTGAAAGATCGCGAAGCCGAAACTGGCGAGGGCGATGGTGGCGGCGGCAATAGCGACGTAAACAGCTGGCGTCACGGCTGAACCTCTATCGACGGTTAGTTGCCAGAGAGTGCACCGAGAAGGCCGGTCACCACGGCGAGGACACCGAAGACGAGCAGGAAGATCGTCGGCAGCCGGAAGCGGGGGCCGCCGGCGGTCGGCTCACCCGGTTTTGGCTCGAGCTCGAAGTTCGTTGCGGAGAGATAAGCCTTCGGCGATGCCTTGCATCCGTCCGTCAAGACTTTGAAGACGATGCCGGCTCCCTTGTTGACGAGGCGTTTGGGCGCCCCGATCTCGTGATCGGTCCTCGCTATGTCCTTGTCCTCGTAGAAGTCCGGCTCGTCAGTGGGCGAGACCAGCAGAGCCACCGTGTAGGCGACGATTTCGCCGTCTGGAAACTTCACTTTGATGGGCTGGTCGATGAATGTTGATTCCAACGCCTCCAGTCCCACGTTCCAGAACGTGATGGTGAAGAGCTTCGGCGCTTCGAGCTTTTGTCCCTTGTACGTCACGCCCAGTTCGGCGAACCCGGTGTTATCGGGCAGGAGCGAAGTCTCATCGATGTCGTACTGGATTAGCCGCTTCCGAACCTTGGCCCTCTTGAACGGTTTGAAAGCCAAGCTTGACGCAGCGACCGCACCGCTGGCGATCGATACGTAGCTGGTGACTTCCATCGACTCATCGCCCCAATCTGGGATGGATGGCGCTGCCAGGAGTAAGTGAGCACATGTGCACGAAGTGCAACCACCCGGAGTAGGGCGCGCGGCCAGTAACCGACCTGAGAGCCTATGCGGTTTGGTTTGCTGATTCCGCACGAAGACATGGTTATCTACGTGGAATCTCTACCTTGATGGAACGAACACTTTGTCCGTGGCGTGTCGCTCGCCATCTGATGCAACTATCTGCTATCAGCTACGTAGCAGATAGCTACCCATCGTCCGTCACTGCGGCGCCTGCCCGCGACACGCCGTAGCCCTGGACGGCGAACATCGCAGATCGCTTCCGTAGACCGTGGGGCAGTGCACGCAGGTGCAGAGTGTGGACATTGACGCCGCCTCCTGAGCTGTTGTGGAGGTTGTACCACCTAAGGCAAGTGCCGCCTGTGAGGTGCTTTCTACCGCAGCCCGGTTGTGACGAGAACCGCGGGGTCGCCCGTGGCCGGCCGGATCGAAGCACGACAGCAACATAGCAGTCAAACCTACTGGTCAAGGCGGTAGACGCGTCCACCCTGGTCGATACCGACACTTGCACATAGTCGCCAATGACTACCGCTCGGGGTCGCAGATGGTCAGTCACCGAGTTCCCGCACTTGCTCGTCCCCGGCCTGCTGCAGACGAGGGCATACGCGCGCGCAACGGCGCCACACGACATGTCCAAATCTCGAACCCAGAGAACCTAGATCGACGGCAGATCGATCTCACGGTTCGCACGGATGGCCTGTAACGCGTTCAACGTCGCGATATGCCTCTCGCCCAGCACGCGCCGGTACCGGACCATCGCATCGGACAGAATCTTGTCGCCTTCACTGACCCGGCCGAGCGCACGCAGATCGAGCGACAGGTTGACCGCGCACGCCAGCGTCGACGGATGCTCGATGCCCCACACCCGCTCCAGTCTGATCAACGTGTCCGTGTCCTGCTCGTACGCACTCTGAATCTCATCGAGCGCGAAACGGTCGCTCGCCAGATTCACCGCACACGCCAGGGTCATCGGGTGGTCCGGGCCGAGCCGTGCGGACAGCGCGTCCAGCGTCGCCTGGTTCGCCTCCCGGGCCTCGCTCAGTTCGCCTTCCAGGCGCTGCACGACTGCGAGGTTGACGCGTGCCGCCAAGGTGTACGGATGCCGCTCGCCGAAGCTGCGCCGGAAACGTTCGACCGTGGCGTCCGTCAGGCTCCGCGCCGCCTCCAGCTCGCCGGCGCAGCGCAGGTCGACGGAGAAGCTCAATGCCGCGACCATCGTGTCCGGGTGGTCGTCGCCGTAACGGCGGTAGAACCGCTCCAGAGTCTCCTTCGCGAGCCGGTAGGCAGTCTGGTGGTCACCGGCCGCGCGATGCGCCACGGCGAGGTTGCGAGCCGTGCGCAGAGCGGCGGGGTTGTCCGCGCCGAACTCTTCCACGCAACGGCGATACGCCTCCTGCTGCAACATGCGTGCACCGAGGTAGTCACCGCACTCGCGCTTGTCGGTGGCCAGCGCGTCAAGCGTGAGGAGTGTCGGCTCGGCCTCAGCGCCCAGCACTTCGGACTGCCGCCGATATGTGTCCTCGTCGAGCATCGCGGCCTGCCGGAAGTCGCCCATCAACCGCAGGCTGGAGGCCAGGCTGTAGGCGAATTTCAGCGTCGCCGGATCGTCCTCGCCGAAGGCCCGCCGGCTGACGGCGAGCACCTGTTCGTCGATTTCCCGGGCCTCCGCGAACTCACCACGGATCCGCAGGTCGGCCGCGACGAGCGTGGACTTCGCGTCGAGAGTGCCCTCGTCCTCGGCGCCAAGCGTGTCTTCGTACAGGTCGAGGGTCCGCCGGGACAACTCGGCCGCATCCCGGTAGCGACCCATGACCCGGCGGATGAAGCCCAGGTAGGTCGCCAGACGCAGGGTGTACGGATCGGCTTCTCCGAGATCATCGAGCCGGTGCCGGTAGGCGTCGCTGACGAGACTTTCGCAGCCTTCGTAGTCGCCCCAGTGGTAAAGGAACTCCGCCATGCCGAAGACGAGTTCGCGGACGGGCGCCTCGGTGGACTCCACCGCCCGGGAAACGATCACGTGTGGAAGGAGCGCCTGGTATCGGGTCCACCGCTCGGGCCGGCTCGGACTTCCCGGGTTGCCGTTGGCGAGCAGCACATGTGCCCCTCGGCGCATCAGCGCGCGCCGCTGGAGGTCCATCCGGCCGACGACCACGGCCTGCACGAGGCGGTGAATCTGCAGGGTGCCCCGTCGATGGTCCATCTTCGCCAAGGCGTACCGCTGGATGTCACGCAGGGCGCGGCCAAGCCGGAACGGGTCCGCCAACGCCGCGTCCAGCTCGTCGGTGATCGGTACGGAGGGTGCACCGACGAAGAGCTCGCGCGGTATCGGCTGGGGTGCGAAGAACGCGCAGATCTGCAAGAGGTCAAGAGCCGCCTGGTTGATCGACGCCAACCGCTCCAGGGCCATTTCCCACGCCGCGGCTACCGAACGCTCGTAGTTCGGCGACGGCTCGGCGTCCAGCAACTCCATCCGTTTGTGGTCCAGGAGTGCGAGGTATTCGTCGACGGGCATCCCGGTGACCGCCATCCACGCCGCGGCCTGCTCCACTGCCAGCGGCAGGTCGCCCAGTGCTTCCGCCAGCCGGTCGGCGTCCGACGCCGACAGCACGGGGGTCCGGGCGGTCAGAAACTGCACGCTCTCCGCCCGCGTGAAGACGTCCACCTCGAGGGCGTGCGCGACGAGCGCCCACTCGGGGTTACGCGCGGTGACGAGGATCTTGCCGGTGCCGCCGGTAGGGAAGAACGCCCGGACGTCGCCGACGTCCTCCGCGTTGTCGAAAACGAGCAGCCAGCGATCGTACGGCGTCGCGCCGGTGCTCAACGCCTCGCGGACGGCCGGAACGGACGAGTTGGCTTCGGGGCTCACATCAAGTCGCAGTCGCTGTGCCAGCGCCGTGAGCGACGCCAGAATCTGCCCGTGCTGCTCTGCTGGAATCCACCACACCAGGTCGTACTCGCCGCTGTGCCGGTGGATGTATTCGATCGCCAACTGGGTCTTGCCGACCCCGCCCATGCCATGTAGTGCGTTCGGGAGAACCGCCGTCACCTGGCCGGTGAGCGAGTCGTGCAGGGCCTCGAGCAGGTCCAGCCGGCCGGTGAAACTCGGGTTGCGTGCGGGCACATCGCCCCAGACCTGGGGCAATTCACGGCGGCCGGCCGGTGAGGTGGTCGTAGCCCTCGGCCGCAGGTCGATTTGCGCGCTCATCGCATCAGAGTCGGCATAGCTTGGTTCGAGGACGAGCTCGCTCTCGCCGATCAGCGACTCGACCGCGGACTGCGTTTGCGGCACCGCGTCGTCTGGAAGATCCAGATAGCGCACCACCCGATCCACCCAGTGCTCCAGTTCCGTGGCGATCGGCCCGGTGGTCTGCTTCGCCACATGGCTCACCAGCCGCACCGCCGGCGGCGTGCCGCTCTGGTCCGGGGCCAGGGCAACCAGCTGTCGGTATACGTCGACCACGTCGTCCGCCTCGCCGACGCCGGTCGCGGATAGTTGATCGCTCAGCCCGATCCACGTCGCCCTCGGCACCGCGTCGGCGAGGCGCCGGAGCAGGTCGGCCGCCGCGGTGACCTCGGCCTCGGGCAGCAGGCTCTCCAAGCTGGCGCGCTCCACAAGCTGACGGACCCGGCGCGTGGCGGCCTGCTCCGGCGCCATCACCTCGAGCGCGGATGCCAATGCCCGCAGGCCACCACGCGTCTCCATACAGGCGATCACGATCTCGACAACGTGCAAGCGGGGCTCGCTGCGCTCGACCGCCCCCCTGAAGTCGGCCGCGTCACGACTCATCAGGTTGACCAGGAGCCGGCGGTCGGAAAGCGCACCGATGAACGGCAGGTCCAGCAGTTCGGTGATCAATGCCTGTCGAAGCTCGCCGGTCGCACCCCGTCTGCCCTTGACCGGCGTCGGGGCCGCCTCGGCGGCCGACGGCGAGCAGACCGAAAGCAGCGCGCGTAGGCAGACAGCAGCCGTCATCGCCGCATATGCCTGCCAACGGTCGCCCACTTTGGACTCCGGACCGTAGTCCGCGACGCCGTCCACCACGAACCAACCCACTCCCCGTTGCCACGCGCTCATGGCAGCGGTTGCCGACACGGTGTCGACCGCGATCACGTCCGGCTCCGTCGCGAGTTCGCCGGGCCAGTCGTCCCGCGCCAGCTGGCCGACCGAGGCGAGGGCACCATGGTGAATCGTCGGCGGGTCGGCCGCCGCGGGTCGCGCGAACGCGCCGGCCTGCCCGGTCCGGACCGCCAACGGCCGGCGAAACTCCTGATCGACGAGACCGCCCTGTTCGGCGTCGGCCAGATAAGCGGCCGCCTCGTGCAACTCCTTGGACAGACCGCCGATCGTGCGCGCCGCCCCGCGGCTCCGGCCGGCCGGAGCCCGCGCTGGGAGCTCGACCAGCTTGTTCGCGAGCACGACATCGCCGAGACGGGTGGGACGTTCGGTTCCCCCGACGGCTGCGGGACCAACGGCGGCGACACCGACCACGACGACGCAACGCACCCTCGGAAAGCTGAGCACAAGATCATTGCAGACCGCGGCGAGATCGCCCGCGGCATTTCGCGCGACCGTCGTTGCGGCAACCCGGTGCCGGCGACCAGGGTCGCTGCTCGGCAGGTATCCGACGTGATAAAGGTTGGGCCCGCTGTCCATCTCGACCGTCTCGACGTCTTCCATGACGGCGCTTACGGCAGCCGCCGCAACGGGAAGGGCGGTCAGAATGCCGACGGTCACATCCCCGGCATCATCGGTCGGGCTCGACAGATCCGTCGGCCGGACACCCAGGACCCGGGCCAGGGTGGCGAGCTCGTGGGCCGTCACCGACTTGCGGACCCTCGACTCGATCTTGGCAATCGTGGCTCTGGTCAGGGAGGGAGCCCCAGCACGCACACATTCCTCGGCCAACTGCCGTGCCGACCATCCGCGCTCGACACGAAGACGCTTCACCTGATCCGCGATGACAGCAGTCGAATCGGCCACACGCCCTCCATAGCTCTCCTGCGGAGCATATCTTGTGATCTTGATCTATTGCAGAGCAAACTGGACGGACAGAGCGAACAGTAGCTCGACGGCCAAGCCGTCGCCTACGGCGATTCTGGCAGTTCGGAGGCGGCGATGGCCACGTATGGCACGCGCCATGATCGATGAATGGGCGACCCTCACGGCGGGCGCGCTCGTCTCGCTGTCCGGCTCCGTCGGGCTCTGGATGTGTGTGCGGCAGTACATCAAAGCCCGCAACGAGGCCAATCGGTGGAAGAGCGTGGAACGCCTGGCCGAACGCCACGGGCCGGAAGTGCTGACAGTCCTGCCCAGGCTGGCGCGGGAGCTGCGCGACGACACCCGTCGCATCGACGACGCGAGCGAGAAGGACGAGCCCCAAACGTAGACACACGCGAGGCGCTACTCGAGAGGTCGCCGAGCGCGTACCGAGATCGCCAGGCCATCTCCTGCTGGAGTACAGCGTTGCGGCTAATCCGCGTCCGGCAGCAGGGCGGCGAGATCACCGAACGTGCTTCTGTGGCTACTGATCACCTTCGCCAATGCCCGCCGGAAAGCCGCCACATCGACCTCGTTGAGCCGGCTGCCCTGCTGTTGCGCCAGGGCGGTCTTCTCCTCCGTGGCCGCGACCCAGAGCCGGATCTCCTCCTCCTGAGCGAGGCGCCCCGCCTCCATGATCGCGTCCCGCATCGTGGCCGGCCGCTCGGAAAGCCATTTCGCACTGGCGAGGAGGACGTCGACGCCATGTTGGTGGCGGGTCCAGGAGAGGTACGGCGCGTGCAGCAAATGCTGCTCGGTCATGTAAAAGATGACACTGTTCTCGGCGCCATCGACCAGACCCTGCTTCAGGGCGGACCCGACGTCGTTTGTCGCCAGGGGCACCGCGGTCGCCCCGAGCGCGTTGATCATGTCGATTGACACGATGCTCTGTGGCACCCGGATCCGCAGGCCCTTGAGATCGGCCGGTGTGTGGATCGCCCGCTCCCGGTTGTAGAAGTTGCGGTCCCCGGCGTAGAAGAAGCCGAGCATGACCAGACCGTGCTCGGCCAGGATGGCCGAGCACCGCCGGCCGAAGTCGCCGCGCATACTGTCCAGGCACTGGTCCCGGCCATTGAAGGCGTAAGGCAGGCTCGCCACCCCGAGCCGCTTGTCGTAGGCGGTGAGGTTTGCCAGCAGTGTCTTGCAGAAGGCCAGCTTCCCGGTGCGCAGCATTTCCGCCATGCGCTGCTCGTCGCCCAGCTCGCCGCCGGGTTTCACGGTCACCCGGCACTGGCCCTCGGTCAACTCGGCCACCCGCTCGGCGAAAAACTTTTCGGCGGCGACCATCGGGCTCGTCGGCTGCACCGACTCGCCGAGCAACACGTCCAATGTTTCGGTCGTGGCCGACGGCGACCGGTTGCAACCCGTTGCCAGCCCGGCGCCGGCAGCGCCGACGACCGCCCACACCGACGTCATCAGGGCTCGGCGATTCACATCCTCAAGGTAGTGGAGCCGGCGGCCTCAGACGGCGCTGATCGACATATCGGAGCTTGCCAGCCAGGCGGTCAGCTCGGCCGCCGGGAGGGGCCGGCTGATGTGGTATCCCTGCGCCTCGTGACAGCCGAGGTCGCCGAGGGTACGCAGGGCGGTCTCGGTCTCGACGCCCTCGGCGACGACCCGCAGCCCCAGATTCTTGGCCAGGTCCACGACCGCGCGCACGATGGTCTCGTCCCGGGCGTTCTCGCACATCTTCATCACGAAGCTCCGGTCGATCTTGAGCTCGTGCGGTGGCATGTCCCGCAGATGCGCGATCGAGGAGTAGCCGGTGCCGAAGTCGTCGATCGAGATGTTGACGCCCTGCTCCCGCAGCTCCGTCAGCACCTCTCCGGCGCGCAGCAGGTCGGCGATCACGGCGCTCTCGGTGATCTCCAGGGTCAGCAGCTCCGGCCGTACGCCATGACGCGCGAGCGCCGCGGCGATCGCGCCCGGGAACGTGCCGTCGGTCAGCGACCGGGCCGGGATGTTCACCGAGACCGGCAGCTCGTGACCGAGGGCGCCCCACCTGCCGATCTGGGCCAGCGCCTGGTCGAGCACCACGGCGGTGACCAGGTCGATCAGGCCACTCTCCTCGGCCAGCGGGATGAAGGCGTCCGGACCGAGCAGCCCTCGGGTGGGGTGCTGCCAGCGCACCAGGGCCTCCACGCCGCAGGGCTGACGGGTGGCCACGTCGACCTTGGGCTGGTAGAAGACGACCAGCTCGCCGCACTCGACGCCCTGCCGGAGCTCGCTCTGCAGCGTCAGCCTGCTCGCGTCGCCGCTGTCCAGCGACGGGTCGTAGCCGGACACGCCGCCGTGGCGGCGCTTGGCCGCATACATGGCGACGTCCGCATGCTGCAGCAGCTCGGCAGCGTCGTGGCCGTCGCGCGGGTACGACGCGACCCCGATGCTCGCGTCGATGTCGACCAGGAGGTCGCTCAGCTGGATCGGCCGGCGCAGCGCCGCCAAGATGCGATTTCCGGCCTCCAGCGCCTCCGGGTGGTCCGGTGCCGTCGGGAGGATGAGGGCGAACTCGTCGCCGCCGAGGCGAACCACGACGTCATCGGCCCGGCATCCCTGGTTCAGCCGCTTCGCCACCTCGATCAGCAGTTCGTCTCCGGCGCGATGCCCGAGCGTGTCGTTGACCTCCTTGAACCGGTCGAGGTCGATGAGCAGCAGGCTGAACGGCTCGCCGCTCTGCTGCCCGTGCCGTACCGCGGCGTCGAGCTCGTCATGAAGCTTGGCCCGGTTGCCGAGCCCGGTCAAGGAGTCGTGGGTGGCCTCGTGCAGCCGCTGCTCGGCCTGCCGCTCGGTTCTGCGCTGATAGCCGACGAGCACCGTCGCGCACACCGCGAACAGCACCAGGACAACCAAGATCGTCGCCACCGCGATCCCGTGCAGGACATCGGCACGCGAGTTCACCTCACGCAGGTATTCGGCCAGTTCCCGCTGGTGGTGGTCGCCGATGCCGAGAACGTTGTCGCGCAGTGGCGCGAAGGTCAGCGAGGCGAGATCGGTGTAACCGGCGACGTCCGAGCCGCCTTCGGTGTGCGACATGATGTCGAGGACGATCCGGTTGTAGTTCTCGTAGCCGCCGCGGATGGCGTCCAGCTCCGCCCGATCAACCGCGTTGTTCTGCTGCAACCAGTCCAGATTCGCCCGTGCCGCGCCGAGCGTTTCAGTCAGCTGGGCACGGCGGTACTCGGTGCCCCCGGTCGCCAGATACTCCCGCAGCGCCGCGTCCTCCGCGTTGATCTGCACCGAGATCCCGTTCAGCTTCTGCGTGATCGTCTGGACGCGGCGGACCTCCTCGGTGGTTTCGGCCGTGCCGGTGGAGGCCAGCACAGCCGAGGCGGCCAGGATGACGATGCCCACCGCGGTGCCGGCGATGGCCGACCGGGCCGTCGCGCGGGCCTCCAACAGCCGGCTCCACCGCTTCCGGCCCGCTCGGTCCCTTGCGCCATTCGTCTTCACGCGGTGTCTTTTCGGCCCCGCGACCAGCGACTTGACCCTTCCGGCCGCTCCCCGCCAGCGAGCTCAATCCGAGCCCACGCCTCCCGTTGCGGGAGCCGACGCGACCACGGACGCTTCGCTGGAATTTTGTGGAAGTGCGCCTGCTCGCGCCGGACGTGCTGACAGGTGCCGTGACCGCGGTGAACATCCCGGCGGCCGCTTCGGGCCCCTCAGAAGCAGAGCAGTGAGACCAAAGCCGATCCCGGTGGCTGAGTCGCCGCACGTCGGACCAGCTCAAAGGCTATGTGTGGGCGATACTGGGATCGAACCAGTGACCTCTTCCGTGTCAAGGAAGCGCGCTCCCGCTGCGCCAATCGCCCTTGCAAACCTCTTGCGAGGTGGAGACGGGATTTGAACCCGTGTACACGGCTTTGCAGGCCGTTGCCTCGCCTCTCGGCCACTCCACCGAGTAGGCCGACGCACGGTTGCGCAGCAGCCCTCTCCGAGCGGACGACGGGATTCGAACCCGCGACCCTCACCTTGGCAAGGTGATGCGCTACCAGCTGCGCTACGTCCGCGTGCCACCGGTTATCCGGTAACGGATGAAACCTTAGCCGAGGTCCGGCGCCCATGCCAAAGCGGGGTCTCCCGGGCGGCCCCGCCGAGCCGCTCGGGTGCAGGTCAGTGCGGTTCGCCGAGCAGGCGGCGTACCTCGGCGATCAGCTCGGCCTGGAAGGCCGCCACGCTGCCGTCGACCACGCCGACGCGGTAGTCGGATCCGGTGTCCGGGTGGTCGGCGCGCTGCGCGTCGCGGCGACCGGCCGCGCCGTCGGCGTGACCGTCGGTATACGCCTGCAAAGAATCGTCCATCGGGGCCTCCTCGAGCACGGGCGACAATCTCGCACGTTCCGGGGCCCGCGCGTACCGGCCGTCCGTCGGAGCGGATCTTGCCGGTCCGGGTCGCGGGCGACAGCCGGATGCCAGTGGCCGGACAGCCGTCCCGGGCAGCCTTCCGTTCGAACGTTCCAGTTCAAGGGAGGACGAGATGCAGGGAGTCACCAAGCGTGACGGGATACGAATCGTGTACGAGGTGAACGGCGACGCCGATCGGACCATCGTCCTGCTGCCCGCCTGGATGATCACGAACCGGCGGATGTGGGCGGCACAGGTCGAGGCGCTGGCCCCACGATTCCGGACGGTGACGTTCGACGCTCGCGGCAGCGGTGAGTCGGACCGGCCGCTGGATCCGGCCGCGTACGACCCGGCCGAGCTGGTCCAGGACCTGACAGCCGTGCTGGACGCCACCGGGACCGGGGAAGCGCTGCTGGTCGGCAATTCCCTCGGTGGCCTGGTCGGCTGTCTGGCCGCGGCCGGGAACCCGGACCGGGTGGCCGGGCTGGCCCTGATCGGGCCGACGGTCGACGTGACAGGTGTCCGCCCGAGCCCGCTACAGCTCGCGATGGCCCGGTTCGACGACGAGCTCGGGAGTGACCAGGGTTGGGCGCGGTACAACCGGCACGCCTGGGACCGGGATTTTCCGGGCTTTGTCGAATGGTTCGTCACGACCGCGCTCGGCGCCGAGGGCACGGCCGAGACGCGGGCCGAGGGAATCTCGTGGGGCCTGGACAACTCTCCGGAGGTACTGGCGGCCACGGTGGCAGCGCGGTCGCGGACCGGGCTGGCCGAGCAGGCGGCTCAAATGCGTCAGGTGGTCCGCGCGATCCGCTGCCCGGCGCTGGTGCTGACCGGCGACGCCGACCGGATCTGCCCGCCGTACTGGAGCCGCACGCTCGCCGCGACGATGGGCGCACGGTACGTGGAGGTTTCCGGCGGGCACTGTACGCACGTGACCCGGCCGGCCGAGATCGCGGAGCTGATCAGCTCATTCGCGGCGGAGGTGTGGCGATGACGACGGCGAATCCGGTCCGGGGCCGGTTCAACTCGGCGGTGCTCCGGGGCGCCGACGGTTACGGTCACTGGCTGTTCGGTGCCCGCAAGCGGGGGCTGTTCGCGGACCTGCCGGAGACGGTGGTCGAAATCGGTCCGGGTACCGGCGCCAACCTGCGCTACTACCGGCCCGGGACCAAGCTGATCGCGGTGGAGCCGAACCCGTACATGCATATCCCGCTCATGACCGCCGCCCGCCGGCACGAGATCGCCGTGGATCTGCGCCCGGAGGGCGCGGAGCGGATCGGGCTGCCGGACGGCAGCGCCGACGCGGTGGTGAGCACGCTGGTGCTCTGCACGGTCCCGGACCCGGCCGCGGCGATCCGCGAAATCATGCGGATCTTGCGGCCGGGTGGGCGGTTGCTCTTCATCGAGCACGTCCGGGCCGACGACCATGCCGGGTACGCCGTGACGCAGCGTCTCCTGGCCCGCCCGTGGCGCTGGCTGTTCGAAGGTTGCGACGTGCTCCGCGACACCGAGTCGGAATTACGGGCGGCCGGCTTCCGGGAACTGCACGTGGACCGCTACCGCGCGCCCTCACTGCTGCTTCCCATCAACCCGCAGATCGCCGGGTGGGCCGTACGGTAGACGGTCATGAGGTTCCGGGTGCTCGGGGCGGTCCGGGCGTACGCCGAAGAGGGCTCGCCGGTCGCCCTGGGTGACCGGCGCCGGGCGCTGCTCGCCGCCCTGCTCGCCCGGGCCGGCCGGGTCGTGCCGGCCGATCGCCTGGTGGACCTGCTCTGGCCGGAGGATCCGCCGGCCGATCCGGCCGGCTCGCTGCACAGCCAGATGTCGCGGCTGCGCCGGGCCCTGCCCGGAGTGCGGATCGACACGGCCCCGCCCGGCTACGTGCTCCGGGTCGAACCCGACGAGATCGACGCGGGCCGTTTCGACCGGTTGGTCGCCGCGGCCCGGGACACCGACGACGCCTGCGACCTGCTGTCCGAGGCGCTGGGCCTGTGGCAGGGTCCCGCGTACGCCGGATTCGCGGACACCGAGATCGCCCGGCTGGAAGCCATCCGCCTGGAGGAGGCCCGCCTGCACGCGGCCGAGGCCTGGCATCGGTCGCTGCTCGCCGCGGGCCGGCCGGAACAGGCGCTGCCCGAGCTGGAGGCGTTCGTCGTCGCGCATCCCCTGCGCGAGCAGGCCCGGGACACGCTGATGCGCACCCTGTACGCGCTCGGCCGGCACGCCGACGCCCTGGAGTGCTACCGCCAGTACGCCACCCGGCTTGCCGACGAGCTGGGCCTCGAACCGTCCGCGGCAATCCAGCAGACCCGGCTGCGCATCCTCCGGCAGAACCTGCCCGGCTCGCCGGCACCGGTCGCCCCGTTGTCCGCGCTCCAGGCCCGCTACCTGTCCGTCCCCGGCGGCCGGACCGTCGCGGCGGCCTCGCTGGGCGACGGCCCGCCGCTGATCGCGGTGCCCGGCTGGGTGTCCAGCATCGACGTCATCGCCTCCGGCCGCGACCCTCGCTCGTCGCTGCTGCAACGCCTGGTCGGGCACACCGCGGTGACGGTCTACGACCGGTACGGCACCGGCCTGTCCCGCGGTCCCGTCGACGACTTCGGCCTGGACGCCGCCGTCGACGAGCTCGCGGCGGTCGCCGAGCACGCCGGCGCTCCGGTGCACCTGCTCGCGATGTCCGAGGCCGGCCCGCAGGCGGTGGCTCTGGCGGCCACTCGGCCCGAGCTGGTCAGCCGGTTGATCTTCTTCGGCACGTACGCCAGCGGCCCGGCCACCTTCCTCCGCGCGGACCTCAACAACGCGCTCGTCACGATGGTGCGTACGCACTGGGGCCTCGGCTCGAAGCTCTTCGCCGGCCTGTTCCGGCCGGACGCCACCGACGACGCCGCCCGGCACCTGGCCGAGGTGCTGCGCGACTCGGCCGACCGGGACGTGGCGGCGTCATACCTGGCAACGGCGTACGACGTGGACGTCTCGCACCTGCTGCCCGAGGTCCGGCAGCCGGCCCTGGTCCTGCACTACCGCGGCGACCGGGTGATCCCGTTCGCCGGTGCACGGCAGCTGGCGACCGGGCTCCCGGACGCACGGCTGACCGCGCTGGACGGGCCCTACCATCTGCCGGACGTCGCGGACCTCGACCGGGTAGTGACCATGATCGACGAGTTTCTCCGGGACTGAGGCTCTCCTATTTCTCCAGGCCCAGATAGCTGACGTCGGTGGCCAGGGCACGCAGCCGCTCGACCGGGTCCGGCACGAGACGCCGCGACCGCCGGTCCAGCAGCCCGGCGACCCCGGTCACCCGGGCCACCGGCGTGCCGTCGATCCGCGTGTAGTCCTGCTCCACCTGGAACGTCTTACCGCCGTTCCACAGGAACCGGCAGCTCACGTCCACCTCGTCCCCGGCCCGCAGTTCCCGCAGGTAGCGGATCGTGGTCTCCAGCACCACCGGACCCACTCCCGCGCCGACCATCACCTCCGGGGTGAGGCCCGCCGCGATGAAGCACTGCCAGCGCGCATGCTCGCCGTACTGCAGGTAGACGGCCTGGTTCACATGTCCCTGAAGGTCGAGCTCGTAGCCACGCACCGCGATCCGTACCTGAAACAAGTCAGCCATCGCCCGATCCTGTCACCGAAGTTATCCACAGGCAGCACCCACCTTCCTCTGGCTCGCGATACGCTCACCGCCCATCCATGGAGATCTGTCGATGACATGGGGTGACGATGACGGCCGGCTTCCTAGACCCCGACGACGCTGCGGACTATCTGCACGACTGGACGGCGAAGATCGACCGGAAAGCCGCTGACACCCAGGCGGTGAGTGACCGCCTCGGGCGCCTACGGGTCAGCGCGGAGGACGGCAACGGCCTCACCGAGGTGACGATCGACTCCGCGGGCGCGCTGGTCGACATCCGCTTCAGCGAGCGCATCCAGCGGGTCGCACCGGAAGCCGTCGCCCGGGCCGTGCTGGCCGCGCACCGAGCCGCCCGCCGGACAGCCGGCGAACGCACCCGTCAGATCGTCGCCGACACGCTGGGCAGCGATTCGCCGGCCGCCCGCGCCATCGTCGAGCGGATGGAGAGGTAGGTGGCGGACGGCTTCACCGCGGACGCTCATCAGATCCGGGCGCACGCTGACAAGATCGACGCGGCGCAGCACCGGCTGGCCGCCATCCGCGCCGCCGGGGCGGCCATCACCCAGGACGATGCGGCGTACGGGCGACTGTGCGCCTGGATCTCCGGGATCCTGGAGCGCCGTCACCTACGTCAGGGCGAGTTGCTGGCCTATGTGGAGGAGAACCTGCGCCTGGCGACCGATGCTCTGATCAGCACCGGTCACGCGTACGCCGAGGTCGACGACGCCGCGGCAGACCGCATCCGCCGCGCCGGCCGGGTCTGAGCCGATCGGATGTCGCTCGCCGAAAGCTTTCAAGGCCTGCACCAGAGCGTCAGCGGCGGCGGCTGGATGGCACCCGCCCTGGCCGGCGGCGCGGTCCCGCTGCAAGCTGCGGCGACCGTGCTGGACCCGTTCGGCGCCCTGATCGCCAACGGTCTCGGCTGGGCGCTGGAGTACTTCGAACCGCTCCGCGAGATCCTCGACGGCCTCGCCGGCATCCCGGACCGGGTCACCGCCCACGCCGCGGCCTGGCAGCAGATGGCCGGCACGCTGCAGTCGATCGCCGATGATCTCGACTCGTGCCTCACCCTCGACGTGCCCGACTGGCAGGGTCCGGCCGCCGAGGCGTACCAGACGCTGATGGCCAACAACGTCGACGCCCTGGACGGCCTCGGCGTCCTGGCCGCGACGATGGGCGCGGCCACCGAGGCCGCCGGCAACCTGGTCACGCTCACCCGCGAAATCGTCCGCGAGCTGATAACCGACCTGGTCGGCCGAGTGATCGTCTGGGCCGCCGAGGCCCTGCTGGTGATCACCATCCCGGTCGTCGCAGCCCAGATAGCGGCCGCGGTGTCCAAGTGGGCGGGCCGCATCGTGAGCTACACGACCGCGCTGATAACCAGCCTCACCAACCTCACGGTCCTCCTGGACGGCTGATGCCGAAGGCAGGCGGACGCAGGAAGCAGCGCAGACCGGCTGAATCGGTGCGTGACGGCGAAGTACAGGTAGACGAGGCCGCGCACGCCGGCCGCGTGACGGACATAGGCGGAAATACACAGGTCAATCCCTCGATCACCCGAAAGACCGGCCTGGTTGGCGGAAAGCCGCTGGGTCCTCGAGCCAAGATTGACCCCAATGACGACGCGGAGGTTCGCCGGTCGAACGAAATGGAGAACTCGGGAGCTGCCGCACTAGCCGATTGCGGCTACCAGATCAAGCAGAAGCCGACGCTGGAAGAGGTCGCCGAGGCTCGTCGCGAGAGCGGTGACACAGGCAGTCCAAGGAAGAGACCAGACTACTTGTTGGAGGGACGGGTCTTCGACTGTTACGCACCTACGAAGCCGGACAAGGATGTTCGCGGAATCTGGACACAAGTCCTGGAAAAGGTCGTCAAGAGACAGACACAGCGGGTGGTCGTGAACCTGGAGGATTGGAGAGGTGAGATGCCTGCCCTCCGCCAACAATTCAAGGACTGGCCGATTGCTGGCCTCAAAGAGGTCAAGGCCATCACGCCCGATGGCGATGTCGTCCAGATCAATCTTCCCCGACAAGAATGAGAGTTCGGCGCATGTCGCTTGATTGCCGGTTGACTCTAGCCGGGAAAACAACCTTGGAGCACCTGGCTCAGCGGGCGCTGCCGGACCTGGATGAGCGTCCGACCGGCGATCCGCTGCTGTTGTCGGCAGACCTTCACGACCGCTACGGGTTCGACGTCGATGTCTACGCCGGCGAACACGGTTACATCGACGTGGTCTCCGACCAGGGCTCGTGGGTGTGGAAACCGGAGAGCTATGTCTCCGTCAGTTTCGACCTGGACACCTCAGCGGGTTTCGGACGTCTGGTCACCAACATGCTGACGATTGTGCGGCGGGTGCTAGACACCGGGACTGAGGATGCCGCCTTCATCTTCAACGGCGACATTCTGCTGCTGACTCGCTTTGACGGTGTGCTGGTCAAGCATCGCCGGGACAGCTGGTGGAACCACTACCCCGGCGCCAACGAGGCGTTGCCGGGCTGAGGTTGAAGCCATCGCTGTCGTTCGGATTCCGCTCTCGCGGGTATCTCCTATGTGGAGGTGGTTCGATGAGCGGAAGCCGTCCCGTTATCGGCCTGGCCTGTGCCGTGCAGTTCATCGACGTCGTCGGTGTAACCGTGCTCGCCGTCGCACTACCCGCCATCCAGCACGACCTGCGGCTGAGCCCGGCCGAACTCTCCTGGGCCGCCGCCATCTACGCACTGGCTTTCGGCGGCCTGCTGATCCTCGGCGGCCGGGCCGCCGACCTCGTCGGCCGGCGGCTGATGTTCGTCCTGGGCAACGCCGTCGTGGTAGCCGGCTCAGTGCTCTGCGCTGTCGCGAACGACGCCGCCGTCTTGCTCGCCGGCCGCGCCCTACAGGGCATCGGCGCCGCCGCATCGGTACCGGCCGCGCTCGCCTCGATCCTCGCCGTCGTGCCGGTGGGCCCGAGCCGCGGCCGCGCTCTGGGCCTGTGGACCATGGCCGGCGCGGTGGGCGGCGTCTCCGGTTTCGTTCTCGGCGGGGTGGTGACCGAGTTCCTCGGCTGGCGCTGGCTCTTCGTCATGGTCGCGGCCGTCGCGCTGGTCGCGGCCGTCGCCGCGCCGCCGGTGCTGCCGGCGGATCGGAACCGGCGTGACCGGCAGCCCTTGGACATCTTGGGGGCGACCCTGATCACCGGGACCGCGTTGCTGGTCATGATGGGCCTGCAACGTGCCGAGTCCGACGGCTTCACCGCCGTCTCCTTCTGGCTGCCCCTTCTCCTGGCTCCGGCCGTCGCCACCGGCTTCGCCATGTGGGAACGGCGTGTCCCGGCCCCGCTGGTACCGCCCCACCTGTGGTCGATGCCGACCTTCCGCCTGGGCGCCGGTACCGCGTTCGCGGTAACCGCGACAACAAGCGGTTCCAGCATCGTCACCATGCTGTTCCTCCAGGACGAGCTGCACCTGTCACCGGGCCGAAGCGGCACCGTCTTCCTTCTGCTGAGCGGAGCCGTGGCAGCCACCTCCCTGGCCGCACCCGCCGCCGTGCGCAGCCTCGGCACTCCCCTCACCATGGCCGCCGGCTTCGCCGTAATCGCCGCCGCCATGTTCACCCAGGCCGTCGGCGCATCCCTCCGCAGTCTCCCGGTCTTCCTACTCGGCCTGGTACTGACCGGCGCCGGCCTGGGCCTGGCCTCAGTAGCCTCAACCACACACGGCACCACCGGCGCCGACGAGACAACTTCCGGCGTAATCGGCGGCCTCCTGAACGCCGCCGCCCAAATAGGCACCGCAGTGGGCATCGCAGCCTTGCTGACCACCACGACCACGTGGCCCAACCCCGAAAACGGCCCCCAGGCCGCCTACGGCCTGGCCGCACTCACCTGCCTCGCAGCGGTGGCAGCAGCCACCCGATCCGCCCACCGAGACCACCAACAGGCAGAACGAACAACCACCACCGCACCCGAGTAAGCGCACCCACGTCCCGGGCACCCTCAGCGACTCGCTGGTGGACATGGCGCCTCAGGCCGCCCGCCCACGGCGCCAGACACAGGCACGCAAAGGACCCCGATGGGCAAGGGCGCCGAAGGCGCCGATGCACGATGGCGCCGAAGGCGCCGAGCAAAGCCGGAACCGAAAAACCCCCGCAACCACCGGCAGCGGGGGTGCGGGTGGCGAAGCCCCCGCTACGCGCGACGAAGTCGCGCTGAGAATGACGAGCGCCCCCGGTCCGCGCATTTTGCGGACAGGGGGCACCCAAAGCTCGTGGGCGATACTGGGATCGAACCAGTGACCTCTTCCGTGTCAAGGAAGCGCGCTCCCGCTGCGCCAATCGCCCTGGCATTTGCTTCCTGAGCTGGGCTCACTAGCAAGCCTGCGCTCGTTGAAAGCTTTGTGCGAGGTGGAGACGGGATTTGAACCCGTGTACACGGCTTTGCAGGCCGTTGCCTCGCCTCTCGGCCACTCCACCGAGGTGGCCCCGTGTGGCGGGCCGCTTCGAGCGGACGACGGGATTCGAACCCGCGACCCTCACCTTGGCAAGGTGATGCGCTACCAGCTGCGCTACGTCCGCGTGTCTTCGGGATTCCCCGGCGACGGAGGAAACATTAGCTTGTCGGCGATGCGCACGCCAAACCGGGGTACCCCGGCGTGTCGTGACCTGCGGTAAGGCTTGCGGCGAAGATGGGGCAATGGAGATCCGGCAGATCACTGCGGCCGAGCGGCCGGCGACGATGTTCCCGCTTCAGGCGTACGCGTTCATGCCTTCCCCCTGGTCGCAGGTGGAAGCGGAGACGTATCGCCGGCGGATGCGGTTTTTCGACACGGCCGTCAATCTGGTCGCTGAGGAGGGCGGGGAGACGCTGGCGGGGGTTTCCGCGCTGCGGATGCGGCAGAACGTGCGTGGCCGGGTGCATGACATGGCCGGTGTGGCGTCGGTCGCCGCGCACCCGTCGGCTCGCCGGCGGGGGCTGGTTCGTGAGCTGGTGACCCGGCTGTTGCGCCAGACCCGGGACGAGGGATGCTCCGTGAGCAGCCTCTACCCGTTCCGGCCCAGCTTTTACGCGAAGTTCGGCTTCGTCGGGATCCCGCGGCGGCGGACCACGGTGTTCGCTCCGGAGGGGCTCGCCGAGCTGTTGCGTGCTGACCTGCCCGGCGAGGTGGAGCGGCTGCCGATGCGGGACGGTTTCGAAGCCTTTGACGGATTGACCCGGCGGCTGCTCGTGGAGCGGCACGGGTTCGCGGTCTTCGACCACGTGCGTGCGGCGGAGTTCCGTGAGGATCACGTGTGGGTGGCGGTGGCCCGGTCCGGCGGGGAGGTGGTCGGCGCGCTGCGGTACCGGATCGATCGGCACGGTGGTGACCTGGTCGGTGAGGAACTGCTGACGACCGGTTCGCTCGGCCGGGCGCTGCTGCTGGGTTTCCTCGCCCGGCACGTCGACCAGGTGGCCCGGATCGTGCTGACGGTCGGCACCGACGACGTACCCGAACTGTGGGGCACCGATCTTTCGGCGGTCACCGAGGGCAAGGTCGACTATCCGCGGGACAACGCTCCGATGGCCCGGGTTCTGGACGTCCCGGCGCTGGCCGGCACCCCGGTCGGCCGGGGCGCGATCACCGTGGAGATCGTCGGTGATGACCTGATCGGCGGTGTCTGGTCGCTTTCCGCGGATGACGGCCGGCTCGACGTCACGAAGGGTGGCACCCCGGCCGCAACGCTCACCGCCGCGGGCTTCAGCGGACTGGTCTACGGCGTGCTCGATCCGGTCGAGGTGTTCACCCGCGGTCTCGGCGATCTGACAGCGGACGCCGCGGGCCCGCTGGGTGACCTCTTCCCGAAGCGGATGCCGTATCTGTACGCCGACTTCTAGGAGGCCGCGATCGGGAGGCCGGGTGAAGTGAAGGCCCGGCCGTCGTCGGTGACGGCGGCTGACTCGTACCCGTCGGCTACTCGCTTGGCCAGCCAGGTCAGGCCGGCTTCGCCCATGGCGAGCGCCGCCGTCGCGTACGCGTCGGCCAGGGCCAGGTCCGGGCCGACTACGGTGACCGACCGCAGGCCGCTCGCGGGCGTTCCGGTGCGCGGGTTGAAGACGTGCGCGCCCCGCTCGTACGTCCCCGAGGTGGCCACCGCCCCATCGGTGAGCGACAGCACCCAGCTGAACTTGTCCGCCTCCCACGGGTGCCGGACACCGACCCGCCACGGCCGGCCGCCGGGGCCGCTCCCCCGCATCCGGATGTCCCCGCCGGCGCCGATGTAGTGCCGCCGCGAGCCGGCGAGCGCGAGCCGCTGCGAGGCCACCTCGACGGACCAGCCCTTCACATAGCCGGACGGGTCGAGAGGCCCACCGGCGTACGCGTCGAAGTAACCGTCGGTGTCCATCCACAGTTCGGCGCACCGGTTCAGGACCAGCCGCAGGTCCGGTGAACAGTCGTCGAACGCGATCTCGCCGCGCCGGAAGCGGCACACCTCGCTGTCGTCCTTATAGGTGCTGAACCGCGCGTCGACCTCGTGCAGCCAGGCGCAGGTCGAGGCGACCAGGTCCGCCAACGAGGAGGCGGGCAGATCGTCGGCCAGTTCGATGCTGACGACCGTACCCATGACCTGCTCGACGTGGCGCACGAACCTGGACCCTACGCGCCCGCCTTGTCCAGCGCAGCCTGGAGCGACTCGACGTAGGACTGGCTGGTGAAGGTGGCGCCGCTGACGGCGTCGACGTCGGCGCTCTGCGCCTTGAGGGTGGCCTGGCTGAGCTTGTTCACGGCGTTCGGGTTGATCGTGCCGCTGAAGCCGTTGTTCGGGTACGTCGCGTCCGCCGCCGTGATCTTGCCGCCGCCGCCGACCTTGATGGTGACCTGGACCGTGCCGTACGGGTTCTGCACAGCCTTGCCCTTGAAGGTGCCGGACTTGAGTCCCGCCTCCTCCTTCTCAGCGGGAGCATCCTGCGCCGGAGCCTTGGACTTCTTCCCCGACGGCTTCTTGGTGGCCGAAGGGGCAGGCGCCGCCTCCGGCTCGTCCTGCTCCTGCGCGACCGGAGCAGGAGCAGCCACCGGCGCGTCCGGCGGCTGCACGCTCAGGCGGACCCCGAGGATCAGGGCCGCACCGGTGAGGGTGCCGACGGCTGCTGCGGTACTACGTCGCATGACGGAGACTCCCAGGTCGTAGAGGGGCTGTGCGGGCTAGAACTCAGAATTCGAACGGGTCGAGGTGGAGCTGGCTGTCCGGCACGTCGAGCTGGCGCAGGGTGTCCACCGCGGCGTTCACCAGTCCGGGCGGGCCGCACAGGTAGACGTCGCGCCGGTTCACGTCCGGCACCAGGCCGCGCAGCCCGTCGGGCGTGAAGAGCCGCTGCGGGCCGGGGTCGGTACGGGAGCCGACGATGTAGCGCACCCAGGCGTCCCGCTGCTCGGCCAGTTCCTCCAGCTCGGCGCGGAAGACCAGCTCGTCGGGCCGGCTGGCCCGGTAGATCACGATCGTGTCCGGCGGCATGTCCTCGAGCAGGGCCCGGATCGGCGCGATGCCGCTGCCGCCGGCGATGAGCAGGGCCCGCCGCCGGGTACGCCGCTGCGCCGTGAACGTGCCGAACGGTCCCTCAGCCCAGACCGGGGTGCCCGGGCGCATGGTGGACAGCTTGCGGGTGTGCCCGCCGGCGATGGTGACGGTGAGCCGCAGCCACTGCGAGTTCGGGGCGGCCGACAGCGAGAACGGGTGCGACTGCCACCAGCCGTTGGCGGTCAGGAAGCGCCAGCGCATGAACTGGCCGGCCTGCGCGGGCAGCCGGTCGAGCCGCTTGCCGTCGATGTAGATGGAGAACGTGTTGGCGCCCTCGCCGACCACCTCGGCGACGGTGAACCGGTGCCGGGCGTTGAGCCAGAGCGGCTCGACCACGCGGCCCCAGAAGAGCGCCGAGAGCGTCAGGCAGCCGAGGGCGGGCCAGAAGACCGAGGCGAACTTGCCGCTCATGTCGGCGCCGGCCGCCATCTGGTGGCCGTAGCCGAGGAGCAGCACGCCGTAGCTGGTCAGGTGGATCAGGTGCCAGAGCTCGTACGGCAGGCGGTTGCGCATGAACCGGATCGAGACGACCGCGATGAGGACCAGCATGCCGGTGGCCACCGTCGCGCTGATCATCTCCGGGAACGTGGTGATCACGGTCCAGGCCTGGTCGACGACGCCGGTGTCCGCGGTGAGCGCGTAGCCGTACACGATGAAGACGATGTGCGCGACCACCGCGGTGAGCAGCGTGGTGCCCAGCCAGCGGTGCCAGATCAGCAGGTCACGGGAGCCGACCCACTCCTCCAGCCAGGAGACGCGGCTCATCATCAGCAGCTGGATGAAGAGCAGGTAGCCGCCGACCAGGCCGGTGATCCGACCGGCGGCGAGCATCAGGCTGGTGGTGTCGCTGACCGCGCCGGCCTGCGTGTTGAAGAGCCAGAGCGCGATGCTGGTCGCCAGACCGGAGAAGAAGAGCAGCACGGTGAGGAGGCGGTTGCCGCTTGTCGCCTCGGCCGGCGGACGGTCGTCCGGGATCGGCACGCCGGTGCCGGCTTTCCAGCCGGTCGGGTCGGTGAGCGACTCGACCACGATGTCGCCGCGCCGGTAGGGGTCGGGGTCGGCCGGCTCGTACGGCTCCTCGTACTGCGGGTACTGCCCGGAGCCGGACTGCGGCCAGGCCGGCAGGGACGGGTTGTCCCAGCTCGGCCGCGCGTCGGTCCGAAGACTGGAGAAGTATCCGTCGTCGTCGGGCAGCTCGCGCTGATCCTGGAAGGCCGGTATGGCCATGTCCTCACCTGCTCAGCAGTCGTCTCACGGCGTCTGCCACCCCTGCGGCTGACGTGACGGCCCGGTCGGCGGAGAGGCCGTCAAAGACCTGTACGCGCACGACCGCCGGTTGGCTCAACATGATCCGGAAAATCTCGCCATCCGGCCGCGGGATAGGTTCACCGGGTGCGTACCGACGATGTGGTCACGGTGGTCGGCCTCGGTGCCGGCGGGTGGCCGGACCTTTCCGGTACGAGCCGGAGCGCGCTCGCCGCGGCCGAGGTGGTGTTCGGCAGCACCCGGCAGCTCGGCCTGCTCCCGGACGAGGTCGCCGCACGCCGTGTCCCATGGCCGTCCCCGCTGGTACCGGCGCTGCCCGGGCTGCTGGACGCGGAACGCGGCCGGACCGTGTGTGTGCTGGCCAGCGGGGATCCGATGTTCCACGGGATCGGTTCGACGCTGATCCGGCTGCTCGGGGCGGACCGGATCCGGGTCCTGCCGCACCCGTCGTCGGTGTCCCTCGCCGCGGCCCGGATGGGCTGGGACCTGGCCACGACGGACGTGGTGAGTTTGCTCACCGCGCCGGTCCCGGCCGTCGCGCGGTGGCTCAATCCCGGGCGGCGTCTCCTGATCCTCTCCCCGGGTGCGAAAACCCCCGCTGAGGTCGCGGAACTCCTCACCGGGCGCGGATATCCGGACGCCCGGGTGACCGTTCTGGAACAGTTGGGCGGCCCCGGCGAACGGATCGTCGACGGCCGGGCCGGCGAGTGGGCGTTTCCGGACGGCGACCCGCTCAACGTGATCGCGGTGGAGTGCGGTGAGGGGCCGCCGGCCTCGCACCTGGCCGGACTCGACGACGACGCGTATGCCGGCGACGGCCAGCTGACCAAACGAGAGGTACGCGCGGTCACGCTCGCCGCTCTCGCGCCCCTCCCCGGGCAACTGCTCTGGGACGTCGGCGCCGGTTCGGGCAGCATCGGCATCGAGTGGATGCGCGGTCACCCCGCGTGCCGGGCCATCGCGATCGAGTCCTCCGCCGACCGGGTCGCCACGATCTCCGCCAACGCCGCCAAGCTCGGCGTACCCGGTCTGCGCGTCGTACACGGCCGCGCGCCGGAGGCCCTGCACGACCTGCCCCAACCGGACACGATCTTCATCGGAGGCGGCTTGACCCGCGACGGAGTTCTGGACCGCTGCCTGGCCGCGCTGCGCCCGGGTGGCCGGCTGGTGGCCAACGCGGTCACCGTCGAGTCCGAGGCGGTGGTCGCGGCGGCGTACGCCAAGCTCGGCGGCGAGCTGACCCGGATCACCGTGCAGCGCGGGTCGCCGGTGGGCGGTTTCACCGGCTGGCGCTCGTTCATGCCGGTCACGATCTGGTCGGTGGTGCCGCGATGACGGTGCACTTCATCGGTGCCGGGCCGGGGGCAGCCGACCTGATCACGCTGCGCGGGCACCGGCTGATCGCCGCCTCCCCGGTCTGCCTGTACGCGGGCAGCCTGGTCCCGGCCGAGCTGCTGGAGGCCTGCCCGCCCGGTGCCCGGCTGGTGGACACCGCGAAACTCACCCTGGACGAGATCGTCGCCGAGATGGTCGCCGCCCATGCGGCCGGGCAGGACGTGGCCCGCCTGCACTCCGGAGACCCGTCGGTGTTCAGCGCGGTCGCCGAGCAGATGCGCCGGCTGGACGCGGCTCAGGTGCCCTACGACGTGACTCCGGGCGTACCGGCCTTCGCGGCGGCGGCCGCCTCGCTGGGCCGGGAGTTCACCGTGCCCGGGGTGGCACAGACGGTCATCCTGACGCGTACCTCGGAACGCGCCACCGCCATGCCGCCCGGCGAGGACCTGGCGACGCTCGGCGCCAGCCGGGCCACCCTGGTGCTGCATCTGGCGGTTCAGCGAATCGAGGCGGTGGTCGCCGAACTGGTCGGCAACTACGGCGTGGACTGCCCGGTCGCGGTGGTCGCCCGGGCCAGCCGGCCGGACGAGCTGATCGTCCGCGGCACCCTCGCGGACATCGCGGCCCGCGTCCAGGACGCCGGGATCAGACGCACCGCCGTGATCGTGGTCGGGGCCGCGCTGACCGCGGCGCACTTCCCGGACAGCCACCTCTACTCGGCGGACCGCTGCCGCTCGTAAGGGGTCGTAAGGGAGCCAGGTCGTGAAAGAGCTCAGGGTGCTGCTGCTCGGCGGGACCACCGAGGCCCGGCAACTGGCCGGGCTGCTGGTGGCGGACGGGCACACCGTGATCAGCTCGCTCGCCGGGCGGACCAGCGACCCGTTGCGCCCGGCCGGCGAGATGCGGGTCGGCGGGTTCGGCGGGGTGGACGGGCTGGCCGGCTATCTGCGGGACGAGCGGATCGACGTGCTCGTCGACGCGACCCATCCGTTCGCGGCGACGATCACCCGGCACGCGGTGGAGGCAAGCCGTGCTTCGGGCGTACCCCGCATGGTTGTGCGCCGGCCGGGCTGGACCGCCGCGCCGGGCGACGAGTGGCACCGCGTCGCGTCGCTCGCCGAGGCCGCCGCCCAGCTGCCCGCGCGGGGCCGCCGGGTGTTCCTGACCACCGGGCGGCAGGAGATCGCGGCCTTCGCCGCGGTGGACGAGTGCTGGTTCCTGGCCCGCTCGGTGGAACCGCCCACCGGTCCCGCGCCGCGGTGTCTCTCCGTGGTGCTGAACCGGGGCCCGTTCACCGTCGAAGGCGAACGGCAGCTGATGACCGGCCACCGGATCGACGTGCTGGTCACCAAGGACAGCGGCGGCCCGGACGCCAAGCTGGCGGCCGCCCGGTCGCTCCGGATTCCGGTGCTGATGGTCGACCGCCCCCCGGCGCCGCCCGGTACCATCCTGACCTCTCCCGGCGAAGCCTTGGCGGCTCTCCGCCGGCTTTCTCATCGGTACGCGTAACCGCCGGGTCCCCGCTCTCCCCCGCGACCTTCAGCCACGCGAGGCCGCAACGCGGCCGCCGGGCCCATGCAGCCACTCCCGCTACACCCGAGCGCAAGCGCAGAAATGCGACACCGCCGGGAGGAGCGCGACCGGCCGCATCGGTGCGAGGCTCGGGTCATGTCGGTCCGCGCGTTGCATGCCGAGCTGAACGCCGTGCGTGCGCTGGTGGGCGACGGGCTGGCCGAGGTGACCGGCGCGGCGGGTGATCCGGGCCAGTTCTGGATTCGTTCGGCGTGTGCCCGGCTGACCGCTCTCGACGGCGTCCTGGTGGAGGCCGCCGGCGGCCTTGCCACGCCGGTGATCGCGGCCGCGGCGACGGTCGTCTCGTTCGGTGCGGTGGCGCTCTCCGCGGCTCTCGCGCAGGCCGCCGGTCTCAGTGGAATCGCCGTCCTGGTCGTGGTCGGCCTGGTGCTGGTGACACTGCTCGGCGCGGCGTCCCGGATGAGCCGGCGACTGCGCGTCGCGCTCGGCCGGCGACGGCTGGACCGGGCCGGCACGCCGCCGCTCGGCGCGCGGCCACACGACGCCTCCGCCCACGTCGGACTGATCGTCGTGCCGGACGCGCTGCTACGCGCCCGGGTCCGGCTGGTCTCGGCCACGCTGCGCCAGGCCGGTTCCCGGCATTGGACGGTGCCGGAGTTGCGCACCGCCGCCCGTACCGATCCGCTGCGCCGCCTGGCACACGCCGACCTGCTGCTCTGCCAGGCGATCGACTGCCTGGAGCGCTATCTCGACGATCTCGCCAAGGAGTGGCCGTGACCCGGGACGACCCGTTCTCCGGCAGCGGCATCGCACGCCGGCTGTTCCGGATGGATCGGGAGCTGGAGTCGGTGGTTCGTGACGCGCAGTGCCGGGACTGGGTGGCGGACCGCCCGGACCGGGTGGGTTTCGCGCGGCTCGGGCAGGTCCGGCACGAGGTGTTCACCGCCGCCCGGCGCTACCGGGTGGCCGTTCCGCGCGTGGACGTGGCCGAGTTGCTGCTGATGACCGTGGTCGCGGTGGCGGTGCCGGTGGTTCTGGCGCGGTGGAGCGAGCATCCGTTGTTCCTGGCCGCGGCGTTCGTCGCGGGTGGCTGGGCGGCGCTGGCGGGCCGGGCCGGTTGGCGCCGGCTGCGCCGGTTCCGGGCGCGGACCGCACGAGTGGGTCCGGCGGCGATCGACGACCCGTACCTCTACGCCGGGCTGCGCCGTCGGATCGAGGCCTGCGCGGTGGCCGCCCGCGCCGACGGATCGCATCGCCGGCGGGTGGCCGCCACCGACCTGGAGTACGCGCTGGACTGGCTCGCCGCCGCCCAGGACGAGCTCCCGCGCGGGGCGTGACCAGCGCCACTGTCACGTCCCGCGGAGCCGCCTCGTCCCTGCCACGGAAGATCGGCGACAGGACGAAGGAGCACATCATGAAGGTCGTTGTGGCGGGCGGCACCGGGCAGACCGGCCGGCTGCTGATCGAGGCACTGCGCGCCCGGGGTCACGAGGCGGTCCCGGCCGCACGCTCGACCGGGGTGGACGCGTTCACCGGCGACGGGCTGGATGCCGCGCTCGCCGGCGCCGACGTCGTGGTCGACGTGACCAACCCGGTGTCCCGCGAGGAGCGGGCCACCACCGAGTTCTTCCGGGTCACCTCGGAGAACCTGACAGCGGCGGAGGGCAGGGCCGGGGTACGCCATCACGTCGTGCTCTCCATCGTGGGCCTGGAACGGGGCTCGGAGCTGCCGTACTACCGAGCGAAGCTGGCTCAGGAGGCGGCGGTCCGGACCGGTGGCGTGCCGTACACGATCGTCCGGGCCACCCAGTTCTTCGAGTTCATCCCGGACGTGCTGATCCCGGCCAACACCGACGGTGACGTGGTGCGACTGGCCCCGCTCCGGATGCAGCCGATCGCACTCTCCGACCTGGTCGGGATCCTCGTGGAGATCGCCGAGTCGGCGCCGGTGGACGGCACTGTCGAGGTGGCCGGACCGGAGGTGCTCCTGCTGGACGAGGCCGGCCGGCAGCTGGCCGCGCCGGGACAGCGGGTGACCAGCGACGGCCGGCCGTACTTCGGCGCCGACATCCCGGTGGACGCGCTGGTGGCCGACCCGTCCGCCCGGCTCGGAACGACCACTTTCGCGCAGTGGCGGGCGGCCTAGCCCTTCGTCTTGAAGGTGCTCCGGTACGCCTGCGGGGTGGTGCTGAGCCGCTGGGTGAAGTGGTGCCGCAGGGTCTGCGCGCTGCCGAACCCGGCCCGGCTCGCGATGGCGTCGACGCCCAGGTCGGTCTCCTCCAGCAGACGGCGGGCCAGCAGCACACGCTGGCCGGTCAGCCAGTCGTGCGGGGTGGCGCCGGTCTGGGCGCGGAACCGGCGAGCGAACGTACGCGGAGCCATGTGCACCGCCTCGGCCATGCTCTCCACGGTGTGCTCCCGGTCGAGGCTGCCCAGCAGGCGGTTGATCAGCGGTTGCAGCGTCTCGCAGCTGACCGAGGAGGAGATCGGCGTCTCGATGAACTGGGCCTGCCCGCCGTCCCGGTGCGGCGGCACCACCATCCGCCTGGCCAGGGTCGCGGCCACCTCGGAACCCTGCTCCTCCCGGATCAGGTGCAGTCCACAGTCGATCGCCGCCGCGGTGCCGGCGCTGGTCACGACGTTGTCGTCGACCACGTAGAGCACGCCGGGGTCGACCTTGGCGTTCGGGTAGCGCCGGGCCAGCTCGTCGGTGTGCCGCCAGTGCGTGGTGCAGCGCCGGTCGTCGAGCAGGCCCGCCTCGCCGAGGGCGAACGCTCCGGTGCAGACGCTCATCACCCACGCGCCGCGGGCGTGCGCCCGGCGCAGCACGTCGAGCACCTGGGCCGGCGGCTGGCGGATGTCGTTCGGCACGATCACGACCAGGTCGGCGCTCTCCGCCGCGGACAGGTCGTGGCTGGGCGTGATGGCGAACCCCGCGTGGGTGGGCACCGGACGACCGTCCACGCTGCACACGGCGAACTCGTAGCCCGGCAGACCGTCCGCGGTCCGGTCGTATCCGAAGAGCTCGCAGAGGACTCCGAGCTCGAAGACCGCCACCTCGGGCATCGCGATCACAGCGACACTTCGCAACATGCGGACAGCCTAGCCCGAGGTTGGCAGTTTTTTGAAGATGTATGGCATTCCTGCCACTGTCCGATGAGCTCGCGCAGCGCGACGCTAGAGCCATGGAAATCGCAGCGGTTGTCTTCTTCGTCCTACTATTGATCGCTTCCCTGGCGGGCCTGACCACGGACAGCCGGGACAGCGCCGACTGGAAGCCCACCCATGACGGCTTCCGGGTGACTTGATCGAGAAACCGCCGGACCGCCCACGAACACCGGCCCGGCGGTTGATCTCCCGTGCTAACCGACCAGTCCTCCGGTGAGGATGGAGGACGGCCGCGGAGCCACGACCGGCGGCAGCTGCTTACCGGTCGCCGACAGCACCTTCGCGTCGGTGTCGGCGGGCAGCTTCTCCCGGAACGGCTGGCGCGCGTCGCGGCAGACCGTGCCCTTGGCCGGCAGCTTCCCGGTCAGCAGGTAGCGGTCGATCGCGTTCGTCGCGCAGACACCCGTGCCGTACGCGGTGTGCCCCCAGTTGTTGCTGGCCAGCAGCCGCGAGTTCGGCAGCAGCCGGCTCGACGAGACCGACGCCCGGTAGTTGGTCGCGGGGTCCCAGTAGTTGCCGACCAGCAGCACCGGCTTGGCGGTCCGCCGGTTGAACGGACCCCGGTACGAGTCCTCGTCGCGGACGGTCCACGTGCTGCTCGCGCACTGAACGTCGATCCAGCCCCAGGCCCGGCCGAAGTACGGCGCCGCTTTGTCCCGGGCCGCGGTCTTCGCCGGCCAGCTGCTCGCCTTCTTCGGGTGGTTGCCGTCGGTGCAGATGACCGCGCTCTGCGCCTCGAAGCTGTTGTCGTACGGGAAGTCGTACCCGACCGACTTGGCGGCCTTGATCCGCTTGAGCACCGCGGCCTTCGCCGGTGCGGCCGCCGCGCCACCGTTCTGAAGCGCCGAGATGTCCGCGGCGAGCTGCATGACGTTCTCGCCGGCGTAGTCCGAGTACAGCATGCTCAGCGTCGCACCGACGAAGTCCGCGTACGTGACCTTGTAGGTGCCGAACTCGTCCCGGATGACCAGCGGCTTGGCCTTCAACTTCGCCGTGATCGCCGCGTAGTTCCGGGCCGGGTTGCCGGCCGAGAACGGGCAGAACTCCGCACCGGCCTGGTCACAGCGCTTGAAGATCTCCACCAGCGCCTTGTACGCCCCGTCCGAGGAGCGCATCCGGGCGTCCAGGATCTGGCCGGCGCCCTTGCCCGAGCCGACCCACTGGCGCGGGTCGATGTTGCCGTCCGCCACGATCGCCCGGAACCGGTCCGGGAACATGTTCGCGTAGTACTGCCCCAGCGCGGTGCCGTAGCTGAAGCCGAGGTAGGTCAGCTTCTTGTCGCCGACCGCGCGGCGCATCAGCTCCATGTCCCGCGCCACCTCGGCGGTCGACATGGCGCCGGAGATCGGCTTGCCGGTGGTCGAACAACCCTTGCCGAACGCCTGGGCGGACTTGATGTACTTCGCCTTCTCCGCCTTGGTGTACGGGAACGCCACGTTCATGCCGTTGAAGACGCGGGTCTGCTCCTTCACCGACTTGAAGCACTTCACGTTGGCGCTGGCACCGACGCCGCGCGGGTCCACGCCGACGACGTCGAAGCGCTCGAGCACGGACTCGCTCAGGAAGTACGGCGCGGCGAGGGCGAACGAGGTGGCCGATCCGCCCGGGCCACCCGGGTTCACGAACAGGCTGCCGATCTTGCGCTTCTGGTCCTTCGCCTTGATCCGCAGCAGCGCGATCTCGGTCTTCGCGCCGCCGGGGTTGTCGTAGTCGAGCGGCACCTTGACGGTGGCGCACTGGGCGACCTGGTAGCACTTGTACCAGTCCAGCTTCGGCGTCTTCAGCCGGTCGACGCGGCGCTTCTCGGCCGCGCTGGTGGTGGCCGCCTTCGCCGCGGCCGCCGTTGCGGCGGGTGTGATCGTCACCGGTGCCGCCGCGGCAGCCGGGACGGACGCGCTCGCGGCCAGGACGATGCCGGCGGCAGTGCCGGCGACCAGCAAGCGCGATGGTGGAAGTCGCATATAAGCCCCCCTCGTCTTCAGGCCCGCATCGTAGGAGGCCGATGCACGCGCCGGAAACGGCGAATCCCCCATTCGGGAAACCCGAACGGGGGAGACGATCACGCGTTCGCCGGCACCAGGCCGCGGGGCGCGAACTGCCGGGAGACGAGCACGCCGCACACGATGGAGGCGCTCGTCACACCGACGAGCGCGGACGCCCAGACGGCCGGCTGCCCGGTGCCCAGACCGTACAGCAGCCACGACGCGCAGGCCGAAACGGCCAGCCACCAGCGCAGCGGCGAGAGGCCGGAGAGGTCCTGGGTACGGTCCCGCAGCAGAGCCAGCGGCTGCGGCACCGCCGACACGAGCGACACCCCCGCCAGGATCATGCCCAGCATCGCCGCGGCACGGCCGCCGGTGACCTGGGGCAGGGCGGCCAGGGCGGCGGAGCCCGCGACGGCCAGCAGCACCGCGCCGGCCGTGCCCGCGCTCATCAGCAACGCCCGGCCGGAGCGCAGGTGCGGCTGGGTGATCAGCAGGGCCGCCAGGATGGCCAGCCCGGTCAGCGAACTGACGGTGTTGGTCACCACCTGCAGCGGGTCCCCGATCAGCAACCCGTACGTCACCCAGCCGATCGGCATCGCCACGCTCAGCATGCACGCCGTGGCCGACAGGCCGCCGGTGCGTCGCCGCACACACGAGCGGTAGACCTGGGGCCAGGCGATGGACATGGACAGGGCGGCTCCGAGGAGGCCGAAGACGTGGGTCAGCATGTTCCTTTTCCAAGTCGGGGTCAGGTGCCGGATGTCCGTTCGTCGCCGCTCTCCGGCGGCTGACCGGTTGCACCCGCACCGCACCCCGGTGCACCGCGAAGGCACCCGTGGGTGACGACGGCCCGGCGGCGTTTGGCAAAGTGGACGAATGCTGACCGACGTGGATCTGCCCGCGCCCGGACTGCTCTGGACCCGGTGGGCGACGTTGAGCGTCACGCTCACCGGCATCGGTCACGGCGACGTGTGGTCGATCGACGACCGCGGTGCCCATCACCACGACCGCGGCGGTCACTGGGCGCGATTCGCGCTGCTCGACGGGCGCCGGGCCGTGCTCTACGGCCACCACGCCGAGCAGAGCGCCACCACGCAGGCGGATCCCCCGCTGGACCTGCTCACCGGCGCGCCCGACTGGCTGCCCTGGGCGGATCTGGCGCCGCTCGCCGAGGCCGGCCGGCTCGGCTTCGTGATCTGGCACGAGAACGGCCGGTGGTCGCGGGTGCGCTACCACGACGCCGTCGAGGACGGCATGGCGATCCTGCTCACACCGCTGCTCAGCGCGGAGAACACCCGCACCGCCGTGACCGGCGTCATCACCGGCCCCGGCCGGCACGAGCTGTCCGGCCCGGTCCAGCGCGAAGAGGTGCGCGCCGCGAGCGAACGGCTGCTGCACGCCGCGGTGCGCGGCGAGGTCGGCGCCGCTCATCTGAAGGACCTGCTCGACCGGCTGACCGAGCCGGTGCTGGACATCGCCGCGGCGCTCGCGGTGGCCGGCCGGGCCGGCATCGCCCCCGGCACCCGGGTGCCGCGCATCGAGCCGGGGCGGCGCCCGCCGATGCGCCGGATCCGCCGGCTCAGCCAGGGCGAACACGACCGTCTGGTGTGGGCGGCCATGCACGACGCCGCCGAGCTGCGCCGGCCCGCGCCGCCGACCACCGCCGAGCTGGACGCGCTGATCGGCTGGCTCCAGGAGCGGGCACCGCACGGCGACGGCCGGTGCACCCTGCTGGCTTACGCGGACGCCACGAGTTTCAGCTCACAGCCGGGCGAGCACCCACCCGCCGACCGGCCCGGCGAGGAGCGGTTCGCCGGGTTCCGGCGACTCACCGAGCTGGTCCGGGCGCTGCGCCGGGCCGAGTCCGACCCGCGTTACGGGCGCTGGCTGTTCCTGCGGGTGGAGACCAGCGCGACCGGGGTCCGGGTGGAGCGCCGGTACGACTCCTGGCCGCCCTGGTGGCACGACGACGGGGTGTCCGGCCCGTGGCGGACGAACCTCCAGGAGGAGATGGACGGGCGCGGGCCGGCCTGGCGCCCGTCGTGGGTATCGCTGCTCGACCCGAAGATCGCCTTCCGGCCGCTGTGAGACCCGGGACTACCGGGCCTTGCCGGCGCGCAGCAGATCGAGTGACTTGGCCAGCCGGCGGCCCCGCGTCTCGGCGGTCTTGGCCGAGGTGAGCTGCTCGGCGTGCCAGCGCTGGTTGCTGAACGACATGCTGTCCCAGAACGCCTTGGCCGCCGGCTCGGCGGCGAGCGCCGCCGCGAGATCGTCCGGCACCTCGATCTCGCGGGGCGCGGTGTCCAGCTCGACCTCGAGGTCGTAGACCTCGCCGCCCTCGATGCCGGCCGCGGCCCGCCGGTCGGCGCTCACGCCGAGCCAGTACTCGCCGCCCATCCGCGCGATCGACGAGCGGAACTCGTAGCCGTTGACCCGCACGACGACCTTGGGTCTCCCGCCGCCGCCGAGCCCGTCGACGATCTCGTCCGCCACCTGGAAACCGGTCGTGTTCCCGCCGGTCCGCTGCAACTCCGCCCGGAACTCCATGCCCGCCACCCTAGGTCAGCGGCGCCTCGAAGCGGGAGCGGTCGAGGAAGGTCAACTGAGCTTGTTTGTGACCGAGATCGATCTGCTCGCCCAGTGTGTAGCCCTCGCGCTGGAGCCGGGTGATCATGCGCTCGTTACGGACGTCCGGCTCGGCGACGATCCGCTGGTTGGCCGGGTCGGCGAAGAGGTGCCGCATCAGGGCCGGGAAGACCGCGCTGGTCAGGTGCGGCAGCTCCCGGTCACCGGCGTCGAGCAGCAGGTGCATGCCGAAGTCGCCGGGGCGTACGTCGTAGCACTCGCCCACCGGGTCCTGCGCGGGTTCGTAGGTCTGGAAGACGCCGATCGGGCTGCCGTCGAGCAACAGCAGGTACGCGTGATGCGTCTCCAGCCCGTCGACGAAGGCGTAGATCTCCCGCACGTCCTCGACGGTGTGCTCACCCATCCCCCAGAACCGGTTGCGGGGCTTCACCACCCACTCGTGCACGATCGGGGCGTGCTCCACCGGGTCCAGCGGGATCATGGTCAGCTCGCCGAGTCCGGCGAGCTTCTCCGCGAAAACGATCATCGATAACTCCAGACGGTCCCAGTCGGTGACCAGCGGGACGAGCGCACCGGACGCCCAGAGCGGCAGCTGGTCCAGGAAGTGCGGTGAGTCCGGCGCGTCGGAGGCGCCGAACGGGACGACCCACCGGCTGCGCTGCCGGTCGGCGAGATCCCAGACGTACCGGGCCACCGGGCCACGCCAGCACAGGTCGCTGACGCCGGTGACGCTCGACGTGTTGAGCACGCAGCCGGCAGATCCGGACAGCGGAACCCGCGGCAGGTCGGCGTCCAGGCCGGGCAGCACGACCGGATGCAGGAGATGCCGTTCACCCCACGGCTCGTCCGGAACCGAGTCCGGCGAGGCCAGCGACGAAGCGTCGAGTCCGAGCCCGGTGAGCACGCCGTCGAGGGCGTGCCCGACGCGTCCGCGCGGATCGGTCCAGGGCGCGAAGATCGGGTCGTAGCCGGAATCGGCGAACAGCGGCCCGAGCGCCGGCAACTCGCACAGTGCGCGCGCCACGGCGGATCGCCAGGCCGCACGCCGGCCGGCCTCGACGGAGTCGGCCGGCATCGACGTGTCCATGTGAATCGATTCCGGCGGGGCGCCGGCGTCGAGCAGGGTACGGATCCGCCGTGCCCGGGCCGGCGGGGCGAAGTCGATGCCGTGCGGCTCGGTGTCGGCCCGGCGGTCGTTGGCGTTGACCGCGGAAGCCACGTCGAACCGCGCCATCGGAGACCAGCCCGGCTGCCAGGTGTAGCGCGGCTCCCAGGCCGGGACCGGCACCCAGCGGTTGCGGTCGTCGCGGACCGGGACCCGCCCGGCGGTCAGTTGCACGACCCGGCCGGTGCTGTCGGCGGCCAGGACGCTGTTCACCGGTTCGACCCAGTGCGACAGGGCGTCCGCGACGTCGTCCACGGTGGACGCCCGCAGCAGTGGCAACAGGGCGTCGAAGCCCAGATCAGAATCGGACCGGGCCGGGGTACGAAGACTCAGGTTCGCGTCGATGATCGGCCCGCGCGGCGTCTCCATGATGTCGACCGGGATCGGGTCGTCGTCGCGTACCAGAATGGTTTCCTGATGGGTGACCACCGGCTCCCAGCCGGCCGGGCCGCGTGCCTCGGCCCCGGACGGCGTCTGCCGCAGCTCTTCGAGGTAGAGGTCCTGGTAGTCGGCCATCGCGTTGGTGACCGCCCAGGCCACCGTGCCGGTGTGCCCGAAATGCTGCACGCCGGGTACGCCGGGGAAGGTCAGCCCGGCGACGTCGAACTCCGGGCAGGCCAGGCGGACCTGCTGGTAGACGCCGGGTAGTTCGAGAAGCCGGTGCGGATCCCCGGCGATCTGGCCGGGAACCGCCCAGGCGTTGCTCCCGGAGCCGCTGGGTCCCTCGACGGCGAACCACTCGACCGCGGCGGGCCCCAGGGTCCGCTCGACGTGCGCGCGCCACATCTTGTTGGGGAACGTCCCGAAAAGGATGTGCTGCACCAGGAACACGCCGAGCGATGACCAGGGCTGCCACTCGACGCCACCCGCGCGGACGCCGTCGGCGTACGACTCGAGGAAGCGCCGCGTCTCCGGCGAAGACGCGGCGAAGCAGCGCCGGGCCGTGTCGTCGAGCCGGCAGCGCCGGGCGAACCGGTCCCAGCCCACCTCGCCGGCACCGGCGAGGGAGGCTAGCCGGCCCTCCGAGCGCAACCGCTCGACGGTGATCTGGCGGCCCCGATCAGAAGCGGTCACCCGCCCCTGAAGGTAGGCCAGGTCGAGGACCGAGCCGGCCCGCAGGTGCGGGATACCGTAATCGTCGCGGTAGACCTTCATGCGGCGATCGGATTCTCCAGCTCGCCCGCGAAGATCAGTGAGCTGGCCTGGTCGGTGAGGTCCACCATCTGCAGGGTGTTGCGCAGTTGGAGCCGGTTCAGGCAGGAGTGCTTGAACGTGGGCCGCAGCAGGTCCAGCCGGCCGGCCAGCGACGGGTGATCCTTGGCGTGCTCGCGGACGCAGTCACCGGCCAGCGCCCAGAACTCGGCGGAGGACAGCACCCGGTCGGTGTCCAGGATCCCGGCGAGGTGCCGCAGGAACCCGTCGAAGACGTCGGTGAAGATCGCCAGTTCCTTGATCTCGTCGGTGACGTCGATCCGGATCCGCTCCACCTCGGGCGGCAGCGGCTGGTCGTTCATCACCGCCACCTCCTCACCGATGTCCTTCATGAAGACCCGGCTCGGCACATGGTCCTCCAGGACCAGGATCAGGTTCTCGCCGTGCGGCATGAACGCCAGGTCGTGCTTGAGCAGGCAGTGCACGATCGGACGCAGGTAGGCACGCAGATAGCTGGCCACCCACTCGGCGGGCGTACGACCGGACTCCCGGATCAGCGCGGAGACCAGGGCGTTCCCGTCCCGGTCGCGGTGCAGCAGGCTGGCCATGGTGGCCAGCCGCTCGGTGTCCGCGATGCGCGGGACCGGACTCTCCCGCCAGAGGGCGGCGAGCATCTTGGTGTACGCGCTAGGCGTACCCGTCCGGTGATAGGCATCCCCGACGTACCCCGCCGACGCCAGCTCCCGCAGCACACCGAAGCCGCACGCCCGCAGCTCCGGATCGTTCTCGACGACCTCGGCGACCCACTCGTTGATCGGCGGCGTGGCCTGCATGTACTTCGGCGACAGCCCGCGCAGGAAGCCCATGTTCTGCACCGCGATCGCGGTCTTGACGTAGTGCCGCTCCGGCCGGTCCACGTTGAAGAACGTCCGGATCGACTGCTGCGCCCGATAGCGATCAGGGCCGGCATCGAGCGGGACGATCGCCCGCCGGGCCACGTCGGGCGCGAACGTGACGGTCACCTTGTGCTCCCACTGCCACGGGTGCACCGGCAGGTAGCGGTAGTCGTCCGGGTTCAGTCCATGTCCTCGCAGCTGCTGCTCGAACCGTTGCAGCAGGTCTTCGCCGAACTCGGCCGCGTAGTGCGCGCGCTCGTCACCGGCGGAGACGAAGATGCTCTCGTCCCGGCGGATCGCCACCCAGCGCAGCCGGACCGGGCGACCGGCCTCCGGCGCGAAGGCCTCGTGGTCCTGGAGACCGAAACCGATCCGCCCGTTGTTGGCCACGAAGCCGGGATGGCCCTCGGTCATGGCGGCCTCGATGGTCTGGAAGTCGGCGTGCACGAGCTCGTCGGCGGTCTCCCGCCGGTGCGTGAACTTCCAGGCGGTGCCGGCCAGCGTCGCGGAGATCTCTTCGAGGTACGTACCGAGCAGCTTCTCCGGGATCCCGAGGGTCTCCCGGAGTTTGGCGATGAAGTCGAGCGCGTCCAGCGGTCCGTCGAGCGAGTCCGGGTCGACGACCCAGTGCTCCAGCTCGTGCCGTGTCGCCGTGAACGTGTTCTCGCCGAATCGGTAGCGGTCACCCTCCCGCACCGGTGAGATCAGCCGCTCGTGGCTGAACTCGGCGATCGCCTTCGCGATCAGCCGGCGGTGCGCGTACCCGATCGCTTCCGGCCGCAGGTGGGGGACGCTCATGGCGTACGCCGCACGCGTGCAGAAACTCAGCCGGGCCACCTTGTCGTGCAGCTGGACGTGACGTTCCTCGACGAAGCCGACCTCGGCGTTCTTCCGCTCGATCGCCTCGTTGCGCACGTCCGGCTCGACCACCACCCGGTCCACGTCCGAGTCGGCGAAGCAGAAGTCCATCACCGCGCGCATCACCGCCGAGGTGACCCCGGAGCGCTTCCGGGTCGGCGGCGAGACCAGCACGTGCATGCCGAGGTCGCCGGGCCGCACGTCGTAGTGCCGCGCCAGCTCGCTGTGCGCCGGGTCGTAGGTCTCGGCGAGGAAGAGCGGGGTGCCGTCGTCGTCCAGCCCGAGCCACGCGTGGTGGTGCGCGTTGTCCGCGATGGCCTGGTACTCCTCGCGCACCCGCTCCACCGAGGCGCGTTGCATTCCCCAGAAATGCGAGCGCGGGTGCGTCACCCACGCATGCAGCAGGTCCAGGTCGCGATCGAGATTCAGGGGTACGAGCTTCACGAGTTCACCAGCTGTCGGGGGATGTCAGCGGTCGGGGCACCGAACTGCTGGAAGGCGATCGACTCCTCGATCCGGTAGACCTCACGGCCGGTCAGGGCCTTGATGATCACGGAGTTGCGGTACGCGCCCATGCCCAGGTCGGGGTCGGTGACGCTGTGCGTGTGCTCGGCGGCGTTCTGCACGAAGACGTCGCCGGCCTTGCCGACGGCGTAGTCGACCGTGACGTCGAAGCGGCCGCGGGCGTCCCAGTTGATCCGGTCCCGGACCGGGTCCAGGAAGGACGGCACCCGCGGGGCGTACCCGGTGGCCAGGACCAGGCCCTGGGTGCCGGCGGTGAACGAGCGGCCCTGCTCGGCGTGGTTCAGCGCCAGCGTGTAGCGCTGTTCCACCTCGTCCCAGATGACACCCTCCAGCGCGGTGCCGGTGAGCAGCGTGGTCGGGATCGGCCCGTGCAGGCTCTTGGTGTAGAGCGTGTCGTAGATGGCGTCGACCAGGTCGCCGCTGATCCCCTTGTAGAGGTTGCGCTGCTCGCGGCCCAGCCGGTCGCGCACCTCCATCGGCAGAGCCTGGTGGTACCGGATGTACTCCGGCGAGGTCATCTCCAGGGTCAGCTTGGTGTACTCCATCGGGAAGTACCGCGGCGACCGGGTGATCCAGCTCAGGTGGTAGCCGTGTGTCTCGATCTCGGTGAGCAGGTCGAGGTAGATCTCGGCCGCGCTCTGCCCGCTGCCGATGATCGTGATCGACTCCAGCGACTGGAGACGCTCCTTGTTCGGCAGGTAGTCGGCGCTGTGCACGTACGGGCCCTGGTCGGCGACGGCCGGTACGCGCGGCGCGGTCCCGATGCCGAGCACCAGCTTGCGCGCCCGGTAGGTCTCGCCGTTGGTGCGCACGAGGTACGCCTCGCCGTCGTGCGTGACGGTTTCGACCCGGGTGTTCCAGCGGATCGACGGCAGTTGACCGGCGACCCACTTGCAGTACTCGTTGTACTCGGCGCGCAGCGGGTAGAAGCTCTCCCGGATGTAGAACGGGTAGAGCCGGCCCACCTGCTTGAGGTAGTTGAGGAACGAGAACCGGCTGGTCGGGTCGGCCATGGTGACCAGGTCGGCCATGAACGGGACCTGGATCGTCACCCCGTCGAGCATCAGACCGGGGTGCCAGTCGAACTCGGCCCGCTGCTCCAGGAAGACGCCGTCCAGGTCGGGCAGGTCGGCGGTGAGCGCGGCGAGGCCGAGGTTGAACGGTCCGACGCCGATCGCGACGAAGTCGTGCGTACGCATCAGGCCATCACCGCCGTGACCTCGTGCTCGCCCAGCAGGTCGCGGCCGATCTCCCGGATCAGGTCCAGTACGTCCTTCAGGTTGCCCATCGTGGTGTTGGGGTTGAGCAGGGTGAACTTCAGCCAGTAGTGGCCGCCGATCGTGGTGCCCGCGACGATCGCCTGACCGCCGTAGAAGAGCCGCTGCCGCAGCCGTGGCATCAGCGCGTCGCACTCGGCCACGCTCAGGCCCTCCGGCCGGAAGCGGAAGAGCACCGTGCTCAGCGTCGGCGGCGCCACCGCCTCGAAGTCGGCCTCGTCGAGGATGAACCGGTACGCCTCCTGCGCCCGGTCCACCACGGTGTCGAACATGTCGCCGATCCGCTCGGAGCCCATCGTGCGCAGGGTCATCCAGAGCTTCAGGGCGTCGAACCGGCGGGTGGTCTGCAGGCTCTTGTCGACCTGGTTCGGCACGGTCGCCGTACGCGGGTTCAGGTAGTCGGCGTGCACCGCGATCCGGCGCATCGTCTCGCCCCGGCGCACGACGATCGCGCTGGAGCTGACCGGTTGGAAGAAGCTCTTGTGGAAGTCGACGGTGACCGAGTCGGCCCGCTCGATGCCGTCGATCAGGTGCCGCCGGCGTTGCGAGACCAGCAGGCCGCAGCCGTACGCGGCGTCGACGTGCAGCCAGATGCCCTGGCTCTCGCAGACCGTGGCGATGCCGGCGACCGGGTCGATCCGGCCCAGGTCGGTGGTTCCGGCGGTGGCGACCACGGCCATCGGGATGCCGCCGTCGCGGCGTACGTCGTCGATCGCGGCGGCGAGCGCGGTCGAGTCCATCCGGCCGGTGCCGTCGGTGGCGACGCCGACCACGGCGTCCGCCGCCATGCCGAGGATGCCGGCCGACTTGCTGACGCTGAAGTGGCTCTCGGTGGTGGCGAAGATCCGCAGGAGCGGGATCGCTTCTTCCCGCTCTCGTCCTTCGAGGCCGGCGAGGGTCTCCTCGCGGGCCAGCAGCAGGCCCTGGAGGTTGGACTGGGTGCCGCCGCTGGTGAAGACGCCGTCCGCGTCGGGGCCGAACCCGATCCGGCCCGCGGTCCAGTCGATCAGCCGGCGCTCGATGAGCGTGCCGGCGGCGCTCTGGTCCCAGGTGTCGACCGAGGAGTTCACCGCGGAGATCAGGACCTCGGCGCTCAGCGCCGGGATGGCCACCGGGCAGTTCAGGTGCGCCACGTACGTCGGCTCGTGGAACCAGACCGCGTTGTCCAGGTAGAGCCGGGCCGCCTCGTGCAGCGCTGCACCGGTGTCACCGAGCGGGCGGTCCAGATCGACGGCGTCGACCTGCGCCTGAAGGTCGGCGACGGAAGCGCCGGAGTACGGCTGACGCACTGCCTTCACCCGGTCCGCGAGCAGCGCGGACGCGTGCCACACGGCGGACGTGTAACCGTCCAGCGTGGACCCGGAGAACAGGTGCGGGGACGCGAACCCCTCCAACGTGGCCTCCAACAATTAAGGTAACCCTTACCTAACTAAGGGGAGGCTAACGGTGTGCCCGCGAGATCGAAACCGCGGGTCCGGCACATCGGACGTGTCGGCTTCATCCCGGAACGACGCACACGGGCCGCCACCAGCGGATCAGTGCCGACGAGATTGTTCCGGGAGTGCGGCGTGATTCATCCCATAATGCGGACGAGGCCCACCGCCGGTATGGCGATGGGCCTCATCGATGTCCGTCAGAACGGGCTGAGCACGATCCCGGCCGCGCGCGGGTCACCGTCGTGCACCAGCGACTCCTGGTTCTGCACGTCGTCGAAGGCGAACGCGTAAGCCTTGCCGTCGACCATGTTCGCGTGGATCTCCGGGCGTACACGTTGGTCCGTTCTCCCTGGTAGAAGTCGCTCGCGAGCCCGCTCGGCTGGGTGTCGAGGCGGCCCAGCGTGGTGCGCTGGAGTGCGGCGCACAGAGTCCGCGCGATCGGGCCGACGACCTGATCGTTCGGTGCGGCGAGCGCGCCGTCGCAGCCCCACACGTTGGCCGTCGACGGCTTGGTGAACGACGCCACGGTCCGGCCCGACGGGTCGGTGAAGCCCAGGACGTCGCCACTGGTCCGGCCCGTATATTTCAGACCCGGCTGATCGGTGAACGGGACGACGGTAAGGGTCTTCGTCGCGTACGCGTTCCAGGCGCTGGAGATGTACGGGTCGAGGTAGGTGGGGCTCATCAGGCCGGCGTCGGCGGCCTTGCCCGGAGCCAGCACCCGCAGCACGGTGCCGTCGGCGGCGGTCACGACGCTCTTCGCAAAGTCCGGGTTCGCCTTGACCGCGTCGATCACCTTCTGCCGGCCACCGGCGACCGGCTCCCCGGTCTCGCGGGTCGCCCCGCTGCCGCCGGTGACGCTCACGATGTGCGGCACCGCGAACATGTCCACCTGCGAGCTGTTCAGCCACAGCCCGGACGCGTTGAGGGTGAACTCGCTCCAGTCGAAGAGGATGTCGTGGTTCGGGTCGGCGGACGCCCACGGAGCGGGCTGGACCAGGCCGTCGGTCGTGAGCCGGAAGTCCAGCTTGCGGCCGAAGGAGAAGTAGATCCGGCCGGAGATGTTCCGCGGCACCCGGATCGTGGTGCTGTCGCCGTTCCCGGGTCCGGGGATGGCCACGTCGGGTGCGGGCACCGGGACGGTCCCGCCGCCGGTCCAGGCGGTGAAGGTGCCGGAGGCGTCGACGTAGCCGAGCTTGCCGGTGTTCAGGTTGGTGCCGAGCACGTAGAGGTGGACGGCCTGGTTGCGGCCGGTCTTGTTCTCCACCTTGACGGGCAGCAGGTCGGTCGCCGGCGCCGTGGCCGGTTCTGTAGTCGGCTTTGTAGTCGGCTTTGTAGTCGGCGCCGTGGTCGGCGCCGTGGTCGGCTTCGCAGTCGCGGAAGTCGCGGGAGTCGCGGCCGGCGGCGTGGTGGACGAACCGTTACAGGGTGCGCCGTTCAGCTTGCAGTTGACCGGCTGCGCGCCCGCGCCGACGAAACCGAACGTCGCCTTCGCACCGACCGGAATCGCACCGTTCCAGGAACGGTTCGTGAATGTCCGGTGACTGCCCGAAGCCGTCATGTCGGCTTCCCAGAAACTGCCGACAGCGGCTCCGGCCGGAAGGTCGAATTCGACTTTCCAGGACGCGATGGCGGACGTTCCGGTGTTGCTGATGGTCACCTCGGCCTGCCAGCCGCTGCCCCAGTCGGAGACCGTACGCAGGGTGGCGGTGGGTGCCGCGGCCGAGGCGGGCAGGGCGATCCAGGCGGTGGCGAGAGCGGCGACGGTGGCCGCCGCGGCGAGAACAAGACTCCGTTTGCGGCGCATGGGGGTGCTGCCTCCGTAGGAGAACGGTCAGGGAACCCCGCCATTATTCGCAGCCGAATCCGCCCGCGGCCCCTTTCTTTAATGCCCCTTTAAGGTCGGATTTCGCCGACGTATTTCGCCCGTGCCGGATAACACTTTCTCCGTCAGCCGGACCGCGACCGGTCGCGGCCCGGCGTCGGAAATCAGCTCGCGCGGGTCAGGCGCACCACCGACCAGGAGATCCGGGGCAGCACCACGGTGGCGGCGTCGCCGTCTACCGACACCTCGGTGATCGGGCGCAGGGTGACCCGCTCCGGGTCGTCCATGGTGTTGGCCGCGCGTACGTCGTCGTCGGTGAGCGTCCAGGCCTCCGCGACGGTCAGCCCGGCGCCGAACCCACTCAGGTCCACGGCGAGCTCGACCGGCTGCTCCTGATCCCGGTTCACGGCGAAGAGCACGACGTCGCCGGTGGCCGGGTCGTGGGTGGCGACGGCGTCGACCACGTCCGCCACCCCGTACTTCGCGGTCTCGTAGGTCGGGGTCTCCACCGCGACCTCCAGCACGTCGCCCTTGGCCAGCGCCGCGGTCCGGGAGAACGGGTAGAAGATGGTCTGCCGCCAGGCCGGCCCGCCCGGCTCGGTCATGATCGGCGCGATGACGTTCACCAGCTGGGCCTGGCAGGCCGCGGTCACCCGGTCGCTGTGCCGCAGCAGCGAGATCAGCAGGTTGCCGACCACCACCGCGTCCGCAACGTTGTACTGGTCCTCGATGACCCGCGGGGCGACCTTCCACTCATCCGGCAGCGGCGCGTTCTGGAACCGGGACAGGTACCAGACGTTCCACTCGTCGAACGAAAGGTTGATCTTCTTCTTGCTCTTCAGCCGGGCGCCGACCGCGTCCGCGGTGGCCACGATGCTGTTCACGAAGTGGTCCATGTCCACCGCGCTGGCCAGGAACGAGCCGAGGTCGCCGTCGTGCTCCTCGTAGTACGCGTGGCAGGACACGTAGTCGACCACGTCGTACGCGTGCTCCAGCACCGTCGACTCCCAGGTACCGAAGGTCGGCATCACCGAGCTGGAACTACCGCAGGCGACCAGTTCCAGATCCGGTTCCGCCGAGCGCAGCGCCCGCGCCGTGGAGGCGGCCAGGAGCCCGTATTCCTCCGGGGTCTTGTGCCCGGTCTGCCACGGGCCGTCCAGTTCGTTGCCCAGGCACCAGATCTTGATCCCGTACGGCTTCTCCACACCGTTGGCCCGCCGCCGCTCGGAGAGCTCGGTGCCCTCCGGGTGGTTGACGTACTCGTGGACGTCGAGCGCCTCCTGCACGCCGCGGGTGCCGAGGTTCACCGCGTACATGATCTCGACGTCGGCCTTCTCCGCCCACTTGGCGAACTCGTCGATGCCGACCTGGTTGGTCTCGATGCTGCGCCAGGCCAGGTCACGGCGGCGGGGCCGGTTCTCGACCGGGCCGACACCGTCCTCCCAGCGGTAGCCGGAGACGAAGTTGCCGCCCGGATAACGGACCATCGTGACGCCGAGCTCGCGGGCCAGGGCCAGCACGTCGGTACGGAAGCCGTCCTCATCGGCGAGCGGGTGACCCGGCTCGTAGATCCCGGTGTAGACGCAGCGACCCATGTGCTCGACGAAGGAGCCGAAGGTCCGGCGGCTCACCGGAGCCACTACGCGGGCAGGGTTCAGTGCGACACGTGCACTAAGCATGTTGTTCCTTAGAAAGTCACTTGACGGCGCCGATGGTCAAGCCACCGCGCCAGTACCGCTGCAACATCAGGAAGGCCACGATCAGGGGGACGATTGCCACCAGAGCCCCGGTCACGATCACGTTGAACGTGGCTGCGCCGCCGTTGCCCATGATCGCGGACATGTACCAGGTCCGCAGACCGACGGTGAGCGGGTAGAGCTGGTCGTCGCTCAGCATCACCAGGGGCAGGAAGAAGTTGTTCCAGGACGCGACCATGCTGAACAGCAGGACGGTGATCAGGGCGGGCTTCATGGCGGGCAGTGCCACGCTGCGGAAGACCCGGAACTCGCCGGCTCCGTCCATCCGGGCCGCCTCGAGCATCTCGTCCGGGATCGAGTCGGCCACGTAGACCCGGAGCAGGTAGACGCCGAACGGGTTGAGCAGCGACGGCAGGATCACCGCCCAGATCGTGTCGACCAGGTTCGCCTGCGACATCAGCAGGTAGGTAGGCAGCACCAGCGCCGTCGCCGGCACCATGATCAGGCCGAGGAGCAGCGCGAACAGGGCGTTGCGGCCCGGGAAGCGCAGCTTGGCGAAGGCGTAGCCGGCCAGCGCCGAGATGGCCGTCGCGCCGACGCCGCTCACCACCGCGTAGAACGCCGAGTTACGCAGCCAGGTGAGGTAGACCCCGTTCTCCTGGTTGAACAGCAGCTTCAGGTTCTCGGTCAGATGGAAGCCGGAGAACCAGAGCGCGCCCGCGTCGAAGAGCCCCTCGTTGTTCTTGGTCGCGGCCACCAGCAACCACCAGAAGGGGAGCAGGAAGTAGACCGCCATCAGAGCCATCACCACGTGAGCCGCGGTGCTGCCGGCGGTGATGCGGCGGGCCGGCTTCGCTTCGGCCCGTTCCGGGGCCTGCGTCAGAGTGCTCATCGCAGCGCGCTCCGTTTCCGGGTGGCGAAGAGGAAGAGGTACGACCCGACGAAGACCACCGCGCCGAGCAGGAACGAGATCGCCGCCGAGTAGTTGTACTGCTGGAACGAGAACGCCTGGTTGTAGGCGTACACGTTGGGCGTGTAGTGCTGGGTGATCGCGCCCGGGTTGAGCGGCTGCAGGATCAGCGGCTCGGTGAAGAACTGCAGGGTGCCCATGATCGTGAAGAGCGTGGCCAGGACCAGCGCCGAGGAGATCATCGGTGTCTTGATCCGGAGAGCGATCTGCACCTGCCCGGCGCCGTCGATCTTGGCGGACTCGTAGACCTCCTTGGGGACGCCCTGCAGCGCCGCGTACAGGACGATCATGTTGTAGCCGGCCCACTGCCAGGTGACGATGTTGCCCAGCGACGCCAGCACCGTGTCACCGGAGACGAAATTGATGCCGGTCCAGGAGAGCGGGCCGATGTTCTTGCTGTAGAGGAAGCCCCACATCAGCGTGCCGATCACCACCGGCACGGCGTAGGGCACGAAGGCCGCGAGCCGGAAGAACCGGGAGAACCGCGAGGTCGCCGCGTCGATCAGCAGGGCTGCGAGCAGAGCGAGCCCGATCATCACCGGGGTCTGGATCAGGCCGAAGATCAGGACCCGGACCACGCCCTCACGGACCAGCGGGTCGTCGATCGCCTGCTTGTAGTTGTCCAGGAAGGCGAAGACCTCACCCTCGATCAGGGTGGAGCGATAGAGGCTGATCTTGAACGCGTACGCCAGCGGGGCGAGCAGAAAGGCGACCAGCAGAACCGCGAACGGCAGGACGAAGAGCCAGCCGGTGCCGGCCTGCCGCAGCTTCGTCGCCCGCCGGGTCCGCACCGGCTCCGAGGGGCCCGCGGCCGCCGGAGCGGCCGCGGACTTGATCTGAACCTCGGTCATTACTGAACCTTGAAGCCCTGCTGGGTGGCGTAGGTCTTGACGCTCTCCTGCGCCGCGTCCAGCGCCGCCGACCAGGACGTCTTCTTCTCGATCGCCTGGTTCAGGTTGGTGGTCAGCTGGCTGAAGTTGTAGCTGTTGAACGGGCTCCAGGAGAACGGGCCGATCGCGTTGTAGGCCGGGACGAAGACCTCGTTGACCTTCTGGCCGCCGAAGAAGTCGTACTCCTTGTTCTTGAAGGTGTCCGACTCGAGGACCGGCGTGGCGGTCGGGAAGAGGAACGCCTTGTCGATGCCGATCTTCCAGGCCTCGGTGTTCTTCGCGCCGAAGAGCTCCATCGCGACCTTGGCGGCGACGTCCGGGTACTTGGCCTGGTCGGTCACCGCGAACGAGGAGCCACCCCAGTCACCCTGCTTGTTCTCGCCGGCGACCCACTGCGGCAGCGGCGCGACCTTCCACTTGCCGGCCGACTTGGCGGCGTTGGCCTGGATGTAACCGGGGCCCCAGCCGGCCGCGATGTAGGTGGCGTACTTCTCCGAGTTGAGGCCGTTGTAGAAGTCCGTGGTGTGGAAGGCGGTGGTGTCGGCCAGACCCGCGCCGACCAGACCCTCCCAGTACTCGATGACCTTCTTGGCCTCGGGGCTGTTGACGTTGACACCGATGTTCGACGGGTTCGCGATGTCGTAGGTGTACGGCTGGGCGCCGGCCTGCCAGAACAGACCGGTCATGAAGCCGCCGTCGTTGGCGCCGAAGTCGGTGATGAAGGACTTGCCGGCCGAAGCGGTCTTCAGCTTCTCGGCCTGCGCCTTGTACTCGTCCCAGGTCTTCGGCACGGTCAAGCCGTATTTCTTGAAGATGTCGTCGCGGTACATCATGGCCATCGGGCCGGCGTCGACCGGGATGGCGTAGACCTGGTCACCGGTGCTGACCTGCTTCCACGCCCAGTCGACGTAGTCGCCCTTGACGTCGTTGGCCCCGTACTTGCCGAGGTCGACGAGGTGCTTGGTGAGCTGGAAGGTGGGGATCTCCTGGAGCTCGAGCATCGCCACGTCGGGCGCGCCCTTGCCGGCCTTGAGCGCGGTCTGGAGCTTGGTGTACTGGTCCTGACCGGTGCCCGCGTTCGTCCACTCGATCTTGATGTCGGTGTGGGTCTTGTTGAACAGGTCGACGACACCCTGGAACTCCGGGTACCAGGCCCAGACCTTGATGGTGACCGGGCCGTCGGGCTTCTCGGGCGTCTCAGCGGCATCGCTGCCGCAGGCGACCATCGTCATGGCGGTGAAGGCAGCGACGGCGGTCACGGCTGATCGCCGCAGACTTCGCCTTACACTAAAGTTCCTGACGTTCACTGGGTCCTCACAGGGTTGAGCAATCGAGTATCCGGTTGACGTGTCGGGTAAGAGCCGGCTCCCGGTGCTGGCACACCGAGGGCCGGCCACTGTCTTGGCCACGCTTGTCTTGGCCACGCCGCAAACCCATTCCCACCTGCGCCTATGTCGCTCGGCCGTGGGTGTTGCTACGATTTTGCAGCGCTGCAAAGACAGCATGCACAACCGTCCAATCGACGGCAAGGGGTAACCTGCCGGAAACTTGGCGCTCGCGGGAAGCCGCAAAGGGGGGCACATTGCGTCGGGAAGTCACTCTGCGTGACGTGGCGGAGCTGGCCGGAGTCTCCAGCCGGACCGTCTCCAACGTGGTGAACGGCTACGCGAACGTCACCGAACGGACCCGCGTCCGGGTCGAGCGGGCGGTCAAGGAACTGGGCTACCGCCCCAACGTGCTGGCCCGGAACCTGGCACAGGGACGGTCCGGCCAGATCGCGCTCGTGGTGCCGTACCTGGACACCCCGTACTTCTCCGAGCTGTTGCAGAGCGTGATCCGCGCGGCCAAGGTCAGCGGTTATAACGTTCTGATCGACCAGACCGACGGCGACCCGGAGCACGAGCGCGGCTTCATCGCCCACGGCTCGCGCCGGCTGCTCTTCGACGGCGTCATCTTCAGCCCGCTCGGCCTCGACCAGCAGGCCCTCGCCGACCGCGACCCGGCACTGCCGCTGGTGATACTCGGCGAGCGGACCAGCGACGGCACCTTCGACCACGTCGGCATCGACGACGTGGCCGCCTCCCGGCAGGCCACCGAGCACCTGCTGGACCTCGGCCGGAACCGGGTGGCCGCGATCGGCGACCAGCCGTACGCCACCGGCGAGGCGGCGCAACGGCGCACGCGCGGCTTCCGCGAGGCGCACCAGGCGCGCGGCCTGCCGGTGCGCGAAGACCTGATCATCGGTACGCCGCGGTTCAACCGCCCCGACGGCGCTCACGCGATGGCACATCTGCTGGAGCTGGAGGAGCCCCCGGACGCGGTCTTCTGCTACAGCGACCTGGTCGCGCTCGGTGCCATCCGGGCCATCGTCTCCCGCGGCCTGCGGGTGCCCGAGGACATCGCGGTGATCGGCTACGACGACATCGAGGACGGGCGGTTCTCCAACCCAACGGTCACGACGATCTCCCCCGACAAGGAGATGATCGCCGCGACCGCGGTCGAGCGCCTGCTGCTGCGAATCAGCAGCGCGACGCCACCACCCGGCCTGGAACTGCGCGCCCCGCACAAACTGATAGTGCGAGAAAGCACCGTCGGCCGAAGCGCGCGCCCGCCGTCAGCCTGAGCACTGCATTCCACAAAGGACTTAGGACGTTATAGTGACTTCTTCCGGTAAGTGCACGGGTGGGGGTCACTCCGAATGCCGCAAGCAATGGCCATGCCAGTGCGAAGACGCCGGATCGCCCACTTCACACATATCGACAATCTCGCCGAGAGGGACGAGGAAACCTGCTCATGGCCGATGTCGACGCCCTGGTCAACACGGTCAACACCGTAGGAGTCATGGGTAAGGGCATCGCGCTGCAGTTCAAGCGCGCATACCCGGACAACTTCGGCGTTTACCATGACGCGTGCTCGCGCGGCGAGATTGAGTTGGGCCGCGTCTTCGCGTTCGATCGCGGCATCATCGGCCCGCGGCGCTATATCGTCAATTTCCCCACCAAGAACCATTGGCGCAACGACTCGCGCCTCGAGGACATCCGCTCCGGGCTCGACGATCTGGTGAGAGCAGTCCGGACGTTCGACATCAAATCAGTGGCCACTACTTGACCGGGCTGGGAGACCGCTCATCGAGGGTTACCGAACTCGCCCCGATCACACCGACGTCCGGCACACGCGAAGCCATCGCCAAGCTGATCGAGCGACATTCTGACCATCAGGCACAACTTGAGGCCGTCCTCGACCTGATTGAAGGTTTTGAGACGCCGTACAGTCTGGAGCTTCTCGCGACGGTGCACTGGGCCTCCGTCCAGTCGCCGCCGACCGCCGATCTCACCGAGCTCACCGAGCGGGTCGCTCAGTGGAGCTTGCGTAAAGCCCGGTTGTTCACCGACCGGCACATTCAGCTCGCGGCACAACGATTGTCGGAATATCAGCTGCTCGCCACGGCGGAGTACAGACCGATCTCCGTTCCGCGGGCGACTCGAGCCTGACCGACAGCATGATCGGCGGCGCTCCTGCGCTACTGGAAGAGTTTCGCGGCAGTGATCGCGGTCTGGATGACTCCGTAACCCAGAAGCACCGTCACCAGCGCCCAGGAGAGGAACAGTCTCACGCTGCCACCTCCTCTTCTTTCTCTCTCGTCGCGGGCTCGTGGAAGCGCTCGGGCACCGGCCGCACCAGCAGGTTGGCGATGAAGCCGACGGCCAGCAGGGCGACCATGGTGAACAGCGCCGGCCGGTAGGCGTCTGCGGTCAGCGTGCCGGGCTTGCCCTGCGCGTCCAGAAACCGGTTGATGATCAGCGGGCCGGCCACTCCGGCGGCGGACCAGGCGGTCAGCAGGCGGCCGTGGATGGCGCCCACCTGGTATGTGCCGAACAGGTCACGCAGGTAGGCCGGTATCGTCGCGAACCCGCCGCCGTAGAAGGACAGGATCACGCCGGCCAGCAGCACGAACAGCGCGGTCGCGGCTGGGCCGATCAGGGCCAGCAGGACGTAGAGGACCATGCCGCCGCCGAGGTAGATCATGTAGATCGGTTTGCGGCCGATCAGGTCGGAGGTCGAGGACCAGATGAACCGGCCGGCCATGTTGAACAGCGAGAGCACGCCGACGAAGCCGGCCGCCGCGGAGACCGCGACCGACGACTCGCCGTTCTCCCGGAAGAAGTCCTGGATCATCGGGCTGGCCTGTTCCAGGATGCCGATACCGGCCGTGACGTTGCAGAACAGCACGATCCAGAGCAGCCAGAACGCGCGGGTCCGGATGGCGTTCGCCGCGGACACCTGGGCGGTGGTGACCAGCGGCTTCTGGCGTACCGAGGCCGGGTCCCAACCCTCCGGCTGCCAGCCCTCGCGCGGCACCCGGATGTTGAACACCCCGAACATCATGATCACGAAGTAGCCGATGCCGAGGGTGACGAAGAGCCAGGTCAGCGCGGTGCCGTCGGCGACCGAGGTGGCGACGTTCGGGTCGTAGTCGCTGTCGTAGAGCGACATGAGCTGCCGGGACAGCGGCCCGGCGATCAGCGCGCCGCCGCCGAACCCCATGATCGCCAGGCCGGTGGCCAGTCCCGGCCGGTCCGGGAACCACTTGATCAGGGTGGAGACCGGCGAGATGTAGCCGATGCCGAGCCCGATACCGCCGAGCACGCCGTAGCCGAGGTAGAGCAGCCAGAGCTGGCTCGTGGCGATGCCGAGCGCGCCGACCAGGAAGCCGGATGCCCAGAAGGAGGCCGACACGAACATCGCCTTGCGTGGCCCGCTCGCCTCCACCCAGGTGCCGCCGACCGCGGCGGAGAGGCCGAGCATGACGATCGCGATGCTGAAGACGATCCCGATCGCCGTCTGGCTGGTGTCGAAGTGCTGGACCAGGGAGTTCTTGTAGACGCTTGTGGCGTACGCCTGGCCGATGCACAGGTGCACGGAGAGCGCGGCGGGCGGAATGAGCCAGCGGCTGTACCCGGGCGGCGCGACGGAGTGAGCGCGATCCAAGGCGGAGAGCAGGGCCATTGCGCCGCACTACCCATCCACGGATCTCGATAAACTCACTCCTCCGGCGCGGCCAGTCCGGCCTTCTCGTCGCGGTCGGCCCATTCCAGCAGGGTGTCCAGGGAGAAGGCGCGATCATCGATCGCGGCATGCAGGTCGCCGAGCTCGGCGAAACGAGCCGGCACGGTACGGATAGTGAAGTCCAACGGGTCGACGTCCGGGATCTCGTCCCAGTTCACCGGGGTGGAGACGGTCGCGGTGGGCACTCCGCGTACCGAATAGGCGCTGGCGATGGTGTGGTCGCGCGCGTTCTGGTTGTAGTCGATGAACAGCGACCCCGGGTCCCGGTCCTTGCGCCACCAGGTGGTGGTGACGTCGTCCGGGGCGCGCCGCTCCACCTCACGGGCGAAGGCGAGCGCGGCCCGGCGCACGTCGGAGAAGCCCCATCGTGGCTCGATGCGCACGTAGACGTGCAGACCCTTGCCACCGGAGGTCTTCGGAAAACCGGTGATGCCCAGCTCGTCGAGGACCTCGTGTGCCACGCCGGCGACCTTGCGGACGGTGCCGAACGGGCAGTCCGGCATCGGGTCCAGGTCGATCCGCCACTCGTCCGGTTTCTCGGTGTCGGCCCGCCGCGAGTTCCACGGGTGGAACTCCACGGTGGACATCTGCACCGCCCAGATCACGTCGGCGAGCTTGGTGACGCACAGCTCGTCGGCGTGCCGGTTGTAGCGCGGGAACTTCACCCGGACCGTCTCCAGCCAGGGCGGCGCGCCGTTCGGCACCCGCTTCTGATGCACCTTCTCCCCGGCCAGGCCGTCCGGGAAGCGGTGCAGCATGCAGGGGCGCTCGCGCAGCGCCCGGACGATCCCGTCGCCCACCGCCAGGTAATACTCGACCAGGTCGAGCTTGGTGGCGCCGAGCTCCGGGAAGTAGATCCGGTCCGGGTTGGAGACCCGGACGTCGTAGTCGCCGACCTCGATGACAGTGGCTTTACCGGCCATGGTCGTAAAGCTATCCCAGCCAGGCGTCGTCCATGTCCCGAAGCAGGGTGTCACCGGAGTCCAGAAGGTCCAGCATCGGGCCGATCCGCGGCAGTTCGTGGGTGACGAAATAGCGCGCGGCGAGCCGTTTGCCGTCGTAGAAGTCGCCCTCCTTGTCACCGGCCGCGAGGTGCTGCTCCAGCCAGAGCCAGGCGATCACCAGGTGGCCGGCGGCGTCGAGGTAGGCCGTCGCGTTCACCAGGGCGGACGAGGGGTCGCCCTTCGCCCAGAGCTTCGCGGTGGTTGCGGCCAGCCGGTCGCAGGCGGCCAGCACCGGCTCGCCGAGGTCACCCTTGACCGACGAGGCGGTGGCCCGGATCCGGTCGAGCAGCAGCGCCAGGCCGGCGCCGCCCTTCATGGTGACCTTGCGGCCGAGCAGGTCGAGGGCCTGGATGCCGTCGGTGCCCTCGTGGATCGAGTTGAGCCGGTTGTCCCGGTAGAACTGCTCGACCGGGTACTCGCGGGTGTAGCCGTACCCGCCGTGTACCTGGATGGCGTGGTCGTCGGCGAGCCGGCACCACTGCGACGGCCAGGCCTTGACGATCGGGGTGAGCACGTCCAGGAGCAGGTCGTTCTCCTCGGACCGCTCGTCGAGCAGCTTCGCCGCGTAGAGGATCAGGGCGAGCCCGCCCTCGACGTAGGACTTGGAGGCGAGCAGCATCCGGCGTACGTCGGGGTGTTTCACGATGGCGACCGGCGGAGCCGTGGGGTTCTTGTCGTCGAGCGGGCGGCCCTGCTCGCGTTCCCGGGCATAGGCCAGGGCGTGCAGGTAACCGGTGTAGCCGAGGGCGACCGCGCCGGCACCGACGCCGATCCGGGCCTCGTTCATCATCAGGAACATGTACGCGAGACCGCGCCCCTCCTCCCCCACCAGGTAACCGGTGGCGTCGTCGAAGGCGAGAACCGTGTTCGTCGTACCCCGGTAGCCCATCTTGTGGTTGAGCCCGGCCAGCGTGACGCCGTTGCGCTCCCCGGTTTTCACGTCCTTCTTCGGAACGATGAACAGCGACAGGCCCTTGACCCCGGCCGGCGCTCCGGCGACCCGGGCCAGCACCAGGTGAATGATGTTCTCGCTCAGCTCGTGGTCGCCGCCGGAGATCCACATCTTGCTGCCGGTCACCCGGTAGGTGCCGTCGCCCGCGGGCGTCGCCTTGGTGAGCACGTCGCTCAGCGCGGACCCGGCCTGCGGCTCGGAGAGGCACATGGTTCCGGTGAAACGGCCCTCGAGCATCGGATACACGTACGTCTCGATCTGCTCCTTGGTGCCGTGCGCGAGCAGCAGGTGCGAATTGCCCGAGGTGAGCATCGCGTACGCCGAGGTGGCCGTATTGGCGGCCTGGAACCAGAGGAAGCACGCCCGCGCCACGACCGCCGGCAGCTGCATCCCGCCGTGCTCGGCGCTCAGCGGCGCGGCGATCAGGCCGGACTCGGCGAAGGCCTTCAGCGCCTTCGACACCTCCGGGATGATCGTCACCCGTTCGCCGTCGAAGGTCGGCTCGTTCAGGTCGTTCTTGCGGTTGTGCGGGGCGAAGTCCCGTTCGGCGATCTGCTGGGACACGTCCAGGAAGGCGTCGAACGTCTCCCGGGAGTGGTCGGCGAACCGTTCCCGCGTGGTCAGCGACTCGACATCGAGCCATTCGTAGAGCAGGAACTCGAGATCACGCCGGGAGAGCACCTTGGACACCGCGGTCACCACCGTTCTCAGACGAACTCATTGCACCCAGTGTGCACTAAGTTCAGGCTTCCGCGCGGTGCCGGCCTACCCAACTCGCTTCGTCGCGGGAACCACGGCCGCCGCCGGCGTGCTTGATCGTGTACATGGCGTGGTCGGCGGCGCGCAGCGCGGTGTCCGGATCCTCGGCGACCGGCGCCACGTGCACGCCGATGCTGGCGCCGATCCGGATCTCCTGGCCGGCTATCCGGAACGGCAGCTCGAGGACGTACCGCAGCCGCCCGCTCATGCTTTCCGCGTCGTCCCCGGTCACCCCCGGCATCAGCAGCACGAACTCGTCGCCACCGACCCGGGACAGCACGTCGCCGGAGCGGATACAGGCGCTGAGCCGGTCGGCCACCTGGCGCAGCAGCTCGTCGCCGACCTCGTGGCCGTGCGCGTCGTTCACCGGTTTGAACCCGTCCAGGTCCACGAAGAGCACCGCCACCGAGTCGCTGCACAGCGTCGAGCCGAGCGCGTCCTGCATCCGCCGCCGGTTCGGCAGGCCGGTGAGCGGGTCGTGCTGCGCCTCGTGCTCCAGCCGCTCCTGGAACGCCCGGTTCTCCGAGATGTCCCGGGCGTTGATCACGACGCCCTCCAGCGAGGGGTTGTGCATCTGGTTGGAGGCGGTGAAGTCGAACCAGCGGTAATCACCCTCGGCCGACCGGGCCCGGCACTGGAGCCGCAGCACCCCGTCCGGGTCGGAGAGCAGCGCGGTGAGGCGCTCCCGCATCTTCGGCTCGTCCTCGGGGTGCAGTAGCTCGAAGACGGTGTGCCCCTTCATCGTGCCGGTCGGGAAGCCCAGCACGGCGTGCGCACTCGGGCTGCTGAAGACGATCCGGCCCTTGCCGTCGAGCACCGAGACCAGGTCGGGGGCGTGCTGGAAGAGGGCCTGGAACCGCTCGTCGGCGCGGCGGCGCTGGACCTGGGTCCGGTAGCCGAGCACCGAGATGCCGGCCACTCCGATCAGCAGCATCGCACCGAGCGTCAGGTTGAGGGTCTGGCTGCGGCTGTGCACCGCGCCGTCGAACGAGGACTTGGTCTGTGTCCGCATGTACGACCAGCCGCTGGGCAGCCCGCCGTAGACGATCGCGATCATGCGCGTGTCGCCGGCGGTGTACTCGACGAAGCGCACTCCCGACCCGCCGAGGCTCGGCTTGAGCGCCGGGTCGATGTCCGTACCGATCAGGTTCTTGACGCTGGCCGCGCCGACCGTGCCGGTGCTGTCGACGACGAGGGTCTGGTGCGTGTCGGCGGCGAGCCGCGCGAAGTAGCTCTGCAACGACGTGGTGGCGACCTCGTTCAGGCCGATCAGGAACGCGGCCGGCGCGTCGCCGACCATCACCGGAACAGCCACCGCCGCCAACGTGGCACCGTCCACCGACATCACGCCCGAGAAGCCCATCCGGCCCGCCTTGAGCTGCGTGAACAGCGGCGCCCAGGCGGCGTCGCCGGCCGGTGGGAGACCGGTGTCCCGGCTCGCGGTGAGGACCTTGCCGTTCAGATCGGTGATCATCAGCCCGTACTGGAAGGTGCTGCTCTTCTGGGCGGCCGCGATCAGCGTCGCCCGGTCCGCGTCGGAGTCCGCGGCCAGGTGCAGCGCGTGCTCGCTGAGCACCTCGGCCAGCTCAGCGACGGAGTTCACCTGGAACTGCCCGGTGAGTGTGCCGTTGTTGCTGCCCAGGGCGCTGCTGTCGGCCCGATGGACCGTGTCGGCCGCACGCAGGGCGGACCGGTTGACCAGAAAACCGATGACCCCGGCAGCGGCCAGCAACAGCACGCTGACCACCACGGCGATCCAGTTGCGCAGCCGCATCGCGTTCCTCCTCACCGCTTGTCATCGGCAGCCGGAGGCCAGGCTGAAACAAAACGCCCACTAGGGGGCCGCACGGAGCAGATCCGGGGGGATGACGCCGCCCAAAACCCGGGGAAAAGGGGGCGGCGCTCGGCGCGATAGACCCCGATGATGGAGAAGGCACTTACCGGGTCGGAATCGTCTCGCCAGGTGCGAGACCGCGCGCTCTTTCGGCAAGCGATGTAACCGGACGACCGACGTCGATGAACGGAGCACCGCATGCGCAGACAGGTGGTGGCATCACCGCCGGGATGGCTCGCGCCGCTCCGCGCGCGGGTCCCGGTGCCGCGTCGCTCTCCCGAGCAGGTGACTGCGGCCGAGAGTCCCATCGAGCAGCGGCCCGCCGGGCGCCCGCGGATCATGCGAGCCGGCCTGAGCATCACCGGCGCCGCCTTCGCCGCCGTCTTCTACTGCCTCTCCTTCACCCCGTCGCTGCTGCCCCGAGCCTGGTTCCTCCAGGGCGTGGTGGCCGGCATCACCGCCGCGATGGGATACGCGCTCGGCACCACGATCGGCGCGCTGATCCGGCTGCGCCGCCCGTTCCGGGACCGGACCGTGATGATCGCCTGGCGGGTTCTGATCGCGCTCGTACCCCTGCTGGTCGTGGTCTTCCTCTGGCTCGGCACCCGCTGGCAGCGCGAGCTGCGCGGCCGGCTCGGCATGGAACCCGCCCAGGAGTACGACGTTGCCCGTACCGTCGGCGCCAGCCTGCTCACCTTCGGCCTGCTGCTGCTGATCGCCCGGGCCCTGCGGCTCACCACGCACGGCTTCGCCTGGATGTTCCGGCGGATCGTCCCGGACCGGGCGGCCTACTGCGCGGGCACCGTCGTGGTGGCCATGCTCAGTTACGGCGCCTTCGACGGGCTCCTGGTGGCTCAGCTCTTCACGATGGCCGACCGGTCCGCCGCCGTGATCAACAGCGGGACCGGGAACGGCGTGGTGGTGCCGGCCTCGCCGCTGCGCTCCGGCGGGCCGCAGTCCCTGGTCGCCTGGGACTCACTGGGCCGGCAGGGCCGCGCGTTCGTGGCCGGCGCGCCGACCCGGGAGCAGCTGGACGGGTTCGCCGGCCGGCCGGCCACCGAGCCGATCCGGCTGTACGCCGGGCTCACCTCCGCCCGGACGCTGGAGGACCGGGCCGCCCTGGTGGTGCGCGAGATGGACCGGACCGGGGCGTTCGACCGCGCGGTGGTGGCCGTCATCACGCCGACCGGCACCGGCTGGGTGGACAACAAGGTGACCCGGTCGCTGGAGTACATGTACGCCGGTGACACCGCGCTGGTCTCCATGCAGTACTCGTACCTGCCCAGCTGGGCCGCCTTCAACGGGGACCGGTCGGAAGTGGTCGACGCCGCCTCCGCGCTGATCACCGCGGTGCGCGAGCGGTGGGCCGCGATGCCCGAACAGACCCGGCCCAAGCTGCTGCTCTTCGGCGAGAGCCTGGGGACGTACGGGTTGGAGAAGACCTTCGGCACCGCGGAGAACCTGGTACAGGGCTCGGACGGGGCGCTATTGCTCGGGCCGACCTTCGCCAACCCGGTCCATCGCCAGCTCACCGACGCGCGGGCCGAGGGCAGCCCGGTCTGGGACCCGGTCTACCCGGACCTGCCGGTGGAGTTCGCCGAGAACGCGGCGACCCTGCGGGAGCTCACCGGCGACCCGCCGAAGGTCGTCTACCTGCAGAATGCGAGCGACCCGATCGTCTGGTGGAGCTGGGACCTGCTCTGGAAGAAGCCGCAGTGGCTGATCGGGGAGCGCGGGCCGGACGTGACACCGGACATGCATTGGTATCCGGGCATCACGTTCTGGCAGACCATGTGCGACCTGGTGTTCGCCAACAAGGTGCCGACCGGGCACGGGCACGTCTACAAGTCCGAGACGGTGGACGGCTGGGCCGCGATCGCACCACCACCGGGCTGGACCGTCGCTGACAGCCTGCGCCTGCGCGCCCTGCTCGACTCGTAACGGGCCGGCGGAAATAGCGGAAGGGATAACGGTCCTTCTCACCCTAAGCACCCATCGGCAGCGCCCGAGAAACCGTTAATAAGCGCATTCCCGCAGGTCACCCATGGTTGATTGGGGCAGCCAAAACGGTGAACAGCGGAGAGCGGCGAAGAGACCTCCAGCGATGCGACACTGGCTCGCGGAACACGAACGCGAGACACAATTCGAATCTTTCTCGCGTCTCGTGATCACGATCAATGATCATTGGCGACGCGGGGTCCCGCGCCGCCCTAGCCTATGAGAGAGCCATGTTTAGCACAGCAAAATGCTGCGCCCCTGATCCACAGGCGAAAAGACCCCGATCGGTTCGCGTCATTCTGATCGTCGTGCTCTACGTCGTCGGCTTGGCCTATGTGCCCGCCCTCCTGTGGATCGGGACCGCCCCCGGCGTCATCGCCGCCATCGCGCCACCGGCCCTCGCTCTGACCGCGGAGATGACCAGGCGTCTCGCCCGCCGACCGCGCCCGGCCGGCGGCAGCCGGCCGGCCCAGGCCTGACGGCGGGCCGGGCATGGTCTATCAGTGGAAACCTCTGCGCGGCGACCGGGAAGCACTGGAACTGGCGGAGTACATGCGATTCGTGATCAGGGGCACCGGGACGTCTCTTCAAAAGATCGCCGATGCGGCCTACATCTCTCGTAGCGCCCTGTCGCAGAACTGCGACAGACGGTGGCGGCAATGGCATGCGATCGAGCGCTGGTTCAAGGCCGTCTACGCGGCGGCCGAAGCCCTCGGCATCGAAATGAAGATTTCCCGGGAGAAGGCGATGGAACACGCCCATGAATGCTGGAAAGTCGCGGACGCACGTCACCGGGAGGGACGCCGGCATCGGCGCACCAGAAAGGCCGACAGCGCGGCCAACAGCGCCTCCCCCACCGCGGATCGCCGCATCCCCCGACAGCGGCCACATCGCATCATCGAGCTGGCGAAGAACGGCCCGCCCGCGCGTGGCGCCGCACCACCCGCCGGAGACCCGGCGCCGCCGAACCAGAGGCGCCGACCGGCCGGCAATCCGGTATCCGTGGACCGCCCCGGCCTGGCAACCCCCGCCCCCCTGTCCGACAAGCCGATCTGGGAGATGATCACAGGGCGGATCGCGCCGACCCCGGAACTGCTGCACCGAGCGGTGCACGGCACACCCACCAAGGACCTCGAGGCTCTGATGCGCCTGCTCGCGCGCGTGGTGGAGGCCCAGGACCGGCATGATCAGCGCTGACTCCGGCCCGGCACACCGTTGCGAGAAGCCCCGGTCGCACACCCCGTGGGCGACCGGGGCGATGCGACCCGTCCGACAGCTCATCGCATGACTATAGGCGTTGGGCTAGTTGTCGCGCGACCCCCGGCGGAGCCAGGGTTGGAGAGCCTTGGTGACGCGGGGCAGCACCAGATAGGTCATCACCGGCGTGAGACAGAGCGTGCTGATCAGGGTCTTCAGAACCGTGTTCAGACCCTCCAGATACGGGTTCAGCAGGAACGCGGCGACCAGGCTCACCGGGAAGAAGCCGAGCCAGATGGTCACCGCCTGCTTCCAGCGCGGCGGCGCGGCCGGGGCCGGCGGCGTGTCGGCGGGCTTGTCGAGCTGGCTCTCCCGCGGCGGGTCGAACCAGCCCTCGATGCCGGTACGCCGCTCGACCCGGGCGTGCTCGACGAAGCCCTCGGCGGAGGAGAGCCACCACTGCCGTTGTGACGACTCCTCCCAGTCGCGCAGCGACTCGGCGTCGGCGAAGCGGTAGAGCATGTGCCACTCGGCGGAACCGGGCTCCGGGCGTACCCAGCCGGTGCCGAGGAAACCGGGGAAGTCCTCGGCGAGCGACGCGCCGGCCCGGACCCACGCGGCCATCTCCGCGGCACGGTCGGGATCGACACGACGCGTGATGGCCACGGTCACCGGGAGCTGCGCCAACGTCTGCATGTCTCACATTGTGGTAACCGCTTGTTTCTCATCAAAGCCCGAGTGCCATACCCCACATCACAGCCCTGCCGGTAAGTTGCCTGAGCATGACGTTGCAACGAAAGTTGTCTATCTCAGCACTCGCTCTCGTCATGGTCGCCGGCACCGGCTTCACCCCGGGCCGCGGGCCGTCCTGGCAGCTCAGTGACACCGGGTCGACCGCCCGGTTCCGCGGGCTCGCCCCGGTCAGCGCGCGGGTCGCCTGGGCGGCCGGATCCGCCGGCACCGTGCTGCGCACGGTCGACGGCGGGCGCACCTGGGCGTCGGTCGGCCCGCCGGAGGCGGCGGCGCTCCAGTTCCGCGACATCGAGGCCGCCGACGCCTGGCACGCGGTGGCGCTCACCATCGGCAACGGCACCGACTCCCGGGTGTACGCGACCTCGGACGGCGGCCGCACCTGGACCGAGACGTTCCGCAACGACGACCCGGTGGCCTTCTACGACTGCCTGACCTTCCTCGACCGGCGCCACGGCCTGGCACTGTCCGACCCGGTCGGCGGGAAGTTCCGGATCCTCGCGACGAACGACGGCGGGCGGAGCTGGCAGGTCCGGCCGACCACCGGCATGCCGGACGCGCTGCCCGGTGAGTTCGCCTTCGCCGCCAGCGGGACCTGCCTGGTCTCGGCCGGCCGGCACGCCTGGTTCGCCACCGGCGGCGGCGCCACGGCCCGGGTCTTCGCCTCCCGCGACGGCGGCCGGACCTGGTCGGTGGCCGACTCGCCGATTCCCAGCGGGCCGAGCGCCGGCATCTACTCGCTGGCGTTCCGCGACTCGCGCACCGGGATCGCGGTCGGCGGTGACTACGCGGCTCCGGCGACCGCGCCGGACGGCTCGGCGGTCACCCGCGATGGCGGGCGGCACTGGACCGTCTCGCGGACCGTGCCCGGCGAGTACCGCTCCGGGGCGGCGTGGACCGGGCGGGGGCGTACCGCTCTGACCGTCGGGCCGACCGGCAGCGACGTCTCCTACGACGGCGGGGTGACCTGGCGCCGCTTCGACACCGGCAGCTTCGACGCGGTCGCCTGCACCGGCGGCTCCTGCTGGGCCTCCGGCGAGGCCGGACGGATCGCCCGCCTGCGCTGGTAGGCGATCAGGCGGCTGGCCTACCCGTTGAGGTAGGCCAGCACGGCCAGGACCCGGCGGTTGTCATCGTCGGAAGGCGGCAGGCCGAGCTTGGTGAAGATGCTGTTGATGTGTTTGCTGACCGCCTTCTCGCCGATGAAGAGCTTTCCGGCGATCGCGGCGTTGGAGCGGCCCTCCGCCATCAGGCCGATGACGTCCCGCTCCCGGGCGGTCAGTGCGGCAAGCGGTGGCTGGTTGCGCGCCAGCAGCTGCGAGACCACCTCCGGGTCCATCACCGTGCCGCCACCGGCCACCCGGCGAACCCCGTCGACGAACTGCGCCACATGCGACACCCGGTCCTTGAGCAGGTATCCGACGCCGCCGTTGCGGTCGCTCAGCAGCTCCCGGGCGTAGAGCGGCTCGACGTGCTGGGAGAGCACCAGCACCGGCAGGCCGGGCACCGCGGTCCGGGCCGCGATCGCCGCCTGCAACCCCTCGTCGGTGAAGGTGGGCGGCAGCCGGACGTCCACCACGGCGACGTCGGGGCGGTGCTCCACCAGGGCCGGCAACAGCGACGGTCCGTTGTCGACCGCCGCCACCACCTTGAAGTCGTACGCCTCCAGCAGCCTCGTCAGTCCGTCCCGGAGGAGGGCGAGATCCTCGGCGATGACAACACGCACGGCAGCTCCATGGTCACGACGGTCGGTCCACCCGGCGGGCTGGACAGAGCCATCGTGCCATCGAAGGCGGCGAGACGGCGTTCGATGCCCCACAGCCCGGTCCCGCCGGTCGGGTCGGCCCCGCCCAGGCCGTCGTCGCTGACCCGCATGACCAGGCCGTCGCCGGTGTGCCACAGCTCCACCTGCACGCTGTGGGCGAAACTGTGCCGGGTCGCGTTGGCGAGTACTTCGGCGACCGCGAAGTAGGCGGCCGACTCGACCGGTGTGTCCAGCCGGCCCGGCACCGCGGCCGTCACCACCGTCGGGATCGGCAGGGCCATGGCCAGTGCCCGGACCGCGCCTTCCAGTCCGCGCTCGGCGAGCACCGGCGGGTGGATGCCGCGGACCAGGTGCCGCAGCTCGACGAGGGCGGTGGAGCTGGTCTCCCGGGCCTCGGAGAGCAGCTTGCGGGCGGTGTCCGGGTCGGTGGCGATCATCTCCTCGGCCAGGCCGATGGTCATGCCCAGCGAGACGAGCCGGGCCTGTGCGCCGTCGTGCAGATCCCGCTCGATCCGGCGCAGCTCGGCGGCCTGCGCGTCGACCGTGTCGGCCCGGGTGACGGTGAGCTGGCTGACCCGCAGGCGCAGCTCGGCGTTGCGGGTCGGGCCCAGGAAGAACCGGTTGAACTGCGCGTCCGCCCACCGCAGGTACGGCGCCGCCGCGATACCGACGGCCAGGATCAGCGCACCCTGCGGCAGGGACAGGAAGCCCTCGCCGAGGGTCTCGATCGGCCAGATCATGCCGTAGCCGTAGTAGCCGGTCCCGAGCCAGATCCACAGCGGCAGCAGCAGGATGCCCTCGATCCCGTAGAGCGGTACGGCCAGCGACAGCACGCCCAGCACCAGACCGGCCACCGCGCCGGGCAGCAGCCAGCCCAGGTCACGCCAGGTCGCCGGGTCGGTCATCACCCACTTGTAGCGGCGCAGGCCCCCGATCGGCGCCCGCTCCGGAAGGGGCCGGTACGGCCGGGCCACCGGCACTCCGAAGCCGGCACCGAGCCGCCGGGCCAGGTCCGCCCGCGCCCGGATCAGCATGGTCACCAGCGGCAGCAGGACCAGGCCGATGCCCAGCACCGGGGTCAGCACGAGCGACACCACGAAGAGCACGAACAGAGGGATGTTGAGGACTGCCAGGGGGATGGCGAGCACCCCGCCGGCCACTGCTCGGATGCCGTCGCGGATCCAGTCACGGGACTCCATGACCTCATCCTGGCCGCAGCGCACCACCGTGTCGGTAGTGCCAGCCCTACCACAGGCCCGGGTGCCAGCCGCCCGGGCCACGGGGACCTGGCACTCCTGACCGGAATTGACCATGCCGGTTCAATGTACGCATGACGACGACAGCCGAGAGAAGAACGGCCGGCAGCGACTTCTCGGAACTCAACCGCCGGATCAACGCCGCAGGCCTGCTGCGGCGGCGCCCGGCCTACTACGCCGCACGCCTCAGCCTGGTCGGCCTGGCCCTGGTCGGCGGCTGGACCGCCTTCTTCCTCATCGGCAGTTCCTGGTGGACCCTCGCGGTGGCCGTGTTCCTGGCCGTGGTCTTCGCGCAGGTCGCGCTGGTGGCACACGACCTGGCGCACCGGCAGGTGTTCCGCACCAACAAGCCGAGCGCCCGGGCCGGGCTGATCGCCGGCAACCTGGCGATCGGAATGTCGTACGGATACTGGATGGACAAGCACACCAAGCACCACGCCAACCCGAACCACGACGATCTGGACCCGGACGTCGGCCCCGGTGTGCTGGTCTGGAGCCCGGAGGCGGCCCGCGGCAAGGGCTTCCTGGTGAAGCACCAGGCGTGGTTCTTCTTCCCGCTGCTCACGCTGCTGGGCCTCTCGCTGAAGCGGGACAGCGTCCGGGCGCTGCGCGACGGCACCGTGAAGCGGCGCGGCCTGGAGGGCGCACTGCTGGCGACGCACTTCATCGGGTACGCCGCGGCGCTGCTCCTGGTGCTCACCCCGCTCCAGGCGCTCGCCTTCCTCGTGGTGCACCAGGCGTTGTTCGGGGTGTACCTGGGTCTCACGTTCGCGCCGAACCACAAGGGCATGCCGCACCCGGACGGCACCGAGGACTTCCTGCGCAAGCAGGTGCTCACGTCACGCAACGTCCGCGGTGGCCGGCTGGTGGACGCCGCGCTGGGCGGTCTGAACTACCAGATCGAGCATCACCTGTTCCCGGCCATGCCGACCCCGAACCTGCGCAAGGCCCAGCCGGTGGTGCAGCGGTACTGCGCGGAGCTCGGTGTCGCGTACGAGGTGACAAGCCTGACCGATTCGTACCGGCAGGCGTTGCGCCACCTGCACGACGTGGGCGCGGAGCTGCGGCAGGGCTAGCCGGGCGCCGTGCCGGCGGCCCGGGTCCCCGAACGGGTGGCCCGGGTCGCCCTTACCGGCCGCTGATGAAGTCGCGGGCGCACCGGGAGACTAGAGTCGGAAGACGACGACAGTGAGACGCTCGTGACGAGCGTGGGCGTGCTTCGGGCGAAGCGGCGTCCTTCCGGTGAGCCTCATCACAACTGAGATGAGGCAGCTCCGGACGACATGGCCGGGTCCTGGCGACACCGGCGGGGTACTTGGTGTTTGCTAACAATTAAGGTCTAGAGTGCCGCGCGTGAAGGTGACCTTGCAGGAGATCCGGGAGCGGACCTACAAGCCGGTCGACGCGTGGTGGACCGTGCTTCTGGTCGACCCGCTGGCGGCCCGTCTGGTACGTCAGGTAGCGCCCTACCGGTGGATCACGCCCAACGTTCTAACCCTTGTCGCGACCGTGTTCGGAACCGGTGCGGCAGTCTGTTTCGCCGTCGGCGACCGCTGGTTCCTGGTCGCCGGGGCCCTGCTCTTCCACCTGAGCTTCGTGGTCGACTGCATGGACGGCAAGATCGCCCGGCTGAACGGGACCGGCACGATGTTCGGCCAGTGGCTCGACTTCGTGCTCGACCGGGTCCGGGTCTTCTTCATCGCCCTGGCGCTCTTCGGCGGGCAGTACGTGCAGACCGGCGAGGTCGCGTACCTCTGGCTGATGGCCGTCGCCATCTTCCTGGACCTGTTCCGCTACCTGAACAGCAGCCAGATGCAGAAGGTCCGGCGCAGCATGAGCGACCAGCTGGCGGAGTTGCAGCCGCCGCAGCCGGTGCACCCGGAGGCGCCCGCCGGGATGGCGGAGCCGACCGACGAGATGCCCGAGCAGGTGTCCGCACCGCCGGCCGGCAACCTCTCGCTCAAGCGCCGGGTCGGCGACTTCCTGCGGCAACGCCGGATCCGCACCCACCTGATCAGCGGCATCGAGTACGAGATGTTCGTCTTCATCATCGGCCCGCTGACCGGCCTGATCTTCCCGGTCACCATCGCGGCCGGTGCCGGCCTGCTCGCCTTCGAGGCCTTCCTGATCTACAAGCTGCTGCGGACCTGCCAGGTCTTCCCGGCCAAGCTGAAGACGGCGCAGGCGGAGTACGCGGCCTACCAGAACGACGGCCCGGCCCGGCCGCTGACGACCTCGATCTGAACCACGCGCACGTGGAGCACCCCGGCGGATCCGCCGGGGTGCTCCTGTTTTGAAACCGGGAATCGGCGCGGACCCGGCAGGCCGGTGCCGAACAGACGATCATGACTGCCACGCTCTCCCTTGACCGGCCCGCCGAGCGGGCCCACGGCGTGCCGCTCACCGTTCGCCTGCGCCTGCTGAGCACCGGGTCCGGGCGGCCGATGCCGGGGTACGCGGTGAGCCTGTGGCACTGCGAGCAGCCGGAGGTGGCGTGGCAGACCGCCGACCCGACCGGCTGGGTGTCATTCCCCAGCTCCTTCCCGGACGCCGGGGCGGGCCGCTGGCCGCACGTGCACTTCGAGGTCTTCTCCGCCGCCGGAGACCGGCTGCACACGGCTCAGCTCGCCCTTCCGGGTGACGCCTGCGCGACGGCCTTCGGGCGGCGGCACGTGAGCGGGCACACCCTGGCCACCGACAGCTGCTTCACCGGCGGCTGGGCTCTGGAGATCGCCTCGGTCACCGGGGACGCCGCCCGGGGGCTGGTGGCCACCCGTACCGTCGGAGTCTGATCTACGCACCGGCTAGATTTGCCCGATGCCGCGACGCCGCCTGTTGTACCTGCTTGCCGTCGTGGCCCTGCTGGGACAGATGGCGTTCGCCATGGTGACCACGGCCGTGCAGCAGTCGCCGACCATCGACGAGCCGGTCTACGTGGCCACCGCCGAGGTCTACCGGCAGCAGCACAGCCTGCGCTACAACCCGGAGCACCCGCCGCTCGGCAAGCTGATCATCGCGGCCGGCACCGCGTTCGCCGGTGCGAGCCTGGATCCGGGCTACCCCGGCAACCAGACCCGGCTGGGCCGTCACCTGCTCTACGAGAGCGGCAACAACCCGTTCCGGCTGATGCTGCTGGCCCGGCTGCCGGTCATCCTCCTCACGCTGCTGTTCGGGCTGGTCGTGCTCGCCTTCGCCCGGGACCTGGCCGGACCGGTGGGCGGGCTGATCGCGCTCGCCCTGTACGCCTTCTCCCCCGACGTGATCGCACACGGCTCGCTGGCGACCCTGGACGTACCGGCCGCGGGGATGCTGCTCACCGCCGCCTGGCTCACCTGGCGGGCCCGGAACCGGCCGCTGCGGTATCTGCCTCTTGCCGGGGCGGCACTCGGAGCGGCTCTGGCGACCAGGATGAGCGTGCTTCCGGCCGTACCCCTGCTGGTTCTTCTTGCGGCGTTCTCCGCCTGGCACGCGCAACGTGCCGCACCGGAGCGACCACCCGCGGCGCTCAAGCGTCGCCTGCTGCTCACCGCGGCGGCTGGGATCGGCGTCGGTCTGATCGCCGTGGCTGTCGTCTGGCTCACCTACCTGGCGGTGGATCCGCGGCTGCGCTGGACCACCCCGCCCGGCCTGCCCGATCCGGACGGGCTGAAGGGGCTGGCGGTGGACCTCATGCCGTTCCCGCAGGTCTACCGGGACGGGATGCTGGTCCAGTTCCGGTTCGAGGCGCGGCAGTTCAACGGGTTCCTGCTCGGCGAGGCCTACCGCGGATCGCCGTGGTACTACATGCCGGTCGCGGTGCTGATCAAGACGCCGCTCGGCATGCTGGCGCTGTGGCTGGCCGGGACGATCACCATGCTGGTCGTTCCCCGGCTGCGGGCGGCGGCGCTCTACCTGCTGCCCGTCTCGGCGGTGCTGATGGCCGCCACGATGACCGGCAGCCGCAACTTCGGCACCCGGTACGTGATCTTCCTGCCGCTCTTCCTCGCGGTCGCCGCCGGCACCGTGGCGTTGATCCGTCTCCGCTGGTCGAAGACCGTCACCGGGCTCCTGTTGGTCTCGGTGGCGGCCGGCTCGCTGCTGACGTTCCCCTACTACCTGCCCTACTCGAACGTGGCGTTCGGCGGGACCGCGCACACCCGGGAGAACCTGCACGACGCCAACGTCGACTGGGGGCAGGACCTGGCCCGGCTCGGTCAGCACCTGAGGGCGCGGTACCCGGGCGAGCGGGTCTGGCTGGTCTACAAGGGTGCCGGTGTGCCCGCCTACTACGGGATCACCGCGTCTGACCCGTATGCCGTACCGGAGGAGCAGGTGCGCGGCCTGCTGGTGATCTCCGATTCCCGGGTGGCGCTGGCCGGACCGCGACTGCGGCGGCTGATCGCGAGCAGCACCCGGATCGACCAGGTCGGCCACTCGATCAGCATCTATCGACGCTGACCCTTCCGGTTACCGGCGAGTAATGCTTAGGTGATGCGATGACGCATTACGACATCGTGATCGTGGGCAGCGGCTTCGGTGGCAGCGTCAGCGCTCTGCGGCTGGCGGAGAAGGGCTATCGCGTCGGCGTGCTCGAGGCCGGCCGCCGGTTCACCCCGGAGACCCTGCCGAAGACCTCGTGGGACCTGCGCAACTTCCTCTGGGCACCCAAGCTCGGCCTGCGCGGCATGCAGCGGATCACCCTGCTCAAGGACATCATGGTGCTCTCCGCCGCCGGGGTCGGCGGCGGCTCGCTGGTGTACGCGAACACGCTGTACGTACCGCCCGCCCCGTTCTTCGACGACCCGCACTGGTCCGGGATCACCGACTGGGCGGCGGAGCTCAAGCCGTTCTACGACCAGGCGTCCCGGATGCTCGGCGTCACCCAGCAGCCCACGATGACCTCGTCCGACGTGGTGTTCAAGCAGGTCGCCGAGGACATGGGAGTGGGACACACGTTCCGGCTCACCCCGGTGGGGGTGTTCTTCGGCGAGCCCGGCAAGACCGTGCCGGACCCGTACTTCGGCGGCGCCGGCCCCGATCGGACCGGCTGCCTGGAGTGCGGCAACTGCATGATCGGCTGCCGGGTCGGCGCCAAGAACCGCCTCGACGTCAACTACCTCTACCTCGCCGAACGGGCCGGCGCGGTGGTGCACCCGGACACCGAGGTGACCGCGCTGCGTGTTGCGCCCTCCGGCTGGCGGATCGAGACCCGCAACGGCGTCTTCACCGCTGACCAGGTGATCCTGGCGGCCGGCGCGCTCGGCACCCAGCGGCTCCTGCACGCCATGAAGGACACCGGCGTCCTGCCCGGCATCTCCGACCGGCTCGGCCGGCTGACCCGGACCAACTCCGAGGCGCTGCTCGGCGCGGAGACCAAGGAGGTGCCGGAGCAACCGTTCTCCCAGGGCATCGCGATCACCTCGTCGTTCCATCCCGACCCGGACACCCACATCGAGCCGGTCCGCTACGGCCCGGGCAGCAACGCGATGGGTCTGCTGTCGACGATCCTGGTGGACGGCGGGCGGATACCGCGGCCGCTGCGGTTCCTCTGGGAGGTGATCCGGCACCCCATGGTGTTCGCCCGCTCCCTGTCGGTACGCCGGTGGAGCGAGCGGACCATCATCGCCCTGGTCATGCAGTCGGTCGACAACTCGCTGACGGTACGGCGCACCAGGCGGGGCCGGCTCACCACCTCGCTCGGGCACGGCAACCCCAACCCGAGCTGGATCCCGGTGGGCCACGAAGCGGTACGCCGGATCGCCGACCGGATCGGCGGCTACCCCGGCGGTACGGTCAGCGACATCGTCGACATCCCGCTGACCGCGCACATTCTGGGCGGCGCCACGATCGGCTCATCGCCCTCCGAGGGGGTCGTGGACGCGTACCACCGGGTCTACGGCTACCCGGGGCTGCACGTCGTGGACGGGTCCGCGGTCCCGGCGAACCTGGGCGTCAACCCGTCGCTGACCATCACCGCGATGGCCGAGCGGGCGATCGCGCTCTGGCCGAACAAGGGCGACGAGGACCAGCGGCCGCCGGTCGGTTCCGCCTATCGCCGGCTGGAGCCGATCGCACCGCGCTCGCCCGCGGTACCGGCGCACGCCCCGGCCGCACTCCGCCTGAAATGATCCACTCGCTGCCGGCGGCACCGGCTCCGGGACCGTGCGAGACGCTGGTCCGCCGGCCGCATCCCCGGCTGCGCGGGTACGTGTTCTCCTACAGCGGGTTCCGCACCAGGGAGCCGATCGGGCACCGGATCCTGCCGATCAACATCCCGGCGCTGATCGTCGACATCACCGGTGCCGGGCGGGTGGTGACCGGTGCGAGCAGCACTCCGGTGGTCGAGCGGGCGGTTCGCTGGGGGCACGGCGTCACGGTCGGACTCACTCCGGCGGGGGTTTCGGCGCTGCTCGGCGTACCGATGCGGGAGCTCACGGACCGTTCCGTAGGGCTCGGCGACCTGTTAGGCGGCCGGGACGCGGAGCTGGCCGAGCGCGTCGCAGCGCATCCGGACTGGACCGGCCGCTTCGCCGTCCTCGACGACTGGCTGACCGCCCGGCTGCGCCCGGCGCATGAGGATCCGCTGGTCGCGGCCGCCTGGACGCGGTTGCAGCGGGAGCCCCGGGTGGCGGCCGTGGCGGCCGGGCTGGGCGTGGGCCGGCGCCGGCTGGAGATCGGCTTCCAGCGCCGGATCGGCCTGTCACCGGGCACGGTCGCACGGATCGCGCGCTTCCAGCGCGCGGTCGACATGGTCGCCGCCGGCACGGCGTTGCACCAGGTCGCAACCGATGCGGGGTACGCCGACCAGCCGCACTTCACCCGTGACGTACGCGCGATGTCCGGGCTGACACCGACCGGGTTGCGGCGCACCCTCGCCGACGCATTGCTTCAAGACGCGGCGGCCGTTTCCTCGTAACGTCCGGGGCATGACGCTCACCGGAAAGACCGCCATCGTCACCGGAGGTTCCCGGGGCATCGGCCGGGCAGTGGTCCAGCGGTTCGCCGCCGACGGGGCGCGGGTGGTGTTCACCTACCGCGACAACAAGGCGGCCGCCGAGGACCTCGCCGCCGAGCTCGGCAACGCCGTCGCGGTCCAGTGTGACCAGTCGGACCCCGGCAATCTGCCCGCCCTGTTCGACACCGTCCGGGACGGTTTCGACATCCTGGTCAACAACGCGGCGATCAGCGGCTCGAAACCGATCGCCGAGCTGACCGCCGAGGACTTCGACCGGGTGATGACGATCAACGCGAAGTTCCCGCTGCTGGCCATCCGCGCGGCGATCCCGCTGCTCCGTGACGGTGGCCGGATCATCAACCTGTCCACACTGAACACCGTCGTACCCGGGCCCGGCCTCGCCCTCTACTGCGCGAGCAAGGCCGCCGTCGAGCAGTTCACCGCGGTCGCGGCCCGCGAGCTGGGCGGCCGCGGCATCACGGTCAACACCGTCTCGCCCGGCGCCACCGACACCGACATGCTGCGCGGTGAGAACCCGCCGGAGGCCCTGGCCCGGGCTGCCTCTTTCACCGCCCTCCAACGGCTCGGAGAGCCGGCCGACGTGGCCGCGGTGATCGCCTTCCTGGCCGGCCCGGACGCCGCCTGGGTGACCGGCCAGAACATCCGCGCCTCCGGCGGCCTGCTCGTCTGAGCTACAGCACGAACGCGTCCGTCCAGAGTTGGCGTGAGCGGCCGGAGAGTGCCTCCATGAGACCCACGGCCTGGCTGTCGGTCAGGCCGGCCACGAAGTCGATCACCGCCCGGCCACGGCCCCGGCTGATCCGGTCCGGGGTGTCGGCGGGCAGCTCCTCCTCGGCGAGCTCGACCAGGTCGCGCAGGCGGCGCGGCAGCCGTTGCGCCTCGTCCGGGTCGGTCAGCCAGGCCAGCAGCGCCTCCACCAGCGAGGCCAGAAGCCGGGCCTGCCCGCGCTGGTGCAGCGCCAGATCGGGGCGTTCCAGCACGAACCGGTTCTGCACGAACTTGAGGATCTGCACCTCGTGCCACTGCGCCCGGGCCAGCTGGACGTGGCCGCTGCGCACCGCGGGCTGGTCGATCATCTCGATCGACCAGACCAGGCGCCGGGTCCAGTTCGCCGAGAACGCGGCCACCCGGGCCTCGGCCTCCAGCGAACCGTCGAACGGCCGGGCCAGCAGCCCGTCCACCAGCTCGGCCCGGACCAGTTCGACCGCGTCGGCGAAGGCCTCGTCGTCGGCGATCCAGCCGTCCTTGCGGTGCAGTTGCCGGCGCAGCGACTCGATCGCGCCGCCGGCCCGGTTCACGTCGGTCTCGGACCGCCAGCGCTGCCAGGCCATCAGCTCGGCGGCGACCGCGCCCTGCTGAAGGACGCCGACCCGGTGCACGTCCTCCAGGTCGTGGATGGCGTACGCGATGTCGTCGGCGGTGTCCATCACCGACGCCTCGACGGTCTGCTGCCAGTCGGCGACCCGCCCGGCGAACGGCGCCCGCGCCGCCCGCATGTCCCCGACCTCCGTCGAGTACGCACCGAACTTGAGCGAACCGCCATCCGGGTCGTCCGGGACGGCGGCGGCACCACGCGGCGCCGGATCCATGAACCGCGGGTGCGGGTCCGGGTGGTTACGCCTGGTCCACGGGTACTTCAGGATCGCCGCCCGGGTGGCGCTGGTCAGGTTGAGCCCGATCGTCGCCTGCCCACGGATCTCGGTGCTGGTGACGATCCGGTACGACTGGGCGTTCCCCTCGAACCCGTCGCGCAGCCGGAGCCGGGCACGGGCCAGCCGGTCCAGCACCCGCTCGCCGAGATGCCCGAACGGCGGGTGCCCCAGGTCGTGCGCGAGCGCGGCCGCTTCCACCACGTCCGGGTCGCAACCGCCCAGCTTCTCCGCCAGATCCGGCTGGTCCCGCTGGAGCCGCTCGGCGATCGCCCGGCCGACCTGGGCGACCTTGAGGCTGTGGGTGAGCCGGTTGTGCACCAGCAGACCGGCCCCGCCCGGGCTGATCACCTGGGTGACCCCGGCCAGCCGGGCCAGGAAGGGCGAGCTGACGATCCGGTCCCGGTCCACGCGGAACGGGCTCGACGCTAGGTCACCGGGCGCGACCAGACTGTCGCCGAAGAGCCGCTGGGCACGTGGATCATCCATCCCCGGAGGTTATCGCGGCCGGTGTCATACCCGTCACTTGCTGAGGGGAGGCTGAGGCGGGAGCTGGCAGGGGACGGGTTCTCCCGGTCAGACTGGGCGCATGGCGAAGCGTGCACGTACCCGTACAGTCATGGCTCTGGCCCTGGGCGCCGCGGCGGTCTGGGCCGTCCGCGACCTACCCGCGCAGCTCGGCGCGCGGGCGCGCGGCAGCCGCCGCGCCCGGATCGAGGCCTCGCCGCAGTTCTCCGAGGGCAAGTTCCGCAACACCGTCCCGGCCAGCCAGGTCACCGTGGCCTCGGTGCCACGCCTGGCCGCCGCCGCGGCCACCGGCCGCGATGCCCGGCGCCCGCACCAGCCGGTCCCCGTGGTCAGCCCGGCCGCCGGCGCCGACCCGCAGGGCCTGCACGTCACCTGGTACGGGCACTCCTCCGCGCTGGTCGAGATCGAGGGCCGGCGGATCCTGCTCGACCCGGTCTGGAGCGATCGCTGCTCCCCGTCCCGGCTGACCGGCCCGCGCCGGCTGCACGAGCCGCCGATTCCGCTGCGCGAGCTGCCCTCGCTGGACGCCGTGGTGATCTCCCACGACCACTACGACCACCTGGACATGGTCACCATCCAGAACCTGGTGGACCTGCAGGCCGCGCCGTTCCTGGTGCCGCTCGGGGTGGGTGCGCACCTGGAGCGCTGGGGTGTCCCGGCGACCCGCATCATCGAGCTGGACTGGCACGAGAAGGCCAAGGTGGCCGGCGTGGAGTTCGTCGCCACCCCGGCCCGGCACTTCTCCGGACGCGGGTTCAGCCGGGACGAGACGCTCTGGGCCAGCTGGGTGATCAACGGGCCGACCCGGAAGGCCTTCTACTCGGGTGACACCGGCTACTTCCCGGGCTTCGCCGAGATCGGCGCGGAGTACGGGCCGTTCGACGTCACGCTGGTGCAGGTGGGTGCGTACGGCGACCAGTGGCCGGACATCCACATGTTCCCGGAGGACGGCGTCGCGGTGCACGTGGACGTACACGGTGGGCTGATGATCCCGGTGCACTGGGCGACGTTCAACCTGGCCCTGCACGACTGGGCCGAGCCGGCCGACCGCACCTGGCGGGAGGCGAAGGCACGGGACGTGCGGCTGGCCATCCCGCGTCCCGGTGAGCGGGTGGACGTGGACAACCCGCCCGCGGTCGACGGCTGGTGGCAGCAGATCGCCTAGCGGATCGCAACCGGCGGCCCGCGGTGGATCGCACCACGGGCCGCGCGGCGAGCCGGGTCAGCCGGCCAGTTCGAAGCCGGCGATCAACAGGCCGACGATCACGGCCGTCACGCCGGCGGCTAATCGGACGGTGTGCGACCAGGCCAGCTTCCGGCCGGTACGCATTGAATAGCGCGCCGATCGCGCCTCCCGCCACGCCGCGTTGGGCCGGTAGGCGACGACGATCAGCCCGCCCGTGGCGAGCAGAGCACCTAGATACATGTGAACCCCCTGGAGTCGAACGGTGACAGCCAGTTTGGGTGCGCATCCCGCCACAATCCAGAGGATTCATGGGCGAATAGGGTGCTCCGCGGCATGGACGGCGACGAACCTTACTGTCGCCTTTCAGTCACTCGAATCGTTCGACCGATCGCGGGACGCGGGTGCCCCTGCCCCGCCCTCGCCGTCGTGGATCCACACCCGGTGGTGAGTTGTTCCCTGTGCGCCGTCACCTGTGCGGTGTGCTGGGCATGCGATGTGATCGGGGAATCGAACCCCCGCGCCGCCCGCAGCGCGCCAAAGAAATGAACCGTGTTGACCCGCGGCTCCCGGGTTGGTGCACGCCTCCACGCCGGCTACCCACTCCGCATCCCGCGACCGGTCAGTCCAGAAGGTCCGCCTCCCAGTTGGTCCGCTGAATCAGCGTGTCCACCTCACGAAGCTCCCGCGCCAGCTCATCAGCCTGCGCCCGCAACTCGGCCACCGGCAACGCGGCGATCATCCGCAGCTCGGAGCGCAACTGCCGATACCCGTGCTGGCCCTCCCCCGCCGCAGCGCTCGCGGCCGCCGTGACCAGCCCGTGCCGCAGCCGGAGCACGTCGCGGCGCGCCAGCGCGTCGGTCAGCGTGCCACCGCCGTCCACCGTCACCGTGGCATTGGTCCGGTTGATCCGGCGAATCAGCGACTCCAGCTCGCCAAGCACGTCACCCGCCTCATCGAGCAGGTCACCCGCCTCCTCAGCCGGCGTCTCACCCTCCTGGTAGCGCGCGTTCGCGGTGATGCGCGCCCGCAGCTGATCGGCGCGCCGCGCCTTCTCAGCGCGCAGCGCGAGAGCCTCAGCAAGCTTCATCCCGCAAGTATCCGGCGATTCGATCATCACGCCCACCGATATTCGGTACGCGATATCGACGGTCCCCGCTCGTCCCGCGCGAGCTATACAGACTTCGTGGTCGAGGTCTGCTCGCCGGTCACTCTCCTTCATCGGTACGGGTGACCGGTGTCTCGCCGAAGCCGTCCCGTGCCGCCCTGCCCGCGCGAGCCCGGCTTTCCGTCCCGGCCGCAGCGCGACCGCCGGGAAACACCAGTCCGTCGCGCTGCGGGGGCAGGGCGGCGCGGGGCGGCCACAGGAGGCGGTGACAGCCATCAGCCGTGGACGGCCGTAACCGGCAGGTGATGCTGTTTCCCGGCGGTCGCGGTGGGGCGGTGAGTGAAAGGCGGGCTCGCGCCGGGAGAGCGGGGACGGGTCGGCTTCGGCGGGACGCCGGTTACGCGTACCCCGAAGAAGCTGGACCAAAGCCTGGAGTGGGAGGTTGTCGCTTCGGCTATTCGGTGGGGGGCGTGTCGCTCGTGCCGTTCGATGCCGGCACGCAGATCTGGACCGCGGCCGGGACCACCGACGCGGTGAATTTCTTGGTCTTGGCGCGGGCTCCGCCGTCGAGTTCGTAGACGAGCTTGGACTCGAGCTTGACGTCGACGCGGCGGGCTCGGGTGGTGCGGACGAAGGGCGAACGATCGGACCGGCCGACCGCCATCGTGCCGAGGGCGCGGGCCCACTGGAGGGCGCCCTGCGCGGTGGCCACGCCGACGTCGAGCCAGCCGTCGTCGGGCTCGGCGTCGTCGAAGGCCCGGATGCCGCCGGTGATCGTGCCGACGTTGCCGATCAGTACGCAGCTGGCCTCGTCGTCGAACCAGCGGGTGCCGTCCACGTCGATCGTCGCACGCGGTGCCTCGCCGTTGACGTGGCGGATGCCGGCCCAGACGTACGCGAGCTTGCCGAGCCGGTCCTTGAGGTCGCCGTCCGCGTCCTTGATCATCGCACCGTCGAAGCCGACGCCGGCCATCACCGCGAAGTGCTCGCCGGCGAGCCGGCCGAGGTCGTAGCGGCGGCGTTCGCCGTGGAACGCGATGTCGACGGCCCGTTCCAGGTCGGTCGGGATGCCGAGGTTGCCGGCGAGCAGGTTGCCGGTGCCGGCCGGGATGATCGCGACCGGGATCTTGCTGCCGCCCTTCTCCCGGGCGAGTACGTCGAGGCTGCGCTGGACCAGACCGTCGCCGCCCCACACGACCAGCAGGTCGACGCCGGCCTCGATGGCCTCGCGGACCTTCTTCGGTGCTTTGCGGCTCTTCGGCACCTCGAACCAGAGCAGTTCCTTGACGTCCTGGCCGGTGATGCGGCGGCGCAGTTCATCGAGTCCGCCACCGAGCGTCTTCCGCTGGTGGGCAACGACGGCGATCGTGCGGGGGGTACGCATATCGCCGCCGTTACCCCATCCGGAAAATTTTGAATCAGCGGAATCCGAAGCGGCTGCGCTTCTTGCGGCCGAACAGGGTCTGAGCGGTGTCGGCGCCCTGACGCAGCAGCCGGCTGAACCGGTTCGCGCCACGGCGGCGTTCGATGCGCTCGCTGAGAGCGCGCGCACCGGCGGCGCCGAGCGGGACAAGGACGGCGGTAAGGATCATCTTGCGAGCCAAGTTCCAAATCATGAGTACCTGAGTACCCAGGATTCAAGATCAGCTCACCGTGTCCCGCATACGTTGTTCGGCGGCGGCGCTGCGAATCACCATGAGCCGCAGTTCCAGCTCGTCGGCGACGATCGAGGCGAGGTGCTCGAGTGCCTTGAGCTGGCGCGCGTTGGCCTCCCGGGGCCGGCTGTCGATCACGTTGACGGTGCCGAGGCGGTATCCGTCGTGGGTGCGGATCGGCGCGGCGGCGTAGAAGCGCAACCCCAGCTCGCCGCGGACCAGCGGATGTTCGAGCGTGCGCGGGTCGACGGCGGCGTTGTTGATCACGTACACGTCGTCCTGGGCGATCACCGAGGCGCACAGGCCGGGCTCCTTGCCGACCTCGCGCACGCCGGACAGGCCCTGGCAGGCGGCCAGCCAGACCCGGTCCTGCTCGACCAGGGACACCGTCGCGATCGGAGTGTCGAAAATCGCGCCGGCCACGAAGGCGATCCGGTCGTATGCGTCCTCGACCGGCTGGTCCACCAACCGGTAGCGGCGTACCGCGGCGAGCCGGGCCTGCTCCTGCGGACCGACGTTGTCCAGGTATTCGTATGCGTTCGACGACACAGTCATGGACGCCAGCCTATTTGCTGGAAGACGAAAATGAGTCGCACACCGAGTCAGTCGTCGCGGGCGCGTACCCGCACCTTGGTGATGGCTCGGCCGGTCACCTCGACCACCTCGGCGGTGAACTCGGGCAGCAGCACCGACTCGCCCGGCTCGGTGGGAATGTGCCCGAGCGCGGCGAGCACCATCCCGGCGACCGTGGTGTAGTCGCCGTCCTCCGCCAGGTCACCGTGGAAGCCGACGTCCGGCAGGTCGTGGATCGGGAACGAGCCGGGCATCAGCAGGGCGCCGTCGGCTTCGCGTACGGTCGCCGCGACGTCCCGGTCCGTCTCGTCGTAGATCTCCCCCACGATCTCCTCGACGAGGTCCTCGATCGTGACGATGCCGTCGATGGCACCGCGCTCGTCGACGATCAGGGCGAGCGGCTGGCGCTCGCCCCGCAGCTGCTTGAGCGCGTCCGAGACCCGGAGCGTCTCCGGCAGGAAGAGCCCCGGCCGGGCCACCTCGTCCACCGCTCCGTCCGCCCCGACCAGATCACGCAGGTGCACCACGCCGATCACGTCGTCCAGACCGGCCGGGCCGATCACCGGGGCCCGGGAGTGCCCACCCTCGATCAGCGTCCGCAGCGCGTCCGCCGCCGGGCTGCCGCTGGCCAGGGTGAGTACGTCCCGCCGGGGCACCAGGATCTCCCGCAGGATCCGGTCGGCGATCTCGAAGGCGCCGGAGATGATCTCGCGTTGCTCGGCGGAGAACTCCTGCTGGGCCGCCACCATGTCGCGGATCTCCTCGGTGGTGACCTCGTCGCGCTGGGCGTGCGGGTCCACGCCGGCCAGGCGTACCACCCCGTCGGTCACCCGGCCGAGCAGCCACACCGCGGGCCGGGAGAAGGTGGCGATCACGTCCAGTGGCCGGGCCATCAACAGCGCCCACCCCTCGGCGCGCTGCATGGCGATCCGTTTCGGGGCCAGCTCACCGAGGACCAGGGTGACGAAGGTGAGCACGATGGTGAGCAGCACGGTGGAGACCGGCTGGGCGGCCGAACCGAGGGCGCTCAGGTGCTTCTCCAGCGGCTCGGAGAACGACTTGGCGACGACCGCGGAGGCCAGGAAGCCGGCGAGCGTGATGCCGATCTGGATCGTGGCGAGAAAGCGGTTCGAGTCGCGGCTCAGGCGGGCCAGCACCTGGCCGCCGCGGGACTCGCGCTCCAGACGGTGCAGCTGGCTTTCCCGGAGCGAGATCACCGCCATCTCGCTACCCGTGAAGACGGCGTTGACCAGGGTCAGCACCAGCACAAGCAGGACTGGACCGACAAAGCCATCCATTCGTACGCCCTTCGGACTTTTTGATCATGCCGGACCACGGTAGCGAGCGGGACGGGCACACACCCGGCACTGCGCCGGATCAGAACCGGGCGAAGGACCGCACCGGCATCCGCGGGCCGAACTTCGGCGCGCCGAGACCGCCGAGGGCGAACAGATCGCAGACCCGTCCCCGATGTCCACGGAAGGGTTCGAGCAGTTCGAGCATCCGCTCGTCGGTACCGCGGGCCTCACCGGCCAGCGCCCACGCCACGGTGTTCGGGATGTGGAAGTCGCCGACACTCACCGCGTCGGGGTCGCCGTAGGCGTACCGGACCGTCTCGGCGGCGGTCCACGGGCCGATGCCGGGCAACGCCGTCATCCGGGCCGTCGCCTCCGGCGAGTCCGCGCACCTCTCCAGCCGCTCCGCGACCTGCGCCGCCCGCAGTAGTGCCTGGGTGCGGCGCTGCTCGACACCGAAGGGATGGAACGTCCAGTAGGGCGTGGCCGCCACCGCGGCCGGATCCGGCGGCAGCATCAGCTCCACCGGGCCCGGGGCGGGCTCGCCGAAGTGCCGGCAGATCGCCCGGTAGGACCGGTGCGCCTCCTTGCCGGTGACCTTCTGCTCCAGGATCGCCCGGAGCAGGCGCGGGAAGAGGCGGCCGGTGGCGGGTAGGCGTACCCCGGAAAAGGTCTTGGCCAGGCGCCCGACCAGCGGATGCCGCATGGCCAGCGGGAGAAAGTCGCTCAGATCGTCGCGCAGCCCGGCGATCGCGTCCGCGCGATCGGTGATCCATCGCGCGCCCGGCCCATGGCCGGTCGCGATCAGATCCCCGCCGGCGCGGGCCAGGTGCAGAGTGGCCGGACCATCCGGGGTACGCGCGGCGAGCCAGAAGTCGCCGTCGCGCCAGAGCCCGCAGGGGTCGTGCTTGGGCACCAGCAGCGGCCGCACCGAGGCGCCGAACTGATACCGCTCCGGCGGTGTCAGGCGGCGGATCACCTCGGACGTCACCGGAGAACTATGACACCGCGGCCCGGCTCAGGAACAGGCCGATGGCCCTGACCGTGCTCCTGGGTCAGGGCCATCGGGCGGTGACCGGACACCCGAGAAAGGTCCGGTCACCCGGTACGGAGCCTGCCCGGTGGTGGCCGGGCAGCTGCCGCATCACTCGTCCAGCAGGGGGAGGGACGGTCGCCGGTACCGAAGGGGGGCCCGGACCGGGCTGGGAGCGCCCGGTCCGGTTCGGCACCGGCGAAGCGGCAGTTGCTCCGCGTTCGTTGTCTTACGCCGGCTGGGTCAGCGGACGCGGACCCGGACCGAGTCGAAGGCCGGCGTCTGGTTGGCGCGCTCCATCATCGGGATCCGGTGCGAACCGTCACCCGCCCACGAGGAGCACTGGAAGGTGCCGCGCTCCGGCAGACCGGGCACCTGGATGGCGACCGTGTCCGGCTGGGCGCTGCCGCGGCTGTCCTCGGTCGCGACGAAGAACGCCGGGACCGGAGCCGGGTCGGGAGCCTGGCTGCGGCTGTTCAGAATGCGGCAGGCGGAGTGGAAGTGACCACGCACCAGGCCGTTCTGCAGAACGCTGCTCTCCACGTAGTAGCCGCCCTGGCCGGCCGCGAGGAACCGGTCACGGATCAGGTTGCGGGTGCTGACCTGGATCGTGAAGGGCTGGTTCACCCGCACCTGGGCCGGAGCCTGGGTGATCAGCAGCGTCGGGTTGTTGGCGGCGGCGCCGACCTCACCGAACTCGGTGGAGACGCAGCGGTCGCCACGCTGGAAACCGTCGTGCGGCGTCAGGTTGCTGGTGTCGCAGCTGTTGGTCAGGATGCCGAGGCCGGCACCGGGCGGCGGGGTGGTCTGGCCCGGGTCGGGCTGGTCCTGGTCGCCGCCCTGGTCGCCGCCCTGGTTCTGGTCGCCACCCTGGTTCTGGTCGCCACCCTGGTCGCCGCCCTGGTTCTGGTCGTCCTCGGCGGGCGGGGCGGACGCGCCGGGGTTCTCGGCCGGAGCGCTGGGGTCCTCCGCCGGAGCGGACGGGTCCCCGGCCGGCGCGGACGGGTCCTCGGCCGGCGCCGACGGCGGGGTGCTGCCGTTGTTGCCGCCGTTGTTGTTACCGCCGTTGTTGCCGCGGCCCCGGCGAGCGTTGGTGGTGGCCTCGTCCGTGGCCTCCTCGTTGGCGACGTTGTTCATCACCCACTCCCGGCAACGGGCCCGCACTTCGGCGCTGGTCGCCACATCGCCGGCGCCGTCGTCCGCGTGCTGGGTGACCTGGCCGTTGTTCGTGGTCCACGTGCCCCGCCGAGTCTCGGTGGACAACCGGGACTGGTTCGGGGCGGCCAGGTCGTCACAGGCTGCCAAGGCCCGCTTCGTGGTGCGGTCAGTGCTGGCATTCGAGACCTGGGTCACGGTCACGATGCCGCCGAACGCGACAAGCGTGGCCGCGACGGCGATGATGCGGCGCCGACCGCTGAACCACGTCGGGGAACTGGCGCGCCGGTACTTTGACCTTCGCATGGGTGACACCTTTCTTGGTCGCCGTGGGCGAGTGATACCTACCGCGCGCGGAAGATGCGCATGGTCGTGACAACCCCGACCACCAGCGCGGCGGCGAGGACGATGAGGATGACGGTGTTGCTGAGGCCCGGCACGCTGCCGCCCTCGGTGGCCGCGACGAGCATCTGGTTGTCGACCGGAACCGGGCCCTGTCCGGCCGCGGCCTTCGGCGCGGGCGCGGTGGGCAACGCGGCGTAGTCGACGATGCCGCTGCTCTCCAGCAGGGTCATGTGCGTCATGACGAACTGGTTGGTGTGCTGGGCCAGCTTGCGGACCGTGTCGTTGCGGGTGGTGGCCCGGATCGTGCCGATCGCCGGGAAGATGTTGCCGTGCGCGGCGCGGAGCCGGTCGATGAAGATCTGGTCGAGTTGCTCCGTGGTCGGCGCGTTGCGCATCTCGCTCAGCCAGAACTGCTGATCGCCGTTGGGCTGGTTCGGCAGGCTGATGCCGAGCTTCTTGGCGGCCGCGCGGGTCAGGTTGTCAAGCGACACGTGCTGCTTGGCGATCTCCTGACCGATCTTGACGACCTTCGGGTTCTCCGACTTCTCGGCGACGATGTTGCCGGCGGGAACCTCCCAGAGGCCGGCGAGCCGGACCTTGATGACGAAGTCACGGTCGGACGCGGTGAGCGTGCCGGTTCCCTTGTCGGTGAGTCCGGTGTTCGGCGGCACGGGCACTGCGTCTTCGGCGTGAGCGACCCCGGCCGGCGTCACCATGAACGCCAGGGAAAGTGCCAGGGTGGCGACCAGCCATCGGGGGATACGGCGGGCCTTCATCTTTTCCTCGAACCTCCAATGCCTCGTGAGCCGGATCAGTAGCTGTAGTCGCTGCCGGAGTCCTCAGCCGCGCCTGCGGCTTCGTCGTCGGCGGGGGGCGCGACCGGCTTCGAGATGGCGGGCAGACACGTCAGGTTCTTGGTGCCGTCCGGGTTGATGACGAACCACTTGCCGCCCACGTTCTGGCCCTTCCACTGACCCGGCTTCTTGTCGCCGAGGTAGCGGTAGAGCGGCCAGCCCTTGAGGGTCAGCTGCTTGGTGCCGTCCGCCCGGGTGACCGTGCCGACGAGATCCGCGCTGACGCCCTTGAGCTTCGGCTCACCGTCGTTGGTGAGCGCCGGCGGCCAGACCTCGGCGCAGTCGCCGTTGCAGTTCGACTTGGCCGGGTCGTCCTTGTCGTCGTCGAAGCGGTACAGGACGAAACCGTCCTGGTCCTCGACGACCTTGCCCATCCGGGGCACCTTCGTGCCGGTCAGCGAGGTCGTCGCGAGCTCGTCGCTGACCTCGGGCGTGTTCGCCTCGCCACCCGCGGGATCCGCGGGCGCCGTGGCCTCCGCGGTGCCCTCCGGCTCGGCCGTCGCCCCCGGCGAGGCGGCGACATCGTTGGACGCAGGTTCAGCCGCGTTGCCGTAGTCGGCCGCGTTGTATCCGGCCGGGGCGCAGCCGGGCAGTGCTACCACCGCCGCCAGCGCAGCGCCGACAACCATCAACTTTCGCTTCTCCGGTGCCACTGGCCCTCCAGCTGATTCAGCTCGCCTATTCCGGGCAGTAGTACGGAGAGCGTGTGAAGTCGGTTGAACAATCGACGCGATCAAATCAGGAAATTTTCTTTTGAACCTTCCGCGTCACCCGTCCGTAAGACCAAGACCACCGCGCGTGAAAATAGGCCCGGCCGCATCAGCAGCCGGGCCTATTCGTGTTCGTACGGTTACGGAACGCGAACCAGAGTCTCGCCCGGGCCGCTCTCGGTGATCTCCTGCACCTGGATGTGCGCGATGTCCTCACGGGCGGTCGCGGTGATCGCCTGGAAGAGCAGCGGGTTGGGGTTGGCGGTGGTTCCCCAGCCACCCTCACCCACGGTCCAGGTGGCGAGCTGCTCCGAGGTGCCGTCCCGGCGGACCGCGACGAGGGCGCACTGCTTGGGTCCGGTGACGTTGGAGACGGCGAAGGAGATCTGGGTGCCCCAGTCCTTCTTCTCCAAGCCGACGGCCATGGCCACGCCACTGCGCGGGTCGGTGCCGTTGAACGGCTCACCGGGCAGCTTGGTGCCGCCGATGCCCACCCCGTCGCCGTTCGGCAGCGGGTCGAGCTGGCTGCTGTTCTGCGCCTGAGGGGCCTGCGGGGTCGACTCCGGCCCGAGCCAGCGGCCACCGGCGAAGAGCGCGCCGATGGACAGCATGGCGAACACGACCACCGCGGCGGCCAGCGAGTAGAGCCGGTGGCTGTTCGCCCGCCGACGCTCGACCCGGACCTCACGGAGCATCTTGTTCAGCACGGCGCCGTCGCGCTCGGACTGCTCGGCGGCGATCAGCGCCTCCGCGTCGACAGTCGCCAGCACGTCCGCCACCTGGACGAACGACTCCAGCTCGAACGCGCACTGCGGGCAGTCGATCAGGTGGTCCTCGAACAGCGAGGCGTCCCGGTCGTCGAGCACGCCCAGCGCGTACGACGCCACGTCGAAGTGCTGTTCCTGTGTCATTCGGTCACCCCCCGCTGCTGAAGAGCCGTCCGCAGCGCCCGCAGCGCGTAGTACACCCGGGACTTGGCCGTGCCCAGCGGCAGGTTCAGCGCCTCCGCCGCTTCCGGCACGGTGCGGCCACGGAAGTACGTCTCGATGAGGATCTCCCGGTGCGAATGGCTCAACTGGCGCAGAGCATCCGACACCGTCATCGACTGAAGGACCTTGTCGGTCTCGTCGGAGGTGGTCGGGAAGCTCTCCAACTCCCGATCGTACGTCTCGGCGGGCCGGGCGTTGGCGCTCCGGTGCTCGTCGATCGCGATCCGCCGGGCCACTGTGACCAGCCACGGACGCAGCGACTGCTGGCCCTGCGCACCGAGACGGTGCGCGTTGCGCCAGGCACGCAGAAGCGTCTCCTGCACGATGTCCTCGGCGCGCTGCCGGTCACCGCCGGTCAGCCGCAGCACGAACATCAGCAGCGGTCCCGCGTGCTCCTCGTAGAGCAGCTTGACCAGCGTGTCCTCGTGGCTCGGGCTGCTGCTCGGAGCGGCCTCGTGCCGCGGCGCCTGCCGCGGGATCACCGTGCCCTCGTCGCGGTGATTGCCACCGTCGAGAGCCTGCCACCTACCACCGGAGTGTTGCCGCGCCATCACACGCACCCTCTCCGGCGCGAGCCGATACTCGGCCACCGCATGCATCGATACCTCCGCCCGGACCCTTCCCCGTCGCCTGTAGTACGGCTGGGGGGCCCGGCCGGGATCAAAGCCGGCTCGAGATTTTCCGGGGCACTCGGTCTCAACGGTCCTCCGCTGCGATCTTGATCATGAAGGCGCCCCGTCGCGGATCACCCTCCGTATTGATCTACGCCGATTCGGACGCCAGGTAAGCCGGAATGATACTCAGTGAGAAGGGACCGCAGACATGTCCGCGAGAATAATTCTCCCGGCGGCAGGAGAGCGTGATCTCGTAGCGTGAACACGCGATTCCTCAGCGTTGTCGATGCTGAGTATTGTGTGGTGAATGGCGACGTCGGCGAACCGTTCGGGTGATGCCTTTATGCCAGTCGGACTCTTTCGGGCGTCGCCCGTCCGGGAGCGCTCCCATTTATGATCGCCCTGCTCACGACGGCGTGATCCTTTCCGTGGAGCCGGCGGACAGCCCTTTCCCGGCCGCCTCGTGAAACTTTCCGCGATTTCCCGGACGATGTCCCACCGCCCGGAAGCTCGCGCCACGATGTGGGACCGTGCACACACCGGATCGGCTCAGCGCGACCGGGCGGTTGCCAGCGCGAGCGCCCGGTGCAGCACCCGGGCGTCCCCCAGCATCCCGCGCAGGCGGCGCTCCAGCCCGGCGATCGGCACCAGGTTCTGCGGCGCACGCGGATCCTTGTACGCCGACGACGCGAACCGGGGCAGGGTCACCCCGGACACCTCGGCCAGCTCGATCGCCTGATCCGCGGTGAGATCCGGCGAACACTCCACCCGGACCACCCCGGACCAGGGTGCACCGGACGAACCGGGCAGTCGCAGGTACCACGACCAGCCGCCCCAGACCGTCCCGAGGTGGAACACCGGGGTCCGCTGGCTCGGCCGCAGGCGGGGGACGATGGCCTCCTGCGCGGCCGGCAGATAGTGCTTCTGCTGGGTCTTCACATAGCCGATCGTGCGCGGCAGCTGCCGCCGGTTGCGCAACGGACCGTCCACGATCAGCAGGTCGGCTCCGTCCGAGCCGCCGTCCCGGGCCGCCGCCGAGATCTCGATCTCCAGCGCGGTCAGCGGGCCCTGCACCGCGGCCGGCAGCTTGCTGGCCTCACCGGTGCCGTGGATCCGGTGCACCTCGTAGCGCACCGAACCGGCCTGCACGTCGGTCGCCGTCGGGCTGGCGGTGAACAGGCCGCGGGCGACCCGGGCCCCGGCCAGCTCGGCGATGCCGTTGGCCAGGTCGCAGCGGACCACCCCGGCGGCGTACGAGGCGGCGAGCCCGGCGTACGACGTGCCGTCCTCCTCCGCCGTCCACAGCCCGGCGTCGTTACGCCGCACCCCGTCGACCAGGAACACCACGTCGGGCATCCGGGTCCGGGGCGAGACGTCGATCGGCGCCCACTCGGCGGCCGGCACCTCCACGTCCAGGTCGACCTGGGCGCTGCTGGACGACCCCGGCCCCTCGCCACCGTCGCCGCCCTCGTACGACGCGCCGTACGACGGGTCCCACGCGTCGACGTACATCCTGGTCACAGGCCGACCCTCTCGACGTACGCGGTCCGTGCGTCCTTGTGCACCTCGAACCGGACCGGCACCCGCTCGGCCAGTGCCTGCACGTGGGTGACCAGGCCGACCATCCGGTCACCGCGAGCCGCCAGGTTCTCCAGCGTGGCGGCGACCACGTCGAGGGTGGCCGCGTCGAGGGTGCCGAAACCCTCGTCCAGCACGATCGACTCCAGGCTGGCGGCGGTGGTGCTCATCCCGGCCAGCTGCTCGGAGAGAGCCAGCGCCAGGGCGAGCGAGGCCTGGAAGGTCTCGCCTCCGGAGAGCGTGCGCACCCCGCGCTGCAGTCCGGCGTCGTGGTGGTCCACCACGAAGAACTCGCCCTTGGTGTGGATCAGCTCGTACTGCCCGCCGGTGAGTTCCCGCAGGATCCGCGACGCCCCGTCGACAAGCAGGTCGAGGGCCTCCTCGAGCAGCCAGCGCTCGAAGTTGTTGGCCCGCAGATGGCCGGCGAGCGATTTCGCCACCCGGCCCTCCCGCAGCAGCGCGTCCCGCTGCTCGGCCGCCTCCCGGGCCTGCTGCCGCCGCTCCACCAGCCGCTGCCAGCCCGCCTCGGCCCGCTCGGCGGCGACCGCGGCGGCCCGGATCAGCCCGGCCTCGGCGTCGGCCACCGAGGTGGCCCGCTCCGCGGCGCGCGACGCGGAGACACCCGGCCGGATCACACCCGGAGCCGGACCGCCCGGCGGGTTCAGCCCGGCGGCGGTGAAGAGCTCGACGATCGCCGTGTACGCCCGGACCGTCGACTCATGCGCCGCGGCGACCGCTCGGTCCGCCTCGTCCCGGGCGGCCAGCCGGGCCTCGTGCTCCCCGCCGGCCCACTCGACGAGCGTCCGCCAGGCGCCGGCCAGGTCGTCCCGGTCGGTCGGCGGTGGTCCGAACCGGGCCAGCCCGTCGCGGACCGTGTCGAACTTGCGCCACGCCGTACGCTGCTCGTCCTCCGCGGAGCGGACCGCGTTCTGCGCACGGCGATGCGCGTCGCGTGCCGCCCGCACCGCAGCGGTCGCGGCCTCCAGCTTGTGCTGCAACTCGGCCAGGTCGGCCAGCCGGGCCTGCACCGCCTCCACCGGCGGCAGCCCGGCGACGGCGGCCCGCACCTCGGCCAGCCGGGACAGGTGGTGCTCGTACTGCCCGCGCTTGCGCTCGAGGTCGCTCTCCAGGTTGCGGGCCACCGCGTCGCGCTGCTGCCAGCGGGTGGTGGCCTGCTCGGCCGCCTCGCGCGCCGCGTTGCCGGCCGCCTCGGCCAGCCGGACCGCCGACTCGCGCGGCACCTCCGGAACGACCGTGACCGGCTGCTCGCAGACCGGGCAGGCATGGCCGGCGACCAGGTGCCCGCGCAGCGCGGTCGCCCGGTCCCGCTGCTGGGCGTCCCGGTAGTCCTGCCGGGCCTGCTCCAGCAACTGCTGCGCGCCGGTGTGCTCGGCCTGCGCCAGCTCGGCGGCGGAGAGCGCGTCCCGGTACTCCACCTCGGCGACCGACACCTTGCCGGCGAACCACTCCTCCTGCTCGACCAGCCGGGCCAGCTCGGTGTGCCGGTCCAGCATCAGCCGCAACGACCCGGCGTCGCCGGCCGCGGCCAGCTCACCGCGGACCTTCTCCTCGGCCTCCTCGGCCGCGTGCACCTCGCGCGAGGCCTGTTCGGCGGCGGCACGAGCCGCGACGATCGCGCCGGTCGCCTCGGCCAACCCCGCGGGCGTACGCACGGACGACAGCAACGTCAGCTCCGCGTCGAGCGTGTCCCGGGCGCCGAGCGCCGTGGTCTCCGCCTCCCGGGCGGTACGCAGTCCCGGTACGGCGCTCTCCACCTCCCGGGTCAGCTCGCGCATCCGCTCCAGGTACGCCCCGGCCGCGTCGACCGCCTCGTCGGTGGCGTCGTCCAGCGCGTCCATCTGCTGCTCGATCACGCCCAGCTTGGCCTCCGCGGTCTTGCCCCGCTCGGCGGCCCGGACCTGCACCTCCTCGTAGACGTGCAGGCCGAGCAGGTTGACCAGGATCTGCTGGCGAGTGGCCGGTTTCGCGTGCAGGAAGTCGGCGAACTGGCCCTGCGGCAGCACCACGCAGCTGGTGAACTGCTCGTACGGCAGGCCGACCGCGTCCTGCACGGCCCGGTCCATCTCGGCCGGGGTGCCGGCCAGCGCCTCACCGAGGTCGTCCAGGTCCATGCCGGTGTCGAGCTTCGTCACGTCGAAGCCGGGCGGCATCAGCTGGAGACCGGCACCAGCCGTCTTCACGTTGCCCCGGCCGTCCCTGCGCACCACCCGGGTGGCGATGTACCGATCGCCGGCCGACTCGAAGCAGAGCCGCACCTTCGCCTCGACGGCCGAGGGAGCCAGCGCGTTGCCGATGCCGCGGGTGCCGCCCCAGCGCGGGACCGTGCCGTAAAGAGCGAAGCAGATCGCGTCCAGCACGGTCGACTTGCCGGAACCGGTCGGTCCGACCAGCGCGAAGTAGTCGGCGTCGGTGAAGTCCACCGTGGTCGGATCGCGGAACACCGTGAACCCCGCCATGTCGAGCCTGAGTGGCCTCATTGGTTGCTGCTCACCTCGTCGTACAGCTCGTCGAATAGCTCGCGGACGCCCTCCTCGGCGTTGCCGCGACTGTCCAGGTAATCGCCGAAGAGCTCGCGCGGGGACCGGCCGGCCCGTTCCGCCGCACGCTCGGATGTCCGGTTCGGCAGCATGTCCGGGTCGATGCGCACCTCCAGCGCGTTCGGCAGCAGTTCCTGCACGTCCTCGCGGAGGCCGGGCCGGGGCGCCTCCCGGACCAGGACACGCAGCCAGGCGTCCGGAAGGTTCACCTTGGCGAGCTGGTCCAGCGAGCCGCGAACGGTGCGCAGGGTGAGCGCCGAGGTGACCGGTACGTCCCGGATCCGGGCGGCCTGGTCGGCGGCGACGTCCACGATCGCGACCGAGCTGATGTTCTCCTCCTCGCCGAAGTCGACGGCGAGCGGGCTGCCGGAGTACCGCGTCGGGCAGGGCGAGATCACCTGCTGGGAGCGGTGCAGGTGGCCGAGGGCCACGTAGTGCGCGTTCGGCGGGAAGACGGTGGCGGGAACCGCGTACCCCATGATGGTGTGGGCCTCGCGCTCGCCCCCGCCGGCGCTCGCTCCGACGATGGTCAGGTGTGCGGTGAGCAGGTTGACCACACCGGCCTCGGCGAACGGCTCGCTGAGCTTGGCGATCAGGCGGGCGACCAGGTCGGCGTACGTCTGGTTGGCCTCGGCGGCGGACAGGTCGTACATCTCGGCGGCGCGGATCGCGTACCGCTGGGAGAGGAACGGCAGGGCGACCAGCCGCCAGCGCTCACCGCCCTCGGTGGTCCCCTCGATCAGCAGATCGCTGAGATCACCCTTCGGGTACGACCCGCGCAGCTCGATGCCGGCCGCGTCGGCCCACGGCCGCAGGGCGTCCAGCGCGGCCCCGTTGTCGTGGTTGCCGCCGATCGCCACCACCCGCGCGCCGGTCTTGCGCAACGCCGAGAGTGCCCGGGTGACCAGCCGCGTCGCGTCCGCGGTCGGCGCGGCGGTGTCGTAGAGATCACCGGCGACGATCACCAGGTCGGGGCGCTCCGCCTGGGCGATCTCGATCACCTGGGCGAGCACCTTGGTGTGCTCCTCGAACCGGTTGCGGCCCTTGAGGACCTTGCCGACGTGCCAGTCGGAGGTGTGCAGGATGCGCATCGCGAAACCTTAGAACGGGATGTCGTCGTCGGATCCGCCGCCGCTGCCGACCACGGCGAACGGATCGGCGCCCTGCACGATCGATCGCATGGTCTCAGCGGGTGGCGGACCGGACTCCGACTTGCGGGTGGCCCAGGCCGGGAAGGGGAACTCGACGCAGAGCGGGACCGGGATGTCCGGCTGGTTGACGAACATCGTGCCGGGGCGGGCCAGCAGGGCGCGCTGGCGCATCGCCGGAGGAAGGAAGCCGTACTCCGGGCGGGAGGCCTCGGCCGGGTCGAGCCGGCCGACCACCCGGATCGCCGAGTTGGTGACGATCCGGCGCTCGACCTCACTGGCGGTCTGCTGGGCGCCGATCAGGATGACGCCGAGCGAGCGGCCCCGCTCGGCGATGTCGAGCAGCACCTCCTTGATCGGCGAGGACCCCTCGCGAGGTGCGTACTTGTTCAGCTCGTCGAGGACGACGAAGAGCAGCGGGCGGCCGGTGCCGGACTTCTCCTTCTCCTCGAACTCGGTCTTCAGCGTCACACCGACCACGAAGCGCTGCGCCCGGTCCGGCAGGTTGTGCAGGTCGACCACGGTGACCTGGGCACTGTTCGCGGTCTTGATCTGGTGCGGGCGGCGGGACGCCAGATCGCCGCGGATCAGCCGGGCCAGGTCGCGCTTGCTGCCGATCAGCCGCCGGGCGAACGCGTTGACGGTGCCCATGTTGATCGCGCTGCCGGCCCAGGTGGACCGGGTCTCGTCGTCGGTGAGCTGCTCGACGATGTGGTCCACCAGGTCGCCGTAGGAGTTGATGCGGCGGCCGTCGATGCTGATCCCGCCCTCGGCCGGGACCGCGAACCGGTTGAGGTGGGCGGTCACCGAGTGGACGACCATCGTGTACTGCTGGCGCTCGTCGTCGGCGTCGGCGAACACGTAGGGCAGCAGCTTGGCGGAGCAGAACTCCTCGAGCGTCCAGTAGAACGAGTCGACCCCGGTGAGGCGGCTGCTCACGTCCGGCGAGCCGGAGGAGTCGCCGGCGCGCGGCGGTGCGTAGACCCGGACGTCGGAGAACGGGCCGGCGGGCAGATCGAGCAATTTGTACGCCGCGCGGGTGGAATCGTCCAGCTTTGTATTGGGATGGTCGAGGAAGAGCAGGTCCTCGCCCTTCACGTTGAAGATCAGGGCGCGGGCGTTGGTGCCGTCCGCCCCCAGCTGCCCGGAACGGAACACCGAATAGAGCAGGAACGTGGCGAAACTGGTCTTGGTGGCCACGCCGGAGATGCCGGAGATCGACACGTGCGCGCCACGCGTCCCGTCCAGGAAGTCGGCGTTGAGGAAGACCGGCACCCCGTCGCGGCCGGTGCCCATCGGGACCCGCCGCTCCATCCGGTCGAAGTGCAGCGCCGCGTCACGGGCCGCACCGGAGGCGCGGTGCACGACCGCCCCGGGAGCGGGCGGCACATACAGCTCCGGGTCGACCCGGGTGGTGGTGATCTCGGCCGCCTCCTGGACCATCGCCGGCAGGGTGCCGTCGGCGATGGCGAAGACGTCCGAGTCGAACTGGGCACCCTCGTGGCGGGCCCGGACCTGGGTGACGACCCCGGCGATGGTCACCGGCTCGCGGTCCGGCAGATCACGCTTGGTCACCACGACGTCGTCGAGTTGCAGGTAGTTCCCGGGGGTCACGGCCGTCCAGAACTGCAACGGGGTGGCATCCGCTGTACCTAGCACTCGGCCGACGGGGTCCACGTCCGGGTTTGCATTCAGTTTTCCGCCGCGGACGGGCACAGTTTCGTCAGACACGCGGATCATGTTGCCTCAGATGTACGACAAAAAGCCTGCCAGCTTCGTTGTCCACAACTTATGGGGTCCATCCACAGAGTTATGCACAAGATATTGATCATCGGGTGGAGGCGCGCGCGTACCTCAGGAAGAGCATGTCGTCGCGCGTGAGTGCGTGCCGCAGCGACATCCGGCGCGGCGGCGCCGGCGTGCCCTGCGCGATGCGGCCCGCCGCGCCGCCCACCAGCAGCGGAGCGACCGTCAGGCACAGCTCGTCCACCAGATCCTCGGCGATCATCGAGCCCAGCAGGCCCGGACCGCCCTCGCAGAGCAGCTGGGTCGCGCCGCGTTCGTGCAGGTGCCGCACCGCCGCCGCGAGGTCGACCCGGTCCTCGCCGACCGCGATCACCTCGGCGACCTCGGCGATCCGGGCGGCAGCGGGCGCCCGGCGGCAGGTGAACACGATCGGGTGAATCGGCGCGTCCGCGAAGATCAGCTGCTCGGGGTCGAGGTCGAGGGAACCCGAGACGATCACCATGAGCGGGAACTCGGACAGCCCGTTCGCCAGCCGCCGGGCCGGATCGGGCCGCAGCGCGTCGTACTTCTCGGCCCGGACGGTGCCGGCGGCGACGATCAGCGCGTCGCAGGAGACGCGCAGCAGGTCGAAGATCTCCTTGTCGCCCGGCCCCTGGAGGCCGGCGGAGAGCCCGTCCACGGTGACCGCGCCGTCCGCGCTGGCGATGAAGTTGACGCGCAGCGTCGGGTGCGGGTTGCGCGGGTACAGCCGGGCCAGGCCGTCAGCATCGGACGGCCAGCTGTGCAGTGCGGTCACGGGCCGGCCGGACCGGTGACCGGTGGAGTCGGCTTGATCTCCCGGTGCTGGCAGTCACACCACGAGCCACCCCGGCACTCGTCGTGCCGCCGCTCCCGGCACGCCTGGCAAATCATGTCATCGACCCTACGGCAGCTTGACGACTGGGACACGACCACGCAACCAGTCAGAAACGGCGGTTCGGCAGGCTGTAGGCCGGCGGCCTCACCGGCCGTCCGCGACGGGAGGAGATTCATGTTGCTGCGGGTACGAGTCACCCTGCCGGACCGTCCCGGTGCCCTCGGACAGGTCGCGCGCACCCTCGGGGTGGCCGGCGCGGACATCGTCCAGGTCGTGGTGCTGGAACGGCTCGGCGGCCGGGCTGTCGACGACTTCACCGTCGTGTGGCCCGGCGCGTCCCGCGTGGAGCGCCTCCTCGCCGGGCTCGCCGCCATCCCCGGAGTCCAGGTGGACGGCGTGTGGAAGGCCATCGGCGCACCGGTCAACGGCGGGTACGACGCCGAGCTGCTCGCCCAGGTCGCGGCGAACCCGGTCGACGGCCTGGCCACGCTTGTCGACGCCGTACCGGGGCTGCTCGCCGCGGACTGGGCCGCCGCCGCCGTGGTGCCGGCCGACTGGGCCACGCGCAGCGGCTCCGGCAACCCGGCCGGTGAGCCGCCACGGGTGGCGTACGCGAGCTGGCGCGCCCCGTCCCCGCTGCACCTGCCCGAGGTGACCCCGCTGCGCGCCCGCCCGCTCACCGAACCCGGCGGCGCCCGGTACGCGGTCGCCCCGTTCGGCCGGGCCGGACTGGTCCTGGTGGTCGCCCGCACGGACGAGGACGACCTGACCGCCGCCGCCTTCCACATCACCGAGGTGGACCGGGTCGCGCAGCTGGTCCGTGCCGCCGCGACCATCCTCGGCGACCGGCTGGACGCCGCCGGAGTGGCTGCCGCGGCCACCCACATGTGACCGTCGTAACGCCAAAAGCCCAGCTCAAGCAATATCTAGGCAACAACGAGGGTGCACCCTTGAGGGAGGAGGAAAGGAGAGCCCGAAATGGCGTTGTGGCGAGTCAGGGCAACGGTCGACGACCGTCCCGGATACCTCTCCGTGCTGACCGCGAGTCTCGCTCTGCGATCGGTGAACATCCTCGCCGTCCAGGTGCACACCACCGAAGAGGGCGCGGTCGACGACTTCCTGGTCGACGCGCCGGACATGCTGACCGAGTCGGACATCATGGCCGCCGTGGTCAAGGGCCGCGGGCGGGACGCCTTCGTGACCCGGGCCGACCCGCAGAGCCTGGCCGATCAGCCCACCCGGGCCCTGGCGCTGGCCGGCCGGCTGGTGCACGAGCCCGAGTCGCTGGGTGAGACGCTCGCCGCCCTGCTCGACGCGACCGAGGTGCGCTGGCGGCCGGCCGCCACAGCCGACCGGCCCGGTTTCCACGGCGGCCGGATGACGCTGGCCGATCCGGCCGGCGGGGCGTACGAGGTGCTCCGCGCCCTGCCCGCGTTCACCCCGGCGGAGTACGCCCGGGCGCAGTCCCTGGTCGAGGTCGCCGGCACCGTCCTGCGACAGCACCGGGAGCAGGTCACCATGCTGCTGCCGGACGGCACCGAGCTGGTGCTCCGCCCGGCCGGCAAGGACGACCTGGCCGCGGTCCGCGAGCTGCACGAGGACTGCTCGCCCACCACCCTGCACCGCCGCTACCTCGGCGGTGCCGTTCCGGACGAGTCCCGGCTGGGCCGGATGCTGGAGCCGCCCGGCGGGGTGACCCTGCTCGCGGTCGCGCCCGGCGGGCCGGTGGTGGCGATGGCGACCCTGCTGGCCGAGGGCGACCTGGGCGAGGTCGCCGTCCTGGTCGAGGACGCCTGGCAGCGGCGCGGGCTGGGTACGGCTCTGCTGCGGCGCCTGCACGCGCACGCCGGGCGGGCCGGGCTCGCCGCGCTGGTGGCACACGTGGCCGCCGGCGATGCGGCGATGCTGGACACGCTGCGCCGCCTCGGAGCGGAGCGCTTCGAGCGCGACGGCACGGTGGTCAGCGCGACCCTGCCGGCGGCCGGACGGCCGGTCGGCGACGAGACTCCGGCCACCTCCGGGTGACTGGGTGAGAGGGTGGCGGCGGGCCCGGTTCGGACCCGCCGTCACCCATGGGTCGTGCCGTGCTCCACGCAGGTGGCCGTCCAGCCGGTCGGGACGACCTGCACCTTCATCCGGCGGCGGCACCGCGGGCAGAACCGCGGCGGCTCCAGCGCACGCGCCGCCGCACAGGCCGCGTGGTCACCCTCGGTGACCGGGAGCCCGCACCGGTCGCAGAAGGTCTGCGTCGGGCACTGCATCAGAACGTGGCCGAGAGCGACTTGACCGGCATCTTCAGGTCCTGGAGCAGGTCCAGGTCGGCGGTGGCCGGGCGGCCCAGCGTGGTCAGGTAGTTGCCGACGATCACCGCGTTGATGCCGCCGAGCAGGCCGTCACGCGTACCCAGGTCGCCGAGGGTGATTTCGCGGCCGCCCGCGTACCGAAGAATGGTTTTCGGCATCGCCAGCCGGAAGGCGGCGATCGCGCGCAGCGCGTCCTTGCCCTCCACCACCGGGCGGTCGCCGAGCGGGGTGCCGGGCCGGGGGTTCAGGAAGTTCAGCGGGACCTCGTGCGGGTCCAGCTCGGCCAGCTGGGCGGCGAACTCGGCGCGCTGCTCGATCGTCTCCCCCAGGCCGAGGATGCCGCCGCAGCAGACCTCCATGCCGGAGTCGCGCACCATCTTCAGCGTCTCCCAGCGCTCCTCGAAGGAGTGCGTGGTCACCACGTTCGGAAAGTACGACCGGCAGGTCTCGAGATTGTGGTTGTAACGGTGCACGCCCATCTCGACGAGCTCGTCGACCTGCTCCTTGGTGAGCATGCCGAGGCTCGCGGCGACCTGGATGTCCACCGCCTCCTTGATCGCCTTGACGCCGGCACGCATCTGATCCATCAGCCGCTTGTCCGGCCCGCGCACCGCCGCCACGATGCAGAACTCGGTCGCGCCGGTGGCCGCGGTCTGCTTCGCCGCCTCCACGAGAGAGGGAATGTCCAGCCAGACCGCCCGCACCGGGGAGGCGAACAGGCCGGACTGGGAGCAGAAGTGACAGTCCTCGGGGCAGCCGCCGGTCTTCAGCGAGATGATGCCCTCGACCTCGACCTCGGGTCCGCACCACTTCATCCGCACGTCGTGGGCCAGCTGCAACAACGCCGGCAGATCCTCGTCGGGAAGCCGAAGAACCTCGAGGATCTGCTCCTCGTCGAGTCCGGCACCTGATTCGAGGACCCGGGTCCGGGCCCGGTCGAGGATCTCTGACATGCCCGTACCCTACCGAGTTCCGGGCTCGGCGGAACTGTCGGTGGTGGGTGGTAGTTTCCCCTTCTCGTGATCTGTAGGGGGTGTCTTGGCGGACTGGTTGGAGGCGCTCGATCGCCTGGCCGGTGACCGGGCCAAGGCGGGTCTCACACGCCGGCTGCGGCCGCGGGCCGCCGGCGACGCCGTCGTCGACCTGGCCGGAAACGATTACCTCGGCCTCTCCACTCACCCCCGGGTCGTCGCCGCGGCGCGGCAGGCCATCGAGGCGTACGGGCTGGGGGCGACCGGCTCGCGGCTGGTCCGCGGGTCGACCGACGCGCACGCCGCTCTGGAGCACACCCTGGCCGCCTGGACCGGCGCGCAGGACGCGCTGGTCTTCTCCTCGGGATATCTGGCGAACCTCGCGGTGGTCCGGGCCGTCGGCGCGGTCTGCGACCTGGTCGTCTCGGACGCGTACAACCACGCGTCCCTGATCGACGGCTGCCGGATCTCCGGGCTTCCGGTGACGGTGGCGCCGCACAACGACCCCGGAGCCGTCGCCGCGATTCTGGACGCCCATCCCGGGCGGGCCGCCGTGGTGACCGAGTCGGTCTTCTCCGTCGACGGTGACCTCGCCCCGCTGGCGGAGCTCTACGAGGTGACGTCGGCCCGAGGCGCACTGCTGATCGTCGACGACGCGCACGCGCTCGGCCTGCTCGGGGCCGCGGGCGCCGGCGGCGTGGCGGCGGCCGGGCTCGCCGGGCGGTCCGACGTGATCGTCACGGCGACGCTCTCCAAGTCGCTCGGCGGCGCCGGCGGGGTGATCGCGGGTCCGGCGCCGTTCATCCGGCACCTGGTGGACACCGGCCGCACCTTCATCTACGACACCGCCCCACCGCCGGCCGTCGTCGCCGGCGTGCTCGCCGCGGTCGAGGTCGCTCGGGCCGCCGACGACCGGCGGCAGGTGCTGTTTCGCCGGGGCGCCGAGGTCGTCACCCGGCTGCGGCAAGCGGGCTTCGACGTCCGGAAACCGGCCGCCGGGGTGCTCTCGGTGCCGGCCCCGGGCCCGGAGGCGGCCGTGGCGTGGGCGGCGGACTGCCGCGACCGAGGGGTCGCGGTCGGCTGCTTCCGGCCCCCGTCGACCCCGGACGGCAGCTCGCGTCTGCGGCTGACCTTGAACGCGGGTGTGTCCGCTGCGGACTTCGCCCGAGCCTTGAACGTGATCGTGGAGTGCGCACCATGACCCCCTCCTATTACGCCGGCATCTCGATGGTTCCGCCGCCTCGCGGGACCCAGAGCCGCGGGCATGGCCTGCCACTCGGGCCACCACCCACCCGGAAGCCGGACGAGATGGATCCGTTGCAGACTCACGGCGGAGGCCACCCGGCCACGCCAGGCGGCACAGCCACGCCAGGCGGCACAGCCACGCCAGGCGGCACAGCCACGCCAGGCGGCACGACCACGCCAGGCGGCACGACCACGCCAGGCGGCACGACCACGCCAGCCGACCCGGTCACGCCAGGCGGCACGACCACGCCAGCCGACCCGGCCACGCCGGCCTGGACCACGCCTGCTGAGCCGGCCGAAACCGTGCCAGCTGGGCCGGCCGTGCCCGCCGGACCGGGCGAAACCGTGCCGGGCGCTGAGCCCACCGCCGAGCCCATCGCCGCCTCCGAGGTGGACGGCGAGGCCCTCGCCGAGGAGATCGACACCGAGCTCGCCGCGCAGGCCGCCACCACCACCGCCCAGCCCGCGCCGAGCCGCCCCGAATCCGCCGAGTGGCGCGGGATCGTGCTGGTCACCGGCACCGACACCGAGGTCGGCAAGACCATCGCCACCGCTGCCATGGCCGCCGCCGCACAGGGCGCCGGGCTGCGTGTCGCCGTGATCAAACCCGGTCAGACCGGGATCGCCACCGGCGCGCCCACCGACGCCGAGGTGGTGACCCGGCTAGCAGGACCGGCCACCGTCCGCACGCTGGCGGAGTACCCGGAGCCGCTCGCCCCGCTCGCCGCCGCGAAGGTGGCCGGCCTGCCCGCGCTGGACCTGTTCGACGTGGTCGACGCGATCCGGGCCGAGGCCGGGAAACACGACCTGGTGCTGGTCGAGGGCGCGGGCGGGCTGCTCGTGCCGATGGGACTGCGCCCGTCCGGCGAGCCGTGGACCTTCGCCGACCTGGCCACCACGCTCGGCGCCAACATGATCGTGGTGGCCCGGGCCGGCCTCGGCACGCTGAACCACACCGCGCTCACCCTGGAGGCGCTCAACCGCCGCGGCGTACCGGCCCGGGTGATCCTCGGCGCCTGGCCGGCCGAACCCGAGCTGGTCCACTGGGCCAACCTGAGCGAGCTGGTCCCGCACCTGGTCGGCGCCCTGCCGGCCGGCGCCGGGTCGATGGATCCGGGGGTGTTCCGCCGGTCCGCGCCGGGGTGGCTGACGCCGGCTCTGCACGGCGTCCTGGACAACTGGCGCGTCTGGGCGGAGGAAGCAGGATAACGGGACACCAGGCACAATTACTGTGCCGGGAGGTGGTCCACATGCAAACTGGCGGCGTGGCTTTCACCCTGACGATCGATTGCGGCGGCGGCGGCATCAAGGGCTCGGTGCTGGACGAGGCCGGCACGATGCGGGCACACCCGATCCGGGTCCCGACTCCGTACCCGCTACCGCCCGACCTCTTCGTCAAAACCCTGGTGAACCTCGGTGAACAGTTGCCGAACGCGAACCGGGTCACGGTCGGGATGCCGGGGATGATCCGGCACGGGGTGGTGGTGGCGACGCCGCACTACGTGACCCGCAGCGGGCCGCGTACCAAGGTGGATCCGGAGCTGCTCGAGGCGTGGCAGGGGTTCGACGCGCGTACCGCGCTGGCCGAGGCGTTCGGCCTGCCCACCCTGGTGCTCAACGACGCCGAAGTGCACGGCGCCGGTGTGGTCGCGGGCACCGGCTGCGAGCTGGTGCTGACCCTCGGCACCGGCCTGGGCTGCGCACTCTTCGACGGCGGCGAGCTCGCCCCGCACCTGGAGATGTCGCAGGCCCCGGTGCGCTGGGGGATGTCCTACGACACGTACATCGGTGAGCACGAACGCCGCCGCCTGGGCGACGCGCTCTGGTCCCGCCGGGTGCGCAACGTCGTCGAGGGCCTGCGCCCGGTCTTCCTCTGGGACCGGGTCTACCTCGGCGGCGGCAACTCGCGACTGATCACCCCGACACAGCTGGCCCGGATGGGCGACGACGTGGTCGTGGTGCCGAACACGGCGGGCATCGTCGGCGGCGTCCGCGCCTGGACGCTGGGCCACATGAAATGACGAGTCAGGTGCGATGACGCCGGAAGCCGTGCTGTTCGACTTCGGTGGTGTGCTCGCGGACGCTCCGTACCGGGCCGCCCCTCCGGAACTCGTCCTGCGGATCTACAACCTGGCGCGGGGTGCGCTCACCCCCGGGCAGATTCAGCGATCGCTCACCGAGGGCGGCGAGGCCTATGCCCGCTGGCGTGATGAGGACTGGCCCGACGAGCTGCCACAGGCGGAGGTCTGGGAACGGTTCGTGATCGGCGGCTGGCCCCCGCTCGCCCAGGTCCGGGTGCGCGGCGCGGTGCCGCGCCTCAGCTACGACTGGGCCTGGCGGGAGGGCTGGGCGCTGCGCCCCGGCATTCCCGAGGCCCTGGCGGCGCTGGCCGAGGCGGGCATCCCGATGGCGGTGGTCAGCAACACCCTCTGCGGCGCGGCGCACCGCGATTTCCTCGCCAAGGCCGGCGTGGGCCGGCTCTTCGCCGCGCAGATCTACAGCGACGAGGCCGGCGTCCGCAAACCCAACCCGCAGATGATCTGGAACGCCACCGACAAGCTCGGCGTCTCCCCCGCGGCCTGCTGGTTCGTCGGCGACAGCCGCCGCCGCGACATCCTGTGCGCCCGCCGCGCCGACATCGGCACGGCGATCCTCATGCCATCCGGCCGCGACGACCCGGCGGACCCATCACCCTGGCCCGCACCCGACGCCGTCGTCACCGACGGCTTCGCCCTCCGAGACTTACTCTGAGCCTTCCGCTCACGCCCATTTTCCGGTACGCGTTTCCACCGTCCCCGAAACCCGGCCGTCCCCGCCGGCCACGCGACCTGGACGCATCCCCGGGCCCCAGCGCGCCCGCCGGGCCCATGCAGCCACTTGCGCTTCAGCTCAACGACCTGCGGTTACCTGCCAGACGGTGGTGCGGCGGACCGGGACGCTCTCGAGTTCCTCGTTGACCGGGACGTCGTACACGGCTCGCTGGATCAGGCCGTCCGGGAGGTAGGCGCGGCCCGGGTCGCCGACCAGGACCAGGGAGCCGCGGCCGGCGGCACGCCGCAGGAACGGGAGGACGCGGCCGGCCATCTCCCGGCTGTAGAAGACGTCACCGGCGAGGATCACGCCGTACTTGTCGTCGGTGTCCAGCAGGTCGCCTTCGACCGCCTCCACCTGGACGCCGTTGGCCTCGGCGTTGGCCAGCGCCGCGGCGAGCGAGAACGGGTCGATGTCGTTGGCGGTGACCGGGTGTGCGCCGGCGCGGGCCGCCGCGACCGCGACCAGCCCGGATCCGGTGGCCAGGTCGAGCACGCTGCGCCCGGCGACCAGGTCCGGTTCGTCGAGTACATGCCGCGCGAGGGCCTGGCCGCCGGCCCAGGCGAACGCCCAGAAGGGCGGTGGCTGCGGCGTGCCGCCCGACTCGGTGGCCTCCCAGAGCGCGATCGGCTCCTCGGCCTGCCGGAGGAGGATCTCCGGGACGAATGGCACCGGCGCGGGAACGGTGTGGGCGCGGACGAAGTCGAGAGGCACCTCCCGATTGAACCCCGGTTCGACGTGTCCGGGGCCATCGGGTCCGGCACCGGCCTCCGTCGCCCGGGTGAAAAGGGTTCATCGTGCCGCTATCGCTCAGATCATCGGCTGGCGGGCCGATCAGGCCGATATCGGGGTAGCGCGGAAGGGAGCAGGATGCCGACACGGTGGCCCGCCGCCCTATTCGGCGCCTGGATGGCGGTGCTCATCGTCGCCGTGGCTCTGCAACCCGGCCTGGAGATACCGCTGCGGCTGGTCGGCGGGGTCTCGACGGTCGCCGTCGTGGCGTACGGGATCCGTCGCAGCCACCCCGACGACGTCCGGCCGTGGTGGCTGCTCGCCGCGGCCGTGGCCCTGTCGGCGATCGGTGGAGCCGCCGCCGACGCACCGTCGTTCATCACGAACTGGGCGCTCTGGCTGGCGCCGACCGGCACCGCGCTGCTGCTGCTCGCGTACCCGGTCCTGGCCGTCGCCCTGGCCGGTTTCGTACGCCGCCGCACCAACGCCGCCCGGGACCACGCCGGCCTGCTGGACGCGCTCACCGTCACCTCCGGAGTGGCGCTGCTGATCTGGACGTTCGTGATCGGGCCACGGATGGACGGCTCGGTGGGCGAGGGCTGGATGGGCCTGGCCATGCCGCTCGCCGACCTGCTCTGCCTGGGTCTGCTGATCCGGCTCGCCACGATGCCCGGCCGGCTCGTCGCGCCCGGTCACTGGCTCGGCGCCGGGGTGTTCGCGATGCTGGTCGCCGATGTGGCCCGCCAACCTGTCCTCGGCCACCTGGCCTTCTACGCTGCCGCCGGTCTGGCCGCGTCGATCCCGTCGATGGCGGAGCTGACCCGCCCGTCCGAGGTGCCGCCCGCCGAGACCAGCCGGAGCCGGCTCGCCCTGCTCGGCGTGGCGGCTCTGGTCGCGCCGGCCGTACTCGTGCTGAAGATGTTCCGGGACGGGCAGGTCGCCGGCCTCACCACGGTGGCCGCGCTGAGCATGCTCATGCTGCTGCTGGTCCTGGCCCGGATGGCCGGGATCATGACGAGCCACCGGCAGGCGATGGCCCGGGAACGGGCCCTGCGCGAGGCCTCGGCGGCTCTGGTGTCGGCGGTCGACGCCGAGGGTGTCGGGCTCGCGGTACGCACCGCGGTGGCCCAATTGCTCCCCGGCGACGTGCCGCACGGCGTCGTTCTGGCGATCGCGATCGCCCAGGCGGAACCGCAGTCGGCAGAGGCCGCCGCGCAGGCCGCCGTGGACCGGGCCACCGGCACCGCCGCCCGCCTGGTCACCACCCGCGACGTCGACTGGGCCGTCGCGGTACGGCTCACCCAGTTCACCAAGACGCTGCGCTGCCCGATGGTGCTCAAGGACCGGCCGGGCGGCGACCCGCTGGTCGGTGTGCTGCACGTCGGCGCGCCCACCTGGGCGTTGCTGGAACTCCAACGCTCGGTGGAGGTGCTGGCCGGACAGGTCGCGCTCGCCCTGGAGCGGATCGCGCTCGGCCAGGAGGTGGCCCGGCGCAACAGCGAGACCTACTTCCGCACCCTGATCCAGAACACCGCCGACGTCATCGTGATCCTCGACGAGCAGGACCGGATCCGGTACGCGAGCCCGTCGGCGGTCGGCGTGTTCGGCGGCGACCCGACCGGGGCACTGCTCCCCGAGGTGATCCACCCGGGCGAGCGGAACCGGCTCGCCGAGGTGCTGACCGCGGTCCGGGGCGGTGACCAGTTGCAGCAACAGCTCGACTTCCGCGCCCGCGGCAACCGGCGTACCGAGGTGCTGCTGGAGCTGCACTGCCGTGACCTGCGGGCGGAACCGACCGTGTCCGGCCTGGTCATCACCATGCGGGACGTGACCGAGCAGCGCCGTCTCGAGCAGGAGCTCACCCACCAGGCGTTCCACGACGCGATGACCGGTCTGGCCAACCGAGTGCTCTTCAACGACCGGCTCAAGCACGCGCTGGCCCGCGGTGCCCGGGACGGTTCGGTGGTCGGCGTCCTCTTCATCGACCTGGACGACTTCAAGATCGTGAACGACACGCTCGGGCACGCGGTCGGCGACCAGCTGCTGATCGAGGTGGCGAGCCGGATCGCCGGGGCGCTGCGGGCCGACGACACGGCGGCCCGGCTCGGTGGTGACGAGTTCGCGGCGCTGGTGGAGAACGTCAACGATCCGGGCGCGGTCGAGGAGACCGCGAACCGCATCCTGGCCGCGCTGGCCCCACCGATCCAGACCGACGCCAAGCCGCTGCACGCGGTCGCCAGCATCGGCATCACCACCACACCCGAGGCGAGCGACGCCGACGAACTGCTGCGCCAGGCGGACCTCGCCCTCTACGTGGCCAAGGGCGCCGGCAAGAACCAGTGGCGGCGTTACCAGGCGCACCTGCACAACGAGATGGTGGAGCGGCTGGAGCTGCGCTCGGCGCTGGACCACGCGGTCAACGAGGGTCACTTCCTGCTGCACTACCAGCCGATCGTCGACCTGGCAGCGGGTACGCCGGTCGGCTTCGAGGCGCTGGTCCGCTGGCATCACCCGAAGCGGGGCGTGATCACGCCGGACCAGTTCATCGAGGTGGCCGAGGAGAGCGGCCTGATCGTGCCGATGGGACGCTGGGTGCTGGAGGAGGCGCTGCGTACGGTCGCCGAGTGGCGGCGCATCCTGCCGCCCGAGCTCGCGCCGTACGTCAGCGTCAACGTCTCGGTCCGGCAGTTCCGGGAGAACGGGTTCGTCGACCAGGTACGCAACGCGCTCCAGCACACCGGGGTGCCGCCGCAGGGCCTGATGCTCGAGATCACCGAGACCATGCTGGTCAAGGACGACGAACAGGTCTGGACGAACCTCGCCACGCTGCGCGACCTGGGCATCCGGATCGCGATCGACGACTTCGGCACCGGCTACTCGTCGCTGGGCTACCTGCGCCAGCGTCCGATCGACGTCGTGAAGATCGACAAGACCTTCATCGACGACATGATCACCAGCCATCAGCCGCTCGCGCTGGTCACCGGCATCGTGAGCCTGGCCCAGTCACTCGGCCTAATCGTGGTGGCCGAGGGCATCGAGAGCCCGACGCACCGGGAGCTCCTGGTCCGGATGGGCTGCCCGTTCGGTCAGGGCTATCTCTTCTCCAGCCCGCTCGGCCCGACCGAGGTGCTGGCCTGGATGCGCGGCGTTCAGCCGATCGCCGTCTGACCCGCTGTTTCCCGGCGGCCGCGCTGGGGCCGGAACCGGCAGGCGGTCGCGTCCGTAGTTCGGGACGGCCGGTGGGTTCGGGGGCGGCCGATCACTCGTACCTCAATAGGGGTTTCCGGTGCCTGGCAGGCGGCCGCGCAGTAGGCCGCCCATCCGTCCGGGCAGGTCGGCGTCGTCGCGAAGCGGTGGGGTGTCGGCGTGCGCGCGCGCGGCCAGGCCCGCGACGAGCTCGCGCAGCGCGCTCACCGCATCGACGCGCGGGCGCCAGCCCAGCTCGGCCGCGGCCCGGTCGCAGCTCATCAGCGGCGCCTTCAGCGCCAGCCGGACCCAGCCTCGATCGACCGGCTGGAGCCGCAGCCACCAGCTGAGCGAGGCGGCACCCTCCAAGAGCAAACCCGGAACCGGCAGGGGTACGCCGTGGAAAGCGTCACCCACGACGTGTGGATCAAGCACCGGCCCGGCCGCGATGTTGAAGGCGCCACGCACGTCGGCCCGGAGCGCCCGCAGGTACGCGTCCGCGACGTCGTCGGCGTGCACCGCCTGCATCTTCAGCCCCGGATGCCGCGGCAGCAGCGGGATCCAGCCGAAACGCAGCAATCGGGCGGGCAGGAGCGGACCGGCGAAGTACCGCCCGATCTCGGTGCCCGCGTCCCGCTGGAAGATCAGGCCGGGGCGGAGCCGCACCACCCGCAACGTCGGATGGTCCGCCTCGATCTCGTCGAGCATCCGCTCCACCAGCGCCTTGTGCCGGCTGTACGAGGATTCCGGCACGCCGGTGCGCAGCCACGTCTCCTTGACGAACGCCCACTTCGGGCCGGGCGCGTAGACGCCGACCGAGGACGCGTGCACCAGCGACGGCACGCCCGCGCGCAGTACGGCCCGGAACACCGACCGGCTGCCCAGCACGTTCGTCCGGTACAGCTGGCGCGGGTCGTGACTCGGCTGGATCTGCCAGGCCAGGTTCACCACGGCGTCGGCGCCCTGGAAAATTCCGGTCAGCCTCTCGGTGGCGTCGTCCGCGCCGACATCCACCGCGTGCCAGGGCAGCTCGACGCCGTCCGGCAGCCGGCGGGACACGCCGGTGACCTCGATGTCGGGTTCGGTCTCGAGGCGACGCAGCAGGGCGATTCCGGCGTTGCCGCTGGCACCCACGATCACTACACGCATGGTTTTTTCGTGTACCCAGCGTGTCGGGGTTGAACCACGGTTATCGGTTGCGGCCGGCCGGATTGTGTTTCCCGGGCAGTTTTCGGATGCCCGTCCGGGCCCGATGTTTCGGTTCGAAATCCGGGCCTTCGCTATCGAGCCATGTCGCTCGACGTACGACGGCGCCACCGGGATCCCGGTGGCGCCGCCGTGCGTGCGGTTCGATCTAACGCTTGCTGTGGTACGCCTCCACGACGTCGCTCGGGATCCGGCCCCGCTCGGAGACGGTGTACCCGTTCTTGTTGGCCCACTCGCGAATAGCCTGGTTCTGATCGCGGCTGGACCGGCTCGTCGCAGCCGGTGCGGCCCGCCGGGCGGTGGCCTGGATGCTGCCGTTGCGGCCCAGCCGGGTCGCCGCGGAGAGGAACGGTTCCAGGGCCTTGCGCAGCTTGCCGGCGTTCTTTTCGGACAGGTCGATGGTGTAGTTCACGCCGTCGAGCCCGAATTCAACGGTGCGGTCGGCTTCGCCCCCGTCGAGGTCGTCGGTGAGAAGGGTAATTATCTGCTTGGCCATGTGTGTCGCTCCTACCGCGATGTCATTCGGGTGACAGTGCGCGAATGGTCGTCGTCGTCGCATTCATTCTGGCGGGTTAGCGGTATCGAATGCAAATTGTGCGTTCTGGCATGTCGCAATTGCAGGTGGTGAGGGCGCTTTTGAGCCTCGTGAATGCGTATCCCTCCCGGGTCGCCACGCCGCCGGTGCTCTAACCTTCCCTGGTAGGGAGGTTTGAGGAAGTTGAGGGAACTTTTCTCCGCGGAGGAGGTGGCCGAACTGCTGGGCTTGCACGTCAAGACGGTTCGCGCCCACGTCCGCTCCGGCCGCATCAAGGCCGTACGGGTGGGCCGCCGATACCGGATTCCGCGCAGTTCGCTGGCGGCGTTGACTGCCGAAGCCGGTAACCCGGCGGAACCGGCGCCGGTCGAGGTGTCCTCCGTGGTCCGGATCGCGGGTGTGGATTTCTTCCGCGCGGAACGGTTCGACGCGCTCATCCAGGCAGCGATCGCGGCGCCGGCGGGAGCGCCACATGTCCAGACGATTCATGACCGGGAGCGGGCCACGCTCACGGTGGTCATCGTCGGGACGCCTCGGGCCACTGCCGAACTGCTCCAGGTGATCGAGAACTTCGCGGAGGCGCCCTGACCGCGATCGGGCCCGGCCGGGCGGTTGCGGGTCACCGCTCGGCCCGCTACCTGGCGCACTCCGCGGATCCGTGGGGCTCACCGCGCCCCACCTGCTACCCCCTGCACTGCTCCTGCTACCCCCTGCACTGCTCACCGCGCTCCGCCCGCCACCCGGCGCACCCCCGCGCGGCTCACCGCGCCCAGACCGCAGCCCAGCGCACCCCGACCTGCGGCCCAACGGAACCCGGCCCGCTGCCCGGCACCACTCCGGACGCGCCCCCCACCGTGCGCGGCGCAACCTGGCCGGGCGCCGCAACCATCGGCACCCCGCCAACCGTGGTTCGCCCACTGCGAACATGGCTGCCACATTCGCTTGCAAGGGTGTAAGTATGTAATCACGTAAGTGAGGCACCATTGGGAGGTTGGAAATGCGCCTTCGAGTTGCTCCGCCCGGTGGGCGGGCCGAGCCACCCAACGCTGACGACGCGGCCGCCTGGGTGACCGGCGCCGTACCGGACGGATGGTTCACCGAACCGCCCGAGGTCGTCGTGGATCGTGACGAAATCATCATCTGGGGTCGTCTGCCACGGCCCGAGCTGGCCGCCGAGGCGACCGAAGCCGACCAGGCGGCCGGTCAGGCCGGGCGGATCACCCAGTTCCGGGAGGACACCCGGGACGCCCGGATCAGGGTCGCCCGCCAGGTCGAACACCGCTACCAGCGCAAGGTCGCCTGGGGCATCCGCTGCGGTGACACCTCCGAACTCTTCACCCACCTCGCCGCGCCGGTGATGACCCGCCTGCGCCAACCGGAACGGCAGGTCCTCGACACACTCGTCGACGCCGGCGTGGCCCGCTCCCGCTCGGAGGCGCTGGCCTGGTGCGTCAAACTGGTCGGCCGGCACACCGAGGACTGGCTCGGTGAACTTCGCAACGCGATGACCCGAGTCGACGAGCTGCGCCGGCAAGGCCCCGACGCCTGACTCGCGCGGCGCCTGCTGCCCTTGACTCTCCCGCCTGCAAGCACACCGAGCCGCACGACGGGCGTCCCGCCCAGCGAAGACGCGGCAAGGCGGCAGGCGGGTGGCTGCGGGTGCAGGCGCCGCCGGGAATCAGGTAGGGGCGCACGGAACCAGGCCGGAAACGGAACCAAGCTGGGCACGGAATCAGGCCGGGCACGGAATCAGGCCGGCGCGCGCCGCAAAAAGGGCGGCCCGCGGCATGTGGCGGGGCGCCACAGCGGGCAGCCGCAGGCCGGCCGTAGGGTGATCACGTGCTGCGTGAGGTCACCGCCATCCGATATGTCACCCCGCTCCGCGAGGGCGGCTCGCTTCCGGGTGTCGTCGAGGCCGACGACTTCGGGACGTACGTGGTGAAGTTCCGCGGCGCCGGGCAGGGGCCGCGGGCGCTGGTGGCTGAGGTGATCGCCGGGGAGCTGGCGCGACGGCTGGGGCTGCCGGTGCCGGAGCTGGCCCGGGTCGAGCTCGACCCGGTGGTGGCCCGGGCCGAGCCGGACGAGGAAGTCCAGGAGCTGATCAAGGCCAGCGCGGGCGGCAACCTCGGGATGGATTTCCTGCCGGGCGCACTCGGCTACGACCCGAACGCCCACCCGGTCGAGGCGGGCCTGGCCAGCCGGGTCGTAGCGTTCGACGCCTTCGTGGAGAACGTGGACCGCAGCTGGCGCAACCCGAACCTGCTGATCTGGCACGGCGACCTCTGGCTGATCGACCACGGGGCCACCCTCTACTTCCATCACAACTGGGCTCGGGCCGCCGCCGTGGTGCACCGGCCGTACCGCTGGGACGACCACGTGCTGAAGCCGTACGCCACCGGGCTGGCCGAGGAAGGTCCGGCCCTGGCGGCACGGATCACCCCGGCACTGCTCGGCGAGGTGCTGGCGCTCATCCCGGACGAGTGGCTGGACGACGAAGCGGACCGGGACGCGTACCTGAACCACCTGTCGCAGCGCGCGGCCCGGCCGGAAGCGTGGTTGCCGTGAAGGTCCCCTACGAGTACGCGATCATCCAGGCCGTTCCCCGCATCGAACGCGGCGAGCTGATCAACGTCGGGGTGCTGCTGTACTGCCAGCGCCACGACTTCCTCTCCGCCCGCACCCACCTGGACGAGGCCCGGCTGCGCGCGCTGGACCCGGCCGCCGACGTGCCGGCGATCCGGACCGCGCTGGACTCCTGGGAACGAACCTGCTCCGGTGGCGGCGCGGCCGAGCAGATGCGCCTGGGTGAACGCTTCCGCTGGCTGGTCGCACCGCGCAGCACGGTGCTGAGGGCCGGTCCGGTCCACATGGGGCTGGCCGAGGACCCGGCCGCCGAGCTGGAGAGGCTCAGTGACCTGCTGGTCCGCTGATAGAACGGCCGAAGAGCGAAGACCCGCAGTGCCTCAGGCCATGGTCGAGGTCCGCCGCCGCAGGTCGACCTCGGAGCGCACGCCGCGCGGCGAATAGCAGGCGATGGTGTCGCCCGGACGCAACCGATCGTCCTCGGCGTAGCGGCGGGCCAGCTTCTCCTCGGCGGACCGGTCGCCGGCGTCGGCGGCCACGAGCAGCTCGGCGATCTCGTCGACGAGGGACAGCTCCTCGGGCCGCCACGGCGGCAGATCCGCCCAAGCCTCCTCGATCGGGCGCCCGGCGATCTGGTCGGCTACTTCGGCCACATAGCCCCACATGTCCCAGAGCAGCAGCTCGTCGCCCCGGCGATGGGCCAACTCGAGCAGCACATACTCCGCCACTATCCGCAGACCGCGCAGAGGGCTCCCGCCGCCGACGCCGAACGTGTCCGGGTCGGCATCGCCGCGACGGCAGGTGACCCACGACTGCGCCGCGGTGCGTAGACCACCGGGCCCTAGCAGCACGTCCTCGACGGCCAGTTGCGCGTCGACCGCGATCCAGCGTCGGCCGTCGTGGTACTCCGCCACCACGTGGTCGACGTGGAAGTCCGGCTCCAGATAGTCGGCGAAACCGACCCGGCTGCGCGCCGGGATGCCTTTCGCCCGTAGCGCCGAGACGGTGAGCAGGGTGAAGTCACGGCAGCAGCCGACGATCCGCTGCTCCTCGGGCCGGGGCACGTCGAGCGGCTCGGAGAACCGGGACGCGTCCGCGTCGAGCATGCGGTCGACCCAGCGGCTGTCGATCTCGGAGAGGCGCGCGGGCGGGAACTCCAGCCCGGAGGCCCGGTAGTGCACCACGAGGTTGCGCACCACGGCTGCGATGCCGGCAACGTCGTCCGGCAGTGCCGCGAGCTGCGCGAGATGGTGCCGCGGGTCGGAGAACGCCGTCTGTCGTGTGTAGTCCAATGCCTTCACCCTTCGATAGGTTGCGCGACGAGCGCGAACGGGTCGGTCCCGGCGAGCCGGTCCCAAGAGTCGAGGTAGATCTCCCGAGGAGGGCCGGACAGCAGGTGGCCGGCCGTGGTGACGAACTCCCACACCGCCTCATAGGCCTGCGTGATCCGCGGGTAGAAGCAGTCGTCCCGGGTCACCACGGCGAACGCCACCAGTCGCTCCGGCTCTCTGCGGAGTGTGATCCGCTCGACCGGCTCGACCGAACCCGAGTACGGCACGCAGACCTCGATGGCCGTCTCACTGTCCGGCGTGACCGGGTGGGGATAGACCACCCAGTGCTCGCCGGTGGTCGCGGCACCCTGCTCCTCGAGGTGCCGGCGGATCTCCCACTCGGCGGAGCCCATGGCGGTGACCAGGCTCTGCTGATCCACAACGGTCTGGATCGTGGCCACCTTTCGCGCGGCGCGCAGCTCCACCCGTACCGAATAGGTCTGCTCTGGCTCGCCGCCGTGCACCCACCGTGTACGCAACCAGATGTAGCTCTCCCGCCGGGCGGCGATAGCCGCCTCCTCGGTCGCCCACCAGCGATCCAGGCGACGTCCCGCCTCCTCCTCGGAAAGGTCGATCACCTCCGCGATGACCGCCAGCGGCATGCCGAGACGGCGCAGCAGGCTGATCCGGGCGGCCCGCTCGAGTTGGTCGGCCGTGTAGCGCCGGTAGCTGCTGGCGGCGTCGACCTCGGCCGGTGGGAGCAGACCCGAGACGGCATAGAGCCGTAGCGCCTTGATCGACAGACCGGACCGCCGCCCGAACTCGCCGATCGTCATCGACTCGATCCCCCGCGATGTCATGGATCGATGGTGAAGCCTCCCCCAGGGGCCGAGTAAAGGGGCAGACTGAGCGGATGCAGCTGCCGCTCAACCCACCGGTCAAGCCGATGCTCGCCAAGCCCGTCGCCGATATCCCGCCGGACCAGGTCTACGAGCCCAAATGGGACGGATTCCGGTCGATCGTCTTCCGCGACGGTGACGAGGTGGAGATCGGAAGCCGCAACGAGAAGCCGATGACCCGCTACTTCCCCGAGGTCGTCGAGGCCGTGCTGGCGAACTTCCCGGAGCGGGTGGTGATCGACGGCGAGGTGATCGTCGCCGACACCGAGCGCAACATGCTCGACTTCGAGGCTCTCCAGCAGCGCATCCATCCCGCGGCGAGCCGGGTGAAGCTGCTCTCCGAGCAGACGCCGGCCAGCTTCGTCGCCTTCGACCTGCTGGCGATCGGCGACGAGGACCTGTCCGAGCTGCCGTTCAGCGAACGCCGCGCCCGCCTGATCAAAGCGCTGGAAAATGCCAAACCTCCGGTGTACGTGACACCCGCGACCGACGACCTGGAGACCGCCCGCCGCTGGTTCGACGAGTTCGAGGGCGCCGGTCTGGACGGGTTGATCGCGAAGGCCCGGGATCTGACCTACCAGCCGGACAAGCGGGTGATGACGAAGATCAAACACAAGCGCACGGCGGACTGCGTGGTGGCCGGCTACCGCGTGCACAAGTCGGCGGAGAACCGGATCGGCTCGTTGCTGCTCGGCCTCTACGACGAGCGTGACGTCCTGGTGAGTGTCGGGGTGATCGGCTCGTTCCCGATCAAGGTGCGCGAGGAGCTGTTCGAGGAGCTCCAGCCTCTGGTCACCTCCTTCGAGGGGCACCCGTGGGACTGGGCGGCGCACATGCAGGGCGAGCGCACCCCGCGGAAGAACGAGGTGAGCCGCTGGAACAACGGCAAGGACCTGTCCTTCACGCCGCTGCGCCCGGAGCGCGTGGTCGAGGTGCGTTACGACTACATGGAGGGCGTCCGCTTCCGGCACACCGCCCAATTCGAACGGTGGCGGCCGGACCGCGAGCCCCGCACCTGCACGTACGAGCAGCTGGAGCGACCGGTCCGGTTCGACCTCGCCGAGGTGCTGACCAGTCGTTGACCGGATGACCGGATAGGGTCGTCTGGTGCAAAGACGTCTGGCCACCGCACTCGTCACCGCGATGACCCTGATTACCGCCGGGTGCACCATGCCCACGTTCGCGCCGGAGGGCGCCGACGAGCCGGCCAGGCCGGGCGGCGCGGTGAGTTCGGTGGGCTCTCCGGCTCAGTGGACACCCTGCCCGGACGTGCCCGAGGGCCTGGTCGGACGGGCCGCGAGCGGGATGACGTACGAGTGCGCCTCGGTCGCCGTGCCCCAGGACTGGGCGGCGCCGAACAGCGGGGAGACGTACGAGATCGAGCTGCTCCGGATCCGTTCCAAGAAGCAGAAGAACCGGATCGGGTCGCTGCTGCTCAACCCGGGCGGCCCGGGCGCCTCCGGCATCGACACCGCCGTCTACCTCTCGTTCGGTCAGGCGCAGGGCGGCCTGCCCACCGAGGTCACCGACCGGTTCGACATCGTCGGGTTCGACCCGCGCGGGGTCGGCCGGTCCAGCCCGGTGAAGTGCATCAGCGACAAGGACCAGGACGCCAGCTTCGGTGCCGACCCGGACCCGGCGAGCTCGACCGACTTCAACGAGGTCGCCGCGCTGAACAAGCGGATCGCCGAGAACTGCGCCAAGCGGTACGGGCCGCGCCTGCCCACCTTCTCGACCGAGCAGGCCGCCCGCGACCTGGACGCCCTGCGCTCCGCGGTCGGCGACCCCAAGCTGACCTACCTGGGCTACTCCTACGGCACCCTGCTCGGCGCCACGTACGCCCAGCTGTTCCCGCAGAACGTGCGGGCTCTCGTGCTCGACGGCGCGGTGGACCCGACGGAGAACTACGTCCAGGGTTCCGAGGCGCAGGCCAAGGGCTTCGAGCGGGCGTTCACCAACTTCACCGAGTGGTGCTCGCAGACGCCGGCCAAGTGCCCGATCGCGCCGGACGCGCGGGGCGCGGTGACCGACGCGCTGGCCAAGGCGGAGGCCTCGCCGGTGCGCGGCGCCGACGGGCGGGACGCCACTCCCGGCTGGATCTTCCTCGGTCTGATCTCGTCGCTCTACACCGAGTCGGGCTGGGCAAGTCTGGCCGCCGCGATCGACGACCTGCAGGGCGGCGACGCGTCGGGAGTCTTCGCCCTGGCCGACCAGTACGCCGACCGGAAGCCGGACGGCAGTTACACCAACCTGTTCGACGCGAACCTCGCGGTGAACTGCGCGGACACCGACGACGCGCCGAGCGTCGAGGAGATCCGCCGGTTGCAGTCCGAGTGGCGGACGAAGTACCCGTTGTTCGGTGCGACGCTCGCGGTCGGCATGCTGCCCTGCAGCTTCTGGACCGGCAAGCGCGACCCGTACCCGACCGGCCCGGCGACCGGCGCGCCGCCGATCCTGGTGGTGGGCACGACCGGTGACCCGGCCACGCCGTACGAGAACACCGCCGACCTGGCGAAGATGCTGGGTGTGGGGCAGGTGCTGACGTGGGAGGGCGAGGGGCACACCGCGTACCCGTCCACCCCGTGCATCCGCCAGGCGGTGGACGGTTACCTCATCGACCTGGAGCTCCCTCAGGAGGGCCTGCGCTGTCCGGCACGCTGACGCCCTGCCGCTCGGCCAGCTCCTCCAGCAGCTGCCGGACGTGCCGCAGGTTCGCCTTGAGCTCCTCCTGCTCCTCGTGGCGGAAGGCGTCGGTGTCGACGATCAGCTTGCTGGCGAACTGCGCGGTGATCAGCGGGATGACCAGCAGAACCATCAGCGAGATGAGCAGGCCGGCCATCAGGCGCGCCTGCCAGGTCACGGGTGAGATGTCGCCGTAGCCGACGGTGGACGCGGTGACGACGGCCCACCAGATCGAGTCGCCGAGCGACGTGTCCGGCTCGAAGCGGTCGTAGAGGGTGCCGCACACAACGAGCAGGATCAGGTAAGCGAGTAACAGCTTCCTCGGCGAGTTGGCCAGCCAGACCACCGCGCGAAAGACCATCCGAGGCACCGTGAGCAGCGCATTCATTCCGTCATCGTGCCCGACGCGGGGCCGGCGCGACAGACCGTGCCAAGCTTCGGATCATGCAGATCCGGATTGCCACCCGCGCCGACGTGCCGACCGTACTCAACCTGCTCGCCGACGACGACCTCTCCCGTGAGCGCGGCTTCGGGACGGTGCCGGAGGAGGTGGATCCCGCCGTCTGGGCCGCGTTCGAGGCGATCGACGCGGACGAGCGCAACGAGCTGATCGTGGCGACCGACGACGGCGAGGTCATCGGCACCTGCCAGCTCACCTTCATCCCCGGGCTGAGCCGGGGCGGCGCCGAACGGCTGCTCATCGAGGCCGTCCGGATCCGCTCCGACCAGCGCGGCCGCGGCCTCGGCGGCGAGCTGATCCGGTGGACCGTCGAGCGGGCACGGGAGCGCGGCTGCAAGATCGTGCAGCTCACCACCGACAAGCGCCGCACCGACGCGCACCGCTTTTACGCCGCGCTGGGCTTCGTCGCATCGCACGAGGGCATGAAACTCACGCTCTGAATTTCAAAACCCATTCTCGGTACGCGTTCCGGCCGTCACCGAAACACCACACCTCCCCGCCGCCACCACGCGATCGGCTGCCACCGCACGGCCGCGACGCGACCGCCGGGAAAGGGTGCCGGGCTGGGCTAACGCTGGGCCTTGAGGTCGCGGTCCTTGGAGGGCTGGACCCGTTTCGGCTCGCCCGGCATCTTCGGATGGTCGGGCGGATAGGGCAGGTCGCCGAATCCGGCCTTCTCGTCGCGCTCGGACCACTCCAGCAGCGGGGTGATGTCATGCTCGACGTCGTCGATGGCGGCGTGCGCGTCGCCGATCGAGGCGATCCGTGCCGGCACCGTGCGCAGGTCGAAGTCGTCCGGTTCGACCCGGGTCAGCTCCTCCCAGGTGACCGGGGTGGAGACGGTGGCCCGGGCGTTGGCGCGCACCGAGTACGCACAGGCGATGGTCCGGTCCCGGGCCATCTGGTTGTAGTCGATGAACACCTTCTCGCCGCGCTCCTCCTTCCACCAGGAGGTCGTGATGCGGTCCGGGTCGCGCCGCTCCACCTCGCGGGCCAGGGCGATCGCTGCCCGGCGCACCTCGACGAACGACCAGCGGGGCGCGATCCGCACGTACACATGCACCCCACGCCCGCCGGACGTCTTCGGGAACCCGGTCCAGCCGAGGTCGGCGAGCACCTCGCGGACCACGCCGGCCGTGGTCACCACGTCACCGAAGTCGAGGCCGGGTTGCGGGTCGAGGTCGATGCGCAACTCGTCCGGGTTGTCGACGGCGGTGCCGCGGACCGGCCAGGGGTGGAAGACCACGGTGCCCATCTGCGCGGCCCAGGCGACGTGGGCCAGATCGGCGGGGCAGAGCTCGTCCGCCGTACGCATGCTGGGGAATTTGATCTTTGCGGTTTTGATCCAATCGGGCACGCCGCGGGTCGGTATGCGCTTCTGGAAGAACATCTCCCCCTCGATCCCGTCGGGGAAGCGTTGCAGCGTGGTGGGACGGTCGCGCAGCGCCCGCAGGATGCCGTCGCCGGCCGCGACGTAGTAGTCGAAGACGTCCCGCTTCGTGTAGCCCTTGGCCGGGAACATGATCTTGTCGGGGCTGGTCAGGCGAACGGTGTGGCCGGCGATCTGGAATTCTTCCGCGGCGGCTTTCGGCATGTCCTCGACCATATGCCCACCGACGACGAAGGGCCGCCCGGCGAACCGGACGACCCTTCGCGAAATGGACGTCAGGCGGTACGCCGCCGGCGGGTGTACCAGAGGGCCACGCCGCCCGCCGCGACCAGCAGGCCACCGACTCCCAGCGTGCCGGCGAGCGGGGCGCCGGTGACCGGGAGGGTGCTGCCGGAGCTGACGCCCGCACCGTGGGTGGTGACGGCCGGAGCCGGCGTCACGGAATCGGAGGCGACCCCGCCCGGCGGTACCGAGTTGACGGTGACGGACGGGACGCTGACGCTGACGCTGGGTGTCGGGGTAGGGGTGGGGCTCTCCCCGCCGTAACCCGGGTTCCCACGGGTCGGGGTGGTCGCGACCACCCCGGGAACCTCCGCCGCGTTCCCTCCGTATCCGGCGTTACCGCGCGTATCCGAAGCCGGATCAGGACTGGTCATGACCGCCGGATTCGCGCCCTGGACGACGGGCTCGGCGGCAGTCGCCGGCGTTCCGGTCAGGGCGAACGCGGCGAAGGCGGTGACAGCGGCCGCGGGCAGTCCAGCAGCCAACCGACGCGAAAAGCTCATGAGGAGTATCCGTTCTGTTGCGAAAGGTACGGTTCCATGGTCGCACGGGAGCTTAACGGTAATTGCCCGTTTTACCCGGAAACATCCCCCGGCGGGTCATCAACTCGGAAGACCACCGAAACGGTGACTTCGCCACAAATGGGACAGAGCGATCACTTTGAGCTCAAACCGCGGGTCAGCTGCGAAAAGTCCCCCGTCGTACGGTGCGTGCAGCTGCACGCTTGTCCCCGAATCGAGGTACACGGAGACCACGTTGCGCCGGCCTCGCCGCTCGGCCCGCAGGTCGACGACCCGGTGCCAGGGAGCCACACCCTCGGCGAAGACCGACGACGTCCGGATCCCCCGCGCACCCACCTCGACGCCGGTCCGCCGCCCCGCCACCAGGCCGATCGCCGCGCCCAGCAGCATCGGCGCCAGAATCAGCAGCGGCCACGTCCATCCCGGTGGTCCACCCGCCCGGGGCCAGGCGAGCGACACCAGCAGACCGGTGGTGACACTCGCCACCGCGCTCAGCGCGCCGAGGTAGAGACCGTGGCCGAGAACCTGCTGCCAGGTCGGCCGGAACGTCGCCGGGGATGCACCTTCCATAGAGTTCTCAACGGTCCGGACGCCCTCTTCGGCGCACCCCCGGTGCGACAGGCCCGCGACGTACGGTTGAGGCATGGCATCTGATGAGACCACGCTGCCCAGCACCGAAGACGAGTGGCGGATCCGCCTCAGCCCCGCCGAGTTCCGCGTTCTCCGCGAGGCGGGCACCGAGGCGCCGTTCAGCGGCGAGTACGTGAACACCAAGACCGAGGGCATCTACAACTGCCGTGCCTGCGGCGCCCAGCTCTACCCCAGCGACACCAAGTTCGACAGCCACTGCGGCTGGCCGTCGTTCGACGACGCCATCCCGGGCGCGGTCAAGGAGATCGAGGACCGCGGCCTCGGCATGGTGCGTACCGAGATCAGGTGTGCGCGGTGCGACTCGCACCTGGGCCACGTGTTCCGGGGCGAGGGATTCACCGCCAAGAACACGCGGCACTGCGTGAACAGCCTGTCGATCAGGCTCGATCCGAAGTAATGCGGGTCAGGTCGTCGATGACGTAGCGCTGCCCGTCCGGCGTGGTCAGCCAGCCTGAGGAGGCGGACACCGTCCACTCCGGGCCGAGCTCCGGGGCGTACGTGTCCCCCGCCACCTCCAGGTCCACGGTGGTCCGGACGATGTGCGTGGCCCGGGGCAGGAAGGCCCGGTAGATCGCGGCGCCGCCGATCACCCAGAATTCGTCGTCGGCGACCTCGCCGGTGGAGTGCGCGACGACGGCGCCCTCGGCCGTCCAGCCGGGGTCGCGGGTGAGCACCACGTTCCGCCGGCCCGGCAGCGGGCGGAACCGCTCCGGCAGCGAGTCCCAGGTGGCCCGGCCCATCACCACGGTGGCGCCTATCGTGCGTTCCTTGAACATGCGCTGCTCACCGGGGAGGCGCCAGGGGATCGACCCGTCCGCGCCGATCACCCCGTTGCGGGCCTGCGCCCAGATCATGTGCACGGTCGCGGTCATACCGCGACCGGGGCCCGCAGCAGCGGGTGGTGCTGGTAGTTCACCACGGTGAAGTCGCCGTACTCGTACTCGAAGAGGCTGGGCCGATCGGCGATCTCCAGCTCCGGGAACGGGTACGGCTCCCGGCTCAGCTGCTCGGTGACCTGCTCCACATGGTTGTTGTAGATGTGGCAGTCACCGCCCACCCAGATGAAGTCGCCCGGGGCGAGCCCGGCCTGCGCCGCGATCATCCGGGTCAGCAGGGCGTAGCTGGCGATGTTGAACGGCACGCCGAGGAAGAGGTCGGCGCTGCGCTGGTAGAGCTGGCAGGAGAGCTTGCCGTCGGCCACGTAGAACTGGAACAGCGCGTGGCAGGGCGCGAGCGCCATCTCCGGAATGTCGGAGACGTTCCAGGCGGACACGATCATGCGCCGTGAGTCCGGGTTCGTCCGCAGCGTGTCCAGGATCTCGGAGATCTGGTCGATCGAGCCGCCGTCCTTCGCCGGCCAGGACCGCCATTGGTGGCCGTAGACCGGACCCAGCTCACCGTCCGGAGATGCCCACTCATCCCAGATCGTCACGCCCTGGTCGCGCAGCCAGGCGACGTTCGTCTCACCGCGGAGGAACCAGAGCAGCTCCACCGCGATCGACTTGAAGTGCACCCGCTTCGTGGTGATCAGCGGGAAACCCTGGGACAGGTCGTAGCGCAGGCGCTCGCCGAAGAGGCTGCGCGTGCCCGTACCGGTGCGGTCGCTCTTCGGAGTGCCGGACTGCAGAACCCTGCGGAGCAGATCTTCGTACTGGGTGTCGACAGGCATGCCAGAACGTTAGCGGAGCTTCCCCCCGATGCTGACGACGCGGCGAGCCAGATGGTCGAGCGCGGCGAACTGCACCTCGGTGAGCGGCGCGTCGTTGCTGCCGCCCGTGACGTGCGAGACGCCGTACGGATTGCCGTCCGCGAACTTCAGCGGATCGGTGTACCCGGGCGCCACGACCACGCCACCGAAGTGGTAGATCGTGTGGTAGAGCGCCAGCAGGGTGGACTCCTGCCCGCCGTGCTCGGTCATCGAGGCGGTGAACCCGGCGTACGCCTTGTTCGCCAGCTGGCCCTGCGCCCACTGCGGTCCCAGCGTGTCGAGGAACTGCTTGAGCTGGCTGGTCACGTTGCCGTACCGGGTGGGTGTGCCGAACAGCACCGCGTCCGCCCACACCACGTCGTCGGCGGTGGCCCGCGGTTCGTCCTTGGTCTGGTCGAAGTGCCGGTTCCAGGCCGCGTTCGAGGCGATCGCCTCGGCCGGCGCGAGCTCGGAGACCTGGCGCAGGCGCACCTCGGCACCCGCCTTCTCGCCCGCCTCCCGCAACCGTTGCGCCATGCCGTGAACGGTTCCGGTGGACGAGTAGTAGATGATCGCCAGCTTGACGTCGGCCACGGTTCCCCCTTGACTCACCTGACGGATCAAGCAAATCCCCTCGACGGGGTCCGTGAATCGTTTATAGGCGGAGTTCGCTGCCTCGTGGCCCGACCGCGTCGGCCTCCTCGTCGTCCAGCCAGACGCCGTCGCTGGCCAGGTAACGGAACGCGTAGTGGCCCGGCTCGAGCGGGACGCTCACCGTACGCGTGCCGTTGCGCCGCGCCTGGAGCTCGTGCAGACCCGGCTGCCAGTCGTTGAAGTCGCCGACCACACTGACCCGCCCGGCGGGCTGGTCCGCCGGAAGGCAGAACGTCACCCGGGTCTTGTTGCCGAACAGCTTGCTGCGTTTGATCATGGTTTCCTCCGCGGTCCGAGCCTCATCCGTATAACGGCGGGAACGGCTCAGAGGTGAGGACACGCCGCGTATGTTGTGTCGATGCATCCGGAACCACACGACGAGATACGCGTGGCATCCTTCCGAAACCTGGACACCACCACCCTGTACGGCATCCTCAAGTTGCGTGCCGACGTCTTCGTGGTCGAGCAGGACTGCGTCTATCCGGATCTGGACGGACGGGACACCGAGCCGGGAACCCGGCACGTGTGGGCCGAGCGGGACGGTGCGGTCCGGGCGTACCTGCGCATCCTCGACGACGGCGGGGTGGAGCGGATCGGCCGGGTGGTCACCGCGCCGGACGCCCGCGGCAACGGCCTGGCCGGCCGGCTCCTCGCCGAGGCGCTGACCATCATCGGGAGCCGGCCCAGCGTGCTGCACGCGCAGGCACACCTGGCCGCCTTCTACTCCCGGTACGGTTTCGTCCAGACCGGCCCGGAGTACGTGGAGGACGGCATCCCCCACGTACCCATGGCGCGCGGCTGACGGGTCAGGGCAGGTTGGCGACGATCTCGGTGACCGAGCGCCGCCGGCCGGTGTAGAACGGGACCTCCTCGCGGACGTGCCGCCGCGCCCGCGAGGCCCGCAAGTCACGCATCAGGTCGACGATGCGGTGCAACTCGTCGGCCTCGAAGGCGAGCATCCACTCGTAGTCGCCGAGCGCGAACGACGCGACCGTGTTGGCGCGCACGTCCGGGTAACCGCGCGCCATCTTGCCGTGCTCGGCCAGCAGCTCGCGGCGCTCCGCGTCGGGCAGCAGGTACCACTCGTAGGAGCGGACGAACGGGTAGACGCAGACGTACGGCCGGGGCTCCTCGTCGGCGAGGAACGCCGGCAGGTGGCTGCGGTTGAACTCGGCCGGGCGGTGCAGCGCCATCTGCGACCAGACCGGCTCCAGGTGGCGGCCCAGCGCGGTACGGCGGAACAGCCCGTACGCGTCCTGGAGCGCGTCCGACGACCCGGAGTGCCACCAGATCATCACGTCGGCGTCGGCCCGCAGCCCGGACACGTCGTAGGTGCCACGGACCGTCACGTCCTTGCCGGCCAGCTGCTCGACGAGCGCGTCCACCTCACCGGCCAGCTCGTCGCGGAGCGCCGGCAGCGGCGACGAGGCCCGGAACACCGACCACATCGTGTAGCGGATCGTCGCGTTCAGCTCGTTGATCCGGGACGCGTTGGTCTGCTGCTCGCTCATAGTTCCTCCAAGTACTCGCACACATCGTCCGCCGCACGCTCACCACTCGCCACACACACCGGGATGCCGACCCCGTCGAACGCCGCCCCGGCCAGCGCCAGCCCCGGCGGCAGACCGGCCCGCGCCGCGGCCACCCGGCCGGAATGTCCGGGGGCGTACTGCGGCAGGCCGCCACCCCACCGCTGGATCCAGAAGCCGGACGGCTCCGGCAACGCGCTACCGACCAGCTTGCTCAGCTCGGCGTGCGCCTGCGCGAACAGCGTCCGGTCGCTCGGCTGGAGACGCGCCTCCTCACCGGCACGACCCAGCGAGGCCCGCACGATCACCGGGCCGTCCGGACCGGCCAGGTGCGGCCATTTCCGGTTGACGAACGTCGCGGCCTTGACCAGCGTGCCCTCGCCGGGCGGAACCAGGAAACCGGAGAGGTCCGGCAGGCCGGCGCCGGGCGGCAGGGCCATCGCGACGAGCGCCACACTCGCGTACTCCAACGCGCCGACCGCCTGCGCCGCCTCCGGCGCGCCATCGGCCAGCAGCCGGGCGGCCGGCTTCGCCGGCACCGCCAGAATCACGGCATCCACATCATCGGTCTGCGGCGCGGGCACCGGACCGAGCGTCAACCGCCAACCATCGCGGGTACGCGTGAGCTCACGCACCGGAAGTCCCAGGCTGATCCGGGCGCCACTGGCCGAGGCGGCGCTCGCCACGAGGCGGCTCATCCCGCCCTCGACGGCCGCGAAGACCGGCCGCCCCGGCACCCGTTTCGACTGCGTCTGGGCGGCCCGGACCGCGTCCCGCAGGGTGTGCTCGGTCTCCGCGGTGCGGGCCAGCTGCGGCATCGTGACCCGCAGGGACAATCCGTCGGCGCGGCCCGCGTAGACCCCGCCGAGCATCGGGTCGACCAGCCGCTCCACCACCTGGTCGCCGTACCGGGAGCGGACCAGCTCGCCGACCGAGACGTCCTCGCCCGGGGCGATCAGTGGCCGGCCGGTGTCGCGATCGGCGTCGCTCGCCGGCAACGCCACGCCGTCCAGAGTCGACAGGTCGCCGGGCACACCGACCAGGGTGCCGGCCGGGATCGGGGCGAGCCGGCCGCCGATCGCGAGCGCGGCCGGCCGCGCCGCCGGATGCACCAGCGACCCGTCCAGCCCGAGCCGCCGGGCCAGGGACACCGCCGCGGACTCCCCGCCGTCCGGGGCACCGAACAGGAACGACTCGGCGCCCCGCTCGACCGGCACACCGGCCAGCTCACCGGTGCGCAGCTTGCCGCCGAGGGCGCCGCTCTGCTCGTACACGATGATCTCGGTGCCGGCCGGGGTACGGTCCCGCAGCCGCACGGCGGCCGCCAGTCCGGCGACACCACCGCCGATGACCGCGATCCGCTTCCGCACGCCCCTCACCCTCCCAGGCCCCGCCCCCGGTTGCCCACCGGGGTCCGCCAGTGTGAGCTTCAGCGGGCCGAGACCTCGTGCACCAGCGCGACCAGGCGGGTCAGCGTGTCCGGGTCGGTCTCCGGCATGACGCCGTGTCCCAGGTTGAAGACGTGACCCGGCGCGGCCCGGCCCTGCTCGACGACCCGGCGGGCCTCCCGCTCCACCACGTCCCATCCGGCGAAGAGGATCGCCGGGTCCAGGTTGCCCTGCACCGCGCGGTCCGGCCCGATCCGCTTGGTGGCGACGTCCAGCGGGGTACGCCAGTCGACGCCGACCACGTCCGCACCCGCCTCGCCCATCGCCTCCAGCAGCACGGCCGTGCCGACACCGAAGTGGATCCGCGGCACCCCGGCGTCCCGCAGACCGCGCAGCACGGTGGCCGAGTGCGGCATCACGTACTCCCGGTAGTCGGCCTCGGAGAGCGCGCCGGCCCACGAGTCGAAGAGCTGGACCGCGCTGACGCCGGCGTCCACCTGGGTACGCAGGAAGGTCAGCGTGATCTCGGCGAGCCGGGACAGCAGGGCGTTCCAGAGCTCCGGAGCGCCGTACATCATCGCCTTGGTCTTCAGGTAGGTCCGCGACGGACCGCCCTCGATCAGGTAGCTGGCCAGCGTGAACGGCGCCCCGGCGAAGCCGATCAACGGGGTCTCGCCGAGCTCCGCGACAAGCAGCTTCACCGACTCGGCCACGAAGTCCACGTCGGCCGGCGTGATCGACCGCAGCCGGGCCAGGTCGCTCTCGGCGCGGACCGGCTCGGCCACCACCGGCCCGGTGCCGGCCACGATGTCCAGGTCGATCCCGGCCGCGGCGATCGGCACCACGATGTCGCTGAACAGGATCGCCGCGTCCACACCGTGCCGGCGCACCGGTTGCAGGGTGATCTCGGTGACCAGATCCGGCCGCCGGCACGACTCGAGCATGCCGATCCCCGCCCGGATCTTGCGGTACTCGGGCAGCGAGCGCCCGGCCTGCCGCATGAACCAGACCGGCGTGTGCGGGGCCTCCAGCCGCCGGCACGCACGGACGAAGGGGGAATTCTCAAGAACGGTCACCGACTCATGGTGACACGTGAGTGAACCGGCCCGGCGGCGCGGCGACCACGGAGCGGCCGGTTGATCGGCATAGGCTTTGCCCCATGGCGTCACCCTCCGCTCCCCCCGAGGCGTTCACCCGCGCCGTGGCCGGGTTGCGCGCGGAATCGCCGCGGCCGGAGATCCTTCTCGAAGAGATCGCCGCGCCTCAGCGGCTCGCGCCGTACTCGTTCGCGCTGAGCGCCACGGTGCTGCGCGACGGGGACGAGGTGGCGAGCGGCCGGCTGATCCTGCTGCACGAGCCCGAAGGGCACGAAGCCTGGCGCGGTGACCTGCGCCTGGTCACCCTGGTCACCGCCGAGCTTGAGGCGGATCTGGCCACCGACCCGCTGCTGCCGGCGGTGGCCTGGACCTGGCTGACCGACGGGCTGGAGCAGTACGCGGCGGCGTACACGGCCATCGGCGGCACGGTCACCCAGACCGCCTCCACCCGCTTCGGCGAGCTGGCCGGCCCGGCGCCCACCGCGGACCTCGAGGTGCGCGCCTCCTGGACCCCGACCTCCGGCGACTTCGGCGCCCACCTGCGCGGCTGGTGCGCGATGCTGGCCTCCACCGCCGGCCTGCCCCCGCCCGGCGTGGCGTCTCTCACCGACCGGCACCGCGCCCCGGCCTCCTGAAGCCCGCGCCCGTGCTGTTTCCCGGCGGTCGCGCTGGGGCCGCGGCCGGGCGGCCGGCTCGCGCGGGGAGAGCGGGGACGGTCCGCCACGCGTACCGGAAAATCAGTTGTTTCCGCAGACCTTGAGGGTGTCGCAGGCTGTCTCGATCGGGATGGCCAGGCCGATGCCCTCGGCGCCGCGGGCTTTCGCGGTGGCGATGCCGACCACCTGCCGGCTGGAGTTGACCACCGGGCCGCCGGAGTTGCCGGGGTTGATCGGGGCGTCGAACTGGATCGTCGGACCGTCCGAGTCACTCGGCCGGAACGCGCTGATCACGCCGGTGGTGACCGAGTCCTCCAGGCCGAGCGGCGCACCGACCACGACCACCTGCTGGCCGGGCTTGACCGCGCCGGCGGCCGGCGCGAGCACCTTGATCTCCTTCTCGGTACGGAGCAGGGCCAGGTCCCGACCCTCGTTCACCCGGACGATCGTCGCGTCGATGCGGGTGTCGCCGCGCTCCAGCGAGACCTTGCGGTCGCCGCTCGCGAAGACCTCCTCCACCACGTGGTAGTTGGTGAAGAGGTTCGTCGCGCCGCCGTTGGTCTTCCCGACCGCGAAGGCGGTGCCGGTGAACTCGCCGGCCCGGACCCGGAAGACGCTAGGCAGCACGGCCGACGAGATGCCCTCGGGGTCGAAGACCGTGGCGAGCTGCTTTTCCAGTTCCTGGGTGCGGCCCTGCTCCGCGGTGACGGCGGAGGCCAGCGCCGAACTGTTCTTGATCATGCTCTCCACCCGGAACGCCTGCCAGGCGGAGACCAGCAGCAGCGCGGCGACCAGGCCGATGATCATGATTCGGCCACGGCCGATGCGCGCGGCCGGGGCCGCGGCCGGCTCAGGAGTGGCGAGCTGCGGCTCGGGCGCCGTCCATTGCTGCTGGTATTGCTGCTGCTGGTACTGCTCCTGATACTGCTGCGCCGCCGGCCACTGCGGCTCCTGCCATTGCTGCTGCTGAGGCCATGCCTGCTGCTGCTGAGGCCATGCCTCCTGCTGCTGCTGAGAGTAGGACCAGCGAGGCTCCTCGACAGCCGGTTCGGCGCTCCAGCGCTCGTCCGCACGCCGCCGCCCCCCGGACCGGTAGTGATCGGATCCGTTGGCAGGGGTGAAGGGCTCGTAAGGTGCGGACATCAGGCGCGGCCTCCCCGGGGTCTCGGCGCTGACAGGTGATACGGAGCGGAGGGCTCTGCGGATGAACTCCAGACAAGATCGAAATGACGCGCCGGACCCCGGCTGCGCACGGCAGGGGTGCCACCCCCGTACGGTTACGGAGTGACCGACGAAGCACCCCTGCGCCGTCGGGACTCGCCGGACACTGCAGGGGACGGACCGCACGCAGTGCCGCCCGGCCCGAATTCTGGCGGCCCCGAGGCAACACCACTGACCGCACCCCGCGACGGCACCCCTCGACCGGTGGAGACCGCGGACGAGCTGGCCGACGTCGTCGCCCGGATGACGGCGGGCACCGGCCCGATCGCCGTGGACGCCGAACGCGCCTCCGGCTACCGCTACACGCAGCGCGCCTACCTGGTACAACTACGCCGCGCCGGAGCGGGCACGGTGCTGATCGACCCTCTTCCGCTGGACGACCTGCGCACCCTGGACACCGCGCTCGCCGACACCGAGTGGGTCCTGCACGCCGCCAGCCAGGACCTGCCGTGCCTGGCCGAGATCGGCATGAGGCCGCGCCGGCTCTTCGACACCGAGCTGGCCGCGCGCCTGGCCGGGTTCGAGCGTGTCGGCCTGGCCGCGCTCACCGAGCAGCTGCTCGGGTACTCGCTGGAGAAGCATCATTCGGCGGCCGACTGGTCGACCCGGCCGCTGCCGGAGTCCTGGCTCACCTACGCCGCCCTCGACGTGGAGCTCCTCACCGACCTGCGGGACGTGCTCGCCACCGAGCTGGACCGGCAGGGCAAGACGGCGTGGGCGGCCGAGGAGTTCGCGTCGCTGGTGGCCAGTACCGACCGGCCGCCCCGGGTCCGTCCCGATCCGTGGCGCCGCACCTCCGGCATCCACCGGGTCCGCGGCGCCCGCGCCCAGTCCCGGGTGCGTGCCCTCTGGTATGCCCGGGACGGCGTCGCCGCGCGCCGCGACTCGGCGCCCGGCCGGGTGCTGCCCGACTCGGCGATCGTCGCGGCCGCCGAGGCCGACCCGAAGGACGAGCGCACCCTGCTCGGCATCCCCGGCTTCGGCGGCCGTTCGGTACGCCGGCTGGCCAGGATCTGGCTGGACGCGCTCGACCAGGCCCGGTCGTTGCCGGACGACGCGCTGCCGGTGAACCAGCCGGTGGAGGGCCCGCCGCCACCGCACCGGTGGGCCGAGCGCGACCCGATCGCGGCGGCCCGCCTGGCCCGGTGCCGGCAGGTCGTGGTCGGCCTGGCCGAGAAGCACAACCTGCCGCCGGAGAACCTGATCAGTCCCGACTTCATCCGCCGGCTGGCGTGGTCGCCGCCGGACGACGTCTCGGAGCGGACGGTCAGCGACACGCTGCTCGGCTTCGGCGCCCGCAACTGGCAGGTGGGCCTGCTCGCCGCACAGCTCAGCGAGGTGCTGCCGGACGACTGACGGTTTTCGGTCAGGTCCTGGCCTCACGGGCCGATTCGTGAGCCCGGCCAGGACGTTTGTGAAGTTCCCCCAGGGCCTGGCAGCCGCTAGTTACCGGCGAGTAGCATTGCCGACACATTTGGGTTCACGCCCGCAAGGAGGCTTGCTGTGCCCCGTGAAGTACGCGAGGTCGTCTTCGTCGACGGCGTCCGCACCCCGTTCGGCAAGGCGGGCGGCATGTACGCCGAGACCCGCGCCGACGACCTGGTGATCCGCTGCATCCGAGAGCTGCTTCGGCGCAACCCCCAGCTACCGCCGGAGCGCGTGGAGGAGGTCGCGATCGCGGCCACCACCCAGACCGGCGACCAGGGCCTGACCATCGGCCGTACCGCCGCACTGCTGTCCGGTCTGCCCAAGACCGTTCCGGGCTACGCCGTCGACCGCATGTGCGCCGGCGCGATGACCGCGGTGACGAACGTCGCCGGTGGCATCGCGATGGGGGCGTACGACATCGCGATCGCCGGCGGTGTCGAGCACATGGGCCGGCACCCGATGGGTGAGGGCGTCGACCCCAACCCGCGGATCCTGGCCGAGAAGCTGGTCGACCCGTCCGCGCTGGTGATGGGCTCGACCGCGGAGAACCTGCACGACCGCCTGCCGAACATCACCAAGGAGCGGGCCGACCGCTTCGGGCTCAACTCGCAGCTGAAGACCGCGAAGGCGTACGCCGACGGCAAGCTCCAGCCGGACATGGTGCCGGTGGCGCTCCGCAACGCCGAGCTGGGCTGGGGTCTGGCCACCGTCGACGAGGCGCCCCGCGCCACCTCGATGGAGAAGCTGGCCACGCTGAAGACCCCGTTCCGCCCGCACGGCCGGGTAACCGCCGGTAACGCGGCCGGCCTGAACGACGGCGCCACCGCGGCCGTCCTGGCCGACGAGGCGACCGCCCGTGAGCTGGGCCTGCCGGTCGCGATGCGCCTGGTGTCGTACGCGTTCGTCGGCGTCGAGCCGGAGGTGATGGGCTACGGCCCGATCCCGGCGACCGAGAAGGCGCTGAAGAAGGCCGGCCTCACGATCGACGACATCGGCCTGTTCGAGCTGAACGAGGCGTTCGCCGTCCAGGTGCTGGCGTTCCTGGACCACTACGGCATCGCCGACGACGACCCGCGGGTCAACCCGTGGGGCGGTGCGATCGCCATCGGTCACCCGCTCGCCTCCTCCGGCGTGCGGCTGATGACGCAGCTCGCGCGGCACTTCGAGGAGCACCCCGAGGTCCGCTACGGCATCAACGCCATGTGCATCGGCATCGGCATGGGCGGCACCGTGATCTGGGAGAATCCGCATTGGGAAGGCGCTGACAAGTGATCGAGAACCCGAACGAGGTAGTGACCAAGGCGATCGTCCGCCTGGTTCAGGTACCCGGGCTCGACCAGCCCGCCGCCCTCATCACGCTGGACAACGGCCTCGACTACAAGAAGCCGAACAGCTTCGGCCCGGCCGGCCTGAAGTCCCTCGACGAGGCGATCACCGCCGCCACCGAGGCGAACCCGGCGTTCATCGCGCTCACCGGCAAGCCGTACATCTTCTGCGTCGGCGCGGACATCACCGGCATGCCACTGATCAACTCGCGGGAGCAGGCCGTCGCCCTCGGCGAGCTCGGCCACCGGGTCTTCGCCCGGCTCAAGAACAGCGAGATCCCGACCTTCGCCTTCGTGAACGGCGCGGCGCTCGGCGGCGGCCTCGAGGTCGCCCTGCACTGCCACTACCGGACGGTCTCCACCGGTGCGGCCGCGCTCGGCCTGCCCGAGGTCGCGATCGGCCTGATCCCCGGCTGGGGTGGCAGCCAGATCCTGCCGAACCTGATCGGCGCGCCCGGCGCGGCCCAGATCATCCTGCAGAACCCGCTCACCCAGAAGGTGCTGCGCCCGAAGCAGGCCAAGGAGATGGGCGTCGCCGACGCGCTCTTCGAAGCGGCCGACTTCCTGGAGGACTCGCTGGCCTGGGCGGCCGGCGTGGTCAAGGGCGACGTCACGGTCGAGCGTCCGGAGATCGACCGCGACATGTGGGACGCGGTGCTGTTCTTCGCAAAGCAGCAGCTCGACGAGAAGCTGCACGGCGCGGTCCCGTCCGCCAACAAGGCGCTCGAGCTGCTCGCCCTGGCCAAGGAGGCGTCCTTCGAGGACGGCACCGCGGCCGAGACCGAGGCGCTCGCCGACCTGATCATGGGCGATGAGGCCCGGGCCAGCCTGTACTCGTTCGACCTGGTCCAGCGCCGGGCGAAGCGGCCGGTCGGCGTGCCGGACAAGTCGCTGGCCCGCAAGGTCACCAAGGTCGGCATCGTCGGCGCCGGCCTGATGGCCTCGCAGCTCGCCCTGCTGTTCCTGCGCCGTCTCCAGGTGCCGGTCGTGCTGACCGACCTGGACCAGACCCGCGTCGACAAGGGCGTGGCGTACGTGACCGAGCAGATCGACAAGCTGGTCGCCAAGCGCCGGATGGACGAGGGCACCGCGGCCAAGCTGCGCGGCCTGATCAGCGGCTCGGTGGACAAGTCGGTCTTCGCCGACGCCGACTTCGTGATCGAGGCCGTCTTCGAGAACCTCGAGCTGAAGAAGCAGATCTGGGCCGAGTTCGAGAAGATCGTCTCCCCGGAGGCGATCCTCGCGACCAACACCAGCTCGCTGTCGATCACCGACATGGCGGCCGGCCTGGAGCACCCGGAGCGGGTCGTCGGCTTCCACTTCTTCAACCCGGTCGCGGTCCTCCCGCTCCTGGAGATCATCCGGGGCGAGCAGACCGACGACGCCACGCTGGCCACCGCGTTCGAGGTCGGCAAGACCCTGAAGAAGTCGTCGGTGCTGGTCAAGGACGCCCCGGCGTTCGTGGTCAACCGCCTGCTCACCCGGGTCACCAGCGAGATCTTCCAGGCCGTCGACGCGGGCACCCCGCTGGACGTGGTGAACGTGGCGATGGACCCGCTGGGTCTGCCGATGCGCCCGATCGCCCTGCTCCAGCTGGTCGGCCCGGCGGTCGCGTACCACGTGGGCGAGACGCTGCACCGGGCGTTCCCGGAGCGGTACGTGGAGTCCCCCAACCTCAAGAAGATCGTCGACGCCGGCCTGCCGGTGATGGTGGACGACGAGATCAACCCCGAGGTGGTCAAGCTTCTGGAGACCGGCTCGGCGCCGTTGACCGCCGATGAGGTACGCCAGAAGGCGCTGGACGGCCTCGCCGAGGAGATCCGCCTCATGCTCGACGAGGGCGTGGTCGCGGAGGCGCAGGACATCGACCTGTGCATGATCCTGGGCGCCGGCTACCCGTTCCACCTCGGTGGCGTCACGCCGTACCTGGACCGCAGCGGCACCGCCGAGCGCGTCACCGGCCAGCGTTTCCTGCCGGACGGCGTGGCGAACGTCCGCCGCTGAGATGAACCCGAGTGATGCCCGTCCGGCCTTGCCGGGCGGGCATCACCGCTTTCCGGGGACGCTGGCGGTGGCGGCGACCACGGGCGTGGTGTCGGCGGCCGGCAGCGAGACTGTGACCTCCAGGCCACCGCCCTCCAGGGCCACCGCGGAGACCGTGCCACCGTGTGCGTCACAGACCGCGCGGACGATCGAGAGCCCCAGACCCGACCCGCGTGACCCGGTCCGCTCCCAGCCACCCCGCTGGAACGGCTCGAACAACCCGGGCACATCGACCGGATCCACCTCGTAGCCGGTGTTACCGACCACCAGCCGGGCCTGCCCGTTCACCGACTCGGTACGCAGCCAGAGGCTGCCCAGCAGATGGTTGTACCGGATCGCGTTCTCGATCAGGTTGCCGGCCAGCCGGTCGAGCAGACTCGGGTCGCCGACCACCGGCGCCGGTTCCAGTTCCGTGTTCACGTCCAGCTTCAGCCGCCCCGCCTCGGCCTTCACCGCGGAGAGCGCGTTGTAGACGCTCGTCGCCAGGTCGGCCGGTACCTTACGGACCAGCCGGCGGCCGGACTGCGCCTCCGATCGGGCCAGCACCAGCAACGCGTCCACCAGCCCGTTCGCCCGTTCCGACGCGTTGCGGACCACCTTCGCCATCCGCCGGTACTCGGCCACGTCCGCCTCGTCGTCGCTGAGTGTCACGTCGATCTCGGTACGCATCACCGCGAGCGGGGTCCGCAGCTCGTGCGAGGCGTTGGCGACGAACCGTTTCTGCGACTCGAAAGCGGCCGCCAACCGGTCAAGCATGGCGTCGAACGTGCGGGCCAGCTCCGCCACCTCGTCGTCCGCCCCGGAGTAGCGGATCCGCTGGTCCAGCGTCTCCTCGCCGAGCCGCTGCGCGGTCTGCGTCACGCTGTGCAGCGGCTTCAGGGCCCGGCCGGCCACCGCGTACGCCCCGGCGATCCCGATGATGCCCACCGCGACCAATGCGCTGAGCCCCTTGAACAGCAACTCCTGGGAGGCCTCCTTGACCATCGCGGTCTGCCAGGAGAGCGCCTCCTGGGTGGTGCCGTCGGCCAGGGTCACCGTCGACCCGGCCCGCAGCTCGTCGACCGGATGCAGCGACTCGCTGACCAGCAGCCAGGCCAGCAGCACCAGCGCGACACCGGCCCCGACCAGCAGAATGCCGTTCAGCAGGGTGAGCCGCAGCCGCAGCGTGGGCCGCAACTGGAGCCGGAGCGGCCGGCGGGTCCGCCTGAGATAGACGGTCACGAGGCCACGACCGGCTCGGGGATCCGATAGCCCGCGCCGACCACCGTCTCGACCAGCGGCGGGTCGCCGATCTTCTTGCGCAGGGTGTTGATGGTGACCCGCACGGTGGTGGTGAACGGGTCGGTGTTGGCGTCCCACACCCGCTCCAGCAGTTCCTCGCTGGAGACCACCCCGCCACGCGCCTTGAGCAGCTCCAGCAGGACGCAGAACTCCTTGTTGGTCAGCTCCAGCGGGGCGCCGCCACGGGTCACCACGCGCCGCGTCTGGTCCAGCACCAGGTTGCCGGCGGCGAGCACCGGCGGCGCCGCGGGCGTGGCCCGGCGGCCGAGCGCCTGCACCCGGGCCACCAGCTCCTCGAAGGCGAACGGCTTGGCCAGGTAGTCGTCGGCGCCCAGCTCGAGCCCCTCCACCCGGTCGGCGACCGTGCTGCTCGCGGTGAGCATCAGCACCCGGGTCAGCGCCTCCGACTCGACCAGCGCCGCACAGATGTCGTCGCCGTGCATGCCGGGCAGGTCACGGTCCAGCACCACCACGTCGTAGCGGGTCACGTAGGCCATCTCGTGGCCTTCCAGCCCGTCGTAGGCGACGTCCACCGCCATGCCCTTGCGGCGCAGCCCGCGCGCGATCGCGTCGGCCAGATTCCGCTCGTCTTCAACCACCAGCACGCGCATACCTGAAGGTTAGCGAAGCCGCCACACCCCGACCGACGCGTCGATCCGGCGGCAGACCAGCACACCGGCCGTGAAATGGCAGTCGCCGGCGACCCGCTCGGCGGCTCCGAGCACGCGGATCCGGAGCCGGTCCAGCAGCAGTACGCCGTACCAGAGCCGGTCCTCGCCGGAGACCGTACGTCGCACGTACGCGGTCCCGGGTTCCGGCCCCGGCCCGGAGCTCTGCCAGAGCCCCACGTCGCCGAGCACGTCACCGGTCGCCGGGTCGAGAACGTAGAGCCGTGGGTAGGCGGTGCCCGGCATGCCGGTCAGCAGACGGTCGCCGACCCGCTCGGCGTAGTCCCAGCGGTCCGACGACCAGCGTTCCCGCCCGGTCGTCGGATCGATCACGAGGATGCCGCGCTGCGGCAGGAACGCGCAGATCAGCTCGCCGCACTGGGCGGGTCCGCGGTACCAGCTCAGGTTCATGCCGGTGTGCCAGCGCGGTTCCAGCCCGGCGGTGACGTCGTACCCGGTGGTCCCGGAGCCGCCGGCGCCGATCATGACCAGGTCGCCGGCCGGCCAGAGGGATGTGCTGGCACCCTGCCGCTGAGGCACGTGCACCGAGGCCACCGTCCGCCCGGTACGCGTGTCACGGGCCACCAGCTGCCCGTTCCCGGTAAGCGTGTAGAGCCACTTCGGATAGCCACCGGTGTAGCTGGACACCCCGATGTCGTCCCGGTCGCCCTGATGCACGGTCCAGCGCACCGTGCCGGTACGCAGGTCGACGCCGTGCCAGTCGGCGTCCCCGAAGGGGGCGCCCTCCTCCCGGACCAGGGCCAGCCCGTCGGCCACCGACAGGCCCTGGAGCTGAACGGGGCGCTGCCAGAGCGGCTGGTCCAGCCCGGGGCGCAGCGCGATGGTGCCGAACGTGACGGTCCGCTCGTCCTGCACGGTCACCAGCAGGAGATCACCGGCCGCGTCGACGCTGAGCACGTCGCCGGTGACCATGACGGTGTGCTCGGAGAGCAGGGTCGCGTCCGGCAGGGCGTACGTCCGGATGGTCCGTTTTCCCTCGGCCGCGCCCCGGCCGATCACGAAGAGCCGGTCACCCACCACCCGGATGGCGTCGCCGAGCCTCGCCGATATCACCGTCGGCGGCGCGGGTTCGGATCGGACGCCGGCTCCGCCGAGCGAGACGACGAGCGCGACGGAGAGGATCGCGAGCAGCAACCGGTACGGCACCGGAGGCGCCGGGGCGTCGGCCGCCGGTCCCGAGCCGAAGCGTGCCACCTCACCGAGGTCGATCAGGACACCGCTCATCGCAAGCCTCCCGGTCTCTGCGATGACGACCTCATTGTGCCGGGTGGACGGTCAGATCCGGTACGCCCAGATACGCATCCCGTCACCTTCCCGGCAAACCAGGTGGTGTTCGTCGGCCGCGCACTCGCCGGAGTCCACCGTGGCCGTGCCCAGCACCCGCGGCTGCGGATGTCCGGGCAGGACCGCCGCGAAGGTCTGCTTGCCGCCCGCACCGGCCCGGCGCAGCACCAGCGCCCCGTCCGGCTCCGCGCCGAACGCCTCGTCCCAGCCGCTCAAATCGGCCAGGTCCCGCCCGGTACGCGGATCCGCCAGCCGGACCGGCCGGCCGGTCCGGGTCTCGGTCTCCAGCACGAAGCCCGCGTGCCTGGCGAGGCCGACCTCCCCGGTCACCGGCCAGGCCGTCGCACCGGTGACCGGGTCCAGCACCGACAGACCGTCGCGGGATCCCGAGCAGAGCACGTCCCGGCAGTCGGCCCGGTCCTGCGAGGTGGCCGGGAGAGGCCGGTCCCAGAGCCGGCGCAGGGTCCGGGTGTCGTAGCCGACCTGCCGCCCGGGATCCTGATAGCCGACCAGGGCGACGTCTCCCACGACCGACGCCGTGGCCGGTCCGGCGCCGTTCAGCTCCGGGAGGGCGACCTCGGCCAGGGTCGTCCCGGTCGCCCCGGCGAGCAGGGTGAGCCGGTCCGAGGCGGTGATCAGGACAGCCGGGCGGTCGCCGCGGACGGCGTCGACGGTGACCGAGCCAGGCGGCGTCACGGTCCACACCACCCGGCCGGTCGCCAGGTCGGTGCCGCGGACCTCGGTGCGGATCGGCGGCTCGGTGTGCGGCACGCCGTCGGCCGAGAAGTAGAGCGGTCCCGGGTCGCCGGAGGCCTGGTCGTAGTCGGTACCCGGCCGGAAGACGCGTTCCACGACCACCCCGGTCCCGCCGCCGGTCAGCAGGGTGACCATGACCGGTGAGGTCCACCGGACGCGCCCGTCGCGGGCGTCGATCGCGGTGGTCACGAAGCCTTCGGAGAGCAGCACGACGTCACCGGACTGGCGGATCGAGAACGATCCGAAGACGCCGCGCCCGGGGTCGTAGCTCATGCCGATCGGCACCTGGGCGGTCCACAGCCGGCGGGGCGGCTGTTCCAGCGCCCAGGCGGTCAGCTCACGTCCGGGCCCGTCCACGGCGGCCGTGTAGAGCCGGCCGCCGGCCAGCTGGATCGGGATCTCGACGGCGCTCACCGGCCCAGCGGTGCCCAGGTCGCGCCAGCGCGTGCCGCCGGTCGGAACCGCGCCGCCCAGGGCGATCAGCAACACCGCGGCCACCAGCAGGCCGGCATGCCGGTACCGCCAGGGCGGCGGGCGCCGGCTTGGCTCCGGGTCGAGCGGGGCGTCGCGGTCCAGCTCGATCAGAGTCACGCCCCACCCTTCACCGGTACGCGGTCAGCCCGCTCTCGTGCTCGTCCGGTACGCCCAGACGATCAGTTCGCCGTACATCGACCGGCAGACCAGCCGGTCCGGGGCGCTCCGGCAGTCGCCGGTGCCCGGTGGCAGATCGGCCAGGAGCCGTGGCCGATCAAGGCCCGGGGCGACGACCGCGACCATGGTACGCGGGCCCGGCCCGATCTCCCGGGTGACGAGCAGTTCCCCGTCGGCGGTGGTCCCGGCGACCGGGCGCCATCCGGTCACGTCCGCCAGCACCCGGCCGGTCGCCGGATCCACCACGGCCACCGGGTCACTCGTCCCGTCCGTCGAGTACGCGATAAGCCAGTTCCCGTACTGCTCGACGGCACGCCAGCCGGGCCGGCGCCAGCTCTCGACGCCGCTCTCCGGGTCCACCGCCCGGATGCCGGCCGGCCCGATCAGGCAGGCCAGCTCGCCGCACGGCCGGATCCGCTGGGTGCTCGGCGCCCGCACGCTCCACAGCTCGCGGAGCGTCGCCGTGTCGTACGCGGACACCTTGACCGAGCCGCGCCCGGGATGCCGCAGCAGCACCGCGTCACCGATCACCACCGGGTTCTCCGGGTCGTAGTCGGCCACCGGGAACGTCCGGCTGGCCAGGTGGGCGCCGGTCGGCACGTCGTACAGGTCGGCGGTCTGGTCGTCGCGCAGCAGCATGATCCGGGACATCGAGCCGGGCACGCTGAGCAGCACCGCGGTGTTCGGCACGTGCACACGCCAGCGGGCCAGGCCGACGGCCGGGTCGATCACCTCGACCTCGTTCTGCACCCGGCGGCCGATGCCCGAAGTGCTGCGCACACCCTCGACCGCGAACAGCAGCGCGGTGCCGGGGAAGGACACGACGTTGCGGTCGTTGTGCCATTCCCGGGTCCCGGTGTCGAGGGAGATCGCCGTGGTGCCGGTCTCCTCGCGGCCCACGTTCCAGGGCCGCAGCAGTAGTTTTCCGCCGCCGGTGCGCAGCCGGTAGACCGGCTGGTGCTGCTGGATCTGCCAGCGCAGACCGCCGTCCGCCAGCTGGTAGGAGCTGAGCCGGCCGGTGGTCTGGATCAGCAGGCGACCGTCGTCTACGGCGTACGGATCACCGGGCCCGATCGCGACGCGCAGCACCTCGGCCAGCGGCGGCCGGGACGGCGGCCCCGCGGTCGTGACCCCGAAGAGCACCAGGAGCACGACCAAGGCCGGACCGAACCAGGGTGACGTCGTGCGCCGCCCTGGTCGGTGATAAGACTCCGGCTCCCCGCGTTCCAGGCCGAGATCGATGACGACCGGCCCGTCGTACGTGTCCGCACCCATCCATCAAAGGTAACGGTTCCGTAACGAAACCGCCCGGCTAGACCGTGGTGCGCGGTTCCGTCACCGTGTCGGCCGCCTCGTGACGCGACACCCACTCGGTCACGTCCCGCGCGATGTCCTGCGCGGTCAGCCCCAGCGAGGTGAGGATCTCGGCCCGGGTGCCGTGCGGGTGGAAGCCGACCGGCACACCGAAGTCGCGCAGCGGCACGTTCACGCCGGCGTCGCGCAGCGCGCTCGCCACCGCGTCGCCCACGCCGCCCGCGCGCACCCCGTCCTCGCACGTGACCACGAACCGGTGCTGTGCGGCCAGGCCGGTCAGCTCGATCGGGACCGGGCGGACCCAGCGCGGGTCGACGACCGTCACGCCGTACCCCTGCTCGGCGATCCGCTCGGCCGCGTCCAGGCCGAGCCCGGCGAACGAGCCCACCGCGACCAGAAGCACGTCCTTGTCCGGCCCGGCCTCGCGCAACACGTCCACCTGGCCGACCCGGCGCAGCGCCGGGGTCTCCGGCGCGACCGCGCCGGTCGGGAAGCGCACGATGGTCGGGCCGTCCTCCACCGCGACCGCCTCGCGCAGCTCCTCACGCAGCGTCTCGGCGTCGCGCGGCGCGGCGATCCGCAGCCCGGGCACCACCCCGAAGACGCTCATGTCCCACATGCCGTAGTGGCTCGGCCCGTCCGGCCCGGTGATCCCGGCCCGGTCCAGCACGAAGGTCACCGGCAGGTTGTGCATCGCCACGTCCAGCAGGACCTGGTCGAAAGCCCGGTTCAGGAAGGTCGCGTAGACCGCCACCACCGGGTGCAGCCCGCCCATCGCCAGGCCGGCCGCGGAGGTGGCCGCGTGCTGCTCGGCGATGCCCACGTCGTACGTCCGCTCCGGGTACTTCTTCGCCAGCGCGGCGATACCGGTCGGCTCGGCCATGGCGGCGGTGATACCCACCACGTCCGGACGCTCGTCGGCGATCCGGACCAGCTCGTCGGCGAAGACCTTCGTCCACTTCAGGGTCGGCTTGGCGAGCAGCTTGCCGGTCTCCACGTCGAACGCGCTGCCCGGGCCGTGCAGGCAGTCCGCCTCGTCCTGCTCGGCCGGCCGGTAGCCGTAGCCCTTGCGGGTCACCGCGTGCACGATCACCGGGGCGTTGTAGCCCTTGGCCCGGCGCAGCGCGGACTCCATCGCCTGCTGGTCGTGGCCGTCCACCGGGCCGATGTACTTCAGGCCCAGGTCCTCGAACATCGGCTGCGGGCTGACCGCGTCCTTGATGCCCTTCTTGACCGCGTGCAGCACCTCGAACACCGGCTTGCCCACCACCGGCGTCTGGCCCAGCGCGTCCTTGACCAGGTCGAGCACCCGCTCGTAACCCGGGTTGAGGCGCAGCGTGGAGAGGTGGTCGGCGAGGCCGCCGATGGTCGGCGCGTACGACCGGCCGTTGTCGTTCACCACGATGACCAGCCGGTTGCGGGTGGCCGCGATGTTGTTCAGCGCCTCCCAGCACATGCCGCCGGTCAGGGCGCCGTCGCCGACCACCGCCACCACGTGCCGGTCCTCGCCGCGCAGCGTGAACGCCTTGGCGATGCCGTCCGCGTACGACAGGGCGGTGGAGGCGTGCGAGTTCTCGATCAGGTCGTGCTCGCTCTCCGCCTGACTCGGGTAGCCGGTGAGGCCACCGCGCTGGCGGAGCAGGTCGAAGCCGTCCTGCCGGCCGGTAACGATCTTGTGGACGTAGGCCTGGTGCCCGGTGTCGAAGAGAATCCGGTCGCGTGGCGAGTCGAACACCCGGTGCAGGGCGAGGGTCATCTCGACCACACCGAGGTTCGGACCGAGATGCCCGCCGGTACGCGAGACCTTGGCCACGAGGAAGTCACGAATCTCGGCCGCGAGCAGGGACAACTGCTCTGGGGTCAGTCGCTTCAGATCACCGGGAGCGGTGATGCTGGTCAGCAGGCCGGCCGGGGTCGAGGGGGAGTCGCTCATGAGCGTGGAGTCTATCCGGGCCGCGCCGCACCGCACCTTGCGCGAACGGCCAGAGCCGATCCTCCACACAACCTTCACCTCCACCCCCGGTTGGCCGGGCGGCCGAGTGGTCCGGCATCCTGGAAGTCACGCAGCGACTGGCGGCACGGGGATGGTCGAACCATCGGGGAGCTCGTCACGGAGAGTCGACCGCCTGGGCTCCCGGTTCTTGGAGTCGCGCATGTCCGCTCAACTTCTTCCCGGCGCACCCGTCGCCGAGTCCGTTCTCGACGACGTCAGGGCGCGGGTCGCCCGCCTCAAGGAGCGCGGCGTCCAGCCCAGCCTCGCCACCATCCTGGTCGGCGACGACGACGCCAGCGCCGGCTACATCCGGATCAAGCAGAAGCAGGCCGCCGAGCTCGGGTTCGCGTCGCCGCACCGGCACCTCGGCGGTGACATCACCCAGGCCGACCTGCTCCGGGTGATCGCCGAGTTCAACGACGACAAGAACGTGCACGGCGTGCTGATCCAGTACCCGATCCCGGGCCATCTGGACTACGACGCCGCTCTGCAGACCCTCGACCCCGACAAGGACGTCGACGGGATGCACCCGCTCAACATGGGCCGGCTCGCGGTCGGCCTGCCCGGTCCGCTGCCCTGCACCCCGGCCGGCATCGAGGCGCTGCTCGCCTTCCACGACATCCCGGTCTCCGGCCGCGAGGTGGTCATCCTGGGCCGGGGCGCCACCCTGGGCCGCCCGCTGGCGATGCTGCTGGCCCAGAAGCGCCCCACCGCCAACGCCGCGGTCACCGTCGTGCACACCGGGGTGAAGGACTGGCCGCGGTACACCCAGCGCGCCGAGATCCTGATCGCCGCCGCCGGCGTCCCCGGCATCATCAAGCCCGAGCACGTCAAGCCCGGCGCCGTGGTGATCGGCGCGGGCGTCCGCTACGAGGGCCGCCGCCTGCTGCCGGACGTCGAGGAGTCCTGCGCCGAGGTGGCCGGGGCGATCACCCCGCGGGTCGGCGGCGTCGGCCCCACCACGGTCGCCATGCTCTTCCGCAACGCCGTCGTGGCCGCGGAGCGGGCCGGATAACCGGCTCAGGCCGGCACGATCAGAGCGACGCACTCCACATGCTGGGTCATCGGGAAGCAGTCGAAGGCCCGGATCTCCGCGGCCTTCCAGCCGAGTGACCGGAACGTCGCCAGGTCCCGGGCCAGCGCCGCCGGATCGCACGCGACGTAGGCGATGGCCCGCGGACCCGCCTCCGCCACGGCACGGACCACCTTGGCGCCGGCGCCGGCCCGCGGCGGGTCGAGCACGACCAGGTCGACCGGCCCGGCGACCCGGCGCCGGCTCAGCGCCACGTCCACCTTGGCGGCGACGACCTCCACGTTCGGCAGGCCGCCGAGGTTGGCCCGGGCCGCCGCCACCCCGATCGGGGACGACTCGACCACGGTGGTCCGGGCCCCGGTGCGCGCGGCCAGGGCGGCCGCGAAGAGCCCGGCTCCGCCGTACAGGTCCCAGGCGACCTCGCCTTCGGCGGGTCGCAACATGGTCAGCACCACACCGACAAGCGTGTCGGCGGCGGCCGGGTGCACCTGCCAGAAACCTTCCGGGGGTACGCGCCAAGCACGCCCACCGGCGACCTCGGAGACCTCCTCCGGCCCCGACAACCGGACCAGTCCCGGACCGGACGGGCCGTCGGTGAGGTCGTCCCCGGCCAGCGGTGACCGGCTGACGAGCACCGCGACGTCGCCGCCGGTACTCGCGACCACCTGGAGCCCGTCCGCGTCCGGCCAGGCCCGGGCGAGCAGGTCGAGCTCCTGGATGGCCGGGTGCGCGATCCGGCACCGGTCGATGGCCACCACCTGGTGCGACCGGTGCTGGAGCAGTCCGGGCCGGTCGGCCGCGTCCACCGCGTACCGGACGCGGCTGCGCCACCCGAGCAGCCGCGACGAGTCCGCCGGGCCGGGCAACGCCTCCACCCGTACCGGAAAGTCGGTGAGCCCGGCCAGGCGCTCGAGCTGTTCCCGGACCACCGCGGTCTTCCACCGCAGTTGCGCGTCATCCGAGACGTGCTGGAGGTCACAGCCGCCGCACCCACCCGGATGGGCGTAGGGGCAGGGCGGGGTGACCCGGTCCGGGGAAGCCTCGTGGATCTCCACCGCGTCGGCCCGCAGATAACCGCGGTGCAACTCGGTGATCTCCGCGGTGACCCGCTCGCCGGGCAGCGCGTGGCGGACGAAGACCACCCGGCCGTGCGGGCCGCCGATCCGGGCCACACAGTGCCCGCCGTGCGCCGGCGCGCCCACGGTCACCTCGACCCGGTCGCCCTGCACCAGGTCGTCCTCGACCGGAACCGGCACGCTCATGACTGACCGTCTTCGCCGTCGACCGGTTCGGCGATCTCGTCGTCGCCGCGGTTGCGCGGGCCACGGGCCGGCGCGCGGCTCAGGTCGCGGTCCAGCCGCTCCAGGTCGCGGTCCTGGCTGGACCGCAGCTGCCAGGGCACGCTGGTGACCATCACGCCCGGCTCGAAGAGCAACCGGCCCTTGATCCGCAGCGCACTTTGGTTGTGCAGCAGGTTCTCCCACCAGCGGCCGACCACGTACTCCGGCACGAAGACGGTGACCACGTCCCGGGGCGACGACCTTCGCACGCTCTTCACGTAGTCGATGATCGGCCGGGTGATCTCCCGGTACGGCGAGTCGACCACGGTCAGCGGCACCGGGACCTGCCGCCGCTCCCACTCCTCCTGGATGTTGCGGGTGTCCTTGTCGTCGACGTTCACGGTGACCGCGGTAAGCGTGTCCGGCCGGGTCGCCTGTGCGTACGCGACCGCACGCAGCGTCGGCATGTGCACCTTGCTGACCAGCACGACCGCGTGGTTGCGGGAGGGCAGCACGGGACGCTCGTCGGTCGGCTTCAGCTCCTCGGCGACCCGGGTGTAGTGCCGCTGGATGGCGACCATCAGCCCGTAGATGACCAGCATCATGGTGATCGCGATCCAGGCGCCGAGCAGGAACTTGGTGATCAGCACGATGACCAGTACTGCCCCGGTAAGTACCATGCCGAACGTGTTGATGGCCCGCGAGCGGATCATGCGGCGGCGGCGTTCCGGGTCACGCTGGGTCTGCAGCAACCGGTTCCAGTGCCGGATCATGCCGGCCTGGGACAGCGTGAAGGAGACGAAGACGCCCACGATGTAGAGCTGGATCAGCTTGGTGACCTCGGCGTGGAAGGCCACGATCAGCACGATCGCGGCGACCGCCAGGAAGAGGATGCCGTTGCTGAAGGCCAGCCGGTCGCCGCGGGTGTGCAGCTGGCGCGGCAGGAAACGGTCCTGGGCGAGGATCGAGCCGAGCACCGGGAAACCGTTGAACGCCGTGTTGGCCGCCAGGAAGAGGATCATCGCGGTGACCGCGCCGACCACGTAGAGCATGATCGAGCCGGCACCGAACACGGTCTCGGCGAGCTGAGTGGTGACCGTCTTCTGCACGTAGTTGACCGGCCCGGAGACGATCTGCAGGGCCGGGTTCTCGACGAACTGCAGGTGGGTCGCGCGGGCCAGGGAGATCATGCCGACCAGCATCACGACGGCGATGCCACCGAGCAGCATCAACGTGGTCGCCGCGTTCTTGCTCTTCGGAGGCTTGAAGGCGGGCACCCCGTTGGAGATCGCCTCGACACCGGTCAGCGCGGCACAGCCCGACGAGAAGGTTCGCAACAGGAGGAACGCGAAGCCGAAGCTGGTGAGATGGTCCTCCTCAGCCGCGATCACCAGCCCGGCGCTGGGCGCCTGCAGGTCGTCACCGAGCACGTAGAGCCGGAACAGGCCGGTCAGGATCATGCCCACGATGACGACGATGAAGAGATAGGTGGGCACGGCGAACGCGTTACCCGACTCGCGCAGGCCACGCAGGTTGAGCGCGCTCAGCACGACGACGGCGGCGATCGCGACGCCGACCTTGTTCTCCGCCACCCAGGGGACCACCGAGCCGAGGTTGCTGACCCCGGAGGAGACCGAGACGGCGACGGTGAGGATGTAGTCCACCAGCAGCGCACTGGCCACACCGATCCCGGCTCGCGGCCCCAGGTTGACCGTGGCCACCTCATAGTCACCGCCGCCGGACGGATACGCGTGCACGTTCTGCCGGTAACTGGCGACCACCGTCACCATCACCACCGCGACCGCGAGCGTCACCCACGGTGAGTAGACGTAGGCGGCGGCACCGGCGATGGAGAGGGTCAGCAGGATCTCGTCCGGCGCGTACGCCACGCTGGAGAGCGCGTCACTGGCGAAGACGGGCAGCGCGATCCGCTTCGGTAGAAGGGTGTGTTTCAGCCGGTCCGAGCGGAACGGCCGGCCCAGGAGCAGCCGCTTGGCTAGAGAGGTGGTACTTGCCACGAGTGCCAAGAGTACGGGCGGAGCGCATCGCCCGTACCCCGCCCCGGACACCGCCGCCGAGAGGCACATGGCAGGCTCACACTGGTCCGTAGTGATTCGGGAGGGCACGAACCGTGCACGTGGTGATCATGGGGTGCGGCCGGCTCGGTTCGACGCTGGCGCAGAAGCTCGACGCGCAAGGTCACCAGGTGGCCGTGATCGACCGGGACGCCGAGGCGTTCCGGCGGCTCGGCGCCGATTTCGGCGGCGTCACGGTGAACGGGATCGGTTTCGACCGGGGTGTGCTGGTGGCCGCCGGCATCGAGCGGGCGGACGCCTTCGCGGCCGTCTCCAGCGGTGACAACTCCAACATCATCTCGGCCCGGCTGGCCCGGGAGACGTTCGGGGTGAGCCGCGTGGTGGCCCGGATCTACGACTCCCGGCGGGCGCAGGTCTACGAGCGGCTCGGCATCCCGACGATCGCGACGATCCGGTGGGCCGCCGACCGGATGTTCCGGTTCCTGGTGCCGGAGGACCGGTACGAGGTGTTCCGCGATCCGACCAGCGTGGTCAGCATCGTGGAGGCGCCACTGCACCGGGACTGGATCGGCCGCACGGTCAAGTCGCTGGAGGACCGGACCGGTGCCCGGGTCGCGTACCTGACCCGGTTCGGGATGGGCCTGCTCGCCCAGCCGTCCGGCGTACTCCAGGACGGCGACCAGGTCTTCATGCTGGTGACCGACGAGACCGTCGGCAAGGTGCTGGACATCGCGGAGCGCGCCGACAAGGAAGGCCTCTAGACCATGCGGATCGCTATCGCCGGGGCCGGCAACGTGGGCCGGTCCATCGCGCAGGAACTGATCGGCAACGGGCACGACGTGATGCTGATCGAGCGGCAGCCGCGGCAGCTCTGCCCGGAGCGGGTGCCGCAGGCCCAGTGGGTGCTCGCCGACGCCTGCGAGCTGAGCAGCCTGGAGGAGGCCGACCTGGCCTCCTGCGACGTCGTGGTGGCCGCCACCGGCGACGACAAGGCGAACCTGGTGGTGTCGCTGCTCGCCAAGACCGAGTTCGCGGTGGCCCGGGTGGTGGCCCGGGTGAACCGCGCCGAGAACGAGTGGCTCTTCACCGAGCAGTGGGGCGTGGACGTCGCGGTGAGCAAGCCGCGCCTGATGGCCGCCCTGGTCGAGGAGGCGGTGACGGTCGGCGACCTGGTCCGGCTGATGACCTTCCGGCAGGGCGAGGCCAACCTGGTCGAGATCACCCTCCCGCGCGACGCGCCGTACGAGGGAAAGCCGCTCCGCTCCGTGCCGATGCCCCGCGACGCCGCCCTGGTCGCGATCCTGCGCGGCAAGCGGGTCCTGGTGCCGACCCCGGACGACCCGCTTGAGGCCGGCGACGAGCTGATCTTCGTGTGCACCGCCGACGTGGAGGAACAGGTCCGCGCCGTGGTCCTCGGCAACGCCTAGGCGACGGCCGTCTCGCGGCGCTGGGCGGACGTCACCCGGTGGATCGCCCACGCCGTGAACGCGAAGGTGCCGGCGTAGATCGGCCAGCTCACCAGGATCCGCACGACACCCAGGGCGTTCGCCTCGCCGATCGCGTACAGGTACGCCTGGATGCCGGCACGCAGGCTCAGCGAGACCACCCAGAGCAGCGTCAGCCACTGGAAGGTCCGGAACAGCCGGGCGTTGCCGAACCAGTCCTGGCGGCCCTTGTTCGCCATGATGCCCCAGGCGTAGCCGATCAGCGGCTTGCGGAACGCCACCGAGAGCAGCAGCACCGCGGCCTGCCCGAAGGTGAGCAGGATGCCGGGTAGGTAGAAGTTCTTCGCCTCGCCGGTGCGCCACGCCAGCCAGGCGCCGATCGCGATGCCGAACAGACCGTTCACCGCGTGCCGGATCGGCTGCCTGCGGATCAGCCGCACGGCGCCGATGGCCAGCGCCGAACCGACCGAGCCGATGATCGCCCAGAGCAGCGCGTCGCGTTTCTCCAGGCCCAGCACCGAGTCGCCGAGCAGCACGTTGAGCATGACGAAGGCCAGCACCGGCAGGCTCGACTCGATGAGGCCGCGCACACCACCGAGTTGCTCGGCGATCTGCTCGCTCATCGACGGGAGCGGCTCATCCTCATCGTCCTTGCGGACCGGATGCAGCTCGAGCTCCTCGACGACCTCCTCGGCGATCCGCTCCTCGACCGACTCGTGCGCGGCGTGGCGCGGCTCGCTGCCACTCACCGGGGCGCCTCCAGCTCGTAGTACGGGTTGTAGATCACCTTACGGTCGTCCCGGATCGCGATCCGGCCACGCGCGGTGAGCTGGCGTCCTGGTTCGATGCCGGCGATCGACCGGCGGCCCAGGAAGACCAGCGTGACCACGTCGCTGCCGTCGTAGAGGTCGGCCTCCAGCGTCGGCAGGTTGGTGCGAGGAGTGTACGCCACGGTCCGCAGTCGCCCCGACACCGAAACGACCTGACCTCGCTGACACTGCTCAGCCGGGACCGCGCCGCACTTGGCGCTGTCCCGCTGGAGCTCCCGCGCGTCCAGCTCCTCCTCGGTCGCGGTCAATCGATCGAGAAGCCTGCGCAGCCCGGTGCGTTCTTCGATGGTCATGACTCCGCTGTCACCCTTCCTCGACGCCCATGGGTCTCGGACGGCACAGTGTGCGCGCGTGCCTGCGGCCAACGGTACGCCCGAAGCGCCGGGGTGACATGGATCACCAACCGGCTATCCGGGCTGGTTGCCCGGACCCTGCTCGGCCATCTCCTTCGGCAGCCGCATCGGCAGCGGCTCGCGTACCGGCCGGGGCTCGTTGTCCCGGACCACGACCAGCCCGGCCAGCACCTCGCCGAGTACGCCCTCGCGCGCCCGGTCCGACGCGGCCGCACCCTGGTACAGCGCCCGGACCATCCAGCGGGGCCCGTCGACACCGACGAACCGCACGTCGGCCGGCCCGTCCGGGGTGTTGACCCGGGCCGCCAGCTCGATCCCGTACTTGCCGTCGATCTCCTGCGGGGTCACCCCGTCGGCCGCCATGGCCTCGGCGATCTCGGCCCGCACCTCGTCCCAGATGCCCTCGGTCTTCGGCGCCGCGAAGACACCCAGCTGCAGGGCGCTCTCGCCGTCCACCAGCACGATCTGCTCGACGCCGCCTTCCGGGTTGGCCTGCACCCGCACCTCGACGCCCTCGACCGCCGGGATCTGCAGACTGCCCAGGTCGAGGCGCTGCACCCCGTCCGGCGCGTGGCTGACGTCCCACGGGCCGAACTCGGGCGCCGGTGCCTCACCACCGGAGGCCAGGCTGTCGGCGAGCGCCTTTGAGGGCGGCGCGTCGGCCGCACGAACGTGCTTCGCGCCACCGCGCTTACGGGAGAACATCAACTCCACCTTCCGTCTTCAGTCTTGCGTCTGCTGCCCGGGCAGCGCTGCGTGGCCGCCGGTCGAACCGTGCCCGCCGGCTCCACGCGAGGTGTCGTCGAGCGTCTCCACCACGTGGAAGGCCGCCCGCTCCACCCGTTGGATCACGAGCTGGGCGATCCGGTCCCCGCGCGAGATCTTGACGGTGTTCGCCGGATCCAGATTGATCAGGATCACCAGAATCTCACCGCGGTAGCCGGCGTCGACCGTACCGGGCGCGTTGAGCACCGTCACGCCGAGGCGAGCGGCCAGCCCGGAACGCGGGTGCACCAGACCCACGTACCCCTCCGGGAGAGCGATCGCCAGGCCGGTTCGGACCTTGGCCCGCGCACCCGGGGCGATCTCGACCTCCTCCGCCGCGACCAGGTCCGCGCCGGCGTCGCCGGGATGGGCGTACGCCGGCAGGGGCAGGTCCGGATCGAGCCGGCGGACCTGGATGACTACGTCGGTCACGGCGGGTTTCCTCACGGGGTACGGGTACTGCGGGGCGGCACCTACCCTGCCATCCTGCCGCGCCGGGCAATGGAGGCGCGCCGTACCCTTCGAGGGTGACACCCGAGTCCCCGGCCCGCACGGCTGCGGCCTATCGAGAACGGCTCAGCCTGCCGTGGTGGGCCTGGCCCGCCGCCCTCATCACCGGCGCGATCCTGGCCACCGAGCTGGTCCTGGGCCTGCCCGATCTGCCCGGCTGGCTGCCGTACGCGGTGGTCCTGCCGCTCTCCGTGCTGCTGCTGATCCCGGCCGGCCGGCTGCCGGTGGCGGTCACCGCCGACGAGTTCCAGGTCGACGACGCCCGGCTGCCGGTCTCGGTGATCTCCGACGTGGTCGCGCTCGACACCGCCGGCAAGCGTGAGGCCCTCGGGGTCGGCGCGCATCCGCTGGCCTTCGTCATCCAGCGGGCCTGGATCGGACCGGCCGTGCAGGTGCTGCTCGACGACCCGGCCGATCCGACGCCGTACTGGGTGGTCAGCACCCGGCACCCGGTCGAGCTGGCCACCGCGCTGCTCGAGGTCAGCCGTCGAGAGCGGGCCGCCCGGCCGGGCTGAGCCGCTTCGCGCTCTCCTTGCGCAGGTCCTCGCGGACCTTGTCGCCCACCACCCGGGTCGCCCGGCGGTTCAGGTAGCTGGCGACCGCCGCGCCGGTCAGCATCGGTGCCAGGGTGGTCAGATTGCGGCCGAACCGCTTCAACAGGGTCCGCTGCAGGTCCTTGCGGGCGGCCGTGCCGAGCACCGTCGCCACACCCACGCCCGGGATCAGCGGGTTCACCCCGCGCTGCCCGGACCAGGACTCGATCAGCTTCATGGCCCGCTCGGGCGTGCCACCGGTGATCGGCTGCCCGTACACCTCGTGCAGCTCGCCGATCAGCTTGATCTCGATCGCCACCACGGCGACCGTCTCGCTGGCCAGCAGCACCGGCGCCGAGAGCAGTGTCGGGGTAGCCACCCACTCGACGGAGGCGATCCCGCCGCCGGCCGCGCCGACGCCGGCGGTGGCCCGGGTGGCGTTGCGGATCAGCCGCTCGGCCAGCTCCTCGTCGTCCATGCCGGGAAAGTGCCGGCGCAGGGTGTCCCGGTCCCGTACCGGGACGTGCGGCGCCACGTCCGCGACCATGTCGGTCATCCAGCGAAGTGCCGCCTTCGGACGGAACAGCCGGCCGATGTCGCGGGCCCGGACGTCGCTGATGAGCCGGCCCATCAGCCGTCTCCGGCCGGCCGGCTCCAGGTCGTCCGCGGTGAGAGCCGCCACGGTGCGGCCCAGCTCGACGTCAGTGCCCGGTTTCGCATCGGTGCCCGGTCGCACGTCGAGTTCCGCCGCCGTGTCGTGGCCCGGTTTCCGGGCAGGATCGAACTCGCTACCGGCACCGGACCCGGTGTCGGGCTCGGTCGCACGATCCGCGTGGTTCATCGTCGTCCTCCCCTTCGGCGTCTCCGGTATGTGCCCGGCTACGCCCCAGGGTCAAACCCCCGTGTAAAACCCCCCATGGCGAACGCCGTACGCCCGACCGCGTGATCCGCGATCGGGTGGCGGCGCGCTGCGCGCGGGTGCGCTCAGGCGCACTCGCGGCAGATCAGCTCCCCGTTTCGCTCCACAGCCAGCTGGCTGCGGTGGTGCACGAGGAAACAGCGGGCGCAACGGAACTCGTCGTTCTGCATCGGCAGCACCTTGACGGTCAGCTCCTCGTCGGCGAGGTCGGCGCCGGGCAGCTCGAAGCTCTCCGCCACCTCGACCTCGTCGACGTCCACTGCGCCCGACTGCGAGTCGGCGCGACGGGCCTTGAGCTCCTCGAGGCTGTCCTCGCCGAGGTCGACCTCATCGCGACGCGGGGCGTCGTAGTCGGTGGCCATCGGTCTTCACTCTCCTGTATCGATGTGTCGCTTGGCGTTAGTAACGCCGGTGACAAGGTTTCGGTTCCCGGTTCCGCTGGACGATTTCTGACTCCCGGGAACGACCCCGGCGAGCGCGGAACCTTACCTCTGCTGCGGCAGGGTTGTACGCGTTCTGGCGGCACATTGTTCCCGATGTGATTGAGGCGACATCAAAGTAGGGGCACCAGCGTCTCGATCATTGTCGGCGCGCCGGAAGCATTCCCTGTTTCCGCGTACCTGGCGGGCAGACGCTAACCTCTCGACAAGCCCGGCGACCCCAACCGGGTTCGCCGCCGGAATCCTGGAGCCAGCCCCATGAGCTTTGCGCGCGTCCGAGCGCTGGTAGTCGTCGGAGTCCTTTCCGTCGCCGCGCTCGTCTTCGTCGTCGTGGCGCTGGTCCGCGACTCGCAGCGGGATTTCGCGAACGGTGACGGCTGCGCGGCCGACGCTCCGCTCGCCGACATCCGGCTCCCGGACGACCCGGCCGAGGTCAAGGTCAAGGTGCTCAACGGCACCAGCAAGTCCGGCCTCGCCGAGGCGGTGACCAGCGAGTTCAAAAACCGGCGGTTCGCCGTCGAGAACCCGTCCAAGAGCAAGACCAAGTTCAAGGGCGTCGCGGAGATCCGGTTCGGCCCGGAGGCGGTCGGCAAGGCTCAGCTGCTGCGGGCGTACTTCCTGGCCCAGTCGGAGATGGTCTACAGCCCGAAGCGCAAGGGCCCGGTCATCGAGATCGTGATCGGCGACGAGTACCAGCAGCTGGCCACGACCACCGAGGTCAACCAGTCGCTGGTCGAGATCGGCGAGCCGACCCTCCCGCCGGGCGCCTGCCTCAAGCCGGTCGAGGCCAAGGCCAAGAACGACGACTGAGCCGCCCGGCCCACCGGCCGCGCCTACGGCCCACCCGCCGCGTCCAGCTCCACCAGCGCGTCGTGCAGCGCCGGGAACAGCGCGGGCGGAGCCGCCACCAGCATCTGCTTGCCGGCCGGCGCGCCGGACAGCCCGGCGACGGTGAGTCCCGCCTCCGCCGCGATCAGGCCACCGGCCGCGTGGTCCCACAGGTTCAGGCCCTTCTCGTAGTAGGCGTCCAGGGTGCCCTCGGCGACCATGCAGAGGTCCAGGGCCGCCGCGCCGAACCGCCGGATGTCACGCACACGGGTGATCAACTCGGCCAGCACCACACCCTGATGTGCCCGGCGCCGCGGGTCGTAACCGAATCCGGTGCCGATGAGAGCCTGATCCAGAGTCGTTCGCACCGAGCCGCTCAGGCGCCGGCCGGACCGCCAGGCTCCGCCGCCCCGGGTGGCCGTCCACTCGTCGCCGGTGGCGGCGTTGCAGACCACCCCGGCAACCACCTCACCGTCGCGCTCAGCGGCCAGGGAGACGGCGTACTGGGGCAGGCCGTAGAGGTAGTTCACGGTGCCGTCGATCGGGTCCAGGATCCACCGCACAGCGCCGGATTCGACCGTCACGGAGTCCCCGTACTCCTCCCCCAGCACCCCGTCACCGGGCCGTTCAGCCAGCAGCGCGTCCACCACCTGCCGCTCGACCGCCTTGTCCGCCGCGGTGACAACGTCGGTGTCGGTGCTCTTGGTCTGCACGTCACCGATCGCCTCGTCGCGCATCCGCCGAGCGGTGGCAGCCGCCTGACGGGCCACGCGCACCGCGATCGCCAGCAACTCGCCGGGCGTCGATACCGTCGAAATCTCGCTCACGTTTGGGTCCTTTCCACCGATAGCATTCTTGCGCCGAACGTCTCTGACGAGGTCGTCGGGCCCTAGCGGCGTGCTGGAGGCGGAGGATCTCGGTCGGCGGCGCTACAATTCACCCCTGCCCACGCTTCACGGACACACACCTGCGGGACTGTCCGTGTCCCGAGGGCCCCCAAACCGACTCCGGCGAGCCTCGCCCCCGCGTGCGCGCTGGATCCTGGCCGTGCCCAACCTCATCGCCTCCGGAAGGTCATTCGTGACAGAAGCCCACCAGAACGGTGCCGACGTTCGCTCTCTCACCGAGGCCTTGATCACCCATGCCCAGGGTGCGGGCGGGCAACTCACATCGGCGCAGGTCGCGCACACGCTCGAGTCCGCTGCGGTGAACGCGGCCCAGGCCAAGAAAATCCTGCGTGCCCTGGTGGACGCCGGCATCACCGTTGTCGTGGACGGCTCCGCCAGCACGCGACGCAAGGTGGCTGCCGCGCGCGCCGCCACGCCCGCGTCCAAGGCGACCACCGCCAAGACCGCTCCGGCGAAGAAGGCGGCGCCCGCCCCGAAGCAGGCGGCCCCGGCCGCGGAGGGCGACACGCCCGCCCCGGCGAAGGCCGCACCGGTCCGCAAGGCCACCGCGGCGGCCGCCAAGGCCACGCCGGCCCGTAAAGCGACCGCTGCCAAGGCCACCCCGGCCAAGGCCGCCAAGCCCGGCGAGGAGAGCCCTGAGGGGGAGATCGATCCCGAGGAGCTCGCCGCCGAGATCGAGGACGTGGTGGTCGAGGAGCCGGCCGCGATGGTCGCCGCCGCGGCGACCGACGCCGCCAGCTCGGCCACCGAGGGCGACTTCGAGTGGGACGACGAGGAGTCCGAGGCGCTGAAGCAGGCGCGTCGCGACGCCGAGCTCACCGCCTCCGCCGACTCGGTCCGCGCCTACCTCAAGCAGATCGGCAAGGTTCCGCTGCTCAACGCGGAGCAGGAGGTCGAGCTCGCCAAGCGGATCGAGGCCGGCCTCTACGCCGCCGAGCGGCTGCGCGCCGCCGACGAGGGCGAGGAGTCGCTCGAGCGCAACTTCGAGCGCGACCTCAAGTGGATCAACCGGGACGGCGAGCGGGCCAAGAATCACCTGCTCGAGGCGAACCTCCGGCTCGTGGTCTCGCTGGCCAAGCGGTACACCGGTCGTGGCATGGCGTTCCTGGACCTGATCCAGGAGGGCAACCTCGGCCTGATCCGCGCGGTCGAGAAGTTCGACTACACCAAGGGCTACAAGTTCTCCACGTACGCCACCTGGTGGATCCGGCAGGCCATCACCCGCGCCATGGCCGACCAGGCCCGCACCATCCGCATCCCGGTGCACATGGTCGAAGTCATCAACAAGCTCGGCCGCATCCAGCGCGAGCTGCTCCAGGACCTGGGCCGCGAGCCCACCCCGGAGGAGCTGGCCAAGGAGATGGACATCACGCCGGAGAAGGTGCTGGAGATCCAGCAGTACGCGCGTGAGCCGATCTCGCTGGACCAGACCATCGGCGACGAGGGCGACAGCCAGCTCGGTGACTTCATCGAGGACTCCGAGGCCGTAGTCGCGGTCGACGCCGTGTCGTTCTCCCTCTTGCAGGACCAGCTCCAGCAGGTCCTGCAGACGCTCTCCGAGCGGGAGGCGGGCGTGGTCCGGCTCCGGTTCGGCCTGACCGACGGCCAGCCGCGCACGCTGGACGAGATCGGCCAGGTGTACGGGGTGACCCGGGAGCGGATCCGGCAGATCGAGTCGAAGACGATGTCGAAATTGCGACACCCGTCCCGGTCCCAGGTCCTCCGCGACTACCTGGACTAGGACGAGTAGTCAACATTACGTGTCTGATTGGTCACCACCCGTACATCAACGGGTGGTGATCAGACCGTTGTGCAGAAGTGATCGTTGACGTGGCACCCTTGGATCACGGCACACTAGCCAGAACCGAACGTGTGACCTCGGTCCCCCCGGGGCACTCTGGGAAGGCTGCAACGGTGCAGGGTGTTGCACGATGTGTGAGCAGTAGCCGAAGAACATGTTCATCGGTGACGAACAGAGGAGGAAGGCGATGACCCCGACCCTCACGCCGCCGGCGGGTAGCCTGGCCGGCCCAGCAGCCGATGAACGGTGCGACCGCTGCAATGCAGCCGGGAAGCTCCGTTTGTCCCTGGCAGGCGGTGGCGAACTGGTCTTCTGTGGCCACCACGCCAACCGGTATGCCGAGGACCTCGTGAAGATCGCGGTTCAGTACACCGCCGACCCGGATTTCACCTGGCGCGGCGCGGTCAAGATGTCTAACTCCACCAACTAGCAAGATCAGCGGTCCCCCCGACTGACGCGTAAGAAGGGGCGCTCCCTCCAGGAGCGCCCCTTCTGCGTGCCATCGAAGTCGAGGTCAGAAGGTCTGGATCGTGGCGATCCGCTCCTCCAGCTGCTCGATCGTGGCCTGTGCGCTCGGCGGGCCGCCGCACAGCCGGCGCAGCTCCGCGTGGATCTTCCCGTGCGGGAGGTTCGTCCGGTGGTGGTGTGCCGCCACCAGAGTGTTCAGCTGCCGGCGCAGGGTGGCGCGCCGCTCGCCGGCGCTCATCGTCACGACCGGCTCCCGCTGCGCGGGCACCTCGGTCTTCGCCTGCTCCTGCTGCTGCCGTTTCTGGGCCGCCATCTGCTCCGTCTGGCGCTTGTTCAGCAGGGTGGTCACCTGGTCCGGGGTGAGCAGGCCGGGCAGGCCCAGATAGTCCGCCTCCTCGGCGGAGCCGGTGCGCGCGGCCATCCCGAACGAGGTGCCGTCGTAGATGACCTGATCCAGCTCGGCGACGGCGGAGAGCGCCTCGAACTTCTTGTCCAGGTCACCGAGCGCGTCTTCGGCCTTCTGCGCGCGCTCCAGCAGCGAGTCCTCCAGCCCGTCCTTCTCCTTCGGCGCGCCCAGCACGTGGTTGCGCTGCGCCTCCATCTCGCTGGCCAGCCCGAGCAGATGCGGGACGCTGGGCAGGAACACCGTCGCCGTCTCACCCTCCCGGCGGGCCCGGACGAACCGGCCGATCGCCTGAGCGAAGTAGAGCGGGGTGGAGGCGCTGGTGGCGTAGACGCCGACGGCCAGCCGGGGGATGTCGACGCCCTCCGACACCATCCGGACCGCGACCATCCAGCGCTGCTCCGAGTTCGCGAACTCGGCGATCCGGCCGGAGGCGCCCTCGTCGTCGGAGAGGACCACGGTGGCCGGCTCGCCGGTGAGGTCGCGCAGGAGTTTCGCGTACGCCCGGGCGGCCGTCTGGTCGCTCGCGATGACCAGGCCGCCCGCGTCCGGCATGCCGTGCTCGCGGATCTTGGTGAGGCGGGCGTCGGCGGCACGCATGACCTGGGGCATCCACTCGCCCCGGTGGTCCAGGGCGGTCCGCCACGCCTGGGCGATCAGGTCCTTGGTCATCGGCTCGCCCAGCCGGGCGGCCAGCTCGTCACCGGCGTTGGTCCGCCATCGGGTCTCCCCCGAGTACGCCATGAAGAGCACCGGGCGCACGACGCCGTCCCGCAGCGCGTCGGCGTAGCCGTAGACCGAGTCCGCCCTCGACCGCTGTACGCCGTCCTGGCCGCGCTCGTAGGCCACGAACGGGATCGGGTTCTCGTCGGAGCGGAACGGCGTACCGGTGAGCAGCAGGCGGCGTACGGCGGGCTCGAAGGCGTCCTTGACCCCGTCACCCCAGGTACGTGAATCGCCGGCGTGGTGGATCTCGTCCAGGATCACGAAGGTCCGCCGGGTGATGGTCCGCCGCTTGTGCACCGCGGGCGCCATGCCGACCTGCGCGTAGGTGAGAACCGCGCCGTGGAAGTCCCGTGACGAGTGCACGTCGGAGTTGCGGAACTTGGGGTCGAGCTGGATGCCGACCCGGGCCGCGGCGTGCGCCCACTGGGTCTTGAGGTGCTCGGTGGGGCAGACCACGGTCACCGCGTCACAGGTGCCGTCGGCGATCATCTCGGCCGCGATCCGCAGCGCGAACGTGGTCTTGCCGGCGCCGGGTGTCGCCACCGCCATGAAGTCCTCGGAACGGCGACGCAGGTACGTCACCATCGCCTTGCGCTGCCAGTCCCGCAGCGGCGGGAAGATCTCCAGGTTCGGCACAGGCGGGCTCAAGCTCCGGTGATCCCTTCGTCCATGGAAAAGCCTCCGCGATGTCGGGGCGCGGAGGCGGCACCCAGCATAGCCGCGGCCGGGTGCGAAACGGGGGCTACGGTGCCGCCACCGGCGCCGACCAGCGGCGGTAGAGCGCGATAAGGCGTACCCCGGTCATCAGGGCCGCGGCGCTGACCAGCGGAACCAGGCCGGTGAAGCCCAGTTTGTGGGAGAGGGTGACAAGAACCGCACCGCCCAGGGCGATCACCGCGTAGATCTCGCGTCGCAGCACCACCGGGATCTCCCCGGTGAGCAGGTCGCGGGCAACCCCGCCGCCGATCGCGGTGAGCATGCCCAGCAGGCAGGCGCCGACCGCCGGCACGCCGGCGTCGAGAGCCTTCAGCGTGCCCGTCGCGGTGAACAGTCCGAGCCCGGCGGCGTCCAGGAGTAGCACCGTACGGCGGACCCGGTTCAGCGTCGGATGCAGCCAGAAGACCGCGACCGAGGCGATGACGGCGGTCACCGCGTACCGCCAGTCGCCGAACGCCAGCGGCGGCACCGCGCCGATCGCCAGGTCACGCAAAATGCCGCCACCGAGCGCCGCCACGAAGCCGACGAACGCCACCCCGAACAGGTCGAGGCGTTTCACGACGCCGGCCGAGGCGCCCGAGGCGGCGAACACCGCCACGCCGATCAGGTCCGCGACGAGCAGTGGATATCCGCCCGTCACGCGCCGATCAGACCTTCATGGCTTCGTAGATCTCCTTGCACTGCGGGCAGACCGGGGAGCCCGGCTTCGGGGTCTTGGTCACCGGGAACTTCTCACCGCAGAGCGCGACCACGAAGGTGCCCATGACCGCGCTCTCCGCGATCTTCTCCTTGCGAACGTAGTGGAACATCTCCGGACCGGTGTCGGCATCCTTGGTTTCCGGACGCTCCAGGATCTGGGTGCTCACGTTATCTACCCTTCAGGAAGTTTTCAGTGGTGAGGCGAGGCTCCAGCCCACAAGTCTGACAGCTCACGCCTGGTCGGTCCAACGACAACGCGGCCGGTGAGAGCCGTACGGTAGCGGGCGTGACTGACTTCGCGATTCGATACGGCGAGCACGTGACCCGCGCCCGCCGGGACGGCCGTCCGGTGGTGGCCCTGGAGAGCACGATCATCTCGCACGGCCTGCCGCACCCCGACAACCTGCGGGTGGCCCGGGAGATCGAACAGACCGTACGGGACAACGGAGCCGTCCCCGCCACCATCGGCATGATCCGCGGAGAGGTGGTCGTCGGGCTGGACGACGCACAGGTCGAGCACCTCGCGCTCGCCGGTGACGTGGCCAAGCTCTCGGTCCGTGACCTCGCGATCGCCGCGGCCCGGCGCGCCGACGGTGCCACCACGGTCGCCGCCACCAGCGCGATCGCGGCCGCCGCGGGCATCGGGGTGTTCGCCACCGGCGGGCTGGGCGGTGTGCATCGCGAGGCGAACGTCACCTTCGACGAGTCGGCCGACCTGACCGCGCTGGCCGGTACGCCGATCGTCGTCGTCTGCGCAGGGGTCAAGTCGATCCTCGACGTGGGCGCCACCCTGGAGCGGCTGGAGACCCTCGGGGTGTCGGTGGCCGGTTACCGGACCCGGCGCTTCCCCGGCTTCTTCATCACCGACGGCGGCTTCGACGTCGACTGGCAGCTGGACTCGCCTGAGCAGGTGGCCGACTTCATCCGGGCCCGGAGCGAGCAGGGCGTGAGCGAGGGCGCCCTGGTGCTGGCGAACCCGCTACCCACCGAGGAGCAGCTCGACCCGGAGCTGCACGACCGGACGCTGGCGACCGGGCTGAACCTGCTGGCCGAGCAGAACATCACCGGCAAGGCGGTCACCCCGTTCCTGCTGTCGCACTTCCACTCCAGCACCGAGGGGAAGAGTCTGGAGGTCAACATCCGGATCATCCTGCGCAACTCGGCGCTGGCGGCCCGGATCGCGGCGGCCACCACCTCCGGCTCGGCGGCGCCGGTGGGGTTCGCGGTCCCCGCGTGACGCCGGTGCCCGCGATGATCGTCGTCGGGGACCTGGTGACCGACGTTCTGGTCGAGCAGAACGGTCCGATCCAGGTCGGATCGGACACCGACGCGGCGATCCGGGTCGGCGGCGGAGGCCAGGCCGCGAACACCGCAGCCTGGCTCGCCCACGCCCGGCAGGAGGTGACGCTGATCGCGGCGATCGGCGACGACGTCGCCGGCCGGGAACGCGTTGCCGAACTGGAGGAGGCGGGCGTGCACTGCGCGGTGCGCGTCCACCCGGGCACCGCCACCGGCAGCGTGGTGGTGCTCACCGGTCCGGCCGAGCGCACCATGATCACGGATCGGGGCGCCTCCCAGCTGCTCGATCCGGAGCACGTCACCGCGGTGGTCGCGGGCGCACCGCCCGGCAGCCACCTGCACCTGTCCGGCTATCCGCTGCTGCACGCCGGTTCCCGGGCGGCCGGCCTCGCGGCCCTGGCGGCCGCGGCCGGACGAGGACTCACGGTGAGCGTCGACGCGGCCTCGGCGGCCCCGTTGCGCGCCGTTGGTGCGGCGGCCTTCCTGGATTGGGTACGCGACGCCGACCTGCTCCTGTGCAACCAGGACGAGGCCGACGTGCTCGCCGGTCCGGGCACCGCGACGGACCAGGCGGCCCGGATGACGGCCCACGCGCGCAACGTGGTGGTGAAGCAGGGGGCGGCCGGCGCCTTCTGGTGCGGGCGGGACGGCGTCGCGGTGTCGGGGGCGGCGTCGCGCGTACCGATGAAAGATCCGACCGGGGCGGGTGACGCCTTCGCCGCCGGCCTGCTCGCCGCATGGTTTTCCGGTGCCGGGCCGGAAGCGGCGCTCGCCGCCGGCGCCGCACTGGGCGCGGCCGCCGTTGCCCGGATCGGAGCCCGCCCGGGTCACTCACCCGTTCACTGAGGGCGGCGGCGGGCCTCGGCCGGGTCGTCGACCACCTCGGAATCGATGGTGATGAACTCGGGCTCGGGGGTGTCGTGCCGGCCCAGCGCGCGCTGCACGTCCTCGCGCGCCGCCCGGTCAGCGGCGCGCTCCTCCTTGCTCTTGGGCGGGCGGTCGTTGGCGATCAGCACGGCCATCCAGGGCAGCAGGACCATCCCGAGCGCGCAGAGGGCCAGCCAGAGTGGCAGCAGTGGCACCTTCGCACTGATCAGGACCGCGCCGAGGATCAGGCAGCCGGCCCGGACACTCATCATCGTGACGTAGCGGATCTGCCTGCTGCGAAGCTGATCGTCCTGGCTGCGTGCGGCGTTGGTGATCAACACCGGGCGCTCCGGCTGCTTCTTCACGCGAAGTCTCCGATCGACCCAGCCATCCTTGCACCGTCCGGGTCGTTCTGCCCACCGGCCCGGCTACTGAGCGCCCTTGGCCGCCGCCTTCTTCTGCTGCTTGAACTCGCGCACCTTCTGCAGCGACGCGGCGTCGACCACGTCGGCCACCGACCGGTAGCCGTCCAGCGCGTAGTCCCCGGCGACCGTCTCCCAGCCCTCCGGGCGGACCCCGAGCTGCTTGGCCAGCAGCGCCACGAAGATCTGCGCCTTCTGCTTGCCGAAGCCGGGCAGCTCCTGGACCCGCTTGAGCAGTTCCTTACCGGTCGCCGCCTCGGACCACAGCCGCGTCACGTCGCCGCCGTACCGGGAGTCGACGAGCGCGGCGAGCTCCTGCAACCGGGCCGCCATCGAACCGGGGAACCGGTGGATCGCCGGTGGCCGGCTGCACAGCTCCTTGAACGCCTCGGGCTCGGCGGCGGCGATGGCGGCCGGGTCGAGCGTGCCGAACCGGCTCAGCACCTTCCAGCCGCCACGGAACGCGTGCTCCATCCCGTACTGCTGGTCCAGCATCATGCCGACCAGCACGGCGAACGGGTATTGATCGAGGACCTTGTCAGCCTCTGGCTCGTTGGCGATCTGGAAGCCCATGGCTGAATGTTCCCACGCCTGGCTGTGCGGGAGACCCTCCGGTCCCGGCTTCGGCCTGCCGGAAACCGTCCGACCGAGCTCGGTTAGCGTCGCCTGATGCGAGCACTGGTACAGACCGTCAGCCGAGCGAGCGTACGGGTCGACGACGAGGTCGTCGGCGAGGTCAAGGACGGCCTGCTGGTCCTGGTCGGCGTGACCCACGACGACACGCCGGCGCTGGCCGCCGAACTGGCCCGCAAGACGTGGGAGCTGCGCATCCTCGACGGGGACCGGTCCGCCTCGGACGAGGACGCGCCGGTGCTGGTGGTCAGTCAGTTCACCCTGTACGGCGACGCGCGCAAGGGCCGCCGCCCCACCTGGAACGCGGCCGCCCCGGCCGAGGTCGCCGAGCCGCTGGTGACCGAGTTCGTCAACGCACTGCGGGCCCGGGGAGCGACCGTGGCGACCGGCCGCTTCCGGGCCCATATGCTCGTCGAAAGCGTGAACGTCGGACCGCGGACGGTCCTGTTGGAGCTCTAGAACAGACCGCGCCGCTGCGCGGACTGCCGCAGCCACTGGTCCAGCCGGGCGGTCCAGTCGATCTGGTCCACGGTGGCGTAGTCCACGTCGAAGCTGCCGAAAGCGTCGTGGCCCTCGGTGAACAGACCACCCCGCTTGTCCAGCTCCAGCACGACCTGAAGCTTGCGCGGCGTGGGCAGGAAGGTCAGCTCCAGCTGGTTGATGCCACGCGCGTACGCCGCCGGCGGGTAGAACTCGATCTCCTGGTAGAACGGGAGCTCCTGCTCGACCCCGTAGACCCGGCCCTTCTCCACGTCGGCCTTGCTGAACCGGAAGCCGAGACGCAGCAGCGCCTCCAGGATCCGCTCCTGAGCCGGCAGCGGATGCACTGCCACCGCGTCCAGGTCCGACTTGTCGACGGCGCGGGCGACCTCGAGCTCGGTGGTCAGACCCATCGTCATGCCGTGCAGATGCTGACCGTTCAACACGGTCACCGGCGTCTGCCATGGCACGTCGAACCGGAACGGCACGTCGTGGCGCACACCCGGCTCCAACCGGAAGGAACCGGTCAGGCGCTGCCGGTGGAACTCCTGGTTCGACTGGTACTCGCTGTCCCCGCTCTCCACCTCGACCCGCGTGGTCAGACCGATCGCCAGATATTCCACGTCGACGGCGTGGTCACCGCCGACGATGTGCACCTGGCCCTCCAGGAAACCACCGGGGTACGTGTTCGGGTTCGCCAGCACGGTATCCACCGACGGCCCACCCACACCCAGCGCCTGCATCATGCGTTTGAAGACCACGAGACCAATCCCTTCCTCGGGAAAGCACATTATCGAGACACGGCAACCGCGCAGAGTGATCAAGCGCCCGGTTGTCGACTTGGCGACGTCAGGGTTCTCCCCCATTCATGCCACCTGGACGCTGGCCTCACCTCCGCTTAACGCGCCGCAGACGAAGCTAGCCATCACCGGCACGGATGCGGCTGGTACGCACGAGACGTTATCGCGGGGAGGGGACTCAAAGTGGTCCTGAACATGAAGGCGTCGGAGTCCATCATCGTCGAGGACAGCATGACCGACGAAGTCGAGACGCTCGCCGACCTGGACGCCACTGACGAACGCGGTGTCTCGGCCGATCTGGTTCGCGCCTACCTCAACGGAATCGGCCGGACCCGCCTGCTCACCGCCGTCGAAGAGGTCACCCTCTCGAAGCGCATCGAGGCAGGCCTGTACGCCGAGGAGAAGCTCCCGGCAGCCGCCGCCGACATGGCCCCCCTGCTGCACATCATCGCCGCCGAGGGCAAGGCCGCGAAGAATCACCTGCTCGAGGCGAACCTGCGCCTCGTGGTCAGCATCGCGAAGCGCTACACCGGTCGCGGCATGGCGTTCCTGGACCTGATCCAGGAGGGCAACCTCGGCCTGATCCGCGCGGTCGAGAAGTTCGACTACACCAAGGGCTACAAGTTCTCCACGTACGCCACCTGGTGGATCCGGCAGGCCATCACCCGCGCCATGGCCGACCAGGCCCGCACCATCCGCATCCCGGTGCACATGGTCGAGCAGGTCAACCGGATGGTGCGCAGCCGCCGTGACCTGGCCGCCACGCTCGGCCGGGAACCCAGCATCGCCGAGATCGCCAAGGCGATGGACGTGCCGGAGTTCCAGGTCATCGAGCTGATCTCGTACGACCGGGAGCCGGTCAGCCTGGACCAGGCGGTCGGCGAGGACGGCGAGAGCGCCCTCGGTGACTTCGTCGCCGCGGTCGACCCGAACCAGCCCGGCGAGGCCGTCGGTCAGGGCGAGCTCCGCAGCGAGGTGGAAATCGTACTGGCCACCCTCTCCGAGCGGGAGTCGGCGGTGATCCGCCTCCGCTTCGGCCTCGACGACGGCCGGCAGCGCACGCTGGACGAGGTGGGCCGCGAGTTCGGCCTCAGCCGCGAGCGCATCCGCCAGATCGAGAAGGTCACCATGCTGAAGCTGCGTGACCCGGAGCGGGCCTCCCGCCTCGAGGCGTACGCGGTCTGAGCTCAGACGCTGCGCAACCGCCGTGGGCCGGTGTCCGGACGGACACCGGCATCGCCGAACTCGGCGACGGCGTGCAGCACCGAGAAGCCGTCCGGGCGGGCCAGCACCGGGTTCAGGGTGAGTGAGCGGACCCGCGGATGCTCGTCCGCCAGCCGCCCGACCCGCAGCAGCAGATCGATGAGCGCGGCCCGGTCCACCGGCGTGGACCCGCGATAGCCGTGCAGCAGCGGCGCCGCCCGCGGCTCGTCCACCAGTGCCTCGGCCGCCCGGTCGGTCAACGGGGCGGCCCGCCAGGCCAGGTCGCCGAGCAGCTCGCTGGCCACTCCGCCGAGGCCGAACCCCACGACCGGGCCGAACGCCGGATCCTCGACCACCTCGATCACGCAGGCCACGCCGGGCGGCACCATGGTCTGGACCAGGACATCCGTCCCGAACTCGGCGGAAAGTTCGCGGTACGCCGCGCGTACGCCATCGGGGTCGGCAAGAGTGAGGCGCACCGCGCCGAGGTCGATCCGGTGCCGCAACCCACCGCCTGCCGCCTTGAGCGCGACCGGATAGCCCAGCTCGGCCGCTGCGGCCACCGCCGCGTCCTCGGAGCCGGTCAGGGTCGACGGCACGACCGGGATCCCGTAAGCGGCGAGCAGGTCGGTCGCGGTTTCCGCGGCCTCGGCCGCGGCGGTGTCCAGGTCCGGCAGAGCCGGCATGACGCCCGGCGGCCGGCGCAGCCAGTCCGCGTAGTTGACCACCCGGGCCAGGGCTCGCACCGCCTCCTCCACCGACGGGTAGACCGGCACCCGCGGCGGCACCTGACCGAAGACCAGCGTCGCGACGGTCGGCTTCTCCCCGGCCAGCGCCACGCTCGCCAGCGCCGCGGCGAAGTCGGCGTCCTCATCGGAGAGCTGGCCGGGCACCGGCGGGGCACAAACCGCCACCAGCGCGTCCACCCGCTCGTCGACCGCCGCGTCGGCCAGCGCGTCGGCGAGGTCGTGCGCGGTCGCGCCGGGACCCGCGTCGTGCGGATAGCCCTCGGCAACCACCAGCCCGGCGGCGCGGCAGGCGCCCACGGCCAGTTCGGCCAGCGCGGACGAGTTGCCGACCACGGCCACCCGGCGCCCGGCCGGCAGCGGCTGGTGGGCCAGCAGCATGCCGACGTCGAAGAGCTCCTGGACGGTGTCGACGCGAATGACGCCGGAACGGGCGAACAGGGCGGTTACCGCGTTCGCGTCCGGGCCGGGCAGATCACCGGCCAGACCGGGCGGGCGGGTGGCCGAGGCGACCGCCACCACCGGCTTGATCCGGCTCATCCGGCGGGCCAGGCGCGCGAACTTGCGGGGATTACCGAAGGTTTCCAGATAGAGCAAGACGACGTCGGTGCCGGGATCGTCCTGCCAGTACTGCAACAGGTCGTTGCCGGAGACGTCGGCCCGGTTGCCGGCCGACACGAAGCTGGACAGGCCCAGACCTCGACGGTCGGCCTCGGCCAGCAACGCCACGCCCAGCGCGCCGCTCTGGCTGAAGAAGCCCACCCGGCCGGCGATCGGCAGGCGCGGGGACATGGTGGCGTTCAGGCGTACGCCCGGGTCGGTGTTGGCGATCCCGAAGCTGTTCGGGCCGACCACGCGCAGGCCGACCGCGCGCGCCCGCTCGATCAGGCCGCGCTGCTGGGCGGCGCCCTCCGCGCCGGCCTCGGCGAAGCCGGTGGAGACCACCACCACGCCGCTGGCGCCGGCCCGGGCGGCGTCCGCGCCGGCCTCCGGCACAGCCGCGGCGGGCACAGCGATCAGGGCCAGGTCGATCGGGACTTCAGCGTCGGCGGCGGTCCGGTACGCGGTGAGCCCGGCAACCCGGTCAGCGGTGGGGTGGACCGGCACGACGGCACCGGTGTAGCCGCCGTCCCGCAGGTTGCCCAGCATGGCGGCACCGATGCCGTGACCGGTCGCGCTGGCGCCGTAGATGGCAATCCCGCGCGGGGCCAGCAGACGGGCGATCGACCGGGCCTCGGTGAGATGCTCGCGGGACTCCTGCACCTCCCGGGACTTCTCGGTGGGCGCGATCGGGAAGCTCAGGTGGACGACGCCGTCCGCGTACCGGCGCTGCACCTGGTAGCCGGAGTCGCCGAAGACGCGCAGCATGCCGCTGTTCTCCGGGAGCACCTCGGCGACGAACCGGGTGATGCCGTGCTCCCGGGCCGCCTCGGCCAGATGCTCCAGCAGTACCGAGCCGATGCCCCGGCCCTGGAGGGCGTCCTCGACCACGAAGGCGACCTCCGCCTCCGGCGAGCCGGGGCCGAGGCGCTCGTACCGCCCGACCGAGGTGATCTTGCCGTCGGCGACGGTGACGAAGGCCTCCCGGTCCCGGTGGTCCACGTTGACGAAGCGCTGCAGGTCACGCTCCGGGATCCGCGGGTACGGCGAGAAGTAGCGCAGGTAGCGGGTGCGATCGCTCATCCGGGAGTGGAAGTCCACGATGGCCGGCGCGTCCTCGGGCCGGATCTGCCGCAGGTGCGCGGCGGATCCGTCGGCCAGCAGAACGTCTGCGCTGCGCTCCATCGCTCAGTCCCGGGGGTCGTGCGGGTCGAGACCGTGCAGCGGGAAGACCGCTGTGCGGGTGGCCAGGATGGCCCGGTCGACCGGATCGGTTCCGCCCGGCGACCACTGCTGGATCGGCGGCTCGATCCCGTCGGTCATCGTCTCCGGGATCTCGGCGCCGGGCCGACGTTGCGCCGCGAGGGCCCGCCATCCGGGCGGGGTAGGCGTCTGCGGCGCCAGCGGCTCGCCGGTGGCCACCGCGAGCAGGTGCGTCCAGGCCCGGGGCACGACCTCGACCAGGGCGTACCCGCCGCCGCCGGTGGCCACCCAGCGCCCGTCGCAGACCTCGTCGGCCAGCTCGCGGATCGCGATGTAGGTGGCCCGCTGCCCGTCCACGGAGAGCCGCAGATCGGCGAGCGGATCGAGCCGGTGCGCGTCGGCGCCGCACTGGCTGATGATGATCTCCGGAGCGAAGGCCCGGACCACCGACGGCACGACCGCGTGGAAGGCCCGTAGCCAGCCGGCGTCGTCGGTGTTCGGCGGCAGCGGCACGTTCACCGCGGTGCCCTCCGCGTTCGGACCACCCACCTCGTCGGCGAACCCGGTGCCCGGAAAGAGCGCCAGCGGCGTCTCGTGCAGACTCACGGTCAGCACCCGCGGGTCGTCGTAGAAGACGCACTGCACGCCGTCGCCGTGGTGCACGTCGACGTCGAGGTACGCGATCCGCTGGGCACCCTGTTCCAGCAGCCAGGCGATCGCCACCGCCGGATCGTTGTAGACGCAGAACCCGGCGGCCCGGGCCGGCATGGCGTGATGCAGGCCGCCGGCCACGTTCACCGCACGCCGGGCGGACCCGCGCCAGACCGCCTGGGCCGCGGCGAGGGTGGCACCACAGATCCGCGCCGCGGAGTCGTGCATGCGGTCGAAGACGGGATTGTCCGGAGTGTTCAGACCCCAGCCGGTGAAGAAGGGATCAATCGGCGCCAGGCGCACGGCGTCCAGGTAGTCGGGACGGTGCACCCGGGTGAGATCGGTATCACTGGCCGGCCGAGGCGTGATCATCTGGACGTGTGGACGGTCGAGAACACCCAGCTCACGGGCGAGCGCCATGGTCAGCTCGACCCGCACCGGGTTGAGCGGATGATCACCCATGTCGTAGTCGAGCAGAGCGCTGTCCCAGACCACTGCCGTCGTCTCATCGGCCATGCTCGACATGCTGCCATGCGGCACCGTCCCCCGGCTGGGACGACGTGTCGTTAGCACGTGTGTTCCGTGGTCAGGTAGGGTCTCTTGGCACTTGCTCGGGGCGGATGTCAACCCCCCGCCGCGCGGTATTATCGCTGCTGGGAGGACCGCATCGTGAATTGTCTCGTCGATACCGCTGCATGTGTCGGCGCCCCGCGCCTCGTCCAGGAGGTCAGCGCATGAAGGCGTCGCTGCACAAACATGATCTCGTCGACACCACCGAGATGTATCTGAAGACCATCCTCGAGCTCGAGGAAGAGGGTGTTCCGGCGCTCCGCGCCCGGATCGCCGAGCGCCTGCACCAGAGCGGTCCCACGGTAAGCCAGACCGTCGCCCGGATGGAACGCGACGGGCTCCTCACCGTCGAGGGTGACCGCCACCTGGTCCTGACCGAGCTGGGCCGCAACACCGCGATCGGCGTCATGCGCAAACACCGCCTCGCCGAGCTGCTGCTCGTCAACGTCATCGGGATGCCCTACGAGGAGGCCCACGAGGAGGCCTGCCGGTGGGAGCACGTGATGAGCGACGCGGTGGAGAAGCGGGTCTACGAGCTGCTCAACAAGCCGACCCGCTCGCCGTACGGCAACCCGATCCCGGGACTCGAGCAGCTCGGCGCACCGGATGAGACCGCCGCTGCCCTCGACCTCGGTGAACGCAACCTGGCCTTCCCCGGCCTGTCCGGTGACGTGGTCGTCCGGCGGATCTGCGAGAGCGTGCAGACCAACGCCGACGTGCTGCGCCAGCTGCACGCCGCCGGCATCGATCCGGGTACCACGGTGACCGTCGCCCAGGAACGGGACGGGGTGACCATCGACCGGTCCGGCGACAAGATCCGCCTGCCGCGCGAGGTGGCGTCCCGGGTGTTCGTCGCGGCTCGCTAGCCCACGGTGGTGTTCATGGCCTTCGCCAGGTCGAACAGCTTCGTGTTCATGTCCTTGACCGCGGCGGCGTTGGCCCCCTTGGCGAAGGTGAAGCGCAGCGTCTGCAACTGCTTCGCCTCGCTCAGCCAGCCGATCTCGACCGTGGGGCCGTGCCCGGCCGTGGCCTTGGTGTTCAGCCGATAGGCGGCCTTGCCCAGACCCTTGAGCTTGGTCGCCTTCGGCGGCATGCGCTCGGAGGCGAACAGGGTGGCGTCCGCCTTCGTCGTCTCGACCACGGAGAGTGACAGGTCGGGCCACGGGGCGCTCACCGTCTGCACCACACAGGTCGAGGTGTCGTCGATCTGGTCGGAGGCGGCGACGGAGAACCGGATGCCGACTCTCTCCTCGATGAACTTCCAGTCCCACAGGATGCAGGCGCCGCCCGCCGAGGCGGCCGGCGGCTCGACGACCTTGACCGGGGGCACTGGCGGGCTGGACTCGGCGGGCTTGCTGCAGCCCGGCACGGCCAGCAACACGGCGGCGCCCAGCACGGCGAAACGCGTACGCACTCGTGATCCTCCCCGGTACCGGGCACACCGTACTGGCCGCGCGGCCCGAGCGGAAGAGGCCGCATTGATGTACGCGCAGTGATATTGGGCGGCTACTGCGCGTACTCCCACATCGCGCATTTTTGGGTACGCGTCAGCGTCTGTCCTCGCCGAGCCGGACCGTCCCCGCCCGCCCCCGCGATCACCTGCCCGCTCCTGGCCGCAGCGCGACCGCCGGGCATATGCGGTGGCTGCCGTGGCTCTGAATCGCTTGACGCGCGGTGTCAAGTGGCGGAAGGATGGGGGCGTGGGTGGGAACGGTGGGCTGAGGGAGCAACTGCTTCGGCTGCTCGACGTCCGCCTGCTCGACCCCCTCGAGATTCTGCTCGAGGATGATCGATCCGTCGGTGAGGTGCGGGAGCGGCTGCGGCTGCGGGTCGCCGACTGGGCCGACACGATCGAGAACGGCAGCGAGTCGGCCGCCGTCCGGACGATCGTGCGGCTCATCGCCACCCTCTACCCCGATGATCACGCGTTCGCGCCGCCGGTCGACTGGTGGCGGGCCCCGCTCGGGCAGGCCGTGGTCCGCCGGATCGGGCATCCCTACGCCGAGTCCGTGTCGCTTGCCACGGCCGGGGCGATGCTGGGCATCAGCCGGCAGGGAGTGCACGACCTGGTGCGCCGGGGTCGCCTCCCCCGCCATGCGGACGGTGGCGTGCCGGTGGTCGCCGTCCGGGAACGACTCTTGCGTACGCCTCCGACCGAGGAGCCCAAATGATCAACGATCGCCTCATCGACGCCGGCGACCTGCCACTCGCCGTCCGCGACTTCGGCGGCACCGAGCCGCCGCTCCTGCTCCTGCACGGTGCCGGCGGCAACCTCGCGCACATGACCACGCTGGCGCGCGCCCTGCGGCCGCGACATCGCGTCGTCACCGTCGACCTGCGGGGACACGGCCGCTCCGGTGACGGCACCTGGACGTGGGACGCCGCCCTCGGCGACCTGGCCGCCGTCTGTGTCCAACTCGAGCTCGAGCGACCAGCGGTCGTCGGCCACTCACTCGGCGGCATGCTGGCCGCCCTGTGGGGCCAGCGCCATCCCGAGTCGTGGGGCGTGGTCAACCTCGACGGCAACCCACCACCGACCCGCGCTGAGCATCTCCCCGGCCTCGACCCGGACAAGGCGGCGGCCGAGCTGGGCCGGCTGCACACGGTCTTCGACGCCATGGAGGCCGCCGCGGGCCAGGTGATCGAGGCGACCAAGCTCCCGGACCTGGTGGAGCGGCAACAGATGGCGGCGCGGGACATGGGCGCCAACGAAAAGGTGTGGATCGAAGGCTTCCGGCGCAACCTGGTGCACCAGAACGGGGAGACCTCGATCCGCCCCTCGGCCGCGACCACAGCCCAGCTACGCGCCCTCATGAACGGCCTGGACCTCACCCCGGTGTACGCCGCGACGACCTGCCCCCAGCTCGTCGTCCTGCCCACCCGCAACCTTCCCGAGCAGGAGCCTTTCGCCGAGCTGTACGAAGCACACCGCCGCTACCTGGTCGAGCAGGCGAAGTCCCTGCCGAACCTGCGCTACCTCTCCCTGGCCGACGCCTCGCACGCCATGGTCATCGAACAGCCGGCTCTGCTCGCCTCAATCATCGGCGACTTCCTGTCCGAACACCGCTGACCACTCAAACCGAGGCGCTCGCCGGGATTGACGCACCGGAGGCCGCCGGGCTGAAGCCGCGCAGGCGCACCTGCCGACCGGACGGATAACGGCCGTCGGCGTCGGGCTGGCTGGCGCCGCCGCGATGCCGCCCACCGCGCAGACGGCGGGCAGCGGGACCGGCACGCCGCCACCCGTATGCCGAGCCCTCGCCGGGTCAACGACGACCGCTTCCGGGCGGCGGATCCGATGGCGCCGCGAGCAACGCCGCTCGCCACGCAGGCGAGGGCGCGATTCAGCACGCGGACGCCGCCGCATGGCGCAAACCCTGGCAGGCGCCCAGCAACCACCTGCGGCAGGCAGGGTGCGTGCGATCGCGAGCTACCCCGCCTGGCGGGCGGACAGCGGGCGCTGGCCGGCGGGCGCGTTGGAGGCCGGGGTTGTGGTGGCCGTGCGTGGTCGGCGCGCATGACCCGGCAGGCGCGTTGGAGGCCGGGGTCGCGGTGGCCCGCGCGGGGTCGCCGCGCACGGCCCGGCAGGCGCGTTGAGGGCCCCGGGGTTGCGGTAGCCGTGCGCGGGCGGCGCGCACGACCCGGCAGGCGAGTTGAGGGCCCGGGGTTGCGGTGACCGCGCGCGATCGGCGCACATGACCCGGCAGGCGCGTTGGAGGCCGGGGTTGCGGTAGCCAGGCGGGGGCGGCGTGCATGGCCCGGCGGGCGCGTTGGGGGCGTGCGTTGTGCTTGGTCGCGGGGTAGCGGTGGGAGGTGTGGGTTGGGGTCGGGGACGGCCGTTGGGCGTACCGGAAAGGGGGTTGTCTCAGCGGGAGGGGGAATGCGGCAAGGGTTTGGCTGCATGGGAGGCCGCCAGGCCGATGGTCAGGGCGGCCAGTACGCAGAGGAGGGAGTTCAGGATGCCGAAATGCTCGGCGGCGAAGCCGATGAGCGGAGGGCCGGCGAGGAAGGCGCCGTAGCCGACGGAGCCGGCGACTGACACGCGGATGGCCGCGCGGGCCGGGTCGTCGGCGGCGGCGCTCATGCCGATGGGAAAGCCGAGGGAAGCGCCTACGCCCCAGAGGAGGGCGCCCAGCAGGGCCATCGGCACGGTGTTGCCGGTCACTACCAGCAGCAGGCCGGCGGCGGCGGTTGCGGCGGTGAGGCGGAGGACCGGGACTCGGCCCCAGCGTTCGATGGCGTGGCCGCCGAAGAGGCGGGCCAGGGTCATGGCGGTGACGAAGACGCCGAAGCCGATGGCGCCTACGGTTTCGCTGCTTCCGTAGCCGTCGACGAGGCTGATTGCCAGCCAGTCGTTCGCGGTGCCCTCGGTGAAGCCGAAGCCGAGCATCACCAGGCCGATGAGGAGGGTCCGCGGTTCGCGCCAGGCCTCGCCGATGGTCATCGCGCGGCGGGCGCCCGGCTCGGGGGCGGTGTGCGGCAGGAAACGCCGCACCATGATGGTCATGATCGCGGCGGTCAGCGCGGCGGAGAGGTAGAGCTGTGCCCAGAGCGGCAGGCCGGTGGCTGCCGCGCCGGCGCCGGTGGCCGCACCGGCGACGGTGCCCAGGCTGAAGCCGGCATGAAAGCGGGGCATCAGCGTACGGTTCAGACGGCGTTCTACGTCGGCGCCTTCGACGTTCATGGCGACGTCCCACGTGCTCGTGGCTATGCCGGCGAAGAGAAGGCCGGCGCCGGCGATGATCGGGGAGCCGAGCAGCGTGCCGGTGGCGACCAGGACCAGGCCGGATACCAGTGACAGGCAGCTGAACAGGACCGTGCGGGACGGGCCGAGACGCTGGACGATCGGGCCGGCGAGCGGGATCGCAGCGACCGCCGAGCCGGACATGCAGAGCAGCAGCAGGCCGAAGCCGGCGGCGGAGATGTCCAGGGCGTCCCGGGCGGCGGGTGCCCGGGACAGCCAGCCGGCGTAGGCGAACCCGTTCATCGCGAACGCTACGGCGACGGCGACCTTGGCGGAATTGAGGCGGGCGAAGTCGACGTCGAGGCTGGCCACACCTCAACTTACACGTTAAAGCAGAGCCGGTCACCGGCCGCCGACCGGCCACACCCGACAATGGGCCGGCGGCATCGCCTGTACGCGACAGGAAGGGAGAGCGAGATGAGCCGGCCCGAGGAACTGCAAGCAGAAGCGCGTTCGGTGCTCGCGCTGCTGGAGCCTTTGGGACCGCTGACACCCACCGGCAGCTTCGTCTCCGGCCTGATGGTCTGGCGCGACCTCGACGTGATGCTGCTGGGCGGCCCGGAGTACGCGCCCGGCGACGTCGTGGCCCTCCTCGGCCGCGCCGTCACGATCCCCGGCGTCACCGCGTTCGACTACACCGACGAGCGGGGCAGCCGGTCACCGACCGGTGAGAAGCGCGACGAACGGTTCCACGTGACGCTGACCCTGGACGAGTGGCGGGTCGACCTGTCGATCTGGCTGCACGACGACCACGCCAACGTCACCGAATGGCACCGCGAGCTCGCCGGACGCCTGACCGACGAGGAACGGCAGGCGATCCTCGCCATCAAGACCATCTGGCACCAGCGGCCGGAGTACCCGGACGAGATCAGCGGCTTCGACATCTACACGGCGGTGCTGGAGCACGGAGTGCGTACCGCGGTGGAGTTCGGGGTCTGGCTGCGCGAGTCCCGCTGAAACGGGCGACCGCCCGGCCCTGATCGGGCCGGGCGGTCGCTTTCATCCGGTTCAGCTGCAGCCGGAGGTGGAACCGCAGCCCTCGCAGACGTAGCAGCTGCCGGCGCGGCGCATCTTGGTGCCGCAGGTGAAGCAGAGCGGCGCGTCGGCGGACTGACCGGTGACGATCTCCAGCAGCTCGGTGGACGAGCCGGCGGAGACCGGGGTCTCCTTCTCCTGGACGACCGGCGCCTTCTCCTCGGCCGGCGCGCTCGCCGCACCGACCGGAGCGGAGACCGGCGCGGACGCGGCCATGCCGGCCAGGTCCACCGCGGCGGCCTCGGCGGCCGCCTCGGCCTGCGCCTGGGCGGTGCGCTCCTTCGCGGTGAAGATGCCGAGCTCGGCCCGGGTGTCGTACGGCAGGAAGTCCAGCGCCAGGCGACGGAAGATGTAGTCCATCACCGACGACGCCATGCGCACGTCCGGGTCGTCGGTCATGCCGGCCGGCTCGAAGCGCATGTTGGTGAACTTGCTGACGAACGTCTCCAGCGGGACGCCGTACTGAAGGCCTATGGAGATCGCCACGGAGAAGGCATCCATGACGCCGGCCAGGGTGGAGCCCTGCTTCGACATCTTCAGGAAGACCTCACCGAGACCGTCGTCCGGGTAGGACGACGCGGTCAGGTAACCCTCGGCGCCACCGACCGAGAAGGACACCGTCTCCGACGGGCGCTTCTTCGGCAGGCGCTTGCGAATCGGGCGGTACTCGATGACCTTCTCGACCACCTTCTCGACCGCTTTTTCCTCAACCGCCGCGGGCTCCTCCGCCTTGTTCCTCTTCGCGGCGGAGAGCGGTTGCCCGACCTTGCAGTTGTCGCGGTAGATCGCGAGCGCCTTCAGGCCGAGCTTCCAGCCCTGGTAGTGGATCTCCTCGATCTCCTCGACGGTCGCCGTCTCCGGCATGTTGACCGTCTTGGAGATGGCGCCGGAGATGAACGGCTGCACAGCGGCCATCATCCGGACGTGGCCGATCGGCGCGATGGCCCGCTCGCCCATGGCGCAGTCGAAGACCGCGTAGTGCTCCGGCTTCAGACCGGGGGCGTCGATCACGTTGCCGTGCTCGGAGATGTGCTCGACGATCGCCTCGACCTGCTCCTCGGGGTAGCCGAGGCTGCGCAGCGCGCGCGGGACGGTCTGGTTGACGATCTGCATGGAGCCGCCGCCGACCAGCTTCTTGAACTTGACGAGTGCCAGGTCGGGCTCGATGCCGGTGGTGTCGCAGTCCATCATCAGGCCGATGGTGCCGGTCGGGGCGAGGACCGAGGCCTGCGCGTTGCGCCAGCCGTTCTTCGCACCGATCTTGTTGCCGTTCTGCCACTGCCGGGTCGCCTCTTTGACGATCTCGGTGGCGACCGGGCCCTGCGGACGGATCTCGTCGTTGGCAGCGGCGTGCTTACGCATGACGCGCTGGTGCGCCTCGGCGTTGCGGGCGTAACCGTCGTACGCGCCGACGACACCGGCCAGCTCGGCCGAGCGACGGTACGCCGTACCGGTCATCAGCGAGGTGATCGCGGCGGCGACGCCACGGCCGGCCTCCGAGTCGTACGGCAAGCCGGACGCCATCAGCAGGGCGCCGATGTTCGCGTACCCGATACCGAGCTGACGGTAGGCGCGGGTGGTGACCCCGATCTTCTCGGTCGGGAAGTCGGCGAAGCAGATCGAGATGTCCATCGCGGTGATGATGAACTCGACGCTCTTGACGAACTTCTCCACCTCGAAGCCGCCGTCGGCCTTGAGGAACTTCATCAGGTTCAGCGAGGCCAGGTTGCAGGACGAGTCGTCCAGCGACATGTACTCCGAGCACGGGTTGGACGCGGTGATCCGGCCGGTCTCGGGGTTGGTGTGCCAGTCGTTGATGGTGTCGTCGTACTGCAGACCGGGGTCGGCGCACTCCCACGCGGCCGTGGCGATGTCGCGGAACAGCTTCTTGGCATCGATGGTCTCGATGACCTCGCCGTTCAGGCGGCCGCGGAGACCGAACTCGGTGCCCTCCTCATAGGCCCGCATGAACTCGTCGCTGACCCGGACCGAGTTGTTGGCGTTCTGGTACTGCACCGAGACGATGTCGGCGCCGCCCAGGTCCATGTCGAAGCCGGCGTCCCGCAGCGCGCGGATCTTGTTCTCCTCGCGCGCCTTGGTCTGGACGAACTCCTCGATGTCCGGGTGGTCCACGTCGAGGATGACCATCTTCGCGGCACGCCGGGTGGCGCCGCCGGACTTGATGGTGCCCGCGCTGGCGTCGGCGCCGCGCATGAAGCTGACCGGGCCGCTCGCCGTGCCCCCGGACGTCAGCAGCTCCTTCGAGGAACGGATCCGGGACAGGTTCACACCCGAGCCGGAGCCGCCCTTGAAGATCAGGCCCTCTTCCTTGTACCAGTCGAGGATCGAATCCATCGAGTCGTCGACCGAGAGGATGAAGCAGGCGCTGACCTGCTGCGGCGAGGAGGTGCCGACGTTGAACCAGACCGGTGAGTTGAAGCTGAACACCTGGTGCAGCAGCATCCAGGTGAGCTCGTGGTCGAACAGCTCGGCGTCCGCCGGGGAGGCGAAGTAGCCGTGCTCCTCGCCCGCCTTCCGGTACGTCTTGACGACGCGGTCGATGAGCTGCTTGAGCGACCACTCACGCTCCGGGGTCCCCACCGCACCCCGGAAGTACTTGGTCGTGACGATGTTCGCCGCGTTCACGCTCCAGAACGCCGGGTACTCCACGCCCCGCTGCTCGAAGTTGATCGAGCCGTCCCGCCAGTTGGTCATGACGACGTCGCGGCGTTCCCACTCCACTTCGTCGTACGGGTGGACGCCCTCGGTCGTCCACACCCGCTCCACACGCAGCCCCCCGGCCGCCGCGCCGTTGCCGCCGCTGGTCCGGCTGCGCTGGCGACCTGCAGTGATGCCGTCTCCGGCCATATGAGTGTGCTCCCCCTCGTAGTACCAGCTGAATTACGGCTGCACTCAGCCGTTTAGCTTTGGTGCGCGACCGCCGGACCGCGGCGCGACGCTGTGTCGCGTCCCGGGTTCCCTGACCGTCGCCGCGTCGCGCAGTGCCGCGATCTCCTTCTCGAATTCGTCGAGTGAGTCGAACGACTTGTAGACACTGGCGAACCGGAGATATGCCACCTGGTCCAGCTCACGCAACGGCGTGAGAATCGCCAGGCCCACCTCGTGGCTGGGGATCTCGGCGGCGCCCCGGGCCCGGACGGTCTCCTCCACCCGCTGCGCGAGCAGCGCGATCGAGTCCTCGTCGACGGGACGGCCCTGACAGGCCTTCCGCACGCCGCTCATGATCTTCGTCCGGCTGAAGGGCTCGGTGACACCGCTGCGCTTGACCACCGCGAGGACCGCCTCCTCGACCGTGGTGAACCGCTTGCCGCACTCGGGGCACGAGCGCCGGCGACGGATCAGCTGACCGTCATCGGCCTCACGCGAGTCGACCACGCGCGAATCGGCGTGGCGACAGTACGGGCAACGCACCGCGACCCCTTCCGGACACCCTCGCCACGGAATCCGGGCATGCAGAAGCGCAGCTTCGCCATGGTCAGGACCGTCGCGTCGCTGTGGACTGCATGTGGATAACCGGGAGAAGGAAACCCAACCTGTGGATGACTTACATCCGTGTAACCACTAGATGTTGGGGTAGACGCTATGCCCCGGCGGACGCCGATGCAAGTTCAGCGGCGTGCCGACGCGCCGTATTTTGCACCTCACCACCAGGGGTGATGTCACGATCACGCGGAGCGCCCGCGGGCCGGGGCTCGACGCGCCGAAAGTCAGCCCTGCGAGGCGGTCGCGAAGAGCACGACACTGGCAAGAGCGGACATCAGGAAGAACAGGCTGAGCAGCACGACCCGGCCGCGCCGGGTGAGTCGCAGCGGCGGTTCGGCGTGTCGCGCACCATTGACCACCATGACGAGTTCCCCCTTCTCGGACATGCGTTCGATAGAACGTGCGTACGACGGTCTATCAGAACACAGGTACGGAAGTCGAGCACTTCTGAGCGACACGCCGGGGGAAAGTCGTACAGATGTTTGAATAAGTCGCACCCGCCTACTAGGTTTTCCGTCAGAAGGGGTCAGCCGGACAAACGCCATCCCCACGGCGTCTGCCCGGCTCCGCGACGCACCACGTGCCGACAGGCACTGGCCGACAGGGAGGGCGGACGTGTCGACCGACGACCGGACGAGCCGACAGCAACAGACCGGGAAACCCGAGGCGGTCGGCGCCTCGGCGGCAATGCGGCGCCGTACCCCGAGCCGCGCCCGCGGGGCCGACGCACCCCAGCTGCGGTCGGTGACACCGGTCGGCCACCTGCCCGAGGCAGTCGCCACCGACCTCACCGCACGTCAGCGCCGGATCCTCGAGTTCATCCGCGACTGGGTGGAGCGGTACGGATACCCGCCCAGCGTGCGGGAGATCGGGGAGGCGGTCGGGCTGGTGTCCCCGTCCAGTGTGGCGTACCAGTTGAAGGCGCTGGAGACCAAGGGCTACCTCCGGCGCGACCCGAACCGGCCGCGCGCCGTTGACGTACGGGCGCCGGGTGAGCTGGTCGACGACGAGGCGATGCGGGCGGCCCGGCCGCAGCCGGCGTATGTGCCGCTCGTCGGGCGGATCGCCGCCGGTGGCCCGATCCTGGCCGAGCAGGCCGTGGAGGACTTCTTCCCGCTGCCCCGCGAGCTGGTCGGCGAGGGCGAGGTCTTCATGCTGGAGGTCAAGGGCGACTCGATGATCGACGCGGCCATCTGCAACCGGGACTGGGTGGTGGTACGCCAGCAGCCGACCGCCGAGGCCGGCGACATCGTGGCCGCGATGATCGACGGCGAGGCGACGGTGAAGAGCTACCGGCAGCGGGACGGGCACGTCTGGCTCATGCCGGCGAACCCGGCCTTCGACCCGATCCCGGGCGACGACGCGACGATCATGGGACGGGTGGTCGCGGTCCTGCGCCGCGTGTGACGGCGAGGCCGCCCGGGACGGATGGTCGCGGCCCAGCGCCTCGCGGCCCAGCGCCTCGCGGCCCAGCGCCGCGTGCAACAGCGAGGCCGCCCGGGACGGCCGCCGTGGACTGCGGCGCCAGGTCGATGGAGGCCCGGCTGAGCGGCACGCACCCGCGCATGACGGCACATTGAAAAGGCCCGGTCCCCCGCTCATCGAGTGGGAACCGGGCCTTTGATGTCTGTTACCGGTGGTAGCCGTCCTGGCCGGGCTGAGGGCGGCCGCCGCCACCGTAGACGCCCGGGGACCGCTGCGCCTGTCCCTGCTGGGGACCGCGCGGCGGCTGCGGACCTCGGCCCTGCTGCTGGCCACCATAACTCCCGCCACCACGCTGCGGGGGCTGGTGTCCCCGGCCGGGCGGCGGCGGCTGCGGACCGCGCGGCGGCTGCTGCTGCGGACCACGAGCCGGGGGCTGCTGAACACGGCCGGGCGCCTGCTGCGGACCACGCGGCGGCGGCTGCGGGGCGCGAGCCGGAGCCTGCTGCGGGCCACGCGCGGGCTGCTGCGGACCGCGGGCCGGCTGCTGGGGACCCCGGGCGGGCTGCTGGGGACCCCGGGCGGGCTGCTGCGGGCCTCGTGCGGGCGTCTGTTGCGGGCCGCGCGGCGGCTGGGCGGCCGGGCGGCCGTACTGCGGGCCGTTGCCCGGGCTGCCGCCGTAAACGCCGGTGCCGCGCTGCGGGGCGCCGCCGGGCGGACCGGACTGGGCGCCGTAGACCGGGCCCGAACCCGCGCCGGGACGAGTACCGCCGTAGGCGGCGGCCCGCTGCGGCGCACCGCCGACGCCGATCAGCTCGGTCTCCGGGTCGGTGGTCTTCAGGCCGGTGGACAGGTCGTCCGCGCCGGCCGCGGCCGCCGGTGACTTGCGGAAACGCATGATGCCGAAGACGCCGACCCCGACCAGGATCAGGCCCAGCGCGCCAACGCCGGCCACCATGTAGGTGACGTCGTCGACGGTGAGATCGGAATACCAGGAGTCGCTGGCTCCGCCCTTGCCGGACTTCTCGGAGAGCGCGGCCACCGTGGTGGCCGGCGTGTACTCCCGGATGTTGTTGGCGGTGGCGCTGTCCCCGTTCATGTCGGAGACCGTGAGGAAGGCTTTTCCGTCGGCGCTGTACGAGATCGCCTCGCCGAACGGCTCGTTGGGCAGGCCGGTGGTCCGCGGCTCCTTCTTCAGCGCACCGATCACGTCCCCGCCGGTGACGTCCCACTCGAGCGCGTCGGTGTAGGTCCGCAGCGCCACCTTCGCGCCGCCGGACGCGACCGCCCCGCCGGTGATCGTCTTGTTGCCGATCCGGGCCAGCGTGTTGCCGGCCGTCTCGGTCGCGTTGACGTTGATCTCCGCGACCTTCTTCATCGGCACGGCCTCGGAGTTGCGCGCCTTCAGCGGGGCGGTCGGCTGGTAGACGGCCGCCGGCTTGCCGATCTCCTTGGTCACGATGAGCGGAGTGCCGTCGCCGCTGAGCAGCAGCGCCTCGGCGTCGTGGCTGTCACCCTCGGGGTAGCTCAGCCGGTGCAACGCCGGCTTCTTCGCGCCGCCGGCCGGCATGCTCCAGAGCGCGACACTCGGGCGGGGATCCGGGTCGGCGGCCCGGACACCGTTGTCACCGATGTCGGCGATCCACAGCGTCTCGCCGTCGGCGGAGAGGACCAGGTCCTCCGGGTCGAGCGGGCCCTCGCCGCTGTAGTCCTGCACTTTGTCGACAGCGCACTCGCGGTCCAGGAAGAAGATCTTCTCCTTGGCCGATTCGGTCGTCCCGTCATTGATGACGACGTAACCCTTGCTCGTCGCCACGATGCCGGAGATCTCGGTGAGCCGCTTGTCGGTGATCTTGCACAGTTTCTTGCCCGGCGTCGCCTTCGCGCTGACCGTCGCCGCGGGGGTCGGGTCCTCGGCGGACGCGCTGGAGGAGCCGACCATCACCAGGCCCACACCCACGATGATCGGAAACACGAGACGCCGCATCCGCACAGTGTCGCACGCGGCGTCTCGTACCGGTATTACGTGTGGATCAATGCAGGGTGGACCGCCCCTGAAGTCCGTTTCCGCACGCCGATCAGCGGCTGAATCCGGCCAGTTCGGCGGCGAGCTGCTCGTTCACGCGAACGTGCAGCTCAGTGCCGTCGTCCAAGTGACGGGACTGGATCACCTGACCGGACCGGTGCACTCGGGCCACCAGGTCACCCCGGTCGTACGGGATCAGGACGGTCAGGTCGACCGCCGGCCGGGGCAGCCGGTCGGCGATCGCCGCCTGGAGCTCCGCCAGCCCCGTGCCGGAGCGGGCGGAGACGAAGACGGCGTCCGGCCATGTCCGCTTGAGCCGAAGTTTCGTCTCCTCGTCGGCGGCGTCGACCTTGTTGACCACCAGCAGCTCGGGAAGCCGGTCGGCGCCGACCTCGCCCAGCACCTCGCGGACCGCGCTGACCTGGCCCTCCGGGTCCGGATGGGCGCCGTCGACGACGTGCACCACCAGGTCGGCGTCGGCCACCTCCTCCAGCGTCGAGCGGAACGCCTCGACGATCTGGTGCGGCAGGTGCCGGACGAAACCCACGGTGTCGGAGAGGGTGTAGACCCGCCCGTCCTCCGCGGAAGCGCGCCGGGTGGTCGGGTCCAGGGTGGCGAAGAGCGCGTTCTCCACCAGCACGCCGGCCTGGGTCAGCCGGTTCAGCAGGCTGGACTTGCCGGCGTTGGTGTAACCGGCGATCGCCACGGCCGGGACCCCGCTCGCGGCACGGCGGGACCGTTTGGTCTCCCGTACCGTCCGCATGGCTTTGATCTCGCGCCGCAAGCGCGAGATGCGCTGGTTGATGCGCCGCCGGTCGGTCTCGAGCTTGGTCTCACCGGGACCACGCAGACCCACGCCGCCGCCGGCGCCACCGCCGCGACCGGAGCCACCGGACTGGCGGGAGAGGGTCTCACCCCAGCCGCGCAGTCGCGGCAGGAGGTATTGCAGCTGGGCCAGCTCGACCTGAGCCTTACCCTCGCGGCTCTTGGCGTGCTGGGCGAAGATGTCGAGGATCAGGGCGGTCCGGTCGACCACCTTGACCTTGGTCTGCTGCTCAAGGTTACGCAGCTGGGACGGGGACAGCTCGCCGTCACAGATGACGGTGTCGGCGCCGGTGTCGAGAACCACGTCACGTAGCTCGTCGACCTTGCCCCGGCCGATGAAGGTGGCCGCGTCGGGTTGCTTGCGGCGTTGGATAAGGCCTTCGAGCACCTGCGAACCGGCGGTCTCGGCGAGGGCGGCGAGCTCGGTCAGCGAGTTCTCCGCGTCGTCGACGCTGCCCTCGGTCCACACCCCGACCAGCACGACTCGCTCGAGTCGCAACTGCCGGTACTCAACCTCGGTTACATCGGTGAGCTCGGTGGAGAGACCGGCCACCCGCCTGAGCGAGTGCCGCTCCTCGAGCTCGAGCTCGCCGGTCGTCAGATCCGGCTCGTCAAGGACGGGTGTCTGGTACGTGTTTCGCAAAAGTGACCTCCTCCGCCCGATCGTGGCATGTCCCGTCGGGCGGCGCATCCACATAACTGGGCTAACTCACTAGTAACCACCGCGAGCGAATCGACTATTCCGCAAGAGCGAGAATGCGGATACTCACCCACCAACGTCGGAGGGAACACCGTGGTGACCACCCGCCTGCCGAGCGCAGGATTCTCGATCACGATTCGCATCGCCGTTACCGCGGACGCCTCGTCCATCGGCCGGCTCACCACCTGTGTGGGTGAGGCCGGAGCGATCGTGACGGCACTCGACGTGGTGGACTCCGACCCCACCCACGTGCTCGTGGACCTCACCTGTGACACCGCCGACGCCGCGCACGCCGACCAGGTGGTCAAGCAGCTCGAGGACCAGGACGGGGTGGACGTCCGGAAGGTGTCCGACCGTACGTTCCTGCTGCACCTCGGCGGCAAGATCGAGGTGTCGTCGAAGGTCGCTCTGCGTAACCGGGACGAGCTGTCCCGGGCGTACACGCCGGGCGTGGCGCGGGTCTGCATGGCGATCGCCGAGAACCCGGCCGACGCCCGCCGCCTCACCATCAAGCGCAACACCGTCGCGGTGGTCAGCGACGGCTCGGCGGTGCTCGGCCTCGGCAACATCGGGCCGGCCGCGGCGATGCCGGTGATGGAGGGCAAGGCGGCGCTCTTCAAGCGGTTCGGCGGCGTGGACGCCTGGCCGGTGGTCCTGGACACCCAGGACACCGACGAGATCGTCAACATCGTCCGGGCGATCGCGCCCGCGTACGGCGGGATCAACCTGGAGGACATCGCGGCGCCGCGGTGCTTCGAGATCGAGGCGCGGCTGCGGGAGTTGCTCGACATCCCGGTCTTCCACGACGACCAGCACGGCACCGCGATCTGCGTACTGGCCGCGCTGACCAACGCACTGCGGGTGGTCGGTAAGCGGATGCAGGACGTCAAGGTGGTCGTCTCCGGCGCCGGCGCGGCCGGCACCGCGATCATGAAGCTGCTGCTGCGGCAGGGCGTGGGCGACATCATCGCGTACGACCGGAAGGGCGCCCTGCACCGCGGGATGCCGGACATGACGGAGACCTGGCAGTGGCTGGCCGACCACACCAATAAGGCCAACTACTCCGGTGACCTGCCCGGAGCGATCGCCGGTGCCGACGTCTTCATCGGGGTCAGCGCGCCGAACCTGCTCACCGGCGACGACATCGCCCGGATGGCGGAGAAGTCGATCGTGTTCGCGCTGGCGAACCCGGACCCCGAGGTGGACCCGCGCGAGGCCCGCAAGCACGCCGCCGTGGTGGCGACCGGCCGATCCGACCAGCCCAACCAGATCAACAACGTGCTGGCCTTTCCCGGTGTGTTCCGCGGCATGCTCGACGTCAGCGCCGAGGAGTTCACCGAGGAGATGGCCCTAGCCGCGGCCCGGGCCATCGCGGACGTGGTGGGCGAGGACAAGCTCAACCCGACGGTGATCATTCCGAGCGTCTTCGACGCGCGGGTGACGCCGGCCGTGGCCGCCGCGATCCGGGCAGTGGTCAAGGGGACGCCGGCGCCGACGAACCCGTCGGCGGCGCCGGATTCGGAACTGGACCAGGCTCCCGACGCCTTCTAGACCGCGGATCTCTGCCTGCCGGTTGCGCTTTTTCGGGGTACGCGTGACCGGCGTCCCGCCCAAGCCGACCCTGTCCCCGCTCTCCCGGCGCGAGCCCGGCTTTGCCTCGCCGCCCCAGCGCGACCGCCGGGAAACAGCATCACCTGGCGGTTACGGCGACCGGGCGCTGGCAAGCAACCAGAGCAAAACCGCGCCCGGCCCGCCCGCAGCGGGACGGACTGGTGTTTCCCGGCGGTCGCGCTGCGGCCGGGACGGAAAGCCTGGCTCGCGTCGGGCAGGGCGGCACGCGTCGGCTTCGGCAAGACGCCGGTCACGCGTACCGAAGAAAGAGAGTGACCGGCGAGCGAACCTTGACCACGGCGTTGTATGACCGAGCGGGTTCAGACCGAGCCGGCGTTGACCCAGCCGGTGAGTTCGCCGACGTGGTCGGTGATCAAGCCGGCCACCCCGGCGTCCACCAGGGGACGCCACCGCGCCATGTCGTTCGGCGTCCAGGGCATCACCTGGACGCCGGCCTCGGCTAGGCCGGCCATCGTCTCCGGGTGGGACAGCACGTCCTCGAGGTCCGGGTTGCAGTAGGCGACGTCCAGCTCACGACAGGTCGCGACGGTCTCCGCGTCGAAGCGGAACAGCAGCAGCCCGAGGCGTACGTCCGGGACCAGGCCGCGGACCTTGCGGAGCACGTCGGCGTCGAAGCTCTGGATGACCGAGCGCGCCAGCAGGTCTCGCTCGGCGAGCTGGGCGACGATCGTCTTCACCTCGTCGAGCGTGGCCGGCGGCTTGATCTCGACGAGCAGCTCGGCCGTTCCGGCGGCCAGCAGGTCCAGGGTCTCGGCCAGCGTCGGCACCCGCAGACCGGTGAACCCGGCGCCGAACCAGGAGCCGGCGTCCAGCGCCGCGATCTCGTCGTAGGTCAGGTCCCAGACCCGGCCGGTGCCGGAGGTGGTGCGGTTGACCGTCCGGTCGTGGATCACCACGGGTACGCCGTCCCGGGTCACCCGCACGTCGAACTCGACCAGGGTGGCACCCGCCCGCACCGCGGCGTCGAAGGCGGGCAGCGTGTTCTCCGGCGCCACCGTGGAGTAGCCGCGGTGGGCGACGCGGTGCAGCATCAGAGCACCTCGCCGGTGGCGACGAGCACGGCGGGGCCCTCCAGCCACCAGACCCCGTCGTCGTCGTGGGTCACGATCAGCCGGCCGCCGGGCAGGTCCACGGCGATCGAGCCGGTCGTCAGGCCCGCGTCGCGCAGCGCCACCGCGCCGACCGCCAAGGCCCCGGTGCCGCAGGACAGGGTCTCGCCGGAGCCACGCTCGTGCACGCGCATCCGGACGTGCCCGTCCACACCGTCGACCGGCTCGGCGGGCTCGACGAACTCGACGTTCACCCCGCCCGGGAAGACCGCGGGGTCGTGGCCGGGTGGTCTGGTCAGGTCCAGGACGGCCAGCCGCACCCCGTCGTGCAGGTTGCAGACCAGATGCGGGTTCCCGCAGTCCACCGCGACCCCGGGAACGGTCAGGGCTCCTATGGTGGCGGTGCTTCCGGCGTACACCCGCGGGGTTGTCATGCGCACCCGGATCGAGCCGTCATTGACCTGCGCGACCATGATCCCGGCCCGGGTTGCCACCGGCAGGCCCGCAGGGCCGGGCGTGGCGAGGTCGTTGCTCATCAGATAGCGGACGAAGACGCGGACGCCGTTGCCGCACATCTCGGCGAACGAGCCGTCGCTGTTCCAGTAGTCCATGAACCACTCGGCCTCGCCGGCCTGCCCGGCCGCCTCGGGGTGCTTGGCGCTGCGCACCACCCGGAGCACGCCGTCGCCGCCGATGCCCCGGTGCCGGTCGCAGAGCGCGGCCACGCGCTCGGCCGTCAGCTCCAGCTCACCGTCGGGGTCGGGAAGGATGACGAAGTCGTTGCCGGTTCCATGGCCCTTGGTAAAACGCACGCCGCCAATCATCGCGCAAGCGTAAGAGCGTCCGCCAGGAGCGTCGTGGTGGCGCCGTCCAGCCAGGTGACGGACGGGTCCCGCCGGAACCACGACCGCTGCCGCCGGACGAACCGGCGAGTGCCGCGGACCGTGTCCTCCTTGGCCTGGGCCTCGGTGAGCAGGCCGTCGATCTGCGCGAGCGCCTGCTGGTAACCGAGAGCCCGGGAGGCGGTCCGCCCCTCGCGGATGCCGTCCAGACCGCGGACCTCGTCGATCAGGCCCGCCGCCCACATCAGGTCCACCCGCAGCGCGATCCGCTCGTCCAGGTCGGTGGTGTCCCGGTCGACGCCGATCCGCACCGCGTCATAGACCGGTACCGGGTCCGGCAGGGCGGCGGTGAACGGCTGACCGGTCAGCTCGATCACCTCCAGCGCGCGGACGATCCGGCGGCCGTTGGAGGTCAGGATCTTCGCCGCGGCGACCGGGTCCCGCTCACGCAGGCGGTCGTGCAGGGCCGCCGGGCCGGCCACGGCCAGCTCGTCCTCCAGCCGCGCCCGGACCGCCGGGTCGGTGCCCGGGAACTCGAAGTCCTCCAGCACCGCCCGCACGTAGAGACCGGAGCCGCCGACCAGCAGCGGCACCCGCCCCCGGCCGAGGATGTCGTCGATCGCCGCCCGGGCCAGCCGCTGGTACTCCGCGACCGCCGCCGGCTCGGTCACGTCCCAGATGTCGAGGAGATGATGCGGTACGCCCTCGCGCTCCTCGACACTCAACTTGGCCGTGCCGATGTCCATCCCGCGGTAGAGCTGCATCGAGTCGGCGTTGACCACCTCGCCGCCCAACTCGTGGGCCAGGGCGACGCTCAGCGCGGACTTGCCGGCCGCCGTCGGGCCGACGACGGTGATCACGCGGGAGTCTGACCGGAACGGCACCGATCAACCGTAGGACACCGTTGTGTCACGGTCGTCGGCGGGAGCTTTCCCCTAACCGGGTTGGACCTGTGACAATGCGCGAGAAAGAATGCCGGTGGGAAGATTGGCATTCGACTGCGCTATGGCGGTGGCCACGGGCCCGTCCGGGTCCGATGACGCCGGGAGAACGAGGATGAGCTCATGAACGACTGGACGGCCTTCGGGCGCGTGGATGCCGACGGCACCGTGTACGTGAAGACCGCCGAGGGCGACCGGGTGGTCGGCTCCTGGCAGGCGGGCACGCCAGAGGAAGGGCTGGCTCACTTCGCCCGGCGCTTCGACGACCTGGTGACCGAGGTCGACCTCGTCGAGGCTCGCCTCAAGTCCGGCGCGGCAGACGCCTCGCACTCGCTGAGCAGCGTCAAACGGCTCCGCACCCAGCTCGACGAGGCCCACGTGGTGGGTGACATCGACGGTCTCGCCGCCCGGCTGGAGCGGCTCGCCGGCCTGGCCGAGGAGAAGGCCGGGGAGGCTCGGGCGGCCCGTGAGGTGGCCCGTACCGAGGCGCTGGCGCGCAAGACCGCCCTGGTCGAGGAGGCGGAGAAGATCGCCGCCGAGGCGACCGGCTGGAAGTCGGCCGGCGACCGGCTCAAGGAGATCCTCGACGAGTGGAAGACCATCCGCGGCGTCGACAAGAAGACCGACGGTGAGCTGTGGAAGCGGTTCGCCGCCGCCCGGGACGGTTTCACCCGCCGCCGCGGTGCACACTTCGCCACCCTCGACGGGCAGCGCAAGCAGGCCCAGACGGCCAAGGAAGAGCTGGTCAAGGAGGCGGAGGGTCTCTCCGACTCGACCGAGTGGTCCACCACGGCGAACCGGCTCAAGGAGCTGATGGCCGAGTGGAAGGCGGCTCCGCGCGCCGCCAAGGAAGCCGAGCAGCGCCTCTGGGAACGCTTCCGGGCCGCTCAGGACGCCTTCTTCACCCGGCGCAGCGAGGTCTTCTCCGCCCGTGACGCGGAGTACCAGGGCAACCTGGAGAAGAAGCAGGCCATCCTGGCCGAGATCGAGGCCGTCGACGTCGACGCCGACCCGCGTGGCGCGCAGAACCGGCTCCGCGACGCCCAGGCCGCCTGGCACGACGCCGGCCGGGTGCCGCGCGAGGCGGCCGCCTCGCTGGACCGCCGCTGGCGGGCCGCGGAGGAGCGGATCCGGGTGGCGATGGACTCGGCCTGGCGCAAGACCAGCCCGCAGGACAACCCGCTGCTGCGCCAGATGCGCGACCAGGTCGCCGAGGCCGAGCAGCGGCTGGCCCGGGCACAGGCCGCCGGCGACGCTCGGCGGATCAAGGAGGCTGAGCAGGCACTGGCCTCCAAGAAGCAGTTCCTGGCGCTGGCCGAACAGGCGAACTGAGTACAACACGATCGGAGGAGCGGGGCGCCGGACCAGTGGTCCGTCGCCCCGCTCTTTTCGTTCTTCATTGGAGGGTCGGATCGACTTAGCCCCGCTCGTAGCGCTACTTTGGAGCGCCTGCGCGGTTGATAGCTTGACGGGTGCGACATCATGAGGGAGTCAGCGCGGACCGAGCGGCTATCGACCGAACCAGATGTACGCCGGTCCGGCTCCGCGGCACGCCGGGCGGCCGAGGCCCCCTCGGTGCAGCCGGTGAGCCGCGGGCATCTGTCGCCTTTGGGCCCGTCTGCGGAGATGGTGGTGTGCACCGGTGAGGATCGAACCGCGACAGCATCTGCTGGAGACCTGGAAAGCGACGGTTCTGAGCTCGTGGCGCGACGGTCGATGGCATTGGGGTGGCCGCGACGGATCCAACTCCATCAGTGACGCCGAGCAGCTGCTCTGCATCCTGCTCCCGGCCACACAGGTGACACCGTTCGCGCTGGACCGGCCGAACGCCACGGCCGACGCCATGCTCGAGGCACTCCGGCCGCTCGGCGACGAGAAGAGCATCCCGCTCAACCTGGTCCGGATCGCCACCGACTACTTCACCCGGTACGTCGACGAGAAGAACGACGGCCGCCCGATCTTCTCCGGCGGCAGTTACTACAAGTCCGACGAGGGCGGCAAGCTGACCGACGAGCAGCTGGGTCGCGACATCGTGGACTCGTTCGCGATCTCGGTGACGCTGTCGCTGGCCACCATCGGTTTCGTCCGCATCTTCCGGCAGTCCGTCACCCGGATGAATCTGCGCCGCGAGTTGCGGGAGCTGGAAAGACTCGCCAGCACCCGGCTCACCGCGGCCATGGTCGGCCTGCTCCGGAGCTTCTCCACGCACGTCTTCGAGGCGGACGACGATCCCGGGCAGGTCCTGCTCCGCACCATCAACAAGAGCCAGGCGCCGTCCAAGACGGTCGTCAACCAATTCCGTACGGCGTTGCAGGAGACGATCGCGTCCTTCGGCGAGGTCCTGATCGGATCGGGGCAGACGCAGGCGCTCGAGGGCGCCAACGCGCTCTTCGAGTGCGGTTGGTCGTGGGGCATCGTCAAGGAAGCGCCCGAGGTCGCGCTGGAGTACAAGCCGGTCGGAGGGGGCGAGCCGGCCACCGGAGAGGTACCGGCCGCAGCGCCGCCGGAGGAGATCGAGGACATCGGCCCGCAGCCGGAGGGCATCGCGGAGAACAAGCCGTACCTCTACTTCACCGTGGTGGCGGTCGACGCGATCGAGGACCTCTTCTCCGAGCGGACCCGTGTGCTGGGTCTGCTCAACGAGGAGCAGCAGCGCCTGTCGCGTGCGCTCCAGCTGCGCTGGGATCTCACCCTCACCTACTGGGCGACGGTGGCGACGTTCAGCGGCGGGCCGAAGTGGCCGCTGGAGGACCCACCATGGCAGACCACCGACGGGCTCCGCAGCGAGTACTACAGCCTCCTGGTGACCTCGATCGTGGTGAAGGACCTGGTCCGGCGACGCGGTGCGGACACCCGCCTGGCCCGGATCGGCGCCGTGCTGGCCGACCTGTCGAACGAGGGCCGGGTGACCCGCCGGCACCGCCCGGGCGACTCGGGCCTGCGGCTGCACCATCCCGGCCTGGAGGTCGTCCTGGAGGGCAGCGCCGACGACTCACCGGACAAGACGAAATCGGTGTGGTACGTCGGGGAGTTCGCCTCTCTGCTGCTCCAGCGCTCGGTCGCCATCGCCGGCCTGCTGAGCGACGTGGAGGAGCGCGCGCGCCTGCTGCGCCTGGCGGACGGGGTGTGGGACCATCTCTCCCGCCGCCGGCTGTCCGGCACGAGCCACCGCAGACTGTGGGACCAGCCGTCCAACGTGTTCGAAGAGCTCCCCGGGTACGAGCAACCGTCGTGGTACTACACCGAACGGGTGGTGGCGGGCCTGGTCAGCACGGCTAACCTGCTGAGCGAGGAACCGCTCGTCAACGACCGGCTCGTGATCCACGCCTTCGACCTGCTGTTCGAGGCCGAGCACCTGTACGACATGGAGCTCATGAGGGGTTCCGCCGATGCCAGCCTCGAGGTGATGGACGTCTTGACCGAGATCCGGGCCAAACTCGACCGGGCGCGATCCATCGCTCGTACCCGGCCGGGATCGGCGACCGCCCTGGTGAGCTGGATCCTGCTGGAGCTCGACGGCCTCGACGCCGTCCGCCAGAACGAGAGTACGGCGATCTGATGTTCGTCTTCGCCGCGTCCGACAAGGGCGGTACCGGCCGATCGGTGACCAGCAGCAACCTGCTGTATCGCAGCGCTCTGCAGGGCAACGACGTCTGCTACCTCGACTTCGACTTCGGCTCGCCGACAGCGGGCGCCATCTTCGGCATCGAGAAGGCTGAGAACGGCACCCAGAGCGGGTCCGGCCTCTACCGCTTCCTGCTCAAGGAGGTGGAGGAGCCGGAGCGCATCGACATCTGGACGTCGACCGACCGGCGCGCCATCCGTGAGGGGCAGGCCAACACCGGCCGTCTCGTCCTGCTCCCGGGTGACGTCGGCAGCGGCGACTTCCCGAGGCGGGGCGGCTTGGAGGAGCAGTGTCTCAAGCTGTTCCTCCGGCTCAACGAGGAGTTCAGCCTCTGCATGGTCGACCTCAGCGCCGGGCGGAACATCGCCGTCGAAACGGTTCTGAAGGTGACCGCCAGGCCGGAGATGCGCAACATCATGAGTCGCTGGCTGGTCTTCCACCGGTGGACCAGGCAGCACGTGGTGGCGGCGGGCGGCCTCGTCAACGGGCCGCACGGCCTCCTCGCCTCCGCACAGACCCTGGGTCACGACCGGCAGGAGTTCGCCAGCAATCTTCGATACGTCCGCACCGCGGTGATCGATCCGGCACCTTCGGCACAGAGTGGCCTCACCGCTAAGCAGGGCGTTTGGCTCGACGAGTGCAATAGGCGACTCACCCGGCTGGCGGGAGACCACCAAGTCGGCAAAAATTTAGTATTAGGGACCGTTCCTCTGGATCCCATGCTGCAATGGCAGGAACAGTTGATCACTGACAAGGACGTGGTGGCCGGCGTCGCGAACCAGGAGACGCGAAACGCCTTCGATTCGTTGGCGAGGCGCCTCGTCGACGACTCTGCTTGGGAGACCCTATGACGGTAGCCCCGCACCGCCAACGCGTGGTCTACCGGGAGAAGGCGGCCGAACGGACCGCTCCTTCCGTCGGGCTCTCGCACGTCTCGCTCGAGCTGGGCCACCTCTACATGGAGGACCTGCAGGACCCGGAGAGTGAGAGCCGGCTCGCCGAGTACTTCCGGAGCGTCTCCCACTGGGTCAAGGCCACCAAGTCGATGGGCCGCTGGGGCAGCACGTCGTCGCGCATCAGCACGTGCTTTCTGATCGACGACTACTTCAGCCGGCTCGACGATCCCCGGGTGATCATCAAGAAAGTGGTCGACGCGGCCGCCAAGAGCGGGCTGGAGATCGACTACATCGCCCGTGAGTCGAGCTGCGCCGAGTTCGGGGCGACCAAGCTGGCGCAGCAGGTCTTCGACAGCATCGTTCCGGAGCCGCTGCCCGGCGCCAACGGGAGCCGGCCGCCGCTCGAGAAATCCGGCTGGCTGGCGAACGGTCGCCGGTCCTTCGACCCCACAGTGGTGCCGGCCATGGCGGACGGTACGTGGCACGGCCCCGAACAGACCGCCGCCAACCGGCACTCCATCTTCATGGACGTGCAGATCAAGGACGACCTGTGGTCGTGCTCGTTCCTGGCCTCGGTGTGGCAGCTCCTCCGGTTGGGTGTCCTCCGGCCGGAGGACAAGCAGCTCACCAAGCCGGTGAAGGTGCGGGGCGATTACCCGAGCGCCTGGTCCGATCTGCCGCCGGTGATCAAGCTGACCGACACCCCGAACCCGTTCTGCGCGTACCGCAGCTTCTCGATCCTCCCGACCCGTTTCATGGAGGTCGAGATGGCCGCCCGGACGGTGCTGCAACAGGTCGAGGTCGACGCGCTCATCACGGCGGACCTCAACGCCCGGGCTCGCGCCGAGAGCATCCAGCTCCCGCCGGAGATCCTCGATCGCATCGATTACGCCTTCATCAACGATTGGGCTCCCGCCACCGGTCGTTGAGACGGAGCAGGTTCTGCGCGGTGCTGCTGACCGCGAAGTCCTCATCCGCGGTGCAGGTGATCAGGACGTCCTGAACGTCGCCCAGGTGGGCGACCGGCTCAAGGATCTCCACCGCCGCCCGCCGCACCTCGTGCTGCTCCGCGTCCCGGGCCTGCGTCAGCACCTCCCGGCGCACCGTGTCGTCGGTGAGCCAGCCGGCCAGGGCCCGGATCACGACCTGCCGGATCGCCGGCTCCCCGCTGGAGAGCCGGGCCAGCAGTTCGTCGCGCAGGTCGTCCTCCTGGAGGTCGGCGGCCGCGGCCGCCGCCGCGGCGACCACTGACGGATCGGCGTCGCGCCGGACCCGATCCCGGAACACCTCGGCGGCGGTCTTCGGATCGGCGCCGGAACCGAGGAGCCCCACCGCAGCCGCGCGGATCTCCGGCTTGGGGTCACTGGTGGCACGTTCCGCGATCACGGTCCAGAGCGGGGCCGCGGTGGTGGTATCGCCGACCGCGGCGGCCGCGGCGGCGGCGAAAACCTCACCCACGCTGTCATGGGAGATCCGATCCAGCAGCACCCCGGCTAGATCGACCCCGGCCGGGCAGAATCCGATCAGCACCTGGAGCGCTGCCAGACGTATCTGCGGGTGGTGGCCGTCGCCGGTGAGCGGCACCAGTGCGCCGCCCGTCGCGGCGTCCAGGGGCCGGCCGCAGAGGCCGCGCAGAGCAGCCGTCCTGATCTCCGTGTCCCGGTCGTTCTCGGCGACTTCGACCAGCGCCTTGGTGACGGTCTCGTCGCGGTCCGAGCCGAGCGCTTCGACAGCGGCCTGACGGACCGACGGTGTCGCGTCCGTGCCGGCGACACGGACCAGCAGGCGCCGCCGGGACGTGGTCTCCGGTAGGTCGGCCAGCCCCTGCACCGCGGCCAGCCGGACGGACGGCTCGGTGTCGCGGGCCGCCGTCGTCAGGGCGGCTTCCAGGCGGGGATGGGACCCGTAGGCGCTGCTGAGCGTACGAACCACGGCGCGCCGCATCACCTCGTCCGGTTCGGCGGCGAGGCGGGCCCTCAGCGCCTCCCACGATCGCTCCCGCGGCCGCTGACCACGGGCTGCGAGGGCGACGGCCGCATCCCGGACCACCAGTCCGTGCGTGTCATCGCGGATCCGCTCGAGCAGGGCGCCCTCGGAGCCGCTGCGCCCGAGCAGGCCGACCGCGGTCCGGCGGACACCGGCGACAGGGTCGCTACCCATCCGGGCCAGCAGCACCTCACGGGCCTCGCCATCGGTCTCGGCGCGGGGCAGCAACACCCCGGCGGCCGCCTCCACCACCTCCGATGCCGGGTCACGGCGGCAGGCCTCCATCAAGGCCTCCACCACCTCGCCCGAGAGCTGCCGGCTCCGCGCCAGAACCCGTACCACGCCGGCGCGTACCACCGCATGATGATCGTTACGCAGGGAATGGAGCAGGACCTCCACGACACCCGGCTCACCGCTCAGACGCTCACCGAGAATCTGTACGGCCGAGAGCCGGACCGTGGAGAAGGCATCGGTGCTCGCCGCCTCGAAGAGCACGTCGCGTGACTCGGGATAGACCGCGGCCAGGGGTGCCAGGGCCTGCACCGAAGCGAGGCGGACAACCGCTTGTTCGGCACCACGGGCGATGCGCAACAGCGGCTCCAGCGCCGGCCGGCCCCGCTCGGTCGCCTCATGCCGGACTGCCTGCTGCGCCAGCTCGCCGAGGCCGGCCACCGCGGCACAGAGGATCCGGACGTCGGCGGCATCGTCGAGCTGGGACTCGAACGTCTCGACCAGGCGTTCCCCCGGCTTCGCGAGGATCGCCGCGATCCGGGCCGCGGAGACCGCAGGGGTCTCGGCGAGCGCGGCGGTGTCGATCGCCCGGGACGTGGATGCCGATAGCTGGTCGCTGACGATCCGCACTCCCACCCGCCGATACCAGTCCAGGTAGGTCTCGCTCTCCGGCCAGCTCGATCCGACCGCCTCGACCGCCGGGATCAGCTCGTCGACCAGCAGATCCGAGTAGGCCGAACGGGACTCGGCCGGCGTCCTGGCGCAGTGCTCCAGAACCAGGCTGACCTGACGCAACACCAGGCCGGCGGCCGGCCCGGCGTCCTCGATCGGGTGAATCCCGGCCAGGCACTGCACGGCCAGCACCACGTTCCACGGCGGGTCGGGCGGAGGATCCCGGTGCCAGTCCGGATTGATCTCGGTGACGAGCAACTCGACGAGCTCGGCCGCGAGCGGCACCGACACCTGGCCGGCGACCAGCCGGAGTGTCTCCCGCCATCCCGGATCCGCCCACCTGTCGCGGAACAGGGACTTGATCTCCTCGCGCGCCTCGTGCCGTTTGAACCTCTCGACGATCGCCCAGGCACAGTAGAACTCCAGGAACGTCCGGTGCACGAAGCGGTAGTCGGCGCGACCGGCCCGGCCCAGCACGAAGCTACGCTTCTGGAGCTGCTCGATGGTCTGCTTGGCGGACGCCTTCGCCTCGGTCCAGCTCGAACCCTGCCGCACCAGGTGCTGGGCGAAGATCTGCCGGAGCTCGTCGCCGCTCACATGATCACCGTGGGGTCCCAGCCGGCCGGACATCATGTCGAACGCCAATGAGCGCAGCAGATTGTGCTTCTCGTCGGCGTCGAGGAGTTGCGACCCGGCGTCCGTGTTCACCATCCGGCTGTCATCCCAGCTGTGCACCAGCGTGACGGCGGCTTCCTTGTAGAGCCGCCACCGCTGTTTCGGCAGCATGCGATGCCGCCCGAGCACGGCGAGGATGCTGAGCAGCATCGGATTGCCGGCCAGCTCGGTGAGCTCCGGCGACCGGCGGATGGTGCCGAGGACGACCTCGCGCCGGACCGTGGCGTCGGTCTCGGACACCGCCTGGAACCAGCGGCCCAGGAAGTCCGCGGCCTGTTCCGGTGCGAACCGCTGCAGGGTGTAGTGGGCGAAGCCGGCCGCGGCCAAGGCAACCCGGTTGTACTCCGCGGGGCGAGTGGTCACCACGACCCGGGCATTGGGGAAGCTCTCGGCGAAGGCCGCTATCTGCCCGGCCGTCTCCTCCCGGATGCGCCGGTCGAAGATCTCGTCGAGGCCGTCGAAGATCACCACCGCCGGGTCACCGCGGGCCAGGTGCAGGCGCAGGCCGTCGGGCTCCTCCTCATAGCCGTCGGTGGCCGCGCGGTACGCCAGGTACTCCCGGAAGTTGCGGCACTGGCCGGCGGCGACGGCCCCGGCGTACGACCGCAGCTCGACCAGGATCGGCAGGTGATCGGCGAGGACAGCGAGCCGTTCGTCGGCGTGCGCGCGGGCGAGGCGGAGGGCGAGGTAACGCACGACGGCTGACTTGCCGGCGCCCGGGTCACCGATCAGCACCAGGCGTTGCCGGTCGCACACCACGTCGAGAACCGGCTGCCCGGGCCAGGACTTCGGCAGGGCCGACCGGTCGTAGCGCTTGGCGTCGGCCGCACCGCGCGGACTGGGATCGAGTGCGGGCGGTGGCTGGTCGTCACGCGCACGCGGCTCCACGAAGACGTCCAGCAACTGCGTGCCGAGGTACTGCTGGGGGGAGAGATTGAGCAGGTCGAGCCCGCCGTACTGCTGGCGGAGGCGCTCGAAGTAGTGCTCGGTCGCCGCCGGGCTCAGGCCGGCCACCTGGGCAACGGCGGGCACCGGGGTCTCCTCCCGGGCACGCTCCTCCAGCAGCTTGTGGACCGCGCCGTAGACCAGCAGGGCGAGGTCGCTGGGCGAGTCGAAGAAGTCGCACAGGTGCTGGGTCTGCAACACCTTTCGCAGCGCGTCGACGTGTACCGATTTCGGGCCGCGGTCGACGAACCTGACCGGCCATGGCGCGTCCTGGTTGTGCAGGAAGATGAGACAGTCCTTACCCCTGGCGACGGCGTGCTCGTACTCCAGGTGGGTGAAGGACTTCGACTGGTTGGGCGGGGTGTCGCCATACTGCCAGGCGAAGATGCCGATGTAGATGTCGCACGACTCGACATCGGCGAGGCAGCGTGCCAGAGGGGTGGACTTACCGGCGGAATACTTCTCCATCGTCCGGAACGGCAGGCCGAACAGCTCGAGCGCACTGCGGACCGCCTGGCGGCACTCCCTCAGATCCTCGAACGTGGCGGAGATGTAGGCCTCGGTCAAGCATTTCTCCCCTCGCCACAGCCGGAGCAGGCAGCGGCGATCACTCGGCGACGCTCCCCGGCAGCGCTGCGTAGCGGTCAATATATCCGGGACAGGCAAGCCTCCACCATGGACGCCACGTCGTGTGCGCAGCCCCAGGAGACGCTGACCCCGCCACCACCGTGGCCGTAGTTGTGCACGATGAGCTGGCCGTCCAGGCTGGTCACCTCGAGCCGGATCTCGTCGCGCACCGGGCGGTAACCGGCCCGGACGCCGATCACCGGAGCGTCCCGGAGCAGCGGCTCGATCTCCGCGCAGCGCTCCCGGATGCGCTCCACCGCCACGGTTTCCGGCACGGGTGCCCCGCCCGGCGTCTCCAGGGTGCTGCCCAGCACCACCGTGTCACCGTGCGGGATGAAGTAGGTGAGCTCCGGGCCCGCTCCCTCCTCGGCGAAGAAGGTGTCGATCCCGGGGTTGCCGACGACCACCACCACACCGCGCACCGGGATCAGGGCCGGATCCGCGGCCAGCCGGCGGGCGCCGGAGCCGCTGCAGTTGACGACGACCGGGGCACTGCCCACCAGTGCACGCAGCGAGGCGATCTCACGCTGCTCCACCGCCACGCCCGCGGCGCGCAGCTCCGCCATCAGATGGTCCGAGTAGGCGAGCATGTCCACCACCGCCGTGGTGTAACGCCAGGCGCTGCGATAGCCCGGCCACGCGCTCTCGTCGCAGACCTCCAGGTCCCGGGTGTAGAAGAGCCAGGGATGCGGAACCGCGACCTCCCGTGCCGCCTCGACACCGCGTACCATCCGGACCCCGGCGGCGCGCCTGCCCGCGAGCTCACGGAAGACCTCCAGGCTCTCCCTCGCCCACCGCCCGGCATCCGGGTGACCGACCAGAAAGGGGCCCCACATCGCCCCCGCCGCGCAGGAGCTGGTGTCCGGCGGGAGCCGCCGCGCCACGATCCGCACCGACAACCCACGCCGGGCCAGACAGAGGGCGCTCGTCAAACCGCAGACGCCCGCACCCACCACGATGGCATCGACGTTGGTAACGGTCACCCCCCGACACTAATGGCTTACTCGGCGGCGTCGCACGGACCGAAATTTCGGCGCCCGGCCGCACCTGAGACGAGCAGGCGTGACAAGCGCATATCCTTCCGGCGCGAGCTCGGCACGCCGCTGTTTGCCCGGCCTCGAACCGGAGCGTCACGATGGATCCAGGAAACGTCCGCGGAGGACTCATGTTGGCTTTCGGCGAGGTGCAGACCGGGCTTCTGCAGAACTCCGCCGCGCTGTCCCGGCGAGGAACCGAGCAGCTGGTCGCCACCGCGGTGGACGAGCGGATCCAGACGGTGGAGCGCCCCATCGGGCGCACCTGCTCGCAGGACCAGCAGGAAGGCGTGGACTGCCTCCTGCCGGCCGTCTCCGGGCGGCACACCCGGGGCATCGGCACCGTGCTGGCCCGGGTCGTCGTCGTCGGTGGGCACGTCATTCAGGGCTCCGCGTACGCCCAGGTGGCGCCGGCCCGCAACACCGTACGGCTGCCCTGGTCGCACTACCTGGCCAGCCCGGGACAGCTGGAGGCGATCGGCAAACTGGACTCGAAGGACGTCGCGCTCGGCGTGCTCAGCGGCGCCCGGACCGCGAAGACCCTGGAGCTCAGCGCGATCACCACCCGGATGGTGGACACCGTGCAACGGTCACGGCTGGTCGACCACGCACCGCCGCTGCGAACATCGCGTCTCCGGCTGCGGTGGACCGCCGTGCTGGACAAAAGCCTGAGCGAACCGGACGGTGTCTTCACGCTCGTCTCGGATGAACTCCGCACTATGGAACTTCGCGTGCCCACCGCGGACCTGACGGCTGTGGTCGCGCTCTGCGAGGACCTGGCCCTGCACGACTGGCTGCTGACCACGGTGCTGTCCGTCCTGGACGCGACGCTCGCCCACGACCGCAGCCGTACCGATCGGGTGAGCCGGCTGCAACCGCTGCTGGAGCATCTCCTGCATCTCTGGATGCCGGCCGCGCACGTGCCCGAGCAGCTGCTGCCGGTATGGGAGGCGCTGGACCAGCGTCCCGGCTTCACCCGGCAGTGGGAGGCCGCGGTGGCCCGCATCCGCGACCAGATCACGGTCGAGACGCTGGATCTGTTGCAGGCGGCTGACGGACGCCGTCCGACGCGGCCGGTCAGCCCACCGGCACGGTGACCGGCGGCATCCGGCGGGCACCCGCGGGCCAGAGCTGCACGACCGTCTTGCCTCGCGCCCGGGCCCACTCGACCGTCTCGGCCGTGCCGCCGCGCCCGCCGGCCGGGTCGCCGTCCCAGACCGCGACCAGGATGTCGCTGCGGTCGACCACCTCGCGGCTGGCCGCCTCGTACGCCGCCTCGGGCGGGCCGGGCACCTCGACCCGGGACACCCGGCCGGCCTGGGTCAACAGGCGGGCCGGCGGGGTGGCCGCTCCGGGCAGCACCACGTCGAAGGTGCCGTGGCAGGCCCGGATCGCGCGGGCGAATAGCTGGTCGGCGCCGTCGGCGAGACAGGTGATCCCGTGCACCCGGGGGAACCTCATCAGGTAACGCACGAGCTCCTGGTAGATCAGCTTGCTGGCGGCCGGCGTCAGGCGGATGTGCCCGGTGACTCCGATGGTCGTCATCCCAGTCCTCCCGCCCTCGTCATGCCGGGTCGAACACCCGATCTGCTCCAGTTTCCGTCAACCGCACCACCCGAAACCCGGCGTCGGCCAAAATGTGCGGTATCTCCAGAACTGCGGAGCGACATTTGGCACGTCCCTCCGGTCCCAGATCCTGCCAGTCCACCAGATCCGGAGATCGGCGTCGAGCCCGGTCCCGCTCCGGACCGTGCACCCACCCGTCGGCTCGGGCCGCGCGCGCCCACCGCTCCTGCTCGCGCTGGGCCAGCAGCTCGACCTCGTCCGGCGCGAAACGGAAGTCGTCGGCGCTGCCGTCGGCGGGCACCACGGCACAGCCGACCATGTGCAGCTTGACCCCGATGTCGTCGGCCTGCCGGCGGTTCGATCGCCGCAGCTCCTCGTCGAGGTCCACCCACGGACGCAGGGCGGGTGTGCTACCCAGTTTCTCGCCGCGGCGCAGACAGCCCTCGACGAAACGCTCGTGGATCAGGCGGCCCAGCCGCTCGGACAGGTCGTCGGCGATCAGCGCCGGATCGCAGCCGGCGGCCACCGCGGAGAACAGCTTGACCCGGCCGTCGATCGGGTCGAGCAGCGGCTGCTCCCGGTGGTGGCGGCTGAACGCCTCGGTGATCGAGGCGAGCGCGTCCACCACCACGACGATGTCACCGCTCACCCGGCGCCAGAGCCGGTGCTCGCGCAGGGCCAGTTCCAGCCCTTCCCGGTCGTCGGAGAAGCACAGGAAGGCCCGGTCGTAGCGGCCCAGGTCGCCCTCCTCCAGCAACTCGTGCAAGGAGGATTCGTACGGCACCGGGCGGCAGCCGTCCAGGATCACCTCGTGCCGGTGGGTCAGTTCGCCGAGATTCCGGGCGGCGTCCGTGGCCACGATGTCCACGTCCACCCGCTGGTGCGGTTCGGATCGGCGCAGTCGCCAATGGCGGGCGATCTCCAGCAGCAGCACCTGTGCCAGCGACGAGTCGCCGGCGACCAGCAGCCGCGTGACCTCGTCCGGCCGGACCGGCAGCGGCTGCTGGTCGAGCAGCACGTGGACGGCGAGCTGATCGAGATGGAAGAAGTCCAGGCGCTGCCCCGGCGTGTGCGGCACACCCAGGCGGCGAGCCTGCAGGGTCAATGCCCACTCCGGCTCGTGGATCTGGGCGTAGAGGGCGATGTCGCTGCGCGAGGAGGCCACCCGGGCGGCGGCCGCCGCGATCGCGAGGTTCGCGGCGCTGGTGTCCGCGCAGGCGTAGAGCACGGCGGCCCGGGCGACGCCGGCACCGCGCAGCACGTCCGGGTCGCGGCCGTCGCCCTGCACCCCGAGCAGGCTGCGGCGGCGCAGTTCCAGGGGGCCGATCGGCTGGGTTCGTACCACCACGACGCGGCGGCCGCTCAGGTGCAGCCGGTGTGCGAGGGTCCGCGCCACCGAGGTGTCGCCACAGACCACCACGTGCCCGCTCGAACGGCGGGCACGCAGCCGGCGCAGCTCCGAGGAGAGCAGCAGCCGGGCCGCTTCGACGACCGCGTACAGCGTCACGATGGGTGCCGCGAACCGGGCGATCTGGAGGGCCGGCGGGAAGTCGGTGCCGCCCTCCAGCGGATCGGCACCGAGGACGAACAGCTGGAGCGTGCCGTACATGAGGTTGAGCGGGTCGCGGGCGGCCGGATCGTCACCCCGGGCCAGGTACTGATCCAGCCCGAAGAAGCCCAGGACCAGCGCCAGCACCCCGATCAGGGCGAAGACCGCCCGGGTGGCGGTCACCGCGGTCTGGCTCTGCTCATCCCGGAAAGACAGGGGGGTACGGGGGAAGGTGGCCATCGACACCTCTCGGCAACACGGCTCCGAATCGCCCACAGTGTTACACGACGTCGCCTGAGCGGCTACGCACCGTCCATTCTGCGCTGTCGAGTCACGGACCGGAGAGCGTGGCGAGCTCGGCCGGGTCCGCGTTGCCTCCGGTGCAGACGACGGCGACCCGACGGCCGGTGAAGAGCTCCGGGCGGCTGAGGACGCCGGCCAGGGCGGCGGCTCCGGCGCCCTCGGCCAGCGTGTGTGCGGCGGTGGCCAGCAAGCGGCGGGCCTCGGCGATCTGGCCGTCGGAGACCAGGAGGAAGTCGGCCAGCCGGTCGCGCAGCACGCCCTGCGGCAGGGCGAAGCCGCGGCCGGTGGCGAGACCGGCGACGGCGGTGCGGTTGGGGCGTTCGACGATCTCCCCGGCGCGCCAGGAGTCGTGGGCGGCGGGCGAGGCCGATGACTGGACGGCGATCACGGCGCAGTGCGGCGCCACCTCGGCGGCGACCAGGCACGCGGCGGCGGCGCCGGTCCCGCTGCCCACCGGCACGACGATCGCGTCCAGGTCCGGACGGGCCTCGAGGATCTCCAGGTAGACGGTGCCGACTCCGGCGAGGAGTTCCGGCGTGTCGCCGGGACTGATCAGGCGGGCGCCGGTCTCCTCGGCGTGCTGTCGCGCGTACCTCTCGGCGTCCTCCAGGGAGTCGCCGATGCGGACCGCTCGCGCGCCCCACGCCTCGACCGCCTCCGCCTTGCCCGCCGGCGTGCCGCCGGGCATCACCACCGTGCATTTGACCCCGAAGACATGACCCGCGTACGCGAGCGACTGCGCGTGATTGCCGGTCGACCAGGTGACCGTGCCGCGCTCGCGCTCCGCGGCACTCATGCCGGCCAGCAGAGTGAGGCCGCCGCGCACCTTGAAGGCGCCGACCGGTTGCGTGTTCTCGTGCTTGACCAGCACCGACGTCCCGGCCGCCCGGTCCACGAGCGGATACGACCACATCGGGGTGGGCGGCAGATGCCGGCTGAGCAGTTCACGGGCGGCGCGGATGTCGTCAATCATGCTGCGATCGTCCGGTGCGACCGTCACATAGGTCCAATGCCTATGTTCTCGCTGATCTATAGACAGCATTGATATGTTGGCCGAATGCTCGACGTCACCCGGCTCCAAGTGCTTGTCGCGGTCGCCCGCCACGGCACGGTGACCGCCGCGGCGCAGGCTCTGCACTACGCGCAGCCGTCGGTGAGCCACCACCTGGCCCGCCTGGAGGCGGAGACCGGCAGCCGGCTGCTCCAGCGGGTCGGCCGCGGTGTGCGGCTGACCGAGGCCGGCCGGATGCTCGCCGACCGGGCCGAGGAGATCCTCGGACGGCTCGCGGCCGCCGAGGCGGAACTGGCCGCGCACACCGGGCTGCGCAGTGGCCGGGTCCGGCTGGCCGCCTTCCCGTCCGCGCTGGGCACCTTCGTGCCGGTCGCCGCGGCCGGGTTCGCCGCCGCGCATCCCGGCGTCGACCTGCGCTTCACCGAGGCCGAGCCGCCCGCGGCGGTCCGGCTGCTGCGCAGCGGTGACGCCGACGTCGCGCTGCTCTTCAGCCACCCGGGCGAGGCCACGCCGGACCTGGACGGGCTGCGGCGGGAACCGCTGATCGACGAGCCGACTTATCTGGTGGCGCCCGCGGACTGGCCGGGCGACCGACTCGCCGACCATCGGGACCGTCCGTGGATCGGCGGCTGCGAACGCTGCCGGAGCCGGTTGCTGAGTGCCTGCGCGGCGGAGGGCTTCACGCCGGACATCCGGTTCACCACCGACGACTACGTGGCGGTGCAGGCTCTGGTCGCCGCCGGGCTGGGCGTGACCACGCTGCCGGCGCTCGCCCTGGCGGCACATCGCGACCCGCGCGTCCGGGTGACGCCGCTGTCCGGACCCGGGCGCCGGGTGTGGGTCGCGGTGCTCGGCGAGCCACCCGACCCACCGGGCACCACGGCGCTGCTGGACCATCTCCGGGCCGCCGCCCGGTCGGTCTGAGCCTCGCGCGAACCCCGCGCTGCGGCCGTGCGCGGGCGGATGATCGCGTGGCTCGGCGGGACTGTGGTGGCGCGTACCTCAAAAAAGGCGTCAGCGATGAGCGGACCCGGACCACCGCGGGGCTTGAATCAGAGGGCGCAGCCCTCGGCGGGCGGCAGCGGAGCCGGCACGCCGATCGAGGGCAGGCCCAGGGAGACGCCCTTGAGCTTGGGTGTGCGGCCGGCTTCGAACGCGTCGCCGGCGCGCGTGCGGCGGTGGCTGAGCGGGTCGCCGTCGGCGTTGAGGTGGTGCGGCGCCGCGTAGGTGATCACGGTCTCGACGATGTCGCCGGGGCGCGGCGCGATGCCGCCGGTGGCGAAATGCACGAGTCGGCCGTCGCGGGCGCGGCCGCTCATCCGGCCGGTGCGCTCGTCCTTGCGGCCCTCGCCGACCGCGACCAGAACCTCGACCTTCTCGCCGACGAGCTTCTTGTTCTCGTCCCAGGTGATCTCTTCGAGGGTGGCGATGAGGCGGTTGTAGCGGTCCTGCACGACCGCCTTGGGCACCTGCTCCTCCATGGTGGCGGCAGGCGTGCCGGGACGCTTGGAGTACTGGAAGGTGAAGGCGCTGGAGAAGCGGGCCTGACGGACCACCTCGAGGGTCTGCTCGAAGTCCTCCTCGGTCTCGCCGGGGAAGCCGACGATGATGTCGGTGGTGATCGCGGCGTCCGGCATCGCGGCCCGGACCTTCTCGATGATCCCCAGGTACTTCTCCTGGCGGTAGCTGCGGCGCATCGCCTTCAGCACCCGGTCGGAGCCGGACTGCAGGGGCATGTGCAGCGAGTGGCAGACGTTCGGCGTCTCGGCCATCGCCGCGATCACGTCGTCGGTGAAGTCCTTCGGGTGCGGGCTGGTGAACCGGACCCGCTCCAGGCCCTCCACCTCGCCGCAGGCGCGCAGCAGCTTGCCGAAGGCGAGCCGGTCGCCGAACTCGACGCCGTAGGAATTCACGTTCTGGCCGAGCAGGGTCACCTCGAGGACGCCCTCGGCGACCAGCGCGCGGACCTCGGCGAGGATGTCGCCGGGGCGGCGGTCCTTCTCCTTGCCGCGCAGGCTCGGGACGATGCAGAACGTGCACGTGTTGTTACAACCGACAGAGATGGAAACCCAGCCCGCGTACGTCGACTCGCGCTTGGTCGGCAGCGTGGAGGGGAAGACCTCGAGCGACTCGAGGATCTCGACCTGCGCCTCCTCGTTGTGCCGGGCGCGTTCCAGCATCGCCGGCAGCGAGCCGATGTTGTGGGTGCCGAAGACCACGTCGACCCAGGGCGCCTTCTTGACGATGTCGCCCTTGTCCTTCTGCGCGAGGCAACCGCCGACCGCGATCTGCATGCCCGGGTTCTTCAGCTTCGTCGGGCGCAGGTGGCCGAGGTTGCCGTAGAGGCGGTTGTCGGCGTTCTCGCGTACCGCGCAGGTGTTGAAGACCACGACGTCCGCCGCGTCGGCGTCGGCGGCGCGCACGTAGCCGGCGTCCTCCATCAGGCCGGAGATCCGCTCGCTGTCGTGCACGTTCATCTGGCAGCCGTACGTGCGCACGTCATAGGTGCGCGGGCCACCCTGCATCTCGGTAGTCATGGCAATTGACCAGGCTACCCGTTACGCGGCGGCGGGCCGCTCCGGCGTCCGGCTACATCTGGGGTCGCGGCCGTCGCAGGGATGCAGCACCCGCCGTTCCGGGCCGTCGTCGGTCTCCCGTTCGTCGACGTGCACCGGTCGCAGGGTCCCGTCCGGCTCCGCCAGCACGTACCGCGACGGGTCGAGGGTGTCGTCGGGAAGCAGGACCGCGGCACGCAGCCGGACCGCGACGGCGCTCGCGATGGTCTCCTCGGCGACCTCGGAAGGCGCGAGGTAGACGTCGACGACTGTCGGAAAGTCGCCACGGACGTGATAGACGTCGCAGAGCAGCGTGTCGCCGGGAACCAGATCGTGCACAGGTTGCTCCAGCGCACCGGCCAGCGCGCCCCTTATCAGGTCGGGGTCGATCCGCGCGGCCACACTCCAATTCCAGAGGCCGTCTGCCGCCATACCCATCATGCTGTCCACCTCATCCGCCGCGCACCTGCTGTGTTACCGCTCCGTGACCATTCTCGACACGATCCGATACTGACCGCCCCATAAGGTGTGTCCATTCGAGTGAACCGACAACCGAGCGGATGGACCGGGTGGCAGACGAGGCTCTCATCGTCCTTGAGAAGGTCAACAAGTGGTTCGGCCCACTGCATGTGCTACAGGACGTGAATCTGTCTGTCGCACGCGGTGAGGTGGTGGTCGTGATCGGACCCTCCGGGTCCGGCAAGTCCACGCTGTGCCGCGCCATCAACCGGCTGGAGCCTATCGACTCGGGCACGATCACCTTCGACGGACAACCGCTGCCCGCGGAGGGCCGGGCCCTGGCCCGCCTGCGCAGCGAGGTCGGCATGGTTTTCCAGTCCTTCAACCTGTTCGCGCACAAGACCATCCTGCAGAACGTCATGCTGGGCCCGGTCAAGGTGCGCAAGGAGAAGCCGGCGGCGGTCCGGGACCGCGCCATGGGCCTGCTCGAGCGGGTCGGCATCGCCAGCCAGGCCGACAAGTACCCGGCCCAGCTCTCCGGTGGACAGCAGCAGCGGGTCGCGATCGCTCGCGCGCTCGCCATGCAGCCCAAGGCACTGCTCTTCGACGAGCCCACCAGCGCACTCGACCCGGAGATGGTCGGCGAGGTGCTGGACGTGATGACCTCGCTGGCCGCCGAGGGCATGACCATGGTCGTGGTCACCCATGAGATGGGTTTCGCCCGACATGCGGCCAACCGTGTCGTATTCATGGCAGATGGACAACTGGTCGAAGAGGCCGCGCCGGCCGAATTCTTCGCGAATCCGAAGACGGAACGGGCGCGGGACTTCCTGTCCAAGATCTTGACGCACTGACCGTTGCCCTTTCCTGTCACTACAAGAGGAGATTGAGCATGCGTATGAAGCGGGTAGCGGTGGTCGCCGCGGCGGCCTTCGCGTTCACCCTGACCGCCTGTGGCGAGGAGGGGACCCCGACTCCGAGCGGCGCCGGCAACGGCAGCGGCGCCGCGCCGGCCTCGGACACCTGCTCGACGTCGGGCACCACCTTCACTGCGGACACGGCGGCGGCCGTCACCGGCAGCCCCACCTTTGACAAGATCAAGTCCGCTGGCAAGGTGGTGGTCGGCGTCAAGTTCGACCAGCCGAACCTGGGCTACAAGGACACCGCGGGCACCCGCTGCGGGTTCGACATCGAGACGGCGCAGTACCTCGCGTCGAAGCTCGGCGTCGACCCGGCGAAGATCGAGTACAAGGAGATCCCGTCCGCCAACCGGGAGACGGCGATCAAGGGTGGGGAGATCGACTACTACGTCGGCACCTACTCGATCACCGACAAGCGCAAGGCCGACGTCTCGTTCGCGGGCCCGTACTTCGTGGCCGGCCAGGACCTGCTGGTCCGCAAGGACGAGTCGGCGATCACCGGCAAGGACACCCTGAAGGGCAAGAAGGTCTGCTCCGCGACCGGCTCCACGCCGATCCAGCGGGTTCGCGACGAGGCGCTCACCGAGCCGGAGAACATCGTCGAGTTCAAGACCTACTCCGAGTGCGTCTCGCAGCTGCTTGACAAGAAGGTCGACGCGGTCACCACGGACGACGCGATCCTCAAGGGCTACGCCGCGCAGAGCCCGGACGACCTGAAGGTGGTCGGCCAGCCGTTCAGCACGGAGAAGTACGGCATCGGCCTGCCCAAGGACGACAAGGCCTTCCGCGACTACGTGAACGACCAGCTGGAGGCCGCGTTCAAGGACGGCACCTGGCAGAAGATCTACGACGGCACGCTGGGCAAGTCGGGTTCGCCGGCCAGCCCGCCGACCCTCGAGCGCTACTGATCAACGCCGCGCCGGCCGGCGTCGGGTGGTTCGCCACCCGGCGCCGGCCGGTGATTTAAAGGACGGGGCATGACGGAATTCCTTCGCGTACTGACGGACAACTGGAGCCTGTTCGCCGACGGCTTCAGCAACACGGTGCAGCTGTTCCTGTACAGCGCGGTCGGCAGCCTGGTGCTCGGCACGCTGCTCGGCGCGTTCCGGGTCTCACCGATCCCGGCGCTGCGCTGGTTCGGTGCCACCTACGTCAACATCGTGCGCAACACACCGCTGACGCTGGTCTTCGCGTTTCTGGTTTTCGCCGTCCCGAAGCTCGACGTCAACATCGACTACTTCCCGAGCGCGTGCATCGCCCTCACCGTCTACACCGCGGCGTTCGTCTGCGAGGTGGTCCGCTCGGGCGTGAACACGGTGGCCCCCGGGCAGGCCGAGGCGGCTCGGGCGATCGGCATGACCTTCGACCAGGTGCTCGGCCAGGTCATCCTGCCGCAGGCGGTCCGGGCCATGGTGCCGCCGCTGATGAGCGTCATGATCGCCATGCTGAAGAACACCACGATCGCGGCCGGGTTCTCGGTGCTGGAGGCCGGTGCGATTCCGGCGTACATGTCTGAGCGCGGTGAGCCTCAGTTCATCGTGCTGATCTGGATCACGATCGGCTTCCTGATCCTGATCACACCCCTGGTGCTACTGCAGCGGTCCCTCGAGCGTAAGTGGGCGGTGTCGCGATGAGTTCGGCGTTGTACGACCTGCCCGGCCCCCGTGGGCGCCGCCGCAACGCGCTGATCGGCGTGCTGGCCACCGTGGCGATCCTCGGATTGCTCGCCTTCGTGGTCTACCGGTTCTGGGAGACCGGCCAGTTCGAGGCCCGCCGCTGGGAGCAGTTCAAGTTCAAGGCCGTGCAGAGGGAACTGCTCGAGGGCCTCTGGTTCACGCTGAAGGCGGCCGGCATCGCGGCGGTGCTCGCGCTGCTCTTCGGCGCCGTCTTCGCCGCCGGACGGCTCAGTGATCGCACTCTCCTCCGGGCTCCCTCGACCACCGTGGTCGAGCTGTTCCGGGCGATCCCGCTGCTAATCCTGATCTTCTTCGGCTACTACGTGCCCCTGCAGTACGGCTGGTCGATCGACAAGATGTGGGCGCTGATCATCGGCCTCACGCTGTACAACGGCTCGGTGCTGGCGGAGATCTTCCGCGCCGGGATCAACGCGGTGGCGAAGGGGCAGTCCGAGGCCGCCTACGCCATCGGCATGCGGAAGAACCAGGTGCTGCGGCTGATCCTGCTGCCGCAGGCGTTCCGGGCCATGCTGCCGGCCATCGTCAGCCAGCTCGTGGTGCTGCTCAAGGACACCGCCCTGGGCTTCATCATCACGTACCCGGAACTGCTCACGGTCGGCAAGACGATCGGTGGCCGGCTGGCCTTCGGGCTGCCGTACGTGCCGTCTTACCTGGTCATCGCGGCCATCTACATCACCCTCTGCGGCATGCTGTCGGTCCTGGCCTGGTGGCTGCAACGGCGGATGACCCGGCTGCCGAAGAGCAAGGCCGTGGAGCCGGTGCCGCTGACCGACGCCACCCGTCAGATCTGATTACCGGGCCAGCTCCGTCACACGGGACTCTCGTACGACCGTGACGCGGATCTGGCCCGGATAGGTCAGTTCCTCCTCGATCTGCTTCGCCACATCCCGGGCGAGCACCGCGGCGCCGATGTCGTCGATGTCGTCCGGCCGCACCATCACCCGGATCTCGCGGCCGGCCTGCATCGCGAAGACCTTCTCGACGCCGACCTTGCCGCCGGCGATCTCCTCGATCCGCTCCAGACGCTTGACGTACGCCTCCAGGCTCTCCCGCCGCGCACCCGGCCGGCCGCCGGAACAGGCGTCCGCGGCCTGGGTCAGCACCGCCTCGATGGTCTGCGGCGGCACCTCGTTGTGATGCGCTTCGATAGCGTGCACCACGTCGTCGTGCTCGCCGTATTTACGAGCCAGATCGGCACCGATCAGGGCGTGGCTGCCCTCCACCTCGTGGGTGAGCGCCTTGCCGATGTCGTGCAGGAAAGCGGACCGCTTCATGGTCGGCACGTCCAGACCCAGCTCGGCCGCCATGATCCCGGCGATGTGCGCCGTCTCGACCAGATGCTTCAGCACGTTCTGGCCGTAGCTGGTGCGGTACCGGAGGCGGCCCAGCAACTTCACCAGCTCCGGGTGGATGTTGGTGATGCCGACGTCGACGAGCGCCTCCTCGGCGGCCCGGTCACAGAGGCGCTCCACCTCGTTGCGGGCACTGTCGAAGACCTCCTCGATCCGGTGCGGGTGAATCCGGCCGTCCAGCACCAGCTTCTCCAGCGTCAGGCGGCCGACCTCACGGCGTACCGGATCGAAGCAGGACAGCAGCACCGCCTCCGGGGTGTCGTCGATGATCAGGTTCACGCCGGTGGTGGACTCGAAGGCCCGGATGTTGCGGCCCTCCCGGCCGATGATCCGGCCCTTCATCTCATCGCTCGGCAGATGCAGGACGCTGACCACGCTCTCCGCGGTCTGCTCGCTGGCGATCCGCTGAATCGCGTCGACCACGATGTGCCGGGCCCGGGTGTCGGCCGTGCCCTTCGCCTCGGTCTCGATGTCCCGGATCAGGATCGCCGCCTCGCGCTTCGCCTGACCCTCGATCGACTCGATCAGCTCGCTCTTCGCCGTCTCCGCGGTGAGCCCGGCGATCCGCTCCAGCTCGCGGCGCTTCACCTCGTCGGCTCTCGTCAGCTCTTTCTCACGCCCGGCCAGCGCCGCTTCCCGCTTGCCGAGGTCGGACTCCAGGGCGGCCAGGCGGCGCTCCCGCTCCACCAGGCGCTCCACCTCCTCGGCGTGCAGCCGCTCCCGCTCGTCGATCCGGGCGGCCCGGCGCTCCACCTCGGCGGCCTGCTCCTTCACCGTGGCGTTGAGCAGCGCGATCTCCCGCTCACCGGATCGCCGGGCGGCGGTGCGTAGCTGCTCGGCGTCGGTCTCCGCCTGGCGGTGAGCGTGCTCGAGGATCGTGTCGGCCTCGCCGTGCGCCGCCTCCAGAACGCGGCGGGCCTCGGCCCGGGCGGCACTGGCCTCGGCCTTGGCGGCGGCGGCCTCCGCCCGTACCGAAGCCGCCTTCGCGTTCGCGTCGGCGACCTTCGCCTGCGCGTCGCCGACCGCCTGCTCCTGCCGTTCCTGGGCGTTCTGCCGATCGGCGTTGAGGTTACGCAGCGCCCGCGCCCCGAAGACGATCCCGGCTATCACCGACACGGCGAGCACGATGGTCGCAACCACGAGCACCCAGACCAGGGGGTCCATCTCGCCGCGTCTCCCTTCGCTGCCGGCGCGATGTGCACGCGCGCGGCCTCTCTGCGGGATGCCCGACCAAGGCAGATGACCGCAGGCGGCACCGGACCCCGGGCTCACACGCTCCGCGTTCGGCGTCCCCGAGCTTCCAGTCTCCGCCTTGCGAGGCTGGCGCTCTCCGACTTCCGCTTCCTTCCGGGCGCGGTCCGCTCAGCCCGTCACCTGGGGCACGCCCGCAGGGGCCGGCCTGCTCGAGCGGTGGCCGGTAGTCGGCGCGGCTGAAGCTGCCCGCGCGTCGGACCCTGATGCGGCGCCTCGATGGGCCTTGGGTGGCCCGTCGTTCTCGGGTTGCCGGGGTGCCGGCTTTGGCAGACTGCGGATCGCTGGTGGTGGCTCGCGTTGCTTTGTCACCCGCGTTGCCGGTTGCCTGCGTTGCCTGCCACCGGCTGCGCTGCCAGTTACCAGCGTTGCCGGTCGCCTGCGTTGCCGGTCGCCTGCGTTGCCTGCCACCTGCTGCCGGCGTTGCCGGTTGCCCGCGTTTGCCAGTCGCCTGCCACCGCATTGCCGGTTGCCTGCGTTGCCTGCGTTGCCTGCCACCCGCGTTGCCGGTTGCCTGCTACCCGCTGCCGGCGTTGCCGGTTGCCCGCGTTGCCGGTTGCGTGCATTGCCTGCCACCCGCATTGCCGGTCGCCTGCGTTGCCTGCTACCCGCTGCCAGTTACCAGCGTTGCCGGTTGCCCGTTGCCGTTCGCCTGCGGCGCCTTGCCGCCGCGGTCGGGTCCGCCGGCCGGTAAGCATCGCTTCCTCAAGCGCGGAATGACGCTGAACGGTCGAGCTCGTCGCCCGGCTAGCATTCATCCGCAACGATCGGTTGCGACTGCCTCCGGCCAGCGAGCCGGCCGCTCGCTGCTCGGATCGGAGTTTGTGGAGTTGTGGGGTCGACCGCCGGTATGTCGCGCCGCCTGCCGCGCGGTCAGCGGCTGACGGAGGTATCAGCCTGGGCGGCGGAACCGTCCAAGTGATGCCGTAATGTAATGCGATCTATGTTGTGCCTGTTGCTTGCGATGGTCGAACAAACCTTGTGTAACGCGAGGCTAGGTCGCAAGCACCGCTTCGGTCAAGGACTCATGATTCGGCAGCGGATAGGACGTACGGCACAGACGTGCTTACGCCCAGCTTACGATCGTGCCGGGATATTTCCGACGTACCGTGCGATGCCACCTAGACCTCCGTACTCACCGGAGCCGCCCGCTCTGCGCCGGTCGGCGACGGCTCGGCTTCGCGGCACGGAGAGTGACCGGAGTGACTGAGTCAGCAGGACATCACGGAGGATCCCACCAAAAGATCACAAGGGGAAAGATCTTCACATCGGGACTATATCGGGTTTTACGTAGGGGTGATGGCTCGGGTTCGGGGTGGGTTTCGCTTCGGCCGCCGCAGTTGCCCATCTCTGCGAGATGGGCAAATCGCCTTTCGCCGGAGGGCGTGCTGGTGGTTGCCGCGCGGTCTCCTGGCGCGCACTCGGGGCCAGTTGCGTGGACCACACGGGTGGCCTTGGGCCGAGCCGGCCAGCCGCTCCTGGGTCTTGCGCCCTGGTTGGATCACGAAGCGTCGTATCCGAGCCGGCCAGCGACCTGATGAGGCTCTGCTGGCTCGGGCTAGCTGTGCTGAACCAAGGCTTGGACCCAAGCGCCGGATCCCAGTCGGCCAGGACCTTCTGCGCCCTGCCTTCAGGCGGCTACGTGGAGCCCTGCGATGCGCTGGGTCCCGGAGCAACCAGCGGCCTCCTGGCGCCCTGCGCTCCCTGACCAACAGCGTGGAGCTTTGCGATACGCCGGGACCCGAAGCCAACCAACGGCCGCCCTGCGCCCTGCGCTCCCTGACCAATAACGTGGAGCTTTGCGATACGCCGGGACCCGAAGCCAACCAACGGCCACCCTGCGCCCTGCGCTCCCAGACCAATAACGCGAATCCCCGTGATGCGCGGGGTCCGAAACCGGCCAGCGGCCCGCTGGCTGGGCCGGCTGCTGGGCTACCGTGCCGCCGGTTGCCCGCTCCGCTGGTCACCGCGTGGCTGGTGAAGGCGGGCAGCGCTGGACGGAAAGGCGGCCAGTAGCCTCCTCACGGGCGACCTTCGGCCCCCAAGGCTTCCGGCGCTCAGCCCAGAGTTCGAGCCCGGCCTCCGAGGCCGGTGCCGGCCGCCGGACTTCCTCAGATCGGGGAGTCGCCGGCCTGGTCGGCCAGAGCGTCCGCATCGATGGCATCGGCGAACTCCGCCGCCTCAGCGTCGCGTGCGGCCAGCGCGTCCTTCACAGCACGGATGGCGACTCCGGCCGGGTAGCCCTTGCGAGCCAGCATGGCGACTAGACGGCGGAACACCGCATCCGGCGCACCGCTGGCGCTGCGGAGCTTGCGATCTACCAGGGCCCGCGCGGCCGCAGCCTCGGCGTCCTCATCGAGGGACTCCAGTGCCTCGCCGGCCACTTCCGGATCCACGCCGCGCTGGCGCAGCTCGTTGGCGAGCGCACGACGGGCCAGCCCGCGGCCGTGGTGCCGGCTGGACACCCAAGCTCGGGCGAAGGCCGCGTCATCGATGATGCCGACCTCGTCGTAGCGGTCGAGGACCTCGGCGATCACCTCCTCGGAGATCTGTTTTCGCGCAAGGACCTTCGCCAGCTCCGCCCGCGTACGCGGGCGCACAGCGAGCTGGCGCAGGCAGATCTCGCGGGCCGTCTCGGCCTCACTCTGCGGCGGCTTGGACGGCCGCCCCTCATCGCTTTGCGAGAACGCCCCGAAATCGGACTCTGGCCCAGCGCCGTCGTCTGACGTGCGGCGGCGCCCCGCTGCCCCGAAGCGCCGCCCACCGTCACGGCGGAATCCCCCGGAACCGCCATCCACCGGCCCGTCGGTCTCGGCCCGGGGCGGGATGGCATCCCATCCCCGCCCGGACCGTGCACCGCGTCGTCCAGCCATCGCGGCCTACCGGATCAGAAGTCGACCGGCGGCAGCTCGGGGCCGCTCGCGGCATCACCAGTGGTCTGCCCCACGCCGAGCTTCTCCAGGATCTTCTTCTCGATCTCGGCGGCGACGTCGGGATTCTCCTTGAGGAACTCCCGCGCCTTCTCCTTGCCTTGGCCGAGCTGGTCGCCGTCGTACGTGTACCAGGCACCGGACTTACGGATGATGCTCTGCTCGACACCGACGTCGATGAGCGAACCCTCCCGGGAGATGCCCTTGCCGTACATGATGTCGAACTCGGCCTGCTTGAACGGCGCCGCCACCTTGTTCTTGACGACCTTGACCCGCGTCCGGTTACCGACGACGTCGGTCCCGTCCTTCAGGCTCTCGATGCGGCGCACGTCGAGACGCACGGAGGCGTAGAACTTCAGCGCGCGACCACCGGTCGTGGTCTCGGGCGAGCCGAACATCACGCCGATCTTCTCGCGCAGCTGGTTGATGAAGATCGCGGTGGTACCCGAGTTGCTGAGGATACCGGTGATCTTCCGGAGGGCCTGGCTCATCAGCCGTGCCTGGAGACCGACGTGACTGTCGCCCATCTCACCCTCGATCTCGGCACGCGGCACGAGGGCGGCCACCGAGTCGATGACGATGATGTCCAGCGCACCGGAGCGGATCAGCATGTCCGCGATCTCCAGCGCCTGCTCACCGGTGTCCGGCTGGGACACGAGCAGCGCGTCGGTGTCGACGCCGAGCGCCCGCGCGTACTCCGGGTCGAGCGCGTGCTCGGCGTCGATGAACGCCGCGATGCCGCCCGCCTTCTGCGCGTTGGCCACCGCGTGCAGCGCGACCGTGGTCTTACCGCTCGACTCCGGCCCGTAGATCTCGATGACCCGGCCACGCGGCAGGCCGCCGACGCCGAGTGCCACGTCGAGCGCGATCGAGCTGGTCGGGATGACGGCGGTCTGAACAACCGGGCGCTCCCCGAGCCGCATCACCGAACCCTTGCCGAACTGCTTGTCGATCTGTGCCAGCGCGAGTTCGAGCGCCTTTTCCCGATCAGGTCCTGCCACCATTGCCGCCACCCCTGTATTCGACTTCGCGGTCTTCGTCGAAGAGCTCTTGTTCACCACGGCCGACACGGTATGCGGTGGGTATGACAAAAATCTTCCGCCCCACCGTGAGCTGTGGATGGCCAAGCCGCTGTGGACAATAGCCGAACACCTGTACGACGATCGAGCGACACGCCAGAACAAGCGTACGAAAAGCGGCTCAACGCAGGCGCGCGGGCACCCGATCGGGGTACGCCGCCACCACCGCGCGCCAGATGGTAGCGGTATCAACACCCTGAGCGATGGACTGGTTGATGGTCCGCCCACTCAGGTCCGTAAAGGTGTAATCCGCCGCAATGCTGCGGGCATAGGCGGATCCGAACGTCTGCTCGAGACGGTCCCAGAAGTCAGTCAGCCGCACAGCACGAGCCTACCCAGGCTGACATGGGCAGCTTTCAGGCGAGCGCGGCGGCCGCCACCCGCAGATCATCAACAAGTCCCTGGTACGCGGCGTCGCGATCGTCCGCCCGAAGGACCGCCGACGGATGGATGGTGGCCAGCGCCTGGATCTCCGCCACGGGGAAGTCCTCCGGGTGCGCCGCCGACGCGGGCCAGGGCATCAGCTGCCCCCGCGACTTGGTGACCCGGAACGAGGGGCCGAGCAGCGCCCGCCCCGCGGTCGCACCGAGGATGACCACCAACTTCGGCTTCAATAGGGAGAACTCCGCAACCAGCCAGGGCCGGCAGGCCGTGATGTGCGCCGGTCCGGGGTTCTGGTGGATGCGCCGGCGGCCTCGCAACTCGAAGCGGAAGTGCTTGACCGCGTTGGTGATGTAGAGGTCGGCGGGATCGATGCCGGCATCGTCAACCGCCTCGCGCAGCAACCGGCCGGCCGGCCCCACGAACGGCAGACCACGCTGGTCCTCGACGTCACCGGGCTGTTCACCCACGAAGACGATCTTCGCGTGCGGTGCCCCACGTCCGAACACGGTCTGCGTCGCGTCCTGATAAAGCTCACAACCCCGGCAGTCAGCGGCGGCCGACTTGAGGTCGTCGATGCTCCGCGACTGCTGGGGCACCCACTGCTGCGCTCCGACTGGCGCCTCGGTCCTCGGCATTCCTCCGTTCTACCCGTACGGTCCATCACCATGCCGACCGGCCTCACCCTCCTGATGGACCCGTTCCCGTCACCGCATCGGCGCGGCGGTGGCCGAGGGGCGGACGGCAGCAGCGACCGCCCGCGCAAGGGGCGGTATGTCCTCTTCGTTCAGTGAGCTGACGGTGATGCGGATCCCCGGCTCGGAACGAACCCGGAAAAGGGCACCGGGCGCCACCGCATAGCCGGCGTCGCGCATCGCCGTGACCGCCAGTGTCTCGTCGGGCACCGGAACCCAGACGTTGATGCCGCTGTCGCCGAAGGCGACCAGGCCGTGCGCCCGGATGGCGTCCTGGAGACCACGGCGGCGACGTGCATACGCCTCGGCGGCATTCGCGATCCGAGCGGTGACGTCGGGATCCTGCCAGAGCTTCAGAAGCAGCCGTTGCAGCGTGGTGGAGACCCAGCCCATCCCGATGCGCATCCGGCCCACCACCCGGGCGACGGTCGTCTCGTCACCGGCCAGCACCGCGATGCGCAGATCCGGCCCGAAGGGTTTCGAGGCTGAGCGGACGAACGCCCACGAAGACGTGACCGGCCCCACGCAGTGCGGCGGCAGCTCGGCCAGCTCGGCGGCGTGGTCGTCCTCGATGACAACCACCCCGGGATGACCGGTGAGCAACTCCCGCAGCCGGGTGGCGCGCTCCGCGGTGACCGCGGCACCGGTCGGGTTCTGCGCGCGCACCGTTATGACGACAGCCCGCACACCGGACTGGAGCGCGGCCGCGAGCGCCTCCGGCACCGGCCCCTCCTCGTCCACGGCGAACGGGAACGCCCGCAGTCCCAGAGCGGCGATCAGATCGATCACACCCGCCCAGCCGGGGTCCTCGACGGCGACCGCGTCTCCCGGACGGAGGTGAGCGGTCAGCACCCGCTCGATGGAGTCGAGGGCGCCGGCGGTCACGGCGAACGCGGCGTCCTCCACCGGAATGCCCTGCTCGAGGAGGCGTGGACGGGCCGCATCGACCAGCTCCGGCATGGTGACGGCGGTGGCGTACCCCTGTGGCGGGCCGGTCTCGGCCGCCACCGCCGCTAACAGCGGGCCCAGCGGGGGCAGCAACCGCACGTCGGGCTCGCCCGTGGAGAGATCCCGCAGCCCGGCCGGCACCGGGAGTCGCGATCCGGAGCGCGGCACGGCCACAGCGGGACGGGCACGCACCCGGGTGCCTCGCCGGCCCTCGGTCTCGATCACACCACGCTGCCGGAGCTCCTGATACGCCTTGGCGACCGTGGCCGGACTGACATGTAGGGCGCTGGCGAGCACGCGCACCGAGGGAAGCGCCGCGCCGGTCACCCAGTCGCCTCGCATGATGCCCGACTCGATGCTCGCGGAAATCTCGGCGGCGTTCTCGCCGGTGACCTGATACTGTCCTGACACAGATGCGATTCTGTACTAGTACAGTGCCGTGCGCAAGACGATCACCCCTCGGAGGCCACGATGACCGACCTCTATCCCCCTACCGAGCGCACGACCGCCACGCGCACCCGGAGCCGGATGCACTACGAGCGGGAGACGGCCCACGCGATTCTCGACGAGGCGTTCGACTGTGCGGTGGGCTTCGTCGTGGACGGTGAGCCACGCGTCTTGCCGAACCTGCACGTCCGGGTGGGCGACACCCTCTACCTGCACGGTTCCACCGGGGGCCGGATGGGTCTCGCGGCTCGCGGGGACGGCATTCCGGTCTGCGTAACAGCCACCCTGCTCGACGGCTTGGTGTACGGGCGATCGCAGTTCCACCACAGCGCCAACTACCGCTCCGTGGTGGCGCTCGGAGTCGCCCGGCCGGTCGTCGAGGAGAGGGAGAAACGCAGGGTGCTGGCGGCCCTGGTGGCGAAGGTCGGCGTGGGCCGGCCCGGGGACAGCAGACCGCCGACCCGGCAGGAGCTGGCCCAGACCAGCGTGCTGGCGCTGCCACTCGCGGAGGTCTCGGTGCGGGCGCGCGGCGGCGGTGTGATGGACGATCCGGATGACCTGGATCTTCCCTACTGGGCCGGCGTGCTGCCATTGCGGACGGTGGCGGGACCACCGCTCACCGAGCCGGGTGTGGCCGCCGCGCCCCCGGCCTACCTGCCCGGGCATCCTTCGGAGTGGCAGACACCGGTCGTGATGGAAGGCCGGCACGTGCGGCTGGAGCCGCTCGCCCCAGGTCACGCGGAAGGCCTGTTCGAGGCCCTGGACGATGAAGAAGTCTGGCGGCACATCCCCACGCCACGGCCGCAGACGCCGGAGGAGATGGCCCGGGACATCGCCGATGTGCTGCGGGGGCAGTGGCTCGGCCACCGGGCGGGCTGGGCACAGATCGACCCGGTGACCGGGACGGTCGTCGGCATGACGAGTTATCACGACATCGACACCGGCTACCGGTCGCTCGGGATCGGGCACACGCTGGTCGGCCGGAAGTGGTGGCGCACCGGCGTCAACACCGAGGCGAAACTGATGCTGCTGGAGCGGGCGTTCGATGTGCTCGGCGCCGAGCGGGTCTTCTGGTACACGGACATTCGCAACGAACGCTCCCAGCAGGCGATCGCCCGGCTGGGCGCCAGCCGCGACGGGCTGATCCGTCGCCAGCGGCCGCGGCCGGATGGCACCTGGCGCGACACCGTACTGTTCGCGATGACGGTCGACGAGTGGCCGGCAGCAGCCCGCCGACTTCGCGACCGACTGGCCGCCGAGTGATGGGGGAGGACTTGTGCTAGGCATCACCGACTTCTGGACCTACGTGCTCGGTGTGGTGGCAATCATCCTGTTGCCCGGCCCCAACTCCATCTTCGTGTTGTCGGTCGGGGCACGGCGGGGCGTGCGAGCGGGGTATCAGGCGGCGTTCGGCGTCTTCATCGGCGACACGGTGCTCATGATCCTCTCGGCGACCGGGGTGGCCTCCCTGCTGGGCACCTATCCCCCGCTCTTCCTCGTCCTGAAATACGCGGGCGCCGCGTACCTGTCCTGGGTTGGCGTCAACATCATCCGCAGTGCCTGGAAGCGGTGGCGGCACCGCTCGGAGACAGTGCCGATCGACGCGAGTGAGCTGGCCTCGCTGCGTCGCCCATTCCGGCGCGCCGCTGTGATCAGCCTGCTCAATCCCAAGGCGATCCTCTTCTTCGTGTCGTTCTTCATCCAGTTCGTCGAGCCGGGCTATCCACATCCGGCGTTGTCGTTCCTGATCCTCGGCGCGGTCGTGCAGTTCTTCAGCGTGCTCTACCTGACGGCGCTGATCTTCGGCGGCCGGTTCCTCGCCGGGCAGTTCCGGGAACGCCGGAGACTCGCGGCGGCCGCAACCACGGGAGTGGGGGCACTCTTCGTCGGTTTCGGCGTCAAGCTCGCCACGGCGAGCGCCGGCTGACGACTCGAACGGCCGCTCAGCGCCTGGTGGAGCTCGCCGGCCGCCGATTTCGGCGGACTCAGCCTCGGCCGGAGTCGGCGGTCGGGGTACGGCCGGAACGGTCCGTGTAGAAGGTGCTCCGGACCATCTGGATCTTGCTCAGGTGCTCCGGCCACACCCTTTCGGGCGCGGCCCAGCCGAGGGCGTACGCCCTGCCGTTGACAGCGAACCAGCGAGTGCTCACCCGCCTCGGCTCGCCGTCCGCTCCCTGATAGCGGTACTCCCAGTCGGCCGCTCGGTGGAGCAAAGGCGCCGAGTCGATGGAGATCAGCGCGTACCCGGACACGACTGCTTCGCTCTTGAGACGGAGGTCCTCGGCATGGCAGGCCTGGAGCGGATCGGCATCCGCGTCACGGCCCGGATCGAGACTCATCACCACGGAGCCTCGGGGCTCACGAAAGCAATACGTGGTGCCGATCCGCTGGTAGGTCCAGCCGTCCGGAACCGCGAGGTGAAACCCCGAGCCGTCGGTGAAGTAGGACCATCCGGCGAGCAACTTCAAGCCGTTGACTCCCCGGGCTGCGCCCTTCTTCGGGGTGACCCGGGCGCGCGACGAAGGCGGCGCGTCGCAGACGACCGGGGAGAATCCGCCCCGACCGGCAACCGCGGTGGTCGGCAAGGCCCCGGGCGACGGGCCGGGCGCCGAAGCGGACGTGCCGCCGGGCTGGGCGGACGCGGCGGGCGAACGCCCGGACGGCGTCGCCGGGGCTCGCACGGGCTCGGACTGCGTAGTGGAAACGGGCGGAAGCACCACGTGCGGGCGGGGCCCGCTGTTCTGCGCCAGATAGCCCATCGAGACGCCGCCGCCCACCAGCACGACCGCGACGCAGGCGACCACGGCGGATCGGGCGCGGACCGGGCGCAGCCGCGGACGGCCCTTCGGGGACGTCACCCGTCCCGTGATCTGGCCGGCCAGGATGGGAGGCGTCTGTGGTGCCAGGCGTACCAGCGCCTGACCGCCCTGGTGCAACGGTGTGGTCGTCGCGTCGTCGGCAGCGACCGCGAATGGGTCAGGGGCCTCCGGTTGGCCGGCGACACTGGTCTCGTCGGCCGGACTCGGCGGGCTGCCGGGACAGGCGGGCACTCCAGACTCCGCGCATGGTCCGCTGTCGGGGTCGGCTTTCGAGAGGTCACCGGCTCCGGGCTCATCGATCGCCGGTTCCGGGTGGCCGTCGACGTCCGCTCCGGCGTTCGCATCGCGCCGGTGCGCGTCAAAGGCGTCGCCCGACTGCGGAGGGATCTGTCCAGCGGTCCCTGCGGCATCCGGCACGCGGTCACGATCGCCCACATCGCGCTCCGTCGAATGGACGCGATACTCGGATGCGGCTCCGTCCGCAGACTTGCGTGCCTCCTCCGGGCGGTGATGCCGGACCCCGCGCTGGCCTGGGACCAGCGGAATCTCCCGGTGGTCGATGGCGACGATGAGGCGCAGGCGGCTCTCCACCTCGGCCGCGGTCAGGCGGTCGACCGGGTCGTACCGCAGGAGTCCGTCGAGGACGGCTGTGAGCGGACCGGCGCGTACCGGCGGGTCGGGCGGTTCGGTGGCGAGGGCGGCGAGCGTCGCCATGGCGGTCTCGCGGGCGTACGGCGAACGGCCCTCGACCGCCGCATAGACCGTGGCACCGAGCGACCACAGGTCCGATTCCACCGTAGAAGCGCCATCCCGGGCCCGCTCCGGAGAGACGTACTGCGGCGACCCGACGATCAGCCCGGGCGCGGTGACCGTGCCGTCGTCGACGAACGTGGCCAGCCCGAAGTCGGTCAGGACCACCCGGCCGTCCGTGCCGATCAGCACGTTGTGCGGTTTCACGTCGCGGTGCAGCACCCCGGCCCGGTGTGCCGCGTCCAGCGCGTCCAGCACGGCGAGCCCGATGCGGGCGGCGCCGGCCGGATCGTACGGCCCTTCCTGCTGGAGGACCTGGTGGAGCGAGCGCGACGGAACGTACTCCATGACGATCCACGACTGGCCGTCGTCGTGCACCACGTCGTAGATCCGGACCACGTGGGGATGGTTCAGCCGGGCCGCGCTACGGGCCTCACGAAGCGTCCGGTCACGCAGCCGATCCTTCTCCGCCTCGGTCATCCAGTCCGGCGGGACGATCTCCTTGATCGCGACGTCACGGTCCAGCATCTCATCGCGGGACAGCCAGACGCGTCCCATTCCGCCGGCGCCGACCGGCTCCAGAAGACGGTACCGACCAGCAACGAGCATCTGCCTGACCGCCATCGGCACCCACCCATCACGTCGGGTATCAGGATAATCAGCCACAGACCGCCCATGGAACGACGATCACCCGGTCACCGCGTGCGGCACGGTGGGATGCGAGAACGATTCGATCTCGCGTACCCCCGGGGAAGCCGGCACGGTCGCGCTCAGCGCGCCCTCACGCAAAACACAAAGCGGGAGTACGGGGAACCGAGCCGCCGATTTCTGTCGTACCCCCGAGGGAGGATGTACGGCATGCGAGAGGTGCTCGAGAAGTTCGGACCGGCCACCAGGGAGTGGTTCACGGCCGCCTTCGCCGCGCCCACCGCTGCCCAGACCGGCGCGTGGGGTGCGATCGGAGCGGGGCGGAACGCGCTGGTGGTGGCACCGACGGGTTCCGGCAAGACACTGGCCGCGTTCCTGTGGTCGCTCGACCGGCTCGCCCGTGAGCCGGTTCCCGAGCAGGTCCGGCAGCGATGCAGGGTGCTCTACGTGAGCCCGCTGAAGGCGCTCGCGGTCGACGTGGAGCGCAATCTGCGGGCTCCGCTGACCGGTATCCGGCAGGCCGCCGGGCGCCTGGGACTACCCCCACCGGAGATCACCGTCGGGATGCGGACCGGAGACACTCCGGCGGAGGAACGGCGTGGCTTCGCGCGTACGCCACCGGACATCCTGATCACCACACCGGAGTCACTGTTCCTGCTGCTCACCTCCGCGGCCCGGGATTCGCTCCGCGGGGTCCAGACGGTGATCGTGGACGAGGTGCACGCGGTCGCGGCCACCAAGCGCGGCGCGCATCTGGCTCTCTCCCTCGAGCGGCTGGACGCGCTGCTGGAGCGCCCGGCGCAGCGGATCGGCCTTTCCGCGACGGTCCGGCCGATCGACGAGACCGCACGGTTCCTCGGTGGCGCGCAGGACGTGGAGATCGTCCAGCCACGCAGTGCCAAGACGATCGAGGTCTCCGTCGAGGTTCCGGTGGAGGACATGACTCGCCTCGACGAGGTGCCGGAGCCGGACGGCGACCCGGGGGGAGGTCGGCACACGCCGTCGATCTGGCCGGCGGTCGAGGAGCGGGTCCTCGACCTGATCGAGGGTCATCGGTCGACGATCGTGTTCACCAACTCGCGGCGCGGCTCCGAGCGGCTCTGCGCCCGGCTCAACGAGCTCGCCGCCGAGCGTGGCGAGCTAGCAGCCGCTGAGCGGGCCGCAGCCGCGGCGAACGCAGAGCAGTCGAGCAGCGAACAGGCAGACGCGGATCAGGCAGACGCGGACCAGGCAGACGGTCTGACGAGCTTCGGGCAGGTCGCCGTCGGACAGGCGGCGGCAACGGTCAGCGCCAGATCGACGAGGGCCGGACAACCGTCACAGGCGTTCGCCCGGATGCCGGCCGAGATCATGGCACAGGCCGGAGGCACCAAGGGCGCGCCGCCGGTCGTCGCCCGCGCCCACCACGGCAGCGTCTCGCGCGAGGAGCGCAAGCAGATCGAGGAGGCGCTGAAATCCGGCCGGCTTCCGGCCGTGGTCGCCACCTCGAGCCTGGAGCTCGGCATCGACATGGGCGCTGTCGACCTGGTGGTGCAGATCGAAGCACCACCCTCGGTCGCTGCCGGCCTGCAACGCATCGGCCGGGCCGGGCACCAGGTGGGTGCGGTGTCGCGGGGGGTGGTCTTTCCCAAGCATCGTGGCGATCTGGTCTCCTGCGCGGTCGTCGCGGAGCGGATGAGCGATGGCGCGATCGAGGAGCTGCGCTATCCCCGCAACCCGCTCGACGTGCTGGCTCAACAGATCGTCGCGATGGTCGCGCTCGACGTCTGGCACGTCGACGAGCTCGCCGCGCTGGTGCGCCGGGCCGCTCCGTTCGCCGAGCTGCCCGACTCAGCGCTGCACGCGGTGCTCGACATGCTCTCCGGCCGGTACCCGTCGACCGCCTTCGCCGAGCTCCGGCCGCGTCTTGTCTGGGACCGGGACACTGACCAGCTCACCGGCCGGCCCGGCGCGCAGCGCCTCGCCGTGACCAGCGGCGGCACCATTCCGGACCGCGGAACCTTCGGGGTCTTTCTGGCCGGTTCCGAGCGGGCTTCGCGGGTGGGCGAGCTGGACGAGGAGATGGTGTACGAGTCTCGCGTCGGCGACGTTTTCCTCCTGGGCTCCACGTCCTGGCGGATCGAGGACATCACCCCGGACCGGGTCCTGGTCTCCCCCGCTCCCGGTGCGCCGGCCCGGATGCCGTTCTGGAAGGGCGACTCCCCCGGACGTCCGATCGAGCTCGGCCGGGCCATCGGCGCCCGGCTGCGCTCCCTGACCAGGGCCGGGGACGAGAGAGCCACGGCGACGTTGCGCGACTCGGGGCTGGATGAGTGGGCCGCCGACAACCTGGTGTCCTACCTGCGGGAACAACGAGAGGCCACTCGCCACCTGCCGGACGACCGGACCGTCGTGGTGGAACGCTTCCGCGACGAGCTCGGCGACTGGCGGATGACCGTGCACTGCGTGCTGGGAGCGCGGGTGAACGCGCCGTGGGCACTGGCGGTCGGCCGCCGCCTGGCCGAGCGGTACGGGGTGGACGGTCAGGTCATGCCCTCCGACGACGGCATCGTGATCCGGCTTCCGGACACCGCGGAGGAGCCACCCGGCGCGGACCTGATCACCTTCGACCCGGAGGAGATCGCCCAGCTGGTGGAGGAGTCGGTCGGCACGTCCGCACTGTTCGCGGCCAGGTTCCGGGAGTGTGCGGCTCGGTCGCTGCTGCTCCCCCGGCGGGACCCTCGGCGTCGGCAACCGCTCTGGCAGCAGAGGCAGCGGTCGGCGCAGTTGCTCGACGTGGCTCGGGAGTTCGCCGACTTCCCGGTGACGCTGGAGGCAGCCCGCGAGTGCCTCCAGGACGTCTTCGACGTGCCCGGCCTGGTGGGCATGATGCGGGAGATCTCCGGCCGCAAGATCCGGCTGGTCGAGGCGGAGACCTCGCGGCCGTCCCCGTTCGCCCGATCGCTGCTCTTCGGCTACGTCGGTGCCTTCCTGTACGAGGGGGACGCCCCGCTGGCCGAGCGGCGCGCCGCCGCCCTCGCCCTCGACTCCACCCTGCTCGGGGAACTGCTCGGCCGCGTCGATCTGCGGGAGCTGCTCGATCCGCAGGTCGTCGCGGACACCGAGGCGCAGTTGCAATGGCGTACGGCGCAGCGCACCCCCCGCGACGCGGAGGACGCAGCCGAGCTGCTCCGCCTCCTCGGCGATCTCTCAAGTGCCGAGCTGGCCGAGCGGGGTGCGCCCGAGGAGTGGGTGGTCGCTCTGGAGATGGCCCGGCGAGCGGTCCGGATCCGGATCGCCGGGCAGGAGCGCTGGATCGGCGTCGAGGACGCGGGACGCTATCGGGACGCGCTCGGCGTGGCTCTGCCGGTCGGGATTCCCGAGGCTTACATGGAGCCGGTGGCCGATCCGCTCGGCGACCTGGTGGCGCGGTATGCGCGGACGCACGGCCCGTTTGCGGCGGCCACCTGCGCGGCCCGGTTCGGACTGGGTGTGTTCGTGGTGGAGCAGGCACTCAAACGGCTGAGCGCGACCGGCCGGGTCAGCTCCGGCGAGTTCTCCCCCGGCGGCGCCGGCACCGAGTGGTGCGACGCCGAGGTACTGCGCATGTTGCGGCGCCGCTCCCTGGCCGCGCTGCGTCGCGAGATCGAGCCAGTGCCGCCCGCGGTACTGGCCGCGTTCCTGCCCCGATGGCAGCAGGTCGGTGGCAACACACGTGGTGTGGACGCCGTCGCCGCCGCGATCGAGCAGGTGCAGGGGGTTGCGGTCCCGGCCTCGGCGTGGGAGCGGCTGATTCTGCCCGCACGGGTCGCCGACTATGCCTCGCCGCTGCTCGACGAGCTGTGCGGCAGCGGTGAGGTGCTGTGGGCCGGCTCCGGATCGATCACCGGCGGGGATGGCTGGGTGACGCTGGCGTACGCGGACAGCGCGCCACTGCTGCTGCCTCCACCCGACGAGGAGTTCGCGGCGACGCCGCTGCATCAGACGATCCTGGACTCGCTCGGCGACGGGCAGGCGCTCTTCTTCCGATCGCTCTCCGACCGGGTCGGATCGACCGACGACACCGAGCTCGCCGCTGCCGTTTGGGATCTGGTCTGGGCCGGTCATCTGACCAACGACACGTTCGCACCGCTGCGGGCGCTACTGGGCGGAAGCGGCGCTCATCGGGCCAAGGCGGCGCCGGCTCGCACCCGGTACCGGCGACCGGGCCGGGCGCAGATGCCTTCTCGCACCGGTCCGCTGAACATGGCGGGACGCTGGTCACGCCTACCGGACCGGGATCTCGATCCGACCCGGCGGGCGGCCGCGGTCGCGGATCTGCTGCTGGAACGGCATGGCGTGGTGACCAGGGGAGCGGCCATTGCCGAGGGGGTGACCGGCGGGTTCGCGGCGGTCTACCCGGTGCTGGCAGCGCTGGAGGAACGCGGCGCGGCCCGGCGCGGCTACTTCGTGGAGGGATTGGGGGCGGCACAATTCGCGGTCCCCGGTGCGGTGGACCGCCTGCGGGCTCTCGCCGAGCCGGCGGAATTGGCGAAGCGCGCCGGAAGCTCGGTGGTGCTGGCCGCTACCGACCCGGCGAATCCGTACGGTGCCGCGCTGCCGTGGCCGGAACGGGTCGTGGACAGCGGCGACGGCGAGCCGACCGCGAAAGCCGGACATCGGGCGGGCCGCAAGGCCGGGGCCCTGGTCGTGCTGGTCGGTGGCGAGGTGGTGCTTTACGTGGAGCGGGGCGGCCGGACACTGCTGTCGTTCACGGACGAGACCGAGGCGTTGACGAAGGCAGCCCAAGGCCTGGCCGGAGCGGTGCGTTCCGGAGCACTCGGGGCGATGTCGGTGGAACGTGCGGATGGCGAATCGGTTCATGCCTCACCGTTGCGGGACGCGTTGACGGCCGCCGGCTTCCGGACCACGCCCAGAGGACTGCGCCTCCGCGCATAGGAGGTGCGGCAGGGACGAAGCCGGAACAGGGACGCCAGCGATGCTTGACGCAGGCCGTCGCCAGGGGCGGCCGGCACGCCAGCGCCAGCGCCAGCGGATGCTGAATTCACGGCGGCGCCGGCGAACGCATCAGGCACACCATCGCCACAGACCCCAGCGTTAGCGCATGCGGGGCGCGGCGAGTGGGACAGGCGGAGTGCGGGCGCAAATGCGGGTTCTGTGGGTGCGGCGCGCGGGCACGGAGTGCGGGGTGCAACTCGTGGAATGCGGGTGCGGAGCGCGGGACGCGGAGTCGGCACGCTGAGTGCGGTGCGCAGGAGTGGGGGCAGCACGCAGCAACCGGAAGCGGAGCTCGGGACGCGGCGCGGGACACGGAACGCGGTAAAGCGCAGGGCAGGGATACCGTGCGGCACGAAAAGCAGACACCGAGTGCGCCGTGGAGCGCACGGAAACCGAACGCGGAGCACGCAACGCGGCACAAGCACGGAACGCGGTGCAGCGCGGGCAGGAAATGCAGCGCGGCACGCCGAAGGCAGACACCGAGTGCGCAGGGCAGCACCCAGCAACCAAACGCGGCACAAGCACGAAACGCGGCACAAGCACAGAACACGGCGCGAGCACGGACGCGGTCCAGCGCGAGCACGCAACGCCGTGCGGAACGTGGAAACCGTACTCGGAGGGCAGCGCGCCGCAACCACGTGCCGGATGCGGCGAAAGGCAGACGGTGACCGCCATGTGGCGGTCACCGTCAGGAACAAACCTTGCCACCCTGGGCCCGGATGGAGCTCAGAGCTGCGACGCGACCTCAGAAGCAACCAATTCGACATGATCGAGATCGCTCAGATCCAGCACCTGGAGGAAGAGGCGGGACGCGCCGGCCTCGGCGTACCGGGTGATGGTTTCGACGGCCTCGGCCGGCGTGCCGACGATGCCGCCGCTGGCTCGCATCTCCTCGGGTTCGCGGCCGATGGCCGCGGCGCGGCGCCGGATTTCGGCGTCGTCGCGGCCTACGCAGAGCACCGCCGCGGCGGAGAAGGCGGGAGGCTCGGTGCGGCCGATCGCGGTGGAGGCGGCGCGGACCCGGTCGAACTGGGCGGGGATGTCTTCGATCTTGGAGAAGGGGACGTTGAACTCGGCGGCGTAGCGGGCGGCCAGGGCGGGTGTGCGCTTCTTGCCGTGGCCGCCGATGATGACCGGCAGCGGGGACTGCACCGGCTTCGGCAGCGCCGGGGAGTCGGTGAGCTGGTAGTGCTTGCCGGTGAAGTCGTAGGTGGAGCCGGCGGGGGTCGCCCACAGGCCGGTGATGATCTCGAGTTGTTCCTCGAGGCGGTCGAAGCGTTCGCCTAGGGCGGGGAACGGGATGCCGTACGCCGTGTGCTCCGTCTCGAACCAGCCGCCGCCGAGGCCGAACTCGATGCGGCCGCCGCTCATCGCGTCGACCTGGGCCACCGCGATGGCCAGCGGACCTGGCAGGCGGAACGTGGCCGAGCTGACCAGCGTGCCGAGCCGGATCCGGGACGTCTGGACGGCCAGCGCCGCCAGTGTGATCCAGGCGTCGCTCGGTCCGGGCTGACCGGACACGTCGCCCATTTTGAGGTAGTGGTCGGAGCGGAAGAACCCGTCGTATCCGCCGTCCTCGGCGGCCTTGGCCAGCCGCAGCAGATCGTCGTGGCCGGCGCCCTGCTGAGGTTCAGTGAAGATCACGAGACGCATGGATCAACCCTGCCATGCCGCCGCGGCGTGCCCGTCCCACATCCGTCAACAACAGGCAGTAACGTTGGCCACCATGGCCGGTTATGGATGGATCAGTTTCACCACCGATTACGGTACGTTCGACGGTTTCGTCGCCGCCTGCCACGGGTCGATCGCACGTGTCGCGCCCGAGGTTCGAGTGATCGACGTCACTCATCATGTGCCGCCGGCCGACGTCTCGCGGGGTGCCGCCGTGCTGGCGCAGACCGCCCCGCACCTGCCGACGTCGGTGCATCTCGCGGTGGTGGATCCGGGCGTGGGCACGGCCCGGCGCGGCGTGGTGCTGACTACCCCTAACGGCCTTCTGGTCGGCCCCGACAACGGCCTGCTGATCTGGGCCGCGGAGGCGCTGGGGGGCGTCGAGTCCGCCTACCAGCTGAGCAACAAGGATTGGCTGCTCGGCGACGTGTCCCGCACCTTCCACGGGCGCGACGTGTTCGCTCCGGCCGCGGCCTGGCTCGCCGCCGGCGCGGCAGCCGCGGAGGCGGGGCCACCGGTCGATTCAACCACTTTGGTACGCCTTCCCGACCCGGCGGTGACCGTCGGCGACGGCTGGATCGAGGCCGAGGTGCTCACCGTGGACCGGTTCGGAAATGTCCAACTGGCCGCGGAGGGTTCGATGCTGACCGGCCTCGGCCCGGAGCTTCTGGTCAACGGCAACGTCCGGGCCCGACGCGGAGCTACATTTGCTGACGTCAATGCGGGTGAGCTTCTGGTTTTCGCGGATTCCGCCGATCGAGTGGCGATCGCGGTGAACAACGGCCGCGCTGTCGTCGTCCTTTCGGTCCGCCCCGGCGACGTGGTCCGAATCGCGGCACGCTAACCCGGGACACGACTCGGTTCGCTCCGGCGACGTGGCCCGAAACGCGCCACGCTAACGCATTTGCGGCTCCGGCCGGCGCACATCAGATGACCTATTCCGCTTTGCGCAAGCCCAACCGAAACCGCATCCGCCTGGGCACCCGCTCTTCTAACTGCCATATCCAGACGGCGATGAAAAGTCCAGGATGACGAAGTCCTTCGGGGGGCATGAGAATCGAGGGATCACCCGACAAATGCGAAGGCACGCTCGACCGACTTAACAAATAAATCAGATCCGGTGATGGATCCAGACGTTCGGCTCGACATAAACCGCATTGTTCTGCGCCACATCGCACAACACCGGAGACAGCGCCCCCGGCACTTCCACCGGCCCGGTCTCGTCGAAAGGCAAACCGGTCCAGGAACGCCACTGCTCCAACGTGCCGCCGAACGCCATGCTCTGGTGCGCCACGTTGACGATCCGCCCGCCGGCCCGCACATGCACTCGGAGCCACGGATCCACCGGCAAGCCGTCATCGCGCGTCTCGTAGGCGTACGCATCGATGGGTTTGGTGATCTGAGCTGTCTTGGCACTCGGCCGGACCGGCGCGACCAGATCGGTGAAGCCCAGCCGGGCCGTGTTGTCGCGCATCGCGGCAAGCATCTTGCCGGAGATGCCGCCGCCGCGCAGATCGGGGCGGATCGAGATCTCCAGAGCCGACACGATGGTCGGTGAGACCCCGGCGAACCGGTCGTGAATGGCGGTCCGGATGGCCCACTCCCAACCGGTCTCGGGCAGGCCGTCGGCGATGTCGCCGTCGAAGGAGATCGGCACCGAGTGCGCCTTGGCCACCGCCTGTCCGCTCGCCCGGTCCACCGCCAGCAGCACGAACTCGGGCCAGAGCTTTTGGTAGTGGCGGTAGTAGAGGGATGAGGTGGGGTCCTTGGTCATGAATTCCGGCCAGAGGCCCTCGAGTTCGTCGAAGAGCTTCCACCGGTCACCGACCGGAGCGATGTCCAGTTCCATGCGCGCAGGATGTCAGCCGACCGGCACGCGGGTCACGCGCTTTTCCGAAGAGCCGGCACACCTGCCGGACTCGGCGATTAGGGGCAGGATGGTGGCATGCCGGAAGGGGATACCGTCTGGAACACCGCCCGCGTGCTGGAGAAGGCACTCACCGGCGAGGTGCTGACCGGCTCCGACTTCCGGGTTCCGCGGCTGGCCACCACCGACCTGGCCGGCTGGACGGTGGCCGAGTCGGCGAGCCGCGGTAAGCACCTGCTGCTCCGCCTCACCCGGGACGGACGGCCGTCGCACACCCTTCACTCGCACCTGCGGATGGAGGGGGCCTGGCGGGCCTACGCCCCCGGCGAACGCTGGACCGCCCGCCCGGCCCACCTGATCCGGGTGGTGCTGCGCACCGGGCGCTCGGTGGCGGTCGGCTACCACCTGCACGAGGTCACGCTGGTCCCGACCGCGGAGGAGGAGCGGCTGGTCGGCCATCTCGGCCCGGATCTGCTGGGCGCGGACTGGGATCCGGCGGAGGCGGTCCGCCGGATCGCCGCCCAACCGTCGGCGAGCATCGCGGAGGCGCTGCTGGACCAGCGGAACCTGGCCGGGGTCGGCAACCTCTACAAGGCCGAGACGCTGTTCCTGCGCGGCCTGTGGCCGTGGACGCCGGTCGCCGACGTGCCCGACCTGACGGCCATTGTGGAACTCGCGCAGAAGCTGGTCGCCTCCAACCGGGGCCGGTGGACGCAGACCACCACCGGGTCACTGCGGCGCGGCGAGACCAGTTATGTGTACGGACGCCGCGCCCAGCCGTGCCGCCGCTGCGGCACGGCGATCCGCAAGGCGGACCAGGGCGAGCGGATCACCTACTGGTGTCCGCGGTGCCAGCCCGAGCCGGCCGGGCGCTGACGTCAGCCGGCGGCGCGGAAGCGGGTGGTGCTGTCACGCAGCTCAGCCAGGCCCTCGGCGATGCCGCGGAGCCGGTCGGTCGCCTCGATCAAGCTGAAGTACGCCGGGTGGCGGGTGTCGGCCACCGGGTGGCCGTCCTCCGCGACGTAACTGGCCGCCGCCGCGACCAGGCTCTCGAAGGCGGTGACGCCCTCGTCGAACTGCTCGGCCAGGGCAGCGTGCGACTGGACCAGCGCGTCTCGCTGGCCGGGCTGGCCCAGCGGGATGGCGCGCTCCACGCTCGCCGCCCGCTGGCCGAGATCACGCAGCCAGGTCTCGGCGGTCGCCGCCTCCAGAGCCGCGGTCTCGCCCGCACCGGTCAGCCGGCCGGCGAGCCCGGACATGGTCTGCGAGGCCCGGTCCAGCCGATCCCAGGAGTCGGCGATCGCCGAGCCGCGAAGCGCGAACCGGGTGCGCTGGCGCCGCACCTCGTGGATGACCGTCCGGCCGGCCGGGAACCTCTCCAGCGCACCGGCCAGGCCGGGCGTGGTGATCGCCGGCGGCGGCGCCGGGGTCGCGGCGAGCTGCCGGTGATCGCTCCAGCGCCACCAGGCCAGCACGGCCGAGGCGCCGGCACCGGCCGCCCACGCCGCGTCCGCGATGCCGATCCCCGCGTACGGGGTGAGGACGGCAGCGGCCGCGGTCAGGCCACCGCCGAGCACACTCCACCGGCGCGCCGAACCGCGCAGCCGCTTGAGCCGTCGGAAGTACCTGGTCCGCTCGTCCACCGTCGCTCCTCCCCGTCGTCGCTGTCTGGTCGGCCGGTCAGCCCGCGGCGGTGGTGTCGCCGCGCTTCTGGTTCATGCTGGCCCGGATCTCGTCGAGGCGGGCCACGCTGGCCGGGTCGGCGGCCGGCGTGCTGGGCTGCTCGACCGCCGGCTGTGCCGCGGTGCCGCCCAGCTTCTCGCCGGCCATGCTGGCCCGGATCTGCTCCAGGCGCGACGAACCGGCCATGTCCAGACTGGACTTCTGCACCTCGAGCATGCGGCCCTCGACCGAGTTGGAGGCCAGCTCGGCGCGACCCATCGCGTTCGCGTAGCGCTGCTCGATCTTGTCCCGCACCTGGTCCAGCGACGGGGTGTTACCCGGCGCCGCCAGCTGCGACATGGACTCCAGCGACTTCGCCACGGTCTCCTGCATCTTGGCCTGCTCCAGCTGGCTGAGCAGACGCGACCGCTCGGCGATGCGCTGCTGAAGCACCATCGCGTTGTTCTCGACGGCCTTGCGCGCCTGCCCGGCGGCGGAGAGCGCCTGGTCGTGCAGGGTCTTCAGATCCTCCATCGACTGCTCGCCGGCCACCAGCTGGGTGGCCAGGGTCTGCGCGGTCGACTCGTATTTCTGCGCCTCGGCCTCGTCACCGGCGGCACGTGCCCGGTCGGCCAGAACCAGCGCCTGGCGGGCCATCCCCTGCAGCTTCTCGACCTCGGACATCTGCCGGGACAGCTTCATCTCGAGCTGCCGCTGGTTGCCGATCACGGCGGCGGCTTGCTGCACGAGCGCCTGATGCTGCCGCTGGGCGTCCTCGATGGCCTGCTGGATCTGGACCTTCGGGTCGGCGTACTCGTCGATTTTCGCGCCGAAGAGCGCCATCATGTAATGCCAGCCCTTGACGAACGGATTCGCCATCTCGCGGTATCCCCTCAAGTCGCTCCGTCGGACGCGTCACCGTTTCGAGTTACTTGACGGCGACGCGGAAAACCCATCGTGTCAGCCCGACGCCAGCGGCGTCACGTGACCTACGGGGGATCTCAGGGTCTCCCCTGGCTTCGAGGCTACGCTCCCCTGAGCCGGTCTGCGACACGCGTGTAAGCAGGCCGGGCCGTCCCCCGAAGGGAACGGCCCGGCTCACACATTTCATGATCAAGCGGCGTAGACGATGTCCCGCTGCTGCTTTTTGCGGGTCGCGTGCAACGTGGCCTTCAACGGCGAGTCCTGGCGCACCGAGACGGACATGTTGCCGTCCGTCGCCATGGCGCGGGCCGGCTCGGCCGTCTTCCCGGACTCCTCGTCGACGGGGACCAGCACGCCCTCCATGTTCTCCGCCAGCGCCAGCGTGTTGCTGACCTCGCTGAGCAACTCGGAGAGGCGGGCGCCGAGCGCGTCGCAGATGGCTGCGAGCAGCTCGCTGGAAGCCTCTTTCTGTCCGCGCTCGATCTCGGACAGATACCCCAAGCTGACGTTCGCGGCGGTCGACACCTCGCGCAGCGTGCGGTGCTGTCCCTGCCGGCGCGCCCGAAGTGCGTCGCCGATAACGCGGCGTAGCAGGACCATGGCACCTCCTCCTGCGGGCAGGGCCGCCGGCATACGCCGGAGGCTTCCCGCAACCGTACCTGGCGTGAGCCATGCCGACATCCCGCCCCGCCGAATTCCCGGGCCCACCGGCCGTCGGCGGTATCGGACAACGATGCCGGGACCGGATGAATTCCCAGCTCAGACCGGAGCGGGTGAAGTGCGGAGGGCGTCGGTGAGCAATTGCAGGACGGCCGTCACACTTTCGGTGCGAATGGCCTCCCGATTGCCGGTGAGACGCAACTCGCGTACCTCGGTCCCGGACGGACCGGCCACCGCCACATAGACCAGACCGACCGGTTTGCCGTCCTGGGGTTCCGGACCCGCGACGCCGGTGGTGGCCACTCCCCAGTCCGCGCCGCAGCGCTCCCGGACGCCGGCCGCGAGGGCGGCGGCCACGTCCGCGTCGACCGGGCCGCGCTCGTCGAGCAACTTCTCCGGTACGCCGGCGAGCGTCCCCTTGAGCTCGGTGGCATAGACCACCAACCCGCCCCGGAAGACCGCGCTCACGCCGGGAATCTCCACGATGGTCGCGGCGACCAGACCGCCGGTCAGCGACTCCGCCGTCGCCAGCGTCTCGTGCCTCTCGACGAGCACATGCACCGCCGCCGCAGCGGCCACCGACATCTCCACCCAGGCCTCCTAGCTCTTGCGCGCGGCCCTCCGCAGACGCAGGGCCTGAATCACGTAGTCGACTCCGGTGACCACCGTGACGACCAGCGCGGCGCCCATGAGACATACCCCAACAATCTCGGCTGATTCGGGTACCGGCCATAAATACCAAGCGATCGCGGCGGTCTGCAGACCCGTTTTGAGCTTGCCACCCCGTGAGGCCGGGATGATGCCGTATCGGATCACCCAGAACCGCAGGGCGGTCACCCCCCACTCCCGGACCAGGATGGTGATGGTCACCCACCAGGGCAGCTGACCGTACGCCGAGAGCAGCACCAGAGCCGTGCCGGTGAGCGCCTTGTCCGCGATCGGGTCGGCCACCTTGCCGAACGACGTGACGAGCTGCCACCGGCGGGCGATCCAGCCGTCCACGAAGTCGGTCGCCGACGCCACGCAGAACGCCAGGCAGGCCGCGATCCGCCAGTCCGGATCGGTCATCTCGGAGACGACCACGAACGCCAGGAACACCGGGACGAGCACGATCCGGATCACCGTCAACGCGTTCGCCGCGTTGTACAGCGACACCACGCGGGGCGCGGGCACCGGAGCCGGCTCGTTGGTCATGCCGCGGGCACCGGGGCGGCCGAGATCATCTCCACCGGCACAGCGATCAGGTCGACGCCCTCGGTGCCGATGACGGTCGCACGCACCAGGTCGCCGGGGCGCAGGACGGTCAGGTCGGCACCCTGGTCTCCGGCGACAAGCGTGGTGGAGCCGTCCACCTCCGGCGCCTGGTGCTCGGCGCGGCCCTCGACCTCGTCGCCGTCGACCGTGTCGATCAGCACCTCGACGGTGTTGCCGATCCGGTCCTCGGCGCGCTGGGCGCACAGCTCCTCGGCGAGCGCGACCACCCGGTCGTACCGCCGCTTGATGGCGCCCTCGCTGACCTTGCCGGTCAGGCCGGCCGCCTCGGTGCCGTCCTCGTCGCTGTAGTCGAAGACGCCGATGGCGTCGAGCCGGGCCTCGGTCAGGAAGCGCACCAGCTCGTCCACGTCCTGCTTGGTCTCGCCGGGGAAGCCGACGATGAAGTTGCTCCGGGCGCCGGCCCAGGGCGCCAGCTTGCGGGCCGAGTCGAGCAGCTCGAGGAAGCGCTCGGTCGAGCCGAACCGGCGCATCCGGCGCAGCACCGGCTCGCTGGAGTGCTGGAACGACAGGTCGTAATAGGCCGCCACGCCGGGCGTGGTGGCGATCGCCTCGACCAGGCCGGGCCGGGTCTCGGCGGGCTGGAGATAGCTGGCCCGGACCCGGACGATGCCGTCGATCCCGGCGAGCTGCGGTAGCAGTTTCTCCAGCAGGCGGGGGTCGCCCAGGTCCTTGCCGTAGGACGTGCTGTTCTCGCTGACCAGGACCAGCTCGCGCACGCCGGACTTGGCCAGCCACTCGGCCTCGGCGAGCAACTCCTGCGGGTCGCGGGAGACGAACGAGCCACGGAACGCCGGGATCGCGCAGAAGGCACAGCGCCGGTCGCAGCCGCTGGCCAGTTTCAGGGACGCCACCGGGCCGTTGTCCAGCCGGCGCCGCAGCACCTTGCGCAGGTGGGCGGGGGTGTGCTCGTCGACGGTCGCGTGGCCGGGCACCACCACCTTGGCGGTGTGCCGCTGCACCGGGGTGATCGGCAGCAGCTCGCGCCGGTCCCGCGGGGTGTGCGCGTCGAGCGACTCGCCGGCCAGCACCTTGTCGAGCCGGGTGGCGATGTCGGTGTAGTCGTCGAAGCCGAGCACCGCGTTCGCCTCGGGGAGGCTCTCGGCGAGCTCCTTGCCGTACCGCTCGGCCATGCAGCCGGCGGCGACGACCTTCGCCCCGGTGTCGGCGGCGGCGAGCAGGGTGTCGATCGAGTCCTGCTTGGCTTTCTCGACGAAGCCGCAGGTGTTGACGAGTACGACGTCGGCGCTCTCGGCGTCGGTGCCCACCTCCCAGCCACCGGCATCGAGACGGGCGGCGAGCTCTTCCGAGTCGACCTCGTTACGGGCGCAGCCCAGAGTGAGGAGTGCGACACGGCGGTTGGGTGGCGTTACAGACACCCGCCCAGGTTACCGGGCAGCCGCGGAACGGCCGTCCTCCGGACAGCCGGACTCTAGCACCAAGTCGCGTTGGTAATACGATTGCCGGGTGACTGAGGATCTGGACGATCTCGCGCGGGTGTCCGCACTCACCGATGGGGTGCGGCGTGCCGCGTACCGGGTCGTGGCGGAGGCGACGGCCGGTCCGGTCGGGCGGGACGAGGTGGCCGAGGTGCTCGGCGTCGGCCGGACGCTCGCCGCGTTCCACCTCGACAAGCTGGTGGACGTGGGACTGCTCGAGGTCTCGTACGCCCGCCGCTCCGGCCGGACCGGTCCGGGCGCGGGCCGTCCCGCCAAGCTGTACCGGATCTCCGCGGCGGAGCACGCGGTCAGCGTGCCGCCGCGCGCCTACCGCACCGCCGCCGAGCTTCTGGCCGAGACCGTCGAGCGCATCGGCGCCGATCGGGCCCTCTTCGAGGTGGCCCGCGAACAGGGCCGGGAGCATCCCGCGGACGGCCGGGATCCGGCCGGGCTGCTCGCCGAGCGGGGTTACTCGCCGGCCGGCTCCGACCGGATCGAGCTGCGGAACTGCCCGTTCCACCAGCTCGCCGAGCAATTCCCGGCACTGGTCTGCGGGATGAACCTGGCGCTGATCGAAGGCCTGACCGAGGACTCCGGATGGACCGCCCGGATGGACCCGGCGCCGGGCCGCTGCTGCGTCAGCCTCACTAAAAACAAAGGTGATTGACTTTAGAGTGGCCGGCTGGTGAGCTGAGCGACATGACCGGTTTCCACCTCGCACAGATCAACTTCGCCCGCCTCCGCGCCCCGCTGGACGACCCCTCGATCGCCGAGTTCGTCGAGGGCCTGGCCGTGATGAACGCGCTGGCCGACCGCTCACCCGGCTTCGTCTGGCGGATGGTCGGTGACGGCGGCGACGGCACCATCGCCGCCCCGGCCGACCCGCTGTCGATCTACACCCTGTCGGTCTGGGAGTCGGTCGAGCACCTGCGGGCCTATGCGTTCCAGAGCGAACACCTCGATTACCTGCGCCGGCGCCGGGAGTGGTTCGAGCCGCACGACAGCCGTACGTCGCTGGTGCTGTGGTGGGTCCCGGCCGGACACCGGCCCACCTTCACCGAGGGGCGGTCCCGCCTGGAGCGCCTCGCCGCCGACGGGCCGACGGCGGAGGCGTTCACCTTCCGGCAGGTCTTCAGTCCACCCGCAGAGCGGCCAGCGCTTCTTCCAGCTCGTCCGGCTTGACCAGCACGTCCCGGGCCTTGGAGCCCTCGGACGGGCCGACGATGCCGCGGGTCTCCATCAGGTCCATCAGCCGGCCCGCCTTGGCGAAACCCACCCGCAGCTTGCGCTGCAACATCGAGGTGGAGCCGAACTGGCTGGTCACCACCAGCTCGATGGCCTGAATCAGCAGCTGGAGATCATCGCCGATGTCCTCGTCGATGTCCTTCTTCTTGCTCGGCGGCGCCTCGGTGACGCCCTCGCGGAACTCCGGCTCGCGCTGGTCCTTGCAGAACTTGACGACCGCGGCGATCTCTTTCTCGTCCACCCAGGCGCCCTGGATGCGGACCGGCTTCGAGGCGCCCATCGGCAGGAAGAGCCCGTCACCGCGGCCGAGCAGCTTCTCCGCGCCCGGCTGGTCGAGGATGACCCGGGAGTCGGCCAGCGAGCTGGTGGCGAAGGCCAGGCGGGACGGCACGTTCGCCTTGATGAGGCCGGTGACCACGTCGACCGACGGGCGCTGGGTGGCCAGCACCAGGTGGATGCCGGCGGCCCGGGCCAGCTGGGTGATCCGGACGACCGAGTCCTCCACGTCGCGCGGGGCGACCATCATCAGGTCGGCCAGCTCGTCGACGATCACCAACAGGTACGGGTACGGCTTCATCTCCCGCTCGCTGCCCGGCGGCGCCTTGATCTCGCCGCTGCGAACCTTGCGGTTGAAGTCGTCGACGTGGCGCACCCCGTTGGCGGCGAGGTCGTCGTAGCGCATGTCCATCTCGCGGACCACCCACTCCAGGGCGTCCGCGGCCTTCTTCGGGTTGGTGACGATCGGCGTGACGAGGTGCGGGATCCCCTCGTACCCGGTCATCTCCACCCGCTTCGGGTCGACCAGCAGCAGCCGGACCTCGTCCGGCGTGGCCCGGGTGAGCAGGCTGACCAGCAGCGAGTTGAGGCAGCTCGACTTGCCGGCACCGGTCGCGCCGGCGATCAGGATGTGCGGCATCTTCGCCAGGTTGGCGACGACGAAGCCGCCCTCGATGTCCTTGCCGAGCGCGACCACCATCGGGTGGTGGTCGGCGGTCGCCGCGCGGGACCGCAGCACGTCACCGAGCGCCACGTTCTCCGGGTCGGTGTTCGGGATCTCCACGCCGACCGCGCTCTTGCCCGGGATCGGGCTGAGGATCCGCACGTCCGGGGACTTCACCGCGTACGCGATGTTGCGGGACAGCTGGGTGATCCGCTCCACCTTGGTGCCCGGGCCGATCTCGACCTCGTAGCGGGTGACGGTCGGGCCGCGGGTGAACCCGGTGACCACGGCATCCACGTTGAACTGGTCGAAGACGCCGCTGAGCGCCGCCATGATGTCGTCGTTGGCCCGGCTGCGCGCCTTCGCCGGAGCACCGGTGCTCAGCAGGTTCGGCGGCGGCAGCCGGTAGTCGCCCTTGACCGCCGAGATCTCCAGCTGCTCGGCCCGGGTGGGCAGCGGCGAGTGCTCGGGCGGCACCGGCTTCTTCCGGCTCACCGGCACCTTCGGCAGCGCGATGGTGTCGTGCAGGATCAGCTCTTCGTCGAAGTCGTCGGGCGGCTCGGCCGCACCGGGCTCCGGCTCCGCGAGTGCGCCCTGCCGGCGGCGGGCCGGGCGGCGCGGCTTCGCCGGCGCCTCCTCGCCCTCCTCCGGGAGAACCTCGACCGGCGGGCGGGTGGCCCGGGACCGGCCGCTCACCAGATCGAGCAGGAGCAGGAGCCGCTCCGGGATCTTGGCGATCGGGGTCGCGGTGATCACCAGCAGGCCGAAGACGAAGAGCAGGACCAGCAACGGTACGGCCACCCACGCGGTGACCGCCCGCTCCAGCATCCCGCCGATGCCGTAACCGAGCAGGCCGCCGGCCTGGTCCAACGCGAGATCGTCGGCCGGCCGCCCGGAGATGTGCAGCAGGGCGGCGGTGGCCACGATGATCGCCGACCAGCCGACCAGGTGCCGCCCCTGGTGGTCCGGATCGACCGGCTCCCGCATCAGCCGGACCGCGCCGTAGAAGAGCAGCAGCGGCAGGAAGACGGCCAGACTGCCGAGGAAGAGACGGATCGCGTCGGCCAGCCAGAGACCGACCGGCCCGGCACCCCGGGCCCAGAGCGCGACCGCGATCAGGATGCCGAATCCCAGCACCAGCAGCCCGGCGCCGTCACGCCGGTGCTCGGGTCCGATGTTGCGTGCGCTCGCGGCCTGCCGGCCGGCACCGCGGGCGACCCAGCCGACGCTGTGCGCCAGCCCCATCCAGAGCGCGCCGAGGCCACGACCGACCGTCGCTCCCGCGTTGCTCTTGCGCCGGACCGGTGCGCGGCGCGCCGCGGGCTTGCGCGCGGCCGGTTTCCGCGCCGGTTGGCGGGCACGGTTGACCGCGGCGCCGCGCGACGTGGACGCGGCGCGGCCCCGGCTCGCCGGAGGAGTGCGGCCCGCCATGGATGTCACCGTAGCCGGACGAGCCCAATCCGCCGAGAAGGCGCACCGTGACAGCTTCTCGCTTTCCGGGCGAATACCATCACCAGGTGCAACCTCTCGACAACGACATGATCAAGGCTGCTCTGGATGCCCGGGGCTTCGCGTACTTCGTCGATGCCGACGACGACGTCGCCGGCAACTTCCAGGGCAACCTCATCTACTTCTTCCGGCTCGGCGAGCGGAGGGAGATCCTCCAGATTCGCGCGATGATGCAGCACGTCTTCTCGGTGGAGGACGTGCCCAAGCTCTACGAGTTCTGCAACACCTGGAACCGCGATCAGCTGTGGCCGAAGGCGTACGTGCACGTGACCGACGAGGGCAACGCGGTCGTGGTGGGCGAGGTCACCACCGACTGGGAGCACGGCGTGACGCCGGAACAGCTCGACCAGGTGCTGCTGTGCGGGATCGCGACCGGCTGCCGGATGGGTGAGGCGCTGGGCGAGCTGAAGAGCGGCGGATCGGGGCCCTCGTGACGTACACGAGAGCCCCGATCGCGTAACCGGGCCTCAGCACCTGGCCGGGCGGAGGTTCCGGGCCCGGCATGCGGCGCGGCCGGGTGGCTTCCACACCCGGCCGCGCCGACGGCCGCTAGGAGACGTTGAAGCCCAGCGAGTAGGCCCCGGTGCCGGCGGAGGCCACCACGACGTAGCGGTAGGTGCCGGTCCGGCCGGTGAAGCTCAGCGTCTTGTCGCCGTCACCGGTGGCCTGGGCGACCGTACGGAACTGGCCCCTGCTGTTGAGCCGCTGGAGTGCCAGATCGAAGTCCGCCCCCTCCGGTGCGTCCAGGCAGGCGGTGTGCGTGCCGGCCCGGGCGCGGTACGCGCCACCGTTCGGCTGGGACTGCGCCGCACCGGCCCGCGCGAGCGAGCCCTCACGCTGCACCGGAAGGCCGGCGCACGCCGAGGTCTCCCCCGCCGGCGGCTCGTTCTCGGCCGGCGGCTCGGTCGCGGCCGGCGGAGCCGGAGCCTCGCCGTTGGTCACCAGCGTCAGGTCCTGCGCGGCCAGGACCTCGTTGAGCGGCTGGAAGAACGTCTCGCCGCCGACCGTGCAGTCACCCGAACCGCCGGACGTCATGCCCTGGGCCTGGTCGCCGGAGAGCCACGGCCCGCCGGAGTCACCGCCCTCAGCACAGACATCGGTACGCGTGAGCCCGGTGACCGCGCCCTCCGGGTACCGGACGGTCTGGTTCTTGGCCAGGATCGTGCCGCAGAACGTGCCCGTGGAGGAGCCGGACCGGCAGACCGCGGCACCGACCGGTGCCTCGGTGTTACCCGCCACCGGAAGCTCGTTGCCGCGGAAGTCGTTGACCACCGCGCGCGGGGTCCAGTCCCCGTTCACCGCGACGAAGCCCATGTCGGCCTCGCCGGGGAACACCGAGAACTCCACGGTGCCCTGCGCCTCGTTGTTGAAGCCGGTGGTCTGCGCGCCCTCGGCACCACAGTGCCCGGCGGTGACGAAGCCGCCCTCCACCGAGAAGCCGATCGAACAGCGGGCCTGCCCGCCGCCCACGTTGATGAAGTACGGGTCCGCGCCACGCACGTCGAAGAGCGGCTTCGGCTGCGCGTCGCTGATCTTCACGGTCACCGCGTTGCCGGAGAGCCCGTTGTTCTGGGCCCACCGCAGCGCGTCCGACTTGGCGCCCGGCTGCGCGACCACGACCACCTTGTTGGTGGCGGGGTCCACGTACCAGCCGGTCACGTCGTCCGGACTGGAGTTCGCCTCGTCCAGCTTCGTCTTCGCCGCGTCGAGCTGCGCCTCACTGCGCTTGACCAGCACCGGCACCGCACCGGCGGCCTTGACCTCGTCAGCCGCGCCCGGGTCGGTGACCGCGACCTTGAGCGTGGTGCCGTCCAGCCACGCGCCGCCGAAATCCTCGCCGGTCTGCGCGGCGAGCGTCGCCGAGACCCCGCCGGCCCATTCCGCCTTCGCGAGCCGGGCCCGCGCCTGGTCGCCGTCGAGGCCCAGGTCGCGTTTCATCGCCGAGAGCAACTGCGGGGCGATGTCCCCGCCCTTACCCGCGGCCACGGTCGACGACGAGCCGTCGGACTCGGTCCCGGCGAGCGACGGCAGGGTGAAGGCCACCGCCGCTCCGGTCGCCGCCAACACCGCCGCCGCCACGGCGATCGGTCTGCGCTGCATCTGGAGAACTCCCTCCGCCACGGGTGCCGTGGGGGCGGCACCGTGCCAGGGAGTACGCAGCTGACTCTCAGATGGTTGAAAAAGGCCTCAAACTTCTACAACCGTGGGGACGATCATCGGCCGGCGGCGGTACGCGTCGTTCACCCAGCGGCCCACCGTACGGCGCACCACCTGCTGCAACTGGTGCGTGTCGGTGATGCCGTCCTCGGCGGACCGGTGCAGCGCCGCGGTCAGCAGCGGGACGACCGGGCTGAACGCCTCCGGGTCCTCGGAGAAGCCCTTCGCCGAGATGACCGGTTCGCCGACCACCTTGCCGGTGACCGAGTCGATCACCACGGTGGCGGCGATGAACCCGCCGTCGCCGAGGATCCGGCGCTCGGTGAGCAGCGACTCGCTGACGTCGCCGACCGCGAGACCGTCCACGTAGACGTACCGGCTCTTCACCCGGCCGACCACGCGGGCGTGACCCTCGACCAGGTCCACCACGTCGCCGTCCTCGCAGAGCACCACCCGGTCCGGGGCCACCCCGGACTCGATGCCCAGCTGGGCGTGAGCGCGCAGGTGCCGCCACTCGCCGTGCACCGGCATCAGGTTGCTCGGCCGGGTCACGTTGAGCAGGTAGAGCAGCTCGCCGGCGGGCGCGTGACCGGAGACGTGCACCTTGGCGGTCTCCTTGTGGATCACCGTGGCACCGGCCCGGGAGAGCTGGTTGATCACCCGGTAGACCGAGGTCTCGTTGCCCGGGACCAGCGAACTGGCCAGCACCACGGTGTCACCGGACTCGATGGTGATGTGCCGGTGGTCGCCGGTGGACATCCGGCCCAGGGCGCTCATCGGCTCGCCCTGCGAACCGGTGGACATGAAGACGATCTCGTCCGGCGGCAGGTGGGTGGCCTCGTCGAGACCGACCAGCAGGCCGTCCGGGATGCGCAGCAATCCCAGGTCACGGGCGATGCCCATGTTCCTGACCATGGAGCGGCCGATCAGGGCGACCTTCCGGTCGTACTCCCAGGCGGCGTCCATCACCTGCTGCACCCGGTGCACGTGTGAGGCGAAGCTGGCCACGATGATCCGGCCGCGCGCCTTGCTGAAGATCGAGCTGAGCACCGGGCCGATGTCCCGCTCCGGCGTGACGAAACCGGGCACCTCGGCGTTCGTGGAGTCGGAGAGCAGCAGATCGACGCCCTCGGAGCCGAGCCGGGCGAAGCCCGCGAGGTCGGTGATCCGCCCGTCCAGCGGCACCTGATCCATCTTGAAGTCGCCGGTGTGCAGCACCAGACCCGCCGGCGTACGCACGGCGACCGCCAGCGCGTCGGGGATCGAGTGGTTGACCGCGAAGAACTCGCACTCGAACGGGCCGAGCCGCTCGGTCTGCCCCTCCCGCACGGTCAGTGTGTACGGATCCAGCCGCCGCTCGGCCAGTTTCGCCTCGACCAGCGCCAGCGTGAACTCCGACCCGACAAGCGGGATGTCCGGCTTGTGTGCCAGCAGATAGGGCACCGCGCCGATGTGGTCCTCGTGACCGTGGGTGAGCACGATCGCCTGGATGTCCTCCAGCCGGTCCAGGACCGGTGTGAAGTCCGGCAGGATCAGGTCGACACCCGGCTGCTCGACGTCGGGGAAGAGCACCCCGCAGTCGACGACCAGTAGCTTCCCGTCGTACTCGAAGACGGTCATGTTGCGGCCGATGGCGCCGAGCCCGCCGAGCGGGACGACGCGCAGGGCGCCCTCCGGCAGCGGTGGTGGCGGACCCAGCTCCACGTGAGCTTGACTCATTCGCCTCTTCCTGTCAGAGCACGATGCCGGCCGCGGCGGCGTCCTGGCGCAATTGGTTCAATTCCTCTTCGCCCGCGTCGACCAGCGGCGAGCGGACGGGCCCGGCCGGCAGACCGAGCGCGTTCAACCCGGCCTTCACCAGCATCGTCCCCGGCGACCGGAAGATGCCGGTGAACAGGGGCATCGCCCTGCGGTGCAGGGTCAGCGCGGCGGTCGTGTCGCCCCGCTCGTACGACTCGATCATGTCCTTGGCGAGCGCACCGGTGAAGTGCGTCGACGTGCCCACCAGGCCGGTCCCGCCGATGGCGAGCAGCGGCAGCGTGGCCGCGTCGTCACCGGAGTAGTAGGCCAGGCCGGTCCGGGCGAGGACCCACGAGCTGGCGATCAGGTCGCCCTTGGCGTCCTTGACGGCGACGATCCGCTCGTGCTCGGCGAGCCGGCACATGGTCTCGGTGGCGATCGCTGTACCGGCCCGGTGCGGGATGTCATACACCATGATCGGCAGTCCGGTCGCGTCGGCGACCGCCTTGAAGTGCCGCTCGACGCCGGCCTGGGGTGGCTTGTTGTAGTACGGCGTGACGACCAGCAGGCCGTGCGCCCCCGCCTTCTCCGCGGCGTGGGCCAGCTCGATGGTGTGTGCGGTGTTGTTGGTGCCCACACCCGCGACGATCCGGGCCCGGCCACCGACAGCCTCGACCACGGTCCGCAGCAGTGCGTCCTTCTCCGCGTCGGTGGTGGTCGGGGACTCACCGGTGGTGCCGCTGATGACGAGCGCGTCGTTGCGCTGCTCGTCGACGAGGTGGGCGGCGAGCCGGGCCGCACCCTCGAGGTCCAGGGAACCGTCGGTGGTGAACGGAGTCACCATGGCGGTCAGCAGCCGTCCGAACGGCCGCGGGTCGTGCGTCATACCTGACAACCTATCGGACGCCCCGGTCACACGTAGAAAGCGGTGAACGGCGCCCAGGGCAGGTTGCGCAGGATACTCCAGACACCCCAGGCCACCACGAATGCGATCATGACGGCCGGACTGATCGTGAGTTGCGGAAGCTTCCACCGGAAGGCGGCCCGCCCGGCCCAGGCCACATACATGTAGAGCAGGAACGGCACCGCGAAGACGAACAGCAGGTGATGGCGCGCGGCGGCCGGCACGTTGGCGTGCAGCAAATACCACGCGGCGCGCGTGCCCCCGCAGCCGGGACAGACGAACCCGGTCGTGTATTTCAGGATGCAGCTCGGCTCGGCGGCGGCACCCGACTCCACCGGATCGCTGATCAGCGTGTATCCCGCTGCGGCGCCCATGCAGGCAAGCACGGCCAGCGGGGCGAGCCAGACCGGCGAGCGGGCGCCGATCCGCGTGACGAACCGGGTCAGCCGGTCGGGTTGCGGATAGGCGTGCTGGGCGAGCCACTCCGGTGGCACCGCGGGTCCCTGAACCGGCTGATCGGCGAGCCACGGCGGCAGCTGGCCCCAGGTGCCGGGCGGCGAGGGGGTCGCGGTGCTCATGGGCGCCACGGTACACCGGCGCCACCCGGCGTCGATGCCGCCAGTTCAGACCGCCTTCAGCGCGGCGGCGAGCGGACCGGCGAAGTCACCCCGCTCGGGGACGGCCACCGCCTCCAGCCCCAGCCAGCCGGCCAACCGGAACAGCTCGGCGGCGAGCGCGTCGGCCGTGGCCTCCGGATCGGCGCCCGGCTCGATCCAGGCGGCCGGAACCTGGAGCACACCGGTCTTGCGCTCGGCCTTGAGGTCGACCCGGGCGGCGAACCGGTCGCCGAGCAGGAAGGGCAGCACGTAATACCCATACAGCCGCTTGGGCTGTGGCACGTAGATCTCGATCCGGTACGCCATGTCGAAGAGCCGCTCGGTGCGCGCCCGCTCCCAGATCAGCGGATCGAACGGGCTGACCAGCGTCGCCGCGCTCACCCGGCGTGGCAGCCGGGCCTCGTGATGCAGATAGGCCGGCGCCTTCCAGCCGGCGATCGTGACCGGGCGCAGCACCCCCGCCTCGACCAGCTCGGCGAGCGCCGCCCGGCACTCGCGCACCGGCAGCCGGAAGTAGTCGCGCAGCTCCGGCTCCGCGGCGACGCCCAGGGCCTGGGCGGAGAGCTCCACCAGCGCGCGGAAGGCCGCCGCCGGCTCCGGGGTCGGCGCTGCCAGAACCGCCGGCGGCAGCACGCGCTCGGGCACGTCATAGCGCCGGGCGAAGGAGGTGGTCCGCTCGGCGGCGGTCACCTGACCGGTGTAGAAGAGCCACTCCAGCGCCTGTTTCACCACCGACCAGTTCCACCCCCAGTGGTCCTTGGTCCGCGGGGCGTCGTGCTCGACCTCGGCGGCGGTGATCGGACCCCGCTCGCGCACCTCGTCGAGCACCCAGGCCACCAGCTCCGGCTGCTCGACGGCGACCCGGCGCATGTTGCCCCAGGCCAGCTCGTGCGCCCGCGCCATCCGCCAGCGGAAGAGCGGCTGGAGGTCGGCCCGGATCAGCGAGGCCTCGTGCCCCCAGAACTCGAACAGCTCGCGCGGCCGGCGATAGGCGGCCCGCTCCAGCAGGCCGGCCGGGTAGGGCCCCAACCGGCTGTAGAGCGGCATGAAGTGAGCGCGCTGCAACACGTTCACCGAGTCCATCTGGATGAGATGGAGACGGCGCAGCACGCGGCGCAGGTGGCGCAGATCGGTGGCACCGCCCGGCTTGGGATCGGTGAAGCCCTGGGCCGCCAGCGTGATCCGGCGGGCCTGGGAAACGGAGAGGGATTCGGGAACAGCCATCGAGAAAGCAGATTAGGCGAGGGGTATGACAAAGTTGCCGCCATGGCTCTCGGCTTCGTCCGTCCCGCGCGTCCCGAAGACGCTCCGGAGATCGCTCGCATTCAGCTCACCACCTGGCGTACCGCCTACCGGCGGATGTTCCCGGCGCACGTGCTGGCCAATCTGGACGAGGCCTACCTCGCCCGCGGCTGGACCGAGGCGATCACCGCGGCGCCGTCCGCGCGGCACCGGGTCCTGATCGCCGTCGAGCAGGGCGAGAACGCCTCGCACGTGGTCGGGTTCGCCGCCTCCGGGCCGGCCGACGAGCTGGCCCTCGCCCCCGAGGAGCAGCCGCTTCCCGACGACGTCGCGGCCGTCACCGACCTGCTGATCGAACCCCGGTGGGGCCGGCGCGGGCACGGCAGCCGGCTGCTGGCCGCCGCCGTCGACAACTGGCGCGACGACGGCTTCCGCACCGCGGTGGCCTGGGTCTACGAAGCCGACGACGTGATGCGCAAGTTCCTCGGCTCGACCGGCTGGGAGCCGGACGGCGCGGGGCGTGCGCTGGACGTGGACGACCTGCTCGTACCCCAGCTGCGGATGCATGTAGCGATCGACGGAGAATGAGATCGTGACGAACAACCGGCCGACCTTCGTCTACGACGGCGACTGCTCCTTCTGCACCTCGTGCGCCCAGTTCATCGAGCGCCGCATCCCGACCCGGGCCACGGTGATCCCGTGGCAGTTCGCCGACCTGCCCGCCCTCGGCCTCACCGTCGAGCAGTGCGAGGCCGCGGTCCAGTGGGTCGGCAGGGACGGCACCACCGCCGCCGGGCCGGACGCGATCGCCCTGCTGCTGCGCGACGCCGGCCGCATCTGGTCGGTCGCCGGCTCGGCTCTCGGCCTGCGGCCGATTCGCGCCGCCGCCTGGCCGGCCTATCAGTGGGTCGCCGACCATCGCGACCTCATGCCCGGCGGGACCGCCGCCTGCGCGGTGCCGCAAAACCGCCAAGTAAACCCGTAGCGGTACGCGCGAGGTCCGTCCCGCCCCGACCGCGATCCAGCACGACACGAGGCCGAAGCGCGCCAAGCAGCCCAACGCCAGTGCTGCCTCACGCCCCTCGAGACAGCAGTGGGGTTGGGCCGTGAGTGGCATGGAGAGGTCGCTCACGGTGCGCGTACCGGAAAGTCAGGTGACGTGCGCGGTCTCCACGGTGCGGCGGCGAAGCCGCAGCTTCTCCAGCGGGAGGAAGCTGGCCAGCGCCACCACGTGCGGGGCGAACGAGATCGTGATGGTCGAGAACGTGATCAGGTGGAACGAGTAGAAGAACGCCACCACCCACCCCCGCCAGCGCGGCGGCACCACGAAGATCAGCGGGCTGAGCAGTTCGAACGCGATGATCCCGAACTGGGCGAGGATGAGCAGGTAAGGTACGCCGGCGATCAGGTCGGCCAGTTCGGTGCCGCGCCGGATGATCGCCTGGGCGAGCACGCCGCTGGTGACCCACTCCAGGCCGCCGAAGCGCAGCTTCGCGATGGCGGCCAGGAAGTACGTGCAGATCACGGCGATCTGGGTGACCCGCAGCGCCCACCCGCCGGCCTCGGTCGGCGTCGGGTCGTGGTGCCGGGCACGGCCGACGGTGGGCAGCACCGCCAGCGCGACGAGCAGGCCCACCCGGTCGTGGTCGACCTTGCCGTAGCTCATCGCGATGATCATCCACTCGAAGTAGAGCAGGAAGACCGGCCAGCCGAGCAGGCGTGGTGCCCGTCCGCTCGCGGCGGCCAGCGCGAGCACCAGCAACGCCCAGAAGATCCCGTGCACCAGCAGCGGCCCGGGGGTGGGCAGCGGCAGCAGCCGGCCGATGAGGAGCGGCTCGTAGAGGTCACCGGGGGTGTTGGCGTGCGACCGCACCCACGGCGTGAAGATCACCAGGTCGGCGGCGACGAAGAGGTAGACCAGGGTACGGAAGGCAGCCACCCGGCCCCTGGGGACGGGCTCCGTGAGCCAGCGCGTGATCACGGGCGAGTCCAATCGGCGATGACCTCGTCGGTGTACGTGCCGGTCGGGCGGGCGTCCCGGATCCCATGCCAGCGGATCACGATCCGGACCTCACGCAACGCCGGAGCGCCCGGGGTGTGCTCCGCGTACGCCTGCGCGATCCGGCTCAGCCGGGACGGATCCGCCTGGTAAGCGGCCTGCTGGCCCTCGATCTCGGCCCGCCGGATCCCGCTGTTGGCCTCGGTGATCGCGACGATCCGCCCGGTGGAGTCGACGCCCTCGACCCGGGTGTCCTTGGCCGCTCCGTTCGGGTCGGGCGACGTCGAGTACATCCGGAAGGGGCCGAACGGGAAGTGGTCGTCCTGACCCCACAGGGTCCCGGCGACCAGCAGGGCCAGGCAGGCGACGGTCGCCAGCACCCGGACCCGGCGGCCCCGCGTCGTCAGATCGGTCGTCACCGCGACAACATAGCCGGATCAGTCGAGCAGCGGGTCCAGGCCGATGGTCAGGCCCGGCCGGTTGATCACGTTGCGGACGGCGAGCAGCACGCCGGGCATGAACGAGGAGCGGTCCAGGGAGTCGTGCCGGATGGTCAGCGTCTCCCCGGTGGTGCCGAAGAGCACCTCCTGGTGCGCGACCAGACCGGCGGCCCGGATCGAGTGGACCCGCACGCCGTCGATGTCGGTGCCACGGGCGCCGAGCTGCTCCTCCTTGGTCGCGTCCGGCATGGGCGCGCAACCGGCGGCGGCGCGCGCCTCGGCGATCACCTTGGCGGTGTGCATCGAGGTGCCACTGGGCGCGTCCAGCTTGCGCGGGTGGTGCTGCTCGATGATCTCGGCCGACTCGAAGTAGCGGGCCGCGCGGGCGGCGAACTGCATCATCAGGACCGCGCCGATCCCGAAGTTCGGCGCGATCAGCACACCGACCTCGGGCTTGCCGGACAGCCAGCCACGCACCCGGTCGAGCCGCTCCTCGGTGAAGCCGGAGGTGCCGACCACCACGTGAATGCCCTGCTCGATCGCCCAGTGCAGGTTGTCCATCACGACGTCGGGGCTGGTGAAGTCGACAAGCACCTGTGCACCCGCGTCGGAGGCGTTGAACAGCCAGTCGCCCTGGTCGATCATCGCGACCAGTTCGAGGTCGCCGGCGGCGTCGACCGCCTTGCATACCTCGAGGCCCATGCGGCCACGAGCACCGAGGACTCCGACCCGAATAGCTTCAGTCACACCGTCAACTTAACGTACGGCGGCGGGCCGACCACCACCGCTCCGCGAGCCCCACGACGACGAAAACCACCCCGACGTACGCCCATCCGACCAGCACGTCGATCACCCAGTGCTCGGCCGTGTAGACCAGCGTGAAGGTCATCGAGAGCGGGTAGGCGAGCAGCAGCGGCCACCACCGTTTGCGGATCATCGGCAGGAAGAACACCACCGACATGAAGGCGAAAGCGGTGTGCAGCGACGGCATCGCGGCGACCGGGTTCGCCGCCTCGATCTGCAACGCGTTGAGGGTGTTGCCGGCGCCCTCCAGGCCGATCGCCTTCCAGCCGTTGGTGGAGATCCGGACCGCCTCGATCAACGAGCCGTGCTGGGGTTCGGCCGCCCACCACGGCGGCGCGGCCGGGTAGAGGAAGTAGGTGATCAGGCCGAACACGCAGAGCGTGAACCACCGGCGCATGAACCGGGCCCACTGCTCCCGGCTCTGCATCCAGAGCACCACGGCGATGGTCGGCATGGTCAGGAAGTGCGAGAAGTACACGAGGGAGACGACCACCTCCCACCACTGGACGACGCCCGGTTGGTAGAGGTGGTCCTGCAGCCACTCGGTCGGGGTGACCCCGCCGAACATCCACTTGTCGAAGGCGATCAGCTCTTTGACGTGCGGCTCGAAGAGGCCGTCCGCGTAGCCGCGGGAGATGTTGTAGACCACCAGCAGCAGGCAGATCGGCAGCCAGTCGCGGAGGAACCGCAGATGCGTACGCCACGGCTCGTAGTTGCGCCAGGCGATGGTCGCCAGCCACAGCCAGCCGAAGGCCATCAGCGGGTCACTAGTCGGTACGCCGACGAAGTAGACCCCGACGGCGAAGACCACCGCCCAGATCAGCATCCCGATGATCCGCCGCTTCCGGAGATCCGGTGGCAGCGGGGTGGCGGGTGTCTCGGGCGGGGTCTCCAGCGTTGTCACGGGGTCCAAGAGTAGCTACGCGGGCAACTCGGACTCGTCGAACGGTCCCACCACGGCCAGCGAGCGCTCGCCGGACAGCAGATCGGCGGCGACCGCGTTGACCTCGTCGACCGTCACCGCATCGACGCGTGCGAGCAGCTCGTCGACGCCCATCAGGGAGCCGTGCAGCAGTTCCGCCTTGGCGAGCCGGCTCATCCGGGAGCCGGTGTCCTCCAGGCCGAGCACGTACGCGCCCTTCACCATGCCCTTGCCGCGGCGCAGTTCCTCGGTGGTGACGCCCTTCGCGGCCATCCGGTCCAGCTCGCCGCGGATCAGGTCGAGCACCTCGGCCGCCTTGGCCGGGGCGCAGCCCGCGTAGACGCCGACCAGGCCGGCGTCCGCGTACTGGCTGGCGTAGGAGTAGACCGAGTACGCCAGCCCGCGCTTCTCCCGGATCTCCTGGAACAGCCGGCTCGACATGCCGCCGCCGAGCACGTTGTTGAGCACGTCCAGCGCGAACCGGCGCTCGTCGTGGCGGCCCAGACCGGCGCCGCCCAGGACGATGTGGGCCTGCTCGGTGTCGCGGTGCATGACCACGTTGCGGGGCTTCTGGACGCGTACCCGCTTGTCACCCGGCCGGGGCTCGGCCGGGGCCGCGGGCGTGCTGTCCAGCGGGGTCCCGGCCAGCGCCTTGCGCACCAGCCTGACCACCGCCGCGTGATCCAGGTTTCCGGCGGCCGCGACGACGATCTGCGGCGGCGTGTAGCGCCGCCGGTAGAAGCCGTTGATCTGGGTCCGGGTCATCGGCGTGATCGACCCGGGAGTGCCCGAGATCAGCCGGCCCAGCGGGTGATCGCCGTAGATCGCCTCGGCGAAGACGTCGTGCACCTCGTCACCGGGCTCGTCCTCGTGCATGGCGATCTCTTCGAGGATCACGCCACGCTCGGTCTCCACGTCCGCCGGGTCGATGATCGAGTCGGCGACCGCGTCGCAGAGCACGTCGACGGCTAGTGGCAGGTCGGCGTCGAGCACCCGCGCGTAGTAGCAGGTGTATTCCTTCGTGGTGAAGGCGTTCGTCTCGCCGCCGACCGCCTCGATCTCCGCGGAGATGTCCAGGGCGGTGCGCTTGTGGGTGCCCTTGAAGAGCAGGTGCTCCAGGAAGTGCGAGGCGCCGTGCAGGGCCGGTGACTCATCCCGGGAGCCGATCCCGACCCAGATCCCGAGCGAGGCGCTGCGGGTGGTCGGGATCGCCTCGGTGATGATGCGCAGACCGCTCGGCAGGGTCGTACGGCGAACCGCGCCCTCAAGGCGGTGGGTGACAACGCGGGCCGGCCTTTCGGCCGGCCCGCGGTTGCTGTTCGCTGTCACTTAGTCGCGGCGCTCGCCCGACGGGCGGGACCGGCGGCGACGCGGCTCGCCGCCACCCTCACGGGGGCCACGGTCCTCACGGGGACCACGGTCCTCGCGGGGAGCGCGCTCCTCGCGCGGCGGACGGCCACCCTCGGCGGCGGCCGCCGGGGCCTCCTCGCCCTCCGGGCGGACCTTGTCCAGGTAGATCTTGCCGCGGGCGTCGATGTCGGCGATCGACACCTCGACCTTGTCGCCGACGTTGAGGAAGTCCTCGACCTTGTCGACCCGCTTGCCGTCGCCCACCTTGGAGATGTGCAGCAGGCCGTCACGGCCGGGCAGCAGCGAGATGAAGGCGCCGAACGCGGCCGTCTTCACCACGGTACCGAGGAACTTGTCGCCGGCCTTCGGCATGGTCGGGTTGGCGATCGCGTTGATCCGCTCGACCGCGGCCTCGGCGGCCGGGCCGTTCGTCGCGCCGACGTAGATCGTGCCGTCGTCCTCGATCGAGATGTCGGCGCCGGTCTCGTCCTGGATCGCGTTGATGGTCTGGCCCTTCGGGCCGATCACCATGCCGATCTTGTCGACCGGGATCTTCACGGTGGTGACCCGCGGAGCGAACTCGCTCATCTCGGCCGGGGCCTCGATGGCCGCGGTCATCACCGACAGGATCGTGGCGCGGGCCTCGTGCGCCTGCTGCAGCGCGCCGGCCAGCACGTCCGACGGGATGCCGTCGAGCTTGGTGTCCAGCTGCAGGGCGGTGACGAACTCGCTGGTGCCGGCGACCTTGAAGTCCATGTCGCCGAACGCGTCCTCGGCACCGAGGATGTCGGTCAGAGCGATGTACGACGTCTTGCCGTCGACCTCGTCGGAGATGAGGCCCATGGCGATGCCGGCGACCGGCGCCTTCAGCGGCACACCGGCGGAGAGCAGGGCCAGCGTCGAGGCGCAGACCGAACCCATGCTCGTCGAACCGTTCGAGCTGAGGGCCTCGGAGACCTGGCGGATCGCGTAGGGGAACTCCTCACGCGACGGCAGGACCGGCACCAGCGCCCGCTCGGCCAGCGCGCCGTGGCCGATCTCGCGGCGCTTCGGCGAGCCCACCCGGCCGGTCTCACCGGTCGAGTACGGCGGGAAGTTGTAGTTGTGCATGTAGCGCTTGGTCTTCTCCGGAGCGAGAGTGTCCAGCGACTGCTCCAGGCGCAGCATGTTCAGCGTGGTGACGCCCAGGATCTGGGTCTCCCCGCGCTCGAACAGCGCCGAGCCGTGCACCCGCGGCAGCACGCCGACCTGCGCGGTCAGTGCGCGGATGTCACGCGGGCCGCGGCCGTCGATGCGGACCTGCTCGCGCAGCACCCGCTGCCGGACCTCGGACTTGGTGACCGAGCGGAACGCCGCGCTGATCTCCTTCTCCCGGCCCTCGAACCGCTCGTCGAGCAGCTCGTGCGCCTTCGCCTTGACCAGGTCGAGGGCTTCCTCGCGCTCCTGCTTGCCGGCGATCTTCAGCGCCTCGGCGGTCTCCTCGCGGACGGCCTCCGAGACGGCCGAGTAGACGTCGTCCTGGTAGTCCAGGAAGACCGGGAACTCGGCGACCGGCTTGGCAGCGATCTCCGCCAGCTCGCTCTGCGCGCGGCACAGCTCGCGGATCGCGGGCTTGGCCGCCTCCAGACCGCTGGCGACGACCTCCTCGGTCGGTGCGACGGCACCGGCCGAGATCAGCTTGATCGCGTGCGGCGTGGCCTCGGCCTCGACCATCATGATCGCGACTTCGCCGTCGGCCAGAACACGGCCGGCCACGACCATGTCGAAGGTGGCCCGCTCGAGCTCCTCGAGGGTCGGGAAGGCGACCCACTGGCCCTCGACGTGGGCGACCCGCGTCGAGCCGACCGGGCCGCTGAACGGCAGGCCGGAGAGCTTGGTGGACATCGAGGCCGCGTTCATCGCGACCACGTCGTACGGGTGGGCCGGGTCGAGCGCCAGGACGGTCTCGACGACCTGGACCTCGTTGCGCAGGCCCTTGGTGAACGACGGGCGCAGCGGCCGGTCGATCAGGCGGCAGGTGAGGATGGCGTCCTCGCTGGGACGGCCCTCACGCCGGAAGAACGAGCCGGGGATGCGGCCCGCGGCGTACATCCGCTCCTCGACGTCCACGGTCAGCGGGAAGAAGTCGAAGTGCTCCTTCGGCTGCTTGCTGGCGGTGGTCGCGGAGAGGACGGTGGTGTCGCCCAGCTGGACGATCACCGAGCCGGCGGCCTGCTGAGCGAGGCGGCCGGTGGAGAAGACGATCTCCCGGGTGCCGAACGATCCGTTGTCGATAACGGCGGTGCGGGTTTCGTTGCCGAGAGCGTTGTTCTGCTCGGTCATGAAGTGCGGTACTCCTTCGTCGAGGACCCGGCGGTCAACAGCGCGGTTCAGTCGAGCCGGTCTTCGATCGAAGCGCCCAGGTCTGGAGCTAGCTGGCTCGGAGCCTGGGAACCACTACCGAGGACCGGTGCTGACGGGTGTGATCCGCGCGGGTCCGTGGGGTGGAAATCTCGGGGAGCGACCAGGCGGCCGCTCCCCGAAGGTCAAGCTATCGGCGCAGGCCGAGACGCTCGATAAGCGTCCGGTAGCGGGCGATGTCCTTCTTGTGAACGTAGTTCAGCAGGCGGCGGCGCTGGCCGACCAGGAGAAGCAGGCCACGACGGCTGTGGTGGTCGTGCTTGTGCACCTTGAGGTGCTCGGTCAGGTCGGCGATCCGCTTGGTCAGCATGGCGACCTGAACCTCGGGCGAACCGGTGTCGCCGTCCTTGGTCGCGTACTCACCCATGATCTTGTTTTTGGTCTCTTGATCGAGCGCCATGTTCTCCGAACTTCTGTGTTGCCGATTGCACGGTTACTCCCGCGACCCGCGGCGTCGGGCAGGCATGCGGGACCGGTGTCGGATATTCCGACGACCGACCAACCCTATCAGGGCGTTACCGAAGCGACACCCGGGTCTCTTCGACGTCGGCCCTGATCTGCGCGATCAACGGTTCGATGGCGTCGTATTTGCGCTGCTCACGGAGGTGCGCGACGAAGTCCAGGCTGACCCTCTCGCCGTACAGGTCACCGTCGAAGTCAAGGACATAGGCCTCCACCCGCCGCTCCCGGCCGGAGAAGGTGGGATTGGTGCCGATCGACACGCTGGCCGGCAGGCGAGCGGCGTTCTCACCGCCGCGGGTGAGCCAGGCGGCATAGATGCCGTCGGCCGGGACCGCCGCATAGCGGTGCACCATCAGGTTGGCGGTCGGGAAGCCCAGCTCGCGCCCGCGCTGGTCACCGCGGACCACCACGCCGGCCAGGCGGTGCGGCCGGCCGAGCGCGGCGGCCGCGGCCCGCACGTCCCCGGCGTCGACACAACTGCGGATGTACGTCGAGGAGAACACCAGCCCGTCCGCGGAGACCAGCGGCGCGTCCTCCACGGTGAAACCGAACCGCTGCCCGAGCGACTCCAGCAGCGTCACATCACCGGCTGCCTTGTGCCCGAACCGGAAGTTGTCCCCCACCACGACGACCGCGGTGTGCAGCGCCTCGACCAGCACGTCGTGCACGAACTCGTTGGGGCTGAGCTGGGAGAACCCGGGGGTGAACGGCACCACGCAGAGCGCGTCGACGCCGAGATCCTCGATCAGCTCCGCCTTGCGGACCGCCTCGGTCAGCACGGCCGGGTGCGACCCGGGCCGGACCACCTCGGCCGGATGCGGGTCGAAGGTCATCACCACCGACTGGAGACCGAGGTCGTGGGCACGCTTCACGGCGTGCCCGATGATCGCCTGGTGCCCCCGGTGCACGCCGTCGAAGACGCCGATCGTCACGACTGACCGGCCCCACCCGCCGGGGACCGATTCAAACCCCCGCCACCGCTGCATCGAACGCTCCTCCACTGAAAACTCGCCCTAGCGTATCGATTGCCGCTCAGGCGGGAGCGAGCACGATCTCCGCGCGGGCCCGCCCGTCACGCTCGCTGACGATCGCGAGGACCACACCGGACTCGTCGAAGACCGCGTACGGCCCGTCGATCCCGGCCGCGCTGAGCGGGCCGCCGTGCCGGAGCACTCTGGTCTCCTCCGCAGTGGCCGTACGCTGCGGGAACGCCTGGCGGGCCGCCTCCGCGAGGGAGAGGCTGATCACGTCCGGGGCACGCTGCTCCAGCTCCGGCAGGGTGACCGCGGCGTCCAGCGTCATCTCGCCGACGGCGGTGCGGCGCAGCGCGGTCAGGTGACCTCCGACACCGAGCGAGGTGCCCAGGTCGCGAGCGATAGCCCGGATGTAGGTCCCCGACGAACATGTGACGTCCACGTCCACATCGACCACGCCGGAGCCGGCCGGCCGCCGGATGTCCAGCACGTCGAGCCGGTACACGGTGACCCGCCGCGCGGGGATCTCCACGGTCTCCCCCTCGCGCACCCGCTTGTAGGCCCGCTGCCCATTGATTTTGATGGCGCTCACCGCGCTCGGCACCTGGTCGATCTCACCCACCTGAACCGCCAGCCCGGCCCGGATCGCCTCATCGGTCACCGAGTCCGCCGGCACGGTGGCCGTGACCTCGCCCTCGGCGTCATCCGTGACGGTCGTCTGACCGAGCCGGATCGTCGCCGCGTAACTCTTCCGGGAACCGATCACATAGGTCAGCAGCCGGGTGGCCCGGTTCACCCCGATGATCAGGACGCCGGTAGCCATCGGGTCCAGCGTCCCCCCGTGCCCCACCCGCCGGGTCTTCGCCAGCCGCCGGATCCGGGCCACGACGTCGTGCGACGTCATGCCGGCCGGCTTGTCCACCACGATCAGTCCATCCGTATGCACCCGCCCACCCTATTTCCGTGGTCCAGGTCCGCTTCCCGGTCACCCTCCTCTTGAGGTACGCGTAGCCGGCCGTTCCGCCTAAACGAGGTCGTCCCCTCCGTGACAGCGCGAGCCAGGCGGCTCCCACCGCCCCAGCGCGGCCGCCGGGAAAGAGCACTCAGCGGGTCGCACCCAGAATCAGCCAGCGGGGTGAACGCCAGCGCCACAGCAGGGTGGCGAAGCGGACGAAGGTGAACAGGCCCAGCCCGGCCCAGACACCGCCGAGACCGAGGTCGAACGCGTAGGCGAGCCAGATCGCCGGCAGAAAGCCGAACAGGGCCGAGATCACCGTGATGGTGCGCAGGAAGGCCACGTCGCCGGCGCCGATCAGGACCCCGTCGAGGGCGTAGACGATTCCGGCGAACGGCAGCAGACCGACGAACCACGGCCAGATGATCGCGGCCTGGTCGTGCACCGCCGGGTCGGAGGTGAACCAGCCGGGGACCACGGAGGCGCCGGCCAGCGCCAGCAGGGCGAAGACGGTGGCCGCGACACCACCGGCGACGGTGACCCGGCGGGCCACATCGCGGGCCTCGTCGGCGTCGCCGGCGCCGAGAGCGGCCCCGACCAGGGACTGAGCCGCGATCGCGACCGCGTCGAGAGCCAGCGCGGCGAAGAACCAGAGTTGCAGCGTGATCTGGTGAGCGCCGACCGCGGCCACCCCGAACCGCGAGGCGACCGCCGTCGCGGACAGGAAGCAGGCCTGGAAGGCCGCACCGCGGATCAGCAGGTCGCGGCCGAGCACCACCTGCCGGACGATGATCGACGGTTCCGGGCGCAGGTGGCGCGTCTCCCGGATCAGGGCGAGCAGGAAGAGGCCGCCGCCGACGCTCTGCGCGATCACGTTGGCGATCGCCGAGCCGGTCAGGCCCAGCCCGAGCGGATAGACGAGCACCGGGCAGAGCGCGGCGGAGAGCACGTTGGCACCGAGGACGATGTAGAGCGGGCGCCGGGTGTCCTGCACGCCCCGCATCCAGCCGTTGCCCGCGGCGGCGAGCAGCAGGCCGGGCGCACCGAACGCGGCGATCCGCAACCAGCCCGCGGCGGCCTCGGCCGTGTCCGGGTTGCCGGCCAGGACGCGGGTGAGCGGCTCGGCCCCGACCAGAGCGAGCAGGGCGAGCAGCACACCGGCGCCGAGCGCGAGCCAGGACGCCTGGACGCCCTCGGCCACGGCGGCGGGCCGGTCGCCCGCACCGAAGCGGCGGGCGGCGCGGCCGGTCGTCCCGTACGCCATCAGGGTGCCGATCCAGACGGCCATCGACATGACGGAGCCGCCGATGGCGATCGCCGCGAGCTCGACCGGACCGAGGTGACCGACGACCGCGGTGTCCACCAGGACGTAGAGCGGCTCGGCGGCCAGGACGACGAGCGCGGGGAGGGCCAGTCCGGCGATCCTGCGGGCCGTGGCGGTGCCGTGCGGTTGGGCGTACGGATCGGCAGGCGGGCTCATGGTGTCCCATGATGCCCGCCTGGCGGTAAGGGTCGCAATGCGACCCCGGCCCTTACTTCTTACTGGCGCGTGTCCAGCGAGGTCTGCAGGGCGCGACGGGCCTGCTCGCGGGCGTCGTCGGAGGGCTGAGGCTTCGGCTTGGCAGCCATGAGAGGGATTCCTTCCACGGTGTGGTCGGGCGCTCCGCACACGCGGGCGCCCGGATGCGGTCGAGCGGGGCGTCACTAGCCGATCCGGGATCGCCGGATCTCAGGCTCCGATGACGCGGCCCGGGGCTGTGGACCCGGGTGGCTCGAGGCTTCGCGGAAGGCGGTGGTGGCAGCCGCGCGAAACCAAATCACCGTTCAGGTCCCAAACTAACGTTCACTCACGGACACGGAACGCGGATCCCGTAATCCGGGACGACAAAATGGGAGCCACCCTCTCGGGTGACCCCCATCTTCCTGCGATAACGCCGATCAGTTCAGGAATGCGTCAAGTAGGCGACGAACGCCGTCAACCACCTCGCCCACCTCCCCGTAACCGGTGAAGCCGGCCGCCAGCCGGTGCCCGCCACCGCCCTGCGCCACCGCCACACCGCTCACGTCCACGGCGCCCTTGCTGCGCAGCGAGACCGACCACTCCCCGGCCGCCACCTGCTTCACCACCACCGAGACGTCCGCGTCGGCCACCGAGCGGACCGGATCGATGAGCGTGTCCAGCACGTACGGCGGCTGGGCGTGCCGCTCCAGGTCGGCCAGCGTGGCGTAGGTCCACACCATGCCCCGCCCGCCGGCCGCACCCGGCTCGAGCACCGCCCGGCCCAGCACCTCACCGGTCAGCTTCATCGCCCCGAACGGGCGGCTGTCGAAGACGCGCCGGGAGATCTCCCCGGGCCGGATCCCGGTGGCGATGAGCCGGGCCGCCAGCTCGTGCACCGCCGCCGTGGTCATGTCGAACTTGAACGAGCCGGTGTCGGTCGCCAGTGCCACGTAGAGGCACTCCGCGATCTCCTGGTCGAGCGGCACACCGAGCCGTGCGAGCAACTGCTCGGCGACCACCGAGGTGGCCGCCGCCCTCGGATCGACCAGCCGGACCATGCCGAAGCCGGTGTTCGACGCGTGATGGTCCAGCACGACGCTGCACGGCGCGGCCGTCAGCAGGCCGGCGAGCCCGCCGAGGCGCGACTCGCTCGCCACGTCGAAGACCAGGATCAGGCGCGGGTCGTCGAAGGCCTCCGCCTCCGGCACCAGCAGGTCGGAGCCGGGCAGAGCGGCGTACGGATCCGGCACGACGAACTCACCCGGAAAGGTGGCCCGCAGCCGGGTGAAGCCCAGGCGCCGCAGACCCAGTCCGAAGCCGAGCATGCTGCCGAGCGCGTCCCCGTCCGGGTTCACGTGGCAGATCAGCTGCACCTCGTCGTCCGGGCCGGCCGAGCGGACCGCCGCGACCGCGGCGGCCCATTGCTCGGCGGAGGGCTCGGAGGACAGACTCACCCCTGGTCCTCGCGGGCGCCCACCCGCTCGTCCTCGTCCTCGTCGTCCTCGTCGCTCTTGTACGGGTCCGGGTCGCCGGCGTACTTCTTCCCGGCGGCCAGCCGCTGCACCTCCTGGTCGCGGTGCCGCGCCTGGGCCAGCAGGTCGTCGATCTCCTTGACGTTGTCCAGCACGTTGTCCAGGACGAACGCCAGGCTCGGCGAGTGACGCAGGCCGAGCGCGTGCCCGACCCGGCTGCGCAACATGCCCTTGGCGCTCTCCAGCGCCGCCGCGGTCGACGCCTGCTCGGTGGTGTCGCCCAGGACCGTGTAGAAGACCGTCGCCTCGCGCAGGTCGCCGGTGATCCGGGCATCGGTGATCGTCACCATGCCGAGCCGGGGATCCTTGATCTCCCGCACCAGCGAAGCCACCAACTCGCGGACACGCTCCGCGTGCCGCCGGGTCTTGGCTGGGTCCGACATTTCGCCCACCTCCGACTATGGTTCCCGCGGGTCAGCACCGCCCCCGCCCTAACTGCTGAAGCGTACCCATCTCTGGTCCGCGGCCTCGCATCGGTTTTCCGCCGCCGGGCAGCTCAGTCCTCGTCGCCGTAGAGCCGTCGCCGGACCGAGAGCAACTCGATCTCGGGGCGGCCGGCCACCTGATGCTCGCAGGTGTCGATGACGGCCCGGGCCTGTGCCGGGTCCGGCGCCACCACGGCCACCCCGATCTGCGCCCGCCCGTGCAGGTCGTGGAATCCCACCTCGGCGGCGCTGACCTCGTACTTCTTCAGCATCGCGATGATCGGCCGGAGGTAGGAGCGCTTCTGCTTCAGCGAGCGTGAGTCACCGGGCAGGAGCAGGTCGAAAACTGCGGTCTCGGTATACATCAGCGAGCAGGGTACTTGGGGTGGCGCGGGTTATCCCGCGAGTTTCCGCGCGACCACCACGTCGCGCTCGATGCCCTGGTCCACCCGGTGTTCCAGGGGCTGGTGCTCGACGATCTCCAGCCCGTTGGCCAGCAGGATGTCCTCGGCCAGCGCCCGCTTGGCGACCTTGGTGTTCCAGGACAGCCCGATCGCGCCGCCGGGACGCAGCAGCGCCAGCCACTGCGGCACCGCCCGCTCCAGCAGATCCAGCGGGCGGCGGGAGATGCCACCACCGTCGTCGTAGCTGCCGTGCGCCACGCCGTACGGCAGGTCGGCGACCAGCACGTCGGCGACGTTCCCCCGGATCAGGCCGTCGAGCTGGGTGGAGTCGGCCTGCAGCACGGTGATCTTCTGCACCGCCCCGGCCTTGTGGTCGTCCTTGCTCGGCGCGAGCGTCACCTCCAGGCGACGCGCGGCCCGGCGCCCCTGCCGGCGCACCGGCACCAATTCCGCGGTGTGCTTGAGCCGCTTGCGCTTGAGCCAGGTCTGGAGGAACAGCTTGTACGCCTCCACGTCCTTGCCGTCGATCTCCACGCCGATGCCGTCGTAGCCGTACATCAGGGCCTGGTTGAGCGTGGTGCCGCGACCGCAGAGCGGGTCCAGGACGGTCAGGTGCCCGTCGAGCATCCGGCCGGCCGAGGCGGAGGCGAGCAGCGTGAGGTTGAGCACCAGCTTGGTGAACTGCTCGTTGGTCTTGCCCGCGTACTTGGGGATGGTGATCAGGTCGCTGTCGTACCGGGCCAGCGGGCTGAGCGCGACCGGCCGCAGCAGCTCGGCGTCGACCCGCTCGAAGAGAGCGTAGGCGGCCGACAGATTAGAGACGTACGAAATGTCGCGCGGCTGCAGCTCGGCGGTGAAGGTCAGGTACTCCACACCGCCGATCCCGGTCACCTCGATCTCGGCGAGCTCGGAGGAGAGCACCGAGCCGAAGGCGGACAGCTCCGCCACCGAGATGCGGGCGGCCTGATCGGCGTAGACCCGGTTGGCGGAAGGGGCGAGCAGCAAGGCATAGCGGGACATGCCCTCATCCTCCCAGCCGCCCTTTCCCGGCGGCCGCGCTGGGGCGCCGCGTGGCTGGTGATCGCGCGGTAGCGGGGGACGGTCCCGGTTCGGCGGGACGGTCCCGCGCGTACCGGAAAGGGGTTGGAAAAAGAGCGGCCCTGACGCCGAAGCGCCAGGGCCGCACTCAGATCAGCCGGGGATTACGCCCGCGGCTTCTCGCGCATCTCGAAGGTCTCGATCACGTCGCCGATCTGCGGCGTGCCGAAGCCCTGGAGCGTCAGACCACACTCGAAGCCCTCGCGGACCTCGGTCGCGTCGTCCTTGAACCGCTTGAGCGAGCTGATCGTGACGTTGTCCGCCACCACGGTGCCCTCACGCAGGATGCGCGCCTTGGCGTTGCGGCGGATGAGACCCGACCGGACGATACAACCGGCGATGAGACCGATCTTGGACGAGCGGAAGACCTCGCGGATCTCCGCGGTGCCCAGCTCGACCTCTTCGTACTCCGGCTTGAGCAGGCCCTTGAGCGCCGCCTCGATCTCCTCGATGGCCTGGTAGATCACGCTGTAGTAGCGGATCTCCACGCCGGCGCGGTCGGCCATCTCCTTGACCTTGTTCGAGGCCCGGACATTGAAGCCGATGATCGTCGCGGTCTGCTCCGACGAGGCCGACGCCAGGTTGACGTCGCTCTCGGTGATCGCACCGACGCCGCGGTGGATGACCTTGAGCTGGATCTCGTCCGGAATCTCGATCTTGAACAGCGCGTCCTCGAGCGCCTCGACCGAACCCGAGCTGTCGCCCTTGATGACCAGCGTGAGCGAGGTCTTCTCGCCCTCCTTGAGCTGAGCCATGAGCGTCTCGAGCGTGGCCTTGGTCCCCGAGTTGGCGAAGGCGGCCGCACGACGGCGGGCCTGCCGCTGCTCGGCGATCTGCCGCACGGTGCGGTCGTCCTCGGCAGCGAGGAACGTGTCGCCCGCGCTGGGAACCGAGGTGAGACCGAGCACCAGGACCGGACGGGCCGGACCCGCCTCGGCGACCTGCTTGCCGTTCTCGTCGAGCATGGCGCGGACGCGGCCGTGCGCGCCGCCCGCCACGATCGAGTCACCGGCACGGAGCGTGCCCTTCTGCACCAGGACGGTGGCCACGGCACCGCGACCCTTGTCCAGGTGCGCCTCGACCGCGACACCCTGAGCGGGGCCGTCGATCGGAGCGGTCAGCTCCAGCGCCGCGTCGGCGGTCAGCAGGACAGCCTCGAGGAGGTTGTCGATGCCGATGCCCGGCTTGGCGGCCACGTCGACGAACATCGTGTCGCCCTGGTAGTCCTCGGCGAGCAGGCCGTAGTCGGCCAGCTGCTGACGGACCTTCTCCGGGTTGGCGTCCGGCTTGTCCACCTTGTTGACCGCGACCACGATCGGCACGTCGGCGGCCTTGGCGTGGTTGAGCGCCTCGACCGTCTGCGGCATCACGCCGTCGTCCGCCGCCACCACGAGGATGACGATGTCGGTCACCTGGGCACCACGGGCACGCATGGCGGTGAACGCCTCGTGACCCGGGGTGTCGATGAAGGTGATCGCCCGGTCCTCGCCCTGGTGAGGGACGACGACCTGGTAGGCGCCGATGTGCTGGGTGATGCCACCCGCCTCGCCGGCCACCACGTTGGTCTTGCGGATCGCGTCGAGCAGCTTCGTCTTACCGTGGTCGACGTGACCCATGACGGTCACCACCGGCGGACGGGTGACCAGCCGGTCCTCCGCCACCTCGGCGTCGAGGTCGATGTTGAACTGCGCGAGCAGCTCACGGTCCTCGTCCTCGGGGCTGACGATCTTCACGTCGAAGCCGAGGTGCTCACCGAGCAGCAACAGCGTGTCGTCGGAGACCGACTGCGTCGCCGTGACCATCTCACCCAGGTTGAACATCTCCTGGACGAGCGAGCCCGGGTTGGCGTTGATCTTGTCGGCGAAGTCGGAGAGCGACGCGCCGCGAGAGAGCCGGATCTCCTGGCCGTTACCGCGAGGAGCACCAGAGCTCATCTGCGGGGCGGACAGGTTGTCGAACTCCTGACGCCGCTGCTTCTTCGACTTGCGGCCACGGGTCGGCCGGCCGCCGGGACGCCCGAAGGCACCCGCCGCACCGCCGCCGCGACCACGGCCGCCGGCACCGCCGGGACGACCGGGAGCACCGGCGCCTACCGGGCCGCCGCCACCGCCGCCGGGACGGAAGCCGCCACCGCCGCCACCGCCACCACCGGGTCGGAAGCCGCCACCGCCGCCACCGCCGCCGCCGGGACCGCCGCGGTAGCCACCGCCACCGCCGCCGCCACCGCCGGGACCGCCGCGGTAGCCACCGCCACCGCCGCCGCCACCACCGGGACCGCCACGACCGGCACCGGGACCACCCGGACGACCGGCACCGCCGCCACCGGGACCGGCCGGGCGACCCGGACGCTGCGCCGGCATGGACGCGGGGCTGGGCCGCGGCGGCATCGAGGCAGGGCTCGGCCGCGGCGGCATACCCGCCTGGTTGGGACGCGGCATCGAAGCCGGCGAGGGCCGCGCCGCGGCACCGCCGGAGACACCGAACGGGTTGTTACCCGGACCACGCGCGGGCGGACGCGGAGCGCCGCCGGCCGGGCCGGGACGGGGGCCACCGGGCGCAGCCGGGGGCACGTTACGACCCGCGGCCGGAGAACCCGGACGCGGCGGGACACTGCCGGGACCGGGACGCGGGCCACGCTGGGCGCCGCCGTCCGGCGGGCCCTGCTGCTGCCGGCGCTCGGCATCCCGGGTCCGGGCGGCCTGCGCCGCCTTGACAGCGGCCTCTTGCTCGGCCTTCAACGCCGAAGCGCGAGCCTCGGCGGCCGCCACCTCGATGTCGTGGGCACTGGCCGGCTTGGCGACCGGGCCGGGCGTCGGGCCCGGACGACCGGGAACCGCCGGCTTGGGCCGGACGAACGGACCGGGCGAGGGAGCCGGGGACGTAGGAGCGTTACTGGACGCGCCCTGCGGCGGGCCGGGACGACGCGGCGGCTGAGGCCGCCCCATCGGGGGTCCCGGACGCGGGGGCGTAGCGGTGCCCGAGCCGCCGGAAGCGGCCGGAGCACTGGACGCCGGAGCGGCGGGCGCCGACGAAACGGCACCGCCCTGCTCCAGGGCACCACGAAGCCGCCGGGCCACCGGGGCCTCGACGGTGCTGGATGCGGATTTGACGAACTCGCCCATCTCCTTGAGCTTGGCGAGAACGGTCTTGCTGTCGACCCCGAGCTCCTTCGCGAGCTCGTGTACGCGGGCCTTGCCTGGCACTGCACTCCTCACTTCGAGGTCGTGCGAGCGCACCCGCACAGACCTCACTCGTGCACTAGAAGCCTGGTCATTTCAGGGACTTCATCGTGTGCTCATCTGGGTCGTCCTACCTTGCTGGGTCGTGACGGGGCTCAGGCGCCTCGTCATCGGTGGTTCCGCACGGCACGGAGACCGTGCGGATGTGCTCCGCAAGCAGCTCGGGGTCAGCAAAACCAGTGAGACGCAACGCACGCCCGAAGGCACGACGTCGCTCTGCCTGCGCGAAGCAGGCCGGATCGGGATGCAAATGTGCTCCCCGGCCCGGCAGTCGGCGGCCCGGATCGGGCAGAAGCCGGAGGTCTCCCCCGGATCCGGCCGCGACGAACCGCAGCAATGAAGCGGCCGGCGCGCGTTTGCGGCAGCCGACGCAGGTTCGCATCGGGCCGACCGAGGGCAAGTCTACCCCTCGATCGTGCCGGACGCGTATCCGGTCAGTTCCCCGCCTCGGCCGCATCACGGTCCGAGACTCCGGCCGGTTCGTTGTCCGGACGGATGTCGATGCGCCACCCGGTCAAGCGGGCGGCCAGCCGGGCGTTCTGTCCCTCCCGGCCGATCGCCAGCGAGAGCTGGAAGTCCGGAACGGTGACCCGAGCCGTACGGCTGGCGGCGTCCACCACCTCGACACGCAGCGCCTTGGCCGGGGAGAGCGCGTTGCCGACGAACTGGGCCGGGTCGTCCGACCAGTCGATGATGTCGATCTTCTCGCCGTGCAGCTCGCTCATCACGGCACGGACGCGCTGGCCCATGGGGCCGATGCACGCACCCTTGGCGTTCACGCCCGGAACCGTCGACCGCACCGCGATCTTGGTACGGTGACCTGCCTCACGTGCGATCGCGGCGATCTCCACGGTCCCGTCCGCGATCTCCGGCACCTCGAGGGCGAACAGCTTCTTCACCAGAGCCGGGTGCGACCGGGACAGCGTGATCTGCGGGCCACGGAAGCCCTTGGCCACGTGCACCACGATGCAGCGGATCCGCGAGCCGTGGTCGTACGTCTCCCCGGGGACCTGCTCGGACTGCGGCAGAACCGCCTCCAGCTTGCCCAGGTCGACGATGACGATGCCCTTCTCGGCCCGCGCCGCGTCCGCCTGCACCACACCGGTGACCAGGTCGCCGTCGCGCCCCGCGTACTCACCGAAGTGCTGCTCGTCGGTGGCCTCGCGCAGCCGCTGAAGGATCACCTGTTTGGCGGTCATCGCCGCGATCCGGCCGAAGTCGTGCGGTGTGTCGTCCCACTCCCGCACCACGGTGCCGTCCGGATCGAGCTCCTGGGCCAGCACGGAGGCCACCCCGGTCTTGCGGTCGATCTCCACCCGGGCGTGGCTCTCGGCGCCCTCGGTGTGCCGGTACGCGGTGAGCAGCGCGGTCTCGATGGCCGCCAGAATAGTGTCGAACGGGATCTCCCGCTCGCGCTCCAGGGCGCGCAGCGCCGCGAGGTCGATGTTCATTCCTCGCCCTCCCCTTCGTCGTCGTCTTCATCTTCGTCGTCGCCGAAATCGGCCTCGTCCATACGCTTGAACTCGATCTGGACCTTGCCCGGCCCGAGTTCGCCGAACCCGATCTCCCGGGTCACGCCGTCCACGTCGAGCACGACACCCGCGTCGCTCGTCGACACCACGCGCCCGACCACACCGTCAACCGCGACCAGGCGGCCGGCGTTGCGCCGCCAGTGCCGGGGCTCGGTCAGTGGCCGGTCGACGCCGGGCGAGCCGACCTCGAGCTGGTACTCCCCGTTCAGCAGCTCGCCACCGCTCTCCTCGGCGGCGTCCAGCGCCGAGGAGATCTCGCGGGAGACGATCGCCACGTCGTCCAGGCTGATCCCGCCGTCGGCGTCGACCAGGATCCGCACCACGTGCCGGCGACCGGCCCGGGACAGCGTGAGATCTTCCAGGTCGTAGCCGGCCTTCGCGACCACCGGCTCGACCACGGCACGGACCCGCGCCTTGGCAGCGGTCAGGTCGATCCGGGGAACCACGGGGGTACGGGGCTCCGGCTCCGGCCGGGTACGGCGGCCACCGGGACGGCCGCCGGGCCGGGCCCCGGCGCGACCACGCTGCGTCATCGGGCTCGACCTCTCACTAGCTTGCGCTGGAAACGACTATATGCCGCCGGGCACTTAGCGGCCCCGCGGCTGACGCTGAGCCTAACGCGCCGGCCGCCTGGACGGAGCGCCGCCGCACCGAATCCACCCCTTCCGCAGGTCAACGGCCCGGACCGGCGGACACCGAACGGATGGTGTTGACTGGCGCCGTGGTGATGAGAGCAGGGGGACACACGCGTCGCCGGGTGCTGTCCGTGGCGGGCACCGCGGTGGGTGCCGCGACTCTGACCGGATGCGGGCTGTTCGACGACGAGCCGGAGCCCGCGCCGGAACCGGATCCTCTGCAACCGCTGCTGGACGAGGCGCTGGCCCTGGCCGCGGCGTACGACCGGGCGATTGCCGCGCAGCCGGATCTGGGCGTCCGGCTGACCTCGCTCGCCGAGGACCACCGGGCGCACGCCGCCGAGCTCGCCCGGCTGATCGGCACCGCCCTGCCGTCGGCCTCCGCGGCGCCCTCCTCCTCGGCCTCGGCGACCGACGGCGACACCACGGCCGACCTGCGCAAGGCGGAACAGGCGGCGCAGAAGACCGCGGTCGCGGCGTGCCGGACCGCGCCGAGGGAACGGGCCGCGCTGGTCGGTTCGATCGCCGCCTGCCGTGCGACGCACGCCGAAGCACTGCGCTGATCAGGGGGTTCACGACGTGATCGAGGAGTTGACCGGTGCGCTGGCCGCCGAGGAGGCGGCCATCTACGCGTACGGGTTGATCGGCGTGCATCTGGCGTCCGCCGAGCAGGACCGGGCCCGGACCGCCGAGCAGCAGCATCGGGTGCGCCGGGACGAGCTGGTCGACCGGCTCGACGAACTGCGGGCCAGCACCGGCCCGGCGCCGGCCGGCTACCGGTTGCCGTTCGAGGTCACCGACCGGGCCACCGCGCTGAAGCTCGCCGTCCACGTCGAGGACGGTGTGGCCCAGGCATGGCGGGTAGTGCTGCCGGTGACCGAGGGTACGGAACGAGTCGACGCATTGTCGGCTTTGACCGAGTCGGCAGTTCGCGCGACCCGATGGCGGCGACTCGCCGAGGTCACGCCGCTGACCCTGCCCTTCCCCGGGCGTCCCGGCTGAGAGAGCTGCCGATCCAGGCTTCCCCGGATCCATGAATGGCCGAGAATGGCGTAGTGATCGACGGGCCCGACACCACCTCCGCACGCGGGTCGCTCGCGATCCGGCTCCGCGACGTCATCCAGCACCGATGGGCGGCTGAGGTGCGGGCCATCGGGTTACGCGGATCGGTGGCCCACGGCGATGACACCGACCACAGCGACGTGAACCTGGTCGTCGTCACCTACCGGCCCAAGACCGGCCCGAAACCGGCCCTGCGCAAGGTCGACGGCACCCCGGTGGAGTTGCAGGTGGTGACCGGCGAGGAGGGTCTGGGCCAGGCCCGGGTGCTGACCTCGCGCTGGCCGCTGGTGGCCGACGGGTTCATCACGACGTACCCGCTCTACGACCCGAAGGACTGGTTCACCGACCAGCGCGAGGCACACCTGACCCTGCTCGCCGAGGCGCGCCCGCTCGAGTTCACCCAGCTGGCCCGGCACAACTGGGCGATCGCCAACGGGGCACACGCCCGCGCCGTCCGGCTCGCGCAGTGGTACGACACCGACGCCGCCCTGGTCCTGATGGCCGAGGCCAGGCTGCACGCCGCGCTGGTCGCCGGCCTGCTCACCCGGACCTACTTCCGCAACGTGGCGGACGCGGTGAAGCGGACCGGGGTGGCCGCGGCCGACATGCAGGAGCTCGGGGCCATCCTGAAATACCAGGCGGAGGAGCTGACCGCCCGGGGTCGGCCGGTGGACGGCACCCTGGGCGCGCTCTTCGACTGAACCTTTTTCAACGTGGCGAGGGCCGCACTGCCCGGCGGGTTCACTGAACCTAGGGCAGGGTCAGGATCTCGTAGCCGTCGTCGGTCACCACGAGGGTGTGCTCGAACTGGGCGGTCCACCTGCGGTCCTTGGTGACGACCGTCCAGCCGTCCTTCCAGATCTCGTACTCGTGGGTGCCGAGCGTGATCATCGGCTCGATGGTGAACGTCATGCCGGGCTCCATGACGGTGTCCAGCCGCGGGTTGTCGTAGTGCGGGACGTACAGGCCGGAGTGGAAGGTCTCGCCGATGCCGTGGCCGGTGAAGTCGCGGACCACGCCGTAGCCGAACCGCCGCGCGTACGCCTCGATGACCCGGCCGATCGCGTTGATCGGGCGGCCCGGCGCCACCGCGCGGATGCCGCGCATCATCGCCTCGTGGGTCCGCTCGACGAGCAGGCGGGCCTCCTCGCTCACCTCGCCCACGCAGAAGGTGGCGTCGGTGTCGCCGTGCACCCCGTTCAGGTACGCCGTCACGTCGACGTTGATGATGTCGCCGTCCTCCAGCACGGTGGAGTCCGGGATGCCGTGGCAGATCACCTCGTTGAGCGACGTGCAGCAGGATTTCGGGAAGCCCTTGTAGCCGAGCGTCGACGGGTACGCCCCGTGGTCGAGCAGGAACTCGTGCACCACCCGGTCGATCTCGTCGGTGGTCACGCCGGGCTTGCAGTGCTCGCCGGCCAGCTGGGTGGCCTGCGCCGCGAGCCGGCCCGCGATCCGCATCTTCTCGATGATCTCGGGGGTCTGCACGTGCGAACCGCGCCATTCGCGGGGACGTTTCTTACCCACGTACTCCGGGCGGACGATCTGAGCCGGGACCGGTCGCCAAGGCGTCTGCTTTCCCGGAACGAGGGGGGCACGTACGGACATGAGCACAGCCTATCCGGCCGCACGGCCTGTCCTTGCCGCCCTCACAGCGCTGTGAAATCGTGTGTTCGTGGATCAAGAGGGCCTCGAGCCGAACTTCTCGGCGACCGGCGAGGTGGACGGTGGCCGGGTCACCGTGACGGTGACCGGCGAGGTCGACATGGCCTCGGCGGACACCCTGTACCGGACCGCCACCCCGGAACGGGCCCGGGCCGCCACACTCGACCTGCGCGCGGTGACGTTCTTCGACTCGGCCGCCATCCACACCCTGATCCGGCTGGCCGAGCGCTACCCGGGCACGCTCGAGGTCATCCCGTCGGCTCGGGTCCGCCGGATCCTGGACATCTCCGGGCTGGGCGAGCAGCCCTGGCTCAGGCCGGCCTGACAGCCGTCAGCGGCCGCCGCAGGGTGACCGCTGTTCCGTCCGGCGAGCGGTGCACCGACAGCTCGGTGAGCGCCCCGATCAGGGCCAGCCCGCGGCCGCGGAAACCGGCGTCGCCGGCCGGCCGCCAGTGGCCGGTGTCGCGGATCGTCACCAGCACCGCGTCGTCGGCGAGCGACGCCTCAACGGTGATCATCGGCTCGGCCGGGTCGATCGGATGCTCGATGGCGTTCGCCGCCGCCTCGGAGACCGCCACCACCAGGTCGAAACCGTCCGCCTCGGGGACACCGTGCGCGGTCAGGAAGTCCTCCAGGCGGCGGCGCAGCACGGTGAGCCGGCCGGGCTCGGCGGGCAGCCGCAACTGGAACTCCCGCGGTTCGGTCACCTCGAGCGCCACCATGGCGATGTCGTCGCGGCGGGTGGACCGGGTGGCCTTCACCAGCAGCGCCTCCAGCAGATCGTCGATGTGCTCGGTGGGCACGGCAGCGTCCACGATCAGCTCGGCGAGCCCGCTGTCGATGTCCTGCCGCCGGTCCTCGATCAGGCCGTCGGTGTAGAGCAGCAGCCGGCTGCCGGCGGACAGGTACGTCTCCCGGGTCGGGTAGATCACGTCGCCGAGCGCCCCGATCGGCGGGCCGAGCGCCGCCCCGTACAGGAAGGCGCCGGCCTGGCCCGGGTCGACCCGCACCGGTGGCGGGTGGCCGGCCGAGGAGTAACGCAGCCGCCTGGTCCGCGGATCGAAGGCGACACAGAGGACGGTCGCGAACTGCCTCCGGCCCAGCGTGTCCACCAGCCGGTTCAGGCGGGACAGCGAGGCGCCGCAGTCGAAGCCCTCCAGGACGTACGCCCGCAGCGCGTTGCGCAACTGGCCCATCCCGGCGGCGGCCTGCACCCCCTTGCCGACCACGTCGCCGATGACCAGGAACAACTCGTCGTCCGGGCTGGCGATGACGTCGTACCAGTCGCCGCCGACGCGGGCCTCGCTGCTGCCCGGCACGTACCGGTTGGCCACGATGGCGCCCGGCACCCGGGGCAGTGACTGCGGCAGCAGGCTGTGCTGGAGGGTGGTGGCGATCCGGTGCTCGGTCTCGTACAGGCGGGCGTTCGCCAGCCGCAGGCCGACCAGCCGGGCGAGCTGGGTGAGCACCGCCGGGTCGGCCGGGTTGTCCCCGCTGTTCCAGACCCGCAGCTCGCCGAGGTGCGGCCCGGCGGTGTCCGGGAGCGGCAGCACCACGTCCGGCTCGGCGGAGGCGGCGGCGGCGCCGTCCCGCTCGGCGCGAGCCTCCGGCACGGTGATCACCACCCGGCCGGCCGAGGTCATGGCGAGTACGTGCCGGGCCGCGACGTCGAGCACCTCGGCCGTGCTGGACACCGTGTTGAGGGCCACCGCCGCGTCGACGAGCGCCCGCAAGCGGCTGACGATGTCCCGGCGGAGCTTGCCCAGCTCCAGGTTGGCCCGGACGCGGGCCAGCAACTCCCGGGCGGAGAACGGCTTGGTCAGGTAGTCGTCCGCGCCGGCGGCGAGGCCCTCGACCGCGGCCTCCTCGCCGGCCCGGGCGGAGAGCACCACGATCGGCACGTCCCGGGTACGCCCGTCGGCGCGCAACGCGGCGATCAGGCCGAAGCCGTCCAGCCGGGGCATCATCACATCGGTCAGCACCAGGTCGAACGGGTGCTCGCGAGCCGCCTCCAGGGCATTCACGCCGTCCGCGGCGGTGACCACGTCCCAGTGCGGGCGCAGCAACCGGGAGACGTGCTCGCGCAGGTCGGCGTTGTCGTCGGCGAGCAGGATCCGGCCGCCGGAGCGGTTCCGCACCGGGTCGGGCAGGGCCGGACCGTCGCCGGCCCACCAGGTGGCCTCGTCGACCCAGAGGCGGGGTTCCACCGAGTCGGCGGCCACCGGGTCGTCGCTGATCCGCTCCGGCGGCAGATGGGCCGTCCCGAACGGGATCCGGACCCGGAACTCGCTGCCCCGGCCGGGTGCACTGTGCACCTCGACCGAGCCGCCGTGCAGCTCGGCGAGCTCGCGGACGAGGGCCAGGCCGATGCCGGTCCCCTCATGGCTGCGGGCCCAGGCATTGGTGACCCGGTGGAAGCGGTCGAAGAGGAGCGCCTGCTCGGCCTCGGCGATGCCGACGCCGGTGTCGCGTACGGACACGACCGCGTGCCCGCCCTCGGCCCGGACCCGCACCTCGATGCCGCCGTCCCGGGTGAACTTGACGGCGTTGGAGAGCAGGTTGAAGACGATCTTCTCCCAGAGCTCGTGGTCGACGTGTACCGGCTGGTCCAGCGCGGGCGCGTCGACGGTGAGGCGGAGACCGGCGCGCTCGGTGGCGGGCCGGAACGAGACGGCCAGCCGGGCGGTGTGTGCCGCCAGATCGGTCGGGCGGTACACCGCCTGCATCCGGCCGGACTCCATCCGGGAGAAGTCCAGCACCGTGTTGACCAGCTTCAGCAGGCGCAGGCCGTTGCGGTGGACGGGTGTCAGCCGGTCGCGCAGCGGCCCCGGCGTGGCCGGGTCCTCGAGCACGTCCTCCACCGGTCCGAGGATCAGCGTCAGCGGGGTACGGAACTCGTGGCTGATGTTGGAGAAGAAGTTGGTCTTGGCCTGGTCCAGGGCGGCCAGTTCAGCGGCCCGTGCGCGCTCCTGCTCGTACGCCCGCGCGTTCGCCACCGCCCGGGAGATCTGGGCCGCCGCCAGATCGAGGAAGTCCCGGTAGGCGCCCTCCAGCTCGAGGTAGCGGCTGACCCCGAGGACCAGTGCGCCCACCGTGTCGGCGCCCACCCCGATCGGCAGCACCAACGCCTCGTCGGCGGCGGACGGCGCCGGCTCGGCCACCATCTCCCGCAGAGCGATCCGTCCGGGCCGTCCGCTCTCGATCACCGCCCGGATCGCCGGATGCGTGACGTCGTCCAGGATCAGGGCGGCGAAGGGTACGTCCGCCGCGTTCTCCCCGAGCACGGCCGCGGCCTCGGCGGCCAGAGCGGCCTCGCCGGGCGAGTCGGCGAGGCGGCGTCCGAGGGCGCTGAGCGTACGCACCCGGCGCTCACCCAGCACCCGGCCGGTGGTGTCGCTGACGATGCAGAACACCCCGCCCGCCCGGCCGGTCTCGTCCCGGATCGGGTCGTACGAGATGTCGAAGTACGCCTCCTCGAGGAACCCGTGCCGCTGCAGGAGAAAGAAATGGTCGGCGGCGTAGTACGACCGGTCTCCGGCGATCACCCCGTCGAAGAGCTCGCGCAGCAGATCCCAGGTCTCCGCCCACAGCTCGCTGCCCGGCCGCCCGAGATAGCCGGGATGCTTGCCGCCCAGCGCGGCGATGTACGCGTCGTTGTAGAGCGCCGTGTACTCCGGCCCCCAGAAAACGACGATCTGCGCCCGTGAGGCCAGCATGGTGACGACCGCGTCGACGAGCTCGGCCGGCCAGGTCGACGGCTCACCGACCGGGGAAGCGGACCAGTCCAGTGCGGACATCCGCGCGCCCATCTCGCCGCCGCGCTCGAAGGCGATGCGCAGCCGGCTCGGCAGGGCACCCATCCATGCCTCCCACGGATCTTCGCCGGCCCGAAGCACCAGGCCCGGTGGCACGGTAGCACCGCTGTACGGATCGTCGCTGGTCAGCATCGGCGGAGATCGACGCGGCGCGGTCAGGCGGCCGTGACCGCTTGGGCCCGGCTGGCCGCCTCGATCAGCGCGGCGAACGACCGCAGATCGGGCGTGCGTTCCGGGTGCCACTGCACACCCATCGCGAAAGCCCGCCCGGGACGCTCGATGATCTCCACGACCCGGTCGTCCGGGCACCAGCCGACCGCCACGAACTCGCCCGGATCGGCGACCGCCTGGTGGTGAAAGGAGTTCACCGTCAGGCATCGGCCGAAGTAGTGGTGCGCCCGGCTGTCCTCGTCGACAACCACGTCGTGCCGGCCGTAGTCGGCGGCGTCGGCGGCGAGCGGGTCGGTCCCGCTCGCGGCCCGGTGCCGCTCGTGACCGATCACCTCCGGCAGGTGCTGGTGCAGGGATCCGCCGGTGGCGACCGCCATCACCTGCATGCCCCGGCAGACACCCAGGACCGGCAGCTCGGCGTCGAGCGCGGCGCGCATCAGCAACAGCTCGGCGGTGTCGCGTGCCTTGTCCGGCTCGGTCGCCGGGTGCGGCGTCGCGCCGTAGTTGGCCGGGTCGACGTCGCCCCCGCCGGTGAAGACCACACCGTCCAGAGAGTCGAGCACGTCGGTGCCGGGATCGTCCGGCGTGATCAGTACGGCTCGGCCACCGGTGGCGTGTACCGCCTTCACGTACGTCATCGGGAGCACCCCGGCCATCAGATCATGCTGGCCGTACTGCACGTGTTCGGCGTACGCGGTGAGGCCGATCAGCGGTCTGCGCATGCGGCCGGGTCCTCCTTGTCTCCGGTTGCCGCCGCGACCAGGGCTCCGAAGAGCCGCCGATCCCGGCTCACCTCGGGATGCCATTGGACGCCGAGCACGAACCGCCGGTCCGGATCCTCGATCGCCTCGGGGACGCCGTCCACGGCTCGCCCGGTGACGGTCAGCGAGCCGGCGTCAGCGACACCCTGGTGGTGGAAGCAGTGGATGGTGGCGTCGTCGCCCAGCAGCGCGGCGATCCGGCTGCCGGGGACGAAGGTGGCGGACTGTTCGCTGTACACGCCCGGGGCGAGGCGGTGCTTCTCGTGACCGATTATGTCGGGCAGGTGCTGATGCAGCGTGCCGCCGGCCGCCACGGCCAGCAGCTGCATGCCCCGGCAGACGCCGAGGATCGGCAGATCCCGGTCCAGGGCCGCGCGGAGCAGTACCAGCTCCGCCGCGTCCCGCTCCGGGTGCGCGACGGTGAGCGGTTCGGGGTCGGCGCCGTACCGCGCCGGGTCCACGTCCGGGCCGCCGGCCAGAAGCAGACCGTCCAGCCGGCCGAGCACGTCGGCGTCCAGGTCGTCGGGGGGCAGCAGCACCGCCCGCCCTCCGGCCAGGCGGACCGACTCGACGTAGTCGTGCGGCACCAGCGCTGAGGGCAGGTCGCGCCAGACGCCCCACGTCGCGGGCAACACGTATGTGGTTATGCCGATGATCGGACGCATTGCACCACCGTTTTCACAGGCGCGCGGCGCCGGTGAACCGGCGCCGCGTGACGGGCCCTTCTGTCCCACCTACACGGGGATCAGACCCGTGCGAGCGGGGATTCGACCCCTACGCCTCTTGCGAGCTGGGCGTATGAGATCCCTTCCCACGGTAACCGGTGCCGAAACATCACAGCGGTGTTACGTATGCGCCGGTGATGCCGCCGTCGACGACGAACTGGGACGCGGTCATGAACGAAGCGTCGTCGCTCGCCAGGAACGCCACCGCGGCGGCGATCTCCGCCGGCTCGGCGAACCGGCCCATCGGCACATGGACCAGCCGGCGGGCGGCTCGCTCCGGGTCCTTGGCGAACAGCTCCATGAGCAGTGGGGTGGCCACCGGTCCGGGGCAGAGCGCGTTGATCCGGATGCCCTCGCGGGCGAACTGGACGCCGAGCTCGCGGGTCATCGCCAGCACGCCGCCCTTGCTGGCGGTGTAGGCGATCTGCGAGGTGGCGGCGCCGAGCAGGGCGACGAACGACGCGGTGTTGATGATCGAGCCCTTGCCCTGCCGCTGCATGTGCGGGATCGCGTACTTGCAGCAGAAGAAGACCGAGGTCGTGTTGACCTTGAGCACGCGTTCCCAGGCGTCGATCCCGGTCACCAGGATCGAGTCGTCGTCGGGCGGGGAGATGCCGGCGTTGTTGAACGCGATGTCGAGCCGGCCGTGCCGCTCGACCACACCGTCGAAGAGGGCCTTGACCTGCTCCTCGTCGCTGACGTCGCAGGCCACGAACTCACCGCCGACCTCCTCGGCGACCGCCTTACCCGCTTTATCCGAAATATCGACGCAAACTACGAAGGCGCCCTCTGCCGCGAATCGCCGCGCCGTGGCCAGCCCGATCCCGCTGCCGGCGCCCGTGATGACGGCGACCCGGTCCTGTAGACGCTCCACTCAATCCCCCATCGAGAAAAACACGTTCTTCACATCGGTGAACGACAACAGCGCGTCCGGCCCCAGCTCGCGGCCCAGCCCGGACTGCTTCATCCCGCCGAACGGTGTCCAGTAGCGGACCGAGGAGTTGCTGTTCACGCTGAGCGCCCCGGTCTCCACCGCCCGCGACACCCGCAGCGCCCGGCCCACGTCCCGGGTCCACAGCGAGCCGGACAACCCGTATTCGGTGTCGTTGGCCAGCCGGATGGCGTCGGCCTCGTCCCGGAACGGCAGCACCGAGACGACCGGCCCGAAGATCTCCTCGCGCCAGTGCCGGTCGGTGGCCGAGTGCGCGAGCAGCACGGTCGGCGGGAACCACCAGCCGCCGCCGGACGGGGCCGAGCCGCGAAACGCCACGTCAGCGCCGTCCAGATAGCCGGCCACCGACGAACGCTGTCCAGAAGAGATCAGCGGGCCCATCTCCGCCGACTCGTCCGCGGGATCGAGCACCCGGAACGCCCGCACGGCCGGCTCCAGCAGGGCGAGGAACTTGTCGTACACCGAATCCTGGACCAGCAGCCGGGACCGCGCGCAGCAGTCCTGGCCGGCGTTGTCGAAGACGGCGCCCGGCGCGGCCGCGGCGGCGGCCTCCAGGTCGGCGTCCGCGAAGACGATGTTGGCGCTCTTCCCGCCCAGCTCCAGGGTCACCCGCTTCACCTGCTCGGCGCAGCCCGCCATGATCGACTTACCGACCTCGGTGGAACCGGTGAAGCAGACCTTGCGCACCGCCGGATGGGTGACGAAACGCTGCCCGACCACGCTGCCCTTGCCGGGCAGCACCTGGAACACGCCCGGCGGCAGACCGGCCTCCAGAGCCAGTTCGCCCAGGCGGATCGCGGTCAGCGGAGTGAGCTCGGCGGGCTTGAGCACGACCGTGTTGCCGGCCGCCAGCGCCGGGGCGAAACCCCAGCCGGCGATCGGCATCGGGAAGTTCCACGGCACGATGATCCCGACCACGCCGAGCGGCTCGTGGAACGTCACGTCGACACCGCCGGCCACCGGAATCTGCCGGCCGATCAGCCGCTCCGGCGCGCCGGCGTAGTAGTCCAGGACGTCCCGGACGTTGCCCGCCTCCCAGCGCGCGTTGCCGATGGTGTGACCCGCGTTGCGTACCTCGAGCTGCGCGAGCTCCTCGATGTGCTGATCCACCACCGCCGCGAAGCGGCGCAACAGCCGCGCCCGATCCCCGGGCGCCACCTGGCGCCACCCGGCGAAGGCTTGCGACGCACGCTCGATCGCCGCATCGGTCTCTTCCAAACCCAGCGACGGTACGGTCGTGAAGCGCTCGCCATTCGCCGGATTGATGACGTCCGTCCTGCTCATGGCGTCACCATAGGTCACAGTCGCTCGAATCCACGGCGCAACTCCCAGTCGGTGATCGCGGCGTCGTAGGCGGCCAGCTCGACCCGGGCCATGTTGGCGTAGTGCGCCACCACGTCCGACCCGAACGCCGCCTCCGCGACCGTGCTGCCCGTCCACAACTCGGCCGCGTCGCGCAGCGTGCCCGGCACCCGCTCGGCCGACTCGTCCAGGTACGCGTTCCCGGTGACCTCCTCCTCCAGCGTCAGATCGTTCTCGATCCCGTGCAGCGCGCCGGCGATCAGCCCCGCGATCGCCAGGTACGGGTTGACGTCCCCACCCGGCACCCGGTTCTCCACCCGCATCCCCTCGCCGTGCCCGGCGATCCGCAGCGCACAGGTCCGGTTGTCCACCCCCCAGCGCAGCGCGGTCGGCGCGAACGACCCCGGCTGGAACCGCTTGTACGAGTTGATGTTCGGCGCGAAGAGCAGGCTGAACTCCCGCATCGTGGCAAGCAGGCCGGCCAGCACCCGCTGTCCGGTGTCGCTCAGGTGGCCCGGACCGTCGCCGAGCATCGCCGACTTCCCGTCCCGCCCGCGCAGCGAGAAGTGGATGTGGCAGGAGTTGCCCTCCCGCTCGTTCGGTTTCGCCATGAAGGTGAGCGACATGCCCTCCTGAGCGGCGATCTCCTTCGCACCGTTCTTGTAGACGACGTGCTGGTCGGCGGCGGTGAGTGCGTCCGCGTACCGGAAAGCGATCTCGTGCTGGCCGAAATTGCACTCGCCCTTGGCGCTCTCCGGCAGCATGCCGGCGCCGTACATCTCGTTGCGGATCCGGCGCAGCAGCGGCTCCACCCGCGCGGTGCCGAGCAGCGAGTAGTCCACGTTGTACTGATTGGCCGGGACCAGGTCGTGGTAGTGCTTCTTGAACGCCTGCTCGTACGAGTCCCGAAAGAGGATGAACTCCAGCTCGGTGCCGGCGTACGCGGTCAGCCCGTGCGCCGCCAGCCGGTCCAGCTGGCGGCGCAGGATCTGCCGCGGTGAGGGTGGCACCGGCTGCCCGGCCGTGTCGGTGAGGTCGGCCAGGACCATCGCGGTGCCGGGATGCCACGGGACGCGGCGCAGCGTCGAGAAGTCCGGCTTCATGACGAAGTCGCCGTAACCGGTGGACCAGGAGGACATCTCGTACCCGTCGACGGTGTTCATGTCGACGTCCACGGCGAGCAGATAGTTGCAGCCCTCGCTCCCGCCGGACACCACCTCATCCATGAAATACCGCCCGTGCAGCCGCTTGCCCTGCAACCGGCCCTGCATGTCGGTCAGGGCCAGCAGCACGGTGTCGATGCTGCCGTTGTCAACGGATACGTCGAGTTCCTCGAGGTCCATGCATCCAGTCCTATCAGTCGTTGCCGGTCGGCATGGTCGGCTCGCCGTGCGCGGCCTTCTCGATCACGTTCTGCTTCGGCCCGGTGAACCACTTCCGGGCACTGGCGAACCACCAGATCGCGGCCGCGCCGAGCACGACCGCGACCGCGACGATCGTGTAGTTGAACGTCGAGGCGGTGATCGGGCTCGCCGTGGGCAGCACGAACAGCACGCAGATGACACCCACCCACCCGATCGCGATCCAGCCGACCGGCGCGCTCCACCGGCCCAGGTTCCACGGGCCCGGCACGAAGTCCGGGTTCAGCCGGCGCAGCAGGACCGGTCCGACATAGGCGATGTAGAGGCCGATCACCGCGATCGAGGTGGCGGCCAGGTACGCCGTGGTGTTCCAGAGCGACGGCAGCACCAGGAGCGTGGAGAGGCTGACGCAGAGCCAGATCGAGTTGGTCGGCGTACCGGTGCGGGGGTTGACCTTCTTCCAGATCCGCGAGCCGGGCAGCGCGTCGTCGCGGGCGAAGGCGTAGGACATCCGGGAGTTCGCGGTGACCGAGGCCATGCCGCAGAACCACTGCGCCACCATGCAGATGAGCAGCAGGAACGTACCGGTGTCGTGGCCCACCGCGTCGATGAAGATCTGCGCGGGCGGCAGCGCGAGCTCGCTGGTCCGGGCGCCCTCGTAGTCCTGGATGGACCAGGTGATCGCGAACAGCAGCACGAAGCCGGCGATCACCGAGACCACCACGGACATCACGATGCCGCGAGGCGCGGCGCGGGCGGCATCGTGGGTCTCCTCGGCGACGTGCGCGGACGCGTCGTAGCCGGTGTACGTGTACTGCGCCATCAGCAGGCCGATGAGCACCGCGTAGACGCTCGCCCCGGCGAAGGTGAACCCGGTGGCGTTGTGCACCTCGAAGAAGACCTCGGAGATCGGCTTGTGCTGGTCCGGCACGACGGCCAGAACACCCACGATCACCGCGACGCCGACCAGGTGCCACCAGGCGCTCACGTCGGAGAGCACCCGGACCAGGTTGACGCCGAACGTGTTCAGCAGGCCGTGCACCACGATGATGACCAGGAAGATCAGGAAGGTCCGGCCGGTGGTCACCTCCATGTCGAAGGCGAGGCTCAGGAACGCCGACGTGGTGATCGCGGCGCCGAAGTCGATCGCGGCGGTGACCGCGACCTCGCCGAGGAAGTTGAACCAGCCGATGAACCAGGCCCACGCGGCCTTGTTGCGTTTGGCCAGCGCCGCGGCCCACCAGTAGAGGGCGCCGGCCGTCGGATAGGCCGAACACACCTCGGCCATCGCCAGCGCCACGAAGGTCACCATGATGCCGACGAACAGCCAGCCGAGCGTGATGGCCATCGGGCCACCGGCGGTCATGGCGATCCCGTACGAGGTGATCGCACCGGCCAGGATGGAGATGATCGAGAAGGAGACCGCGAAGTTGGAGAAGCCGGAGAGCCGGCGGTGGAGTTCTTGTTTGTAACCGAGCTGGGCGAGTCGTTCTTCGTCGGTAGTGGAGGCGATGCCTGGATCAGCGCTCATCTGAGTGCTCCCTTGCCCGCAGGGTGTGTGACCTGAGCCATGCGATGCCGTGATGATCGCCCCGTGTTGTTACGGGCGTCAATGACAGCGGTTAATTGCGTTGCCCGGCCCCGGGGCCGGTGCGAGCCTGGAGGCAGGCCAGGGTTGCTCGGACAACCCTTCCGCGGCGGCGCGGGGCGCGGTCACCTCTCTCTTCAGCGCGTCCTCGCGCGCAAGCGCCCGCCCCGCGCCGCCGCCCTCAAGACATCGACGAATGAGAACGTTTCCGCAGCTCAGTCAGACTTTTCGGCTAAAAAATCTACAGCGGCGACTCTAGAAATCTGGCCTGTGGAGGCATACATTTGCTGTGTCGGCCACGGCCGGCACAGCAATTGGCACTGTCGGTGAGTTGGAGAAGGAGGACGAGATACCGCAGCAACGCGTAATCACGACGTCCCCGACCCGACAAGAGGTGATCGCAGCCGATGCCCATCACTCCGGTCGACTGCTAGCGGCACGCAGCCGGTCGACCACATGCGCCGACAGAGATCGGCACAAGAATTGAAAATCCAGGGCCCCGGTTACCCGCCGGGGCCCTGGACTATTTGCTAAGAAAGGGCCTATGAGCAGGGACGCACCCACCTACAGCATGGGCCGCGCCGCCGAGCTGATCGGCGTGACGCCGGCCTTCCTGCGCAGCCTGGACGACGCCGGGCTGATCGAACCGGGACGCTCCGGCGGTGGCCACCGCCGCTACTCCCGTCACCAGCTCGACCTCGCCACCCGCGTCCGGCAGCTGCTCGACGAAGGCTTCCCGCTCGCTGCCGCGTGCCGCGTCGTCACGCTGGAGGACCGGCTCGCCGCCGCGCACCAGCGGATCGCCGCGCTCGGCGGACGACTCGGGCCCGGCGAGGACGCCACCATCCCGACCCAGACCCGGCGCGATCTGGGCTCCCCCCGCTACTACTCGGCACCCAGCCCGGAGCGCTCGTCGGCACCCTGACCCGGCCTGGCCGCTCCGGGTGGCCGCGTGCGATCGTCACCCCATGTCCCATGGCCATTGGTGGAACGTCGAGGAGTGGCGGCGGCCGGGCCCCACCGCTGCCCAGCGCCGCAACGACCTCTGGATCGGGCTGGCGGTGGTCACCCTCGCCGTCCTCAACCTGTTCCTCTCCCGCAGCGCCGGATTCCTGCACAGCGAGGACGCACCGGCCCGGGCCGAGCAGATCGCCTGGGCGGTGGGCACCACCCTGCCGCTCGTCTGGCGCCGCCGGTGGCCGGAGGCGGTCGCGCTCATCATGTCGGCGCTCTTCATCGGCGCCCAGTTCCGGGGCGCTCAGGAGCAGCAGGTCACCTCCTACGCCCTCTACGCCGCGATCTACACGCTCGGCGCGTGGGGCCCGAACCGGCAGCGCACCCGGATCCTGCGGCTGGCGATCATCGCGGCGATGTTCTTCTGGCTCACCGTCGCGTTCGTCATCTCGTTCGAGGAGATCACGAGCGAGGAGTTCACCGGCGCCTCCGGGGAGCTGCCGGCGCTCTGGTCGCTGATCTTCAACATCTACGGCATCAACGTGATGTTCTTCGGCTCGGTCTACCTGGTCGGTGACGCCGCCTGGAACAGCGCCCACCGCCAGCACCGGCTGGAGGTCCAGGCCGCCGAGCTGCGGGCCGCCCAGGAGGCCGTCGCCGAGCGCGCGGTCATCGGCGAGCGGGTCCGGATCGCCCGTGAGCTGCACGACGTGGTGGCACACCACGTGTCGGTCATGGGCATCCAGGCCTCCGCCTGCCGGCGCGCGCTGGACAAGGACCCGGCCCGGGCCCGGACCGCGCTCACCGCGATCGAGGAGGGCGCCCGGACCGCGGTGGACGAGTTGCGGCGGATGCTGGGAGCACTGCGCGCCTCCGGTGCCACCGCCGACGCCGCGGGAGCCGGGATCGACCGGATCCCGGAGATCGCCGACAACGCCCGGGAAACCGGGCTGACCGTGCACTTCGCCGTCTACGGGGACCCGGTGCCGCTGCCCGACTCGGTGTCGCAGGCCGCGTACCGGATCGTGCAGGAGGCGGTGACGAACACGCTCAAGCACGCGCATGCCGGGGTTCTGGACATCCGGGTCCGCTACCTCAGCGCGGACGTGGAGCTGGACGTCACCGATGACGGGCGGGGCGGGCCGCCGGGAGCGGGCGGTGGCATGGGCCTGATCGGTATGCGGGAACGGGTGGCGGTGCACGACGGGGTGCTCGAACACGGTCCGCTGAGTGGAGGGGGCTACCGGGTGCGCGCCCGATTGCCGTACACGCCCGTCCTGACGACCGCGGGAGCTCCGGAATGACGATCAGTGTCCTGCTCGCCGACGACCATCAGCTGGTCCGTACCGGCTTCCGGGTCATCCTCGAGATGGAGGACGACATCACCGTGGTCGGTGAGGCCTCCGACGGCGCGCAGGCCACCGACCTGGCCCTGCGGCTGCGGCCCGACGTGGTGCTGATGGACGTGGAGATGCCCGGCGTGGACGGGCTGGAGGCCACCCGCCGGATCGCCGCCGCGAGCGGTCCCTCGGTGCTGATCCTGACCACGTTCGACCGGGACGACTACCTGTTCGCCGCGCTCCAGGCGGGCGCGAGCGGCTTCCTGCTGAAGAACGGCACCCCGGAGGCGCTCACCGAGGCGGTACGCGTGATCGCCGCCGGCGACGCCCTGCTGGCCCCCGCCGTCACCCGCCGGGTGATCGCCGAGTTCAGCACGCCCCGGCCGCGGAACCCGGGATCCGGGGTACGCCTGGACGAGCTGACCCCCCGCGAGCACGAGGTGCTGGTCTCGCTCGCCGGCGGTGCCACCAACGCGGAGATCGCGGCTGACCTGCACCTCGGCGAGACCACGGTGAAAACCCACGTCAGCCGGGTGCTGATGAAGCTCGGGGCGCGGGACCGGACGCAGGCGGTGGTTCTCGCGTACGAACTCGGGGTGGTCCGTCCTTCGCAAGGATGACCCCCGCGGGTCGTTCCCGCGCCGGACGACGCGGCCATCGATCGACACCTAGCGTTAGCCCCATGACCACCGTCCTCAACGTCGATGCCGTAAACCGGTCCTTCGGCGACCGCCAGGTCCTCAAGGACGTGTCGTTCGCGGTGGAGTCCGGCCGGCTGACCGGCTTCGTCGGCGCCAACGGCGCCGGCAAGACCACCACCATGCGGATCATCCTGGGCGTGCTCGCCGCCGACACCGGCACGGTGACCTGGCGCGGCGCACCGATGACCCGGGCCGTCCGGTCGCGCTTCGGCTACATGCCGGAGGAGCGCGGCCTCTACCCGAAGATGGCCGTCGCCGACCAGGTCGTCTATCTGGGCCGGCTGCACGGGCTGAGCACCGCGGACGCCAAGCGGAACACCGCCGCCCTGCTCGACCGCCTGGAACTGGGCGAGCGCGCCGGCGACCCGGTCGAGAAGCTGTCGCTCGGCAACCAGCAGCGTGCGCAGATCGCCGCCGCGCTGGTCCACGACCCGGAACTGCTGGTTCTCGACGAACCGTTCTCCGGCCTGGACCCGCTGGCCGTCGACACCGTCGTGGCGGTGCTGCGGGAACGCGCCGCGGCCGGCGCGGCGGTGCTCTTCTCCAGCCACCAGCTGGAGGTCGTGGAACGCCTCTGCGACGACCTGGCGATCATCGCGGAGGGCACGATCCGGGCCGCCGGCAGCCGCACCTACCTGCGCGAGCAGTACGCGCTGCCGCGTTACTCGGTCGAGGTCGGCGCCGACGCCGGCTGGCTGCGCGACGAACCGGGCGTGACCCTGGTCGAGCTGGACGGCCCGCGGGCCGTCATCGACCTGGACCCCGCGACCGACGACCAGCAGGTGCTGCGCGCCGCCCTGGCCCGCGGCCCGGTACGCGCGTTCGGCCCGGTCCGCCCTTCCCTGGCCGAGATCTTCCGAGAGGTGATCCAGTGACAACCCTCCAGGCCACCCGGCTGGTCATCGGCCGGGAACTCCGCGCCAAGCTGCGGGACAAGGCGTTCATCTTCAGCACCGTGTCGTTCCTGGTCATCCTCGTCGCGTCGATCGCCATCCCGGCCATGCTGGAGAGCGGCCCCACCAAGGTCGCGGTGACCGACAGCACCTATGTGGAGGCCCTGCAACGGGCGGGCCTGGAGGTCCAGCAGGTCTCCGACCCGGCCGCCGCCGAACAGCTGGTCCGCGACGGCGACGTGGAAGCCGCAGTCGTCGCCGGGCCCACGGTGGTCGCTCTTGAGGACTCGCCGGACGAGGTGGTGGAGGCGCTGAGCACCTCGCCGCCGGTGCAGCTGCTGGACGCGCCGCCGTTCGATCCGGCCCTGACGATCTTCGTGCCGCTGCTGCTCGCCATGCTCTGCTACATCACCTCGCTGCTCTTCGGGCTGCAGATCGCGCAGAGCGTGGTCGAGGAGAAGCAGACCCGGATCGTCGAGATCCTGGTCGCCAGCATCCCGACCCGCGCGCTGCTCGCCGGCAAGGTCGTCGCGATGACCCTGCTCGCGTTCGCGCAGATCGCGCTGCTGGCCGTCATCGCCCTGGTGGGCACCACGGTGACCGATCTCGACGCCGGCCTGCTCGACGCCCTCCGGCCGACTCTCGGCTGGTTCCTGCCGTTCTTCGTGCTCGGCTTCATCATGCTGGCCGCGATCTGGGCGGGGACGGGTGCGCTCGCCGCCCGCCAGGAAGACCTGGGCAGCACCTCCGGCACGGTGCAGATGGTGGTACTCATCCCGTTCTTCGCGGTTCTCTTCCTCCGCGACAACGCCGCCGCCCTGCAATTCCTCTCGTACTTCCCGTTCTCCTCGCCGATGGCGATGCCGATCCGGATCTTCCAGGGCGACGCCGCCGGCTGGGAACCGTTCGTGGCGCTGGCGATCCTGGCGGGCACCGCGGTCCTGCTGCTCGCCGTCGGCGCCCGCATCTACGAGGGCTCGCTGTTGCGCACCAACACGCGTACGTCGATGGCGACGGCGTGGCGCTCCCGCTCGACGGTGAGCTGAGACGCCCGTTTCAGGTGCCGGGTCGATGATCCCGAGTCGGTGGACATCACCCGGCACCTGCGGGCAGGATCAAGGGCATGTCGATGCGCTGGGGCATGACCGTGCCGCTCGGCGGCGTCTCGCTCGCCGAGCACGCCGCCGTCTACTCGGCCCTGGCCGATGCGGGTTTCACCGACGTCTGGACGGCGGAGGTGGCCGGCACCGACGCCTTCACCCCGCTGACCCTGGCCGCCGCGTGGGAGCCCCGGCTGCGGCTGGGCACGGCGATCGCCCCGGTGTTCACCCGGGGGCCGGGCCTGCTGGCGATGACCGCGGCGGCGCTCGCCGAGACCGCTCCGGGCCGTTTCCAGTTCGGCATCGGGGCGTCCTCACCGGTCGTCTCCGGTGACTGGAACGCCGCCGACTTCGTCCAGCCGTTCGCCCGCAGCCGCGACATGCTGCGCTTCCTGCGTTCCGCACTCGCCGGCGAGGTCGTCGACAAGCAGTACCAGACGTTCCGGGTCAAGCGCTTCCGGCTGGAGCGGCCGCCCGCCACCCCGCCGCAGATCATGCTCGCCGCGCTGCGCCCGCAGATGCTCCGGCTGGCCGCGGCCGAGGCGGACGGCGTGATCCTCAACTGGCTCTCCCCCGGCGACGTCACCACCGCCCTCGCCGAGACCAAGGAGGCCAGGCCCGGGTTCGAGGTGGCCGCCCGGATCTTCGTCGTCCCCACCGAAGACGCCGGCTACGCCCGTACCGTCGGCCGCCGGATGATCACGTCCTATCTCACCGTCCCGGCGTACGCGGCGTTCCACCGCTGGCTGGGCCGTGAGGCGGCGCTCACGCCGATGTGGCAGGCGTGGGAGTCCGGCGACCGCAAGGGCGCGCTCGCCGCCATCCCGGACGAGCTCGTCGACGAACTGATCGTGCACGGATCGCCCGATCAGTGCCGGGCCCGCGTCCAGGCGTACGCGGACGCCGGCCTCACCGTCCCGGTCATGGCCCTCACCCCGACCCCGGAGCTGGAGCGTGGCGGGTTCGCCGCGCTCACCGAGCTGATCGCCGCCCTGGGCCCCCGCTGACACCTCACCCGGCCGCGAAATTCCGTTGACCGCGGTGCCAGGCTGGAACCATGCCGGTGCAGATCAGACGGTTCACTCCCGCCGACGTCGACACGGTCGTCGAGTTCGCGCTGCGAGCGTGGGCGCCCGTCTTCGAGTCCTTCGAGAAGGTCCTCGGTTCGGAGATCTTCCTGCTCGCCTATCCGGACTGGCTCAAGTCGCAGGCCCGCGACGTCGCCCGGGTCTGCACCGAGCACGCCGAGCACACCTGGGTGGCGGTGGCCGACGGGCGTCCGGTCGGCTTCGCCGCCTTGATCTACGACGAGGCCGCCTCCAGCGGTGAGATCGAGATGATCGCGGTCGACCCGGACTATCACCGGCAAGGCATCGCGGCCGCGCTGATCGACCATTCGCTCCATCGGATGCGGGAGGCAGGCCTGAAACTGGCCGGCATCGGCACCGGCGGCGACCCGGGCCACGCCCCGGCCCGCGCGGCCTATGAGAAGGCCGGCTTCACGCCGCTGCCGCTCGTCCACTACTACAAACCCCTGTAACCGCCGGGTCCGCTTCGGTTCCGCCCATTTCGAGGTACGCGTCCACGCCGTCACGCCGAATTCGCCCGTCCCCGCTCTCCCCCGCGATCTCGGTGCCGGCTCCCGGCCGCAACGCGACCGCCGGGCCCAGGCAGTGGGGGAACCGCCGGCTGACGCCGTCGCCAACCCGGCGAGGCGGGCCCGGCACCCTGCGATTTCCCGGCGGCCACGTTCGCCAACCCGGCGGGGCGGGCCCGGCAGCCTCCGACTCCCAGCGGCCGCATTCACCAACCCAGCGATGCAGGCCCGGCACCCGCGACTCCCAGCGGCCGCATTCACCAACCCGGCGGGGCGGGGTGCGGCACCCGCTGCGGTTTCCCGGCGGCCGCGTTGGGGCTGGGAGCGGGCAGGGAGGTCGCGCGGGCATGGCGGGACTAGCTAGCTGGGTTTGGGGACGGTGTGGCGCGTACCGATAAGAAAAACGCACCCCAGGGAGCTTCCTGGGGTGCGTTTTGGATGCGGGGTCACTCGCCGTCGGCGAGGATTGCGTAAAGCTTGCGCTTTGTCTCGTTGAGCACGGCCAGGGCCTTCTGGCGCTGCTCCGGCGTGCCGGTGAAGCCGACCTGCTTGAGGGCGCTCATGATGCCGACCGCCGCGTCGCGGAAATCCTGCACCTGCGACATCGCGTCGTCGCCGACCTGGGCCCACGGCGGGTTCTGCGCGGCGGTCTCGGCCTCGGGCCGGCCGTCGGCGGTGAGCTGGTAGCTCTTGCGGCTGCCCTCGGCGGTCGCCTCGATCAGGCCCTCGTCCTCGAGGAGCTGGAGGGTGGGGTAGACCGAGCCGGGGCTGGGGCGCCAGATCCCGTTGGTGCGGGCATCCAGCTCCTGGATGATCTCGTAGCCGTGCATGGGGCGCTCCAGGAGCAGCGCCAGGATCGCTTGCCGCACGTTCTGCCGGGAGCCGCGGCCACCGCGGCGCGGGCCGTGGCGGCCGAATTCCGGGGGCGGGAAGCCGGGGCCGCCGGGGCCGAAGGGGAATCCAGGTCCGAACCCGAAACCGCGTCGGCGACCCTCGCCGACCCAGCCGCGTCCGCGTCCCCGCTCGCCGTCGTTCATGTACCTCATGACCTTCTCCGTTCTGTTGTCGATAGTTAGACGATATATCGCCGAACAGTCGAGGGCAAGGCATTGCGGGAAGGCGGGGCCGCGGTACGTGTCGGACGCCCCGGATCTGGCAATCTGGTACCTGTGTTGACGGTGCCCATTCGGCAGCTCGGCGAGCCCGAGCGCGCTGCGGTCGAGCGGATTTTGGACGCCGACCCCTACGCGGGCGCCCAGATCGCGGAGCGGGTGGCCTCGCACGGCCTGAACTGGTGGCGCTCCGACGGACGCATCTACGGCTACGAGCCGGCCCGCCGCGTCGAGTCGATCATCTGGTCCGGTGCGCATCTCGTGCCGGTCGGTGCCACTCCGGCGGCGACCGCCGCCTTCGCCGACCTGCTCGGTGCGGATCCGCGGATCTGCTCGTCCATCATCGGCCGCGCCGAGGCGGTCCTGGATCTGTGGGACCGGCTCGGCGGACATTGGGGGCCGGCCCGTGACGTGCGGCGCAACCAGCCGCTGCTGGTCACCGACCGTGACCCGGCAGTACGCCCGGATCCGGAGGTGCGCCTGGTCCGCTCCGGCGAGGTCGACCAGCTCTTCCCGGCCGCGGTGGCGATGTACACCGAGGAGGTCGGGGTCTCCCCGCTGCTGGACGACAGCGGCCGCGGTTACCGGCGGCGGATCGCCGAGCTGGTGAAAGGGAAGCGGGCGTATGCCCGGTTCGCCGGCGGCCAGGTGATCTTCAAGGCCGAGCTGGCGATCATCACTCACCGGACCACGCAGGTGCAGGGCGTGTGGGTCCACCCGGAGTACCGGGGGCGCGGCCTCGCCACAGCCGCCATGGCAGCGGTGGTGTCCGACGCGCTACGACGGGTCGCGCCGACCGTGAGTCTTTACGTCAACGACTACAACAAAGCCGCACGCCGGGTGTACCAGCGGTGCGGCTTTGTGTCAGCGGGATCGTTCGCGACGGTGCTGTTCTAGCGTCAGTGCACGGTGACCGTCGGGCCGGGCAGCAACTCGCGCAGCTCGTCGGGGAGTTCGGCGCCCATCTCGTCGGCGAGGCGCAGGGCCTCCTCGACAAGCGTCTCCACGATGATCGACTCGGGCACGGTCTTGATCACCTTGCCCTTGACGAAGATCTGGCCCTTGCCGTTGCCGGAGGCCACCCCGAGGTCCGCCTCCCGGGCCTCGCCGGGCCCGTTCACCACGCAGCCCATCACGGCCACCCGCAGCGGGACGGGGAAGCCCTCCAGCGCCGCCGTGACCTGCTCGGCCAGCGTGTAGACGTCCACCTGGGCACGCCCGCAGGACGGGCAGGAGACGATCTCCAGGCCGCGCTCACGCAGGCCCAGCGACTCCAGGATCTGGTTGCCGACCTTGATCTCCTCGACCGGCGGGGCGGACAGCGAGACCCGGATGGTGTCGCCGATGCCCTCGGCGAGCAGCGCACCGAACGCCACCGCGCTCTTGATCGTGCCCTGGAACGCCGGGCCGGCCTCGGTCACGCCGAGGTGCAGCGGGTAGTCGCATTGCTGGGCGAGCAGACGGTACGCCCGGATCATGACGACCGGGTCGTTGTGCTTCACCGAGATCTTGATGTCCCGGAAGCCGTGCTCCTCGAAGAGCGAGCACTCCCAGAGCGCCGACTCGACGAGCGCCTCGGCGGTGGCCTTGCCGTACTTCTCCAGCAGCCGCTTGTCCAGCGAGCCTGCGTTGACCCCGATCCGGATCGGGATCCCGGCGTCCGACGCGGCCTTGGAGATCTCCTTGACCTTGTCGTCGAACTGCCGGATGTTGCCCGGGTTGACCCGGACCGCGGCACAGCCGGCGTCGATCGCGGCGAACACGTACTTCGGCTGGAAGTGGATGTCGGCGATCACCGGGAGCTGCGACTTCTTGGCGATCGCGGGCAGCGCCTCGACGTCGTCCTGCGACGGGACGGCGACCCGGACGATCTGGCAGCCGGACGCCGTGAGCTCGGCGATCTGCTGGAGCGTGGAGTTGATGTCGGCGGTGAGCGTGGTCGTCATCGACTGCACGCTGACCGGTGCACCGCCGCCGACCGGCACGTTGCCGACCATGATCTGGCGGCTCTGCCGGCGCGGGGCCAGCGGCGGCGGGGGGACGGCCGGCATTCCCAGACTGATCGCAGTCATCTCACTCACTTGAAGATCGTAATCGGGTTGATGATGTCGGCGGTCACGGTCAGCAGGGTGAACGCCCCACCGATCAGAATGACCGCGTACGTCACAGGCATCAGTTTGTAGTAGTCCACCCGGCCGGGATCCGGTCGCCGGAACAGCCGGTAGAGCCGCGACCGGATCGCCTCGAACCAGGCGATCGCGATGTGCCCGCCGTCCACCGGCAGCAGCGGCAGCAGGTTGAACAGGCCGATGAAGACGTTGAGCGAGATGAAGACCTGCCAGAAGACCTCGGGCACGCCCTTCTCGATGGCCTCGCCGCCGATCCGGCTGGCGCCGACCACGCTGATCGGGGTGTCCGGGTCACGTTCCTCGCCGGTGATCGAGTTCCACAGCGCGGGGATCTTCTCCGGGATCCGCGCCATCGCCTTGAGCGAGTTCTCCACCAGGTACCAGTTGAACTCGCCCGATGCGGGAACCGCTCCGAGCGCACTGTAGGTGATGACGGCCGGCTGGTCGGTGGTCCAGCTCACCCCGGCGACGGCGACCTGGGAGACCGGCCCCTCCGGGTCGTCGAGCGGTGTCCGCTCGGCGCTGACCAGGTCCACGGTGGTCGTCGTGGTCTGACCGTCACGCACGTACTCGAACGGGGTGGGGCCGGCCGTCGAGGCGCGGATCGCGTCGGTCAGCTGGCCGTAGTTCGCCACCGATGTGGCGCCCACCTTGGTGATCACGTCACCGGTCCGCAGGCCTGCGGCCTTCGCCGGCGCCTCGACGGCGCTGGCCACCCCGGGCACACACTCGGTGCTGGCGTCGGAGAGCGAGGTCGGGATGCAGTCGCCCACCCGGATCATCGCCGGTGCGGCGCGCTGGCCCTCGATGGTCTGCGGGATGTCCGTGTTCGGCAGGCCGATCGTCATCGCCATCACCCAGGCGCCGACCAGCGCCAGCATGAAGTGTGTGATGGATCCGGCGGCGAGCACGACGGTCCGCTTCCAGACCGGGAACCGCCACATCGCGCGGTGCTGATCCTCCGGCGCCACGTCGTCGTCCTGCGGCGTCATCCCGACGATCTTGCAGAAGCCGCCGAGCGGGATGGCCTTGAGCCCGTACTCCGTCTCACCACGCTGGAAAGAGAAGATCGTCGGCCCGAACCCGACGTAGTACTTCGTCACCTTCATGCCGAAGCGCTTGCCCGTGATCATGTGACCCAGCTCGTGCAGGCTCACCGAGATCAGGATGGTCAGTGCGAACGCCGCCGCACCAAGCCAGAACAGCATCAGGCTCCTTCAGCCAGAGTGGCGATCGTCTGCCGTGCCTGGGCACGCGCCCAAGCCTCCGCGGCAAGCACGTCTTCGACGGTACCCGGCTCCGCGAAGCCGGGAGCCGCCGCGAGCACGCGCTCCAGCGTGTCAACAATGCCCAAGAAAGGTAGCCGACCGGAGACGAAAGCGGCCACACACTCCTCGTTGGCCGCGTTGTAGACGGCCGGCAGGCAGCGCCCGGCCCGCCCCGCCTCCTTGGCCAGCCGTACGGCCGGGAACGCCTCCTCGTCGAGCGGGCGCAGTTCCCAGTTGTGCGCCAGCGTCCAGTCCACCGCCGCGGCGGCCTGCGGCACCCGCTCCGGCCAGGCCAGAGCCAGCGCGATCGGCAGCCGCATGTCCGGCGGGCTGGCCTGCGCCAGGGTGGAGCCGTCGGTGAACTCGACGAGCGAGTGCAGCACCGACTGCGGGTGCACCATGACCTCGATGTCGTCGTACGGCACCCCGAACAGCTCGTGCGCCTCGATCACCTCGAGCGCCTTGTTCACCATCGTGGCCGAGTTGATCGTCACGACCGGGCCCATGTCCCAGGTCGGGTGCTTGAGCGCCTCCTGCGGTGTGACGTTCGCCAACTCCTCGCGGCGGCGGTCCCGGAACGCTCCCCCGCTCGCGGTGAGGATCAGCCGGCGCACCTCGGCGGCCGTGCCGCCGCGCAGGCACTGAGCGAGCGCCGAGTGCTCCGAGTCGACCGGGACGATCTGCCCGTCCTTGGCGATCCGGCGCACCAGCGGGCCGCCGGCGACCAGGGACTCCTTGTTCGCCAGGGCGAGGATCCGGCCGTTCTCCAGTGCGGCCAGCGTGGGTGCCAGCCCCAGGCTGCCGACCACACCGTTGAGCACGACGTCGCAGGGATGCGCGGCCAGCTCGGTCATCGCGTCGGGACCGGCCACGATCTTCGGGATCTTGAAATCACCGGTGGCGTATCCGCGCTTCTGCGCCACGGCGTAGAAGGCGAGCTGGAGGTCCTGCACGACCGAGGCCCGGGCCACCCCGACCACCTCGACGTTCAGTTCGAGCGCCTGGGTGGCGAGCAGTTCGACGTTGCCGCCGCCGGCGCCGAGCGCCACGACACGGAACCGGTCCGGATTGCGCCGGACGATGTCGATGGCCTGGGTGCCGATGGATCCGGTGGAGCCGAGCAGGACTAGGTCTCGCATGTCGCCCATCTTCCCGGACGGGAGCCAGCGGTCAGCGGGCCGGGGCGGAAACGTGCGCCCGGAGGAAGGCGGTGACCTCCGCGGCGGTCTCCGGCGGCAGCCCGTCGGTCGGTACGGCGTAGAAGCCGCTCTTGCCCAGCCGCGCCAGCACCATCCCGGGAAGCTCCTCGAGCCGGTCCACCGAGCCCCAGCGGAAGAGGTTCTCCACCTTGTCGTTGCCCATCCAGACGCCCTGATCGTCGATCCGGTAGTCGGTCGGCCGGTCGATCAGCCCGGCCATCTTGCGCAGGACCATCCGGGTGGTCACCGGCGGAATGATCAGCAGACAGGCGAGCCCGAACAGCACCGCGAACGACGCGACGAAGACGTCGCCGAGCAGGAAGAGGAGGGCGCCGAGGACCACGAGGGCGGCGCCCATCCACCGGTAGAGCCGGTACTGGGGCCGGAGGAAGGCGTTCAACGACGCGGTCAGCTGCTGCTCGGTGGGATGTGCCGAGAACGCGAAGGGTGCCATGGATGCAAGATCGTAGTGAAACGTGAACGCCGATGGGGTACCTCCCAGCCGTGCGATCGAGACTCGCGACCCTCTTCCGGCCGCTGCGTGGGCGTGACGTGGCGTTGCACGCTGCCGCCATCACCTTCTACAGCGGGATCGCGGTGGTTCCGGTGGCACTGCTGGCGATCTGGCTCACCGGGCTCGCCGTGGGCGCGCAGCGCGTACGCGATCTGACCGGCCGGACCCTCGCCGCGCTGCCGGACGAGATCGGCGCGTCCCGCGCGCTCAGCGCGCTCATCGACGCCGGGCTGGGGCTGACCCCGATGCTGGCGCTCGCCAGCCTGCTCCCGGCCACCCTGTACGGCGAGGGTCTCCGCCGCGCCTTCGCCTCGCTGCGCAAACCGGGTGAGTCGCTGGTCGGCTGGCGCGGCCGTCTCCTCTGGCTGCCGCTGCTGGCCGCCGCGCCGGCCCTGATGCTCGCCCTCTTCCTGGCGCTGCCCACGACGAGCGGCCTCTGGCTGCGCGGCGGGTGGTGGGCGGTGCTCGGTGTGGTGCTCTCCTTCCTCGCCGCCTGGCTGGTGCTGACCCCCGTGGTGATCTGGGTGTTCCGGTACGTGGCGCCGGGCCGCCCGCCGTGGCTCGCGACGATTGTGATCGGCTCGTTCACCGCCGCGAACCTCTCCGGGTTCCTGCACGGCTCGGTGCTCTTCTGCTCGCTGCCGCTGGACCTGGGCGTGCCGTTCGGCGGGTTCACCGAGATCGGTGGGATGGTCGCGGTCGGCCTGTGGCTCTACCTGTTCCACGTGGTGCTGCTGACCGGGTTTGCCGTAACGCACACCATCAAGCCGTATTTAACGGATGATTCGCCGAGGCCGGCCCCCGCTACCCCGGGGTAGCCTCGCGAACCATGACCCCCATTCCCGACCGCGCCGACGTGGTGATCATCGGAGCCGGCCACAACGGTCTGGTCTCGGCGATCCTGCTCGCCCGCGCCGGGCTCGACGTCGTCGTACTCGAGGCCGCAGGCGTGCTGGGCGGCGCCACCCGCACCGAACACCCCTTCCCGAAGGTTCCCGGGCTCGGCCAGTCCACCGGCTCCTATCTGCTCGGGCTCATGCCACCGGAGCTGCTGCGGACCCTCGGCGTCGACATTCCGACGCTGCGCCGCGACCCGCACTACTTCCTGCCGACGCCGGGGCCGGCCGGCTCGCCGTACCTGCTGTTCGGCAGCGACCGCGAGGCCAGCCGCGCGCAGCTGGAGACCTTTTTCTCGGCCCGCGACGCGGCCGCCGACGAGGCGCTCGCCGTCGAGATCGGCGCGCTGCGCGCCGATCTTGGAGGAGCCGGCCTCAGTGGAGGAGATCGCCGATCGCCACATCCGGCCGCAGCTCCAGAGCACGTTCCTCGATCTGGTACGCGGATCCGTGGCCGACTACCTGGCCCGGTTCGGGTTCAAGAGTGAACTGCTGGTCAGCATGTACGCGGTGACCGACGGCCTGTCCGGGCTGAACGCCGGCCCCGACGACCCGGGAACCGGGCACAACTTCCTGGTGCACAACATGTGCCGGCTGCCCGGGGCGGACGGCACCTGGCTGATCGCCGAGGGCGGCATGGGCACGGTCTCCCGGGTCTTCGCCGACGCCGCCCGCGCGGCCGGCGCCCGGATCGTCACGAGCGCCGCGGTGACCGAGGTGACCGTGGACTCCGGTGCGGCAAGTGGCGTGGTCCTGGCCGACGGGCGGTCGATCTCGGCCCGGGTGGTGCTCGGCAGCTGCGACCCGTACCGGTTGATGGATCTCGTCCCGGACGGCACCCTGCCGTCCGCGCTGACCGAGCGGATGGCCGCCGTACGGCGGACCGGCACCACCCTCAAGGTCAACCTGGCGCTGCGCGACCTGCCGAAGTTCTCCTGCCTGCCGGCGGGCGCGCCGTCGCCGTTCGGCTCGACGATCCATCTGCTGCCCGGCGATTCCGGCTCACCGATGGCCGCGCTGCGGGAGATGTGGGCCGACGTGCAGGCCGGCCGGCTGCCGGCGGAACCCACCATCGAGTGGTACCTGCACACCACGGTCGACCCGTCGCTGCGCGATGACGCCGGGCATCACTCGTCGGCGCTCTTCGTGCAGTCGGTGCCGTACGAGATCGCCGGCTCGTCCTGGGACGCCGAACTGCCCGGTTACGTCGAGCGCCTGCTGGCGATCTGCGATCGCTACGCTCCCGGCACGTCCGAGCTGGTCGCGGACATGATGCCGCTCACCCCGCCGGACATCGAGCGGCATTTCGGCATCACCGGCGGTCACATCCACCACGTCGACAACACCGTCGCGTTCGACAGGCGCATGCCGTACGCGACCGGCCTGGACGGCCTCTACGCCGGTTCCGCCGGAACCCACCCGGCCGGCAGCGTCATCGGCGCCGCCGGCCACAACGCCGCGCGGCGCATCCTCAAGGATCTGGGCCGGTAATCCTGTCGAGAGTCACGACGCAGCTTCTACCACCTCCCGAGGAGCCCTCCGCGCTCCAGAAGGAGAAGTGCTTCGTGACTCACGCACCCTTGGCCACGGCGGAGCGGACCCTTCCGGTCCGCGCCGCCGGCCTCTCCGCGATCTCCGGCATCGCGTTCGTGGCGCTGCTGACGCTGATCCATGTGGTCCGGCGCGACGTCTCACTGAACTCGCAGACCACCAGCGAGTACGCGATAGGCGACCTCGGCTGGCTCATGGTGGTGGCGTTCCTGCTCTCCGCCGTGAGCTACGGCGCCCTCGCGGTCGCTGTCCTCGCCAGGCGCCCGCGGCGACCCGCGCGGGCCGGCGCGATCCTCCTGGCGCTGGTGGCCGCCGGTACGGTCGTCGGCGGAATCTTCGTCACCGACCCGGTCAACACCCCGCAGGACCAGCTGTCCACCAGCGGCACGCTGCACGGCCTCGGTGCCGGCCTCGCGCTCATGTTCTTGCCGGTCGCGGCACTGCTGGTGGGTTTCGGGCTGCCCAGCGACAGCCGGCACGTCCTGCGGTGGACCGCGGTGCTCCCCCTCGCCGCGCTCCTCATGTTCCTGGCCGTCCAAGCAGTGCCGGACATGTCGATCGGGTGGCCGGAGCGGCTTCTGGTCCTCGTCTACGCCGTCTGGCAGATCGTCGTGGCCCGCGTCCTCTCCCGGCGGACGGTACGGTGACGAGAACGTGGGAATCGCTCGCGGATTTCTCGCCGGAGGACGTCGAGAACCCGGCGCCGGCTTCTACCTGACGGTGAGAGTGTCCGAGACCTGGAGGAGTACCACGTGAAATACATGCTGTTGATGCAGTTCAGTGAGGCGACCGGCGACTTCCCGGCGATCAGCACCTGGACGCCGGAGGAGGTCCAGGCGCACATCGGTTTCATGATCGAGGCCAACGGCAAGCTCGCCGCGGACGGGGAACTCGTCGATGGGCAGGGGCTGGCCTCACCCGAGCAGGCGAAGATCGTCCGCGCCGGCGTCGGCGGGGCACCGGTGGTCACCGAGGGGCCCTTCCCCGAGACGAAGGAGTTCCTCGCCGGCTACTGGATCGTCGACTGTGACACCGCCGACCGGGCCGTGGAGATCGCGGCGTACGTCTCGACCGCACCCGGGCCGGGCGGGAACCCGCTCAACATGCCGATCGAGGTACGCCCGATCATGTCGGCACCGGCCGAGGATCTGTGACGGCTGAACACCCCTGACCGACTCGCCGAGGACCTGCTGCGCGATCTCGTGCCGCAGGTTCTCGGCGTGCTCACCCGCAGGTTCGGCGACTTCACGGCGGCCGAGGACGCGGTGCAGGAGGCCCTGCTGGCGGCCATCACGCAGTGGCCGGAGCAGGGACGGCCGGACAATCCCCGAGGCTGGCTGATCCAGACCGCCTACCGCCGGATGATCGAGCAGGTACGCAGCGAGCAGGCCCGGCGGCGGCGGGAGGAACTGGTCGCCCGGCGTGAGCCCACCGACCGGTTGTCGGCGCCGGCGGCGGATCTCGAGACGGCCGTTGAGCGGGAGGACACGCTGGTCCTGCTGTTCCTGTGCTGTCACCCGGTACTGTCGACGGCCTCGGCGATCGCGTTGAGCCTGCGGGCGGTCGGTGGTCTGACCACCGCCGAGATCGCCCGGGCCTTCATCGTTCCCGAGTCCACCATGGCGCAGCGGATCAGCCGGGCAAAGCAGAGCATCAAGGCCGCCGGAAGCACGTTCCGGATGCCGGACGCGCAGGACCGGCCGCGCCGGCTCGCCGCCGTTCTGCACGTCCTCTATCTGATCTTCAACGAGGGGCACACCAGCAGCGCCGGGCCGGACCTGCGTCGGGTGGAGCTGTCCGCGGAGGCGGTCCGGCTGGCCCGGGCGGTGCACGCGCTGCTGCCCGGCGACAGCGAGGTCACCGGCCTGCTGGCGCTGATGCTCCTCACCGACGCCCGCAGCCCGGCGCGTACCGGCCCGAACGGCGAACTGATCTCGCTGGCCGACCAGGACCGCAGCCGCTGGGACGCCGGCGCCATCGCCGAGGGCGTCGCGCTGATCACCCACGCGCTGCCCCGTGGGCCGGTCGGCCAGTACCAGATCCAGGCCGCGATCGCCGCGCTGCACGACGAGGCGCCGACCGCCGAGAAGACCGACTGGCCCCAGATCCTCGCGCTGTACGAGGTGCTGGAACGCCTCTCGGCCAACCCGGTGGTGTCCCTCAACCGCGCCGTCGCGTTCGCCATGGTGCACGGCCCGCTCGCCGGGCTCGACGCCCTGGCGGCGCTCGACGCGGACCCGCGACTGGCCCGGCACCACCGCCTGGACGCGGCCCGGGCCCACCTGTACGAGATGGCCGGCGACCGGCGGGCCGCCGCCGAGCACTACCGCACCGCGGCGAAGCGGACGACCAGCCTCCCCGAGCAGCACTACCTCGCCCTGCGAGCGGCCCGGCTCGGCGAGCCCGGTTGAACCCGGTGGCCCGCATCGGCCCGGCGGTCGCGCTGGGGCCGTGCGGGGCACTGAGGTCGCGCGGGAGCCGGGGGACGGCTCAATTGCGGTTGGGGACCCGTGGCGCGTACCAGAAAGAGGTTTTCAGCTTTCGGTTCTGCTTGCCCGGATCTTGTGGCCGACGCCGGTCAGGCAGCGGCCGCTGGGCAGGTCGAACTTCCAGCCGTGCAGCTGGCAGGTGAGCACGTTGCCGTCCACGATGCCGAAGCGGGACAGGTCGGCCTTCAGGTGCGGGCAGCGGCGCTGCACGGTCCAGTCGCCGAACTGGATGTCCTCGGCGTCGACCGCCTTCTCGTGCTCGTCGTACCAGCCTTCGGCGTACTGCAGGCGCTCCTCGGACAGGCACTTGAAGAACGCGTAGACGAACTCGTTGTACTGCCCGATCCGGGCCGCGGAGAAGCGGCAGGAGAGGAAGAGCGAGTTCACCCAGTCGCCCTCGTCGATGAAGATCAGGTGCTCGATCAGCTCGCGCTGGGTGCGGAAGCGGTAGCGGACCTTCTCGTCGGCGTAGGGACGGACCTGCTTGCCGGGGAAGTCCACGACGATCGACTCGATCTCCTCGCCCTCGTAGGAGACCAGGTCGAAGCGGACCGGGCCGCCGACGCCCTTGGCCAGGTAGATCGACTCTTCGAGCAGCGGCTCGATCCGCTTCTTCAGTTCACCGAGCACGTCGATCTCGGGGTGCCGCCAGGACGCCTTCTCGGCCTCGATGATCGGGCGCTTGCGCTCGCGCATCTCCTCGAGGTGCTGCTTCTTGTTGGCGAAGAACTCGTCGATCGGCACCGGGTGCGTCGTGGTCGCGCTTTTGTCCTTGTTGATTTCGCTCACGCTGCCGGGCAGCAGCACGATGCCGTTGGTGCCGCCGACCTTGGCGTATTCGGACATGAAGACCGACTGGTCGGGGAAGATGTTGCCCTCGTCGCCGTGGATGTCGTTGAACTGCCACAACTCGTCGTCGAGGAAGCACGGCGGGCCGGCGATCGGGAAGACGTGGTCGGCCTTCAGGTCGTCGATGTAGCGCCAGGTGCGGTCGAACTGCCGCTCCCGCTTCTGCTTGCCGAACGCGGTCTTCGCGTTCTCCGGCAGCTCGTAGACCATCGGGTACCAGATCGCGCCGGAGAATTGCAGCATGTGCGCGTGCACGTGGCCCAGCTCGTTGAAGCGGGTCAGGTCGGCCGGGCGGGCGTCGTTCTGGTTCAGCACGCGGATGCCGTCGTACTCCACCCAGAGTGACGAGTCACCGATCGGGCCGTCGGTCGGGCTGATCAGCGCCTGGATCATCACCTTGAGGCCGCCGTCCAGCTCGTGCACCTCGTCGGACTTCGTCCGCAGGAAGCTGGTGAAACCCAGCTCCCGCAGCTCGTCCTCGAGTTGACTGGTCGGGTACTCCGGCAGCAGGACGGTCGCCTTCTTGCTGATGAACCGCTTCAGGTGCTCCGCGTCGAAGTGGTCCCGGTGCAGGTGGGAGACGTACAGGTAGTCGACGTCGCCCAGGGTCTCCCAGTCCAGCTGCGAGTTGTCCGGGAAGGGGAACCACGAGGCGAAGTACGCCGGGTTCACCCACGGATCGCACAGAATGCTGCCGGCGGCGGTGTCGATCCGCATGCTCGCGTGGCCGGTGCCGGTGATCCGCACTAGATCGCTCCTCAAATTCGGATTCTGACCGCTCTTGAAAGTACAACCGGGTTGCCGGGTGCCGCCCGCCGACCCCGTGACACACTGAGATCCGACGTTGGCGAACATCGACGAGGAGGACCGGCCCGTGGCCGCGGAAGAACACCACGAAGAGGTTTACGCACCGGACCAGCTCAAGCCGGGAAACCGCAAGCGGGCCCAGCGTGGTGCGATCATCTCGGCCGTGATCCTGCTGCTCTTCTTCTGGGGCAACCAGCAGGGCAACACCGAGAAGGTCTGGCTCGTCCTGATCGCCCTGGGGCTGATCGGCGTGGTGATCGGCGACGTCGTGCTGCGCCGTGCCGGACTGCGCCCCAACGACCAGTAACCCGCCGCACAGCAAAAGAGGGGGCCTAGGCCCCCTCTTTTCGTTGTCGTGGGTCAGCGCCGGCGCAGCAGGATGTCCTTGACCTCGCGCAGCGCCGCGTCGACCTCGGCCTCGAAGTAGCCGTTCGGCACCAGGCCGAACTGGAGCATGTCGAGGTCGTTCTCGTTCACCGGCATCGGGCCCCGGCCGGTCATCGCCTGCAGGATGCCCTCGAAGAGGCGATCCACCTGCATCGGGTCGTAACCGCTGCCGAAGCGACGCGGCTGGAACGTCCGCCGCAGCTGATCCACCCGGTACAGCTCGCCACCCGGCTCGCCCAGCGGCGGACCGAGCTGCGGCTGCGGCGGGCCGTAGCCACCGCCACCACCGGGCGGGCCGCTCATCGGGGCACCCGACATCGGCGAGCCCGGCATCGCGTTCGGCATCTGCTGCTGCGGGCCGCCGTAGCCACCGCGCTGGTCCCGGTCCGGCATCCGGATCTCGGCCGTCATGTCGGCGCGACCGTGCCGGCCCGGCTCGAAACCGTCGAAGCCGGTGGGCTCGTCGTAACCACCCTGGTCGTAACCGCCGCCGCTCTGGCCGCCGTATCCGGGCGGCGGACCGGGCCGCTGCGGGGGCTGCTGCTGCTGGCCGTAACCGGTGGGCTCGTCGTACCGCCCGCCGTACGGATCCGAGGGCGGCAGCTGCTGCTGCTGGCGCTGCGGCATCTGCGGAGGCATCATCCGGTCGTCCCGAACCGGTGCGGGGAGACGCTCGGTCGGGGGCGCCATCCGGCCGGGAGCCTGTCCCATGCCGGGCCCGCCCATGCCGGCCGCGGCGCCGAACTGCGGCTGTCCCGGGCCCATCCCGGGCGGCGGGCCGGCGGGCGCCTGCTGGGGCTGGCCGAAGCCGCCCGGAGCCTGCTGCGGGCCGCCGAAGCCACCCTGGCCACCCATGCCGGGTGGGCCGGCCGGGGCCTGCTGGGCCGAGAGCCCGCTCCGCATCGAGTCACGCATCGGGTCGGGTGCCGGACGGCCGCCCCGCTCCTCGAACTCGGCGAGCTGCCGCTCGACCCGGTCCAGGTGCAGGTCGACCTGCCACTCGTCGTACCCGCCGAAGCGCACCCGGAAGACGACGTCGTGCACCTCCTGCGCGCCGACCGGCGGACCGACCTGCTCACCGGCCAGGGTCGCCTCGACCCGGTCCAGGAAGGCATCGACCTCGTCGACCTTGTAGCCGCGCCGCAGCGCACGCCGCCGGAAACGCTGTCCCTGACTCGTCACAACGTCTCCCACTCCGCTCGCTGGGACCTGCGCCCAGTCACTGTGCCACCTCCGCGTCGGCTGCGGCGCCCCCTGCGCTCGCGTGCGTCAGCTCTCCCGCGGCCAGTTGGCCGCATGCGCCGTCGATCTCCCGCCCCCGCGTGTCCCGCACAGTCGTCGAGACGCCGGCCTCTCGAAGCCGACGGACGAACTCGCGCTCAACCGGCTTGGGGCTCGCATCCCACTTGCTGCCCGGCGTCGGGTTGAGCGGGATGAGATTCACATGGGCCAGCTTGCCGCTCAGAAGGCGGCCGAGCAGGTCGGCACGCCAGGGCTGATCGTTTACGTCCCTGATCAGGGCGTATTCGATGGAGACCCGACGGCCGGTCTGAGCCGCGTAATCGAACGCGGCATCGAGCACCTCGGCCACCTTCCAACGCTGGTTGACGGGCACAAGCTCATCGCGCAGATCATCATCGGGGGCGTGCAGTGACAACGCAAGAGTCACAGAGAGCTGTTCGGCTATCAACCGCCGCATTGCGGGCACCAAACCCACCGTGGACACGGTGATGTGCCGTTGTGACAGCCCCAGACCCTCCGGCGCCGGCGACGTGAGCCGCCGCACGGCCTCGATCACGCGCGGGTAGTTCGCCAGTGGCTCGCCCATACCCATGAAAACCACGCGGGAGAGCCGCGGCGGCGAACCGGTGACCGCGCCCGAAGCGGCCACGCCGGCCAGATAGACGACCTGGTCCACGATCTCGGCCACCGACAGGTTCCGGGTCAAGCCCTGCTGGCCGGTGGCGCAGAACGGACAGGCCATGCCGCAGCCCGCCTGGCTCGACACGCACGCGGTCACCCGATCGGGGTACCCCATGAGCACGCTCTCCACCAGCGCGCCGTCGTGCAGACGCCACAACGTCTTACGCGTCGCGCCCTCGTCGCACGCCTGCTCCCGCAGCGGGGTGAGCAGCGTTGGCAGCAGGTCGGCGGTGAGGCGGTCGCGGGTGGCGGCCGGCAGATCAGTCATCTCGGCGGCGTCCCGGACCAGACGGCCGAAGTAGTGGGTGGAGATCTGCTTCGCGCGGAAGGCCGGCTCGCCGAGGCCGGTGACCGCACTCCTGCGGCCTGCGAGATCCAGGTCGGCGAGGTGGCGCGGCGGCATGCTCGGACGGCGACGGGTGGTCACCGCGTCGGGCTGATCGGGGCTGATGGGAATGACCGGAAGAATCGTCATGGCATATCCAGCTTCTCACGCCTGCTAACTCGGGGTGATGATCGAGAAGAGCAGGTACGCGGTGGGCACGGCGAACAGGATCGAATCCAGCCGGTCCATCAGACCGCCGTGGCCGGGCAGCAGGTTGCTCATGTCCTTGATCCGCAGGTCCCGCTTGAGCATCGACTCGGCCAGGTCGCCCAGAACCGCGACCACCGAAATCACCGCACCGAATAGCAAACCCCAGTAAACCGGCACGTCCAGGAGGAAGAAAAGGAGCGCGCTGCTACCGATCGCGGCAGCCGTCATCGAGCCGGCGAAGCCCTCCCAGGACTTCTTCGGGCTGATCTTCGGGGCCATCGGGTGCTTGCCGAGGAACACGCCGGAGGCGTAACCGCCAGTGTCGGAAAGCACAACGGCGGCCAGCGTGCAGATCACCCGCCAGGCGCCCGCCTTCGAGTCCTCACTGCTGTCGGTCTGCACCAGCATCGCGGCGAAGCTCAGCAGGAACGGGCCGTAGACGGCGGTCAGCACGGTCGGGGTGAAGTCCCGCTTCACCGCGGCGACGCCGTCCGCCAGCCGCCACAGCATCGCGGCACCCACAGTGACCAGCAGGCCGATGGCGAGTGCGTCCGGACCGGCCCACCACGCCAGGCCGACCATCAGGGCGCTACCGGCGATCAGCGGGACGAGCGGAGGGCGGCTTCCGGTGACCGACAGCGCGCGGGTCATCTCCCAGACGCCCACCCCCGATGCCGCGACCAGAACCACGAGCAGCGCCCTCGGCTCGATGAGCAGCGAGGCGAGCACGAGCACGCCGAGGCTGAGCCCCACCCCGATGGCCGCCGGAAGGTTGCGACCCGCGCGGCTGGGGCCCTCTTTCTGCCCCTTGCCGGCCCGGCGCTTGCCCTTGGCGCCCTTCGGCGCCTGGTCCGGCACGGTCATCGGTACGGCCACCGGCGGGTCGGCGCCCGCCGGCTCGTCCGCGTGCCAGGCCGGACCCGGGTACACCGAGTCGGCCGGCGAAACGCCGGAGGGGTCGTAGACGTACGGCGCCGGCACGCTCGTGTCGTCGCCGGAGGCCTGCCCGGCACGCGGATCGAGGTACGACATCAGACTTCGAGCAACTCAGCTTCCTTGTGTTTGAGGAGCTCGTCGACGACCGCGACGTAGCGGTGGGTCAGGTCGTCGAGCTCCTTCTCCGCACGACGGCCATCATCTTCACCCGTCTCGCCGTCCTTGACCAGCTTGTCCAGCTGCTCTTTCGCCTTGCGGCGGACGTTACGGATGGCGACCCGGCTCTCCTCGGCCTTGTGGCGGGCCACCTTGATCATCTCGCGGCGCCGCTCCTCCGTCATCTGCGGAAGGTGGATGCGCAGCTGAGTGCCCTCGTTGTTGGGGTTGACACCGAGGTCCGAGTCACGGATGGCACGCTCGATCGGTCCGAGCTGGGACGCGTCGTACGGCTTGACGAGCACCATGCGCGGCTCCGGGATGCCGACCGAGGCCATCTGCGTCACCGGCGTGGGCGCGCCGTAGTAGTCGACCAGAATCTTGGAGAACATCGCCGGAGTGGCCCGGCCGGTACGGATGGCGGCGAACTCCTCCTTGGCGTGCTCGACCGCGCTGTCCATCTTCTCTTCGGCCTCGAAGAGGGTTTCCTCGATCACCGGCTCTTCTCGCCTCCTTGCTGTCTTCGGTGGTGCGGGATGTGGGGACGTCCGGCCGCTCACGCGGTGATGAGGGTGCCGATCTTCTCGCCGGCGCACGCGCGCACGATGGTGTCGTCACCGTCCGCGCCGAAGACCAGCATCGGCAGCTTGTTCTCCTCGCACAGGCTGAACGCGGCCTGGTCGGCCACCCGCAGCCCGCGCTGGAGGATTTCCTGGAAGGTGATGTTCTCCAGCTTGCGCGCGTCCGGATCGACGCGGGGATCGGCGGTGTAGACCCCGTCGACGCCGTTCTTGCTCATCAGCACCATGTCGGCGTGAATCTCCAGCGCCCGCTGGGCGGTCACGGTGTCGGTGGAGAAGTACGGCATGCCGGCGCCGGCACCGAAGATCACGACGCGGCCCTTCTCCAGGTGCCGGATCGCGCGGAGCGGGATGTAGGGCTCCGCGACCTGTGCCATCGTGATGGCGGTCTGAACGCGGGTCTCGATGCCTTCCTTCTCCAGGAAGTCCTGGAGGGCGAGGCAGTTCATCACCGTGCCGAGCATGCCCATGTAGTCAGCCCGGTTACGGTCCATGCCGCGCTTCTGCAGCTCGGCGCCGCGGAAGAAGTTGCCGCCGCCGACCACCACGGCGACCTGGATGCCACGCCGGTTCACGGTGGCGATCTGCCGCGCCAGCGCCTGCACGACGTCGGGGTCGACGCCGACCGCGCCACCGCCGAAAACCTCGCCGGAGAGCTTGAGGACGACCCGCCTCGGCCGCGAGGTCGGCGGGTTGTGATCGTCAACCGTGGCGGACTGCTCGGTCACCATCGTCATGAGACCCGCCTTCCCTTCCCTTTCAACAGCAGACCCTATGCGACCGGGAGGCCGGACGCTGCAATCGCGTGCCCGACCTCCCGTGCCAATGAAGAACGGAGCCTTACTCCTGGCCGACCTCGTAGCGGACGAACCGGGTGACCTCGATACCGGCCTCGGCGAGGACCTGCTTGACGGTCTTCTTGTTGTCGACCACCGAAGCCTGCTCGAGCAGGACGAAGTCCTTGAAGAAGGAGTTCACCCGGCCCTCGATGATCTTTGGCAGCGCCTGCTCCGGCTTGCCCTCCTCGCGAGCGGTCTGCTCGGCCACGCGACGCTCGGTCTCGACGGTCTCGGCCGGGACCTCTTCGCGGGTCAGGAACTTCGGGCGCATCGCGGCGATCTGCATGCCGACGCCACGGGCGTCCGCGTCACCGGCCTCGTCGGTCTTGCCGCTGTACTCGACCAGCACGCCGACCTGCGGCGGCAGGTCCTGCGCCTTGCGGTGCAGGTAGACCGCGACGTTGCCGTCGAGGACCGTGAAGCGGTTCACGACGATCTTCTCGCCGATCTTCGCGGCGTAGTCCTGCACGGTCTCGGCGACGGTCTTGCCGTCCTCGAGCGTGGCGGCGAGCAGCGCGGCGGCGTCGGCCAGCTTGTTCTGCTCACCGAACGCGACCAGACGCTGGCCCAGCTCGACGAAGTCGGTGGTCTTGGCGACGAAGTCGGTCTCGCAGTTGAGCTCGAGCAGCGCCTTGCCGGAGTGGGCGACGATGCCGTTGGCGGCGGTGCGGCCGGCCCGCTTGCCGACGTCCTTGGCGCCCTTGATGCGCAGGAACTCGACGGCCTTGTCGAAGTCGCCGTCGGCCTCGTCGAGCGCCTTCTTGCAGTCCATCATGCCGGCACCGGTGAGGTCGCGGAGCTTCTTGACGTCCGCGGCGGTGAAGTTAGCCATGGCTCTTCTCTCGATGTCAGTCGGAATCGGCCGCCGCCGCCCTCCGTGCGGCGGCGGCCGGAAGCACGTCGGTGGACTTACTCGGCGGGAACGGCGGCAGCCGGGGCCGGGGCGGCGGCAGCGGCGGCCGGGGCGGCCTCGTCGGCAGCCGGAGCGGGAGCAGCAGCCGGCTCGGCGGCGGCAGCCGGGGCGGCCTCGTCGGCCTTCTTCTCGGCGCCCTCGTAGAGGTCGCGCTCCCACTCGGGCAGCGGCTCGCCGGCGGCGACGGTGCCCGCCTCGGGCTTCTCGTCGGCGCCGCCGCGGCCACGGCCGGAGCGGGCGATCAGACCATCGGCGACCGCCGCGGCGATGACCTTGGTCAGCAGCTCGGCGGAACGGATCGCGTCGTCGTTGCCCGGGATCGGGAAGTCGACCTCGTCCGGGTCACAGTTGGTGTCCAGCACCGCGATGACCGGGATGTTCAGCTTCCGGGCCTCGTCGACGGCGATGTGCTCCTTCTTGGTGTCCACGACCCAGATCGCCGACGGCGTCTTGGTCATGTCACGCAGACCGCCCAGGGTCTTGGTGAGCTTGGTCTTCTCGCGGAACAGCTGGAGGGTCTCCTTCTTGGTGTAACCGGCGGCGGTGCCGCTCAGGTCACCCAGAGCCTCGAGCTCCTTCATCCGCTGCAGACGCTTGTACACCGTCTGGAAGTTGGTCAGCATGCCGCCGAGCCAACGGTGGTTCACGTACGGCTGGCCGACCCGGGTCGCCTGCTCGGCGATGGCCTCCTGCGCCTGCTTCTTGGTGCCGACGAAGAGGATGTGGCCACCCTCGGCGACGGTGTCCCGCACGAAGCTGTACGCCTTCTCGATGTAGTCGAGGGTCTGGCGCAGGTCGATGATGTAGATACCGTTGCGCTCGGTGAAGATGAAGCGCTTCATCTTCGGGTTCCAGCGCCGGGTCTGGTGCCCGAAGTGGACACCGCTCTCCAGCAGCTGGCGCATGGTCACGACGGCCATGGTGGGTAACTCCCTGATCTTCCCTGGTTGTCACGCTCACCGGCGGTGAGCGTCCTGGCGCCCGGGCAGCGGCCACGGTCGGGCCCGACGAAGATCGGGACCAGGGAGGGCCGCCGCCGACCGGAACTGGTTGATCACCGGTCGGAGGGCGCGCGAGGTCGACCGCCTGGGCGGTCGCCGTCGACAAGCATACGCCAAGCGGTGCGACCGCCCGGGGGGCGGGATCAGCGCCGGAGCCGTCAGGCCACGGCGAGGCCGGCCGCGAGCAGGAGGATGAGGCCGGCCGGCAGGTAGGCCATCGGCGCGCGCAGCCACGAGTCGCGGCTGATCGCACCACCGCCGGCCGCGAAGAGCCCGAAACCGGTAAGCGCGAGACCCAGAGTGAGCAGAACCGCCGGGACGATGTCGCGTGGGGTCGGGTCACCGGCGAAGGTCGCGCCGGCCAGCAGCCGGAGGACCGGTAGGAGCAGAATCACCACGGCGACGGTCAGGATGACCGAGGAGATCGGGCGCCGGGTGCGATACACCCCGTCGGTCGGGTGGTTCGGGACAACCGGTGGGATGAGGCTGGTCGGTTCGCCCATCGGTGGTGCGGCTTCGGGCACCGGCATGCCCTGCGGCGCGGGCTTGCTCTCCGGCGCGGGCTTGCTCTCCGGCGCGGGCGTCGGACGGATCGCTGGATATTCCGGACCGCGGACCGGGATGCGTACGGCCTCGTACGCGGCCCCGGTCTCCGGCGCGGCTGCCGCGGGCTCTCTCTGCTCCGGCAGCCGGAAGGAACCGGATATCTCGGAGTCATCCGGTTCTGTGGTGTAACGGCGGCCGGTGTACCAACTGGGCTCGGAATCGTCGGCGTATCGATGCTCCACGTCTTGGCACCGTAAGCGACCGACGGGTTTCGATCCACCGCCTCGCGCTTATCACACCGGGACGGGTGTCGAACGGCGATCCACAATCACGGGCTGTCCACAGGGCGCCGCGCAGCGTCACCGGATCTGTGCCAGCGTCCCGGCTCATGACGACTGAGCGACGGGCGGTCGGTGACTACGGCGAGCGGATGGCCGCCCGGCACCTGGCGGACGACGGCCTCATCCTGTTGCATCGCAACTGGCGGTGCGCTGACGGCGAGGTGGACCTCATCCTGCGCGACGGCGACGACGTGGTCTTCTGCGAGGTGAAGACGCGGCGCACGGCGACCTTCGGTCCGCCGGCCGCCGCGGTGGATCACCGCAAGATCCGCAAGCTGCGGCTGCTGGCCGGCCGATGGCTGGCCCAGAGCGGGGTACGCCCACGGCAGATCCGCTTCGACGTGGTGGAAGTGCTCCCGCAACCCCGCGGCGCCACCCGGCTCGTCCACATCCGGTCGGCGTTCTGATGAGCTACGCCCGCGTGCTCTGCGTCGGCCTGGTCGGGGTCGCCGGTCACCTGGTCGAGGTGGAGGCCGACCTCTCCACCGGGCTGCCGGCGGTCGTCCTGACCGGGCTGCCCGACACCGCGCTCAACGAGGCCCGAGACCGGGTTCGCGCCGCCATGGTCAACTCGGGCCAGGAATGGCCGAACCGCCGAATCACGGTGAACCTCCTCCCGGCCGCACTGCCCAAGCACGGCAGCGGATTCGACTTGGCGATCGCCGCGGCACTCCTCGCCGGCGCCGGCGAACTGCCGCCGGCCCCGCTGGACGGGGTGGTGCTCCTCGGCGAACTCGGACTCGACGGCACCGTCCGCCCGGTCCGCGGTGTCCTGCCGATGGTCGCGGCGGCGGCCCGGGCCGGCATCACCCGGGTCATCGTGCCGCTCGGCAACGCCCGGGAGGCCATGGTGGTGCCCGGCGTGGCCGTACGCGCGGTCGACTCGCTGCACCGCCTGGTCGAGTACGTCCGGGGAACCGCCCCGCTCCTGGACCCACCATCCGCGCCGACGGCACCGCCGGCAGGCGGCCCGGATCTGTCCGACGTCGCCGGCCAGCAGACCGCCCGGTACGCCCTGGAGATCGCCGCCGCCGGCGGCCACCACCTGGCCCTCTTCGGCCCTCCCGGAGCGGGCAAGACGATGCTCGCCGAGCGCCTCCCGTCGATCCTGCCCGAACTGGACGACGAGGCCGCCCTGGAGGTCACCGCCCTGCAGTCGATCGCCGGCCTGCTACCGCCCGACGGCCGGATGATCCGCCGCCCGCCATTCCAGGCGCCGCACCACAGCGCCAGCTTGGCGGCCCTCGTCGGCGGCGGCACCGGCCTGGGCCGGCCGGGCGCCCTCTCGCTGGCACACCGGGGCGTGCTCTTCCTGGACGAGGTGCCGGAGATGGCCCAGGCGACCCTGCAGGCGCTGCGCCAGCCGCTGGAGAGCGGACGGGTCGTCATCTCCCGAGCTCGCGGCACCACCGAGTACCCGGCACGGGCCCAGCTCGTGATCGCGGCCAACCCCTGTCCGTGCGCCTCCCCCGCCGGCGACCAGCTCTGCGGCTGCACCCCCGTGGTACGCCGGCGCTACCTGGGCCGCCTCTCCGGCCCCCTGCTCGACCGGATCGACATGAAGATCACGGTGCTGCCGCTGACCGCGGTGCAGCTGATCGGCGCCTCCGAACCCGGCGAGTCCTCATCCGCGGTAGCGGCCCGGGTGGCCCGCGCCCGAGCCGCCGCCGCGAGCCGCTGGTCCGCGGGCGGCTGGCGGGTCAACGCCGACGTGCCCGGCCCGCATCTGCGCCGACCACCTTGGCGTCTGCCGGCCCGGGACACCGGCATCCTGCACCGTGCTCTCGACCGCGGGGCGCTGTCGGCTCGCGGCTTTGATCGCATCCTGCGGTTGGCCTGGACCATCTGCGATTTGGACGGGCGGGAGCGGCCGAACGCGGGTGATGTGGGTGAGGCCTATCAGCTCCGCATGGGGGAGCTGCTAGGCCGTGTTTCGTAGGGCGCGGAGCCATTGGTTGATGGCGGCGATGGTGACGGTGGCTTCGTAGCGCACGGCGAGCTTGTCATACCTTGTGG